>NZ_CP178608.1:0-5474608 GCF_047300815.1 Herbaspirillum huttiense | reverse complement strand
GAAGCTTTCTTGTCGGATGATTGCGGCGCCCGACTGCCGCGTCCAAAGGACGGGCCTGTGGACGAAGTCGTCCGGGCGCGAAACGAGGGACGCATTTTACTCCGGTAAACTTAAGTTATCCACAGGCGAACCGGCAAAAAACCCTGAAAAACTTCATCTATCCACAGGCGGCGCAGCAACCATCTTCATAGCATTCACGTAAAGGCGCTTGAGGGGCGGGTGATAGGGGGACAGAGTAGCGCGCTTGTGGACAAGACAAGCTCATCCTTGGGGACGAGGTTTTTTGTAACAGCCTGTGCAAAACCGGAAATCGGGACGAATCCTGTCCCCGATTTCCCCTGTGGGCAACGTGAACGGAAGGAAAAATCCGGCTGTGGATAAGACAAAAAGGCCGGCGTCAATCGACCACAGCACCATCGACAAAGACCTTCATTTCACCAGTCTGATATTGGGTCCAGACTTCATTGTCGGTCAGCGGCTGGGTGACGATCACGGCCACCCGGTCATTGGTGGTGGTGACTTCGGAAAAGTCGACCGACAGATCCTCGTCCGACAGCTTGGCCTTGGCAAAGGGATGCTGGCGGACGATGTAATAGAGATTGGTGGAGCAGTGGGTATACAGCGCCGAGCCGTCCGAGAGCAGCATGTTGAAGGTGCCATGGCTGGCGATGCCGTCGACGATCTCGCGCAGCGCCACGCGCAGGTCGGCCAGCAAGGGCAGGGTGTCGCCGAAGCGCTTGCGCATCTCCTGCAGGATGAAGCAGAAGGCCAGTTCACTATCGGTGGTGCCGACCGGCCGGAAAGGCCCGTCCAGCGTGGGGGTGAAGTTTTTCAGGTCACCATTGTGGGCAAACACCCAATAGCGGCCCCACAGTTCGCGCACGAAGGGATGGCAGTTGGCCAGCGTGACGCGACCTTGCGTGGCCTTGCGGATATGGGCGATGACGTGCTGCGACTTGATCGGATAGCGCTTGATCAGCTCGGCCACCGGCGACTCCACGGCGGCCTGGTGATCGACGAAGGTGCGCACCCCGGAGCCCTCGAAGAAGGCGATCCCCCAGCCATCGCGGTGGTGATCGGTCAGCCCGCCACGGGTGGCAAAGCCGGTGAAGCTGAAGACGATATCGGTGGGGGTGTTGCAGTTCATCCCGAGAAGCTGGCACATGATGTCTTGCGGTGAGGCTGTGATGATAGTCAGATGAACAAGTTATCACGATTGCCACCGGCCATGACGCGGGCTGTGGACAAAAAAAGCCCCGCGAGCTTGCGCTGGCGGGGCTAATCCTTCCTAAAGAGGGAGGAGGAGACACAGTACGACCTACAAAACTTCAACTACACGACCAGAAGCCGGTGGGCCTCGAACGACGGTCAGGCGGGGACTGGATCAGTCACGCGCGGCCATGTTGCGCAGTTCGGCGGCAAAACTTGGTTGGGACAGGCTGTATTCGTTGGCCATGCGGTTCAGCATCATCTTGCCGCTGAACTTGTGCGCCAGGATGCGTTGCTCCAGCGACTTGCGCGGCTTGACCAGCAGCACGGCGGCTTGCGCCAGTCCCAGGATCAGCGGCTTGAACACCATCATCAGGGTCACCAGTGCACCCAGACCCAGCGCCGGACGGACATAAGCCGCGATCAAACCGAGGAAGGACTGCGCGAAGGGCAGGGCTGCTTCTGCGGGAAAGGCCAGGTTCAGGAAGGACATGATATTTCTACCTCTGATAATCAGGCCGCGACACGATTGCGCGACGTTCAAGTTCACTGTTGTTGCGTCGCAGTATGCTGGTTCGGGGCCTGTATGACTACTTTAGAGTTCTCATATCAGTTATAGCCTTTGTGAATAAAGCGGTTTCAGCCTGCCAAATTCTTCATATCGCCCTGGAACCCGCTTCAAGCGGGAGACAAGGCGACCAGGAGCCGCCGATGCCGTCGCGCCGGCACAGCTTTCTTGACGGAACCGATGCGGATTTACAACGCCGTTTGACGCCAGGTCCGGGGGCGCTGAATATCTGGCATGGGAAAATCGGGGGAAACGCTCATATCCGGCCATCCGGACATGCAGCCTGCAAAGGCAGGAAGCCCGCCGCACGCGGCTTGCAGCGGACCCACGAAAAAAAACCCCACAGGCTGAGCCTGCGGGGTTAATCCTTCCTAAAGAGGGAGGAGGAGACAACGGATCGGTGTCCTGACGCGTTGATCGAATCAGCGTCAACATAAGCGCCGTACGCGCCGGGAACTACCGAAATCCTTCACTACCGGCATCGGCCTCGGGGCTGATGCCAAGGTCACGCAGAAGTCATGCGCGACCGGTAAAACTTGAATCTGGTGAAGCAGAAACCTTCGATTAACCGCGCGAAGCGATGAAGCGCAGTTCAGCAGCCAGGTTCGGCTGGGTGGCTTCGAACTTGTCGGCCATGCGGTTCAGCTGGCGGGCACCGGTAGCGCGATCCTGTTCGGCGGCGACCAGAGCAACGGCTTGCAGCTCGTGGGCCTTGACGAAGTGGATGAAGATGTTGCGCATGACGGCGGCGAACTTGCTCTTGAAGGTGCTGTTGGTGCTTTGTGCGATGGTTGCCATGATTCGATCCTTGACGTTGTGTGTTATGTTGCATTGCAGTGTAGTGAACTCACATTTGTTTGCCCACTTTCCGTTTCGGATATCAGTTATATAATCTGTGAATAATCTTTCTGCCGGCGATCACCGGCGTCCATACTGCCTCTCCTTGCCGCCACAAAGGCCCGCCCTATGAGCTTTCTCACCCTGGACCTGAACCTGTTGCGCGTATTCGACGCCGTCATGACCGAGCAGAACCTCACGCGCGCCGCCAATTTGCTGGCCATGACGCAGCCGGCTGTCTCCAATGCGCTACGCCGCCTGCGCGACACTCTCAACGATGACCTGGTGATCCGCACCGCCCACGGGGTCAAGCCCACGCCGCGCGCCGAAGAACTGTGGCCGACCGTGCGCCGGGCGCTTTCCGAGTTGGAAGCGGTGATCGCGCCCGAAAGCTTCGACATCTCGCGCGCCCAGAACACCTTCCGCATGGCCATGGTGGACGCCACGGCCGCGCTCTGGCTGCCTTCGCTGGTGCGCACCATCATGCGCGACGCCCCGCGCATCAAGATCCGCATGATGCCGCTGACCACCCGCGATCCGCGCGCCATGCTGCTGCGCGGGGACATCGACCTGGCCGTGGGCTTCTTTCCCGGCGTGACCGCGCAGCTGGCCGATGGCCAGGGCATGGCCAAGAGCCAGATCAGCCATGCGCGGCTCTACACCGGCCAGTACGTCTGCGTGATGCACAAGAACCATCCGCTGGCCGGGCAGCCGCTGACGCTGGATAGCTACTGCAGCGCCGATCACCTGCTGGTGAGCCTGTCAGGCAAACCCCATGCCGTCATCGATGACGTGCTGGCGGGCATGAACCGCGAGCGCAAGATCCTGCTGACGGTGAACCAGTTCTTCACGGCCGGGCGCATCGTGGCCAGCTCCGAGCTCATCACCGTGCTGCCGCGCCACCTGGTGGCAGCCACCGGCATGGCCGAGGCGCTGGTGGTGAAGGAATTGCCCTTCCAGACTCCGGAAGAGCACGTGGACATGCTCTGGCATGAACGCGACGCCCGCAATCCGGCCCACAAGTGGCTGCGTGCACACTTGTCTGCAACAACCCATGACGAATTTGGTCGTATCAACATGAAGCGCTGATGCAGCGCGTGCGGCCAACGGCTTTCCCGAACTGACTCATCCACAGGCGTCCCGGAGACAGGCGCCCGGAAAACCGCCCCCCGCGCGCATCGGCGCCTGTTGATAACCCCAACCAGGGAAGCCGACCCGATGCCGCGCCTGACCAAAATCCTCCTTTGGCTGCTTGCCAGCCTTGTCCTCGTGATCGCCGCCGCGGTCATTTTCATCCTCACCTTCGACTGGAACCGGGCCAAGCCCTGGATCAATACCCGCGTTTCGGCCGCCACCGGGCGCGAGTTCGCCATCGACGGCAATCTCTCCCTGCACTGGCAACGGCCTGAGCCGACCACCCCGCCAGCCAGCTTCTGGGTGCCCTGGCCGCGCTTGCAGGCGGAGAACCTGCGGCTTGGCAATCCGGCAGCGTTTGCTTCCTCGGGGCAGATGGCGACGGTGCGGCAAGTCACTTTCACGCTCAATCCCTTGCCGCTGCTTGTGCACAAGATTTCTTTGCCCTCGCTGGAGGTGCAGGATCCTTCCGTGTCTCTGCTGCGCAATCGCGAGGCTGTGAACAACTGGACCTTCAAGACCGACAACAGCGGCCCATCGGCCTGGCAGCTGCAGCTCGGGCGCATCAGCCTGCGCCAGGGCAAGCTGGCCCTCGACGACGCTGTGCAAAAGATCAACATCAAGGCTGACATCGACACCCTTGATCCCGACAAGGAAAAGATCTACGGGCTGGGCTGGAAGCTCGCCGGCAGCTTCAACGGCGCGCCGGTGTCGGGCGAGGGCAAGGCCGGTGGCGTGCTGTCCCTGCAGGACCAGCAGCAACCGTATCCGCTGCAGGCCCAGGTGAAGGTCGGCAAGACCGCCATCGGCGTGCGTGGCACCCTGACCAAGCCGGCCGAGCTGGCCGCGCTGGACCTGCGGCTCTCGATTGCCGGCGCCAGCATGGGCAACCTCTATCCGCTGACCGGCGTGCTGCTGCCGGAAACGCCGCCCTTTGCCACTGAAGGCCGCCTGATCGGCAAGATCTCCCCGGATCGCAGCCAATGGCATTACCAGGACTTCAGCGGCAAGGTCGGCGACAGCGATCTCAGCGGCAGCCTGGACTACCTGACCGGCGGCGCACGCCCGCAACTGACTGGCGCGCTGACCTCCAAGGTGCTGCGCTTCGACGACCTGGCCCCGCTGATCGGCGCCGACTCCAACGCCGATAAAGCCCAGCGCGGTGCCGAGGAGCGCCAACCCGGGGACAAGGTGCTGCCGGTCAAGACCTTCAGTACCGATGCATGGGGCGCGCTGGATGCGGATGTACGCTTCACCGGCAAAAGCATCACGCGCCAGGAGGGGCTGCCCATCAGCGACCTGCAGGCGCACCTGATCCTGAAGGACAAGGTGCTCACGCTCGACCCGCTTAACTTCGGCGTGGCTGGCGGCAACCTGACCTCCACCATCCGGCTGGATGGCCAGGCCGCCCGGATGAAGTCCGAGATGAAGCTTTCTGCACGCAAGCTGAAGATCCAGAAACTCTATCCCCAGCTCGATGCCTCCCGAACCAGCTTCGGCGAGATCAACGGCGACGCCAAGCTGAGCGCAACCGGCAATTCAGTGGCGGCCATGCTCGGCTCGGCCAATGGCGAAGTGAAGACCTTGGTCAACCAGGGCGCCATCAGCAAATTCCTGCTGGAGGCTGCCGGCCTGAACGTGGGCAACGTGGTCATCAGCAAGCTGTTCGGCGACAAGGAGGTCAAGCTCAATTGCCTGGCCGGCGACTTGCCCGTGCATGACGGGGTCATGAACGTGAAGACCCTGCTGCTGGACACGGAAGACGCCCTCATCGTGGTCGATGGCAGCATCGACATGAAGCGCGAACAGCTGGACCTGAACGTCCACCCGCGCAGCAAGGGCTTGCGCATCATCTCGCTGCGCTCGCCGCTGTACGTGAAGGGCAGCTTCAAGAATCCGGACGTGGGCGTGGACAAGGGCGTGCTGGCGCTGCGCGCCGGCGGTGCGGTGGCGCTGGGTCTGCTGGCACCGGTGACGGCCATCCTGCCCCTCATCAATATCGACGGCGACCAGAAGGCTGAGTGCGGCCAATTACTGGAAGAAGTGAAGAAAGCGCCCCAGGCTCCTCCACCGGGCAAAAGCACTGTGCAGAAGCGCGCGCCTAAAAATTAAGCAGCTCAAAAACGTGAAGATTCTTGCCGCCGGGCCAGGGGATAACTTCCCTGGCCCGGCGTCATTTCTGGTGTGCATCGCGTCTCTCGAAGACCGTGTGCTTTTGATGCCTGTGAAGAAAAACCCCACAAACTCTGTGCGATCTGCCCTTTTGGGCAGTTCAGCTGGGGTAAATCGGTGACCAAATGTCGGAAATCGGTGACTTCTCGAAAATCTCGGGTTGCCGGTGCCGAATCCATCAAATTCGCAAATGCCTGTGGATAAAGTTCTGAATAACTTTTTCATCGTTTGGGGAAAAGTCAAAAAGTTATCCAAAGGCGGATTTTTATCCAAGATCGGTTATGGGCTCATACAGACCTTGCCCAAGGCGTTGTCCTTTTCGTAAACGGCTGATTTTTCTCGTGTTAACCAAGTTATCCACAGTGGGACCCGGACGTTAACCATCACTACTAATTTTATAAACAGCTTAGATTTAAAGCCTAAGCGCACGAGCTTTCGCCCGCGACGCTGCCTGGTCTCCAACCCGGCAGGGCTGTTCTGCCTGGCAACAAAACGGGGGGAATTCGTGAATTTCAGCGCAGGGAAGACGGGAAAAATACGCTGTGGGCAAGTTTTTCAGCTGTGATCGCCAGGATGGGTCCTGGATAAGGGCCTACGCGACGCGGTCATGGAGGACGCAGGGTGCAGAGCGCTGTGGAAAAGAAAGCCCGCCACGGGCCTGCGCGCCGCCTTGAGCGGCTTTTTTTATCCACAGGAGACGGCAATCCGGGTTTGGCGACTGGAAATCCTGCGGTTTTGACGACCGCAGTGGATAAATCATCAAGCCTTCAGGTCAATCGCGGCCGGAACATCGAGCGCCAGGTCGCTTGTGGCTTCGGCCACACACGGCAGGATCCAGCCTTCGGCCTTTTCTTCCCGCGTCAGTCCGGGCCATTCGATCTGGTAGGCGATTTCGCCTGTGAACAATTTGCACATGCAGGTCCGGCAAGTGCCATTGCGGCACGAGTTGGGCAGCCGGACACCGGCGCGCAGGCCCGACTGCAGCAGAGACAGTCCATCAACTTGTTCAAATTGCAAACCCGAAGGCTGAATTTCTACGAAGAACGGTTTTTTGTTGTCCATGCCGCAATTTTCCGGGGTTTGAAGGCCGCCTGTGGATAAGTCTCTGCATATCCGCTGGGCGTTTTGGGTATATCTCGCTGATTTGTCCACCGCCGAAAAATTGTCCAGAATCTGTGCCTCGGCAATGCAGAAGCTTACCAAGCGTTTATCAGAAAGCTAAAGTCTTGATTCTTTTCGTGTAAACCGAGTTATCCACAGTTTTTGGCGACGTTAACAACTACTACTACTTATATATATCCACATCTGAATTAAAGAACCGAAAGCGCGTGCGCAGTGGACATCTTTCCAAAAAATTAGCTTTCAAACACCAAAAGCCGCTGAAAAGCCCTTGGCAAGCTCCTGATACGGGTGAAAATCCCTTTAGGTTCGGCAGGAAGACGGGGATTTCAGAAAGAAATTGCCATAACACAACTTGAAGAGATGTCTTCAAGGCAAGTTCTTTCAGCATTCAGGTCTGCCAGACTTGTTGCAGCAATTGAAAAACGGCCTTGATGGCGGCTTCATGTTGTCTTTTTTCTAATGCAATGAAGCTCAGTTCGGTCGACAGTTCGACCGCATCTGCAATCACGAGACCATGCGCATGCGCCTGGCTCAAGGCGATGGACTCCCGCGCCAGGGAGAGACCGACCCCGGATTTCACCAGGTCGAGCATGGACGACTCCTGGTCCACCAAAGCTACGGTCTGCGGTTTTGTCTGATGTTGGGCGAAGATCTTGCTTAATAGACGATGATGAGCGGATTCTGCGGGCGTCCATATCCACGGCAGGCGCGCTAGTTCTTTCCATCCTTTGCCCGAAACGCGATTCTTCCAGCCGGCCGGGGCGATCACGTTGTAGCTGAATGAGGTCAGCGTCATGGCGTGAAAACCCTTGCCGGGATCCCCGAGGAAAAATCCGACATCGAGCTTGCCCGCCCGCACTTCATTGAGCACCGAACCCGACATGTGATGCGACAGCTGGGTCGACAGCTGCGGATGCCGCTCGACCAGCAACTTCAGGAAAGCACCGAGCCGGATGAATTCCGGATCCAGGATGGTGCCGATGGCCAGGCTGCCGGAAAGAAGGTTGTCGCTGGAACGCAATCCGGTGGCATGACGGCGCAATTCCTGGACATCGCCCAGCACGCGCTCGGCGAAAGGGAGCAAGGTATTGCCCTCGGCGGTGAGGACCATGCCGGATGCACTCCGATTGAACAAGGCCAGGCCCAGACTTTCCTGCAGCGCCTTGATCTGCAGGCTTACGGCCGGCTGGGTCAGATGCAGCTTTTCGGCGGCCCGGGTCAGATTGCCTTCATGGGCAACTGCGATAAATGCGCGTAATTGCGTCAGATCCATGGTCTTCTTCCATGATCGCTCAGCATTTCAAGGGAGATGGGATGTGGATATCCCGGTGTACAGCCTGTGAGGATCTTGTGGGTAGCGTGTGAACAATAATGCCTCGATTATAAGCATTCTTTATATTGCTCTTGATAATTCCTCATTGGATGTGAAACCGGCAGGCGACTATTCTTGCTCTTCCATGCCCATCGTCCGTCGGGGTGACGGATGTGGCCCGCTTGCAGGAGGGAGCAGGAGACAGCGCCTTCCATCTTCACTGAAAACACCAAAGGAAACCTTATGAGCCTCCCGCAGATCGATCACTTCATCAATGGCCAGATTTCGCGCTCCGAGAGCGGCCGCAGCCAGGACGTCTTCAACCCGGCCACCGGCGCTGCCAGCGCCAAGGTCTCCCTGGCCTCGGTACAGGAAGTCAATGCCGCCGTGGCCGCCGCCAGTGCAGCGGCTCCGGCCTGGGCTGAGACGGCACCGTTGAAGCGGGCACGGGTGCTGTTCAAGTTCAAGGAGCTGATCGAGCAGAACCACGATGCGCTGGCCAAGGCCATCACGCTGGAGCACGGCAAGGTGTTTTCGGATGCGAAAGGGGAGGTCACGCGCGGCCTGGAGATCGTCGAATTCGCCACCGGCATCCCGCAATTGCTCAAGACCCAGTTCACCGACAACATCGGCGGCGGCATCGACAACTGGAACCTGCGCCAGCCTCTGGGCGTGACGGCCGGCATCACCCCGTTCAACTTCCCGGTGATGGTGCCGCTGTGGATGGCGCCGATTGCCATTGCCACCGGCAACAGCTTCGTGCTCAAGCCTTCCGAGCGCGATCCTTCACCTTCGCTGATGCTGGCTGAACTGTTCAAGCGCGCCGGCCTGCCGGACGGCGTCTTCAACGTGGTCCAGGGCGACAAGGTGGCCGTGGACGCGCTGCTGGAGCATCCCGAGGTGCAGGCGGTGTCCTTCGTCGGCTCGACCCCCATTGCTGAATACATCTACCGCAAGGCCACCGAGCGGGCCGGTACCTTCCCGCTGCGCGCCCAGGCCCTGGGCGGTGCCAAGAACCACCTTGTGGTCATGCCCGACGCCAACCTGGAGCAGGCCGTCGATGCCCTGATCGGTGCGGCCTATGGGTCGGCCGGCGAGCGCTGCATGGCGATCTCGGTGGCGGTGGCCGTGGGCAGCGTGGCCGACAAGCTGGTGGAGGCACTGATCCCGCGCGTGAAGGCGCTCAAGGTCAAGAACGGCATGGAAGATGACGCCGAGATGGGCCCGCTGGTCACCGCCGCCCACAAGGCCAAGGTGGAGGGTTACATCCAGAGCGGCGTGGATGCTGGTGCCAGGCTGCTGGTCGATGGCCGCGGGCTGAAGGTGCCAGGCCATGAGGAAGGATTCTTCATCGGCGGCACGCTCTTCGACAATGTCACCACCGACATGAAGATCTACCAGGAAGAAATCTTCGGTCCGGTGCTGTGCGTGGTGCGCGTGCCGGACTTCGCTTCGGCCGTGCAGCTGATCAACGCGCATGAGTACGGCAATGGCGTCTCGCTCTTTACGGCCGACGGCAATACCGCGCATGAATTCTCGCGCCGCATCCAGGTCGGCATGGTGGGCATCAACGTGCCCATCCCGGTGCCGATGGCCTGGCATTCCTTCGGCGGCTGGAAGCGCTCGCTCTTCGGCGATACCCATGCCTATGGCGAAGAGGGTATCCGCTTCTATACGCGCTACAAGTCCATCATGCAGCGCTGGTCGGCCACCATCGGCAAGGGCGCGGAGTTCACCATGCCGGTGGCGAAGTAAGCCGGGCGCCGGCCGCCTCTTGCCGGGGCAGGGGGCGGCAGCAGACGACAAGACCACAAGATCACAAGAACAAGCCAGCGGAGACACCATGCAATCGGCAGGGCAATACGACTACATCATCATTGGCGCCGGCACGGCCGGCTGCGTCATGGCCAACCGGCTCTCGCGCCAGACCGGCAAGAAGGTGCTGCTGCTGGAAGCGGGTGCCAAGGACGACTACATCTGGATTCATATCCCGGTGGGCTATCTCTACTGCATCAACAATCCACGGACTGACTGGATGTTCCGCACCGAGGCCGATGCGGGCCTCAACGGCCGCAGCCTGATCTACCCGCGCGGCAAGGTGCTGGGCGGCTGCTCTTCCATCAACGGCATGATCTACATGCGCGGCCAGGCGCGTGACTACGAGCACTGGGCCGAGGTCACGGGGGACGACAGCTGGCGCTGGCAGAACGTCCTTCCGCTGTTCAAGAAAAGCGAGGACTATCACCTCGGTGCCAGCCAGTTCCACGGAGCCGGTGGTGAATGGCGCGTGGAGAAGCAGCGCCTGCGCTGGGATATCCTCGATGCCTTCCGCGATGCGGCCGCCGAGAATGGCATCCCCAAGGTTGAGGACTTCAACTGCGGCGACAACGAGGGCTCTGGCTACTTCGACGTCAACCAGAAGCGCGGCGTGCGCTGGAACGCTTCCAAGGCCTTCCTGCGGCCTGCCATGAAGGATGGCAACCTCACCATCATGACCGGCTCCCACGTGAGCCGCCTGCGCATGGAGCAGGGCGAGCAGGGGCCGGTGTGCACCGGCGTCGAATTCACCGGCGGGGGCAGTGCCTGGTTTGCCGAAGCCAAGGAAACCATTCTCTGTGCCGGTGCCATCGGTTCGCCGCACATCCTGCAGATGTCGGGCATCGCCGATCCCGCGCTGCTGCAACAGCACCAGATCCCGGTGGTACATGCGCTGCCGGGCGTGGGCGAGAACCTGCAGGATCACCTGCAGATGCGCATGGTTTTCAAGGTCGATGGCGCCAGGACCCTCAACGCCATGGCGTCGACGCTGGTCGGCAAGATGAAGATCGGGCTGGAATACCTGCTCCTGCAAAGCGGCCCGATGTCGATGGCGCCCTCGCAGCTGGGCGCCTTCGCCAAATCCGATGCGCAGCAGGCCAGCGCCAACCTGCAATATCACGTGCAGCCGCTGTCGCTGGAAAAATTCGGCGATCCTCTTCACGCCTTCCCGGCCTTCACCGCCAGCGTGTGCAACCTGCGTCCGACCTCGCGCGGCCACGTGCGCCTGGGCTCGACCGATCACGCCCTGGCGCCCAAGATCACCACCAACTATCTCTCTACCGAAGAAGACCTCAAGGTCGCCGCCAACGCGCTGCGCCTGACCCGCCGCATCGCGGCCTCGCCCGCGCTCTCGCGCTATCGCCCCGAGGAATACAAGCCGGGCACGCAATACGAAAGTGAAGCCGATCTGTATCGCGCCGCCGGTGAAGTGGGCACCACCATCTTCCATCCGGTCGGTACCTGCCGCATGGGCCGCAGCGATGATGCCATGGCCGTGGTCGATGCCCAATGCCGGGTGCGCGGCGTGTCAGGACTGAGCGTGGCCGATGCCTCCGTGATGCCCTCCATCACCTCCGGCAACACCAATTCCCCGACCGTCATGATCGCCGAGAAAGTCGCTTCCAGCCTGCTTTCCCGGGCATAAGACGGCAATTCCCAGCCGCTGGACCATACGGTACTTATACGTATTGTATGAATGGTACGAACCGGCTACTATGCGCCAAATATTAAAACTAGCTTCTCGATTCGCCAGGTAAACAACGCGGTTCCTGAATCCAAAAGATTCAGCTTGTCCGCAGCAGGCAGGCCTCGACGACCGGATCCACCGGCGCGGGCATCAAAGGGAAAGAAGAGACCATGACAGACGTCATTCTGGAGACAAGAAACCTGACGAAGGAATTCAAGGGTTTCACGGCAGTAAGCGCGGTCAACCTGCAAATTGAGCGCGGTCACATTCATGCCTTGATCGGCCCCAATGGCGCCGGCAAGACGACTTGCTTCAACCTCTTGACCAAGTTCCTGGTGCCGACCTCGGGCCAGATCCTGTTCAACGGCAAAGACATCACCATGGATGCGCCTGCGCAGATCGCGCGCCAGGGCATCATTCGTTCCTTCCAGATTTCCGCTGTCTTCCCGCACATGAGCGTGCTGGAAAACGTGCGCATCGGCCTGCAGCGCAAGCTCGGTACTTCGTTTCATTTCTGGAAGAACGGCGAGAGCCTCAAGCAGCTCGACGAGCGCGCCATGCAGCTGCTGGAAGAAGTGGACCTGACCAGTTTTGCCCGCACCACCACGGTGGACCTCCCGTACGGCCGCAAGCGCGCCCTGGAGATCGCTACCACCCTGGCCATGGAGCCGGAACTGATGCTGCTGGACGAACCGACCCAGGGCATGGGCCACGAAGACGTGGACCGTGTCACCGCCCTGATCAAGAAGGTCTCGGCCGGCCGCACCATCCTGATGGTGGAGCACAACATGAGCGTGATCTCCGGCATCTGCGACCGCATCAGCGTGCTGCAACGCGGCGCGCTGCTGGCCGAAGGCAGCTATGAAGAAGTCTCGCGCAATCCGCAGGTGATGGAAGCCTACATGGGCAGCACCTCGGCCGAACTGCAAGGGGCTCACTGATGAGTACCGCCACCATGAATGCTGCTGCCATGACGACGTCTTCTTCTTCCGCGCCTCTGGTGCTGCAGATCAGCGATCTGCAATCCTGGTACGGCGAATCGCACATCCTGCACAACGTCAACCTCAACGTCCACCAGGGCGAGGTGGTGACGCTGCTGGGCCGCAACGGTGCCGGCCGTACTACCACGCTGCGCTCCATCATGGGCCTGGTCGGTACCCGCAAGGGCTCGATCAAGATCAACGGCCAGGAAACCATCAACCTGGCCACCCACAAGATCGCTCACTACGGCGTGGGGTATTGCCCGGAAGAGCGGGGCATCTTCTCCTCGCTCTCGGCCGAAGAAAACCTGATGCTGCCGCCCTTCGTCTCCAAGACCGACAAGGGCATGTCCATCGACGAGATCTACGAGATGTTCCCCAACCTGAAGGAACGTCGCAACAGCCAGGGCACGCGCCTGTCCGGTGGTGAACAGCAGATGCTGGCCGTGGCCCGCATCCTGCGCACCGGTGCCCGCCTGCTGCTGCTCGACGAGATCTCCGAAGGCCTGGCGCCGGTCATCGTGCAGGCCCTGGCCCGCATGATCACCACCCTCAAGGCCAAGGGCTACACCATCGTCATGGTCGAGCAGAACTTCCGCTTCGCCGCGCCGCTGGCAGATCGCTTCTATGTGATGGAACACGGCCAGATCGTCGAATCCTTCGCTTCCTCCCAGCTGGAAGCGAAGATGCAGACCTTGAACGAACTGCTCGGCGTTTAAGCACCGCGCCTCGGCACTGCGCTGCCGGGGCCGGCCTCCAGATTTTTCCGGTATCACCAGCTTCACGACTAAGAAGTACTGCCAACAAGTACGTCCGCGGGGTGAGCAGATCCTCTCCCCGTTCCACCAAGTTGTCTCGCATCGAAATCATCAAGCGGGCTTCATAACAGAGGAGATGAAAATGAAACTCAAGGCAATGGCACTGGCCGTTACCGCAGCTGCTGCGGCATTCGCGACCGCGCCGGCTTCGGCACAGATCTCGGGTGATGTGATCAAGATCGGTTTCATTACCGATATCTCGGGCGTGTATTCGGACATCGACGGCCAGGGTGGCGCAGAAGCCATCAAGATGGCCATCGCCGACATGGGCGGTTCCATCAACGGCAAGAAGATCGAACTGGTCGTGGCCGACCACCAGAACAAGGCCGACGTGGCCGCCAGCAAGGCCCGTGAATGGTTCGACCAGCAGGGCGTGGATGTGCTGATCGGTGGCACCAACTCCGGCACCGCCCTGGCCAGCGCCAAGGTCGCAGCCGAAAAGAAGAAGGTCTATTTCTCGGTCGGTGCCGGTACGGCCCGCCTGACCAATGAAGAGTGCTCGCCCTACACCGTGCACTACGCCTACGACACCGTGGCCCTGGCCAAGGGCACCGGTTCGGCGGTGGTGAAGCAGGGCGGCAAGAGCTGGTTCTTCCTGACCGCTGACTATGCCTTCGGCCACTCGCTGGAATCCGATACCGCCAACGTCGTGAAGGCCTCCGGCGGCACCGTGGTGGGCGCGGTCAAGCACCCGCTGGGCGCGTCGGACTTCTCGTCCTTCCTGCTGCAGGCACAGAGCTCCAAGGCCCAGATCATCGGCCTGGCCAACGCCGGTGGCGACTTCATCAACTCGGTGAAGGCCGCCAACGAGTTCGGCATTACCAAGACTGCCAAGCTGGCGGGTCTCTTGGTGTTCATCAACGACGTGCACTCGCTGACCCTGAAGAACACCGAAGGCCTGTACCTGACCGACAGCTGGTACTGGGATGCCAACGAGGAAACCCGTGCCTTCGCCAAGCGCTACTTCGCCGTGCGCAAGAAAATGCCGTCCTCCCTGCAAGCCGGCGACTATTCGGCCGCGCTGCAGTACCTGAAGATCGTCAAGGAAATCGGTACCGATGATTCCGACAAGGTCATGGCTGCGCTGCGCAAGGCCAAGTTCAACGACCTGTACCAGAAGAACGGCTACCTGCGCGCCGACGGCCGCGTGGTGCACGACATGTACCTGTACCAGGTGAAGGCCCAGGCAGATTCGAAGTATCCGTGGGACTACTACAAGCTGGTGCAGACCATTCCGGCAGAGCAGGCATGGACCACGAAGGCCGAATCCAAGTGCGCGGCCTGGAAGTAATCCTTTCGCATCGAGCTGCACGCATCAAGCAGTAAGGCCATCGCACAGCCAGCAAAATCTGTCATTTCTGTTCACGCGGGGATGGCAGATTTTTGCTGTAAGCGGTGGCGTTCTTCACCCATCTGGATGAACGGGTTTTTATGGAACTATTCGGCATACCCCTGCAAGCCTTGTTGAGCCAGCTGCTGCTGGGCCTGGTCAACGGCTCCTTCTACGCCATGCTCTCGCTGGGCCTGGCGGTGATCTTCGGCTTGCTCAACGTGATCAACTTCGCGCACGGCACGCTCTACATGCTGGGCGCTTTCCTGGCCTGGATGGGCCTGACCTATCTGGGACTCAATTACTGGGTCATGCTCATCGTGGCGCCGATCCTGGTGGGCCTGTTCGGCATCGTGATCGAGAAGACCATGCTGCGCTGGCTCTACAAGCTGGACCACCTCTACGGGCTGCTGCTGACTTTCGGCATCACGCTCATGATCGAGGGCATCTTCCGCTCCATCTATGGCGTCTCGGGCCAGCCGTATTCGGTGCCTGACCTGCTGCAGGGCGCGACCAACCTCGGCTTCATGGTGCTGCCCAACTATCGCGCCTGGGTCGTGGTGGCCTCGCTGGTGATCTGCTTTGCCACCTGGTTCGTGATCGAGAAGACGCGCCTGGGCGCCTACCTGCGCGCCGGTACCGAGAACCCCAAGCTGGTGGAAGCCTTCGGCATCAACGTGCCCCTGATGGTGACCCTGACCTACGGCTTCGGCGTGGCCCTGGCGGCCTTCGCCGGTGTGCTGGCGGCACCCGTGATCCAGGTCTCGCCGCTGATGGGCTCGAACCTGATCATTACCGTCTTCGCGGTGGTGGTCATCGGTGGCATGGGCTCCATCCTCGGTTCGATCATCACCGGCCTGGTGCTGGGGCTGATCGAAGGCCTGACCCGGGTGTTCTATCCGGAACTGTCGGCCACCGTGGTCTTCATCATCATGGCCATCGTCCTGATGGTCCGTCCGGCCGGCCTGTTCGGCAAAGAGAAATAATCGGAGACCGGCATGAACAAGAAAATCGGAATTGCTGTTTTACTAATATTGTTGTTGGCGGCACCGTTCGGCATCTACCCGGTGTTCCTGATGAAGATGCTGTGCTTTGCGCTGTTCGCCTGCGCCTTCAACCTGCTGATTGGCTACACCGGGCTGTTGTCATTCGGCCATGCGGCTTTCCTCGGCTGGGCCGGCTACATGTGCGGCCAGTCGCTGAAGGTGTGGGGTTTGCCGACCGAACTGGGCCTGATCATCGGTACCCTGACCGGTGCCTTGATCGGCCTGGTGATGGGGCTGCTGGCGATTCGCCGCCAGGGTATCTACTTCACCATGATCACCCTGGCGCTGGCGCAGATGCTGTTCTTCGTGGCCTTGCAGGCGCCGTTCACCGGTGGCGAGGATGGCTTGCAGGGCGTGCCGCGCGGCAAGCTGCTGGGCGTGATCGACCTGGGCAGCGACATGACCTTGTACTACGTCGTGCTGGCCATCGCCGTGGCAGGCTTTGCGCTGATCGTGCGGACCATCCATTCGCCCTTTGGCCAGGTGCTCAAGGCCATCAAGGAGAACGAACCGCGTGCCATCTCGCTGGGCTATGACGTGGCGCGCTACAAGCTGCTGGCCTTCGTGCTGTCGGCCGGCTTGTCGGGTCTGGCGGGCGCCACCAAGACGCTGGTGCTGGGCTTCGAGACCCTGACCGACGTGCACTGGAGCATGTCCGGCCTGGTGGTGCTGATGACCCTGGTGGGTGGCCTGGGCACCATCGTCGGCCCCATCGTCGGCGCGATCATCATCATCATGCTGGAGAACAAGCTGGGTGATATCGGTGCCTGGCTGGCCAATGTCACCAGCATCGACTGGTTCAATACCCTGGGAGATTCGGTGACGATTGTGACCGGCTTCATCTTCATCGTCTGCGTGCTGGCTTTCCGAAAGGGTATCGTGGGCGAGATCCTGGCCTTGGCCGGGAAGGGGCAAGCCAAGGGATCGCACTAGTTTTTCGCTGAAGCTTAAAACTTCATCTGCCGCCGGCAAGTCACCTGAGGGTGATTTCCCGGCGGTAATTTTTTGTCTTCATCACGGACCAGCCAGAACAGCAGGGATGTGTTCCGCAACAGTGCGTGAAGCATCATCTCTGTGACTGATGCCAGCGAGGGCAGGGCGGTAGAATGTGGCCCGCCTGATCCATTCTTCATTTCACCGTTTATCCATCCCCCTCATCCTATGCGCAGCCCTGTTTCATCCTTTGCCGATCTGGCAGTTCATTTCTTCACGTTGTCCGGGGAGGGCGAGTGATGCTGGACTATGTGGTGTTGTGTGGCGCGGCCTTCGTTGCTGGCTTGATCGATGCGGTTGTTGGAGGAGGGGGGCTGGTGCTGGTGCCGACCCTGTTCTCCGTCTTTCCCAATACGGCCCCGGCGACTTTGCTGGGGACGAACAAGGTGGCTGGCGTAATGGGCACGAGCGCCGCTGCCATCAACTTTGCACGCAACGTCGCAGTGCGGTGGAGTACCGTGACGCCCGCGGCGATGGCAGCCTTTGCTTTTTCCTTCTTCGGAGCCTATGTCGTCACCCATATCCCGACAGAGCTGATTCGCAAGGCCTTGCCCTTCGTCCTGATCGCCGTTGCACTCTACACGTTGAAGAAGAAGGACTTCGGCACCACCCATGCGCCCACGCTGAACGGCACGCGTGAGATCGTGTACGCCGCGCTGATTGGTGGGGCAGTGGGCTTTTATGATGGCGTGTTCGGGCCGGGTACGGGCAGCTTCCTGGTGTTCCTGTTCGTGCGCGTATTCAGCTATGACTTCCTCTCGGCCTCGGCCGTCTCCAAGTTCGTCAACATTGCGACCAACCTGGCAGCCCTGTGCTGGTTCGGGTACAGCGGCCACGTCATCTGGCAATTGGGTTTGCTGATGGCCGTGTTCAACATTGGGGGCTCCCTGGTGGGCACACGACTGGCGATGAAACATGGCAGCGTCTTCGTTCGCAAGTTGTTCCTGGTGGTGGTGGGAGCACTGATCCTGAAGTCGGGTTACGACGCTTTCCTCAAGTAGGGCAGAAACTTCACCGGATGTTTCACGTGAAACATCCGACCCCCGACCCAAAAGACGGAGCGCGATGCTCCGTTTTTTTATTCATATTCCGACTTCAACCCCAAAAGCCAGCCCGCTGTTTCACGTGAAACAATCCCCATCGATGTTTCACTGATCAGCCAAGACTATCGAATCCGTCCGCCGATAGTGTCCAGCAGGGCAGGGAAGTGCGGTAAACCAACAGCTACGGACCCCGCCTCCGACCCCGCCAGACAAAAGGTCTTATAATCTCGCCTCTGTTCTCACCTCTACGCGAGGCCCGCATCATGCTATTCCCCACACAATTTGACGTCATCGTCGTTGGCGGCGGTCACGCCGGCACCGAAGCTGCACTGGCCGCAGCACGCATGGGCCAGAAAACCCTGCTCCTGACGCACAACATCGAAACCCTGGGCCAGATGTCCTGCAATCCCTCCATCGGCGGGATCGGCAAGGGCCACCTGGTCAAGGAAGTCGATGCCATGGGTGGGGCGATGGCAATTGCCACCGATGAGGCGGGCATCCAGTTCCGCATCCTGAATTCCTCCAAGGGGCCGGCCGTGCGCGCCACCCGCGCCCAAGCCGACCGTATCCTGTACAAGGCAGCGATCCGCTCGCGCCTGGAAAACCAGCCCAACCTGTGGCTGTTCCAGCAGGCGGTGGATGACCTGATGCTGGAAGGCGACCGCGTCGTCGGCGCTATCACCCAGGCCGGTATCCGCTTTGCCGGCCGTGCCGTGGTGCTGACCGCCGGGACTTTCCTGGACGGGAAGATCCACGTTGGCCTGAACAATTATTCCGGCGGCCGTGCCGGTGATCCGCCAGCGGTCTCGCTGTCGGCGCGCCTGAAGGAATTGAAGCTGCCGCAGGGCCGCTTGAAGACCGGTACCCCGCCGCGCATCGATGGCCGCAGCATCAACCTGGCGATCCTGGAAGAGCAGCCGGGCGATCTCGATCCGGTACCGGTGTTCTCCGTCATGGGCAATGCCGCCATGCACCCGCGCCAGATGCCGTGCTGGATCACCCATACCAACAGCCGCACCCACGACATCATCCGTGGCGGGCTGGATCGCAGCCCGATGTACACCGGCGTCATCGAAGGTGTGGGCCCGCGTTACTGCCCCTCCATCGAAGACAAGATCCATCGCTTCGCCAGCAAGGATTCGCACCAGATCTACCTGGAACCCGAGGGCCTGACCACCCACGAGTTCTACCCCAATGGCATCTCCACCAGCCTGCCGTTCGACGTGCAGCTGGAACTGGTGCGCTCGATGAAGGGCATGGAAAACGCCCACATCCTGCGTCCCGGCTATGCCATCGAATATGACTATTACGATCCGCGCGGCCTGAAGTCTTCGCTGGAAACCCGCCAGGTCCAGGGCCTGTTCTTCGCCGGCCAGATCAACGGCACCACCGGCTATGAAGAAGCGGCCGCCCAGGGCATGCTGGCCGGCATCAACGCCGCCCTGCAGACCCAGGGCCGTGAAGCCTGGACTCCGCGCCGCGATGAAGCCTACCTCGGCGTGCTGGTCGACGACCTGGTCACACAGGGCGTGCAGGAGCCATACCGCATGTTCACCAGCCGCGCCGAGTATCGCCTCTCGCTGCGCGAGGACAATGCCGACCTGCGCCTGACCGAAATCGGCCGCGAACTCGGCTGCGTCGGCGATGCACAATGGGAAGCCTTCGAGCGCAAGCGCGAAGCCGTTTCACGTGAAATGGAGCGCCTGAAGTCGACCTGGGTGAACCCGCGCATCCTGGCTGCGGCTGAAGCCGAGCGCGTGCTGGGCAAGGCCATCGAACGCGAATACAACCTGCTGGACCTGCTGCGCCGTCCCAACGTGACTTATGACAGCCTCATGGGCCTGACCGGTACCGAAGGCCAGGCGCTGGCCGGCCCCGGCATCGAAGAGGGCCCGGTGCGTGAACAGGTCGAGATCCAGGTCAAGTACGCGGGTTACATCGCGCGCCAGGCCAACGAGATCAGCCGCCAGGATCACAATGAAAACCTGAAGCTGCCGGCCGACCTCGACTACATGGACGTCAAGGCACTCTCCATCGAAGTGCGCCAGAAGCTCAACAAGCATCGCCCGGAAACCCTGGGCCAGGCTTCCCGCATTTCCGGGGTGACCCCGGCGGCGCTGTCGCTGCTGCTGGTGCACCTGAAGAAGGGCGGCCTGAAACAGGCGGCGGGCGCTGACAACCAGGCGGCGTGAAGATAAATACCGGACACCTGTCCCGAACCAGATCAATACCAAGGCATCACGGATGAGCAACACTGCAGACCTGAACAATCTGACCCGCACCCTGAAGGAAGGCGCAACGGCCATGGGCCTGGCGCTCTCCGCTGCCCAGATCGACAAGCTGATGGCATACCAGGCCCTGCTGGCCAAGTGGAACAAGGTCTACAACCTGACGGCCCTGCGTGATCCGGCGCAGATGGTGACGCACCACCTGCTCGATTCGCTCTCGGCAGTGTCGGCCTTCGCGGGTGCCCAGCGGGTGCTGGATGTGGGTGCCGGTGGCGGCCTGCCGGGCATCGTGCTGGCCATCTGGGCGGCCGAGGCGCAGCCGCAGATGCAGATTACCCTGGTCGATACGGTTTCGAAGAAAACCGCCTTCCTCAATCAGGTGAAGGCCCAATTGCACCTGGGCAATGTGACGGTGCTGCATGCGCGGGTCGAGCAGTTGCCTGTCGAGCAACAATACGATGTCATCACTTCGCGTGCTTTTGCGGAACTGAAGGACTTCGTCACATGGTCGAACCACCTCCTGCAACAAGGTGGCAAGTACATCGCCCTCAAGGGCGTGCTGCCGCAGGAGGAAATCGACCGGTTGCCGGCGGGGTGGAAGGTGCAGCAAGTGCAGCCCCTGCAGGTGCCGGGCCTGGATGCCGAACGGCATCTCATCTTCATGGAAAGAACGACCTGATGAACAAACTGAAACTGGCCCTGGTGGCCACCATGGTCTCGATGGCAGCCTACGGCGGCCTGGGCATGGCGTCCGCTTCCGCCCAGGAGGTCAAGACGGTCCCTTCGGTGGACCTGAAGCGTTACGCCGGCAAGTGGTACGAAATCGCCAAGATTCCCAACAGCTTCCAGAAAAAATGCATTTCCAGCACCAGCGCCGAGTATTCCGCGCGCGATGATGGCATGATCGATGTCGTCAACCGCTGCAAGACGGCCGATGGCATGGATGAAGCCAAGGGTGTGGCGCGGGTGGTCCCGGGCAGCAACAACAGCAAGCTGGAAGTGCGCTTTGCACCGGCATGGCTGTCGTGGATCCCGATGGTGTGGGGCGACTACTGGATCATGGACCTGGACGATCAATACACCCTGGCCACCGTGGGCAGCCCCTCGCGCGAATACCTGTGGATCCTCTCGCGCACGCCTACCATCAGTGACGAGCAATACGAGAACGCACTCAACAACGCCACCAAGCAAGGGTTCGATACCGCGCGGGTGGTCAAGAGCAAGCCGTAACACGGTAACTCACATCAGGCCAGCGGCCCGGGCAGCAACCCGGGCCGCTCACATTCAAGGAGACCCACCATGCAGGCGATCTTTCATTCCCTCGGCATCACCGACATCTGGCAACTGATTGCGGCCACCATGGTGTTCCTGCTCCTGCCTGGTCCCGGTACCTTCTGCATGCTCACCTGCGCGGCCAAGAGCGGCTTGCGCGGCGGCTTCATGGCACAGGCTGGCATCATGCTGGGCGACATCGTGCTGATGTTCCTGGCTGCGGCCGGCGTGGCCGCCTTGCTGCATGCCAATCCCTTGCTGTTCCATGGCCTGCAATACCTGGGCGCGGCCTATCTGGCCTACCTGGGCGGACGTCTCCTGTTTGCAAGAGACGAGGGCGGTGGTACAGTCGTACCCTTTTCCAATGCCGCAGATTTCCGGCGCGGCTTTTTGGTCACCTTGTTCAACCCGAAAGCCATCGTGTTCTACATGGCCTTCTTCCCGCTGTTCCTGGATCCGGCCACGCAGCAAGGCGCGCTGACCTTCTTCACGATGGGCGCAGTCATCAGCAGTTGCACCCTCCTGTATGGCAGTTTCCTGGTCATCGTCGGCAATGCCGCCGCGCGCCGCATGGCCCGCAATCGCACCATCGCCAAACTGGCTTCACGGGCAGCCGGCGTATTCCTGATCGGTTTCGGCATCAAGTTGACCACGCAATAACGCACTCATAAGAACGAACTATGGCAAAAATATTTTGTGTCGCCAACCAGAAAGGTGGCGTAGGCAAGACCACTACCGCAGTCAATCTCGCGGCTGGACTGGCACAACTGAACCAGCGCGTGCTGCTGGCCGACCTCGACCCGCAGGGCAACGCGACCATGGGCTCGGGCGTGAACAAGGCGACGCTGGAAGGCTCGATCTATGAAGTGCTGCTGGGCATGTCCGACATCCGCGCCGTGCGCAAGCGCTCGGAGGCCGGTGGCTTCGACGTGCTGCCCGCCAACCGCGAACTGGCCGGTGCCGAAGTGGAAATGGTGGAGCTGGAACAGCGCGAAGCGCGCCTCAAAATCGCCTTCGCCGCTGTCGCCGATGACTATGACTTCATCCTCATCGACTGCCCGCCTGCGCTGTCCATGCTGACCTTGAACGGCCTGTGCTCGGCGCATGGCGTCATCATCCCGATGCAGTGCGAGTACTACGCGCTGGAAGGCTTGTCGGACCTGGTCAACACCATCAAGAAGGTGCACGCCAAGCTGAACCCGGAACTGAAAGTCATTGGTCTCTTGCGCGTGATGTTCGATCCGCGCATGACGCTGTCGCAGCAGGTCTCGGACCAGCTGGAACAGCACTTCGGCGACAAGGTCTTCAAGACCGTCATCCCGCGCAATGTGCGACTGGCCGAAGCGCCCTCATATGGTCTGCCGGGCGTGACTTTCGATCCTTCGTCCAAGGGCGCGCAGGCGTACATCGCCTTCGGCGCGGAAATGGTTGAACGCATCAAGACGCTGTAATTCAGGCGCTGATCACAGCGCGAATTCGGGCGTGAATTCATACGCGAATCAACGCTTGAATTGACGCTTGAATTCACGCTTGAATTCACGCTCCAATTGCAGCACTTCCCAACGCCGTAATCACGCATCGTTTTCATCAGGCAATCGCATGGCAACTCTACCGAAAAAATCCAAGGGTCTGGGACGCGGACTGGACGCGCTTCTCGGCGGCTCCTCCGACATCACCGAAGAAGCCCAGGCGCAAGCTGCGCAGGGCCTGCCCACGGTGATGGCCGTGACCGAACTGCAGGCCGGCAAGTACCAGCCGCGTACCCGCATGGATGAAGGGGCGCTCAATGAACTGGCGGCCTCGATCAAGGAACAGGGTTTGCTGCAGCCCATCCTGATCCGCGCCATCGGCCAGAAGAACGGGAAAGATACCTACGAGATCATCGCCGGCGAACGCCGCTTCCGCGCGGCCAAGATCGCCGGGCTGAGCGAGGTGCCGGTGCTGGTCAAGAACGTGGACGACCAGACCACGGCCGCCATGGCCCTGATCGAAAACATGCAGCGCGAGGATCTGAATCCCCTGGAAGAAGCCCAGGGCATCCATCGCCTCATCACCGATTTCGCCTTCACCCACGAGCAGGCGGCACTGGCCGTGGGACGCTCGCGCAGTGCGGTCTCCAACCTGCTGCGCCTGTTGAACCTGGCCAAGCCGGTGCAGACCATGCTCATGGCCGGCGACATCGACATGGGCCATGCCCGCGCGCTGCTGGCCGTCGATGCGGCGACCCAGATCCAGCTGGCCAACCAGATCGTGGCCAAGCGCATGTCGGTGCGCGATGCCGAGAAACTGGTCACCCGCGCCAGCGCCGAGCAGGCCGCCAAGCCGCGCGAAGCCAAGGACAAGTCGCGCGACATCGCGCGCCTGGAAGAAGAACTCTCGGACCTGCTGGCCACCCAGGTCAGCATCAAGACCGGTGCCCGCAACAAGGGCCAGCTGATCATCAATTTCAATGACCTCGATGCGCTCGATGGTGTCATCGCGCGCCTGCGCGGGGAGTCGGTGGAGAGCTGATCGCATCATCTTTCTGCATCAAAGCAAAAGGGGCTGCTCCATTCGGAACAGCCCCTTTTTTATTGATATAAATAATTTACGCCGACATCAGAAAGTCCGCTGCACATCCGAACGCGGCGGCAGCTGATAGCTCCAGGTCTCGGTGAGCGGCTTGCCGTTGGCGGTGAGCGCTGCGCGCAATTCGACCGCCTGCGCCACGTTGCGAATCTTCACCCGCAGCGTCAGGCGCCAGCCATTGATGGCCGGATTGGGCTGCAGCTGGGCATCGATCAGTTCGCCATTGTTGGAAACATTCACCTGAGGCTGTACCGCCGTCCCTGCGGGCAGGGAGCCCAACGGGCCACCGGTGAAGTCCACCAGCAAGGCCGTGGTGCCGTCGAAGGCGCGGATCAGGTTGGCCTGCGTGAGCTCGCCATCGGTATGGAAGGTCTGCTTGACCCAGCCCACTTCATTGTTGAGGATGGCCGGTTCATCCATGGTCCAGTGGATGCGGTAATCATAGGCCAGCGGCGTGCCGCGTGCGGGCTGTTGTGCAGGCACCCAGTAGGCCACGATGTTGTCGTTGGTCTCGTCGGCGGTCGGGATTTCAACCAGTTGTACGGCACCTTTGCCCCAGTCGCCCTTGGGTTCGATCCAGGCCGAGGGACGCAGGTCGTAGCGGTCCTTCAGATCTTCATAGGAAGAGAATTCGCGGCCGCGCTGCAAGAGGCCAAAGCCGCGCGGGTTGGTGACTTCGAAGGAACTCACTTCCACGTTCTGCGGATCGTTCAACGGACGCCACAGCCACTCGCCATTGCCCGTGTGGATCGCCAGGCCGTTGGAATCATGAATGGCCGGACGGAAGTTGCGGCGCGAGGATTGCTGGTTCGGTCCGAACAGGAACATGCTGGTCAGCGGCGCAATGCCCAAGCGGCCCACCTCCGCGCGGAGGAACACGCGCGCCTGCACATCGAGCAGGGCATCCTTGCCGGGCGTGAGGGTGAACTTGTAGGCGCCGGTCGCGCGCGGCGAATCCAGCAGCGCATAGAAGGTCAGCTGCTTTTCGCCCGGGGCCGGACGCTGGATCCAGAACTCGGTGAAGTTCGGGAATTCCTCGCCGCTCATCATGGCCGTATCGATCGCCAGACCGCGTGCCGAGAGCCCGTACACCTGTCCCTTGCCGATCACGCGGAAGTAGCTCGCGCCCAGCACGCTCATGACTTCATCTTCCTTGTCATCGCGGTTGAGGGGATAGACCACGCGGAAGCCCGCATAGCCCAGGTGCGCCGTGCTGTCCTTGGCCAGCGCCAGGTCGCCGAAGTTGAAGCGGTCGGTGCTGTAGCCCACGTCCTGCACGCGGCCATCGATGATCTCGTGGATGGTAACGGGAGCATTGAACTGCATGCCCTGGTGATAGAAGGCCAGCTTGAAGGGCGTCTTCTGGTCGCGCCATTCGAACTTCTCGCTCCTGGGCTGGATCTTCATGTAATCGGCGAACTGCATCGCCGCGAAGGTCGGTGAGAGATTGCTCACCGGTTTCTGATAGGGTTTGGCGGCCATGTCCCTGGCGCGTGCCACGGCCTGGTTGAGGTCGAAGCCCTGTGCGCCCTGTGCCTGTACCGAGGCCGCCAGCAGGGATGCCGACAGTACCAGTCCCTGCAGCAGGGGCCATTTCAATCCATGTCTGATCAATGCATTTCTCCACGAAGAAGCGGCGCGCGGGCATGAGCACCCACATCGCCGCCATGCGCCTGCGTGTCCCGCAGGCATCAAAACAGAATAATATAGCGAACCGTCCGGCTGGCTAAGCATCAAACAACGCAAGCAATAATTGCTCCCGCCGCCCCGGCTGCTGTCCCGCTTGTGCAGGTCACAGAGTAGAGGGCAGACCGCCGTCAAAGTTTAAAAAAGAGAGAGGAAACCCGTGCCCCACCAGCTTACCGAGCGGCAAGCCGCGCCCGCGCGCCGTCCCCGCCTGGCCTTGGCCATGACCCTGTGTGCGCTGGCCTGCAGCGCCGCGCTCACCGGCCCGGCCGCCCACGCGCAAGCCAATCCCGCCTTGCTCGGCGACAAGACTGCCTTCATCGATGACCTGCTGCGCCAGATGACGCTGGAAGAAAAGATCGGGCAGTTGCGCCTCATCAGCATCGGCCCTGAAATGCCCGCCAAGAAACTGGCCGAGGAACTGGCTGCCGGACGCGTCGGTGGCACCTTCAATTCCGTCACCCGTCCCGAGAACCGTCCTTTGCAGGACGGTGCCATGCGCTCGCGGCTGAAGATCCCGATGTTCTTCGCCTATGACGTCATCCACGGCCACCGCACCACCTTCCCCATCGGACTGGGGCTGGCCTCCAGCTGGGACATGGACATCGTCGGACGCGCCATGCGCATCTCCGCCGAGGAAGCCGCAGCCGACAGCATCGACATGACCTTTGCGCCCATGGTCGACATCAGCCGCGATCCGCGCTGGGGCCGCACCTCGGAAGGCTTTGGTGAAGATCCTTATCTGGTCTCGCGCATTGCCGAAGTCTCGGTACGCGCCCTGCAGGGCGACACCAAGCCCATCGCCGCCAATCGCGTCATGGCCAGCGTGAAGCATTTTGCGCTGTATGGTGCAGTCGAAGGCGGACGTGACTACAACGTCGTCAACATGGATCCGCAGCGCATGTACAACGACTACCTGCCGCCCTATCGCGCCGCCATCGACGCAGGCGCGGGTGCGGTCATGGTGGCGCTCAATTCCATCAACGGTGCACCGGCCACCTCCAACACCTGGCTGCTGCAGGACCTGTTGCGCCGCGACTGGGGCTTCAAGGGCCTGACCGTATCCGACCATGGTGCCATCACCGAACTGGTCAATCATGGCGTGGCACAGAACGATGCCGAAGCTGCGCGCCTGTCCATGAAGGCCGGCACCGACATGAGCATGGCCGACCAGGTCTACATCAAGCAATTGCCGGAGCTGGTGCGCTCGGGCAAGGTCTCGCAGCAGGAGCTGGACAACGCCGTGCGTGACATCCTCGGGGCCAAGTACGACCTGGGCCTGTTCAAGGATCCGTATGTGCGCATTGGCCGTGCGGCCGATGATCCGGCCGACGTCTATGCCGACAGCCGCCTGCATCGCCGCGATGCGCGCGAAGTGGCGCAGCAGTCCATGGTGCTGCTGGAGAACCGCAATGCCGCACTGCCGTTGAAGAAGAATGCGCGCATCGCGCTGGTCGGCCCGCTGGCCGATTCGCACATTGACATGCTGGGCAGCTGGTCCGCCGCCGGCAAGGATAAACAGACCATCACGCTGCGCCAGGGTTTGCAGGCGGCCATGGACGGGCAGGGCAAGCTGGTCTACGCACGCGGTGCCAACATCACCGAAGACAAGCATATCGTCGATTACCTCAACTTCCTGAACTGGGATGATCCGGAAGTGGTGCAGGACAAGCGCAGCCCCAAGGCCATGATCGATGAAGCGGTGAAGGCGGCGCGCAATGCGGAAGTGATCGTGGCCGCCGTGGGCGAATCGCGCGGCATGTCGCATGAATCGTCCAGCCGCACGTCACTGTCGCTGCCGCAGAGCCAGCTTGATCTGCTCAAGGCCCTCAAGGCCACGGGCAAGCCGCTGGTGCTGGTGCTGATGAATGGCCGTCCGCTGGATCTGAATTGGGCCCGCGAGAATGCCTCGGCCATCCTGGAGACCTGGTACACCGGCACCGAGGGCGGCAATGCGATTGCCGACCTGCTCTTCGGCGACGTCAATCCTTCCGGCAAGCTGCCCATCACCTTCCCGCGTTCGGTCGGCCAGATCCCCAGCTATTACAACCATCCGCGCGTGGGCCGTCCCTATACCGAAGGCAAGCCGGGCAACTACACCTCGCAGTACTTCGATGAGCCCAATGGCCCGCTGTATCCGTTCGGATACGGTCTGAGCTATACCGAGTTCAAGCTCTCCGAAGTGCGCCTGTCGCAGCCGAGCATGACGGCGGACGGCAAGGTGCAGGCCAGCGTGACGGTGAAGAATACGGGCCGCCGCGCGGGTGCGACGGTAGTACAGTTGTACATCCGTGATGTCGCTGCATCAGTGGTACGTCCGGTCAAGGAGTTGAAGGATTTCCGCAAGGTGATGCTGCAGCCGGGTGAAGAAAAAGAGGTGCAGTTCAGCATCGATCGCAAGGCGCTGTCCTTCTACAACGCCAAGCTGGAATACGTAGCCGAGCCGGGCGAATTCCAGGTGCAGGTCGGGCTGGATTCCAAGGACGTGAAGACGGCCTCGTTCACTTTGCAATAAAGCCGGGCAGGAAAGAAAAATGGGCGCACTCGACAGTGCGCCCATTTTTTTTGCAACAGCCAGAAATGATCTAAATCATTTATAAAAATCAGGCGTCACGCCTTCGTGCCATCACGCCATCACGGCGGCATCCTCTTCCTCTTCACCGAGGAAGCCACCACTTTGATGCGACCACAAGCGCGCATACAAACCACCGGCGGCCAGCAATTCAGCGTGCGTGCCTTGCTCCACGATACGGCCCTGGTCCAGCACGATGAGCCTGTCCATGGCCGCGATGGTCGAGAGGCGGTGTGCAATGGCCACCACGGTCTTGCCTTCCATGAGCTTGTAGAGCGAGGTCTGGATGGCCGCTTCCACTTCCGAATCGAGTGCACTGGTGGCTTCGTCCAGCAGCAGGATGGGCGCATCCTTCAACATCACGCGGGCAATGGCGATGCGCTGGCGCTGGCCACCGGAAAGCTTCACGCCGCGCTCGCCCACATGGGCGTCGTAACCGGTACGGCCCTTGGCGTCGGCCAGGGTACCGATGAAGTCATGCGCCTCGGCCCGTTCAGCGGCGTGGATCATCTCGGCATCGCTGGCATCGGGACGGCCATAGGTGATGTTCTCCCGCACCGAACGATGCAGCAGCGAGGTGTCCTGTGTGACCATGCCGATCTGCGCGCGCAGGCTGTCCTGCGTGACGTGGGCGATGTCCTGGCCATCGATGGTGATGCGGCCGCCCTCGATATCGTAGAAGCGCAGCAGCAGGTTGACGATGGTCGATTTGCCGGCGCCGGAGCGGCCCACCAGGCCGATCTTTTCACCGGGGCGGATCACCAGGTCCAGCTTGTCCACCACCGGGCGCGGGGCCGAGCCGCCATAGCTGAAGCTGACACCCTCAAAGCGCAGTTCGCCCTGGCTGACCTTGATCGGTTTGGCATCGGGCGCATCCTTGACCTCGTGCGCACGCGCCAGCGTATTGATGCCATCCTGCACCGTGCCCACGTGTTCGAACAGCGACGACATTTCCCACATCACCCAGTGCGCAATGCCGTTCAGGCGCAGCGCCATGGCAGTACTGGCGGCCACCGCGCCGATGCCGACCTTGCCCTGGGTCCAGAGATACAGCGAGACCCCGGTGGCACCGATGATGAGCACCATGTTCAGGATGTGATTGACCACCTCGAAGCCCGATACCAGGCGCATCTGGCGATTGACCGTGGTCAGGAATTCACGCATGGCGCTGCGGGCGTAATCGGCCTCGCGACCCGCATGCGAGAACAGCTTCACGGTGGCGATGTTGGTATAGGCATCGGTGATGCGTCCGGTCATCAGCGAGCGCGCATCGGCCTGGTTGCGGGCCACTGCCGACAGGCGCGGCACGAAGTAGCGCAGCGCCACCGCGAAGGCGGCCAGCCAGACGAAGAAGGGGGCCAGCATCCACATGTCGAAGCTGCCGACCACACCGATCAAGGTAGCGAAGTAGATGGCGATGAAGACCAGGATATCGCCCACGATCATGCAGAAATCACGCACCGCCAGCGCGCTTTGCATGACCTTGGTGGCCACGCGTCCGGCGAACTCGTTCTGATAGAAACTCATGCTCTGGCTCAACATGAGGCGATGGAAATTCCAGCGCAGCAGCATGGGGAAATTGCCCGCCAGGGTCTGGTGCTTGTACATGGTCTGCAGCGCGATGAGCAGCGGACTGGCCGCCAGGATCACCACCAGCCACACCAGGGTATGGCCTTCCTGCGCCCACAGCTGCGCCGGCTCGATCTTGGAGAGCCAGTCGACGATGCGGCCGAGCGCAGCAAAGAGCAGCGCCTCGAAGACACCGATGATGGCCGTCATCAGGGTCATGGCGGCGATATAGGGCCGCACGCCCTTGGTACAGAACCAGATGAAGCGCATGAAGCCGCGCGGCGGCGGCAGCGGCTGCGACTCGGGGTAGGGGTGGACCAGTTTTTCAAACCAGCTGAACATCAGGGAACTCCAAAAATCGGATCAGGGCCGACGGCGGTGCGCCAGGCAGGCTGCCAGCGAGGCAGCCACCAGCGTAGCGGCGCGGTCGGGCGTTGTTACTGTGGCGTACCGGAAGGGAATGTTGCGCGTGGCGGTACGCCGTTCATGCGCGGCGGGCAGATCGCTGCGGCAGCAGGGCCGCTATCGTGATCCCGGGGCAGGCCGCGAAATTGATGGAAGCCGCATCATCTCACATGCGCCCCGCTTGCGTGTAGCAGAGCCTTGGGAAAACACTTGTCGGAAAATCGGAATGGTGAACCCGGCCGTATTTTCCGGTCCTTGTGATTGATCTGCGATACTGATGAATTGTCACCTTTGTATCTGTTTGAATCATGAATCTTTCCCAGGTTGCCGCTGCCTTCCGCCCCTTCGACACGCTGGCCGCACAATTGTTGCCGCAGGTCGAGGATGACGCCGGCGATGGCTCGCATGACCTCTCGCATCTCTTGCGCGTATGGAACAACGCCCGCCGCCTGCAGGCCGAGGAGGGCGGCGACCTGCGCATTCTGCTGGCGGCCGTCATCCTGCACGACTGCGTGCGGGTGGAAAAGAATTCGCCGCTGCGCAGCCAGGCTTCGACACTCTCTGCCCAACGCGCACAGGAGATTTTGTTGTCACTGGGATGGACGCAGGAGGAGGCACAGCGCGTGGCCCATGCCGTGCAGGCGCACAGCTATTCGGCGCAGATCACGCCGCTGACGCTGGAGGCGAAGATCGTGCAGGATGCCGACCGGCTCGACGCCATCGGGGCCATCGGCGTGGCGCGCTGTTTCTATGTGGCGGGGAGGATGGGATCAAGCCTCTATGAAGCGCTCGATCCGCAGGCGCAGCAACGGCCGTTGCAGGATGCGCGCTATGCGCTGGATCATTTCCCGGCCAAGCTGTTTCGTTTGCAGGAAGGATTCCAGACGGCGGCCGGTGCCGCCATGGCGCAGGCGCGCCAGGAGAGGATGCGCGGGTTTGTGGAGCAATTCCTGGGCGAGCTGTAATGTGAGGTATCGCCCTTGTGCCGTCAGCCTGGTAGCGCCGGGAGGCGAACCAGGCTGACGGTGCCCTTGGATCACGCCGCCTTGCGCACCACTTCCAGCTTGGGCACCACGCGCAGCGGGACCTGCACGGTGTTGAGCGCAGGCGCGGGCGCCGGGGTTGCCACCAGGCCGGTCGCATCGGGCGCTTCCAGCTGGAACACACCGACGGCCCGTGTCAGGCTCACGGCCTGCTCCTGCAGCGTAGCCACGGCGGCGGTGGCTTCTTCCACCAGGGCCGCATTGTGCTGGGTCACCTGATCCATCAGCGCGATGGCCTTGTTGACTTCCTCGATGCCCAGGCTCTGCTCATGGCTGGCCGAGGAAATCTCGCCCATCACATCGGTGACCTGCTGCACGCTGGCCACGATCTGCTCCATGGTTTCGCCAGCGCGTTCCACCAGGCGGGTACCGGTTTCCACATTGCCGACCGAAGCATCGATCAACTGCTTGACCTCCTTGGCGGCGGCAGCACTGCGCTGGGCGAGATTGCGCACTTCGGTGGCCACCACGGCGAAGCCGCGTCCCTGTTCGCCGGCACGGGCTGCTTCCACGGCCGCGTTCAGGGCAAGGATATTGGTCTGGAAAGCGATGCCATCGATCACGCCGATGATGTCGACGATCTTGCGCGAGGAGGTGTTGATGGCCGCCATCGTATCGACCACTTCCTCCACGATGGCGCCGCCCTGTTTGGCGATGTCGGAGGCATTGCGTGCCAGTTCATTGGCTTCGCGGGCGTGGCCGTCGTTCTGCTTCACGGTCGCGGTGAGCTGCTCCATGGCCGAGGCGGTTTCTTCCAGCGAGGCAGCCTGGTCTTCGGTGCGCGCCGAGAGGTCGCTGTTGCCCGCGGCAATCTGGGCGCTGATGGTGGCCACACCCGTGGCCGCATCGCGCACGTCGGTGACGGTATTGCGCAGGTTGCCGCTCATCTCCGAGAGCGCGGCCATGATGCTCAGCCGCTTGCCGCCAATGCTTGCCGGCTGGGCCGCAGCGTCGGCGTGATAGAGCTCGCCGCGATCCACTGCCAGCGCGAGCTGCTTGACTTCATCGGGCTCGGCCCCGAGTGCGCCACGGATGCTGCGCGTGATGAGCGTGGCCAGTACCGCGCCCGCCACCAGGGCAGCCCCCAGCAGCACCAGCATGAAGGCCTGGAAGCCGTGGGCGGTGCTGCGGGCCTTGGCAGATTCGGCCTGGCTCATGCTTTCTTCCAGGTCGATGAAGCCGTTGATGGCTGCCAGCCAATCGGTGAAGGCCGGCTTCACCTGGGTCAGCAGCAGCTGCCGTGCGCCTTCGGTATCACCCGCATTGCGCAGGGCGATGGCCTTGGCGGCCAGCGGCATGGCGCGGGCCTCGATGGCCTTGATGCGTTCCAGGCCGGCACGTTCATCGGCGCTGACCTTCATGGTGGAAAAGGCGGCATCGAGGGGCCGGGCCGATTGCTGGTAGTCGGCATCGAGCTTGTTGATCTGGGCGATGACGTCCTTGAGTTCGCCCTCACCCACCAGGGTCAGGTCGCGCAGGGCGATGGCGCGGTCGTGCACGCTGCCACGGAAATTGATGGCATAGCGCTGCTTGACGCTGTTGTCTTCGCTCACGGTGGCCAGGCTGCCTTCGATGGCGTTGACCTTGGAAATGCTGGCCACCGTCAGCACCAGCATCATGGCCAGCACCAGCGCAAAGCTCAGTGACAGTTGGGCCGCCACGCTGAGCGAACGGCGCTTGGGGGTTGAGGCTTGCATGTGATTCTCCGGAAAATGTAAGCCGATGCTCTGGCGGTGCGTTGCAAGGGTGGGTGGCGCTGACGGGGCCCGACAAGGAAGCGGACCTGGTGCGTCGGATTATTGCGGTCCGCCCGGCCGGCGCCAATGACACAAAAGTATTAGCCGACCACCTCCGCGTTTGGCATTGATGTCAGGCAACACCGGCAAAGACTGCAGTCTAGCCGTGATCGAAGCTCGCCGTGATTGATTGTCTGGATGCATTCAATAGCCGTGAATGCTGGTTCGAAAGAGCATTAAACGGGGCTTAATGCTTTCCTGATGCGGTTTAAGCCTGGTTTAAGTCTTCTGCGGCAAGCTGGGCAGCAAGGAAGACAACCCCCACAGGATTCGCCATGACCGAACAAACACCTGGCCAGCAGGCCAGCCATGCCAATCGCGCCACCCGCGCGGAGATCTGGCGCCTCATCAAGCCCTTCTGGGTCTCCGAAGAAAAGTGGAAGGCCTGGGCCCTGCTGCTGGCCATCCTGGCGCTGAACCTGGGCATGGTCTACATCAACGTGCGGCTCAATTCCTGGAACCGCGACATGTACAACGTCCTGCAGTCGCGCGACTATCCGCAATTCAAGTCGCTGCTGTGGCAGTTCTCGGGGCTGGCCTTCGTCTTCGTGGCCATCGCCATCTACAGCGTCTACCTCAAGCAAGCGCTGCAGATCCGCTGGCGCTACTGGATGAGCACGCGCTACCTCGACCGCTGGCTGGCGCATCGCGCCTACTACCGCATCGAGCAGGGGCAGGAGGGCCGGCTCTCCGACAACCCCGACCAGCGCATCGCCGAGGACCTGCACGCGCTCACCAGCGATACGCTCTCGCTGGTGCTGGGGTTCATCTCCAGCAGCGTGACGCTGTTCTCCTTCATCCACATCCTGTGGTCGGTGAGCGGGCCGCTGTCCTTCACGGCGCTGGGACAGTCGTGGGTCATCCCCGGCTACATGGTCTGGTTCGTGATCGCCTATGCCGCCATCGGCTCCGGTGTGGTGTGGTGGATCGGCCGTCCGCTGGTCGGCTTGAGCTTCAACCAGGAACGCTTCGAGGCCAATTTCCGTTTCGGACTCATCCGCGTGCGCGAGCATGCCGAGGCCGTGGCCCTGTATCGCGGCGAGCCGCGGGAACGCGCACAGCTGACTGCACGGCTGGACGACATCCGCGCGAACTGGTGGAACATCATGCGGCTGACCAAGAGGCTCAACGTGGCCGTCAATTTCTACGGGCAGTTCGCGGTGATCTTCCCCATGCTGGTGTCGGCACCGCGCTATTTTTCCGGGGCCATTTCGCTGGGCGTGCTGATGCAGATCAGCGATGCCTTCGGCCAGGTGCAGGATGCGCTGTCGTGGTTCATCAATGCCTTCACCACGCTGGCCAGCTGGAAGGCTTCCATCAACCGGCTGGCCGGCTTCCATGCGGATGTCGAACGCGCGGCCGGCATGCCGCGCACGCTGGCCGTGACGCAGCATGGCGGCAGTGCAGTGACGCTGGAGGGCGTGCAGCTGTCCTTCCCCGATGGCAGCCTCATGCTGCGCCGCCTGGATGCGCGCGTGGAGTCGGGCGAGCACGTGCTCATCAGCGGTCCTTCCGGATGCGGCAAGTCGACCCTGATCCGCGCCATGGCCGACATCTGGCCTTACGGCGAGGGCCGCATCGCGCTGCCGCAGGATGCGCCCGCGATGTTCCTGCCCCAGCGCAGCTACCTGCCCATCGGCACGCTGCGTGCAGCGCTCTCCTATCCGGCTGCCGAGGGCAGTTTTGATGACGCGCTCATTACGCGTTACCTGGGTTTGTGCCGTCTTGCGCATCTTGCCTCCCGGCTGGACGTGGCGGCCAACTGGAGCCAGGCGCTGTCACCGGGCGAGCAGCAGCGCCTGGCATTCGTGCGGGTGTTCCTGAACCGTCCGCGCCTGGTGTTCCTGGACGAGGCCAGCAGCGCCATGGACGGCGAGACTGAGGAAGCGCTCTATGCCGCCTTGCCGCGCGAGCTGCCGGGCGTGACCGTGATCAGCATCGCCCACCGCGAGACGCTGGCGCGCTTCCATGACGTACGCTGGAAATTCGTGCCGCCCGCCGCCGGCGAGGGGGCCGGACACCGTGTGGAAACGCTGCCGATGGCGGCGTGAGGGCAGGGCGGCGTTATACCGTTTTTGCATAGGGACGCCGGGAGCCGCGTGACAGAATGGATTCATCGCGGCACGGTTGCCGCCTTCACCCGATCACTCTCGATTACCGGAAAGCCCATCATGAACGATCCCATCGTCTACCTCAACGGCGAACTCACGCCCCTCTCCGAAGCACGCGTGCCGGTGCTGGACCGCGGCTTCATCTTTGGCGACGGCATCTATGAGGTGATCCCCATGTATCGCCGCAAGGCCTTCCGTGGCCGGCAACACCTGGCGCGCCTGTTCCGCAGCCTCGACAGCATCGGTATTCCGAATCCGCATGACGAAGCCGGCTGGAATGCCCTCATCGACCAGGTGGTCGAGGCCAATGGTTTGGACGACCAGATGATCTACCTGCAGGTCACCCGGGGTGTGGCCAAGCGGGCGCATGCCTTCCCCAAGGAGGTGGTGCCGACGGTGCTGATCATGACCAATCCGATGGCCCTGCCGCCGGCGGCTTCCATCGAGAAGGGCGTGGCCTGCGTGAGCATGGAAGACCGCCGCTGGCTGAACTGCCAGATCAAGTCCACCTCGCTGCTGGGCAATGTGCTGGCAGCGCAGTTCGCGGCCGAGCACCAGGTGACCGAAGCGATCCAGTTCCGTGATGGCTATCTGTCGGAGGCGTCGTCCTCCAACGTGTGGGTGGTCAAGGAGGGCAAGATCGCAGCGCCCCCCAAGGACAACCTGATCCTGGAAGGCATCCGCTATGGCCTGATGGAAGAGCTGTGCGCCGAGCAGGGGATCGTGCTGGAGTCGCGCCGCATCACGCGTGAAGAAGTGCTGGCGGCCGATGAGCTCATGATTTCCTCGGCCAGCAAGGAAGTGCTGCCGGTGGTCACGCTCGATGGCCAGCCGGTCGGCAGCGGCCAGCCGGGGCCGGTGTTTGCCAAGGTGTATGCGGCGTATCAGGCGGCCAAGGCGCGGCTGTAAGAGTTAGTGGGCGGCGTACAATGCGCCGCTCACGTCCTGCGTGAACAGGTTGGATTGCTTTGCATTGACATGCAGGGCAGGTAGCCTGTGTTCCAGCCCGAGCTTGCGCTGCGCTTGCAGACGCGCGGAGGCGCTCATGCACGAGAGCAGGGCCTCGATCCTCTCTGCGCACTTCACCGCCAGGAATTGGGTAGGCGGATCGATGAAGACCCAGGAATATTTCTGGCGATTCAGCAGTTCGATCACGTTGCCGAGCGTGCCGGTACTTTTGGCGTCCCAGATCATCAGCCCTGAATCGGCGACGTCGGCCATGGCGATATCCTTGGCCGTGAAGAAGGCGCGCGTGCCCGGGCGCTGCGTGGCAGGGATGCGTCGCACGGGCCACTGACCGATATTGTTGCGCGGCACCTGCCCGCTGCAGAAGACCGTCACGCGCCGGTAAGCCATCGCGTGCAGGAACTGCTGGATTGCCGTATCAGCGCCGTCGGCATCGCCGACTACCACCGCGAACTCCTGGCGCACGATGTTCAGGATCCTTTCCTGGACCTTGGGATGCAGGTGCCGGATGCTGATGGAGCCAGCAATGAAAACGGTAGTCATGGGCTTACCTCCACGTCAGTGTTGCCACGAAAATATCCCCGATTTTCTCATAGCGGCGCAACGCATCGCATGCAGCATCGACCGAAGCACCACTATCGTACAAGTCGTCGAGCAGCAATGTGTCCCAGCGGCCTTCTCCGGGGATCAGGCGATTCAAGATCAGCGTATTGGTCAGCACGGCGTCTTTTTCGGCACGCGTCCGCAGGTTTTTCAGAAGCGCTGCCCCCTTGGCCTTGCTCAACAGCGCAAACACGGGTTTGCCAACCAGACGTCCTAGCGCATGCGCAATGGCAGCGACCGGCTGCACACGGCGAACATGCGATGAAGCCATTGGCACGATCAGGCCGAATCCCGGCAGCAAGGGCAGGATGTGGGATTGCACGGCCTGCGCCAGTGGCAGGACGTAGCGCTGCTGTTGCCGGTATTTCAGCTGATACAGAGCTTCGCCTGCTTCGGTGCGTCGCGTGTGCCATTGCATGTGGCCTGCCGCGTTGTACCCGGCCGGCAGACTGTAGAGGGAGTGCTTGTCGAGGGCATACCCCCGTTCAAAGCGACCTTGGAGCATTTTGAGGTTGACTTGCATGGGACACCGCATCTTGTCGGGAAGACACAGAGTCTTGTGCGGCAGCGCATGCTCATCAATCGCGATTGTTGGAGATTTTGGAACAGATTACTGGCGCGGACGTCCGGGCCGGATGACGCTTTCTGCACGCCACCCCGCCCGCATGGCGTAGAATGCAGGCATTCCCCACCCAACACCTCCGCTTGAACCCGGCCTGTTCATCCCCATCTGAGGGCATTGAAACCGGAGCGCCAGGCGGACAACGCCAAGGCGGTTTGCCATGACTATGCCCACTATTTCCCCTGAAGAATCCCTGATCGAGTATCCCAGCGACTTCCCCATCAAGGTGGTCGGGATCACCCATGACGCCTTCGCCGAGACCATCGTCGCCATGGTCATCGAGCACGACCCCGAGTTTCACGCGGGCAAGGTCGAGATGCGTCCCTCCACCCAGGGCAAGTACCTGTCGCTGACCCTGACCGTGCGCGCCACCAGCCGCACCCAGCTCGACAACATCTACCGCGCGCTCTCCACGCACGAGATGGTCAAGTTCGTGCTCTGAGGTCCACCATCCCCTCGGGAAAACCGGCGCAGCCCGCAAGGCGCGCCGGTTTTTTCATGTGCGCATCACTTCTTGCGGGTTGACGTTTTCTGCACCGTGCCCGGCCATTCCGACTGCGCCTGGAATTGCCGCATCTCTTCCACGATCCATTTCCTGAAGGCCGCCACGCCCGGCTTCTCCAGCCCTTCCGGCAGGTGCACCAGGTAGTGCGCCTCCTCGCACAGCTGTGCCACGTCGAACAGCCGCACCAGGGTGCCGCTGGCGATCTCCTGCCAGGCAATCGTATGGCGCGACAGCGCCACCCCCTTGCCCTCCACCGCATGGCGCAGCGTCAGCGAAGAATCTTCCACCACCAGCGTGCCGCGCGGCTCCGGCAGGTCCAGCCCGGCCAGGGCCAGCCACGGCTGCCAGGATTCGCGCGTATCCATGCGCAGCAGCGTGCAATGCACCAGGTCGGCGGGACGCACCAGCTTCTTGTTCTGCTTGCCGCGATAGCCGGGCGCGGCCACCGGGTAGTAATAGTCCTCGCTCAGTTTCTCGGTGACCACGCCCGGGTACTGGCCCCGGCCAAAGCGGATGCCGATGTCCACCCCGTCCAGCCGCAGGTCGACCAGGTGGCTGCCCGATTGCAGCACCACCTCGATTTCCGGATGGACATCGATGAACTTCCACAGGCGCGGCGCCAGCCAGCGTGAAGCGAAGGAGGGTGTGGCCGAGATCACCAGCCGCTGCTGGCGCGTCTGGCTGCGCAGGTGGTCGGCCGCTTGTGCGATCTCGCCCAGGGCCTTGCGGATGGTGGCGGCGAAGCGTTCGCCGGTCTCGGTGATGGAAATGCGCTTGCCATGGCGATGGAACAGCTGCAGGCCCAGGTCTTCCTCCAATGCGCGCACCTGGTGGCTGATGGCCCCCGGCGTGACGTGGACTTCCTCGGCCGCACGCGAGAAACAGCCATGGCGGGCGGCCGCATCAAAGGCGCGCAGGGCGGCCAGGTTGGGGAGCTTGCGCAAATCGGCCATGATGGCTCCTTGTGAATTTCATTAGCAAGGAGAACCAATATATATCGTTTTGCTGCGCTTGCGGGCTTTCCTACAATGATGACTCATCACGCATCATTCCAGGCATTTCTCCCTTGCAGCCGCACCCTCCCGGGCATCGCGGCAGGGACGCGGCTTGCCTGGCGATGCAGACAGTTGAGCAAAGGAGCCCTCGCCATGACAATTTCATTCACAGATTCCAGCCTTCCCGGCCAATTGCAGCCAGGCCAGGTACAGACCCGCCGCCTGCAGGGCGGCGTGCGCATCCGGGTGACTTCCGGACTGGTGTGGCTGACCATCGCCGGCTGCCGCGAAGACATCTGGCTCAAGCCCGGCAGCTGCTTCGACTACCACGGGCGCGGTGACGCCCTCTTCGAAGCGGTCAACGGCGCGGCCGAGTTCACGGTCACGCCCTTGCCCCCCAAGGGCTGCAGTGACGAGACGATGCGTATTGCCAAGCTCCTGCCGCACGGCCTGATCCGCTGGTTCTGATACGGGCAAAGACGAATTTCGCTACACTGGCGGGCATGCAAACCGCACTGCCCACCGCCAGCACGCCCGTGGCTGGCGCCCGCCGGCCCGAGATCGTCCGGCGCGGCGTCGAGCCCTACGAGGCCAGCTTCGCCGCCATGCGCGCCTACACCGATGCGCGCACCGCCGACACCCCCGACCAGCTCTGGATCGTCGAGCATCCCCCTGTCTACACGCTGGGCCTGGGTGCCGATCGCGCCCATGTGTTGAATCCGCACGACATCCCGATTGTCCAGACCGATCGCGGCGGCGAGGTCACCTACCACGGCCCTGGCCAGGTGGTGATCTACCTGTTGATGGACCTGCGCCGCAACCGCAGCGGGGCGCGCCTGTTCGCCCGCGAATTCGTGCACAACATCGAAGAGGCGGTGATCGCCACGCTGGCGGCGTATAATCTGGCCGGTGTACGCAAGGAGGGGGCGCCCGGCATCTACGCCGCCGACGGCCCCTGGCAGGGCGCCAAGGTGGCCGCGCTGGGCTTGAAGATACGGGGCAACGGCTGCACTTACCATGGTGTTTCGCTCAATGTGGCGATGGACCTGGCACCGTTTTCCTGGATCAACCCCTGCGGCTACGAAGGCCTGGCCACCGTGGACATGCAGACCCTCGGGGCTGCCGATGCCCGGCTCGACGCTGTCCAGGACTTGCTTGCCGACCAACTGATCGCCCGCTTCGCGGGCATGGCTTGAGCCCCACGCGCCGCGAGCGCCCGGGGCCGGAACGACCGACATGACTACCGAACTCACTCCCGCAGCAGATTCTTCCTCCAATGCCACCGGCTCGGCGCGCGCCAATCCGCTGGACAAGCAGAAGGGCGCCGGCAAGACCGCCTGGATCCCGATCAAGGTGGTGGCCGCCGAAAAGTTGAAGAAGCCGGACTGGATTCGCGTCAAGGCTGGTTCGCCCACCACGCGTTTCTACGAGATCAAGGACATCCTGCGCGCCAACAACCTGGTGACGGTCTGTGAGGAAGCCTCCTGCCCCAACATCGGCGAATGCTTCGGCAAGGGCACCGCGACCTTCATGATCATGGGCGACAAGTGCACCCGCCGCTGCCCCTTCTGCGACGTCGGCCACGGCCGCCCCGACCCGTTGGACCCCAACGAGCCGGAAAACCTGGCCAAGACCATCGCCCAACTGCGCCTGTCCTACGTGGTCATCACCAGCGTGGACCGCGACGACTTGCGCGATGGTGGCGCAGCGCACTTCGCAGCCTGCATCCAGCGTGTACGTGAATTGTCGCCCGAGACCCGCATCGAGATCCTGACCCCGGACTTCCGCGGCCGCATGGACCGCGCGCTGGAAATCCTCAAGATGGCCCCGCCGGATGTGATGAACCACAACCTCGAAACCGCACCGCGCCTCTACAAGGAAGCGCGTCCTGGTTCGGATTACGAATATTCGCTGAGCCTGTTGAAGCGCTTCAAGGACCTGCATCCGGAAGTGCCGACCAAGTCCGGCATCATGGTGGGCCTGGGCGAAACCGACGAGGAAGTGCTGCAGGTCATGCGCGACATGCGCGCGCACAACGTGGACATGCTCACCATCGGCCAGTACCTGATGCCCAGCGGCGACCACCTGCCGGTGCGCCGCTACGTGCACCCCGACACCTTCAAGATGTACGAGGAAGAGGCCTACAAGATGGGCTTCGTGCATGCCGCCGTGGGCGCGATGGTGCGTTCGAGCTACCATGCTGATCAGCAGGCGCACGGGTTGGTCTAAGGCCTTCTATAAATTCCAATAATAAGCGCAGCTCAAAAATGATATTTGCCACTCTGCATAGATCAATGAAGCCGTAGCGTGCAGAGTGGGAATTTTCACCAACCTGGTCAATCTGACACCTGATAACTTGGCGTGGCATTGGTTGGGGACTTCGCATAATCCTCATGCCGAAATTGGTGGGATTCGGATTTTAGAAAGTGGTCCTTTTCTCGCTTCGAGTGCGCTTTTCGGACAGGCTGCATTTCTGGTGATGACAATCAATGACCATCAGCGTTATCGGGGAGAGGGCCTCGCTTTTCTCCTCTGGTATTGCTGGTCGACAGTGCTCTTTTACAAGATCGCCGAGATCAGACTTCACCTGTTTAAAATTCGCAGTATTCAATCCGCTTGAGGCGAGTCTGGTGACATTACTTCATTCGTGAAGGTTGGGTTTAAAGCGGTTTTGTTAGCGTAAGTTGCCCTAATAATTCTGCTTGCCGATTCTTGAGTGATTGAGCCGTCAATAGTACGTCTCGTTCGAAATCATCTGGCCAATTAATCTTTGAATGCCATGAATACGGAACCTTCTCTTCCTTCCACCTGCGATGGTTTATTGCCCATGAATTGCAATGATCTAAGAATTCAATATGGCTCTCAGGAAACGTAGAGCCCTCGATAAGATGGGCCTTGGTTTTAAGGAGTGTTTTAATAAACTCGTTTCGCGGAAGAAAATCTGCTTCAGCCCAAAAAAGCCAAGTGGCCAAGTCACTTTCTGACAGTAATTCTTCACCAATGAAGACAGTCTCTCTGCCCAAGGTGTCCAAAAGGTCCAAGTAAGTTCGCCTTCCCTCGAAAAGTGCGGATGCCAAAGGCCCATATAGTTCTTCGATTTGCCGCTCGAGATATTTCTGTTGTGCCTCCAATTGACCACGCTTTCGGTGTTGGCGAGAGGTAATCACATGATTTATTAGCCAACCAACAGCGGCAAAAGATGTTGTCATCAATGTGATGGTTGTTTGCGTTTCAAGGGCCATTTTTTCCTATCTGGCTCAAGCTTCGAGAGCGGGAGCACTAACAGAACCATAAGCAGGATCCAAAGCATCGTCGTGATTCGTCATCCATTCGATATCTGGTGACCACCGGTCATCGAAGTAGCCGCTAGCTATTGGCTAGCCGTCTATTCGCCACGCCGACCGTATAATTTGCAGGTGTGAGCAAGGCTGAACAAATTGTTTGCCAGTGACTTTTCTGATTAACGCGATAGCGCTAACGTTTCTGCTAGCTATAACCGATCAGGCTGTAAGGGCTGTGAAGCGGAAGGCCTAAGAGCAACCCTTTACGCGTCGCCATCTTGAAGCAGTTGTATAGAGGTTACTGTTCTTAAGCCTTAATATCCTAGTCAATATTGTTGGAATTTCAAGCAACTTTGCGGTATAGGTACGCGCGATTGTTAAAATTTTGCAGCGCTTTCCGCAGCGGACAATGCCTACGTACACCAGCTTATCCATCATCGATGTCGAGAAAACTTGGTTAGACGTGGTCCGCCCCGTACCTCGCTATACGCAAGCATCGCTGCACGAGAAATTGGTACTGGATTGGACTTTCCATTCCAATGCCCTCGCAGGCAACACACTGACCCTGCGCGAAACCAAAGTGGTGCTGGAAGGCATCACCGTCGGCGGCAAGTCGCTGCGCGAGCACTTCGAGGCCATCAATCACCGCGATGCCATCTTCTTCGTCGAGCAGGTCGTGGCCGGCCACGAGCCCCTGAGCGAAGCGCACATCAAGGACATCCACAGTCTGGTGCTCAAGGGGATCGATGCCGATGAAGCGGGCCGCTATCGCCGCGAGAACGTGGTGATTGCCGGCGCCAGCACCACCCCGCCGGATTTCCTGCATCTCAACGATGAAATGCGCACCTTGCTGGCGTGGTATCAGCAGGCCGGCAGTCTGCATGCGGTCGAACGTGCAGCGCAATTGCATACGCGCTTCGTGAAGATCCATCCCTTCATCGATGGCAATGGCCGCACCGGCCGCCTGCTGTTGAATCTGGAGTTGATGAAATCCGGCTATCCCCCGGCGGTCATCCGCAAGGAAGATCGCCTGGCGTATTACGACGCTCTCGATGAGGCCTGCGTCAGCGGCGACCATGCGGCCATCACCACCCTCGTGGCCGAGAGCGTGCAGCGTTCGCTGCGCTTGTACCTGGACCTGCTGCCTGCGCCAGGATGAGCGGCATCAGCTCAATCGTCTGATCAACCCCATCACCCATTCAAATTTTTTTCCATAAGGCGGATGTAAGAGCGTTCCGCCGTTCCAACGCGCCTGCCGGAACACCGGCTTGCGCTTGCTGAAGGTATCGAAGCCCCAGCGCCCGTGATAGGCGCCCATGCCGCTTTCACCAACGCCGCCAAAGGGCTGCTCCTCCTGCACCAGGTGCCACAGGCAATCATTGATGGTCACGCCGCCCGCATGGGTCTGCCGCAGCACCTGTTCGCGCCGTGCCGCATCCTCGCCGAACCAGTACAGCGCCAGCGGGCGCGGACCTTGCCGCACATGGGCGATGGCTTGCTCGGGTGTGTCGTATTCGAGGATGGGCAGCACCGGCCCGAAGATCTCTTCCTGCATCACCCGCATCGATGCTGTCGCCCCCAGGATCAGCGTGGGCGCGAGCTTGCGGCTCTGGCCCAGCTGTTCTCCCGCCGGGTTCACCTCGATCACCTGCGCACCTGCCGCACGCGCTTCTTCTACCAGCGCCTGCAATCGCGCCCGATGGCGCGGGCTGATGATGGCGGTGTAGTCGGGGTTGTCGTGCAGACGCGGATACAGACGGCCCATCGCTTCGGCCAGTTGCTGCGCCACCCCGGTCGCTTGTCCACGCGGCACCAGCAGATAGTCCGGTGCCACGCAGGTCTGCCCGGCATTGAGCAGCTTGCCGAAGGCGATGCGCTGCAGGCTGGCCTGCAAGCGGCACGAGGCATCGAGAATGGCTGGCGATTTGCCGCCCAATTCCAGCGTCACCGGTGTCAGGTTGGCCGCCGCCAGTTGCGCGATCTGCCGTCCGACCTGGGTCGATCCGGTAAAGAACAGGTGATCGAACGGCAGTGAAGCAAAAGCTTGCCCGATGCTGGCGTCCCCGGTGACCACGGCCATTTCCTCCGGGGCGTAGCAACGCGCGACCAGCTCGGCCAGCAGGGCCGAGAGCCGGGGCGCGAGTTCCGAGGGTTTGAGCAGCACCCGGTTGCCCGCCGCCAGCGCCGCCAGCGCCGGGCCCAGCGCCAGTTGCAGCGGGTAATTCCACGGCGAGATGATGCCTACCACGCCCAGCGGCTGCGCCAGCAGGCGATTGCTGCCGGGCAGGAAGTGCAGGGCGGTGGCCACGCGTTGCGGACGCATCCAGCGTTTCAGGTGCGATTGCGCATGGCGGATGCCGGCGCGCAGCACGAACAGTTCGGCCATGCGCGTTTCATGCTGCGAGCGGCCCCCGAAGTCGGCATCGATGGCGGCGATGAGGGCCGCTTCGTGCTCGTCCATCAGCGCCTGCAGGCGCGCCAGCCGGTCCATGCGCACTGCGTGCGAGGGATCACTGTCGGCAGCAAACGCCTGTTGCTGAGCGATGAAAAGCTGCTGCAATTCTGCAGCGGTGGTATCAGTCATTGATGCATCCTTGCATGGTGTCATCGAAGGGTGTCAGGCCGCCTCGGCATGGGCCTGGCTGGCGCGGATCATGTCGGCCGCCTTCTCGGCAATCATGATGGTGGGCGCATTGGTGTTGCCGCTGACCAGCGTGGGCATCACCGACGCATCCACCACCCGCAGGCCCTGCAGTCCATGCACGCGCAATTGCGCATCGACCACCGCCATCTGATCCTCACCCATGCGGCAAGTGCCCACGGGATGGTAGATGGTGTCGGCACGCTGGCGGATCATGGCTTCCCAGGCCCCTTCATCCATGCCCTCGCGGCCGCCGAAGAGTTCGCGCCGGCAATAGCGGCGCAGCGGTTCGGTCATGACGATCTGGCGCGCAATGCGGGCCCCCGCGATCATGGTGGACAGGTCGCGCGGGTCGGAGAGATAACCCGCATCGATCAGTGGATCGGCCATGGGATCAGCCGATTGCAACCCCACGCGGCCGCGCGAATGCGGGCGCAGCATGCACATGTGCAGGGAGAAGCCGTAACCGGCATGCAGCTTTCTTGCATGGTCATCCACGATGGCGATGCAGAAATGCAGCTGGATATCCGGACGTTCCAGTTCCGGACGGGTCTTGAGGAAGGCCGCGCCTTCGGCAAAGGGCGTGGCGATGAGGCCCTCGCCATGCCGCTTCCAGGGCAGCAGCTGGCCCAGCAGGCGCAGGCCGCCGACCACGCCCAGGCCGAAGTTGTCGGTGTCGCGGGTGGTCCATCCCTGCGTGAAATCGAGGTGATCCTGCAGGTTCTGGCCCACGCCGGGCAGGGCGTGATGCAGGTCGATGCCGTGCGGCAGGATGTCCTCGGGCCGGCCCACCCCCGACAGTTGCAGCAATTGCGGCGAGCCAAAGGCCCCGGCGGCGATGATGACTTCACGCGTGGCGCGCACCTGCGCTTCTTGCTGCTGCTGGCGATAGGCCACCCCCACCGCGCGCTTGCCCTCGAACAAGACGCGCTGCGCACGCACCTGGCGCAGCACGGTCAGGTTGGGCCGCTGCTCCATCACCGGATGCAGGTAGGCCGCCGCCGCCGAGCAGCGCTCGCCGCGATGATCGGACGTGTGGAACTGCGTGACCTGGTACAGGCCCACGCCTTCGTTGTCGCCGGTGTTGAAGTCCTGGCACAGCGGATAGCCGCGCGCTTGCGCCGCCTCGATGAAGGCGCGCGTGATCGGCCGCGGGCGATTCTGTTCCGCGACCTGCAGCGGGCCGCTGGCCCCGTGCCAGGCATCGGCCCCGCGCACGTTGTTCTCGGAACGCTTGAAATAGGGCAGCACCGACTCCCAGTCCCAGCCGGGGCAGCCAGCCTGGGCCCAGCCATCGTAATCCTGGCGCTGGCCACGGATGTAGAGCATGGCGTTGATGGCCGAGGAGCCCCCCAGGGCGCGGCCGCGCGGCTGGTAGCCGCGGCGGCCGTTGAGGCCCGCCTGCGGGGTGGTCTGCAGCGCCCAGTTGTTGAGCTTGCCGTAGCCGGGCAGCATGGCCACCACGGCGGCCGGGGTGCGCACCAGCAGGCTGTCGCCCTGGCCGCCAGCTTCCAGCAGGCAGACCGTGATGCGTGGATCTTCCGACAGGCGGGCGGCCAGCGTGGCACCCGCCGAGCCGCCACCGGCGATGACGTAATCGAACAGCACGGTTGTCTCCCTTTGTTATCGTTGACCGGCTTTCAAGGGGGCGCCGCCCTCGGGGCTGGCGCCGTGTCCGGTGTGTCCCGGACTGGCTGGCATTATGACCCGGCCGATGCGGCCTGTTCAAATTCCCTGCACGAATTGGACAATTGCCTTGACCGGGGTGGCCGGCGCGCTGAAATAAACCCGGGCGCAAGGTAAGATACGCGGTTCTGAGCATTCGATTCGAAAGCAGGTTGTCATGTCCTCACCGATCGCACCGGCCGCTGCCGCGCCGGAAGAAAAACTGGTCTTCGTCAGTTCGTGCAAGTTGCCCATGCCTTGGGCGACCTTCGAACTGCACGCCTTCTACGATGAAGTTTCCGGCAAGGAACACCTGGCCCTGACCCTGGGCGACGTCGGCAACGGCGAGCCGGTGCTGGGCCGCGTGCACTCCGAGTGCCTGACCGGCGACGCGCTGTTCTCCCAGCGCTGCGACTGCGGCGCCCAGCTGGAAGCAGCCCTGAAGAAAATCGCCAAGGAAGGCCGTGGCGTGCTGTTCTACCTGCGCCAGGAAGGCCGCGGCATTGGCCTCTTGAACAAGATCCGCGCCTATCACCTGCAGGACCAGGGCGCCGATACGGTCGAAGCCAACGAACGCCTGGGCTTCCCCGCCGACATGCGCCGCTACACGATCGTGCTGCCCATGCTGGCGCATCTGAAGATCACCAGCCTGCGCCTGATGACCAACAACCCGCGCAAGGTCAAGGCGCTGGAAGACAGCGGCATCACGGTGGCCGAGCGCATCGCCCTGATCGCCAACCACAATCCCTTCAACATCGGCTACCTGGGCACCAAGGCCCGCAAGCTGGGCCACCTGCTGCCGGGCCTGGCCAAGACCGAAGAGAAGACCGAGAAGGTACCGCTGGACGCGCACGACAACGAGTAAGGCGCAGGCATCACGCGGGTGAATGCAGGGCGGGCGGCCATTCAGATGGTGAATTCCCGTCATCCGGTAAAACCAGGTAAAGATGCCGGCCCGCGCCGGGCGCGGCTTGCCGCCAGGACGGACCCCATGTGGTCCGTCTTTTTTTTGTCCGGCGCGGGCAGCCCCCTTGACGCATCAGGTAGCATGACGGCTGGATCGTCCATTCTTCCCGTCTTTACACCATGAACCCATCCGTACCTCCTGGCGCCGCACCGATACCCGTTTCCCTGCTGACCGGTTTCCTGGGCAGCGGCAAGACCACGCTGCTGAACCATCTCATCACCCAGCCGGAGATGAAGAACACCTTGGTCATCATCAACGAGTTCGGCGAGATCGGCCTGGATCACCTGCTGGTGGCCCACAGCCAGGAAGAGACCATCGTCGAGATGAGCAGCGGCTGCCTGTGCTGCACCATCCGCGGCGACCTCAAGAAGACTTTGAAGGACATCACCTGGCGCTTCGCCGAAGGCGGCCAGCGCAAGTTCGACCGCGTGGTCATCGAGACCACCGGCCTGGCCTCGCCCACGCCCATCCTGCATACGCTGATGACGGACGCCTTAATCTCGGCGCGCTATCGCCTCGACGGCGTGATCGTCACGGTCGATGCGGTCAATGGCATGTCGACCCTGGACCATCATCCCGAAGCGGTCCAGCAGGCCGCCGTGGCCGACCGCCTGCTGCTGACCAAGACCGACCTGGCCGATGCCGATACGCTGTCGGCCCTGCAGGCGCGGCTGCGCACGCTCAATCCGGGCGCGCGCCAGCTGCAGCCGCAGGTCGGGCAGATCGCCGCTGCCGAGCTGCTCGATGCGGGCCTCTTCAAGCCCGGCGAGAAAATGCCGGACGTCGCCCGCTGGCTCAACGAGGAAGCCTTCGCCGAGAAAGAGGCACACGCCCATCACGCGCACCATCATCACGGCCACGGCCATGATCACCACGATCATCATGGCCACCACCACGACGATCACGCCCACGACGTTAACCGTCACGATGACCACATCCGCGCCTTCTGCTTTACCTTCGACGAGCCCATCGATCCGGTGCTCTTCGATGAATGGCTGAGCTTGCTGGTCGGCTTCAAGGGCCCCAACATCCTGCGCATCAAGGGCATCCTCAACCTCAAGGGCGAGGACAAGCCGACCGTCATCCACGGCGTGCAGCACATCTTCCACCCCACGGCCACACTGCCGGAGTGGCCCTCGGAAGACCGCCGCAGCCGCATCGTCTTCATCACCCGCGATATCGAGCGCGCCACCATCGAGCGCTCTTTCGATGCCTTCATGCAGGCCCAGGCCATCGAGCGCGAGCAGCGCCAGCAGCGGCAGTCGCCGCCGGCCTACTGAAGCGGCATGCAGGGGGAAACGGCCGCATTGTTCCCGTGCGGCAACTTGCGGGCAGGCACCAGGAATTGCCTGATTAAAAATAACTGCGCTTCGGCCGATAACGAGGGATCAGCCGGATTATGATCTGGCTCACCTTAGGGAAATAACGATTCATCTATGCAGCGTGTGATCAACAAGCTGGGGGCAACGTTGTCGGCATCGCTCACGCTGATGCTGGGCGTGTGTGCCACCGTGACGGTCTTCGTCGCCACCAGCCATCTGGAAGAGGATGCCGTCCACCTGGACTTCGAGCGCCGGGCCGGGCTGCGTGCCTTCACCATCCAGCGCGGGCTGGAAGAGGCCGTCCAGGTGCAATCGGTGGTCAATCACTTCTATGCCACCGTGGGCGACCCCACGCGCGAACAGTTCGAGAGCTTCACCCGTCCGCTGCTGGAACGCTATCCCTACGTGCGCGCCTTCAGCGTGCAGCGTTTCGTGGCCGACGAAGACCGGCTGGTGTTCGAGGCCCTGCGCCAGGGCGCCAAGCCGGGCTTCGAAATCACCGCCCTCGAGGACGGCCGGCCCGTGCGCGCTTCGCAGCAGCCCACCTACCTGGTGGTCGATTACGTGGAACCGGTGCCCGGCAATGAAGCCGCGCTGGGTCTGGATGTCTCGCGCAACGCGGCCATCACCGGCGCGCTTGATGCGGCCGTGGTCAGCGGCCGGCCTTCTTCCACCCCGCCGATCCGGCTGGCCCAGTCCGGGCCGGACGAGCGCGGACTGCTGGTGATCCAGCCGGTCTATCGCGGCGGCGTGCAACCGACCGATACCGCCGCCCGGCGCGCGCTGCTGGTGGGCGATACCACGGCCGTGCTGGAGTTGAACGGACTGGTGCAGAAGATCCTCGACGGCGCCGGCCTGATGTCCGACCACGAGATCGGCCTGCGCATCTACGTCGGCCCCCAGGCCGATCCGGCCAACCTGGTCTACCGCCATGACAGCGTGGCCCAGCCGGCTCAATGGCTGGACCAGATCATCAAGCCCGGCAGCTTCTTCCGCCATCCTTCTTCCACCCTCACCAGTTTCGACATCGCCGGCCAGACCTGGCACATGGAGATCAGCATCCCGCCGCGTTCGGTCTTTGCCGATCACTACGGCTCGCTGCTCATCGGCCTGGTCGGCGTGATCGCTTCGCTGCTGGGCGCGGCCTACATGCGTGCGCTGTCGATGCGTTCGCACCGCGTGCAGCAACTGGTGGAAGACAAGACCGCCGAGCTGCGCACCACCAACGCCTTGCTGTCGGACGACATCAAGGCGCGCCGCCTGGCCGAGCGCGCGCTGCGCCTGCGCCACCAGGCCATCGAGGCCAGTGCCAATGCCATCCTGATCCTCTCGGCCCAGGCGCCGGAGTACGCCATCGAATACGTCAACCCGGCCTTCGCCCGCATCACCGGCTACAGCAGCGGCGAAGCGGTGGGCAAGAGCATTCGTTTCCTGGAAGGGCGCGACAGCGATCCCGAGGGGTTCGAGACCGTCTGGATCGCCATGCGCGAGCAGCGCGAGCACAACGTTGTGCTGCGCAACTATCACAAGGATGGCTCGGAGCTGTGGAACGATTTCTACATCGCCCCGGTGCGCGATGAGAGCGGCGTGGTCACCCACTTCGTGGCGGCGCTCTACGACATCACCTCGATGAAGCGCTATGAAGCCGAACTGGAATTCCAGGCCAGCCGCGACACCCTGACCGGCCTGATCAACCGCCACATGCTGCGCCATCACCTGGAGCAGGCCATCGGCGCGGCCGAGCGGCAGAAGCAGGCTTTGTGGGTGGTGTTCGTGGATCTGGACCGCTTCAAATTCGTCAACGACACCCTCGGCCACAAGGCCGGCGATACCCTGCTGCGCACCGTGGCCGGCCGGCTGCGTGCGGCCGTGCGCGAAGCCGATACGGTGGCGCGCCTGGGCGGCGACGAATTCATCATGATCCTGCCGGAGCAGGACGAGCTCTCGCTCGACACCCGCAGCCTGCAACGCATCATGGATGCGGTGGCCGCACCGGTGACGCTGGGCGGGCATACGCTCTTCATGACCTGCAGCATCGGCGTGGCCTGCTATCCCAACGATGGCACCGATGGCGAGACCCTCATCAAGCATGCCGACATTGCCATGTATCGCGGCAAGCAGACCGGCCGCAACAATTTCCAGTTCTATACCCCGGCCATGAACGAGCAGGCGCTGGAACGCCTGCGCATCGAAGGCGACCTGCGCAATGCGCTGGATCACGGCGAATTCCTGCTGCACTACCAGCCCAAGGTGGACCTGGCCTCGGGCCGCGTGGTGGGCAGCGAGGCGCTGATCCGCTGGCTGCATCCGCAGCTGGGCATGGTCTCGCCGGCGCGCTTCATCGGCCTGGCCGAAGAGACCGGCCTGATCCTGCCCATCGGCGCCTGGGTCCTGCGCACCGCCTGCACCCAGTGCCGCCAGTGGCAACTGGCCGGGCATGAAGACATCAGCGTCTCGGTCAACCTCTCGGTGGGCCAGTTCCTGCAGAAGGATCTGGTCTCCTCGATTGCGGATGTGCTGCAAGACACCGGCCTGCCGCCGGCCTCGCTGGAAATCGAACTCACCGAGAGCCTCATGATGACTGACGTCGAGCACGCCATCGGCATCCTGGCGGGCTTGAAGAAACTGGGCATCCGTCTTTCCATCGACGACTTCGGCACCGGTTATTCGTCGCTGGCCTACCTGAAGCGCTTCCCCATCGATGTGCTCAAGATCGACCGCTCCTTCGTGCGCGACATCACCATCGATGCCGATGATGCGGCCATCACCGCTTCCATCATCTCGCTGGCGCGCCACTTGAAACTGCGCGTCATTGCCGAAGGGGTGGAGACCGATGAGCAGCTGGACTACCTGCGCCACTATGGATGCGACGAGATCCAGGGTTACCTGTTCAGTCCGCCGGTGGCGGCCGAGAAGTTCGAACAGATCCTGCGGGAGGAGCGGGTGATTTTGTAATTTCCTTCACGGGCTGTTCCGGAATAGGGCCGCACGGCAATGCCGCTGCGGCCTTTTTCATTTCCGGCTCAATGATGCGCAATCCAGGCCAGGATGAGCGCGATGGTGGGCAGCGAGAGAGTGGTGGAGACCAGGATGGCACGCGACATGGCGGTGACTTCGCGCTGGTACAGCTCGGCCAGCATGAAGGGGCCGGTGCCGATGGGCAGCGCCGACAGCAGCACTGCGCTGTCGGCCCACAGGCGCGGCATGGGCAGGATCCAGTAGGCCAGCACGGCGGTCACGGCCGGCTGCAGCAGCAATTTGAAGGCCACCAGCAGCCACACCGGCGAGCCACCCGCCGTGCGCACCGGCTGGGCCAGGAACAGCCCCAGCGAGACCAGCGCGCAAGGACCGGCCGCACCGCCCAACATCTTGAAGAGCTGCTGTACGCCAGGGGGAATGGCCACGCCGCTCAAGGCCACGATGATGCCGGCCACCGGCGCGATCATGATGGGATTGCGCAGCAGCGAGCGGCCCACCTTGGCCACGGTCTGGCCGAAGGCGGCCTGGGCATGCAGGCAGGTTTCCAGCAGTACGATGGCCACCGCAAAGAGCAGGCAGGCCGTCATCACCATGGCGATCACCGAGGGCGGCAGGCCATCGCTGCCGAAGGCCAGGTAGCACAGCGGAATGCCGATGAAACCGGTATTGGCATAGGAACTGCCGAGGCTGTCGATGATGACGTCGGGCGCGGCCGCTTTCTGGCGCAGGCGCAGCGCGGCCGTGAGCAGGAACACCACCGCCACGCCGATGGCGAAGACGGCGATGAAGCGCAGGTTGGCGAAGTCCGCAGCTTTGAGGCGCGACATGGAATCGAACAGCAGCGCCGGCAGCGCCAGCCAGATCACGAAGCGGTTCAGCTCGCTGGCCGCGCTCGCCGAAAGGATGCGGCGCTTGCGGCACATCCAGCCCAGGAAGATCAACGAAAAAATCGGGAAGACGATGTTGAAGATGGCGAGCATGGCGTAGCGCAGCCATGCTGCGGGGCGGGTTGATCGGCGTCGGATGTGAGAACAGGCCCTAGACCCTACGAAGCTGCTCCTGCTTTGTCAAGGCGCAATGCCGCACGGGGCGGGCGGCGTAGAATGGCGGCCTTGTCTGATTTATCCACAGGGCTTTTCACGATGCCTGCGCGTCCTCTTCAACTTGCCTCTTCCGAATTGCTGGCCGCCTGGCGCGCCGAGGCCGGCACGATTTCCTCCGCACTGCAGGGCGTTCCGGACTGCCTGCGCGAGCAGCGCAGCGCCACCGTGCTGGACCTGCATTTCGGGCTGGGTCAGTCCTTCTTCGCCACCTGGCATGCCTTCGCCCGCCAGCGCGCGCAAGGGGAGGGCGCGGTGCATCTGCACTACATTGCGATCCTGCCGCATCCGCCGTCCGCGGAAGTCCTCTCCGAAGACTTAACTTATGCACAGGCCTTGCGCGCTGCATGGCCGCTGCCCTTGCCGGGCACGCACCGTCTCTTGCTCGATGAAGGCCGCCTCACGCTGACCCTGGTCTGGGGCGCGGTGGAAGAAGAACTGGCGCGGCTGGAAGCGCCGGTGGACCTGTTCTACCTGCATGCCGACCCGACCCGCTTCGATCCTGCCGCGCCAGCCTGGCATGCGCATGCCTGCAAGCGCCTGGCGCGGTTGGCCTGGACCGGGGCGCGGGCACTGGTGTTCGGTGCGGCTGGCGATGCGGCGCTGGCGGCGGCGATGCGCCAGGTCGGTTTCCATGGACAGGCGCAGGACGGCGCGCTGGCCTTGCGTTATGCACCGGCCTGGGCGCGTCCGGTCACGCATGTGGCGGCCTCCGATACGCCCTTGCGGCGCGATCTGCCGCATGCGCGGCAGGCGCTGGTGATCGGCGCCGGGCTGGCCGGCACCGCTGCGGCCGAGCGGCTCACGGCGCGCGGCTGGTGCATCGATCTCATCGATGCGGGCCCGGCGGTGGCCACCCGCGCTTCAGGCAATCACGGTGGTCTCTTCATGCCCGCGCTGGCACGCGATGACAGCCCGCTGGCGCGGCTCACACGGGCGGCCTTCTTGTTTGCCTCGCAACGTCTGGAGGATCTGGGTGGTTTGGGGCTGGAGGATCACGCCGCCGTTCGTGGCGAGCGCTGCGGCATCCTGCAATTCGGCCGCGATGCCAAGCAGGCGATCTCCTTCGAGCAGGGCGCGCGCGAGTGGCAGTATCCGCCGCGTTATGCGCGCTGGATGTCCGCCAGTGAGACGGCAAGCGCACTGGGCATGCCGACCATGGGCGGCGGCTATTTCTTCCCGGAAGCGGGCTGGCTCAATCCGCCCTCGGTGTGCCGCCGCATGCTGGCGGTGGCGCAGTCGCAAGGCGAGGTGCGTTCGCATTTCAATCGCGCTGTCGCGCGCCTGGTGCGCGTGGACGATCAATGGCAGGCGGTCGATGGTGATGGTGCGCTGATCGCGCAAGCTCCGGTGGTGATCCTTGCAGCGGGCGCGCAGGCGCGCGTGCTGGCGCAGGCGGCGGGTTTGCCCTTGAATGCGGTGCGCGGCCAGGTCATGCACCTGCCCGCCGAAGGCTTCCCCGATTTGCCGCATGCGCTGTGTGGTGACGGTTACCTCACGCGCCCCTATGCCGGGCAGGTGTGCATGGGGGCCAGCTATGATCGCTTCGACGATCCTGCGCTGCGTGCGGACAGCCATGCCGAGAACCTGGCCCGCCTGCAGCACATGCTGCCGCAGATCGCGGCACACATGTCGCTGCCGCAGCCGGATGCGGATCTTCCTGGGCGGGTCGGCCAGCGCTGCATTGCGCCGGACCGCTTGCCGCTGGTCGGTGCCTTGCCGGGTGAGGCGGGGCTCTTTGGCCTGTTGGGCTATGCCTCGCGCGGCCTGATCTGGGCACCGCTGATGGCCGAGTTGCTGGCCGCGATGATCGAGCGCGAGCCCTTGCCGCTGCCGCGCGAATTGGTGGCGGCGCTGGACCCGGCCCGTTTCGGCGCGGATTCAGCGGCCGGCCTCAACGCACCCAGTGACCCGGAATGAACACCCAGCCACCCGGACCCGGTTGCCAGTGGGCCGGTTCATAGCGGGCGTAGTGGCGGCGCATGCGTTCCCAGTGGCCGCCGATCCAGATGTGACGATGGCCGTTCCAGGCCCAGTAGCCGGGTGCCCAGGCATAGCCGTGGCGCGGGGCGGGCACCACTTCATAACGCGGGGCGGGCGGTGGCGTACCGATGCGTACGTCCACGCCGACCACCTGCGCTTGCGCGGCAGGGGCCAGGGTTGCGGTGGCAGCGAGCGCAGAGAGGGTCGTGAGAAGGGCGAAGGCGAGGCGAGTGGTTTTGGTCTTGGTGTTCATGTTGGACTCCTGCAAGGTGGTATTGCGTGGATGCAGCGCAAGCGGGGCCGCGCTGTGAAAACCACTGTAGGAGCCGGGCTTCTTTAAGACTGTAATGTTGTGTTTCCAGTTGTGTCCGTGCCTGCCAGCGCTCCCGTCTTGCAGCCCGAAGGCAGCGCCGCGCGGGGGGATCCGGTAACAAATCGCGGCACACCGATACATGCCGCCAGCCACGCAACGCTCACTTCCTGCGCGCCGCGCGCTCGTAACGCTGCTCCACCACGCGGCTGCCCCATTGTTCGCCGGGCGACTCCTCGGCCAGTTCGAAGCCGGCCGACAGATACAGGTGGCGTGCCGCATCCAGTCCCTGGAAGGTCCACAAGTAGCACGCCAGGCGATGGGCATCGACGAAGGCCATGGCCTGTTCCAGCAAGCGCCGTCCCACGCCGCTGCCGCGCAGACCGTCGTCGACGATGAACCAGCGCAGGTGCGCTTGCCGCTGCTGCAGGTCGCCATCGATCACGATGGAGGCCAGGCAGCGCCCGTGTTCGATGTGGGTCCAGAGCTGCTTGCCGACCTGGGGCAGGGTTTGCGCGAAGCGGCCCAGTTCGCTGGCCACCTTGTGCTCGAAGAACACCCCGAAGCCGGCCGCCTCGGCGTAGTAGCGCGCATGCAGGCTGGCGATGTCGCCGATGCAGCCGGGCTGGTAGCCGGTGTTCAATTCCGCTGCCGCGCCTTTGGCCGGACGTGCTGCCGCATTGGGGTTGTCGCGCGACAGGGCCTCGGAGTACAGCGCCAGCGAGCGCACCAGGCCCTGCTGGTCTTCCGGCAGGATGCGCCGCAGGGCCCCGGAGACCTGGTCGGTGGCGAACTTGTCGATCTTCTTGCGCAGCGCCTGCCCCTCTTCGGTCAGCGCCAGGCTGTAGGCGCGCCCGTCGCCCGGCACCGGGCTGCGGCGTACCAGCCCCAGTGCCTCCAGCTTGGCCAGCTGGCGGCTGGTGTTGGATTTGTCCAGGTACAGCAGCTCGCCCAGCTCGCGCGCCTGCAAGCCGGGTTTGAGGCCGATCTCGATGAGCGCGTGCACCGCCGAGGGCGCCAGGTCGCTGCCGGCCAGGGTGCTGCGCATGAAGCCCAGTTCCCGCACCAGCTTGCGCGAGAGCTCGCGCAACTGGCGGATGGTCTGGTCGCGCGGGGGAGAGTGCAGGCCGTCATAGTCCATGGCAGGATCCGGTAATGGTTGCGAAGTGCAATCAATGCTGCGCCAGATACTTGCGTTATGCAACTTGTTTGATGGCGTGGGCCATGCTGGCTGTCGCACCTGCGCAACTGGCGGGGCCGGGCTGGGAGCGCCTGCCGGGCTGGAGTAAAATGTCGCCTTTCGCGCAGCCTTCCGCCGTGAGCACACCGGCCATCGTGGCCTGCGCCACCTCCTGCATCCCCAGTCTTGTTGAAAGTCCCCGCACATGTTGCGCATCTCTGAACTGACCCTTCCGCTGAGCCATACGGAAGACGAACTGAACGCCGCCATCCTCGATCGCCTGGGCATCCCGGCCGGCGACCTGCTGTCCTTCACGCTGTTTCGCCGCAGCTACGATGCCCGCAAGAAGACGGCCATCACCCTGAACTACACCATCGACGTCGAGGTGAAGGACGAGGCGGCGGTCCTGGCACGCCATGCGAAGACCACCAATGTCGGCCCCACGCCCGATACCTCCTATCACTACGTCACCCGCGCTCCGGCCACCATCAAGAAGCGCCCGGTGGTGATCGGCTTCGGTCCCTGCGGTCTTTTTGCGGCGCTGATCCTGGCCGAGATGGGCTTCAATCCCATCATCCTGGAACGCGGCAAGACCGTGCGCGAGCGCACCAAGGACACCTGGGGCCTGTGGCGCCAGCGCGAACTGAAACCGGAATCGAACGTGCAGTTCGGTGAGGGTGGCGCCGGGACCTTCTCCGACGGCAAGCTCTACAGCCAGGTCAAGGACCCCAAGCACTATGGCCGCAAGGTGCTGGCCGAATTCGTGGCCGCCGATGCGCCGCCGGAAATCATGTACGTCAGCAAGCCCCACATCGGTACCTTCCGCCTGGTCAAGATGATCCAGCTCATGCGCGAAAAGATCGAGAAGCTGGGCGGCGAATTCCGCTTCGAGCAGCGCGTCGAGGATGTGCTGATCGAAGACGGCCAGATCCGTGGCCTGACCCTGAACACCGGCGAACAGATCGAAGCCGACCACGTGGTGCTGGCCATCGGCCACAGCGCTCGCGATACCTTCGAGATGCTCTACGAGCGCGGCGTCTACATCGAGGCCAAGCCGTTCTCGATCGGCTTCCGCGCCGAGCACCCGCAGTCGCTGATCGACAAGTGCCGCTTCGGTCCCGGTGCCGGCCATCCCATCCTGGGCGCGGCCGATTACAAGCTGGTGCACCACGCTTCCAATGGCCGGTCGGTCTACAGCTTCTGCATGTGCCCGGGCGGCACGGTGGTGGCGGCGACCTCCGAGCCGGGCCGCGTGGTCACCAACGGCATGAGCCAGTATTCGCGCAACGAACGCAATGCCAACAGCGGCATCGTGGTGGGCATCTCGCCGGCCGACTATCCGGGCCATCCGCTGGCCGGCATTGCCTTCCAGCGCGAGTGGGAAAGCCGCGCTTACGAGCTCGGCGGCGGCAACTACAATGCGCCGGGGCAACTGGTGGGCGACTTCATCGCCAATCGTCCCTCGACCCAGCTGGGCAGCGTGGAGCCGTCTTACAAGCCGGGCGTGACGCTGGGCGACCTCAACCCGTCGCTGCCCACGTATGCCATCGATGCCATCCGCGAGGCGCTGCCGGCTTTCGAAAAGCAGATCCGTGGCTACTCCATGCATGACGCCGTGCTGACCGGCATCGAGACGCGGACCTCTTCGCCCATCCGCATAAAGCGCGATGACCACACCCTGCAGAGCCTCAACACCAAGGGCCTGTACCCGGCTGGTGAAGGCGCCGGTTATGCGGGCGGGATCATGTCGGCGGCCATCGACGGCATCCGCGTGGCCGAAGCGCTGGCGCTGGACATGGTGGGACAGGGCTGATCCCCCGGACCGCCCAAAGCAAAACGCCGCTCCGGTGACCCGGGGCGGCGTTTTGTTTTTACAGCCTGAAGTGAAGATTACTTCTTGGCGCGGGCCGAAGCGACGGTCTTTTCAGCAGCAGCGGTGAACTGTTTGGTCGCGTTGGCCAGGTTGGCTTCCAGCGTTTCCACAGCTTGCTTGGAGTTCTTGGACAGTTGCTCGTAGGCAGCGTTGGCGTTGGTGAGGGTAGCCTTCAGGATGGAGACGGCTTGCTCCGAACCCGGGGGCGCGTTCTTGCTGATCTCGTCGATCAGGGCCGACAGCTTGCGGCTGGTTTCGGAGATCTGGGCTTCAGCAGCCTTGGTGAATTCAGCCTGGGTCGAGGACACGATACCGGCCAGGTGACGGCTGTAGGCGGTGGCCTTTTCAGCGCCCGGCTGTGCTTGGGCGGCGGCCAGCGACAGCAGTTCCTGCGGGTCCTTGGCGGCGGCCAGCTGCTTGGCGGCAGCGGTGGCTTCTTCCAGGGTGGCCTTGGTGGCCGACAGGTTCAGCTCAACGATCTTTTCCACGCCTTCGAAGGCCTTGGCGGTCAGGTTGTTGATGAGGTCCAGGTGGGCTTGCAGGTTGGCCTTGGTGGCGGCGGAAAACTGATCTTGGTACGAAAACATGTGCATCTCCTAGGTGATATGAACAAATGAGCTTGCCGACGAGCGTGACGATCAAAACAATCGGCGTTCGAGCGCGGCTTTCGACCAGAATCAATCAACAATCATGATTTGTGCGCCGCAACAATTCTTATTTTATGCACTTCTTTGGTGAAATCAAGTGTTATTTGTGCGGCGCACAAAAAATAATCCGCCGCGTGGACATTTTGCTACGCCGCACCAGCAGCGGCTTTGCGGGCGATCAAGCCGAACGTTCGGTCGTTTTCTCCGGGCGGACGTGGGTGTCGCCGCTGGGCAGATCGTGGACCACGATGCCGGTATCGCTCTCGGAAAACGGACAGCCCTTGCCCAGCGCGATGGCACGCAGGCCATCCTGGTAGCCCTGCTCCCAGCGCCACATCACCGAGCCCTTGGCGAAGTTGACGTCCTTGGAGGCCATGTTCCAGTCGCGCCCGGCGTAGGCCAGGCGGACGATGTGGATGGTGCTGTCGGCACCGAGCTCCTCCATCATCTGGCGGTCCTGCTGGGTCAGCATGGCAGGGGGCAGGCGCTTGTAGAGCGCGTGGGCCGCGCGGCGCAGCTTGTATTGCTGCAGGTAGGCATCGATGTGGCGCTGTGAACGGGAGGCGAAGGTGACATCCTTTTCGCGCGTCTGCACCTCTTCCAGGGTGCGTGGCTCCGGTCCGTCGGCATGCCACAGGTCGACCATCATGCAGAGCAGGTTGGTGCGCGGCTCATCGTTGAGCACGGCTTCCAGCGGCGTATTGGAATACAGCCCGCCATCCCAGTACAGTTCGCCGTCGATGCGCACCGGCGCAAAGCCCGGGGGCAGGGCGCCGCTGGCCATGACGTGTTCCGGTCCCAGCGGCCGCTGGCGCGAATCGAAATTGACCAGGGTGCCACAGGTGACCTTGACCGCCGCGACCGTCATGCGGATGCCGGAGGGACCGTTGAGGTAATCGAAGTCGACCAGGCGCGACAGCGTCTCGCCCAGCTCGGCAGTGCTGTAGAAACTGGCCTCGTCGGGCGGCACAGGCAGGCCCAGCGCAAAGGGGTTCAGCGGACGCGGCCGGAAGAAGCCGGCCGTGCCGCGCAGAAACGTATCGAGCGTGGTCAGGCGGGTGGCCCAAGGGCGCAAGGTGTCCGGGACCTGGCGCAGGTCGAACACGTCCGGATGCGCCACCGTCTCCCAGAATTCGCGCAGGCGGTCGATGCGGGTCTCGCGCGGGTTGCCCGCAATCAAGGCGGCGTTGATGGCACCGATGGAGGTGCCGACCACCCAGTCGGGGGTCAGGTCATTCTCGTGCAGGGCCTGGTAGACCCCGGCCTGGTAGGCACCCAGCGCACCGCCTCCTTGCAGCACCAGCGCCACGCGCGGCTTGGCAGCCACGGTAGCGGTGGCGGATTTGCGGCGGGGGGAGGGCGGCGACTGATCCTGATCCTTGCGCATCGTTCTTCCTTTCTGGGGATACCGGGTGGATCCGGCAACAACGTGAAGGTTCTGCAACAACAGCAGGAGTCTAGGATAACGCGCTTACACGGAAGTGACCGTCACTGTACGCGGACGTACGAAAAACCTGCAGTTCAGCTGGCCAGCCAGGCCTCGATCAGCTGGCGCGCCTGGGCATCGATCTGCTCCAGCTCCACTTCATGGCGGCGATGGAAGATCATCATCGCGTACAGGCCCGCCAGGGCATTGACTTCCGGGGACAGTGCGCATTCCTCTCCGCTGGCCGGGCGCTGGTGGCGCCAGTAGTTGATTGCATCTTCGAGTTCGGTGAGGGTGAGCATGGCGGTATTTCTTGATAAAGACGTAAGGTAAAACGTCGGCGCATTCTACTCCATTTCAGCCGCCGATACTGGTTGAAAACACAGTATGGCCGGGCTTGCCAGGCCTCCATGCAATTTCCGCATAAGCATGTGCGCGCTCTGCAGCATGCGAAAAACAAGCAAGCACATGCGCAATGCTTCGTTCGGATTCCCCCCTCGCTTTGCTCTAATGAGACCCCTCGCGCGCCCTTTGGCGCCGCCCGCACTATCCCTCAGGAGTAGTTCATGTCCGCGCACATCCTTGAAACCGTCCGCCGTCCCGGCCTGCGCCAGGCCCAGCGCATTACGAGCGAAGCGCAGGCGCTGCAGGTTGCCGCCGAGCTGGCTGCCGAGTTCGGCCAAAGCGCCGCCGAGCGCGACCGGGAGCGCATTCTGCCGTTCGACCAGATCGAACGCTTTTCGCACAGCGGCCTGTGGGCCATCACCGTGCCGCGCTCCCATGGCGGTATCGGCGCGTCATGGCAGACGGTGGCCGAGGTGTTTCGGCTGATCTCTGCGGCCGACCCTTCCATCGGCCAGATTCCGCAAAATCATTTCGGCAATCTCAACCTGATCGCCAAGCTCGCCAGCGAAGAGCAACAGCGCTTCTTCTTCAACGAGGTGCTCGAAGGCGCGCGACTGGGCAATGCCGGTCCCGAGCGCAACGGCAAGAACGTGCTGGACGTGCGCACCCGCGCCACGCTCGATACCGCCGCCGGCGACGGCAGCTACCTGCTCAATGGAACGCGTTTCTATTCGACCGGTGCGCTCTATGCACACTGGATTCCCAGCCGCGCCATCGATGACGAGGGCCAGCCGCTGGTGGTCTACAGCCGCCACGATGCGCCGGGTGTGCGGGTGATCGATGACTGGTCCAGCTTCGGCCAGCGCACCACGGCCAGCGGCACGGTGGTGTTCGACAAGGTGCGCGTGCCGGCGTCGCAGGTGCTGCCCTTGAAGGACGCGCTGCAACAGCCCAACAACATCGGTCCGGTCTCGCAGCTGATCCAGGCCGCCATCGATGCCGGCATCGCCCATGCGGCCGTGCAGGACACCATCGCCTTCGTCACCACCCGTTCGCGTCCCTATGTGGACAGCGGCCTGGAGCGCGCCAGCGACGACCCCTACATCCTGCGCGACATCGGCAACCTGAGCCTGCGCCTGCATGCGGCCGAAGCGCTGCTGGAAGAGGCGGCCGCCGTGCTCGACAGCCTGCCCGCCAAGATCAGCTTCGAGCAGATGGCGCAAGCCTCGGTAGCCGTGGCCGAGGCCAAGGTGCTGTCCACCGAAGTGGCCCTGCTGGCCTCGGAAAAACTGTTCGAACTCTCCGGCTCGGCTGCGACCCTGGCGAGCCACAACCTCGACCGCCACTGGCGCAACGCGCGCGTACACACGCTGCATGATCCGGTGCGCTGGAAATATTTTGCGGTCGGCAATTACGCCCTGAACGGCACGCCGCCGCCGCGCCACTCCTGGAGCTGATGCCCGGCCCCTGCCTTCCCTCATTCGAACGCGAACCATCATGACCCAGACCGCTGCCGCCCAGGCCACCCACACCACGCTCGATTCCCTGCCGCCGCCGTCGGGCACGCCACCGCGCCTGGTGGCGCGCATCCGCGACGACGCCGAAGCCATCGCCGCCGCGCGCAAGCTGGCCGAGGACTTCAGCCGCGAAGCCGCGCTGCGCGACCGCGAGCGCAAGCTGCCCTGGGACGAGCTGGAACGCTACGTGCGTTCGGGCCTGTGGGGCATCACCGTGCCCAAGGAATACGGCGGTGCGGGTGTCAGCTACGGGACCCTGGCCGAAGTCATCGCCACCATCTCGGCGGCCGATGGTTCCATCGGACAGATTCCGCAAAACCATTTCTATGCGGTGGAACTGATCCGCGTCAACGGCAGCCAATCGCAGAAGCGGTTCTTCTTTGACCGGGTGCTGCAGGGCGACCGCTTCGGCAATGCCCTGGCCGAACTCGGCACCAAGACTTCGCATGACCGCAAGACCCGGCTGAGTCGCAATGAACACGGCCCCGGCTACCGCATCAACGGCCGCAAGTTCTACGCCACCGGTGCGCTCTATGCTGACTGGGTGCCGACCTCGGTGATCGATGAAGAGGGTGTGCAGCAACTGGCCATCGTGCCGCGCCATGCCCCGGGCCTGACCATCATCGACGACTGGTCCGGCTTCGGCCAGCGCACCACCGGCAGCGGCAGTGCCGTGTTCGAGAACGTCCATGTGCCGGCCGATGCCGTGATCGGGTTTGCCACGGCCTTTTCGCGGCCCACGCAGATCGGCCCGATGGCACAGATCCAGCACGCGGCCATCGATCTGGGCATCGCGCGTGCGGCCTATGCGGACCTGCTGCAATTCGTGCGCACCCGCTCGCGGCCCTGGGTCGACAGCGGTGTGGAACGCGCCGGCGACGATCCGCTCACCATTCGCGAAGTGGGCGACCTGACCATCCAGCTGCACGCCGCCGAAGCGCTGGTGCGCCGCGCGGGCCGCAAGGTCGATGCTGCGGCCGCTGCGCCCACTGAAGAGAGCATCGCGGAGGCGTCCATTGCGGTCGCCGAGGCACGCGTGCTGACCACTGAAGTCTCGCTGGCGGCCGGCAGCAAACTGTTTGAGCTGGCCGGTTCGCAATCGACCTTGTCCGAACACAATCTCGACCGCCACTGGCGCAATGCCCGCACCCATACGCTGCATGATCCGGTGCGCTGGAAATATCACGCCATCGGCAATTACGTCCTGAATGGCAAGAAGCCGCCGCGTCACGGCGCGATCTGAGGAGCCCGCATGGCCAAGAAGGAAATCCGTCTCAACGCATTCAACATGAATTGCGTCAGCCACATCAACCACGGCCTGTGGACGCACCCGCGCGACCGCTCGCAGGATTACACCGACATCGCCTACTGGACCGACCTGGCGCGCCTGCTGGAACGCGGCAAGTTCGATGGCCTGTTCCTGGCCGATATCGTCGGCGTCTATGACGTCTACCAGGGCAATACCGATCTCACCCTGCGCGAGACCATACAGCTGCCCGTGAACGACCCGCTGATGCTGGTCTCGGCGATGGCGGCAGTGACCGAACATCTGGGCTTTGGCGTGACCGCCAACCTGACCTATGAGGCCCCGTTCCTGTTTGCGCGCCGCATGTCCACGCTGGATCATTTAAGTCGTGGCCGCGTGGGCTGGAACATCGTCACCGGTTATCTCGACAGTGCCGCGCGCGCCATGGGCTTGCACGAACAGCTGGAACACGACCAGCGCTATGACCGCGCCGATGAATTCATGGAAGTGGTCTACAAGCTCTGGGAAGGCAGCTGGGAAGACGGTGCCGTGGTGCGCGACCGCGCGCGCCGCGTCTATGCCGACCCGGCCAAGGTGCACAAGATCGCGCATCATGGCGACTACTACCACGTCGAAGGCATCCACCTGAGCGAACCGTCGCGCCAGCGTACGCCCGTGCTGTATCAGGCCGGTTCGTCCGGACGTGGGCAGGCCTTCGGTGCGCGCCATGCGGAATGCGTGTTCATCTCCAGCCAGAGCAAGGACGCCACGCGCAAGCTGGTGCAGAGCATTCGTGACGGGGCGGTGCGCGAGGGACGCGATCCGGACGCCATCAAGATTTTCATGGGCCTGACGGTGGTGACCGGCCGCACTGACGAGGAGGCCCAGGAGCGCTTCCGCGAATACGCCAGCTACGCCAGTCCCGAAGCGGGGCTCGCGCATTTCTCGGCGGGTACCGGCATCGATTTTTCGAAGTACGAGCTGGATGAACCGATCCGCGCGGCCAAGACCAATGCCATCGAATCGCTGACCAAGGTGGTTACGCAACCGGAGCTGAACTGGACCAAGCGCAAGCTGCTGCAACAGCTCGAACTGGGTGGCCGTTATGCCAGCATCGTGGGCGCGCCCGACCGCATCGCCGATGAACTGGAAAGCTGGGTGGCCGACACCGGCATCGACGGCTACAACCTGACCCGCACGGTCACGCCGGAGAGCTTCGAAGACTTCGTGAACCTGGTCATTCCGGTGCTGCAGGAACGCGGTTCCTACAAGCGCGACTATGCCCAGGGTACCTTGCGTGAAAAACTTTTCCAGCGTGGTGCCACCTTGCCGCAGGAGCACGTGGGTGCGGGTTTCCGGGCGGGAGCGGCGGTCGAGCACGCCTGAAGAAAATCGCCAGGTGGCTGCGCGCAGGGACATGCGCGCAGCACATAAGCAAAGCGGAAATGATTCCTTCCGCACCGGTTGAGGGCTCGCTACATTGGCCTTTTTTCAACCGGGGAAGAGAATGAAATCGATCGTCACCAACTGGCTTTCGGGCCTTGCCATGGGCGTACTGGCCAGCGCCAGCATCACGGCCCAGGCCGCCACCGACCAGGTAATCCGCGTGGGCGTGACCAGTGGTCCGCATGCGCAGATCTTCGAGCAGGCACGCCGCGTCTTCGAGCGTGACAATCCGGGCTACAAGGTCAAGATCATCGAGTTCAACGACTACATCCAGCCCAATGCGGCGCTGGACGCGGGCGAGCTCGATGCCAACAGCTACCAGCATCGTCCCTTCCTCAATGCGCAGATCAAGGCGCGCGGCTACAAGCTCTATGCCGAGGGCAAGACCATGATCGGGCCCATGGCGATCTATTCGCGCAAGTATCGCAAGCTGGAGGACCTGCCGGTGGGGGCAAAGATCGGCATTCCCAATGACCCGGCCAACGAGAGCCGCGTGCTGCTGCTGTTGCAGAAGCAGGGCATCATCAAGCTGCGCGAGGGCATCGATCCGCTGACCGGCACCAATGCCACGCCCATCGACATCACCGAGAATCCGAAGAAGTGGAAGTTCGTCGAGATCGACGCCGCGCAATTGCCGCGCACGCTCGATGACCTGGATGCCTCGGCCATCAATGCCGACTATGCCTCCAAGGCCGGCTTCAATCCGGCGCGCGACAGCCTGGTCGTGGAAAGCGGCGACAGCCCCTATGCCTGCCTGATCGCCGTGCGCGACAAGGACCGTGCGCAGCCTTGGCTGGGCAAGCTGGTGCAGGCGTATCAGTCGCCGGAGGTGAAGCGGTATATCGAGACGGAGTTCAACGGGGGGATTTTGGCGGCTTGGTGAGTGCGATCGTTATTGCCGGACGTTGATTTGTTTTGATGGCGCGGCAAAAATTTTTGAAACGCATCGACCTCAAGAAAGCGGCCCTTATAGTGAAGTCCCGGCGCATGTCCGCATGCGGCAGGCTCAACGTTCACGAGAGGGAATTCGCTCATGTCATTTTTCCGCAAGTTTTGGCAGGATCTTAAAAACGGTGAAATGCACGCCGGTGCGCTGGCGGCTGAGCTTGGCACGATTGGGTTCGTATTGCTGCTTCTGCTATTGGGCGGTGTCAAAAAACTCATCGAGATTTTCTGGCATTGAGCTCGCCGCACTTTTCTTTTCCACAGGGCTGCACGTCCTCATTCGGTTCACTTCGTTCGAGCAGGTAAAATGCTGGCTCCATTCACCGGAGCCAGCGTCGTCCATGTCGCCGGCCTCGACACGATATCCGAACCGAACATGAGCTACACCCCCAGCCGCCCCATGGGCTATGGCTGTCTGATCCTGAGCATGTCCCTGGTTGGCGCTTACGTCGCGCTGACCAAGCCGCTGGCGGCGCTGCTGCCGGTGTTCCTGCTGGCCTGGCTGCGCTTCGGCATCGGCGCGGTCGCCATGCTGCGCTGGCTGAAGAAGCCAGCCGATGAAAAACCGCTCTCCACGCAGTCGCGCTGGCTGGTCTTCCTCGAATCCTTCCTCGGCAATTTCCTTTTTACGCTGTGCATGATTACCGGCGTGTCGATGACCAATGCGGTCTCGGCGGGCGTGATCATGTCCTCCATTCCGGCGGTGGTGGCGGTGATGAGCTGGGTCTTCCTCAAGGAAAAAATCAGCCTGCGGGTCTGGGGCGCGGTGGCTTGCGGGGCCATCGGCATCGGCTTGCTGTCGTTGGCCAAGGACAGTCATGGCGCGGCCGCTGCCAGCGGCGGGCAGAGCGCCTGGCTGGGCAACGTGCTGGTGTTCTGCGCCGTGCTGTGCGAGGCCGCCTATGCCGTCATCGGCAAGAAGCTGACCACGGTCCTCACGCCCAAGCGCATCAGCGCCGTCATCAACCTGTGGGGCCTGCTGCTGATGACCCCCATGGGCTTGTACACGGCGCTGCAGTTCAATTTCTCCACCGTGCCGGCCAACATCTGGCTGCTGCTGGTCTTCTATGCCCTGGCCGCCAGCGTCTGGACCGTGTGGCTGTGGATGACGGGATTGAAGGTGGTCCCGGCTGCGCGTGCCGGCGTCTTTACCGTGATGCTGCCGGTCTCGGCCGCCGTGGTCGGGGTGCTGGCCCTGGGGGAAAGCCTCTCGGCGCTGCAGGCCGGTGCCTTCGCCGTGGCCCTGGCCGGGATGTTCCTGGCCACGCTGCCGGGCCGCAATACTGCCGACAAGTTACCGCTGAACTGAGCGAGGAAAAAAATGAATCAAGCCAAACGCCCCACCGGCAAACCACATTCCCCGGGCCCCAAGAAGGCCGCTCCCGGCCACGCCAAGCCAGCCGCGAAGGCGGGCCCCGCACGCGATAAGCCCAAGACCCACGTCTCCACCGAAGCCGCCCGCCGTCGCCAGCACCAGGCCCATGCGGCCTCGCAGAGCCTGGATGAAGATGAACTGCGCGTGCAGCAGATGGTGGCGCTGGCCAGTGCCGTGGCCGCCGATGCGCCGGACCGCGCGGGCCGCCGCGTCGGCCAGGATGAACTGGAACGCATGGTGCGCAACACCCTGCGCGAGCGCGATGACGACACCCTCTACGAAGTGCTGGAACAGCTTCGCTACGACGATCCGCGCGGCCATGCTTTCCTGCGTGAAGTGGTGGAAGAGGGCGCCGACATCATCGTGCTGCGCCGGGGCGAGAAGGAACTGGAAATCAATGCCTTCCTGATCCCCTTGCTGGCGCGCACGCGCGGTGGCCTGCGCGAGGAGCAGGCCCTGGCCGATGGCGATGCCTTCGACACCCTGCGCGAGAGCATCCAGAAGGCCGGGCTGGAAAGTCCCAAGGCGCGCGTGGTACTGGTGCATCACCTCTACCATCCGGAAGAGATCAACGCCCTGAGCTTCAGCGAAGTGGAGGCCATGAATCGCGATGCCTTCGCCTCGCTCACCGACAAGAAGATCCTGAGCGTACCGGCCATCGAGCGCAGCATGCGCGGCTGGCCGGCCAGCCATTTCGCGGCCGACGATGAGGCACTGGAACTGCGCTTCCTGCTGGGCTTTTCGCTCAAGGAGGTGACTGATCCCTTCTATGCGATTCCGCAGGAAGAAGCGGCCGCCGATGCTTACTTCGAATCGCGCGCGCAACGCTTCCGTGAGTGGAGCCAAGAGATCACGCCGCTCATGCAGCAATGCCTGACCGGGCAAACCGGCGAGGCTGCGCAGTGCCAGTTGCACTTCCTGTACCAGGATCTGTTCCATGGTGCCAAGCACACCGGCAATGGCGAATACCGCACCCTGCAGATGCTCTCCGAACTGGAGGCCGGGCTGGCGCAGTCCGGTGCGCAGGCGGCCGGGGCGAGCGCCTTCCTCGCGCTGGTGGACGAGGATGACGAGACCACGCTGCAGGTGGTACTGCGCAATGCGCAAACCACGCTGGCGCGCTCTGAACATCTGGTCGAGGGCGATCTGCAGGCGGTGCTGTTCGATGCCGCCGATGCGGTGGCTTCGCTCGGTGTGACGGCCGTGCGCCTGGCTGATGGCTTTGATGAGAACGGACAGCCGTTGCGTGCGCGCGATCTGCCGGCGGCCTGATCAGCGGGCTCAGTCCAGCAGCGCCTGCAGGCTCGTTCCCGCCGGCTGGCATCGGAAAATCAACTCTACCTGCATCGGACGCCAGCCACGGATGAGCTGGCGCAGGTCGGCCTGCATCTGCTGCTTGCCGCAGAAGGCGGTCGCCTTTTCACGGGCGGCCGAGGTCAGGGCCGGAATCGACATGGTGTAGCTCACTCCCGTGGCCGAGACCGTGTAGAGATCGCCGCGCCCGGCGCTGACTTCGCTGAAGTTGGCGCATCCGCCCAGGGCGGCTGCACCGAGACAGGCGGCCAGCAGGCGGCCGTTGTGGCGATGATGATGATGGTGACTGCGCATGAGATCCCCCTTGTACTCGTGACGCGTGCTGTCGGCAATTGCCTTGCGGCATCAACACGACAAGGCAAGCCTACGCGCGGCATGGCTGCCGGTGGGGATGGCTTACCCGCTTTTACCCGGATGACGTGGCTGTAAAAAAATCTTCAATGGCGTTCGAAAAAGAACGCGCCCTGTCAATTTTCGTACAGGCGCGTCAGGACGCCGGACACTTCACCTGAGCGTAAAAAATTTCCTGCCTGCTGGGAGGCTGGGCCGTGCGGCTCCCCGTGCCTGGTATTGGCCTGCGCGAGCGGCTGGCGGCTGGGCTAAAATCATCGACGCCGTCCGGCTTGGGCCGGGCGGCAGACCACGTGTGCCATGCTGCCGATCACAGCGCAGCGGCGCCATCCGCCAAATCAGGGAGAACCGAGAATGACCAACCGTCGCAGTTTCATCACCGGCGTGGCCGGCCTTGCCGCCGCCACTGCCATCCCCAACGTCTTCGCCCAGGCCGCCGCTGCGACCGGCTCCACGGAACCGACCCTGGCCCGCGTGCAGCGGACCAAGACCCTGCGCATCGGTGCCGTGCGCGGTGCCGCACCGTACTACAACAAGGACCTGGCCAGCGGCGAGTGGGGCGGTTTCATGATCGATTTCGCCAAGAGCCTGGCGGCCAGCCTGAACGTGAAGCTGGACATCACCGAGACCACCTGGGGCAATTCGGTGCTGGACCTGCAGACGCACAAGATCGACCTGTTCTTCGGCATGAACCCGACCCCGGCGCGCCGCGAAGTGATCGGCTTCACCGAGCCGCTGTTCCTGAACGCCTTCACGGTGGTCTCCAAGAAGGAGTTCAAGACCTGGGCCGACCTGAACAAGCCGGAAGTCAAAATCGCCGTGGACATCGGTTCTTCGCATGACCAGATGATCAGCCGCGTCTGTCCCAACGCCACCATCGTGCGCCTGGAAAAAGCAGATGACGCCACCCTGGCGCTGCAGACCGGCCGCGTCGATGCGCAGGTGCTGGTGTGGCTGCTGGCCCTGAACATCCTCAAGAAGAATCCTGCGCTGGGCAAGATGACTGTCCCGCAGCCGCTGGAAGCGACCTCCACCAACATCGGCGTGCCCAAGGAAGAGGACAAGGCCTGGGTCGAGACCATCAACAAGTGGATCGCCGCCGAGCGCGCCGCCGGCAAGATCAAGCCGACCGTGCTGGGCAATCTGCAGAAGCTCTCCGGGGTGAAGCCGGAGGATGTGCCGGCGCAGATTCCGCTCTGATGGCGGGCGGCCTGATCGGCCGCGCTGCAGGCAAAGAAAACCCGCGCTGAAATGCCAGTGCGGGGTTTTTTTGGCGGGCCGGATGGCGCTTGCGCGCAGGGCTTCAGTTGTTGAGCAAACGCATGCCGGCGGTTCGGGCGGCGTTGCGATCAAAGGTCATGGTATCGCTGCAACCTGCCTGGTGGCCGCTGCGTTCGATCAGGCAATCCGCAAATCCTGCTGTTGATTCAGCAAAGCGGTGAAGCGCCTGCAATGCACTTTCGGAATTTTCGACGACAATTTCAGGGGCCAGCAGTAGCCTCCCGATGATGCGCACCAATTGAGGCTTGCGCACCTTGTAGGCAGCATGCAGCACCCACACCAATTCTGCCAGAGCGATCTGGGACAGGAAGCCCGGATGCTGCTCGCTCAGTGATTCGATCGGTGCCGTCGCTTGTGCTGATTGCAGCGGATGGTCCTGGGCGAAGTAGCGTGCCAGCACATTGGTGTCCAAGCCGATCATTGCGGTGCTCCGCCTTGCCGGGCAATGGCGTGCGCCATTTCCTGCAGAGACACGGGACGTTGCAGCGGCCGCACGCAGCCCTTGAGTGCCCGGATCGACCCTGAAGGGATGCCAGGAGTGGCTTGCGACCGGGGCTGGGGCGCGATGGCGTTCTTGTTTTTTGCATGAGCCTTGAGCACGTGGGGAGCGATGGTAGCGGCAGGCATGGTGAACCTCCAGTCAGGGGGAAAGGGGAGAACCGCGAACTTGCCTGATGCCCTGCCTGAAGTCGAGGTCATGGCGATTTCTCCTTGGCAGGTCTCGATTTTTTGCGGAGCATCTTTCATGGCAGGGCGGATCGCCTCTGATGAATTTGACTCATTTGATTCGCTTGAACTCGCTGGCCTGGAGCATCACTTCCAGCAGGGTCTCCAGCTTGATCATGCGCTCGGTGAGATTTTCGATCCGTATCTGTTGCTGACGCAGGGCTTCGCTCTGGCGGGTCACCTTGTCTTCCAGCTTGATGACACTCGCCAGGGCGCTCCAGATACGGCCGGTAATGCCGAACATCAGGCGCTCCTGGCGCGGGCCGATGCCTCCAGCGCCACCAGGCGAGCATTGCTGGCCTCGATGAAGGCCAGCGACGCATCGACGCTGGCTCCGGCCCGTTCGGCGGCTTCCTCCGCCAGAATCGCCAGTGCGTCCAGCTCCTCTTCCCATTGCGCAGCCTCATAAGCCAGGGCACCGAGACACATCAGCTCCGAGATCTGCATCCCCAGCTTGCGCGCCTTGGCAGCGATGATCTTCTCTTCTTGCGCGGTGGCTTCGACCACGATGGTTGCGACGGCAGCAGTACGCATGATGAACCTCCAGACAGGGATGGGGAGAACCGCGAACTTGCCTGATGCCCTGCCTGAAGTCGAGGTCATGGCGATTTTTCCTTGGCAGGTCTCGATTTTTTGCGGAGCGTCTCCCGCACGCTGGTAGCGTCTTCCTGTAAGTCGGCCCATGAAGCAAAGAAAAAAATGGCGCACAGAGAAATCTGCGCGCCATCTTTCCGTCCTGGTGAAAACCTGGTGTCAGCCCGGTTTCAATGCCAACTCCATCACCCTCGTTCAGGCATTGAAGCGGGCCAGGAACGCCTGCGTTGCCGCCTCCTGCGGATTGTCGATCACCTGTGACGGCGGTCCGGCTTCCACCACCACGCCATCGCGCATGAACACCACCTGGTCCGCCACTTCGCGGGCGAAGGCGATCTCGTGCGTGACCAGGATCATGGTCATGCCATCGGCGGCCAGGCCGCGGATCACGTTGAGCACTTCGCCGACCAGCTCCGGGTCCAGCGCCGAGGTCGCTTCATCGAACAGCATCACGTCCGGCTGCATGGCCAGCGCGCGGGCGATGGCGATGCGCTGCTTCTGGCCACCGGAGAGCTTTTGCGGATACATGTCGGCACGGTCCGACAGGCCCACCTTCTGCAACAGCGCCATGGCCTTGGCGCGCGCTTCGGCCTTGGGCGTGCGCAGCACGGTGACCATGCCTTCCATGACGTTTTCCACCGCCGTCATGTGCGGGAACAGGTTGAAATGCTGGAACACCATGCCGGTGCGCGCCCGGAAGGCGGCCAGCTCGCGGTCCTTGGGCAGGCGCGACTTGCGGCCGTTGAATTCGAAGTGGCGCTCGCCGATGCGTACCGTGCCCAGGTCCGGCACGGTCAGCAGGTTCAGGCAACGCAGCAGCGTGGACTTGCCCGAGCCCGAGGGGCCGATCATGGCCACCACGCTGCCTTTGGGGACGGCGATGGAAATGTCCTTGAGCACCACGTGCTCGCCAAAGGCCTTCTTGAGATTGCTGATCTGGATCATCGCGTGCGCATGTTGATTGTTCATCGTCTTCTCCTCAACCGTGCTGGACCGACAGGCGGTTTTCCAGGCGCTTGGCCCAGATGGTGGCCGGCAGCAGGATCACGAAGTAGATGATCGCGACCAAGGTGTAGATTTCCAGCGGACGATAGGTTTCGTGCGCGATGATCTGGCCCTGGTACAGCAGGTCGGGCACGGCCAGCACCGACAGCAGCGAGGTGTTCTTCAGCTGCATGATGGACTGGTTCACCAGCGGCGGCGTCATGCGCTTGAAGGCCTGCGGCAGGATCACGCGCTTCATCAGCTGCAAACGCGTCATGCCCAGCGCCCAGCCCGCTTCGGACTGGCCCACATCGATGGAGACGATGCCGCCGCGAATGATCTCGGAATAGAACGCGCCGCCATACAGCGCCAGCGACAGCATGGCCGCCGTGCCCGCCGACATCTCGATGCCCAGCAGCACCGGCAGCGCATAGTAGAACCACACCAGCTGCACCAGTACCGGCGTGCAGCGGAATACTTCGACGAAGGCGCGCAGCGGTCCGGAGATGAAGGGGTTCGACGACAGCCGGCCCAGGCCCACTACCAGACCGACCAGCAGGCCCAGCGCAATACAGGCCACGGTGTAGGAGAGGGTATAGACGAAGCCGATTCCGATGATGCTCCTGAATTGCCAGAGCGAGCCGAAGTCCCATTGATACATCTGCGATTTTCCTTGGTTGCCAATTGCATGAGCCCGGGGAGGGCAGGGTGTGCAGCGCATGCACGAACCATGCCCTGTCGCTCCGGGACACTTGCGGGCCGGGTACCGAGAGGAGGGAGGACGTGGGAAGAACTGCCCGCGCATGGATTGCAAGTCACCGCAATCGATGCTGCGGCGTGCCGCGAACCCGGCCATTGTAAAGGAGAACGCCTGGAGCACGAACTGAACAAAACGTCTCCATCATGCGCCGGGAACCCCCGTAGATGCGGGCTTTGGCTAAAATGACGCTATTGCGCAAGTGAAGTGTTGTGCCAAATTCCCGGTGACCGGGAACGTGCTGTTTCATCTTCTGGATCATGAACCCGTCCCCTTTTTCTTCTCTTCCTGCTGCCAGTTCGCCCCATTCTTTACGGGTCATCCTCATCACCGGTGCCGCGCGCGGCATCGGTGCGGCGGTGGCCACCACCGTGGCGGCACCCGACCTCGCCCTGGTCCTGCATGCCCGCAGCGAATCGCCGGAGCTGCAGGCGGTGGCGCAGCAATGCCGCGCGCAAGGCGCGCAATGCACGCTGGCGCTGGGCGACCTGGCCGATGCGCAGACGGCAGCGCAGTTGCGTGACACTGCGCTGGCGCACTACGGCAGGCTCGATGCGCTGGTGGCCAATGCCGGCTTTGCCGATCGCAAGCGCATCGGCGAACTGGAGGATGCGGACTGGTCGCGCTCGCTCGATGCGCTCCTGGGCGGCTTCTTCCGTTTGATCACCGCTTGCCGCGAGCCGCTGCAAGCCAGCGGGCAGGGCCGCGTAGTGGCGGTGAGCTCCTTCGTGGCGCACGTATTCCGCCTGGGGGAATCGGGCTTCCCGGCATCGGCGGCGGCCAAGGCGGGCATCGAGGCCCTGGTGAAATCGCTGGCGGTGCAGGTGGCCGCGGCCGGGGTGACGGTCAACGCGGTCGCGCCCGGCTACGTTCAGAAAAGCGACCCGGCCAAGTCGGCCATCGACCCGGCCGCCTGGCAGGCGGCGCTGGCGAGGATACCGCTGCAGCGCCTGGGACAGCCGCAGGAGATCGCCAACGTGATCGCCTTCCTCCTGAGCCCGGCTGCCTCCTACGTCACCGGACAGGTGTGGCACGTGGATGGCGGGCTCACCCTGTAATGCGCAAACGATTTAAATCATTTATATCATTTATATTTTTCGGAAGTTGAACTGAGACCATGCGCATCATCGTGCTGGGCGCCGGCATCGTCGGCGTCACCACTGCTTATTTCCTCCGCGAACGCGGCCATGAGGTGGTCGTGGTGGAACGCCGCGCCGAAGTCGCCGCCGAGACCAGCGTGGGCAATGCCGGCCACGTCTGCCCCTCGTATGCCACGCCGTGGGCGGCTCCCGGCATGCCGGCCAAGTCGCTGAAGTGGTCGGTGCAGAGCTGGCTGGGGATCGAGGCCGCCTTGCGTTTCACGCCGCGCCTGGATGCGCATCAGTGGAAGTGGCTCAAGACCTTCCTGGCGCAATGCACGCCCGAGCGCTATGCCCTCAACAAGGCGCGCATGGGGCGCCTGGCGCGCTACAGCCACGGCCAGTTGAAGCAGATCCGCGAACGTCTGGACATCCGCTACGAACAGACCACCGGCGGCAACCTGCAATTGTTCCGCACCCAGGAAGGGGTGGACAACGCCGGGCTGTCGACCAAGGTATTGGCCGAAGCCGGGGTGCCCTACGAGCTGCTGGATGCCGATGGCTGCGTGGCTTTCGATCCGGGCTTGCATGCGGCCCGTCACGAATTGAAGGGCGGCCTGCTGTTGCCGATGGATGAGACCGGCAACTGCCCGCTGTTTGCGCGCGCCCTGGCCGCCTGGCTGCAGGCGCATGGAGTGGAGTTTCACTTGTCCACAGAGGTGCAAGCCATCGAGGTGGCCGGTGGCCAGGTCAGCGGCCTGCGCACGCCCACCGGTACCTTGCGCGGCGATGCCTATGTGGTCGCCTGCGCCAGTGCCTCGGTGCCGATGCTGAAACCCCTGGGACTGGACCTGCCGATCTACCCGGTCAAGGGCTATGCCATCACCGTGCCGGTGGCTGACGCCAAGAGCGCGCCGCGCAGCGGCGTCATGGACGAGTACTACAAGGTTGCCATCACCCGCATGGGCAATCACATCCGTGCGGCAGGCACCGCCGAGATCGGCAGCTGGGATACGCGTGTGACCCCGCGCGATTGCGCCACTGCGCTGAAGTCGCTGAAGAATCTTTATCCACAGGGCGCCGACCTGGCCAAGGTCGAGTACTGGGCCGGACTGCGCCCCATGACACCGGATGGCGCACCGCTCATCGGTGCCACCCGCTATGGCAACCTGTGGCTCAACGCCGGCCATGGCTCCAATGGCTGGACCACGGCCTGCGGCTCCTCGGCCATCATCGCCGACAAGATCTCGGGCGTGGTCAGCGCCATCGAGAGTGCCGACCTGGAACCGCAGCGGTCGTTCTGAGCGGCGCGTTCCTGATCAGCGCTCAAACAGCGCATCCACGTTGGCGCCGTTGCTGAAGCTGCTCACGGCCCAGCCGGTGGGGGCCTTGTAGAAGATGAACATCCAGGGGATGGCTTGGCGTTCGGTCTTTTCGATATAGGTCAGCTTGAGCAGCGATTCGCCCACTTTTTCGGAGCGGATGAATTCATAGCCCACCGAATTGCCGACCAGCGCCTCGATGGCCGTGCGCGCGCTGCGTGCATTGGTGCGGGCACTCTCGAAGGCGCGGATGTCCACCAGCGCATAGGGCGAGAGCAGGCCGTAGGCATCATCGGTGCGGCCGGCACCGGCCTGGGCCATGACCTTGTCAGCCAGGGCGCGCACTTCTGTTTCGGATTTGAGGGTGTCGGCCTGGGCGGCTTGCAGCAGGCCGGTGAAGGCGAGGGAGGCCAGCAGGGAACGAATGATGAGTGAGGGCATGGAAGTCTCCTTGTAAGGCCGCACATGAAACGGCACAGGGAGCTATTGTGCCAGCACTGTGCCGGTCGCCGCCGAGCCCGGTATTTGCGCTACGTACGTGGCTGTTAAGCTTGTACGGGGTCAGCGTAAATCAAGGTAAAACGGTTCTGAAGCTGCAATATGCGCCGCTATGATGGGCAGCCTGCAATCCCGGCCACCTGCGCCATGCAGGGATCATGAAAGCCAAGGGATTGCGCTCGGGGAGAGCATCATGCGCACCATCATCATCGCCACCTTGCTGGCTTCATCGCTGTCGGGCTGCATCGTCACCTCCGGCAATGCCTTGGTCGACGCCGTGGGCCTGGTCGGTTCCACCGCCTCCAGCGTGCGCGCGATGACGCCCAATTCGGTCCAGAATCCCATCGTCTACAGCAAGGATCCGATCCACGAAGTCTGCATCGAGTGGAATGGCTCGGTGGCGCTGAGCGATTTCGTGCCCGGCCTGCAGGGCGAGCTGCAGAAACACGGGGTGCAAAGCCGCGTCTACGATGCCGGTACCCAGTCGCTGGCCTGCCCGGTGACGCTGAGCTATGTGGGCTACGTCAAATGGGATACCAAAGTCTTTACCGACGCCTATACCCCCTATCTCACCTATGCCGCATTGACCCTGCGCCGCGAAGGCCGCGTGCTGGGCACGGCGCAGTACCGGCTCGGTTCCTTCGGCCAGGACAAGTGGGCCAGCGCAGGCGACAAGCTGGCGCCCTTGGTCGATGCGCTCTTCCCCGGCAACCCGCAGGTGGCGGACAACTCCCCGGACAACATGCGCAGTGCGGTCAACGGATTCTGAAGATGGCAGGCAGCGCTGCAGTCCGGCGCTGTTGATGACGCAATGAAAAACGGCAAGCTGCGCGCTTGCCGTTGTCGTTTCCAGGCGGCCAGTGATGGCACCCGCAGCGCGAGCGCCATCACCCGATCACCCGATCACAAGATCACCAGATGGTCAGCAGGCGCCGGAAGAAATTGCCATCGCTGCTGGCATCGGCAATGGAGCCGCCACCGACCTGTTCGAGCCGCGCATCGGCCACGTTGGAGGAGGCCACGATGCCGCCGCGGATATCGCGTGTGCGCACCACGCCCGAGAAGCGCAGCGTGTTGGTGTTGCCGTTGACGCCGATGCGCTTTTCGCCGGCCACCACCAGGTTGCGGTTGGGCAGCACTTCGACGATGGAGACCATCAGCGTGCCGCTCATGGTGTTGGTATTGCTGCTGTCGCCGGAGCCCTTGAAGGTATTGCTGCCGCTGGCCGAATAATTGGCGTCATACAGTTGCGTGAACAGTCCGCCCAGCGGCGCGCCCGAGCCCGGTCCCTTTTGCGAGAGCGTGGTGTCGCGGCTGTTGTTGGTGGCGGCCTTGTTGCTGCTGCTGATGGATTCGGAGATGTCGATCTTGATGATGTCACCCACGTTGTAGGTGGTCGGTTCCTCAAACAGCTGGGCGCTGGAGACGCGGAAGATGGCACCATTGTTTTCCACGTTGGCCACCTGGTAGGCCGGCCGCACGCTGGTGGGTCCGGTGACCATCGGCGCCGGACTGCTGCAGGCCGAAAGCGATGCGGCCAGTGCGCAGGCACCGGCAAGGCGATACTGGAATCTCATGCTGCTCCCCCGATGGCGGCCAGGCTGGATGCCGGGCGGCGCGTGCAGGGATGATGGCGGCGGCCGGCGTAAGCCGCGGTTAGGCCCATGTAAAGAGCGGCAAACTATCATCAATGACCGTTAAGTCTTGCCCCTGGCAGCATTAAGCGCAGATGAATGCTCCATCGAACCAGCATTAAATACGGATGAATCCGCATGCGCGCGCTTGCCTGGTCGCCGCCGCCGTGGATGGCACGCCACAGCCGCGTTGTTGTGATCGCTTTGACTCGGGCTTGACGCTGGTTTGCCGTCAATGCGTCAGCGTTTTTCCGTGCATAATGGCGCCACCCCCAACTCAGCGGTCCCGCACGGCGTGACCGCCCTCCATCATGGCAACAGACAAGAACCCGGTCGAGACCAGCACCGAGACTGCCGCCCCCAGCGTGCATGAGCAGCTGGTATCGGCCCGCATCCGCCAGCGCATCAAGGCGGCCGGCGTGCGTTTCCACGCCAACGACAATATCGCCGCCTTCATCAAGGAAGGCGAACTGGCGCAATTGCAGGCCGAAGTGCAGTCCAAGCTGGCGGCGGTGCTGGAGAGCCTGGTGATCGATGTCGAGAGCGACCACAACACCCAGGACACCGCCAAGCGCGTGGCCAAGATGTACCTGAACGAAGTCTTCAAGGGCCGCTACCAGGCTGCCCCTCCGGTGACCGAATTCCCCAACATCGAGCGCCTGAATGAGCTCATGATCGTGGGCCCGATCACGGTGCGCAGCGCCTGCTCGCACCACCTGTGCCCGATCATGGGCAAGGTCTGGGTGGGCGTGATGCCCAATGAACATTCCAACCTGATCGGGCTGTCCAAGTACGCGCGCCTGCTGGAGTGGATCATGAGCCGCCCGCAGATCCAGGAAGAAGCCGTCTCCCAGGCCGCCGACCTGCTGATGCAGAAGCTGCAGCCCGATGGCCTGGCCATCGTCATGGAGGCCGATCACTTCTGCATGCACTGGCGCGGCGTCAAGGATGTGGAGTCGAAGATGATCAACAGCGTCATGCGCGGCTCCTTCCTGCGTGACGCCAACCTGCGCCGTGAATTCCTGGCGCTGATTTCCCAACGTCAACGAGGTTAATCATGCTGGTTCGTCTGATCTATGCAAGCCGCTCGCGCGAGACCATTACCCACGACATCATCGAAGGCATCCTCGCGGCATCGCGCCAGCGCAATCCGCAGCAGGGCATCACGGGCGTACTGTGCTACAGCGACACGACCTTCGTGCAGGTGCTCGAGGGCGGGCGCGATCAGGTCAACCGCCTGTATGGCCGATTGCTGCGTGATGATCGCCACCATGACGTGATCCTGTTGGCGTATGAGTCGATCGACGAGCGCCAGTATTCCTCCTGGACCATGGGCAAGATCCGCCTGGACAAGATCAACCGCTCGCTGTTGCTGAAGTATTCGGTCACGGGTGAACTCAATCCCTATGAGGTCTCCTGCTGTTCCACCGTGGCGCTGTTGAATGAGCTGGCCTCGACGGCGGCCTTCGCGCAGCGTGACTGATCCTGCAGGATCGGATCAGCAAGAGGTAAAAACGGCGCCCCGGGGCGCCGTTTTTGTTTGTCCTGCGGCAGGCTGTGCTTACTGCAGATCGATGCCGGGCACGTTGCGAATGCCCCATTTGGCCGGATCGGCATAGGCCACGATCTTGTCGCTGCCACGGGCCAGGTCGATGATCTCCGGCTTGAGCGGCATGCGGCTGGTGGTCGAGTAGAACAGTTTGATGCGCGGGGTGAGCAGGTGCTCGGGGCGCTGGTCTACCACGATGCCCAGGCGGCCTGATTGCAGGATCACGCAGGAGCCGGTCGGATAGATGCCGATGGCCTTGACGAAGGCCTCCATCGTGATCGGGTCGAAGTGCCCGGCGCTGGCGGCCATGTGACGGATCGAGCGGGCCGGATCCCAGCCGGCCTTGTAGGGACGGTTGGAGGTGATGGCGTCGTAGACGTCGCACACCGCACCCATCTTGGCCATGATGGAAATGCTGTCGGCCTTCAGGTTGAAGGGATAGCCGCTGCCGTCGATCTTTTCGTGATGGTGCAGCGAGACATCCAGCGCCGCTTCACCGATGCCCTCGATCTGCTGGAGGATGCCGTGGCCCTGCACGGTGTGCGAGCGCACCGAGGCAAATTCCTCTTCGGTCAGCTTGGCGGGTTTGTTGAGGATGTCCAGCGGCACGGCCATCTTGCCCACATCGTGCAGCAGCCCGGCCATGCCGGCCTGCTTGATCTGTTCCTGCGTCATGCCCAGCTGGTTGGCCAGCGAGATCATCATGGCGCACACCGCCACCGAATGCATGTAGGTGTAGTCATCGGTGGTCTTCAGGCGCGCCAGGCTGATCAAGGCATCGGCATTGCGCGAGACCGAGGAGGTGATCTCGGTCACCAGCTCGGCCGCATCCTTGACGTCGACCGTCTTGCCCATGCGCGCTTCGGCGAACATGTGGAGCACGGTGGACTTGGAAGAGGAAATGATGCGCGCGGCGCGTTCGCGTTCTACCGCACTCTCGGTGCGGGTGGCCGGCTTGCGCACGGCCACCGTGGCGCTGGCGCCTTGGTGGGCGATGGCGATCTCGGCGGGCGGGGCGGCTTCATCCTCCCCGGCCTCGTCGGTCTCATCGGCCTCATCTTCGATCTCGTGTTCGGGAGCGATGTCACGGCCCTTGGCGGTGTCGATGGTGACTTCCTCGACCGGACACTCGCGCAGGGTCTGCAGGTCTTCCAGCGTCTCAATCTTGAAGGATTTGCGCCAGAAAGGATGTTTGATCCATCCGCCGGGGATGGAGTGCACGTACATGCCCAAACGTAATTGGGTCAAGGCGATGGATTTCAACATATCGAATTCAGGTCTGTGCCTGTCGCTGGTTCCTGTACTGAAAGCGGTTCGATTTCCCTGATGAAATGGACGCCTGTTTTCTGGAGGGAGGATGCCCGGTGATGGTCTGTGAACATCCTCTGACTGCCGAGCTATCGTAACAGAATGGCATCAAATTTACTCGGCTTGTCGTCATCTTGCCGTGGAATTTTACCTGCGTCCGCGCGGAAGTTTATGTGCGGAAAATGTTTGATCTGAAGACTGTTGGAAAACTGATGTAATACCGAGACAGGCAGCCACCGCCTGAGAATGCGGGCGACGGTGGCTGTGAGGAATGGTGAGAAAAACTTATTTTTTCAGCGGCGGGGCATAAGGGTTGCTGGTGAGCAAACGCAGGAAGCTGGCGATGCAGGCCACGCCGGCAAATGCCGCACCGAAACCCAGCGCATAGCGCGAGCCCTGGGTCTCCGAGAGGTTGAAGCACAGCGCCACCAGGGATGCCCCCACGCTCTGGCCCAGCAGGCGCGCGGTGGCCACGATGCCCGAAGCGCCGCCGCTGCGATGCGGCGGCGCGCTGGTCAGGAGCGCCTTCAGGTTGGGGGACTGGAAGAAACCGAACCCCATGCCGCAGAGCAGCATGCGCCAGCTGATCTCCCAGACGGTAGGTGCCGCCGGCATGAAGGTCATCGACAAGAGGCCCGCACACAGGAGCGCCAGGCCGACGCCGCCCAGGATGCCGACCGGATAGCGGTCCGACAGCCGCCCGGCGATCGGCGCCATGATGGCTACGGCCACCGGCCAGGGCGTCATGAGCAGGCCGATCTCGACCTGGCTGCGGCCCAGGTCATGGTGGAAGAAGAAGGGCAGCGAGACGAAGGCCAGGCCCTGCGCCGCGAAGGAACACACCGCCGTGATGGTCGAGAGCGTGAACATGGGATGGCGGAACAAGTCCACCGGCAGCATCGGTGCCGGGTGTGACAGTTCGCGCTTGAGCAGGAACAGTCCACAGAGCAGGGCTGCGGCCAGTTCCAGCCCGACCACCTTGGCTTGGGCCTGGTGCGCGCCTTCGCCGATGGCCAGGATCAGCAGGCCGAAGGCGGCGGCGTTGAGCACGGCACTGCGCAGGTCGAAGGCGTGTGAGGACAGCGCGGTGTGCGGCAGCGAGGGCAACGCCAGGATCACGGCGGCCACGCCCAGCGGCACGTTGACCGCGAACAGCCATGGCCAGGGCGCGATGGCGAGGATGCCGGAGGCCACCGACGGCCCGACCGTGAAGGCGATGGCCACGATGAGCGTATTCAAGCCTACGCCACGCCCCAGCGAGCGGGTGGGATAGATGAAACGGATCAGCGCGGTGTTCACGCTCATGATGCCGGCCCCGCCCAGTCCCTGCAGGAAGCGCGCCACCACCAGCGTGGGCAGCGACCAGGCCACTGCGCACAGCAGCGAGGCCGCAGTAAAGAGCACCAATCCCCAGATATAGATGCGGCGGTAGCCGATGATTTCACCGAGCGCGGCCAGCGGCAGCAGCGCCACCATCATCGCCAGCTGATAGGCGGTGACGATCCATACCGACGCGGCCGGGGTGGTGTTGAGGTCCAATGCCATGGCAGGCAGGGCGGTGTTGGCGATGGCAGTGTCGAGGGTGGCCAGGCCTACTGCGATGCCCAGCGCCATGATGGCGCGCCCGCGCTGCTCGGGCGGCAGGCCCTCCCCGGCGATGACGATGTGGTGGGCGGGATCGGAAGTGCCGGGGGCGGAAGGCTGCGATGACATGGGGTCGTAGTGTTCTGGCGTGGCAAGCGTGCTGGCGCGAGGCAGGCAAGGCCGCCGGTGGCGCCGCCGCCGCTGGTTGTCGTGGTTGTCTGGGAGGTCCTGGACTACGCGCGGCCCCTCGGGGCAGCGCCGGTCAATGATAGCGGGGAACGTGCGACTGCGCAGGAGGCGGCCATGTAAAGGGCGGCTGCGCTATGATGGCGGTTTGCGCCAGCGCGGCTGGCACCTTTGATCACGGAGTGGCAAGCATGTCCAAACAGCAGTTCGCGCAGCGCCTGTGCGCATGGATCGATCAGCATTTCGAGGAAGAGGTCGGGGTCCTGCAGCAGTTGATCCGCATCCCCACCGATACCCCGCCCGGCAACAACGCCCCGCACGCCGATGCAGTGGCCGAGCTGGTGCAGTCCTGGGGCTGGCAGGCCGAGAAGCACGCCGTGCCCGCCGATCAGGTGCGCGACTACGGCATGCAGAGCATCACCAACCTGATCGTGCGCCGTCCCTATGGCGACGGCGGGCCGACCCTGGCGCTCAACGCCCATGGCGACGTGGTGCCCCCGGGCGAAGGCTGGACCCATGATCCGTATGGCGGCGAAGTGGCCGATGGCCGCATCTATGGCCGTGCTGCTGCGGTCTCCAAGAGTGACTTTGCCAGCTACATCTTCGCCACCCGCGCGCTGGAGTCCCTGGGCGCCGCACTGCGTGGCGCCGTCGAGCTGCACTTTACCTATGACGAGGAATTCGGCGGCGTGCTCGGCCCGGGCTGGCTGCTGGAACAGAAGCTGACCCGTCCGGATTACGTGCTGGCCGCCGGCTTCAGCTACAACGTGGTCACGGCCCACAATGCCTGCCTGCAGTTCGAGGTGACCGTGCATGGCCGCGCTACCCACGGCTCCATGCCCGAGACCGGCCATGATGCCTTGCAGGCGGCCACTGCCATTCTCAATGCGATCTATGGCGCGCTGCCGGGATTGAAGGACATCCGCTCCTCCATCCCGGGCATCAGCCATCCGACCATGATCGTCGGCCGCATCGACGGCGGCACCAATACCAACGTGGTGCCGGGCAAGGTGGTGCTGAAGATGGACCGCCGCATGATTCCCGAGGAAGATCCGGCGCAGGTCGAAGCCGGCGTGCGCAAGCTGATCGAAGACGCCGTGGCTGGCCTGCCGGGCATCCGCGTGGAGATCCGCCGCCTGCTGCTGGCGCGCGCGCTGCGCCCGCTGCCGGGGCACGAAAAGCTGGTGGACAGCCTGCTGCGCAACGCCGAAGAGGTCATGGGCGAGACCCTGACCACCAATGGATCGGCGCTCTATACCGATGCCCGCCTGTATGGCGAGGCCGGCATTCCCGTGGTGTTGTTCGGGGCCGGTCCGCGCACGCTCATGGAATCCAATGCCAAGCAGGCCGATGAGAACCTGGCGCTGGATGACCTCAAGAAGGCCACCAAGGTCGTCGCGCTGATGCTGCTGGATTTCCTCGGTCCGCAAAACTGAGGTCGCCGCGAAACGGGCGCAGCGGCGAAAGTCTTCGCCGGCTGCGCCTGCAGGATTGCCATGCGGAAATGCGGCTGCATCGCAGGCCGCGCCACAAATGATTACAATGTGTGCCCGCGACAGCGTGGCCGACGTTTCCTGTCGGCATGTTCCGGGCCGGAGGGCTGTGCTGCCCTCCTGATAACCAAGCAAGCCTTGTGGGACCGAGATCAATCGCATGTTCAACGCCATCGAGCACACTCATCCGCCCCAGTCGCCGGCCGGCCACAAGCCCGGCTATCTTGGCCTGTCGTTCCGGCAACTGCTGCTGGCCGCCTTCCTGCTCATCGCCGCCCTCCTGAGCGGCACCTCCATTCACGCCCTGTTCACGCTGGACCGCATGTCGGCCAACAGCCGCGAGACTGCGCGCCAGGCCGTGCAGCTGACCGAATCTGCACAGCGCCTGGCCGAGCGCACCGTGGCCATGGAGCGCAGTGCGCGCCAGTACCTGGTGCTGGATGACCGCGCCTTCCATGACCGCTTCACGGAGGCGCGCGAGCAGGCGCGCCAGGCCCTGGGCGAATTGTCGGATTCGCTGCCCATGGCACCGCGCGAGCTCTTCAGCCAGTGGGGAGTGTATGTGGATGAAGCCGCCGGGGTGCTGGAGGGCGAGGCGCGCAAGGACAAGGGCGAGCAGGCCCGGCTGTTCCAGGACTTCGCGCGCCTGCCTGCGCTCAATGAACGCATTGCGCTGGAGAGCCGGCGCGAGGTGGATCGCCGCAACAATGCGTTGTCGGCGGCACTGGAGCAGCAACGCCAGCTGCTCACCGCCCAGGTGGTGGGCGCCATCGTGCTGGCGGTCTTGCTGGCCTTCTGCTTCGGACTCTGGCTGTCGCGTCCGATGGCACGGCTGGAGCAGGCCATCGGCCGTCTGGGTGACAATCGCTTCGACCAGCCCATCGACGTGCGCGGCCCGGCCGACATCCGCCGCCTGGGCCAGCAGCTGGACTGGCTGCGCCAGCGCCTGGCCGACCTGGAGGCGGAGAAGTCGCGCTTCCTGCGCCACGTGTCGCATGAATTGAAGACGCCGCTGGCGGCGCTGTGCGAGGGCGCGGCCTTGCTCGATGACGGCGTGGCCGGGCAACTGACCGAGAACCAGCGCGAGATTGCCCGCATCCTGCGGCAAAATACCCAGTCGCTGCAGACCCAGATCGAGGATCTGTTGCGCTATAACGAAGTGTCCTTCGATGCCCAGCGCATCCATCCGGTACCGGTGGATCTGCGCGCGCTGCTGCACAAGGTGGTCGACGACCAGCGCCTGCAATGGCTGGCGCGCGAGCTGAAGGTGGAGATCGAAGGCGTGGCCCGCACCGTGGTGGTCGATCCCGAGAAGATGGCCATCGTGCTGGCCAACCTGTTGTCCAATGCCGTGCGCTTCAGCCCCCAAGGCGGTTTCATCCGTTTCCTGCTGACCGAGGCGCCGGGCATGGTGCGCGTGGAATGCCTGGACCAGGGACCGGGTGTGGCGCCGACCGATGCCGCCCGTATCTTTGAACCCTTCTACCAGGGCTTGCACCAGCCCTCCGGTGCCCGCCGTGGCAATGGTATCGGCCTGTCCGTGGTGCGCGAGTACGTGCAGGCGCACAGCGGCAAGGTCTATCTGGTCCCGCGTGAGGGCGGGGCGCATTTCCGAATCGAGTTGCCTGATGAAAAATAAGATCCTGATCCTGGTTGGCTCCCTCGTGCTGGCCGCGTGCGTGGGCCCGCAGCCGTCCGCACCGACCTCCACCATCCAGATGATCCAGTCCACCAGCAATATCGATGAGCTGCTGGCCTATAACATCCAGTTGCGCAAGATGACGGCCGCCGAACTGGGCCGCGAACTGCAGCGGATCAATACCTATCCGGCCGGTCCGGCCACCAGCGTGCGCCGTGCCATGGCGCTGTCCTTGACGCGCGACGCCATCGATCTGGCCAAGGCCGAAGCCCAGCTATGGAACGTCATGGCCGATCGCAGCGTCGAAGCGGAGAAGCTCAAGCCTCTGGCGCAGTTGCTGGTTGGACATTATTCCGACCTGCGCCGCGTGGCCGACGGTGCCGAGAAGTCTTCGGTGCAACTGAAGGAAGCGCAGCGCAAGGTCGATCAGCTCAACGACAAGCTGGAAGCGCTCAAGAACATCGAACGGACCCTGCCGGCTGGCGGCAAGTAATCTGACTCCCCGAAGACCCGGGGATGCCGCCATCCCGTCGGGGCCGTTCCCTTTACTGGAACTGGAGTCCCGATGGGAAAGACTGCCCCCCTGATGCTGGTCGACGATGATCCCGACCTGCTGCGTTTGCTCACGCTGCGTCTCAATGCCAGCGGCTACCGCATCCAGGCCGTTGAAAGCGCCGAGGCCGCCCTGGCCCAGCTGGCCATTGCGCTGCCGGCGCTGGTGATCACCGACGTGCGCCTGCCCGGCATGGATGGGCTGGCGCTGTTTGCCGAGATCCGCAGCCGCTATCCGGCCTTGCCGGTGATCCTGCTTACCGCCCATGGCACCATTCCTGATGCGGTCGAGGCCACCACCCAGGGTGCCTTCGCCTATCTGACCAAGCCGTTTGACGGGCATGTGCTGCTCGACAAGGTGGCCCAGGCGCTGAGCCTGTCCGCTCCCGCCCAGGAGGCCCCGGACGAAGCCTGGCGCGCCGACATCATCAGCCGCAGCCAGCGCGTCGATGAATTGCTGGCCGAGGCGCGGCTGGTGGCGGCCTCCGACGCCAGCATCCTTATCCGGGGCGACAGCGGCACCGGCAAGGAATTGCTGGCCCGCGCCATCCATCGCGCCAGTCCCCGAGCCGACAAGCCCTTCATTGCCGTCAATTGCGGTGCCATCCCGGAGCAGTTGCTGGAGTCGGAACTGTTCGGCCACGTGAAAGGCGCATTTACCGGCGCTGTAGAGCATCGTGAAGGTTTGTTCCAGGCGGCCGAAGGCGGCACCCTGTTTCTCGATGAGATCGGCGATATGCCGCTGGCCTTGCAGGTCAAGCTGTTGCGGGTACTGCAGGAAAAGAGCGTGCGCCAGGTCGGCGCCAACCAGGCTGCCGAAGTGGACGTGCGGGTGATCTCGGCCACGCACCGCGACCTGGAGGCCGCCATGAACGAAGGCCATTTCCGGGCCGACCTGTATTACCGCCTCAATGTGGTCACCCTCAGCCTGCCGCCGCTGGAAGAGCGGCGCGAGGATATTGCCTTGCTGGCCAATCATTTCCTGAAGTCCATCGCCGCCAAGTATCCCAAACGGCTGACCGGGTTTGCGCCCGATGCGCTGGAAGTGTTGAGCCTGGCCCATTGGCCGGGCAATGTGCGCCAGCTCTATAACGTGGTGGAGCAGGTGTGCGCGTTGTCGACCGCGCCGCTGATCCCGGCTTCGCTGGTCCAGCGCGCCCTGCGCGTGCCGACGCTGGATCTGCTGCGCTATGCCGAGGCCAAGCAGAAGTTCGAGCGGGATTACCTGGTGCGCCTGCTGAAGTTGACCGATGGCAACGTGTCGGACGCCGCGCGGCTGGCCGACCGCAACCGCACCGAGTTCTACCGGCTGCTGCAGAAGAATGGCCTGGACCCGCGCCGATTCAGGGGAGGGGAAGAGCCTGTCGTCCTGGAACGACAGGACGGAGTCGTTTGAAATCAAGGACTTGCGTGCAGGTTCTTGGCCCGATGTCGGGCAAGGCCGACGGAAATGGCGGGTTTGTTTGCTCATCCATGGCATGCCAGCTTCGTCTGCACACAGTAAGTCATTGATTTCATTGAGAATAGGCAGAGGTGGCACATCCTTTGCGATAGGGGATGTCAGCGTTGCCTATATAGATGAAGCTTTGGGCAGCATTACGATCACCTCATTGAACAAGGAGAACGTCATGAACACTTCTTCCCTCGCTGCACGATTGCTGGCCGCCGCCATTGCGATGGGCGCCGCCGCCCCGGCCGTTCACGCCGCTGATTCCGGCAGTACCAGTGCGCCATCTGCCCAGAAGGCCGGCGCCTATATAGATGACTCGGTCATTACCGCCAAGGTGAAGGCTGCGCTGGTGGAGGACAAGCAAATCTCTTCCATGAAGATCAAGGTCAGTACCAAGGATGGCGTGGTGACACTGAAGGGTTCTGTTCCCAGTGCCGAGCTGGGCCAGCATGCCTTGCAGCTGGTGGCTGGCATCGAGGGGGTGCGGGACGTGAAGAGCGACCTGACAGTCAAGGCAGGTTGAGCAGCACCGTTGGATTGAAAGAATATTCGCTAATTATTTGAATCATTTGGCGCAGTAAAAGAGAAACCGGGCCGTCCCGCCAGGGATGGCCCGGTTTCTTTTTGTTGTTGGCGACGCCTGCCAATGCCGCTGTACGTCAAGCTGCACAAGGGTTTGCGGCGAATAGCCGGAAGCTCGAAAGATATCCTTCTAAATTATTTTCGATTATTTTTCAAAAAGTACTTGCGCGGTGGGTAGGGCGTTGCTATAGTTCGCCCCCTGCTGACGCGACACACGAAGCGAAGTTGAAAAACAGAGCGACGAAGGTCGGCGAAGCAAAGAGGTGTGAAGCAGGTTGTAAGGCGTTTTAAATGGAAGTAGTCAAAGCGGAAGTTAAGCGAGACGAAAAAATTTAAAACGAATCGCAAAAAAGTAGTTGACGCGATAAACAAACTGCTACATAATCTCGTTTCTCTGCTGCTGACGAACAAAACGATTCGCAGCGATGCAAACAGCGCCAAGCGCGTTTGCGGCAGACAAGATCTTTAAAAATTAACAGCCGATAAGCGTGGGCGTTTAATGAAGTGCGACAGAACTTCGGTTCTGGAAACTTTAAATATTAAATGCTCACAAGAAATATAGGTAAGTTCGCAAGAAATTACCTGTCAGTATTTTGAGAGAGCGATGCCCTTCGGGGTAGTCAGAAATGACACAAAACAGAGATTAAACTAAAGAGTTTGATCCTGGCTCAGATTGAACGCTGGCGGCATGCCTTACACATGCAAGTCGAACGGCAGCATAGGAGCTTGCTCCTGATGGCGAGTGGCGAACGGGTGAGTAATATATCGGAACGTGCCCTAGAGTGGGGGATAACTAGTCGAAAGACTAGCTAATACCGCATACGATCTACGGATGAAAGTGGGGGATCGCAAGACCTCATGCTCCTGGAGCGGCCGATATCTGATTAGCTAGTTGGTGGGGTAAAAGCCTACCAAGGCGACGATCAGTAGCTGGTCTGAGAGGACGACCAGCCACACTGGGACTGAGACACGGCCCAGACTCCTACGGGAGGCAGCAGTGGGGAATTTTGGACAATGGGGGCAACCCTGATCCAGCAATGCCGCGTGAGTGAAGAAGGCCTTCGGGTTGTAAAGCTCTTTTGTCAGGGAAGAAACGGTAGTAGCTAATATCTATTACTAATGACGGTACCTGAAGAATAAGCACCGGCTAACTACGTGCCAGCAGCCGCGGTAATACGTAGGGTGCAAGCGTTAATCGGAATTACTGGGCGTAAAGCGTGCGCAGGCGGTTGTGTAAGTCAGATGTGAAATCCCCGGGCTCAACCTGGGAATTGCATTTGAGACTGCACGGCTAGAGTGTGTCAGAGGGGGGTAGAATTCCACGTGTAGCAGTGAAATGCGTAGATATGTGGAGGAATACCGATGGCGAAGGCAGCCCCCTGGGATAACACTGACGCTCATGCACGAAAGCGTGGGGAGCAAACAGGATTAGATACCCTGGTAGTCCACGCCCTAAACGATGTCTACTAGTTGTCGGGTCTTAATTGACTTGGTAACGCAGCTAACGCGTGAAGTAGACCGCCTGGGGAGTACGGTCGCAAGATTAAAACTCAAAGGAATTGACGGGGACCCGCACAAGCGGTGGATGATGTGGATTAATTCGATGCAACGCGAAAAACCTTACCTACCCTTGACATGGATGGAATCCCGAAGAGATTTGGGAGTGCTCGAAAGAGAACCATCACACAGGTGCTGCATGGCTGTCGTCAGCTCGTGTCGTGAGATGTTGGGTTAAGTCCCGCAACGAGCGCAACCCTTGTCATTAGTTGCTACGAAAGGGCACTCTAATGAGACTGCCGGTGACAAACCGGAGGAAGGTGGGGATGACGTCAAGTCCTCATGGCCCTTATGGGTAGGGCTTCACACGTCATACAATGGTACATACAGAGGGCCGCCAACCCGCGAGGGGGAGCTAATCCCAGAAAGTGTATCGTAGTCCGGATTGGAGTCTGCAACTCGACTCCATGAAGTTGGAATCGCTAGTAATCGCGGATCAGCATGTCGCGGTGAATACGTTCCCGGGTCTTGTACACACCGCCCGTCACACCATGGGAGCGGGTTTTACCAGAAGTGGGTAGCCTAACCGCAAGGAGGGCGCTCACCACGGTAGGATTCGTGACTGGGGTGAAGTCGTAACAAGGTAGCCGTATCGGAAGGTGCGGCTGGATCACCTCCTTTCTAGAGTGCGCACGAAGTTAAGCGTCCACACTTATCGGCTGTAAATCAAGAACAGTTATTTGGTGAAGCACGGTCTGCAGCACAACGCTGTGATGACTTGCTACTGATACTGATCCAAGCGGGTCTGTAGCTCAGCTGGTTAGAGCACCGTGTTGATAACGCGGGGGTCGTTGGTTCGAGCCCAACCAGACCCACCAAAGTTTCGGGGGTTTAGCTCAGCTGGGAGAGCACCTGCTTTGCAAGCAGGGGGTCGTCGGTTCGATCCCGTCAACCTCCACCAAGAAATGTCAAACCTAAGTCAGCGTTATGCGTATGACGTAGTGATTTAGGTTTGATCTTTTACGATCAATGGCTGTTTTTGTTCTTTAACAATCTGGAAGAAGTAAAGATTCATTTAAACGATCGCCAGGACTTCGGTTCTTGCGAAAGTAAAAATGGGTGTGATTGTATCAATCAAAGTATTACGAAGTGATCTTAGCAATTAGAAGACTTACTTTGGAATACGGCAAACGCTAAAACTCAACGCTTCATATAACGCTCTTGCAAAAGAGGCTAACGTTATAGGAACAAGCGAATAAGTGCACATGGTGGATGCCTTGGCGATTACAGGCGATGAAGGACGTAGTAGCTTGCGATAAGCTGCGGGGAGCTGGCAAACAAGCTTTGATCCGCAGATTTCCGAATGGGGAAACCCGGCCGTAAGGTCATCGTTATCTGAATACATAGGGTAACGAAGCGAACGTGGCGAACTGAAACATCTAAGTAGCTACAGGAAAAGAAATCAACCGAGATTCCCAAAGTAGTGGCGAGCGAAATGGGATCAGCCTGCAAGATTTAGCATCAACGATAGCAAAACGGAATGGAAAGTCCGGCCATAGTGGGTGATAGCCCCGTATGCGAAATCGATGGTGTGGAACTAGGCTTGCGACAAGTAGGGCGGGACACGTGAAATCCTGTCTGAACATGGGGGGACCATCCTCCAAGGCTAAATACTCGTAATCGACCGATAGTGAACCAGTACCGTGAGGGAAAGGCGAAAAGAACCCCGGAAGGGGAGTGAAATAGATCCTGAAACCGTGTGCATACAAACAGTAGGAGCCTCGTAAGGGGTGACTGCGTACCTTTTGTATAATGGGTCAGCGACTTACATTCAGTGGCAAGCTTAACCGAATAGGGAAGGCGCAGAGAAATCGAGTCCGAATAGGGCGTTCAGTCGCTGGGTGTAGACCCGAAACCAAGTGATCTATCCATGGCCAGGTTGAAGGTGCGGTAACACGCACTGGAGGACCGAACCCACTAATGTTGAAAAATTAGGGGATGAGCTGTGGATAGGGGTGAAAGGCTAAACAAACTTGGAAATAGCTGGTTCTCTCCGAAAACTATTTAGGTAGTGCCTCAAGTATCACCATCGGGGGTAGAGCACTGTTATGGCTAGGGGGTCATCGCGACTTACCAAACCATTGCAAACTCCGAATACCGATGAGTGCGAGCTTGGGAGACAGACGCCGGGTGCTAACGTCCGACGTCAAGAGGGAAACAACCCAGACCGCCAGCTAAGGTCCCAAAGATTGGCTAAGTGGAAAACGAAGTGGGAAGGCTAAAACAGTCAGGAGGTTGGCTTAGAAGCAGCCATCCTTTAAAGAAAGCGTAATAGCTCACTGATCGAGTCGTCCTGCGCGGAAGATGTAACGGGGCTAAGCCAGTCACCGAAGCTGCGGATATCCGTAAGGATATGGTAGGAGAGCGTTCTGTAAGCCTGTGAAGGTGTCTTGTAAAGGATGCTGGAGGTATCAGAAGTGCGAATGCTGACATGAGTAGCGATAATGCGGGTGAAAAGCCCGCACGCCGTAAGCCCAAGGTTTCCTGTTCAACGTTCATCGGAGCAGGGTGAGTCGGCCCCTAAGGCGAGGCAGAGATGCGTAGCTGATGGGAAGCAGGTTAATATTCCTGCACCGTCGTTAGATGCGATGGGGGGACGGATCGCGGAAGGTTGTCCGACTGTTGGAATAGTCGGTTTTTGCATCGAAGAAGGCTGTTAGGCAAATCCGGCAGCGTAATTCAAGGGTGTGAGACGAGCGAACTTGTTCGCGAAGCAATCGGAAGTGGTTCCAAGAAAAGCCTCTAAGCTTCAGTCTAACGAGACCGTACCGCAAACCGACACAGGTGGGCGAGATGAGTATTCTAAGGCGCTTGAGAGAACTCGGGAGAAGGAACTCGGCAAATTGGTACCGTAACTTCGGGATAAGGTACGCCCAAGTAGTTTGACTGGCCTGCGCCAGAAGGACAAAAGGGTTGCAATAAAATGGTGGCTGCGACTGTTTAATAAAAACACAGCACTCTGCAAACACGAAAGTGGACGTATAGGGTGTGACGCCTGCCCGGTGCTGGAAGATTAAATGATGGGGTGCAAGCTCTTGATTGAAGTCCCAGTAAACGGCGGCCGTAACTATAACGGTCCTAAGGTAGCGAAATTCCTTGTCGGGTAAGTTCCGACCTGCACGAATGGCGTAACGATGGCCACACTGTCTCCTCCCGAGACTCAGCGAAGTTGAAATGTTTGTGATGATGCAATCTACCCGCGGCTAGACGGAAAGACCCCATGAACCTTTACTGTAGCTTTGCATTGGACTTTGAACCAATCTGTGTAGGATAGGTGGGAGGCTTTGAAGTAGGGACGCTAGTTCCTATGGAGCCAACCTTGAAATACCACCCTGGTTTGTTTGAGGTTCTAACCTTGATCCGTTATCCGGATCGGGGACAGTGCATGGTAGGCAGTTTGACTGGGGCGGTCTCCTCCCAAAGTGTAACGGAGGAGTTCGAAGGTACGCTAGGTACGGTCGGACATCGTGCTAATAGTGCAATGGCATAAGCGTGCTTAACTGCGAGACTGACAAGTCGAGCAGGTACGAAAGTAGGACATAGTGATCCGGTGGTTCTGTATGGAAGGGCCATCGCTCAACGGATAAAAGGTACTCTGGGGATAACAGGCTGATTCCTCCCAAGAGTTCATATCGACGGGGGAGTTTGGCACCTCGATGTCGGCTCATCACATCCTGGGGCTGTAGCCGGTCCCAAGGGTATGGCTGTTCGCCATTTAAAGTGGTACGTGAGCTGGGTTTAAAACGTCGTGAGACAGTTTGGTCCCTATCTGCCGTGGGCGTTGGAAGTTTGAAGGGGGCTGCTCCTAGTACGAGAGGACCGGAGTGGACGAACCTCTGGTGTATCGGTTGTCACGCCAGTGGCATTGCCGAGTAGCTAAGTTCGGAAGAGATAACCGCTGAAAGCATCTAAGCGGGAAACTCGCCTTGAGATGAGACTTCCCGGGAACTAGATTCCCCTAAAGGGTCGTTCGAGACCAGGACGTTGATAGGTCAGGTGTGGAAGCGCAGTAATGCGTTAAGCTAACTGATACTAATTGCCCGTGCGGCTTGTTCCTATAACATTAGCTCTGTTATAGACAAGTTGAGCATATATTGTGTTTGCCCTAGTGCATCACACCCCAAGAATCTATTAAATACTTCTTCCAGTTTGGGTTAGTTGCTGCTCCATCGAGAGCAACTGGCTTTACAAGTTATGCCTGATGACTATAGCAAGTTGGTACCACCCCTTCCCATCCCGAACAGGACCGTGAAACGACTTCGCGCCGATGATAGTGCTGCAACCAGTGTGAAAGTAGGTCATCGTCAGGCTTGTTATCCTCAAGAACCCTCGTTACGAAAGTAGCGAGGGTTTTTGTTTTGTGCGTTCGGTTTTTATTGGGCAGGCAGGCGGAATACATTCCGTTGTGACTAGCGATTTGCGTGCTGTCATCTCGCAGCCTGGAAGCGGTGAAACGCTTCAGCCGCTCGTCAAGATGGCTTGGTGTGACCTGGCCGCTGTACACCGCATCCGCCGAACGACGCATTGCTTCATCTTTTCCACAGGCGCTCTCAGCGCATCGTCCGGATATCGGGCGGTCCAACCCCCTTCTTCATATCGCCATCGAACCGCTGACCTGAGACGAATTTTGTAGCCACCGGATAAGTGAGTTCTTTATGCTAACGCCAAGGAGAACTCAATGAAGAAGCGATTTACGGACGAACAGATCATCAGCATCTTGCGAGAAGCAGAGAGCAAGGAGATTGCGACGGTAGATCTGTGCAAGCGCCACAACATTACTGAGCAGACCTTTTACCGCTGGAGAAACAAGTTTGGCGGTATGGATGTCTCGGATGCCCGGCGGCTCAGAGAGCTTGAGTCCGAGAACGACAAGCTCAAACGCATGGTGGCGGAACAGTTGCTGGTGATTGATGGCTTGAAGGAGTTAAGCCGAAAAAAATGATGACCTCCGCGGGCCGGCGCGAAGCGCTGGAAGTCCTTACTCGTCGGGGGCTGTCGCAACGCAAGGCATGTCGCTATCTGGATCTGAGCCGGCGGATAGCGGGTTATCAGTTGCTACAACCAGAAAAGGATCGGAGCCTGACGCAGCAGCTCATCGCGGCGTCGCAAGAGGTCCCTCGATTCGGCTATCGGCGTATGTCTGCCTGGCTGGCCTTGGGCGAGTCCCGAGTGCGGCGACTCTGGAGCGCGCTCAAACTAGGCATCCCCCGAAAGCGGCCTCGCAGGCGTCGATGCGGCAACGACATTCGGCTACCTGGAGCAACCAAGCCCAATTCGGTCTGGAGCTACGACTTTGTTCATGACCAGATGGTGGATGGACGCTCATTGAAGATGCTGTGCGTGATCGATGAATACACCAGGGAATGCCTGGCCATCGAAGTTGCTGCCAATTTGCGTTCTCAGGACGTCATCCTGACGCTCTCGCGCTTGATGCGGTTACATGGAAAGCCGGCCTACGTTCGGTCGGACAATGGAGCCGAGTTCACAGCGGCCAAGGTCATGCGCTGGCTGCGGGATGCCTCCGTTGGTCCCGCCTTCATTGCGCCAGGCAGTCCATGGCAGAACGGATTCGTCGAAAGCTTCAATGGCAAACTGCGTGACGAACTGCTTAACCGGGAGTGGTTCCGCAGCCGGGCAGAGGCGAAAGTGCTGATTGAAAGATGGCGTCAGTTCTACAACGAGCGCAGGCCGCATAGCGCACATAACTACCAACCTCCAGCTACGGTCCGTCGAACTTGGCTGGAATCGAATATGATCGACAACCGACTCACTGCCTGACTGGCTACAAATTACCGACGCAGGTCACCGCCCTTTACCAGGCGCGCTTTGTCTTTTCCACAGGCCATCTAAAGGTAAAGCCGGTTTATGTTTTCCACAGGTCCAACTCCTGCTGACTGGCCATGGATAATTTGTCCACAGAGAACCTGCGCAGTGAAGCCCTGCGCTTCTCAGGTCAACCTCATACCTCGTAGAACAAAGTGCGGGATCATTTACTAAGTTCCTCGAAACACCCACTACAAAAACCAACACCAAAAGAAAAGCCGGCAAAGCCGGCTTTTCTAATAAACAAACGATGAACTCATCACCGCGGAAAACGACGCAACTTATCCCCAATCCCCGCCGGGGATGCGGTTCAAGCCACTTTGTCCACAGCCGGAACTAACTGAAAACAGGATACAAAAACTTATACACAGGCGTTCGACGACCCTACCCTCTTCTGCGCTGAATGACGAACGAGCCAGACCAAAAACTAAGTTTTCCACACCCTCCACATTCCTGCGACTCAACGCTCACCCCGCAACAGATCTGAAATGCACCAGCGCATTCAAGCCTTCAACCGCCCCCTCCTTGCTGATCCGATTGCGCAAGCTGATGGTCGCCTGCATCGAATCGACAATCTCTCCGCAGATGGTCAGCCCCAACCCGCCGGCTGATGAGACATTGGAAGAAAACGCCTTGAACACATTCTCCATCGCCTGGTCATCGATCCCCTCTCCGCTATCCCATATCAGCAGCTCCGCGACATCTTCCCGTGCACTGATGCGAATGCCCAGCTTCCCATGCACAGGCGTATGCCGGATCGCGTTATGCAGCAGATTGGAAATCAGCTCCCCGATCATCCACGGATGACCCATCACGAGAATCTTCTCCCCTTCCAGCTCGAAGTCCAGATCCTTCTCCGCAATCAGCGGCGACAGATCCACGGCCGTCTCGCGCGCCAGCATGCCCAGGTCACACACCTCCTGCGCACCCCGACCGCGTATCTGCTCGACCTTGGCCAGGGACAACAATTGATTGGCCAGCGTCGTGGCCCGCTCGACGGTACCCGACATCTCCTGCCAGATCACCGGTGCCGGCGCATCGCCCCGCAAGCCCGACTGCAACTGGGTTTTCAGCACCGCCAATGGCGTACGCAACTGATGCGAGGCATTGGCCACGAAACGTTGCTGGTGATCCAATAGCCGTCGCAAGCGCGCCATCAACTGATTCAAGGCATCGATGAACGGCTGCAATTCACGCGGCGCCATCGGTGGTGCCACGGGCGAGAGATCATCGGCCGGTCGCTCATCAAGCTGCCGCCGCAAGGCATCCACCGGTTGAAGCGCACGCCGCACCACATACAAGGTCACCGACACGATCACCACCAGCAAGGCCGCCTGACGGATCAGCGTCTCCCAGAAAATCTTGCGTGCCAGCGCACTGCGGTTCTCCATCGTCTCGGCCACCTGCACCAGTGCCGCGCCGCGCGGATCATTGGTCACCACCGGCTGGAACAGCGCTGCCACCCTGACCGGCACGCCGTTATAGGAATCTTCGTAGATATGCGCCAGGGCCGGATAGATGGCCTCCTTGTCCGCCTTCCCCTTGTAGGAAGGCAGATCCTGATCGCCCTCGAAGAACTTGCCGTCCAAGCCATTGATGCGATAAATCATGCGACTCGAATAATCGGCCTCGTAGATTTCCAGCGCGGCATACGGCAGCGAAGCCTTGAGCTCACCATTCTCGATGCGCAGCAGGTCGCCAATCGAATGCACCGATGCAATCAGCATCCGGTCATAAGCGGTATTGACCGACTCCAGCGTATTGCGATAAAGCGAAAAGGAGTCGATGACGATGAACAGGGCAATCGGCGAAATGATCCACGCCAACAGATAGGCGCGCACCGACCGACGTCGCGAAAACAGATGTGCCACGTCCTCAGCCCTCGCCGCCCTGCTGCTGCCGATCCCGCAGCAGATAACCCAGCCCGCGCAGGGTCATGATTTCGGCACCGGTCTCCATGAGTTTCTTGCGCACCCGGTGCACCACGACTTCGATGGCTTCGAGCTGCGTGTTCTCCTCCATCGGGAAAACCAGCCTGAACAATTTCTCCTTGGTCACCGCATGTCCCGGCTTGGCGATCAATGCCTTCAACAGCGTATGCTCGCGCGGCGTCAACTCCAGCGGCTCATCGTCACAATAGAACGCCCCCGATGCCCGGTCAAAGCGCAAGCGCCCGCAGCGCTGCCCACCGTCATCGGCATTGGTACGCCGCCGCAGCAGCGCGCGAATACGCGCATCGAGCTCATCCAGATCAAAAGGCTTGGCCAGGTAATCATCGGCACCGGCATTGAGCCCCACCACGCGATCCCCCACCGCGCCGCGCGCGGTCAGCACGATCACCGGGGTACCGATGTCCTGCGAGCGGATGCGCTGCAGCAGGTGCAGCCCGTCCAGTCCGGGAATATTGAGATCGAGCACCACCAGGTCGCCAATCCCGTCCTTGATGTGCGAGAGCGCACTGATGCCATCGCCGCAATGCGTGACCTGGAAGCCGCGCCGCTCCAGCGCGCGCACCAGGGCGCGCGACATGTCGATGTCATCCTCTACCAGCAGGATATGCATGATCTCCCGTGTCGTTATCGTTGTGCAGCCGCCTTTATACCGCCAATCCACGCAGGGCGCGAGCCCCGTCTCCCCACGCTTTGAAAGCAGATTGAAAGCCACTGGAAAGGCAGCTGACAGGAAACCCCCTCATCGGCGGCATCGTCCCATGGCAAAAGCCGTCCCCCTCGCCTACACTCCCGCACATCGCCGGCCACGCATCGATCAACACCGCCGTCGCGACCGGCACCAAGACCAAAACCATCTCCAGGAGACAGCATGACCCCACGTCTGATCAAGACCCTGTTGGCACTCGCCCTGGCCGCTCCGGCCATCGCCTTCGCCCAGGACACCTGCAGCAATCGCGGCGACCTCGACCAGCAATACTGCGACGCCAATCACGACCTGACCGCCGACACCCCCACCGATCCCAAGAAGCTGAAGAACCCCAATACCCTGGTCTTCACCTTCACCCCGGTGGAAGATCCGGCCGTCTACGACAAGATCTTCAAGCCCTTCACCGACTACCTGTCGCAATGTACCGCCAAGAAGGTGGTCTTCTTCCAGGTGCAATCCAACGCCGCTGAAATCGAAGCCATGCGCTCGGGCCGCCTGCACGTCGGCGGCTTCTCGCCGGGACCGACCAACTTCGCCGTCAACATCGCCGGTGCCGTGCCGTTTGCCGTCATCGGTGACGCCAAGGGTTATCAGGGTTACACCCTCAACGTGATCGTGCGCAAGGACAGCCCGATCCAGAAGATGACCGACCTGAAAGGCAAGAAGGTCGCCCACACCGCGCCTTCGTCGAACTCCGGCCACATGGCCCCGATGGCCTTGTTCCCCAAGCTGGGCGTGACCCCGGACAAGGACTACAAGGTCATCTTCTCCGGCAAGCATGACCAGTCCATCCTGGGCGTGAACTCGGGCGACTACGATGCTGCTGCCATCGCCTCCGACGTGTTTGATCGCATGGTGGAACGTGGCGTCATCAAGGCCGAGAACTTCCGCGTCATCTGGCACAGCGAGAAATTCCCGACCCAGGACTTCGCCTATGCGCATGACCTGGAGCCGAACTTCCGCGACAAGATGCTCAAGTGCTTCTACGACTATCGCTTCACCGATGAGCTCAAGAAGGCCTTCGCCGGTTCTGATCGCTTCTACCCGATCAACTACAAGAAGGACTTCGAGATGGTGCGCTTCGTCGCCCAGTCCGCCGGTGAATCCTTCAACCGTGCCGCCTACGACAAGCAGAACGCCGGCAAGAAGTAAGCAGCACCGCAAGGCATCCGTGACCTCCGGTCCGGATGCCGCAAGACGATTCCATCCAGCACAAGCAACACGGCCCCTGCTCATCGGCAGGGGCTGCGGCCCCTCGCATCCCGCAGTCTGCCGCGCACCACCAGAAACATCACCAGAGAAAGCGTCTCCCATGTCACACGCCATCGAAATCCAGGGCCTGGTCAAGGAATACAAGCCCGGTCATCCCATCCTCAAAGGCATCGACCTGAAGATTGGCGACGCCGGCCTGATCGCCATCATCGGCCCTTCCGGCACCGGCAAGTCCACCCTGATCCGCTGCATCAACCGCCTGGTCGATCCCAGCCGTGGCGCGATCTGGTTCGAGGGCGAAGGCAAGCGCGTGAACCTGGCCGAACTGCGCGGCCGCGCCCTGCGTGAACAGCGCCGCCACATCGGCATGGTGTTCCAGGAATACAACCTGGTAGAACGCCTTTCCGTGATGGAGAACCTGTTGTGCGGAAGACTGGGTTACGTCAATGCCTTCACCGCCTGGCGCCGCAACTTCGCCAAGGAAGATATCGCGCACGCGTTTGAATTGCTCGATACCGTGGGCCTGGGCAACTTCGCCAACCAGCGTGCCGATGCGCTCTCCGGCGGCCAGCGCCAGCGCGTGGGCATCGCCCGCGCCCTGATGCAGCGCCCGCGCTTGCTGCTGGCCGATGAACCGACGTCCTCGCTGGACCCCAAGACCTCCTTCGAGATCATCTCGCTGCTCAAGGAACAGGGCCGCGCCCAGAAGATCCCGGTCATCGTCAACATCCACGACGTGGAGCTGGCCAAGCGTTATGCCGACCGCATCATCGGCATGTCCGGCGGCCACGTGGTCTACGACGGCAATGCCGAGAACCTGTCGGATGACTTCCTCAAACAGATCTACGGCGGCGAGGACTGGCTGGCATGACCACTTCCACGACTTCCTCCACGCCCCGCGTGAGCCTGGCCTTCAAGCCGCAACTGGCCACCCGTGTGGTGATCTGGCTGATCGCGCTGTATGCGATCTACGCAGCCACGCAACTGGGTTTCTCGTGGGAGCGTTTCTCTTCCGGACTTGGAAGCGGCGCCAAGTTCCTGGGCCGCATGTTCCCGCCCGATCTCTCCAAGGGTGACATCCTCTGGGGCGGCATCAAGGAGACCCTGCAGATCGCCGTGCTGGCGTCGCTGTTTGGCATCCTCTTCTCGCTGCCCATCGGCCTGATGGGCGCACGCAACCTGATGCCCTCATGGATATCCTGGCCCGCGCGCGCACTGGTGTCGGTGTGCCGCTCGCTGCATCCGGTGATCGTGGCCATCCTGTTCGTCAAGGCCGTGGGCTTTGGTGCACTGGCGGGGGTACTGGCGCTGATCGTGGCCTCCATCGGTTTCATCGGCAAGCTCTTTGCCGAAGCCATTGAAGAGATCTCCATCAAACAGGTCGAAGCCATCCGCGCCACCGGTGCCTCCTTCATGAACGTGATCCTCTTCGGCGTGCTGCCGCAGGTGATGTCGCGCTTCGTCGGTTTCTCGACCTACCAGCTCGACTCCAACCTGCGCAACTCGACCATGGTCGGCATCGTCGGTGCGGGCGGCGTAGGCGGCGTGCTGTTCTCCGCCTTCCAGCGCTTCGATTACGACTTCGTGCTCACCATCCTGGTCACCATCATCACCATCATCGTCGTCGGCGAACTGCTGGCCAATTCGGTCAAGAAGGTTTTCAATGTCTGATACCGTCCTCCCCCGCCCCGCTGCCGCGCTCAACCCGGCCGAGCGCGAATGGCAGCGCCATACGCCCCTGCAGCGCATCCTGCGTTTCACCGTGTGGCTGGTCATCGCCCTGGCCGTAGTGCAATCCCTGCGCTATATCGAGATCATCCCCGAGTTCCTCTACGATGCGCCCGAGCAGATGAGCGACATGCTCGCCCGCATGTGGCCCATCGACTGGGCCTACTTCAGCAGCGACGTGCAGGCCGGACTGATCGAGACCTTGCACATCGCCACCCTCGGTACCCTGCTCTCCATCGTGCTGGCCATTCCCTTTGGCCTGCTGGTAGCGCCCAACCTGACCCGCCATCGCGGCCTGAACCTGTTCGCCCGCATCGTGCTGGTGGCCAGCCGCTCGGTCAATTCGCTGGTGTGGGCGCTGCTGTTCCTGGCCATCTTCGGCCCCGGTCCGCTGGCGGGCACGCTGGCCATCGCTTTCCGCTCGATCGGCTTCGTCGGCAAGATGGCCGGCGAGACCATCGAGCAGATGCCGCGCGGCCCCATCGAGGCGCTGCAGGCATCGGGGGCCAGCAAGTTCTCCGAGATCTGGTATGGCTATTGGCCGCAATTGAAGCCCGCCTTCATGTCCATCGTGCTGCTGCGCTGGGACATCAACGTGCGTGAATCTGCCGTGCTGGGCATCGTCGGTGCCGGTGGCGTGGGCATGGTGCTCGATACCGCGCTGAACCTGTTCCAGTGGCCGCGCGTGGCGACGGTGCTGGTTTCCATCTTCGCCATCGTGATCGTGACCGAAGTGGTGGTCACGCAAATCCGCAAGCGCATACTCTGACCGGGAGCCAGCATGAAAGCACGTGGCATGGAAGGCATCACCTATCCTCCGCAATACGATGTGCTGGTGGTCGGCGGCGGCATCAACGGCGCGGGCATCGCGCGCGATGCGGCCGGGCGCGGCCTGTCGGTGGCGCTGTGCGAACAGCACGACCTGGCGCAGCATACGTCGTCGTCCTCCAGCAAGCTCATCCACGGTGGCCTGCGCTACCTGGAACATTATGAATTCGGGCTGGTACGCAAGGCGCTGATCGAACGCGAAGTGCTCCTGCGCAGCGCCCCGCACATCATGTGGCCGCTGCGCTTCGTGATGCCGCATGACCAAGGGCAGCGCCCCGCCTGGCTGATCCGTTTGGGCATGTTCCTCTACGATCACCTGGCCCGGCGCGAACTGCTGCCGGGTTCGCGTGCACTGGATTTGCGCCGTCACGTCTCGGGTGCCCCATTGAAAGCGCAGTTCACGCGTGGCTTCGTCTATTCCGATGGCTGGGTCGATGATGCACGGCTGGTGGTGCTGAACGCCATGGATGCCGCCGAAAAAGGCGCGCACATCATGACCCGCACCCGCTGCGAATCGCTCACGCGCCAGGACAACGGCTGGCAAGCGGTACTGCGCCGTGAAGATGGCCATGCCATGCAGGTGCGCGCACGCTGCGTGGTCAATGCTGCCGGCCCGTGGGTGGCGCAGTTCCTGGGCGGTGCGGCCCACGTGCATTCGACCAAGTCGGTGCGCCTGGTCAAGGGCAGCCACATCGTGGTGCCGCGTCTGTTCGAACACGATCACGCCTACATCTTCCAGAACCCGGATGGCCGCATCGTCTTCGCCATTCCCTACGAGCAGGACTTCACGCTCATCGGGACCACCGATATCGAGTACCAGGGCCGGGTGGAAGACGTGGCCATCTCCGCGGATGAGACGGCTTATCTCTGCCAGCTGGCCAATCGCTATTTCGCCAAGCCCATTACACCGGCCGACGTGGTGTGGTCGTATTCAGGCGTGCGTCCGCTGCTGGAAGACGCAGCCGCCGACGCCTCCGCCGTCACGCGCGACTACCAGCTCGACCTGAACACGCAAGGCGCCCCGTTGCTCTCCATCTTCGGCGGCAAGATCACCACCTTCCGCAAGCTGGCCGAGGAAGCGGTGGACATGATTGCGCCGGTACTGGGCAACCAGCGTGGCGCGTGGACCGAACACGGCTGCCTGCCGGGCGGCGACCTGTATGGTGCGCAGCCGTCCAACCGCTCGGTGCGCCAATTCGGTCACTACGTGGAAGGCTTGCAGCGGCAGTATCCGTGGCTGCCTGCCACATTGTTGCAACGCTATGCGCGTGCCTATGGCAGCCGCACGCACGCGCTGCTGGAAGGAAGAAAGAACTTGGAAGAGATGGGAGAAGAAATCCTGGGCGGGCTCTATGCCGCCGAGGTGGACTACTTGTTGCGTCACGAATGGGCCACCAATGCGGCCGACATCCTGTGGCGGCGTTCCAAGCTCGGCCTGCATTTCCCCAAGGGCAGCGAGGCCGTGCTGGACGCCTGGCTGGCCGCGCGCGGCGGCCAGTCTTCAGGTCAGGAACAACCCGCCGAAACGGGCGAGTTACTTCAGGCAGCCAGCAGGTAAGCACCCACGGCGGCGATACCGACGCCGCCGATACGCACCACGCGGTCAGCCATCTGCTTGCCCGCGATCAGGCCGATACCCAGGCCGGCGACATGCAGCAGTGCGGTGGCGGCGATGAAGCCGGCACCGTACAGGGCGGCCGAGCTGCCGTGCGGCAGTTCAGCGCCGTGCGCGTAGCCATGGAACATCGCGAAGACCGACACCACCAGCGTGCTGCCCCACAGCGGCAGGCGCACGGCAAAGGCGATCAGCAGGCCCAGCACGGCCACCGAAGCGGCGATACCGGTTTCCACGGCCGGCATCTGCAGGCCGGCGAAGGCCAGCAAGGCACCTGCCACCATCATCAGCGGGAAGGCCAGCGGCAGCACCCACAGGGCGCGCTGCTTGTTCTGTGCCGCCCACAGGCCCACGGCCAGCATGGCCAGCAGGTGGTCGATGCCCGAGAACGGGTGGGCGAAGCCGGCGGCCATGCTGGCCGTGGCATCCATGGTGGAACCCGGATGGCCGGGGTGCGCCAGGGCAGTGCCGGCCGCCAGAGCGGTGACGGCCAGAACGCCCAGGCGGGCGCGGGTCTTGGTCGAGAGGGTCAACATGTTTTCTCCTTGGGCTGATACGGCAGATTCTTGAATCGGGGAAGTGACGGGGTTCAGGTTCAGTTCTTCGGCTTCTCGTCCAGCAAGCCCTGCTTGCGGATGTATTCGATGACCTTCTCCACCCCGTCGCCACTGCGCAGGTTGGTGAACACGAAGGGGCGTTCGCCGCGCATGCGCTTGGCATCGGCCGCCATGATATCCAGATTTGCGCCCACATAGGGAGCCAGGTCAGTCTTGTTGATGATGAGCAGGTCCGAACGGGTGATGCCGGGGCCGCCCTTGCGAGGGATCTTTTCGCCGCCGGCCACATCGATCACGTAGATGGTCAGGTCTGACAGTTCCGGGCTGAAGGTGGCGGCCAGGTTGTCGCCGCCGGACTCCACCAGGATCAGGTCCAGGTCCGGGAAATCGGCGCTCATGCGGGCGATCGCTTCCAGGTTGATGGAGGCGTCCTCGCGGATGGCGGTGTGCGGGCAGCCGCCGGTCTCCACACCCATCAGGCGTTCTGCCGGCAGCGCATCGGCGCGCAGCAGGATTTCCATGTCTTCCTTGGTGTAGATGTCATTGGTGATGACGGCCATGTCGTAATGGTCGCGCATGCGCTTGCACAGCATTTCGCACAGCGCCGTCTTGCCGGAACCGACCGGGCCGCCGATGCCCACGCGCAGCGGATTGGAAGTGGAGTTGCTCATGGTTGGTCTCTTGATCTCTTGGTCGTGTAGGAACGAAAACGATATAAACGATTTCAATAATTCAGCAATTAAGAACGATAGATGCGGCTGTACTGCACCTCATGCTGCATCGACAGCAGCGACAGGCCCGGTGCCCAGTTGCACAGCTCGTCATCTTCCAGCGTCAGCGCGGTGGCCGCGGCCTTTTCCAGTTCAGGCTGCAGCGACAGCAGGATGCGCTGCCCCGCCACCTGGCCCAGCGGCACCGTCTTCACGCAGGCCAGCACCTGGTTCTCGGCCCAGGCGAACAGCATGCCCAGCACCGCCGCCTCGCGCGGCACCTGCAGGGCCACCGTGGCAAAGGCCAGCGAAGTCGGCAGCGGCAGTTCCGGCTGCGCCTGCAGGAGGGCCAGCAAGGCCTCATCACCCAGCTTCAGGTCGGTCGCCAGTTTGCCCAGCGAATAGCCCATCTGAATGGTTTCGGCACGAAACTCGGACGTATCACGGGCCGCGATGAAGCGTTCGGTCCACAAGGTGACCTTTTCTGTATCACGGGCCTCGAAGGCTGCCACCAGCCGCGCAAAGATGGGGGCCTCGAAACGCGCCACCACTTCATGCAGCGCATGGCCGATCCATGCACGGGCCGTGGCTTCGCTGCCCACGCGCCCGCCCTCGATGGCCGCCTCCAGCCCTTGCGAATAGCTGTACGCGCCGATCGGCAAGGACGGGCTGCTTAGTTGCAGCAGATGCAGCAAGGCGGCAGCTTGCATGGGGTCAGCCCTCTTCCTTCTTGTCGCCGGGACGATGGATTTTCTGGCGCAGCGGAATCGGTGCCAGCGGATTGTGGTGATGGTCATCGCCATGATGGTGATGGCCGCCGCCATAGGCCCCCGCTTCCGGCTCGAAGGCCGCCAGTTCTTCGGAGACGCGCGCGCCCAGCCCTTCCAGCATTTCCTTCAGCACCGGGTCCTTGCGGATGCGCAGGAAACCGACGCCCCCTTCATGGCCCACATGCGCCTGGGTGTGACGATTGCCGAGGTGGAAGGCGCAACGCAGCAGCAGGTGCGCATCAGCCGCATCGACGCGATAAGTCGCTTCGGCCTTGGCGATGATCTTGACTACGCGGCCATCGTCGCCGCGCAGCAGGTCGCCATCGCGCAGCACCGTACCGCGCACGGTAAACACCGCCACGTCTTCACCTGAACGCAGGGTGGCACGCAGGCGGCTCTTCTCGCGCTGGTCATAGGGCAGTTCAAGTTCGCCGTCGATCTGCTCGGCCTGGGCTATCTTGGTATTGAGAGTGAGCATGAAAAAATCTAAAGAAAATCAGAACAGGAAATAACGTTGTGCCAGCGGCAGCGAGACCGCCGGTTCGCACACCAGCAGTTCGCCATCGGCACGCACTTCATAGGTCTCGGAGTCGACTTCCATCTTCGGCGTGGCACCGTTGTGGATCATGTCGCGCTTGCGCAGGTTGCGCATGTTCTTTACGGCCACCACCGGCTTGTTCAGTTTGAGCTGTTCACCGATGCCGGCATCGAAGGCCGCCTGCGAGACGAAGGTCATCGAGGTCTTCAGGCCACCGCCATAGGCCCCGAACATCATCCGGTAATGCACCGGCTGCGGGGTCGGGATGGAGGCATTGGGGTCACCCATCTGGGCGGCCGCGATCATGCCGCTCTTGAGGATCATTGAGGGCTTGGCTCCGAAGAAGGCCGGCTTCCACAGCACGATGTCGGCGATCTTGCCCACTTCCAGCGAGCCCACCACGTGCGAGATACCGTGCGTGATGGCCGGGTTGATGGTGTACTTGGCGATGTAGCGCTTGATGCGGAAGTTGTCGTTGCGCGACGTATCTTCCTTGAGCGAACCGCGCTGCACCTTCATCTTGTGCGCGGTCTGCCAGGTACGCAGGATGACTTCGCCCACGCGGCCCATGGCCTGCGAATCGGAAGACATCATCGAGATCGCGCCGATGTCATGCAGGATGTCTTCGGCGGCGATGGTCTCGCGGCGGATGCGCGATTCGGCAAAGGCGATGTCTTCGGCAATGGCCGGGTCCAGGTGATGGCAGACCATCAGCATGTCCAGGTGTTCGTCCAGCGTATTGACCGTGAAGGGACGCGTCGGATTGGTCGAGGACGGCAGCACGTTGCCCTCGCCCACGGCCGCGATGATGTCCGGTGCGTGGCCGCCGCCCGCGCCTTCGGTGTGGAAGGTGTGGATGGTGCGGTCCTTGAAGGCCGCCAGCGTGTGCTCCAGGAAGCCGCCCTCGTTGAGCGTATCGGTATGGATGGCCACCTGGATATCCATGCGGTCGGCCACCGTCAGGCAGTTGTCGATGGCCGCAGGCGTCGAGCCCCAGTCCTCGTGCAGCTTCAGGCCGATGGCACCGGCGCGGATCTGCTCTTCCAGCGGCAGCGGCAGGCTGACGTTGCCTTTGCCGAGGAAACCGAGGTTCATCGGGAAGGCGTCTGCAGCGGCCAGCATGGAGTGAATGTGCCAGGGACCGGGCGTGCAGGTGGTAGCGGCCGTGCCGACGGCCGGACCGGTGCCGCCGCCCAGCATGGTGGTGACGCCGCTCATGAGCGCTTCCTCGATCTGTTGCGGACAGATGAAGTGGATGTGGCTGTCGATGCCGCCGGCGGTAACGATCATGCCTTCACCGGCGATGATCTCGGTGGCACCGCCAATGGCCATGGTCACGCCGGGCTGGATGTCGGGATTGCCGGCCTTGCCGATGCCGGCGATCTTGCCGGACTTGATGCCGATGTCGGCCTTGACGATGCCCCAGTGATCGACGATGAGCGCATTGGTGATGACGGTATCCATCACCTCGGCATGCGGGCGCTGCGACTGGCCCATGCCGTCGCGGATCACCTTGCCGCCGCCGAATTTCACTTCCTCGCCATAGACCGTGTAATCCTTCTCCACTTCCAGGAAGAGTTGGGTATCGGCCAGGCGCACGCGGTCGCCGACGGTGGGGCCGAACATCTCGGCATAGGCCGAACGGGAAATCTTGCTCATTGGTTTTGCCCCTTCTTGAGGTTGCCATGCTGGGCCTTCAGCTTGCCCATCACCAGTGCATTGAAGCCGTAGACGCGGCGGTCCCCTGCCAGCGCCACCAGTTCCACCGTGCGTTCCTGACCGGGCTCGAAGCGCACTGCGGTCCCGGCCGCGATGTTCAAGCGCATGCCATAGGCCGCTTCACGCTCGAAGCGCAGTGCCGGATTGGTCTCATAAAAATGGAAGTGGGAGCCGACCTGGATAGGACGGTCGCCGCTGTTGGCCACCGTCACCGTCACGGTGGGGCGGCCGACGTTGAGTTCGATGTCGCCGGGTTCGACCAGCATTTCGCCTGGAATCATGACGCGCTCCTCAAGGAATCGGATGGTGGACGGTGACCAGCTTGCTGCCATCGGGGAAGGTGGCTTCGACCTGGATGTCGGGGATCATCTCGGGCACGCCTTCCATGACATCGTCGCGGGTGAGGATGGTGGTGCCCTCGGACATCAGCTCGGCCACGGTCTTGCCATCGCGTGCGCCTTCCATGATGGCGGCGGTGATCAGTGCCACCGCTTCCGGATAGTTGAGCTTGAGGCCACGGGCCTTGCGGCGCTCGGCCAGCAGGGCGGCGGTGAAGATGAGCAGCTTGTCTTTTTCTCTTGGTGTCAGTTCCATGTTGGCTCCTGGCCGTTGGGCGGCCTTCAGGTTCTATAACGCAGGGCGAGGCTTGATTCAGTTTTCCTGATGCAGCGTTTTACGTCGTGTTCATGTATTCCAGATGCGCGGAATGGCCGCGTCCTTGCCGGTGACCGCCGGGCGCAGCACGTGCCAGGCCGCATGCAGCCACTGCCGCGCCACCAGGCTGGATTGCCCCATGTAGCGCGCGATCAGCACCTGCTTCATCAGCGTGGCACCGCTGCGTCCTTCCAGCTGCAGGGCGCCGATGGTGTCGCGCAGCCGTCCGAGGAGCGCCGCATCCATGCCATCGCCCACGGCGATCAGGGTGCCGCAGATGGTCTGCCCGTCCAGTGCCAGCGGGCCTTGCATGGCACCCGCCTCGGCCTGCAGGCGGCCCTGCTCGAACCACACCAGCTTGCCGCCACGGCGGATGCTGGTACGCTGGCTGACGGCACCGGTGTTGAAGGTTTCGCCCGAGGCGGTGCGGCCGAAGCAGAGGATTTCCGCACCCAGGTAAGCCGCGTCGGCGGCCAGCGTCACTTCATGTTCCATGCGCACGTCGGCGCCATCGAAAAAGATGGTTTCCTGCGGCAGCCATTCCAGCGTGGCTCCGGCAGCAGCGTCGAGCCTGACGGCCTGGCGTGAGGACTGGCCGTTGGCGCGATACCACTTGCCCGCACCGGGCGTGGTCAGCAACGCATGGGCGCGTTCGCCGACCTCGGCGGTGATGGAGAGCTGGTCGCCACCGACGATGCCGCCCGGCGGGTGGACGATGATGGCGTGGCAGATGGAGGGATCTTCGGGATAGAGCGGCTTCTGCACGCGCAGGGGGCCGAAGTGCTGGCGGCGCATGAGGCGCGTGGTGCCCTTGTCGTCGGCAAAGCCCAGCGCCAGGCGTGCCTGGTCCGGCGCATGCCGCAGGGGCGCGCCTGGTGTCGCGGGGGCCGGCATGCTGGCGGGTTCCGGATGGCCGGGGAGTCGTTTCATACCTGGTTCTTCATTGCGTGGAAGGCGGCGTGTGCAAGCGGACTGCCTGGCCGCGAACATGCGACTTTATAGCAGACCCGCTGCAAACGCGCAGCCTTCCTGTGCGACGGCCTCAGACCGCCAGATGCTTCTTGACGTCCTCGCCATCCATCTGGTCCTGGGTACCGGCGGCGACCACTTCACCGCGCGACATCACCACGAAGGTGTCGGCCAGTTCGCGGGCGAAGTCGAAATACTGCTCGCACAGCAGGATGCCGATGTCGCCGCGCTGGCGCAGCAGGCTGATGACGCGTCCGATGTCCTTGATGATGGAGGGCTGGATGCCTTCGGTCGGTTCATCCAGGATGATCAGCTTGGGCTCGGCCAGCAGTGCCCGGGCAATCGCCAGCTGCTGCTGTTGGCCGCCGGAAAGATCGCCGCCGCGACGATGCAGCATTTCCTTCAGCACCGGGAAGAGTTCATAGACCTCGCCCTTGATGGTGGAGGCACGGCGGCCCGAGAGCGTAGCCATGCCCATGAGCATGTTTTCTTCCACCGTCAGGCGCGCGAAAATCTCGCGTCCCTGCGGCACGTAGGCGATGCCCAGCTTGGCGCGCTGGTGCGGCTTGAGACGGGTGATGTCCTGGCCTTCGAAGCTGACGTTGCCCTTGGCCACCGGCAGCACGCCCATCAGGCATTTCAGCAGCGTAGTCTTGCCCACGCCATTGCGGCCCAGCAGGGACAACACACGGCCCTTCTGCACATCGAGCGAGACGCCGCGCAGCGTATGCGCCGCGCCGTAGTACTGGTTCAGTTCATTGACTTGCAGCATGGATGATGGTCTCCGCTCTTATCGTCCCAGGTAGACTTCGATGACGCGCTCGTTGGATTGCACCTGGCGCATGTTGCCTTCGGCCAGCACCGATCCTTCGTGCAGCACGGTCACCTTGCCGCCTTGGGCGATCTCTTCGACGAAGCCCATGTCGTGTTCCACCACCATGATGGAATGCTTGCCGCGCAGCTCGTTCAACAGCTCGGCGGTGCGCGCGGTCTCGGCGTCGGACATGCCGGCCACCGGTTCGTCCAGCAACAGCAATTGCGGTTCCTGCATCAACAGCATGCCGATTTCCAGCCATTGCTTCTGGCCGTGCGAGAGCAGGCCGGCGATGCGATGTTCCTGGCCGTTCAAACGGATCAGCTTGAGGATTTCCTCGATCTTGCCGATCTGCTCCGAGGACAGGCGCGCAAAGAGTGTGGTCTTGACGCGCTTGTCCATCTTCATCGCCAGTTCCAGGTTCTCGAACACGGTGTGCTGCTCGAACACGGTCGGGCGCTGGAACTTGCGGCCGATGCCCGCGTGGGCGATCTCGTATTCGGTCATCTTGGTCAGGTCGATGGTCTGGCCGAAGAAGGCGGTGCCGGCGGTGGGCCGGGTCTTGCCGGTGATGACGTCCATCATCGTGGTCTTGCCCGCGCCATTGGGACCGATGATGCAGCGCAGTTCACCGACCGAAATATCCAAGTTCAGGTTGTTGATGGCCTTGAAGCCATCGAAGGACACCGTGATGTTTTCCAGATAGAGGATGGCACCGTGGGTGGTATCGACGCCCTCGGGTTTGATGCGTTCGTAGGATGCGCCGTGGTCGGCGCGGGGCGTGTCGACGTTGCCGCCCAGGCCGCCGATGGCCACGGGATTCTTGCCGGGTTCGATGGCACTCATGCGGCCTCCTTGGATGCGCTGCCCTCAGCGGGCGCGGCATCGCGTTTCTTGAATTTCTGCACCAGGCCCAGGATGCCCTGCGGCAGGAACAGCGTGACCAGGATGAAGATCAGTCCCAGCGCATACAGCCACAGGTCCGGGAAGGCCGCAGTGAACCAGCTCTTCAGGCCATTGACCGTGAAGGCGCCGATGATCGGCCCGATCAGCGTGCCACGGCCACCGACGGCCGCCCAGATCACCATCTCGATGGAGTTGGCCGGCGACATCTCGGAGGGATTGATGATGCCCACCTGCGGCACGTACAGGGCACCGGCGACGCCGCAGATCACGGCCGACAGCGTCCACACGAAGAGCTTGAACCACAGCGGGTTGTAGCCGATGAACATGAGGCGCGATTCGGAATCGCGCACGCCCTGCAGCACGCGGCCCAGCTTGGAGGTGACGATCATGCGGCACAGGACCAGGGCACCGAACAGCAGCGCCAGCGTCACCAGGTACAGCACCGCCTTGGTGGCCGGTGCGGTGATGGTGAAGCCGAGGATGCGCTTGAAGTCGGTGAAGCCGTTGTTGCCGCCGAAGCCGGTATCGTTGCGGAAGAACAGCAGCATGAAGGCGAAAGTCATGGCTTGCGTGATGATGGAGAAATACACGCCCTTGATGCGCGAACGGAACGCGAAGTAACCGAACACGAAGGCCAAGAGACCCGGCACCAGCACCACCAGCAGCATGGAGAACCAGAAGTGGTCGGTCATCCACCAGTACCAGGGATAGGCCTTCCAGTTCAGGAACACCATGAAGTCCGGCAGGTCGCTCTGGTACACGCCGTCACGGCCGATGGCGCGCATCAGGTACATGCCGTGGGCGTATCCGCCCAGTGCGAAGAAAACGCCATGCCCCAGCGAGAGGATGCCCGTGTAGCCCCATACCAGGTCGAGAGCCAGCGCGGCCATGGCGTAGCACATGAACTTGCCGACCAGGGCCACGGTGTAGGAGGACACGTGCAGTGCGCTATCTGCGGGGAACAGCAGGTTGCACACCGGCAGCAGCGCCAGCACGATGGTGCAGATGACGATGCCGGTCCAGGACGGGCGATTGAACAGCGAGGGGCGCATGATCATGGTGCTCATTCCACGCTCCTTCCCTTGAGTGCGAAGAGGCCTTGCGGACGCTTCTGGATGAATACGATGATGAAGACCAGGATGGCGATCTTGGCCAGCACGGCACCGGCCATCGGTTCCAGGAATTTGTTGACTTCGCCCAGGCCGAAGGCTGCGATGACGGTCCCGGCCAGCTGGCCCACGCCACCCAGCACCACCACCATGAACGAGTCGACGATGTACCCCTGTCCCAGGTCGGGACCGACGTTGCCCAGCTGCGAGAGCGCCACGCCACCGAGACCGGCGATGCCGCAACCGAGACCGAAGGTCATCATGTCGATCTTGCCGGTGGACACGCCCACGCAGTCGGCCATGCGGCGGTTCTGGGTGACGGCGCGCACGAACAGGCCCAGGCGCGTCTTGTTGAGGATCAGCCACACGGCGAAGACCACGAAGAGCGCGAAGAACACGATCACGATGCGGTTGTAGGACAGCACCAGCGAACCCAGCACGGTCACGCCACCCGACATCCAGCTCGGGTTGGCCACTTCCACGTTCTGCGCACCGAAGATGGAGCGCACACCTTGCATCAGCATCAGGCTGATGCCCCAGGTGCAGAGCAGGGTCTCCAGCGGACGGCCATAGAGCCAGCGGATCACCAGGCGCTCCAGCGCGATGCCAACCGCCGCGGCCACGATGAAGGCGGCCGGCAGTGCCACCACCAGATATGCATCGATGGCGCCGGGGAAGAACTTGCGGAACACCAGCTGGCACACGTAGGTGGTGTAGGCACCGATCATCAGCAGCTCACCGTGGGCCATGTTGATGATGCCCATGAGGCCGAAGGTAATGGCCAGGCCCAGGGCGGCCAGCAGCAGCACGCTGCCCAGCGAGACGCCATAGAACAGCTTGCCGGCGAAGTCGACGATGGCCAGGTGGCGGTCCAGTGCGGAGAGGGTGCGCACTGCTTCGATACGCACGCCTTCATCGGCTTCGACGTAGGAGCCATCGGGATTCTTGGCCAGCATGTTTTCCAGCACCGGCTTCAACGAGGCATTGGTGGTCTCGGCCAGTTTCTTGACGGCCGCGCGGCGTGCCGCCGGGTCGGCCGAATGCAGGTTGGCGGTGGCTTGCACCTGCTGCAGCACGTCCTTGATCTGCGGATCGCTTTCCTTGGCGAGCGCCTTTTCGATCAGCGGGATCTGGGCCGGGTCGGCATTCTTGAGCAATTCACCGGCGGCGGCCAGGCGCTGGTCGCGCTGCGGCGAGAGCAGCTTCAGGCCCGAGAGCGCGCCATCGACAGCACCGCGCAGGCGGTTGTTGACGGTGATGCCTTCGGCGTCATCGGGGGCCGGGCCGGTCTGGTCGGTGGCCGGATTGAATGCCTTGCCGGCGTCGTCGACGATGAGCACGTCGCCGGCGGGGGTGACGTAGAGCGCGTCGCTGTTCAGGGCATTGAGAATCTTGAGCGCGTCTTCATTGGCCAGCGCAGCAATCTGGTTGACGGCGTCGATGCGCGCGTCGGGGTCGTCTCCGCCAAGGGGCTTGAGCAGGGCCGGATCGATGGCTGCGAACGCCCCCAGGGCGTGGACGCAAAGCCAGGTCGCGAGCAGCCCGCGTAGGAACTGGATGGCTGGTTTCATGGTCGGTGTGCGCCTCGAAGCGCGAGCCGGACCCGAGGGCGGGCGGTGCGAATCGTCGGGCGTTCTTCTTGTGGAGGGAAATGCATTGCGGCGGCCGGAGCGCCCTCCCGACGCCACGCTGCGGCGTCGGGAAGGCGCTCCGAAGAACGCCATGAACTACAACAACCAGCGCAAGCTTAGTTCTTCTGCTTGCTTTCGTTGCCCGGGATGAACGGGCTCCAGGGTTGTGCACGGATGGTGGTCTTGGTCTTGTAGACCACGTTGAACTGACCGTCCGCCTTGATTTCGCCGATCATGACGGGCTTGTGCAGGTGGTGGTTGGTCTTGTCCATTTCCAGCGTGTAGCCCGACGGTGCCTTGTAGGTCTGGCCGCCCATGGCCGCGATCACCTTGTCGGTGTCGGTGGACTTGGCCTTTTCCACGGCCTGTGCCCACATGTGGATGCCGACGTAGGTAGCTTCCATCGGGTCGTTGGTCACGACGGTATCGGCGTTGGGCAGGTTCTTGGCCTTGGCATATTCCTTCCACTTCTTGATGAAGGCGGTGTTGACCGGATTCTTCACCGATTCGAAGTAGTTCCAGGCAGCCAGGTGGCCCACCAGCGGCTTGGTATCGACACCGCGCAGTTCTTCTTCACCCACCGAGAATGCCACTACCGGCACGTCGGTCGCCTTCAGGCCGGCGTTGCCCAGTTCCTTGTAGAAGGGGACGTTGGAGTCGCCGTTGATGGTCGAGATCACGGCCGTCTTGCCACCTGCGGAGAACTTCTTGATGTTGGCCACGATGGTCTGGTAGTCGGAGTGGCCGAACGGGGTGTAGACCTCGTCGATGTCGGAATCCTTCACGCCCTTGCTGTGCAGGAAGGCACGCAGGATCTTGTTGGTGGTGCGCGGGTAGACGTAGTCGGTCCCCAGCAGCACGAAGCGCTTGGCACCGCCGCCTTCCTTGGACATCAGGTATTCCACGGCGGGAATGGCTTGCTGGTTGGGGGCAGCACCGGTGTAGAAGACGTTCTTCTCCAGTTCTTCACCTTCGTACTGCACCGGGTAGAACAGCAGGCTGTTCAATTCCTTGAAGACCGGCAGCACCGACTTGCGCGACACCGAAGTCCAGCAGCCGAAGACCACCGAGACCTTGTCCTGGGAGATCAGCTGGCGGGCCTTTTCGGCGAACAGCGGCCAGTTCGAGGCGGGGTCGACCACCACCGGTTCGAGCTTCTTGCCCATCACGCCGCCGGCGGCGTTGATTTCGTCGATGGTCATCAGGGCCACGTCCTTCAGGGACGTTTCGGAGATCGCCATGGTGCCCGACAGCGAGTGCAGGATACCGACCTTGATGGTGTCGGCAGCGAAGGCCGAAGGCAGCCAGGAGGATGCGGCCAGTGCGAATGCGCCCAGAGCGGTGGCTTTCAGTACGGTACGACGTGACATGTGGTGCTCCCTCGAGAAAAGTTTTGGAAGATTTTTTTCACTGCCCAGTCGCTTTAGCAGATTGCGTGCCAATGCACGGCCGAGGGCCTGCGGGCTGCATCAAAGCGGGGCGGGGAGGGGCGGGATGCGGGAAAAATGTTGTCAGGCACGCCAGGATTGCGCACCAAAGCCGAGCGCCATTGTCGACAGTCCCATGTCACTGCAGCAACATTCACCAGGCTGGCGCTTGCCTCTGCGCGATCTTGGTGCGCCGCTCAAAGCGCCATGCCATGCGGCTTTGCGCGGAGTTTCCCAACTTCTTGGGGCGTGAGACAGATTGTTCACAATGAGGGTAAACCGGCGCCAGGCAGCGTGATCCATCACGGTGCCTGGCCGGGAGCGTTGCCGGACTGCCTTGGCGCCTAGCGCAGCAACACGCGCTGCATGAACTGCCGCAGCGGGAATTCGATGAGGTTCTGCAAGGCCACCGGCAACTCCAGCGGACGCATGATCATCTTGATGGTGGTCTCGGGTTTGAGGTTCACGCGCACGGTGCGGCTCATGCGCGAGGCCAGTTCCTTGAGGCGCGCCGGATCGGCGGCCAGTTCCGGCTTGTACACCATGGCCACATGGCGGATGGCGCAATCGGCGTCTTCGCTCTTCAGTTCCAGGGTGCGCCGGCTGAGGGTGCCGAAGACGCGCGAGCGGCCGATATTTTCCTGGCGGCGATAGCGGCGGAAATACTGGTAGAAGTGCTTGTAGTGATTGACCTCGTCATTGGCGATGAGGCCGGCCAGGTGTTTCAGTACCGGCTCGTCGGTGGCCCGCGCCAGCGCCCGGTAGTAGGTGGAAGTGCCGGTCTCGACCACGCAGCGCGCGGCCAGCTCCTGGGCCCGTGTCGGTTCGAGCAGTTCGACCTTGCAGTACTGCGAGTATTCATCGAGGAAGCCCTGGTAGGCGCGCGGCCAGTCGAACTCGGGCCAGACGTGCTCCACGTAGGCGCGCAGGGCGGCGCCATGCTGCAGCTCTTCCTGTTCCCACTGTTCGCGCAGCCAGGTCTCGACCTCGGCATCACCCTTGTAGAACTCCACCAGGTTGTGGGTATAGAGATCGGAACCGCTTTCGACGAAGGAGGCGCAGGCCACCAGGTAGAACAGGTCTTCATCCTGCCGCACCCGCTCTCGGTCGATGCGGTCCAGGTCGATGTCATCGATGGTCCAGTGTTTTTTTTCTTGGCGGCTCGGGTTCATCTGCTATACCTCTCTTCTCAAGTGACGGTTGGCATAGCGATATGATGCAGTGCGAGGGCATTGGTTCAGGGCCACGCGGCGCAGCGTGACCTAACTTTGCACATGGCGTGTCTTGGGCGCGGCGCTTGTCAGTGCTTTGTCAGCCGCGGCGGGCGGGGGGTTACAGCATTTGGGTGGCGTCATTGCCCAGCACCACGCGGTTGCGGCCCTGGTATTTGGCGTGGTACAGCGCCTGGTCGGCGATGCGCAGCAATTGTTCGGCGGTGGTCTCTTCATCCGGCTGCAGCGAGGCCACGCCGATGCTGGCCGTGATGTAGCCGAAGGGAGAATCGGCGTGCGGCAGCTTCAGTTCGAAGATGGCCTGGCAGATGTTCTCGGCCTGCTGCAGGGCATGGGCGGTATCGCTCTCGGCGATGATGACGCTGAATTCCTCGCCGCCATAGCGTGCGACCAGGTCGGTCGCGCGGCGCGAACTCTTCTGCAGGACGCGCGCCACGATGCGCAGGCATTCGTCTCCGGCCAGGTGGCCATAGCGGTCGTTGTATTTCTTGAAGTAATCCACGTCCAGCATCAACAGGGCCAGCGCATGGCCCGAGCGCACCGAGCGCCGCAGTTCATTGGCCAGCACCTCGTCGAAGCGGCGCCGGTTGGCCACCCCCGTCAGGCCATCGGTGGCCGAGAGTGCTTCGAGCTTGCGATTGGCGCGCTCCAGCTCGCGCGTGCGCAGGGCCACCTGCTCTTCCAGTTCTTCCTTGTTCTGCTGCAGCTTGCCGGCCATCTCGTTGAATTTGCGCGAGAGCACGGCGATCTCGTCGCCGCCGGCCTGCTCCACGCGCACCGTGGTGTCACCGCTGCCGGCTTCCTTCATGGCCCCCACCAGGCGCTGCAGCGGCACGCTGATGCTGCGCGCGATCAGCGCCGAGAGCAGCAGCGAGGCCGCAAAGCACAGCAAGCCGATGGCGATGATCTTGTCGCGCACCGAGCGGGTATCGGCGTTGAGCTTGTCGCTGGGCGTGGCGCTGACCACCCACCAGGAGGTATGTGGCAACTGCGCGATGGCAGCATAAAAAGGCGTGCCGTCGGCGCGCGTGTAGGAAATGAAGTCGCTGGTGCGACGCTGGCCCAGGCTGGCCGTGATGCCCTCCAGCAGGGCCGGATCGGCGCTGCTGAAGCTGGTATCGCGTCCCTGCACCACCACCGTGCCATCGCTGGCATCGACGATGAAGAGGCTGGAATCGTAGCCCAGGTCCACCCCCTCGAAGATGCTGAAGAAGTAGCTCGGCCGCACGCCCACGAAGAGCATGCCGGCCGGACGGTTGTTGCCGGTGAAGCGGATCTCGCGCAGCATGGCCACGCTCTTCTGTCCATGGCCGCCGTTGTAGAGCGTCCACCATGCGCGTCCGGAAATATCCGGCGCTTCCTCGGCCACGCGGCTGATGTTGCTGGCCAGGGGCGCAAAGATCTGCGGATCGATCACCTGGCGGCGGCGGTCCAGCAGGTATTTCTGGTTCACGTCGGGCAGTGAGCCAAAGGTATCGAGCAGCACCCGTGCCACGCCGCTGCGGGCGGCAGCACTGGCGGCTTCATCGCCGCCGTAGTAGTTGGCCAACAGGCGCTGCAGCTTCTCCGACAGCGCCAGCTCTTCGCTCATGTCTTCGATCTTTTCCATGCGCAGCATCAGGTTCTGCGAGATCTGCTTGGCCACCTGGACCGAGTAGGCACGCACTTTGTCCTGGGTCGCGCGGGTGGTCTCGCGATAGGCCAAGAGGCCCGAGATCAGCAGCGGCACCAGCGAGACCAGGATGAAGGAATTGATGAGGCGATAGCGGATCTCGATCCTGCGCAGGAAACCGAGCCAAAGGAAGTCGAGCCGTCTGGGCATGGATGGACTCTCCCTACTTGGCCGACAGTTGCGCCTGTTCGGCGATGGAGTCCTGCAAGGCGCGCGCCGCGCGCGCCGGCGACTGGCGGCCCGACAGCACGGCCTGCAACAGCGGATGCAGGACATCGATGGTGTTGACCGGCAGCAGCGAGTAATACAGCCCCGGTGCGTTGGCCCCGGCGGCACTGCGTTTCATGTCCTCGACCAGCGTGAACAAATCGCGGTCGCCGCTGACATCGGGCGCGATCACGCGAAACGGCGGAATGTTCTGGCGCTTGGCCTGCCAGATCGACATGCCCGGACCATAGAGAAAGTCCAGGAACTGCACCGCCGCCTCGCGTTGTTGCGCGCTGCTGCGCTGGGCCACGGCAAAACCGGTCTCGCTGCCCAGCACCGGTTTCAGGGGCTGCCCCTTGTCATTCCAGGGCGGCACGAATACGCCCACCCGCATGTTGCGCCCGGTCATGAGCGTGCCCGCCGCCCAGGTCCCCTGGAAGGTCATGGCCGCGCGGCCTTCGGCGAACTGGCGCAGGGTGGCGTCATAGCCGGCACGCAGGCAGTCGGCCTGCACCATCTTCTGCTCCACCAGCGTGCGCAGGCGCGTGAAGATGGCCACGCCATCGGGGTTGTCCAGCTGCAGCGTGCCATCGGCGATGCGTGCGCGCCAGTCCGGCACCTTGGCGGCAATCAGGTTGGCAAAGCCGTAGCTGAAGGGGCCGTTGCCCAGCATGTTGGGGAAACCGCCGGAGAGCGCCAGCGGAATGAAGCCGGCTTTGCGCAATGCTGCGCCCGTGGCAAGAAAAGCCTCGAAATCGGTGGGTGCTTCAGTGATGCCGGCCCGCTCGAACATGTCGCGGTTGTAGTAGATCAGCGTGGTCGCCAGGCCCGAGGGAATGCCATAACGGCGACCGCCCGGCGAAGTCCACTCGCGCTGCAGGCCTTCGAGCAGCTGGCCCCAGGCCTGGGTGGCACCGATGTCGGCCAGCAAGCCCTGGTCGGCCAGGGCGGCCGTGTAGGGGCTGGCATTGACCGAGATGATGTCGGGCAGGCTGTCGGTGGCGGCGCGCGGCTTGAGGTTTTCTTCGACCGAATTGCCGATCATGAATTGCAGGTTGATGCGCACCTGCGGATGCGCATGCATGAAGGCATCGGCCACGCGATGCATTTCTTCCGGCCAGTCGGGCGCCCAGACCAGTGCGGTCAGCACCACCGGCTCGGCGGTGGCCGTGGCGGCGGCGGGTGAAGATTGCGCCTGTGCGCTATTGGCCTGCTCCTCACTGCGCTCGCAAGCGGTCAGCAGGAGCGCAGCTGCCACCCCCGCAATGAATATCCTGAGCCCGCGCATGGCGCGCCCGGTCATGCCTGATGGTCCGCAGCTGGAGTGGCACCCCGGATCAGGCACGCCTGTTACTGATGGCGTATATCGGCCACGCATCGATTTCCCCTGCGGCTAAACTTTTCTTGTTTTACAGCAATGCGCATGGTGCTGCCTTGACCTTCGCTGCATCCCGGTGACTGGTCTCCGGTGACGCGCTGGGGCCCGCGCTGCGCCTACCTGCCGCTCCCTTGCACGATCCTGGCACATGAGAACAATGACAACAAGTTTGCCAGTTTTTACATTCTCCTGCACGAAGCGCGTGCGCATTTCTTGTCTTTGCTCAGCTTTTGCCATGGCGCAAGCCCCCCCCGGCTTGATGTGCTGCCTGAACGAAAATGAACAGGCCTTTATAATGACGCCCTCACGCCTCCAGGGGCAATTCCGGTCCACCTTGCTTCAACCCGCTTACATCTTCCGCTCGGCCGGGGAATGCGGCTGTCTCACGATTTCCACATGCACAACAAAGATACTCAGCTCTCCATGGGCAAATTTCCCCCATGGCTGGCCGTCCTGGCGGCCTTGACGGCACTGGGCGCGCTGGCCATCGACATGTACCTGCCCAGCTTCACCGCCATCGCCAAGGATCTCGGCGTGGGCACCAACCTGGTCCAGCTTACGCTCGCTTCTTTCCTCATCGGCCTGGCGGTCGGGCAGATGTTCTATGGTCCGCTGTCGGATCGCTTCGGCCGCAAGCCGCCCTTGTTCTTCGGGATCGCGCTCTACTTCGTCTGTTCCTTGCTGTGCATTTTTGTACAGAGCATTGAGACCCTGATCGTGCTGAGATTGTTCCAGGGCCTGGGCGGCAGCGCCGGCATGGTGATTCCGCGCGCGATGGTGCGTGATCGCATGGGGGCCGAGGGTTCGGCCAAGGCCTTCTCGATGCTGATGCTGGTGTTCGGGCTGGCGCCGATCCTGGCGCCTTTCATCGGTGGCCTGATGCTGGTCTTTGCCAGCTGGCGCGGCATCTTCGTGGTGCTGACGATCTTCGGCCTGCTGTGCATGCTGGGCACCCGCAAGTACCTGACCGAAACCGTGGACGTATCCCGTGCCGAGCCGCTGCATCTGGGCCGCACCTTGCGCCAGTACTGGGGTTTGCTGCGCCATCGCCAGTTCATGTCCTTCGTGCTGTGCGGAGGGCTGGTGCAGGCGGGCATGTTCGCCTACATCGCAGGCGGTCCGTTCGTGGTGATCGAGTTGCACGGGATCAAGCCGCAGTACTTTGGTTTCGTGTTTGCCTCCAACGCCATTGGCCTGATTGCCGCTTCGCAGATCAATGCGCGCCTGGTGGTCAAGCGCTCGGCCGAACGCGTGCTGGGCCGTGTACTGTGGGTACCGGCCGGCCTGTCGCTGGCGGTGGTGCTGGCGGTCCTGGCCGGACTGGAGAGCCTGCCGCTGCTGCTGTTCGGTTTCTTCGGGTTCCTCACGGCTTATGGTTTTACCGGCCCCAATGCGACCGCCATTGCGCTCAAGCACCAAGGGCGCCAGGCCGGCACCGCCGCCGCCCTGATGGGTACGCTGCAGTTCGGCATGGGTGTGCTCTCGGGTGTGGTGATGAGCCTTTGGCATGACGGCACGGCCTTGCCGCTGGTGTCGGTGATGGCCATCTGCGGCGTGAGCGCCTTCCTGCTGTATCACTTCGTGGCCAAGCATGAGCCGGTGACGCCGGCGGTGAACTGAATCCACCGGCTGATCGCACTGTGCGATATGGCAGAGGCGCTCTCTAGCGGCCCTCTACCGCTAAGGCACGCTGAAAGAAAGTCACGATTTCTTCATTGAATGCCCGATGGAAGGCCGAGCGGTCGAAGCCGCTCGCACTGCTGCAGATGTCAGGCAGGCGTTGCGCCATGACCGGGGCGCAGGGTGCAAGGAAATCGAAATGCCCGGCATGGGATACGAGATGGTATTGCGGTGCCTGCGGCAACGCGCGCCGCACTTCTTCCGCATACCAGGGATGGGGCAAGATCCGGTCGTCTTCGGCGCGCCATAGTTGTACGGGGATCGTTGCCTGCTGCAGTCGGTTGGCAAACGTGAAACCGAGCGCAGGCGCGGCAATGACTGCCGCCTTGATGCGATTGTCCTGCACCTGCACCTGCACCTGCGCCTGCTCGGGCATCGGCGCATTAGCCGCACGTCCTGCGATGCTTTCCTGAGCAATGAGCTGGCACGCGAAATGATCAGGGCGCTCGTTGCAGAACGGGATGATGCGCGCCATGTCAGGCTGTCCACCGATGCTGACCAGCGCGGTAAATCCTCCTGCTGAAAATCCGAAGATCCCGATGCGCCCTGCATCGACCTGTGCATGGCCCGGCCAATCCTGCAGCAGATAGTCCAAGGCCCGGCGTATATGTCCGGGCCGCTCCAGAATAAAAAATCGGCGGCTTTGATCCTGGGCGTTATCACCTGGATGCATCACGGCCGCAGCAATGAATCCGGCGCGCGCCAGCGCAGTGGCCGTATCGTGGTGCGAGAAGTAAGTGCCGCCGGTGCCATGCGATATCACGATCAAGGGATGTCGGCCTTCCGACATGGCGCCATTCATGGCCACTTCCTGCGTCGTCCATCCGAGGCTGACCGTATGTGACTGCGAACTGCTGGGATACCAGATCGCCAGTTTGATCGGCGCACCACGCTCATCGAGCGTAGTCTGCTCCTGAAAGCCGACCGAGGCGGCCCATGCGTTTGTGCAGCTCACCACCCAGATCAGCGCCAGAAAGGCGCGCCGCCAGTATGCAAGATTCATGATCACACCAGGTTGATTAACGAAGAGGACGGATCGGGATTAGCAGGTCGGTATGCAATGCCTCCTGCGCGACCTGGTGCGGCTGGTTGCGATAGCACTCGATGAGAGGCCTGTCGTCGGGTTCATAGCCGCTGTAAGGCAGCCAGGTGCTGTAGAGCGCGGCGATGCTGGCGTTGATCTGTGTGTAGGGCCCCATGACGGTATGACAGGCGTAGGCGCCGGCGGGCACATCGAGGGGTTCCAAGACACCCTCCAGCGGATCGGCGGCCTGTCGCAATACGGCGGCGAAATAGCGGAAGCTGGTGCCCTGCTCGGGGTCGCCAAAGCAAATCCCGTAACGCACTGGCTCAGTCCGCTCGCCCAGCAATTGATGAAGCCGCCGGTGCGTATGGGCAATGGTGCTGGTCGGGCCTTCATGCCGTAATCCCAGCAGTTGCAGGGCACCCTGTTCGACCAATGGCACCTTCAGAGGGAGCGGCGGAGGCTGCATCACGTCAACCAGCCTTGAGGGTTGAGTCATCAGAGAGATCTTGCGTCTGAATGCACTCGGCGACTGTCCGGAAAACTGCCTGAACGCCCGTGTGAAGGCTTGGGGACTTTCATAGCCACAGGCCAGCGCAATTTCAGTCACACTGCCTTCCTGACTGGCCAGTTTGAGCGCGGCCAATGCCAGCCGCTGGTGACGCAGCGTGTCCATGATGGTTTCTCCCGTCAAGCTGCGGTAGAGGCGATGAAAATGGAACGGGGAGAAGGCCGCGATGGCGGCGAGTGCTTCCAGGCTGTGCTGTGCCATGGGATCGGCCGCGATCGCGGCAACCACCCTTGCCATGCGAGTGCGATATCTGTGCATCGAATCGAAGTCCATGGACCAGTGTATGCCGTGCATATGAAAAATACTTAGCAGATCTTGCGCATTTCCCCTCGCCTTGGCCGCGCAGTCGAGGACGCACAACACTTCATTGAAAGCGCGGTGACGGCTCTTGCCGCCCCGCAATGACTCCCGCTTTCGGGGCAGTGCGTGCTGGTTTCCGGTTCACGCCACTGGTGCGTTCGCGCATCAGGATCGCGCATTACCCCGGTTGTCGCCGCTGATACGGAAAGTAACCAAGGCCCCGAATGCCTTTGTGCAGAAGGGTTTGCGACGAACGGGGCAAGGCATGGCACGCTCATTGCTGAAGAGCTCTTCGCGGTCTGACCAGTCAGGCCAACGAGGACCTCCACCATGAGCATGCCCAACATCGCAGCACAGACACTGCAGCGCCAGATTCTCTCCGGCACCTATGCGCCGGGCGCCATGCTGCCCAGCCAGCGCGAACTGGCCGAGTCCATGGGCATCAGCCGCGCGTCGCTGCGGGAGGCCTTGTCGATGCTGGAGGCGCTGGGCTTCATCCGTTCCGTTCCCGGGAAGGGCACGCTGGTGAGCCAACGCCAGGAGGGCCGCGTGACCCCGCCCCAGCCACCCGCCGGTGAAGGCGGCACAGCCGCCGCGGCGCTGGACCTGGCGGCCGTGTTCCAGTTGCGCTATACGCTGGAGTCGGCCGCAGCCGCCCTGGCCGCGCGCCACATCAGCGCCCAGGCCACGCCGCGCCTGTGGGGGATCCAGGCGCGCTTCGAAGAGGCGCTCAAGAACCTCGACCTGGTCAGCGCCTCGCACGCCGACCTGGAATTTCATCAACTGCTGGCCGAGCTCTCCGGCAACCCCGCCTTTTCCCAGGTGGTGCGCCAGTTCGAGCGCCCCATCAGCCACAGCCTGCGCGTGCCCTTCGCCGACCGCGAGCGCATCTGGGCACCCGCCGTGGAGCATCGTGCGATAGCGGCCGCCATCTCCGCCGGTGACATCGAAGGCGCGCGCCAGGCCATGCAGCAGCACATCGTCAACGCCGCCCAACGCGTCGGTCTCTCATTCTCTCCGCCCTGACGGCAGGGCAGCTCATCTCGTTCTTGGCTTCGCGCAGTTTCAGTGGCATCCGTTGTTTCCATCGTCGTCCCTCAACCAGGAAAGCACCGATATGAAATTATCCAAGACCCTCCCCCTCACGCTGGCCTGTACCCTGGCCTTCGGCGCCTTGGCCAGCCTGCCGGCCCACGCCGAAAAAGTATTGCGCATCGCCATGACGGCCGGCGATATCCCGCGCACGCTGGGCCAGCCCGACCAGGGCTTCGAGGGCAACCGCTTCACCGGCATTCCCATGTATGACGGGCTCACCCAATGGGACTTGTCCAAAGCCGACAAGGCCAGCGAACTGATCCCCGACCTGGCCGTGTCGTGGCAGGTCGATGCCAAGGACAAGACCAAGTGGATCTTCAAGCTGCGTCCCGGCGTGAAATTCCATGATGGCTCGGCCTTCAACGCCGACGCCGTGGTCTGGAACGTCAACAAGGTGCTCGACAAGAACGCCGTGCAATTCGACCCCAGCCAGGTCGGCACCACCGCCTCGCGCATGCCCACCCTGCGCTCGGCGCGCAAGATCGATGATCTCACCGTGGAACTGAGCACCGCCGAGCCGGATTCCTTCCTGCCGATCAACCTCACCAACCTCTTCATGGCCTCGCCCGCCCAGTGGGAAAAGAAACTGGCCGCCGTGCCGGTCTCGGTGACCGACAAGGCCGAGCGCAGCAAGCAGGCCTGGGCGGCCTTCGCCGCCGATGCGTCCGGCACCGGCCCCTTCAAGATGGCCAAGTTCGTCCCGCGCGAGCGGCTCGAAGTGGTCAAGAACGACGGCTACTGGGATGCCGCACGCCGCCCCAAGATCGATCGCGTGGTGATGCTGCCGCTGCCCGAAGCCAACTCGCGCACCGCGGCCCTGATGTCGGGCCAGGTCGACTGGATCGAAGCCCCCGCACCGGACGCACTGGACGCGATCAAGGCGCGCGGCTTCAAGATCTATTCCAATCCGCAGCCCCACGTGTGGCCGTGGCAGCTGTCCTTCGTGCCCGGCTCGCCCTGGCTGGACAAGCGTGTGCGCCATGCCGCCAACCTGTGCGTGAATCGTCCCGCGATGAAGCAGCTCCTGGGCGGACTCATGGGTGAAGCCACCGGTACCGTCGAACCCGGCCATCCGTGGCGCGGCAACCCGAGCTTCCAGATCAAGTACGATCCGGCGGCCGCCAAGAAGCTCATGAGCGAAGCCGGCTATTCGGCCGCCAAGCCGCTGACGGTGAAGGTGCAGATCTCGGCCTCCGGTTCGGGCCAGATGCAGCCGCTGCCGATGAACGAGTTCATGCAGCAGAACCTGAAGGAGTGCTTCTTCGACGTGCAGTTCGACGTCATCGAATGGAACACCCTCTATACCAACTGGCGCATCGGTGCCAAGGACGCGAGCGCCCACGGCGCCAATGCGATCAACGTCAGCTTCGCGTCCATGGACCCGTTCTTCGCCATGGTGCGCTTCGTCGATACCAAGGCGGCACCGCCGACCTCCAACAACTGGGGCTTCTATAGCAATCCGGATGTCGATGCCCTCATCGCCAAGGCACGCACCACCTTCGACCCCAAGCAGCGTGACGCGCTGCTGGCCGAGCTGCACGCCAAGATCGTCGATGAAGCGCCCTTCGTCTGGGTCGCCCACGACACCGGTCCGCGCGCCATCGCCGCCAAGGTCAAGGGTGTCGTGCAGCCGCAGAGCTGGTTCATCGACATCGCCACCATGAGCATGGACTGACCCGTCATGCATGAAGACCTCAGCGGCGCCGGCCCGCGCCGGCACCGCTGACGTTTTCTGCACCAAGCCTCTTTCCGCAGCCCCGCTGCCGCAGCACCTGACCCGTCGCCGGAACCGCCATGATCGCCTACCTGATACGACGCTTTCTCTACGCCCTGCCCATCATGCTGGGCGTGGCCTTCCTCTGCTTCATGCTGGTCCACATCGCACCGGGCGATCCGCTGGTCTCGATCCTGCCGCCGGATGCCTCGGCCGACCTGCAAAAGCAGCTCATGGAAATCTACGGATTCAACCGCAGCTATCCCGAGCAATTCCTGAGCTGGGTCTGGCGCGCCCTGCACGGCGACCTCGGCAGCTCGATTGCGACCGGCCGCCCGGTAGCCGCCGAAGTGTTCAAGGCGGTCGGCAATACCTTCATGCTGGCGGCCGTGGCCACGCTGATCGGTTTCGTGTTCGGTTCGCTGTTCGGCTTCGTGGCGGGCTACTTCCGTAATTCCTGGGTGGATCGCGTGGCTTCCTTCATCTCGGTGGTGGGCGTGTCGGTGCCGCATTACTGGCTGGGGATGGTGCTGGTGATCGTGTTCTCTTCCAAGCTGATGTGGCTGCCCGCCACCGGTGCCGGCCCCGATGGATCGGGCGCCTGGGTGTGGGACCTGGAACACGTGAAATATCTGCTCATGCCGGCCGTGACCATGTCCTTCATCCCCATGGGCATAATCGCCCGTACCGTGCGCGCCCTGGTGGCCGACATCCTGGCCCAGGAATTCGTGGTGGGGCTGAAGGCGCGCGGCTTGTCGGACGCGGGTGTCCTGCGCCACGTGGTCAAGAATGCCGCACCGACCGCGCTGGCCGTCATGGGCCTGCAGCTGGGCTACTTGCTGGGCGGCTCCATCCTGATCGAGACCGTGTTTTCCTGGCCCGGGACCGGCTTCCTGCTCAACCAGGCCATCTTCCAGCGCGACCTGCCGCTGCTGCAGGGGAGCATCCTGGTGCTGGCCATGTTCTTCGTGGCGCTGAACCTGCTGGTGGATGTCCTGCAAACCATCTTCGACCCCCGTATCGAGCGAGCCTGACATGAACCTCTCCACTTCCGTCTCCGCCCTCAAGGCGGCCGAGCCCGCGACCGCCATGCGCCGCTCGCGGGGCCACTGGGCCAACGTCGGTGCGCGCCTGGTGCGCAATCCCGGGGCCATGATCGCTGCTGCCGTGCTGCTGCTGCTGATCGTGGCGGCCATTGCCGCCCCCTGGGTGATGCCGGGCGATCCGTTTGCCGCCTCGATGTTCTCGCGCCTGAAACCCATCGGCACCGCCGGCCATCTGCTGGGCACCGACGAACTGGGGCGCGACATGTTCTCGCGCCTGCTGCTGGGTGGCCGGCTGTCGCTGTTCATGGGCATCACGCCGGTGCTGCTGGCCTTCGTCATCGGCAGTGCGCTGGGCATCGTGGCCGGTTACGCGGGTGGCTTCACCAACACGGCCATCATGCGCAGCATCGATATCCTTTACGCCTTTCCTTCGGTGCTGCTGGCCATTGCGCTGTCGGGGGCGCTGGGTGCGGGCATCTTCAATGCGCTCACGTCGCTGACCATCGTCTTCGTCCCGCAAATTGCGCGCATTGCAGAAAGCGTCACCACCCAGGTGCGGCGCAGCGATTACGTCGATGCGGCGCGCGCCTCCGGCGCCAGTGCCTTCACCATCGTGCGCGCGCACGTCCTGGGCAACGTGCTGGGACCGATCTTCGTCTATTCCACCAGCTTGATTTCTGTCTCGATGATCCTGGCCTCGGGCTTGTCCTTCCTCGGCCTGGGCGTCAAGCCGCCCGAGCCGGAATGGGGCCTGATGCTCAACACCCTGCGCACGGCCATCTACACCCAGCCTTGGGTGGCGGCCTTGCCGGGCGCCTTCATCTTCGTCACCTCGATTTCCTTCAACCTGTTGTCCGACGGCCTGCGCTCGGCCATGGAGGTCAAGCAATGAGCCTGTCTGCCTCGCTCCTGAACCAGGACCCGCGTGATGTCGGCGGCCCGCGCCAGCCGCTTTTGGGTGTGCGCCAACTGCTGAAGCATTTTCCGCTCAAGCAGCAGGGCCTGCCCTTGCTGCGCGGTCCGGCCCATGCGGTGCGTGCGGTCGATGGCGTGAGCTTCGACATCATGAAAGGCGAAACCCTGGGCGTAGTCGGTGAATCCGGCTGCGGCAAGTCCACCACGGCGCGCGTGCTGATGCAGCTGATCGAACAGGACAGCGGCGAACTGGTCTTCGACGGCCAGACCGTAGGTTCGCGCACCATGCCCTTGCGCCAGTTCCGGCGCCAGGCACAGATGGTGTTCCAGGACAGTTATTCCTCGCTCAATCCGCGCATGACCATCGAGGATTCGATCGCCTTTGCGCCCACCGTGCATGGCCTGCCCGCGCGCGAAGCCATCGCCCGCGCACGCAGCCTCCTGGCGCGCGTGGGCCTGCAGCCGGAACGCTTCGCCGGACGCTATCCGCATGAACTCTCCGGCGGCCAGCGCCAGCGCGTCAACATTGCGCGCGCCCTGGCGCTGGAGCCGCGCCTGGTGATCCTGGATGAGGCCGTCTCGGCGCTGGACAAATCGGTGGAGGCGCAGGTGCTGAACCTGCTGCAGGACCTGAAGCAGGAATTCGGCCTCACCTATCTGTTCATCAGCCACGATCTGAACGTGGTCCGTTTCATCTCCGACCGCGTGCTGGTGATGTACCTGGGCCAGGTGGTCGAGGTCGGTCCGGCCGAGCAGGTGTTCGACACCCCGCGCCATCCCTACACGCGCGCGCTGTTGCGCTCCATGCCCAGCATGGACCCCAGCCGCCGCACCGAAGAAGCGCCGCTGGCGGGCGACCCGCCCAACCCCATCAATCCGCCCCCGGGCTGCCGCTTCCATACCCGCTGCCAGTTCGCGCAGCCGGTCTGCCAGCAGCGCGCGCCGGCCTTCGTCGAGGCCGCACCGGAACACGGCGTGGCCTGCCTGCGCTATGAACCCGGCAGTGGCTATGACGACGCCGGCTTCGAAGCCGGCATGCTCAACAAGGAGCTGCAACATGGCTGATGCATCCAAGAAGGCGATGGTGCGCCTGCGTGACCTGCGGGTCACCTTCAAGGCCCCTGGCAAGACCATCCGCGCCGTCAGCGGCGTGGACCTGGAGGTAGCCGAGGGCGAGGTGGTGGCCTTGATCGGTGAATCGGGCTCGGGCAAGAGCGTCACGCTGCGTTCCATCATGCGGCTGCATCCCGAGGCGCGCACCCGCATCGAAGGTGGACTGGAAGTCGATGGCCGCGACGTCCTGGCGATGACCGGCCGCGAACTGTCCGCCCTGCGCGGCGACAGCGTGGCGATGATTTTCCAGGAACCCTTGCTGGCGCTCGATCCGGTCTATACCGTGGGGGCGCAGATCGCCGAGACCATTCGCCGCCACAAGAAGGTCTCGGCCGCCCAGGCCCGCGCGCAAGCCCTGGCGCTGTTCGAGAAGGTCCGCATCCCCAGCCCGGAGCGGCGGCTCGATGCCTATCCCCACGAGATGTCCGGCGGCATGCGCCAGCGCGCCATGATCGCACTGGCGCTGTCCTGCTCGCCCAAGGTCCTGCTGGCCGATGAACCCACCACGGCGCTCGATGCCACGGTGCAGATCCAGATCCTGCTGCTGCTGCGCGAGCTGCAGCGCGAGCTGGGCCTGTCGATCATCTTCGTCACCCACGACATCGGCGCGGCCGTCGAAGTGGCCGACCGCATCGCGGTGATGTATGCCGGGCGCATCGTCGAGCAGGGACCGGCCTCGCAACTGCTGGCCCAGCCGCGCCATCCCTACACCATGTCGCTGTTGCAAAGCCGCAGCCATGGCGCCATGCAGAAGGGCCAGCGCCTGCAGACCATTCCCGGCGCGCCGCCCGACCTGGCCAACCTGCCGCCGGGCTGTGCCTTCGCCGAGCGCTGCCCGCATGCGCAAGCCGATTGCCTGGCCCGGCAGCCGGCCGAACAAGCCGTGGGCGAGCAACATACGGTACGCTGCCTGCGTGCCGAAGCACTGCAGCTGGCCGCGGCCTGATCCATGAGCGCGCCGCTCTCCCTCCCACCCCGACCTGACAAGGAAACCGCATGAGTGCCGATGCTTTCACCGCCCGCTGCTTCGTCCCCTATCCCTTCGTCCCCCAGCCGCAGGCCGCCAGCGGCCCCCTGGCTGGCGTGCGCCTGGCGGTCAAGGACATCTTCGACGTGGCGGGCTATCCCACCGGCTGCGGCAATGCGCACATGCTGGCCCTGTCCGGCATCAAGGTCGCGTCTGCCCCGGCGGTGCAGTCGCTGCTGCAAGCGGGCGCGCAATTCGTCGGCAAGGTGGTCACCGATGAACTGGCCTTCTCGATGAACGGCAAGAACGCCCACTTCGGCACGCCCCGCAATGGCGGCGCGCCCGAGCGGATTCCGGGCGGCTCCAGTTCCGGGTCGGCCTCGGCGGTCTCCAACGGCCTGGCCGACCTGGCCCTGGGCACCGATACCGGCGGATCGGTCCGGGTGCCGGCCAGCCATTGCGGCCTGATCGGCTTGCGCCCTACCCATGGCCGAGTACCGCTTGCGGGGGTGATGGACCTGGCCAGCAGCTTTGATACCTGCGGCTGGTTTGCACGCGACATGGAGGTGTTCACCCGCGCAGGTGCGGTCTTGCTGGGCGAGGACAGCGCACCCTTGCCGCAGGCGCCGCGTGTGCTGGTCGCCAGCGACGTGCTGGGCCTGCTGGCGCCGCGCGTGCAGGCCCAGTTTGCGCAGGTGCTGGAACGCCTGGCGGGCGTGCTGGGTGCGCCGCAGCCGGTCACGGCGGCGACCCCTTCCTTTGATGCGCTGTACTGGGCGTTTCGCCACATCCAGGGCTATGAGGCCTGGCAGGCCCATGGCGAGAACATCAGCCGTTACGGCTTCCAGCTGGGGCCGGGCGTGGCCGAACGCTTTGCCTGGTCGGCCACCATCACGGCGCAGCAGATGCAGGAACACAGCGCCGTGCGCGAGACCTTCCGCGCCGGCTTCACCGGCCTGCTGGGCAACGACGGCGTGCTGCTCTTGCCCAGCGCGCCGGATGCGGCACCGCTGCTGACCGATTCGGAACAGTCGCTGGAAGACTATCGCAACCAGGCGGTGCGCATGCTCTGCCTGTCCGGGCTGTCGGGATGTCCGCAGATCTCGCTACCCTTGATGCAAATCGACGGAGCGCCGTTCGGACTGTCCCTGATCGCACCGCCCGGCAGTGACCGTTCGTTGATCGATTACGCAGCGAGACTGATGCATGCCTGCACCTGACACCGCCGCGCGCGTGATCCTGGCGCAAGCGCTGACGCAGGAGGCCTTCGCGGCCTATGGGGTCTTGATTGCGCCGGGCCCGTCCGAGCGCGACATCAACTTCGGCACCACGCGCCGCTACGACGACGTGGCCAGCCTCGATGTGGACGACGAGGGCGGCCGCGCCTGCGTGGCCATCTTCCGCACGCAGGGGCAGGGCGATCCGGCAACCTATCCGCTGTGCGCCTTTGAACGCCACCGCCTGGGCAGCCAGAGCTTCATTCCGCTGGGGGCCAGCCGCTGCCTGGCGGTGCTGGCCGGCGACGGTGAGCGGCCGGATGAGTCGGCCATTGCCGCCTTCGTGATCGAGCCGGGACAGGGCGTCACCCTGCGGCGCGGAGTCTGGCACCATCCTTTGATCACCCTCGGTGCGGCCGATGTGCTGGTCATCGAACGTGCGGCCGCGCAGGTCGATTGCGAGGTCGTCATGATGTCCACGCAGGCGCAAGTGAAGTTGCCTGCGGCCTGAGCCGCATGCTGGCGCCGGGCCGCAGGCGCCGAATCCTGCAATAATGACGGATTCTCACCGCCGTGACCGCGCCGCGCCGCGCGCAGGTCCGGCTTCCGATTCCATTGCCTTGCCATGCTTCACGCCGTTTGCGCCTCCATCCTGTGGGGCCTGTTCCCGCTGTATTTCAAGTTGCTCAAGGAGATTCCCTCCTTCGATATCGTCGTGCACCGCCTCTTCTGGTCCTGCGTGTTCCTGGTGGCCGTGCTGGCCTGGCGGCGGCAATGGCGCTGGGTGGGCGAGGTCATCAAGCGGCCCATGGTGGTGCTGGGCTTCCTGCTCTCGGCCCTGCTGCTGACCGGCAACTGGACCCTGTATGTCTGGGCCGTCAACGCCGGGCGCATCGTCGATACCAGCCTGGGCTACTTCATGAGCCCGCTCATGAGCGTCTTCATGGGCTACCTGATCCTGAAGGAGCGCATGCGTCCCCTGCAATGGCTGGCGGTCTTCCTGGCACTCGGTGCCGTGATCTGGCTGACCTTCGCCAACGGCAGCCTGCCGTGGATCTCGCTGCTGATCGCGCTGACCTTCGCCTTCTATGGCCTCTTGCGCAAGACCGCGCACCTGGGCGCACTCGAGGGCCTGTCGCTGGAAACCTTGCTGATGCTGCCGCTGGTGCTGGTGATCCTGGGCGTGGATACTTTGCGTGACAGCAACGCCTTCACCCATGCATCGACCTCGGCCAAAATCTTGCTGGCCCTGTGCGGCCCGATCACGGCGGTGCCGCTGCTGCTCTTTGCCCATGGCGCGCGCCGCATCCCCTTGTCGATGCTGGGGCTGATGCAATACATTTCGCCTACCATCCAGCTGCTGGGGGGCGTGCTGATCTACGGCGAGCCCTTCAGCGGGGCGCGCGCCATCGGCTTTTGCGTGATCTGGGTGGCGCTCGCGGTATACTCCGCCGAAGGCTTGTGGCGCTACCTGCGCACCCGCGCGCAAAGCTCGGCAGAGCCCAGCGCCGGCGGCGCTTGATCGCTGCCCTATCGTTTTCCTCTCACTGGCAACTCATACCATGGCCCAATACGTCTTTACCATGAACCGCGTCGGCAAGATCGTGCCGCCGAAGCGGCAGATCCTCAAGGACATCTCGCTGTCCTTCTTCCCCGGCGCCAAGATCGGCGTGCTCGGCTTAAACGGCTCGGGCAAGTCCACCCTGCTCAAGATCATGGCCGGCATCGACAAGGAAATCGAGGGTGAAGCCATCCCGATGCCCAACCTGAACATCGGCTACCTGCCGCAGGAACCCCAGCTCGATGCCGACAAGACCGTGCGCCAGGAAGTCGAGAGCGCGCTCGGTGAAGTCTTCGAAGCCCAGGCCAAGCTGGACGCGGTCTATGCCGCCTATGCCGAAGAAGATGCCGACTTCGACGCCCTCGCCACCGAGCAGGCGCGCCTGGAAGCCATCATCGCCGCTGCTGACGGCAACAGCCTCAACCAGCAGCTGGAAATGGCCGCCGACGCCCTGCGCCTGCCGCCCTGGGACGCCAAGATCGGCGTGCTCTCCGGTGGTGAAAAGCGCCGCGTGGCGCTGTGCAAGCTGCTGCTCTCCAAGCCCGACATGCTGCTGCTGGACGAACCGACCAACCACCTGGATGCCGAATCGGTGGACTGGCTGGAGCAGTTCCTGCAACGCTTCCCCGGCACCGTGGTGGCCATCACCCACGATCGCTACTTCCTCGACAACGCCGCCGAATGGATCCTGGAACTGGACCGCGGCCACGGCATCCCCTGGAAGGGCAACTACAGCTCCTGGCTGGAACAGAAGGAAGCCCGCCTGAAGCAGGAAGAGGCCAGCGAATCGGCCCGCCAGAAGACCATCGCCAAGGAACTGGAGTGGGTGCGCCAGAACCCCAAGGGCCGCCAGGCCAAGAGCAAGGCGCGTCTGGCCCGCTTCAACGAGCTCTCCGAATACGAATACCAGAAGCGCAACGAGACCCAGGAAATCTTCATTCCCGTGGCCGAGCGCCTGGGCAATGAAGTCATCGAATTCAAGAACGTCAGCAAGGGCTATGGCGACCGCCTGCTGATCGACAACTTGAACTTCAAGATTCCGGCCGGTGCCATCGTCGGCATCATCGGTCCCAACGGCGCCGGTAAGTCGACCCTGTTCCGCATGCTGGCCGGCCGTGAAACCCCGGACAGCGGCGAACTGGTGCTGGGCCCCACCGTCAAGGTCTCGCTGGTGGACCAGTCGCGTGAAGACCTGGGCAACAAGAAGACGGTCTTTGAAGATGTCTCGGGTGGTGCCGACATCCTCACCGTGGGCCGTTTCGAAATGCCCTCGCGCGCCTACCTGGGCCGCTTCAACTTCAAGGGCGGCGACCAGCAGAAGGTGGTCGGCAACCTCTCCGGCGGTGAGCGTGGCCGTCTGCACCTGGCCAAGACCCTGCTGCAGGGCGGCAACGTCCTGCTGCTGGACGAACCGTCCAACGACCTCGACGTGGAAACCCTGCGCGCCCTGGAAGATGCGCTGCTGGAATTTGCCGGCACCGTGCTGGTGATCTCCCATGATCGCTGGTTCCTGGACCGTATCGCCACCCACATCATCGCCTTCGAAGGCGATTCGCAGGTCACCTTCTTCGACGGCAACTATCAGGAATACGAAGCCGACAAGAAGAAGCGCCTCGGCGAAGAAGCCGCCAAGCCCAAGCGTATCCGTTACAAACCGGTTACGCGTTGATGGCTTGACTGAAATGGTTGAGAAAACGCCGCTGGTTCCAGCGGCGTTTTTTTTTTCGTCCGTGCAGTGGAACGTCGTCGGAGGTAAAGAGTTGTAGGGACGCATGACGCCACCCATCGCGCTGGCTACCATCGTGGATCACAAGACTAAGGGAGCCCCGATGACAATCCGCCTCATGCCCACGCTGTTGCTTGCGATGGTGGCCGTCCTGTCCGGCTGTGCCACCTCGCAACCGGTCACGCAGATCGACAAGGACACCTACCTGCTGGTGGCCAGTTCACGCTGGCACGGCAACGACGGCGTCGCCGCACAGGGTTTGCAGCAGGCCGATGACTGGTGCCGCCAGCAGGGGCGCCGTGCGCGCATCATCGGCAGCGAACGTTCGGAGGGCGTGATCGGCGTGATGCCGCCCAAGGTGATGCTTAGTTTCAAATGTGATCTTATTCGCCAGTAGGCCGTCCCACGGCCCGGGAGCCGGCAGGAATCGGCCTGCGCGGGTAGAATCACGCCCTTGCTGCGCCCACAAGGCGCGTGATCGAGGATAGAGAAGAGGCCGCCACCGGACCTGGTGCACGAAGTCTCTCCGCCGCAGTGTGCGTCATCCGCGCAATGAACATAAAAAACGCGCCATCCCGGCATGATCGTCTTCATGCACGGGCCTGTATTCAACATTCATCCATTGCCATGCTTGCCACCATTACCCGCCTCTTTCCCGTGTGGGCGCTGCTGCTTTCCGCCGCTGCCTACTTCACGCCGCCGACCTTCACACCCATCGGAAAATACATCACCCAGTTGTTGACGCTCATCATGCTGACCATGGGCGTCACCCTCACCGTGGACGACTTCAAGCGCATCATCAAGCGCCCCGCACCGGTGGCTGCCGGCATCATCCTGCACTACCTGGTCATGCCGCTGGCCGCCTGGGTCATCGCCAAGGTGCTGCGCATGCCGCCCGATCTCACCGCCGGCATGGTGCTGGTGGGCAGTGTCGCCTCCGGCACCGCCTCCAACGTGATGATCTATCTCTCGCGCGGCGATGTCGCGTTGTCGGTGACGATCTCCACGCTCTCCGCGCTGGTGTCGGTGTTCGCCACGCCGATGCTGACCGAGCTCTACGTGGATGCCTCCATCCACTTCGACGCCCACGCCATGCTGATGTCGATCGTGCAGATCGTGGTGGTCCCCATCGCGGTCGGCCTGGTGCTGAACCTGTTCGCCGGCAAGCTGATCCGCCGCATCGAGCCCTACCTGTCGCTGGTGTCGATGGTGGCCATCCTGCTGATCATCTCGGCGGTGGTTGCGGGCAGCCAGGCCAGCATCGCTTCGGTCGGCCTGGTGGTGCTGGTGGGCGTGATCCTGCACAACGGCCTGGGTTTGCTGGGTGGCTACTGGGGTGGCCGCCTGCTGGGCTTCGACGAAGCGGTCTGTCGCACGCTGGCCATCGAAGTCGGCATGCAGAATTCCGGTTTGGCGGCCGCCCTGGGCAAGCTGTATTTCACGCCGGTGGCGGCCTTGCCGGGCGCGCTGTTCTCGGTGTGGCACAACCTCTCCGGGTCGCTGCTGGCCGGCTACTGGCGTGGCCGGCCGCCACGTGACTGAAGCGCAGTTGCAGTGATGCAGCGCTGAATCCAACGGCCCGCTTCGCCTTGATGCGGGCCGTTGTCGTTGGTGCGCAGTGATGGGCAAAAACTGATTACAATCCGCCATCACCGCACGTCCCATCCATCTCCATCAGGAGGGTTTTCCATGCAAAAACGCAAGTTCCTCGGCCTCGGTGCCTCGCTGCTGGCCGCGCCCGCCGCCCTGCCGGCACTGGCTGCCGACAAGAAGCCTGGTGCTGCCGCAGGTCCGGTATTGCTCACGGTGACCGGCGACATCAGCAAGGCCAATCGCGGTCCGCTCGATCCGGCGCTGGACCAGATGATGGCCAAGCAGAAGCTGGCGTTCGACCGGGCCCACACCTTCGATTTTGCTGCGCTCGCCGCGCTGCCTTCGGTAGAGATCCATCCCACGCTGGAATACGATGGCCGCCGCCACAGCCTGCGCGGTCCGCTGCTCTCGGAAGTCTTGCGCGCCGTGGGTGGTCCCGCCACCGTGCAGAACTGTGCCCTGCGCGCCGTCGATGGCTACGCGGTGCTGGTTTCGGCGGAGGATATCGCCAAGTACCGCTTCATCATCGCCACCCATCTGGATGGCAAGCCCATCCCGCTGGGCGGACTCGGTCCGCTGTGGGCCGTGTATGACGCCGACAGCTTCCCCGAGATGAGCGCACGCCCCTTGCCGGAGCGCTTCGGCCAATGCCCGTGGGGCCTGTATCACATCGCCGTGCGCAAGGCCTGAGGCGATGTGATGGAGCGGCGCCTCAGACGTTGATGGCGCTGTCCGATTTCATGCGCTTGCGCAGTTCGAACTTCTGGATCTTGCCGGTGGAGGTCTTGGGCAGCGGACCGAAGTAGATTGCCTTGGGCACCTTGAAACCGGCCAGATGGCCCCGGCAGAATTCGGTCAGTTCGGCCGCATCGATGTTGGCCCCGTCCTTCAGTTCGACGAAGGCGCAGGGTGTCTCTCCCCATTTTTCATCCGGTTGCGCCACCACCGCTGCGGCCAGCACGGCCGGATGGCGGTACAGCACGTCTTCCACTTCCACGCTGGAAATGTTTTCGCCGCCGGAGATGATGATGTCCTTGCTGCGGTCCTTGATCTTGATGTAGCCGTCCGCATTCATCACGCCGAGGTCGCCGGTATGGAACCAGCCTCCGGCAAAGGCTTCGTGCGTGGCCTTGTCGTTCTTCAGGTAACCCTTCATGCAGATGTTGCCGCGGAACATGATCTCGCCGATCTCCTCGCCGTCGGCGGCTACCGGTTCCATGGTGTCCGGCGAGAGCACCGTCACCCCGCTCTGCAGGTGATAGCGCACGCCCTGGCGTGATTTCTGTACCGCGCGTTGATCCACCGACAGCGCGTTCCATTCATCCTGTTCCGCACACACGGCTGCCGGGCCATAGACTTCGGTAAGCCCATACACGTGGGTCAGCTCGAACTGCATCGCCTCCATCTTGGCCAGCACGGCCGCTGGCGGGGGCGCACCGGCCACCATCGCCTTGACCGGGCCACGGATGCCGGCACGCCAGCCCTCGGGGGCATTGGCCAGCGCCGCATGCACGATGGGCGCGGCGCAGTAATGCGTGATGCCATGTTCTGCGATCAGGTCGAACACCAGCTTGGGGTCGAACTTGCGCAGGCATACGTTCACGCCTGCACGGGCGGCCACGGTCCACGGGAAGCACCAGCCATTGCAGTGGAACATGGGCAGCGTCCACAGGTAGACCGGATGCTTGGGCAGATCCCATTCGAGGATGTTGGAGACCGCATTCAGGGCCGCGCCGCGATGGTGATAGACCACGCCCTTGGGGTCGCCGGTGGTGCCGGAGGTGTAGTTCAGTGCAATGGCGTCCCACTCGTCGGCGGGCCATTGCCAGTCGAAATTTTCATCGCCATCGGCCAGCAGGGCTTCGTATTCCAGATGGCCGAAACGCTCGCCGGGTACCGGCGGCGGACCCAGCACGTCGAACACCTCGACGATTTTGAGCGCCGGCAATTGCGTGCGCAACTGCTGCGCCAGCGCGGCGAATTCGCTGTCGATCAGCAGCACCTTGGCTTCGCCATGGCGCAGCATGAAGACGATGGATTCGGCATCGAGCCGGATGTTGAGGGCATTCAATACCGCACCGGCCATGGGCACGCCGAAGTGCGCCTCCACCATCGCCGGGGTATTGGGCAGCATGGCCGAGACGGTGTCGTTCTTGCCGATGCCCAGACGCTGCAGGGCGCTAGCCAGGCGGCGCGTGCGGCGATAGGTCTGGTCCCAGTCCTGGCGCAATGCGCCGTGAATGATGGCGGGACGCTGGCCATAGACGGCGGCGGCGCGCGCGATGAAATCGATGGGGGTGAGGGCCGCGTAATTGGCGGCGTTGCGGCCAAGGCCGGTGTCGAAGTCTGCCATGCTTGTCTCCTTGCTGCGGGGATGAGGGGCGCGGCCTGTGCATTTTTTATCAGCCGCCTGTTATTTTGTGAACTAGGGTAGCACCGAAGCGGCCTTGCGCTTTGTCATCACGACGACAAGGCTGACATGCGACAATGTTTGCCGTTTCCTTCCCTCTCCGACTATCCCATGAGCAGCCCGGTGGCGCAGCTTCTGCAGCAATACGACTGGTTCGCCGCGCTGGCCGGCGAGCATCGTGCGCTGGTCGCCGCCACCACCCAGTTGACGCGCTTTTCGGCCGATGCCTTCGTGGCCCGGCGCGGCGAACTCTCGCAATACTGGATCGGCGTCCATGAGGGCTTGATCAAGCTGGCCGTCTACAACATCGATGGCCGCAGCAGTACGCTCTCGGGCGTGCCCGAGGGCGGCTGGTGCGGCGAGGGCAGCGTCATCAAGCGCGAGCCGCGCCGCTATGACGTCATCGCCATCCGGGCCTCGCAGATCCTGCTGGTGCCGGCCGATACCTTCCACCGCCTCATGGCCGAGAGCCTGCCCTTCAATGCCTTCGTCATCGGCCAACTGAACGAACGCATGGGCCAGTTCATCGCCACGGTCCAGAACGAACGCCTGCTCGATGTCGATGCCCGCGTGGCCCAGGCCATTGCACAGTTGTTCCACCCGATGCTGTATCCCCGGACCTCCCAGGTGCTGGAACTGTCGCAGGAAGAGATTGGCCTCTTGACCGGGCTGTCACGCCAGCGCGTGAACCAGGCCATGCGCCACCTGGCCGAATTGGGGCTGGTGGAAATTTCCTACCAGAGCATCCGCGTGGTCGACCTCGATGGCTTGCGCGCCTTCGGCATGGCCTCGCTGTGAGCGGCCTGTCACCACGATGACAGTCTGGCGCAGGCTACCGGCTTAAGATCGGGCGAGTATTCCGGCATCGAGACTGCATCGACCCATCCATGGCCATCATCACCCATCATCACCTGCTGCTGCGTGAACTGCGTTTCGCCGCCCCGGCGCGCGTGCGGGTCTGGAAGGGGGCGGCCACCTTGAAGAGCGGGGGCGTTGCGGTCGAGTTGCAGGAGGGCGAAAGCTTCACGGTGCCGCCCTTCGTGCGATTCTCTTGCCTCGCGCATCCGCGCGTGAGCGCACACGGCATGCGCCCCGCAGTCTGGTCGCTGGCGCTGGAGACCGAAGCCAGCGCCGACATGGAACGCGCCGCCGACACCAGCAAGCCCCACGCCCGCCGTCTTGCCGCCGCCATCTTTGCGCAGCCCAGCGCCGACTGGTGCGCCGAGCGCATCGCAGGAGAGTGGCAGATCTCCACGGCCCGGCTGCGTGCCTTGCTGTTTGCCGAGGGCGAGTCATTGCGCAGCCTGGTGCGCGAGCAGCGCGTGGCCTGGGTACTGGCGCAACTGGCGCGGATGGAAGATGCCGGTGCCAGTCCCGCCGCCGCCGGGTTTGCCTCGCTGTCGGCCCTGCAGCGCGCCTGCCAGGACCTGATCGGCCTGCCGCCCGAGATTGCCGGCCGCGCCCTGTCGCTGCTGAGCAGCCATCCCCGGCCGTCCGTTGTGCTGCAGGATGACCAGGCCCGCCAGCCGCGCTACCGCCCTTATTTCTGAGGCGTCTGCGGCCGGGTGGCGGCAAGTTTGCTACCATCTGCGCTTTCCCTCAATTCTGTGTGGCCCGGTCCGGGCTGATTTCTCATGAGCAAGTTCTGGAGTCCCATCGTCAGCCGCCTGACGCCCTACACCCCCGGCGAACAACCCAAGATCGCGCGCCTGGTCAAGCTCAATACCAACGAGAGCCCGTATGGCCCGTCGCCGCTGGCCCTGCAGGCCATCGCCCGCGAGGTCAGCGACAACCTGCGCCTGTACCCCAATCCCGACGCCGAACCCCTGAAGCTGGCCATCGCCCGCCGCCATGCCGCCGACGGCATCAGCGCGCGCGAGGTGTTCGTGGGCAACGGCTCCGACGAAGTGCTGGCGCACGCCTTCCAGGCCCTGCTGCAACATGGCAAGCCCATCCTGTTTCCGGATATCACCTACAGCTTCTATCCGACCTATGCCGGCCTGTACCAGGTCGACTATCGCGCCGTGCCGCTGGCCGAGGATTTCACCCTGCGCACCGAGGATTACCTCGGCCATGGCGATGCCATCGGCGGCATCATCTTCCCCAATCCCAATGCGCCGACCGGCTGCCTGCTGGGACTGGACGAAGTGGAGCGCATCCTGCAGGGCAACCCGGAGCGCGTGGTGGTGGTCGATGAGGCTTATATCGATTTCGGCGGCGAGAGCTCCATCCCGCTGGTGCAGCGCTATCCCAATTTGCTGGTGGTGCAGACCTTCTCCAAGTCGCGCGCACTGGCCGGCATGCGGGTCGGTTTCGCAGTCGGCCATGCTGACCTGATCGATGCGCTGGAACGCGTCAAGAACAGCTTCAACTCCTACCCGCTGGACCGCCCCGCCATTGCCGGTGCCACCGCCGCCATCGAGGACGAGGACTATTTCCGCAAGACCTGCGACATGGTCATCGCCAGCCGCACCGCACTGGTGGCGCAGCTGGACGCACTGGGCTTCGAGGTGCTGCCTTCGGCGGCCAACTTCGTCTTTGCCCGCCATCCGCAGCGCGATGCCGCCGAGCTGGCCGCTGCCTTGCGCAGCGACGGCATCATCGTGCGCCACTTCAAGAGCGAGCGCATCAAGCAGTTCCTGCGGATCACCATCGGCACCGATGAGGATTGCACCGCGCTGGTGGAGGCACTGGGGCGCCACCTGAATCAACAGTAAGCTCCAGGCAGGCAAAGGGCGGCGTGCGCGCAGCGCATGCGGCCCGCTGTGCAGAAAAGCTCAGCCTGCGCGCCTCTGCGTTGCATCCCCCTCTTTCTTCCACGCCCCCGGTTGCTGGCCGCCGTCTTCTCAGCCGGTGAGCCCCCTTCCCACCTGCTGACAACATCCGTTCTCCAGACTCACTTCAGCTGCAATGCCTGCAGCGTTGGTCACGGAACGGTAACTTTCTCTGGTTACATTAGCGGTCTTTGTAAAGATTGCGCCGTCAGCAGCAGCAAGGTGCCGACGGCTCAGCTATCGCTGGAAGGACGCTTGTGAACAGGAAGCTGGGGTTCTCATTCCCTCTCCTGATACGGTTCGTGCTGGCTGCCTTGATGGCATCGGGCACCATGACAAGCCCGACCGCCGTGGCTCAGGGAAAGGGGGGAAGCATGCAACAGTCGTTCGAGTTCGATATCCCCGCCTTGCCGATGGTCGATGCGCTGGATCGATATACCATCCTCACCGGTCGTCCCACCCTCTATCCCAGCGCCCTGGTGGCTGGCCGTACCTCCTCGCCGGTGGCCGGCAGATATGGCGCCAGTGCCGCCTTGCAACTGATGCTGCAAGGCACCGGACTGACCGTGAAGGAAATCCAGGAAGGTGCGACCCAATCCTTCGTCCTGTTGCCGGCAGCAACCGATGAGGATGACGCTGCCGCAGTCACCCGCCGCGCGCATGGCCCCGATGCGGCCGCCGTCGACGAGTACGATGCACTGGTGCAGCACCGTGCCTGGGACAGGCTGTGTTCCTCCCGCCAGACTGCGCCGGGCAGTTACCGGGCATTGCTGCGCTTCGGTATCGATGCGCAAGGCCGCCTGGTCCGCCCGCGCTTGCTGGGCAGCACCGGCAATACCCGACTGGACCGCGCGCTGCCGGCAGCGCTGGAGCATCTGGACATCGGACAATCGCCGCCGGCCGGCCTGGCGCAGCCGTTCACCATGCTGATCCTGCCGCAGGGGCAACTGGCCGGGCGCTCATGTCCGACGGGGGCGTACTGAGATGAGCGAAGATGTCCGCTCGACCCTGCTGGGGCATCTGGTTTCGCGCTATGGGGATCTCAAGCGCCGCCTGACACGCTTGCTGGGCAGCGATGACCTGGCCGGTGATGCCCTGCAGGATACCTGGCTGCGCCTGCAGCGGCTGGACGCCGATACCAGCCCGATCCTCAATCCCCACGCCTTCCTGCTGCGCATGGCTGCCAACATCGCGGTCGACCAGCGACGCAGCCAGAGCCGTGCCTTGCCGCCCGGCGAGATCGCCGAATTGCTGGAGCTGGCCGATCACGCGCCAGGGCCGGCGCAGACCGCCGAGGCGCGTTCCGAGGTCCAGGCCTTGATGCTGCTGCTGGAGCGCATGCCCGCCCGTCGCCGCGAAATCCTGATCATGGTGCGCCTGGAAGGCATGCCACAAAAAGAGGTGGCGCAGCGGCTGGGGATCTCGCTGCGCACCGTCGAGCATGAACTCAAGCGCGCGCATGATTTCTGCATGTCGCGCCTGGAGGACAAAAAATGAGTGTGGATTTGCTCCCGCGCCAACGTCCTTGATAATGAGCTCCGATTGTCCCTGACCCGCACCGCCATCGTGAACAAGCCATCCGATCACCAGCCACCCTCCGCCGACGTGCTCAAGGAAGAAGCGCGCGTCTGGTTGCGGCGTCTGACCTCGGGCGAGGCGACCGAATGGGATGCCCAGGCCTTTACCCGCTGGAAGCAGACCAGCGCGGCCCACGCCTTGGCCTTTGAAGAAGCCCGGCGGCAGTGGCAGGCGCTGGGCCCGGCCATTGGCCTTCTGCTGCAAAAGGATCCGGCCATTGCGGCCCGTCACGAGCGCAGCATGCGTGCTCTGCCGGCGGGGCGACGGATGTTCCTGCGGGTAGCCGGTGGCGCCGTGGCAGCGGCCGCCGTCACGGCGATCGTCCATCCCCCCCTGCATCTTTGGCCCTCTTTTGAGGAGTGGCAGGCCGATGCGCGCACCGCCAAGGGGGAACGGCGCCAGCTCGCCATGGGGGATGGCGTCAGCGTCACCTTGAATACCCAGACCAGCATCCGCCGCGATGTGGACGACGTCGCCGGCGGCGGGCTCGAATTGATCGGCGGCGAGGCGGCAATCGACCTGGCACCCGGGGCAGCACCGTTCAGCGTGCTCGCAGGCAACGGGCGCAGCACTGCGCAGGGTGGCCAGTTCGAGGTGCGCAACCTGGACGATCGCGTATGCGTCACCTGCCTGCGCGGCGCGGTGCAGGTGCTACATCCCGCCGGCCGCTCGACGCTGGCTGCACATCAGCAATTGGTCTATGACAGGCATGCCATCGGCCCGGCGGTCGCCGTCGATGCCGAGGCGGCATCGGCGTGGCGGCGCGGCGAGCTGGTCTTCCGGCAGGCGCCCTTGGCCCGGGTGATCGACGAAATCAATCGCTATCGCCCGGGACGGGTGGTGCTGGCGGCGGGCGCACGCGCAGACAGCGCAGTCAATGGCCGCTTCGCCATCGCCGAGCTCGACAGTGCACTCGTGCAGCTGCAGTACTCCTTCGGGCTGCAGGCGCGCCGCCTTCCCGGTGGCGTCGTCGTATTGAGCTGAGAGGGCAAGATTCAGGGCCCCTGTGCTCCTGGTTCCCGACGCGCCCGATCCCACCCCGGCGCACAAAAAAGTTGGGGGTTTTTGCGGTGGCATGACGTCCTAGTAGAGACAGGTTGCGGCGCAACAGCGGCAACCCTTTTTCTCCCTCAGATGCGACCGGCGGCCCTGCGGCGGCGGTTGTACATGATCGATTGTTGATCGACAGGACTTCTCATGAACAACCGCGTTTGCGCTGCCTCCTCCTCCCTCAAGCACCGCCGTCCACTCCGTCTGGCCCCGATTGCGCAGGCTGCCGCGCTGCTGCTGGCAGGCAGCGGCGTGGCGCATGCGCAGACGGCATTCAGCCCGGCCTGGTTCGCGGGCAAGGGAGTGGCGCAGAGCAGCGCTGCTGCCACCGGCTACCTGCCCAATGGCACACCTGCGGCCGCGCTGCTCAATCCCGGCCAGCAGCAACAGCAGGCCAATGCGCAGCTGCAGGCTTCGTTCTCCAATCTCAATGCACTGGCGCGCGGCATCGCTGCCAGCCAGGCGGCGCAAGCGGCCGCCCGGCAAGCCGCCCTGGCCGCCGGTGGCAGCGTGCCTGACGGACTCACCGAGGGCGGCCTCAAGGTCGATACCAACAGTCTCACGCGGGGCTGGATCAATGCCAGCGCGCCAAGCCAAAGCGCCTCCGGCGGCAAGACTTTGGTGACCATCCTGCAGAACGCCGACAAGGCGATCCTGAACTGGGAAACCTTCAACGTCGGCCAGAACACCATCGTCCATTTTGCCCAGGCAGCGAACTGGGCGGTGCTGAACCGGGTCAATGATCCCTTGGCACGGCCGAGCCAGATCCAGGGGCAGGTCAGGGGTGACGGCACGGTGATGATCGTCAACCGCAATGGCGTTGTCTTCAGTGGCAGCAGTCAGGTCGATACGCGCAACCTGGTGGTGGCGGCAGCTGCCATCAGCGATAACCAGTTCCGCAACAACGGCATTTACGGACCTGACGCCAATAGTCCCAGCTTCACCGATGCCAATGGCAAGCTGGTGATCGCGCCGGGCGCGCGCATCTCCACCGCCGTACCGGACTCGGCGACCCAGGGGGGCGGCTACGTGCTGCTGCTGGGCAGTGAAGTCGACAATGCCGGATCCATTTCGACGGCGCGCGGGCAGACCCAGCTTGCAGCGGGGGACAGCTTCATCATCCGGCACGGGGTGGGCTCGGCTGCCAATACCTATTCGACCACGCGAGGCAATGAAATTGCCCCGGGAATGGCCAGCGGCAGCGCTGCCGGCAAGGTGGTCAACAGCGGCCTGATCGTGGCCGCCGAAGGCGATGTGACCTTGGCGGGGCGCGATGTGCAGCAGAATGGCGTGGCGCTGGCAACCTCCACGGTCAATGCGCGCGGTACTGTCCACCTGCTCAATGCGGCCAGCGATGTGCAGGGCAAGGTCACCCTGGGGACCGGTTCGAATACGGCCGTGCTGATTGACGACGACGGTGTCACGACCGCCCTCAACAGCCAGCGCGACAGCCTGGTGGCGGCATCGGCTGCGCAGGACCTGTTGCGTGCCAATGCGACGGCAGGCCATTTCGACAACCTCGGCAGACTCTCCGACCGCCGCGACCAGTCGCGTATCGAGATCGTCAGTGGTGGCGATGTCGAGTTCAAGGATGGCTCCACCACCCTGGCCACGGGCGGCCAGATCGCCGTGAGCGCGACGCGCCGCAGCTTCGTGGGCAGCGGTGCGACGCTGGACGTGTCCGGTGCGGTGGGTGTGCAGCTGGCAATGGAAAGCAACAGCATCAAGGTCAACGTGCAAGGCAATGAGCTGCGCGATGCACCGCTGGTGCGTGATGCCGGCAAGCTGGCCAACAGCGATGTATGGATCGATGCCCGCCAGCTCATCTATGTGCCTGCCGGCACGGGCGGCTATGCGTCGGAGCGCTGGTACAGCGGCGGCGGATTGCTGGAAGTGGGCGGCTACCTGGCCAACCAGGGCCACCGCATTGGCGAGTGGGCGGCCCAGGGCGGCAGTGTCACGCTGGGTGGCGCGGAGGTCATCACGCAGTCCGGGTCCCGCATCAATCTGTCCGGCGGCAGCCTGGATGTGCGTACCGGCTACATGAACACCACCTGGATCAAGGGGCTGGACGGGCGGCTCTACGATATCAATCACGCCTCCGCCGACATCGGCTACGGGGGCATCTATCGCGGTTTCGAGGTTGAGCACGCCCGTTGGGGCAGCACTACCACCGAATATTTCTACAATCCCCTGATCGCGCCGCAGCGGGTGCTGCGCGACGGCTATACGGTCGGTCGCGATGCCGGTGCGCTGGTCATCAGTGCTCCCACCGCCGTGCTGGAAGGCCAGGTCGATGCCGGCGTCTATAACGGTCCCAGCCAGACCCGCCCGCGTGCCAGTGTGAGCGACAGCTACCGCCAGCTGCAGGGCGCCGCTGCCCGCGCCGGGGCACTGGTGCTGGGGCGCTATGGTGCCCTGGGCCGTATCGATCTCTTCAACAGCGATGTGCGTATTGGCGATGTCGCCCAGGTCGGTGCCGGCCTGCAGATGGACGATGCGCTCGATGCCCCGCGCCTGGGAACGGTGTGGCTGGACGCGGCCATGCTCAATGCGCAAGGCCTGGGCATGCTCGATCTGGGCACCCGTGGCACCATCTCCGTGGAGCGCGACATCAGGCTGGCCGACGGTGGCCAACTGGCGCTGATTGCGGCCAACATCGATCTGGCCGCCAGTGTGGTGGCGCGCAGCGGCAGCATGCGGGCGAGCAATATCTTCCAGCCACCGGTGAGCGGTGCGGTCAGCAGCGCGCTCACGCAGGGCGGAGTGTCCAATATCGTCCTGCGCCAGGGCGCCACGCTGGACCTGCGCGGTATCCAGCCCGGACAGAGCACCGGCAACAATGCCCAGGCCTATCTCGATGGCGGCAACGTCACGCTGGAATCCACGCACGACGTGCGTGTCGAGGCCGGCAGCCGGATCGATGTGTCCTCGGGGGCGACGCTGTCGGCGCAAGCCCTGGCGGTGGGAGGACGCGGTGGCAACGTGACGCTGGTTGCCGACTCCAGTGCCACCACGACCAACGGCAACGGCGTGCTCACGCTGGCCGGCGAGATTGCCGGCTATGGCGTCAAGGGCGGCGGCAAGCTCAAGATCGAGACAGGTACGCAACTGGTCATCGGCGGTGATGCCGTGGCCGGGGCCCTGCAGATGGATGCCGCGCGTCTGCAGAGCGGTTTTTCCGCCTATGACCTCAATGGACATGCTGGCTTGCGCGTGGCCGAGGGAGCCCAGGTCGATGTCAACGTCCCGGTCTACGAAATGGCTGCGGGCAGCAATGGACTGACGCTGGCGCTGGGACTGCCCGCCCAGGCCCAGGCGGACCTGGTGCGGCAGAACGTGATCCAGCGTCAGGGTGCCGATCTCATGCTGCGCGCGCAGCGGCGTCCGGAACAGGGCGGCGATATCCGCATTGGGCATGGTGCGGTGGTGGCGGTTGACCCGGGCCGCTCCATCAGCCTCATGGGCGGCGCACTGAGCAATATCGTGGTGGAGGGCCGCCTCAATGCATGGGGTGGCACCATTGCGCTGGGCATCGAGGCGCCTGGAATCAGCTCAGGCGGCAATGCATCACAACAGGCGCACCAGCGCAGTATCTGGATCGGTGACAGCGCCGTGCTCGATGTGGCCGCGCGCGCCCTCTCCATGAGCGGTGCCAACGGCCGCCGCTTCGGCGTGGTGGCTGATGGCGGCACCATCGCCATCGGCGGCAGTCTCGATTGGGAAGCCAGTGGCGTGGCAGCGGCTCCGGACGTGGCGGTGATCGTTCGCCCGGGCGCGCTGCTGGACGCATCGGGCAGCCGGGCCACGCTGGACTATCAGGGCGGGCCCGTGGAGGTGGCCTCCAAGGGCGGCAGCATCATCCTCAAGTCCTCGCACAGCCTGTATCTGGATGGCGTCATGCGGGCCCGGGCCGGTGGCGCAACTGCGGCCGGTGGAACGCTGGCCATTGCGCTGGAGACGCCGATTTTCGCGATATCGGCCCTGCCGCAGGATGCGGTGCGCGCGCAGCGCGAACTGGTGATCTCGCAGCAGCTGCGCAGCAGCCTCATGAGCGACCTGGCGCCGGGCCAAACCGATCCCGCCCTCGCGTATGGAGCCGGTCGGCTGGCAGCCGATCAGGTCAGTGCCGGCGGTTTCGACAACCTGTCGCTGCTGGTCAATGGCCTGCTCAGTTTCGAGGGTAACGTCAGCCTGGCCACGCGCCAGAGCATGCGCCTATATGCCGGTGCCTATGGCCTGGGCCAGGGTACCGCCGCCGACAGCACGGTCAAGCTCGCCTCATCCTATCTGCGCCTGGCCGGGACGACCGGTGCGGCCGGCGATGGCCAGCGCATGTTCAGCGTGAATTGGCGTAGCGGCGCATCGACCCAGGCCAGTGCCGCACAGCTCAGCGCCGTGGCCGACCTGGTGGAGATACGTGACCGCACCGGTTTCGGCGGCGCCAGCGGCACCATCCAGCAGTCGGACAATTCCAGCATCAGTATCGACCGGCGCGGCTTCGACCAGGTCGACATCGTCAGTCGTGGCGACCTGCGGCTGCTGGGCGGCATGAGCGGACGCGGCCTGGCCGGTACCACCACCACCGAGCTGGCCAGCAGCGGTGACCTGAGCATCACCGCCGCGCAGATCTACCCCGCCACCGGCGCCGATGCCCAGATCGTGGCCGGCTATGGCAGCGGGCGCACGCTCGAACTGCATCGTTATGCCGACCTCGATCCGGCGGCGCCCTTCTCGGTCTTCGGCCGCTTGGCGTTGAGCGGTGACATCGTGCGGCAAGGCGGCATCGTGCGCGCACCGCTAGGACAGCTGTTGCTGGGGGCCGATGCGGCCGGCGCCTATTACCGCCATTCCAGCCTGGTCGAGCTGCTGGCTGGCAGTATCACTTCCATCAGTGCGGCCGGCCTGGTGTTGCCGTATGGCGGCACCATCGATGGCCTGACCTATGGCTACAACGGCGCCACGGTGTCGCAGAAAGCCATCGGCGCGAGCAACATCACCTTCAGCGGCGACCGGCTGGCCGGTCGGGAGGGCTCGCTGCTGGACCTCTCCGGCGGCGGCACGCTGACCGGCGCGGGCTTCATCAGCGGTCGCGGCGGCTCGGTCGATATCCTGCGTACGCCCCTGGTGAACGCCAACCCGACCTTCAATTTCAGCCAGGCCGGCAGTGCGGTGTATGCCATCCTGCCAGATGCGTCGCCTGACTACGCCCCGGTGGCGCCGGATGCCGGCGCCGGCAATCCGATGGTGGGCCAACAGATCACGTTGAAGCAGGACATGGGGGCGCTCAAGGCGGGCACTTATACGCTGCTGCCGTCGACCTTCGCCATGCTGCCGGGCGCCTATCGCATCGAGATCGGCGCCGCGGGAGCCCCCGGCGGCGTGGCAGTGACCGGCAACGGCTCATATGCCGGTTCGGCCTGGCTGGGGGTGGCCAGGACGGGCATCCTGGCTTCCCTGCCCAGCCGCGTGGTGGTCACACCGGGGGCGCAGTTGCGCAAGCATTCCACCTATAACGAAACCGGCTACGACGCCTTCGTCATCGCCGACGCCGTGCGCCAGGGCGGCATGCGCGGCGAGCTGGCTGCCGATGCGCACCGCCTGGTACTCGATTTCGCCAATGTGCGTCCCACTGGCGGCCAGTCCATGCTCAGCTTCGAAGGCCAGGCACGATTCCAGCGGGCCGACCGCAGCGCCTTCGGCGGTACCCTGGAGGTGGTCTCGGAGGGCATAGAAGTGCTGGGTGCCGCCTCTGCACCTACCCCCGGCTTTGCCTACGCTTCTCTGCGCGCCGATGACCTCAATGCCTTCGGTGCCTCGCGCATGATCCTGGGCGGTTCGCTCAAGCTCAATCACGCCGACAACCTCGCCACCTTCGATGCCAGGGCGTCCAGCGTGATCCTGCGCAGTGGCGCATCCCTGCGCGCGCCGGAGGTGTTCCTGCTGAGCAGGGCCACCAGCTACGGTGTCGGGACGGTGGTCGAGCAGGGGGCCTCCATCCTCACCCTCGGCCGGGGAGCGGCAGCCTACGACTCCACCGATGGCGTCACCTTCTCGGCCGGAAATGGCTCCGTGCTGGGGCTGTCCAATGGCTGGATCAACCTGCTGGGCTCCAGCGACGGCGGTGCCATCGACGTCGGCCATTGCACCCTGGTCTGCAGCGGCAGCTCGCTGCTGGTCAGCGAGGGCACGCTGGCCGTGGCCACCAACGGGTCCTTCATCATGGCCGACGATGTGCGCTATGGCACCAGGAACCTGATGATCGCGGTGTCGTCGCTGAACATGGGCAACGCTGCGACGTTGGCGCAGGCAGCCGGCAACCAGCAACTGCCGGCCGGACTGTCGATGAACCAGGACACCCTCAGGCAGCTGCTGGCGGGCAATACCGGCGACGGTGTGCCGGCAGTGGAGACGCTGGCCTTCAATGTACGCGAATCGATCAACATGTACGGCGAAGTGCAGTTCGACGCCCGCAGCGCCAGCACCGGCAAGTCAGCGCTGCAACGCCTGGTGATCGGTACACCGGCCATCTACGGCTATGGTACTGCCGGCGAGACGGCCTCGATCAAGGCCGATGAAATCGTCTGGACCGGGTCGACCGCGACACGTTCTGCCGTCGGCAATTCGGCAGCCTACCTGCCCTCTGCGCCCGGCCCGGCCATCGCCGGCCTGCTGGGCGACAGCACCCTGGCGTTGAGCGCTGAACGTATCATCCTGGGCCTGGCATCCAATACGCAGCCGGTATCCGGGGTATCGTCAGACAGGCTGGCGCTGGGCTTTGGCAAGGTGGAGCTGAACGCTTCGCAACAGATCAGCAGCAACGGCCTGGGCAGCCTTTCGGTCTATCACCGCCAGGGAGCCTATGTGGCAGGCAGCGGTTACCTGTACAGCGATGGCAACCTGGGGATCGCCACGCCGCTGCTTACCGGCACGGCCGCATCGATCATGCGCATTGCCGCCGGCGGCGATATCGCGGTGACCGGGCCGACGGCTGCGCCCGCATCGACAGGCGCTGCCACCAGCGGCGACGCACTGGGCGCCGAACTGCAGTTCAGCGCCCGCAACATCAGCCTGGACACCCGGGTGGCGCTGGCCAGCGGCAAGCTGGATCTGCACGCCGGGCAAGACATCAGCCTGGGCGGCCACGCCATGATCGACCTCTCCGGTCGCGCCGTCGGCTTCTTCGAACAAACGCGTTACAGTCGCGGTGGCGACCTGATCCTCGACAGCAGCGCCGGCAATATCGTGCAGGCGGTCGGATCGGTGGTCGATCTGTCGGCCGTCAACAACCGGGCCGGCCGCCTGCAGGCGGTGGCACTGGGAAGCGGTGCCGGGGCGATCGACCTGGCCGGCAGCATCCTGGGCCGCGCCACTGGCAGCTATGACGCCGGTGGCAGCATGGTCCCCTTCGATGGTGGCGAGGTCACCGTGCGCGGCCAGACCATTGCCGATCTGGCCGGGCTCAATATGCGTCTCAATGGGGGCGAGGTATTCGGTGCGCGACGCTTCCAGACCAAGCAGGGCGACCTGGTGGTCGGCAATGAGATCAAGGCCCGCCTGGTCGAGATCGCCGTCGACGGCGGCAGTCTTGCGGTCAACGGCATCATCGACGCCAGCGGCGTGCAGGTCGGCAGCATCCGCCTGGCAGCGCGCGACAGGCTCGACATCAACGGTACGCTGGACGCCCATGGAGACGGCCTGCGGGTGGACTCCTACGGTGGCATCATCGACAGCGCCAATCGCGCCGTGGTGGAGCTGACCACCATCGACGGCATGCTGACCCTGGCGCCGACCGCCCGCATTGACCTGCGCAGCGGCACGGCAGCCTCCGGCAATGACGGCGTGGCACGCGGCACCCTGACCCTCAACGCACCCCGCACCGGTGGTGCCGGCGGCAGTGGTGCCGGCGCCAATGACGTGGCCGTGACCGTGCTGGCCACGCCGGTCATCAGCGGTGCACGCAGCATCGCCGTCAATGGCTTGCGTCGCTATGACGACGCGCCGCTGGCCAGCGCGCCGGACGCCTCGGGCAGCACGCCACAGCTGATCACCCAGGCCTATTTGGACCAGATCGACGTCCACAGCCAGGCTTTCATCGATGCCGCGCTGGCCAATACAAGCCTGGCATCGCGCCTGGTCGCGCTGGGCAGCTATCACCTGCGGCCGGGCGTGGAGATCGTCAGCAATGCCGTCACCAATCCGGCTGGCAACCTGAGCGTGGTGGGGGATATCGACCTGTCCGGCTATCGCTACGGCGCGCAGGCCGATCGCCTCGATCCGGCGCGTCGTGGCTTTGGCGAGCCCGGCGTACTGGTGCTGCGCGCGGCCGGCGAGCTCAGCATCTACGGCAGCATGACCGACGGTTTTGCCCCGCCCGCGGCCACGCCCGACGACAAGGGCTGGTATCTGACCGAGGCGTCGTCGGCGGTCAACGGTGCGGGGGCGTTCGCGGCCGATATCGTGGTGCCGATCGATGGCGTGGTGCTGGAAACCGGTACCTTCTTTCCCAAGGGCGTCACGCTCAACTACAACGTCCCGGTGCAGGCGATGACGTTACCGGCCGGGACCGTGCTGCCGACGGCAGCCACGCTGGGTGGTGACTACGCGATGCCGGCCGGGACCGTGGTGGCGGCTACCATCTACAACGCCGACGGCAGCGTGGCGCTGGCCGCCGGTACCGTACTGTCGGCCAGCGTCAGCCTGCATGCCGGGATGATCCTGGGTGCCGGCAATACCCTGCGCTCGGCAGTTGATGTCGCCGCCATGGTGTGGCCCAAGGGCGTGCTGCTGCCGGTGGACATGATCACCGACAGCAACCTCACCCTGGCGCGTGGTTCGCTCATCCCGTCCATGGCCAGAGTGCAGCTGGCCGGTGACAATCCGGTCAACTTGCGCCCGGATGCCACCGGCGCCCAGGGCGCCAACTGGGCGGTCGCGCCCATGCTGCCGCGTGGAACCACCAGCTGGAGCATGCTGCTCACTGCCGGTGCCGACCTCGGCTCGGCGGACCGGCGCGCCACTGTCCCCGGGGCCACCGGCTCCATTGTGCTGGCCGATACCCATTCGATGAGTCGTATCGTCACTGTCCCCGGCGGCAGCGGGCAGGTGTGGGCCGACGGCAATCCGTTAGGCTATACGCCAGGCGATCCGGTATCGATCGATGAAGCCACCTGGGCCTGCGACGGCACCGGCTGGTGCACTGTCGATCCCAAGCGCCTGAGCTACACCTTCACCGCCGATGGCTCGCTGGCCGTCAATGGCGATACTTCCCTGACGGGTCAGAAGGTGGATGACATCTACCTGGGCATCGACTTCTGCAACTGGGACCCCGGCTACTGCGCGACCGTCATCAACCCGGTCAAGGACGTGACCACCACCAAGCTGTTGTCGCCCATGTTCAGCGTGCTGCGCACCGGCGGCGGTGACCTGGCGCTCAGCGCCGCGCAGGACCTGCGCATGATGTCGCCATTCGGTGTCTATACGGCCGGTACGCCCTCGGCGCCCAGGCTCAATGCTTCCGGCGTGGATGCCTACAATCGTCCCCGCGGTCTCAAGAACGGCAGCGTCATCGGCTTGTCCGATACGGCCTATGACGGCGCGCTGGCAAGCTACCAGGCCTGGTATCCAGAACTGGGCGGCAACCTGACGGTAGACGTCGGCCGCAACATCCTCGGCGACGTCTGGGGCGACACCTTTGCCCAGAACCGCCTGCAGCTTCCCAGTGCCGGCGTGGGCAACTGGCTGTGGCGCCAGGGCAGCGGCACGGTGGGTGGTGCCGACGCCGTGGCAACTGCGTGGTGGATCAATTTCGGGAGCTACGTTGCCCCCTTCACCGGCGCGGCCACGGACGCTCCTTATCTGGTCGGTTTCACCGGCCTGGGGACACTGGGTGGCGGCAACCTGGCCATCAGCGCTGGCGGCGATGCCGGCGTCATCGGCCGGCGCGGCGACGAGTCGGCCCAGGAGTTTCCGCGCAGCCAGGCGCTGGTGGCGGCCGTGGCCAGCACCGGTCGCGTTGGCGCCGACGGCAGCCTGATCCAGACCGGCGGCGGCGACTTGCGTCTGCGCGTAGGTGGCACCATCAATCCGGCCACCACGGTGCTGCAATACGGCGCTGGCGGCGCCAGCATCCAGCAGCCCGACCTCAACGGCGTGCTGACCAATCTGCGCGGCGCGCTCACGGTGGAGGCCGGTGCCATGGGCAGCGTACTGCCGCGTTACCGCTCCCTGCAGTCGGTCGTACGCGGGGTGGACGGTGACGTCGCTGACGTGCGCGCCATCGATCCCTACAAGGCGACTATTGCCTTGTCCGGCGCCGGGCTCGGATTCATGCCGGGGGACTCGGCGGTCTACGTCGATACGCGGCGCGACCTGGTGGTCAGCGATATTGCCGATCCTGGCCGCGTCTTCGTCGACAACACCAGCAGCTACACCGCCAATGGCATACGCTACGACGGCGGCGGCCAGAGCTGGTTCTCGCTGTGGACCGGGCATACGGCAATGAACCTGTTCGCCGCCGGCGGCAATCTCACCCCTGGCACGCAGCCGGTCAACCGCAGCTCGACCGGGGGCAACCGCAACCCGGGCGACATCGTCACCATCTACCCCTCCATCCTGCGCGCGACGGCGGCCAGCGGCAGTATCTACTACGGGGTTTCGGCGGCGCCGGGATCTGCGTCGGCGGCATCGGAGGCATCGTTGCTGCTGGCACCCTCCGCCAAGGGCGCGCTGGAGATGCTGGCCGCCGATTCCCTCTATGGCGGCAACTATGGCGTGGGCATGTCCAATGCCGACACGGCCCTGCCGGGGCCGATGCAACCGGCGTTCGCCGGTTTCAATATCGGTTGGAACGGCGCACTCGTCCCGGGCTCGTCCAACCTGGGCAGCGAAGGCTCGGCCGGCGCCAGCTTCGGCGACAAGGTGACGCTGGGTACACTGAACGCCTTCCCGCTGTTTGCCTTCGGCCCGGATACGCCGCTGGCTTCGTCGCTGCATGCCGGTGATCGCTCCAGCGCCTTGTTCTATGCCGTCGGCGGTGACGTCATTGGTTTGAACAGCGGTACGCTGCAGCAGTTTTCGGCTTATACCGAGCGCGCCGTGACGGCCTGGTATCGGGCGGCCTTGCCGGCACGCGTGCAGGCCGGGCGCGACATCGTCAACGCCAAGGGCCTGTTCCTGCACAACAACCTGGACGACGTTTCCCTGGTCCAGGCCGGACGCGACATCCTCTTTGCCGATGTGAAGGTGGCCGGACCCGGTACCCTGGAGGTGTCCGCCGGCCGCGATGTGCGGCAGGAGGACAAGGCCAGCCTGACCAGCATCGGTGCGGTGATCAGAGGTGACACCCGCCCTGGTGCGGATCTGGCCGTCATGGCCGGCATGGCCACCGGCGTAGATTTTGCGGCCGTCGCACAGCGTTACCTGACACCGTCCAACCAGGCCGATCCCGGCCTTTCACTGGCCAGCCAACCGGGCAAGGTGGTCAAGACCTATCAGGCCGAACTGGCGACATGGCTGGCACAGCGCTACGGTTTCAGCGGTACGGTCGAGCAGGCCCTTGGCTACTTCCAGGCGCTGGCACCCGAACAGCAGCGCGTCTTCCTGCGTGGGGTGTATTACAACGAGCTGCGCGAAGGCGGGCGCGAATTCAACAACCCGGACAGCCGCCGCTTCGGCTCCTTCCAGCGCAGCCGCAACATGATTGCCGCGCTGTTCCCGGCTCAGGCAGCCGACGGCAGCGCGATTGGCCGCAAGGGCGATATCACCCTGTTCGGCGACTCCGGCATCCATACCGACTTCGGAGGCAACATCCAGATGATGGCGCCGGGCGGACAGATCGTCGTCGGCGTCCAGGGCCCGGTGCCAGCGGCCAGCGCCGGCCTGATCACGCAGGGCAGCGGGGATATCCAGCTCTTCAGCCAGCAGAGCCTGTTGCTGGGTCTCTCGCGCATCATGACCACCTTCGGTGGCGATATCTTCGCCTGGTCGGAGCAGGGTGACATCAACGCCGGCCGCGGCTCCAAGACCACGCAGGTGTATTCCCCGCCCAAACGCGTCTACGACCAGTGGGGCAATGTCTCCTTATCGCCGCAGGTACCCAGCGCCGGGGCGGGCATCGCCACGCTCAGTCCGATCCCCCAGGCCAAGGCGGGCGATGTCGACCTGATCGCGCCGCTGGGAACGATCGACGCCGGCGAGGCAGGCATCCGCGTCTCCGGCAACGTCAATATCTTCGCCCAGCAGGTGGTCAATGCGGCCAACATCCAGGTCAAGGGGGAAGCCAGCGGCTTGCCGGCCGTGGCCAGCGTCAACGTCGGTAGCCTGAGCAATGCCAGCGCTGCTGCCAGTTCGGCGGCGATGGCCGCGCAGGATACCGTGCAGCGTGCCCGCGATGCTGCACGCCAGGCCTTGCCTTCGGTCTTCACGGTGCGCGTGCTGGGGTTTGGCGAAGGGGCCGCCAATAACGGCCGGCCGCCCGTCTCGTCGGCCCGCCCGGGGTATGACCGCGCCAGTTTCGTACAGGTAGCCGGACATGGTCAGGAGATCCGGCCGGAGCTGGTCTCGCACCTGACCGATGAGGAGAAGCGCCTGCTGCGCCAGGATCGCTGAGCCTGTTGTACCGGATGAGCCAATGCCCCTTGAGCTGCAGCAGCCGATGCGGTTGCAGCTCTGGCTGGATGGCTGCAGGGCCTGCGGGGCGCGCTCAGTCCAGCGGCCGCTGGCGCCACGCCACCAGCGCCCCCGCCAGCAGCATCAGTGCAGAAAACGTCAAGCCGCGTTGCAGGCCGCCGGCACCATCGGCGATCCATCCGACGATGGACGGACCGATGATCTGCCCTACCGCAAAGATGATGGTGAAGGCGCTGATGCCGGCCGGCCAGTCTGAGGGCGGCAGGTTGTGACGCACCATGGCGGTGGTTGACGCCACGGCCGAGAGGAAGCAGCCGCCAAACAGCAGCCCTGAGGCAAACACCGCCACCGGCGCAGCCGTCGTGGCTGGCAGCAGCGTGGCCAGGCACAGCAGGCCGTTGAGGATGGCCAGCGACTGCCCGCCCCGGAAGCGGTCCAGCATGCGCGCCCAGATGCGCGAGGACGCAAAGGTCGCCGCCCCCAGCAGCGCAAAGAAGAGCGTAATGCGTGAGGCCGCCATGCCTTGCTCTTTAAGCAGGGCGATGACGAAGGTCATGTAGCCGATGTAGCCCAGCCCGAAAAATAGATAACCCGTCAGCCCGAACAGCAAACTGCGCGGCCGCCACGCCCCGCCTGCTGCCGCCTGCGCCGGCGAGGTCGGCATCAGCCGTGCGGGCAGCGTCATGACCAGGCTGGCCACCAGCGCCAGCACGCCCAGCAGGATCCACGCCCATTGCCACGGATGGGGCGCACCCTGGGCGGCCGCGGCCTCCATCACCGGTGGCACCAGCAGAGAAGCGGCCACGATGCCGATGCCGGTACCGCCGTAATACAAGCCCAGCAGCAGGCCGGCGCGCTGCGCATGCAATGCCGCCAGCCGGCTCACCAGCAATCCACCCGAGACGAAGATGAGCGCACTGGTCACACCCGTTACTATCCGCAACAGCAATTGCAGCAGGGTATCGGTGGTCAGCGCCGGCAGGAAGGACAGCAGGGCGGTGGCGAAGGCCCCCGCGATCAGCACGCGGTGCGCCTGATAGCGGCGCATCAGGCGCGGGGTCAGCAGCGCACCCAGCAGATAGCCCAAGGCATTGCCGGTATTCATGCCGCCGGCGATGAGGTAAGGCCAGCCGAGGTCAGTGCGCATCGGTGCCAGCAGCAGGGCATAGGAGAAACGGGCCAGGCCCAGCGCCACGGCCGTGCCCAGCGACAGGGCCAGGGCGGTCAGGATGGGATGGCGCAGGATGAAAGGCGAGGGCGCATGCGCGGCGTGAGGGGGCATGGAATGGCGTCTCCTGGCGGTCTTGTTGTGGTGTGGTGCCAGTGTAGCCGAAGCGGACAAGCCGCTGCGCCGGGTAGGGCCTGTTCACATTAAATCTGCGAGTGCGAGAGGTCGCCAAGCGTTGACTGCCTAGGCGCGGCGACGCGCCGTGGTGGTGCCACGGCAAGGAGCTGCAACAACGGCAGGCGACGCTTGGCGGCCTCTCCCGGAGGGTTGCCCCCAGAAGGCGCGCTGGCCGCGTTGCACGTCAGGGCTGGTGGCACCACCACCAGCCCTGACGCGCGCCTTGCCAGCCCGCCTTCTGGGGGCAACGCATCTCGCAGATTTAATGTGAACAGGCCCTAGTTGGCGACCGGCCGCCAGTTGTGTTGCCGCACCACGTGCACACAGGCATCCACCACCACGGGATCGAGGCGCGTTCCGCTCTGGCGCTGGATTTCTTCCAGGGCCGTGGCCATGCCCAGCGACTTGCGATAGGGGCGGTCGGCCGACATCGATTCGACGATGTCAGCCACCGTCAGGATGCGCGCCTCCAGCGGCAGTGCATCGCCGCCGATGCCGCGCGGATAGCCGCTGCCATCGAGGTACTCGTGATGGCACCAGACGATCTCGGCCAGGTTGAAGGGGAAGCTGATCTTGTTCAAGATCTCGTAACCGAACTGCACGTGCGTTTTGAGTACGCCGTATTCGTCTGCGGTAATGCGGCCGGGTTTGGTCAGCAAGTCGAGCGGTATCCGGGCCTTGCCGATGTCGTGCACCTGGGCCGCCATGTGCAGCACGTCGATGCGTTCGGCCGGCAGGCCCAGGTGGCGGCCGATCATCACGGCCAGCTCGGCGGTCTGGTCTTCGTGATTGGGCGTATAGCCGTCAGTAAGCCGATGCAGGGCGATCAATGCATCGATGACTTCCTGGTAGATCTTGTTCGGTTCTGAAACTGGCATTCCTGTCCCTGCGTGATTGCAGCCGCTGGCAGCGTGCACGGTCGCTCAGAGGTGTCGCTTGATGAATAGGTGGAAGGCGATGCGCCTGCCGTGAACCTTTGCAGGTCCCTTTGTCTCTGATTGAGCCTCCCCTTGAAGGAAGCCCCGACCCGCTGGTCCGACGACGCATGTGCATGCGTTTTCCCGGTTGTCGGATAATAGCGGTCTGCAATATTGAAACTCATTTCAGGAAAGAAATGATTCTGCGCAGTTTACATTCCTGACTGATCGATGACAACCAAGCTGTCCACTTCCCGCCCGTCTTCTCCCTCGCGCCTGATCTGGCGCAAGTGTGCCATCCCGCTGTTCTTCCTGCTGCTGGGGGTGGTGTTTTCCACTTGGGCGGCCCGCATTCCCGCCATCCGGGACCATCTGCAGCTCGATGCGGCTACGCTGGCGCTGGTGCTGCTGTGTGGCGGCATCGGCGCGGTCGGCTCCTTCCCGCTGGCCGCGTGGATCACCGGCCATTACGGCGCGCGCCACAGCACACTCTACGCGGGGCTGGCCCTGCTGGTGTCGCTGCCGCTACTGGGACTGGCGCCGAACGTGGCCGCGCTGATGCTGATCTGCACGCTCTACGGGGCGGCTTCCAGCTGCTTCGACGTCGCCATCAATGCGCTGGGCGCCCAGGCCGAACGCGACGCCGGGCGGCCCATCATGTCCATGCTGCACGGCTGGTTCTGCGTGGGCACCTTCTCCGGTGCGCTCGTCGCCAGTGGCGTGGCGGGCATGGGCATCGCACCGATCTGGCATTTCCTGCTGGTGGCCGCGCTGTTCCTCTATCCGCTCTATGCCTGCTATGAAGCGCTGCCCGATGACCGGCCCGAGCACGATCCCGCGCGCAAGCTCTTCGCGCTGCCGCACGGGCATCTCGTGGTACTGGGCGTGATCGCTTTCTGCGGCGCCATCGTCGAAGGCTCGGTGGCCGACTGGAGCGGCATCTACATGAAGGACCACATCGGTGCCAGCGACGGGGCCACGCCCCTGGCCTATGCTGCCTTCGCCGGCATGATGCTCATCATGCGCATGATCGGCGACCGCCTCAAGGCCAGCTATGATGCGCGCCGCGTGGTGTGGGTCGGCACGCTCATCGCGAGCCTGGGCATCGCCCTGGCCGTGGCCGCACCCGGCATGACGCTGGCCATCCTCGGCTTTGCCATTGCCGGGACCGGTGTGGCGGCGGTCTTCCCGTTCGTCTTCAGTGCCGCCGGGCGGCACGGTTCCAGCGCCCTGGCGGCGGTGGCTACGCTCGGTTACAGCGGCAGCCTGATCGGCCCGCCGGTGTTCGGCTTCCTCGCCCATGGCTGGGGATTGCAGGCTGCGCTGGCCTTGCTGGGCGTCCTGTGCCTGGCCATGGCCGGGTCCAGTCGCCGTGCGCAGTGGCTGCAGTAAGGCTTCCGCTTTTCATTTCTACAACCTCTGATGCAAGGAAAAAATACGATGCGCAACCTGGTCCTGCTGCCGGGCTTCATGCTCAATGCTCACCTGTGGGATGACATGCAGGCCGATCTGTCCACGCTGGGTACATTGACCTTCGGCGACCTTGGCCAGGATATCGGCATCCAGGCCATGGCCGATGCCGTGCTGCGCCAGGCGCCGGAACGCTTCGTGCTATTCGGATTTTCGATGGGCGGTTTCGTGGCGCAAGCCATTGCGCTCAAGGCGCCGGAGCGCGTGCTGGGCCTGGGCTTGCTCAATACCTCATCGCGCCCGCAGACCGAGCGCGAATCGGCGGGCACACTGGCGCAGATCGAGCTGGCCCAGCGCACCCCCTTCAAGGGACTGACATCGCGTGCGCTGGCCTCTTCGCTGCACCCGGCGCGCAGCACCGAGCGCGCCCTGCTGGACCGGCTGCAGGCCATGGCGCTGGCCAATGGCAAGGAGGTGTTCCTGCGCCAGTTGCAGACCCTGCGCGACAGCAATGCCGAGGATCTGCAACGGCTGCAATGTCCGGTGCTCATCGTCAGCAGTGACGAAGACAAGCTGCGCAGTGTGGAGGAATCGGAAGAGATGGCGCGCCAGGTACCGCAAGCGCGCCTGGAGATCATCGGCGACTGCGGTCACATGACGCCGATGGAAAAGCCGCAGGAATTGTTCAGGATCATCTCGGGCTGGATGGAGCAATCGGGCCTCTGAAGCCTGCGCGTCGGCCAGTCCGGGACCGGCGCGTCAGGGCCTGGGCGTGGCTTCAGTCCTTGTCGAGCTCTTTGCGGGGCGCTTCGGCCGAGCGGCTGCCGGGCCGCTTGTTGACTTCGTCCAGGCCGCCGGTGCCGCGCAGGTCGGTATCGACCTGACCCTTGCGGATGTCGTCGTAGGCCTGGCGGATTTCGGGGCGATCGACCGCATGGCCGCTGTTGGCCGCAGCCTGGCGGTCCGCATTCTGGTCCTGCTCATGCGGCAGGCGCGGTTTGTCTTGTTTGGGATGACGATCTTTTCTGGTTCTCAGGAAGCTGGTCATGGTGGTGGTCCTCGCAATTGAATGGTTGACTCTTCTTTTGCCGCAGGGCGATGCCGTGTGAGGGTGGCCACAGCGCATCAAGTGCCTTGCGTCTGCACGAAGCGAACAAGTACGACCGGACCTCCCAACAGAAGTGCCGCGAGTTGCAAAGTGAGACGAAAAATAAGATTTTGTCTGACAGACAATTCGTACAAGCCGGCGCACAACGCGCGGAAAGAGAAGAGCAGATGCCCGCTTGGACGCGCCGCGACTGGCTGCGTTCCCCATCTGCTGCGAATGGCTACTTCAAAAAACAAAGGCGGACCCGGGTAGCGGTCCGCCTTTTACTTAGTTTTTCAGGCCACTCATGACGGCCTGAAGCTCATCCGTTGCTGCAAATTCGTCGCCTCACAGCGACAGCCGCGCACGCGCGGCGCGGTATTCCTCTTCCAGCCGGTCCACCATCTCAGCCACGGTCGGCACATCTTCCATCAGTCCCACGCCCTGGCCTGCGCCCCAGATATCGCGCCAGGCCTTGGCTTTGCTGCCGCCGCCGGAACCGAAATTCATCTTGGTCTTGTCGGCTTCGGGGAGGTTGTCCGGATCGAGGCCGGCATTGACGATGGACTTCTTCAGGTAGTTGCCATGCACGCCGGTGAAGAGGTTGGTGTAGACCACATCGGCCGCGGTCGACTCGACGATGGCCTGGCGATAGCCCTCGTCGACATTGGATTCGCGCGTGGCCAGCCAACGCGAGCCCATGTAGGCGAAGTCCGCGCCCATGGCCTGCGCCGCCAGCACTGCATCGCCGGTGGCGATGGAGCCGGACAGGGCCAGCGGCCCCTTGAACATCTTGCGTACTTCGCCCACCAGCGCGAAGGGCGAGAGCGTACCTGCATGGCCACCGGCACCGGCAGCCACCAGGATCAGGCCATCGACGCCGGCTTCCAGGGCTTTCTCGGCATGGCGCAGCGAGATCACGTCATGCAGCACGATGCCGCCATAGCTGTGCACGGCATCGAGCATTTCCTTGGGCGGCGCGCGCAGGCTGGAGATGATGATGGGCACCTGGTGCTTCACGCAGGTGGCCACGTCCTGGGCCAGGCGGTCGTTGGACTGGTGCACGATCTGGTTGACCGCGATCGGTCCCGCCTTGCGTTGCGGGTGCTCTGCTTGCCATTGGGCAAGCTCGTCCTGCAGCTGGGTCAGCCAGGTGTCGAGCAGCTCGGCCGGGCGGGCGTTGAGTGCAGGAAACGATCCGACCAGCCCGGCCTTGCACTGGGCTGCCACCAGCGCCGGGCCGCTGGCGATGAACATGGGCGAGCAGATGATGGGCAGGCGCAGATCTTGCAGTGCTTTGGGGTAAGCAGGGGCTGGGGGCATGGTCGTCTCTTTAAGGTTGTCGTTATCTCAAGGCAACAGGGCGGGACCCCATGCCGCTTTTGTCCGGCGATTATAGGACAAAAAGCGACAAAATATAACGGTCGTGCTTTTTGTTGCGTGAAGGGGAATTTTCAGGAAATTATTTATATGATTTACTGTCTTTCCTTCGATGCGTGCTATGTTTTCCACAAGCCTGCAGTAAAACAGGCCACGCAGGGCGCTACCGGGGGCGTCTTGCGGACCGGCTCAGCCGGAAGGGCCATGCCCGCGTTCCATCTGTCGTTATTAGCCGTAGGGGGGAATCATGCAACACTTTGATCTCGTCAATGTCCTCATCATCGTCCTGGCCGCCGTCGCACTGATTGGGGGCGCGGTGCTGCACAAGCGTGCACTGAAAAAGGCCCTCATCGAGTCCGACAAGCTGCCGGTGCGCGGCTTGCGGCGTTATCGCCAGCAGTGACTTGAGCGCTGTCTTTGGCCCTGTAGTCGCCGGTGCGAGAAATTCCTGCGAAGTAAAACGCCGGGTCATCGCCCGGCGTTCTCCATCCTTGCGCTCAGGGCGCCTTGGCATCGACTCACGCAGCGGCGCGCTTGGCCGCCAACGCATTCCCCACCCTGCTCACCGACTTGCGCCCCAGCTGCTGCGAGATGAACTGCCCCGCCTCGGCCACCGCATCCAGGTCGATCCCGGTCTCGATCCCGAGCCCGTTCATCATGTACAGCACATCCTCGGTCGCCACATTGCCGGTCGCGCCCTTGGCATAAGGACAGCCCCCCAGCCCCGCCACCGACGCGTGATAGATGCTGATGCCCGTCTGCAGACTGGCATAGATATTGGCCAGCGCCTGCCCATAGGTATCGTGGAAGTGACCCGACAAGCCTTCGATATGGAATTCACGGATCGCCGTCTCCATCACCGGCCGCACCTTGCCCGGCGTGGCCACGCCGATGGTGTCGGCGATATCGATCTCGTCACAGCCCAGCTCGCGGAAACGCCGCACCACGTCGGCCACCGCGTCCAGCGGGACTTCCCCCTGGTACGGACAGCCGAACGCGCAACTCACCGCCGCACGCAGGCGCTTGCGGTGGTCCTTGGCGGCCTTGGCCACTTCGGCAAAACGTTCGATGGATTCGGCAATGGAGCAATTGATGTTCTTCTGCGAAAACGCCTCCGAAGCCGCTCCGAAAATCACCACCTCATCCACCCCCGCCTCCAGCGCCGCCTCGAAGCCCTTCATGTTGGGCACCAGCGCGGAATACACCACGCCCGGCTTGCGCGTGATGCCATGCATCACCTCGCTGGAAGTGGCCATCTGCGGCACCCACTTGGGCGAGACGAAAGAAGCCGCCTCCACATTCGGAAAACCCGCCGCAGAAAGCCGGTTCACCAGCTCGATCTTGACCTCGGCGGAAATGGTTTCCTTCTCGTTCTGCAAACCGTCGCGCGGTCCGACTTCAACGATCTTCACTTTCTTGGGCAGGGTCATCATGCGGGTCTCCGTTGGGGTTGTTGTAATGCGTGGATGGCTGTCGAACAGTTCAGCTGGCCGCCGGCGCAGCATCGAGCCGCACATCGGCCACCGTGCCGCCGGTCATCTTCTCCAGCTGCGCGGCCGTGAGGTTGAAGACGGCATGCGGATGGCCGGCCGCCGCCCAGACGCTGTCAAAGTTGAACAGGTCACGGTCGATCAGCATTACCGGCTTGACCACGTGGCCAATGGGGCAGACGCCGCCGATGGCATAACCGGTCGTCTCGCGCACGAACTTGGCGTCGGCCTTGCCGAGCGGACCGGTCAGGGCGGTGACCTTGGCTTCGTCCACCCGGTTGGCACCGCTGGCAATGACCAGCACCGGCGCACCGTCAGAGACTCGGCGGAAGATGATGGACTTGGCAATCTCGGCCACGCTGCAGCCCACGGCCGCAGCGGCTTCGGCCGAGGTGCGGCCGGTCGAGGGCAGCATCGTGACCGGTTTGTCATGGCCCATCGCCGCCAGCAGGTCGGCAACACGTTGGGCGGAAGAGGGCAGGGCGGCAGCAGGTTCGTTCATGGCGTTCATGGCGTTTGACTAGGAGGCGCAAGGCCGGCAGCAGGACAAGCCGGAAATGATAACAGCACCCCCGCCCCCTCTGCCGCGCAGGCCCGCATTCAGCGATCCAGCAGGAACACGCCATCGCTGGCCGCCGCGCCCGCCTTCTGCAGTTGCGCCACGCACCAGTCGGCCAGGGCCGCATCCTCCATCTGCAGGAAGCGCGCATTGGTGATGCGCAACAAGGGGATCTCCCGCATCATCGCCGGCAAGTCCGCCAGTGCAATCCGACCGCGTTCGAGCAGCAGGAATTTCACCAGGACCTTGATGCCATTGTGCGCATTGCGCAGCGGATCGGCCTGCAGATAATCCAGCCGCGAGAAGGCCTTCTCCAGCGCATCGTCCACCTCGGTGAAGGGCGCGCCATGGCCGGGAATCACTGTGCGCACATCGAGGCTGCGGATCAGCTCCAGCGTGGCGCGCGCCTCTTCGAAACCGGATTCGCCATCCAGCTCCGGGAAGATGATCCCGAAGCCATTGCGCCACAAGGCATCGGCCGAGATCAGCACACCCTCCTGCGCGCAATACAGCAGCAGCGCATGCGGGTCGTGGCCGGGCGCGGCCAGGGCGGTCCAGTCGAGGTCCCCCAGGCGCAGCACCTCGCCGCTGCGGATCAACTGATCGTGCGTAAAGCGCGGACAACGCTGGCCGGTGGCACGGTAGCTCAGGGCGTCTTCGTCCCACTGGCGCACCTTGGCATCCTCGGCAGCCGGGATGGCAATGCGGCAGCCATAGGCGGCGTGCAGGGCGGCATTGCCGCCGCAGTGGTCCGAATGCAGATGGGTATTGAGCAGCACATCGAGCCGCTCCCGCCCGCGCTGGTGCAGGACGTGGCGCACCAGCGTCTGCGTCTGTTCGGCATGGGCAACGTAGCCGCTGTCGATCATGGCGACTTCATCGCGGCCGAACAGCAGCACGTTGTTGGATGACAGCCAGCCCCGCTCCAGCACGTGCAGCGAGGCGGGCAGGCTGAGTGCGGAAGTGTTCACGGCGCGCGGCTCACGCGGCCTTGAAGTCCAGCAGCTGCGCACCTTCGGCCACCTGGTCGCCAACCGCGTAGCGCAGCGCCTCCACGGTGCCGGCCGAGGGCGCGGCGATGGTGTGCTCCATCTTCATGGCTTCCATGATGAGCAACGGCGTGCCTTGCGTCACGCTCGCCCCCTGGTCCACCAGCAGCGCGACGATCTTGCCGGGCATGGGCGCGGTCAGCCGTCCGCCCTCGGCCTCGGTGTGGCCTGCATGGGCCATCGGGTCGGGCAGGCGCAGGCTGTGCTGGTTGCGGCCATCGAAGAGGTGCAGCCCTTCGCCTTCCCATGCTACGTCCGCTTGCAGGGTGCGGCCATCCAGGGAGATGCGCACGCTGTCGGTACTGGCCGCATACAGGGCCAGCGTGTGCGTGTTGCCGCCGATCTGCAATTGCCATTGCCGACCGTCGCCTGCGTAGTCGATCCGGACTTCGCTGTTGCCTGAGTCATCCTCGAAATGCAGGCTGCGTTGCAGGCGGGTATTGAGTCGCCAGCCGCTGGTCTGCGCCCAAGGATCGCGGCTGTCCTGATGGCGCTGCTCCTGTTGCAGCAGGGCAGCTGTGGCCAGCGCCAGCGTGTCGGCCGTGGGCGCAGCCGGGGCAGGGAACAGCGCGTCGCGGTGGCGTTCGATCAGGCCGGTATCGAGATCGGCCGTCGCAAATGCCTGGCCTGCAATCAGCCGCTGCAGGAAGCCGATGTTGGTCGCCAGTCCGACCACCTGGTATTGCGCCAGCGCACGCGCCATGTTGCGCAGGGCCGCATCACGGTCCGCACCCCAGACGATGAGCTTGGCGATCATCGGATCATAGAAGGGCGAGATGGCATCGCCCTCGCGCACGCCGGCGTCGATGCGCACGGCCGCCGGTTGCGTGGCACCGGGTGCGGCCAGCGTGAATTCCACCGCAGGGGCGCTGCGCATGCGGGTGAGCGTGCCGATGGCGGGGAGGAAACCTTTCTCGGGATTCTCCGCATAGATGCGCGCCTCGATGGCATGGCCCTGGATGCGCAGTTGCTCCTGCTTCAGCGGCAGCTCTTCGCCCGATGCCACGCGCAATTGCCACTCCACCAGGTCCAGTCCGGTAATCATTTCCGTGACGGGGTGCTCGACCTGCAGGCGCGTATTCATCTCCATGAAGTAGAAGCTGCCATCCTGGTTGGCGATGAATTCCACCGTGCCGGCACCGACGTAGCCCACCGCACGCGCAGCCGCCACAGCCGCCTCGCCCATGGCAGCACGGCGGCCGCAGCTCATGCCGGGGGCCGGGGCTTCTTCCAGCACCTTCTGGTGGCGGCGCTGCACCGAGCAGTCGCGCTCGAACAGATAGACGCAATGGCCATGGCCATCGGCAAAGACCTGGATTTCGATATGGCGCGGACGGGTCAGGTATTTTTCCACCAGCACGCGGTCATCGCCAAAGCTGGAGATCGCCTCGCGCTTGCAGGAGGCCAGTGCCGCTTCAAAATCTTCACTGCGTTCGACCACGCGCATGCCCTTGCCGCCGCCACCGGCGCTGGCCTTGAGCAGCACCGGGTAGCCGATGCGGTCTGCTTCCGCGCGTAAAAAGTCGCTCTCCTGGCGCTGGCCGTGATAGCCCGGCACCAGCGGTACGGCGGCCGTTTCCATCAAGGCCTTGGCAGCGGATTTGGAGCCCATGGCATCGATGGCCGAGGCCGGCGGGCCGATGAAGACCAGGCCGGCATCGGCGCAGGCCTGGGCGAATCCGGCGTTCTCCGACAGGAAGCCGTAGCCGGGATGGATCGCCTGCGCGCCCGTGGCGAGTGCGGCGGCGATGATCTTGTCGGCGCAGAGATAGCTTTCCTTGGCCGGGGCCGGGCCCAGGTGCACGCTCTCGTCGCAGGCGGCCACGTGCTTGGCCTGCGCATCGGCGTCGGAATAGACGGCCACGGTGGCAATACCCAGGCGGCGGGCGGTGGCGGCCACGCGGCAGGCGATTTCGCCGCGATTGGCGATCAGGATCTTGGTGAACATGGTGTCTCCTCGGTGGCGCGCTTCAGATGCGGAAGACGCCGAATCGGGTCTCTTCGATGGGGGCGTTCAGGGCGGCCGACAATCCCAGCGCCAATACCTGGCGGGTATCGGCAGGATCGATCACGCCGTCGTCCCACAGGCGCGCCGAGGCGTAATACGGATGGCCCTGGGTTTCATATTGGGCGCGGATGGGCTCCTTGAAGGCGGCTTCCTCTTCGGCGCTCCAGCTGCCGCCGCGCGTTTCGATGCCGTCGCGCTTGACGGTAGCCAGCACGCTGGCGGCCTGCTCGCCACCCATCACCGAGATGCGCGCATTGGGCCACATCCACAGGAAGCGCGGCGAGAAGGCGCGGCCGCACATGCCATAGTTGCCCGCACCGAAACTGCCGCCGATGATGACGGTGAGTTTGGGGACCTTGGCGGTGGAGACGGCCGTGACCATTTTTGCACCATGGCGCGCAATGCCCTCGTTCTCGGCCTTCTTGCCGACCATGAAGCCAGTGATGTTCTGCAGGAAGATCAGCGGGATCTTGCGCTGGCAGCACAGTTCGATGAAGTGCGTGCCCTTCTCGGCCGCCTCCGAAAACAGGATGCCGTTGTTGGCGATGATGCCCACCGGCATGCCGTGCAGGTGCGCGAAACCGCACACCAGCGTGGTGCCGTAGCGCGCCTTGAATTCATCGAACTCACTGCCGTCGACGATGCGGGCGATGACCTCGCGCACATCGAAGGGCTTGCGCGTATCGGTGGGGATCACGCCATACAGTTCCTGCGCCGGATACTTGGGTTCCACGCTCTCGCGCAGGGCCAACTGCTGCGGCTTGCGGCGGTTGAGGTGGCTGACGATGTTGCGCGCGATGGCCAGCGCATGGGTATCGTCCTGGGCCAGGTGATCGGCCACGCCCGAGAGGCGCGTGTGGACGTCGCCGCCGCCCAGTTCTTCGGCCGTCACCACTTCACCGGTGGCCGCTTTGACCAGCGGTGGCCCGGCCAGGAAGATGGTGGCCTGTTCCTTGACGATGATGGATTCATCGCTCATGGCCGGCACATACGCACCGCCTGCGGTGCAGGAGCCCATGACCACGGCGATCTGCGCAATGCCCTTGGCCGAGAGGTTGGCCTGGTTGTAGAAGATGCGGCCGAAGTGGTCGCGGTCGGGGAAGACCTCATCCTGGTTGGGCAGGTTGGCCCCGCCGCTGTCGACCAGGTAGATGCAGGGCAGGTGATTGAATTCGGCGATCTCCTGGGCGCGCAGGTGCTTCTTGGCCGTCATCGGATAGTAGGTGCCGCCCTTGACGGTGGCATCGTTGCAGACGATCACGCACTCCTGCCCGGCCACGCGGCCGATGCCGGTGATGATGCCGGCCGAGGGGGCGGCATCTTTCAGGTTGCCTTCGCGGTCTTTCTCGCGGTACATGCCGTAGGCGGCCAGCTGCGAGAATTCCAGGAAGGGCGTGCCGGGGTCCAGCAGCATTTGCACCCGGTCGCGCGGCAGCAGTTTGCCGCGTGCCACGTGCTTCTCGCGCGCGGCCTGGCCGCCGCCTTCGGCGATGGCCGCTACCTTCTGGCGCAGGTCGTCGACGATGCGCTGCATGGCATCGCGGTTGTGCTGGAATTCCTCGCTGCGCGGGTTGAGCTTGCTTTCAATCTGCGGCATGGTTTGGTCTCTCTGTTCAGTTTCTTGTTGTGCTGTCGGCCGCACCGGTGCTGGTGCAGCGGGGCATGGTGCAGAAAACGTCAGTCCTCCGGGAAGCGCCCGTCCACGTAATACCAGCGGGCCTGGCCGCTGTCGTCGGGCTGGCGCACGAAGTTGCTGATCTCGTGCAGGCGGTGTGCCTTGCCGCCGACCTTGAAGCGCGCCACGAATTCGACGGTCGCTTCATCGCTGCCGCTGGCGTGCTGGTGTTTCTTGATGTCCAGGCCGATCCACTTGACGTCGGTTTCGCTGGTCAGCTCTTCTTCCGGCAAGGTGTCCGGGAACCAGGTCGCGCGCAGGTAGGCTTCGTCGCGCAATGCGAAGGCGGTATAGCGCGAGCGCATCAGCAGCTCGGCCGTGGCCGGCACCTGGCCACCGGTGATGAAGCGGCCACAGCATTTCTCGAAGCTGGGCTGGCCGCAGGGGCAGGGGCCGGACTTGTCTTTCTTGGTGCTCATCAGATCTTTCCGTTCTTGAGGAAGGCTTCCAGCTGGGTGAAGCGGTCGAAGCCCCAGAATTGTTCGCCATCGACGATCATGAAGGGCGAGCCGAACACGCCAGCCTTGCCGGCCGCTTCGGTGGCTGCGCGCAGCTGCTCCTTCAGTTCGGGCGTGCCCAGCGCCGTTTCCAGCGCGGCGCGGTCGATGCCGTTGTCGGCGGCGATGCGCAGTACGTTCTCGGGCACGCTGATGTCGATGTCTTCGGTGAAGTAGGCGCTGTACAAGGTCTTGATCAGGGCCACTGCCTTGGCCGGCTGGGTCTGCTGCACCCACAGCGTGGCGCGCGCAGCCACTTGCGTGCCGATGGGGAACTGGCTCGGGGCTTTGTAGAAGATATTGTGGAAGCGTGCGGTGCGCTCCATGTCGTGGCGCGAGTAATCGCCCTTGACCGGAATGTTGGCCAGCGAATTGGTGCCCAGTGCCTTGAAGATGGGGCCCAGCAGGATGGGATGCCAGTTGACGCTGCGGCGGTATTTCGCGGCCAGCGTGTCGATCTCGACCGCAGCGAAATAGCCGTAGGGCGAGCTGAAGTCGAAGTAGAAATCGATGGGGGAGCTCATGATGTCCGTCGTGTTTTAGGTTTCAAAAGAGGGGAGGGCGCTTACAGCGTATCGGCAAACAGTTCGCGGCCGATCAACATGCGGCGGATCTCGCTGGTGCCGGCACCGATCTCGTAGAGCTTGGCATCGCGCCACAGGCGGCCCACGGGATATTCGTTGATGTAGCCATTGCCGCCCAGCGACTGGATCGCTTCACCCGCCATCCAGGTGGCCTTCTCGGCCGAGTAGAGGATGGCACCGGCGGCATCCTTGCGCAGGGCGCGCACCTTGTCGGCGCTGTCGGCACGGTCACAGGCCTGGCCCACCGCATAGACGTAGGCCTTGCAGGCCATCATGGTGGAATACATGTCGGCCAGCTTGCCCTGCATGAGCTGGAATTCGCCGATGGCCTGGCCGAACTGCTTGCGGTCATGCACGTAAGGCACCACCACATCCATGCAGGCCTGCATGATGCCCAGCGGACCGCCGGAGAGCACGCTGCGCTCGAAGTCCAGGCCCGACATCAGCACGTTGACGCCACGGCCGACGCCGCCCAATACGTTTTCTTCGGGGACTTCGCAATCCTGGAACACCAGTTCACCAGTGTGGGAACCGCGCATGCCGAGCTTGTCCAGTTTCTGCGCGACGGAAAATCCTTGATATCCTTTTTCCACCAGGAAGGCAGTCATGCCGCGCGCGCCGGCGTCGAGATCGGTCTTGGCATAGACCACCAGCACGTCGGCATCGGGGCCATTGGTGATCCACATCTTGCTGCCGTTGAGCACGTAGCGGTCGCCCTTCTTGTCGGCGCGCAGTTTCATGCTCACCACATCGGAACCGGCATTGGGTTCGGACATGGCCAGCGCACCGATGAAGTCGCCCGAGATCAGCTTGGGCAGGTACTTGCGCCTCTGTTCTTCATTGCCGTTGCGCTTGATCTGGTTCACGCACAGGTTGGAGTGCGCACCGTAGGACAGGCCCACCGACGCCGAGGCGCGCGAGATTTCTTCCATCGCGATGATGTGCGCCAGGTAGCCCAGTCCGGCCCCGCCATATTCCTCGCCCACGGTGATGCCCAGCACACCCAGGTCGCCCAGCTTCTTCCACAGGTCCATGGGGAACTGGTCGCTGCGGTCGATCTCGGCCGCGCGCGGGGCGATCTCCGTTTGGGCGAAGGCGGCAACCGCTTCACGCAGGGCGGCGATGTCTTCGCCATGGTCGAAATTGAGGCCGGGCAGGTGGATCATGGGTGTCTCCTCGTTGGGTGTTTGGGGAATTCTTGTTGTGATGTGGAACGATTGCTGTTGCTTGACGTTAACGTCAATGAAGACGATCTGTGCGTTGCGAAATGCCGTTTGCGTCAGGCCGCCACCGCCTTGCGTTTGCTCTTCGGTTTGGCATCGGCCAGCAGTTGCCGGCATTCCTCTTCGTGGGCGGCGATTTCGGAGAGGGTCAGTTCGAGGTCTTCGCGCTGCTGTTCCAGTTTTTCGCGATGCTGTTGCAGCAGGCCCAGGAAGCGCTGCAGCTGCGGCTGCGTATCCTTGGGCGACTCATACATGTCGATGAGGTCCTTGATCTCGGCCAGCGTAAAGCCCAGGCGCTTGCCGCGCAGCGTGAGCTTCAGGCGCGTGCGCTCGCGCGCCGGATAGACGCGATGCCGGCCGCCCACCCCCTCGCGCTTGGGATTGAGGATGCCGTGGTCTTCGTAGAACCGGATCGCGCGCGGCGTGATCGCGAATTCTTCCGCCAGTTCGGTGATGGTGTAGGTTGGCATGGACGGGATGGATTGGGTTGGTCTGGCACTTTACGTTAACGTAAAGTATATTGTGCCCTGTCGTCCAGCAAAAAATGCAGGGCTGGTGCGACGCCTTTGACCTCCCTCTTGATGATCGCCAGGCTTACTGATGAATGCTCTTGAATCCCAGCTTGACTACGCCTTCGGCGACACCCTGCCCGACACCGGCCACACCATGGAGGTGGCACCGGGCGTGCGCTGGCTGCGCATGGGGCTGCCCTTTGCCCTGAATCACATCAACCTGTGGTTGCTGCAAGACGAGCTCGACACCCCGCAAGGCCGCCAGCGCGGCTGGACCGTGGTCGATTGCGGCATCGCCACCGATGACACGCGCACGGCCTGGGAGCGCATCTTCACCGAAGAACTCGATGGCTTGCCTATCCTGCGCGTGCTGGTCACGCATTGCCATCCCGATCACGTAGGCCTGGCCGACTGGCTGTGCCAGCGCTGGCAGGCGCCGCTCTGGATGAGTACCGGTGATTACGCCTTTGCGCGCGTGATGTCGGCGGCCTTGCCGGGGGCCGAGGGGACGGCGTCCACGCCGCATTTCCAGCGGCATGGCCTGGCTGATCCGGAGACGGTGGCCACGCTGCAAGGGCGCAATACGTATTACCAGGACCTGGTGCCGGCGGTGCCGCGTGCGTATCACCGCATGCAGGATGGCCACGCGGTGCGCATCGGTGGACGGGACTGGGAAATCATCACCGGGTTCGGGCATTCGCCGGAGCACGTGTCGCTGTATTGCGCGGCGCTGAATGTGCTCATTTCGGGGGACATGGTTTTGCCGCGCATCTCCACGAATGTGTCGGTGTTTGCGATCGAGCCGGAGAGCAATCCGGTGCAGCAGTATCTGGATTCGCTGGCGAAATACACGCACCTGCCGGCCGATGTGCTGGTGCTGCCTTCGCATGGCAAGCCCTTCCGTGGCTTGCATACCCGTATCCAGCAGTTGAACGACCATCACCGCGAGCGGCTGGCCGAAGTGCTGGAGGCCTGTGCCACACCGCAGACGGGCGTGGATATCCTGCCGGTGATGTTCAAGCGGCCGCTGGATACGCATCAGCTGTCCTTTGCGCTGGGCGAGGCCGTGGCGCACTTGCACAAGCTCTGGTATGACGGCGCGGTGAAACGCTTGCTGGGGGAGGATGGGGTGTATCGGTTTGTGGCGGTGTAAGTCTTCCTGCATCAATCGATGGCATTGATGCAGATGACGCATCAATGAAAAACGCCGGCGGGGATGACCCGGCCGGCGTTATTTTTTTATCTCAGATGTGGGCGGCGTGTCAGCCCGCCTTCTTCTTCATCTCGCGCTCTTCCTTCTGCAGCTTGGTCTTGATGCGGTTGCGCTTCAACGGCGACAGGTATTCGACGAAGACCTTGCCCTTCAGGTGATCCATCTCGTGCTGGATGCACACGGCCAGCAGATCATCGGCATCGACCTCGAAGGCCTTGCCGTCGGCATCAAAAGCGCGCACCTTCACGCGGGCCGGACGTTCCACGCCATCGTAGATGCCGGGCACCGACAGGCAGCCTTCGTCATAGACGCGCTTTTCTTCGCTGGCCCAGAGGATCTCGGGGTTGATGAAGACCTGCAGGTTCTTGCCTTCATCGGAGACGTCGATGACCACCACCTGTTCATGCACATCCACCTGGCTGGCGGCCAGGCCCACGCCGGGGGCGGCATACATGGTCTCGGCCATGTCGGCCACCAGCTTCTTGATGCGCTCGTCGAAGACGGTCACGGGGACGGCAACCTTGTGCAGGCGCGGATCGGGATAACGGAGGATGTTCAGCAGGGCCATACGTGTGTTCTCGGTAAGCTTGGGGTTCGGTCTCGGGGGACCTGGTTCGGGCCGGATCTCGTCATTTTGCGAGCGTGCGGGAAATTCATTTCGGGATTTGTCATGTAAATGCGGCCGAAGCGCGACGCTTCAAGCACGGCCACCGCACAATGCCGGTCCTGGCAGGCCTGTGCGGCGTGGCGCGGCGGCCAGGAGATTCCCGTTTTTCGGAAAAGTGTATCACAGCCCGCCACAGGCCCGCCCGGAGAGCCGCGCCGCACGGCCTTGAGCGGGCGGCCGATGTACAACACTTCATAGGTCGCCATGCAAGAGCCTTTCCACGATGATATTGCCGATCCGGCCACAGAACTGGCTGCCTGGCTGCGCCTGGCCATGACCGAGGGCATCGGGCCGGTGCTGGCGCGCCGGCTGCTGGCGGTGTTCGGTTTGCCGCAGGGCATCTGGCAGGCCGATCAGGTGGCCTTGCGGGCGGTGGTGCCGGCCCCGGTGGCGGCCCGCCTGGTGTGCGCGCCGACCGCACAGCAGCGCGAGCGCATCGCCGCCACGCTGGCCTGGGCGCGGGTGCCGGGGCAATCCGTCATCACGCTGGCCGATGCAAGCTATCCGCCGGGATTGCTGCAGATTGCCGATCCTCCCTTGTTGCTCTACGTGCGCGGCAATCCGGCCCTGCTGTCGGGCAATGCGCTGGCGGTGGTGGGCAGCCGCAATGCCACGGCCCAGGGCGTGCAGCATGCGGGCCGGTTTTCGGAGGAGCTCAGCCGGGGGGGCATCACCATCGTCTCGGGACTTGCGCTGGGCATCGACGCAGCGGCGCATGCGGGCGGATTGGCCGGGCCGGGCTCGACGGTGGCCGTCATCGGCACCGGCATCGACCTGAATTATCCGCAGCGCAATCGCGCACTGGCACAGCGCATCGCCGAGGGCGGCTGCATCGTCAGCGAATATGCGCTGGGCACGCCGCCGCTGGCGGCCAACTTTCCTCGCCGCAACCGCCTGATCTCGGGCATCTCGCGCGCCGTGCTGGTGGTGGAGGCGGCGGCGCAATCGGGTTCGCTCATCACCGCGCGCATGGCAGCCGAGCAGGGGCGCGATGTGTTCGCCATCCCCGGTTCCATCCACGCGCCGCTGTCCAAAGGCTGCCATCAGCTGATCCGCCAAGGCGCCAAGCTGGTGGAGACCACGCAGGATATCCTCGATGAGCTGCCCGGCTGGTCGACGTTGCCGAAGCAGCAAGCTGTCGTGCAGGCAACTTCATCTCGCACTACGGAAGAGCTCGATGCGGCAAGCCAACAGTTATTGCAGAGCCTGGGCCATGACCCGGTCGATGCCGATACCCTCGCGTTGCGCTGCGGCCTTGATGCAGCGGGCCTGGCAGGGAGTTTGCTAACCTTGGAACTGCAGGGTTGGGTGGAGCTGCTGCCGGGTGCACGTTATCGCCGCATCGTGTGAAGAAATTATCCCCGCAGCGCCGCAAATCCTGCCATACTGGCCTTGGCTGACTTGTACATTCATAACCTTCGCGATAGAGTACGAACATGTTTGATGTCCTCGTTTACCTGTACGAAACCTACTATCGCCCTGATGCCTGCCCCGAACCCGAGGCGCTCGTCAAAAAGTTGTCCGCGATCGGTTTCGAAGAAGATGAAATCTCCCAGGCACTCGGATGGCTGACGGATCTTGAAGTCGCCAATCACGAATTCGCCGACAACTATCCCCGACAGACCGCCTTTTCCTTCGGTACGCGCATCTATGCGACCCAGGAAAGTGACATTCTGGGCGTGGAAGCCATCGGTTTCATCCAGTTCCTCGAATCGGCCAAGATGCTGGACCCGATCCAGCGCGAGATCGTCGTCGAGCGCGCCCTGGCCGCCGGCGAATCGCCGATCACCCTGGAAAAGCTCAAGGTCATCGTATTGATGGTGCTGTGGAGCCAGGGCAAAGAACCGGACGGCCTGATGTTCGAGGAACTGTTCCTCGACGAAGACGATACCGAACCGCGCCTGCTGCACTGAACGCACCGGCCTGGCACGAGCGACAGGGCTGGGAGGGAGCCTTGCTGACAACGTGCTGACGCCGCATCCCGGCGCTGTTGCTTCATTTCAAGCCAAATCGGCATGAATGAACATAAAAGCCGCCGAAAGCGCATGAATCACCGAAACGGCAAGCCCTTGTGCTTGCCGTTTCATTTGCATCACGCTTATCATTCCCCCGCATTGGCCCGATATTGGCTACTATATAAAAATTCCGTTGTCCACAGGCAATGAAACGCCGGCCACTTGCGTAGCTTGCCGCCGCCTATCGTTGACCGCCTGGGATGGCATGGTGTTGTTTCGGAGCAGTCCGGCCCCACGTGAGGCTGATGAAACTCCCGCAGCACACCAGCAACTGACCTCTCACCACCGAGACCCATACCTATGAGCAAGACCCTCATCATTGCCGAGAAGCCCTCTGTCGCGAACGACATCGCGAAGACGCTCGGCGGCTTCACCAAGCACGATGAGTATTTCGAATCCGACGAGTACATCCTGTCCTCGGCCGTCGGTCACCTGCTGGAAATCGCAGTCCCCGAGGAATACGACGTCAAGCGCGGCAAGTGGAGTTTTACCCACCTGCCGATGATTCCGCCGCACTTTGCACTCAATCCGATCGCCAAGACCGAGTCGCGCCTGAAGGTGCTCTCCAAGCTCATCAAGCGCAAGGATGTGACCACCCTCATCAACGCATGTGACGCGGGCCGCGAAGGTGAACTGATCTTCCGTCTGATCGCGCAATACACCAAGGCCAAGCAGCCGGTGAAGCGCCTGTGGCTGCAATCGATGACGCCTGGCGCCATCCGCGAGGGCTTCTCCCATCTGCGCGATGATGAAGAAATGCTCCCGCTGGCCAATGCCGCGCGCTGCCGCAGCGAAGCCGACTGGCTCATCGGCATCAACGGCACCCGCGCCATGACCGCCTTCAACTCCAAGGAAGGCGGCTTCTACCTGACCACCGTGGGCCGCGTGCAGACGCCGACCCTGTCCATCGTGGTCGAACGTGAAGAGAAGATCAAGAAGTTCATCCCGCGCGACTATTGGGAAGTGCACGCCGAATTCGTCTGCGCCGCCGGCATCTACAAGGGCCGCTGGCTGGACAAGGGCCACAAGAAGGATGAAGCCGATCCCGAGAAGCGTCCCGAGCGCCTGTGGAGCAAAGCCGCAGCCGACTCCATCGTGGCCGCCTGCCGCGACAAGCCGGGCAATGTCACCGAGGAATCCAAGCCGACCACGCAGATGTCGCCGGGCCTGTTCGATTTGACCAGCCTGCAGCGCGAGGCCAACTCGCGCTTCGGCTTCTCGGCCAAGAACACCCTGGGCCTGGCCCAGGCGCTGTATGAAAAGCACAAGGTGCTGACCTATCCGCGTACCGACTCGCGCCACCTGCCCGAGGACTACATCAACACGGTCAAGGACACCATGGAGGCGCTGGCGGAGAACAACAACTACCACCAGTTCTCCAAGCAGATCTTGAAGCAAGGCTGGGTCAAGCCCAACAAGCGCATCTTCGACAACACCAAGATCAGCGACCACTTCGCCATCATCCCGACCACCCAGGTGCCCAAGAACCTGTCGGAGCCGGAACAGAAGCTCTACGACCTGGTGACGCGCCGCTTCATGGCGGTGTTCTTCCCGCCGGCCGAGTTCCAGGTGACCACCCGCTTCACGGAAGTGTCGGGCCACCAGTTCAAGAGCGAAGGCAAAGTCATGATCAACCCCGGCTGGCTGGCCATCTACGGCAAGCAGGTCGAGGAAGACGACAAGGACAAGGAAGGCAGCGGCAACCTGGTGGCCGTGGCCCCGGGCGAGAAGGTCAAGACCGACAAGGTCACCGCCAACGGCCTGGTCACCAAGCCGCCGGCCCGCTACACCGAAGCCACGCTGCTGTCGGCCATGGAAGGCGCGGGCAAGCTGGTGGATTCGGACGAGCTGCGTGAAGCCATGGCCGGCAAGGGCCTGGGCACGCCAGCCACGCGCGCGGCCATCATCGAAGGCCTGCTGAACGAAAAATACCTGCTGCGCGAAGGCCGCGAGATGATGCCGACCGCCAAGGCCTTCCAGCTGATGACGCTGCTGCATGGCCTGGGCGTGGATGAACTGACCGAACCCGAACTGACCGGCGAGTGGGAACACAAGCTGGCCCAGATGGAGCGCGGCAAGATCAGCCGTGACGAGTTCATGCGCGAGATCGCGCAGATGACCCAGATCATCGTCAAGCGCGCCAAGGAATACGACAACGACACCATCCCCGGCGACTACGCGACCCTGCAGACGCCTTGCCCCAACTGCGGCGGCGTGGTGAAGGAAAATTACCGCCGCTTCGCCTGCACCAAGTGCGAATTCTCGATGAGCAAGGTGCCCGGTGGCCGCCAGTTCGAAATTGCCGAAGTGGAAGAGCTGCTGCAGAACCGCACCATCGGTCCGCTGCAGGGCTTCCGCTCCAAGATGGGCCGTCCGTTTGCGGCCATCCTGAAGATTTCGCGCGACGAAGAGATCAAGAACTTCAAGCTGGAATTCGACTTCGGCCAGGATCAGGCGGACGGCGAAGGCGGCGAGCCGGTAGACTTCAGCGAGCAGACTCCGCTGGGCGCCTGCCCCAAGTGCAACAGCGGCGTCTATGAAATGGGCCTGGCCTATGTCTGCGAGAAGACCGTGGCCAAGCCCAAGGCCTGCGACTTCCGCAGCAGCCGCATCATCCTGCAGCAGGAAATCCTGCCGGAGCAGATGAGCAAGCTGCTCAACGACGGCAAGACCGACCTGCTGCCGGGCTTCATCTCGCAACGGACGCGCCGGCCTTTCAAGGCCTTCCTGGTGCGGGGCAAGGATGGCAAGATCAGCTTCGAGTTCGAGGAACGCAAGGCCAAGGCACCTGCCAAGGGCAAGGCGGCGGCAGCGGAAGCCGATGACGGTGCCGACGAGGCAGTAGCCAAGCCGGCCGCCAAGAAGACGGCGACCAAGACGGCGGCCAAGACCACGGCCACCAAGACCAAGGCGGCAGCGGCCAAGAAGCCGGCCCTGCGCAAGGCGACGCCGAAGAAGGCTGCGGCTCCGGACGCCTGATTCTCTGGCGGCCAGAAACGACAAAGCCCTCGCACTTCACGGTGCGAGGGCTTTTTGTTGGCGAGGCCGATCTGGTTCGGCGGCTGCTTAGTCGCTGTACACCACCGTCAACGGCGCGTGATCCGAAAAGCGCTGTTCCTTGTAGATCGCTGCACTCACCGCCTTGGCCGCAATGCCCGGCGTGGAGACGTGGTAATCGATACGCCATCCCACGTTGTTGGCCCAGGCCTGGCCACGGTTGCTCCACCAGGTGTAGGCTTCGCCGGTGGTTTCCGGATGCAGGCGGCGGTACACGTCCACCAGGCCCAGCTGGTCGAAGATGCGCGTCATCCAGGCACGTTCTTCCGGCAAGAAGCCTGAATTCTTCTGGTTGCTCTTCCAGTTCTTCAGGTCGATTTCCTTGTGGGCGATGTTCCAGTCGCCGCAGATGACCACTTCGCGGCCGCTCTTTTCCAACTCCATCAGGTGCGGCAGGAAGGCTTCCATGAAGCGGAACTTGGCTTCCTGGCGTTCCTCGCTGGAGGAACCCGAGGGCGCATAGAGCGAGATCACGGTCAGGTCGCCGTAGTCGCATTCGACATAGCGGCCTTCGTCATCGAATTCGGTATTGCCGAAGCCGATGCGCACCGAGTCCGGCTGGCGGCGGCTGTAGACGCCCACGCCCGAGTAGCCCTTTTTCTGGGCATAGTGGAAATGGCCGACATAGCCGGCCGGGGCCAGGAAGTCTTCGGTCATGTCGGCCGCCTGGGCCTTCAGTTCCTGCACGCAGACGAAGTCCGGCGCTTCCTTTTGCAGCCACTCGAAGAAGCCCTTCTTGGCGGCCGAACGGATTCCGTTGAGGTTGGCGGAGACGATTTTTGGCATGGATGTCCTGTTTGCTTGCTGCAGAAGTGTGTTCAATCAGGCCGGTAGCATAACCGATAGGATGAATCATTTAAAATGGCGGCCTGATGAAGGCTTTGCCACCGCGCTGCCTTGCCTGGCGGCAAGCGGGCGCGGTCCGCACCTTCCGTTTTGACTCTTCCCGGGAAATGCATTGTGAGCAACTTGAGACAGGAATTCATCGAATTCGCGGTATCGGCCGGCGTGCTGCGCTTTGGCGAATTCGTCACCAAGGCGGGCCGTACCTCGCCTTACTTCTTCAACGCCGGCCTCTTCAGCGAGGGCGCGACCCTGGCCCAGGTGGCCCGCTTCTACGCCCAGACCCTGCAGGATTCGGGGGTGGAATATGACATGCTGTTCGGCCCCGCCTACAAGGGCATCACCCTGGCCTCGGCTACCGCCGTGGCGCTGGCCGGCATGGGCCGCAATGTCCCCTTCGCCTTCAACCGCAAGGAAGCCAAGGACCACGGCGAGGGCGGTACCATCGTCGGTGCCAAGCTGCAGGGCAAGGTCGTCATCATCGATGACGTTATCTCGGCCGGCACCTCGGTGCGCGAGTCGGTGGACATGATCCGCGCCGCCGGCGCCACCCCTTGCGCCGTGCTGATCGCGCTGGACCGCATGGAGCGCTCGGGCAAGGATGGTGCGCTCTCCGAACTGTCGGCCGTGCAGGAAGTGGCGCGCGAATACGGCATGCCGGTCATCTCCATCGGCAACCTCAATGACCTCTTCGAGTACATCTCCAACGGCGGCGATGCCCGCCTGAGCCAGTACAAGGATGCGGTGGCAGCGTATCGGACCCGTTACGGCGTCTAAGTGCCCTGGAAATGCCCCTAAAAGGCATCAAATGAAGAAAAAGGCTGGATCCGCGAGGTTCCAGCCTTTTTTACGTGCGCGTTGGAAGAATTACGCCAAATTCTGAGGTACGACGCTCACGCGCTGGCGCTGCAGGCGGTCATCGAGTTCTCCGACCTGGGCCGCGACGGCGTTCTCGGTCTGTTCCACGCGCTGGTGGATGTCACGCTGCAAGGCATCCAGGCGCTGTGCCAGCAGGGTTTGCTGTTCGGTCTGGCGGTGCTGCAGCTGTTCCAGCTCGGTCTTGAGGTAGCCGCGCAGGTCATTGAAACGCGAATGCTCGGCCTGGTCGGCCAGGGCGCGCTGGGCTTCCAGCTGCTTGGTCAGGCGGCGGCTTTCCAGCATCACGCTGGTCTGCAGGGCCAGGATGTAGAGCAGGAAGAAAGCCGTCAGCACCACCACCACGCCCAGCATCACCGCGCCCAGCGGTGCCTGGAATTCGGTGTAGATCAGCGAGAGCGTGGTCGTGGCCGTGAAGGCCGTCCAGTTGACGGCGGCGAAGATGGCGACCAGCGCCAGCAGCACGATGAGGAAAATGGTCCGGAATTTCATGTCAGCCTCCTTTGTTGTGAAGGTGTCGGCAGAGGCACGCGAGCGCTTGTCATGACGACAATATGAATATCTTGGACTACGGCAAGCACGGGGATGTTCCGTGCAGTTGTCATCCAGCAATCGGAAATGAAAAAGCCGGCATCAAGCCGGCTTGCAAGCAGGGAGGGGCGAGCGCTTCGGGCTCAGGCCGCCAGCGCCTTTTCCAGCAACTGGTGCAATTCGGCGAACTGCGGCTCGCCGACATAGCGCTTGATGATGTTGCCATCCTTGCCGATGACGAAGGTGGTCGGGGTCAGCTTGACGTCGCCGAAGGCCTTGGCCAGCGTATCTTGCGGGTCCAGCGCGACCTTGAAGGGCAGCTTGCGGGTTTCGGTGTAGTTCAGCACGTAGTTGGGCGGGTCATAGCTCATGGCCACGGCCACGAAGTCCAGGCCTCGGTCCTTGAACTTGTTGTAGGTGTCGATCATCTGCGGCATTTCGCCCACGCAGGTGGTGCAGCTGGTGGCCCAGAAATTGACCATGACCACCTTGCCGCGCAAATCCTTCAGTGCCACCTGCTGGCCATCGAGCTTGGTGAAGGTGACATCGGGCGCGGCGTTGCCGGCATTGACCTTGAAATAGGCGAAAGCGGCGACAGCGGCCACCACCAGGACGGCTGCCAGCTTGATCATGAGACCGCTCTTGGGCGCGTTGGCCTGTGCTTGCATGGGAAACTCCGGATTCGGACTGCGGGAAGAGGCTTGCCACTGCATGCGGCAGCCTCGTTGGACTGAAACATTATAGACCTCGCCGCAGAATCCTGCGGGCGGCGCCTGCACGTGAAAACCGCCGGACTCGCCGGCGGTTTGACCTGCATCAGCCAGGCAGCAGCCATCAGCTGGTGGACTTGTTCTCGCTGGCCGGCTTGCGCTGGTAGTCCTTGAGCTCTTCCTCGGTGATGTATTCGAACAGGGTCACGACCTTGTTCACACCGGAGACGCCGCTGGCGATCTGGGCCGCACGCTGGCCTTCACGCTGGGTCACGCGGCCCAGCATGTAGACGATGCCGCGTTCGGTGGTGATCTTGAAGGCGCTGGAGTACAGCGTCTTGTCGTCCACCAGGCTGGCCAGGACCTTGCTGGTGATGAGCGCATCGCTGGAACGCGAACCGAAGCTGGAGGACGGGCCCACCTGCAGTTCGTTGTAGACCGTATCGACGTTCTGGATGGCCTTGGTCTCACGCTCGGCGGCGGCCTTGGAGGCTTCGTCCGGCACTTCGCCCGAGAGCAGCACCTTGCGGTTGAAGGCCGTCACGTTGACGTGGGAGCCGGAGGCCACCACTTCGGGAATGCGGGCTTCGCCCTTGACCACGATGGACTTGTCTTCCGTCTGCGCGCCCAGGGTGCGGCGGTCGGTGGCGGCGAAGGTGGTGGCCAGCGCACCGCCGGCAAACACCGCAAAACAGCCCTGCAGGCTCAGGGCCACCATGCCGCCGAGAGCCACGGCCGCCAACGGACGGCGCAGGCGGGTCAACAAGGATCGTGCATCATTCATTCGCATCATCTCCAAAAAGCGCGACGTCGATACCGTCGCAAATGCAGTGCAGCGACACCAGATGCACTTCCTGGATGCGCGCAGTGCGTTCATGCGGTACACAGATATGCACATCGGCGTCGGTCAGGATCTTGCCGATCTTGCCGCCACCCTTGCCGGTCAGGGCCACCACGCGCATGTCGCGTTCGTGCGCCACTTCGATGGCGGCCAGGATGTTGCCCGAATTGCCGGAGGTCGAGAAGGCCAGCAGGATATCGCCGGCCTGGCCGAAGGCCTGGACTTGCTTCGAGAAGATTTCCTGGTAGCTGTAGTCGTTGCCCACGGCGGTGAGGATGGACGTATCGGTGGTCAGCGCCAGGGCCGGCAGCGGCAGGCGCTCGCGTTCGAAGCGGCCCACCAGTTCGGCGGCGAAGTGCTGGCTGTCGGCGGCCGATCCGCCATTGCCACAGGCAAGAATCTTGTTGCCATTCGACAGTGCAGTGAACATTAGTTCAATCGCCTGTTCGATCGGTTGGGCCAGAACACTGGCGGCCTTCATCTTCAGGTCGGCGCTTTCCTGGAAATGGGCGAGGATGCGGGGATTTGTCATAGTGCCTGCGATTATAGAGGACTTGAACGCGGCCAAGTCCGGGCAATTCGTAAAGAGAAGTTTCCGGAATCCGGTCGCACATGATACGCCAGCGGCCCGCTGTCGCGCCAAAACGGACGCTGCTCAGGCCTCGATGGCGTTGCGCAACCACTGCAACTGCCCGCCTTCGACCGTCACCACGTCGAAGCGGCAGGCCGGCAGGCGCGCTTGTCCCTGCAGCCAGACCTGGGCGGCCACCAGCAGGCGCCGCTGCTTGGCCGGCGTGACGCTGGCGGCCGCACCGCCATAGGCGCTGCTGGCGCGGGCGCGCACTTCCACGAAGACGATGGTGCTGCCCTCACGCAGGATCAGGTCGATCTCGCCACCCTTGCAGCGAAAATTGCGCTGCACCAGCTGCAGGCCCTGCGCCTGGAGGTAGGTCAGCGCCCGGTCTTCGCCCTCGTCCCCGGTACGCTGGCGCGCCGTGCGCCGCAGCAGGCTGCCAGGCGCCATGATGGCCTCAGTACTGGTCGGCCATCGGCACCGGCCAGCCATCCTGGTAGACGGCCTGGGTTTCCTGGCGCTGGAAGAAGGTAGTGCCGCCGCTGACCATGTTCACGCTCAGCCGGCCGGTGACGCCGTCAATGTCGAAGCCGGATTGCTTCTGGGCGATGCCCCAGGCCACCCGGTAGGCATCGATGCCCAGCGCGTACAGGCGCGCCAGGTCGGGGTTGGGGCGCTCGTTGTCATTGACGGCCGGGCGCGGGTAGCGGGCCACGGCCACGTTGTCCGGCTGCAGCTGCCAGGGGATGTCGATGAGGCGTACGCCATCGAGCTCGGGCAGTTTGTCATTCGGGTTGTCGCGCTTGAGGGTGTAGGGATTGATCTGCGAAGTGCCGTACAGCGGCAGTTCGTTGCCCACGGCGCTGCGCAGTTGCACGGTCTGCGCCGCATCCAGGGCGACGAAGATCAGGGCCGGCTTTTCCTGCTCCACGCGCTTGGCCAGTTGCGCCAAGCCGGGGGCGGAGAGGGCGTTGGAGGGCGTGCTCAGTTCCAGCGTTTCCACCTGCAGGCCGAGCTGGCGCGCGCGCAGCTGGAAGGAGCGGGCGGCGCGCTTCTGCCAGGCGGTGCCGGTGGAGATGGCGAAGATCTTGCCGGGGGCCTTTTCCTTCTCGACCCAGTTGGCGACCTGGCGTGCTTCCTCGTCGATGGACAGGCCCACCGCCAGCATCTGCGGCGGCAACTGCAATTCGGTTTCGCCATTCATGTCGGGCTGCGCCAGCGCCACCGTGGGTTTGCTCACGCGGCCACTCTGCGCCACGGCAGTGACGGCACTGCGCGAGAGCGGGCCGACCACGATGTCGAACTTGGCGGACGCGTCGTCATAGGCGCGCTGCATGTCGGGCGCGGAGTCGCCGGTCTCGACGATGGCCAGCTGGATATTTTCCTTCTGGCGCGAATAGGCCGTCAGGAAGCCCGTGCGCACGGCATCGGAAGCCGCGCCGAAGGCACCGCTGCGCGAGGGCAGCAGCAGGGCCACGCGCACCGGTGTCGGGGCAGCGGGAGGTGTCGGGGCGGCGGGTGCGCCGATGGCAGCCGATTCCATCTCGGGGGAGGTGCCCGGCGGCAGGGCCAGCGGGGCGGGGTCGGCCGTGCCAGGCGTGGCAGCCTGGGCCAGCAGAGGTACACTGTCGGCTGCTGCGGCGCCAGCCGGCATCATCCAGGGTGCCAGCATGCCTGCCAGCAGGGCCGCTTGCGCGGTCATTTTCTTCCAACTTGTGAACATCCCGCCCCCTCCAATGAATCAGAATTCCAGCGTCGCCGCCTCCATCCTGCAGGATGCCGCCCAGCAAAGCTATCCGGTGTCGGCATTATATGTGCTGGCCACGCCCATCGGAAACGTCTGCGACATCACCCTGCGCGGCCTGCATGTGCTGGCCATTGCTGACGCGGTGGCCTGCGAGGATACCCGCAATACCAGCCAGTTGCTGCAGCGTTATGGCCTTTCCAAGCAGTTGCTGGCCACCCACGAACACAACGAGCGCGAAGCCGCCGCCAAGATCATCGAACGCCTGCAGGCCGGCCAGCGCGTGGCCCTGGTCTCGGATGCCGGTACCCCGGCCATCTCCGACCCCGGCGCCCGTGTAGTGGACGCCGTGCGCGCCGCAGGGTTCCAGGTCATCGCCTTGCCCGGCGCCTCGGCGGCGGTGACGGCCTTGTCGGCTTCGGGCCTGACCGATGCCCGCTTCCACTTCGTCGGCTTCCTCCCGGCCAAGACCCGCCAGCGTGAGACTGCCCTGCAGGAGTTGGTCGCGCTGCAGGCCGCGCTGGTGTTCTATGAAGCTCCGCACCGCATCGTCGAGACCGTGCAGTCCATGCTGCAGGTCTTCGGGCCCGCGCGCCAGGTGGTGCTGGCGCGCGAGCTGACCAAACTCTTCGAGCACATCCACCGCTGCCCGCTGGGCGAGGCCGTGGCCTGGCTGGAGCAGGATGCCAACCGCCAGCGCGGGGAATTCGTGGTCTTGCTGGAAGGGGCGCAGCCGGTCGAGGGGGAAGATGCCGAGGGCGAGCGCGTCTTGCGCATCCTGCTGGAAGAGTTGCCGGTCAAGCAGGCCGCCGCCTTGGCCGCGCAGATCACCGGCCACAAAAAGAACGCCTTGTATGAACGCGCCCTGCAGATCCGGCAAGGCGCGCAAGCGGATGAGGACGAGGACGCCTGACGCCGCACAAGCCCCCGGTTCGGCCGGTTTTTGCGATCAAATGAAGGTTTTTGCGGGCCGCTCCTGCATCGCCCGCACCACCGCCCTGCCTTGAAATGCCTCTGCAGGGCGGATGAAGAAAATGCCCGAAAACCGAAGGCGGCTCAGCGCTCCACGATGAACGGCGTGCCGGCACTGCGCTGGCGCACCAGCGTGGCCGCGTTCTGCGCTGCCGGACGGGTCGGGTAGGGGCCGGCATAGAGCCGATAGAGGCCGTTGACCTGCACCGCCTGCATGCTGTCGACGATGCCGGAGAGGCTGGGCAGCAGCTTGTCGCGTGCCACCAGGGCATTCGCTTCCTGCGAGTAGGCACCGAACTGCAGGTAATACCCGGCCGTCAGCGGCACCGCTTGCGGCATGGCCGGCGAGGGGGCCGAGCCGCTGGCCACGGCATTGATGATGCCGCCGCCACCAGCCATGCCCGCGCCACCGGCGGCGGTGCTGGTGCTGGCGTTGATGGGCTGCACGGCCGCCACGGTCGGCTGCGGCGGCAGGCTTTGTGCGCTCACCGTATTGATTTCCACTGCACCGGTGGACACACCCTGGCCACCGGCCCCGGTATCGGCCGCCCGGTTGATCGGATCGGCCGCCGCCAGCGTGGTGCCGCCGCCATTGCGGCGTGCATCGGCCATGCGCTGGGCTTCTTCCGGCAAGATGCGCTCGACTTCCAGTTCGCTGCTGCCAGTCCCCAGATAGCCGAGCTTGAGCGCGGCCGTGTAGGAGAGGTCGATGATGCGGCTGGAGTGGAAGGGGCCGCGGTCATTGATGCGCACGATGACCTGCTTGCCGGTCTTCAGGTTGGTCACCCGGGCGTAGGACGGGATGGGCAGCGTGGGGTGGGCTGCCGTCATCTTGTACATGTCGTAGAGTTCGCCCGAAGAGGTCTTCTGGCCATGGAATTTCTTGCCATACCAGCTGCCCACGCCGCGCTGGATGAAGGGCTGGTTGCTGTCCGTGATCGGCACGTAGGTCTTGCCGAACACCGCATAAGGCCGGCTGGCAGCCTTGGAGACCGGCTCCACCTGCGGTTCGGCATCGGCCACGTCCAAAAGGCCGTCGGGGATGTGATCGCCCGGGCCGTCATCCTTGTAGTAGCCGCCGCGTCCGGAACCGGCTGCCGGCAGCGCCGGTACATTGGAGGGGCGGGTGCTCGCCGACTTGGTCGGAGTGGCCGGCGCCTGCGCGGTCTGGCGCGGTGCCTGCTGGGGTGTGCCGCAGGCGGCCAGCAGCAAGGGCAGCAGCAGCGTGCCCCAGCGCAGGGCGCGGCCCAGTGAGGCGCGCGGGTGGTGATGCTCTAGAGTGGGTGTTTCCATGGGCTGTCCTTGGTCAACAGTCGATGCGCGGGGCCTGGTGCTTGCGGGTCCCGGCCGGAATGTTCGCAACGATACCAGACTGCAATGCACCGAGGCTGACAACTCGTCAGTACAGCAAGTTCACGAATCCTCGCAAACTTGCTATCTGGGCAACAAGAAAAGCGGCCGTCCGGATCAGCTTTGCACCAGCTTGCGATGGCGCTGGATGCTCATCAGGATGCCCGCGCCCAGCCCCAGCGTGACCAGGGCGGTGCCGCCATAGCTCATGAAGGGAAGCGGAACGCCCACCACCGGCAGGATGCCGCTGACCATGCCCATGTTCACGAAGGCATAGGTGAAGAAGATCATCGTGATCGCCCCGCCCAGCAGGCGCGTGAAGAGCGTGGGCGCATTGGCCGTGATCATCAGGCCGCGCCCGATCAGCAGCAGGTACAGCACCAGCAGCACGCTGTTGCCGATCAGCCCGAACTCTTCCGAATAGACCGAGAAGATGAAGTCGGTGGTGCGTTCCGGGATGAATTCCAGGTGCGTCTGGGTGCCCATCAGCCAGCCCTTGCCGGTGACGCCCCCGGAGCCGATGGCAATGGTGGACTGGATGATGTGGAAGCCCTTGCCCAGCGGATCGGAGGTCGGGTCGATGAGCATCATGACACGCTGGCGCTGGTAGTCGTGCATGAAGGACCACACCACCGGCAGGCTGGCCGCACCCGCCACGAAGAGTCCCAGCAGGATCTTCCAGGGCAGGCCGGCAAAGAAGATGACGTAGAAGCCGGCGGCCAGCACCAGCAGACCTGTACCCAGGTCAGGCTGGCGGATGATCAGGAAGCCCGGGATCAGCAGCAGGATCGCCGCCACCACGAAGGCATCCCAGCGCAGCATGCCTTCGCGCTTCTGGAAGTACCAGGCCAGCATGAGCGGCATGGCGATCTTCATGATCTCGGAAGGCTGCACCACCATGCCGATGTTGAGCCAGCGGCGCGAACCCTTCTTGATGATGCCGAACAGCGCCACCGCGATGAGCAGCGTCACCCCCACCGTATAGACCGGCACGGCCAGCCGCAGCAGCAGCTGGGGCGAGACGTTGGCGGCCACCCACATGACGATGAAGGCCACCAGGATGTTGCGCAGCTGGTCTTCCACCCGGCCGGGGAAGTTCATGCCGGCCGAATAGAGGGTGACGATGCCCACCGACAGGATCAGGAACACGATCAGCGACAGCGCGCCGTCGAACACCGTCAGGTGCGGCTTGATGATTTGCCACAGGGGCGGACGTTGCAGGCTCATGCCGGCTCCTTGTGCGGACTGCTTGTTGCGATGTCAGGCTTCATTCCTGCACATCCGGCTGGACGGTCGGCGTATTGCTGCTGCCGGCGTCTTCGGAGGTGGAACCTTCGACCGGGGTATCCGGGCTCACCACCTCGGGCGCGACCGACTTGATCGGCTCATTGGGACGTTTGCCCAGCATGAAGTAATCCATGGCCTTGCGCACCAGCGGGGCGGCTACGCCCGCGCCCCAGCCACCGTTCTCGACCACGGCCGCAATGGCGATGCGCGGCGCATCGGCCGGCGCAAAGCCGATGTAGAGACCGTTGTCATGGAAGATACGCGAGAGCTTCTTGGAATCATACTTCTGGTTCTTGGCGATGTTGACCACCTGCGCCGTCCCGGTCTTGCCGCCGGACTCGTAGGGCGCGCCCCGGAAGGCGGCCGCGCCCGTGCCTTCCTTGACCACGCCCACCATGGCGCGCTTGATGAAATCGACGTTTTCCTGCTTCAGCGGGATGCGGTAGCTTTCCTTGGGCACGGTCTCGGTGCGCTCGTGGGACACCCCGTCCTCGATGATCTTGACCAGGTGCGGCTTCATCACCACGCCATTGTTGGCCAGGATGGCAGTGGCCTGCGCCAGTTGCAGCGGGGTGAAGCTGTTGTAGCCCTGGCCGATGCCCAGCGAGACGGTATCGCCGGCGATCCAGCGCTTCTGCTCGGGTTTGCGGAAGGCGGTGCGCTTCCACTCGGTGGAGGGCAGGATGCCGCGCTTTTCGTGCTCCAGGTCGATGCCGGTGATCTGGCCGAAACCGAAGGGCTTCATGAAGTCATGGATGGCATTGACCCCCATGTCATTGGCCAGCATGTAGTAATAGGTATCGCAGGAAATGGCGATGGAACGGTACATGTCCACCACCCCGTGGCCACCTTCCTTGTCGTCGCGGAAGCGGTGATTGCCCAGCACGAAGAAGCCCGGATCGCGGATGGCATCCTGCGGACGGCGACGGCCCAGCTCCAGCGCGGCCAGCGCCATGAAGGGCTTGTAGGTCGAGCCGGGCGAATAGAGCCCCGACAGCGGGCGGTTCAGCAGCGGCCGGTCGGGCGACTTGTTCAACTCATCCCAGCTCTGCTGGTCGATGCCTTCGACGAACAGGTTGGGATCGTAGGAGGGCTGGGAGACATAGGCCAGGATGTCGCCGGTGGCCGGGTTGATCGCCACCAGCGCGCCCTTCTGGTCGCCGAAGGCTTCTTCGACCACCTTCTGCAGCTCGATGTCGATGGACAGGATCAGGTTCTTGCCGGGCGTGGCCGGGGTGCGCGAGAGCGAGCGCACGGCGCGTCCGCTGGCCGAGATTTCCACTTCCTCGTAGCCGGTGGTGCCATGCAGCTGGCTTTCGTAGCTCTTTTCCAGGCCTTCCTTGCCGATGTAGTCGGTGCCGTTGTAGTTGGCTTCGTCGTCGGAGTCGGCGATGCGCTCGGCATCGCGCTGGCTGATGCGGCCGATGTAGCCGATCACGTGCGCGGCGGTCTTGCCGTAGGGATACTGGCGGAACAGGCGGGCCTGCACTTCCACGCCGGGAAAGCGATAGCGTTGCGCGGTGAACTTGGCCACTTCCTCATCGGTGAGGCGGGTACGGATGGGTACGCTTTCGAAGTTCTTGGATTCTTCCTGCAGGCGGCGGAAGCGGCGGCGGTCGCGCTGCTGGATTTCCACGATGGTGCCAAGCTCATCGATGAGGTCATCGATGTTGGTCTTGATCTTGGAGGGCGTGATTTCCAGCGTGTAGGCCGAATAGTTGCGCGCCAGCACTACGCCGTTGCGGTCCAGGATCAGGCCGCGGTTGGGCACGATGGGCACCACCGAGATGCGGTTTTCCTCGGCCTGGGCGGCGTAGGCGTCGTGGCGCACCACTTGCAGCCACAAAAAACGGGCCAGCAGCAGGCTGAAGCACACCAGTACCAGGACGCTCGCGGCCAGCAGGCGCATCCGGAACAGCCTCAGCTCATGCGCGGTATTCTTGAATTCGGTCATGCTGCTTGCACCTGGCCCCTCAGATGGGGCGGTTCTCGTCGCGGTCCACCGCGCGGCGCTGCGGGGCCAGCAGCAGGACGCTCACCACCGGCCACAGCAGGGCCGAGACCAGGCTCTCGCTGAAATAGAACCAGTCCGGCGACTTGCCCGTCACCAGCAGCTGGATCACCAGTTGCACCGCCTGTGCCAGCAGCATCAGCGGCAGCACGTGCAGCGCCTGGGTGCGCAGCGGGAACCACAGCACGCGGCGGTGGATCATGATGGCGAAGTACGACAGCAGGGTGTAGGCCAGCGCGTTCTCGCCCAGGAGCGTGGCTTCGTTCACATCCATCAGCAGGCCCATCATGAAGGCCACGCTGATGCCGACCTTGCGCGGCTGGTGGATGTTCCAGAACACCAGCGCCAGCGCCACGAAATCGGGCACGCCGACCATCTGCCCCCAGGGCATCAGGTTCAGCACGAACGCCACGATGAGGCTGAAGGCGATGAACAGCGGGCTGGCCGGCAGGAGGATGTATTGATTGTTCATCGTGCGGATTCCTTGGCGGCCGGTTTGGCGGTGGCTGCTGCTGCAGCCGGCGCGGCCGGGGTAGCCGAAGCGGCCGCTGCCGCAGGCTTGGCCGGCGGTGTCACGTTGGCGGCGCCCTTGCGGTCTTCGGCGGGCTTGTCTTTGGGCGTGGCGTTGGCATCCTCGGCGCTGTTGTCGCGGGTGCTGTCACGCAGGCGGCGCTTGAAGAGCTTGGCCGATTTTTCATCGATCACGTCCGGCTCCGGACGCGGCGCCAGGTTCGGTTCCACCAGCAGGATCAGCAGCTGGCGATGGCGGTCGATGCCGGCCAGCGGACGGCACACGATGCGGGCGAAGGAGTCCGCCGAACGGGTTTCCACCAGCGCCACGCTGGCCACCGACAAGCCCGGCGGATAAACACCGTCGATGCCCGAGGTCACCAGCACGTCACCCTTCTGGATATCGGCGTTGGCCGGCATGAAGCGCAGGTCCAGCGCGCCGGTCTGGCCGCGGCCGTAGGCCACGCTGCGCAGGCCGTTGCGCAGTACCTGCACCGGAATGGCCTGGTCCTTGTCGGTCAGCAGCGTCACTTCGGAGGAGAACGGGAATACCCGCGTCACCTGGCCCACGATGCCGACCTCGTCGATCACCGGCTGGCCGGCCGTGACGCCCTGCTGCGAGCCGCGATTGAGGATGATCTTGCGGGTGAAGGGATCGCGCGCATCGTAGAGGATCTCGCCGACGATGGACTTGACCGGCACCTTCTGCTGCATGTCCAGGAGCTTGCGCAGCTGCACGTTCTCGGCCGCCAGCAGGCGTTCCTGCTGCATCAGCTGGGCGTTGACGATCTGCTGCTGGCGCAGCTCGCGGTTTTCCTTCTGCAGCGAGGCCAGCGAAGAGAAGTATTCGGACGAATTGGTGAAGGCGTCGCGCGGCACCATGGCCACCGTCTGGAACGGATAGAGGGCCGTGCCCAGCGCCTGGCGCAGCGTGCCCAGCACGTGCATGCGGGCGTCGACCACCAGCATCACGACCGAGATCAATGCAAAGACGGTCACGCGCACCCGGGCCGAAGCGCCCTGCTTGAAGAGTGGTGGGATTTCCATGGCGTCAGGCCGACTGCAGGGTCACATCAGGTGACCGGCTGCAGGCGGATAACTCACTTCCTGCGTCGAAAACGGTAACAAAAAGGGGAGCCGAGGCGCTCTGGCGACCCCGCACCCGCCGACACTGCATCGAATGCGCACGCGGGGTGCGCATCCTGTGGCTGGTAGGTGTGAACGGCGTCATATCGAACGGTTCGGTTCCCCACTCATCCGGCAGTACATCGCCGCCGGTTCATGCTTTGCTGCCCGGGCCTGCTGTCCGGCAGGCCCATGTACGTTGATGCTGCTGTACTTTCTGCTGTGGCTGTTCTGCGACTTCCGGCCGGCTTATTCGGCCGAGAAGATCGAACCCAGCTTGTCCATGCGGTCCAGCGCCATGCCGGAGCCACGCACCACGCAGGTCAGCGGATCTTCGGCCACGATCACCGGCAGGCCCGTTTCTTCCATCAGCAGGCGGTCCAGGTCGCGCAGCAGGGCGCCGCCACCGGTGAGCATCATGCCCTTTTCGGCGATGTCGGCACCCAGTTCCGGCGGGGTCTGTTCCAGCGCGTTCTTGACGGCCGAGACAATGTTGTTCAGCGGATCGGTCAGGGCTTCCAGGATTTCATTGCTGGAGATGGTGAAGGAACGCGGGATGCCTTCGGACAGGTTGCGGCCCTTGACTTCCATTTCCTTGACTTCCGAGCCGGGGAAGGCCGAGCCGATTTCCTTCTTGATCGCTTCGGCGGTCTGTTCGCCGATGAGCATGCCGTAGTTGCGGCGGATGTAGTTGACGATGGCTTCGTCGAACTTGTCGCCGCCCACGCGTACCGAACCCTTGTAGACCATGCCGCCCAGCGAGATGATGCCCACTTCGGTGGTGCCGCCGCCGATGTCGACCACCATCGAGCCGGTGGCGTCGGAAACCGGCAGGCCCGAGCCGATGGCGGCGGCCATCGGTTCCTCGATCAGGTAGACCTGGGATGCGCCCGCGCCCAGTGCGGATTCGCGGATGGCGCGGCGTTCCACCTGGGTCGAACCGCAGGGGACGCAAATGATGATGCGCGGCGAGGGGCGGAACAGCTTGGAGTCATGCACCATGCGGATGAATTGCTTCAACATCTGCTCGGTGACGGTGAAATCGGCGATCACGCCGTCCTTCATCGGGCGGATCGCCTCAATGTTGCCGGGCACCTTGCCCAGCATCTGCTTTGCTTCCTTGCCGACCGCCTGGATGGTCTTCTTGCCGTTGGGGCCGCCTTGCTGGCGGATCGCCACCACCGACGGCTCGTCCAGCACGATGCCATGGCCGCGCGCGTAAATCAGCGTGTTCGCGGTGCCGAGGTCGATCGCCAGATCGTTGGAGAAGTAACTGCGGAGAAATCCAAACATGAGTTGTCCTGATGCGCCCGCGAGGGGGCGCCTAGCTTTTTGATAGGGGGAGGTGTCCGTTCATGCTGCGGCGACGCGAAAATCAGGCGCCTGCAAGGCATTAATCCGACATTCTACCTTATAATTCTCGAGAAACCAGCAAGCCGGTTTGCCAAAAACGTCCGCTTTACGGGAGCTTCCGGCCGCCATCTGGCGCGGGTTTGCCGTTTTTCAAGCGATTCACGCCATGACCCGGTCGACCCGCCGCGCAAGCGAACTTGCCAAGGGCGCCAAGGCTGCAGAAAACGCCTTGCGGCCACAGCGGCTACGGGTCTTCCAATTTCAACATCACGCGGCGCGCCCGGCGCGTCCTTTCGACCATGTCTCTAGCCCTTTCCGACGTCAAACGCATCGCCAACCTGTCCCGACTGGAGCTCACCGAGGCCCAGGCCGGCGCCACCCTGGACAAGCTCAATGGCATCTTTGCCCTGGTGGAGCAGATGAAGGCCATCGATACTTCCGGCGTGGAACCGCTGTCGCACCCCATCGCCGCCATCGAACCCGCGCTGGCACTGCGCCTGCGCGAAGATGCCGTGACCGAATCCAATCGCCGCGAGGACTACCAGCAACCGGCCCCGGCCACCCAGGATGGCCTGTATCTGGTGCCCAAGGTCATCGAATGAACCCGGCGCTTCGCGCCAGCCACCGTCCGCTTCCGGCCCAGCCGGCCCGCAAGACCGCAGCGTAACCGACTCCATGCACAAGCTCACCCTCAAAGAACTGTCCGCGCAACTGCAAGCGCGCAAGATTTCCGCCACTGAACTGGCGACCCTGTTCCTGGACCGCATCGCGGCCAGCGACCTCAATGCCTTCCTGCATGTGGACCGCGACCTCACCCTGGCGCAGGCCAAGGCCGCCGATGTGCGCCTGGCAGGCAATGATGCCGGTCCTTTGACCGGCGTGCCCATTGCACATAAGGACATCTTCGTCACCCGCAACTGGCGCACCACAGCGGGTTCGCGCATGTTGCAGGATTATGTGAGCCCCTTCGATGCCACCGTGGTGGAGCAGTTCAACGCGGCCGGTACCGTCACCCTGGGCAAGCTCAACTGTGACGAATTCGCCATGGGCTCCAGCAACGAGAACTCGTTCTACGGTGCGGTCAAGAACCCCTGGGACAAGACCGCCATCCCCGGCGGCTCCTCCGGCGGCTCGGCCGCTGCCGTGGCCGCGCGCCTGGCACCGGCCGCTACCGCCACCGACACCGGCGGCTCGATCCGCCAGCCGGCCTCGCTGTGCGGCGTGACCGGCATCAAGCCGACCTATGGCAGCGTGTCGCGCTACGGCATGATCGCCTTCGCCTCCTCGCTGGACCAGGGCGGCCCGATCGCCAAGACGGCCGAAGACTGTGGCCTGCTGTTGAACGCCATGACCGGCTTCGATGAACGCGATTCCACCAGCCTGCAACGTCCCAAGGAAGATTTCACCCGCTCGCTGAACCAGAGCCTGCAAGGCCTGCGCATCGGCGTGCCCAAGGAATTCTTCGGTGCCGGCCTGGCCGCTGACGTGGAAGCGGCCGTGCGCGCTGCCCTGGCCGAGTTCGAGAAGCTCGGTGCGACCCTGGTCGAGATCTCGCTGCCCAAGACCGAGCTGTCGATCCCCGTGTATTACGTGATCGCCCCGGCCGAAGCCTCGTCGAACCTGTCGCGCTTCGATGGCGTGCGCTACGGCCACCGTGCGGCGGACTACAAGGACCTGGCCGACATGTACAAGAAGTCGCGCGCCGAAGGCTTTGGCGACGAGGTCAAGCGCCGCATCCTGGTGGGTTCCTACGTGCTCTCGCACGGCTACTACGACGCCTACTACCTGCAGGCCCAGAAGATCCGCCGCCTGATCGCCGAGGACTTCCAGCGTGCCCTGGCCGGTGAGAACCGCCAGTGCGACGTCATCATGGGCCCGGTCTCGCCCACCGTCGCCTGGGACCTGGGTGACAAGACCGACGACCCGGTCGCCAACTACCTGGCCGACATCTTCACGCTCTCCACCAGCCTGGCCGGTTTGCCGGGCATGTCCATTCCTTGCGGATTCGGACAGGGCGAGAAGAACGGCAAGCGTCCGGTCGGCCTGCAGATCATCGGCAATTATTTCGACGAGGCGCGCCTCTTGAACGTGGCGCACCAGTTCCAGCAGGCCACCGACTGGCACCTGCGCGAACCGGCCTGATCGCGGGCTCTCGTCACCAACAACAGCATTCGCAAGGACAACATCATGCAGTGGGAAGTCGTCATCGGCCTCGAAACGCACACGCAGCTTTCGACCCAATCCAAGATCTTCAGCGGCAGCTCGACCCGCTTCGGCGCCGAGCCCAACACCCAGGCCAGCCCGGTGGACCTGGCCTTGCCGGGCGTGCTGCCGGTCCTGAACAAGGGCGCGGTGGAACGTGCGATCCAGTTCGGCCTGGCCATCGGTGCCACCATCGCACCGCGCTCGGTGTTCGCGCGCAAGAATTACTTCTATCCTGACCTGCCCAAGGGCTACCAGATCAGCCAGTTCGAGATCCCCGTGGTGCAAGGCGGCACCATGTCCTTCGCCGTGGAAAAGGACGGCAAGACCGAGATCAAGACCATCAACCTGACCCGTGCCCACCTCGAAGAAGACGCCGGCAAGTCCCTGCACGAGGACTACCAGGGCATGACCGGCATCGACCTCAACCGCGCCGGTACGCCCTTGCTGGAAATCGTCACCGAACCCGAGATGCGCAGCGCCGCCGAAGCCGTCGGCTATGCCAAGGCCCTGCATTCGCTGGTGGTGTGGCTGGGCATCTGCGACGGCAACATGCAGGAAGGTTCCTTCCGCTGCGACGCCAACGTCTCGGTGCGGCCGGTCGGCCAGGAGAAATTCGGCACCCGTTGCGAGATCAAGAACCTGAACTCCTTCCGCTTCCTGGAAGAGGCCATCAACTACGAAGTGCGCCGCCAGATCGAGCTGATCGAGGACGGTGGCACCGTGGTCCAGGAAACCCGCCTCTACGATCCGGACAAGAAGGAAACCCGTTCCATGCGCAGCAAGGAAGACGCGCAAGATTACCGTTACTTCCCCGACCCCGACCTGCCGCCGCTGGCCATCTCGCAGGAGTGGATCGAGCGCGTCAAGGCCACCATGCCCGAGCTGCCTGGCGCGATGCGCGAGCGTTTCGTGGCCGAGTATGCGCTGCCGGAATACGATGCCATGGTGCTCACGCAATCCAAGGGCATGGCCTCCTACTTCGAAGCCGTGGTGGCTGCAGCGGGCAAGGACCAGGCCAAGCCGGCCGCCAACTGGCTCATGGGTGACGTGGCCTCCACGCTCAACCGCGAAGACACCGACATCGCCGATGCGCCCGTGAAGGCCGCGCAGCTGGCGCTGCTGTTGAAGCGCATCGGCGATGGCACCATCTCCAACAAGATCGCCAAGGAAGTCTTTGCGGGCATGTGGGAAGCCAGGTCCGACAAGGATTCGCTGGCCGATGACATCATCGAAGCCAAGGGCCTGAAGCAGATCTCGGACAGCGGTGCGCTGGAAGCCATCGTGGACCAGGTGCTGGCCGCCAATGAAAAGTCGGTGGCGGAATTCCGCGCCGGCAAGGAACAGGCCATCAACGCCCTGATCGGCCAGGCCATGAAGGCCACGCGCGGCAAGGCCAACCCGGCGCAATTGACGGAACTGCTGCGCAAGAAGCTGGCGGGCTGATACAAGGCCCTTACCTGATAAAGCAGCAACGCAATGAACCCTGCGTCCCGCAACGGACGCGGGGTTTTTTCTTATGCAGCCAATACCAATGGCCGCCCCCGCGCCCAGCGATTGCTCGACAGCGAGAAGGTCAATGAGCTGACCTGGTGATACCACCCGGCCGGGATGTAAAGCATCTCTCCCGGCTGCACTTCGCAGCACACCAGTGCCGCCTGGCGCGCCAGCGGAAAGCGCTCCAGGTCCGGATGATCCGGGTCGAAGGGGGACCCGAACAGGATGGCGTTGGCCTCCTTCGGATAGAGATACTGGTCATGATGGGGCGGGGCCAGCCAGACGCGCTTGCTGCCCCATACCTGCGCGAAGACATTGTCGTCATAGTCGCAATGCAGCGGCGTGATGCAACCGGCAGGCCCGATCCAGAAACGCGGCGGTCCCATCTTCTCGAAGAAGTTGGGCCAGTGGCACAGGCGATTCAATTCCCGCAATTCCAGATTGCCCAGATAGGGCGGCAGCCCGCTCTCATCGGCCAGCGCCTGTTCCAGGTAATCGACCAGCGTCATGTCCTGCATGGCGCGGTCCGGCGCGAAGGCGGTGTTGATGTAGTCGCCCACGCGGGCCCGCACCGGCAGCTGGCCGAAGTGTTCCCGCAGTGCTTGCACCGACATCGCCGAGAGCGGCCAGCGGCCGGCCATGCCCGTCATGATGAAGGGCAATCCCGCCCGTGCCCGCTCACGGAAGGCCGCGGTCTTCTGCGGCCCGATGCGCGCGATCTCATGCACCACAGGCAACACCGCACTGGCCGCACGGATGGCTTCACGCATCTCGGCTACCGAACTCACGCCACGCACCTGAGCATCGCGCTGGTCGCGCGCCGCCTTGCGTGCAGCGGCTTCCTCCGCGCTCAGGCCGCTGACGTCGGGGCGTGGCGGCAGGGACCGTGCCGCAGGATGGGCGGTTCCGGGGTGAAGTGAAGGAGAAGGCTCGGACGGTTTCATCCTCGCCATTTTAATGGGGTTGCGGCAGGCCCTATCTCGTTTGCCGCATAAGGATATGAATTCTTCTTCCTTGTTCCGGGGTAGTCGGGGGAGTGTAATAGGCGCTTGGCCAGCCGGACATGCGCCGGGCTGGCATCGCCTACACAGGAGCCCTCATGTCGGTCGCCACACTGGAACGCACGCAGCAGTCGCAACAATACGTCGAGATCCGTCCTTTCGACGCCCCGCTGGGCGCGGAAATCGTCGGCCTGGACCTGAACCTGCCGGTCTCGGCCGAAGAGCTGGCGCGCATCCGCGGCGCCCTGGTCGAGCATGGGGTGGTGGTGTTCCGCGAGCAGCGCATCACGCCGCAGCAGCACATCGATTTCAGCCGCCGCTTTGGTCCGCTGCAGGTGCACGTGCTCAACCGCTTCCACCTGGCCGGGCATCCGGAGATCCTGATCGTCTCCAACGTGGTCGAGAACGGCAAGCCCATCGGCCTGGTCGATGCCGGCGCGGACTGGCATTCGGACCTGTCCTACATGCCCAAGCCCAGCCTGGGCGCGCTGCTGCATTCACAGGAATTGCCCGCTGAACGCGGCGATACGCTTTACGCCAATACCGCCGCCGCCTGGGACAGCCTGCCCGCTGCGCTCAAGACCCAGCTCGAAGGCAAGCGCGCCGTGCACTCTTACGTCTACCGCTACGAGCGCCTGCGCAAGCTCTCGCCGTGGCGCCAGCCGCTGACCCAGCAGCAGATCGATGAAGTACCGCCGGTGGAGCATCCGGTGGTGATCACCCATCCGGAAAGCGGTCGCAAGATCTTGTTCGTGAGCGAAGGGTTTACCTCGCACATCATCGGCATCCCGCGTGACGAAAGCGATGCGCTCTTGAAGGAACTGCACGCCCACATCACGCGCCCGGAGAATGTCTATACGCACCACTGGCAGGCGCATGACATGGTGTTCTGGGATAACCGCAGCACCCAGCACTACGCCGCGATTACCCCGCAACACCTGCGCCGCACGCTCTATCGCACCACTGTCGAAGGCGACGTGCCGCGCTGAGCGATCACTGAGGGCGCATTGGCGCGTCCGCTACCAACGCGGTATCAAGACGAAACACGCTGACCGCTTCGGTCAGCGAGGCCGCCTGATCCTGCATGGAGCGCGCCGCCGCCGCCGCTTCTTCCACCAGCGCCGCATTCTGCTGCGTGGCTTCATCGATGTGGGTGATGGCCAGGTTGACCTGTTCGATGCCGTCACTCTGTTCCTGGCTGGCCAGCGTGATCTCGCGCACGATCTCGGTCACGCGCGCCACGCTCTGCACCACTTCCTGCATGGTATCACCGGCCTGGGCCACCAGGCGGCTGCCATCGCCGACCTTTTCCACCGAGTCCCCGATCAGCTGCTTGATCTCCTTGGCCGCCGACGCTGAACGTTGCGCCAGCGAGCGCACTTCGGAGGCCACCACCGCAAAGCCGCGTCCCTGTTCCCCCGCGCGGGCCGCTTCCACGGCGGCGTTCAGGGCCAGGATGTTGGTCTGGAAGGCGATGCCATCGATCACGCCGATGATGTCGGCGATCTTCTGCGAGGAAGCGTGGATCTCGCCCATGGTCGCCACCACCTGCTCCACCACGGCACCGCCCTGGCTGGCCACCTGCGAAGCTGATGCGGCCAATGCGTTGGCCTGGCGCGCATTGTCGGCATTCTGCTTGACGGTGGAGGTGAGCTGTTCCATGGCCGATGCGGTTTCTTCGAGCGAGCCGGCCTGTTGCTCCGTGCGCGCCGACAGGTCGAGGTTGCCGGTGGCAATCTCGCGCGAGGCGACGTTGATGGTGTCGGTGCCGGAACGCACGCGCCCCACGATGTCCTGCAGGTTGCCATTCATGGACTTGAGTGCGGCCAGCAACTTCCCGGTCTCATCGCGGCTGTCGGCGTGGATGCGCGAGGTGAGGTCACCGGCCGCCACGGTCTCGGCAATCGTGACCGCCTGGTTCAGCGGACGCGTGATGCTGCGCGTGAGCAACCAGGCCAGGGCCGCACCGAGCACGATTTCCAGCGCACCCAGCAAGAGCAGCATGCTGCGCCCGGAGCGGTAATTGCCGTTGATCTCGGCAGCGGCCTCGTCGATCACCTTCTTCTGGTAATCGGCGTAGCGCAGCACGCTGTCGGCGTAGTCATCCATCATCTTGACCAGCGTGGTATCGGTCATCTCGCGGGCGCGGGCATCGTCGCCGGCGGTCTTGACGTCGAAGATCTTCTGGCGGGTATCGCGATAGAGCGCGCGCAGCCTGCCGACTTCGTCGAACAGGTGCTTTTCTTCGGGATCGTTGATGGCCGCCTCGACGCGCTTCTGCAAGCGGTTGATTTCGGCAGACTGGGCGTCGATCTGTTTCTGGAAATAGACCTGGAAGGTATCGTCATCATTTTTCATGACGGCGAAGGTCCGCACTCCGTTTTCCTTGATGGCCGCATGCCACTGCACGGCGTCGCGTTCCTTCTTGAGCGCGATCTGGGTCATCTCGTCGGTGGCGTCGCCGATGCTGCCCAGGCGCCACACACCCAGGCCCACCATCACCGCCATCAACATCAGCAAGGCAATGAAGCCGATGGCCAGGCGTACGCCGATCTTGAGGTTTTTCATTCCGTCTCCCCTGATTGAGTGAGGCGACCGGCGGCTGGTGTGCTGTTTTTCTGTTGTGATCGTGAGCCGGGCGCAAGCAGCAAGGAAGGGCGGCCCATCCTTGCTGTCTTTGCAGGCTAACACAGGCCTTCGCCGCCACGGCACAACTCGGGAATATCCCGATGCCGGGTGTTGTATTACGGCAAAGCCCATCGGCCCGCAGCGCAGGCCCGGTGCATGTTACCAGTCCATGGCCGGATCCAGCGGATAGATCGGCCGGCGCACCTTCTTGATCGGGAACAGCCGGAAATTGGCGCTGGTCGGGCCGCCGCTGTCGGAATCGCACTCCACCAACGCGCGGCTGATGGGCACGAAGACCGGACGGCAATACATGCGCGATTTCAGGATCAGGAAGGTCTGCCGCGCCGGGTCCAGGCCCAGGCTGGTGAAGACCCCGAGGTCATACGGTTCGACCCGCTCTTCAGTGACGACGATGCGCGCCGCACCGATGTCCAGCAGCACGCTGCGCCCCATCTGCAAGGTCGAACCGGTATAGATCGGCCCGGTGACGGTGAAACGGCCATCGCTGATGGCCGATACCTTTCCGGTATAAACCGGCGGCGTCTTGGTGATGCCCTGCGCAGCCAGGTCCACCTTGTTGCCCACGGCCAGCGTGACGGTCGCCCCCACCCCGGCCTGCACCAGCTGCGCCACCGCTTCCGGGTCGCTCACCGGGCCCACGGCAATGCCCGTGAGACCGGCCTGCAGAGCGGCTTCCAGCACGTCCATGGTGTTGCAGGTGCCGCCCGACATGACGTTGTCGCTGTGATCCAGCAGCAGCACCGGCCCCTGCCCCGGACCTTCGCTCAAGGCCCGCGCCTGCGCCAGCGATTCGGCCAGCGGCAGGCTGTCATAGACGAAGTCGTCACGCTCACTCCAGATCTGGCGCGCGATGCGTTCGGCCACGGCATCGGCCAGTGCCGCATCGTTCTCGGTCACCACTACCACCGACATCCCCGCATCGCGGAAATCCGACAGGGGGAAGCCCGCCAGCACCGACACCGCCAGCACGCCCGCTTCCTGCTCGGCCGCTTTGGCCGCTTCCACGGCGCGCTGCATGGCCGAGGCCGAGGTATTGCTGGTGAGCGTGGCCGAGAGCACCGGTACCTGGCGCCAGGCCATCGCTGGCTGGGACTTGCCCTGCAGCCGCGCCAGCAGCAGGCGGCCGGCGTGCTCGCCGGTCTCGAACATGTCGATGTGCGGATAGGTCTTGAAGCTGACGATCACATCGGCGTGCGCGACCATCTTCTGTGTGACGTTGCCATGCAGGTCCAGCGCTACTGCCATGGGCGTATCGGGTGCGATGCGGCGGATGCGTTCGAGCAGCGTGCCTTCGCCATCCTCGGCGTTCTCGGCCACCATGGCGCCGTGCAGGTCCAGCAGGATGGCATCGCAGCCACCTTCGATGGCGCGCACGATGGCCTCGCACATCACCGTGTAGGCATCGGCCGCCACCGCTGCGCTGGGGTTGGCCCAGGCAGCCAGGGGCGTGACGATCTCGGCACCGGTCTGTTCGGCCAGTTCCAGGAAGGCCCCCATGGCGGTACGCGCTCCCTTCTGGTCGCCATAGGCATCGGCGTCCCATTGCGGGGCGAAGGCTTCAAGGGGGGTGGGAATCGGCGAGAAGGTATTGGTCTCGTGATTCATGCGTGCAATGACGATTTTCGGCTTCATGTTCAGTTTTTTGCATCAATCCGTTTTCATGCACCGGTCACGCGGCGACCACGCCGGCGCTGGCCAGCATGGCCTGCAACAGCACGTTGCAGCCGGCTTCCAGGTGTTCGGGGCGGGCATCTTCGATCTCGTTGTGGGAGACCCCATCCTTGCAGGGCACGAAGATCATGCCTGCGGGGGCCAGGCGTGCGGCATAGATGGCGTCGTGCCCTGCACCGGAGACCACGTCCATGGTCTTGTAGCCCAGCGCGGCCGAGGCCGCGCGCACGTTGTCCACGCAATCCGGATGGAAGGGGCAGGGCGGGAAGTACGAGACCCGCTCCAGTTCGATGGACAGCCCGGTCTTCTTGCGCATCGCTTCCAGGTAGGCCAGCAGGTCTTCATGCATGCGCGTGAGCGACTCCTCGCTGACATTGCGCAGGTCGATGGAGAATTTCACCTGCCCCGGAATCACGTTGCGGCTGTTGGGCATCACCTGCACCTGGCCCACCGTGCCGCGTCCATAGGGCGGATAGCGATTGGCGATGGCGACTACCTCCTGCATGATGTAAGTCGACACCTGCAGCGCATCCTTGCGGATCTCCATCGGGGTTGGCCCGGCGTGCGATTCAAAACCGGTCACCGTGCAGTCGTACCACGACAGCCCCAGCACCGCCGGCACCACACCGATGACGGTCTCGGCGTTTTCCAGCACCGGTCCCTGTTCGATGTGCGCCTCGTAATACGCCCCGATGGGATGATCACCGCAGACCTGCTCGCCGATATAGCCGATGCGTTCCAGTTCGTCGCGCACCTTTTTGCCGTCGACGTCGGTGGCGTTGTAGGCATGCTCCAGCGTGAAGGCCCCGCAGAACACGCCCGAGCCCATCATCACCGGCACGAAGCGCGAACCTTCTTCATTGGTCCATACCGCCACTTCGATGGGGGCCTCGGTCTGGATGTTGTGCTGGTTCAGGGTGCGGATCACCTCGATGCCGGAGAGCACGCCGTAGTTGCCGTCGAACTTGCCGCCGGTGGGCTGGGTATCGATGTGCGAGCCCGTCATCACCGGCGGCAGCGCATTGTTGCGGCCGGGGCGGCGCATGAAGATGTTGCCGATCTGGTCCACCACCACGCTCATGCCTTCAGCGCGCGCCCAGGACGTGACCAGGTCGCGGCCCTGCTTGTCGAGGTCGGTCAGGGCCAGGCGGCAGACGCCGCCCTTGGCGGTGCCGCCGATGCGGGCCAGTTCCATCAGAGAATTCCACAGGCGCGTGCCGTCGATGCGCAGGGTGGAGGCTTGGGTTTTCATGTCCATATCGAGTCCTTGTTCGGGTTGGCGGGTGGTAGCCATCAGGCCGCCAGGTTCACGCCCAGATAACGGTCCTTCACGCCATCATCGGCCAGGAAGGCGGCATTGCTGCCGCTGTAGACGATGCGTCCCTGTTCGACGATGTAATGCCGGTCCGCCAGTTGCGTACACACTTCCAGATTCTGTTCCACCAGGATGATGGACATCCCGGTCGCCTTGATTTGCCGCAGCTGCGCCACGATCTCGTCCACGATCACCGGGGCCAGGCCTTCGACCGGTTCGTCCAGCATCAGCACGCGCGGATGCGTCATCAGCGCGCGCGCAATGGCCAGCATCTGCTGTTCGCCGCCGGAGAGCTGGCCGCCGCCATTCCTGCGGCGTTCCTTCAGGCGCGGGAAGATGGTGTAGACCTCGTCCAGCCCCCAAGCGGATTCCTTGCGCGCGGCCATGGTCAGGTTCTCTTCCACGGTCAGCAGCTTGAAGATGCCGCGATGCTCCGGCACCAGGCACACGCCGCGTGCGGCGATCCTGTAGGAGGGCAGGCCGCTGATGACCTGGCCTTCAAACAGCACGCGTCCCTGCGCCGGCGGCACCACGCCGACGATACTCTTCAAGGTCGTGGTCTTGCCCGCGCCATTGCGTCCCAGCAGGGTCACCACTTCGCCGGCATCGACCTGCAGCGACACGCCCTGCAGGATGTGGCTCTTGCCATAGTAGCCGTGAACGTCTTCCACTTGCAGGATCATGCTTTGCCTCCCGTGATCATGCTGCCGAGGTAGGCCCGGCGCACGCGTTCATCGCTGCGGATCTCGGCCGGCTTGCCCTGCGCCAGGATCTGGCCCAGCTGCATCACCGTGATGCGGTCCGAGATATCCATCACGATATCCATGTTGTGTTCGATCAGCACTACCGTATAGTCACGACGCAGTCCGTGGATGAGCTGTTTCATCTCGGCGATGTCGTCGATGCCCATGCCCGAGGTGGGCTCATCCAGGAAGATCACCTTGGGCCGTCCGGCCATGGCCATGCCCACCTCCAGCCTGCGTTGCTGGCCATGTGAAAGTTCTGCGCAGGCCCGCTCCGCCACCGCCTGCAGGGACAGGCGCGCCACCAGCTCATCGGCCAGCGCGCAGGCGGAACTGAACTGTTCGGCACGTTTCCAGGGATTCAATGCGGCCAGCGGGGAGCGGCCCTGCGCGGCCAGCCGCAGGTTCTCGCGCACGCTCAGGTTGGGGAACAGGCTGGTCACCTGGAAGGAGCGCGCCAATCCCTTCTGCACCCGGCGATTGCCTGGCAGGTGCGCCACTTCCTCGCCCTCGACCAGGATGCTGCCCTCGGTGATGGGCGTGGTGCCGGTCAGCGTGTGGAACAGCGTGGTCTTGCCCGCGCCATTGGGACCGATCACCGAATGCACGGTGCCGGCCTCGATGTCGAGCGTGATGCCGTTGACGGCGGTGAACTTGCCGTAGCGCTTGGTGACGTTGACCGCTTGCAGGATGGGGCGGCTCATGAGTGCTTCTCCTTGGTGACGGTCACGGCTGGTGCCGCGTCATCCTTGTGGCCGCGCACGGCATCGATCAACTTCATCGCCAGGCCGAACAGTCCCTTCTGCATGTAGAGGCTGACCGCAATCAACAGCAGCCCCAGCAGCATCAGCCAGCGCGGCCACAGCGTGGAGAGCCAGTTGCCCACCAGCACATAGAAGCTCGCGCCCAGCACTGAGGCAAACAGGTTGCCGGTGCCGCCGATGACGGTCATCACCAGGATCGCTTCGCTGGTGTGGTATTCGATGTTGGACAGCGGTGCCACGCCGGTCATCATCGCGTGCAGTCCACCGGCCAGACCGGTGACCGCGCCCGAGATGACGAAAGCCGCCAGCTTCAGCAGCCGCACGTCATAGCCCAGCGCCGAGGCGCGCGCTTCATTCTCGCGTACCGCCAGCAGGGTCTTGCCCAGTACCGAATCCACGACCCGCTGCAGCAGCCAGAACACCAGCACGAACAGGATGGCCACCACCGTGTAGTACTGCCACGAGGAAGTGGTCGGCAACAGCGTGATCCCGAACAGCGAGAGCGGCGGACGCGGGATGTCCAGCAGGCCGTTGTCGCCGCCGGTGACATCCTTGAGGGTATAGGCCAGGAAATAAAACATCTGGGCGAAGGCCAGCGTGAGCATCACGAAGTAGGTGCCGCGCTGGCGGATCGAGAACCAGCCCACCAGCAGCGCTACCAGCGCGCCGCCGAGGGCCGCCAGGGCCAGCGCGGGCAGCAGCGCGAGCTTCAATTGCAGCAGCACCACGCCGGTGGTATAGCTGCCCACGCCAAAGAAGATGCCCTGGCCAAAGGACATCAGGCCGGTATAGCCCAGCAGCAGGTTGCAGCCCAGCGCGGCCAGGGCGAACACCAGCACTTCGGTGGCCAGCGTGCCGGAGGGCAGCAGCAGCGGCAGCAACAGCACCACGGCGGCGGCCAGCAGGGTGTAACGGAAATGCGCAATCTGTTTCATGAAAGCCTCTGTGCAGAAAACGTCAGGTGGCGTCAGGTGACGTAATGCGGCCTCAGGCCGCGCCGGGCCGGCCCAGCAAGCCATTCGGACGCAGCAGCATCACGGCGGCCATGGCCACGTAGATCATCAGGTGTGCGCCTTCGGACCAGACCGTGCTCATCACGCTCTGCACGATGCCGACCAGGATGCCGCCGATGAGCGCGCCCCAGAAGCTGCCCAGCCCGCCGACCACCACCACCACGAAGGCGATGCCCAGCGCCTCGACCCCCATGAAGGGATCGGCCCCGCGTATCGGCGCGGCCAGCGCCCCGGCCAGCCCGGCCGTGGCGGCACCCAAGGCGAAGACCAGGCTGAAGATGCGCTGGATGTTCAGGCCCAGGAGGCTGACCATTTCGGTCGATTCCGACCCCGCCCGCACGATCGAGCCCAGGCGCGTGCCTTCCAGCACCCACCACAAGAGCAGCGCCATGACGGCGGTCAGGCCGATGACGAAGAGGCGGTACTTGGGATAGACGAAGCCGCCCCACATCACCACGCCCTGCAGCAGATCCGGCGGCGACACATTGTTGCCCAGCGGTCCCCAGACCGAGATCACTGCTTCCTGGATCACCAGTGCCATGCCGACCGTGAAGAGAATGTGGAAGTGATGCGGCAGGGCATACACGTGGCGCAATACAAAGCGCTCCACCACCCAGGCGAACAGGCCCACGGCGGCGGGGGCAATGAAGAGCGACCACCAGAAATCCAGGCCGCGGCTGGTGGCCTCGTAACAGAGATAAGCGCCCAGCAGGAAGAAGGCGCCATGCGAGAAATTGACGAAGCGCAGCAGGCCGAAGACGATCGACAAGCCCACTGCCAGCAGGAAGTAGAGCATGCCGATGCCCACGCCATTGGCGATCTGCAGCAGATAGATGTTCATGGAACCTCGTGACGATGATGCAGCAAATGCGGCCTGTCCCCGCAAGCGGAGGACAGGCCCTGAACCTCAAGCCAGGCACATCACAGCTTGCACTGCGTCTTCTCCAGCGCCAGGAAGGACTTGCCGGAGGAAACGATGTCGGCATAGTCATTCTTGTTGGCCATCTTCGCCTTGGCCTTGCCCTTGAGCAGGTAGTAGTTCTTGATGACCTGGTGGTCGCCCTTGCGGATTTCCTCGGTGCCGGTCAGGCCCTCGTACTTCATGCCTTCCATGGCCGCGATCACCGCCTTGGGATCGGTGCTGTTGGCCTTGATGATGGCGTCCAGGATGATCTTGGTACAGATGTAGGAACCGGCCAGGCTGTAGTTGGGATCGATCTTGAGGCTATCGTTGACCAGTTTGACGAACTCCTTGTTGAAGGGCGAATCGATGGCGTGCCAGTACTGCGCGCCGAAGTAGACGCCATCGCAGATATCGGCCCCGAGGGTTTCGAACTGTTCCAGTCCCGAGGCCCAGGCCATGAGGATGGTGCAGTTGTTCTTCATGCCGAAGCTGACCGCCTGGCGCAGCGTGTCCGAGGATTGCGAACCGAAGTTCAACAGCAGCAGCACGTCCGGCTTGGCCGCCATGGCATTGGTGAGATAGCCGGAGAATTCCTTTTCGGTCAGCGAGTGGTAGCTGTTGCCCACGTGCTCGATGCCCTTTTCCTTGAAGATGTTCTTGGCCGCCGACAGCAGGCCTTCGCCGAACACGTATTGCGGGGTGATGGTGTACCAGCGCTTGGCATTGGGCAGCTTCTCCAAGAGCGGACGCACAGTCTGTTCGATGGCCCCGAAGGTCGGCACCGACCAGCGGAAGGTGGCGCGGTTGCAATCGCTGCCGGTGATCTCGTCGGCCCCGGCGGTGGTGATGAAAACTGCGCCGGCCTTTTCGGCTTCCTTGCCCATGGCCAGCGCTTCGCCGGAGAGGATGCCGCCGGCGAAGAAGCGCGTGCCCTTCTCGATGGTTTCCTGCATCTTGCGCACCGCCGTGGCGGGCTTGCCTTCGGTGTCCAGGGTCACGTAGCTGGTGCTCTTGCCCAGCACCTTGCCGTATTTCTGCAGGGCCAGCTTCATGCCCATGTCGGCGAACTTGCCGTTGGCGGCGAAGGGGCCGGACATCGGCACCGGACAGCCGAAGGCAATGCTCTCGGCCTGGGCAAACACATCGTGGTAGCTCAATGCGCCGGGTGCGGCCAGTGCGGACAGTTTCAGGAAATTGCGACGGCTGATCATGCTTGTTTCTCCCTCGAAGCTTACGATTGACAGATGACATCCATGGAATTGCGCAATGCTGCAGTACTGCCCGTCAACGCAAGTTCCATGCCCGTGCTTTCCGGAAAACTTAGGAAAGCAGCGCAGGGATGATTTGCATGGACGTGTGAAATCCTCCGCCACGAACGGACGGAAAAGGGTGGGTCAACAGGGTCGCACCGTCTTGCGCAGCCGCTGCAAGACAGGACGTGACAAGCCGTAAAACGCTTTGGCAGCGCGCCTTTTCGCCGCGTGGCGTGAGCCGTCATGGGGGCTCCTCCTGCCGCTCTTGCGAGCGTGTCTCCGAATGTTTGTTTGCCGTTCTCCCGTGCTGCCGGTGTGTCTCCACCGGTCGTCCACGACGGTCTGGTTTTCTAAGTTATTCTGCTTTTGGTGCAAGCCCTCAATTGACTTCTTGCGGGCTGGGGACGGCTTATCTTTTCTGCACCTTGCCTGACGTTTTCTGCACCAACAAGACCGATGCCGATCTGTCGGGCAGGTGCTTCATCATACGCACCCGCCAAAGAAAAACGGCATGAAAATTTCATGCCGTTGATCTTGTTCATTTCATCTGCGGGAACGCGAATTCCGCACCGGCACTGGCCGTATTGGGCCAGCGCTGCATCACTGCCTTGGCCCGGGTGTAGAAGCGTACGCCTTCCGGTCCGTACATGTGATGGTCGCCGAAGAGACTGCGCTTCCAGCCGCCGAAGCTGCTGAAGGCCATCGGTACCGGCAGCGGCACGTTGACCCCCACCATGCCCACTTCGATCTGGCGCACGAATTCGCGCGCCACGCCGCCGTCACGGGTATAGACCGCCACGCCGTTGCCGTACTCGTGCGCATTGATCAGTTCGACTGCGCTGGCGATGTCCGGGCAGCGCAGCACGCACAGCACCGGCCCGAAGATCTCTTCCTTGTACACCGTCATCTCCGGCGTCACGTGATCGAGCAGGGTGCCACCGACGAAGAAGCCCTTCTCGAAACCCGGCACCTGATAGCCACGGCCATCCACCACCAGGGTTGCGCCTTCTTCCACACCACGGCCGATGAGGCCTTCGATGCGTTCCTTGGCAGCGGCTGTCACCACCGGGCCCATCTCGGCACCGGCGGCCATGCCTTCGTTGATCTTCAGATTGCGTGCGCGTTCGGCCAGGGCTGCCACCAGTTCATCACCGGCGCTGCCCACGGCTACTGCCACCGAGATCGCCATGCAGCGCTCGCCGGCCGAGCCGTAAGCCGCGCCCATCAGGGCGTCCACGGCCAGTTGCATGTCGGCGTCGGGCATGACCACCATGTGGTTCTTGGCACCGCCCAGGGCTTGCACGCGCTTGCCCTTGGCCGAGCCACGGGCATAGATGTATTCGGCAATCGGGGTCGAGCCGACGAAGCTGATGGCCTTGACCTGCGGATGATCGAGCAGGGCATCGACGGTCACCTTGTCGCCCTGGATGACGTTGAAGACGCCATCGGGCAGGCCGGCTTCCTGCAGCAGGTCGGCGATCAGGAGCGCCGCCGACGGGTCGCGCTCGGAGGGTTTCAACACGAAGCAGTTGCCACAGGCAATGGCGATGGGGAACATCCACATCGGTACCATCGCCGGGAAGTTGAACGGCGTGATGCCGGCCACCACGCCCAGCGCCTGGCGCATCGACCAGGCATCGATGCCACGGGCGATCTGGTCGGTGTATTCCCCCTTGAGCATCTGCGGGATGCCGGCGGCGAACTCGACGATCTCGATGCCGCGCGCCACTTCACCCTGGGCATCCGAGAAGGTCTTGCCGTGCTCGCGCACGATGATGCGGGCGAAGTCATCGGCGCGCTGCTGGATCAGGTGCAGGAAACGGAACAGCACGCGGGCGCGGGTCAGCGGCGGGGTGTTGGACCAGGCCGGGAAGGCGGCCACACCGGCCTTCACCGCCGCATCGACCTCGTCGGCCGTGCCCAGCGCAACCTGCGCCACCGGCACGCCCTGGGCCGGGTTGAAGACATCGGCGTAGCGCCCGCTTTGGGTATCGACGCGCTTGCCGCCGATGTAGTGTGCAATCTTTTCCATGAATCTTTCTTGCGTCATTGCTTGGGTGAAGGGGGATCAGGCCAGGGTCTTGAGGATGGCCGCCAGCTTGCCGAACAGTTCGTCGATCTGCTGCTTGTTGATGATCAGCGGCGGCGACAGGGCGATGATGTCGCCGGTGACGCGGATGAGGATGCCGTCATTGAAGGCGCGCACGAAGGCGTCATAGGCGCGGGCACCGACGCGGCCGGGAATGGAGGACAGCTCGATGCCGGCGATGAGGCCAATGGTGCGCACGTCGATCACGTGCGGCAGGCCGCGCAGGGCGTGCGCCGCTTCCTGGAAATAGTCCGACACGGCTTGCGCATTCTCCAGCACGCCTTCGGTCTGGAACACCTCCAGCGAGGCCAGGCCGGCGGCGCAGGCCAGAGGGTGGCCGGAGTAGGTGTAGCCGTGGAAGAGTTCGATGCCGTCCGGGCCGTTCATGAAGGCGTCGTGGATCTCCTTCTTCACGAACACCGCGCCCATCGGCACCACGCCATTGGTGAGGCCCTTGGCGGTGGTGAAGATATCCGGTTCCACATCGAAGTAGTCGGACGCAAAGGGCGTTCCCAGGCGGCCGAAGCCGGTGATGACTTCATCGAAGATCAACAGGATGCCGTGCTTGGTGCAGATCTCGCGCAGGCGCTTCAGGTAGCCCTTGGGCGGGATCAGCACGCCCGTGGAGCCGGCCACCGGTTCCACGATCACGGCGGCGATGTTGGTGGCGTCGTGCAGGGTGACCAGGCGTTCGAGCTCATCGGCCAGGTGCGCGCCGTATTCCGGCTCGCCCTTGGTGAAGGCGTTCTTTTCCAGGTTGTGGGTGTGCGGCAGGTGGTCCACGCCCGGCAGCAGCGCGGTGCTGAAGGTCTTGCGGTTGCCGCCGATGCCGCCCACCGACATGCCGCCGAAGCCCACGCCGTGATAGCCGCGCTCGCGGCCGATCAGGCGGGTGCGGGTAGCGTTGCCTTTGGCGCGGTGATAGGCCAGGGCGATTTTCAGCGCCGTATCGACCGCTTCCGAGCCGGAGCCGGTGTAGAACACGTTGGCGAAGCGATTGCCGGTATAGGCCTTGAGGCGCTCGGCCAGTTCGAAGGCGCTCGGGTGGCCGAGCTGGAAGGAAGGCGCGTAGTCCAGCGTGGCTACGGACTTCTGCACGGCCGACACGATCTTGGGATGGGCATGGCCCAGCGGCACGCACCACAGGCCTGCGGTGCCGTCCAGGATGGCGTTGCCGGCATCGTCGCGATAGTGCATGCCTTCGGCGGACACCAGCATGCGCGGCGCGGTCTTGAAGTTGCGGTTGGCAGTGAAGGGCATCCAGTAGGCCGACAGGCTGGACGGATGCGTTTGGTCTTGGCTGGACATGGCGGGCACCGTGAAAAAGGGAAATGTCTGGAAAAAATCGGGAGTGCTTGATTATTGCCAGACAGCGCCCGTATTGTTAGCTACACTTTTGATTTTCGCTGGAAACTGTATTGGTCTGTGGGGCGAACTGTATTGCTCCGTCCGGTGAGAAGCGTGTGCTTCGGTCATGACGCCTGGTTCTTGATTTTCCCTTTATCTATAGGGGATTCGGCCTGATCAGGCTGGTTCGGAGTCAGCATTGCAGTGACCAATACAGTTCAGGATTTCAGCTTACACTTTGGCCGATGGGAGCAATGAAGTCTCCCGTCGGCCCGATACACTCTCGGAAAGAACGACATGGCCAAGCCCGCCAGCGCGCCGCTGCAACTGGATTTGAAACGCAAGACAGCCGCCCGCCTGGTGGAGCAGGTGACCGATGGCCTGGCCGGCCTGATCGAGTCGGGCGAATTGCGCTCCGGCGAGCGCCTGCCTTCGGTGCGCCAGTTCGCGCAGCATCACGACATCGGCTCTTCCACCGTGGTGGAGGCTTATGAGCAGCTGGTGGCGCGCGGCATGCTGCAGGCCCGGCGCGGGGCGGGTTTCTTCGTGGCCGCGCGGGGCGGGCAATCCGGGGCGCGAGCGGTGTTCGTGCCGCCGGAGCCGGTGATTGATTCGGCCTGGCTGCTCTCGGAAATGTTTGCCGATGAGCGCGTGCCCATCAAGGCCGGCTGCGGCTGGCTGCCCGGCAAGTGGCTCAACGACGAAGGCCTGCACCAGGCCGAGCGCCGCATCATCCGCTCGCCCGGTGCGCAGCAGGTCGGCTATGGCCATCCCTATGGCTACGCCCCGCTGCGCCAGCTCATCACGCAGTTCCTCGGCCACTGGGCGCTGGAGCTGGGCATCGAGCAGGTGCTGACCACGCATGGCGCCACGCAGGCGCTGGACCTGATCATCCGCACCATGACCCAGCCGGGCGATACGGTGTTGATTGACGATCCCGGCTACTGCAACCTGATCGCCATGCTGCGCCTGGCGGGCTTGAACGTGATCGGCGTGCCGCGTACGCCCGGCGGGGTGGACACGGACATGCTGGAGACGCTGGCGCGGCTGCATCATCCCAAGATGTTCTTCACCACCAGCGTGCTGCAGAACCCGACGGGGACCTCCTACACGCCGGCCTGCGCCATGCGTGTGCTGCAGACGGCCGAGCGCTATGGTTTCTGGGTGGTGGAGGACGATATCTTCCGCGAACTGGGGCAGGCCACCGATCCCATGCTGGCTGCCCTGGATGGACTGCAGCGCGTGATCTACGTGGGCAGTTATTCCAAGACCATCGCGCCTTCGCTGCGGGTGGGCTACATCGCCTGCCAGCGCGAACTGGCACGGCAGATCGTGCATACCAAGATGGTCCTGACGCTGACCAATTCGGAGATCAACGAGCGGCTGGTGCACAACGTGCTCACCGAAGGGCATCACCGGCGCCATGTGCAGACGCTCAATGCGACGCTGCTCAATGCCCAGTCCACCCTGAATGCCAAGCTCACCGAGGTGGGCCTGACGCCCTTCACGGCAGCGCGCGGCGGCATGTTCAGCTGGGCCACCATCGAGGGCTGCGAACTGTCAGCGCGCGAGATCGCGGACCGGGCGCGGCAGAAGGGAATCTGGCTGGCACCGGGGGATTTCTTCCACCTGTCGGCACCGCACAAGACCAGCTTCCGCTTCAATGTGGGGTATGCCGATGTGCCGGAGTTGTTTGATTTTTTGCGGGGGTTGTAAGCCGGGCTAGGTGGAAGGGAAACGTGGACGCAGCACCCACCCCGTGGCCCCCACGATCAACAAGCCGCCCATCCAGCCCTGCAGGGACATGTGTTCCTTCATCCACACCACCGCAATGAGCGCCCCCCACAGCGGCTCGCTGCCCATCAGCAGGGCCACGCGTGACGCACTGGTGCGTGCGGCCGCATGGTTCTGTACGAAGAAGGCCACGATGGTACACAGCAAGACCAGGAACGCCATCGCCCACCAGAAAGAGGCGCTGGCCGGAAGGGGCAGCCAGCGCTGCCCCGGCAGCACCGCCATGAGCACCAGCGATCCCGCCGTCATGACACCCATCTGCACCGCCGTCAGCGTGAGTGCCGGCAAGCTGAACCGCGGGCCCTGGCGACGTGTCAGGCACACCATCACACCGCGCAGGAGCGCGGCCAGTACCATCAGTGCATCGCCCCAGCTCAGGTGCGAGAGCGTGATGCCCTCCTGGAATGCCAGCAAGGCGGCCCCCACAAACGACAACGCGCACGCAATCAGCGCCGAACGCTCGGGACGCTGGCCCAGCAGCAGCCACTCGCACCATGGCGTGAAGACCACGCACAGGCTGATCAGGAAGGCGGCATTGGAGGCCGTGGTCAGCGAGACGCCGACGGTTTCGCAAATGAAAATGGCCAGCAGCACCACCCCCAACAGGAGTGCTCCCGCCAATGATTTTTTCCACGCAGGGACGGAAGTGACGCTGCGCAAGGCGGGTGCCAGCAGGAGAAAAGTCAGGCCAAACCGCAGCACCAGGAATTGCAGCACCGGCAATTGCTGCGTGGCGATTTTCGCGGCGCTGTAGCTGCCGCCCCAGATCACGGCGACCAGCAGCAGCATCCATTCAACAGGATTGAGTCGCAGCACGGTTGTTGGCCGGGCGGGCGCGTGCAGCAGGGATGACTTGTTCATGAGGTTTCATCGTGGCGGTGGGCGGAGCTGGTGTATTGTCTTGGGACCGATGAGACCTGACTAGCCGGGAACGAAGAACAGGAGTTGTGCCGCATGAGAACAAATGAGTTGGCCGAGGTACTGCATGAGCTGGTCACGTTCGTGCAGGTGGTGGACGCCGGCAGTTTTTCGGCAGCGGCGCGTCAGCAGGGCATGACGCCCTCGGCCGTGAGCCGCCAGGTGGCCCGCCTGGAAAAGATGATGGGTGTGGCGCTGTTCCAGCGCACCACCCGGCAGCTGCGCCTGACCGAAGCCGGACTGGACGTACTGGAGCACGGACGCAAGATGGTGGCCGCCGCACGCGCCACCGTGCTGGCGGCCGAAGGCCATGCCGGCGCGCCCAAGGGACTGGTCCGGATGAGCGCCCCCAAGGCCGTCTCCCGCCATCTGCTGCAGCCGGTGCTGCTGGAGTTCCTTGCCCGCTATCCGGACGTGGATGTGCACCTGATGGTGGTGGACCGGCTGGTCGATCCGCTGCGTGAAGGCGTCGACCTGGTCATCCGCCTGACCGATACGCCGCCGCCAGGGATGGTGGCGCGGCCATTGCTGCCGGTGAGCCAGTGCTTGCTGGCGAGCCCGGATTATCTTGCAAGCCGTGGCGCGATCCATCATCCGGAAGACCTGATGAGCCATAGTTGCCTCACGCTAGGCGAGGAGGAACGCGATAATCGCTGGCGTTTCCTTTCCGGCACCCAGGCGGCAGAGATCATCGTGACTGGACGATGTGCGGTCAATCACAGCGAGATGCGGCTGGCGGCCATTGAAGCCGGCCTGGGCGTGGGGTGTGTGCCGGATTTCGTGGCCAGGGAGTCCTTGGCGGCCGGGCGTGTCGTCCGACTTCTGCCGGAGTGGACTGTCGATAGCAACTATCAGGGCGTGGCCTATTTGCTCTTTCCGGCGTCGCGCCATATCGCGCCGAAGATGCGGGTGCTCATCGATTATCTGGTCGGCGCATTGCATTCACCACCACCTTGATGGTGAATGCATCACAATCTTGTCGGTGTTGGCACGCCGGATGGGCGTCACTGGCCGGGGCGGATGCTCCGGCAGCCAGCACGTAGCAAGCCGATGAACATGCATGAACGGAGAACAGATGATGGATCAAGAATCGAAACATAGTCCCGAGACCAGGATGGCTGCGATGAACTACATCATGATGATGCTGCTCCAGCGCCTGGACAGCGCTGGCCACATCAGTCTCACGGAGATGATTGCCGGCGTGGAGGGTGATCAGGCGGCGGCCACGGATGTCTCCTCGCCTGTTCAGGCTACGTTCGGTGCGGCGCTGGAACTGTTGCATCTTGCAGATGGATACAGGAGTAATCGTCGCTCCCCCTCGTAATATTCCAAGGATTGAACCATGACGTTTTCTGCACCAAGCCCCATCCGCGCCGTCGTTTTCGATTTCGGCGGCGTGCTCTTCGATTGGAGCCCGCATTACCTGTACGAGCAACTGATTGCCGACGAGCAGGAGCGCCATCACTTCCTCACCCATATCTGTTCGCCCGAATGGAACGTGCAGCAGGATGGCGGCCGCACTTTGGCCGAGGCCACTGCGCATCTGGTTGAGCAACATCCCGAACATGATGCGCTGATTCGCGCCTTTTATGATCGCTGGACCGAGATGCTGCGTGGTCCGTTGCCGGAGGGCGTGGCACTGCTGCGAGAATTGCATGCGCAGCAGGTACCGGTGTTCGGTCTCACCAACTGGTCGGCCGAAACCTATCCGCATGCGCGCGATCACCACGATTTCATGCAGCTGTTCCGCGATATCGTGGTCTCAGGCCATGAACGCTGCATCAAGCCCGAGCCGCGCATCTACCAGATCGCGCTGGAGCGCTATGCACGGCACCTGCCGGGCTTGAAGCCGGAAGAGCTGGTCTTCATCGATGATGTGCAAAAAAATATCGATGGGTGCCGGGCGCTGGGATGGCAGGGTATTCATCACGTCGATGCGGACAAAACCCGCGCGCAATTGCGCGCACTGGGCTTGCCGGTTTGATGGCGTTTCAGTCGCACTGGCCGGTCTGCAGATCGCATTGCGCTGCGGTGCTCTCCGATGCGGCAGCCGGTGCAGAACTCGCGGCCGCTTCTTCACGCAGATAACTCGCCCACTGCTCCGGCTGCCCCAGCCAGCGCCCGGTATCAAGCACCTCCAGGGTATCGCCCCGCTGCAGCACGAAGGTCGGGAAGCCGCGTCCGCCTACATAGGTGAGCAATTCACGGCTGGCCTCGATGTGATTGGCCAGCTCTTCCTGTTCGACCCGCTGTATTTCGGCGGCAAAGGCAGCGGGCTCGATACCCAGCGCCTGCGCCAATTCAGTCAGCGTCGCCACTTCGGAGATGCGCCGCCCTTGCTGGTAATGCGCACGCTGGATCGCTGCCAGCATGTCCAGTCCGGCGGCCTCGTCCTTGAGCGCCTGTACCGCCAGTACGGCAGCAATCGGCGGGGCCGAGTCGAAGACCGCTTCGGTATCGCGCAGCAAGCCGTTGAAGTAGGGCTCGCCAAACGCTTGTCCGGTCATTTGCGCGATGCGGTGATCGTGCGGCATCACGTAATCGCGCAGTTGCGCATCCACGCGTCGACGGTTGCGGCCGGCCATCATGCCGCCTCCATGCGCCTGCACCGGCAACACTGTACGAGCCGCCGCCACCAGGGGCGCGGCGCCATAGCACCAGCCGCACAGCGGATCGTGGATGTAGTGAAGCACGGTCTCGTGCGGGGCGGCGGGGGTGGTCATGATGCGATTTCCTCTTGAATGAATCGGCACAGGGCCTGACGTTTTCTGCACCGTCAGGCCCGGCACGCTCGGTGGATCAGTAGCCTACCGTGAAACGGGCACGCACGTGCTTCGGCTGTTCCAGCTCGTCCAGCAGGGCCACGGCATAGTCCTCGTAAGAGATCCAGCTCTTGCCATCGGCACCGACCAGCAGTGCATCCTGGCCCAGACGGAACTGGCCGGTGCGCTCGCCTGCGGTGAACAGCGCCGAGGGCGACAGGAAGGTCCATTCCAGTTCGCTCTCTTCACGCAGGGCATTGAGGAAGTCGCGGCCACCGGATGCCTCGGCCAGGTACTCGGCCGGAAATTCCGGGGTGTCGATGAGCGCCTTGCCCGGTGCGATTTCCAGGCTGCCGGCACCGCCCACCACCGCCAGGCGCTTGACGCCCGCCGCCTTCACGGCCGGCAGCAGGTCGTCCGCACCGAAGGCCGTGAAGCGGCCGCTGGAGATGACCACGTCAGCGCCCTTGATGGCAGCGGCCAGCGCAGTGGCGTCCTTGACGTCAGCCGCGACGGCGGTCACGCCGGTACGCTGGGCGATCTTGCCGGCGTCGCGGGCAATGGCGATGAGGTTGTGGCCGCGGCGCAGGGCTTCGTCCACGATGCGGGTGCCGACGTTGCCGGAGGCGCCGATGAGTGCGATTTTCATGATGTTTCCTTTCGGGTGGGGAGGGAAGACAAGCAGCTTCGTATCAATGCCGTGCAGTTCAGGTCAGGGCCACTTCATTTCGCCCTTGATGACCTTGGCCGACAGCTCCAGCGAGCTGGTATCGCCCAGGTCAGGGTAGCGCTGCTTCATGGCAGCAATCAGGGCATTGCCATCGGCGGCCTTGGCGGCTTCCTGGTCGAAGGCCTTCAGGTAGTCGCGGGTGAAGCGCACCGAGGCCAACTCCAAGGGCGCACCGGCGGCATAGTGGCCGGGCACGACGATGGCCGGCTTGAGCTTCTCGATGCGACCCAGGGTGCCGAGCCAGTCCAGGCGCGACTTCATGCTTTGCGTATCGGCCACCCATACGTGGATGTTGCCAGCCACCACCACGCCGCCAACCACGGCCTTGAGCGAAGGAATCCAGACGAAGCTGCGATCCGGCTGCGGACCATCCAGGCCGACGATTTCCAGCTTGCGGCCTTCCAGCGTCAGCGTCTTGCCCTTGAGCACTTCCGGCATGATGGTGGCGCGGGGAGCATTCTCACCCAGCTTGGGACCCCAGTAGGCCAGCTTGCCGGCAGCCGTTTCCTTGATGTGCTGCACGGTCGGTGCGGAGGCCACGATCTTGGCGTCCGGGTAGGCCGCGTGCAGGGCTTCCAGGCCGAAGTAGTAATCCGGATCGCCATGGCTGATGTAGATGGTGGTCAGCTTCTTGCCGCTGGCGCGGATCTTGTCCACGACCTGCTGCGCTTCACGCTGGCCGAATTGCGCATCGACCAAGATCGCTTCGCGCTCGCCGGTGACCAGCACCGAGCTGACGGGGAAGATGGCTTCCTTGCCAGGATTGTAAATATCGAGCTTGAGCGGCGCGGCGGCCTGGACGGCTGCGCCCGAGAAGGCCAGCAGGCCGGTGGCAGCGATGGCCAGCAGGGGACGCAGCAGGCGATGGGTGGAAAACATGGCGACTCCGGAAAGAAGTGGATGGGTGTCAGGAGCCGCCATCATAGGATCGCTTTTGATTTCGAAAAACAGCATAATCGATCACAGTTTGTTTCTGAAATCGTTCAAATCAAAAAGGGGCCCCAATGGATCGCCTGATGGCCATGCAGGTCTTCGTGACGGTGGTGGATGGTGGCAGCCTGTCGGCGGCGGCCGAGCAGCTGGACTTGTCGCGGCCGGTGGTGTCGCGCTACGTGGCCGAGCTGGAAGACTGGGTCGGTGCACGCCTGCTGCACCGGACCACGCGGCGGCTCTCGCTCACGCCCGCCGGCAATGAATTGCTGCCGCGCTGCCGCCAGATGCTGGAGTATTCGGAGGACATGCGCCATGTTCTCGATGCACCCGATGAACCGCCGCGCGGGCTCCTGCGCATCACGACCAGTACCTCCTTTGCGCAGACCCAGCTGATCCAGGCCGTGGTCGAGTACGGCCGCCGCTATCCGGCGGTGGCGGTGGACCTGCTGGCGCTGGACCGCACCGTGAACCTGGTGGAAGAACGCATCGACCTGGCCATTCGCATGACCAACCGGCTGGAACCCAACCTGATTGCGCGTCCGCTGGGGGTCTGCCACTCGGTCATCTGCGCCACGCCGGATTACCTTGCGCGCCATGGCATGCCGCGCAAGGTCGAAGACCTGGCCTTGCACAATTGCCTGACCCATTCCTATGTGGGGCGCAGTCTGTGGCAGTTCGAGCCGAAGAAGAAAAAAGCCAGGGCCGGCAAGGGCGCTGCCGCCGCGAAGACGCAGACGAAGAAGCAGACGCAAAGCGTGGCGGTAGGCGGCACCATCAGCGCCAACGAGGTGACGGTGTTGCTGCAGGCGGTGCTGGCCGGTGTGGGCATCGGCCACATGCCGGCCTATACGGTGGCCCCGCTGGTGGCCAGCGGCCAGCTGGTGCAATTGCTGCCCGAGTACGAACCCTTGCAGCTGGGCATCTATGGCGTCTATGCCTCGCGCAAGCACATGCCGGCGACCCTGCGCACGATGCTCGATTTCCTGGCGCAGCGTTTTGCGGGCCTGCCGTTCTGATCAAGGGTGATCAGGGCGTGATGCTCAGCAGCTTGTGCACCAGTTCGGAGGAGGTGGAAGCGGCGAACTTGCGCATCAGGCGGGCGCGATGCATTTCCACCGTGCGCGGGCTCAGTTCGACCTGGCGGGCGATGAGCTTGCTGGTCTTGCCTTCCACCAGCAGTGCGGCGATCTCGCGTTCGCGCGGGGTCAGGCCGGGTGCGATGGGGCGTTTTGCGCTGACATCCTCGAAGGTCCAGATGCCGGCCGCGTGCGGGTTGTCGCGGTTCAGTGCATGGCCGGTGACGTGGCACCAGAACATTTCATCGTTGGAGCGCTTCATGATGCGCTCGTCCGAATAAAAGCCCTTTTCGTTGAGGATGGGCACCAGGCGCAGGCCGGTGCGCTCGAATTCGTCGGCGGTGGGGTAGATTTCCTGGAAGGAGGTCTGGCGCAGTGCGTCGACCTCGTAGCCGAACATGTCGGCCATGGCCAGGTTGGCTTGCTGGATCACGCGATTGTGCGAGACGCACATGCCGATGGGCGCGTGCATGAAAACCTGTTCGAAATCGATGGGAAGTGGCTGGGTCATGAGTTGCTGCAATGGTTGGCTTGTCCCTCGCAACTGGCGGGACCGTCTGGCTGACGGTACCATGCTGCATTGCGCCAGGTATTTTTACCGTATTGTATGGCCTATTTCAGCTGCCCTATGATAATTGGCGCTATTTGGAGCCGAACGGGGCCCGGCGACGTCTGCGGACGTTGCGCAAGAGAAGCCCCTCTGCCCATCCCTGTTGAAGCCGGCATGTCCGCCGGCCCGCTTGCAACCCTGCTCGCAAGACAAGAGCCGAAAGGAGACTCGTGAACAAAGTGTATCCAGACGCGGCCACCGCGTTGAAAGACATCGTCAAGGACGGCCAGACCATTGCGGTCGGCGGCTTTGGCCTGTGTGGCATCCCCGAGGCGTTGATCGCCGCCCTGCGTGATTCGGGCGTGCAGAACCTGACCGCCATTTCCAACAACGCCGGTGTCGATGGTTTCGGCCTGGGCCAGTTGCTGACCACCCGCCAGATCAAGAAGATGATCGCCTCCTACGTGGGCGAGAACAAGGAATTCGAGCGCCAGTACCTGGCCGGCGAACTGGAACTGGAATTCACCCCGCAAGGGACCCTGGCCGAGAAGCTGCGCGCTGGTGGCGCCGGCATCCCCGCGTTCTTCACCAAGACCGGTGTGGGCACGCTGGTGGCCGAAGGCAAGGAAGTGCGCGAGTTCGACGGCGAGCGCTACGTGATGGAACGCTCGCTGGTGGCCGACGTGTCGCTGGTGAAGGCGCACAAGGCCGACAAGGCCGGCAACCTGGTCTTCAACAAGACCGCGCGCAACTTTAACCCCAACGTCGCCATGGCCGGCAAGGTCACCGTGGTGGAAGTGGAAGAACTGGTGGAAGTGGGCCAGCTCGACCCGGACCAGATCCACACCCCCGGCATCTTCGTGCATCGCATCGTGGTCAATGCCACGCCCGAGAAGCGCATCGAACAACGCACCGTGCGCGCATAAGGAGACACAGAAAATGGCATGGACCAGAGATGAAATGGCTGCGCGCGCAGCCAAGGAACTGCAGGACGGCTTCTACGTGAACCTGGGCATCGGCTTGCCGACCCTGGTGGCCAACCACGTTCCGAACGATATCGAAGTGTGGCTGCAATCCGAGAACGGCTTGCTGGGCATCGGCCCCTTCCCCACCGAAGACCAGGTCGACCCGGACCTGATCAACGCCGGCAAGCAGACCGTGACGACCATTCCCGGTTCGTCCTTCTTCAGCTCGGCGGACTCCTTCGGCATGATCCGCGGCGGCAAGATCAACATCGCCATCCTGGGCGCGATGCAGGTCTCGGCCAAGGGTGACCTGGCCAACTGGATGATCCCCGGCAAGATGGTCAAGGGCATGGGCGGCGCGATGGACCTGGTGGCCGGCGTGGGCCGCGTGGTGGTGCTGATGGAACATGTGGCCAAGGCCAAGGACGGCAGCACCTCCAAGAAGATCCTCAACGACTGCAACCTGCCGCTGACCGGCGTGGGCGTGGTCAACCGCATCATCACCGACCTGGGCGTGATCGACGTGACCCCGGGCGGCCTGAAGCTGATCGAACTGGCTTCCGGCGTGACCAAGGAAGAAGTGATCGAAAAGACCGAAGCGCCGCTGGATGTGAGCGAGGTCTGATCGTTTGAAAGACCGTAGGCGGCAGTCACTGCCGCACCGGATGAACGAAGGGCACCATGGAAGTGGTGCCCTTCGTCGTTTTCAGCGCCGAAAGGGAAGACGACCGGAGCCATTCATCCACATTCATCGGTTTTTGCTCGATGAAGCGGGTAGAGCAGCCGGGGACAGCAGCATGGCTGGCTATACTTTTTGACTTCTCTTCCCGTCAGTCTGCCTGCTCTCTCATGCCGAAAGCGCCGAGTCCCCGCATCATCCTGCTCGATACCAATTGCTTCCTGCGTCTCTATTGCTCGCCGGTCCTTCCGCTGTTGGGACAGGTGGTAGGCGGCTATCGGCTGCTGACACTGGCATCTCTCATTGATGAATTCAAGGCCAATTCCCGGCTCGGGCAGATCTTCTCGCAGGTCGGTATTGCCCCGCGCTCGGTGGACCTGGAGCAGGGTGCGTTGCGCCTGACACAGCCCAAGAAGCGTCTGGTCGAAGCGCAGCGCGGACCGCTTGCGGTCTATGCGAGGCTGTTCGTCCAGCATCGAAACACGCGCGGTGCCAGGCTCACGCCGCTGTCGCGCGAGGATACGGAGCTGCTGGCCACAGGCATCGTGCTGCGCGGCGTGATCGCAACTGACGAGAAAGCGCTGACAGAATTGATCAGGGACCTCATTGCGGCGGGTGAGGAGGCGCCTCAGGCATGTATCGATTCCCTGACCCTGCTGCATTTGCTGGAGCAGCACGGGCGTTTGAGCTCGCAACAGCGGCGCGACACGGTCTCGACCTGGGTGCGCATGGAAACCTTGCTTCCTGCTGGTTGGCGCAGGCGATATCTGGAGCTGTTCGGCGAATCAGCCGAGGCGCTATGACGCGAGCATGCCGCTTGCCGGGGAGAGGGCAAACGAGATTTCTACTGCTTGGCCGATATCAACATTGAGTGCGCTGGCCACGAAGGCTGGCGAGCCGCCGCCTTGCCGGCGTTGCCAGCACGCCAGCGCCTCGAATACAGGGGTACGGAAGAAGTCAGAGGTGGTGCGGATATAGTGCTCCGCGGGCAACTGTTGCGCGCCGAACAGCACCGTGCTGACGGAAAGCGTTTCCTGTCTTCCCTCTCCATGCACGTCGCAGCCTCGCAGCTTGCGCTTGAACCCGCTGACCTTGCGGCCTTGTTGCGCGAGCCAGAGATCGACCCGGGCTACGATGGTGGGCATGGGTACCTCGTATTTGCCCGCGTACCATGCCAGCAGACGCAAGGCCTCATCGCCCGAGACCGTGGCCAGTTCCGCTGCGGCCCGTGCAGCCGCTGCCGGCGGAAACAGCAGCGCCTGGGCGAAGCGTTCCGCGAAGAGTTCACCCTCTTCGGCGGACAGCCGGTGCAGGGTGTAGCAGTGTCCCAATTCATGGGCAAGCCAGGCATTGAAGCTGCCGATGGAGGCATGCAGATTGACGAAGACCCAGGTGGTCTTGCTGCGCGGCAGGTAGATGCTCAAGGCGTTTTCATGTCCGTGCCGTTGCCGGTTCCAGTACACCGGCACCATGATGGCGCCGAAATCGCGCACCAGGGATAGCAGCTCCGCGCGCTGCACGGGCGCATCATCGGCCAGGCCCAGCCGGTCCCGTACTTGGCGGGTGGCTTCCAGCAGATAAGCCTCTTCCAGCGAGGGAGAGTCCAGAACCGCAGGGGAAAACAGCCGGGGATGCGGCAAGTGCGGCAGCAATTCCTGCAAATGTTCTGCCGCCGTCACCGCAGCTTCCCTGGCAGCATCACTGGCGTGCTGGCCCCCCGTAGTACGAAAGGCGATGACGGGTTCATCATCGGGGGCCATCAGTTGCGTCACTTCGATATGAAGAATCTCTGCCAGCCGCAGCAGTTTGCGCGGCCGGGGCAGAGATTGCCCGGAAAGCCAGTTCGACACGGCTTCCTTGCTGACTTCGCAGGCAGTCGCCAACGCGGTTCTGGTCAGGCCACGTTGTTGCATCGATTGCTGGATCAGGGGGATATTGAGCATGATGGTCTGATGGTAGGCAGACCATCGCACCGCGTCAAGTTATGTCAAGTTGCATGCAAGCCGCAGCTTGCAAGATGGCGCGCAATATCGTTGCATGACGAGCTCACCGCCCCTGCGTCACGCTACCCCGCTGACCCGCACCGCATTGCGCCCATCCCGCTTGGCGCGGTACAGGGCGGCATCGGCCGCATTGAGCACGTCTTCCACGCGGCGATGGTGTTCGCGCTGCAGGGTAGCCACGCCCACGCTGATGGTGACCACGCGCAGCGGGCTGGTGGCGTGCACGATCAGGCGGCTGTAGACCGCGTCGCACAGGCGCTGGGCCATCAGGCGGGCGCCTTGTTCGTCGGTCAGTTCCAGCAGCACCACGAACTCTTCGCCGCCGTAGCGGCCTGCACAGTCGGTATTGCGTGGCAGGTTTTCGGCGATGGCTTGCGCCACTTCGCGCAGCACTTCATCGCCCAGCTTGTGGCCATAGCTGTCGTTGTAGAGCTTGAAGTAGTCCACGTCGATGAACAGCACCGAGAAGGTCGAATTGAAATTGCGCCGGCAGCGTTCCCAGGTGGCCTGCAGGGCCTCGTCCAGGGCGCGGCGATTGAGCAGGCCGGTCAGCCCGTCGGTCAGCGCCAGTTCTTCCAGGCGCTTTTCCATGGCCACGCGGCGGCGCAGTTCCTGGCGCACGTGCGAGAGCAGGTAGGCCGACAGCAAAGCAAAGATGAACAGTGAAATGATGACCGCATACAAGGTCTTGCGCCAGCTCTTGAAGATCGCTTCCTGCGCATAGCCCACGAAGACGATCAGCGGAGAATCGGGAATGCGGCGGAAGGTGTAGAGCCGCTCCACGCCATCACTGTTGGCGCGCGCGAAGAAGCTGCCTTCCTCGTGCTGCAAGGCGCTCTGGATGCGCTGGAAATTGGCGCTGCCGGAGAGGTCGCGGCCGATCACGTCCTCGCGGTAAGGCACCCGCATGTAGGCCACGCCATCATCGGAATACAGCGAGATGACGCCATTGGCCCCCAGCGCCAGCCCTTCGAACAGTTCGCGGAAATAAGCCAGGTCCAGCGCCATGACGACGATGCCGCCAAAGCTGCCATCCTCATTGAACAGGCGCTTGGACAGCACCACCACCCGCACTTCATTGCCCAGGTTGGCCATGATCGGCCGCGACACGTAGAGGCCGACATTGGCCGAATCGCGGTGCGCGGTGAAATAGGCGCGGTCGCCATAGTTGGGCGCGGGTTCGCCCGCACGCCGGCGCGAACTGGCCAGCACTTCACCCTTGGGGCCGAGCACGGCCATCACGGAGATGTGGCTGACGCTGGCCGCGCTGCCGAACAGATAGGCATAGCGCTGCGCATCATCCAGCCGGCGTCCGCTGATCTGGTGCTGATAACGATAGGCCAGCGTATCCAGCGACAGCGACAGCACTTCCAGGTTGCGCGAAATGGCGCGCTGGGAGATCAGGGTCACGTTGCCGGCATTGGCCACCGCCGAAAGACGCGTCTGGCGATAGCTTTGATAGAGCGTGCTGGCACACATGGCCACCACCATCAGCATGGCGATGCCCAACACCACCACCAGGTATTTCTTCAACTGCTTGATTTTTGTTCCCCCCGCAAATCCCCAGGCGCAATTAACGCATAAAGCAAAACCGCCTTCCATCTTGATCGCCGGCAACGTGATTGTCTTGCAACAAAAGCCTGAACCTGCCGGTGCGCATTCCTGTCAGATGATGCAACAGCGGCCGCGCTTCGTGATTAAATGCGAGCGCCATGCCAGCGGCCGCAAGCCTGCCACGGCACCCGAAACACCCAGACCCGCGCCCAGCCCGGAGGCCCCCTGAAGATCAAGAACACCATCCAGCGCGACCTGGCCATCCTGTGGGCCTTCATCGCCCTGATCGCGCTCGTGCTCGCGTTCCTGCTGCTTCAGTTGAGCCGCCAGGGCGCGTCCTCGCAGATCAGCCAGGCCACCGCCCAGGCGGCGGTCAGCTGCGCCACCATGAGCGCCGGCCTGGCCCATGCCTTGCGCACCAACAGCGGTACGGCCCGCAGCACGGCCGATGGCGATGGCCTGCCGGGCAGCTCCCTCATGCAGGCCGTGATCGACCTGTCCCTGCGCGACCAGGCCGGGGTGGAGGGCGGCTTCTGGCATCCGCAGCGCGATGTGGTGGCCTATGCCTTCCCGACCTATGACGGCAGCGGTGTCAAGCGCGATGCGCCGGGCGCGGAAATGGAACGTATCGTCTCGACTGCGCAGCGCGCCCTCGATGGCGGCGCCACCGTCACCGATGTGCGTCCCGGCCTGCGCGAGGCCGTGGTGTTTGCCGCCTGCCCGGTGCCACCGGGCAAGGTGGCGCTGGCGGCATGGACGCTCAAGCGGGTACCGGTGATGAGTGCGGCCGTGCTCAACCAGTTGCTGGTGGCCAGCGCCTTGCTGCTGGCTTTCGTCATCCTCAGTGGTGTGTGGCTGGGGGCCACGCTCACGCGCTGGCGCCGCCAGTCCGAGCGCCTGGCCAGCCAGCTGGCGCATGCGGAGCGGCTGGCCACGCTGGGCCGGGTGGCGGCCGGCCTGGCCCACGAGATCCGCAATCCCATCGGCGCCATGCGCATGAAGGCCGAAAATGCCCTGGCCGCCCCTGCCCAGGTGCGCGAGACGCGCGTGACCGGCGCGCTGGAAATGGTGGTCAGCCAGAGCGAACGGCTCGATGCGCTGGTGGCCAGCTTGCTGGCACTGGCACAACCGTTCCAGGTGCAGCGCGAGTGCGTCGACCTGGCCAGCTGGATCCAGGCCCGCTGCCAGGCCCATGCCGAACTGGCCGAGCGCCGGCAGGTACGCTTGGTCGCGGCCATCGATAGTGCCAGCTTTGGCGACAGTCTCACCACCAGCGCGCTGGACCCGGTGCAGCTGGCGCGCGCCGTGGACAACCTGCTGCTCAATGCACTGGCCCATTGCACCGCGGGCGGCCACATCGCATTGGGAGCGCGGCGGCGCGAGGACGGGCAGCTGCTGCTGTGGGTGGCCGATGATGGTCCGGGCGTGCCGGCCGAATTGCGTGATAGCCTCTTTGATCCTTTCGTCAGCCAGCGCAGCGGCGGCACCGGCCTGGGCCTGGTGCTGGTACGCGAGATCGTGCATGCGCATGGCGGCGTCATCCACCTGGCCGCCAGTGAACGCGGCGCCCGTTTTGAGATGGAGTTGCCATGGCGCGCATCCTGATCGTCGATGACGATGCTGCCTTTCGCGGCAGCCTGGCCGAGACCGTCGGCGACCTCGGCCACGAGGTGCTGGAAGCCGGCAGCACCGCCGCCGGCCTGACCCTGCTGGGGGCCCATGCGGTGGATGCGGCCATCGTCGACCTGCGCATGCCCGACGAAGACGGCCTGGTCTTCCTGCAGCGCGCCCCGGCCATCGCCACCATCCCCTGCATCATGCTGACCGCCTACGCCAGCGGCGACAACACCATCGAGGCCATCCGCCTGGGGGCCTTCGATCACCTCACCAAGCCGGTACCGCGTGCGGCCCTGGTGGACACGCTGGAGCGCGCGCTGCGCCAGAGCGCGCTTGGGGAGGAACACGCTGACGCCACGCAGCGCGCGGCCGGCGATGAACGCAATGCCTTGGTGGGCGACAGCGAAGCCATGCGCCAGGTCTTCAAGCAGATCGGGCGCGCGGCCACCAGTGACGCCACCGTGCTGATCCTGGGCGAGACCGGTACCGGCAAGGAGCTGGTGGCGCGCGCCCTGCATCGCAATGGTCTGCGGGCAGCACGTCCCTTCGTGGCCATCAATTGCGCGGCCATTCCGGCTGACCTCATCGAGAGCGAATTGTTCGGCCACGTCAAGGGCGCCTTCAGCGGCGCCACCGCACCGCGCCTGGGCCGTTTCCAGCAAGCGCACGGCGGCACGCTGTTCCTGGACGAGATCGGCGACATGGCCTTGCCGACCCAGGCCAAGATCCTGCGCGTGCTGCAGGAACGCGAACTGACGCCGGTCGGTGGCCAGCAGGCCGTCAAGGTGGATGTACGCGTGATCGCCGCCACCCACCGCGACCTGCCGCAGGAAATCAGCGAGGGACGTTTCCGCGAGGATCTCTGGTATCGCCTGCAGGTGCTGCCGATCAAGGTGCCTGCGCTGCGCGAGCGTCCTGGCGATATCCTGGCCATTGCCGAACACTTCCTGCGCCAGCAGGGTGGTGATACCCCCAAACGCATCAGCCCCGCGGCCGCGCGTCGGCTCTTGCAGCACACCTGGCCAGGCAATGTGCGCGAACTGCGCAACACCATGGAACGCGCAGCCGTGATGAGCCACGGCACCTGCATCGAAGCGGAAGATATCGCGCTGGCCGACCGCAACCTCACGGACAACGCCGGCGAGCTGTCCATCGATTGGGATGGCGAGCTGGCCGTGGCCGTGGCGCAGGTCGAACGCGTGATGCTGCAGCGGGCGCTGGCGGCGGCCAACGGCAATCGTGCCGAAGCCGCGCGCCGGCTGGGCATCTCGCGCCAGCAGCTTTACCGCAAGCTGGAGGAAACGGGCAACGGCTGACGCCGCCCCGCGCCCTCACGCATCAGGCCGCGCGCAGGTGTGCGGCGAAGGCCTCCGGGCTCAGCGGGCGGGCCATGTAGTAACCCTGCGCTTCATCCACGCCCCATTCGCGCAGCAGCGACAGCGTCTGCGCCGTCTCCACGCCTTCGGCCACGATGTGGTACTCCAGCTCCTTGGCCAGGGCGATCAGCGACTGCACGATGCGGCGGTCGCGCGGGCTGGTGTCGAGATGGCGCACCAGTGACTGGTCGATCTTGACCACCGAGGCCGGCACCTGTTGCAGGTAGGCGAAATTGCTGTAGCCGGTGCCGAAGTCATCCAGCGCCAGGCCCATGCCCAGCGCGCGGATCTCGTGCAGCAGCTTGAGCACCGCCGGGCTGTGCATCCACAGGCCTTCGGTACATTCGATCTCGATCATGGACGGGTCGATCCCGGTGTCGCGGCAAGCCGCTTCAAGCCGCTTGATCAGGTCGGCCTCCTCGAAATTGGGCGCGGCCAGGTTGATGGCCAGCTTGACCGGCATGCCTTCGCTTTGCCACGCAGCCATCTGCTGCAGGGCCGCCGTGATGACCCAGGCCGACACGGGCCGGATCAGGGCGGTGCGCTCCACCAGCGGGATGAATTCCGCCGGCGAGATCGGGCCCAGTTCGTGGTGCTGCCAGCGCAGCAGCGCTTCGCCGCCGTGATAGCGATTGCTGCGCAAGTCCAGCTTGGGCTGGTAGGCCAGCGTCAGTCCGCGCCCCTCCACTTGATTGGGCAGGAGCGCATCCGGGATGTCATTGAGCAGGCGGAAACGCCGCTGGTGGAGCTCATCGGCATCGGCATCATAGTCGGACCAGCGCTGGCGCCGTGCCAGCGCCTCGTGCAGCGCGGCCACCGCCTTGCGCGGCGCGTCGCGCAGGCTCTCGCGGGTCTGCTCCACGCGCACGATGCCGCCATAGCTGGGCAGGTTCAGGGGAACGGCCATGCTGTCGACCGGCTCTTCCAGTGCCGCGGTCATGCTGTGCAGGTGCGGCCCGAGCGTATCGGCCTTGCCCGCGTGGGAGAGCAGCGCGAAGCGCCCGTCACTGATGTGATACACGTCAGCCTGGCCCTTGACCAGGGTCTGCAGCCGCTGCCCGACATTGCGGATGAGTTCGTCATGGATGCGCGAGCCCAGGACGCTGGCGATCTCGAAGGAGGTATGGGCATCGGGCATGTCGATGTAGGCCAGCGCGCGATGGCCCGCAGGCGTCTCCTGGCCCGGCGCATCGACCGGTGCCAGCGAGACAAGGTCCTCGCGCAGCTGGTACTTGTTGGGCATGGCGGTGAGCGGATCGACCCGGCCGATGGCACGCCGCAGCAGCATCTGCGACATGGCCAGGGCAGCCAGTTGCCGCAGTTGCTGGCGCTGGGCGGCATCAAAGCTGCGCGGCCGGGTATCGGTCACGCACAGCGCGCCGATGGCGTGGCCTTCCGGCGTGAGCAGCGGCGCCCCGGCGTAGAAGCGGATGTAGGGCGGACCCGAGACCAGCGGGTTGTCGGCAAAGCGTGCATCGGCGGCGGCATCCTCGACCACCATCAGCGCGCGCTGGCTGACGGTATGGTCGCAGAAGGACAGCTCGCGCGAGGGCGCGCACATGTCCGGACCGCTTTGTGACTTGACCCATTGCCGCTGGGCATCGATGAGCGAGACATACGCGCCGCTGGCACCGAAGAGCGTATGGCAGAGCCGGGTGATGTTGTCCAGGTCTTCGGAGGCGCCGGTGTCGAGCAGGTGCAGGGCGTGCAGCGCGGCCAGGCGCTGCAGTTCATCGTTGGGCCGGGGCGCCAGGGCGATGCTGTCCTCAGCCATGGGCGCGCTCCCTGACATCGGCCAGGCGCGGTGCAGCCGGGTGGACCAGGGCGAGGACGGGCGCGGCGGGCACTTCCTGCACGGCCGCCGGGGCGGCAGCCAAGGGCGAGGGCGGGGCCAGGTGGAACACGCCAACGGCCTGGGTCAGGTGCAGCGCCTGGTCCTGCAGGCTGCCCACGGCGGCACCGGCCTGTTCCACCAGGGCGGCGTTCTGTTGCGTGACCTGGTCCATCAGGGCGATGGCCTTGTGCACTTCTTCAATGCCCAGGCTCTGTTCATGGCTGGCCGAGGAAATTTCTCCCATCACGTCCGTGACCTGCTGCACGCTGGCCACGATCTGCTCCATGGTTTCGCCGGCGCGTTCGACCAGGCGCGTGCCGTTCTCGACGTTGTTGACCGAGGCATCGATGAGCTGCTTGATTTCCTTGGCGGCGGCGGCGCTGCGCTGGGCCAGGTTGCGCACTTCGGTGGCCACCACGGCGAAGCCGCGTCCCTGCTCGCCGGCACGGGCCGCTTCCACGGCCGCGTTCAGGGCCAGGATGTTGGTCTGGAAGGCGATGCCGTCGATCACGCCGATGATGTCGACGATCTTGCGCGAGGAGGTGTTGATGGCCGCCATGGTATCGACCACTTCGTCCACGATGGCGCCGCCTTGCTTGGCGATGTCGGAGGCATTGCGCGCCAGCTGGTTGGCTTCGCGGGCGTGGCCGTCGTTCTGCTTGACGGTGGCGGTCAACTGCTCCATGGCCGATGCGGTTTCCTCCAGCGAGGCCGCCTGGTCTTCGGTGCGGGCCGACAGGTCGCCGTTGGCCGCGGCGATCTGGGCGCTGATGCTGGCTACGCCGGCCGCGGCATCGCGCACTTCGCTGACGGTGCTGCGCAGGTTGCCGCTCATCTCGGCGAGCGCGCCCATGATGCTCTGGCGCCGGCCGGATTCGGCGCGCCGCAGGGCCACCGTGTGGTACAGCTCGCCGCGATCCACGGCCAGGGCCAGCTGCTTGACTTCATCCGGCTCGGCGCCCAGGGCGCGGCCGATGCTGCGGGTGATCAGCATGGCCAGGAGTGCGCCGGCCACCATGGCCGCGGCCAGCAGCACCAGCATGAAGGCCTGGAAGCCGCGTGCGGTCGAACGTGCCTTGGCCGACTCCGCCTGGCTCATGCTTTCCTGCAGATCGATGAAGGCATTCACCGCTGCCAGCCAGTCGATGAAGGCCGGCTTGGCCTCGGCCAGCATGAGCCGGCGCGCGCCATCGGTATCACCGCTGGTGCGCAGGGCGATGATGCGCGCCGCCAGCGGCATGGTGCGGGCTTCGACCGCCTTGATCCTGGCCAGGGCCGCGCGCTCGTTGGCATTGGGGGCATGCGGGCCCTGCGTGGAGAAGATCGCATCGAGGGGCTTGGCCGACTGCTGGTAGTCGGCATCGAGGCGATTGATCAGCGCCACCACATCCTTGAGTTCGCTGTCGGTCACCAGGGTCAGGTCGCGCAGGGCGATGGCGCGGTCGTGGACGCTGCCGCGAAAGTTGATGGCATAGCGTTGCTTGACGTTGTTGTCTTCGCTCACCGTGGTGAGGCTGCCTTCAATGGAATTGACCTTGGTGATGCTCACTACCGTGAGCACCAGCATCATCGCCAATACCAGGGCAAAGCTCAGTCCCAGCCGTGCGGCGACGCTGAGCGTTTTTTGTTTCTCGTGTGCACTGTTCATCATGTTCCCCTGTTGTATAAATTGTCCGGACGGCGGCCGCCCCGCCGGGATGGCCCCCGCCATCCTGTCCGGAACGTGCTTTGCTTTGAGTAGAGATGAGGCATTGACCGGCCGCTGCTGCTGGCGGCCGTATTGAAGCTCTGCATGGCCCGAGCCTTGCATGTTGTCGTGGCATTGTATTGGATAATCCGATACAGCGTAGCCGGTGCCTTGCGCGGCTCAAGGCGAGACGCTTCTGCCTCTTTCCAGCAGCAGGCCAGCCAGTGCGCAGCAGCCCGCGAAGAGGCCGATGCCCGCGATCCATCCGCCTGCCAGGATGCCGGCGCCGGCAGCACTGCCCAGCGAAAATCCCAGGTACATGGTCGACGTATTGAGCGACAGCGCCACCGGTGCCTGCGCCGGCGGACCGGCTGCGATCAGCCGCGCCATCTGCGCCGGGAAGAAGGCCCATACCGCAAAGCCCCACACCGCCACGGCCAACAGCACCGGCACCAGCGCAGTGTACGGCGCCAGCAGCGTGGCTGCACCCAAGGTCCAGAACGCCAGCGTGAGCAGCAGCAGCGACAGCCGCACCACGCGGCGTGAGCCGAAGCGGTCGTTGAGGTGGCCGCCGACCGTCACGCCGGCGGCGGCGGCAGCGCCCCACAGGCTGACGGTGAGGCCAATGCCGCGTTCGGCGAATGTCAGCGTATGGGCCAGGTAAGGCGCGATGTAGGGATAGGCCGCATACGCACCTACCGACCAGAACAGCGTGATGCCCAGCAGGCGCCGGATCTGCGTCTGCCCGACCACGCCCAGCCGCTCGCGCAGGCCGGCTACATGGAGATGGCCTCCGGCTTGGCGGTTCACCCCGATCCAGATACCGGCTACGGCCACCGCGCCCATCACGGCCACGGCACCAAAGGTGGCGCGCCAGCCGAAGGCATGCCCGACCACCGAGCCCAGCGGCAAGCCCAGCGCAATGGCGATGGTCATGCCGCCACTGACGATGGCCAGTGCCCGGCCGCGTTGTTCGGGTTTGACGATGGCGCCGGCCAGCGCGCTGGCATTGGGCGTATAAAGTCCGGCGGCCACGGCCATGAGCAGGCGCGAGGCCAGCAGGCTGCCAAAGCCGGTGGAGAACGCCGCCAGCACATTGGCGGCAGTGAAGATGCCCATGGCGCCGATGAGTACCTGGCGCCGGTTGAGGTGGGCCGAGAGCACCGTGGTGATGGGCGAACTGATGGCCAGCACCAGCGTGAAGACGATCACCAGACTGGCCACGGTAGAGACGCTCATGCCGAAATCAGCGGCCATGCGCGGCAGCAGCGGCGCGATCATGAAGCCTTCGGTGCCGATGGCGAAGGTGCCCAGGGCCAAAAAGCCCGCTGTCAGCAGCGAGCCCGATGGGGAAGGCGTTGCAGAGGGCGCGGGGGCCGGAGCAGGCCCCAGGGGAGTGGATGTCATGCTGTCCTCGACGATAGGTACGCTGCGCTGCAGGGCAGCGCAGCGCAAGACGGTCAGACCGGAATGGGATTGGCGATCAGCGCCGCATTGAAGCCGTTGACCAGCGCGTGTTCATTGGCGCCGGGGTTGTCGCGCAGCGGCTTGACGGACTCGACGATGATCTCTTCATCATCGCTGGCCAGCTTGGCCATGGTCTCGGCGATGAAGGCATCCAGCGGCATGGCACGCGGGTCGCCGCTCTTCTTGATCAGGTCGGTATCGACCCAGGGCGGCGCGATTTCCTGCACCCGGACCGAGCTCTCGCGCAGCATGAAGCGCTGCGACATCGCATACGAATGCAGCGCCGCCTTGCTGGCCGAATAGACCGCGGTCACGGCCAGCGGAACATAGGCCAGCACCGAGGTATTGTGGATGATGGTGGCGCTCGGCTGGGCCTTGAGCAGGTCGATCAGGGCCGAGCTCAGGCGGATCGGGCCGAGCAGGTTGGTGTCGAGGATGCTGCGGCTGACCTGGTCGTCGATGGTGCCGCCAGCGTCGTCGAAGGGCATGATGCCGGCATTGTTGATGAGCACGTTGAGCTTGGGATAGCGCGCCTTGATCGTGGCAGCGGCAGCGTCGATGCTGGCCAGGCTGGAGACGTCGAACTCGATGGCCTCCATGCCGGGATTGGCGGCGGTCACTTCATCGAGCAGGGCCTTGCGGCGGCCGCCGATGATGACCTGGTTGCCCAGCTTGTGGAAGGCTTCGGCCAGGGCGCGGCCAATGCCGGAGGTGCCGCCGGTGATGAAGATGGTGTTGTCGGTCAGTTTCATGGTATTTCCTTCACTAGGTCAGTAGAGTGGGGCCGCACACGCCCGCCCGCTGGGGGCCGAGGCGGCAAGTTTCATATCAGGACAAAAAGAACAGGATCCGGGGTCTTGCCTGCCGCTCAGTGCAGGTCGGTACGCACGTAGCGCGGCGCCGGGGTGTTGGCCGAGAGCTGGGTCGCCATCTGCTGGCGCGCGCCTTCGAACCGGGTCCAGGCCGCTTCGTCATGCAGCGAGGGGATGGTGACCAGTTCGCCGCGCTGGAAGCCGACCAGGGCTGCATCGACCATCTGCTCGGCCGACATCACGATGGCCGGGTCCAGGTGTTCCACCGGCAGGCCGCCGATGGCCCAGAAATCGGTGGCGGTGGCACCCGGCAGCACGGCCTGCACCTGCACGCCCTGGGCGCCCAGTTCATGGTGCAGCGATTGCGAGAAGGCCAGCACGAAGGCCTTGCTGCCGCCATAGACGCCGTTGAGCACTTCCGGCGCCACGGCCACGATGGAGGAGATGTTGATCACCGCGCCCCGGCCACGGGCCACGAAACCAGGCACGGCGGCATAGGTCAGGCGGGTCGGTGCGGTGACGTTGAGGGCGATCATGTCGGTCATGTGCTCGACCTTGCTTTGCAGTAACGGCGTGTGGGTGCCGATGCCGGCGTTGTTGACCAGCAGCGTGATGCTGGCATCGCTGCGCAGTTTTTCTTCCACCTGGGCCAGCGATGCGGCCTGGCCGAGATCGGCTTCCAGCACTTCGACGTTGCGGGCGGTCTCGTTGGTGATGCGCGCGGCCAGGGTGTTGAGGCGCTCGCGGTTGCGGGCCACCAGGATCAGGTCGTAGCCCAGGCGGGCCAGGCGGTCGGCGTAGATGGCGCCGATGCCGGACGAGGCGCCGGTGACGAGGGCCGTGCCACGATGGATTTGGGACTGGACTTGGGTTTGCGGCTGGTTCATGATGTTCTCCTTCGGTGTGGGTTGTCGATGGAGTGAATCTTAGGCCGCTTGCGGACTTCCGGAATGACGTATATGGTAGTGTTTTGAGACATCGTTACGGAGTCCGGACATGCACCACATCGGCTACCTGCTCACTGAAGGTTTCCAGATCATGGGCCTGGCTACCCAGTCCGTCTTTGAATACGCCAACCAGGTCGTGGGCCACGAGTTCTACCGCATGCACAACCATTCGGTCGCTGGCGGCGAGGTCACGTCGTCCCTGGGCATGCGCGTGAACACCACCAAGGCGGCCGCCACGGCCACCATCGATACCTGGATCGTGTGCGGCGTGGGCAATCCGCTGGAGTCGCCGGCGAGCCAGGAAGAGCGCGCCTTCCTGCAACGGGCGGCGAAGAAGGCCAGGCGCATCGCCGGCATCTGTACCGGTGGCTTCGTGCTGGCCGAGTCCGGTCTGCTGGCACGCCGTCGGGCCACCACGCATTGGGCGTATGCCACGGCCATGCGTGCGCGCTTTCCTGACATCCAGATCGAAGACGACCGGATTTACATCGTGGACGGCCCGATGTGGACCTCGGCCGGCATGACCGCCGGGCTGGACCTGGCGCTGGCCATGGTCGGCAAGGACCTGGGCGAGGAAGCGGCGCGCAGCGTGGCGCACAAGCTGGTGATGCACCAGCATCGCGCCGGCGGCCAGTCGCAGCATTCGGAAATGCTGGCACTGGCCCCCAAGACGGATCGGATCCAGGATGCGCTGAACTATGCGCGCCGCCATCTCAAGCGCGCGCTGACGGTGGAAGAACTGGCCGAGCAGGCCAACCTGAGTGCGCGCCAGTTCACCCGCGTGTTCACGGCCGAGACCGGGCAATCCCCGGCCAAGGCCATCGAGGGACTGCGGCTGGAAGCGGCACGGCTGATGATCGAGCAAAGCCGCCATCCGCTGGAAGTGGTGGCGCGCGAGACCGGTTTCCGGGATCGCCGCCACATGCGTGAAGTCTTCCTGCGCGGCTTTGGCGTGGCACCGCAATCGATGCGGCGCGAAGTGCGCGCCTGATGGGCGCTTGATGCGCGCTAGTGCGCCGCGCTGGACGAGAACAGGTTGATCACCATCACGCCGGCGACGATGAGCGCGATGCCGGCCACGGCCGGCCAGTCCAGCCGTTGCTGATGGATCAGCCAGGCGGCCAGCGTGATGAGCACCAGCCCCACGCCCGACCAGATGGCATAGGCCACGCTGGTCGGCATGGTGCGCAGGGTCAGCGACAGGCAATAGAAGGACACTCCATAGCCCAGCACCACGATGATGCCCGGCAACAGTCGTGTGAATCCCTGTGAGGATTTGAGGGCGGTGGTGGCAATCACCTCGGCCACGATGGCCACCGCCAGGGTCAGGTAAGCGGACATGCTGGATTCTCCTGTGGATAAATCAATTCCACGCACTCATTGGGTTCAGTGCGCGCGGTTCAATGCACCGCCGTCTCTACGGTGGCGGGTGCGGCGTGTTGCTGTGCCGGTTCGGCCTGCATGCGGGCCAGGTGATCGCGCTGGAAGATGCCCATGCGGATCACGTCGCGGTACTGGCCATTCATGAAGAATTCCTCCTTCAGCACACCCTCCGGCCGGAAGCCCGCCTTGGCGTAGACATGCACGGCCTTCTCGTTTTCGCGGTCGACGATCAGGTAGATCTTGTGCAGGTTCAGCACCGAGAAGCCATAGTCCAGCGCCAGCCGCGTGGCCTCTACCGCCAGCCCGCGCCCTTGGCAGGCCGGCGCGATGATGATCTGGAATTCGGCACTGCGGTGGACGGTGTTGATTTCCACCAGTTCCACCAGGCCGCTGCTGTCGCCATCGGCATCGACGATGAAGCGGCGCTCGTTCTGCTCGTGGATGTGGGCCTCGAACAGGGCTGAGAGTTCGGCGAAGGTTTCGTAAGGTTCTTCGAACCAGTAGCGCATCACCGTCGCATTGTTGTTCAGGTGATGGACGAAGCGCAGGTCTTCGCGCTCCAGCGGACGCAGGCGCACGGTCCGGGTGAGGTCATGTGATTTCTGCATGGAATCTCCTTGTGGGAAAACCAGTATGATCCACCGTCAGGACAGATCGACCAAGATAAGGTCTATCGATAATTCAGATGGAGTGCCGCATGCAATGGAATCTCGATCAACTGCGCCAGTTCGTCGCTGCAGCCGAACACGGCTCCATCAGCGCCGCCGCACGCCACCTGGGCCGGGCCCAATCGGCGGTCAGCACGGCCATCGCGCTGCTGGAAGTCGATCTCGGCGTCACGCTCTTTGACCGCTCGGCCCACAAGGCCGGCCTCAGCGAGGTCGGCGCGGCCATGCTGCAGGAGGCACGCGAAGTGCTGCGCCAGGCCGATGCGCTGGAAGAACGCGCCCGGTCCTTTGCGCTGGGCGATCAAGCCAGCCTGACCATGGTGCTGGACGAAGCCCTCCCCTATGCGGCCCTGCGCGTGCTGCTGCGGGAATTGTCGGCGCGTGCGCCGGCGCTGGAACTGACCCTGCTCGATGGCACCCCGGCCGAAGTGGTGGCGGCCGTGCAGCAGCGCCGCGCCGACATCGGTTTTCACTTCGACCGGGGACGCGTGGCCAGCGGCTTCGACCAGCGCCACATCGGCTCGGTGGCGCAAGGCATCTTCGTCTCGCCGCGCCATCCGTTGGCCGCGCGCGAACGCCTGCGCAAGACCGACCTGGCGCAATACCGGCAACTGATCCTGCAGGCCGATGGCGTCGAAGAACCGGTCTACAGTCCCAAGCTGTGGCGCTCTGACAATCACTACAGCATTGCCGAGATGGTGGCCGACAACCTGGGCTGGGCCATCCTGCCGGTCAACGTCGCCGAATATTTCGATCACGCCAAGGCGCTGGTGCCGCTGCGCTGTCCGGCGCTGGCCCTGCCGCTCTTGTCGGTGCAGATGCTGTGGCTGCCCGGTCGCCCGCTGGGGAGCACCGCGCAATGGATAGGCGAGCGGTTCGGCCAGTTGTTGAGCAGCCAGGGACAGGCGGTGCTGGGGGAAGACATGTGACGGCGCGGCGGACAGTGTCCGGCAGCGGACGCCAAGGTGTCACGGGAACGGACACATGGCCCTACGGTAAAATCTGCAAGTCATTGATTTAAAACGGATTCATGGCAGGCACGGGCTTTGCAAAGGAGAGGTGGCCCCTCTCACCTCAAAGGAGTTGTCATGAACCGTTCCACCTTCCTCCCCCGTTCGCTGGCTGGGCTCTTGGCCCTGGCCCTGCTGGGATCGATGATCGCCACCCAAGCCCAGGCCTTGCCGCCGGCCCCGCCGCCGGGTGTTGCGCCGACCGCCGGCCCGATGGCGCCCCCGGTCCCGCCCGCCACTTACGATGCCGCCCTGACCGCCCAGGCCCCCATCACCGAAGGCCGCGTGAGCCGCTTGCTGATCAATCCCTATGGCGAAGTTGATGGCCTGATGGTGGGCGAGCGCACCGTGGTCAAGTTCCCGCCGCACCTGTCGCAGACGCTGCAGAACGCGGTCAGGCCGGGCCAGTCGGTGCGCATCTTCGGCCAGGCTGAAGCGGCCGGCGTGATCAAGGCCGATGCCATCGTCAATCTGGCCAACGGCCAGACCGTGATCGACCGCCCGCCCGCCTTCGATGCCAACCCGCCGCTGCCGCCCCACCTGCGTGCTGCGCAATTGCGCCAGCTCTCGGTGCGCGGCAAAATCGCCATGGTCCTGACCGGCCCGCGTGGCCAAGCCGATGGCGTCATCCTGGATGATGGCAGCATCGTGCGCTTCGCCCCGGACAGCCTGCGTACGCCCCTGGAACCTGGCGCGCCGTTTGCTGCCAATGGCTTGGGGACCCGCAACAGTGTCGGTACCGCCATCGAGGCCATCGATGCCGGTGCCAGCGCGGATTCCCTGCAACCGCTGTACAGCCGCGTCCGATAAGGGTTTTGCGGCAGGGCAGGCCCCCGGTCTGCCCGATTCCCTGCGTGTCATTTCATCCACCTGATAAAGAAAAAGAACCATGTCGCCGAAAATCCTTCCCATCGTCTTCCTGATCATCTCCAACGTTTTCATGACCTTTGCCTGGTACGGCCACCTCAAGTTCGAGAACCGGCCGCTGTACCTGGTGATCCTGGTCAGCTGGGGCATCGCCCTGGCCGAATACTGTTTCGCGGTGCCCGCCAACCGCATCGGCCACTCCGTCTACAACGCCGCCGAACTGAAGACCATGCAGGAGGTCATCACGCTGGTGGTGTTCTCGATCTTCTCGGTGCTGTACCTGGGCGAACAATTCACCATCAATCACCTGGTCGGCTTCGGCTGCATCTGCCTGGGCGCCTTCTTCATCTTCAAGGGGCCCATCGGATGAACGCCAAAGCGGGCTCGATCGCCTGGCTCTCCAGGCTGAACTTCTTCCTGGCCGACGTGCGCGACGGGCTCGGTCCTTTCCTCGGTGTGTTCCTGATGGGCCACGGCTGGGCCGCGGACGACATCGGCTACGTGATGACGCTGGGCGGCATTGCCGGCATGCTGGCCACCACGCCCGCCGGGGCGCTGACCGATGCGGTGCGCGCCAAGCGGCTGGTGGTCGGGATCGGTTCGGTGCTGGTGGTGGCGGGCTCGCTGCTGTTGCTGGTCTCGCCCAGCTTCACGATCACGGCGGTGTCGCAGGTCGGCACCGGCATCGTCGGGGCCATCATTGGACCGGCCATCGCCGGCCTCACGCTGGGCATCGTCGGCCAGCAGGGCCTGCCTTCCCAGCTGGGAAACAATGAGGCCTGGAACCACGGCGGCAACGTCTTCTCGGCCGCACTGGCCGGTGCGCTCGGCTACTTCTGGGGTTTGCCGGCGGTGTTCGTGCTCATGGCGGTGATGGCGGTGGCCTCGCTGGTGTGCCTCTCGCGCATCCGTCCCGAGGACATCGACCACGATGTCGCCCGTGGCCTCGATCCCGAACGCGCCGCCGACCAGCCGCAGGTGTCCACCTGGCGCGTGCTGGCCGGGTCGCGTCCGCTGATGCTGCTGGCGCTGGCGATGATGCTGTTCCACCTGGGCAATGCGGCCATGCTGCCCTTGCTGAGCCAATCGGTGGTCTCGCGCGGCCATGCCGATCCGGCGCTCTATACGGCGCTGACCGTGATCGTGGCGCAATTGGTGATGATTCCCACGGCGCTCTTTGCGGGCCGCTTCGCCGACCGCAAGGGCTACTGGCTGTTGATCACCGTGGCACTGCTGGCGTTGCCGGTACGCGGCCTGGTGGCCGGGGTCTGGGATTCGGCCTGGGCGCTGTTGCCGGTGCAGATGCTCGATGGCATCGGCGCAGGTTTGCTGGGGGTGGCCTTGCCGGGTTCGGTGGCGCGCATCCTGCAGGGCAGCGGCCACATCAACATCGGCCTGGGTGCGGTGACGACCATCCAGTCCATCGGTGCAGCCATGAGCCCGGCACTGGCCGGCGTGGTGGCCAAGCATTACGGTTATGGCGCGGCCTTTGCGGTCCTGACCGGGATCGCCTTGCTGGCGCTGGGGGTGTGGAGTGTGCTGGCCGAGCGGGGCGAGCATGCGCCTGGCGGCCGGCCGGTGGCGGTGGCGAAGTCAGCGTCTTAGTTGTCTTCTGCCCGGCGCAGGTCGCGGAATTGCGCCGGACTCCACGGCCGCAGGGCCACGATCAGCGCCGTGCCATGACGCCGTTCCAGCGGCAGCGACAGATCCTGCTGATGCGCGCTGAGGAAGTCGGAGGACAGCCGGTTCATGGCGCGTTGCACGCTGGCATTGCTTTCTTCTGAGAGCGTGCCGCTGACCATGATCATCTTCTCGCCCGGCTTGTCGAAATGGGAGTTGAAGAAATCATTGCGCAACTGCGCGCGGAAATACTGCTGGATCGGCCCGCCCGGCAACCACGTGAAATCCGGTGCAACCCGCACGCGGATGCGGTTGTTGGGCAGCAGGTCGAGGATGCCCAGCTTGTCCAGCCGCGCCAGCAGGCGGATGCATTCGGCCTTGCTCATGGCGAAGCTGGCGAGGATGTCTTCCAGCGTCCACTGGTGCAGGGCATGCACGGCCACCAGCAGCAGCTTGGGATCGGCCACCAGTTTCTTTTCCTGTTCTTCGGTCAGGCGCGAGGGCACCGGCTGCTCGGCCACCACCATGCGCGCCAGGTCGCTGATCTGGATGGCCAGCAAGGCGCAGACCTGATCCAGCCGTTCCAGGGTGAAGCTGCGCTCGGCGAAGATGCGCTTGACGCTGGCCTCGCTCAGGCCCAGTCCCTTGGCCAGTTGCGCATAGGTGATGCCGCGCGCCTTGAGCAGGTTCTTCAATGCATTGACCAGCGATTCGGCCTGGGCCATGTCCATCCTCCTTGTGATGCGCAGTGCGCGTGGTGTGTGGCCGGTATTGTATTTCGATACCGGACGCGACAGGAATTGCGCTTTCTGATGAGGTGATCCACCTTCTGCAGCGGCATTGCTACAGTGCGTCCCGCTGGCCCGCCAAGGCGGACCGGCAAGCAAAAATCACATCCCATCTCTCATCAGTCAAAGAACAAGGAGTCCATCATGAACAGCCCGCTGCTGCATCGCCTCACTCTTTCCTGCGCCCTGGTCGCCGCCCTCCTGAGCGCTCCCGTACATGCCCAGTCGCGCAACAGCGATGCGTCCACCGTCTCGGTGGTGGTCTCAGTGATGCCGCCTGCCGCCTTCATTTCAGAAGGCGGACGCTACGTGGTCAAGGGCGTGGAAGCCTCCGCCGATGGTACGGTCTATGTGCTGGAGAAAGTGGGCGAGGGCCTCCGTGGTTCGGTCACGGTCGGTGCCAATGTCAGCGGTGCGGCCTCGGTCGGTGTCGGTGAATCGGTAACATTCGTGACCTCTGCTTCGGGCACGCTGCTGGTGGCCTCCGGCAAGGTGCTGGCGATCATTCCCAATGCGCTGGGCCGGGCGCTGCTCAAGAGCGAGAAACTGTCCTGACCGGCACAAGGGGAGAGCGCCATGGCTTTGTTTCAACTTCGTATCAAATGCCTGTTTGCCAGCCTGGTCCTGGCCATCGCTGCGCCCCTGGCGGCGCACGCCGGCCAGTCCTGCGAACAGGCCATTCCTGACGCCACCGCCGTACAAGCCCAGCTGGACATGGCCGTGCGCACCGTCGAGCGGCTCAATGCCAGCGGTGCCGACGTGGTCATCATCGGCCGTGTCGGGCAGGACCTGAGCAAGTACCGGCAACGCTATTCGCACCTGGCGTTTGCCTATCGCGATGGCCAGCAGTGGGTTGTGGTCCACAAGCTCAACGAATGCGGAACGGCCGTGAGCAATCTCTATGAACAAGGGCTGGGGCAGTTCTTCATGGACTCTCCCTTCCTGCTGGAGGCCTACGTGGCCGTGCCGCAGCCGGAAGTGCAACAGCGCCTGCGTGCGGTGCTTGCACGCCCGCAGGTCACCCGCCTGCACGAAGCGCAGTACAACATGCTGGCTTATCCCTGGGCGACGCGCTACCAGCAATCCAACCAATGGGTCAATGAAACGCTCGCCATGGCGCTGGAGCCACAGATCAGTACCCGCGAGCAGGCGCAGGCTTGGTTGAAGTTCAAGGGCTACGTGCCCGATACCCTGAACCTGGGGCCGATGACGCGCCTGGGTGGACGGATGTTCAAGGCCAACATCGCTTTTGATGATCATCCCAACGCCTTGCGCTTCAGCGATAGAATCGAGACCACTACGGCGGATTCCCTGCTGGCTTTCCTGCAGAAAGCCAGTCTCGAAGCCAGCCATTTCGTGATCCAGTAATTTCCTGAAACCGGCGTTGGCCGGAACGACCCATGCGCCCGAATCATTGCCTGGCATTCGCCCTCGTCATTGCCCTTGCTCCCCTGTCCGCCCTGGCGGCGGGGGATGTCGCGGCGGGCCGCGCCGCCTTCGCCAAATGCGCCAGCTGTCACGCGGTAGGCCCCTCGGCGCGCGCCGGTTTCGGTCCGCAGCTGACCAACGTGATCGGCCGCAAGGCCGGTTCCACCGGCGACTTCAAGTATTCCCCGGCGATGGCCTCGGCCGGCTTCATCTGGACCGAAGACAAATTGCGTGCCTTCCTCAAGGCGCCCAGCGATGTCGTCCCCGGCAACAAGATGCGCTTCTGGGGCATCGGCAGTGACAAGCAGATCGACGACATCCTGGCCTATCTGCGCAGCGTCAGTCCATAAACACCCTGGCCGGCAGCCTCGCCGGGGTTTCCTCTTCAGACCTGCTTTTCTCCTCCATCCACCTGGAAATCGGCACCGTTGACGAAACTGGACGCGTCCGAGGCCAGGAATGCCACGGCCGCTGCGATCTCTTCGGGCTGGCCCATGCGTCCCAGCGGAATGCGGCTGCTCAAGGCCGCGTAGAGGCCCGCCACGTTCTCCGGGGCGCCCGCCAGTCCGGCCAGTCCGGGGGTCTCGGTCGAACCGGGACTGATCGCATTGACGCGGATCTTGCGATCCTTCAGGTCCAATGCCCAGCAGCGCGCGAAGCTTCTGATGGCGGCCTTGGTGGCCGAATAGACGCTCAGCGCCGGATCGGCACTGAAGGCCGAGACCGACGAGGTCAGGATGATCGAGGCGCCATCCCTGAGCAGCGGCAGCGCCTTCTGCACCGTAAACAGCATGCCCTTCACGTTGATGCCGAAATGGCGGTCGAAATGATCTTCCGTGATCTGGCCCAGGGGCGCGCCTTCGGCGATGGCGGCATTGGCAAAGACGATATCGAGCTTGCGGTTCTGCTGCGCAATGACCGCCATGACGCGCTCAAGATCCTCCAGCCGCGATACGTCGGCCGGGATGCCCACGGCGGCCTCACCCAACAGGGCGACCGCCTCTTGCAGCTGCTTCTCGCGCCGCCCGACCAGGAAGACGGTGGCGCCTTCCTCGACGAATTTTCTTGCAGTCGCCAAACCGATCCCGGTAGCCGCGCCGGTAATGAGGGCTGTCTTGCCTTGTAGTGTCTTCACGTTGTGCTTTCAAAAAATGGTTGATCAGGAAATGTCCCTGGGGCCGAAGGTGTGGAAAGGGCCCGGACTGAAAATATAATGTGTAATTACACATTATGGAATACGTCCATGGCCCCATCCTGAGTGGCCGGGCACTCGCTCGGACAGAGCAGTCATCCCGTGAAATAGCCGAAAACGCCACTGGGAGCGGCCTGGCGGGCGATACCGGCGGTGGCCGTAGACAAGGTCATTCATCCAAAACACAACAAACATGACCGAAACTGAAAAGAACTTCCAAAAGTGCTATTGCACAGATATACTCGCAACATGGCCACCACCCACACCCTCGAATCCTGTCACTGCTTTGCCTCCCGCCGGGGAGCCAGGCAGGTTTCGCGTCTTTATGATCGTTATCTGTCCAAGGCCGACATCAAGTCCTCGCAGTTCGTCCTGCTCATGGCCGTGAGTTTCAATCCTGGTATCCAGATCAACGAGCTGACCGAACTGATGGTGATGGAACGCACTACCCTGGTCCGCGCCCTGAAGCCTTTGCAGCAAGAGGGCTGGGTGTCTGCCCAGAAGCCCGAGACCGGGCGCTCCTACCGCTTCGCCGTGACCGATCAGGGCAAGGCCAAGATTGCGCAATGCGCTCCCTTCTGGGAAGAAGCCCGCCAGGAACTGGAGACCAAGGTGGGCAAAGCCAGGGTCGAGCAGATCCGTGACAACAACCTGGCCATGAGTTCCATCGCCTTGTAAAACACTCGTCGCAACAAACGCTGTCGCCTTTGGTGCGGCAGCTTTTTTTAACCCGCTATATGTGTAATTGCACATTTGGAGTACGCAATGGATAAACTGCTTTTCTCGCCCTTCACGCTCAACAGCCTGGTCCTGGCCAACCGCATCGTGATGTCGCCCATGACACGCGGTGCCAGTCCCCACGGCATCCCCACTGCGGAGGTCGCCCGCTACTACGCGGCCCGCGCGGCCGGCGGCGTGGGCCTGATCACCACGGAAGCCATCGCCGTGGACCGACCGTACTCGGCCAACAACCAGGGCATTCCGAACCTGCATCATCCCGAGGCCATCGCCGGTTGGCATGCCGTGGTCGATGCAGTGCACGCCAAGGGCGGGCGCATCTTCGCGCAGCTGTGGCATTGCGGCAAGCAGCAGCCCATGGATCCGCTGTTCGCCGAAGGCATTCCCCATGAAGGGCCCGAGAACATGAGCGCCAGGGACGTGGAAAATACCATCGTCGCTTTCGGCCAGGCGGCGCGGCGCGCCAAGGAAGTCGGCTTCGACGGTGTCGAGATCCACGGCGCCAACGGCTATCTGGTGGACCAGTTCCTGTGGGCCAAGACCAATACCCGCACCGACCAGTGGGGCGGCAGCGTGGCCAATCGTGTCGCCTTCCCGGCCGCGCTGGTCAAGGAGATCAAGCGCCAGGCCGGCAGCGACTATCCGCTGAGCTTCCGCTTCTCGCAATTCAAGCTGAGCGACTACCAAGGCAAGTTGGCCCACACCCCGCAGGAACTGGAGCAGGTACTGCAGCCGCTGGCCGACGCCGGGGTGGACATCTTCCACGCTTCGCAACGCCGTTTCTGGATCCCCGAGTTCGAGGGTTCGACCCTGAACCTGGCCGGCTGGGCCAAGAAGCTCACCGGCAAGATCGCCACCAGCGTCGGCTCGGTTGGCCTCGAAGGACCCGACACGGGCGACCTGCTGGCCCATACCGGCGGCTCGGCCCAGGTCGGCAGCCTGGACCAGGTGGAAGAACGCCTGGCCAAGGGTGAATTCGATCTCATCGCCGTCGGCCGCGCGCTGCTGACCGACGCCGAATGGGCCAACAAGGTACGCGAAGGCCGGCTCGCCGAGCTCAAGGGCTTTGAAGTCCAGTCGCTGCATTCGCTGGTCGGCGCCTGATCGCGGAGGGCGACATCATGGCAGACAAACTCATGCTCACCGGGGCCTCCGGCCAGCTTGGCCTGGCCATCGGCCAGCGCCTGCTTGCAACAGGCCAGACCAACCTGGTCTTCGGCTCGCGTACCCCCGAGAAGCTGGTCGGACGCCTGGGCAGCCAGGACCGCATCCGGCATATCGATTTTGATCTGGAGGAGTCGCTGCAGCATGGACTTCATGACGTGGGCACGCTTTTTATCATCTCTACCGATGCACTGGCCCATCCTGGCCAGCGCATTGCGCAACATCGCAATGCGCTGGAAGCTGCGCGCCGCGCCGGCGTGCAGCGCGTGCTCTACACCTCCATGCCCAATCCGGCCCACAGCGTGGAGATCCCCTTTGCGCTGGATCACGCGGAGATGGAAGCGGACCTCGCCGCCAGCGAACTGAAGTACACCATCCTGCGCAACAGCTGGTACCAGGAAAACCTGCTGGCCTATCTGCCCGCCATCGCCAGGAGCGGTGTCTGGTACACCTCGGCCGGCCAGGGCCGCATCGCCTACGCAGCGCGTGAGGATATCGCGCACGCCAGTGCCGCCCTGGCCGTGCGTGCCCATGATGTCTCGGGCGTGTTCGAACTGGCCGGGCCCGAGGCCCTGACCCAGGAAGAAATCGCCCAAGCCGTGCAGCAGGCCACAGGCAAGCCGCTGCGCGTGGAGCACGTCTCTTCGCAGCGGGTCAGCGAAGAGCTGGGGCGTTTGGGCCTGGATCCTCATGTCATCGCGCTGGTGCTGATGACCGAAGCCAACCAGCGTGCAGGCCTCTTCGAGGTAGGCGAGGGTTCGCTCCCGCACTACCTCGATCACGCTCCCACCTACCTGGCGGACTTCCTTCATCGCCACGCAGCCGTGTTCGCCGCGTGACCCGTCATCGACATACTCAGGAGAATCACCATGCAAGACAAGGCCAAGCGCCATCCCTTCCTCGATGACCTGCATGAAGACGTCATCCTCGTCACCTCGGTGCTCAACCGCCCGGTACGCGGGAAGACGGAAGTGCTCAAGGTCGTCAAGGCCGGTGCGCAGCAGTACGCCAGCCAGACCGCGCGCTTTCTCGACCACGTCGGGCAGCGCAGCTTCTTCGAATACGATGCCACGTTGACAGATGGCCAGGCCGCACGCGGCCTGGTCTCCATCGAGCGGGACGCTTCGGGCAAGGTCACTGAGCTGCACATCGCCTTCAGTCCGCTGGCGGCGGTGTACTCGCTGGCCGGTTCCGTCCGGCAGATCCTGCGCGACGAGATCGATCCCGGCTTCTTCGTGGAGCATTGAAGATGAAGGCCGTGCGACTGATTGCCTACGGCGATCCACGCCAGGGCGTGCGCCTCGATGACGTCGATGCGCCACCCGCCCCGGGGCCCGGAGAAGCGGTGGTGGCGGTGCGGTATGCCCCCATCAATGTGAGCGACCTGATGGTGGTGCGCGACATCTATCCGTGGAAGCCCGCATTGCCGGAGATACTGGGCAACGAAGGCGCGGGCATCGTGCAGGCCGTGGGCGCGGACGTCACCGCCGTGCGTCCCGGCGACAAGGTACTGCTGCCCTTCATGGCGCGCACCTGGCGCCAGCTTGCCACCGTGCCGGCCGATGAACTGGTGGTGCTGCCGGCGGAGGCCGACCTCGTGCAGGCCTCCATGCTGACCATCAATGCGGCCACCGCCTATCTGCTCATCACCAGCTTTGCCGACCTGGCGCCTGGCGACGCCATCCTCTACAACGCGGCCACCTCCGGCTTCGGCCAGTGCGTGGCGACCATCGCACGCCGCCTGGGCTATCGCACCATCGGCGTGGTACGGCGTGAAGAAGACAAGCAGCCGGTGCATGAGCGCGGCTGCGAGCATGTCTTCACCGAACAGGAACTGGCGACAAGCGACCACGCCATCGCCGGCCTGAACATCCGGCTTGCGCTGGAAGGCGTCGGTGGCGCGTCTGCCGGCAAGCTGGCCGCCCGGCTTTCCGACCATGGGGTGCTGGTGGCCTACGCTGCGGCCAGCAAGAAGAGCATGGAGATTTCTGCACAGCATGTGATCTTCAAGCGCCTGCAGATCCACGGGTTCTTCGAGGGGCATCCTGAGCGGATGGCGCAGGTCAGGCCAGCCCTGCAAGCCCTCATCGACCTGGGCCTGGTCGCACATCTGCAGCAGCCGGTGCACGCCGTTCGTCCCCTGGACGAGTTAGTTGCAGCCATGGCCGAAGCCTGTGACGGCAAGAAGATCATCCTGAAACTGGCCGACGATGAGCAGCCATGAAAACCGCTTGATACGATGATGGGCCGGATGATCCATCCACACCCACCCTCCGGCAGCAGATTTGCCGTACACCCACCCCATACCGGGGCGTCTGTTCAAGGCGCCCCTTCCTCAAGAGCTGAATCATGAAACTGGAAAATGCTGTCGTACTCGTCACCGGCGCCAACCCTGGCTCCGGTCTTGAATTTGCCCGCCCGGCACTGCCGCCTGGCGCGGCCGAAGCCTGAGAGGAGGAAGCATCATGAGAATCCTCGTACTCGGCGCCGGTGCCATCGGGGGCTACTACGGCGCGCGACTGCTGCAAGCAGGCGCGGAGGTGAGCTTCGCCGTGCGCCCCCGGCGGCGCGAAATCCTGCAACGCAACGGGCTGGTGGTACGCAGCCCGCTGGGCGATGTGCGGCAGGAGGTCCACACCATCGATGCCGGCCAGATCGATGGCACTTATGACGTCGTGCTGCTGGCCTGCAAAGGCTATGACCTGGCCGAAGCGATCGACAATATCGCACCGGCCATCGGCAGCGACAGCGTGATCCTGCCTTTCCTCAACGGGCTGGGTGTCTACGATGTGCTGGACCGCCGTTTCGGCCGCGCCCGCGTACTGGGTGGTGTGGCCTATATCGCCACCCAGTTGGACAGCGAAGGCGCCATCGAACATCTCGCCCCTGCGGATGTGGTGATGCTCGGTGCGCGCAGCGACAACAAGTTCGCCGTCGATGCGGCAGAGGCGCTTCACGCCTTGCTGCGCACCAGCGAGGGCACGCGCATCCTGTCGCCTGACATCACGCAGGCCTTGTGGGACAAGTGGGCCATGCTGGCCACGGGCGCGGCGATGACCTGCCTGCTGGGGGCGAACATCGCGCAGATCCAGGCCAGCACATCGGGCCGGCCGCTGATCGAGCGCGCCATTGCTGAGGTCGAGGCCATCGCTTCAGCGCAGGGCCATCCGATCCGCGGCGAAGGCGCCGAGCGCATCCGCAAGTTGCTCCTCGATCCGGCTTCGCAATGGAAAGCGTCCATGGCGCGCGATATGGCGCAAGCGGCCCGCCGCATCGAGCATGAAGAAATCGTCGGGGATATGCTGCGCCTGGGTCGCCGCCATGGTCACGACACCCCCTTGCTGGATGCCGCCTATACTTTGTTGCAAATCTATGCAAACCAGCAGGCACGCCCAAGCTGAGGTGCGTTTTGTATTGCCGTGGCCGGTGCAAGGCTGGTGAACAGCAACTCCGCCGATCCCCTCCGCTGACCGGGCAGGGATCGGCGGAGGGTTTTGCCATCTCAGTGCTGGATGGCCTGCACGTCGTCTCTTGCCTTGACGATGGCCAGGAACAAGCGGTCGATATCGGCCTTCTCCGTGCGCCATGAGGAAATGCTGATCCGGAACGCGGCACTGCCTTTCCACACTGTAGGGCCGAACCAGGCCTCGCCTGACTTCTCCACGGCCAGCCTGATCGCGGTGGTTTCCTGGTCGGTGCGGCCCTGGACCACCACCTGGTTCAACACCACCCGGTTGAGCACGTTCAGTCCGGCTCCCTTGAGCAGGGTCGCCAGCTCACGCGCCATCGCACAATGCCGTTCCACCATCGCGGCCACGCCGCTCTTGCCGAGGCTGCGCAAGGCCGCCCAGACCGGCACGCCACGGGCCCTGCGGGAAAATTCCAGGGTCAGGTTCTTCTGCGCATTCTTCGATCCCGACGCATAGGCAGCGTCGCTGTTCATCGCCTGGGCCAGGGCATCGGCATCCCGGCAGATGGACATGGCGCAGTCGTAGGGCGTGTTGAGCCATTTGTGGCCATCCACGGTCCAGCTGTCGGCCTCTTCGATGCCGGCGGTATGGGTCTGTTTGAGCGAGGATGCGCGAGCCCACAGGCCGAAGGCGCCGTCCACGTGGACCCAGGCGCCTGCCTGCCGGGCACGCGGTATCAGTGCGCTGAACGGATCGAACTCCCCCGTATTGACTTCACCGGCCTGCAGGCAAAGGATCGTCATCGCATCCAGCGCCGGCAACCGTTCGGGATCGATACGGCCATGCTGGTCCACCGGGGCCTTGATGATCTGCTGCTGGCCGAAGCCGAGGATGCGCAGCGCCTTCAGGATGGTGACGTGCACCGTCTCGGACACCACCACGCGAATCAGGGGAGCGCCGTACACCCCTTGTTCATGCAGATTCCATCCTGCGCGCAGCAACAACTGCGATCGCGCCACGGTGAGACAGGTCAGTCCGCAGGCGGTGGCCGAGGTGCCGAATCCGATGCCACTCTCGCCTGGCAGGTCGAGGATCTCCAGCAGCCAGCGCCGTGCCACTTCTTCGATGCTGGCGCAGGTGGGCGAGGTCATGGCCATGGCGGCACCCTGGTCCCAGGCCAGCATCAGGCGCTCGGCCGCAGCGGCGGCGGGCAGGGCGGCGCCCACCACGAAACCGAAATAGCGCGGACCATTGGTCACCACCGTGGCTGGTGAACCAAGCGTATCGAGCATGGCCAGCGTCTGCGAGGAGTCGCACCCATGCTCAGGCAATGCTTCATCGAAGCCGCGCAAGCCATCCAGCGCTGCCTGCGTGGGATAGACATTGCGATGATCGACCGAAGAGAGGTAGTCAAATGACCTCTGCTCGGCTTGCTTCATGACTTCCTTTTCGTCTTCCCGCATCTGCTACTCCTGTTTGTTCAATGTTGAAACCAAGCTCAAGGTGCGGCCCATCTTAAATGTGTAATTACACAATGTAAAGCAGATCATCGGCCGCTTGCTCGGCTGAATTTGCTCGCCATGGTGCGGGTGATGCGATCGAGATGCTGTCCTGAAGCGCCCTCAAGGCTGCGGCGGCAAGCCCATGCGCCGACGTGCCAGATGAATGGATCCGTTGCGCATGGCCCAGCGGATCGGCTGTGCGGCCAGCAAGACGGAACGCCGCAGCAGTTCGCGCCGCAGCGCTCCGCGCGGCGTCACGCCCAGCATCTCCTGTGCCCAGGGCGGCAGCAGGTCCACGCCACCGCGCATCATCAGCCGTGTCCACGGTTGCGCTACCGCATTGGGAGCAGCTGCATTCAAGACCAGTTGCAAGGTAGCGCGGGTGCGATCGTCGCAGCGCAATTGCGGGCGCATGCGCGCGATGTAATCGGCGATGGCCGCCCTTGAGCGCGGGACCTCGCGTGCGCCAAGCGCTTCCGCCACGCAGGCGATTTCATCGAGATACTGATCCTGCCGCGCCGCCGGAAAATCCGGCCGGCGATACCGCAGGTACCCCTGCAGGAAGCAATGCACCTCGGCCACGTGGACCCAGGTGAGCAGGTCCGGATCGCTGGCCGCATAAGGGCGGCCGTCGGGTGCCACGCCGGTGACGCCAAGATGAATCTGCTTGACGCGGGCGATGAGCCGCTCGGCGTCTGCCCGGCTGCCGAAGGTGGTGCCGGCCACGAACTGCGCGGTGCGGCGCAGGCGGCCCAGCATGTCGGCCTGGAAGTTGGAGTGGTCCCAGACACCCGCCAGCGGCAGGGGATGCAGCATCTGCAGCAGCAATGCCGCCACGCCGCCGGTGAGCATGGCCGTGAAATCACTATGGACCTGCCATGCCGCCGAGTCCGGCCCAAACAGGCCGGGGTCGCCCGGTGGCTGCAGGAAATCGGCACTGCCGGGGCCACGGCTGATGGCGAGGACGTTGGCTTCGATGCGCTGGCGCAGGAATTCCATGAGGCAGAAAAAGCGGAAAGGGGAGGGCAGTGTGCCATAGCGACTGCATTCCTGCCGGGGCGCTCATGTGGACATTTTTCCGGTTGAGTTTGCAGCCCGCGAGAAGCGCTTCGCTGACATTTCTGTCAGAAAGCGATTTGTCGCAACGCCCCCTGCACGCGGCCTGCGAGGCCGTTACAATAGCCACGCCGCAGGGCCCCAGAAGAACAATATCGGGGCCGCAGGACAGGGAACAGGACGGCGCAATTCAGGGATCGCGGCCAGGCTACCGGGGAAGCACGCCAGGCCGCGCAAGACAGAACACAGCATCGGGGGAGAGGACGGCCGGCATCGCACGGGATGCCGGCTGCGGGCATGGGTGAGCCACAGCGCGCCTGGTCCGGCCTGCCCGTTTCACAGGGATAGCAGTTCATGAACATGGTCGCGCTGGCCTTGCGCCGCCCGTACACCTTCATCGTGATGGCCTTGCTCATCGTGCTGGCCACGCCGTTGACGCTGAAGAACATGGCCACCGACATCTTCCCCGAGATCAATATCCCGGTGGTCTCCGTCATCTGGAACTACAACGGCCTGTCGGCCCAGGAGATGGGCCAGCGCATCGCCGCCCAGAACGAGCGCGGGCTGACCACCGTGGTGAGCGACATCGAACACATCGAGTCGCAATCCCTGGCCGGGGTGGCCGTGATCAAGGTGTTCTTCCAGCCCAAGGCCAACATCCAGACCGCCATCGCCCAGGTGGTGGCCTCGGTGCAGTCGCAGTTGCGCCAGCTGCCGCCGGGCATCACGCCGCCGCTGGTGATCAAGTATTCGGCTTCCAGCATCCCGGTGATGCAGCTGGCGCTGTCCTCGCCCACGCTGCCCGAGCAAACCGTCTTCGATACTGCCGTGCAGACGCTGCGCCCGCAGCTCATCACCATCCCCGGCGTGGCCGTACCGTTTCCCTATGGCGGCAAGACACGCCTGATCTCGGTCGACCTCGATACACCTGCGCTGCAGTCGCGCGGCCTCTCGCCCATCGATGTGGTCAATGCCATCAACACCCAGAACCTGATCCTGCCCTCCGGTACCGCCAAGTTCGGCGGTACCGAATATTCGGTCAAGATCAACGGCTCGCCGGAAGCGGTGGCCGGCTTGAATGAGCTGCCGGTGCGCACCGCCAACGGGGCCACGATCTACCTCAAGGACGTGGCCAACGTGCGCGACGGCTTCTCGCCCCAGACCAACGTGGTGCGACAGGATGGCGCGCGCGGCGTGCTGCTGTCCATCGTCAAGAATGGCGGCGCCTCCACCCTGGACATCGTCGACAACCTGCGCAAGCTCCTGCCCACTGCCGCCCAGACCCTGCCGGAAGACATCAAGATCACGCCGCTGTTCGACCAGTCGCTGTTCGTCAAGGCAGCCGTGACCGGCGTCATCAGCGAGGCGCTCATCGCCGCCGGGCTCACGGCCGCCATGGTGCTGCTGTTCCTGGGCAACTGGCGCAGCACGCTCATCATCGGGCTGACCATTCCGCTGTCCATCATGGCGGCCATCCTGATGCTGGCCGCGCTGGGCGAGACGCTCAACCTCATGACCCTGGGCGGCCTGGCGCTGTCGGTGGGCATCCTGGTGGACCAGGCCATCGTCACCATCGAGAACATCGAGCGCCACCTGCACCTGGGCAAGCCGCTGCATGACGCCGTCATCGTCGGCGCAGGCGAGATCGGCGTGCCGGCCTTCGTGGCGACGCTGTGCATCTGCATCGTGTTCGTGCCGATGTTCTTCCTCTCGGGCGTGGCGCGCTTCCTGTTCGTCCCGCTGGCAGAAGCGGTGGTGTTCGCCATGGCTGCGTCCTACCTGCTCTCGCGCACCCTGGTGCCGACCCTGGTGATGCTGCTCATGGGCAGTCATGGCCAGGTGGACAGCGCCAAGCAGAGCCTGCTGCAGCGGCTCTATCGCGCTTTCGACAACCGTTTCGAGCGCGTGCGCCATGGCTATACGCTGGTGCTGTCTTCGCTCTTGGCGCACCGGCGCCGTTTCGCGCTGGGCTTCCTCGGGTTCTGCCTGCTGTCCTGCCTGCTCTATCCCTTCCTCGGGCGCGACTTCTTCCCCAACGTGGATGGCGGCCAGATCCGCCTGCACATGCGCATGCCGACCGGTACCCGCATCGAGGAAACGGCGCGCGCGGCCGATGAAGTCGAGCGCGTCATCCGCTCACTGATCCCGGCCTCGGAACTGGAGACCATCCTCGACAACCTGGGCGTGCCCAACTCCGGCATCAACCTCTCCTACAGCAATGCCGGCACCATCGGCACGCTCGATGGCGAGATCCTGATGGCTTTGAAGGAAGGCCACCGTCCCACCGAGGAACTGGTATCGCTGCTGCGCGAGCACTTGCCGCGCCGTTTCCCGGGCATCGAATTCTTTTTCCAGCCGGCCGACATCGTCACCCAGATCCTCAACTTCGGCCTGCCGGCCGCCATCGACGTGCAGTTCACCGGCCCCAACATGGAAGCCAACGCGCGCCTGGCCGCGGAACTGACCAAGCAGATCCGCCAGATTCCGGGCGCAGTCGACGCCCACGTGCACCAGCGCCTGGATGGCCCCTCGCTGGACCTGCGCATGGATCGCACGCGCCTGCAGCAGTTCGGCCTGTCTGCGGCCAACGTCGGCCAGAACCTGCTGATCGCCTTGTCCGGCAGTTCGCAGACACAGCCGGCCTTCTGGCTCAATCCCAACAATGGCGTGGTCTACAGCATCGCGGTGCAATCCCCGCAATACCAGGTCGATTCGCTCGATGCCATGCTCAACATCCCGGTCGGTGCCGGTGCCAATGCCGCCACGCCGCCGCAGCTGCTGGGCAACCTGGTCGATGTGCATGCGGGACGCCAGATGGCGGTGGCCTCGCGCTACAACATCTCGCCGGCCATCGATGTCTATGTGAGCGTGCAGGGCACTGACCTGGCCAGCGTGGCCGGCAAGGTTGCCAGGCTGGTGGAGGAGATCAAGCCCAAGCTGGCGCGCGGCAGCCAGGTGGTCATCCGTGGCCAGGTGGAGACCATGCAGTCCTCCTTCATCGGCCTGGGCGTGGGCCTGGCCATGGCCATCGTGCTGGTCTACCTGCTGGTGGTGGTGAACTTCCAGTCGTGGATCGATGCGGCCATCATCATCGCCGCCTTGCCGGCTGCACTGGCGGGGATTGCGTGGATGCTCTTCATCACCGGCACCACGCTGTCGGTGCCGGCCCTGACCGGCGCCATCATGACCATGGGGGTGGCCACCGCCAACAGTATCCTCATCGTCGCCTTTGCCCGGCAGCGCCGCGAGGAAGGCGCGACCCCGCTGGCTTCTGCCCTGGAGGCGGGCTCCACCCGTATCCGTCCGGTGCTCATGACGGCGCTGGCGATGATCATCGGCATGATCCCCATGGCCCTGGGCCTGGGCGAGGGGGCCGAGCAGAACGCGCCGCTGGGGCGCGCCGTGATCGGGGGCCTGCTGCTGGCCACCGTATCGACCTTGTTCTTCGTGCCGGTGGTGTTCGCCGGTGTGCATCAGCGGCTGGCCCGCCGCGCCGAAAGGCGACGCCATCTGGCGGGCGGACCCGCGCATCAGGAGTCTTGAACCATGTCGCATGACCGTCATTCCGAACTCGGCATCCACCCTCTCGGCGAGGGCGAGCCGCAACAGCGCCAGCAGATGATGAAACGCGCCCGCCTGGTGCTGGTCGTGGTCCTGGTGTTGCTGGCCGCCGGTGCCGCTCGCACTATCGTGAGCCGCGCCGCCAACGCCCGTGCACTGGAGGCCGGCACCGCTGAGCGCGCAAAGATCTTCGTGCGGGTGGCACCGGCCCGCAGCAGCGCCGAGGGCCAGACGCTGGCCTTGCCGGGTAGCCTGCAGGGCTTCGTGCAGTCGCCCATCTCGGCACGCTCGGGCGGCTATCTCAAGCGCTGGACCAAGGACATCGGATCGGAAGTGAAGAAGGGCGAACTGCTGGCCGAACTCGACACGCCGGAAATCGACCAGCAACTGTCGCAAGCGCTGGCCGCGCGCCAGCAGGCCGCCTCCAGCATGGAGCTGGCCAGGAGTTCGATGGCGCGCTGGGAAGCCCTGCGCAAGAAGGACGCCGTCTCCCAGCAGGAACTCGATGAACGCCGCAGCGCCTTTGCCCAGGCCAGCTCCAACCTGGCGGCGGCCGATGCCAACGTCGAGCGACTGCGCCAGGTGGAGGGTTTCAAGCGCATCGTGGCGCCGTTCTCGGGCATCATCACGCGCCGCAACGTGGATGTGGGCGACCTGATCGATCCGGGCGCGGGCCGCGCATTGTTCGTGCTGTCGCAGACCGATCCGCTGCGGGTCTACGTCAACGTGCCGCAGGCCTATGCCAACCTGGTCAAGCCCGGCCAGCAGGTGACGGTGACCCAGTCCGAACTGCGCGGGCGCAAGTTCGAGGGCAAGGTCGCACGCACGGCCGGTTCCATCGATGCGGCCACGCGGTCGATGCAGATCGAGGTCACGCTCTCCAATGCCGACAACGCGCTGCTGCCCGGTGCCTTCGTGCAGGTGGAGCTGCCGTTGAAGCCCAGCGGCACGCTGCTGGTGGCGGCCGATACGCTCATGTTCCGGCGGGATGGCTCGCTGGTGGCGGCCGTGGATGAACAGAACAAGGTGCGCCTGAAGAAGGTCAGGCTGGGCCGCAATTTCGGCCTGACGGTGGAAGTGCTGGAGGGCTTGAAGGGCGATGAAAAGCTGATCCTCAATCCTTCCGATTCGCTGGCTGAAGGCGACCAGGTCGAGCCCACACTGGACCAGCCCAAGGACAAGGCCGCCGACAAGAAGGCCGCCTCATGAGCCTGCCGCCCCGCCACAGCGTCGCTAAAGCCTTGGCCCTGGCCAGCGCCCTGCTGCTGGCCGCCTGCGCCAGCGGTCCCGATTACGTGCGGCCACAGGTCGACATGCCCGCCGCCTGGACCCCGGAAGCCCCGTGGCGCGCCATGCAGCCGCAGGACGCCGCCCCGCGCGGCCCCTGGTGGGAGCGCTTCAACGATGCACAACTCAACGCCCTGCAGCAGCAGGCCCTGGCCGGCAACCAGACGCTGGCCATCGCCTCGGCGCGGCTGGCGCAGGCGCGCGCGCAACTCGATGTGGCCGGCGCGGCACAAGCCCCGCAGGTGGGCATCAATACCCGTGCGGCCCGCGCCCGCATCTCGGCCAACCGGCCCCTGACCAACTACAACTCGCCCAATTACGCGACCGTGCAAAACGATTTCGCGCTGGGCTTGAATGTCAGCTACGAACTGGATTTCTTCGGGCGCGTGCGTCGCTCGGTGGAAGCGGCCACGGCCTCGGCCCAGCAATCGGCGGCGGATCTGGAAAACACCCGGCTTCTGCTCACGGCGGAACTGGCCAGCAATTACTTCAACCTGCGCGAGCTGGACATCGAGCTCGACGTAGTCCGGCGTGCCATCGAACTGCAGCGCAAGGCCCTGGAACTGGCCACCTCGCGCCACGACCTGGGAGCGACCTCGGGGCTGGACGTGGCCCAGCAGCAAGCCCTGCTGGACAACACGCTGACCCAGGTGGACCTGCTGGGCCGCCAGCGCGCGCAATACGAGCATGCCATCGCCACGCTGACCGGCACCCCGGCACCTGCCTTCAGCCTGCCCCCTTCGCTGGCGCCCATCGCGCTGCCGGAGATTCCCCTGGGCGTCCCCTCGGACGTGCTGGAGCGCCGCCCCGACGTGGCCGCCGCCGAACGTTCGATGGCCGCCGCCAATGCGCAGATCGGCGTGGCCAGCGCGGCCTTCTATCCCAGCTTCATGCTGCAGCCCGGTTATGGCGTGGACAGCCGCAACTGGGCCACCCTCTTCAATGCACCCAGCGTGCTGTGGTCACTGGGCGTGTCGGCCTCGCAAAGCCTGTTCGATGCCGGCCGCCTGCGCGCCGGGGTGGATTTCACCCAGGCCGGCTACAACGCCACCGTGGCGACCTATCGCCGCACCGTGCTGACCGCGATGCAGGAAGTGGAAGATGGCATCACCGGTATCGCCTCACTGGACCGCGCCTGGCGGCAATCGCAATCGGCCATTACCAGTGCCCGCCGCGTGCTGGACATCGCCACCAGCCGTTACGAGGGCGGCGCCACGCCTTATCTGGATGTCATCACCGCCCAGCAGGCCCTGCTCAACAGCGAACGCCAGTCGGCGCAGTTGATGGGGCAGCGGCTGCTGGTGTCGGTGTTCCTCATCAAGGCGCTGGGCGGCGACTGGCATGTCCGTCGTGAGCAAACACCTCTTGTGCAATCGCAAACTTTATCGTCAACGGAGAGGTAGTGATCAGGTGGCCTGACCAGTTTGCACGATAGTTGGCGCTCTTCCAGTCGGGGTTGTCAGCTTCGGGCAGGAAGCGGGCAATTGCCCCGTAAACGCCCGTGTAATCGGCGTTATGGCCGCTTTCAGACCTGCCTAGAATCGCTGGTGAAATCCATCATCAGCAGAACAACGGGGCAGACATGAACTGGTTCAACAATCTCAAGATTGCCAAGAAACTCATCCTTTCCTTTGCGGCCGTCATCATCCTGACAGTCATCCTCGGCGTCTTTGCGATTCTCGAGCTGAAGGCGGTGAACCAGGCCTCCACCGACATGGCCACCAACTGGCTGCCCACCATCAAGGCGGCACAGTCGATCCAGGCCTCGCTGCCGCGCATGCGCATTTCCGAATTGCAGATGATCACGGCGGCCACGCCCGCCGAGCGTGAAGATGCCATCAAGGCCATCAAGTCGCGGCTGGATATCCTGGCCAAACAGCGCGCCACCTACGAAGCCCAGATTTCGGAAGCGGAAGAGAAACTGGCCTACGAGAAGTTCTCCAAGAGCTTCGCCACCTACCTGGAGATCGACAAGAAGATCGCCCAGATTTCCGGCGAGGGCAAGGAAGAAGAAGCGCGTGCGATGTTCAAGGGCGACTCCAACAAGACCTTCCGCAGCATGCTCGAAAGCATGGACGAGATCATCAAGATCAACGACGCCGGCAGCATGCGTTCGGACCAGGCCGCCACTGACGTCTTCAATGCGGCGCGCGCCTGGATCATTGGCCTGCTGGCGGCCATCGTGGTGATCGCCTTCGCGCTGGCGCTGGCGGTGGCGCGCGCGGTGTCGCGTCCGCTCAATGAGGCGGTGAGCGTGGCCGAGCGCGTGGCGCAGGGCGATCTGACAGTGGACATCCGTTCCGACAGCAAGGATGAAACCGGCATGCTCATGCACTCCCTGCGCGCCATGAACGACAGTCTGCACAAGATCGTCTGCGAAGTGCGCTATGGCACCGATGCCATCACCACCGCTTCGCAGGAAATCGCCACCGGCAACCTCGACCTGTCCTCGCGCACCGAAGAACAGGCCGGTTCGCTCGAAGAAACCGCTTCGGCCATGGAAGAACTGACGGCCACCGTCAAGCAGAACGCCGACAACGCGCGCCAGGCCAACCAGCTGGCCGCATCGGCCTCGGACGTGGCCAGCCAGGGCGGTGAAGTGGTGGGCCAGGTGGTGCAGACCATGGAAGGCATTACCGAAAGCTCGAACCGCATTGCCGACATCATCACGGTGATCGACGGCATCGCCTTCCAGACCAACATCCTGGCCTTGAACGCGGCCGTGGAAGCGGCCCGTGCTGGCGAGCAGGGACGCGGCTTTGCGGTGGTGGCCTCGGAAGTGCGTTCGCTGGCGCAGCGTTCGGCCTCCGCCGCCAAGGAGATCAAGCAGCTCATCGACGACTCGGTACAGAAGGTCGGCGCCGGCAGCGAGCTGGTCGAACGTGCGGGCGCCACCATGAGCGAGGTGGTGGCCAGCGTCAAGCGCGTCACCGACGTGGTGGCCGAGATCAGCGCAGCCAGCAGCGAGCAGAGCACCGGCATCGAGGAAATCAATCGCGCCATCACCCAGATGGATGAAGTGACCCAGCAGAATGCGGCGCTGGTCGAAGAGGCCGCCGCCGCCGCGCAATCCTTGCAGGATCAGGCGGGGCGTTTGTCGCAGGTGGTGAGCGTGTTCAAGATCGAGCGTTGAGGCCCGCCAGACTTGATTGCTGATGACGTCCCCCATTCATTCCATTTTGGAATGAATCGATCCTGCCTTTCATTGCGGCGGCAACGCGAAGCAATAGCCCACCCCATACACCGCCTGGATGGCATTGTGTCCGGGGAAGCAGGGTTCGAGCTTGCGGCGCAAATTCTTGATGTGGGTATCGATGGCGCGATCGGTGACTGAGCGGTCGTCATCGTGCAGGTGATTGAGCAGCTGTTCGCGCGAAAACACCTGGCCCGGCGCGGCCGCGAAGGTCTTGAGCAGGCGCAGTTCCAGCGGCGTCAGGTTCAGCGGTTCGCCGCGCACGCTGGCCTGATGGCGGGCTTCGTCAATGACCAGCGGCGAGCTGTCCTGCGGCGGCGCTTCCGCTTGCACTGAGCGCTGCACCGAGGCATTGCGCCTGAGCATGGACTTGACCCGCGCCACGATCTCGCGCGGCGAAAACGGGGTCTTGCCGATGTAGTCATCGGCCCCCAGCTCCAGTCCGCGCAGGCGGTCTTCTTCCTCGGCGCGCGCCGTCAGCATCAGTACCGGCACGTCCGAGAAGGTGCGCAACTGGCGGCAGATTTCCCATCCATCCATCCCCGGCAACATGATGTCGAGCAGGATCAGGTCCGGCCGCTGTACGCGCACCGCATCCAGTGCCGCATCCCCGCGTGCCACATGGCGCGAGGTATAGCCGGCCACGGCCAGGTATTTCTGCAGCAGTTCAGCCAGCTTGGGCTCGTCCTCGACGATGAGGATGTCGGCCCGCGCGGGGGCGGCGAACCGGAAATCTTCGCTGGACCCGGTCATGCTTTGTCTGCCTCATCGTCCAGGCGGGCCGGCAGCACCACCGTGACCCGTAATCCACCCAGGGGTGAGGCGGTAGCGCCGATGGTCCCCTGGTGCGCATCGACGATGCGGCGGCAGATCGCCAGACCCAGTCCGGCACCGCCACTGGCGCGGTTGCGCGAGGCCTCGACCCGGAAGAAGCGCTCGAACAGGCGCGCCATCACCTCAGGAGGCACGCCCGGTTCGCTGTCATCGAAGACCAGGTGCCAGTGCTGTTGCAGCAGTTGCGCATGCACCTGCAGACGGCCGCCGCTGTCGGTATAGCGCAGGCTGTTCTCGAACAGGTTGTTGAACAGTTGCTGCAGGCGCGCCGCATCGGCATGCACCGGCATGGTGGCGGGCAGGCTGCAGGTCAGCGTCATGCCTCGCTGGCTGAAGCGCTCGGCGTAGATCGCCGCACTGTCGCCCAGCAGCGGCGCGAGGTCGATGTCGGACCGGCGATAGGTGAGGGCGCCGGCATCGGCCAGCGACAGATCGTAGAGGTCGCCGACCAGCTTGTTGAGATGTTCGACTTCGCTCTTGAGCGAGCGCAGCGTTTGCGTATCGGGCTGCAGCACGCCATCTTCCAGGGCTTCGAGCTGGCCGTTGAGGATGCCCAGGGGAGTGCGCAATTCATGCGAGACATCGGCCATGAATTCGCGCCGCAGTTTCTCGTTGCGCTCCAGGGTCATGGCCAGCTGGTTGAAGTCCTGGGCCAGCCTGCCCACTTCGTCGCCCGATTCCACTTCCACCCGGATCGCATAATCGCCGCCCGCCAGGCGGTGCGTTGCACGCGCCACGCGTGTCAGCGGACGGGTCAGCACCCCCGAGATGCGCACCACCAGGAAAGCCGCCAGCATCACGGCCACCACCGCAATGATGATCTGCGCCAGGAACTGGCTTTGCTGGAAACGCAGGTCGATGGAGCCGATCACGCTCTCGAAGGGCGTTTGCGCCACCCAGCCGACGATGACGTCATCCTGCAGCAGCGGACTCAGGCGTGCGTCGGGGCCGACAGCGGGATAGCCGATCACCAATTGACGACGCGCATCGAGAAGCGAAAACCGCAGGGTCGCACCGGTCAGGTCGGAGGGGGTGAAGGTGGGACCGGAAGTGCGGACCGCACCGCTGTGTTCGACGATGGCCGGCTTCATCAATTCGAACCAGGCGCGCGGATTGTCGCGCAGGAATTCCCAATTGCCGTGTTCGCGATAGGCCTGTTCCAGGCGCGGCACCATGTCTTCCATGCGCTGCTGGGCTTGCTCGTTGAGATAGCCGAGGAAGTCGCGGTTGAAAATGTAATGCCCCGCGCCATTGATGGCCGCGATCACCACCACGATCAGGGCCAGCATCGCATAGAAGAGCTTCAAGCGAATGTTGGCGCGATAGAAGAAGCGGTCGGTCAGCTCGGCGATCGAGTGGGCGATGGACATGGGATGCAGCAAGTAGTCGGTGGAATCAGGCCAGAGCTTATCAAGAACCCGGCCTGCGGTGGCATAACACAGGCCGATGTGATGAGGGATGTTGCAGGACGGACAGGCTGCCGCGCTTGCTCATTTTTCCCTCACATTTGTTTTCCATAATCGCGGGTCCGATAGCTCATTGCGCCCGGAAACCGCGCCCACGGCGGCTGGCGGACGGGCAGAAAGCCCCCCGATCATGCAAGAAAACCTCACCCTCCCGCGCCGACCCGGGCGCAGTTGCTCCACCGCAGCCCGCCTGGTGCTGTCGCTGATGCTGGTGGCCGTCCTGGGCGCCTGCTCCAAATCGGGCGACCAGCCCAAGCCTGCCGCCCAGTCCGAAGTCGGCTACATCGTCGTCAAGGCCCAGCGCCAGGCGCTGACCACCGAACTGCCGGGACGCACCACCGCCTATCTGGCGGCCGACATCCGTCCGCAGGTGGGCGGCATCATCCAGAAGCGCCTGTTCAAGGAAGGCAGCAACGTCAAGGCCGGCCAGCCGCTGTACCAGATCGATCCGGCCAGCTACCAGGCGGCCTATGACAGCGCCAAGGCTTCCCTGCTGAAGGCACAGGCCACGCTGGCCTCCTCCAAGCTGAAGGCCGATCGTTATGCCGAGCTCAACAAGATCGACGCCGTCTCCAAGCAGGACAATGACGACGCCCAGAGCACGCTGCGCCAGAACCAGGCCGACGTGGAAGTACAGAAGGCCGCCGTGCAGACCGCAGCCATCAACCTGCAATACACGAAGATCCTCTCGCCGATCTCGGGCCGCATCGAAAAATCCAGCGTTACGCCCGGCGCGCTGGTGACGGCCGGCCAGACCACCGCACTGACCACGGTGCAACAGATCGATCCGATCTATGTCGATGTGACCCAATCCACCGTGGACCTGCTGCGCCTGCGCCGCGAACTGGCCAGCGGCCAGATCAAAAAAAGTGGCGACAATGCCGCCCAGGTCAAGATCCTGCTGGAAGACGGCTCCACCTATGAGCGCACCGGCAAGCTCGAATTCACGGGCCTGTCGGTCGATACCGGTACCGGCATGATCACGCTGCGCGCAGTGGTCCCGAATCCGGAGGGCGTGCTGCTGCCGGGCGCCTACGTGCGTGCGGTGCTGGAAGAAGGTGTCGATGAACACGCACTGCTGGTGCCGCAAAAGGCCGTCAGCCGCGACCAGACCGGTGCGGCGACGGCCCTGGTGCTGGGGGCCGACGGCAAGGTTCAGCAGCGCCTGGTGACCGTGGCGCGTGCCGTGGGCAACAACTGGTGGGTTAGCCGTGGGCTGCAGCAAGGCGACAAGCTCATCGTCGATGGCTTGCAGAAAATACGCACCGGCGACACCCCGCGCGCCATCGACATCACCGACAGCCTGCAGAAGGACCTGGCGCGTGAAGCCGCAGCGGCAGCAGCCGATCCCTCGCTGGGCGGTGATGCCGACAAGGCCGACAAGGCGGGCGAGTCCGCCGCTGCCCCGGCCGCCAGCGCCCAGTCGAAGTAAGCGAGGCGCACATGGCACGTTTCTTTATCGACCGGCCCATCTTCGCGTGGGTCATCGCCATCATCATCATGCTGGGCGGGATGATGTCGATCCGCTCGCTGTCGCTGGAGCAGTACCCGGACATCGCCCCGCCCAAGGTCAACATCAAGGCGACTTATACCGGTGCCTCGGCCAAGACCCTGGAAGACTCGGTGACCCAGGTCATCGAACAGCAGATGAAGGGGCTGGACAACCTGCAATACATGTCGGCCAGCTCCAGTTCGGCCGGCAGCGCCACGGTGGCGCTGACCTTCACCGCCGGGACCAATCCGGACGTGGCGCAGATGCAGGTGCAGAACAAGCTGCAGCAGGTCACGGCACGCCTGCCGCAGGCGGTGCAGAACAATGGCGTGACCGTCACCAAGGCCTCCACCGATATCCTGATGGTGCTGTCGCTGACCTCGGATGACCCGCGCATCACCAGCATCGACATCGGCGACTTCATCAGCAGCACGCTGACCGACCAGATCAGCCGCGTGGAAGGGGTGGGCGACGTGACCGCCTTCGGTACCAATTACGCGATGCGCATCTGGATCGATCCGGCCAAGCTGCAGAAGTACGCGCTCATGCCGTCCGACGTCACCAGTGCGCTCGAAGCGCAGAACACCGAAGTGTCGGCCGGCGAGATCGGCGCACTGCCGGCGCAGCCGGGTCAGCAGATCAACGCCACCATCACGGCGCGCAGCAAGCTGACCACGCCGGATGAATTCCGCAACATCATCGTCAAGTCTTCCGCCGATGGTTCAGTGGTGAAACTATCTGATGTGGCCCGCGTGGAGCTGGGTGGCGAGAGCTACCAGGTGGCCTCGCAGCAGAACGGCAAACCGTCCTCGGCGCTGGCGATCCAGCTGGCCACCGGTGCCAATGCATTGGCCACGGCCGATGCGGTCAAGAAGAAGATGGCCGAACTGGAGCCCTACTTCCCGGCCTCCATGAAGCTCAAGACCAACATCGCCTACGACACCACGCCCTTCGTGCGCGTGTCGCTGGAAGAAGTGGTCAAGACCCTGATCGAAGCCATCGTGCTGGTGGTGCTGATCATGTACCTGTTCCTGCAGAACATCCGCGCCACCTTCATTCCGGCCATCACGGTGCCGGTGGTGCTGCTGGGGACCTTCGGCATCCTGGCCATGTTCGGCTATTCCATCAACACCCTGACCATGTTCGGGATGGTGCTGGCCATCGGCTTGCTGGTGGACGATGCCATCGTGGTGGTGGAAAACGTCGAGCGCCTCATGAGCGAGGAGAAGCTCAGTCCCAAGGAAGCCACCCGCAAGTCGATGCAGGAAATTACCGGTGCGCTGGTCGGTATCGCCATGGTGCTGTCGGCGGTGTTCATCCCGATGGCCTTCTTCGGCGGATCGACCGGCGTGATCTATCGCCAGTTCTCCATCACCATCGTCTCGGCCATGGCCTTGTCGGTGATGGTGGCGCTGACCCTGACCCCGGCGCTGTGCGCCACGCTGCTCAAGCCACATGCGAGCGGCCATGTGCAGCAAGGTAAATTCTTTACCTGGTTCAACCGCACCTTCGACCGCAGCGCGACCCGCTACCAGGGCGGCGTCGGCGGCCTGCTCAAGCGGGGCAAGCGCGGCCTGCTGATGTATGCGCTGATCGCCGTGGCGATGGCGGTACTGTTCATGCGCCTGCCCACGTCCTTCCTGCCGGAAGAAGACCAGGGCGTACTGATGGCCCAGATCCAGCTGCCCACCGGCGCGACCGCCGAGCAGACCGCCACCGTCGTGAAGACCGTGCAGGAATACTTCATGAACAAGCCCGAGTCGGTCGATTCGGTGCTGGCCATCGTCGGTGCGGGCGTAGGTGGCAACAGCCAGAACGGTGCGCGCGCCTTCATCCGTTTGAAGGAATGGGACCAGCGTACCGGCGCTGGGCAGTCGGCGTCCGAGCTGGTGCGCCTGGCCAACGCGGACTTGTCCAAGATCCGCGGGGCACGCGTGTTCCTGATGAATCCGCCGGCGGTGCGCGGCCTGGGACAGAGTTCCGGCTTCGACCTGGAATTGAAGGATGTGGGCGGCGTGGGCCACGATGCGCTGTTGAAGGCGCGTGACCAGTTCCTGCAACTGGCGCGCGGCAATGCGCTGCTGGCCAACGTACGCACCACCGGCCTCGATGACACGCCGCAATTGCGTGTGGCCATCGATGACCGCAAGGCTGATGCACTGTCGATTGCGACCGCCGACATCAACTCGACATTGGCCACCGCCATGGGCGGCACCTACGTCAATGACTTCCTCAGCAACGGGCGCGTCAAGAAGGTGTATGTACAGGGCGACTCCGCCTTCCGCATGCAGGCCGAAGACCTGAACCGCTGGTACGTGCGCAATTCGGCCAGCCAGATGGTGCCGTTCTCGGCCTTCATGAGCAGCAAGTGGACCTATGGCCCGTCGCTGCTGGAGCGCTACAACGGCGTGTCCTCCTTCGAGATCGTCGGTGAACCGGCAGCGGGCGTGAGCTCGGGTACGGCCATGGCTGAAGTGGAAAAACTGGTGGCGCAACTGCCGGCCGGCATCGGTTTCGAGTGGACCGGTTCGTCCTATCAGGAGCGGCTCTCGGGCAACCAGGCACCGATGCTGTATGCGATTTCCATCCTCTTCGTGTTCCTCTGCCTGGCGGCCTTGTATGAGAGCTGGTCGGTACCCTTCGCGGTGATCCTGGCGGTGCCGCTGGGTATCGTCGGGACCGTGCTGCTGACGGGGATCTTCGGGATGTCCAATGACGTGTATTTCCAGGTGGGGCTGTTGACCACGGTGGGCTTGTCGGCCAAGAACGCGATCCTGATCGTGGAATTCGCCAAGCAATTGCACGAGTCCGGCAAGAGCCTGCGGGATGCCACGCTGGAAGCGGTGCAGCTGCGCCTGCGTCCGATTCTGATGACCTCGCTGGCCTTCATGTTCGGCGTGCTGCCGCTGGCCGTGGCCAGCGGGGCCGGCTCGGCCAGCCGCCGCGCCATCGGCACGGGCGTGCTGGGCGGCATGCTGTCGGCGACCTTGCTGGGCATTTTCTTCGTGCCCTTGTTCTACTACCTGATCGGCACCTGGCTGGACCGCCGCGCGGCGAAGAAGCCTCGCCGGGATGACGATCACGCCACACAAAAGGAGGCCATGTGATGACCCGGCCCGTACAACAAAAATCCATTCTCCGGACCCGCACAGCCATGGTGCTGGCGCTGACCGCAGCGCTGGCGGGCTGCGCCAATCTTGCCCCCGATTACGCGCAACCGGCCGCACCGGTGCCGGCCAGCTGGTCCCAGCAGGTCGATGGCAAGCCGGTCGGCAGCAGCGCCGCCAAGACCGATGGCGAGATCGATGCGGACCAGCTCGGCTGGCGCGAATTCTTCCTCGATCCACGCCTGCAGCAGGTGATTGCCGCTGCGCTGGAGAACAACCGCGACCTGCGCGTGGCGGCGTTGAACATCGAGAAGGCGCGTGCCCAATATCGCATCACCGATGCCGATCGTTATCCGGCCATCTCCGCCACCGGCACCAGTACGGCCGGCCGCACACCGGCCGAGCTGTCCACCAGTGGCCGTGCCACGGTGTCGCGGCAGCAGAGCGTGACGGTGGGGATCAGCGCTTATGAACTGGACTTCTTCGGTCGCCTGAAGAATCTCTCAGATGCCGCGCTGGAAACTTATCAGTACCAGGTCGAGACCCGCCGCAGCACGCACATCAGCCTGGTGGCCGAAGTCGCTACGGCCTGGCTGACGCTGGCCTCCGACCGCGAGCTGTTGAAGCTGGCGCAGGACACCTATGCCAGCCAGTCGCGCACCTTCGAACTGAGCCAGCGCAGCCATGATATCGGCACCGTCTCCGGGGTCGACCTGGCCAGCCAGGAAGCCACGGTGCAAGCGGCTCGCGCCGATGTGGCCAGCTACACCAGCCAGGTTGCGCAGGACATCAATGCGCTGCGCCTGCTGGTCGGGGCCGATATCGATGCGGCGCTGTTGCCCACCGGCTTGCCGGATACCGCCAGCGTACTGCCTGCCACGCCTGCCGGCTTGCCCTCGCAGGTGCTGCTGCGCCGCCCGGATGTGCTGGCCGCAGAACATACGCTCAAATCCGCCAATGCCGACATCGGTGCGGCGCGCGCAGCCTTCTTCCCCAGCATTTCGCTCACCGCTGATGGTGGTACGGCCAGCCGCACGCTGGGCGGCTTGTTCAAGGCCGGCAGTGGCAGCTGGAGTTTCGTGCCATCGATCAACCTGCCCATCTTCAACGCGGGCAGCCTGCGGGCCAGCCTGGATTCGGCCAGGATCACGCGCGATATCGATGTGGCCAATTACGAGAAGGCGATCCAGACTGCCTTCCGTGAAGTGGCCGACGCACTCGCCGTGCGCGCCACGCTGGACCAGCGGCTGGATGCGCAGGGCCGGGCCACGGCGGCCAGCGAGAAAGCCTTCCGGTTGTCAGAGGCGCGCTACAAGAATGGCATCGACAGCTATCTCACCACGCTGGTGGCGCAGCGTACGCTGTACTCGGCACAGCAGACGCTGATCTCGCTGCGACTGACCGAGCAGAGCAATCGCATCACGCTCTACAAGGTCCTGGGCGGCGGTTGGAATGAAGACACGGCGCAGCCCGTGGCAGCTGCGCAGCACAGCCCATCGTGATCGCGCTGAGGGCCGTCAGCGCATCCCGATCCGCTGCTGTACCGGCGTGATGTCGATCGTCACCGGGCCCTCATCATTGGCCGCCACCTCGGCATCCATCTGTTCGGCGCTCAGCTTGAACGCGCCCACCAGATGGCTCAGGTGATCGGCCTGCTGGCTCATCGATTGCGAGGCGGCAGCCGCCTCTTCCACCAGTGCAGCATTCTGCTGGGTGTTCTCATCCAGGCGCGCGAGGGCGTCATTGACGGCCAGGATGCCTTGGGTCTGCGCCTGACTGGCGTCGCTGATCTCGGCCACCACCGCCGTCACGCGCTGCACGCTGGCCACCACCTGCTGCATGGTGCCGCCCGCTTGCTGCACGAGGCGGCTGCCATCGCTCACGCTGGCCACCGAACTGTCGATGAGGTGCTTGATCTCGTGCGCGGCCGCTGCCGAGCGCTGGGCCAGTGAGCGGACCTCCGAGGCCACCACCGCAAAGCCGCGGCCTTGTTCCCCGGCACGCGCTGCTTCCACCGCCGCGTTCAAGGCCAGGATGTTGGTCTGGAAGGCGATGCTGTCGATCACGCCGATGATGTCGACGATCTTGCGCGAGGCCGCATCGATCTGGCCCATGGTGGAGACCACCTGCTGCACCACCGCCCCGCCTTGGCTGGCGATGTCAGAGGCTGAGCCGGCCAGTGCGTTGGCCTGGCGCGCATTGTCCGCATTGCGGCGTACGGCGGCGGTGAGTTCTTCCATGGCAGCCACGGTTTTCTCCAGGGTCTCGGCCTGTTGTTCGGTACGCTCCGACAGATTCTGGTTGCCCGTGGCGATTTCGGCCGAGGCCTCGGCGATGGTATGGGTGCCGCTGCGCACCTGCTGCACCAGCGAGGCCAGCTTGTCGCGCATCACGCGGATTTCATACAGCAGGCTGGTACGGTCGCCGGTCCGGGTCTGCACCGGCGCGGACAATTCGCCATGCGCGATGCGTCCGGCGATTTCCACCGCATAACGCGGTTCGCCACCCAGCTGGCCCAGCAGGCTCCTGCGAATCATCCACGCCGTGGCCATCGAGACCACCAGGATCACGGCACCACACAGGATCACCAGCCGCAGCGAGCTCTCGAAGAGGGCATCGGCCGCAGCGCTGGCTTGCTGGTTCTCGCGTTGGACCGACTTGAGCAGCACGTCGATGTCGGCCACGATCTGGCGCCGCAGCGGGCTGCATTCCTTGACCAGGAATTCGCCATAGGCTTGCATCTGGCCGCTTTCACGATAGTTGCGCGGCCGCTTCAGTTCTTCGGCCATGGCCAGCAGGCCGGCCCTGGCTTTCTCGAACTGCGCATTGCCGGCCATGACCGGCTCCAGCTGGCGCAGGGCGGACAGGTACAGGGCTTTCTGTTCGTCGACGATGGCCAGCTCACGCGCCGCATCGGCATCGTCGCGGAAGATGTAGGCGTTGCGTGCCGAGATGCCGGTCTGGTCCAGCGCCTCGCGGGCCACATACAGCGGCTCCAGTCTGGTTTCGGTCACCTGGTCCTGGTAGCGCATCGCACCGGAAATGGCGTGCATGCGCATCAGGGAAAGGGTGATCAGGACCAGCATCAGTGCAATGACGATGCCGAAGCCGATACGCAATTGCGTACCGATCTTGAATTTGCTCAACGTGTGCATGGGTCTCTTGCTTTTCTTGGGCGTCAGTCCGGCTGCGCGGCGCAGCGGACAGGGAGGAATGGAAACGGGACAGGATGGGATGCCGCGCATCGTCAGTCAGCCGGGCCGTCTCGTAGACGGCCCGGCCGTTTTCCCTTTGGCAAGGAGTGTAAATGAGAGTTGTTCCAGTTCCAAGCCAATTTGGCGGATGACCGTGTTTTGTCTCAGTTGCTGAAAAATGGCGTGGTTTTATTGTGAGATGAACGCGTGTTAGCGTGATTTTCCTGAGAGTATTTCCTACGTGAAGCTTCATATCGAGACCCGTCAATTGCCCCTGAATCTGGTTGACAAGCCGTACACCGGCGGGAATAATCCGCCAAGTGATACGACGACGTACAAGCTCTGCTGACCGAATCTACGTGCAGTGCAGTCGGCGATTTCACCGCCTTTGAATTGCAGCACCCGATCCGACAACAACAACGATGAGCAACCATCAGGAGACAGCCCGCATGAGCGCAGACACCGACCGTGATGCGTGGCAGACCGCCCGTTTTTCCCGACTCCTGCTGACCGGCGCGGCCGGTGGCGTGGGCCGGCAATTGCGTGGCCGTCTGGCGTCCTTCGCCGAGCGCGTGCGGGTAGCGGATCTGGCTGCGGCCATGGAGGCCGCGGGTCCCGCTGCGGCGCATGAAGAAGTGCTGGGTTGCGACCTGGCCGACCGCGCTGCGGTCGATGCCATGGTGGCGGGCTGCGAGGCCATCATCCATCTCGGTGGCGTGTCGGTGGAGCGTCCCTTCGAAGAGATCCTGGAAGCCAACATCAAGGGCGTCTTCCACATCTACGAAGCCGCGCGCCGGCATGGCGTCAAGCGCGTCATCTTCGCCAGCTCAAACCACGTCACCGGTTTCTATGGCCAGGATGAGCGCATCGATGCGCACGACATGAAGCGTCCCGATGGCTACTACGGCTTGTCCAAGTCCTATGGCGAAGACATGGCGCAGTTCTACTTCGACCGCTATGGCGTGGAGACGGTGAGCATCCGCATCGGGTCGATCTTCCCGGAAGCGACCAACCGCCGCATGCTGGCCAGCTGGATGAGCATGGACGATTTCGAGCAACTGCTGCGCCGTGCGCTGTTCATCCCTGGCGTGGGTCACACCATCGTCTACGGCATGTCGGCCAACGCCAAGACCTGGTGGGACAACCGCCACGCCGCGCACCTGGGCTATGCGCCCAAGGACAGTTCGGAAATCTTCCGCGCCAAGGTGGAAGCGCAACCGCAGCCGGGAGCCGATGATCCGGTGGCGACCCTGCAAGGAGGCGCCTTCACGGCTGCCGGACCCTTTGATCCGTTGGCGAACTAACTTAATTTATCCACAGCATTTTCTCGTTTCATCGCGGCATTCCGTCGTAGTTCATCGCCGCAGTTCATTGCATTTTTCGCGCGCTACGCCATTCTTCAGCGCGCGGTATGGCAGCACAGCACGCAACAGCTTGACCTGAATCGCAGCAAGGCAGCACCCGGCACACCGGGCCGCTCGCACGCAGCAGGATCGCGCCCGCGCCGCACCGATGTCCGGTTCCCTGAACCCTTGACGGACCCGGCAGCCCATGAACTTCTCTCTCGACTTCACTCCACTGGCGCCTTACTGGCCCGTGTTCCTGCACGGCGCCTGGCTGACGCTGAAGATGACCACGCTGGCCGTCATCGTGGGCGTAGCCATCGGCATCTTCGTCGCCTTCGCCAAGAACAGTCCTAATCGCTTCGTGGCCCGCACCTGCAGCGGCTACATCGAGGTGGTGCGCAATACCCCGTTCCTGGTGCAGATCTTCCTGCTCTATTTCGGCCTGGCCAGTCTCGGTATCCGCATGCCCACCTTCGCGGCGGCGGTGCTGGCCATGATCATCAACATCGCCGCCTATGCCGCCGAGATCATTCGCGCCGGCATTGATTCGGTGCCACGCGGACAGATCGAAGCCGCCGAATGCCTGGGCCTGTCAGTCTGGCGCATCCGCTGGCACGTGATGCTGCAGCCGGCCATCGAGCGCGTCTATCCGGCGCTGACCAGCCAGTTCCTGCTGATGATGCAGGCCTCGGCGATGGCCTCGCAGATTTCCGCCGAAGAGTTGACGGCCATCGCCAATACCGTGCAGTCCGATACCTTCCGTTCATTGGAAACCTATCTCGTGGTGGCTGCCCTGTACCTGGTGCTGGCCGTGCTGGTCAAGCTGGTGGCTTATTCCATCGGTGAAACTATTTTCAAACGCCGCCGCACCTTGCGCCGCGCGGCTGCACAGGGCAGGCGCAGTCCGGTGTCGCGCTTGCCCGCCAGCGATCCGGCAGCGATGGCACCGCTGGCCCATGTGCCGTATGTACATGCTGCCTCGCGGCCGGTGGCGGTCAACACCGCAGCCGCGCTGCGCATCGAAGGGAGCACATCATGATGGGCAACTTCAGCTGGACCTATTTCTTCTTCATGGTGCAGTCGATCGGCTGGACCCTGGTCTTGTCGCTACTGGCTTTCGTGCTGGGCGGCATCGGCGGATTCCTGGTGATGCTGGCGCGCATCTCGCCACGCGCCTGGCTGCGGCGTCCGGCCATCCTCTTCATCGAATGCGTGCAGGGCATTCCCTTGCTGATCCTGCTCTTCATCGTCTATTTCGGTCTGTCGGTCTATGGACTGGTGCTGCCAGCACTGGTGGCAGCGGGGCTGGCGATGATGATCTATGCCAGCGCGTATCTGGGAGACATCTGGCGCGGTTGCGTGGAAGCCATGCCGCGTCCGCAGTGGGAGGCTTCCGAGTGCCTGTCGCTGACGCGCTGGCAGACGCTGCGCCTGGTCATCATCCCGCAGGCCACGCGGCTGTCGCTGCCGCCGACCATCGGCTTTTTGGTGCAGCTGATCAAGATGACCTCGCTGGCATCGGTGATCGGCTTCGTCGAACTGACGCGGGCCGGGCAGATCATCAACAACTCCATCTTCCAGCCCTTCCTGGTGTTCCTGCTGGTGGGGTCGTTCTACTTCCTGCTCTGCTATCCCTTATCGCGCTGGAGCGCATCCATGGAGAGAAAGCTCAATGTCAGCCATCGCTAAACCCGAATCCGCACCGCATCTGCGCGCCGTGGCGGCGTCCCAGGAACCGCAGCCGGTCATCGTCCGGCTGGACCAGGTCTACAAGAGTTTCGGTGACAACCAGGTCCTGAAAGGCGTGTCCTTTGAAGTCGCGCGCGGCGAGATGATCGCCATCATCGGTGCCTCCGGTTCCGGCAAGTCCACCGCGCTGCGCTGTATCGACCGGCTGGAGACCATCGACTCCGGCAGCATCGAAGTGGCCGGCATCCGGGTCGATGATCCGCAGGTCGATCTGCACCAGCTGCGGCGCGAGGTCGGCATCGTGTTCCAGAGCTACAACCTGTTCCCGCATCTCAACGTGCTGGAAAACGTCATGCTGGCGCTGCGCCACGTCAAGCAGCAGGACAAGGCCGAGGCGCGCCGCGTGGCCTTGGCCGCGCTGGCGCAGGTGGGGCTCGATGAAAAGGCCAATGCCTATCCCGAGCAGCTCTCGGGCGGGCAGCAGCAGCGCGTGGCCATTGCGCGCTCGCTGGCGATGTCGCCCAAGGTGATGCTGTTCGATGAAGTGACCTCGGCACTGGACCCGCAACTGACCGGCGAAGTGCTGCGCGTGATGGAAGACCTGGCCGCCAACGGCATGACCATGCTGCTGGTGACGCACGAGATGAACTTCGCCAAGCGCGTGGCCGACCGCATCATCTACATGCACCAGGGCCGGGTCTGGGAAGTCGGCCCCGGCGACATGCTGGACCATCCGCACACCCCCGAACTGCAGGCCTTCCTGGCCGCCGACCTGTAGCGCAAACGCTGTTGCCTGACCTGACCTGACCATTCATAAAATAACGGAGACACAAAATGAAACTAACCCCATTACGCCACCTTGCACGCCCGGCCATTGCGGCCCTGATCCTGGGCCTCGCTACCCATGCCGCGCACGCCGACCAGCTCGACGATATCAAGAAGGCCGGCAAGATCCGCATCGCCACCACGTCCAGCACGCCGCTGTTCGGCTACAGCGACGACAAGCTGCAGCCGGCCGGCTCCGATGTCGATGCTGCGCGCCTGCTGGCGCAGGATCTGGGCGTGCAGCTCGACCTGATCCAGGTGGCCAATGCGGCGCGGGTGCCGACCCTGCAATCCAATCGCGCCGATATCGTGGTGGGCTCGCTGTCGATCACGCCGGAGCGCCTGAAGGTCATCGATTTTTCCACGCCCTATGCGGTCATCAGCCTCATCATCGGCGCACCCAAGAGCATGGCCATCAAGGACTATGCGGACCTCAACGGCAAGCGCATCGGCGTCACCCGCGCCACGCCCAACGACACGCTGACCACGCAGAACGCCAAGGGGGCGGAGATCATGCGCTACGAGGATGATGCCACCCTCATCACCTCGATGGTCACGGGCCAGGTGGAAGTGTTCTCCAGCACGCCCTCCAACCTGCAGGAGATGCAGAAGAAGGCGCCGGGCAAGAACCTGGAAATGAAGTTTGAACAGAAGGCGTTTGATCTGGGTATCGCCATCAACAAGAACCAGCCGCGCCTCAAGGAATGGATCGACAACTGGGTCAAGACCAACCAGAAGAATGGCAGGCTCAATGCCATCTACAAGAAACATCACGGCCGCGATCTGCCGGCTGCCGTGCAGAATCCTGCGTAAGCCGGGTCTGCTCAAGCTACGCCGGGCGCAGCATGGCCCGGCGTTGTTGCGTCAGGCGCAGCGTTCAGCGGCCTTCGAAGATACGCTGGCGTGCATGCCCGATATGGGCGCGCATGGCCGCCTCGGCGTCTTGCGCCGAGCCTTGGGCGATGGCATCGATGATGGCCTGGTGTTCGTCATCGATGACCTGGATGCGCGCGCTCTCCTGCGGTGAACCGAGGTTCTGCGCCAGTTCCATGCACTGGCGGATCGGGCCCAGCGCATGTTCGATGGTGGAGATGAAGAAGGGATTGCGGGTGGCCCGGGCAATGGCCATGTGCAGCGCCAGGTCTTCCTCCACGCCGGTCTGGCCCTGCAGCTGCGCGCGCCGCAGCGCTTGCAGGCAATGGCGCATCAGGGCGATGTCCTCTTCCTCGCGGGCCGTGGCCGCAATGCCTGCCGCACCCACTTCCACACACGCGCGAAACGCGTAATAGCGCTCCACGTCAGGAATGCTGGCAATCTGCGCCGGCGCGCTGCTTTGCAGGACCGGCAGCCGCTGCACATAGTTGCCCGAGCCCCGGCGCGAGACCACGATGCCTTCCGAACGCAGGCGCGAGAGGGCTTCCCGTACCGTCGTGCGGGAGGCCTCGTAGCGCTGCGCCAGTTCCACTTCCGTGGGCAGCTTGCGGTTCTCGCCCAGTTCACCGCGCAGGATGGACGCGATGATCTGCTTGCAGATGTGTTCGGACCGGCTCAGTTGGCCGCGATGTGAAGAATCGGGGGAGGGCGGGTGAAATGCTGACATGTACGATGACTGCTGCCGGGAAGTTCGTCTGTGGTCACTATGAAGGGTTCTGCGCCGGGGCGCAAGCCGGGGCTGCCCGGCGCGCGGAAAGATTCACCTCATCCCCCTGAAATCGGCTTGCAAAGCCGTTTCCGGGAAGGAATCTGCATTTAATTCGGTTGACTTCCGGTGCCGCGATCATTAGAGTTGTCCACCTGCATGAAGAATTAGTCCGACTAATCGCAGCTTAACTTATACGACATCGTATAAATAAAATGATAAAAAAGATAAGAAAACTTCATCTGGAGACAGGCATGCATCCCCGCTCTGCCTGACCCCAGGCGGCTATGAGCCGCCCGGGGATGACGGCTGTGCGCCATCCACCGCGAGAGCGGGCGCGCAACCGGACCCCGGGGCGACGGGCCGCGCATTGCCTGCCCTTTGAAGAACTATCCATTTTGGAGACGCCATGAAGTACGTAAGAGGAATCCGCTGGTACATGGTGACGCTGGTCACCCTGGCCCTGATCGTCAATTACCTGGCCCGCAACACCTTGTCGGTGGCCGCCCCGACCATGATGAAAGAGCTGGACATGAGTACCCAGCAGTACTCCTACATCGTGGTGGCGTGGCAGATCTGCTATGCGCTCATGCAGCCGGTGGCCGGCTACATTCTCGACGCGGTGGGCACCAAGATCGGCTTTGGCATCTTCGCCCTGGCCTGGTCGCTGGTGTGCGCGGCGGCTGCACTGGCGACCGGCTGGCAGAGCCTGGCCTTCTTCCGCGCGCTGCTGGGCATGACTGAAGCGGCCGGCATTCCCGGTGGCGTGAAGGCTTCCACCGAGTGGTTCCCGGCCAAGGAACGGTCGGTGGCCATCGGCTGGTTCAATATCGGCTCCTCCATCGGCGCGCTGTGCGCGCCGCCCCTGGTGGTGTGGACCATCCTGCACGGCGGCTGGAAGATGTCCTTCGTGGTGGTGGGCGTGCTGGGCGTGTTGTGGTTCTTCCTGTGGATGCTGTTCTACAAGAGCCCGCGCGACCAGAAGCTGCTCTCGCCGCAAGAGCGCGACTACATCCTCGACGGCCAGGAAAAAACGCCTGAGAAGGTGGTGCGCGAGAGCTGGACCAAGATCGTGCGCAGCCAGAATTTCTGGTCGATTGCCATTCCGCGCTTCCTGTCGGAACCGGCGTGGCAGACCTTCAATGCCTGGATCCCGCTGTACATGGCCACCGAGCGCCACATGAACATCAAGGAAATCGCCATGTTCGCCTGGCTGCCTTTCCTGGCGGCCGACATCGGTTGCGTGCTGGGCGGCTACCTCAGCCCGTTCTTCCACAAGCACTTGAACGTGTCGCTGTTCACTTCGCGCAAGCTGGTGATGCTGGTGGGCAGTCTGGCCATGATCGGGCCGGCCTGCGTCGGCTTCGTCGATAGTCCGTATGTGGCCATTGCCTTGCTCTCCATCGGCGGCTTTGCGCACCAGACATTGTCGGGCGCGCTGTATTCGATCACCTCCGATGTGTTCACCAAGAACCAGGTGGCCACCGCGACCGGCCTGACCGGCATGAGCGGTTATCTGGGTGCGACGCTGTTCACGCTGCTCTTCGGCATCCTGGTCACGCAGATTGGCTATGGTCCTCTGTTCGTGTTGCTGGCGGCCTTCGACCTGGTGGCCGTGGCGGTGGTGTTTGCGATTGCCCGTCCGCGTCCGGAGGCGATTGCCTGATTGGCGTCACACGCAAGAATGCAGAAGAGGGCGGCGTCTTGGGACGCCGCCCTTTTTTCATGGGGGATCACGGATCAGTGATGCCCGATGCAGTTCATGCCGCCAGTGGCGGGCGCTGCATGGCCACCCACTCCTGCACCGTGGGCCGCTGCCATTGTGCCTTGGCATAGGCGGCCAGACGCGGTGGGACGTGATCGCCATGCAGGGCCAGACGATTGATCATCAGCGCCAGGTCGGTATCGGCGATGCACCACTGGCCGAAGAGATGGTCTGCTCCCTGCGGCAGCAGGGCTTCCGCGAAACGAAACAGCCGCTGTGCTGCGGCCTCTGCCTGCGCAGACAGGGGCGGCTTGCGGGCGCCATAGAAGAGCACCTGGGTATTGCGCTCTTCGCGGATGGGCACGAGGTCGCTGCGCAGCCAGGCTTGCACCTGGCGTGCGCGTGCGCGCAACGCTGGAGTGGAAGGATAGAGCGGTGCGCCGTCGAAGACGTCTTCCAGATATTCGGTGATGGCCGAAGATTCGGACAGTGCCAGCTCGCCATGCTGCAGCGTCGGCACGCGCGCGGTCAGGGACAGGGCGGCATAGGCGGGGTCATGATGGGCCGCAGCGTCGAGATCGATGGTGTGCAGATCGAACGGCAAAGTCTTTTCGCGCAAGGCGACAAAGACCGACATGGCGTAGGGGCTGGCGTATTGGGCGTCGACGTGGAGCTGGAGATCGACCGGGTGACGAGCAGTTTGCATGTGTACCTCATGAAAAACGGTTCAAGTAAGCCGTTCCGCCGGCAGCGCGCCGGGCGAGGTCTGAAAGAAGGGTGATGTTGCGATCCAGTCCCGCCAGGCGATCCGCCGGACGGGACGTGACATCCCCGTCAGCGGAGATGCCGTTTTTTGGTGTTCAGCCCATGCATGCAGGCGCCAGCGGCCGGGAGGGCAGCGGGTGTCTGGATGAGGGATCGCTTCAGTTGCATGGTGTGAGAAGTGATGGGCTGAGCGACGATAGTAAACGAGTTTCACGCGACATTTCTGTTCGTGTGCATCAAAACCACAGAGTACGTTTCAGAATCGCGGTTTTCGCATCGGGCACCCACCGTAGCCGGTGACCGAATTTCCTCCCGTTTCTCAAACCTCTTCGCTACTGCCAGCTTGGCGAACATAACCAAGATGGTTACAATGCAAATGGAAAAGCACACGCCTCACTGCAAGCTGGAAGTGGTTCATTCATTGCTTCGCCAAGGGCGGGTGCGCAAGACGGCGTCGGCACTGCTGGGGGCAGCGGCCATGGGCATCGACGAGATGGGCATGGTGGCCATCGTAGCCAGTCTGGGCAAGCGAGACTTTTACAAGAGCATGACCACGCACGACGATCATCGCATCTGGCAGGACGTGTACCGCCCTGTGACGCGGCACGGTGTGATCTATCTCAAGCTGACCGTGGTTGATGATGTGCTGATCGTATCCTTCAAGGAGAAATGACATGAAATGCCCCCAATGCGGAGGTGCTGCGCTGGTGCGCGACAGGCGTGACCTGCCGTATGCCTACAAAGGTGAAACCACGGTCATTGCAGCCGTCAGCGGCCAATACTGCCCGCGCTGCGGCGAATGCCTGCCGGACCCCGGGGAAGAAGAGCGGATCTCGGCCGAGGCCTTGGCTTTCAACAAGACGGTCAATGCCGGACTGATCGATCCGGAGGAAATCATTGCCGCGCGCCAGGCATTGCAACTGGGCCAGCGCGAAGCCAGTCTGCTCTTCGGCGGGGGCGTCAATGCCTTCAATCGCTACGAGGCCGGCAAGATCAAACCGCCTCGCGCGCTGGTGATGCTGCTGCGGCTGCTGCGCAATCATCCGGGCTTGCTGCGTGAGTTGCGCAATGAACCAACCCGCACGCCGCACGCAGGTCCGGTGTTCGCCGTTCAAGAACCCGCCAGGCCTGCGCGCACGCGCAGGCCCGCCAAGTAAAACGCAAGAGAGGGAACGCCAACCTCCCTCGTGGTGCGATTCGCGGGTGCGTCGGCTCAGCGAATCTCCGCGCTATACCTGAACTTGCTCGCCGCCCCCCGTGATTGCCGCCACTCCAGCGGCGCACCATCCGAACCGAAGGCCACGCGTTCGATCACCACCACCGGTGTCTTCTCCTTCAGGCCCAGCAGCCGGGCCTGTGCGGCCGTCACCGTTTCCACCGTCAGGGTCTCGCGTGCCGAGGCGACGATGAGTCCGCATTCGCGCTCATAGAGCGGATAGAGCAGGTCGCCGAAATCCTCCGGCGCCTTGTCCGCCAGGGCCTTGAAGCGCTGCGCGCAGAGGTAGATGTTCTCGGCCAGCACCGGTTGTCCATCCACCTTGCGCAGGCGCAGCAGCTCGATCACCCGGGCGTGCGCCTTCAGGTGCAAGGCCTCGGCCGCCTGGCGTGGCGCTTCGATGACCTTGCGGCTGACGATGACGCTCTTGGGCGCCAGCGGGCGGCCATCGGCCGATTCAAAGCGGAAGAACCGGAACAGCGAATTGTCGAAACGCGCCTTGCGTACGAAGGTGCCGCGCCCATGGGTGCGTTCCACCAGGCCTTCGCTCATGAGTGTCTCGATCGCACGGCGCACCGTTCCGACCGCCACCTGGAAGGCCTGGCTCAGTTCAGCCTCGGAGGGAATGGCCTGGCCCGGTTGCCACTTCTGGGCACGGATCTGGGCCGCGAGCTGATCGCGCAATTGCAGGTACAACGGCAGGCGCGCATCGGCGCGGTTCTGGTCAAGCATGGAGGGACTGGCCTTGCAAATGGGAAAGTGCTCAGTCTACCCGCGGCTGGCGAGCTTCACAACGACGGGGTGAACAGTGCCGCCCTCCGGCGAGCGGCACAGTGCACCTTCCCTTGTCTGCCACTTGCGCCCGGTAGATGATGCGCCCAAGCCATGCGATGCACACCGGACGTTCTCGCCCGGAAGTGCAGCGTGGTGTGTCGTAAAAACAAGCAACCGATGAGGATTGTTGAGTCACTGCAGCTGTGTTATCGTGCGACAACTCATATATATGACTATATGAGTAGTCAACTAGATAAATCAATCAGCTTCGCGCCACCATCGGTTTTTTCTCAGGCTCCGGCATTGCTTGTTGCCGGTCTGGGGATGCCGTAGTTGCGCGCCTTCAGCTTAGAGGACGAGACAATGTTTTCATGGTATCGGCAGGTCACTGCCAAGGAACGCAAGACTTTCTGGGCCTGCTTCAGCGGGTGGGCGCTGGATGCACTGGATGTGCAGATGTTCAGCCTGGCCATCCCCGCGCTGATCGCGGCCTTTTCGCTCTCCAAGGCGGACGCCGGCATGATCAGCGGCGCCACGCTGGTGGCCTCGGCCATCGGCGGCTGGTTCGCCGGCGCCCTGTCGGATCGCTACGGGCGCGTCAAGACCCTGCAGATCACCATCATCTGGTTTTCCTTTTTCACTTTCCTGAGCGCCTTCGCCCAGAGCTATCCGCAGCTGCTGGTCCTCAAAGCCTTGCAAGGCTTCGGCTTCGGCGGCGAATGGGCGGCCGGTGCGGTGCTGATGGCCGAGACCATCCGCGCCGAACATCGCGGCCGTGCAATGGGCACCGTACAAAGCGCCTGGGCCGTCGGCTGGGGCGGTGCGGTGCTGCTGTTCTCGGTGCTCTTCACGATGCTGCCGCAGGAAATGGCCTGGCGCGTGATGTTTGTCATCGGCCTGCTGCCCGCACTGCTGGTGGTCTACGTGCGCCGCTCGGTACCGGAGACCGATGCCTTCCTGGCCGGCCGCAAGGCGGCTGCCGGCAAGCCTGCGGCCAGTACGCTCCTGGGTATCTTCCGTCCCGACGTGCTGCGCCTGACCCTCATCGGCAGCCTGCTCGGCGTGGGCGCACACGGTGGCTACTACGCCCTGATGACCTGGCTGCCCACTTACCTGAAGACCGAGAAGCACCTATCGGTGCTCTCCACCGGCGGCTACCTGGCTGTCATCATCATCGCCTTCTGGTGCGGCTGCATCGCCAGTGCGCAATTGCTGGACCGCATCGGCCGCCGCCGCACCGTCGCCTCCTTCGCGCTGTGCTGCGTGGCCACCGTGCTGTGCTACATCTTCCTGCCGCTGACCGATACCCAGATGCTGATCTGCGGCTTCCCTCTGGGCTTCTTCGCGGCCGGCATCCCGGCCAGCCTGGGTGCGCTTTTCAATGAGCTCTATCCGAGCGGCATTCGCGGCACCGGCGTGGGCTTCTGCTACAACTTCGGACGCGTGGCTTCGGCCGGCTTCCCGGTGCTGGTCGGCCACATGAGCGACTCCATGCCGCTGGGCCAGGCCATCGGCATCGATGCTGCCATCGCCTATTCGCTGGTGGTGATCGCCGTGCTGATGCTGCCCGAAACCAAGGGACGCCAGATGGAAACCGGCGCATGAACACCACCCCCGCCATGGCCGCGCCGGCGCTGCGCATCGATACGCACGCGCACGTGTTTGCGCGCAGCCTGCCGATGGCCGACGTGCGCCGCTATACGCCGGCCTACGACGTCACCGTCGAGGAGTACCTGGCGCGCCTGGATGCGCATGGCATGAGCCATGGCGTGCTGGTGCAGCCCAGTTTCCTGGGCAGCGACAACAGCTACCTGCTGCAGGCCATCGCCCGCGCGCCGCAGCGCCTGCGCGGCATCGCCATGATCGATGCGCAGTGCAATGACACGCAATTGCAGGCCCTGCATCAAGGGGGCGTGGTCGGGGTGCGTTTCAACCTGGTCGGCGGCGCAGCGCTGCCCGACTTCCAGGGCGCATGGCGCGACACGCTGACCCGCATCGCCGCGTTGGGCTGGCAGGTCGAGATCCATCGCGAGGCAGCCGATTTGCCGCGGGTGCTGGAGCCCTTGCTGGCCCTGGGCTTGAAGGTCGTGGTGGATCACTTCGGCCGGGTCGACCCGGCGCTGGGCGTGGACGATCCGGGATTTCGCTACCTGCTCTCCACCGGCGCCTCGCGCCAGGTGTGGGTCAAATTGTCGGCGCAGTATCGCAATGGCGGCAGCGAGGGGGGTGCGCTTTTCGCCCGCCAGGCCTGGCCGCTGTTGCGCCGGCACCTGGGGACGGATCGTCTGCTGTGGGGCAGCGACTGGCCGCATACCCAGCACGAAAGCATGACCAGCTATGCCGACAGTTGGCGGCGCTTTGAAACGCTGGTGAGCGACGAGGACGATCGGCGCCGCATCACCGGCGACACGGCGGCACAGCTGTTCCAGTTCGCCTGAGCCTGTAGCAGGCTCAAGGGTGGGCCCGCCTTGGGCCATGGTTTTCCGGACCCGGTTCGCTTGACGAGCTGGGTCCTTTGTTTTTGCGGGAAAGGAAATGGCGGAATGCCAATCTTCCTGCGTGATGGAAATGCCGCATCGGGCGGCACATGGGATGAGGGAAAGGGGTATCACAATGAAATGGTTCATGGACAGGAAGATCGCCACCAAGCTGCTGCTGTCCTTCGTGACAGTACTCGTACTGATGAGTGCGCTGGGCATGTTTGCGGTCTACCAGATGCAAAAGGTCAATGCAGCGGCCACGGAAATCGCCCGCAAATGGGAACCCGGCATCCGTATCAGCCTGATGCTGGAACGTGCGCTGGTGCGCGTGCGCTCCACCGAATTCCAGCACATCCTGGGCAACGAGCAGACCATGTCCACGCTGGAGAAGGCGCTCTCTGAGCGCTATGCCGAATTTGCCTCGCTGGAGACGCAGTATCGCCAGCTCGGCCTCACCGCCGAGGAAGCCAGCGCCTTCGACCAGCTCAGCAAGACGCTGGCGGCCTATCTGGTGGAACACAAGAAAATCATCGCGTTGTCCCGCGACAATCACAAGGAAGACGCCCTGGCCCTCACCAAGGGCGATTCTCTCAAGGCCTATCGCGCCATCGAGAAGCAATTCGCTACCCTGCGCCAGGCCAACATCGACCACAAGGAGGAGGCCAACACCCGCGCCGACCAGGTCTACGAGAGTTCGCAGCGCTGGATCATCGGCCTGCTGGTGGCCGGCATCCTGATCGGCCTGGCACTGGCGCTGGCCATTGCCAGGGTAGTCTCGCGTCCGCTGGCTGAAGCGCTGACCCTGGCGCGGCGCGTGGCCGCCAATGATCTCAGCGGCCAGGTCAGCGTACGCAGCCGTGATGAAACCGGCCAGCTCATGCAAGCCTTGAATGACATGACCGCAAGCCTGGGCAGCATGGTCGGCGAAGTCCATCGCAGCATCGCCATCATCAATACCGCCTCCGGTGAAATCGCCAGCGGCAATGCCGACCTGTCTTCCCGCACCGAATCGCAGGCCTCCAGCCTCGAAGAGACGGCTTCGGCCATGGAAGAGCTGACCTCCACCGTGCGCCAGAACGCCGATCATGCACACCAGGCCAACGAACTGGTGAACACGTCGTCGCGCCTGGCCAGTGAAGGGGGCGCGGTAGTGGACCGTGTAGTGCAGACCATGGGCGAGATCCGTACCGGATCGGCGCGCATTGCCGACATCATCGGGGTCATCGATGGCATCGCCTTCCAGACCAATATCCTGGCCTTGAACGCCGCGGTGGAAGCGGCGCGCGCCGGTGAGCAGGGACGCGGCTTTGCCGTGGTCGCCACCGAAGTGCGCAGCCTGGCCCAGCGTTCGGCGGCCGCCGCGCGCGAGATCAAGGAACTGATCGAAGGGTCGGTCCAGCAGGTGGCCAGCGGTGCGGACCTGGTCGACCAGGCCGGGCGGACCATGCACCAGATCGTCGATTCAGTGGCCCGCGTGGCCACCCTGATGAGTGAAATTGCCGTGGCCAGCCGCGAACAAAGCCGGGGCATCGACGAAATCAACAACGCCGTCACGCAGATGGATGAAGGTACCCAGCAGAATGCGGCGCTGGTGGAACAGGCAGCGGCAGCCGCCCATTCCCTACGCGACCAGACGCACCAGCTGGCGGGACTGGTCGCCCGTTTCCAGCTGCGCACCGCATGAGACAGGGCCACTGCGATTGATGCAAGTCCTGCATCAACACCCATCATTGATGCATCCGCTGCACTACCGCGCCAGCGGATCATTCCAGCAGTGCGGCGCCGGTCTTACTCGATCCAGCTCGACTGCGTCAGCTTGACCCGTTCGCCCAGGCGCGGCGCATTGACCAGGTGCCATGCCGTGTATTGCTCGGCATAGGCGGTGTCAGAGGCCATCAGGTCCACCGGCACCACCACGTCAAAGCCACGGAAAGCGGCGCTGGCCGCCGTATGCAGCACCGCGCCGTGGGCGGCGGCACCGATGCAGATGACGGTCTTGATGCCCTTCTCGCGCAGCATCTTTTCCAGGTCGGTGTTGACGAACTTGTCCGGGCCGGATTTGAACAGCGGCTCGCCACCCTGCATGGCGGCTTCAGGCCAGATGTCGGCCGGCGTGCTGTTGCCGCCCAGGGTGTAGATCACCGGCACCTTCTTCTCGCGCGCCATGGCCAGCAGCTTGGCCACGCGGGGCAGCATTGCCACGCAGCGCGGACGCGTATCCGGATGGCAGGTCTGGCGGGCGATGTCCAGCACCAGCACGGCGGTGGTGGCCGGGTCGACGACCACGTGCGAGAGCGCCGGCGCGGCCGGTGCCTTCACCGCCGACCATTCGTCATAGACGCCTTGGGCCGCGGCCGGGAGGCTTGCCGCGAGGCCCATCAAGGCGGCCAGGAGGGCGTGGGAAAAAATGCGCATGGGTTTCCTTTCAGTAGCAGGGGGAGCCTGGAGAATCGGGTTTGTTGTGCGTTTGTTGTTCATTTCCTGCGGGGTGCGATACTCTGCCCGCCACGCGGAAACAAATTATCGCTGAGCTTGTCCTATCGCGCAGGCCAGGCAGCGCATTTGTGCCGCCGGGGACAAGCCGCCAGGGAAGCGGCGCCACGGACAACATTTCACCACGACAATATCTTGCCGGGCGGGGCGGCGGAAAGACAGCATTGAACAAACTGCTTGCGCGACTCGGGCTGGGGCTGACCGGCCTGGCCTTCTTCTGGGCACTGGAGTGCATCAGCACCAACGAACTGGCCAAGAGCGGCGTGCTCATGGCGGCCGCCCTGCCGGGCATCGCCGGGCTGTTGCTGGTCTTGCCATGGCTGCGCGAGCGCCCGCGCTGGTTCTCGCGCGCGGCCCTGGCCATCATCGGGCTGTTCTTCCTGGATGCGGCCATCAAGGGATTCCTGCGCGACTACTTCGGCCTGCGCCCCAATCCCATCCTGGTGCTGCAAGCGATCTTCAACACCAACCCGGCCGAGAGCAGCGAATTCTTCCGCCACAACGGGCGCGACCTGGCCGAGTCACTGGGCCTGCTGCTGGTGGCGTGCACCGGACTGTGGCTGGGCGAGCGCTGGCTGCAGCGCCGTGAACAGGCGCAGCCAGCCGCACCGTGGCGCTGGCGCGGCCGGGTGGCGGTAGGCAGCCTGCTGGCCGTGTTCGTGGCCCTGCATTTCAATCCCACCATGGCCAAGGAAAACCCGCTGCTGTTTTGGCCCATCCGCTATCTGGACTATCGCGAGCAACTGGCCCTGGCGGCCACCATGGAAGCGGACGTGGCCCGCAACATGGCGCATCGCGCCGACTGGCAGGTGCGCTATGCGGGACCCGGGCGCAACACGGTGGTATGGATCATCGGCGAGAGCCTCAATCGCGCCAACATGTCGCTCTATGGCTATGAGCGCCCGACCTCGCCCACGCTGGAAGCGATGCGCAAGGAGCTCATCGTGTTCCGCGACGTGGTCTCCTCGGCGCCGGCCACCATGGACTCGCTGATGAAGATGTTGACGCCGGCCGACCTCAGCGATCCCCAGGCCTGGAACCGCAAGCCCGATGTGCTGATGCTGGCGCGCGAGGCGGGCTTCCGGATTCACTGGCTCTCCAACCAGCCGCCCAATGATGGCTGGCTGGGCCTGGTCTCGCGCCGTGCCGACGCGCAGGTGTTCATCAACAAGGGGGCCGGGCGCGGTGAAAACAATTTCGACGGCAACCTGCTGCCGGCACTGCAATCCGCCCTGCAGGATCCGGCCCCGAAAAAGTTGATCGTGGTGCACCTGCTGGGCGCGCATCCTACCTATGAGATGCGCTATCCCAGCCAGTACGCGCGCTTCGACGCCCTGCGCGACGGGGTGATGGAAAAACTGGAAGGCGCCGATCGCTCGGCATGGATACGCCAGCTGCGCAATGAATACGACAATGCCATGGCCTACAACGATTACGTGGTCGGCAGCATGGCCAGGCTGACCATGAATGCGGCACGCGAAGACAATGCCAGCCTGCTCTTCAGTTCCGATCATGCGCAGGAAGTGGGGCACACCCGCAATCACGCCGGCCAGTCCGTCGCCGACGCCACCGGTTATGAAATCCCCATGCTGGTCTGGACCCGCTCCTTCACCGGCAAGAGCCCGGAAGACAAGGCCCGTCTCGAATACCGCCCCTACCAGACCGACCAGCTGGAACACACGGTCATGGGCCTCATGGGCGTGCAGTCACGCTATTACGACGCACGCCATGACATCCTGAGCGACGACTTCACCAGCGGCGTGTTCCACCAGCAGCGGCGCATCAATGGCCAGCCTTACCAACCGCGCACCGTGGCCTACAACCAGCCCGGATGAGGCGCCGCTGGCCTCAGGGGCCGCCGGCAATCTCGGGGTCGACCAGTTGCGCCAGCAGCTGCAGCGACTCCTGCCAGCCGGCGTAGCAGAACTCCAGCGGGATCATCGGCGGTATGCCCTGCTGCACCACCGTCAGTTCACTGCCGACCAGGCAGCCTGCGATGCTGATGGTGACCTTCATCTCGCCCGGCAGGTTGGGGTCGTCGAACTGGTCGGTATAGACGATGCGTTCATTGGGGACCAGCTCGACGTAAGTGCCGCCGAAGGCCTGGGTCTGGCCCGTGCTGAAATTGGTGAAGGACATCTTGTGCGAGCCGCCCACGCGCGCGTCCATGTGGTGGACCTTGCCGGTGAAGCCATGCGGCGGCAGCCATTTCACCATGGCATCCGGATCGAGGAAGGCGCGATAGACGCGTTCCGGCTTGGCCCGCAGGACGCGGTAGAGTTTGACGGTGTGCGGCTGGCTCATGGCGCGTCTCCTTCAGGTCGGGGAATGGGCAGGACGGAGGGCAGGTCGCCAGCCTGCGGCCGCGCCCTGCCCGTGTCAAGCGCGGCCGTGGCGCATTGCCCGGGCATCGGCCGCCCGGTTCTCGTATCATGCGGCTTTGCCTCCAGCATCCCGCCATGTCCACCTCTGCCGAAATCGTCTTTCCCCGCCACGCCGTCATCATCGGAACGGGCGCCGTCGGCCTGATGAGCGCCATCCATGCGCTCGACCAGGGCTTGCAGGTGACCCTGCTCGACTTCAACGAGGCCGGCAGCCAGGAGGCGTCCAGCTATGGCAATGCCGGCTGGCTGTCTTCGCATTCGGTGATCCCGCCGGTGGAGCCGGGCATGTGGAAGAAGGTGCCCGACTACCTGATGGATCGGCTGGGGCCCTTGTCGATCCGCTGGCGCTACCTGCCGCGCCTCACACCCTGGCTGGTGCGCAATCTGGCCAGCGCGCGCCGTGATCGCATCCGCACCACCGCACGCGCCTTGCGCACGCTGGTGGCCGATGCCCGCCGCCTGCATCTGGAGGTGGCGCAGCGCGCCGGTGTGGCGCACCTGATCGACACCTCGGGCGTGCTGCACGTCTACCGTTCGCGCCAGCATTTCAACAATGACGCCTTCGGCTGGGGCGTGCGCCGCGAGCTGGGCATCCAGTGGCAGGAAGTCGAAGGCGCGGCGCTGCGTGAACGCGAACCGGACCTGGATCCGGCCTTCGGCTTTGCGGTCCAGGTCGACGAGGCCGGCCATTGCCGCAATCCGGGCGCCTACCTGCAGGCCTTGGAGGCCTATGCAATGGCGCGGGGTGCATGCCGCGTCGAGGGCCGGGCCACGGGGTTCCGCGTGGAGAACGGGCGATTGAAGGCCGTGCTGACCGAACAGGGCGAACTGGCCTGCGACGCTGCCGTCATCTGCGCCGGCGCACGTTCCAAGGCGCTGGCCGCAGCCGCCGGTGATCAGGTGCAACTGGAGAGCGAGCGCGGCTATCACGCCGTCATTCACGGGCACGACCATGAAGCGCGTGCGCGCACGCCGATGATGGTGTCCGAATTCAAGGTCATCGCCACCCAGATGGAAACGGGTTTGCGCATCGCCGGCCAGGTCGAGTTCGCCTCCTTCGAGGCGGCGCCCGACTGGCGGCGCGGCGAGATCATGCGCGACATCGCCCTGAAACTCTTCCCCGGCCTGCCGCGCACGCTGCCGCCAGAGGACGTGAAATACTGGCTGGGCCGCCGTCCCAGCACGCCCGACGGCATGCCCTGCATCGGCCCGGCCAGCGCCAGCGGCGACATCATCCACGCCTATGGCCACGGCCACATCGGCCTGGGCTGCTCGGCGCGCACCGGGCGCGTCGTGGCGCAGCTGCTGGCAGGGCAGGCACCGGAAATCGACCTGGCGCCCTTCAGCCCGCAGCGTTTCTAAAGGGGCGGCTTCAGAAAGCGATATCGGCAGCGGCCGTGATGGTGGTACGCACGCCATACGCGCCCAGGTTGGAGAGCGTGGCCTGATGGTGGGCCACCACCTGATCCACCGGCAACACGCCATTGGGCGCGGTGGTGTGCGCGCCGGCCGCCAGCGTCACCGGGAAGCCCAGCGCCAGCGCACGGCGCACGGTCGATTCCACGCAGAACTCGGTCTGCATGCCGCAGATCACCAGGCGCGTCACGCCGCGTTCGCGCAGCAGCGATTCCAGTGCAGTCTGGTGGAAGGCGTCCGAGCCGCGCTTGCGCAGGGTGAGGTCATCGTCCTGGTGATGCAGTCCCTGCGCGAGTTGCCAGCCGGCACTGTCGTGTTGCAAACTGCCGCTGTCCTCATGCTGCACGAAGATCACCGGTGCGCCCGATGCGCGCGCATGGGCCGAGAGCAGGTTGATGTTGGCAATGGTGGTCTCGCCGTTGGCGACGGACCCGGGGCCGGTGCACAGGGCTTGCTGGACGTCGATGATGAGCAGGGCAGTGGTCATGGTGGCGAACGCATCGTCAAGAATGCGCTAGGGTAACAGAGCCCGGCCAAGGGGGGCGCATCGATATTGCCAGCCTGACACTGCGGCAATTTGTCCCATTACGTCGGCCCGGGGGCTTGGCTACAATGATGGTTCATTACCTTATTCCGTTTCTGCAACAATCTCCATGACCGCCCTGTTTGACCGCGTTGAAGGCTTCCTGCGCAAGGCATCCGGACTGCACATCCTGCTGGCCCTGCTGCTGGTGTGCGGCCTGCTGTGCTGGGCCGTGTGGGTATGGGCCACCGGCGAGGGCCGCACGCCTTTCGGCATGCTGGATTTCTGCATTACGCCGCCGGCGAAGTAAGTCTCCCGTCGCTGCCATGCGGTGCGCGCATGCGCGTGCTGTCGCCCGGTTTCCCCTGCGTTCCTGCACGTCCGGCCTGAAGCGCCCTACAATGGCCGCTTCCCCGTTTTTCATCGGCCGCATGCCTGCTTCGCCTTCCTCCAGTACCTTCCACCCCCGCCTGACCCTGCAGACGCTCACCCGTGGTGAGGGCTTGCTGGGCATGCGCGCGCACGGCCTGTTCGGGCCGCGTGGCGGCATGGTGACGGTGGCGCAGATCGATTGGGTTTATGGTGAGGGCGCGCAGCGCTGGAGCATGCCGGCCCCTGTGGGCCACCCCGATGACGAGGCCGGTTACACGCCGGCGCATGTCACGCGCGACCACGCCGCCGAGGCTGCGGCACTGGAGAGCATTCGCGAGATGGGCCTGCTGCCCCTGCGCGAAGATGCCCTGCAATGGCGTGCCGAGAATCCCCTGCATGACGCCGGTCCGCTCTGGACCCTGATGCTGGAAGACGCCTTCGGTGATTTCTGGGCCGACCAGGCCCCGCTTCTGCAGCAGCAGGGCTGGACCTTGCGCGTGCGGCCGGGGTTTGCGCATGAGAGCGTGCCGGTGACCGCCTGGCGCTTCATCGTCAGCAGCCAGACCGGTGAGATCAGTGCGCGCGAGGTAGCCGCGCCCTTGCAGCCGCGCGCCTTCTCCAGCGAGATCTTCGACGGCCTCGATCCCAGCGGGCGCTGGCTGCTGGCTATGGGCATCGAGGTCGATGGCCAGACCCTGGATGTGGCACCGATGGTGGCCGACCTGTTGCGGCGCGACCCGCGCTGGGCTGATGCGCAACAGGTCGAGCGCATGGATCCGCACGCCGTGATCTCGCTGCGTGCGCCGGGCGGCCGCCGCATCGATGCCATGGCCGGGCCGCTCAAGGCGGTGGTGCTGGCCTTGCTGGATCTGCTGGTGGACCTCAAGCGCAAGGAGGGTCCGCTGCAGCTCTCGCCCTGGGACGCCCATCGTCTCGACAGCCTGCAATCCGACCTGCTGGCCCTGGAGGGTGGCGCACCTTGGCACATGAGCGGTGCTGCCGGTGTACTGCAACTGGCACAGCGGCTGCGTGCCGCCGGCAGCGTCCAAGCGGTGGCACCGCCAGCGGGATTGGGACTGACCCTGCGCGGCTACCAGCTGCAGGGCGTGGCCTGGATGCAGTACCTGCGCCAGCATGGGCTGGCCGGCATCCTGGCTGACGACATGGGCCTGGGCAAGACCGCGCAGGTGCTGGCCCATCTGCTCATCGAACAACAGGCGGGCCGGCTCGACCTGCCCGCGCTGGTGGTGGTGCCGACCTCGCTGCTGTTCAACTGGCAGCAGGAAGCGCAGCGCATCGCCCCGGCCCTGCGCGTGCAGGGTCTGCATGGCCAGGACCGCGCGCGCCATGTCAGCGCCATTGCGCAGGGCCAGGCCGACCTGGTGCTGACCACCTATGCGCTGCTGTGGCGCGATCTCGATCTGCTGATGTCGCTGCGCTTTCACCTGCTGGTGCTGGACGAGGCGCAGACCATCAAGAATGCCGCCGCCCGCAGCACCGCTGCCGCGCGCCGCCTGCACGCGCGCCATCGGCTCTGCATGACCGGCACCCCGCTGGAAAACCATCTCGGCGAATTGTGGAGCCAGTTCCATTTCCTCATGCCGGGCTTCCTGGGCGATGCACGCAGCTTCGCGCGCCTCTGGCGCAAGCCCATCGAGCAGCAGGGAGAAACTGTCCGTGCGCGCCTGCTGGCCCAGCGCGTGCGCCCCTTCATCCTGCGCCGGCGCAAACAGGATGTCTTGCAGGAGCTGCCGGCGCGCATCGAGATCGTCGAACGCCTGCAACTGCAGGGCCGCCAGCGCGAGCTCTACGAGAGCGTGCGCATCGCCGCCGACAAGCAGGTCCGCCGCGCGCTGGAGCGGCGCGGCCTGGGCAGCAGCCAGGTCTCGGTGATGGATGCCCTGCTCAAGCTGCGCCAGGTCTGCTGCGACCCCTATCTCCTGAAGCAGGGCCGCATGCCGCGCGGGCTGGAGCGTGCCAAGATCGAGTGGCTGCGCGATACCTTGCCCTCGCTGGTGGAGGAGGGGCGGCGCATCCTGCTGTTCTCGCAATTCACCAGCATGCTGACCCTGATCGAAGCGGAACTGCAGGCGCTGCAATTGCCCTGCCTGATGCTCACCGGCGACACCGAACCGGCCGCGCGCAGCGGCGTGATTGCGCGCTTCCAGCAAGGTGAAGTGCCGATCATGCTGGTGAGCCTGAAGGTGGGGGGCGTCGGCCTCAATCTCACCGCTGCCGATACGGTGGTGCTGGCCGATCCCTGGTGGAATCCGGCCGTGGAAGAGCAGGCCATCGCCCGCGCGCACCGCTTGGGGCAGACACGCCAGGTATTCGTCTACAAGCTGGTCATCGAGGGCAGCATCGAAGAACGCCTGCTCGAATTGCAGACGCGCAAGTCAGCGTTGGCCGAGGGCATGCTGGGGCGCGATGACACGGCCACCATCAAGTTCGGCGAAGAGGAATTGCAGGCCTTGCTGGCACCGCTGGGGGCGGGCATTGCGGAAAAAATCCTGTCATAAGCCTGGCTGATGACAGGAAGGCTGTCTCATCAGCTCAGTTTTTCCATTCCGCCACTTCTTCCAGCGTGCGCCGTTCTGCGTCCACCGCAAAGCGCAGCGCGCAGCCTCCGGCCAGCAGTGCCAGGCATGCGCCCAGCGCATAGCCTGCGGCCACCGCATGGCGGTCACCGCTGGCGATGAGCCAGCCCAGCAGCACCGGCGCGACGAATCCGCCCACGCCGGTCCCGATGGCATAGAAAATCGAAATGGCCATGGCACGCATGCGCAGCGGGAATACCTCGCTGGCCGTCAGGTAGGCCGAGCTGGCCGCCGCCGAGGCCACGAAGAACACCGCGCTCCAGCACAGCGCGAGTGAACGCGCGTCCAGCAGTCCGGCATTGAAGGCCCAGGCCGTGGCGGCCAATCCCGCACCGGAGAGCAGGTAAGTGGCCGCGATCATGCGGCGGCGGCCGATGCTGTCGAACAGGTGGCCCAGCAACAGCGGTCCCAGCACATTGCCCAGCGCAAACGGAAAGATGTAGAGCGCCACGCGATGGTCCGGCACCTGGAAGAAGCGCGTGAGCACCAGCGAGTAGGTGAAGAAGATGGCGTTGTAGACGAAGGCCTGGGCCACCATCATCAGGGCCACCATCACGCTGCGCTGGCGATAGCGATGCAGCAGCACGTGGGCGATCTCGCGCCAGGGCAGCATGCCGCTGCCTGCCGTGCTGCTCTGGCCAGATGCACCCGGCGCGGCGTCCACGGCGGGCAGGAGACCGTGTTGCCGCTCGACCTCCACTTCGATGGCGCGCACCACCGCTTCGGCTTCTGCGTGGCGGTCGTGCATGAGCAGCCAGCGCGGACTTTCCGGCACATGCCGCCGCACCAGCAGCACCGCCACTGCCAGCACAGCCCCCAGCAGGAAGCAGGCGCGCCAGCCCAGTGCGGCGCCCATCACCTGCGGATCCAGGATCACCAGCGACAAGCCTGCACCGAGCGCTGCGCCGATCCAGAAACTGGCGTTGATGATGAGGTTGACCCGTCCGCGCACGCGCGCCGGCACCAGCTCATCGATGGCCGAATTGATGGCCGCATATTCGCCGCCGATGCCCAGGCCGGTCACGAAGCGGCACAGGGCGAGGAACAGGAAATCCTGCGCAAAGGCGGTGGCCAGTGTCGCCGCCATGTACAGCATGAGCGTGAGCATGAAGAGCCGCTTGCGCCCCAGCCGGTCGGTGAGGCGGCCGAAGACCAGCGCCCCCAGCACGGTACCGGCAATGTAGAGCGAGCCGGTCCAGCCGACCTGCGCCGCATCGAGCGCCAGCGTATCGCTGCGCTCCAGCACGCTGCCCAGCGAGCCGACCAGGGTGACTTCCAGCCCGTCCAGCACCCAGGCCACGCCCAGGGCGATGACCACGCGCCAGTGCCAGCGTGACCAGGGCAGGCGGTCCAGGCGGGCAGGGATGGTGGTGGACGGGGTGGCAATCATCGAGGGCTCCGTGGGCGAGACGAGGCGCACCGTGCAGCCTGCGCCTGATCGGCAGACCGCCCGCCTGGAGTGCAGGTTCCTGTGGATGAGCTGGGTGGCATGTGGCCGCAGGTGCCTCAGTCATTTCCTGATGGGCGCAAGCACGGCCGCAAGCTACCATCGCCGTATTGCCATCAACCCATCAGAACGGGGAGGACATGGACTGGTTCGATACCATCATGCAGTACGCCATCTACGCCGCCCTGGCGGTCTGCTCGTTCGGGCTGGTGGCGGCCATTGCGCTGTTCATCGCGCTGGAACACCGCTGGCAGGACCGCGTGAACCAGGATGTGGAGGACCTCGCGCAACATCTGCGACAGGCCCATCACGAAGCCAGCTTGCCCACGCATCCCTGGGAAGAACTGCGCAACCGCATCGGCGAGATGCAGATCGTGGCCGAGGAGACCGACCGGCCCGGCCCTTACAAGAACGTCGCCTGAGGTTTTTCTACCCGCACGCTGATCTCTTTGCTCCGCAGCTGTCCAATCTGTTCCCCCCTTTTTGTGGCACCTCAACGCGGCACGCGTTCTGCGGCTCTGCCTGCTTTCCTACAGCAGGCAGAGCCATTGTCCGCTTAACGGCCGGGTCCGTTGCGGGAATACTGCCCTTCCAAGATGGCACGTGCGCGTGCCGCCACAAGAAGGGAGACCCGCATCATGCCAGCCGCCAATCCAGCCAATACCGACCCGCTCGCACACGATCCGCTGCGTCTTCGTTTGCGCAAGACCCTCGCGGGTGGACGCATGCCGCCGGTGGAGCGTCCGCCGCAGCAGCTTAAGCGCACCGTGCAACTATCTTCCCCAGCTTGTGTGGCTGCGTGCCGTGCAGCCACCGAGGCTGGCCATGCCAGGCCTGTGATGAAGCAGGCCTCGGCCAAGCAAGTCCAGCATGAGGAATACACCCAGCCCCTGCGCGTGAGCCAGCGCCAGTGGACCTGATCCCGAGGAGCCGACCATGACCCGCCCTGATCCGCAACCGCATCGCGCCGACAACGCGCTCGACGATCATCCCGATCCCCGCCACACGCCGCCGCAGGAGGTCGCTCCCGATCCGCTGGCCGGTGCCCCGGCCAAGGGCCGCACGGTGCTCAAGCCCGGCGGCCTGTCGGAGGCGGAACAATTGCTGGAACAACAAAAGCTGGATCGACAGGGACAGTGATGGCGGTTGCAGGTTAAACCTATTGCCTTGATAGTCCCCGACGATTGTTCCAGAACCCGGAACACTCAATTCTCTCCAGCATGGTTTTTCTTCTGAGCGCTCTTCCGTAGACTTCAGTCCATCGATGAACGACATCGCAACGCAAGAAACGATGCGGTTCTAGAGAGTGGCGTGAGCCGACCGACATCCCGGCCACATGCATCACTGAACTGTAAGCAAACCTACTGAAGTCCACTTAACGCATTCAAGGAGAAACATCATGTCCGCAAAGACCATCATCGCCGCCGTCCTGGCCCTGTCCGCATCGTCGGTTGCTTTCGCTGAAGCCCAATACCCGGTCGACCAGCCTTTCGTCTCGCACACCACCCGCGCCGCCGTGAAGGCTGACCTGGCCCGCGCTCAGGCACAAGGCATCGCCAACCAACCTGACTCGGTGTTCCCGGCCGTCAGCAATGGCCCCGCCAAGAGCGCCGTGCAAACCGCCGGCAGCGTCGCCGATTCGACCTACGCTGGTGCCTGATGCAGGGTGATCCGATGCGTGGACCGGCATGATCGGCCACGCATCGCGGTTCGCTGCATCGTCACTGGTGTGAAGCAGAACCCCCCAGCACGTACAACAAGAAAGAGGAATTCATCATGCTGCATCAACTGTTCTCGCGTAGTCTTTCCGTGTATCCGCGGATCTACCTGCAATTTGCCGCTCTGGTCGGTTTGCTCATTGCCGCCGAGTTCAGCTTGAGCACCCTGTCCATGATGCTGACCCAGCGCGCCGTCTATCGCGTCTCGCAACGCGTGCGCCACCGCCGTCAATTGCAGCGCCGTGAACGCTGTGCCGATACTGGCGGCAATTGCTGTGCCTGAGCCTGGCTCAAGAATTTCGATATGAAAAAAGCGGCGCACCCACTGTGGGTGCGCCGCTTTGGTTTTTGGCGCCGATGCCGGGAACGGTGTTGAGGCTGAGGGCTGTTGTCAATGGATGGGTCCGGGACATTCGCTCAGTGTGATTCATCCAAATGGGAGGCGGGCGCATTGACGAATGGCTGCATGTTCAAGAGCCGAGCAACTTTTCAATATCGATCCCCGAAAGTGGCAATTCCGGCTCTGCGAATTGGCGGAGAATCGTCAGGTGCACGTGGGCATTCACCTTGGCTACATTTTCTAGGCGAATTTTTCCTCCCAGTACGATGGCAGGCTCGAATCCATAGATCTCATGCGGCTCAAGCGGGCCTAGTTTGGCTCTGGCGCGTTCGAAGAGCGGCTGGCCGTTCTCGTCTTTCATGTCAAGCTCGATCGGCTCATTGAATGCAAAAAACGAACGGATTGAAAAATCCAGGTCTTCTTTAGTTTTTGCCTTCAATCTATTTTCCAAAGCAGCGACCATATTGAGGGCGCAATAGATCGTGACGCTACATCCTGTTTTTTCACCACACACATGGAGTTCGCCAAATGCTGTCCTCGCAATCACGTGGAATGCATCAATCTCATCCAATCCTGTATCGGCTAGCCACTCATCAACGAGGTCTTCATAGTCATCAGGGTCAACAGTGCAAAAGAGGCCATTCGCATACTCGCACCATCCTTCTTGCTCCCAGTATTTCATTAACTTATCTGGCAGCTTACCGCGCCATTTTTCAAGGCTTGCGGCGGGTACCGGGGAGGTCTTGGTCGCTTCGCCAAAGTTACTAATAAAATATTTGAATCCTTCGTCTCTCATCTCATTCCCTTGCCACTGCAAGGCTCCAGTTTGAAATTCATGAACGGTCCCGAAGTGTTGCAACTAGATTGGCCAGAGCCACGAAGGTTAGAAAGCCTGGGTCGTGACTTTTCTCTTCACTGCTTTGGGGTAAACGGTTTGAGTTTTGGGAGACACTTGTCCCAAGCGCCGCGCGGGAACATGGTAAGAGCCTTCTGGGAAATGTCTTGATCGTGAAATCCTGTGAGTGTTATTCCAAGATTGAAAAAAACGATGAATCCAAGGCAGGTGAGTGGGTTGCCGTCTTCCGCGACCAGCTTCGCAAGAATGACGCTTTCGTCGTCAAGAAACAGATTGTTGTCCTTGAATCGGATGTTTTCCATTTGCCGCCCAAAGCCGATATGAGATACGGCTTCGGCAGAACCCGGCGAATACCCTAGATTCATGAAGCTGCGGAATTCCACTCTCTGGTTCAGATGATTGGAGGCGACGCTGTCTGCGGCACCAAAAATTTTCTCAATTTCGTGAGGCGTCATACCGAAGCATATTTTTCCTGCTCCCCTAACGCCCTTGGTCGTCATGACACTGGATCCCGCGTCTTATCGACCGGGTCGCAGGGCAAGTCGTTGAATTCAAGCCAAGCCTGATCAGCCAAGCGCGCAGAAGCAAGCGCAAAGTCGCGTCGCAACCGCTCGCTGGCGTCAAGCTGGTTGACTAACGGTTCATTTTGGGAGACGGGGTGATACGGAAAAGCCCGCCGCAGAATGCGGGCGCAAGGAGAGTCCGGAAGCCGCTGTTCCAGACCCGGGGATGCTTTGGGCATGCGAAGATCCTGTGCTCATCAAGTATCCCTCCCTGATGCAACACTGGCCCGCATTGTAATGTTTCCATGTGGAAACTGGCAACTTCCGGATGACGGCTGCAGCTACGAAATGCTGACGATGCGACCAAGGGGCAGCCTGCCCGGCAATGGTCCTGGCCCAGCCTGTATCAGCTGGCACCCCAGACAAAGATTCAACTTGAAACAAAGGCCCGGATCCGGCGCGAAACCGGACCCGGGCCTCCAAGGAGCAAGGTCACTGCCCAACGCTATATGACTAGTTCATCCGGTGTGCGCCGCTTTCCTTCGTACTGGCCGATCACAATGCAGCTTGCCAACCTCAAAGCCCGCGCTCCAGCAACTGCAACTGTTCACGGAAGGCCGGCTTGAGGCGATACAGCTGCGCCGGACGATGTGCCCCGCTTTCGAACTGTCCGTCGACCGGATCGAGCATGTCCATTTCCGTCATCTTGCGGCGGAAACTCACCTTGTTGATGCTCTCGCCCATCAGCACTTCATAGACCCGCTGCAACTGCGGCAAGGTAAACACATCGCCCAGCAGATGGCAGGGCAGCGACGAATACTGGCTCTTGCTGCGCAGGCGCGAGACGGCCGTGCCGATGATGTCGCCATGGTCGAAGGGCAGCGGCGGCAGCCGGTCCACGCTGTGCAGGCGAACCTCGTCCCGCTCGGCCTGGGCGATGGTGGTGGCCGGCACCAGCGCGTAATACGCAATCGAGATCGACCAGCCGCGCGGATCACGCGCCGCACCGGAGAAGGTGGCCAGCTGTTCCAGGTAGGGCGCGGCGATGCCGGTCTTGTCCAGCAGCACGCGGCGCGCGGCATCGCGCGCATCGACGTCGGTACGCGCCTGGATATAACCGCCGGGCAGCGCCGCCACCCCCTTGAAGGGCGCATGTTCGCGCTTGAGCAGCGCCACTTCCAGCCCCTCGGCCGTGAGCGTGAGCAACGCCACATCGACTGTGCAGATCACCGGATCCATTTTTCTCCTCGCCTTGTCCAAGTCAGGGAAGTCTAAAGGTACTTAGTGTCATTGTGAATCTATTTGTTGCAATTCGAATCATGGGTGGCCTGTAAACCCCAATTTACAGGGATAACCCAGAAAATTCACGAAGCCTATGTTAGTTGCAAAAGTAAATTAAGTGGTCTACACTGGCCTTACCGTAACCCGACGCACTCCGAAAGGTGGACACCATGAAGCGCTCCCTGCATCTCCTCGTGATCGATCCGCAAAACGATTTCTGCGACCTGCCGACGGACTGGCTGCCGGTGGACCCGGCTACCGGCGGGGTACTGCAACCAGCGCTGCCGGTAGCGGGCAGCCATGCCGACCTGCAACGCGTGGCACGTCTGATCGACCAGGGCGGCACGGGCCTGTCGGCCATCAGCATCACCCTCGACGCACACCACAGGCTGGATATCGCCCACCCCACGTTCTGGCAGCAAGCCGACGGCACGGCGGTCACGCCCTTCACCCAGATCGAAGCCGCGCAGGTGCGAGCCGGTCGCTACCTGCCGCGCGATCCGCAAGCGTTGACGCGCGCACTGGCCTATCTCGATGCCCTGGAAACCGCCGGACGCTATCGCCTCATGGTCTGGCCGGTGCACTGCGAGATCGGCAGCTGGGGCGGGGCGGTCCACGCCGATGTACGCGCCGCCTACAACCGCTGGGAAGAACGCACGCTGGGCGTGGTCACCAAGCTGGGCAAGGGCAGCAACCCATGGACCGAACACTATTCGGCAGTGATGGCCGAAGTGCCGGATGACGATGATCCTGCCACCCAGCTCAACCGGGGCTTCATCGCCACCCTGGCACAGGCCGATACCGTCTACATCACCGGGGAAGCGGGCAGCCACTGCGTGCGCGCCACCACCGAGCACATCGCCGCCAACCTGGATGCCGCCGGCCGTGCCCGGCTGGTGCTGGTAACCGATTGCATGAGCCCGGTGGCCGGCTTCGAGGCGCAGTACCAGGATTTCCTGGCGGCCATGTCACAGGCCGGCGTGCGCCTGGCGACTTCGGAAGAGGTGCTGCAGGAACTGCAAGCCAACGCCTGACCATCCACGTTGAAAGGAGTGCCCATCATGGCACCCGTCGTTCGCAGTCTGCTGGAAACCGATCTCTACAAGTTCACCATGTGGCAGGCCCTGCTGCACAGCCATCCCGGTGCCCAGGCCGAATACACCTTCGTGTGCCGCAACCAGCCGCAATTCCCGCTGGCCGAATTGAAAGAGGAGGTGGAGCGCGAGCTGGACCATCTGTGCAGCCTGCGCTTGAGCAGTGATGAACTGGCCTATCTGGCGCAACTGCGCTACATGAAGAGCGACTTCATCGATTTCCTCGCGCTGTTCCGTTTCCAGCGCAAGTTCATCGAGGTCAGTACCGAGGGCGAGCGCCTGTGCATCGTGGCGCGCGGTCCGCAGGTGCATGTGATGGGTTTCGAGATCTTCGTGCTCTACATCGTCAACGAACTCTATTTCCGCCGGATCGGCACGGCAGCGGCCGGGCAAGAAGCGCGCCGCCGCCTGCAGGACAAGATCGCACTCCTGCACGCCTTCGCCGCTGAAGCGCCAGGCCGTCATCCCTTCGAGTTCTTCGACTTTGGCGTGCGCCGCCGCTACAGCGCAGCGTGGCAGGAGGAAGTGGTGGCTACGCTGGCGCGCGAGGTCCCGCAGTATTTCAAGGGAACCTCCAACGTCTGGCTCGCCAAGAAATATCAGCTGGTGCCCATCGGCACCATGGCCCACGAATACCTGCAGTCCTACCAATCCTTCGGCGTGTGCCTGCGCGATTTCCAGAAGGCCGCAACTGGAAGACTGGGTGCAGGAATACCGCGGCGACCTCGGCGTGGCCCTGACCGACGTGGTCGGCATGGATGCTTTCCTGGCCGATTTCGACCTGTATTTCGCCAAGCTCTTCGACGGCCTGCGTCACGACTCGGGCGATCCCTTCGAATGGGGCGAGAAGGCGCTGGCGCACTATCGCAAGCTGCGCCTGGATGCCAACACCAAGCGCCTGGTGTTCTCCGACGGACTGGACCTGCCGCAGGCGCTGCGTCTGTATCGTCATTTTTCCGACCGGGCCATGACCGGTTTCGGCATCGGCACCAACCTCAGCAACGACACCGGCATCGCGCCGCTGAACATCGTCATGAAGCTCTCGTCCTGCAATGGCCAGGCCGTGGCCAAGCTGTCCGATTCGCCGGGCAAGACTTTGTGCAAGGACGAAACTTTCCTGGCCTACCTGCGCCAGCTGTTCGGCATCAGCGCGCCGGCCACCCCTGCCTGAGCCGCTGCGGCGGCAGAAAGGATGCATCATGCTTCGCATCGCCATCGCCCAATGCAATCCCACCCTCGGTGACTTCTCCGGCAACCTGGCGCTCCACCTCGATGGCCTGCAGCGCGCCGCCGGGGGCGGGGCCGACCTGGTGGTCTTTCCTGAACTGTCGGTCTGCGGCTACTACCCCGGCGATCTGCTGGAAGAAGCGCGCTTCCTGGCCCAGGCTGAACAGACCTTGCAATCGGTCATCGACGCCACCCGCAGCTTGCCCGGACTGACCGCCGTGATCGGCGCACCGCGCCGCAATCCCGGTCCCGGCAAGCCGCTCTTCAATGCCCTGCTGGCCGTGCGCGAGGGTGCCATCGTGGCCGAGTATCACAAGCAGTTGCTGCCGGTGTATGGCGTCTTCGATGATGGCCGCCATTTCGAGCCGGGTCCGGAGAGCGCCTGTGTGTTGCCGATCAAGGGAGTGCGGGTCGGCTTCCTGATCTGCGAGGATAGCTGGAACGACGACCTGCGCAGCTATCGCGTCAATCCCTTCGAGAAGCTGGCCCAGGCCGATGCGCAACTGGTGGTCTCCATCAATGCCAGTCCGTCGGATGTGGGCAAGCGCAGCCAGCGCCACGCCCTGTTCCAGGCCGCCTGCCTGCGCCGCCAGATGGCGCTGCTCTACGTCAACCAGGTGGGCGGGCAGGACCAGCTGGTCTATGACGGCGGCTCCTTCGCCATGTCGCCGCTGCAGGGTCTGGCCTTCGAGGCGGCGCGCCTGGCCGAGGATTTCCAGGTCATCGCCTTCGAGGGCGGACGCTTCCTGCGCAGCGACGGTGTGGGCGAACCTGCCCGCGAAGACCAGACCCTGGCCACGCCCGAATTCCAGCGCCGCCAGATCCTGCTGGGCCTGCGCGACTATGCGCGCCGTTGCGGCTTCGGCAAGGTGGTGGTCGGTTCTTCCGGTGGCATCGATTCGGCGCTCACCATCGCGCTGGCCGTGGAGGCGCTGGGGGCGCAGAACGTGGTAGCGGTGACCATGCCGTCGATGTTTTCCAGCACCGGTTCGGTCGATGATTCTGAAGCGCTGTGCCAGGCCCTGGGCGTGACGCTGTTCCGCCATCCCATTTCCGATCTGGTACGCGAGTTCGAGGACGGTTTTGCCAAGGCCTTCGGCGCACCCTTGCGCGGGCTGCCGCTGGAAAACCTGCAGGCCCGCGTACGCGGTGCCATCCTCATGGAATACTCCAACGGCTATGACGCGCTGCTGCTGACCACCGGCAACAAGAGCGAGATCTCGGTGGGCTACTGCACCCTGTATGGCGACACCAACGGCGGCCTGGGCCTGATCGGCGACCTCTACAAGACCGAGGTCTATGCGCTGGCGCGTCACCTCAATGCGCAGGCCGGCCGCGAGATCATCCCCGCGGCCATCATCGACAAGGCCCCCTCGGCCGAACTGGCCCCGGACCAGCGCGATACCGACAGCCTGCCACCTTACGAGGTGCTCGACGAGATCCTCAAGTGGCACATCGAAGGCAGCCGCCTCCCCGCCGATGAGGCCCGGGCGGCCAGCCGCGCAGTCGAGCAGCTCAGCGGAACCGAAACCGGGGCAGCACTGGTCGAACGCATCTGCCGCATGGTGGCGCGCAACGAATACAAGCGCCGCCAGTCGCCACCGGTGATCCGGGTGCGTGCCCGGGCCTTTGGCAGCGGACGGCAGATTCCGATCGCGGTGCGCTATTGAGGCGCTGGCCGTCACCAAGGTGAACGGCAGTTCGACCCTGTTGATAAAAATTAAGGAAAGCGCATGCCCGTCCTGACTCCGCAATACGATACCGCCGTGGTGATCGGCCGCTTCCAGCCCGTGCACAACGGCCACCTGCACCTGCTGCAGCACGCTCTGGAGCGCGCGGCCACGGTGATCGTGGTGCTGGGTTCGGCCTTCCACGCCCGCAACACCAAGAACCCCTTCACCTGGGAAGAGCGCGCGGCCATGATCGCCGGCGCCATGCCGCCGGGCCAGCGCGAGCGCCTGCGTTTTGTCGCCACCCGCGATTACTACGACGACCGCCGCTGGTCCGCCGAAGTGCGCCGCCTGGTCGCGGCCGAGACCGATCCGCAGGCGAAGGTGCTGCTGGTGGGGCACTTCAAGGATGCCTCCAGCTACTACCTGCGCCACTTCCCGCAATGGCAGCTGGAAACCCTGCCGCGCGCCGGCGACATCGATGCCACCGACATCCGCAACGTCTGGTTCGAGGCCGAGGACCTGGAAGTCAGCCTCGATGTGCTCGATGCTATGGTGCCGCCCAGCGTGCGCCACTACCTGCGCGCCTGGTCGCTGCTGCCGCATTACGCTGCGCTGGTGGAAGAACATCGCCAGTTACGCAAGTATCAAGCGGCCTGGGCTGCGGCGCCGTATCCGCCGGTCTTCACGACAGTCGATGCCGTCATCCGTGCTGCGGACCACGTGCTGCTGGTACAGCGCAAGGGCTTTCCGGGGCGCGGGCTGTGGGCCATCCCCGGAGGTTTCCTGGACCAGCGCGAGCGCCTGATGCAGGCCGCCCTGCGCGAACTGGCCGAGGAAACCAACCTGGCCGTGCTGGATGTGACGCTGGAAGAGGCGCTGGTGGACGTCAAGATTTTCGACCACCCCGACCGCAGTGCACGCGGCCGCACCATCACCCACGCCTACTACTTCGACCTGCGGCTGGAACACCTGCCCGAAGTCGAGGCCGCCGATGATGCGGCCCAGGCAGTGTGGACGCCCATCGCGCAACTGGCGGCGATGGAGGCGAGCTTTTTCGATGATCACTTCCATATCCTCGATACCTTCCTCAACCTCACCGGCAGCGAGTGAGACCATGGCCATCTCTGAAGCTGTCGACACCGCCGAGGCCATCGCACCGGATAGTCCGGCGCTGCCGGACCTGATGCCCGCCGCCCTGCAGCAGCTGCTGGAAAACCGCCTGCCACGCGTGATCCGGCGCGAGCCCGACCAGGACGAAGCAAGGCGCTGGCGGCGCTGGGAGATCGGCGGGCGTACCGTGCAGATCGCCCAGCCCGTGACCTTCACGCCCTATGCCTCGGCGCAGCCTTGCTCGGCGCGCTGCCGCTTCTGTTCGGAAACGCTGGACGATGGCGGCCCGCACGCGGCCGCGCTGCGACCCGGTCCGCAGTACGGCGCGCAGCTCCGGCAAGCGCTTGCCGCGCTGCGCGGGCTGCCGTTGTCGTGGTCGCTGTCGGGACTGGAGACCACCGATGACGCCGGCTGGATGCTGTCGATGCTCGACGCGCTGCAGGAGCACGCCCGGCAGTCACCCGTGCAGGGCAGCGTGCTCTACACCAATGGAGCCGGCCTGGCCACGCCGCGGGGCGCGGAGCTGGTCACGCGCCTGCTGGCTTTTGATCTGGGCTGGGTGGAACTGTCGCGCCATCATCATGAGGCCCACGCCAATCAGGCCATCATGCGTTTTCGCAGCGGACAGGCGGTTGCCACGCAGGCCGGCATCGACGCCACGCTCACGCAACTGGTGCCGCAGTTGCCGGTGAAGCTGGTGTGCATCGTGCAGCAGGGTGGCATCGATGGCGTGCCCGCGCTGAAAGCCTATCTGCGCTGGGCGCAACAGCGCGGCGTGACGGCGGTGATCCTGCGCGAGTTCTCGCAACTCGGACCGCAATACCGCAACAACGTGACGGCCCGCTACATCGGCGGCGCGCGCATCGACGTGGCGGCGTTGCTGGCAGCCTGCCTGGCCGATCCGGAACTGAGCGCCGAAGCGCAACCGGTGCATGCCACCTCCGGCTACTACTTCTGGAACGTGGTGCTGCACTGGCGCGGCATGCAGCTCACCTTCGAAGCCTCGGACTATGTGCGCATGCATGCGCGCCATGCCAGCGGACGCATCTACAAGCTGGTGTTCCATGCCAATGGCCGCCTGTGCGGCGGCTGGAATCCCGAACAACACGTGCTGCTGGAAACCACCGGTGCCGCGCCCATGCGCAGTCGCGCGGTGCAGCCGCTGCAGCTGCTGCGGAGCCCGTGATGAACGACAACAGCTGGCTGCACCTCAGCAGGCAGGACCCTGCCTGGACCCTGCCACAGGAGCTGGCCGAGACCGATCCCTTCGGCGCGCGCGATTGCGGCTGGGTGGAGCAGATGCAGCCGTTCATTGCGCACCTGTGCCCGCCTGACGGCAAGGTGCTCGATCCCTTCTGCGGATTTGGCAGCACGCTGGTCGCCGCGCACAGTGTGGGCCGCGCGGTCATCGGCATCGAGATAGATGGCCAGCGCGTGGCATTGACGCGCCAGCGGCTGCAGCGTCTCGGGGCCGATGGTCCGCCACAGCAAGTGTTGCAAGGCGATGCCACGGCGCTCGCGCATTCCCTGCCGCCGGTGGACCTGGTGTTGAGCAACGTGCCTTACTTCGGCTGCCAGTGGCCGGACGCCTCCGACGCCGCGCACGCTGGACAGCTTTACGCCAGCCAGACCTACGCCGCTTTCCTCGGCATGCTGGAGCGTCTGCTGCGCGCATTGCGCGACTGTTTGCGTCCCGGCGGCTGGCTGGTGCTGTGCGCTGATAACCTGCGGGTGGGCGAGCAGTTCGTGCCGCTGGCCTGGGATCTGGCGCGGCTGATGGCGGACCGCTTCCGTTTCGTCGAAGAACGCATCCTGGTTTATGACCGCGCCAGTACGTCCGAGACGCCCGGCCAGCTGCGCAGCAATCGTTCGCACGAATACGCGCTGATCGCGCGCCATCTGCCGCACGCCATCGATACGGAACAGACCCTTGCCGTACTGCAAGCGCTGCAGTTGGCGCATCCGGGGTTCGTCCTTTACGGCAGCTTTGCGCGCTGGCTGCAGGATTTGCCGTTGTCGCAGGCACCCGCCGATGCGGATCTGTTGCTGCCCGACGATCCGCGTCTGGTCGCTGCCGTGTGCCACTGGCTGGAACAGCAGGGCTTCGCGCTCACCTGCTGGGGCGCACCGTTCTCGGCCGCCATGGCCGGCTCCGCTGCGGCCGTGCTCCCGGAGCGCCACTACCTGCGCGCCGTGCGGCTCGACCGCGCGGGCCGGCAGGTGCGGCTGGACCTGTGCCTGCGCGATGCGCAGCACGATGTGGCAACTGTTCTTCCGCATGCGGTTTTCCATCACGGCTTGCCCCTGATGCCGCCAGCGCTGTTGCAGGGCCCCGGCTGAGCTGGTGTGATCACTGCGCCGCATAGTTTATTCATCGCCTGTCTACCCGCTTTTACTGCGCCTCATGCCAAAATGGCATGGGGCGCTGTCCATGCCATTTCGGTATAGTGGCTGGCGTTCCAAGGGAGGGTCGGCCAGGCACAACGTGGCCGGCGCCAAAGACAAGCCGCCGGACCAGCGCGGCAAGCCAACGGGGTAGGGAAGATGGAAATCAAATGGGTGGAGGACTTCCTCTCGGTCGTCGATACGCTGAACTTCAGCCGCTCGGCCAAACTGCGCAATGTGACGCAACCGGCCTTCGGCCGCCGCATCCGCTCGCTGGAAACCTGGCTGGGCGCCGAACTGTTCGATCGCTCATCCTATCCCTGCACGCTCACGCCGGCCGGAGAATCCTTCGTCCCCATCGCCAAGGAAATGCTCAACCAGTCCATGCAGGCGCGGCTGGTGCTGCGCGGCCAGCTGGCGGGCGCGCAATCCTCGGTCCGCTTTGCGATGCCGCACACGCTTTTGCTGACGGTGTTCCCCAAGCTGCTGTCGGAAATCGAAAAGACCATCGGCGCCATCGCCACCACCGTCATGGCCGGCAACGTGCACGATGCCGTCATGGCCCTGGTGGAGCGCAACTGCGACCTGCTGCTGTGCTATGACCATCGCCAGCAGGGCATCGCCCTCGATACGGAACGCTATGCCGTGCTCTCGCTGGGCAAGGAGCCGCTGCGCCCCTACGTCAAGACGCTGCCCAGCGGCCAGCCCAAGTACGTGTTGCCGGGTACGCCCAATGATCCGCAACCTTTCCTCAGTTATTCCCCCTATTCCTCGCTCTCGCGCATCGTCGAGAAGGCCCTGCATTCCAGCCCGCGCCGCGTGCACCTGTTCCGCCGCTTCGAGACCGACCTGGCCGAAGGCTTGAAGAGCATGGCCGTCGAAGGCCACGGCATTGCCTGGCTGCCGGCCAGCGCGGTGTCGCGCGAGATCGCCGAGGGCAAGCTGACCCTGGCCATCGCCCCGAACGACAGCGAAGCGCTGGAGCAGGGGCTGTGGTGCGACGAGATGGATATCCGCGTCTATCGCCGCCTCGATGGCGCCAATCCGGACATAGACCGGATCTGGAACTATCTCAAGGCCGAGCACGGCACGCCGTAATTTCTCCTGCATTTTTTGAAGCCAAGGTCCCGCATGAAATTTCTCACCAACCAGCAGGTCAGCGAACTGCTGACCACCGAAGACGCCATCGCCTCCATGCGCGAGGCCTTTGCCCACGCCGCCGAGGGCGCGCACCAGGGGCGCGTGCGCACCAGTGCTGCCAATGGCGTGATGCTGTCGATGATGGGGGCGGTCATTCCGTCGGCCGGTATCGCCGGCGCCAAGGTCTACACCACCATCAAGGGCCAGTTCAAGTTCGTCATCCAGCTGTTCTCCAGCGAGACCGGCGCACCGCTGTGCACGCTGGAAGGTGACGCCATGACCGGCCTGCGCACTGCGGCCGCAACCGCAGTGGCCTGCGATGCGCTGGCCCGCAAGGACGCCGCCACCCTGGCCGTGATCGGCACCGGCGTGCAGGCGCGTTCGCACATTCCGGCGCTGCTGCAGGTGCGGCCTTTCAAGGAAGTATTGATCGCCGGCTTGTCGGGCCGGGAAGCCCTGGCCGAGGAAGTCACGCGCAACCATGGAGTGCCGGCGCGCGTGGTGAGCATCGATGAAGCCGCTGCCGCAGCGGACGTGCTGGTCACCGTGACCCGTTCAGCCACGCCGCTCTTCGATGGCAAGCTGCTGCGTCCGGGAGCGTTCGTGGCCGCCGTCGGTGCCTCCAAGGCCAACGTGCGCGAGCTGGACGACACTGCCATCGCTCGTGCCGCCGCGCTGTTCGTGGAATGGAAGCCGCAGGCACAGCAGGAGGCCGGCGACCTGGTGCAGTGCGCACCGGGCGTGTTCGAGTGGGACAAGGTGATGGAACTGGCGCAGGCTGTCGATGGCAGCCTGCCCTATCAGCGCCAGGACGAGGACATCGTCATCTACAAGGCCATCGGCATCGGGCTGGAAGATGTGGCGCTGGCCGGGCTGGCATATCGCAAGGCGTGTGCGCGGTACGGCTGGTAAGCCGGACCTGGCGCGGTGAAAAAAGGCGCTGCGGATTTCCCCGCAGCGCCTTTTTGTTTGGGTCAGCCTCGAATCAGGCCGCCACTTTCTTGTCCTTGGCAGCGGCTGCCGGTTTGGCCCGCAAGGCGGTGGCGGTGGCGATGAGCACGATGGCGATGCCGGTCACGGTGCCTACGGTCACCGGTTCATCCAGCAGCAGCCAGGCCCACAGCGAAGCCGTCATCGGCACCAGGAAGGTCACGGTGATGGCCTTGGTCGCTCCTTCGGCGGCAATCAGTTGGAAGAACAGTGCATAAGCGATACCGGTACAGACCACGCCCAGCACCAGTACAGACAACAGCGCAGGGAGGGTGCCGGCCTGCAGCGCATGCGGCATCGACGGCGCTGCCAGCGGCAGCAGGCACAGGGCCGCGGCGAACTGGCTGCCGGTGGCCATGGCGATGGGCGGGATGCCGCCGGCGCGCATGCGCGTGAAGGTGGCCGCAAAACCATAGCTGACCGCCGCACCCATGGCCGCCAGCACCCCGGCGATCACCAGGGCATCGACCGGCGCCGGGCCGATGCCCACCAGCACCGCCACACCGACCAGGCCCAGCACGAAGGCACCGGTACGCACCAGGCTCAGCCGTTCACCCAGCAGCAGGAAACCGAACATGGCCGTGAAGATCGGTGCCAGCGAATTCATGGTGGCCATGTAAGCCGAGGGAATGTGCAGCGCCGACCAGGCAAAGAGCGCGAAGGGTAGCGCGGTATTGAAGATGCCGATCACCAGGTAGGGCAGCCAGTTGCGGCGCCACTGCAGCGGCACCCCGCGCATGCGGGCAAAGGCCAGCAGCGACAGCGTGGCCAGCGAGGCACGCCCGAAGGTGGTCAGCATGGGACCGAAGACCGGAGCGGCAATGCGCATGAGCATGAAGCTGGTGCCCCAGATGGCAGCCAGCAGCAACAGCTTGGCAATGTTGGAGGAAGACATGGGCGTGGGCGGTACCGCAGCGAGGGCGGCAGGAATGGCCAGTGGGAGGACGATTGTACGGCCACTTCCGAAAGCCGTCCCGGTACAGTTGGCGGCTTTGTACCGGGCCACTTGGCTGCAGCGCAACAGACACACGGGAGGATGACGGGGAACTGTGCATGTCACCGTACCGGCACACCTGCTAGGCTTGCATCTTTGATCCCCCTGTACAGGAGCCTGCATGCTGACGATCTACGGCCGTGACAATTCCATCAACGTACGCAAGGTCCTGTGGGCCTGCAGCGAGCTGGACATTGCCTTCGAGCGGCAGGACTGGGGTATTGGTTTCAAATCGACCAGCGAGCCTTCCTTCGTTGCCATGAATCCCAATGCGATGGTGCCGGTGATCGATGATGGCGGCTTCGTGCTGTGGGAGTCCAACAGCATCTTGCGCTATCTCGCCGGGCAATATGGCGGCGGTACGCTGTATCCACAGGAACCGCGTCTGCGCGCGCGCATCGACCAGTGGATCGACTGGCAGGCCAGCGACCTCAACCGCAGCTGGAGCTATGCCTTCATGGCGCTGGTGCGCAACTCGCCCGAGCATGGCGATGCGCTGCAACTGGCGGCTTCCATCGCCGGCTGGACACGCTTCATGCAGGTGCTGGAACATCAGTTGCAGCACAGTGGCGGTTTCGTGGCGGGGCCTGCATTCACGCTGGCCGATATTCCGGTCGGGCTGTCGGTCAATCGCTGGTTCGGCACGCCCTTGGTGCATGCGCCCTTGCCGGCCGTGGCAGCTTATTACGAGCGCCTCAGCGAGCGGCCCGGGTTCCGTGCCTACGGCCGCAACGGCATGGCCTGATGGCGGCGGGCGCGGTACACTGCGGCCTTGCGCATGCGCGCCCATTTCCGTCCTGCAGGTTCACCATGGCCACCCGAAAGAAAAAACTGCTCTTCCTTGCCGCCTTCCTTGGCTGTCTGCTGCTGGCCAGCGTTCCCTTGTGGACTTTGCTGTTTTACTGATTTGTTTTGATTGCTTGCGCCTGCCTCGAAAAGGTATCAGGCGTTACTAAAAATACTTCCATAATTCGCTCTTCTTTTCTGCCCCATGCGGGCCGATGCGTCTTGTCCCGGCATGATGTGCGGCCTTGCTGCGGCGCTGGCTGAAGGCCTTTCCGGATTCTTTGCTTCGCCCTGCGGCTGACGTCATTACTGCAGAGGAGGAGCGCATGCCAAAAGCCTTCATCACCATCGGGGACAGGACCAGCCACGGCGGCACGGTCATCTCCGGCGATCTCACTTTCATGGTCCACGGCAAGCCGGTGGCGCGCGTGGGCGACCAGACGGTCTGCCCCCGGTGCGAGGGGACCTTCGCCATCACTACCGGCGCAGGCGACATGTTCTCGCTCGGCGCGGCTGTGGCACGCCACGGTGACCGCACCGCCTGCGGCGCCACACTCATCGCCAGCCAGGCTACCAGCACGCATGCCGAGGGCCGGATCGCCAGTCCGGAATTCCTGGCCGCTGAGGCCGAGGTAGCCAAGGCCGGCGCCAGCAATGCTGCATCGGCCGATTCCGGCATCTGCCTGAGCTGCATGCGCGATGCTGCCGTCAGCGGCGCCACCCTGCTGGTGCGCAGCTGATGGCCGCCGACGTCATGAAACGACTGGCCGAGGCCAGGAAGACCATGCCGGCATTGCAGCTGTACGCCCTCGTGGACGGACTGCACTACGAGTCCTGCACGAATGCGGCGCTACGGGCGGCGCCGGGCGTCATTTCACTATTTGCCGACACTGTGGATGCGCATCTGGCGCCCGCCGGGCCCTGGCTGCTGGCGGCCGAGAAGCTGTCCCCCGCGTTGCTGGAGCAGATCAGCCGCCTGGAAGCCATGGCTCCTGCGGTTTCCTGGATCATCGGCCCGCAGGATCTGCAGGGCCTGGCGCAACTATTGCGCTTGTGCATGCAGATGAGCTTGCCCGACGGACGCACTGCACTGCTGCGTTTTTGGGATCCGCGTGTATTGGCCGCAGCAGCGCGTGACCTGAAGGCAGCGCAGCGCCATACGCTCTTCGGCCACCTGTTTGAATGGCACCTGCTGCTCGATGGCCGCCGGGTTCACATCGGGAGGCCGACATGATCCGCCTCGATGAAGACGACCTGGCGCGTTTGCGTGCACGTGATACCGAACATTTCATTGCCGCCGTGGCCGACCAGTTCCTGGCCGAGCGTGCCGACCTGCAGCGCGTACCTGGCCGCAGCGAGGTGATCCGGCGCATGCGCGAGGCCTATGCGCATGGTTTGTCGCTGGGCTTCGGTACGCTGTCCCACCTGATTTACATGATGTATCTGTCGGCCGATTGGCCGGGCCTGTTCCGTCGTCCGGGCACCGTGCGTTACCTTCGCCGCCCGGGTGCCACGCCCGAACAAAGGCTCGATGACATGATCGCCGTCCTGCACAAGCTGGCCGCGCCGCAAGATGGGGAGCGCAAAACATGATCGCTCCCGTCGTGGCGGTACCGCTGCTCAGCAGCGAGATTCTCGGATGGATAGGGCTGGGTGCGTCGGCGGCTGCAGCCGGTGCCGGGGCGGCCATTTACAGCAGTTCGCGCAGGGCTGAAGAGGCCAAGTCTTCCCCATTGAGTCAGGCCGATGTACTCAAGAAAGATCAGTCTTGCAAACGCTGTCCGCCCGCAGCGGGGAGCCTGGTGCCTCGCAACTGGCACATGTCTGAAGAGGCGCGGGCCTATCAGGCGCGCGTGACCGGGTTTGCACCCTATACCGAGTGGGCCTTCGATGACATTGATTTCGATGGATTCCAGCTCGGCCCGTGTCTGCTGCAAGAGGCCAAGGGACGCTACGCGCAGTTCTTTGACAAGAAAACGGAGAAGCCCAAGGTCTTTTATTCCTTCACGGGATACAAAAAATTACTGAAGCAAGCCGATACGCAAAGCAATGCGGTCACAAGAGCGTCTCCAGCCCGCTTGCAATGGTATTTGCAAGATAAGCCGGTATTTGATCATTTGACCAAGGTCTTCACCCAAGCAGGCTTTCTTATCCGCACCATTCACTTACCTTGATCATGAATCTTGATATCGACTTTGCATACTCTCCGGACCTCCACAACTTGCCAACCGCCTCCGAACACTTTGTCATTTTGTGGAAGATCGCACTTCTTCTCGACACCGTCGGCATGCCGCTGGAAGATTGGTGCCCGCCGGCTGATACGCCGGAAGATGCCCGCCGCAACCAGGCATTTGACAGGGACGGCCCGACACCCGCTGCACTGGCCATTGTGGAAGAGGAGGAGCGCAGTGATCCTGCCAACGGCTTTCGTTATCTTGGTATCTGGAACGGCTACGAAGAAGAAGGCGGCTCCTCCATCCTGCTGGGATTGAAGCAGACCAATGGTCCCGGCAATTGCACTTTCCGCCTGCAGGCGCAGGCGGTGCCTGCCCTGAGTCGGAAGGCCAATCTGGTCAAGGTTCTCACCGGGCTTTCGCTGCAGTGGCAACCTCCCTTCATCGTGGTCGATCCTGGCAACTATGGCACGCGTCAAAAGGTTTTCGCCGATCGCCCCGGCGCCGGATGGCTGCTGTATCTGCCAGGCAGGATCACGCGCGCCCAGGTCCCCGAGGCGGCCGAGCTGCTGCCGGTATTGAATGAGGATGGTCAGCAGCGCGGCACCATCATCGTCTCGGTGGGGGGCGATGCGTTTGACGAAGAAAATCCCGATCACATCCAGACCGCCAACGCCATCGAAATCCGCCTGGCCGATCAGGACCTGTTGCCGCGCTACCGAGCCTTGATCTCAGCGAGGACGCCATGATTGCCCCCGTCGTGGCGGTACCGCTGATCAGCAGCGAGATTCTTGGATGGATAGGGCTGGGTGCATCGGCCGCTGCAGCCGGTGCCGGGGCGGCCATTTACAGCAGTTCGCGCAGAGCCGAAGAGGCCAAGTCCTCCCCATTGAGTCAGGCCGATGTACTCAAGAAAGATCAGTCCTGCAAGCGCTGTCCCCCCGCAGCGGGGAGCCTGGTGCCACGCAACTGGCACATGTCTGACGAGGCGCGGGCCTATCAGGCGCGCGTGACCGGGTTTGCGCCCTATACCGAGTGGGCCTTCGATGACATTGATTTCGATGGATTCCAGCTCGGCCCGTGTCTGCTGCAAGAGGCCAAGGCACGGTATGCGCAGTTTTTTGACAGAAAGACGGGTGAGCCCAAATTCTTCTATGGATTGAAGGGATACCCGAATCTGTTGAAACAAGCCGCCGCGCAGAGTGCGACGGTATTGAAGTCCAGTCCTGCCCACTTGTGCTGGTACGTGCAGGATCATTTGGTCTTTCGTCATCTGAGCGAGGTCTTTCCTGCCAACAAGCTCGCCATCCAACTTTTCCATAAGCCATGATCATGTATCTTGTCATCAACTTTGCCTTTGCTTCAACGCTCGCCACCTTGCCCAGCGCATCCGAACATTTCTCCATACTGTGGAAAGTCGCGGTTCTTTTGGACGCTGTGGGCATGCCGCTGGACGACTGGTGTCCTCCAGCTGATACGCCGGAAGATGCCCGGCGCATCCAGGCATTTGAAAGAGACGGCCCTACACGCGCTGCACTGGCCATTGTGGAAGAGGATGAGCGCAATGATCCTGCCAACGGCTTTCGTTATCTTGGTATCTGGAACGGCTATGAAGAAGAGGCCGGTTCAGCCATCCTTCTTGGTTTGACTGTTGCAGATGATTCCGGCAATTCCACTTTCCGCCTGCAGGCACAAGCAGTTCCTGCGCTTTGTCAGAAGGCCAATCTGATCAAGGTGCTGACGGGGCTCTCGTTGCAATGGCATCCTCCCTTCATCGCTGTCGATCCTGACGGATATGGCATGCGCCACAAGGTCTTCGCCGATCGTCCCGGCGCCGGATGGCTGCTGTATCTGCCAGGCAGGATCACGCGCGCCCAAGTCCCCGAGGCCGCCGAGCTGCTGCCGGTATTGAATGAGGATGGAGAGCAACGCGGCACCATCATCGTCTCGGTGGCGGGCGATGCGTTTGACGATGAAAATCCCGATCACATCCAGGCCGCCAACGCCATCGAAATCCGCCTGGCCGACCAGGACCTGCTGCCACGCTACTCCGCCCTGTAAGGCTGGCGCAAAAAAAATCCCCGGGTCCGACGACCAGGGGGGCAACATCATTTCATCGCGATTCAGGCAGACACACACCAGGCGGCACCGGACATGGTGCCGTCCCGCTCGCTCAATACGGCAGCCGATGGGGCGGCAGGCTGGCACGGCTGGACAGCGGATGATGCCGCCAGCGCGCTTCGGCCAACAGATAGATGCCCGTTGCCGACAACGCAACGGTCACCAGCGTAGAGAGAACGGCAGTCAGCAGGAAGGTGGTGAACATGATGATCTCCTCAAGACGACTTCATCTTAGGAGAAAGCACCGCCCGTGGCTCTAGTGATTTTCCCTAGAAAACAAACAAGCCGCTCAGGCAATCCCTGAGCGGCTTGCAGGCCGGCAATGCTGTCATCCTTTCATGCTGCCAAGGCTGCAAGCCCCGCAGCACGATGCCGCATCAGTTCATCAATAACGTTCCAGCCAGTGCGCGTAAGGTGCCGGCAGCGTCCAGGAAGGGCGCTCCACGCCCAGTTCCTTGGCGGCCTGATAAGTCCAGTGCGGGTTGGCCAGGTGCGAACGGCCCACCATCACCAGGTCGAGCTGGCCCTCCTTGACGGCGCGCTCGGCCAGTTCCGGCGTGCCGAAACCCCAGGCGGAAGACACCGGCACGCCAGCTTCTTCGCGCACGCGCTTGGCGATCGGACCGAGGAAGGCCGGGCCCCAGGGGATCTGCACTTCCGCAATGGTGAAGCCGATGGTCACGCTGATCATGTCCATGCCAATCTCCTTGAACTGGCGCACCACGCCGATGGAGTCGACCAGCGTCTGCTCGTCGCGGCCATCGTATTCCAGCACGCCGAAGCGCACCGTCAGGGCCAGGTGTTCCGGCCACACCTCACGCACGGCGCGCAGGGTTTCCAGCAGGAAGCGGGCGCGGTTTTCGACGCTGCCGCCATAGATGTCATCACGCTGGTTGGAATGCGCCGAGAAGAAGCTCTGGCCCAGGTAGCCGTGGGCGAAGTGCAGCTCCAGCCATTCGAAGCCGGCATCACGGGCGCGGATGGCGGCATCGACGAAGTTCTGGCGCACGCGGGCGATGTCGTCCAGGCTCATGGCCTTGGGCACCTTGGGCAAGCCCTTGCCGAAAGCAATCGCGGACGGGGCGATGGTGTCCCAGCCGCGGGCATCGTCGGCCGCGATATGGTCGTCGCCTTCCCAAGGACGATTGGCGCTGGCCTTGCGGCCGGCGTGGCCGATCTGGATGCCGGGCACGGCACCGGCGGCCTTGATGGCTTGCACCACCGGCACGAAGGCTTGCGCCAGCTCGTCCGACCAGATGCCGGTGCAGCCCGGCGTGATGCGGCCTTCCGGGGCCACGGCGGTGGCCTCCACGATCACCAGGCCGGCACCGCCACGGGCGATGCTGGCGTAATGCGACAGGTGCCATTCGTTGGCCTTGCCGTCCACCGCCATGTACTGGCACATGGGCGGGACGGCGATGCGGTTGCGCAGGTTCAGGTCCTTGAGCTTGAAGGGAGTAAAGAGAGCAGACATGGGTGGCTTCTTGTCAATGATGAAGATGAAATCAACAAGCACTGCACTGGCACAGCACTCGCTTCGGTTGTTCGTAAATATTCGAACTATGGAAGGAGTATAACCCAGGGTGTATCATCCTGCAGATGCGTCCCTACAAACATCCCGAGATTGCCGAGTTCGTGCTGGAGCGCGTGCTCTACGCGCTGAGCGATTCGATCCGCCTGGAGATCGTGCGCCACCTGGCGCGCGTGGAATGTGCGACCTGCGGCGAACTCGATGGCGGTCGTCCCAAGTCCACCGTCTCGCACCACTTCAAGGTCTTGCGCGAAGCCGGCCTGGTGCGTACCGAGAGCAATGGCACCGCCCACATCAACACCTTGCGCAGCGCTGATATCGAGCAGCGTTTTCCGGGTTTGCTGTCGGCCATCCTGGCCCAGCACGACAAGTTGCCGGCCCGCCGCAAGAAAGCGGCCTGAAGCCTTACCGGCCGCTCAGAGCTTGCCGGCCTTGACGTCGGCGTCCACTGCCACGAAGGCGGTGGCCATCGCGTACTGTTCTGCCTCCACCGAGGTATTGCCGCGAAAGTCCTCGCACACCACGCGCCGGAAGGCGACCGGGTTGTCATTGCGATGCAGCTGGTAACTGCCGACCCAGGTGCCGTCGATCTGTTCCCTGCTGCTGACCCGGATGAAATAGCCGTGATGCTCGGCCACGTCATTGTCGAGCTGGGTATCGATCACCGCACGCGCGTAACCCACACCGGCCACCTGTGCCGAGGCCACCGAAGCGAAGGGATTGCCGTGCAGGCCGGGGGCCGGTTCGCCATCGATCTGCACGGTGCAAAGGACGTCGCCATCGCGTTGCTGCGTGCAGGAGACGCTGATGTGCTTGCCGCGATAAGTGGCACCGTAGGTGGGGAGCATGCGTGCTTTCAAGAAGAATTGCCTGGGCGCTATAGTGGCGCGATCGTTCATCGTGGTCAATCAACTTGCAGCCAGCATGGCGTGACAGCCGCGTAAAAAAGGCCCGCATGGTGCCATGCGAGCCTTTTTTTTCACAGCGACGATTTGCGCAGCAGGTCAGGACCCGTGCTTGGCCAGGCCCTCGCGCATGCGGCGCACTTCCTTCTCCGACACGGCCCCTGCCTGGTTGCTCCAGCCCTGGCGCACGAAGCTGGCCAGTTCCGCCGCTTCCTTGTCGGAGAGGCGATGGGCAAAGCCCGGCATGACCAGGATCGACGGCGCCTTCTCGGTGGAGGGCGTGCGCGCGCCAGCCAGGATCACGTGCAGCAATGCGCTGGGATTGTCTGCGTTGACCACGGTCGCGCCATCGAGTACCGGGAAGATGCCCGGCGCGCCCTTGCCATTGACGAAGTGGCAGGCCGCGCAGTTGTCCAGGTACAGGCGCTCGCCCAGGCTCAGGTCCTTGGCGGCCGTGAGTTTCTTCGCGGTTGCCTCGGCCCCTTGCGGCGTGACGCGGCCGCTGCTGGCGGAGGCCACCGGCGAGAGCGTCTTGAGGTAAGCCGCGATGGACTGCAGGTCCTCCGGCTTGAGGTGCGCGGTGCTGTGTTCCACCACCAGGCTCATCTCGCCGGCCACCGAGGCGGTCTTGTTGCGGCCGGTCTGCAGGTAGTCGACGATGTCCTGCGCGCTCCAGTGCGGCATGCCGCGCAGCGACGGCACGGCCCAGCCATTGAGGTCGCCGCCCGAGAGGAACTGCGCCTGGCTGCTGTCGCTGGCCTTCTCGTTCATGGCGAACCCGCGCGGGGTGTGGCAACTGCCGCAGTGGCCCAGGCCCTCCGCCAGATAGGCACCGCGCTTGATCTCGGCGCTCCAGCCGTCCTGTTCCTTGAACGGTTTGTCATTGGCGAAGAAGACATTCCACAGCTTCATCCCCCAGCGGATGTTGAACGGGAAACTCATGCTGCTGGCCGGCGGCGTGGCGGCCACCGGTTTCACCCCTTGCATGAAGTAGGTGTAGAGGGCGTGGATGTCCTCGTCACTCACCTTGGCATAGCTGGGGTAGGGCATGGCCGGATAGAGCTGCGTGCCATCAGCGCGCACGCCGTGGCGCACGGCAGCGGAGAACTGGGCTTCGCTGTAGTCGCCGATGCCGTGTTCCTTGTCCGGCGTGATGTTGGTGGAGTAGATGATGCCGTGGCCGCTGTCGATGGCCAGTCCGCCCGAATAGGCCGGCTTGCCGGCAGCGCTGTGGCAGGCCATGCAGTCGCCGGCACGCGCCAGGTATTGGCCGCGTGCCACCGTATCCTGATCGGCTGCCTGCGCCACATTGAACACACCCAGCACGCCCAGCGACAACGCCAGTCCGGCCAGCAATGAAGTCATTTTTTTCATGTTCTCTCCCCCCTTCATGCCTGGACCAGCGGGCCGGGATTCTTCAGGTACTGCGTCTTGATGGCGTGCGCGGCCATGAGCGTGATGGCGCCGATGGTGGCCGTCGGATTGGCCTGGAAGTTCTGCGGGAAGGCATTGCCGCCGGGGACGAAGACGTTGTGCACATCCCAGGATTGCAGGTACTTGTTCAAAGCCGAATCGCGCGGCGAATCGCCCATGATCGCGCCGCCCACGTTGTGGGTGGACACGTACTTGGTGATGTCCCAATGCGAATCCAGGGCCAGGAAACTTTCCGACATGTGGTCCGGATTGAGCTCCTTGGAAATCTTGAGCACGATGTCGCGCAGGTAGCGTTGCAGCTTCAGTTCGTTCTGGCGCCAGTCGAAGGTCATGCGCAACAGCGGCTGGCCCCACGGATCCTTGTAGTTCGGATCCAGGTCCAGGAAGTGGCCGCGATAGGACATGCAGGTGGTGGTGATGCTGATCTTCATGGAATGGTCGTACCAGTCGATCATGCCTTCCTTCCAGCCGCGTCCCCAGCTGGGCGTGCCCGGCGGCAGCGCCGTGCCGATCGGTGCGCCCGAGGCTTGCGAGCTGTGGATCTTGGCACCGCCGATGAAGCCCAGCTTGATGCCATCGTCGAAGTTGCCGGGCGAGATGTCGTTGAACATTTCGCCGGTGGCACCGGCCGTGGCAAAGGAATTGAAGTGCTTGTCCTTGAAGAACAGCGTCGCCCCGCCATTGGAGAGGAAGGCATAGTTGCGGCCGATGACACCGGTCTCGGTGATCGGGTCATAGGGCTTGCCGATGCCCGAGAGCAGCATCAGGCGCACGTTGGCGAACTGGAAGCTGGAGAGGATCACGATCTTGGCCGGCTGGAACACTTCCTTCATGTTCTCGTCGATGTAGGTCACGCCGCGTGCGGTCTTCTTGTCCGCGTGCAGGTCCACGCGGATGACGTTGGCGTTGACCTTGTAATCGAAGTTGGGCAGGCGCTTGACCACATCCAGGATGGTGGTCTGCGGCGAGGCCTTGGAATAGTTCAGGCAGGGATACTTGCTGCAGAAACCGCAATAGTTGCAAGGTGCAATTTGTGCACCATACGGATTGGTCCAGGCCTGCGAGACATTGGCCGAGGGATTGGGGAAGGGATGGTAGCCCAGCTTGCGCGCCACGTCGGCGAACAGGGTGTTGTTGTAGGTGTCGTGCAGCGCCGGCAGCGGATAGGGGTTCGAGCGCGGTCCTTCGAAGGGATCGCCGCCCGGCTGGATCTGGCCGCGCAGGTTGCCGGTACTGCCCGACAGGCCGCAGACCTTGTCGAAGAAATCGTAGTGCGGCTCGATCTCGTTCCAGGTGAAGGGGAAATCCTTGATGCGCATCTCTGGGTCGAGACTGCTGTGCTTGTAGGCCTGGTCGGCGTAGGTCTTGAGCTTGAGGTCAGTGGGCGTGGCGCGGATCAGCACCGCCGTCCAGTGCAGGCCCGAGCCGCCCACCCCGGTACCGGGCGCAAAGGCGCCCCACTTGCGGGTCGGCAGCGCCTGCTGCGCGGTGTTGTAGCGCACGGTCAGCGCAGCATCGCGCGGGGTGGCGAAGACCTTGTTGCGGGTGGCGTAGCCGTACTGGTCGGCCGGCTTGGGATAGGCGAAGTCTTCGGGCGGACGGTCCGGGCCGCGCTCCAGGGCGCGTACCTTCAGGCCGGCCTGGGCCAGTTCGATGGCCATCAGGGAGCCGGCCCAGCCGAGGCCGACGATGACGACATCGACGTCGTCGTTGGTAATGTTAGGCATTGAATTAAGTCAGTAAGAGGTTGCAGGCGTGAACGAGGAGACGGGGCCGTGCATCAGGCGCGCTTGCCCGACAGGCTCACCGGTCCCAGCGGATACTTCACGTTGTGCTGGTCCACCCATTCGGTATAGGCCGCACGCGCGCCGGGGAAGCCGATGGCGACCCAGGCCTTCATGTCCTTGTTGCCGCCGTACATGGGATCGGCCAGGTAGCCGTTCTTGGTATCGCCCAGCAATTGCCCGAAGAACTGCGACGGCTTCATCGCCTTCTCGCCCAGCGCGGCAAAGTCCGCACCGTTCTTCTGCAGCGAGGTCAGCAGGGCATCCTTGTCCTTGGCGTCGAGCTGCTCGAAGCGCTTGCCGTGCTGTTGCTGGCTGATCTGCTGGGTCAGCTCGATGCCGATGCGGTAGACGTCCTGCGGCGCATAGGGAATCTGGAAGCCCAGCGTGGCCGGTGCGTCCGTCTGGTGCGGTCCCTGCTGGTAGATGTCGCTGCCCAGGCCGGCATGCAATTGCTGGTCGATGAAGACCGGTACATTGGTTTCCAGCGCGCCGGGCCCGCGCCCTTCGGCGGGGATCAGGCGATCGCAGGCGGCCAGGATGAAGAGCCATTGGGCGGCATTGAAGAACACCGGCTTGTAGTGTTGCAGCTCGATGCCTTCCAGGCCATCGGCCCGGGCCTGCTTGAGCAGGGGCAGCGAGACTAGCGGCACGGCCGCTGCGGTGGCCGCGAGGACGGCACGCCGCGAGGGACTGAACTTGGTGGTCATGGTGGGAGCAAAGTGGAGTGGGTGGAAAACAAGCTGCGCGAGGCATCGGCACACGGACGCATCGGGCAGGACTGCGCCGGCCACGACCGCTGCACGGCACGCGCGCCGGCACCCGCACCGCCGCGTGGAGCGGCCTGCACAGGATGGGTCGTCGGGGCAATGGAAGCGGTCATGGGGCGCAATCTCAGAGTGGGTCAACGCGTCTCCGATCTTGCGTCCAGCCTGCGGGGCTGGCATTTCTTGTGGTTCCCGGTCCTGGCCACGGTCGATCAGGCCAGGCGGGTTGCTCTATGGATGAGCGCAGGCATTTTAACACCTCTAGTTGTCAGATGTCTTAAGACGCTGCCGCCCGGCAAGATCCTCCCGTGGCCGTCTTCGGCTACACTGCTCATCCGCAGCATTGTCGCTGCAGAACCCGAACTCCGAGACCGAGACACCATGCAGATCCGCGACGCTACTCCTGCCGACATTCCTGGCATCACCCTGATCTTCAACGACGCCGTGGTCAACACCACCGCCATCTGGAGCGACAAGCTGGTGGACGACCAGAACCGCCAGGACTGGCTGGCGGCCCGCCGCCAATTGGGCTATCCGGTCCTGGTGGCGGTGGAGGGCGACAAGGTGCTGGGCTATGCCAGCTTTGGTGACTGGCGTCCTTTCGATGGCTTCCGCCATTCGGTGGAACATTCGGTGTATGTCCACAAGGATCACCGTGGCGAAGGCCTGGGCGTGGCCCTGATGCAAGCCCTGATCCCGCGTGCCCGCGCCGTCGGCAAACACGTGATGGTGGCCGCCATCGATGCCAGCAACGTCGGCTCCATCGCCCTGCACAAGAAGCTGGGCTTCGAACAGGTCGGCCACATGCCGCAGGTCGGCACCAAGTTCGGCAAGTGGCTGGACCTGGCCTTCCTGCAACTGACGCTGGACCAGCGCACCGATCCGGACAACATCGGCAGCTGATTGCCGCAGCGTCAAACAAGAAGGGCCGCTTTCTAGCGGCCCTTCTTGTTTGTACACAGGGAGGAGAGGAGGGCGCTGGCGGCCTCAGCCGTTGTGCTTTTCTCCCTCGTGCTTCTCGCCTTCATGCTTGTCGTTGGCGTGTTTGTCTGCCTCGTGTTTGGCGGGTTCATGCCTGGGCTCGGCATGGGTCTCCTGCGCATGGGGCGCCCCTTTCTGCTCGTGCTGTGCGGGACGTTCTTCACGCGGTGGCTGGGCAGCGGCATGGGCCTGCATCGGGGGATGGGCATTTTCCTGCTTCATCGCCCCGATCTTTCTTTGTTCGGTCTGCTGGCGGGCTTGCTGTGCCTGCGCACGTTCATGCGCTGCCTGCTGCTCCTTCTGCGCGCGCTGCTCCTGTTGCTGCTGCAGTTGACGTTGCTCCTGTTGCTCACGCTGGGCCTGCATGGCCACTTGCTGGTGTTGCCGCGCCTCCTGTTGCTGCGCCACTTCCTTCTGCTGTACCTGCTGCGCGTGGGCAGTGGCCAGCTCAGGCTTCTGCTGTGGCACCTGGGCATGCTGCACCGGCATCGCCCCCGGGCGTGCATCGCTGGTGGTGAAGTGCGGCATGCTCATGGCGGCCGGTGCCACTGGTTCGCGGTGATTGTCGATGCGGGTCTGGCTGATGAGATTGCGCTGGTCGACGTTACGCACGTTGTTCACATTGCTGACGTTGTTCACGTTGTTGTTGACCACGCGCGTATTGTTGACCGTCACGTTGTTGTTGGTCACGCGGTTGATCACCGTCGTGGAGTGCGAGACATAGGTGGTGTTCTTGTACACCACGGCCGGGCGCTGCCAGTCGCCGGACGGACGATCGCCGCCGCCACCGCCCCAGTGCATGCCCCAGTCATGCCAGCCCCAGTCACCATGATGGCTGATGGCTTCGCCCACGAATACGCCCACGCCAAAGGACAGCGCACCCACCACCACTTCATTGGCCACCGGGCTGGGTGGGCGATACGCATAGCCCGGATAGACCGGCACCGGCGGACCGTAGACCACGGCCGGATTGTAGGCCGGCACATAGACCCGGTCGGGCTGGCTGGATTCGATCACGATGGTCTGCGGCGGCGGCGGGATCACCGGGGCACCGGCATAGACGGTGCGCGGCTCGGGCGCGTTCTCCACCCGCACGGTCTCGCTGCTGCGGGCCGTGCTGACCACCTTGAGCTGCGAGGAACTCTTGAGATTGCCCGCCTGCTGCGCGCGCAGGCGCAGGGCCTGGATGGCGTTCATCACGTCGTTGGGGTCATTGACGAAGGCGTCGCCCAGCGCGCGTGTCCAGTCCGGGTTGGCGGCCATCTGGGACAGCACCGCCGGGAACAGGGTGAGCGATTTCACGCTGACGTCCCAGGGTTCCTTGTCTTCGGCCGCCTGCAGGATATCGCCCTTGAGCGCGCCGTTCTGACCCAGCCACTGGTTGGCCGCGACGACCTGGTCAGGGTAGGTGGCCCCGGCCAGCACCTGTGCCACCAGCTTGTCCGGGAACAGGGCAATGGGTGCCACCATCTGCGACAGTTGATCTGCCGTGGGCGGGGTGTAGGGCGGCGTGACCGGTGCTGCCGGTGCTGCCGCTGCCGTGGGCGGCGTGGCGTCCTGCTTCTGGCAGGCCGAGAGGGCCAGCACTGCACCGAGCAGCGAAGCCGAGACGATGAGGGCGGAAGATCTGCTTCTTGTTGTCATGATGAAATCCTCGATCCGTGCCGAAGCAGGAAAATGACGTTGCGATAGCCAGGCTAACGGCAGGCGCGGCTACCCAGTTGACGACAAAATTGTGATGGGATGTAACCGTGCGAGGCCAGCCAGGGCCGCGCACATTGTTAGGATTCGAGCACGGTCCAGTTGAAAGGTTCGAGGCGAAGTGTTTCAGAATGCAGAGATCGCGTGATACGGGAAACTGACAAAGCACTGACTGAAAAGTCGCACCAGAAAAGAACATCCGGGCAATGACCTCTGTCAGCGTTTTGCAAGGAAGTGGCATTCTTCCAGCTAAATGCAACGATGCAACAAACGTCCAAGGAAATAAAAAAACTTAGTTTTTGGAGTCGCTGGAAAGAATGATCCGGCATCGGACTATCTCCCGCCCGCGATGATTTCATGCCGGAACGCACATGACTTAAAATGATGGAATCGTCATCAACCATGAGTTCCATTCAACATCATGCTGGACCGCATCCACCTCTCCATCGTGCAGGAAGTCGAACGCGAGGGCTCGCTCACGGCTGCGGCCGGTGTGCTGCACGTCACGCAATCCGCACTCAGCCACAGCATGAAGAAGCTGGAGCAGCAGCTGGGCACCGACATCTGGCTGCGTGAAGGCCGCCACCTGCGTCTGACGCAAGCCGGCCAATACCTGCTGGCCGTCGCCAACCGCGTGCTGCCGCAACTGAACCTGGCCGAAGAAAGATTGCGCCAGTTCGCCCAGGGCGAGCGCGGTGCGCTGCGCATCGGCATGGAATGTCACCCCTGTTACCAATGGCTGCTGAAAGTGGTGTCGCCTTATCTGGCCGCCTGGCCGGATGTGGATGTGGACGTAAAGCAGAAATTCCAGTTCGGCGGCATCGGCGCGCTCTTCGGTTACGAGATCGACCTGCTGGTTACGCCCGATCCGCTGGACAAGCCCGGCCTGGTGTTCGAGCCGGTGTTCGATTACGAACAGGTGCTGGTGGTGGCGGCCGACCATCCGCTGGCCGGCGCCGATTACATCAAGCCCAAACAATTGAACAACGAGGTGCTGGTGACCTATCCGGTGCCGGTGGACCGGCTCGACATCTACACCCAGTTCCTCGCGCCGGCCGGCATCGTGCCGCGCCGGCACAAGACCATCGAGACCACCGACATCATGCTGCAGATGGTAGCCAGCGGGCGCGGCGTGGCGGCGCTTCCGCGCTGGCTGGTGCTGGAATATGCCGAGCAGATGGAGATCGTGCCGGTGCGCCTGGGCAAGCAGGGCATCGCCAAGCACATCTACCTGGGCGCGCGTGAAAGCGATGTGGAGATCGATTACCTGCGCGCCTTCATCGAGCAGGCGCGGCAGGCACAGGGATGAACGGCGGACTTAGTTCGTCTTTGTGACTTTGTTGAGATGCCGCGGCCGGTCCGCATCCATCCCGCGCGCGGCGGACAATTGCGCCGCCATCACATAGAAAGCCTGGATCGCCACGATGGGATCGAGGTCCGGCGTGGCGGCCACCGGCAAGGTGAGATCGCGCTCGATCACCTCCTCGGGCGCCGCCAGCAAGACCCTGGCCCCGCGTGCGCGCATCTCGGCGGCCAGCGCCAGCATGCCCGCCTGCGAGGGCCCGCGCGTGGCAAACATCAGCAGCGGGTAACCATCTTCGATCAGGGCCATCGGCCCGTGCTTGATCTCCGCGCCGCTGAAGGCCTCGGCCTGGATGGCGCAGGTCTCCTTGCATTTGAGCGCAGCCTCCAGCGCCAGCGGGAAGCCGATGCCACGCCCCACGATCATGAGCCGATTGGCCGGGACCAAGGCCTCCACCGCTGCCGACCAGTCGCATTCACACGCCGCCCGCAGCGCCTCCGGCAGCTGCGCCAGTGCATCCAGAAACGCGGCATCATCCTGCCAATGCGCCGTCAGCAGGGCCCCCGCCACCAGGCTGGCGATGAAGCTCTTGGTCGCCGCCACGCTGGCTTCCACGCCCGCATGCAGCGGCAGGCTCCACTGCGCAGCCGCCGCCAGTGGCGAATCGGCCTGGTTGACCAGCGCCACCGTGCTGGCTCCCTGCGCGTGGAAATAGCGGATCGGTTCCACCACATCCGGACTCTGCCCGGATTGCGAGATGGCGATGGCCAGCGCATCGCGCACATGCAGCGGGGCCCGGTTCAGCGTCACCAGCGACATCGGCAGCGACGCCACGATACGGCCCAGGCGCGCCATGATGAGATAGGCGCAATAGGCGGCCGCATGGTCCGAACTGCCGCGCGCCACGGTAACGATGGACGCCGGTGGCGCAGCGCGCAGTTGCGCGCCCAGTGCGGCATAGCGGTCCTGGTCGCGGGTCAGCTGCACGGCCACGTAATCGGCCGCAGAGCGGGCTTCCTTAAGCATCAGCGAGGTCAATCTCTTCTCCTTCCACATAGACAGCCTTGAGGGCAAATTGCCGGTCCAGCACCACCACGTCGGCGTAGTGGCCGGTGGCCAGGCGGCCACGGTCGGCCAGGCCCAGGTAATCGGCGGCATAGGTCGAGGTCCGCAGCGAGGCTTCGGCCACGTCCATGCCCAGCGCAATGAGGTTGCGCAGCGCCTGGTCCATGGTCAGCACGCTGCCGGCCAACGTACCGTCGTCCAGCCGCACGCCGCCCGCACACTTGTGCACCACCTGCCGGCCCAGCGCATAGTCGCCATCGGGCATGCCGGCCGCCGCCGTGGAATCGGTCACGCAGAACAGGCGCGGGATGGAACGCAGTGCCGCGCGGATGGCGCCGGGGTGTACGTGCAGCAGGTCCGGAATCAGTTCGGCATACTGCGCATGGGCCAGCGCCGCACCGACCATGCCGGGCGCGCGATGATGAAAGCCGCTCATGGCATTGAACAGGTGCGTGAAGCCCGAGGCCCCATGCGCCAGCGCGGCCACCCCATCGTCATAGCTGCCGGCGGTGTGGCCGATCTGCACCTTCATGCCGCGATTGGCCAGCTTGCAGACCAGCTTCAGGTGGCCGTCCACTTCCGGGGCGATGGTGATGAGCTTGATCGGCGCCAGTCCGTCCAGATAATCCACCTGCTCAAGCGACGCCGCGATGGCGAAGTCGGGCTGCGCGCCCAGCTTGCCGGGGTTGATGTAAGGCCCTTCCAGGTGCACACCCAGCACGCGCGCATGGCCGGGCAGGCGGTTGTCGGTGGAGCTGCGGATGGCCTTCAACGCCACTTCCAGTTCCTCCAGTGGCGCGGTCATGGTGGTGGCCAGCAGACTCGTGGTGCCATGCCGTGCATGCAGGCGCGAGAGCACCTGCACCGCGTCGCCGCCTTCCATCACGTCACGTCCGCCGCCGCCATGCACGTGCAGGTCGATGAAGCCGGGCAGGACGTAGTCGCCTTCATCGATGACGCGCGGTTGTTGCCGCAGCGGGCGGCCGTCGATGGAGCGGATGCGCTGGTCGAAGACCATGCTGCCATGGGTCCAGCCGTGGGGAGTGAGCACGTTGCCGTGCAATTGGGTCAGTGCGTTCATGCCGGGGTCTCCTTGGGTTGCAGGGCGCGCCGCACCAGCAGCAGGGCACCGTCCACCGCATCGGCTTGCGGCGGCACGATGCGGGCCTGCTGGCGGCGTTCCAGGTAGGGCTGCAAGGCAGCGGCCAGTCCGCCGCACAGCGCCAGCGGCAGGCACTGTGCGGGGTCGAGGGTATCGATCATGCGGCTGATCTCGGCGGCCGCCGCCTGCAGGATGCTGCGGGCGGCCACATCGTCATGGGCATGCGCCACCACCGGCCGCGCTGCCCGGGCGAAGGCGGCCTGGTCGGCTTGCGCCAGCCAGTCCAGCAAGGTGGCGCGTTCATCGCGTGCCGGTTCGGCGGGCAGTTCCTTGCGGCACAGGTCCAGCACGGCGTCAGCCAGCGGCCCGCGATGGCTGCGGCCATCCAGTGCCAGCTGGGCATGGTGCAGGGCGCGCAGGCCCATCCAGCCGCCACTGCCATCGTCGCCGCTGGGAAAGCCCCAGCCATCGACCACGCGGCGGCTGCCATCCAGGTCCAGCGACAGGCCGATGGTGCCGGTACCGACCGCGATGATGGCACCGGGCGCGCCGCCATGCGCACCCAGCAAGGTGGCCACGCCATCGTTGACGATCTCCAGCACCCCGAAGGACGGCGCCTGTGCCCGAAAGTCGGCCGCCCACTGCGCCACGTTCTCGCCTGCGATGCCGATGCCGACGGCCAGCGCTTGATCGGCGGGACGCTGCAGTCCGGCGCTGGCAAAGGCATCCTCGATGGCCTGGCCGATGACGCGCCACGCCTGCGCTGCGCCGATGCGCAAGGCCGAACCCGGGCCGCTGGCCTGCGCCAGCACCTGCCCTTGCGGCGAGGCCAGCCGCACCAGGGTCTTGGTGCCGCCGCCATCGATGCCCACCAGATAGGCGATCGCGTCCATGGCTCAGTCCTCGGCGAGGCGACGCGCCGCCTGCAGGTTGCCGGGATTGCGCCGGCGCAGCGCCTGCCCCTGCGCATCGAAGAGATGGAAGGCGTGGCTTTGTACCGACAGCGCGATCAGCTCGCCGATGTGCACGCTGCGATTGCCGTCACCGCGCACCACGATGTCGTGGCCGCCTTCCAGCGTCACGTAGAGGAAGTTGGCTTCGCCCAGGTGTTCCACCAGGTTGACCACGCCGCGCAGCGGCTGGCCATCGCCCAGCCCTTCGCGGATCTGTTCGGCGCGCAGCCCCAGCGTGACGGCTGCACCCGGCGCGACACCCTGCGGATCGACATCAGCCAGCAGCCGCAGTCCGCCGGCGATTTCGACCTGTACGCCGCTGTCATCGCAGCGCGTGACCACGCCGGGGAAGAAATTCATCTTGGGGGAACCGATGAAACCGGCCACGAACAGGTTCTGCGGCTGCTGGTACAGCTCCAGGGGTGTGCCGGCCTGCTGGATGCGGCCCTCGTGCATGACCACGATCTTGTCGCCCAGGGTCATGGCCTCGACCTGGTCGTGCGTCACGTAGACGATGGTGGCCGCCAGTTGCCGGTGCAGCTTGGCGATCTCCAGCCGGGTCTGCACGCGCAGCGCGGCATCGAGATTGGACAGCGGTTCGTCGAACAGGAACAGGCGCGGCTGGCGCACGATGGCGCGGCCGATGGCCACGCGCTGGCGCTGGCCGCCCGAGAGTTCGCGCGGCAGGCGCTGCAGCAGGTGATCGATCTTGAGGATGGAGGCCGCATGGCGGATGCGCGCATCGATGTCGCTCTTGCTGCTGCCGGCCACCTTCAGCCCGAAGGCCATGTTCTTGTACACGTTCATGTGCGGATACAGTGCATAGCTCTGGAACACCATGGCGATACCGCGCTCGGCCGGCGGCAGGTGATTGACCACCTCGCCGCCGATGGCCAGTTCACCGCCGCTGATCTCTTCCAGCCCGCACAGCATGCGCAGCAGGGTCGACTTGCCGCAGCCGGAAGGCCCGACCAGCACGCAGAATTCGCCATCGCGGATATCGAGATTGAGCCCGGCCAGCACATCGGCGCGGCCATCGTAAGTCTTGCGCAATTGCTTGATGTTGACGTGTGCCATGAAGTCTCCTTTGAATTATTTGACGGCGCCTGATGTGAGGCCACGGATGAGCTGGCGCGAGAAGGCCATGTACAGGATCAGCACCGGGATGACCGCCATCGACAGCGCCGCTAGCACCGAATTCCAGTCGGTGGCGTATTGCCCGATGAACTGCTGCACCCCCAGCGTGACGGTACGGGTGTCTTCGCCGGGCGCGAGGATGAGCGGGAACCACAGGTCATTCCAGGCCGGGATCATGGTGAACACGGCCACGGTGGCGATGGCCGGACGCAGCAGCGGCAGGATCACGCGGAAGAAAATGCTCAGTTCACCCACGCCATCGCAGCGCGCCGCGTCCTTCAACTCGCCCGGGATCTGGCGCATGAATTCGGACAGGATCATCACCGCCAGCGGCAGCCCTTGCGCCGTGTAGACCAGCACCAGTGCAGTGCGCGTATTGATGAGGTCCAGCGCCACCACCAGTTGCAGGATCGAGACCGTGCCCAGCCGGATCGGGATCATGATGCCGATGGCGATGAAGAAGTTCAGTGCACGGTTGCCGAAGAAGCGGTACTCGGTGAGCGCCCAGGCCGCCATCGCGCCGAACAGTACGATCAGCAGCAGGGCGGCCAGTGTCACGGCCAGGCTGTTGCCGAAGTAGAGCAGGAAGTGGGTGCCTGCCAGTACCTTCTGGAAGCCGGCGAAGGTCAGCGTCTCGGCCGTGGGCAGGGCCATCGGGCCTTCGAAGATGGCATTGCGGGTCTTGACCGAATTGATGAGGATGAGCGCAATCGGGAACAGCGCGATCACCGCATACAGGCACAGCACCGCATGCACCCAGAGATGGCCGGCGGGGCCGAAGCTGCGTTGGATCAGCGAGGGTTTGCGCATGGTGGTCGGGATAGTTGCAGAAGTGGAAGAAGTGCCGACGGAAGAGGAAAGCTGCATGCCGTTCTCCCGGCCGTCACAGGGCATAGCGCGTCAGTCGACGCTGCACCATCACGAAATAGGCCCCCACGCCTGCCAGGATCACCAGGAACATCAGCGTCGCCACCGCCGCGCCCATGGTCGGGCTGCCGATCTGCGCCTGGTAGCCGAAGAAGGTGCGATAGAAGTAGGTGCCCAGCAGGTCGGAGGCGTAGTTGGGACCAGCCAGCGCGCCCTTGACCGAATAGATCAGGTCGAAGGCATTGAAGTTGGCCACGAAGGTGAGGATGGTCACCAGCCCCAGGGTCGGGTAGATCAGCGGCAGCTTGATCTGCCAGAAGATGCGCAGCCCGCTGGCGCCCTCGGCATGTGCCGCTTCCAGCACTTCTTCGGGTACCGCCAGCAGGGCGGCGTAGATCAGCATCATGGGAATGCCCACGTATTGCCACACCGAGATCAGCGACAGCGTCAGCAGTGCCGTCGATTCCTGCCCCAGCCAGGGCGCGAACCAGTCGGCCAGCCCGACCAGGCCCAGCAGTTTCTCGCCCACGCCCCACAGCGGCGAGAGGATCAGTTGCCAGATGAAACCGATGATCACCACCGACAGCAGCGTGGGCAGGAAGATCAGCGTGCGGTAGGTGCGCGCACCGCGCAATCCTTTGAGGCTGAAGAGCGAAGCCAGCAACAGGCCGATGGGATTTTGCAGGGCCATGTGGATGCAGAAGAACTTGACGTTGTTCCACATCGCATTCCAGAAGGCGGCCGACCAGTCGGGATCGAACAGGATGGTGCGGTAGTTGTCCAGGCCCACGAAGCTGCGCACGCCTGCATCATTGGCAGTGTAGAAGCCGAGGCGCAGGGTGTCGAGCAGGGGCAGGGCGCTGAAGAGCGCGTAGATCAGCACGGCGGGTGCAAGCAGCACCGCCAGTTGCCAGGCGCGGATGGTTTTCACGGATGTCTCTCTTCCTGAAGGGGAGGGAGCGGACCTCTTGGCGGGTCCTTCGCTCCGGGGTAATGCCTTGCTTGGCCGGACCGTCAGGTCATTGTTGCGGCTTGTACCATTTGGCAAAGCCGGCCTGGATCTTGGCCGCTGCATCCTGCGGAGTCATCTTGCCGTTGAGCACCTGGGCATTGACGTTCCACATCTCGTTTTCCATGCTGGGCGTGCCACGGTTGAGGATCTGCGAATTGACGCGGATGGTGGAGGCGCAGTTCTTGCGCCAGCCCATCATCTGCTTGGCAATCGGATCCTTCACCGAGATCAGGTGGTTCGACAGCGAGAAGAAACCGGTGACCTTGTTGGTGTAGAGATCGGCAAACTCCTGCGATCCCAGCCAGGCCAGGAATTTGTAGGCATCATCCTTGTTCTTGGACTTCTTGTTGACGCCCATGCCGATGTCGTTGTGGTCCGAGATATAGCAGGCGTCGCCATTCTTGGGGACCGGCGGCGGGAAGGCGGCGAAGTCCATCTTGCCGTTGAAGTAGGCGATGTCCCAGGAACCGGCCGGATAGACCGCGCCCTTGCCGAGGGCGAACATGTTCTGGCTGTCGCTGTAGGTCTGGGCCGACGCGCCCTTGGGCAGGTACTTGCCGAGCTTGGCTTCGTATTCCCAGGCGGCCACGAATTGCGGATCGGTGAACTTGGCCTTGCCGGCGATGAGCGCCTTGCGCCCTTCTTCACCCTTCCAGTAATTGGGACCGATGCCGGTGAAGAGCACCTGGTGCGATTCCCACTGTTCGGAGGTGCCCATCACCAGGGGTGCGTACTTGCCATTGGCCTTGACGGTATCGAGCAGCTTGAAGAATTCTGCCTCCGTCTTGGGCGGCTCCAGGTTCAGTTCCTTGAAGATCTTGGTGTTGTAGAAGAAGCCGTGGATCACCGAAGCCATCGGCATGCAGAAGGTATCGCGGCCGTCATCGGTCTGCCAGGCGGCCTTGGCCGCAGGCGCGAAGAATTCCATGCCGGGCTTGCCATCCAGCTTTTCCAGGTGGCCCTTGTTGTAGAGCGAGAGCGAGACATCGAAGGGGCGGCAGGCCACCAGGTCACCGGCGGTGCCACCGGCCATGCGGGCGGCCAGGCTGGAATCGTATTCGGTCGGGGCGGTCGGCGAGAACTTGACGGTAATGCCCGGATTGCTGCGCTGGAAGGCCGGGATCAGCACCTCCTGCCACAGCGGCAGGTCATCCACGCGCCAGCTTTCGATGGTCAGCGTACCTGCCTGGCTGGGCGCGGCGGCCAGCCCTGTCAGGCCGAAGGCCAGGGCACAGGCGGCCAGCAGGCGACGGCGCGGGAAGGACGGCAACGAGGGGATGAGGGAAAAACGACCAGCCTTTTGTTCGGTCTGCATCTTGGGTCTCCTTGGTTTTTGTGGGGATCGCAGCGGCCCTGCGCCACGAAACGCCGTGACAGTAGCAGCGGCCAGCATGTGATGCGAGCCTGGGCAGCGGCGGCCGGGAGAGTGCCGCAAGTGTTTGATTCAAAACGAAATTAAGTCGATTCGCCGCACCTTGCGCATTACATATCCTTACAGGCCCTGCAGCATGGGGCGGCCGGATTTTCCGAGGCGGCGAGAGGGGAATGGGGTGCAGCATCGGGCTGCGCCTGTGGATAAGATAAGCAGAAGCAGACTTACATTTATTAACAAGAGCTAAACCGAATTCATCGTTTTCAAAAGGGCGGCGGCAGCGGCGCGCACCCGCGCAAATTGCACAATGGCAGTCACCCGGCTATAGTCTCTTCCGGTTTGGAGACAGCACCCCCATGATAAAAACGAAACGGCCCGCGAATGCACGCGTCGGCCCGGCCCGCTTCGGGCTGGCCGTGCTGTGCCTGCTCGCGCTGGCGCTGGGGGTGGCGCGTGCCCAGTCGCCGGTGCCGCCGGCCGGTGGCGGGGGGTCCCTGCAGGTGCTGCACTGGTGGACCTCGGCCAGCGAGCGCCAGGCCATCAACGTGGTGGTCAATCAGCTGGCCAAGCAAGATATCCAGTGGCGCGACGTCGCCATCCCCGGCGGGGCCGGCATGGGCGCGGCCAAGGTATTGAAGAGCATGGTGCTGGCCAACCGCGCCCCGGAAGTGACGCAGTTGAATGGCGTGGTCTTCGGCGAATGGGCCGACCTGGGCCTCTTGCTGGAGCTGGACAATGTGGCCGTGCAGGGCAACTGGGAAAAGCAGATGTTCCCCACCGTCTGGTCCCTGCTCAACAATCACGGCCACGTGGTGGCTGCGCCCCTGGGCATCCACCGCATCAACTCGCTGTTCTACAACACGGCCATCTTCAAGCGCTACAACCTGACGCCCCCCAAGACCTGGGACGAGTTCGACCAGATCGCCAAGAAGCTGCAGGGCACCGGCATCGTGCCCCTGGCGCAGAGTGCCGAGGCCTGGCAATTGGCGACGCTCTTCGAAAACATCGCCCTGGCCGAGAGCGGCCCGGCCTATTACCGCCGCCTGTTCGTGGAGATGAGTCCGGCCGCTTTTCTCGATGCGCGCATGCTGCATATCTTGAAGCGCCTGCGCAGCCTGGCCCCGGCCATGCCGCAGCCGGTGCGCGAACGGCCCTGGACGGAAGTGGCGCGCAGCATGGTCAGCGGCGAGGCCGCCATGCTCATCATGGGCGACTGGGCCAAGGGCGAGCTCAATGCCTGGGGCATGGAAGTGGACCAGCAGTTCGGCTGTGCACCGGCGCCGGGTACGGGCGACTTCCACCTCTACAGTACCGACACCCTGGCCATGTTCGCCGGCAACTATGCCCACCAGCCCATGCAGGAAACGCTGGCGCGGCTGACCATGTCGCCGGCCGTGCAGTCCGAATACAATAGGATCAAGGGTTCGATTCCCGTGCTGCGCGCGGCCGATCCGCACATGGACCGCTGTGCGCGCGACTCCTGGCGCGCCTTCAGCAAGGGGCCGGCCTGGCAGGCGCCCAGCCTGGTGCACCGCATGGCCACCGACGATACGACCAAGGATGCCATCGTGGCCGAGGTGCAGCGCTTCTTCCTCGACCGCAACCTGAGCGAAGAACAGACCCAGAAACGGCTTGCAGCGATTGCGCGTACACTCGCCCGCAATCGTAACGATTAAGAATTTCGGAGATGGAGCAGCAACATGACGCGCAAGATATTGATCGTCGACGATGACCAGAAGACCCGCACCCTCTTGAAGGCCTATCTGGAAAAGAACCAGTACGAAGTACGCCTGGCCCATGATGGCGCGGCCTTCCTGACCGAGTTCCAGCGCTTTGCCGATGAGCTCTCGCTGGTGATCCTGGACGTGATGCTGCCGGATACCGACGGCTTTGCCCTGTGCAAGGCAGTGCGCCGCAAATCCAACGTGCCGGTCATCATGCTTACCGCCAGCTCGGACGAGACCGACCGCGTGGTCGGGCTGGAGCTGGGCGCGGACGACTACATCGCCAAGCCCTACAGCCCGCGCGAACTGCTGGCGCGCATCAAGGCCATCCACCGCCGCATCGGCATCGACAACAGTGCGGCCCCGCGCTACTACCGCTTCGCCGGCTTCTCGCTCGACACGGTGGAACGCACGCTGACCGACAGCGCCGGCGAGGTCGTGCCCCTGACCGGCATGGATTATCAATTGCTGAAGTATTTCGTCGAACATCCGGGTGACGTGCTCGATCGCAACGTGCTCTGTGAAGAAACCCGCGGACGCGATGCCGGCCCGCTGGACCGCTCGCTGGATGTGCAGATCAGCAAGCTGCGCCTGCGCCTGAACGATGGCGGCCGCCAGCCGCACCTGATCAAGACCGTGCGCGGTGCCGGCTATGTCTTCTCGGCCGACGTCAGTGCCGCAGCCGCCTGAGAGCCTGGCGCCGGAGACGGCAGCGCTGGCTGTCCCCGCCGCCGCTGCGCGTCCTCCCAGCCTGCGCCGCCGCCTGGCTGCGCTGCTGGACTGGATGCTGCCGGATTCCCTGCTGGGCCGCCTGTCGGTGGTGATGATCTTCGGCGTGCTGGTCACGCAGGTGGCCGGTGGCCTGATCTGGGCCGTGCAGCTGCGCAGCAAGTCCGAGGCCGAGACCCGCACCGCCGCGCAGCACCTGGCCCATAGCGCGGCCTCGGCGATCCGCTATTTCATGACCCTGCCGCCCAACTATCGCCCGCTGATGATCCAGCAGCTGCGCGAGATGGGCGGCACGCGTTTCTTCATCAACGCCAACAGCAGCGCGGTGCCGGTCAAATCGATAGGCGACAGCCGCCTGGCCAACCTGGCCATCGATGTCGCCGCCCAGACCCTGCGCGAAGACCTGCCCTTCCTGCCGGAAGCGCGGCTGGCCTTCGCCTGGCCGGATGGCCTGCCGGTGGCCAGCGATGGCCTCACCGTCAACGACCTGCCCGACAATTGGGTGCAGCACATCCTGCTGACCAAGCCCAACTCGGCCCCGGTACTGGTGATCCAGATGCAGGTGGAAAGCGGCCGCTGGATCTACCTCGCCGCGCTCATGCCCAACCCGTATTTCCTCGACAGCGACAATCCGCTGTGGCTGGACCGCCTGGTGCTGCAGGGTTTGTCATTGGCGGCGATCCTGTTGCTGACCATCCTCGTGGTGCGCTGGACCACCCGTCCGCTGGCTGCGCTGGCCGATGCCGCCGAAGCCTTCGGCAAGGGCGAGACCGTGCCCAGCCTGCCCGAGACCGGCAGCCGCGAATACGTCAAAACGGCGCGCGCCTTCTCCGGCATGCGCGAGCGCATCAAGCGCTATCTGGAAGACCGCGAGCGCCTGTTCGTCTCCATCTCGCATGACCTGCGCACGCCCATCACGCGGTTGAAGCTGCGCACCGAACTGATGGATGACGACGCCATGCGCACCGATTTCCATGATGACCTCGATGAGCTGGACATGATGGTCAAGGGTGCGCTGCAATCGGTGAAGGACAGCGACATCCACGAGAACCGCACCGAGGTGCGCCTCGATGCGCTGGTGCTGCGCATGATCCGCGATGCCCGCCTGGCTGGCCACGAGATCGCCTTCACGCCCTCCGGCATCAACGTCATGGCCAAGCCGCTGGCCTTGAAGCGCGCCATCGGCAACCTGTTCGACAATGCCCTGTATTACGGCCAGAAGGTCGAGATCAGCATCCGGCCCTCGGCCGGCGTAGGTGGTGACCTGGTGGAAATCGAGATCCGCGACCACGGCCCCGGCGTGCCGGAAGACGCCATGGGCACGCTCTTCCAGCCCTACGTGCGGCTGGAACACGGACGCGCGCAGAACAGCGGCGGCATGGGCCTGGGCCTGGGCATCTCGCGCAACATCGTGCAGGCCCATGGCGGCGAACTGCTCTTGCGCAACCATCCGGAGGGCGGCCTGATCGCCACCATCATCCTGCCGGCGCGCTGACGATCCGTCGGGAACAGGCCGCGAGATTCATCTGTCAGACAGATCAATCGCATCAAAATTTTGCATTTAATGAATAAGTGAGAGAAGCGTAGAGTTCAGCACACCACCCAGGAAGTGGCAGTTCAGGCAGTTCCCCCTCGATTCTTCCCGCAGAACATTTCTCCAAGGAGACCCATGAGCTATATCGCCGAATCCTCTCGCTATGATGGCCGCATGCCCTACCGCCGCACCGGCCGCAGCGGCCTGCTGCTGCCCGCCGTCTCGCTGGGCCTGTGGCAGAACTTCGGTGGCGTCGACAACTTCGAAACCGGCCGCGCCGTGCTGCGCCGCGCCTTCGACCGTGGCGTCACCCATTTCGACCTGGCCAACAACTACGGTCCCCCGGCCGGTTCCGCCGAGGAAAACTTCGGCCGCTGGATGGCCAAGGATTTCCTGCCCTACCGTGATGAGCTGGTCATCTCCAGCAAGGCCGGCTGGCAGATGTGGCCCGGCCCTTACGGCGGCCCCAGCGGTGCGCGCAAGCACCTCATCGCCAGCTGTGAACAGAGCTTGAAGCGCATGGGCCTGGACTATGTCGACATCTTCTATTCGCACCGCGTCGATGCCGACACCCCGCTCGAAGAGACCATGGGCGCGCTGGCGCAGCTGCATCGCCAGGGCAAGGCGCTCTACGTGGGCATCTCGTCCTATTCGCCCGAGCTGACCCGCAAGGCAGCGGCCATCCTCAAGAGCGAAGGCGTGCCGCTCTTGATCCACCAGCCCAACTATTCCATGCTCAACCGCACGATTGAAAGCGGGCTGCTGCCGGCGCTGGAAGAACTGGGCGTGGGCTGCATCGGCTTCTCGCCGCTGGCGCAAGGCCTGCTGACCAACAAGTACCTGGGTGGCGTGCCGGAAGGGGCGCGCGTCACGCGTGCGCCATCGCTGCCGCAGCGCATGCTGTCGGAGGACAACCTGGCGCGCATCCGCGCCCTGAACGACATCGCCGCCAAGCGCGGCCAGACCCTGGCGCAGATGGCCATCGCCTGGGTGCTGCGCGATGCGCGCGTGACCTCGGCACTGATCGGTGCGCGCACCGTCGAGCAGCTCGACGATTCGCTGGATGCGGTCAAGAAGCTGGACTTCACGCAGGAGGAACTGGCCAGCATCGACAAGCACGCCACCGATGGCGATGTGGATCTGTGGAAGGTGTCGTCGTCGATCACCTGACGCCGATTGGCACGTGCATCAACGAAGAGCCTGTCCCGTTTGCGCGGGACAGGCTTTTTTTCATGAGCGTTCGCCGGGCTCGGCGTCTTCCACCCGCTCCGGGCGCGACCACATCCATGCTGCACCCAAGGCCATGCCCAGCGTGGCCAGCACGATCACCCAGTGGCGCTTGACGGTAAACAGCATGATGACCAGGCACAGGCTCATCATGAGGGAAGCGCTGATCTTGGCGCGCCGCGCCACCACGCGGCCGTGGCGCCAGTTGTGGATCATCGGGCCGAACAGGCGATGCTGTTCCAGCCAGCGCTGCAGGCGCGGTGAGCCCTTGCCGGCGGCCCAGGCGGAGAGCAGCACGAATTCGGTGGTGGGCAGGCCGGGAATGAAGATGGCCACGATGCCGATGCCCAGGCTGGCATAGGCCAGCAGCAGCCACAGCCAGCGCGTGCGGCGCGGGGCCAACTGGCCGGAGGGCAGCGGCAGGGGCGGCCGGGACGGACTGTCCGCCATTGCCTCAGTCCAGCGCGAAGTGCCGTTTCAACAGCACGCCGAAACGTTCGAAGGCCGCAGCGGCACCGGCCACCACCGCATCCTGTTCCTGCAGCGAGAGGCCGGGCGCATCGAGGAAGCTGACGAAGCGCCGCCAGACCACCGCGCGTCCTTCCGGGTAGGCCGCCAGGTTGCGCGCGCCAAAGCTTTCGCTCAGGCCCAGCTTGTCCTTGACCTCCTTGAGCAGGAAGGCCGCGCCCAGCGTCGAGCCTTCGGAGACGTAGAGCCAGCCCAGGGCTTCGGGCATGGCCACGTTGCCGGTGGCGATGACGGCCTCACCCGGCGCGGCCTGCAGGTCGGCCAGGTCGGCCAGCGCAGCGGCTTCGCGGCCGCGTACCTGCAGGTCAGGCACGGCGGCCTGGATGGCCGGGTCCTCGAAGAGATGTTCGACATCGCGCTGGAAGTGATACTGCGCCGCCACGAAGCGCACGTACTGGGCGCGGCTGGCGAAGGGTTGCGCCTGTTCCATCAGGGCATGCATCTGCTCGTGCAGCGTGGCCGTTTCATTCTTGAGACGGGCCGACAGCAGGGCGGGAGCGGTAGAGAGAGGATTCATCATGGTCGGGACGGGTCATCATGTTGCCGCCCGGGAGATCCGGCGGGCCCATCATGTTGCATGTCGATGGCCCAGGGGCGGCGCGGCTGGCAGACCCGGCCTGCGGGAGGACGGAAGAGGCTGACTGCGTCGGCCATTTTAACGCAAACGGCCGGACCCGCTTGCGCGCGGGGCAACCCTCCGGGAGAGGCCGCCAAGCGTCGCCTGCCGTTGTTGCAGCTCCTTGCCGTGGCACCACCACGGCGCGTCGCCGCGCCTAGGCAGACAACGCTTGGCGACCTCTCGCACTCACAGATTGAATGTGAACAGGCCCTGGTCATTCTGACGAGGCCGGCACGTCATATTGACGAAGCTGGCGCTACATCTTGAAGCCGCCGACCAGCACCGACAGCCGGTGCGCCTCATCCTGCAAGGACTTGGCCGCGGCTGCTGCCTGTTCGACCAGCGCGGCATTCTGTTGCGTGCCTTCGTCGATATGCGTGATGGCCAGGTTCACTTCCTGGATGCCGCCATTCTGTTCGCTGCTGGCATGGGCGATTTCGCTGACGATCACGCTGACGTCACGGATGCTGGCCACGATCTGTTCCATGGTCTGCCCGGCCTGGGCCACCAGCAGGCCGCCATCGGCCACCTTGGCCACCGAGTTGTCGATGAGCTGCTTGATCTCCTTGGCGGCCTGGGCGCTGCGCTGGGCCAGCGAACGCACTTCCGAAGCCACCACCGCGAAGCCGCGTCCCTGCTCGCCCGCACGCGCCGCTTCCACGGCGGCATTCAAGGCCAGGATGTTGGTCTGGAAGGCGATGCCGTCGATGACCGTGATGATGTCGGCGATCTGGCGCGAGGAGGCATTGATGGCCTCCATGGTGGAGACCACGTTGCCGACCACTTCACCGCCTTGCGCGGCGATCTTGGACGCATTGCCGGCCAGCTCATTGGCGCGGCGCGCATTCTCCGAGTTCTGCTGTACGGTCGAGGTCAGCTGTTCCATGGCCGAGGCGGTTTCTTCCAGCGCACCGGCCTGCTGTTCGGTACGCGCCGACAGGTCCTGGTTGCCGCTGGCGATCTCGGTGGAAGAAATCTTGACGGTATCGCTGCTGCGGCGCACGTCCTGCAGGATGCCGGTGATCTGGTTGACGAACTGGTTGAAGGAACGCGAAATCTGGGTCAGTTCATCCTTGCCATCTTCGGCCAGGCGCAGGGTCAGGTCGCCATTGCCGGAGGACAGGCTGTCCATGGCGCGGCGCACGCGCGACAGGCGCAGGAACACGGCCGTGGTGATCAGGCTCATGATGCCGGCCGCCACCAGTGCCACCAGCACCAGGGCGATGAGCGCCGAGCGCGTGGCATTGCGCATGCCGGCGGTGACGTCGGCCTTGTCCATGGCCAGCATCAGGGTCCACTCGGTGCCCTTGATGGGGATGCCCTTGATGAGCTTGACCGCGCCTTCCAGTGCCAGCGCGCTGACCTTGTCGTCGCTGCCCAGGCTCTGCAGGCGTTCCGGGGTGAGTTCAGCATTCCACTCCTTGGCCGGCTTGTTGACCCACTGGCCGTCGGGGTGGGCCAGCATGAGGCCGTCACGGTCCACCAGGAAGGCATAGCTGGCCGGGGTCGGGTGAATCGAGCGCACCACTTCCGAGACCCCGTCCAGGAACATGGCCGCCGCCACCACGCCCACGCGCTGGCCGTTCTGCATCACCGGCGCGGTGAAGGAGACCATCGGTTTCTTGGTGGCCACGTCGGTGTAGGGCTTGGTCAGCACGGGCTTGCCGGCCGCCACCGCCTGCTTGTACCAGGGGCGGGCGGTCGGGTCATAGCCGGCCGGCAGGCCTTCGGCGGCGGAGGTGAAGGCGGTCTTGTCCTCGCGGCCCAGGGTGGTGACGTAGAAGCCGCCGCTCTTTTGCAGCAGCTTGATGACGAACACCGGATCGGCCCCCTGCACGCCTTCGGCAGCCGCCACCGTCATGGCGGTGCGGGCCGCCACCCATTCATTGATGGTGGAGCCGAAGCCGGTGGCCACCGCTTGCGCGTTGCGCTCGATGGCGCGGTCGTTGTCGGTCTGGATGATGAAGAAGGACACCGTGCCGACCACTGCCAGGCTGGCTACCAGCAGGGTGATGGTATAGAAAAGGATGCGGGCTTTGATGGAGTTGAGCATGTGGAATCCCTGAAATCATTATTGTTTGGCGGTACCCATGCTCGTTCCATGGCAATGGACGGCATCCGGACCGGTGCATGAGTGTGGCCCTCGCCGCACTCGCTGCAACCGGGGAATACAGCGGGATTTCACCGTCTGATGCGGGCTTGGCCGCTGAGGCGGTGGTTGGGTGCGATATGACTAAAACTTAGTCCGTACGAATCTGGACCGGCCGCTATCCCTTGCGGGAGGCGGACACGGATGAATGAAAATGATTTTTTACTAAGTTTTTTACGGACCGGGTGTTGCGCTAGCTGACGAATTCATGACAACAGTTCACGCAACAGATCCTTGCGCGGGCCGGACTTGGGTTCAAAGGCCAGTGCCTGTTCCACATGCAGCAAGTGATGTTCCATCAGTTCGACGGCCTTCTCGACATCGCCTGCCCGGGCCGCCGCGATGAAGGCGCCGTGTTCCTCGCTGGAGCAGGCGGCATCGCGCGTGGACTGGTAGAGCATCGTGATGAGGGCGCTGCGCCCGGCCAGCTTTTCCAGGATGTCGGTGAGCACGTCGTTGCCGACGATGCGTGCCAGCAGGATGTGGAAGTCGCTCAGGAGCGAAGAGCGCACCTGCATGTTGTCATCCTTGACGGCCTGGCGTTCCTGTTCCAGGTGCTCTTCCAGCCGGGCGTAATCGGCTTCGGTGGCGCAGGCCACGAACTGGCGCACCATGGCCGCTTCCAGTGCCCGGCGCACGAAGAACAGGTTGCGCGTCTCCTCCACCGTGGGTTTGCTGACGAAGGCGCCCTTGTCGGGGATCAGGTCCACCAGCTTGTCTTTGGCCAGCATCACCAGCGCCGCGCGGATCTTGGTGCGGCTGACCTGGTAGACCCGCGCCAGCGCTTCCTCGGGTAGCTTGGCACCGGGCGGCAGGCGCTGCGCGGCGATATTGGCCGCGATGTCGCTGGCGATGGCGTCGGAACTGTCGGGCGCGGGGGCAGGGGCGGAAGCGGTCATGGCTGGCGTGGACGGGTGGCTGTGAGGGCCGCCAGGTGGCGGCGCTCCATTGTAACCAGTGCAAGCAGGTGCAGCCATGTCTGCCGTTCTCAGACCTGGGCCGGCTTGGCGATCACGCCCGGCAGGTCGAGGACCGGCAGTTCCTCGGCCAGCGGCGTCACGTGCTCGCCATTGAGCACGGCGCGGGCGCGCTGCTTGTCGATATCCTTTTCCCAGCTGGCAATGACGACGGTAGCCACGCAGTTGCCCAGCAGGTTGCCCAGCGCGCGGGCGATGCCGATGAACCAGTCGATGGACAGCACCAGCACCAGGCCCACGACCGGGATGGCCGGGATGGTGGTCAGCGTGGCCGCCAGGATCACGATGGCCGAGCCCGGCACTCCGTGCGCGCCCTTGGAGGTCACCAGGGCAATGGCCAGGATCGCCGCCAGGTCACCCCAGGACAGGTGCGTGTTGGTGGCCTGGGCGATGAAGAGCGCGGCCATGGTCAGGTAGATCGAGAAGGCATCCAGGTTGAAGGAATAGCCGGTCGGGATCACCAGGCCGACGGTGGATTTCTTGATGCCCATGTGTTCCAGCTTCCTCATGATCTGCGGCAGCACGCTGTCCGAGGAGGTGGTGGCCAGCACCACCACCAGCTCTTCGCGCAGGTAGCGGATCAGCTTGAAGATGGACAGCCCGCTGGCGCGCAGGATGCCGCCCAGCACCACCAGCACGAAGAAGATCACCGCGCCGTAGAACAGCAGCACCAGCAGCGCCAGTTGCTTCAACGAGCCGATGCCGTACTTGCCGACCGTGAAGGCAATCGCCCCCAGCACCCCCAGCGGTGCCAGGCGGATGAAGAAGGACATGCACTTGAAGAAGGCGTCCGACAGCGACGACACCAGCGCCACGACCGGTGCTCCTTTCTCGCCGATGAGCAGCAGCGCACAGCCGAAGGTCACCGAGATCAGCAGCACCTGCAGCACGTCGCCGGAGGTGAAGGCACTGACGGCGGTGGCGGGGATCAGCTTCATGATGAATTCGGCAAAGCCGGTTTCCTTGACCTTGCCGGCATTGGCCATGTAGCCCGACAGGCTGCTGGCGTCCAGGTTGCTGGGGTCGATGTTCATGCCCGCGCCCGGTTGCACCACCAGCGCCAGGACCAGGCCCAGCAGCAGGGCAATGGTGGTCACCACCTCGAAGTAGATGATGGCCTTCACGCCTACGCTGCCGACCTTCTTCAGGTCGCTGGCGCCGCAGATGCCCTGCACGACCACGCAGAAGACGATCACCGGAATGATCATCTTGATCAACTTGATGAAGCCGTCGCCCAGCGGTTTGAGGCTCTGGCCGAAGTCGGGCCAGAACAGCCCGATGACGATGCCGGCCACCAAGGCCAGCACCACCTGCCCGAACAGGGACTTGAATACTTTGCTCACCGTTGTCTCCTCGTCTTGTTTTATTGAAATGTTGCCAACGCTGGTGATCTTTTTTGTCGCGGTGGCGCCAGATCACTATATTGCATACAATTTTTGAATACAATAAAAAAGACGAAAATTTTCGAGTCCCGCTCCATCCCGGAGCCGGTCGATCACGAGGAGACGCGATGAAAGCCATGGACCCGTCCAGCCAGCAGGCCGGCCAGCAAGCGATGCAATGGGCCGAGCTGTTGGCGCAGCACAGCGAAGCCGCCGGCATGCTGACCCGGACCTATCTCACGCCCACGCACCAGGCGGCGGCCGCCGAACTGACGCAATGGATGGAGCAATCCGGCCTGCGCGTGCGGCGTGACAACGCCGGCAACGTGATCGGACGCTACGAGGCCGCGCCGGGCTACGAGCATCGTGCGGCGCTGGTGACCGGTTCGCACTTCGATACGGTGCGCAACGCCGGCAAGTACGACGGCAACCTCGGCATCGTGCTGCCGCTGGCCTGCATTGCCCAATGGCATCGTGCGGGCCAGCGCTTTGCTTTTCCCATCGAGGTGATCGGCTTTGCCGAGGAAGAGGGCGTGCGCTTCAAGGCCACCCTGCTGGGCAGCCGCACCGTGGCCGGGACCTTCGACCAGGCCGTACTGGAGAACCTGGATGCCGATGGCATCAGCATGCGCCAGGCGATCCGGGCCGCCGGACTGGATCCGGCCGGCATCGCAGGGGATGCGTGGGCGCCCGCATCCGTGGCGGCGTTCGTCGAAGTCCATATCGAACAGGGCCCGCTGTTGCTCAATGAGGACTTGCCGGTGGGCGTGGTCACCGCCATTTCCGGTGCCAGCCGCTTCATGGCCGAGGTGCGCGGCCTGGCCGCGCATGCCGGGACGGTACCGATGCACCTGCGCCGCGATGCAGCGATGGCGGCGGCCGAGATCGGGCTTTACATCGAACGCCGCTGCGGCATCAAGCCGGGGCTGGTGGGCACCATGGGCATCCTGGAAGTGGTGCAGGGCGCGGCCAACGTGGTACCGGGGCTGGCCAGTTTTTCCATCGACATTCGCGCCGAGGAGGATGCGGACCGTCTGGCGGCGGTGGCCGACGTGCGCGCCGAGATCGAGCGCATTGCCGCGCGGCGGCAGGTGGAGGTCGTGCTGCGCCAGACCCATGAGGCGGCCAGCGTGCCCTGCGCGCCGCGCCTGCAGGCGGCCTTGGCACGGGCCATCGAGACGGCCGGCTGGCCGGTGCGCCACCTGCCATCCGGGGCCGGCCACGACGCCATGGCCATGGCACCGCTGGGCGAGGTGGCCATGCTGTTCGTGCGCTGTGGCAACGGCGGCATCAGCCATCACCCCGACGAGACCATGAGCACCGACGACGCTTGCATCGCTGCGCAGGTCTTCCGCCATCTGGTCGAACAATTCCAGCCCTGAGTGCGCTCAGGCTTTTTACTGAAAGAATACGGAGTCCCCATGTCCACCATCACCATCGACGGATTCAACCTCACCGCTGCGCAAGTCGTCAGCGTGGCCCGTGCGCCTCACCTGAAAGTCGCGCTGGCCGAGTCTTCGCGAACGGCCCTCAAGCAAAGCCGCGACTACATCGAATCGACCTGGATGCACGATGAAGCGCCCATGATGTACAGCTTCAATACCGGCGTGGGCCTGCTCAAGGACACGCGCATCAAGGTCGAGCATATCGAGCTGTTCCAGACCCAGTTGATCCGCGCCCACAGTGCGGGCATCGGCGAGCCCTTCTCGGAAGAAGTCAGCCGCGCCACCATGCTGCTGCGGGCCAATGCGTTCGCATCGAATTATTCCGCACCGCGCGTGGAAGTGGTGGACCGCCTGCTGGCCTTCATCAATGCGGGCATCCATCCCATCATGCCGCAGAAGGGATCGGTCGGTGCCTCCGGTGATCTGGCGCCGCTGGCCTATCTGGCGGCGGCCATTGCCGGGTTTGATGAAGCCGAAGTGATGTATCAAGGCCAGCGCATGCGCGCCACGCAAGCCATCGAGCAGGCCGGGATAGGTTCGGTCAAATTTGATCTTAAGGCCAAGGATGCCTCGGCCCTCATCAATGGCTGCACCGCCTCGCTGGCTGTCGCCATCCTCGCCGCACACGATGCGCGCCATCTGCTGACTGATGCCTGCCTGTCCCTGGGGCTGACGCTGGAAGCGATGCGGGCCGAAATGGCGGCCTTCGATCCGCGTATCCAGATGGCCCGTCCCCATGCGGGCCAGATCAAGACGGCCGAAGTGATCCGTACCTTGTTGAAGGGGTCCACGCGTACTACGCATGAAGCGCGCGCCGTGCAATTGCCTGATGAACTGCGCCGTACCGACATCCCTTATACCGCGCGTATTCAGGATGTCTATTCGCTGCGCTGCGCACCGCAGGTGTATGGCCCGGTCTTCGATGCGCTCGACTACATCGACACCATCATCGAGAAAGAGACCAACTCCGCCACCGACAATCCGCTGATCTTCAACAAGGAAGACGGCGAAGGTTTCGAGATCATTTCCGGCGGCAATTTCCACGGCCAGTATCTGGCGCAGGCGATGGACTTGCTGGCCATGGCCATCACCGACCTGGGCAGCATCTGCGAACGCCGCATCGCGCGCCTGATCGATCCGACCTTGTCGTGGGGATTGCCGCGCAACCTGATGAGCGGCATGCGCGGGGTCAACACCGGCTATCCGGTGGTGCAGTGTTCCATGAGTTCGCTGGTGATGGAAAACCGTACCCTCTGCATGCCGGGCAGCGTGGACAGCATCCCGTCCAAGGGCAACAGCGAGGACCACATTTCCAACTCGACCTGGTGCGCCCGCAAGGCCATGACGGTGGTGCAGAACACGCAATACATCGTCGGCGTGGAAATGCTGCTGGCGGCGCAGGCGCTGACCATGACCGAGGAGTTGCTCAAGGACTTCAAACTGGGGCAGGGGACGCAGGCGGCCTATGAGGAAATCCGTCGGCAGATCCCGGCTTGCCTGGAGGGCGATCGCTGGTTCCACGACGACGTGCAGGCCGCGCATGGCTTCGTGGTCAGCGGATCGGTACGGGAGGCGGTCGTCGCGGCGATCGGGGCATTCGTGTGACGGGACTGCGAGCCGAGCCCTGAGAATTTGACCTCGCAGGCTCAAGTCTGACAAAAAGCTGACGTTCAAGAAGACTGAACGGCAGCTTTTTCATTTTTGGGGCGCAGCGAACCGGATTGCTGTGCGGCAACGCCGGCGCATGTGTTTCCCACACGTATCAGGATCTCCCTGATGGCCTGGCCCGGCGTCCTCAGCCACACTGCGCTGTCGCGCATACTCACAGTCCATCGGGGGAGATTGGAATGAACATCAAGAACATCAGGATCAGCGTACGCCTGGCGGCTTGCTTCGCCGTCCTGGTTGCGGTCATGTGCCTGATCACAGGGGTGGGCATGCAAAGCCTGCACAGCATCAGCAACGCTTCGCGCGTGGTGGTCGAGGACCGCTACGTGAAGATCGCGCTGGTGATGGAGATCCGCGAGAACGTCAATTCGGCCGCGCGCAACCTGCGCAATGCCTTGCTGGGGCGCAATCTCGACGAGGCCAAGCGCTATCTCGACCGCGGTGCGGCCAACAGCGCCAAGACCAGCGAGGCCCTGAACCAGATCGAAAAAATGATCAGCTCGCCGCGCGGCAAGGAATTGCTCAAGGCCATTCAGGACGCGCGTGCCGCCTACAGCACGTCGCGCGACAAACTGCGTGAGCTGATCATGCAGCAAAAAAAGGAAGAGGCCGCCGAGGTACTCTTCAATGAAGTCATTCCCAAGCAGGATCGCTACTTCGAAGTCCTCAACGACTTTGTTGCCTTCCAGAAGACGCTGATGGACGAGAGCGTGGCCGAAGGCCAGCAGACCAGCGACTCGGCCATCGCCCTGATGCTGGAACTGTCGGCCGTGGCCATTCTGCTGTGCGTGCTGGCGGCCTGGTGGGTCACGCGTTCCATCACCCGGCCGCTCAATGAAGCCGTGGACGTGGCCAGCGCCGTGGCGCAAGGCGACCTGACGATACAGATCGGCGAGACCACCCGGGATGAAACCGGCAAGCTGCTGGCTTCGCTCAAGGCCATGAACCAGAACCTGCACCGCATCGTCAGCGAGGTACGGACCGGCAGCGACACCATCAATACGGCCTCCTCCGAAATCGCCAGCGGCAACCTGGACCTGTCTTCCCGCACTGAAGAACAGGCTGGCGCGCTGGAAGAGACCGCCTCGGCGATGGAAGAACTGACCTCCACCGTCAAGCAGAATGCCGACAATGCCCGCCAGGCCAACAGCCTCGCCGCCACCGCCTCCGACGTGGCAGTGCAGGGCGGCAGCGTGGTGGGGCAGGTGGTACAGACCATGGGCGAGATCAACGACGCCTCCCGCAAGATCGTCGACATCATCAGCGTCATCGACGGCATCGCCTTCCAGACCAATATCCTGGCCCTGAACGCCGCCGTGGAAGCGGCACGCGCCGGCGAGCAGGGACGCGGCTTTGCGGTGGTGGCCTCCGAAGTCCGTACCCTGGCCCAGCGCAGCGCGTCCGCTGCCAAGGAGATCAAGGCCTTGATCGATGATTCGGTCAGTCGCGTGGACAACGGCAGCCGTCTGGTGGAACAGGCCGGTGCCACCATGAGCGAAGTGGTGGCCAGCGTGCGTCGCGTCACCGACGTGGTGGCCGAGATCTCGGCCGCCAGCCACGAACAGAGCGACGGCATCGAGCAGATCAATCACGCCATCGCGCAGATGGACGAAGTGACCCAGCAAAATGCCGCCCTGGTGGAACAGGCCGCCGCCGCCGCCCAGTCGTTGCAGGAACAGTCGGGCCGGTTGGTGGAAACCGTGAGCATCTTCAAGCTCAGCAGCCATGAAACACCGCGTGCCCAGCCCGCGCGCAAGCCGGCGCCGCCCAAGCCGGCCAGCAAGCCGACGGCCGCCGCCCCTGCTGCACCGGCCAAGGCAGCCGTTGCAGCGCCCGCGCCGGCCCCAAAGGCCCTGCCGGCAAAACCGGCCGCGTCAGCCAGCGCCAAGGCCGGCAGCAAGGCCATGGCAGCCGATGACGGGGATTGGGAACAATTCTGAACTAACTATCGCAGGCTCAGGGGCCAGGGTTCGGGTTCCGGACCTCACCCTGTCTTCTCAAGTATTGGCCGAAAGCGCCGTTCAGCATCTGCTGACCGGCGCTTTTTTCATGCGTCAGGCGATCCAGTGCGGCGTTGCATCCCGCAAACAATTTGCTGACAGAAAGACAGGCATGTCTTCACAGCCAACAAGGGGGTAAGGATGAACATCAAAGATATCAAGATCAGCGTCCGGCTGGCCGTTTGCTTCGCCGTGCTGATTGCGGTGATGTGCGTGATCACGGGGATCGCGCTCAGGAGCCTAGACCGGGTCGAGAAATCCACCGCCGAGATCGTCGACGACCGCTACCAGAAGATCGCCCTGGCCAGCGACATCAGCGACAACGTCAATGGCGCCGTGCGCAGCCTGCGCGATGCCCTGCTCGGCCGAACCCCCGAGGAGGCGGCGAAGTACCTGGAGCAGGGCCAGTCCTTCAGTGCCAAGACCGGCAAGGCGCTGGCGCAGATCGAGAAGCTGCTCACCAGCCCGCGCGACAAGGACATGTTGAAGATGGTCATGGAGGCCCGCAACGCCTACACCCCCTCGCGTGACAAGCTGCGGGAACTGATCAGGCAGAACAAGAAGGAAGAGGGGACCGACCTGCTCTTCAAGGAAGTCGTGCCCGTCCAGGACAAGTACCTCAAGGCGCTCGATGACTTCGTGGTCTACCAGAAGACCATGATGGACGAGAGCGTCGTGCAAGGCAAACAGACCGCCAGTTCCGCCGCCAGCCTGATGCTGCTGCTCTCGGGCGCGGCCATCCTGATCTGCATCGCCGCCGCCTGGCTGGTCACCCGTTCCATCACGCGTCCGCTCAACGAAGCCGTCTGCATCGCCGGTGCCGTGGCGCAGGGCGACCTCACGGTGCGCATCGAGGCCACCACCCGCGATGAGACCGGCACCCTGCTGGCTTCGCTCAAGTCCATGAACGAGAACCTGCACCGCATCGTCACCCAGGTGCGCCAGGGGACCGATGCCATCACCACCGCCTCGAAGGAAATCGCCAGCGGCAACCTGGACCTGTCCTCGCTCACCGAAGAGCAGGCCGGCTCACTGGAAGAAACCGCCTCGGCCATGGAAGAGCTGACCTCCACCGTCAAGCAGAATGCCGACAACGCACGCCAGGCCAACACCCTGGCCGCGACCGCCTCTGAGGTGGCGGTGCAGGGCGGCAGCGTGGTGGGGCAGGTAGTGCAGACCATGGGCGAGATCAATGACGCCTCCCGCAAGATCGTCGACATCATCAGCGTCATCGACGGCATCGCCTTCCAGACCAACATCCTGGCCCTGAATGCGGCGGTGGAAGCGGCCCGTGCCGGCGAGCAGGGACGCGGCTTTGCGGTGGTGGCCTCCGAAGTGCGTACCCTGGCCCAGCGCAGCGCCTCGGCGGCCAAGGAGATCAAGGCCTTGATCGATGATTCGGTCACCCGCGTGGATAACGGCAGCCGCCTGGTGGAGCAGGCCGGCAGCACCATGAGCGAGGTGGTGGCCAGCGTCAGGCGCGTCACCGACGTGGTCGGCGAAATCTCGGCGGCCAGCAACGAGCAGAGCGCCGGCATCGAGCAGATCAACCGCGCCATCACGCAGATGGACGAAGTCACGCAGCAGAACGCCGCCCTGGTGGAACAGGCAGCGGCCGCCGCGCAATCCCTGCAGGAGCAATCGCACCGGCTGTCGGAGACCGTCAGCATCTTCCGGCTCGACAGCCAGCATGCCCCGGTTGCGCCCGTGCGCAACCATGCCCAGCCCGTACGCCAGCCGGTGGCGCCCACGCCAGTGGCCCCCAGGCCGGCCGCACAAAAGCCCGTCGCCACGGCGGCTGCGCCTGTTGTTGCGGCGCCGGCCTTGCCCGCCAAACAGACCGCCAGCGCGGGCAGTGCCAAGGCCGGCAGCAAGGCGCCGCCGGCCGGTGACGGGGATTGGGAACAATTCTGAACTAACTATCGCTGGCTCAGGTGCGCAGTTCGACCACGCCCGGAAACGCGATGCGCACCACCAGCCCGCTGCCTTGCAGCGGCGCATCCAGCGTGACGGTGGCGCTGTGCATGGCGGCGATCTCGCGCACGATGGCCAGCCCCAGCCCGGTGCCGCCCGGATTGACGTGCTGGGTGGCACCGGCCCGATAGAAGGGTTCGAACACTTTTTCACGCTCGGCCTCGGCAATGCCGGGGCCGTTGTCTTCCACCTCCAGCAGGGCACCGGTCGGCTGGCCCGGACGGCTCACGGCGCGCACGCGCAAGGTGACCTGGCCGCCGATGGGCGTATAGCGAATCGCATTGTCCAGCAGGTTCACCATCAGTTCATGCAGCAGCAGGGCATTGGCTTCGATGCCGATATCGCCCTCTTCCTCGAAGGCCAGTCCGATACGGCGCGACACGGCCTGCTGCGACAACTCCAGGGCGACTTGCCGCGCTGCATCGGTCAGTGACAGACGCATGGTGCCGCCCTCGGCGGCGCCATGCTCGGCACGCGCCAGCGTCAGCAGTCGATTGGCCAGGTGCACCGCCGAATCGGTGGTGCGTGCCATGCCCTCCACCAGTTCGCGCAGCTCGGCCGGATCGAGCCGCGTGCGGCGCAGTTCGCGCAGGGTCAGTTCGGATTGCGTCTTCAAGACCGTCAGCGGCGTGCGCAACTGGTGCGAGGCATCGGCGATGAAGCGCCGCTGTGCACTGATGAGCGCTTGCAGCCGGCCCATGTAGCCATTCATGGCTTGTACCAGCGGGCGCATCTCCTTGTGCACCAGCGCCGGGTCGAAACCGGAAAGATCGGTCGGTGCACGCGACTCCACCTCTCCCTTCAACTGCATCACCGGACGCAGCACGAAGCGCACCGCAAACCACACCAGCAGCGCCGCCACGCTCACCAGCGTGCCCTGGCGCCAGAGCGTGTCGAACAGGATCTTGCGCGTCATGCCGTTGCGGCCTTCCATGGTCTCGCCGACCTGGATCAGGGCGATGCCGCGCATGCTGTCGTCATACACCGGCTGCAGCAGCGCGGCGATGCGGATGGGCTGGTTGTGATAGTCGGCCTGGTAGAAGCGCACCAGCGCCGGATAGACTTCCGAACGCTTGACGTTGGCCGGCACCGGCGGCAGGTCTTCATAACCCGAGACCAGCTCGCCCGTGAGACCGGTGACCTTGTAGTAGATGCGGCCCAGGGTATCGGTCTCGAAGCTGTCCAGCGCCACGTAGGGCACGTCGGCCGTGACATGGCCATTGACGATGGAGACCCGCTCGGCCAGCGCGCGGGTGGAGGCCAGCAGCGAGCGGTCGTAGGCCAGGTCGGCCACTTCGAGCGCGTTGTAGTAGACCGAGACGGCGTCCAGCGCCACCAGCAATGTCAGCGGGATGAGCAGCCAGCGCACCAGCTGGCTGCGCAGGTTGCCCAGTCGCCTGGCCGCCTGTGCCATCACGCCGCCTGCAGCAGGTAGCCCAGGCCGCGCAGGGTGGTGATGCCCACGCGGCCGGCGCCCTCGTGTTCGAGCTTCTTGCGCAGGCGATGGATGTAGATCTCGATGGCGTCCACGCTGGCATTGTCGTCCAGCGAAAAGACTTGCTGGAACAATTTGTCCTTGGGGACCGTATGGCCCTGGCGCATGATGAGCGCTTCCAGGACCGCGTGTTCGCGCGGGGTCAGCGCCAGCAGTTCGCCGTGATAGGTGAAGGTGCGCGAGACCGTATCGAAGCACAGCGCACCGCAGGCCACGGTGACGGCTTCCTGGCTCTGCGAGCGGCGCAGCAGGGCTTTGACGCGGGCTTCCAGTTCTTCCAGTTCGAAGGGTTTGGCCAAGTAGTCGTCGGCCCCCATGTTGAGGCCGCTGACGCGATCGGCCAGGCCGCCGCGTGCGGTCAGGATCAGCACCGGCGTGCGGCTGCCGCGTGCGCGCATGCGTTTCAAGACTTCCAGTCCATCCATGCGCGGCAGGGTCAGGTCCAGGATCACCAGGGCATAGTCTTGCGTCAGCAGCAGGCTGTCGGCGTCGGCGCCGTTGTGCGCACACTCCACCGTCAGGTGGGCGTCGCGCAGGGCCTTGGCCAGCCAGCGGGAAAGTTCGATATGGTCTTCGACCAGCAGGATGCGCATGATGCGGCCCTTTTACTTGTACTTGTACGTTGCGGTACGGCTTGTCTCCAGCGCGGATGCTAACAGATGCGCTGGCGCCTTTGAAACGTCCCCCTCCGGCCATTGTGGAAACTGCGTAGCATCGATCCCACACTGACAGCTTCGCTGAAAGCCGGCTGAAAGGCTTTTCTTGTACGATGCGCCCATATCAAAAAATCCAAGCAGGAGACACATCATGATCGCCCCCTGGTCCGGCCGCCCCGGATCCGCTCTTCCCGCATTCGTTTCCCGCTGCTGCTGACCGCCATGAAGGCGGGCCGCTCGCATCACTGGCAGCGCTGGTATCGCTTCCTGGCCGCTTGTGTGCTGGCCTGTGCGATGCCGTGCGCGCTGGCGACCGAGTGCATCGTCCCGGCCAAGCCGGGCGGCGGCATGGATGCCTCGTGCAAGCTGTTGCGCCGGGCCATGCAGGAAGAGGGCAGCAAGGAGGCCTTCAAGCTGGCCTACCTGCCCGGTGGCATCGGTGCCGTGGCCTGGAGTTCGGTGGTCTCGCAGCGGCGCGGCGGACCGGACACGCTGGTGGCGTTTTCGGGCGGCTCGCTGTTGAGCCTGGCGCAAGGCAAGTATGGCCCCGCCGATGTGGGCGACGTGCGCTGGGTGGCCGGCATCGGCATCGATCACGGCATGATTGCCGTACGCAGCGATGCGCCCTGGCGCAACCTGAAGCAGTTGCTGGAAGCCATCCGCAAGGATCCGTCGGCGGTCACCGTAGGCTTGTCCGGGACCGTGGGCAGCCAGGACTGGCTGAAGATGGCGCTGCTGGCGCAGCAAGCCGGTTTTACGCCGAAGCAGTTCCGCTTCGTGGCGCTGGAAGGCGGCGGTGATTCGTTTGCCGCCCTGCAGGCCGGGCACGTGCAGGTGATCTCGGGCGATACCTCGGAGGCCGCCTACTTCATCGCCGAGGGCAAGGTGAGGATCCTGGCGGTGCTGTCCGAGCAACGCCTGCCGGGGCCGCTGCAGGCCATACCGACCGCACGCGAGCAGGGTTATGAGGTGGTGTGGCCGATCATTCGTGGTTTCTACATGAGCCCGCATGCGCCGGAGGCCGATTACCGGCGCTGGGTCCGCTATTTCGACCGGGCATTGGCCGATCCCGAATTCGATCGCCAGCGCAGTATCGGTGGCTTGCAACCCTTTGCCATGACCGGCAAGCCGCTTTCGGATTACATCGCGCAGACCGTTGCGCGCTATCGCAGGCAGTCCCAGGAGTTGGGCCTGGTGCGCTGACCAGCCAGGTTGCACACGCCGTCAGGCGTGCTCTGCAGCCGGGCCGGCGCAAGGTCCGTTTCATCATCAAGGAGAATCCATGTTGCACAAACGTCGCCTGAGCATTGCGCTCGGCCTGGCCCTCGCTTTGCCCGTCACTTTCAGCGGTGTGGCCCATGCCGACACCCCGGCCGGCTATCCCGCCGATTACGCCAAGGTCATCGAAGGGGCCAAGAAGGAAGGCAAGGTCGTGATCTACAGCACCACCGATTCCAAGGCGGCCGAAGCGCTGATCAAGGATTTCGGCGCGCTCTATCCGGGCGTGAAGGTCGAGTACAACGACATGAACTCCACCGAAGCCTACAACCGCTTCATCTCCGAAGCCGCCGCCGGTGGCGCCACGGCTGACGTGATGTGGTCCTCCTCCATGGACCTGCAGGTCAAGCTGGCCTCCGAAGGCTATGCCGTGGCCTACAAGTCGCCGGAAGCTGCGGCCGTACCGGCCTGGGCCAACTGGAAGGACACCGCCTACGGCACCACCTTCGAGCCGGCCGCCATCGTCTACAACAAGCGCCTGGTGACCGAAGCCGAAGTGCCGACCACCCACGACGAGTTCACCAAACTCCTGGTCAGCAAGCAGGACAAGTTCAAGAACAAGGTCACCACCTACGACATCGAAAAGTCCGGCGTCGGTTTCAGCCTGATGACCTATGACCTCAAGCACAACCCGCATTTCTGGGACTTCGCCAAAGCCATGGGCGGCGTGGCCGCGCGCGTGCAATCGTCCACCGGCACCATGCTGGAGCGCATCTCCTCGGGTGAAAACCTGATCGGCTACAACATCCTCGGCCCCTACGCATTGGTGCGCGCCAAGAAGGACCCGTCCATCGGCGTGGCCTTCACCAAGGATTACAACCTGGTGCTCTCGCGCGTGATCTTCATCAACAAGGCCGGCAAGAACCTCAATGCCGCCAAGCTGTGGGTGGACTACATCCTCTCCAAGCGCGGCCAGACCATCATCGCCAATGATGCGCAGCTCTTCGCCATTCGCGGCGACGTCACCGGCGCCACCACCTCGGCCGAACTGACCAAGCAGCTGGGCGCGTCCCTCAAGCCCATGCCGGTCTCCACCGAACTGCTGGACTACCTGGACCAGAAGAAGCGCCTGGACTTCCTGAAGCAGTGGAAGGAAGCCACCAAGAAGTAAATCATTTCCGTGGCGGACCGGGGCCTGCCGTGCCCGGTCCGATCCGGATGAGCGGTTCACCCTGATCCATCGCTGTTGCGCAGTGCAGCCCAGGCTGCCTGCGCAGGCGGCGCGTTGCAGTCATGCTGCGGCCGTCCTGACTGTCCTGATCCATCTGCCCACTCATGAGGCGCACCATGCAAACCACCACAACGCTACCGCGCAGCGATCAAGCCCTGCCGGCCCGCCGTTTCCGGCTGAACTGGCCGCGCGGCCTGGTCGTGCTGCTGGCAGCCCTGGCCATCTTCGTGCCGCTGCTGCTGATCTTCTATCAAAGCTTCCTGTCGGCGCCGTTCTTTGCCCCCGTCAAGACGCTGACCTTCGATTCCTATCGCTTCATCTTCGATGATCCGGACTTCCGCCAGGCCTTCGTCAATGGCTTGACGCTGGCCACCGGCCTGGCCTTGATCGCCGTGCCGCTGGGCGGCATGCTGGCCTTCCTGATGGTGCGTACCGACCTGCCGGGCCGCAGCTTCATCGCTCCGGCACTGATGGTGCCCATCTTCGTCTCGCCCATGGTGATCGGCTTCGGCTACGTGGTCTCGATGGGGCCGGTCGGCTTCTACACGGTGTGGGTCAAGAACCTGCTGTCGGTGTTCGGCTTCGAGGGCGACCCGTGGAACATCTATTCCTTCACCAGCATCGTCATCATCGCCGGCCTGACCCATGTGCCGCACGTCTACCTGTATGCCTCGGCCGCCCTGCGTAGCCTCGGTTCGGATGTGGAAGAAGCGGCCCGCGTGGCCGGCGCCTCGCCGCTGCAGGTCGCGCTCAACGTCTCGCTGCCGATGATCACCCCGGCGCTGGCGTATTCCGGCGTGCTGGTGTTCTTCCTCGGCTTTGAAGTGTTCGGCCTGGTGCTGGTGCTGGGCGATCCGGAAGGCCACCTGGTCCTGCCGACCTATCTCTACAAGCTCACCAACAAGCTGGGCACGCCGTCGTATCACCTGATGGCGGCGGTGGCCGTGTGCCTGGTGGCGGTGACCATGCCGCTGGTGATGCTGCAGCGCTGGCTGCTGCGCTCGGCCAACAAGTTCGTCGCCATCAAGGGCAAGGGCGCGCGCCAGAAGGCGCTGCCGCTGGGCAAGTGGCGCTGGGTGGCCTTCACCCTCATCGCCGGCTGGCTGCTCTTCACGGTCATCATCCCGCTCTCGGGCATCGGCCTGCGCACCTTCGTCTCGCACTGGGGCGATGGCGTCAACCTGCTGGACGTGCTGACCTTCGAGAACCTGCTGAACGTCTGGGATCAACCCTCGTTGGTGCGCGGCATCATCAACACCGTGCTGATCGGCGTGATCGGCGGCGCCCTCGCCGTGGCCTGCTATACCGCCATCGCCCTGGCCATGCACCGCAAGCAGGATGGCGTGACCCGCTTCCTCGACTACAGCGTGCTGGTGCCGCGTGCGGTGCCGGGCCTGCTGGCCGGTCTGTCCTTCCTGTGGGTGTTCCTGTTCGTGCCCTCGCTGCTGGACTCGGCCTTGAAGGGCATCGACAACCCCATCGCCCTGTGGCTGGTGGACAGCTTCATCCCCGCCCTGCGCGGCCTGCGCTCGACCATCTTCTCGGTCTGGCTGGCTTACTCGGTGGTGTGGATGGCCTACGGCCTGCGCCTGATCAACACCGCCCTGCTGCAGGTCGGCCCGGAACTGGAAGAAGCCGCCCGCGCGGTGGGTGCCTCGCGCTCCCGCGTTACCCGCGACGTCACCATTCCGCTGGTGCGCTACGGCCTGGTGGGCGCCTGGCTGATGGTGTTCCTGATCTTCGAGCGCGAGTACTCCACCGGCGTCTACCTGCTCTCGCCCGGTACCGAGGTGATCGGCTCGATGATCGTCTCCATGTGGGCCGCCGGCGCAGTGGAACTGGTGGCGGCGCTGTCCTTCATCAACATCACGCTGGTGGCCGTGGGCCTGGGCATTGCGCTGCGCTTCGGCGTCAAGCTGCACGACTGACCTGCACCGATAGCATGGCCGGTACCAAGGGTGCCGGCCTCCCGATACAGCAAGAGCATCCTGAGGAATCATCATGACTGAACTTTCCGTCAACGACCTGCACCTGGACTATGGTACCGGCGCCTCCGCCAACCCCATCCTGAAGGGTGTTTCCATGCAACTGCAGCGCGGCGAAGTGGTGGCGCTGCTGGGCCCTTCCGGCAGCGGCAAGACCACGCTGCTGCGCGCGGTGGCCGGGCTGGAGTCGCCCAAGGCCGGCACCATCGACATCGGCACCCGCCGCGTGTTTGATGGCGCACGCAACTTCGAGATGCCGGCCGAAGAGCGCAACCTGGGCCTGGTGTTCCAGTCCTATGCGCTGTGGCCGCACAAGACCGTGGCCGACAACGTCGCCTATGGCCTCAAGCTGCGCAAGACGCCCTCGGCCGAGATCGCCAAGCGCGTCAAGGAGGTGCTGTCGCAGCTGGGCCTGGGCCACCTGGGCGAACGCTATCCGCACCAGCTCTCCGGCGGCCAGCAGCAGCGCGTGGCCATCGCCCGTGCGCTGGTCTACAACCCGCAGGTGATCCTGCTGGACGAACCGCTCTCCAACCTCGACGCCAAGCTGCGCGAGGAAGCGCGCGCCTTCCTGCGCGAACTGATCGTGCGCCTGGGCCTGTCGGCACTGATGGTGACCCACGACCAGGGCGAGGCCATGGCCATCTCGGATCGCATCCTGCTGCTCAACAATGGCCGCATCGAACAGCAGGGCACGCCGCAGAGCATGTACCAGACCCCCAATACCCTGTTTACCGCCGAATTCATGGGCAGCAACAACAAGCTGGCCGCCGAGGTGGTCAGCCGCGAGGGCGAGCGCGTGACCGTCAAGCTCGATGGCGGCACGGCGGTGGCGACCCTGCGCGGACGCGAGGACGCCAAGCCCGGCGAGCAGCTCACCGGCATCATCCGGGTCGAGCAGGTGCGCATCTCGGGTGAGCAGACCGGCAATGCGATTCGCCTGCCGCTGTCGACCTGCATGTACCTGGGCGACCGCTGGGAATGCCTGTTCAAGGTCGAGGGCGGACCGGCCGGTTCGGTGGGCCTGCGCGCCTATGCACCGCAGCGCCTGGACCAGGGCGAATACTGGCTGTCGCTGCCGGAACAGGCTCTGTGGGCATTCTGAAAAACTAAGGCGGCCGAACGGGAGTTCTAAGTTTCCCGTTCAGGAAAACTTAGTTTTTTGACGATTCATCGCATCGATGAAAACCAGCGGGGAGGGCCATCCGCTCTCATCTCGCACACCCGGGAAAAGATCATCATGACGCCGGGTGGATGACCAGAAGACGTCGCACAGAACGCCGTGCCGACGCTATCCAACGCTTTCCATCAAGGAGACCTCAGTGCAAAGAAATCACCTCGCTGCCAGCATGCTGGCAGCATTCGCCGCGTGCGCCACGACTTCGGTCCAGGCGCAGACTTCCGTCACCATCTATGGCCTGATCGATTCGGGCGTGGAATATGTCACCAATGCCAACGCCGCCGGCAACAGCCTGGTGCGCCTGAGCTCGGGCACGATGAACACCTCGCGCATCGGTTTTCGTGGCACGGAAGACCTGGGCGGTGGCCTCAAAGCCGTATTCCAGCTGGAGAACGGCTTCAAGCTGGACAACGGCGGCCTCGACGGCGATGCCAACCAGCTCTTCAACCGCCAGTCCAACGTCGGCCTGGAAGGCGGCTTCGGCCGCGTGGTCGTGGGCCGTTCCTTCTCCACCACCTATGACCTGATCCTGCCGTTTGACCCGATGGGCTACTCGGCCAACTATTCCTGGGTGACCTCGGCCGGTGCCACCGGTGGCCGCAAGGATGGCATGCCCACCGGCGTGTCCAACCTGGTCAAGTACCAGGGCGAATTCGCGGGCGTGAAGGTCGGTGCCATGTACGGCTTCGGCGAAGTGGCCGGCGAGACCCGCAACGGCGCCAAGTACGGCGTCGGCCTGGGTTGGGGTTCGGGCCCGTTCAGCGTGGCGGCCACCTATGACCGCAACAACAGCGCCACCGCCACCAACACTCCCTATGACCGCGCCACCAGCGCCCACCTGGCTGCCGGCTACCAGCTCTCGGATGCCTGGAAGTTCAACCTCGGCTACCGCTACTACAAGAAGACCCTGGCTACCGGCGCGGCTGACCAGCGCAGCGATTTCTTCTGGGGCGGCGTGACCTGGAAGTTCACCCCGGCCATGAGCGTCATCGGTGCGATCTACTACCAGAACATCAAGAACGTGGCCAACGATGCCGATCCCATCATGTACTCGCTGCGCCTGAAGTACGCGATGTCCAAGCGCACCGACCTGTACCTGAGCACGGCCTATGCCAAGGCCAAGAACAACCAGCTGGTGGGTCTCTCGCGTGATGATGTGGGCTTCGGCAACAGCCAGTTCGGCATGACCCTGGGCATGCAGCACCGCTTCTGATGCCCCTGTAGCACCCTGGCCCGGCACGCGCGGTGGGCGTGCGGGCCACGATAGTCTTGAGCCGTCATTGACCGGCGCACCCTTGCCTGCGGCAGGGTGCGCCGTTTTTTTTCATCGGGCAGCGGGTTGCTGTAGCGATGGCAGCATCAGTTGATCCAGCAGGCCCCCGGCGCAGCGCGCCCGGTTGCAGTCGTCGAGGCTGGCCAGCAGGTGCGCGCCCACCAGCAGCAGGAAGATGGCACTGACGCCTATCCTGCCCCAGGGGATGCGGCGCAGTTCATCTTCTTTTTCTGCGGTCTGCAGCAACAGCAGGGTCGCCGGATATTCGGCGCTCTTGACGCCGAGCAGGGCCGCAATGGTGACCATGGCCGCCAGTGAGAACAGGGCTGCCCAGGTATGCAGGTGCATGCCCTGCAACAGCGGCCCCGTAGGCGTCTGGCCGGCCAGGGCTTCCAGCGAGATCTGGCGCAAGGCCAGCAGCCCGGTCAGCAGCGCGCCCACCAGGGCTACGCCATAGTGCGCGCTCTTGATCCCGAAGCGCAGGTTGCGCAGGAAGCCGATGCCGGTCAGGATGACGCCGGTGCACTGCAGCTGGCGCAGCGGGGCGGGCGGCAGCTGCAGCCCCTCCTGCAGGTACAGCAGCAGGCCCAGGCAGCCACTGATGGCCAGCAGGCACAGGCAATTGAGGAAGACCCCGCCCGGCAGGACAGGGTCGCGCGGTGTGAAGACGACGGAACGGTCCATGAGACGGCGCCATCACAGGAGGAAGCCCAGGGGACCCTGGGCGGTTTGGCTGAACCACCACAGCGTGGCGAGGGTGCTTGCCAACCATAGCTTGTTGCTTATTGATTTCCAGCCGAGCGCAATCCCGAAAACGGTCAGGAAGGCCAGCAGGAAAGGAAGATAGAGAAACATGGGGTGACCCGGAGTTGATCCCGATTCATATCCGGGAGTTTGTTTATGTGCTTTGATGCCAATCGTAGCCGAATGCCTGCGCAAATCTCGCGCTAAAACCTCGAATAAAATCGAGATTTACCAAGAATATTGAAAATGGACCCGGCTTCACTGAAGCCAACGAACGAGGAGACACAGATGCAAGCATCAGCAAGCGGCAGCCAGTCCGGTCAACAGGAAGTGCGCCGGGTGGCGGTGGTGGGTACCGGCGTGATCGGTGCCAGTTGGGCCGCCTATTTCCTGGCGCGGGGGCTGGAAGTGACGGCCACCGACCCGATGCCGGAGGCAGAAGCCAAGCTGCGTGCCGCCGTGGCGCGCCACTGGCCCAGCCTGGAGCTGCTGGGGCTGGCGCCGGGCGCTTCCCCGGAGCGGCTGCGCTTCTGCGCCTCGCTGGAAGAGGCTATTGACGGTGCGGACTTCGTGCAGGAGAACGGCCCCGAGCGCGAAGACCTCAAGATCGAACTCTTCCGGCGCATGGACGCTGCCCTGCCGGCCCGCGTGGTACTGGCATCGAGTTCATCGGGCCTGCTGATGAGCAAGGTGCAGGCCGCCTGCCGCCATCCCGGCCGGGTGGTGCTGGGCCATCCCTTCAATCCGCCGCACCTGATCCCGCTGGTGGAAGTGATCGGCGGCGCGCAGAGTTCGCCCGAGGCGGTGCAGGCTGCGCTGGACTTCTATACCGCCATCGGCAAGAAGGCCATTCATGTCCGCAAGGAGGTCAAGGGGCATATCGCCAATCGCCTGCAGGCGGCCCTGTGGCGCGAGGCCTTCCACCTGGTCGAACAGGGCGTGGCCAGCACCGAAGACATCGATACGGCCATCGCCTACGGCCCCGGCCTGCGCTGGGCCTTGATGGGGCCTTATCTCAATTTGCACATGTCAGGCGGGGAGGGTGGCATCGGCCACATGCTCGATCACCTGGGGCCGCCCATCGAAAGCTGGTGGGCCGACCTGGGGACGCCTTCCATCACCGACGCGCTCAAGGCACAGATTCGCGCAGGGGTAGAAGAGCAGATGAGCGGGAAGACTTCTGGCGACATCGCCGCCGAGCGTGATCAGTTGCTGGTGCAGTTGCTGGCAGCCAAAGGGTTGGCCAAGACGATACCCTGAAATGATGAGTTGCCATCCAGGCCGCCAGAAGTTCCTAAGGGAGGATGTCAGAAACTGGGATCAATTTCTTGTTTGATGCAGGCATAGATTTTTTCTGCTCCACCAAACTGCTGGAGGAGTTTGGTGCCGTTTTCGGCAACACGGCTGGCTGTGATGGGGCGCGCCAGGATGGCTTGCTGTTCAGGGAAAATCAGGATGGCGGTCTTGGCTGTCTGGAATCGGGTGTTGGCGTCGGCTCTGTGCTTGGGTAGCTCGCCCTGCGGCAATCCATTGAGTGCGCGGTTCATGGCGACGCTGGCTTCGCCGAGTTCATCAACAGGGCCGAGATCACCAACGATACCTGGCACGATATGGCCTGTTTGCGAGGGAGAGATTGCAATGACTGTGCTGCGCTTGCTCACGCCGAATGTGAAGAAGCGGCTTTTCTTCGGTAGTACCAAGGCAGGAATGGTTAGCGCGTCGATCCATTTCGCCTGATTGCAATCGCCTTGCTGCGCGAAGCCTCCCGGGATGGCTACGTCGCTTGTCATGGAGACCAGATAGCCGTCAGGCGAAATGCATGGCTTTCCTGTAGCCTTATTTTTCTCAATGATGTCAGCGCTCAATACCTTCCATGTTTTTGGTAAAGGATAGCCGGCATCTCTGAGCGCCTCAAAATCGGCCAAAGGACGTTTGGGATCGATGAATGCGTTACGAATGTCGTTGATGGCGCAAGGGACCGCGGCGGGATCGGTTTCGCAGCGCCGCCCCGTCACGTCATCTTGGTGATATGAAATCCTGGTTCCATCGGTATTGACCTTCAGCGAAGTGATGAACAGAAGTGGGCGACTATTGTTGAGGGCAGCCACGGGATTGCCCCGAAATACTTCGACCGTGCGGGTGCCTTGTTCGTCCTTCTGTTGAAATACGGCAGAAAAGCCGCACTGCCCAGCGTAGGCGCTCCACGTCATCGTAGCCGAGATGCACAAAGCAATACCGCGTTGAAAGCGAGGTAAAAAATTCATGGCGAGCTACTCCTAGAGTTTGTGTAACGATATAAATCGAATGCGCTCGGTCTGTAGAGGCCAGTGGGATACTGAAATGCCACTCCCGACTATTGATGAATGAGTTCTACTTGCTGCAAGTCTTGGGAACGAAAAGCTTGTCGGCCCGGAATCCGATCACAGCATTGGTAGGCAGCCTGACTTTGACGATTTCCGTTCTGCTCCTGTCATTCTCCAAACCGAGGGAGAACATTCGCAGGAATTGTGCGGCGAAGCTCATATTTTTCTCGTCGATGCTGGAGATGTCAGCTTCAAACTTCTGAATGATCAATTGAGCGTAAGGAATGAGGATGCCGATTTCTCCTTCCGGAAGGTCGGCGGCCTTAGAGACTCCTTGCTTTTGCAGGGCCGCCTTTGCCTCCCGGGTTGTATTCAGTCTCTGGAATTCCCGGTAGGCAAACATCATCTGTGCGCGACTGGCCTTGAAGGTGTGCAGCGCAGCTGACACGTCTGCGCGGGTCCCTTGGTATCTGGCGGCGATGGCCGCTTCTGCCTGCGTTCCCAAGAAATTGCTAACAAGGATTTGCTTCCATTGCAGGGTGGTCGATTTTGCTGAGTAGTCGGAAAATTCGTAGTAGCGGCTGATTTGCACCGGTCTTCCCTGCCTGGTCGCGACATCGAGGTCGTCGAGGCAAGCAGCCTCTTGTTGGGAGACAAGATAAGTAGTACCAAGCTGCGCCGCGTTATCGCCTTTATTTTTCAGGACGATGAAGCCCTCATTTCTGGCCAGCTCAATAAAGAGCTGATCCAGAACCTCCTGGACCAACGCCTGCCGGAGCGTTTCGTCTGGAGCGCTGTGAGCGCCTGATGAGATGCCGAGCAGAACTGCGCAAGAAAGACCTATCAGGCGTTTCATGTCTGTTCCCCCTATGCGTTCATTCATTCGGACAAGCCATGCAGTCGCGTGACTATGGCGGTCAACGGCTGACAGAAATTTCAAACTGAAGTGGAGTGCCCAATGCTTGCGAATCAACTTGGTGGGAAGAGGTTCTTGCATTCAATTTCTCAGCGCCAACACCCCCGTGATGCGCTATGTGAACCTACTTCCTGTCGAGTATTTTAAGCGGGCGTTCTCGTTCAAGAAAAGATATTTTTCATTAGATGGAACAGTGATAGGAGGCAACGTGGGTGCGTTTAACAAGTAGAAGTGTATGAGGTCTATCCTTACTTTTTGACATTCATTTGCGCTTGCGCCGGCTCGGCGCCATATCGCGCATGAGCGCGATGAAACGCTGCGCCCCCAGCCCCAGCGGCCGGTCCTTGTTCCACACCACATCCACCCACATGCGCTGCTGATTGCTGATGTTGTCGAAATCGATGACCACCAGCGTGCCGGCTTCGATCTGCGCCTGCACCAGGCTGTGCGGCAGGTAAGCCCAGCCCAGTCCCTCCCGTACCAGTGACAGCGTGGCCAGGTGATTGTCGGTGCGCCAGAGGTGGCGCGCCAGGAAGAAGCGCGGGTCCGAGATGCTGGCATCGCGGCTGGCCACGGCAATCTGGCGGATGTCGTACAGGTCCTCATAGCGCAGCTTGCGCTTCTTGCGCAGCCGTGCCGGATGGTCCGGCGCGATCACCGCCACCATCATTTCGCTGCTGAATTCCTGGAAGGCCTCGCGGTCATTGCCGGCATGGCGCTCGAAGACCAGCGCCAGCTGCGCCGTATCGTCATAGAGCATGCGCATGGCGTCGGCCTGGGGCGAGGACAGCACTTCCACCTCCAGCGAGGGAAACTCCTGGGCCAGCACCGCCAGCGGCTTGGCCCAAGGCACCGACAGCAGCTCCGGTGCCACCGCCAGCGTGAGCTTGCGTTCCAGTCCCTGGTGCATGGCCAGGGCATGGGCGTCGAGCTGGCGCAGGGTACTGGCCAGCAGGCGCGCATCCGGCTCCAGCGCACGCGCCAGCTCGGTGGGGCGGGCGTCGCGCGCGGTGCGGTCGAACAGCACCAGGTCGAGTTCGGCCTCCAGCTGGCTGATGGTCATGCTGACCGAAGAGGGCACGCGGCCCAGCTGGCGCGCCGCTGCAGAAAATGAACCACTGTCGAGCACGGCCAGGAAGACCCGCACGTTGTCACTGGAGAATGCCATCGCTGTTCCTCATGCAAAGCGGCTCACTGAGCTGTCAGAAAAACTGAAAGAAGCCGACTTCATTCATCAAAAACTTCATCATAGAATGCTTTCCATCGCGCGGCCAGTACCGGCCCGCCGCAGTCTTCAGGAGCACATCATGCAAGGATTCAAACGCAAGCTGGTCTATGCCTGCCTCTTCGAGGGGCTGGCCATCATTTTCACCACGGTCGGGCTGAGCGTGTTCGCAGGCCATGACAGTGGCCATGCATCGGCCGCCGCAGTGGCCTCGTCGACCATTGCCTTCGTGTGGAATTTCGTCTTCAACGGTCTCTTCGAACGCTGGGAAGCACGCCAGCCGCGCCGCGGCCGCAACTTCGCGCGCCGGGCCGCCCACGCCCTGGGCTTCGAAGGCGGCCTGGTGGTGATGCTGGTGCCGCTGTTCGCCTGGTGGCTGGGCATCAGCCTGTGGGAGGCACTGGTACTGGACTTCGGGCTGATCGTCTTCTTCATGATCTACACCTACCTGTTCAACCTCGGCTTTGATCGCGTCTTCGGTCTGCCCAGCTCGGCCATGCCGGTCAGCGGCCAGGCGGCTCAGGCGCGTTGACGGCGATGACGCGAGATGTGGCTGGCTGCAACGCCGGCCACAACTTTTACGCCCGGATGCAGTGGATGCGATAGAATAGTTCGCTACCAAACTCAGCGGACGATCATGCCATGTACATTCCAGCGCATTTCGCCGATCAGGATATTGCCAGCCTGCATCAGTTGATCACCGATTATCCCTTCGGTGTGCTGGTCTCGCACACCGCCGGCGGGCTCGATGCCAACCACCTTCCCTGCCACCTCGATACCGCCCAGGGCGCGCTGGGCACGCTGCATCTGCACGTGGCGCGCGCCAATGCGCTGTGGCGCGAACTGGCCGATGGCGATGCGGTGCTGGTGGTGTTCTCGGCGGGCAACGCCTACATCTCGCCGAGCTGGTATCCCAGCAAGCACGAGGCCCATCGCCAGGTGCCGACCTGGAACTACAGCGTGGCGCATGCCCATGGCCGTGTCACCATCCGCGATGACGAGCGCTACCTGCGCGGCGTGGTGGCGCGTCTGACACGCACCCACGAGGCCGGCGAGGCCAAGCCCTGGAAGATGTCCGATGCCCCGGCTGATTACACCGACACGCTGCTCAAGGCCATCGTCGGTATCGAGATCGAGATCACCCGCCTGGAAGGCAAGCGCAAGTTGAGCCAGAACAAGGAAATACGTGACATCCAAGGCGCCGGCCAGACCTTGGTCGAGCGTGGCCATGAAGAGCTCGGCCAGGCCATGCTGGCTGAAGCTGCCCGCAAGCAATCATGAGCCCGGGCAACGAGGGCGCGCTGTTCTCGTCCACAAGGGCGCGCGGCTGTGTAGAATCCGGACAGAGGGCTGCCGCACACCCTTTCCGGACTTGTCGATCTGATCGAGGCCACCCATGAATGCCCTGTCCGCTCCCGCCATGCTCGCCGCCCGCAGTGATTCACTGGGCTGCTCGGCTACCAGCCTCAAACAGAGCCAGGAACTGCAGGGCAGCCAGTTCAGCTTCTATCGCAAGCGGGTCGAGAGCCGCGAAGTCTCGCAGGTCTACACACCGGCCTCCGACCGGGGCTTCCTGGTGGGCATCTCGATGGCGCAGCAGCATCGCCGCAGCATCTTCCGCGGGCGCCAGGGCGCGCAGTTCGATTTCGGACGCGGCGCCGTCTACACCCGCGATTTTTCCGAAGAATATCGGGCCGACTTGCAGGGCCCCTTCGATTTCCTGCTGGTGGAGTTGCCGCTGTCGTGGTTTGCCACGGTCAACGATGATCTGCGTGCACGCAAGGTCAGCGGGCTTGCCACCGTCACCGGCCAGGATGATGCGGTACTGGCGCATCTGGCGGCGGCGTTGGCCCCGGCCCTGGCGCTGGCCGATGCCGACAGTCAACTCTTCGTCGACCAGATCGGCCTGGCCATGGGCACCCATCTGCTGCGGCGCTATGGCGGTGCCGGCTTGCCGGCCCCGGGCAACGTGCGCCTGTCACGCGTGCATGAGGAGCGCGCCAAGCAGATGCTGTTGCAGAAGGGCCGGGACCAGGTGTCCCTCCCGGAGATCGCGCGCGAATGCAACATGTCGGCCAGTTATTTCCTGCGGGCATTCAAGGCCACGACCGGCCACACCCCCCATCAATGGCTCATGACCCAGCGCGTGGAGATGGCGCGCGAATACCTGCGCCATACCTCGCTCTCACTGGCGGAAATTGCAGTGGCCTGCGATTTCTACGACCAGAGTCACTTCAGCCGCGTGTTCTCCCAGATCGTCGGCAGTGCGCCCGGCGCCTGGCGCCGCCGGCTGGGCTGAACGGCGCCCTTCAGGGCACGCGCGGCAGGTCGAAGCTGAACACGCTGCCTTGCGGCACGGCGGCGGTCACACGCAATCTTCCGCGATGGGTCTCGATGATGGAACGGCAGATCGCCAGGCCCATGCCCATGCCGTTTTCCTTGGTGGTATAGAAGGCGTCGAAGATGCGCGGCATGGCCTCGGCCGAGATGCCCTCGCCGCTGTCCCGCACCTGCACTTCCACCCGCTCCTCATTGCAGCAGGTGGCACTGATGATGAGCGTGCGGGCATTTTCGGGGACCGCCGCCAAGGCATCGATGGCGTTGACCACCAGGTTCAGCAGCACCTGCTGCAATTGCACCGTATCACCCAGTACATGGACGGCGGACGGTCCCAGGGACAGCGTGAGCGTGACTTCGCGTTGCTCCAGCTCGCTGCGCGAGAGCATCAGGGTATGGCGGATCAGCGCGTGCAGGTTCAATCGCTCGAACTGGGCTGCGCGATTGCGGGTGAGATTCTGCAGGCTGCTGATGATGCCGCCGGCGCGCTGGCCCTCGCTGATGATGTCGCGCAGGCTGGCACGTGCGTGCTCCAGCTCGGGTTCGGGCCGGTTCAGCCAGCGCAGGCTGGCCCCGGCATTGGAGACGATGGACATCAGGGGCTGGTTGATCTCGTGGGCGATGGACGCCGTCAGCTGGCCTACCGTATTGGCGCGCGCCACCCTTTCCATATCCACCTGGGCCGCGCGGATTGCATACTCGGCCTGGCGGCGCACGGTGATGTCGGTGGCCGTGCCCATGTATTCGATGAAGGTGCCATCCATCCATACCGGCTTGCCGATCCCTGACAGGTAGCGCACCTCGCCCGTATCCTGGCGGCAGATGCGGTGTTCCACGCGAATGGTGCCTCCCATGGCGACGGCGGCATTGACGGTCTCGATCACTTCGACCCGGTCATCGGGATGCATGATGGCGGCGAATTCGTCATAGGTGATGCACTTGCGTCCCGGCGGCAGGCCATAGATGCGGCACAGTTCGTCGGAGCAGAACATCAGGTCTTCACGCACCAGGTAGCGCATGCTGCCGGTATGGTTGAAGCGCTCGCCTTGCTTGAGCAGTTCCTGGCTGGTGCGCAGTTCGCGTTCGGCCGCAAGTAGTTGTTCCTTTTCCAGCAGCGCCCGGGCATGCTCGGCGGCATTGGACAGCGCCACTGCGGCGTGGGCAGCCAGATGCTGTACGCGCCGCAGCATGGCCGCGCTGGGGGCATCGTGGTAATACAGCAGCAGCTCGCCGAGCGCCTGGCCACGGTGGCTCAGCGCCAGGGTGAGCCCGGCCGTCTGCAAATCCGCGTGCTGGGCGATGCAGTAGCGCTGGCTGTTGCTGACTTGCAAGCCATCATGCTGCGCCTCAGCCTGGATCAGTGCCAGGCCCGCCTCATGGCGCAGCAGCAGGCAGCGTCGCGCACCGCCGAGCTGGCACAGTGCACGGGTGATGGCGGGTTGCAGCAGGATGGGATCAAGCAGCGCCGACAAGTCGCACAAGGTGTGCAGCAGGGCGTCGTCGTCATCGGAAAGACGCGGGTCGGACGGCAAGGGAGTCTCCTGGCAAGGATGGTGAGTTCAAGGCCGCATTGTGCCGTATTGGCGAGCCGGGTGGGCGTTACGGTGGTCCGTAGAGCAGGGTAGCCGTCAGCAGCACCAAGAGGGTATCGGCATCGACCGGCTTGGCCAGCAGTGTGAAGCCCATGCTGGTGGCGCGCTGGCGCTCCAGCACTGCGGCTTGCGCCGAGATGAACAGGACCGGCAGCTCCGGGCGCAGCAGGCGCAATTGCTCGGCCAGTTCGAAGCCGCTCATCCCTGGCAGCTTCAGGTCCACGATGGCGCAAGCGGCCACCGGCAGGCAGGTGCTGGTGACAAAGTCCTCGCCGCAGTCGAAACTGCAATGGCGGTACCCCGCCGAATCCAGCAGGTTGCACAAGGCCGCGCGGACCCCGAGATCGTCATCGATCACCGCGATGGTGCGGTGGGATGGTGGCGTGTTCTCCCCTTCGCTCATCATCGTCTGCCAGGTGGCTTATTGGGCGTCCGGCGGTGGCGTGCCGGTGATCTTGGGCATGCACTCGCGGTGGAACCACGATGCGGTGAGCGGTTCACCGGCCAGCTTGCGGCGCACGACGGGCACCAGTTGCTCGCCGATCAACATGCCCAGCAAGCCGAGCAGGGCGATGATGGGCGGCGCCGGTGACTGCACGTGCAGGGCCGCGTAGATCAGGCCGGCCAGCAGGCCCATCAGGAGGGAAATCAGGTAGGGTTTCATGCATGCTCCAGCATCAGTGGCCCAGCAGGGGGCCGAGGCCATTGACCAGGCGCTCGGCCAGCACCATGCCCAACAGGCCGATCAGGGCAATGCCCGGTGGCGCCGGGGAGCGCACCTTGAAGAGCGCGTAGACGACACCGATCAGGATGCCTGCGCCCAGGGAAATCAGATAAGCGGACATGGCCCGGCTCCTCGTGAAGATGGGACAACGCCGCGCCCGGCCGATGCATGGCAGGAGCGCGGCGGCGTCGATGACCGGGGTGGCTTACTTGGCCGGCACCGGTGCCAGGGTCTTCTGGTTGCCGTGCGGGCGCTGCTCGGCCTTGTGCACCATGGTGTAGGCGTAGTCCACGCCCATGCCGTAGGCGCCCGAGTGTTCACGCACGATGTCCATGACGGCGTTGTAGGTTTCCTTGCGGGCCCAGTCACGCTGCCATTCCAGCATCACCTGCTGCCAGGTCACGGGGATGACGCCGGCCTGGATCATGCGCTGCATGGCGTAGTCGTGGGCTTCCTTGGAGGTGCCGCCGGAGGCGTCGGCCACCATGTAGATCTCGTAGTCGCCTTCGGCCATGGCGCACAGGGCGAAGCTGTTGTTGCAGACTTCGGTCCACAGGCCGGCCACGACCACCTTCTTCTTGCCGTTGGCCTTGAGGGCGTCGCGCACCTTCTGGTCATCCCAGGAGTTCATGGAGGTGCGTTCCAGGATGTCGTGATCGGGGAAGACCGACAGCAGTTCCGGATAGGTGTAGCCGGAGAAGCCCTGGGTTTCCACGGTGGTGATGATGGTCGGGATGTTGAACACCTTGGCCGACTTGGCCAGGGCGACGACGTTGTTCTTGAGAACCTGGCGGTCGATCGATTGCACGCCGAAGGCCATTTGCGGCTGTTGGTCGATGAGGATCAGCTGGGAGTTGGTGGGGGTCAGCACATCGAGTTTGCTATTGGTGGTCATGATGGTTCCGTAGGTGGAGTGTGTGTGGGAGACGTCAGCCGCTGCGGTGGCCGGGGAGAGGCGGCGCGCAGCGGCGCGGCAGGGGAGTGAGGCTGCCGGAAGCGATCATAGGCAAGCGGGCAGGGTGCTGCCATTATCTTTTCGTATAGCTAGACGCTGGCAGCGCGTTTTTGCACACTGCCATCACCAACAAAAGCGCATGAGATGGGTTTCGGTTCGCCCCTGGCGACGCCACTACTTGCGCAATCCGCCCTCTTCATCGTTCTAGCCCATGCCCGGAGCCTCCATGACCACCGCAGCCAGCGTGACCCCTGACCTGATTTTGTTGAACGGCAAGATCCATACCGTCGACAAGCAAAACCCCATCGCCGAGGCAGTCGCCATCGGCGGCGGCAAATTCATTGAAGTCGGCAGCGCCGCCGACGTGATGCGTCTGAAGCAAGCCACCACCCAGGTCATCGACCTGGGCGGACGCACCGTCATTCCTGGCCTCAATGACTCCCACCTGCACCTCATCCGTGGCGGCCTGAACTACAACCTGGAACTGCGCTGGGAAGGCGTGCCTTCGCTGGCCGATGCCCTGCGCATGTTGAAGGACCAGGCCGCGCGTACCCCGCATCCGCAATGGGTGCGCGTGGTGGGCGGCTGGACCGAATTCCAGTTCGCTGAAAAGCGCATGCCCACCCTGGAAGAATTGAACGCGGCCGCGCCCGATACCCCGGTCTTCGTGCTGCACCTGTATGACCGTGCGCTGCTCAATCGCGCCGCGCTGCAAGCAGTGGGCTACACCAAGGACACGCCCAACCCGCCGGGCGGCGAGATCGTGCGCGACGCCTCGGGCAATCCGACCGGGATGCTCATCGCCCGTCCCAACGCCATGATCCTGTATGCCACCCTGGCCAAGGGCCCGACCCTGCCGCAGGAGTACCAGGTCAATTCGACCCGCCAGTTCATGCGCGAGCTGAACCGCCTGGGCGTGACCAGCGCCATCGATGCCGGCGGCGGTTTCCAGAACTATCCGGACGACTACCAGATCATCAACAAGCTCGCCGCCGACGGCCAACTGACCATCCGCATTGCCTACAACCTGTTCACCCAGAGCAAGGGCGCCGAGCTGGCCGACTTCCAGAAGTGGACCGGCATGGTCAAGCCCGGTGACGGGGACGATTTCCTGCGCCATAACGGCGCCGGTGAAATGCTGGTGTTCTCGGCGGCCGACTTCGAAGATTTCCTGGAGCCGCGTCCCGATCTGGCCGCAGGCATGGAAGACGAACTCGAGCGCGTGGTGCGCCACCTGGTCTCGAACCGCTGGCCGTTCCGCCTGCACGCCACCTATGACGAGTCGATCTCGCGCATGCTGGACGTGTTCGAGAAGGTCAACCGCGACATCCCCTTCGACGGTCTGCACTGGATGTTCGACCACGCCGAGACCATCACCGTGCGCAACATCGAGCGCGTCAAGGCACTGGGCGGCGGCATTGCCATCCAGCATCGCATGGCCTTCCAGGGCGAATACTTCATCGACCGCTACGGCGCCGAGGCGGCCGAATATACGCCGCCGGTGGCCAAGATGCTGGAGATGGGCGTGCCCGTCGGCGCCGGCACCGACGCCACCCGCGTGGCCAGCTACAACCCCTGGACCGCACTGTACTGGCTGGTGTCGGGACGCACCGTGGGCGGCACCAAGCTCTATGGCACGGCAGGCCGTTTGCCGCGCGAGACTGCACTGGAACTGTGGACCGCAGGCAGTGCCTGGTTCTCCAGCGAACAGGCCAAGAAGGGCCGCATCCAGGCCGGCCAGCTGGCCGACCTGGCCGTGCTGTCGGCGGACTTCTTCAGCGTGCATGAAGACGACATCAAGGCCATCGAATCGGTCATGACCGTGGTCGATGGCAAGGTGGTCTATGGCGCCGGTCCGTTCTCCTCGCATGGCCCGGGCGAGATCCCGGTCTTGCCCGACTGGTCGCCGGTGGCCAAGGTGCCGGGACACTATCGCGCCGTTGCCAAGTCGGGAGCCGCACGCCAGAAGAAGACCGCGCTGCCGCACGCCTGCGTGGGTTCGTGCGGCGTGCATGGCCACTCCCATGACGTGGCGCGCAAGTCCAGCGTTCCGGTGTCCAACTTCGCCGGTTTCTGGGGCGCGTTGGGTTGCAGCTGCTTCGCGTTCTGAGCGGGAGCGACCATGCAAGCGCACCATCCCACCCGCCGCACCGGTTTTCCGGTCCCGCCCCTGGACCTGGGTTTGCTGTTCCTGCGGGTAGCGGGCAGCTTCATGCTGTTTTACGTGCATGGCTTGCCCAAGCTCATGCATTACGCGCATGAGCTGACCGTCATCGAGGATCCCTTTGGCCTGGGCCCGACGGTATCGCTCTGGTCCGCCATCCTGGCCGAAGCGCTGTGCCCGGTCCTGATTGCCCTGGGCGTATTCACCCGCCTGGCCTGCCTGCCCATCATCGGCGTGCTGCTGGTGGCCATGCTGGCGGTGCATCCGGGCTGGAGCATCGCCGAAGGCCAGTTCGGCTGGCTGCTGCTGGTGATCTTCACGGCCATCGCGCTGTGCGGGCCCGGCCAGTGGCGCCTGGGCAATGGCCCGGCTCAGCCGTAGGAATCCAGCCGATTAACGGCGGTCTTTCTTGCAGTCCCATCGTTGTCAGGCCGCCCTGCCATCCGCAGGGCGGTTGCTGTCCCTGCATGCAGCCTGGCTGCACTGCCTCTCCACACCATCTCACAAGGAGTCACACCATGAGCACCATCACTACCCGCGACGGCACTGAAATTTATTACAAGGACTGGGGCAGCGGCCAACCGGTCGTCTTCGGCCACGGCTGGCCGCTGGATGGCGACATGTGGGAATACCAGATGAACTTCCTGGCCGAGCGCGGCTATCGCGTCATCGCCTACGATCGCCGTGGCTTCGGCCGTTCCAGCCAGCCCTGGACCGGTTACAACTACGATACCTTCGCCGATGACCTGGCCGAGCTGATGGACAAGCTGGACCTGCAGGGCGCCACCCTGGTCGGCTTCTCCATGGGCGGCGGCGACGTGGCCCGCTACATCGGCCGCCACGGCAGCAAGCGCGTGGCCAAGGCCGCGCTGCTGGGCGCGGTGACCCCGATCTTCGGCCAGGCGCCGGACTTCCCGCAGGGTGTGCCGGCCGAGGTCTTTGCCGGCATCAATGAGGGCCTGCTCAAGGACCGCGCGCAATTCATCAGCGATTTCGCCGCCGTCTTCTTCGGCACCAATCGTCCGGGCAAGGCCGATGCGGTCAGCGCCGGCGTATTGGCCCAGACCTTCAACATCGCCATGCTGGCTTCGCTCAAGGGCACGCTGGATTGCGTGACGGCCTTCTCCGGTACCGATTTCCGTGAAGACATCAAGAAATTCAATTTCCCGACCCTGGTCATCCACGGTGACGACGACCAGATCGTCCCCTTCCAGACCACCGGCAAGCTGGTGGCCGAGATGGTGCCGGGCGCCCAACTGAAGATCTATGGCGGCGCCCCGCACGCCCTGTGCGCCACCCACAAGGACCAGATCAATGAAGACCTGCTGGCCTTCCTGAAGGGATAAGCACCATGAGCCTGGATGCAACCCAGCGCCAGCAGCTGGAAAAGCGGCGACTGGCGCCGCTGGCCACGCCTGGCGCACTCCCGGAGCTGGCCACGCAGGAAATCGGTGGCGCCCTGACCATGCTGCTGGCGGACATCTTCGCGCTGTACCTGAAGACGAAGAATTTCCACTGGCACATGTCGGGACCGCATTTCCGCGATTACCACCTGCTGCTGGACGACCAGTCCGGGCAGATCCTCGCCATCACCGATGCGGTGGCCGAGCGGGTACGCAAGATCGGCGCGACCACCTTGCGTTCCACCGGGCATATCGGCCGACTGCAACGGCTGGCCGACAACGATGCCGATTTCGTTACCCCCTCCGACATGCTGGCCGAACTGCGCGAGGACAACCTGCGCCTGGTCGGTTTCATGATGGCTACCCATGCGCTGTGCGATGAGCATGGCGACGTGGCCACCGCCAGCCTGCTGGAGAACTGGATCGACGAGGCCGAGCAGCGGGCCTGGTTCCTGTTCGAATCCGGGCGGACTTCGATGTAAGCGTTGACGTCCGTGGCAAAAGGCAGAGCTTGACGGCTCTGCCTTTTTTCGTTTTCCTTCACCCTGTTGCGGATGGGCCGGCCTGTTGCCGGCCGGCGGAGCGGGCCGCAATATTTCTGTTCATTTCCCGCCTTTTTTTACCGGATCCACCCCTTGCCGTCTCCTTTCATGAAACGACTCAGCCTGCAGGACGACATCATGCTGGCCCGCGCGGCCCAGCCGGTTGCGCCAGCGCAGCCGCCGGTGCTCGACATCCCGGGCGATGAGGCCTTTTCGGTCATCGTGCAGTTGCAGGATTTCCGCCATCACAAGCTCTGGCGCGGCCAGCAGCTGGTGCATGCCGGTGGCCACCGCGTGGGCGACATGGCCATCACCGACCTGCGCGAGCAGTGGCGCTGCCAGCATCTCTCGGCCTACGACAACGTGCGCCTGCAATTGCCGCGCGCCACCATCGAGCAATGGAGCGAGGAGGGCGGGCGCCGCATCAGCGCCTTGCAGCCACGGCAGGCGGTGCGCGATCCGGTGGTCTGGCACCTGGTGCAGGCGATGTTGCCCATGCTGGGGGAGGCCGCCAATGATGGCGACACGGTCTTCGTCGACACCGTCACCCTGGCCCTGCACACGCACCTGGCGCAGCACTACGGCGGCCAGCCGGCGCCCCGTAGCAGCGGCCGCCTGGCCGGATGGCAGCAGGTGCGGGTGCGCGACTACATGCTGGCGCACCTGGGGCAGCGCCTGACGCTGGCCGAGCTGGCGGCACAATGCGGCTTGTCGCGGGCGCATTTCTCGCGCGCCTTCAAGCTCAGCTTTGGCCTGCCGCCGCATGCTTGGCTGCAGCGTCAGCGCATTGCCCTGGCCTGCCGCCTGCTGCGCGAGGGCGGCAAGAGCATGTCAGTCGTCGCGCTGGAATGCGGCTTTTCGGACCAGAGTCACTTCAGCCGGGTGTTCAAACAGGTGATGGGGGTGGGGCCGATGGGGTGGGTGAGGGGGCAAGGGTAATGCAGTCCGTGCCGGGCTCATTCACCCAGTACGGAAATGTGGGTACGATCATCCGGCATCAATAACGGCGCGATGGTTCGCTCCGCATAGATCCGGTCTCCCGTGCCGGTGACCACGACCAGATGCACATCGGGATCTGATGGAGGGGTCTTCGTCTGCCGTCGTATCGCCTTCATCGTTCGTCCCAGCGCAGAGCTGTGCTTCATGCCGGATGCGCGGGCGACGTCTTTCCATTCGCTCCAGAGTTGCTCGACGCCCTCGGCGCGCTCTGCATACTGGACTTCGATGGCACACAGGCCGTCACCCTGGCTGACCAGAAGGTCGATGTGCCCCCCCGAGCGGGCAGGTGTTACGTGGAAAAATTCACTGCCGGAACGCTGCAGCATTTGCGCAACCAGGCCCTCGGCAAATTGGTGTGCGATTTCTTGACGACGGGAACGTGGCATGGTGGCTCCTCAGATGAGCTGTGTCAGGGGCGGATTGTTGCGCAGCGCCCAGACGCGGCAGACTTCGTTGTAGATGGCGATCTTGACTGCGTCTTCGGCCAGGTCGTGCAGTGGCGCAAGACTTGCGATCCCCTTTGATTGGCGCGCGTCTATTCCCTTCACATAGATCTTTTCCCGCCGCGCGGTACTGCGGTCAACGATGCCCACGAAGAAGGGTGTCTTCATGGCGTGTGCACGTGCCACTGCCGCCGCACTGAAACGCATGGCATAAGCGCCCGTGATGTCCGGGGTTTTCAGCGTGGTTTTGACTTGCAGGAAGAAGAACGGCCCGAGACGCCTTGCAGTCGCATCCAGCAGATACACCACATAGTCATAGGTCGGTTCCTTTCCGCCGAAATGAAGCGCCTCGAACAGGCAGCCGCCTTCGGCCGGCAGGAAGCCACGTGGCAGGAAAGCCGATGCAATGACCGGACGCATGAGTTCAATACCGCAGAGGTATTCACCGCCGGCGCCGATGATGTTCTTCAGATTGCCCATCGTGGTTGTGCGGGCAGTCATGGAGACCGCCCGGGCTGCTGTCAGAGCCGCACAGATTACTGATGGAAAGAAAGGAGGTGTTCATGAACGTGGCAAAATCCGGTCGGTTTCGAAGGCTTTCGAATCCGATCGCCGCTTGCTGTCGTTGCCGGTCATGGTCCGCAACGCAATGAAGCCCCCAGCTGGGTGACAATCATCCGTGACGCAGCCTCACCGCTGCCGCGCCGAATGAATCTGCAAGCGCTCCGCCGCCCGCACCAGGTCGGCCAGGGTCTTGGTCTGCATCTTGTCCATCACGCGGCGCTTGTGGACCTTGACGGTGATTTCACTGATGCCCAGTTCGGTGGCGATCTGCTTGTTGAGCAGGCCGCCGATGGCCAGTTCCAGCACTTCACGCTCACGCGGGGTCAGCGTTTCCAGGCGCGAGGCATTGGCGGCATGCTCCACCCGCAAGTGCAACTGGCGGCTGGCCAGGGCCAGGGCCTCCCTTACCGCGCCAAGCAGACGCTCCTCTTCGACCGGCTTGGTCAGGAACTCATGGGCGCCGGCCTTCATTGCCTGGACCGTCGCGGGAATGGTGCCGTAGCCGGAAATGAAGATGATCGGAATGGCATCGCCCCGATGCTCCAGCCGCCGTACTACCTCGAAGCCGTCCGAACCCGGCATCTTCATATCCAGCAGCAGGCAGCAGGGCTCGCCGGGCAGTGCTTCCTGCAGAAATTCTTCGGCCGAGGCAAAGCCCCGCGCCTTCATGCCGGCCGAGGCCAAGAGTCTCAACAGGGCGGTCCTGACCATCCCGTCGTCGTCGACGACGTATACGGTGCTTTCCATATTGAAATCCGTCTGCCAGTTGAGAAAATGCTTGCACCAGCAAGGCCGATCAGGGCGAACCCCGCACGCTCCGGAAAGCGCCGGCACCACTGGCCTTGCAGTGTTGCCATCATCTGCATTCAGACCGGCTTTGGATTGTACAAATGTGCTGTTTTTTGTAGAAAATGCCTTTGTTGCATCTATCAACGCCATATCGTTGCCGAATCGGCAAGGAGTTGACGCGTTCCGCAAGACTTGTCTTATCCACAGGGATAATGGGCGCGCGGCTGCGGCGGTGCTAAGGTGTGCGGCCTGCCCCCGCCCCTCAGAAGCGAGACACCTCATGAATACCGCACAACGCAACCGCCTCCAGTCCTCGGGACTGGCCTTTCTCGCCGCCTATGTCGACACGCTGGGCTTCATTGCGCTGTTCGGGCTGTTCACGGCCCACGTGACGGGCAACTTCATCCTCATCGGCGCGGCCCTGGCCGATACGGAGCAGATGTCCATCCTGTTGAAATTCCTGGCCTTCCCGGCCTTCATCCTCGGCGTGGCGGTGGCGCGCGTTTTCATCGCTGCCATCTTGCGCCGCAACGGCCGGGCGCTGGGCTGGTCGCTGCTGCTGCAGTTGGTCTTGCTGATCGGATTCATGCTCTGCGGCATCGCCGCCACCCCGGTGCAGTCGCCCACGGCGGGCTGGGTGATGGCCTCGGGCCTGCTGGGCACCGCTTCCATGGGCGTGCACAGCGCCATCAGCCGACTGCTGCTGGCGCACCTGGCACCGACCTCGCTGATGACGGGCAACGTCACGCAAGTGGTGATCGACGTGGTGGACATGCTGCGCGGCGCGGCTGATGCCGGTACCACCGAGCGCTGCATCAAGTTCGTGTGGCCGGTGCTCTCTTTCGGCATCGGCGCCATCGCCGCCGCCTTCGCCTATCACCTCGTGGGCTTCGCCGGGCTGATCGTGCCGGTATTGATCCTGGTGGCGATGGTGGTGTGGGAATGGCGCCAGCCGCTGCCGGCCAAGGCCGCGCCGTGAACAAGTCGCGCCTGGAAGCCTTCAGCGATGGCGTCATCGCCATTGCCATCACCATCATGGTGCTGGGCTTGCAGACACCGCAGGGCGCCAGCCTGGCCGATCTCGCCCCGCTCATGCCGCCGCTGCTGAGCTATGTCCTGAGCTTCGTCTACATCGGCATCTACTGGGTCAACCACCATCACCTGCTGCAGCTGGCCACGCAGGTCGACCGGCGCGTGCTGTGGGCCAACCTGCACCTGCTGTTCTGGCTGTCGCTGCTGCCCTTCGTCACCTCGTGGGTGGCCAACCATCATCGGCAGAGCGCACCCGTGGCCTGCTACGGCGTGGTGCTGCTGATGTGTTCGGTCTCTTTCCTGCTCTTGAAGCGCGCCCTGCGCCACAGCGAAGCGGCACATCCTTCGCTGGCCGCGCTCCTGGGCCATGGCCGCAAGAATGCGCTCTCCATCCTGCTCTATGCGCTGGCCATTCCGCTGTCACTGGCCACCCCGCTGGGGGCGACCGCCATCTACGTGTTGCTGGCCCTGCTGTGGTTCCTGCCGGACCATCACTTCGAGGCGGCCCGCCCGCACTGAGGGCGAGGGCTTATCCGCCGATCTTGTCCCACAGCGCCTGGCCGTTGAAGTCGCGGATCACCGCATGGGCACCGGCAGCGCGTAGGCGCGCCTCATCCAGTCCGCCCAGCATGCCGAAGGTCCAGACCTGCGCGCTGCTGGCGGCTTTCACGCCCGAGCTCGAATCCTCGAAGGCCACCGCCTGCTCCGGCGTGCCGCCCAGCAGTTGCAGGGCGGTCAGGTAGGGCAGGGGATCGGGTTTGGCACGTTCCAGTTCATCGCCGATGACCAGGGTGTCGAAGCGGCCGGCCAGGCCGGTGGCCTTCAACATCAGCTCGGCATTGGCGCGCGGGGCATTGGTGACGACCGCCGTACGGCCGCCGATGCGGGCGATGTGATCCAGCAGCCGTTCGATGCCGGGCGTGGGCGCGACCTGCTGGTCCAGCTGCGAGCGGAACAGCTGTTCCTTTTCTTCGGCCAGCGGCTGGTACTCCGAGGCCGGCATGCCGGGGAACAGGTGGTCGAAGATCATCGCGTTGGAGGCGCCCATGATGTGGGTCTTGTAGTACTCCACGTCGACCGAACGGTTCCAGCGCGACAGGATGGTATTGAAGGCCGCGTGATGCAGGGCATCGCTGTCCATGAGCGTGCCGTCGAGGTCGAACAGGAAATGGGTGATCGGGGTGTTGGCCATGGGAATCCGTAGCAGGGTGGAGTAGCGCGCTCGGGCGCCGTTGAGTGAGGCGCTCATTCTATAAGACTCGGCAGGCCGATGCTGTGCAGTTTCCGGTGCTTCTTTCTGCAACGTCTTCTGTACGCATTTCTGCCCGTTTTCCTGCACGCCGACGCGCGGTGCTCCTGCTCTCCTACGCCACCTGCCGAACTCCGCCGATGGCGCCGCCGTCGGCGCGCCCCTAGAGTCTCTAGCGTGGCAATGCCCCCCAGCCCTGCGCACGTCGCAGAGATCAATCCATCAAGAATCGCGAGGAGACTCATGACCACCTCAACCATCCACCCCCTTCCACCGGCCAGCGTCGAGGCCGTCAACAACAACGGCTCCGGCGTCTCGTGGGGCGCCATCCTGGCCGGCGCTTTCGCGGCGGCGGCCTTGTCCTTCATCCTGGTGATGCTGGGCTTTGGCCTGGGCTTCTCGTCGATCTCGCCGTGGTCCGGCGAAGGCGTCTCGGCCAAGGCCATCGGTTATTCCACGGCCGGCTGGCTGCTCTTCACCCAGATCGCCGCCTCGGCCATCGGTGGCTTCCTGGCCGGCCGCCTGCGCGTAAAATGGGCGGGCCTGCATACCCGTGAGGTCTACTTCCGCGATACCGCACATGGCCTGCTGGCCTGGGCCGTCGCTTCGCTGGCCACCGCCGCCCTGCTGGGCTCGGCCGTGGGCAGCGTCATCTCGGGCGGTGCCAAGACCCTGGGTGCCGCTGGCGGCGTCCTTGGTACCGGCGCGGCAGCCACCGCTGCGGCCATGGGGCCGGAGGGCGCGCAACAAGCCGGCAACCTGGCCGATCGCGCTTCGGGTTACTTCATCGATTCGATGTTCCGTACCGGTACCACTGGCGGCACTGGCAACACCAGCGCAGCGCCTGCCGCGCCGGTAACCCCGGCTGCCGGCAGCGATGCCGCTACCGCCGCACCGGCCGCCCCGCTGGCCGCGCCGACGCCCGCTGATGGCCGTGAGCTGACCTCGGCCCAGCGCATGGAAGTGGTCCGCGTCTTCGGTTATTCGCTGGCCAACCAGCAACTGGCCGACAACGACAAGCGCTACCTGGGCCAACTGGTGGCACGCCATACCGGCCTGTCGCAAGCCGATGCCGAGAAGCGTGTGGCCGACACCTTCGCCGCCTACCAGCGCAACCTGGACCAGGCCACCACCAAGGCCAAGGAAGCCGCTGACGCTGCCCGCAAGGCCGCGGCCTACGCCTCGCTGTGGATGTTCCTGGCGCTGCTGTGCGGTGCCTTCATCGCCAGCCTGCTGGCCACCTATGGCGGCCGCCTGCGGGACCGCAATGAACTCTACGGCGAACCGGTGCTGCGTCATGAACTTCACGCCCATCGCGTCGGGGAACCCGAGCTGCACTGAGCGGCGGCGTCCCTGGCCACGTTTTGCCGAACCTGAACACCAACCTTCATAGGAGACTGATATGGGCGCCATTCTGCTCTGGCTCTTGGGTATTCCGATTCCCATCATCCTGCTGCTGATCCTGCTGTTCTGAACCTCGCAGCCACGCAAGAAAGCACAAGGGCGGCCATCTGGCCGCCCTTGTGCTTTGGCTGGTGAGACCTGCCGCTTACACGCCGAAGATGCTACCGATCGTGGACGGGTTGTACTGCACGCCCTGCAGGGTCAGGTGGTAATACAGCTTGCCGGCACCCGCACCGTCCAGGTCGATCTGCAAGCGGGTGCTGCCGTTGAGGTCGGACGCCGTGACGTAGTTCTTCACGAAGTCCTGGTTCACGACCTGTCCAAAGACCTTCACCCGGTCCATGCCGACGGTAAAGTCGGTGACGGTCGCCTTCAGTGCACTTGCCTTGCCGAAGCTGCCCACGGTGAGCCTGTCGTCGCCTGCACCGGTTTGCACGAGGATGCCTGCGGGAGCTTCCGGTGTCTGCGCGGGCTGCGCAGACGGCGCCTCGCGATACCACTCGCCGCTGTTGCCCCGGCGCGAAATGATGTAGCCGCCGCCTTGGGCCGACCACACGTACCAGTCGCTGTCGGCAGGACCAGTGCGGTAGACGGGTTTGCTCATGTCGACCAGCGGCACGCCGTTCTCGGAGAATTCGGCACCGAAGTAGGCCGGTGACGTGTTGCGCAGCTTGAAGATGGTGTCGCCCGAATGGACCAGCTCGTAGAGGGTGCGCGCCTGCTGGCGCTCGGCGGCGGTGAGCGCCGGGTCATTGGCGCGGGCATTGAGGCGTTCGCCGAAGAGATCGGACTGGGTCGTGCTGTCGCTCCACTTGAGCCGGGTCAGCAAGGCATCGGTGAACTGCAGGCTGTCGGCCAATTTCTTGATGGCCGCGTCGAGCGTGCCGTAACGGGTCGGGTCGGTGGGCGTGAGGTTGGCGATGGACTTCAGGGCGATACCGTAATTGCGTGCCGTCACGCTGGCGGTGCGCGCGAATTCGGGATTGATGACCGCCGCGCCCTGGGCATTGGTGGTCGTGACCGGGGCCACGTCGCCGGAGAGGATGTCGACCTTGAACAGGCTGCTGACTGCAGCGTTGGCGCCGGTGACCATGGTCGCACCGACCTGGGCGGCGGCCAGGCTGGTCTGGCCGGTGGTCAGGCCGGCCTTCTGCGTGGCCAGCTCGGTCAGCGCCGTCACGTTGATGATCTGGTTGCTGCCATCGGCCAGGGCGACCGCGCGCAGCACGGTCGTGCCCAGGTCGTTCACCCGCAGGGTGGCTTCGTCGGCGTAGTTGTCGGCCACGCCGGGCGTGTTGTCGCGCACGGCCAGCAGGATCAGGCCCTTGTAGCCGGATTGTTCCAGCACCAGCGTGTAACGGCCATTGACCACCGGCACGGCCTTGCCGATCACGCGGCCTTCGGCATCATAGGCGGTGATGGTGGCGTTGTTCAGCGGGCCCAGTGCGGCCGCGCCGGAGAGCGTGGCGGGCGTGCCGCCGCCACCGCCGCTGCCTGCCGTAGCGGCAGCTCCGGCGTTGCTGCCGCCACCGCCGCCACCCCCACCGCCGCCGGCGGCAGCCAGCAAGCCCAGACCACCCGCAATCACCGGCCAGGACAGGCCGCTGCCCTTGCTGGCTGCGGACTCGGTTCCGGGGCTGCCCTGGGCCGTCAAGGTGGAGGAAGTGTTGGCTTCACCGATACCGCTGACATCGGCCTGGCGCACGCCGCTGCCGCCATCGGCGAGCTCGCTGGCGCGGCCATTGGCGGTGCCGCCATCACTGGCCAGGGCCTCCGTGGGCCGGGCCTCGTCGCTATCCGGCCGGGTGGCGTCTTCTTCGTCCCTGGCCGTCTTGGGCTTGACCACGCGCTTGATGCCGTAGCGCTTGATCTCCTTGGAGGTGACCGTCACGGCCGCCTCCGCCGGGACCTCGATATGGTTCAGCTTCTCGAACACATCGCCCAGGGCGATGTCGCCATCGGCGAATTCCAGCACCATCTGCGGTGAATTCACCGCTGCCACGGCGCCACGGCTGATGATGATCTTGTGGCCGTTTTCCAGCACCAGCGCCAGGTCGAGGTCGATGGCACGCACATCCTTGATGTCGCGCTTGTTGATGGAGCGCAGCAGGGCGCTGGCTTCGGTCAGGTTCAATACGGTAATGCTCATGGTGGCTGCTCTGTCGTTGAAGACATGCCCGATCGCGTCATCCGGCATGCATGTTGGTCACGACTACGCCGGCCGCGGGACGACAGAGGCCACGGCACCGCCCGGTGGGCAGGCATGGCGATCAGTGCGGCTGGGACAGGACTGTCCGGACCAAAAGGTCTGCTCTCGGATCAGTGGGGCGAAGCCTGTCCCGGTGGAGGGAGCTCAAGCGGGTGTGTGCAGCGGCCGGCCAGCCTTGTCTTGTGTTCTTGTGACGTGACCGCAACCGCCACGCATGACCAATACTTCCGCCACGGCGTAGATTAACGGCAGAAATTATCCTTGGCAGGTCGTCGCAGGGCTGTCGAAAAAATTCGATTTATTTGGTCAAGAAGCATATGTTTTGGACGCTTCCAAAAGTGCGCCGAACCGGGCCTGCAGCGCGGCAAAACAAAGTGGTGGCTTTCCAGAAATGCTGGCCTTCGGGACGATGCCGGACGCATCGGATGCCGGTGCGAAAACCGGACGGCGGGAGGGGGAAATCAGGTGCTGCGAAGTGAGCACCGCAGGATGGAAACGGTATCGGATCAAAGCGGAAAGAGCCCGACGGGGCTCCTTCCCTTGCGCCAGGAGACGGCCTGGCTACCGCAGGATCAGTCTTCCTCGACCCAATCCACCACAGCGCCCAGCGAGCGCAGGTTCTCCACGAACTTGGGGTGGGCGCGCCGGATCGGCAGCGCATTGCGGATCTCGGAACGCCCTTCGATGCTGGCGGCGACCATGAACAGCGCAATGGCCACACGGATGATGTAGGGACTTTCCACCGAAGCCGGCGACAGCGGCAGGCCGCCGAAGGTGATCAGGCGATGCGGATCGCCCAGGAAAACATGGGCACCGAATTTGGACAATTCGCTGCTCCAGCCCATGGCACCGTCGTAGATCTTGTTCCAGAACATGGTGTTGCCCTCGGCCTTGACGCCCAGGGCGATGAAGATGGGCAGCAGGTCCACCGGCAGATAGGGCCAGGGCGCGGCTTCCACCTTGGTGAGGATGTTGCTGGTGAAGGGTTTGACTACCTTCAGCGGCCCGTTCTGGCGCGTGTGCGACCAGCCGTTTTCATGCACCACGTCCACCCCGAACTTGGCGAAGGTGCGGTCGATCAGCGGGAATTGTTCCGGCGCGCTGTTGCGCACGCGCACCTGGCCGCCGGTGATGGCGCCCATGGCGAGGAAGGTGGCGATCTCGTGGAAATCCTCGTCGAAGCGGAATTCACCGCCGCCCAGCTGCTGGCCACCGCGCACGGTCACGCGCGAGGTGCCCAGGCCATCGATCTGCACGCCCATCATCACCATGAAGCGGCAGAATTCCTGCACGTGCGGCTCCGAGGCGGCATTGGTGAGCACCGATTCGCCCTCGGCGGCAGCCGCGCACAGCACGAAGTTTTCGGTCGTCGTGACCGAGGCATAGTCCAGCCAGTGATGATTGGCCTGCATGCGGCCGGTGGTGCGGATGATGAGCGAATCGGGGCTGCTTTCCACCCGGGCGCCGAAGCGCTGGAAGACTTCGACGTGGGGATCGATCTCGCGCACGCCCAGCGTGCAGCCCTTGACGTCGTTCTCCAGCCGCGCCACGCCGAAGCGCGCCAGCAGCGGTGGCACCAGCATGATGGAAGAACGCATTTCTTCCGGCAGGTGGTGCACTTTGGGATCAAAGTGCGTATCGCGGTGATGCAGTTCCAGCACCCCGCTGGCGTAGTCCACCTTCACCTCGCTGCCCAGCACGCGGAAGATCTCCAGGATCTTCTTGACGTCGGTGATCTCGGGGATGCCGATGAGCCGTAGCGGCTGGTCGGTCAGCAGGGTGGCGCAGAGGATGGGGAGGACGGCATTCTTGTTGGCAGAGGGGATGATGTCGCCGCGCAGCGGGCGGCCACCGTGTACGATGAGATTGGACATGAAGAAAATCGTTGATTCAGTCAGACGGAGTGCGCCGGAAGCAGTCTGCCCCCGGCCGGGAATGGACAGATTATGCGCCGCCCGGTTGCAGCCAGGGAAGCAAATTGTGTCCGCTGCGGCTGCCTCTTCGGGACTTGTCGTCTTGTCATCTTTTTCACTTATGGCCGTACGGAGGTGAAGGTTGCTGCAACGAAAGCCAAGTTTCCGTATCATGGCCGTTCCTGGATGATTGCACCGACTAAGGTTTTCGACGATGTTTCGCACGCAGCAGCCCCGTTCCGGCAATGATTTACGCTTTTCCCTGCTCATTGGGCCTGGCCTGCGCCGGGCCGGCATGGTGGTCCGTCTCCTGATGTGCAGCGTCTTGCTGCTGGCGCTCACGGCGCTCTCGGGCAAGGTCAGCGAGGCCCAGGCGGCCGGCTCCACGGCCGGCAAGCACCGGGCTGCCAGCAGCGGCGCCAAGGGCCGCAATCGCAGCGTGCGCAAGAAGGCCGCCGCGCCTGCGACGGCGCGCACTCCGGCGCGCGGCCGCCGCCGTGGCCGCGCAGCGGCGGCTGCCGTGGCTGCCACCGGCGCTACCGCTGCCACTGCCGCCGCCGCCACGACCACCGCAGCGAGCCCGGCCCCGGCCGTCAGCACCAACACCAAGCCCGAGCTGCTGCCGCGCTGCGGCTTCACCGAAGCCTCGCGCCGCCACATCTTCTCGCGCGGGGTGTACGTGCTCGATGAAGAAACCAATACGCCGCTCTTCGAGCGCAACGCCGATACGGTTGCCCCCATCGCCTCGGTGACCAAGCTGATGACGGCCATCGTCTGGCTGGACCAGAAGCCGCTGCCCATGGCCAATCGCCTGGAAGTGACCGAGGACGACCTGGACAGCCTGAAATTCACCCACTCGCGCCTGAACGTGGGGGCCAGCCTGTCGCGCGCCGACATGCTGCACATCGCCCTGATGTCTTCCGAGAACCGCGCTGCGGCCGCCATGAGCCGCGACTATCCGGGCGGCCGTCCGGCCTTCATCGCCGCCATGAATGCACGCGCCCAGGCGCTGGGCATGCCCCATACGCATTTCGAAAATGGCACCGGCCTCTCGCCCGAGAATGTCTCGACCCCGCGCGAACTGGCCGAACTGGTCAAGGCGGCCAACCGCTACCAGCTCATCCGCAATGATTCGCTGGACAAGCAGAAGATCATCAACATCGGGCGCGGCCAGCTGCAGTACATCAATTCCAACCGCCTGATCCGCTACGGCCAGGTCAATGCCACGGTACAGAAGACCGGCTTCATCAACGAGTCCGGCCACAACATGGTGCTGCGCCTGCTGGTGCATGACCGCCGCCCGGTGATCGTCACCATGCTGGGCAGCGGCACGGCCGATGGCTCGCGCCTGGATGGCGTGCGCATCGCCAAGTGGCTCAACTGTTCGCTGAACTGAACTGCCACCCGGCCGGCGTCATCTCGGCCGGCGCCTGGAACAGCCGCACCCGGTTGCGGCCTTCGCGCTTGGCCTGGTAGAGCGCCTGGTCGGCGGCCTTGACCACTTCCTCGATGCTGCGATGGATGCCGCGCTCCAGGCATGCCACGCCGATACTGATGGTGAGCCGGCCGAAGGGGCTGCGCTCATGCGGGATCTTCTGCCCCTGCAGCGCCGCGATGATCAGCTTGGCCACATGCACCGCACCCTCGGCATCGGCTTCATCGAGCAGCACCACGAACTCCTCCCCGCCATATCGTCCGGCCCGGTCGCAATGCCGGGACACCGCCGCCTTGATGCAGCGGGACACGGCCACCAGCGCATAGTCGCCCGCCTTGTGGCCGTAGGTATCGTTGTAGAGCTTGAAGAAGTCCACATCCGCAAACAGCACCGCAAAGCGCGCCGATTCATTGCGCTGGCACTTGTGCCAGGCTTCCTGCAAGGCGTCGTCGAGGGCGCGGCGATTGAGCAGGCTGGTCAGCTTGTCGGTGCGGGCCTGCTCTTCCAGCTGCTGGTCCAGTTTGCTGCGCCGGAAGAATTCTTCACGCACGCGGCTGATGAGGTAGGCGGCCGCCGTGCTGAAGACCGCCATCAGGAACACCACCGCATAGAACATGCGCATCCATTCACGGAACAGCGCCTCCTTGGTGTGGCCGATGAAGACCACCCAGCGCGTCTGCGGTACGCGCACGTAGGTGTAGAGACGCTGCACGCCATCCTGCCGGGAACGCGTGAAATAGCTGCCTTCGGCCGGTGTGCCTGCGGCCAGCAGGTGTTGCAGCTGCGGCGCGTTCTCCACCCGGGAGCCGATGAAGGCCTCGTCATAAGGCAGCCGCATGTAGGCCACGCCGTCCACCGAGTAGAGCGACATGACCGCATTTTTTTCCAGCGACATGGCCTCGAACAGCTGCCGGAAATAATCCAGGTAGAGCACCATGAAGACCACCCCGCCGAAACTGCCATCGACATGGACCAGGCGCTTGGAGAGCACGATCACCTGGGCGCGCCGTTCCAGCCGCACCGCCTGCGGGGCCGAGATGTAGAGCGTGCCGCGCGTGTCCTGTCGCGGCACCTCGAAGAAATCGCGTCCGGAAAAATTGCCCGGCATGATCTCCTCCAGCACCGGCGAGCCGACCACGCGCTGGCCATCGGCATCGATGATGCCCTGGGCGGCGATGTAGCCGGCCTCGATCTTTTCGCCGAGCAGGAAATCAAGCTGCTGCTGCGCCGGCATGCGATGCAGTTGGGTATGGCGATAGCGCCAGGCCAGGCTGTCCAGCGCCAGCGAGAGCAGCTCCATGTTGCGCGAGATCGAACGCTGCGCGATACGGGCCACGTTGAGGGTGTGGTTGACCGAGATGCGTTCTACCTGCTTGTAGCTCTGGTAGAGCACCACACTGGTGATGATCCCTGCCATCAGGGTCAGCGAGCCGACCAGCAGGGTCATGTTGCGTTTGAGGCGTTTGATTTTTGTCTCCCCGTACCTTGTCATGACAAAGCGTTCCCTGGCGCAATATCGCACCGTGAAAACCGCTTGGCAATGAAAAGGCAGCCGGGGAAAACCTTATGGCATCAGGCCGTAAATCCGGGCCGAGGATTCGCCCCACAGGGCATCCTGGTCAGCAGGAGAAAGACGGCGCGCGGCCCATTCCCGCACCACCGCCACCACCCTTGCATAGGAGGCGGCCAGCAGGCAGACGGGCCAGTCGGAGCCAAACATGAGGCGCTGCGGACCGAACAGTTCCAGCGCCGTATCGAGACACTGCACGATGTGATCGAAGTCGCGTGTGCAGAGGCCGCGCAGCCAGTCGGCCTCGGTCAGCAGACCCGAGATCTTGCAGGCCACGTGGGGCATGGCGGCCAGCTCATGCAGCTGCTGGCGCCAGCGTTCATAGGCGGCGCGGCCCTTGCGGAATTCCTTCAGGGCCGGCTTGCCGAGATGATTCAGGACCACCCAGTGCTGGTCGTGCAAGGCGCAGAGCTGGCGCAGCTGCGGCAGGTGGCGTTCATGGGTGAGCACCTCCAGCACGTAGTCGCGCTCCTGCAGCCAGCGCACGCCGTGATTGAACTGCGGTTGGGTCAGCGCCTGCGCGGCGTCATCCTCGTCCTGCATCGGATGACGCAGCCCCAGCATCTTGGGACGGCCCCATTGCTCCATGCGCTCGGCCAGTTGCGGCGAGGCGATGTCATCCCAGGCGATCACGCCGGCGATGCGTGCATCGCGCCGCGCCATCTCCAGCAGGAAGCCGGTTTCCTCGTGGCCCGGACGGGCTTGCACCGTGATCGACGCATGCAGGCCCTGGGCGTCCAGCAGGGGCTGGAACTGGTAGGGCAGGCGGTCTTGCGCCAGCAGGTCCATGCCGGTACCGATCCACGGATAATCCTCGGAACGGTAGCGCCAGAAGTGCTGGTGCGCGTCGATGCGCATCGGCCCCTTGATCCTTCTCACCGGGGCCGGTGGCATGCGCAATTCACGATGCAGGGTCAGCATGTCAGTGATTGTGCCGTGGCAGGGTTTGCGCCACGCCCTGGTACTTCAGGGCCAGCTCCATGCAGGCACCGGTCTCCAGCTGGCCGACCGTGCTGCGATAGATTTCCTGCCAGGGTGTCTGGCTGGGCGGCACCGGCGGAATGCCTTCGCTCTTGCGGCGCGCCAGTTCTTCCTCGCTGATGAGCATGTTGCATTCTCCGGTGTTGAGATCGATGCGCACGCGGTCGCCATCGCGCAGATACGCCAGTCCGCCACCGACGGCGCTCTCGGGCGAGGCATTGAGGATGGAGGGGCTGTCGGAAGTGCCGGACTGGCGGCCATCGCCCAGCGTGGGCAGGGTCGAGATGCCGCGCTTGATGAGCGCATCGGGCGGCTGCATGTTGACCACCTCGGCCGAACCGGGCCAGCCGACCGGACCGGCGCCACGAATGGCCAGCAACGTGTTCTCGTCGATCTGCAGCGCCGGGTCGTTGATGCGGGCGTGGTAGTCGTCCGACCCGTCGAAGACCACGGCGCGGCATTCGAAGATGTTTTCCTGGCCGGGCGTGCTGAGATAGCGTTCGCGGAAAGTTTCCGAAATCACGCTGGTCTTCATGATGGCGAAGTCGAACAGGTTGCCCTTCAACACCAGGAAACCGGCGCGCTCGCGCAGCGGGGCGGAAAATGCGTAAATCATTTCCCGGTCGTTCGATGCACGGCCCTGCAGATTCTCGGCCATGGTCTTGCCGGTGGCGGTGATGCGTTCGGCGCGCAGCTTGCCGGCCTGCTGCAGTTCCCACATGATGGCCGGCACGCCGCCGGCGCGGTGGAATCGTTCACCCAGGTACTTGCCGGCCGGCTGCATGTTCAGCAGCAGCGGCACGTCGTAACCATACTTCATCCAGTCTTCCGAATGCAGCTCCACGCCCGCATGGCGCGCCATGGCCATGATGTGCGGCTGGGCATTGGTGGAGCCGCCGATGGCGGCATTGACCACGATGGCATCGAGGAAGGCCTCGCGCGTGAGGATGGCCGAGGGACGCAGGTCTTCATAAGCCATGCCGACGATGCGGCGGCCGGTCTCATAGGCCATCTGGCCGCGTTCGCGATAGGGGGCGGGGATGGCCGAACAGCCGGTGAGCGACATGCCCAGCGCCTCGGCCATGGCGTTCATGGTGGAGGCGGTGCCCATGGTGTTGCAGTGGCCGGAGGAGGGGGCCGATGCGGCGGCGATCTCCAGGAATTTCTCGTTGTCGATGCTGCCTGCCGAGAGCAGCTTGCGGCCCTTCCAGATGGCCGATCCCGAGCCCACCAGTTCGCCGTCCATCCAGCCGTCCAGCATGGGGCCGCCGGAGAGCACGATGGCCGGGATGTCGACGGTGGCCGCCGCCATGATCTGCGAGGGCGTGGTCTTGTCGCAGCCGGTGGTGAGCACCACGGCATCGATGGGGTAGCCATGCAGGATTTCCACCAGGCCCAGGTAAGCCAGGTTGCGGTCGATGGCGGCGGTCGGACGGCGGCAGTTCTCGAAGATCGGATGCAGCGGGAATTCCATGGGAATGCCGCCCGCATCGCGGATGCCATCGCGCACCCGCTTGGCCAGCTCCAGATGGATGCGGTTGCATGGGCTGATGTCGCTGCCGCTCTGGGCGATGCCGATGATGGGACGGCCCGAGCGCAATTCTTCGGCGGTGATGCCGTAGTTCATGAAGCGCTCCAGGTAGAGTGCGGTCATGTCGATGTGGTCGGGATTGTCGAACCAATCCTGGGAGCGGAAGCGACGGGGTGTGGCGTGTGGCTTGTTCATGGATTCCTCTGGGCCGAAAAGGCGTGTGGATAAGTTACGCGCCCAGCCAGCCGGCATCGACGTAGTACTCGCGGCCGGTGCACTTGGCACCGCTGTCGGAGGACAGGAACAGCGCGAGCGCCGCGACATCATGCGGATCGACGCGGACCGGCAGGCATTGCGCAGCCAGGATTTTCGCCTCTTCTTCGGGGGTGTGCCAGAGCAGCGTCTGGCGCGGGGTGCGGATGGCCCCCGGGATGATGGCATTGACGCGCACGCCGTCGCGCCCGAAATCACGCGCCATGCCATGGGTCATGCCTTCGATGCCGGCCTTGGCCGTCATGTAGAGCGTCAGGTCGGGCAGGCCCAGATGCCAGGAGATGGAGCCGAAATTGAGGATCACGCCGCCCTTGCGTTCACGCATCCCCGGCAGCACGGCCTGGGCGCAGAAGAACTGGTGGCGCAGGTTCACGGCCAGCCGTTCATCCCAGTAAGCGGGGGTGACGTCTTCGCTCTTGTGGCGGTCATCATTGGCGGCGTTGTTGATGAGGATGTCGACGCCGCCCATGACGGTCTCGATGTCGGCGAAGGTGGCACGCAGGGCGTCCAGGTTCATCAGGTTGCAGGGGAAGAAGCGCGGTGTCACTGCGGCATCCTTGAGCGAGGCCACCAGCGCTTCCGATGGTTCGGTGGCGATATCGAGGAAGCATACCTGCGCGCCTTGCCCGGCGAAGGCTTCCACCAGCGCCGCACCGATGCCGCTGCCGCCGCCGGTGATGACGACCCGCTTGCCGGCGAGGCTGCGATAGAGGGCGTGTTCGAAGACGGTGGGGGTAGCTGCGGTCATGCTTGGTACTCCAGAGGATAGGATGGGCCGCAGATGCGGCCCGGAAACGATATAAACAATTTGTTCAGTATTGCGCTCAGCGGCCCGAACGGGTACTCACGTCGACCCACACCGCCAGCACCAGGATGCTGCCCTTGACGATCATCTGCCAGTAGGTGCCCACGTCCAGCATGGACATGCCGTTGTCGAGGCTGGCCATCACCAGTGCACCGATGAGCGCGCCATAGATGGTGCCGGAGCCGCCGCGCATGGAGGTGCCGCCGATGAAGCAGGCGGCGATCGCATCGAGTTCGCCCATGTTGCCCGCCGACGGCGAACCTGCAGCCAGGCGGGCGGTATTGACCAGGCCGGCCAGTGCGCACATCAGGCCCATGATGCCGAACACCCACAGCTTGACGGCCTGCACGTTCACGCCCGACAGGCGGGTGGCTTCCATGTTGCTGCCCACCGAATAGATGCGGCGGCCGAACACGGTCTGCGTGCTCACGTAGCTGAACAGGCCCAGCAGCGCCAGCAACAGCAGCACCGGCACGGGAATGCCGTCATAGCTGTTGAGCGTGCGCACGAAGGCCAGCAGTACCGCACCGATCACCAGCACCTTCAAGCCATCGCGCCAGAGGGCCGCCAGCGGCAGGCCGTGACGGCTGCGGTTGACGCGGCTCATCCAGGTCAGCGCCACCGCCAGCACGAACAAGGCGATGCCCAGCGCCACGCCGATCTGCGGCGGCAGGTAGCCCTGGCCCAGATAGACCATGTTGTCCGACACCGGCGCAATGGTGAGGCCGCCGGTAATGCCCAGCAGGATGCCGCGGAAAGCCAGCATGCCGCCCAGTCCGACGATGAAGGAGGGAATGCCCAGGTAGGCGGTCAGGTAGCCGTTCAACAGGCCCAGCCCCAGGCCGAAGCCCAGCGCCAGGACCAGGTTCAGCGCCAGCGGCAGGTGGTGGCTCACGTCCAGCAGCGCGGCGATGCCGCCCAGCAAGCCCAGCAGGGAACCTACCGAGAGGTCGATTTCACCGGCGATGATGACCAGTACCATGCCGCAGGCGAGGATGCCGGTCACCGACATCTGGCGCAGCAGGTTCGACAGGTTGCGGGGTGTGAGGAAACCGCCATCGGTCATGAAGCTGAAGAAGCCCCAGATGATGGCGATGGCGATCAGGAGCGCGATGATCTTGTAGCGGCGAAACACCAGCTTCAGGTTGGCCATGCCGCCCGCTCCTCCGACGGCACTGCCGGTGGCGCTGCTCAGATTGCTTGTAGTCATACCGAATTCACCTTGTGATGTTGGGTCAGACCGTCACCGCGCGTGGGGACGCTTGCGGGACGGGCTGGTTGATGGCAGCGGCCAGTACGGTTTCCTGGCTGAGGTTGTCGTTGACGAAGTCGCCGCGCAGTTTGCCTTCGCCGATGACCAGCACGCGGTCCGACACGCCCAGCACTTCGGCCAGTTCCGAGGACACCATGATGATGGCCAGGCCCAGCTTGGCCAGCTCCGAAATGAGTCGATAGATCTCGGCCTTGGCACCGACATCCACGCCGCGCGTGGGTTCGTCCAGAATTAATACTTTGGGCTGGGCCAGCAGCATCTTGGAGAGCACCGCCTTCTGCTGGTTGCCACCCGAGAGTCCGGTGATGGGCAGGAAAGGCGTGGCGGTCTTGACGCGCAGGCGGCTGATCTCGCCCTGGATGGTCTTCAGTTCGGCGCTGCTGTCGATGCGGGTGCCGCGCGAGAAGCGGTTGAGCACGGTCAGGGTGATGTTCTGGCCCACATCCAGGTCCGGCACGATGCCATGGTGCTTGCGGTCTTCCGGCACCATGCACAGGCCCTGGCGGATGGACTTCAGGGGCGATCCGGTATCGGCCGGCTTGCCTTCGAGCAGCACCTGCCCCTCGTAACGTCCGCGATAGGCGCCGAAGATGGCCGAGACCAGTTCGGTGCGTCCTGCACCTACCAGTCCGGCAATGCCCAGGATCTCGCCCCGGCGCACCGAGAAGGAGACATCATCGACGCGCTTGCGGCGCGGATTGTCGATGTCGTAGCAGGTGATGTTGCGCGCTTCCAGCACCACTTCGCCAATGGCGTGATTGCGCTCCGGGTACATGGCGGTGATTTCGCGGCCGACCATCTGGGTGATGATCTTGTCCACATCCATGTCCTGCATGGGGGTGGTAGCGATGTGCTTGCCATCGCGGATCACCGAGATGGTGTCGCAGATCTCGGCCACTTCGTCGAGCTTGTGCGAGATGTAGACACAGGCCACGCCGCGCGCTTTCAAGTCCTTGATGATCTTGAGCAGCACCGCGATTTCGGAGGCGGTCAGCGATGACGAGGGTTCGTCCAGGATCAAGAGGCGCGCATCCTTGTTGAGCGCCTTGGCGATTTCCACCAGTTGCTGGTGGCCACCGCCATATTGCGAGACCGGCAGGGCCACGTTGATGTCGGGCATGTTCAGCTCGCGCATCAGTTCTTCGGCGCGGCGATACATGGCGGGGTAGTTCATGCGGCCACCCGGCAGGGTGATCTCGTGGCCCATGAAAATGTTCTCGGCCACCGACAGCTCGGGCACCAGCATCAGTTCCTGGTGGATGATGACGATGCCGGCGGCTTCGGTGTCGCGCACCGAATGGGCCTGCAGCGGCTTGCCGTCCCACAGGATCTCGCCATCCCAGGTGCCATGGGGATAGACGCCGGAGAGGATTTTCATCAGCGTGGATTTGCCCGCGCCGTTTTCACCGCACAGGCCCACGCATTCGCCGGGGCGGATCTTGATGTCGATGCCGTCCAGGGCACGCACACCGCCAAAGCTCTTGACGATGCCTTTCATTTCTAACAGATACTCGGACATGCCTGTTCTTTCCAAGAAGCCTCTGGAGCCTGCGCCCGGCGGCCGTGCCGGGGGCGCAGAGAGCGACGCCGGCTACCGTTGCGGCAGCCGGCGTTCGTCACTCGGCAATCAACGGCCGTCGATCTGGGCCTGGGTGTAGAAGCCGTCATCGACCAGAACCTTGACGTTTTCCTTGGTCAGCAGGATGGGCTTCAGCAGCAGGCTGTCGACCTTCTTGAAGCCGTTGTCATACTGGGCGTTGTAGGTCGGCTTCTCGTTGCGGGCCAGTTGCACGGACAGGTTGGCCGCTTCGGTGGCGATCTGCTTCAAGGGCTTGTAGACGGTCATGGTCTGGGTACCGGCGACCACGCGCTTGACTGCAGCCAGGTCGGCATCCTGGCCCGAGACCGGCACCTTGCCGGCCAGCTTCTGTGCGGCCAGGGCCTGGATCGCGCCACCGGCGGTGCCGTCGTTGGAAGCCACGATGGCATCGATCTTGTTGTTGTTGGCCGTCAGCGCATTCTCGACGATGGACAGGGCTTCGGTCGGGTTCCATTCCTTGACCCATTGCTGGCCGACGATCTTGATGTCGCCCTTGTCGATGTAGGGCTTCAGGGCCTTCATCTGGCCTTCGCGGAACATCTTGGCGTTGTTGTCGGTGGGCGAGCCGCCCAGCAGGAAGAAGTTGCCCTTGTTCTTGACCTTCAGGATGCCCTCGGCCTGCATTTCACCGACCTTCTCGTTGTCGAAGGAGATGTAGGCGTCGACGTCGGCATTCAGGATCAGGCGGTCATAGGACAGCACCTTGATGCCGGCCTTCTTGGCTTCCTTGATGGTGTTGGTCAGGACCGTGGCGTTGAAGGGGACGATCACGATCACGTCCACGCCGCGCGAGATCAGGTTCTCGATCTGGGAGATCTGGCGTTGCTCGCTGGCATCGGCCGATTGCACAAAGACCTTGGCGCCCAGCTTCTCGGCGGCGGCGGTGAAGAAGTCGCGGTCGCGCGCCCAGCGCTCCACGCGCAGGTCATCGATGGAAAAACCGATCTTGGGATTCTTGGCGTCGGCCATGGCGCTGCCGGCCACCATGGACAGGGTGGTCACGGTCATCAGCGCCAATACGGTCTTCTTCAGCATTGCCTTCATAGTCCAGTCTCCGATTTGAATTGAATTTGAATTGATTATGATTTTTGAAGCGGCGTGACCGGGTGGAACCGGCGGCCCGTTTTGGGGCAATCGCTTCCAATGGCGCGTGGGGCCGAGCTTGTCAGGAGTGGTCCACGCCGCATGATGGTGCGAGGGGGATACTAGCCCCGGGCCAATCCCCTCTACAATTACGAAATTCACCAAACGGCTTAGTGATTCTTTTTGTTGCAGGAGCACATATCCGTCATTTCGACGATGGCTCGCTACAATTCGACGAACACGAGAACGGCGCGCCCGACGACGCCGGCAAACAGGAGACACAGCGTGGCAAAAACCCCCACGGTGCACCGGATTGCGTTGCTCTTCAATGGCAACAAGATCTTCGATCGGGAAATCATTTCCGGCATCGGCGAATACATCAGCAGTACCCGTGCCTCCTGGGACTTGTACCTGGAGGAGGATTTCCGCTGCCGCCCGCAGGGCATCGAACGCTGGGCCGGGCACGGCATCATTGCCGACTTCGATGATCCGGTGACGACCGCCGCGCTGGAAGGCGTGCAGCTGCCGGTGGTGGCCATCGGCGGCTCCTATGCCGACCCTTCGCAATATCCGGCCAACCGGCCCTATGTGGCCACCGACAACTACAAGATGGTCAAGCTGGCCTACGACCACCTGATCGAAGCCGGCCTGCAGCATTTCGCCTTGTACAGCCTGCCCGAGTCGCCCTGCAACCGCTGGGCGCAGGAGCGCGAGCGCATCTTCACCGATCTCACCGGCGCCGATGGCATCACCGGTCACATCTATCGCGGCGTGGGTACCAGTGCGCAATCCTGGGACGCGGCCGTCGAGCAGCAGATCGCGTGGGTGCGCAGCCTGCCCAAGCCGGTGGGCATCATCGCCGTCACCGATGCGCGGGCGCGGCAGTTGCTGCAGGCCTGCCTGTTCGCCGGCATCGCGGTGCCGGAGCAGGTGGCGCTGATCGGCATCGACAATGATCCGCTGGCGCGCGTGTTGACGCGCATTCCGCTCAGTTCGGTGATCCAGGGCAGCGTGGAGATGGGCCGCACTGCGGCCCACCTGCTGCACCAGATGCTGCACGGGGCGCGCTTTCCGGACACGCGCATCATGGTGCCGCCGGTGGGCATCAACGTGCTGGCCTCCAGCCGCCATGAGGTGCGCAACCATCCGCATGTGATGCAGGCACTGCACTTCATCCGCCAGTACGCCTGCCAGGGCATCAAGACCGACCAGGTGGCCGATTACGTTGGCATCTCGCGCTCGTCGCTGGAATGGTATTTCCGCCGCGAGCTCGGCCGCAGCGTGCATGATGAAATCCTGCGCTTCAAGCTGGAAGCCGCCAAGCGCATGCTGGAGCAGGCCGGCAGCCATGCGGCCGAGATTGCGGTCAGCTGCGGCTTCACCACCGTGCAATACCTGCACGCCGTCTTCAAACGCGAACTGGGCTGCACGCCCAGGGAGTACCAGGAACAATTCGCCGCCGGACTGGAGCGCTCGGCTGCGCCCTCAGCCCCTGCCGTCCGGCCCAAGAAGAAAACCACGGGGCCCGCCCTTCTTACCACCACAAAATGACGCACTTCACCCTCTCCCACACCACTTCTGCGGACGGCATCCGCCTCTACACCCTGCGCAACCACACCGGCATGCGCGTGACCATCAGCGACCTCGGTGCCACCATGGTCAACTGGTGGGCACCTGATCGCTATGGCCGCGAGGCCGATGTCCTGCTGGGCTTTGAGCGGGTCGAGCAATACGCGCACAACCCGGCGTATTTCGGCGCCATCGTCGGGCGCTGGGGCAACCGTATCGCGGGCGGCCGTTTCGAACTCGACGGCGCGGCGCACCAGGTCGATTGCAATGAAGGCCAGAACCACCTGCACGGCGGCCGCGAAGGTTTCCATGCCCAGCGCTGGCAGGTTCAGCCCGACCCGGAAGGCCTGCGCCTGATGCTGGTCTCGCCGGCCGGGCAGGCGGGTTTTCCGGGCACGGTGATGGCGTCGGTGCTGTACCGCCTCGATGACGAGGGCCAGTTGCGTATCGATTACACCGCCACCAGCGATGCGGCCACGCCCATCAACCTGACCTCGCATGCGTATTTCAACCTCAACGGCGGCACCTGCGACATCCGTGACCACATCATCGCCATCGAGGCCGATGGCTACCTGCAGGTCGATGCCAGGCTGATTCCGGAAGGCCGCGCCGATGTGGCCGGCAGTGCGTTTGATTTCCGCCAGCCGGCCCCCATCGGTCCGCGCCTGGACTGGCCCGATCCGCAACTGAAGCTGGCCGGCGGCTTCGACCATTGCTATTGCCTGCGCAGCGAACACGAACCGGAGCCGGGCGAGAGCCGCGTGGCGCAGACCCTGCGCGAAGTGGCCAGTGTCTACGAGCCGGGGTCGGGGCGGGAATTGCGCGTCTCCACCACCGAGACCGGACTGCAGTTCTACAGCGGCAATTTCCTCTCCGGCGTACAGGGGCGGGGCGAGCAGCCGTATGCCATCCATGATGGCTTTTGCCTGGAGGCGCAGTCCTATCCGGACCAGGTCAACACCTCGCTGCGTGAAGCGGTGATCCTGCGGCCGGGGCAGGTGTATCGGCAGACCACGGTGTATCGCCTGGGGGTGCGGGATTGACTGCGCTGCGCCGTGAGAACGTATTGAAGAAATTTTAAAAAGCAGCTTTCGATGGGGCGCTTGTTTCGCAATCGCATCTCCATCTCGGTAGCCTTCAGCATCGGTCAATTCAGACCGATCTCAACCGAGTGGAGACATAGCGATGAATGTGATCAAAGCAAAGAAAACTTATCCCAATAGCGTTACGCGCGGAGTGTTGAAGCGGGCACTGGCACGCGGGGAGAAGGCTCCTGAATCGGAGGTCAGGGCTATCAGCGTCTGTTATCTGGCTGCCTTGGATGCGTTGCTGGTAAGGTTTGTCGATCAGACCGGTGTCTTGCTTCCGGTCAATCACTATGCTGAATTTTCATCGTTGACGGTGGAACTGCTTAACCGCATTCAGATTGGTTATGGCGGTCGGGCCTTGTGTCTGGAGCAGCGAGACCTGCATGTCTCATTGGTCGGACTGGCCGCATCCAGTAAAGCGCTGATGAGCCTGGCAGCTGCCTTGATGGTTGTGCCCTCCCTCGATGGTATGGCTTGATACCGTCGCCTTTGCCCAGACTTGCTCCCTGGTCTCACAGGTAAATTCCTTCATCTCCAGCCGAGATTCATTAGCTCGTCTAATATCCCCATTAAGCCCGGCTCAGCTAATCAGTCCCCGCGTGATGCGCCATCATGCGGGGATCCTGTTTAGTGTCGCCTTGCTGCGTCCTTCACTTCCCCTCCAGAGCGCCCGTCCGCGCTGGCTTGCGTTCTCAACCCCGATGGCAGGAACCATGGAACTCCAGATCAACGACAAGACTTACCAGATCACCTCCGATGCCGAGACGCCCCTGCTGTGGGTGATCCGCGATGAACTCGGCATGACCGGCACCAAATACGGCTGCGGCCTGGCCCAGTGCGGGGCCTGTTCCGTGATGGTCGATGGCGAGGTGCTGCGCTCCTGCGTCATGCCCGTCGGCGCCATGGCCGGGCGCAAGGTCACCACCATCGAGGCGGTCACCGCCGATCCGGTCGGCCAGAAAGTGGTCGATGCCTGGGTCCGGCACCAGGTGCCGCAATGCGGCTATTGCCAGTCCGGCCAGGTAATGGCCGCGACCGCCTTGCTGAAACAAGTGGCCCAGCCCAGCGACGAACAGATCGTCGGTGCCATGGTCAACCTCTGCCGTTGCGGCACCTATAACGCCATCAAGGCCGCCATGCATGAGCTCTCCGGCGGTACCGGCGCACCTGCCGCCGCTGCTGCGGCCACCACGCCCGCCGCACCGGCCGGTGCCGATGGCTTGAACAAGGCCGCCGTCGCCGCTGCCGCCGTGGTCGGCGTCGGGGCTGTCGCCGCCATCCAGTGGAGCAAGACCCAGAAGGCCCGAGCCGGCAAGGAGCAAGCATGAACCAGCCGCACGATCTTCCCCTCAACGAAATGCTGCCGGATGGTGAGCCGGTCAACGTCTCGCGCCGCCGCTTCCTGCTGGCCTCGGCCGGCACCGCCGCCGGTTCGCTGGTGGTCGGCTTCACCTTGCCGGCCGGCAACGCCCGTGCCCAGGCCAATGCCGCGCCGGCAGCGCCCGGCACGCGTGTGCCGGCCTTCCTGGAAATCCGTCCCGACAACAGCATCCACCTGCAAAGCCCCTTCGTCGAAGGCGGGCAGGGCATCTTCACGGCCATGGCGCAGATCGTCGGCGAGGAACTCGATGCCGACCCCGCACGTTTCGTGGTCCACAACGCGCCCGCCAATGACCAGTACAAGGTGATGGACATCGGCATCCGCATCACCGGCGGCAGCATGTCGGTGCGTACCAGCTATCCGACCATGCGGCGTGTGGGCGCACTGGCGCGCCACCTGCTGCTGCAGGCGGCCGCCAATCAATGGCAGGTACCGCTGGAAAGCCTCACCACCGAGCCCGGCCGAGTGATGCATGCGGCCAGTGGCCGGTCGATCAGCTATGGCGAACTCGCGCCCAAGGCGCTGGACCTGCCCAATCCGCCGCTGGAAACCATCAAGCTCAAGGACGAGAAACAGTTCCGCTGGATCGGCAAGCCGCTGGCCCGGCTGGACGTGCTGGACAAATCCACGGGCCGCGCGCAATACGGCATCGACACGCAAGTCGAGAACATGCTGCAGGCCGCCGTGCAACACGCACCGCGCCTGGGGCTGGAGGTCGGCAGCATCCGCAATGAAGCCGAGGTCCGCAAGATGACCGGCGTGCATTCGGTGCATCGCCTGCCGGGCGCTGTCGCCGTCGTGGCCGAGCGCTGGTGGAATGCCAAGCGTGCGGTGGAAGCGCTGCAGGTGGACTGGAGCGATCCCGGCCCGGCACCGGATCGCCGCTATGTGCCGGCCGACTTTTCCACCGAAGGGTTTGCCGAGCAGTTGGCCAAGTCCACTGCGGCCGTCGATGAAGCCGAGACCGAAGGCGATGTGACCAAGGCCCTGGCCGGTGCCAAGACCGTGGTGCAGGCCAGCTACCGTAGCCAGTACCTCAATCATGCCCAGCTGGAACCGCCTTCGGCCACGGCCCGGTTCAATGCCGATGGCACGCTGGAGATGTGGCTCCCCAACCAGGCTCCGGAAATGTTCCAGGCCGCCATCGCCAAGCAGACCGGCTTGCCCCCGGAGAAGATCACCATCCATTCGCCCTTGCTGGGCGGCTTCTTCGGCCGGCACTTCCTGTACGAGACGGCCATGCCCTTCCCGCAGGCGATCCAGCTGGCCAAGGCCGTGGGCCGCCCGGTCAAGGTGATCTGGAGCCGCGAGGAAGAATTCGCCCGCGACACCATGCGTCCGATGGCGGTGGTGCAATTCCGTGCCGGTCTTGATGACAAGGGTTTCCCCATCGCCATCGAAGCCATCAGCGCCACCGAAGGGCCGACCGAATCGATTGCCAACAAGCGCAACAAGATCGACCCCACTGCGCTGGAAGGATTGGCCGGCAAGTCCTATCAGTTCGCCCACAAGCGCATCGGCCAGCGTTTTGTGAAGAATCCGCCCATCGTCGGCTACTGGCGCTCGGTCGGCAATTCGATGAATGACTTTTTCTACGAAGCCTTCCTCGACGAGATCGCCGACAAGGGCGGCCAGGATCCGCTCGATGTGCGCCTGCGCTTGCTGCAGGGAAATGAGCGCCTGACCACGCTGCTCAAGGCGGCCGTGGAGTTGTCCGGCGGCTGGAAGCGCGGTCCCTTCACCGCCCCCGACGGCACCCGCCGTGCGCGCGGCGTGGCCATGGCCAAAGCCTTCGGTACCGAAACCGCAGCCATTGCCGAAGTCTCCATCGAGAACGGCCAGGTGCGCGTGCACGACATCTGGGAAGCCATCGATCCGGGCCGCATCGTCAACCCGGCCATCGTCGAGGCCCAGGTCAACGGGGCCATCACGCTGGGCCTGTCGCAGGTCCTGCTGGAAGAAGTGGTCTACAAGGAAGGCGCACGGGTGGCGCGCAATTACGATCTCTATCCCATCCTGCCGCCGCAGCGCATGGCGCGCGTGCACGTCAAGATCATCGAGAGCGGGGCCAAGATGGGCGGCATCGGCGAACCGCCCCTGCCGGCCGTGCCGCCGGCGGTGGCCAATGCAGTCTCGCACCTGACCGGGCAGCGCATTCGCAGCATGCCGCTGTCGCATTACACCTTCAAGGCCTGATGGCAGACTGACGCATCCATGACTGATCAAAAAAACGGCAAGCTGCGCGTCTTCCTGCTGATCCTCGCCGCGCTGGTGATCGCCGCAGCCTGGGTCGCGCTGCGTACGCCGGCCTCGCCCTTCGACGGCGCCGCTGCGCCGCCGCCACCCTCGGCCGAGCTGATCGGGCGCGGCGAGTATGTTGCGCGCCAGGCCGACTGCGTGGCCTGCCACAGCACGCCCAAGAGCAAGCCCTTCGCCGGTGGCCTGGAAATGGCCACCCCGCTGGGTGCCATCTATGCCACCAACATCACGCCCGACCGCGGCAGTGGCATCGGTGACTACAGCCTGGCCGAATTCGACCGCGCCCTGCGTCACGGTGTGGCGCGCGATGGCCACCGGCTTTATCCGGCCATGCCCTATCCGTCCTACGCCAAGATGTCGGATGAGGATGTGAGCGCGCTCTATGCCTACTTCATGCATGGCGTGAAACCGGTGGTGCAGGCCAACCAGGAGAGCGACATCCCGTGGCCGCTCAACATGCGCTGGCCATTGGCGTTCTGGAACCTGGCCTTCACCAGCCCGCATCCCTACCAGCCCGATCCGAAACAGGATGCCCTCTGGAATCGCGGTGCCTACCTGGTGCAGGGCGCGGGCCACTGCGGCAGCTGCCACACGCCGCGCGGCGTGGCGATGAACGAGAAGGGGCTCGATGGCGGCCATCCGCTGTACCTGTCCGGTGCATTGCTCGATGGCTGGTATGCCCCCAGCCTGCGTGGCGACGTCAACACCGGCATCGGCCGCTGGAGTGAAGCCGAGGTCGTGCAATTCCTCAAGACCGGCCGCAACCAGCACGCGGTGGTGTTCGGTTCCATGGCCGATGCCTTCAACAACTCCACGCAATTCATGAGCGACTCCGACCTGCAGGCCATCGCCCGTTACCTGAAGTCGCTGCCGGGCGATCCCAAGCGCGATGGGGAACCGTGGAAATACGATGCCGGCACCACCACCGCCCTGGCCACACAACGCCTGGACAGCCCCGCTGCACGCACCTACATGGCCAAGTGCGCAGCCTGCCATGCGGTCGATGGACGCGGGCGTGCGCCGTGGATTCCGCCCCTGGCCGGTGCCGTCTCCTCGCTGGCCAAGGAGGATGCCTCGGCCATCAACGTGACCTTGAATGGCTCGGTGCGCGTGGTGGCTGATGGCGTACCGGATTCGTATCGCATGCCGCCCTTCCGCAGCCAGTTGAGCGATGCCGAGATTGCCGATGTGCTCAGCTTCATTCGAAGCAGCTGGGGCAATCACGGCGGTGCGGTCAAGGTGGACGACGTCAAGACTCTGCGCGACCGTACCAATCCGGCCAGCAGCAATCCAATCGTCTTGCAGATGCGCTGAATCGTTTTTTCATGAAGTCCCGTTCGGACCGCTGACCTTTGCAGGCAGCGGTCCTTTTTTTCGTGACGGGAGGAAAGAAGAAAAGCGGGCGGGAAGGACGGAAACTTAAAGCACAGGGCCAGCCGTCTTCATGGCTGCCACCGAATGCACCGGCGACAAGGCCACGCCATTCTTGACGGCCAGCACCTCGGCCATCACGCTCACTGCAATTTCGGAAGGGGTCTTGCTGCCGATGTAGAGCCCGATGGGCCCGCGCAGGCGCGCCAGGCTTTCTTCGGTCTGGCCGAAGTGGGTGATCATGCGGTCCTTGCGTGCGGCGCTGTTGCGGCGCGAGCCGATGGCCCCGACATAGAAGGCCGGGCTGGCCACCGCTTCCAGCAAGGCCAGGTCATCCAGCTTGGGATCGTGGGTCAGGGCGATGACACAGCTGCGCTGATCGGGGCGGAAATCCAGCACCGCATCATCGGGCATGTCGGTGACGATGCGCACGCCCTCCACCGACCAACTGCCCAGGTATTCCGAACGCGGATCGCAGATCGTCACCGCAAAGCCGTTGAAGAGCGCCATCGTCGCCAGGTATTCGGCCAGCATGCCGGCACCGATCAACAGCATCCGGTAATCCGGGCCCATGGTATGGCGCAGCGTATTGCCGTCGAACACTAGTTCGGCCGGTGATTGGCTGACCTCGATGCGGCTGCTGCCATCGTGGCAATCCACGCGGCGACAGACCAGCTGGCCACGTTCCAGTGTGCTCACCAGTTCGTCCAGCATGCCCGCCGGGGGATCGAATTCGAGCAGCAGCGCCAGCGTGCCGCCGCAGGGCAGGCCGAAGCGGTGCGCTTCATCGGCGTCGATGCCGTAGCGCACCTGTTGCGGTGATCCTGCCTGGCCCCATGTGGCGGGGCGCTGGCGCAGGTATTGGAACAGCAGGTCATCCTCGATGCAGCCGCCGGAGACCGAACCGATGAGCCGGCCATCGTCGCGGATGGCCAGTTGCGAGCCGACCGGACGCGGCGACGAGCCCCAGGTCGAGACCACGGTGGCCAGCAGCGCGCTGCGGCCATCGCGTCGCCAGTCGCGCAGGGCGCGCAAGACCTTGAGGTCGGAAGTATCATTCATTGGGCATCAGTGTAAGTTGGTTCTCAGGCCCAGAATGCCATGACATCGGCACCGGAACTAATTAGCCGCGCTTATAGACCAATTAAGCCCGGTCCGGCTAATCCCGGTATAAATGATGAGGCAAAATCTGCAAGCTCGCACGCAGTGGGTCCGCGTGCCGTTCTGCCGGGTCGCACGGTAGCGGATGTCGCGGCAATGACGCGCTTGTCTTCGCGTTGGTCCCGGAATTTCAGGCAAGAATCATCGCGAAATAGGTCTGTCATCGCGCGTTGCCGCACGCCACAATCATCCATTTTCAAGACAGGTTGCCCACCCCTGACCTGTTCATTCCCACCGCCAGCTTATTGGCCCGTTTACTGAGGAGATCCCCATGCCAGTCCACGCTTATGGTGCACACGCCGCCGACAAGCCGATCGAACATCTGGAAATCACCCGCCGCGCCACCGGCCCGCACGATGTGCAGATCGACATCGCCTATTGCGGCATCTGCCACTCCGACCTGCACCAGGTCCGTTCCGAATGGGCCGGCACCCAATACCCCTGCGTCCCCGGTCACGAGATCGTGGGCCGTGTCGCCGCCGTCGGCAATCACGTCAGCAAGTTCAAGGTCGGTGACCTGGTCGGCGTGGGCTGTATCGTCGACAGCTGCCAGACCTGCCCGGATTGCGAAGAAGGCCTGGAAAACTATTGCGACAACATGGTCGGCACCTACAACGGCAAGACCGATGACGCGCCCGGCTGGACCATGGGTGGCTACTCGCAGCAGATCGTGGTGCACGAGCGCTACGTGCTGACGGTCCGCCATCCGGAAGCGGACCTGGCCGCCGTGGCCCCGCTGCTGTGCGCCGGCATCACCACCTATTCGCCGCTGCGCCATTGGGGTGCCGGTCCCGGCAAGAAGGTTGGAGTGGTTGGCATCGGCGGCCTCGGCCACATGGGCATCAAGATCGCGCACGCCATGGGCGCGCACGTAGTGGCCTTCACCACCTCGGATTCCAAACGTGCCGATGCCAAGGCCCTGGGGGCCGATGAAGTGGTGGTCTCGCGCAATGCCGACGAGATGGCCGCGCATGCCAAGAGCTTCGACTTCATCCTCAACACCGTGGCGGCACCGCACGACCTCGATGCCTTCCTCGCGCTGTTGAAGCGTGAAGGCACCATGACCCTGGTCGGTGCACCGGCCACGCCGCACCCGTCGCCGAATGTCTTCAGCCTCATCATGAAGCGCCGTTCGCTGGCGGGTTCGTTGATCGGCGGCATCCCCGAAACCCAGGAGATGCTGGACTTCTGCGCCAAGCACAACATCGTGGCCGACATCGAGCTGATCCGCGCCGAAGAAATCAACACCGCCTACGAACGCATGCTCAAGGGCGACATCAAGTATCGCTTCGTGATCGACAACGCCAGCATGGCCGCCTGATGGCCAACGGCTGACCTGATGGCACGGTGAATGAAATCGGGCGGGCACCCACAAGGTGTCCGCCCGATTTTTTGATTACTGAGCGAAGTGGGGGAGCCTCAGTCCCTGACGACTTCACCACCTAGATACTGCGCATCGGTAACCGGCTCCATCCACTCCACGTTCTTGCCATCAAAGAGTTCGGTGATGGCCACGTGCGTCATGGCGGTGGTGTCGGTGGCACCGTGCCAGTGACGGCGCTGGCAGGGGCACCAGACGACGTCGCCGGCGAGGATCTCCGTGCGCGGGCCGCCTTCGCATTGGGTCCAGCCGACGCCTTGCGTCACGATCAGGGTCTGGCCCAGCGGATGGGTGTGCCACACGGTGCGCGCACCGGGTTCGAAGGTGACGATGGCACCGCCCGCGCGCGCCGGTTCTTCGCCCTGGAAGAAACTGTCGATGCGCACATTGCCGGTGAAGAAGGAGGCCGGTCCCTTGGCCGAGGGGGTGCTGCCGTTGCGAATGATCTTCATGGAGATGTCCTTTCGTTGGAAGAAGGCCGGCGATCCTGGCGTGCCGTGAGCGCCGCCAGCAAGGCTGCGGCCAGCAGCACGCCCGCGCTGGCAAAGAAAGTGATGTGATGGCCGCCGTGATCAAACAGCAGCCCGCCCACGGTGGAACCCAGGCCGATGGCCAATTGCACCAGCGCCACCATCAGCCCGCCGCCGGCTTCGGCGTCGTGCGGCAGGGTGCGCGCCACCCATGACCACCAGCCCACCGGTGCGGCCGTGGCGACCAGGCCCCACAGCGCCAGCAGCAAGCCCACCGGCAGGACGTGATGGCCGCAGGCCACCAGCGCCAGGGCGATGACGGCCATCAGCAGCGGGATGAAGACCAGCGTGCCGTAGAACCAACGGCGCAGCAGCCGTCCGATGAGCGTGGTGCCGATGAATCCGGCCACGCCGATGGCCAGCAGGATCAGCGACAGGGTTTGTACCTGCACCCGCGTTTCGCTTTCGAGGAAGGGGCGCAGATAGGTGAAGAGCGTGAACTGCCCCATGAACAGCAGGCTCACGCCCGCCATGCCCATTGCCACCAGCGGCGTCGAGAGCAGGGCCAGGGGATGCGTGGGCGCAGTGTGGCGTACTGGCGGACGCATGGCCGGCAGGCTGAGCGCCTGCCACAGCAGCGCCAGCAAGGCCACCGGTGCCAGGCACAGGAAGGCGCCGCGCCAGCCGATGAGTGCGCCCAGGTAGCTGCCCAGCGGTGCGGCCACCACGGTAGCCAGGGCATTGCCGCCATTGAAGACGGCCAGTGCACGCGCCACATCCTGCGGCGGCACCAGGCGGATGGCGGCGGCGGCCGACATCGACCAGAAGCCGCCGATGGCGATGCCGATCAGTACGCGTCCGGCCATGTAGACCGGATAGTTGGGGGCCAGCGCGATGACCGGGCCGGAAATGAGCATCAGCGCCGTCAGCCACAGCAACAGCGTCTTGCGTGGCAACTGGCCGGCCAGGCGCGCAATGCTCAGGCTGGTGAGCACGGCGAAGGCACCCGAGACCGAGATCGCTTGCCCGGCCAGGCCTTCGCTCACGCCCAGATCCTGTGCGATGGGTGTCAACAGGCTCACCGGCATGAATTCGGATGCGACCAGGGCAAAGGCCGTGAGCGTCATCGCGAAGACGCCGCTCCAGCGCGCCTGTACCGGTGCGCCGGCGGCCTGCAGTGAAGAGGTGGAGGAGAAGGAACTGCTCATGATGATGTCGGGCAAGACGTCGCCCGCCGCAGCAGGCCGAAGCTCGGCGTGCACGGGCTGGCAGCGCTTGCCGTGGAGAATGTGAAGGCAGTCAGTGTCGCGCGCGTGCGCCGTATTGACTAGGTAATCAATCCTTAATTACCCTATTAGAAAAACTAATCAATGAATCCCGTCCCCCTTCGGCACCGACCCCTTGTTTCATCGGCGCGGCCTCCGGCTGATCCGGCTTTATTGCTCACCACAGGAAGGGTGGCTGCATGATCAAACGCAATCTCAATGACTTGCTGGGTTTCGTCACCGTGGCGCGCGAGGGCAGTTTCACGCGTGCCGCCGCCACGCTGGGCGTGACGCAATCTGCGCTGTCGCAAGCCATCCGCGGCCTCGAAGAGCGCCTGCAGATCCGCCTGCTGACCCGTACCACGCGCAGCATCTCGCTCACGCCCGCTGGCGAACGCCTGATCCAGTCGATCGGCAACCGCTTCGACGAGATCGAGGCCGAGCTCGATGCCCTCACCGCACTGCGCGAAAAACCTGGTGGCACCGTGCGCATCACCTGCGGCGACGGCATGATCCAGCGCGTGCTGCTGCCCAAGCTGGCTCCGCTGTTGCAGCAATACCCCGACATCAAGCTGGAATTCGACATGAGCTACGCCCTGCGCGACATCGTGGCCGACCGCTTCGATGCCGGCGTGCGCTGGGGCAAGACCATCGACCGCGACATGATCGCGGTGCCCATCGGCCCGCCGCTGCGCATGGTGGTGGCAGCCTCGCCCGAGTACTTCACGCGCTATCCGGTGCCGCTGCATCCGAACGACCTGATGGTCCAGGACTGCATCAACCAGCGCATGCCCTCCTCGGGCGGGCTCTACGTATGGGATTTTGAAAAGGACGGCGAAAAGATCAACGTGCGTGTAGACGGTTCGCTCATCTTCAACACCGTGCCGCCGCAGATCGATGCGGCCCTGGCCGGGCTGGGCGTGGTGCTGCTGCCCGAAGACGAGCTGCAATCCTATCTGGAGAACGGCCAGCTGGTGCGGGTGCTGGAGGACTGGTGTCCGGTCTTCGAGGGCTATCACCTCTACTATCCCAGCCGCCGCCAGCCTTCACCGGCGTTCTCTCTGGTGGTCAATGCCCTGCGCTACGACAGCCGCCCACGTCAGCCGGGGTGATGACAGAAGGCCTGATTCATAAGCTGGGCTGATGACGGCATTCAGGCCGGCGGGGCTAATCACGGACCGATGATGCAGCGACAATCAGGTCCGATCGATTGCCTTCGGACTGCCCATGTCTTTCTCACTCCTGCCGCGCCTGACCGTGATTGCCGCGCTGATGGCCGGCGCCATGAGCCTCTGCCCGATGACGGCAGCGGCGCAGACCCGTACCCCTGCCAAGAGCCTGCCCATGACCCTGCGCATCACCATCGCCGATACCGTCCTGACCGCGCGTCTCGAACCCGGTTCGGCTGCCCGCGACTTCGCCGCCCTGTTGCCGCTGACGCTGGAGCTGTCGGACTACAACCAGACCGAGAAGATCGCCCAGCTGCCACGCAAGCTGGCCACGCGCGGCGAGCCCGAGGGCTATACGCCGCGCAGCGGGGATATCGCCTTCTATGCGCCTTGGGGCAATATCGCCCTGTTCTACAAGGACTTCGCTTACTCGAAGGGATTGGTCAAGCTGGGCCACATCACCGGTAACATCGCGGTCCTGCGCCAGCCTGGTCCCTACCTGGCCCTGATCGAGCAGGAATGAATCGCTGCCGTTCTCAGGCCGCGTACTTGCGCAAGGCGGACAGCGGAACGTGCAGTTCCTCGCTGGCGGCGAAGCCTTCCAGCAGGTAATCCACCGCCACCCGCACACGCGGCGCGATCAGCGCCCGGTGCGGGTATTGCAGGCACATTTCGTAGTTGCCCGGATGATGGCTGCGCAAGAGCAGCACCTTCAATCGCCCGCGTTGCAGATAGCGCCACGCGTGATGCACCCCGACTTCGGCGATACCCATGCCGGCCAGGGCCGCCTGGACCAGCGCTTCGGGCGAGGACAAGGTCAGCAGTGCGTGTTCGGTATTCCAGGTCATGATGCTGCCGTCGCTGCCCTGGAAATTCCAGGGTGACACCTTGCCGCCCAGGAACTTGCGCGTAATCAGGCTGTGCTTGTGCAGATCCTGCGGGCGGCGCGGTGTGCCGCGAGCCTCCAGATAGGCGGGACTGGCGACCAGCGCCAGGTTCAGTTTGCAGATGCTGCGCGAGACCAGCGACGAATCGGCGATGCGTCCGCCCCGGATCGCCAGGTCATAACCGTCCTGCACCAGCTCGCTGATGCGGTCATCGAAATCCACTTCCACCGACAAGGCCGGATAGCGCTGGCTCAGGCCAGGCAGCAGCGGCAGCAACTGTTCGCGACCGAAGGCCGCACTGGTGGAGATGCGAACGCGTCCGGTCGGTGTCGCGCGTGCCGCCACCACGTCATCGGTCGCCTGTTCCAGCGCATCGAGCGCAATGCGTGCCTGACGCAGGAAGGCGCTGCCTTCCTCGGTCAGGTTCAGGCTGCGCGTGGTGCGGTTCATCAGGCGCACGCCCAGCGCAGTCTCCAGCCCGGCCACATTCTGGCTCACCGCAGCTGAGGAGATGCCCAGTGTCCGCCCGGCACCGGCGAAGCTGCCGCTGTCGGCAGCCTGCACGAAGGAAATGATGGCACGTACCCGTTGCGACGTATCCATGGCGGTTGCTCCCCGAAAATTGGATTGATAAGTTCATCTTGATGAATCCTAAAGGATTGCACTGCTACCGTCATGTAATCCATTTGCGCAGAATGAGCCTGTTACGTCATTCCCCGGTCCCGAACAGTTTGATTTATCCACAGGAGAAAACATGAACATCAGCATCGTCTTTGACAGCGGCTACGGCCATACCGAAAAACTCGCGCAGTCCGTCGCGCGCGGCGTGGAGGAAGTCGCCGGGGCTCAATCCATCCTGGTGCCGCTGTCGGCCGGCAGCGTGGACTGGGCTGCCATTGCCGCCAGCGACGCCATCATCTTCGGCTCGCCGACCTATAACGGCACCATCTCGGCGCGCTTCAAGCAGTTCATGGAAGACTCCACCCGCCAGGCGTGGATCCCGCAGACCTGGCGCAACAAGGTCGCGGCCGGCTTCACCAATTCCGGCGCGCTGCACGGCGACAAGCTCAATTCCCTGGTGACCCTGGCGCTGTTCGCGGCCCAGCACGGCATGCTCTGGACCGGGGTCGATCTCTTCCCCGGCAAGAGCGGTGATGAACTCAACCGCATCGGCGGCTGGCTGGGTGCCATGGCGCAATCGGACGATGCTCCTGCCGAGATCACGCCCGGTGCCAGTGACCTGGCCACGGCCGCCTATCTGGGCAAGCGCGTGGCCGAGGTGGCGGCGCAATTCGCACGCGGCCGCGTTTGATCCCCGGACCAGCGCCCTCACCATCAAGGAATCCGCCATGACACAAGCCTCCGCAACCGATGCCCTGTTCGACATGCTTTCCAGCGTTGCCCCGGCGCTGGTCGATCTCACCCGCAAGCACGTTGTGGATGAACTCTGGAGCCGGCCCGGCCTGGCCCCGCGCGAGCGCGCGCTGGTCACGGTGGCCGTGCTGGTGGCACGCAATGCCACGCTGGCCTACCCGCATTATTTCAACAAGGCGCTCGACAGCGGCGTGTCGGCCGATGCATTGAGCGAAGTGCTGACCCACCTGGGCCCGTATGCCAGCCTGGCCAATGCCTTTGCCGCCATCGGCGCCGCGCGCGAAGTGCTGCGCCAGCGGGGCTTGCAGGTCGACGTGCAGGCGGCCGCGGCACCGCAATTGCTGGCCTTGGACGATGTCGTTCCGCCGACCCTTCAGGAAGCGGTCTTCGGGACCGGTGAGATGGCCGCATCATCACCGGCGCTGGCGCACTTCACCGGATCGGTCCTGCAGCGGATGATCTGGTGCCGTCCCGGCCTGGCCGCGCGTGAACGTGTGCTGGTGACGCTGGCCGCGCTGGCGGCACTGGGCCAGACTGAGCGCTTCCCGGGCTATCTGGCCCTGGCCGCGCATCATGGCTTGCACAGTGAGCAGTTGGGCGAGGCGATGGCGCATGTGGCCTTCTACGGTGGCTGGGGGCTGGCGCAAAAGGCCTCGGTGGCGCTGGGGGACGCAGCCTGATCCAGATTCGGTCTCAACGAAATCGAGTCTGCGGAGGTCCGGTTTTTTCATGCGCGCGGGATCAGTTTGAAGAAATGGCGTAGGGGTGCAAGCCCCTGCGACAAATTGCCACATTCAACAACTGGTCATACCAGCTTATCCTTGCGGCTCCTGATTTCCCATGCGGCATCCAGGGGACGGCAGCGCAGCTGCCGGGGGAGGCCGCATGCTCTGCCTGGACCACTACAAGACCAATGACGACTCACTTTGCCCGCCGGCCCGGGCCGCTGCATCGCGCACGACCCGTATTCAAACTTACCGCCCTGTCCGGCCTGCTGGCCTTGGGGGCCGCCCCTTGGGCGCTGGCGCAATCGGCCAGCGCCGCCGAGGATTCTTCACTGACGCTCGGTACCGTGGAGGTGAGCGCTCGCCGCAGCGGCCCGCTGCAACTCAACAACGTGCTGACCTCGGTGGACCTGATCGGGGCTGATCGCATCCAGCAACAGCAGGCGCAATACAACTGGGAGCTGTTCGCGCAGTCGCCGGGCGTGATGCTGACCCAGTTCCGCCAGGGCAACGAGTCGGGCAAGCTGTCCTTCCGTGGCTTCAACGGCGAGGGCGAGGTCAATGCGGTCAAGCTGCTCATCGACGGCGTCCCCAGCAACGATAACGCGGGTGGCATGCCTTTCCTGGGCACGCTGTTCCCGCTCGATATCGCCCGCATCGAGGTCGTGCGTGGCACCAACGACGCGCGCTACGGCCTGCACAACATCGCCGGCAACGTCAATATCGTCACCCGCCAGGGCGGCAACTACGACGAGGCGCGCCTGACCTATGGCAGCTTCAACACGCGCCAGGTGCAGGTGGTCAAGGGAGTGGAAAACGGCAACTGGTCGCAGAATTATTTCGTCGGCTACGAAAAATCAGATGGCTACCGCGACCATGCCCAGGCCGAGAACATCGCCTTCTCCGGCAAGTGGTTCTACACCAGCGACGATGGCCGCTATCGCACGGGCCTCAGCATCCGTCATGCCAATGCCTATGCCCAGGAACCGGGCTACCTGACGGCCCAGGACGCGCGCAGCAACCCGACCTCGTCCTATGCCTATGCCCAGTCTGATGGCGGCAACCGCCAGATGGACCAGGTCAGCCTGCACTTCGACGGCGACATCGATGACCAGCTCTCGGTCGGTGCCAAGCTCTATCTCAATCGCGTGCGCGACCAGCGCTGGCTGCGGTATTCCTCCACGACCTCGCAGCAGGAGCGCCTCATCGACGAGACCCACTACGGCCTGTTGACCAATGCCACCTATCGCCCGCGCTGGAAGGCGCTCGAAGGCATGAGCGACCTGGCCCTGGAAGGCGGCTTGAGCATGGAGCGCCAGGAAGACCAGAGCCCGCGCTACAACACCGTCAACAAGGTGCGCGTATCGCAGACGCGCGACCATCACTTCGTCTTCGATACGGTCGGTGCCTATGTACAGGCTGTGATCAAGCCGGTGGAAGCGCTGCGCATCATCCCCGGTTACCGGGTCGACCATGTGGGAGGACGTTTCAACGATCCCTCGCGCGGGGTGAGTTATGGCATCCAGAATTACGGCTACATCCGCCAGCCCAAGCTGAGCGTGGTCTACGCACCGATCCGCGAGGCCAGCCTGTATGCCAACTGGGGCCGCACCTTCCAGGTCGGCGCGGGCGCGGCGGCCTACAAGTCCAACAACAATGACCTGCGTCCTTCCATCAATGACGGCTGGGAAAGCGGCGTCAAGTTCACCCCGGTGGACTGGCTCGATGGCCGCGTGGCGGTGTGGGAGCAGCGTGCCTCGGATGAGGTCAAGCGGCGCCTGAACGATCCCACGGGCGACTCGGAAAACGTGGGACGGACCAAGCGCAATGGTGTCGACCTGCAGATCAACCTGCGCGCCAGCAAGGGCACCACGCTGTGGCTGGCGTATTCGCGCCAGCGTTCGGAAATCATCACGCCGGACCCGACCGCACCCAACACCCTCGGCAAGGAAATCGACCACGTGCCGCGCCAGGTCTATTCCGGTGGCATCGACTACCAGGCCACGGCGGACCTGAAGCTGTCGGCCTCGGTCAACGGCCAGGGCAGCTACTACCTGACCACCGCCAATACCGGCGGCAAGTATGGTGGCTATACGCTCTTCAATGCCAGCGCGACTTATCAGGTCAACGACAAGCTGAGCCTGGAACTGCAGCTCAAGAACCTGGCCAATCGATACTATGAATATGTCTGGATCAACGACCAGACCCGGCATGCGCCGGGGGATGGGCGGGCGGTCTACCTCTCGGCCAATGTGAAGTATTGAGCCGGATGGCGCCTCACGGTGCCCGCTCCTCCACCGGCTTGGCCGTCTTGCGGATCTTGGCCACATCGGCAGCACTCACGGTCGCGCCGCGATTGCCCCAGGCGGTCTGGATGTAGGAGGTCACTTCGGCCACCTGCTGATCGTTGAGCAGCTGCGCATACGGTGCCATCACCAGTCCCGCCGTGGCGGCATCGGTGGAGGGCTGGCGCCCCCCTTGCAGGATGATGCGGATGGCTGAGGTCGCATCCTGGGTCTGCAGCACCGGATTGCCGGCCAGCGCCGGGAAGGCCTTGCCATAACCGGTGCCGTTGCTGCGATGGCAGGCCGCGCAGCGATCCAGGTAGAGCGCCGCCCCTGTCGTCTGCGGACGTCCTTCGTAAGCCGCCGTGGCCGTGGCCTCGTCATAGCGATAAGGCTCGGCGCCGTTGCGTGGTGCCAGGCTCAACAGGTAACGCGACATCGCGTTGAGATCGGCGTCCGTCATGTATTGCATGGAATGCTCGATCACGTCATTCATGGCACCGAAGGAAGCCGTGTACTGGTTGCGGCCGGTACGCAGGAAGTCGACCAGGTCGGCCTGGCTCCAGCCCGCGATGCCGCCGCCATGTTCATTGCGCAGTGACGGCACGCTCCAGCCATCGACCACTTGTCCTCCGGAGAGATACAGGCGGCTGCTGTCATCGCGCAGCGACTTCTCCTGCATCGTGGTCGAGCGCGGCGTGTGGCAGCTGCCGCAGTGGCCCAGTCCTTCGACCAGGTAAGCCCCGCGCGCCAGTTGCGCATCGGTCCCGGCCGGTGCCGCATAGGGCGCAGGCGTGGGCGCGAACAGCTTGCGCCAGATCGCCAGCGGCCAGCGCATCGACAAGGGCCAGGGGATGTCATTGGCGCGATTGGCCTGCGATGAGGGCGGCACGGCCTTGGTGAAATACGCATACAGCGCCTGCATGTCCTCATCGGTCAGGCGGGAATACGAGGGATAGGGCATGGCCGGATAGACCGTATGACCTGCTTTGGTCACGCCGGTGCGCATCAGGCGCGCGAAGTCCTCATAGCTCCATTCGCCGATGCCGTGTTCCTTGTCCGGCGTGATGTTGGTGGAGTAGATCGCACCGATCGGGGAGGCCAGCGCCAGTCCTCCTGCGAAAGGCGCGCCCCCCTTGCTGGTGTGGCAGGCGACGCAATCCCCGGCGCGTGCCAGGTAGGCGCCGCGCAAGAGTTGCTGGTCATCGGCACTGGGGCTGCCTTGCCTGGCGATGCGCTCGGCCAGTGCCGCATCGGCTGGCGGCGTGGCCAGCGGTCGTTGCGGTGCGATTTCCCGGTTGAGCAGGCGCGCGCCCACGGGCGGCTTGGGTGGTGCAGGAACGCTCAGCGATTCATCGGCATGCGCCAGGTTGTAGGCGGCACTGGCGGCCAGCGCCGCCGTACCGAGCGCCAGGGCCGAGATCAGGATCAGTCGTTTCATCATCGCTCCCGTCTTCACGCGCTGACCAGCGGCCGCGGGTCCTGCAGGTACTGCTCGCGGATGGCGCGTGCCGACCAGTAGGTCAGCGCCACGGCCGCCCCGGTCGGGTTGTAGCCGATGCCCTGGGCAAACACGCCCGAGCCCACCGCAAACACGTTGTGCACATCCCAGCTCTGCAGGTAGCGGTTCACCACGCTGGTGGAAGGATCCGTGCCCATGGCCACGCCACCGGCCCAGTGCGTGGTCTGGTAGCTGCGCAGGTCGGGCGCGGCCCCGAAGTCCTTGACGGTGACCTTGATCTCGCGCGCCTTCAGTTCGTGCGCGATCTTGACGGCCTGGTCGGTGACGTAGCGGCTCATGCGGATGTCGTTGTCCTTCCAGTCGAAGGTGAATCGCAGCAGCGGCTGGCCGAAGGCATCCTTGTAGTTGGGATCGAGATCCACATACACGTCGCGATAGACCATGTTGGCCCCATGCACGTCGAAGGACATGGTGTTCAGGTAGCTGGCCTTGACCGCACGCTTCCAGTCGCGGCCCCACTTGGGCGTACCGCTGGGCACGGCGATGCCCGAGATCGGCTTGGCCCCGGCCGGGTTGCACCAGATCGGCGAACCACCGACGAAGCCCAGCGGGCCGTGGTCCATGTGGTCGCCATTGAAATCATCCACCGCCACCCCATTGCCACCGGCACCGATGAAACCGTTGATGTTCTTGCCCGGATCGAAGAAGGCGTTGATGGTCGACATCATCTGGAAGGCGATGTTGCGCCCGACCGCACCGGTGTTGCTCACCGGATCATAGGGCTTGCCGATGCCCGAGAGCAGGAACAGCCGCGCATTGTTGTATGCGAAGGTACTGGCGATGACGATGTTGGCCGGCTGGAATACGGTATCGCCATTGGCATCCACGTAGGTAACACCGGTGGCTTTCTTGCGGCTGCTGTCGAGTTCGATGCGCAGCACGTTGCAGCTGCTGCGCAATTCGAACAGCGCACTCTTGCGCAGGGCCGGCATGATGTTGACGTTGGGCGAGGCCTTGGAATAGTTGTAGCAGGCATAGCCGGAGCAATAACCGCAGAAGGTGCAGGGCCCCATCTGGCAGCCGTACTGGTTCACGTAGGGCGCCGAGGCATTGGCCGAGGGCAGGGTGAAGGGGTGGAAGCCCGCCTGCTGCGCGGCCTTGCGGAACAGCGCGGCCTGGTATTGCTCCTTTTGTGCCGGCAGCGGGAAGTTGTCCGAGCGGTTGGCCTCGAAGGGATTGCCGCTGTCGTCGACCACCTTCCCGCCCACGCGGTAGGCGGTGCCGGAGGTTCCCATCATCTTTTCGGCGAAATCGAAATACGGCTCCAGTTCTTCGTAGGTCACGCCCCAGTCCTGCAGGGTCATGTCCTTGGGAATGAAACCCTTGCCATAGCGTTCCTCGTAGTGGCTGCGCATGCGCAACTCTTCCGGCAGGATGCGCCAGTGGCAGCCCGACCAGTGCAGGCCCGCACCGCCCACGCCTTCGCCCGGCTTGAACATGGCGATCTGGCGATAGGGGATAGCGCTGTCGGCGCTCTTGCGGCGGAAGGTGAACGAGGATTTGTTCAGATTCTGGAATAACTTGAAGCGCTGCTGGTATTCCAGCTCATTGATGGTCTTGGGATAGGCGCCGTCCGGGTAAGTGTCGCGATAGACGCCGCGTTCCAGCGCCACCACACTTTGTCCGGCCTCGGTCATTTCCTTGGCCATGATGGCACCGGTCCAGCCGAAGCCGACGATGACGACGTCGACTGTTTTCATGTTCTTGTTGGCCATATGCTTGGGCTTTCGGGGTCAGACGATGCTAAGGGAGGCAGCGATCAGCCGCGCGAGATCGGGGGCAGGGGATAGGTGCGGCCGTATTGGTCGACCCAGTCGTAATAGTCGGCGCGGGCACCGGGGAAGCCGATCATCTTCCAGGAAGCCATCCCCTTGTTGCCGCCATCGGTGGGGTCGCAGAAATAGCCTTCGTGCACGTTCTGCAGCAACAGGTTGAACAGCGCTGCAGGCGGGATGGTGGCCATCTTGATGCTGCCCTGGTCGCCCTTCTCGAACTCGCCCATCATCTTTTCGCGTTGCTGGGTGTTCAGTTCCACATAGCCGTGGCCGTATTGCTGGCGGATGGCCGCGTCGAATTCGGCCAGGCCCTTCTTGTACAGTTCGCGCGGCGGATAGGGCAGCTGGTAGCCGAACTCGGGCGGGGCGTCCGGGGTGAAAGGGCCCTGCATGTACCACAGCTGGCCCTGTCCGTAAGGGGTGTTCATCTGCGCATCGATGAAGGCGGGCACGCCCGCTTCCAGCGCGCCGGGTCCAGTTTCGTCGGCTGGGATGAGGGTATCGGCCAGGGCGCTCAGGAGCGCGAATTCATCCTGGTTGAAGAAGACGGGTTTGTGGGGGGTGTTGCCGGCTTGTTCCTGGGCACTGGCGGAAAGGCTGCCGGTGGTCACAACCAGCGCCGCCGCGGGTGCGGCGGTCAGGGCGCCGCGCAGGAAACGGCGGCGATTGGCGGAGATGCTTATTTTTTTCATGGCGCGTTTCCTTGAGGGAAATCCGGAGCGTGAGCAAGGTCTTGCCTTGCCCACGGCTGAGCCATGATGCGCGCGATGACGCCGCGGGGGGATCAGTCATCCTGCGCTTTTGATGTCGGAAATGTCTGACGCGCCCGCATCAGCGGCTTGATACCCGGGAGGTATCAAGCCCTGCGTGTAGGCAGCGCGGCTTCAGAAGCCCCAGCTCAGCATGCCCACCAGCTGGTTGCCCTGCTTGACGTCAAAGCGGTTGTAGCCGCCGAGGATGGCCTGCAGCGACCAGGTGATGGACGAGTCGGGGAAGGGCGCCGACAGGCCCAGCGTCAGGTGGCGCAGGCCGCCGCTGCTGGGGCCGTTGCCGGCGAAGCAGCCATTGACCACGAAGGCCTGGCCCGCGCCGCAGGCGGCACCGGTGGCGGTATCGCGGGTGCCCAGATACTTGCCCTCGCGGCTGTAGGTGTAGGCGCCCAGCGTGCCGGTGAAGGTGATGTCGTAGGGCAGCGGCTTGGTGTAGACCAGAGTCCAGTAGGTATCGCCCTTGTTGCCCCAGACCACGTCGTTGAGCAGCGTCTGCGCATTGAAAGACAGCGCGCCCCAGGTCAGGCCGGCCTTGGTTTCCAGCGCATTGGCATGGCGCCCGTTGGCGTAGTAGTAGCCGGTCATGCCCAGGGTATAGCCGAGGTCGCCGCTGATGTTGCCGGCGTAAGCGAAGTAGAAATCGTTTTCCACCGAACGCGGCTTCTGGAATTCGGTGATGCTGCGATCGCTATAGGAGTTGCCAAGCTGCTTGTACGAATAATTGATGGTCGAGGCCCAGTAGCCGAAGCTCCAGCCGCTGCTGTGGACGAAATCGATGCCCCATTGCAGCGCGGCCTGGTCCGATTCGGGCGCGTCGGCACCGGCATTGCCCAGCGGCTGGCCGTTGCCATAGGTGGTGGTGACGCCGCGCAGCACGTAGCGCGAGGCCAGGTCGATGTGTTTGGTGATGGTCCACGGGCCGGCAGGGGCCGCAGCCGGCGCCGCATCATCGGCCAGTGCGGGAGCGCAGGCCAGCAGGGTGGTGAGGGCAGCGGCGCAGGTGCCGAGGCCGCAAAGGCGCGACAGGGAAGTGGCGTAGGTAGTCAAGGTTCTCTCCGTTGGGTGGTCTGGAATCAGCGTGGATCAAGGTGAAAGCGAGGGACGAGCAGGCCCCGGCGGGTCCGTTGCCGGACCCGCGCATGACAGGGCGTGATGCAGTTGTTGTGGTGAAGCCGGGCGCGCGTGCGCGCGAAAAACTTAAAGTTTTCCGTCGGCCGCCATCTTCATGTAGGCCGGATCGAAGCGCAGCTTGACGTTCTTCTTGTCGCCGATCACCACGTTGCCGTCGAAGGCGACACCGATGCCATCAGCGCTCTTGACGTTGGGACCGAGGATGCCGTGGTCATAGCTGAACTTGGCGATGCGGCCCATGATGGCCGGCAGCTCCTTCTTGGTGGCGAATTCCAGCGCCGCCTTGGGCTGGTAGAACATGGCGGTGGCCGCCAGCTGCGACTGGAAGCCTGCCAGGTCGGTGCCGGAAGCCTTGCCCATGGCGGTCAGTGCGCGGGTGGCGCGCTCATCCTTGGCGGTCATGATGGCCATCATCTCGTACCAGGCACCGGTGAGGGCCTTGCCGAAGGCGGGGTTCTCCTGCAGGGTTTTTGTGTTGACCACCATCAGGTCCATGATCTCGCCGGGCAACTGCTTGGAGGTGTAGACCAGCGACACATCGGGCGAGGCCGCAATCGAGGACAGCATCGGGTTCCAGGTCACCGTGCTGGTGACGGCCGGGGTGGCGAAGGCGGCAGTGATGTCGGCATCGCTGGTGTTGACCACCTTGACGTCACGCTCGCGCAGGCCGGCCGTCTCCAGCGCGCGCGCCAGCAGGTAGTGCGAGACCGAGAATTCCACCAGCTGCACCGACTGGCCCTTGATGTCGGCCAGCTTCTTGTTCTTGCCCTTCAAGACGATGCCATCGTTGCCGTTGGAATAGTCGCCCACGATGAGCGCCGTGGAGTCCACGCCACCGGCGGCGGGAATGGTGAGCGCATCCATGTTGGTCATGGTGCAGCCGTCGAACTTGCCGGCGGTGTACTGATTGATCGACTCCACGTAGTCGTTCAACTGCACGGCACTGATGGTGATGCCGTACTTCTTGCCCCACTTGGCCAGGATGCCTTGCGCCTGGGCTTCGCCCCAGGGCATCCAGCCGGCATAGATGGAGGTACAGACCTTGAAGTCGGTGCGGGGGGCGGCGTGGGCCGATGAAAGCGCGCCCGTGAAGGCGGCCAGGGCGATGGCAGCGCCACCAAGGATTCGGGAAATGTTGTACACGGCGTAGGGTCCTCGAAGGGTTTATTGGAAAAAAGCCCGGGAGCGGCGCGGTCGTTGCGAACGCGTCATCTCCCGGGCTTTTCTCCCGCCGTGTAACCCCTTGCGAGGTCGACTGCTCTCGGACCAGACATCCGCACCAGCGAACCGGAACCCTAGCTGTCCATTGCAAATTGTGCTGACTCAAGACCGGACTCGCCGGCTCCCGCTCGCTTTTCAGCAAGGTTCATGCCAATGCCCTCTGGCGATGTCGATGATGCGGGATGCCGGTTTTCGCTATTAATAGCGAACGGCTCAACGCTTCATTGGCTGCGGCATCCGTGAGCGATGCTGGCGCATCGTGTCCGCGCCAAATCGGTGCCGGCTTGCACCATGCTTGCGCTCCGGCGATGTGCGATGCGCCACGCGATTGGCTGCGCGCCAGTGCAGGTGCGGGTTTGCGCCGGGTGCGCAAGAGCGTGCAGGGCTGGTCTGGATCTTGCATGCAAGATTGTCGTTCTCGCCGTGGGCGAGCCAAGACGACTTGGGCCGAAGCAAATGAAGCGCATGCATCACGCGTGGCATCGGCAACCATCCCTGGACGGCCAGGCCATGTTCGCAGGAGCAGACCATGCCCATGACCCGATCTCACGACACTGCCGTTTTTCCCTTCGCCTTTTCCAGCGAGGCCGCACAGGCCCTGCCGCTATGTGGCCGCATGCGCACTTCATTGCTGCTCATTGAAGTGCTTGCGCATGCGCTGCGCTGGCTGCGCCGTGCGCGCTGATGGTATGGAATTTGCTGAAATCCAATGACATGCAGGGCAGCCCGCACCGATGATCTGGCGATGACCTGATCATCCGACGGCTGCACAAGACGTTCAAATAGCTGGCTAGGGTTCCGGTCTGCCGCAGGCAGATGACTGGTCCGAGAGCCGGCGACCTCGGTCGAGGTTACACGGCGGGACAAAAGCCCGGGAGAGAGTTGCACCACAGGTGCCGCGCTGCTCCTGCTTTTGTTCAACCCCGACCGGAGTTTCCCGTGATCGCTGTTCGCCACCCCAGGTTCCATCCCGTAGCCCTTGTGCTGCGTCCGTCCCTGCCTCGGTCCTTGTCACAGGGAGGCGCGCCATGCGCTTCCTGAATCGCCACCCCGGCCGCTCCGGGCAGTGGCTGCTGACGCTCCTGCCCTTCCTCATTCTGGCGCTGCTGTACGCCTTCGGCTCGGCCACGCGCCTGGCCGACAATCCCAATGACAAGCTCTTGCCCAGTCTCGCTCAGATGGTCGATGCGGTCCGTCACATGGCCTTCATGGAAGATCCGCGCACCGGCGACTACCTGTTCTGGAGCGACACCCTGGCCAGCCTGCAGCGCGTGCTGCTGGGCCTGGGCATCGCGGCCGTGGCCGGGCTGGTGCTGGGCATCGCCAACGGCATCTTCCCGGTGCTGCGCGCAGGATTCTCGCCGCTGCTGACCGTGATCTCGATGGTGCCGCCGCTGGCGATCCTGCCGATTCTCTTCATCGTCATGGGGCTGGATGAATTGTCCAAGGTGATGTTGATCGTCATCGGCGTCACGCCCTTGCTGGCGCGTGATCTCGAACACACCGGCCGCGCCATCCCCGCCGAACTGCTGATCAAGGCGCAGACACTCGGGGCCAACAGCTGGACGCTCGTACTGCGTGTGGCCTTGCCGCAGATGCTGGCGCGCCTGCTGGTTTCGCTGCGCCTGTCGCTGGGGGCGGCGTGGCTGTTCCTCATTTCCGCTGAAGCGATTTCGGCCACGGCTGGCCTGGGCTATCGCATCTTCCTCGTGCGCCGCTACCTGGCCATGGACGTGATCCTGCCCTATGTGGTCTGGATCACGCTGCTGGCGTGGCTGATGGACTGGTCTCTGCGTGCGATTCACCGCCGCTTCTTCCCCTGGGCTGAAGGAGGCCGCGCATGAGCTACATCGAGATTCGCAACGTGTGGCAGCAATACGGCCAGAACGTGGTCCTGGAGCGCCTCAACCTGCGCGTGGAAGAAGGCCAGTTCTGCACCCTGGTCGGCGCCTCCGGCTGCGGCAAGTCCACTTTCCTGCGCTTGCTGCTGGGGCAGGAGCGCCCCAGCAAGGGCCAACTGCTGCTGCAGGGCCAGCCCTTCCCGGCCGAGCCAGATGCCACGCGCGGCGTGGTGTTCCAGCGCTATTCCGTGTTTCCCCACCTGAACGTGCTGGACAACGTGGCCATCGGTCTGGAGCTGCCGCGCTCGCCCTTGCTGGGTCGCCTCTTCGGCGGTGCCAAGCGGCGCGCTCGTGAAGAGGCGGCGCAGCTGCTGCATCGTGTCGGGCTGGGCCACGCGCTGGACCTGTATCCCAGCAGCCTGTCGGGCGGCATGCAGCAGCGGCTGGCGATTGCCCAGGCGCTCATCGTGCGCCCGCGCGTGCTGCTGCTGGATGAACCCTTCGGTGCCCTCGATCCGGGCATCCGCAAGGAAATGCATGCCCTGCTGCTGGACCTCTGGAAGGACAGCGGCCTGACCGTCTTCATGGTCACCCATGACCTCTCCGAAGGTTTCACCTTGGGCACGCGCTTGCTGGTGTTCGACAAGGTGCGCGTCGATCCGCAATACCCGCAGGCCTATGGCGCCCACATCACTTACGACATCGCCCTCAACGAGGCCCGTGCCCGCGAACAGGCGGACAAGCTGGCCTCCCTCCTCACTGCAAAGGAAAGCTGACATGAGCAAGGATCCCCTGGCCCTGCAGGCCAGACTCTACGAAGAACTGCTGCCCGGCGGCGGCCATACGTCCTTCATCCTCAAGCGCGGGCAATCGCTGCGCATCACCGACATCGAAGGCGGCGCCAACGTCAGCATGATGATGCTCAACGCCCAGCAGCCCAGCGAACGCCTGAACCTGCCCGACACCCTCAAGGGCCAGCACACGGCGCGCCTGCAGGCCGGTCACTGCCTGTACTCCGACATGGGCCGCGTGCTGGCGGCCATCACCGAAGACACCTGCGGCTGGCATGACAGCTTCGGCGGCGTGCTCAATGCCGAAGAGGTGCGCGAGAAATACGGCCAGGGCCGCTACCAGGAATTGCGCAACGGCTTTCATCGCAACGGTGCCGACAACCTGCTGGTGGAAATGGGCAAGTGGAACCTCGACCTGCAGGACCTGCTGATGGTGGTGAACCTGTTCTCGCGCGTGAACGTGGATGCCGAGGGCGTCTTCCACTTCGTGCCCGGCAATTCCAAGGCGGGTGACTTCATCGAGCTGGCCGCACCGATGGACACGCTCATTATCCTGACCGCCCTGCAGCATCCCATGGACCCGCATCCGCACTACGCACCGCGCCCGGTCCGGCTGGCGTGGCTGCAGACCCACAGCGACGACAGCACCCATGCCTGCCGCCATTCTCGCCCCGAGAACGAACGCGCCTTCCACAACACCGAACGCTTCCATCTCTGAACCAGGGAGACTCACATGCACATCATCGAAAGCCAGCGCGCCCCAGAACAAGCCGTGTTCCGTCACGTGATCCCGGCCGGCGAACCCTATCTCTTCAACCTCAGCGCCGGGCAGACCGTGCGCCTGCTGGACCTGGAAGGCAACCAGGCCATCGATACGCTGTTCTACAGCGCCACCCATCCGCGTGAACGCTATGATCCCCAGCGCACCCTGCGCCGCCAGAATCGCGCCTACCTGGGTGCGGGCAGCGTGCTGTATTCCAACCTGGGCCGGGCACTGGCCACCATCGTGGCCGATACCTGCGGCCGCCATGACACGCTGGGCGGGGCCTGCGCGCAGGAGAGCAATACCGTGCGCTATGCGCTGGACAAACGCTACATGCACAGCTGCCGCGACAACTTCCTGTGTGCCTGTCTTCATGATGGCCGCCTCAACAAGCGCGACATCGGCGCCAACATCAACTTCTTCATGAACGTGCCGGTCACCCCCGAGGGCGGTCTCACTTTCGAGGATGGCATCTCGGCGGCCGGCAAGTACGTGGAGCTGCGCGCCGAGCAGGATCTCATCGTGCTGATCTCCAACTGCCCGCAGCTCAACAATCCCTGCAACGGCTGGAACCCGACGGCGGCCGAGGTGCTGGTGTGGGACTGATCCACATCGCTTGAACGACCGCAGTAGTGCACCCCTCGCGGACGACCGCGAGCCGGTTTTTCGAATCACGGGACGACCCGGATTTCCAGGCCCACTCCATGTTTGACCATCTGCTCATCGCCAATCGCGGCGCCATTGCCTGCCGCATCCTGCGCACCTTGCGCACGCTGGACGTGACCGGCGTGTGCGTCTATTCCGAAGCCGACCTCGGCAGCCTGCACGTCTTGCAGGCCGGCCGCGCCATCTCGCTGGGAGAAGGGCCGGCCGCCCAGACCTATCTGGCCGTGGACAAGATCCTGGCCGCCGCCCGCGACAGCGGCGCGCAGGCCATCCACCCGGGCTATGGCTTCCTCTCAGAAAATGCGGCCTTTGCCGAAGCCTGCGAAGCGGCCGGCATTGCCTTCGTCGGCCCCACGCCCGCGCAGTTGCGCATCTTCGGGCTCAAGCACACCGCGCGCGCACTGGCACGTGAGCAGGGCGTGCCGATGCTGGAAGGCACCGACCTGCTGGAGAGCATCGATGATGCGCTGGCCGCTGCAGCCCGTGTCGGCTATCCGGTGATGCTGAAGAGCACGGCCGGTGGCGGCGGCATCGGCATGCGCGTCTGCCGCAGCGATGCCGAACTGGGCGATGCCTTCGATTCGGTACGCCGCCTGGGCCAGAACAATTTCAGCGATGCCGGCGTCTTCATCGAGAAATACATCGAACGCGCCCGCCATCTGGAAGTGCAGGTCTTCGGCGATGGCCAAGGCGAGGTGATCGCATTGGGTGTGCGTGACTGCTCGGTGCAGCGGCGCAATCAAAAGGTGCTGGAAGAAACCCCCGCCCCCAACCTGCCCGAGGGCATGGCCGACGCCCTGTGTGCGGCAGCCATCAAGCTGGCCAAGGCGGTGAACTACCGCAGCGCCGGCACTGTGGAGTTCGTCTATGACAGCCTGGCCGGGCAGTTCTACTTCCTCGAAGTCAATACCCGCCTGCAGGTGGAACATGGCGTGACCGAACAGGTCTGGGGCGTGGACCTGGTGCGCTGGATGATCGAGCTGGCCGCCGGCGACCTGCCGCCGCTGGCGCAACTGGCAGCCAATCTGCAGCCGCGCGGCCATGCGATCCAGGCGCGCCTGTATGCGGAAGACCCGGGCCGCCAGTTCCAGCCTTGCCCGGGCCTGCTGACCGCTGTCGATTTCCCGGACGCCGATGGAAAGGCGTTGCGCATCGATACCTGGGTCGAGGCCGGATGCGAGATCCCGCCGTATTTCGATCCCATGATCGCCAAACTCATCAGCTGGCAGCCCACCCGCGAAGCAGCCCGTGTGGCGCTCAATACTGCGCTGCGCGAGACCGCGCTGTACGGCGTGGAGACCAACCAGCACTACCTGCGCCAGATCCTCGACGATGTCCCCTTCGCCAGCGGCCAGCCGTGGACGCGCTGCCTGGAACAACTGGTCTATCGCGCCGATACGGTGGAGGTGCTGTCACCCGGCACCCAGACCACGGTGCAGGACCATCCCGGCCGCATCGGTTACTGGGCGGTCGGCGTGCCGCCCTCGGGCCCGATGGATGAGCGCGCCTTGCGGCTGGGCAATCGCCTGCTGGGCAATGCCGAGGATGCGGCCGCACTGGAAGTGACCATGATGGGCCCGGTATTGCGCTTCAATACCGCTGCCTGCGTGGTGGTGACCGGTGCCGTGATCCCGGTGCTGCTCGATGGCGTGGCCCAGCCCATGGCCACCGTTCTGCATATTGCGGCCGGCAGTACCTTGAAGCTCGGCACCATCAGCGGGGCCGGTGCGCGCAGCTATCTGGCCGTGCGCGGTGGCGTGCAGGTCCCGGCCTATCTTGGCAGCCGCAGCACCTTCACGCTGGGCCAGTTCGGCGGCCACGCGGGCCGCGCGCTGGCCAGTGGCGACATCCTGCATCTGCTGCCGCTGGCCGGCGATGAGACGCCCGCGGCCGGCCAGGTCTTGCCGGCCGACCTGTATCCTGCGCTGGAGACGGTGCGGCAGGTCCGCGTGATCTATGGTCCGCATGGTGCGCCGGAGTATTTCACGCCGGCCTACATGGAGACCTTCTTCGCCACCGACTGGGAAGTCCATTTCAATTCCAGCCGCACCGGCGTGCGCCTCATCGGTCCCAAACCGGAATGGGTGCGTGACAGCGGCGGCGAAGCCGGGCTGCACCCCTCCAACATCCATGACAATCCCTATGCCGTGGGTGCCGTCGATTTCACCGGCGACATGCCGGTGATCCTCGGACCGGATGGCCCCAGCCTGGGCGGCTTCGTCTGTCCGGTCACGGTGATCGAGGCCGATCTCTGGCAGATCGGCCAGCTCAAGGCGGGCGACAAGGTGCGCTTCATTGCGGTGGACGTGAGCACGGCACGCCGCATCGCCCTGGCCGCACACGCCGGTATCGCCAGCCTGCAAGCCCAGCCGGTGGACTGGTCGCCTGCACCGCTGGCCTCACCCATCGTGCTGGACCTGGGCCAGGATGAACAGCGCCTGGTGGCGCGCCTGTCGGGCGATGCCAACCTGCTGCTGGAAGTGGGTAGCCCGCAACTGGACCTGGTGCTGCGTTTCCGCGTGCACGCCCTGATCGCGGCGCTGGAAGAACAGGCCTTGTCCGGCGTGATCGACCTGACCCCCGGCATCCGTTCGTTGCAGGTGCATTACCAGCCGGAAGCGCTGCCATTGCCAAAGCTGCTGGAGACCATCGCCGGATTGTGGGACGCCGTCTGCGCCCGCCAAAACCTGACGGTTTCGTCGCGTATCGTGCACCTGCCTTTGTCCTGGGACGATCCGGCCTGCCAGCTCGCCATCGAGAAATACATGACCACGGTGCGCAAGGATGCGCCCTGGTGTCCCAGCAATCTGGAATTCATCCGCCGCATCAACGACCTCAAGGACATCGGTGCAGTGCGCGAGACGGTCTTCGATGCCAGCTACCTGGTCATGGGACTGGGTGACGTCTACCTGGGCGCACCGGTGGCCACACCGCTGGACCCGCGCCATCGCCTGGTCACCACCAAGTACAACCCGGCGCGCACCTGGACTGCCGAGAATTCGGTGGGCATCGGCGGCGCTTACCTGTGCATCTATGGCATGGAAGGGCCGGGCGGCTACCAGTTCGTGGGCCGCACGCTGCAGATGTGGAACCGCTATCGTGAGGTCGCGGCCTTCCGGGGCAAGCCGTGGTTGCTGCGCTTCTTTGACCAGATTCGTTTCTATCCGGTCACGGCCGACGAATTGCAGACCATCCGCCGCGATTTCCCGCTGGGCCGCTTCGAGGTCGGCATCGAAGAGACCCAGCTGAACCTGGCGGACTACCAAGAGTTCCTGCAGCGCGAAGCCGAGGGGATTGCTGCCTTCCGCCAGCACCAGCAGGCTGCCTTCGATGCCGAACGCCAGCGCTGGATCGCCAGCGGCCAGGCCAACTACGAGAGCGAGGAGAGCAGCGCCATCGTGCAGGAGCACCAGCCGCTGCAGGCGGGCCAGCTGGCGGTGGATGCACCGATTGCCGGCAACCTGTGGCAGGTCAAGGTCAGCCCCGGCCAGCGTGTGGCGCAGGGCGAGCTGCTGATGATCCTGGAGTCGATGAAGATGGAAATCAACATCACCGCGCCTGAAGCGGGCATCGTCGCCGAAGTGCGGGTGCAGCCGGGCAGTCCGGTGCGTGCAGGACAGTGCGTGCTGGTCATGGAAAACACTGAAGCGGAGGCCGCATGATCCATTCCTTCGACCTGCGCATCGATGCGCTCACAGCGGCCTATCGTGATGGCAGCCTGTCGCCGCGCGCCGTGATCGCCCGCCTGCGCGAGAGCGCCATGGCGCTCAACCCGCAATACCGGCTCTACATCCACCTGTTGAGCGAGGAAGAAATCGAGCCCTACCTGCAGGCACTGGAGGGGCAATCCCCGCACAGCCTGCCACTGTATGGCGTGCCGTTCTCGATCAAGGACAACATCGACCTGGCCGGCATCCCGACCACGGCCGCCTGTCCGGCCTTCAGCTATGTGCCGCGCGAGAGCGCCACGCTGGTGGCGCAGCTCATCGCGCTGGGCGCGATCCCCATGGGCAAATGCAACCTGGACCAGTTCGCCACCGGCCTCAACGGCACGCGTTCGCCCTATGGCGCTTGCCGCAACAGCGTGCATCCGGATTATCCTTCCGGCGGCTCGTCCTCCGGCTCGTCTCTGGCGGTGGCATTGGGCTTGAGCAGTTTTGCACTGGGCACCGATACCGCCGGCAGTGGCCGCGTTCCTGCTGCCCTGAACAATCTGGTCGGCCTGAAGGCGACCAAGGGGTTGCTCTCCACCGCCGGTGTGGTGCCGGCCTGCCGCACGCTCGATTGCGTGACCTTCTTCACCGCCACGGCGGCCGAAGCGAGCCACCTGCTGGCCCTGTGCACGCAGGCCATGCAGCCTGATGAGCGCGATGAATACAGCCGCGCCAACCTGCCGCACAACGATGCAGCGGCCTTCCAGCCACCGCGCAAAGGCTTGCGCGTGGGGGTGCCGCGCCAGCTGGAATTCCTCGGCTGCAGCGAGAGCCCGGCCCTGTTCGTGGAAGCGATGGGACAACTGGAAGCCATCGGCGCCGTGCCCGTGTCCATCGATTTTGGTCCCTTCCTGGAGGCAGCGCGCCTGCTTTATGAAGGTCCGTGGGTGGCTGAACGCTACAGCACCATCGAGGCGCTGCTGCAGGAGCGGCCCGGCGAGATCCTGCCGGTCATTCGTGACGTATTGCGCAAGGCGCCCCAGTTCAGCGCCGTCGATACTTTCCGCGCCCAATATCGCCTGCAGCAACTGAAGGCCGAATGCGACCGCATCCTCGCTACCGTCGATTGCGTGGTGACGCCGGCCTATCCGCGCCCGGTGACGCTGGAGGAACTGCGCGAGCAGCCGGTGCAACGCAATTCGGACCTGGGCTGGTACACCAACTTCATGAACATGCTGGATTACGCCGCAGTGGCCACGCCCATGAACTTCATGAAGAACGGCCTGCCCTGGGGCATCACGGTATTCGGTCCGGCCTTCAGCGACCAGAGGCTGCTGGGCGTGGCCGATGCCTTGCAGCGGGCGCACGGGCGGCCGCTGGCCGGGCAGCGTCACATCGAAAGCCGATTGCTGGCTGCTTGAACCAGCGCGGAAAGGGACGCCGGATCAGGTGTCCGGCAGGATTTCGGTCAGCGACAGGATCGCCTGCGCCACTTCGGCGATGCGCCGGTTCTGGTTCATCGCATGCTTGCGCAGCAGGCGATAGGCCGCCTCTTCGTTGAGGCCCTGCTTCATCATCAACACGCCCTTGGCGCGTTCGATGAGCTTGCGTTCTTCCAGGCTCTCGCGCACGGTGGCCAGTTCCTGGGTCAGGTTCTGCAGGCGCTCGGACTGGCTGCGCAAAATATCGACGATGGAGTGCGTCAGGTGCGGCCCGACGCCGGCGCGCAAGGAGTCATCCGGCAGCGGCTGGCCTTCCAGGCTGGAAGAGAAGGCTTCGAGGGGATCGCGCGCCTCCTCCTGGCTGAAGAGCTGGGCCTGGTCGCCCAGTGTCTTCTGCAATTCGACGATCTTGTCCTGGCACTGGGATTGCACGTATTGCGCCAGGTGGATCTCCACCTGGTGCAGGCCATCCATGCGGGTCGAGCAGCACTGGTACCAGGTGTCGGCCAGCTCGGGGTCCAGCGGCCGGCCGTGGGCGGTCAGCAGCTTGCGGCGCAGCCTTTCCAGATCGGCCAGGGGCAGCGTGGCCTGCATGGCCGTCCATTCGTTGCGGAAGCCTTCGGCAAAGGATTCGAAGCGGCGCAGGGCCTGCTCCTGCATCTCGATCTGGGTTTCGATGGTCTGTTCCTGCTCGCGCGTGATCTTGCCCGTGACAAACGCGGCGGCGCCGGCGGCCCGTTCGCGGCCCGCAAATTCCTTGCCTTGCATCAGGTTGAACAGCGCCACCAGCAGCCGCGAAATCTGCGGATCCACCGCCACGTCGGCGGCTTCGAACACCAGCGCCAGCAGGGCGCCCACGACCGTCTTGAAGCGCTCGTAGCTGGCCGCCGGCGTGCAGGCCAGCGCGGCTACGTCGGCGCGCAGCTTGGGTAGTCCCTCCAGCGCGTGCAGGGCGAAGGCGATGCGGGTATAGAGACGGGCGCCGTTGGAGAGGGCGTTGTCGTGTTCGACCGATTCCAGCCAGGTCTCGCATTCCCCTTGCGCGGCCTGGCTGGCCGCGACCCGCTCCTGCCACACCTGGGCATCGCGCTCACCGTGCGAGCCGAGGTAGATGTTGGAGATGCCGCGTTCCTGCTGCAGGCAATGGATCAGCTTGCCGACGGTCAGCACCAGCTGGCAGGTGCGCGCCAGGCGTTGCAGTTCCTCCACTTCGCAGCGGCGGGCGGTGATCAGGTAGTTCAGGACTTGGCTCATGGCGGGCAGGGCTCAGAATCACGGGGGCTGGCCGCATCGCGCGCAGGATTGGCGCGATGCATGGACGACCCGGATTGTAATGGAATCGCTCCGCCGGCGGCCGTTTCGGTGCGAGGGCTAGCGCGCGATATACCACTCGTAGCGATGATTCCACGCCACGAACACGTTCATGGTGACGGCACCGACCAGCGAATAAAACACGCGATCCATCGGCAGGAACAGGGCCGCCGTGGCAAACAGCGCCAGGTCGAAGCCCATGAGCAGCCAGCCGGCCTTGAAGCCGGTACGTTCCTGCACGTAGGTGGCCAGGATGCTCATGCCGCCGCAGCTGGCCTGGTGGCGGAACAGGCCGATCAGGCCAATGCCCACGCACAGCCCGGCCAGCACGGCGCCGACGGCGGGATCGAGATGGCTGTAGCTGATGTAGTTGCCGGCCACGTTGGTCAGGACCGATACGGCCGTGACCGCCGCCAGCGTGCGCCAGGTGAAGGCCGCGCCCATGCGCAGGGCGGCCAGCAGGTAGAAGGGCAGGTTGATGAGGGTAAAGGCCATGCCGAAGCTGATGCCGGTGGCATAGGTCACCAGGAAGGCCACGCCGGCGATCTGGCCGATGATCAGGCCCAGGCTATGCAGCATGGACATGCCGAAGGCGATCATGACCACCCCGAAGAGCTGGCCCTGGAGATTGTCGATCCAGCTGTGGCGCACGGCAGGCGCGGCCGGGGCGCGCGCGGACGGGGTCGACGCAATGGGGGTGGAAGGCGAGGAATCCGCAGTGGAAGTCGTCATGGCAATACCAATCATCAATCGTGGATAACGAACGCGTCACGTCAATGGCCAGGCCGGCGGGTAAGCCGGATCGGCCATCGGTGTGCGGCTGCCTTCTGTCGTCGGCAGCCGCCGCAGGGGCGCATGGTAAAGGATTTGTTGCAGTGCGGCGATAGCCGGATGAGGCGGCGCGGCGCCGCTGCAACACTTCTCATCAAGCAGGAAATGTGCCAGGAAGTCCCGGTGGGCGGGACGAGATTGTGCCCCGCGCGGCCGTCCGGGGCTAGAATTCGGCCATGGACATCCCTTCCACACCGCATCAAGTTGCCCCGCGCGTGCTGCAGACCGAATGGGTCGACTTGCGCCGTGACGACGACAGCGGCATCGAGAGCATCAGCGCGCACTTTTCCGGCCATGCCTACGATCCCCATGCGCACGACGAGATGCTGGTCGGCGTCACCTTGCAGGGCGTGCAGCGTTTTCGCTGCGGACGTGCCTTGCATGTGAGCACCCCGGGCAAGTCCATCCTCATCGAGCCCGGCGCCATCCATGACGGCCGTGCGCCGCACGAGAGCGGCTTCACCTACGCCATGCTCTACCTGCCGCAGCCCTGGCTGGCCGCCATGGCCGAGCATCTGCAGTTGCCCGCCGTGTCGCGCTTTGCCGCCTTTGACCAGACCCTGCATGATGACGCGCCCCTGGCCCAGGCCATCCACCGCGCCTTCCTCGCCTTGCACCTGCGTGAGGGCCGGCTGGCGCGTGACGAGTCGCTGGACCGCATGCTGGTCTTGCTGGCGGGCAGGATCCGCGCTTCCGGCAGCGGGCGCAGTGCGGCCGCCTCGCCCGCGCTGCAACGAGTGCGTGAACTGATGCATGCGAACCTGGCCCATGACCTCAGCCTGGAGGATCTGGTGGCTTGTTCGGGACTGGATCGCTTTCGCCTGACGCGCCAGTTCAGTGCGGCCTTCGGCAGTTCGCCGCATGCCTACCTGGTGCAATTGCGCCTGCGTGCAGCGCGCCGCCTGCTCGCCAGCGGTGCGGACCCGGCGCAGGTCGCGGCCGATACCGGGTTTGCCGACCAGAGCCACCTCGGGCGATGGTTCCGGCGCGCTTACCGCATCACGCCGGCGGCTTATCGCCGTGCCTGCACAAACGTTCTAGCCGGGGACTGAGGCGGTTTCCTAAGATGCGGCGGGTCAAGTGTCCTCAAGGAAAACCGCATGTTCGATACCAAAATCGCCATCCTGGTGCGCAATGACCTGCCCATGTGGCAGCGCCTGAACGTCACCGCCTTCCTGGCTACCGGCATTGCCGCATCTGCACCGGAGTCGCTGGGCGCGCCCTATGTGGACGCCAGCGGCCAGCGTTACGCCAGCCTGTGCGGCCAGCCCATCCTGATCTTCGAGGCCGACCTGGCCGGATTGCAGGCGGCCCATCGCACCGGGCTGGCGCGCGAGCTGACGATGGCCGCCTATGTTTTCCCGATGTTTGCCACCGGGCATGACGAGGCCAACCGCCAGGTCTTCCTGGCAGAAGATGCCGACAACATGGACCTGGTCGGCATCGCCTTGCGCGGCCCGAAGAAGGGGGTGGAGAAAGCTACCAAGGGCTTGGCGTTGCATCCTTGAGGCCAGGCCAGGTCGGACCTGCGCGGCAAATCGCTTTCCTGGCCAGCGCAAACCGCCTCGACCGGCTGCACTGAAACCTGTTTCGCTAATCCAGCGAGGTCCCGCGAATGATCTTGATGAGCCTCAGTGCCGCCGGCGAGAGATAGGTATCGCGCCGGTAGCTCAATCCCATCCGGCGCAGCATCGTGGTTTCCTTCAATACCACTTCGCGCAGGTGATTGCGTCCGGCCAGCAGGTTCTGCTTGGAGGCGAAGCCCAGCAGGTTGCTGCGCTCGATGAGCGGCATGATCATGTTCAGCACCGTCGGAGTGATCTGCACCGTCGGACGCGACAGGTGATGACGGTCGAAGACGTTGTCCAGCCACTGCCGGCTCAGTACCGACTGCGCCGGCAGCACCCATTGATACTCCAGCAGATGGCGCAGCCGGATCTTGCGGTCAAAGATGGGATGATTGGGGCTGGCCATGACGACCATCTCGTCGCGCATGATTTCTTCGGTGTGAAACAGCTCGTCATCCTGGATCATCGGTCCCAGCACCACATCCAGTTCTCCCGCCTTCAGGCCCTCCAGCAGGGCATCGTTCATCGACACCTTCAGGTCGATCGTGACCTTCTCCGCCTCGGCCAGCAACTGCTGGCAGATGCCCGGCAGGATGTGTTCGGCCAGGGTCGGGATGCAGCCCAGGCGGATGTTGCCTTCGCGCCCGTGCGCATAGTCGCCGATCTCGCGTGCGGTCTCGTCCATCATCAGGCTGATGCGTCGTGCCCGATGCAGCAGGGCTTCGCCCACCGGTGTGAGGCGGATGCCGCGACCCACCCGCTCGAACAGCGGTGCGCCCAATTGTTCTTCCAGGCGATCAATGCACTTGGTCAGCGCCGGCTGCGTCTTGAAGAGCCGCTCGGCCGCCCGTCCCACGTGCCCTTCCTCGGCGATGACGGCGAAATACTTGAGATCGCGGAAGTCCATGATTCATTCCTGAAAGTTATGGATAACAAAATAAAAGCAAATATACATTAAATATCCCCGCACGTAGACTGCCCTCCAAACAAGAACCCTCGCCCCATGCGGCGACGACAACATGGAGACCAGCACGATGCAAGACCTGCCTTCCCGGCGCGCTTTCCTGCGGCACAGTACACGGCTCGCGCTCGGCCTCGGTGCCATCGCCCGGCTGCCGCTGGCGCGGGCGCAAACCGAGCCCTCTGCCCACTCTGCCGGCACGCAACACGCCGCCAGCCGCCTGCCCGCCGATGCCTGTGATTGCCACATGCACATCTACGACCCGCGTTTCGCATGGGCACCGGGTGCCAAGCTGCTGCACGCTCCGGCCACCGTCCCCATGTATCGCCGCCTGCAGCAGCGTCTGGGCACGACGCGCAACGTGGTGGTGACACCTTCGGCCTATGGCGTGGACAACAGCTGCACCCTCGATGCGCTGGCGCAACTGGGTGCGACTGCCCGCGGCGTGGCGGTGGTCAATGACCAGGTCAGCGATGCCGAGCTGCAGCGCCTGCATCAGGCCGGCGTGCGCGGATTGCGCTTCAACCTGGCGCTGGGATCGGTCACCACCGTGGAGATGATGGAGCCTCTGGCGCGCCGCGTGGCTGCGATGGGCTGGCATCTCCAGGTCAACATGCCCAATGACGCGCTGCTGGCCAATCGCGCGCTGCTATCGGCCCTGCCGGTGCCGCTGGTCTTCGATCACTTTGCGCGCATCCCCCTGCAGGCCGGTTCGGGCCATCCGGTCTTCGATTTCGTGACGTCGCTCATGCGCGAGCAGCGCGCCAGCGTCAAGTTCTCCGGCGCCTACCTCTACAGCAAGCGTGGTGCGCCCGACTACGAGGATGTCGCGCCGCTGGCCCGTGCACTGGTGCAGACAGCGCCGTCGCAGGTCGTCTGGGGCAGCGACTGGCCGCACCCGACCGAGCAGCACAAGCCCGATGATGCGCGCCTGCTCGATGTGATGACGACATGGCTGGGGTCCGACGCGATGCTGCGCACGGTACTGGTCGACAACCCCGCCCGCCTTTACCAATTCTGACGGAGAACACCATGTCGCAGATTTCCACCCAAGCCGCGGCGCACGCCGCCGCAGCCGGCGCTACCGCCGCCGTCAGCGAAGAAGCCATCATGAAGAAGGTGATGCGCCGCCTCATCCCCTTCATCCTGCTCTGTTACGTGGTCAGCTATCTGGACCGCATCAACGTCGGCTTCGCCGCGCTGACCATGAACAAGGACCTGGGCCTGACGCCCTCGCAATTCGGGCTGGGTGCGGGCTTGTTCTTCATCGGCTATTTCTTCTTCGAGATTCCCAGCAACCTGGCGCTGCATCGCTTCGGCGCGCGCATGTGGATCTCGCGCATCATGATTTCCTGGGGCGTGATCTCGATGGCCACCGCCTTCGTGGTCGGCCCCAAGAGCTTTGCCTTGGCGCGCTTCCTGCTGGGCATGGCCGAGGCCGGCTTCACGCCGGGCATCTACCTGTATTTCACGCAGTGGTTCCCCGGTGCCTGGCGCGGCAAGGCCACGGCCTTTTTCCTGATCGGCATCCCGGTGGCCAACATCATCGGTTCGCCGCTGTCGGGTGCGCTCATGGAATTGCACGGCATGTGGGGCTTCAAGGGCTGGCAGGTGCTGTTGCTGCTCGAGGCACTGCCGGCCGTGCTGCTGGGCGTGCTGTGCCTGTTCCTGCTGCCGGATCGTCCGTCCAAGGCGGCCTGGCTCACGCCTTCTGAAAAGCAGTGGCTGGAAAACGAATTGTCCACCGAACAGAACGTGCTGGCCGCCCGCCATGGCAACAAGCTCAAGGATGCCTTCACCAACTGGCGTGTCTTCGCGCTGGCCGGTGCGAATTTCTGCGGCATCATCGGTTCGCTCAGCATCGGCCTGTGGCTGCCGCAGATCATCCGCGAGTTCGGACTGCCCTCGCATCAGGTCGGCCTGGTGGCGGCCATTCCCTACCTGGTCGGCGCGGTGGCCATGACGCTGTGGGCGCGCCTGGCCAATCGCAGTGCGCACCGCCTGTTCTTCGTGGCCGGGGCCATCGTGCTGGCGGCGCTGTCGCTGGCCATTTCGGCCTTCCTGCATACGCCGCTGCTGAAGATGCTGGCCATCACCATTGCAGTGGCGTCGATCCTGTCGTTCCAGGCGACCTTCTGGGCCATTCCTTCGGGCTTCCTGACCGGCCGCGCGGCCGCCGGCGGCCTGGCGCTGATCGTCTCCATCGGCAACCTGGGCGGCTTCGTCGGCCCGTCGGTGATCGGCTTCATTCGCGAAAGCACCCAGGGCTTTACCTATCCGCTGATCTTCGTGGCCGGTGCCTTGCTGCTCGGTGCCGTCATCACGCTGGCACTGGGTGATCCGTCCCGTGCCCCTTCCACTTCCAAGGAAACAGCATGAGCTTCTTTGCCCCGCCTCCCACGGTCGAAGCCAGCGTCTTCACGCGCTTGCCCGATCATTTCCGTACCCCCCGCAAGAATGCCTGGGGCGATGCCAACCGGGGCGGCCTGCCCATCGATTCCTTCCTCGAAGGCCCGTCCTTCGACCGCCAGGGCCGGCTCTACGTCACCGACATTCCCTATGGCCGCATCTTCCGCATCAGCATGGACGGCCAATGGGAACTGGTCACCGAATACGACGGCTGGCCCAATGGCCTGAAGATCGACAAGAGCGGCCGCATCGTCATCACCGACTACAAGCGCGGCCTGGTGCAGCTCGATCCCGATACCGGTACCGTCACGCCGCTGCTGGAAACGGTCGGCTCGGAAGGCTTCAAGGGCGTCAATGACCTGGTGTTCGGTCCCAAGGGCGAGATCTATTTCACCGACCAGGGCCAGACCGGCCTGCAGGATGCCACCGGGCGCGTGTATCGACTGGCACCTGATGGCCAGCTGACCTGCCTCATCAACACCATCCCCAGCCCCAACGGCATCGTCTACGACCCGGCCCTGAACCACCTGCTGGTGGCGGTTACGCGGGCACAGCAGATCTGGCGCATCCCGCTGCATCACAACGGCGTGGTGGGCAAGGTCGGCGTGTTCGCCAACCTGCACGGCGGCATGGCCGGTCCCGATGGCCTGGCGCTGGATGCCGAGAGCTGCCTCTACATCGCCCACACCGGCTTCGGTTCCATCTGGCGTCTGTCGAAGTTTGCCGAACCCTTGCTGCGCATCCGCTCCACGGCCGGCATCTCGACCACCAACCTGGCCTTTGGCGGGCCGGACGGCAAGAGCCTTTTCATCACCGAATCCCAGACCGGATCCATCCTGCGCGCCGACGTGCCGGTGGCCGGCCTGCCCATGTATTCCCACGCTTGAGCGTGGTCCCCTGACTGCATCTTCAATTCTTCCATCAAAGGATCCCCATGAGCACCCAACCTGATTTCATCCGCGACATCGAACGCGTCGACGCTGCCATCGTGGCCCAGGCTGCAGAATTCCCGGCCTCCATCCTGGCCGATGTGGCCGGCCGTCGCGGCACCCTGTGCAGCCGCGTGGCACCGCTGTCGCCCTCCATGCGCGTGGCCGGACCGGCCGTGACGGTGGAAGTGCGTCCCGGCGACAACCTGATGATCCACGCCGCCATGGCCATCGCCAAACCGGGCGACGTGCTGGTCATCGATGGCAAGGGTGATGAGACCTGCGCGCTGATGGGCGAGATCATGGTGTCGCAATGCAAGGCCAGCGGCCTGGCCGGCATCATCATCTATGGCTCGGTGCGCGATACCGAAGCCATCCGTGCCATCGGCTTCCCGGTCTATGCCGTGGGCGCCAATCCGAACGGCCCGACCAAGAACATCGCTGGCCGCGTGAACTGGCCGGTCTCGGTAGGCGGCACCGCCGTGCAGCCGGGTGACCTGATCGTGGGCGACGCCGATGGCGTGGTGGTGGTCGAGCGTGAGAAGGCCGCATCGCTGCTGGCGGCAGCCGCCAAGAAGGTGGCCGATGAAACCAAGCGTCTCACCGAAATCCGTGGTGGCGGCCCGCTGCGCCCGGGCTGGCTGGAAGGCGCACTGCGCAAGGGCGGCGTGCTGGCCGAAGGAGAATCGCTGTGATTGCCGTCAAGAAGGAAGTGGTGATCGTCACCGGTGTCGACCTGGCACCGCAAGCGGTAGAGATCCTGCGCGACTTTGAGCTGGTCTATGCCGGTGCCAAGCCGACCGAGGAAGACATGGTCAGGCTGGCGCAGCAACATCAGCCGGTGGCCATCATCGTGCGCTACGGTGGCGTGAGCGCGCGCGTGATGGATGCGGCCCCCGGCCTGCGCGTCATTTCCAAGCACGGCACCGGCATCGATTCCATCGATACCGAAGCGGCCAAGGCGCGCGGCATTGCCGTCAAGGCAGCGGCCGGTGCCAATGCACCGGCGGTGGCCGAGCATACCTGGGCGCTCATCATGGCCTGCGCCAAGAACGTGGTCGGACTGGACCAGCGCATGCGTGAAGGCCACTGGGACAAGTCCACCCACAAGAGCCTGGAGCTGCGCGGACGCACGCTGGGCCTGGTCGGCATCGGTGCCATCGCGCGTCGCGTGGCCGCCGTGGCGGTCGCGCTGGAGATGCCGGTGCTGGCCTATGACCCGTATGCGAAGGAAGCGCCGCAAGGCGTGCGGCTGGTCGATCTCGATACGCTGTTTGCGCAATCCGACGTGGTCTCGCTGCACTGCCCGCTGACGGCCGACAACAAGCACATGATCAATGCGCAATCGCTGGCGCGCATGAAGGATGGCACGATCCTGGTCAACACGGCGCGTGGCGGGCTGATCGATGAAGCGGCGCTGATCGCGGCACTGGCTTCGGGCAAGCTGCGCGCAGCCGGCCTGGACAGTTTCGAGAAGGAGCCCTTCACCGCACCGCATCCGCTGCAGGACGTCAGCAACGCCATCCTGAGCCCGCATATCGGCGGCGTGACCGCCGACGCCTACATCGCCATGGGCACCGGCGCGGCCAGCAATGTCCTGGCGGTATTGAACGAACAGACCGTTACCGGCTGATTCATAATGACTGACGGGCCAGCCGCCGATACAGGCGGCACCCGACTTCCGAGAGAGAGACATGGAGACCATCCAAGACGACAAGCGGCTCGAACAAGAGACCGTGCGCAAGGTGACCTGGCGCTTGCTGCCCTTCCTGATGCTGTGCTACCTGTTTGCCTTCATCGACCGCGGCAACATCGGCATGGCGGCCTTGCAGATGAACCACGACATCGGGCTCTCGCCCAAGATGTTCGGCTTTGCCAGCAGCCTGTTCTTCATTGCGTATTTCATCTTCGAAGTGCCCAGCAACCTGGCACTGCAGAAGTTCGGCGCACGCAAATGGCTGGCCCGCATCATGGTCACCTGGGGCCTGATCTCGGCCTGTACTGCCTTCGTGCAGGGGCCGGTGTCGCTGTATTTCGTGCGTTTCATCCTAGGCGCCGCGGAGGCCGGATTCTTCCCTGGGGTGGTGCTGTACCTGACCTATTGGGTGCCATCTGCATATCGCGCCCGCATCGTGGCGCTGTTCATGGTGGCTATCCCGGCGGCCAGCTTCGTGGCCTCGCCGGTCTCGGCGCTGCTGCTGCAGATGGATGGCATCGGCGGATTGCGCGGCTGGCACTGGCTGTTCCTGCTGGAAGGGTTACCGACCGTGTTGCTGGGCGTGGTCTGCCTGTTCTTCCTGACGGATCGTCCGGACCAGGCGCGCTGGCTCAATGATGCGCAGCGCCAGTGGCTGGTTGCCACCATGAACAAGGAAGCAGCCAGCCGTACCGCCAAGCAGCACATTCCCCTGTGGAAGCTGTTCAGCCAGCCGCACGTGTGGGGCATGGCCCTGGTGTGTGCCTGCGCTTCGGCGGCCGGTTCGGTGTTGAACGTGTGGCAGCCGCAGTTGCTCAAGTCCTTCGGGCTGACGGTGATGCAGACCGGCCTGGTCAATTCGATTCCCTACCTGGTGGCCTCGGTGCTGATGGTGTGGTGGGGCCGTCATTCCGACCGGACCGGTGAACGCCGCTGGCATACCGCCATTCCGCTGATCCTCATCGGTGGCGGCCTGGCGCTGGCGTCGCTGGCCAACACGCTGGCCCCGGTGGTGCTGCTGCTGACCATGGTGTTGATTGGCGCGTATTCGTTCAAGGGACCGTTCTGGGCCGTGGCCTCGACCTGGCTGGCGACGGGTTCGGCTGCTGCCGGACTGGCGGGGATCAATGCGGTCTCCAACCTGATCGGCGGTGGCCTGATGGTCAACGCCTACGGCTGGATCAAGGATGCGACCGGCAGCTACGCCATGGCCTTGTTGCCGCTGGTGGGCTTGTCGGTGGTGAGCGTGGCCATCCTGCTGGTGCTGTCGCGCAAGTCGCGCGTGGCCGCTACCGGCGGCTTGAAGGAAGCCGTGCGCTGAGCACAAGCGTGATGACAAAAGAGCCGCCTTGCTTGCGCAGGCGGCTCTTTTGCATTGCGTGTCGCGGTTTCAGGAAAAACCGAACAAACTCGCCGGATTGCTCACCAGGATCTGGTGGCGCAGCGCCGGATCAGGGGCCCAGGCGGCCAGCAGGTCGAACAGCACGGCGTCATCCGGTTTGATCTTTTCGGTGGGATGCGGCCAGTCGCTGCCCCACAGCGTGCGCTGCGGTGCCGCCTGCAGATAGGCGCGCGCCAGCAGGCTGGTATCGGGATAATCAGGCGGCCCCTGCAACGTATCGGCATAGGGCTCGGAGAGCTTGATCCAGGTATTGCCCTTGGCCAGCAGGCGCAGGATGGCTTGTGCGCCGCGATGATCCAGTCCTTGCGGCTGCGGGATGCGGCCCAGATGGTCGATCACCACCGGGGTGGGCAGGCCGGCCAGCACGGTTTCATGCTCGGCGATCTGCGTCCCCGACATCAGCACCTGCACATGCCAGCCCAGCGGCGCGATGCGCTTTGCCGTGCGCAGCAAGCGGTCCACGGTCGTGATGCCCCAGCTTTGCGGCGACAGGAAATTGATGCGCACGCCGCGTACTCCCAACTGATCCATTTCCTTCAATTGCGCCAGTTCCACGTCATCGTCGATGACCACGATGCCGCGTGCCTGCGCGCCGAACTGGGTGAGGGCATCGAGCAGGCAGCGGTTGTCGCTGCCATAGGTGGAGGGCTGGACCACCACGTTGCGGGCGATGCCGAGCTTGGCCATCAGGCGCCGGTAGTCGGCCACGGTGGCGCCGTCGGGGCGGCCGCCGCGCCAGTGCGGCGAGACCGGGAAGCGCGCGTCATAGATGTGGTGATGGCTGTCACAGGCCAGTGCTGGCGCCTTGAGCCGGGGTGGCTGGTCGCCGGCGGAGTTGGGAATGGACTGGGCGATGGCCGAGCGCGCTGCAGTACAGGCGAGCAGGCTGCCGGCCAGGAATTGTCTTCTGTTGACCATGGGTCTCCTTGCGTTGTTGTTGTCGGGACGGCCGGGGCGCACCAGATCAGAGGGCACCAGCGTCTGCCATGGAGTCTAGTGATGGGGTGGGATGCAGACTATTTCCTTTTTTTTCTGCATTCATAACTGCGGGGAATGGATTGCAATTCAGGCCGGAATGTCTGTTGACTTTGCGTGGGCTCAAAGACTGCCTGCGTTAGTGACGTTCTGCAACGAAGTGACCAGCCGGCGATGCCGGCCATTCATTTTCCAGCGCTGTCCTCGAGCATCGAGCGCAACTGCAAGCGGCGCTTCTGCAATTGCGTGATTTGCTTGTCGATGGCCAGCAGCCTTGCCCGTTGTGTCCCTTTGGTTTCCGGACAGGCCAGTGCACCATCGACGATGAGCATGCATTCGGGGAAACCCTTGATCTCGGCCAGATTGAATCCTGCATCGAGAAAGCGGCGGAGCTGCTTCACCTGGGTGATCGCCAGTGTTGAAAACATCCGGTAGCCATTGGCCGATCTGGTGGAAGCCAGCAGGCCCTGTTCGTCATAGTGCCGGATGGCTCGAATGCTGGCTCCGGTGCTTTTTGCCAGCTCACCAATCGAAAGCTGGCTGTGGCGCTCTTTCATCTTCATCGCCCTGACTCCAAAAAATGGCTTGACCCTCACATGGATGTCAGGGTCGAGACTGCGAGTCTAAACCACTTGCCCAATAAGGAGTTCCCCATGCTTGTCCAGCAGTCTTGCCGATTTCTAGTCTTGCTGATCCTGTCCCTGGCCTTTGCCGGCCCGGGTTGGGCGCACTCCGGCTTGAAAGAATATTCTGCCGTGGCCCCTGATGGCGTCGTCCTGGCCATTCAGGAGGCAGGCAATCCCGAGGGGCCGCCCGTGCTGTTCATCCACGGTCTGCTGGGCAGCCACCTGAACTGGGAAACACAGTTCGCCGATAGCACGCTGGCGAAGTATCGCCTGATTTCTTATGACCTGCGCGGTCACGGAAAGTCGGACAAGCCGGCAACCGAGAACGCTTACCGGGACGGGCACATCTGGGCCGCGGACCTGGCGGCGGTGATCCGGGCGGCCCATGCAGAGGGCGCGGTCCTGGTCGGTTGGTCGCTGGGCGGTGTGGTCATCTCGAATTACCTGGCTGCCTACGGTGACGCAAGCATTCGCGGTGCCGTCTACGTCGACGGCGTGGTGGAGTTGAGCGCCGAGCAGATCACCTCGCATCCGCAGGTGTACAAGGACATGATCTCGCCGGACCTGAAGACGCATCTGGACGGCGAGCGTGCCTTCCTCGCACTGTGCTTCAACAGCAAGCCCGATGAGGCCACGTTCGCCCGGCTGCTGGCCAATGCCGCCATGGCGTCATGGCCGATGCAGAAGGCGGTGCAGTCCATGAGCGTGTTTGCTGCCGAGGGCATCGGCCGGGCCAGGGTTCCGCTGCTCTTCCTCTACGGTGGCAAAGACGAGCTGGTCAGGACGGAGCCGACGATTGCCCGGGCGCGTCAGCTCAATGCCGCGATGGAGAGCATTGTCTATCCTGATTCCGGACATGCGCCGTTCATCGAGGAACCGCACCGTTTCAATGTGGACCTGGCATCTTTTCTGGGCAAACATGCTGGCCGGTAAGGTACAGCGCGCTCCAGCCTCCCGGGCGATAAACTGAACCGGGTTCTAGGGATGGCCGGTCAAGCGATATCGAGAACGATCCTCCCGCGCGCTGCCTTGCCCGACTCCAGCAATGCATGCGCGCGCGCTGCCTCGGCCAGCGGGAAACATTGGCCGACCGCCGGCACCATGACCCCTTGTTGCGCCAGCATCGCGACCTCGCGCAGACACTGTGGATCGTCATCGATCATCGAGCGGACCACGCGCACCTTGAATTCTTCCCCGCGCTCCCTGATGGGCGCGGCGACCAGCCACACCAGCTGCCCGCCCGGCTGGAGAACGGGATAGGAGCGGTCGTGGGTGTCGCCACCGACCAGGTCGAACACGACATCGAATCCCCGCAGGGCCGAGAAATCTTCCTTGTCATAGGCGATCACTCCTGCCGCGCCCAGTGCCAGGACATCCTCCCTGTTGGCGCTGCTGCAGGTGGCCCACACCTCGGCGCCCAGATGCACTGCCAACCGCACCATCAGACTGCCCGCCGCACCAGAACCGGCGTGGACCAGCACCTTCATCCCGCTGCGTACCTGCGCCGTCCTGACGATGGGAATCCATGCACTGGCACCGGGCTGCAACAGGGCGGCGGCCTGCCGGTCCGAGAGCGTGGCAGGCTGCGCAACCACGCGCTCGGCCGGCAGGACGATGGTCTCGGCGTAGGTGCCCTGGCCCAGCATGTCGGCAATCACGCACACGGCCTGGCCGACTTGAAATCCCTGCGCTGCCGACTCGGCGATCACGCCCGCGCCATCACGGTCCGGGACCTTCGGCAGCGGCAGCTCAATGCGCCCCTGCAACAGGCCCGCACGCAGCTTGGTATCGACGGGAGCCACGCCTGCTGCCCGCAGGCTGACCCGGACCTGGCCCGGTGCCAGGGCAGGTTCCTCAATGGATTCCAGCGCCATGACCTCGGGTGGGCCATAGCGGTGATAGCGAATTGCCTTTGCGTTCATCGTGCTTCTTTCAGTTTGGTTTGTTGCGGAAGCGCTCAGGCAGATCGCTTGCAGCGCTTCCCGGAATACCTCGGCATCTCGCAGAGTGAATGTGAACAGGCCCTGGTGCAAATCGACCCTTTCGATTCCAGCGATAAGCCTGACTGATGGCACTGCAAGCCTGTGCCAGAGGCCGCCCTGTGGCGCTTCAAGCGAAGCTGATCGCCATCGCCCTTCAGACGCGCCAATCCCCATGCCAGGTCTCTGGCGACAGTCATTACAAATCTGTAATGACTGCGCCATCTTTCTGTCGCGGGCACTTCCTTAGAATCCTTTCCAACCATGCGCGCGGCCAAGCCACGTACTGCCGGTAGCGTGGTGCATGGCAAGGCCTTTGACGCCGCGCTGTACACCGGGGCATAATCGCTGCCGCGTCTGGCCGGCGCCGCCTGTTCACTGCATGGCGGCCGACCGGATGGGCCCGTCGTCATTCTCCTTTTCAGCCATGCGTGCACTGATTCTCCTGCTTGCTTTCCTGTTGCCGATGCAGCTCTCCTGGGCGGCGGTGGCATCGTATTGCCAGGCAGAAAAGGACAGGGTAGCGGCGCACCTCGGCCATCACGAACATCCCTCCGCCAAGACGCAAGAGCAGGCGGCTTCCCAGGATTCCAAAGCAGGCCAGGCCGACCTCGATTGCTCGCTGTGCCAACTCTGCGCCATGAAGTCGGTGCAGGCATGCACGGCCCTCTTCGCTGCGCCGCTGGCCACACGGCAGCCGTCGCACTTCAACCACCTTTCCCATCCTGCTTCGCACATCGCCGACGGGCCCGACAAGCCCAACTGGCTGCTCGCCGCCTGAGTCGGCGAGGACACTTCATTCCCATCATCTGCTCTCGCCGAATTCCCCTTTTCATCACCGGAGAATTCGATGTTTCGTCACAGCTTCATGCTGGGGCTGGTGCTGCTTGCAGCAAGCTCCAGCCATGCGCAATCCAACCCGCAGTCCATTCTGCCCGTCACCGCATCCACCCTGGACCAGGACACCGGTCCGCTCTCGCTGCAAGCCGCGATCAGTCTCGCCTTTGAGCAGAACAAGACGCTGGCAGCCGCCCGCAAAGAGATCGAGGCCGTCGACGCCACGATCCTGCAAGCCGGAGCCCGGCCCAATCCGGAGTTCTCGGCACTGATCGAGGATGCCCGCAAGTCCAGCCGTACCACCACCTACCAGATCAACCAGCCCATCGAACTGGGCGGCAAGCGCAGCGCCCGCATCGAGGCTGCCCGGCGCGCACGCGACATGGCCGTGCTGGACTACGCCGCCAAGCGCAACGAACTGCGCGCCGCCGTAGTGGCAGCGTATTACGAGGTGAGGGTGGCCACGGAACGCCAGCGACTGGCCCACGAACTGCTGGCGCTGGCCAGCACCTCGGCCGGGATGGCGCAACGCCGCGTCATGGCCGGCAAGATTTCTCCCGTCGAGCAGACCAAGGCGCAAGTGGCGCAATCTGCTGCGCAGCTGGAACTGAACCAGGCCAACAGCGAGCTCAGTCTCGCCCGGCAAAAACTGGCGATGCTCTGGGGCGCCACGGCCGCCCGCCAGCCCTTGAGCGACCAGGGGGTGGAAGCCCTGCCGCCCTTGCCGGCCATTGCACAGCTGACCGAACAGGTGGCCAATGGCCCGGCCGTGCGGCTGGCCCGGCTGGAAGTCGAGCGCCGCCGTGCATTGGCCAGCATCGAGACCAGCAAGCGCACGCCCGATGTGAGCCTGACCCTGGGCAACAAGCGCGATGAATCCAACGTCAGGAACATGTGGGTGGTGGGTTTCTCCGTTCCCATTCCGGTTTTCGACAGCAACCAGGGCAATGAGCTGGAAGCCTTCAAGCGCGTTGATATCGCGCGCGATGCGCTGGCACTGACTGAACTGCAGATGCAGGGGGAAGCCGCGCAGGGCTTCGAACGCTTGCGCAATGCCAGGGAAGAAGCCACGGTCTTGCGCAATGACATCGTCCCCGCCGCGCAATCGGCCTACCAGGCGGCCCGCACAGGATTCGAACTGGGCAAGTTCGGCTACCTGGATGTGCTCGATGCACAACGCACCTATTTCCAGGCCAAGGCGCAGTACTGGAAAGCCCTGTCCGCCGCCTTCCAGGCGGCCGCCGACCTGGATCGCCTGGCCGGTACCGAGACCCCTCCAGCAGAGTGAGAACAGACATGACCAAGAAACAGACATTGACCATCGCGGCGATCATCGCCATTGCAGCGCTCGTCTCGGGAATCCTCCTGATGAAGGGCAACAGCACCGAAGGCGGCAGCGACAAGCCGGACGCCCACCAGGATGAGGGCGGACACAAGGAAGACGACCATCATGATGAGGACAAGGACGGCGAGCACAAGGACGGCGAGCACAAGGAAGAAGGAAAGATCGCATTGACCCAGGAGCAGATCGCCGCCGCCGGCATCGGCCTCAAGACCGCCGCTGCGCTGCAGATCAGGTCCGGCCTGCAATTGCCGGGCGAGATCCGTTTCAACGAAGATCGCACCGCCCATGTGGTGCCGCAGGTGGCCGGCATCGTCGAATCGGTCTCGGCCAAGCTCGGGCAGAAGGTCAGGAAGGGCCAGGTGCTGGCCGTCATCAGCAGCAGTGTAGTCTCCGAGCAGCGCGCCGAACTGCTCAATGCAGAACAGCGCCTGTCGCTGGCCCGCAGCGCCTATCAGCGCGAGAAGCACCTGTGGGAACAGAAGATTTCTGCCGAGCAGGATTATCTGCAAGCGCAAGCTGCGTTGCGCGAGGCCGAGGTGGCCGTGCGCAACGCTCAGCAGAAACTGCGTGCCATCGGGGCTACCGGTGCATCGTCCGGCAACCTGAACCGCTACGAAATCCGCGCACCCTTCGACGGCATCGTGGTCGAGAAGCATCTCGGCCTGGGCGAGGCCGTGCGCGAGGATGCCAATGCCTTCCTGATCTCCGATCTGTCCAGTGTCTGGGCCGAGATCATCGTCTCGCCCAAGGACATGCAGGGGGTGCGTGTGGGCAAGAAGGTGGTGGTGCGCGCCACCGCCTTCGACGCGGCTGCCGAAGGCGCTATCTCCTACGTCGGCGCCCTGATCGGTGAACAGAGCCGCACCGCCAAGGCGCACGTGGTGTTGCCCAATGCGGCCGACCTGTGGCGTCCGGGCCTGTTCGTCAACGTCGAGGTGGTGGCCGAGGAGACCCAGGTGCCGGTGGCTGTCGTGGCAGATGCCGTCCAGACCGTCGAAGGCAAGAGCGTGGTGTTCGTCCGTGTCGCCGACGGCTTCGTGGCGCGGGAGGTCAGCCTGGGACGCTCCGATGGACAGTTCGTTGAAATCACCGCCGGTCTTGATGCCGGTACCGACTATGCCGCCACCGGCAGCTTTGCCATCAAGGCCGAACTGGGCAAGGGCTCTGCCGAGCACAGCCACTGAGCCGCGCGACTTCAGGAAAGACGACAATCATGTTTGAACGCATCATTCGCTTTGCCATCGAGCATCGATGGCTGGTCCTGCTGGCCGTGCTCGGGATGGGCGCCTACGGGTTATACAGCTACCAGAAGCTGCCCATCGACGCCGTCCCCGACATTACCAACGTACAGGTGCAGATCAATACGGCCGCGCCCGGTTATTCGCCGCTGGAGACCGAACAGCGCATCAGCTATCCCATCGAGACCGTCATGTCCGGCCTGCCGCATCTGGAACAGGTGCGCTCGCTCTCACGCTACGGCTTGTCGCAGGTGACGGTGATCTTCAAGGACGGCACTGACATCTACTTTGCGCGCCAACTGGTCAATGAGCGCATCCAGCAGGCCAGGAGCCAGCTGCCGCCGGGCATCGACCCCGGCATGGGACCGATCTCCACCGGCCTGGGCGAGATCTACCTGTGGACGGTGGAAGCCAGGGAGGATGCACGCAAGGCCGATGGCACACCCTACACCGCCACCGACCTGCGCGAGATCCAGGACTGGGTCATCAAGCCGCAGCTGCGCCTGGTGCCGGGCGTGACCGAGATCAACACCATCGGCGGCTTCGCCAAGGAGTATCTGGTGGCCCCCTCGCCGCAGAAGCTGGCCTCCTACGGCATGACCATGGACACCGTCGTCAGGGCGCTGGAGAAGAACAACAACAACGTCGGTGCCGGCTACATCGAGCGGCGCGGCGAGCAATACCTGATCCGCGCACCGGGCCAGGTCGGCTCCACGGAAGACATCGGCAACATCGTCCTGGCCAACGTGAAGGGCGTACCGATTCGGGTACGTGACGTCGCCGAGGTCGGGATCGGCCAGGAACTGCGCACCGGCGCGGCCACCGAGAATGGCCGCGAAGTGGTACTGGGCACCGTGTTCATGCTGATCGGTGAAAACAGCCGCAAGGTCTCGCAGGCGGTGGACAAGAAGATGCGCGAGATCAACCGCACCCTGCCGCAGGGCGTGGAGGCGGTCACCGTCTATGACCGTACCGTACTGGTGGACAAGGCCATCGCTACCGTCAAGAAGAACCTGGTCGAAGGGGCCTTGCTGGTGGTGGCGGTGCTGTTCGTCTTCCTCGGCAACATCCGCGCGGCCATCATCACGGCCACCGTCATTCCGCTGGCCATGCTCTTCACCTTCACCGGCATGGTCTCCAACAAGGTGAGCGCCAACCTGCTCAGCCTGGGGGCGCTGGACTTCGGCATCATCATCGACGGCGCGGTGGTGATCGTGGAAAACTGCGTGCGCAGGCTGGCCCATGCGCAGCAACATCATGGGCGCACGCTCACCCGCAGCGAGCGCTTCCATGAAGTCTTCGCGGCGGCCAGGGAAGCGCGCCGTCCCCTGCTGTTCGGCCAATTGATCATCATGATCGTGTACCTGCCGATGTTTGCGCTCACCGGTGTGGAGGGCAAGATGTTCACCCCGATGGCCTTTACCGTGGTGGCGGCGCTGATCGGCGCGATGATCCTGTCGGTCACCTTCATCCCGGCGGCCATCGCGCTCTTCATCGGCGAGCGCGTCGCGGAAAAAGAGAATGTCATGATGGCCTGGGCCAAGCGCCTCTATGCGCCCATGCTCACGCGCATCATGGACAACAAGGCCGTGGTGCTGACCTTTGCCGGGGCCCTGATCGTGGTGTGCGGTGCAGTGGCGACGCGCCTGGGCACGGAGTTTGTACCAAGTTTGAACGAAGGTGACATGGCGATCCAGGCGCTGCGCATTCCGGGGACCAGCCTGAGCCAGTCGCTGGAGATGCAAAAGCAGATCGAGCGCACCCTGAAGCAGACCTTCCCCGAGATAGAACGTGTCTTCGCCCGCACCGGCACGGCCGAAGTGGCGTCCGACCCGATGCCGCCGAACATCTCTGACGGCTACATCATGCTCAAGCCGCAGGACCAATGGCCGCAGCCGAGAAAGACGCATGAGGAGCTGCTGGCCGCGATCCAGGCCGAAGTGGAAAAGATCCCGGGCAACGGCTACGAATTCTCGCAACCCATCCAGCTGCGCTTCAACGAGCTGATCTCGGGTGTGCGCAGCGACGTCGCGGTGAAGGTCTTTGGCGATGACATGAACGTGCTCAACGACACCGCCGGCAAGATCGCGGCCGTGCTGCAGAAGATTCCCGGCGCCACCGAAGTCAAGATCGAGCAGACCACCGGCCTGCCGATGCTGACGGTGGACATCGATCGCCAGAAGACGGCGCGCTATGGGCTCAATGTCTCGGACATCCAGGACACCCTCGCCACGGCCATCGGCGGCAAAGAGGCCGGGACCCTGTTCCAGGGCGACCGCCGCTTCGGCATCGTGGTGCGCCTGCCTGAGCAGGCGCGCACCGACCTGGAAGCGATGCGCCGCCTGCCGGTCGCCTTGCCGCTGCAGGAGGGCGCGCTGCGCACCAGCTACGTGCCGCTGGGTGAGGTCGCCACGCTCAACATCGCGCCGGGGCCCAACCAGATCAGCCGTGAAGATGGCAAGCGCCGCATCGTGGTCAGTGCCAACGTGCGCGGGCGGGACCTGGGTGGTTTCGTGGCCGAGGCCGGGCGCGAGCTGCAGTCCGAGGTCAGGATCCCGGCCGGTTACTGGACCACCTGGGGCGGCCAGTTCGAGAACCTGCAATCGGCCACGCAGCGTCTGCAGATCGTCATTCCGGTGGCCTTGCTGATGGTGTTCGTGCTGTTGTTTGCGATGTTTGGCAACGTCAAGGATGGCCTGCTGGTGTTCACCGGCATTCCCTTTGCGCTGACCGGGGGCATCCTCGCGCTGGCCTTGCGTGGCATCCCGATGTCGATCTCGGCGGCGGTGGGCTTCATCGCGCTGTCCGGGGTGGCGGTGCTCAATGGCCTGGTGATGATCTCCTTCATTCGCAGTCTGCGTGAGGATGGGCGTTCGCTGGATGCCGCCATTCACCAGGGGGCGATGACGCGCCTTCGCCCGGTGCTGATGACCGCGCTGGTGGCTTCGCTGGGCTTCGTGCCGATGGCGCTGGCGACCGGGACCGGCGCCGAGGTGCAGCGGCCGCTGGCGACTGTCGTCATCGGCGGCATCCTGTCCTCCACGGCCCTGACCTTGCTGGTGCTGCCGCTGCTGTACCGGCTGGCGCATGGGGGGGATGAAGAGGGCAGCTCGCGCGGGTTCAATTTTTTGCGCAAAGGGAAGGCCGGATCATGAGGGCCACATAGCGGTGCCGCCTGCGCGCACTCGTCGTTACGGATACTGGAGGGTGCTGCGCAGGATGGTCACCAGGGAATCGATGGATTCATTGTTGCCCGACGCAAAATTGAGGAAGAACTCGATATGCCCCGGATCGGGCAGCTTGTCGGTGTTCGCGTGCTGAGGGAAACCGGGTTCGTCGGCTATCGTTTCTTCGTTGAACAAGGAAATGCCCCATCCCGCCAGGATGGCGGCGCGCATGGTGGTGGCATCATCGCATTCCGTATGCACGGTCCAATGCAAACCGGCCTTGCTGAGGATATCGAAGATGTGCTCACGGATGAATGCGGGCGCCGGAAGCATCACCAACGGAATCGGCGCGTCTTGCGTAACCAGACTGTCGACGTCGCCGACCCATACCAGCCGTTCCTTCCTCAGTACCTCGCCACGCAGGTCACCGGCGCGCTGGGCCCCGAGCACGATATCCAGGTTGCCTGACTGCAGTCGGGCCACGAGCTGTTCGCTGGGCGCCGTCTGGCACCGTACCTCAAGCCTGGGATGTGATCGCCGCAGTTCACTCATGAGAGGGAAGAGCAGCGAAGGCGCAATACCGGGATTGAATCCCAGCCTGACCACCCCCTCCAGAGGCATGGTCGAGAATTGGCGCCGCAGGCGATCCGACAGATCGACCACTTGCCTGGCCGTGATGAGCAAAGCATCGCCGTCATGGGTCAGTTCCACCTTGTGGTGGCTACGCTTGACCAGGGTGCGGCCGGTCAGCTCTTCCAGGCGCTTCATCTGCGCGCTGATGGCTTGCTGGGTCAGGTTCATGCGTTCGGCTGCACCCGTAAAGCTGCCCTCTTCGCTGAGGTACACGAACATGTGCATCAGCGCAGGATCGATGAGTCGATTGATCATGGTCTTCTCCCCGAAATGCCGGGCCCCTGCCCGGCTTGTCCGTGCGCGCGCACAGGCCCGCTGGCCACGCACGATATCCACAAATCTTTATTGTTCTGGCTACAAATATTCTTTGTTTCTCATCCTCCTGCCCGAACCTTATGATGTCTTGGCCACTTGGCAGGTGGAGATCCCGGTCCCGGATGGCATCTTCAACCGCCGCCATTACACCGGATTGCCGAATCGATATGCATTGTAGGACGCTCAAAGGATGATCATGTGTTCGCGCCGTATGCCCGCCGTTCGTCTTCACTCTCTCGCTGCCCGTCGCGGCAGGTCCTCTGCCATAGAGGGAATTGCCTGATCCCTTCCGTTGCCTGCGTGTGCCTGCCTGCTGCCGGTGCCCGCGCTCATTTTCGCGCCCGTATCGCCACCGGCCTGGTCCGGCTCAGCGCATGGGGGCGCCCTTGAACCGGCGATTACTGTTAAAGGAAAGAACGATGAAAGAAGAAGACATTCGTCAGCAAGCCTATGCCATGCCGTTCACCAGCCCGGCATTTCCCAGGGGGCCTTATCGTTTCAATGACCGGGAGTACCTGGTCATCACCTATCGCACCGATGTGGACAAATTGCGTGCGGTGGTTCCCGAACCCCTGGAGATCGATCCCGAGCAACCCTTCGTGAAGTACGAGTTCATGCGGATGCCGGACTCTACCGGATTTGGCGATTATACGGAATCCGGACAAGTCATTCCGGTGAGCTTCCAGGGGCGCCGGGGCGGCTACAGCCATTCCATGTTCCTCGACGATGATCCGCCGATCGCCGGTGGCCGGGAGCTGTGGGGCTTTCCCAAGAAGCTGGCCAAGCCCTCCCTGAAGGTCGAAACCGACTGCCTGGTCGGCACGCTCGATTATGGCTCGGTGCGGGTGGCCACGGCCACCATGGGATACAAGCATCGCCCGCTGGAGCTGGACCCGCTGCGGGCCTCCCTTGCCACGCCCAACTTCCTGCTCAAGATCATTCCCCACGTCGATGGCACGGCGCGTATCTGCGAACTCGTTGAATACCATCTCGAAGACATCGACCTGAAGTGGGGCTTCAGCGGACCGGCCGCACTCTCGCTGACCTCCCATGCGCTGGCTCCGGTCGGTGACTTGCCGATCCTGGAGATCGTCTCGGCGGCGCACTTCAAGGCCGATCTCACCTTGGGTCTGGGCAAGGTTGTCCACGATTATCTGCGTTAGTCCATTCATCACACATCACACACCACAGGGGTAGAAATGCGTCTCGACAATAAAGTTGCCATCGTCACCGGTGCTGCCAGCGGCATCGGCAAGGAAATCGCCCTCACGTTCGCCCGCGCAGGCGCCAAGGTCGCCATCGCCGACCTCAACCTGCAAGCCGCCGTCGCCACCGCAGCGGAAATCGAAACCATCGCAGGCAAGGGCAGCGCCATCGGCGTGGCGATGGATGTCTCCAACGAAGAGCAGGTCACCACCGGCATCGACAACGTGGTCAGCCACTTCGGCCGCCTCGATGTGCTGGTGAGCAATGCCGGTATCCAGATCGTCGCGCCGCTGGACCAGTTCGATTTCGCCAAATGGAAGCAGATGCTGGCCATTCACCTCGATGGCGCCTTCCTGACCACCAAGGCCGCTCTGCGCCACATGTACGAACTCGGCAATGGCGGCAGCATCATCTACATGGGGTCCGTGCATTCCAAGGAAGCCTCCTTGCTCAAGGCCCCCTACGTGACCGCCAAGCATGGCCTGATCGGCCTGGCCAAGGCAGTGGCCAAAGAGGGCGCCAAGCATGGCGTGCGCGCCAACGTCGTCTGCCCGGGCTTCGTCCGTACCCCGCTGGTAGAAAAGCAGATCCCCGAACAGGCGCGCACGCTCGGCATTTCCGAACAGGACGTGGTCAAGAACGTCATGCTCAAGGAAACCGTCGACGGCGAGTTCACCACCGTCCAGGACGTGGCCGCAGCCGCCCTGTTCTTTGCAGGCTTTGACAGCAATGCGCTGACCGGCCAATCCCTGGTCGTCAGCCACGGCTGGTTCATGCAGTAATCCACGAGAGCGACCATGAACAAGCCCCAATCCCGTGCTGCTGCAAGGCCATCCGGCAAAGGACGCAGCGCCTTCGAATGCATCGCATTGGTCCTGCAGGGCGGCGGTGCACTGGGCTCCTACCAGGCTGGTGTCTATGAGGCGCTGGCCGAAGCCGAGGTGCATCCGGACTGGATTGCGGGCATCTCCATCGGTGCGATCAATTCCGCCATCATCGCCGGCAACGCCCCGCAGGACCGGGTCGCCAAGCTCAAGGGTTTCTGGGATTGCATCACCGCCAATCCGGTCCTGGACATGGCCGTGCTCTCCGAGGTCCATGGGCCCCATGGTGATTTTTCGCGCGGTCTGTTCAACCAGATCAGCGCCGGCATGGCGCTGTTCAAAGGGGCGGCGGGGTTCTTTGAGCCGCGCCGGCCGTCGCCCTTTTTTCATCCCAATGGCAGCCTCGGGGCGACCAGTTTCTACGACACCTCCGCATTGAAGGGGACGCTGGAACGCTTCATCGATTTCGACCGCATCAACAGCCGGGAAACCCGCCTGAGCGTGGGTGCGGTCAACGTGCGGACCGGCAACTTCACCTGTTTCGATACGGAAACCCATCTGATCCGGCCGGAGCACATCATGGCCAGCGGCTCGCTGCCACCGGGTTTCCCGGCCACCGAGATCGACGGCGAATTCTATTGGGACGGTGGCCTGATCTCGAACACCCCCCTGCAATGGGTCGCCGATGGTCCGACGCGCCAGGATACCCTCGCCTTCCAGGTTGACCTGTGGAACGCCGAGGGCAACTTGCCCGGCAACCTGGTCGATGTCACCACGCGCCAGAAGGACATCCAGTATTCCAGCCGCACACGCAGCGCCACCGATCATTTCAAGCGCGTGCAGCGGGTGCGCGGCGCGCTGGCCAACCTGCTGCAGAAACTGCCGCGCCAGTTGCAGGATATGGAAGGATTGGAGTTGCTGCGGGAGGTGGCCGATCACAAGGCCTACAACATCGTGCACCTGATCTATCGCTCACGGCAGTATGAGAGCCATTCCAAGGACTATGAATTCTCGCGGCTGACCATGCAGGAACACTGGCAGGCCGGGTATGAAGATGCCGTGGCGACGCTGAAGCACCCGGAGATTTTCGAGCGGCCGTCGAACCAGGAAAACGTGATGATCTTTGACAGGCTGGGCACAAGCCGGCGCGCCTGAGGGCGCCGCACGCATGGGTTGGAAGACAGGTTGTCCCTCGGGTTGACCTGGGTAGTACCGTCATCGCGGCCATAGGCGGCGTTGACGAGCGCATCTGCTCGGGGGAGCGGAGCGGACTGGTTCGCCGGATGGTGAGAATAAATTGAATAACAGGTTCATCGATCCCGCACTCATGCATATGCTGGTCTATCTGCATGAGGAGGGCAGTATCAGTGGCGCAGCCAAGTGCCTGCATCTTACTCAACAGGCTGTGAGCGCCCAGCTCAAGCGGCTGGAGGAAATGGTCGGCCGGCCACTGGTGTGCCGGCAGAATCAGCGGATAGAACTCACCCCGGATGGCGAGGTGATCCTGCTGGCAGCACGCAAGATGGTGGATATCGCCAATCGTATCCGCTACCAGTTTTCCAACACGACCCTGGATGGTTTCGTGCGCTTCGGCTTTACGCAGGGCTTGAGCCTGCCCACGCTGTTTGCCCTGCTCAGCGAACTGCGCCGTGCCCAGCCGCGCCTGGAAGTGCGTTGCGAGACCGGCCGCACCAGCCAGCTGCTGGCCAAGCTGGAGGCCGGCGGTCTGGACGTGGTGCTGGGGGCGCAAGCCGACGGCAATGCCCAGGGGGAAGTGATGCGCCGCGAGCGGCTGGTGTGGGTCGGCGACCTGCATCACCTGGTGCGGCCGGGGATGACCATCCCGCTGGTGGTGCTGCCTGCGCCGACCTTCATCCGTGAACATATCTTCGACACGCTCAGCTCGGCCGGTCACAAGTGGACCGTGCATTTTGAAAGCGATGATCCCGCCTCGCTGCGCACGGCGATCCGTTCGGGATGGGGAATTTCCCTGTTCAACGAAGAGACCGTGCTGGGCGATTTCACCCTGCCGCATGCGATGGAGACGACGCTGCTGCCCTTTCCCGGTCACGTTGAATTCTTCATGCGCTACAACCCGCTCAGGAATGATGCACTGATCCGGTCCTTCGCCACCGTGCTGCGCAAGGTGCTCAACCGGCCGGCGGGCATCTAGGGTCTGTTCACGCGATTTTTGTTTGACCGCAAGCGTTGGTGATGGAAGGCAACGAAGCCCGATATCAGCGTATCGCGCATTGCCTGCCCGCCTGGCGCCATGTATGTTCGCGTCAACCTGCCAGGGCCACCATTCCTGCACAGAACAGCAAGCCCGCTACGATACGCTGGAACCATAGCGGCGACAGCCATCCGTAGATACGTTCGCCCATCAGCACCCCGCCAGCAAAAGCCGGCACCAGCCAGGCGCTCATCGACAGTTGCGACCAGCCGACCTGGCCATCCCATGCCAGGATCAGGGCAGCGCCAAAGAACAGCACCATGAAATACGCCAGCAGATTGGCCCGCAGGAAAGCTGTCTGCTCTGGCTCGGCCGACGACGCGGCTGCGCGCCGGATTCCGTCGAAGTAATACACGGCAGCCACCCCGCCAATCCCGCACAAGGCGGTCATCATCCCCGAGATCGCACCTGCGGCCAGCGTGGCGCTGGCGCCCCCGCTGTGACGCCAGCGCCAGCCCAGCACGTGCAGTGCAGTCACCGCCAGCACGGACAGTCCGATGAGCCGATGCAGATCCGGCAGGCGTCCGCTGGCAATGAGTTGCACGCCCACGGCTGTACAGGCCAGGGCAATGGCGGCCAGCGGCAAGACCGTGGGCCAGTGTGCGCACCGTATCCAGCCGCGCCAGCCCTGCAGCGAAGCAGCGCAATTGACCAGCACGATCAGGGCGGCGGCCTGCGAAGACGGCAAGACCAGCCCGAACAGCGGCGCCATGACCAGCGCCCCGCCGAAACCGGTCACGCCCTTGGTCAGCCCGGCCAGCAGGCTGACCGCCATCAGGCCCGACAGCAGCGGTAAGGAGGGACTCATGTGGCCACCTCGGCAGCAAGGAAAAGGGATCGTTCATCCATGGCGCAATCATTGCATTGACCAGGGCAGGCACATAAGACCAGGAGGGAGCTTTTCATGGAGCCAGCAGCCCGGGTGCGTGCGGCCGGCAGCACGCACGAAAACGGTGCCAGCTGCCTGAGTGCTGCACCATCGCCGCACTCGGCGCCCGCTGCGCCTGCACGGCAGGCACCCGGGTGCGGCAAGCTGCTGCCCTTGTCTTTCAACAAGGATGCGAGGCAGACCGACTTCAAGCCTGCTGGTCCAATCGAAAGCCTGCCGTGGCTCCATCGGATGGCGCGGTTTCTGCGTCACAGTAGACGCGCTGCCAACACCGTACCAGGCAAAGCAGCCGCAGGCCGCCTTGCCTGCTCCCATTCCTGCATCACGAATATCACGAATATCACGACAACGAGGGGTTCCACATGAAAGCATTCGCATTGCGCCGTACGCTGTCCACCCTGCTGGCTTCCGTCTGCCTGTTTTCCGCCACCCTGGCCAGCGCCGCCGACAAGGAGGTCACCATCGCCTACCAGGACATGATGGTGCCGTGGCGCTACGCCCAGCAGCTGGACGAAGCGGCCAAGGAAACCGGCTACAAGGTCGGCTACCGCAAGTTCGGCGGAGGCGGCGACGTGATCCGCGCCATGGCCTCGGGCAACGTGCAGATAGGAGAAGCCGGGTCCAGTCCGGTGGCGGCCGGACTGTCACAGGGTCTGCCGATCCAGTTGTTCTGGATCCTGGACAACATCAATGACGCCGAGGCACTGGTGGTTCGCAACGGCTCCGGGGTCAGTTCGGTGGCGCAGTTGAAGGGCAAGCGCTTGGGTGTGCCCTTCGTTTCCACCAGCCACTTCCATGCATTGATGGCCATCAAGCAGGCCGGCCTGTCTGCCTCGGACGTGAAGGTACTCAACATGCGTCCGCCTGAAATCGCCGCCGCCTGGGAGCGTGGCGACATCGATGCGGCTTACGTCTGGAACCCGGTGCTGGCCAAGATCGGTGCCAGCGGTTCGGTGGTGACCAGCTCGGGCAAGATCGCCGCCCAGACCGGTATCGCCACCTTCGATGGCTTCGTGGTCAACCGCGAATGGGCCAAGGAAAACGAAAAATTCATGCTCAGTTTCACCCGCATTCTGGCCAAGTACGACGCCCTTTATCGTGCCAACCCGGCGCAGTGGACCGGCGATACCCCGCAGGGCAAGGCGGTAGCCGCCATCTCCGGCGGCGAACCGGGTGAAGTGGCCGCCGCCCTCAAGCTCTACCAGTTCCCGACGCCGGCCGAACAGGCATCCACCCGCTGGCTCTCGGGCGGCAAGGAGGCCGGTGCGGTCAAGTCACTGCAAGCCACTGCCGAGTTCCTGAAGGAGCAGAAGACGCTGCAAGCCGTCCTGCCGGATTACTCGGTGGGCGTGACCGACCAGTACGTCAAGGCCATTGCGGCTGGCAAGTAAGCCCGGCGGCAGCCGTTCCACCCCTTCACCCTGGAGAGCAACCATGCTGGAAATCGACCAGATCTCAATCGAATACCCGGCCCGCAAGGGGCCACCCAGCCTGGCGCTGGATCAGGTCTCACTGGCCATTGCGGCTGGCGAATTCGTGGTGGCCCTGGGAGCGTCGGGGTGCGGCAAGACCACCTTGCTCAATACCATCGCCGGCTTCATCGCGCCGACCCGTGGCGAGATCCGGCTGGGTGGCGAGACGATCGAAGGCCCGGGTTCGGATCGCGGCGTGGTGTTCCAGAAACACGCCCTCATGCCATGGATGAACGTGGTGGAAAACGTCGAGTTCGGCCTCAAGCTGCGCAAGATGCCACTGCATGAACGGCGCCGCATCGCCCTGGAATGTCTCAACAAAGTCGGCCTGCTGTCCTCGGCCTACAAGCAGGTCTACGAACTTTCCGGCGGCATGCAGCAGCGCGTGGGTGTGGCGCGCGCCATCGCTTCCTCGCCTGCGGTCATGCTGTTGGACGAACCGCTGGGGGCGCTGGATGCGTTCACCCGTGAAGCCATCCAGGAACTGTTGCTGAACCTGTGGAATGAATCGCAGGGCGTGTTCTTCTTCATCACCCACGATGTCGAAGAAGCCCTGTTCCTGGCGACCCGGCTGCTTATCATGGCGCCGGCTCCAGGCCGGGTGGTACATGACCTGCCCATGCCCTTCGCCAAGCGCTACCTGGCCACGCGCGATGCGCGCCGCACCAAGGCCGATCCTGAATTCATCGCCGCACGCGAACACGTGCTGGCGCTGGTGCACCAAACCTCTTCCAGCGGAATGCACTGATGAACACTACCGCCCCTACCCTCACTGCCGAGACAACGGAGACTGCCATGCCAGCCAGCCCGATCCCGTCTGCCACCGGCCAGGCCAAGCCACGCAAGCGCCGCCGTCCGCGCAACTATGGCGCACCCGGTCAGGGCAGTACCTGGCTCATCAGCAGCCTGACCATCGTGGTCCTGCTGCTCCTGTGGTGGCTCGCGACCACACTGCACTGGATCAAGCCGCTGTTCCTGCCCACCCCGCAAGCCACGCTGACGGCCCTGGCGGAGGCCTTGCGCGGCCAGACCCAGGGCGATACGCCACTGGCCCAGCACGTGCTCATCAGCATCACCCGGGTGATGGTGGCCTTCCTGCTGGCGGTGCTCACGGCAGTACCGGTTGGCCTGGCCATGGGAACCTCGCGCCTGGTGCGCGGCATTGCCGATCCCATCATCGAGTTTTATCGTCCGCTACCGCCACTGGCCTATCTGCCTCTGATCGTGATCTGGCTGGGTATCGATGAAAGTGCCAAAGTCACGCTGATCTATCTGGCCTGCTTCGCCCCGCTGGCCATGGCATCCAAGGCCGGTGTGCGTTCGGTGGCCATCGAACAGATCAATGCCGCACGGTCGCTGGGCGCGAGCAACTGGCAGGTGATCCGCATGGTGGTGTTTCCGGCAGCCTTGCCGGAGATTCTCACCGGCATGCGCATCGCGGTCGGCTTCGGCTGGACCACCCTGGTGGCCGCCGAGATGGTGGCGGCAACGGCCGGGATCGGGCAAATGGTGCTCAATGCTTCCAACTTCCTGCGCACTGATGTGGTCATCATGGGCATCATCGTCATCGGCGTGCTGGCCTACCTGATCGACCTGCTCATGCGCAATATGGAGCGCAAGCTGATCCCCTGGAAGGGCAAGATGTGAGCCGGATACAGCCTCTGGCACGAATCCTGCGACAGTGCAGGCTTTGGGATTGCGGAGCAAAGCAGTGCGTGACCACCAAGCCCACCAGGTAATGTGGCATCAGATCTTCCCCGAACCGCAGCGTCAGGGCGCCACCCTGCAAAGCCAACTGCGGGTGCGGCTGGTCGATGCGGTACTGGACGGCCGCCTGCCGGCGGGCATTCGCCTGCCTTCCAGCCGCGAGCTGGCCGGCATGCTGGCCATCTCGCGCAATACCGTCGTACTGGTCTATGAAAAACTGGCCGAGGACGGCTACCTGGAAAACCGACCGCGCAATGGCTACTACGTCAGCGAACGCTACCTGCACCAGCAGCCGCCGACGCCGGCCGCCACACCACTGGCGCCGGACGTGGTACCGCATGCGGTGAATTGGCAGGCCAGGATGCAGAGCGAACCACCCGGCATCAGATGGCTGGACAAGCCGGAAGACTGGCAGCGCCATCGCTACCCCTTTCTTTATGGCCAGTTCGATCCCAGCCTGTTTCCCATTGCCGATTGGCGCGAATGCAGCCGACAGGCACTGGACGTCAGCTCGATTCGCGGCTGGGCACCGGATGCCATCGACCACGACAACGCCTCGCTGGTGGAGCAGTTGATCAAGCGGGTGCTGCCCCGGCGCGGAATCGCCGCGCGCCGTGACGAAGTACTGCTGACGGTGGGCGCCCAGCAGGCGCTGTATCTGGTGAGCGAACTGCTGGTGCCGCCGGGTTCTACCGTGGCCGTGGAAGACCCGGGCTACATGGATGCGCGCAACATCTTTCTGTGCCGTGGGGCGCAACTGGTCGCACTGGAGGTGGACCGGGATGGCGTGCTGCCCGATGCTGCCGTGCTGGCGCAGGCGCGAACCCTCTATTGCACGCCCAGCCATCAATGTCCGACCGGCATCACCCTGTCCACCGAGCGCCGTCTGGCTTTGCTGGAATGGGCCAGGCATCATGATGGCGTGATCATCGAGGATGACTACGACGCCGAGATGCAATACGCCGGCAAGCCCTCTCCGGCCCTTAAAGCCATCGACCATGACCGGCGGGTGATTTACATCGGCAGCCTGTCAAAGACGCTTTCGCCGGGACTGCGCATCGGTTACATCGTGGCGCCGGCCGAAGTGGTGGTACGCCTGCGGGTGTTGCGGCGGCTGATGATCCGCCACCCGGCCACCAACAACCAGCTGGCAGCGGCGCTGTTCATCTCGCATGGCCACTATGACCGCTTCCTGCACCAGATGCGCGAAGAACTGGCACGGCGCGCAGCCCTGCTCATCGCCGCCGTGCGCACGCATCTGCCGATGATGGACTTCACGGCGCCCGATGGTGGCTCGGCCTTGTGGGGCCGGTTTGCACCGGAGATCGACACCCGTCTGCTGCAGCAAGCGGCCTTCGGGCAGGGCATCTTGATCGAATCCGGTGAGGCCTTCAGTCTGCAGGACCCGGCCCATTTCAACTGCCTGCGCCTGGGGTTCTCGTCAATCCAGGCCGAGCGCATCGAGCCTGGCATTGCCGCGCTGGCTGCCTTGCTGCCACGTTGCCGCAGGCGCTGAGGCAGTCCTGCGCGGGCAACACCCGCGCCTCAGAGAATCTCGTCGCGCAGCCAGTACCAGTGATACAGCATTGCCTGTCCGAGGCGGCGAAACGGCGCAGCCCATTCTCCCTGGCGCGGAAAGGGCAGGGCGCTGTCATAGATGGGCAGATCGACCTCGGGCCCGCGCAACCCGGCCACGCGTTGCGCCATGCGGCGCCCGGCGTGGGCCGAGAAGGAGACGCCGTTGCCCCCGTAGCCGAGGGCGTAATACACGCTTTGCAGCGGATCGGGCTGCACTACGCGCGGCATCATGTCGTGACTGACGTCGACCCAGCCCCACCAGGAGTGGTCGATGCGGATACCCTTCAAGGCGGGAAACTTGCGCGCCAGGCCATCGACCAGCAGGCGATAGTGGCTGTCGCGGTGGGCATCGGCGCCCGTGATCGCACTGCGGCTGCCGATCTGCACCCGGCGATCAGGTAGCAGGCGGTAATAGAAGCGCAGCGTGCGCGTATCGGTGATGGCCTGGTGCGTCAGGAAATTGGTCGCCTGCAATTCTTCGTCGGTGAGCGGGCGCGTGACGATGGAGTTGGAGAGCACGGGAAAGACCCGGTTCTTCAATAGCGGCGTCAAGCCCGGCAAGCCGTACGCACCGGTGGCCACCGCCACGGCACGGGCGCGCACGGTGCCGCCGGGGGTACGCAGGTAGTGGACACCCTGGCGGGTCTCCCACGCCGTGACCGGGCTGGAGGGATGTACGCGCGCGCCCAGGGCGCGGGCCATCTTCATGTAGCCGAAAGCCAGTTTGAGGGGATGGACGCAGATCCCCGTGGGCTCATGCATGGCACCGGCGGCCTCTTGGTCGCCGCACCAGTCGCGGCGGACTTCTTCGCCCGTGAGGATGCGGGTGTCGTAGCCGAAACGGCTGCGCATGACCTCGGCTTCGTGGCGCAAGAAGGCCATCTTCTTGGGACGATGGGCGATGTAGAGGTGGCCACCCGGTTGCGCGTCGCAATCGATCTCCTCGGTGAGCTGGCGGAAGGTCTCGAAACCGTTACGGATTTCTTCATCCAGTCGCAAGGCGGTCGGCAAGCCCCAGCGTTCTATCCATTGCGAGCGATACAGGCGGCCGCTGGCGTTCTGCCCTTGCCCGCCATTGCGGCTGGTGCAGCCCCAGGCCACCTGATTGGCTTCGAGCACGGTAGCGCGAATGCCATGTTCGCGCGCCAGGAACAAGGCGGTGGCCAGGCCGGTGAAACCGGAACCGATAACGACCACATCGGCGTCGATATCGCCATCGACAGGGCCATCGTCCATGGGCGGCTCGCCAGCGCTGGCGACCCAGTAGGTCGGGGCATATTGCATGTTGTGGCCTGGCGAATGCGACACCAGGGGATCGAAGGCGGGATCGTAGGCGGCGGCACCCAGTTCGGCGCGGGACAAGCTGTTCATGGCGGTGGCCCTGTTGGCGGTTCAGGTAGATGATGCTGCAATGGCGCTCAGGCCGGCTTGGGGGTGCGATTCTTGCGGAACACGTTTTTCTGCAGGATCTTGCCGTCGCGGAAGACGAACAGGTCCACGCCATCAGCCTCGATGGGCGTGCCGTCTACGGCAGTGCCGGTGAAGGTCCATTCGGACACACCGCGCTCGCCGGCGACCCAGTGCCGGCCATTGCGCCACTGTGCATCGGGCACGCTGATCCAGGCCGAGGCGAAGGCCCGCGCTACCGCTTCCGTACCGGTGTGGCGGGTGCCGTGGGCGTCGTGGCCGGCAGCAGCAAGGAATTCGCACTCGGGGTGCATGAAGCGCATCAACGCATCGATGTCGTGACGGTTCCACGCATCGGAAAAGGCTTGCAGGGTTTCTACCGTCACCGGTGCATCGGCGCTGGAAGAGGAAGGCAACTGGACGGACGAGGACATGCGGACTCCATGGAATGGCCTGATGCAGGCCGATGACACACAGCCTAAAGGAGCCTGGGCCGTCGGCCATAGAGCCAGCGGGAGCTTTTGATCAGGCCAGGTCCGTACCAGTGGCACCAGGCTGGCGCAACCGAGCCAACCGTCATCGCTACCACCCATCGGTCAAGCGCCACATGACCAGTTTGGCCGCACCCAATGCCGCCCGCTGGCCCCGGCCAGAGTGCGCTTGGCGACCTCTCGCACTCGCAGATTAAGTGTGAAGTGTGAACAGGCCCCTGCTCAGGAAATACGGCCGCATTCCCTTCACGCAAATGCGGCCGTGGTCCATGCCCTTCGGCAGCGCAAGCTCAGAATGGCTGCAGTGCCGCGCGCGCGTAATAGTCGGCGATAGCGCTGATCTCGTCCTCGCGCATGGCGTGGGCCACATTGCGCATCTGGAGCATGGCGTCGTTGGCCCGCTCGCCGCGTTTGAAGAGGGCCAGCTGCTCGGCCAGATAGTGGCGCGGCAGGCCATCGAGCCAGGGCGCCCCGATCTTGCGGTCGGCGCCGCCGTGGCAGGAAATGCAGGGCGCGATATTGCGCAGGGGATCGCCCACCTGCACCAGCCGGGGAACGGCGCTGTCGGCCAGGCCGCCTGCCTGTGCCGGGCGGGGCAGGCTGGCGAAGTAGGCGGCCAGGTCGGCGGCGTCGCGGTCGGACAGGGTCCGGGCCAGTGCGCCCATGACGGCGCTGTTACGCTTGCCGCTGCGGTAATCGGCCAGCTGCTTGATGATCACCTCGGGGAATTGTCCGGCCAGGCCGGGCGCGTCCGAACGGCTGTGGCCCTGGACCCCGTGGCACATGGTGCAGGCCAGGGCCAGGGTGGCCCCGCGTCCCACGGCCTGGGGCGACGCCGGACGGCTCATCGCCGGCAGCAGCACCACATTGCTGGCCACCACCGGCGCTGGTGCCTTGGCCGACGGCGCGCTCCACTGGCCGGGCACGCCGGCGGCGCGGCAGATGCTGTCCCACAGGCTGGCGGCACGGAAGTCGGCCTGCACCGACGGCAGCCAGAGGAAGCCCACCGCCAGGCAGGCCAGGACCACGCACAGCAGGGCCAGTACGCTCCAGCGCGTGGCGGGGCTCATCGGTGGGCGCTTGCTTGCGAGGGGCATCACTGTCCTCCAATCGGAATGACCGGCACCCAGGCCTCGGGCAGTGAAGCCAGCTGGGCGATGGGATAGGCGTAGTTGACCAGGGTCAGCGCGATCATCATGCCGACCCACAGGCGCAGGCTGTTCAGGGGCGCGGGCGGGCGCAGCTCCGGATGCACCGCGACGGCGAAGCTGAAGGGGCGCACCGGACCGTTCTGCGTGCGGGCCGAGGCAAGGATGTAGAGGAACAGCCCGGCCGACACCACCAGCACCATGCCGCCCACGACCGAGATCAGCACCAGCAGGCCATGTGGATGCAGGGCCGGATGGGTGTAGTCGTAATAGGCCATGCGGCGAGGCGCACCCAAGAGGCCCACGAGATGCCAGGGCATGGTCAGGATCATCATGCCCGCGAACCAGAGGGCGATCTGCAGTTTGATGAGCCGGGGCGAGGGCGTGGCATTGTGACGCAACTGCGGCCACAGCTCATAGGCCGCAATGAAATACATGATCACGATGGCACCGGCAAAGATCAGGTGGAAATGGCCGGTGACCCATTGCGTATTGTGCACCGTCTCGTTGACCTGGTAGTTCATGTTGATGAGGCCGCCGGCCCCGCCGAATCCCAGCATGATGAAGGCATAGGTGACGGCCAGCATCATCGGCTGGTCCCACGGCAGTGCCTTGACCCAGCCGAAGGGCCCCTTGCCGCCGCGCAGGCGCCCGACGATCTCGGCCGAGGCGACGATGGTGAAGACGGTCAGGAAGGTCGGGATCGACACCATCGCGGTCATCGCCGCATGCACGAACTTGAAGCCGGCACCGACCTGCGGATCGGCGAAGAGGTGGTGGATGCCGATGGGCATGGAGAACACCAGGAACAGTGCGAAGGACACGCGGGCCATGGTGTCGCTGTAGAGCCGGCCGCCGATGGCGCGCGGGAAGATGGTGTAGAACACCAGGTAGGCCGGCACCAGCCAGAAATACACGATGGCATGCAGGGTCCAGGAGAACAGCACGCGTGCCAGGCCGGCATTGATGGTGTCGGTCCAGCCCAGCGAAGCCGGCAGGATCTGCAGCAGGATCTCGCTGCTGGCGCCCATCGAGGTCCAGGCCCACAGGCAGGCACCGGCGACATTGCCATACATCGCCAGCGGCACCACCTGGCCCGGATGCGCACGCTTCCAGGCCAGCAGGTTGATGACCATCAGCGCCACCCAGATCCAGGATCCCACCACCACCAGCACGACGCCGAGGTAGTAGAAGGGGCTGCCGATCATGGGCGGATAGAAGGTGTAGAGCACCGAGGACTTGCCTGCCGCCGTGGTGGCCCCGGCCATCACCGTGCCGCCGATGACCAGCCAGAATCCCAGCCAGGCCCAGCGCAGGCCGAGCAGGGGCTGCCGCAGCGCGATCTCGGTGATGGCGTAGCCGATGCCCATCGCCACCAGCGTGGGCAGCACATAGGCCATCACCGTGCCGTGCAGGGTCACCGAACGATAGTAATGCTCGGGATTGCTGATCCAGCTGTGCAGCGGACTGCGGATGTACATTTGCCACTCGCCCAGCAGGATGGCGAGGAAGAAGGCGATGAAGGCGATCCAGAGATGGGCCAGGACCAGGCGCTTAACGTGATACACAGTTCAACCTCTCTTCGTGTTGCATGCGCGACTGGAATTCTTCGCGCGAGATGACCTGGACCTTGGCCCACATGGCTTCATGGCCCACGCCGCAATATTCGTGGCAGGGCATGAGCTGCTCGCCCTGTTGCTCGAAGCGGGTGGTGAAGGTGGAGATGAAGCCGGGGATGAGCATGGTGTTGGCGTTGGTCTTGCCGATGAGGAAGCCGTGGATGGCATCGGTGCTGGTGCCGCGGAAGGTGACCGGGGTTTTTTCCGGTACCACCAGGCATTGCGGCACAAATGAATATTGCTGCGCCACCAGCCGCACCACCACGCGCCCGCCGGCTTCCTGGGCGGTGCCGAGATTGCTCTCGATGAATTCGCCGCGCAGGTGGACGCTCTTCACGTCGATCTTCTCCACCCGCGAAGGCGGCATGGCAGCCCAGTGCAGGGCCGTAAAGACCATCAGCGACAGCAGCGCGAGGATCACCAGCAGCACGAAGATCAGCCAGCGCCGCTCGGCCAGGCTGGCCACCAGCGCCGAACGCTGAAGGCCGGAGGACGTTGCCGGTGGAGGATTGAGTGGATTCATTGGACGATGCCTCGCGGCAGGTAGACGAAGAAGTAGAACAGGAAGAACAGCGCGATCACGATGGCCGATGCCAGGCCGGCCACCGCAAAGGCACCGCCAGGACCACGCTGGACGATGGCGTCGATGTCGGTGCTGTGCGCATCGTCGTGGTGCTCGCCACGGCTGTGCCCTGCAGAAGCAGAAGGGATGGGGTCGGGTGCGTGCATGGCTTACTCCGGTAACAGCTTGCGCAGGTCGTTGACCGCCTGGCCGGCCACAGGCGTACCACTATTGCCCCAGGCCACGCGGATATAGGTCACCACGGCGGCGATCTCGTCATCCTTCAGGATGTGGGAGAACGGCGGCATGCCATGCGGACGCGGATTGTCGATGGTGCCCGGCGGGAAGCCGCCATTGAGCACCATGCGGATCGGGTTCACGGGCGAAGCCATGGTGATGGAGGGATTGCCCGCCAGCGGCGGATAGGCGGGCGGCATGCCCCGGCCGTTGGCGCCATGGCAGACGGCGCACTGGGCGCTGTAGAGCGTGCGGCCGAGTTCCATCTTCTCAGGCGCCACCAGGCGGTCCTTGGGCGCGGGCGGCGGCGATTCCTGCTTCTGCGGCAGCGACTTCAGGTAGACGGCCATGGCGCGCACATCTTCATCGGTGAGGTATTGCAGGCTGTTGTAGACCACTTCGGCCATGGGGCCGTAGACGGTGCCGCGATGGGAAGCACCCTTGCGCAGCAGGTCGGCGATCTCGCCGATCTCCCAGTTGCCCAGCCCGGCTTCCATGTTGGAGGTCAGCGAGGGGGCGTACCAGTTCTGGTTGGGGATCATGCCGCCTTCGAAGGCCTTGGCATTGCTCGATCCGCCCAGCGCATTGATGGCGGTGTGGCACATGGTGCAGTGGCCCAGTCCCTTGACCAGATAGGCCCCCCGGTTCCACTCCACCGTTTGCCCCGGATCGGACTGGAACTCACCGGGTTTGAAATACAGGGACCGCCAGCCCAGCAGCAGTTCGCGCTGGTTGAAGGGGAAGCGCAATTCATGCTCGCGGTTTTTCTTCTTCACCGGCGGCACCGACATCAGGTAGGCATAGATGGCGTCGTTGTCCTCGCGCGTAACCTGGGTGTAGGAGGCATAAGGCATGGCCGGATAGAGCAGGCTGCCATCGGGCGAGATGCCGTGATGCATCATGCGATGGAAGTCGTCGGCGCTCCAGCGGCCGATGCCGGTCTCATCGTCGGGGGTGATGTTGGGGACGTAGAGATTGCCGAAGGGCGTGGGCATGGGACGGCCACCGGCAAACAGCTGGCCGTTGGCGGCCGTGTGGCAGGCCACGCAATCGCCCACCCGGGCCAGGTATTGGCCGCGGCTGATGATGTCATTGCCGGCCGTGCGCTGCACTGGTGCGGCCGAGGCGGCCGGCTCGCGGCCCAGGTAGAGCCAGCTGGTGCTGGCGGCGAGGATCGCCAGGGCGGCCAGGGGAACAAGGTTTTTCAGCTTCGCGCGCATGGGAGTCAGCCTTGGCTGCCGCAGGCCAGCGGCATGCGGATCAGGTTGGATGCTTCGGGTGCCGCGTTGTCAGGCGCGGGTTGTTGGGCCAGCCAGCCGGCCACCGCGCTGATGTCGCTGTCGGTGAGCCGCGTGGCGATACGTTTCATGCAGTCCGGCTCGGCCGCCACGCGCTCGCCCACCCGCCAGCGCGTGAGCTGGCCGGCGATGTAGGCGGGCTTGAGGCCAGCCAGCCCGGGAATGCCGGGCAGCATGCCGGTGAGCTGCTTGCCATGGCAGGCCACGCAGGCCGGGATGCCGTGGGCCGCATCCCCCTGCTGCACCAGTGTGCGGCCGCGTTCGGCCATGGGCGCACTGAGCGGCCGCGCGGCTGTGGTTTCGAAGGCCGGCCGCTGGGCGGCGAAGTAGTCCGCGATCTCCTTGAGGTAGGCATCGGGCAGGTAGCTCACCAGGTAGTTCATCGGCGGATAGACCCGCCGGCCCTCGCGGAAGGCCAGCAGCTGGTTGTAGAGATAGGCGGCCGGCTTGCCGGCAATGCGCGGGAAGTATTCATCGGAGGTGCCCTGGCCCTGCTGGCCATGGCAGGTCACGCAGGCCTGCATGCGCGCCTCCATGGAATCGAGCTTGCGGAAATAGGGCGTGGCGGCATCGCGCTTGTCCTGCGCCTGGGCCAAGGGCGGCCACAGGAACAGCATGGCCAGCGCGGCCACGGCCAGGGCCTGGATCGCGATGGCGATGCGCTGGCGGGAAGTTGGGGCGAGGGTCACCGGGGGCTCCTGGATCGTTTAATGGTGTTCGGAGGGATCATTAAGCTGCGTTTAATGCTCGCTCATGGACGGGCCAGGCTGCTGCTGGCCTGCGGCGGCAGGTCCTGGCCGCGTTCTGCTTCCCAGCCGCCGCCCAGGGCCTGTGCCAGGCTGACCATGGCGCTGAGGCGATCGGCGCGGGCCTGCACTTCCAGCAACTGGGCCGAGAGCAAGCCACGCTGCGCATCGAGCTGTTCCAGATAGGGCGAGTAACCGGCGCGGTAGCGTTTGCGGCTCATGGCCAGGGCTTCGCGCAGGGCCACTTCCTGTTCCTGCACGGCCTGTTGCTGGGCCTGGGCGCCGCGGGCGGCGGCCAGTGCATCCTCCACGTCGCGCCAGGCCCCGAGCACGGCTTTCTGGTAGGCATACGCGGCTTCATCGCGGCGTGCGGCGGTGGCGTCGGCTTGTGCGCGCAGGCGCCCGCCATCCAGCAGCGGCGCCAGGATGCTGCCACCGGCGGAGAAGATCGACAGCGGGTCCGGCAGCAGGTTGGAGCCCACCACGCCGCCGCTGAGGCCGATGCGCAGCGAAGGCATCAGCGCTGCGCGGTCGGCGTCCAGCGTGCGGTCGGCGGCGACCAGTTGCTGTTCGGCCTCGAAGATGTCTGGCCGCTGGCGCAGCAAGGCGGCCGGTTGATCGGGCCGGAACGCAGGCAGCGCCAGCGCCTGCAGGCCGGCACCGGGTGCCACTAGCAGTGCGGGCTGGCCGGCCAGCAGGGCCAGGGCATGTTCATTGCGGCTGATGCTCATGCGGGTGGAGGCGATGAGCTGCTCGGTGGCCGCATATTCGGACTGCGACTGCTCCACCTCGAGCCGGCTGGCGTAGCCCTGCTGGGCGCGTCGCCGTGCCAGTTGCAGGGACTGGGCGCGCATCTCCAGGGTCTGGTCCAGGACTTCCAGGCGGGCCTGCTGTGCGCGCAAGCCGATGTAGGTGCTGGTGGTGGTGGCGATGAGCGCCAGCCGCAAGGTGCTGCGTGCAGCATCGGTGGCCAGCAGGGAGGCGCGGGCGGCGGCATCCAGGTCGACCAGGCGGCCGAAGAGGTCCAGTTCGTAGGACAGCGACAGTTCGGCTTGCCACGCATCCTGGACGCGTGCACGTCCGAAGGCATCGACATCGCCCTGATGCGCGCCCATGCCCGAGGCCGACAACGAAGGCATGCGCTGTGCCGTAGCCAGGCGGCTGGAAGCACGCGCCTGCTGCACGCGTGCAGCGGCCATGGCGAGATCGCTGTTGCCGGCCAGGACCTGCTCCACCAGCTGGTTCAGGACCGGATCCCCGAAGGCTTCCCACCAGCGCGAGAGACTGATGCCCTGGGCGGTGGCCAGCGGCTCGCGCCATTGTGCCGGCAGCGTCACGGCCGCCTGTTCCGGCTGCCCGGGACGCGGGCCGGCACAAGCCGCCAGCACGACGGCCAGCGTCACCAGCGAAATGATTTGCGCGGAGCGGGCAGGGGTGTTCATCGCTTCTGCTCCGCCATGCGGCCGGGATCGACCGTGGCTTCGACCGACATGCCGGGGCGCAGCAGGGCGGCCGAGGCCGCGTCATCGAAGACGATTTTCACGCCGATGCGCTGGGGAATCTTGACGAAGTTGCCGGTGGTGGTATCGGGTTTGATGGCCGCGAATTCCGAGCCTGCTGCGGGCGCCAGCAGCTGCACGCGACCGGACAGGCGCTGACCCCGCAGCGCATCGATGCGCACTTCGGCATATTGCCCCGGGCGTATCGCGGCGGTCTGGGCTTCCTTGAAGTGCGCCACCACCCAGCGTTCGGCCGGCACCAGTTGCAGCAGCTGTGTGCCGTTGGTGACGTACTGGCCCAGGCGCACGCCGACTTCGCTGAGCTGTCCATCCTCGGCAGCGCGGATCACGGTGTTGTCCAGGTCGATCTGCGCCAGCCGCAGTTGCGCATGCGCCGCCTCCACATTGGCCACGAGCGCATCGCGTCCGACCTCGACGGTACGCAGGTCTTGGCGGGCCATGTCCAGGGCGGCACTGGACTGGCGCACCTGGGCCTCGGCCTGGGCATGGGCGGCCAGGTTCTGGTCGCGTTCACGCAGGGCCACCGAACCATCGGAGACCAGCTCATCGACCCGCGCCAGGTCCATACGGGCGCGCTGCAATTGCGCCTGCGCGTTGGCCAGGGCGGCGTCCTGCGCGGTGATGGCAGCCGCGCGGGCACGTTTTGCCTGGGTGGCGTTTTCCAGCTGGGCGATCTGCGCGGCCACGGCGGCCTTGGCCTGTTCCACCCGTGCGGCATAGATGCGGCTGTCGATGCGCACCAGCACCTGGCCGCGCTGCACCTGCTGGTAATCCTTGACGGCGACCTCCACCACATAGCCGCTGACCTGGGGCGCGATCACGGCGGTGCGGCCGCGCACGTAGGCGTTGTCGGTGTGCTGGAGCGGACCGTCGAAGGGCGGCAGATGCCAGCCGTGCAGGATCAGCAGGACGGCAGCGGCCAGCACCACCAGGGCCAGCACCACGCGCAGGCGCGACACCTTGGGCGGCAGGCCTGCGGGGACGGAGGAAGAATTCGCGGGGAGGGGGGTGTTCATGCAGCGTACTCCAGCCGCTGGCGTGCTGCACGCCGACGGCTCCAGGTTTCACAAGCCAGGTAGGCGGCCACGGCCAGGGCGGCCAGCGCCACCAGGCGAAAGACATCGTTGTAGGCCAGCGTGTTGGCTTCGGTCATGAGCGATTGCATCAGTGCGCTGCTGCCTTGCGCCAGCCGTGCGGCGGTCTGCGGATCGGAAGCCAGCAGGCGTTCGGACATCACCTGCGCATGGACCTTGGCCATGATGGTCTGGACGCTGCCGAGCAGGGCGGAACCGGCCAGCCCGCCGATGTTCTGGCTGACGCTGAAGAGGACGATGAAACTGACCAGGTGATCGCCGCCGCGCGCGCTCATCCGCAAAAATCCGAACACCAGCGTGGGACCGACGAAGAGCGTGGTCCCGAAGGCCACCAGCGACTGGCTGAGCATGAGTTGCGGCGGACGGGTCAGGCTGTTGCTGCCGCTGTCGAGCCAGGCGGCCAGGGCGATGCAGAGCGCTGCCACCGCCACTTGCCAGGGCAGGTTGCGTTCTGAGAGCGTGAGTGCGGCCACGATGATGCCGAGGAACATGGCGGCGGTGACGGCGAGGAAGAGTCCATGCAGTTGATCGTTGTTGAGGCCGCCGGCACTGAGCAGGCCAACGGCGCCATAGGTCTGCTCGGCCAGTGCGATGCGGACCAGGAAGGCCACCATGGCGAAGCGTACGATGTCGCCCGTGAGCATCCAGCGCAGTTGCAAGAGCGGGCGTGCGCGTTGGCGCTCGATCATCCAGGCCGCGCCTGCCAGCACCAGTGCGCTGGCCAGTGCCAGGCCCAGCCAGGGGGTATCGGTCCACCACAGGATGCGGCCCAGGCCGAGTACCGCGGAGAGCAGCAGCCCGGCTGGCACCAGCAGCGAGATCGTTACCAGGTCCAAGCCCTCGAAGGCCTGGCTGCGCTCGCTGGGCGGAAGCGGCACCAGGGTCATGGCACCCAGCAACACCAGGGCGATGCACAGTTCGGTCAGCAGCAGTCCTTGCCATTGCGACTCGGCAAGGAAATCCAGCGACATCAGGCGCGCCAGCGGCGGCCCGAATTGCGGCAGGCTCACGCCGACCACCAAGGCCAGCGGCCGGGCCTTGAGCGAGAAGACCTGCAGCAGGTGGTAGATGGTGGTGGTCGTCAGGGCGGCGGCGGCCAGGCCGCAGGCGGCGCGCACCACGATGGCGGCGGCCAGCCCTGGTACGCACAGGTGCAGCAGGGCGGCCAGGGCGTAGGTGGCCAGCAGGGTGAGGGTGACCTGGGGGAAGCCGAATTGCGCGCGCGCCTTGACGAGGATCAGGTTGGCGCAGGCGTTGAAGCCGACGTAGACCGCCGGCAGCAGGCTGGCTTCGGCGGTGTAGAGACCCTGGCCGCCGGCCAGGCTGGCGATGTTGACGTTGACCATGCCATTGCCGAAGGTGGCCCCGATGCCGGCCAGGACGGCGATGGCGGCATAGGCCGCGCGGCGTGCGGGGGCATGCGTGGCGATGTAAGGCGAGCCCGGGAAGGCGGGCGCTTCCGGGGCGGCGGGCGCGGGGCGGTCTGGTAGTCGGTCAACCATGGCAGGGCGGCGCGGCAGAGAGGGGCTAATGGGAACGACGTGTTGCCGCGACTTCGCGAGCGCCTCAGTGCGTGGGCGTGCGGTCGCGGCTTTTTATGGCTGCCATGGTACTGAGCGGTGCTGCTGTTGAGAAACAAAGAATATTTGGGGGCGCTACAAAATTTATTTGTAGGTGTCCCGCGCAGGGACGGCCGGATTGGGGGCGCTGAGCAGGGTATCCGTCGTTTGAGGTATCGTTCAGGGCTTTGGAGGAGATGCCAAATGGACTTGACTAACATCCTGAAATACAAGCACTGGTCGGACCGCCGCATTCTTGATGCGGTCGCTGAACTCACCCAGGAGGAACAACAGCGCGCGTTCGATTTCGCGCGGCAACAGTTGAACCACATGGTCCGGGTGGAGGAATTGTTCCAGGCACGATTGCGCGGGGTGGCCGATCCGCATGATTCCACCAATACCGAGCACCTGCCGGAACTGGCGGAGCTGGATGCCAGGCTGATGGCAGCGAACCAGTGGTTGCAGACCTATGCCGGCAGCCTCACTGACGGTCACCTGAAGGAAAATATTTCCTTTACGTTCGTGGATGGGAAACGCGGAAGGCTCAGTCGCGAGGAAATCCTCTTCCACCTCATCAATCACGGCACTTACCATCGCGGGGCGATTGGCCATGCGCTTGACCTGGCCGTGGGGACGCGTCCTGCCGATACTTACAACGTGTTCATTCATGCTGCTGAACCGGAGAGACGCTAGCCATCAGCAAGGTGCAGCCGGTTTGTGACGCAGGGCTGATCTGCTTTGCGATCCTCGCTTATTGGTAACGTGGGTGACCAAGGTGTTTTTACTTCGTTGCCGCTTCCAGGCGATGCCGGGCGAAAAAATCCACAACCAGCCGGCTGGCATCCGGCCCCGCTGCATTGTAGGAGAGGGTAGTGTCCCCTCCGCTCCAGGCGTGCCCCAGTCCCTCGATCAACACGGATCGGATGATGAGCTTGCGTCCACGAAGATAGTCGCGGGTTGCAACTATCCTGCGCCGAGGGTGTTTTTTGGAGGTGCGCCCGTAGGGCGTTTCCCGGGGAGGCTGCTCGGTCAAGCTCTGCGTGTGATTGAGTAAAAGAAATTGTTCCACCAGCTGGCGCTGATTGATGGGCCGCACGATCTTGTCGTCCGTCCCGCCGATGAGGATCGCAGGTAATGCGCCGGTTCGGGGAAAGCGTGTGAGCGCCCGTTTGGCGGCGGCTGAAGCGCGCAGCGATCCGTGCTGCATCACCGAGTACGCCCCGGCGGCATTGCTGCAGACACCGGAAACCGGCGCGGCATGCAGCGCGACAGCGGCGATGAGTTCGGGATGCGTCAATGCCAGGAGATGTGCCATCGCCGCACCGGCCGAGATTCCGCAGACGTAGACGCGTTGCGGGTCGATGGGATGTGTTTTCAGGATCTCAAAGATCAGGGAGGCCACCGCTGCGACGTCACCTTCGCCCTTCTGGGCGTCCTGTGCGTACCATCGCCAGCACCGGTGAGGATGGGCGCGCAGGGATTGCTCCGGATACAGGACGGCAAAGCCGTGCTTTGCTGCGTGCGCATTCATCCTGGTTCCTTGTGCAAAGTCGGCAGCGTTCTGTTGGCAGCCGTGGAGCATCACGATCAAGGGCAGCCCTGAAGGAGCGGGCTTGGGCAGGCAGAGGCGATACTGCAGCGAATGGGTGGTGGCGGGGACGTGATGGAATCCGGCAGTGATCGTGACTTCGGATAAGGATGCGCTGGCTGCACGAGTAGCGGTCTTGGGCTTGCGTGTGGATGAGGTTTTGCTGCGGGGGGAAGCGGGCGAAAGAAAATCGAGAAATTGTTTGCGCTGTACTTTCCTGGCTTTTTTCATGGCCGATAGTCACAGGCGGCTCAGTTTTTTCATCGGGGTGACGCCAGGTGGGTGATGGGCTTTGTTCGACCGTGGCAACTGCACGCTGGTTCTTGCGCGAAAGCCGGAAAGGGCGCAGCGCGCAATGTCGAAACAACAGTCAGATGAGATTGCGATTTGCGCCGTTCACGAGCACTACAGGCTGGCTGCCGTTCATGATTGCTCCTTTTACAGAGACCTTCAATCTCCGCCGGGTTGCGATTGCTTGCGCTAGTTAATCTTTGTCAGGCTGTGCTCATTCGGATCAAACTTTTTAAGCCTTGCCCAACTCTATGCAGGTTTAATCAACATGGAGTATGGCTGCTTTGCAAAGCGCCGATGCAGTCAAAATTGGTGGGTCAATAGGCACTATCAAACAGTTTTTCCTCGACGCAATTGCGCTGCGCTATGAGGCTTCCAAGAACCGAAGCGGCCTTAGGCCAGAAGACTCGCTAGCTGGAAATTCTGAATTGAAGTGCTGGGGAATAATCACGCTGGCGAATCAAATCAATGTCGTCGGAGCTTAGTTCGAACCATTCGCCATTTATTCGTTTATCCTTGAACATCAGGTGGTAAGCCGATTCAGCTTCGATATGGTCGTCAAACCAAACACACAGTGGAATACTATAGGCGATGGGTAGCTTTACTCCAAATGCTCGCATCCGATTCGGAACATTTCGTGTGCGTCCGACTTTGAAGCCGTAGGCGGATTCCAAGACATACACGAAGCCACCACGAGGAGTATTTGTAGGGTTTCCCACTACCTCGATTGGATTTAGCCGTTCAGGTGCAATTCGTCCATTCCTTACGGAGGTTCGTACGGCCGTTTTGAACCCCTTGGGAAGCGATTCTCGCGCGACCATATCCGGGAAATGCCGGGCGAACATTTCGTGCAGGCCATATCCTGGGATTTTCTTTGGAGCGAACGCAAAACCTCCCGGCGCCTTCCAGTAATTGCGACCGCTAGGCGTATCTACCCATATTTCAAGAAATGCCGGCTGCCAAGAGACGACCACCGATTTCGCGGAGGTCTCGCGGATGATGCCAAGCTGTCTGATGAGGCCGGTTTGCGTTCCCTCGTCATAGTCCGCTAAAAGCAATCCATGGCCTGCGCGCGGCGGTGCCGTTTGATTCGCCAGATTTTCTGGCAATAGGAAATACTCTGGTGGAGTCATGTCCATTTCGGACAAGGTGTGTGTGACTTTCCAATACTTAGCAGGTGTCTGAATTGTCATTTAAAGGAGTGGCTCAGAGGACGAGCTATACGTAAATAGGTTTGCCTTGGACTTCCAGGAAAAGCTCTCTATTGTGGACTTGCAAACTCTGTATATCAGAATTAAGCCACAGTGGTCGCCCCCGGCCTCATAGTGATGTTTGCGGTTTCGCAAGGATGCAACGCGGCGTATCACTTTGGAAATTCTTGAAATCTCTCCCCAAGTGCATCACGATTTGGCATCTCCGATGGGCTATTCGGATGCACGATTTCTTTACCATCAAGTGCCTTATATTCAGATGCAATCAACGCTGGCGCCAGCCTTACTTTCAGCTGGCTGTCGATGAATAGCAGCTTTAGGTCGAATAATGTATGGATATCAGCGCGAAGCAATAAACCGTTCGTAACGCTGTAGTTGACCTCTGCTGAGTGTGGGCGAATATGAGCTGCCTCGAGAAGTCCCTCAACTCTGCATCGTGTGACTGCACATTGTTTTCGATAAGCAGCGAGAAGTTTGTCCCGGAACTCGGTCTGGCCGCGTCTGCGCTTGATGGTGCCGAGGACATCTTCCTTCCAAGTATCGTCGCCATCCTCGCTTCCGGGGAGGTTATCTAGGGCATCCGTCGGTTTGATGCCGCGAACAAGGGCGTATTTTCCCGTGTCGTCGTTGTATCGATGGACATACCAGGGAATTGGGTCCAACGCGCGGAATTGAACATGAGAGCTCCCTTCACCTTCCAATTCGCGGTCATGCCTGTTGCCCCTTGCAATGATTACAGAAACCGGCATCCGTCTGTAGTACGAGTCTTTCACGGCGACGTCAAATTCGTCTGCGCGAACGGCTTGTATCAACCCACGGATTTTTTGCGAGTCACTGGTCTGCGAGTTTTTGGCATCGGAACGCAAAAAAGCGGCCAACTCGATCATGCTGTCCGATGTGACGATGTCGTTGCCCTCGACATTGAGGTCGTCGTGCCACAGACAAAGCACATATCCCTCGCGCACGGAGCCAAAGGACCAGTTGTAGCAGTAGCGACCGTTCGCTTTTATGGCACCGGCGGCCTCACCGTTTTCCTTCCAGTGCCATTTCTCAGTAGATACGCCAACCTCGTTCAACAAGTCGTAGATAGTTTCTTTTGTGTTAGGAGCTAGGCTTGCCAGGGTGGCATGCGCAGTGGCGTCTTCTTTTCTAAAAGAAACTTCCTGCCGTTCAAAGCTAACGGAAACTTGGCGCCACCCTGCGGCTTGCCAGAGATGGGCCCAATTGTGTGTGCCTACAGTCTCGTTCGACCACCATGCTTGTTGCTTGTAGGCGCTAGCTGGAAGCGTATCTCCAATAATTCCTTCTATCTCAACGAAGGACATCGTTACCGACTGGGCAGAAAGCCTCGCCAGATGGCGCGCTAGCGCACTATATTTTTTATCTGCCATGCATCCCCCACGATTGCATTTGATTGTTTTTGGAGGCCATCAGTCCTTTTGAATACCGGCATCAGTGATTTGACATAGGCGATTCAGCTGCAGACGGCAGAATGATAGCAGCCGACATTGTTATCTAAAATTAAGTCAATTGCACAGTGAGCGTTACGCTCGTACTTTGCATAGGAGCCAGACGTCGAGAACTTCGACGTCACTACATCGTGTCCGCACTGGAAAATCAGGTGCGAAAAAAAGGCTTTCCTTTAAAAAACGAAAGCCTTTCATTTCTGGCCAACATGAGTTAGCGCTTACCTTATTCCCTCACTCCACCGTCACCGACTTAGCCAAATTCCGCGGCTTATCCACATCCGTCCCCCGCGCCAGTGCCGTGTGATACGACAGCAACTGCAACGGCACCACATGCAGGATCGGCGACAGCACGCCATAGTGTTCCGGCATGCGAATCACATGCAGCCCTTCGGTCGAAGTGATACGCGAATCGCCATCCGCAAACACATAAAGCTGCCCTCCACGCGCACGCACTTCCTGCATGTTGGACTTCAGTTTTTCCACCAGCGCATCATTGGGCGCAATGGTCACCACCGGCATCTGGTCCGTCACCAGCGCCAGCGGACCATGCTTAAGTTCACCGGCGGCATAAGCCTCAGCGTGGATGTAGGTGATCTCCTTGAGCTTGAGCGCACCTTCCAAAGCAATCGGATAATGCAGCCCACGCCCCAGGAAGAGCGCATTCTCACGACGCGCAAAGGCCTCAGCCCAGGCCACGATGGAGGGCTCCAGCGCCAGCACGCTCTGCAGCGCAGCCGGCAGGTGGCGCATCGCCTTCAAGTGTTCGGCTTCCTGTTCTTCGGTCAGCAGCCCGCGCGTCTGCGCCAGCGCCAGCGTCAGCAGGAACAGCGCCGCCAGCTGCGTCGTGAAGGCCTTGGTCGAGGCCACGCCCACTTCTATACCGGCACGCGTGATGTAGGACAGTTCGCATTCGCGCACCATCGCACTGGTGGCCACGTTGCAGATGGTCAGCGTGTGCTGCATGCCCAAACCACGCGCATGCTTCAACGCAGCCAGCGTGTCAGCCGTCTCGCCACTCTGCGAAATGGTCACCACCAACGACTTCGGATTGGGCACGCTGTCGCGATAACGGTATTCGCTGGCGATCTCGACATTGACCGGGATCTTCGCAATCGACTCCAGCCAGTACTTCGCGGTCAAGCCCGCGTAGTAGCTGGTGCCGCAGGCCAGGATCAGGATCGAATCCACTTCCTTGAAGACCTTGTAGGCCTTGTCGCCAAACAGCTCCGGCATGATCCCGACCACACCCTCCAGCGTGTCGGCAATGGCGCGCGGCTGCTCGAAAATTTCCTTTTGCATGTAATGCTGGTACGGGCCCAGTTCCACCGCGCTGGTGTAAGCCTGCACGGTGCGCACTTCGCGCTCGGCCGGGCGGCCAGCCGCGTCGACGATCCACACCTTCTGCAATTGCAGGTCCACCACGTCGCCTTCTTCCAGATAGATGATCTGGTCGGTGGTACCGGCCAGCGCCATCGCATCAGAGGCCACGAAGTTCTGTCCTTCGCCCACGCCCACGATCAGCGGCGAACCCTGGCGCGCTGCCACCACGCGATGCGGTTCGTCGGCGCAGAAGACGGCGATGGCGTAGGCGCCGGTCAGGCGGCGCACGGCCTGCTGCACGGTGTGGAAGAGATCGCCGTCATACATGTGGTCGACCAGGTGGGCGATCACTTCGGTATCGGTCTGGCTCTCGAAGACGTAACCGGCTGCCTGCAATTCGGCGCGCAGTTCGTCATGGTTCTCGATGATGCCGTTGTGGACCAGCGCGATGCGCTCACGCGAGAAGTGCGGGTGCGCATTGTGGGTGGCCGGGGCGCCGTGGGTGGCCCAGCGGGTGTGCGCGATGCCGGTGAAGCCCGACAAACCGCTCTGCGCCACCTGCTGCAGCAGCTCGGCTACGCGCGAGGTGCTGCGCGAACGCTGCAGCTTGCCATCCACATGCAGCGCCACGCCGCAGGAGTCATAGCCACGGTATTCGAGGCGCTTCAGGCCTTCGAGCAGGATGGGAGTGACGTTTTGTTGCGCTACCGCGCCGACGATGCCGCACATGGAATACCTCGCTGGAAAAGATGTGCATGCATCTTAGGCGAGGCGTTATGAAATTAGATTTCTAAAATGTCAGCTATATGAACTAATATTGCTTCATTGGTGAGTGGTGAAATAATATTAAATTATTGGATTAGATTTGGATTTATATGTCATTCAATCTCGCTCACCCTCACGCAATCTCCGGCAATTTCACAAGCTGACGCAGGCACCCATGAAAACCCCCCTCGACCTGGACGACCTCGACCGCCGCATCCTGCAGGCCCTGCAGGCCGATGCCAGCCAGACCAACCAGGAGCTGGCCGCGCAGGTGCATGCCTCGCCGCCGACCTGCCTGCGCCGGGTCAAGCGGCTGGTCGATGCTGGCGTGATCGCACGCCAGGTGGCCTTGCTGGATCCGGCCCAACTGGCCTCCACGCTCACGGCACTGGTCGAGATCACGCTGGACCGCCAGGGCGAGGAAGAGCAGCAAGCCTTCGAGGCCCTGGTGGCGGGGGAGGCGGCGGTGCAGCAGTGCTATCGGGTCTCGCCGGGGCCGGATTTCGTGCTGGTGGTGCTGGTGCGCGACATGCCCGCCTATCACGCCCTGGCGCACCGGCTCTTCGCCTCCCAGCGCAATGTGCGCAATGTGCGCAGCTATTTCTCCATCCACCGCAGCAAGTTCGAGACGGCCATCCCGCTCGGCGCGGCGGCCGAGGCCCCATGAAAAACGGCCGAAACCTTCAGGTTTCGGCCGTGTCGGCTTGTGGATAAGTCAGGAAGTCGTGTTTCAGGGGGCTTTTTCTTTCATATCGCCCTGAAACCACCCCCTCCCGGTTGATTTACCCACAGGCCCAACCATCCGCAGCGCTCACTTCTTGATCTTGACCGGCCGCTGCCATCCCGACAGCGACAGCTGCTTGGCGCGCGACAAGGTCAGCTGGTCGGCCGGGGCATCCTTGGTCAGGGTAGTGCCGGCACCGATGGTGGCACCCTTGCCCACGCGCACCGGGGCGACTAGTTGCGTGTCGCTGCCGATGAAGGCGCCGTCCTCGATGATGGTGCGGAATTTGTTGGCGCCATCGTAGTTGCAGGTGATCACGCCGGCGCCGACGTTGACGCCGCTGCCCACATCCGCATCGCCCACATAGGCCAGGTGATTGGCCTTGCTGCCCACGCCCACGATGCTGTTCTTGACCTCGACGAAGTTGCCGATGTGCACATCCCGCGCCAGTTCGGTACCCGGACGCAGGCGCGCATAAGGCCCGATCTGGGCGCCGTCGCCCACCACCGCATCCTCGATGTGGGTGAAGGGCTTGATGGCCACGCCCGCCCCGATGCGCGCATTGCGGATCACGCAATGGGCGCCGATGCTGCTGCCTTCGCCAATGCTGACCTGGCCTTCGAAGACGCAATTGACGTCGATGCTCACATCGCGCCCGCATTCCAGAGCGCCCCGTACATCGATGCGCGCCGGGTCGGCCAGGGTCACGCCGTTCTCCAGCAGGCGATGAGCGATGTTGCGCTGGTGCACGCGTTCCAGCTCGGCCAGTTGCACCTTGCTGTTCACGCCCAGGGTTTCGGCCACGTCATCGGGCTGGGCCGAGACGACTTCAACGCCATCGGCCACGGCGGCGGCGATCACGTCGGTCAGGTAGTACTCGCCCTGGGCATTGTTGTTGGAGAGCTTCGCAAGCCACTGGCGCAGACGCGCCGTGGGCGCGACGATGATGCCGGTGTTGACTTCGCGAATGCTGCGCTCGGCCTCGCTGGCATCCTTCTGCTCGACGATGCGCGTGATCTTGCCGCCCTCGCGCACGATGCGGCCGTAGCCGGTGGGGTTGTCCAGGGTCACGGTGAGTACGCCCAGCTTGTCCTGGCCGGCCGCATCCAGCAGGCGCTGCAGCGAGGCGGCGGTGGTCAGCGGCACATCGCCATACAGCACCAGCGTGGGCGCGCCATCAACGAGATGCGGTGCGGCTTGCATGACGGCGTGGCCGGTGCCCAGCTGCGGTTCTTGCAGCGCAAAGGACAGGCCCTGGTTGGCGAAGGCCTTGGGTACGGCATCGCCGCCATGGCCGTAGATCACGCACAGTTGCGTGGGCGCCAGCTGGCGCGCGGTATCGATGACATGGCCCAGCAGCGGCTTGCCGGCGAGCGGGTGCAGGACCTTGGGCAGCGAGGATTGCATGCGTTTGCCCATGCCGGCGGCGAGGATGACGATGTTCATGACAAAGAGTTGGAAAATTACTTTAAGGTTAAGAGGCGATCCTGGATCGACGGTTGCCTCCGCGTAGAAGATGGGGTTCCAGAGGGGGGGGAAGGCAGAATGGTCAGAGGTTGCGTTCAGCCTGGATACTGGAGATCTCGTGCTCGTTCTTGGTGATGGCCAACGGCGGGAACGCTACGTAAGACTGGCACTGCGAATAGACGCGGTTCATGGCGATATCGATGCCGTTGTTGAGCATGTTTCTGTTGAGCACGGGGAAGTACAGCATGAAATTGCTCAATGGGAAACACTCCTCTACAAAGCGGGCAGCCCCCTTCGGACTGATAGTGTAGGCGGGTGTGCCAAAGCATTTGTCCAGTGGCAGCAGTACAGGAGTTTGCGTCGACTGCTGGAATTCCAGTGTCTTTTGGCGGAGCTGGTTCTGGTCGAACACCATGACGGCATGGGAAATCCCCGGCATGGCATTGGTCGACAAAATGGAATCGAAATTCCAGGCCCATACCAGGATGTCCCAATCCGCTGGCGCGTTGGCAATGATCTGTTGCTGTTGTTGATGGAAATCATGCCGAAAGATGGCATCATCCTCGGCCACGGTCACCGGCTGTTGCGTATCGATGGCCTCGAACCAGGCGGCCAAGTGAGACAGCGCGCAACCCAGCGCGCCTTTGGAATACTTAAGGTCGGGGGCAAAAAGATTACGGTTGCCAAGCACGTCCGCAGCAATCTGGGTGCCTCTGACCGCGTTGATGATTTCGTAGTCGAGGTGCTGATTTTGCTTGGCAAAGCTTGCTCTTCTGGCGTGAGCGTCGTCCAAGCTGATTACACGAACCGGTGTCATGGCAAGACCTTTGTTGATGTTCTACGACGTACGACTAAACCCGCAGGTATGGTCAGCTTTCACGGGATTCAATGCAAACCGCAGCCATATTTTGTGGAGCAATCACCGATGTACGAGAGAAAGCAGGGCCTGGCATTGCTACCGCCTCAAAACGTGCGTTCCTAAGAAGAATTCGACCTAAATGCACTACGCATAAGCTTGCCGTTGTTAATTTCGCGGGCGCTTGATTTTCAAACGCTGAAGTTATTGTAAGAAGAAGGTATATGAGGTTAACTAGTCCATATCCACTTTCGCGAAAATAACTAGAAGTGGCTCGCTATCTTAATTCAAAGGAGGGTGATCAATCATGAGCGCAGTAGGTGACTTGAAAAGGGATGGCTATATCATCCTCAAAAATTATATTCCTCAAAGCGATTTGAACACCTGCATACAACGCCTTGAATCCCTATATGCCGACCATTGGAGCAGTGCGGACGTCGTCGCAAAGGCCGCTCCGATCGGCATTCAAAACCTGATAAAAAACGATCGGGTCATCAATAACGTTTTTCTCTATGACGATATTTTCCTCCGATTGGCCAGTACAGGGGTTCACCGGGATATTATCGGCGCACTGTTCAACGATATCCACTACCGGTGTATTCCGGAAAACGAGCACAATTATATTCTGAGTCAGTTCAATGCACGTGATGGGCAGTCGGCCTTGCCGTTTCATGTTGACGTGAGGTTGCAGATCGGCAATGAGAAGACTTGGTCTCTCCAATGTCTGCTTTCTGTCGATAAACTGGATGCGGAGAATGGAGCGCTCCGGGTGAGGCCTGGCAGCCATCTGGATGATGGCATGCCCGACTCGAAGCGGGATTACGACGATAGCGTGACGTTGGAAACGGACCCCGGCGATCTGATCATTTTTTATTCCAATTTGCATCATGCGACCTGCCCGAATCGCTCGGCCCGGCGTGGCTGGACGCTCCTTCTTACCTACAGAGCCTGGTGGTGCAAGCAGCAATTCGATATCTGGGGAATGATGAAAAACAAGGCTCACCATCTCACCAAGCAGCAACAGCTTCTGCTCGGAGGCTGTTCTGTTCCAAGCACGGATCCCTATTCCAGTCTCTCTCTAAGGACAGGGTATGAGGCTTTGGAGAAGTGATCGGCGGCCCTAGATAGCCAGGAAAAAAAGCTTCGCCGCCTGGAATGAAGAATCAGGCGCCGAGCTATTTTGCCTGACCACGATCACAGCAGGCGGGGCCATAGCTCTGGCGCCGTCCTATGTCAGCCTATTGCAGGAGCCATACCTTTTCGGAACAGGAAGAAAGGCTCTTCTCCATTCACTCCGGCTATTTCGGGATCAACGTCAGGCAAGACGGTGTTGTGCGGATAGAGCGCTCCAATCAAGCCAGTTTGATGGAACAGTTTCTCGATGTCCATGCCAAACAAGCGGACATGGTCGTCTTGGCCGAAGAAGTGGGTGGCGAATTCGACTGACGGGGACTTGGTGAGCTCGAACGTATGCTTGAGCAGCCTTGCATACGGCGTTTGCGCCACCAGATGGCCGCCCGGTGCCAGGCAACGGTGAAACTCGGCAACAGCAAGCTCGGGAGATGCGACGTGCTCCAGCACGTGATTGCAGATGATCAGATCGAAACGATCGTCAGGGAAGTCGAGCTGCTCGACATTGATCTTGTGGTGATGTGGGTATTTGGGGAACAGATCTCCACACACATAATCGGCCGGCTGCATTTGGCGTATCAGCGGCTCCAGTCGCGCTTCGGGCGCGATGTGCAAGATCCGCAATGTGCGGGGCGCTTGCAGCAAACCGGTCCGCGTCAGGTAATGCCAGAGATGGCGGTCCCGGTCGTTGCAATGACAGACCGGACAGAGATGTTTGTCCAGACGAGAACCGATACTTTCGACGCGTTGCAGGAAACTGAGATCGATATTCTGCGTTTCAGGATGGGCTAGCCACGCTGTGACGCGCTGATTACAAATCGGGCAAGATGATTCCGGGCGACGGGTAGCTTTTCGTGCTGCCATTTCTGAAGTGGCGTAAGCGAGATCGGCACTGAATCGCGGAGAATGAAGCAAGCCGCCCTGAGGAGGTGCTGTCAGTTCTCCGAGATTGCTCATCAGACGCCCCAACTCCGGCAGGTTGGCTACTCCCTGACCGTAAAGCCGGGCCAAACTGGCCTGCGCCAGACCTAACCGCTCATCGGAAAGGTTGTTGGCATCCGCTTCCCCGCGTACGAAAACTTCCCATTCGAAGAATCCGGCGCTCATGATTGAACTACCTGCATCGGAATTCTGAGCTTGGTGTTTGCGGAAGGCGCTGAGATAGCCGCCCACTGCCAGTATTGGCCCCATGCTTGCCAAATGCAGATACATGGATACGTCATGCAGGAAGTGAAGCTCGATTCCCCTGTAATTGAGCACTTGACTGAACGAGGTCAGGTGATTGCGGACCACCATGATATTGGAGGGTTCGCCCACGAAGTTGTGCTGTTGGGCGACCATGTTGTTGACCAGCGATGCGCGATCTACACGGACGATCTGGCCATCCGCGACAATCTTGGACGGGACCGAGGTGACGTTGTTTTTCTCGTCAATGAAGACGCGTTCGTGGAAAGCCATCAGGCAGTCCGGGTTGGCCTCCAAGGCGGCGACCAGGCATTCAACGGAACGGGGAAGCAGCGCATCGTCGTCGTATAGCCATTTGACGTATTTTCCTTGCGCCAACTCCCATAGCCGGTGCGAGTTCTTTATGCCATTCTGAAAACCCGTATGAAAGTACTTGATTCTGGGATCCTGGAGTTCTTCTACTGTTTTTCTCAGAATGCCATCTGCAGTATCGTCACCGACCAGAATTTCGATATCCGTAAATGTCTGCTGGCACGCGCTGTTTAAGCTGATGGCCAAGTACTGCGGCTTGAATGCCGGAATCAAAATACTGACGACTGCCATAAATAGCTACCTCTGTCAAATTGTGTTGGTTTATAGCCCGCTCTCAATTTACCCGTGGTTCCGTGAACAGCGGAACGTGGAAACACGTGTCAATTCCAACAGCATATCAGTGTGTTCGCGCTTCAAAGGGACGAACAACAGGATGTTTGGCAGCCTGTATCCTTGACCTCCAGAATGGGGGGCAGGATGGAAAATGGTACAGATTTTGGTCCTTACTCAAGAGATACGGTCTTTCTCGGGAGCGACATAATGTCGCCACAGTCAAGAGCAGCTGAAATACACCAATGGATGTTGAATTATTGAGGAACATCTCTGACGGGCGTGAGGTGTTTCAAGTCACTGGCTGAGCTCGGATTGAGTTTGCCAACCTGCAGTTATTTCTGGAATTCGATGAGTCACCGGCATAAGCTAGCGATCATGCAGCCGTACTTTCTCCCATACATCGGCTATTTCCAGCTGATGGAGAAAGTGGATGCTTTCGTGGTTTTTGATGATGTTAGTTTTATTAACAAAGGCTGGATCAATCGCAATCGGATATGCATCAATGGGGCGGCCCACCTGTTCACCATTCCCCTGCTCAACGCGAGCCAGAATCGGCGCATATGCGACATCGCAATAAGCCCAGACATGTCGTGGCGCAAGAAACTGCTCAAGACGTTTCATCAGGCCTACTTAAAAGCCCCACAGTTTGAACGCGTTTTTCCGCTGGTGGAGGAGATATTGTTGTTTCCCTCCGATCAATTGTCCGCCTTCTTGCTCAACAGTATCGAGCAGATACACAAGCGGCTGGAGCTACGGACTGAATTGATCCCTTCTTCCCGCTGCTATGGCAATGCCGAGATCAAGGGGCAAGAACGCATTATCGACATATGTCGTCAGGAAGACGCGCATGTGTACATCAATCCGCCGGGAGGTAAAGAACTTTATGATGAGAATGCGTTTGCCGCAGCAGAATTGGAATTGAAGTTTCTTACGCCGGTATTGGACCCCTATCCCCAGGGTGGCAGTCCATTTTTAGCCGGACTCTCAATAATCGACGTGCTGATGAATAATGACCCGTCAGCAATTTCGCGGCATCTTTCCCATGGGGCTGTCTCGTGAACGACCAGAATAACTACCAGCTGCTCATTGAGCATTACGAACATTGCCTGGCGCAGTTTGGCGATACCCTGAAAGGCGTGGATTGGCCGAACGAAGCCGATGCCGCGAAACGCTATCAGGTCATGTTGGATGTGATGCGGCCGAAATCGGCAGGCGCGTCCACGTTACTTGATTTCGGTTGCGGTGCATCACATCTTTATCACTATATTTTGAACAATAAGGTCACTGCGGTGGAATATACGGGGCTGGATGCATCAGAAGCCTTTGTCGACCTTTCGAGGAAAAAATTTCCGCAGAACCGGTATTTGCTACTGGATGTATTGGCAAGTCCTGATCTTCTTCCAGAGTTTGATTACATCGTGATGAACGGTGTATTTACCGAGCGCAGAGAGCTTACGTTCGATCAGATGTTCTCGTATTTGCAGAAAATGCTGAAGATCATCTTCAACAAGGCTAAGGTAGGTATCGCCTTTAACGTGATGTCCAAACAAGTCGACTGGGAGCGAGATGATCTGTTTCATATGCCCATGGATATGCTCGGCAATTTCTTGGTGAAGCAACTTTCCAGGCACTACGTAATACGCAATGACTACGGCTTGTATGAATACACGGTATATGTCTATAAGGAGCCCCGCTAATGGCCAACGTTATCATCTTCGGTATTCAAGACTATGCCGAGCTTGCGCATTTCTATCTGGCGCATGATTCTGAACACGTGGTAGCCGCCTTCTGTGTTGACAAAGATTATGTTCCCGATGACCGGCAGTTCAGAGGACTGCCGGTCGTCGCCTTCGAGGAGGTGGAACAGTCATTCCCGCCGGATAAGTTCCATTTCTTCGCTCCTATGTCGCCCAAGGACATGAACCGTGCCCGCGAGCGTGTCTTCCTGAAGATCAAAGCCAAGGGCTACCGCCTGATTAGCTATGTGAGTTCCAAAGCAACGGTGTTCAATAACAAGATTGGGGAGAACTGTTTTATCCTGGAAGACAATACGCTTCAGCCTTTTACGGACATTGCCGATAATGTGGTTCTTTGGAGTGGCAATCACATCGGTCACCACGGAAGCATCGGTGCGCACGTCACGGTCACATCGCATGTCGTCATGTCGGGTCACTGCAAGATCGGCGCCTATAGTTTTCTCGGTGTAAACGCGACGCTGCGAGACAATATTGTCATTGGCGAAGGAACCTTTGTCGCCATGGCGTCGGCGATCATGAAAAATACTGAAGAGTGGTCTGTTTACAAGGGGAATCCGGCTACCAAGCTATCGATGTCAAGCGTCGATCTTAAACTCTGAGGTTCCTTGTGAAAACCATACGATGGTCCAAGCGGGGTCTGATCTATGTCCCGGACCGGCGATTGAAGTGGGCGCATTCGCATGCTCAGATTCCTACCGCAGCAGGAGTCAAAGATGGCCGGATACGAATTTTGTTCAGTAGCCGCGATGCGCAAAATCGAAGTTTCATTGCCCGGCTGGATCTCAACGCGGAGGCGTTAAGCGAAGTTCTGAACGTGCAAGAAGAGCCGCTGCTGCCTTTGGGGAGTTTGGGCGCTTTCGATGATTGCGGGATGATGCCTTCTTCTGTGGTGGAACATAACGGTCTTCATTATCTCTACTACATCGGGTGGAACGTGCGTAATACCGTTCCGTACCACAATTCCGTCGGACTTGCGATCAGCGAAGATGGGGGCGAGACCTACCGACGCCTCTATGAAGGGCCCATCATGGACCGTACTGCGTCAGAGCCTTATTTTTGCGCCACTACCTGTGTCCGGATAGAAAACGGAATCTGGCGCAACTGGTACCTGTCTTGCACGGAATGGCGCAAGATCGGCGACACGATGGAGCCGCGCTATCACTTGAAATACGCTGAGTCGAATGATGGAGTTAACTGGCGACGGCATGGACAGATCGCCATCGATTATGCCAATGACATGGAGGGCGGCATAGTTCGCGCGACCGTAAGGAAAGAACGCGAGGGGTATCGGATGTGGTATTGCTACCGAAGTATCGAGCATTACCGGGAAGACCCCGCGCGGAGCTACCGCATCGGCTATGCGGAATCTGCAGATGGCCTGAAATGGCGCCGCCTGGACCACATGGCCGGCATCGATGTCAGCACCTCAGGATGGGACGCATCCATGCTGGCCTATCCGGAGCTGGTTGAGGTGAACGGGAAGAACTACCTTTTTTATAATGGAAATGGTTTCGGAGAAAGCGGCTTCGGCTATGCCGAAGAATGTATTGAATAGAGAAAGATCACTATGATTCAGATTCGGTCGGGCGATTTTGAAAAGCTGGGGTATGTGATCGTCCATGGCGAAGCCTTCGCCCGGCAGATGGAAGTCATTCGAGATGCATTCATCGATGATTTCCAATGCAAGTTCACTGACAATGTTGCGCGTAACCGTCGCATCATCAAACTGCTCGCAGAGCACATTTCGGTTAAGCAGTTCTTTTGCCATCCTGCTTTAAATCATTTGCTCAAGGAGCAAGTCGGGATCGGCGAAATTGTGCAGACGGGGCCTGTGGTGACGCATTACACATCGGCCGATCTGACAGGTAATAATTACGGTCTGCCCTACCATCAGGATTGGCCCAGCATGGGGACCTCCACCCGTGGAGTCATTGTGTGGACCTCGTTAAGGGATATCGATAGCGAAGCACCAGGCTTGCGCCTCATCCCGGGCAGTCAGAAGAATGGTTTATGGCCAGGTACACAAACCGAGTCCGGCTATGTGTTGGATCAGCAAGACATTGACGGTTTCAAGGATGTTGAGGTTGCTGCTGGCGATCTGGTGTTGATGTCGCCTTACCTTGTGCATAAGACCAAGACCGTTGACTTGCCGACGGAGTGGAAGCTTTCTCTCTCGTGCCGCTATGACGACTTTTCCTGTGATCAGTGGAATGGCCGTGATTTCGTTGGCGCCTATGGCGTGTCGGTTGACCGGAGCGCTTACCTTCGCTGAACTTGGGAACTGCTTCCAGGTGCTGCGATTTCGCTGACAATTCGCTCAAGCGAATCCTGATCCAGGTCAGGGTAGATAGGCAGGCACAATACCTTGTCGGCGATTTTTTTTGCCACTGGAATATTGGATGCAGCTCCGCTCGGGATGCCTTGAAACATCTTCAAATCTGAAATCAACGGGTAAAAATACCTGCGGCTGAAAATACCTTTGGATTTCAGATACTCATAAAGCTCGTCTCGGCTTATTGGATATTCTTGCTCAACCAGGATGGGGTAATAGGAGTGGTTGGATGATTCCAGGAGGTTTCCGCCGACAATGGTGATGCCCGGGATTAGCGACAAATGGTGATTGTAATATCGTGCAATGCTTTGGCGCTGCGCGATGGCTGATTCAAGATGTTCCAATTGCAGTAGCCCGACGGCGCAATTTATCTCGCTCATCTTGCCGTTGATGCCCGCTTGCACCACGGTAGTTTCATTGACGAACCCGAAATTCTTTAAGTTATCAATCACGCGCTTCATCTCCGGCGTGTGAGAGACAATGGCCCCGCCTTCAAAGGTATTGAACACTTTGGTCGCATGAAAACTCAGGATCGACAGGTCGCCATAATTTAGAATACCGCGATCACCGTTCCTGACGCCGAAAGCATGGGCCGCATCATAGACCAGCTTTAGATTATGTTTTTGTGCAATCTTCTCCATGGCTTCCACTGCGCAGGGTCTTCCGTAGCAATGGACTGGCAGAATTGCTGAAGTGTGTTCGGTAATCGCCGATTCTATGCGTTCAGGATCCAGGTTAAGCGTGATTGGATCGATGTCCGAGAAGACGGGGCGAATGCCATTCCAGAGTAGAGCGTTGGAAGTCGCAACGAAAGAGTAAGGCGTCGTGATTACTTCGCCACTAACTTCCAGCGCTTGAAGTGCCGTGATGAGAGCGATCGTGCCGTTGTTGAACAAAGAAATATGAGGCACCCCCAAATAATCGCACAGCCGCGCTTCAAGTTCCTGATGAAATGGGCCGCCATTGGTGAGGATTCGCCTATCCCAGATTTTTTCGAGATAAGGAACAAGTTCAGCCAACGGTGGAAGGTGGGGCCGGGTTACAAATATTTCGTCTTTTGGCATGGTGAATGTTCCATTAGCCGTTTTTAACACATGCGCTTTGTTTTATTCACTGCATTCCAGATCGCATGCGCCGGGCTTGTTCGATGCGCTGTCAGAAATAGTCGATGCGCGTAGGATGCGGATAATCCGGCTCGCATGCACTCAGTACTTCCTGTCTTAACGTAAAGAAGTAATGTTGATAAATCGAGTCCGAAGTTGCCATGTAGGCGATCTTCAATGCATTGAGTATGGTCATCTCACGGCGATAGCGCGCGAACTGGGGATGACTCATGGGCATGGTGTTGATGTCGTAAGCGCCGATGCTGAGCTCGGGCGACAAGCCCAGGATCAACGAAGCGATACGCTCCATGATGAAGACTTTCATCTGTACCTGTGCCTTCGAATAATCGGTAACAGCGGTCAGTTCTTCACCCAGCTTGCTTTGTCTCTGCTCTGCAATCAGGAACAGCTGTTCCGTAATGGCAAACCATTTTTGCCAGAAGCGCGGCTTGGCAACGATGTAATTGCAAAAGATGGTGGTGCGGAAATCATTGACCAAGGTCTTGAGGTCAACGTTGATTTCCATCAAGCTGAAAAAGCTGGATGCCACCGAGACCATGCCCGGATGATGGCGATTGCCCTGTTCAAAAACGTTCAGGTAGCAGGCCGATTCCTGGATCATCGGTGAAAAAGTATAGACGTCCTGTCCCGGGTTGTTCTCCATGAAGATATTGACCTGCTCTGCACTGAGCCCTGTTTTGTTGCGAAAGGCCGGCGAAAGAAAGCCGTAGTACTCATCTTCGTTGAGCGTATTACCCAGAAAGAAATTACGGATCGCCCAGTATTCGCGCCAATCCGGACGCGGATTATTCACCACCTCAAGTGCAATGAAACCAGGGTCCAGCATGTTGCGGCTGGCGTCGTCGTAGTGAATCTGAAAAATGTTCTTGTTCATGGTGCTCTTGGCTGTTGCGAGAGGTCGGGATCAGTTGAGCGCATCCAACAGGAGCTTTGCGTTATTGCGCGCGCTGAAGCGTTCCTGCAAGTCGAGGGAAATTGCCTTCAGATCATAGCGGCTATTGTCACGGTCAGCGTCAAGATTGCGCAGGAGATTCACGAGATCGTTGCCATTGGAAAACATCAGCGCCTCCAAATTGTAGTGACGCATGACATCTTCGTAGTTACGCGTCCTGGACGCCAACGGCATCATGCCTCTGACGAGGCTGGTGATCAGCTTGTTGGGCGACTTGGCAAAAGAATTGATGTGGCAGTCAAATGCGAAATGGCTCAGCAAGGTGTAGCCGAACTGCTGCGTCATTGCATAGAAACTTTTTTCATGAAAATGCAGGTGCCGCATGCCCTCAACGATGCTGGTCGAGGTAATGAATGCGAATTGGCTTTTGGGAATGCCACTGCGGGCAAGGGCCTTGTCGAAGATGTACTTGAAGGCCTTGTGGAATGACTCGGGGTACCCAAACCAACAGATTTGGTTGTTGCGTTCCACCGGACGTTCATTGCCAGGCTCGCCCAAGGCGATTGAATCGACGGCTTCGGGAATGACGATGACTTTTTCCCACACCACCGATTCCAGGACTTCCTTGTGCGCCTCGGTAGGCATCACGAACAGATCGGTAATTTCGGCGATGGCGGCGTAGCGGTCCAGATAGTAGATATCCGAACCCAGGCAGATCACCTTGCAGTTTGTGCGTCGCTTGAGAGCCTGTGCTCGCAGTAGAGCGTCGTTGTCGTCATAACTCACCAGCAGGTACTTGGGAGTGCTGACGTCAATGGACGAGCCAGGTGTATAGACCAGTTTCCGGACCGACTGGCCTAACTCGGCCAGGCCATCGGTGATGGGATCAGATTGCACGCGCGCAAGCGCGTTTCCGCTGCCGTAGGATCTGATGAGAAGAAAATCGTTTTGCATATCGGTTGATGTTCAGCACCCATGGGTGTGTGCGGTTGGTGGGGCCGCTGCGGCAATACTTCCATCCGCCTGCTCATGATGTGCTTATGACAGACTCTGATAAAAAGCAATCTGGTTCTCGGACAGGGCACGCAGGTCTTCGTTGTTTAGATAGCCGGCATACCATTGCGCGGTCAGCTCCAGCGCCGTGTAGAGTTCCATCCGCGGGATCCAGTCCAGGCGCTGGCGTGCTTTGGAGATATCCAGTCGTAGCACCGCCTGCTGCTGGTCGTCTGGCTCGGGTTCGAGTCTTACTTCGATGGGTTCCACATCATTCTTCTGCAACGAGTGGTTGAAGGTGGCGCAGATTTGGGCCACGGTTTGCAGGTCGGTATCGGCCGGTCCGAAATTCCAGGCTTCGGCATACGCGCTGCCATGCTCATAGAGCAACTTGCCGATCTGCAGATAGCCCGACAGAGGTTCCAGCACGAATTGCCAAGGGCGCACGGCACGGGGTTGGCGGATGACGACGGGCTCTTCTTTTTCCAGAGCGCGGATGAAGTCGGGCAGCAGGCGCTCCGGCGAGAAGTCGCCACCGCCGATGACGTTGCCGGTCCGTACCGACGCCACACCCACCCGGCAGTTCTGATCATCCGAAAAATAGGAGCGCCGGTAGGCGGCCGTGACCAGTTCGGCCGCACCCTTGCTGCTACTGAAGGGATCGCGTCCGCCCATGGGATCGTCTTCCCGGTAGCCCCATAGCCATTCCCGATTCTCGTAACATTTGTTGCTGGTGGCGATCACTACCGCCCGCACGCTCGGCGTATGTCGCACTGCCTCCAGCAGATGGGCGGTGCCCATCATGTTGGTGGCAAACGTATCGAGCGGGTTGAGAAAGGCCTGGCTGATTTGTGGCTGGCCGGCCAGGTGGAAAACCACATCGGGTTGCACCGCCGCCAGCGTTTCGGCCAGATGGCGCGGATCACGCACGTCGCCGGTGGTGGTTTGCACGCAGTTCTGCAGCCGAGCCAGATGAAACAAACTTGGATTGGTGGGCGCCGGCAATGCATAGCCGCTCACGCGCGCCCCCATCAGGTGCAGCCAGAGCGTCAGCCAGCTCCCCTTGAAGCCGGTATGACCGGTGATGAAAACGCGCTTGTCGCGCCAAAAGTTAGCCATCAGGCAGCCTCATACACGTATGGCAGAGAGTCGTTCGGGTGCAGAGGCGTGATGGCGGCAAGCCAATCAGTCACGCGGATGGCGAAACCACGTAGCCCGGCCGTCATTCTGGTCAGGACCACGTTTCCCTGCGAAACCACGACTGCATGGTTGTGTTTTTTCTTCCCTGGCAATGCAGCCTTGCGGCAAGACATTGCGATGGGACAGATTAGAACATGCGTGTTTTCGCCTTCAAGCGCGGAAGAGGAGGGTTTTTGATGCTCATTCCCCGACTATAGCCGGATGACAACAAATTTTTACTTTTGCACCAACCCGCGGGAATTGGTGATGGGCGCGAAAGCCGCGCCACAAGGGCGTTTTGTACGGATGAGGTGGAACGCACTGTCTCGTTGGACTAAGTTTTTTTGCGGGACGGCATGAGCCGTCCCGTATCGTGCGTTGTCAGACGAGGTTGATCACCGACTGGCCCTGGTCCAGTTTGTCGTCGCGGTCAAAGAGGGTATCGCCCTGTGCTTGCTTGCCGGCCCCGGCGGTGAAATGCGTGAAATCGAACAGGCTGCGGTCCAGCATGTGCGAGGGCGTGATGTTGGCCATGGCCGTGAACATGCTCTTGATCCACAGGGGATTGGTCTTCTCCCACTGATTGAGCATCTCGCGCATGGCCTGGCGCTGCAGGTTGGGCTGCGAGCCGCACAGGTTGCAGGGAATGATGGGGAATTCCATGGCGGCTGCGTACTTCTTGATGTCCGGCTCGCGCACGTAGGCCAGCGGGCGGATCACCACGTTCTCGCCATCGTCGGCGATCAGCTTGGGCGGCATGGTCTTGATCTTGCCGCCGTAGAACATGTTGAGCATGAAGGTATGCAGGATGTCATCGCGGTGATGGCCCAGCGCGATCTTGGTCGCCCCCAGTTCCTTGGCCACGCGATAGAGGATGCCGCGGCGCAGGCGCGAGCACAGCGAACACGTCGTTTTGCCGGGGGCGATCTTTTCCTTGACGATGCTGTAGGTGTCTTCCTCGACGATGCGATAGGGCACGCCGATGCGCTCGAAGTACTCCGGCAGGATGTGCTCGGGGAAGCCGGGCTGCTTCTGGTCCAGGTTCACGGCAATGATCTCGAACTTCACCGGTGCCACCGTCTGCAGGTAGCGCAGCGTGTCCAGCATGGTGTAGCTGTCGGCGCCGCCCGACATGCAGGCCATGATGACGTCGCCGTCGCGGATCATGTCGAAGTCGGCGATGGCGCGGCCGGTCAGGCGGCGGATGTTCTTTTCCAGCAGCTCGAAGCGGCGCGAACCGCGCGCGGTCACTTCAGGCTGGCCGCGTTCTTCCTGCGCCTGTGCGGAGGAAGCATCGAGGTCGGCGAGGTCGGACAGTTGCACTGCAGCGGCAATGTCGTTCATGGGGTATTCCTTCAATCGGTAGGCTGTTGCTGCCGGACGAGCAATGTTGCCGCTCATCCATGTCCGGAGGGGACAGGGGCGGAAGGCTGCGTGCGGGCGGAGGACCGGCATTTTCTCATGCAGCGCCGGATCCTGCCATTTCCGCGTGGCTTGCCGCGTGGCAAGCGTCGCATGGATGCCTCATTACCGGCTCCGGAACCGGGTTTCGGGCCTGATCCCCGGGGCGCAGCCGATCTGACAGGCAGGGGCAACAAGCCGTTTTGCATCGCCTGTGCCGGACCTTGCCAGGGCGCTTTCGCCTCCTGAACTGCAAAAAAACGGGATACGCACAGACGGAACGGGAATTTTTCCGCACGCCGCGCTACCATGGCGGTCTTGCCGGACAAGCTGGACTGTGCCGGCATCGGCGTTTTCCCACATTGACGAGGTCCTCATGTTTTCGCATCTCCCGCCGTATGCCGGCGATCCCATCCTGAGCCTGATGGAACAATTCCAGCGCGACGAGCGCAGCAACAAGGTCAACCTGAGCATCGGCATCTATACCGATGGCCGTAGCGTGGTGCCGGTGCTGCCCTCGGTGCGCACCGCCTCGGCCGCGGTGGCCGAGACCGGCGCGCCCTACGTCTACCTGCCCATGGAAGGCCATGCCGCCTACCGCCAGGCCGTGGCCAAGCTGCTCTTCGGTGCCGACCTGCCGTCGGCCGAGCACCTGGCCATCGTCCAGACCCTGGGTGGTTCGGGCGCACTGAAGGTCGGTGCCGACCTGATCGCGCGCTTCTTCCCGCAGCCCACCATCTGGCTGCCGGACCCGACCTGGGACAACCACGTCGGCATCTTCGAAGGCGCGGGTTTCAAGACCGAGCGTTATCCCTACTACGATGCCCAGACCAAGGGCCTCAATTTCAACGGCATGCTGGACAAGCTGCAAAGCCTGCCCAAGGGCGCCGTGGTGCTGCTGCACCCGTGCTGCCACAACCCGACCGGCGTCGACCCGACCCGCGCGCAGTGGGAGCAGATCATCGCCGTGGTCGAGCAGCGCGGCCTGCTGCCCTTCTTCGACCTGGCTTACCAGGGCTTTGCCGAGAGCCTGGACGACGACATCTGGCCGGTGCGCGAAGCGGTGCGTCGCCAGATTCCCTTCTTCCTGTCGAACTCCTTCTCCAAGATCTTCTCGCTCTACAGCGAGCGCATCGGTGCCTTGTCGGTGTTCTGCCCGCAGGCAGGGCAGGCCGCCAACGTGCTGGGCCAGCTGAAGCTGACCGTGCGCCGCAACTACTCCAGCCCCGCCCGCAATGGCGCGCTGCTGGTGGCGCATGTGCTGGGCGACGACAAGCTGGCCACGCAATGGCGTGCCGAAGTCGAGGAGATGCGCGTGCGCGTGCGCGACATGCGCGTCAAGCTGGCCTCGCAATTGAAGAGCGCGGTGCCGGACCAGGACTTCTCCTTCCTGCTGCGCCAGAACGGCATGTTCGGCTACACCGGCCTGAGCTCGGCCCAGGTGGATCGCCTGCGTGACGAGTTCGGCGTCTATGCCGTGGGCACCGGCCGCATCTGCGTGGCGGGCCTGAACGACAGCAACGTTGCACGCGTGGCCGAGACCATGGCCGAGGTGCTGCGTGGCTGAAGTGGCAAGCAAGGCCGCCGTGTCGGCGGCCGACCTGCGCCACAAGAGTTATGAAGACGTGCTGGCCCTGGTGGCCGGCACGCTCTTCGTCTCGCTCGCGGTGAACATGTACAGCCAGGTGGGCCTGTTGACCGGCAGCACCGCCGGCCTGGCCTTCCTGACGCATTACCTGACGGGCCTGCCGTTTGGCGTGGTGTTCTTCACCATCAACATCCCGTTCTACTACTTCGCGTTTCGCCGGATGGGCTTGCGCTTCACCGGCAAGACCTTCTGTGCGGTGGCGCTGGTGTCGGGCTTCTCGCTGATGCATCCGCATTTCATCGGCTATGCCAAGCTGGACTTGTTTTACAGCGCGGTGCTGGGTGGACTGTTGATGGGTGTGGGTTTCGTGATGCTGTTTCGCCATGGTGCCAGCCTGGGGGGCATCAACGTGGTGACGCTGTTCCTGCAGGACCGCTACGGCCTGCGCGCCGGCAAGCTGCAGATGGGCGTGGATGTGGTGATCGTGCTGTGTTCGCTGTTCGTGGTGACGCCGCGCGTGCTGCTGGCCTCCATCCTCGGGGCGGTGACGGCCAATCTGGTGATTGCCTTGAATCACCGGGCGGGCAGGTATATGGGAATGTAAGAAGGGTAGGCGGGATCGCCTGGCTGGAATGAATGCCGTTCAGTGCAGACTGGACGGCATTTTTTTTAGTTCTGGGTTAGTTCACACTTGCAACAATCCCGGATCAGGCTCCAGATCATTGCGCGAGAGACCGCGCGCTTCCATCACGTGCAGCAGGAAGTCGATTGGATCGGGATCATCCATGGCAAAGTGCGCACGTTCGTAATCGGCGATCAGCAGGGTGAGCACATCGAGCTGGTCGGCTTGTTCCGATTGGGCGGGCGCGTCCCACAGGCGTTCTGCTTCAGCCAGCGCGGCTTGGTAATCCTTGCGGGTGCGTATCAGTTTGAATTGCATGCCGTGCTCCTTCCGAGTGCTTCCACATTGAACAGATCTTGCGTTGCGTTTTACCCGCAAGCATCCGAGCCGGCAATCGTCGCTTTGGGAAAAATGAAGGTCCAAAAAACAAAACCCCGCATCAAGCGGGGTCTGCAGGACACAGCAGTCTGGCCGATGTGGATCAAGCCTTGATCCTGAAAGTCTCCACCCCCACCGAATCACAATCCGGATACACATCCGGCTTCTCGGTGGACACCCGCACCGCGCGCACCTTGGGGTGGGCCAGCATGGCGGTCATGACGTCGTCGCACAGGGTTTCCTGCAGGTGGATGTGGCCACGCGCCATGCGTTCGGCGATGGTGGAGCGGATGAAGTCGTAGTCCACCACTTCGTCCAGGTGGTCGGCCGTCGGCGTGGTCTCGGCCAGCGGGACGTAGAGGTCGACGTTGATCAGGATGCGCTGCTCACCCTTCTTTTCGAACTCGTGCACGCCGATGTTGATGAACACCTCGTAGTTGCGCAGGAACAGGCGGCGGCAATCTTGCAGGGAAGGATGGGAGAGAAAGAGCATGATCAGAAAAAATTAAGGTTATTTCGCCACGAACATGACGTCGCGCGAAAGGGGAAGCAAATGCTGGCCGCCATCGACCAGCAGGGTAGTGCCCGTGACGGCCCGCGCCGAAGCGACGTAGCAGACCGCAGCGGCAATGTCCTCGGGCGTGCTGCCACGGCCCAGGGGGGTGACCGTGTGCGCCTTGTCGAACTGGTCCTCGGTCTGGTCGCCCGAGACCATGGTCAGCCCGGGTGCCACGCCGACCACCCGCACCTTGGGCGCCAGTGCCTGTGCCAGCAGCGTAGTAGCGCTGTGCAGGGCGGCCTTGGAAAGGGTGTAGGACAGGAAGTCAGGATTGGGATTGTACAGTTTCTGGTCCAGCAGGTTGATGACGACGGCTTGCTGCCCCTCCGGCGTGGCCTCGAACAAGGCCTGCGCCAGCAGCACGGGCGCGCCGACGTTGGCGCTCATGTGGCGCAGCAGGCGGTCATTGCCGAAGCTGGCGGCGTCATCGTAATCGAACAGCGAGGCGTTGTTGACCACGCAGGTGATGCGGCCCAGCGGCGCGGCCTGGGGCAGCAGGGAGCGTACCTGGGCCTCGTCGCCCAGTTCGGCCTGTACGGCCAGGGCACGGCGGCCCAGGGCTTCGATCTCGCGCACGAGCGTATCGGCTTGTTCGCGCGAACGGTTGTAGTGGACCGCCACGTCCCAGCCGGCGTGCGCCAGGGCCAGGGCGATGTGGCGGCCGATACGGCGTGCGGCGCCGGTGACCAGCGCAATACCTGCAGAAGAGGGTGATGTCATGTTCCAGGTTTCCAATCGTCGATACAATACGGCCCATGCAACTGCAACTACCCGAACCCGGCGCTGACGCACAGTCCGCCTCGCATTCCCTCCAGCACCTGATCGCCGGCGAGATCGCCGCATCCGGCGGCTGGATCTCCTTCGAACGTTACATGGAGCTGGCCCTGTATGCGCCGCAGGTCGGCTATTACAGCGGGGGTTCTTCCAAACTGGGCAAGGACGGCGATTTTACAACCGCCCCGGAAATCTCGCCGCTGTACGGCGCAACCCTGGCCCACCTGGCCGCCGAAGTGATCGCGGCCAGCCCGCAGGTGGCCAATGTGCTGCTGGAATTCGGTGCCGGTACCGGCAAGCTGGCCCGTGACATCCTCACCGAACTGCAGTCGCGCGAGGCGCTGCCCGAGAAATATTTCATCGTGGAAATCTCGGCCCAGCTGCGCGCCCGCCAGCAGGAAACCCTGGCCGCTTTTGCGCCTCGGGTGGAGTGGCTCGATGCCCTGCCGGAAACATTCTCGGGCGTGGTGGTCGGCAACGAAGTGCTCGATGCCATGCCGGTGCGCCTGGCCATCAAGGCCGAAGAGGGCTGGCAGGAACGCGGCGTCACGGTCGATGCCACGGGCCGGCTGCAGTTTGCGGACCGCACCGTGAGCGACCTGCCGGTGGCGCAGATTCCCGAGGCCGAACCCTTGCCGGCCGGTTACCTGACCGAACTGTCGCCGGTGGCCATCGGCTTCATGCGCACCCTGGGCCGCATGCTGGCCAGCGGCCCCGGTGCCTTGGCGATCCTTCCGGATTACGGATTCCCCGCCGCAGAATACTACCTGCCCGACCGCGACCAGGGCACGCTGATGTGCCACTACCGCCATCACGCCCATACTGACCCTTTCTACTGGCCGGGTTTGCAGGACATCACCGCGCACGTGGATTTCACGGCGATGGCGGTGGCGGCGGTGGAGGAGGGCGCGGAGGTGCTGGCCTACACCAGCCAGGGCGCCTTCCTGCTCAATGCCGGTATCGGCGAGCTGCTGCTGCGCACCTCGCCCGAGGACAGCCTGCGCTACCTGCCGCTGGCCAACGGCATGCAGAAACTGATTTCCCCGGCCGAGATGGGCGAGCTCTTCAAGGTGCTGGCCATCGGCAAGAACGTCGAGTGGCCGGCCCGCATGCTGCGCCACGACCGCACCCATCGCCTGTGAGGAGCCCCGCATGATTCGCTGGATCGTTGTCATCTTCCTCTCGGTCATCGTGTTCTCGACCTTGCTGCCCTGGCTGGAAAAGCTGGGCATCGGCCGCTTGCCGGGAGACTTGCGTTTCCGCTTGTTCGGCCGCATCTTTTCGCTGCCCTTTGCCTCGACCATCCTCATTTCGGTGGTGGTGTTCCTGCTGGCGAAGATCCTCTGAGTCCGATCAGGAGTAGTCAACATGCGCGTATTGCTGGTGGAAGACGATCCCATGGTGGGCGAGGCCGTGCGCAAGGGTTTGCGCCAGGATGGCTTCGCCATCGACTGGGTGCAGGACGGCAAGTCGGCCGACGTGGCCCTGCGCACCGAGGACTACGCCATGCTGCTGCTGGACCTGGGCCTGCCGCAGAAGGATGGCCTGGCCGTGCTGCGCACCCTGCGTGAACGCGGCAGCGCCATTCCCGTGCTCATCACCACGGCACGCGATGCCGTGGCCGATCGCGTGGCCGGGCTCGATGCCGGTGCCGACGATTACCTCATCAAGCCCTTCGACCTGGAAGAACTGTCGGCCCGCATGCGCGCCCTCTCACGCCGCCAGGCCGGACGCGCCGAAAGCCTGGTGCAGGTGCGCGAAGTGGTCTTGAATCCCGCCACGCATGAAGTGACCGTGGGCGGCAAGCCGGTCAATTTGTCGGCGCGCGAATTCGCGTTGCTGCACGCCTTCATGGATCGCCCGGGCGTGGTGCTCTCGCGCGCCCAGCTGGAAGAAAAACTCTACGGCTGGGATGACAGCATCGAGAGCAATGCCGTCGAAGTGCACATCCACGCACTGCGCAAGAAGGTCGGCAGCGACTTCATCAAGAACGTGCGCGGCGTGGGCTACCTGGTGCCGGCATGAAATCGATCCGCAACAAGCTGCTGCTGTGGCTGGGACTGGGGCTGTTCTCCATCATCGTGCTGGCCGGCGTGGCGCTGTACTTCCAGGCGCGCGGCGAGGCCAACCAGATCTTCGATTACCAGATGCGCCAGATCGCGGCCTCGCTGCCGCGCCAGGCCTTCTCGCCCATCTCGCCGGGGCAGCAGTTCCCCGAGCTGGAGGACGAGATCATGATGCAGATCTGGGACAGCCGTGGCTCGGTCATCTATCACTCCCATGCACGCGGGGCCATGCCGCGCCAGGCTGAGCTGGGTTTTGCCAACGTGCGCGGGCCCAATGGCATGTGGCGCGTCTACAGCGCCCAGATCGGCAGTACTGTGGTGCAGGTGGCGCAGCCCCAGAGCGCGCGTGACGAGATCGCCGCGCAGATGGCGGTCAAGACGGTGGTGCCCTTGCTGTTGCTCTTCCCGCTCATCGGTGTGCTGTCGTGGGTGGCGGTCAGCCGGGGGCTGGCTCCGGTGCGCAAGGCCGCCGCCGAAGTGGCGGCGCGCGACATGAATTCGCTGCAACCGCTTGCCGATGTGGGCATGCCACAGGAAATCCAGCCGCTCACGCATGCCTTGAATGACCTGCTGGCACGGCTCAAACAGGCCACGGAAACGCAGCGCGCCTTCGTTGCCGATGCGGCGCATGAATTGCGCACGCCGCTGACGGCCTTGCGCCTGCAGGCGCAGCTGGCCGAGCGCGCCACTGATGAACAGGAGCGGCGCGCTGCCTTCGCCGACCTCAAGAACGGCCTGGAGCGCGCCACCCACCTGGTGCACCAGCTGCTCACGCTGGCGCGCCAGGAGCCCGATGCCATGGGCTTGGCTGAAGTCGACCTGCGTACGCTGCTGGGCAGTGTCGTGGGCGACTTGTCTTCGGTGGCCGAGCATGGCGGCATCGATCTCGGGCTGTCGGACCAGGGCGATGACGGCCGTCCGCTGCGCGTGCAGGGCAATGCCGATGCCTTGCGCATCCTCTTCAACAACCTGGTGGACAACGCCCTGCGCTATACCCCGGCGGGTGGCGTGGTCGATGTCGGTTTCGAATTCCCCGCTGCGGGCAGGTGTGCGGTGGTGATCCAGGACAGTGGCCCCGGCATCGCCGAGAGCGAATTGCCGCGCGTTTTCGATCGCTTCTACCGGGCCCAGCGTGCGCAGGAACAGGGCAGCTCACGCGGTGCCTTCGGCAGCGGCCTGGGGCTGGCCATCGTGCGCCAGATCGCCGACCTGCACCGGGTGCCGGTGGAATTGCGCAATACCGGGCGCGGCTTGCAGGCGCGTGTGGTCTTCACGCTGTTGCCGGCCTGAATCGCTTGCCGGATGGCGTTTTCGGAGCATTAAGCGCAGGTTAATGCTCAATTTTCCAGCCTTAAGTTTGTCTTAATTTTCACTGCTTAATCTTCACTCCAACGGTTGTGGCCCAACGGCCCCGACCCTCGATATCCCGTTCGATCAAGGAGAAGAAGATGAGCCGTCGCATCGTTTTTGTTCGTAACACGTTGGCTGTGATGATTGCCGCGGTGGTGGGCGGCAGCTACGTCTATTTTCGTGGTGCCGACCTGCCGTCGGCGCACGCGGCCGCGCTCAACGCCCCGCTGGTGGCGTCCAATACCGCGCCCGCTGCCCCGGCCGGACCGGTGGTCGCGGCGGCGACCGATTTCTCGGGCATCGTCCAGCGTTACGGCCCGGCCGTGGTCAACATCAGCGTCACCGGCAAGGCCCGCAAGGTCGCCGATGATGACGACAACGGCCTCGATCCGAACGATCCCTTCTCCGAATTCTTCAAGCGCTTCGGCCCGCAACTGCAGATGCCGCAGCAGCCGCGCATCATGCACGGCCTCGGTTCCGGTTTCATCATCTCGCCCGATGGCCTGATCCTGACCAATGCCCACGTGGTCGATGGCGCCCAGGAAGTGGTGGTCAAGCTGACCGACCGCCGCGAGTTCAAGGCCAAGGTGCTGGGCATCGACAAGCAGAGTGACATCGCCGTCATACGCATCGATGCCAAGAACCTGCCCACGGTGCAGATCGGCGATCCTTCCCGCGTGAAGGTCGGCCAGCCGGTGCTGGCCATCGGCTCGCCCTATGGCTTCGACAACACGGCCACTGCCGGCATCATCAGCGCCAAGTCGCGCAGCCTGCCCGATGACAACTACGTGCCCTTCATCCAGACCGACGTGGCTGTCAACCCGGGCAACTCCGGTGGCCCGCTGTTCGACCTGAATGGCCAGGTGATCGGCATCAACTCGCAGATCTACAGCCAGACCGGCGGCTTCCAGGGCCTGTCGTTCTCCATCCCCATCGACGTGGCGATGAAGGTCGAGCAGCAACTGGTCACGCACGGCAAGGTGACGCGGGGCCGACTGGGCGTGTCGGTGCAGGACCTGAACCAGGCCTTGTCCCAATCCTTTGGCTTGAAGAAGGCTGAGGGCGCGCTGGTCAGTTCGGTGGAAAAGGGCAGCCCGGCGGACAAGGCCGGCCTGCAGGCGGGTGACGTGATCCTGAGCTTCGATGGCCACGCGATCGATCATTCGGTCGACCTGCCCACGCTGGTGGCCGATACCGCGCCGGGCACCAGCAAGCCCATCCAGGTCATGCGCGGCGGCAAGGTCGTCACCATGAACGTGACCGTGGGCGAGATGAAGCAGGCCAAGAATGAGGCCAAGCCCGGCAAGTCCGATGACCAGGGCCGTCTGGGGCTGGCGGTGCGTCCGCTGGACAAGGATGAGCAAGCCCAGCTCGGTGGCCAGAAAGGCTTGCTGGTGGAAGACGCCAGCGGTCCGGCCGCCGTGGCCGGCATCCAGAGCGGCGACGTGATCCTGGCGCTTAACGGCACGCCTGTCTCCAGTGTGGCGCAGCTGCGCAAGCTGGCCAGCGAGGCCGGCAAGAATGTCGCCTTGCTGGTGGAACGGGGTGATGAAAAGATCTTCGTGCCGCTGGCCCTGAATTGAACTAAATGTCTTAAATGTTATAAACGATTTAAATGATTTGCGGTATTGACGTCTTCAAGTCTTGAGGTTTTGCAGTGAGTAGTACCGGTGAGCAGTAAGCAGTGAGTAGCAAGTGGTAAGCAGTGAGTAGTAAGCAGTGAGGGATTTGGCCGGATGTGCGCAAGCGTGTCCGGCCTTTTTTTATTCTTCCACTGCCGGTTTGGCGGGGGCAGGTTGCTCGCGCCACTGGTCGTGCGAGTGATCGTGCTGCATGGCTTCCCGGTCCCCGGCGAACATGGCCTGCAATTCTTCGCGGGCCTGCACCGCCATGGAGACCATCTGCGCCTGGTCCTTGTAGTGCGGGTAGAGCGCTGCCAGGGTTTTGAGATTGTGAGAGCGGAATTTCATGGCCGCTTCACGCGCGCGATAGGCACCGAAATCCAGCTGCTGCAGCACTTGGCGGCCCATGTGCAGGGCGCTTTCGAAGGTCTCGCGTTCCAGCACCGTGACGCCGCGATCCATCAGGTCGTAGTAGTGCGTGACGTTGCGCGCACGGGCGGCGATCTGCAGGTGCGGGAATTCTTCGCGTACCTTTTCCACCATGTCCAGCGCGGCCTGCGCATCGTCGATGGCGATCACCAGGACCTTGGCCTTGTCGGCACCGGCGGTGCGCAGCAGGTCGATGCGGGTGGCGTCGCCATAGAACACCTTGAAGCCGAACTTGCGCAGGAAATCGATCTGGTCCGGATCGTGATCCAGCACCGTGGCGCCAATGTCATTGGCCGCCAGCAGACGGCCCACGATCTGGCCGAAGCGGCCGAAGCCGGCGATGATGACTTCGTTGTCCTGCGGCCCGATCTTGTCTTCCGGGCGGCGCTTGCCGCCTTCCAGCCAGCGCACCAGCAGGCGGTCATGCACCAGCAAGAGCAGGGGCGTGATCAGCATCGACAGCGCCACCACCACCACCAGCATGGACGAGATCTCGGGCGTCAAGACCTTGGCGGTGACGGCGGCACCGAAGACGATGAAGGCGAATTCCCCACCCTGCGAGAGCAGGAAGGCGAAGAACAATTGCTGCCCGCGCGGAATGCCGAAGCAGCGCCCGAGGAACCACATCACGCCGGTCTTGATGGCCAGGAAACCCGCCACCATGCCGAGGATGCGCCAGGGCTGGGCGAGGAAAACGCCGAAGTCCACCGACATGCCCACGGCAATGAAGAACAGCCCCAGCAGCAGGCCCTTGAAGGGTTCCAGGTCGCTTTCCAGCGCATGGCGGTATTCGGAATCGGCCAGCAGCACGCCCGCCAGGAAAGTGCCCAGCGCCATCGACATGCCCACCGATTGCATCAGCAGGCAGGTGGCGATGACCAGCAGCAGGGCGAAGGCGGTGAAGATCTCGCGCATGTCGGTCTTGGCGATGATGCGCAGGATGGGGCGCATCAGAACCCGTCCGCCGAAGATCAAGAGCGCGATCACCAGCGCCACCTGGCCGGCATGCAGCCATCCCTGCCCGCTGCCCTGGCTGGCCGCCACCCCCAGCAGGGGGACAGCGGCCATCATGGGGATGGCGGCGATGTCCTGGAACAGCAGGATGGAAAAGCCCGCCGCACCGGCCGGTGTGGCCGTGAGCTTGCGCTCGCCCAGCGTGGCCAGGGCGATGGCGGTGGAGGAGAGCGACATGCCCAGCGCACCGATGAGCCCGATGCGCCACGGTACGCCCGCTGCCAGCGCCGCAGCCAAGAGCGCCAGTGAAACCGCCGCCACCTGCACGCTGCCCCAGCCGAAGATGGAGCGGCGCAGCGCCCACAAACGTTTGGGATCGAGTTCGAGACCGATCAGGAACAGCAGCAGCACCACCCCGAATTCGGAGAATTCGAGGATGTGCTTGACCTCGGTGATGAGGCCCAGTCCCCACGGGCCGATGACGATGCCGGCCAGCAGGTAGCCCAGCACGGCACCCAGCCCCAGGCGCTTGGCGATAGGCACGGCGGCCACGGCCGCCAGCAGGTAGACGAGGGCGATCAGCAATTGTTCATCCATGGCGGGGTCCGGTCAGTTGAAAGGGGAAGACGCAGTCATGCGCGAGGATTGGTGAGAAATCGGTGGCCTGGCTCATGCCTGCAAGCCCTCCAGATAGCGTTCCACATGGCGCTGGAACTCGACCGGCGGCACGTGATGGGCGCCATGCAGGATCAGCGGTTCTACCCACTGCATGCCGCACAGGCGCGCGGTCTGCTGGTAGGGCGGCAGGAAATCGGCAAAGGGATGGCCGTGGCGGCCGCTGCTCTGGTAGGACGCCGTCTCCCCGCCGGTGGACGCCACCAGCCAGAAACGCTTGCCTTCCAGCGCATGGCCATCGTGGCCGAAGGCCCAGCCGCGCGCCAGCACGCGGTCCAGCCATTCCTTCTGCAGGGCCGGCATGCTGTACCAGTGGATGGGATGCTGCATCACCACCAGCTCGGCCTGGCTCAGCAGTTGCTGTTCGTGTTCGACGTCGATGTGGAAGTCGGGATAGTGCTCGTAGAGATCGTGCACGGTCACGCCGGGCAGGCGGGCGGCGGCCTCCAGCATCAGGCGGTTGGTGCGCGAGAGCTCGGCAGCGGGATGGGCGTACAGGATCAGGACCTTGGACATGTGTCGGCGCGGGCAATGTGGGTGGTGGGCAGGGTGGACGATGGCCTCCGGTGCAAATGGCCGGAACATGCATGGCCTTGGTGCTGTCTGCCCTTGCAAGGGAGAGGAGTGTGCCACGAAAGGGCGCTGGCCGGCTTGTATGAAACTGCTTGCAGGCGGCCCTGCCCGCAGGTGTCCAAAGCCGGGCAATGCGAATATACTCAGCCACTCCCCGGGCCCGTCGCGCCATTGACGGCTTGCATGCCGCCGCTGGTACTCGCCGCAGTTCATTTCATCTGATTACTTATTGCAGCCATGTCCGACATCCAAGATTCCGAAGCCAACCTGCCGCCAGACCGCTCCCCGGGCGCGGTCCCGGCCAAGCCCGTATCGGCCGATGCCTCCGGCACGCCGGCCGCCTCACAGAATCCCGCACAGCCCGCCGCACCTGCTACCACGGTGGTAGCAGCACCGGCGGCCTCTCCGGCAGTGCCGGCCGGTCAACCCGTGACGCCGCCGGCCCAGCCGGGCGCGCAGCCCGCCACCGAGGCCGCCCACGGCCAGACGGCGGACCAGGCGCAGCAGCGCATCTACACTTCGCTGCCGCCGCCTCCGCATCACGCCGGCGACGCACCCTGGGCGCAGACCTGGCGCTTCCTGACGGCGCGCCTGCGCCAGCTGTCGGACAAGGCCGGCCGCCGCGTCATGCAGCGGACGCTCAAGATCGGCGTGTCGGCCCGCATCTTCCATCCCGAAAGCGGCGCCAAGGGCTTGCGCAGCAAGACCCTGCAGTATCTGGAAGAGTCGATCGCGCAATGGGTGATGTCGCGTGACGTGCTGGTCTTCATGATCCCGACCGTCAATACCAATGGCTTGGTCCACCCGAGCAATATCCGCCTGCGCGACTATGCCAAGCATCTGGATGGCCTGGTGCTGCAGGGCGGGGCCGACGTCTCGCCGCAGAGCTATGCGCAAGCGGCGACCCGCCCCGAATGGAGCGGCGACCGCGTGCGCGACATGTACGAGCTGGAGCTGCTGCATGAATTCATCGAGGCCGGCAAGCCCGTGCTGGGCATCTGCCGTGGCTGCCAGCTGATCAACGTGGCCTTCGGCGGCACGCTCTACCAGGACATCGCCACCGATGTGCCGACCGCCATCCCGCACGTCAACGAGCAGTACGACAGCAATTATCACGCGCTGCATTTCCCGCAGGGTTCGTCGCTGGCCGGCATGGTCAAGACCGAGAACGCCATCGTCAATTCCATCCACCACCAGGCCGTGCACAACCTCGGGCGCGACCTGTCGGTGGAGGCCGTCTCGGGGCCGGACCAGATCGTGGAAGCCATCCGCTACCGCAAGGCGCCCTTCGTGATGGGCTTGCAGTGGCATCCGGAATTCCATCGCGCGGGCGGCCCGGAGCTGCTCGATTGCACGCCGATCCTGGACAGTTTCCTGCGGGCAGCGCGCGAGACGCGTTTCTGAGCCCGCGCGATTGGCCGGAACCTAAGCCCGCCAGCGTCATCGAACCCTCTTTGCGCTGGCGCAAGCCGATTGCACCGCCTTTGCAGCATGGCTGCAATGCGCTACCCGCCTCACCGCGGACTCTGTAGAATCAAAATGTCGTCGCAGTGCAGCACCGCTCGGGTGCTGTGTTCAGGGAGCGGCGACTTGCTAGCTTTTTCCATCACCGGCAAAAAAGGAGAATTTACATGCCCCAATCCCCCGCACTGAAGACCGTTCGCAACGATATGAAGACTCTGGTCAAGGACGCCCAGGCATTGTTCGCCGAAGCCGCCGCCGCTACCGGCGAAAAGGCTGACGAGCTGCGCGCACGCGGCCTGACCCTGCTGGAAGCCGCTGCCGAAGCCGCCCAGACCGCGCAAGCCGCCGCCATCGAGAAGGGCAAGGAAGTCGCCGCCAAGACCGACGACTACGTCCACGAGAATCCGTGGCGCGCCGTGGCCATCTCGGCAGGCCTAGGCCTGCTGGTCGGCCTGGTCATCGGCCGCAGCAAGTAAGCGCTGCGCCAATGGCGACTTCCCACAAGGACGGCCCGTCCGCACCCGCCGCCCCTGCCGCCAATCCCGGCTTGACGGCGGGTTTGCTGGGCCTGGCCAAGAACCTGCTGGGCCTCATCATCAGCCGCATCGAGCTGGCCTCGCTGGAAATGTCGGAGATCGGGGCCAACCTGGTCCGTTTCGCCGTCATTTTCGTACTGGCGGCAGTGGCGCTATGGTTCGCCATCGCCTTCTGGTCGGTGCTGGTGGTCATGCTGGCCTGGGATACCTGGGGCTGGAAGATCCTGGCCCTGCTGGGTGTGGTGTTCAGCGTGGCCACCGTGGGCCTGGTGCTTTACGCCAGGTCGGTGCTGATGCAGGGCAAGCTGTCGCTGCCGCAGACCATGTCGGAGCTGCGCAAGGACCGCGATGCGCTGCTGTGATGAAGCTTCTTTCACGCAGACTCTGCATCATTTTTCCTAGTTCAGTGAGGACTGCATGAACGATCAGGACCAGGGCATGACCCATGAGGAACGCAAGCGCAAGATACTGGCGCAAGGTGCGCTGTACCGGCTGGGCGTGATGGAAGCGCGTGAAGTGGTGCGCGAGAATCTCAGCGCCGAGTCGCTGGCCAAGGGCGCCTTGAGCCGGGTCGGCCATTTTGCCGCTTCACTCTTCGGTGGCGGCAGGACGGTGCAGTCGATCAAATCACTCAGCGCAGGCGGGCTGGGCAACCTGAATCTGCAGACGGTGACGCCGCTGCTGATGACCGGTGCCTCGCTGCTGTCGCGTCGCTGGCTACGCAAGCCGCTGATGATGGGCGGCGTGATTGCGGCCGTGGGCGGGCTGGCGTATTACTTCAGCCAGCGCGGCGGCAGCCGGGACCCTTCGGACGCCGCCGAGACGGCGGCGCTGCAAGGGCCGCCCGAGCCGGATTGAGCCATTCGGGTTGATTGTTGATGTGACGGTGGAGGCATCCGGTTTTCCGGATGCCTTTGTCATTCATGGGCTGCGTTTTGGCAAGCGCGGCAGGAACATATCGGCCCCGGTGCGCTCTGAAGAACACCGGCCCATGGCCTGGACAACAAGACAGACAAGGCAAGAAAGGACATGACATGAAGAAAATTTCAATTGCAGCGATCGCCGGCGTGCTGGCGCTCTCCGGCTGTGCCGACATGAGCCAGACCCAGCGCGGCACGGCAACCGGCGCCGGTATCGGTGCCGGCCTGGGCGGCATCATCGGTGCTGCCACCGGCGGTGGCGGCGGCGGCCGTGCGCTGGGTGGTGCGGCCATCGGCGGCGCCATTGGTGCCGTGGCCGGCAACATCTGGTCCAACCGCATGGAAAACCAGAAGCGCGCCATGGAGCAGGCCACCCAAGGCACGGGCGTGCAGGTCACGCAGACTGCCGACAACCGCCTGAAGCTGGAAATCCCCAGCGACATCTCCTTTGATACCGGCCGTGCCGACATCAAGCCGGAGATGCGCCCGGTGCTGGACCGTTTCGCCACCACCCTGGTGGAGAACCCGGCCACGACCGTGACCATCGTCGGCCACACCGACAACACCGGCAGCGATGCCATCAACGACCCGCTGTCGCAGCAGCGCGCCGCCCGCACCCGCGATTACCTGACCACGCGCGGCGTGGCCGCCAATCGCTTCAACATCTCGGGTCGTGGTTCGCATGAACCGCTGGTCCCCAACAACAGCGATGCCAACCGCGCCAAGAACCGCCGCGTGGAAATCTTCGTGGCCGAGCAGCAGGCTGCGGCACCGGTACAGCAGCCGGCGCCGGCTGGCTACGCACCGGGCTACTACCCGCCGCCGCCTCCTCCCCAGCGCTATTGAGGCGACATGAAGGATTCTGCGATGCGCCCGGCAGTCGTGGCGCATCCGCAGGGTCCGCAGCGAGGGCCACGACTTGTTGACTCTTTGGCACGTGAATGAAAACGAAAAATCCCCGGATCTCGGTCCGGGGATTTTTTTTGGGGCAGGGCCAGCGAGCGGATCGCTGGTCGTTGCAGATTACTTGGCGGGTGCGTCGGCAGCCGGTGCGGCACCTTCGGCGGCAGCCGGGGCCTTCACTTCGGGTTCCTTGAACTTGGCGCCGGACTGGTTGGCCATGTAGACCACGGTGCGCTGGATCTCGACATCATCCAGGTCGGGGTTGCCGCCCTTGGCGGGCATGGCGCGCAGGCCGTTGATGGCGTGCGAGACCAGGGTGTCATAGCCTGCGGCGATACGGGCCTGCCAGGAAGCGGCGTCACCGACCTTGGGGGCACCGGCCACGCCGGCGCCATGGCAGGCGGCGCAGGTGGTCTTGTAGACTTCTTCACCGGAGAGCAGTTGCTTGGGGCCGGCGGCATCACGGAAGGTGAAGCCATCGTCGGAAACGGGTTTGATGCGTGCCGCGATCATCTCGGGCGTCTGGCTGTCGGAGCCGGCGCCGGTTTTCTGGCCATTGGTGACGTACTGCACCAGCAGCACGATGCACACGATGGGCACCATGAAACCTGCGACGACGGCTGCGATCAATTGCTTGGGAGTCTTGATTGCCGACTCGTGTTCATGCTGAGCTGAGCTCATGGGCGTCCCTCCGTAATGTTTCCTCGAAATTGGGGCGGAAAACGTCGGTTCCCTTTGTATTGCCTTATCGCCTGGCATTGCGTGGAACTGGGATCAGGCAGGGCTTTCATTGCGCTCTCTCGCCGAACTCTTGATTATAGTCACAATGCTTTCCGTTTGACACGGAAAAACCGCCAGCGCCATGGACGTCCTGCCGGAAAGACGGTATCCTTCAGGCCTTTCCGGGGTTCGCCCCGATTCAGCGCGGCTGTAGCTCAGTGGATAGAGTATTGGCCTCCGAAGCCAAGGGTCGTGGGTTCGATCCCCGCCAGCCGCGCCACTTTCCCTTCTTCCTCATTTTGCTGCTGACAACGCAAACTCCGGTTTGCCGTCGAGCAGTAAGAAGCATCCAAAGCAAGTTTCCACACGCAAGGCAGAAGGCCAACGGCAGCCGCCGTGCGCCCCTTCTCTGCCAACCCGCTACCGCGCCAGATACAAAATTATTAAAACAGCAACGTATTCTGCCGGGAAACAGTATGCCGACGTTGCGTGACAGATACTTTGCGCGATATCAATCCGGGGCAATAAGGCTCATTTTATCCGTGCAATGCCCTTCGCCGCCCGGTGGCGCCGCCATCGCGTCGGAGATGGCACGCACGGCGACCAGACCAAGTACGTACCCAGTCAATGAAGAGCATGGGCGGCACCCGGCCTCTTCAGTCGGGAAGCAGGCGGCCCTGGTCCAGCTGGTAGTGGCGGATGACCTGCTCCAGGCAGGCTAGGGCGTCCTCATCCCACTCGGGCAAGGTGATGCCGAAACGCTGCTCCAGCTTGCTGCAGTCTAGCCGCGAATTGAGCGGACGTTCAGGCGGCGTCGGGTAGGAAGAACTGGGTACCGGCGTGATCTGATCCAGCCCCTTGAGTTTCAGGGGCAGGCCGCGTGCGGCCAGTTCGCGTGCGATCAGCGTGGCATAGCCGTGCCAGGATGTGGCGCCGCGTGCGGTGAGGTGATAGGTCCCGCTGGTGGCAGCCACCTTCTCGCGTCCGCCGTCGGGCCCGGCCAGCATGCGGCAGCAGACCGCTGCAATGGTAGAGGCCCAGGTCGGCGCGCCGAACTGGTCGCCGACGATGGTATAGCTTTCCTTTTGCTGGGCCAGGCGGATGGCGGTCTTCATGAAATTGTTGCCCGCCACGTTGTAGACCCAGCTGGTGCGCATGATCCAATGGGCTGCGCCACTGGCGGCGATGGCCAGTTCGCCCTCGCGCTTGGTCGCCCCGTAGACGTTCAGCGGATGGGTCGCCATGTCTTCCGTGTAGGCCCCCGGGTGCTGGCCATCGAACACGTAATCAGTGGAGAAGTGGATCAATGCCGCACCCAGCCGTGCCGCCTCCTGGGCCAGCACTGCCGGCGCTTCGGCGTTGATGCGGCGTGCCAGGTCGGGTTCGGACTCGGCCTTGACCACGGCGGTGTAGGCGGCCGGATGAATGATCAGATCGGGTTTGGCATCGCGCACTGCCGAGCGCAAGGCCTCCGGATTGGCAATATCGAGTTGCCCGCGCGCAGGGGCCATGACCTCGAGCCCGGCCGGCATGGCGCGCAGCCGCCGCAGGAATTCGCCCCCGACCTGGCCGCTGGCGCCGGTGAGCAGGATACGCATGGGTTTCATGGGACGGCTTTCATGGAGGGAAGATCATGCTGCTCGAAGACCTCGGCAGCGGCCAAAGGTGTGCCGCGCTGGTCTTTTTCCGAAAGAATGGGGGCGCCTTGCAATTGCCAGTCGATGCCCAGCGCCGGGTCATTCCAGAGGATGCTGCGCTCATGCTCCGCTGCCCAGTAGTCGGTGGTCTTGTAGAGGAATTCAGTGCCATCTTCCAGCACCGAGAACCCATGCGCGAAACCGGGCGGAACCCATAACTGCAGCCTGTTAGTTTCACTGAGCAACAAACTGGACCACTGGCCGAAGGTCGGTGATCCGCGCCGGATATCGAGAACCACATCCAGCACCGCGCCGCGCACTACCCGTACCAGCTTGCCTTGCGGTTGCCGTATCTGGTAGTGCAGGCCACGCAGCACTCCGCGCGCTGAGCGTGAGTGATTGTCCTGAACGAATTGCGCCGCGATGCCGGTGTGCTCCTGGAAAGCGCGCTGATTGAAACTTTCGTAGAAAAAGCCGCGGCTGTCGCCGAATAAGCGGGGCGTGATCACCAATACGCCGGGCAGGGGAGTGTGTTCAATCTGCATGAGTCGGGATGCAATAGGCCGGGCGGTTCATGACGTCATCCAGTTCAGTAGCTCAGATCAGTGAGCAACTGCAAGAGATATTGTCCATAGGCATTTTTCTTCAGCGGGGCGGCCAGGCGTTCCAGCTGGGCCGCGTCGATATAGCCGCGCCGATAGGCGATTTCTTCCGGGCAGGCGATTTTAAGTCCTTGCCGTTTTTCGATGGTGGCGATGAACTGCCCGGCATCGAGCAGGGACTCGTGCGTTCCCGTGTCCAGCCATGCGATGCCGCGCCCCATCAGTTCCACCTGCAGCTGGTCGCGCTCGAGGTAAGCGCGGTTGACATCGGTGATCTCCAGTTCCCCCCGTGCCGAAGGCTTGATCCCGGCGGCGATGTCGATGACCTGGTTGTCGTAGAAGTACAGACCGGTCACGGCGTAGTTGGAGGCGGGTTTGAGCGGCTTCTCTTCAATGCCGATCACGCGGCGCTGGCGATCGAACTCGACCACGCCATAGCGCTCGGGGTCTTGCACGTGATAGGCGAAGATGGTGGCGCCATCGACGCGTGCATTGGCCGCGCGCATGGGCGGTTCGAGGTCGCGCCCGTAGAAGATGTTGTCGCCCAGGATCAATGCCGAGGGCGCGTTGCCGATGAACTCGCGCCCGATCAGGAAGGCTTGCGCCAGGCCATCCGGCGAGGGTTGTACGGCGTAGCCGATATTGAGCCCCCATTGATGGCCGTCGCCCAGCAATTCTGCAAAGCGCGGCGTGTCCTGCGGCGTGGAGATCAGCAGGATATCGCGGATGCCCGCCAGCATCAGGCTCGATAGCGGGTAATACACCATCGGCTTGTCATAGACCGGCATGAGCTGCTTGGATACCACCGTGGTAGCGGGATATAGCCGTGTGCCGGAACCGCCGGCCAGGATGATCCCCTTGCGCGCTTGCGCGGACGCCGCCTCTGTCATGACATTGCTCCCGGTGGATGGTCACCATATTGTTGCTGCAGCCAGTTGAGATAGGCGCCCGAGCGGACCTGTGCGACCCAGTCGCCATGGGCCAGATACCACTGCACCGTTTTGCGGATGCCACTCTGGAAGGTCTCGGCGGGCTTCCAGCCGAGTTCGCGTTCCAGTTTGCGCGCATCGATGGCATAGCGCCGGTCGTGCCCTGGTCGATCCTTGACGAAGGTGATCAGGTCACGATAGCTGCCTTGCGTGCGCGGTTGCAGCTCATCGAGCGTATCGCACAGGGTATGCACCACGTGCAGGTTGGCCTGTTCATTCCATCCGCCGATATTGTAGGTTTGCCCGGCCTGGCCGCGTGCGAGCACAGTGCGAATGGCCGCGCAGTGGTCGCTGACGTAGAGCCAGTCGCGGATCTGCTGGCCATCGCCGTAGATGGGCAGCGGCTTGCCGGACAAGGCATTGGAGATCACCAGCGGGATGAGCTTCTCCGGGAAATGGTACGGACCGTAGTTGTTGGAACAGTTGGTGGTCAGCGTGGGCAGGCCATAGGTATGGTGGTACGCCCGCACCAGGTGATCGGAGGCCGCCTTGGAGGCCGAGTACGGACTGTTGGGCGCATAGGGCGTCGTTTCGGAGAACGGTGGATCCTCGGGTTCCAGGCTGCCATAGACTTCGTCGGTCGAGACATGCAGGAAGCGGAAGTCGGCCTGATCCTGCTGCGGCAGTGCCTGCCAATAACGTAGCGATTTGTTGAGCAGGTTGAACGTGCCGTTGACGTTGGTACGGATGAATTCGTCTGGACTGTGGATGGAGCGGTCCACGTGGCTTTCGGCCGCGAAGTGCAGGATCGCACGCGGACGGTAACGGGACAGTAGCGCACTCATCCCCGGCTCGTCGCAGATGTCGGCCTGCACGAAGGCATAGCGCGGATCGTCGGCCACTGAACTCAGGTTGTAGGGATTGCCTGCATAGGTCAGCTTGTCGATGTTGAGCACCGGCTCGGCGTTGGGGTCGCCCAGCCAGTCGAGGATGAAGTTGCTGCCGATGAAGCCGGCACCGCCGGTGACAAAGATCATGAAGGAGCCTCGTTCAGATCACGACTTGAAGCCGTTGGGATTGCCCTGCTGCCAGCGCCACGAATCGGCACACATGGCGTCCAGCCCCAGCTTGGCTTCCCAGCCCAGCTTGCGTCGTGCTTCGGCCGGATCGGCATAGCAGGAGGCGATGTCGCCCGCACGGCGTGCGGCGATGGTGTAGGGGATGGGCTTGCCGGAAGCTTTTTCGTAGGCCTTCACCACGTCCAGCACGCTGTAGCCATTGCCGGTGCCGAGATTGACCGCGAAGCATTGCGGTTCGGTCAGTGCCTGCAAGGCCGCCAGGTGGCCGGTGGCCAGGTCGACCACGTGGATGAAATCGCGCACGCCGGTGCCGTCCGGGGTCGCATAATCGCCGCCCCAGATGCTCAGTTTCTCGCGGCGGCCCACGGCCACCTGGGCCACATAGGGCATCAGGTTGTTGGGGATGCCGCCCGGGTCTTCGCCGATCAGGCCGCTCTCATGCGCACCCACCGGGTTGAAGTAGCGCAGCAGGGCGATCTTCCAGTCGGGATGCGCGCGGTGGTAGTCGCGCAGCATGTCCTCGATGACGATCTTGCTGCGGCCATAGGGATTACTGGCCGACAGCGGATGGGATTCGGTCAGCGGCAGGTATTGCGGGTCGCCGTACACCGTGGCCGAGGACGAAAAGACGATGGTCTTCACGCCGGTGGCCTCCATGGCCTCCAGCAGGCGCACCGTGCCGACCACGTTGTTGTCGTAGTACATCAGCGGCTGCTCCACCGACTCGCCCACTGCCTTGAGGCCGGCAAAATGGATCACCGCCTCGCACTTGAATTCGCGCAGCACGCTTTCCAGCTGCTCCCGGTTGCGGATGTCGCCCTTGACCAGCGAGAGCGGGCGGCCGGCAATCTGCTGCACCCGCGCGACCGACTCCGGGCTGCTGTTGCAGAAATTGTCGAAGACGATGACTTCATGACCGGCCTTGAGCAGTTCCACGCAGGTATGCGAACCAATGTAGCCGGCACCGCCGGTGACAAGAATATTCATGTGAACTTCGCTTGTTAAGTTGGCAACGTGATGATTATGTCAGAGTCTGCGCGATCCCTCATTGTTGTTCGGTCTGGTGGCGCGCTCCGGAGCAACCGAGATTAGATCATGCGAAGGGGGGCTTGCAAGCATGAAACAGCCGGGATTTTTCTTCATTTGCCCTGTTTGCGCCAAGGCACGGTCGCCAGCGAATAAAGCCGCCGCCCGCAACATGCGGGCGGCGGCTTTTTCCTGGAGCGCGGGCGGCGGAAAGCCCGGCGGGATTACTTGGTGGCGGCGACCGCTTCCAGGATCACCTTGGCCACGTCGGCCGGACGCGACTGCTGCGGCACGTGGCTGGCGGCCAGCTCGGTGGTCTTGGCGTTGATCTGCTTGGCGAAGCTGCGTTCCAGCGCGGGCTGGATCATGCGGTCCTGGCTGCTGACGATGTACCAGCTCGGACGGGTCTTCCAGGCCGCGGTCTCGACCTTGTCGCCGAAGGCCTTCAGGGCGATCGGGCCTTGGGTCGCCGCCATCACGGCAGCCTGCTTGGCCGGCACGTCCTGGGCGAAGTCAGCGGCCAGCGCGGCCGGCGGCAGGCTGGCGAAACCGGCCTTGTCCACCGACAGCTTGGCGATGCCCGGGGGCACCGGCAGGTCCTTGCCGAGGTCGCCCGTTGCCTGGCCGGCGTCCGGTGCGAAGGCGGCTACGTAGACCAGGCTGGCGACCTTTTCATGGTTGCCGGCTTCGGTGATCACGGTGCCACCCCAGGAGTGACCCACCAGCACGACCTTGCCCGGCTGGTTGTCGATGGCGCGCTTGGCAGCAGCCACGTCGTCGGCCAGCGAGGTCAGCGGATTCTGCACGGCGGTGACCTTGATGCCCTTGGCCTGCAGCAGCGGAATGACCTTGGCCCAGTCCGAACCATCAGCGAAGGCCCCGTGGACGATCACGACCGAGGGCTTGTCGGCCATGTCGGCGGCCATGGCGGTGCTGCCGGTGAAGGCGGCGGCGATGGCCAGCATGCCGAGGCCGGTCTTGAGGCTGAAGCGGGTGGAAGAGCTTTTCATGGTGTTCTCCTGTTCAAATAAGAAGGTGTGTCGGGGTGGTGTGTTGCAGTGAGGCCAGTATAGGAACGCCCTTGCGGCGCCGGTATCGGTCAATTGACCGACCCAGGGGGGGCGTGGCAGTGAGTCGCAGCGATTGTGGCCGGTCATCGCCGGACTGCCCATTAACCGAAGAGTTGATTGCAGGAGGCTTGTGCTTGCCGCTACAGTGTCGGGATGCCTCCCGACGCCAATCCGATTTCCCCTTCTTCCTTACCTTGCCCGGCCTTGCAGGCCGGCCTCGCCATCCCCGACGCGCCGCCGATGATCGCCGCCGGCACCGCGGTGCAGGTGCTGGCCCTGGTGGGCGATCTCAGCATGGGCCAGCCTCCCGACCAGTCGCGGCGCACGGCGGCACTGGCCGCCCGGGTGGCGCAGCTGGAGGGCGCCCCGCCGGAGTTGGTGGAGCAGGCCCGGCTGGTGTCCTGGCTGCGCTGGTCGGGCTGTACCGCCAATGCGGCCGGCTTTGCCGGGCTGCTGGGGGACGACGTGGGCGGGCGCGAAGCCATGCTGCGCGATGGCTTGCCGGCAGACCATCCGCTGAACTTCACGACCATTGCGCCGCTGGCGCGCATCCATTGCGAAGTGGCGGGGGAGGTGGCCAGCCTGCTGGGTTTGCCGGCCGGCGTGGAGGCCGGCTTGCGCCATGTCTGGGAACATCATGACGGCAGCGGTGCGCCCCAGCAGCTGCGCGGAGCGGCCGTACCGCTTGCGGTCCTCTATACGAGCCTGGCGGGCGACCTGGAGATCTATGCGCGCACCCATGGGGTGGAGGCTGCCCTGAAGGTGGTGCGCCGCTTCGGCGGCATCAAATACCCGGCCGACCTGGCCGAACGCGTGGCCCGCCATGCGCCGGCCTGGCTGGCGGCGCTGGACGACGATGCCGCTGCGGATGGGTCCTTGGCGGACTTGCCCGCGCATGCGGTGCCCCTGCGCATCGTGGCCGAACTGATCGAACTGAAGCTGCCCTGGCTGACCGGCTATTCGCGCCGCGTCAGCGAACTGGCCGCGCAGGCGGCCGCGCTGGCCGGCTTGCCCCCGGAGCAGCAGCAGCGGCTGGTTCGCGCCGCCCTGATCCACGGCATCGGCCGCGCCGCCGTGCCCAATACCATCTGGGAGCGCCCGGGCCGCCCCAGTCCGGCCGACTGGGAGCGCATCCGCCTGGCGCCTTACTGGACCTCGCGCGCCGGCGCGCTGGTACCGGCCCTGCGCGAAGACACCGGCCTGGCTTCGCAACTCTATGAGCGGATCGACGGCAGCGGCTACTTCCGTGGGCTCGATGGCGACACGCTGGCCTTGCCCGCCCGCCTGCTGGCCGTAGCGGCGGCACACGCTGCCCTGTGCGCCCCGCGTCCGTGGCGGGCAGCCTGCACACCGGCGGCCGTGGCCGGGATGCTGGAGGGGGAAGTGCAGGGCGGCCGGCTGGATGCCGATGCCGTGCGCTGGGTCCTGGCCGCCGCTGCGGGGGACACGCCCCCCCAGTCTTCCCGCAAGGGCCTGTTATCCGAGCGCGAGTGCGAGGTGCTGCGCCGCATCAGCCTGGGCGAAAGCAACAAGGAAGCCGCCCGCGCGATGAAGATCAGCCCCTCGACCGTGCGTACCCACGTCGAGAGCATCTTCCGCAAATTGCAGTGCTCCACGCGGGCTGCGGCCACGCTCAAGGGGCTGCACCTGGGTCTGATCTGATGCCGTATTTTTACGGCATCAACGGTCCGACCACTGCACCGGTCCGGTGAGCGGGCTCACTTTTTTGCAGGCGTGCGCTGTGCTGCAACATGGCGCCCTGAAAGCGAGCCCGGTCGTCTGACCTCCCTCAATTTCCTGACAAAATGTCAGCGCCTTGCGTAAACGTTTGCGAGCGCCCCGGAAATTTCCGTAAATCATTGAATTTGCGGGATATTTCTCTGGCGTCGACGGGCGTTTTTGATTAAATTGAGCGCTGTTTCAAAAACCGGCGCATTTTTCCGGCTTTTGTGCACGCATTTCCGCAAATTCACTGCGAGATGCATAAATCTGAACAAAGGGATAAGAAGGGGAGATCCCTCGGGCGCAAAAAGCGGGCAGCGGGCAAAAGACGTGCAACAGGGTTTTTGTGCTGCGCTGCAAAAAATCGAAGTGGCTGCTTATTTGCCACAACTCGCCGCGAAGTGCCCCAGATAAGCCCTTGATCTGGCTGCAAAAGGTTTGACTTACCGGAAAACGAACCTTTATAATCGCCGGGCTTTTAAGCTGCCGTCTGCTCGTAAAGGGTGCGGCGCATGCACGATATTGGATACATATGCTGCGCATCATTCTCTTGCAGCTCCTCACCACGGTCATCGCTGCCCTGGTGGCGGGGATGCTGGGCGGACTTCCGGCGCTTTGGTCCGCATTGTTGGGAGGCGTCTGCTGTGTCGTTCCCAATGCCCTGTTTGCACTGCGACTCCATGTCAGTGCGCAGAAACCCGGTGGTACCAACCCGATGACGTTTTTCTTCGGGGAATTTATCAAGATTGCTACGACTTTTGCGCTCATGGGCGCGATCGTTTGGTTGTACCACGGTGTTCACTGGCTCGCATTTGTGCTGAGCTTCATCGTGGTGCTTAAGAGTTATTTCATTTTACTGTTTAGACACCGACCATGACCGTAGAAGCCGCAGAGCACGCGCCGACAGCCTCTGAATATATCGTCCACCACCTCGGACACCTCTCCACGCAGCACCAGACCAAGATCGTCGATTTCTCCATCCTGAACGTGGACACCATCTTCTGGTCCGTGTTCTGTGGCGTCATCGCCTGCTTCTTCATGTTCCTGGCTGCCCGCAAGGCGACCTCGGGCGTGCCGGGCCGCTTCCAGGCCTTCGTCGAGATGGTTGTGGAAATGGTCGAAGACCAGTCCAAGGCCATCGTCCACGGCGACCGTACCTTCATCGCCCCGGTGGCGCTGACCGTGTTTGTCTGGGTGGCCCTGATGAACTCGCTGGACTTCCTGCCGGTGGACCTGGCCTCCGGCATCCTGGGCCTGTTCGGCCTGGGTGAAATGCATCACCGCATCGTACCGACCGCCGACCTCAACGGCACCCTGGGCATCGCCCTGGGCGTGCTGGCCCTGATGCTGTACTACAGCGTCAAGATCAAGGGCGCAGGTGGTTTCGTGCATGAACTGTTTGCAGCACCCTTCGGCATCTGGCTGGCTCCGTTCAACCTGCTGCTGAACATCATCGAATTCGCCGCCAAGACCGTGTCCCTGGGCATGCGACTGTTCGGCAACATGTATGCAGGCGAACTGTTGTTCCTGCTGATCGCATTGCTGGGATCGACCGCGACCGCATTCGGCTTCATCGGCCATGTGATCGCCGGTTCTATCTGGGCAATTTTCCACATCCTGATCGTGTTGCTCCAAGCATTCATCTTCATGATGTTGACACTGGTTTACCTGGGCCAGGCGCACGAAGCGCACTAACACAAGGCTTGCAGTACCTGTTTTTCAGTTTGTTTTTTGGTTTTGTATTTAATTTAACTTTTCTTAAGGAATTGTCATGACTGATGTCTCTTTCGTTGCTCTGGCTTGCGGTTTGATCATTGGCCTGGGTGCTATCGGCGCTTGTATCGGTATCGCGATCATGGGCGGTAAGTACCTCGAAGCATCCGCACGTCAGCCTGAACTGATGAACACCCTGCAAACCAAGATGTTCCTGCTGGCTGGCCTGATCGACGCGGCCTTCCTGATCGGCGTTGGTATCGCCATGCTGTTCGCATTCGCAAATCCGTTCATCGCCAAGTAATTCGCGCTTCATAGCCGATTCTCATCTGCCGGACGATTGGTTCCGGCACTCGTTATTCTGAGAAGGAAATTACCGTGAACTTAAATGCAACATTGATTGCACAGTTCGTGGTCTTCTTCATCCTCGCCGGCTTCACGATGAAATTCGTGTGGCCGCCGTTGATTAAGGCGCTCGACGAACGCGCCAAGAAGATTGCGGACGGGCTGGCAGCCGCTGACCGCGGTAAGGCCGATCTGGCCGCCGCTGAAAAGCGTATCCAGGGCGAACTGGCATCGGCTCGTGATGAAGGCCAGAAGCGCATCGGCGAAGCCGAAAAGCGCGCTCAGCTGATCATTGAAGAAGCCAAGAAGACGGCCGCTGAAGAAGCTGCCCGCATCATCGCCAACGCAAAGGCGGACGCTCAACAGCAAGTGAACCAGGCGCGTGAAGAACTGCGCGGCCAGGTCGCAACGCTCGCCGTCAAGGGCGCGGAACAGATCCTCAAGCGCGAAGTGAATGCGGCTGCTCACGCCGACTTGCTGAATCAACTGAAGACAGAGCTGTAATATGGCCGAACTCGCAACGATCGCTCGTCCTTACGCCGAAGCCTTGTTCCGTGTGGCCAAGGCAGGCAGCCTGGCAGCCTGGTCCGATCTCGTCGACGAGATGGCCCAGGTGGCGGCGCATCCCGAGGTGCAGGCCCTGGCGCAGAACCCTTCCGTATCGCATGACAAGCTGGCAGAAGTGTTTGCCGCTGCCCTGAAGACCCCGCTGTCGGTCGAGGCGACCAATTTCGTCAAGACCCTGGTCGACAACGGCCGCCTGGTCCTGCTGCCGCAGATCGCCGAACAATTCCACGTGCTCAAGAACACGGCGGAAGGTTCGGCCGATGCCAACATCGTGAGCGCCTTTGAGCTCAGCGATGCCCAGGTCAAGGATGTGGTCTCGGCACTGGAGAAGAAGTTCGGCCGCAAGCTGAATCCCTCCGTGACGGTCGACAGCAGCTTGATTGGCGGTGTGCGCGTCGTGGTCGGCGACGAAGTGTTCGATACCTCCGTGCGCGCGAAGCTGCAGCAGCTGCAAGCTGCTCTGGCCGCGTAAATGCCTCTGGCTGGCTAAGCGAAAGAACAATTTTTAGGAGTTAGTATGCAACTCAACGCATCTGAAATCAGCGAGCTGATCAAGAGCCGGATCCAAGGCCTTGGCGATACCGCTGAGATTCGCAATCAGGGCACGGTCATTTCCGTGTCCGACGGTATCTGCCGTATCCATGGTCTGTCCGACGTGATGCAAGGTGAGATGCTGGAATTCCCGGGCAACACCTTCGGCCTGGCGCTGAACCTGGAGCGTGACTCGGTGGGCGCCGTTATCCTGGGCGAATACGAACACATCTCCGAAGGCGACCTGGTCAAGTGCACCGGCCGCATCCTGGAAGTGCCGATCGGTCCTGAACTGAAGGGCCGTGTGGTCAACGCACTGGGCCAGCCGATCGACGGCAAGGGTCCGATCAACGCCAAGCTGACCGCCCCGATCGAAAAGATCGCCCCGGGCGTGATCGCGCGTCAGTCCGTGTCGCAGCCGATGCAGACCGGCCTGAAGTCGATCGACTCCATGGTGCCCGTCGGCCGTGGCCAGCGCGAGCTGATCATCGGTGACCGCCAGACCGGCAAGACCGCTGTTGCGATCGACGCCATCATCAATCAAAAGGGTCAGAACATGACCTGCATCTACGTTGCGATCGGCCAGAAGGCTTCGTCGGTCAAGAACGTGGTGCGCGCACTGGAAGCCCACGGCGCGATGGAATACACCATCGTCGTGGCAGCAACCGCCTCCGAATCGGCAGCGATGCAATACGTGTCGGCCTACTCGGGTTGCGCCATGGGCGAATACTTCCGCGATCGCGGCCAAGACGCCCTGATCGTGTATGACGATCTGTCCAAGCAAGCCGTGGCTTACCGTCAGGTCTCGCTGCTGCTGCGCCGTCCGCCGGGCCGTGAAGCCTATCCTGGCGACGTGTTCTACCTGCACAGCCGCCTCTTGGAACGTGCTGCCCGCGTGAACGCCGACTACGTCGAGAAGTTCACCAACGGCGAAGTCAAGGGCCAGACCGGTTCCCTGACCGCACTGCCGATCATCGAAACCCAGGCTGGTGACGTTTCCGCCTTCGTTCCGACCAACGTGATCTCGATCACCGACGGCCAGATCTTCCTGGAAACTTCGCTGTTCAACGCCGGTATCCGTCCTGCGATCAACGCCGGTATCTCGGTGTCGCGCGTCGGTGGCGCTGCCCAGACCAAGGTCATCAAGGGCCTGTCCGGCGGTATCCGTACCGACCTGGCACAGTACCGTGAGCTGGCTGCCTTCGCGCAGTTCGCTTCCGATCTGGACGAAGCCACCCGCAAGCAGCTGGACCGCGGTGCGCGCGTGACCGAACTGTTGAAGCAGGCTCAGTACACCCCGCAATCGATCTCGATCATGGCTGTCACCCTGTTCGCCGTCAACAAGGGCTACATGGACGACGTCGAAGTGAAGAAGATCCTGGCCTTCGAGTCGGCTCTGCACAACTTCATGAAGACCAGCCACGCTGACCTGCTGAAGAAGATCGAAGACACCAAGCAACTGGATAAGGATGCTGAGGCAGCCCTGGCAGCCGCCATCGCTGACTTCAAGAAATCCGGCGCGTACTAATTCTTACTGAAGCTATAAGGAGTCTTACTCATGGCTACAGGTAAAGAGATACGTGGCAAGATCAAGAGCGTAGAAAATACGAAGAAGATCACCAAGGCGATGGAAATGGTCGCGGCATCCAAAATGCGCAAGGCGCAGGACCGGATGCACGCAGCCCGCCCGTACAGCGACAAGATCCGCAACATTGCGGCCAACCTGTCGCAGGCCAATCCGGAGTACGTGCACCCGTTCATGGTTCAGCAGGATACGGCCAAGCGCGTTGGTTTCATCGTCGTCACGACCGACAAGGGTCTGTGCGGCGGCATGAACACCAACTCGCTGCGTCTGTTGACCAACAAGTTCCGTGAACTGGAAGGCCAGGGCAAGGCCATCGAATCCGTCGCCATTGGCAACAAGGGTTTGGGTTTTCTGAATCGCATCGGCGCCCGCGTGGCCGCCAACGTGACGCAACTGGGTGATACGCCGCACCTGGAAAAGCTGATCGGCCCCGTCAAGGTGCTGCTCGACGCTTACCAGGAAGGCAAGCTGGACGCGGTGTACCTGGTGTACACCAAGTTCATCAACACGATGAAGCAGGAAGCCACCCTGCAGCAGCTGCTTCCGCTGACCAGCGACAAGCTCAAGGCTGACGAGGGTGCGCACTCCTGGGACTACATCTATGAGCCCGATGTGCAATCCGTGGTGGACGAACTGCTGGTGCGTTACGTCGAAGCGCTGATTTATCAAGCCGTCGCCGAGAACATGGCCTCCGAGCAATCGGCGCGCATGGTCGCGATGAAGGCCGCCAGCGACAACGCAGGTAGCGTGATCGGTGAGTTGAAGTTGGTCTACAACAAGACTCGCCAGGCCGCCATTACCAAAGAGCTGTCGGAAATCGTCGCCGGTGCGGCTGCGGTCGGCTGATCAGCTGGCGTAGCGTAGCGAAACAGAATTTAAATTTTATCTATTGAAGGAACGAAAATGGCTGATGGCAAAATCGTTCAGTGTATCGGCGCTGTGGTGGACGTGGAGTTTCCGCGCGATGCGATGCCCAAGGTTTACGATGCCTTGAAATTGGAAGGTTCGGATCTGACCCTGGAAGTCCAGCAGCAGCTGGGCGACGGCGTGGTTCGTACCATTGCGCTCGGTTCGTCGGACGGTCTGCGCCGCGGCCTGACCATCTCGAACACCGGCAAGCCGATCACCGTGCCTGTCGGTACTGCGACCCTGGGTCGCATCATGGACGTGCTGGGCAACCCGATCGACGAATGCGGTCCGGTCTCGCACGAGCAAACCGCTTCGATCCACCGCAAGGCTCCCGCGTACGACGAACTGTCGCCCTCGCAAGAGCTGCTGGAAACCGGCATCAAGGTCATTGACCTGGTCTGCCCGTTCGCCAAGGGTGGTAAGGTTGGTCTGTTCGGTGGCGCCGGTGTGGGCAAGACCGTGAACATGATGGAACTGATCAACAACATCGCCAAGGCGCACAGCGGTCTGTCCGTGTTCGCCGGTGTTGGTGAGCGTACCCGTGAAGGTAACGACTTCTACCACGAAATGGCAGAAGCCAAGGTGGTGGACCTGGAAAACCCGACCAACTCCAAGGTCGCCATGGTCTACGGCCAGATGAACGAACCGCCGGGCAACCGTCTGCGCGTGGCGCTGACCGGCCTGACCATCGCGGAAGGTTTCCGTGATGAAGGCAAGGACGTGCTGTTCTTCGTCGACAACATCTACCGTTACACCCTGGCCGGTACCGAAGTGTCCGCGCTGCTGGGCCGTATGCCTTCGGCCGTGGGCTACCAGCCGACGCTGGCCGAAGAAATGGGCCGCCTGCAAGAGCGTATCACCTCGACCAAGACTGGCTCGATCACCTCGATCCAGGCCGTGTACGTCCCTGCGGATGACTTGACCGACCCGTCGCCGGCAACCACCTTCGCCCACTTGGACTCGACCGTCGTTCTGTCGCGTGACATCGCCTCGCTGGGTATCTACCCCGCCGTCGATCCGCTGGACTCGACCTCGCGCCAGCTGGACCCGCAAGTGGTCGGCCAGGAACACTACGAGACCGCTCGTGCGGTCCAGGGTACCCTGCAGCGCTACAAGGAACTGCGCGACATCATCGCCATTCTGGGCATGGACGAACTGGCACCGGAAGACAAGCTGATCGTCGCACGCGCTCGCAAGATGCAACGTTTCCTGTCGCAGCCCTTCCACGTCGCCGAAGTGTTCACCGGTTCCCCGGGCAAGTACGTTTCGCTGAAGGACACGATCAAGGGCTTCAAGATGATCGCCAGCGGCGAACTGGACCACCTGCCGGAACAAGCGTTCTACATGGTCGGTACCATCGACGAAGCAATCGAAAAGGCCAAGAAGATCAACTAAGACTGGCCATGCCGTCGCAGGCAGCGGGTGCATAGCCCTCCGGCGTCGGCAGGTAAGTACACATTGATTCATTGGCGCCGCTCCTGTTCGCAGGAGCGGTCCATCGACTAGGAAACGACATGGCACATACTATTCACGTGGACGTGGTCTCGGCGGAAGAAGAAATCTTCTCCGGCGAGGCAGAATTCGTCGCGTTGCCGGGCGAAGCGGGTGAACTGGGTATCTATCCCCGTCACACCCCGCTGATCACGCGCATCAAGCCAGGTGCTGTCCGTATCAAGGTCGCGGGCCAGGCACACGAGGAATTCGTGTTCGTGGCCGGCGGTCTGCTGGAAGTGCAGCCCGACGCCGTGACCGTGCTGGCCGACACCGCCATCCGTGGTGCCGACCTGGACGAAGCCAAGGCCGCCGAAGCCAAGCGTCTGGCCGAGGAAGCGCTGGTGAACCGTGACTCCAAGATCGACCACGCCGCAGCCCAGGCCGAACTGGCCGCCGCAGTGGCACAGCTGGCCGCGATCCAGAAGTTGCGTCAGAAGCGCTGATCGGCAGCGGCGTTCTTCCTTGCGAAGCACGCCTGGTCCGGTAGCATGGCAGCACAGCATCACCGTAGTAATGCAGTACGTGAAAAGGCAGCTTCGGCTGCCTTTTTTCATGCGCGCTCGGTACGCTCAGACCTGCTTTCCGCTTTCCTTTGTCCCCTCCTCACGAGCTCACAGTCATTGCTGAGCTGACCAAGCCTGCCGGTTTCGTGCACTTAGGAACAATCTGCATCAAACCTTCCCCAATGCCGCGTCCAATGACACTGCGGGCATTGCCATCCTCGGGTAAAGTGCCCGGATGGTGAAGGACAGAACCATTTGCGTCCATCCAAATCATTTATACCATTCGCCCCTTTCAATCCAGCCGGACAGGAGCCCTCATGTCGCCAGCTGTACCCGCATCTTCCGCATCCCCTTCCACGGCCAGCCCGCGCCAGCACGGCAAGCCCATCATCGCCGTGGTCGGTCTCTCCAATCGCCCCGAGCGCGCCAGTTTCGACGTGGCCGCCTACATGCAGTCAGCGGGCTATCGCATCGTGGCCGTCAACCCCATGTACGCGGGCCAGACCATCCTCGGAGAACACTGCCACGCCAGCCTGCAGGACGCCAACGCGGCCTTGGCCAGGGACGGCTTGCGCATCTCCATCGTCGATTGCTTCCGCAAGTCGGCCGACATCCCTCCGGTGGTGGAGGAGGCCATTGCCATCGGTGCCGAATGCGTCTGGATGCAGCTCGACATCGTTCACGAAGAAGCGGCGGCGCGTGCGCGAGCGGCCGGGCTGAAGGTGGTCATGGACAAGTGCATCAAGATCGAACACGCCATGGGCCAATCCCACGGCGTCTTGTAAGACCTCACCGGTGCCAACCGGAAATGATTGATAACGAAAACAGCGAGACAGCATGGCAAAGAAAATCGGCCCGCAATTCATCGTCCATCCCAAGTTCGTCCTCAAGGAAAGTGAAGCCTCCACCAAGCCGCTCTCCAGCGGCGACAAGGAAACCGACCGCGCCACCGTACAGCGCCTGGCAGCCGAGATCGGCCTGCAGCAGCAGATGCTCTACGCCGGCCACAAGCACAAGGTGCTGGTGATCCTGCAGGGCATGGATACCAGCGGCAAGGATGGCACCGTCAATGATGTCTTTGCGGCCGTCAATCCGCAGGGCATCCGCATCGCCAACTTCAAAGGGCCGACGGCCATCGAACTGGCGCACGACTACCTCTGGCGCGTGCATGCGCAGGTACCGGTGGCGGGGGAGATTGCCGTCTTCAACCGCAGCCATTACGAGGATGTGCTCATCACCCGCGTGCACGACTGGATCGACGACAAGGAGTGCAAGCGCCGCTATCGCCAGATCAACGACTTCGAACGCATGCTGTGGGAAACCGGAACGGTGGTGTTGAAATTCTTCCTGCACATTTCCAGGGCCGAGCAGAAATCACGCCTGCAATCACGCATCGATGATCCCAACAAGCACTGGAAATTCGATCCGCAAGACCTGGCCGAGCGCAAGTTCTGGGATGCCTACCAGCAGCGCTACCAGGAGGTGCTGCGCCAGACCAGCGCCCTGCATGCGCCCTGGTATGTGGTGCCGGCCGACTCCAAGACCCATCGCAACCTGCTGGTGGCCAATGTGGTGCTGGAGACGCTGCAGAAGCTCAAGCTGCGCTTCCCCGACCCCAAGCCCGAACTCAAGGATCTCAAGTTCGACTGAGGCCGGGCACGAGTCAACCGGCGCTTACTTGATCACTTCAGCCACTTGTCGAAGATGCGCTGGTATTCGCCGGTGGCCTTGGCCAGGTGCAGCCAGGTATCGACATAGGCCTTGAAGGCGACATCGCCGCGCGGCAGCAGGTAAGCCTTCTCGGCGAACTGCAGCGGCTGGTCAGGCTGCACCGGGCACAGTTCCGGATGCAGCTTGGATTGCCACAGGGTCTCGCTGGCATCGGTGACCATGACGTCGGCCTTGCCATCGATGATCTGCTGGAAGATGGTGACGTTGTCCGGATGCTGGAGCAGGGTCGCATTCTTGTAGCGGGCCTTGGCAAAGCGCTCGTTGGTGCCGCCCGGGTTGACGATGGCGCGCGTGCCGGGCTGGTCGATCATGTCGAAGTTGCGGAACTTGTCCTTGTCGGCACAGCGGATGATGGGCGCTTTTCCGTCCACCATGACCGCCTCGGAAAAGGCCGCCCGGCGGGCGCGATCGAGGGTGATCGAGACGCCGCCCATGGCCACGTCGCACTGGGCGATGAAGTCATTCATCAGGGTGCTCCAGGTGGTCTTGACGAACTGCGCCTCCACGCCCAGCGACTTGGCCAGCGCCTGGCCGAGCTCTACGTCCACGCCTTCGAAGGTCTGGTCGGGACGATAGTAGGTGAAGGGCTTGTAGTCGCCGGTCATGCAGATGCGCAGCTTGCCGGCCTTGATGACCTGGTCCAGGCGTGAGGCAGGGACGGCGTCGTCGGCGCGGGCTGCCGACAGCGTCAGGCAAAGCGACAGGGAGGCCAGGCCTGCGAGCAGGGCGGTGCGGATGATGGACTTCATGGAAGCTCCTCGTGGATGGTGATGATGGACAGGGACGGTGACGCCGGATTCGGTCCGCTTCTTGTTCATTGGACATGCATGGGACCGGCTGGAGACAGCCGCACGATCATAGCAAAACCGCGCGCCACGACCTGCATCAATATCAGCGCACGCTGATAGCGACAATTAGCCGGAAGCCATGCGCGGAGGATGAGATAATGCCGGATTGTCGTCAGACCGCATTGCAGGCCGACCATGTCCTCCTCTTCTTCCATGTCCACCTTCGCTCCGCTCAAAAACGATACTTTCCTGCGTGCGCTGCTGCGCCAGCCCACCGATTACACGCCGCTGTGGCTGATGCGCCAGGCCGGCCGCTACCTGCCGGAATACCGCGCCACGCGCGCCCGTGCCGGTTCCTTCATGGGCCTGGCCACCAATCCCGACTACGCCACCGAGGTCACGCTGCAGCCGCTGGAACGCTACCCGCTGGACGCCGCCATCCTGTTTTCGGACATCCTCACCGTGCCGGACGCCATGGGCCTGGGCCTGTATTTCGCCGATGGCGAAGGCCCCAAGTTCGAACGCCCCTTGCGCGACGAGGCGGCCATCCAGGCCCTGCAGGCCCCCGACCTGGGCAAGCTGGACTACGTCTTCAAGGCCGTCACCCAGATCCGCCGCGAGCTTGATGGCCGCGTGCCCCTGATCGGCTTCTCCGGCAGCCCCTGGACGCTGGCTTGCTACATGGTCGAAGGCGGCGGCTCGGATGATTTCCGCCTGGTCAAGAGCCTGCTCTATCGCCGCCCGGACCTGATGCACCACATCCTCAAGACCAATGCCGATGCCGTGGCCGCCTACCTGAACGCGCAGATCGCCGCCGGTGCGCAGGCCGTGATGATCTTCGACACCTGGGGTGGCGCGCTGGCCGATGGCATCTACCAGCAGTTCTCGCTGGCCTACATGCAGCAGGTGGTCAGCCAGCTGCAGCGCCAGCAGGATGGCCAGCAGATCCCCGTGATCGTCTTCACCAAGGGCGGTGGCCTGTGGCTGGAGCAGATCGCCGCCATCGGCGCCGATGCCGTGGGCCTGGACTGGACCGTCAACCTGGGCGAAGCCCGCCGCCGTGTGGGCGACAAGGTAGCGCTGCAGGGCAACCTCGATCCCAACGTGCTCTTTGCCGGCGACGACGCCATCCGCGCCGAAGTGCGCAAGCTGCTGGAGTCCTTCGGACGCCCCGGTGCCGGCAGCGGACATGTCTTCAACCTGGGCCACGGCATCTCCCAGCACACGCCGCCGGAAGCGGTGGCGACCCTGGCGCAGGCGGTACACGAGATCAGCCGTTCGCTGCGCGCCTGATCGTGCGCATATCTGTCGTTATCTGTTCATATTTGTGCGACTAGCCAAGTCCATATGCACATTCGTGCCGTTGGCAAAGGACTTATACACATACAGGCAGAATTTTTGACTGAGAATCAAATTTATTTGAATATGAAGGTTTGCGTACAGCGGTCACGCGCAAGCCTTTGATTTCATTGGTTTTATTTTTTGGTCGCGCACGCGCCATTTCGTGGGAAACCGCACCGGCCGTGGGTTGCGAGCTTGTCAATAGCCAGTTGCCCACAAAGTTATCCACAGACGCTGTGTATAAGATCCAAAAGCGTTTACAAAACCGTCGCTTATCGAAATCTTTGAAGGTTTACTTTAAGTTTGTAGGACAGTGAGTTGACAGGCTGCAAGATAAACTCGACAAAATTCTGTCGGTCAGGACTTGACAAACGCGGAGCCCATTGCCCCTTGGTGCAGACTTATGCACACAGGAAGCAAGTGGCCCATGCGTAAATCGTCCATGTAAAAATATTTTTCGTGCTTCAAGCCTCTGATGCAAGTCATTGATTTCATTGACTTAATTTTTTGCCCTCGATTTGGGCAATGCATCGCAAGCCGCAGCCAGCCTGCACGGGGCGATGTCAAGTGGCACTTGTCCCCAAAGTTATCCACAGCGTATGTGGATAGGTCCAAAAATGACGATGAAACCGAGGCTTAGCCCGGTTTTTCAGGATTGACTTTAAGTTCGTGGAACAACGCCTGCTCCAGGTGGCGCTCGATACGCCCCTGCATACCGTCTTCGATTACCGCTGGCAGCCGGCCACGCCGGAGGAACCCATGCCGGCCATCGGCCAGCTGGTGGTGGTGCCGTTCGGCCGCCGCGAAGCCGTAGGGGTGGTGGTCGGCCATGCGGACCAGACCGATTTGCAGGCCGACAAGATCAAGGACGTCATTGCCGTGCGCCACCAGTTGCCGCCGATGTCGGCGCACTGGCTGGCGCTGTGCGGCTTCGCGGCCGACTACTACCAGCGCCCGCTGGGCGAGGTGATGCTGCCGGGGCTGCCCAAGAACCTGCGCGCCCTGACCACCGTGGCGCTGGACAAGGCGCTCAAGGCCCTGGGCCGTCTGGTCGCGCCCAAGAAGACCAAGGCGCGCCGCAAGACCCGCGCCGAGGCTGAAGCGATCACCGCCGAAGCAGCAGAACCCGGCCTGCAGGCTGCTCCCGATCCGCTCGAGCTGGGTGAGGCACCACCCCTGAACCCGGCCCAGCAGCAGGCCGTGGACGCCATCGCCGGTGCCACGGGATTCGCGCCGTTGCTGCTGTACGGCGTCACCGGCAGCGGCAAGACCGAGGTCTACCTGCAAGCCGCCGCCGCCATCCTGCGCCGTGCGGCTGATGAGGCGGCACAGGGCAACAAGGAAGCGCCCACCGGCACGGCCGACCCTGGCCAGCCCGCGCCGGCCCCCGCGCAGATCCTGGTGCTGGTGCCCGAAATCAACCTGACCCCGCAACTGGAAGGCAACATCCGCGCGCGCTTCCCGCACCTGAACGTGGTGGCGCTGCACAGCGGACTGGCCGAGGGCGAGCGCGCCCGCAACTGGCTGGCCGCGCACCTGGGCCAGGCCCACATCGTGCTGGGCACGCGGCTGGCGATCCTGTCGTCGCTGCCGTCGTTGAAGCTCATCGTCATCGACGAGGAACACGATCCCTCCTACAAGCAGCAGGAAGGCCTGCGCTATTCCGCGCGCGACCTGGCGGTGTGGCGCGCGCACCAGCTCGGCATTGCCGTGGTGCTGGGCTCGGCCACGCCCTCGCTGGAAACTTGGCATCACGCCCAGGCCGGCCGTTATCGCCGCCTGGAGCTGCGCCAGCGCGCAGCCCAGCAGGCGGTGCTGCCCACCGTCAAGGTGATCGACATGGAGCGCGACAAGCCCGTCGATGGCCTCACCGCCGGCCTGATCGCCGCCGTGCGCAAGCGCCTGGAGCAGGGCGAACAGTCTCTGCTGTTCCTGAACCGCCGCGGCTATGCGCCGGTACTGGCCTGCGATGCCTGCGGCTGGATCAGCAACTGCATGCGCTGCGATGCCTTCATGGTGGTGCACCGGCCCGAGCGCCGCCTGCGCTGCCACCATTGCAGCCTGGAACTGGCCATCCCGCGCGCCTGCCCGACCTGCGGCAACGTCGACCTGCAGCCGCTGGGGCGGGGTACCCAGCGGGTGGAGGAGGGATTGGGGGCGATTTTCCCCGGCGCGCGCGTGTTGCGCATCGATGCCGATTCGACCCGCCTGAAGGGCTCGGCCCAGAGCGCCTTCGACAGCGTGCACCGGGGCGAGGTGGATATCCTGGTCGGCACCCAGATGGTGGCCAAGGGACACGATTTCAAAAAGCTCACGCTGGTGGGCGTGCTCAATCCCGATACGGCGCTGTTCTCGCACGACTACCGCGCCAGCGAACGGCTCTTTGCCCAGTTGATGCAGGTGGCCGGCCGCGCCGGACGGGCCGGGCTGTCCGCCGATGGCAGCTCGGGCGAGGTGCTCATCCAGACCCGCTATCCGCATCACCCGCTGTACCAGGCCGTGATGCGCCACGACTACGACGGCTTTGCCGGCGACCTGCTGGACGAGCGCCGCCAGGCCCATTTCCCGCCCTTCATGTACCAGGCCCTGCTGCGCGCCGAGGCGCGTGAGCTGGAGACGGCCATGGCTTTCCTGAAGGAGGCCGCCGCCCTGTTGGACGCCCCCGCCATCACCATCAACGAACCGATCCCCATGACCATGATGCGGGTGGCCAACGTCGAGCGGGCGCAGTTGCTCATCGAATGTCCATCACGCCCGGCGCTGCAAGGCTTCCTCAAGCACTGGCTGGCCGAGTTGCGGCAACTGAAGACACGGGTGCGCTGGTCGCTTGAGGTCGATCCGGTCGATATATGAAGGCAGCCCGGCGGCAGGCGGGCCCCCGGCGCATCGTGACATGCCGGGTGAAGTTTGTTGCAAAATTGACCGAAGCGCGTCCAAGCGCGGCCGCACGCTTTGTTGTGATTGCGCCATCTTTATGGAACAGAGAGCTTGCCCGTGTGCAAGCTGCTTGCTCGGGCAGCCAACATGGTGCGCCTAGCCGGTATAATCTCGGCTGCTCAACCAATTGCAAGCGATCCCTCCGCGCGGCGCAGCCTGCCAGACCAGCGCCTCGGCCGCTTCCGCTTTACCCCTCATTCCCATGCTCGCACAACAGAAACAACGCATCTCCGACCTGTTCTCGTCCGCCTTGCAGCCGCTGCTGGCTGATAGCGGCCTGACCCCGACCATCACCCTGGAGCGTCCGCGCGATGCCTCGCACGGCGATATTGCCTGCAACATCGCCATGCAGCTGGCCAAGCCGCTCAAGAAGAATCCGCGCGAACTGGCGCAAGCCATCGTGGCCGCCGTCATGGCCGACCCGGCGCGCGAAGGCCTGGTGGAGTCGGTCGAGATCGCCGGCCCCGGCTTCATCAACCTGCGCGTGGCGGCTGCCGCCAAGCAGGCGGTGGTCAAGGTGATCCACGAACAGGGCGAGGCCTTCGGCCGTGGCAGCCTGGGCGCCGGCAAGAAGGTGCTGGTCGAGTTCGTCTCGGCCAACCCCACCGGTCCGCTGCACGTGGGTCATGGCCGCCAGGGCGCGCTGGGTGATGCGCTGTCCTCGCTGCTGGAAGCCCAGGGCTATGACGTGCTGCGCGAGTTCTACTACAACGATGCCGGCGTGCAGATCGCCACGCTGGCCACCTCGGTGCAGGCGCGTGCGCGCGGCTTCAAGCCGGGTGATGCCGAGTGGCCCGAGTCGGCCTACAACGGCGACTACATCGCCGACATCGCCCGCGACTTCCTCGACAAGAAGACCGTCTCGGCCAGCGATGGCGAACCCGTCACCGGCAGCGGCGATGTGGAAGACATGGAATCGATCCGCCGCTTCGCCGTGGCCTACCTGCGCCACGAGCAGGACCTGGACCTGCAGGCCTTCGGCGTGAAGTTCGACAATTACTACCTGGAGTCCTCGCTCTACGCCGACGGCAAGGTGGCCGCCGCCGTGGAGGCGCTCATTGCCGCCGGCAAGACCTACGAGCAGGATGGCGCGCTCTGGCTGCGCACCACCGACTATGGCGACGACAAGGATCGCGTCATGAAGAAGACCGACGGCACCTACACCTACTTCGTGCCGGACGTGGCCTATCACATCAACAAGTGGCAACGCGGCTACGGCAAGGTCATCAACATCCAGGGCAGCGACCACCACGGCACCATCGCCCGCGTGCGCGCCGGCCTGCAGGCCGCCGGCGTGGGCATCCCGCAGGGCTATCCCGACTACGTGCTGCACAAGATGGTCACCGTCATGCGCAATGGCGAAGAGGTCAAGATCTCCAAGCGCGCCGGTTCCTATGTCACCCTGCGCGACCTGATCGAATGGTCGGCCGGCGAAGCGGTCGAGGGCCAGGAACGTGATCTCACGCGCGGGCGCGATGCGGTGCGCTTCTTCCTGATCTCGCGCAAGGCCGATACCGAGTTCGTCTTCGACGTCGACCTGGCCCTGGCGCAGTCCGATGAAAACCCGGTCTACTACGTCCAGTACGCCCACGCCCGCATCTGCACCGTGCTGGGCAAGTCGGGCGTGGATGAAGAAGCGCTCAAGAGCACGGCTGACCTGTCGCTGCTGACCGCCCCGCGCGAAGCGTCGCTCTTGGCCAAGCTGGCCGAGTATCCGGACATGCTGGCCCATGCCCTGCAGGAGCTGGGCCCGCACCAGGTCGCCTTCTACCTGCGCGATCTGGCAGGCGAACTGCATAGCTACTACAATGCGGAACGCGTGCTGGTCGACGATGTCCCAACCAGGTCTGCACGCCTGGCGCTGTTGTCGGCCACCCGCCAGGTGCTGCGCAACGGCCTGGCATTGTTGGGCGTATCGGCTCCGGCCAGAATGTAAAACAAGCAGCTAAAGAGAAACGTGAAACCGTTGAACGCGAAATATCACAAGCAGGCCGGCGGCACGCTGCTCGGCCTGATCCTGGGTTTGATCGTTGGCCTTGGGATCGCCGTGGGTGTGGCACTGATGATCACCAAGTCGCCCATCCCCTTCGTCAACAAGGTGACGCGCCCCGAGCGCGCCGACCCGACGCCGGCCCAGGCGGCCGATCCCAACCGACCGCTCTACGGCAACCGCGACATCGCCCGCGAAGCAGCGCGCGACCAGCAGCAGTCGCAGACGCCGGTGCCACCCAATACGGCGGCTGCGCAACCGGTGCCGCCAGTGGCTCCGACGCCGCAGCCCACCCCGGCACCGTCCAAGCCGGAGACCAGGACGGCTGACGCCAAGCCCTCGGCCACTACGCCTGCGACCCCGGCCGCCAAGAACGACACCAACGACGACAAGTGGACCTACTTCCTGCAGACCGGTGCCTTCCGCGACCAGGCTGATGCCGAAAGTGCCCGCGCCAAGCTGGCCCTGCTGGGCTTCGAGGCCAGGGTCACCGAACGCACGGCAGACAGTGGCGTGCTCTACCGCGTGCGCATCGGCCCCTTCGAGCATGCGGAGTCGATGAACCGTACGCGCAGCAAGCTGTCCGATAACGGGGTCGATGCCGCCATCGTGCGCATCCCCAAATAAGCAGATCGCACCGTGGATGCCGGCGGCAGGGGATAACCGACCGGCACGACGGGCCCGGAACGGCCAGCGGCCGTTCCCACCGACTATCCATCAGAGAGGGTAATACCATGCGTTTCCATCAAAAGCTGCTGGCTGCGGTCAGTTTCGGCGTACTGGCTTTCACCGCCAGCGTTGGCGCTTCGGCCTCGCCGGCCAATCCGCAAGTGGGCAGCGACTACCGTGTGCTGGAGCAGGCCCAGCCGACCGACTCCGGCAACAAGGTCGAAGTCACCGAATTCTTCTGGTTCGACTGCCCGCACTGCGCGGCCTGGGATCCGTCGCTGACGGCGTGGGTCAAGAAGCAGGGCGACAAGATCAGCTTCAAGAAGGTGCCGGTGGCCTTCCGTGACAGCTTCGTGCCGCAGCAGAAGCTCTACTACACGCTGGAAGCCATGGGCAAGGCCGATGAGCTGACCCCCAAGATCTTCCAGGCCATCCACGTGGAAAACCAGCGCATCAACACCGACAAGACCATCCTGGCCTACATCGAAAAGATCGGCCTGGACAAGCAGAAATTCCTCGACTTGTACAATTCCTTCGGCGTGCAGACCAAGGCCCGCCGCGCGGCGCAGCTGCAGGAAGCCTACAAGGTCGACGGCGTGCCCATGATCGCCATCGATGGCCGTTACGTGACCTCGCCGGCCGTGGTCGGCGTGGCCCTGGCCAACCAGCCGGAATCGATGCAGCAAGCCGCCGCCCTGCAGGTGATGGATCACCTGGTGGCCAAGGTCGCTGCCGAAAAGGCCGCTGGCAGCACTCCCGCCAAAAAGAAATAAGTTTCACAAGGTCCACACGGTCCGCGTCCGCAAGGCCGCGGACCGTTGTCATTTGGGCAGCAGAAATTACCTAAACCTTCATCTCACCTCAGGAGCAGGCATGGCCAACCCTCTCGTCGTTGCAGCCCAGGAACGCGTGTTCCTGACCGGCGCCTCCAGCGGTATCGGCATGGCCCTGGCGCAAACCTACGCCCGCCGTGGTGCCATCCTCGGGCTGGTCGCGCGCCGCACCACCGAACTGGAAGCCCTGCGCGCCAGCCTGCCGCATCCGGAACGGCATCGCGTCTATGCCCTTGACGTGACCGACCACGCGGCCCTGGCGGCTGCCGCCGAGGCCTTCCTTGCTGAATTCGGCGGGGCTGACGTAGTCATCGCCAACGCCGGCATCTCGCAAGGCACGCTGACCGAATACCAGGAAGACCTGCTGGCCTTCGAACGCATCCTGGCCGTCAACGTCACGGCCACCTTTGCCACCTTCACGCCCTTCGTGGCGCGCATGAAGGCCGCGCCGCCCGCGCAGCGCCATCGCTGCCGCCTGGTCGGCATCGGCAGCGTGGCCGGCATTCGCGGCCTGCCGGGGGCGGGGGCCTACAGCGCTTCCAAGTCGGCCGTCATCAGCTATTGCGAATCGTTGCGGGTGGAGCTGCGCTCCTCCGGCATCAAGGTCGTGACCATCGCACCGGGCTACATCGATACCCCGATGACCCGCGTCAATACCTATCCCATGCCCTTCCTGATGCCCGTGGAGCGCTTTGCCGAGCGCGCCGTCGAGAGCATTGCCGAGGGCGTGAGCTATCGCGTCATCCCGTGGCAGATGGGGGTGGTGGCCAAGCTGCTGCGGCTGCTGCCGAACTGGCTGTACGATATGGCCTTCGCCCGCGCGCCCCACAAGAAACGCAATCTGTAAATCTGGCGGCTGCGGCCGCCCCTGGAGTTTTTCATGAAGATCATTTTTGCCGGCACGCCGGAATTCGCCGCCGTCGCGCTCGAAGCGCTGTACGCTGCCGGTCACGAGATCACGCTGGTGCTGACCCAGCCCGACCGCCCCGCCGGACGCGGCATGCAGCTGCAGGCCTCACCCGTGAAGCAATGTGCGATCAAGCACGGCACGCCCGTGGCGCAGCCGGTTTCCTTGCGCCTGAACGGCAAGTATCCGGAAGTGGCGCAGGAAGCCCACGCCCTGCTGCAATCGACCCCGCATGACGTGATGGTGGTGGCCGCTTACGGCCTGATCCTGCCGCGCAGCGTGCTCGACATCCCGCGCCTGGGCTGCATCAACATCCACGGCTCGCTGCTGCCGCGCTGGCGCGGTGCGGCCCCCATCCATCGCGCCATCGAGGCCGGTGACGCCGAGACCGGCATCACCATCATGCAGATGGAAGAGGGCCTCGACACCGGCCCCATGATGCTCATCGAAAGCGTCCCCATCGCCGAGGACGACACCACCGGCAGCCTGCATGACAAGCTGGCCGCGCTGGGCGGCAAGATGATCGTGGAGGCGATCGCCAGGCTGGAGCAGGGCACGCTGCCGGCCACGCCGCAGCCGGAAGAGGGCGCCAATTACGCCGCCAAGATCGCCAAGGAAGAGGCCGCGCTCGACTTCACCCAGAGCGCCGAGCAGCTGGCCCGCCGCATCCGCGCCTTCAATCCCTTCCCTGGCGCAACGGGCCGTTTTGGCGACACCGTGGTCAAGCTGTGGCAGGCGCGTCCGGTCAAGGTGGCACAGCCTGGCGAACCGGGCCAGGTACTGTCGGCCGATGCCCAGGCCGGCATCGTGGTGGCTTGCGGTGAAGGCGCATTGCTGCTGACGGAACTGCAGAAGCCGGGCGGCAAGCGCCTGCCGGCGGCAGAATTCCTGAAGGGATTCCCACTGGAAGGCGGCCGCTTCGCCTGAGCGCCGGTACCCCATTCAGGCAGGCATGAGGACTTTGGTTCAGGCGCGAACCAAGTCCTCCCGTCCCGCCTGAATGCCTGCGCGAATCAACGCGCCTGTTCTCCCTCGAACTGCCTGAGCACCAGCGGCAGATGCCGCCAGAACAGTTCCTCGCCCAGATGCACGCGTGCCTGCCAGTCATCGGCCGCATCGTCATCGGCCCCGTCGGTGATGAACTTGAAGGCCCGCCACGGCAAGCCAAAGTGCCGGCACACGCGGGCGATGGCAAACAATTCCATATCCACCAGATCGACCTTCTGTTGCAGCAGCCAGTCATCGGCCGCCGTCACGAAGCTGTCGCCGGTGCCGCACAGTACGCCCGGATAGCCGGACTCCAGGCGCGCCGGCTGTTGCTCCTGGTTCATCAAGGGCGTCACCCCGCGCGGTGCCAGCGGCATGGCCGCCATGTCGCGCTGGATGACGGCCGCCACTTCGAGCAGCCCGTCGTGCCCCGGATCGATCTTGCCGGCCGTGCCGAAATTGATGAGCGCGCGCGGGCGATGGGCCAGGATGGCCTGGGTCGCATGCAGGGCGGCGTTGACCTTGCCTACGCCGCAATAGACCACTTGTACGCCCGCCGGGGCGGCGGCGGCATCGAGTTCACTTTCCAGGGCAGTCAGGATGAGGATGGGTGCGTGATCTGGCATGGGGTTCAATAGTTGATGGTTTGCACGAAGCGCCGCCCGCAAGCCCCGCCGGGAGGTGGGCGCAGGGCGCTTTGGCGTATAATCGGGTTCACATTTTGCCTGTCGAACCGGTCCTTTTCTGGCCGGTTTTTTTATCCGCAGCGCGGCTGTGCGCGGGGCAGGCTTCGCATTGTTACCGTTACCAGAGAAAAACGCCAGATGAAGCCGAACGAACTGTGCCAGACCGAATTGCTGCTGCGCGACCTGATGTCGCAGCGCATCCTCATCCTCGACGGTGCGATGGGCACCATGATCCAGCGCTACAAGCTGACCGAAGAGGATTATCGCGGCCAGCGTTTTGCCGACTTCAGCGTTCCCGGCAAGGACCTCTTCGTCAAGGGCAACAATGAACTGCTCTCGCTGACCCAGCCGCACATCATCCAGGAAATCCACGAGCAATACCTGGCCGCCGGTGCCGACCTGATCGAGACCAATACCTTCGGCGCCACCAGCGTGGCCCAGGACGACTACCACATGGCGCACCTGGTCTACGAGATGAACGTGGAATCGGCGCGCCTGGCGCGTGCGGCCTGCGACAAGTACTCGACCCCGGACAAACCACGCTTCGTGGCCGGCGCCCTCGGCCCCACGCCCAAGACCGCTTCCATCTCGCCGGACGTCAACGACCCGGCCGCACGCAACGTCAGCTTCGATCAACTGGTCGCGGCCTACCTGGAGCAGACCCGCGCGCTGGTCGAAGGCGGCGCCGACGTGCTGCTGGTGGAGACCATCTTCGATACGCTCAACTGCAAGGCGGCTTTGTTCGCCATTGATACTTTCTTCGAAGAGAGCGGCAAGCGCCTGCCCATCATGATCTCGGGCACCGTGACGGACGCGTCCGGACGCATCCTGTCGGGCCAGACCGTGACGGCCTTCTGGAACTCCATCCGCCACGCGCGCCCGCTGACGGTCGGCCTGAACTGCGCACTCGGTGCGGCACTGATGCGCCCCTATGCGGAAGAGCTGTCCAAGATCGCCGACACCTACGTCTGCATCTATCCCAATGCCGGCCTGCCCAATCCGATGAGCGATACCGGCTTTGATGAAACCCCGGATGTCACCTCGGCCCTGTTGAAGGAATTCGCCGAGAGCGGTTTCGTCAACGTCGCCGGTGGCTGCTGCGGCACCACGCCGCCGCACATCAAGGCCATTGCCGAGACGGTGGCTACCATCGCCCCGCGCAAGCTGCCCGAGCCCACGCACGAGATGCGCCTGTCGGGCCTGGAGCCCTTCACCATCAATGACCAGTCGCTCTACGTGAACGTCGGCGAGCGCACCAACGTCACCGGTTCCAAGGCCTTCGCCCGCCTGATCCTGAACGAACAATACGACGAAGCCCTGGCGGTGGCCCGCCAGCAGGTCGAGAACGGCGCGCAGATCATCGACATCAACATGGATGAGGCGATGCTCGATTCGGTCGCCGCCATGACGCGCTTCCTCAACCTGATCGCCTCCGAGCCCGACATCGCACGCGTGCCCATCATGATCGACTCCTCCAAGTGGGAAGTCATCGAAGCGGGCCTGAAGTGCGTGCAGGGCAAGTCCATCGTCAACTCCATCTCGATGAAGGAAGGCGAAGAGAAATTCCTGCGCGAAGCCAAGCTGTGCCGCCGCTATGGCGCGGCCGTCATCGTCATGGCCTTCGACGAAGTGGGCCAGGCCGATACCTTCGCCCGCAAGATCGAGATCTGCGAACGCGCCTATCGCCTGCTGGTGGACAAGCTGGACTTCCCGCCCGAAGACATCATCTTCGACCCCAACATCTTTGCGGTCGCAACCGGCATCGAGGAACACAACAACTACGCGGTCGACTTCATCGAAGCCACCCGCTGGATCCACCAGAACCTGCCCTACGCCAAGATCAGCGGCGGTGTCTCCAACGTGTCCTTCAGCTTCCGCGGCAACGACCCGGCGCGCGAAGCGATTCACACCGTTTTCCTGTATCACGCCATCAAGGCCGGCATGACCATGGGCATCGTCAATGCCGGCATGATCGGCGTCTATGACGACCTGCCGGCCGAGCTGCGCGAGCGCGTGGAAGACGTGGTCCTGAACCGCCGTGAAGACGCCACCGAGCGCATGATCGAATACGCCGCCACGCTCAAGGCCGGCGACAAGAAGGAAGAAGCCACCCTGGAATGGCGCAGCCTGCCGGTGGCCAAGCGCCTCTCGCATGCGCTGGTGCACGGCATCACGCAGTGGATCGTGGAAGACACCGAAGAGGTGCGCCAGCAGGTTGCCGCCGATGGCGGCCGTCCCATCCACGTGATCGAAGGTCCCCTGATGGATGGCATGAACGTGGTCGGTGACCTGTTCGGCCAGGGCAAGATGTTCCTGCCGCAGGTGGTCAAGTCGGCGCGCGTGATGAAGCAGGCCGTGGCGCACCTGATCCCCTTCATCGAGGAAGAGAAGCGCCAGCTCGAAATCGCCACCGGTGAAGTCGCCAAGCCCAAGGGCAAGATCGTCATTGCCACCGTCAAGGGCGACGTGCACGACATCGGCAAGAACATCGTCACCGTCGTCCTCCAGTGCAACAACTTCGAAGTGGTCAACATGGGCGTGATGGTGCCCTGCGCCGAGATCCTGGCCAAGGCCAAGGAAGAGAAGGCCGACATCATCGGCCTCTCCGGCCTCATCACCCCGTCGCTGGAAGAGATGGCGTATGTCGCCAAGGAAATGCAGCGCGACCCGTATTTCGCGGGTCTCAAGATGCCGCTGATGATCGGCGGCGCCACGACCTCGCGCGCCCACACGGCCGTCAAGATCGCCCCCAACTACGAAGGCCCGGTGGTCTACGTGCCGGACGCTTCGCGCGCCGTGTCGGTGGCGCAGTCGCTGCTGGCTGACGAGCAGAAGACGCAGTACGTCGCCGACCTCAACGCCGACTACGAACGCATCCGCGAACAGCACGCCAGCAAGAAGGCCGCGCCCATGCTGCCGCTGGCAGCAGCCCGCGCCAACAAGACCAAGCTGGACTTCGCGCCGGTCAAGCCCAAGTTTATCGGCCGCCGCCTGTTCAAGAATGTGGACCTGGGTTTGCTGGCCAACTACATCGACTGGGGTCCGTTCTTCCAGACCTGGGACCTGGCCGGTCCTTACCCTGCCATCCTCACCGATGAAGTCGTGGGCGAAGCGGCGACCAAGGTCTTCCAGGAAGCCCAGGCGATGCTGAAGAAGATCATCGATGGCCGCTGGCTCACCGCCAATGGCGTCATCTCGCTCTTGCCGGCCAACACCGTCAACGATGACGACATCGAGATCTACACCGACGACAGCCGCAGCCAGGTCGCCTTCACCTATTACGGCTTGCGCCAGCAGACCGAGAAGCCGGTGGTCGATGGCGTGGCGCGTCCCAACCAGTGCCTGTCGGACTTCATCGCGCCCAAGGCATCGGGCGTGCAGGATTACATCGGCATGTTTGCCGTGACCGCCGGCCTGGGGATCGAGAAATACGAAAAGCGCTTCGAGGATGCCCACGACGATTACTCCTCGATCATGCTCAAGGCCCTGGCCGACCGCCTGGCCGAAGCCTTTGCCGAATACCTGCATGAGCGCGTGCGCAAGGACCTGTGGGGCTATGCGGCCGATGAGAACCTGAGCAGCACCGATCTCATCAAGGAAAAATATCTCGGCATCCGTCCCGCCCCCGGCTATCCGGCTTGCCCGGAGCACACGGTGAAGGCTGAGGCTTTCCGCGTCATGCAGTGCGACGAAATCGGCATGCAGTTGACCGAGTCTTACGCCATGTTCCCCGGTGCCTCGGTGTCGGGCTTCTACTTCGCGCATCCGCAGTCGAAGTACTTCGTGGTCGGCAAGATCGGCGAAGACCAGGTCGTGGATATGGCAGAGCGCCGCCATGTGTCCAAGGAAGAAGTGGAGCGCTGGCTGGCGCCGAACCTGTAAATAATTGACGGGATCGCCGTCCGGCCCGGTGCCGGGCGGTTAGTTTCATTTCCGGACTTTTGCCGCTGGTTCTTGTATTCCGTCGCCTTCCTGCTATCATCCACGCCCGCCGTTCCGTAGCCCTGCTTTTGCCATGATCGATTCCGCTGACCACGTCACCCATGCACTGCCCGTGACCGTGGCCACGCGCCTGCACTTCACCGACGGCAAGACGCGCGCCATCTTCACGGTGGACCTGGTGCAGGATCTGCTGGGCGACTGGGTGCTCACCCAGGCCTGGGACGGCATCGAAGGCCGCAGCGCGGTGCGCCGGGTGGTGGTGGCCGGGCATGAGGAGGGTTTGCGGATGCTGCAGAAGATTGCGCGGCACAAGGAGCGACTGGGGTTTCGGCCGGTGCATCTTTATCACGTGGGCTAAGGCTGCCCGCCTTCCGCTCTCACCCGCGATCATTTCGATGGCGCAATTGCTTGCATCCCTTTGGATGACTGAGCCAACACGACGATATTGCCCAGCAACGCGATGCTGGTCCCTGCGATCAATGGCAGCGTCACGGCCACGCCCTCCCTGATGACCGACATGAAGATCGCCACCACCGGGACAAGAACGAAAGAAAATGATGCCCTGGCAGGGCCTGTGCGTTTGATCAGTTCGAAGTAGAGCAGGAAAGCGGCCACCGAGCCGGCCAGGACCAGGTAAGCCAGTCCTCCCAAATAAGACGCCGAGTACGCCGACACGATCGTCGCACCTTCCATCGAAGCGACCACCAGGCAGGTCGCGCCGCTGAACATGAGCCCCCAGCCAACGGTGGCGATACCCCAGATTCCATTGACCCGATTGCGCGCGCCGATGGCCGTTCCCGCTGCCGTCGAGAATGCCGCCATCAGGGCCCAGGCCAGACCGAGCATCAGTTCGTGCCGGAAGGACGGGTCAACGATCAGCGGTCCCATCCCGCCGCCGAAGACAATGAAGATGCCCAGTACGCCGAAGCCCATGCCGACCTTGTCGGTGGTCGTTGGTACGTCTCCCGTCAAGAGGCGAGAGAGAAGTGCCGTGATCATCGGCGAAATCGACAGTACCAAGGCCACCAGGCCGCTGGGGATGTGCAGAACCGCATTGTAAAAGGCCACGTAGGCCAGGCCGAACATGGCGATGCCCTGTACTGCCACCCATGCCACATGGCGGCGCTCAAGATGCAGGCGTTTCCCGCTTCCCCAGGCGATCAACAGCAAAATCACTCCTGCACCCAGCATGCGATGGCCGACCCCGACGATGGGGAGGACTTCCGCATTCTGCGACAGGACCATGGAGGAGCCGAGCCCGACGAGCAGGGCATTGACGAAAAGAAGTAAGGTAGTCATGCGTGCAGAATACGCTCACCGAAGGAGTGAATTTGGCTAAAATCATTGCTGCAAGATGTCGGATGTAGTGAAAAACACCAACCTTATAGTGGCTTTTGGGAGGCACATGACTCTGGATAAATTCAACATACAGATCCTGCGGGCGTTGCAAGAGAATGCGCACCTGACCATCCAGGAATTGTCCGAGCGCGTCGGGCTCTCGCCGACGCCCTGCGCGCGTCGGGTCAAGCAGATGGAAGAGGACGGGATCATCAAGCGATACGTGGCCCTGGTCGATGGTCCTAAAATCGGTCTCGGGCTGACCGCCTTCATTCACGTGCGATTGCGCACCCAAAGCAAGAAGGCGGTGGATGCTTTCGAGGCGGCGATCAGGAACATGTCGGAGATCATGACCTGCCATCTGGTCACGGGAAATTACGACTACCTGCTGATGCTGCGCGTTGAAAGTGTCGACGCTTGCCGCAAGTTCATCCGGGACAGGCTGATCATCATCGACAGCGTTGGCGAAACCGAGACCAGCATTTCGCTGGAAGAAACCAAACTGACGACGGCCCTTCCATTGCCTGGTCCTCACTGAGCGTCTTTTCTCTTTGTCAGCAAGTCGTCAGCAAATGAATGGCGAATCCCCTTAGAATCTGCCCAAAAATAACGATGGGGAATCCATGGGGGCGCTCTTTGCACTTCTCTTTCTTGTTCGTCCGAAGCGTGAGGGCCAAGGCGGTGATCTCCAGTCGATGAACCTGAAAACATTGAAGAGAGCGCCAATGACAAGAAGCACCATCGCCATCATCGCCGCGCTGCTTTGCGGTTGCGCATCCACCGTCAGGAACTACGGTCCGGATGAACACTTTTCCGAGTCGGAAGCACTGTCAGGCGCCAGCTCCACGGCCGAACAATGCGCGCGAACCAGTGACGCAGTATGGGTCACCGGGCCCGGCTTTCAGGAATGCATTCGCTATTTCCCCTCCAAGGATTTCCGCACCGGGGCGGTACGTAGCGCCATTGTCTTCATGGCGGGAGATGTGCTTTCCACCAAGGGCGTCAGTCCCACCTATCAGGCAGGCACTCCGCGCAAGCGCATGGAAAGGGCCGACCAGGAACAACGGCGAGGAGGTACTCCCTACCTGATACTGGCACGCCCGGGGACCGACGGCAGCAGCGGCAACCAGAATCTGAGGCGCACCCGATACGAGACCCTGGTGATGAACGCCGCCCTGGACAAGATCAAGGCGCAATATGGTATCGAAGACTTTGGCCTGGTCGGCCAGTCAGGCGGCGGTGGCCTGGTGGCTGCCTTGATCGCCGAGCGCCAGGACGTTTTGTGCGCCGTGTCCTCGTCAGGGGTGACCGCTGTCAAATACCGGGTGGCTGCCGCAGGACGGTTCAGTGACTACACCGGCAAGTCCGTAGCCGACATCTGGGATCCGGTTGAGCAGCTCGGGCGCGTGCATCCCAGGCCGGGCTTTCGCTTGTTCGTGACCAGCGACAGGGACGATAGCGATGTGAGCTTTGGATCACAGGAACACTATGTCCAGGCGGCCCTGAAAGCGGGCTTGCCGGTCACCCAGTTGATCGTGCGTGCCTCGGGGCCTGCGCATCACCAGACCTACAGCATCGGCAACCGGGTCGTTGAGGACTGCATGCTGGGGCTGCCTACCAGCTACATCGCGGGCACTTACAGCGGGATGGCCAACGACAATCCGAACATGGACGAGCTGGCCAGAAAAGCACGGGCGCAAAGTGCGCTGAGATGATCGTTCACGGACCAGGGCGACTCCGGTATCGTGTCTTGTGCGGCGCTCGCCAGTAGCTCCCATGACCCACCGAAGTCAATATCCGTGAAACAACCACAAGGGCCAGCATGCACGTCCAGACCTTACGCTATTTCATGATGGTCGCCACCACCGGCAGCTTCCTGGCGACGGCACGTCATTTTGAAGTGCCGGCCTCGTCGGTATCGCGTGCCATTTCCTCACTGGAGACGGAACTCGGCCAACAGCTTTTCTACCGCAGCACGCGCGCCGTGCGTCTTACCGAGCAGGGGCAGCGTTACTATGCCAACGTACGGCCGGCGGTAGAACTCCTGGATGCTGCATCGGACCAGTTCGAGGATACGAACAAGGGCATCCGCGGGCTGCTCAAGATCAACGCGCCCGATTCGCTGGGCCGACTGCATATCTCTCACCTCGTCAACCAGTTGCAAGACAAGTATCCGGATCTGCTGGTCGAACTGACGCTGACCAATACCTTCATCGATCCGGTGCTGGAGGGCGCCGACGTGACCATCCGCGTGGGCGGCCTGGTCGACTCCGGCTTGATCGGCAAGACCGTTTGTTCCCTGCACTACGTGCTGGCCGCAAGTCCGCAGTATCTGCAGGAGCGCGGCACGCCGCAAACGCCGGAGGATCTCCTGCAGCACAATTGCTTGCTCTACAAAGGCCTGCGGGAACCGCAGCGATGGCACTTCAGGCGCGCTTCCAACGAAGCATTCGAACCGCTGGTCGTGGGCGGCCCGTTACGCAGCAATAATTCCGAAGTGCTCATCAACGCTGCACTGGCCGGACGTGGCATCGTGCTGATGCCGACATGGCTTTATTCGCCGGCCAGTTTCACCGAAGGACGGCTGGTGGCGCTGCTTCAGGATTGGGAGATATCGGCCTATGCCGACCCGCACTACATCCAGATTCTCTCGCCGGAAAATCGGCTGCGCTCGCAAAAGGTTCGCGAGGTCTCCGCCTTCCTCGTCGATGCAATCGGATCGCCGCCCTATTGGGACCGCATGTTTCCCGCTGCTTAGTTCGGCTTTGCAACTATCGCAGGTTTCTTGATCTCTGCACCACCTTGCCGACCAGGGCGTCAGCGCCCTGCGTGCCGGCCACCGTCCACGTGCACGACTTCGCCGGTGATGAAACCTGCCTCCTCCAGAAACACAATGGCGTCGGCCACTTCGCTCGCTTCACCGATGCGGCCCAGCGGATGGAAGCGCCCCAGCATGGCGTGATCTTTCCCCGCCTGCATCGGCGTGCTGGTGGCTCCCGGTGCCACCGCATTGAAGCGAATGCGCTTTTCTGCATACTCGATCGCCAGGGCCCGCGTGGCCGCATTGAGTCCGCCTTTGGTCAGTGCAGCCAATCCTGAGTAAGCGCCTTTGATGCCGTTGTCGATGCTGCCGGTGACGGTAACGACATGGCCGCCGTCCTGCTTCTCGATTTCGGCCAGGGCCAGCTGGGTGATGTGGAAGAAACCGGCCATGTTGACGTTCATGATGGCGTTGTAGTCGTCCACGGTGTTTTCGATAAAGGGCTTGCCGATGTAGATGCCGGCGTTGTTGACCAGCGTATCGACACGGCCGAAGCGGGCGAGGGCTTCGGCAACCACGCGCTGTGCGGTGGCGCGCTCGCCGATGTCGCCGGCCACCGTCATGACGCCAGCGTCATCGGACGGCTTGATCGAGCGCGAGGTGGCCAGCACGCGATAGCCGAGCTTGCGATAGGCCTTGACGATTTCAGCGCCGATGCCTTGCGATGCGCCGGTCACGATGGCGACCTTTTGTGTTGTGTTCATGATCTGCCTTTCTGGGAATGAATGGAATACGACCGGCCAGTGGCGCGATGCTGGTGCGCGCCGTCAGTCAGGCCGGCTTTCAAACACATCCTTTACGACTGCCAGCGCTGTATAGGCACTTGACCAGCCTGAATAGAATGCAATGTGCGTGAGCAGCTCCGACAGCTCCGCCCGGCTCACGCAGTGATCCAGCGCTCGATTGACATAGAAGGCCAGCTGCGCTGTCTGGGCGGTGGCAATGACCGAGCAGATGGTAATGAGGCAACGGTCGCGCAGCGAGAGCTCCGGGCTGCGCCATACATCCTGAAACAGGACTTCGCTGGTGAGCTGCACCAGGCCGGGCGCAACCTGTCCGAACTTGTGCATGGCCGCAGCATGGCGCCGCTGTTCGAGCTGTTCATCGACCGGATGCGGTCCGGCATCGATGGACGCAAACGGCGTTGCAACCATGCCGCGCCGATGGAAGACCGCGCGCACCACATCGACTGCCGCCATCGCATTGGCCCAGCCGGAATAGAAGGCCAGATGCACCACCATGGCCGAGATTTCACCAGGGGTCACACCGTGATCGAGCGCAACGTTGAGGTAGAACGGCATGTCTGCGCTCTGGTTGCGCGCGATCAGGACCGCGAGGGTGATGACGCTGCGGTCACGTACCGAGAGATGCGGACGCTTCCACAGATCGCCCAGCAGGACCTCATTCGTATATCGTTCGAACGAAGGCGAGACATCCTGTGCGCCGGGCAGCGCAGCTGCGTTCGACAGCAAGCTTGCGTGATCCATGATGGTCAGACTGCCGGGACCAGGCGCATCGCTGGGAAGCCCAGCTTGGCGGCGAAGATCTCCTGGATCAGGACCGCATCGGGCAGCGGACGCCACGCCACCTCGATATGATCGATGAGGCCATTCTCATCGAGGTGGAGATGCTCGTTGCCCTTGACGGTGATTCCCTTGCACGTGAAGATGAAGAACACGGCGACATCGCGCTCCGAGGCGAAGCTCAGGTTGACTTCAAGCGTGTCGATGGTCGCCAGGAAGCCGCTCAGGATCTGTACCACGGCTTGCTTGCCCAGCGTGGGTTCGGGGAAGATCGGTCCGTGCAGGACGATGTCGTCGGACAGGTGCGCAATGATTCCCTGCGCATCCTTGTTGGCCAAGGCCTTGAAATAATCGGTGACGTGTGCGGTGTTCATTTGACGGATTCCTTTTTGAAAAACGGGGCATGTCGGTGGCGATGAAAACGCTCCGGCAGCGCCATGGTGTGATATCGGGCCACGCGCCTGACGCGGGCCCTTGAAGCGGAGGGGCGCTTAGCGGCCGGCGTGCTGGCCGCCGTCCACGTGGATGATTTCACCCGTAATGAATTCGGCGGTTTCCAGGAAGGTGATGGCGCTGGCTACTTCGCTGGCTTCGCCAATGCGGCCCAGCGGATGGTATTTGCCGAAGAACTGGAGATTTTCTTCTGCATGCATCGGCGTCCTGATGACGCCGGGTGCAACGGCGTTGAAGCGGATGCGCTTTTCCGCATACTCGATGGCCAGTGCGCGGGTGGCCGCGTTGAGTCCGCCCTTGGTCAGCCCGGCCAATCCGGTATAGACGCCGCCGCTCATGCCATTGTCGATGCTGCCGGTGACGGTGACGACATGGCCGCCGTCCTGCTTCTCGATCTCGGCCAGGGCCAGCTGGGTGATGTGGAAGAAGCCGGCCATGTTCACGTTCATGATGGCGTTGTAGTCTTCCACGGTATTTTCGGTAAAGGGTTTGCCGATGTAGATGCCGGCGTTGTTGACCAGCGTATCGACACGGCCGAAGCGGGCGAGGGCTTCGGCAACCACGCGCTGTGCGGTGGTGCGGTCGCCGATGTCGCCGGCCACGGTGACGACGTCGGCGTCATCGGACGGCTTGATGGAACGCGAAGTGGCCAGCACGCGATAACCGAGCTGGCGATAGGCCTTGACGATTTCGGCGCCGATGCCTTGCGATGCGCCGGTGACGATGGCGACTTTTTTTGCTGTACTCATGATTGGCCTCTGGAGGAAATGTTGGGATTGAGTCGAACTCGACAGGGAAAATGATAGGAGCGCACCTTCCCGACAACAATCCGCCAGCACGGCAATTCATTTTTGCGAAAACAGCATTTGAGGCCAGCGCCAGCATGCTTGCCACGATGGCCACCCAGCGGCCATCGTGGCTTTTGCTGCTGCGCCGTTGATTACATGGTCAGCACAATTTTCCCGACATTGAGGCCATCCTCCATGCGCTTCTGGGCTTGGCCGGCCTCTGCGAGCGGGAATACGCTGTCGATCACCGGAGCCAGGCCATCGGCACCGAATTGCGACAGCCAGCGTTCCCTGAAGCGGCGGGACATGGCGTGTTTGACGTCCTGGGAGCGCGACTTCATGACCGTGCCCATGATCTGCAGGTGGCGATACAGCAATCGGTCCAGGGGTATCCTGGCATTCTCGATGCCGCCCATGATGCCGATCTGCACCAGGCGCCCGCCGAAGGCCAGCGAATTCACGTTGCGCTCGAAATAGGGTGCGCCGATGAAGTCGAGGATGAGGTTCACGCCGCGGTCCCCGGTCAGCCTGGCGACCGCTTCGGCAAAATCTTCCTTTTCGTAGTCGATGGCATGGTCTGCGCCCATCTTGCGAACCAGCGCATGCGCACGCGACTGCGCGGTGGTAATGACGGTCGCGCCAACGGCATGCGCGAGCTGCACAGCGGCGCCACCCACGCCGCCGGCTCCGGCATGCACCAGCACTGTCTCCCCCGGCTCCAGCTTGCCCAGGTGGATGAGCGCCTCGTGTGCGGTGACGAACACCTCGGTGATGGCGGCCGCCTGGATGTAGTCCAATCCCTCAGGCACCGGCATGGCCATCCGATAATCGATGCGCGCCATCTCGGCGTAGGCGCCGCCGCCCACGATGCCCATGACACGGTCACCGATCTTGTAACCCTGCACGTCAGTACCGACGGCGATGACTTCACCCGCGATCTCCAGGCCCATGATGCTGGAGTCACCGAAGTCCGGCCGGCCGTAGCCGCCGCGACGATGGGTCAGGTCGGCGCGATTGACGCCGGCTGCATGCGTGCGCACCAGCAGATCGGCAGGGCGGATCTCGGGCGTCATGAAGTCGCCCATCCTGAGTACCTCGGGTCCACCAAATTCGTCAAAGGTAATGGCTTTCATTTTGTTTCTCTCATGTTGAATGTAAATGGATGTGTATCTCGCGCGCCGGCGTGGCTTACGCGCCGGTTTCGCCGGCGCGGTCTTCGGCAAATGCCGCATGGGCATAGGCCGAGGCCGTGATGGCCGCAGGAAATCCCGCATAGAAGGCCAGGTGCGTGATGGCTGCACTGAGTTCGGTCTCGGTCAAGCCGTTCTGGATGCCGCGGCGCAAATGGGCCGGCAGCTCATTGGCGTGGTTCATGGCGACAAGGCAGGCGATGGTGATCAGGCTGCGATCACGGGGAGCCAGGTCCTTGTCCTTCCAGACCTGCGAGTAGAGCGGCTCCTCGACGAAGTCGGAGAGCTTCGGGGTGAAGGGGCGCGCAGCAGCGCGGGGGCTGGTGAAGTCGATGGGGTGCATGTCTTGTCCTTGTCTGGTGGGGTGAGGGTGGGATCAGGCCTGGCTGATGAATTTGTTGGTCAGGTAGTGGCCGATTCCCTCGGTGCCGCCCTCTGATCCGTGGCCGCTTTCCTTCATGCCACCGAAGGGAAGTTCGGTCGCCACGATGCGGTACTGGTTGATGCCGATCATGCCTGCCTGCAGCCTGTCGCCCACATCGATGGCGGTGCGCGCGTCGCGTGTGAAGGCGTAGGCCGACAAGGCATAGGGAAGGCGGTTCGCCTCGGCCAGGCCATCGTCGAGCTGGTCGAAGGGGCGCAGCACGGCGATGGGGCCGAACGGCTCTTCATGCATGATGCGTGCGCTCATGGGGACCTCGGCCAGCACGGTCGGCTCGAAGAAGTAACCCGGCCGGTCCATGCGCTTGCCCCCTGCCAGCAATTTGGCGCCTTGCGCCAGGGCGTCGGCAACCAGGGCTTCCATCTTGGCCAACTGGCGCGGATTGGCCAGCGGCCCCACCTGCGTATCCGGAGCCAGGCCGTCGCCCACGACCAGCTCACGGGTCTTTGCCAGGAAGCGCTCCACAAAGCGCTCGTAAGCGTTGCGCTGGATGAGGAAGCGGGTCGAGGAAATGCAAATCTGTCCCGTGCCGCGAAAACGATTGGCGGCGCCCCCGATGGCCGCCGCATCGATATCGGCATCGTCGAAGACCAGCACCGGGCCGTGGCCGCCCAGCTCCAGGGTGATGGGCTTGACACCGGCGGCGGCGCGTTCCGAGAGCAGGCGTCCTACAGGAATGGAGCCGGTGAAGGCGACTTTCCGGATCACCGGGGATGCGATCAGGTGCGCCGAGACCATGTCGGGGACACCGAAGACGATCTGCAGGACTCCCTTGGGCAGGCCTGCATCGTCCAGGCAGCGGGCCAGGGCCAGGGCGGTCGCGGGACTCTCTTCACCGGGCTTGAGGATGACGCTGCAGCCGGCCGCCAGCGCGGCAGACAACTTGCGGGCCGGCGTGATGGCAGGAAAGTTCCAGGGCGTGAAGGCGGCAACCGGGCCAATCGGCTGACGCTTCACCAGCTGCTGGACGCCCGGGCGGTTCGAGGCAACGACGCGTCCGTCGATGCGACGGGCCTCCTCCGCGAACCATTCGAAGTAGTCCGCTGCACGCAGGACTTCGTCGACGCTTTCGCTGAGGGGCTTGCCCTCTTCCAATGTCATCAGAGTGGCAATGTGCACGGAGCGCTTGCGCATCAATTCGGCCGCACCCTTGAGGATGCGGGCGCGCTCGGCGGGCACGGTTTGGCGCCAGGTCTCGAAGGCACGATCGGCGGCCTTCAGCGCAGCATCCAGGTCGGCCGGGGTGGCCAGGGGCAGGCGTCCCAATGTTGCGCCGGTGGCCGGGTTGATCACGGCCGAGGTGTCGCGGCTACCGGCTTCCAGCCAGGCGCCGTCAATGAACAGGTGAAGCGGGTCGTACGTATACTTTTGCATGATGGTCTTCCTTGGGTGAGTTCGGTAGCATGTGCACTGACCGTGGGAAGAAGATTAAAACCATGGGCCGCTGGCGATAAGACATCGCTTCCCCACAATGGCTATGCAAGGAATGCACAAATGCAGTCAGAGAAGTTTGCGGAGTTCCTGGGCGTGTTTGCCGACGTCGCACGGGAAGGGAGTTTTTCCGGTGCCGGCCGCCGGCGCGGAAGAACGCCCTCCTCGATTGGGCGCCAGATCGATACCCTTGAGCAGTATTTGGATACGCCGCTGTTCCTGCGCTCAACGCGCCTGCTGACACTGACCGATGCCGGTGAGGCATTGCTGGTGCGTGCGCGGCAAATCCTGGACTCCCTGGAAGACGCGCAGCAGGAGCTGGCCTCGATGAAAGGGGCCGTTACCGGGACCTTGCGGGTGGCATGCTTCCCGACCTTCGGAAAGCGTTACGTCATTCCTGCCATGGGGGAGCTCGGACGCCAGTACCCGGACCTGCGGCTGGAACTGGATCTGACCGAACGCCTGGCGGACCCGGTGGCAGAACGGCTCGACCTGGTGATACGCATCGGGGACATGGCCGACAGCACCTTGATCGGTACCCGCATTGCCACCCAGACCCGCATCCTCTGCGCGAGCCCTCATTATCTTGCCAAGGCAGGTCTGCCCGCATCGATTGGCGAGCTGTGCGCGCACAGGCTGATCGACAAGATGCACGGAGCGGACCTGCTGGGATGGGCAGATGTCCTGGGCAGCAACACGCGCACGGCAAGCTCGCAAGCCGTGTTCGCCTGCGATGACTTTGAAGCCATGCGCCAGGCTGCCCGGGAGGGGCTTGGCATCGGGTATCTGCCTGATTGGGTGGTCGGTCCTGACGTCAAGGCCGGCCAACTGATCCAGCTGTTCCCCGAATGGTCAGCACAGCCATGCGCGATGACCGGGATTCACGCGCTGCGCGCATTGAGGAAGCCGCCTGCGCGTGTGACGGCATTGCTGGATCAGCTGCGCATGTATATCGGGTCGCCTGAAAGCTGGTCGCTGGGCCACGCGGGCTGCTAGCCGACCCGGTTTCATCGAAGTCCGCAACCGGCCAGAAGCTGTCAACTCAAGGCACGTCACGACTATGACTCCACTTACCATTGAAAGTCTTCCCGATCCAACTGATCCACAGGCCGTATTTGCCTTTGCGATGTCCTTTAATGGGTACGAACATTACGGCTCACTTTCCGCCAGCATGAGGGCTGCGAAGGAGCGCAAGCGGGCAACATTGACTGATGTAAGCAATGAACTATTCGCCTCTGCGCGCGCGTCGAGACCTATGCAAAATGACGGCTATTTGTCAGACTATCGCGAGTTGCTTCCAATACTCCGTACCTTGATTCTCTCAGGTACGTGAGTCCGTTATCTGTCAGCAGCAGTCGTCCGCGATGAATTGAAGTCTGGCTGAAAAATAGCTTTTGTTGTTCAAGTCGGCGTCTGAATACCCTGGCCAACAATCCGAGCTTCTTTATCCCTCCTTGAGAGACCATGACTGCATCATTCAATACGCTTTTGATATATGCCCGCAATCCCGCTGTCACCAGTGCATTCTACAAAGATCATTTTGGATTCAAGACAACCGGCGAGGTACGTGAAGGCCTCATCGAATTGAGTGCGCCAGATGCCGGTATCAATCTTCTGATTCATCAGGCGGCCAAATCTCTAAGATTTGGGCAGGCGGTAGTCAAGCTGGTATTCAGTGTTTCCGATGTTGAAAAATTCAAGGAAGAATCTGCGAAGAAAGGTCTGCATTTTGGCAGTACCCACCAGGCAAATGGGTATCAGTTCGCCAACGCGAAAGATCCTGATGGAAACTCGGTATCGATATCCAGTAGAGAGTATCGTCAGCAAATTGTTTAGAAAATGGCCGCTTTCGACCCGAAACGGACTTTCAACGCCACCGACCAATCCTGTCTATCTATCGACTCATCCAAATGGTCAGATTTTCTGTTTCTGTAATATTGACAGCTTTGTTGTCGCAATTTTTTGCCGGCATCGCCTTGGCCCAAGCGCCCAAAGGGCCCGCTGACTTTGCTTTTGCCAGAGCTGAAAGAGCATATTCAGCATGTGCGGGTAAAAAGATGTCCACGGCAGTCTGGAACACAGCCTTGTCGGTTGATGACGCCGTCAAGAAGGTGCTTGAGAATTGTGAGTCGTTGCTACTCGAAGCTCACACGGCCTATCTGCAAACGTTGCAAAACATGTCAGAGCAAGAGCGAGAGCGTAGAGCTTCCTCTTATGTGGATCATAGGCGTGAAATGGAATGGCGAGTCTCTGCGATGCTGGTATCCCAATTGCGGCATTCTTGCATCACCTTGCGTGAAACCTATGCAATGTGCAAGAAGGATTATGTCCCATGATCCCAAGCTCGATGACCTGGCCCTGATGGAAGCTTTGCGTTCGCCGGCCTTCTATGTCGGCGCTATCGGTTCGCGCGACAACAATGCGCGCCGCCGCGAACGGCTGGCTTTATTCGACCTCACTGCGGAAGATGTCGCGCGTTTGCACGGCCCGGCCGGCTTGCATATAGGCAGCAAGACGCCGGCCGAGATTGCCGTCTCGGTGATTGCCGAAATGACTGCTGTGCGTCATGGGATTGTTATTCTGTCTGCAAAAAAAAAATAGGGAAGCATCCATCACAATGATGCTGCGTATCTTGATTTTGCCGACGGATCAGGGTCAGTTGCCGTGACGCACCATTGTTTTTTTTTGTTAAGATGCCGGACCATTCCTGACATCGATCCGACTACCTATGACCTTGACTGTGAACCAAGCCGCCGGAAGTCTGCGCGTCGCCATCCGCGAAGCCACAGCAGGGCTGGTTGATCGCGAACAGCTTGCCGAACTGATGATTCTTGCTGCCGTCGCACAAGAACATCTTCTGGTGGTAGGGCCTCCAGGTACCGCAAAAAGCGCCGTAGTGCGACGTGTGGCGCAAAGTCTGGGCGGACAGTATTTTGAATATTTGCTGGGCCGCTTTACCGAGCCTTCAGAGCTGTTCGGCCCAGTCAACCTCGGCAAGTTGCGCGAAGGCCTGGTCGAAACGGATGTCGCTGGCATGTTGCCTGAGGCGGAGATCGCGTTTCTCGATGAGGTGTTCCTCGGCTCGACCGCTATTCTCAATACCTTGCTGGGCTTGTTGAACGAACGCCAATTCCGTCGCGGCCACACACGCATTGCTTGCCCATTGCGAGTTTGTGTTGGCGCCGCCAACAGCCTGCCGGAAGACGAAGGTCTGGCCGCGTTTGCCGACCGTTTTCTGCTGCACGTGTTTGTCGAACCGGTAGCCGACCATCGTTTGGAAGATCTGCTGGCCGGCGGCTGGGCGGCAGGCCAAAACAAGGTGACGGCCGCCGCTGAATTGTCCAGTCTCGATGTACTTAATCGCGCGGTGTCGAAAGTCGATTTGGACAGCGTGCACATGCCCTTGGCACAGGCGATCCGACTATTGCGTCAGGCCCATATCCCCTTGTCGGACCGGCGCATTGTCAAAGCCCAGCAACTGATCGCAGCGGCGACGGTGCTGGCAGGGCGTGAGACTGCCAGCCGTGCCGACCTGTGGCCGCTGTTGTATGTGATCCCGACGGCCGCCGGCCAACATAGCGCCCGCGAAGTCTTGCGTGAACTGCTTGCCGAAGCCAGTCATCCCTTGCTGCACGCGGTAGTGGAGCAAGTGGCCCAACAACCATTGGCGCGGCTGTCACGTCTGGCGGAAAGCGCCGATCTGCTGCTGGCCGATGGCAGCTCTGGCGATGCGCGTCCCAAGTTCGAAGCCTTGCTACGCGAGATCGATGCCAACTTTGATCCGGAACAAATGCCGCCAGAACTGGGCGAACGCCGCAAGCGTCTGGTTGCCGCCGTGAGTGGCGTGTGATGCAAGTAGTGGCATGGCAAGCGCGCACCAGTGCGCTGACGCCGGCCGGGCTGGTGGCGGCCGGCGCGTTGCTGCCGGCGCTATTGGCGCAGTTGCGACAATGCAGCGACGAGCAACTGCAAGTATTGTCGGTGGTCGCTACACGCGATTTGCTGGTGGTACTGGGCGTCAATCAGGCGCTGCCCTGGATTGACGGGGCGCGCTACTGCGCGCCTTCACCGCAAGCGCCCAACTTGTGGACGCCTACTCATCTTGAACCTTTGTTGCCGGTCGATCTGCTGCAATCGAATTTGATCGAGCGCGCCGGCAGCAGCCCGGTGCTGCTATGGCATGGGCCGGAACAAATACTGTCGCTTGCCGCTGCGCAAACGCTGACGCCGCAGTTGCTGGACTGGCTGGCAGGGCAGTTGGCATGACCCGGCTACCCGCACCACTGGAGCCATGGGCAGCCTGGCTGACGCTGTTTGCGCCAGACTTGATCCCTGCTGTCGGTGAGCTCTTGCTGCGTCTGCAGCCTTTGATCGGCAAGCTCAGCACCGCCACTCCGGTACGTGGCATTGAACCGGCCGGCATCGGCAATATTGTCCGCCGCGGCAATTATGAGCGCCTGCTGATGACCGAGTGGGTCTATGCGGATGCCGAGCCGGACGAGTTCATTCGTCGCGCCGGTAATGGCGAATTATTATTCAACGGTCCGGAGCCGGCGCTGCACCAGCGCTCCTTGCGCAGCGTTGCTTTGTTCGACGCCGGACTGGCACAGCTGGGGGAGCCGCGCTTGGCGCAGATGGCCTTGTTTATCCTGCTGGCGCGCCGTGCAGAACAAGCCGACGCGCAATTCAGTTGGGGCATTCTGCAGCAACCGGGAATCCTGCATGACGATACCGGTCTAGGTGGCATCCGTAAATTGCTGAAGTCGCGCAGCTTGCTGGCGCCGCCGGCCGATGCGCGCGAACAATGGCAAGCAGTGTTCGATGCAGAACAGACCGATTGCTGGTTTGTCGGTGGTGGTGAAGCGCCGCTGCCAATCGTCAACCGTATCCTTATCCGGCGCGCCTTGAGCGGCAACTTTTTGCAGGTCAGCTTGCAGCAGCGGCACGATCATCGCGCGCTGCAGCTGGAGCTGCCCGACACGCCAACGGCGGTGCGTCTGCTGCGGGCACCGTTCACGCCGGCTGCGCCACTGGGTGTTTTTCATCATCGCGGCAGCCGGCCGTCGCGCGCCCAGGCGCCGCGTTTTTCCAGTGGCGGCAACTGGCTTTGCGTGGCGCAAGTCGGCGGCGGCGCGATCGTCTACAACGTACCGCAATCGGCACAATCCAAACCGGGCAAGCATCGCGTCCAGGCCGCGCCGACCAGTGGCGCTATCCTTGCCGCAGGCGTCTTCAAACCGAATTTGTCTTTCATCACGTCGGTGGACGGCAAGCTGGATTTTCACGGCTTTCCCGGGCCGCTGTTCTCAGGTCAGCGGACCATGTGCGAGCGGCCACCGCAGGATGATTTTCATGCGCCGCCGGGCATGGCGCGCTGGCTGCCGACGTTTTATCTGCTCTCACGCGACCACGCTCATCCGAGCGAAGATGTAGTCGTGCTTGATACCAAAAAACGGCTGGTGTGCTGGCGTGCAGATAAACGCATGAAAAATCAGGCCAATTCTGAGCCGCAATTTCTCCACATCGCCAACGATGTGATCGGTATTCAGCAGGTCAACAACATTTTATTCTTTGCCTCAGCCGATGGCGATGGCATCGATTTATATACCTGGAGCAGTCAACATGTCGTACCGCTTAAGCAAGGGCGACTTGAGCAAGCCGGAAGGCAACTGCTATATGGCGGAAGCAAAGAGCGGCATCGAAATTACAACTTCGGCCTGATGGCAATTCAACGGAGCACCACCAGTTGGTCACTGGGTAAGTCCGGTGTTGGTGAAACGATAGAAGTCGAAGAGGGCGTGACCGTGCTCGGAGTTGTTTTGAGCAAGAAACATGCACAAGCCGGGTTGGTGGTTCTACATCCCGCAAAGCGGCGGATAGAGTTGCGCGTCGGCCAAGCACGCCATGAGCTGGCTGCTACGGCCGAGCCCATCCAGCATGCCTGCATGGACGTTGCCAGTAGCCGGATTGCGTGGATTACAGCAAAAACCAGCACCGTCGTCGTGCGTGCCATTGACGACGATCAGCCGCTGCTGCAAATTTCCCACGATGGAGGTCTGGATGAGTCATAAAATCCGGCGCCCGCTGTATGAGGGCATGCAGATGGTGCATGCGCTGTGGTTTGACCTGGCCCTTCTCGGTGAGACTGAAGCCCGGCGCCGGGTGTTGAAGCATTGGACGCCGGGCGCGCGGCTGCATCTGGTGCAAGACGGTTATTTGCTGATGCTGGCGGCACCCCGCTACGGCCATTGTGCGATGTTGGACGGCCTGCCTTTGTGTGAGCAGTCAGGTATTCTCAGCAGCGCGCCACTTGCGCCGGATGAACGCGCCGCGACGCCCACCACCAGTATCTGGCTGGTACGTGCGGCACAAGTACAACTGATCAGTCTGGTTACAGCGCCACGTATCAATCCCGCAGCCTGGTTGGATCTCAGCGCGATTACCTTGCATGTGCCGTTGCTGCCGCCGCGAGGTGAGGCGGTTGGTGTGGAGCCGCTGACGGTGACGCCGGTGCGCAGCATCTTCGCTGGCGCGATCCCTTCGCCCAGTGCCCAACGTGAGGACTTTTTTAAGCGCGTGGAGCAGGTGCAGCGCAAGGGACTCAACAGAATGCCGGGGACCGCCGTGGCGCAAGCTACGGTTGGGCTGGCGGCTATGCTGCTGGGAGGCATCCCGTTGATCCTGCGCAAGCTACTCGGTGGTGGCTCCCAACAGACTGTGCGGCAGGAGCAAACATCACCGCGCTCCACAAACGCAGCAGGGGCATCGACACTGGCGCAGCTTCTGCGCGCCATGGCGGAAAAACTGGCGATCATCACGCGTGCCTCAAAAGTTATTGGTTGGCGTCAGGCAGCCTATCTGCGCAAGATGATGGAATTGCTGGAAAAAGGTGATATGCAGGAAGCTCTGCGCTATGCCATCCCCCTCGATGCATTGTCGAAAGTCAGTCGACCAGCTTTTGGTACGCCGCGTCCGCGTGCAGGCCTGGATATCACCGGCCCGCAGTCGGTGAGTAACGCCATCGGTCTGGGCGCCGAGCTGGAAAATTATTTACGCAATAAATACCGTAGCACCTTCGAACGCCTGGACCGGGAAGGCAATATCGACGAAGCCACCTTTGTGCTGGCCGAATTGCTCAAATGTGGTGGCGAAGCGGTCGACTATCTTGAGCGCAAAGGTCGCATCAAGCAAGCTGCGCAACTGGCCGAAACGATGGAGCTGGCGCCTGAGATTGCGGTACGACTGTGGTGCCTGGAAGGCAACATTGAGCGGGCGCTGCAACTGGCTCAACTCGGGCAGGCGTTTGCTGCCGCGGTGCAGTTGCTGGAGCGCCGCCAGAGTCCCCAGGCAGCCACGCTGCGGCTGCTGTGGGCGCAGGATCTTGCCTTGCGCGCTCACCTGAGCGAAGCCGCTGAAGTCATCTGGCCGCTTGCCGATCAGCGTGACCAGGCATTGACTTGGCTGTTGCAGGCGGAGCGTGCCGGCGGCACGATGGGCTTGCGTGCACTGCTTAAAAAGCTGACCCTGTTGCCGGACAGCCTGGCCAGCAGTGAGAGCAGCATCCTGCAGTTGCTCGCCGATCAGAGTGAGCCGGGTGCACAACAGCGTGCCCGCTTGGGAAGGGAATTGAAGACCATGGCGCAGCATTCGTTTGCTACCAGGCGTCTGGCTGCAGAACTGATACGGCCATTGCTGGCGGACCGGATGACGGGGCGCAATAGCTTCGACCAAAAGTCGTTCGCGCAACTGTTGAAGCTATCCGAGGACCATGTATTGAAAGCGGATTTGCCGCCGCTCAACATTTCCAACGCGGAGCCGCCACAAACGCTAGGGGCGCGTAGACAGACATTGCCTGTGCATCTGACAGAGCGTGGTCTGCTGCCGATACACGATGCCCGTTGTTTGTCAGATGGTCACTATCTGCTTGCACTGGGCGAGGCGGGCGTTGTTCGCATCGACCGCTATGGCCGCCAACTGATGCAATTCCCCGTTCCGGCAACACGCCTGGTCATTGCCGCAGGAGGGCAACGCGCGCTGGCCCTGGCGCCCCGTGACCGCATGTGGCGAGTCAGTCGGATCGACCTGCTGGCAGGCAAGGTAGCGGATTGGATCGTGCAGCCACTGCGTTTCTGGGCGGATGATTATGATGGCTTGATCTGGAATGCGGTGATCGACAATCGACTGGTCGCCATTGACACCAGCAAGGAGCAATTGGCGGTGAGTTGGCAAGTCGCAGACTTGCCGGGACAGATTTTTGCCTTTCAAGAAGAGTCGGGCACGCAAACACTGTTGCTATCCGGCGCTGACGAAATACAGCAATGGCGTTATCAATTGCCTTCGCGCCGACTCCTGCAACGTGACAGCTTCCCTCGTCCGGGTGAGCAGGTTTGGCAGTTATTACCGAACAGCACCCGCGACACGCCGACGGTGCTTCGACTTCCGTCGAACGCGCCTTTTTCGCCGTTGTTGGTGCACAGCCGTGATATCTCCGCTTCGGTAGAGTGTTGATTTGCTCGCAGATTTGACCCTCTCCATTTGACCCACCTTCCATTGCCTGCTGAAGGCAGCCACCCGGTCATACGACCCCTCGTATCCCAGCTCTCTTAAGTCCAGGAACATCTGTTTCAGGGTCCTTCTTTGCTTCCGAGATTTGACCGCCTCTGCGCTGAGCCAAGCGGAGAGCCTGGCGGTGAAGTCATCGAGCGAGCTTGGCGAACGCCTTGCTGGATAAGCAGGTTCGCTGACATCGGATCGGATGTAGCGGCGAACTGTGTTGCGGGATATGTCGAGCCTGCGGGCGATTTCCCGAATTGAGATGCGGTCTCTGATGTACCAGCGTCGAATAATTCCAAGTAGGGCCACGTCTATCACTCCGTTCTCCCGCTCGCTGTCATGAGCAGGATTGTGGTCTAAACATGGGTCAACTTTGGATGCAAATTTCCTGGGAAATGGAGTGAACCCCTCGGGCTGGACCAAGGTTGGTCGAGAAACTAAGCCGCTTGCCGAGCAAGTTGTGCTTCGAACTGGTTAGGTGATTGATAGCCCAGCGCCGAGTGCATACGCCGTTCGTTGTAAATCTCTTCGATGAAGTATGGCAGTCTCGCTGCCACGTCGTCGAATTTCTCATATCCGGCCAGATAAACCTCTTCGACCTTAAGCGTCTTCATGAAGCTTTCCGCCTGGGCGTTGTGATATGGATTGGCTGGAGCACTCATCGATCCTATCAGACCAAATTCCTCCAAAGAATCCCGGTATAAGGCACTGGCATATTGGCACCCACGATCCGTATGGTGAATGCAGGTGCCGGGCGCCGGCTTGCGAATTCTGTAGGCGGCCGTCAGCGCGGCCAGGGCCAAAGGCGTGTCTATCCGCTTAGATAAAGCGTAGCCGATTACCTTGCGGCTGCAAGCATCCAAAACAACGGCCAGGTAGATAAAGCCGGATGCTATTCGGATGTAGGTGATATCGGCAATCCAGACACGATCTGGCTCCGTTGGAATGATGTTCTGATAGTGATTAGGAAAGACGGCGACGTCGGTTTCAGTGCCGGCCGCCGGCTTGAACCTGCGCCGATGATGGCCGTATACCTCATGCTCACGCATGATCCTGGCTACGCGCTTGTGATTGACCACATGCCCGCGTGCCCTCAATTCCAACGTGATTCGACGATAGCCATAGCCCGGGAATACATCGTGGATGTCTTCTATCAGATGGGCCAGCTCAGCATCACCGAGTACGGCAGTAGCCGGCCTGGGCTGATAATAGTAGGTGCTACGCGGCAGATCGATCATTTGGCATCCTCGTCGGATGGAGCAGGCTTGGGGCCGCTGATGATCGATGAGTTCTCGCTGTTGCTGACGAGTCGTAGCCGTGGCGTTTTTTTGAGGAGATCCAACTCCATCGTCAGCTGGCCTACCTTCCGTTCCAACGCGGCAATATGTGCTTCGTACTCTGCAACCGTCGACGCAGCAGCATCTTCTGCATCCAGCTCACCGCGATCAAACTGCCCTAGCCACATCTGCATGAGATTGGCCGACAAGTTATGAGTCTTGAGCGCCTCGCGTCGCCCTATCTTGCCGCTGCGAATATCGCTGCATATCTGTATCTTGAATTGCGGGCTGTGCCGCCGATATGGACCTCGTGATGCCATGATGTCGCTCCTCCTGAGAAGGCTCGACAAGCGTATCACTTCATCTCCTAGCCTTGGTCCAGCCCGAGGGTTCACTCCAAAAGTGGGTCAGTTTTCAATGCAAATCAACAGTCACGGCCGGCATCGGCGGCACCATCTTCTTCACCATTTGTTCGGGGCTCGCCATTCTGTTCCTGGCAAAGGTGAATGACAAACTCCAGCAAGTCCGGTCAGCTCTTCGTTATCTCAGCCAAATCCTGATGTTGATGGGATTGGCAGGCGTGTTGGTATTTTGGGGAATGATCTTTTCTGCGATCGTTCTGCTTGTGAATCGATGAAGGTGGCTGGTATCAGTGAGGAATTGGCGCTGGTCGCTGGATTACGCGAGATTGAATCGTCCAGAGTCTCAATCCACCTATACCGATAAAGACCATCTGAACGGGAAATCTGATGTCATGAAAAAGCAAGAACCGGATCCCTCTGCCTATCAGTACGTTATTTCGCTTCGGATTTGGCATCCGGCTATGCCTCACGAAGAGATTTCAAAAACGATAGGGCGCACGCCCCGTCGCAGTTGGACTGTGGGGAGTCCTCGCTTCTCCATTCATGGAAAGCCTTTGGGCGGCGTCCATGATTTTTCCTACTGGAGCGAAAGACTGACAAAAGAAACAGTGCTCTCCGATTCCATTTTGGTAGAAGAGGAGACCACGCGGCAAATCGAATTGCTTTCCGAACTCGCTTCTTTTTTCAGGAAGGTTCGCGCAGAAGGAGGAAGGGCCGAATTGTTTGTCGGGCTCTTCAGTGATTTCAATATTGTCGTTGAGCTTGAACCTGCATTGATGGGACGCCTTGCCGAAGCAAGCCTGGGAATCTGCATCGATTACTATCCTTATAAAAAAGATGAGAATCAAGGCTGACCGGATCAAGTTCATTGTTCGCAATCGGCCAGAGACACCGTAATGGCAGTTCATCTGTGCATTGTTCCTCGCAGCGCAATTGGAAATTGCCTCCGAGCCCAAGCACACACTGTTGACCACATAAAAAAATGAACCCGGAGACCCCCATGCCCCCTTCCTCCCCCGCGCTGTCCGCGGCCACCGACCGTCATCAGGTCGATTCCTCCTATGCCGTGCTGCGCCTGTGCATCACCCTGGTCCTCATGATCGTGGGCGCCAGCGGCATGTACGTGATGGCGGTGGTGCTGCCGGCGGTGCAGGCGCATTTCCAGGTAGATCGCGGACTGGCCTCCATGCCCTATACCCTCACCATGCTGGGCGTGGGCGTCGGCGGCCTCTTCATGGGTCGCATGGCCGACCGCTACGGCATCATGCGCCCGCTGCTGCTGGGCGGGGCCTGCCTGGGCGCAGGCTTCATCGCGGCCGCGCTGGCACCCAACATCTGGTGCTTCATGGCCGCCCATTGCCTGCTGATCGGCTTGCTGGGCACCGCCTGTACCTTCTCGCCGCTGGTGGCCGATACCTCGCTGTGGTTCCGCAAGCGGCGCGGCATCGCCGTCGCGGTCTGCGCCAGCGGCAACTACCTGGGCGGCGCACTGTGGCCGCCCATCATCCAGCACTTCGTCGACAGCGTCGGCTGGCAGCACACCTACATCGGCATGGGCATCGCCTGCAGCCTCATCATGTGCAGCCTGGCCCTGCTCATGCGCGCCCGGCCGCCGCTGCAGGACAGCGGACCGGCCAGCCCCCGCGCCGGCGGCGGCCCGCGCCCCTTCGGCCTGGCACCGGGCTCCGCCCAGCTGCTTCTGTGCGTGGCCGGTGTCGCCTGTTGCGTGGCCATGGCCATGCCCCAGGTCCACATCGTGGCCTACTGCGGCGACCTCGGCTACGGCCCGGCGCGCGGCGCCCAGATGCTCTCGCTGATGCTGGCCTGTGGGGTGGTCAGCCGCCTGGTCTCCGGGGCCATCTGCGACCGCATCGGCGGCCTGCGCACGCTACTGCTGGGCTCGACCCTGCAGGGCCTGTCGCTGCTGCTGTTCATCCCCTTCGACAGCCTGGCCTCGCTCTACCTCATCTCGGCCCTGTTCGGGTTGTTCCAGGGCGGCATCGTGCCGTCCTACGCCATCATCGTGCGCGAATACTTCCCGGCTGCCGAAGCCGGCCAGCGCGTGGGCGCGGTCATCATGGCCACCATGTTCGGCATGGCGCTGGGCGGCTGGATGTCGGGCAAGATCTTCGACCTTACCGGCAACTACCATGCCGCCTTCGCCAACGGCATCGCCTGGAACCTGCTGAACCTGGCCGTGGCGCTGCTGCTCCTGACCCGCGTGCGCGGCATGCGCCTGCGGGCCGCCTGAGGGAATAGGGCGCAAGCGCGCAACGGCAGATGCGGCCGTGGTTGGCAGCGTAGCGGGTTTCAGCTACGCTGCCGGGTCAACCTTCAATGCCGATTATTCGCCGTTTATTTCTGATTGCGCCATGTTCATCCTTTTCCTCAAGGCGGTCGTGCTGATTCCGGTCACGCTCTTGCCCATCCTCAATCCCCTGGGCATCGCGCCGGTCTTCGCCAACCTGCTGGGCAACGTCAGCCGCAGCACCGAAAAGCGCATCGCGCGCCAGGTCGCCATCAATTGCTGGTTCATGCTGGTGGCGGCCATCTTCATCGGCTCGCACGTGCTGACCTTCTTCGGCATCTCGCTGCCCATCGTGCGCGTGGGCGGCGGCTTGCTGGTGGCGGTCTCCGGCTGGAAGCTGCTCAACGACAACAGCCAGGACAGCTCCATCCCCACGCAAGTGGCCAAGTCCTATGACGAAGACCTGCCCGACGACGAAATCAAGGCACGCAGCTTCTATCCGATGAGCTTCCCCCTGACCGTCGGCCCTGGCACCATCGCCGCTTCCATCACGTTAGGCGCCAATACGCCGACCCGCCTGCTGGATTGGGTCATCTCGGTCGGCAGTGCCGCCCTGGGCGCAGCGCTCACGGCGCTGGTGATCTTCCTTTGCTACAACTATGCGCACAAGCTGGTGTTGCTGATGGGGCGCCTGGGCACCATGGTGGTGCTGCGCCTGTCGGCCTTCATCCTGCTGTGTATCGGGATCCAGATCTTCTGGTCGGGGATGTCGGCGCTGCTGGCCGAGGCGGGGATCAGCGGCGTGGCGCCGTGACGGGAACGAAGTAATTTCAGTAAATCTGAAGCGGGATAGTTAGTTGCAATATGGAAATAACTGACTATTTCAGCCAGCCCAGCTCATCCAGTGCATCCTGCACCAGCTCCAGCCGCAACAAGGGATTGTCCAGCGCCAGCAGGCTCTGCTTGAGGTTCACGGAGATGGGCATCATCTCGGCCCAGCGGTTGGCCACCCAGCCGCAATCGTCCAGCCGGTAAGGCGCGGCGATGGGCACTTCGCTATCCGGCAGGCCCTGGCGCAATACCGATTGCAGCAGGTTGTCCAGCGCCTGCGAGGTATTGCGCAGCTCTTCAGGAATCGTCACCGCACGGTCCGCTTCCATCATCTCTACCTGCGCCGTCCATAGTCCATGTTTCTGCTGCTCGGCCTGCACGATGCGGAAACGCTCGCTGCCCAGGCAGGCGATGCGCATGAGGCCGGGGGAGGGCGTGCTCCATTCCTGGATGCGCGCCAGCGTGCCCACGCCGACGAAGCGTTCGCTCTGGCCGGGCCGCCGCACTTCCGATCCTTCCGTCAGGGCCACCACGCCGAAGCTGCTGCCCTCGGCGATGCACTTGCCGATCATGTCCAGATAACGCACCTCGAAGATCTGCAGCGGCAGCCGCCCTTCCGGGAAGAGCGTGCTGGCCAGCGGAAACAGCGGGATGGTTTGGGCCGAGATCGGCGGGCGCGGGGTAGCGGGGGCGGCGGGCATGGTCACTCCTGGCAGCGGTCACTCACGAACGCAGAGCATACCGGTTCTCGGCCACGCATTCATAGCGCTGCACGATGTAGCCGTTGTCGTCCACGCTTTCCAGATAGACGTCGAACTGCCACAGCCGCGCCATGTGGCGCAGCACCTCGTTGGTGCTGTCGCCGAGCGAACGGCCGTCACTGCGGAAGTGGCGCAGCGTGAGGCTGCGGTTGCCGCGCGTGTTGACCGACCAGACCTGGATGTTGGGTTCGCGGTGGTTGATGTCGTACTGCCGGGACAGCGCCTGGCGCACGTACTGGAAGCCGCGCTCGTTGTGGATGGCCGAGACCTCGATCTCGCTGCGCGCCTCGTCATCGAGCACGGCGAACATGCGCATGTCGCGCATGAGCTTGGGCGAGAGATATTGGGCGATGAAGCTCTCGTCCTTGTAGTTGCGCATCACGTATTGCAGGGTGTCGAGCCAGTTGCTCCCGGCGATGTCGGGGAACCACTCGCGGTCCTCATTGGTGGGGTTCTCGCAGATGCGGCGGATGTCGCTCATCATCGAGAAGCCCAGTGCATACGGATTGATGCCGTTGTAATACGGCTTGGTGATGGGCGGCTGGAACACCACATTGCTGTGCGAATGCAGGAATTCCATCATGAAGCCATCGGTCAGCCGGCCCTGGTCATACAGCGTATTCAACAGCGTGTAATGCCAGAAGGTGGCCCAGCCTTCGTTCATCACCTGGGTCTGGCGCTGGGGATAGAAATACTGCCCGACCTTGCGCACGATGCGGATTACCTCGCGTTCCCAGGGCTCCAGCAGGGGCGCGTTCTTCTCGGCGAAATACAGCAGGTTCTCCTGTGGTTCGGAGGGAAAGCGGCCTTCCACGGCGGCGGCGGCCGTTTCCTTCTTGGCCGGCAGGGTGCGCCACAGTTCGTTGACCTGCGACTGCATGTAGGCCTCGCGCTCGCGCTGGCGCGCCTTCTCCTGCGCCAGCGACAGGCGTTGCGGACGCTTGTAGCGGTCCACCCCGTAGTTCATCAGCGCATGGCAGGAGTCCAGCAATTCTTCCACGCGTTCGAAGCCGTGGCGTTCTTCGCACTCGGCAATGTAATTGCGGGCATACACCAGGTAATCGATGATGGCGCTGGCGTCGGTCCACAACTGGAACAGGTAATTGCCCTTGAAGAAGGAGTTGTGGCCATAGGCCGCATGCGCGATGACCAGGGCCTGCATGGTCATCGTGTTCTCTTCCATCAGGTAGGCGATGCAGGGATCGGAATTGATCACGATCTCATAGGCCAGGCCCATCTGCCCGCGTTTGTAGTCGCGTTCGGTCAGCATGAAATGCTTGCCGTAGGACCAGTGGCGATAGTTGACCGGCATGCCGTGCGAGGCATAGGCATCCATCATCTGTTCGGCCGAGATGATCTCCAGCTGGATGGGATAGATGTCCAGCTCGTACCCCTTGGCCACGCGTGCGATTTCCTCGTTGTAGCGTTCGATGAGATCAAAGCTCCAGTCCGAGGGGCAAGGCAGCGGGTCATGCTTGAAGCGGCTGTTCATGCGTGCACCTGCTTTTCAAAGAGTTCGCGGAAGACCGGGTAGATCTCGGCGGCCGATTGCACCTTCTTCATGGCGAAGTGCGGATGCGATTCGATCAGCTGCATGTACTCGGTCCACAGGTTCTGTTCCGGCTCGGCCACCTGGATGTAGGCGAAGTAGCGCGTCAGCGGCAGGATGGATGACTCCAGCAGTTCACGGCACTTGGGGGAATCATCGTTCCAGTTGTCGCCATCCGAGGCTTGCGCGCCATAGATGTTCCACTCGCTGGGCGAGTAGCGCTTGGTGATGATGTCGTGCATCAGCTCCAGCGCGCTGGAGACCACCGTGCCGCCGCTTTCCTGCGAATGGAAGAAGGTGTTTTCATCCACTTCATCGGCGCGGGTGTGATGGCGGATGAAGACCACTTCGATGTGTTCGTAATTGCGCGTCAGGAAGAGATACAGCAGGATGAAGAAGCGCTTCGACAGATCCTTGCGCTGCTCATCCATCGAACCCGATACGTCCATCACGCAGAACATCACGGCGCGGCTGGAGGGCTGCGGCTGGCGCACTCTGTTCACATAGCGCAGGTCGAAGGGGTCGATGAAGGGGATGCGCAGGATGCGGGCGCGCAAATGCTTCACTTCCTCCTCCAGCAGCGGGATGTCGGCGCTGTGCTCCTCGGGTTTGCGCTTCATCTCGGCCAGCGTTTCTTCGGCCACGTCGAGCTGGCGCTGCAGCGGTCCGCCCAGGGCGATGCGGCGGCCCAGCGAGGAACGCAGCGAACGCACCACGTCGATGTTGTTGGGCGAACCGTCCACCGAATAACCGGCGCGCTGGTTCTTCCAGTTCGGTACCTGGAGCAGGTTGGTTTCCACCAGGCGCGGCAGTTCCAGGTCCTCGAAGAAGTAATGCATGAATTCTTCGCGGGTCAGTTCGAAGGTGAAATCGTCCTGTCCTTCGCCGTCGTTGCTGGCGCTGCTGCCGCCACCGCCGCCGCTGCCGCCGTTCTGGCGCGGGATGCGGTCACCCTGCAGGTAATCCTGGTTGCCCGGATGCACGGCTTCGCGCTTGCCGCCCTTGCCGTGATGGAAGAAGGGCTCCGAGACATCCTTGCGCGGGATGCTGATGCTCTTCGATTTTTCGAGATCGGTGATGCTGCGGTCGCGCACGGCGTCCGCCACCGAACGTTGGATATGCCCCTTGAAGCGCCGCAGGAAGCGCTCCCTGTTGGCGATGCTCTTGTTCTTGCCAGCCAGCCTGCGGTCGATGATCTGATGCAGCACTCGGTTCTCCTGCTAGTGGTCGGCGGTGCGCCAGGCGCACGGCGCCGAAGGGTCGCCGCGCGCATCGCCACGCGCTCTGCGGGCGATGCGCAACAGCGGCGCTTACGAGGACTTGCGCACGCGCAGGTACCATTCGCACAGCAGGCGCACCTGCTTGGGCGTGTATCCCTTGCTGACCATGCGATTGACGAAGTCTTCGTGTTTCTGCATTTCCTCGGTGGAGCCCTTGGCGTTGAAGGAAATCACCGGCAGCAGGTCTTCGGTGTTGGAGAACATCTTCTTCTCGATCACCACGCGCAGTTTTTCGTAACTGGTCCACAGCGGATTCTTGCCACCGTTGTTGACCCGCGCACGCAGCACGAAGTTGACGATCTCGTTGCGGAAGTCCTTGGGGTTGCTGATGCCGGCCGGCTTCTCGATCTTTTCCAGTTCCGCATTCAGGGCCGCACGGTCGAAGCTCTCGCCGGTATCGTGATCGCGGTATTCCTGGTCCTGGATCCAGAAGTCGGCATAGGTCACGTAACGGTCGAAGACGTTCTGGCCATATTCCGAATACGACTCCAGGTAGGCCGTCTGGATTTCCTTGCCGATGAATTCGGCGTAGCGCGAGGCCAGCGTGTCTTTCACGAAGGAGAGATATTTCTGCTCGGTCTCCTGCGGGAATTGTTCGCGCTCGATCTGCTGTTCCAGCACGTACATCAGGTGCACCGGATTGGCCGCTACCTCGGTGGTATCAAAGTTGAACACCCGCGACAGAATCTTGAAGGCGAAGCGCGTGGAGATGCCGTTCATGCCTTCATCCACCCCGGCATAGTCGCGGTACTCCTGGTAGGACTTGGCCTTGGGGTCGGTGTCCTTGAGGTTCTCGCCGTCATAGACCTGCATCTTGGAGAAGAGGCTGGAATTTTCCGGTTCCTTCAGGCGCGTGAGCACCGAGAACTGCGCCATCATCTTCAGCGTGCCGGGCGCGCAAGTGGCCTTGCCCAGCGAAGAGCTGCGGATCAGCTTTTCGTAGATCTTGATTTCTTCCGAGACGCGCAGGCAGTACGGCACCTTGACGATGAAGATACGGTCCAGCAGCGCTTCATTGTTCTTGTTGTTGCGGAAGGCCTTCCATTCCGATTCGTTGGAGTGGGCCAGGATGACGCCGTCGAAGGGGATCGCACCGAAACCTTCGGTGCCCTTGAAGTTGCCTTCCTGGGTGGCCGTCAACAGCGGGTGCAGCACCTTGATGGGGGCCTTGAACATTTCCACGAATTCCAGCAGGCCCTGGTTGGACAGGCACAGGCCGCCCGAGTAGCTGTAAGCGTCGGCATCGTCCTGCGAATATTGTTCCAGCTTGCGGATGTCGACCTTGCCGACCAGGGTGGAAATGTCCTGGTTGTTTTCATCGCCCGGCTCGGTCTTGGAAATGCCGATCTGGCGCAGGATGGACGGATAGCGCTTGACCACACGGAACTGGCGGATGTCGCCGTTGTACTCGTGCAGGCGCTTGACCGCCCAGGGGCTCAGGATGGGTTTGAGATAGCGGCGCGGGATGCCGTATTGCTCTTCGAGGATGGGGCCGTCTTCGTCGTAATCGAACAGGCCCAGCGGGGATTCATTGACCGGCGAACCCTTGATGGAATAGAAGGGCACCTGCTCCATCAACTGCTTCAGGCGTTCGGCAATGGAGGACTTGCCGCCACCGACCGGGCCCAGCAGATAGAGGATCTGCTTCTTCTCTTCCAGGCCTTGCGCGGCATGGCGGAAATACGAAACAACCTGCTCGATCACTTCTTCCGCGCCATAGAACTCCTTGAAGGCGGGATAGACCTTGATGACCTTGTTGGCGAAGATGCGCGAGAGGCGCGGATCTTCCCGGGTGTCGACCTTCTCCGGTTCGCCGATGGCCATCAGCATCCGTTCGGCAGCCGATGCATAGACTGCCGGGTCGTTCTTGCAAAGATTCAGATACTCTTCAAGCGATAATTCTTCTTCTCTGGTCTTGTCGAACCGGCTTGCAAAGCTGCTGTAGATATCCATACCACCTCCGTCGCTCTCAAAAAAGTACGAAACAGATTCATATGTCTGGACTTGCCATCTGCGGTTATCGAAGAACGCGTCGGTGACTCTGCACTGCGTCATTGCCGGTGTGTTCTTTGAAAGCCGTAGCTTCTACAGCGTGATGCGGAGATCTTTTCAGATCCTGCAGTTCATTCTATTCCTTTTTTTGCTTCTGCTTGATGATCCCTATGGTGCAGATTCATTCAGCAGGCGCTGGATTTTTTTGCGCTTTCCCGCGCATCGGGGTGAAGCGTTGATCCCCTTGCGTGCGCTGGGACATTCGCAGCTTCATTCACATCATGCTCTTTCAATGTGCGGATTGCTTCAGCGGTTGACCTCACGGTGCGCTATTTTCGCGCAACGCGCCATCGTGAAAACCCTGATAGCCGGCGGGAGGGAACAGGCGGACAATGCCTTTCGGGCGGTTGCGCGGGCCAGCGGCTGCGGCCTGGCGATGCTGCCGATCTCCTCCTGCCGGTGCAATTCCTGGGTGTCTGGGCGCCGGTCTCTTTGCTTCATCTCCCCTTATAGCTGGAATCGTGCCAGGCATGTTTGTCATCTTGCAGGGCGCAGCTGGCATGACGCATCTTTTTTGTAACAGGACGATTGTGCTGCGCCTCTGTTGCTGATCTGCCTCATCCGCCTCCCATGGGCCAGCCCGGCGTACCGATGTCCAGCGCCACTGAAAAAATGCTTTAGATGATTTACGGATTTGTTCATGCGCGGGCCGCATGGGGTGTCTGCGTTTTCTGCATGCCTTGACGCCATCAGGTGAAGGCTTGGGCTGAATTCGGGGTGATGTCCTGCAAGCAACTTCATATCGCCTTTTTGCCGGCCGGCTGGGGGCAGGTAGCGGCCGATTTTGGCCAAATGCGGCAATTCCGCCACGCCTTGAACCCAAACTCGGCTGTTGAGCGGCCGGGGAGGGCGCAAAGGCGCATAAGTCATTGACAGCCAAGGGGAAAATGCAGTCTAATTCAGGGTTCACCATCTGAAGAATTGCGCGCGGTGCCGACGCAGTGCTGTTTCAGTTGTCCCCCGGTCGATTACCCAGTGATCACACCGGGAGGCGGCAGAGGCCAACAGAGTTAATGGTGTCAGCGATGCAGGGTTGCCGGCTCAGACAGGCGGCAGGGCATCGGTGATGCGGAACAGGCACACCGAAAGCGGTTCCAGAATTCCGATTTATTTTTGCTGTTTGCTCCAAGGCAGCCCAACTTAGCGAGTCCAACATGAAACGTACTTACCAACCTTCCGTCGTGCGTCGCAAGCGTACCCATGGTTTCCGTGCCCGTATGGCCACCCGTGGCGGCCGTGCCGTGATCAACGCCCGTCGCGCCAAGGGCCGCAAGCGTCTGGCTGCAGTTTAAGCCGGGGCTTTGCGCTGCCGTTTCGTGTGACGGACGTCCGTACACCGCTTCCAGCACGTCAAGCAGGCGACTTCCCACGCGATCGGCGAATCGTTAAAACGGATGAGTTTTCATCCGTTTTTCGTTTGCGCCCCGTGTATCGTACCGAGCATTTCGTGTTGTACGCACGCCGCAACAGCCTGCCGCAAGCCCGTCTGGGCGTGGTGGCGGCCAAGCGGCTGGCACCCCGTGCGGTCACCCGCAACACGATCAAGCGGGCCACGCGCGAGCTGTTTCGCCAGGCTGAACTGCCTGCCGTGGACTGCATCGTGCGCCTCTCGCGCCCGGTCAATACCAGGAAGGATCCTGCCCGCAGTGCGTCCGTGAAGGCCACGCTGCGCGCCGAACTGATGCAATTGTTCGCCTTCCTCCCGAGCGCCCCCGCGTTCGCCAGGAAATAGCCAGGAAAACAGGAAGTGATGAAGACCCCTCTGCTCCTGCTGTTACGTGCCTACAAGCTGGGAGTGAGCCCTTTCCTGGGGCAGAATTGCCGTTTCTATCCCAGTTGTTCCGACTACGCTGCCGAGGCGGTGCGTCTGCATGGCGCGCTCAAGGGCAGTGTCCTGGCCGGCAAGCGCCTCTGCAAATGCCATCCCTGGCATGCCGGCGGCCTGGACTTCGTGCCCGGCTCGGCCGAGGCGCAAGCCCATGCCCAGGCGCAGGCGAACAGCCCGTCTTCTTCCGTCGTTCCCGATTCCCCGACCTCTGCGCTGCCGTCTTCGGTAGCGCGGCTGTCTCCCCCTGTGGCCGCTGACGGTTGCAGCCACTCCTGAACTCATCAATACGCATATGGATATCAAACGTACCGTCCTGTGGGTTGTATTCTCCTTCTCCCTGCTGCTGCTGTGGGATGGCTGGATGCGCCATAACGGACATCAGTCGATGTTCTTCCCGTCGGCCACCCCGACTCAGGAGCAAGCCGCCGCCAATCCGGCCGCGCCCACCGCCAGCCCGACCGGTTCGCCCGTGCCGCAGGCTGGCACGCCGGCAGCGGCACCTGGCGCTGTCCCCGGTGCTGAGGTGGCTGCCGCCACCAAGGGCGAAACCATCACCATCACCACCGACCTGGTCAAGGCCAGCATCGATACCGTGGGCGGTGAGCTGAAGCGCCTGGAACTGCTGAAGCAACCCGACGTGGTCGATCCGACCAAGAACGTCGTGCTGTTCGATTCCGAACCCGGCCACATGTACCTGGCGGAGTCGGGCCTGATCGGCGGTCCCTTCCCCAACCACAAGACCATCTTCACCGCCCAGCCCGGCGCCCGTGCGCTGGACAACGGCAATGAAGTGCAGCTGGTGCTGGTGGCCGAGCAGGGCGGCGTGAAGCTGACCAAGACCTACACCTTCAAGCGCGACAGCTACCTGATCGACGTCAAGCACACCGTGACCAACACCACCGGTGCGGCGATCAATCCTTCGCTGTACCTGCAGCTGGTGCGCGACGGCAACAAGCCGGGCGGCGAATCGCACTTCTACAGCACCTTCACCGGTCCTGCCGTCTACAGCAGCACCGAGCACTTCGAAAAGCTGGACTTCGAGAAGATCGCCAACGGCAAGCAGCAGCACGTCAACAAGGCGGACAATGGCTGGATCGCCATGGTGCAGCACTACTTCGTCTCGGCCTTCATCCCGCCGCAGAACGCGCAGCGCGACATCTTCAGCAAGAAGGTCGGCGACAACCTGTACGCGGTCGGTTCCATCCTGCCGCTGGGCAGCGTGGCCCCGAACGCCAGCGTGACCATGGACAGCCAGCTGTATTCCGGCCCCACCGTCTCCAAGACCCTGCAGGCGATTGCCCCGGGCCTGGACCTGGTGCGTGACTATGGCCACCTGACCGTGATCGCCGAGCCGATCTTCTGGCTGATGACCCACATCCACAATCTGGTGGGCAACTGGGGCTGGACCATCATCCTGCTGACCGTGCTGATCAAGCTGGTGTTCTTCCCGCTGTCGGCCGCAAGCTATCGCAGCATGGCCAAGATGAAGGCGGTCTCGCCCAAGATGCAAGCCATCCGCGAACGCCACAAGGGTGATCCGCAGGCCATGAACCGCGAGATGATGGCGCTCTACAAGACCGAGAAGATCAATCCGCTGGGTGGCTGCCTGCCCATCGTGATCCAGATCCCGGTGTTCATTGCGCTGTACTCGGTGCTGCTGGCCTCGGTGGAAATGCGCGGCGCGCCGTGGCTGGGCTGGGTGCATGACCTGACCGCCCCGGACCGCCTGTTCGGCACCATCCCTTACTTCAACATGCCCATCGGTTTGCTGCCGATCATCATGGCCGCTTCGATGTTCCTGCAGACCAAGCTGAACCCGACGCCGCCGGATCCGGTCCAGGCCAAGGTGATGATGTTCATGCCGCTGGTGTTCTCGTTCATGTTCTTCTTCTTCCCGTCCGGCCTGGTGCTGTACTGGGTGACGAACAACATCCTGTCGATCGCGCAGCAATGGGTGATCACCCGCAACATCGAGAGCGGCAAGACCAAGTAAGCCGGTTCTTGCAGGCCATCAAAGGAAAAACCCGTGGAATCCACGGGTTTTTTTTCGGTCGTAGAACGCAAGCAGGGTTAACATGGCTTGACGCCGGTGCTCCGAGGGGGATGCAGCGGCGGGCTCACCTCAACACAACAACAAGTATTCGCAGATGACTTTCGATTCTTCTCCCATTGCCGCCATCGCCACCGCACCCGGACGCGGGGGCATCGGCGTGGTCCGCATTTCCGGCAAGAACCTGGCCCCGGTGATCCGCGCCGTCTGCGGCCGCGACAGCCTGGCGCCACGTCACGCCACCTATCTGCCCTTCCTCAACGAAGACGGCAGCCCGATTGACCAGGGCCTGGCGATCCACTTCCCGGCCCCGCATTCCTACACCGGCGAGGATGTGCTGGAACTGCAGGGCCACGGCGGCCCGGTGGTGATGCAGATGCTGCTGGCGCGCTGCGTGCAGGCGGGTCACGAGATCGGCCTGCGCCTGGCTGAGCCGGGCGAATTCACCCAGCGCGCCTTCTTGAACGACAAGATCGACCTGGCCCAGGCCGAGGCCGTGGCCGACCTGATCGAAGCAACCACCGAGGCGGCGGCCAAGTCGGCCTCCGAATCGCTCTCGGGTGCGTTCTCCAAGGTGATCCACGAGCTGGTGGACCAGGTCACGCGCCTGCGCATGCTGGTGGAGGCGACGCTGGACTTCCCCGAGGAAGAAATCGATTTCCTCAAACAGAGCGACGCGCGCGGCCAGCTGACCACCATCCGCAGCACGCTGGAAGAGGTGTTCAAGCATGCTGCGCAAGGGGCCTTGCTGCGTGATGGCCTGAATGCGGTGCTGGCCGGCAAGCCCAACGTGGGCAAGTCTTCTCTGCTCAACGTGCTGGCCGGATCGGATGTGGCCATCGTCACGCCGATCGCCGGCACGACCCGCGACAAGGTGACGCAGACGATACAAATCGAAGGCATGCCGCTCAACATCATCGATACGGCCGGCATTCGCGAGGCCGGTGAAGATGGCAGCGGTCCGGACGAAGTCGAGCGCATCGGCATCGAGCGCACCTGGGCTGAGGTTGCCAAGGCGGACGTGATCCTGCACATGCTGGATGCGGACCGTGGCCCGACGCTCGAAGATGAAAAGATCACCGCGCGCTTCCCCGAAAACGTGCCCATCATCCGCATCTGGAACAAGATCGACCGTTCGGGTCACAAGCCGGCGGTGGATCCGATGCCTGACGCCACGCACGTCTATCTGTCGGCCGCCGAGGGGCAGGGCGTGGACCTGCTGCGTGCGGAACTGCTGCGCATTGCCGGCTGGCAGCAGACGGTGGAATCGCGCTACCTCGCGCGCGAGCGGCATTTGCTGGCACTGAAGGCGGCCGATGAGCACCTGGCCCATGCGGCGGCGCATGCGGCGCTGGACAATGAGGCTGGCGAGCATGCACTGGATCTGTTTGCGGAAGAGCTGCGACTGGCGCAGGAGCGCTTGTCCAGCATCACGGGCAAGTTCACGCCGGATGATTTGCTGGGGGTGATTTTCTCGCGCTTCTGTATCGGGAAATGAACCGGATGCGGCGTAAAGCCGCGACGGCTGTGGATGACCGGGAAAACGCCATTCCTGACAGTTTCCCCACAGTCCACTGCTCAATTGCAACGGATGTTACAGCGTGTAAAAACGTTGGAGGCGCGAGAGGGCCATCGTTATTCTGAAGTTCCTCCCCCTCCAATTCATCACCCCTGAGAATTGGATTTAACCCGCCGCCGCAAGGTGCGCGGGTTTTTTTATGGCTGCGCGGCGGGCTCAGCAGGAAAGAGGCGGCGCTGCTAAGATGCCTGCTGCCTGAATTCATCCACCTTCATCAACACAGGAAAAGAGCATGTCCGCCAATCCGCGCAACGCCGACCATCCCATCGATCCGCAATTCCTGAACCGCTGGTCCCCGCGCGCCTTCAACGGCGCCGAGATCTCCGAAGAGACCGTCCTGACCTTCCTCGAAGCCGCCCGCTGGGCGCCCTCGGCCTACAATGCGCAGCCCTGGCGCTTCGTCTATGCACGCCGTGGTACGCCCGCGTGGGACAGCCTGCTTGGCCTGTTGAATGAATTCAACCGTTCTTGGGCGGCTACTGCATCGGCCCTGTTCGTGGTGCTGTCGCGTACCGTGATGGTGCCGCCGGGTGCGACCGAGGCGGTGCCTGCGCCGACCCATTCCTTCGACACCGGTTCGGCCTGGGGTTACCTGGCGCTGCAGGCGTCGCTGTCCGGCTGGCATGCACATGGCATGGCCGGCTTTGACAAGGACAAGGCCCGTACCGAGCTCAACGTCCCGGCCGAGTTCTCGGTGGAGGCGATGGTGGTGGTGGGCAAGCTGGGTGACAAGTCCATCCTGCCGGAAGGCCTGCAGGCACGTGAAGTGCCGAGCCCGCGTGAGCCGCTGTCCAAGCTGGCGTTTGAGGGCAAGTTCAAGGCTTGATGCCGGGCCGTAAAATATTTCGCAATTATTTTTAAAAAGGGCTGGCTTTTTGAAAAAGCCTCTCCTATAATAGCGATCTTTCAGCAAGCAACGACAGCTGAAACGGTTTTAGGAGTGGTAGTTCAGTTGGTTAGAATACCGGCCTGTCACGCCGGGGGTCGCGGGTTCGAGCCCCGTCCGCTCCGCCAAATAAAACGCCCCGTTCGCAAGAACGGGGCGTTTTTGTTTTTGCGCAGCAAAAACCTGCGGAGCGGAGGGAGCCGCCTGCGCGGCTCCCGGCGGGGCGAGAAGGGAATCGCTTGCAAGCGATTCCGCGGCCTGCGCTTGTGTAGGAGAGCCCCGTCCGCTCCGCCAAATAAAACGCCTCATTCGAAAGAATGGGGCGTTTTTGTTTTTGCGGATTCTTTCCGGATTGTTTACCTAAAGTTAAAAAAAGCCGATGCACCCCAAGATGCATCGGCTTCCTTATACAGCCAGCAGCTAGCAGCCAGCAGGGCCAATCAACCCTTGCCCTTGCTCCCCGACAACTGCTCCACCACCTGCCTCGGCGCTTCAGCATAGTGCTTGAACTCCATCGAGTAAGTCGCGCGCCCCTGCGAGAGCGAACGCAGCGTGGTCGAGTAGCCGAACATTTCCGACAGCGGGACTTCAGCACGCACCAGCTTGCCGCCGCCCACCATGTCTTCCATGCCCTGCACCATCCCGCGCCGTGAGGACAGGTCGCCCATCACGTTGCCCATGAATTCCTCGGGCGTTTCCACCTCGACCTGCATCATCGGCTCCAGCAGCATTGGACCCGCACGCTTCATCGCTTCCTTGAAGGCCATGGAGCCGGCCATGCGGAAGGCGTTCTCGTTGGAGTCCACATCGTGGTACGAACCGAAGGTCAGCGTGGCCTTTACGTCCACCACCGGATAACCCGCCAGCACGCCCGCCTTCAGCGACTCCTGGATGCCCTTGTCGACGGCCGGAATGAATTCGCGCGGGACCACGCCACCCTTGATGGCATCGACGAATTCATAGCCCTTGCCGGCCGGCTGAGGCTCCAGCTTGATGACCACATGGCCATACTGCCCGCGTCCGCCGGACTGCTTGACGAACTTGCCTTCCACATCTTCCACGCCCTTGCGGATCGCTTCGCGGTAAGCCACCTGCGGCTTGCCGACCGTGGCCTCGACGTTGAACTCGCGCTTCATCCGGTCCACCAGGATTTCCAGGTGCAGCTCGCCCATGCCCGACATGATGGTCTGGCCCGATTCCTCATCGGTATGCACGCGGAAGGACGGGTCCTCCTGCGCCAGGCGGTTCAGGGCGATGCCCATCTTTTCCTGGTCGGCCTTGGTCTTCGGTTCCACCGCCTGCGAGATCACCGGCTCAGGGAAGATCATGCGTTCCAGGATGATGGGATGTTCCGGATCCGACAGCGTGTCACCGGTGGTCACATCCTTCAGGCCCACGGCGGCTGCGATGTCGCCCGCAAACACTTCCTTGATTTCCTTGCGCTCGTTGGCGTGCATCTGCAGGATGCGGCCCAGGCGTTCCTTCTTGCCCTTGACCGGGTTGTAGACCGTGTCGCCCGAATTGACGATGCCGGAATACACGCGGAAGAAGGTCAGCTGCCCCACGAAGGGATCGGTCATGATCTTGAAGGCCAGCGCCGAGAACGGTTCCTCGTCCGAAGGATGGCGCTCGATCTCGCTGTCGTCCTCGGCGTGGCCCGCAATGGCGGGCACATCGATGGGCGAGGGCAGGTAATCGATCACCGCATCCAGCATGGCCTGCACGCCCTTGTTCTTGAAGGCGCTGCCGGCCAGCATCGGTACGATCTCGTTGGCCACCGTGCGCAGGCGCAGGCCGCGCTTGATGTCGTCCTCAGTCAGGGGATTGCCGGAGAGATACTTCTCCAGCAGTTCCTCATTGGCCTCGGCCGCCTGCTCGACCATCAGGTCACGCCAGTGGCGTGCGGTGTCCTCCAGCTCCAGCGGGATGTCTTCATACTTGAACAGCACGCCCTGGCTGGCTTCGTCCCAGATGATGGCCTTCATCTTGACCAGGTCGATCACGCCCGAGAAATGGTCTTCCGCGCCCACCGGAATCTGGATGGGAACGGCTTTGCCCTTCAGGCGCTCTTCGATCTGCTTCTGCACGCGGAAGAAATCCGCACCGATGCGATCCATCTTGTTGACGAAGGCAATGCGCGGCACCTTGTACTTGTTGGCCTGGCGCCAGACAGTCTCGGACTGCGGCTGCACGCCGCCCACCGAGTCGTACACCATCACCGCGCCATCGAGCACGCGCATGGAACGCTCCACCTCGATGGTGAAGTCCACGTGGCCCGGGGTATCGATGATGTTGATGCGATGCTCGGGATAATTGCCGGCCATGCCCTTCCAGAAAGCCGTGGTGGCTGCCGAGGTAATGGTGATGCCGCGTTCCTGCTCCTGCTCCATCCAGTCCATGGTGGCCGCACCGTTATGCACTTCACCGATCTTGTGGTTCACACCCGTATAAAAAAGAATGCGCTCGGTGGTCGTGGTCTTGCCCGCGTCGATATGCGCGCTGATACCGATGTTGCGGTAGTTTTCTATTCGGGTCTTGCGGCTCATGGCATGTCCTTTCGATGGGTGCCGTCAAATGCTTGCTTCAGTATGGGTTCAAGCGTTGAATGTAGATGGATCGGATGACAGGTATTGCTCGCTACGCACTTATTTATGTAACGAGCATTAGATAATAGGAATGTCCTGGTCAAACTTCAAGGGCTGGTGAATTATTTTTGTAACCCTGATTAAAATAAACTACACTGCCTGGCAACACCATTACCGCCAGGGGTAATACCCCGCAAAGGATACCGATGATAAAGACCCGAGGCCGCCCGCGCAGCTTCGACCGCGACCAGGCGCTGCAGCAGGCCATGCAGGTGTTCTGGAGCAAGGGCTACGAAGGCACCACCATGGCCGACCTGACCGAGGCCATCGGGGTGAAGGCGCCCAGCCTCTATGCGGCCTTCGGCGACAAGGATGCGCTCTTTCGCCAGGCCGTGGAGGTTTATTCGCGCACCGTCAGTGCCGAGCCGCTGCGCCTGTTGCAGGCCGGCAAGGGCATTCGTGCTGACCTGCAAGCCATGCTGCGCGCCAGCGTGCGCATGTATTCGGGCAAGACGACGGTACCGGGCTTGCCGGCGGGAAAGGGGTGTATGGTCGTGATTTCAGCCATCAACTGTGCGCCCGAGAACAGCCAGCACAGTGATGCGCTCTCGCAACGCCGCCACAAGCGCCGCAACGAAATCCGCGCGCGCCTGCTGCAGGCCCAGCGCGAAGGCGAGATCCGGGCCGATGCCGATGTCACCGCGCTCGGGGATTTCTACACCAGCTTCCTCAATGGCCTGGCCTTGGGTGCGCGCGATGGGGTTTCCACGGCACGGCTGGCGGCCACGCTGGCGCCTGCAATGTTGCCCCTGGAGCAGGTGCTGGTCTCGCGCGGTACGCTGGACTGAGGCACATCAGCACATCAGCACATCAGCGCATCAGCACATCAGCGCGCCAGCGGCAACAGCAGGTCGGCCGAGAAATCGGCGCAGCGCGCCACCAGGGCATGCATCTGCTCGATCAGGGGGCGCGAATCGCCGCGCCGCCAATGGAAGGAATACGTCATCGCGCCCAGCGGGACATCCCCGCGCAGCAGGGCCAGCTTCTTCTGCCGCACCAGCTTCTGCGCCCAGCTCTGCGGCAGCATGCCCACGCCTACTCCCGCCATCAGCAGACCGGTCACCGCACCCCAGTTGTTGCAGCTCAGCCGCTCCACCCCGGCGATATCCTGCGCCAGCAGCCAGTCATCGATGAGCCGCGTGGTGCCGGCCGAGGCCGGCAGGGCGATGATGGGGCAGCCCTGTTGCAGCAAAGTGGCCAAGCCGGTACGCGGCTTGCGCACGGCCGGGGCGCAGGCCCACACGAAGGGCACCTGCGAGACTGCCTGCGCCAGCAGCATCTGGCGCGAGGAGCGTCCCGCCACGATGGCGAAATCCAGTTCGCCGTTTTCCACCTTTTCCTGCAGGACGCTGCCCACATCCACATAGGGTTCCAGGACCAGTTGCGGATGCAGGCGGCGCGCCTGCGCCACGAAACCGGCCAGCCAGGTCAGGGCACTGAGTTCGCCCACGCCGAAGCGGCAATGCCCGGCCAGTCCATGCGGGGCGCTACCGGCTGAAAAGGAACTGCGGATGGCGGCGGCCTCGTCCAGCAGCGCCAGCGCCTGCGGCATGAGCTGGCGTCCTGCATCGGTGAGCAGGGCGCGATGGCCGCTGCGGTCGAACAGCACCACCCCCAGCGACTGTTCCAGTTCGTGCAGGCGCTTGGAGAGCGAAGAGATGGAGACATTGATGCGCTGCGCGGCAATGGCGAAATTGGCGCAGGTCGCGGCCCAGTAGAAGGCTTCCAGTTGTTTCAGGGTCATGGCGGGCAGGCATCCTGTTCGCTTTATGGAAACATCATTCTATCGATAATTTCGCTTTTCATTGAAGAGATCCTCCCCAAGAATCTCGCCACGGCGATTGCTTTTTCGTCCGCATCAGATCAACCGACAACGACAACATGAAGAGACCCCAGCGTTACGCCATCATCGGCGGCGGCATCAATGGCCTGGCCGTCGCACGCCAGCTGCTGCTGGACCGCCCGGATATCCACGTCACCGTCTTCGAGAAGGAGGCGGCCGTTGCCCGGCACCAGTCCAGCCACAATTCCGGCGTGGTGCATGCCGGCCTCTACTACGAACCGGGCGGGCTCAAGGCCACCCTGTGCCGGCGTGGCGTGGCCCTGCTCAAGGACTATTGCCAGCAGAATGCCTTGCCCTATGACGAATGCGGCAAGGTGGTGGTGGCGCTCACCCCGGATGAACTGCCGCGCCTGGACGCCATCCACCGCAAGGCCGTGGCCAATGGGGTACCGGATGTGGAGATGATCGATGCCGGCCGCCTGCGCGAGATCGAGCCCAACTGTGTCGGCCTGCGGGCGCTGTATTCGCCGCGCACGGCCATCGTCAGCTATGGCCAGATTGCAGAGCGCATGGCGCAGGAGATCGAGCAACGCGGCGGCACCATTGTGCTCAATGCCGCGGTGTGCCGCATTGCCGAGCGGGGCGAGCAGGTGCAGGTCGAACTGCAGGACGGGCAGGTGCATCCCGAACTGTTCGATGCGGCCATCGCCTGCAGCGGCCTGCAGTCGGATCGCCTGGCACAGCAGTCGGGCGATGCGGCCACGCCGCGTATCGTGCCTTTCTTCGGGCAGTACTATGTCATCGACGAGCGTTACAAGTCGCACGTCAAGGGCCTGATTTATCCGGTGCCCGATCCGCGCTTTCCCTTTTTGGGGGTGCATTTCACCAAACGCATCGACGGCCAGATGACCATCGGGCCCAATGCTTTCCTCTCGCTGGGCCGCGAGAATTACAGCGGAACTGAGGCCAGCCTGCGCGACATTGCCAATGCACTGGCCTATCCAGGCCTGTGGAAATTTGGTGCCCGCAACATACCGGCCATGCTGCGCGAACTCAAGACCGTGCTGAGCGAAAAGGTCTTCGTGCGCGAAGCCGCCCGCTACGTGCCCTCGCTGGCCGATGTGGCGGTCACGCCGGCGGTGCGCGGTATCCGCGCGCAGGCGATGGAGCGTGATGGCCGCCTGGTCGATGACTTCGTGATCCGCCAGAGCCGCCGCGTCACGCACATCCGCAACGCACCTTCGCCGGGCGCGACGTCGTCGCTGGCTATTGGCGAGCACATCGTTCGCAATCTGATTCATCCGTAATACCCCGGCGCTGGCCTTGCCCCGGCAAGCAGATCCATGGCGGCAAGCCAGGCGCTCCCGCATCCGAAGAAAAAACACAAGGAAGAGACGCAATGAAAGCACCGCAAGCAGAAACACCCCAGCAAGAACGCACCCGGCTGCGCAAGGTCGCCGCCGCGACTATCGTGGGATCGATGCTGGAATGGTATGACTTCTATCTCTACGCGACGATGGCCTCGATCGTCTTCAGCAAGATCTTCTTCGACCACAGCGATCCGGCCACGGCGTCGCTGCAGGCGTTCGCCACCTTTGCCATCGGCTTCGTGGCGCGTCCCATCGGCGGCATCTTCTTCGGCTACCTGGGCGACCGCATCGGCCGCAAGCGCATGCTCTTCATCACCTTCTGCCTGATGGGGCTATGTACTACGGCCATCGGCCTCATTCCCGGTTACGCCACCATTGGCGTGTGGGCAGCGCTGCTGCTGGTGGCCATCCGCATCGTGCAGGGCCTGGGTGCGGGAGCGGAGCTGGCCGGTGCCGCCGTGACCTCCTACGAGCATGCCGCCGCCGACCGCAAGGGCCGCCAGGGCGCCTGGCCGGCACTGGGTTTGAACCTGGGACTGCTGCTGTCGTCGCTGACGGTGTACCTGCTCACGCTGGGCGGCGATGCTTTCCTGTTGGCCGGTGGCTGGCGCATTCCCTTCATCCTCAGTTTCCTGCTGGTACTGGTGGGTCTGTGGGTGCGCCGCAGCCTGCCGGAGACGCCCGAATACAGCCATGCCCAGGACAGCCCGGCGCAGCCGCGCCAGCCCATCCGCGAAGTCTTCACTACCCAGATCAGGGGGCTGGCTGTGGTGTTTTTCCTGGCGGTCGGCTACAACGCGCTGAGCTACATCTTCAAGACGTTCTCGCTGGCCTACCTGACCCAGTTCAAGGGCGTCTCGGCGCATGTCACCTCGCTCTCGGTGACGCTGGCCAGCCTGGTGGCGATCGTGGCCGTGCCGCTGTTCGGCTGGCTGTGCGACCGTTACAGCAGCCAGCGCGTGCTCATGACCGGCGGCCTGCTCTCGGCACTGTTCGCCTACCCCTTCATGGCCTTGCTGGCCACGGGGCAGAGCATGGCCATCTACTGCGCCGTCATCATCGCTACCGGCCTGCTGGCGCCGATGATGTTCGCCCCGCAGGGCTCCTTCCTGAGCCGCCAGTTTCCGGTGCAGAGCCGCTCCACCGGCGTGGGTACCGGCCGCGAGATCGGTACGGCCCTTGCCGGTGGCCTGGCGCCGCTGTGGGCACTGGCGATGGTGGCCCAGTCGGCCACCCATTCCACGCTGGGCGTGACGCTGATCCTGGCCTGCTCGGGCGTGCTGGTGGCGGTGGCGACCCTGTTCGACCAGGGCTATCGCTTCAGTGGTCACAAGAATTGAGGCGGGCATGAAAAAAACGCCGCGACGGTCAGCCCGTCACGGCGTTTTCATTCGTACTGGCGCGGTGCAGGTCGCCGCTCAGGCCGCACGGGCCAGGGTTCCGTCGTTTTCCTTCAGTTGGCCGCCCAGCGCCTCGACCAGGGCGGCCAGCAGCTTGGCCAATTCTCCGGTCATCAGCATGAAGTCGCCATCGAAGCGTTCATCGTCGTTCTTCCCGGCGATCTCGCTGTCTTCCTTGAGCACGTCCAGCGGCGCAATGCGCTTGACCGACAGGTTCTCGGTCAGCACGAAGGACACCTTGTCGGCCCAGGTCAGCGCCAGGCGCGTGCACTGCTTGCCGGCTTCGATGTGGCGACGGATGTCGTCGGCTTCCAGCGTGTGGCGCACGTAGCGCACCGTGGCCTTGCTTTCGGCGGTGGAGCGCAGCTCGGTATCCTGGTCCACGGTGAAACCGTTGGGCGCTTCGTCGCTGGCCAGCCAGTCGGTCATGGCCGCTGCCGGCGACATGACGGTACGCAGCGTTTCCAGCGGGAACTTGGGGATGGCCTTGAACAGCAGCTTCAGGACTTCCTCGGCCTTGGAGGGCGAGCCGGCATCGACCAGCAGCCAGCCATTGACCGGATCGATCCAGACCCAGGTGCTGCGCACCACCGAGAAGGCGCGCGGCAGCAGTTCGTCGGTGACCTGTTCCTTCAATTCCTTGGTCTGCTTGCGGCCCGGCGGGAAACCCTGCTGCTCTTCCAGCTCGGCGGCACGGGCCTTGGTGACCTGGTTGATGACGGTCGAGGGCAGCAGTTTCTTCTCGGTATCGAGTTTCAAGAGCAGCTGGCGGTTGACCACATGCACCAGTTTTTCATTGTTGCGCGGCGGCACCCAGCCCTGGCTCTGCATGTCCAGGCTGGAGCAGGCGGTGAAGGCCTGCGGCGCGAGATGGGATTCGAGTTCGTCGGCATTGATCGCCCACGGTGCGGGCAAACGGTAGATCTGGAGATTCTTGAACCACATAGGTTTCCGGAGCAGGGCAAAGAGGGAAAGGGGGAGATTTTACACGCCCGTCCCGCCGCAAGCGATGTCGGATTGTCCACGCTTGCAGTTAAATTTTCCATGGCCGGGCTTGCCGCAGAGTACGTCAGAAAAACGCACAAATAGTTCGCCGGAAAAGTGATCAGCCGCCGAACGGCAACTCCGCCTGCAGCGCCTGCGCCGCTGAGGCCAGCTCATCCTTGCGCGAGAGCGCACCCACGCGTACACCGAGCAGACGCAGCTTCTTTTCCAGCGGCACGCGCTTCAGACATTCGCCCGCCGCCTGGCGGATGGTAGCGGCGTCCCCGGTAGGTGCGGGCAGCGTGACATCGCGCGTCACCCCCTGGAAATCGGCATATTTCAACTTGATGCCGATGGTGCGGCCGACATAGCCCTTGCGCTCCAGGTCCCCGGCCAGCTTCACGCACAGGGCGGTGAAGATTTCCGAAAGTTGCGCGCGGTCGGCACGCGCATGCAGGTCGCGTTCGAAGGTGGTTTCCCGGCTGATGGATTTGGGTTCGGAATACGTCTGTACCGGGCGATCATCAACGCCCTGCGCCACGCGTCCCAGCCACTCCGAATAACTGCGTCCGAAATGCGCCCGCAGCATTTCAGGCGAGGCGCGTGCCAGGTCGGCCACGGTGTCGATACCCAAGGCTGCCAGCTTCTCGGCGGCCTTCGGCCCGATGCCGTTGATCTTGCGCGCCGGCAGCGGCCAGATGCGGCGCTCGATGTCCTCGGGCGTGAGGATGGTGAGCCCGTCGGGTTTGTCCAGTTCGGAAGAGATCTTGGCCAGCATCTTGTTGGGCGCCACACCGACGGAGCAGGTCAGCGCCGTAGCGGCATGCACCGCATCCTTGATCTGGCGCGCAATCTCATGCGCGGTATCGGGCCACGCAGAAAGATCGATATAGATTTCATCGATGCCGCGATCCTCGACCAGCGGCGCGATGCTGCGCACCGCTTCCTTGAACAGGCGCGAATACTTGCGATAGGCCTCGAAGTCGGTCGGCAGCAGGATGGCCTCCGGTGCCAGCTGCGCTGCCTTCATGATGCCCATGGCCGAGAACACGCCCAGCGCACGTGCCTCGTAGGTGGAGGTGGTGACCACGCCGCGCCCGGCGTAATCGCGCATGCGGAAATACTGGCGCGTGCCGTCGGGCAGTTCCACCGGCCGCGTGGCCGAACCGCCGCCGATGACCACCGCCTGGCCGCGCAGGTCGGGATAGCGCAGCAATTCCACCGAGGCATAGAAAGCATCCATGTCGAGGTGGGCGATGCGGCGTTCGTTGGCCATGGTGGTGCGGGCAGCGAAGAAAAAGCGGAAGCGGAAGTGGAAGCGGCGCGATCAGTAATGCGGCGGCTTCTCGTTGGCGGCGGCGCGGTCCTGGCTGGTGTCGGACAGTTCCTTGAAGCGCTTGGCCAGGGCATGCAGCAGCATGTCCAGTTCCTCGATCTTCTTTTCCTGGCGATAGACGGTCTGGTTCAGTTCGTCCAGCAGGTGTTCCTGATGGGCGAGCTTCATTTCCAGGTCGATGAGGCGGTCGTCTTGGGTCACTTGTGTTGTTCCTTGGAAGAGTTGCCGAGGCTGGTGGCACGGTCATCGCTGATGAGCCAATGCAGGGCGCCAGCCGCAGCGGCGTGGCCGGTGGCAAAGCAGGCGGTGAGCAGATAGCCGCCGGTGGGCGCTTCCCAGTCCAGCATCTCGCCGGCGCAGAACACGCCCGGCAGGGCACGCAGCATCAGCGCATCATCGAGCGCCTCGAAGCTGACGCCACCGGCGCTGCTGATGGCTTCGGCGATGGGGCGCGTGCGCAGCACCGTCAGCGGCAGGGCCTTGATGGCGCGCGCCAGCTTGCCCATGTCGGCGAAGTCGTCCTTGCTCACCAGCTCGCGCAGCAGTCCTGCCTTCACGCCCTTGAGATGCAGGCGGCTTTGCAGGTGGCTGGAGAGCGAACGCGCACCACGCGGATGGGCCAGTTCGGCTTCCACTTTTTCCAGCGGCCAGTCGGGCAGCAGGTCCAGGTAGAGGCGCGCCGAGCCTTCTGCGGCGATGGTGTCGCGCAAGGCCGAGGACATGGCATAGACCAGGCTGCCTTCAATACCCTCGGCGGTGATGATGAATTCGCCCCGGCGATTTTGCACGCCGCCGCTGGGCAGTGCCGTGCTGGCCACCACCGGCTTGACCGGTTCGCCCGCGAAGCGACTGCGGAAATGTTCGCTCCAGTCCAGCTCGAAGCCGCAGTTGGAAGGCAGCAGCGGTGCGACCTCCACCTGGCGGTCTTGCAGCAGCGGCACCCAGCTGCCATCCGAACCCAGGCGCGGCCAGCTGGCCCCGCCCAGGGCCAGCACCACGACATCGGCTTGGACATCGGTGTGGCCGTCAGGATGGGCAAAGCGCAGCGCCCCGTCCTCTTGCCAGCCCAGCCAGCGATGGCGCATGTGGAAGCGCACGCCGGCTTCGCGCAGGCGGTGCAGCCAGGCGCGCAAGAGCGGCGCGGCCTTCATCTCTCGCGGGAAGACGCGGCCCGAGCTGCCCACGAAGGTCTCGATGCCCAGGCCGTGTATCCATGCGCGCAACTGGTCGGCGTCGAAGCGGCGCACGAAGGGCGCGACCTGTTCACGGCGATGGCCATAGCGCGGCAGGAAGTCGGGTTGCGGTTCGGAGTGCGTGATGTTCATGCCGCCGCGTCCGGCCAGCAGGAATTTGCGGCCGGCCGAGGGCATAGCGTCGTAGACGTCCACGGTGGCGCCTTGTGCGGCCAGGACTTCAGCGGCCATCAGGCCGGCCGGACCGGCGCCGATCACGGCCACGCGGCGGCTGCCGGGAGCGAGTTGGGGAAGAGTGTGCATCGATGTCATGCGCGGCATGATACCGCCCGCTTGCGAGCAGCGCACGCGCTTCCCGCTGATCGCTGCGGATCAGCGGGAAAAAAGACGCTCAGCGGCGATGCGGTGCGCTGTACTTGTTTTCCAGACGGGCCACCACCAGCGCCAGGCAGATGGTCATGGAGAAATACAGGATGGAGATGGTGATATACGGCTCCCAATAGCGGGCATAGGTGCCCGCCACGGTACGCGCGGCATAGGCCAGTTCGGCCAGGCCGATGGCCGAGACCAGCGAGGAATCCTTCAACAGCGTGATGGCTTCGTTGCCCAGCGGCGGCAGCATGCGGCGAAACGCCTGCGGCAGCACCACGTAGCGCATCGTGAGCCCGTAGTTCATGCCCAGGCTGGCGGCGGCATAGGATTGGCCGCGTTCGATGGATTGGATGCCGGCGCGGAAGATTTCCGAGATGTAGGCCCCCGCATTGAGCGAGAGCGCGACCGTGCCGGAGAGGAAGGCGCCGTAGTCCTGCTTGATGGTGCGCGCCAGTTCGCCGGTGATGAAGAGGCCATGTTCCTGTTGCACCAGGAGCGGCATCACCGCGAAGTGGATCAGCATGATCTGCACGAACAGCGGCGTGCCACGGAAGAAGGCGACGTAGAAGCTGGCCAGCCAGCGCAGCAGCTTCAGCGGCCACTTCCAGGGGCCGTGCTGGACGTCGGCCAGGCGCAGCAGGCCCACCAGCAAGCCGATGACGGTACCGATCATGATACTGATCAGCGACACCTGCAAGGTCATGAGGACGCCCTTGGCGAACAGCGGCGCGTAGCCTTGGATTATGCTCCAGCGGAAATCCATGTCGGACTCGATTGGTGGTTGAAATCGGGAAAGGAACAAAACGGGGACGGCGGCCCGGGCCGCCGTCTTGTTGCCGGATCAGGCAGTCATGCAGTCATGCAGTCATGCACTTGTGCACTCATGCAGTCCTCTGCTCCTGCAGAGGTCGGCAGGAGCAGCGGGACAGCCTGCGGGCTTACTTGCCGAAGTATTGTGCGCTGATGGCGGCGAAGCTGCCATCGGCCTTCATTTCGGCCAGGCCCTTGTTGATCTTGGCCAGCAGTTCCGGATCATCCTTGCGCACGGCGATGCCGTAGTCTTCCTTGGGGAAGTCCGGATCGGTGACGGTACGCAGCTTGCTGTTGGGGTTGTTGGCGATATAGTTCTTGACCACCGGTTCATCGGCCACGACGGCGTCGACGCCACCGCTTTCCAGTTCCTTCAGGGCCAGCGGGGTGGAGTCGAAGCGCTTGATCTTGGCGCTGTTCTTGCCCAGCACCTGCTGCACCAGTTCGTCGCCGGAGGTGGCGCTCTGGGTACCGACGGTCAGGGGCTTCAAGTCATCCATCTTGCTGACCTTGGTATTGGCGGCTGGCAGGGCGATGGTCTGGGTGGCCACGAAGTAGGGCTCGGAGAAGGCCACCGACTTCTTGCGTTCATCGGTGATGGTGATGGCCGAGATCAGCAGGTCGCGGTCGCCTTGTGCCAGGAAGTTGAAGAAGCCTTCGAAGGGCGTGGGCACGAACTTGACTTCGATGCCGATCTTCTTGGCCAGGGCCTTCATGACGTCGATGTCGAAACCGACCACGTTCTTCTGTTCGTTTTCCGAGGAGAAGGGGGCGTAGGCCGATTCCACGCCGACCACGTAGACGCGCGCGGCTGCGGCTTGCGGCGCGGGGGCGGCGGCGCTCTTGTCTTCTTGCTTGCCGCAGGCGGCCAGGCCCAGCATGCCGACGAAGCCGGCGGTCAGCGCCAGCGTACGGGCGTGGCGGGAGAACATCTTGATCATTGCTTGATTTCCTTGTCTGGAATGGTTTGGGGCAACAGGGGCAGACGAGCGGGTAGCGCGGCGGGCAGTGTTGCCTGGGTGAAACTCGGGGATTTTTTTGCAGGCGGCATTGTAAACCGCGATGCGGCCAGGCGCTCATTTCGAGATCAAATCGCACAATGGATGTGCGTGATATCGACATTTTCGCCACGCTTCAGGCGTGAATGCCTCGTGCGACTCAACTTCCTTCCGGCGTCGCACGCGGCTTCTGCAACAGCGCCTTCAAATTGGCCAGCCGCGCCTGCGGCGTGATCTTCTCGCTCTCCTGCGGCACCGCCTCGCCTTCATCCAGGCGCATCTCCTTGACGAAGCGCGAGATCTGGCATTCGATCACTTCCTTGGCGCGCTTGCGGCGCTTGCACCAGGACAGGTGCAGCGAACGCTGCGCCCGGGTGATGCCCACATACATCAGGCGGCGCTCCTCTTCCACGCGCGCAGCAGCAGCCTCGGGCGGGGTGTCGGGGTCGCCCTTGTGCGGCAGGATGCCTTCCTCCACGCCCACCAGGAACACGTGCGGAAACTCCAGTCCCTTGGACGCATGCAAGGTCGACATGCGCACCGCATCCTGCTCTTCGTCGCGCCCTTCGAGCATGCTCATGAGCGCCACCATTTGCGTGATCTCCAGCAGGTTCTTCTCTTCACCCTCGCCGTCGCGCCCGCCACAGGCACGCTCCTTCAACCAGTTGATGAAGTCCACCACGTTCTGCCAGCGTGCCTGCGCCGCGCGTTCCTCGAAGCTGTCGTAGAGGTAGAACTCGTAGTTGATCGCCTCCATCATGTCGTCCAGCACCTTGCCCGCCTCTTCGCCGCTGCCGGACGGACCCGGCCGCGTGGCGCGCGATTCCAGCGCATTGATGAAGTCGCAGAACTTGCGCAGCGGCAGCAGCTGGCGGTCGGTCAGCTTGTCTTCCAGCCCGCCCTTGTAGACCGCCTCGAACAGCGAACACTGCCACTGCCCGGCCAGCGTGCCCAGCACTTCCAGGGTCGCCTGGCCCACGCCACGGCGCGGCGTGGTAACGGCGCGGATGAAGGCCGGGTCATCGTCCTGGTTGGCGATCAGGCGCAGGTAGGCAATGATGTCCTTGATCTCGGCACGGTCGAAGTAACTCTGCCCGCCCGACATCACGTAGGGGATGCGTTCGCGCCGCAAGGATTTTTCCAGGATGCGCGCCTGGTGGTTGCCCCGATACAGGATGGCGTAATCGGCAAACTTGGCGCGCCGCTCGAAGCGGTGCGCCGAGAGCGTGATGGCGATCTGGTCGGCTTCGGCTTCTTCATCATCCATCGCCATGACCGTGATCGGATCGCCCAGCCCGTGCTCGGACCACAAGGTCTTGTCGAACAGCTTGGGATTGTTGGAAATGACCGCGTTGGCCGCCTGCAGGATGCGCGTGCTGGAACGATAGTTCTGCTCCAGCTTGATGAGGTGCAGGTTGGGAAAATCCACGCCCAGGAGTTTCAGGTTCTCGATGGTCGCGCCGCGCCAGGCATAGATGGCCTGGTCGTCGTCGCCCACGGCGGTAAACATCGGCTTCTTGCCCACGCCGGTCACCAGCAGCTTGACCAGTTCGTACTGGCAGGTGTTGGTGTCCTGGTATTCGTCGATCAACAGGTAGCGCAGCTTGCGCTGCCAGCGGTCGCGCACTTCCTCGTTGCTGCGGAACAGCTCCACCGGCAGGCGGATCAGGTCATCGAAATCGACGGCTTGGTAAGCCTTGAGGGTGGCCACATAGCTGCGGTAGATGCGCGCGGCCTGGGCTTCGTCTTCGGTGCGGGCATTCTTCTCGGCCAGCTCGGGATCGACCAGGCCATTCTTCCACAAGGAAATGCAATTCTGGATGCCGCGGATGATGGCCTTGTCGGTGGTGACCGCCAGTTCTTGCACGAGGGAAAAACAATCGTCGCTGTCCATGATTGAAAAGCGGTCCTTCAACCCCAGATGTTTGGACTCCTGCCGCAGGATCTTCACGCCCAGCGAATGGAAGGTCGAGACCGTGAGGTGCTTGGCCTGCTTGGGGTCCTTGAGCAGCTTGGCGATGCGCTCCTGCATTTCCAGCGCAGCCTTGTTGGTGAAGGTGAGCGCGGCGATGTTGCGCGATTCGTAGCCGCAATTCTCGATCAGGTGCGCGATCTTCTGCGTGATCACGCGGGTCTTGCCCGAACCGGCACCGGCCAGCACCAGGCAGGGCCCGGCCATGTAGTGGACGGCTTCGCTTTGCGGCTTGTTCAGGCCGAAGGAGGGTGCGGACATACGGAGGCGATCGGCGTGGGCAGGAGAAGAAACGAGGCGCCATTGTAGCAGCCCGCCCGACCGGCCCGGCTGCGCCTGTGGGACAATGCCCGCATTGCCGGCGGCAACAACAACACGAGAGCAACCATGAAATTCAACCATCTCATCCAGATCAACGATCCGACGAATCCGCTGATCGATTCCCTGACCCGCGAGCAGCTCTGGCGCGGCCTGGTCCTGCGTGCGGAGTCGCCGCGCCTGTTCATGCCGCACCTGGACGACTGCCGCCTCTCCGACAAGAGCCTCGACAGCGTGCGCCGCGAGTTGCGCTATGGCGAGCTGGTCATCATCGACAAGGTCACTTACCTGCCGCAGATCCAGGTGCTCTATGACGTGCCCGCGCAGGGCGAGATCCCGGCCTCGCGCATGAGCATGACCATCGAGGAGCCGCAGGCCGATGTGCTCTTCGTGCGTTTCGAGTATGACGATGGCAAGCCCGAGGATGTCACCGGCGAAGAAGCCTTCTATGACAACTTCCGCCGCTCGGCCTACCAGGAAGCCGATATCGATACGGTGCGCATCATCCGCGAACTGACCCAGCGCGGGGAGCTGCATTGAGGAAACTGAATCAGCTTGCCCGTTGAGTCAGTTTTCCTGATGTAACAAAAAAGGCGCGCTCCCTGTGGAGCGCGCCTTTTTGCTTGATGAGGTGCAGTCCGACTCAGGCCAGCAAGCGTCCCAATGCACCGTTGACCAGGGCACCGCCAATCACCAGCCACGCAAACAGCACCGCACCGAGGATCATGGGCTTGATGCCCGCACTGCGCAGCGCCGAGAGGTGGGTGGACAAGCCCAGGGCCGCCATGGCCATGGCCAGCATCAGCGTATCGGCCTGCAGCACCAGCTGGTTGATGGCGGCCGGCAGCGGGAAGAAGGAGTTGAACACCACCACACCGATGAAGGCGAAGGCGAACCAGGGAATGGACAGCTTGCGGTGCTGGTGCTGGTGTCCAGTGACGGAGGGCGCCGCCTTCATCGACAGCATCAGCAGGAAGGGCGCCAGCATCATCACGCGGACCATCTTGGTGATCACCGCCACATCGGCCGTGTGCTGGTCGATGGAGCGTGCAGCGGCCAGCACCTGCGCCACTTCATGGACGGTGGAACCGATGTAGACGCCGAAGTCCGGCAGGCGCAGGCCCCATACCGGTTCGGCTTGCAGCGTGTAGAGCAGCGGATAGAGGAAGATCGCCAGCGACCCGAAGATGACCACGGTCGAGACCGCCACGGTGACCTGCTCGCTGCGGGCGCGCAGCACCGGTTCAGTGGCCATCACGGCCGCCGCACCGCAGATCGAACTGCCGGCACCGATCAGGAGCGCGGCGTCGCGATCCAGCTTCAGCAACTTGGTGCCGACCAGCCAGGCCAGGCCGAAGGTGGAGAGCAGCATGGCCGCATCGATCACCACACCGGCCACGCCGACGTGGGCGATGTCCTGGAAGGTCAGGCGGAATCCGTAGAGGATGATGCCGGCACGCAGCAGCGTCTGCTTGGAAAAGCGCACGCCCTCGCCGCAATACGCGCCCAGGCGCGGATAGACGGTATTGCCGATCACGATGCCCAGCACGATGGCGACAGTCAGGGCCGAGAAGCCGTGATTCTGCAGCCAGCCGATATTGCCCAGGCTCATGGCCGCCCAGGCGACGGCGCCGGAAAGCGCCAGTCCGGCGGCGGCCGGCGGCAGGGAGGAGGTCTGGATGGCGGTACGCATGGGGCTCTCCACGAAAGGTGTGCTGTCGATGGAGTGCACTTTACGCGCCGCGCTTATAAAAGAAAAACGCGTTATTTTGCTAATATCTACCTGTTGAACAGGTAGATGGGCGGTGACGTTTTCTGCGCACCCCCATGTCGGAAATGCATAACGGAGGAACGATGAGGATCACGCTGCGGCAATTGCAGATTTTCCTGGCGGTGGCCCAATCGGGTTCGACCACGGCGGCGGCCGGCCTGGTGGCGCTGTCGCAGTCGGCGGCCAGCGCTGCATTGAATGAACTGGAGAGCCTGCTGGGCGTGCAATTGTTCGACCGTGTCGGCAAGCGGCTGGTGTTGAACGACAGCGGCCGCCAGTTGCTGCCGCAGGCGCGCCACATGCTGGATGCGGCCCAGACCATCGAGCGCCAGTTCAGCGATCCGGCTGCCGGCAGCGACCTGCACCTGGGCGCCTCCACCACCATCGGCAGCTATCTGCTGCCGGCCATGATCGCGGCTTATCGGCGCAGCCATGCCGGAGCGCGGGTGCGCGCACTGGTGGCCAATACGGCCGATATCGTGGAGGCGGTGGTCAATTTTGAAGTGGATGCGGGGCTCATCGAAGGGCCCTGCCATGCCGATGATGTGCAGGTGGAGCCGTGGATGACCGATGAACTGATCGTGGTGGCCGCGCCCAAACACCCCATCGTCCGCGCGCGCCGCAAGATCACCCTGAAGATGCTGCGCGAAGCTGACTGGCTGCTGCGCGAGGCCGGGTCCGGCACGCGCGAGGCGGTCGAGCATGCGCTCATTCCCTACCTGCATCATTTGCCGTCCTCCTTCGAGTTCGGCAATTCGGAAGCCATCAAGCGCGCCACCGCCGAAGGCCTGGGCATCAGCTGCCTGTCACGTTCGGTGGTGGAAGATCTGATCGAATCGAAGAAGCTGGTCGAACTGGACACGCCCCTGCCGACCTTGCGCCGGCATTTTTACATGGTGGTCAGCCGCCACCGCGCGCCTTCGCCCAGCCTCGCGGCGCTGCTGTCGTTCTGCCGCGACTGGGCGCAGCGGCAGGCACCGCACTGAAGGACGGGGCCTGCCAGGGGCTGGGGTCAGATCGGTTCGAAGACGCCCGCGCTGCGGTTCTTGGCCACCTTGTTCCAGGCGAAGATGCGGCCGTTCATGGCCACATACACGCCCGGCGGCAGCACCTGGGCCACGCCGCAGGCAAAGCCGAAGTTGAAGAAGGCGTCGGAGTTGGCGATCTCGTAGGGGATCATGGCGCCGGTCAGCACCACGGTCTTGTCGGTGAGCGCCTGGCCGAGCACCTGGGCGGTCTGCTGCATGGTGTCGGTGCCGTGGATGATGACGATGGCCTGCTGCGCCGAGGCCTGGCAAGCTTCCAGCACGCGCTGGCGGTCGCCGTCCTGCATCTCCAGCGAATCGAGCAGGCGCAGGGTTTCGAGGGAAACTTCGGTGGTGATGCGGGCGCGGGCGATGACGTCCGGCAGGTGGCTCTCGCCAAAGCCAAGCTGGCCCGCGATTTCGTCGTAATGCTTGTCGAAGGTGCCACCGGTGGCGATGATGCGCAGGCTCATGGGTTTCCTATCTTCCAACTGGTCAAAATGTTCACATCGCGGGATAAGCAAGATGCGGTCCCGGACGCCGCGTGCCAGCCGCTTCCCCCCGGATAGCCGCCGCTATGGCTGCTGGCAGGCGCTATCTTACACGCAGGAAGCTTCATTTTCGTGGGAAGACGGGTGGGGCCGGAGCGATTTTCCAAGGCCATTTATAATGGACCGCATATGAAACCTCTGGCACCCGGCACCGTCATCTTCCACCGCCATCGCGGCTATGGCGTGATCGTGCTCGTCAACCTGATGACGGGCTGGATTTCTGCGCGCTTCGGCAGCGAGGTGCGCACCCTGGACCTGAACCTGTCGTCGGACGAAGTGCAGCATGCTGATGGCACGCCCATCCTGTTCCGCCGTGCCCCGCCGGACCGCATGCCGCATGCGCGCCTGATGGCCATGGTGCGCGAGCTGCATCGCGCCGGCTACCAGCGGCTCTACCTCTATAGCTGGCCCAAGCCGTCCGGGCTGCACTGGCGCTGGCATCTCTTCAGCGGCCCGCGCAACTGGATCGAGCGGCCCTGGCGCGAGGGCTGGTATGGCTCGGGCGCGGATTACAACTTCAATCCGGTGATGGGCTGGGGCGACGGACCGTCTTCGTCCCCCGAAGAACTGGCGCGCCTGCTGGCCCAGTTCGACCCGCAGGGACTGGCCCAGGCGCTGGGCGAAGACGAAGCCCATGCCAGCTGGTTCGAGCTGGTCTGCGCCACGCTCTTGCCGGATTACGCCTTCAGCCTCGGCTGGCACAGCAACGGCAACATCCCGGAACACCTGCCGGTGATCCCGATCCGGCGCAACGTCCCCGAATACGCCGGCCCGCCGCTACCGTGGCCGCCGGGTTGGCGACACCTGTGGAAGCGCGCCGGGGCCATGCCCCAGCTGACCTATGACCCGCCGGTCAGAACCATTCACCGCATCACCCCAGAGCCTCAGGATTGAGCACGTTCTTGGGCGACCCGGCGGCGTAGTCGACGATGTTCTGGAAGGCCGCGCGGAAGTAAAGTTCATATCCGTCTTTTTCCACATAGCCCAGGTGGGGGGCGGCCACCACGTTGTCCATCTTCAGCAGCGGTGAGTCCACCGGCAGCGGCTCGCGCTCGAAGACGTCCAGCGCGGCCATTCCGGGGCGGCCGGCGTGCAGGGCGGCTTCCAGCGCATCGGCCTCGACCAGTTCGGCGCGGCTGGTGTTGACGAAGCAGGCGCTCGGTTTCATGCGGGCCAGGTCGCTGGCCTTGACGATGCCGCGCGTGGCGTCGTTCAAGCGCAGGTGCAGGGTCAGTACATCGGCCTGGGTGAAGAAATCTTCCTTGCTGGCAGCGGCCTGCAGGCCATCCTTGACGGCTTGCTCGCGGCTGGCCTCGCGTCCCCACACCACCACCTGCATGCCGAAGGCGCGGCCATAACCGGCCACCAGCTTGCCAATCTTGCCGTAGCCCCAGATGCCCAGGGTGCGCCCCTTCAGGGCGGTGCCGATCAGGTTCAGATGCGGCGTGGGCGAGACCTGCTGCCAGGCCCCCGCGCGCAGGGCGCTGCAGTATTGCGGCACGCGGCGCATGGCGGCCATGATGAGGGCCCAGGTCAGCTCGGCCGGTGCGGTCGGGTCGCCCACGCCTTCGACGATGGCAATGCCGCGCGCGGTGGCGGCGGCCACGTCGACATGGCCGCTGACCTTGCCGGTCTGGGAAATCAGTTTCAGCAGGGGGAGTTTTTCCAGCAGGGGCTGGGTGAGGGCGGACCGTTCTCGGATCAGCACCACGGCGTCGAAGGGCGCCAGCCGGGCGGCCAGCTGGCCGACGCCGCGCACGGTGTTGGTGAAGACCTTGACGTCGTGGCCGTCGAGCAGACGAAAGCAGTCGAGGTGGCGCACGGCATCCTGGTAGTCGTCGAGGATGGCGATTTTCATGGGAAGTCTCCTGGCACTCTTGAGGGGCGGTCACCGGCCACCTGCGTGGCCGGCGTGGGCGTCCATCATAAAGCGATTGCCGGGATTCGGCACGGGGGGTGCTGCCCTGGCCGCTTCCCCGCTACTCAAATGCCGATGTCGATGACCAGCTTGCCGCGCGCCTGGCCCTCGGCCACCAGGGCGTGGGCCTGGTTGACCTGCTCCAGGGTGAATCGGCGTTCGTCCATCAATATCCGCAATGTCCCGGCGTCGGCCAGGCCTGCAGCTTCGCGCATGATCTGGCCATGGCGCGCGCGGTCTTCGCCGGTCAGCAGCGGCAGCAGGGTGAACACGCCCGAATAGGTCGCGCCCCGGAAGGACAGCGGCGCCAGCTTGTGCGCGCCCCAGCCGAGGCAGCTGACGACATGCCCGACATAGCGGCGGGCCGCGGCGAAGGAGGCGTCCAGCGTAGCGCCGCCGACGGTGTCGTAGATGACGTCAAAGCCTTTGCCGTCGGTGTATTGCTGCACGTAGTCCTCCACCTGCTGGCTGCGGTAGTCGATGGCGGTGGCGCCCAGGCTCTCGATGGGGCCCTTCTGGTCGGCGCTGCCGGTGGCGTAGACCTCGGCACCCAGTGCAAGGGCGATCTGCACCGCGATGTGTCCGACCCCGCCGGCACCGCCATGCACCAGCACTTTCTGGCCGGGCTGCACGCGGGCGCGCTCGACCAGGCCTTCCCAGGCGGTGATGAAGATCAGGGGCAGGGCGGCGGCCTGGCGCATGTCCAGGCTGCGTGGCTTGTGGGCCAGCAGGTCGGCATCCACGGCGGCAAACTGGGCCAGCGAACCCGGCACGCCGCCGATGCCGCCGGTCATGCCATAGACCTCGTCACCGGCAGCGAAGCGCGTTTCGCCAGGCGTGACCGCCTCGACCACACCGGCCAGGTCGATGCCCAGGATGGCCGGCAGGCGGGCCTGGGCATGGGCGGCGTTGCCGGCCTGGATCTTGGTATCGAGCGGATTGACGCCGCTGGCGGCGATGCGCACCAGCACCTGGCCGGGGCGCAGCGTTGGTGTTTCGATGGGGGCAAGCGACAGCGGGGTGCCGAACTGGGTCAGCAGGGCGGCTTGCATGAGGGAAGGGGCGTTGGACATGATGACTCCTGAATGTGGTATGGGTGAAGGAAGCATCGCCTCACCGCAGGGCGGCTGGTCGATGCACGCAGTCTCCCGGTTTGCCTTGCGCCGAAAAAGCGGGCAACGCCAAAGTCAGAATTGCGCATCGGCGAATAATCGGCCGCGCGCCATGGCCTAGAATCAGGGCACCAACAACGACAGCACAGGGAGAACACCATGGACCGACTGGACATGCTCAAGGTCTTTTGCGCCGTGGTCGAGGCGGGCGCATTCAGCCGGGCGGCTGAAAAGTTGTCCATGTCCACCTCCTCCGTGACCACCCACGTGGCCGCACTGGAGGCGCACTTCAAGGTGCGCCTGCTCAATCGCACCACGCGCAGCATGTCGCTCACCGAAGAGGGACGGCACTGCCACCAGCAGGCGCTGCGGCTGCTGGCCGACATGGGCGAGCTGGAGGCGGGTTTGCGGGCCTCCGATACGCGCCCGGTAGGGCTGCTCCGGGTTGACTTGCCCAGCGTCATCAGCCGGCGTTACGTGGCGCCGGCGCTGCCGGGCTTCCTGCGCCAGTATCCCGAGCTGGAACTGCGCGTGACCGTCAGCGACCGCATGGTCGACATGGTCGAAGAAGGGCTGGACGTGGTGGTACGCATCGGCACCCTGGCCGACTCCGGCATGGTGGCGCGCAAGCTGGCCGGTACCCGCTACCTGTGCTGCGCGGCACCGTCCTACCTGCAGCAGCACGGCTGGCCGCAGACGCCCGAGGCGCTGGACCAGTTCGCCTGCCTGGGTTTCCTGAATCCGCGCACGCGCATGGTCAAGCCCTGGCGTTTCAGCCGTGACGGCGTGGAAAGCTCGCATATTCCCAAGGGCCTGCTGGCCATGGATCATGTGGAATCCATGGTGGCCGCCGCGCAGGCCGGCGGCGGCATCATCCAGCAGATGTCGGTGACCCTCGATCCGCCCTTGCAGGAGGGTAGCCTGGTACCGGTGCTGCCGGAATGGCAGGTGGCCGGTCCGGACATCGTGGCGCTTTACCAACCAACACGCCGGGAGACGGCCAAGGTTAAAGTTTTCGTCGCGTTTCTGCAGGAGATATTCACAGCATGAATGGCATATCGCCCGCAATGCCCCGCAAATCCAGTGTTCATGCGGTTTATCAAGGAATGGCTGTTATATGCCACGGTAATGAAAAAACAGATTTTTTTTGATTTGTAATTACCTACTACGTAAGTCGGGTATTTATCGCTACAAATTTGCGTAAATTCCGTTTTATCGGGGTACAATCGCTGCCACTTTCCTGCACTCTCGACTGTCGAAGAGTGAGCAAAACCCGCCGCCAGCAAGGAGGCGGGCCGGGTGGCCGGGTTCCTAGAGACGGCCGCCCTCGACAAGACCGCCGTACTGCAGACTGGCGTGCGTATCCCGCCAGGCCCGTGCAACGACGATCCTGCCGTGCCAACCGAATTCATCAACTTGTGGCATTGGAGGTAGCATATGAACCAACCCCTCATGGCAGGCATTCCCGCAGTCAATGCGCCCGCCTACGTCAAACACCAGAAACTGATCAACTGGGTCGCCGAAATCGCTGCGCTGACCAAGCCGGCTCGCATTTACTGGTGCGATGGTTCGCAGGAAGAATACGATCGCCTGTGCGCTGAAATGGTCGCCGCCGGCACCATGAAGAAGCTCAACGAAGCCAAGCGTCCCAACAGCTACCTGGCCTGCTCCGATCCGTCGGACGTGGCCCGTGTGGAGGACCGCACCTTCATCTGCTCGCAGAACAAGGAAGACGCCGGCCCGACCAACAACTGGACCGATCCGGCCGAGATGCGCCAGACCCTCAACGGCCTCTTCGACGGCTGCATGGCCGGCCGTACCTTGTACGTGGTGCCGTTCTCGATGGGTCCGCTGGGTTCGCCCATCGCCCACATTGGCGTGGAATTGTCCGACTCTCCCTATGTGGCCGTGAACATGCGCATCATGACGCGCATGGGCCGTGCCGTGTATGACGTGCTGGGCAGCGATGGCGAGTTCGTGCCTTGCGTGCACACCGTGGGCGCACCGCTGGCCGCCGGCCAGAAGGACGTGGCCTGGCCGTGCAATGCCACCAAGTACATCGTCCACTATCCGGAAACCCGCGAGATCTGGTCCTACGGTTCGGGCTATGGCGGCAATGCGCTCCTGGGCAAGAAGTGCTTCGCCCTGCGCATCGCCTCCACCATGGGCCGCGCCCAGGGCTGGCTGGCCGAGCACATGCTGATCCTGGGTGTCGAATCCCCGGAAGGCAAGAAGCACTACGTGGCCGCCGCTTTCCCCTCGGCCTGCGGCAAGACCAACTTCGCCATGCTGATCCCGCCCAAGGCCTTCGGCGGCTGGAAGGTCACCACCATCGGTGACGACATCGCCTGGATCAAGCCGGGTGCCGATGGCCGCCTGTACGCCATCAACCCGGAAGCCGGCTATTTCGGCGTGGCCCCGGGCACCAACGAAAAGAGCAACTACAACTGCATGGCGTCGGTGTCGGCCAACACCATCTTCACCAACGTGGCGCTCACCGATGATGGCGACGTCTGGTGGGAAGGCATGACCAAGGAAGCCCCGGCGCACCTGATCGACTGGCAGGGCAAGGACTGGACCCCGGAAATCGGCAAGGAAACCGGCCGCAAGGCAGCGCACCCGAACGCCCGCTTCACCGTGGCCGCGACCCAGAACCCGGTGATCGATCCGGCCTGGGATGATCCGGCCGGCGTGCCGATCTCGGCCTTCATCTTCGGTGGCCGCCGTTCCACCACCGTGCCGCTGGTGACCGAAGCCCGCAACTGGGTGGAAGGCGTCTACATGGCCGCCACCATGGGTTCGGAAACCACCGCTGCGGCCGTCGGCCAGCAGGGCGTGGTGCGCCGCGATCCGTTCGCCATGCTGCCCTTTGCCGGCTACAACATGAGCGAATACTTCCAGCACTGGCTGGACATCGGCAAGAAGATCGCCGCCTCGCCCGCCGAGCTGCCCAAGATCTACTGCGTGAACTGGTTCCGTACCGATGCCGACGGCAAGTTCGTCTGGCCCGGCTTCGGCGACAACATGCGCGTGCTGAAGTGGATGCTGGACCGCATCGAGGATCCGCAGGGCGTCAAGACCGGCGGCGTCGAGCATCTGTTCGGCGTCACCCCGCGCTTCGATGACCTGCAGTGGGAAGGCCTGGACTTCAGCGCCGAACAATTCGCCACCATCACCTCCATCGACAAGGCCGCCTGGGTCAAGGAACTGGAGCTGCATGCCGAACTGTTCGACAAGCTCAAGCACAAGCTGCCGGCCGAACTGCAAGGTGTGAAGGATAAGCTGGAGAAAAAGCTGGCAGCCTAAGCTGACCGGTTCGGAGAAGACAGGAAGCGCCTGCCGCAGCGATGCGGCGGGCGTTTTCTTTTTGTGTAGCCTATCTAGCGGGAGTGCTTTTCAGCCCGGCATCAGCAAGGTCAGCGGCATCAGCGCCGCCCGCAATGCCTCGGGCAAGGCCACCGGCCTGCGGCTGGCGCGATCCACGTACACATGCACGAAGTGGCCTTGCGCAGCGGCAGTCTCTTCCCCCGCCTTGAAGATGCCCAGCTCGTAACGCACGCTGCTGCGGCCCAGATGCGCCACGCGTACGCCCACTTCGATCAGGTCCGGAAAGGCGACGGACGCAAAATAATTGCACTGCGTTTCGATGACCAGCCCGATCACTTCCCCGCGTTCGATATCCAGCACGCCCCGCTCTACCAGGTAATGATTCACCGCGGTATCGAACCAGCTGTAGTAGACGACATTGTTGACGTGACCATAGACATCGTTGTCCATCCAGCGCGTAGCAATGGGGTGAAAGTGCAGGAAATCGGCGCGGCGGCCGGGTTGGGGACGGTGCTCGCTCATCGGTTCATCGGGGTCAGGATTGGTCAGCTTGTGCGCCTGCACAAGATCGGCGTGCTTGCAGTAACATTGCTCCCACTTCCGCTCGCACCCGCTCTTGGCGCGGCCGGAAGTGTTCCATCTTAAGCGATCACGGCCGGAGATTGGCCAGTGTCGTGCTTGCCTCTGCGCAGGCCGGCGCCATGTACTTCCGGTGACCGCCCCCCGTTTTGCGGCCGCCGGCACTGCCAATAGCCTGATCCTCAAGACTGATAGTTAAATCCAATCAAAAGTATTGATTAAATAAAATTGATCTATTTTGTTTGGCGTTCTACTATTCAACCCATCGCTTCACTCAACCCCCTTTAAAAGGAAATCGACAATGTCCCTGATCAACACCACTATCAAGCCGTTCAAGGCAACCGCTTACCACGATGGCAAGTTCGTCGACATCACCGAAGCCACCCTGAAGGGCAAGTGGTCCGTGTTCGTGTTCTACCCGGCCGACTTCACTTTCGTGTGCCCGACCGAGCTGGAAGATCTGGCCGACAACTACGCTGAATTCAAGAAGCTGGGCGTTGAGATCTACGGTATCTCCACCGACACCCACTTCGCTCACAAGGCATGGCACGACACCTCGGAAGCCATCAAGAAGGTCCAGTACCCGCTGGTGGGCGACCCGACCGCAACCCTGGCACGCAACTTCGAAGTGCTGATCGAAGAAGAAGGCCTGGCACTGCGCGGCACCTTCGTGATCAATCCGGAAGGCGAAATCAAGGTCATGGAAGTGCATGACAACGGCATCGGCCGTGACGCTTCGGAACTGCTGCGCAAGGTCAAGGCAGCCCAGTACGTGGCATCGCACCCGGGTGAAGTCTGCCCCGCCAAGTGGGAAGAAGGCGCTGCCACCCTGAAGCCGTCCCTGGACCTGGTCGGCAAGATCTAAGCAACACCCCGCCGTATCGCGCCAGCCAAGCGCTGTTCTGCGGCTGGCGCTGCACTGAATATCCCGCAGTATCCGTCCTGACCCGCTCCCCCCGGGCAAGCGGCTGACCCCCACAAGGGCGAGGCCGTGGTCAGGACGACCCTTGAATCTCTCAACGAGGAAGTAATCATCATGCTTGATGCCAATCTCAAGACCCAATTGAAGGCCTATCTGGAAAAGGTCAGCCACCCGATCGAGATCGTCGCGTCGCTCGATGATGGCGCCAAGTCCCGTGAGATGCAGGAACTCCTGCAAGACATCGTGCTGCTGTCGGACCGCATCAAGCTGGTCGAGCAACGCGGTGCCGATGCCCAGGGACGTACCCCGTCCTTCAAACTGAACCGCCCCGGGACCGATATCAGCGTCGAATTCGCCGCGATCCCGATGGGCCACGAATTTACCTCGCTGGTGCTGGCGCTGCTGCAAGTGGGCGGCCATCCGATCAAGCTCGATGACAAGGTCATCGAGCAGATCAAGAACCTGGACGGCGATTACAGTTTCGAGACCTATGTCTCGCTGACCTGCCAGAACTGCCCGGAAGTCGTGCAGGCCCTGAACGTGATGTCGATCATCAATCCGCGCATCCAGTCGGTGACCATCGACGGCGGCCTGTTCCAGGGTGAAGTCGAGCAACGCCAGATCATGGCCGTGCCGACCATCTACATGAATGGCGAGGTTTTCGGCCAGGGCCGTACCGGCGTGGAAGAGATCCTCGCCAAGCTCGACACCGGTGCTGCTGCCCGCAAGGGTGAAGAACTGAGCGCCAAGGAGCCGTATGACGTGCTCATCGTCGGCGGCGGCCCCGCCGGTGCAGCCGCTGCCATCTATGCAGCGCGCAAGGGCATCCGTACCGGCGTGGTGGCTGAACGTTTCGGCGGCCAGGTGCTCGATACCCTGGCCATCGAGAACTTCATCTCGGTGAAGGAAACCGAAGGCCCGCAATTCGCCACCGCGCTGGAACAGCACGTGAAGGCCTATGACGTCGACATCATGAACGTGCAGCGCGCTGAAGCGCTGGTGCCGGGCGACAAGCTGATCGAAGTGAAGCTGGCCAATGGCGGCGTATTGAAGGGCAAGACCGTGATCCTGTCCACCGGTGCCCGCTGGCGCAACGTCAACGTGCCGGGCGAGCAGGAATACAAGAACAAGGGCGTGGCTTATTGCCCGCACTGCGATGGTCCGCTGTTCAAGGGCAAGCGCGTGTCGGTGATCGGCGGCGGCAACTCGGGCGTGGAAGCGGCCATCGACCTGGCCGGTATTGTCGCCCACGTGACCCTGATCGAATTCGCAGCCGAGCTGAAGGCCGATGCAGTGCTGGTGCGCAAGCTCAAGAGCCTGTCCAATGTCACCATCGTGACCTCGGCGCAGACGACCGAGATCACCGGCGACGGCCAGCGCGTCAACGGCATCAGCTACAAGGAACGTGACACCGGCGAGGTCAAGCACGTGGAACTGGAAGGCGTGTTCGTCCAGATCGGCCTGGTGCCCAACACCGAATGGCTCAAGGGAACCCTGGCCTTGTCCAAGCACGGCGAGATCGAGATCGACGCCAAGGGCCAGACCTCGATTCCGGGCGTCTTCGCGGCCGGTGACGTCACCACGGTGCCGTACAAGCAGATCGTCATCGCCGTGGGTGCAGGTGCTACGGCAGGCCTGTCGGCCTTCGATCACCTGATCCGTTCGTCGGCGGATGAGGTGGCACCGGCGGTCGCCAAGGAAGCGGTTGCGGCCTGATTGAATCCAGCCAGCCAGTAAAGCATTGCAAGAAAACGCCACCGGTTCGCCGGTGGCGTTTTTGTTTCCGGCTTGCAGCATGCGGTCCGGTGCATCCAAGGGTTTGCGCAGACGTATCCCTACGCAATGCATGGCCTTTGCAGCGCCCACAAAAAAAACGCCATCGGTCACCCGATGGCGTTTTGACTGGCGCATCTGCAGCCTTGGCTGCAGCATTACCTGAGGATTACTTGAACATCAAGCGCAGCGAGTCCCAGGCGCGGCCGATGAAGCCAGCCGGGCCCACCGATTCCAGTGCGATCACCGGCAGTTCGGCCACGGTCTTGTCATCGATGGTCACCTTCAGGGTGCCGACCTTGGCGTTTTCCGAGATCGGGGCGATCAGCGGATCATTGCGTTCCAGCTTGGTCTTGACCTTGTCAGCCGTGCCCTTGGGGATGGTGATGTAGACGTCGTTCTTGAAGCCGACCTTGATCTTGCTCTGCGAACCCTTCCACACGTCCGGCGTATCCACCGCCTGGCCCTTGGCATACAGCTTCACGGCGTCGAAGTTCTGGAAGCCCCAGTTCAGCAGCTTCTGGCTTTCCTGGGTGCGGACCTGGTCGGAAACGGTACCGATCACCACCGAGATCAGGCGACGCTCGCCATTGGGCACCGGGCGATGGGCCGAGGTGATCAGCGAATAGCCGGCGCTGGAGGTGTGGCCGGTCTTCATGCCATCGACCGTCGGATCCAGCCACAGCAGGCGATTGCGGTTGGGTTGGGTGATGTTGTTGTAGGTGAACTTCTTGACCGAGTAATAGCGCTTGTAATAGTCGGGGAAGTCGTTGATCAGGTTGCGGCACAGGATCGCCAGGTCGCGTGCGGTGGTGTACGTGTCGGCGCTGGGCAGACCGTGCGGGTTGCTGAAGTGGCTGTTGGTCAGGCCCTGGCGCTGGGCTTCACGGTTCATCAGCTGCACGAAGGCGTCTTCCGTGCCGGAGACCGCTTCGGCCACGGCCACGGCGGCGTCATTGCCCGACACCGAGATCAGGCCATACAGCAGGTTGTCGATCGAGACCGGCTTGTTGGGCTCGATGAACATCTTGGAGCTGCTCGGATCGACCTTCCAGGCGTTGACAGAAACGTTCACTTCCTGTTCCAGGCTCAGGCGCTTGTCGCGCAGGGCGGCGAAGGCCAGGTAGGCGGTCATGAGCTTGGTCAGCGAGGCCGGCTCGACGCGGGTATCGGGATCGCTGGAGGCGATGACCTGGTTGGCCGAGGCATCGAGCAGCAGCCAGCTCTTGGCTGCCACGGTCGGCGGCGGCAGGCTTTGGGCGGAGGCGGTCAGGGCGGAAAGGGAAAGGACGGTTGCGGCGAATGCCGCGAGAAGCTTTTTCATCGGTGCCTAAGAAAAATTGCCTGCACGGGGGAACATCGTAGCTGTTGGTTTGAAAAGAGGGTGAGGCAGGACGGATCAGTCTGGTTCAATCGATGCGAACAACCGCAATGGCGCGCGTTGCGCCGGTCTGGCTGGTCGCACTGAATTATAAAACGTCATGTGGCATCGTTCCCAATTGAATGGATCTTCATCCCCGAAAATCCCCTCACGATACCGGCATGCACCCTGGCCCTGGCCTCGCACAGCGCCGCCATGCTTGCGGATGAACGCCGGTCGTGCCGGAAACCTTCAGGCCGGAAGCTGCGCCGGGCGGCGATGCCAGCTTTCGACCACGACGTTCTTGATATGTTGCAGCTTGCGGTGAAAAAAGTGATCCGAGCCCGGAATCACCACCACCGGCAGCTCCTGCGGGCGCGCCCAGTCCAGGACGGCGGACAGGGGAATGGTCTCGTCCTGCTCGCCGTGGATCAGGATGGTATTGGCCGGAGCCGGCGGCATGGGCCACTTGCCGGCGGCCGTGCCGACCAGCACCAGGCGCTCGGCGGCGCTGGCCGCATCCTGTTGCAGCAGGCGCTGCTGCAATTGCGCCTGGACGAAGGTACCGAAGGAGAAACCGCCCAAGGCCAGCGGCAGGTCCGGATACTGCGCGCGCATGTGCTGCAGCAGCAGGGCCATGTCGTCGGTCTCGCCGGCACCGTGGTCGTGTACGCCTTCGGACTTGCCCACGCCCCGGAAATTCATGCGCACCGCCACGTAGCCCAGCGCCAGGAAGGTGCGGGCCAGGGTTTGTGCGACCTTGTTGTCCATCGTGCCGCCATACAGCGGATGCGGATGGGCCACCAGGGCCAGGCCGAGGGGAGCGGCGAATTGCTCGGGATCCGGCAGGTCGAGCGCGCATTCAAGTTGGCCGACGGCACCGGCGATCTGGAAGTGTTGGGTGTGTACGTTCATGGCGTGCGGGGAAACGGATGAGGGGAGGCTTGCTGCGCCCGGCATTGCGGGCGGCTGCTTGATCAAACTTTCATATCTTCAGATTTTGAGGCGATCCACGACCTTGCCGCCGACGATATGGCTGTCGATGATCTCGTCGATGTCTTCATTGTCGACGTAGGTGTACCAGGTGCCCTGCGGGTAGATCACCACCACCGGGCCTTCTTCGCAGCGCTCCAGGCAACCGGCCTTGTTGATGCGGACCTTGCCGGGCGCGGACAGGCCCAGTTGCTTGATGCGCTTCTTGGCGTGCTCCTGCGCGGCTTGCGCGCCCTTGTCGGCACAGCAGGTACGCTCGCCCGGCTTGCGCTGGTTCAGGCAGAAGAAGACGTGATGTTCGTAATAGGGTTGCTCTTGCGGTTGCTCTTGATCGCTCATGGAATGCCCTGTGGAGAGTGACGGCAGTGCCGGCGCGGGCCGGCAAAGCGTCAATGATACACCCCGCTCAGCCCGGCCTGCGGTGCACCGGGTGCAACAGGAACCAGATCGCCAGGAAGGGCCACAGCACCGACAGGAACTGCGCGGCCCCGTCGAAGTTGAGGAATTTGCCCTGGACCCAGGTCTCCAGCGTGGAGAGGTAGTAGGGGTTGGCCGGCACGGCGTTGGTCACCACCAGGCTCAGGATCAGGGCCAGTGCCGCCACCCGCCGCTGTGCCGTGGGCGGGGCCCAGGCCAGGCCGACAATCATCAGCGTCCCCAGCATGATCCCGCCCACGGCGCTGGGCGAGATCCAGACAAAGGCATTTTGCGGCGCGAAGAACAGCGCGCAGGCCAGCGACTTGGCCGCGATGCAGGCCAGCAGGTAGAGCGTCACCAGCCGACGGCGCGGGGCTTGGCGGCGCATCAGCAGCAGCACCAGCAGGGCCGCCCCGGTCAGGCCGCAAGCGGTGACGATCACGTCGGCCAGCCAGTATTGCTCGGCGCTCGGTTGCGCGCTGTTGAGCCAGGTGGTGGCCAGGTCGATCGGGGTATCGAACAGGTCGGAGAAGAACGCCGACAGCGGCGGCACCAGATGGCCCAGGCCGAACAGGTGGTTCTGTGGATAGATCAGCGCTAGTGGCCACAGCCACGCCACCACCAGCCCGCGGCTGGCCGAGCCCGAGAACCAGCGCCGGCGCAATATCAGGAAACGGCTCTCGTGCAGGAAGTACCGACTGCAGGCTGCGCCCAGCACGGCCCCCAGCGCCACGCCCAGCGAATTGGTCAGCAGGTCGAGATTGGAAGGCACGCGCGTGGGCAGGTAGGTCTGCACCGCCTCCATGCAGCCCGACAGCAGCACGCCGGCCAGTGTGGCCGGCCCTATTGCCCACCAGGGACGCAGGTGCGGATGCAGGGCCAGCACCAGCAGCAGGCCCAGCGGCACGTAACCGGCGACGTTGGTCCAGACGTCGAACACGGTCCAATAGTAGGGCAGGCGCGTGCCCAGGTAATCGAAGGGTTTGATCCCCATGTCGCGCCAGCCGGAGAACGGATACCAACTGGCATAGACGATCAGCAGGGTATAGACCAGCAGGCTCACGCGCGCAAACGACGAGGCTGCCGGTGCACTGGCCGGGGTAGCGGGAGGCTCGGGGCGGGAATCGGGTGGAACGGGCATGGGCCAGAGGGTAACCGATTTCGGGCCAGGCGGTGCCGGCCGGCTGCCGTCTTTACCATGGCCGCGCGCCCGGCTCCCCGCGCAGGCGCGCTCTGCCGTTACAATGCGCGCATGACACTGACTTTTCCCATGCCCGCCGAGTCTGAATCGGCGCCGCTGGTGCGTCCCGAGCGCATCGGCATGCTCCTGGCCGGATCCGATCCCACTGGCCAGCAACGCATCGATGTCCAAGCCGTGGCCGAGACCGGCTCCACCAATGTCGACCTGATGCAGCGCCTGTCGTCCCTGCAGCGGCCGCTGCTGCTGGTGGCCGACCGCCAGACCGCCGGCCGTGGCCGCGCCGGCCGTCCCTGGCGCGCCGCCCCGGAAGATTCCCTGACCTTTTCGCTGGCCTGGCGCCTGCAGCGTCCCATGCATGCGCTGCTGGGCTTGCCGCTGGCCGTGGGCGTGGCGCTGGCCGAGGCGCTGGAAGTGTTCGGCATCCGGCCGCAACTGAAGTGGCCCAATGACGTCTTGCGCGACGGCGCCAAGCTGGCCGGTATCCTGATCGAGACCGCCGCCGATGGCCGCCAGGGCGATGCCACCTGGGCCGTGATCGGCATCGGCCTGAACCTGGCGGTACCGCCAGGCCTGGAAGAGGAACTGCAACGCGCCGTCGGCGCAGCGCCGGAACTGCAGAAGCCGCCGCGCGAAACCGTGCTGGCCATCATCGCCAGCGCGCTGGCGGGTGTATTGGAGGAATTCGAGGCGCGCGGCTTCGGGGCCTTCGTCAAGCGCTGGGAAGCCTTCCACGCCTATGCCGGGCAGGCCGTCAAGATCGTCGAGAATGGCCGCGTGCTGCAGGAAGGCACGGCCTTGGGCGTGGACATGATGGGCCGCTTCCTCATGGACACCGAGGCCGGACAGGTCGAGATCCTGGCCGGCGACGTCTCATTGCGGTTGCAAGACGCATGAGGCTGCTGGTCGACGCCGGTAACACCCGCATCAAGTGGGCGGTCGTGGCCGATGCGGATCAGAGCACGTCCCCACGCTGGCAACAGCAAGGCGCGGTGGAACGGGCCCAAGCGGAAACGCTGGCACAGGACTGGGCTGCACTGGCCAGCCAAGCCGCTCCTGATGAGCTATTGCAGATCTGTGTGTCCAACGTCGCTGGCCCGGCCCTGCGCGAGAGCCTGCAAGCCATCCTGCACGGTGCCTTCGGAGCGCGCATGATCGTCGAATGGTTCGCTTCCACAGCCGAGCGGGCCGGCGTGCGCAATGGCTATCGCCATCCCGGCCAACTGGGCTGCGACCGCTTTGCGGCGGCCATTGGCGCGCGGGCGCTGTTTCCGGACCAGGAGTTGCTGGTGGCGACCTGCGGCACGGCCACCACCATCGACGTGGTCAGCGCCGATGGATGCTTCGAGGGCGGCATGATCCTGCCGGGCTTCGGCACCATGGCTACCTCGCTGGCCTTGAATACTGCCCAGCTGCCCCGCATCGATGGCGCCGCGCCGCCGGAGCGCCTGTTTGCGGACAATACCGTCGACGCCATCGTCGCGGGCTGCATCGCGGCCCAGGTCGGGGCCATCGAACATGCGCTGGCCGAACGGCGGCGCCTGCGTCCGGAGGTTCCGCTGCGCTGCCTGCTGGCCGGGGGCGCCGGCGCCTTGTTGGCGCCGTATCTCGCATCGGGCGATACGCCACTGGAAAAAGTGGATAATCTGGTGCTCATAGGCCTTCATATGGCCACCATGCGGGTATGAACCATGGACGCTGGGCGCTTGTCCATGCAGACAGGCAAATCAATCAGGGCAAGGAAGACTGGGCGCGGATGAAGCTGAAACTGCTTTTTTGGCTGTTGCTGGTAGGTAACGTGGTCCTGTTCGGGATGTCGCGCGGCTATTTCGGTGCCACCGCGTCCGAACGGCGCGAGCCGCAGCGCCTGGCTGAGCAATTGCGCCCGGAGCTGCTCAGCGTGTTGCCCGCCAATAGCGACAAACTCGCGTCGCAACTGCGCGCGCAGCCGGCGACCACGCAGTCGGCCGCTGCCGACGCTGGTACGGCGGCCGCAGCGCCTGCCGCCGAGGCTCCTGCGGCAACCCCTGCCACGGCAGCCCCGGCCCAGCCAACGGTCCCGCAGGTCGCCACGGTCACGCCTTCCTGTACCGAAGTCGGCAACTTTACCGCAGCCGACGCCCGCCGCTTCTCGGACCAGCTGGCCAGTCTCAAGCTGGGCGACAAGGTGGTCCAGAAGCTGACCCAGGACGTGACCAGCCACATGGTCTACATCCCGCCCCAGGATGGCCGCGAAGGGGCCGATCGTCGCATCGCCGAGCTGCGACGGCTGGGTATCGGCGATTTCTACGTCATTCCTGACAGCTTCCCCAATCCGGCGCTGCGTTCGGGCGTCTCGCTGGGCATTTTCCGTACCGAGGAGGCGGCCAAGGCCTATGTGGGCCAGCTGATCTCGCGCGGGGTGCGCAGCGCCCGCATCATTGCGCGCCGCTCGGGGGCCGGCAAGCAGGTGTTCCAGCTGCGCGACCTGAGCCCGGAATCCCGCACCGCACTGGAGAACATCAAGAGCGCCTTCCCGGATCAGGAAATCCGCGCCTGCAGCGCCTGAGGGCGGCGACGTTGTCTGGATCGGACACGCCGCATGTTGCAGTGCGAAGGCAGGCGGCTTTCCATGTAAAATCGCGTCCCTAACCGCATCACCCCATCACTTTTTCCTCATCGCATCGACAGGACATTGCCATGACCACCGACCTCACCCACGTAGCCCCCCAGATCAAAGCCGAAATCCTGGCCGAGGCGCTGCCGTATATCCGCAAATTCCACGGCAAGACCATCGTGGTCAAGTACGGCGGCAATGCGATGACCGAAGAGAGCTTGAAGCACGGCTTCGCCCGCGACGTGATCCTGTTGAAGCTGGTCGGCATGAACCCGGTGGTGGTTCACGGCGGCGGCCCGCAGATCGATGCGGCGCTCAAGAAGATCGGCAAGCAGGGGACCTTCGTGCAGGGCATGCGCATTACCGATGAAGAAACCATGGAAGTGGTGGAATGGGTGCTGGGCGGTGAAGTGCAGCAGGACATCGTGATGCTGATCAATCACTACGGTGGCCAAGCGGTGGGCCTGACCGGCAAGGACGGCGGCCTGATCCGCGCGCGCAAGATGCAGATGCCGGACAAGGAGCATCCGGGTGAATTCCTCGACATCGGCTACGTGGGCGAGATTGACGCGATCAACCCGGCAGTGGTCAAGGCGCTGCAGGACGATGCCTTCATCCCCATCATCTCGCCGATCGGTTTCGGTGACGATGGCCAGGCCTACAACATCAATGCCGACGTGGTGGCCGGCAAGATCGCCGAGATCCTGCACGCCGAAAAGCTGATCATGATGACCAACATCGCAGGGGTCCAGGACAAGGCCGGCAACCTGCTGACCGACCTGTCGGCTCGCGAGATCGACGAGATGTTCGCCGACGGCACCATCTCCGGCGGCATGCTGCCCAAGATTTCCTCGGCGCTGGATGCGGCCAAGTCGGGCGTGAACACGGTGCACATCATCGATGGCCGCATTGAACACTCGCTGCTGCTGGAAGTGCTGACCGAGCAAGCCTTCGGGACCATGATCCGTTCGCACTGATCGCTGCGCGGTTCGGTTGTAAAAAAGGGATGAGCTTGCTCATCCCTTTTTTGTTCACAGCGTTTTGCAGCGCTGTAGCGGCCGCGGTCAGTAAAGTTGCCTGACCTGCAAGCCCTGCTTTTCCAGCAGCACCGGCACGCTGTCCGGCCCGACCAGATGCAGGATGCCGATAGCCGCCACGGCCTTGTCCTGTTGGCGCAGCAGGCCGGCAATACCCGCCGCCAGGCCAGGATTGCGCTCCCGCAGCAGGGTTTGCACCGCAAAGCGGCTGGCAAAGCTGTCATCCTGCTGCATCTCCTGCAAGGCGGCACCGAAGTCGGCACTGTCGGCGTGGCGCCAGGCGGCGACCAGGCGGTCCAGCTTGCGGGTGAGGTCGGCATCGTCCAGCTCCTGCAGGGTGTCGGACAGGAATTGCGCCTGCTGCGCCGGCGTGAGCTTGCTGAACAGGCCCATCTGGCGGTCAGCGCTTTCCAGTTCGATCACCTTGCCGCCATGTGCGCGCACCGTCGCAGCCAGATGGCTGTCCACGGCCAGGTCGGTGCGATAGCCGTGGCGCACGTATTCCTGCACGGTCAGGGCCATGGCCAGCATCCAGGGGCGAAGTTGCTGCACGTTGTCCGGCGTCATGCCGAAACGTTGCAGCGTGGTCCGGGTCCGTTCGCGCAGTGCCGGGTCGAGTTGGTCCAGCAGCTGTTGCCCGGCGGGATAGACCGCGTAGCGCTGCACGGCGCTCTGCATGGCGGCGGCGTTCTGCGGGTCCAGTTCCAGCGCCAGCGTGGGCGCTGCGGCCAGCGCTTGCTGCAGCTTGGGTTCCAGCGGATAGAAATCGGGTGCGCCGACGTGGATGGTGCCAAACAGCAGCAATGTATGCCGGCCATCGGAGACCTGGTAGAGCGCCCCGCGCGGCGCAGCGGGCGGGACTGCATCCGTCGGCGTGGCGGCGCGGGCCGGGGAAAGCAAGTTCAGGCAGGACAGCCAGGTCAAAGTCACTATAATCAAGCGTTGCATCAATCCGGTCACTGCTGGCCTTTCTTTCCTAGCTTGCTGAAGGTGCGCCTCGCTGACGGCGGCGCGCCGGTCTTTTTATGGCGTCCAATACTACACCGCTCTGGCTGTTCGATCTCGACAATACCCTGCACAACGCCTCGCACGCGATCTTCCCGGCCATCAATACCAACATGAACCGCATCATCAAGCGCGTGCTGGACAACGATGGCCAGCCCAGCGACGAAGCGGCGGTCAATTACCTGCGGCGGCATTACTGGAAGCTCTACGGCGCCACCCTGCTGGGGCTGGTGCGGCATCATGGGCTGGGGGTGGATGAATTCCTGCATGAAGCGCATCTGTTCGACGACCTTCCAGGCATGGTGCGCGCTGAGCGCGGCATCGGCCGCTGGCTCTCGCAGTTGCCGGGGCAGAAGATCCTGCTCACCAATGCGCCGCGCCGCTATTCGCGCGAGCTGGTGCGGCACTTGGGGCTGCACCGCCATTTCTCGCATCACATTTCCATCGAGTCCATGCACGTGCATCGCCAGCTGCGCCCCAAGCCTTCGCGCATCATGCTGCGCAAGCTGCTGGCGCGTCACAAGGTGGCGCCAAGGCGCTGCATCCTGGTCGAGGATACGGTGGATAACCTCAAGAGCGCCCGCGAGCTGGGCGTGCGCACGGCCTGGGTGACACAATACCTGCGCGGCAGCCAGGCGCTCTTGGGGCACATGGGCGGGCAACGCGCACTGAGCCGCTTGCCGGGTTTTGTCGATGTGAAAGTTCGTTCAGTACGGCAGTTGCCGCGGCGGCTTGCGGCGCTCGGGGCCACGCGCTGAGCTGAAGGGACCTGCCAAAAATCAGTCGGCGCAGTCGGCGCACCAGCCCTTGATGGTCAGTTCCACTTCGTGACTCTGGAAGCCTTTGCCCAGGGTCTTGCGCAAGGCCGATTGCAATTGCGCAGCGGTGGAGCGGTGGCGGTCGGCATCGGGCAGGACGGTGGCCAGGAAGTCGGTGCCATCGCTGGCATCCAGGCAGAACACGCGGTTGCAGCGAGTGCACTTGAAGTGGCCGTGCTGGTGTTGCTTGCCCTGGGCATGGTCGTGCAGCCCGTGTTCGGCGTGATCGGCACCGGCGCTGTAGCGGAAGATGCGGTCGTCGCTGGAGATCTTGTGCGCCAGGCCGGCTTCGGTCAGGCAATCCAGGGCACGGTAGAGCGTGACCCGGTCCATGTCGGCAAAGCGATCCTGGATATCCTGGTGGGACGCCGCGCTGCGCGTTTCCAGCAGCGCGCCCAGGACGTTGACCCGGGCTTGCGTCACGCGTACGCCGGCTTCGCGCAGTTGCGCCTCGGCCAGCGCGCTCACCGTCGCAGCCTGGGCGGCGGTGCTGGCGGGAGAGGATTCGGCGGCTTTGGCTTTCATGGTCGGCATGGGCGAGGGTGCTGGGCCAGCGGGACTGGCCAAAGAATTCGGTAGCACATGGCGTGCGGAAGCCTCCATTTTATCCGATCACGGCCCGGCGCTCGCGAAGGCGCGGCTGGCGGCCGGCCGGCGCTTATTTGCCGCCGCCCTTGCGGGCCCGGGGATGGGCCTGGTCATAGACCTGGGCCAGGCGCTGGAAGTCCAGCGCGGTGTAGACCTGGGTAGCGGTGATGGAGGCGTGGCCCAGCATTTCCTGCACTGCCCGCAGGTCGCCGGAACTCTGCAGCACGTGTGAGGCGAAAGAGTGGCGCAGCATGTGGGGATGCACGTCAGCCGGCATTTCCACCCCCTTGCCATGGGCCTTGAGCCGCAGCTGCGTCACCCGGGGCGACATGCGCGCCCCGCGTTCATTGAGAAACAGCGCATGCGCATCCGTCCCCCGGTCGGCCTTGACCAGCCCGGCGCGCAGGGGCAGCCAGTCGCGGATGGCCTGCAAGGCCGCCTGGCCCACCGGGACCTTGCGCTTCTTGCCGCCTTTGCCGGTGACGGTGACCTCGGTCTCGTCCAGATCGATCCAGCCGGCCGATTCGTAGTGGCCTTCCCGTACGTCTGTCACATCGATGCCCACCAGTTCCGAAACCCGCAGTCCGCTCGAATACAGCAGCTCGAACATGGCCCGGTTGCAGGCCGCCAGCGTGGAATCGGGGTCGCGCGCCGGGTCAAGCTGGGAGACCAGGCGGATGGCCTCATCGGCCGGCAAGGCCTTGGGCAGGGGTTTGCTTTTCTTGGGCGGCTTGACGCCATCGACCGGATTGGCCGGCATCGCCTGTTCGACGGCCAGCCAGGCAAACAGGCCGCGCCAGGCTGACAGCTTGCGCGAGATGGAGCGCGCATTGAGCCCGCGCGCATGCAGGCGGGCAGCACATTTGCGGATCTGGGCCTGGGTCACGTGCTGCAGCGCGGGTTCGCTGGCCTCACCCCCATGGGCGGACGGTGCCAGCAGGGCGCGCAGCTCTTGCAGGTCGCGCGCATAGCTGTCCAGCGTATGCGGCGAGAGCTTGCGCTGGCTGCGCAGGAAGGAAAGATATTGTCCGATCAGGGACGAAGCCGGCGCTGCGATGTCATCCATGCGCTGACTCCTCGGCGTCGGCCGCCGCGCTCAGCGCAGCAGGCAGGCCAGGGCGGCGCTGCCGGTTTCGCCGATGCGGGTCAGGAAGTCGGTGGCCATGTCGGCCGTGAAGCGGCTGGGATCGGGCGACCCCAGCACCAGCAGGCCGAAGGCTTCAGGCGCAGCACCCACGCGCAGCGGCAGCATGGCCACTGACTTCACGGAGGCGGCATCGTCGAGCCAGCCGGCAGCTTCGAATTCCTTGTTGGGGCCGCAGAAGGGCGCTGACAAGCCATTGGCGAAGATGCGTGCATCGTCCGAGACTTCCTGCGTGGCCCAATTGCCGGCGTGCGCGGGACCCAGGTTCCACAGGCGCACCGTCACTTGGGGTACGTGGAAGATTTCCTGCAAGCGGTCCACCAGCACGCGCGGCAGGTCCTCGGCATCGCGGGTCAGGAGCAGGGCGCGGCTCCATGCCTGGAATTTGCTGGTGATCTCGTCGTTTTCCTGGGCGATGCGCATGAGGTCGGCCATGCGCAGTTCCTGCACGCGGATCTTCTCGCGCAGGATTTCCATCTGGCGTTCCTGCAGCGAGACGGCGCGGCCCATCACGGGGCTGGTGAGCTTGACCGTCGAAAGCAGTTCGGCGTGCTCCTCGAAGAAATGAGGGTGGTCGAGCAGGTAGTCGGCAATCAGGCTGGAATCCAGTTCGGTGGTCATCGTCGCGGGGTCTGTGTTGGAGTGCCGGTGGCGCGCGGGGAGGAGCGCACCGGAAATATCGCGAGATTATCCTCGCTATCGGACACACTGACAATCATCGGCGCCGCCGGGACGGGCTTGTCCGGGCCAGCAGAGCGGGTGAGGGCAAAAAGAAAGAGGCCTGCATGATTGCTCATGCAGGCCTCTTTCGGTACGGCTCAGGTTCAGCTCAGGTTGAAACCGGTGCATTCGCATCGGTTTCAGATCCATGAATTAGAACTTGTGACGAACGCCAACGACAACAGCGGTTTGGCTGGAATCGTTGCCGGTGGTGTCGGAGAACACGCCCGGGTTCTTCATGTCCTTGGCACGCAGGTTGGACACGAAGGCGTACAGGTCGGTACGCTTGGACAGCCAGTAGTCAGCACCCAGGCTGTACTGGGTCAGCTTGCCCTTGCCGCTCAGACCGTCGAAGTCTGCACGGGTGTAGTCAACTGCAGCCAGCAGCTTCAGCGACGGGGACAGCGAGTAGGCGGTACCGATTTCGTACATGTCAGCCTTCTTCGACAGACCCAGGGTACCGGTGGTCACGCGGTTGGCGGCGGTCAGGCCGGTCACAGTACCGGTGTTCAGGTCTTGCTTGACGCGCGAGTAGTTGGCGTACACGCGAGCCGGGCCGAACTGGTAGGAAGCCACAACGTTCAGGGACTTCAGTGCGCTTTGACCAGCGTTGGCAGCGCCAGTGGCGGTGCTCAGAGCAGCAGCGGTCGAGATCAGCGAAGTGTCAGCAGGAGTCGGGCCTTGCTTGGACTGGTAGTAGTTGATACCCAGACCCAGAGGACCATTGTCGTACTTGCCGCCGATGCCGAAAGCTTGACCAGCGGAGGTCTTGCCAGCGGTTTCGCCGAAGCCGTACATCAGGTTACCAGTGAAGCCGCTCAGGCTGTTGGTGGTGTAGTTGACCGAGTTGTTGGTACGGGTACCTTGCAGACGGTTCAGGCTCGAACCCGAGTTCGAGGTCACGCCGCCGAAGTCGTTCACGGCGGTGTAAGCCGAGATGGTGTCAGCGAAGTCAGTTTGACGGCCGACCAGCACGGTGCCGAAGCCACCAGCCAGACCAACGACCGACTTGCGACGGAACAGGTTGGTGGTACCAGCGGTGCCATCTTGACCGTTCAGAGCGCCGTTGTCGTTGTTGAAGCCGGTTTCCAGTTGGAACACAGCCGACAGGCCGCCGCCCAGATCTTCAACGCCCTTGAAGCCGATACGCGAACCTTGGATCACGCCCGAGTTCACGGCGAACTTGCTGCCGGTGTTGATGCCGGTTTGGCCAGGAACGTTGGTGGTTTGTGCCTTGGAGGTGTAAGCGATACCGGTATCAACGATACCGTAGATAGTAACGGAGCTTTGTGCTTGAGCAGCACCTGCGAACGCGCCGAGGACGGCCAGTGCCAGCAGAGATTTTTTCATTTGACATCCTTCTATAAAAATAGTCTTGAGGATCCGTACTTCTGGTCGGATGGTGAGACATTAAGGGTTCTCATTTGGCGTGGCCGCAGATTGGTCACGTGGAAGGCGGAATTTTGGTTGAAAGCGTCAAACCACCGGCGTAGTGTTGTTTTTTTCAAACGCTTTCCTGCCCGTCAATGCCTGACAGACAAATTTTGGCTTGCAGCCTGTCACTCATTAACGGCACGGCACCCCAAAACTTGATCCGCCCCGTCTCGCCGAGAGCTTTGTTGTTAAAAAGATGCGTTTCGATTGTTTTCGATGGTTTTTTAAAAAAATGTCGATTGTGGGGCATAATTTTGGCTTTCTGACCTGATGTGGAGGCTGGATGGCCAATCGCGAGGATCTTGCAATCATCCGCGCAGCACGTGCCGGAGATGCCCAGGCGCAACTGAACCTGGGCCAGCGCTACCTGTTTGGGGGCAATGGACTGCCGCAAAGTCCGGGCACTGCATTCCACTGGCTGGAGCGGGCGGCGCGCCAAGGGCAGGCCGATGCTTGGAAGCTCATGGCGCAGCATATTCCGTATGAAGTCGTGAGCCAGCTGGCCCGGCCACATGAGGCGGCCCAGTGGTATGAGCGGGCATTTGAGGATGGCGCCATTGGTGCAGGCCTCACGTTGGCCCGCCTGGTACTGGAGCATCCGGCAGGCGCGGCGGCGGCCAGTGCTGACCAGAAGAGCCGCGCCCTGCGCGCGCTGGAGGCCGTGGCGGCCGAGGGCGATGCGGATGCGCAGTGGCTGCTGGCACGCCAGGGCGAGCGCATGATCGCGCCGGCAGCCGGAGCGCCGCGGGCCGACGCTGAGCCGCAGGCGGCAGCGCCGGTCAAGCCCGAGCAATTGCAGCACTGGACCCGCAAAGCCGCCGATGCCGGCATCGAGCAGGCCCAGCATGCGCTGGCCGACAGCGCCTGGCGCCAGTCGGACTTCGCGGCGTTCCGCCAGCGCGCCCAGCCCCTGGCCGACGCCATGCTGCGCCAGCATGAACAGCTCCTGGCGCAGCTCAATGCGCCCTCTGAGGCCTTGGCCTCTGCCCTGGGAGCGCAGAACATCCAATTGCTGCGCCGCTTGGGCGAGGTGCATCTGGCCGACAAGCGTCCTGACCTGCTGCAGGCCCAGCAATTGCTGGAATTGGCCGCGCTGGCCTGCGACCGTGATGCGCAACTGGCCCTGGGCCTGTTGTACGGGCGGGTCGATGCCTCGGGTGAGCGGTGTTTTGCCGGGCAAGGTTCGGCCAATTACAAGAAGGCCATCCGTTGGCTGACCCTGGCGGGAGAGCAGGGGATGGCTGCGGCCTGGTATGTCCTCTCGCGTATCTATCTGAAGCCAGAGTTTTCACAGCGCAATCTTGCCGATGTGCAGCATTATCTCGAGCGTGCCGCCGAGATGGGGCATGTGGAAGCGCAGGTCGAATGCGGTGTAGGCGCATGGCGCAACCGGCGCGACGACCCCGCCAACGACGTACGCGCGCTGTACTGGCTGCAAAAGGCCGCGACCCAAGGTGCGCAGCAGGCCCAAGCCTTGCTCGACAAGGTGGCCGACCGCCCGCAAGCTGCGGCCTGGGCCGTGCAGGCGCGCGCGCAGATGAGCCGTGAGCAGGTCAATGCCCATCCTTTCCTGGCTGCTCGCATCGAATTGGCCATGCTGTTTGGCCTGACCCGGCCGGAAGCCCTGTTGATCGACCTGAAACAGGCCGATTGCGGGCATTGTCTGATGGTAGATATCCGCAGCCAGTACGCGCGCAGCAAGCGGCGGCTCATCATGGTGGAGACCGGGGAGCAGCGTGGTGCGCTCAATCGTATCGGACGGCTCTTCGAAGACATGGACTGCGGACCCAGCGGCCCGGAAGGCAACTACCGCCAGCGCCTGTACCGGTTGAAGACCGTCCTGCCGCAGTCGCAGGATGACGAGGAAGCCGAAGCGCAAGACCTGGCGGCCTGAACCGGCAATCCTGCGCGAGGCGGTGCCAATGAGAAGCGGCTTGCTGATGATGCATCAGCAAGCCGCTTTTTCGTTGCCGGTAGGTAATGAGGTCAAAGCGCGTCAGGCACGTCAATCTCACCTTCAAAGACGGTCACGGCGGGCCCGGTCATCATCACGGCTTCGCCCGGACCGGCCCAGGCGATGTTGAGCACGCCGCCGTGGGTCTGGACCGCTACCGGCGAATCCAGCAGGCCGCGACGGATGCCAGCGACCACGGCCGCACAGGCACCGGTGCCGCAGGCCAGGGTTTCGCCGGCGCCGCGTTCATAGACGCGCAGATTGATGTGATGACGGTCCACCACCTGCATGAAACCGGCATTGACGCGCTTGGGGAAGCGTTCATGGCGCTCGATGAGCGGCCCGTCCACCAGCACCGGAGCAGCTTCACTGTCCTCCACCACCTGTACTGCATGCGGATTGCCCATCGATACCACCGAGATCCAGCTGGTCTTGCCGGCCACCTCCAATGGCCAGAGCGTGTCTTCAGCCTGGCTGCGATGCTGCAGGTTGCGGCTGTCGAAGGGAACGTCGGCGGGCGTGAGAATGGGCGCGCCCATGTCCACGGTGATCTGGCCATCGTCTTCCAGGCGCGGCTCGATCACGCCGGACATGGTTTCCACGCGGATCGCGCGCTTCTCAGTGAGGCCCTTTTCGGTCACGAAGCGCACGAAGGCGCGGGCGCCATTGCCGCATTGTTCGACCTCGCCGCCATCGGCGTTGTAGATGCGATAACGGAAATCGACCCCGGCGCCTTGCGCCTTCTCCACCACCAGCATCTGGTCGGCGCCGATGCCGAAGCGGCGATCCGCGATGAACTTCCACTGGCCAGGCGTGAGCGAAATGGCTTGATTGACGGCATCAAGTACGACGAAGTCGTTGCCGGCGCCGTGCATCTTGGTAAATTTGATTTTCATCACATCATTATAAGTACGGTGCGCCCGATTCAAAGAGGGGCGGGGTGGTGGTTGCCGCCAGCTTCAGTGCTGGCCCTTGCGATAGAAGTCCGCTTCGCCGGGGGGGCGGTTCTTGAAACGCTTGTGCGCCCAGAAATATTCGGCCGGGGCTTCCAGTACGCGCTCTTCGATGAAGGCATTCATGCGGCGGGTAGCGGCCACGATATCGTCGCCCGGATAATTTTCCCAGGCCGGATAGAAGGTGGTCTTCCAGCCGCGATAACCGGGCAGGAAGGTGGTGATCACCGGCACTACCGACGCCCCGGTGGCGGCCGCGATGCGGGCCGTGGCAGTCAGCGTGGCGGCAGGGACGCCGAAGAAGGGGACGAATTCCGCATCGCGGGTGCCGAAATCCATATCGGGCAGCATGATGAAAGGCAATCCTTCGCGCATGGCGCGAATGATGGGCTTGACGCCTTTCTCGCGCGCCAGCAGCGTCACCGGGCGGAAGCGCGAGCGTCCTTTGAGCAAAGCCTGGTCCACCACTTCGTTTTGCTGGCGGGCGTAAATGGTGCAGACCGAATAATCCGAATTGAGCACCAGCGCGATGCCGGGGATTTCCAGGCAGACGAAATGCGGGCACAGCAGGATGGTCGGACCACGGTCGAGCGTCTCGAAGGGAATGCCGGGTTCGACCTGGATCAGGCGCTTCAGGCGCGACTCCGGTGCCCACCACAGAATGCCGCGTTCCAGGGCGCTGCGGGCATAGGCCTGGAAATGGCGCCGGGCCAGCAGGCGGCGTTCCTTTTCCGTCTTTTCAGGAAAGCACAGGCGCAGGTTGATCAGGGTGATGCGTCGGCGCGGACGCATATAAATATAGAGCAGCCAGCCCAGCGCCTCGCCCAGCCGTCCCAGGATAGGCAGCGGCAGCCAGTGCAGCAGCCACATCAGCCCGATCAGGGCTCTCATTGCGCCGCTCCCGGTGGGGTCACGCCAGGTGGCGTTTTATAGCGGTTGTAACTCCAGATGTATTGCGCCGGGCAGCGGGCGATCAGCTTTTCCATGGCGGCGTTGATGGCGCGAGCCTGTTGCTCGGGCGTCTGCCCCAGTTCACCCTCGAAGGGTACGAAATGGATGGCGTAACCCCGGCCCCAGGACAGGCGCTCGGCGTAGGTCAGGATGATGGGCGCGCCGCTCATCTGTTGCAGTTTGCCCGGCAGGGTCATGGTATAGGCCGGCTTGCCGAAGAAATGCGCCCACACGCCTTCGCCGTTTTGCGGTACCTGGTCTGGCAGCAGGCCGATGGCCTGCCCGTTCTTCAAGGCCTTGAGCAGGATGCGCACGCCCGACAGGTTGGCTGGCGCCAGGTGCAGGTTGGCGCGGGCGCGAGCGCCTTCGATCAAGGGCTTGAGCGCGGCCTTGCGCGGCGGGCGATACAGCACGCTCAGGCTGGCATGGCGCGCGATCGACTGCGCCGAAATCTCGAAACAGCCCAGGTGCGGGGTCAGGAAGACGACGCCGGCCTTGGCCTCCAGCGCCTGCTGCACCAGGTCCCAGTTGACGATGCGCGCCGTGCGCAGCACCCGTTGCGGGCTTGCGCACCAGATGAAGGGCAGCTCGAACATGCCCTTGCCGGCCTCGCCGACCGACTTCCAGAGGCTGCCGCGATGGCCGGCCAGCGTGATGTTGTCGGTCAGGCGGCGGCGATAGGAAGGCGAGAGCAGGAAAACCAGCCAGCCCACCCCTGCGCCCAAGGCATGCAAGGCCGGCAATGGCAGGAAAGAGAGCAGGCGGAATAAAGAAACGAGCATACTTGCCGATAACAAAAAAGCGGAGTTGCTCCGCCGTCAAATTGCAGAAAATCGCAAGAGGCGTAAAATAGCACATGCCGTCGAGTTAATGACAACTTGCGAGACGGGGTACAAATATCGCTAAAGCGTCGCAGGCACGACTAACGATGGGCCGCGACATTTGCTAAATCGTTTTCAGTCTGAGGCTTGCATGTCAAACGAATATCTCTTCACTTCCGAATCCGTCTCTGAAGGCCATCCCGACAAGGTCGCCGACCAAATCTCGGATGCCATCCTGGATGCCATCTTCGCCCAGGATCCTTATTCCCGCGTCGCCGCTGAAACCCTGTGCAACACGGGCTTGGTCGTGCTGGCTGGTGAGATCACCACCCGCGCCAACGTTGACTACATCGATGTGGCCCGCGAAACCATCAAGCGCATCGGCTACGACAATGCCGACTTCGGCATCGACTACAAGAGCTGCGCCGTGCTGGTGGCCTACGACAAGCAATCCCCCGACATCGCCCAGGGCGTGGACGAAGGCCGCGGCGTTGACCTGGAGCAAGGTGCCGGCGACCAGGGCCTGATGTTTGGCTACGCCTGCAACGAAACCCCGGAACTGATGCCGGCCGCCATCTATTACGCGCACCGCATCGTCGAGCGTCAGTCGCAACTGCGCAAGGATGGCCGCCTGCCCTGGCTGCGTCCGGATGCCAAGTCGCAAGTCACCCTGAAGTATGTGGATGGCAAGCCGGTCGCCATCGATACCGTGGTGCTGTCGACCCAGCACGCGCCCGAGATGGAACAGAAGGACATCCACGAAGCCGCCATCGAGGAAATCATCAAGCCGGTGCTGCCGGCCGAGTGGCTCAAGAACACCCGCTACCTGATCAACCCGACCGGCCGCTTCGTCATCGGCGGCCCGCAAGGCGACTGCGGCCTGACCGGCCGCAAGATCATCGTCGATACCTATGGTGGCGCAGCGCCCCACGGTGGCGGTGCTTTCTCCGGCAAGGATCCCTCCAAGGTCGACCGTTCGGCTGCCTACGCCGGCCGCTACGTGGCCAAGAACATCGTCGCCGCCGGCCTGGCCGAGCGTTGCCAGATCCAGGTGTCCTACGCCATCGGTATCGCCAAGCCGACCTCGGTCATGGTGACCACCTTCGGCACCGGCAAGATCAGCGATGAAAAGCTGGCCCAACTGGTGCAAGAGCACTTCGACCTGCGTCCCAAGGGCATCGTCCAGATGCTGGACCTGCTGCGTCCGATCTACGCCAAGACCGCCGCTTACGGCCACTTCGGCCGCGAAGAGCCGGAATTCACCTGGGAGCGCACCGACAAGGTCGCCGCCCTGCGTGCCTCGGCCGGTCTGTAAGCCAGCCCATCGGGCACGAGCCGGCTTGCAGCATGCACAATGAAGCGCCATTGCATCTGCAAACCTGCTGGAAAGGCGTGTGAAGAGTGATTCACACGCCTGTTCCGAGGATTGACTAACGCCTGACCCGCGCTACAATGCTGTTCCCGCGAATGAAGATTCGCGCACTGTTCCGATGTTGGCATTGCGTCCGGAACGCCAACCTCACAATGCCTCACCGCTGCAAGGAGCGTTGCGACAGGGACATCCCCTGCCAGGCTTGAAGCGGTGAACAGGCACTAGTCGCCTGGCAACCGCGCTCACGTTACTTTTTTTCTGGCTTTTTCATGAAAGGAGGGCGTGAACAGCGCCATTGCCATGACCACCAATCCGACCCAAGACTACATCGTCGCAGACATCAAGCTGGCCGACTGGGGCCACAAGGAAATCAAGATCGCCGAAACCGAAATGCCGGGCCTGATGGCGATCCGCGAGGAATTTGCTGCTTCCCAGCCCCTGAAGGGCGCGCGCATCACCGGTTCGCTGCACATGACCATCCAGACCGCCGTGCTGATCCAGACCCTGGAAGCACTGGGCGCCAAGGTGCGTTGGGCTTCCTGCAACATCTACTCGACCCAGGATCACGCTGCGGCGGCCATCGCGGCCAACGGTACCCCGGTGTTCGCCGTCAAGGGCGAAAACCTGGATGAATACTGGGAATACACCCACCGCATCTTCGAATGGACCGACGGTGGCTATTCCAACATGATCCTGGACGATGGCGGCGACGCCACCGTGCTGCTGCACCTGGGCACTCGTGCCGAGGCTGACATTTCGGTGCTGGACAAGCCCGATTCGGAAGAAGCCGTGTGCCTCTTCAACGCCATCAAGCGTTACCTGGCCAAGGATCCGCAGTGGTATTCCAAGCGCATCAAGGAAATCAAGGGCGTCACCGAAGAGACCACCACCGGCGTGCACCGCCTGTACCAGATGTTCAAGGAAGGCAAGCTGGCTTTCCCGGCCATCAACGTCAACGACTCGGTCACCAAGTCCAAGTTCGACAACCTGTACGGCTGCCGCGAATCGCTGGTGGACGGCATCAAGCGCGCCACCGACGTGATGATCGCCGGCAAGGTCGCCATCGTGGCCGGCTACGGTGACGTCGGCAAGGGTTCGGCCCAGGCCCTGCGTGCCCTGTCGGCCCAAGTATGGGTCACCGAGATCGATCCGATCTGTGCCCTGCAGGCCGCCATGGAAGGCTACCGCGTGGTGACCATGGACTACGCCGCCGAACACGGCGACATCTTCGTCACCGCCACCGGCAACTACCATGTGATCACCCATGAGCACATGAAGAAGATGAAGGACCAGGCCATCGTCTGCAACATCGGCCACTTCGACAATGAAATCGAAGTTGCCGCCCTGAAGCAGTACACCTGGGAAAACATCAAGCCGCAAGTCGACCACGTGATCTTCCCGGACGGCAAGCGCATCATCTTGCTGGCCGAAGGCCGCCTGGTGAACCTGGGTTGCGCCACCGGCCACCCGTCCTACGTGATGAGCTCGTCCTTCGCCAACCAGACCATTGCGCAGATCGAACTCTTCGTCAACACCAAGGACTATCCGGTCGGCGTCTACACGCTGCCCAAGCACCTGGACGAAAAAGTCGCCCGCCTGCAATTGAAGAAACTCAATGCGCAGTTGAGCGAACTGACCGACGAACAGGCCGCCTACATCGGCGTGAAGGTCGACGGCCCCTACAAGCCTGAGCACTACCGCTACTGATCCCTGCCTGGTGCCGGCCCTCTCTTGACCTGAGAGGGCCGGCCCGGCAGTCTCGGCATCGTCTCCCGCCTGCGGACCTTGCATCCCCTCCTTAGGTGATGCAAGCTTCACGGTATCTTCTTCATTCCCCGACGGGGTCGAAAGGTTTTTTCATGCGCCTGCTGCTGACCTGGCTCATCAATGCATTGGCCTTGCTGGCCGTTCCTTACCTGATGCACTCGGTGCAGGTCGACAGCTTCGGTTCGGCTCTGCTGGCCGCGCTGATCCTGGGGTTCGTCAATACGATCGTGCGCCCGGTGCTGGTGGTGCTGACCCTGCCGGTGACCATGCTCACCCTGGGCCTGTTCATCCTGGTCATCAATGGCCTGATGTTCTGGGTCGTGGCGCAACTGGTCGGCGGCTTCCATGTGGCCGGCTTCTGGTCTGCGGTCGGCGGCGCACTGCTCTACAGCATCGTGTCCTGGGCACTGTCCACACTGTTGCTGAAATCGGGTTCGAATCAATGAGTACACATAATTTCAGTATCGAATTTTTCCCGCCCAAGACCGCTGAAGGCGCGGAAAAGCTGCGCGCTACCCGCGCCCGGCTGGCGGCGCTGGCCCCGAAGTATTTCTCGGTGACCTTCGGTGCCGGCGGTTCCACGCAACAAGGCACGCGCGACACCGTGCTGGAAATCATCGGCGAAGGCCATGACGCCGCGCCGCACCTGTCCTGCATCGGCAGCTCCCGCGCCAGCCTGCGCGCCATCCTGGAAGACTATCGTGCCCAAGGCATCAAGCGCCTGGTGGCCCTGCGCGGCGACCTGCCCAGCGGCTATGGGGCCATGGATCAGGCTTCGAGCGAATTCCGCCATGCCAACGAACTGGTCGAGTTCGTGCGCGCCGAAACCGGCGACTGGTTCCACATTGAAGTGGCCGCCTATCCCGAGATGCACCCGCAAGCGCGCTCGCCCCAGGACGACGTGCAGAACTTCGCACGCAAAGTGAAGGCCGGTGCCAATTCGGCCATCACCCAGTATTTCTACAATGCCGACGCCTACTTCCGCTTCGTGGACGACGCCGCCAAACTGGGTGCCACCGTGCCGGTGATCGCGGGCATCATGCCCATCACCAACTACACCCAGCTGATGCGCTTCTCGGACATGTGCGGCACCGAGATCCCGCGCTGGATCCGTCTCAAGCTGGCCAGCTACGGTGACGATACCGAATCGATCCGCGCCTTCGGCCAGGACGTGGTGACCCAGCTGTGCCAGCGCCTGCTGGCAGGCGGTGCGCCCGGTTTGCATTTTTATTCACTGAACCAGGCCGCTCCGACCGAGGCGATCTGGCAACAACTGGTGAAGTAGGCTGCAACTGCTTCTGCAAGCCGGACTTGGGTCCGGCTTTTTTTTCATACGTCGTCGAAAATGAGGCTATCCAGGGGGATATCGTGCGCCTGCGCCTCGAACTGGACCCGTCCGAAGCCGTGGCAGACCCCCACGGCCAGCGGCCGCGGGCTGGCCGCCAGCGTGCGGTCATAGAAGCCGCCGCCATAGCCCAGACGGCATCCTGCCGCATTGACCCCCAGGCAAGGAATCAGCAGCGCCTGGGGCCGCACCACGGCCGCACCGGACGGCGGTATGAGGGTGCCCATCCCATCCTTTTCCAGAGCGTCGCCGGGCTGCCAGGCGCGAAATTCCAGAGCCGAATTTTTATCGACCACCACCGGCAGGCTCAGGTGCACCCCGCGCGCGGCCAGCGCGTTATAGGCCGCAGACAGATCCGGTTCGCGCCGGATCGGCTGGTACACCGCCAGGCTGTGGATGGCGTGCGTGGCGCACCAGTCCAGTACCCGCTGGCCGATGAGGGCATCGGCGGCGACCTTGTCCTGCTCGCCCAAGGCCTTGCGGCGCGCCAGCAATTCGGTGCGCAAGCGCTGTTTGTGAAGGGCGGCCGCCTCCTCTCGCGTCGGTGACGGGGGCGTGTCGCGTGCTATGCTTGGGTTCATTTTCTGTTTCACCAATCTGCATGAAGAAGCTTGCATGAGTATGCGTCCGAAGAATCATCCGTTCAACCAGCGCCTGCGCGCGCTGGCCGCCTCATTGGCGCTCCCCCTGGCGCTGGCGACCGGCGCCATGCTCACCGCTGCGCCGGCGGCCCACGCCCAGAAGCGCGTGGCGCCCGACGCCGCGCCTGACGATATCTTCCTGGCCCTGCGCCAGGCTGCCGCCAGCGACAACGCCGCCCTGGCGCAAGACCTGGCCTCACGCCTGTCTGGCTATGAGCTGGCCTCCTATGTCGACTACTACCGCCTCAAGCCGCGTGTGCGCGATTACAGCGCCAGCGAGCAGGAAATCCGCGATTTCCTGGCGCGCTGGGACGGCCAGGCCATCGTCGACCGGCTGCGCAACGACTGGCTGCTGGCCCTGGGCAAGACCGGCAACTGGGCGGTCTTCGATGAGCAGTATCCCAAGTTCGTGCTCGATGACGATACCCAGGTCAAATGCTTCGCCCTCAATTCGCGCGCCCTCAAGGGCGCCAATGTCGCCGAGGAAGCGCGCACCCTGCTGAGCAATCCCAAGGATTACGGCCAGGGCTGCAGCGACCTGATCGCCACTCTCGCCCAGAATGGCCAGTTCAGCGATGCCGATGTCTGGTTCCAGATCCGTCAGGCCGCCGAGAACGGCAATGCCACCGTGGCCCGCCGTGCGGCCGTGCTGGTCGACAGCGGCGACGTCAGCGTGACCCAGGTGATGGATCGCCCCGCGCTGATGCTGGCCAAGGGCCCGGGCCGTGGTCCGGTGAACCACCAGCTCTACATCATCGCGCTGGGCCGCATCGCCAAGACCAATCCGTCCCAGGCCGCGACCTATCTCAACGATGCCGGCCGCAACCTGAGCGCGCAGGAAGTCGCGCAGGCCTGGGCACAGATCGCCCTGGCCGCCTCCTACAAGCTGGCGCCGGAAGCCTCGGACTACTGGCGCAAAGCCAAGGACGCGCCGCTGACTCAGGATGCGATGCAATGGAAGGTGCGCATGGCCCTGCGCGACGGTGACTGGAAGACAGTACGCAAGACCATCGAAGCCATGCCCGCCCCGTTGCGCAGCGACACCGCCTGGGTCTACTGGCTGGGCCGTGCCCTGAAGGCCGAAGGCCAGAACGAGGCGGCCCGCCGCCTGTTCGAATCGATCGCGCCCAACTTCAGCTTCTATGGCCAGCTGGCGCTGGAAGAGCTGGGCCAGCAGATCACCATCCCCCCCGGCCCGACCCCGCCGGGCGCCGGTGAAGTGGCGCTATATTCGCAGAATGCCGGCTTCAAGCGTTCGCTCAAGTTCTATCAACTGAACCTGCGCTTTGAAGCCATCCGCGAATGGAACTGGGAACTGCGCAACATGACCGACCGCCAGTTGCTGGCCGCCGCTGAATACGCGCGCCAGAATGATGTGCTGGACCGCATGGTCAACACCTCCGACCGCACCGAGACCGAGTTCGATTTCACCCAGCGCTTCCCGGCACCGCACCTGCCGGAGATGAATGCGGCTACGCGTCCGCTGGGCATGGAGAATGCCTGGGTCTATGGCCTGATTCGCCAGGAGTCGCGTTTCATCAAGTCGGCCCGTTCGCACGTGGGCGCTTCCGGCCTGATGCAGCTCATGCCGGCCACGGCCAAGTTCGTTGCCAAGAAGATCGGGATGACCGAATTCACGGCCGACCAGGTCAATGACATCAACACCAACCTGCTGCTGGGCACCAGCTACCTGGACATGGTGTTGAACAACCTGGAAGGCTCGGAAACCCTGGCCACGGCTGGCTACAATGCCGGCCCCGGCCGTCCGCGCACCTGGCGCGCGACCTTGCCGCGTCCGGTCGAAGGGGCGATCTTCGCCGAGATCATCCCTTTCAATGAAACCCGGGGCTATGTCAAGAACGTGATGTCCAATGCGACCTACTATGCGGCCATGTTCGAGAACCGCCCGCAATCCCTGAAGCAGCGCATGGGCACGGTGGCCCCCAATGCCAACGTCGCCACCGACCTGCCCTGATCCCGTCGCCGCGGCCGCCGTCCCTCACTGACGCGGCGGCCAGCGGTTTTCCCTGGAAATCGGAGAGAGACAAATGGCAGTCAAGAAGATCCTCGTCATCGGCGGTTCCGGCTTCATCGGCACCCGCCTGATCGAACTGCTGGGCAGCACCACCGGCTACCGCATCATGGTGCCCACGCGACGCTACGAGCGCGCCAAGCATCTGCTGGTCTCGCCCGTGGTCAGCGTGGTCCAGGCCAACATCCATGACGATGCCGTGCTGGCCCGCCTGGTGGCCGAGGCTGACGTGGTCGTCAACCTGGTCGGCATCCTGCAATCGCGCCCGGCGCGCGGTGCTGCTCCTTATGGTCCGGATTTCGAGCGCCAGCATGTGCTGCTGCCGCGCCGCATCGTGGCGGCCTGCGTGCAGCAGGGTGTGCCGCGTTACCTGCACATGAGCGCGCTTTGCGCCGATGCCCAGGGGCCATCGATGTACCTGCGTTCCAAAGCCGCCGGCGAACAGGAAGCGCTGGCCTCGCCGGCGCTGGATGTGGCCATCTTCCGTCCCTCGGTCGTGTTCGGCGAGGGCGACAATTTCATCAACATGTTCGCCGGCCTGAACCGCCTGTTCCCGGTGATCCCGCTGGGCAGCCCCGATGCGCGTTTCCAGCCGGTCTACGTGGGCGATGTGGCACAGGCCTTCGTCAATGCGCTGGCCTTGCCGCGCCTGGGCGGCAAGGTGTTCGAGCTGGGCGGGCCCAAGCAATATTCTCTGCGCGAACTGGTGCGCCTGTCGGGCTGGTACAGCGGCCATCCGCGACCAGTGATCGGCTTGCCCGATGCGGCCGGCTGGCTGCAGGCCTTCGCGCTGGAACACCTGCCGGGCAAGCTGATGAGCCGCGACAATGTCGCCTCCATGAAGGTGGACAATGTCCTGCACGGACCCATCGCCCCCGAGCTGCAGCTCACGCCGCGCGCACTGGAAGACGTCGTTCCCGGCTATCTCCTGCCGCGCAGCCCGCAACAGCAATTCGACTTTTTCCGTAGCACCGCGCGACGCTGAATGGTTCAGTCGCCGCGACATTGATCTTCGAGAAACGAGCTCCCATGCAAGATACAGAACTGGATCCGGTCTTGTCCGAAACCCTGCAAAAGGCCGGACGCCACATGCCCACCCTGGTCATCGCCAACAAGAATTATTCCTCGTGGTCGATGCGCCCGTGGGTCACCGCCGTGGCCTTCGATATCCCTTTCAAGGAAGTGCGCGTGCTGCTGGACCAGCCAGAGACCGCCGGCGAGATCGCCCGCTACACCGGCTCGGGCCGCGTGCCGGTGCTGCTCGACGGTGACATCGCGATCTGGGATTCGCTGTCCATCTGCGAATACCTGGCCGAGCAATTCCCTGACCGCCACCTGTGGCCGGCCCGCACCGATGCCCGCGCCATCGCGCGCAGCATCTGTGCCGAGATGCACTCCGGTTTCACCGGCCTGCGCACGGCCATGAGCATGGACATCCGTGGCCGCTACCCCGGCCGGGGACGTACCGCCGAAGCACAAGCCGATATCGCGCGCGTGTGCGAGATCTGGGAAGAGTGCCTCTCGCAATTCGGCCATCATGAATTCCTCTTCGGCGATTTCTCCATTGCCGACGCCTTCTATGCACCGGTGGTGATGCGCTTCGTCAGCTACCAGGTGCCGCTGGCCCCGGCCCTGCAAGCCTATGCCGACCGCGTGCGCGAGCACCCGGCGGTGGCGCGCTGGATCGCCGAGGCGCTGGCCGAGAAGGAAATCCTTCCGGACCACCAGTGAGACGCAGCCGATGAAGACCTACACCGTCGGCGGCGCAGTGCGCGACGGCTTGCTCGGCCTGCCGGTGAAGGACCGCGACCACGTGGTGGTGGGGGCCACGCCGCAGCAGTTGCTGGAACTGGGTTTCCGCCCGGTCGGCAAGGACTTCCCGGTGTTCCTCCATCCCGAGACCCACGAGGAATATGCCCTGGCCCGCACCGAGCGCAAGACCGCGCCCGGCTACAAGGGCTTCGCCTTCCATGCCGCACCCGATGTGACGCTGGAAGACGATCTGGCGCGCCGCGACCTCACCATCAATGCGATTGCGCAGGATGAGGATGGCACCCTGGTCGATCCGTATCACGGCCGTGCCGATCTTGAGGCGCGCGTGTTTCGCCATGTCTCCGAGGCCTTTGTCGAAGATCCGGTACGCATCCTGCGCGTAGCACGTTTTGCTGCGCGCTTCGCCGATTTCACGGTGGCGCCGGAAACCAATGCGCTCATGCAGCGCATGGTGCAAGAGGGCGAGGTGGATGCGCTGGTGCCTGAACGCGTCTGGCAGGAACTGGCGCGCGGCCTGATGGAGCACAAGCCATCACGCATGTTCGAGGTCTTGCGCGCCTGCGGTGCCTTGCAGCGTATCCTGCCTGAACTCGATGCGCTGTGGGGCGTACCGCAGCCGGAGAAATGGCATCCCGAAATCGATACCGGCGTTCATGTGATGCTGGTGGTCGATTGGGCTGCTGCGCAGGATTTTTCATTGCCGATCCGGTTTGCCGCGCTGTTGCACGACCTCGGCAAAGGCACCACGCCACCCGAGATCTGGCCGCGCCATCATGGCCATGAAGCGCGCAGCGAACGCCTGGCAGAAGACGTCTGCACGCGCCTGAAGGTCCCCGGCGAATGCCGTGACCTGGCGCTGATGACGGCCCGCGAACATGGCAATGTGGGGCGCTCCTTCGAGATGCGTCCCGATACCCTGGTCAAGTTCTTCGCGCGTTGCGATGCCTTCCGCAAACCGCAGCGCTTCGTCGACATGTTGCGCGCCTCGGAATGCGACCATCGCGGCCGCACCGGACTGGAGCTGCAGCCCTTCCCGCAGGCGGCTTATCTGGAAGGCGCACTGCAGGCTGCACAAGCCATCGATGCCGGTGCCATCGCGCAGCAGCAGGCACAGCCGCAACGCATTCCCGAGGCCATCCTGGCGGCACGCACGGCGCAAGTGGCGGCTTATGTCGAGCAGCATCGTCCGGCGCAGTCCTGAGGGAAGGTCACGATGAGCCATCCCCTGTCCCGTCTCCAGCAGCGCTTGCGTGGCAAGCAATCCGGCCTGCCGCCTGCACAGCCGGAGAAGCAGGACAAGCCCAACGTCTTCGTCAAGGAGCTCTCGCCGCGGGCGCGCCGCCACCTGCTGCGCCACTTCCTCGCGCTGGAAGAAAAGGATCGCCTGCTGCGCTTCGGTTCCAAGCTCTCCGATGAGATGGTGACGCGCTACGTGGAGGGCATCAACTTCGAGCGCGATACCGTCTTCGGCGTCTATGACCGCCGCTTGCGATTGCTTGGTGTGGGCCACCTGGCCTTCGCGCCCAAGGAGAGCACGCGCATCAGCGGTGCCACCATCAAGCCGGTGGTGGCCGAGTTCGGGGTGTCGGTGACGGCCGCCGCGCGCGGGCTCGGGGTGGGCACGCGCCTGTTCATGCGCGCTTCCGTGCACTGTCGCAATGCCGATGTCGATACGCTGTACATGCACTGCCTTTCGTCCAACAAGGTCATGATGCACATCGCCAAGAAGGCCGGCATGGAAATCCACCGCGACTATGGCGAAGCCGATGCCTACCTCAAGATCAAGCCTGCCAACTCGGCCACGGTGTTCCAGGAAGCGCTGGAAGAGCAAGTTGCAATGTTGGACTATATCGTCAAGGCCAACTTCAAGGCACTGCTGAAATGGGGCGCGCGCGTGACCGGCATCGGTGCCAAAAAGAAGGACGACGGCACGCCGCCGCCTGCTGCCTGACGCGCTGCTTGCGCGAACGCACATGACCATCCCGTGCCGGGAGCGCATAATATGCGCCTCACTTTGATAACGGGTATGCCATGAGCACCAATCCCAACACCGATGATTTCTTCGCCACAGTCGCCACCAAGTCCGATAGCGGAGCCTTGCGCGGCGACTACAGCCAGGCCGACGCCAACTACGTCGTGGCCCAGAACTGGGAGGGCTACACGCCCGCCCAGCACGCGCTGTGGCGTCGTCTCTATGAGCGCCAGGCGAAGTTGATTCCCGGCCGCGCCTGTGATGTCTTCATCGACAGCCTCAAGGCGCTCGATGTCTCGCAAGGCATCCCGCGCTTTGACCGTACCACCGAAGCGCTCTTCAAGGCCACCGGCTGGCAGCTGGTGGCCGTGCCGGGCCTGGTGCCGGACCACACCTTCTTCGAGCACCTGGCCAATCGCCGCTTCCCGGTCACGGTGTGGCTACGTGAAGAGCACGAGTTCGATTACATCGTCGAGCCTGATCTGTTCCATGACTTCTTCGGCCATGTGCCGCTGCTGTTCAATCCGATCTTTGCCAACCACCTGCAGGAATACGGAAAGGGTGGCCTGAAGGCGCTCAAGCTCGACGGGCTGGCTTATCTGGCGCGCCTGTACTGGTACACCATCGAGTTCGGGCTGATCCAGAGCAAGGAGGGTTTGCGCATCTATGGTGCCGGCATCCTCTCCTCGGGCGGCGAGGTCGAGTACTGCCTCTCCAGCGACCAGCCGCGTCGCGTACCGTTTGAGGTGGAGCGCATCATGCGCACGCTCTACAAGATCGATACCTATCAGGAGACCTATTTCGTGATCAAGGATTTCGAACAGCTCTTCAACGATACGGCGCCGGACTTCACGCCGCTCTACGAGCGGCTCAAGCAGCAGGAGGCCTTGCCGGCCAATACGCTGCTGGCGGGCGAGTCCAATCTTCCTCCCAACCGCTGATGCCGCCCGGCCGCTTCGGGCCGGCGACATGAGAAACCAGGCTGGCCGTCCGTGTTGTCACGGACGGCTTTTTTGTATTGGCGGATCGGGCGGGCTTTTATCCTCGAACGCGGGCGGGATTGAAGTAATGCGAAAAATCCGGTCAGCTTGCTGACCGCAGACCTTCCCGGTGATACAGGTCAAAGGGCCGCCGAGGTGCACAAGGACAATGCAGGCATCCCCACCCTTGAGGAAGGAGCACGCCATGCATCACCGATTCACCCTGTCCGTCTTGCTTGCTGCCGGCATCTCGCTGGCCGCGCCCGTCCTTGCCACAGGCAAGGAACCTATCACTCCCATCCAGCCCGCCCGGGTCGGCAACCCGGCCATGGTCGCACTGGGCAAAAAGCTGTTCTTCGATCCGCGCTTGTCCAGGTCCGGGTTCATTTCCTGTAACGCATGCCATAACCTGTCCATGGGAGGGACCGACAACCTCAAGACCTCCATCGGCCACAACTGGCATGAGGGACCGATCAATGCACCCACGGTGCTCAACGCCAGGCTCAACATTGCGCAATTCTGGGACGGCCGCGCGGCCGACCTGAAGGCGCAGGCCGGCGGGCCCATCGCCAATCCCGGGGAGATGGCCTTCTCGCACGCCCTGGCGGTGGATGTTCTGCAATCGATACCGGCTTATGTGGCCGCTTTCAAGCAGGTCTTCGGCAACGACAAGCTGGGCATCGATGAAATCACGCAAGCCATTGCCGCCTTCGAAGAGACCCTGGTCACGCCCAATTCGCGCTTCGACAAATGGCTCAAGGGCGACCGCAAGGCGCTCACGCGCAGCGAGCGGGAGGGCTACCAGCTCTTCAAGTCGGCCGGTTGCGTGGCCTGTCACAACGGCGCGGCCGTCGGTGGCAGTTCATTCCAGAAGATGGGCCTGGTCGAGCCCTATGTCACCACCAATGCAGCGCAGGGCAGGGCGGGCGTCACGGGCAAGGATGCCGATCGTTTCACCTTCAAGGTGCCGACCTTGCGCAATGTCGAACTGACCTATCCCTATTTCCACGATGGCGCGGCGGCTTCCTTGTCAGAAGCGGTCGATACCATGGCCCGCATCCAGCTTGGCCGGCAATTCAGTGCCGAGGACAATGCCAAGGTAGTGGCTTTCCTGAAGACGCTCACCGGTGACCAGCCCCGCATCGTGCTCCCGATATTGCCGCCCTCCTCGGAGCGTACCCCCCAGCCACGTCCCTTCGGGACGAACTGAGCGCACATAAAAAAAGCGGATCCGACAGGGGAGGCCGGATCCGCGAGCTAGTGGTGCTTTCAACACTAGAGGGGAGGAACCTTGCACAGTAACGGATACCAATCAATCGCTGTTCAAGTGGAGTCTATTAAACGTCAGCGGCCGAGCTGGTCCAACGGCTTTTACGGGCTGTTACATTCACGTCTTGCTTGTAACACTTGGGGCATCCACAGCCCTTTTTTTTCAGCCGGAAATGTTGTTGTTTTTCGCTTTCCGGCATTTTCTTCTCTGCATGGCCACTAACGCCGCAGGACCTGCGGAAACAGTTTCCTGCAAGGCAAAAAAGCCCGGAAACCCTGCTGCGGCGCGCGTAGCGGGCCGGTCACCCTTGTGCTAACTTGACACTACAACTTGAAGACACCCGGTTCACAAGACTGAGGTGTTCCCGATTCCCGACAGATCGGCGTAGCCGCACAGCGACACCTGTGCAGGGCGTCGCTGACGGGAGCATGTGCAAGGCAAAAACAAGATTTTTGGCACGGAGACCACATGAACGCACCCCTACCCGCCGGGCAACGCCTGCTGCTGGACGATGTATCCCTGGACGACAAATTTGCACTGGAGCGCGGCCGCGTCTTCATGACCGGCATCCAGGCGCTGATCCGCCTGCCGATGCTGCAGCGGCAATACGATGAACGCGCAGGCCTGAACACCGCCGGCTTCATCACCGGCTATCGCGGGTCCCCCCTGGGCTCGGTCGACCAGACCGCCGAGAAGGCACGCAAATACCTGGAAGCCAAACAGGTCAAATTCCATCCTGGAATGAATGAAGACCTGGCCGCCACCAGTGTGTGGGGCACGCAGCAGGTCAATCTCTTCAAGGGTGCGCAATACGATGGCGTTTTCTCGCTATGGTATGGCAAAGGCCCGGGGGTGGACCGCTGTGGCGACGTCTTCAAGCACGCCAACATGGCCGGCACCTCCAAGCACGGCGGCGTGCTGGTCATCGCGGGCGATGACCATGCCGCCAAGTCCTCTACCGCCGCACACCAGAGCGAGCACATCCTCAAGGCCTGCGGCATACCGGTGCTCTATCCGTCGTCGGTGCAGGAGTATCTCGACTACGGCCTGCATGGCTGGGCCATGAGCCGCTACACCGGCTTGTGGGTGGCGATGAAATGCGTGACCGACCTGGTCGAATCGGGCATGTCGGTGATGATTGATCCGGAGCGCGTGAAGATAGAATTACCGGACTTCGAACTGCCGCCCGATGGCCTCAACATCCGCATGCCCGACACGGTGCTGGGGCAGGAAGCGCGCATGATCAATTACAAGTGGTACGCCGCCCTGGCCTACGCACGCGCGAACAAGTTGAACCGCATCATCTGGGACAGCCCGCGTGCGCGCATCGGCATCATCACTGCCGGCAAGTCCTATCTCGATACGCGCCAGGCGCTGGAAGACCTGGGCATCGATGAACAGGTCGCCAACGACATCGGCATCCGTCTCTACAAGGTCGGCATGACCTGGCCGCTGGAAGCCGAGGGCGTGCGTGAATTCGCGCAGGGTCTGGACGAGATCCTGGTGGTCGAAGAGAAGCGGCAGATTCTTGAATACCAGTTAAAGGAAGAACTCTACAACTGGCGCGACGATGTTCGACCCCGCGTGGTCGGCAAATTCGATGACACCGGAGAATGGAGCGGTTCGCAGCGCGAAGGCCATGGCAACTGGCTGCTGCCGGCCACCTATGAACTCAATCCGGCGCAGATCGCACGCGCGATTGCCACGCGCATCTCGCGCTACTTCGCCGGCCATCCGGTGGAGCAGCGCGTGCGCACCCGCGTGGCCTATCTCGAAGCCAAGGAAGCGGCCCTCAACATCAGCAGCAAGCCCGATCCCGACAAGGACCGCGTGCCGCATTTCTGCTCCGGCTGTCCGCACAATACCTCGACCAAACTGCCCGATGGCAGCCGTGGTCTGGCCGGTATCGGCTGCCACTACATGGTCACCTGGATGGACCGCGAGACCAGCCTCTTCACCCACATGGGCGGCGAGGGCGTGACCTGGGTCGGCCAGGCACCGTTCACGACGGAGAAACACGTTTTCGCCAACCTCGGTGACGGCACCTACTTCCATTCCGGCCTGCTGGCGGTGCGCGCCTCGGTCGCGGCGAAGGTCAATATCACGTACAAGATCCTGTACAACGATGCGGTGGCCATGACCGGTGGCCAGGAGTTCGATGGCCCGCTCGATCCGGCCATGATCTCGCGCCAGCTGGCCGCTGAGAACGTGCGGCCCATCATCGTGGTCACCGATGAGCCGGACAAGTATCCGGTCGGCACCCCATGGGCCGAGGGCGTGACCATCCGCCATCGCAGCGAACTCGATGCCGTGCAGCGCGAACTGCGTGAACAGCCGGGCGTGTCGGCCATGATCTATGACCAGACCTGCGCGTCGGAGAAACGTCGTCGCCGGAAACGCAATGCCTATCCCGACCCGGCCAAGCGCGCCGTCATCAACGAGGCGGTGTGCGAAGGCTGCGGCGATTGCAGCGTGCAGTCCAATTGCCTGTCGGTGGAGCCGCTGGAAACCGAGTTCGGCCGCAAGCGCCAGATCAACCAGTCGTCCTGCAACAAGGATTATTCCTGCGTGAACGGTTTCTGCCCCAGCTTCGTGACGGTCGAAGGCGGCCAGCTGAAGAAGCCCGTGCGCGCCAAGACGCAATCGGGTCCGGCCTTGCCGACCCTGCCCGAGCCGGTGCTGCCGGGGCTGGCCCAGCCCTACGGCATCGTGGTCACCGGCGTAGGCGGCACGGGCGTGATTACCATCGGCCAGATCATCGCCATGGCGGCGCACGTTGAAGGCCGCGCCTGCTCGGTGCTGGACATGAGCGGACTGGCCCAGAAGGGCGGACCGGTGATGTCGCACGTACGCGTGGCCGAGGACCCGGCGCACATCCAGTCCACCCGCGTGGGCACCGGCATGGCTGACCTGGTCATCGGCTGCGACGTCATCGTCACTGCGGGCCGCGATGCTCTCTCTCGCATGGGCGAGGGGCGAACCCATGCAGCGGTCAATTCGACGCAGATGCCTACTGCCGCGTTCGTCCGCAATCCGGACTGGCAATTCCCCACTGCCTCCAGCGAAGGCGAGATTGCCAAGGCCTGCGGCCGGGACAATCTTTCACTGATCGATGCCGGCCGCATCGCCACCGCGCTCATGGGCGACGCGATCGCGACCAACATGTTCATGCTCGGCTATGCCTGGCAAAAGGGATGGGTGCCGTTGTCGGAAGCGGCCCTGTTGCGCGCCATCGAACTCAACGCGCTGCAGGTGGAGTTCAACAAGCAGGCCTTCGCCTGGGGCCGCATGGCCGCACATGATGTGGACTTCGTGCTGGCTGCCGCAGGCCGCAACGGCATGACGGCCCAGGTGATCGAATTCAAGCGCACGCCGACCCTGGATGAACTGGTGGAGCGCCGCGTGGCCTTCCTCACCGATTACCAGAACGCCGCCTATGCGCGCAGCTATCGCGATGCCGTGGAAGAAGTGCGGGCGCGTGAGAGCACGCTGGGTGAGGCGGGACGCGGCCTCAAACTGAGCCGTGCGGTGGCCACCTATCTCTTCAAGCTCATGGCCTACAAGGATGAGTACGAAGTCGCGCGCCTCTACACCGAGCCGGCCTTCCGCGCCAAGATCGCCGGCATGTTCGAGGGGGATTACAAGCTGCGCTTCCACCTCGCACCGCCGCTGCTGGCCAAGCGCGACGACAAGGGACACCTGCGCAAGCAGGCCTTCGGCAGCTGGATGATGCCGGCCTTCGGCGTGCTGGCCAGGCTGCGCTTCCTGCGGGGTACGGCCTTCGATCCTTTCGGCTACACCGAGGAACGCAAACAGGAGCGGGCGCTCATCAGCGAGTACCGTGCCACCCTGTCACGCCTGCTGGCAAAGCTCACGCCCGAGAACCTGGAACAGGTCGTCGCCGTGGCGCGCATTCCGGAAGAGATTCGCGGCTATGGCCACGTGAAGGAGCGCCATCTGAAAGCGGCCATGCAAAAGCAGGCCGCCTTGCTGGCGCAACTGGAGCAGGGCGTCTCAACCGGTCAGCCGCACTCGCCGCAAGGAGGCGGCAAGCGGGCGGCCTGAGAACGCAGGAAGAAAATCAGGAGCGGTCAGCGGATCAGGCCAGGCGGCCGCCGCTGACCCGTTCGATACCGGCCAGGTCGCGCCAGCTCTGGACTTCCTTGAAGCCGGTGCCGGAGAGCAGCCCGCGCACCGCAGCAGCCTGGTCATAGCCATGTTCCATCAGCAGCCAGCCACCCGGCAGCAGATGGGCGGGTGCGCCGTCGATGATGCTGCGCAGGTCGGTCAGGCCATCACCGTGATCGGTGAGCGCATCGACCGGTTCGAAACGCAGGTCGCCTTGGGAGAGATGCACATCCCCTGCGACGATATAAGGCGGGTTGGAGGCGATCACCGCAAAGCGCTGATCCTGGGGCAGGGCGGCGTACCAGTCGCTTTCCAGCAGCGTCACGCGGACCTGGTTGACTGTGGCGTTTTCGCGTGCGATGGCCAGGGCGGCTGCGCTGGCGTCCAGTGCCGTCACCACCGCATCGGGCCGCGTATGGGCGATGGCGATGGCAATCGCCCCCGAACCGGTCCCCATGTCCAGCAGTGCCGCGTCTTGCGGCAATCTTTCCATGGCCAGTTCCACCAGCAGCTCGGTATCGGGCCGGGGGATCAATACATCGGGCGTGACGCGCAAATCCAGTCCATAGAATTCGCGCCGGCCGATGATGTAGGCAATCGGCTCGCCGCGCAGGCGACGGGCATAGAGGGCTGTAAGCGCCTCCGATTCGGCGGCATCGAGCCGCCGTTCGGATTGCGTGATCAGTTGTACGCGCGTCATGCGCAGCGCGTGGCACAGCAGGATGCGGTTCTCCAGCGGGTCCAGCGGCGCCGTCTTCAATACGGTGGCCAGCGTGCAGCCGGCATAGCTGGAGAGCGGCTCCATCACTTCCAGATGGTGGTGCGCGGTGCGCGCTTGAACAGTTGCACGGCCAGCACCAGGGCCAGCACGCCGAACCAGATCAGCGACCAGGTCGGGATCTGCAGGCCGAACACCGGCGGCCAGGGAGCCGAGCAAAAGCCGTCGGCAGTAAACACCTGCGGCCACAGCTTGGCCGTGGGCAGCTGGTTGAGCGCCGTTTCCAGCGGATCGGTGGTGCAGGAGACGCCCGGATGCGCCTTCACGTACAGATGCCAGATGGCGGTACCCGCGCCACCGAGCGCAGCCAGGAGGCCCAGGCCGGCACTGCCGCGGCGGGCCGCTTCGGGCATCATTGCGCCGATCAGGGCGAAGGCGCCGACCAGCACGAACATGTAGCGCTGGATGACGCACAGCGGGCAGGGCTGCATTTCTTCGACGATCTGCAGGTACATGGCAACGCCCAGCAGGGCAGCGCAGACCAGCGCCACCAGCAGGAAAACCGCTTTGGATGATTTCATGGTTGAGGGTTCAGTGATTCATTAATGGGGGACAGCGTCGGGGCAGTTCGATGGGCAGGAGCGCCCGAATGACCGGGCGGCTTTTTTGCCATGACGCGATTGTAGAGAAGTCCGGGCTTGCGTGCATGCTGACCACGCAGGCAAAGGCACGCGGAACCCATGCTCCGGCCAGGTTGCGGCGGCCTCAGTCGTCGCCCAGCTGGGCCAGCAGTTCGGCCTGGTGCTCGGTGATGAGGGCGCTGGTCAGTTCGTCCAGGTCGCCATCCATGATGAAATCGAGCTTGTAGAGCGTCAGGTTGATGCGGTGGTCGGTCATGCGCCCCTGCGGGAAGTTGTAGGTGCGGATGCGCTCGCTGCGGTCGCCCGAGCCGATGAGCGACTTGCGGGTGGCGGCTTCCTTGGATTGCTGCTCGCGCAATTGCACGTCCTTGATCCGGGCGGCCAGTACTTTCATGGCCTGCGCCTTGTTCTTGTGCTGGCTGCGGTCGTCCTGGCATTCCACCACGATGCCGGTCGGCAAATGGGTGATGCGCACGGCCGAATCGGTCTTGTTGATGTGCTGGCCACCGGCCCCGGAGGCGCGGTAGGTATCAATGCGCAGGTCGGCCGGGTTGATGTCCACATCCTCGACCTCATCGGCTTCGGGCATCACGGCCACCGTGCAGGCGGAGGTGTGGATGCGGCCCTGCGTCTCGGTGGCCGGCACGCGCTGCACGCGGTGGCCGCCGGATTCGAACTTCAGGCGCGAATAGGCCCCGAAGCCGGCGATGCGGGCAATCACTTCCTTGTAGCCGCCCAGTTCCGATTCCGAGGCCGAAACGATCTCCACCTGCCAGCGCTGGCGTTCGGCATAACGGGTGTACATGCGCAGCAGGTCGCCGGCGAACAGGGCCGATTCGTCACCTCCGGTGCCGGCGCGGATTTCCAGGAAGATGTTTCGTTCATCATTGGGGTCCTTGGGCAGCAGCATCTTCTGCAGATCCAGCTCCAGCGCCTCCATGCGGGCCTTGGCGCCCTCGATTTCTTCCTGGGCGAAAGCCTTCATATCGGGGTCCGACAGCAGCTCGCCGGCGGTGCGGATATCTTCACTGGCCTGCACATAGTCGTGGTACAGCGCCACCAGCGGACCCAGTTCGGCGTGTTCGCGGGTCATCTTGCGGAAGTTGTCCATGCTGGCGGTGGCATCTTCCTGGGCCAGCAGGCTGTTGAGCTCTTCCAGCCGTTCGGCGAGCTGGTCGAGTTTGGCGAGCATTGAGGGTTTCATGAGGTCGGGAAGTCAGTATCGGTCAGCAATGAGGGGGCGGCGGCAGCCGTCGGCGACGGCGCGAGGATGCCAGCCGCAGGCAGCGGCCAGCGGGGCGGGAGGCGCTAACGCTTGGCGCGGAACAGTTGCGGCAGCAGCGAAGCCAGCTGGCTGCGCTGTTCGCCCTGGGCGTGATGCAGGGCCTGTTGCGGGCCGTGCAGGAACTTGGCGGTCAGGCCCTTGGAGAGGGCGTCCAGCACCGCTTCCACATCCTCGCCCTTGGCCAGCATGCGGCGTGCGCGTTCCAGTTCGGCCAGGCGCAGGGCCTCGCCGGTTTCATGCAGGTCCTGGATCAGCGGCACCATGGCGCGGCTGTCGATCCAGTGCATGAAGGATTGCACCCGGGTTTCGATGATGGCTTCGGCCTGGGCGACCGCCGCCTGGCGGTTTTCGACGCCGCTTTGCACCACCGAGGCCAGGTCGTCCACGGTGTAGAGGAAAACGTCATCCAGCCGCCCGACTTCAGCCTCGATATCACGCGGTACGGCCAGGTCGACCATGAAGATGGGCTTGTGGCGGCGTGCCTTGACGGCCCGTTCCACCAGCCCCAGGCCGATGATGGGCAGCTGCGAGGCGGTACAGGAGACCACGATGTCGAAGCTGGCCAGTTGCGCCGGCAGGTCGGCCAGGCGGATGGCACGGCCGCTGAAGCGATGGGCCAGGGCTTCACCGCGCTCCATGGTGCGGTTGGCCACCGTCAGGGTCTTGGGATTCTGGGCCGCGAAGTGCGTGGCGCACAGTTCGATCATCTCGCCGGCGCCGATGAAGAGCACATTCTGGCCGGAGATCGAATCGAAGATGCGCTGCGACAGGCGCACGGCGGCGGCGGCCATCGAGACGCTGTGCGCGCCGATTTCGGTGGTGCTGCGCACTTCCTTGGCCACCGCAAAGGTGCGCTGGAACAGCTGGTGCAGATAGGTGCCCAGGCCGCCGGCCGCATCAGCCTGGCGGACCGCATCCTTCATCTGGCCCAGGATCTGCGGTTCGCCCAGGACCATCGAGTCCAGCCCGGAGGCCACGCGGAAGGCATGGCGCACGGCATTGTCCTGCGGCAGCGAATACAGGTAGGGACGCAGGTCGGCGTAGGGAATGTGGTGATACTCGGCCAGGAACTGCGCGGTACGGTCGATGGCGAACTCCACCCCGTCTTGCCCGGCGGCCGCAGCGGCATACAGCTCGGTGCGGTTGCAGGTGGAGAGGATGGCGGCTTCGCCTGAGGCCACGATCTTGTCATTGCCGCCAAACCACGTACGCGCGGACGCCACTGCCTGACCGATCTGGTCAGCAGGGAAAGCCACTTTCTCGCGCAGCGAGACCGGCGCGGTAGTGTGGTTGAGTCCGACGGCGAGCAAATGCATGGAAGAATCGACTTTAAGGCAGCAGTGCCGATGAGCTGGGAAATTGCACTTCTATGGCTGTGAACCTGAATGAAAAGCGTACGAAACAATGCAATTCATACAAAATCAGACAGATTCGGCCCCGGTTTTGGGAATAATTATACTCTTTGCCCACTGTCGGGTTGGGACGCCCCCTGATAATCGGTATATGTCCCTGACATGGATCAGGCTTGGCGCAGATGGCCGGGGCGCCGCTGCAACACTGCCCGGCGCTATTCCAGCCGTTCCAGCTGGTAGCCATAGCCGTAGACGGTGGCCAGCTGGTAGCCATTGCCCGGATGCAGCTTGAGCTTGGTGCGGATGCGCGAGACGTGGGTATCGATGGTGCGGGTCGGCGTGTCCGGTTCGGCCCCCCAGATGCGTTCCTGCAGGAAGGCGCGCGACAGCGGGCGTCCCAGGTGCTGCATGAACAGCAGCGCCAGTTCGACTTCCTTGCGGGTGAGCGTGGCATCGAGGCCCGGCCGCTCGGGATGGGTGATGCGCAGGCGCGCCAGGTCGACCATGAAGCCGCCGGCTTCCACCACGCTGGGCGGGGCTTCATAGGGCTGTGCGGCCAGCAGCAGCAGGTCCAGCCGCAGGGCCAGTTCCTGGCGGTCCACCGGCTTGACCAGGAAGTCATCGGCGCCGGCCATGCGCAGGTTGCGCAGCCAGTGCTGGTGGGTGGGGGTGCACAGCAGCAGGACCACCGGCCGCGCCTTGGAGGCCGCCGGCGGACGGTGCTGCTGGACCAGCATGGTGACCGCATGCTGATGCCGCTGCAGGTCGTCCAGATCCAGCACGACCAGGTTGGCGCGGTCGGCACAGGCCGCAGCAAAGCCCTCCACACCGCTGTAGACCTGGCATTCATGGCGATCAGCCAGTTGCGTGACCAGGGTCACGGTATCGGCGTCTTTGGAAAGGATCCCGATTTTCATTGCATCAGTTCAGGGCAGCAGTAAAAGGCAGTCAACGCGCGGCTCCCCGGGCTGGTGGACCGTATTGGCAAAAAGGGCAGCCTCGGCTGCCCTTTTTCTTCATGCCGGGTGTGGCCTGCGCGCTCAGGCCGCCGGTACGTCGCTGTCAGGCAGCACCACGTTCACATCCAGCACTTCCAGGTTGCCCTGGCGGTCCAGCGAGATCTTGATGTCGTCGGCATTGACCTTGGTGTACTTGGAAATGACCTCGATGAGTTCCTTGTGCAGGGCCGGCAGGAAGTCCGGGCCCTGGCGGCCGTTGGAACGCTCGCGGGCGATGATGATCTGCAGCCGCTCCTTCGCCGCCACCGCACTTTTGGGCTTGCTGGGGAACAGGAAAGAAAGCAGGGACATGTCACTTACCTCCGAAGATGCGCTGCAGGAAGCCCGGCTTTTCGTAGGTAGTGAAACGCAGCTCGACGGTCTCGCCGAGGAAGCGCGATACCACGTCCTGGTAGGCCTGGGCCACGTCGCTGTCCCTCATGTGGATGGCGGGGGAGCCCTGGTTGGAGGCCTGCAGCACGGTTTCCGATTCGGGGATGATGCCGATCAGGGGAATGCGCAGGATTTCCTGCACATCGGTATAGGACAGCATCTCGCCGTCTTCCACGCGCTTGGGCGAGTAGCGGGTGATGAGCAGGTGTTCCTTGACCGGCTCGCCGCCCGAGGAGGCACGGCGCGACTTGGCCTGGATGATGCCGAGGATGCGGTCCGAGTCACGCACCGACGACACTTCCGGGTTGGAGACCACGATGGCTTCGTCGGCGAAGGTCAGCGCCATCACCGCGCCGTGCTCGATGCCGGCCGGGGAGTCGCAGATGATGTACTCGAAGTCCATCTTGGAGAGGTCGTTCAAGACCCGCTCCACGCCTTCTTCGGAGAGGGCGTCCTTGTCGCGGGTTTGCGAGGCCGGCAGGATGAACAGGTTGTCGCAGTGCTTGTCCTTGATCAGGGCCTGGTTCAGGGTGGCTTCCTTGTTGATCACGTTGATCAGGTCGTAGACCACGCGGCGTTCGCAGCCCATGATCAGGTCCAGGTTGCGCAGACCGACGTCGAAGTCGATCACGGCCGTCTTGTGGCCGCGCATGGCCAGGCCCGATGCGAAACTGGCGCTGGACGTCGTTTTGCCGACGCCGCCCTTACCCGAAGTCACAACGATGATTTTTGCCACGAAAAACTCCTTAAGAAGAACAGTACGCCGGCGGTTCCGGCTGGATTCGTTTAAATGATTTACGCCGCAGCCTTACGATGCCGCCATCGGCAGCACGTCGATGCGTTCGCCCTGCAGGCGCACTTGCACCTGCTTGCCGGCGAGCTCGGGCGCATGACCGTTCTCGAAGGTCCGATAGACCCCCGCAATGGAAACCAGTTCCGCTTCCAGTGAAGCGGCGAAGATGCGCGCGCTCGTATTGCCCGAGGCACCGGCCAGGGCACGGCCGCGCAGCGGTGCGTAGACGTGGATGCAGCCATCGGCAATGAGCTCGGCGCCGTTGTTGACTACGGCCAGCACCACCAGGTCGGCGCCGCGCGCATAGATGCGCTGGCCGGCGCGCACCGGGGTGTCGATGACCACGGTGTTGGCCACCGGAGCCGGGGCGGGCTGGGGCGCGGGCGCGGCCGCAGCTGCGGGGGCGGCTGCCGGTGCCGGGGCCGGCTCGGCTTCCTGGGCGGCCGCCTCTTGCGCACGTGCATTGGCGGTGCCGGCGCCGGCCACGGCCGAGTTGTCGATGGCCAGGCCCTGGGCAACGATGCCGCTGTGCAACTCTTCGGGCGCATTGCGCACGGCCACCGTATTCAAGCGGAAGCGCTTGAACAGGGCCACCACGGCGCTCCAGTCGATGGCCGCAGCGGCGGCTGCATCCAGGGTGCCGATGTCCAGCACCGCGAATTCGTCTTCGAAGAAATCGGCGACGCCGCCAGTCATTTCCTTCAGGGCTTTTTCCAGCGAAGTCGGATCGGTTTCATGCAGGATTGCCGAAATGGCAACTACAGTGGAAATTTTGATTTCGATCGGTTTGCGCGCTTTTTGCATAAATCCTGTAGTTCAATGCGGCGGAAAGTGAAGGAAAATGCAGGCTTTCCACCCGGTTTGGCTGTGCATTATACAGGCTGGATGCGGCTGCGAAAGCGGTGGAGCGGGGGTTTTCGGCGAGCCGATAGTAAGGCGGCCAAGACTGTTCGGAGATTCGGCAAAAGTTGCAGCCGTGAAGATTTCTGAGAGAAAAGTGACCCGGCGAAAGCGCACTTTGCCAAAAAAAACCGCCAGCACCTCGCGATGCCAGCGGTCTTCATCAAGTCCGCCCCGGCCGCCTGACAGCAGCGCCGGGGGGGGCAAGCCGAAAAATCAGCCCGGTACCTTGCCGTCCACGCCCTCGACGTAGAACTTGATGCCGTGCAGGAAGCCGTCATCAGCCACGGCGTCCTTGCCCAGCACTTCCTTGCCGGCGTTGTCCTTGATCGGACCCTTCCAGATCGGGGCCGTGCCGTCGACGATGCCCTTCTTGCGCTCTTCCACCAGCGTCTTCACGTCGGCCGGCAGTTCAGGATTGAAGGCGGCCAGGTCGATGCCGGTTTCCTTCAGGCCGATCCAGCTGGTGCTGCTCTTCCAGGAGCCATCCAGCACGGCTTGCACGCGTGCGGTGTAATACACGCCCCAGTTGATCATCGAGGCAGCCAGGTGGGCCTTGGGGCCGAAGCTGGTCATGTCGCTGTCCCAGCCGAAGGCATACACGCCCTTTTCCTGCGCGGTCTGCACCACGGCTGCGGAGTCGGTGTTTTGCATCAGCACGTCCACGCCCTGGCCGATCAGGGTGGTGGCGGCTTCACGTTCCTTGCCCGGATCGAACCACTTGTTGACCCACACCACGGCGGTGGTGGCCTTCGGATTGACCGAGCGCGCACCCAGGGTGAAGGAGTCGATGTTGCGGATCACTTCGGGAATTGGCACCGAGGCCACCACGCCCAGCTTGCCGGACTTGCTCATCTTGCCCGCGACCACGCCAGCCAGGTAAGCGCCTTCATAGGTGCGCACGTCGTATTGCGCCAGGTTGTCGGCAGTCTTGAAGCCGGTGGCGTGTTCGAACTTCACCTCCGGGAATTCCTTGGCGACCTTGAGCATGGCTTCCATGTAGCCGAAGGTGGTGCCGAAGATCAGCTTGTTGCCGTCGGTAGCCAGCTGGCGGAAGACGCGCTCGGCATCCGCTGCGGATTCAGGAATGTTTTCCACGAAGGTGGTCTTGACCTTGTCGCCGAATTTTTCTTCGACAGCCTTGCGGCCCTTGTCATGCGCGAAGGTCCAGCCGGCGTCGCCCACCGGGCCGATGTAGACGAAGGCGACCTTCAGCGGATCAGCCGCCGGTGCAGCAGCAGCCGGCGCAGCAGCGGGCGCGGCGGCAGCGGGTTCTTCCTTCTTGCCGCAACCGATCAGGGTTGCTGCCGCCAGGGTGGCGAGCATCGTCAAGGATGCCCTGCGCGAAATCTTCATTGTGTTCTCCCTCAAGGTCAGTGGATAAATGCAAGTGCTGCTACAAAAACGGAATAAATGAGCTAAATGATTTAAACGATATAAACGATATAAATAGTTCAGGAGGCGCCCGGGCGGAACGGCTTGCCCAGCGAGGCCGGCATGTTCAGGCGGATCCAGTCGGGGTTGCGCGAGATCAGCGCCAGCACCACGATGGTGGCCAGGTACGGGGCCATCGACAGGATCTGCGAGGGCACCGTCACGCCCATGCCCTGCAGGTAGAACTGGGCGATGGTGACGCCGCCGAACAGCAGCGAACCCAGCAAGACCCGTGCCGGACGCCAGGTGGCGAACGCGGTCAGGGCCAGTGCGATCCAGCCGCGTCCGGCCACCAGGCCTTCGACCCACATCGGGGTATAGACCAGCGACATGTAGGCCCCCGCCAGGCCGCAGCAGGCGCCGCCGAACAGCAGCGCCAGGTAGCGGATGCCACGCACCGAATAGCCCAGCGCATGCGCCGATTCCGGCGACTCGCCCACGGCACGCAAGACCAGCCCGGCCCGCGTGCGATACAAGAACCAGATGCTGGCCAGGCACAGCGCGAAAGCCACATAGCTCATCCAGTGCTGGTGGAACAGCGCCTTGCCCAGGAAGGGGATATCGCCCAGCAGCGGGATCGAATTCGGTTGCGCCGGCAACGCCAGTCCGACGAAGCGCTGGCCGACAAAGGCCGACAGGCCCGCGCCGAAGATCGACAGCGCCAGGCCGGTGGCGACCTGGTTGGTGGCCAGGCGCAGCGCCAGCCAGGCGAAGAGCGTGGCCATGAGCATGCCGCAGACGGCGCCGGCAACAAAGCCGAGCAGCGGGCTCTTGGTGGCATAGCCGACCGCAAAGCCGGCGATGGCCGCCACCAGCATCATGCCTTCGGCGCCCAGGTTGAGCACGCCGGAGCGTTCATTGATCAACAGCCCGATGGCTGCCAGCAGCAGGGGCGTGCCGGCATTGATGGAGGCTGCGATGAGAGGGGCGAGTTGTTCCATGTCCTGTCCTGATTCCTTAGACTTTCTTTTTCCACGCCAGGCGGTAATCGATGAGCGTATCGCAGGCCAGCAGCAGGAACAGCAGCATGCCCTGGAACACGCCCGTGATGGCCGAGGGCAGGCCCAGGCGCGACTGCGCCAGCTCGCCGCCCAGGTACAGCAGCGACATGATCAGTCCGCCCAGGATCGCGCCCACCGGATGCAGGCGGCCGATGAAGGCCACGATGATGGCGGCGAAACCATAGCCCGGCGACACCGACGGCAACAGCTGACCGATCGGACCGGCGATCTCGAAGGCCCCTGCCAGTCCCGCAAAGGCCCCCGAGATCAGCAGCGACACCCACAAGGCCGAGCGTGCCGAGAAGCCCGCATAGCGCGCCGCATGCGGCGCCACGCCACCAACCATGAGCGAGAAGCCGCGCAGGCTGCGCATCATGAAGATCGCCATCAGGATGGCCGCCACGATGGCCACCGCAAAGCCGATATGCAGGCGCGTGCCCGACATCAGCATGGGCAGCATGAATTCGCCGGAGAACACCTTCGATTGCGGGAAGTTCATGCCATTGGGATCCTTCAGCGGACCATTGACGGCCCACATCAGCAGCAGCTGCGCCACATAGGTCAGCATCAGCGAGACCAGGATTTCATTGGCATTGAACTGGTCGCGCAGGTAAGCCGTGATGGCCGCCCACAAGGCCCCGCCGATGACCCCGGCCACGATCATGAGCACCAGCCCCATGCCGCCGGAAATGCCGTGCCCCGGCACATCCAGCCACACCAGCATGGCCCCCGAGCAGAGCGCACCGACCGTGAACTGGCCTTCGGCACCGATGTTCCAGATGCTGGCGCGGAAGCACACCGCCAGCCCCAGCGCGCACAGGATCAGCGGTACGGACTTGAGCAGCAGCTCGCTGATGGCGCGCTTGCCATTGAAGGGATCGATCAGGAACACCTTCAGTCCGGCCAGCGGATCCTTGCCCAGTGCCAGGAACAGCAGCGCACCGAGGAACAAGGTGGCGACGATGGCGATCACCGGCGACAGATAGGTCATGGTTTTGGATGGCGCACCGCGCAGTTCCAGACGCAGCGGGAAGCTCATGCGTTCAGCCATGGTTCACCTCCGCAGCAGCGGCGGCCGGTTCGTCCCACAGGCCGCTCATCCACACGCCCACCTGTTCGCGCGTGGCCTGTTCGATGGGGATGGAGGGCGACAGGCGCCCCTTGGCGATGACATGCAGGCGATCACATAATGCGAATAATTCGTCAAGTTCTTCCGAGATCACCAGCACTGCACAACCTTCCTGTTTCAGTTTCAAGATTTCGCCGTGGATCTGGGCGGCGGCACCGACGTCCACCCCCCAGGTCGGCTGGGCCACCACGAAGACGGCGGGTTTGCGTTCCATTTCGCGGCCGACGATGAATTTCTGCAGGTTGCCGCCCGAGAGGCTCTTGGCCGGCGCATCCGGTCCTGCTGCCTTGACCTTGAAGCGTTCAATGATGGAGGCCGCAGCACGGCGCGTAAAACCGAAGTCGATCATGCCGCGCTTCACGTAGGGCGCTTTCTGATGCGACAGCAGCATGTTGGCCGTGAGCGACAGCGTAGGCACGGCACCGCGTCCCAGGCGTTCTTCCGGCACCAGGCCCAGGCCGGCCGCGCGGCGCGGATTGGGCGAGAGGTCGCCCACGGCCTTGCCGGCCAGCATGATCATGTTGGGCGCAGCGCGCTGGTCTTCGCCCGAGAGCGCCGCCAGCAGCTCCTGTTGGCCGTTGCCCGAGACCCCGGCGATGCCGACGATTTCACCGGCGCGCACTTCGCATTCGATGTCCTTCAGTTCGGTGGCAAACAGATGCGCCTTGGGCAGCGAGAGACGATTGACGTGCAGCTTGCGTTCATTGCGCAGCGAATCGGGATTGCGTTCGCGCTGCAGGCGCACCAGTTCGTCGCCGATCATCATGCGTGAAAGGCTGGCGCTGCTCTCATTGCGCGGATCGCAATTGCCGGTCACGCGGCCACCGCGCATGACGGTAGCGCTGTGGCACAGCGCGCGGATTTCGTCGAGCTTGTGGCTGATGTAGAGGATGCTGCAACCCTCGTCGGCCAGGCGGCGCAGGGTGACGAAGAGTTTTTCCACGGCCTGGGGCGTGAGCACCGAGGTCGGCTCGTCCAGGATCAGCAGTTGCGGTTCGGTCAGCAGCGCGCGCACGATTTCCACGCGCTGGCGTTCACCGACCGACAAGGTATGCACATGGCGCTGCGGTTCCAGCTCCAGGCCGTATTTTTCGCCGGTGCGGGTGATGCGTTCGGCCAGTTCCTTGAGGTCGGTCTTGGCATCCAGGCCCAGGGCGATGTTCTCGGTCACGGTCAGCGTATCGAACAGTGAGAAATGCTGGAACACCATCGCAATGCCCAGCTTGCGCGCCACCTGTGGATTGGCGATCTGCACGGTCTCACCGTTCCAGCGCAGTTCGCCGGCATCCGGCTTGACGGCGCCGAAAATGATTTTCATCAGCGTGGACTTGCCCGCGCCGTTCTCCCCGAGCACGGCGTGGATCTCGCCGGGCGCCACCGCCAGGCTGACATCGTCATTGGCCAGCACGCCCGGGTAGGCCTTGCGCACATGGCTGATTTCAAGACGGAGTGGAACTGCGCTCACGTGATTTCCCTGTGGTGATGAATGTGGTCATGTCGAAATGCAACGCGGTCCGCGTGCCTGCGGCCGCCGCGAGCGCCCCTGCGGCTCGCACGCGCGACATCATAGACAAATTGCGCCGCGCCGCATACCGCTTTTGCCGGGTTTTGCGCCCCTGTTGCGGCGTTACGGCCCGATTTACCTCATTTTCCCCGATGCGCCCAGCCGGTGGTGCGTTTCTCGATGATGGCAAACAGCTCGTACATGGCCATGGCCATGGCCCCGATCACCACCAGCCCGGCAAAGGCCAGCGGCATCTTCATCGACGATCCGGCCGAGACCAGCAGGTAGCCGATGCCCTGGTTGGAGGCATTCATTTCCGACACGGTCGAGCCCACGAAAGCCAGCGTGATGGCCACCTTCAGGGAGGCAAAGAAATACGGCATCGAACGCGGCAGGCCGACCTTGAGCAGGATGTCCATGCGGCGCGCGCCCAGCACGCGCAGGACGTCTTCCAGCTCCGGTTCCAGCGTGGCCAGGCCGGTGGCGATGTTGACCATGATGGGGAAGAAGGAGATCAGGAAAGCCGTCAGGATGGCCGGCCCTGCGCCGATGCCGAACCAGACCACCAGCACCGGCACGAAGGCCGCCTTGGGCAAGGCATTGAAGGCCGTCATGAGCGGGTAGGCGGCGGCATAGAGCATGGGTGAAGATCCGATCACGAAGCCCAGCGTCACACCGACCGCCACGGCGATGGCGAAGCCCACCATGGTGACCCAAAAGGTCGAGAGGGCATGTTCGGTGATCGGGCCGGCGTAATCCACCATGGCCTGCAGGATGGAAGCGGGGCTGGGGAAAATGAAGTCGGAGACCTGCCACACGCTGCAGATGAATTGCCACACGCCCAGGATGGCGAGCAGCAGGATCCAGGGCGCCAGCGTGGTGGCGGCGCGGTTGAGTTTGCCGTTGAACGGAGTTTTCATGAGTTTCCTTGGCCGGGCCTGGTCGTGGTCAGGTATTGCGCACGTGGCCGATGTGCTCGCGCAGTTCATGCACCAGCGCGTTGAAGCCGTCGGTATAAGTGGTTTCCAGCGGGCAGGGACGCGGCAGCGGGTTTTCCCGCCGCACCACGATACGGCCCGGGCGCTTGCTCATCACGTAAATGGTGTCGGCCAGGAAGGCCGCCTCGCGCAGGTCGTGCGTGACCAGGATGACGTTGAAGCGGCGCTCGGCCCACAGGTCGCGCAGCACGCACCACAGTTCTTCGCGGGTGAAGGCATCGAGTGCGCCGAAGGGTTCGTCCAGCAACAGCATCTTGGGTTCGTGGATCAGCGCGCGGCAGATCGAGGCGCGTTGCTGCATGCCACCCGAGAGTTGCCACGGGAATTTGTCGGCATAGCCATCCAGCCCCACAGTCTTGAGCAGCTTGAGCGCACGTTCGGTGTACTCGGCCTTCTTCTGCTTGAAGTCGCGCCGGTAGGGTTCGACGATCTCCAGCGGCAGCAGCACGTTTTCCAGCGTGGTGCGCCAGGGCAACAGGGTCGGGGCCTGGAAGGCCATGCCCACGAACTTGAGCGGGCCCGTGACCGTCTGGCCGTTGATGACGACGCTGCCGCGATTGGGCTGTTTCAAGCCCGTGGCCAGCTTCATGAAGGTGGACTTGCCGCAGCCGGACGGCCCGACGATGGCGATGAACTCGCCTGCACGGGTCTGCAGGTCGATGTCTTCCACCGCAAATTCGGCGGCGCCATCATAGGCCAGGTAGACGTGGCGGAAATCGACGAAGGGTTCGCTCATGAATGCTTCAGTCAAGGAGTAATTTAGTAAACGATATAAATGATTTACTTGGGGAACACGTCCAGCTCGGCCTTGCCCGGCAGGAAGCTGCCATTCCAGATCTTGTCGGCGTTGACGCGGGTCTTGGTGCCATAGGCGTCCGAGACTTGCGAGGCCATGAGCGTGAGGCGCGGACCGAAGACCTGGCCATAGCCTTCCGACTTGGCGTGGGGTGTGGCGATGGCGCTGGCGATGGCCAGTTTCAGGCGGCGCAGTTCCAGCTTTTCATCGATGAGGCCATCGCGTTCCTTCAGGACCTTGATGGCGGCTTCCGGGTTGGCCATCACGTCGCGGCTGGCCTTGGCGAAGGCGCGCAGGAAGCCCTTGATGGCTTCCGGCTTCTGCTTGACCATGGTCTCGGAGGCGATGATGGTATTGCCGTACAGGCGCACGCCGTAGTCCGGATACATCATGACGTTGATGTCTTCATCCTTGATGCCGCGCGCATTCAGGTTCAGGAGCGAGGTGAAATAGAAGCCGGTGATGGCATCCACATCGCCGCGCGCCAGCATGGTTTCGCGCAGCGGCGGGTCCATGCTGGTCCATTGCGCCTTGGTGGCATCGAGGCCATTGGCCTTGGCGAAGATGGGATAAGCGCGGCGGCCGGCGTCGAACACCGGTGCGCCCAGCTTCTTGCCGGCCAGGTCCGCCGGTTTCTTGATGCCGGATTTCTTGAGCGAGAACACTGCGGCCGGCGTGTCGTTGTAGACCATCATCACGGCCACCGGCTTGCCCGGGGCATCGGGATTGTTGGCGGTGAATTCCATGAGGGCGGCCATGTCGGCAAAGCCCATGTCATAGGTGCCGGAGGCCACGCGGTTGACCGCATTGCCGGAGCCGTTGCCGGCGTCGATGGTGACATCCAGTTTTTCCTGCGCGAAGTAGCCCTTGGACTTGGCCACCAGGAACAGGGCGGCCGGTCCTTCGAAGCGCCAGTCCAGCTGGAACTTGACCTTGGTTTCCTGCGCCAGCGCCAGCGAGGAGCTGGCCGCCAGTACCAGGCCGAGAACGGTGGTGCCGAGTTTGAAGAGCTTGCTGGAATGCACGATGGACTTCCTTCCTTGTTCGTTTCAATGTCAGATCCCGGAGCTTCAATAGCATTTAATGTGCCAAGCCCGCCTGCGGTTCGCGTCTGCCCGGCTTTCGCGGGCGCGGCAGAGGGCAGGCCGTCGGCAAGGGCGCCGCAGATGATCGACAGCCGCTTTTCTTTTTGTCGACAATCAAAAAATTCATTTGCGACAATTTGGTGCTTGTCTGCACCTAAGTAGAAAAAAATGCACTAAAAAAATTTGGCTTACAGGGCTGTAAGGCAGATGGCATGCGCCTCCCGGGCGATTTTGTCGGATCGCGCATCGTTGCCACGATTGTCGACAATGCGAGTCGCCATGCAACTAACTCCCTGCTGAGGGCTTGGGAAAGTGCGCGGACTCGGCTAGGATTGCGCCCCGGCGCGCGGGGCGCAGCGCTCGATGCAGCGATGTGCGGCTCGCTTTGGGGATCATCGATCAGCTACTTCAGGTGGACGCGATCGCGTGTGCAAAGGGCCGGCTTGGGGGCTGGCACGGGCTTTGCGTAAACGCTGCCGTCGGTGCGGGTGTCGGCAATGCTGTCAGCAATTTGCCAGACCTTATTTGACGAGGGCAAGCACACGAGGAGTACCGGTGTCGATGCTGTGGCGGGGAGAGTGCAGGGCGCCGCAGGATGCGAACCGGTCTCCGGTTCAACAGCCATTTTTTTAGACAAGCAATACAGGGAGAAACTTATGAAGAAGGGTATCAAGGGGAAGTACTGGATGATGGCAGCCGTGGTGGCTTCGGCGGCATGTAGCCTGTCGGCGCAGGCGGCTGACTGGGCCGACAACTCGATCGGCTACCGTTACGGCACGAAGTTTGCCGAGCCCTTCAACACGCAGGACATTACCAAGAACATCGTCAACTTCCAGCACGCCAGCGGCTACAAGTACGGTACCAACTTCCTGAACGTGGACCTGCTGATGTCGGACCGCAAGGATGACAATGCCCAGGAAGCCTATATCACCTATCGCCACACCCTGGACATCGGCAAGATCAGCGGCAAGGACCTGTCCTTCGGCCCGGCGCGCGGCGTGGGCTTTACGCTGGGCTTTGACTGGAACACCAAGAACGACAACAGCTACGCTTCCAAGAAGCGCATGCTGGTGGTCGGTCCGACCCTGATGATGGATGTGCCCGGTTTCCTGAACGTGAGCGTGCTGGCGCTGTTTGAAAGCAATCAGCCCAAGGGCATCACCAGCCGTTACACCTACGATACGCACCCGATGCTGAACCTGGCCTGGGGTATCCCGCTGGGTTCGACCGGCCTGGCTTTCGAAGGCTACATGAACTACATCGCTGCCAAGGGCAAGAACGAGTTCGGCGGTTCGACCGGTCCCGAAGTCAACTTCGACGGCCAGGTCATGTATGACGTGGGCACGGCGCTGGGCCTGGGCAAGAACACCTTCCGCGTGGGTCTGGAATACCAATACTGGCGCAACAAGTTCGGCAACCCGCACACCGTGCCGGGCTCGCTGGCCAAGACCCCGATGGTGCGCGCCGAGTATCACTTCTAAGTCCGGTTGATCCGGCTGCTTGCAGCATCATGGCGATGCCGGGTCTTCGGATCCGGCATTTTTATTGGGCGCACGCCCCAGGCCGGGAATTGGCTACACTGTGGCTGGCCGGTGGCGCTCAGGGTGCTATGTTGTTTGCCATATGTGGGCTATAGGTTTTCAGGCATGAGGTATCGGCCAGGCTGATATCTAATTGCTGGGTTTTGAACAGGATGGGGCTTGCGCTGTGCGGCCTTCGTCATCAACAGGGATTTGAGAGCGGAGCATCATGGAAGCATACCTACTTGACTGGCTGAACCTGCTGCTGCGCTGGCTGCACGTGATCACGGCGATTGCCTGGATCGGTTCTTCCTTCTATTTCGTCTGGCTGGACAACAGCCTGGTGGCGCCGACCGATCCCGAGCTCAAGGAGAAGGGCGTCGGGGGCGAGCTGTGGGCGGTGCATGGCGGCGGTTTCTACAATCCGCAAAAGTATCTTCTTGCACCCAAGGTGTTGCCGGAGCATCTGCACTGGTTTTATTGGGAGTCTTACAGTACCTGGCTGTCGGGCTTTGCCTTGTTTTCGCTGCTGTATCTCTTCAATGCGAACGTCTTTTTGGTGGATCGCAATGTGTTCGACATGTCGGCGTCGATGGCGGGCGGAACGGCCATCGCCTTCCTGGTCTTCAACTGGCTGATCTATGACGCCATCTGCAGCACCATCGGGGATCGGCCGGGGGCGGATCGGCTGGTCAATATTCTGGTCGGGTTGCAGGTGATCGTTTCGGTTTGGGCAGCCTGCCATTTGTTCTCGGGGCGGGCGGCGTTCCTCATCAGCGGGGCATCCCTTGCCACCATCATGAGCGCGAACGTGCTGGTGTGGATCATTCCGGGGCAGCGCAAGATGGTCGCTTCCATGCGCGCCGGCCAGGCGCCCGATCCGATTCATGGCAAGCGCGGCAAGCAGCGCAGCGTTCACAATACCTACTTCACCTTGCCGGTGCTCTTTGCCATGCTGTCCAATCACTACAGCATGACTTACAGCGCGCCGCATAACTGGATTGTCTTGTTGTGCATCATGGCTGCCGGTGCCTTGATCCGGCAGTTCTTCGTGTTACGGCACAAGGGGGTTTATAACTGGTGGTATCCGGGGATTGCTGTTGCACTGCTGCTGGCGGTGATCTTGTGGATGAGTCCTGCCATGCAGTCCAAGCCGGTGGCTGCTGTTGCTCCTTCTTCCTCTGCTGAGGCTGCTTCTGCTGCTCCTGCTGGCGAAGCTGTGGCTGCAGGGTCGTTTGCCCAAGTCCAGCAAGTCATCCAGGCACGATGCATCCAGTGCCATGCCGCCAAACCTACCCTCATGCCTGTACCCGGCAAAGGCGTGCTGCTCGATTCGCCTGAACATATCTCCCAGCACGCTCAGCAGATCTATCAACAGGCTGTCGTGCAGAAGGCCATGCCTTTAGGGAACATGACCCAGATCACCGACGATGAACGCGCCATCATCGGGAAGTGGTTCGAAAGCGGCGCTCCCGTTAAATGATGATTTGATTGCTTGGTGGCTTGGTAGACTGCTTTTCTGGGTTTGTGGTTTGGGGCAGTCTGCACGGAATTTCTTCCTGCGCTCTAGCTTAATTGTGTTCTCTCTCCGGTCGGGAGAACGCGCCGGGGGCGGCCCGGCAGCCGCTCACTTTTCTTGTCTCGCCAAGAAAAGTAAGCAAAAGAAGGCGACCCCAAAGAGCCAGCCCTCCTTCGGAGGGTCCCCGTCGCAGCGAAGCGAAAAGTGGGAAGGATAGAGTCGCTTCGCTCCCACTATCCTTCTGATCCACTTTTCGCTCCGCTGCGACGGCTGGCTCTATGGGGACGGCAACCCCCACGGGCTCGCCTCCGGCCTCGCGGGGTCTCCGACTCGCCTTCGGCTTTGCGTTGGCTCGCCTGCGGCATCGACCGGTCGATCGTTTTCACTCCCGCTCTGGGTTTTGGTTTTTTCCTTTTTGTTTTTTTCTAAATAATTTCCGTCCGTTCGTCCTGAGTAGTCGCGCAGCGACGAATAAGGCTAGAGAACGCCAAGGCAAAGCCGAAGGCGAGTCGGAGATGTTGCGAGGCCGAAGGCGAGCCGTTTCGGCCGTCCGCATCTGCGCCGCCGCTTCAGCACCCAATAAAACGGATCAGAAAAATAACCGGAGCGAAGCGACTTTATTTTTCCCGTTTTATTGGGTGCTGAAGCGGGGACCCTCCGAAGGAGGGCGGCGCAGTTGCGGTCGCCTTCTTTTGCTTACTTTTCTTGGCGAGACAAGAAAAGTGAGCGGCTGCCGGCAGAAGCAGTGCTTCTGCCCCCCGGCGCGTTCTCCCGACCGGAGAGAGATAAGAATTAAGCTAGAGCGCGGGAAGAAATTCCGTGCAGACTACCCCAAACCGCAAAACCAACACCGAAAAAAATACCGCCCGAAGACCTCAAAGCCTCCGAGCGGCATTCAACAATTCATTCCAAAACAGAATAAATCAACGCTCCGAAAATGGATGCGTCTTCTTCCAGTGTTCAGCGATATCGATGCGCCGGCAGATCCAGACCTTGTCGTGTGACTGCACGTAATCCAGGAAGCGCTGCAGGGCGCGGAATCGTCCAGGCCGTCCAAGCAAGCGGCAATGCATCCCGATGGACAGCATCTTCGGCGCCTCTTCCCCTTCTTCGTAGAGCACGTCGAAACTATCCTTGAGGTACTGGTAGAAGTGCTCGCTGGTATTGAACCCTTGAGGCGTAGCAAACCGCATGTCATTGGAATCGAGCGTATAAGGCACCACCAGATGCGGTGCCTTTACTCCACCGCTGGTCTCGACTTCAGTCCAGAACGGCAGATCATCCCCGTAGTAATCGGAGTCATAGGCAAAGCCCCCATGCTCCACGACCAGCTGCCGCGTGTTGGGCGAATCCCGTCCCGTGTACCAGCCCAGCGGCGCGCTCCCGGTGAGCTCACGGAAGATCTGCACCGCCTCCTGCATATGCGAGCGCTCGGTCTCGATATCCATGTTCTGATAATGAATCCACTTCAAGCCATGGCAAGCGATCTCATGCCCCAGCTCCTGGAACGCCTGCGTGACCTCCGGCGAACGCTGCAAGGCCGTAGCCACGCCGAAGATGGTCATCGGCAGACCACGCTTCTCGAACTCGCGCAGGATGCGCCACACCCCCACCCGCGACCCATATTCGTAAATCGATTCCATCGACATGTGCCGCGCCGGATAAGCCGCCGCCCCCACGATCTCGGAGAGGAATTGCTCCGATGCAGGATCGCCATGCAAGACGCAATTCTCGCCGCCTTCTTCATAATTCAGCACGAATTGCAAAGCCACCCGCGCCTGGCCGGGCCAGCGCGCGTGCGGCGGGTTGCGGCCGTAACCGGCCAGGTCGCGAGGGTAAGTTTGTTGCTGTGACATAAGTTCTTCGTTTGGCTGTCAAGAAAGGAAATCGCAGCGCCCGACCACAGCGCCGCAGGGAAAATCACACACGTGCAAAACCGCTGAGCAATCCATGATAAGCCTTGGGCAAGGGCCGCGCCCACTCACCACCCTTGGCCGTGCCCAGCCCCAGCGCCACCAGCGACTCCGCCAGCTTGACCGCTGCGGTCACGCCGTCGATCACCGGTGCACCAATGTCACGGCCAATGGCCGCACACAGGTCGGCCATGCCGGCACACCCCAGCACGATGGCCTCGGCCCCGTCTTCAGCCAGCGCACGCCGGCACTCGTCGGTAATGCGCGCCCGCGCATCGGAAGCCGGATTCTCCAGCTCCAGCACCGCAATCTCGCAAGCACGCACGTTACGGCAAAAACGCTGCATGCCGTAACGCTCGGCCAGATGCCAGGCCATGCCGCTGGTGCGCGCCAGCGTGGTCACCACCGAGAAGGAGGGGGCGACCAGGCTGGCCATGTGCATCGCCGCTTCGGCAATCCCGATCACCGGTCCCCGCGCCAGCTCGCGCGCGGCCGACAAACCAGGATCACCAAAACAGGCAATCACGTAGGCGTCCACACCTTCGCGCTCGCCCTGCTCGATTTCCTGCAGCAGGCCCGGCACGGCCAGCGCCTCGTCATAGTGGCTCTCGATGGAGGCCGGCCCCATCTGCGGACTCACGCCCGTGATCTCGGTGCCGGGCGCCGCGACCTGACGCGCGCAGGAGGTCATGGCCTCGGTCATGCTCAGGGTGGTGTTGGGATTGATCAGCTTGATGCGCATGCTTGTTCCTTGATGCAATGAAGTCCAGGTCGGCGACGCTCAACGCTTGCGCGCAAACATCAGGTAGAACCCCGCGCCCAGCGCCGCACCGATGAACCACGAGAAGTCCGCTGCTTTGCGCAGCTGCGGCAGCATCACGCAGGCCACACAGATGGCAGCCGCCAAGACCAGCGCCTTGACCGCATCACGATTGACGCCATTGGTGTACCAGTAGCGGCCTTCAGGACGCATGGTGTAGAGATCCTCGACCTTCACCTGGCGTTGCTTGACCAGGTAGTAGTCCGACAGCAGGATGCCGTACAGCGGGCCGATGAAGCCGCCCAGTACATCCAGCGTGTAGTGGATCACTTCCGGATTGCCAAACAGGTTCCAGGGCGTGATGAAGATCGAGGCAGTGGCCGCGATCATGCCGCCGGCGCGCCAGCTGATGCGGCTGGGCGAGAGGTTGGAAAAGTCGAAGGCGGCCGAGACGAAATTGGCCACGATGTTGATGCCGATGGTGGCCGTCAGGAAGGTCAGCGCACCGATCACGGCAGCAGTCGTGCTGTCGATGCGCGAGACGGTTTCCACCGGGTCGGTGATCAGCTCGCCAAAGACGGCGATGGTGGCCGAAGTCGTCACCACCGTTACGATCGAGAAGGCCAGGAAGTTGACCGGCAGGCCCCAGAAGTTGCCGCGCTTCACATCGGCGAAGGTATGGCAGTAGCGGGAGAAGTCGCCGAAGTTGAGCATCGGCCCCGAGAAGTAGGAGACCACCAGCGAGATCGCCGTGATCATCACCGAGACCGCCGCCCAGCCGCTGTACTTGATCTCGCCCAGGTTCAGGCCGACATTCTGCCAGCCGGCCTTGTAGATCATCCAGCCCGCCAGGATGAACATGACCACATAGACCGCCGGACCGGCAAAGTCGATGAACTTCTTGATGGTCTCCATGCCGTTCCAGAACACCAGCGCCTGCAACACCCACAGCAGCAGGAAGCCGCCCCAGCCCAGCGTGGAGAGGCCGGCGAAGGAGTGCACATGGACATCGGCATAGGGCTTCAATTCCGGGAAGAACTTCAGCACCACCACCACGAAGGCGGCCGAGGCCAGGTAGGTCTGGATGCCATACCAGGCCACCGCGATCAGGCCGCGGATCATGGCCGGGACGTTGGCACCCAAGACGCCAAAGGACAGGCGGCTCATCACCGGATAAGGCACGCCATGCGCCTGGCTGGGACGCGCCACCAGGTTGCAGAGCAGATAGACGATGCTGATGCCGATCAACAGCGAGATCAGCACCTGCCAGCTGGTCAGACCCAGGGCGAACAGGCTGCCGGCAAACACGTAGCCGCCCACGCTGTGCACGTCGGACATCCAGAAGGCAAAGATGTTGTAGGAACCCCAGGTCTGTTTCTTCAGCGGGGCAAGGTCTTCATTGGTCAGGCGCGCATCGTCGGCGCCGGCGAGATAGGCGCCGGGTGCAGCGGAGGGGGAAGCGTCGGTAGTCATGGCCGGTCTCCATCAGAGAGAAAGGTTGGGTGAAACGAATCACGCCCGGCCGCAGCCGGGCTGTTCAACGGACTTCCTGCATGCTCTTGTCGGCATGGTGGTGGTCACACGGTCGGTATTGCCTTCGGCCGCGCGACGTGGCCCTGTTTGTTTCTCACTTCCTTCTTCCATCTTCCTGACCCTCCCTGGCGGGAAAATCAGGGTGTGCGCGCCGGCCCGTGGGTCACAGTCCCTTGCCGAGCACGGCACGCAGATCGAACTGATCATCCGCATCCGGCCGTACCCGGTCCTCGCACAAATGCAAGTGATGTGCCATATGCGACTGGGCAGCGGCAACGTCGCCTTTTTCCAGCGCTTCCAGCACGGTCTCGTGTTCATCGAAGGAGCAGGCGTTGTGGCCCGGCGCCTCCGTCTTGGCAATCATCAGCGTGGTGCGCGAGACCAGCTTGCGCAGCGTCTCCACCAGCAGCGCATTGCCGGTCAGCTCCGCCAGCGCCAGGTGGAACTGGGCAGAAAGCCGGATCCAGCGCGGCCGGTCACCGTTCAGATAGCAATCCCGCTCTTCCTCCACCATGCGCCGCAAGCCGGCGATCTGGCGTGTCCCCGCCTCGCGCCCCACCTTCTCCAGCACCGCATGTTCGAGGATGTTGCGCAACTCGAACATGTCGCGCACCTCGGCATGCGAAGGGCTGGCGATGAAGGCGCCCCGGTTGGCTTCCAGATCCACCATGCCCTCCGAAGCCAGGCGCGAAAGCACCTTGCGCACCGTGTGGCGGGCCGTGTCGTAGATCTGGCACAGGGTCTGCTCGGTCAGCTTGGTACGCGGCGGCAGGCGGTGTTCCATGATCGCGTCATAGATGTCCTGGTACATCCTCTCCTCGACCGCTCCCGTGCTTTCGCGCTCGCGCGCACTGGCGCGGGCCGGGGCGGCAGGGGGGCGGGCGGTTTTGCTGGCTTTGTTCATGATGCTCATGCTCTGGCTGGAATGACTGTCTGGAAGGTCTTGCCGGTCAACAACGAGGCGCATGGATCGTCAACAATCTGAAAATCGATTTGCAACAAAACGGGGCTCATTCTGCACCAAAAAGAATGCCCTGTGACCCTCTTTGGGTCACTGTCTGTGCGACTTTCGATGCTGCGATGCAGCGCCGATGGGGCAAACTTCCCTTGTGAACAATGGCGTACCGCATGCTGCATGGCGTAATCTTGGTTTCAGAAATTGTTGTCAATCCTTGTGATCGATTGCGGCAAAAACGGGTGGTCAATGGTGTCGGTGGCGCGCTGCAAAAGACGGGCCGGACCGTCGCCAATTCCCTCTCACGCCCATGCAAGAAGCGTGCTTGACCGCAAGGGATATGAAAACGCCCGGCACATGGCCGGGCGCGGTGTTGCAAGCTGCGGCAGGTTCAGTGGCTGGCGGCGTACTGTTCCAGCTCCTGGTGCAGGGTGGCCTTGTCTTCGTCGGACAGGAAGCAGGCGTCGATGCCATTGCGTGCCAGCTGCAGCACCTGCTCGCGCGAGAGGTTCAGCGAGCGGGCCACGGCGTGGTAGTTGGCGTTCATGTAGCCGCCGAAGTAGGCCGGGTCGTCGGAGTTGACGGTCACGGCCAGGCCGGCATCGAGCAGGCGCGCCAGGTTGTGCTCGGCCATATCCTTGACCACGCACAGCTTCAGGTTCGACAGCGGGCACACCGTCAGCGGCGTGCGCTGTTGCGCCAGGCGCTGCATCAGGGCCGGGTCTTCTTCGCTGCGCACGCCGTGGTCAATGCGTTCGACGTGCAGCACGTCCAGTGCGCCGATCACGTAGGCGGCCGGGCCTTCTTCGCCAGCGTGCGCCACCAAGCGGAAACCCAGCTCACGGCAGCGCGCGTAGACGCGTTCGAACTTCTCCGGCGGATTGCCGCGTTCGGAGGAATCCAGGCCGATGCCCAGCCACAGGTCGGCGTACTGCTCGCGCAGCGGCAGGGCCGCTTCCAGGGTGGCAAAGGCGTCCTCTTCGGAGAGATGGCGCAGGAAGGACATGATCATCACGCTGCCGAAGCCATCGCGGCGGCGCGCATCGCGCAGGGCGGCGGCGATGCCGGCGAACACGGTAGCGATCGCGATGCCACGCTCGGTGTGGGTTTGCGGATCGAAGAAGATCTCCGCATGGCGCACGTTGTCGGCTTGCGCGCGGGCAATGTAGGCCGCGGTCATGTCGTAGAAGTCCTGCTCGGTGCGCAGCACGTTGGCGCCGGCGTAGTAGAGATCGAGGAAGGACTGCAGGTCGCTGAAGTTGTAGGCCGCGCGCAGGTCTTCGACCGAAGCGTAGGGCAGGGCGACATTGTTGCGCTGGGCCAGGGCGAACATCAGCTCGGGTTCCAGCGTGCCTTCGATGTGCAGGTGCAGTTCGGTTTTGGGCAGGCCGGCGATGAAACCGTCCAGCGCGGCGCCGGTAGCGGAGGAAGAAATGACAGCTGAGCTCATGGAAACGACCCTTCAAAAATGGCAGAAACAGGGAAGGCAGGCGCGGGAAAACACCCGTGGGAGCCGCGCGACACCTCGCCGCGCCAGCTTATCCGCCTTCCGGACCCCGCATTATCACGCAAATCGCATACCTGGCTCCACAAAGGTAAAGGCCGGTATGCCGCTGAACCAAAGCGGCCGCCCGGGTTCTGAGCAGCAGCGTGGCTGGCTCCCGCTGGGCGGGACTTTGACGGAGATGCAAGGAATTCTCGCCAGCATCGGGCAAGACATGTTTAAATGCTAAGCTTCTTGGGGGAAACGAATGCGCAAGTCGATCAGGGAAAGCATGCAGTGGATCGTGGGTGGCACCGTACTGGCGGCCATTTCGGGTTGTTCGGTGATGCCATGGACGGAAGCCGAGGATCCGACGATAGTCCCCTACAAGACCATACTCAGCGGTTCCTATCAAGGTTTCCTGAAGAACTGGGATGAGCAGCGCCAACCGGTTTTTTGTGCGCTCATCCGCAGCCGCGCCGAGTGGGACCGCTGGATGCAGCCGGCCCCGGTGATGAATGACAACCGCCCTTTCGGTCCTTCGGCCGATCATTTTGAACGCAAGCAATACCTGGTGGTGGCCCGCAGCATGAGCGCCCCGGATGCGGCCGAGCGTCCCCATGTCTTCACGCCCTTGTCGCTGCGTCTGCGTGACGGCACCCTGCGCCTGAATTACCTCTACCGCGCACCGGCTTCCGGTGCCTCGTATCGCATCAAGGATTACCTGATGGTGGCCATTCCCAAGGAACGGTTCACGACGGGGCCGGTGGTGTTTTATGAGAATGACCGGAAGGTGTGTGAAGTCGACCGATGATTCGCGATTGCCTGATCGCATCATGCAAAAGCCCCGGTTTCAGCCGGGGCTTTTTAACGAAAAAATGATCAAACTGGCGCGAGCTTGACTGGCTTGATCAGACTTTCTGCCGGAATGCCCAAGCCCTGATTGAGCCGCCAGATCATGGCCAGCGTCAGGGGCCGCTTGCGATTAAGGATTTCGTATACGCGGTTGGATCGGCCAATGTACGGTTCAAGATCTTTTGCGGTCAGGCCTGCTTGCTCCATCCGGAACTTGATGGCTTCGACTGGATCGGGAAGATCGACAGGGAAGTGCTTTGACTCGTACGCTTCCACCAAGGTCACCAATACGTCCAATCTATCCCCTTCCGGGGTGTTGAGTTTGGCTGACATCAAGCCGTCGATCTCCGCCAGCGTGGCGCGATAATCAGCATTGGTCTTGATTGGCTTGATATGCATGATCTGTTTCCTTAAATCGTCTGTGCATCAATGCGGTCATATTGAGCGTGCGTTCCGACAAAGCGAATATAGACAACACGGTAGTCATAGTTGATCCAGACTACCAACCTGTATTTGTTGCCTCCCAGGTTGAAAACTACCCGGCCATCCTTAAGGATGCTGGCGTTCCCAAAACTGGCTTTCACATCGCTGGGTTTGGTCCATTGGGATTGGATCGTATCTCGATACCAAGCATATCCGGGCTCTCGGGCGTCGATGTGTTCAGGGCGGTTCCAGAATGCCTGCAAGGTGGACAGAGCAATGATGCGCATGACAGGATTCATCCCCAGGAAATTGATTTTAGTCCCAATATGGGACTCTCTCAAGTAATGATTCATTCGTATTGAACCAATGCCTGGATATCCACCCGAGAGTTGCTCCAAACAGGCGCCGAGGCAGGGCGCGAGCAACATAGCATTTTGAGCAGGAGCATCCTGTTCGCCGGGCGATAAAAAAACCCAGACCCGGAAATTCTTCCGGACCTGGGGTTGTGATCCCGCTACAGCAACTTGTGCAGAGTCCGCTTCAAGCCCCTTGCGTCATCCCGATGAACTGCTGCAATTCCGGCGTCTTGGGATTGCCGAACAATTCCTCCGGCGGGCCGATCTCATGCACCTTGCCCTGGTGCATGAACACCAGCCGGTTGCACACCTCACGCGCAAAGCGCATCTCGTGCGTCACCATCAGCAGGGTCATGCCTTCCTTGGCCAGGCCGCGCATGACGGTCAGCACTTCGTTGACCAGTTCAGGATCCAGCGCCGAGGTGATCTCGTCGCACAGCAGCGCCTGCGGATTCATCGACAGCGCGCGCGCAATGGCCACGCGCTGCTGCTGGCCACCGGAGAGTTGGTCCGGAAATGCATCAAACTTGTGGCCCAGCCCGACCTTCTCCAGATTGGCCTTGGCGGTGGCCATCGCTTCGGCTTCGCTGGTGCCCTTGACGATCATCGGCGCAATCATCACGTTGCGGCCCACCGAGAGATGCGGGAACAGGTTGAACTGCTGGAAGATCATGCCGACCTTCAGCCGCAGGTTGCGCAGCTCCAGTTCGCTGGCCCCCAGCTTGGCACCGGCCACGCTGATGTTGCCTTCGTCGATGCTCTCCAGGCCGTTGATACAGCGCAGCAGCGTGGACTTGCCCGAGCCGCTCTTGCCGATGATGGCGATCACTTCACCCGGTTCGACGTCTAGGCTGATGCCCTTGAGGACTTCGTTGTCGCCGAAGCGTTTCTTGACGTTGTCAATGGCGATGAGCGGCATTGTATTTCCTTTCTAAAGACTGGCTGTACTTGGACAGCGGCCAGCAAAGCACGAAGTAGAAGGCGCCCACGATGGCAAACACCGTGAAGGGGCGGAAGGTGGCATTGGTGATGACGGTGCCGGCCTTGGACAATTCGATGAAACCGATGATGGAGGTCACCGCAGTGGACTTGATGATCTGCACGCCGAAGCCCACCGTCGGTGCAATCGCAATCCGGAAAGCCTGCGGCAGCACGATGTAGCGCATCTGCTGGAAGTAGCCCATGGCCAGCACCGATGAGGCTTCCCACTGCCCCTTGGGAATGGCTTCCACGCAGCCGCGCCAGATCTCGGCCAGATACGATGCACTCCAGCACATCAGCGCCAGCCCCGCCGCCAGCCAGGCCGGCACTTCGATGCCGAACAGCGCAATGCCGAAGAAGACCAGGAACAACTGCATCAGCAGCGGCGTGCCCTGGAACAGTTCGATATAAAGCCGTGCGACCTGCCGCAGCCAGTTCTGGCGCGAGGTGCGCATGAAGAGGATGACCAGGCCCAGCGCGCCGCCGAGCACGAAGGTGACCAGCGACAGGACGATGGTCCAGCGCCACGCCAGCATCAGGTTGCGGACGATGTCCCAGGTAGTGAACGTGATCATGCAGTCCTCCGGGCAGTGATGAAGTGGTTGCCGATCAGGCGCAGCAACTGGCGCAGCAGGATCGCCAGCACCAGGTAGATGGCGGTGGCGACGATATAGGCTTCGAAGGCGCGGAAGTTGCGGCCCTGGATGTAGTTGGCTGCAAAGGACAATTCTTCCACCGCGATCTGCGAACACACCGCCGAGCCCAGCATGACGATGACCACCTGCGAAGACAGTGCCGGCCAGATCTTCTGCAGCGCCGGACGCAGGATGATGTGGCGGAAGATCTGCCCGCGCGACATCGACAGCGATTGCGCCGCCTCGATCTGCCCGCGTGGAATCGCCTGCACGCCGGCGCGGATGATCTCGGTGCTGTACGCCCCCAGGTTGATCACCATGGCCAGGATGGCGGCGGTGATTTCACTGATGTGGATGTTCAGCGAAGGCAGACCGAAGAAGATGAAGAACAACTGCACCAGGAAGGGCGTATTGCGGATGATCTCCACATAGCCGCTGACGATGGGTTTGAGCCAGCCTGGCCCCTGCGTACGTGCCCAGGCACCGAAGATGCCCACGGCCACGCCCAGCACGCCGCCAATGGCGATGAGCTCGGCGGTGGTCGCCACACCCTTGACGATGACGTCGGTGTAGTCGAGCGTGGAAAGAAAATCGAATTGATAAGCCATGATGTCGTGTCTGCCCTGCCTCGAAAATGCTGCGTTTGCCGGGTTGTCCGCCTGCCTGCTGCCGGGGTGAAACTGGTTTGCTGCTGTACTGCTGCTGTATTGGTGCTGTATTGGTGCTGTATTGGTGCTCTCTGGCGACCGTACTGCCGTCGCCCTGCTGCTGTACTGGTGGATTCCCGCAACTGTCATGCCGCACACCACGAAGGTGTGCGGTCACTCCAGCAAATTACAGGCCAGCTGGCAGCGGCAGGCCCAGCCACTTCTGGGAGATGGCGTTGAGGCTGCCGTCCTTCTTGGCATCGGCCAGGATGGCGTCGACCTTGTCCTGCAGCTTCTTCTCACCCTTGTTCAGGCCGATGAAGCAAGGCGAATCCTTGATCAGGAACTTGGTCTCGGGCTTTTTGGGCGGGTTCTTGGCGATGATGGCGGCGGCCACCACGTTGCCGGTCGCGACCAGCTGCACCTGCCCGGAGAGGAAGGAGCTGATGGTGCTGTTGTTGTCTTCGTAGCGCTTGACCGTGGCCGAGGCCGGCACGATCTTGGTCAGTTCCAGGTCTTCCACCGAACCACGGGTGACGGCAATGCTCTTGCCGGCCAGGTCGGCGGCACTCTTGACGGGCAGGTCGGCCGGGCCGAACACGCCATTGAAGAAGGGCGCATAGGCGGCGCTGAAGTCGATCACCTTCTCACGTTCGGCGTTCTTGCCCATGCTGGAGATGACCAGGTCGACCTTCTTGGTGGTCAGGTAGGGAATGCGGTTGGCGCTGGAGACGGGGATCAGTTCGACCTTCACGCCGATCTTCTTGGCGATCAGGTTGGCCACGTCGATGTCGAAGCCCAGCGGCTTCAGGTCGCTGTCGACCGAGCCGAAGGGCGGGAAGTCGGCCGGTACGGCCACGCGCAGCGTGCCGCTCTTCTGGATATCGTCCAGGGCGTCGGCGCGGGCAGCCGAAGCGGAGAACATCATGGCGCCGGCCATCAGGCCGAGCAGGAGTTTGGTCAGTTTCATAGCAGTTTCCCTTGGGTTGACGTCGTTGACTACGTTGATGAGTGGCCTGTGCTGCGGTGTTCAAGGCCCTTTGCTTTGCTGGCGTGGCGGCCCGGTCTCGCTCGCGGCCCCCGGCCGCGATACCGATGCCAGCGCCTGTCGCAGCGGTTCCAGCGGATCGCTGCTGCGCACCTGGGTGAGCCCTGATTCCACATGTTGCAGGTGGTCCTGCATCAGTTGCTCAGCCTGTTCCAGATCGCCGCGTTCCAGCGCCTCGACGATCAATACGTGTTCCGAGCACGAATCCTCGGCCTGCTCCGACGACTGGTGCAGCATGGCCGTCAAGGTGGTGCGCGCTGTCAGGTCGCGCAGCGTTTCCGACAGCAGCGAGTTGCCCAGGCATTCGCACAGGCAGACGTGGAAATCGCCCAGCAAATAGCTGCGTGCGCCCACATCGGCTCCGGCGATGGCCGCCTCTTCGCGTGCGATGTGGTCGCGCAGCTGGACGATGGCCTGCGTGCTGATCGGCCGCACCCGCGCCTGGCGCAACAGCCCCAGCTCGATCACGCGGCGCGCCTCGAAGGCCTCACGCGCCTGTTCGGCCGTCGGCTCGATGACGAACCAGCCGCGCCGGGCACTGACGGTGACGATGCCGCGCGCCATCAAGCGGGTCAGCGCTTCGCGCACCTGGGTGCGCGAGACGCTGAACAGGTCGGCCAGCTGCTGTTCGCCCAACCGGGTCCCCGGCGCCAGTTGCTTGGCGAGGATGGCCTCGGTGATGCGGACCGCAATTTGCGACGACGACTTGGCGGAAGGATCGATGCTCATGTCCTCTCCTCAGCAAGTTGTGTGCCACGCTGATATACAAGATTGGCATACAACAACCCGCGACGATTATTGGCGGCCAGACGCCGGTGTGGCAAGGGTTTGCGACGGGTGTCGCAGGACTGTCACGCCCGCGGGAGGGTGGGTGATGCGGCGCAAAACGGGTGAAATGAAGGATCAAGGGCAGCCGCTGCCTGCTTTTGGTGCGGCTGAGCCCGTCACAAGCGGGATTGGGCTGCCCCGCTTTTGTGCGGCGCATGGTCGGAGATGAAGGAATTGCTTGTTCCGGGCAGCAAAATTTCTCGGTTGGACGGCAATATATTCACTTCAAGAAGCAGCGAAATTCCCTCGCGGTAATAAACTTGCAGTTGAATCTAGTTAGAATCTGATACAAATTGCTAACCATCACATCAGAGAAATCTGAAGAATTCGAACAAGAACGGGGATGGCAGCTCATCCGTATCAGGATTTTCCGGATGTCCGCGACGCCGCAGCCATGATTTCATGTGGCCTGCCAAATTCATAACAAAACATCAGGGAGAGCCCGTGCCGCGCTCTGCAGCAAGCCAAGCCTTACAACAATCAGCCGGCCGGACCTGGCGCGCCTTGCGGGCGCTGGCCTGGACCCTGGCCGCCGGCGCGGCAGCGCTGGTGACCGGTGCGGCGCCGGCCCAGAACCCGGCGGCGGCCACGGCGGCCGCGCCCACCTCCATCGCCTTCTATTACGGCCCCAATCCGCCGCTGGCCGACCTGCAGGCCTTTGACGTGGCGGTAGTGGAACCGGCCTTCGTGCGCGATCCGGCCGCGCGCACGCGCAGTGCGGCCAATGGGGCGCATCAGCTGTTTGCCTATGTCTCGCTGGGCGAGGTCCAACCTTCCCGGCCTTACTACAAGCAGATGCCGCCCGGCCTGCTCAAGGGCGACAATGCCGCCTGGGGCAGCCGCGTGATCGACCAGACCGCCCCCGGCTGGCGCGACTTCTTCCTCGACAAGATCGTGGCCCCCTTGTGGGCGCAGGGCTGGCGCGGTTTCTTCCTCGATACCCTGGATTCCTACCAGCTCTTTGCCAGGACCGATGCCGAGCGCGCCGCCCAGACCCAGGCCATGATCGCCACGCTGCGCGAATTCAAGCGCCGCTATCCGGAGGCCAAGCTGATTCTCAATCGCGGCTTCGAGCTGTTCCCCGAGGTGGCACCGCTCACTTATGCGGTGGCCGCCGAATCGCTCTATCGCGGTTATGACGCCGGTCGCCGCAGCTATGGCGCCGTCACCGACAATGACCGCGCTTGGCTCTCCGGCCAGCTGCGCACCATCCGCGACCGCTATCGCCTGCCGGCCATCGCCATCGATTACGTCGATCCGTTCCAGCCCGATGCCCGTGCCCTGGCGCGCGAGACGGCCAAAAAGATCAGCGCCGACGGCTTCCTGCCCTGGGTGGCCGATGGCACGCTGATGTCCATGGGCGTGTCCAGTGTCGAACTGGTGCCGCGCAATGTGCTGGTGCTGCTCGATGTGGCCAAGGGCGATGACCTGCATACCACCGAGGCCCAGCGCTTCCTCGGCATCCAGTTGAATCACCTCGGCTTGCGCTATGAATTCCGTGAAGTCGGCCGCGAGGGCCTGCCCACCGAGCCGCTGGCCGGGCGCTATGCAGGCGTGGTGACGTGGTTCCGTAGCGGTACCGATCACCAGCGCCTGGGTCCGTGGATCGGGCAGCGCATCAAGGAAGGCGTGCCGGTGGCCATCTTCAATGCCTTTGGTTTCCAGATGACCAAACTGAGCGCCGGCATGCTGGGGCTGACCAGTTTTTCCGCCCCTGCGCCGGAACAGCTGGAGGTCACGCAAGCCGATCCCGAACTGATGGGTTTCGAGACCAAGCCGCGCGTGGACCGCACGCAGCTGGAACTGGTGCGCCTGACCGATCCTGCCGCCAAGCCGCTGCTGCGCATGAAGGATGGCCGCAACAACACCTACGATGCTGCCGCCATCATGCCCTGGGGCGGTTTCGCCCTGGCCCCGTTCGCCACCACCACGCTGCAGGTGATGGACCCGCCGCGCTGGGTGCTGCAGCCCATGCTGTTCCTCAAGCGCGCGCTGCGCCTGCCCGATATCCCGGTGCCGGATGTGACCACCGAGGGTGGCCGCCGCATCCAGACCAGCCACCTCGATGGGGATGGTTTTCCTTCCAAGGCCGAGTATCCGGGCTCGCCCTTTGCGGTCGAAGTGCTGCAGCGGGAGATCTGGGACCGTTACCGCTTTCCCGTGACGGTCTCGGTGGTGGAGGGCGAGCTGAGCCCGCAGGGCGTCTATCCGCAGCTCTCCGCACAGACCACGGCGCTGGCGCGCAAGATGTTCACACTGCCGTATGTGGAGCCGGCCAGCCATTCCTTCTCGCATCCCTTCAACTGGGCCGATGCGATGTATGACACCCGCACCGCCGACATCAACCAGATGGATGGCGATGCCTCGCGCACGCTGGACATCCCCAACTACAAATTCGACCTCCAGCGCGAGATCAAGGGGTCGATGGACTACATCAACAAGACCCTGCTGCCGCCCGGCAAGAAGGCCGAAGTCTTCCTCTGGACCGGCAACTGCGTGCCGCCGCCCGAGGCCATCGCCCAGACCTATCTGGATGGTTTTCTCAACATGAACGGCGGCGACACCATGATCACCAGGAGCCGCAACACCTGGACCGACATCGCCGCGCAGGGCGTGCGCAAGCAGGGCTGGTACCAGGTCTTCGCGCCCAACCAGGATGAGAACGTCTATACCGGCAACTGGACCGGCCCCTTCTACGGCTTCGAGCGCGCCATCGAAAGTTATGAACTGACCGGCGAGCCGGTCCGCTTCAAGGCCGTGGACATCTACTACCATTTCTATGCCGGCACCAAGCCCGCCTCGGTGGCGGCCCTGCACAAGATCCACCGCTGGGCCGAGGCACAGCCGTTCACGCGGCTGTACGTTTCTCAGTACATCCGCAAGGTCATCGATTTCGAAAACACCAGCATCGCCCGCACCGCCGATGGCACGCTGGTCTATCGCACCGGCGAGTATTTGCGCACGCTGCGCATCCCGGCCGGTGCGCCTGACGTTGACTTGTCCCAGCCCGGCATCGCCGGAATCGCACCAGGCCCGAGTGGCCGCTACCTGATCACGTCGGCGGGCGAAGTACGCATCCGCCAGCGCAGCACCGGCGAACAAGCTGATGCGTCACCGGCTTTGCCCATGCTGTTGGAAGCGGCCGGCCAGGTCGGTGATTTCCAGCGCAGCATCAACGGCAACAAGGCCGAGCTGCGTTTTTCGCTCACCGCCAATGGCGTGACCACCTTCAGCATCAGCGGTGCGCGCGCCTGTACCGCCACCGCCAATGGTGTGGCGCTGGCCAAGGGCAAGTCGGTCAGCATCACCGGCCAGGCGTGGTACCGCAATTTCACCGGCAAGACTGCAGTTCACCAATATGACATCGGCTCCGCAACCGCCCCGCTCGCGACAACACGGCACCTGGTACTCGTTCAATGCACCTTATGAACGGGCCAGGCTGTTCTCGCCATGGACGATCGCCGGCTTCGCGCTGGCGGTCGGGACGGTGCTCGCCCTGGTCTATCCCAAGGTCTCGCTGCAGCAGCGGCTGGAAGTGGCCAATGCCAGCGGCAAAGCCGACCTGCTGACGGTCGAGTACATCAAGGTCTTCCTCAAGGCCCAGCCGGGCAATGCGGCGCTGCGCGCCGAGCTGGTCAAGCAGATGATCGACCTCGGCCAGTTCGGCGAGGCGCGCGCGCAACTGGCCCTGTTGCAAATGGACAGCAGCGCCGCCGCACGCCTGTCGGCAGCCTGGCTGGAATACCGCATCCGCCAGCAGGAAGTCTTCGCCCTGCCCAAGGATGCGCCCGAGCGCACGCCCTTGCTGGCGCAGCTGCGCGAGCAGCTCAATGTGCTGATGACCTATCCGCTCACCGCGCAGCAATGGCTGACGCTGTCGCAGGACGCGCTGGCGCTCGGTGACGGCGAGTCCGCGCGCGCCGCATTTGCGCGCCTGCTGGCTGATCGCAGCACGGCCGACATCTCCTACGCCGAAGCGGTGCGCCTGGGCCAGCAAAGCCTGGGCGTGGGCGATTACCACAGCAGCGCGGCCTTCTACCTGCTGGCCATGCAGCATGCCGGTTCGCTGGCAGCACGCCGCGAGAATTTCCTCGATGCGATGCGGACCTTGCAGGCCGGCGGCTTCTACCAGGAAGCCCTGGCCGCGGCCGAAGCCAACCTCGGCCCGCTGGCCAATGACAAGGCCGTGCTGCTGTACCTGACGCGGCTGGCCCAGGCGGCCAATCGTCCGGATGCGGCCGAGCGTTACGTGAAGCAGTTGCTGCAATTGTCGATGGCGCGTGCCCTGTCGCCGCTGGCGGCGGCGCGGGCCGGGCAGGGCGCCGTGGTGGCGGTGTCCATGCAGGACTGGCGGCAATCGCTGCAGCAGATGCAGTCGCTATTGCACCATCCCCGGCGCCTGCACAATGAACTGCAGCGCGCGATGCGGCAGGGGCAGCTGCTGCGCGTGGCCGGGGAGAGCCAGCCCTCGGCGGCCGATGCGGCTTCCAGTCGCGCGCTGGCCAGGTTGCCCTTCGATGAGGAAATCTACACCCTGGCCTACAACGTCTTCCTGGCCAATCGCAACCTGGTCGATGCGCGCCTGCTGGCGCAATCGGCGGTGCGCCAGCGTCCCGATGACGCGGCCTGGCGCAAGCGCCTGGCCGAGGTCTCCGAATGGAGCGGCGTGCCGGAACAGGCCACGCCGCAATGGCTGGCCTATGCGCGCCTGTCCGGTGACGAGGCGGCGTGGGACAACGTCCTGCGTGCCGCCGCCGGGACCTTTGAACAAGACATGCTGGTGGAGGCCCTGCAACACAAGATGCAGGTCGAGCCCGGCAATGCGCAGTGGGTCAACCTGCTGGTGGCGCAATACGAAAACATCGGCCAGCCCGAACGCGCTGCAGCCTTGCTGGAAGAGCGTCTGCGCGGCAAGCCGGCCGGCACCGCCGATGCCGCCACCGAGCGCAACGGCACGATGGAAGCGCTGGCCAAGCTGTATCTGCGCATGGGCCGCGATGATGCTGCGCTGGCCACCTTGCGGCGCCAGCGCGAGGAGTTCGGCCCTTCTGCTGCGAACGCCCTGATGACCGCCAATCCCTTGGATCTGCGTGGCCGCCTGGACGATGCGCTGGAAGTGCTGCGCGGTGCCGCCAAGGTGGCACCGGACGGCAATGCCGACTTCTGGCGCACCTATGCGGAAGTGTCGCGCTACATGGGGCTCAATGAAGAGGCGCGCATCGGCTATGACCGTCTGCTGGCCGCAGACCAGGCCGCCGAAGGCGACATGAGCAACATGATGGTGGTCATCCAGGACCGCGAACCACGCGCCGCCGCCGAGCTGGCCGAGTTCGGTTTCCACCGCACCGGCGTGCCCAACTTTGCGGTACAGGCACTGACCTATCGCCTGCGTCTCAATGACCTGGAGGGCGCCCGCAGCTTCCTCGCCAGCCTGACCCCGCAACAGAATGCGGCCTTGGAAAAATACGTTCCTTTCCTCAGCGTGCGGTCCTCGGTCAAGCAATTGCAGCGCGATCTCGAGGGGGCGCGCGCCGACATGCGCCTGGCACTGTCGCTGGCGCCGCGCTCGGCCGATGTGCGCGCCGAGACCCTCTGGGTCCTCATCGCCACGCGCGATGCGGCACTGCTCAATCGCGCCCTGACGATGTGGGCCCATGAGGCCGAGACCACGCCGCAACTGTGGGGACCGTATGCCGCCGCCAACATGTCGCTGAACCGGCAGGACCAGGCGCTGCACTGGTTCCGCAAATCCGGTTTCCCGCATGACGATTACCTGTGGCTGATGAGTTATGCCGAGGCGCTCGATGCCACCGGCCAGCCCGACCTGGCCTGGCGCATCCGCCGCCATGCCTGGCTGCAGGTGCGCAATCCGCAATTGCTGCGCAATGTCCCGCCCGGACAACTGCACGAATGGCGCGACCGCCTGGCGGCGCTGGCACCGCTGTTCATGAGCGCCGATGACAGCGCTCGCGTCATGCAGGCGCTGTTGCGCAGCGATGTAACGCTGCCGCCGCGGCCGGACGGCCAGTCCATCCCCGCCAATGGTCCGGCCCTGCTCAAGGACATGCAGCAAGCCGCGCGCAGCGATGCCGTCCAGCGCAGCCAGGATGAGGTGCTGTCTGCTCGATTGGCCGAAGGTCCGGCAGCACTGTTTGCGCCCACCACCGACACCGGCCTGCGCCCGGAGGATGATGCGCGCTTGTCTTCGGGCGCCCGCGAACTGGCGCTGGCCTATGCGATGAACCAGAACCAGTCCGACCTGGCCCGCACCTGGCTGGCCACGCGCTTTGCCAGGCAGCTCGACAAGCCGCTGTGGGGCGAGCTGGCCATGGCCCTGGCCAGCGATGATCGCCAGCGACTCAACAGCATGCTCGACAACCTGGCCGACTGGCTGCCCATGTATGACCGCGTCGAAGCCGCGCGCGTGGCCGGGCGCGTCGGCCTGGCGCAGACGCTGGCCTTCGACCAGCTCGAACGCCTGCCCGCTGACGATGAACTGCACGCACGACTGACCGGCCTGGTCACCGACGAGCCGCCGCGCTTCTCGGCCGGCTTCACGTCCACCCGCGAATTCCCGCTGGCCACCAAGCTCTTCACGCTCAACACCGGCGTGGCGCTCACGCCGGGCACGCGCTTGTCCTTCGGCTACACCGAACGGCACCAGACGGTGGACGACACGACCCTGCTGGGGGCCGTGCCGGCCGTGGACCGCCTCTTCGAATTCACCCTGCGCCGTCGCATCGAGGATGGATTCGTCAGCGCCAGCCTGCAGCACCGCGATGCGATGACGTCCTTCAATGGCCTGCGCCTGGAGTTCTCGCAGCAGCTCACGCCCAAGATCACGCTCTCCGGCAATGGCGGGCTGAACCTGGCGGCCATCGATTCGGCCCTGATCCGCGTGGGTGGACGGCGCAGCGGCGGCGAGCTGAACCTGAACCTGCAATTGAGCCGCACTGAATACCTGCGCCTGGGCGGCGGCCTGCAGCGCTACCAGACGCAAGCCGGCACGGCACTGGGCAATGGCCGCACCCTCAATGCCGAAATCGGTACGCACCTGCGCGTGGAGTATCCCAACCTGACCCTGCGCGGTTTCGTCAACGATGCCAAGTTCAGCGATCGCGGTGCCAGCGACGACCAGATCGCGCGCCTGGTCCCGGCCGGCAACGATCCGACGGGTTTTCGCTACATGCCGCTGGATGCGCGCTCCTGGGGTGTTGCGCTGGGGGCGGGCACCGTCATCGAGAACGCCTATACCCGCGCCTGGCGTCCTTATGCCGAGTTCGGCCTGACCCGTACCTCCGACATCGGCTGGGGCCGCAACCTGCGCGCCGGTATCGCCGGCAGCGTGCTGGGGCAGGACGTGCTGTCGGTGGCCGCGCAGAGTACCAGCGCCACACCCAACACGCCGCAGCGCGGGTTTGAATTGAATGTGCTCTACAAATGGTTCTACTGAACATGAATCTGAAATTGAAACCGCAGGTGAAGGCCTCGCTGTCCGTACCGTGTCGACATTGATTGATCAATGAAATCGATGAATCAGCCCTCATTAATCTATGGCCGCGAAAGGCCGCGCATTGCTCCAAGGTGACCACCATGACCAACAATATTCGCTCCACGCTCTACAAAATCGGCAGCGCTGCCGTCCTGGCCTTGGGCCTGGCCGCCTGCTCCACCACCGACATCGGCCAGGCGCCGGTAGTGCCGGCCGATGCCCGCTGGGGCTTGCTGCCCTTCGCCAATCACACCGAAACGCCGCAGGCCGGACTGCGTGCCGAGTCGATCTCGGAGAGCATCCTGCGTGCCAACGGACTGGCCGAGCTGCGCCGCTATCCGGCGTCGCTCAACAATGAAACCCTGTTCGAACCGATGGACCGCAAGCAGCTCGATGCCGCCCTCGACTGGGCGCGCAGCGAGAACATCGCCTATGCGCTCTCCGGCAGCGTCGATGAGTGGCGCTACAAGGTTGGCATCGATGGCGAGCCGGCCGTGGGCCTGACGCTGCAACTGATCGAGGTGTCCAGCGGCAAGGTGGTGTGGGCGGCGGCCGGTGCCAAGAGTGGCTGGAGCCGCGAGGCACTGTCAGCCGTGGCCCAGAAGCTCATGCGCAACCTGCTCTCGCCCCTGCGCGCGCTGGCGCAGACTGCTGCGGCCGTCAATGCCGCCGCTGCCGAGTCCGCAACGCAGGCCGACGCACTCACCAACACCGCGGCGCCCGCAATGCAGCGCCCCTGATGGGAGAGAACGTGAACGACCGCCAACGGCCCGGCGCTCCCCCGGCCTCCCCGCCACCCGGCAGCGGCCGGCCGTGGGCTGCCTCGCCGCGCCCGGCCGCCACGGCAGCCCAGAAGCGCCAGAAGTTCTGGTCGCGCTTTTTTACGCGGTTCGATACCGACAGCGGCTCACCGCGCAAGGCGGCCCTGCGCATCGTCGAGACCATCGCCCTGGTGGCGGCGGCCCTGGCGGTGGCGTGGTGGCTGGCACCGGAAGATCCCTTCGGACTGCAGGCGCAGTTCCCCTGGCTGTGGCTGATGCCGGCCATCCTGGCCATGCGCTACGGCACCACCTTGGGCGTGGTGGCCGTGGCCACCACCATGGCTGGCTGGTACCTGCTCATGCATGGCCATCATGAAGATGAGGCGCAAGCCGTGGTGTCGGCAGCGCAGGCCTTCCCGCAAGCCTATTTCCTGGGCGGGCTGGTATTGACGCTGCTGTGCGGCCAGTTCGCTGAAGTGTGGAATGCGCGCAGCCGCCGCCTGCGCGGGGTGAACGCCTATCTGGAAGAGCGCCTGACCATGCTCACCAAGAATCACTTCCTGCTGCGCCTGTCGCATGAGCGGCTGGAACAGGATCTGCTGTCCAAGCCGCTGACCCTGCGTGAATCGCTGGACCGCATGCGTGCCCTCACGCTCACCCAATACCTGCTGGACCCGGCCCGCATGCCGGCGCCGGATGCCTTCCTGCAGATCCTGGTGCAGAGCTGCCAGGTGGAGTCGGCCTCGGTGTTTGCGTGCGATGTCCAAGGGCACGTCCTGCCGGAGGCAGTGGCCAGCGTGGGCAAGGTCACGCCGCTGGTGGCCGATGATCCGCTGGTGCGTTATTGCCTGGCCCAGCAGAAGCTGGGCCACATCCAGACCGAGAGCCTGAACCAGACCCTGCGCAACCAGAGCCGCTACCTGGTCTGTGCGCCCTTGCGCAATTACGAGGGCCGCCAGTTCGGCTTGCTGGTGGTGGAGCAGTTGCCCTTCCTGGCCCTGAACGAAGACACGCTGCAACTGATGTCGGTACTCATCGACTACTACGCCGACGGCATCGAGATGGGCGACAGCGCCCGCGCCATCCTGCAGCAGCTGCCGACCTGCCCGCCGGAACTGGCGGTGGACCTGGTGCGCCTGCATCGTCTCAAGCGCAGCACCGACATCGATTCCTCGCTGGTGGCGCTGGTCTTCGGCGACGACGAACTCTCGCGCGACATGTACGACCAGGTACGCCGCCTCAAGCGCGCCGCCGACGTGATCTGGACCTACAAGGCCGGTGGCCGCAACGTGCTGATGACGCTCCTGCCGCTGGCGGGGCCGGCTGCCGTGGATGGTTACCTCATGCGCATCGAGACCGCTTCGCACGCGCAGTTCGACAACAAGTCTCTGGCCAACTTCGCCGCTGCGCACACCGCTGCCCTGGGCAGCGATGAGCCCATGCGCCTCCTGATCAACCTGGTGGAACGCTGTGCTGCTTAAACTCTCCGCTGCCGGTCTGAGTTTCGAGACCGCCTCCGTTGCCCTGCTGCTGCAGGGAGGCAACGGGCTGGGCGTACTCTCCGGTTATCTGCTGTTGCACCTGGTGTCCTCGGCGCTGTTCGCGCTGGCCATCGCCCAGGTGGCGCCAGCGCAGTACCGGCGTCCGCGTACGGCCTTGCTGCTGTACCTGTTCTTCTTCAATTTCTTCATTCCCATCGGTGGCGTGCTGTGCGCCGTGGTGGCCTTGCTGGTGGCCGTGCTCTGGCCCAAGGACAAACCGGAAGACCATTTCGATACCAGCCAGGCGCCGGCCTTCGTCACTGCGCGCAGGCGCGAGGGCAGCGGCTTTTCCGGCAACCGCGTGCGGGCCCAGCTGGGCAACGTGGCCACGCCCGTGGACAAGCGGCTCAATGCGCTGGTGGCGATCCAGAGCACGCCCACGCGCGCCAGCGGCGCTTCGCTGCGCAGCCTGCTGGGCGATCCGGCCGACGATGTGCGACTGCTGGCCTACGGCATCCTGGATGGCAAGGAAAAGAAGATCACCCAGCGCATCGTCGACATGCGCAACCATCTCAAGACGGTCTCCGACCCCGAGACCCTGAGCGTGCTGCACCAGCAGGTGGCCGAGCTGTACCAGGAACTGATCTACCAGAACCTGGTGCAGGGCGACCTGCTCAACTACTCCTACACGCAGATGCGCGAGCACGCCCAGGCGGCGCTGCAGATCGATGCCGCCCAGCCGGGCCTGTGGTTCATGCTGGCGCGGCTGGAGCTGTCCAACGGTAATGTGCCCGAGGCGGCCGAGGCGATGCAGCGCGCGCATGAATATGGTTTTTCGCGTGTGCGCCTCCTGCCTTACCTGGCTGAACTCAGCTTCCTCGAACGCGACTACGAACAAGTGCGCAAGCTCTTCATCGAAATGCAATACGACCCCAGCGTGTCCTCGCAGCCGCAGCTGCACCGTTATTGGCGCCATGGCCGGCGTACCATCGCCAACCGGCCCGACTCCTTCAATCCCGCCAGCAGTGCTCGCCCCACCGGAGGCCGCCGATGAATGCGCCCGTCGTCAAGCCGGTCGCCGGCGATGCCTCCTACCAGCGCCGCGCCAAGGACTGCGACGTCATGCTGCTGCTGGAAGGGACTTTTCCCTATGTGAGTGGTGGCGTGTCAAGTTGGGTAAACCAGATCATCCGGGGTTTTCCCGAGATCCGTTTCGGCCTGTGCTTCATCGGCAGCCGGCCCGAGGATTACGGCACCCCCAAGTACGCGCTGCCGGACAACGTGGTCCATCTGGAGACGCACTTCATCCACGAACATCTCGCGGCCACGGAGGTGGTGCGCTCGCGCGGCGATGCCCGCGCCTTCGAGCGGATCGACGAACTGCACGCCATGTTCCGCGCCTACGATCGCACCGATGCCACCTCGCATTCGGCGCTGGTGGCGCAACTGGCTGAGCTCATCCCGATGATGGAGGATGGCGGCAAGATGGACCAGGACACCTTCCTCTTCAGCAAGCGTTCCTGGGATTACCTGGCCTCGCAATACCGCATCTTCTGCACCGACCCGTCCTTCGTCGATTACTTCTGGACCGTGCGCATCATGCACCAGCCGGTATGGACCCTGGCCCGCGTGGCACGCCAGCTGATCCCGGCGCGCTGCTATCACACCATCTCCACCGGTTACGCGGGCTTCCTCGGGGCGCTGATGAAGATGCAGACCGGCCGTCCGCTGATCCTTTCCGAACACGGCATCTATACCAAGGAACGCAAGATCGACCTGTTCCAGAGCGAGTGGATCCGCGACAACCGCAACGTCTTCGAGAAGGATGCCTCGCAGATTCCCTACTTCCGCGAGATGTGGATCCGCTTCTTCGAGGCGCTGGGCCGGCTGTGCTACCAGGCCTCCAATGAGATCGTCGCGCTCTACGAGACCAACCGCCTGCGCCAGGTCAACGATGGCGCACCGGCCGAGCGCACGCGCAATATCCCCAATGGCATCGACCTGCCGCGCCTGTCCAAGCTGCGTGCATTGCGCAGCGAAAAAATCCCGCCGGTGCTTTGTCTCTTGGGCCGGGTGGTGCCGATCAAGGATGTGAAGACTTTCATCCGCGCCATGCGCACCGTGGTCAACCAGTATCCGGAGGCCGAAGCCTGGATCGCCGGACCGGAAGATGAAGACCCGGCCTACGCCGGCGAATGCCATGCGATTGCCGATGGCCTGGGCCTGACCGACAAGGTCAAGTTCCTTGGTTTCCAGAAGATCGACGAGCTCATGCCCAAGATCGGACTGGTGGTGCTCTCCAGCATCAGCGAGGCCTTGCCGCTGGTGTTGCTGGAAGGGTTTGCGGCCGGTGTGCCGGCCGTTGCTACCGATGTGGGATCGTGCCGCCAGCTGTTGTACGGACTATCGGAAGAAGACCAGGCACTGGGCGCAGCGGGGGAGGTGGTCGGCATCGCCCAGCCCCAGGCGCTGGCCGATGCAGCCCTGAAACTGCTGACCGATCCGCAGCGCTGGCACGCGGCCCAGGCCGCAGGCATTGCGCGCGTGGAGCGTTATTACACCCAGGACATGATGTTCGGTGCCTACCGTGAGCTGTACCAGCGTTCGCTGGCGCAGGGTGGGCCGGACAGCGACACCGCCTCCGGCCAGCCGTTGCGCTGCCCGGTGCGGCACTGACGAGGACCGCCATGGCCGGTATCGGTTTTGAACTGCGCAAGATATTGAAGCGCGACAGCCTGCTCTCGCTGATGCAGGCGTATTCCTATGCGGCCCTGATCAGTTCGGGGCCGTGGATCATGTCCATCGTCGGCATCCTGGTCATCGGCCTGGTGAGCTATACGGTGAACATGCCCAAGCTGGCCATCGTGCAGTTCCAGGTCAGCATCACCTACGTGATTTCCTTGTCGCTGATCTTCACCGGCATCTTCCAGCTGGCCTTGACGCGCTTTGCGGCGGACCGCCTGTTTGAAAAGGACAATCACGCCATCCTGCCCAATTTCCATTCGGTCTCGCTGTCGGTGACGCTGGTGGGCGGCGTGCTGGGCCTGCTGGCGGTGGCCTTCCTGTTTCCGCAGCAGAGTGCGCTGTACCGGCTGCTGCTGCTGGCGGCCTTCATCATCATGTGCAACATCTGGATCGCCACCATCTTCCTGTCGGGGATGAAGCAGTACAAGGCCATCTTCTGGATTTATGCACTGGGCTACACCATCACGGTGGTGGCGGCGCTGCTGTTGCGTCCGCTGGGACTGGAGGGTTTGATGGGCGGCTTCGTGATCGGCCAGGCGGTGTTGCTGATGGCGATGATGGCGCTGATCCTGCGCAATTTCCCGTCGGACCGTTTCATCTCCTTCGAGTTTTACGAGCGCAAGAAACTCTATCCCTCGCTCATGGCCATCGGCCTGCTCTACAACACCGCGATCTGGATCGACAAGGCCATGTTCTGGTACACGCCCGAGACCAGCCAGGCCATCATCGGCCCGCTGCGCGCCTCGGTGATCTATGACCTGCCGGTGTTCCTGGCCTACCTCTCCATCATTCCCGGCATGGCCATTTTCCTGCTGCGCATGGAGACCGATTTCGTCGAGGACTACGATGCCTTCTATGAGGCCGTGCGCACCGGCGCCTCGCTGGAAACCATCGAGAAACACCGCAACGGCATGGTGGAAACGGTGCGCCTGGGCCTGCTGGAAATCATCAAGATCCAGGCCATCACCACCTTGCTGCTGATGGTGACGGGCGAATCCATCCTGAAGTGGCTGGGCATTTCCACGCTCTACCTGCCGCTGCTCTACATCGACGTCATTGCGGCCAGCCTGCAGGTGGTGCTGCTGGGCATCCTCAACGTCTTCTTCTATCTCGACAAGCGCCGCATCGTGCTGGGCCTGTGCGCGGGACTGGTGGTGCTCAACTTCGGCCTGACCGCGCTGTCGCTGCGCCTGGGGCCGACCTTCTACGGTTTCGGATTTGCGCTGGCGGTGTTCGTGGTGGTGCTGGCCGGTTTCGTGCTGCTCACCCGCAAGCTGGAACTGCTGGAGTACGAGACCTTCATGCTGCAATGAGCGCAGCGCTCATTGCGGCACTCATCACTCATTGCGGCAACTCCTGCGCCTTCCATTTTTTCCACAGGCGATGCATGCGCTCGTGGCCATCCTTGACCTGGCCGGCCAGGAAGCCTCGCGCATAGCCGATGCTCGGGGCCAGGCGTACCTGCTTCTGCTGCAGTTGCTGCAGCAGGGCATCGGCCACCACCAGGTCGTTCTGCAGGCCCAGCTGGTCCTGCAGGCGTGACAAGGCTTTCAGGTAGGGGCGGCTGCTCTTCTCGCCATACAGCGCCTGGAAGAACTCGATGTCATAGCGCATCTTCTTGGCGGCGATGCGGGTACGGTGGCGTGCCCGGTCGTTTTCTTCCAGATGCGCTCCGCGCTTGTTGAGGCGCTTTTCATCCCGTCGCAGCATTTGCCGCGCGTAGCGGTAAATCGCTTGCGAGAGGGCTTCCTGTCCCGCCTCGTCGAGGCCATCGCGCCAGCCCGCGGTCAGCAGCCAGCGGCTGAACTGCAGGACCAGCGCGGTATAGCGCGGCGAGGCCACGGCCTGCACCGCCAGTGCATGTTCCTTGCCGGATTCCACCAGCGCGGCATGGCGCACCCGTTCCAGGTCGATGGCGCCAATGGCCTGCGGTGGCAGCGTGGTCAGTGTTTGCGTGGCCAGCACATCCCAATCACGTGCATTGCCGATGGCTTGCGAGACCCAGTCGAATTCAGCGGCCAGGGAAGCGGGCAGGGCAATGACGGGCTCGAACAGCGTAAAGGCCGAGCGCAGGCGGCGCAGGCCCACGCGCATCTGGTGCAGGCGTTCGATGTCGTCGCTGTCCTGGTCGGCGATGTCATTGGCCTGGATCTGCTCCACGCAATTGTTGACCACCGCCAGGAAGGCCCGCTCCACCGGCATCTTGCGGCTTAGCTGCAGCGGCTTGGCGCGGCTGGCCGAGGAGGTGGCGGCAATGCCCTGCTGCGCACGGCCCGCCTGGTGGAACAGTCCATAGCCGCGCTGCGCCTTGCTCTGGATGCCGATGCGCAGCGGCAGGTCCTGCAGCAGTTGCAGTGCGAAATCGAAGAGGGCGCTGGCCTCGCCCTGCTTGAGTTCCAGTTCGATTTCGCACACCTCCGCCTTGAGCTCTCCGTGTTCTACCGTGCCCTGGTCGAGCACGCATTCGACCTCGCTGCCATCCTGCAATACCAGGTCCCACACCATGCGCTGGATGCGGGTGCTGAAGATGGGCGTCAACTGCGCGGCGGTCTTGTCGGAGAACACCTTCCTGGCCCAGGCCTCGTCGGAGGCCGCCAGCTCGCGCAGCACCGGCAGGTCAGGTTGTTCACCTTCCACCAGCGACTCCCATTCATTGCGCTGGTGCAGGCCGCCACTGACGCCGCCGCCTGCCTTGAGGGTCTGGATATATTCATTTCCGGTCCGGCGCACCCGCAGCCCGGCTTCGTTCTGGCGCAGCAGCAGCTCGGGCGTATCGAAGTAGGTGCCGGTCTGGTCCTTGATGCGCGGCGCGGCCTGCGCGTAACGCTTGATGAGCGGATGACGGATGAAGGCCTTGGTGTGCTCGGGGGCGAGCAGCAGTTTCAGTTCGGTTTCCATGAGGCGTTCCGTGTGGGTTGGAAGTAGCGGGCCGCCGGACTGGCCGGTGGGGAAGAAGCGGGACGGGCAAGCGGTGCCTGGCGCTGCGCCATGTAGCGCGCCGGCGGCTTGCCCAGGGAATTGCGGAACATGGTGATGAAGGCACTCACCGATTCATAGCCCAGGTCCTGCGAGACGCGCTGCACCGAGCTGCCCGAGGCCAGCCATTGCAGGGCCAGCATCAGGTGGATCTGCCGCCGCCAGCGGCCGAAGCTCATGCCGGTTTCGGCCTGCACGAAGCGCGCAAAACTGCGTTCGCTCATCGCATGGCGCTGGCCCCATTCGGCCACCGTGCTGCGGTCGGCCGGTTGTTCGGCCAGGTGGCGCGCAATCGCACGCAGCCGCGAATGTTGCGGCACGGGCAGGTGCAGGGGCAGGGCGTGGCGCTGGCTGTGTTCCAGTTCTTCCACCAGTACCGACGCCAGACGTGCGGTGCGTTCGTGCGGGGCGTAGTCCTGGCGCTGCTCGGCGAGGTGGCAGATCATCTGCACCAGCAGGGGCGACAGCGCCAGCGTGCAGCACTGGTCCGGCATGCTGGCTGCATGTGGCGCGATGAACAGGAAGCACAGCTGGCCGTCCAGCGTGACGCGGTTGCTGTGCGGCACGCCCGGCGGAATCCAGACCGCTGACTGGGGCGGCACGATCCACATGCCCTGGGCCGTCTCGCAGGTGACCGCACCGTGCAGGGCCACCACCAGCTGGCCCTTGCGATGGCTGTGGAAAGGTGTTTCTCGCTCGCTGTGGCTGGTATGCACGCGCAGGGCCGTGACCGCGGCATCGAGGCGGTCCGGATCGTGTTCGACCAGGCTGGCGTAGAGAGTGGCCATAGGGGGCAGGGTTGACCGTTTTTAGCAATATGCTGGCATTGTAGCCAAATACGTGCAGGCAGCGATTGGCTAAGCTGGGCGCTCGCTGCTTTCGATCAATCCTTGCCCATCTACACGTCCGCCATGCATGCCACGCATCCCCCTCACGTTCGTCCTGTTCATCGCAGTGTCTGGCTCATTGCAGGCATCCTGCTGATTGCCGCCAATTTGCGCGCACCCGTCACAGCCGTGGGGCCGGTGATGGGCTTGCTGCAACAGACCTTCGCCCTCTCGGCGGGTGCGGCCGGGCTGATGCTGACCTTGCCACTGCTGTGCTTTGCGCTGGTCTCGCCGCTGGCGGCCCGCGTGGCGCGCAGCCTGGGACTGGAGCGCACGCTCCTGCTGGCCTTGTTGTTGATTGCGGGCGGTATCGTGCTGCGCTCTTCGGGATCGGTGGCGGCCTTGCTGGCCGGGACCTGTGTCATCGGCTGCGGGATTGCCGGCGGCAATGTGCTCTTGCCCAGCTTGCTCAAGCGCGATTTTCCCGACGACCTCACGCGCATGACGGCCATCTATGCGCTCACCATGGGCGGTGCGTCGGCGCTGGGCTCGGTCTGTGCCGTTCCGCTGGCGGCGGGCCTGGGCTGGGCGTGGGCGCTGGCTTCGTTCATTGCATTGCCGGTGGTGACGGTACTGGTCTGGCTGCCGCAATTGCGGCGTGATACGCGCCCGGCCACGGCGCCTGCAAGTGCGGGGTCGATGTGGCGGCAGCCGTTGGCGTGGCAGGTGACTTTCTTCCTCGGGACCAATTCGCTGGTGTATTACGTGGTGACGGCATGGCTGCCGTCCATCCTCGCGGCCAATGGGCACAGTGCGGTGGAGGCGGGCAACCTGCATGGCCTGATGCAACTGGCCTCGGCCTTGCCGGGCTTGCTGCTGGTGCCGCTGGGTCCGCGCATGCGCGATCATCGCCCGGTGGCGGTGAGCATGTCGGCTGCGACTGTCCTGAGCCTCATCGGCTTGATTGCGTGGCCGCAGGCGTCCATCGTCTGGGTGCCGTTGTTTGGATTCGGCACAGGCGCAGTACTGATCCTGGGGCTGGCCTTTGTCGGTACGCGCGTATCGACACCGCCCCAGGCCGCCGCACTGTCGGCGATGGCGCAAAGCGTGGGCTATCTGCTGGCGGCCGCCGGGCCCATCCTCATGGGGCGGCTGCATGATGCCAGCGGAGGGTGGACGCTGGTGCTGGGCTTGTGTGCGGGCGGCGCGATGCTGATGGGGGCGCTGGGCTGGCTGGCGGGGCGGCCGGGCAGGGTGATCGGCGCGGTCACGCAAGGACAGTGAAGCGCGACTGGAAAAATTCGGCGGCTTCGCGGATCATGGCGGCTGCATCGTGAACGGGCGGCCATTTGATCGCCGGTATCGATTCCCCCTTGATCTGCGACGACCAGCGTGACACACACCATGACCGCATCGCTTCTTGCCCCGGTAGACCTGTATTGCGAACGGCTCAGTACGGCTTTCTGGGCCGAGCCCGTCAATGCGCTTTCCAATCTCGCTTTCCTGCTGGCCGCGTATTTCCTGTGGCGCTTGCCGTTGCCTCAGGGGCGCAGCGCCGTGGTGATGTCGCGGATCCTGGCGCTGATGGTGGCCGTGATCGGCGTGGGCAGTTTTCTTTTCCACACCGTTGCGCAGCGCTGGGCCCTGTTCGCCGATGTCATTCCGATTTCGGTGTATCAGGTGCTGTTCCTGGCGTTCTATGTGCGCAAGGTGGCGCGCTGCAATTGGCTCGTGACGATGTGCTGGGTAGTGTTCTTCTTTGTCGTGACCTACGGTGTGGGCCGCTTGCCGGACCAGTGGCTCAATGGTTCGGTGGCGTCCTATGGTTCGGCATGGCTCTTCATTGGCGGGCTGGGCGTGTATCACTGGCGCATGCGCAGGACCGAACCCATGGTGCTGCTGTTGGCTACCGGAGTATTTACGCTGTCGCTGGTGTTGCGCTCCATGGACATGGCGGTATGCCCGAGCATCAGCATCGGGACGCACATGTTCTGGCACCTGCTCAACGGGGTGGTGTTGTATCTCACCACGCGGGCTTTTGTTCGCAATGCAGGCTCGGGGCCATGAGATGTTGTCGTTGGGTTCAGGCTAAAATCGCCAGGACCATGGCGTTGAATAAGGCGTGTACTGAAACCGTGACTAACACCGGAAAACCCTTCGGTCTTCTGGTCTCGACCAGGAAGACCCAAGAGAACGCCAGGCCCGCGATGAACATGTCAACAGGCCAGCGCTCCTCAAATTCATGTGCCAATGCAAATAGAAATCCCGAGATGACCAGGATGACAGGGGCGTTCAAGCGAAGCATTTGCAGACACTTTATGCATGCCCATTGAAAGATCAGGGTTTCCACCAAAGGGGCGAAGATGATCCCCGTCAGCACGGCACGCGCCGGTGACCAGGTTCGGAAGGGATCTGGCTGCGCAGTGACTGAAAAGCCGAGGAAACTTGCGGTTTCGTTCACCAGAATCTGTCCCGCCAAAATCAATAGCGGTGTCACTACCACCAGATGCCACCGAGCCACGATATTGGGATCGAGGAGGCTGCTTGAGCCTTGGCAGCGTCTACGCATTTGCGCCGTTTTTCATGAGTATCGAGACTGCAGTCATTCCTTGACTGCCCGCGTTCGTGGCACCCTCGTTCTTTCCAGCGTCCCGCCTTTGTAAGGCACCCGCCCCGACGGCACCACCACGGCCGCCTTCTGCACATGTCCTTCCTGATCATCAAAGAACATGTGCGCGCCGAAGGCCTGCAGTACCTCCGCCTTGTTCAGCCCGCCCAGGAAGAAGGCTTCATCCACCGTCACATTCCAGGTCCGCAAGGTATGGATCACGCGCTGGTGCGCCGGACTGTTGCGCGCCGTGACGATGGCGATGCGCACCGGGCACTGCTTGGGCGGAAACTGTTTCTGGATCGCCGACAAGGCCAGCAGCAATTTGGCAAACGGTCCTTCCTTCATGGCCTTCTTGCGATGGCGCTGTTCATGCCTCGCAAAAGCCTCCAATCCCTTCTCCGCAAAGATGCGCTCGGACTCCGCCGAGAACAGCACGGCATCGCCATCAAAGGCAATGCGGATCTGCTTGTCCGGCGCACTGTAGTCCAGTGGCGCGGCATACAACTGGGCCGCCGCCACGCCGGCATCGATGGCTTCCTGCACGTCGCCGGTATCGCGCGAGAGGAACAGGTCGATCTTGAAGGCCTGCAGGTAAGGCGCAGTCGGTCCGCCACCGGTGAAGGCCGCGCGGCTGATGTCGAGCTTGTGGGCGGCAATGGCATTGAAGGCGCGCAGGCCGGTGTCGGGCGTGTTGCGCGAGATGACCACCACTTCCACCAGACGGCGTTCCGGGATCAGCTCATTCAACTGCAGCAGCGCCTTGACCAGCGGGAAGGCCGTGCCCGGCTGCAGCGGATCATTCTCGTGGTCGCGCTGGTACTGCGCATAAGCATCCACGCCCTGCTGGTCGTAGATGGCGTTCTCCACTTCGAGATCGAAAAGGGCGCGGGAAGAGATTCCAATGACGAGCTTGTCCGAGAGATCGTAGGGCATGCGGCACATCCATGGCAGGAAAGCCCTGATTGTAGAGCCCCGGGCCCGCTGGCGCAGCCTTTGCTGAGATATTCGTATTCTTGATGTCTGGAGCGAACTGCTGCATATATCACGCCAAGTTCTGCCAAATGCGCATATTGTTTGCCAAAAGTGGGTGTTACTCCGCGTAAAGAGAAAAAATCGGATTGCCCCGTTCAAAATAAATTTGTATGATGACCGGATAACCTTACGATAACGACCGCGAGACAGCATGTTTCAGAAGATCCCCGCACAGGCGCTCAGCGACACTGTGGCCAGGCAATTGCTGGAAAACATCGACGCCGGTGCCTTCCCCCGGGGCAGCAAGCTGCCCACCGAGGCGGTGCTGGCGCAGCAGTTCGGTGTGAGCCGCACGGTGGTGCGCGAAGCGATTTCGCGCCTGAAGCATGAAGGCGTGGTCGAGCCGCGCCAGGGTAGCGGTGTGTTCGTGACCGAGCAGGCCGGCATCAAGCCGCTGCGCATCGATTACACCGAGGTCAGTTCGCCCGATGCGGTGCTGCAGATCGTCGAGCTGCGCCGCGCCATCGAGGCCGAAGTCGCCGCACAGGCCGCCAAGCGCCGCAGTGCGGAAGACCTGCAGGCCATTGACGCGGCCCTGGTGCAGATCGGGGTCGATGTGGCTGCAGGCGGTGATGGCGTGGCCGCCGATGTGGCCTTCCATCGCGCACTGGCGCAGGCCACGCGCAATCCGTACTTCATCAAGACGCTGGAGTTCCTGTCCCAGTATCTGGAAGCGGCCACGGCGGTGACGCGTGGCAATGAAGCGCGCTATGAGGATTTCTCGCGCCAGGTGCGCGAAGAACATGAGGCCATCGTCGCAGCCATTCGCGCCGGTGATGAAATGGCGGCCCGCAATGCCGCCCAGACCCACATGTTCAACGCGGCACGGCGCTTGAGCCAGGGACAGTCCTGAACAGGGTGTCCCGGCTTGAATGGCAGCAAATGATTTGAATGTTTTAAACGATTTAAACGATTTATAAGTTTTACGAAATTTCAAATTCTGACGCCGGCCTTGGCCGGCGTTGCATCATCAACCCGGCGCAATGTCCTGCCCGTCGAGAGCGGCAGCGGCGTCATCAATGCGGAGGCAATTATGTCCAAGAATGTAGGTGTGATCGGTTTGGGTGCCATGGGTTATGGCGTGGCCAGCTCGCTGTTGCGTGCCGGTTTCAACGTGCATGCCTGCGACGTGCGCAAGGAAGTCCTGGACAAGTTCGCCGCCGCCGGTGGCGTGGCCTGTGCCAATCCGGCCGAGCTGGCCGCGAAAGTCGATGTGGTCATCACCCTGGTGGTCAATGCCGCCCAGACCGAGATGGTGCTCTTCGGTGAGAACGGTGCCGTCTCCGCCATGAAGCCGGGCAGCGTCGTCATCTCCAGCGCGACTGTCGCGCCCGACTTCGCCGTCGAACTGGGCAAGCGCCTGGCCGAGAAGGACCTGCTGCTGCTGGACGCACCGGTCTCCGGTGGTGCCGCACGCGCCGCTTCCGGCGAGATGACCATGATGACTTCGGGCCCCGCCGAGGTCTACGCCAAGATCGAAGACGTGCTGGCCGGCATGGCCGGCAAGGTCTATCGCCTGGGCGACACCCACGGCATCGGCTCCAAGGTCAAGATCATCAACCAGCTGCTGGCGGGCGTACACATCGCTGCCTCCGCTGAAGCCATGGCCCTGGGCCTGCGCGAAGGCGTCAATCCGGATGCGCTGTATGACGTCATCACCCACAGCGCCGGCAATTCGTGGATGTTCGAAAACCGCGTGCCGCACATCCTCAATGGTGACTACACCCCGCTGTCGGCCGTGGACATCTTCGTCAAGGACCTGGGCCTGGTGCTCGATACCGCCCGCCGCAGCAAATTCCCGCTGCCGCTGTCGGCTGCTGCGCACCAGATGTTCATGATGGCGTCCACCGCCGGCCATGGCGGCGAGGATGATTCGGCCGTCATCAAGATCTTCCCCGGCATCGACCTGCCGCCGGCCAAGGCCAAGTAATCCAGCGTCGTCCCTGCATCTGATTCGAGGAGTTTTCATGTCCACATCCCGTCCCTTGCTCGGTTGTATCGCCGACGATTTCACCGGCGCCACCGACCTGGCCAACATGCTGGTGCGCGGCGGCATGCGCACCGTGCAGACCATCGGCGTGCCCAGCGAAATGCCGGCCGTGGCGGCCGACGCGCTGGTGATCGCACTGAAGTCGCGCACCATTCCCGCTGCCGAAGCCATCGAACAATCGCTGGCCGCACTGCGCTGGCTGCAGCAGCAGGGCTGCACGCAGTTCTTCTTCAAGTACTGCTCCACTTTCGATTCCACCGATGAAGGCAACATCGGTCCGGTGACCGATGCGCTGATGAAGGAACTGGGCGAGGACTTCACCATCGCCTGCCCGGCCTTCCCGGAAAACGGCCGCACCATCTATCGCGGCTACCTGTTCGTGGCCGATGCGCTGTTGAATGAATCGGGCATGGAAAACCATCCGCTGACCCCGATGACCGATGCCAACCTGGTGCGTGTCCTGCAGCGCCAGACCGAATCCAAGGTCGGCCTGGTGCGCTACGACACCGTGGCACGCGGCGCGGCCGCCACCCAGGAGCGCTTCACCGCCCTGCGCGCCGACGGCGTCAAGATGGCCATCGCCGATGCGGTCTCCGACAAGGACCTGTTCACGCTGGGCGAAGCCTGCGCTGAACTCAAGCTCATTACCGGTGGTTCCGGCGTGGCCCTGGGCCTGCCCGAGAACTTCCGCCGCGCCGGCCTGCTCACTGCTGCTGGTGAAGCCGCGCAACTGCCCAAGGTCGATGGCCTGTCGGTAGTGCTGGCCGGTTCCGCCTCCAAGGCGACCAATGCGCAAGTGGCTGAATGGAAGGCCAAGCGTCCCGCCTTCCGCATCGACCCGCTGGCCCTGGCCCGTGGCGAAGACGTGGTGGCCCAGGCGCTGGCCTTTGCCGATGAACGCATCAAGAACGAGCCGGTGTTGATCTACGCGACGGCTACCCCCGATGAAGTCAAGGCCGTGCAGAAAGAACTGGGCGTGGCCAAGGCCGGTCACCTGGTCGAGCAGGCGCTGGCAGCGATCGCCGCTGGCCTGAAGCAACGTGGCGTGCGCCAGTTCGTGGTGGCCGGTGGCGAGACCTCCGGTGCGGTGGTGCAGGCGCTGGATGTGCGTGCGCTGCGCATCGGCCCGCAGATCGATCCGGGCGTACCGGCCACTGCCACCCTGGATGAGCAACCGGTTGCGCTGGCCCTGAAGTCGGGCAATTTCGGCAGCGTCGATTTCTTCGAGAAGGCATTGCGTTATCTCGACGGGAAGACGGCATGAGCCGCAATACCAACGAAAGCGCGCTGCGCGAAGAGATTTGCCGCATCGGTGCCTCGCTGTACCAGCGCGGCTATACCGTCGGTTCGGCCGGCAACATCAGCGCGCGCCTGGATGACGGCTGGCTGATCACGCCGACCGATGCCTGCCTCGGTTTCCTCGATCCGGCGGCCATCGCCAAGGTCAATGCGGCCGGCGAATGGGTCTCGGGCGACAAGCCGTCCAAGACCCTGGTCCTGCATCGCGCCATCTACGACAACAACCCCGAGATGCATGCGGTGGTGCATACGCACTCCACGCATCTGGTGTCGCTGACCCTCAATGGCGTCTACAGCGAGCAGGATGTCTTGCCGCCCATCACCCCGTATTACGTGATGAAGGTCGGCCACATCCCGCTGATCCGCTATGCCCGTCCGGGTGCGCCGGAAGTGGCCGAGCAGGTGGCGAAGATCGCCACGCAAGTGCGTGGCGTGCTGCTGGAGCGGCTCGGTCCGGTGGTGTGGGAAAGCTCGGTCTCCAAGGCCGCCTTTGCCCTGGAAGAACTGGAAGAAACCGCCAAGCTGTGGCACCTGGCCGGTGGCCGTGCCACGCCGCTGGAAGAGCCCGCGCTGCAGGACTTGCGCGACACCTTCAAGGCGCGCTGGTAGCAGTAACGGTAGCGCTCAGGCAGCTTCAGCAACCCATAGCAACAACGCGTCATGGCGGCCGATTTCGGCACCGCCGTGCCCCGCTTGCGCCCAACGGAAGGTGGTGGGTGTGAGCAGCAGCCAAGCCGGCACAAGACCGGCCAATCAATGCCGGCCTGCGTGCCGTTCCCCAAGGGACGGCACGCGGGTCCGATTGAATCCATAAATTGCCCGTCAGACCACGGGCACCAAGCAACCAGCGGCCGTGCATAGACAGCCGCGACACTCTTAGGGAGATGTAACACCATGACCACCGCAAGCACTTCCGGCGTCGGACTCGACGTCAACGACAAATCCAAGGACGGACTGTACAAGAAAGTCTTCTGGCGCATCATGCCGTTCCTGATGCTGTGCTACGTGATCGCTTATCTGGATCGCGTCAACGTCGGCTTTGCCAAGCTGCAGATGTCGCAGGACCTGGGTTTTTCCGAGACCGTCTTCGGTCTGGGCGCTGGCCTGTTCTTCATCGGCTACTTCCTCTTTGAAGTGCCCAGCAACATCCTGATGCACAAGGTCGGCGCGCGCATCTGGATCGCCCGCATCATGATCACCTGGGGCATCCTCTCGGCGGCCTTCATGTTCGTGCAGAACGCCACCCAGTTCTACGTCCTGCGCTTCCTGCTGGGCCTGGCCGAAGCCGGTTTCTATCCCGGCATCATCCTGTACCTGACCTACTGGTTCCCTTCGCACCGCCGTGCCAAGGTGATCGCGGTCTTCATGTCCGGCATTCCGGTGGCCGGCATCCTGGGCAACCCACTGTCGGGCTGGATCATGGATGCGTTCCACAACAATGGCGGCCTGGAAGGCTGGCAGTGGATGTTCCTGATCGAAGCCATTCCGGCAGTCCTGATCGGCGTGGCCACGGTGATGTACCTGGACAACGACGTCAAGAGCGCCAAGTGGCTCTCCGACGAAGAGAAGGCCAGCCTGCAAGCCGATATCGACGGCGATGCCAAGGGCAAGGAAAGCAAGCACGGCTTCGGCGCCATCATCAAGGATGCGCGTGTCTGGCTGATGTGCCTGATCTACTTCTCCTTCGTCATGGGTCAATACGGCCTGACGTTGTGGATGCCGACCCTGGTCAAGGCCACCGGCGTGAAGGGCAACCTGGAAATCGGCCTGCTGTCGGCCATTCCGTTTGGCTGCGCCATCATCGCCATGAACCTGATCGGCCGCAGCGCCGACCGCATGCGTGAGCGCCGCTGGCACCTGGTGATCCCGGCCCTGATGGGTGGCGTGGGCTTCGTGGGTGCGGCCCTGTTTGCCGACAACACCGCGATCTCGATCGCTTCGCTGTCGCTGGCCGCGGCTGGCGTTCTGACCTGCGCACCGTTGTTCTGGTCGCTGCCGACCGCCTTCCTGTCGGGTGCTGCGGCGGCCGTCGGTATTGCTGCCATCAACTCGGTGGGCAACCTGGCCGGCTTCGTCAGCCCCTACCTGATCGGCTACCTGAAGGACCTGACCCACAACAACGCCACCGGCATGTACATGCTGGCAGTGATGCTGGTGGTGGGTTCGGTTGCCACGCTGGCTACCAAGCCGGGCATGGTCAACAAGTAATGTGATGTCCCGTTCAAAGCCCGCATGCCTGTGCCTGCGGGCTTTGACGTTTTCTGCACCTTCTGCCTGTGTGGACGCACGCAAGAGCGTTCGCGCTACACTGGCCCCTTCGTTACCAAGGAGAATCCGATGCTGCGTTTTGCCGCCAACCTGAGCATGATGTATGTGGAACACGATTTCCTGGACCGCTTCGCCGCCGCCGCCAAGGATGGCTTCTCCGGCGTCGAGTTCCTGTTCCCCTACGACTATCAGCCGGAAGAGATCAAGTCGCGCCTGGAGGCCAATGGCCTGACCCAGGCGCTGTTCAATGCGCCCCCGGGTGACTGGGCCGCCGGCGAGCGCGGCATCGCCTCGCTACCGGGCCGCGAAGACGAATTCAAACGCAGCATCGAGACTGCGCTGAAGTACGCTTCCGTCATCGGCAACAAGACCCTGCACGTGATGGCCGGCCTGATCAAGCCCGACCAGGATCGCGCGCGTCACCGTGCGGTGTACCTGGACAACCTGTCGTATGCGGCACACCAGGCTGAATCCGCCGGGCTGACCGTGGTGATCGAGCCGATCAACACCCGCAACATTCCGGGCTTCTTCCTGAACCGCCAGGACGATGCCCAGGCCATCTGTGCCGAAGTGGGCGCGCCCAACCTGAAGGTGCAATTCGACTGCTACCACTGCCAGATCGTCGAAGGCGACGTGGCCGTGAAGTTGAAGCGCGACATGCCCGGCATCGGCCACATCCAGATTGCCGGTGTGCCCGAGCGCCATGAGCCGGATGTGGGTGAGCTGAACTATCCGTATCTGCTCAAGCTGATCGATACCCTGGGTTACCAGGGCTGGATCGGTTGCGAATACAACCCGGCCGGTGCTACCTCTGCGGGCTTGGGTTGGTTGAAGGCGCTGGCTGAGCAGGGCCTGACCACGCTGAAGAAGTGATGGCTTGACGGCTCCGGAACCGCAGCTGGCGGAGATGTGAGAATGCCGTCCGGTGTTGAACCGGACGGCATTTTCTTTGATTGGGCAGGACTCAAGCGCAGATCTGGCTGCCTTGTTTTCCGCTCTTGGCGGTGCGCGTCGTGCCGGGCTTTTTCACCGGTGTCATCTTGGTGATGGCGGCGCGCCGTGGTGCCTGTTTCTTTGTTGCAGGAGACTGGGCGGATAATGTCTTTACGGTGCCGGATCGTTTTGGTTTGCGCCCCCCCTTGAGGTGCGGCAATGCTCAAGCGCAGGTCGAGTGCCCCGAGCAAACGAAGGACGGTGCCCAGCCTGGGCTCCGCACCCGGCTTGAGGGTCTTGTAGAGGCTTTCACGCCCCAAGCCTGCTTTGCCGGCGACCTCCGCGATACCCTGCGCGCGGATGACGTCATTGAGTGCGGCCATCAGGAAGTCAGGATCATTCTCTTCGAGCGCAGTCTGCAGATAGGCTGCCATGGCCTCTTTGCTGTCGAGATAGTTCGCCGGATCAAAGGTGGAGATGTGCGCTTCTTTTCTATGGAATTTTCGGTTGGTCATTGAAGCCCTCCTTTAGAGAGAGCAATCATTGTATCCACATGGATACAGAGGACAATACGCCGAGGTTTTCCTTGGACGAATTTCGTGAATGTACGAAAGGGTCAGCAATGGCGAGTCTCGGTCCCGAGTGAATCAGAACAAATCAATTTCCCCACCCACCGGCTTGGCCTGCAGCTTGGACGCATATTCACGTTCACGGCTGGCCAGATCGGCAGCCGCATCCTTGATCTTCTTGACCAGCACCTTGCCCGTGCGCGGGAAGAAATGGACCTTGCGCGGCCAGATGTCGTTGAGGTCTTCGGCCACCACGCGGATCTTCTCGGCCGAGAGGTAATTCTTAACGAAGGCGGCATTGCGTTCGCCCACGTTCATGGCGTTCATGCCACGCAGCACCGCGCCACCGCCGAAGACCTTGCATTCCAGGTTCTCGCGCCGGGCACCGGCCTTGAGGACGTCGTTGATCAAGACTTCCATGGCATAGGTGCCATAACGCATCGAGGCCGAGACCGGGCTGTCGGCTTCGCCGCCGCCATCGGGCAGCATGAAATGGTTCATCCCGCCCACGCCGCTGACGCGGTCGCGCAGGCAGGCCGAGACGCAGGAACCCAGCACGGTGACGATCATGATGTCATCACCGGTATAAAAATATTCGCCCGGCAGGATCTTGGCGGTGTCGCAATTGAAGGCCCGGTCGTGATACCGATACGACGCGAAATTTTCCGGCTTGTTGATGACGGTTTGCATACGGGCCCCTGATCGTTCTTGTGTGCGCCCCAATGAGGGACGGTGAGTGTTGGCGGTCCATGCATTGTCAGTCAGGCACAGCCCACCCGATATCGGGGAATTCCCTATCCGAGAACAGGCTTGTGCGCCATCGTTAATAGGGGATATCCGCAATCGCCTTGGGCTCCCGTCCCGTGGTACGCTGCGCCCCCTCGACATGACCCGATCCCGGTCCGCTCTGACGGAGACGATTTGTACAGGCATTCCCCAAATGCCGGAGACAGGCATCGGACAGGCAGTTGAAACCGGCAGGCACCACTCAGGCTACAGGCCCGTGCGTGCGCCGTGGCCCCGCGCGGCCACGCCCGGCTGGGCTTGCATTGATCCGCAAGGCCCTCATGACACAGCGCTTTCGCGCCCGCCCTCCACGGCAGGCGCTGCGGCCTGTGGCATGCACCGGTTGTCCGACTCCCCGCCACCGTGCAGGGGAGGCAGCCCTCTCTCATCACAAACGGATTAGACAATGTTGAAAAAATCCTTCCTGGCCTTGCTGGGATTCGTAGTTGCGTTGGTCGTCACGCCCGCTTCGCAGGCGGCCGACGTCAAGAAGGTCGACGTGCTGCTGGTCGGCGGCGGCATCATGAGCACCACCCTGGCGGTCTGGCTCAATGAGCTGGAACCGGGCTGGTCGATGGAAATGGTCGAGCGCCTCGATGGCGTGGCCGAAGAAAGCTCCAACGGCTGGAACAACGCCGGCACCGGCCACTCGGCCCTGGCCGAACTGAACTACACGCCCGAAGACAAGGACGGCAAGATCCAGATCGCCAAGGCCATCGAGATCAACGAAGCCTTCCAGATCTCGCGCCAGTTCTGGTCGTGGCAGGTCAAGAGCGGCGTGCTGAAGAACCCGCGCTCCTTCATCAATTCCACCCCGCACATGAGTTTCATCTGGGGCGATGACAACGTGGCCTACCTGAAGAAGCGCTACGAAGCCCTGCAGGCCAGCCCGCTGTTTGCCGGCATGCAGTATTCGGAAGACCACGAGCAGATCAAGAAGTGGGTGCCGCTGATGATGGAAGGGCGCGACCCCAACCAGAAGCTGGCCGCCACCTGGACCCCGCTGGGCACCGACGTCAACTTCGGCGAAATCACCCGCCAGTTCGCCGCCTACCTGCAGACGCGCCCCAACTTCGGCCTGAAGCTCTCCAGCGAAGTGCGCGACATCACCCGCAACGGTGATGGCACCTGGCGCGTGGTCTACAAGAACCTCAAGGATGGCAGCACCACCGAGACCGATGCCAAGTTCGTCTTCATCGGTGCCGGTGGCGGTGCCCTGAAGCTGCTGCAGAAGTCCGGCATCCCCGAAGCGCGTGACTATGCGGCCTTCCCGGTGGGCGGCTCCTTCCTCATCACCGACAACCAGGATGTCGCCCTGCGCCACCTGGCCAAGGCCTATGGCAAGGCCTCCGTGGGCGCGCCGCCGATGTCGGTGCCGCACCTGGATACCCGTGTGCTGGATGGCAAGCGCGTGATCCTGTTTGGCCCCTTCGCCACCTTCTCGACCAAGTTCCTGAAGCAAGGCTCGCTGTGGGACCTGTTCTCGGCCACCACCACCCATAACGCCTGGCCGATGGCCCGTGTCGGTATCGATGAATACCCGCTGGTGGAATACCTGGCCGGCCAGCTGATGCTGTCGGACGACCAGCGTTTTGCCGCACTCAAGGAGTATTTCCCCAACGCCAAGAAGGAAGATTGGCGCCTGTGGCAAGCCGGCCAGCGCGTGCAGATCATCAAGCGTGATGAGGCCAAGGGCGGCGTGCTCAAGCTGGGCACCGAAATCGTGGCCTCGGCCGACGGCAGCATCGCCGGTCTGCTGGGTGCCTCGCCTGGTGCTTCGACGGCCGCGCCGATCATGCTGAGCGTGCTGCAGAAGGTCTTCAAGGACAAGCTGGCCACGCCCGAATGGCAGCAGAAGGTGCGCCAGATTGTGCCCAGCTATGGCACCAAGCTCAATGACCACCCCGACCAGGTCGCCAAGGAATGGGCCTATACCGCAGAAGTGCTGCAACTGATGCCGCCGCCGGTGATCGCTCCCAAGGCGGCAGGCCAAGCCGGCAAGGGTGGCAGCCTGGAAAAGCCGAAAGCCAACGCATCGGCCGATATGGCGCTGTGATGGCGGGGTTGCCTGTTTTTTAGGCAACCCGGAAATGAAGTTTTCTTAAAAAAATGGGTAGTCCGGTTTGCGCCGGCTACCCATTTTTTCATGGCCCATGCTCAAGGCTGCCGGCCAGTGCAGGGCAGCGGCACCTGCAGCAGGGCGGGCCAGCGGCTTGACCAGTCGCTCTCGTGCGCCATGCCCGGGATGATCGCCAGCGCCGCGCAAGGTCCTGCCTTGGCGACGAAGCTGCGCGTGATGGCGGGGGGGATGACGGCATCCTCGGCACCGCTCACATGCAGTTGCGGGATGCGTGCCACCTGCGCCGCCACATCGATGGGATTGAGCGACCCCGGCATTTGCGAGACCTTGTGCCATTCGTTCATGGCCACGTGATCGAGATTGCCGGCCACCGTGCGGATGGCGCTCACATCCTTGCGCCGCGCCGCCAGCAGTACGGCGATGGCGCCGCCGCCCGAATAGCCGACCAGCTCCAGCCTGGCCGGCTGCAGTTGCGCCACATAGCGGCTCAGGGCTTCATCCATGGCGTTGACCACTTCCGGGGAATAGCGCAGGCCGGCCCAGTAGGCCGGCTGGCAGACCGGGTTGCGCGCCATGGGCGTGAACTGGCAGGGGCGCGCCAGATACACCACGTCACCGCCATCGCTGGCGGCCAGGCGCAGGCCCATGGCCGTATGCGGTGTCGGATCGGGTGAGACCTGAGTCCGCGTGATCCAGGCGCGGCCGTCGCCTTCCAAGTAGACGCGCAGCAGCGGCGCTTTCGTGCGGGCGTGTACGTAGGCCGTCAGCACGAAGGGGCCGCCGCGCACCTCTTCGCGCTGCAGGCCGGACGGCGCAGCCAGCGCATCGGCGCGCTGTACCAGGTCGCTGGCGCAGCCGGCCAGCAGGGCGAGGCTGGTGAGGGCGAGGGCAGGCGGGCGGAATCGGAAGAGGAAAGAGGATCGCATCGCGCGATTGTCGCCGGAGTAAAAAGAGCCCGCAAGCGCAAGCTGCGGGCCCTGTCTCATGGGGGCTGCAAGCTCAGAACAGCCAGCCCACGCGAGCGGTCAGTTGATGCATGAGCGAACGGTCGCGTACTTCGGCGTCATAGCCCAGCGTGCCATAGCTGCCCTGGGCGCCATTGAAGCGATAGCTCACGCCCAGTTGCACGGCGTCGCGATTGGGCGCGGTGCTGGCGGTGGTGAAGCTGGGGCCGCCGGCCACGAAGCTGGCGGTGACATCCGGATTGCTGGCCAGCTCATGCAGGTAGCGCGCACGCAGTTGCAGGCGGTCGCCGTTGTCGCTCAAGCGATTCAATTCCACACCCAGGGTCGGCTGTACCGAATTGGCGCGGCTGGAGGCCACATTCTGCGCCAGCGCCGCATTGCCGCTTTCGGTGTAGCCCTCATTGCTCAGGTGCGACAGCCGCAGTCCGGCCAGCCAGCGGCCGGACCAGCGCTGGCTGACCGCAAAGGGCAGACCCGCTTCCACGCGCGCGCCGACCTGCCAGCCGTTGTAGCTGCCGTTGACGTGCTGGCCGACGAAGTTGATGGCGCGCTGGCTGCTGTAGTGATTGCCGCCCACCATGAGTGCGCCGTCCAGCGTCCAGCCGTCCATGTCCAGACCGACATAGCCGCCCACGTTTACGGCATCGACATTGACGTCATTGCCGCTGGCATTGTCACTGCCGCGTGTTCCGGCACGGGTATAGCCCAGGGTGAGGCCGGCCACTTCGCGTGCCGAGAGGTCGGTTTCCATCCCGGCGGCCATGCCGTAGGCATTGACGTCGTAGCCGTCGGCACCGGCGCGGGCCTGCTGCCGGCCCCAGGCGCCCAGGCCTTGCAGCCAGACGCGGCCGCGTGCGGCGGCTTCGCCGGTGGCCACGCCGCTGCCGTCCTGGCGGGCCACGGGCGCATCACCGCGTGCGCTGTCCACGCGCCCTGCCACGGCCGAGAAGACGCTGCCCATGGAGACCTGCGCCGCCTGCTGGCTGGCGCGATTGGTTTCCGGTTGCAGCTGGCGCACCGCGCTGCGATAGGCGGCAGTCGTCGGCAGGGCATCCAGCGCGGCCAGCAGGTTCTGCACCTGGGTGTTGCTGCTGTTGTTGCCCAGCGCGTCCAGCGCGCGGCCCAGCGGACTGCCGCTGACGTCGCTCACGCTGGCGGTACGCTGGGCCGTGAGGATCAGGTCGTTGCCCGAGACTTGCAGACCGTAATCCAGCGTGGCGGTGCTGGCCAGCTGGATCTTCGACACATCCAGCGACAGGCCGCCGGCGGCCGAGAGGATGGTCCAGCGTGCGGTATTGGGGACATAGGTCTTGACCACCGGCTGCAGGGTCGCACCGTTGGCCAGCGTGGCGCTGCCGGCGGCGTTGATGCGGTCGGCCTGCGGACCGGCCACGCCGACTTGCAGGGTGCCGCCGCTGCCGACGGAGAGATTGCCGCCGACGTTGATGGTGCGGGTGGCCGTCCCCTGTGCGGCCTGGAATACGCCATTGACGGCGAGGTTGCCGCTGGTGCCGAAGGCCCCGTTGACTTGCAGCACTGCACCCTGGTTGACGGTCATGTTGCTGACGGTGCCGAGGTCATAGTTGAAGCGCGTCACGCCATCACGCACGATGTAGTTCTCGAAACCCGACAGCACGCCCGCCGCGAAGGACTGCGTGCCGCCGGTGGTGAGGGTATCGATGCCGGTGCCGCCATTGATGGTGCCGATCACGGTGCCACCCAGCAGCTGCAGCGAGTCGTCGCCGTCGCCCATGTCGATGGCCATGCCGTTCTTGCCCTCGATGCGGCCGTAGTTGATCAGCGTATCGTTGCCACCGCCCATCTGCACCGCCGCCCCCGGCACGGTGCTGCCGCCCTGGCCGGTGAGGGTGGCCTGTGCACCGCCGGTGATGACGCCGCTGGCGTTGTTGATGACGGTATCGTCGTAATTGCCGACCAGCCCGATGGCGATCCCCGTGTTGCCGGTGATGCTGCCATCGTTGACGATGTACGCCTTGGCACCGTTGACACCGGTGCTCCCCCCGGTGCCGCGTCCGGTGGTGTTGCCAGTGTTGTAGGTGATGCGCGGATTGCTCGGGTCCTTGGACCAGTCATTGCCATCGTCGATGAGGATGCCATGGGCTTCGCCATAGATCACTGCGCCCGCGTGGTTGATGATGGTGCCGCCACCGGCGGCGATGCCATCGGCGCCATTGGGCTGACCGCTGGAATCGAGGCCGCCCGCGCCATTGCCTCGGATGGTTCCCCAGTTTTCGATGTAGGCGGTGCCGTCGATATCGACGCCGTCGCCATCGCCATTGCTGGTGGTGGCGCCGTTGCCGAGGACGTCATACACGCGTCCGCTGCCGGCATAGTTGCCGATGATGGTGCCGTAGTTGAAGACCACGCCGTGGCTGTCGAAGCCCACGCCCGAGCCGTTGTTGCCGGTGATGACGCCGCTGGCCTGGTTGATCACCACGTTGTTGCTGATGGCCACGTTGCTGCGCGTGCTGCCATCGGCATAGGTGGCATCGAAGGTGATGCCGGTGGCGCTCAGGCGCGGCGTGAGAGCGATGGCATTGGCCAGGTTGCTGTCCGGGGTGGCGGCCACCGGGTCGCCGCCGTCGATGCCGTGGCGCGCACCGGTGATGCTGCCGTAGTTGACGATGACCGCATTGCGGATGCCGTCGTCGATGGAGATGCCATCGGCTGCTTTCGGCGGCGAGCCGCTGGCGCAGGCCGACAGGTAATCCGGGCAGGAGGTGTTGACCGGGCTGGTGGTGAAGATGCGTCCGTAGTTGGTCAGCAGGATGTTGGAGCCCATCTTGATCGCGCTCGAGCTCGACGAACTGATGGTGGCGCTGCTGTTGCTGGCCGAGCCATTGACGATGGTATTGCCGGCGGTGGAGTAGTCGCCGTTGGCGTTGATGGCGTAGTTCTTGCCGTTGTCCGCATTGGTGGGGGTGGGACCGGTTTGCGAGATGGTGCCGAGGTTGACGATGGAGAAGGTATCGCTGCCTTTGCCGATCAGGATGGTCGGTGTCTTGGCGCTGCTGGAGGAACTGGTGATGACGCCGCCTGCGGCGTTGTTGAGGATCAGGTTGACCTTCTTGTGGTTGATGCTGATGGCTGTCAGGCCGCTGTTCTGGCCGATGGTACCGGCGTTGTTGATGGTGACGGCGCTGAGGTTGTCGTTGTCCTGCGAGGTGCGGATGGTGGCCGCGCTGCCGGAAGCCAGGGTGCCGCCGGCATTGACGGTGATGGTATCGGCGCCGTTCTTGGTCAGGGTCTTGGCGCTGGTGTCGGTCGTGCCGTTGGCCACGGTGTAGTTGGCCGCCTGGGCAGGGGCATGGATGGCTTGCAGGGCCAGGGCCAGCGGAAGCAGGCGAAGAGGTAAAGAAGAGCGGGCCATGTGCAAAGAAATTGGTAGCAAGTTGTCAAGACCTGAAAGTTTGCTGACAACTTGTGACCGGACCATTACATCGGTCGGCTGCGCGGGGCTTTTCGTCCCTCAGTGTGGTCTTTCTGATAATCTCCTGTCGTGACAAGACGCTGACAATGTAAAGAAGAAGGGGAGCAAGGATGGGAAGGTTCGTCATGCAGACAGGGGCAGTTCATGGATAAATCGCTGTGGAGTTTCCTGCTGCCGCAATGGGATGGCACGGCCTATGGCGGCCTGCAGTGGGTGTTTGCGCTGGTGTTGCTGTTGCTGGTGATCGCACTGCCGCTGCTGCTTTCACGCCGCGCCCGGCCTGCGCAGTGGCAGGCGCGGTTGCAAGCGCTGACCGGTGAGCGCGGGCCTCTGCCTGCGACGACCACACCGGACGAACTGAGCCAGGCCGTGGCCACTGCGCCGGAACGCTGGGCTACCGCGATGCCGGGCTTGATCCTGATGCTGGGTTTGCTGGGTACTTTCATCGGCCTGGGCCTGGCCTTGACGGCGACGGCCGGCGTGCTTGGACCACAGGCTGCACCGGGTGCGCTGGGAGCGGTGATCGATGCACTGGGCAGCAAGTTCAAGATTGCCGCATGGAGCATGCTGGCGTTTCTGATTCTGAAGTCCTGGATGATCTTGCGCGGGCATGAGCAGGCGCGGCTGGCGTGGAGCATCGGCATTCTCAAGGATGCGGCCACTGCGGCTGCGCAAGCGCAGGCGGTGCAACACGCAGAAGAACAGCAGCGTCTGGTCGACGCCATCAAGCAAAGCGGACAAGCCCTGCTGGCGGCACAACAGGCCGAGGCACAGCGCGCGCATCTGCGCCATGGCGAGTGGATGGAAGCGCTGCAGCGCCAGTCCGGACGTTCATCCTGAGGCGGCGATGAGTCAATCCGATCACGAATGGGTCGCGGCCACCGGGCTGCTGGTGGCGCTGGCGGGGGTATTGATCGTCCTGCTGGCGGTGAGCCGGGCGGGTGGTCCCGAGATTGCGCAGCTGCGTGCGGAGGCACCCCAGGTGGCATCCGCTTCCACCCCGGCACCGCCACCGGCTGCCCCCTTGCCCGCTGCAGCACCCGCCCAACCGGCGCCTGCAGCGGCTGAAGCTGCACCACCGCCAGCCGCGCCGGCGACGGCCCGCCGCGAATCCGACGGACCGGGATTGACGGTCGTGTTGCGCCAGGTGCAGACGGTGTTTGCGCAGCAGGGCGCTTCCAACCTGGTGGCGGTCGATACCGAGGCGGGGATGATTACGCTGAAAGAGGGGGCATTCCGTCGCGGCAGTGCTTGTGTGGAGCCGGAAGCGCGGGCCGCGTTTGCGCAGGTCGAGGAGCGGATTGCGGAGTATTTGCAGCAGCACCCCGCGGGCCGCATCTATGTGGAAGGCCATACGGATGACAAGCCGGTGAAGGCTCCGGTGACTGATGTGCGCGCGTATTGCACGGTCTACGATGACAACTTCACACTGTCGGCGGCGCGTGCCCGCGAAGCGCGCTTGCTGCTGATCGGACGCAGTGCGCCGGAAGCGGCGCGCCGCGTGATCGTGGCGGGGTATGGGGATTCGCAACCGCTGCAGGGGCTGGCGGCCAGTGATGAGCGTAACCGGCGGGTGGAGGTGCGGTTCGTCAATGGCGGGGAGAGGAATTGAGCTGAGGTCGTGATGTTGCGCACGTTGCGATCAGCTCGGTTTTGTTTTTCTGTTTTTGTATTATCAGCTGGCGTGATGGGTCGTGTCGATTCAAGTCTGTGAAAGTGATGACAGTGAATCCAGGCGGGCGCAATCCCATCGGCCATCAAGGGCGGCCTGGTGGAGCATGCCCAGGGTGATTGGCGGCCTGTCGTAGGAAGCCCGCTTTTTCTTCGAGATCAGGAGCAGGAAAATCTCAAGCGGGCTGAAGCCTTCGGGGACAAAATAGTGATCAAAATTGTAGTCCCCGAAGTCGATGGAGAATTCTTCAAAGAAGTGCTCCATGAAATCTTCAGCCTCATCGCCGGTAACATCAAGATCGTCGGCAAGTTGAGTATCGCGGGTCAGTTGCTTTTTAGGACTGGTGGCATTTTCCTTGCGGACCCAAGCTTCCAATCTTTCCCAAGCGATAGCGCGTATCACAAGACCTTGTCTTCCGTTCTGACCCGGCGATTATAGTTCGCAACGGAACGGCTCTTGATCGACGCGACGTTATGGGCCGACACCGCATACCCAACCAGGGGAAGCGCACGACCCACGCATTTGCCGATATTTTTTGTCATCAGCATGTTCAGCGCTTTGATGCTTTTCTCATTGAGCGTGGGAAGAATCTTCCTTTTCAAATCGCAGTCGAGAGACCTGCGGCCCATGATGGACGCCACCGATGCCTGCTTCGTGGCGCCGGAAGGCTTGGTTCTAGCGGGAATCCGATGTCGGCCGGTGAGCGCAGCGGCTGCGGCGCTGACATTGTCTACGCCAAACTCTTTGCACGTTTCATCGATGAAGACGTAGAAGAGCAGCTCGTTAGGGGAAAGTTTGGTATGCAGGCCAAAGCTGTAGGTGTTGTTCATGATTGTTGATTTGCTCGCAGATTTGACCCTCTCCATTTGACCCACCTTCCATTGCCTGCTGAAGGCAGCCACCCGGTCATACGACCCCTCGTATCCCAGCTCTCTTAAGTCCAGGAACATCTGTTTCAGGGTCCTTCTTTGCTTCCGAGATTTGACCGCCTCTGCGCTGAGCCAAGCGGAGAGCCTGGCGGTGAAGTCATCGAGCGAGCTTGGCGAACGCCTTGCTGGATAAGCAGGTTCGCTGACATCGGATCGGATGTAGCGGCGAACTGTGTTGCGGGATATGTCGAGCCTGCGGGCGATTTCCCGAATTGAGATGCGGTCTCTGATGTACCAGCGTCGAATAATTCCAAGTAGGGCCACGTCTATCACTCCGTTCTCCCGCTCGCTGTCATGAGCAGGATTGTGGTCTAAACATGGGTCAACTTTGGATGCAAATTTCCTGGGAAAGTGGGTCAGTTTTCAATGCAAATCAACAGTCGATCTGCTCAAGTCACAGGAAATCAATCTGGACTACATCCTGGAACTGATTTTTGAACATAACAAAAAGACCAAGAGCAAATCCGAGCTGGTAGATGAGGTACGCCGGGTCATTCGCGGCAGCCTCGGCCATCGCGCTAAGGAAGGCTTGCTGGTGGACTTTATCAATCAGACCGATCTGAACAAGATTGGCGACAAGGCCAGTGTGATCGATGCCTTCTTTGTTTTTGCCCAGGCTGAGCAGAAGCGCGAAGCTGATGAACTCATCCGCGAGGAGGGCCTGAACAACGAGGCTGCCCGCCGATACATCACGACCTCGCTGAAGCGTGAATTTGCGAGCGATAGCGGTACTGAGCTCAACACTATCCTTCCCAAAATGAGCCCCCTTAATCCGCAGTATTTGACTAAAAAACAGAGCGTGTTTCAGAAGATTGTTGCGTTTGTGGATAAGTTCAAAGGGGTAGGGGGCACGGTTTGACGGTAGCACTCAGTCTGAGTTTTACAACATTTTCCCGAATTGAGTTTTGAAGGGCGAGTACATTTGGGACGAGGGGTGTTCTCGCTGCGCAGCATATTGAGGGCGCGACATTTAGCCCGAAATACAGTGAGGAGTCTGACTTGACGACTGCGACCTAAATATTAACGGCCGTGCAGTCGGATTGTGATGCAACGGGGAGCTGATGTAGGTAGCTTGGTAGTGCGCTAACCCTGTGGTTGGCGCACCTCCCTTTTTTTTGGGGGCGGGGGAAGTGTTAATCCGGCCACAAAACCGAAAATCGACCGTAAGAAAACAATTGCCGCAGAAACGAAAAACGCCAACCCGAAGGTTGGCGTCTTCTATAACTTGGTGGCCCGGGGCGGAATCGAACCACCGACACAAGGATTTTCAATCCTCTGCTCTACCAACTGAGCTACCAGGCCAAGACGGACAAGTATAGACACTTTAAAAAATTATGCAAGTCCTTTTTGAAAAATAGTTTTCGCCACCCCGTTTATAATCGCCAGCATGACTACCCAAGCACACACCCATACTTCTTCGCCGGCCGCGGCTGGCACTGACATTTGCATCGTCGGCGACGGCGCGGTCGGCAAGACGGCGGCGCTGGGGCTGGCCCAGGCGGGCTTCAAGGTGACCCTGCTGGCTCCACCGCCTGCGACTACCGCGCCCGATCCCGCCAGCTGGGACGTGCGCGTCTACGCCCTCAACCACACCGCGCACCGCCTGCTGTCGTCGGTGCGCGTCTGGGACGCCATGGATGCCGCCCGCATCGCGCCGGTGGACAACATGACCGTGCACGGCGATGGCCTGCCCGAGAAAGCCCGCCCCGGCCTGCTTTCCTTCGATGCCTACGCCGCCCGCACCGATGCCCTGGCCTGGATCGTCGAGGATCGCAACCTCGACCAGGCGCTCGACGCCGCCCTGCGCTTCGCCCCCAACGTGCGCGTGCTGCACGGCCGCGCCACCGCGCTGGCAGTGGCCGGCGAGACCGCCACCCTGACGCTGGACTCCGGCCAGTCGCTGTCGGCCGCGCTGGTGGTCGGTGCCGACGGCGCCAACTCCTGGGTGCGCGGCCAGTGCGACATCGGCCTCGATTACCGCGCCTACGGCCAGAACGCCATCGTCACCAATTTCTCCTGCGAGCAGCCCCATCGCGGCGTGGCCTACCAGTGGTTCAGCCCGACCGAAGGCGTGATCGCCCTGCTGCCGCTGCCGGGCAACCGCGTCTCGCTGGTCTGGTCCGCGCCGCAAGCGCTGGCCGATCAATTGCTGCAGCTGCCCTTGTCGGCCCTGGCCGAGCGCCTGGCCCAGTGGGCCAAGCCAGTGCTGGGTGCGCTCACGCCGCTGCAGCCCGAAGTGGCCAAAGCCTTCCCGCTGCGCCTGATCAAGCCGCACGCGATGATCGCCCCGCGCGTAGCCCTGATCGGCGACGCCGCCCACGTCGTACACCCCATGGCTGGCCACGGCATGAACCTGGGCTTTGGCGATGTGGCCGCGTTGATCGACATCCTGCTCAAGCGTGAACCGCAGTACGACTGCGGCGACGAGCGCGTGCTGCGCCGCTATGCCCGCGCCCGCAAGGAAGAAGTGCTGCTGATGCAGATCGCAACCGACGGCCTGCATCGCCTCTTCTCCACCGAGGCCGAGCCGGTGCGCCTGGTGCGCAACCTCGGCATGAGCCTGGTCAACCATCTGCCCATCCTGAAACGCCGCCTCATTGCCCATGCGCTCGGGCAGTAAGGGACGGTGTTTTCAGGTAAGGTAGGGCCTCTGGCGAAGCGCGGCCGTATCCACGGGTGTCTTCGCCAGCACGACACCTTCCCCAGACATTGTTGAAAGACATGTGCGAACCCAGTCCCGGCGCGGCTTTGCGGCCGACGTTCCGAAGATTGGGCGCGCGTTTGATTTGAATCAGGACGAGTATGAAAAAATTTTTGACCGCAGGTGCGAGCTCCTTGCGCCATCTGAGCATGGCAGCAGTGCTGCTGGCTACCACCGTCGCGGGCGTGAGCGCCCATGCGCAGGCCGAGGCCGCCGACAGCACCGAGGCCACCATCAAGAAGCTCATCGAGCCGCGCCTGGGCAAGGATGCCAAGGTCGATGCCGTCACCAAGACGCCCTATGCCGGCCTCTATGAAATCCAGGTCGATGGCGACGTCATCTACACCGATGCCAAGGCCCAGTATCTCTTCATCGGCCGCGTGGTCGATTCGCAGAGCTATCGCGACTACACCAAGGAAAAGATCGATTCGCTGAACCAGACGCCGTTCTCGGCCCTGCCGCTGGACAAGGCCATCAAGACCGTCAAGGGCAACGGCAAGCGCGTGATCGCCATCTTCGAGGATCCCAACTGCATCTACTGCAAGCGCCTGCACAAGTCCCTGCAGGAAGTGGACAACATCACTTACTACACCTTCCAGTACAACATTCTCTCGCCGGATTCCATCGTGAAGTCGCGCAACATCTGGTGCGCACCCAACCCCAGCAAGGCTTGGAACGAGTGGATGGTCAGCGGCAAGGAAGCACCGGCTGCCGCCGCGTCCTGCAATGCCCCGCATGAAGAGGTGCTGGCCCTGGGCAAGAAGCTCAAGGTCACCGGTACGCCGACCATCTTCTTTGCCGATGGCTCGCGCATTCCTGGCGCGGTCGATGCCAAGGGACTGGAACAGAAGCTGTCCTCGCTGAAGTAAGCGGACAAATAAAAAGGGCGCTCGCATGTCGAGCGCCCTTCGTTCATCTGCCTTGGTTTTTCCCCTGCAGGGGATTACTTCCCGGTATGCAATTCCATCATGGCCTGTTCGAACTTGCCCTGCACCAGCAGGGGGATGACGTTGAGGCTCTTGTCCAGCGCCTCGTTGATCAGCGCCTGCTCTTCCTTGCGCGGCCGGTGCAGCACGAAGTCGGCCACCGGCTGTTGCAGCCCCAGCGTGCGCGGATGGCCGATGCCCAGGCGCAGGCGCCAGTAATCTTGCGTGCCCAGGGCCGCGGTGATGTCCTTCAAACCGTTGTGCCCGCCCGAGGAACCGCCTTTCTTGATCTTGGCCGCGCCCGCCGGCAGGTCCAGTTCGTCATGCACCACCAGCACTTCATCCGGATTGATCTTGTAGAAGCGCGCCAGTGCACCGACCGACTGGCCGGACCGGTTCATGTAGGTCTGCGGTTCCAGCAGCCAGACCTCACTGCCGGCGATGCTGGTCTTGCCCGCCAGCGCGTTGAAACGCTGCTCGCGCGCCAGGCGAACCGGGCCGGCGAGATTGTCGACCAGCCAGAAGCCGGCGTTGTGGCGGGTTTGTTCGTATTCCGGGCCGGGGTTGCCGAGGCCGACGATGAGACGGATGGACATGGTGCTAAAGGACGAGAACGCGCAATGCGAAAGCGCCGATTATCCCGGCTTTGCGGCCGCGCGTCCAATCCGCGTGCAGCCCCGCAGGGGGCGGCGAGGCCCGTGCCAAGGCACTTTGGCGTGCAATCACACAATGTCAAGATTGGCTTGGCTGCCTGAATTGCGTATCATCCAACGCTTGTTTTTCTTCACTGCATAAACGCTTAACCGCTTAATTGCTCAACTGTTGACTGGGTTTCACCATGCTGCCTTCTATCGAACAACGACTCGCCCTCGAACTCGCCGCCAAGCCGGTTCAGGTCGCTGCCGCCATCGCCTTGCTGGACGAAGGTGCCACCGTTCCCTTCATCGCCCGCTACCGCAAGGAAGTCACCGGCGGCCTGGACGATGTCCAACTGCGTCTGCTGGAAGAACGCCTGCGTTACCTGCGCGAGCTGGAAAGCCGCCGCGCCGCGATCATCGCCTCCATCGAAGAGCAGGGCAAGATGACGCCCGTGCTGCTGGACGCCATCACCCACGCGGAAGACAAGACCCGCCTGGAAGACCTCTACCTGCCCTACAAGCCCAAGCGCCGCACCAAGGCCCAGATCGCCGCCGAAGCCGGCCTGACCGAGCTGGCCGATGCGCTCCTGAATGACCCGACCCTGAACCCGGAAGAAGAAGCGGCCAAGTTCCTCAAGCCCGCCTTCACCACCGACAACGGCGACAACCCCGGCGTGCCCGATACCAAGGCCGCCCTGGATGGCGCGCGCCAGATCCTCATGGAGCGTTTCTCGGAAGATGCCGAGCTGCTGCAGAGCCTGCGCGAATACCTCACCGAGCATGGCGTGGTCGAATCCAAGGTGATCGAGGGCAAGCAGGATGCCGGTGAAAAATTCGCCGACTATTTCGATTACTCCGAAACCTATTCCACCATCCCCTCGCATCGCGCGCTGGCACTGTTCCGTGGCCGCCGCGAAGAGATGTTGAACGTCATCCTGCGCCTGGATACCGAAGAAGAGAAGCCGAAGTGGGATGCTCCGCACAACCCCTGCGAAGGTCGCATTGCTTCACGTTTCGGTGTGTCCAACAAGGGCCGTCCGGCCGACAAGTGGCTCTCCGACACGGTGCGCTGGGCCTGGCGCGTAAAAGTCTTCATGCACCTCGAAACCGAGCTGATGACCAACCTGCGCGAGAAGGCCGAGGCCGAAGCCATCAACGTCTTCGCCCGCAACCTGAAGGACCTGCTGCTGGCCGCACCGGCCGGCCCGCGTTCCACCATGGGTCTGGATCCGGGGCTGCGTACCGGCGTGAAGGTCGCCATCGTCGACGCCACCGGCAAGGTCGTGGCCACCGATACCATCTATCCGCACCAGCCGCGCAATGACTGGAATGGTTCGCTGCATACCCTCTCGCAACTGGCCGAGAAGCACAATGTCTCGCTGATCTCGATTGGCAACGGCACCGCCTCGCGTGAGACTGACAAGCTGGCCCAGGATCTCATCAAGCTGCGTCCGGAACTCAAGCTCACCAAGATCGTGGTTTCCGAAGCGGGTGCGTCGGTGTATTCGGCTTCCGAATTCGCCTCCAAGGAATTGCCGGACCTGGACGTGTCGCTGCGTGGCGCGGTCTCGATTGCGCGGCGCCTGCAGGATCCGCTGGCCGAGCTGGTCAAGATCGATCCCAAGTCCATCGGCGTGGGCCAGTACCAGCACGATGTGAGCCAGTCGCAACTGGCGCGCTCGCTGGATGCCGTGGTCGAGGACTGCGTCAACGCGGTGGGGGTCGATGTGAACACGGCTTCCGCACCGCTGCTGGCGCGCGTCTCCGGGCTCAACGCCAGCGTGGCGCAAAGCATCGTGTCCTATCGCGATATGAAGGGCATGTTCAATTCCCGCGCAGCGCTGCGCGAGGTGCCGCGCCTCGGCGACAAGACCTTCGAGCAAGCCGCCGGCTTCCTGCGTGTGATGAATGGCGAGAACCCGCTGGACGCCTCGGCGGTGCACCCGGAATCCTATCCGCTGGTGGAAAAGATCCTGGCCGACATCAAGAAGGATGTGAAGAGCGTGCTGGGCCAGACCTCGCTGCTGAAGGGCCTGTCGCCGGCCAAGTATGCCGATGAGAAGTTTGGCGTTCCTACCGTCACCGACATCCTGAAAGAGCTCGACAAGCCGGGCCGTGACCCGCGTCCCGAGTTCACCACGGCGACCTTCAAGGAAGGCGTGGAAGAGATCAAGGACCTGCGCGTGGACATGATCCTGGAAGGCGTGGTCACCAACGTGGCGGCCTTCGGTGCCTTCGTCGACATCGGCGTGCACCAGGATGGCCTGGTTCACATCTCGGCGCTGTCCAACAGCTACGTGAAGGATCCGCACACCGTGGTCAAGGCCGGTCAGGTGGTCAAGGTGAAGGTGCTGGAAGTGGATGAGAAGCGCAAGCGCATCGCCCTGACCATGCGTTTGAACGACACCGCGCCAGCCCCGGGTGCGCGCAATGAACAGCGCGGCGATCGCAACGATTCGCGCCGTTTGTCGCAACACCAGAACCAGCGCGGCCGTGAGCAGTCACCGGCGAACAATGCGATGGCCGCCGCGTTTGCGAAGTTGCGTGGCTAATGCGCTGGCCTCGTGCGTGCGGGTTGGACATTCGCGCTGGCGGATGTCCAATCGTACTCAAGCCTGATCAAGTCTGATTAAGCGTACCGAAGCGTACTGAAATGTTCAATGATGGCTGTTCCTTGCGGGAGCAGCCATTTTTTTTGACCGTACTCACCGTCCTCATCCCGCACTCACCGCAGTGTGCGCGGCGCTCATGTTCTCCAACTATTTTTAGTTCTGCCCTGTAAAGCGCCACGTTTGCCAGCGCTCGTCCACTCTTTCATTACCATGGCTGCCTTCTTCTGCGGGTCTTTCTCGCAGGCGCACACAAGCTTGGCCGCTCTCATCCGGACCGGGCATCGCGATCATGGAAAGGAATCGAGGATGAATGCATACGCAGGAGAGCGGGAGGGGGCATCGCAGGATGGTGTCAGCGTCCGCGAACATCCCAAGAGCTGATGATGAGCAAGCGCCTCAAACATCCTGAGCTGCTGTTTGCCGCCATCTTGTTCGCGGCTTCCTTGTTGTTCCGGGGGCTGGTGCTCTCCAGTGGCTACACGCTGCTGTTGATCGTTCCGCTCTGGATGCTGATCTGGCATTACGCCTTGCCGACCCGCACGGGATGGATCCTCATCCTCGTCTTCCTGCTGCTGCCTTATTTCCTGGTGCTGCAAAACCTATGGCAGCGAGCGGGTTTGCGCCTTGATCTGGACAGCGTCGGCGTTGCCCAGCGGTTTCTGTCATATGAACTGGGCTGGTCGGCGGCATGGGGGATCTTCACTGCCTATGCGAGTCAGGTCACCCGCGAGGATGCGTGACAGCGAGTCTTTTTTTCATGTAACCAGGAGCATGATTTGGAATCAACACCGGCGTATCAACTCACTCACCCCCGCCTGCTGAAGGCCCTTCTCGCCCTCATCACCTTCGGCACTTTCAATTCCATGGTGCGCCTGATTGCCAGTTCGCGCGGTGTGTCGATAGGTGCCGAACTGCTGGTGCTCGTCGTGACTGCCCTCATCCCGTGGATTCATTATCTGTATCCCAGCGGCATCGGGGCCAAGGTGATGAAGCTGCTCAGCGTGGTCCAAGGCGTGGTCAGTGCGGTCCAGCTCTTTCTTGTCTTCGAGCCGGAATTTCAGTTTTCCACTGGACCGGGAAAATGGCTGCTGTTTTTCGGGGCCGAGATCCTCTCTCTTGTCATTCACGTTCTGATGTACAGGGCCTCCAGTGTCCACGTGGAAGAGAGTGGCTTCCGCGAGACCGTCGAATGGCTCGACGGCATCGCCAAGGACAAATGAAAATCGGCCGCCCGTGGGCGGCCGTTGGCGGCATTGATGACCAGCCTTGTGCTGGCGCGTATCGCATCAAGCGCTGGTACTGATCCGCGTCTGGCTCACCGATACCGAAATGCTCACCGTCGTCTCGCTGGCCGTGATCGTACCGCCCTGGCCATCCGCATTGCCTTCGCTGCCCGATCCATCCTCACCCTCCTGCTTGCCACCCTTGACCTTGTTGATGAAGTCGCCCAGCGCCTTCTGCACCAGGTCATCGGTCTTGTCGATGTTGCTGGCGATATCGCCTTGCAGCACGTTCAGGCTCTCCAGGATACCGCGTGCTTCCTTGAAGCCCTGGTCGACACCCTTGAAGATGAGGTTCATGTAGTCGTCGATGTTGCCGGCGTCATCCTTGTTCGGATTGTTCTTCTTGTAGAGCTCGAACATGTTGGTGATGAAGGAGACGATGCGGCCCGCCGTTGCCTCCGGTGAATTGTCCTGGGTCGATGCGGTCTGGATGGCGTTGTCACCCAGTTGCGGACGCAGGATGTCGTTGATATTTTCGATGGCCGTTTTGTAGACCAGCGAGAGCGGATCGTTCTGGGTCTGCAGCGATACCTCCAGCGAGGATTGCACGATGGAGAGATTGAACTGGGCCTTGGCACCGCTCACGGTGAGCAGGTTGGCTTGCTTGGCCTGGGCGATCTTGTCGCCGCTGCCGCTCTCGCCAGTGGTGGCGGGCAGCTTGTCGTTCTCTGACGCTGCTGCAGAGGTCGACGAAGCGGAAGAAGGGGTGACGGGCAGCAAGGACTTGTTGTCCACGCCGGTGGTGTTGCCGATAGCCATGACGGTCTCCTGAAAAAGAAAGGGGATCCGGGCATCAAGGGGGAGACGGATCCAGGGAAGCGGAACTGCGCACCATGCGCACTCACTCCATTCCTGCATAACGGCCCGTTCGACGCGGACTTGATATTGACAGAAATTTACACCTGTCAGTTTCGATGGCGGTTCGTTGTCATGTCGCCATTGCACTTGTGAAATATCCTGGAAACGCAGTCCCGGAGCGGTTTTGCGGCGAGACTGGGCGTGCCGCAAGAAAGCGTGCTGGCGATGTCGAGGCAAAGAAAAAAATGTAACGGAGTGTGTTCAAGCGCGTGGCAGCAGGATTTCAATTGCATCCTTGCAATGAAATTGCGCTGGCAGCCCGATGCGAACCGTTTAGCGATGAGCTAAGAAAAAACGCAGCGTCTCGAAACGCTGCGTTCAACGCGGGCCTTGCACCCGCATGCCTTCAGGCATCACTCCATCATTCCATCACGAACAATCGCCGATGCTCACGGATGGCATAGCGATCGGTCATGCCGGCGATGTAGTCGGCGACTTTGCGCGCCTGCTTGTCGAGACGCTGGGTTTCATCCGTGATGCCCTTGACCTGATAGTCCGGCGGCAGCAGGCTGGGTTGGCCGATGAAAGCCTGGAACATCTCGGCGATGATGCGTCTTGCCTTGGCCGTCATGCGGTTGACCTGGTAATGCCGGTAGAGCTTCTCGCGCAGGAATTTTTTCAGTACTGCCGCTTCGGCCGCCATGGCGTCAGAGAAGGCGATAAGCTGCGGCGCATTGCGCACATCCTCGATGTCGCGCGGGGCGATCTCGGCGATGCGGTTGCGCGAGGTCTGGTTCAGGTCGACGATGAGCGCATTGATCATGCGGCGCACCGTCTCATGGATGACGCGGCGACCGGTGATGCCGGGATAGGTCTGTTCGACTTCGCGCAGATGGCGCGCGAAGAAATCGACTTCGCTCATCAGCTCCATGGTCAATAGTCCGGAGCGCAGGCCATCGTCGATGTCGTGATTGTTGTAGGCGATCTCATCGGCCAGGTTGGCCAGCTGTGCTTCCAGCGAGGGCTGCTTCTTCTCCAGGAAGCGCACGCCGATCTCGCCCAACTGGCGGGCATTGTGCAGGGAGCAGTGCTTGAGGATGCCTTCGCGCGTTTCGAAGGTGAGATTGAGGCCATCGAAGGCAGCATAGTGCTGCTCCAGCTCATCGACCACGCGCAGGCTCTGCAGGTTGTGCTCGAAGCCGCCGTGATGCTTCATGCAGTGGTTCAGCTCATCCTGTCCGGCATGGCCGAAGGGCGTGTGGCCGAGGTCGTGGGCCAGCGAGATGGCTTCCACCAGGTCTTCGTTCAGTTGCAGGTTGCGCGCGCAGGAGCGGGCGATCTGGGCGACTTCGATGCTGTGGGTCAGGCGGGTGCGGAACAGGTCGCCTTCATGATTGACGAAGACCTGCGTCTTGTATTCGAGACGGCGGAAGGCGGTGGAGTGGACGATGCGGTCACGGTCGCGCTGGAATTCACTGCGCGAGCCCGGTGGCGTTTCACTGAAGCGCCGGCCTCGCGAACTTGCCGGGTGGGCGGCATAGGGGGCGAGATGGTCGGGCGCTTCAGTGTACATGTCATTCTCCGGTGAAGGCCGCCAGGGTTTGCAAGAGCAGTTCCTGCGGCGCGTTGGTAATCAGGGGACTGCCCAGCGGCTTGATCAGGATGAACTTGATCGCGCCGCCTTCGTTCTTCTTGTCCACTTCCATCAGGTCCAGCCAGCGTTCGGTGCCCAGGTTCGGGGCCACCGTGGGCAGGCCGGCAGCGGCGGTCACGGCGCGGATGCGTTCGCGCGTGGCGGCATCGATGTAGCCCAGGCGCTGCGACAGATCGGCCGCCATCACCATGCCGCAACCGACCGCCTCGCCATGCAGCCACTGGCCGTAGCCCAGGCCGTTTTCGATGGCGTGGCCGAAGGTGTGGCCGAAGTTGAGGATGGCGCGCAGGCCGCCTTCGCGTTCGTCCTGGCGCACCACCTCGGCCTTGATCTCGCAGGAGCGCTGGATCGCGTAGGCCAGGGCGGCGTCATCCTTGGAGACCAGGCGCGCCATATTGGTTTCGATCCAGTCGAAGAAGGGCGCATCGATGATGGCGCCATGCTTGATGACTTCGGCAATGCCCGCCGCCAGTTCGCGCGGGGGAAGGGTGTGCAGGGTGGCGGTGTCGGCGATGACGGCTTGCGGCTGGTAGAAGGCGCCGATCATGTTCTTGCCCAGCGGATGGTTGATGCCGGTCTTGCCGCCGACCGAGGAATCCACCTGCGACAGCAAGGTCGTGGGCACTTGCACGAAGGGCACGCCGCGCATGTAGGAGGCGGCCGCGAAACCGGTCAGGTCGCCGATCACGCCGCCGCCCAGGGCGACGAGGGTGGTCTTGCGGTCGCACTTGTCGGCCAGCAGGCGATCGAAGATCTTCATCAGGCTGGCCCAGTTTTTCTCTTCCTCGCCATCGGGCAGCACGATCTCGGTGACCTGCTTGCCGGCCGCGCGCAGCGCTTGCGCCACCTTGTCGAGGTAGAGCGGGCCGACCTTGTCGTTGGTGACGATGGCCACGCGCTTGCCCTTGACGTATTGCGGCAAGAGGCTGGCGTCGTCCAGCAGGCCGCGCCCGATGTGGATGGGATAGCTGCGCTCGCCCAGGTCGACGTTGAGGGTGAGCGAGGCGATGGTGGTAGCGGCGGGTGCGGTGTTCGGGTTCATGCTGCGAAGAGTCGGTTCGGCGCTGGCGGCGCCATGGAAGATCTGGGTGGAATGACTGCGGGAAATCGTGGTGCTGCCATCGGCGCCCTGGGTCAGGACGGCGCTGCGCGTCTCAAATACGACGGTTTCGTCAGGTTCCGGCGCGCTCTGCCAGGCGCCTTCCTTGGGCGAGAGTTCCAGGTGGCTGATGATGGTCTGCACCAGGAATTGCACATTGGGCCGGTTGGTCTCGACCACGAAATCAGCCACTTCGCGATACAGCGGATCACGCTGGCGCGAGAGCTCTTCAAGCTTGCGGCGCGGATCGGCCGTCTGCAGAAGCGGGCGGTTCTTGTCGCGCCCGGTACGTTGCAGGATCTGGTTGATGCTGGCGCGCAGGTAGACGACGGTGCCGCCCTTTTTGAGGTTCTCGCGATTCTCGGCCCGCAGGACAGCGCCGCCGCCGGTGGCCAGCACGATGTCGGGCTGGGCCGCGAGCTCGCGGATGACTTCGGCTTCGCGGCGACGGAAATTTTCCTCGCCCTCGATCTCGAAGATCACCGGGATGGTGGCGCCGGTCCGCGCTTCGATCTCGTGGTCCGAATCGACGAAACGCTTGTTCAGCTTTTTGGCCAGGGCCCGGCCTATGGTGGTCTTGCCGGCTCCCATCAGGCCGACAAGGAAGATGCTTCCCGTCATATCTAAGAATTCTGCGCTTTGCGCTACTGGCCAATGTCATGGCGCCGCACGTCTGCCGGCACGGTCGCCTGCCGCCCGGTGGACGGCTGTGCTGCCCGCTGCTGGCGGGCTCGCGCCCGGCGCCACGGGCCTGGAACAGCGATTTTACCGTTCTTTGCCCCGGCACCGGGGAAAATTCCCGTGGCCGGGGCCTTGCGGCTCAATATGGGCGCGGCGCGGCGACGATGCGCGGGGTCAGGAAGATCAGCAGCTCGGTCTTGTCCCGCACCTTGCTCCGGCTGCGAAAGAGCGCCCCCAGCACCGGGAGCTCGCCCAGCAGCGGCACCCGCGTCTCATGGTCATTGTCGGTCTGGGTATAGATGCCGCCGATGACCACCGTGCCGCCATCCTCGACCTGGACCTTGGTCTTGATGTGCTTGGTGTTGATGGCCAGCCCGCCTGGCGTGACGCTGCCCCGGCTGTCCTTGTTGACGTCCACCTCCAGGATGACGTTGCCGTCCGGGGTGATCTGGGGCGTGACTTCCAGCTTCAGGTTGGCTTTCTTGAAGGCGGTGGCGGTGCTGCCATTGCCGGCAGCTTGCTGGTAGGGAATTTCTTCGCCCTGCTCGATCAGCGCGACCTGCTGGTCGGCCGTGATCAGGCGCGGACTGGAGACGATCTTGCCGTGCCCGTCGGCTTCCAGTGCCGACAACTCGACGTTGAGGAAGCGCTGGGCTGCTGCGTTGAAGAGGGTGAAGGCAAAGCTGCCCGGCGTGGCGCCGCTGAGGCCGTCGGCGCGCAGGTTCAGAGCCGGTTCGCGCAGGGTGAGGTCGGGCGTGGGCGGGGTCTGGCCGCTTTGTTCGCCGATGGCGGCATAGCCGTTGCCGATGGCCGCGCCGCGCGTGGTGGCGGCCAGCCCCAGCTTGACGCCGAGATTGCGCGAAAAGCTGTCATCGGCCTCGACGATGCGGGCTTCGATGAGCACCTGGCGCGAGGCCACGTCGATGCGCTCGATCAGCTTGCGCACATTGGCCAGCACGGCCAGCGTGTCGGTGACCAGCAGCTGGTTGGTGTGGCTGTCGATCATGGCGCTGCCCCGGCGCGAAAGCAGGGCATTGCGCCGGTTGGCCTGGGTGCTCCCGTCTTCGCCGATGCCCAGCGCCTTGCGCAGGGTGTCGGCGCGCTGGTAATTGAGCTGGAAGCTCTCGGCGTGCAGGGGTTCGAGGTCGGCGATCAGGGCCTTCTGCTCCAGCTCCAGGCGCTCGCGCGCCAGCATCTCGTCGCGCGGCGCGATCCACAGGACGTCTCCATGGCGGCGCATTTCCAGGCCTCTGGCCTGCAGGATCAGGTCCAGCACCTGGTCCCAGGGCAGGTCCTTCAGGCGCAGGCTCACCTGGCCCGTGACCGTATCACTGGCCACGATGTTCACGCCGCTGTGCTCGGCCAGCACTTGCAGGGCGGTACGCACCTCGATGTTCTGGAAGTTCAGCGACAGCCGTGGGCCGCCGTAGGTCTTGCCTTCCTGCAATCCGCCGGCGGCCATCCCGGTGGGCGCTGCCGATTTGACCGGCACGACGTCGATCATCAGCCGGCGTTTGCTCTGATAGGCCTGGTAGCGCCACTGGCCCTGCATCTCCAGGACCAGCCGCGCGCCGTCCTGATGGCCATGGGCGCGATATTGCAGGACCGGCGTGCCCATCTGTCCGGTCTCGACCAGCCGTCGCAGGGCCAGCGGTAAGGTCGCACCGGCGATGTCGGCGACCAGGCGGCCGCCCAGCTGGCGTACCTGCACGGTGTGTGCGTGGCTGCCCATGTCCACCGTCAGGTGTGCCTCGCCCTGTGGGCCACGGCGCAAGTCGATCGCTTGCAGCGCAACGGGCTCCGGAGGCGGCTGCAGCGTCAGGTCCACCAGCAGGCGGTCTTCTTCGGCGCGCAGTTGATAGATGGCGGCGTGCTTGAGCAGCACCTGCAGGCGCAGGCGTTCATCATCTTCGGCGACCTGGATGCGCTTGACCGGGCCGCTGCCCTTCAGGGACCGTTCGAGCGTTGCCGCAGCCGTGCTTCGGGGCAGGTCGAGGACCAGTTGCGGCGGCTCGATCAACAGGAAGTTCTGGACCCGTGCAGGGTCCACCGCTGCCTGCAACTGCAGTTCCAGGGTCGTACCGTCTGCACGGGGATGGAGGTGGATGGCCAGCAGGCGGTTTTCCGCCAGGGCAGCGTGGCTCGCCAGCAGGGCCAGCAGGAACAGGATCATCTTCATGGCGACACTCCGGGACGGATCAGGCGGCGACGTGCGTTGCGCTGGGACGTTCGCGCCGGGACCTTGCGCGCAGGGGCGAGGGCCATCGGGCTGGCCGCCGGGAGGGCGGCCATGGAAATGGTCTGTGCGGCAGCGTCTTCCTGGCCGATGTCGAGGGCGTCTTCGCGAACCGCCAGCACACGGCCCAAGCCGCCAGGCAGCGCGTCCCCGGCTTGCAATTGCCGGGTGCTGCCCTCCAGTTCAACGATGGCGATCCACTCCTGGTCACGGCGCAGCGTGCCCAGCAGGCGCGGGACGGGCGTCGGGAGCGGGGCAGTCGGGGCGGCGGCCGGGACCGGACTGTTTTCTTCATCCTCCTCATCTTGCGCGCGAACCCGTGAGGCGGCCGGTCGCGTCGGACTGGCGGGCGCAAGCGCTCCGAGCCGGAAGGGATCGGGCAACTCGCTGTCCTCGCCGGGGAGGCTGTCATCCGTCGCCGTCTCGGCGAGGGCGGCAGCAGGAAGGGGCAGGGTGGAGGCGGGCCGGGCTTGCGCGATCCATATCCGTGTGGCCTGGACTTCATCGGGATGGTTGAGCGCCATCATTGCGCCCATCACCAGGCCTGCCAGCAGGACCGGCAGCGCTGCCAGCCAGAGCGGGCTCATGGCGCGGTCTCCTTCGTCCCGATGCCGGACAAGCTCGCCGTCACCGGCGCGCTCACGGAGGCATTCATCTGCAACTCGCTCTGCCCGTCCTTTTCGACGACATTGACATCGAGCCGCTCGAACATCACCGGCAAAGGCAAGCTGCTGACCAGTTCCACAAAGCGCAGCAGGCCGCTGTGACTGCCACGCAGCACGATGGCCGCAGCTAGCCGGCCGCTCAAGGGTTTGAAGGAGGACAGGGTCAGCCCGCATTCACTGGCGCGGCGGGCCAGCTTGGCTTGCAGCAGTTCCGGCTGCAACTGGTCGGCCGGCCACAACTGGCCCTGCTGCGCGGCCAACTGAACCGCAAGTGTCCGTTGGCGTGATTGCAAGGCGGGCAGTTGCGCCTGCTGCGTCAATGCCGCCTGGTATTGCACGCGCAGGTCCTGCTGCCGCTGGCGCGCGGACCGCCGCACTTCATCCAGTTCGTTCACGGCCAGCAGCAGGCCACTGCCGGCACACACCAGCAGCGCCAGCAAACACAAGGCCAGCCGGGGCAGCAGCGGCCAGTGCGCGGGATGGGTCTGCCAGCGCGACTGGCTCACGGCGCCGCTACCTTGGCTGCGGTTGCGGGGGCGGAGGACGTGCCCGTCTGCAAGGCGGGCAAGGGAATGGCCAGGATGAAGGCATAGGCACCCTCTTCGGCGTGCAGGTCATGCAGGGTGGCCCCCTCCAGACCGGCAGCACCCAGCGCGGCGGTGAAGTCGCGGACTTCCTGGGCGCTGGCCGCCTGGCCGCGCAATTCGCCGCGATCGCCTTGCAGCAGCAGGCGGTGCAGCCGGATCTTGCCTGCGCTCGCCTGCGCCGCCTGGGCGGCAGCCCGCAACAACTGCGCCGACTGCTGGCGGCGTTTGCCCAGCTGCTGGTGTGCCGTGATCTGCTTTTCCAGCGCGGCGATCTGGCTGCGCAACTCGGCGGTTTGCCTGGCCTGAGGGACCAGGGTCTGCAACTCGCCGGTCAACAGCACATTGGCTTTTTCCAGTGAGGCCGTGTGCAAGGAAACGCGCCAGCCGGGGACGGCCACCAGCGCGACGCCCAGCAGCAGGACGAAGACCAGCACCCGATAGAAATTGCGTTCCCGCGTGCGCCGCCGTTGTTCCGGCGACTGGGAGAAATCCATGTCGCATCTCATGCCAGTCCCTCCCACGCCAGGGCCAGTGCCAGATGGTAGTCCGGCGGCATCAGCGCCGCGATTTGCGGCGTCAGCACCAGCGAGGAGGGCGGCGCGGCCACCCGGGCCTCCAGTCCCCCGTACTTGACGAAGGCGCGGGCAATCGTGCCGAGGGCGGGATGGTCGCCAGTCAGGAGCAGGCGACGCGGCAGGGGTTTCAGCAAGGGCGCGGCGTGGGCCAGCAGGGCCAGGTGCCCGCCGCGGGCGCTGACCTCGGGCAAGGCGTGGCTGGGACCCTCCCCATGCAGCAGCCAGCGTGCGCTGCGATCCAGGCGCAGCACGGCGGTCTCGGCGGCAAGCCGGTCCTCGCGCAGCCAGGCGGCCAGGCACAGGTCTTCCGGTGCCAGGGTGACCAGCGGCCGGCCCACCGCCGCAGCCAGCGACAGCCGGTCTTCGATGATGAGCCGGGAGGCGGCCACCGCCAGTACCTGCTGGTCCGAGGGCGAGCCCGGCGGCGGCCCCAGTTCACGGTAGTCCATGGCGTGATCGTCAGCGCCGATGCCGTGGGCCGCCAGTTCGGATTGCACTTGCCGCCAGCGTTGTACCGGGTGGCTGCCGGCCGGCAGCACCAGGCGGCGTCCGGTGAGGCCCTGCACCGGGACCGCCAGCGCCAGGGCGGCACCCTGGCAGCCGGGCTCGTCCAGCAGGGAGCGGCAGATCAGGGTCAGGGCCTCGAAGTCGGTGATCTGTCCGGCCCGGCAGATCACCCCGCCGGTGAGCCGCTGTGTGAGCCTGTCATATGCCGTTCTCATGCCGAGGGAAACCCGGATTTTCCGGCCTGCGCAGCGCGGCGTGAATCGCTGAAACTTGAGGAATGCCCGTCAATTTGCAGCAATTTGCGCCCAATGCCGCACTTCCGCGCTGCCACCCCGGAACCGGCCTCCTGCCCTTTGGTCTATTTGCAACACCCGGCCGCGCGGCGGCTCAGGGCGAGCCGCTATAATGCGGGCTTGTTTCTTCCACTCCGGCTTTGGCCTGCAGCTTCGGCCTGCTTTAACGCTTAATTCGAATGTCTTCATCTTCCAACGGCGGCGATCAACCCAAACCGGCATCGGCGGATGCCCCCGCAGAAAAGGCGCCCCGCAAGCGCATGCACTGGTCGCTGCGCATCCTCCTGGGTTTGTTCGGTACCGTGCTGGGCCTGGTGGTGATGGTGCTGCTGGGCGTGACCTTCATCGTCGCCCTGACCTATCCCAAGCTGCCCGACCTCGATACGCTGACCGACTATCGTCCCAAGATCCCGCTGCGCATCTTCTCCGCCGATGGCGTGCTCATCGGCGAGTTCGGTGAGGAACGCCGCAACCTGGTCCACTTCAAGGACATCCCGGACATCATGAAGAAGGCCGTGCTGGCCATCGAGGATGACCGTTTCTACGAACACGGCGGTGTCGATTACCAGGGTATCGCCCGCGCCACCTTCTCCAACCTCTCCGGCGGCGGCGGCGGTGCCTCCACCATCACGCAGCAGGTGGCGCGCAACTTCTTCCTGACCAGCAACGAGCCGACCTTCCTGCAGAAGGCCACGCGCAAGTTCTTCTACGAGATCCCGCTGGCCTGGAAGATCGAGAACAACCTGACCAAGGACCAGATCCTCGAGGTCTACATGAACCAGATCTATCTGGGCCAGCGCGCCTACGGCTTCGCCTCGGCCGCCCAGATCTATTTCGGCAAGCAACTGAAGGACCTCACCATCGCCGAAGCGGCCATGCTGGCCGGCCTGCCCAAGGCGCCCTCGGCCTACAACCCGGTGGTCAATCCCAAGCGCGCGCATGCGCGCCAGCAGTACATCCTCTTGCGCATGCGCCAGCTGGGCTACATCACCGATGCCCAGTACCAGGATGCCAAGGATGAGGAATTGCGGGTCAAGGGCGACAGCTCGGCCTTCGGCATGCACGCCGAATACGTGGCCGAAATGGCGCGCCAGCTGGTCTATGCGCAGTACAAGGACGAGACCTACACGCGCGGCCTGAATGTCTTCACCACCATCACCAAGGCCGACCAGGACGCCGCCTACATCGCCCTGCGCCGCGGCATCATCGACTATGAGCGCCGCCATGGCTATCGCGGTCCGGAAGGCTACATGGACCTGCCCGAGAAGGCCACCAAGGACGCCGTCGAAGATGCGGTCGAAGTGGAACTGGCTGATCACCCCGACAGCGACGACATGGTCGCCGCCGTGGTGCTGGAGGCCAAGCCCAAGGAAATCACGGCCATGCTCTCCACCGGCGAAGAGATCAGCATCTCCGGCGCCGGCCTGGGCTTTGGCGCCAACCTGCTCTCGGACAAGGCCCCGCCGCAGAAGAAGATTCGCCGTGGCGCCATCATCCGCGTCTTCCAGGATGGCAACAGCTGGATCATCACCCAGATGCCGGAGGTGGAATCGGCCTTCGTCTCGGTGAACTCGCACGATGGTGCGATCCGCTCGCTGGTCGGCGGCTTCGACTTCAACCGCAACAAGTTCAACCACGTCACGCAGGCGTGGCGGCAGCCGGGTTCGTCGTTCAAGCCCTTCATCTATTCGTCGTCGCTGGAAAAGGGCTTGTCGCCGGCCACCATCATCAATGATGCGCCGCTGACCTTCACCCAGACCGGCGGCCAGGTGTGGCAGCCGAAGAACTATGGCGGCAAGTTCGAAGGCCCGATCTCGATGCGCCGCGCCTTGCAGAAGTCGATCAACCTGGTCTCCATCCGCATTCTGGAGCGCGTGGGTGTGAAGTATGCCCAGGAATACATCACCCGCTTCGGTTTCGATGCCGACAAGAACCCGCCCTACCTGACCCTGGCGCTGGGCGCGGGCAACGTCACGCCGCTGCAGATGGTGGGCGCGTATTCGGTGTTCGCCAACGGCGGCTACAAGATCAATCCCTACCTGATCACCAAGGTGACCGACAGCAATGGCGAAGTCCTCTCGCAGGCCAAGCCGGCCACGGCCGAGGACGAATCCAACCGCGTCATCGATGCACGCAATGCCTTCATCATGGACAGCATGCTGCGCGACGTGGTGCGCCATGGCACCGCCGTCAAGGCCTTGTCGTTGAAGCGCACCGACCTGGCCGGCAAGACCGGTACCACCAACGATTCCATGGATGCCTGGTTCGCCGGCTATCAACCGGGCCTGACTGCGATTGCCTGGATCGGCTACGACCAGCCCAAGAGCCTGGGCGACCGCGAAACCGGTGGCGGCCTGGCCTTGCCGGTGTGGATCAGCTACATGTCCAAGGCCCTCAAGGATGTGCCCAACGTGGACCGCAAGGTGCCGGATGGCGTGATCGAATCGGGCGGCGAGTACTACTATGCCGAGTTCCCGCCCAGCGCCATGGTGCGTGACCTGGGTATGGGTGATCGCGGTGGACTGACGCCGGAAGAAGAGAAAGCCAAGACGCAGATGAAGAACGAGCTGTTCTGATTTCTGATTTCTGAATTCCGATGAGCCGGTAAAAATATAAACGATTTATATCATTTAAATTATTTTTGCGATTCGTCGCTGCAAATGAAAACCGCCTGTTGCAAGACAGGCGGTTTTTTCATGGGCATCGATATTGCGCCGGCAGGATCAATCCTTGCCCGACACCACATGGCTGATGCTGCGCATGGCCAGCAGGGTCAGCACTTCATCCTGCTCCGTGCCGTAGTCGCTGAGTTTGACGATCACCGTGCGGGTGGCCGGGTTGACGTAGATGTATTGGCCGAACACGCCGATGGCCGAGAAGTCGCGGTCATTGGCGTTGCCCGGCGGGATCCACCAGCCATCGCGATAGTCCAGTGCGTTGCCGGTATTGACCGGCTGGCGCGGTTCGGCGGCCCAGGCGGGGCTGACGATCTGTTGCGCGCCGATGCGGCCGCCATGCAGATAGAGCAACCCGAGCCGGGCGAATTCGCGGGCCGTGGTGTTGAGGCAGCAGAAGGCCTTCTCCACGCCATGCTGGCGGCTGTCCACGCTCCAGCTGGCATCCTGCTCCATGCCCAGCGGCTCCCACAGCGCCTGCTGGGCAAAGTCGGACAGGCGCATGCCGGTGGCGCGTGCCAGCACCCGCGACAGGATCAGCGTATCGACGCTGCGATATTCGAAGCGCGAACCGGGCGCGAAGCGCAGGCCGCTGCGGCGGGCGATGAAGCGCTGCAGGTCGGTGCTGACGAACATGCGCACCACCGGCGAAGCAAGAGAGCCGCCGTAGTTCTCATCGACATCGATGCCCGAGCGCATGTCCAGCAACTGGCCGACGGTGATGTTGGCGTACGCCGGTGAAATCTCATCGGGTTTCAGATAGCGGCCAATGGGATCATTGAGCGAGTTGATCTTGCCCTGTTTCAGCGCCACGCCGGTCAGCGCCGAGACGAAGGATTTGGCCACCGAGAAGGAAGTAAAGCGCGAATTGGCATCGTAGCCATCGATGTAGCGCTCATAGACCACGCTGCCGTCCTGGATCACCACGAAGGCGTGCGCCGCCGTACCCTTGAGGAAATCGAGCAGCGGCAGGCGCTTGCCGTCCTTCCAGGGTACGTCGATGTTGAGCGGGCGCAGCGCCGTGGGCAGCGGTTGCGGATGCGAGGAGCGCGCAATCGGATGATCCTCGAACACCTTGTAGCTCTGGCTGCGCGGGGTCAGGTCGAATTGCAGGTCGATCAGCGCGGGCAGGCCGGGCAGGTCGGCGAGGCGGCGGCCGATCTCGGCGCCGGCCAGCAGCACCAGCAAGGCGGCGGCGCTGCGGGCGAGCAGGGTAGTCGTGCGGGCGTAGGGCATGAGGCTCGTTCTTGGAATGGTGAGCCTATTGTGCCCGATTACCCGGCGCTTTTGCGTGCTGCGTACTGTTGATAGCCACGGGCGCGCAGTTCGCAGGCCGGGCACTTGCCGCAGCCATGGCCCCAGTCATGCAGCTGGCCGCGTTCGCCCAGGTAGCAGGTGTGGGTATCGGCGCGGATCAGGTCCACCAGCGTGGTGCCGCCCAGTGATTCGGCCAGGGACCAGGTCTCGGCCTTGTCGATCCACATCAGCGGGGTTTCCACCTTCAGTTGCGTGGCCATGCCCAGGTTGAGCGCCACTTGCAGGGCTTTCATGGTGTCGTCACGGCAATCGGGATAGCCAGAAAAATCGGTCTCGCACATGCCGCCGACCAGCACGTTCAAGCCACGGCGATAAGCCAGCGTGGCGGCCACGGTCATGAACAGCAGGTTGCGGCCGGGCACGAAGGTATTGGGCAAGCCGTTGTCCTGCATGGCGATGGCGACGTCGCGCGTCAAGGCCGTATCGGAAATCTTGCCAATCAGCGACAGGTCGATCATGTGGTCTTCGCCCAGGCGCGCTTGCCATTCGGGCGAGAAGGCTTTCATCTTTTCCAGCAGGGCCGGACGCACTTCCAGTTCGATGGCATGGCGCTGGCCGTAGTCGAAGCCGATGGTCTCCACCCGTTGATAGCGGGACAGCGCCCAGGCCAGGCAGGTGGTGGAATCCTGGCCGCCGGAGAAGAGCACCAGGGCGCTCTGGGTGTTGAGGGTCGGGGTGATGGCGGGAGTGGCAGGAATGGCGGACATGGTCGGGCTCAGCAAGTCAACGGAATCGGGGGAATCAGGCGCGTGATGGGGGCGAAAACGGACGCGGGGCCGGGCGGCATCGCTGCCGGCCGGGCCCCGCGCCTGCAATAGCGGCAAGCTTAGTTGGTTTTCTTGACCGAATCCAGCACCTGCTCGATATAGTCGCCATTGGGATCGGTGAACTTCAGGCGCACCGGATACCACTCCATCTTGGGGGCCAGCCAGATGTCCAGTTTCTGGGCCTGGTCGTCCGGGGGCGGATTGCGGAACAGGTGCAGCGCCTCCGTCTCGCCCTGGGCAGTCTTGATCTTTTCGCTGCCGACCACCTTGAAGGTCCATTGCTCCGCATCACGCGGCCCGGCCACGAAGAAATTCCACACCGAACCCGGCTTCATCTTGGCAGCATTGGCGCGGGCGATCGCCACGAGCTGCCAGGTGATGCCGGTGCGGTCCTGCTCGCCGCCCTGTAGCGGGAAGCTCTCGGCCGACTCGGTGAAAGTGATCTTGTTCTGTTCGCGATTGAAGGTGGTGGTGGTCGGTTCGCGGCGCAGGCGCTTTTCGACGAAACGCGACGGCGCCAGGCCATAGGCGTCGATGCTGCCTTCACTGCCGGTTTCCAGGATCTTGCCCAGCAGCATGGCGCGGGTCTCGGTGTTGACGCTGTAGGCGGTCTTGCTCTGCGTCCACTTCACCAGGCCTTCGCCCTTCAAGTCGAGGCCGCTTTGCTTGGCGGTGATGGCGTAATGCAGCTCGGCCGAGGGCGGCAGGTTGAAGGGACGCTTGTCCACCGGATGCGGGCCGTCGGCGGCCAGGGCCGGGGCTGCGGCCAGCACGGCGGCCAGGGGCAGCGCAGCGAGGGTGGATTTGAGGCGATATGAAAGAAATGTCATGGCGAGCTCTTCGTGTTGGTCTCTGTGGGGCTAGGCGATGAGGCAAGGCCGAGCCATATGAAGGAATACGACCAAAATGCCGGGTCGCGGTTCTGCCGTCCGGGCGCGTAATTGTGCGCAATTGTTTCCGATTTTGACAGGGCTTGCAGGATCTGGTCTTACGGGGCCACCGGTTTGAGGCCCGACAAGTCCAGTTGGGTGTAGTCACCATTGGGCCGCAGGTCGGTATAGCGCACCCGCACCGGATACCACTCATGCTGCGGGGCCAGCCAGATATCGACGCGGTCGTCGTAGGAGCCGGGCTTGGGCTGGCGCACCACGTGCCAGGCCTGGACGGTGCCGACGGGCAGGGTCAGGCTTTCCTGTCCCAGCACCTGCACGCGCCAGATTTCGCCATCGCGCACGCCGGCCACGAACAGGTCGATCACCGCGCCCGGCTGGAGTTGTCCGGGATCGCCCCGGCCGATGGCGGCCAGTTGCCAGATCAGGCTGGAACGGTCCTGCTCGCCGCCCCGGCGCGGGTAGCTGGTGGTGGAGGCGGAAAAACTGACCACGTTGCGTTCGCGGTTGAAGTGGGTGTTGGTGGCCGACTTGAAGCCCTTCTGTTCCGTATAGAGCTCGGGCGAGACGCCCCAGGCATCAAGCTCGCCCACGCTGGTGAAATTGAGGAGCGTGAAGAACAGCGCCTTGGCCTTGCCTTCCACCTTGTAGTGATCGCCCTCGTTGTGCCAGGCGATGCTGCCGCGGCCGTAGGCCGGCTGCTGGTCCTTGGTACCGGTGACGTCGTATTCCAGCAGCACGCTGGGCGGGGCGCTGGTCTGGTATTGCTTGCCGGTGGCAGCCTCGGGCGCGTCGCCGCTGCCGGTTGGGGTGCTGGCGGTGCTGGCGGTGCCGCTGCCCTCTCCGTTGCCTGGCGAGGCCGGGCCTGTAGTCTCTGCAGGGGAGGGCGCTGCGGCCGTTTGCGGCGCTTCCGGGGCGGGCGTGGTGATGCGTTCGACCGTCTCGCGGATCGGTTCGTCAGGCGGTTCGACGGAGGGCTCGGGGGCGCGCCGTGGCTGCGGTGTCGCACGAGGGAGGGTGGCAGCCGGTTTGGCCCTCTTCGGTTGCACCGGCAGCGCCACCGGTTGTTCGGGCGGCGGCACCGGGCGCAGTTCCACCGTGATGGCCTGTTCCTGCGTCTGGCCCGGCATCACGATCTGGCGCCGGCCCCAGTCCACCAGTGCGGCGTGCAGGGCCAGGCTTGATGCAATCAGGATCAGCAGGCGCGGCCAGCGCCGGGTGGGACGGGAAACTTCGCTCATGCCCGCCAGTGTATCGGATCATGCAATGAGCGTCGTGGGGGCGCAGGGTAAAGGAGGGCCATTTCAAACAACGTACAATGCGGTTTTTGCCGCTGTCTCTTGCAGAATCGATGAACCTGTCCCTGTCTTCCCGCCTGCCCCTGCGCATGTTCCCGGCCGCCCTGCTGGCGCTGGCCGCCGTGTCCACCCCTGTTTCCAGCGTTGCCGCGCCCTTGCCGCCGGTGCGCATCGGCATGATTGATGGGCTCTCCGGTCCCTTCGCCAATGCCGGTGAAGCGGTGGTGCGCAACATCAGTTACGCCATCGAGCGCGTCAATGCGCGCGGCGGCGTGAACCTGCCCGATGGCCGGCATCTGCTGCAGCTCTCCACCTTCGACAACAAGCTGGGCGTGGAGGATTCGCTGGTGCAGTTCCGCCAGTTGACCGACGAGCGCATCCCCTTCCTGATCGAGGGCAACAGCTCGGCCGTGGCCGCCGCGCTCATCGATGCGGTCAACAAGCACAACCAGCGCGAGCCGGACCGGCGCGTGCTGTTCCTGAATTACTCGGCGGTCGATCCGACGCTGACCAACGAGAAATGCAGCTTCTGGCATTTCCGCTTCGATGCCAGTGCCGACATGCGCATGCAGGCCTTGACCGAAGCCATCAAGGCCGATCCGGCGACCAGGAAGGTCTACCTGATCGGCCAGGACTACAGCTTCGGCCGCCAGGTTGCCAAGGCCGCGCGCGAGCAGATCACGGCCAAGCGCCCCGATATCGCCATCGTCGGCGACGAGCTGCATCCCATCGGCAAGATCAAGGATTTCGCCCCCTACATCGCGAAGATGCGCAGCGCCGGGGCCGACGCCGTCATCACCGGCAACTGGGGCAATGACCTGACGCTGCTGGTGAAGGCTGCACGTGATGCGGGCTTCAAGGCCAAGTTCTACACCTTCTATGCCAACAGCCTGGGCGCGCCTGCGGCCATTGGGGACGCGGGTGTGGGCGTAGTGCGTGCGGTGGCGGAATGGCATCCCAATGCGGGCGGCAATCCGGGCTCGCCCAGCGACGCCTACTACCAGGATTTTCGCAAGCGCTACCCGCAGCCCAAGGATGATTACCTCTACCTGCGCATGCAGGTGATGATCGACATGCTGGTCAAGGCCATCGAAAAAGCGAAGAGCACCGATCCCAAGGCGGTTGCATATGCATTGGAAGGCGCGCATTATCAGAACGCCTTCCACGAGGCGACCTTGCGGGCCGAGGATCATCAGCTGATCCAGCCGCTCTACCTGATGCAGATGCAGCGCGCCGACAGCGGCGGCATCCGTTTCGACAATGAGGGCAGCGGCTTCGGATTCCGTACCGAGCGCTTCATCCCGGCCGAGCAGACCGCATTGCCGAGCACCTGCCGGATGCAGCGCCCGCCACGCTGAGCACGACACCACAACAAGAGGAGCGATCAATGTTGAACCATGAGCAGATGCCGGGCGCAGGCTCGGTAGCCGATACCATCGATTTCATGAAGAAGATGTGGAGCAGCATGGGCGCCCCCGCCATGGCCACGCCTTCGCTGTCGGTGGAGGACATCAACAAGAAGATCAGCGACCTGAAGACCGTGGCCTCCTGGCTGGAGCTGAACCTGAACATGCTCAAGGCCACCATTCAGACCCTGGAAGTACAGAGCGCCACCCTCTCCACCCTGCAGGCCATGAGCGAGATCATGGCCTCGCGCGGCACGCCCCAGGCCGAGGCCCCGGCGGAGGAAGAGGGCAGCGCGGCCCCGGCTTTCCCCTTCGGTTTCCCGATGTGGCCGGGAGCAGGTGCCCAGCCAGAGGAAACACCTGAAGAAGAGGAGCAAACGGCTTTCGCTCCTGAAGTTGCAGAGGAGCAAGCCACCGCACCGCAGGCCGATGCCGAGCCCGCCGCAGAAGCCGAGGGCAGCGCCCCGCCGGCCCCGGATTTCCAGTCCGCCATCGCCAATCCCAATGCCTGGTGGAATGTGTTGCAGGAGCAATTCAAGCACGCCGTCGGCAACGCCCTTGCCGGTGGCCTGGCTGAGCAGGAGCCGCTGTTGAAGCCCGCCAAGCCGCCCAAGCCCGAGAAGGCCCCCAAGCGTAGCGAAAATAAGACAGTTGCCCCCAAGCCCAAGGCAGGCGTCAAAGCCAAGCCTGCTGGCGCTCCCAAGCCGGCCAAGGGGGCCAAGACGGCACCGAAGAAGCCACCGGTCAAGAAAGCGCCCAAGCGTGCGGAAAATACGAGCGCGCCGGCCCGGACGGCTGTTGTACAATCCCGGCAAAACAAGAAGCCAGCCTCCCGCAAGCCAAATTCCCCCTGATCCTCGCCATGGCAGAGCCTGGCCCTGGGCGCAGCCGCGCCGGGGCGCTGTCATATTGCTGAAACGTGGCCGTTTTAGTATGGATCGGGAAAATCTTGTTAAAATCAAACACTTAACGCATATAGGCACATACTGAGATGCTGTACCCAGAATTGTTCAAATCGCTAGAGCAGGTCCGTTGGAATATGGATAAGGATATTCCCTGGGACAAGTTCGACGCTTCCTTGCTCACCGACGAACAGGCGCAGACCATCCGCATGAACGCCATCACGGAATGGTCGGCCCTGCCGGCTACCGAGATGTTCCTGCGCGACAATCGCGGGGACAGCGATTTCTCGGCATTCATGTCGGTATGGTTCTTCGAGGAACAGAAGCACTCGCTGGTGCTGATGGAATACCTGCGCCGCTTCCGTCCGGACCTGTGCCCGACCGAAGAAGAACTGCACAACGTGCGCTTCGAGTTCGATCCCGCCCCGCCGCTGGAAACCCTGATGCTGCACTTCTGCGGCGAGATCCGCCTGAACCACTGGTACCGCTGTGCCGCCGACTGGCACACCGAGCCGGTCATCAAGCAGATCTACAAGATCATCAGCCAGGACGAAGCCCGCCACGGCGGCGCCTACCTGCGCTATATGAAGAAGGCCCTGAACGAAGTGGGCGACAAGGCCCGTGCCGCCTTCGCCAAGATCGGCGTATTGATGGCCTCGGCGCGCCGCACCGAAAAGCCGCTGCACCCGACCAACCTGCACGTGAACCAGGCGCTGTTCCCCAACGACACCGTCCAGAGCCGCCTGCCGGATCCGGAATGGCTGGAACGCTGGCTGGACAACCAGATCAAGTTCGACGGCGAGTGGGAAAAGAAGGTCGTGGACCGCATCCTGCACAACATGTCGCTGCTGTTTGAACGTACCTTCAGCAACGTCCAGGAACTGAACCGCTACCGCAAGGAAGTGACCCAGCGCATCCTGCCGCCGGGCGCGGCGGCCGCCTGACAGGGAAAAATCCTTCACAGGCAGCAAGGCAGTACAATCACGAAAGCCGCAACCCAGGTTGCGGCTTTTTTCATCCTGCACTCTGCAATCAATCACCCGCTCACCCGAACCGATCCCGATCAAGATGGCCGACTTCGAATCCAAACTCTGCACCCGCGACGAACTCCAGCAGCGCGTAGCGCAATTGCCCAAGCCGGTGGTGATGACCAATGGCGTCTTCGACATCCTGCATCGCGGCCACGTGACCTACCTGGCGCAGGCCCGCGCCCAGGGCGCTTCGCTGGTGGTGGCGGCCAATACCGATGCCTCCGTCAAGCGCCTGGGCAAGGGCGATGACCGCCCCATCAACACCTGCGAAGACCGCATGGCGGTGCTGGCGGCGCTGGAATCGGTCTCGCTGGTGGTCCCCTTCGATGAAGATACGGCGCTGGAAGCCGTGCAGCAGGCGCGTCCGGAGATCTACGTCAAGGGCGGCGACTACGACATGCACGCCATTCCTGAAGGCCAGGCCGTGGCGGCCTATGGCGGCCAGGTGCTGTCGATTGCCTTCGAGCATGACCGCTCCACCACCAAGCTGCTGGCCAAGGTGCGCAAGCTGGCGGGCTGATCGCGGTACGCTGCAAACGACAAGGCCGGCAGGAGCATCGCTCGCTGCCGGCCTTGCCGTTTCAGGCTGCCCGGTGGATCAGTGGTGCATGTGGCCCTTCATGTCCTTCATGTCATCCTTGCCCGCCGCTGCCGCATTGCGGTCTTCGACGTTGAAGGTCACGTCGACCTTGCCGGCCTTCTCGAAGATCAGCGTGGCCGGCACCTTCTCGCCTGTCTGCAGCGGCTTGGACAGGCCCATCAGCATGATGTGGTAGCCATTGCCCGGCTGCATGGCGATCTTCTGGCCGGGTTTGACTTCCAGGCCGCCCTCGAGCTCGCGCATCTTCATGACGTTGCCTTCCATGGCCATGGTGTGGATTTCACCGGACTTGGCCACCGGCGAGGACACGCCCACCAGGCGATCCGGCGCGCTGCCCTTGTTCTCGATGCTCAGGTAGGCACCGGCGGCCGGTTGTCCCGGAACCGTCGCGCGGGCGTAGGGATGGCCGATTTCCAGCTGGCCCAGCTTGTATTCATGGGCCTGCGACAGCGGAGCGGCAGCCAGCAGGGCGGAGGTGATGGCCAGGGTGGCCAGCTTTTGGACGAAATGCTTCATATCAGTGATTCCTGGTTGTTCTGTTCATGTCTGGAGTGCGGGCGTACAGCCCGCAGGGGTAGGCGCAAAGGCCCGGGGGACGGCGGGTTCAGGCCGGTGGCGCACGGGCCCGGGGCGAACCCGGTGCCAGGCTGAGCGAACGCAGGCGTAGCGCGGTGCCGGCCAGCGGATAGCTGATGCCCGGCAGGACCGTGGTATCGAAGGAAGCCTCCGGTGCCGGCGTGGCCGCCTGGCCGCCGCAACACAGCGGGCAATGGCTGGCCGCCAGATGCGGCGGTGCATTGCCGGAAGCGCCGCCGCCTACGCTGCAGATGGCCATGGCTGGACTGTCCCGCAGGGTGCGCGCGGCGGCCTGCTGCCACCAGGGCGCGGCCACCATCGCCAGCAGCAGCGCCAGGCTGGTCCACACTTGCAGGCGCAGCCAGGGGCGGCGCAAGGCAAGTCGTGTGGAGGAGGGGCGCAGGCGGGAAGACATGGGGCCTGATTATAGCGCCCGCGTCCCATTTTGCCCGGCGCGCTGTTTGATCCCGATCAGGGGATGTCCCGCAATGCGAGCCGCCCGGCCCGCCTGCCAGCGCGGGCGGCAGCGGGCCTTCATGCAAATTGATTGTTGACAGGCGCTAGGCTAGACTTAGCGTCTTTTCGGGGTTTTGGTTTTTCGTTCACATTTTTCCAAGGGAGACTGCATGTCCTACACCAACAAGCTGACACTGCGCGCGATGGTCGCCGCCCTGTCCCTGGCTGCCGTCTGCGCAGCCCCGGCCATGGCTGCAGACAAATCGGTTGCCGTGACCGCCATCGTCGAACACCCGGCCCTGGACGCCGTGCGTGACGGCGTGAAGGACGAGCTGAAGGAAGAAGGCTTTGAAGCCGGCAAGAACCTGAAGTGGGAATACCAGAGCGCCCAGGGCAACACCGGCACCGCCGCCCAGATCGCCCGCAAGTTCGTCGGCGACAAGCCCGACGTCATCGTGGCCATCGCCACCCCCTCGGCCCAAGCCCTGGTGTCGGCCACCAAGAGCATCCCGGTGGTTTATTCCGGCGTGACTGATCCGGTCGCAGCCCAACTGGTGAAGGACTGGAAAGCCTCCGGCACCAACGTCACGGGCGTGTCCGACCTGCTGGAACTGGACAAGCAAATCGACCTGATCAAGCGCGTGGTCCCCAACGCCAAGCGCGTGGGCATGGTCTACAACCCGGGCGAAGCCAACTCCGCCGTGGTGGTCAAGGCCTTGAAGGAACTGCTGGCCAAGTCCAACATGACCCTGGTGGAAGCCGCTGCGCCCCGTTCGGTGGACGTCGGTTCGGCTGCCAAGAGCCTGATCGGCAAGGTCGACGTGATTTACACCAACACCGACAACAACGTGGTCTCGGCCTATGAAGCGCTGGTCAAGGTCGGCAACGACGCCAAGATCCCGCTGGTGGCCTCCGACACCGACAGCGTCAAGCGCGGCGCCATCGCTGCCCTGGGCGTGAACTATTACGACCTGGGCCGCCAGACCGGCAAGGTCGTCGGCCGCATCCTCAAGGGTGAAAAGCCGGGCGACATCGCCTCGGCCACCAGCAGCAAGCTGGAACTGTTCGTCAACACCGCCGCTGCCCAGAAGCAGGGCGTGACCCTGTCGCCGGAACTGGTGAGCTCGGCCAAGACCGTCATCAAGCAATAAACCAGGTATCGCCCGAAGATCCCGCTGCCATGCGGGATCTTCCGTATCTGGCCGCAACGACGCAACAACGCAGCAAGATCTGCCCATACGCATAACGGGCCCGGTCGAGAGGAACGCCGAGGCCTGACCACCATGAACGAGGAGAGGACCATGTTTGCAGTATCGAAGTCATTGCGCGCCATCGCCGGCGCGCTCGCCCTGAGCGCCATCTGCGCGTCGGCCCTGGCCGCCGAGAAGGTGGTGGCCATCACCTCCTTCGTCGAACACCCGGCGCTGGACGCCGTGCGTGACGGCACCAAGGACGAACTGATCGCCGAGGGCTTCGAGCCCGGCAAGAATCTGAAGTGGGATTTCCAGAGCGCCCAGGCCAACGCCGGTACGGCCGGCCAGATCGCCAAGAAGTTCGTGGGGGACAACCCCGACGTGATCGTGGCCATCGGCACCCCCTCGGCGCAGCCGATGGTGGCCGCGACCAAGAGCATCCCCATCGTCTACTCGGCCATCGCCGATCCCATGGCCGCGCAGCTGGTCAAGGACTGGAAGCCGTCCGGCACCAACGTGACGGGCCTGTCGCACATGCTGGACCCGGTCAAGCAGGTCGAGGTCATCAAGCGCGTCGTGCCCGAGGCCAAGCGCGTGGGCGTGGTTTACAATCCGGGCGAAGCCAATTCCGTGTCGGCCCTGAACAACCTCAAGGGCGAGCTGCAGAAAGCCGGCCTGACCCTGGTGGAAGCCGCCGCCCCCCGTTCGGTGGACGTGGCCCCGGCCGCCAAGAGCCTGATCGGCAAGATCGACGTGATGTACACCACCACCGACAACAACGTGGTCTCGGTCTTCGAGTCGCTGGCCAAGGTCTGCAACGATGCCAAGATCCCGCTGATCGCCTCCGACACCGGCAGCGTCAAGCGCGGTGCCGTGGCCGCCCTGGGCGTGAACTTCTACGACATGGGCCGCCAGACCGGCAAGGTCGTGGCCCGTATCCTGAAGGGCGAGAAGGCCGGCGAGATTGCCTCGTCGCCGGTCAAGAATCTTGAGCTGTACGTCAATACCTCGGCGGCGCAGAAGCAGGGCGTGACCCTGTCGCCGGAGTTTTTGAAGTCGGCCACCAAGGTCCTCAACTGAAACTGAGCATGACCGCAGTCTGATTCGTCGGCCATGCACCGCCGGCGCCGCACCACCCGTGCAGCGCCGGCGCCACGCAGAAGACATTCGGCATTGGCGTACCGCGCCGTGCCGAATGTGTTTTTTTTAGAAAGTCCTTTTTATGTCGCTGTATACCCTCCTGGGCGCTCTGGAGATCGGCCTGATCTTCAGTCTGGTGGCCCTCGGCGTGCTGATTTCCTTCCGCATCCTGGTGTTCCCTGACCTGACCGTCGACGGCAGCTTCCCGCTGGGCGGTGCCGTGGCCGCCACCATGATCGCAGCCGGTTTCAATCCCTTCCTCGCCACCTTCGTCGCGTTGCTGGCCGGTGCACTGGCCGGTTTCATCACCGCCTGGCTGAACGTGCGCCTGAAGATCATGGACCTGCTGGCCAGTATCCTCATGATGATCGCGCTGTACTCGATCAACCTGCGCGTCATGGGTAAGCCCAACGTGCCGCTCATTTCCGAGCCGACCATCTTCAGCATCCTGCAGCCGGACGCTATCCCCGACTACGTGGCCCGACCGCTGATCCTGCTGGTGGTAGTGACTGGCGCCAAGCTGCTGCTGGACTGGTTCTTCTCTTCCGAGATCGGCCTGGCCATGCGCGCCACCGGTGCCAATGCCCGCATGGCGCGTGCCCAGGGCATCGCCACCGGCCGCGCCACGCTGGCCGGCATGGCCCTGGCCAATGCCCTGGTGGCACTGGCCGGCGCCCTGTTTGCACAGACCCAGGGCGGTTCCGACATCTCCATGGGCATCGGTACCATCGTCATCGGCCTGGCCGCCGTCATCATCGGCGAGAACATCCTGCCGGCGCGCCGTCTGGTGTGGACCACGCTGGCGGTGATCCTGGGCGCGATCCTGTATCGCTTCTTCATTGCCCTGGCGCTCAACAGCGACTTCATCGGCCTGCAGGCGCAGGACCTGAACCTGGTGACGGCCGTGCTGGTGATGCTGGCCCTGGTGCTGCCCATGGGCAAGCGCAAACTGAAACTGCTGAGAAAGGGAGCCTGAAATGTTGAAAGCCACCGATCTCAAGATCACCTTCAATCCCGGCACGCCCATCGAGAACCCGGCCTTGCGCGGCCTCTCGCTGGAGATCCCGACCGGCCAGTTCGTGGCCGTGATCGGCTCCAACGGGGCCGGCAAGTCGACCTTCCTCAACGCCATCTCCGGTGACCTGCTGGTCGATACCGGCAAGATCGAAATCGACGGCACCGACGTCACCCGCAAGCAGGCGTGGGATCGCGCCGGCATGGTGGCGCGCGTGTTCCAGGATCCGATGGCCGGTACCTGCGAGGCGCTGACCATCGAGGAGAACATGGCGCTGGCAATGGCCCGTGGACGCCGCCGCGGCTTCAACTTCGCCATTCGCGGCAAGATGCGCGAGCTGTTCCGCGAGAAGCTGGCCATCCTCAACCTGGGCCTGGAAAATCGCCTCACCGACCGTATCGGTCTGCTCTCGGGCGGCCAGCGCCAGGCGGTGAGCCTGTTGATGGCTTCGCTGCAGCCTTCGCGCATCCTGCTGCTGGATGAACACACGGCCGCGCTGGACCCGAAGACGGCCGCCTTCGTGCTGGAACTGACGGCCAAGATCGTCTCCGAGGCCAAGCTGACCACCATGATGGTGACCCACAGCATGCGCCAGGCGCTGGACTACGGCGACCGCACCGTGATGCTGCACCAGGGCCGCGTGGTGCTGGATGTCTCCGGCCCCGAACGCGCCGGGCTGGACGTGCCGGACCTGCTCAAGATGTTCGAGCAGACGCGCGGCGAGAAGCTTTCGGACGACGCCCTGCTGCTGGGCTGACCGGCGCAACCAACGAAAACGGCTCCCTCGGGAGCCGTTTTTTCATACATGCAGCGGATCGTCAGCTGCCACCGTCATAGCCATTCTGCCGCCAGGCTTCATACACCACCACCGCCACCGTATTGGAGAGGTTGATGCTGCGATTGCCCGGCCGCATCGGCAGGCGGATGCGCTGTGCAGTGGGGAAGGATTCTCGCCGCTCCGGAGCCAGTCCGCGCGTTTCCGAGCCGAACACGAAGGTGTCGCCCGGACGGAAGGCCAGGCCGGCAAAGGGCGTGGAGCCATGCGTGGTCATGGCGAACATGCGTGTTTCATCGAATTGCGGATCCTGGCGGCGATGGGCCAGGAACTGGTCCCAGTCCTTGTGCACCTGCATGTTGGCGTATTCGTGGTAATCCAGCCCGGCACGCCGCATCTTGGCGTCATCGAGCGGGAAGCCGAGCGGCTCCACCAGGTGCAGTTGCGCGCCGGTATTGGCGCACAGGCGGATGATGTTGCCGGTATTGGGGGGGATCTCCGGCTCGACCAGGACGACGTGGAACAAAAAACTCTCCTGCAATAAAAAGGACGGCCGACCCGCTTCAGGTCGGCAGGGTGCGCGCAAAGACCAGGTTGGTCACGCGCCGGGCGCCGTGCCGCTTGAGCACGATCGCCACTTCATTCAAGGTCGCGCCGGTGGTCATGACGTCGTCGACGATGCCCACATGCAGCCCGCGCACCTGGTCCATGGCCGCGAAGGGCAGGGCGAAGGCCGAACGCACGTTGCGCGCGCGTGCCCCCACCGGCAGGGCCGACTGGGCCTCGGTTTCCTTCTTGCGTTCCAGCAGACGCGGCTGCACCGGGATGTCCATCAGCTTGCCCAGCGGCCGGGCGATTTCCAGCGCCTGGTTGAAACCGCGTTCCTGCAACCGCGCCAATCCCAGCGGCACCGGGGCCAGCAAGGTTGGCATCGGCAGCTGCACGTCGCTGCCCGGCACCGGATTGCGCCGCGTGGCATCGAAGATCAATCGCGCCAGCAGCGGTGCCAGGCGCAGGTCGCCGCCGAACTTCAGGGCCAGCGCCAACTGGTCGGACGGGGCGAAATAATCGGTGGCCACGATGGTGGCGTCGAAAGCCGGGCGATCCTTGAGGCAGGCGCCGCAGCGCAGTTCCTTGCCGGTCACCGGCATGGGCAGGGCGCACTGGATGCAGCGGCGGTGCTGGCGCGTGTAGAAACGCTTGTGGCAGGGCGCGCAAAGAGTCTCGCGTCCGGCCGCGCCGCACAGTGCACAGGAAGACGGCAGCAGTTGCGGCACATGCGCCAGCAGGCGCTGCAGCCAGCCGGGGCCGGATGGCTTGCCCGGCCGGGCCGGCTTGCCGCCGACGGCGCGATAGGCGGTGCCAGGCTTGGCCTGGGGCGATGCGGCAGCGGGTTTGGAGGATTTGAGATCCATGCGAGGTGCGCCCGGGAAAAATGGATTTCGACTAAACTACGCGCATTATCGCATCAGCCCCGTGGATCGGCGGCCCTCTGCTGGCCGCCCGAGCTTGCCACGCTGCTGCGCAGTCCATCTTCCTGTTCCGTTGCCCATGTCCCTGCCGCCGCCTTCTGCCAGCGCCAAGCTGAGCGCTCCCATCGACCTGCCCCTGGTGCGCCGCCGTTTCGGCCAGCCCCAGCGCGTGGCCGAATCCGATTTCCTGCGCCGCGAAGTCTCGGCCCGCATGCAGGAACGCCTGGCCCTGGTGAAAATCGCCCCGCGTGAAGTATTGGACGCCGGATGCGGCGAAGGGGCCGACCTGCCGGTGCTGCAGAAACGCTATCCCGAGGCGCAGGTGATCGGTTTGGACGGCGCTTACGGCATGCTGGCCAAAGCCGCCGACCACCAGCGCGGCGCGCAGACGGCCATGAACCGCCTGTTCGGCTCCATCAACAAGTGGCTTGGCTCCGGGCCGAATGCCGGCGGGCCGGAACTGGCCTGTGCTGACTTCGCCAGCCTGCCGCTGGCGGCCAATGCGCTGGACCTGGTCTGGTCCAACCTGGCCCTGCACTGGCATCCCCAGCCCGACCGCGTGTTTGCCGAGTGGCGGCGCGTGCTGCGGGTGGAGGGCCTGCTGATGTTTTCCTGCTTCGGCCCCGATACCCTGCGCGAAGTGCGCAGCGCCTTCGAACAAATCGATCTTGCACCGCACACCTTGCCCTTCGTCGACATGCACGACTTCGGCGACATGCTGGTCAATGCCGGTTTTTCCACACCGGTGATGGACATGGAAACCATCACCGTCACCTACGAGACGCCCCAGCGCCTGCTGGAAGACGTGCGCGCCTGGGGTGGCAATCCGCTGGAATCGCGGCGCCGCAGCATGATGAGCCGCAGCCAGTACCAGCGCCTGCTGGCGGCCTTCGAGGCCATGCGCAAAGCCGACGGCAAGATCCCGCTGACCTTCGAGGTCGTCTACGGCCACGCCTTCCGTCCGGTGCCCAAGACCACTGCGGCTGGCGAGAGCATCATTCGCTTCGAGCGCCCGCCGCGATAGTCGAAACTTCATATAAGGCTTAGTCGCCCAGCCCTATCTGGCCTGCCAGATAGTTGCTGTATCGTTACGCCCTGCCTGTTCCTGCGCAAGCCTTCATATCGCCGCAAAGCCGCGCCCCTGGCGGCTCTGCTGCCGCTATCCCGGCCCGCCGGACAGCCCGGAAGCGCCATCGTTGTCAATGCGGCGGTGCGTGCTTGATCCATGGCGACGTTAGCCCTTATACTCAAATGGGTAAAAAAATTCACACAAAGAAATTCCAGTACGAACGAATAGCAAGAATAAATAAAGACCGCAAAACGGATAGCCACGGATAGCGCCCCACGCAAGACGGCCCCCGGCAAGAACGGGCTGGCCCGCATCCAGTGAGCCTCCCCTGCGGTAAGAGACAGAGACACGCTCGACCGACAATCATGCTGGCGAGGTGCCATGGAGACGCGGGAATGGATATTGAAGCGCAATTGTTCGATTGCGCCACGCCAGCTGGCGTGGGTCTTCGCAGTCCTTTGTACGGTTTCACTCACGGTCGCGCTAGGCTTCACGCTGCGCGGCGCTTGGATCATCCTGGTTTTTTCATGCATTGAACTGGTGGCGGTGGGCGCGGCCATGCTGGTCTACGCCCGTCACGCCACCGATCGCGAAGTGCTGGTGCTGGCCGATCATGGCCTGGAGGTGGAAGTCATCCAGGGCAGCCGTTCGCGTCGCAGCAGCTTGCAGTTGCATGGCATGCGCATCGCTTTTCCTGTGGGCCGGCAGTCGCTGGTGGCCCTGGAAAGCCGGGGGCAGCGCGTGGAAATTGGCCGGTTCATGAGCTTGTGGCAGCGCCGCGCCTTGGTGCAGGAGCTGCAACAGGAACTGGCCGCCAGGGGTGGCGAGATGGCAGCACTCTCATTCTTATAATTTTGGGCTTTTGAGGAAATCCATGAAACTTGCGAAGCGCCTTCAATCCTTGACCCTCGGTGCCTCGCTGCTGGCGGCCGGCTTGCCGGCCTGGGCAGTGGTGGATAGTCCGGGCGGACCGGCCGTGCTGCAGATGAATTTCCAGCCGCCGGTGACCAAGATCGCCGAGCAGATCTATGACCTGCACATCCTGATGCTGATCATTTGTCTGGTCATCTTCGTGGCGGTCTTCGGGATGATGTTCTATTCCATCATCAAGCACCGCAAGTCGGTCGGCCACAAGGCCGCCTCCTTCCACGAAAGCACGACCGTGGAAATCGCCTGGACCGTGGTGCCCTTCCTGATCGTCATCGGCATGGCCTTGCCGGCCACCAAGACCGTGGTGGCCATGAAGGACACCTCCAACGCCGACCTCACCATCAAGGTCACCGGCATGCAGTGGAAGTGGGGGTATGACTACCTCAAGGGCGATGGTGAAGGCATCTCCTTCCTCTCCAGCCTGGCCACGCCGCGCGAGCAGGTCACCGATCCCACGCTGAAGAAAAACGACAACTACCTCATCGAAGTCGACAACCCGGTGGTGGTACCCGTCAACAAGAAGGTGCGCATCGTCACCACCGCCAATGACGTGATCCACTCCTGGACCATCCCCGCCTTCGGCGTGAAGCAGGATGCGATTCCCGGCTTCGTGCGCGACACCTGGTTCCGCGCCGAGAAGATCGGTACCTATCGCGGCCAGTGCGTGGAGTTGTGCGGCAAGGATCACGCCTTCATGCCCATCGTGGTCAACGTGGTCAGCGATGACGACTACAAGAAATGGGTCGAGGGCAAGAAGAAGGAAATGGCCGCCAAGGCCGATGATCCCAGCAAGGTCTGGACGGTGGACGAGTTGAAGCAGCGCGGCGAGAAGGTCTATGCGGCCAACTGCGTGGCCTGCCACCAGGCCAATGGCAAGGGTGTGCCGGGTGCCTTCCCGGCGCTCGATGGTAGCGCGATGGTCAATGGTCCCAAGGATGGCCAGATCCACATCCTGCTCAACGGCAAGAACGCCATGCCGGCCTGGAAGGGTGTCTTGAACGACACCGAAATCGCCGCCGTGATCACTTATACGCGCAACAGCTGGTCCAACAAGGCCCAGGAAAACATCGTGCAGCCGGCCGAAATCCTGGCCGCCCGCAAGTAATCGTTTGGAGAACCGGACATGACTACCACCGCCGATCACGCCCCCGATCATTCCCACGATCACGGGCATGGGCACGCTCACGATGACCACGCGCACGACCATCCGCACGGCTGGCGGCGCTGGCTCTTTGCCACCAACCACAAGGACATCGGCACGCTCTACCTGTGGTTCTCGTTCACCATGCTGCTCTCGGGCGGCGTGCTGGCGCTGTTGATCCGGGCCGAGCTGTTCCAGCCGGGCCTGCAGTTCTTCCGTCCTGAATTCTTCAACCAGTTGACCACCATGCACGGCCTGGTGATGGTGTTCGGGGCGATCATGCCGGCCTTCGTGGGCTTCGCCAACTGGATGATCCCGCTGCAGATCGGGGCCTCCGACATGGCCTTTGCGCGCATGAACAACTTCTCGTTCTGGCTGCTGCCGCCAGCCGCGCTCCTGCTGGCCGGTTCCTTCCTGGTGCCGGGCGGCGCCACCGCGGCCGGCTGGACGCTGTATGCCCCGCTGTCGACCCAGATGGGCCCCGGCATGGACATGGGCATCTTCGCCATGCACATCATGGGCGCCTCTTCCATCATGGGCTCGATCAACATCATCGTCACCATCCTGAACATGCGCGCGCCCGGCATGACGCTGATGAAGATGCCCATGTTCTGCTGGACCTGGCTCATCACCGCCTACCTGCTGATTGCCGTGATGCCCGTGCTGGCCGGTGCCATCACCATGACGCTGACCGACCGCCACTTCGGCACCTCCTTCTTCAACGCCGCCGGCGGCGGTGACCCGGTGATGTACCAGCACATCTTCTGGTTCTTCGGCCACCCCGAGGTCTACATCATGATCCTGCCGGCCTTCGGCATCGTCTCGCAGATCATCCCGGCCTTCGCGCGCAAGCCGCTGTTCGGCTATGCCTCGATGGTGTATGCGACCGCCTCCATTGCGATCCTGTCCTTCATCGTCTGGGCGCACCACATGTTCACCACCGGCATGCCGGTGACGGCGCAGCTGTTCTTCATGTACGCCACCATGTTGATTGCGGTGCCTACCGGCGTGAAGATCTTCAACTGGATCGCCACCATGTGGCGCGGCTCGATGACCTTCGAGACGCCGATGCTGTTCTCGGTGGGCTTCATCTTCGTCTTCACCATGGGCGGCTTCACCGGCCTGATCCTGGCGGTGACCCCGATCGACATCCAGATGCAGGATACCTACTACGTGGTGGCGCACTTCCACTACGTGCTGGTGGCCGGATCGCTGTTCGCGCTCTTTGCCGGCTACTACTACTGGGGCCCGAAGTGGACCGGCTTCATGTACAACGAATGGCGCGGCAAGTTCCACTTCTGGGCCTCGCTGATCACCTTCAACATCACCTTCTTCCCGATGCACTTCCTGGGACTGGCGGGCATGCCGCGCCGCTATGCGGATTACCCGGCGCAGTTCACCGACTTCAACATGATCGCCTCCATCGGTGCCTTCGGGTTCGGGCTGTCGCAGGTGTACTTCCTGTTCTTCGTGGTGATCCCCTCGATCAAGGGTGGCAAGAAGGCCGAAGCCAAGCCCTGGGAAGGTGCAGAGGGCCTGGAATGGACCGTGCCCAGCCCGGCCCCTTTCCACACCTTCGAAGAACCGCCGGTGGTGAAGTAAGCGCCTGTGGATAACACAAGTCGTCGCCCCTAATGCAAAGGCAAAGCTCATGACCGAACGCAAGAAACCCAACAACCTGCGCACCGGCCTGCTGCTGGGGATGGTGGCGCTGGCCTTCTTCGTCGGCATCTTCATCAACCGTATCTGGTTCGCCAAATGAGCAGGGATGACGATCAGGCAGAAGAGACGACATCACGCGGCCTGAACCGCGTGATGTTCAGGAAGCTGCTGGTGGTGGCGGTGCTGATGTTCGGATTCGGCTATGCGCTCATCCCGGTCTATCGCAAGATCTGCGAAGTGACCGGCGTGAATTTCCTCACGCCCAAGGATGTGACGGTGGAAGCGCCGGCCAATACGCAGATCGACAAGACGCGCACCATCACCGTGGAGTTCGATGGCAATGCCCAGGGACCGTGGCGCTTCCGTCCAACGGTGGCCAGCATGCAGGTGCATCCCGGCGAGATGACGCAGGTCACCTACGAAGTGGTCAACACCCAGCCGCGCAACGTGGATGCCCAGGCCATCCCGAGCTATGCACCGCTGCAGTCGGCGGCCTTCTTCAAGAAGGTGGAGTGCTTCTGTTTCACGCAGCAGACATTGGGACCGAACCAGGCCAAGCAGATGCCGGTGGTGTTCTACATCGATCCCAAACTGCCCAAGGAAGTGACCACGATCACGCTGTCCTATACCTTCTTCGAGATCAACGGCAAGGCCAAGACGGCGGGCTGACCAGCCCCGGGGAGCGGGTGTGAACGATGAGCTGAAACAGGCGGCGCAGCGCAAGGCCTCCTTCGGCGCGACGATGAAGGCGGTGTTCTGGTCCTTCTTCGGCGTGCGCAAGCGCAAGGATTACGAGTCGGATGCAGCCCGCCTCAATCCGGTCCACGTGATCATCGCCGGCATTCTCGGTGCGGCGATCTTCGTGGCCGTGCTGGTGAGCATCGTCAAGCTGGTGGTGCGCAGCGCGGCAGGCGGATGAGTCTTGCTGAGACTGACCGAAAAAGAGCATTAAGGAAACGTAAACCCTGTATCGCAAGAGCATTCAACGCAGCTTAATGCCCATCTTTGCTGCTCTTGCCCAGGCCAGGACAATCGGATTTCGTACCGGGAGAAGAACATGAGTTCTCAACAAGCCAAGGCACCCCATTATTTCGTTCCAGGCCCGTCGCGCTGGCCGATGATGGCGGGCATTTCCATGCTCATCACCATGATCGGGGCCTCGGCCTGGGTCAATGGCGTCTCGTGGGCGCCCTACGTCAATATCCTCGGCATCCTGATGGTGCTGGTGGTGCTGTACTACTGGTTCGGGGATGCGATCCGCGAATCGGAGTCGGGCCTCTACAGCGAGCGCATTGACCTGTCCTATCGCTGGAGCATGAGCTGGTTCATCTTCTCGGAGGTGATGTTCTTCGCCGCCTTCTTCGGTGCGCTGTTCTATGCGCGCAGCGTCACCATGCCGTGGCTGGCCGATCTGGATCACAAGGTGATCTGGCCCGACTTCGCCGGGCAGTGGGGCAATGTCGGCCCGGCCGGCACGGTGGAGAATTTCACCACCATGGGTCCGTTCCCGATCCCGACCATCAACACCTTGCTGCTGCTGACCTCGGGCGTGACGCTGACCATCTCGCACCACGCCATGCGCGCCGGCCATCGCGCGCAGACGGCTATATGGCTGTTCCTGACCATCCTGCTGGGCGCGGTCTTCATGGGCTTCCAGGCTTATGAATACATCCACGCCTACAGCGAGCTCAACCTCAAGCTCACCTCCGGCATCTACGGCTCGACCTTCTTCATGCTGACCGGCTTCCACGGCTTCCACGTGACCATGGGCGCGATCATGCTGTCGGTGGTGCTCTATCGCGTGCTGCGCGGGCACTTCACGCCCACGCATCACTTCGCCTTCGAAGGCGCGGCGTGGTACTGGCACTTCGTGGACGTGGTGTGGCTGGGCCTGTATGTGGTGGTGTACTGGCTGTAAGGCGGGCACCGTCTGCACAATGACAAAGCCGCACTTCGGTGCGGCTTTTTTGTGGGGTGCGTGCGGATGACATCAGCGGATGCCGGTCGGCTGTATCCAGCCCAGCTTGTAGCTCAGCAGGATGAAGAGGAACAGCGCCACCGAGAAGCCGACCCGCAGCGTCAGCGCCTGGACCGTGCGATTGCTCTTGCCCTTGTCGCGCATCAGGAAGATCAATGCCGAGGCCAGGCTGGCCAGGATCAGGATGAAGGCGATGGCGACGATGATTTTCATGAGGATGGAACCCTGTCTCCGAAGGCGTGCATGCGGTATGCTGCGACGCTGATGTGCAAGATTTTTTCTTGTCCTGTGTGCGCTTCATTGTAAGGCCAAACTTCATCGATGCCGACCCGATTCGTTTTTCGCCTCATCCCGTTTTGCGCCACGCTGGTCGTGGCTGCCGCCGGTATTGCACTGGGCCAGTGGCAGACGCATCGTGCCGAGGAGAAGCTGGCCTTGCAGCAGCGCATGCAGGCGCGGGGCGGCGAGGCTCCTCTGAGTGGGCTGCCAGGTGATGCGAGCGATGCGGAGTTCCGGCATATCCGCCTGCGCGGCCACTATCTTGCGCAGTGGACGCTGTTTCTGGAGAACCGCCCCTACAACGGCGTAGTCGGTTTCCATGTCCTCACGCTGTTCCAGCCCGAGGGCAGTGGACCGGCCGTGGTCGTGGCACGTGGCTGGGCTCCGCGCGATGCTGCCGATCGCACGCGTGTGCCGCAGGTGGCGCCGCCATCGGGTATCACCGAGGTGGAAGGCCTCCTGCGCCGCGATGCCGGGAATGTGCTGCAACTGGGGACGGCCGATGCACCGCGTCCGCAAGCCATCCTGCAGAATCTGGATGTGCCGGCACTGGCCAAGGCCAGCGGCGTGCCGCTGGCACCGCTGGTGATCGAGCAGGGCGGGACGGCGGCCGATACCCTGGTGCGCGACTGGCCCGCGCCTTCATTGGGCATCGATCGTCATCGCGGCTATGCCGTGCAGTGGTATGCACTGGCGGGCATGGCCCTTCTTTTTTTCATCGTGACAGGATTCAAACGTGGTCGTCATGACAAAGCCTGAAGCAGCGCAATCCGCACAATCCGCACAAGCCGCGCAATCCGCATCCGTGGACGAGGCGCGCCGCCGCCGCATCGGCCGCTGGAAGATGCTGGCGGTGGTGGCCGTGTGTGCCGCACCGCTCATTGCTTCCTACCTCACCTATTACGTGATCAAGCCGCAGAGCCGCAACAACTATGGTGCGCTGATCGATCCGCGCCAGTATCCGATTCCGGATCTCGGCAGCAGTGCCATCGATGGCGGTCCGGCCAAGCTGCAGGATTACAAGGGCAAGTGGGTGATGCTGCAGGTCGATCGCGGCGACTGTGGCGAACCCTGCCAGAAGAAACTGCTGACCATGCGCCAGCTGCGGCTGATGCAAGGCAAGGAAATGGAGCGCATCGAGCGCGTGTGGCTGGTCACGGATCGCGCGCCGATTGCGACCTTGCTCCTGCGCGAATTCGACGGAACCGATATCCTTCGGGTTGACGCTGGCAAATTGCAGTCCTGGTTGCCGGCCGATGCCGGCACCTCGGCCGAAGACCACATCTACCTGATCGACCCGCTGGGCAACCTGATGATGCGCTTCCCCAAGGACCCCGACCCCGGCAAGATGAAGAAGGACATTTCCAAATTGCTGCGCGCTTCCTCCATCGGCTGATGCCGATGGATCCCCTGCGCGCAGTGACGCACGTTTGACTCAAGATGAATGCAACGACGCTGATACAACTGGGCCTGACCGGGCTCGTGGTGGCCCTGATTCCCCTGGCGCTGGTGTGGCGCGCACAGGGCGTGGCCAACAAATACCGCAAGCTGGTGTGGGTGACGCTGTTCTTTACCTTCGACCTGATCATGTTCGGGGCCTTCACGCGCCTGACCGATTCGGGCCTTGGCTGTCCGGACTGGCCGGGCTGCTACAGCCACGCCAACCCGCTGCTGGCGCATGAGCACATCAATGCGGCGCAGGAGGCCATGCCGTTTGGTCCGGTGACCTGGGCCAAGGCCTGGATCGAAATGATCCACCGCTATTTCGCCATGGCCGTGGGCTTCCTCATCATCGTGCTGATGGTGGCCGCCTGGCGGCGCTGGATCAAGTCGGGCAAGACCGAACTGCAGTTCCGTCCCTGGTTCCCGACGGCGCTGCTGGGCTTCGTCTGCCTGCAGGGCGCCTTCGGTGCGTGGACCGTGACCATGAAGCTGCAACCGATCATCGTCACCATCCACCTGCTGCTGGGCCTGACGCTCCTGGCCATGCTGGCCTGGCTGGGGGCGCGGCAGGAAGAGCATGTGCCGGTCTCGCCCGCAGGCCGCGCGCTGGTCGTGCCGGCCACCATCGGCGCGGCCTTGCTGGGCTTGCAGATCGCGCTGGGCGGCTGGGTCAGCACCAATTACGCGGCGCTGGCCTGTTCCGACTTCCCGCTGTGCAACGGCAAGCTGGTGCCGGAGATGGACTTCGAACATGGCTTCACGCTCTGGCGCCACCTCGGCATGACCTCCTCGGGCGACTACCTGCCGGTGGAAGCGCTGACCGCGATCCACTGGGTGCATCGCAGTTTTGCCTTTGTCGTCATCTTGTATGTTGTATGGCTGGCACACCGCGCACTGCGTGATGAAGGCTTGCGCAAGACCGCCCGCTGGATGCTGACGGTGCTGGGTTTGCAGCTCTGTACTGGCCTGGCGACCATCTATCTGAACTGGCCGCTGGCCATTGCGGTGATCCACAACGGCGGCGCGGCGCTGCTGGTCATCCTGATGGTCATGTTAAACTACAAGGTCCGTTACGCACCCTCCGGCCTGGCCGCCGCTGCTCCACCAGCATCCGCCCGGCCCGTCACGCCATGACCACATTGACCGCCCAACCCAACCGCATCGCCCAGTACTGGGCACTGACCAAGCCGCGCGTGACGCAGCTGGCAGTGTTCTGTGCCGTGATCGGCATGTTTCTCTCCACGCCTGACCTGCCGGACTGGCACAAGGTCATCTTCGGCACGCTGGGCATCTGGCTGCTGGCCGGCGCGGCCTTCGCCATCAATTGCCTGGTCGAGCGCGAGATCGATTCGCGCATGGCCCGCACCGCCCGCCGTCCGATGGCGCGCGGCGAAATCACGGTAGGCCAGACGCTGGTGTTCTCGGGCGTGCTGGGTGGCCTGGGCATGTGGGTGCTGTACAACCTGGTCAATCCGCTGACCATGTGGCTGACCTTCGCTACCTTCGTCGGCTACGCCATCATCTACACCATCATCCTGAAACCGGCGACCTCGCAGAACATCGTCATCGGCGGCCTGGCCGGCGCCATGCCGCCCGCGCTGGGCTGGGCGGCCATGGCCAATGACGTGCCGATGCAGGCTTGGGTGCTGGTGATGATCATCTTCATCTGGACCCCGCCGCATTTCTGGGCGCTGGCCATGTACCGCCGCGACGACTACGCCAAGTCCGGCCTGCCGATGCTGCCCATCACGCATGGCATGGATGTCACCAAACTGCACATCCTGATGTACACCATTGCGCTCCTGGCGGTGAGCATGCTGCCCTTCGCCATCGGCATGAGCGGCCTGATCTACTTGGGCACGGCCATCGTGCTGGGCGCGATCTTCTTCTGGTATTCGTGGCAGATCTATCGCCACTACACCGACCTGATCGCGCGCAAGGCCTTTGCTTATTCGATCGTCTACCTGTCCATCCTGTTTGCGGTGTTGCTGGTGGACCATTACTTCCTGTTCCGCAGTTTCTGATTCCTTGAACGCATGAAACGATTCCTCTCGGCGCTGCTGCTGGCCGGCTGCGCAACGCTGCTGGCGGCCTGCGGGCCGTCCAAGCCTGAACTGAAATTCAACAATACCGATGTCACCGGGCTGGACTATGCCAAGGACTTTGCGCTGACCGACCACACCGGCAAGCCGCGCACCCTGGGCGATTTCAAGGGCAAGGCGGTGGTGATCTTCTTCGGCTATACCCAATGCCCGGACGTGTGCCCGACCACCATGGTCGAGATGTCCAACGTCATGAAGGAACTGGGGCCGGACGCCGACCGGGTGCAGGTGCTCTTCGTGACCGTCGATCCGGAGCGGGATACCCAGGAAGTGCTGGCGCAATACGTGCCGGCCTTCGACAAGCGCTTCCTCGGCTTGCGCGGCGACCTGCAGCAGACCGAGAAGGTGGCCAAGGAATTCAAGGTGTTCTACCAGAAGGTGCCGGGCAAGCAGCCGGGCAGCTATACGATGGATCACACTGCGGGCAGCTACGTGTTCGATCCGCAGGGTCACATCCGCCTGTTCGTCAAGCACGGACAAGGGCCGCAGACGCTGGCGCATGACATCAAGTTGCTGCTGTCGTGATGGCTTGAAACGATATAAATCGTTTGGATAAAAAGAAAGGCACCCGAGGGTGCCTTTTTCATTGCTGCTGATCTGAACGAGATCTGGATCAGGAATAAGCCTGCAGCGAGGTCTTCATCTTCTTCAGCGCGACTGCTTCGATCTGGCGGATACGCTCGGCCGACACGCCGAACTCGTCAGCCAGCTCATGCAGGGTCGCACCCGAGCCGTCGTCATTGGCCAGCCAGCGGGCTTCGACGATGCGGCGCGAACGGTCGTCCAGCTTGGACAGTGCAGCTTCCAGGCCTTCGGACTGCAGGCGGTCGTACTGCTTGGCTTCGATCACGCGGGTCGGTTCCGAATTGTCGGAGGACAGGTAGGCGATGGGCGCGAACTTGTCATCTTCATCATCGGTGGGCGACTCCAGGGCGATGTCGCGACCGGACAGACGGGTTTCCATCTCGATCACTTCTTCGCGCTTGACGTCCAGGGTCTTGGCCAGGGCTTCGACCTGGGCCGGCGTCATCGCGTCCAGGCCTTCCTTGTGGCTGCGCAGGTTGAAGAACAGCTTGCGCTGGGCCTTGGTGGTCGCGACCTTCACGAGACGCCAGTTCTTCAGGATGTACTCGTGGATCTCGGCCTTGATCCAGTGCATGGCATAGGACACCAGGCGCACGTTCTGGCCCGGGTCGAAGCGCTTGACGGCCTTCATCAGGCCGATATTGCCTTCCTGGATCAGGTCGGCGTGCGGCAGGCCGTAGCCGAGATAGCCACGGGCGATCGACACCACCAGGCGCAGGTGCGACAACACCATCTTCTGGGCGGCGCCCAGGTCGTTCTTTTCACGCAGGTCGCGCGCCAGCTTGACCTCTTCTTCGTGGGTCAGCATGGGCAGGCGGTTCACTGCCGAGATGTACGCGTCGATATTGCCCAGGCTGCCGGAAAAACCCAGCGCGAGTGCATTGGACTCGGCAGGCATGAGTGCAGTGTGTGCAGACGCAGTTTTCATGGATTCTCCTTGGTTCCTTTGCGGAAACAGTATGAAACGGTAGGAAGCAAATGCTTCGGATGCCAGGGGCAATGTTCCCAACTTCCCTGGCGCGGCCTCGGGGCCGCTGCTGTTTGATGCGGTGCTCCGGAAAACTGGAGCAATTCGATAAGGTATTCTAGCACTCGTCACCCGGGAGTGCTAATAGCATGATAGTGAGGGAGTAATAGCGTTAATCTATTGCTGTTCAGCCAATCATTGCATCCCATTCCCTTCATATTAGTCGCCTTTGGGCGACAAAAGTTGCGACAGGGGTCAAAAGGGGGCCAGAAACTTGTAACACTTTTTTGCAGCGCGCCAAGCAAGTGCAAGGCACAGGAAAACGCGGGCACACCGGGTAAAGGGCGAGGGTCCAAGGGCCGGAAAACCTGTCAAATGAAGCAAGATTCCAGTTGAAGACGAACTGACGCCGCTCTTATTGTGTGGGCATCAGGATCAAGTGAATGTTCCTGCCCAAAAAGGAAAGCCCGCATCAGCGGGCTTTCTTGCCTGGAGGAATGATTTGCCGGGCGGGCGCTCAGGCCTTCCTCGCCAACTGCCTGCGCACCGACAGCATCGCCCCGAACAAGCCCAACAAGCCGCTGATGGCCAGCAGCAGGCCGATGGCCATGGGGCTGGGCAGGGCCAGCTGGAATTCCGAGGCATACAGGTGGGCGAAATCCAGGATGGCTTCATTGAGCGGCTGCTGCGCCGCCACCACCAGCCCCAGTGCCACCGCGCCGGCACACAGGCCCAGCAGCGCGCCGGTGTAATAGAACGGACGATAGATGAAGGAATTGGTCGCCCCGAACAGGCGCGAGACCTCGATCTCATCGCGCTGCGTCATTACCTGCAGCCGAATCGTGTTGAAAACGACCGCCACCACCACCGCCCCCAGCGTGATCCCCAGGAACAGCAGCACCAGCCGCAGGATGCGCAGCAGCGCCGCCAGACGCTTGACCCATTCGGAATCGATCTGCACCGTATCCACACCCGGCTGTTTCTTGAGCTGCCCGGCGATGTCGTCCACCCGGCTGGCATTCATGGCGTTCTCGAAGCCGGGCAGGCGCACCACGTAGCTGTCTGGCAGCGGATTGCTGCCCAGCGTGGCCAGCACGTCGGCCAGGCCGGTCTTGCTCTTCATCGCATCGAAGGCCTTCTCGCGCGGGATGAACTCGACCTTGCCGTTGGTGTTGCTGTCCTTCAACACCTGGCTGATGGTCTTGCCCACGGCCTGCGCGGCTTCGCGGCTGGCATCGGGCTTCATGAAGATGCTGATCTCCGGTTCTACCGACATCTGCTCCGAGATCGGACGCACGTTTTCCAGCGCCGAGAGGCCGGCAAAGGGCAGCGCCAGCGCAATCGAGACCACCAGCACGTTCAACAGGAAATTGCCCGGCGAGCGCAGCAGGTGGCGCAGGGCGTCCGCAATGGCGGCGAAATGCTGTCGGAGCCAGTTCATGGCGACACCTCCACGGGATTGGCCACGCCGTTGTGCCAGCCATCGACGATGCGGCCACGGTCCAGGTAGATGATTCGGTCGGCACCGGTGAGGTAATTCTCGTCGTGGGTCGAGATCAGGCAGGTCACGCCCACGCCATGGAAGGATTTCAACGCCGCCAGCACCTTGTTGGCATTGGCCCGGTCCAGGTTGGCCGTCGGTTCGTCGGCCAGGATGATCTGCGGACGGTTGACGATGGCGCGCGCAATGGCCACGCGTTGCTGCTCACCCCCGGACAGTTCCAGCGGCTCGCACATGGACTTTTCCAGCAGGTCGACCTTGTCCAGCGCCGCACGGGCGCGCTTTTCCGCATCCTGGCGGGAAGAGCCGGTCACGATCAGCGGCAGCATCACGTTGGCCAGCAGATTGCGGTCCAGCAACAGCTTCTGCTGCTGGAAGATCAGCCCCAGGTTGCGCCGCAGGTAGGGCAGGCCGGAAGGTTTCAAGCCCGCGATGTCGGTGCCGCTGACGGTGAGCTTGCCCGAAGTGGGCCGCTCGATGGCCGCGATCATCTTCAGCAGCGTGGACTTGCCGGCACCGGAAGGGCCGGCCAAAAAGATCAATTCGCCCTTCTTCACCGACAACGTAATGTCGCGCAGGGCATAGACCTCGCGCGCGTATTGCTTGGAAACCCGGGTAAATTCAATCATCGGTTCAACTCAGGAGGGCATCGACGAATTCGGTGGCGTTGAAGGGCTGCAGGTCTTCGATCTTCTCGCCCACGCCGATGAAATACAGCGGCACCGGGCGGGTCTTGGCGATGGCGGCCAGGATGCCGCCCTTGGCCGTGCCATCGAGCTTGGTCACGACCAACCCGGTCAGCCCCAGCGCATCATCGAAGGCCTTGACCTGGGCCAGCGCATTCTGGCCGGTGTTGCCGTCGATGACCAGCAGCACTTCGTGCGGCGCCGAGTTCATCGCCTTGGCAATGACCCGCTTGATCTTCTTGAGTTCATCCATCAGGTGCAATTGCGTCGGCAGGCGGCCGGCGGTATCGACCATCACCACATGGGTGCCGCGCGCCTGTGCCGAATGCACCGAGTCATAGGCCACGGCGGCCGGATCGCCGGATTCCTGGGCGATCACCTGGACGTTGTTGCGCTCGCCCCAGACCGCCAGCTGCTCGCGGGCGGCCGCGCGGAAGGTGTCGCCGGCGGCCAGCAGCACCGACTGGCCGTGCGCCTGCAGATGCAGGGCCAGCTTGCCGATGGTGGTGGTCTTGCCGGCACCGTTGACGCCGGCAATCATCATCACCATCGGCTTGTCGCGGCCCAGCACCAGCGGGCGCTGCAGCGGCTGCAGCAGGTCGATGAGCAGGGTGCGCAGGGCGGTGCGCACCTGGGCGGCTTCGGTCAGGCGCTCGTTTTTGACTTTTTTCTTCAGTTCAGCCAGCAGCCACTGGGTGGCTTCCACGCCGGCGTCCGATACCAGCAGGGCCGATTCCAGCTCCTCGTACAAGTCTTCATCAATGCGCGCACCGACGAAGAGCGTGGTCAGGTTGCTGGAGGTCTTGGACAGCCCGGCCTTCAGGCGCGAGAGCCAGGAACGCTTGGCCTCGGGCGCAGGTTCCGGCGCGGCGACGATCTCGACTTCTTCAGCCGCAGGCGCTTCGGTGGCGACTGGTTCCGGTTCCGGCGCAGACACCGGCTCCACCGGCGCTATCGGTGCGGGCGCAGGAACAGGCGCCTCAACGGCAGCAGGGGCAACGGAGGGAGCAGGAGCAGGCTGGGGCGCCGGTTCGGCCTGGGGCGGCAGCGCGGGTTGCGCTTCCGGTTTGGGTTTTCTTTTGAAAAAACTGAACATCGGATGGCGGATAGGCTGGATGGTAGCTGCGGCCGGGGCGGGGGAGGGCGGGAAGGCAGGCGCGTGGCTGCCCTGACAACCGCAGTGGACAGGTTACAATTGCCCTTCCACAAGACCCGCGCCTGGCCGCCAGGGTCAATGAATCCAGCATTTTATCAGAGCACAGCCCATGAAATCGAAGATCACAGCCCTCCTGGCCACCGCCCTGCTGAGCCTGCTCGCCACCACGGCGGCGCAGGTGCGGGCCGAGCCGGCGCGCGAATTCGTGCTGGCCAACGGCATGAAAGTGGTCGTCAAGGAAGACCGGCGCGCCCCCACGGCGGTGCAGATGGTCTGGTACAAGGTCGGCAGCATCGATGAACTCAACGGCACCACCGGGGTATCGCACGCGCTGGAACACATGATGTTCAAGGGCACGAAAAACCACAAGGTCGGCGAATTCAGCCGCCTGGTGGCCGAGCTGGGCGGGCAGGGAAACGCCTTTACCGCCAATGACTTCACCGCCTACTTCCAGCAGATCGAAAAGAGCCTCCTGGAAAAGGTGATGGCACTCGAAGCCGACCGCATGGCCAACCTGCAATTCGACGCCAAGGAATTCGCCAAGGAAATCCGCGTCATCATGGAAGAGCGCCGCTGGCGCACCGATGACCAGCCCATGGGGCTGTTGAACGAAGCCCTGAACGTCGCCGCCTGGACCGCCCACCCCTATCACCACCCCGTGGTCGGCTGGATGGACGACCTGCAGCACATGACGGTGCAGGACATCGCCAGCTGGTACCGCCAATGGTACGCCCCCAACAACGCCACGCTGGTGGTGGCCGGCGACGTCGATGCCCAGCGCGTGCTGGCCCTGGCCAAGAAATATTTCGGCAAGATCCCGTCCCACCCCGTGCCCCAGGGCAAGCCGCAGAACGAGCCCGAGCAGCTGGGCTTGCGCCGCGTCACCGTCAAGGCACCGGCCGAGAATCCCTACGTGGTGATGGCGTGGAAGGTCCCGGCACTGCGCAACGTGGAAGCCGACCAGGAAGCCTACGCCCTCGACGTGCTCTCCGCCGTGCTGGATGGCTATGACAATGCCCGCCTGACGGCCAACCTGGTGCGCACCGCCAGCCAGGCCACTGCAGTGGGCGCCAGCTACAGCGGCGTAGCGCGCGGCCCGGTGCTGTTCACGCTGGAAGGCAGCCCGGCCAATGGCGTGACCACCGAACAGCTGGAAGGCCTGCTGCGCGCCGAAGTGCAGCGCATCGCCAGCGAAGGCGTCTCCGAGCAGGAACTGCAGCGCGTGAAGACGCAGCTGATCGCCTCCCAGGTCTACAAGCGCGATTCCGTTTTCGGCCAGGCCATGGAGATCGGCATGATGGAAACCACCGGCCTGGGCCAGAAGAACATCGACCGCATCATCGACCGCTTGAAAAGCGTGACCGCCGCCCAGGTGCAAGCGGTCGCCCGGAAATACTTCAAGGACGATACGCTCACGGTGGCCACGCTGGTCCCGCTGCCGCTGGAGGGCAAGAAGCCCGCCGCACCGCCGCCGGGCCTGTTGCATTGAAGATTGACGTTTTTTGCACCATTAAGCCGGGATGAATGCTGTATCGAACGGCATTAACGCAGGCTTAATGGGTTGTCCAAGTCGCTGAGCTCTTCCTGATCGATCGGCTTCTGTTCTTTACGGAGAAAACCATGCCCGTCATCGTCGTCGCCAATCCCAAGGGAGGCGTAGGCAAGACCACCCTGGCCACCAACCTGGCCGGTTATTTCGCAAGCCTCGGCCATGCCGTCATGCTGGGCGACATCGACCGCCAGCAGTCTTCGCGCGCCTGGCTGTCCATTCGGCCGGAGCAGGCGCGCCCCATCAGCACCTGGGACATCAACGAGGACTACGTCGCCAAGCCCCCCAAGGGCAGCACCCACGTGGTGCTGGACACGCCCGCCGGGCTGCATGGCTGGCGTCTCAACGATACCCTCAAGCTGGCCGACAAGATCCTGGTGCCGCTGCAGCCCTCGATCTTCGACATCCTGGCCACCCAGGATTTCCTGCGCCGCCTGGCCAATGAAAAGGCGGTACGCGATGGCGAGATCGATGTCGGCATCGTCGGCATGCGAGTCGATGCCCGCACTCGCTCGGCCGAGCAGTTGCAGCGCTTCATCGAAGGCCTGAAGCTGCCGGTGCTGGGCCATCTGCGCGATACCCAGAACTATGTGCAACTGGCCGCGCACGGCCTGACCCTGTGGGATATCGCGCCCTCGCGCGTGCAGCGCGATCTCGACCAGTGGCAGCCCATCCTGCGGTGGCTGGGCGGGCAGTCGGCCGCTGAGCCCGACCCTGAACAGAACGCCTGACATCACGCTTGCCCCGTCGCTTTCGATTTCCGTTTCCATGAAAAAAATTCTTCCTCTCCTGCTGCTCCCGCTGGCCTTGCTCTGCAGCGCACCCGCCGCGGCGGCCCTGGCCATCCAGTCCTGGACCCAGCCCGATGGCGCACGCGTGCTGTTCGTGGCCAACCACTCCATTCCCATGCTGGATGTGAGCGTGCAGTTCGATGCCGGCCAGCGCCGTGATCCCGCCGTCAAGGCCGGCCTGGCCGAGCTCACCGTGGCCAGCCTCACGCGCGGCGTGGAGGCGGCCAACGGCGCGCCGGCGCTGACCGAAGCCCAGGTCCTCGACGGCTTTGCCGATGTGGCCGCCCAGCAGCATGGCGGCGCCGGGCAGGACCGCGCCGGCGTGAGCCTGCGCAGCCTGTCCTCGCCCGCTGAACGCGATGCCGCGCTGGGTTTGCTGGGCCGCATGCTGGCCCATCCGGCCTTCCCGCAAGCGGGCCTGGAGCGTGACCGCGCGCTGGCCATCGCCAACCTGAAGGAAGAACTGACCAAGCCTGAAACCATCGCCGAGAAGGCCTTCAAGCAAGCCGCCTACGGCAGCCATCCCTATGCCGTCGAGGCCAGCGAAGCCAGCCTGCAGGCCATCACCCGCGAGGACCTGCTGGCCTTCCATCGCGCCCACTACGTGGCCAACCGCTGCGTCATCGCGATGATCGGCGACATCACCGAAGCGCAGGCCCGCAGCATCGCCAGCGCCCTCACGCGCGATCTGCCGCAGGGCAGCCCCTTGCCGGTCCTGCCGCAGGTGGCCGCACCCAAGGGCGTGGAGCGCCGCATCGCCCATCCGGCTTCGCAATCGCACATCCTCATCGGCGCCCCGGCGATCCAGCGCGGCGACAACGATTTCTTTGCGCTCACGGTCGGCAACTATGTGCTGGGCGGTGGCGGTTTCGTCTCACGCCTGACCGATGAAGTGCGTGAAAAGCGTGGCCTCAGCTACAGCGTCTACAGTTATTTCTCGCCGCTGGCGCAGCCGGGTCCCTTCCAGATCGGCCTGCAGACCAAGAAGGAGCAAACCGCCGAAGCCCTGCGCGTGACCCGCGCCACGCTGGACAAATTCCTGCAGGAAGGCCCGACCGCTGCCGAACTGAAGGCTGCCAAGGACAACCTCGCCGGTGGCTTCGCCCTGCGCATCGACAGCAATGCCAAGCTGCTGGAGAACCTCTCGGTGATCGGCTTCTACGGCCTGCCGCTGGATTACCTGGACCACTGGATCGAGCGCATCCGCGCAGTGAGCGTGCAGGATGTGCGGGCGGCCTTCCGCAAGCATGTGCATCCGGAAGAATTGTCCACCGTCATCGTCGGTGAAGCCGCCGAGTAAATCATTTATCCCATTTGACATCGGCGGCCCCGTGCCGCCCGCAGCAAGGAAAGTCATGCGCAAGAGCAGTCCCCCGCGAACCGGCGCCGTCCACGGTGGCAAGCCGGCCAAGCCCGTCAATCGTGGCCCGCACCAGGTACGCATCATCGGCGGCCAGTGGAAGCGCACGCCGCTGCCGGTGCTGGACGCCGAAGGCCTGCGTCCCACGCCCGACCGCGTGCGCGAGACCGTCTTCAACTGGATCACCCATCTCATCGATGGCGCCTGGGAACAGGTGGCCTGCCTGGATCTCTTCGCCGGCTCCGGCGCCCTAGGTTTTGAAGCTGCCAGCCGTGGCGCGCGCCGTGTGGTGATGGTGGAAAACAGCAGCCCGGCGGTGCGCCAGCTGGAAGCCAACCGCGACAAGCTCAAGGCCGACAAGCTGGCCATCGTCCGTGGCGATGCCCTGGCCGCCGTGCAGAGCGCGGCCCAGCGCGAGCCCGGGGGCTACGGCCTGGTCTTCATCGATCCGCCCTATCACCAGGGCTGGCTGGAAAAAGTGTTGCCGGCGTGCATGCCTTTGCTCACGCCCTCCGGGCTGGTCTATGCCGAAGCCGAATACCCGCTCGATGGCGAGCAGGCTCCCGAATGGATGCAGGACTGGGAAGTGGTCCGCGCCGACAAGGCCGGCATGGTCTTCTATCATTTATTGCAACGCAAAAGCGGCACCCAAATTGAGGCATAATGCGCCTTCTGATTCAATAGCCGGAGAGGAGACACCATGGTCACAGCTGTATATCCGGGGACATTCGATCCGTTGACGCGCGGCCATGAGGACCTGGTCCGCCGCGCTTCCGGACTGTTCGACAAGCTGGTCGTGGGCGTAGCCGACAGCAAGAACAAGAAGCCCTTCTTTTCGCTCGAAGAGCGCCTGTCGATTGCCAACGAAGTGCTGGGGCATTATCCCAATGTGCAGGTGGAGAGCTTCTCGGGCCTGTTGAAGGACTTCGTGCGCCAGAACAATGCGCGCGTCATCGTGCGCGGCCTGCGTGCGGTCTCGGACTTCGAATACGAATTCCAGATGGCCGGCATGAACCGCTACCTGCTGCCGGACGTGGAAACGCTGTTCCTGACCCCGTCTGACCAGTACCAGTTCATCTCCGGCACCATCGTGCGCGAGATTGCGCAACTGGGCGGGGATGTGTCCAAGTTCGTGTTCCCGTCGGTAGAGAAGTGGCTCAAGGAAAAGATCGCCAAGCAATGATGCCGGCGATGCTCAGGATTCAAGCCAGGCAACAGGCAAGCAACAGGCAAGCAAAAGGTAGTGCAATGATGTTTCAAGCAAGCGAGGTGCGGCAATGGCACTGATGATTACCGACGATTGCATCAACTGCGACGTCTGCGAACCGGAATGCCCCAACGAGGCCATCTACATGGGGCCGCAGATCTACGAGATCGATCCGGACAAATGTACCGAATGCGTGGGTCATTTCGAGGAACCGCAGTGCCAGCAGGTCTGCCCGGTGGCCTGCATCCCGTTCAATCCGGCCTGGCGCGAAAGCCGCGAGCAGTTGATGGACAAGTATGAACGCCTGCAGGCCGAGGCCAAGCGCAGCTGATGTTCCGGCTGCGGCCGTGCTGCAATTCAATGCCGTTCAGTGCTGCACTGAACGGCATTTTGATTTTGTTAATGCTCCTTGCTGCGAGCATTAAGCCTGGATTAATACCCGCTATCAGCGCCGGCCACCCATCCGTCTGCGGCTACGCAAGTACATTGGCGTACCTGCCGGATTGACTGACGCGCACCCTCCTGAACAAGACATGCACCCCCTGCCCAAATCCGCCGTCGCCGCCTTGCTGCTCAACACCTTCATCTGGGGCCTGTCCTGGACCGGCACGCGCGCGCTGGAAGGCATGGGCCTGCATCCGGTCTGGGCCACGGCGGCCATCTTCAGCGGCTGTGCGCTCTTGCTGCTGACCCTGCGCCATCGTGAACTGCCGCTGCTGTGGCGCCATCCGGCCCTGCTGGGCGTGGGGCTGGCCACGGGGCTGACCAATGCTTCCTTCAACATGGCGGTGGCCTATGGCGACGTGGTGCGGGTGATCCTGCTGTTCTACCTGATGCCGGTATGGACCGTGATCCTGGCGCGCCTGGTGCTGCATGAAGCCATCACCCCGCGTTCGCTGGCACGCGTGGCCCTGGGATTGGGCGGCGCCTTCATCGTGCTGTACCAGCCGCGCCTGGGCCTGCCGCTGCCGCAGAGCCTGCCGGACTGGATGGCGGTGGCCTCGGGCCTGCTCTTTGCGGTGACCAACGTGCTGCTGCGCCGCCTGCACGGTTTCTCCGATGGCACGCGGGCGGTGGCGATGCTGGTGGGGAGCGGCGTCTTTGCCAGCCTCCTGGGCGTGGTGCTGTCGGCGGCCGGCGTGGTGGCCTGGCCGCTGCCCCTGCCGATGGCGGCTGCGCCCGTGGTGGCGCTGTGGGCGGTGCTGTTCCTGGTATCGAACCTGAGCCTGCAATATGGCGTGGCGCGGCTGCCGGCCAACATCGCGGCCGTCATCATGCTGGCCGAAATCCTGGTGGCAACCTTCTCGGCCTGGATGCTGGGCGCGGCCGAGCTGCGGCCGCAGGATCTCATCGGCGGCGTGCTCATCATCGCCGCACCCTGGATCGTGCGCGATCGCCGGGTGGCGGTGCAGCCGGCCTGATCAGCCTCTTATTCGGCCGGCGCCAGCATGACCCGGTTGCGCCCGGCTTCCTTGGCCTGGTAGAGCGCCTGGTCGGCGGCCTTGAGCATGGCCTGCTTGACCTCGGCGGCGGGACGGCTGCGCTCGGGCGGTGACAGCGAGGCCGCGCCGATGGAGGCGCTGATGCGCAGCGGATCGCGCGAGCCTTCGATCATCACGCCACGGCTGCAGATGCCGGCGCGGATACGTTCGGCGATGCGGGCTGCATCGTCGCGCGTGGCGTGGGTGAGCAGCACCACGAATTCTTCCCCGCCGAAGCGCCCCAGCGCATCCGACAGGCGCAGTTCCTTCTTGATGCGCGCGGCCACTTCCCGCAATACATCGTCTCCGCTCTGGTGGCCGAACTGGTCGTTGACGCGCTTGAAATGGTCGATGTCGATGAACAGGCAAGACAGCGCCGAGCGGTCACGCTGGCTGCGCGCCACTTCTTCCTGCATGCGCTGCTCGATGTAGCGGCGGTTGTTCACGCCCGTGAGCGGATCGGTGAGGCCGATGTGCTTGAGGCGTTCGTTGTTGATGACGTTTTCCAGGCAGATGGCCGCGACAGTGGCCAGGCGCTGGATGAAGTCGGTAGCCAGGCTGCGCGTAAAACGCTCGCCATAGGCGCTGCCCAGCGACAAGTAGCCCAGCAAGCGATGCTGGCGCACCAGCGGCAGCACTGCCACGCTCACCGGCTGGTAATGCGGGAACAGCGCGCCGTGCAGGGCCGGCGCGTACTGGCCCAGGCGCGGTTTTTCATCGTCCAGCGGGCCGTCTTCGTCGATGAAGTGCAGCGGGGCCTTCAGGAACAGCAGCTTGGGGAATTCGTTCACGCCGATCTGCAGGTCGCGCAGGATGCGCTGGATCGCATAATCCCCGTCGATGAGCGACAGCGTCACCGTCTCCAGGCTGAAGACGCCCGGCATGACCGTCAGGATGACGTCGATCAGTTCGCGGAATTCGCTGGCGCCGATCAGTTTCAGGTCGAAGGCCTGGTGGCGTTCGATGATGGACTGGTTGATGTGCGCCTGCTGCAGCAGCTCCTGCAGTTCGCTCCTCAGTTGCTCGTTGTCGGCGATCAGCGATTCCATATCCAAGGTGGCTCTCATGTGCTCATCTGCATTTTCCGGCGTCCGGCCGGCCCCTTGCCCAATCCGGTTGCCCGGTCTCCCTGCGGCCGCGATGTCGCGCGTGCGGCCTGACTGCCTGTGTTGCGATTACCGTGATCCGACGTTATCGGCAGGGACGGCGGCAAATGAAGCCCGTTCTCGCTCCATTCCTGTGCAGCAAGAAGCGTTCCCGTCCGCCTGCCTGCTGGCGCCGGCTCAGGCGGCCAGGGGAGCGAAGAAGCGCTCGCCCATCTCTTCCAGCCCCAGCGTGCGCAGCACTTCCTGCAGGCGCTCGGCCGGACGGCGGCGCGGCAGGTCGCGGTATTGCGCAATGATCAACTCGTTCTTCATCGAATGTTCCCAGCCCACCAGTTCGGTCACGCTGACCTTGTAGCCATGCGCTTCCAGCTGCAGGCAGCGCAGCACGTTGGTGACCTGGCTGCCGAATTCGCGCGTGTGCAGCGGATGGCGCCAGATCTCGGTAAGCGAATTGGCGAGCGACTTGCCCTTGTTGCGATTGAGTACCGAGGCCACCTCGGCCTGGCAGCACGGCACCAGCACCATGAAGCGCGCCTGTTTGGCCAGCGCGAAATGGATGGCGTCATCGGTGGCGGTGTCGCAGGCGTGCAGGGCGGTGACGACGTCAATCTTTTCCGGCAGGCTGGGCGTGGTGATGGAATCGGCCACCGACAGGTTCAGGAAGGACATGCCGCCAAAGCCCAGCCGTGCGGCCAGTTCTTCGGACTTGCGCACCAGCTCTTGGCGCGTTTCGATGCCATAGATGCGCGGTGCACCTTGCAGGCTTTTGAAGAACAGGTCGTAGAGGATGAAACCGAGATAGGACTTGCCCGCGCCATGGTCGACCAGGCTCACGTCGGCATGATCGTCCAGCACTTCCTGCAGCAGCGGTTCGATGAACTGGTAGAGGTGGTAGACCTGTTTCAGCTTGCGGCGGCTGTCCTGGTTCAGCTTGCCGTCGCGCGTCAGGATATGGAGTTCCTTGAGCAGTTCGATGGACTGGCCGGGGCGGATCTCATGCGCCTGCGGGGCGCTCTCGGCGGCGGTTTTGGCCCGGTTCGGCTGGCGGCCGGGGGCGCTGTTGGCTTGCTTGCTCATGGTGCTGCACTGGCGAAGGGCCGGCGCGCAGGCCGGCGGGGTGGATTCGGGGGCAGGGCGGCGAGCTCCGGAGCTCGGCAAAGGCCTGCCGTGGCCGGGCATTTTACCCGATCCCGATGTCAACTTCGTGAAGTGCCGCTGCCGTGCGCGGCATGTTGCAAGCGAGCAAACATGCGCACACGGGCCAGTCTCAAGGGTTCACACCCGTTCGATCACCAGCGCGATGCCCTGGCCCACGCCGATGCACATGGTGCACAGCGCGTAGCGGCCACCGGTGCGCTCCAGCTGGTTCAGGGCGGTCGTCACCAGCCGCGCGCCGGACGCCCCCAGCGGATGGCCGATGGCAATGGCGCCGCCATTCGGATTGACGTGCGCGGCATCGTCGGGCAAGCCCAGGTCGCGCGTCACCGCCAGACCCTGCGCGGCAAAGGCTTCGTTCAGTTCGATCACATCCATCTGCGCCAGCGTCAGCCCGACTTGCGCCAATACCTTGCGTGCTGCCGGGGCCGGGCCGAAGCCCATGATGCGCGGCGCGACACCGGCGGTGGCCATGCCCAGCACGCGCGCACGGGGCTTGAGGCGATACAGGTCGGCCGCCTTGGGCGAGGCCAGCAGCAGCGCGCAGGCCCCGTCGTTGACGCCGGAGGCGTTGCCCGCCGTGACGGTGCCATCCGGACGCACCACGCCCTTGAGTTTGGCCAGCGTGGCCAGGGTGGTGTCCGGGCGCGGATGTTCGTCGGTGCTGACGATGAGCGGATCGCCCTTCTTCTGCGGGATGGCCAGCGGTGCGATTTCGCCCGCGAAGAAACCGGCCTCTTGTGCTGCGGCCCAGCGTTGCTGGCTGCGCAGCGCAAAGGCGTCCTGGTCGGCACGGTTGATGTTGAAATCCGTGGCGACGTTTTCGGCCGTCTCGGGCATGGAGTCGATGCCGTACTGCGCCTTCATCAGCGGATTGACGAAGCGCCAGCCGATGGTGGTATCGAAGATCGCGGCACTGCGCGAGAAGGCCGAGTCCGCCTTGCCCATCACGAAGGGCGCGCGCGTCATGCTCTCCACGCCGCCGGCGATCATCAGCTGCACCTCGCCCGACTTGATGGCGCGTGCGGCCATGCCCACGGCGTCCAGGCTGGAGCCGCACAGACGATTGAGCGTCGTGCCCGGTACCTCGATGGGCAGGCCGGCCAGCAAACCGGCCATGCGGGCCACGTTGCGGTTGTCTTCGCCGGCCTGGTTGGCGCAGCCATAGAGGATGTCGTCGACGCAGCGCCAGTCCACGCCGGGGTTGCGCTCCATGAGGCTGCGAATGGGCGCGGCCGCCAGGTCGTCGGCGCGGACCGCGCCGAGAGCGCCACTGTAGCGGCCGAAGGGCGTGCGGATGGCGTCACAGATCAATGCTTCCATAAGTTCTTTTCTTCCTGGATCAAGGGTTGCAGGGCCGGGCATCAGGCCGGAACGGCCGACGTGGCGGCGGCTTCGGCCTTCTTGCGGTGGTCGATCACGCGTTTGGCCTTGCCCACCGAAGTGCGCTCGATCATGCCGGCCGGCACCACCGTCACCTTGGTCGAAATGCCGACATAGGTCTTGATGCTGTGCTGCAGTTCCTTCTCCAGCGCCTCCACGTGTTCGTTGGAGGCATCCTCGCGCAGCTCGGCGAAGACGCACATGCTGTCCATGTGGCCGTGGCGTTCGATTTGCAACTGGTACTGCGGGGCCAGTTGCGGCAGCTTCAGGATCAGTTCCTCGATCTGGGTCGGGAACACGTTCACCCCACGGATGATGAGCATGTCGTCCGAACGTCCGGTGATCTTGCCGATGCGGCGCATCGCGCGCGAGGTCGGCGGCAACAGGCGCGTGAGGTCGCGGGTGCGGTAGCGGATCATCGGCAGCGCTTCCTTGGTCAGCGAGGTAAAGACCAGTTCGCCTTCAGAGCCATCGGGCAGCACTTCGCCGGTATCCGGGTCGATGATCTCGGGATAGAAGTGGTCTTCCCAGATCACCGGACCATCCTTGCTCTCGATGCATTCGCTGGCCACGCCCGGGCCCATCACTTCGGACAGGCCGTAGATGTCCACCGCATCGATGCCGGCGCGCTGCTGGATCTCGCGGCGCATGGCATCGGTCCAGGGTTCGGCGCCGAAGATGCCGACCTTCAGCGAACTGGCCGCCGCATCCAGTCCCTGGCGCTGGAATTCCTCGATCACGTTGAGCATGTAGGAGGGCGTGACCATGATGATGCTGGGTTTGAAATCACGAATGAGCTGCACCTGCTTCTCGGTCTGGCCGCCCGACATGGGGATGACGGTGCAGCCCAGTTTTTCCGCACCATAGTGCGCGCCCAGGCCGCCGGTGAAGAGGCCATAGCCATAGGAAATCTGCACGATGTCGCCGCGCCGGCCACCGGCGGCGCGAATGGAGCGCGCCACCACGGTGGCCCAGGTATCGATGTCGTTCTGCGTATAGCCCACCACGGTGGGCTTGCCGGTGGTGCCGCTGGAGGCGTGCACCCGCACCACCTGTTCGCGCGGCACGGCAAACATGCCGAAGGGATAGTGGTCGCGCAGGTCCTGCTTGGTGGTGAAGGGGAATTTGGACAGATCCGACAGGCTCTTGAGGTCGTCCGGATGGACCCCGGCCTGGTCGAAGGCATTGCGGTAGTGCGCCACATTGTCATAGGCGTGCTGCAAGGACCATTTCAGGCGTTGCAGCTGCAGCGCCTGCAGTTCGTCGCGGCTGGCCGTTTCGATGGGTTCCAGATCGCCGGGCTGTGGAGTGCGGGTGGTCATGGTGGTCTCCTGTCTCTGTTGGTATTGGTGTTTTTTTATGCGTGGTCCTGTCGTGCCGCCGGCAGTCCGGTGATCACCTCGCCCTTGATGCGATAGGACTTGCCCCGGAACAGCGCGATGATCTTGCCGTCCTGGTTGCTCACGGTGATGTCGTAGACGCCGGTGCGGCCGGCCAGCGTGCGCTCCTGCGCGTCTGCGGTCAGCACGTCGTCGCGCAGGGCCGGTGCCACGTAATCGATGCTGCACCCCGATGCCACGGTGTTGAGATTACGGCTGTTGCAGGCAAATGCAAAGCTGCTGTCGGCCAGCGCGAAGATGAAGCCGCCATGGCAGGTGGCATGGCCGTTGAGCATGTCGCTGCGCACCAGCATGCTCAGGCGCGCGCGGCCGGGTCCGACCTCCAGCACCTTCATCCCCAGGGACTGGGAAGCGTTGTCGCGCGGGTACATGGCACGCACCGTGGCCTCGGCCAGGGCTTGCGGATCCATCTCGGTGGATGGGAATGACAAGACGGTCTCACTCATGGAATTTCCTCCCGGAAGCTTGCAGTCGTTGGAGCAGGGGCGAGACCCGGTAGCGGTCTTCGCCATAGGTGGCACTGAGCTGGCGCAGCACGTTGGCCACCGTGTCCAGGCCGATGGCATCGGCCCAGGCCAATGGGCCGCGCGGATAATTGACGCCCTTCTGCATGGCCATGTCGGCGTCACTCCTGCTGCAGACGCCCTGGTTGACGGCGTCGGCGGCTTCGTTGACGAGCATGCAGACGGTCCGCATGACGGCCATGCCCGGCACGTCCTGCACGGGCGAGAGCGCGAAGCCGCAGCTTTGCAGCACGCCCGCCACGGCCTGGTAGGCGCGGTCGCGGCACTGGTCGGCGCGCGCCAGGCCCAGGCGCGGGGCCTTGGCATAGTCCAGGGCCAGGTCCACCAGCACCACGTCGGGCATGTTGTAGTCATGCGATTGCTGGGTGGCGGTGCGGCCCTCGGTGACGTAGAGGCGCCCGGGCCCGCCCTTCAACAGCAAATTGTCCGCGCGCGGCGCGCAGTATTCCACCCGTCCCTTGTAGCGTGCGCGGACCACTTCCACCAGGGGATGCGTGCCGAACAATTGCAGCGGCACCGTGGGGACGTCGAACACCGGTTCTGTTGCGGGCTGCGGTGTTTCGGCCGCGTCGTCATAGCGATAGAAACCGCGCCCGCTCTTGCGGCCCAGGTAACCGGCGTGCACCAGCTCCTGCTGGATCAGCGAAGGCGTAAAGCGCGGATCGTTGAAGTAGGCCTGGAACACCGATTGCGTGACGGCGAAATTGACGTCATGCCCGATCAGGTCCATCAGCTCGAAGGGGCCCATGCGGAAGCCGCCCGCTTCCCTCAGGAGGGCATCGATGGTGGCCGGCTGCGCACCGCATTCGTTGAGCACGCGCAGGGCTTCGGCGTAGTAGGGGCGCGCCAGGCGATTGACGATGAAGCCCGGCGTGGAACTGGCCAGCACCGGCACCTTGCCCCAGGCGCGCGCGGTGTCCTGCACGCAGCGCGCCACGGCGGCATCGCTGGCCAGGCCCCGGATGATTTCCACCAGCGCCATCTGCGGCACCGGGTTGAAGAAATGCATGCCCACCAGCCGCTCGGGATGGCGCAGCGTGGCGCCAATGTGGGTGATCGAGATCGAAGACGTATTGCTGGCCAGGATGCACTGCGCATCGACGATGGCTTCCAGCTTGCCGAACAGTTCCTGCTTGGCTGCGAGTTGTTCGATGATGGCCTCCACCACCAGGCGTGCGCTGCGCATCTCCTGCAGCGAGCCCGCTACTGCCAGGCGCTCGCTGGCGCCCTCGGCCTGGCCGGCGGTGATCTTGCCCTTGTTGGCCAGGCGGTCGAGGGAGGCGCGGATCTCGGCGATGGCCTTGGCGGCGGCACCGTCGCGGCTGTCGTAGAGCTGCACCGGATGGCCGGCCATGGCCGCCACCTGGGCGATCCCGGCGCCCATGGTGCCGCTGCCGATGACGGCCACCGCTGCCGTGGCGGGCAGGGCGCAAGTGTTCTCTGCTGCGCTCATGTCATTGCCCCGTGAATTGTGGTGCGCGCTTTTCCAGGAAGGCGCTCACGCCCTCGCGGTAATCGCGGCTGTGGCCGAGGGCGCGCATGGTGTCGCGTTCCAGGTCCAGCTGCTGCGGCAGCGTGTTGGCCGGGCTGGCATACAGGGTCGCCTTGGTGGCAGCCAGGCCCTTGGTCGGGGCGCGGGCGAAGTGGGTGGCCATGGCATAGGCTTCTTCCATGAGCTTGTCGTCGTCCACGCACTTCCAGATCAAGCCCCAGCGTTCGGCCTGTTCGGCGCTGATCTTTTCGCCCAGCAGTGCCATGCCCATGGCGCGCGCCGTGCCCACCAGGCGCGGCAGGAAATAGGTGCCGCCGGTATCGGGGATCAGTCCCAGCTTGCAGAACACTTCCACGAAACTGGCCGAACGCGCGGCCAGCACGATGTCGCAGGCCAGCGGCAGGTTGGCGCCAGCACCGGCGGCCACGCCGTTGACGGCACAGATCACCGGGAAGGGCAGCGCACGCAGCGACTTCACCAGCGGCCCGTAGTACTTGTCGATGGACTCGCCCAGGTCGACGGCACCGTCGCCGGGTTTGACGGCGCGGTCGCCCAGGTCCTGGCCGGCGCAGAAGCCGCGTCCGGCACCGGTGAGCAGCAGCACCCGCACGCTGGGGTCGGCCTGCAGCGTGGCGATGGCCTCGCGCAATTCCAGGTGCATGGCCACCGTGAAGCTGTTGAGCTTGTCGGGGCGGTTCAGGGTGATGACGGCGATGCCGTCATGGTTCTCGAAGAGGATGGTGGAGTCGCTCATGGGCTCAGGAAAGTTCAGGGGCTGATCAAAGTGGGGGCCGCATCGTGCGGGCGTGGCCGGCTCAGTTGTCCTGGTCAAAATCCAGCAGCAGCTTGTCGCTGACCGGGAAGGATTGGCAGCTCAGGACGAAGCCGCGCGCGATCTCGTAATCTTCGAGTGCGTAGTTGGCATCCATGTCGACCTTGCCCTCGACCACCTTGCAGCGGCAGGTGGCGCACACGCCGCCCTTGCAGGAGTAGCGCAGGTCGATGCCGTGCTTGAGGCCGGCGTCGAGCACCGATTCCTTTTCCTTGTCCATGGTGAAGACGTTGTGATAACCGTCGACGATCACCGTGACTTCGCATTCCTTCTTGCCCACGACCGGGCGCGAGGCGTGTGCACGCGTGGGCGCGCTGGCGGCGAACAGTTCGGTCTTGATCTGCGCCTTGGGCAGGCCATGCGCCTGCAGCGAATCGGAGACGGCCTGCACCATTTCTTCCGGGCCGCAGAGGAAGGCGGCGTCCACGTCCTTGAGATCGATCCAGGAGGCGAAGAAGGCATCGCACTTGCTGCGGTCGATGCGGCCGTTGAACAATTCCACGTCCTGCTGTTCGCGGCTCATCACCCAGATCACGTTGAGGCGTTCGAGGTAGGCATCCTTGAGGTCGGTGATGTCTTCCTTGAAGATCACCGAGGAGGAAGCGCGATTGGCATAGACCAAGGTGAAGCGGCTGTGCGGCTCGGCCAGCAGGGTGGTCTTGATGATGGAAATCATCGGCGTGATGCCGCTGCCGGCCGCGAAGGCCAGGTAGTGCTTGCGGTTGGCCGCGTCCAGCGGGACGTTGAAGTGGCCCATGGGCGGCATCACTTCGATGCTTTGTCCCGGGACAAAGGATTCATTGGCCCAGTTCGAGAACAGCCCGCCCGGCACGCGCTTGATGGCCACGCGCAGCTGCTTTTCCTGGGTGGCCGCGCAGATCGAATAGGAGCGGCGCAATTCCTCGCCCTCGATGTGCGAGCGCAGCGTCAGGTGCTGGCCTTGCTGGTAGGAAAACGTGTCCTGCAATTCGGGCGGGACGGCGAAGGAGACCACGATGGTATCGCGCGTTTCCTGTTTCACGCCCGAGATGGTCAGTGGATAGAATTTGCTCATGATCTTGTGCCTTGGTTCTGGGACATTGAGCGCGGCTCAATGCGCCTTGAAGTAATCGAACGGCTCGCGGCAGTCCTTGCACTGGTACAGCGCCTTGCAGGAGGTGGAGCCGAACTGGCTCACGCAGACCGTCTGCATGGAACCGCAATGCGGGCATTGCACCTGCGGTGCTGCCTGCCGCCGGAGGCTGATGCCACGGATGTCGACCACCTGCTGCGCCGGGGGCGCGATGCCGTATTGCTGCAGGTTGCGGCGGCCTTTCTCGCTCATCCAGTCGGTGTTCCAGGCCGGTGCCAGCTGCGTGCGGATGGCCACCTCGGCCAGCCCGTGCTGCCTCAGTGCTGCGCTGATGTCCTGCGCGATCACGCCCATGGCCGGGCAGCCGGAGTAGGTTGGGGTGATGACCACGGTGCAGCGTGCCGCTTCGGCATCCGCATCGGAGACCTCGACGGCGCGCACGATGCCCAGGTCCACCACCGAGATGACCGGGATCTCCGGATCGGGAATGGCCTCCAGCCATTCCCAGATGCTCGCCTGCAGCGTCTGCGCGCGGGAGGCCAGCTCGTTCACCAGCTCGCTCCCGGATAGGTGCGCTGCAGGAACTGCATCTCCGCCAGCAGGTAGCCCAGGTGTTCCGTATGCCGTCCCTGTTTGCCGCCGCCCTGCATCCACAGTCCGGCCGCAGGCAGCTGCAGCGTGGCTTCGCGCATCACCTCGGTGACGTGCTGCTGCCACTTCTGCTGAAGTTGTGTGAGATCCGGTGCGATGCCATCGGCCTGCATGGCCTGGTCCAGCGCGTCGGTGGTGAACAGTTCGCCGGTGTACATCCACAGCGCATCGACGGCGTCCTGCATGCGGCGGTGGCTTTCCTCGCTGCCATCGCCCAGGCGGATCATCAGGTCGGTGCTGCGGCGTACGTGATAGGTGACTTCCTTGAAGCACTTCTGCGCGATCTCGGCGATGCGCGCATCGCTGCTTTCACAGAGTCCCTCGAGCAGGAAGTAATGCCACACGTCGAAGAGGAACTGGCGTGCCAGCGTATCGGCATAGCTGCCATTGGGCAGCTCCACCAGCAGCAGGTTGTGGAACTGGTGGGCATCGCGCAGGAAGGCCAGCTGGTCTTCGTTGCGTCCTGCACCTTCCAGTTCGGCGGCGTAGGCCAGCCACAAACGCGCCTGGCCGATCAGGTCCAGCGAGACGTTGATCAGGGCCATGTCTTCTTCCAGGGCCGGGCCCTTGCCGCACCATTCGGAGAGGCGCTGCGAGAGCACCAGGACGTTGTCGCCCAGGCGTCGCACGTAATCGGTTTTGTGGGTCATGATGCGCGCCTCTTACAGGTTCTTCAGTTCAGCCGGCATGGGGAAGAAGGTCGGGTGGCGATACACCTTGCTGTTGGCCGGTTCGAACAGCGGGGCCTTGTCGCCGGGGCTGGAGGAGACGATGTCGGCGGCGCGCACCACCCAGATGCCCACGCCTTCGTTGCGGCGGGTGTAGACGTCGCGCGCATTGTTGATGGCCATCTCGCCATCGGGGGCATGCAGGCTGCCGACGTGTTTATGGGCCAGACCGTGCTGGCTGCGGATGAAGACTTCCCAGAGAGGCCATTCCTTGCTCATGATGCGTTTCCTTGTTGGCGGGCCGCCCGGTGATGTCGGGCGGCCACTGGCAGGTTGTGAGATGAAGCGATTCAGAAACAGACGATGGGCGAATCACGCCGCCTTGCGCGCGGCACGCTTGTCGGCGTGCGCCACCAGCGCATCGCGGAACCAGGCACCGTCGTCATAGGCTTTCTTGCGGGTGGCCAGGCGTTCGCGGTTGCAGGGGCCGTTGCCGCGCAGGACGTTGTGGAATTCGTCCCAGTTGATTTCACCGAAGTCGTAGCGGCCACGTTCTTCGTTCCACTTGAGATCGGGGTCGGGCACGGTCAGGCCCAGGTACTCGATCTGCGGGATGGTCTGGTCGACCATGCGCTGGCGCAGTTCGTCATTGGAGAAGAGCTTGATGCGCCATTGCATCGATTGCGCGCTGTTGACCGATTCCGCATCGGAGGGGCCGAACATCATCAGCGCCGGCCACCACCAGCGGTTCAGTGCATCCTGCGCCATCTGCTTCTGCTCGGGCGTGCCACGGCACAGCGCCAGCATGATGTCGTAGCCCTGGCGGGCGTGGAAGGATTCCTCCTTGCACACGCGCACCATGGCGCGCGAATAGGGCCCATAGGAACAGCGGCACAGCGGGATCTGGTTGATGATGGCCGAGCCATCCACCAGCCAGCCGATGGCCCCCATGTCGGCCCAGCTCAGGGTCGGATAGTTGAAAATGCTGGAGTACTTGGCCTTGCCGGAATGCAGGTCCCCCAGCAGCGCATCGCGCGACACGCCCAGGGTTTCTGCCGCGCTGTAGAGGTAGAGGCCGTGACCGGCTTCGTCCTGGATCTTGGCCAGAAGGATGGCCTTGCGCTCCAGGGTCGGGGCGCGCGTGACCCAGTTGGCCTCGGGCAGCTGGCCGACGATTTCCGAGTGGGCGTGCTGCGAGATCTGGCGCACCAGGGTCTTGCGATAGGCCTCGGGCATCCAGTCCTTGGGCTCGATCTTGACGCCCGCATCGATGCGCGCCTGGAAAGCCTGTTCTTCGGGGGACATGTCATCGGCGCTGCGCACCTTGGCCAGTCCGGTTTCTACGAGTTGTGCATACATGCTGCTTCTCCATGAAGGTGGATCACGCGGAGGCTGGACGAGCGCGGTCCTTGCCGCAGGGACCGGCCCTGCGTCTGCGTGAGGTGTAAGCGTGAATCTTGAAACTGAAAAAATGTGCTGCCGTCTGCTAAGCCCGTCTGGCCGCGATCAGCGGTTCGACGAAGGGCGCGGCCAGGCGCGGCCGGTTCTCTTCGATCTGCGCCAGGGGGCTGACCTCCCGCAGGCTCTTCAGGCTGCGCTTGGCAAGGTCGTGATACGTCTCGGTACCGGCCCGTTTCCAGGCCATCTCTTCTTCCGTCAGGTCGCGCACCACCTTGGCCGGCAAACCGGCCACCAGGGTGCGCGGGGGAATCTGCATGCCGGCGCGCACGAAGGCGCAGGCTGCCACGATGGACTGTGCGCCCACCACTGCCTCATCCATCACCACCGCATTCATGCCCACCAGCGCATCGCGTTCGACGGTGCAGCTGTGCAGCACCGCACCGTGGCCGATGTGGCCGTTCTCGCCCACCACCGTGGCATGGCCGGGGAAGCCGTGGACCACGCAGGTGTCCTGCACGTTGGCACCACGTTCCAGCACGATGCGGCCGAAGTCGCCGCGCAGGCAGGCGGCCGGACCGACGTAGCAATCAGGGCCGACGATGACGTCGCCGATCAGCACCGCCGTGGGATGGACATAGGCGGCCGGGTCGACCACCGGGATCACGCCTTCGATCGAGTAACAGGGCACAGCGTCTCCTTGGCCAGCGCTTTCACTGCAGGCGCCAGCAGCTTGTGGTTGCAGCGTGCCGAACTTTGCTTGTCTTTCCCGGTTGAAACGCGTGGAAAAAAGCATTTGCCTGCCGCTGTTTTTTGAGGAATAATAATTTCGACCGACCGGTTGGTCAATAATGTTTTGAAGATTTTTTCTGACCGTGATCAGGGCGCAGGGAAGTTGAGGCAGGGCAGGGAGGCTGGCAGAGCGGGATGTCTCCGATAAGATGTTTCGTAAGAGTTTTGATTTACGGCACAATCATGACTTTGCGGAAATATCGACGAGGAAGCATTTATGCCACGCAAGCGAGCAGCGGGATACGACAACCAGCGCGAGACCATCATCGAGCAGGCGGCAGCCTTGTTTGCGCGCAATGGGTTCGTGGGCACATCGATGAATGAGGTGGCGCTGGCGTGTGGCCTGTCCAAGGCGTCGCTGTATCACTACTTTGCCGACAAGCACCAGTTGCTGATGCACATCTGCGAAGACCACATCGATCGCCTCTGTGCGCTGGTCGATGAAGTCGCGCAGCAGGAGCTGGACCCTGAGCCGCGCTTGCGCCTCTTGATCCAGCGCTTCGTGGAGGAATACCGCGATGCCCAGAACGAGCATCGCGTGCTGACCGAGGACGTGCGTTTCCTGGAACCGGGAGACCAGAAGCGCATCCTCACCGGCGAGCGCAAGGTGGTCAAGGCGGTGGCCGAGGCCATGTGCGCGGTACGGCCGGAACTGGATCGCAGCCGCATGGCCAAGCCGCTGGCCATGCTGTTGTTCGGCATGATCAACTGGATGTTCATGTGGTTGAAGCCCGATGGCGAACTGACCCATGAACGCATGGCCGTGGTCGTGTCCGATTTGTTGTTTGGCGGAATCGGTGCCGTCAGCCTGGAAGGCACCGGGAAGAAGAAACGATGACGTGAGCCCTTGATCGGTAGCGTCATTGCAGGCATGTAGCACCACAATGACAAAATCATCAAGGAGACCTCCATGCAGTTTGCTCGCCCTTTGCTGGCGCTGGCTTTGGCCGGCTGCGCGCTCGTCGCACACGCCGACATCAACGTCGGTGTCACCGTATCCACCACCGGCCCGGCCGCTTCGCTGGGCATCCCCGAAAAGAACACCATCGCGCTGCTGCCCGCGACCATCGGCGGGCAGAAGATCAACTACATCGTCCTCGATGACGCCTCCGACACCACGCAGGCGGTCAAGAACGCACGCCGCTTCGTCTCCGAAAACAATGTGGATGTGATCGTCGGCTCGTCGGTGAGCCCGAACTCGATCTCGATGATCGAAGTGGCCGCCGAAGCGCAGACGCCGATGATCTCGCTGGCCGCCGCCGCGCGCATCGTCGAGCCCATGGACGCCAAGAAGAAGTGGGTCTTCAAGACCCCGCAGAACGACATCATGATGTCGCTGGCCATCGCCAAGGACATGGTGGCGCGCGGCTACCAGCGCATCGCCTTCATCGGTTATTCCAACGCCTATGGCGAAGGCTGGTACGAAGAATTCAAGAAGGCCGCCGGCCTCAAGAAACTGGAACTGGTGGCCAATGAACGCTTCGCCCCCAACGATACCTCGGCCACCGCGCAAGCCCTGAAGCTGGTGGCGGCCAAGCCGGATGCCATCCTCATCGCGGCCTCCGGCACCCCGGCCGTGGTGCCGCAGCGTGCCTTGAAGGAGCGCGGCTTCAAGGGCCAGATTTACCAGACCCACGGCGTGGCCAATGCCGACTTCCTGCGCGTGGGCGGCAAGATGCTCGACGGCACCCTGCTGCCGGGCGGTCCCGTGCTGGTAGCGGCGCAACTGCCTGCGGCCAACCCCATCCGCAAGGTGGCGCTGGAGTACACCGCCAAGTATGAAGCGGCGCACGGCAAGGACAGCGTCTCGCTCTTCGGCGGCTATGCCTGGGATGCGGGCGTGCTGCTGCAGTCGGCCATTCCGGTGGCATTGAAGCGCGGCAAGCCGGGTACGCCGGAATTCCGCGCCGCCCTGCGCGATGCGCTCGAAGCCACCAAGGAAGTCACCGGTGTGCACGGCGTCTACAACATGTCGGCCACCGATCACCAGGGCCTGGACCAGCGGGCTTCGGTGATGGTCAAGATCGTTGATGGCGCCTGGCAGTACCAGCCCTGATCCACCTTTGTCCGGCGCTGCGCGGCTGCATTGCCCGCAGCGCAGCGTTCACCCTGCCTACAGGAGTTTTCGATGTCCGCCCGTCCCCCTCTGCTCCAGAGTTTCATCGCCGGCCGCTGGTTCGGTGAAAGCCCGGCCCAGGCACTGCACAGCGCAGTCAATGGCCACACCGTTGCCAGCACCCACCAGGAATCCATCGACTTCGGCGAAGCGCTGGAGCACGCCCGCAGGAAGGGCCTGCCGGCGCTGATGCAGCTGGACTTCCAGCAGCGTGCAGCGATCCTCAAGGCACTGGCCAAGTACCTGGTCGAGCACAAGGAAACGCTCTACGCGGTTTCCGCCCATACGGGCGCGACCCGCACCGACAGCTGGATCGACATCGAAGGCGGCAGCGGCACGCTGTTCACCTATGCCAGCATCGGCACCAATGAATTCCCCTCGTCCAACCTGGTCCACGAAGGTCCGGCCATGTCGCTGGGCAAGCAGGGCCGCTTCGCCGGGACGCACATCCTGGTACCGCGTGGCGGCGTGGCGGTGCACATCAATGCCTTCAACTTCCCGGTCTGGGGCATGCTGGAAAAATTCGCCCCCACCTTCCTGGCCGGCATGCCCTGCATCGTCAAGCCGGCCACCGCCACGAGCTATCTGGCTGAAGCGGCAGTGCGCCTGATCCAGCAGTCGGGCCTGTTGCCCGAAGGCAGCCTGCAACTGGTCATCGGCAGCACCGGCGACCTGCTCGACCGCCTGCAGGCGCAGGACGTGGTGACCTTTACCGGCTCGGCCGATACGGCGGCCAAGTTGCGTGCGCATCCCAACCTGATTGCGAATTCGATTCCCTTCAATGCCGAAGCCGATTCGCTGAACTGCGCGATTCTTGGCCCTGACGTCAATGCCGACGATGAAGAATTCGATCTCTTCGTCAAGGAAGTGGCGCGCGAGATGACCACCAAGGCCGGCCAGAAATGTACCGCCATCCGCCGCGCCATCGTGCCGCGCCAGCACTTAGATGCAATTTCGGAAAAACTCGTCGCGCGCCTGTCGAAGACCGTGATCGGCGACCCCGCACTGGAGTCGGTGCGCATGGGGCCGTTGGCCTCACGCGCACAGCAGCGCGATGTGGAAGCGCGCGTGGCCTTGCTGAAACAAAGTGCCGAGCTGATCCTGGGGGCCGGCAGCAGCTTCCAGCCGCAAGGCGACGGCGTGGGCGAGGGTGCGTTCTTCGCGCCGACCCTGCTGCTGGCGCGCGATACCTCCGCTGGCAGCCCGGTGCATGAAGTGGAAGCCTTCGGTCCGGTCAGCACGCTCATGCCCTATGACGATCTCGATGAAGCCCTGGCGCTGGCTGCACGCGGACGCGGCAGCCTGGTGGCCAGCCTGGTCACGCGCAGCCCATCGGTGGCGGCGCGCGCCATTCCTGTAGCGGCTGCATGGCATGGCCGCCTGCTGGTGCTCGATCGCGAAGCGGCACCGGAATCCACCGGCCACGGTTCGCCCCTGCCGCAGCTCAAGCACGGTGGTCCTGGCCGCGCCGGTGGCGGTGAGGAACTGGGCGGCTCGCGCGCCGTGAAGCATTACCTGCAACGCACGGCGGTGCAGGGTTCACCGACCATGCTGGCCGCAGTCGTGGGCGAACACGTGCGGGGTGCGAAGGTGCGCGAATCGGATATCCATCCCTTCCGCCACTACTTCGAGGACCTGCAGATTGGTGATTCGCTGGCTACGCACCGCCGTACCGTCACCGAAGCCGACATCGTCAATTTCGGCTGCCTCTCGGGCGACCATTTCTACATGCACTTCGACGACATCTCGGCACGCCAGTCGCCGTTCGGCAAGCGCATCGCGCATGGCTACTTCGTGCTGTCGGCGGCCGCCGGCCTGTTCGTCTCGCCGGCGCCGGGTCCGGTGCTGGCCAACTACGGGCTCGATACGCTGCGCTTCGTCAAGCCGGTGGGCATCGGCGACACCATCTCGGCGCGCCTGACCTGCAAGCGCAAGATCGACCGCAACAAGAAGGATGCCAACGGCCAGGGGCAGGGCGTGGTGGCCTGGGATGTGGAGGTGAGCAACCAGGAGGGCGAGCTGGTGGCGTCCTACGACATCCTGACCCTGGTGGCCAAGAAGCCGCAGGCTTGAGCCATCGGCCGGTTTGCAGAAAGCTTCATGCCCCATCCGGTAATCCGCGCCACACACAAGAAAGCAGCCCCAAAGGTTCATCCCTGACAAGAACCGGGCCTATCCCGGCCAGTCGCAGCCCCGATCTGCGGCGGCCGGCATCAACAGGAGGAGACAAGTGGATACCAGCATTCTGACCGTGCTGATCCAGGACGGCATCACGACCGGCGCGATCTATGCGCTGCTGTCGCTGGCGCTGGTCCTGGTGTTTTCAGTGACACGGGTGATTTTCCTGCCGCAGGGCGAGTTCGTCGCCTTCGGCGCATTGACCCTGGCGGCCATCCAGAACGGCCATGCCCCCGGCACGGCCTTGCTGCTGGTGGCGCTTGGTGGCGTGACGCTGGCCGTTGAAGGCGGCACCGCGCTGCGCCTGGCCGCGACGCGCGCGCGTTTTCTGCGCCGCCTGCCGTCGCTGCTGGCCATGCACCTCGGCCTGCCGCTGGTGCTCTACGCACTGACGCGCTACGTGGACCTGCAAGCGCTGGCCATGCCCTGGCAGATCCTGCTGACGCTGCTGATCGTGGTGCCGATGGGGCCGATGATCTATCGCGTGGCTTACCAGCCGCTGGCGCATTCGAGCGTGCTGGTGTTGCTGATCGTCTCACTCGGTGTGCATCTGGCCATGGTCGGATTGGGACTGCTGATGTTCGGCCCCGAGGGGACCAACACCAAGCCTTTCACGGAGATGCAATTCAACCTGGGCGAGAGCCCGGTCTCGGGCCAGAGCGTGATCGTGCTGGTGACGGTGGCGGCCCTGATCGCCGTGATCTATGTCTTCTTCGAACGCACGCTGACCGGCAAGGCCCTGCGTGCCACTGCCGTCAATCGTCTCGGTGCGCGGCTGGTGGGGGTGGGGATCAATCAGGCGGGCAAGCTGTCCTTTGCGATGTCAGCCGGGATCGGTGCGCTGTGCGGGATCCTGATTGCGCCCTTCACCATCGTCAACTATGAGTCCGGTTTCATCATCGCCCTGAAAGGCTTTGTGGGAGCCATCTTCGGCGGGCTGGCCAGTTATCCGATTGCGGCATTGGGATCGGTGTCGGTCGGGCTGATCGAGAGTTTTTCTTCCTTCTGGGCCAGTGCCTTCAAGGAGCTGATCGTCTTCACGGTGATCATTCCCATCCTGCTGTGGCGCTCGCTGACCAGCCACCACGTCGACGAAGAAGCCTGAGGACGCCGCCATGACTGCATTCACATCGCATCGCGCCGCCTTGCCGGTGCTGTTCTTCGCCATCGTGCTGGTGCTGCCGCAACTGGGACTGTCGCCGTTCTGGGTCACGCTGCTGTCCTATGTGGGGCTGTATGCCATCGTCGCGCTGGGGCTGGTGTTGCTGACCGGCGTGGCGGGATTGATCTCGTTCGGGCAGGCGGCGTTTGTCGGTATCGGTGCCTACACCACCGCCTATCTCACGACGCAGTTCGGACTCTCGCCCTGGGTCGGTTTGCTGGCGGGGATCGGGCTGACCGGCTTGTCGGCTTTCCTGATCGGCACGCTTACCATGCGCATCTCCGGCCACTACCTGCCGCTGTCCACGATTGCCTGGGGCCTGTCGCTGTACTACCTGTTTGGCAACCTGGAGATGCTGGGCAAGCATGACGGTATCAATGGCATCCCGCCGATTGCCATCGGCCAGTTCACCTTCGGCAATGGGGCCTCGATGTACCTGCTGATCTGGGCCGTGGTGATCCTGGCGCTGGTATCGGTGGTCAATTTCCTCGATTCGCGGGCCGGGCGTGCGGTGCGTGCGCTCAAGTTCGGCACCGTCATGCCGGAGGCAATGGGCGTTGATACGGCCCGGCTGAAGATCGTCATCTTCGTCTACGCGGCCGTGCTGGCGGGCATTTCCGGATGGCTCTACGCGCACCTGCAACAGGCCGTCAATCCCACGCCCTTCGGCTTGAAATACGGCATCGACTACCTGCTGATGGTGGTGGTCGGTGGTGCCGGCCATGTGTGGGGAGCGATCCTCGGTGCGGGCCTGCTGGCGGTGCTGAGCAATTTCCTGCAGGAGTGGTTGCCGGGGGTGCTGGGCACTGGCGGCAATTTCGAGGCCATCGTCTTTGGCATCGCGCTGGTGATCTTTTTGCAGTTCGCCAACGAGGGCTTGTGGCCGCGTCTGCAGGCGCGTTTCGGACGCCGCCTGCCGCGCCAGCTGCCAGCGGATGCGGCGCCCTTGGCGCAGATTCCCAAGCCGGCGCGGGGCGACGTGATCCTCGAAGTGGAGGCGGCGCGCAAGCAGTTCGGTGGACTGGTGGCGGTCAATGATGTGAGCTTTTCGGTGAAGGCCGGGGAGATCGTGGGACTGATCGGGCCCAATGGCGCGGGCAAGTCGACGACCTTCAACCTGGTGACCGGTGTGCTCTCCATCACCAGTGGCAAGCTCAATTACCGCGGGCAGTCGCTGGCGGGCTTGTCCTCGCGCGAGATTTCCAGCCGTGGCATTGCGCGCACTTTCCAGCATGTGCGGCTGGTGCCGGGGATGAGCGTGCTGGAGAACGCGGCCATGGGCGCGTTCCGGCGCGGCGAATTCGCGCCCCAGCGCGGCATCCTGGCTAGCCTGGCGCGGGCCAATCGCAAGGAGGAAGCGCGCATTCTCAGTGAGGCGCGGCGACAGCTGGAGCGTGTCGGCCTGGGTGATCTGATTGACCGGCCTGCGGGCAGCCTGGCGCTGGGCCAGCAGCGCATCCTGGAGATTGCGCGGGCGCTGTGCTGTGATCCGGCGCTGTTGTTGCTGGATGAGCCGGCGGCGGGTCTGCGCCTGAAAGAGAAGCAGGCGCTGGCGGCATTGCTGGACAAGCTGCGCGGCGAGGGCATGGCGGTGCTGCTGGTGGAGCACGACATGGACTTCGTGATGCAATTGACGGACCACATCGTGGTCATGGAATTCGGCACCAAGATTGCCGAGGGCACGCCGGCCCAGATTCAGGTCCACCCGGCGGTGCTGGAAGCTTATCTGGGAGGAGCCCAATGATGACCGCCGCGACCATGATGAACCCTGCCAGTGTGGAATCTGAAGTGCGTGCGGCGAGTGCGCCGCTGTTGCTGGAAGTCAGCGGGCTCGCGGCGCGCTATGGCAAGGTGGCGGCATTGACCGAGGCGGCGCTGTCGCTGCGGGCCGGACAGATCGTCACCGTCATCGGGCCCAATGGCGCGGGCAAGTCGACCTTGCTCAACGCCATGATGGGCGCGATGCCGGCGGGTGCGGCGGCCAGTGGACGGATCGCCTTCCAGGGTGAGGATGTGAGCCAGATGGAGGTGGAGGAGCGCGTGGCGCGCGGGCTGTCGCTGGTGCCGGAAAAGCGTGAATTGTTTACGTCCATGAGCGTGGAGGACAATCTGCTGCTGGGTGCGTACAAGCGGCGGCGCAACGGCGAATCCGGTTATCTGGATCAGCAGGAGTTTGTCTATGCCTTGTTCCCGCGTTTGAAGGAGCGGCGCAAGCAGGCGGCCGGGACGCTGTCCGGTGGGGAGCGCCAGATGCTGGCCGTGGGGCGCGCCTTGATGGCCAAGCCGCAGGTGTTGATGCTGGATGAACCCAGTTTGGGGCTGGCGCCGTTGATTACCAAGGAAATTCTTTCCATCATCAGCCAGTTGCGCAGCACCGGCGTGGCCACCTTGCTGGTGGAGCAGAATGCGCGGGCGGCTTTGCAGGTGGCTGATTACGGGTATGTGCTGGAGATGGGGGAGATCGTTTGTGAAGGGCCGGCGGGGGTGTTGGCGGCGGATAGGAAGATTGTAGAGAGTTATTTGGGGGTGGCGCGGGAGCCGGTGTAGCTGATTCAGCGCAGCCCCAGTCCCACATCGGCCAGCCGGCCCAGCAGTAGGCACTGCACATGACTCACCTCGGCCAGTGGCCGGGCAGGTTTTTTGAGGGCCGCGCTCAGGTTGCCAAGTGTTTAGAGTTCGGCGAGCAGTTCCCATGTGATGGCCTCGCGTCCGAGGAATTCGCCGTGCGGTCCCAGGTTCAGCCAGTAGGGGGCAATGTCGCCGGGCATGAGGATTACGCCGAATTTCTCTGTGCCGGGGCGATGGAAGCGGCCATGGCAGGGGCTGGGCTCGCCTGTTTTCAATCTGATTTTCTTTTTTGAAGTGTTCCCTGCAAGCAGGGACGCTGGATCGAGGGGGAAGACAGGCGGCCATGCATCGCCTTGATCAAAGCGGCGAATCCAAAGATCAGAGGTGAAACGATTGAAGCGCAGCTCGCCCGAATTGGATGCGCTGCCCATGGAATTGTAGGCACCGTCGCGCAAGGGGCGCAGTGCAGCATTGACTCTGGCATAGTCCTCCGATATTGCCTCGTCGACTGGTCCGATTTCCGGCGTCTCTCTTGCGCGCAATACCAGTGAATTTCCGTGACGAATGGATGTGATGCCAAGCTGGCGGCAATACTCTGCGCAGGTGTTGATGCCACCGCAACGCTCGGCCAGAACGTCACCGATGATCGTGATCCAGTCAACGCTCTTTGGGCCGTAGGGCGCTCGCATGAAGTCACCGGCACCGGGAATGTAGAGCGTGCGGTAGCGCGTCGCCAGATCAAAAGCTTCCGGCTCGTAGGGAATACTTTGCTCGGGAAGGACGGCGGCCAGTCCCACTCGGCCATGGAAGGGATTGAGCGTTTCGACCCCGCGCAAAAGCAAGCTGTCAAGTGTCTTGCGATGATGGGGATCGAAAGCGTGACTGCGTGGCAGCTGGAAGTAAAGTTCTGATATGCGGCCCTTGTGCCAGCCTCGTTCGGTCAGGCAGAAGATCGCATATTCCGTGGCCTGCTCGCGATGCTCCCCGGAAGAGAGGTACCACTGGATGCAATCATCTTCATCGAGTTTGGCGGCGTAGTCGCGTAGCTTGGGAAACTTTTTGCCGGCAAGTTTTCTGGTCTGCCAGCTCTCGGGATCGCAACCCCACTTCAATTCGCTTCCGTAGGCTTCTTCGTACACCTCGAACAATTCAATGATTGCTTGGCGTTTCTCCAGTGTATGGCCGCCCCAGAAATAAAGAGAGGCAGTCAGGCCGACGCTTGTGATGATCCGGTCATCGTCCACATACTGAAAATCCGGAAGCAGGGCTTCGATTTTCTCCAAACCATGTTTCATCAGTGTTTATCCTTTTCGTCATTTTGATTCGCATTGGCCGTTCTTGAACCGGCTACCAGTACGACCAACGCCGCGGCGGCAGCACCGGCGGCCTCGAGAGGAAGCGCAGCAATGGCAATGGCACCCACCAGAATCGTGCCGCCGACCACTGCGGCACCTTTGAGATAGTCGGCAAGCGGTATACCTTCGTCTTGCGATGCGACGGGACCGTAGCGGGGCTTGACCGGTTGTGGGGGTGGTATGGGAGCGGGGAGAGGTGGCGTCCGGCTATACCAGTGATCTTTTGCCTTGCGTTCCTGTTCCATTGGTGTGGTGACCGGGGCACGTATGGGATCTTTCACAGGCGCAGATGTATCGCGTTGACAATCGCACTCTGCGATCATGAGCAAGCGAAACTTATCCGGATCCCCTGCGATCGTTTGATAGTCGCTCATTTGTTCTCTGCTCAGTTTGTCGCCCTCAAATTTGATCTCTACCACCCGCTCAATATTCGCCTGCACCGGCATCAGCCGCTTCCAATCAATCTTTCCCGAGGTCCGCATGGCGGCCAGCTCTTCGCCTGTAGTCGCAAGAATGATGCAGTCTGGAATCCTCAATAACCCCTTCTGCGGCTTGCCATCCAGCTGCCATTTGAGCAGCCCATCGGCCATGGCCCGTCCGAGCGGAAACCGGCTGGGACGATTGGGTTGTTCTCGACTCATCAGCGGCGCAGGCGGATGGCTTGCCATGCTGTATCCGACTTCGGCCTTGTAGCGCCAGACCAGCTGGTTGCGCTCTTCGTCATTCCAGATGCTGGCGGTGGTACAGCGCTGCTTCAATGCCCGCCCGAGGCTGTCCCTGAGTTTGGTCCCCTGATTGCACATGCACATCACCGCGCACAGGTAACTCCGATCCATGGGATTGTCGAGCGACAGCACGCGGCCTCTCGGTCCCTGGTGTGTTCCTGATCGCCCGATGGGCCGGGACGATGACGAGATACCTTCTCCCATCAGATATCCTCGCTACGCCACTCCGGCACATGGTAGGGATCAGCGCCACCCATCGGTTTGGGACGCGCGATCACTTGCAGCGGCAGCGGCGAATCAGTCCAGACCACATCGGTGCGGCCTTGGGCATCGGTCTCGCCTTCCACTGTCCGGCCGTCGCCCGTCTTGATCAGGTAGGGCACTCCCGCGAGCGGTTCGCCGGTGGTGTTGTTGCGCAGGACGAAGTGTTCCTGGAAACGCGGTGCCTGGCGGGGGACGTATTGTTCCGGTGGCGTGTTGGTGATCCTGTCGTCATCTGGCGAACCCCATCCAGCGTGATTGTTGTGCCGTGAGTAGAGGATTGCGCCGCAGTCGGTGACGTCCTGGTCATAGACCACCGGCTGGCCGTCATCCATGATCGTCGGGAAGCGGCTGCTGATGATGGTCGCCACGCGCTTGCAACGCGGACAGCTCACCTTGTCGCCGATGCGGGCGATGGGCTGGCCGTCCACTGTCCAGGTCGGATCGCCCGACATCACTACCCCGCCGTGTGAGGTGCGGTCGCCCATCACGATGAAACCGATGATTGCCATGCCTGACTCCTGATCGCTGTCAAAGCGATCGAGGCTAACAATATCGTTTTGGCGGGATAAGCCGTCCCTTCGGGCAAACCTGGCTGGTTGACCTTGAAGCTTTGCGATTCTCGAAAATGTTTCGCGGAATTTGTGGCGGAGGGATTGAACTATGTGGTCCGCTGATGAAAGAAATGGAGAGCAAGCCCAGCGTCATTTCTCGTACCGCTTCCATCCAAGCGGTACGAGCGCATTTCATCCGGCCGGCTTTGACGCGGCGATCGAAAAATGATGGGAGAGCAGAAGGCCGCTCTCATGGACTACGCGTGGCTGCCAGTTGACGTGGCCCCTGCGTTTGCAATCGAATGAGGAAATGATTTAGAGAGTTTCTTCCTGGGGGGCAACCATCCACAAGCGTTTGAGCGGGAGATGGTTGGCCCGCATCTGTGATGCCCAATAAAAAACCCCGAGCTTGGTCGGGGTTCAGGTCATACCAGAATGGGATGAATCGATGTTCAAACATTGAACAAGAAATTCATCACATCCCCATCCTTGACCACATACTCCTTGCCTTCCGCGCGCATCTTGCCCGCTTCCTTGGCACCGGCCTCACCCTTGAAGGCAATGAAGTCCTCAAAGGCAATGGTCTGCGCACGGATGAAGCCGCGTTCAAAGTCGGTGTGGATCACGCCGGCCGCCTGCGGGCCAGTTGCGCCCACCGGCACCGTCCATGCGCGCACTTCCTTGACGCCGGCGGTGAAGTAAGTCTGCAGGCCCAGCAGCTTGAAAGCCGCGCGGATCAGGCGATCCAGGCCCGGCTCTTCCATGCCCATGTCGGCCAGGAAGTCGGCCTTGTCGGCGTCGTCCAGGTCGGCGATCTCGGCTTCGATGGCCGCGCAGATGGCCACGATGGGCGCGTTCTGTTCCTGCGCATAGGCGGTCAACTGGTCCAGCAGCGGGTTGTCGGTGAAGCCGCTGTCGGACACGTTGGCCACATACATCGCCGGCTTGGCCGTGATCAGGCACAGCGGCTTGATCAGCAGCATCTCTTCGGCATCCAGGCCCAGTGCACGCACCGGCTTGGCTTCGTCCAGCGCCGGCATGATGCGTTCCAGCAGGGCCACCAGCTTGGCGGCATCCTTGTCACCGGAACGGGCCTTCTTCTGCTCGCGATGGATGGCCTTCTCGACCGTACCCATGTCGGCCAGCGCCAGTTCGGTCTGGATCACGGCGATGTCGTCCAGCGGGCTCACGCGGCCAGCCACGTGGATCACGTTCGGATCTTCGAAGCAACGCACCACGTTGACGATGGCGTCGGTCTCGCGAATGTGCGACAGGAACTGGTTGCCTAAACCTTCACCCTTGGAGGCACCCGCCACCAGGCCGGCGATGTCCACGAATTCGACCGTCGCCGGCAGGATGCGCTCGGGCTTGACGATCTCGGCCAGCGCCTTCAGACGCGGATCGGGCACTTCCACGATGCCGACATTGGGCTCGATGGTGCAGAACGGATAGTTCTCGGCGGCGATGCCCGCCTTGGTCAGCGCGTTGAAAAGAGTGGACTTACCGACGTTGGGCAGACCCACGATGCCGCATTTGAGGCTCATGACAGATTCTTCCGAAAGCAAAACCGACATTGTAGCAAGCCGCACGCCCCAAGCCCCAGCTTTGCGACGCAGCATCCTTCCGCACCCCCGCGCTGTGGTATCTCCCCATCACTGTCGCCATGCGAGCCTTGATTCGCATCCCGGGAATTGCTTGCAATGCAGCATTCCGTTGCAGGGACGCCACGCAATGAGAATTTATTTTCATATGCAATATTTAAATGACTCATTCGTCATCTAGTTGGCCGCAGGAAATAGTGGTTATTTGTAGTGAACTTGCCGCTAACTTGTAAAGAACGGGGCTTTTCGGCGGCGGTGATTTACAGGCTGTATTGCCTTCTTGAAAGCGATTTGTAAAATTTGCTCTACAATGTCGGTTTTCCCAAATCCTCAACGAATCCCTTTGCCTGCTTTGTCTAATATCGTCGAAATCCGCGATCTGCATTTCCGTTATGGCGACCGGCCTATCCTGACTGGTCTGCAGATGGACTTCCCGCGCGGCAAGGTGGTGGCGGTAATGGGCGGCTCCGGCTCCGGCAAGACCACCATCCTGCGCCTGATCGGCGGGCAGCTGCAGCCACAGGAGGGCAGGGTGGAAGTCGATGGCGAGAACGTGCCATCGCTGGCGACCAGACAACTGTATGTGCTGCGCCGCAAGATGGGCATGCTGTTCCAGAACGGCGCGCTCTTCACCGACATGACGGTGTTCGACAATGTGGCCTTCCCGCTGCGCGAGCATACCGACCTGGATGAAACGCTCATCCGCGACCTGGTGCTCATGAAGTTGAACGCCGTGGGCCTGCGCAATGCCGCGTCCTTGAAGCCGGCCGAGATCTCCGGCGGCATGGCACGCCGGGTGGCGCTGGCACGCGCCATCGCGCTCGATCCGGCCCTGATCATGTATGACGAACCCTTCGCCGGGCTCGATCCGATTTCCATGGGCGTGACCGCCAACCTGATTCGCCGACTCAACGATGCCCTGGGCTCGACCTCGATCCTGGTGTCGCACGACGTCAACGAATCCTTTGCCATTGCCGACTATGTGTATTTCCTGTCGGCCGGCAAGATCGTGGCACAGGGGACACCGCAAGAAATGCGCGAATCCACCGATCCCTATGTGAAGCAATTTGTCCATGCCCAGGCCGATGGTCCGGTGCCCTTCCACTATCCCGGCAAGTCGCTGGCCGAGGACCTGGGCCTGGGAGGTGCGGCATGATCGCCGGTTTCGTCAGCGGCCTGGGCCGCAGCGTGCGCGAGTTCGTGGTCGGCGTGGGTTTTGCTGCGCGCATGTTCATCAACATGCTGGGCGCGTCCCTGGGCCTGCTGCGCCGTCCGCGCCTCATCACCGACCAGATTCACTTCATCGGCAACTATTCGCTGGTGATCATTACGGTATCGGGCCTGTTCGTGGGATTCGTGCTGGGTCTGCAGGGTTATTACACGCTCAACAAGTATGGTTCGGAACAGGCCCTCGGCCTGCTGGTGGCCCTGTCGCTGACCCGAGAACTGGGTCCGGTGGTGACGGCCCTGCTCTTTGCCGGCCGCGCCGGCACCTCGCTGACCGCCGAAATCGGCCTGATGAAGGCCGGCGAGCAACTCTCGGCCATGGAAATGATGGCGGTGAACCCGCTGCAACGCGTGGTGGCCCCGCGCTTCTGGGCTGGCGTGATCGCCATGCCGGTGCTGGCGGCCATCTTCAGCGCCGTCGGTGTGCTGGGCGGCTACGTGGTCGGCGTGCTGCTGATCGGTGTGGATGAAGGTGCTTTCTGGTCGCAGATGCAGGGCGGCGTGGATGTGTGGAATGACATCGCCAATGGCGTGTTGAAGAGCATCGTCTTCGGTATTGCCGTGACCTTCGTGGCACTGTTCCAGGGTTATGAAGCCCAGCCGACGCCCGAAGGCGTGGCACGGGCCACGACCCGGACCGTGGTGATCGCCTCGCTGACCGTGCTGGGCCTGGATTTCCTGCTGACGGCACTGATGTTCAGCTGAGCCGCCGCAGTGCTTGGACAAGCGCCCGGTCGGGGCGCAATGATGTGAATAAAAGGGTAGAAAAAGGGTTCAATATGCAACGTAAATCTCTGGATGCCTGGGTAGGAATCTTCGTGCTGGCCGGCGTGGCCGCGCTGGCGTTCCTGGCGCTGAAGGTCGGCAACATGAGCTCGATGTCCTTCGGCCAGAAGACCTATGCCCTCAAGGCCAATTTTGACAACATCGGCGGCCTGAAGTCGCGCGCGGCCGTCAAGAGCGCCGGTGTGGTGGTGGGTCGGGTCGATTCGATCCGCTTCGATGACCAGACCTTCCGCGCGGTGGTCACGCTGAACATGGAAGAGGGCTACAAATTCCCCAAGGACAGCTCGGCCAAGATCCTCACCTCCGGTCTGTTGGGTGAACAATACATCGGCATCGAGCCAGGCGGCGATACTGCTAACCTGGCCTCGGGCGATACGATTAAGATGACACAATCCGCCATCGTGCTGGAAAACCTGATCGGTCAATTCCTGTACAGCAAGGCGGCAGAGGGAAAGGATGATTCCAAATGAATCAAATGAATAAAAAAACCATCAACACCGCCTACGCAGGTCGCCTCGGCGCCTTCGCCCTGGCGGCCGCCGCCCTGACTGGCTGCGCCAGCACCGCCAACAATGCGAACGATCCGCTGGAAGGCTTCAACCGCACCATGTTCAGCTTCAACGACACGGTCGACCAGGTAGCCCTGAAGCCGGCCGCCCAAGCTTATGACACCGTGGTGCCGACCCCGATCCAGCATGGCGTGGGCAACTTCTTCGGCAACATCGGCGATGTCTGGTCGTCCATCAACCAGCTGCTGCAGGGCCGTATCGAGCAGGGTGTCTCGACCTTCATGCGCGTGGCCATCAACACCACCTTCGGCCTGGGTGGCGTGCTGGACGTGGCGACCGAAGCCCGCCTGCCGCGTGAGAAATCCGATTTCGGCCAGACCCTGGGCAAGTGGGGCGTAGGCTCCGGTCCCTACGTGGTGCTGCCGTTCTTCGGCCCCTCCACGCTGCGCGACACCGCCGGCATGCCGGTGGACCTGTACGGCGACCTGTGGACCTACAAGCGTCCGGCCCGCTGGCGCAACGTCGGTGCGGTGGTGCGCATCGTCGACCGCCGCGCCCAGTTGCTGGATGCCTCGACCCTGCTGGAAGATGCCGCGCTGGACAAGTACGACTTCGTGCGCGATGCCTACCTGCAACGCCGCCAGAGCCAGATCAACGGCGCCTCCGGCGGCCGCGAGCAGAAGGAAGAAGCCATCAAGCCTTGATGGCCGATGGCCTCCCCCTCCGTGCGGCGGGGGAGGCCGCGGTTGCGCTTGCGGCGCCGCAGTCTGGTCTTGAAATGCGGGCCAACTGCCCAATCTGCGCTGTCTGCCCAAGTTTCTCTGTCCTCCTCGGGCAATCTGTAACATCCGTGCCGAACTGTGACGGCGCGGGAACCCCGCTCCCGGGCGGGTTTCGAAGGACTTGCCGGCTGCTGTCGGCGCGCTGCACTACGTGGCGCCCCCAGGCAGCTTTGGCACCTCCTGCTGACTCGAATGGAAAACCGACTTATGAAGATGCTTACCAAACTTTTCGCCATTGCCGCCCTGGCCGTTCCCGCGCTGTCCTTCTCGGGCGCAGCGTCCGCCCAGGAAGCCCCGGATGCGCTGGTCAAGCGCATCAGCTCGGAAGTGCTGGATACCGCCAAGACCGACAAGGACATCCAGGCCGGCAACAACGCCCGCATCATGCAGCTGGTGGAACAGAAGATCCTGCCCTACGTGGACTTCGAGCGCATGACCCAGCTGGCCGCCGGCCGCTACTGGCGCCAGGCCACCCCGGAGCAGCAGAAGGCGTTGATCACCCAGTTCCGCAGCCTGCTGGTGTTCACCTACTCTGGCGCCCTGTCGCAGGTGCGCGACCAGAAGATCGAATTCAAGCCGCTGCGCGCTGCCCCTACCGATACCGAAGTGGAAGTGAACTCGCAGGTGATCTCCTCGCGCGGTGGCGAGCCGATCCAGCTGAGCTATCGCCTGGAAAAGAAGGCCGACGGCTGGAAACTCTATGACGTCAACGTGCTGGGCGCCTGGCTGGTGGAAGCCTACCGCGGCACCTTCTCCAACGAGATCAGCAAGGGTGGCATCGACGGCCTGATCAAGGCGCTGACCGACAAGAACCAGCAGCTGGCCGCACGCGGCAACGGCAAGAAGTAAGCCGTTACCGTTCATCGACCCATTTCCTGAACCGAAAGAACGCATCATGTTCAAGCCCGGCGCCTCGCTGACCTTCTCCAATGCCAGTTCCGTCCTGCGCGAAGGCCTCTCGGCCATCGCTGCCGGCCAGGCCAGCATTGACGTCAGCGAGGTGGCCGTGGTCGATTCCTCGGCCGTGGCAACCCTCCTGGCCTGGCGGCGTGCTGCTGCCGGCCGTGGTGCCGCACTGGACTTCGGTCCCTTGCCGGCCAACCTGCAGAGCCTGGCCGACCTCTACGGCGTGACCGCCCTGCTGCAAGGTGCAGCCGCACCGACCTCCGCTACCGATCGACATCACTGATCGCATTTTTCCCTCGCGGCCCGTGCTCCCGGGTGCCGGGAAGCCCGTGCTACGGCGGCCCGGAATATCGAATTCCCCTATAATCGAAGGTTTTGCAGGCGCGCTGGCGGCGTTGGCAGCGGATCACGTTTCCGCCAGGCACTCTCCCGCCCGTCGGCATCGGCAAAACATTCCGGCTATTTCATAGCGCAACGACAACATGACTGCGTCATACGCTTCCCCCTTTGGGAGGATGGCGCGGCCAAGGCGAGGCGGACAGCGGATTCCCCTGGTGGAACTCCTGGCTCCTTATTTCTTTCTGACAAGTAACGTATTGAACGGGCGAGGCAATGGCCGCTCTCCAAATCACAGACATCAAGAAGCGCTACCAGTCCCTGCAGGCGCTGGGTGGCGTGTCGCTGGCAATCGAAGAAGGTGAATTCTTTGGTCTGCTCGGTCCCAACGGTGCCGGCAAGACCACATTGATTTCCATCATCGCCGGCCTGAACCGGGCCGATTCGGGCTCGGTCACCATCCACGGGCATGACGTGGTCAGCGACTATCGCGGCGCGCGCATGAACCTGGGCGTGGTACCGCAGGAACTGGTCTTCGATCCCTTCTTCACCGTGCGCGAGACCTTGCGCATGCAGTCCGGCTATTTCGGCCTGACCAACAATGACAAGTGGATCGACGAGGTCATGGAAAACCTCGACCTCACCAACAAGGCCGATACCAACATGCGCGCGCTCTCCGGCGGCATGAAGCGGCGCGTGCTGGTGGCCCAGGCGCTGGTGCACAAGCCACCGGTCATCGTGCTCGATGAGCCGACCGCCGGGGTGGACGTGGAACTGCGCCAGACCCTGTGGCAGTTCATCGGCCGCCTCAACCGCGAGGGGCATACCATCGTGCTGACCACGCACTACCTGGAAGAAGCCCAGGCCCTGTGCAATCGCATTGCCATGCTCAAGTTTGGCCGTGTGGTGGCTCTGGATTCAACCGATGCCCTGATCCGCCGCATCTCCGGTTCGCAGATGCTGCTGCGCCTGAAGCGCGGCAGCCTGCCCGATGGCTTGAAGGCGCTGGTCACCCATCCCGAAGAGCTGCTGGCCGGCAATGCCGCCAACAAGTACACGCTGCGCGTGAATGATTACAAGGAAGTCGAACCCATCCTGGCCACGCTGCGCGCCTCTGGCGCGGAGATCGACGACCTGCAATTGCAGCAGGCCGACCTGGAAGACGTCTTCATCCAGATCATGGGAGATGAAAAATGATCGGTTTCCGTACCCTGTTCTACAAGGAAATTCTGCGTTTCTGGAAGGTCGCCACCCAGACCGTCACTGCGCCCATCGTCACGGCCCTGCTGTACCTGCTGATCTTCGGCCACGTGCTGCAGGATCGCGTGCAGGTCTATCCGGGCGTGAACTACACCGGCTTCCTCGTGCCGGGCCTGGTGATGATGAGTGTGCTGCAGAATGCCTTTGCCAACAGCTCATCCTCGCTGATCCAGTCCAAGATTACCGGCAACCTGGTGTTCGTGCTGCTGACCCCGCTATCGCACTGGGAGCTGTTCGGCGGCTATGTGCTGGCGGCCGTGGTGCGTGGCCTGATGGTAGGCGCGGGCGTGTTCGTGGTGACCGTCTGGTTCGGTCACCTGGACTTCGTGGCACCGCTATGGATCCTGGTGTTCGCCCTTCTGGGTGCGGGCATCTTGGGCACCATGGGCCTCATTGCCGGGATCTGGGCAGAGAAATTCGACCAGCTGGCGGCGTTCCAGAATTTCCTGATCGTGCCGCTGACCTTCCTGGCCGGCGTGTTCTATTCGATACACTCGCTGCCCCCGTTCTGGCAGGCGGTATCGCATTTCAACCCGTTTTTTTATATGATCGACGGTTTTCGCTACGGCTTCTTCGGCCAGTCCGACATTCCCCCCATGACCAGCCTCGGTATCGTAGCCGTGTTCTTCGTGGCGCTGTCGACCCTGGCCGTGCGCATGCTCAAGAGCGGCTACAAGCTGCGCGCGGGTTCGCATTGAACATCCTGCGCCCCGCCATCTCCCCCATTCCCGTGAAGAGCCTCAACATGCTACCCACACCTGAACTCGTCAAAAGCTACATCGCCGCCGGCCTCGACTGCCAGCACCTGGAAGTGGAGGGCGATGGCCAGCACTTCACCGCCGTCATCGTCGCCGACGCCTTCGCCGGCAAGCGCCTGATCCAGCGCCACCAGCTGGTCTATGCTGCCCTGGGCGACCGCATGCGTGAAGAAATCCACGCGCTGTCGATGAAGACCCTGACCCCCGAAGAATTCCAGAAATAAGGCAACACGATGGACAAGCTTTTGATCCGTGGCGGCAAGCGCCTCTCCGGTGACGTCACCATTTCCGGTGCCAAGAACGCCGCCCTGCCCATCCTGTGCGCGGGCCTGCTCACCGATGGCGACCTGGTGCTCTCCAATGTGCCGCACCTGCAGGACGTGGTCACCATTACCAAGCTGATGAGCCAGATGGGCCTGCGCGTGCGCGAGAACGGCGAGCAGCTGGTCTTGAACGGCAACGACATCACCCGCCCGGAAGCGCCGTATGAACTGGTCAAGACCATGCGTGCCTCGATCCTGGTGCTGGGCCCCTTGCTGGCGCGCTTCGGCCAGGCCAAGGTGTCGCTGCCCGGCGGTTGTGCCATCGGTTCACGTCCGGTGGACCAGCACATCAAGGGACTGCAGGCGATGGGCGCGGAAATTCATATCGAGGCCGGATACATCCATGCCAAGGCCAAGCGCCTCAAGGGCGCGCGCATCGTCACCGACATGATCACCGTGACCGGCACCGAGAACCTCCTGATGGCCGCCGCCCTGGCCGATGGCGAGACCGTGCTGGAAAACGCCGCGCGCGAGCCGGAAGTGGGCGACCTGGCTCACCTGCTGGTGAAGATGGGCGCCAAGATCGAGGGCATCGGAACCGACCGCCTGGTGATCCAGGGGGTGGAGAAGCTGCACGGTGCCGAGCACGAAGTCATCGCGGACCGCATCGAGACCGGCACCTTCCTGTGCGCTGTCGCGGCCACCGGTGGCGACGTGACCCTGCACCGTACCCGCGCCGGTTTGCTGGATGCCGCACTGGACAAGCTGCGTGACGCCGGTGCCATCCTCACTTCGGGTGAAGACTGGATCCGCATCCAGATGGCGCGCCGTCCCAAGGCGGTGAGCTTCCGCACCACCGAATATCCGGGCTTCCCGACTGACATGCAGGCGCAGTTCATGGCCTTGAACTGCCTGGCCGAAGGCACCAGCCACGTCACCGAGACCATCTTCGAGAACCGTTTCATGCACGTGCAGGAATTGAATCGCCTCGGTGCGGCCATCGATGTGGAAGGCAATACCGCCATCGTCACCGGCGTGGAAAGATTCCTCGGTGCGCCGGTGATGGCAACCGACCTGCGCGCTTCGGCCTCGCTGGTCATTGCCGGGCTGGCCGCGCAAGGCGAGACCGTGGTGGAACGCATCTACCACCTCGACCGCGGCTATGACCGCATGGAAGCCAAGCTGTCGGCCATCGGTGCCGATATCGAACGCATCAAGTAAATTGACGGACCCCAGAAAACGCACACCATCATGACCCAACAACTGACGCTGGCGCTGTCCAAGGGCCGTATCTTCGAAGAGACCCTGCCGCTGCTCAAGGCCGCCGGCATCACCGTGGCCGAGGATCCCGAATCTTCGCGCAAGCTGATCCTGCCGACCAATGACCTCGACGTGCGCGTCATCATCGTGCGCGCCTCGGATGTGCCGACCTACGTGCAATACGGTGCGGCCGATTTCGGCGTGGCCGGCAAGGACGTGCTGATGGAGCACGGCGGTGAAGGCTTGTACCAGCCCATCGACCTGAACATCGCCAAGTGCCGCCTGTCGGTGGCGGTGCAGGAAGGTTTCGACTACGCCAATGCGGTGCGCCAGGGCGCGCGCCTGCGTGTGGTGACCAAGTACGTCAATACCGCGCGCGAGCACTTCGCCGCCAAGGGCGTGCACGTGGACCTGATCAAGCTGTATGGCTCGATGGAACTGGGCCCGCTGGTGGGCCTGTCGGACGCCATCGTCGACCTGGTCAGCACCGGTGGCACGCTGCGCGCCAACAAGCTGGTGGAAGTCGAGCACATCATCGACATCTCCTCGCGCCTGGTGGTGAACCAGGCCGCGCTGAAGTTGAAGCGCGAGCGCCTGCAGCCGATTCTCGATGCCTTCGAGAAGGCTTCCAAGGCCAAGTAATCCCACGACCCCAGATATCTTCGCAGAGCAGGTGAGACCATGAGCATTGCCATCCGAAAACTCGATTCCGCCGAAGCCGGCTTCCGTGACAAGCTGTCGGCCGTGCTGGCCTTCGAAGCCAGCGAAGACGAGGCCATCGACCGCGCTGCAGCGACCATCCTGGCCGATGTGAAGGCGCGCGGCGATGTGGCCGTGCTGGAATACACCCAGCGCTTCGACCGCCTGCAGGCCGCTTCCGTGGCCGGCCTGGAAATCGGCAAGGATGCGCTGCAAGCCGCACTGGCAGGCCTGCCCGAGGCGCGCCGCCATGCGCTGCAGACCGCCGCCGACCGCGTGCGCGCTTATCACGAGCGCCAGAAGAAGGAATGCGGCTCGGATGGTTTCCTGTATCGCGAAGCCGATGGCACCGAACTGGGCCAGAAGGTCACGCCGCTGGATCGCGTGGGCATCTACGTGCCGGGCGGCAAGGCTGCCTATCCTTCGTCGGTACTGATGAATGCGATTCCGGCCAAGGTGGCCGGCGTGCAGGAAGTCATCATGGTCGTGCCGACCCCGGATGGCGTGAAGAATGAACTGGTGCTGGCCGCAGCCGCCATTGCCGGCGTGGACCGTGTCTTCACCATCGGTGGTGCGCAAGCCGTGGGCGCGCTGGCCTATGGCACCGCCACCATCCCGCAGGTGGACAAGATCGTTGGTCCCGGCAATGCCTATGTGGCCGCCGCCAAGCGCCGCGTGTTCGGCGTGGTCGGCATCGACATGATCGCCGGTCCTTCGGAGATCCTGGTGATCTGCGATGGCGCGACCGATCCCGACTGGATCGCCATGGACCTGTTCTCGCAAGCCGAGCACGACGAGCTGGCGCAATCCATCCTGCTGTGCCCGGATGCGGACTACATCGCCAAGGTGGAAGCCTCGATCAACCGCCTGCTGGAAGACATGCCGCGCAAGGACGTGATCCGCACTTCGCTCACCGACCGTGGCGCCCTGGTCAAGGTGCGCGACATGGAAGAAGCCTGCGAGATCGCCAACATGATCGCCGCCGAGCACCTGGAGATTTCCGCCCAGGAGCCGCAGCAGTGGGCGGACCAGATCCGGCACGCCGGCGCCATGTTCCTGGGACGCTTCTCCTCCGAGTCCCTGGGCGACTACTGCGCCGGTCCCAACCACGTGCTGCCGACGTCGCGTACTGCTCGCTTCTCCTCGCCGCTGGGGGTGTATGACTTCCAGAAGCGTTCGAGCATCATCCGTGTCTCGGAAGAGGGCGCGCAGACGCTGGGCAAAATCGCCGCCGAACTGGCTTACGGTGAAGGCTTGCAGGCGCACGCCCGCTCGGCCGAACTGCGGCTCAGGAAGTGACAGGATGACCTCCGCCACCGACTCCCTCGTAGGTGCCGGCTGGCTGGATCGCGTATTCTGCGAGGATGCGCTCTCGGCCACCGTTGGCCTGGCGCGCATTCCCGATGGCAGCGTCGACCTGATGATCGCCGATCCGCCGTATGGGCTGGGCAAGGATTACGGCAACGATTCCGACAAGCTCGATACGGCGGCTTATCTGTGCTGGACCGAACAGTGGATCGATGCCGCGCTGCCCAAGTTGAAGCCCAATGGCAGCCTCTACATCTTCCTGACCTGGCGCAATTCGCCGGAAATCTTCGTGATGCTCAAGCAGCGCATGACCATGGTCAACGAGATCATCTGGGATCGCCGCGTGCCCTCCATGGGCGGCAGCACCCGGCGTTATTCCTCGGTGCATGACACCATCGGGTTCTTCGCGCGGGCCAAGGATTATTTCTTCGACCTCGATGCCATCCGCATCCCCTACGATGCCCAGACCAAGAAGGCACGTTCACGCTCCATCTTCGTCGGGGCCAAGTGGCTGGAAATGGGCTACAACCCCAAGGATGTATGGAGTGTGTCGCGCCTGCATCGTGAACATAAAGAGCGCGCCGACCATCCCACGCAGAAACCCCTGGAAGTGGTTGAGCGCATGGTCAAGGCTTCTTGCCCGCCGGGCGGCGTGGTGCTCGATCCCTTCATGGGCAGCGGCACGACCGCCGTGGCTGCGCGCCGTTGCGGGCGCCACTTCACCGGCTTTGAACTCAATCCCGATTATTGCGAACTGATCCGCCAGCGTCTCGACGCGCTCGATGCGCCGGCACCTGCGAGCCAAGATGATGAATCCCTCCAAGCCTGAGACCGTGGACGACCTGGTAGCCAACGTGATCCGCCCGCTGGTGCGCGGCTGGCAGTCCTATCACGTGCCCTCGGCCGAAGGGATGGTCAAGCTCGATGCAATGGAAAATCCCTACCTGCTGCCGCCGGCCTTGCGTGAGGAACTGGCGCAGCGGCTGGCTGCGCTGGAGTTGAACCGTTATCCGGTGCCGTCCTATACCCGCCTGAAAGCGGCCATCTGCGCGCAACTGGGTGTGCCTGCGGGCTATGACGTCCTGCTGGGCAATGGTTCGGATGAGCTCATCACCATGCTTTCAGTCGCCTGTGCCATTCCGGGGCGGACCATCCTGGCACCGGAACCGGGGTTCGTCATGTATGGTGTCTCGGCAAAAATGGCCGGGCTGGATTATGTGGGCGTACCACTGCGCGCGGACCTGACGCTGGACCTGCCCGCGATGCTGGCGGCCATCGAGCAACACAAGCCCGTCGTCACCTGGCTGGGCTATCCCAACAATCCGACCGGCACGCTTTATCCGATGGCCGACGTGCTGCGCATCATCGAAGCCGCCGCGCCCTATGGGCTGGTGGTGGTGGACGAGGCTTACCAGCCTTTCGCCGCCTCCACGCTCATGCCGGCATTGCCGCAGCACAACAACCTGGTGGTGATGCGCACCGTCTCCAAGCTGGGGCTGGCGGGCATCCGCCTGGGCTACCTGTCGGCGGCCCCGGCGCTGTTGCGCGAATTGGACAAGGTGCGACCGCCCTACAACGTCAACATGCTCACCGAAGCGGCTGCGCTGTTCGTGCTGGAACACCTGCAGGTGCTGGAGGCGCAGGCGGCGCAGCTGCGTGAGGCGCGCAGCGTGCTGGCGGCCGGACTGGCGGCGCTGGAGGGGGTGGAGGTGTTTCCTTCGGCGGCCAATTTCATCCTGATCCGCGTCCCGGACGCCGATAAAGTCTGTGGCGCCTTGCTGGCGCGCAGGGTACTTGTCAAAAATGCCGGTAGAATGCACGTATTGCTGCAAAACTGTTTGCGCATTACCGTCAGTACGGATGAAGAAAACGCCATCTTCCTGACGGCCCTGAAAGATGCACTGCGCGAGCAGTGAAGGTTTGAAGGTCCACCGCAGGCAAGCAGGCATCACGCATTACCAACGATAGAACCCCGTCCAACCCCGACCATGTCTACACCGAGAACCGCCGAAGTCGTCCGCAATACCAACGAGACGCAGATCCGCGTTGCGATCAACCTGGATGGCACCGGCCAGCAGAAGCTGGATACCGGCGTGCCCTTCCTGGATCACATGCTGGACCAGATCGCCCGCCATGGCCTGATCGACCTGGACATCCACGCCAAGGGCGACCTGCACATCGACGCGCACCATACGGTGGAAGATGTGGGAATCACCCTGGGCATGGCCTTTGCCAAGGCCATCGGCGACAAGAAGGGCATCCGCCGCTACGGCCACGCCTACGTGCCGCTGGACGAAGCCCTGTCGCGCGTGGTGATCGATTTCTCCGGCCGTCCCGGCCTGGAATACCACATTCCCTTTACCCGCTCGATGATCGGTTCCTTCGATGTGGACCTGACCAGCGAGTTCTTCCACGGTTTCGTCAATCATGCGCAGGTGACCCTGCACGTGGACAACCTGCGTGGCGTGAATGCCCACCACCAGGCCGAAACCGTGTTCAAGGCCTTCGGCCGCGCGCTGCGCATGGCCGTGGAACTTGATCCGCGCGCTGCGGGTACGATTCCGTCCACCAAGGGCAGCCTGTAAAACGCAGGGTATCGCTAACTCATCTGGGTTTCCCGGCGCGCGAGCGCCGTTCAATGTCGCCATGAATAAAATTGTTGTAGTCGATTACGGCATGGGCAACCTGCGCTCGGTGGCGCAGGCGCTGCGCCATGTCGCGCCTGAAGCCGATGTGCGCATCTCCGGCGAAGTCGCCGATATCCGCGCCGCCGACCGCGTGGTCCTGCCCGGCCAGGGCGCCATGCCCGATTGCATGCGCAGCCTGCGCGAATCGGGCGTGCAGGATGCGGTCCTTGAAGCGTCACGCACCAAGCCGCTGTTCGGCGTATGCGTGGGCGAGCAGATGCTGTTCGACTGGAGTGAAGAAGGCGACACCACCGGCCTGGGCCTGCTGCCCGGCAAGGTCGTGCGCTTCGAGCTCGAAGGCGTGCGCCAGGACGATGGATCGCTGTTCAAGGTGCCGCAGATGGGCTGGAACCATGTGCACCAGACCAGCGCCCATCCGCTGTGGGAAGGCATTGCCGATAACGCCTTCTTCTATTTTGTCCACAGCTATTACGCCGTCCCGGCCGAATCGTCGCAGATCGTTGGCCAAACGCCGTATGGCCGTGACTTCGCCTGTGCCGTGGCCCGCGATAATATCTTTGCAACCCAGTTCCACCCGGAAAAAAGTGCCTCGGCGGGTTTGCAGCTGTATCGGAATTTCGTACACTGGAAACCTTGATTTTTTGCCTTTCAGGCAAGAACCTCGCCGCAGACCGTCGCCAACCCTTCTTTTTTACTGACTAGTCATCCCCTAGCCATGCTGCTCATACCCGCCATCGACCTGAAAGACGGTCATTGCGTACGCCTCAAACAAGGTGATATGGACCAAGCCACCGTTTTCTCCGAAGATCCGGCGGAAATGGCCCTGCACTGGCTCAAGCAGGGCGCGCGCCGCCTGCACCTGGTGGACCTCAACGGTGCCTTCGCCGGCAAGCCCAAGAACGAGGCGGCGGTCAAAGCCATCCTCAAGGCGGTCGCCAGCTTCGCCGAAGAGAACGACGTCGAGGAAATCCCGGTGCAACTCGGTGGCGGCATCCGCGACCTGGACACCATCGAACGCTACCTGGACGATGGCCTCTCCTACATCATCATCGGCACCGCCGCGGTGAAGAATCCCGGCTTCCTGCATGACGCCTGCAGCGCCTTCCCCGGCCAGATCATCGTGGGCCTGGATGCCAAGGACGGCAAGGTTGCCACCGATGGCTGGAGCAAGCTGTCCGGCCACGAAGTGGTGGACCTGGCGCAGAAGTTCGAAGGCTATGGCTGCGAAGCCATCGTCTACACCGACATCGGCCGCGACGGCATGATGGGCGGCGTCAACATCGAGGCCACGGTGCGCCTGGCGCAGGCCGTGACCATTCCCATCATCGCCTCGGGCGGCGTGCACCACGTGGGCGACGTCGAGGCGCTGTGCCGGGTCGAGGATGAAGGCATCGAAGCCGTCATCTGCGGCCGTTCCATCTACGAAGGGACGCTGGACCTGCGCAGCGGCCAGGATCGTGCGGATGAACTGACGCGCGAACTGGAAGCCAACCGCCTCTCCGGCAGCAAATAACATGGCCCTTGCAAAACGCATCATCCCTTGCCTGGACGTGACCGCTGGTCGCGTGGTCAAGGGCGTCAATTTCCTGGAGCTGCGCGATGCCGGCGATCCGGTCGAGATCGCGCGCCGTTACGACGAGCAGGGTGCCGATGAGCTGACCTTCCTCGACATCACCGCGTCCTCCGATGGCCGCGACCTGATCCTGGACATCATCGAGGCCGTGGCCTCGCAGGTCTTCATTCCCCTGACGGTGGGTGGCGGCGTGCGCGCGGTGGAAGATGTGCGCCGCCTGCTCAACGCCGGGGCCGACAAGGTCGGCATCAACACCTCGGCGGTGACCAATCCGCAGCTGGTGGCCGATGCCGCCAACAAATACGGCTCCCAATGCATCGTGGTGGCCATCGACGCCAAGCGCGCCGGCGACGGCAAGTGGGAGGTCTATACCCACGGCGGACGCAAGGCCACCGGCCTGGATGCGGTCGAATGGGCGCGCAAGATGGCGCAGCTGGGTGCGGGCGAGATCCTGCTGACCAGCATGGACCGTGACGGCACCAAGAGCGGTTTCGACCTCGACCTGACGCGTTCGGTCTCGGAAGCCGTGAGCATTCCCGTGATCGCTTCCGGTGGCGTGGGCGGCCTGCAGGACCTGGCTGACGGCATCACCAAGGGCAAGGCTGATGCGGTGCTGGCCGCCAGCATCTTCCACTATGGCCAGCACACCGTGCAGGAAGCCAAGCGCTTCATGGCCGACCAGAACATTTCCATGAGGCTGGCATGAGCATCAGCGCCAAATGGCTCAACAAGGTCAAATGGGACGAAGTCGGCCTGGTGCCGGTGATCGCCCAGGAAGTCGGATCCAATGATGTGCTGATGTTCGCCTGGATGAACCGCGAGGCGCTGGCGCGCACCGTGGAGATCGGCCAGGCGGTCTACTGGAGCCGCTCGCGCAAGAAGCTCTGGCACAAAGGTGAAGAATCAGGTCATTTCCAGAAAGTGCACGAAATCCGCCTGGACTGCGACGAAGACGTGGTGCTGCTCAAGGTCGAGCAGGTGGCCGGCATTGCCTGCCATACCGGCCGTCATTCCTGCTTCTTCCAGAAATTCGAAGGCAGTGCCGACAGCGGCGAATGGGTCACGGTAGAGCCGGTCCTGAAGGACCTGCCACCCGGTGCCGGTGGTGGCCCCGTGGCCGCGGCGGCTGCTGAGCCGGCAGCCAAGCCCAAGCGCGTGCGCAAGACCATCCCCAAGCCCGTGGACAGCGACAAGACCCCATCATGAGTGAAACCCTGAAGCGACTGGCCGAAGTCATCGAGTCGCGCAAGCTGGCCAACGGCGGCAACCCGGAGAAATCCTACGTCGCCAAGCTGTTCTCCAAGGGCGATGACGCCATCCTCAAGAAGATCGGCGAGGAAGCCACCGAAACGGTGATGGCCGCCAAGGATGCCCGCGTCTCGGGCGACAAGTCCAAGGTGCTTTATGAATGCGCCGACCTGTGGTTCCATTCCATGGTCCTGCTGGCGCAGTTCGATCTGAGCCCGCAGGATGTGCTCAACGAACTGGCGCGCCGCGAAGGCCTCTCTGGCCTGGAAGAAAAGGCTGCCCGCAAGGACTGAGCGTCCTGCGCACTTTCCCATCCCCTTGTTTCCCAGGAGTACGGCGTTGGATAATTGTATTTTCTGCAAGATCGCAGCAGGCCAGATTCCCTCGAAGAAGATCTACGAGGACGAGGACCTGATCGCCTTCCACGACATCAATCCGGCCGCGCCGGTGCATTTCCTGATTGTGCCGCGCCAGCATGTGGCAACGCTGGCCGATTGCGGTGAGCAGCATGCTGCCTTGCTGGGCAAGATGCTGGCCCTGGCACCGCGCCTGGCGGCCGAGCAGGGCTGCGGTTATGGCGTCGATGCCGAAGGCAAGCCCACCGGCGGTTTCAAGACCCTGGTCAACACCGGACCGGATGGCGGCCAGGAGGTGTACCATCTGCACATGCACGTGATTGGCGGCCCGCATCCCTGGCGGGTACGGTTCGTGCAACAATAAGGATTCGCCGGCCCGGGGGCTGGCAGGTTTCACTTGTACACAGGGCAGGGATGTCCGCTTAGGAGAAGAGAATGGGTTCGTTCAGTATTTGGCATTGGCTGATTGTTCTGGTGATCGTGATGCTGGTCTTCGGCACCAAGAAGCTCGGCAACATGGGTTCCGACCTGGGCAAGGCAGTCAAGGGCTTCAAGGATGGCGTCAAGGGCGGCGAGGAAGATCCGGCCAAGAAGGACCCGGCCATCGACGTGCAGGCCAAGGAAAAGGACAAGTCCGGCAGCTGATCAGGCCGCCCGCCAGCCCTCCTGGCGGGCATGCAGGGGCCCGCATCGTGATTTGCAGCGGGCACTCCCGTCTTCAAGCGCATGGCGCGCCCGCGTTGTCCTCTTAATGTCCACACAGACTCATGATTGATATCGGCCTTACCAAGCTGGCCTTGATCGGCGTGGTCGCGCTGGTCGTGATCGGCCCCGAGCGCCTGCCCAAGGTGGCGCGCATGGCCGGCACCCTGTTCGGCCGTGCCCAGCGCTACATCAACGACGTCAAGTCCGAAGTCAGCCGCGAGATGGAACTCGACGAGCTGCGCAAGATGCACAAGGATGTGCAGGACGCCGCCAGCGACGTCAGTAACAGCATTCATCAAAGCATGTCCGATACGGAAGCGTCGATCAATGACGCTTGGAACGGCGGCGACGATTCCTCCGTGTCCGACAGCAGCAGTGCCGGCAGCAGCTGGACCCGCACGCCCGACCCCTCCCTGCATGCGATCAAGGCCAAGGCTTTCCGCCGCAAGAAGCTCTCGCGCACCACCGGCGTGCCGTCCTGGTACAAGCACCAGAGCGGTCACAAGACCCGCGTGATCTCGGCCTCGGCCCGCGTGGCCAAGTACCGCCGTCCGGTCGGTGTGGGCAAGTCGGCTGGTTTCTTCTAAATTTGGCGCAGCGCGTCTCACTTCATCAGAATTCCGACCCCATGGCTGAAGAAAACACCCAGGCCGAAGACACCTTCATCTCGCACCTGATCGAATTGCGCAGCCGTATCGTCAAGGCGGCTGCGGTGGTGCTGGTGGTGTTCCTCTGCCTGATGCCGTTCGCGGCCCACATCTTCGACGTGCTGGCCGCGCCGATGATCCATGCGCTGCCCGCCGGCAGCAAGATGATCGCCACCGGCGTGATCACTCCCTTCCTGATCCCCATCAAGGTCACCATGCTGGTGGCCGTGCTGATCGCGCTGCCCTGGGTGCTGTACCAGCTGTGGGCCTTCGTCGCGCCCGGCCTGTATGCGCACGAGAAGCGCCTGATCGCGCCGCTGGTGATCTCGTCCTCGCTGCTGTTTGTGGCCGGGGTGGCATTCTGCTACTTCTTCGTCTTTGGCGTGGTCTTCCCGTTCATCAACAACTTCGCCCCCAAGTCAGTCTCGGTGGCACCGGATATCGACAGCTACGTCGACTTCGTGCTGACCATGTTCGTGGCCTTCGGCGTGACCTTTGAGGTGCCGGTGATCGTGATCGTGCTGGTGCGCATGGGCCTGGTGCCGCTGGCCAAGTTGAAGCAGATCCGTCCCTACGTGATCGTCGGTGCCTTCATCGTTGCCGCCGTCGTCACGCCGCCGGACGTGATGAGCCAGCTGATGCTGGCCGTACCGCTGGTGCTGCTCTACGAAGTGGGCCTGCTGGTGGCACCGATCTTCGAGCGTGCCACGCGTTCGCCGGAGGCGGAACCTGGCAGTTCCGTGCCCACCGAATAAGCCTGGCAATTCACCAAAAAACAAAGCCCGCTCGATGATGAGCGGGCTTTGTCGTTTCTGGCTTCAGGAGAACGTGCCTGATAGACCGTTCACTCTTCGATGGTCACCAGCGGAATCTCGCGCAGCCATTGCACCAGCGGATAGGCATCCTTGAAGCCTTCCAGCACCTGCTTGCCAAGGTCAGCCGGAATCTTCTTGCGGATGTCTTCTTCGGTCCAGACGATGAAACTCTTGAGCTTCACGTACTCGATATTGGGGGTGTCCGGATCGAAGCCCTTGGGCGGGCGCTGCAGCTTTCCTTCGTCCTGCAGGTCGCCATATGTCGCAACAAGCTTCTTGTTCTTGCGCATTTTGGTGAAGCCCGCTGCATCCTCCACCACGCGGTTGCGGATGGCGCGCAGGCGCGGCGTCGGCGGCAGGTATTCACCACCGGCAATGAGCAGTTGTCCCGCTTCATTGATGTGGAAGTAGTAGGCCGGACCGCCGCCCTGGCTGGGCTTCTTGAGCCCGCTGGCCGTGATGGCGGCCGAGAAGTGCGTCTTGTACGGGCGCTTGTCATGGGAGAAGCGCATGTCACGGTTGATGCGGAACAGCGCCTTCTTCGGGTTGCAGCCGGCGATGGCCGGATCGAACTTGCTGATCTCGGCGATGAGCTTGATGGTCAGCGCCAGGAATTCCTCGCGCAGGATGTCATAGCGCGGCTTGTTCATGACGAACCAGGCGCGGTTGTTGTTTTCGGACAGTTCCCCGAGGAACTGGATCAGGTCACGCAGGTGCATGGATCAGATTCTCCTGGCTCATTCTTCGTCGGCATCATCGTTCTTGGGCGGCGGCGGACGCTTGCCCACGGTGATGTTCAGCTTGGTTTCCTGCGCCTTGCGCAGCACCGTCATGGCGATCTGCTGGCCCGGCGTCAATTGCGCGATGACGTTGAGCATCTCGGTGGTATCGGCCACCGGCTTGTCGTCGATGCTCACCAGGATGTCGCCCGGACGCATGCCCGCGCGGTCAGCCGGACCGCCCTTGAGCACGCCGGCGATGATGGCACCGGTTTTCTTGCCCAGGCCGAAGCTCTCGGCCAGTTCCGGCGTGATGTCCTGCGGCTCCACGCCGATCCAGCCGCGCACCACCTGGCCGTGGCTGATGATGGCTTCCATCACCGTCTTGGCGGTGGACATCGGTATCGCAAAGCCGATCCCCAGGTTGCCGCCGGTGCGCGAATAGATGGCCGTGTTGATGCCCAGCAGGTTGCCGTTGGTATCGACCAGCGCACCGCCCGAGTTGCCGGGATTGATGGCGGCATCGGTCTGGATGAAGTTCTCGAAGGTATTGATGCCCAGGTGGTTGCGGCCCAGCGCCGAGACGATGCCCATGGTCACCGTCTGGCCCACGCCGAAGGGGTTGCCGATGGCCAGCACGACGTCGCCCACCGAGCTGTTCTCCGGATGGCCCAGGGTGATGGCGGGCAGGTTGGGCAGGTCGATCTTGATGACGGCGAGGTCGGTCTCGGGATCGATGCCGACCACCTTGGCGCTGCCCTTGCGGCCGTCGGCCAGGGCCACTTCGATCTTGTCGGCGGCTTCCACCACGTGGTTGTTGGTGAGGATGTAGCCCTGCGGGCTGACGATCACGCCCGAACCGAGGCTGGATTGCTTGTCATCCTGCTGCTGTTCATCGAACTGGTCGCCGAAGAACTTGCGGAAGAACGGATCGTTCTGGAAGGGGCTCTTCTGTGGGCGCGCTTCGGTCGTGGTGAAGATATTGACCACCGAGGGCATGGCCTGGCGCGCCGCATGGCGATAGGAGTCCAGGGCGGGCGCGGCGGGTGTGGCTTCCTGCATCTGGATGGTGGACTGGGCAGGGCGTGCACGCGAAGTGAAGGATCCGGACAGCCAGTCCGGCTTCAAGGTCGCTACAATGAACCACACCGCCAGACCCACTGTCACGGTCTGGGCAAACAACAGCCATAAACGTCGCATAAAAGAATTTTTGGTATTTGGATTGAAAATCTGATCGGATGAGGAAGAGATGACCCGCCACATTAGCAGAAACGAGTTCGCAGTCTATCTGGGGCAGACGCTTAACGCGGCGCAATATCGCGATTATTGCCCAAACGGCTTGCAGGTGGAAGGGCGCGCCACCATTGGGCGCGTGGTCAGCGGCGTCACGGCCAGCCTGGCCCTGATCGAGGCGGCAGTGGAATGGCAGGCCGATGCCATCCTGGTCCATCACGGTTACTTCTGGCGCGGTGAAGACATGCGCGTGATCGGGCAGAAGCAGCGGCGGCTGAAGCTGCTGCTGGGGCATGACATCAATCTGTTCGGCTATCACTTGCCGCTGGATTCGCATCCGGAGCTGGGCAACAACGCGCAACTGGCCAAACGACTCGACTTTGACGCCACTGGCCGCTTCGGCGAGAACGACATCGGCTGGATCGGGCGCTGCCATGCGCCTTCCGTCAAGACGGCCGCGGACCTGGCGATGCTGATCGAAAAACGCCTGGGCCGCATGCCGCTGCTCATCGGTGATCCGCAGCAGGCCATCGGACAGGTGGCCTGGTGTACCGGTGCGGCGCAGGGCATGCTGGGCGAAGCCATCGAAGCCGGTGCCACCGCCTACATCAGCGGCGAGATTTCAGAACCGACCGTGCACCTCGCACGCGAAACCGGCACTGTCTATCTCGCTGCCGGCCATCACGCCACCGAGCGCTATGGCATCCAAGCGCTGGGGGAACATGTGGCCAGGCACTTCGGTATCGAGCATCGCTTCATCGATATCGACAATCCCGTTTGAGGCGGGGCCGCGATACGTGTTGCTTCACTTTCCGTGGCGGGTAAGTGAAGCTTTCTGGGGCAGGATGCGCCTCAGCCCTGCTTCTTGAGCGAATCGCGGATTTCGCGCAGCAACAGCACGTCTTCCGGCGTCGGTGCCGGAGCGGCCGGGGTGGCTTCTTCATGCTTGGAGGCCAGGTCGCGCGCCTTGTTGATGGCACGCACCATCTGGAAGATGATGAACGCCAGGATCAGGAAGTTGATGAAGATGGTGAGGAAGTTGCCGTAGGCGAAGACGGCACCGGCCTTCTTGGCTTCGGCCAGCGGCAGGCCATAGGCTTGGCCGTTCAGGGGCAGGTAGTAGTTGGCGAAATCCAGGCCGCCAAAGATCTTGCCGACGATGGGCATGATGATATCCTCGACCAGGGAGCTGACGATCTTGCCGAAGGCCCCGCCGATGATGACACCGACAGCCAGGTCGACCACGTTTCCCTTGATCGCGAAGGCGCGAAAATCCTTGAGCATGCTCATCCCTGGTTTCTCCTTTGAAAGTTGCTGTTTAAACATGAGGCGGGCTTACAACGGGTTATATCCTGCCCGGCAGCAAAAGTAAATCGGACAAGCACTGACGCCGCACTGCAAAAAAACTGAGAACGAGAGCAGATTGACAAGGGGTTGCGCTGCGTCAAATGTTCATTTTCGCAAGCCTGTACCATACCGGCCGTTAGCTACAAAACCCTATTCAGCTTATATATAATCGAAAAGTTGCATGAGGGTCACTTAGAAGGTCCACGCTAACTTACATTTGGAGATTGGGGTCTTTATGACTGACGAGAATCAGGTCGACGCAAGTCGACGAGGTTTGCTTGTTGCGACTTGTGCGGCCGGAGGTGTAGCGGGTTTGGCCACCGCTGGAGCATTCGTCTCCACCCTGCAACCTTCAGAACGCGCCAAGGCAGCAGGCGCACCGGTGGAAGTGGATATTTCTTCACTGGCTCCCGGTGAAATGCGCACCGTTGAGTGGCGCGGCAAGCCGGTCTGGATTCTCAAGCGTACCCCCGAGATGATCGAGTCCCTCAAGAAGACCGATGGCGAGGTGGCCGATCCCAACTCCAAGCGCACCGATTTCTCCGAAACGCCTGATTACGCGCTCAATGAGTGGCGTTCGCTGCGCAAGGACATCCTGGTCGTGGTCGGCATCTGCCCGCACCTCGGCTGCTCCCCGAGTTCCCGCTTCCAGAGCGGCCCGCAGCCTTCGCTGCCGGACGACTGGCATGGCGGCTTCCTGTGCCCCTGCCACGGCTCGACCTTCGACCTGGCCGGCCGCGTGTACAAGAACAAGCCGGCGCCGGACAACCTGCAAGTCCCGCGCTACATGTTTGAAGGCGACAACAAGCTCGTCATCGGCAAGGACGAGAAAGGGGAGGCCTGATCATGGGAGCATTTCACGAAAAGAAGCTGCCGGATGATGCACCGGTAGCAGCCAAGGCCCTGAACTGGGTCGATTCGCGCTTTCCGCTGACGGCCACCTGGAAAGCCCACCTCTCCGAATACTACGCGCCGAAGAACTTCAACTTCTGGTACATCTTCGGCTCGCTGGCACTGCTGGTGCTGGTGATCCAGATCGTCACCGGCATCTTCCTGGTGATGCACTACAAGCCGGACGCCAACCTGGCCTTCGCCTCGGTCGAATACATCATGCGCGATGTGCCCTGGGGCTGGCTGGTGCGCTATATGCACTCCACCGGCGCTTCGGCCTTCTTCATCGTCGTTTATCTTCACATGGTGCGGGGCCTGCTCTACGGCTCCTACCGCAAGCCGCGCGAACTGGTGTGGCTGTTCGGGGTGGGGATCTTCCTCTGCCTGATGGGTGAAGCTTTCTTCGGTTACCTGCTGCCCTGGGGGCAGATGTCCTATTGGGGCGCACAGGTGATCGTGAACCTTTTCGGCGCCATCCCCTTCATCGGCCCGGACCTGTCGCTGCTCATTCGCGGCGACTACGTCGTTTCCGACGCCACGCTGAACCGCTTCTTCTCCTTCCACGTGATCGCCATTCCGCTGGTGCTCATCGGGCTGGTGGCGGCGCACATCATCGCGCTGCACGAAGTGGGTTCCAACAACCCGGATGGGGTGGAAATCAAGGAAAAGACCGACGAACGTGGCGTACCGCTGGATGGGGTTCCTTTCCATCCGTATTACACGGTGCATGACATCTTCGGTGTCTCGATCTTCCTGCTGGTGTTCTCGGCCGTGGTGTTCTTCGCCCCGGAAATGGGCGGTTACTTCCTGGAGTACAACAACTTCATCCCGGCCGATTCGCTCAAGACCCCGCCGCACATCGCACCGGTCTGGTACTTCACGCCGTTCTACTCGATTCTTCGCGCAACGACTGCGGACTTCATGGGCTGGTTGATTGCCGGCGTGGCAGGCTATGTGCTGCTGCTGGTGTTCAAGTCGCGCCTGACGGCCAAGCTGAAGATCGTGGCCATCGTGATCGGCCTGGCCATCATCGCCGGCATGCTGGTGTTCGATGCCAAGTTCTGGGGCGTGGTCCTGATGGGCCTGTCGGTGGTGATCCTGGGCGGCCTGCCGTGGCTGGATCATTCGCAGGTCAAGTCCATCCGCTATCGTCCCAGCTGGCACAAGTATGTGTACCTGGTCTTTGCCATCGCCTTCGTCATCCTTGGCTACCTCGGCGTGCAACCGCCGACGGCCATCGGCACCACCGTCTCGCAGGTGTGCAGCTTCATTTACCTCGGCTTCTTCCTGCTGATGCCGTGGTGGAGTGCTGCCGGTACCTTCAAGCCGGTGCCCGAGCGCGTCGTCTACCATCCGCACTAAGCCAGCCGCCAAAGGACAAGAACATGACATTGCTCAAGAAAGTGATTGCCGCGCTGGCCTTGCTGCCGGCGCTGGCCTGCGCCAACGAAGGGGGCTTCCCGCTGGATCATGCCCCGGACCGTACCAAGGATGTTTCCTCGCTGCAAAACGGGGCCAAGCTGTTCGTCAACTATTGCCTGAACTGCCACTCGGCCTCGGCCATGCGTTACAACCGGCTGCGCGATATCGGCCTGACCGAAGACCAGATCAAGAACAACCTCTTGTTCAGCGGGGAAAAGGTCGGCGACCTGATGAAGATCTCGATGTCGCCGCAGGACGCCAAGGCCTGGTTTGGCGCAACGCCGCCGGACCTGTCGGTGATCGCCCGGGCCAAGGCCTCGGAGGCTGGCAGCGGTCCGGACTGGATTTATACCTACCTGCGCAGTTATTATACGGACGACAGCCGCCCCACCGGCTGGAACAACATGCTCTTCCCCAACGTCGGCATGCCGCACGTGTTGTGGGAATTGCAAGGTATTCGCAAGGCCAAGTTCGTGGAAGAGAAGGATCCTCACGACGCGAACAAGACCATCCACAAGTTTGCCGGCTTCGAGCAAGTCAAGCCGGGCAAGATGAGCACGGCGGAGTATGACAACAATGTCGCCGATCTCGTTGCCTATTTGCAATGGATGGGCGAGCCGGCGCAGAATACGCGCAAGCGGCTGGGTGTCTGGGTACTGTTGTTCCTGGGAATCTTCTCGGTATTGGCGTGGCGTTTGAACGCGTCCTATTGGAAGAACATCAAGTAAAAACGTACAATCACGTATCCGCGCAGTTTTTGCGGAATTGCGTATCGGGGTGAGCGTTATGCGTCTCGCCCCCCTTTTGTTTTTAGGGCTCTGAAAAAATGATGGTTCTCTACTCGGGCACGACCTGCCCATTTTCGCAACGTTGCCGCCTTGTCCTGTTCGAAAAGGGCATGGATTTCGAGATCCGCGACGTTGACCTCTTCAACAAGCCGGAAGACATTTCGGTCATGAACCCGTATGGCCAGGTGCCCATCCTGGTTGAACGCGACCTGGTCCTGTATGAATCGAACATCATCAATGAATACATCGATGAGCGCTTCCCGCATCCCCAACTGATGCCGGCTGACCCGCTCATGCGTGCGCGTGCGCGCCTGATGCTGTTCAACTTCGAGAAGGAACTGTTCGTTCACGTGCACACCCTGGAAAATGAAAAGTCCAAGGCTGCCGAGAAGAACCAGGAAAAGGCCCGCCACGAGATCCGTGACCGCCTGACCCAACTGGCACCGCTGTTCCTGAAGAACAAGTACATGCTGGGCGATGAGTTCTCGATGCTCGACGTGGCCTTGGCCCCGTTGCTGTGGCGTCTGGATCACTATGGCATCGAACTGTCCAAGACGGCGGCACCGCTGATGAAGTATGCCGAGCGCATCTTCTCGCGTCCTGCCTACATCGAAGCACTGACCCCGTCTGAAAAGGTCATGCGCCGTTAAGCTGGTCCGGCTGCACTGCCGCCTGGGCGGCGGTGCAGTTCACAGAAGTTCATATTGCTTTCCACCCCGGCCTTGCCGGCAGATGCGGTCTTTTACCGGCGCATCGCACATCACACCAGTCATGCCAGAAGTCTCCACCAAGCCTTATCTGCTGCGCGCCATTTACGAGTGGTGCACCGACAATGGCTACACGCCGCACATTGCCGTGGTCGTCGACAGCAGCACCCGCGTGCCGATGCAATTCGTCAAGAATGGCGAAATCGTCCTCAACATCAGCTTCGAGGCTACCAGCGGCCTGAAGATGGAGAACGACAACATTCACTTCAGCGCCCGCTTTGGTGGTGTTTCGCGCGATATTCTGATCCCTGTGGAAAACGTGATCGCCATCTACGCCCGTGAAAACGGCCAGGGCATGGCGTTTGAAGCGCCTGCGCCGGCCACGGCCGACGAGGCGCAGCAGCCTCCTGAGCAGGAAAGCAGTGCGCCTGTGCTGTCCTCGGTACCTGTTTCCGAACCGGAAAAGAAGCCGGCTGAAAGTAGCGACAAGGGCGATGATGATCCGGAACCACCGAAAAAGGGTGGCCGTCCTGTACTGACACGCATCAAGTAGGCTATAATCGCCGGCTGAAGTTTTTGCTGGCTTAGCTCATCTGGTAGAGCACCTGACTTGTAATCAGGGGGTGGCGGGTTCAAGTCCTGCAGCCAGCACCAAATACCGAAGCGGCTCACAGCGATGTGAGCCGTTTTTCTTTGGGTCTGCAATCTTGCCTGCCCGTCGTGATGAAGCGCGCTGCGTGCTCAACATGGGCCGGCCACGCTGGTGCAAGCGCACTAGGCTATCATCGAAGCTCTTTTGCGCAACGACTGCCAGACCCGCCCCACGGCCATCGCCGTCGTCGCGACAAACCTGTGGGCCGCTGTCGCTCACACGCCTTACCGCCATCTCTTCGGTTCATTCTCGGAATCTCGCCATGGAAATCAAAGTCAACTTCCTCGACAAGCTGCGTCTTGAAGCCAAGTTCGACGACTTTACCGTCATCGCCGACCAGCCCATCCGCTACAAGGGAGACGGCTCCGCGCCGGGTCCCTTTGATTACTTCCTGGCGTCATCGGCCCTGTGCGCAGCGTATTTCGTGAAGCTGTACTGCAATACGCGCAATATCTCCACCGAGAATATCCGCCTGTCGCAGAACAACATCGTCGATCCGGAAAACCGCTACCAGCAGACGTTCAAGATCCAGGTCGAACTGCCGCCCGACATCGAGGAAGCAGACCGCCGCGGCATCCTGCGTTCCATCGAGCGCTGTACGGTCAAGAAGGTGGTGCAGCAGGGACCGGAATTCATCATCGAGGAAGTGGAGAGCCTGGACGCCGATGCGCAGTCCCTGCTCACGCTCAAGCCCGAGGCTGGCACGAGCACGCATATCCTGGGCAAGGACCTGCCGCTGGAGCAGACCATCGCCAACATGTCCGGCTTGCTGGCTGAGCTGGGCATCAAGATCGAGATCGCTTCGTGGCGCAACATCATTCCCAATGTGTGGTCGCTGCACATCCGCGATGCGCACTCGCCGATGTGCTTCACCAACGGCAAGGGCGCTACCAAGGAAAGTGCACTGGCTTCGGCGCTGGGCGAGTACATCGAGCGCATCAGCAACAACCACTTCTATGCAGGTTCCTACTGGGGCGAGGAGATCGCCAATGCCGAGTTCGTGCATTACCCCAACGAGCGCTGGTTCAAGCCCGGCCGCGGGGACAAATTGCCGAAGGAGATCCTGGACACGTATTGCCTGGAGATCTACAACCCCGATGGCGAGCTGCGTGCCTCGCATCTGGTCGATACCAATTCCGGCAACGCAAAGCGCGGTATCTGCTCGCTGCCTTACGTGCGCCAGTCCGATGGCGAGGTGGTGTATTTCCCCTCCAACCTGGTCGAAAATCTCTTCGTCAGCAATGGCATGAGTGCCGGCAATACCTTGCCTGAGGCGCAGGTGCAGTGCCTGTCGGAGATCTTCGAGCGTGCGGTCAAGCGTGAAATCCTGGAAGGCGAGATTTGCCTGCCCGATGTTCCTCAGGAGGTCCTGGCAAAGTATCCCGGCATCGTGGCCGGTATCAAGGGACTGGAAGAGCAAGGTTTCCCGGTCCTGGTCAAGGACGCCTCGCTGGGCGGCGTCTATCCGGTGATGTGCGTGACCTTGATGAACCCGCGCACCGGCGGCGTGTTTGCTTCTTTCGGCGCACACCCAAGCTTTGAAGTGGCGTTGGAGCGCAGCCTGACGGAACTGCTGCAAGGGCGCAGCTTCGAAGGGCTCAACGATCTGCCGCAGCCGACTTTTGAGAGCAATGCCGTCACGGAACCCAACAACTTCGTGGAGCACTTCATCGATTCGTCCGGCATCGTGTCGTGGCGCTTCTTCAGTGCCAAGGCGGACTACGAATTCGTGGAATGGGATTTTTCCGGCCAGGGCGAAGATTCCAACGCGGAGGAGGCCGCTACGCTGTTCGGCATTCTCGAGGAGATGGGCAAGGAGGCCTATGTCGCTGTCTACGACCAGCTGGGAGCGACCGCTTGCCGCATCCTGGTGCCGGGTTATTCCGAGGTCTATCCGGTCGAGGATCTGATCTGGGACAACACCAACAAGGCGCTGCTGTTCCGCGAGGATGTCCTGAACCTGCATCGTTTGGACGACAAGGCCTTGGCTGCCTTGCTCGATCGTCTGGAAAACAACGAGCTGGATGATTACTCCGACATCGCTACCCTGATCGGTATCGACTTCGATGAGAACACCGAGTGGGGCCAGCTGACCGTCCTCGAGCTGAAGCTGCTGATCAATCTGGCCCTGCAGCAGTTTGAAGAAGCGCATGACCTGGTCGGTGCCTTCCTGCAATACAACGACAACTCGGTGGAACGTGGCCTGTTCTACCAGGCGTTGAATGTCGTGCTGGAAGTGGAGCTGGATGATGAGCTGGAGCTATCCAACTATGAGACCAACTTCCGCCGCATGTTCGGCCACGCGCGCATGGATGCGGCCATCGGATCGGTCAACGGCAGCGTGCGTTTCTTTGGCTTGACGCCGACCAGCATGAAGCTCGAAGGGCTGGATCGCCATCAGCGCTTGCTGGATAGCTATCGCAAGCTGCACAAGGCGCGTGCCTTGTTTGCGCAGGCGGATTCTGCTTCAGCGGCTTGATGTAGTTGTCTGTGGCTGATGATGACGGCTTGGTCGCGTGGGTGATCAGGCCGTTTTTTCTGCGCATCGAAACTGGTTGTTGTCGAAACGAAGGCTGATCACTGAGGTTTCGCCTTATCTCAACTCATGGTTGGAAGGCTGGCTGTTCAGCCATTTGAAATTCTCCCCAACATCCAGGTAATGGATATCGATACCGTTGAGCACATGTCAGCTTTGGAGCCCCCGTTTGTCTTCATTCTTGATTGGAGTCCCATTGCCAGATGGTGGCACCATATTGAGAATGCAGGGTTGGCATGGTCTCTCCGCGCTTGAACTTGCGTCGGGAATCCAGTTGGGCAGGCGTGAAATAATATCCATCCTCCGGGCACAGTTCTCCGCTTGCAACGCGTCGCTGGAAATCCTGCGGTGCGTTTAGTGATATTTTCTTCCGTTGATGGGCGACCTTCTTGACCAGCGTCCATGTACATGGAGCGGTCTGATGCAGAGCTTCTTCGCCGTATTTTTCCGAGGTGCCAGGAATGTAGAGAGATTGGATTCCCAAGAAAATGCTGCATTCGGGTGCCTCATCAATGTCCGGGCCCAGGAACTGAGCACTGGAATTGGATTGGTCCGGAACATAGATGCCTGGTCTTGGTGGTGGCTGTCCTGTTCGCGCGGTGGTCGAAGGATCAAGCGCGTAGCCAGGCCAGGCTTCCGGCGCATCGAGTGGCCCGCGATCCTCCGGCGTATAGCCGGATGACAAGGTTCCGGCCGACCAGTACGCACCGAGAGTAGAAGTGATGTTGCTCGCCCGGACGAGCGCCTGACTCAGCAGGTACCGATACGTACGTACGCTTCCCTCGCCCATCCACTCGGCGGAAAATTCGAGCTGCCCCTTGAAGTCCGACCGCACTCCATGCACGCTGTTAAGTCCACCGAGGTCTCCATGAGACAACTTGATATAGCCGCTGCAGAGGCCGTCGAATGTATCTCGGAAGTTGGGAAGCACCTGCTCTCCCCAAACGATATCAGGCTGTTCAGGTAAAGCACGATTGCGGTAATCGGGAGGCAAGTTTTGCATGAACTGACTCAGCCGTGATTCCACAAATTCAAGTAGCTCTTGCCAGTTGTCTCGCAATTGGCCCAGGTGACCTGCGTCGGTAATTTGTAGCCAGTCAGGCAGTGAGTCGGTTGTCGATCATATTCGATTCCAGCCAAGTTCGACGGACCGTAGCTGGAGGTTGGTAGTTATGTGCGCTATGCGGCCTGCGCTCGTTGTAGAACTGACGCCATCTTTCAATCAGCACTTTCGCCTCTGCCCGGCTGCGGAACCACTCCCGGTTAAGCAGTTCGTCACGCAGTTTGCCATTGAAGCTTTCGACGAATCCGTTCTGCCATGGACTGCCTGGCGCAATGAAGGCGGGACCAACGGAGGCATCCCGCAGCCAGCGCATGACCTTGGCCGCTGTGAACTCGGCTCCATTGTCCGACCGAACGTAGGCCGGCTTTCCATGTAACCGCATCAAGCGCGAGAGCGTCAGGATGACGTCCTGAGAACGCAAATTGGCAGCAACTTCGATGGCCAGGCATTCCCTGGTGTATTCATCGATCACGCACAGCATCTTCAATGAGCGTCCATCCACCATCTGGTCATGAACAAAGTCGTAGCTCCAGACCGAATTGGGCTTGGTTGCTCCAGGTAGCCGAATGTCGTTGCCGCATCGACGCCTGCGAGGCCGCTTTCGGGGGATGCCTAGTTTGAGCGCGCTCCAGAGTCGCCGCACTCGGGACTCGCCCAAGGCCAGCCAGGCAGACATACGCCGATAGCCGAATCGAGGGACCTCTTGCGACGCCGCGATGAGCTGCTGCGTCAGGCTCCGATCCTTTTCTGGTTGTAGCAACTGATAACCCGCTATCCGCCGGCTCAGATCCAGATAGCGACATGCCTTGCGTTGCGACAGCCCCCGACGAGTAAGGACTTCCAGCGCTTCGCGCCGGCCCGCGGAGGTCATCATTTTTTTCGGCTTAACTCCTTCAAGCCATCAATCACCAGCAACTGTTCCGCCACCATGCGTTTGAGCTTGTCGTTCTCGGACTCAAGCTCTCTGAGCCGCCGGGCATCCGAGACATCCATACCGCCAAACTTGTTTCTCCAGCGGTAAAAGGTCTGCTCAGTAATGTTGTGGCGCTTGCACAGATCTACCGTCGCAATCTCCTTGCTCTCTGCTTCTCGCAAGATGCTGATGATCTGTTCGTCCGTAAATCGCTTCTTCATTGAGTTCTCCTTGGCGTTAGCATAAAGAACTCACTTATCCGGTGGCTACAAAATTCGTCTCAGGTCACAGGTATTCAAGAGATGTGTAACGTTCCAAGAGAAAAATCTCTTGTGGATCGAGAGGGCCAGGAGAGTTAATCATTTCTTTTTCGACTCGTACCAATTGTTAGTGAGAACCGGGACACCAACCAGATCGGTCTTTTGACCGAATTCATCATAGCCCCAATGGGCAGGTTGTCGCTTGCTCACCAAGGCGTTCTTCAGGTCATCCTGATTGACCACAATTGGTCTCGTTCCACGTTCAATCCTGATCTGCATCCCATTGTCAGATGGTCGCGCCATACTCGCTATTGAGATCAGGCTTGGTTTCTCCGTTGTTGAAATACTTGCGGGAATCGATCTTGGAGGGCGTGAAGTAATGTCCTGAGCGGCTACAGCCATTATTTGCCCAGTTCTCTGAGGTGTCACGTGCTCCCCAGCGGCTGTTGGTCAGAAGTGGCTCGCGGCCTTGAACCAAGTGTTTACGCCATGCTGCACGTGGATCGGCTGCTGCTTGTCACTGCTTGAAAATATCATCGGTAACCCAGCATTTACTTATGATTCGGCTGTTTGGGGCGAGGACTCCATAGAGCCGAGCCATGGCTGGACTAGCCTTGCGCCGTAGCTCGGACGAAGCGGGTTGCGAGGGAAGGTAGCGATCTTCTTGCATGTAGGTATCATTTCCCACTCGTGAATTCAGAGAGGACTTCCTTGATTTCGTCCTTGGAGAGATAGCCTGAATTGATGATCGCGCGGAGGTCCTCCTTGGAAAGAGGATGATTCCTGAGTAACTTCAGCAGGGCCCCTTGGCTGAAAGCAGTTGCATCTACCGGATCGATCATGCTGGGATCCCGCAGGGTCTCCAGTTCCAATGGCATTCGATCAATGTTGACGTAGATCTTGTAGCGGGAAAATCCTTCGGGGAAGGATGTGTCGTAATAAAGGGTTGTGCCGACTGGCAGCATGCCGTTGGACGCTTGTTCGGTACTGAGCTGCAAAGGTGTGGTGAGGCGGTGAATTTTTGTCATGTTGGATTTCCAGACAAGATGGCCATAAAAAAACAAACTCGCTGTGAAGGTCCCTGCAAGGAAAAAAAGAATCTTGCTTTTCATTTTCCAGATCCGTAAGTATCAATCCGGATGGCTTTATGCGCGGCGCCATCACTCAGAAAGTGTTGCAAATTGGCGGGTAAAAATAGCCGTGATGATCCCCCTGCGGCCTTCAGAGCTATTCGCTCACCAAAACTGAGTGCCTCCTCGGGCCGTATGTACTTATCGCTTCCTCTGTCGAAATCGGTAATTGCAACCTTGGCACCGTCAACGCTGAGGGTCGTGCAATTGGGTCCAAGCGCATGGTAGTCACTCTTCAATTTGAAGGTCTTTTTCACGCCATTGCTTTTATCAGGTAGCGCTTGGCCAGCTGCTATCTGCTTGTCGAAATAGCTGTTGATTGCATCTGCTTGGTACTGAAAGATGGCATAAACAAAGCCGGTCGTTTTGCGATGGAGGCTATTCTCGCCCCTTATGTAGTGATCAAAGGCGATCCACTTGCGAAGGATGCCCTCTCCCGATTCTCCGAAGGTGCCGCTGGTCCTGCCATACCGCCCGAAATCATAAGTAATGTCGGATTGTCGGGTCTTCACGCGAAGGGCCGTATGACCGTAGCGATGCTCTTCCCCATCAGGAGAGGTATAGGGTCCGCCAACCAACACATGCATTTCAGCATCAGGTTTGAGTTTGCTATCAACTACCGACTGCTTGGCTTGAACGGTTCTTGTATTGAATTCGGCATCCTTAGGCATCTGACCGCTGCCTTTCTGAATCAGGCGGCTTTACGCCCCATCTGACAACCACTTCTTCGGGCTGCGCTGTGGCGACTCTAACGGTCTTGCCTTCTTGGTCGGTCACACCATAGTACTGGTTACCTTCACTTGTTACCAGTTCATAAGGAAGTCCAACGATAGGCTCATTGCTTATTTCGTTAACGGCGCGAATTTGCTGGTCAAAAAGCTTCACCTGAGTATCGGGCAAGTTGGAAAAAATTGCCTTGAGCGCGGCCCCACCCGGAAACGCATGCGTCGCCCCCTTCACCGAAAATGTCCCCGGGCAGGCGAACGTGATATTGCCACCCTCCAGCGTCACCGAAGCCTGCCCCGCCTGCAGCACGATCTTCTGGCGCGCCTTGATCTCAATGCCTTCATTGACGCTGATGACGCTCACATCCTTGTCAGCCAGGATCTCCAGCGCATCGGTATGCGCCTGCAAGGAAACCGGGCCATTGCCTGCGAAGGCCTGGATGCCGCCGTCGTGCGCAAAGAACGTGGCCGCCTTGCCGGCCGCGAGGCTGGCGGTATCGGCGGCGGTCCAGTGGGTATCCCCCTGCGTGGTCCAGTGAAGGTTTTCGCCCGCATAGAGCACGGTAGAAGCCGCGCTAGCCCAGTTGACGTTGCTTGGTGACTCCATCAGCACAGCGGCCTTGCTGAACTTTTCGACCGGTTGCGCGCTGTCGCTCTCGCGGGAACCCGCCTGGCTCTTGAATGCGTCCTGTCCATTGACGCTGGCCGGATGCTTGCCCTGATCCTGCGGGTCGATGACGGAGATGAAATCAGTCTTGGCCTGGTAGGCGTCCGCACTGTGCAGCGCCTGCTGCTGTGTGGCGGTCTCGCCCATGGTCTGCGCAAGTTGCCGCGCACCCTTCAATTGCGCCACGGCTTCGTGGGCATCCATCTGCGTGCTGGTGACGCTGGCACCGGCGACAGGACGCGCCGTCGAGGAGATCAGCAAGCCTTCGGCACCGCGCACCACGCCCCAGGCGTCCGTGCGCAGTTCAAAGCCCTGGCCGCGATAGCTGCCACGCTGGGCTCCGGTATCTGCCTGTTCGATCAGATGGCCGAGATTGAGCTGGGATTTGCCCTGGCTTGTGGCCAGACGCATGCGCAGTTGCGACTGCGTGTCGTCCACCACCCATTGATTGAAACCGCTGCCATCGTGCGCCGTGCTGTGCCAACCCGAAATCGTGCCGGCATGGTTGGCGTCAGACTCGGCTCCTGCCGGGAAGGGCGGCACATCATTACCGTTGTAAAGTTGTGCGACCACGACGGGGCGATCAATGTCACCCTCGATGAAATCGACCAGCACTTCGCTGCCGATGCGCGGCGTGAACTGGCTGCCCCAGTTGGGGCCGGACTGCGCTTCTGCCACGCGCACCCAGGTGCCGGAGGCATCGTTGCCGGGGGCATTGCCGTCCTTGTCATCGAGATTGCCGGTCTCGCGCAAGCCGCCTGGATTGGGTGACTTGCCGCGCTGCCAGTGGAACTGGACCTTGACGCGGTGATTGCGGTCGGTGGTAACGGCCGCATCCGGCAGGCCGGTCACCAGCGCAGTCTGGGTGCCACGCGCCGTTGGCTTGAGGCGCTCCGTGATTGCAGCTGGAACGATGGGGACTACCTCACGCACGGCGACGAAGCTGTTGCGGTAGGTCCCTGCCTTCAGGTCGTCATTAGATACGCCGCCCGAGGAGGGCGTCTTGCCGAACAGATTTGCCAGCGAAGCAGGGATGAGCTGCTCGAGGATCTGTGCGATGTTGCTGTCGAAATTGTTGCGGGCGCTGTGGCGCACCGAGAGCAGCTTGAAGCGGTTCTCGCCTTCGGGATAGCGCTCATGCTGGCTCAGCGTGAACTGCGCACCGGCACTGAGCTGGCGTGCCGCCCCCGCGCCTTCAAAACGTTTGTTCTGCATTTCCAAAGCCTGCAGCATCAACTGCGCATGGGCCGCGGCCGCCTGCTGGTCTGCAAAGTCCTGCTGGCCTGTGCCGTCGTAGACCGGTAGGGCAGGGACTTCACCGGCATCCAGGCTGGAGCTCTCTTCAGCCGAAGGTGAAGAAATCTTCTCGGGATGCCAACTGGCCAGCGCCACGGCGTTGGAACGCACGCTGCGCATGGCGCTGAAGTCGGTGATGGCATCGCTGGCCTCGGTGGCGGCGATGCGGTGAAAGCGGATGCGCGTATCGCCGCCCGGCAGATCCGGTGCCTTGGCCTCGCGGTCGAAGATGACCAGCTTGTGTCGCGCCTGTTGCTGGCCGGAGGCCTGGCCTTGCTCACCCTCCTGCTGATGCTCGAAGCGGAAGTTCAGGCCCTCGCTGGCCAGGATGCGGCGCAGGAAGGCGAAATCGCTTTCGCGGTATTGGGTGCAGATGTCTCGCCTGGTGAGCGTCTGGGTGACATCCAGAGCGAAATTGGCTTGCGGGTATTCCTTCAGGACGGCACTGGCGATGTCGGTGACGCTCATGTCCTGAAACAGGAAGCTGTCCCGGCGGCGGTCGAGGAAGGAGAGGAAAGATTCCAGCCTTAGCCGGTAACGTGCCAGCCCGCCATCAGCACCCAGCCATGAAGCCTGCGTGCAGTAGCCATGCCAGGCACGTCGGCTGCCGTCGGCCTGAAGCAGACGCAGGGTCAGCTCGGTCCCGATGAATTGCTTCAGCTCGAGATCGGTGGAAACCGAAAGCGCATCGATGTCGAACTGGAAGTTGTCATTGACACTTTCCTGGCCGTGGAAGCGCTCCACGACCAGGGATTCCGGAAGACCGGCTTCCTGCGCGCTGGCCAGCGTGATCAGGCGCGCGTGTTGCGACAGGCCGGGGCCGAAGAGTTGATTGATGACGCTGGAAAGTGAATCGGGAAAAGGCAGATTCATCTGGGTGGCCTTCCAAGACTATCAAGTGAAAGATCGCGCTCAGGGCAGGGTAATGGTCAGGTTGGCCGTACGTGGCGCCAATTTGACGATATCGGAATAGCCTGCCAGTCCATTTTCGGTGCCGCTGGTCAGCATCCAGTTCAAGCCCAGGTAGGCGAACAGGGCGATGAAGGCAAACAGTGAAGCCACCACCCACAGCGGCACGTCATTGCGCAGCTTGTTGACGATGGCGTCGGGTCTTGCCCAATGCGGCGCGAAGCCGGCGCTCTTGCCCTTGAGATGGGCGATTTCATCCCCCAGCCGTGCGGTCAGATAATTCAGTTTTTCCGGACCTTCCAGCGCGTACTTGCCCTGGAACCCCAGCAACAGGCACATGTGAAACACCTCCAGCGCCTGGATGTGCGCATTGCCACGCACCCGCAAGTCTTCCAGCTGCTTGAAGAAATTTTCACCTGCCAGCTGATCGCCGAACATGGTCAGCTGCAGCGGACGGCGCTCCCAGGCATCGCGGATGCCGAAGCTGGAGCGCAGGATGATTTCATCGACCGAGGCGCAGAAAGCATATTTGGCGGCGTAGACATCTTCGGGCGAGACATCGAGCTTCTTGGCATTGCGCTCCACATCCCCCAGGAACTTTTGCATCTTCACTGCGAAGGAAGCTTCATCCACCGGCGCGCTGCCGTTCTTGAGCATGAAGAGCGCGTAGAAACCGTCATACATCAGATCCAGCAGCGAGCGCGCATTGACCGGTGCGGCCGCCATCTGGGCCGGTGGAAGATGGTCCTGATCGAGCAGGGAGGGGGCTGAAGTCATGTTCATTGCGTCACCGCCAGGAGTTCGAGTTTGAGGTCACGGATGCCGGAAGGTACATAAATGCAGATCGACTGCGCCTGCAGCATCCGCTCGTACATGGCGCCCTTGCTTTCCAGCGTGAAGTAATAGGTATCAGGGCGTACCGGCAGGGCGGCCGGCACTTGCGGCGAGTGCACCAGCTTCACGCCGGGCAGTGCGGCCAGCACGAATTTTTCTACATCGTCTGGGGCGCCGATCTTGAAGCGCAGGGGCACCACGTCCACCAGCTCGATGGCCGGCAGGTCGGCATTGACGGCAAGGTAGAAGCTGGTCTTCTCGTCGATCTTGCCGGAGTCCAGCATCCCCAGGTGGTAAGAGGGTTTGCTCTCGTGCAGGGCGATGGCGAAGTAACGCGAGGAGATGACGGTATCGAGCAGCTCGCGAATGATGCCGTCAAGCCGCGCAAACGGCGGGCCGGGGTCGCGATGATCATAAGGCGGCAGGTCCGCCAGCGCCAGGCTGCGCGAGAAGGTCATCAGCGAGCCGGCCAGTCCGAGCAATTGTTCATACAGGCGCTCGGGATGCAGCTGGGGATTGTTCAGGTAATGCGAGAGGCTGGCATAAGCGGTGCTGGCCGTATGCAGCAGCCAGAAGGAGGTGATGTCGCCGGAACGGAATTCCACCACGCTCTTGCTGGGCTCGCGATGATGACCGTAGAGCGCGCTGACCTTGGCCTGCAAGGCATCCAGCAGGCGGCGCAGGCGCAGGAACAGCAGGGGAGCTGCATGCACCGACAGGCTGGGCGCGACGAAATCAGGATCCAGTTCGAATCCTGATGAGCTTGCCCGGCGCAGGCGCACGATCGGAATGCACACCAGGGAGTCGCGCGGTTCATTCTCCGACACCAGCCTGACCGCTTTCTTCAGGTAGCTCATCTCCGCCTTGGCAGCATCGGTGAAGAGATCGGGTGTCTCGACATTGTCTTGAATATAACGGCTCGACTGATGATTGCCGGTGCCGGAAGCGAAATTGCTGCCGAAGCTCTTCAGTGCCGGCAGGGCCGCATAGAAGGTGACGGATTGCTGCGCCAGCGGGATCTCGGTCAGTTCGATGGGGTCCGGCAGATCGTCGCCATCGGGCGCCTTGTAGATTTCCCCGTCCTGGAAGATGGCCGACAGTTCCAGGATGCGCAGCGTATTGTTGTTCAGTGCATCGCGATCCACCTGAAGCGATGACACGCCCCAGCAATACGGATTGAGTGCCAGCGCCGTCTGGTGCAGGCGCGTTTCATGATAGTGATCCTGGCGCTGGAAATGTTGCGGCCGGAGGAAGAGGCCTTCGCCCCAGAGGACTTTGTTGGAGTGATTCACTTGGATTGCCCCGTCGTGATGATGGTCATGTCGCGATGTCCTGCGAATTGTTGTTTGAGTTTCAATGACACTGAACCGGTGCCAGCATCAGATTTTTTTCTTGCGGCTTTCCCTGCGTATCGATGGCCACGGCACCCGCGCCCACGGTCAGTGAACAGGACTGCAGGCCGACGGTAATGCCGTTCTTCTCCGCCTCATCGGCCTTGAAGGCGACACGCCAGCGCTGCGGCGCCGGATTGACGAACAGCGCCACCACGCCGATGTAGCCGGCTTCATAACTGACCTTTTCGGAAATCTCGTAGCGCTGGCCCGGTACCAGCGTGACCTCCTTGACCTCCAGGAGATCGGTTCCCAAGGCTTCCTTTTCTTTTTGCGCACTCAGGAACGTGTCGTATGACGCCTGTTGGAAACTAATGTTCTGCTTGAGCTTATAAATTTTTACGACCAAGGCCAGCGGGCGCTGCTGCGAATCGACGTTGAGCGCCTTGGAGGCATGCAGCTTGATGGGAACATTGCGCGGCTGTTTCATCGCATCGGGGACCTCCGGGGTGTCCGGCTTTTTCAGGCCCAGCGCCTCCAGCGTCGACTTGGCGGCCTGTGCCACCCCGGATGCCGCGCCGACGGCGGCGCAGCCTGATAGAGAAAAGATGACAACGCCGGTTGTCATGTGACTGATCAATCGTTTATTCAACTTCGCCCCGCGCGGTCTATTGGATTTCTGATGTGCGATTTCTCGCATGCCGAAAAAATTTTAGGAAGTCCTTACAGATTGTGGAACTGCATTTTCCCTTGAAGGTCTATGCGATACATTTGGACGAGCTTAAGTTCAAATTACCTAAAACTATTAAGTCGGGCAACAACCTGATAGTCGTAATTGGAACGTGGCGTGGTTAAAAAGTGCGGTTTTCAAAAGCATCAATTTCGCCCGAAAACTGCCGTCGCATCTCATTCGCAGCCTAAAAATCAGGAATTTCCGGAATTTTTCGGTCCCGACAAACTTGCTTGCGCGATCTCGTGCAAGGCTTTCTCAATGTCAAAAATATAAGGAGTGGTTTCCAATGCGTGCGAGCCAATTGAAGTCAGGTCTGATCATTCCGGCGCTGCTGGCGGTGATGTTGGCGGGTTGCGCCAATACCCAGACCAAGCCCAACCCCGAGGATGAGGCCAAGAACACGCTGGAAAGCGGCGTGGCCCAGGCCAACACCGCGCAGGCTGAAGGCAAGACTGACGAGGCGGTCTCGGTACTGAAGGTCGTAGCAAGCCGCTTCCCTGCCGACAAGACCCCGTGGGTGCGTATCGCCCAGATCCGCTTCGATGCCGGTGACTACAGCGACGCCATCGTCAACGCCCAGGAAGCCCTCAAGCGCGATCCGGCCGACAAGGTCGCCAACAGCATCGTGACCGTATCCGGCCTGCGCCTGGCCACCAAGTCGCTGGGTGACCTGCGCTCGCAGAATGCCCTGAACGGTTCGGTCAAGACCGAAGCCCAGGACCTGACCAAGATCCTGCGCGAGAGCCTCGGCGAGAACACCCTGGTGCCGCCGCCGGCCAAGCCCGTCGCCGCAGCGCGCCAGCGCGGCAAGGTAGTGCGCAAGGCCGCACCGGCGGCGGATGCCGATGCCGGCAGCGGCGGTGGCAGCGGTCCCAATCCGTTTGGCAATCTGAAGTAAGGCGAGCAGCGGGGGCGCTCCGGCTGCTCCCGCCCTTCATGCCGCCTCAGGCGATGGGGCGAGTCACTCAAGTCACTCAATACAGCAGCGGAGCAAACATGGCCAAAAGAGAAAGCATCCAGAAAAAACTGCAGAAAGTGCGTCCCCCACGCGTGCAGATGACCTATGACGTCGAGATCGGTGACGCCATCGAGAAGAAGGAACTGGCCTTCGTCACCGGCGTGGTCGGTGATTTCGGCGGCAACTCGGAGGTGCCGCAGCCGCGCCTGAAGGACCGCAAGTTCATCAATATCGATCCCGACAACTTCGATGAAGTGATGAAGGGCATCGAACCACGCGCCGTCTATCGCGTGCCCAACGAACTCTCGGACAAGGGCGGCGAATTCGCGGTGGAACTGAAGTTCCGCTCGATGGAAGATTTCCGCCCCGAGTCCGTGGTGCAGCAGGTGGAGCCGCTGCGCAAGCTGCTGGAGGCGCGTACCAAGCTGGCCGATCTGCGCAACAAGATCGCCGGCAACGACAAGCTCGAAGACATCCTCAGCGACGTGCTCAATAGCACCGAGAAGCTGGCCGAACTCAGCAAGCAAACCACCAAGTAAAAGAGATCCCCATGTCCGCTCAAGCCAATACCGAAGCTGCCGCAAGTGCTGCGCCTGCCGCCGCCTCCAGCAACCTTCTGGATGACATCGTCGAACAAAGCAAGGTTGCCAAGTCCTCGTCCGAGCATGACCGCGCCAAGGATCTGATTACCGAACTGGTGAGCCAGGTCATGGAAGGGACGGTAGTAGTCTCAGACAACCTGTCTGCCACGCTGGATGCCCGGATCGCCGAACTGGACCATCTGATTTCGAATCAGGTCAGCGCCATCATGCATGCCCCCGAATTCCAGAAGCTCGAAGGCAGCTGGACCGGCCTGAACTACCTGGTGCGCAACACCACCGTGGGCGAAAACCAGAAGATCAAGATCCTCAACGCCACCAAGAAAGAACTGGTCAAGGACTTCAACTCGGCGCTGGAGTTCGACCAGAGTGCCATGTTCAAGAAGGTATATGAAGAAGAATTCGGTACCTTCGGCGGTGCGCCTTTTGGTGCCTTGCTGGGCGATTTCGAGATCACGCGCCAGCCTGAAGACATGTACTTCATCGAGCAGATGTCGCGCATCGCAGCAGCGTCCCATGCCCCCTTCATTACCGCAGCGTCGCCTGAACTGTTTGGCCTGGAGAGCTTCTCTGACCTGGGCAAGCCGCGCGACCTCTCCAAGGTCTTCGATACGGTGGAATACGCCAAGTGGAAGTCCTTCCGCGAATCCGAGGATTCGCGCTACGTCGGCCTGACCCTGCCGCGTTTCCTCGGTCGCCTGCCCTTCAATCCCAAGGATGGCACGACGGTCGAAGGCTTCAACTTCGTCGAGGATGTGGATGGGACGGATCACTCCAAGTACCTCTGGTGCAACGCCGCCTATGCCTTTGGCAGCAAGCTGACCAAGGCCTTCGAGGACTTCGGCTGGTGCGCGGCCATTCGTGGCGTGGAAGGCGGTGGCCTGGTGGAAGACCTGCCCACCCACACCTTCAAGACCGACGAAGGCGAAGTCGCCCTGAAGTGCCCCACCGAAATCGCCATTACGGACCGTCGCGAAAAAGAGCTGTCGGACCTCGGCTTCATCTCGCTGGTTCACTGCAAGAACACGGACTATGCCGCCTTCTTTGGCGCGCAGTCCGCCCAGAAACCCAAGAAATACAACACGGACGCCGCCAATGCCAACGCGGTCCTGTCCTCGCAGTTGCAATACATCTTTGCCGTCTCGCGCATCGCTCACTACATGAAGTCGATGATGCGAGACAAGATCGGCAGCTTTGCTGCCGCCTCTAACGTCGAAGACTTCCTCAATCGCTGGATCGCGCAATACGTACTGCTGGACGACAACGCCACGCAGGAAGCCAAAGCGCAATTCCCGCTGCGCGAAGCTTCGGTACAGGTGTCGGAAGTGCCGGGACGGCCAGGTGTTTATCGCGCCGTGTCGTTCTTGCGTCCGCATTTTCAGTTGGATGAACTGTCCGTGTCGCTCCGGCTGGTTGCGGAGTTGCCGCAGGCAGGTAAATCCTAACTATTTTTCCTCCCTCATGTTTACAGGATAAGTTATGGCAATTGACGTCTATCTGCAAATCGACGGCATCAAGGGTGAATCCACTGATGACCTGCACAAGGATTGGATCGAGTGCAAGACCGTTGACTGGGAAGTCCTGCAGCCGAAATCGGCAACTGCATCGACCGGTGGTGGCCACACCGCTGAGCGCTGCGAACACAAGGACATCGTGTTCACCAAGGTGGCGGATCTGGCTTCGCCGCTGCTGCTGCAAAACTCCTCCTCGGGCAAGACCATTCCGAAGGCCAAGTTCGAATTCATGCGCGCCGACGGCAAGGGCGAGCGCGTGCGCTACTTCGAAATCGAACTGACCAACGTCATGATCAGCAGTGTCGCGCCCTCCATCGAGTCGGGCGAGATCCTGAACGAAGTGGTCGGCCTGAAGTACTCCACCGTCAAGTGGAAGTACACCCAGCAGAAGAAGGATGGCGGGACCGCCGGCAATACCTCGGGCGGTTGGGATCTGTCGACCAACAAGGTCATCTGAGGCAACCTTGCACTGAACGGATGAGCTGTCGTCAGAAGAACAGCCATTCATGAAGCGTATGACGTCCGCCGGTCCTCCGGCGGACTTCCATTTTTCAATACCAGTCGATCCATTCATCCGATAAACCGATCACCGATCACCAGACGGGGTAAAGCACATGAAAGGCTTCGCGCCCAGCCTGTTTGACAAGCTGATGAATGATGGTCCGCGCTCCTCCATCAATCCGGTTGTCAGCCGCCTGTCGATAGAAGAACTCAAGGATGTCGTCGCACGTGACCTGGAAGCGATGCTCAACACGCGCTCGGTTGTGCCCGGGGAGTTGTTGCAGCAATTTCCCGAATGCAGCAACTCCATCATCGCCTACGGTCTCAATGATTTCGCCGGCATGAGCCTGGCCAGCCTGGATGACCGTACGGCGATCTGCCGTTCCCTGGAGCAGGCCATTTCCCGGCATGAGCCGCGATTGCGCAACGTGAAGGCCACGCTGGAGATCCAGGAAGGCGCGATCAACCGCCTCAACTTCGCCATCAGTGCCTTGCTGGTGGTCAATGCTGCCCGCGAGACTGTCAATTTCGATGCAGTGCTGCAGCCGTCGACCCTGCAATATTCGATCAGCAAGTCGCGAACGACCCGCATAGGAGTTTAAGTGCAAGAGCTGCTACCTTATTACGAGCGTGAGCTGAGCTTTCTGCGGCGTTATTCCCGCGAGTTCTCCGAGCGCTACCCAAAGATCGCCGGCAGCCTGCTGATGGCCGGCGAGGTCTGCGAAGATCCGCACATCGAGCGCATGATCCAGTCCTACGCGCTGCTCAACGCGCGTGTCTCCAAGCGGCTCGATGACGACTATCCCGAATTTACGGAGGCCTTGTTCGAGGTCCTCTATCCGCATTACCTGCGGCCTTTCCCGTCCTGCTCTATTGCGCACCTGGATTACTCGGCCGCGGCTGCGCAGCTGACCAGCGCCACGGTGATCCCCCGTGGTACGGCCCTGTCCACCCGGCCCGTCAAGGGCGTGGTGTGCCGTTTCCAGAGCGCGTACGATGTGCCGATCGCTCCCCTCCGGCTGTCGCAGGCGATCTTCTCGCCCATCATCGATGCACCGGAAGCGGTGATGTTGCCGACCTCGGTGACGTCCTCGCTTTCCATCACCATCGAGAGCACCTCCGCGCAGGTGACCCTGGCCAAACTTGGCCTGGCTTCGCTGCGGGTCTTCATCGATGGAGAGGCCTCGTTCTGCGCTGCCCTGCGCGACAGCCTCTTCATGCGCAGTACCGCAGCCTGGGTCGAACTGCCTGGCAGCGGACGCTGGACCGGCTTGCGCAAGCTGCCCCTGGCCGAGGTCGGCTTCGCTGAAGGGGATGCCCTGATCGACTTCCCTTCGCAGTCCCATCCCGCCTATCGCCTGCTGACCGAGTACTTTGCTTTCCCCGAGAAATTCAATTTCTTCGATATTGATCTGTCCGCCATCCTGGCCGTGCTGCCGGCAGGAACAAAAAGCTTCACCTTGCATCTGGGCCTGTCCGGCCTGCGTGCCGATTCGCACATCGCCCGCCAGCTCGGCGGCGTCAGCGCGGCCAATCTGCTGCTGGGCTGCACACCTGTCATCAACCTGTTCAGCCAGCGCGGTGATCCGATCCGGCTGACGCATGCAGGCGCCTCCTATCCAGTCTTGCCGGACGGCCGGCAGGCATTCGGCTTCGAGGTGTATTCGATTGATTCGGTGCAGCTGGTGCGACAAACACCCCAAGGTGAGTCGATCACGCGTTTCCGCCCGTTTTATTCCTTGCACCACGGCCAGACGCCCGAGAGCGATGGCCATTACTGGGCCATGCGCCGTGACGAGCTGGTTGCCCTGAAGAGTCCCGGATACGAAACCGAGATCTCCATCGTCGATATCGATTTCGATCCGGCCAAAGTCGAGACCGATACCTTGAGCATCGAGCTCACCTGCACCAACCGCGACCTGCCCGCCTTGCTGACCTATGGCCTGCCGGGTGGCGACCTGAGTCTCGAAGGCGGCGGCGTGATGCGCACTGCAGCCCTGTTGCGCAAGCCGACACTGCCCTCGCGCTTCGAGCGTGGACGCGGCGCACAATGGCGCCTGATCTCGCATCTCTCGCTGAACCATCTTTCCCTCATGCGAGGCGGGCTGGAAGCCTTCCAGGAGATGCTCACACTCTACGATCAATCCAATTCACCCATCTCGCAGCGCCAGATCAGTGCCATCGCAGCCATCGACCACAAGGCCAGTACCGCCTGGCTGCCGGGCAATCCTTTTGCCAGCCTGGTACGCGGCATTGAGGTCAGGCTGACCGTGGATGAGGAAGGTTTCGTCGGCAGCGGCTTGCACGCTTTCGCCGGCGTCATCGATCGTTTCATGGGCCTGTACGTCCACGCCAACAGCTTCTCGCAGTTGAGCGTGATATCCAAAAGAACCGGGGAGGAACTGCTCAAATGCAAGCCACGCAGCGGAGATTTGAGCCTAGCGTGATTGAGCGGCTCTTTGCCGCTCCTCACCGCTTCCAGTTTTTCCAGGCCGTGCGCATGATCGAACTCTGGTTCAAGCGCAATGGCGTACCGCATGAACGTGCGGTCAGTGATTTCCTGCGCTTCGCCAACCGCACGGTCCTGGGCTTTCCTGCCAGTGAGATCGAGGGCATTGATACCTATCCGCCCCGCAGCGATGAAGCAAGTTCGGTGGCCGAGATGGAGCAGGCCCTGCGCAGCGGGCAGATGAAGTACGTCAGGCTGACGCCGACTTTCATGGGTTTCCTGGGGGGCAGCGGTTCGCTTCCGGCGCATTACACCGAACGCATCGCCCGCTACCAGCTCGAGCAGCGTGATGAAGGACCACGTGCTTTCCTGGATGCCTTCTCCACGCGTTCACTGGCCTTGTTCTACCAGGCCTGGACCAAGTATCGGCTGGCGTTCCAATACGAAGCCGGCCGCCGCGACACCTTCCTGCCGTTGCTGCTGTCGCTCTCAGGCCTGGGCTTCCGCTCCCTGCGCGAGCGCCTGCAGGACCTCTCGGGCAACGGCGTGCGCGACGAATCCCTGGCCCACTTCGCCGGTGCCTTCCGCCACCGTCCGGCTTCGGCGCCATTCATGCAGAAGGTGCTGGGCGAGTATTTCTCGGTGCCGTTGCAGGTCGAGCAGTTCGTCGGCTACTGGTACAAGGTCCCGCGCGAACACCAGACCATGCTGGGCTCGACCAATTCTGCCCTGGGGACCGCCATGGCCGGCGAGCGGGTGTGGCAGCGCGACCTGCGCATGCGCCTGCGCATCGGTCCGCTGGCAATGAAGGATTTCGAGCAGTTCCTGCCGGGCAAGAAGGCTTCCCTGGCCCTGGCGCGCATGTTGGGCATGTTCACCGGTTCCACACTCGAATATGAAGTGCAGATCGTGCTGCGTGCGCAGGATGTCCGCGGGATGGCGCTGGCAGGCACAAATGAAGGAGGACGCCTGGGCTGGGACACCTTCATCGCCACCGCCCCCGAAACACGGGACCGTGGCGATATCCGCTACGAAATTGCCGTTCAGTGATGTGAAAGAAAGCCACAAAACCAAGGCGGCCGCCAAGGCCGTCGCCATTCAAAGCAGGAAGGAAACGCAGCATGGGTATCAACCTCAAATCCCTGATCAGCAAGCTCAACGATTCCGCGCGCCTGGCCACGGAACGTGCGGCCACGCTGTGCATGTCGCGCGGTCAATACGAAGTGGATCTGGAACACCTGTTTCTGGCCCTGCTGGAGCAACCGCAATCTGACTTCAGCCTGATCGCGCGCCGCAGCGGCATCAGTACCGACAGCCTGCAAGCTGATCTGGAACGCGAGATCTCGACCTTCAAGAATGGCAACACCCGCACGCCCGTCTTGTCGCCGCATTTGCAGACGCTGTTCGAGCACGGCTGGCTGATTGCCTCGCTGGACGGCAGCAATCCCGCCATTCGCAGCGGCCACCTGTTGCTGGCTTTGCTGACTCAGAGCGAGCTGTCACAACTGGCCTATCGCGGCTCCAAGCTGTTCGCCAAATTCAAGGTGGATGAACTCAAGCATGATTTGCACAGACTCACCGAGGGCTCCACGGAAACACCAGCGGCGCTGGGTAATGAGGCCGGCCCTGGCGATGACGCGACGGCAGGCGGCGATCCCGTGGGTGAACTCCGGCAGCGCGCTGCCAGCAAGACCCCGGCGCTAGACCAGTACACCACCCAACTGACCCAGCGTGCCCGCGACGGCAAGATCGACCCGGTCATCGGGCGCGATGCCGAGATCCGCCAGGCCGTCGACATCCTGCTGCGCCGCCGCCAGAACAATCCCATCCTGACCGGCGAGGCCGGTGTGGGCAAGACCGCTGTGGTCGAGGGACTGGCGCTGCGCATTGCCCAGGGGGATGTGCCGCAACCCTTGCAGGGCGTGGAGATACATACGCTGGACATGGGCTTGCTGCAGGCCGGCGCCAGCGTCAAGGGCGAGTTCGAGAATCGGCTCAAGAACGTGATCGACGAAGTCAAGAAGAGCCCGCACCCCATCATCCTTTTCATCGATGAGGCGCACACCATGATCGGCGCCGGCGGCCAGGCCGGCCAGAACGATGCGGCCAACCTGCTCAAGCCGGCGCTGGCGCGTGGCGAGCTGCGCACCATCGCTGCAACCACCTGGAGCGAATACAAGAAGTATTTCGAGAAGGATGCTGCGCTGGCCCGGCGCTTCCAGGTCATCAAGGTCGAGGAGCCGACTGAGGAAGTGGCGTGTGCCATGCTGCGCGCCATGGCCCCGCTCATGGAACAGCATTTTGGCGTGCGCGTGTATGACGAAGCCATCACCGAGGCCGTGCGGCTTTCGCACCGCTACATCAGCGGCCGTCAACTGCCGGACAAGGCCATCAGCGTGCTGGATACGGCCTGCGCCAAGGTCGCGTTGGGACAGAACGCCACACCCGCGTTACTGGAGGGCGTCACGCGGCGTTTGGAGCGTCTGGATGCGGAAATCGCCGCGCTCCAACGGGAAACTGCCAGCGGCTCGGAGCACCAGGCGCGATTGGCTGACCTGCAGGCGCAGCACGCTACCGCCCTGGCTGAACAGGGCGAACTGCAAACGCGCTGGGAGCACGAGCGCGGCTTGAATGAAAGCATCCAGCAGGTGCGCGCTGCGCTCGAAGATGCCAACAAGGAAGGCAGTGCCGCCGGCGAGGCTGACACTGCACGTGCCGAACTGAAGCAGCTGCTGGACGAGTTGAAGCGGCACCAGGGCGAAACCCCGATGGTCCCGGTCCAGGTGGATGGCCACGTCGTCGCCGAGATCGTGGCCGGCTGGACCGGCATCCCGCTGGGCAAGATGGTCAAGGACGAGATCAAGACCGTGCTGGGCCTCGATGCCCTGCTGCGCGAACGCGTACTGGGGCAGCCGCAGGCAACTTCTGCCGTGGCGCAGCGCGTGCGCACCTCGCGTGCCAACCTGGATGATCCCGGCAAGCCCAAGGGCGTGTTCCTGTTCGTGGGACCGTCCGGTGTCGGCAAGACCGAGACCGCGCTGGCCCTGGCCGATGTGCTTTATGGCGGCGAACGCAAGCTCATCACCATCAACATGAGCGAATACCAGGAAGCCCACACCGTTTCCGGCCTCAAGGGTTCGCCGCCGGGCTATGTCGGCTATGGCGAGGGGGGCGTGCTGACCGAGGCGGTGCGGCGCAATCCGTACAGCGTGGTCTTGCTCGACGAGGTCGAGAAAGCCCATCCGGACGTGCTGGAGCTGTTCTTCCAGGTCTTCGACAAGGGCGTGATGGATGACGGCGAAGGGCGCGAGATCGACTTCAAGAACACCATCATCATCCTTACCAGCAATGTCGCCTCCTCCCAGATGATGCAGGCTTGCCTGAACAAGACGGCAGAAGACTTGCCGACGCCGGACGAACTCGATGCGCTGATCCGCCCGCAACTGGTGAAGGCCTTCAAGCCCGCTTTCCTGGGGCGCCTCAAGGTGATTCCTTATTACCCGATTGCCGACGAGGTGCTGGTGGAAATCATCAAGCTCAAGCTGGCCCGCATCGCCAAGCGGATCGCCGAGAACCACAAGGCCGAGTTCAGTTACGACAAGGCCTTGGTCGAGGCCGTGCTGGCGCGCTGCACCGAGGTCGATTCCGGCGCCCGCAATGTGGACAACATCCTCAACGGCAGCCTTCTGCCGGAAATCGCTGAAAGCGTGCTGGCGCGCATGGCCGAAGGGCAGGGCCTCAGCCGCATCAAGGTATCGGCCAGCAAGAAGGGCGATTTCAAGTACACCATCCAGTAAGCTCACGAAGTGACCAAGACCATGACGTGTCCATCTCCATTCCTTCATGCAGCCAGTTTCGCCAGTGACGCAACCCGGCCAGACGCGGGGCGGCCATGAACGCCTCAGCCATCGCCGCCCTGGCCGGCGCGTGGAATCAATCCACCCGTGTGATGCGGCTGCACCTGCCTGCGGGCGCGGACTTGGGTGCAGATACGCTGATGGCCGAGAAGCTGCAGGCCGTCGAAGAGATCAGTGCCTTCCACGAAGGCAATGACATCGCCGTGGTTGACGGGGCCATTGCCGGTTATCGCCTGAAGTTGTCTTGCCTCAGCCTGAACGCCGGTATTTCCCTGCGCAAGCTGCTGGGGCAGGCGGTGCTGGTCGAACTGGACACCGATGGCGCAGCGCGCGCCTTCCATGGCCACGTCACTGATTGCCGGATGGAAGGGGCCAACGGCGGCATGGCCCGTTACGTGCTGACCATTGAACCCTGGCTGGCCTTCCTGCGGCATCGCCGCGACGGTGCGTTATTCCAGGACATGACGGTGCCGGAGATCATCGACTCCGTCTTTCGCGACTACCAGGGCCAAGGCAGGCTGCAACCGGCCTGGCGACTGGACTTGCAGGATGCCTCGGTCTACGCCCGGCGCAGTCTGGCAACGCAGTACCAGGAAACCGACCTGGCCTTCGTCAACCGGCTGCTGGCCGAGGAAGGCCTGTTCTACACCATCGAGCACAAGGGCGATGCGAGCAGCGCCAGCCTGGGCACGCATACGGTGGTGATTGCCGACCACAACGGCAGCTTCAGGCCCAATGCACGCGCGCAGATCGCCTTCAGCCAGCCGGGCGCGGTGATGCCGCAAGACAGCATCGATCGCTGGCGCAGCGTGCGCCGCTGGCAGAGCAATGCGGTTGAAATCCTGACGTGGGATTATCGCCAGGCCGCAGTGCGGGAGGCCAGCACCATGAGCAGCGGCGGCGACCACCCCAACGGCAGCCAGGGCGAAACGCCGGGCGGCCTGGTGCTGACCCTGCGCGATGCGCCCGGCGTCTACGCCAACGAGAATCGCGCGCAGGCTGAGCGCCAGGCACGCAACCAGCTGCAGGCCATCGAAGCGCGCAATGAAATCTTCACCGGTACGGGCACCGTGCGCAGCCTGACTCCTGCGACAACGTTCACGCTCACCGGTCATTACGACCATGCTGGTGGCGCCGAGGATCAGTTCGTGCTCCTGCGTGTGGTCCATCAGGCGCACAACAACCTGAACGCCGATCTCAAGGCAGAAGCCATGCGTTTGCTGGGCGAAGCCACCGTGGACCAGGACGCAGCCACGAGCAGCCTGCTGGACGAGGCCTTGAAACCGGCACGAGGAGAAGCCCGGCCGGTCTACCGTAACCGCTTCGAGGCAATCCGCAGCAAAGTGCCATATCGCCCCTTGGTGACTGATGCCGACGGTAATCGCCTCCATCCGAAGCCGGTGGCCAGCGGCCAGCAGACGGCGGTGGTCGTCGGGGCCCAGGGACAAGCGGTGCACACTGATCGCGACAACCGCATCCGCGTGCAATTTCACTGGCAGCGCGGCGAGCGCAGCCATAGCGGCCTGAGTTCACCGGCGCCGGATGGTCACGTCGGCGCACCGGCCAATGAACAATCTGGCACCTGGGTACGCGTGCTGGCGGGCATTGCGCCCACGGCGGGCGCCAATTGGGGCGGCCAGGCCGTGCCACGCGTGGGCCAGGAAGTCCTGATCGATTTCATCGAGGGCGACATCGACCGTCCGGTGGTCATCGGCACCTTGTACAACGGCCGCGGGCAGGACAACGCCCAGGGCAACCAGGCCGGGCAGGGTGCGGGAGCGGCCACCGGCAATGCACCGGCATGGTTCCCGGGAGATGCGGAAGGGCATCAGCATGCGGCGGTGCTCTCCGGTATCAAGACCCAGGCATTGGGCGCCAGCCAGAGCGGTGGTGGCGCGTACAACCAATTGGTGTTTGACGATACCCCCGGCCAGTCGCGCGCCTCGCTGCAACAGCATGCGGATAGCCATGACGGGGCCAGCGAACTGAATCTGGGCTTGCTGCGCCAGCAGACCGACAATCAGCGCCTGGCCACCACCGGTCAGGGCTTTGAGCTGAAGACCCGCTACAGTGCGGCCGTACGTGGAGGGCAGGGATTGCTGCTCTCTACCGAGAAGAGCTCGGGGGCGCAGCTGGATGTGCGGGGAGCGCTTTCGCAGCTGGCCGACAGCGTCGAGAAGCAGAAGCAACTGGCGGAGACCGCGCAGAAGCACAATGCCAAATTCGAAGGCGAGACGGAAGCGGGCAAGTTGCCCGCTGTGGAATCGCTGGCTGAGTCGGTCGATGTACTCAAGGCGAGTGCCACTGCTTCGGCAGGCGGCAGTGGTGGTGACGATGGCGGTGAAGCAGGCTCAAGTGCCGCGACTGCTTTCAGCGCACCGCAGTTGCAGCTCTCCAGTCCGGCCGGTATCGCTGCGGCCACTCCGGCCAGCGCCATCCTGGCTGCGGGTGTGAGCAGCAGCGTCACGGCGGGCAAGGACATCAACCAGATTGCACAAGGCAATCTGCATCATCTGGCCAAATCGGGCGTCAGTCTCTTCACCTATGGCAAGGCCAGTGACGCCAGCAAGCCGGTTCAGGATATTGGCATGGCGCTGCATGCGGCCTCTGGCAAGGTCAGCGTGCAGTGTCAGGCGGGCAAGACGCTCATGACGGCTGCGAAGCAAGTGACGGTGGCCAGCGTGGGGCAGGATGTGCAGATCACGGGCAAGCAGCATGTGCAGCTCAGTGTGCAAGGCGCGTGGCTGAAACTGGAGGGCGGCAATATCGAGGTGCATGGGCCGGGGGCGATGGAGTTCAAGGCTAGTGCCAAGGAGTTGACGGGACCGCAGCGTTCGCTTGCAGCCTATCCCATCCTTCCGCAAGTTCAGCATATCAAGCCGTGGCTAGGCATCGAACGCAAATACTTTGACGGCAGTCCTGTCGAAGGTGCACCTTTCAAGGTGACGTTCGCAGATGGCTCAGTGCAGCGTGGCCGTCTGAACGCCGATGGTAAAGCGAGACTGGACGATGTTCCTTCAGGCCCGGCAAAGATTGAGATTGGAGAAGACGTTCGTTCCTGGAAGCCGGAACATGCAGATCTGCATGTGACCAATCCCGCCTTTGGCAAGGATCTCTCCGCTGAGCAGGCCATTGAATTGGCCAAGTTGATTAATCCGTTTTCATCATCGGAGGCGCTGTGAGCGAGGTTGAGGACGCAATGGACTGGTTTTGGGGTGTTCTCAAAGGCGACTTCGAGGATGAGCAGACAACGGGACAGATCATCGTCGGAACGGCGATCTCGATGATTCCCGTCCTTGATCAGATCGCCGACATTCGCGATCTGATCGCAAATTTGCTGCATATTAGAAAAGACCCCGACGATACCTGGCGATGGGTTGCGTTGGTGATCACCTTGATCGGACTGGTGCCGGTCCTTGGAAGCCTGCTCAAGGGTATATTCAAGATCGTCTTCCGGTTCGTCAAGACTGGCGGAACGGAAGCGGGGAAGGCGATTGAAGCCATATTGGCGCTGTTGCGGGGAGCCGGCAAGGGAGACCCGGTGCGGTTTCTCAAGGAGCTGCCGTACGATGCGTACTTGAAAGATGTGCTCAAACATTTTGATGACATTCTGAATGGTCTGCGAAAGGGCATAGACAAGTCCATTGACTACATGTCGTCGCGATGGCTGAACTGGGCATTGGGCAGCACGGCCCGGCGATTACGCTTGGTGGAACAGGAGCTACAGCGGCTGCAACGCGTGGGTCATGAGAAGATTCCTGACGCAATGAAGGCGCTCAAGGTACAGGTGGACAAGCTCTTGGCGCACGCCAAGCCGGCTGATGTGAAAGGCGATACAAACAAAGTCAATACGTTGGCACATAGCAGCAAGCCTCTGATGCGGCTGGAGTACGAGGTGGCAGTAAAACGAATTGGAGATGATATAGCTGCTATGCGCAAAGCAGGCAAGTCCGAGGAAGAGGTGGCCCGCTGGGCTAATGAGCAGCGTAGAGCAATCGGAAAAAAATTCAAGGACGCGACTGATCCCGACTTGAGAGAAATTATTTACAGGCGCAATACGAAAAAGTTCGGCGATCCCTTAGGTCCTACCTATGAGGATCTTAAGCGAGGATATCGGATCGCTGATGATGGCGAAATTATCAGTATAAGTAAGACCGGCCCAAAAACTGACAGGCAAATCGCTGACTCTGCAGCGTCAGCCGGTGGAGACGATTTTCCTTGGGATAAGATACTAGAGTATTCAAGCGCCAAAAGAACTGGAGATGAGAACGCAATGCGTCGTCTTCTACAAGAAATTGATGAGATAGTGAATAAAGGAAAATAGGATGCTGGTTTTTAATCATGTGACCGGAGACGACATTATCGATTTCGACCCAGCGACCGGGCTATGGCGTTATCCAGAAAAGCCGAGAGTGACGCCTGACCTTGAGATCATGGCAAGGTTCACCCTCCCGGTTCGAGGAAGCTTTACTGAGGTCGATGGAAAGCGTTATTACCTTTATTGGACAGCGGACCGGATCTTGCTCTTCAGACTTCCGGACGGCACCGAATACACCTTGTTCCGCCACCTTTCAGATGCACGTTTTGAAGATCTGCGCGATGGGCTGAAATTCGAGATTGTCTCGGCAGAGAGAAGAGACGGCAGTGCTATTCCCGGATATTCAACAGTGCGGTTGCACGATAAAACTGGCGCGTTATTGCACGAAGTTTCTTATTTTTCGCAACGGTATCTTCAGCTCTACATGATGGATATCACACCCTTTACCGATAGAGATCTTGGGACATGGGATTTCTTTGTTGCGGTCAAAGATGCTGTCGAAAAAATAAGTAAGAAATGCTCAAGCGAGCAGAACGAAAGTCCGCTTGCATCCAGGATACGGGCGAGAACTGGAGAGCGCTGTCCCCTGGATGGTTTTTGGTTGGTAGCTGATTCCGTGGATTATCGGATAGAGGCCAAACAAGGCGAGCTGATGCCCGCCAGTCAGGGCCGCAATGTGAATTGGGAATGGATTTCTCGTGAACTGATTCCTGCGGGCCTTTTCACCGACTAGAACAAATCGAGATATCTCTCACGGCACAGCGCACTTGCGGATCGTTGAGGAAAATAGCAATGCTTGTTTATCAGCACTACACAGGTAGCGAAATCATCGACTTTGATCCAGCAAATGGACTCTGGCGATACCCGGAAGAAGAGCAACGAACCTCCGACCTGGAAATTCTGGGCCGATTTTCGCTGCCCGTTAGAGGAAGCTACACCGAGGTAAATGAAAAACGCTACTACCTCTATTGGACGGCAGATCGCATATTGAATTTGATAACGCCGGACAACAAGACATATCCATTGTTTCGACATCTCAAAGAAGCGCTCTTCGAAGATTTGAGCAATGGCTTGTTGATTTGCATTGAAAACTGACCCACTTTTGGAGTGAACCCCTCGGGCTGGACCAAGGTTGGTCGAGAAACTAAGCCGCTTGCCGAGCAAGTTGTGCTTCGAACTGGTTAGGTGATTGATAGCCCAGCGCCGAGTGCATACGCCGTTCGTTGTAAATCTCTTCGATGAAGTATGGCAGTCTCGCTGCCACGTCGTCGAATTTCTCATATCCGGCCAGATAAACCTCTTCGACCTTAAGCGTCTTCATGAAGCTTTCCGCCTGGGCGTTGTGATATGGATTGGCTGGAGCACTCATCGATCCTATCAGACCAAATTCCTCCAAAGAATCCCGGTATAAGGCACTGGCATATTGGCACCCACGATCCGTATGGTGAATGCAGGTGCCGGGCGCCGGCTTGCGAATTCTGTAGGCGGCCGTCAGCGCGGCCAGGGCCAAAGGCGTGTCTATCCGCTTAGATAAAGCGTAGCCGATTACCTTGCGGCTGCAAGCATCCAAAACAACGGCCAGGTAGATAAAGCCGGATGCTATTCGGATGTAGGTGATATCGGCAATCCAGACACGATCTGGCTCCGTTGGAATGATGTTCTGATAGTGATTAGGAAAGACGGCGACGTCGGTTTCAGTGCCGGCCGCCGGCTTGAACCTGCGCCGATGATGGCCGTATACCTCATGCTCACGCATGATCCTGGCTACGCGCTTGTGATTGACCACATGCCCGCGTGCCCTCAATTCCAACGTGATTCGACGATAGCCATAGCCCGGGAATACATCGTGGATGTCTTCTATCAGATGGGCCAGCTCAGCATCACCGAGTACGGCAGTAGCCGGCCTGGGCTGATAATAGTAGGTGCTACGCGGCAGATCGATCATTTGGCATCCTCGTCGGATGGAGCAGGCTTGGGGCCGCTGATGATCGATGAGTTCTCGCTGTTGCTGACGAGTCGTAGCCGTGGCGTTTTTTTGAGGAGATCCAACTCCATCGTCAGCTGGCCTACCTTCCGTTCCAACGCGGCAATATGTGCTTCGTACTCTGCAACCGTCGACGCAGCAGCATCTTCTGCATCCAGCTCACCGCGATCAAACTGCCCTAGCCACATCTGCATGAGATTGGCCGACAAGTTATGAGTCTTGAGCGCCTCGCGTCGCCCTATCTTGCCGCTGCGAATATCGCTGCATATCTGTATCTTGAATTGCGGGCTGTGCCGCCGATATGGACCTCGTGATGCCATGATGTCGCTCCTCCTGAGAAGGCTCGACAAGCGTATCACTTCATCTCCTAGCCTTGGTCCAGCCCGAGGGTTCACTCCAATCCTGGGTCAGTATTTAGTGCAATAACACAAGATAGCTGCAGGTCGTTTCTGTCGTTCCTCGCCCTTGGCGGGGGGCATCTGCTCATCTCCGCCCGCACAATTTCATACTTATTCATCTGCCACCGCGAACACCCGCCCCCAACCCTTGTCCAACCCCCTCCAAGGCCCGTCACTTGCAGCGCTCGCATGCAGGAACAACGGGGATCATCATGACAAGAAAATAACTGATCGGGATCGCATTGACCATGAAACTGCCCACCCTGAAATCCCTGCTCGGCGTCAAGCCAGCCACCACCGCCGTCGACCAGCTGCTCAAGCCCATCAATGACAACCATCCAGGCGGAGAAGACCTTTCCTTCACCGCCGATCTGGACGCCATCGCCGAGGCCCGGCGCTTCGACGATCCGACCCTGGACCAGGGCGAATGGGTCACCGACATCAAGGAAGCCGACTGGATCTTCGTCGAGCAACGCTGCGCACAACTCATCGAAACCCGAAGCAAAGACCTGCGCCTGGCCGTCTGGTACAGCGAAGCCGCCTGCAAGACGCGCGGCCTGCGCGGTCTGGGGGATGGGTTCCTGCTGTTGGCGGGCCTCTTCGACCAGTTCTGGGACCATCTCTACCCCCTGTCCGAAGACGGGGATCACGACCGTCGCGTCGGCAACCTGACCTGGTTGCTGTCACGCTCGGTGCAAATGTCGCGCGAGATCCCGCTGACCGAAGGCCGGGGCAGCGCCTTCTCCCTGCTCGATTTTGATGCCGCCCGCGCCCGTGCGGCCAATGCAGAGCGTATCGCCAACGAAGGCGGCCAGCCGGAAGAGGGCGTCAAGCTGGCCGTCATGGAATCGGCCCGCAAGCGCAGTTCGCATGCCTTCTATGAAGCCATGCTGGCCGATACCCAATACTGCCTCCAATGCCTGGAACATCTGGAAAAGTCCGTCGATGAACGGCTAGGTGTCGATGGCCCCGGATTCTCCTCCGCCCGCGAGGCGATCACCCTGGTGCACGAGACCCTCGTCCGCTTCGCTGCTGACACGGGGCTGCGTTCGGTGGCCCCCGCAGAGATCGCTGTGGCCGATGAAAATACCGCTGCCGTGGCGGCGCAATTGAGTGAGCCGGGCAGCCCTGTCACCGCGCCGGTCCAGCACCAGGGACCGATTCGTACCCGTGCCGAAGCCATTGCCCAACTGCGCGCAGTGGCAGAGTTCTTCCGCCGCACCGAGCCCCACAGCCCGGTGGCGCACCTGGCCGACAAGGCCGCGCAATGGGGCGAGATGCCTTTGCACGCCTGGCTCAAGACCGTCATCAAGGACAACGCCGCACTGTCCCACGTCGAAGAGCTGCTGGGATTGCAACCGCCGCCACAGGACTGAACACTCCCTGGCGACGCGCCCCAAGAAAAAAGGAACCGCAAAACAGCCGGTTCCTTTTTTCATTCCGGGCCAGATTCGCCCGCGTCTTGTCTTACTTGGCAATACGGAATTCGATCCGCCGATTCTTGGCGCGCCCTTCCGCCGTATTGTTGGAAGCGACCGGACGATCCGGTCCCTGGCCTGAGGTCGTCAACAGGCTCTCATCGACCCCCTTGGCGCTCAGGTACGCCTTGACCGCATCGGCCCGTGCCAGCGACAGCGAGATATTGCTGGCGCGCAGGCCTTCATTGTCGGTGTTGCCGATGATCTCCACGTGCCTGCCCTTGAGCTTGAGCATGGTCGCAGCGATCTCATCGAGGATGCGCTTGCCTTCAGGCGTGAGCGTAGCCTGTCCGCTTTCGAAGGCCACCACGCGGTTGGCCAGGGCGTTGTCCAGCAGCCCCTGTTCCGAGGTGGACACCCGCAAGCCATTGTTCACGGTATAGGACGAATTGAGATTGCTGGCCATGTCGCTGGCGATCTGCTGGCGCTGGGCCTCGTTGGACACCTCACCGGAAATGCTGACGCTGGTGCCATCGATCTTCAGCTGGCCACGGCTGACGGCCTTGAGGTTGGGCGAGATCAACTTTTGCACGTGATTGTTCCAGTTGGCCGGCAGCACCACCTGGCCGACCGCAATCTGGTCGACCACGCGGTCGGCGCCATAGACTTCGCGTAGTCGCGCCAGCGCGGCAGCCTTGCTGGCTTCATCGGGGACAGTGCCCGTCACCAGTACCTGACCGGGTGCGGGCGTGGCGACCGGCGGTGCAACGTTCTGTGCATGAACGATTGAGCAGGTGAGCCAGGCCGCGCTCAACAGTGCCAGCCGACGGGTTTGGGAAAGAATGTTCGTCTTCAAGATTCAGGCTCCGATGAAAGCTTCGCGGAACGAGGCAAGCGCCGAGGTCAGCGAGAGGTCGGGATGGGCCAGGTAGCTGGACAGTTTCTGGATGCCGTAATCACCGCCCACATGTTCTTCCACCCAGTCGGCCTCATCGAAGGGGATGTTGTGCTCGGCGCCGGCCTGGGCATCCATCACCGAATGCAAGGTGCGCGGGGAGGCGCCGGAGAACCCGAGGAACATGGCCGGTTGCTCATCGCGCCGGGTCATGAACAGCGCCAGCTCGAAATCGGCACGCGTGAGGAAGGGCGTGATCAGGTGCATCCAGAAGCTGGCCACCAGACTGCGGTACATCGGGTCGCGCGGCAGCGGCAGGATCAGGTTCTTGTCCAGGCGGCTGGAGGTGCTGGCCATGACCGGTTGCAGCAGCAGGCCCAGGGCCAGCAACAGCTGGCGCAGGTTGCCGCTGAAGCCGGCCTCGGCCAGCATCTGCTGCAGCGAGCCCGTGGTCTGCAGCTCAAGGAAATCGGCGAAGGCCGCGCTGTAGCCGGCACTGTTGATGTCCAGTTCCAGTGTGGTCGCCGCCAGCGTCTGCAGCGGCTGGGCCGGATCGGGCGCGGTCAGGACACCTTGGGTCAGCGACTCCAGGCGCGACCATAGTCGAGAGAGGATCAGTGGACTGTTGCTCACGAAGGCGACCGGGTCCTCGATATCGAAGGCGCTCATCGAAATGAACGGAAAGCGCCGCTGCGACTGGTCGCCGCTGGCACGCAGGTGGCCCGCCACGGCGCGCCGGCTGCGCGGGCCCATGACCACGAAGTGCAGGGGCTTGACGCCGTCATAGATGATTTTCCAGCGCGCATCACGCGAGAGCAGCTCCATGGTCTGCGCCAGCCAGTTGTCCAGCAGCGTGATCAGGGCGGCGTTGTCGGTGGCCTTGATGAAATCCCCGCGAGCCGGAATCTTGCCGAAATAGCCGACCTTGATGGGGGTACCAGATGCGCTCATTGCTTGGCCCCTGTGGTAATGGATTGAGTTTGCGATTGCACTTGCGGCGCCGGCGAGGATGCTTCCGGTGTGCCGCCGGCAATGGTTTCGGGCAGCTTCAGGCCACGCAGGGCCGCCGTGCCGCGTGCGGCGCCATTGCTGTTGCCGGAGACCTCGGCGCTGCTGATGATCTTCAGGTTTACCACCACCGTCACGCCTTCATTGGTCCACGACAGCTCGAAGGCGCCGTTATCCTTGCGCTTGCGCTGGGCGGTATTGATCAGGCGCTCCAGGCCGAAGCGTCCCGGCTGGTTCGCCACTTCCACGGTGCGGCCGTCATAGGTCACGGCCGTCACCTTGGCACCTGGTGCGCCTTGCGGATTGGGCCACACGAAGTTGGTCCACTGGGCCTGGGTGTTGCGGTAGCGCAGTTGCTGGCCATCGATCTCGATGGTGTATTCCAGCGCGCCCGGTGCTGGCTGGGGCTGGATCTGGAACACCGTCTGCGCATCGGCAGCACCGCCACCGCCGCCTGCACCAGCACTGCCCGGAGTGCTGATCCAGTCGGCGAAGCTGGTAGTGATGGCGGGCGACAGGGTGATACCCATGTCGGCCCACTTGCGTGGCGACAGCGTATCGCCCCGGCGTACCACCAGCGGACCCATGGCCGTGGTCACGAACTTGGAGATCGCGCCGTTCTCGCCAAACACGGTACCAATCTCGCCGCTGTTGGCCTCGATCTTGGAGTTGGGCGAGAACGGATACTTGGCGGCCAGGTTGTTCTGGAACGGCTCGTACACCTGGGCGCGCCAGATCTTGTTGACCTCGCCTTCGGTCGGACGCACCAGGGCATTGAAGCCCTGCACCAGCGGACGCACCAGCAGCGGCCGCAGGGTGGTCTTCTGCTGGTCGTTCAGGCCGGGCAGCATTTCTTCATCCACGAACTTGAGCGAATCCGACAGCTCCGAGCCGCTGCCTTCGAGCGTCTGCTGCATCAACTGCTTGGCACCGGGGCCGGTGTCGCCCTGGTTCTTGATGGTGTTCAAGCGGGTCCGCAGCTTGGAGAGATTTTCCATGTAGCCGCGCATGAGCGAATTGCCCTTGTCCTTGCTCACCACGAGACGCGCCACGCCGGCGAATTCTCGACCAACCGGACCCATCGGAATGGCGCTGCTGCCGTCGGTATTGAGCTGGGTCGGCACCGGGACCGGTGCCGGCGAGCGGCGCAGGATGGTTTCCTTGAACCAGCCCATGAAGCCCTTGCTGGCATTGGCCAGGCCGGCATCGACCAGGGACGGGTTGTCCCACGAGGTTTCGTCGTAGACCGTGCTGATCACCTTGTTCAGGGGCGAAGTCAGCGGGTCACCCAGGCGGTTCATGGCGTTGGTGGCATCGTCCAGGTTGCGCAGTTCGACGATGCTTACGCCCTGCAGGAATTTCTGCCACTCGCGCGCGTATTCTGTCTTGTACTGCGACACGAGCGCTTTCTGGATCTGTTCCGGGCTGCCTTCGAGCGTCAGGTCATCCTTGGAGGAGGTCTTGAGCACCCAGTCGGCACTTTGCAGTTCCTTGTTGGCGGCTTCCTTGAAGGCATCCTGCACGAACTTCTCCCAGGCATCACGGGTGAAGGTGCCGGGGATGGCGTAACTGCCCATGACCAGTTCCTTGTCCTTGTCACCGACGATGCGGGCCACGGTCATGGAAGCGAAGCGGGTGGCGGCGCGCGCCTTCACATCGGCGTACACGCGTTCACGCGCCGGCATGCCACGCACCACGCGGCGCAGGTTCTCGCGGGTCTGGTCGACCAGGGTCAGCTTGCTTTCCACGGTGGGCCAGGACGGATCATTGATCTGCTCCAGCGAGAAGCTGATGAGACGCTCGGCGCTGCGGATCATCTGCTCGCGCGGCATGGTGCCGCGGTTGGTCTCCAGCCAGCCGCGCCAGAAGCGGGTGATCTGGTCGCTCAGGTGGCTCGATTCGGCACGCGACTTGTCCGATAGCATCAGGTAAGTCTTGAGCGCATTGTAGGCATCCTCCACGCTGGTGGCCGAGCTGTCCTTGTAGGTGCGCAGGGCATTGGCCGCCTGGGCCGCGTTGTCGGCCACGGTGGTGACACCACCGGCTTGTGGCGGCTTGGCCATCGGTTCCAGCTTGCCGGAATTGGCGTTGACTTCCATCAGGTAGGTCTCGATGTTGGAGGCCACCGGCTTCAACATGATTTCCTTGATGCCGGCGAAGTATTCCTCGCGCAGCTTGCGCTCCAGCAGGTCGCCCTGGTAGAGCCCCAGGCCGACCGAGAAGGGACGGCTGGAGCGATAGCGGTCCAGTTGTTCGATTCGGTCCTGCAGAATTTCCAGTGCCTCGAAACGTGACTGCAGGTCCAGGCGCTTTTCCTGCAGCTTGACGGCCTTGTCCATGTCTGCCTGCACGTTGGCCACCAGCTGGCGGTTGCCCATGTAGGACCAGCTCCAGCCACCCAGCAACGCGCCCAACACAGTCACGGCCGCGAAGAAGGTGATGTAGCGCATGCGGATCTTGTTGCGGCTGGTGTACTGCGCCACCAGTTGCTTGTCCGCGAAGATGACCTGCTTGAACAGGTTGTGCAGGAAAAATCCGTGCTTGGACAAGAGCTCGCGCTGCGGCTTGTGTTCCAGCGTCAGCCCGAAGCGGTCGGCAATGCGCTGCGAGGAGGCGCTTGCCGTGGCGCCTTCCTGCAAGGCGCTGGTGAAATAGAAACCACGGAAAACCGGCTTGAACTGGAAGGGATTTTCCTCGAACAGCGTGGTCACGAAGGAACGCAGCACGCCCTTGATGGCCGAGAATTCCAGCGGAAAGGTCAGTACACCCGGCGCCATGTTCTCGCCGCGCTTGACTGACATGTTGGCCAGGCTCATCTCCTTGAGCCCGGCGTAGAGTTCATCAAAGCGTTCGTCAAAGAAGCTGCTGACTTCCTGCCCGCTGCGCTTGCGGTCATAGGCCAGGGTCGCGCCCCAGACGCGGTCGCGTTCGGTGCGTTCGGTGTCCAGGAAGAACTCGTTGAAGCCGGTGATCAGGTCAGCCTTGGTGAAGACCACATAGACCGGCGCAAAGACTTCCAGCTTCTCGGTCAGCTCCTGCACGCGCTGGCGCAGGTTCTTGGCCAGGTTGATGGCGAACTCGGGACGGTTGCCGGTCAGCTCGGCAATGCTCACGGCGATGATGATGCCGTTGATGGGCGCCTGCTTGCGATAGCGCTTCAACAGGCCCAGGAAGCTGAACCATTCATTGCGGTCTTCTTCGTACACCGAGTAGCGCCCGGCGGTATCGAGCAGGATGCCCTCGGTAGTGAAGAACCAGTCACAGTTGCGTGTACCGCCCACCCCATGGACGATCTTGCCGCCCTCGTCGGCGAAGGGGAACTGCAGCCCGGAATTGGCGATGGCGGTACTCTTGCCGGCCGCAGGATTGCCGATGACCATGTACCAGGGCAGTTCGTACAGGGCAGCGGCGCCCGATTTCTGGCCCAGCTTGGAGGTCTTGATGGTGTTGATGGCGTCCAGCATGCGCTGGCGCAGCGCGGCCACGTCATCGCGACGGGCGCCGTCGCTGCTGGCCGGTGCCGGCTGGGCGGCCTGCTGCTCCAGCACGTTTTCCAGCTTGCTGGCGGCGCGCCGGGCTTTCCAGCGCTTGTAGAGCCAGAATCCCAGCCAGACCAGCAACAGCAGGCCAAGCAGGGCGGCCGCCCAGACCAGCGCAACTTCGAGCTGGTCGGCACCGATGAAGAGGAAGGCGGCCAGGGCAGCGAAGCCCAGGAGGATGAGCACGCGCGTGTCGCTGAGGATTTTCCAGAGTCGTTGCATGATGTGAGCGCTTTGGGGTGGAGTTCTTGTTATGTGGTCGCTGAAGCGGGATCAGGGTGTGAAGCGGCCGCTGCCGCAATGGCCGGCGCACGGCTGAGCGCAACGACGGCGCGCTGCTGCGCGTCTTCGTTGCAGACACAGAGACTGGGCTCGCCACTGTCGTTGGTGGCGGCATGGGCCAGCACCAGGGCTGACAGGGCGGTAGCCAGGCCGGCCGACCCGCAGGTGGCGCCGAGCTTTACGCATTGGCTGCCCAGGTCCAGCTCGGGCAGGACGGCATAGCCCAGCTTCATGATTTCATCGGTGCGGCTGGCCCGGTAGTCGCCGTCACTGACCAGCAGGGCCAGCGCATCCGGGGCAAGCGCGGCGTCGCGCAGGGCGCCTTGCGCCAGCTGGCTCAGCAGTTCGCCATTGACCCGGCGTGCCTGGTCCACAGGCTGCTCATGCTGTCCCAAGCTGGGCCGGTGCAGCAATACGGGGTCGGCGGTGCCCATGGCCAGCGCTTGGGTGGTATCGGCCAGGATCAGGCCGGCTGCGCCTTCGGCCGGTGATTTTCCGATGCTCTGCGGGCCTTGCAGCAGTTGCCTGTCCTGCTGCCAGGCCTGCACGATTTCTGCATCCAGGTTGGACTGGGCTGCAACGACCATGGCCAGGTAGGAGGAGGCCAGGAAAGGGGAGGGTTGCTGTGTGCGCGCATCACGGCTGGTGGCGATCAGGCGGTCCAGGTGCAGCAGGGGATGGGCATTTTCGCCGGCGGCGGCCGGCAGCACGTTGAGCTTTTCCGGCGGCCAGCCTTGCTGGCAGACTTGTTCACCCAGCCAGCGGGCGGCCTGAAGGCGATGCTCGCTGCCCCAGGTGGCCGGCAGCAGCACCAGCAAATGCAGGTGCGGCAAGCCCACTGCCTCCTGGTGGTGGCGCGGGGCTTCGACATATTCCTCCAGCAGGGGATGCCACTGCAGCCGCTCGCCCAGTTCACGGGCGATGTCGGCGGCCAGGGCCAGGCTGCGCCAGTGGGCAGCGCCCAGTGCTGCCAGGTCTTGCCCGGGGTAGTGCTGCTGATGCCAGGCTTGGTAGATTTCGCGCGCTTCTTCACCTGCGATGTCGGCGATGCGGCCGGCGAGGATGGGCAGTTCCTGATCGTTCACCAATTCTGCATCCAAGGGCAGGCGCACGGATTGCGACCTGATCTGTTCGAGCAGACTGGCGGCGTCCTCCCCGAAAGGGCAGCGCAGCGCAGTGGCCACGATGGCCAGGGTCCACTTGCGTTCGGGAGGGTGGCCGGGTGCGCTGCTGGCCGCAGTCGGCGCAGGCACGGCGGCGGCAGCAGCAGCCTTGGCCGCGGCCGCGGCCGCCAGCGTGGTCCTGGCCTTGGCAACGCCCCAGAGCAGCAGCAGGAAGGCTGCCGGCAGCACCAGCAGGTAGAGGATGACATCGCCGCCATCGGGCATGTGATTGGCGCCGGACCAATAGGTGATGAACATCACCCAGGTCACCAAGAAAACTGCGACGGTCAACAGACCCCGCTTTATCCATGTGCTCATCAGCGTTCGCTTTCCGGATTTTTATTGTTGTTGTGAACCCTGCCCCTGTCGTGTTGGATCGCCCGGTTCAGAGCGTCGTGGTGGCCTGGCTGGCGACCAGCACCGCGCCGCACGCGGTCTTGTCGCCATCGCGCGCCACCGGTGCGCCATCCACCAGCAGCGTGGGATCGCCGCTGACGATGGTGGTGGTACCGTGACGCGGGCAACTGACCTTGTCGCCGATGCGCGCCACCAGCTTGTTGCCGACCAGGGTCTGGCCGGAACCCTCGATGACGCTGCCGCCATGCGAGGTCTTGTCTCCGAGGACGATGATCGGCTTGCTCATGGTGGATCCCCTTGTATTTTTTACAGTCTGTCTTTCGCCGGAGCGTCGATCAGCTCCGCGCCGTAAAACCTTACTTTTTCATCACGCCCGGCATGCGGTATTCGGTGTGGCCGAAATCCATCATCTTCCAGCGGCCGCCCCAGGTCAGTCCGACGGATTCGGCGACTTCGCCATAGAGGCGGTAACCCTCCATGGCCCACGGATCCTTCTCGCTGATGACCAGCTTGCCATTGCGCACGAAGGCGCAATCGGCGGCCAGGCCGTATTGGTGATAGCTCTGGAAAGCCGCTGCATTGGTGACGTTGCTTCCCATCCCGGCCAGCATGTTCTGGCGCTCCGGGCTGCGGTAACCCTCGATGAGCGCCATCTCGTAGCCATGCTTTTCCTTCATGATCTTGAAGACCAGGAGCAGGCGTTGGGCGTATTCGGGATTGAGCAGTTCCCAGTTGCGGCTGGCATTGACCAGCATCGGTCGGACCTGCACCACTTCAGCAGTCGTAAACATGTCCGGCGGCAAGGGCGGCGGTGGTACGAGTTGCTCACCTTTTAAAAGTTCCGCGATTTGAGAATTGGTTACGCGCTGGCTGTCATCAAATCCCTGCAGCATCGATTTGCCGCTTAACAGAAATGCAACGATAGCGGGACCGATCAACAAGACCGCGATGGTGGACACAATTACGTAATTATTGCGCACGTAGTTCACACTCGCCGTCAGGGAACTCCGGACATTGGATGTGGTCCCTGCAATCACCGCGTCGCCTGTTCTGTTCCAGCGTTCCCACCGGTGCCGCAGGCCGGCAAGCCGGGCGTGCAGGAAGCGCATCGTCAGGACCCGGCCCGATGGAAACAGCAGCAGCCACATCGCGAAGCCGGTGACCAGCAGATAGGCGGCAATGAGAAGGAACAGCACGAACATTCCCCTTTTTATTCTGGCCGGCGCCGGGTGGTGAAGAAGGGCGGACGCCGACACGTTTCTGGAAATTGCGCCGGCTCGTTGGCGAGTGATCGCGTCGGGCGGCAGGAAACGACAAATCAATAAAAATCAAACAACTTGTTTCAAGTTGGATAACCCAGGAGTACGGCCTTGCAGCCTCCGAACCAAGAGAAACCTGCATCCAGAAGACCGAGCTTGATGCCTGCATCCGACAGTTCGTCTGCGGATGAAGTTCGCATCCTCAATTCGATTTCGGATGGAAAGAGCAAAGCCCGCAGCAGTAGCGGGGGCGCACGCAAGCCGCGCCGCGTGCTGGCGATCGTGCTGCTGCTGTTGCTGGTTGCAGCCGGCGTCACAGTGGCTGCGCTGCGCATGAAAGATCGTGATGGTACGAGCGCGCCCGCTCAGGCCACGTCAGCTGCGCCAGTACCGCCCCTGGCCTCGGCTGCGTCGCCCACTGCCTCCACGCCGACTGGTGTGGCCGAGTCGGCTTCCGCTGCCCCTGCGGCGCCGGCTTCGGCTCCCGCCGATGCTGCGGTCATCAATGACACCAATCCCCCTGCGCCCGACGCTGCATCAACAACGGCCCCGCGCGGCCCGGACCAGCTCACTTCGGCACTGGAGGAGGGCGTCAAGCCACCGCCGGCAGCGCTCAAGAATGCGCTGGAGGCCAAGCCCGCAACATCGGAGAAGCCCGCCAGGCAATCCGCCCAGCATGATGAAAAAAAGAAGAAGCCCGCCAAGGCAGAAACCCGCAACGACAGCGATGTGGATCTGATCAAGGCCTTGGTTGCCCGCTCCGGCGAGGTCGATAAAAAGCGCAGCAACAGCGCCGCCGGCAATGCGAACGGTGGCAATGGCGCCGGTGCGGATGGCGCTCCCCAGAAATCTGCGCAGGCCCACGCCAGCGCTGCCAAATCCAAGGAAGCCCGCAACGTCGACGTGGTCGAACGCAGGAACGGCGAGAGCACCGCATCGCTGCTGCAGCGCTGTCACGCGCTGGGCTTCGTGGAAGGTGAATTCTGCCGCTGGCGCATCTGCTCGGGCCGGTGGGACAGCGATCCCGCCTGCAAGGTGCCCTCCGCAGACAATTAGAAAATCCAGGTGCAGGCCTCCCCGCATGCCAGCTGGCCAATCCTGATCTGAAACCTGTCCTTTATTCTGTACAACCGGTGACCGATGTCTGAGCTGCTCAACCAGCTGGTGCAATTCACCAGCGCGACCCGTCTCTATCGCCTCTCCGTCGGAGAGGGCATCGCTGCCGGCGATCTGCTGGTGGAGGCCTTTGCCGCCTCCGAAGGCCTGCACGCCGTCGGGGTACGTGAGGTGATCGTCCTGAGCCTGGATGCCGGCCTGTCGCTCACTACCCTGATCGGCCAGCGGGCCAGTTTGCAGGTGAGTCTCTCAGATGGTTCCAGTGCCAGTTTCTCCGGCCTGGTCAACCAGGCTGCCAAGCTCGGCAGTGAGGGCGGCTTTGCGCGTTACCGGCTGCGGCTGGTACCCTGGGTCTGGCTGCTGAGCCAATCGCGCAACAGCCGCGTGTGGCAGGACAAGGGGATCACCGAAATCATCGGTGACGTCTTCAGTGCCTATGCCCCGCATGCGAACTGGCAGTGGTCGGATGAAGTGATGCCCTTCCTGCAGGACCTGCCGCCGCGCAGCTACACGGTGCAATACCGGGAAAGCGATCTGGACTTCGTGAGCCGTCTGCTGGCGGCCGAGGGTTTGTCCTGGCGCGTGGAGGAATCTGCCGAGTCTGGCGCCGGACACCGCCTGGTCATCTTTGCCGACTCTTCCCGCACTACCGCCTTCCCTGAAGACGCCAGCAGTGCCGCCGGTCTGGGCGGGCAGGGCATCCGTTTTCATGCCGCCGGCGCGCGCGAGGAGCAGGACAGCATCCAGGCCCTGGCGGCCCGCAGGTCCTTGCAGGCGGCGTCCTTCACGCTGCTTTCCTACGATTACAAGAGCAAGCAGGCCGTTGCCACCAGCATGCCGACCCGCCATGCATTCGGCCATGAGGACGCCCCCCGCCTGGAGAGCTACGACAGCCCCGGCCTCTATGCCTATCGCAACGCGGCCGAAGCGGACCGCTACGTTCGCCTGCACCTGGAAGCCAGCGAAGCCCGCAACAAGCTGTGGCAGGGGCACAGCACGGTGCGCACGCTGCGTCCGGGTACGCGCTTTACGCTCACCGAGGGTCCGCTGGGCCTGGCCGCTGCGACTGGCAAGCCGCCGGAATACGCAGTGTTGTCGGTCCTCAGTGCAGGTGTAAATAATTTACCCAAGGATGCGCTGGAAGGCCTGGCCGAACTGTTCGGCCCGCTGCCACCGCTGCTGGAAGAATGCCTGACTGCATGCCAGGCCTGGCAAGTTGGTGCGCAGGGTAGCCTGCATCCTGATTCCATTGACGTCAGCCATCGCGCCGACCTCGATGCGATGGTCGCCCAGGCCCGCAAGCTCGGTTACGCCAATAGTTTCGAAGCGATCCGCGCCGATGTCGTGTGGCGTCCGGTACTGGCCGACGGCACTGGTCTGGTTCGGCACGCCGGCGCCACCGCCCGCGGCAGCCAGAGCGCCATCGTGGTCGGTCCCAACGGTGAAAGCACGGCCAATGGCGCCGACGAAATCCATTGCGACCGCCTGGGCCGCGTCCGCATCCGCTTCCACTGGCAGGGCCGCAACAATGATGCCGCTGCAACCTGCTGGGTGCGCGTGGCGCAGCGTTCGGCCGGTGGCGGCAATGGCATGCAGTTCCTGCCGCGTATCGGACAGGAAGTGCTGGTGCAGTTTCTGGAAGACGATATCGACCGCCCGGTCATCCTGGGCGCACTCTACAACGGCCAGGGTGAAGGTTCAGCCCCGCCCACGCCCGGCGGCCAAGCTGCGCAGGGCAGCGGCCAGGAGCGCGGCAAGGTCTTCACCAGTGCCAGTGATCTGTCGCCCAGCGGCCAGGGCAACCTGGCGGGCGGCAATGCGCCGACCTGGCACGGTGGCAGCCAGGATGGCGACGGCCATCGCAACGCTGCTGCGCAGTGGGGCATCCGTTCCAAGGAATTCGGTGGCTCCGGCTACAACCAGTTGCTGTTCGACGATACCGACGCCCAGGGCCGCATCCAGCTCAAGACTTCGCAGGCGGCGTCCGAACTCAACCTCGGCCACCTGATCCATGCGGCGGACAACTATCGCGGCAGCTTCCGTGGCACCGGTGCAGAGCTGCGTACCGATGCCTATGGCGCGATACGTGCGGGCAGCGGCATCCTGTTTTCCAGCTACCGCATCGAACACGCGGCGGCCAGCCGCGATCCGGCCGGCGACAATGCCGGCGGCATGGCCCTGCTGAAGCAGGCCGCGCTGCTGGGCAAGACCTTCAATGAAGCGGCGGGGACCCACAAGACCGTCGCCCTGGCCAGCCATGTCGGCCCGGCGCAGGCCAATGCCAGCCTCATCAACGACAATGCCGCGCCCCTCGATGCCATGCGCACGGCGGCATCCGGCATGGTCGATGGCGCAGCCGAGAAGAGCGCCGAGGACGTGGCAGCCGCCAACACGCAGACGGGCGAGGGCAAGGTCCCTCAGAGCACCTCGGCCCTGATCGGCATCGCCGCCAAGAAAGGGCTGGGCGTGGTCGCGGGCCAGCATCTGCAACTGGCCAATGGCGAGACGGTCAGCCTGATGTCCGGCCACGACAGCCAGCACGTGAGCGGCAACCAGTTGCGCATGCGCAGCGGGCAGGCCTTGGGCGTGCTGGCCGGCGCCGTTGCGGCGGGCGAGGGGGGAACGGGTTTGCAGATGATTGCCGCGCAACAGAATATCGATGTGCAGGCACAAGCCGATACGCTGGCGCTACAGGCGCGTGATCAGGTGAGCGTGGTGAGTGCCACTGCCAGTGTAGATTGGGCGGCGGCCAGGAAGATCACGCTGTCCACGGCGGGTGGGGCCAACATCACCATCGAGGGCGGCAATATTACGGTGCAGTGTCCGGGGAAGCTCACCATTCATGCGGCGCAGAAGCTGTTCCAGGGGCCGGTGCGTCAACAGGTGCCGATGCCGACCCTGCCCAATAGCGTTTGCAAGGACTGCATTCTGGCTGCGATGAAGCAGGGTGCGCCGGGAATACTGTTATGACCGATAACCCTGGCCAGCCTCTGCTGGACTGGTGCAGATCGCCTGCGCAGGCTCGGCTTCATCGCTTTGCTCTGCTCGACAGCGCACCAGTGGAAGGCGCGTTCCGACAGCGGCCCTTGCAGGGCCAGCGGTTTGCCTCATTGTTCGAAGGACGACAGGAAGCCGTCCTTCCCGAGATCGCTCCCTTGCTGATCGATCTGGAGAGCGCGCAGGGCAGCAGCTTGCAGCGTCTGTGTGAATGGCTCTGGTCGATGGGGCTTGAGCATCCTTGCCTGTCCTGGATGGCATCACCCTTGCCGCTTGATGCGCTGGCAGCCCATCTGCGGCTGTTCCACACGGTGGATCTGAGTGAGGGACAAACCATGCTGTTGCGTTGGTACGATACCCGCATTCTTCCGCAATGGCTTGGCTGCCTGACGCCGCAGCAACATGCGCAGTTCTGCGCACCGCTGCTCAGCCTGTCCTGCCTGGACCGAACGGCGCGTGTGCAGACATTTTTCCAGGACCGCCAGGCGGAGCGTATTGTGCCCCTGTCCGAACCTCCATTGGGCAGATCATTGGTACAACTCGATGACCGCCAATTTTCGCAGCTGATGCATGCCTCCCAGGTCGATATCCTGATCAATCGTCTGCAGTTGCTGATTGCCCCGGAGCTCGCGCGTGTGGCGCGTGGACGGTTGGCTGCCTTCTTGCAGGCGCATGTCGACCAGCTCTGTGCTGCGGGGATAGACGATACCGATCATCAGCTTCAGTGTCTCTTGCCGGCCTTGTACACCTCGGGTGCTGCCTGGCTGCACCCTGCCTTCGCCTCCTTGCTGCAAGCTCCGCCTGCCGGGTTCAAGGCCTTCGCTGCGGCGATTCAGGCGCTTCCCGATGAGATCTATGCGGGTGATCTTCCCCTGTGGGAGAAGGAAGAGCTTGTTGGCAGACAGGATGCGGCTGCATGAACGTAGTAGTAATCAAAATTGCTGTTGGTGCGCTGCTGGTAGGGCTGGCGGGATGTGATCGATTCTCTTCCGAGCCGACCTATAGTGGCTTGAGTCTTGAGGCGTTCAATTACACGCCCTATAACCTGGACCGCTTTGTGATCAAGGATAAATATGGAAACAAAGGTTCAGGTGGTGGAGATTTGCCACCTGGTTCGGGAGAAGGGAGCTTGTCCTGCTGCCATGAATTAAAGGGGACGGAGTTCGAAGTGGAATGGGATGCGTATGACGCTGATATCGCTTCACGTGATATTTATGCGCCGATCAAGATGATCAAGTCGACTGCAAAGGTACATATTTCTCCGACCAATATCAGAGGAGGGTCAGGTGCCAGGATTCTGGGTTTGCATTTCTATCCGGACGGTCATATCGAGCCTGAATTCAGGAATGACCTCGGCGGATCTCGATTCAACTTTGGCGCAATTGATCAACGCTTGGTGACGAAGTACGGCAATCAGATGAATCCCGATGGTCGCCTGAACCTCTTTGAAGTTTTCAGGCGCACGGCCCGTATCGCAGGACAGGGCTGGGTCAAGTATCGCCTGATAGATGATGCGGACCTGGAGCAGTATGTGTATTTCAATCTGTTGGTAAACAAGAATTTTGATGAACATCCGCAGGTGAAGAAGATCTTGCAAGAAACACAGGGAAAGCCAGGCGCTTTTGCGACGGAGATGAAACAATTGCCTGCCTCGGCTATTGCCGAGATACGCCAGATCCCCTAGCGGAAATTGCAGGCCGGATTGATCATGAAGGTTTCCGCTGAAAAGGCGTGAGCACGAAATTGAGATAACAGGAGATGGGATGAAAAAAATTGGCAGCGCCCTGTTCAGTGCGGTTGCGATGGTGGTGGCGTTGGTAGGGTGTGATGGCCTTTCCTCCGAACCCACCTATAGCGGCTTGAGTCTTGAGGCCTTCAATTACACGTCCTATAACCTATCCAGATTTGTTATTACCGACAAGTATGGAAATCAGGCCAGCGGCGGCGGAGATTTGATGCCGGGCTCTGGTGCGGGCAGACTTAGCTGTTGCTATCAATTGCAAGGCACGGAATTTAGCGTTGAGTGGAAGATGTATGACGCAGATGTCGCCTCCAAGGATCTTTACAAGCCAATTCAATATATTAGTTTTAAAGAAAATATCCATCTTCCTCCGACTAAGTTGGAAGGAAACGCAGGCACCAGAATATTAGGATTACATTTTTACCCGGATGCGCATGTCGAGCCTGAATTCAGGAGTGATTTGGGAGTATCTCGGATCAGTTACCGAACCGTTCATCGAACGCTTCTGCAACAGTATGGGGAAAAAGTTGATCCGGCCGGAAAACTGAATGAAGCCGAATTATTCAGGCGGACGGCACGGATTGCCAGTGAAGCATGGAAAAAATATCGTCTTACGGACTCCGAGGATTTGGTGCAGTTTGTTAAGTTCTATTTATTGGTTAACCCCGACTTTGACCGATTTCCGCAGGTGCAGGAGATTCTAAAAGACACAAAGGGAAAACCGGGTGATTTCGGTAGAGAGATGAAGAGGCTTCCAGAGGCCGTTGTAAATCAAATTAAGACTTTTTCTGTCAGTGGCAAGGAGCAGCACCCATGACTCGCACTACCGGAGAAAGAGATGCTTCGAAACCAAGTCTGGAAGACCGTTCCCCGCCGGACCTTGCTATAAAAATGGCAGGTGCGAGGGCCAAGCAGAAAGAGGCAGAGAAACTTGCCTGCCAAGCTGATATACACGTCGGATTCTTTTTTGACGGCTTCGGCAGAAATCGAGATATGGATGATCCACAGACATCCCGTTATTCAAATATCTGCCGTCTGTGGGAAGCGCACAGAGATAACGAAGATGTTCGTCGGCCAGACAATCAGTTCTGGTATAGCTTCTATTACTCAGGATTAGGGACGCCTCTGAACAAGGATGCAGCTAATCGTGATCTCGTCCGCGCCGCTACCAAGATTGCGAAGAACGCCGGTGGCGCCGCCCTGTCTGCGGCGAGCAAGATTGCAGGCTACGATCGTGTGGCAAAGTCCGTAAAGACAGTAGCTGGTGTTGCGGATCCGATGAAGCTGGGCGGCAAGGTATTGAAGAACTCGTTGACTGAGATGTCTTTCCGCCCAGTGGTCAAGGCTTACAAGGACGTGATCAAGGAAACCAAGGCCTTGCCCGGTAATGCGCGGCGCATGCTGACCATGGCCAGCGGTGACCGTTGGGTCATGCGTGGCAAGGCTTCATTGCGAGGTTTCCTGTATGACCTCAAGAAAAATCCCTTGAAAGCAAGTTGGTCTGCTGCCAAGGTATTGATGGCCGATGTGGTGGCCGATTCCATTCCCATGGTCCGCGATAGTGCCGCCAGTGCCAGTCTCTTCGGAACCGGCGTTGACGTGAGGCTCAGTGCGGCCTTGGACCAGTTCAAGGCTGCCTACGCGGATGCCAAGGGCAAGATCCCCAAGATTCAACGTATGCAGGTCAGTGTGTTTGGTGCCGACCGGGGATGTGTCATCGCGCGAGCATTCGTCAATGAACTCGCTCGCATCTACAAGCGCGCCAATGAGCAGGACTTGGCCATCGACGGTAGCCTGATCGAAATCAAGTTCGTCGGGTTGCTGGATAGTGTCGCTTCGATCATGGAGGAAAACAAACTCATCGGTTTTCTGCCTCTGGTCGGTGTGATCAAGCAAAACTACGGCGATCGTGCTTTGGCAATACCGCCGGCTGTACAGCGTTGCGTACATTTCGCGGCGGCTCATGAACTACGTTTCTATCAACGCCTCGACAGCTTGGAAAAAACTCGCGGAGAACAATATCTTTATCCGGGTACCAGCGAGGACGTCACAGGTGGTTCCCCGGATGGAACGCTCAACTTCCGTGGGGAATTGCAACGAGTTCCTCTCCGGGACATGCTCCATGAGGCTCTGATTTCGGGCGTCATGATGGACCGCATGGAGGATCTTGCAATTTACAAGACTGAGACATTTCAAAAATTCTCCCTGGCGGCCCCCATCGTCGACGAGCAATCCAGCTACCGCATGATGGAACTGGTCAACGCCTATCGCGCCGTCGTCCCGCGCGCGCCAGGCCTGGATTTTCTCAAGCACATGAGCGTCTTCATCTCCTGGCTGGCGGTACGCTACCAGTCCAAGGAATTCCGCGAATCCGTGACCACCCATGCAGACGCCGTGCGCGCCGCCCAGGATCAACGGCGCCAGCGGCGTGAGCGTGCGGAGAAGGCGTTCGCAGAGGCGCGCCGCACGGCCTCGACCGACCGCGAAGGCTATGGCCGGGCGATGGCCGAGTTGTTCGCGGCGCAGGATGATGAAACCCGCAACATGCCAAACACCGTCCTGGAAGTGCATCGCCCCTTTGTCAGCGTCTGGGAGCGTCTGGACAAGGAAGCGCAGGAGGTCATCGCGCAGCGGGCCCGCTATCAGAAGCAGCAGGACGACGAACCCCAGCGCAAGATGATATGGCAGAAGTACGTTGACGAGCATCCGGCCGTGTTCATGGACCCATCGGGCCAGAAACCGACCTACAAGCCGGCACGTCCGTTGATGTCGCCCGGGGAGCTCACGCTGGCCGATGCCTGGATCAATGCCTCCAATGGCAAGAGCCCGCTGCCGGACAAAGTGATGGCCCTGTTCGATCTGCTGGTCCATGACACCATGCTCACCAGCTGGCACGACCATGTTCTCTCTGCCACCTTGTATTTCCAGACGCGCGCCATCGATACCTTCGGCAAAACCGATGCGAAGAAGGAAGAAGAGACCAGGAAGAGCGACGACATGAATGCCGCAGCGGTGCGGCGGCTGCAGGGCAATGCGCTTGTTGTCCCGAACTAGATCACCGGGACTGATGCCATGAGTGATATACCTGATGATCCGTTGGCGCTGGTGCATTGGGCGCAGGCATGTCGTGAACACGGCCACCATGCCTTCCTTCTGCTCGACACGGCGCAGGCCGAGGCGAGCCATCTCAAGCTGCAGTCCATGCACATCCCTTATGCCTCGCTGTTCGAGGGAAAGCGCGAAGAAGCCCTGCCTGAAATCGCGCCCCTGCTGCTTCCGCTTTCGGGGCTGGATGAGCAGCGCGCACGCATGCTGGTGCGCTGGGTGTCTCCGCTCGGTTTTGCCGCCCCCTGCCTGAGCTGGTATGAAAGTACGCTCGGCCTGCACGACTTTGCAGCGCATCTGCGCAACTTCCACCACGTGGGCCTCAGCGATGGGCAGGCCCTGATGATGCGCTGGTATGACACGCGCATCCTGCCGATCTGGATCCAGGCGTTGAGCCAGGATCAACTGGCGCTCTTCACCGGGGGCATGCTCAGCCTGGCTTTCGTGGATCGCTTTGGCGAAGCACGGACGCTCTACCAAAGCGAGCAGGTCCGGCCTCCCAGCCAGGCTTTGCCCTTGGATGCAGCGCTGGTGAGGCTCGATGACCGCCAGTTCGGCCTGCTGGTGGATGCCGGGGATCTCGATGCCCTGCTCACGCATTTGCGCTTCGTGATCCCTGATGAGACCAATGCATTGCCCACGCGCACGCTGGTGGAATTCGTCGCCACTTATCAGCAGCGTGCGCGTGAAGCGGGCGTGGATGATATTGACCGGCAGACGCAGTACGTGTTGCTGGCGCTCTACACCAGCGGTGCCGGCGTTGAGCATCCGGCCGTGAAGGCCTTGATGCAGGATCCGCCGGATTCCCTGGCAGGCTACTTCGATGCCTTGCAGGCCATGCCTGAGGAAGTCTGGGAAGCAGGGCCACCTCTTTGGGAGAACGTGCATGTCGCATGAGCATTGGCAGAAACGGATTGCTTTGCCGCAGTGGGTGCTGCTGTTGGGAGTGGCCTTGCTGCTGGCTATGCCTGGCACCAGCACGCAGGCGCAGACCAATGAAGATCTGAAGGCCCTGGTGGCGCATCTCAAGTTCGTCATTCCCGATGAAACGGCACTGGTCGAACCGAAAAAGCTGGAACGCTTCGTCGCGCAATACCAGAAGCGCGCGGTTTCTGCGGGACTCAAGGATATCGATCGCCAGACCGCCTACGTACTGCTGGCCTTGTACACCTCGGGCAAGGGCGTCGAACAGCCGGAGTTCAAGCAGGTGATGGCGCATCCGCCGGTTTCCCCGGATGCATTCAGCGATGCCCTCATCGGCCTTCCACAACGTGTGTACGATAGCGGGCAGCCCTTGTGGGAGGCGTCCAACGCTCGCTAGCCAGATTGTCTCGCGTGCGCAGAATGGCGCAAATTTCAGGAGGTGTTGCACTGGGTTGGCAGAGTACGGACTCGTACTCTGCCGTCGAAAGGTAACGGAAAAGATGATAAGGCGGTCAATGTTGAAGATCCGATGCTTGTTGAGCGTCATGGCGCTCTTGAGCCTGGGCATGGTTTTTGGATGCAGCAGGGCCGATGCGCCTGCCGCCACGATGACGCTCAATCTGGTGGGCTACAACCACATGCTGGAAGGCATTGCCAACTTCGATGTACAGATCAAGGGGGGCAGCAAGACAGGGGGCGGGTTTCTCGATGCCGGAAGCGGAGGCGGCGGAATGATCTGCTGTGTTTCCGTGCCCGAGAAGTGGCAGCCGGGATTGAGCGCACAAGTCCATGCCGAGGTCTACCGCAACTCTGGCGAAAAATACGACATTGCCAAGGAAGTCCCCATTCCGCAGTACACGCCCGATCAGGCAGGACATGTATCGGTCCATTTCCTGCGCGATGGCGAGGTCAGGATCTTCGTGACCAAATACGCGCTCTGGCATCCGGACTACCCGCTCAAGGGCAGGCAGGCCGAGCTCAAACCGGCAGCCAGGTAAATCAGGAGATATCAGTGAGCATGCTCTATACAGGGCGTCCGGTACCCATCAACGGACATCGCAAGTTCTCGGCCAAGGAGGCCCTGCAGCGCGCCAAGGCCATGCGTTGCCTGCGCGCACGCGGTGAAACGGAATGCAAGGGCCAGGTCTTTGTCGGCCTCTTCTTTGATGGCACCGGCAACAACGACAAGTGGGTAGAGGACGGGCAAACCAAAAACCAGCGACAGCGTAACAAGCACAGCAACGTTGCGCGGCTCTACGATGCGTATCTCGACGATCCGGAAAACGGCTTCTTTCGCGTGTACATGCAGGGAGTGGGCACGCCCTTTGCCGAGATCGGCGACACTTTCAAGCTTGGGACCGACATCGGCGGTAGCGGCTTCGGTTTCATGGGCGCGGACCGCATCAACTGGGGCATCACCTCACTGCTCAACGCAGTATATGGATATGCGACAGGTACCACGTTGTTTTCAGGGAATGAACAGCGCAATCTGGTCAACCTGATGAGCATGGAAATGCTGCTTAACGGTAATGCCAATGCCTTGCCCCCGGACTGGCAGGTTGGTCAATGGACTGTGCCCGGCTATCTCAGTACTGCCCCTGAGAAAGTGCGCCGTCTTGAGATGTACAAGCAGTTCATGGAAAAGCTGGCCACTTCGCTCAAGAGCAGCCAGCGCAAGGTGGTACAGGTCAACGTATCAGTGTTCGGATTTTCTCGCGGCGCTGCCGAGGCGCGTGCGTGCTGCCATTGGCTGCATGAATTGTTTACCCCGTCGGGCGGGGCATTTGAATTGGCAGGCATCCCTGTGCGCATCGGATTCCTGGGAATTTTTGACACCGTGGCTGCCGTTGGTATTGGCGACGTGACGCCGGTCACATTTGGTCATATGGCGTGGGCTGACAAGACGCAAAGCGTGCCCCCGGCGGTAGAACAATGTGCCCACTTCGTTGCATTGCATGAACAGAGAGCGAGTTTCCCGCTGGAGTCCTCCACCGGCTGGACCAATGTCGGCTATCCCGGAATGCACTCGGATGTGGGCGGCGGCTATTTCCCCGGCGAGCAGGGGAAATCCATGCCCTCTTGGGGCCAGTCGCCTCATTTGTCCCAGATCCCGTTGATCGACATGCACTTTACCGCCCTCAAGGCGGGGGTTCCCTTGTTGACCACACGCGAGATCGAGGCGAAGCCGGCCATCTCTGCGAGCTACGCCACTGACCCGCGACTGATCAAGAGCTACAACGATTGGCTCGCCACCAACGGGATCAAGGCAGGTAGCATCCGCGAATATACCGAAGCGCACACTCGCCAGTATCTGCGCTGGCGTGGCTCCCTGCAGGAAGGAAAGGGCGGCCTCATGCTTGGCAAACGCTTCTATCAGGAGGCCGGAACGTCGGACAAGAAGGACCTGCTGGAAGCGGAAGTGGAGTTGGGCAAGATGATTCGCGACTGGCGTACACGTTCCAATCTGAACCTGGATCAGCGCATGGGGCAGATGGCCCAGAAGTATGTGCGCCGTCTGTCACCGCTGACCGGTTTCCTGATCGGACCCTCCCAGGAGCGGCTCACGGCGCAGGAAAAGAAGTTCTACGACATCATGTGCACGGATCCCATGCCACCCTCGGCGTGCGTCACGCTGTTTGAAGATTACGTCCATGATTCTCGCGCAGGGTTTCGGGTAGCGGGCAAGCACGAACCGATTTTCCTGACCGGCGGTTATGCGCGTTTTCGGCATGTGTTTCTTCAGGGCGAAGGCGATTCCGCAGTACGCAAGATCAGCGAGCTGGTCGAGCGCAAGGTGGGCGACCGTACGGCAGAGATGGCTGAAGATGCGCGTGACATCAGGGACTACACCGTGTTGACGTATGACCGTGCGCGGGTGCGTATCGTCAACGGCTATCACGCCGTCGAGGATGCTGCAGCACGTGCCAAGCGCGAGGTCGAGGCAAAGGCATTGGCCGCCCAGCGGGAGATCCAGGCGCAAGCCGATGCCGCCAGAAGACGGCTTCAGAGTGCAGCCGAGGCGGCGCGCAAACGCGCCGTGGACTTGAAAAACAGAACCGTAGCGGAGGTCAGGCGCGAAGCCGACGAAGCACAGCGCATCTATGATGCCGCCCAGCGACACCTCATGAAGAAGTATGAGGAGCTGGGTGCGATGTGGCACAGCATCGTGGATTGACCGGCGCGGAGGTCGGATCGATGGCCTTGATGCGCTTGAAAGCGAACCTGCGCCAGGTCACCAACGATAGTTGCACGGTGCATCTTTCTCCCTTCAAGCCATCCTCCCCACCCCCAGGCGAAACACGCTGACCGACTCCGCCAGCCTGCGCGCCTGTTCCTTGAGCGCTTCGGTGGCTGCGGCCGCTTCTTCCACCAGCGCCGCATTCTGCTGCGTCACTGTATCCATCTGCGCAATGGCCTGGTTGACCTGTTCGATGCCGGCTTCCTGTTCGCCGCTGGCGGCCGAGATATCGCTCATGATCTGCGTCACGCTGCGCACGCTCACCACCAGTTCCTCGATGGTCGCACCTGCGTTCCTGACCAGCTGGCTGCCGGCTTCCACTTTCTCCACGGATGTTCCGATGAGGGTCTTGATTTCCTTGGCTGCCGTCGCCGCCCGCTGGGCCAGGCTGCGCACTTCCGAGGCCACCACCGCAAAGCCGCGCCCTTGTTCACCGGCGCGCGCGGCTTCCACTGCCGCATTGAGCGCAAGGATATTGGTCTGGAAGGCGATGCCATCGATCACGCTGATGATGTCCGCAATCTCGCGCGCCGAGGCCTGGATCTCCTCCATGGTGCTCACCACATCCGTCACCACCAGCCCGCTGCGCGAGGCCACCTCCGACACCGAGCCCGCCATGGCATTGGCCTGGCGCGCATGATCGGCATTGCGGCGCACGGTGGAGGTGATCTGTTCCATCGCCGCCGCCGTCTCTTCCAGCGAACTGGCCTGTTGTTCCGTGCGCGCCGACAAGTCGAGGTTGCCGCCGGCGATCTGGGTCGAGGCCGTCACGATGGTATCGCTGCCGGTGCGCACGCCGCCGACCACGCGCTGCAGGCTGCTGTTCATTTCCTTCAAGGCCTGCAGCAGTTCACCGGTCTCATCCTTGCGCCTGACCTCGATACGGCTGCCCAGGTCGCCTGCCGCCACCGTTTTTGCAATGGTCACCGCCTCGGCAATGGGGCGCGTGATAGAGCGCGTAGCCAAGGTCGCCAGCAGCGCGGCCAGCAGCACCACCACCGCGCCTACGCCCAGTTCGACGGCTTCGCCGTTGCGGATGGCGCTGGAGATTTCCTGGCCGGTGCCATTGGCATTCTCGCGCGCAATCGCCAGCAGTCCCGCAAAGCCCGCCGCCAGGACCTTGTCGGCGCCGCTGATGGACGCATCGATCTCGTTGACCGCTGCCCCGGCGGCCTTCATCGCCTGCGCCTTGGCTACGGCGTCACGATAATTGCGTTCACCCGTGCTGATCTTCTGCAGCAGCTCTTCTTCCTTGGGGTTGTCCACGCCCAGCTTGCGATATTGGGCCATGAGGCGGGCGATGGCATCCATGTCGGCCAGGAAGTGCTTGTCATAGTCCTTGCCGCGCGTCACGTAATTCTTGAAATTCTGTACGCCGTCGCCCAGCTTGATGTAGCCCTGGGTGGCGTAATCCTGCTTGCTCAGCACCGTGCCGGAAAAATCACCCCAGTGCTGGCCGATCCGGGTCAGCGTGAGCAGGGACGCCGTAATGAGTACGCAAGCCAGCAGCGTGACCAGCAGGAAGGAGCCGCCAAGACGGGTGCCGATTTTCATGTCTCTCCCCTGAAAATTATTTATAAGATTTGTTGATTGTCGCGTCAGCCGGCCAGTGAGAAAACCCGATGGAGGCGGGTAAAAGCCGTGCAACTCATCATTTGGTCATACCAGTGCTGACAAATCGACAAGATGCTTGCAGGCATTCTTTCAGCGCGCGCAAAAGAGCATTGCGGGATCCCCGGTTTTTCCCGCAGATAAGAAACAATAAACTTCCCGCATGGGAATGAAGCACTCATAAGCGATACGCACCGTGCAGCATCCGCTTGCATTCCAGGGAGCAGAACATGAACAAGATCTTCACACGCCAAGTCGTCCTGGCCGCCACGCTGGCCGTAGCCGCCATCTCAGCGCAGGCAGCCTATGCCGGCGAACCGGGCAAGGCCGAGCCGACCTCGACCATCAGCATTCCGGCGCAACAAACGCGCACCGCCGCGGCCGAGCAGCAACAACAGCCGGGCCTGACGCGTGCCCAGGTCATCGAAGACCTCAAGCAATACCAGCGCGCGCACGCCAACCCCAGCTACGCCGAGCTGGTCTTCCTGCGTTGAGAATGGAATGAAAGGCCGCTTACTGCGGCAGGAACATCTTCTGCAGCAAGCCGATGAGCTGAGCGCGTTCGCCGTCCGAAAGCATCTCGGTGGCCTTGAGCTCCAGCTCGATGGCGGTCTGTTCAGCCTTGGTGCACATGCGCATGCCCGCTGGCGTGAGCGCCAGTACCTGTGAACGGCGATCCTGCGGATTGCGCTGGCGCACCACCAGGCCGCGCTGTTCCAGCTTGTCCAGCAAGGTCGCCAGGTTGGGCGGGGAGACGTTGATGGCCTTGGACAGGCGCTTCTGGTTGATATTGGGATTGGCCTTGAGCAGACTGAGCACCGTGAAGTCGACTGGCCGCAATTCGAACTTCGCCATCCGTTTTTCGAATAACGGCATGATGGTGATGTAAGCGCGGCGGCAGTTGTAGCCGACCAGGCTCAGCAGCAGTTGCTGGTCCAGCGCCGCGCTCGGCGCTGCATCGTCGTCGGAATCGAAATCAGCCGGCTTCTTGGGCAGCATGGTGGTCCAGGTCGGTAGGAAGGGGCGGCAGCCCGGTTGCCAGGCAGCCTTCGATCACGCTGGACAAGTGGTGGACTTCCGCAAATACAAAGGCGAAATGATAGCACGCGGCATCCCGCTTGCCGCCGTACCAGGCCGGGTCCGAGGCCATGGCCGGGAGCGCCCGGCGGCCGGCGCGCAGCCACATCCAGCCCAGTGCCACATGGCCGGCCAGGCGCAGCATTTCATCGGCAACAAAGTAGGGCAGGGAGGGCGATTGCAGCGCCGCCGTGGCGATACGCGTGGCCAATTCACTTAATTTATCCACAGCGTTGGCCAGCAATCGGGCCTGATCGCCAAACAGACTTCCCTCCTCGATGTCCGCGCGCACCAGCGCGAGGAAATCATTCAGCCGATTCCCCTCATCGCCCAGCACCTTGCGCATCAGGAAATCGATCGCCTGGATCTCGTTGGTCCCCTCATAGATCATGGTGATGCGGGCATCGCGCATGAATTGTTCGATCCCCGTCTCGACCACATAGCCGTGTCCGCCGAAGACCTGCAGCGCACGGCTGGCACACTGGAATCCCTGGTCGGTGAGGAAGGCCTTGATGACCGGTGTGATGAATTCCAGCCGTTCATGATGGCGCCAGCGCTGGGCCGCATCCGGATCATGCTCGGCCAGGTCCAGCAAGAGCCCGGCCCAGCAAGTCAGCAGGCGCGCCCCTTCGATGCGGCAGCGCTGTTCCATCAGCAGTTTCTGCACGGCAGGGTGGCGCACGATCAGGTCGTTGCCGGATGAGCCCGGTGCGCGCGACTGGCGGCGTTCACGCGCATAGGCGCTGGCGCGCTGCCAGGCCGCTTCAGCCAGCCCCAGCCCCTGCGCGCCTACATGCAGGCGCGCCGCATTCATCATCACGAACATCGCCGCCAGGCCGCGTCCCGCTTCACCTACCAGCCACGCCTGCGCCTGCTCGAAATGCAGGCTGCACGTGGCACTGCCATGAATGCCCATCTTGTGTTCGATGCCGGTGCAGTGCACGCCATTGCGGCTGCCATCGTCCAGCACGCGCGGCGCCAGGAACAACGACAGCCCCTTGCTGCCCGGCAGTGCATCCGGCAGTCGGGCCAGTACCAGGTGAATGATGTTGGGCGTCAGGTCGTGTTCGCCCCCTGAGATGAAAATCTTGTCGCCGGTGAGGCGATAGCTGCCATCCTCCTGCGGCACGGCGCGTGTGCGCAATTGCCCCAGGTCGCTGCCGGCCTGCGCTTCCGTCAGGCACATGGTGGCCAGCCATTGGCCGCTGGCGATCTTCTCCAGATAGCGTGCCTGCAGCTCGGGCGAGCCGTGCGCCGCCAGGCAGGCATAGGCCCCATGCAGCAAGCCGGGATACATGGTCCAGCCATGATTGGCTGCGCTGAGCATTTCATAGAGCGCGCAGTCCAGCACATGCGGCAAGCCCTGGCCGCCATGCTCGGGCGCACAGGCCAGCGCCGGCCAGCCGCCCGCGCAGAATTGCGCATAGGCGCGCTCGAATCCGGGGGGCGTGGTGACCGTTCCATTTTCGAGACGGCAACCCTCGCGATCGCCGATACCGTTCAAGGGCGCGACCACGTCAGCGGCGAAGCGTCCGGCTTCTTCCAGCACCTGCATCATCAGTTCGCCATCGATCTCGGCGTGCGCAGGCATGGCGCGCAAGACCTGCGGGGCCTGCAGCACTTCATCCAGGACAAAGGCGAAGTCGCGCAGCGGGGGCGTGTAGTGCATCGTCATCGGCTCCGTCCATCTCAGTTGAGCAGGTAGGCGTCATACACCACCGCATTGCCCAGGCGCATGGCGTAGCCCACACCCATGGCGCGGTTGAGCCAGTCGTACTTCTTGGAGGCGGTCTCGAAGTTCATGAACAGGCGGAAGGTATAGCGCGCAGGATCGACCGGCTTGCCTTTGGCGACCTCGGCCATCACTTCCGGCGGGCCGTAGCGCACGCCACGGGTTTGCAGGTAGACCAGCTCGCCGTCATCGAGCTTGAGCAGGTAGCGGGTATCGATGATGGCCAGGCCATCGGCGGTCACGGTCTGCCAGTCGGCACCGTTGTTGAGGATCTCGCCATTGATGAGCGGTCCCTTGAAACTGCCGCCGGTGATGGGGATGATGCGGCGGCGGCCGAGGTCGGAGGTCTTCCCCAGCTCCCAGATCGGCGCTACCAGGTCCACCGAGAAGCGTGCCAAAAACGCCAGCTTGGGTTGCGGCGGGACCAGCGTGGTGTTGTCGGCGTCGCTGGCCGCATGGGCCTGGAAGGCCAGCGTCAGCGCGGCCAGCAGCAGGAAAAGCTTTTTCATGTTGGTCTCCTCGTTATGTGTTTTTGTCATGCCATGGTGCAGAAAACGTCAAGCCTCAGGAAGCCGCCACCACCTCGGCTTCCGCCTTCTTGCCAAATCCCAGGTAGGCCTGGATCACCTGCGGATCGCCCGCCAGTTTGGCGGACTCGCCCTGCATGGTGACCTTGCCCAGTTCCAGCACATAGCCATAGTCGGCCGTCTGCAAGGCCGCGCGCGCATTCTGCTCCACCAGCAGCACCGAGATGCCGGCCGTGCGCAGTTCGGAAACGATATGCAGGATTTCCTTGACGATGCGCGGTGCCAGACCCAGGCTGGGTTCATCCAGCATCAGCAGTTCCGGCTTGGCCATCATGGCGCGGCCGATGGCCAGCATCTGGCGCTCGCCGCCCGAGAGCGTACCGGCCTGCTGGGCGCGGCGTTCCTTCAATCGCGGGAACAGCTCGAAGACAGTGGCCAACTGATCCAGCGGCTGCGCCTGCCGCAAGCGCAGACGGCGAAATCCCCCCAGCAGCAGGTTGTCTTCCACGCTCATGGTGGAGAACAGTTCGCGCCGCTCCGGCACCAGGGCGATGCCCGCCATCACGCGTTGTTCCAGGCTCCAGCGTTCCACCGGCTTGCCTTGATAACGCACCGTGCCCTGCGCGGGCAGCACACCCATGATGGCGTTGAGCAGCGTGGACTTGCCCGCGCCATTGGGGCCGATCACGGTGGCGATGCTGCCGCGTTCCAGCTTCAGGTGGATGTCGTGCAGCGCCTGCACCTTGCCATAGCTTGCGCGCAGTTGCGCGACGTCGAGGACCAGTTCACTCATTCGATTCCACCCAGGTAGGCTTCGATCACGGCGGGATGCCGCTGGATTTCTTGCGGTGTGCCTTCGGCGATCTTGGTGCCGAATTCCATCACCACGATGTGGTCGGTCAGTTCCATCACGAATTCCATGTCATGTTCCACCAGCAGGATGCTCATGCCATCGGCGCGCAGTTCCTGCAGCACCTTGGAGAGCGCCTGCTTCTCCAGATGGCGCAGGCCCGCAGCCGGTTCATCGAGCAACAGCAGCAGCGGATCGCAGCACAGGGCGCGGGCAATCTCCAGGATGCGCTGCTGGCCCAGTGCCAGGTTGCCGGCCTGCTCATGCATCAGGTGCTGCAGGCCGACGCGATGCAGGGCGCGTGCGGCTTCATCGAGCAGCGCATTCTCTTCGGCGCGTTCCAGATGCAGCATGGCATTGACCGTATTGCTGAGGAAGCTTTGCCGGCTGCGCATGTGCGCACCCAGGGCCACGTTCTCCAGCACCGTCATGCCCGGCAGCAGGCGCACGTGCTGGAAGGTGCGGGCAATGCCCAGCCGTGCGATGGCGCGCGCCGGCAGGCCTGCGATGTCGCGGCCGTTGAAGCTGACGCGTCCGCCGCTGGCATGCAGGAGGCCCGTGACCAGATTGAAGGTGGTGGACTTGCCCGCGCCATTGGGGCCGATCAGGCCGATGATTTCACCGGCCTTGACCTTGAAGGACACGTCATTGACTGCCACCAGTCCGCCGAAGCGCTTGTTGATCTGGGCCACTTCCAGCAGCGGTGCACCCCGCGCCGGGCCGTTGCGCTTGTCCATCGGCGCGGCGCTGGCCATGCGCAGCGGTGCCGGCGCGGCCGGGAAGGCGCGCAGCCACAGCCCGCGTACCCAGGGCCACAGGCCGCCGCGTGCGTATTTCAGCAACAGGATCAGGATCAGGCCGAAGACGATGCTTTCATAACTGCCGCCATCGCCCAGCAGGGCAGGCAACAGCACCTGCAGCTGGTCCGACAGGAGTTTCAATACCCCCGCGCCCAGCAGCGCACCCCAGATATGGGCAATGCCGCCAACGACCACGATGAAGAGATATTCGATGCCCATCGCCAGGCTGAAGGGCGAGGGATTGACGGTGCGCTGCATGTGCGCGAACAGCCACCCCGAGACCGAGGCCAGCAGCGCGGCAAAGACGAAGATGAGGATCTTGTAGCGCCCCGTATCCACACCCATGGCCTCGGCCATCGAACGGCCACCCTTGAGGGCGCGGATGGCACGTCCCGCGCGCGAATCCAGCAGGTTCAGCGAGACCCATGCGGCGGCCAGCACGATGGCCCAGATCAGGTAATACAGGTGGCGTTCCCTGGCCAGGTCCAGCCCCGCCAGTTGCAGCGCGGGGATGCCGGAGATGCCGTCATACTTGCCCAGGAAGTCCACCTTGCCGAACAGGAAGTACAGGCTGATGCCCCAGGCGATGGTGGCCAGCGGCAGGTAGTGGCCGGACATGCGCAGCGTGATGCGGCCCAGTACATAGGCTGAGACACCGGTGATGAGAAGGCCGATCGGCAGCGTCAGCCACGGCGACACGCCGTGCACGGTGCTCAGGTAGGAGGTGGTGTAGGCCCCCATGCCGACGAAGGCCGCCTGCCCGAAGGAGGTCATGCCGCCGATGCCGGTCAGCAGCACCAGGCCGATGGCCACCAGCGCATACAGGCCGATGTAGTTCGCCTGGATCACCCAGAACTGCGGCGTGGGCAGGATGGGGAACAGCGCCAGCACGACCAGCAGCGCGTAGAGAGGGAGTCGTTTGTTCATCATCATTCCTCGTCCTCGTCATGCGCGGGCGTGACCAGCGAGCGCCACAGCAGGATCGGCAGCAGCGCCAGGAACACGATCACCTCCTTGAAGTCACTGGCCCAGAAGGAGCTGAAGGATTCCAGCAGGCCCACCAGCAGCGCGCCCCCTGCGGCCGCCGGGAAACTCGCCAGCGCACCGATGGTGGCGGCGACGAAGCCCTTCAAGCCGATCAGGAAACCCGAGTCATAAAAAATGGTGCTCATCGGGCCGATCAATACGCCCGACAGAGCACCGATAAACGCCGCGACGGCAAACGACAATTTGCCCGCCAGCGTCGTGGAGATTCCCATCAGCCGTGCGCCCAGGCGGTTCACCGCCGTGGCGCGCAGCGCCTTGCCATACAGCGTGCGCCCGGAGAACAGCCACAGCGCCACCAGCAGCGCGGCAGCGGCCAGCACCACCACCACGGTCTGGGCACTCAGGGTGAGCGCGGCCAGGTTCCAGCGTTCATCCCAGAAGGCCGGGGTACGGAAGCCCTCGGCTCCGAAGAACACCAGCCCCAGTCCGGTCATGGCCAGGTGGATGCCGACCGAGACGATCAGCAGTTGCAGCACGCTGGCATCGGCCATCGATTCATAGACCACCTGGTACATCAGCGGTCCGAGCGCGGTAATGAGCAGCAGGGTCAGCAGCACCTGCACCGGCAGTGCGAACTGCTGGGGCGCGGCCCACCAGACGAGCGCGGCAATGGCCAGCGGCACGCCCAGCGTGCTCAGCAGGGTGCGCGGCAACAGCATGGCTTGGCCTGCGCGCAAGAGCTGCGCGGCCTGCATGCCGGCCGCGCATACGGCCAGCACCAGCAAGAGCCACAGCGGACCGGGGCGCTGGCCTTGTTGCAGCATGGCCAGGGTGAGCGCGCCATAGGCGACGAATTCCCCCTGCGGGATGAAGAGGATGCGGGTGACCGTGAAGACCAGCACCAGGGCAATGGCGATCAAGCCATAGACGATGCCGTTGGTCAGGCCATCCAGGGTCAGGATGGCGGCAATGGAGGAGTCCATGTTTCGGGTGTGGTGCAGAAAACGTCAGGCTGGAAAACGGCGGCGCAAGCTGGAGACCTCGCGCCGCCGCGCGGACAGAGCAAGGCGGATTACGGACTGACCGCCTTCCAGTTGCCGTTCTGGATGGTCAGCATGATGCGCGCATCGTCACCCAGCCCGAAGTGATCCTTGGCCGAGTAGTTCAGCGTGCCCTGCGAGATCTGGATCGGGCCGGAGGTTTCCAGCGCTTCCTTCAAGGCGGCACGGAAGGCGGGAGTGCCGGGTTTGGCTTTCTTCAGCGCTTCCGGGACCACCTTCTGCAGCACCAGCTGTGCATCATAGGTATGGGCTGCGAAGAGGTTGCGGGTGCCTGCGCCAAACTGCTTCTCGTAACGCGTGACGAAATCCATGGCCAGTTTCTTGGAAGGATTGCTGTCCGGCAGCGCTTCTGGCACCACGGCCGGGCCGGAGATGACGTAGGAGCCTTCCACATCCTTGCCGCCCAAGCGGATCAGGTCGCGCGAGGCGGCGCTGTGGGTCTGGAAGATCTTGCCCTTGTAGCCGCGCTCGATGAGCGCCTTGTGCGGCATGGCCGCACCGCTGCCGGAGGCCACCACCAGCACCGCATCCGGATTGGAACTGACCACGCGCAGCGCTTGGGCGGTGACGCTGGTGTCAGCCCGCGAGAAGCGCTCCACCGTGCCCATCTTCATGCCGGCGGCGGTGGCCAGGCGCTGCACTTCCTTGAGCCAGTTTTCACCGTAGGAGTCGGAGTAGCCGAGAAAGCCGATGGTCTTCACGCCCATCTTCTTCATCTGCTCCACCACGCCACCGGCCATGACGGCCGTGGATTGCGGCAGGCGGAAGGTCCAGGCGTCTTTTCCTTCAGCGGTCTCGATCGGGGAGATGGCCAGCTGCACCGTCTGCGATTCCAGCGCCACGTCGGCCACGGCCAGCGTGGGCGGCACGGCGGCCGAACCGATGAGCAGGTCGACCTTGTCCTCGGCCACCAGGCGGCGCGCATTCTTGCTGGCCTGGGTGGGATCGGTGGCATCGTCGAGGATGATCATCTTGACCTTCTCGCCGCCGATGGTCTCCGGCCACAGGGCAAAGCCGTTCTTGGCCGGAATGCCCAGGCCCGAGCCCGGACCGGTCAGCGACATCACCACGCCGATGGTCAGCTCGGCCTGTGCGGCCCCTGCACAGGCCAGCATCGCTGCCAGTACGCCTGCCTTGATTGCCAGTTTGGTTTTCATCTCCGTCTCCTTTGTATTTTTCGTTCGAATGCCCGATGTGGGCGCAGGCAGCTTGTTGCCGCCTCTCGCTTGCTGCCGTATTGCTTAACTGCACATCTCCCTGATGTCTTCCGGAATGGGAATAGCCTTGATGCGCGCCGGATCCTCCGGATGGCGAATGGCGAAGACGCGCACATCGCGGCCTTCGCACAGCAGTTCGCCATCGCGCTTGATCTCGTGCTTCATCACGAAGGTCTTGTCATTCCATTCGACGATGGTGGAATGCACTTCGATGCGGTCGCCATAGGTCGCCGGGCGCACGAAGCGCGAGCTGATGTCCACCACGGGCGTGCCGATGATGCCGCGCGTCTTTTCCGTATCCCGCCAGGGCGGCACGCCGCATTCATGGAAAAAGTTGCGCGAGGCCGCGTCATACCAGCGGAAGAAGTTGGGGAAGTACACGATGCCGGCCGGATCGCAATCGCCGAATTCCACGCGCACCGGATGAATGATGGTCTTGCTCATGCGGTCTCCTCGGTGCTCAGCGCGGCGCCAGGCGCAATGCGCCATCGAGCCGGATCACTTCGCCGTTCAGCGAAAGATTGGTGGCGATATGCAAGGCCAGCTGCGCATATTCCTCGGCCTTGCCCAGGCGCTTGGGGAACGGGATGGACGAGGCCAGCGATTGCTGCACTTCTTCCGGCAGCTTGTAGAGCAGGGGCGTGAGGAACAGCCCCGGTGCAATGGTCACCACGCGGATGCCGTGTTGCGCCAGGTCACGCGCCAGCGGCAGGGTCATGGACGTGATGCCGCCCTTGGACGCCGCATAGCCGGCTTGCCCGACTTGCCCGTCGAAGGCGGCTACCGAGGCGGTCGCCACGATCACGCCGCGCTCGTCCTCGGCCAGCGGCTCGGCCGCGGCCATGCGGGCGGCCGCCAGGCGGATGACATTGAAGGTGCCGATCAGGTTGACGTTGACGATGCGGCTGAAATCCTCCAGCGGCATCGGGCTGCCATCCTTGCCCACCATGCGCTTGGCGCCACCGATGCCGGCGCAGTTGATGAGGATGCGCGGTGCGCCGTTGGCCTCTTGTGCCGCATCGAGGGCCGCTGTCACCGACGCGCTGTCGGTGATGTCGCAGCGCGCGGCGTGGCAGCGCAGTTCATCGGCCAGGGCCTGGGCCGCTTCCATGTTGACGTCCAGGATGGAAACGCGGGCCCCGGCCTGTATCAGCTGGCGCGCGGTCTCGGCACCGAGTCCTGAGGCGCCGCCCGTCACCAGGGCAGCTTGTCCTTGCAGTTGCATGAAATGTGTCCTTGTTGAATGAGCGCTTCAGTGGGAGGCCGAGGGGTTTTCCAGCAGCAGGCCGATGCCCTGGCCGCCGCCGATGCAGGCCGATGCCACGCAGTAGCGCGCACCCCGGCGATTCATCTCGCGCGCGGCCGTGATCGACAGGCGCACGCCGGTGGCGGCCAGCGGATGGCCCAGGGCGATGGCACCGCCGTTGACGTTGAGCTTGTCGCGATCGATCCCCAGCGCTCGTTCCACCGCCACGATCTGCGCGCCTTGCGCTTCGTTGATCTCGAAGCAGCCGATGTCAGCCACCGTCAGGCCATTGCGTTCCAGCAGGGTGCGGATGGCCGGCACCGGTCCGATGCCCATGATCTCCGGCGGCACCCCGGCCACAGCGGCCGCGACCACGCGTGCCAGCGGCTGCTTGTCGTTGCGGCGCACGTAATCGCCCGAGGCGACGATGGTGGCGGCCGCCGCATCGACCAGTGCCGAGGAGTTACCACCGGTCTGCACCCCGTCCGGATAGAGCGTGCGCAGCTTGGCCAGCACCTCTACCGGCGACGGGCGCGGATGGGTGTCGGTAGCGGCTTCGCTGATCTTTCCTTGCAGCTTGATGTGACGGTCTTTGTAGCCATCCAGGCGGAAGGTTTCATTGACGACCGGGACGATCTCGCCCGCGTGGAATCCGGCGGCCTGCGCCTTGAGCGCGCGCTCGAAGGAATACGCGGCGTATTCATCGACCTCGGCGCGGGTGATGCCATATTTTTTCGCTAGGTTCTCGGCGGTCTGCGGCATGGTGATGCCGGGGGCCGGATCGACCAGCGCTTCCCACATGTAGTCCTGGAACTCCACCGGCGCGCCCAGCCTGAAGCCGGTGCGATGGCCGAAGGCGGCAATGGGATTGCGCGTCATCGATTCGCTGCCCACGATCAGTGCGGTCTCGGTATAGCCACGCTCGATCTGGTCGCCGGCCTGGCGGATCAGTTCGAAGCCGGTACCGCAGATGCGCTGGACCATGATGGCCGGCGTGCTGATGGGTACGCCCGCATACAAGCCGATGTGACGCGGCAGCATGTACTGGTAGGCATCGCCCGGCGCCATGTTGCCGGCTACCACCGAGCCGATGTCGGCGGCGGCGATGCCGGTGCGGGCCAGTACTTCGCGCGCCACCTTGATGCCCATGTCGGTGGGCGAGAGCTGGCTGAAGCTGGTGCAGTAATCCACCATGGGCGTACGCACGCCGCCGACGAGCCAGATGTCCTTGAAGCCGGAATAGAACGCTGCTTGTGCCATGTCTGTTGCTTCCTCAGTGAGCGGGGGAGAGCGCGGCCTGTGCGGTCAGCACGGCCGGGTCGGTGCCGGCGTAGAGCGCCTCCACCAGGGCGGCGCGATGCGTCAGTACTGCGCGTTGATTGATGGAACCCTTGTCGGTGATTTCGCCACGGTCGAAGGACGGCGGATCGATCAGGACCAGCGCCCGCGCCACGCGGGTTGAACTGCCGGTGGCATGGGTTTGCAGGCGCTCCAGCAGGTCCTGGAAGAAGTCCCGTACCGGCGCCGCATGGAGTATCTCGGCGCGCGATGCATCGGCCGGCAGGTGCGCCAGCTGGCGGCAGCGCTCGATGTTGGGCACGATCAGCATGCCCACTTCATTGCGGTCCTGGCCGGTGATGACGGCATCCTGCAGGTAGGGTGCGCCTTCATGCGCAATCAGCGCACGCAGCGGGCCGACGCTGACCCAGGTGCCGGTGTAGAGCTTGAAGTCTTCGGCTACGCGGCCATCGAACATGAAGCCGCGATCCGGATGCGCCGGGTCCAGCCAGCGCACCGCATCGCCCGAGCGAAAGTAGCCCTCCTCATCGAAAGCCTCGGCCGTCTGTTCCGGTGCGCGCCAGTAACCCGGCGTGACGTTGGGGCCGCGATAGCGGATCTCGATCTTGTCGCCATTGGGGACCAGCTTGATTTCCATGCCCGGCGTGGGGATGCCGATCTGCCCGGCCTGCACTTCCAGGTCGGCCACGAAGAGGGCCGAAGGCGAGGTCTCGGTCATGCCCAGGCCGCAGCACATCACGATGCGTTCGCCACAGGTGGCTTCGGCGGTGGCGTGCAGCTTGTCCCACACCGGTTGCGCCAGCGCTGCGCCGGCATAGAACTGCATGCGCAGGCGGCTGTAGAATTTTTCGCGCAGGGCCTGGTCCTTCTCCAGCGCGTGGGCGATGCCTTCCCAGCCCACCGGCACGTTGAAATACACGGTCGGCGAAATCTCGTGCAGGTTGGCCAGGGTGGTGGCCAGGCCTTGCGGCGTGGGTTTGCCCTCGTCGATGTACATGGTGCCGCCGTTGTAGATGACGATGCCCACGTTGTGGTTGGCGCCGAAGGTGTGGTTCCAGGGCAGCCAGTCGATCAGGATGGGCGGCTCTTCGGACAGGAAGGGGAAGGTCTGCACGATCATCTGCAGGTTGCTGCACATCATGCGCTGGGTGTTGACCACCGCCTTGGGCATCTTGGTGGAGCCCGAGGTGAAGAGGAACTTGACGATGGTATCCGGACCGGTAGCGGCATAGGCACGCTCGACTTCATCGCCCGCGCGGGTGGCTTCCAGTTCCGCATACAGCGTGCATTCGCGCCCGGCAGGCGGGGCTTCGGTGACCACGAATTCGATGTCAGGTGCTACCGCATTGACGGCCGCTGCAAACTTCTCGCCATGGGCGGCGAAGATCAGGCCGGGCGTGAGCAACTGCACCGCATGGCGCAGCTTGGCGTAATCCCTGGAGAGCAGCGAATAGGCCGACGATACCGGCGCATAAGGCACGCCTGCATAGTGGCAGCCCAGTACCAGCATGGCGTGTTCGAGGTCGTTTTCGGACAGGATCAGCAGCGGGCGCTCGGCCGAGAGTCCGCGCTGCAGCAGCGCCTGGCCGATGCGGCGCGCGCTTTGCAGGGCTTCGCCATAGCTGATGCGGCGCCATTGGCCATCCTTGTCGCGGCGGGCCATGTAGGTGCGGTCGGGATCGACGGTGGCCCAGTGGATCAGCTTGTCGGTCAGGCGCGCAGGATAGTCGCCCAGCGGCTGGCGCGTCTTGACGATGGAGATGCCCTCAGCACCCGGCACGACGTCAACGCCGCCGATGCCGAACCTGAAGCTGCGATAGCGAGGAGGAGTGTTCATACATGTCTCTGTTGTGTCACCCGCCCGGTCGTGGCCGGACAGGCGTGTTGTTGTGGTCTTGCGCTGTATTACTGACTTGCTGACTTGCTGGCCGCTGTGGTGGCTCTTGGCCGGCCATGCCTGGCCGATTTTTGTGATGCTTTGTTCGGTATTGCGGTCGTGTTCAGGTCGGCTTGACCTTGTTCTGCTTGTGATCGAGGAAGGCCGCCAGGCGGCCTTTGGTATCGGGATCGCTGCCCGCCACGGCCGCCATGAGCGACTCCGTCATCAGGCCATCCTGGATCGACTGGTCATGGATGCGCGGCAGCACGTGCATGATCCCGTAGTTGGTCATGGGCGCATTGCGGGCGATGCGTTCGGCCAGTTCGCGCGCCTTGTCCAGCCCGCTACCAGCGGCCACGCTGTACTGCGAGATGCCGGCCTGGTGGCCTTCTTCAGCTGTGAGCACGCGGCCGGTCAGCATCATGTCGGCCATGCGGGCCACGCCGATCAGGCGCGAGATGCGCACCGAGCCGCCGCCGCCGACGAAGAGGCCGCGCTGTCCTTCCGGCAGGCCGTAGAAGGCGCTCGGTTCGGCCACGCGGATGTGGGCCGCCGAGGCCAGCTCCAGTCCGCCGCCGATGACTGCGCCATGCAATACCGCGATCACCGGCACGCGCCCGAAGGCGATCTGCTCGAAGGCCGCATGCCACATGCGCGAGTGATGCAGGGATTCGGTGGTGTCGCGCTCGCGCAGCTCGGAGAGATCCAGGCCGGCGCAGAAATGTTCGCCGATGCCGTGGATGATGGCCACCTTCACGCCTTCGGGCAGGTCTTCGAAACAGTCGCGGATGGCGCGTACCAGCGGGTCGTTGAGGGCATTGCGTTTGGCGGCGCGGTTGAGCGCGATCTCGGCAATGGCGCCGTGAACTTGGATGTCGAGGAGGTCGCTGTGCTGGTTCATGCTGTCTCTGGTCATGCCGTGGTCGGCGTTTGAGTTAGTTATAAGTTATAACGTTTATTCAGTATAAGTAAAGTGGAGGTAAACGCAAGCCCCATGTGGCTTGCGCCTTGTGCGAACAAAGTAAAAGCGGGCGATTAGCGAACGAAAAATGCATGAGGAATTCGGACGGAAATTGCTGCGTCGCGTCGAAACGATGACGTCTTCATGACCGATGACGCGCCAGCCTGCACTGCTGCGGGCGCACCAACGAAAAACGCCGGTGTGCACTGCATCACCGGCGTTTCCACGGAGTATCGGCAGGCGATTATTTGCCGGTGTCCTTCATGTTCTCAAACTTGTCGAATTCGACGTTGTAGACCTCATTGCCGACCTTCTCCACCTTGCGCACGTAGACCGTCTGCACGATGTCGCGGGTGGCCGGGTCGATGGCGATGGGGCCGCGCGGGCTGGTGAATTTCATGGTCTTGAGGATGGCCATGGCACGGTCGCCATCGATCTTGCCGTTCAGTTTTTTGCTGACCTCGTAGATGGCGTTCATGCCGTCGTAAGCCGCCACGGCCATGAAGTTGGGCCGGCCCGCGCCGGGATTGGCGGCGGCAAAGCTTTTGAGGAAGGCCTTGTTCTCCGCCGAATCATGCGCGGCCGAATAGTGGAAGGTGGTGATCACGCCCAGCGTGGCATCGCCCATGGCAGGCAGCACGTGGTCGTCGGTGAGGTCGCCGGTGGCGATGACCTTGATGCCGGCCTCGGCCAGTCCGCGTTCGCGATAGCCCTTCATGAAGGCGATGCCCTGTTCGCCCGCCGGCACGAAGATGAACACCGCCTCCGGTTTGGCATCCTTGATGCGCTGGATGTAGGGCGCGAACTCAGGATTGCGCAGCGGCACGCGGATCGATTCCAGTACCTGGCCGCCACCGCCCAGAAGGTTGGTCTTGAAGGCGGTCTCGGCATCGATGCCCGGCCCGTAATCGGCCACCAGCGTGACCACGCGCTTGATGCCGTTCTTGATCGCCCAGGTCGCCATGGGGCCCGAGACCTGTGGCAGCGTCATCGAAAAGCGTGCGATGTAGCCGGACTTGGTGGTGATGACGGAGCTGGCCGCGTTCATGACGATCATCGGCTTCTTCGCTTGTTCAGCGATGGGCGCCACCGCCAGCGCCTCGGGCGTGAGGCCGAAGCCGGCCAGGAAATCCACCTTCTCGCGCACCACCAGTTCCTGTGCCAGGCGCTTGGCGATCTCGGGCGAGGGGCCGGTGGTGTCCTTGATGATGACCTGGATTTTCTTTCCCGCGACCGTGTCGCCATGCTGCGCCATCCAAGCCTTGATGCCGCCTTCCATCTGCTTGCCGTAGTCGGCGAAGGGGCCGGAGAAGGCAGCGATGAGGCCGACCTTGATGGTTTCCTGACCGTGCGCCAGTGATGTCAGCAAGCTGGCGGAGGCCACCATCGCGGCCAGCATTGCGCGTTTTTTCAGCTTCATTTTTCTGTCTCCTTTGTGATTGTGATGAGTGGCGATGCGCGGACGATTCTGCTGCCGTCCTGATTGTCGCATCGCTGGTCCGACTGTTGCGGTCGGACGACGTATCGTTTTCCCTTCCTTGGCTCGCCTTGTTGACAAAGCGTCGGCGCCGACAATAGTATCGCACCATCCGTTCGGTAAACAAACCGATGTTCGTTTACCGAACGGCCAATAAAAGTTATAAAAAATAAGAAACAAGCCAGAAACGAGACGCTTCACCTTGCGGTGCCCGCCTGGAGGCGCCGACCAACTCGCATTTTGAATCTGACGCCGCAGGCGTCGCAAGCAAGCATGCCGATGGCGCTGACCATGGGGCAGGGGGCGTTTTTCGCCCGCGTTCCGGGACATTGCGTGACGGCATCAGGAATTCGCAACAGGCAGTCGCAGTACACCAGAGGGACTGACATTACCGGAAGTCACCCGGCCGGCGAGCGGCGAATCGTTGGGGCATGCCTGGAGGAGGGCGTGCGCCGGCAGCGCACCGGCCATTCACCATTCAATGAAATCAGGAGGAGATGGCAATGACAAGAACAACCACCCTGCGCGCAGTAGCCCTGGCCGCTGCCGCATGTGCAATGACCGCGGGTGCGGCGGGCTCGGCCATGGCGCAGAGTTCGGTGACCATTTACGGCATCATCGATACCGGCGTGGTCTACACCACCAATGCCAATGCCAACGGCAATGCGGTCTTCAAGATGCCGTCGCTGACGGGCAGCTTCCCGTCGCGCATCGGCTTTCGCGGGACCGAAGACCTGGGCGGCGGACTGCAGGCGATCTTCGTGCTGGAGAGCGGCTTTGCTCCCGACACCGGCGCCATGGGGCAGGGCAACCGCATCTTCGGGCGCCAGTCGTATGTGGGCTTGAAGAGCGATTGGGGCCAGGTCACGCTGGGCCGCCAGATCAACATGACCTATATCTCGCAGCTCAAGACGGACGTGATGGGCCCCAACATCTTCGCCATCGGCAGCATCGACCCGTACCTGCCCAATGCCCGCAGCGACAATTCCATCGGCTACCTCGGCAGCTTCAGCGGCTTCACGCTGGGCGCGACCTACAGCTTCGGGCGCGATACCTCGGCCACCGGCGGTCCGGCCGCCACCAACTGTGCCGGCGAAGTGGCCGGCAACAGCAAGGCCTGCCGCCAGGTCACGGGTCTGTTGGGCTATGACGGCAAGGGCTGGGGCGTGACTTCGTCCTATGACATCCTGTATGGCAACACGGGCGCGGCCGGTGGACTCACCAGCAGCAGCAACAGCGACCAGCGCATCACGCTCAACGGCTACTACATGATCGGTGACGTCAAGATCGGCGGCGGCGTGGTGGATCGCCGCACCCGTGCGGCGGCCAACACCAATACCGATTCCGATCTCTATTACCTGGGCGTGAGCTATCCGCTGACCACTACCCTGGTGCTGGATGCGCAGGTTTCGCGCCTGAGCGTGAAGAACAGCCCTAACGACGTGACTCTGTCGGTGGCGCGCCTGACCTACAACCTGTCCAAGCGCACGGCGCTCTACACTTCCTTGGGTTACATCAAGAACGGCGGCACGGCGGCCGTGGCTGTCGACGCCGGTGGATCGGTGGGGGCGGGCAAGAACCAGCTGGGCGTGATGTCGGGCATCCGTCACACCTTCTGATTCCGATCGGTGATGGAAAAGCAGTCTTGAGGAGGATGGCGCACCCGGAGTTCCGAGCGGTGCGCCGACATCCGCAGCATGGCAAAGGCAGGGTCTGCTTTTGTCTTCGGTCCGCCTCCCCGGTGGGGAGTGCGGGCCTGTTTTTCAAGGCAGCAGCACTGACAATTCCTGTGCGCCACGCAGCAGCACCGGCAGGATCTCTTCTTCCATCTGTGCCACCGATACGCGCGCGGCCTGTGCGCCCACGTTCAGTGCGGCCAGCACATTGCCGGAGGCACCGCGCACCGGCACGGCGATGGAGCGCAGGCCGACTTCCAGTTCTTCATCGATGACCGCATAGCCCTGTTCACGCACACCGGCCAGGATATCGCGCAGCCGTTTTTGCGACACCACGGTCTTGTCGGTGAGGGCACGCAGCTTGACCTTCTCGAAGTAGGCTTTGAGCTGTTCATCCGGCAGGTGCGCCAGCATGGCCCGGCCCAGCGAGGTGCAATAGGCCGGCAGGCGGCTACCGGTATTGAGTGCTACCGACATCACGCGCGAGGTGGCCGAGCGTGCGACGTAGAGCACTTCATTGTCATCCAGCACGGCCAGCGAGCAGGACTCGCCGAGCGTGCGGCTGATGTTGTTCAGGTAGGGCTGTGCAGAAACGGTCAGCGGGGTGGACGACAAATAAGAGTAGCCCAGCGTCAGGATCTTGGGGCGCAGCGAAAAATTGTTGACGTCCGAATCGGCATAGCCGAGTTGCTTCAGGGTGTGCAGGCAGCGCCGCACGGCCGCGCGCGGGATGCCGGTCTTCTGGCTGATCTGGGCGATGGTCAGGCTGCGGCGCGAATCACTGAAGGCGCGGATGACCGCCAGGCCCCGGGCCAGCGAGGTCATGAAGCTGGGGTCGGTGAGGGCATCGATTTCCTCGGCGATGGTCAGCTCGCGTTCAGCCTCGGGCGCGCTGGCGGCCGCCTCCTGGTCCCGCGCCTTGCTGCGCCGGTTGGCGGCCGGGGCGGATTTGGGCGGCTTGGCGTCCTTGACGGCAGTGGTGCTCTTGGCGGCGGTCTTGCGGGTCTTGGCAGCAGGGGCGGTGGACATGGGCGCGAATGGGCTCTCTGGTCGGATGGTTCAGGACGATGCATCAGCGGGGCAGCTCGGATTTCCCGCCATACCTCAGTGCGTCAGGATTTTAACGTTTTGTGCGGCAAGCGAACACATCCTGCGGGTTTTTCTTGACGGCCGTCAAGCCGGATCGCTAAACTCTTTTTGTGCGAAAATCAAACATTAGTTCGGTGATCGAACATTCTGGTGCAGAAAACGTCACGCTGCAAATGCCTCCGGAATGCCCGTCCACACCGGCAGAGACGAGTCCCAACCGCCTGGCTGAACGGCAAGACCAAGGTCAGCGAGGCAATCCGCAGGCGCAGCTGGAAGCGCCGCATCTACAGTGAGAGCAACGTGATCAATAAAATTTCTGACTCTTTGGAGCAGGCGGTGGCTGACATCCATGATGGCGCCACCATCATGATCGGTGGCTTCGGCAATGCCGGCATGCCCTCGGCCCTGATCGATGCGCTCATCGCCCAGGGCGCGCGCGACCTGACCATCGTCAACAACAACGCCGGCAACGGCGATACGGGTCTGGCGGCGCTGCTCAAGACCAAGCGCGTCAAGAAGATCATCTGTTCCTTCCCGCGCCAGACCGATTCCCACGTTTTCGATGCACTCTACCGTGCCGGTGAAATCGAACTGGAACTGACCCCGCAAGGCAACCTGGCCGAGCGCATCCGTGCCGCCGGTGCCGGCATCGGCGGTTTCTTCAGCCCGACCGGCTACGGCACCATGCTGGCCGAGGGCAAGGAGACCCGTCTCATCGATGGCAAGCACTATGTGCTGGAGTCGCCCATCCATGCCGACTTCGCGCTCATCAAGGCGCTGCGCGGCGACCGCTGGGGCAACCTGGTGTATCGCAAGACGGCGCGCAACTTCGGTCCCATCATGGCGATGGCGGCCAAGGTCACCATTGCGCAAGTCACCGAGGTGGTGGAACTGGGCCAGCTCGATCCGGAAAACATCATCACGCCCGGCATCTTCGTGCAGCGGATCGTGCAAACCAAGGAGGCACAGCAATGAAGCGCTTTACCCGTGAAGAGATCGCCGCCCGCGTGGCGCAGGACATCCCCGAGGGCGCCTACGTGAACCTGGGCATCGGCCTGCCGACCAAGGTCGCCAACTACCTGCCGGCGGACAAGGAAATCTTCCTGCACAGCGAAAACGGCGTGCTGGGCATGGGCCCGGCCCCGGCCCCCGGCGAAGAAGACGAAGACCTCATCAATGCCGGCAAGCAGCCGGTGACGCTCCTGACCGGCGGTTCCTACTTCCATCACGCGGATTCGTTCTCGATGATGCGCGGCGGCCATCTGGACATCTGCGTGCTGGGCGCCTTCCAGGTCTCGGCCAAGGGTGACCTGGCCAACTGGCACACCGGCGCACCGGACGCCATCCCCGCCGTGGGCGGTGCGATGGACCTGGCCATCGGCGCCAAGCAAGTCTTCGTGATGATGGACCACCAGACCAAGACCGGCGAAAGCAAGCTGGTGGAGGCCTGCTCCTATCCGCTCACCGGCATCGGCTGCGTCAACCGCATCTACACCGACCTGGCCGTCATCGACGTGACCCCGCAAGGCCTGCAGGTGCGCGAGATCGTCGAGGGCCTGTCCTTTGCACAATTGCAGGAACTGACCGGCGCACCGCTGCGCCCGGCCGCCTGATTCTGTGACCCATCTCGTTATCGCTGTGAGGAATGCATGAAAGACGTATTTATCTGTGACGCCATCCGCACCCCCATCGGCCGCTATGGCGGCGCGCTCAAGGATGTGCGCGCCGACGACCTGGGCGCGGTGCCGCTGCGCGCGCTCATGGAGCGCAACCCGCAGGTGGACTGGAAGGCCGTCGATGACGTGATCTTTGGCTGCGCCAACCAGGCCGGTGAAGACAACCGCAACGTGGCACGCATGTCGCTGCTGCTGGCAGGCCTGCCGCAGGAAGTGCCGGGCAGCACCATCAACCGCCTGTGCGGCTCGGGTATGGATGCGCTGGGCACGGCCGCGCGCGCCATCAAGTCCGGCGAGACCCAGTTGATGATCGCCGGTGGCGTCGAATCGATGACCCGCGCCCCCTTCGTGATGGGCAAGGCCGACAGCGCCTTCTCGCGCCAGGCGGCGATCCAGGACACCACCATCGGCTGGCGTTTCGTCAATGCGCTGATGAAGCAGAAGTATGGCGTGGATGCCATGCCGGAGACGGCCGAGAATGTCGCCGTCGATTTCAAGGTCAGCCGCGAAGACCAGGATCAATTCGCCGTGCGCAGCCAGGCCAAGGCCGCCGCTGCGCAAGCCAATGGCAACCTGGCTCAGGAAATCGTGCCGGTGGTGATCCCGCAGAAGAAGGGCGACCCCATCACCGTGACCCAGGATGAACATCCGCGCGCGACCAGCATGGAAGCACTGGCCCGCCTGAAGGGCGTGGTCAGGCCGGATGGCACCGTCACTGCCGGCAATGCGTCCGGCGTCAACGATGGCGCCTGCGCCTTGCTGCTGGCCAGTGCTGACGCCGTGGAGAAATACCAGCTCAAGCCGCGCGCCCGCATCCTGGGCATGGCCACGGCCGGTGTCGCACCGCGCGTCATGGGCATGGGTCCGGCGCCGGCCAGCAAGAAAGTGCTGGCGCAACTGGGCATGACGATCGATCAGATGGACGTGATCGAACTCAACGAAGCCTTCGCCTCGCAAGGGCTGGCCGTGCTGCGCGAACTGGGCGTGGCCGATGATGACGCACGCGTCAACCCGAACGGCGGTGCCATTGCCCTGGGCCATCCGCTGGGCATGAGCGGTGCGCGCCTGGTGACCACTGCCACTTACCAGCTGGAACGCACCGGTGGCCGCTATGCGCTGTGCACCATGTGCATCGGCGTGGGGCAGGGTATCGCGATGGTGATCGAGCGCGTCTGATGCGTTCGGGATGGCGCGGCCGGGCATCCGTGTCGCGCCATCCATGAAGATCGCAAGGGTCTTCGTGAAAATTGATCAAGCATGAATTGAGGCAGGCGCAGCACAATAGAAAAATAATTTATATCGATTCCAAAGCGGCCAAAAAAACAGAGCTGCAGGACAGAAGGAGACCAACCGCATCATGCATCCGCATCATGACTGCGCGCCGCGTTCGGCTGCGCCCGTTCGTCCTTGCCGGGGAGGTATGCCATGCTAGGCAACTTCCTTGGCGTGCTCTTTGATGGCATTGCCTACGGCAGTCTTCTATTCTTAATCAGCGTGGGCCTGTCGGTGACGATGGGGATGATGAACTTCATCAACCTTGCCCACGGTGCCTTCGCCATGCTGGGCGGCTACGTCTGCGTGACGCTGCTCAATCGCATCGGCGTTCCCTTCCTGGCGACCTTGCCGCTGGCCTTCATCTCTGCCGCCGTGGTCGGTCTGATCCTCGAACGTTCCCTTTATCGCCGTCTCTACAAGGCCAGCCACCTGGACCAGGTGCTGTTTTCCATCGGCCTGACCTTCATGGCCGTGGCCGGCGCGACCTGGCAATGGGGGCCGACCCAGCAGCCGGTCGTGCTGCCGGATTGGCTGCGCGGGCAGATCTCGCTGCTGGGCCTGGATGTGGGGGCGTATCGCGTCTTCCTGATCGGCGTGGTGGTGATCGTGACGGTGGCGCTGGGCCTCTTGATCGAGCGCACCCGCTTCGGTGCCCAGATCCGCGCCTCGGTCGACAACCAGGTGGCGGCAGCGGGGCTGGGCATCAACGTCAGCCGCGTGTTCAGCCTGACCTTTGCACTGGGGTCGGGCCTGGCCGGTCTCGGTGGCGGCCTGGGCATTGATGTGCTGGGGCTGGACCCGACCTTCCCGGTCAAGTACATGGTCTACTTCCTGCTGGTGGTGGCCGTGGGGGGAGCCGGCACCATCAAGGGGCCGCTGCTGGCCGCACTGATCCTGGGCGTGTTCGACGTCGCCGGAAAATATTATGTGCCGGAGATCGGCGCCTTCGTCATCTATGGCCTGATGGTGGTGCTGCTGATCCTGTTCCCGGCCGGACTGATGCGGAGGCGCGGATGAGCAGCGTGAGCACTACAACCAGAGCGGCCGCCAAGCCGGTACTGCGGCTGCCCAATGATCGCTGGACGCCGCTGGAGCTCCTCTTCTGGCTGATGCCGGTGGCGGCCTATTTCCTCTTCCCCGATTACCTGGTGCTGATCAGCCAGATCATGATCGTGGGCCTGTTCGCGGTCTCGCTGGACCTGATCCTGGGCTATGCCGGCATCGTCTCGTTGGGACATGCCGCCTTCTTTGGCCTGGGGGCCTACACGGCCGGGCTGCTGGCCGTGCATGGCTGGGGCGAGCCGATCACGGGGCTCGTACTGGCGGCCATCGTGGCGGCTGTCGCCGGTTTCCTCGTGAGCTTCCTGGTGGTGCGCGGAGCGGACCTCACGCGCCTGATGGTCACGCTGGGCATCGGCCTGATGCTGTTCGAGGCGGCCAACAAGGCGGCCTTCATCACGGGTGGCGTGGATGGCCTGTCCGGCATGGTGATGGGCAAGATCTTCGGTGTCTTCGAATTTGATCTCACTGGACGCGTGGCCTATGGCTACAGTTTCGCGGTGCTGATGCTGCTGTTCGTGGTGCTGCGGCGGATGGTGAATTCTCCCTTCGGGCTGGGTCTGCGCGGCATCCGCGAAGGTGGCCGCCGCATGCCGGCCATCGGTGCCGATGTGAATCGTCGCCTGGTCGTCATCTTCACCGTGGCCGCTGCGGTGGCCGGTGTGGCCGGTGCCCTGCTGGCGCAGACCACGCAGTTCGTCGGGCTGGATGTGCTGGGTTTCCCGCGGTCGGCGGAGTTGCTCATCATCCTGGTGCTGGGCGGTACCGGCCGCCTCTATGGCGGACTGGTCGGTGCACTGGTCTACATGCTGGCGCAGGATTACCTGTCCGGCCTCAATCCGGCCTATTGGCAATTCTGGATCGGCCTGCTGCTGATCGTCATCGTTCTCTTTGCACGTGGTGGCCTGCTCGGCGGGCTGGCCGTGCTGCGTGACAAGTTCTTCAAGGGAGGCCGCGCATGAGCCCGCGTCCAGCCGATACCACCTTGCGCACTGAAGGTCTTTGCAAACGCTGGGGCAGCTTCGTGGCCAACAGCGACATCTCGCTGACCTTCACGCCCGGCGCACGCCACGCTTTGATCGGTCCCAATGGCGCAGGCAAGACCACCTTCATCAATCTGCTCACGGGCGGCTTTGCGCCCAGCGGGGGCAAGGTATGGTTTGGCGGCGAGGACATTACCGCGCTGGCCCAGCATGAGCGGGTCAAGCGCGGCATGACGCGCACCTTCCAGATCAATACGCTCTTTGCCGGGCTCACGGTGCTGGAGTCGGTGATCCTGGCGATCCAGGAGCGGCGCGGCCTGCAATACAAGTGGTACCAGACCGTGGCCAGCCAGACCGAGGTCGTGGACGAAGCCATGGCCTTGCTGCAGTCCCTCAAGCTGGCGCAGGAAGCCAACAGCATCACGCGCAGCCTGGCCTATGGCAAGCAGCGGCTGGTGGAAATTGCCCTCGCGCTGGCGACTCAGCCCAAGGTGCTGTTGCTGGACGAACCTGCCGCCGGCATTCCCTCGGCGGAAAGCCGTGAACTGTTCGAAGTGATTGCGCAGCTGCCGCGTGAAGTGACCATCGTCTTCATCGAACATGACATGGGCCTGGTGTTCCGCTTCGCCGAGCGCATCACGGTGCTGGTCGGTGGCAAGGTGCTGGTGGAGGGCACGCCGGCGGAGATTGCGGCTGACCAGCGCGTCAAGGAAGTCTACCTGGGTGAGGCCGAACATGCCTGAGCTGCTGGCACTGGAGAAGGTGAGCGCCGGTTATGGCGACTCCATCGTCCTGGAAGAGGTGTCCTTCTCGATGCAGGAAGGCGAGAGCCTGGCCCTGCTGGGGCGCAATGGCGTCGGCAAGACCAGCCTGTTGATTACGCTCATGGGACTCACGCGCCTGCATGGCGGCAGCATCCACTGGCGGGGCAGCAACATCGCACGGGTGCCGACCCACAAGCGCGCGCACGCCGGCCTGGGCTGGGTGCCGCAGGAGCGTTTCATGTTTCCTTCGCTGTCGGTGGAGGAACACCTGACGGTGGTGGAGCGTGGCGGAAAATGGAACTTGCAGAAGATTTATTCGATTTTTCCCCGCCTGCATGAGCGCCGCCACAACATGGGCAACCAGCTCTCCGGGGGCGAGCAGCAGATGCTGGCCATTGCCCGCGCGCTGATGGTGAGTCCCAGCATCCTCTTGCTGGATGAACCGATGGAAGGGCTGGCCCCGATCATCGTGCAGGAGCTGCTGAAGGTGATCCGCCGCCTGGTCAGTGAAGAAGGTATGTCGGTGATCGTGGTGGAGCAGCATGCACGCATGGCGCTGTCGCTGACGCAGCGGGCCATCGTGCTCGATCGCGGCCGCATCGTGCATGCCTCGGACAGCCAGAGCCTGCTGGACGATGGACAGACATTGGATAGGCTGGTAGCGGTAGCCTGAGGCTCAGTCTTCCTGGCAATCCGGGTCGCGCAAGCGCGCCAGCGGGGCGCGGCTCTGCGGATTGTTCTCGTGCACCAGCTTGTCCAGCAGCAGCATGAACTGTTGCTGCTCGGCTGCATCGAGGGGCGCCAGGATGCGCTTGCGCAGGCGCTGCAGGCCGGGGATCAGTTCTTCCAGCAGCGCTTCGCCGGCCTGCGTGATGCGCAGGGCGCGCTGGCGGCGGTTGTGCGGGATGACTTCACGCACCAGCAATCCCTTTTCTTCCAGCCGGGCGCAGACCGTGGCACCGGTGGAGGTGTCGATGGCGACCAGACCTGACAAGCTCACCTGGTCGATGCCGGGATGGTTCGACAGCATGCGCAGGATCGCGTATTGCACCGGGGTAATGATGCCGCCGGTTTCGTCATGGAAGATCGACACCGAAATCTGCTGCGCCCGCCGCAACAGGTGGCCGGGGTGCTCGTAGAGATCGATGAGCTGGCTTTCGTCCTTGGGTGGCGTGGTCTCTGGCATGGCGGATGAGGTCGGATGCAATCGGGCAATGGATGAGCTGCAGGGTGAAGACAGCGATGCGGCAGTGTACGGTCCGCGCGCTTTTCCCTCAATCAATTGATGCAACGCGCAACGAAAAAAGTCCGCCAGCGCGTTTACTTGCGCTGCGGATTGGCGGATACTTTTCTAACATTCAGTGTACTGAATATTAAAGCAGATAAATGCGAGACCCGACAGGATCTGGATCAAGCCGCCTGCGGAAAAGAACAAGCTGGAGCAGTCCATCAAGAAGGGCACTGGCCTTGGAAGGCCGGTGCCGGTTGAGGAATTCACCCAAGGAGACCGTCATGTTCCCCAAGAATGCCTGGTACGTCGCCTGCACGCCCGACGAAATCGAAAGCAAGCCCTTGGGCCGCCAGATCTGCGGCGAGAAGATCGTGTTCTATCGTGGTGCCGAGGGCAAGGTGGCCGCTGTTGAGGATTTCTGTCCGCATCGCGGCGCTCCGCTATCGCTGGGTTTCGTGCGGGAAGGGCAGCTGGTGTGTGGCTACCACGGCCTGGAGATGGGCTGCGATGGTCATACGCGCAGCATGCCGGGCCAGCGCGTGCGCGGCTTCCCTTGCATTCGCAGCTTCCCGGTGGTGGAGCGTTACGGTTTCATCTGGGTGTGGCCCGGCGACAAGGAGCAGGCCGATCCGGCGCAGATCCATCATCTGGAATGGGCTGAAAATCCCGAGTGGGCCTATGGCGGTGGCTTGTATCACATCAACTGTGACTACCGCCTGATGATCGACAACCTCATGGACCTCACGCACGAGACCTATGTGCACGCCTCCAGCATCGGCCAGAAGGAGATCGATGAAGCGCCGGTCAATACGCGGGTGGAAGGCGAGCAGGTCATCACCAGCCGCTTCATGGAGAACATCATGCCGCCGCCGTTCTGGCGCATGGCCTTGCGAGGCAATGGCCTGGCCGATGAGGTGCCGGTGGATCGCTGGCAGATCTGCCGCTTCTCGCCGCCCAGCCACGTGATGATCGAAGTGGGCGTGGCGCATGCGGGCAAGGGCGGTTACGAGGCCGGGCCGGAGCACAAGGCTTCTTCCATCGTGGTGGATTTCATTACGCCCGAGACTGAAACGTCGCACTGGTATTTCTGGGGCATGGCGCGGCACTTCCGTCCCGAGGACAAGGAGCTGACCGATACCATCCGCGAAGGGCAGGGCAAGATCTTCGGCGAGGACCGCTAGATGCTGGAGCTGCAGCAGGCCAACCTGCTGAAGTATCCCGAGCGCCGCCTGCTGGCCCTCAACATCGATGCCGGTGGGGTGCAATCGCGCAAGGTGCTGGACAAGTGGCTGGCGCGCGAAGCCGATTCCGGCAAGGCTGCCGCGGCCTGAGGAGTGACGATGACGACATTGCAGGTCAAGGTCGCGGAGCGCCGCGAGGAAGCCGACGGCATCGTGGGATTGGAGCTGGTCTCGGTGGATGGTGCGCCCTTGCCGGGTTTTACCGCCGGTGCGCATATCGACGTGCATCTGCCGGGCGGCTTGTTGCGCCAGTATTCGCTGTGCAATGCGCCGCATGAGCAGCATCGCTACCAGATCGGTGTATTGCGCGATGCCAATTCGCGCGGTGGTTCGGTGGCGGTGCACGATGCGTTGAAGGTCGGTGATCTGCTCACCATCGGCGTGCCGCGCAACCAGTTTGCGCTAGTGCCGGCGCAGCACAGCCTGCTGCTGGCCGGCGGCATCGGGGTGACGCCCATCCTCTGCATGGCCGAGGCGCTGGCGGGCTCCGGGGCATCTTTCGAGATGCATTACTGTGCCCGTTCGCCTGCACGCCAGGCGTTTCGCGAGCGCATTGCCGGGTCAGGATTTGCGGACCGCGTGGTGCATCACTATGACGACGGCGATGCGGCGCAGAAGCTCGATCTGGGGGGCTTGCTGTCACAGGCTGATCCGGCTACCCATCTTTACGTCTGTGGTCCTGCCGGCTTCATCGCGCATGTGGTGGAGACGGCGCGGGCGCGCGGCTGGCCGGAGCCGCAGATTCATTTCGAATACTTTGGTGCTGCGCCGGTAACGGCCGATGGCAATGGCGCGTTTGACGTGAAGCTGGCCAGCAGCGGGCAGGTCTATACCATTCCCGCCGACCGCACGGTGATCCAGGTCTTGTGTGAACACGGCGTGGATGTGCCGGTGTCCTGCGAGCAGGGCATCTGCGGGACCTGTCTCACGCGTGTGCTGGAGGGTGAGCCGGATCATCGTGATCAGTACCTGACCGATGAGGAAAGGGCGGCCAATGATCAGTTCACGCCTTGCTGTTCGCGGGCTCGCAGTTCGTTGCTGGTGCTGGATCTGTAATGTTCTGAAGCAGTAATGCCCTAGGTCGTAAATCATTTATACAAATTAAAACGTGAGGAGACATGATGAGCGAGATGATCAATACCCGGCGCCGCCACCTGGTGCTGGCCGGAACTGCATTGGCTGCAGTGGGCATGCCCTTGGTCGCACGGGCAGCTGATGCACTGAAAGTCGGGCTGATCGTGCCGATGTCGGGGCCGTTTGCTTCGACCGGGCGGCAGATCGAGGCAGCGGTAAAGCTGTATCAGCAGAAGTTCGGCGATAGCGTGGCCGGGCGCAAGGTGGAGATCCTGTTGAAGGATGATGGCGGCGTTTCTCCGGACGTGACCAAGCGGCTGGCGCAGGAGCTGGTGGCGCGGGACAAGGCGCAGGTCCTGATGGGCTTCGGGTTGACGCCCCTGGCGCTGGCGGCCGCGCCCATTGCGACGCAGGCCAAGGTGCCGATGATCGTGACGGCGGCCGCGACTTCGATCATTCCGCAGCGTTCTCCTTATATCGTGCGCACCGGCTTTACGCTGGCGCAGGTGACTTCGCCGCTGGCATCCTGGGCTGCAAAGAACGGAATCAAGAGTGTGGTGACCTTTGTTTCCGATTACGGGCCGGGGCTGGATGCTGAAAAAGTATTCGTGAAGACTTTTTCCGAGGCCGGTGGCAAGGTCATGGAGAGCGTGCGCGTGCCCTTGCGCAATCCGGACTACGCGCCCTTCCTGCAGCGGGTGAAGGACGCCAAGCCGCAGGCTTTGTTCGTTTTTGTACCTTCCGGGGAAGGCGCTGCCGTGTTGAAACAGTTCACCGAGCGGGGATTGGCGGCTGCAGGGATTCGTCTCATCTGCACCGGCGATGTGCTCGATGATGACCTGATGGCCGGGATTGGTGCAGCTGCCAAGGATGTGGTGAGCAGTCATCATTATTCGGCGGCGCATCCCTCTGCGGCCAACAAGGAATATGTGGATGCCATGGCCAAGGCCAACAAGGGAATGCGCGCCAACTTCCATTCCGTTGGAGCCTATGACGGGATGCATCTGCTCTACGAATCGCTCAAGAAAACCGGGGGCGATGCGGACGGTGAGAAGCTGCTGGCTGCCATGAAAGGAATGAGCTGGGAGAGCGTGCGGGGGCCGGTTTCCATCGATGCTTCTACTCGCGATATCGTGCAGACGGTTTATATGCGCAAGGCTGAGTTGCGCGGGGCTGAGTTCTATAACGTGGAGTTTGATCAGGTGGAGAAGGTGCGAGATCCTGGGGTTTGAGTTTTTGGATTTTCTTTTGGGTAGTCTGCACGGAATTTCTTCCTGCGCTCTAGCTTAATTCTTATCATTCTCCGGTCGGGAGAACGCGCCGGGAGCGGCCCGGCAGCCGCTCACTTTTCTTGTCTCGCCAAGAAAAGTAAGCAAAAGAAGGCGACCCCAAAGAGCCAGCCCTCCTGCGGCGGCTGGCTCTATGGGGACGGCACCCCCCACGGGCTCGCCTGCGGCATCGCCTCGTCTCCTACTCGCCTTCGGCTTTGGTCGGGTTGGTACGCTTCTCTCGCATTGAGATGGAAATCGACAGATAATCTTTCCTCCCCTCTTTTCGAAAGACCCGATCATGACCCCGACCACCCAACGCTGGGATCTCACCTGGAAAAAATTGGGTCTGGTTTGCCCCGAGACGCACTTGTTTGACTCGGTCCTCAGACACTACCGCGAACCCCATCGCCACTATCACACCCTTCAACACCTCGATGAATGCTTTGCAAAGTGGGAAGAGTTGCGCGCCGAATCCTCCCATCCTGGCGAAGTTGAACTGGCACTCTGGTTTCATGACGTCATCTACGACGTCAAACGTCATGACAACGAAGAGAAGAGCGCTGATTGGGCTCGGCGTTGTCTGATGGACGCGGGCGCATCGGAAGAGATTACGCAGCGCGTGCACGCACTGGTGATGGCAACCCGGTACCATCAGCCCAGCGTGGAGGGTGACGCGTCGTTATTGGTGGATGTGGACTTGTCGATATTGGCCGCGCCACCGGATCGTTTTGAAGAATACGAACGGCAGATTCGTGCGGAATACGACTATGTTCCGCTAGCGTTGTTCATGCAAGAGCGGAAGAAGATTCTGCAAGGTTTCTTGAATCGTCCGAGGATATACAGAACGAAGACCTTTTTCGAACGCTATGAGGCAACAGCGAGAAAGAATTTGGAGAGGGCGCTTGAAGGACTATAGCGAGAAAGTCCGAAGCCGAAGGCGAGTAGTGTCCGCCGCGATGCCGAAGGCGAGCCGTTTCGGCTGTCCGCATCTGCGCCGCCGCTTCAGTACCCAATAAAACGGATCAGAAAAATAACCGGAGCGAAGCGACTTTATTTTTCCCGTTTTATTGGGTACTGAAGCGGGGACCCTCCGAAGGAGGGCGGCGGAGTTGCGGTCGCCTTCTTTTGCTTACTTTTCTTGGCGAGACAAGAAAAGTGAGCGGCTGCCGGGCCGCCCCCGGCGCGTTCTCCCGACCGGAGAGAGATAAGAATTAAGCTAGAGCGCAGGAAGAAATTCCGTGCAGACTACGCCCAAAAACCTAACACCATCAAAGCCCGCCGATAAACCCAAGAACCAATTCAGCAAACGCAACAGGCTGTTCAACAGCACTGACATGAGAGGCATCGGCAATGACCTCAAGCCGGGAGCCAGCGATACCGTCAACCAATGCCTGAGCCATGGCAACCGGCGTCCCCTGATCCAGCTCCCCTGCGATCACCAGCGTAGGGACAAGAATGGCCCCCAACCGGGACGAAGTATCAACAGTCCCGACAGCATGACAGCACCCCACATACCCCACCGCATCGGTAGTGACCAGCCGATGCCGATAGCGCGCCACGGTAGCCGCCTGAGCAGCACGGAATCCCTCATGGAAATACCGCCCCATGACCGCATCCGCAATGACCTCGATCCCTTGACCCCGCACGGTAGCAATGCGCTGCTGCCAAACTTCGCGCGCCGCCTCAGGATAGGCGGAGGTGGTATTGGCCAGGACCAATGCCCGCACCAGCCCCGGATGGCGCAAGGCCAGCTCCTGCCCCACCATGCCCCCCATGGACAAGCCCACCCACACCACCGGCCCCGTATCCAGCTCCCGCAACAAGCGCGCCGCATCATCAGCCAGGTCTGCCATGCTGTAGAGTCCGTCGATCTTCTCCGAACTGCCATGCCCGCGATGATCGTAAGCGATCACCCGGCAATCGGCCGCCAGCAGATTGGCCAGCCCGTCCCACATCATCAGGTCGGTCCCCAGCGCATGCGACAGCACCACCGTATGCCGCGGCGCCTTGCCATTACGCGGCTCCCGCAAGGTGTAATGCAGCGCTGGTGAAGAAGAAGTGCGTCCCTCACGCCCCACCCCCGGATGCACGCTGGCAGCCGGCGCCTGCGGCACCACTGCGTAACCGATCTGCTCGCCCACTTCACGCAAGATTTTCTGCGCATGCGTGAACGCCGTATTGCCCGCTGGCACACCCGCATAGACAGAAGCCTGGATCATCACTTCCTTCATCTCATCCGGCGTCAACCGTGTAGCCGGATCGGCGGTCAGCCCGGCGCGCACGTGCAGTTCAAATTCTTCCCAGCGTCCCAGCGCAATGGTGATGGCCAGCACGATGATGCGCCGGGTTTTGTGGTCCAGCCCGGGACGGCCCCAGATTTCATTCCACGCAAAACGCGTGATCAGGTTCTGGAAATCGGCATTGAAGTTGGTGGCGCTGGCTACCGAACGATCAACCCATTGGTCGCCCAGTACACTGCGGCGATTGCGCATGCCGCGCTCGAAATCATGGTCCAGCGGATCGTAGCTCATGAGGTGCTCTCTTTTGTCTCGTGATGGTGGAGGGAGGTGGAGAAGTCAGTGGTTCAGTGCGCGCAAATGTTCAAGCTGCGCTTCAGCAATGCGGCGCGCAGGCCGCGTTGCCTGCACCGGGTCGAACAAGCCGCGCAACATGGCCAGGTCGATTTCCTTGCCCAGCTGCGCATCGGCCTGCACGGCATCGACCAGCACATCGACCAGTTGCGCACCATCGGCCACGGCCTTGCGCGTGAGCTGCTCCAGCAGGCTGTGCGCACGCGGACGGCCGATCACGCCCGCCAGCGCAATCGATGCGGATTCGGCAAACACCAATCCCTGCAGTGCATCGATATTGCGCAACATGCGCGCCTCGTCAATGACCAGTGCGGCAAACGCATCATTGAGCGCACGCAAGGCCCCGTGCACGCCCAGGAACAAGCCCGGCCATTCGGCCAGTTCGGCCTGCCAGTTGCCCAGCCCCCGTTCGTGCTGCTGCGACATCGCCCCCAGCAGCGCAGCGGCCTGCTGCGGCGCACGGGTGGCAGCAGCCAGGGCGATCATGGACGACACCGGATTGCGCTTGTGCGGCATCGCTGATGACCCGCCACGTCCATTGCCGGAAGGCTCCGCCAGTTCCGCAATTTCGCCCTGCGCCATCAGCGACAGGTCGGTCGCGATCTTGCCCAGGCTGCCGGCCAGCACGGCCATCTCGGTACCCAGCCGTATCCATTCGTCACGCTGGGTATGCCAAGCCGCAGCGGGGGTCTTCAAGTCGAGCGCCTCGGCCATGCGTGCGGCCACGGCCGGACCCTTCTCGCCCAGCACCGCCAGCGTGCCCACTGCGCCGCCCAGTTGCAGCTGCAAGGCGCGTTCGGCCAGTGCCTGCAGTTGCGCGCGTGAGCGCAGCAGGGGCGCGGCCCAGTTGCAGAACTTCAAGCCCAGGCTGGTGACTTGCGCCGGCTGCATCAGCGTGCGCGCCAGCACCGGCGTATCGAGATGGGATTGCGACAAGTCCAGCAAGCGATGCGCCAGCTGGTCCAGTTCGCCATCGACCAGTCGCAGGGCCTCACGCGTGACCAGCACCATGGCCGTATCCAGCACGTCCTGGCTGGTGCTGCCCCAGTGCACGTGGGTGGCGGCTTCCTCGCTGTAGAGGGCGACCGTGCGCTGCAATTCCTTGACCAGCGGAATGGCCAGCGCACCGGCGCGGCGGCCGGCGACGATCAGGGCATTGATGTCGTAGAGCGGGGCGCGGCATACGCTGGCGATGGCACGCGCAGCGGCCTCGGGGATGATGCCCTCGGCGGCTTCGGCCTCGGCCAGGACTTGCTCGAAACGCAGCATGGCTTGTACCACCGCCTGGTCGTCGAACACCGCAATCATGTCGGAAGTGGTGAGGAAGCTGTCGAAGATCGAAACGCTCATGAAGTCTCCATTGCTTGCCCGCGCGGCGCGATCAACGCAAACGGGATCCGGCAGGCCAAAGCCTGCGGATCCCCAAGCGCGTCACGCCGTAACGGGCGTTCAGGTGTAGTCGAAGAATACCGTCTCGCTCGCGCCCTGCATGTGAATATTCCACAGGTAGCTGCCATCGGCTTGCTTGCGGGCGATCAGCGTATGGCGGCGGTCAGCCGGGACCTGCTCCAGCAGTGCCGATTGCGCCAGCGCCGGATCATCTTCCAGGAAGACGGCCGTGAACTGGTGCTTGACCAGGCCGCGCGCAAACACGGTCACGTAAGCCACCGGCTTGCCGGCCGGCGCCTGCGGCTGCGAAATCGAAAATGTGAACCCGCCCTCTTCATTGGTGGGCACGCGGCGATATCCGGGAATGGCATGTGAAGTTTCTGCCGCAGCGCTGCCCGGCAGCCAGGCTTCGGCCCAGGCGTCATTAATGGGGACACCGTCGCCATCAATGATGGCGCCCTTGATCTTGACCTGCGGCGCGCTGCTCTCCACGCGCGAAGTCAGTTCCACGGCCCAGGCCCAGGCTTCGTGCGGGAAGGGGCCGATGGTTTGCGAAGTGGTGATGTTGCTCATGTGGTCTCCTGCCTAGTGTTCAGATGCCCATGGGCGTGGCGTTGCGGCCGCGCAGGACGATGTCGAATTCATAGCCCAGCATCTTGTCGTCCACCGTCTCCTCCAGCGAGAAGCGCGAAATCAGGCGCTGGCGGGCGGCTTCGTCAGGGATGCTCTGGAAGATCGGGTCATAGGCGAACAGCGGATCATTGGGGAAGTACATCTGCGTCACCAGGCGCTGCGCATAGACGTTGCCGAACAGCGAAAAGTGAATGTGCGCCGGACGCCAGGCCTTGTGGTGATTGCCCCAGGGATACGGACCCGGCTTGATCGAGACGAAGCGATAGCGGCCATTGTCATCGGTGAGCATCTTGCCGAAGCCGGTGAAGTTTGGGTCCAGCGGCGCATCGTGCTGGTCCTTCTTGTGGAAGTAGCGGCCGGCGGCATTGCACTGCCAGACTTCCAGCAGGGAATTGCGCACCGGCTTGCCGTCTTCATCGAGCACCCGGCCGGTGACGACGATCTTCTCGCCCAGCGGTTCGCCCTTGCCCTGCTTGGTGAGATCCATGTCGTGCGGCAGGATCAGCTTGGGCGAGGCGAACAGGTTGGTGTTGGTGGCGGTCTCGTCGCGTACGCGCAGCGGCGCTTGCGTGGGGCCGCGCTTGGCGGTGGACTTGTACGGGGGATAGATCAGTTCCGGATAGACACCGGGTTCGATGGCATCGAATTGCATGAGGTCTCCTCAGGTCGACGGGGTGAATGCGGCGTCGTCTTCGGATTCCTTGCCTGCCGGAATGGGCGAATGGCGCGCCGTGCTTGGGTGTGGACAGATAGTAGGCAAGCCGACCCCCGCTCTCAAGGCCAACGCAGCGCAGCATATCCGCCCTGCGCCCGCTTTGTGCGAGAATCGCACAAATGGCCGATTTTCTGCAGCGAACGGGAAACGGTGCGCATCAGCTTGTTTTATCCACAGGGCAGGGAAAGCATGCAGCTAGAACACATCGAGGAAGCAGGAGAGGGCGCAGACGGCCCCCTCAAGCGTGACCTGGTCGCCGGGTTGGAAAAGGGCCTGCAGGTGATCGAAGCGTTTGATCAGGAGCGCTCGCGCCTGACCATCGCCGAGGTGGCGCAACTGACGGGCCTGACCCGCGCCGCCGCGCGCCGCTATCTCATCACGCTCACGCACCTGGGCTACATGCGACACGACAACAAGACCTTCTCGCTCACCCCCATGGTGCTGCGGCTGGGCCAGTCCTACCTGCATTCGGCGCGGTTGCCGCGCATCGTGCAGCCGCTGCTGTACCGGCTGGCGTATTCGCTGGGGGAGGCGGCCTCCTGCGGGGTGCTCGATCACGACCAGCTGGTGTGCGTGGCGGCGGTGAGCGCGGGGCAACTGGTCTCGACGACCTTGCAACCGGGCACGCGGGTACCGGCCTACTGCACCGCCAATGGCCGCATCCTGCTGGCCAACCTGCCGCCGGCGCAGCTCGATGCCATCCTCGCGCGCGCCCAGCCGGAGGCCATCACGGCCCACACCATCACCGACGTCGAACGACTGGGACTGGAAATCGCCCGCGCCCGCGCACAGGGTTATGCCCTGGTGGACCAGGAACTGGAACTGGGCTTGCGCACCATGGCCGTGCCGGTGCGCAACTTCCGTGGCGAGGTGGTGGCGGCGATGAACATCAGCGTGCATGCGGCCCGCATGAAACTGGAAGACATGGTGGAACGCTGCCTGCCGGCCATGCTGAAGATTCAGGTGGAGCTGGGCGCACTGCTGTGAGGCTTGGCTGAGTTTCGAAGATGGCGCACCGGTTTTCGTTTTTGCGCCAACGTCGGAAACGGCACACGGGGACACTTATTCTTCCACATGCGTGCGCCGATATTCCTTGGGCGTCACCCCCAGGTGCCGCTTGAAGAGCCGGCTGAAATACGCCGGATCCTGAAAGCCCAGCTCATAGGCAATCGTCGAGATGCCTGAGGGAACATAGGTCAGCTTGCGGCAAGCCTCCAGGATCAAGCGCTGCTGCGCCAGGTCGAAGGCCGAATGCCCGGCCAGCTTCAGGCACAGGCGATTGAGGCGGCTGGGCGTGATGTGCAGTTTGTCGGCATACACCGCCACCTGCCATTGCTCCTTGAAATGCTGCTCCACCAGCGCGCGAAAACGGCTGAACAATTCAAAGTCGCCGCGTCCGGACAATTCCGCCGAGCGATGATCCGCTTCCAGCCGTACCAGCAAGAGCATGACGCTGCGCGCCAGCCATTCCAGCATCAGCGTGTGGCCTGTGCGCGGCGCGGCCGATTCGGCGATCAGCAGGCGCAGCAGCGTCTCCATGCGCTCGCGCAATTCCGGTACGCGCCCCAGTTCGATGGCCATCGGACGCAGGAACAAGGGCGAGAACAATTCCCCATGCCCCTCGCTGCCGCCTGCCGAAAACACCACGTGCGGATCCACCGTCAGCACGAATCCCACGGCCTGCTCCGAGAAATCGAAACCATGTACCAGGGACGGATGGATGGTGATGACCACCGGACCGTCGACCTCCCAGACCTCTTCTTCCATCAAGGCACTGACGTGCCCGGACATTAAAAAAAGTACCTGAAAAAGTCCGGCATGGGTGTGCGGTGCAATATGCCAGTCATGCACGCGGCTGCGCGTCTCGATCAGTTCGATGTGGACCGGCTCCGCATCCTCCGGCCGGGAAGCCTCGCCATACAAGGAGAATTGCGGTACGTCGCTGGTGCGGGGTTTGCTGCGGGGCAAGGGCATCGGGTCTCCATCCTGTGCGTTGCGGGCGGGCGGCATTGTTGTGCCCTGTAAAAATAGTACAAGCAATTGGCGGGATCATCCATTTTTTATTCGTACACCGCCGTCTAAGATTCCTCTCACACCAAGAACAAGAACAGATCACACTTCACCCGCTTCGGACTCGCACCATTGCGCGCCGGGAACGAAAACGGTGACTGACCTTTATACGGAGACCTCCATCATGCGTACCCAAGTCGCCATCATCGGCGCCGGCCCGGCCGGTTTGTTGCTGTCCCACCTGCTGCACCTGAAGGGCATCGAATCGGTCGTGCTGGAAACCCGCACCCGCGCAGAGATCGAATCCACCATCCGTGCCGGCGTGCTGGAACAAGGCACCATGGACATCCTCACCGAGACCGGCGTGGGAGAGCGCATGAAGCGCGAAGGCGCGCTGCATCACGGCATCGAGCTGGCCTTCGGTGGCCGCCGCCATCGCATCGACCTCACCGAACTGACCGGCAAGGCCATCACCGTCTATGCCCAGCATGAAGTCATCAAGGACCTGGTGGCCGCACGCCTGGCCGCGCAGGGGCAATTGCTCTTTGGTGTGAGCGGCACCACCATCGAAGGCGTCGAGACCAGCAAGCCGCGCGTGCGCTTCCTGCACGAGGGCGAGCAGCATACGCTGGAGGCGGACTTCATCGCCGGTTGCGATGGCTTCCATGGTGTCTCGCGTCCGGCCATTCCGGAAAGCCGCCGCCAGGATTACCAGCGCATCTATCCCTTCGGCTGGTTCGGCGTGCTGGTGGAAGCACCGCCTTCGTCGGACGAACTCATCTATGCCCAGCATGATCGCGGCTTCGTGCTCATCAGCACGCGCTCGCCGACGGTGCAGCGCCTGTATTTCCAATGCGATCCCAAGGACAGCGTGGACAACTGGAGCGATGACCGCATCTGGAATGAATTCCATACCCGCCTGGAAAACGGCGACGGCTGGCGCGTCAAGGAAGGCAAGATCTTCCAGAAGGGCATCATCGGCATGCGCAGTTTCGTCTCTACACCGATGCAGCATGGCCGCCTGTTCCTGGCCGGTGATGCCGCCCACATCGTGCCGCCGACCGGCGCGAAGGGGCTGAACCTGGCCGTCGGCGACGTGAAGCGCCTGGCCCAGGGCATCGAGGATTTCTATCGCAGCGCCAGCGAGGAAGGTCTCGCCTCCTACACCGAGCAAGCCTTGAAGCGCATCTGGCGCGCCGAGTATTTCTCCTGGTGGATGACCAGCATGCTGCATACCTTCGACGATGCTTCTCCCTTCCAGCGCCAGATCCAGCGCGCCGAACTGGAGAATGTGGTCAACTCGCGCGCCCTCTCGACGGCACTGGCAGAGAATTACGTCGGCGCATTCTGAATCGTTCGCCAGCCGCAATTTCCAACGCCCGCGCAAGCGGGCGTTGTCATTGGATGGCTGTTACGTCCGTGCCCTGCGCGTGATCGTTGCCCTTGCGCATGAACAGCCGCCGGCAACGGCGGCGGGCAAGGTAGAGGTAGACCTGGCAATAGCAATGCACGACCGCGCAGGCGGTGACCAGCCCCGCAGGATGGCCCAGGTCCAGGGCGCGTCCCAGGGCCGAGAGCAGCGCGCAGGCCACCAGTGTGAGCCCGGCCTGGCCATGCCGGTGCCAGCGTGAGGAAACGGCCTGCCAGCTTGCCGGGCGCAGCGCGCGGCCAAGGGCGGTGCGTTCAGGAAAATGTTTGAGGGACCAGTTGCGTTTCATGCCAGGCTCCATGTTTTCCCGCCGTGGCGCGGGGAGGGCAAGGTGCTGCGGTCTGGACTTCGATGTTCGATGGATAGTGCGTGCTCATCATCGTGGCACATCGCTCTGACAATGCACTGACGCTGGCCTGACATGAACATGTCGCCGCGCGATTGACGCAAGATTCGCTGTGGCAAGGCTTCTCCTGCCTGCGCCAGGCTCTACAATGCCGGCATGAACTTGCCTGAACTCCACACCCTGATCTGGGATGAACTGCAGCGCGGCGCCAGTCCCACGCGCTCACCTTTTACCATCTGGCAACTGGCCACGCTCGGCCTGGACGGCGCGCCGCAACTGCGTTCCATCGTCTTGCGCGAGGCCGATGCCTCAACGCAGTGCCTGGGTTTTCATACCGACTTGCGCTCCCCCAAACTGGCCGAGATCAGTGCAGACGGCCGCGTGGCGATGCTGGCGGTGGACCTGGAGCGCCATCTGCAGCTGCGCGTGAACGGTGTGGCACAGGTGGTGCAGGATGCCGCGCGCATCCGTGCCATGTGGACGGGCGCCAGGCCGCATACGCTGATCCTGTACAAGACGCCGCATGCGCCGGGCACTCCCATTGCACGTCCCGAGGACGGGCATGTATTGCCGCAGGCCGGTGGTGATGGCGCCGAGAATTTTGCCTTGGTGGATGTGCGGCTGGAGCGTATCGAGTGGCTGGACCTGACGCCCAACCAGCATCGCCGCGCCTGCTTCGAGCGGCTGCAGGATCAATGGCAGGGGCAGTGGATCGCCCCTTGACGGCGGGCCCTGTCAGGCCAGCGCCGGATAGGTGAATCCGAGGAAGTGCACCGCGTTGAGCGTGAAGTGCAGCAGGATCGCCGCTTCGATGTGCCCGGTGCGCTGGAACACCCAGCCATAGCCCGCCCCGGCGAGCGCGGCCAGCGCAGCATAGGCCAGCCCGCCGCCCAGGTGTGCCGCGCCGAACAGCAGCGCTGACAGCATCAGCGCCAGCAATGGTCCCCCGCGCACGGCTTGCAATGCAGTCTGCAGCCGATGCTGGATCACGCCACGGAAGAAGGCTTCTTCGGCCACCACCGTCAGCAGCAGGTTGATGGCCAGGAACTGGAGCGTGAATTCAGGCCATTTCAATGACGGCCTGACCAGCCCTGCAAGCACCCCCAATCCCATCACCAGGAAGATCGTGACCGCGCCCGGCAGCAGGGTGCCGCGCAGGGTCGCGCGCCATTCCCGCCACGCATGGATGCGCGGAGCGAGCAGGGCCAGCAGCAGCAGTCCGGCGGCCCCCTTGTCCAGGTTGGCAAAGAGCATGAACGGCCGCGCATCGGCCGTGATGGCCGCTGACGGGACTACCAGCAGATTGTGGAAGCCCGGCCAGCGATGCACGGCCAGCAGCAGCGCGAGCAACAAAGTGAACGCCAGCAGACTGGTGCGTTGCCATGCGTGCGGCGCATGGGTCGTTCCCCATGCGGCTGCCGCCAGCAAGGCCAGGCCTATGGTGCCGATGGCGTCGACCTGTCCGGCAAGCATGCCCGCAAGGACCGACAGCACCAGCAACGGGACCCACAGCGGAAGCGTCAGGCGGCCGCCGATTGGCAGGCGGGAGAGGGCAGGGAGCCAGACGGCGCAGATGGCCAGCATCAGCAGCAGCGGTGAAGACATGGTGGAAAACCTGAATGGCGGCAAAGGCGGTGTTTTAACATGGCGGGCATCATGGCGGCGCATTTTGCGCCAACGTACGTTGCGCAATTTCGGTCAGGATTTGTGCTGCCATTTCTTGCACAGTATGTCCCGTGAACCGAGGACCCGATGAACGACGACCGCAAAAGCAGCAGCCAGGCACGCTATCAAGCCCGATTCGAGCGCGTGCTCGACCATATTGAAGCGCATCTGCACGCTCCCCTGGAGATGGAGCAGCTGGCCGCCGTCGCGCATTTCTCCCGGTTCCATTTCCAGCGGCAATTTGCCGATTTCACCGGCGTCGGGGTGGCGCGCTACATCCTGCTGATGCGCCTGAAGCACGCCAGCCTGCAACTGGCCTTCCAGCCCAGGCGGCGCATCATCGACATCGCCCTCGAAGCCGGTTTTGAAAATCCGGAATCCTTTACGCGCGCCTTCAGGAGCGCCTTCGGCCAGTCGCCTTCGCAGTTCCGGCGCGCTCCCGACTGGCCTGCCTGGAACGAGCGTTTCGTGTTCCGCATCCCTGAAAGGAAAGTGGACGTGCAAGTCGAGATCGTCAATGTCGAACCCATCCGCATCGCCATGCTCACGCATCGCGGTCCCGTCAACCAGCTCAATGCCACGGTGGCGCGCTTCATCGAATGGCGCAAGGCCACGGGCCTGTCACCGGTGGAGCGCTGCCGTACCTTCGGTTTGGCCTGGGACAATCCCGATACCACGCCGCCGGAGCAATTCCGCTTCGGCATCTGCGGCGAGGTGGAAGGGGAGGTGCCGGACAATGTGCAAGGCGTGGTGCCGCACCAGATTCCCGGCGGGCGCTGCGCACGGGTGCGGCATGCCGGTGCGCATGAGCGGCTGGGCGAGAGCATCTATCCGCTGTATCGCCAGTGGCTGCCGCAGAGCGGCGAGGAGCTGCGGGATTTTCCGCTGTACTTCCACTATTTGAACCTGCTGCCCGATACGCCGCCAGGCGAGCTGCTGACCGATATCTACCTGCCCCTGAAATAGGGGCCTTCAGGAAAAGGGACGAAACTTCACGCCACCAGGGCGCGCGAGAAGTGCGCCATCTGGTGCGAGGGCACCAGCAGCGGGACGAAGGAAGCCTCGTTCACAGCGAGCCAGTAGGACAGGTGCGGGCCGGCATCGAAACCGTAGTTGCTGCCGTCGAGCTGCCAGAAGCGCGGCATCGCCAGCGCGGGACGCACGCGATGCTTGAGCTGGTCCAGGCTGGCCAGGCGCGCGGCGCAGGGCTGGAATGGCGCCAGGGCCGCCGACTCTCCGCTGGCGGCGAAGCCGGCCGTGGCAAACCACTCCAGCACCTTGCGCGGACTGGCATGGACGCTCGCCCAGTCCTGCATGGCATCGGCGCGCCCGGTGATGATGCGGGTGCAACTGCTGACATACAGCTCGACCATGCCCAGCAAGGCGCTGGGAACAGGGACGCGGACTTTGGCGAATGGCGACATCGGCGGGGGTTTCCTTGAGACGGGGACGGGCGATCGGGGGACCGCTGCATTGAAGTTGCCACTGTAGCCATCTTCCCCGCTGCTGACGATCGGGGAAATCCTGACGGTGTGTCAGCTTGCTGGCTGCTGCGCTCAGGAAATTCCCGATGTCCGGCGTGCGCTCAGTCCTGTAAAACGTTTGCTATAGCCTTGGCAGGCGTGTGTACTTTGACAGAAAGTTTCCCGGCAGCATGAGTTTTCCCAGCATCATCATGATCGATCCCAGCCAGGAGGCCGCCGAGTTGGCGCGCTTCGCCTTGTGGCGCGCCGGCTTGCATTGCGACTTCCGCGCTTGCAGCGACCTGGCCACAGCGCGCCGCTGCCTGCTGCAGGGGCGCCGCCAGGCCGATGGCATCGTGCCCAGCCTGATCCTGCTGGAGTCCGAGATGGAATGCGGCGAGGGTCTGCAGCTCTTGCGCGAGCTGCGCGCCAGCCAGCATCTCGCTGGCGCGCCGGTGGTGGTGTTTCCGTCCTACGAGACCGAAGGCGAGCGCGAGGCGCTGGCCGCCGGTGCCACCGAATACCTGCCCAAGCCGGTCGATGGCGAACACTATGCGCGTTGCGTGGTGGAGATGGTGGAGCGCTGGTGCGATGTCAGCGAGGCGGCTGCACCCCTCTCCGAGGGGCTGATCACCGAGGCCCTGGCCGACTTGCCCGGCCACCCGCGCCGACGCCGGGAAGATGGCCTGCCGCGCGGCAGGCGTTCGCACTGAATTTGGCGCGTTGGCGGAAAAACGAACAAAGGGCCGCAAGGCCCTTTTTTCCGCCATCGTCCCGCAGGCTTCATTCAGCTCAGCGCCGCGTCTTGATCTTGGGCGTGGGCAGGGCGGTCTTGTACTTGATCTGCTTGAGCGCAAAGCTGGAGCGGATGTTCTTGATGCCGGGAATCTTGGTGAGGTGGTCGACGATGAAGTGCTCCAGCGTCAGCAGGTCCGGCACCACGATGCGCAGCAGGTAATCCTCGTCGCCGGTCATCAGGTAGACTTCCATCACTTCATCGAAGGCACTGACCGCCGTCTCGAACTGGGCCAGGGCTTCAGCGCCCTGGCGCTCCAGGATCACCTTGACGAACACGTTCACCTTCAGGCCCAGCAGGTGCGGATCGGCCAGCGCCACATAGCGCGAGATGATGCCTTCGGTTTCCAGGCGCTTGACCCGGGCCAGGGTCGGCGAGGGCGAGAGGTTGATGCGGCTGGCCAGCTCCAGATTGCTGATCGAACTGTTCTCCTGCAGGATGTTCAGGATGCGCAAATCGGTGGTGTCGAGTTCCATTATCGAAATTTAATTCTGTCGGTTTCAGTTTCGCAGCACTGGATGCTGAATATTGTACGGCAACTTCCCATCTTAAGTGACTCATGCCGGGGCATCCGGCGTATCGTAGTCCGGTGGTTCCATCACACAGCTAGCCCTCAACGACAACAAGACCGAAAAGGCGTCGGGCGCGGGGAGACGGATGGCGCGGCCTGTGTTTTACCGGCTTTTTGTCTCTTTGCATAGCAGCGATTGCAGTGCCGGCACGTTTTGTGCTGACTGCAAGGCGTGCTGCCCGGCGCGCCCAGACAGGAGAACAGGAAGTGGACATGTCCCGCCCCAGTGACAGCGATATCCCGCAGGATATCGATCTCGATGCCCAGGAAACCCAGGAGTGGCTGCAAGCGCTGCAGAGCGTGCTGGCCGAAGCCGGCCCGGAACGCGCGCGCTTCCTGCTCTCGCGGCTGTCGGCGGCGGCCCAGCAATGGGGCGTGAACTGGCGCGATGCGCGCAATACGCCCTACGTCAACACTATCCGGCCTGAACAGGAACCGCCTTTTCCAGGTGGGTCGGACGCGCAGGCCATCGAGGAGCGCATCGCCAGCATCATGCGCTGGAATGCGCTGGCCATGGTGGTACGCGCCAACCGCGCCTACGGCGAGCTGGGCGGGCACATCGCCAGCTTTGCCTCGGCGGCGGACTTGTTCGAGGTCGGCTTCAATCATTTCTTCCGTGCGCGCGATGCGCAGTTTGCCGGTGACGTCGTCTACTTCCAGCCGCACTCCGCCCCCGGCATTTATGCGCGGGCGTTTCTCGAAGGTGCGTTGAGCGAAGAGGACCTGGCCTACTATCGCCGCGAGATCGAGGCCAAGCGCGTGGGGCGGCAGGGCTTGTCGTCCTATCCGCATCCCTGGCTGATGCCGCATTTCTGGCAGTTCCCTACCGGCTCCATGGGCATCGGTCCCATCAATGCCATCTACCAGGCGCGCTTCCTGCGCTACATGGAGCATCGCGGCCTGCTGCAGGACCAGGGGCGCAAGGTGTGGGGCGTCTTCGGCGATGGCGAGATGGATGAGCCCGAATCGCTGGCCGCACTCTCGCTGGCCTCGCGCGAGAAACTGGACAATCTGATCTTCGTGGTCAACTGCAACCTGCAGCGGCTCGATGGTCCGGTACGCGGCAATGGCCACATCGTCGATGAACTGGAGACGCTCTTTGCCGGTGCCGGCTGGAACGTCATCAAACTGCTGTGGGGCTCGGACTGGGATGGCCTGTTTGCGCGTGACAAGGACGGCGAACTGGTCGATGCGCTGAACCGCACGGTGGACGGGCAATTGCAGACCTTCGCCGCCAATGATGGCGCGTTCAATCGCCAGCATTTCTTCGGCCAGACCCCGGGCACGCGTGCCATCGGTGCCACCCTCACCGATGAGGAAATCAATCGCCTGCGCCGTGGCGGCCATGACATGAAGAAGATCTTCTCGGCCTACCAGGCAGCGGCCAGCCATCGCGGCCAGCCCACGGTGATCCTGGCGCAGACCAAGAAGGGTTACGGCATGGGCGCGGCGGGCGAGGGCAAGATGACCACGCACCAGCAGAAGAAGCTCGATGAAGAAAGCCTGCTGCAATTCCGCGACCGCTTCAAGCTGCCACTGAGCGATGAGCAATGCCGTGAACTGGCTTTCTACAAGCCGGCCGATGACAGCCCGGAGATGAAGCACCTGCATGCACGCCGTGCCGCACTGGGCGGCTACCTGCCGCGCCGCCATGCGGGCGATGCACGGCGTACCGTGCCGCCGCTGGAGGCGCACAGCAAGTTCGCGCTGGAAGCCGACGGTAAGGAAATGTCCTCCACCATGGCGCTGGTGCGCCAGCTCGGCAACCTGCTGAAAGACAAGGACTTCGGCCAGTATGTGGTGCCCATCGTGGCCGATGAGGCGCGCACCTTCGGCATGGCCAACCTGTTCCGCCAGGTCGGCATCTATTCCTCGCAGGGGCAGCTGTATGAGCCGGAGGATATCGGTTCCATCCTCTACTATCGCGAGGCCAAGGATGGCCAGATCCTGGAGGAAGGCATCACGGAGGCGGGTGCGATCTCTTCGTGGACGGCTGCAGCCACCGCGTATTCGGTGCATGGCACGCCGATGCTGCCGTTCTACATCTACTACTCGATGTTCGGTTTCCAGCGCATCGGCGACCTGATCTGGGCGGCGGCGGACCAGCGTGCGCGCGGCTTCCTGATCGGTGCGACTTCGGGCCGCACGACCCTGGGCGGCGAGGGGCTGCAGCACCAGGACGGCAATAGCCTGGTGACGGCAGCATCGATTCCCAACTGTGTGTCGTATGACCCGGCCTATGCCTATGAGCTGGCGGTGATCCTGGATGAGGGCATGCGCCGCATGATGGAACGCGGCGATGACGTCTTCTACTACATCACCGTCACCAACGAGAACGAGGCTCAGCCCAGTCTTCCGGAAGGCATGCGGGACGGCATCCTGCGCGGCATGTACTGCCTCGGCCGGAAGCCCGGGGCGCAAGTGCGGCTGCTGGGTTCGGGGCCGATCCTCAAGGAAGCCGTGGCGGCGGCTGCGCTGCTGCAGCAGCACTGGCGGATCGAGGCCGAGGTGTGGAGCGTGACCAGCTATACCGAACTGGCGCGGGATGGCGTGGCGGCACAACGGGCGCAGCGCTTGTCGGGCAGCGATGGCCAACCCTATGTGAGCGCGCAATTGCAGGGCAATGAGGCTCCCGTGATTGCGGTCAGCGATTACATCCGCAGCTTGCCCGAGAGCATCCGCGCCTTCGTGCCGGCACCCTATGTGACGCTGGGGACGGACGGGTTTGGGCGTAGTGATACGCGGGTGAATTTGCGGGACTTCTTCGAGATCGATGCGCGCTGGATTGCTTATACGGCCCTGTGTGAAGTGTGGGGGGATGAACGTGCGCGGCTGCAAGAAGCGGCGCGTACATTGGGTATCGATACGAACAAGCCCTTGTCGTCCTCAGTATGAAGTGGAGCGATAGATGAACGGCGGCCAGCCGGATTGAAAATCTCTCATCTGGCCCGACGCCGTGTTTGCTATAGTGAAACCGCCCGTGCATCACGGGCGGTTTTTTTATGGCTCCGTGATGCGCATCGTCCATGACCTACAGTGAGTGAGGAGTAAACACGATGGCTGCACCCAAACGTATCGCGCTGGTGACCGGCGCAGGCTCCGGCATCGGCCGGCAGATCACGCTCGCGCTACTGCGCGAAGGCTATGGCGTGGCCCTGGCCGGACGCCGGCAGGATGCGCTGGAAGAGACCGTCAAGCTGGCCGGCGAACATGGTGCCAACGCGCTGGTGGTGGCGGCCGACGTGACTGATCCGGCCTCGGTGAAGCAGCTCTTCGCCAAGACCCGCGAGCGTTTCGGACGGCTGGACATGCTCTTCAACAATGCCGGCATCTTTGCGCCGCCGGTGTCGCTGGAAGAACTGAGCGTGGAGCAGTGGAAGGCGGCGGTGGACATCAACCTGACCGGCGTTTTCCTCTGCACGCAGGAAGCCTTCCGCATCATGAAGGACCAGTCGCCGCGGGGCGGCCGCATCATCAACAACGGTTCGATCTCGGCGCATGCGCCGCGTCCGTTCTCGGCCTCCTATACCGCCACCAAGCACGCCATCACGGGGCTGACCAAGGCCACCTCGCTCGATGGCCGCGCCTATGACATCGCCTGCGGGCAGATCGACATCGGCAATGCCTCCACCGACATGACTACGCTCATGAAGAAGGGCACGCTGCAGGCCGATGGCTCGACCAAGGTCGAGCCGACCATGGATGCCGAACACGTGGCCCGTGCCATCCTTTACATGGACAGCCTGCCGCTGGAGGCCAATGTGCAGTTCATGACGGTGATGGCGACCAAGATGCCGTATATCGGGCGGGGTTGAGTCGGTTTATATTCGCCAGATGAAGAAATGGCCGCAGCGGTGAGCTGCGGCCATTTTTTTTGAGGCGTTGAAAAGCGCGATGCGCTAGCCGATGAACACGGCCGGACCGACACCGAAGCGCTCGGCCAGTGCCTTGACCTGGCGCAGATTCAAATCGCGCTTGCCGCGCAGGATCTCGGAGACCACGCCTTGTGAGCCGATCTCCGGGAGGTCCGATTGCGTCAGCTGATGCTGCTCCATCAGGAATTGCAGGACCTCTATCGGAGAAACCTGCTGCAGCGGGAAGTGCTTGTCATCGTATTCGGCAATGAGGCTGCCGAGCGTGTCGACCAGGTCGGCCAGCGGATGCCGTTCATCGCTGGCACCGGCGTCGAGCAATTGATTCAGCGTGGCGACTGCGCGGTCATAGTCGTCGTCGGAGCGAATCGGCCGCAGCGGGATGAGGGACGACAAGGCCGCAAAGTGCGAGGTGATGTCGTCCATCACGTGCTTTTCCATCAAGGCTTCCATTTGTCGTACTCCCTGTGTGTGAAGACTTCCCGGATGTAGAGTTTCTGGCTGCTGAAGCTCACCAGCGTGACGATCCGGAATTTGTTGCCGCCCACATCGAAGATGATGAAGTCGCCCGCCTTGTCGACGGCGTTGAAGGCTTTCTTCAGTTCAGCAAAATGCTCGAAGCTGCGCGACTCGATGATCTTGCGCCACACCTGCAGCGGCGTGGCCGCTTGCGGATGGCGCAAGGCAAAATCGGTCAGGGCTTTGTTGGAAATGACGCGCATGTCTCGCATGATATCTCAATTTGAGATATTTGCAATCCGGCGTTTGAATCGTGGTGTCGGGATGCGGAGAACGTCAGTCCGAACTACCCTTCATGCCCTGCCACTCCGGCGTCAACTGCATGGAAATCCCGAACATGTCGAGCACGCGTCCCAGTGTGTGGTCCACCATCTCTTCCATGGAAGCAGGGCGCTGGTAGAAACCGGGCAGGGGCGGGAAGATCACGCCGCCCATTTCGGTGACGGAGGTCATGTTGCGCAGATGGGCCAGGTTGAACGGGGTCTCGCGCACCATCAGCACCAGCCGGCGGCGTTCCTTGAGCACCACATCCGCTGCACGGGTGATGAGGTTGTCCGAGAGGCCATGCGCCACGGCGGCCAGGGTCTTCATCGAACAGGGCGCCACCACCATGCCGGTGGAGGCGAAGGAGCCGCTGGCGATGCAGGCGCCGACGTCGCGCACGTTGTGCACCACATCGGCCAGCGCTTCCACATCCTTGCGCCGCATGTCCAGTTCCTGGTGCAGGTTGAGTACACCCGCTTCGGAGACCATCAGGTGCGTTTCCACCTGGCCATGCTTGCGCAGATGCTCCAGCAGCCGCACGCCATAGATGGCACCGGTGGCGCCGGTGATCGCAACAATCAGGCGCTGGCGGGGCTGGCTGGAAGAATTGCTCATGGGACAGTCAGGCCAGTAAAACTCAGCCCTTGATCAGGGTCTGCAGTTCGCCGGACTCGTACATCTCGGTCATGATGTCGGAGCCGCCGACGAATTCGCCCTTCACGTACAGCTGGGGAATGGTCGGCCAGTTCGAGTATTCCTTGATGCCCTGGCGCACGTCCGGGCTTTCCAGCACGTTGACGGTCACGATGTTCTCGGCGCCGCTGGCCTTCAGCAACTGGATGGCCTTGCCGGAAAAGCCGCATTGCGGGAACTGTGCAGTGCCCTTCATGAACAGCACCACGGGGTTTTGGGTCACGGTTTCTTTGATCCAGGATTGGACGTCGCTCATGGCTATGCCTTTAAAAATGGGATTGCCCGACATTATAGGGAAAAGCCGGCGGGCGCGTTGAAAACGGGTAAGCCCCGATCGGCCGTCTGACCGGGCAGGAAATTGCATCCCGGAAATGATTTATATCGTATGCAAGTTCTCGTACCGGAGATGAGGGTGACATGAATACATTCAAGCAGGTCCCTGCATCATGTTCAGCGGCGGCTGTGGAAAAGTTGCCGTGCGTAATGATTTATATCTTTTCCACAGGCTGGCGCCAGTTCGGCGGCAAGAAATGAAAAAGGGCGCTTGCGCGCCCCTTCCTCATGAAATTCGGCTGGCTTTCTCAGCAGCCTTGCGGCTGCGAGGCAGCTTGCCGAGGGTGTCCTGGCTTATGCCGCTCCGGCCACCGCATCCTCCGGCGTTTCGTCCGGCAGGCGCTTGGCCATGGAGTGATGCTCCTGCAACTTGTCCTTGTGCTTGATGACCTGGCGATCGAGCTTGTCGATCAGCGTGTCAATGGCAGCGTAGAGGTCGTGTGCGATGCTTTCCGCATGTAGATCCTTCCCCTTGATGTGGACGTTGATTTCCGCTTTTTGGCGCTTTTCCTTTTCTGTGAGTTTATCTACGCTCAGGATCACGCTGACGTCGATCACGTTGTCGAAATGGCGCTTGATACGCGAGAGCTTGCTTTGCACGTATTCCCGGATGGCGGGGGTCAGTTCGAGGTGGTGTCCACTGATGGTCAGATTCATACAAGACTCCTATCGTGAAGTCACTGGAGGTTCGTGCAATCGATCCTGCTGCAGCTGTACCACGGGCACGGTCTTCGTGTCGGATGGCGCGGGCATCAGTGGGATGCTTGCCTGAACACAGCAACGGTACTGCAGAAAAACTGAGGAAAAACTCAGAGGGACTTGCGGAGATTGACCGGCGGAATCTTCAACACTTCGCGGTATTTGGCGACTGTGCGTCGCGCGACCACCATGCCTTGTTCTGCCAGCATATCCGCAATCTTGCTATCGGATAATGGGGTCTGCGGGTTCTCGGCTCCTATCAACTGTTTGATCAGCGCCCGTATCGCGGTGGAGGAAGCTTCACCTCCGGTTTCAGTCGCGACATGGCTACCGAAGAAGTATTTCAACTCAAACATTCCATGCGGAGTGAGCATGTATTTCTGAGTCGTCACGCGAGAGATAGTGCTCTCGTGTAGACCCAGTGTATCAGCAATTTCACGCAGCACAAGGGGGCGCATGGCCACTGCCCCATGTGAAAAGAAGTTTCTTTGACGTTCCACAATAGCCTGCGCGACACGCAAAATTGTATCGAAACGTTGCCGCATGTTCTTGATGAGCCACTTGGCTTCCTGCAACTGCGACGACAGCGAACCCTCGCCCTTGGCTTGCTTCAAGGCACTGGCATACATCGCATTGACGCGCAGCTTGGGCATGACCTCATGGTTGAGCATGACCTGCCAGCCGTTCTTTGTCTGCTTGACAATCACGTCCGGCACCACATAGTCCGAGGCATCGCGCGCGAATTCCGCGCCCGGATGCGGACGGCACTGGCGGATCACGGCCTGGGCCTCACGCAGGTCTTCGTCATCGCAATCCAGGGCCTTCTTGATCTTGTTGAAATCGCGCTGGGCAAACAGCGGCAGGTAATCCTCAACGATCCTCAGCGCCAGCTTGCGCGTCACGAAGGGGATCTTGGGCAGGCGGCGGATCTGCAAGGCCAGGCATTCGCCGGCACTGCGCGCGCCCACACCGGCCGGGTCCAGGCTCTGCAGCAGCTTGAGCGAGATGGACAGCTCTTCCATGTCGATGCCCAACTCTTCGGGCAGGCGCGCGAGGATGTCTTCCAGCGGCTCTTCCAGATAGCCGCTCTCGTCCAACGCATCGGTGAGCAGCTCCAGCAGCGCACGATCGCGCAGGGTACGCGCGGTCACGCGGATCTGTTCCAGCAGGTGTTCGCGCAGGGTCAGTTCGTGGGCTTCCAGTTGCGGACGGGCATCGTCGTCGTCCGGCGACTTGCCGCTGCGTGCGACATCGTCGAAGCTCCAATCCGCATCGCCGGTGACGCCGTTGTCGGGACTGTTGTCCTGGTACTCGAAACTGGAATCGCCATCGGCCGCCGCCGGTGCGGCTTCGCCGCTGCCTTCGCCGGGCGCCTCGGCCACTCCGCTGGAGGGCGAACTGGAGACGGCGCCATCGGCCAGCAGGCGCACCGAATTGTCGAGCGCATCGTCGAGGCGCTCCAGCAGGGGATTGTCGGAGAGGATCTGTTCCAGTTCCTGGTGCAGTTCCAGCGTCGACAGTTGCAGCAGCCTGATCGACTGCTGCAGTTGCGGCGTCAAGGCGAGGTGCTGCGAGGTACGTAACTGGAGCGACTGTTTCATCTGTCTTTCTGGAAGCGGCGTGGCCCGCTGGTTGCACTGCCTGTCGTGGCGTAAAGTAAATTGCCTGCTTACATGCGGAAGTGTTCGCCCAGGTACACGCGGCGCACCGATTCGTTGGCGATGATCTCTTCCGGATTGCCGCTGGCCAGCACCGTGCCCTGGTTGATGATGTAGGCACGGTCGCAGATGCCCAGCGTCTCGCGCACGTTGTGGTCAGTGATGAGCACGCCGATGCCGCGTTCCTTGAGGAAGCGCACGATGCGCTGGATCTCGATCACGGCAATCGGGTCGATACCGGCAAAGGGTTCATCGAGCAGCACGAAGCGCGGATCGGTGGCCAGCGCGCGGGCGATTTCGACACGGCGGCGCTCACCGCCCGAGAGCGACAGCGCCTGGCTTTCGCGCAGCTTTTCGATCTGCAGTTCGTGCAGCAGGTTGTTGAGTCGGCCTTCGATTTCATCGCGCGAGAGCGGCTTGCCGTCTTCCTGGCGCAGTTCCAGCACGGCGCGGATGTTGTCTTCCACCGTCAGCTTGCGGAATACCGAGGCTTCCTGCGGCAGGTAGGACAAGCCCATGGTGGCGCGCTTGTGGATCGGCATGCGCGAAATGGAGGCGCCATCCAGATCGATCTCGCCACCATCGGAGGGCACCAGGCCCACGATCATGTAGAACGAGGTGGTCTTGCCGGCGCCATTGGGGCCGAGCAAGCCGACCACTTCGCCGCTGCGCACTTCCATGGAGACATCGCGCACCACCTGGCGCGCGCCATAACTTTTCTTCAGGCCGCGAACGACCAGCGAGCTGGCTGCCATCGTCACTGGTCCTTTCCGTTGTCGCGACGCGTTGCAGGCTGCGCGGCATTGTTCTTGCCCGACGGCTGGGCCGCAGGGGCGGCCGGTGCAGCGCTGCCGGCCGGCGGCGGATTCTTGGGCTGGATCACGGCCGTGATGCGGCCCGCGCCCGGCTTGCTCTCGCCGCTGGCGGTATTGTTCACGGAGTAGAACTCGGCGCGGCTGTCGTAGGAGATGAATTCACCATTGACTTCATCGGTGATGCGATTGCCGTCCATGCGCTGGATGTGCGCGCGCTGGAACAGCTTGGAGACTTCGGTCTGCTCCGAATATTCGATACGCTCGGCCTGCCCTTCGATCCACAGGTTGGGACCGCCGTCGCGCTTCTGGCGGAAGTTGGCCAGCGCCCCCGGCGCCGCGTACAGCACCGCGTTTTCATAACCGTACTGGTCGGTCGTCAATACCACCCGGCCCGCCTTGATGATGAGCGTGCCGCGCGTCATGACCACGTTGCCGGTGAAGGTCTTCACCTGGCGCACGTCGTCATACACCATCTGGTCTGCCTCGATGTTGGTGGGCTTGGTGGAGTCCGCCTTCTCGGCGTTGGCCACGCCGCACACGGCAGCCAGCATCAGCATGGGCAGAAAGAGTGAGCGTTTCATTGGTTTCCTGTCTGGTCGTTTCTTGGCGTTCTTTTCCCGGTTTCTACCGGTTTATCGTTTCTTCGGGGTCGGCTCATAATAGCCGCGTACATTGCCGAACAGCTGTACCACCTGGGTCGCGTTGTTGGCCACCATGCCCACGCCGTTCAGGCGCGTGGTGCCCATGGTCATGGCCACCGGCTTGTCGGTCTTGACGATTTCATCGTCGGGCAACAGAAGCAAATATTCCGATACCAGGTGCATCTGCTCGCGCCCCTTGTAGGGGGCGCGAATCGCGTTGGCGTTGCCATACATGTGAATCTGGGTCTGGTCGTCGGTCACGCGTGCGGTATCGGAGTAGAGCTGCATGGGCGCCTGGCCTTGATCCAGGTTGTGCACGACCGGCTTGGTGATCTCGAAGGAATCATCCGTAGGGAAGTGCACCATCTTCGTCCCCGAGACGTCATAGCGCGGCAGGCCGGTCGGGCCCATCCTCACGTAGCTGAAGTTTTCCAGGTAATAGTCGGGCTTGCCGCGCGGACGCTGCACCGGCTGCTTGTCGCCCGAGGCGCGCATGGCCTGCATCACCCAGAAACTGCCCAGCGCGGCGCCGATCAGGATCGCCAGGATCACTGCCACGCGGATGCGTTCGGCCTTGCGTGCCCCGCTGCGCCCGCTCATGCCAGGTACGGCGCCAGCGCCGCCTCGTAGTTGCCTTGCGCGGCCAGCACCAGGTCGCAGATTTCACGCACGGCGCCATTGCCGCCGGTGGCCTGGGTCACGTAGTCACTGCGCGCTTTCACTTCACGGTGGCCATTGGCCACGCAGGCCTTGAATGCCACGCGGGTCAGCACCGGCAGGTCGATGATGTCGTCGCCCAGGTAGCCGCAATCCTGCGGCCCCAGTTGCACCTGCTGCAGCAATTGCTCGAAGGCCTGGCGCTTGTCGTGGATACCCTGGAAGACGTGGGCGATGCTTAGGTCGCGCGCGCGGCGCAGCACGTAGGGCGACTGGCGCGCGGTGATGATGGCGGCGGCCGTGCCGTACTGCTGCATCATCTTGATGCCGTGGCCATCGAGGGCGTTGAAGCGCTTGAAGGCTTCTCCCTCATCGCCGTAGAACAGGCCGCCATCGGTGAGCACGCCGTCCACGTCGAAGATCATGAGGCGGATCGACGCCGCCTTGGCGAGAGCGGCTGCGGGCAGGGAGCTGGCGAAGGCTGGCGCGTTCATCAGATCACCTTGGCGCGAGTGAGATCGTGGATGTGCAGCGCGCCCGTGAGCACGCCGGCGGCATCGGTGACCAGCAACTGGTTGATGCGGAATTGTTCCATCAATTGCACCGCATCCACGGCCAGCTGGTCCTGATTGACGGTCTGCGGATTGGCATGCATCACATCTGCAATACAAAACTTGGCGAAATCCTGCCCACGCTCCAGCAGGCGGCGCAAGTCGCCATCGGTAAAGACGCCGACCGGACGGAATTGCTCATCCACCACGGCGGTCATGGCCATGCCCTTGCGGGTGATTTCCATCAGCGCGGCCGACAGTGACACATCCGGACGTACGGCGGGAATGGCTTCTCCGCTGCGCATGACGTCGCGCACGTGGGTCAGCAGGCGGCGGCCCAGGGCGCCGCCCGGGTGCGAGCGGGCGAAATCTTCTTCGACGAAACCGCGCGCATCCAGCAGCGACACCGCCAGCGCATCTCCCATGGCCAGCGCGGCCGTGGTGCTGGCCGTGGGGGCCAGGTTGAGGGTGCAGGCTTCCTGCGCCACGCCCACGTTGAGGTGGACGGCGGCAAGCTGCGCCAGGCTGGACTGGTCATTGCCGGTCATGGCAATGATCACCGCGCCCATGCGCTTGATGATGGGGACGATGGCCAGCAGCTCGGCCGTTTCACCGGAATTGGAAATGGCGATGAAGACATCGCGCGCCGTCACCATGCCCAGGTCGCCGTGCGCGGCTTCGGCCGGATGCATGAACAGCGCCGGCGTGCCGGTCGAGGCCAGGGTGGCGGCCATCTTGCGGCCAATGTGGCCGGACTTGCCGATCCCGGAAACTACCGCCCGCCCCTCGCACTGCAGCAGGACCTCTACGGCCTGGGCCAGGGGTTCGGCGCTGTCATCGCGCAGGCGGCCTTTCAGGGCCAGGATGGCATCGGCTTCGATCTGCAGGGTCTGGCGTGCCAGGTCGATGGCACGGCGGGCAGCCCCGGCCGAAAAAGATGCAGGCGTAGTTTTGTCATCGGTTACACTCATAACCGAAGTATAAACGAATTAGCAAAGCAAAAAACTTGCCAGATGTAAGGGAATGCAGTCGGATTTGATGTGAAGTGCAGCCCTGCGTCGCGCCGCAGCACGCTGCCACGGGGAGTTCCGGCCTGGACCGGGATCGGGCACGGTATCGCAAGGGAGTGAAAAAGCGCCCCTTCCTGGTGAATGACTCTGCTGTTGCGGCGCCACACGTATGAATTCTACGGCTATTCCGCCCATTGCTGCTCCAAGCTTTCCTTCACACTGCACGCTGGCAAAATGAATTGCCTTTCGCTGGTGCGTTGCCAATTCATTCACATCGAACCCCGCCGCACCCGGCGGCTTTTGACAAGAAACCCCAACAGCAATGTTTTCCGGACTGGAACTGACCCTTTTCCTTCTGGCTGCCGCAGTCCTCGGCGTGGTCGCCTTCCGCATGATGCAGTTGCCGCCCATGCTGGGCTACCTGGTGGTGGGCATCATCATCGGCCCGCACGGCCTGGCCTTTGCCGAAGACAACGAAACCACCCATGCGCTGGCCGAATTCGGCGTGGTGTTCCTGATGTTTTCCATCGGGCTGGAATTTTCGCTCTCCAAGCTTTCGGCCATGCGCCATATCGTCTTCGGCCTGGGCGTGGCGCAGGTGGCCGCCACCATTGCCACCACCATGCTGGTGGCCTGGGGCGCAGCCATGGTGCTGCCGCAGTTCGTCAACGTGACCTGGCAGGCTGCCTTTGCGCTGGGCGGGGCGCTCACCATGTCCTCCACGGCCATCGTCTCCAAGCTGCTCACCGAACGGCTGGAGCTGGAAACCGAACACGGCCGCCGCATCCTCGGCGTGCTGCTGTTCCAGGACCTGGCGCTGGTGCCGCTGCTGATCGTGGTACCGGCGCTGGCCAACCCCTCCGGCAACATCATGGTCACGCTGGGATGGGCGGTGGGCAAGGCGCTGGTGGTACTGGCCCTGCTGCTGTTCTTCGGCAGCAAGCTCATGCGCGGCTGGTTCCGCATCGTGGTCAAGCGGCGTTCGCAGGAACTGTTCATGCTGAACCTGCTGCTCATCACCCTGGGCGCAGCCTGGATCACCGAGAAGGCCGGCCTGTCGCTGGCGCTGGGGGCCTTCATCGCCGGCATGCTCATTTCCGAGACCGAGTTCAAGCACCAGGTGGAAGAAGACATCAAGTCCTTCCGCGATGTGCTGCTGGGCCTGTTCTTCATCACCATCGGCATGCTGCTCAACGTGCGCACGCTGGTGGATCACTGGTTCCTGGTGCTGCTCCTGCTGACCGGGCCGGTGCTGTTGAAGTTTGCCCTCATCGCCGGACTGGCGCGCCTGTTCGGCTCCACCACCGGCGTGGCCCTGCGCGTGGGCCTGGGCCTGGCGCAGGCTGGGGAATTCGGTTTCGTGCTGCTGAGCCAGGCCGGTGGCCTCAAGCTGGTCGATCCCATGCTGATCCAGGTGATCCTGGCCGCGATGGTGCTGTCGATGCTGGCCACGCCCTTCATCCTGGCCAAGTCCGATGCCATCGTCATGAAGCTTTCTGCCAATGAATGGATGCTGCAGTCGCTGGCCCTGACCCAGCTGGCCACCCGCACCATGGGTGTGCAGAAGCACGTGATCATCGCCGGCTTCGGCCGCAGCGGCCAGAGCCTGGCGCGTCTGCTGGAAGAGGAGGGCATCGCCTATCACGCCCTGGAGATGGATCCGGAACTGGTGCAGGACGCCCGCAATGGGGGCGCCAGCGTGTCTTACGGCGATGCGGCGCGGCGCGAGAGCCTGGTGGCCGCCGGCATCCACCGCGCTGCGGCCCTGGTGGTGACCTATGCCAGCACGCCGTCGGCCCTGAAGGTCTTGCACCACGCCCACGAACTGGAACCCGAACTGCCCGTCATCGTGCGCAGCCACGATGATGCCGACCTGGAAAAACTGCTGGCCGCCGGCGCCACCGAGGTCGTCCCGGAAGCCCTGGAAGGCAGCCTCATGCTGGCCTCGCACGCGCTGGTGATGCTGGGCGTGCCGCTGCGCCGGGTGGTGCACCGCGTGCAGGAGGCGCGCGATGAACGTTACGCGTCGCTGCGCGGCTATTTCCACGGCATGTCGGACGCCGAAGCCGATGGCGTGGGCATGAACGTGCGCCTGCAATCGGTGACCCTCATCGGCGGCGCCAGCGCGGTCGGCCATACCCTGGCCGAGATCGACCTGCCGGCACAGTGCGGTGCCGAAGTGGCCATGTTGCGGCGCGGCAAGCAACGTCTGGAATCGGCCCAGGATACCCTGCTGATGACGGGCGACATCGTGGTGCTGCGCGGAAGTTCAGAGAGCATCTTGCGCGCCGAAAAACGCCTGCTCAGCAAGTAGGCGCAACGGGCCGCTGGCAGCCGATGCGCAGCGGCTCGTGAAGCAAACTTCAGCACGTCTGCTCATCATCCCAGCTCCCGCAAAAATAAATGTTCACTTCTCGCATCCCGGACCTGTTCCCCTGGTACGGGAAATGCTAGTGTTTCCGGGTGGCAGTGGCGCGGCCTTATCGGCGCCCGCTGGACGCATCAGGACTACGGGTCCACACAATGAATCCGTTGTAGAGAAAACAAAAGTGAAGTCCGGGAGGAACATGTTCAGCAAATTAACCATCAGGGCACGCCTGATTTTCGTCATCGGATTTTTGGCGCTGCTGCTGGTCGCCTCAGGTGTCCTGGGCCTGGTGGGCCTGCGTTCGACCAATGCGCAGATGCGCTCGCTCTATGAAGACCGCCTGGTCGCCTTCTCCCAGCTCGAACGCATGTCAGCCGCGCTGGATGCGGCGCGCAATGGCATCTCCACCTCCATCGTGGGCGACTCCGGCGACATCGACGCCAACCTGGAGCGCATCGAAAAAGCCATCAAGGCCAACGATGCCGTGGTCAAGCAGTACCAGGAAACCCAGCTCACCAGTGAGGAGCGCACCCTGCTGGACAAGCTCATCCCGCAGCGCCAGAAGTTCGTCACCGAAGGCATCAAGCCGGCGGCCGAAGCCTTGCGCAACCGTGACTTCCAGGGGGCCATCGAACTGTATGGCGGCGTCATGCTCAAGCTCTACGCCGATGCCCATGCCACGCTGGCCCAGCTGATGGACTTGCAGCGCAATGTCGGCCGCGAGCTGCACGAGCAGGCGCAGCAGCGCTACCAGACCTTGCTGGTGGTGATGGGCGTGGCCATGGCCGCCGGCCTGTTCGTGGCGCTGCTGATGGGCGTGCTGCTGGTGCGGGCGATTTCGCGTCCGCTGCAGCGGGCGGTCACGGTGGCGCAGGCCGTGGCTGCGGGTGACCTCACTCAGCAAATCGACGTGCACAGCCAGGATGAAACCGGCCAGCTGATGCAGGCACTGCGGCAGATGAATGAAAACCTGCAGGGCATCGTCGGCCAGGTGCGCCTGAGCACGGACACCATTGCCACCGCCTCCAGCGAGATCGCCCATGGCAACCTCGATCTCTCCTCCCGCACCGAACAGCAAGCCGGGGCGCTCGAAGAAACCGCCTCCGCCATGGAACAGCTGACCTCCACCGTGCGCCACAATGCCGACAGCGCGCAGCAGGCCAAGGAGCTGGCGCAATCTGCCTCCGAAGTGGCGGTGCGCGGAGGCGACGTGGTGCGGCAGGTGGTCGACACCATGAGTTCCATCAACCAGTCTTCCAGCAAGATCGTCGACATCATCAGCGTGATCGACGGCATCGCCTTCCAGACCAACATCCTGGCCCTGAATGCCGCCGTGGAAGCGGCGCGCGCCGGGGAGCAGGGGCGCGGGTTTGCGGTGGTGGCCTCCGAGGTGCGTTCATTGGCCCAGCGTTCTGCGGCAGCGGCCAAGGAGATCAAGGTCTTGATCGATGATTCGGTCGCCCGCGTGGGAACCGGCAGTGCCCTGGTGGCGCAAGCCGGACAAACCATCGATGAAGTGGTCAGGAGCGTGCAGCGCGTGAGCGAAGTGGTGACCGACATCAGTGCGGCCGGGCAGGAACAGAGCCAGGGCATCGAGGAAGTCAACAACGCCATCACGCAGATGGATGAAACCACGCAGCAGAACGCCGCCTTGGTGGAGCAGGCCGCGGCGGCTGCGCAGTCCATGCAGGAGCAGGCGGCGCGCCTGTCGGAAGCGGTCAGCGTGTTCCGCGTGGGTGGCGGCAGTGTGGCCGGGATTCCTGTCGCACAGGCCATGGCCGCACCGGCGGCGCCTTCCTTGCCGGGCAAGGGCAGCCTGCTGCTGCGCTGATCCTGCCGACCTGTCCGCGACGGCTTGGCTGCAGCGGACAGTTCACCGGAACAGTCGCCCGACTGTTCCGGCCCGGTGACTTGAACCTTACCGGTACACCGCTAATTGATCGACCAGTACGGTCGGCTCAACTGTCCAGGGCCACATCTTCCGACGCCGCCGAACGCGTGCCCGGCAAGGGCGGGTTGCTTTTGCCGTGATAGGCGAACACGGCCGAGCACTTCACCCGGTCACTATCGTTACGGCCGGCGGCATGGAACAGGCCGCTATGGAACAGCACCACATCGCCCGGCGCCAGCGACAGCGCCATGCCCTGCTCGAACAGGGCCTGGTTGGCGGGCACGTCCGGACGCAGGAAATCGAGTTCATCCATCTGCTGCGGCTGCAGCTTGAGCTTGTGCGAACCGGGGATGAACTTGAGGGCGCCGTTTTCCGGGGTTTCCGCGCCCAGCGCCAGCCACACCGAAATCAGGTCATTGCGCGGGAAGGACCAGTAGCGGATGTCGCGGTGCCAGCCGGTGGCTGTGCCAAAGGCCGGATGCTTGGTCATGATGCAGTTGTGATGGGCCAGCGTAAGGCAGACCGGTTCTTCGAACAGCTGATGCAGCATGGCCACCAGTTGCGCATCGGCCGCCCATTCGCGATACACCGGATCGCGCTGCCAGGCCGCACGCAGGCGCCGCGCGGTGCGGCCGCCCTCGGCCTCCAGCGAAGCGGGGGCGCCTTCGTAGCCGACCTCGGCTTCGTATTCCAGGGGCGCGACCGCGCGTTGCAGGTGATCTTGCGTGACGGCGAGCAGGCGTTCGCGCAGGGACTCAGGGACCATGCCCTGGAGCAGGAGATAGCCCTGTTCGCGGAAGAAAGCGACCTGGGCGGGGGACAGCGGGTTCGACATGATGGACTTTCGGGGTTGCACGGCAGCCCGTCCATGGCGGACGGGCAAGCCTTCATTGTGCGCCGGATGGCGGCCAGGTGCATGACTGTATGCCATGGCCGGCGCAGCGCAAGATACAGATGGGCAGCAATTCTGTATCGTTTGCGCGCGCGCAAGTCCGGACTTATTTTTCTTGCTTCGTCTTCTTCTTCAGCAGCGGACCCAGGTACTTGCCGGTGACGCTGGCCGGATTCTTGGCCACGTCCTCGGGCGTACCGGCCGCCACGATGCGGCCACCGCCGGCACCGCCTTCGGGACCAAGGTCGATGATCCAGTCGGCGGTCTTGATGACGTCCAGGTTGTGCTCGATGATGGTCACCGTATTGCCCTGGTCGCGCAGGCGATGGATCACTTTCAACAGCAGGTCGATATCGTGGAAGTGCAGGCCGGTGGTGGGTTCATCCAGGATGTAGAGGGTGCGGCCGGTATCGCGCTTGGACAATTCCAGCGACAGCTTCACGCGCTGCGCCTCGCCACCCGAGAGGGTGGTGGCGCTCTGGCCCAGCTTGATGTAGCCCAGGCCCACATCGAGCAGGGTCTGCAGCTTGCGCGCGATCAGCGGCACGGGTTTGAAGAACTCGTGCGCGTCTTCCACCGTCATGTCCAGGATCTCGGTGATGTTCTTGCCCTTGTACTGCACTTCCAGCGTTTCGCGGTTGTAGCGCTTGCCGTGGCAGACATCGCAGGGCACATACACGTCCGGCAGGAAGTGCATTTCCACCTTGATGACGCCATCGCCCTGGCAGGCTTCGCAGCGGCCGCCCTTGACGTTGAAGGAGAAACGTCCGGCGCTGTAGCCGCGTTCCTTGGCCATGGGCACGGTGGCGAACAGGTCGCGGATCGGAGTGAACAGGCCGGTGTAGGTGGCCGGGTTGGAGCGCGGCGTGCGGCCGATCGGGGCTTGGTCCACGGCAATCACCTTGTCGAAGTGTTCCAGTCCGCCGATGGCTTCGTGCTCGGCCGGTTCGGTTTGCGAACCGTACAGGTGGCGTGCCGCCGACAGGTACAGCGTGTCGTTGACCAGGGTCGACTTGCCCGATCCGGAAACACCGGTCACGCAGGTCAGCAGGCCCACCGGCAGTTCCAGGTCCACATTCTTGAGGTTGTTGCCGGTAGCGCCCGTGATGGTCAGCATGCGCGATTCATCGCAGGGCGTGCGCTTCTTGGGCACGGCGATTTCCAGCGAGCCGTTCAGGTACTTGGCGGTCAGCGACTTCTTGTTCTTGAGGATGTCCGGCAGCGAACCATGGGCGATCACGTCGCCGCCATGCACGCCCGCGCCGATGCCCATGTCGACCACGTAGTCGGCGGTGCGGATGGCGTCTTCGTCGTGTTCCACCACCAGCACGGTATTGCCGATGTCGCGCAGGTGCTTCAAGGTATCGATGAGGCGGTCGTTGTCGCGCTGGTGCAGGCCGATGGAGGGTTCATCCAGCACATACATCACGCCGGTCAGTCCCGAGCCGATCTGCGAAGCCAGGCGGATGCGCTGGGCTTCACCGCCCGAGAGCGTATCGGCGCTGCGTTCCAGCGAGAGATAGTCCAGGCCGACGTTGTTGAGGAAGGTCAGGCGCGAGACGATTTCCTTGATGATGCGGTCGGCGATTTCCTTCTTGGCACCGGTCAGCTTCAGGGTCTCGAAGAAGGACAGGGTCTCGCGCAGCGGCGTGGCAGCGACTTCGTAGATGGCACGCTGCTGCTTGCCGCTGCCCACCTTCACATAGCGCGCTTCCACCCGCAGGCGGGCGCCGTGGCAGGACGGGCATTGCTTCTCGTTGATGAACTTGGCCAGTTCTTCCTTGACCGCCATCGAATCGGTTTCGCGATAGCGGCGCTGCAGGTTGTTGACCACGCCTTCGAAGGTATGCTCCTTGACCACCGTGCGGCCACGCTCGTTGACGTAGGCGAACGGAATGGTCTGGCGGCCCGAACCGTAGAGCACCGCTTGCTGGGCCTTGTCGTCGAGCTGCTCGAAGGGCACATCGAGGTCGAAGCCGTAGTAGGCGGCGATGCTGGTCAACATCTGGAAGTAGAACTGGTTGCGGCGATCCCAGCCCTTGATCGCGCCCGAGGCCAGCGACAAATTGGGGAAAGCCACGATGCGCTTGGGATCGAAGAATTCGATATGGCCCAGGCCATCGCACTCGGGGCAGGCGCCCATCGGGTTGTTGAAGGAGAACAGGCGCGGCTCCAGCTCCTGCAGCGAATAGCCGCAGATGGGGCAGGCGAACTTGTTGGAATACAGGTGTTCCTTGCCGCTGTCCATTTCCAGCGCAATGGCGCGGCCATCGGCCAGGCGCAGCGCGGTCTCGAAGCTTTCGGCCAGGCGTTGCTTGATCTCCGCCTTGACCTTGACGCGGTCGATGACCACGTCAATGGTGTGCTTCTCGGTCTTCTTCAGCTTGGGCAGGTCATCGACCTCGTAGACCTTGGCCGACCCGGTGCCGCTCTGGATGCGGAAGCGCACGAAGCCCTGGGCCTGCATCTCCTCGAACAGGTCGGCGTGTTCGCCCTTGCGGTTGGCCACCACGGGGGCCATGATCATCAGCTTGGTGTCTTCCGGCAGCGCCAGCACGGCATCGACCATCTGCGAGACCGATTGCGCCTCCAGCGGATGTTCGGGATGGTCCGGGCAATAGGGCGTGCCGACGCGGGCGTACAGCAGGCGCAGGTAGTCGTGGATCTCGGTGACGGTGCCGACGGTGGAACGCGGGTTGTGCGACGTGGCCTTCTGCTCGATCGAGATGGCCGGGGACAGGCCCTCGATCATGTCGACATCAGGCTTTTCCATCAGCTGCAGGAACTGGCGCGCGTAGGCCGAGAGCGACTCGACGTAGCGGCGCTGGCCTTCGGCATACAAGGTATCGAAGGCCAGCGACGACTTGCCCGAACCGGACAGGCCAGTGATGACGATGAGCTTGTTGCGGGGGAGGTCTAGGTTGATATTCTTGAGATTGTGCGTACGTGCGCCGCGAATGCGAATTTCTTCCATGGATGCCTTCAGCTAGGGGTTGCCTGCCCCCGCGTGCGATCAGCCGATGAGCGATCACGCATTGTGCGGAGCAGCGATGGGGACAACATGTAACTATAACAGGACTGCGAATGGCCGGCAGGCTGGGCTGCAGCGGCAGATCACCCATGTGGGCATGCCTGCGGGAATTGAAAGCGCGACAGTGGAAAAAGCGCTGTCGCTGCAGCGCAAATGCCGCAGGAAATCGTCCGGACAGGCATCCTGAAGTGAAGTTTCTGGCGTAAATAGGCAAGAAAAAGCCGGCCCGGGGGCCGGCATGGATTTTCTTGATGGCCTGGCAATACGATTTCAGCGGGCGCGCTGGTAGACCTTGAACAATTGTCCCTGATCGCCATCGCGGCGGCCCTCCCAGAACAGGGTCCAGTGGCCGTGCGCACGCCGGGTGGCTTCGGGCATTTCCTGGATCAGCCAGCGGCAATGGGTACGGGCGCGGCCCGCCACGGGCTGGTGCAGGATCCCGGTGTAGTAGAACAGCATCGGTGCCTCCGACTCCCCGAGTGCCTGGCTGGCCATGCAATCGCCCTCTTGCCAGAGCGGCCCGATCTGGGCCTTGAGGTCGGTGTAGACATATTCATAGCTCTTGCCGTAGTCGGCCCAGGGCATGAGCAGGGTGAAGGCCAGTCCCCACATCAGGGTCATCCCGCCGAACCAGGAGAAGGCGCCGCGCCATTGGCCCGCGCGGCGCAGCAGGCCCAGCGAGGAAATCCACAGCACGCTCATGGCGCCGGCCGCCAGCACGGCCAGCGGATAGATGGGCGTGACGAAGTCCAGCGGCAGCCACTTGCCCATGAAGCCGATGGCCTGGTGCTGGTCGGCCGGGCCGGTGGAGATGAGGTAGACCGCCCAGATGCCCACTGCCAGGGCGCCGAAGACCAGGCGCGAGCACCAGTCCCACACCAGGCTGACCCGCTGCGGCAGGCGCGGCAGGGCACGCGCGCCCAGCATGGCCAGCGGCAGCAGTACCGGCAGCAGGTAGAGCTGGCGTGCGGTGGCCGAGCTTTGCAGCACGGCCAGGCTGATGGTGCCGAAGGCCAGCGGCAGGGCCACGCGCGCGGTATTGGCCTGGCGCCAGTGGCCGGCGCTCAGCGCCAGCACCGCCAGCAGCGAAACGGGCAGGGCGAAGCCGGCCAAGGCGCGCAGGATCACGGTATGGTCGTTGTCCGACCCCAGTTTCTGGACCGAGAAGCCGAAGAAGCGGCCGACGTTGTTATCCCAGAACCATTCCATGAACAGCGGCATGGAATGCTGGGCCAGCAGCGCGGGCCAGATCACGAAAAAGGGGAGGGAGACCAGCACGGCCGCACCCACCATCTTCCAGTAGGAGCGCGAGCGGCAGGCCGGGACCAGCATGCTCACGGCCAGGGAGGTGGCGGCGAAGGTCAGCGGCACGAACAGCCCCTTGCTCATGAGCGTGATGCCCACACCCAGCCCGAACCAGAAGGCCGCTTTCCGGGAGGGGGTACGCTGCTCCTCGTTCAAGGCGATGAGCAGCAGGCCGTAGGTTGCCATGGCACCGCCGGCCACCAGGGCCACGTCGGTGAACATGTCGTGGGCGTGCTTGACCATGCCGGGCGACCCGGCAAACAGCGCCAGGGTAGCCAGTACCGGCAGGCTCATGAGGCTGTGCTGCTGCCACAGGAGCTTGGCGATCCGGGCCACGAAGACCAGCGTCACCAGGTTGTAGAACACCGTGGCCAGGCGTGCGCCATCGTGATAGGGCAAGAGCGGGTGAAACAGCTTGGCCGTGAGCACAGCGGTCCAGTAGTACAGCGGCGGCTTTTCCATGAAGGGCTGGCCGGCATTGGTCGGCACCAGGTATTGGCCCGACACCAGCATGTGATGGATCATGCCGAAGGAATAGGTTTCGTCCTGCTTCCACGGACCATGGCCGAAGATGCCGGGCAGCAGCCATGCCGCCCCCGCCAGGACCAGCAACAGCCAGGCCAGGCGCGGGGGCAGCGCGCGCATGCCCGGGGTCGCCACCGGGCGCGCAGGAATGAGGGTGCTCGTCTTGCCTTCAGAGAGCGAATCGAACAGGAACATGCTGGATAAACGGATGCAGGCAGCCCGCGCTGCCCGCGCAACAAACAAAAAACTGAAAACCGGGAAGGCAGGCAATGCGCTCATCGGCGGCCGGCACCATGAGTGCAGTGCTGCAGGCCAGCTTCTTCGCCATCCTCTGCGTCCTGGTTTTCTCCCCCCCTGACGCGTGATTGCCTTATTTTTCTTGGCGAGATTATTGCCTCACGGAATTCTTCCTTGGACGGAAGCTGGGCGGCTGTTATAGACACTGCAGAAAAAATGAGCAATGCAATATTTTGGCACAATGTGTGCTCAACATGACAACTTTGTCAGGAATGTTGTAAAGAATCGCGTCATTCCTGCCACGCTGGCGCCGGGCCAACAGCTCCAGGTAGTTGATGCAGGACAGGGAAGTGCATCAATCCCGCAGGATGGGCGCCTCCAGGGGGGGCCGGTGCTGCCGGTGGGCCGGACTATCCTGTTACCATACGTCTTTTGCCCCGGCCGGGTTTTCTTGAGCGGCCGGGCAGCCGTCAACGCCAGCCACGAACCGTATGTCCCACCACACCCGTTCCACCGCACAGCCTGAAAAATCCGGCATGTCGCGCGCCGAGGTGCGCGCCAGCGTTTCCCTTGCCTCCATTTTTTCCCTGCGCATGCTGGGCCTGTTCCTGGTGCTGCCGGTGTTTGCGGTCCATGCCCACAGCCTGCCCGGCGGCGACAGCGACACCCTGGTCGGCATCGCCCTGGGCATCTACGGCCTGGCGCAGGCCTTCGGCCAGATCCCCTATGGCATCGCTTCGGACCGCTACGGGCGCAAGCGCATCATCGTCATCGGGCTGCTGCTGTTTGCGCTGGGTTCCTTCGTGGCGGCGGGTGCCCAGAGCGTGCTGTGGCTGCTGATCGGGCGGGCGCTGCAGGGCTCGGGCGCGATCTCGGCGGCCATCACGGCCTTCATCGCCGATTCCACCCGGGAAGAACACCGTACCAAGGCCATGGCCATGGTCGGTGCCTCCATCGGGGTGACCTTTGCAGTCTCGATGGTGGCCTCGCCGCTGCTCTACAAGTCCATCGGCATGGGCGGCATCTTCGGCCTGACCGGCATCCTCTCGCTGATCGCCATCGCGGTGGTGGTGTGGGTGGTGCCGGCCGCACCGATGGTGCAGGCGCGCCGGGTGTCGCTTTCCGAGGTGGTGCGCCATGCTGAATTGCTGCGGCTCAACTTTGGCGTGTTCACGCTGCACCTGACCCAGGTCGCCATGTTCATGGTGGTGCCGGCGGCCCTGGTGCAACTGGCCGGCATCCCGCTGGGCGAGCACTGGAAGATCTACCTGCCGGTGGTGCTCGCGTCCTTCGTGCTGATGCTGCCGCCGATCTTCGTGGCCGAGAAATATGGCCGCATGAAACCGGTCTTTCTCGGCGCCATCGGACTGATGCTGCTGGTGCAACTGGGCTTCTGGGCGGTGCTCTCGCATCCGCTGGCGCAGGTATGGATGCTGGTGGCGCTGCTGTTCCTGTTCTTCGTCGCCTTCAACATCCTGGAGGCGGCCCAGCCTTCGCTGGTGTCGCGCATTGCGCCGCCGGCCGCCAAGGGCGCCGCGCTCGGTGTCTACAACACCTTGCAGGCGCTGGGACTGTCCTGTGGCGGCGCCTTGGGGGGCTGGCTCAAACAAAATGTGGGGAATTCCGCCGTATTTCTTCTCTCAGCCGCCCTCACCCTGACCTGGCTTATAATCGCGGCTAACATGAAAAACCTGCCGCGCCGCGCTGCGCAGGCGGCGGGTGCAACAGCCTAAACGTATTCAGGAGAAACAATGGCATCGGTCAACAAAGTCATCATCGTCGGCAATCTCGGGCGCGATCCGGAAACCCGCTACATGCCCAACGGCGAAGCCGTCACCAACATCGCCGTCGCCACGACCGAAAGCTGGAAGGACAAGAACACCGGCGAAAAGAAGGAGCTCACCGAATGGCACCGCATCACCTTCTACCGCAAGCTCGCTGAAATCGCCGGCCAGTACCTGAAGAAGGGTTCGCAGATCTACGTCGAAGGCCGCCTGCAGACACGCAAGTGGCAGGACAAGGAAGGCGTTGAACGCTACACCACCGAAATCATCGCTGACACCATGCAGATGCTGGGCGGCCGCCAGGGTGCGGGCGGCGGTGGCGGCGGCATGGACGAAGGCAGCTACGGTGGTGGCGGCGGTGGCGGCAGCTACGGCGGCGGCGCTCCGCGCCAGAGCGCAGGTGGTGGCGCAGCAGGTGGCGGTGCCCCGCGCCAGCAGCCGGCCCAGCGTCCGGCACCGAATTTCTCGGACATGGACGACGATATCCCCTTCTAGAGCGTACCCGTACTAGAGAAGTAATTAAAACCCCATAACTCTTTGAAGTTATGGGGTTTTTTGTCTTTTGCATGATCTCGGACGTAAACAATTTGCCGCCGCTTCTACATACCTCAACGCAACGTAAACAATTTCGTCGGTTTCATCACGTACCGTGTCTTCACTACAACTACTCAGAGAAAAACGTCTTCTTAAGGCAAAGTCAATCACGGCAAGGGACTTCCTCATCTCATTAAAATCATCCTATAACGGAAGTTAAGTAGCCGACAAAAATCCGGTTGAGTCACCAAATTTGGGCAACATTTGGGGCTAAGATTGGTGTATTAAAGCAACCAAAGGATACTGTTGTGACACCGTTCGGATTGTTTTTGCAGGACATCCGCCGTGATAGACGACTGGCTCAGAAGCAGCTTGCAGGGCTGCTTGAGGTCGACCAGTCTTATCTGAGCGGCTTGGAGTCTGGCCGAAAAGGGGTGCCGCCGGTATCTATGGTTGAGCGGCTGAAAGACGGGCTGAAGCTTAATGAAGAAGAAGTTAGGTGCCTGGATAAGGCAGTACTTCAATCCCGCAGGAAGGTTGAGATACCACTTAGAGCGGACCCTGCGGAGTACACCATGATTCATCGTGTGGCTGACAAGCTCGGCCATCTATGCCCGGCGCAGATCAGGGCAATTGAGGAAATCATCAGCATCCGCGAAGCCTAATAAAGAGGAGAACTCTGATGGACAAATAAAAACGGGACAAACCCGAAAGCTTGCCCCGTTCACGGTTAGCTGACGCTAGCCGACTTCGCACTCGCAGTATCGTCAACTCGCCGCGCGCGGTCAAGCCTCCCACATCGCACATTTAACTATCCAGCATTCCAAGATGGACGACCAAAAACGTCCACAGAGTGCTGCGGGAGAGCTCATGCCTACTCTTTGGCGAGAAACGAGAAAACAATTGCAAGAGCCCGCGGAACAGTTTCGCCAAGTCAGAACAATCGTCACCCCTAAGGGCGAGCGCCTACCGTTGCTTATGAGACGTAATGGTGTTCCGGACTATCAATCGACAGCCTTTGTACTGGTTGAAATGCGTGCAAGGAACCTGTCTTGCAGTGCAATTGACAAGGCGCTCAGAGCAATTGCAATTCTCTACCGCTTCCTTCAATCGCGGAATGTAATTCTGCAAACTAGGATACGAAATGGGCGCGTGTTCACGCTTCAGGAATTGGATGCACTCGTCCACCTCTGCCGTACCCATGCAAATGGTGATGCAACTGAAGATACCAACGTGCTGCATTGGGCCCGACCGTTTGGAGGTGCTAGTGGCAGTTCTGGATACCATTCCAAATTCGTGAGCACTGCAGTGACTGCCTATCGTCTTAGCGTCATTCGCGACTTTGTGATTTGGTCAATTAGGACAACGAATTCGCTGGGCGCAGATGGGGAAGCGTTAATCAGTAATTTCAAGAGATTGATTGATAGCCGTTCTCCTCCCGTCCGCGCAAATCTCACTTTGCAACGGGAAGGCTTATCCGCAGAAGACGCACAGTTGTTGCTAGACATTGTGAAACCTGGCGCAGCCAGTAATCCGTGGTCTAACGCGTATGCGCAAACAAGAAATCACCTGATCATTCTCTGGCTACTGCATTTAGGCCTGCGCCGCGGCGAGCTATTGGGAATACGTATTTCAGACATTGATTTTGTGCGTGGGCGGGTAATTATTCATAGGCGCGCGGACGATATTGATGATCCAAGAACTGTCCAGCCTAATGCAAAGACACTTCCCCGAGAACTTGAACTTAAACGCGAATTGCTCGAGCTGACAGAAAACTACGTTCTTACTTATCGCTTGGAGTTTTATGGGTCTCGCCGACACGACTTCTTGTTTGTAGCTTCCAATTCTGGTTTGCCGCTATCCACCTCATCGATTACGAAGATATTTCGCGTCTTGTCTGCACAGCCTGCTATGCAGAAATCACCAATCTGTGCTCACTTGCTGCGGCATACGTGGAATGAGAGGTTTTCTGAGATCGTGGACGAAAGAGGCGTACCTGAAGAGACAGAAAAACGCGTTAGATCTTACTTGATGGGATGGAGCGATGTTTCGAAGAGTGCGGCTTCATATACACGGCGACACATTAGGAGGAGAGCTGCAGACATTTCCGTTGCGTTACAAGAAAGCGCGCTTGCAAGGGGGAGCAAAAAATGAGCATGCAAGAGCGTAAGAAGAGACACGACAGAATGTCGTCTGAAGAATTCCGGACAAGCCGCAGTGGATGGGTCTTCAACGCTGTTGAAGACGTTTGGCTCATTCGCGAAGACGTGCGAGAGTTCTATTTCAGTTTTTCCGATCTATACGCGACACTGAGTAATATCAATTCGTTTAAGCGTGTGATTATTTGGTATGTCGAGAATATATCAGCAGCTGGGGCCAGTAACTATTTTCAGGAATTCAAACGTTTTTTAAATGGTTTGAAAAAATTAGGACACGAACGCCCCGATCAGATTGGACTTCCAGAAATACTTAGTTATCGATCTTCACTCGGTCGAGCTCGTCTCTGGCAGTTGGGGGCTGTATCACGCATTCTGAGGAAATGGCACGCGCTAGGTTTGCCAGGTGTGTCCGAAGCGGTGGTGAATATGCTTGCGGAGCTCACTATTCCAGGAAATGTAAAAGGAAATCCAATTCGGACGATGGATCCCATCATTGGTCCACTCATCGATCTGGAATATGACAGCGTTGTGTCAGAACTCCGTGATCGCTACGACTGCGGCTCACTTTCAACTGAAGATTACGTTCTGGCACTCCTTATAATTTCGCTGGGACCGCGTCCATTGCAACTCGCGGCTCTTAAGCTAAAAGACCTAGTCGTTGATAAAGACTCTGCTGGCTCAGATATCTATCTTCTTCGCGTTCCGAGATCCAAGCAGCCGGGATATCGTTTGCGAAGCATCTTTACGGACCGGTTATTGCATTCGGAGTTAGGGCGTCTTGTGCATAAACATGCCAATTCAGTTCGGCGGCAATATGAAGGGATATTAGAGAAACCCGATGAGGCTCCACTATTTCCAGCTCGTCGTTCGGTCTCAACCTCGGTAGGTTTTGAATTCCACAACTCATCTAATTCAATATCCAAGCAATTCACATTGATCGTTGAAAAATTAAAGCTGAAGTCAGTTCGTACTGGGAAGCTTTTGCGCATTACCCCATATCGTTTCAGAAGAACAGTTGGAACGCGCGCAGCGGCGGAAGGTTTAGGAGAGTTAGTTATCGCCGCAATCCTCGATCATTCAGACACGCAGAATGTTGGCGTGTATGTTGAGAATGTGCCCATGTTCTCTGAACGGATTGATCGAGCTGCAGCATTTCACTTTGCCGCGGTGGCCAATGCCTTTAAGGGAAAGATCATTTCCAGACTGGAGGCATCTCCATCGTCAATGATGGAAGAGATTTGGTCGCCGAGGTTCAGCGAATCTGGAAAATCTTCAGGCGGGTGTGTAGAAAATGGCTCATGCTTAGCGTTGGCTCCGATTGCATGCTACACGTGCCGAAGATTTCGACCATTTTCAGATGGGCCACATCATGCAATCCTTGATCACCTTTTGCAGGAGCGCGAGGCACTCAGAGGGACGGACGAACGGATTTCCAAAATCCTCGACCGAACGATTCTGGCCGTGGCCCAGGTAATTCAGCAATGCGCGTCGCAGGGAAAGGTCCGTGATGACAGTACTGATACTCTTTAGACCGCGCCACGAATTAGACGCGGAGGCGAATGCCGTCGATTTCATTGATATGGCGCGCAACCAACTAAGCGTGTTTGGAAAAGACTTAGACTTTGACGTAGATACCTGGGATGCCACTGAGTGGTTGAACATAAGGTGTCATGGCGCGAAGCGTCAACGAATTGTTTTTGATTCATGGCGCGTCGATGAGAACGGCAATTCGGTGCCACTTGATGATAGATTTCGGCCGTTCGCTAAAGCATATATTCGATACATGCAGGGGCTTCGTCCGACTAAGCTTGTGGCACAGCGTCTCGCTGCACTAAGAGCAATTGAGTCAGCACTTCTTGAAGTAAGACGATCAGCAGATCCAAGCACAATTTGTCCTTCTATTCTGAACCGCGCATGTCAACTTCTTGCAGAACGTTATAGCCAAACTACGGCCTATCGTGTGTCGCAGCAGTTGAACGCGTTCGCAAATTTCATCTCCCGGCACAAGCTCACCCACTCACCTTTCGCTTGGCGCTCATTTATCCATCGTCCTCGCGATGGCATTCGCGTTGGTAAGGAGTTTGACGAGCGTCGAAAGAAAAAATTACCTACAGAAGCGAGTGTGGATGCGTTGGGGCGAATCTTTTGTATCGCGGAAACGCCTAGAGACATTCTGATTTCTGGTATAGCCGCGTTACTGTGCGCGTCACCTGATCGCATTAGTGAAGTGTTGAGCTTGCCGGCGGACTGTGAATTCGAGCAAAAACTGCCGAATGGGAAAGTTGTCTACGGGCTGCGATGGCGGCCATCCAAAGATGCGCCTCCGATGATCAAATGGGTCATCCCATCGATGACATCTGTAGTGAAGAAGGCGCTTTCTCGAATTCGCAAGATAACAAACTCAGCAAGAATTATCTCCGAGTGGTATGAAAGGCATCCAGATAGCCTGTATTTGCCGCCTGGATTGGAATATCTGCGAGATAGAAAATATTTGTCAAGCGAGGAGCTGCGTGATCTTCTAAGGCTAGCGCCGAGAGGACATATAAGCTTCTGTCGGCATCACAAGATTCCGTACACAGGCAGAGGGCTGACATGGAAAGTTCGCTTTTCCGATCTTGAGGATTCTCTATTAAGCAGGCTTCCCGTGGAATTTCCTTTTGTTTCAAAGGAACTGAATCTTCGATTCAGTGAGGCACTCTTCGTGCTGAGGAAGAATGAGCTGCATGTAAGAAGAGCGACTATGCCCGTCATCATTGAAGCATTGGATATTAATAGGGTTAATAGCGAACTAGGTGGCCGCTCATCAAGCGGGATTGCATCAGTCTTCTCAAGGATGGGACTGAAGGAAGAGGATGGAGCACCTATTCGGGTTTCGACTCATCGATTTCGACATCTATTGAATACGGCCGCGCACATGGCCGGTATGTCGAACTTAGATATAGCAAAGTGGTCGGGACGAATCGATATTCGGCAGAACACGGCATATAACCATATGACGGTGGATCAAATGTTGGCGCTTGCCCGTGACGCTGTCGGAGACCAAGGAAAAATGATTGGACCCTTAGCAGATGTGCCATCAAATCTTCCTATCACTCGCGAGCAATTTGCGCAGTTGCGCATGCCAACCGGTCACGTCACTGAGTTAGGCGTGTGCGTTCATGATTTCACGATGTCACCATGCAGCCGTCATCGGGACTGTATTCACTGTGAGGAGCTGGTTTGTATCAAGGGTGACCTTGAGCGCAATTCAATGATTCGTTCAGCGCTCCAAGAAACTGTCAAGCTACTCCGACAAACCGAGGAGGCAGTAGAACAAGGTTTTGCCGGTAGCCGGCGATGGTACGAGCATCACCTTGTTACTGTTGAACGCCTTAGTATTATATGTGCGGCTCTTGAAGATCCAACCGTTCCGGATGGTGCCGTTCTCCATCTGAAACAGGCTGATGAGGCTCAGTCTCGCCCCATCATTTGGCAAAGACAGAAGAGGATTGGTCCGGATGGCTGGTAAACGAGGCAAGAAGCTGACACCTGAAAGAGTCAAAGAGATTGTCCATGTTATTGAGAATTTTGGCGGTGAGATTTCATGGCGGAAGGTAGTCGAGTCGGTTGAGCGCACACTGTTAACTCGTTATACCAGGCAAGCCCTCGCCAGCCACAAAGTTATTCAGAATGCCTTCACTGCTGCGGGGCTTAAGGAAAATATTGCACGCTCTAAAACTTCGGCTGAACGTGGAGCGCGCGGGGGCGCTAGGGCCGAGCGATACAAGGCCGATAATGACCGCCTATTGAAAGAGAATGACCGACTTATAAATTTGCATGTCATTTGGCTGTACAACGCCAACCTCTATGGACTCAGTGAGGAGCAATTGAACATGCCGATGCCGCCTGTTAATCGAGGGCAGACAAAACGCTGAAGTTTGAGATCGGGCGGTGGTGAGTGGTTACGTGACCAGTGGTGTGTCGAGAACGACAAATCCTGGATGCGGAAGGTCATTCTCGATGCAGTAAACGATAACCGCGAAGGCAAACTGCGCATGTCCATCACGTAACCAGTGACGGCACGACCCATGTCTCCGCTGCCACGCCAAAGCTCTTGGCTGTGGTAGTCCTTAAACTCTTAGGTAGCCCATCGTTAGAAAAAATCTCCAGGCGGTCGGCGAATAAGGTGCGAATTAGGATGGCATGATTGATGCGTAGATGTTTTTTTCTATCCCAAGCCAAGGTCACGCAACGACCTTGCAGTCATAAAAATGTCCGCGTCGTGTGTTGGTAGTTGTGCTGACGGATGACGGCTGCAACTCAGCTTTGAATTACGCTCTTTACGGCCTCCGTCATCTTGGCCAAGTTGTCGTAGTCTGCGTTTCTTGCGGTCCGGATAAGGAAGTCCCGCATCTCTTCGGCGCTTGGGCGTTGATCGAAATCGAAAAAATCCTTGAGCTCAACCCCCAGTTCGATACGAACTTTTTCCAGGGTGTCGAGTGACGGGAAATGCGCGCCTCGTTCAAGGCGACTCAGCGATTTTGTGTCGATACCTATTTGGCCCGCCAACTCCTCTTGAGATAGGCCTTTGCGCTTTCTAAGTATTTGAACTCGCTCGCCGACGAGGCGTTTTGGGTCAGGCATCAGACCACCTTCAAAGTAGAATATTGCGAGTTAATCAACTTTGGAGGTTTATTTGAACTACGTGCTACGTTTATAATTACCAAAAGTAATTGTCAAAGGTTTACTTTTGTAAAAAGGCTGGCATATGAATCAGTGGAAAACTGTGGCTGGAGTAGTTCAGCATGTGGGGCAGGTCCAAATAAGCGATGGGCGGGAAGATTGCTGCCTGCTCGATTCTTTGGTTATTCAAGCGAGCGATGGTCAAACTGTTCGAATGGTGAATGTGGTTGTTCCAGGAGCGATCTATGAACTACTTCAGCCCGGTGCTGTAGGGAATTTCGACATACTAATTTTGTACTACCCCAAGCCATTTGGCAGCGTGGCACGCAGCTTCGTCGTTCGGATGAGATCTGCGGAGGCCTACATTGAGGGCATGGAAAACGTGAAGGCTTGGGTGCATAGTTCTAAGGGCGCGGCGTTGCATCTCCTGTGGTACGGCATTTTCCTGATGCCGGCATTCGGATTTGGTCTGTTGCTCTGGATATGCGCGGGCAGACTGCTAGCGTTGCATGTGCCATCAAATATTGCCGCGTTTTCTCAGCGAGGATGAACTTTGTACCTCATCACTGAAAAAGAATGGGAGCTCAAAAACCCATTTTTAAAAGCGTTACCTGACACTGCAAGTAGGCTGTTTTCATGTGTCGAAGTTGATTTGAACGTACCGTTGTGGCACCTCGACCTCCTACTCTCTGCGGGACCTGGTGTTGAATATTGGCGCCGCTTTGTATTGACTTCGCTGGAACAAGCGATCGCTACTGCCGCAGAGTACCCCGGGAGAAGTCAATTGCATTTTCAGAGTGCACGATCATCAAAGGGTAACAAGCGCTATGTCCTTTGGCCTGTCAAGAAAGTGCTTGCCGGCTGTTATTCGGATGGCTTAAACGCACATATGCTGGTATTCCCGCATGGTCGTGAGATTTATCCTAACAGCTGCACGTCGGACACTGAATTCACAAGTACGAAGTGTGTGTATGAATCTAAAAGTCTTGATTCTAGTCCTTAACCGGATTGCCCAGAAGAAATTGGTCCGACTTGAAATTTCAGATGATGAAGAGGAGAGTCAAGGCAACTGGAATGTACCGGCTATTGATAGACACCGCCATTAGCGATTCCACCGTTAATATTCTTGGCCTGGGTTGTATCAAGTCGATAATAAGAAAAGATGAACAAGAAAATCGGGGCAGTTCATCGTTGTTGGCACTAGTTCTCGGAATGGTGTCCGCCTTGTGCTGGTGGCGATCATCCGTAGTGGCGGTACCGCACGCGCACGCAAAAGGATCGGGTCTTTTTTATGATGGAACTGTCGCTGTTGACGGCGCAGATTTGTTCAAGACCCTTCGAGCACAAGCACGCTGGAGCAGATGGGGAGCTACTTTGGCTAACCACTGGAACAACGAGGCACAACGAGATCGCAACAAGGGTGGCACGGAGGTCAACGTCGGACGTATATCCGCAGAGGCAAATGCCGCTTACGACGGCGACCCAATCCGCTATCGCTACGGGAAGCGCGTCCGCGGAGTGGTGGCATCGAAGCTGCAAGCCCACCTCGGTCGTAACGTCGATATCGTACAAGCGTCGCCTGCGTTGAGCGTCAGCGACTGATTTCATCCGGCTGGATGTGTCAAAGTCAATTGTTGGTTCACAACAATGAGCGTGTTTTTGATTGCCATGTCATTGCGACCGATACTGGCGCTGCGCGAGTAAAGGAACAAAAACATCTGGCAGGCATCGGCCGCCATGTTGAGTCATTGATGCTGATCGCCCTAGTTGAAATTCGGAAGATCTGGACAACCAGTTACCGTTACTCGAATAGGAAAAATATGTTCAAGGACACGACGTATGAGATAGCTAGGACGATGAAAATTCCGGTCTCAATATCCAATGCAATTCCGGACGAGCAAGATCGCCTAGCTGCGGTGCTGCGAGATGGCCCCGACGACGAGACGGTTGCCGAGTTACGGTCCGAAGAGGTTCGACTCACATGCGAGGATGGGTGTTGGTTTTTACAGCCGTACGAGGAATAGGAAAACTATGAAAATCGAGATTACAGCCCTTATGTGGCAGCATGGGATTTAACACTTTTTATCCAATGAGACAAAGCAATTGGATCGCCTAGCTGATTCTCAATCAATACCCTGGCAATGTCCCCTCCCGAAACCAATAAAATAGGATGCCGATCTTCAATTAGCTCCTCTTGAACTTGGGGGGCGAAGAAGGAAGTTGTGACAAAAACACCCAGGTCACGATGCTTGAGGCGAGAAATAAGTCTCATCATAGGTTTAACCCCGACAGCGCTTGTCAAATTCCAGCGCTTTGCCTCGATGTAGGCGCTTAACCTAATTTCATGGTTGGGATGACCGACCACATATGTTCCTACGACATCGCGGCCACCGTCGCGCACCGCCTGTGTCACTGTAAGATTCCGGAATCTGCCGTCCATTAGCCGTACGATTTCGGCCGCGGCAAACTCAAACTCTCGTTCGGAAAGACCCGAGTGAACCTCCCGTAAAACGCGGCCTTCATCAGACGTCCACGGTTGTTGGCTTGACTTAGTGCGCGGCAGCGTCTCTCTTTCACACTCCAAAGCCTTATAGATACCCGTGTCTACCCAATATTTCCAATTTCTTGGACAATGTACTGAATCCGCGGGTGCAACGCCAGCAGCCAAGTCATCGAGCCAGGCCTTGGAGGTTATCTCTTCGCGAAGAATGGTGAATACAGCACGGTAGTTCTGAAACCTTTGATCACCCTTAATTCGCCAGATTCCGCCAAGGTCGTCAAGCGCCGATAGCCCTTGGGCCCCAGGACATGCAAGGCCAAGATAGCGCATATAAGTGCCGTCGACTCGCTTTACTTTTTCAAAGCATAAGAATGGAGGAATGTCCTGCCGACGCTGAGAATGGGCTTTCGAAAAAACATCTTGAAGAAGCCTGTTTCCGCCAACCGGAGTCTTATCAATCGCACTTCCTGGCGATCGATTGTCCCCGTAATAGGTAAATAACCCTGTTTCGACATTCAAAGAATCGGGCCACTCAGATTCTTCAAAGTTTGTGACCAAAACACAAAATGCACAGTCCAAAATGTCTGTGCGTCCTGTGTTGGCTTTGCTCTTTGGCCGAAAGCCTGAAGTATTATTGATGCCCTTCCCGTCAGGGAACCTAAAAAATCGGTTGAATTCGTCTTTGGCGTTATTCCAGTTGTTCGTATTCCTGTACAGGCTGTCCACCCTAAGCTGTGTTGTAGCATTCGAAGTGCCCGTTACAGGAATTGCGTCCTTAGAAATTATTGAAGTCGTCATATCGACCTTTGGTGGGTGGATAAAATATTTTATCAGGAGAGCCAATGACGCTCGGGTGGGATAAGGAACTAGTTTCTTCTCTTGGCATGAAGCTTTATAAGTTCCGAGCATTTGGCGAGTATTCGCTTCTGGGACTAACTAAAAACCAAGTGTATTTCTCTGGATTTGGTGGATTTAATGATCCGTTCGAATTCGGCACGCCGTTTACTGATCTCAGAAAATTCTTCCAAGCTGTCCAAGAACGCTTGAAGCAGCGCCACGCCGCCGGCGACTTGGACGAATCGGCACTCCAGCATTTGATGCAAATAACCTCCAACGTGACAGAAGAGAGAATAAATGCTCACAAGGCTGTTCACGCGACTATTCGGAGAAATATGGATCGAATGGGGATACTAAGTTTAAGCGCGGTTCCAGATGAGATACTGCTATGGAGTCATTACGCACGCGACCACACGGGTTTTTGCATAGAGTTCGAGGACTTGCATTCGAATCTGTCTGTGGAGGGAAAAAGAATTAACGTTTCTGGCTTTAACGTCGAGTACAAAGACGAGTTTTCAGATCTAAACGAGCCATCTGAATTGGTCGAATTCTATGTAGAGATGTTTGGCCGCAGTAAGCACCTTGACGACAGGGAGTGGTTCGTCAAGTACAAGGCTTTGGGGGAGAGGTTAAAGGCACAAGACGACGTAAATTTCGCGATGGCTGTAATAACAGACAAATACACTCCGTGGTCCTACGAGAAGGAATTTAGATATGTTACCCGAGACTATATTGGGCCGGTAGAGTTTAATCCGCGTTGTATCAAGCGGATCTTGTTCGGACTACGTACATCTGACGAAAATAAAGCGATGATTATGGATGTCTGCAAAAGGACTGGAAAGCAACATGTGACCTTTTGGCAGGCGGAAAAGAAGATGGACCGATATGGTTTGGAGCTGGTGAAATGGGGATAGCATTTACACCCTGACTAAGAATGGCACGTGTTTGACTCATGGAAAATTTCTTCAATTTTGGGTAACAGCTCGTCTACACTCTTTGTCGAGCATTCCCATACAACGGCGACGCGCCATCCCGATTCTTCCAACGATGCTCGAACTCGAATGTCCCTGTCTCTGTTTTTCTGAAATTTTTCGAGCCAAAATTCTTGATTGGTCGTAGGTATGTTGGCACGCGTACAGTTCCTGTGCTGATGCCAGAAACATCCATGAACAAAAATACATAACCTATACCTAGGTAAGACTATGTCTGGTTTGCCGGGCAAATCCTTCTGATGTAGGCGAAATCGGTATCCCAATGAATGCAGTAATTTTCGCACCTTTATTTCAGGTGACGTGTTCTTCTGTCCAACCGACGCCATGATCTTCGATCGTTGACCAGGCGTCAGTTTGTCCATGTTAATAATTGTCTTGTAATGTCGCTTTACGAATCAGTGAAGTGCGAAAATGCGGAGGCCAGTACTGGGCCGCCTGGCGTGGATATCGGCGGAGGGACGCCTATATCCGAATCGAAACCAGCTGGGGTGCGCGGACAAATCGTTGAAAAATCACATGCCCCACATTTTGCGTCGTGTGGTCTCGCCGGAAACTGGCCACCTAGAATTCCACGAACTGCCCATTCAACGTTTTGCACCGCTGCATCTATCGAAGCATCATCCACCGGTACTTTTATGCGGCGATTGTCCTTCAGAAGATGAACGGAGCCTATCGCCGCATTCTCGCCCAGCACTTCACGCGCGGCTTTCGCGTATAGCTGGACTTGTAGTGATAATGCGGTCCAGTCTAGCTGCTCGTCATTAATTGGGTCTTCTCCAGCTTCCATCGCTTTGAAATCAATGACTTCAGCATCCCGCACAGTTCCTGTCGGCTCTTCCCGGATCAGCAAGTCAATTGCGCCAGTGATTAGACATCCTTGGGCGGGAATTTCAAACCGAGCCTCAATTTGTCGACGATGTGAGAAATCTTCTCCAAATTCCTCAACATAAGCGCCAGCGATCGACGCGGCTTTGGCCTTAGCTCGCTCATATGCGCCAGGACGGCTAACTGGGTCGCCACTGGGAGCGACATGTTTCAGATGAAAAGTTTCATTAGCCGTTGCCGCGGCCTCTTCCTTCGTCGGAGCTGCATTTGGGAATCGTTCGTGCAGTTTCTCAATGGCTACATGTACAGCTCTTCCGAATCCGAACAATTCAGGCACTGGGGGACTGAAACCCCAATTACGGCGGAATCGGTAATCCATCGGGCAGTGTAGGTAATAGCGAACATCGCTGAAGCTTGTCGGCAATGTATTGGCATCTTGTCGCTGCACAGACGGTGCTTTGGGAAAATCACCGAGTTCAACAGCAGTACGCTTTATTTCGGCATCGCGAAGTCGGAGCGAAAATTCGGATGGTCTATTTGCTCTTGTGCCTCCGGGAAGATGCTCCGAACCTGTGACGTAAAGAAATGCTTCGGCACGCGTAAGCGCAGTATAAAACAACCGCGATTCGGCGTTACGGGTGCCAATGTATGCGCCGCGCTGAATCGCAGGTTGAATAAGCTCGGCTGGCAAAAATCCCCGATAGCTAGACCGATTTGCCGGAAATCTTCCAGCTTGGGTGTCAACAATAAAAACAACCGGAAATTCGAGCCCTTTAACGCTATGTACTGTTCCAACCGTAACCGCGTCTGGTCGCAGAGTAACTTCGTCAGTACTTGAGTTATAACCTCCCTCAGCAATAAATTCCAAAAAACGCGCCACTTGTTGGAAGCGTTGAGTTGAATCGACACTGAGGTAGACTGCTTCGACATCCTGGATCATTCGACTGAATAGCCCAATTTCTTGCATCACCTCGGGAGGTGGGCTGTTTTCAGCAACTCGGAAGGCGGCCAGCAATTCAAATAGTAATTTTTGTGGGAAGAGTCGCTGACGAGTACCTCCGGTCGGCGTGTGAATGCGTCGTCCCCAATCAGAAAGAACGGCCGCAAACCGCGGAAAATCGGCGGACGGATATGCCGGGTGAATTGTGCTATCGAAAAATGACCGAGCTTCGGTACGATCAGGCGTGTTAGATGCGAGTAGGGTGAACGTCTCGCGCAATGCGGACACTTGTGGTCGATCAAATGGGCTTCCACCAGCTTCAAGGGTATAACGAATGTTCTCGGCACTTAACCGGGAAGTGAAGGGGAGGTGGCGCGGAAAACCGGCGGCCTCCTGGCCTCGCGTCGAACGCATTAGAATTGCGAAATCGCCGTATGTTAGTCCTCGGACTGTCCCATTCTTTTCGACGAAAGATGTTCCCAATAAGGCTTTAATTCGCTGAGTAACCCATTCTGCCTCTAGGTCTCGGTCGCTAAAGTGGAAGCAATAAAGTTCACGAGAGGTTTGGTCACTTGCGTGGGCGGGGTTCTTCGGAAGCCGTTCGGCGCCTAACTCTTCATGAATGAATTGGGAGGCAGCATGAACGATAGCTCGGGTGCTTCGATAATTAGTCTCGAGGGTATGCGTCGCCGCGGCTGAATACCGCTGGGAGAAACTTAATATATTACTGACGTCGGCTCCCCTCCATGAGTAGATCGCTTGGTCGTCATCGCCCACGACAAAGATACACGCTCCTTGGCTATGTATTGCCCGTATCAAGGCTTCCTGGGACGGTGAGACGTCTTGATATTCGTCCACCAAAAGATGTGTGATTTTGCTGAGTTCCTGCAGCACTGCCACGTTTCCATTCGCGGCCAATTCAACGACCAATCGAATCATGGATCCAAAATCCATGTACTGGTCCCGCTCTAGGGTCTCACGCAACGCCATTAGTGCCTGACCCAATTCGGTGTCGGCGGCGGCTATTGCCTCGACGGCGATACCTTCGTCCTGACATACCTTCCATGCAGACGCCACTTCTCGGATAGTCTCAAAATAGCGTTGCCCATTTGCTCTGGCTCGAAGGGGTTGCAAATGCAGAGTCGGGTAACGCGACATCAGGAATAGGCTCAGTCGATTGTCGTCCAGTACATCGAATTGGCGATATCGGGCATCTGCAGCGCCTAAGATGTTCTGGCAAAACGAGTGAATTGTTCCGACATACATGCGTCCGAGCAAATTGACACTCAGGCCACATGACTCTAGCACTTCTGCAATTCTTCGCTTGATTGACTCCGCTGCCTTCTCCGTGAAAGTGAAGGCCACGATTGATTCTGCACTCACGCCTTCGGAAAGCAACCTTGCTACTCGCGTGGCTAGAGTGCGCGACTTTCCGGAGCCAGCACAAGCGAGACATAAAATTTCCCGACTCGGATCTGCCGCTGCAGCAGCTTGTTGAGAGGTCAGGTGTTTGGCAATAAATTCGGCAACAGAGACAGGCATGGGGCGGATCCGGGTAATATTTAGGTGTTCAAAGCGATCTTCGGAGGGCGCGAGCGTGAGCCTCAATAAAAGGAGGGGGAAGAGCGTTGCCGATCATTAACGCGATCGCTTCTTTTCCGTGACTGACATTGAACTTGTAATTCTTCGGGAATCCTTGCAACATAGCCGCTTCGCGAAGCGTGATTGTGCGGTTTTGCTCGGGATGCAAAAATCGCCCTTTAGACGGGTTATGGCATCCACCAGTAATCGTAGGCGAGACCTCGCTCCATGCCATTCGACCATAAACATCTTTAAATCCAGTTGTGGATTCATGGCACTTTAATCTTAACTCAGCAGGCAGTTGTGAGCGGCTACCGCCATCTAGAGGAATTGCTCTAATGATGGCCTGAACGCGCGGGGTTCGTCGTTCCGGTATGTTGTGAACCGGATCGCGTGAACGGCCCGGTTCGGAAAGATTGCCGATAGTTTGCCGAACATTTTTACGTTTTACGTTCGGAGTTGCAAGCTTTGGCATTAGCTTCTTTGAAGCCACAAGAATAAGCCGTTTGCGACGCTGAGGCACGCCGTAATTTGCAACATCCAAAACCTCAAAATGAACGTAGTACTTCATGGATTTGAGTTGGGCCACAAGGTCGCCGAAGCGATAGTGATCTTCCAATCCAGGAACGTTCTCCATCATGACAAGTTTCGGCTTCAAAACAGTGACAAAGCGTGCGAACTCGTCAATCAACGAATTGCGGTTGTCCCTTGCGGCACGAGTGCGGTTTAGTTTTCTCATGCGAGAAAATCCTTGGCATGGGGGGCAGCCGGCCAAAAGATCCAGCTCTCCTTCCTTGATGCCGAGCTGTTCCATGACCCGAGCAGGATCGACTTCTCTAATATCCTCGCCGGCGAAAATTACTTCCGGATGATTCAACGAATACGTCTCGCGTGCTCGTTCGTCTATTTCAACGGCCGCTAGCACGTTATAGCCCGCGTTTTTGAGCCCAGCCGTTAACCCTCCGCAGCCAGCGAATAAATCGATTCCCGTCGGCTTTCGATGTGATTTTCCCGGTGATTTTGGTAGTTCAGTTGGCATATACGACTTGCAGCTATAAATTGAACATTGTAGCAAGCGAGGCTTTAGGCTAGGGGCCTTTTAGCAAGGTACTACAGCGCGTTTCCGACGTTCGCCCGAATTTCTCTCAAAGTTGTCGCGATTGCTTCGATTTCGGGGACATTAGCTTCCTCGGTCAACTTCCGAGCTAAAAGCGCGATAGCACCCAGTTGCGTTTGTTCATAGGTAGAAGTCGGAATCAGAGCGTCCGACACAGTCTGCTTTAGGCGCTCTTTAGCGTCCGGCATTTTCGCGTCTGCCGGTGCTAATCCTAGGGCGGACAAGATCAACTGTTCTGGAGTCGGTCTAGGTAGGAAGCGAACGCGATCACGCAAATATTTGAGATATTTTTTCTGTAGAGAAATTTTATTGGCTTTTATGGCAGCATCGTTGCCACCATCGGCACCATATTGGATCTTCTGCGTACCTGTACATGCCTTGATAAGGTTATCCAATTCGGGGTATCTATTTTCCGGAATCCCTGCTGGGTCAGGAAATTCTTCGAGTTTGGCGTCCCCGTCGAGAAGAAAATAAATCTGCTCCTGACGATGCATCAATGTGGGAATTCGTAGAGCAAAATAAGTATCCGCGCCTCCAGAAAAATAGCTGACGTCGAATAGAGCGGCGTCTTGTTGAGAAAACGTCTTTTTAATTACCATATCGACGATTAGTTTTGCCAATCTGTCTTCGACGTAGATATTAATTTTTTTCGGCACCGGTTCGCCGAGATGCGCAAACGCTGTGGCGGAAAATACATTTTCGATAATTTCGAATTTGCCGTCTGCATTTTCAGCGAATACTTTGATCGCAGTAGGAGGCAGATGGCGAACCATCGCTGGCGAATGGGTCGAGAACACTACTTGGTGAAATTTTTCGGCGACTTTCGCGAGCACTACTTTTAAAAGGCGCTCTTGTGCCCCGGGGTGCAGCGAAACTTCAGGCTCATCGAGCAGAATTAGCGTTCCCGGCTTAGCGCGGTAGACTTGCGCGATAAATGACACTACGGCCATTTCCCCGCTTCCTGCAAAGGCCTCTGAGTACCTTAATCCATGACGAGTCTTAAAAAGAACACTTACGCCTTGCTCATTGCCATAGACTGAGTGTTCAATAAACTTCGCTGCCTGGTAATTTTTTCCAAGGACATAACTTACTGCGGCGAGCTCATCCGATTGAAGGTCGAAAACGGTGGAAAGTAAGTTTCGGCCACCCTGCCTTCTAAAAATCCTTTTTCTACCGGCTTCCAGTGCTTCAAAGATCAAAGCCGACCATTTCCGAAGGCGGTCTTGCTTGGACCTTAAAGTGGACGTTTGTTTGAGCGTACTGAAGAAAAAATATTTGTCAAACGCACTTAGTTCAGAGCGGAAGTTCAGATACAAAACTTTGCGGATCACAGGGTTCCAACGGTCTTTAGAACGCCCAGCCGGAAGAGGCTTCTTCCCATAGCCGACCGACATTCCATCTTCTACCACTTCTTTCGTCGGCTCCCAGTAGTCAATGTTTTGCCCAACCTGGGCTTTGCGAGTCTCGACGACCGTGTTTAGGTCGGGATGAAAATGCCCGTAGATAAACCGCTGCGGATTATCTTGGCGAGAAATTATTGGATCAAGTGGAGTAGAAAACCAAAAGTCTGACACGGAGGCTCTCTTTGGGGCACCATACAATGCATGCACTACTGAGGTTTTTCCACTTCCGTTTGCTCCGACTAATGCGGTGACGGGAAAATCAAATTCGATTCGCGCCCCAGGGGCAATATTTTTAAAGTTAGGAAAGCGAATGTGTGTAATGTAATTGGCGAGTGGTTTGCCGGGTTTAAATCTACTGATCTTTTCTATGAGATATTCAAACGACTGTTCAGAGTAATGCACCTGACTTCCCCCGTTTTATTTAAGTATTGCCGTTCCTATTCTTGCGACGTTTAAGGCCATATAGCCCGTGCTCACGAGCCAAGTCATATAACTTTTTTAGTAATTTATATCAAATTTTGTTGATATCTGCCATCGGCTGTTGATGTTCTCGCAGATTTGACTCACCTTCCATTGCCTGCTGAAGGCAGCCACCCGGTCATACGACCCCTCGTATCCCAGTTCTCTTAAGTCCAGGAATATCTGTTTCAGGGTCCTTCTTTGCTTCCGAGATTTGACCGCGTCTGCGCGGAGCCAAGCGGAGAGCCTGGCGGTGAAGTCATCGAGCGAGCTTGGCGAACGCCTTGCTGGATAAGCAAGTTCGCTGACATCGGATCGGATGTAGCGGCGAACTGTGTGGCGGGAAATGTCGAGCCTGCGGGCGATTTCCCGAATTGAGATGCGGTCTCTGATGTACCAGCGTCGAATAATTCCAAGTAGGGCCACGTCTATCACTCCGTTCTCCCGCTCGCTGTCATGAGCAGGATTGTGGTCTAAACATGGATCAACTTTTGATGCAAATTTCCTGAGAAAGTGGGTCAGTTTTCAATGCAAATCAACAACTTGCAGCTCGGATATCACGCGAGAAATACTGAACGCATCAACTAGTGACGCTCTGGCGCTCTCGAAATGCATACCGATTTGCTCGGGCATCATAGAGCGCATGATGCTCAGGTAAGTTGTTCTTTTTATGGAAAGAATAACGAAGCAATTCGTTGATATTTCGTGCGATCAACCGAGGACAGCACCAATCCGGAACCCGATAGTCCATTGCGTCATTAAACAAGTCCCAGTCGGTCTGGAAATCAAAACAAATTTCGACTATTCCGCCATCGTGCCGAATGAGATTAAGCCAGCTGAGAATCCTGTGCCTGAGCTCCTCAGAAGGACATTGCGCATTCTCTATTGAGCCAAGCAAGGGGATAACTGCCTCACGAACGAACGCGCTGCAGGCAGCGTCTGGGTAAGGCACCTCCACGTAGAATTCTTCCCCCGTTCCTGCCACCATACCAAGGCTGATTAAGTGACAGTCGAGAAAATCGGTAAATTCAGTATCGATGAAAATTTTACGAGCCATGACATTGCCCAGGAATCTCTATGGTTGGTAATGCTCCGCTGTTGGCTAAGACGCCTTTCCCTTAAGCACCTCTACTCCACTGCCGAACCCGCAGCCTATCCTAGGGCTAATTGAGTCGAGATGTGTGGTCGCCAATTTTGTGCCGATGAAGATTCACATGGCCGATCTATAGTATACGGTTAGTGCGAATTGTTTACATTCGGTGGAAATTGGGATGGACGGCGAAGTCAAGAACGCTCGTGGTTGCAGAATTCTCCAGGTCGTTTACGTAATTGTTTACGTCGGAGGTACGCACAACCATTTTGATCCGGCAGTACCACACCGCACGCAAGCGAAAAAAGGCCCGTTCTGCATGGAACGGGCCTTTTTCATGGGCGCGACGTCGTCACAGGCATTTTTCGTTCTGCCCCGCCCCAGGCGGAAACACCCCCGCCGGTCGCCATTGTCCCTTGTTCTGGTATTGATACAGCCGGAAGCGCGGCGCCGCATTGGCACCGCTGGCCGTAAAGCTGATCGGCCCGCTCAGCCCTGCGTGGCGTAGCTGGCGCAAGCTGGCCGCGATCTTTTCGCCATCGGTCGAGTCGCTTTGCAGGATGGCGGCGATCAACACGCTGGCCGCATCATAGGCATAGTAGGAATAGGGACTGGGTGCGGCGTTGTAGCGCCGCATGTAGGCCTGGGTGAAGGTCTTCCAGCGCGGGCACTGCTCGCGTGCCAGTTCGTATTCCAGCACATAGGCCTGCGGCATCTCGGCCTGGCCGAAGGATAGCGTACTGGCTCCGCCGACCAGCAACACTTTGGCATCCAGACCGGAGCGCCGGACCTCCTCCATGAAGGCCGCCGCCTGTGGAAACAGCGCCAGGAACACCAATACATCCGCCTGGTACTGGCTGGCGGCCTTGACCGTGGCATTGAAGTCCGTGCTGCGCCGGCCGACCAGGTAGCGCGTGGCTGTCAGCCCGGGCCGGTTGACCAGGCGCGAGGTCAGTTCATCGGTGAGCGCATTGCTGTAGGACGAGTCATTGTGGATTACGAAGACGCGCTTGCCCTTCAAGCTGTTGATCACCACCTCGGCCATCGTGGCCCCCACGTCGGCAGTGCCGCCCACGACGCGGAACGGCATGCGATTGCCCTGGCTGGTCCACTGGGTGGTGCCGGCCGTGAAGCTGATCTGCGGGATCCGCGCCGCCTCGTACAGTTCGGCCGTGGCCATGGCGGCATCACTGCTCCAGGGGCCGAGCACGCCGGCGACTTTTTCCTTGATGAAGTAACGGGCGACATTGACGCCGAAATTGGCCGTCCCCTGGTCATCCTGGGCCAGCAGGCGGAAACGCCATGAAGATTTCTTCCTGGCGGCCAGGGCGTTGGCATCATCGACCGCCAGCTCGGCCCCATGCCAGGCACTCTGCACGATGGGCTGCGTGAGCCAGGCGCTCAGGCCCAGCGTGACGGTGCGTGTTTCTTCCGCCCGCGATAAGGTATGAAAGTTCAGCAACAACGCAGTGGCCAGCGCCACCGCTGCATCGAGTCGCCGCATCCTGCCCCCCTTGGCCTTGCCGGCCTTGTCATCTTGTATGTGGCCCTGATGTGAAGAAAATATCACATCCTGCTTCAGCCGGGCCAGCGCAACTCGAAACAGCTGCCGCCCATTCCTGAGGGCAAGCAATCGACCGTACCATGATGCGCACTGGCAATGGCCCGCACCACGGCCAATCCCAGCCCGCTGCCCTTGGCGGCCGCCTCGCCGGTGTGAGGGCCGCGCTGGAAGGCATCGAAGATGCGCTGCGCATCGGCCGCTGCCAGGCCGGGTCCGCTGTCTTCCACCCGCAGGCACTGCTGGCCGTCGCGCTGCATGGTCGCAATGCGCAAGGGGCCGGGCGTGGCGTGCTGCAGGGCGTTTTCCAGGAGGGCCAGCAAGGCCTGGCGTATGCGGACCGGGTCGCAGGCCGAGGCTTGCGGGGCCAGTGTCAGGGTTACCGTAAAGCCTTTCTCCTGCAGCGCCGATTCGCAGGCCTTGAGCACCGTCTTGATCTCCTGCCGCAGATCGGTCTGCTGCAACTGAATACGCAAGTGGCCGCTCTCGGCCAGCCCCACGATGCGCAAGTCCTCGATCAGCCGGCCCAGTCCTTCCACCTGCACCAGCAGGCTGGCAAAGAGCGCCGGATCGGGCTGGAACACGCCATCAGCCAGGCCCTGCAGACGTCCGCGCAGGATCGTCACCGGCGTGCGCAGTTCGTGCGCAATCGCGGCGTTCCAGAAGATGCGTTCCTGCTGTACCCGCTCCAGCCGTTCGGCCATGGCATTGAAGTCGCTGATGAGCTGTGAGGCTTCATCCAGTGGCTGCCGCTCGGCCGCCGCGCGCGCGGCCAGGTCGCCCTGCGCTACACGGCGCAAACTGGTGGCCACCGAATTCAAGGGCGTGAGGATGCGCCGCGACAAGCGGATCGCCACCCACACCGCGATGGCCACGCCAATGAGCGTGGTCACGACGATCCAGCCCCATTCAGCGGGCGAGGGCAGCCAGCTGTCCGGTGCGGACAGTGCCGTGGGCAGGAAGATGAACAGCGTCGAATAAAACGCGTAGGACCCCAGCAGCACCATCAGCATGATGGTCAGCGCCAGGATGGCGATGGAACTGATGATCTGGCGCGCCAGTCCCTTGCCGCGCCAAAGGGTCAGGAGATCGATGCCGGGTTTCATGGAAGCGTATCAGGTGCGTGCATTCAGCCGCCTTGCTGGAAGCGGTAGCCGACCCCGCGAATGCTCACCGGGATACCGGCCAGCCCCAGGTCTTCGAGCTTCTTGCGCAGCTTGCTGACGTGGCTGTCCACGGTGCGTTCCAGGGTATCGCCCTCGGGCAGGCAGGTGGCCAGCAGTTCGGCGCGGCTGAACACGCGGCGCGGGGCGCGCGCCAGTTGTGCCAGCAGCTTGAATTCGGTCAGCGTCAGCACCAGAGTGTGGCTCACGCCCTCGATCTCGGCCACCACCTCATGCTGTTCGAAATCGATCACGAAGGGCGGGGCGCGCAGGATGCGGCGGTCTTCGCGCTCCTCGCGCGGCAGGCTGCGGCGCAGTACCGCTTCCACGCGCGCGACCACTTCGGCCGGATTGAACGGCTTGACCACGTAGTCGTCGGCACCGATGCGCAGGCCCGTGAGCTTGTCCACGTCCTGGTCCAGCGCGGTGAGCAGGATGACCGGCGTGTTGTCGCGCTGGCGGATCTGCGCCAGCACCTGCCAGCCATTGACCTGCGGCATCTGGATATCGAGCAGCACCAGGTCCGGCTTGAGCGAGAGATGCAGCTCCAGTGCCCGCGCGCCATCGGCCGCATGCACGCTGCGCATGCCGCTGCGGGCCAGGTAGGCGGCCAGGATCTCGGCGATCTCGGGTGCATCCTCGGCGATGAGGATCAGCGCGCCCGTGGCCGGTGCGGCCTCGCCGGCTTTCGGTTGGGTTGCCGCCATTCTTGCCATCTCCATCAAAACTCCATCGTTGTATCGCGCAAACCTCACGCGCATGGCCCAGACTCCGCCTTCGCTCGCGATTGTACTGTCGGGCAGCCCGTGCGGCAAAAAAGCTGCGGGTTGACCGGCAGGCGCTGTCCTTCGCGTGTTTCCCCGGATGGAGTTCCTGCATGCCTCGCTTCTTTATCGACCGCCCCATCTTTGCCTGGGTGGTCGCGCTGTTCATCGTGCTCTTCGGCGTGATCGCCATGAGCCAGTTGCCCATTGCCCGCTATCCCTCGGTGGCCCCGCCTAGCGTGACGATCAACGCCACCTATCCGGGGGCCACGCCGCAGACCATGAACGATGGCGTCATCAGCCTGATCGAGCGCGAACTGTCGGGCGTGAAGAACCTGCTCTATTTCGAATCCTCGGCCGATACCTCGGGCAGCGCCCAGATCACCGTGACCTTCAAGCCCGGCACCGATCCGGAACTGGCCCAGGTCGACGTGCAAAACAAGCTCAAGGCCATCGAAGCGCGCCTGCCGCAGACGGTGCGCCAGAACGGCGTGACCGTGGAGTCGGCGGCCTCGGGCTTCCTGCTCATGGTCAGCCTGACCTCGGTGGATGGGCGCCATGATGAAATCCGCCTCAACGATTACCTGGCCCGCAACATCGTCGAAGAACTGCGCCGCGTCGACGGCGTAGGCCGCGTACAACTGTTCGGTGCCGAACAGGCGATGCGGATCTGGATCGATCCCTTCAAGCTCAATGCCTTCGGACTGACCGTGACAGATATCAGTACAGCAATCAGCCAGCAGAACGTACAGATTGCGCCCGGACGCCTGGGCGATACGCCAACTGTACCGGGCCAGCAGATCGCCGTTCCCCTGACAGTACAAGGACAGTTGCAGTCACCGGACCAGTTCACTTCCATCGTGCTCAAGGCCAAGTCCGATGGTTCGCGGGTGCTGCTGGGCGACGTGGCCCGGGTCGAACTGGGCGCGCAATCCTATGCCTTCGCCAACCGTGAAGACGGCAAGCCTGCGGGCGTGGCGGCCGTGCAGCTCTCGCCCGGTGCCAATGCGGTCCGCACGGCTGCAGCGATCCAGGCGCGCATGGAAGAACTGCGCCCCAGCCTGCCGCAGGGCATGCAGTTCTCGCTGCCCTACAACACCGCGCCCTTCGTCAAGATCTCCATCCAGAAAGTGGTGCAGACCCTGATCGAGGCCATGGTGCTGGTGTTCCTGGTGATGTATTTGTTCCTGCAGAACGTGCGCTATACCGTCATCCCGGCCATCGTCGCGCCCATTGTGCTCTTGGGCACGCTGGCGGTGATGCTGGTGGCCGGCTACTCGGTCAACGTGCTGACCATGTTCGGCATGGTGCTGGCCATTGGCATCATCGTCGATGACGCCATCGTGGTGGTGGAAAACGTCGAGCGCATCATGGCCGAGGAGGGCCTGGGTCCGCGCGAGGCCACCATCAAGGCGATGGGGGAGATCACCGGCGCCATCATCGGCATCACCCTGGTGCTGACCGCCGTCTTCATTCCCATGGCGCTGGCCGGGGGATCGGTGGGCGTGATCTATCGCCAGTTCTCGCTGGCCATGGCGGTATCGATCCTGTTCTCGGCCTTCCTGGCGCTGAGCCTGACGCCGGCCCTGTGCGCCACGTTGCTCAAACCGGTGGCCCCCGGCCATCACGAGAAGCGTGGTTTCTTCGGTGCCTTCAACCGTGCCTTCGCACGCCTTACGCGCCGCTATGAATCGCTGCTGGGCCGCTTGATCGCGCGCGGGCTGCGCATGATGCTGCTCTATGGCGCGCTGTCGCTGTTGCTGGTGCTGGGTTTGCGGGCGCTGCCTTCGGCCTTCCTGCCGGAAGAAGACCAGGGCTATTTCATGACCAGCTTCCAGCTGCCCGCCGACGCTACTACCGAGCGCACGGCGCGCGCCGTGGATCAGTTCGAGCGCTATCTGAAAACACGCGAGGATATCGGCGCCAACTTGTCGGTGCTGGGATTCGGTTTCTCCGGTTCCGGTCCCAATGCGGCGATGGCCTTCACCGAACTGAAGGACTGGAGAGAACGCAAGGGTTCCACCGCCGCCATCGAGGCCCAGCATGCGCAGGCGGCCATGGAGAAGGGTGTGGACGGCATGGTCATGAGCCTGCTGCCGCCGGCCATCGAGGAGCTGGGCAATTCCTCCGGCTTTGCCATGCGCCTGCAGGACCGTGCGAACCAGGGCCACGCCGCGCTCAAGGCGGCCGAAGCGCAACTGCTGGCACTGGCGGCGCACAGCCCCAAGCTGGCGGGCGTGTATGCTTATGGCCTGCCACCGGGCGCGAGCCTGCAGCTCAACGTGGATCGCCACAAGGCGGCCGCGCTGGGCGTTTCCTTTGCCAGCATCAGCGATACGCTCTCGGCGGCCATGGGTTCCTTCTATGTCAATGATTTCCCCAATGCGGGCCGCATGCAGCAGGTCATCATCCAGGCCCAGGCGCAGTCGCGCATGCAGATCGAGGATCTGATGAAACTGTATGTCCGCAACCAGAACGGCGGCATGGTGCCGCTCTCGGAAATGGTCCAAGCCCAATGGCAGGTGGTGCCGACCCAATTGCAGCGTTACCAGGGCTTCCCGGCGGTGCGCATCTCCGGCAGTGCTGCGCCCGGCGTGGCCAGTGGCGATGCCATGGCCGAGATGGAAAAGCTGGCGCAGCAACTGCCGCCCGGCTTTGCCGTGGCCTGGACCGGCCAGTCGCTGCAGGAGCGCCTGTCGGCAGCCCAGGCACCGATGCTGATGGCTTTGTCGATGCTGGTGGTGTTCTTGGTGCTGGCGGCCTTGTACGAGAGCTGGCGCATTCCGCTGTCGGTCATGCTGGTGGTGCCATTGGGCCTGATCGGTGCGGTCGCAGCGGTGATCCTGCGCGACATGCCCAATGACGTTTTCTTCAAGGTCGGCATGATTACCGTCATCGGGCTCTCGGCCAAGAATGCCATCCTCATCGTCGAGTTCGCGCGCCAGTTGCGCGCCGAGGGTGCGGGCCTGGTGGAGGCGGCGATCAAGGCGGCAGTGCTGCGGCTGCGTCCCATCCTCATGACTTCGCTGGCCTTTGCGTTGGGCGTGGTGCCGCTGATGCTGGCCTCGGGGGCGAGTGCCGAGACCCAGCGCGCCATCGGCACGGGCGTGTTCGGCGGCATGGTCAGTGCCACGGTGCTGGCGGTCCTGTTCGTCCCCTTGTTCTTCGTGCTGGTGCTGGGGGCGGGGCGCAGCCGCAGCGCACAGCGCGTACGGGAGGCATGATGTGTCCGCGCAGTGATTTGCGGCTCTATGGCCGCCGGCTCCTCAACGACCGCGAGCAGATCCACCACGCCCAATACCGGGGCCACGATATCCGGGTCATTGCCTGCCAGGGACAGCATGGCTGGGAGATGAGCTTGCGCATCTTCCACGAGGGCAGGCGCATCGTGCGTTACCGTCAGGACAGCCGGCTGTATCTTGATTTCGAGCACGCCCGCATCGCCGGCATGCTGCGCGCCTACGAGATCATCGAACGCCGATTGACGCCCTGACGGAAAACTCCCGGGCGCCTGCGAGCGTATTCAATGTCTTGGCTTCATGCACCGACCGGCGGCGCGAAGTCGCCATCCTTGCGCGGCGGGGCATCGACCGCAGCGGCATGGACGGGCGGCGCGCCGGCCGGATCATGGTGCTGCGTGCCGTCAGCCACGATGCTGCTTTCCTGGGCGACGGGCTGCATGTCTTCTTCACCGATGATGGCCGGTTGGCCTGAGGCGGTGTCGGCGGGCGCGGTGCCGGCACGGCGGCGGTTGAGTTCGTCATAGCGGCGCAGTACCGGTTTGGCAGCGGCCAGCATGGCCAGCGAACCGGCGGCCAGCATGAGGAAGGACATCTTTTTCATTGCGGCTCCTGTGGACATCGAGGGAAATCGATGGAATCGGATTCGGGGAGCCTTGATTATCCCCAGCCGAGCTGCGGGCGCCTGTCGGACGATGGCGCAACCCTGCGTCGGCCAGCCTTGGATTTTGATGGATGAGCTGCGCCATGCTGGCGGCAGCAGAAAACAAAAAAGGGCCCATCTTGCGATGGACCCTTTTTCTACTACATATGGTGCGGCTGGCAGGAATCGAACCCACGACCCCTTGGTTCGTAGCCAAGTACTCTATCCAGCTGAGCTACAGCCGCGAAAGAACGAGATTATAAGGAGCTTTTCAAAAAAGTACAAACATTTTTTCGCAGCCCTTCAAAAAAACTATTCCGCCGCGTTTCAATAGACTTCCCGCGCGGCAAACGGATGGTACTGGAACAGCCAGGTCTCGCTCAGTGCCTGGCCCTGATGGCGCAGGAACAGACGCAGCTCGACCGGCTCTTCGCCGCTGGCCGTGAGATCGAACTGCGCGCGCCAGTGGCCGGGCACGCCATTGGGCAGCGCCTCGGTATAGACATAGGAAATGCTGCCGCGCGAAGCCGTGATGACCGCTTCCGGCTTCACGCCGAAGGGCAGCCCCGCCAGCGCCTCTCCCTTGAACTCCACCATGAACTTGCGCACCTGCGGCGGCCTCGGCTGGCCCGGCTGGCCGCCACGGCCCAGGCGCGTGGCCACGCAGCGTGCCAGCGGGGAAGGGAAGGGCTCGTCCTGCTGCCAGTAGAGCCGGTAGCGCAGGCGGTAGGCGTTGCCGGCGCGCGCCGGGGCCTTGGGCACCCACATGGCGACGATGTTGTCGTGGATCTCGTCATCGGTGCGCAGCTCGATCAATTGCACTTCGCCTTCGCCCCAGTCGCCCACCGGTTCTACCCACAGGCTGGGGCGGCGCTCGTAATGCACGCCGTCCAGATAATGATCAAAGTCGCGGTCGCGCTGCAGCAGGCCGAAGCCGCGCAGGTGCTGGTCGCTGAAGGCCGATGCCATCGTGCGCGGCGGATTGTTGAGCGCACGCCAGAGATGTTCGCCTGCGCCGTTCCAGATCGCCAGTCCGTCCGAGTCATGCACCTCCGGCCGCCAGTCGGCGCCGGTGCCCTTCACCGTTTCCGAGAACCAGTACATCGAAGTGGCCGGGGCCAGGCCCAGGCGCGCCACGTCGCGCCGCAGGAACAGCGATTTATCGATCTCCATGTGCACGCCGCCGCCCTGCTTGCGCTGCATGGCGAAGCGATAGGCACCGGTGATGCTGGGCCCGTCGAGCAGGGCATACACCACCACCGTATCGCTGCCCGGGGTGGAGGGCTCGAAGAAGAATTGCGTGAAGTCGGGAAATTCTTCAGGGCGGTCGGCCTGGGCCACATCGATGGCGATGCCGCGCGCCGACAGGCCGTACTGGTACAGGTCGCCGATGGCGCGGAAATAGGAGGCACCGAGGAAGGCCACCCAGTCGTTGGTATGCCAGTCCTTCTCCTTCTGGTCGGCCAGGCGGCTTTCCTGGAAGCGGAAACCGGCGAAGCCGCTGCCTGCCGGAAGCTGATGGGCGGGGCTGTCGGCCGGCATGTCGAAATAGTCATCGCGGTAAGACACTTCGCGCGACTGTACCGGACCAGTGCCATCGCCCTGACCAGCAAGGATGAACATCCGTACCGGTACACGGAAGAACTTGCCGAGGTGGAAGAAGGTCACCGGAAACGCGCCGGGCCCCTGGGCGAAGAGTGCATCGGCAGTCTTGAAGCGGATCTTGCCGTGGGCTTCGTAGTCGATCTGGTCCAGCACCTCGGCCGGCACGGCCGGCGGGGCCTGGTAGGGCGTGCGGGCCATGTCGCGAGCACGCGCGATGAGGCGGTCGAAGGAAAAGGGCTGCGCGTTCCCCAGGCGCAAGCCCTGCGCCGCCAGCGCACGCGGCGAGAGGCCCAGGGCGGCCAATGCCGAAGCGGCACTGGCGGCAGCGAGGAAATGACGGCGGCTGGGCATGCGGTGTTCTCCTGAGGCTGTTCCCGATGGGGTGAACTCTACAGAGTGAGCGCGGCCGGGCTTGGTTCCGCCCATAAAAAAGCCCGCTGCACGGGCAGCGGGCTTTTGCACTGATGCAGGGTCCGGCAGTCGCGACCGCCGGACCGGCAGGATCAGTACTCCCAGAACATCTTCTGGATTTCCTTGCTGTCGGTGGTCTTGGTCAGGGCCAGCATCAAGAGGATGCGCGCCTTCTGCGGGTTCAGCGTATCGGAGACCACGAAGTCCAGCTTGTCGTCGTCGGCTTCGCCGTTGCGCGCCACGATGCCCTGGCCGACGCGGCTGGAACGCACGATCACGACGCCCTTCTTGCGGGCCTCGGTCAGCGACGGCACCACGGTGTTGTTCAGGCTGCCGTCACCCACGCCGGCGTGGATGATGCCCTGCGCGCCAGCGGCCACGAAGGCGTTGAGCGCGATCGGGTTCATGTTGGCGTAGCCGTAGACGATGTCCACTTGCGGCAGCTTGTCCAGGTTCGTGATGTCGAACGGGGTGTCGGCCGTGTTCTTGCGGGTGGACTGGCGATAGAAGTAAGGCTTGCTGCCCTGGATGTAGCCCAGGAAGCCCAGCTCCGGCGTCTTGAAGGTGTCCATGGTGGAGGTGTTGGTCTTGGTCACTTCACGGCCAGCGTTGATCTGGTCGTTCAGGGTCACCAGCACGCCCTTGCCGACGGCTTCCTTGGAGCCGGCCAGCAGCACGGCGTTGTACAGGTTGATCGGGCCGTCAGCGCTGATGGCGGTGGAGGGACGCATGGCGCCCACGATCACCACCGGCTTCTTGCTCTTGACCACCAGGTCCAGGAAGTAGGCGGTTTCTTCGATGGTGTCGGTGCCGTGGGTGATGACGATGCCATCGACGTCACTCTGCGCCAGCAGGGTGTTGACGCGCTTGGCCAACTTCAGCCAGGCGTCGTTGTTCATGTTCTCGCTGGCGATCTGCATGACCTGCTCGCCGCGCACGTTGGCGACCTTCTTGAGTTCAGGAACGGCGGCAATCAGCGCATCTACGCCGACCTTGGCAGCGGTGTAGCCGACGGTGGTGGTGCTGGTGGCGCCGGTGCCGGCGATGGTGCCGCCGGTGGCCAGGATGACGACATTTGGCAGGTTCTGCGCTTGCGCGGCAGCCGCTGCAGCCAGGCAGAGCAGGACCAGCATCTGCTGGAAGATTTTTCTGATGAACATGTTTGCCTCTGAACAAGTGGTTGGATAAATTTTCTTAGTTTTATGGGTGCCCGGCGAAGATGGTTCACGTCTTGCTGCGTGATGGTATCCCGTCAAAAGCGCCGACACGATAGCACCGGCTCGCCTGGCAATCAAAGGTTTTTTTATCTGGTGAGAAAGCCGCATGGGACGGGCCTTTGCGACGGGGGTGCACGCACGTTTGGTGCGTTTTGGCCGGGCAAGGGTGATCGAAAAGGGAAAAATGACTCGCCGCTGACAAGGGGCTGACGTCGTCGCCAGGCCGCGCGGAAGCGAGCCGGGCAGGGAAGAATGCGCGAACGAAAAAATAAGTAAATCGCGGGGGAGAGCTTGGAAGATATCACCGATTCAGGCGGCAGCAAAGCCGGACAAGCGCGACATTGTCCGGCTTGATCGCGGCATGGCGCAACCGCATGGAAAGCGGCGCTCTCAGGTAAGATGGTGCCGCGCACAAGTTCTTTCGATGAATGACCGGTCCAACCGGCCGCGCCGCCCCAGCGCATTGGCTCTCAACCCGGTGCGGCGCGCGGCAATGATGGAGAACCACGATGTTTGCCACAGAAAAATTCACCAACCCCGAAGCCGCCTATGCGCGCGTGCTGGAGATCTACGAACACAACACGGCCATCCTGCGCGATGCCTTCCGCCAGTTTTCCAATGGTCAGGGGATGCCGCAGCGGGTGCGTGCCTGCTATCCCTTCGTGCGCATCACCACCGAAAAATCCACCCACACCGATACCCGCCAGTCCTTCGGTTTCGTGGCCGGTCCCGGCTGCTACGAGACCACGCTCACGCGTCCCAAGCTGTTCCATCAATACCTGCTGGCCCAGTTCAAGCTGGTACTGCAGAACCATGACGTACCGCTGGAAGTGGGCGTGAGCGAGCTGCCGATTCCGGTACACTTCGCCTTCCCCGAAGGCATACACGTGGAAGGCAGCCTGGACCCGGAACACCTGCGCACGCTGCCCGATTACTTCGACCTGCCCGACCTGGCGACCATGGATGACCGCATCGCCAACGGCACCTATGAAGTGGACAACGGTGCCTGGCGCGAAGGGCCGCACCCGCTGGCGCTGTTCACCGGGCCGCGCATCGATTACTCGCTGCATCGCCTGCGCCATTACACGGCGACCTCGCCGGACCAGTTCCAGCGCTACGTGCTCTTCACCAACTACGCCTTCTACGTCGATGAATTCGTGCGCCTGGGCCGGCGCCTGATGGAAGCGACCGATGATCCGGATGAACTGGCCTATCGCCGCCAGTACACTGCCTTCGTCGAGCCCGGTAATGTCACCACCTGGAGTGCCAACCAGACCGGTACAGACACCAGGCCAGTTTCCGGTGTGGCACCAGCACGGCAGCCGCAGATGCCGGCCTATCACCTGCAGCGCGCCGATGGCAGCGGCATCACCCTGGTCAATATCGGCGTGGGCCCGTCCAATGCCAAGACGGTGACCGACCACGTGGCCGTCTTGCGTCCGCACGGCTGGCTGATGCTGGGCCACTGCGCTGGCTTGTCGGCCTCGCAGCGCATGGGCGATTACGTGCTGGCGCACGCCTATGTGCGGGACGATCACGTGCTCGATGACGACCTGCCGCTGTGGGTGCCGATCCCGGCGCTGGCCGAAGTACAGCTGGCCTTGCAGGATGCGGTGGCCAGCATCACCCAGCTCGATGGCTATGAGTTGAAGCGCATCATGCGTACCGGCACCGTGGCCTCGGTCGATGACCGCAACTGGGAACTGCGCGACCATCGCATGCCGCTGCTGCGCTTCTCGCAGAGCCGCGCCATCGCGCTGGACATGGAAAGTGCGACGGTGGCGGCCAACGGTTTCCGCTTCCGGGTGCCCTACGGCACGCTGCTGTGCGTCTCGGACAAACCGCTGCATGGCGAGATCAAGCTGCCCGGCATGGCCAATACCTTCTATGAGCAGCGCGTGGCGCAGCACTTGCAGATCGGCATTCGCGCGCTGGAGCTGTTGCGCAACAATGGCATCGAGCAGGTGCACAGCCGCAAGCTGCGCAGCTTTGCGGAGCCGGCGTTCCGCTGATTCACATTGCCGGTTGCGCCAAAGAGAAACGCCCGTGGCAGTCGATGTCGCGGGCGTTTTTCATGATGCGTCGAAAGCGGATCAGCGCGGCAGGCGATGCGTGATGGTCAGCCGATAGTAGAGCCCGGCACCGATGACCAGCGTCACCGCCGCCACGCTCAGCGAGGGCGTGAAGGAGCCGCTGCCCTTTACCAGGGCGGTAGCCAGTGGCGGACCGGCGATCTGGCCGATGCCGTAGGCGGCGGTCATCAGGGCCATGAGGCTGCTGGCCTGTTCGCGGCGCAGGCGGCGTGCTTCGCGCATGCCGAACAAGGTAATGGCGGTGAAGGGCAGGCCCAGCAGCAGGCAGCTCAGCGCAAAGCCGGGCGCGCTGGGAAACATGATCGACACCAGTACGCCCGCCGCCTGCATCAGGTAAGCCCCGGTCAGCAGCAAGCGCTGGTCGCCCTGCACCGACAAGCGGGTGGCGCTGAAGGCGCCTGCCGCCACCGACAGGCCGAAGATGGGCCAGAAATAATCCGGCCACACCGAGCCCGGCAGCGCCTGGCGCGCGATCACCGGCAGGAAGGTGGCGGTGATGATGTAGCCGAATCCGGCGATGCCGTAGGCAATCACCTGGATCATCACTTCGCGCTTCTGGCTCGCCGATTCCGGCACCGGAACCTGTGCTGCATTGCTGTCATGCGGATGCACGTTGAGGCCGCGTCCGGCATCGAAGCTGAACGACTTCCACACCAGCGCCGTGAGCCCGAGCGCGATGACACCGAAGAGGATCCAGCCACCGGCGGCCAGCCAGCCGGCCGCGATCATGGGGCCCGAGAGCAGGCCGGTCAGCGCGATGCCCAGGCCGGGACCGCAGAAGATCACGCCGCCCAGTTCCGGACGGCCCAGTTGCGTCAGTTGCTGCAGGCACCAGCCGGCGGTATAGACGAACACATAGGCGCTGGCCACGCCCGAGAGAAAGCGCATCCACAGCCAGATCCAGTCCTGATGCAGCACGCCCATGCCCAGCGTGAGCAGGATGGTCACCACCAGCCCGGCGCGCAGCATGGCCACGCCGCGCTTGCTGCGATGGAAGGCGCACAGCATGGCACCGGCGAAGTAGCCCAGGTAATTGGCGGTGGCCAGCCAGCCGCCCATCTGCAGCGAGAGGCTGCCTTCATGCAGCATCATCGGCAACAGCGGCGTGAAGGCGAAGCGGCCGATGCCCATCGCCACCGACAGGGCCACCATGCCGGACAGGCAGACTTTCCAGGCCAGCGCGTGAAGGGAGGCGCTGGGGTGTGAGGCGGCGGGCTGGGTCATGGGCAGGCGCAAAGGCGTGAGGTGAACAGGGGTCTATGCTATCGTCTTTCGGTCATTCCAAAAAATGAATAATCGGGATGACTTCATCTTGATTCGAGAACATCCACAGGAGCAGCCATGGAACTGGCCGAACTGGAAATCTTCCGCACCGTCGTCGCCGAAGGCGGCGTGACCCGCGCCGCCGAGTGGCTCAACCGGGTGCAGTCCAATGTCACCACGCGCATCAAGCAGCTGGAGCAGTCCATCGGTGTGCCGCTGTTCGTGCGTGACCGCAAACGGCTGGTACTCACTGCCTCGGGCGAAGCCCTGCTGGATTACGCCGAACGCATCCTCGACCTGGTGCAGGAGGCGCGCGAGGTGGTCTCGCCCCAGAATCCGCGGGGCCGCCTGCGCATCGGCTCCATGGAAAGCGCCGCCGCCAGCCGCCTGCCGGCGCCCCTGGCCGAATTCCACCAACGCTGGCCGGAAGTGCGGCTGGAGCTCTCGACCGGCCCGACCGATGTGATGATCGCCGGCGTGCGCACCGGCAAGCTTGATGCGGCGCTGGTGGCCGGGCCTATCGAGGATGCGGCCCTCTCGGCCACGCCGCTGTACAAGGAAGAGCTGCTGCTGGTGACGCCGTGCAGCCATCGCCGGGTGCGCTCTCCCGAGGATGTTCAGCTCGATACCCTGATCGTCTTCGAGCAGGGCTGCGCCTACCGCCGCCATGCCGAAAGCTGGTTCGCCGGGCAAGGCCGGGGTGGGGCGCCGGTGCGCACGCTGGAACTGGCCTCCTATCACGCTATCCTCGCCTGCGTGGCCGCCGGGGCCGGGGTGGCGGTGGTGCCGCGCTCGGTGATCGCCATGCAGATGGAACCCCACGGCTTTGTCACCCATTCGCTGGGCCGCGACGGGCGGGTCACCACTTACCTGATCAGCCGGCGCGAACGCAGCACGGCCTCCCTGCTGGCACTGCGGTCTTTACTTGTGGCAAGTCTTTGATATATTGGATTCATACAGGATTGTTTTGATATGCATCCGTCTGCACTAAATATGTTCGCATCTGCAGCATATGAAGAGGGTGTAACCATTTGTAAAAACGGCTGCGACGGGTGGGCTATTTCCCTATATTGAAGTTCCCCCTCCATTCTCCCCCCCGAGAATGGGATTTACCCCACGGCTCGCAAGGGACGTGGGGTTTTTCTTTTGTCCCGCGTCTTCCTTCCCACTTCACAGCTGTCTTTTCCCGTCATTTACGACAGGTCGCCGCCTGAACGGCCAGGTCGTGAGGAATGATGAGTACATATGTCCCAAGGTGCATATATTTTGATGTTTTCCACATTGTTGCCGCTACTTGCCGGATGACATATCCGCATGCCGGCAAGTGACTTATCTTTCGTCCCTGGCGCTGCGCGGTGATGGCGTTTTACTGCCGACGATCAGGTTGCCGCGCGCGGCCGTCTGGATCGCCAGCACGGCCGGGTGGCTGAGCCGGCGTTCGACCGAGATGGCGTAGAACTGCTCGCGGATGGCGTCGGTCTTGCCGATCTCGACCAGGCCGTATTGTTTGCGGATCTGCGCGGCAATGGCTGTCGGGGCGGCAAAAATCCCGGCGCCGGCGTCGCCGAAGGCCAGCAGCAGGGCGCCATCGTCGAATTCACCGGTGATGCGCGGGCGGATGCCTTCCTTCTCGAACCAGCGCAGCAGGCGCGGACGTACTGCCGCATCTTCTCCGGGCATCAGGAAGGGTGCGGTATCCATGCTCTGCGGAAACCCCTTGCGGTAGCGCCTGGCCAGTTCGGGCGTGGCGAAGAAGCTGGTATCGCATTCGCCCAGCAGATGGTGGTAGCCGCGCACGTCCACATTGGGTGGCATGGGGCTGTCGGCGATGATGATGTCCAGCTTGTGGATGGCCAGGTCGGCCAGCAGCACGTCGAGCTTGCCTTCGCGGCAGATGATGCGGATCGGGTCCTGCATGGCCAGTGCGCTTTCCAGCAGCAGGTAGGCAATCGCCTTGGGCACGGCATCGGCCACACCCACGCGCAGTTGCAGCGTGCGTCCGCCGGGGCGCAGGCGCAGCGCTTCTTCCAATTCCTCGCCCAGGCTGAAGATGCGCTCGGCATAGTCAAACACCATGCGGCCTTCATCGTTGAGTTCCAGCCGCCGTCCCACACGCTTGAAGAGCTTGTAGCCAAGGGCTTCTTCGAACAGGCTGATCTGCCCGCTGATGGTCTGGGCCGTCAGGTGCAGCCGCTCGCTGGCGCGCGCCACGCCACCGGTCTTGGCCACGGTCCAGAAATAGTGGAGATGCTTGTAGTTGAGGCTGGCCATGGCAATCACCCTTGTTTGGATACTTCGGTTTTTCCGAAGCATTATCTCAAAATATTCGAATTTTCATTCATCAGACTTTCGCCTAAAGTGACGCCTTGTCCGGTAGTGATCTTGAGTTGTCAGCGCGCCGGACATCGTTGCCAAACCTGACTTTGAGGAGAGCCTGATGAAATGTCCTGTCTGCACATCTCACAACCTGCTGATCTCGGAACGCCAGGGCATCGAGATTGATTACTGCCCGCAATGCCGGGGCGTGTGGCTGGATCGCGGCGAGCTGGACAAGCTGATCGACCGTTCCGCCGCCAGCCAGGCCAGTGCCGCGGCGCCCATGGCCGCGGCGCGGCCGGCGATGCACACGCCGCCGCCACCGGCCTACGATGCCCGCTACGGGCAGGGAGGGCATGGATATGAATACAAACGCAAGAAAAAAGGCTTCCTGGGCGAAATCTTCGACTTCGATTGAAGATGTTTTCCAGAAACCGAAAAACCGATCCCGCCCCTGGCGGATGAACAAGAAGAGAGAGGTCTGACGTGAACGGTGTAGAGAGTTTCGCAAGCCTGCCCATGTGGGGTGGTTTCATCGTCTTCGTGCTGGGGATGCTGGCCGTGGACATGTTCGCCCTGGGCGGACGCAATGCCCACCGGGTCTCGCCCAAGGAGGCGCTGGGCTGGTCGGCGGTGTGGGTGTCGCTGGCCTTCCTGTTCGCCGGCCTGATGTGGTGGTACCTCGATGCCAATGTCGGCCGCGAGTTCGCCAACCAGAAGGGTGCCGAGTTCCTCTCCGGCTACCTGATCGAGAAGGCGCTGTCGGTGGACAACATCTTCGTGTTCCTGATGATCTTCAGCTACTTCGCGGTGCCGGCTGAAATGCAGCGCCGCGTGCTGCTGTACGGTGTCATCGGTGCCATCGTCATGCGCGCCGTGATGATCCTCCTGGGTGCCTGGATGATCGCGCAGTTCAGCTGGATCCTGTATGTGTTCGGTGCCTTCCTGGTATTCACCGGCGTGAAGATGCTGATCTTCGCCGACAAGGAAGCTGATCTGGGCGACAACCCGCTGCTGCGCTGGCTGCGCGGCCATCTGAAGATCAGCAACGACTATGACGGCGAGAAGTTCACCACCCGCATCAATGGCGTGCGCTATTTCACCCCGCTGATGCTGGTGCTGCTGCTGATCGAAATTTCCGACGTGATCTTCGCGGTGGACAGCATCCCGGCGATCTTCGCCATCACCAAGGATCCGTTCATCGTCTTCACCTCGAACATGTTCGCCATCATGGGTCTGCGTGCGCTGTACTTCCTGCTGGCTGATTCGGCAGAGCGCTTCCACCTGCTCAAGTACGGCCTGGCCCTGGTGCTGCTGTTCGTGGGCGGCAAGATGCTGGCGTCCTACTGGTTCCACGTGCCGGTGCTGGTCTCGCTGTCCATCGTCGGTGCCATCCTGGTGATCTCCATCATCGCCAGCCTGGTCCTGACCAAGGGCAAGGAAAAGGAAACCACGGCGGGTTAAGCCGATTTGATGGACATGTGAACAATTCAACGTGGGGTTTGACCGGCTGGAGCGATCTGGCCGGTTTTTTTATGCGCGACTGAATAAATTGGATAAAACGATGCAAATTCGGCATCGCGTGTTTATTGGGGACGGAGTGCATTAGAATGTTGGCTCCCATTCTTCAGGTTTGCAGCGTCCGCCATGGCCCGCCTTCCCCGACTCGTCGTTCCGCACCAGCCGCACCACATCATCCAGCGTGGCCATGATGGCCTGGTCATCTTCGGCGATGCCGAGGACCATCTGGCCTTCCTCGGCTGGCTCAAGGATGCTGCACGGCAATTCAAGGTGGCCGTACATGCCTACGTGCTCATGCCGGATCACCTGCACCTGCTGGCCACCCCGTCCGACGACCAGGGCCTGGCACGGATGATGCAATGGATAGGGCGCCACTACGTCCCGTATTTCAATCAGAAGCATGGACGCAGCGGCACGCTGTGGCAGGGGCGTTACCGCGCCACCGTCATCGACGCCGAGCTCTACCTGCTGGCCATCTGCCGCTACATCGAGCTCAACCCCGTGCGCCGTGGCCTGGCGGCCAGCCCCGGGGAGTATCCGTGGTCCAGCTACATGCATCACATCGGGGCCAAGCAGGATGGCCTGATTACCGACCATCCCCAATATTGGTCGATTGGCAACACTCCCTTTGACCGCGAAATCGCCTATCGCCAGCTCACCGAAGAGGGCCTGGCGCGCGCCGAAGTGGAGCGCATCACCGATGCCACGCTCAAGGGTTGGGCGCTGGGTTCGGAAGAATTCAAGCAGGGGCTGGAGCGCCAGACCCACCGGCGCGTCAGTCCGGCCAAGCGTGGCCGCCCCGCCATCGTTCGCGTCGTGGGCGATGCGGATGAAGTATCCGTCCGGCAAGAATCGTAAGGTTTCAAAAATAAGCCTTTGCAATCAAGGACTTGAGTCCGCATTGCTTTGCTCTGTCCCTAATTTGAAAATCCTGAAAATTTTGGGGATTTTAATTGCACTCAGACCCTAATTATTTTCATTGAACTATTGGGTGCAGTGCACTATTCTTCAAATCCTTACAGTCAATGTGGTGGAGTTCCGTTATGCACGCGCAAGGCCTTTATGACCCAGCAAATGAACATGACGCCTGTGGCGTCGGTTTCATCGCCCACATCAAGGGCAAGAAAACCCATTCCATCGTTGACCAGGGTTTGCTCATCCTGAAGAACCTGGACCACCGGGGTGCTGTCGGTGCCGACCCGTTGATGGGTGACGGTGCCGGTATCCTGATCCAGATCCCCGACCAGTATTACCGTGAAGAGATGGCCAAGCAGGGCGTGGACCTGCCGCCGCCCGGTGAATACGGCGTGGGCATGGTCTTCCTGCCCAAGGAAAACGCTTCCCGCATTGCCTGTGAACAGGAAATCGAACGCGCGGTGCTGGCCGAAGGCCAGATCGTGCTGGGCTGGCGCGATGTGCCGGTGGACCGCGACATGCCGATGTCGCCGACCGTGCGCGAAAAAGAGCCGGTGATCCGCCAGATCTTCATCGGCCGCGGTCCCGACGTGATGGTCACCGACGCGCTGGAACGCAAGCTCTACGTGATCCGCAAGTCTTCCGGCCACGCCATCCAGGCCCTGAACCTGTTGCACGGCAAGGAATTCTTCGTGCCCTCGATGTCGGCCCGTACCGTGGTCTACAAGGGCCTGCTGCTGGCCGACCAGGTCGGCGTGTACTACAAGGACCTGCAGGACGAGCGCTGTGTCTCCGCGCTGGCCCTGGTGCACCAGCGCTTCTCCACCAACACCTTCCCGGAATGGCCGCTGGCCCACCCGTACCGCCTGATCGCCCACAACGGTGAAATCAACACCGTCAAGGGCAACTTCAACTGGATGCGCGCCCGCGAAGGCGTGATGCAGTCGGCTGTGCTGGGTTCGGACCTCAAGAAGCTGTTCCCGCTGATCTATGAAGGCCAGTCCGACACCGCCAGCTTCGACAACGCGCTGGAACTGCTGGTCATGGCCGGCTATCCGCTGCCGCAGGCGATGATGATGATGGTCCCCGAAGCCTGGGAAAACCACACCTCGATGGACGACAACCGCCGCGCCTTCTACGAATACCACGCCGCCATGATGGAACCGTGGGACGGCCCCGCTGCGCTGGCCTTCACCGACGGCCGCCACATCGGCGGCACGCTGGACCGCAACGGCCTGCGTCCGGCGCGCTACATCGTCACCGATGACGACCTGGTGGTGATGGCTTCCGAATCGGGCGTGCTGCCCATTCCCGAATCCAAGATCATCCAGAAGTGGCGCCTGCAGCCGGGCAAGATGTTCCTGATCGACCTGGATGCCGGCCGCATCATCGACGACAAGGAATTGAAGGACACCTACGCCAACGCCAAGCCCTACAAGCAGTGGATCAACTCGGTGCGCGTCAAGCTGGACGAGTTGAAGGAAGAGCCGCGCCAGCCGTCCTCGTCCCTGAAGCTGCTGGACCTGCAGCAGGTCTTCGGCTACACCCAGGAAGACGTCAAGTTCCTGATGGCCCCCATGGCCAGCGGCGGCGAGGAAGCCATCGGCTCCATGGGCAATGACTCGCCGCTGGCGGTCATGTCCAACAAGAACAAGCCGCTGTACAACTACTTCCGTCAGTTGTTCGCGCAGGTGACCAACCCGCCCATCGACCCGATCCGCGAAGCGCTGGTCATGTCGCTGGTGTCCTTCATCGGCCCCAAGCCCAACCTGCTGGACACCAACAACATCAACCCGCCGATGCGCCTGGAAGTGTCGCAGCCGGTGCTGGACTATGACGACATCGCCAAGCTGCGCAACATCAGCGCGCACAGCGGCGGCAAGTTCAAGTCCTACGAACTGAACATCTGCTACCCCGTGGCCTGGGGCAAGGAAGGCATCGAAGCCCGCCTGGCTTCGCTGTGCGCCAAGGCGGTCGATGCGGTCAAGTCGGGCCACAACATCCTGATCATTTCGGACCGCAAGGTCGATGCCGACCAGCTGCCGATCCCGGCACTGCTGGCCACCTCGGCCATCCACCAGCACCTGGTCAGCAAGGGCCTGCGCACCTCCACCGGCCTGGTGGTGGAAACCGGTTCGGCCCGCGAAACGCACCACTTCGCCCTGCTGGCAGGCTATGGCGCCGAAGCGATCCACCCGTACCTGGCCATGGACACCCTGGCCGATCTGGCCAAGGGCCTGCCGGGCGACCTGTCGCCTGAGAAGGCCATCTACAACTTCCAGAAGGCGGTCGGCAAGGGCTTGCTGAAGGTCATGTCCAAGATGGGCATCTCGACCTACATGTCCTACTGCGGCGCGCAGATCTTCGAAGCCATCGGCCTGTCCAAGGCGCTGGTGGACAAGTACTTCAAGGGCACCGCGTCCAACGTCGAAGGCATCGGCGTGTTCGAAGTGGCCGAAGAAGCGCTGCGCCTGCACACCGCCGCCTTCAGCGCCGACCCGGTGCTGGCCAATGCCCTGGACGCCGGTGGCGAATACGCCTTCCGCATCCGCGGCGAAGAGCACATGTGGACCCCGGACGCGATCGCCAAGCTGCAGCACTCGACCCGTTCGAACAGCTACAACACCTACAAGGAATACGCCCAGATCATCAACGACCAGTCCAAGCGCCACATGACGCTGCGCGGCCTGTTCGAGTTCAAGATCGACCCCTCCAAGGCGATCTCGATCGATGAAGTGGAACCGGCCAAGGAAATCGTCAAGCGCTTCGCCACCGGCGCCATGTCGCTGGGCTCGATCTCGACCGAAGCCCACGCCACGCTGGCTATCGCCATGAACCGCATCGGCGGCAAGTCCAACACGGGTGAAGGTGGCGAGGACGTCAACCGTTATCGCAACGAGTTGAAGGGCATCCCCATCAAGCAAGGTGCGACCCTGGCTTCCGAAATCGGCCGCGAACACATCGAAGTCGACATTCCCCTGCTGGAAGGCGACTCGCTGCGCTCGCGCATCAAGCAGGTGGCATCGGGCCGTTTCGGCGTCTCCGCCGAATACCTGATCTCGGCCGACCAGATCCAGATCAAGATGGCCCAGGGCGCCAAGCCTGGCGAAGGCGGCCAGCTGCCCGGCCACAAGGTCTCGGAATACATCGCCAAGCTGCGCGTGTCGGTGCCGGGCGTGGGCCTGATCTCGCCGCCGCCGCACCATGACATCTACTCCATCGAGGATCTGGCCCAGCTGATCCACGACCTGAAGAACGTCAACCCGCGCGCTTCCATCTCGGTCAAGCTGGTCTCCGAAGTGGGTGTGGGTACCGTGGCGGCCGGCGTGGCCAAGGCCAAGTCGGATCATGTGGTCATCGCCGGTCACGATGGCGGTACCGGTGCTTCGCCGCTGTCCTCAATCAAGCATGCCGGTTCGCCGTGGGAACTGGGCCTGGCTGAAACCCAGCAGACCCTGGTCCTCAACGGCCTGCGCAACCGCATCCGCGTGCAGGCTGACGGCCAGATGAAGACTGGCCGTGACGTCGTCATCGGCGCCATGCTGGGCGCGGACGAATTCGGTTTCGCCACCGCTCCGCTGGTGGTCGAAGGCTGCATCATGATGCGCAAGTGCCACCTCAACACCTGCCCGGTGGGCGTGGCTACGCAAGATCCGGTGCTGCGCGCCAAGTTCTCCGGCAAGCCGGAACACGTGGTCAACTTCTTCTTCTTCATCGCTGAAGAAGCGCGCCAGATCATGGCCCAGCTGGGCATCCGCAAGTTCGACGAACTGATCGGCCGCGCCGACCTGCTGGACCGTTCCAAGGCCATCGCGCACTGGAAGGCCAAGGGTCTGGACTTCAGCCGCATCTTCCATCAGCCCGAGTCGCACCTGCCGGTGTTCCACACCGACGTGCAAGACCACGGCCTGGACAAGGCACTGGACCACAAGCTGATCGCGCAAGCCAAGATCGCGCTGGAGAAGGGCGAGAAGGTTTCCTTCATCTCCCCGATCAAGAACCTCAACCGTACCGTCGGCGCCATGCTCTCGGGTGAAGTGGCCAAGCGTTACGGCGATGAAGGCCTGCCGGACGACACCATCCACATCCAGCTGCAAGGGACCGCAGGCCAGTCCGCCGGCGCCTTCCTGGCCAAGGGCGTGACCCTGGACCTGGTCGGCGAAGGCAACGACTACGTCGGCAAGGGCTTGTCGGGTGGCCGCATCATCGTGCGTCCCAACACCGAGTTCCGTGGCCGTGCCGTGGACAACATGATCTCGGGCAACACCGTCCTGTACGGTGCCATCAGCGGTGAAGCCTTCATCAACGGCGTGGCCGGCGAGCGTTTCGCCGTGCGCAACTCCGGTGCCACTGCAGTGGTGGAAGGCACGGGCGATCACGGTTGCGAATACATGACCGGCGGCACCGTGGTGGTGCTGGGCAACACCGGCCGCAACTTCGCAGCGGGCATGTCGGGTGGTATCGCTTATGTGTATGACCCGGAAGGCGATTTCGCCGGCAAGTGCAATACCTCGATGGTCAGCCTGGAGAAGGTCCTGTCCGACACCGAGCAGGAGCAGACCCTGGGCCGCGACATCTGGCACAGCCTGCTGCGCGGTGGCGAGCGCCAGACCGACGAAGCCATCCTGCGCGGCTTGATTGAACGCCACTTCAAGTACACCGGCAGCACGCGTGCGCGCTACCTGCTGGATAACTGGGCGGCGTCGCGCGCCAAGTTCGTCAAGGTGTTCCCGACCGAGTACAAGCGTGCGCTGGCCGAACTGGCCGCCGCTGCCCAAACGAAGAAGGAAAAGGTCGCTGCCTGATTCATCCTCAGGCAGTGATCGGACTAATCAATCAAGCACGCCGGCGGGCGTGGCGCCACCCGGAGTGAGAGCGCAGCCCGCCGCAATCCTTAGCGAGAATGTGAGAGGAAAATGGGAAAAGCAACCGGTTTCATGGAGTACCAGCGCCTGAAAGAGGCCAGCGAGGCACCTGCCACGCGTACCAAGCATTACAAGGAATTCGTCCTGCACCTGAGCGACGCTGACGCCAAGATCCAGGGCGCACGTTGCATGGACTGCGGCATCCCCTTCTGCAACAACGGCTGCCCGGTCAACAACATCATCCCCGACTGGAATGACCTGGTCTATCGCGGCAACTACAAGGAAGCCCTGGACACCCTGCACCAGACCAACAACTTCCCCGAGTTCACCGGCCGCATCTGCCCGGCACCCTGCGAAGCCGCCTGCACCCTGGGCATCAACAACGACGCAGTGGGCATCAAGTCGATCGAGCACTTCATCATCGACAAGGGTTGGGAAAACGGCTGGGTCGTGCCGCAACCGGCCGCCATCAAGACCGGCAAGAAGGTTGCCGTGGTCGGCTCCGGTCCTGCCGGCCTGGCCGCAGCCCAGCAGCTGGCGCGCGCCGGTCACGACGTGACCGTGTTCGAGAAGAACGACCGCGTCGGCGGCCTGCTGCGTTATGGCATCCCCGACTTCAAGATGGAAAAGTCGCACATCGACCTGCGCGTGGAACAGATGAAGGCCGAAGGCGTCACTTTCCGCACCGGTGTCTTCGTCGGCAAGGAATTCCCCGAGACCGTCAACAACTGGTCCAAGGAAAGCGTGACTCCGGAAGAGCTGAAGAAGGAATTCGACGCAGTGGTCATCGCTGGTGGTGCGGAGTCCCCGCGTGACCTGCCGGTGCCGGGCCGCGAGCTGAAGGGCGTGCATTTCGCCATGGACTTCCTGCCGCTGCAGAACAAGGTCAATGCCGGCGACAAGCTGAAGAACCAGATCATGGCCACCGGCAAGAGCGTGGTCGTCATCGGCGGTGGCGACACCGGCTCTGACTGCGTCGGTACCTCCAACCGTCACGGTGCAGCGTCGGTGACCCAGTTCGAACTGATGCCGCAACCGCCGGAATCCGAAAACAAGCCGCTGGTCTGGCCCTACTGGCCGATCAAGTTGCGCACCTCTTCCTCGCATGAGGAAGGTTGCGAACGCGACTTCGCCGTCACCACCAAGCGCCTGGAAGGCAAGGGCGGCAAGGTCGAGAAGCTGATCGCGGCGCGCGTCGAGATCAAGGACGGCAAGATGGTCGAAGTGCCCGATTCGGAATTCGAGATCAAGGCTGACCTGGTGCTGCTGGCCATGGGCTTTGTCTCGCCGGTGCAGCAGGTGCTGGACGCCTTCGGCGTCGAGAAGGATGCGCGCGGCAATGCCAAGGCCACTACCGATGGCGAAGGCTGCTACAAGACGTCGGTGGAGAAGGTCTTTGCTGCAGGCGACATGCGCCGTGGCCAGTCGCTGGTGGTGTGGGCGATCCGCGAAGGCCGCCAGTGCGCACGTGCGGTGGATGAATTCCTGATGGGTTCTTCGCTGCTGCCGCGCTGATCGGCATCTGGTATCGATCGGTAAATGATTTATATGATTTATATGATTTAAAAAGTATCAAGCAGTACGCAGTATTCCGCAGTTTTCGTTTGACCCTGGACCCGGATCGGCGCAAGCCGGTCCGGTTTTTTTTCGTCATGTGGTTCGTTCCACGCCCGTGCGCCAAGCCCCATGCGCTTTGGCAGCGCGTGTAAAATGGCCCATCGCCGCATGCCGGCACCATCCCTACGCACATTGCAATGGCAACCCCGATCCGCTACCGCATCACTTCCCTCGATCCTGCCTCCCATCTCTACGACGTCAGCGTCACCGTCGATAGCCCGGCCGCTGACGGCCAGCTCTTCTCGTTGCCGGCCTGGATTCCGGGCAGCTACATGATCCGTGAATTCGGCAAGAACATCGTGCAATTGCGGGGCGAATCCAATGGCCGCAAGGTGGCAGTGAAGAAGCTGGACAAGCACACCTGGCAAGCCGCCCCCTGCAAGGGCGCACTGACGCTGCACTATCAGGTGTATGCCTGGGACCTGTCGGTGCGCACGGCCCACCTGGACCGCACCCATGGCTTCTTCAACGGCACCAGCGTCTTCCTGGCCGCGCATGGGTTCGAGGAGGGCGAGCAGGTGGTGGACATCGTTCGTCCCGAAGGGGAAGACTTCAAGCGCTGGCGTGTGGCCACGGCCATGCCTGAACTGAAGGCCAAGCGCTATGGTTTCGGGACTTACCTTGCACCGAACTACGATGCGCTGATCGATCATCCGGTGGAAATCGGCGACTTTGCCCTGGCCACTTTCCAGGCGCATGGCGTGCCGCACGATGTGGTCATCACGGGCCGCGTGCCCAATCTCGACCTGGCGCGCCTGTGCGATGACCTGAAGAAGATCTGCGAGGCGCAGATCGCCTTCTTCGAGCCGCGCAGCAAGCGTGCGCCCATGGATCGCTACGTCTTCATGACGCTGGCCGTGGGCGATGGCTACGGCGGTCTGGAACACCGTGCATCGACCGCGCTGATCTGCTCGCGGGCCGACCTGCCGGTCAAGGGCAAGCCGGAGCAGACCGATGGCTACCGCACTTACCTGGGCCTGTGCAGCCATGAGTATTTCCACACCTGGAACGTCAAGCGCATCAAGCCGGCGGTGTTCGCGCCCTACGATCTGCGCCAGGAAAACTACACCTCGCTGCTGTGGCTCTTCGAGGGCTTTACCAGTTATTACGACGACCTGTTCCTGGTCCGTACCGGTGTCATCGATGTCGACAACTACCTCAAGCTGGTCGGCAAGACGGTCACGGGCGTGCTGCGCGGCAGCGGCCGCAAGAAACAGAGCGTGGCCGAATCCAGCTTCGATGCCTGGGTCAAGTATTACCGACAGGATGAAAACGCCACCAATGCCATCGTCAGTTACTACACCAAGGGCTCGCTGGTGGCGCTGGGGCTGGACCTGACCATCCGCAGCCAGACCCGTGGCCGCCGTTCGCTGGATGATGTGATGCGCGGTTTGTGGACGCGCTATGGCCGCGACTTCTACGACGGCAAGCAGCAGGGCGTGCCGGAAGACGAGATCCTGGCCATCATGGAAGAGTTGAGCGGCGCTGACCTCAAGCGTTTCCATGACCGTCACATCCGTGGTACCGAGGATGTGCCGCTGGATGAACTGCTGCCCGCCTTCGGTGTGGCCTATGAGGCCAGCGTACCTGCTGATGCCAAGCCTTGGCTCGGCGCACGCATCGGCAAGGAAGGCGGCGACGCCAAGCTGGCCGCCGTCTATGAGGGCGGCCCGGCGATGCAGGCGGGCCTGTCGGCCGGCGACAAACTGGTCGCCATCGATGGCCTGCGCGTACCGGCGGCGGGGCCTGACGGTTTGCTGGCGCGCTATCGTTTCAATGACACCGTGCGCATCCACGCCTTCCGCCGTGATGAACTGATGGAGTTCAGCGTCAGGCTCAAGTCCGATACCGCACCGCAGGTTGCGCTCAAGGCGCTGGCCAAGCCGGTGGCGGTGCTGCGTCAGCGCCAGGCATGGCTCACCCTGAAGGGCCGCTGATTTGACGCGGCGTCGCTTGTCTCAATGACGCAAGACGAAAAAAAACCCGCCAACGCAAATCGGCGGGTTTTTTCTTGCAGCAGAAAAAGCGAATTACTTGGCTTCTTCAGCGCCGCCAGCAGCTTCACCTTCAGCGGCCACTTGACCAGCCGGCACGGTGGCGGTGGCGATGGTCAGGTTTTCCTGGGTCACGGCGGTCACGCCGTTGGGCAGCTTCAGGTCAGCCAGGTGGATCGATTGACCGACGTCCAGCTTGGCCAGGTCGACTTCGATGAACTCAGGCAGGTTCTTCGGCAGGCAGGTCACGTCCAGTTCAGCAGCCACGTGGCTGATGATGCCGGCGTGCAGCTTGACGGCCGGGGAGATCTCGGCGTTCACGAAGTGCAGGGGCACCTTGGTGTGCAGCTTCTGGGAAGCATCCACGCGTTGGAAGTCAACGTGCAGGACCAGTTGCTTGAACGCGTGGACTTGGAAGTCACGCAGCAGCACTTGCTCGACCTTGCCGTCGATTTCCAGGTCCAGGATGGACGAGTGGAAGGTTTCCTTTTTCAGGGCGTGGTACAGCGCGTTGTGGTCAACAGCGATGTTCAGCGGGGCAGCGGTGCCACCGTAGACGATGCCCGGGGTTTGACCCGCGCGACGCAGGCGGCGGCTCGCTCCGGTGCCCTGTTCATTACGCGGAAAGGCGATGACTTTCATGTGATAACTCCAATGTTGGCGGGGCTCGTCGTGGAATCATTCCATGGACGGTTGCCCCGTGAGATAAATATTCCCCGCGACCAGGGAATACGAAAAAACCTCGCTGCGAAAAAACGCAGCGAGGCGAATGCAAAATCTTATTCAGCAAACAGCGACATCACCGAGTCACCCTTGGTGATGCGCTTGAAGGTCTCGGCCAGCAGGTCGGCGCAGGTCAGCTGACGTACCTTCGGGCAGCCGCGTGCAGCGGGCGACAGCGGAATGGTGTCGGTGACGACCAGTTCATCCAGCGGCGAATTGGCGATGCGATCGATGGCCGGACCCGACAGCACCGGGTGCGTACAGTAAGCCACGACCTTCTTGGCGCCACGTTCCTTCAACACTTCCGCTGCCTTGGTCAGGGTACCGGCGGTATCGACCATGTCATCCATGATGACGCAGTTGCGGCCTTCGACTTCACCGATGATGTTCATCACTTCGGAGACGTTGGCCTTCGGACGGCGCTTGTCGATGATGGCCAGGTCGCAGTTCAGGCGCTTGGCCAGCGCACGGGCGCGCACCACGCCGCCGACGTCGGGCGAGACCACCAGCAGGTCGTCGTAGTTCTTGTTGACCAGGTCGCCAAGCAGGATCGGCGAGGCGTAGATGTTGTCCACCGGGATATCGAAGAAGCCCTGGATCTGGTCTGCGTGCAGATCCATGATCAGGACGCGCTCGACGCCGGCTTCCTGCAACATGTTGGCCACGACCTTGGCCGAGATGGCAACGCGCGCCGAACGCGGGCGGCGGTCCTGGCGGGCATAGCCGAAGTAGGGGATGGCGGCGGTGATGCGACCAGCCGATGCGCGCTTCAGAGCATCGACCATGATCATGATTTCCATCAGGTTGTCATTGGTCGGTGCGCAGGTGGACTGCAGCACGAAGACGTCCTTGCCGCGAACGTTTTCATTGATCTCGACCATGACTTCGCCGTCGGAGAACTTCGAAACATTGGCCTTGCCCAGCGGGATACCGAGTTTCTCAGCGACGCCGCGCGCCAGTTCGGGGTTGGCGTTGCCCGTAAAAACCATCAGGTTCTCAAGTGCCATGTGGGTATCCCTGAATGCAATCGTTAAAAAGTCGAAAAGCCGACAATGCTTGACTTGTTCGGTCTCACATTGACGGCTTATTTTTCTGACTGGACCCGGGCCTGATCAAACAAGGCCTGTCCGAATTAAATGGCAGGGGAACAAGGATTCGAACCTTGGAATGCCGGAATCAAAATCCGGTGCCTTAACCAGCTTGGCGATTCCCCTACGCAACTTGCTGTTTGCCGTGCCGGCGCGCTCATCTTCAGGCGCTGCGTCTTCGTCAAACCAATTCTCTAATTCTCTATTACGACTGCACTAAATGGGCGAGAGGATGTTCCTGCATCGCTTTGGCTTTCCAGCCGATCCAGCGCGAAGGCAATTGCTTGAGCACTTCGTCTGCCTCATGTTCGTGTTCGAATGCACTAAACACACAGGCGCCAGATCCGGTCATCCTTGCACTCCCGAATTTGCCCAGCCACTCGACTGCTGCTGCCACTTCGGGGAAATGTGCGGTTGCCACCATTTCCAGATCGTTTTTCCCGAAGCTGGAAGCAACTTGTTTCGTCGCATCAGGAAAGTCCGTTATTCTGACGGGTTGCGTATCCCTTGTCAACAACTTTGATGAAAAAATTATTGAAGTTGGAACAGATACGCCCGGTTCGATCACCACATACCAGCACTCGGCGGTATGCAGTACCGACAATTCTTCACCCACACCTTCGGCGAATGCATTGCGGCCGAACAGGAAGAAGGGAACATCGGCCCCCAGCTTCAGGCCCATCTCCATCAGCGAGGCGCGATTGTAGCCGCATTTCCATAAATGATTCAAGACCAATAATGTCGTTGCCGCGTCCGACGAGCCGCCACCGACTCCGCCGCCCATGGGCAGCACTTTGTGCACCGTGATGTCGGCGCCCAGTTGTAGCTGGCCGCTGGCCTCGCGCAGCAGGTGCGCGGCACGGATCACCAGGTCCGATGCCTCAGGCACGCCGGGGACCTCATTGGTACGGCGGATCTGCCCATCCTCGCGCAGGCTGAAATCAAGCGTGTCGCAGCGATCGATCAGCTGGAAGGCCGATTGCAGCAGGTGATAGCCATCCGGGCGGCGGCCGGTCACGTGCAGGAACAGGTTCAGCTTGGCCGGCGCCGGGCAGGCGGTGAGGGTGGTGGTCATGCGCAGTGCGAATTCTTCAGTTGTGGATCAAACGCGGTGCAGGTTCAGCCATCAGGCATTCCATCAAGGCCTCTTCCAGCCATCGATGGCGATGCGGATCGCCACCTTGCCGGCCTGCGTGGTGCTGCGGGTGAGGTCGATGCGCTTGGGGCGCGCCTGGCCGCTGGCGGCATCGCTCTCCCAGTTGGCATAGGTGACGCGCCAGCCATCGCGGGTGGTGAAGCTGGCATCGTTCTCGCCGGCCCTGGCCACGAAGGGTTTGCCGCTGGCATCGATGCCGCTGCCCTGCAGCCACTGGCGCATGCCCGAGACCGGCAGCGGCCAGCCCAACGATTGCGCGGCCAGGGCATCCACATCGGCCGCTACCTGCGGTGCGCGGCCTGACTGCACCAGCGTGGCGATGCCGGGCTTGACGTTGATGGTGGCCACCGTCTGGCCCAAGGGCGAGAACATCTCCAGGTTCAGCTCCTGCGCGGTCTGCTTCCAGAAGAAGCTGCCGTGCAGGGATTGCGGACGGTCATCCTGCTCGTACTGCACCGAGATGCGGCCATCGATCTCGATGCTGGACTGGTAAGCCGGAGCAGTGGTGTCCGGTGCCACGGCATCCTGCGACACCGTGGCGCAACCGCCGAGCAGAGCCGCCAGGCAGAGGGCAGCGGCCACCGGGAAAGCGCGTGTTTTGCTCATAACTTCACATTGAGACGCGACAGCGTGCTTTTCAGGACTTCGTTATTGGGTTCCTTGAGGCTGACTTCGCGCCAGACCTTGCGGGCTTCGTCCTGCTTGCCATTGGTCCACAGCACTTCGCCCAGGTGCACGCCGATCTCCACATCCGGGCGCAGGCCATAGGCGCGGCGCATCTGGGTTTCGGCCTGTTCGGCGCGGCCCATGCGGAACAGCACCCAGCCCAGGCTGTCGGCGATGAAGGGATCTTCCGGCGCCAGGTCGGCCGCTTTCTGGATCAGTTCCAGCGCTTCCGGCAGGCGGATGTTGCGATCGGCCAGCGAATAGCCCAGCGCGTTGTAGGCGTGCTGGTTGCCCGGCGCCAGCTGCATCACCCGGCGCAGCGACTTTTCCATCTCGTCGAACTGGCCCAGTTTTTCCAGGACCATCGAATAGTCGTAGAGCAGGTCGGTATTGTTGGGGAAGCGCTGCAGGCCACCCTTGAGCACGTCGGCCGCTTCCTGGTTGCGGTTGGCATCGCGCAGCAGGCCCGACTCGGCCACCAGCAATTGCAGCTGTTCGCCATCGTTGGTCGATTCGGCTTGCGCATCTTCCAGCGCTTTGCGCGCGCCTTCGACGTCGTTCTTGCGGGCCAGCAATTGGGCGCGGCGTACCTGGATGTTCAGATAGCCTTCGGTGCCGGGTTCTGCCTGGTCCAGGTAGCGCAGGGCCGAATCCAGGTCGCGGCGCTCCTCGGCGATGCGCGAGAGCAGCAGCAGGGCCTGGCTGGGATCGCGGTCTTCTTCAGGCTGGGCCGAGAGCACTTGCAGGTAGCGCTGCAGATAGTATTCGGCATCCTTCAACTGGTCGGTCTGGGCCGAGAGCACGCCCAGGGCGAAGAGGGTGGTGGCATCTTCGCCGTCTTCCTTCAGCAGGGTCTCGAACTGGGTGCGCGCCAGCTTGAAATCCTTCGCCTCGACCAGGCTGCGGGCATAGGCCACGCGCACCTCGCGCGCATCCGGATACTTGCGCAGGAAGTCCGTCACCAGCCTGGTCGCATCCTTGTTGTTGGAGGCGACCTGGGCGGCGGTGAGTACGGCCAGTTCCGAATCGGGCTTGATCTTCATGGCAGCGGCGGCTTCGCGCTGGGCGGTGGCGCCGTCGCCCATGCTGAAGGCACCCTGGGCCAGGGCCAGGTGGGTTTCCATCAGGTTGCCGTAGGGCTTGCTGATGTTTTGCAGGATGGTGTAGCTGGCCTGCTTGTCCTTGGCCCGTGCCAGCAGACGCTGAATTTGCAGCAGCATCGGTCCGCGCGCCTGCGGGGCGGCATCGGCCAGGCGCTGGGTGAGCAGCGGTTCGATCTCGTCCACGCTGTCCGAGAGCATGATCAGGCCCAGGTAATTCTGCAGGGCTTCATCCGAATGCGGTGCCAGCTCGGTCCACAGGCGCACCGCCACCAGCGCTTCGCCGGCCTGGCGCGCGGCCACCGCCATCTCGGCGGCCCGCTTGGCCAGGCGCGGGTCGCGCGTCTGCTGGGCCGCAGCCAGCATGGTCACGTAGGCCGATTGCCATTGACCGCGCTGGAAGGCGATCTCGGCTGTCAGCACTTTGTAAAGGATGTCCTCGCTCAGCTCCATGGCCGGCAGCGTATCTTCCTGCTGCTGGACCTTGGCCTTGGGCGTCTTCTTGCGATTGGCCGGCTTCGAGGAAGCCGTCTTCTGGTCAGTGGCCGCCTGCGTGTTCTCCTTGTCGCCGGGCTGCTGGAAGCTTGCGCAGGCAGTCAGCAGCAGGGAACTGGTGAGGAGGGCGATGGTTTTTTTCAAGATGTCATCCTGACGATTCGAGAGAGTGTCGATTTTACGCGCAACAACCGTGGCGTTGCTGACGGCGCTGATAGTGCAGATAGCGCAGTGTAATCCATCTTTGACAAGCTTCTGTCCCGAGGTTGCACACGCGGCTTCAGGTCTTGATTTCGGCAAGTGCATTATCATATGCAGCTTCCCGCTAGCCCCCGGCTAGCCTTGATCTCCCCGAACGCAAGCCCATGCCTGAATTACCAGAAGTCGAAGTCACCCGCCGCGGGGTCGCGCCCCATTTGGAAGGGCGCACCGTCAGCGGCGTCGTGCTGCGTCATACCGGCCTGCGCTGGCCTTTCCCCGAGGGCTTGCATGCGCTCCTGGCCGGGCGCGTGATCCGCAGCACCGGGCGGCGCGGCAAGTACCTGCTGATCCATTTCGACCATGGCACGCTCATCGTGCACCTGGGCATGTCCGGCCACCTGCGCATCCTGCCGCCGGGCATCGCGCCACAGAAGCACGACCACTTCGACCTCGAAGTCGGCGGCCAGGTCATGCGCATGACCGACCCGCGCCGCTTCGGGGCCATCCTCTGGCATGACCTGGCCGACGGCCACATCGAGGAACACCTGCTGCTGCGCAGCCTGGGGCTGGAGCCGCTGGAAGACAAGTTCAGCGCCCGCGAGCTGTTCAACCAGACGCGCGGCCGCAGCGCGCCCATCAAGCAGGTGCTGCTGGCCGGCGACATCGTGGTCGGGGTGGGCAACATCTATGCCTCCGAAAGCCTGTTCAAGGCCCGCATCAATCCCAAGACCCCGGCCTACAAGATCAGCCTGGCGCGCTATGAGCGCCTGGCCCAGGCCATCCGCGAGACGCTGGCCGCCGCCATCGAGCAGGGCGGCAGCACCTTGCGCGACTTCATTGCGGTCAACGGGCAATCGGGTTACTTCCAGCAGAGCTATTTCGTCTACAACCGCACCGGCGAACCTTGCCGCATCTGCGCGGCGCCGATTCGCCAGATCAAGCAGGGCCAGCGCTCCACCTTCTACTGCGTGAGCTGCCAGAAATGAAGGGCATCGTCGAATCCCGCCGCAGGAAGGCGGCACCCGGTGAGGATGCGGGCGCGCAGTATGAAGATCCCTCCTTTTCGGCGCAGGTCATCGCCTGGCAGAAGCAGCACGGCCGCCACAAGCTGCCCTGGCAGAACACGCGCGATGCCTATCGCGTGTGGCTCTCCGAGATCATGCTGCAGCAGACGCAGGTAGCGGCCGTGATTCCGTATTACCAGCGTTTTCTGGAACGCTGCCCGGACGTCTTCGCGCTGGCCGCCGCACCCTCCGAGGATGTGATGGCGCTCTGGAGCGGCCTGGGCTACTACACCCGTGCGCGCAACCTGCACAAGTGTGCGCAGCGCGTCGTGGCCGAATATGGTGGCCGCTTCCCGGACGATCCGGAACTGCTGGCTGACCTGCCCGGCATCGGGCGTTCGACCGCTGCGGCCATCGCCGCCTTTTCCTATGGACGCCGCGCGGCCATCCTGGATGGCAACGTCAAGCGCGTCTTTGCGCGGGTGTTCGGGGTGGATGGCTATCCCGGTGCCAAACCGGTCGAAGACCAGCTCTGGCTGCGTGCGGTGGCCTTGCTGCCCGAAGAGGATATCGAGTCCTACACCCAAGGCCTGATGGACTTGGGCGCAACGCTCTGCGTGCGCGGCAAGCCTGCCTGCACGCGCTGCCCGCTGGCAGGACGCTGCGTGGCGCTGGCCGAGGACCGCGTGGCCGAACTGCCGGTGAGCAAACCGAAGAAGGCCGTACCGGAAAAGGAAACGGTGATGCTGGTCATCACCCAGGGCGAAGATGTGCTGCTGGAGCAGCGCCCCGACAGCGGCATCTGGGGCGGCCTGCTGTCGCTGCCGGAAATCGGCGCAGGCAATGCCGAACACTTCGACACCGCCGTGCGCACGCTGGTGGCGCCCTATGGCGAACTGGACGGTTGCCGCAAGCTGCAGCCGTTCTCGCACGTCTTCACGCACTTCAAGCTGCATGTGGCGCCATTCCAGGTAGCCCTCAAAAGCCGTACCCACCACATCGCCGAGCGCGCACTGGTGTGGTATCCGGCGCGCAAGCTGGCCGATGCGCCCTTGCCGGCGCCGGTCAAGAAACTCCTGCTGGGGGTGTTGCGGACAGACGATTTGCTGGCCACCGCCTGAACAGTTCACCTGACAGTTCAGGTTCTTGCACCTGACACTTCAAGCCCGCGCTCCTGACACTTCGGGAGCGCGCACCTGTCAGTTCAACTGGCGATGCCTGCACACCACCTGTTCAGTGGCGCGGAAATGACTGGCCAGTTGCTCAGCCAGATAGACCGACCGGTGCTGGCCACCGGTGCAGCCGATGGCCACCGTGAGGTAGCTGCGGTTGTCGTTCTTGAAGGAGGGCAGCCACTTTTCGACGAAGCTGCGGATGTCGTTGTACATGTCGGCCACTTCCGGATAGGCCACCAGGAATTCGATCACCGGCGCATCGCGCCCGGTCAGCGGACGCAGCTCGGCGTCGTAATGCGGATTGGGCAGCATGCGGACATCGAACACCAGGTCGGCATCCAGCGGCAGCCCGTGCTTGAAGCCGAAGGATTCGATGAGCAGGGTCAGCGGCGAGCGTTGCAGGTCCACCAGGTCCTTGATCCAGCGGCGCAGCTTGTTGGAACTGAGCTGCGAGGTATCCATCACCAGCGCGATGTCCTGCAGGTCGCCCAGCATTTCTTTTTCCAGCGCGATGCATTCGGTCAGGGTCAGGCGGTCATTGGGATTGCGGCCCGGCAGCAGGCGGTGCGACAGCGGATGGCTGCGGCGCGTCTCGGAGAAGCGGGTGATGAGGGTTTCGTCGGAGGCGGTCAGGAAGAACACCTTGACGTCATGGCCGTCATCGCGCAACTGCGCGATGTCGGTGCGCAGCGTGGCCAGTGAATCGGCACTGCGCGCATCGGTGGCCACGGCCAGCATGCTGGCACCTTCCTTGATGCGGGTCTGCACCAGGTCGCACAGCAGGGCGGGCGGGAGATTGTCGACGCAGAAATAGCCGGCGTCTTCCAGCACGTGAAGTGCTACCGATTTGCCGGAGCCGGATATGCCGGTGATCAGAACGATTCGCATGGCGGAATCATAACGCATCGCCCGCGCCTGCGTGGCGGCACGGGTAGGCCAATGTGCCACCGAAAGTTTTCCCGGCAAGCGGGAAAATGACGTCCGGCTTATTCGCCGTTCATGGCGCGCCGCTGGCGCTCGATGAATTCCTTGAGGGTATCGATGCCGCGCAATTGCAGGATGGTGTTGCGCACGGCAGCTTCCAGCAGCACCGCGATGTTGCGGCCGGCCGCCACGGGAATGACCACCTTGCGGATCGGCAGGCCCAGCACTTCTTCGTATTGCGCATCCAGCGGCAGGCGTTCGTAATTCTCTTCCAGCGTGCTGCGGCGGACCAGGTGCACGATGAGTTTCAGGCGCATCTTGCGGCGTACGGCGGTCTCGCCAAAGATGGCCTTGATGTCGAGCAAGCCCAGGCCGCGCACTTCCAGCAGGTTGGCCAACAGCGGCGGGCAGCGGCCCTCGATCATGTTGGGCGCGATGCGCGCGAACTCCACCGCATCATCGGCCACCAGGCCGTGGCTGCGCGAGATCAGTTCCAGCCCCAGTTCGCTCTTGCCCAGTCCCGATTCGCCGGTGATGAGCACGCCCACGCCCAGCACGTCCATGAACACGCCATGCATGGTGATCTGCTGGGCCAGCTTCTTGGACAGATACACGCGCAGATAGTCGATCACCTGCGCGGCCGGCAGCGGCGTGGAAAACAGCGGGATGTTCTTTTCGTCGCACACCGCCAGGATATCGGGCGGGGTCGACAGGCCCTGCGCGATGATGAAGGCCGGCGGCTCGCCGGCCACCAGCTCGGCGGTCTGGTAGGCGCGCGAGGTGTTGGAGAGGCGGTTGTAGTACTCGATTTCCTGATGGCCGAAGACCTGCAGGCGGCCGGGGTGGATCAGGTTGAGGTGGCCGACCTGGTCGGAGGCCGAGACGGCATCGCCCGAGATCAGGCGCTCGCCGCCGGGGAAGCCGGCGAACCAGCCCAGTTGCAGGGATTCACGGTTTTCTTCGTACAGCTGCTGAATCGACAACGCGGAATAATTGGGCATGGAGATCCGGATCTGCTCACAGGATAGGGTGCGGCCTTGCCGCCGGCTTGGTGCAGCCTGATTGTGCCGGCCTCAGCCGGCTTTTTCCATCGACGTCTGCCAGGTCACGATGCGGGCATGGACCACGGCAGGGTCGGACTCGACGGTGAGTTCATTGCGGAAGGCATCATCGGAAAACATCTCGGCGATTTCCGAGAGGATTTCCAGATGCTGCTGCGTCACGTTGTCGGGAATGAGCAGGAACACCAGCAGCTTGACCGGCTGGCCGTCAGGCGACTCGAAGGGAATCGGTGCGGCCAGGCGCATGAACAGCGCCAGCGGCGCCTTCAGGCCCTTGATGCGGCCGTGCGGCACCGCCACGCCGTGCCCCAGTCCGGTCGAACCCAGGCGCTCTCGTGCGAACAGGTTTTCGGAAACGGTGGAGCGCGCGATGCCGCTGTTGTTTTCGAAGGTCAGGCCGGCTTGTTCGAAAGCTCTTTTTTTGCTGGACACTTCCAGATCCAGAACCACGTTTTCTGGAGACAGGATTTTTGCGAGATTAGTCATGACGCTCATGGAATTGCTACGGACTGAAGCTTTGAGCAGGATTATAGGCTTCTTTGTCGATGGCGGAATGCTTTGAAAGCGCTGAACAGGAGGGGATTTCGGGCAGAAAACCCCGAATTGTTGCGAGTTGTTGTCTTAATTCAGATGATCGTTGGCAACATGTTGCCTGAAGGGACAGGATGCCGTGATGGTTGGCGATGATGTGCGCAGGCCGCACCCTGCGCATCTTGCGACTTGCGTCTTACATCTCGATGCGGCCGAAGATCAGCAGCACGTCGCCGTTGTTCTTGTTGGAGGACAGGCGCGGCACGTAGGCGAACATGATCTTGGCCTTCTGCGTGCCGATGGAGGCCAGCGGCAGCGGGACCGGGAAGGGCACGCTGTGGAAGTAATCCTGGCGGCTCATGAGCATGGCGGTGCCGCCTACGCCCAGTTCCAGCCCGGTATGGGCGATCGGGAACACCCATTCATAGGCATAGCCGGCCATGTATTGCGGATGGCGGTGCGAATCCTTGATGACGAAGCCGTACAGGGATTCATCATTGCCCTGCTCATTGCGCAGGGTCTTGCCGTAGCCCAGGCCCCAGGCATGTTCGTTGAGCTCGTTGAGCTTGTCGCGGGTGTAGGTGCTGCGGCCATGATGCGCCACGCCGGACAAATAGATGGCGCCATCGCCCTGGTTCCAGATGTTGGCGGCGTGGTCGCGGGTTTGCTGCCAGAGGCTGTACTGGTTGTCTTCGGCATGCGCGGCCGGGGCGATGGCCAGGGTGGCGGCGGCCGCTAGTGCCGCCAGTGCCGCATTGCGCAGCATTGGGGCAAAAGTGAAGAAGGCGGCCTGGCGCCGGGGCTGGAGGGTGGTTTTCATGGTTGTTTTGAACGGAAATGCAAAAAGCGCGACAACAGGAAGCGGGAAAATCACAGGATCAAGAGGCCGGTGGCCCGAAAGGCGAGTCGCCTGCAAGCTCATCTGCAAGGAGTGGACAGGGACGAGGGTAAAAAATATCCCGTAATGAGGGTATTGCTGAAAAACAAGATGTTACCAAATCACAATCGTGATCACTGTACACCCGGGGCGACAAGCTGACCGATTGCAAGATCTGGTAACAATTTGCTGACACGCTGCGGCAGGGCGCCGCAGCGGAGGGAGGTGTTACTGGCGGGCGTTGCGCAGTTGCGAAGGGGGCTTGGCGCTGGAGAAATTGCTGCGCCAGGGATTGATGTCCAGCCCGCCGCGCCGCGTGTAGCGGGCATAGACGGCCAGCTTCTGCGGTTTGCAATGGCGCAGGATGTCGGTGAAGATGCGTTCCACGCATTGCTCGTGGAATTCATTGTGTTCGCGGAAACCGATGATGTACTTCAGCAGCCGCTCCTGGTCGATGGGCGCACCCACGTACTGGATCTGCACGCTGCCCCAGTCGGGCTGGCTGGTCACCGGGCAGTTGGACTTGAGCAGGTGCGACACCAGGGTTTCTTCCACCGTGGCTTCCTCCGTATTGGCACGCAGCAGGCTGCCATCGGGATGGGCCGCGCCGGTGGCCGCTTCGATTTCCACATCGAGCCGGTCCAGCAGCAGGCCGGAGAGTTCACCAAACTGCATCTGCCCGAACTGCGAGGATTCGGTCAGCGTCACCTGCACGCTGGCACCGGCGGCCGCCGACAGGTCGGTGCGCATCTTGTCGATCAACTGGTCGGCGCTTTCCAGACGCTCCTGGTTGAAGGAGTTCAGGTACAGCTTGAAGGACTTCGATTCGATGATGTTGGGCGAATCGGCCGGCACCATGAAGGTGGCGATGGCGATCTGGGGTTTGCCGCGCAGGTTCAGCCAGGAGATTTCATAGGCCGTCCACAGGTCCACGCCGAAGAAGGGCAGGGTGCCGCTGATCTGCAATTCGGCGCGCTTGGGCGCGCGCGGAATCGGGAACAGCAGGCTCGGATCGTAATGGGTGGGATATTCCGAGCTCTTGCCCAGGGGCGAGCTTTCCGGCGAATGGCTGATGGTGGATGCGGACGGGTTGGTGTGGTCCATGTGAATACTCCTGCGGTGCTGCGGGTGACGTTCTGTGATGTTGCCGCCGCGCGTCGGTGAATTGGCGCGCGGCGTCGGCGTTGATCAGCCGAGGAAGAGCTTGTACAGCGGGTTTTTGGTTTCGTCCCAATGGCGATAGCCCAGCTGGGCCAGGAAGACGCGGAATTCCTTCATTTCCTTCTTTGGCACCTGCAGGCCGATCAGGATGCGGCCGACATCGCCGCCCTGGTTGCGGTAGTGGAACAGGCTGATGTTCCAGCCCGGGTTCATGCTGGAGAGGAACTTCATCAACGCGCCCGGACGTTCCGGGAATTCGAAGCGATACAGCAGTTCATCGCCCGCCAGTTCACTCTTGCCGCCCACCAGGTGACGGATGTGGACCTTGGCCAGTTCATCGTGGGTCAGGTCGAGCACGCCAAAGCCTGCCTTCTCGAAATTGCGCGCGATCTTGCCCGCTTCATCAGCGGCCGACACCTGGATGCCGACGAACACATGCGCCGCCTTGGCATCGCTGATGCGGTAGTTGAATTCGGTGACGTTGCGCGGGCCGACCGTTTCGCAGAAGCGGCGGAAGCTGCCGCGTTCTTCCGGAATGGTGACGGCGAAGACCGCTTCACGCGCCTCGCCGTTGTCGGCCATTTCGGCCACGAAGCGCAGGCGGTCAAAGTTCATGTTGGCACCGCAGGCGATGGTGATCAGGGACTCGCCCTTGATCGGCTTCTTGCTGGCTTTTGCACGCTCCACGTAAGCCTTGGCGCCGGCCACGGCCAGTGCGCCGGCGGGTTCGACGATGCTGCGGGTGTCCTGGAAGATGTCCTTGATGGCGGTGCAGACGGCATCGGTGTCGACGATGATGATTTCATCGACCAGCTCCTTGGCGATGCGGAAGGTTTCTTCACCTACCAGCTTGACCGCCGTGCCGTCCGAGAACAGGCCCACGTCCGGCAGGGCCACGCGGCGGCCGGCTTTGAGGCTGCGCGCCATGGCGTCGGAGTCGGTGGTCTGCACGCCGATGATCTTGATGTCCGGGCGCACCGCCTTGACGTAAGAGGCCACGCCCGCGATCAGGCCGCCACCGCCGATGGCCACGAAGATGGCGTGGATCGGCTCCGGATGCTGGCGCAGGATTTCCATGCCCACCGTGCCCTGGCCGGCGATCACGTAGGGATCGTCGAAGGGGTGGACGAAGGTCAGCTTCTGCTTCTTTTCCAGCGTCAAGGCGTGTTCGTAGGCATCGGTGAAGGAGTCGCCGAAGAGCACCACTTCACCGCCGCGCGCCTTGACGGCGTCGATCTTCACCTGCGGGGTGGTGGTGGGCATGACGATCACGGCGCGGCAGCCCAGGCGGGCTGCGGAGAGGGCCACGCCCTGGGCGTGGTTGCCGGCCGAGGCGCAGATGACGCCGCGCTTCAGTTGCGCCGGCGTCAGGTGGGCCATCTTGTTGTAGGCGCCGCGCAGCTTGAAGCTGAACACGCTCTGCATGTCTTCACGCTTGAAGTAAATTCGATTATCAATCCTTTGCGACAGCGTATTCGCCAGTTCCAGCGGGGTTTCTTGGGCGACGTCGTAGACGCGGGCGGTCAGGATCTTTTTCAGATAATCGTTACTCATGTTGGTCATCAATGAAGTGAAGTCAGGCGAGCAGCAGCGGGTTCAGGCGCGGTCATATCGCAATCAGGGTAAAAGGAATCAAGGCTGGGTAAGCCGCTTGGGATTTCCTCCTGGACAGGGCTGGCAGGTCACCGGTCCGGGCCAGGGGAACTGGACATTATAAGGGAGCCGGCCAAGGCGACGGCAAGCTTGGCGTGCCTGATGCCAGAGATGAATCTTTCTTCACTTCTTGAATTCAGGCCCGGCGGCACCAGCTAGAATGCACGCTGCGCCACCGCACCGGCTTGACGGGTGGCAAGTTTTCTTCCTGGCTGCGGCCAGCCGATTCCCCCTACCTGCCTCCTGCATGATCGAATCCGCCGTCCTCTGGCTGCTCAATATCCTCGCCATTCCTACCGTCGGCCTGACCTCGGTGTTCCTGATCAGCTTCATTTCGGCCACGCTGCTGCCGCTGGGCTCGGAACCGGCGGTCTTTGCCGTCATCAAGGCCAGTCCCGAGATGTTCTGGCCGGTGATCCTGGTGGCCACTTTCGGCAACACCCTGGGCGGTATCGTTGATTACTGGATGGGCTATGGGGCCAAGCAGGCTTTTGCCAAGGAGCGTTCCTCGCGCTGGTTCCACTGGCTGGAGCGTTTCGGCGCCAAGACCATGCTGCTGGCCTGGCTGCCCGGCATCGGCGATCCCATCTGCACCCTGGCCGGCTGGCTGCGGCTGCCGTTCTGGCCTTCGGTGTTCTATATGGCCATCGGCAAGTTCATCCGCTACGTGCTCATGACCTGGCTGCTGCTGAACGTGCCGGATGGCTTCTGGCACAAGCTGGGCAACTGGCTGGCGTAAATTTTTGGAAAGATGAAGGAAAACGGCGCCGCAAGGGCGCCGTTGGCATTTCTGGGGGAAAGTTGGAATTATCCTGCCAAAGTCGGCACCAGGTTCTCCAGCAGGCGGATGGCCAGGAAAGTGGCCGTCACGCCCAGCACGGCGAAGTGGCGGGTCTTGAGCTTCATGGCCAGGCCGGTGTCTTCGTTGAGGATGGCGGTGTGCATGGTGATCTCCTTGAGGCGTCGTCGCGGCCCGGTCAGGCCTTGCATTGGGCATAGTCGGCCAGGGTAATGGCCAGGTTTTCCAGGAATTCGGTCATCAGGGTTTGCAACATGGGGCCTCCTTGGCGGGATGGGTCAGGGCATGTCCCTGAGGGCTGAGTCATTGAGATGGATTATAGATTTTGATAATCGATTTATTGAAATTGATTGTCAATATGAATCCAATTGGCTGAGGCTATTGCCACGCCCCTGGCGGCAAACGTCGCCGATCCGCCGCACAAGGTCTCTCAAAGCTCATGCAAGCGCGCCCAAAACCCGGGTCGGGCCATCGCGAGTTTTGCCAATAGGCTAAAATGCACCTCCGGCAGCAGATTTACCTCATACATCGATGAACGCCCCCGCACAGATCCAGGCTTTGCTTACAGACGCGCCGCATGGCGCCGCGACCCCGCGCTTGCGCGAAATCCCGTACAACTACACTTCCTTCTCCGATCGCGAGATCGTGATCCGGTTGTTGGGCGAAGCTTCCTGGTCCCTGCTCGACGAGCTGCGCGGCAAGCGCCAGACCGGCCGTTCGGCGCGCATGCTGTATGAAGTGTTGGGCGATATCTGGGTGGTCCGCCGCAATCCCTACCTGCAGGACGACCTGCTGGACAACCCCAAGCGCCGCGCCGCCCTGATCGAGGCCCTGAACCATCGCCTGAGCGAGGTCGACAAGCGCCGCCTGGCCACCGACCTGGCCGAATCCGGCGACGCCGAGGCCCAGCGCCGCAGCGCCAGCGTGGAAGCCTTGCTGAAGGCCGCCCGCAAGGCCATCGGTGACTTCGCCGAAGAATTCCGCCAGACCTATGACTTGCGCAAGCGCGCCACCAAGGTGCTGGGCCGCTATACCGCCAAGGACAACATCAAGTTCGATGGCCTCTCGCGCGTCTCCCACGTGACCGACGCCACCGACTGGCGCGTCGAGTACCCCTTCGTGGTGCTGACTCCGGACAGCGAAGACGAGATGGCCGGCCTGGTCAAGGCCTGTATCGAACTCGGCCTGACCATCATCCCGCGCGGCGGCGGCACCGGCTACACCGGCGGCGCCATTCCGCTCACGCCCATGTCGGCCGTCATCAACACCGAAAAGCTGGAACAGCTGGGCGCAGTCGAGATGGAAATCCTGCCTGGCCTGGACAAGCCCTACGCCACCATCTACTCGGGGGCCGGCGTGGTCACCAAGCGCGTCTCGGATGCGGCTGAGAAGGCCGGCTTCGTCTTCGCGGTGGACCCGACCTCGGCCGAAGCCTCCTGCATCGGCGGCAACGTCGCCATGAACGCCGGCGGCAAGAAGGCCGTGCTGTGGGGCACCGCGCTGGACAACCTGGCCAGCTGGCGCATGGTTGATCCCCAGGGGGACTGGCTGGAAGTGACCCGCCTGGACCACAACCTGGGCAAGATTCACGACGTCGAAGTGGCACGCTTCAAGCTGGAATGGTCGCATCCCGGCGAAAAGGGCCAGAAGACCGAAGTCTTCAAGACCGAGATCCTGGAAATCTCCGGCAAGAAATTCCGCAAGGAAGGCCTGGGCAAGGACGTCACCGACAAATTCCTCTCGGGCCTGCCCGGCGTGCAGAAGGAAGGTTGCGACGGCCTGATCACCTCGGCCCGCTGGATCCTGCACAAGATGCCCAAGCAGACCCGCACGGTCTGCCTGGAATTCTTCGGCCAGGCGCGCGATGCGATTCCCTCGATCGTCGAAATCAAGGATTACCTCGACGCTGAAACCAAAAAGGGCGGCGCCATCCTGGCCGGCCTGGAACACCTGGACGAGCGCTACCTGCGCGCGGTCGGCTATGCCACCAAGTCCAAGCGCGGCGTGCTGCCCAAGATGGTGTTGATCGGCGACATCGTCGGTGACGACGAGAATGCCGTCGCCGCTGCCGCTTCGGAAGTCATCCGCATGGCCAACAACCGCGTGGGTGAAGGCTTCGTGGCCGTGAGCCCGGAAGCGCGCAAGAAATTCTGGCTGGACCGTTCGCGCACGGCGGCCATCGCCAAGCACACCAACGCCTTCAAGATCAACGAAGACGTGGTGATCCCGCTGAACCGCATGGGCGAATACACCGACGGCATCGAGCGCATCAACATCGAGCTGTCGATCAAGAACAAGCTGCAACTGCTGGCCGAACTGGACAGCTTCTTCGTCAAGGGCAACCTGCCGCTGGGCAAGAGCGACGACGCCGAGGGTGACGACATCCCCGCGGCCGAAATGCTGGAAGACCGCGTCCACCAGGCCGAGAGCTTGCTGGAGCAGACCCACGCACGCTGGTCCTACCTGCTGGCCAACCTGGACAAGCCGCTGGGTGAAGCCAAGGGCGAACTGGCCGCGCTGGGCCTGGAAAAGATGCTGCCGGTGTTCGAGCAGCGCCTGATCGACCAGCCCGAAGCCGCCGTCTTCCACGTGGTACAGGACCGCACTGTGCGCATCTCCTGGAAGCAGGAAGTGCGGGCGCAATTGCGCCAGATCTTCTCGGGCGCGGCCTTCAAGCTGATCCTGGAAGAATGCCAGGCCATCCACAAGCGCGTGCTGCGCGGCCGCGTCTTCGTGGCGCTGCACATGCACGCGGGTGACGGCAACGTGCACACCAACATCCCGGTCAATTCCGACCATTACGAGATGCTGCAGGATGCCCACGTTGCCGTGGCCCGCATCATGAAGCTGGCCCGTTCGCTCAATGGCGTGATCTCGGGCGAGCACGGCATCGGCATCACCAAGCTGGAATTCCTGACCGAAGACGAAATCGGCGAATTCCGCGAATACAAGAAGCGCGTGGACCCGGAAGGCCGCTTCAACAAGGGCAAGCTCCTGAACCTGCCCGGCATGGAAGCCGACCTGTCCAACGCCTACACGCCGTCGTTTGGTCTGATGGGCCACGAGTCGCTGATCATGCAGCAGAGCGACATCGGTGCCATTGCCAGCAGCGTCAAGGACTGCCTGCGCTGCGGCAAGTGCAAGCCGGTCTGCTCGACCCACGTGCCGCGCGCCAACCTGCTGTACTCGCCGCGCAACAAGATCCTGGCGACCTCGCTGCTGGTGGAAGCCTTCCTCTATGAAGAGCAGACCCGCCGCGGCGTCTCCATCAAGCATTGGGAAGAGTTCGAAGACGTGGCCGACCACTGCACGGTGTGCCACAAGTGCGTCACGCCTTGCCCGGTCGATATCGACTTCGGCGATGTCTCGATGAACATGCGCAACCTGCTGCGCAAGATGGGCAAGAAGTCCTTCAATGCCGGTACCAATGCGGCCATGTTCTTCCTGAACGCCACCGACCCGGCCACCATCAACGCCACCCGCAAGGTGATGACGCAGTGGGGCTTCAAGGCGCAGCGCCTGGGCAACGACCTGATGAAGAAGTTTGCCAAGAAGCAGACCCAGAAACCGCCCGCCACCGTCGGCAAGCCGCCGGTCAAGGAGCAGGTGATCCACTTCATCAACAAGAAGATGCCGGGCAACCTGCCCAAGAAGACCGCCCGCGCGCTGCTCGATATCGAGGACGACAAGATCGTCCCCATCATCCGCAACCCCAAGACCACCACGGCCGATACGGAAGCGGTGTTCTACTTCCCGGGCTGCGGCTCGGAGCGCCTGTTCTCGCAGGTCGGCCTGGCCACGCAAGCGATGCTGTGGAACGTGGGCGTGCAGACGGTGCTGCCGCCGGGCTACCTGTGCTGCGGTTATCCGCAACGCGGGACCGGCGACTTCGAAAAGGGCGAGAAGATCATCACCGACAACCGCGTGCTGTTCCATCGCATGGCCAATACGCTGAACTACCTCGACATCAAGACCGTCGTGGTGTCCTGCGGTACCTGCTACGACCAGCTGCAGGGGTATGAATTCGAGAAGATCTTCCCTGGCTGCCGCATCATCGACATCCACGAATACCTGCTGGAGAAGGGCGTCAAGCTCGAAGGCGTGACCGGTACCCGCTACATGTACCACGACCCCTGCCACAGCCCCATGAAGCAGCAGGACCCGCTGAAGACCGTCAACTCGCTCATCACCACGGTGGACGCGCAGAAGATCGAGAAGAACGATCGCTGCTGCGGCGAGTCGGGCACCTTCGGTGTGTCGCGTCCGGATGTTTCGACCCAGGTCCGCTTCCGCAAGGAAGAGGAAATGAAGAAGGGCAGCGACAAGGTCCGCGCCGATGGCTTCACCGGCGACGTCAAGATCCTGACCTCCTGCCCGTCCTGCTTCCAGGGCCTGTCGCGCTACAACGAGGATGCCGGCACCACCGCCGACTACATCGTGGTGGAAATGGCGCGTCACCTGCTGGGCGAAAACTGGATGCCGGAATACGTCGAGCGCGCCAACAATGGCGGCATCGAACGTATCCTGGTGTAAGCCATGAGTGCCTCCGTGGTTCCCGCTTGCGAGCTGTGCGCCGGCGATGGTGGCGAGGTGCTGTGGCAGCATCCGGCGTTTCGCGTGGTACTGGTCGATGAGGCCGATTATCCGGGCTTCTGCCGGGTGATCTGCCATGCGCACGTGAAGGAAATGACCGACCTCGCCCCGGCCCAGCGCACGCTGCTGGCCAATGCGGTGTGGGCGGTCGAGGCCGCCCAGCGCGAGGTGATGCAGCCCGAGAAGGTCAACCTGGCCACGCTGGGCAACATGACCCCGCACGTGCATTGGCATGTGATCCCGCGCTTCACCGATGATCGCCATTTCCCCAGCCCGGTCTGGGCCGAGCCGCGCCGTGCGGCCGATGAGGCCTCGCTGGCCGCACGCCGTGCACTGCTGCCGCAGTTGCGCGAGGCAGTGCGCCGGCATCTCGATGCGGCAGGCCTGACGGCCTGATGCCGGCAGCAGCCCGGCGTGCGGTGACGCCGCCGAGCGCAATGTTTCTACTCACCAATTTCAACAAGGGAGAGCCCATGAGCGCCCCGTCTTCTCCGGTTCCGGTGTCCTTCAAGGTGCGCAAGCTCTCGCGCGTGGTCGAAGTCGAGTTCGATGACGGCGTGATGTTTTCCCTGCCCTTTGAATTGATGCGTGTCCTTTCCCCCTCGGCCGAAGTGCGTGGCCACGGACCGGGGCAGGAAGTGCTGCAGACCGGCAAGCGCGACGTGGAGATCCACGGCATCGAACCGGTCGGCAACTATGGCGTCAAACCGCTGTTCTCGGACGGCCACGCGAGCGGCATCTTCACCTGGGATTACCTCTACCAGCTCGGCCGTGACCAGGCTGCCCTGTGGGAAGCCTACCTGCAGAAACTGGAAGCGGCCGGCTTCACCCGTGAAAGCGGGCGCGATCACCAGCTCGAGGCGGCAGGCGGCCATGGCTGCGGCCATTCGCACTGAGGAGCGCCTCCTGCTGATCCAGGGCAAGCTCTGCGCTGGCCCGTCTCTTATAATGTCGTCTTCATCGTTACAGGCCCAGCCATGACCAACACCACCCACTTCGGTTACGAAACCGTCAAAGAAGAAGAAAAGGTCCGCAAGGTCGCGGAAGTGTTCCACTCTGTCGCTGCCAAGTACGACGTGATGAACGACTTCATGTCGGCGGGCCTGCATCGCATCTGGAAAGCCTTCACCATCGCCCAGGCCGGCGTGCGTCCGGGCTTCAAGGTGCTCGACATCGCCGGCGGTACCGGTGACCTCTCCAAGGTCTTCGCCAAGCAGGCAGGTCCGAGCGGCGAAGTCTGGCTCACCGACATCAACGAATCCATGCTGCGCGTGGGCCGCGACCGTCTGCTCAACAAGGGCATCGTCACCCCGACCATGCTGTGCGATGCCGAGAAGCTGCCCTTCCCGAACAATTATTTCGACCGCGTCTCGGTGGCCTTCGGCCTGCGCAACATGACCCACAAGGATGCCGCCCTGGCCGAGATGCGCCGCGTGCTGAAACCCGGTGGCAAGCTGCTGGTGCTGGAATTCTCCAAGGTTTGGGAGCCGCTCAAGAAACCCTATGACGTCTATTCCTTCTCGGTCCTGCCGTGGCTGGGCAAGAAGGTGGCCAACGATGCCGACAGCTATCGCTACCTGGCCGAATCGATCCGCATGCACCCCGACCAGGAAACCCTGAAGCAGATGATGGAACACGCCGGCCTGGATCGCGTGCAGTATTTCAACCTGACCGCCGGTGTGGCTGCACTGCATACGGGCATTAAGATGTGATTAATGCTGGCCGCGCCAGCATTAAGGCTGGCTTAATTCTGCCCGGCGACAATGATGGCTCCGATGTGGCGGCTTGCTTTTCCCTCGGCCCGCTCGCCACGTCGTCATCATCCACAAGAGGCAAGCCCATGAAAAAAATATTCCTCGCACTGCTGCTGGCGATCACTTCGCTCTCCCTCATCATGTCGCCCGCCGAGGCCAAGCGCCTGGGTGGCGGTGGTTCCTTCGGCAAGCAATCCTCCAATTACTCGCGCCAGGCGGCCCCCTCTGCGCCGTCTTCGCCGTCCTATAGCCAGCCTGCACGTCCTGCCGCACCGGCCGCCACGCCGCAAAGCGCCCCCATGCCCAAGCCCGCCAGCCCCTGGCGCAATGTGCTGGGCGGAGCCCTGCTGGGCTTTGGCCTCGGTGCGCTGATGTCGCACTTCGGGATCGGTGGCGCGCTCGGCGGCATGCTGGGTTCGCTGCTGACCATCGCGTTGCTGTGCGCGGCGGTGATCTTCCTGATCCGCCTGTTTGCCCGTGGCCGTGAAGCGCAGAACAACAACCCGGCCTATGCCACACCGATGCCGGGCGTGAGCCCCATCGGCAGCGCTGCCGGTGCCACACCGGAGATCGGTTCCGGCCTGCGCGACATTAATCCGCCGCCGGCGGTCCCGCACGCGCCGCCTGCCGCCCTGCAAGGCAATGGCTATGGCGGCACTGCCCAGCCGGCGCAGATCCAGCAATGGGGCATCCCCGAAGGCTTTGATACGGCCGGATTCGTGCGCAATGCCAAGACCTATTTCATCCGCCTGCAGGCGGCGTGGGATCGCGCCGATGTCAACGACATCCGTGAATTCACCACGCCCGAGATGTTCGCCGAACTGCGCATGCAGCTCACCGAACGGGGCGCAGCCCCCAATGCCACCGATGTCGTGCAGCTCGACGCGCAACTGCTGGGCATCGAGACCATGGCCTTCGATTACCTGGCCACGGTGCGCTTCCAGGGTCTGATCAAGGAAGCGCCGGATGCCTCGGCTGAACCCTTCGCCGAGATCTGGAATCTCTCCAAGCCGCTCAACGGCAGCGGCGGTTGGGTGCTGGCCGGGATCCAGCAAGTCTGATGCAAGCGCAAGGCGCGCTGGATCAAGCCAGCCGCAGTGCCTGAACCTTGCCAGTGCGCCAAGCTGGTACACTTGAAACCGCCCGGCTTTTGCGGGCGGTTTTGTTTTGGCGGAGGGAATTCTTTCTGCTCCGGCGTACTCAACCTGTAGTCCTCCGATCCACCCCGATTCTGGAATCCATGTCCGTGCTGCCCGATCCGTCCACTCTTGTCTCCGGCCTCGATCCGATGAAACCTGCCGCTGCGGTGATCAACCACCTGCTGGCCCAGGAACCGTGGGCGCGCGACACCCTCATGGCCCACGCCGGCAAGGTCGCCTGCATCGATACCGGCGTCATGCAATTGCGCCTGAAGGTGACCGGCGATGGCTACCTGCAGGAGGTGCCGGCCGATGCGCTGGCCAATGTCACGATCCGCCTGAAGCTGTCCGACCTGCCGCTGATCGCCGCCAACCGCGAGCGCGCCGTCTCTTACGTCAAGCTGGAGGGCGATGCCGATTTCGCCAATGCCATTTCGCAACTGAGCCAGAAGCTGCGCTGGGATGCCGAGGATGACCTCTCCCGCGTGGTCGGCGACGTTGCTGCGACCCGCATCGTCTCCGGCGCGCGTGGCCTGTTTGAAGCCGCCCGCACCACCCAGCGCAAGCTGACCGAAAACCTTGCCGAGTATTTCCTGGAAGAACAACCGATGCTGATCCGCCCCCGCCAGTTGCAGGATTTTTCCGCCGACGTCGTGCGCCTGCGCGATGACCTGGAGCGCCTGTCCAAGCGCATCGAGAAACTGGAGCGTCGTTAAATGCTGCTGCGTTCCATGCGTCTGCTCAAGATCATCCGTGTCGCCATTCTCTACGGCCTGGATGAAATCATCGCCTCCGAATTCGCGCCGCCGCGCATCGCCCGCATCATCAACCGCATCTTCTTCTGGCGCGACCTGACGGCGCCGCGCGGTGAGCGCCTGCGCCGCGCATTGGAGGATCTCGGTCCCATCTTCATCAAGTTCGGCCAGGTGCTCTCGACCCGGCGCGACCTGATGCCGCCCGATATCGCCAATGAACTGACGCTGCTGCAGGACCGCGTGCCGCCCTTCGATTCCGAGCTGGCGGTCAAGCAGATCGAGAAGTCCTTGGGCGCGCATCCGGACCAGCTCTTCGCCAGCTTCGAGCGCACCCCGGTGGCCTCGGCCTCGATTGCGCAGGTCCACTTCGCCACCCTGAAGGATGGCAAGGAAGTGGCCGTCAAGGTGCTGCGTCCCGGCATGCGCGACATCATCGATCACGACATCGGCCTGATGCACGTGGCCGCCGACTGGCTGGAACGGCTGTGGGCCGATGGCCGCCGCTTGAAGGCCAAGGAAGTCGTGGGCGAGTTCGACAAATACCTGCACGACGAGCTGGACCTCATGCGTGAAGCGGCCAATGCCAGCCAGCTGCGCCGCAACTTCGCCGAGTCCACGCTGCTGATGGTGCCGGAGATGTATTGGGATTATTGTTCATCCTCGGTCATCGTGATGGAGCGGATGTATGGCATCCCGATCTCGCAGACCGAGCGCCTGCGCGCCGAAGGGGTCGACCTGTCCAAGCTCTCGCGCGATGGCGTGGAGATTTTCTTCACCCAGGTGTTTCGCGATGGCTTCTTCCACGCCGACATGCACCCCGGCAACATCCTGGTGTCGGTGGCCCCGGAAACCTTCGGCCGCTACATCGCGCTGGACTTCGGCATCGTCGGCACGCTCAATGATTACGACAAGGATTACCTGTCGCAGAATTTCCTGGCCTTCTTCCGCCGCGACTACAAGCGCGTGGCCGAGGCCCACATCGAATCCGGATGGGCGCCCAAGGAAACCCGGGTCGATGAACTCGAAGCGGCCGTGCGGGCCTGCTGCGAACCGATCTTCGACCGTCCGCTGAAGGACATCTCCTTCGGCCAGGTGCTGCTGCGCCTGTTCCAGACCTCGCGCCGGTTCAACGTGGAAGTGCAGCCGCAACTGGTGCTGCTGCAGAAGACCCTGCTCAATGTCGAGGGCCTGGGCCGTCAGCTCGATCCGGACCTGGACCTGTGGAAGACCGCCAAGCCCTATCTCGAACGCTGGATGAGCGAGCAGATCGGCTGGCGCGGTTTCGTCGAACAGCTGAAGGTGGAAGTGCCGCGCTACAGCCGCCTGCTGCCGGAACTGCCGCGCCTGGCGCATCAAGCGCTGACGCGCTACACCGAAGGCGAGAGCCAGCCGCAGAACACCGAGCTGATCCGCAAGCTGCTGGCCGAGCAGCGGCGCACCAACATGCTGCTGGGCGTGATCGTCTATTTCGGAGGCGGGCTCATCGGCGGCATCATCGTGATCCAGGTGCTGATGCACTTCCTGAAGTTCTATTGATGTAAATGATTTGGATGATTCAGGGAATCTGAAGAATTCTCTTCTGCAAGCGCCGGCCTATGCCGGCGTTTCGCATGGTTCAACCAAAAACAACAGAGGCGGAAATACCGTGGGAACCAACGACAACAGCCTGCCCGATGCACGCGTGCGTATGTTGCCCTACATCGTGGCGGCGACTTTCTTCATGGAGTATCTCGATACCACCATCATCGCCACGGCCTTGCCGCAGATGGCGCAGTCCTTCGGTGTCGGCCCCAACGAACTGAGCCTGGGCATGACGGCCTACATGCTCACGCTGGCCGTCTTCATTCCCGTCAGTGGCTGGGTGGCCGATCGCTTCGGTTCGCGCACCGTGTTCGGTATCGCCATTGCCATCTTCACGTTCGCTTCCATCCTGTGCGGTTTTTCGCAGAACGTGTGGGAGTTCACCGCAGCGCGTGTGCTGCAAGGCCTGGGTGGCGCAATGATGGTGCCGGTCGGGCGCATGATCGTCGTGCGCAGTACCGGCAAGGACAGGCTGATGAAAGCCATTGCCACCATCACCTGGCCGGCCATCGTGGCCCCGGTGGTGGGGCCGTCCATCGGCGGTTTCATCACCACGTACGCATCATGGCATTGGATTTTCCTGATGAACGTACCGTTCGGGTTTGCGGCGTTCATTGCCGTCATGCGCGTGGTGCGCAATGAACACGGCCACAGCAAGCGGCCGCTGGACGTGATCGGTTTCCTGCTCTCGGGCGCGGCGCTGACGTCGCTGCTGTATGGCACCGAGATCGCCAGCCATATGGAATCCAACATCAAGGTCGCGCTCGGTTTCGTGGCCTTGGGCGTAGTGCTCGGGTACTGCGCGTGGCGGCACATGCAGCGCATCGAACATCCGCTGCTGGATTTTTCCAACCTGCGCATTCCGACCTATTCGGTGACGGTGCTGACCGGTTCGCTCACGCGTATTGGCGTCGATGCAGTGCCTTACCTGATGCCCCTGATGTTCCAGATCGGCTTCGGCCTGACGGCGTTCCAGTCGGGGTTGCTGCTGCTGGCCACTGCCCTCGGCAATCTCGGCATGAAGGCGTTCACCACGCGCGTCCTGCAGCGCTTTGGTTTCCGTAGCGTGGCGGTCAACAATGCGGCCATCGCCGGTTGCCTCATCATCGCCTGCGGCCTGCTCACGCCGGGCACGCCGCTGCCGGTGATCCTGGGGGTGATCTTCTGCTACGGGCTGTCGCGCTCGATGCAGTTTTCGACCCTGGCCACGCTGGCGTATGCGGACATCAGCGATGCCCGCAAATCTTCGGCCAGCACGCTCTGGAGCGTGGCGCAGCAGATGACCATCGGCATGGGCATCGCCTTCGGTGCGCTGGCCTTGCGTATTGCGGCGGCGATCCGGGGCGAGGAGATCGATGCCACCGGCGCGCATTTCACGCTGGGCGATTTCCAGTGGGCCTTTGCCATGGCCGGCGTGGTGACGCTCATTTCAGTGATCGGCTATCGCGGCCTGGCGCGGGACGCCGGCAGCAATATCGGTGGCGGGATGCGCGCCGCGCAAGGCAAGCGCTGAACTGCGCTGGCGCTGCTTCAGCGCTGCGCCGAAAAGCGCTCCGCCAGCCGCTCGCGGCGGAAGTGCTCGACCACGAAATCGACGAAGACCCGCGTCTTGGCCGGCAGCAGCCGCGCTGCGGTGAAGTAGAGCGAGAGCATGCCGGTATCCACGTACCAGTCCGGCAGCACCCGCACCAGCGTGCCGCGATCCAGATAGAGCAGGGCATGCGGCATCGACACCAGCGTGATGCCCAGCCCCGCTTCGGCCACCTCGCAAGCCGCATTGGCATCGCTCATGGTCATGCGTTGCTGCAGTGTGACCGGTGCCTGCTGGCCCCCGTGGTCGCGTAGCGAGAAGGGCCGCACGCGCCCCGTCTGGGGCGAGCGGATCAGGATGCCCGCATGCTCGGCCAGGTCGGCCGGCGAGCGCAAGGCGGGATGCGCCTCCAGATAGGCGGGCGAAGCCAGCAGCACCCGATGCGCCGGGGCCAGCTCGCGCGCCACCACGCCGGGCGAGAGCTCGGTGCCGCCAGCGATGGCGGCATCAAAGCCCTCGGTGATGAGATCCACCGAGCGGTTCTCGAAATGCCAGTCCGGCTGGATGCCCGGATAGCGCCCCAGGAATTCTCCCAACAAGGGCACGATGTATTGCCGCCCGAAACCTGTCCCCATGCTGACCTTGAGCGTGCCGGCCGGCTGCCCGCCAGCGCTGGCGAGATTGGCCACGGCATTGCGGATGGCTTGCAGGCCGCCGCCCACTTCCTGCAGGAAGCGTTCGCCCGCTTCGGTCAGCGAGAGCTTGCGGGTACTGCGATGAAACAGCCGTACGCCCAGCGAAGTTTCCAGCCGTGCCACGTTCTTGCCCACGGCCGCCGAGGTCAGGCCGAGCTGGCGTGCCGCCGCCGAAAAGCTGCCGGCGTGGGCCGCAGCGACAAAGCATTCAATGCTGGTCATGGTTTCCATTGCTCGATTCTAAACCATTGGTTTAAAAAGAAGATAGGGATTGCCAGCTAGTCGCCACATAATCAAACGCCGATACTTGCTTCAACCCGGACGCATACAGCAGCACGCCGCTGCAGGCAGACGGGGCCAACCCATCACTTTCAAGGAGCAAGATCATGAACAAGCAAATTCAAACTAACGCCGCATCCGCTACCACCCTGGCCTCCAAGGTTGCTTTCGTGCAAGGCGGTTCGCGCGGCATCGGCGCGGCCATCGTGCAGCGCCTGGCCGCTGAAGGCGCCACCGTCGCCTTCACCTATGTCACTTCGCCGGACAAGGCGCAAGCCCTGGTCTCCCGCGTGGAAGCCGCCGGTGGCCGCGCCCTGGCGATCCAGGCCGACAGCTCCGATGCAGCCGCCCTGCAGCAAGCCATCCGCCTGGCTGCCGAGACCTTCGGCCGCCTCGATATCCTGGTCAACAATGCGGGCGTGCTGGCCCTGGGCCACATCGATGAGTTCAAGCTGGAAGACCTGGACCGCACCCTGGCCGTGAACGTGCGCAGCGTGGTCGTGGCCACCCAGGCCGCCGTGCGCTACATGGGCGAAGGCGGCCGCGTCATCAGCATCGGCAGCACCAATGCCGACCGCATCCCCTTTGCCGGCGGCGCCGTGTATGCCATGAGCAAGTCGGCGCTGGTTGGCCTGACCAAGGGCCTGGCCCGTGACCTCGGCCCGCGCGGCATCACCGTCAACAACGTCCAGCCCGGTCCGGTCGATACCGACATGAACCCGGCCAACAGCGACTTCGCCACTTCCCTGACTGGCCTGATGGCACTGCCGCGTTACGGCAAGGCTGAAGAAATCGCCAGCTTCGTGGCTTATCTGGCAGGTCCGGAATCGGGCTACATCACCGGCGCCAACCTGATGATCGATGGCGGTTTCTCGGCTTGATCACTGCCGGGCCCGTCACGCTCAGGACGTAAAAAAACCTCGCTCCGGTTTGCACCGGGCGAGGTTTGTTCGTGCGTGCGGCAATCAGGCAGTCAGGCGAACAGGCGCGCCAGCTCTACGCCCGGCTCTGGCGCACGCATGAAGGCTTCACCGACCAGGAAGGCATGCACGTCGGCATCGCGCATGCGCTTGACGTCGTCCGGCGTGGTGATGGCCGATTCGGTGACCACCAGCTTTTCCGGCGGGATGCGCGGCAGCAGGTTCAGCGTGGTGTCGAGCGTGGTCTCGAAGGTGCGCAGGTTGCGGTTGTTGATGCCGAACAGACGCGTCTTGAGCTTCAGGGCGGCTTCCAGTTCGGCCTGGTCATGGACTTCCACCAGCACGCTCATGCCCAGCTCATGGGCGCAGGCTTCCATGTCGGCCATCAGGCCATGGTCCAATGCGGCCACGATCAGCAGGATGGCGTCCGCGCCCCAGGAGCGCGCCTGGTAGATCTGGTAATGATCCATCATGAAATCCTTGCGCAGCACCGGCAGGGCGCACGCTGCACGCGCCTGCTTGAGGTAGTCCGGCGAGCCCTGGAAGAATTGTTCATCGGTCAGTACCGACAGGCAGGCCGCGCCATGTTCGGCATAGCTCACCGCGATCTCGGCCGGCTTGAAGTCGGGACGGATCACGCCCTTGGAAGGCGAGGCCTTCTTGACTTCGGCAATCACGCCGGCCTGGCCGTTGGCGATCTTGCCGCGCAGGCTCTCTTCGAAATTGCGCAGTTCCGAGCGCAGTTCGCTGTCGGTTTCCACCTCGCGGCGCAGGCTGGCGAGGTCGCGCTGCTGCTTGGCGATGCGGACTTCCTCGGCCTTGACGTCGAGGATCTTGTTGAGGATGTCGGACATGAGGTTCCTTGTCGGTTTCAATGTTTGCCGCCGAGCTGGCGGGTCACCTGGACGAACTGGTCCAGCTTGGCACGGGCCGCGCCGGAGGCGATGGTAGCGCGCGCCGTCTGCAGGCCCTCGGCGATGGAAGGCGCAACCCCGGCCGCATAGAGCGCGGTGGCGGCATTGATGACTACGATGTCGTGCACCGGACCGGGTTCCCCGCGCAGCGCTTCGAAGATTTTCTCCTTGGACTCTGTCGCATTGCCGACCTGCAAGTTGCGGCTGGCAAACATGGACAGGCCGAAGTCTTCCGGGTGGATCTCGTATTCGCGGATCTCGCCGTTGACCAGTTCGCCCACCATGGTGGCGCCACCCAGCGTGACCTCATCGAGGTTGTCACGGCCCCAGACCACGATGGCGTGCTGCGCGCCCAGGCGTTGCAGCACGCGCACCTGGATGCCGACCAGATCTGCATGGAACACGCCCATGAGGATGTTGGGGGCACCGGCCGGATTGGTAAGCGGACCGAGGATGTTGAAGATGGTGCGCACGCCCAGCTCCTTGCGCACCGGCGCCGCATGCTTCATGGCGGCGTGGTGGTTGGGGGCGAACATGAAGCCGATGCCGGTCTGGGCGATCGATTGCGCCACTTGCTCGGGTTGCAGGTTGATGTCTGCGCCCAGGGCTTCGAGTACGTCGGCGCTGCCAGAGGACGAAGAAACACTGCGTCCGCCATGCTTGGCCACGCGCGCACCGGCGGCCGCCGCCACGAACATGGAGGCGGTGGAAATGTTGAAGGTGTGCGCACCGTCGCCGCCGGTGCCGACGATGTCGAGCAGGCGCGAAGTGTCGGCCATTGGCACCTTGGTGGCGAATTCGCGCATGACCTGGGCGGCGGCGGCGATCTCGCCGATGCTTTCCTTCTTCACGCGCAGGCCCATGGTGAGGGCCGCGATCATCACCGGCGACATCTCGCCGCCCATGATCTGGCGGAACAGGGTCAGCATTTCATCGTGGAAGATTTCGCGATGCTCGATACAGCGCAGCAGCGCTTCTTGGGGAGTGATGGGCATGTCTTGTCTCGATGTGTGTAATGGTCTCAGCCGTGGGCGCTGCCGGTCAGGAAGTTCTTGAGCAGGGCATGGCCGTGCTCGGAGAGGATGGACTCGGGGTGGAACTGCACGCCTTGCAGGTCGAACTCCTTGTGGCGCACACCCATGATTTCGCCATCATCGGTCCAGGCGGTCACTTCCAGGCAATCCGGCAGGGTGGCGCGTTCGATGGCCAGCGAGTGGTAGCGGATCACGGTGTAGGGAGTGGGCAGGTCCTTGAAGACGCCCACGCCGGTGTGCGCGATCTTGGACGTCTTGCCATGCATGACCTGCTTGGCGCGGATGATGTTGCCGCCGAAGGCCTCACCGATGGCCTGGTGGCCCAGGCAGACACCGAGGATGGGCAGCTTGCCGGAAAATTCCTTCAACAGGTCCACGCAGATGCCGGCTTCCTTGGGGCTGCAGGGGCCGGGGGAGAGGCAGATGCGTTCGGGGTTGAGCTTCTTGATGTCATCCAGCGTGATCTCGTCATTGCGGATGGTCAGCACCTCTTCGCCCAGCTCGCCGAAGTATTGCACCAGGTTGTAGGTGAAGGAGTCGTAGTTGTCGATCATCAGCAGCATTTAGATTTCTCCGTCCAGGCCATCTTGCACTTGTTCAGCAGCGCGCAGTACGGCACGCGCCTTGTTTTCGGTTTCTTCCCATTCCATTTCCGGCACCGAGTCGGCCACGATGCCGGCGGCCGCCTGCACGTACAGCGTGCCATCCTTGATGACGCCGGTACGGATCGCAATGGCCACGTCCATTTCGCCACCGAAGGAGAGATAGCCGCAGGCGCCGCCATAGATGCCGCGCTTGGTCGGTTCCAGTTCGTCGATGATTTCCATGGCGCGCACCTTGGGGGCGCCCGAGAGGGTGCCGGCCGGGAAGGTGGCCTTGAGCACATCCAGGTTGGACATGCCGGGTTTCAAGATGCCCTCGACGTTGGAGACGATGTGCTGCACGTGGGAATATTTTTCGATCACCATCTGGTCGGTAACCTTGACGCTGCCGGTGGTGGCGATGCGGCCGATGTCGTTGCGGGCCAGGTCGATCAACATCACGTGCTCGGCGATTTCCTTGGGGTCGGCCAGCAGTTCGCGCGCCAGCTGTTCATCGCGCTCGATGGTGGAGCCGCGCGGACGGGTGCCGGCCAGCGGGCGGATGGTGATCTTCTTCTGGCCTTCGCCGATGGATTCGTTGCGCACCAGGATTTCCGGCGAGGCACCGACGATCTGCATGTCGCCGAAGTTGTAGAAGTACATGTAAGGGGAGGGGTTCAGCGAGCGCAGCGCGCGGTACAGCATCAGCGGCGAATCCACATAGGATTTCCGGAGGCGCTGGCCGATCTGCACCTGCATCAGGTCGCCGGCCATCACGTATTCCTTGGCGCGGGCCACGGCCTTGAGATATTCGTCCTTGGGGAATTCGCGGATCGTTTCGGTACGCACCGAACCGGTGGTCACCGGTGCATCGGCCGGACGGCGCAGCATGGCGCGCAGGTCGCGCAGGCGCTGGCGGCCACGGGAGAAGGCTTCCGGCTGGGTAGGGTCGGCGTAGACGATCAGGTAGAGCTTGCCGGAGAGGTTGTCGATGACGGCCAGTTCTTCGGTCAGCAGCAGCTGGATGTCGGGCAGGCCCAGCGTATCTTGCGGGGCGCTGTTTTCCAGGCGCTTTTCGATGTAGCGCACGGCGTCGTAGCCGAAGTAGCCGGCCAGGCCGCCGCAGAAGCGCGGCATGCCTGGGCGGATGGCGACCTTGAAGCGGGATTGATAGTCGGCGATGAATTCCAGCGCATTGCCTTGGGCGGTCTCGATGACCTCGTCATTCTTCAGCACCTCGATCTGCTGGCCGCTGCAGCGGATCTTGGTGGAGGCGGGCAGGCCGATGAAGGAATAGCGGCCGAAGCGTTCGCCACCGACCACCGACTCCAGCAGGAAGGTGTTCTTGCCGGTGTTGTGGCTTTGGGCCAGCTTGAGATAGAGCGTCAGCGGGGTTTCCAGGTCGGCGAAGGCTTCGGCGATCAGGGGGATGCGGTTGTAGCCTTCGGCGGCCAGCGATTTGAATTCGAGTTCGGTCATGTGTCACTCCAGACCGCCATTGTAGGGTACGCGGGCCTGGCCGCAGACCGGCGCGCCCACGCCATGAAGCCATGGACGCGATGCACGCGGATGCAGCGAAACAGGTGCGGACTCTCGTCAGCGGTGTCGTTATGAGAATTACGGGAAATGCGGAGGATGCGGTACCACAACAAACGACCCGGCACGCAGGTGCGGCCAGGTCCAGGCGTCAATTACTGCGCCCGGAATTGCCAGCGTCGCCACAGCCAGGCCTCAGGGGCGGCTGTCGGTTGAGCGGTTCGTTTGTTGTTACGAAACATTGATGTGGGTCGCGATCGGATCTTCGGTCTGTCGACCGGTGAGCTGACGGGGTGTCAGTCCACCGAGATTTGCTGCGCTGCTTCTACAAGCGTCGAAACTATACCATCCGAATCGACGTCGTGTATAGATTCACCGTGATTGTATCCATACGGAACATTCAGGACACGGCAACCGGCCGCGCGGGCAGCCTGGGCATCGTTGCTGGAGTCGCCGATGGCCACGACCTGGGCCGGTGCCAGGGCGAAATCCTCACAGACCTTCAGCAAGGGCATGGGATCGGGCTTCTTTTTCGGGAAGGAATCGCCGCCGTAGACGATCTCGAAGAAATCGCGCAGCCCCTTCTTTTGCAGCAGCGGCACGGCAAAGGCCAGCGGCTTGTTGGTCACGCAGGCCAGGCGCAGGCCCTTGTCGCGCAGGGCTTGGAGGCCCTCGACCACGCCCGGGTAGAGCGAGGAATAGTCGCCATTGATGGCCAGGTAATGCTCGGTGTAGCTCTCCAGCGCCTGCTGGAAGTATTGCGCTGCCTCGTCCTCTGCATAGTCCACGGCGAGCACACGCCGGATCAGGTTCTCGGTCCCCTTGCCGACGAAGTTGACGATGGTTTCCTGGGACAGGGGCGTGAGTCCCAATTCTTCACGCATGCGGTTGACCGCGACGTGGAAGTCAGCGGCCGTATCCAGCATGGTGCCGTCGAGGTCGATGATGGCGGCCTTGATATTGGTCAGATTCTTCATATGCCCTGGAAACCTCGTTGTTTGTTCGTCTGGCGAAGGGGAGGCGCGCTCAGACCTGGGCCAGTTCGGCGCGCATGGCGTCGATGACGGCCTTGTAGTCCGGCTTGCCGAAGATGGCCGAACCGGCTACGAAGGTATCGGCACCGGCGCGGGCGGCAGCGGCGATGTTCTCGACCTTGATGCCGCCATCGACTTCCAGCAGGATGTCGCGACCGGATTCATCGATGCGGCGGCGCACTTCGGCGATCTTCTTCAAGGCTTCCGGGATGAAGGACTGGCCGCCGAAACCGGGGTTCACCGACATGATCAGGACCATGTCCAGCTTGTCCATCACGTGATCCAGGTAATGCAGGGGCGTGCCGGGGTTGAACACCAGGCCGGCCTTGCAGCCGTTGTCGCGGATCAGTTGCAGGGAGCGGTCGATGTGCTCGGAGGCTTCCGGGTGGAAGGTGATGAGGTTGGCACCGGCCTTGGCGAAATCGGGAATGATGCGGTCCACCGGCTTGACCATCAGGTGCACGTCGATCGGCACCTGAACGTGCGGGCGGATGGCTTCGCAGACCAGGGGGCCGATGGTCAGGTTGGGGACATAATGGTTGTCCATCACGTCGAAGTGAATGAAATCGGCGCCGGCGGCGACGACATTGCGCACTTCTTCACCCAGGCGGGAGAAATCGGCGGACAGGATGCTGGGGGCGATACGGAAGGTCGGCATGGCTGTAAAGAAAGGATGGCTGAATCGACATTGGCCGCCGGGCGCAGGCGCAAAGGCGGCAAAACCGCTATTCTACCTTGCTGCAGCGCCCACCGGCCTGGCCGATGAGCTGGCAGGCTTGCCCGCAGCGGGCCGGACACGCGAAACGCATCGGCTTGCGCAGCCCGCTGAATTCGTGTGCAATCCGGGGTGGCCGTGCGTGCGCCTGTCGGGCCGGCGCGGCGGCAGCCCCTTCACAACACAGGAAATCCCATGGCAGCGTATGAGTTCACGGTGACGGTCAAGACCCAGTACCTGGAGGAACAATCCGATCCATCGCGTTCGCACTACGTGTTCGCCTATGCGATCACCATCGTCAATACCGGCACGGTCCCGGCCCAGCTGATCTCGCGCCACTGGGTCATCACCGACGCCAACAACCACGTGCAGGAAGTGCGCGGCCTGGGCGTGGTCGGCCATCAACCCTTCCTGCAGCCCGGCGAGCAGTTTGAGTACACCAGCGGTACGTCGCTCAAGACCCCACAGGGCAGCATGCATGGTGAATATTTCTGCGTGGCCGAGGATGGCGAGCAATTTGACGTGCGCATTCCCGAGTTCGTGCTTTCACTGCCGCGCACTTTGCACTGAATTTTTCTTCCTGAGGCGGGACGACGGATTTTTCAGCGCGGGTCGCTGTCTGTCGTCTCTCGCGCTGGCTGCTGTTTCTTTTCCTGCGTTTCTTTCTGCCTGGCGCTGACGGGCCGGCCGTTGTGTTCCTTGCGGCCCGAAAACATGGTCCACCAGACGATGAAGACCAGCACGAAGAAGGCGGCACTGGCCTCCAGGATCAACCACAACATGAATTTGTCTCCGATGTCATTGAATCGTTTTGCCAAGCTGTCGACGCTGCGGCGTCTTAGTGTACCCGCGATGGCGATTTCGGTCGCCGTTCTGCTGGCGGCCTGCCAGACTACGCCGCTGACCACGCCGGCTCCGACCCAGCCCTCGCCCAAGCCAGTGGCCCAGCCGGGGCCGGCCATGCGTGCTACCACCTTCGCCCAGTTGCCCGGCTGGACCAACGACGACCTGCGCGAAGCCTGGCCGGCCCTGCAGTCTTCGTGCTCGGTCATGATCCGCAAGCCCGAGTGGCGCGCTGCCTGTGGCGCGGCCCAGCAGGTCAATGCCAATGACCTGGGCTTCCTGCGCCAGTATTTCGAGACCTATTTCACGCCGTATCAGCTGTTCAATCCCGATGGCACCGACACCGGGCTGGTGACTGGCTACTACGAGCCGCTGCTGCGCGGTTCGCGCCGCCGTGCCGGGCCATATCAGACGCCGCTGTACCAGGCCCCGGACGACCTGCTGACCATCGACATGGCCAGCGTCTATCCCGAGCTGAAGAACCTGCGCCTGCGCGGCAAGGTGGTCGGACGCAAGGTCGTGCCGTATCCGACCCGCGCCGAGTTGATGCAGGGCAATAATCTGTCCGGCAAGGAAATCGTCTGGGTGGATGATCCGGTGGAGGCCTTCTTCCTGCAGGTGCAGGGCTCCGGTCGCGTCTATCTGCCGGAGTCGCGCGAGACCATTCGTCTGGCCTATGCGGACCAGAATGGCCGTCCCTACAAGTCGATCGGACGCTATCTGGTGGACAAGGGCGAGATGGAGCTATCCCAGGCGTCCGCCCAGAACATCAAGGCCTGGGTGCAGGCCAATCCGGCGCGCAAGGAAGAGTTGCTCAATGCTAACCCCAGCTATGTCTTCTTCAAGGAAGAAAAGCTGCCGGATCCTTCCAAGGGGCCGAAGGGCGCACAGGGCATCCCGCTGACCCCGCAGCGTTCCATCGCCATCGACCCGCAGCATGTGCCGCTGGGCGCGCCGGTGTTCCTGGCGACCACGCTGCCCAATAGCGACCGTCCGCTGCAACGACTGGTGGTGGCGCAGGATACGGGCGGCGCCATTCGCGGGGTGGTGCGGGCCGACTATTTCTGGGGCTTTGGCGATGAAGCCGAGGATCGCGCCGGGGCCATGAAGCAGCGCGGCATGATGTGGGTGCTGCTGCCCAAGGGGATGACGCCGCCGGGAGGCAACTGAATTTCGGTGAATTCCTTGCGGAAATGAAAAAGCCTGATCCCGTCGAGGAATCAGGCTTTTTTGCCGATGGCGGGGCTTATCTATAAGGATCAGCGCAGTACCAGCACCGGGATGGTCGAATGGGTCAGCACTTTCTGCGTCTTGCTGCCCAGGAAGATGCGCGAGAGCCCGCTGCGCCCATGGGAGGCCATGAAGATGGCGTCGCAGCCGTGCAGTGTCGCCGCCTTGATGATTTCTTCATCAGGATTGAAGGACATCACGATCTCGGTTTGGCAGGGCACGCCAGCGGCGGCCGCAGCGTCTGCGATCTTCTTGATGTGCTGGTTGGCCAAGGTTTTGACGTTTTCTTCATAAAGGGCAGGATCGATGGCCATTGAGCTCTCGGCCAGCGGCGAGAAGGGGTAGGGTTCGGCCACCGAGATGCCGACGATGCTCGCGCCGCTGTTCTTGGCGTAGTCGATGGCCGTGGCGATGGCCTTGTCAGAGCGTTCGGAGCCGTCCGTGGGGACCAGGATGTTCTTGAACATGTTCGCCTCCTTCTATATAGGGATAGGGAATGCGCCAGGGGCGCCAAGGGGATGACTCCAATATAGCCCCGTGGTGCCTTGCCCGCATGAAATTCTTGGCAGTCATTGCGCCAGGTCGGACTGGCGCATAATTTTTGGCTTATTCTTGCGGTTCGCCGTGCCGGTTGCTGCCACGCCCGGGCGGATTGCCGATTCATTCATAAGAAGGAGACCCACTATGAGCTACCAAAACATCCTGGTCGAGACCCATGACAAGGTCGGCCTGATCCGCCTGAACCGTCCCAAGGCCCTCAATGCCTTGAGTGACGACCTCATGAGCGAGCTGGGCACGGCCTTGCTGGCCTTCGATGCCCAGGAAGAGATCGGCTGCATCATCGTCACCGGCAGCGAGAAGGCCTTCGCCGCGGGGGCGGATATCAGCGTGATGGCCGGGTTTGATTATATGGACGTCTTCAATGGTGAATTCATTACCCGCAACTGGGAGACCCTGCGCCGCATCCGCAAGCCGGTGATTGCGGCGGTGGCCGGTTATGCGCTGGGCGGCGGCTGTGAGCTGGCGATGATGTGCGACTTCATCATCGCCGCCGACAATGCGAAGTTCGGGCAACCGGAGATCAAGCTGGGCATCATCCCCGGCGCTGGCGGTACGCAGCGCCTGCCGCGTGCGGTCTCCAAGTCCAAGGCCATGGACCTGGCGCTGACGGCCCGCATGATGGATGCGCAGGAAGCCGAGCGTGCCGGGCTGGTGTCGCGCATCGTGCCGGCCGACAAGCTCATGGAAGAAGCCATGGCGGCTGCGGTGACCATTACCGAGATGCCGCGCCAGGTGGCCATGATGGTGAAGGATTCGGTCAACCGGGCCTACGAGACCACCTTGTCCGAGGGGATGAAGTATGAACGTGCGCTCTTCTATAGCTGCTTTGCGACCGAAGACCAGAAGGAGGGCATGAAAGCCTTCCTGGAAAAGCGGCCGGCGGTGTTCAAGAACGCCTGATCACTTCCATTTGGATGCAGCAGAAAGGGCCGCCCGTCAGGGCGGCCCTTTTTTCTGAATGATTTACTCTTTTGTTCATATCGCCTGTAACCCACGCCAGTAAAGGGTTTGGCGTGAAGCGCGAGAGCTTGGAGAAGGCTTCGTCTAAATTATTTTCGATTATTTTTCAAAAAGTGCTTGCGCGGTACATGGGCCGCTGCTATAGTTCGCCCCCTGCTGACGCGACACACGAAGCGAAGTTGAAAAACAGAGCGACGAAGGTGGGCGAAGCAAAGAGTAGTGAAGCAGGTTGAAGGCGTTTTAAATGGAAGTAGTCAAGCGGTAGCAAAAGCGAAGACGAAAAAATTTAAAACGAATCGCAAAAAAGTAGTTGACGCGATAAACAAACTGCTACATACTCTCGTTTCTCTGCTGCTGACGAACAAAACGATTCGCAGCGATGCAAACAGCGCCAAGCGCGTTTGCGGCAGACAAGATCTTTAAAAATTAACAGCCGATAAGCGTGGGCGTTTAATGAAGTGCGACAGAACTTCGGTTCTGGAAACTTTAAATATTAAATGCTCACAAGAAATATAGGTAAGTTCGCAAGAAATTACCTGTCAGTATTTTGAGAGAGCGATGCCCTTCGGGGTAGTCAGAAATGACACAAAACAGAGATTAAACTAAAGAGTTTGATCCTGGCTCAGATTGAACGCTGGCGGCATGCCTTACACATGCAAGTCGAACGGCAGCATAGGAGCTTGCTCCTGATGGCGAGTGGCGAACGGGTGAGTAATATATCGGAACGTGCCCTAGAGTGGGGGATAACTAGTCGAAAGACTAGCTAATACCGCATACGATCTACGGATGAAAGTGGGGGATCGCAAGACCTCATGCTCCTGGAGCGGCCGATATCTGATTAGCTAGTTGGTGGGGTAAAAGCCTACCAAGGCGACGATCAGTAGCTGGTCTGAGAGGACGACCAGCCACACTGGGACTGAGACACGGCCCAGACTCCTACGGGAGGCAGCAGTGGGGAATTTTGGACAATGGGGGCAACCCTGATCCAGCAATGCCGCGTGAGTGAAGAAGGCCTTCGGGTTGTAAAGCTCTTTTGTCAGGGAAGAAACGGTAGTAGCTAATATCTATTACTAATGACGGTACCTGAAGAATAAGCACCGGCTAACTACGTGCCAGCAGCCGCGGTAATACGTAGGGTGCAAGCGTTAATCGGAATTACTGGGCGTAAAGCGTGCGCAGGCGGTTGTGTAAGTCAGATGTGAAATCCCCGGGCTCAACCTGGGAATTGCATTTGAGACTGCACGGCTAGAGTGTGTCAGAGGGGGGTAGAATTCCACGTGTAGCAGTGAAATGCGTAGATATGTGGAGGAATACCGATGGCGAAGGCAGCCCCCTGGGATAACACTGACGCTCATGCACGAAAGCGTGGGGAGCAAACAGGATTAGATACCCTGGTAGTCCACGCCCTAAACGATGTCTACTAGTTGTCGGGTCTTAATTGACTTGGTAACGCAGCTAACGCGTGAAGTAGACCGCCTGGGGAGTACGGTCGCAAGATTAAAACTCAAAGGAATTGACGGGGACCCGCACAAGCGGTGGATGATGTGGATTAATTCGATGCAACGCGAAAAACCTTACCTACCCTTGACATGGATGGAATCCCGAAGAGATTTGGGAGTGCTCGAAAGAGAACCATCACACAGGTGCTGCATGGCTGTCGTCAGCTCGTGTCGTGAGATGTTGGGTTAAGTCCCGCAACGAGCGCAACCCTTGTCATTAGTTGCTACGAAAGGGCACTCTAATGAGACTGCCGGTGACAAACCGGAGGAAGGTGGGGATGACGTCAAGTCCTCATGGCCCTTATGGGTAGGGCTTCACACGTCATACAATGGTACATACAGAGGGCCGCCAACCCGCGAGGGGGAGCTAATCCCAGAAAGTGTATCGTAGTCCGGATTGGAGTCTGCAACTCGACTCCATGAAGTTGGAATCGCTAGTAATCGCGGATCAGCATGTCGCGGTGAATACGTTCCCGGGTCTTGTACACACCGCCCGTCACACCATGGGAGCGGGTTTTACCAGAAGTGGGTAGCCTAACCGCAAGGAGGGCGCTCACCACGGTAGGATTCGTGACTGGGGTGAAGTCGTAACAAGGTAGCCGTATCGGAAGGTGCGGCTGGATCACCTCCTTTCTAGAGTGCGCACGAAGTTAAGCGTCCACACTTATCGGCTGTAAATCAAGAACAGTTATTTGGTGAAGCACGGTCTGCAGCACAACGCTGTGATGACTTGCTACTGATACTGATCCAAGCGGGTCTGTAGCTCAGCTGGTTAGAGCACCGTGTTGATAACGCGGGGGTCGTTGGTTCGAGCCCAACCAGACCCACCAAAGTTTCGGGGGTTTAGCTCAGCTGGGAGAGCACCTGCTTTGCAAGCAGGGGGTCGTCGGTTCGATCCCGTCAACCTCCACCAAGAAATGTCAAACCTAAGTCAGCGTTATGCGTATGACGTAGTGATTTAGGTTTGATCTTTTACGATCAATGGCTGTTTTTGTTCTTTAACAATCTGGAAGAAGTAAAGATTCATTTAAACGATCGCCAGGACTTCGGTTCTTGCGAAAGTAAAAATGGGTGTGATTGTATCAATCAAAGTATTACGAAGTGATCTTAGCAATTAGAAGACTTACTTTGGAATACGGCAAACGCTAAAACTCAACGCTTCATATAACGCTCTTGCAAAAGAGGCTAACGTTATAGGAACAAGCGAATAAGTGCACATGGTGGATGCCTTGGCGATTACAGGCGATGAAGGACGTAGTAGCTTGCGATAAGCTGCGGGGAGCTGGCAAACAAGCTTTGATCCGCAGATTTCCGAATGGGGAAACCCGGCCGTAAGGTCATCGTTATCTGAATACATAGGGTAACGAAGCGAACGTGGCGAACTGAAACATCTAAGTAGCTACAGGAAAAGAAATCAACCGAGATTCCCAAAGTAGTGGCGAGCGAAATGGGATCAGCCTGCAAGATTTAGCATCAACGATAGCAAAACGGAATGGAAAGTCCGGCCATAGTGGGTGATAGCCCCGTATGCGAAATCGATGGTGTGGAACTAGGCTTGCGACAAGTAGGGCGGGACACGTGAAATCCTGTCTGAACATGGGGGGACCATCCTCCAAGGCTAAATACTCGTAATCGACCGATAGTGAACCAGTACCGTGAGGGAAAGGCGAAAAGAACCCCGGAAGGGGAGTGAAATAGATCCTGAAACCGTGTGCATACAAACAGTAGGAGCCTCGTAAGGGGTGACTGCGTACCTTTTGTATAATGGGTCAGCGACTTACATTCAGTGGCAAGCTTAACCGAATAGGGAAGGCGCAGAGAAATCGAGTCCGAATAGGGCGTTCAGTCGCTGGGTGTAGACCCGAAACCAAGTGATCTATCCATGGCCAGGTTGAAGGTGCGGTAACACGCACTGGAGGACCGAACCCACTAATGTTGAAAAATTAGGGGATGAGCTGTGGATAGGGGTGAAAGGCTAAACAAACTTGGAAATAGCTGGTTCTCTCCGAAAACTATTTAGGTAGTGCCTCAAGTATCACCATCGGGGGTAGAGCACTGTTATGGCTAGGGGGTCATCGCGACTTACCAAACCATTGCAAACTCCGAATACCGATGAGTGCGAGCTTGGGAGACAGACGCCGGGTGCTAACGTCCGACGTCAAGAGGGAAACAACCCAGACCGCCAGCTAAGGTCCCAAAGATTGGCTAAGTGGAAAACGAAGTGGGAAGGCTAAAACAGTCAGGAGGTTGGCTTAGAAGCAGCCATCCTTTAAAGAAAGCGTAATAGCTCACTGATCGAGTCGTCCTGCGCGGAAGATGTAACGGGGCTAAGCCAGTCACCGAAGCTGCGGATATCCGTAAGGATATGGTAGGAGAGCGTTCTGTAAGCCTGTGAAGGTGTCTTGTAAAGGATGCTGGAGGTATCAGAAGTGCGAATGCTGACATGAGTAGCGATAATGCGGGTGAAAAGCCCGCACGCCGTAAGCCCAAGGTTTCCTGTTCAACGTTCATCGGAGCAGGGTGAGTCGGCCCCTAAGGCGAGGCAGAGATGCGTAGCTGATGGGAAGCAGGTTAATATTCCTGCACCGTCGTTAGATGCGATGGGGGGACGGATCGCGGAAGGTTGTCCGACTGTTGGAATAGTCGGTTTTTGCATCGAAGAAGGCTGTTAGGCAAATCCGGCAGCGTAATTCAAGGGTGTGAGACGAGCGAACTTGTTCGCGAAGCAATCGGAAGTGGTTCCAAGAAAAGCCTCTAAGCTTCAGTCTAACGAGACCGTACCGCAAACCGACACAGGTGGGCGAGATGAGTATTCTAAGGCGCTTGAGAGAACTCGGGAGAAGGAACTCGGCAAATTGGTACCGTAACTTCGGGATAAGGTACGCCCAAGTAGTTTGACTGGCCTGCGCCAGAAGGACAAAAGGGTTGCAATAAAATGGTGGCTGCGACTGTTTAATAAAAACACAGCACTCTGCAAACACGAAAGTGGACGTATAGGGTGTGACGCCTGCCCGGTGCTGGAAGATTAAATGATGGGGTGCAAGCTCTTGATTGAAGTCCCAGTAAACGGCGGCCGTAACTATAACGGTCCTAAGGTAGCGAAATTCCTTGTCGGGTAAGTTCCGACCTGCACGAATGGCGTAACGATGGCCACACTGTCTCCTCCCGAGACTCAGCGAAGTTGAAATGTTTGTGATGATGCAATCTACCCGCGGCTAGACGGAAAGACCCCATGAACCTTTACTGTAGCTTTGCATTGGACTTTGAACCAATCTGTGTAGGATAGGTGGGAGGCTTTGAAGTAGGGACGCTAGTTCCTATGGAGCCAACCTTGAAATACCACCCTGGTTTGTTTGAGGTTCTAACCTTGATCCGTTATCCGGATCGGGGACAGTGCATGGTAGGCAGTTTGACTGGGGCGGTCTCCTCCCAAAGTGTAACGGAGGAGTTCGAAGGTACGCTAGGTACGGTCGGACATCGTGCTAATAGTGCAATGGCATAAGCGTGCTTAACTGCGAGACTGACAAGTCGAGCAGGTACGAAAGTAGGACATAGTGATCCGGTGGTTCTGTATGGAAGGGCCATCGCTCAACGGATAAAAGGTACTCTGGGGATAACAGGCTGATTCCTCCCAAGAGTTCATATCGACGGGGGAGTTTGGCACCTCGATGTCGGCTCATCACATCCTGGGGCTGTAGCCGGTCCCAAGGGTATGGCTGTTCGCCATTTAAAGTGGTACGTGAGCTGGGTTTAAAACGTCGTGAGACAGTTTGGTCCCTATCTGCCGTGGGCGTTGGAAGTTTGAAGGGGGCTGCTCCTAGTACGAGAGGACCGGAGTGGACGAACCTCTGGTGTATCGGTTGTCACGCCAGTGGCATTGCCGAGTAGCTAAGTTCGGAAGAGATAACCGCTGAAAGCATCTAAGCGGGAAACTCGCCTTGAGATGAGACTTCCCGGGAACTAGATTCCCCTAAAGGGTCGTTCGAGACCAGGACGTTGATAGGTCAGGTGTGGAAGCGCAGTAATGCGTTAAGCTAACTGATACTAATTGCCCGTGCGGCTTGTTCCTATAACATTAGCTCTGTTATAGACAAGTTGAGCATATATTGTGTTTGCCCTAGTGCATCACACCCCAAGAATCTATTAAATACTTCTTCCAGTTTGGGTTAGTTGCTGCTCCATCGAGAGCAACTGGCTTTACAAGTTATGCCTGATGACTATAGCAAGTTGGTACCACCCCTTCCCATCCCGAACAGGACCGTGAAACGACTTCGCGCCGATGATAGTGCTGCAACCAGTGTGAAAGTAGGTCATCGTCAGGCTTGTTATCCTCAAGAACCCTCGTTACGAAAGTAGCGAGGGTTTTTGTTTTGTGCGTTCGGTTTGTGACTGCAGGGCAGTTGAGGCCAGGTACGGTTCGGATGATCGGGGCAACCAGGTTCAGCCAGCCACAGAAACGATGCACTGCATGCAGTCTGGCCGGTGCCAGACGCAGTCCCCACCAATCAGCGCACCAAAAACTGTTGCTACTGCCAACTCCTCCTGCCGACGATCAACGTCTGTTCTTAGTTTTATTCACAGCCAGAAGCGAATCCTGCCAGCCGCTGTGCATTTTTTTATAGACAGACATTTAGGATCTAAGGCACTCAATCGGCCGCAACTGCCCATCACAAGCGATGCCTGGGAATCCAAACCTTAGATTTATACACAGCCTGCGCCAGCAGCCCCGGCAGCAGTTAATTTATGCACAGGTAAAAATCTAAGATTCGGGAACAACTCACGCGCTGACATACAACCGCAGGCATTGGCAGCGCGACCTCACCCTTCCAAAACTACAGACAATAAAAAAGCCGGCAAAGCCGGCTTTTTCATTTTCAGCAGTAGCAGCTCAAGTCATCAGAACTTGTAAGCCACACGTGCCACGGCAAAGTTCACGCCGCCATTGGGCTGCTTGATGCCGCCGTTGGAGAAGTGCTGCAGGCGGATACCCAGATCCAGGCCATTGCTGAACACATAGCCGGCGCCCACGTGGTCACCGAACTGGAAGGCCGTCGACAGCACCTTGTCGTTGTTGCGGTAGAGCTTGGAGAACAGGTGCACGCCGATGCCGGCTTCGCCATAGAAGCCCTTGCCATCGTCACGCTGGAAGCGCAGCACCGGGGTCAGGCCCAGGTCGACCAGGTTGCCGCTGCTGCTGGTGTTGTTATAGTGGTTCATGCGCCAGTTGGCCAGCGACAGATCCCAGTAGCCACCGATGTGGGTGCCGTTGGACTGCCAGAAATTCCAGTTCGGGCCCCAGTTGAACTGGGCACCGATACGGGCCAGCTGGGTGCTGTTGCCGGTACCGTATTCCAGCGACATGCCGTCGATGGCATAGCTGGGCGACTGGATGGCAATGGCGGCAACGCCAGCAAAAGCGATCTTGGCGACCAGGCTCTTCATTTTAGTCATGGATTCTCTTTCAGCGCGTAAAGTGTTTTGAAGGATCTTTGCTTGTATTCGGCGCGGCGCCAGGGCATCCGCGAGGACGCGATATTCTCTCATAATCGTCACAAATGCATACTCGCGTGAAAGATTATGCCGCGTCCTTACCACACACAGCTTAAAGGCTCAGGGGCGATAGCTGTACTCAAGTCTTCCCGGCACGTCCACACGGATGGCCAGCACATGGCCGGACAGGGGATATTGCGCCAGCTCGGCATCGCTGCGGCCATTGCGGCCGGTGGTGATGAAGAGCGTGCGCAGATCCTCGCCACCGAAGGCCACCATGGTCGGGCATCGCGCCGGTAGCCGGATTTCCTGCAGGATCTCTCCCTGTGGGGAAAGCCGCAACACCCGGCCGCCCTCAAACATGGCGCACCAGTAAGCCCCTTCACTATCGACCGCCGCCCCATCGGGCCGGCCGCCATAGTCGGGTGCGCTCTTGTCGCTGTCGAACTGGCGCAGCAGACGGCATTGGCTGGTCTGGCCGGTGGCCAGATCGTAGTCATACACGTTGATGCGGTGGGCCGGCGTATTGGCGTGATACATCAGGCGCTGGTCCGAGCTGAAGGCCACGCCATTGGACGTCACCACCGCATGATGCGCGTCGCGCAGCACATTGCGCTCGAAGCAGTAGAGCGTGCCGCCATCGCGATCACGCGGCTCATAGATGGTGCCGCACCAGAAGCGGCCGGCCGCATCGCAGCGGCCATCGTTGAAGCGGATGCGCGCCGTATCGTAGGGCGCCTCCAGCAGCAAGGACAGTGCGCCATTGCCGGTATTGAGATGGAACATTCCCGTGCGCAAGGCCACCACCAGCCCGCCCTGGGCATGCTTGACGATGCTGCCGGGTTCTTCCGGCAACTCCCAGCGCTGGTGCTGCTGCGTACCGAACGCCAGCTTGTGCACCGCCTTGCCGGGAATGTCGATCCAGTACAGAGCGCCTTCCTCGGCGTGCCACAAGGGCGATTCACCGAGCAGCATCGGTTCGGAAGTCACGGGAGTGAGCGTGTCGGCAGAAAATACCGGAGATGCCTGGGACATGGGCTTGCCTGTAAGCATGAATGAGGAAGCGCTCATTATGCCGCGAGCCTCCCGTTTGATAAACCTGATCCGCAACCGCGCCTGCAGGCTGCGACGCCGAAAAGAAAAACGGCATGCGCACAGCATGCCGTCCTGGCTTACCTGATCGCTCACGTCGCCCGGGCCCTCGTCAGACCCGAACCGTAAACAATTTTCGATCCCCAGCTTAGTTGGACCACCCACCATCAATCATGTGGACAGACCCGGTGGTGAAGTTCGACTCGTCCGAGGCCAGATACAAGGCCAGTGCCGCCACTTCCTCGGCCTTGCCAATGCGGCCCATGGGCTGGCGCGCCACGAAGGCGGCACGTACTTCGTCTTCGCTCTTGCCGCTCTCCTTGGCTTGGGTGCTGATGCGCTGGTTCAGCGAGGGCGATTCGATGGTGCCCGGGCAGATCGCATTGCAACGGATGCCCTGCGCCACGAAGTCCGCCGCCACCGACTTGGTCAGCCCCACCACGGCCGCCTTGGAGGCGCCATAGGCGAAGCGGTTGGCCACGCCCTTCACGCTCGAGGCCGCCGAGGCGATGTTGACGATGGAGCCCGCCTTCTTGGCCAGCATGCCCGGCAGCACCGCGCGGATGGTGTGGAACATGGCCTTGGCATTGAGGTTGAAGGAAAAGTCCCAGGCCTTGTCATCGCACTCAAGGATGTTGCCCGCAGCCACATACCCAGCGCAGTTGAAGAGGACATCGACGCTGCCGACCTTGGACACCAGCGCCTTGATGGCGGCGTCATCGGTCACGTCCAGCAGATGTGTTTCCACACCGGCGATCGATGCCAGCTCTTCCAGATGAGGCTTGCTGATATCGGTGGCGATCACGCGCGCCCCTTCGCGCGCAAACAGTTCGGTGGAGGCGCGGCCAATGCCCTGGGCGGCGGCAGTGATGAGGACAGTCTTGCCGGCGAGGCGGCCAGTGGATGCGGACATGCTTGTTCCTTTGCGGTTAAACGAGTTTGCGGTTGGCCAGGTTCTTGTACAGCGCGGTGAGCCCGAAGGTCCACGGTGCGGTCTGGTCGCTGAAGTTGACCGTGTTCACCAGCGCGCCCAGCTTGGAGGTGGAGATCGTCACGATATCGGCCACCTGGTGGGTGAAGCCCTGGCCGGGACCGAAACGGTCCTGGGTCGGAGCGAACATGGTCCCCAGGAACAGCACCAGTCCATCCGGATACTGGTGATTGGGGCCGATCGCATGTTCCACCAGCTGCAGCGGATCGCGGCTGATCATGGACATCGAGCTGCTGCCCTTGAGCGTGAAGCCTTCCGTACCATCGACCCGCATTGTAAGTTCGGCGCGGCGCACGTCGTCAATTGAAAAGTTTGCGTCGAACAGGCGAATGAAAGGCCCGACCGCGCACGACGCGTTGTTGTCCTTGGCCTTGCCCAGCAGCAGGGCGCTACGGCCTTCGAAGTCGCGCAGGTTCACATCATTGCCCAGGGTCGCACCGACCACCTTGCCACGGCTGTTGATGGCCAGCACGATTTCCGGCTCGGGATTGTTCCAGGCCGACTTGGGGTGAATTCCGACCTCATCGCCCAGGCCTACCGACGACATTGGCTGTGCCTTGGTGAAGATTTCTGCGTCCGGGCCGATGCCCACTTCCAGGTATTGCGACCACACGCCTTGCTCCAGCAGCACTTCCTTCAGGCGCGCGGCTTCCGGCGAGCCCGGCACCACGCTGGAGAGGTTGTCGCCGATCACCGCCGTGATCGCCTTGCGTACCGATTCCGCCTTGCCGGCGTCGCCGCGTGCCTGTTCCTCGATCACGCGCTCCAGCATGCTGGCCACGAAGGTCACGCCGCTGGCCTTGACGGCCTGCAGGTCGATAGGCGCCAGCAGCCAGGGGCGCGAGGTATCACGCTGTGCGGCGTCGGCATTGTCCAGCAGCTCCTGCAAGGTCGCGATACGGGTCATGTTGGTGGCAGCGCGCACGGCCGCGGCGGGGTCGTCCAGCTCCAGCAGTTCGCTGGAGGTGGCGGCGATGAGCGTGAGGTCGTACGCACCGTCGGCATCGATCCTCACCAGCACCGGGCCCACGCCCGGTTGCCAGAGGCGGCCGATCAGCGTGGCCTGCGCGTGGTCTTCAGGCAGGTGGGCCTGGAGCGAAAAAGTGTGTGCCATGTTCTTGGTTCCTTATGTTGGAGGCGGGCCCGGACTACACGGGAAGCGGACGTCGCCACGATGTACGGTTCTGCAAGGGGGAGACTGACTGCGGGCGAAACATCCTCGTCCCCGTGGATGCCCGAAGGCAAGGATGCTTGGCCGGCAGCCCGTAGTGCGCGCGCTGGAGCGGCGCACTACGGACCACTACGGATAACACTAGCCCAGCCGCCGCCGGGCCTTGATGATCTGCATCAGCATCAGGTGTAGACGCCGATGTGCCAGGGCACGAATTCGTCTTGCCCGTAGCCATGCAGTTCGCTCTTGGTCTTCTTGCCGGAGGCGGTATCGAGGATCATCTGGAAGAAACGCTGGCCGATCTCTTGCGGTGTGACATTCCCGTCGGCAATTTCGCCGCAGTTGATGTCCATGTCTTCTTCCTGGCGTTGCCACAGCGCCGTATTGGTGGCCAGCTTGAGCGAGGGCGCCGGTGCGCAGCCGTAGGCCGAACCCCGTCCCGTGGTGAAGCAGATCATGTTGGCGCCGCCGGCGACCTGGCCAGTGGCGGAGATCGGGTCGTAGCCCGGCGTATCCATGAAGACGAAGCCGCGCGCGGTCACCGTTTCCGCATACTTGTAGACATCCACCAGGTTGGTGGTACCGCCCTTGGCGACCGCCCCCAGCGATTTTTCCAGGATGGTGGTCAAGCCGCCGGCCTTGTTGCCCGCTGAGGGATTGTTGTTCATCTCGGCATCGTTCTTGGCGCAATACTCCTCCCACCAGGCGATGCGGGCCAGCAGCTTTTCACCGACTTCGGGGGAGACCGCACGGCGGGTGAGCAGGTGTTCGGCGCCATAGATTTCCGGTGTCTCCGACAGAATGGCCGTACCGCCATGCCGCACCAGCAAGTCCACCGCCGCGCCCAGTGCCGGGTTGGCGGTGATGCCCGAATAGCCATCCGAACCACCGCACTGCAGGCCCAGCGTCAGGTGCTTGGCCGACACCGGCTCGCGCTTGATGTCATTGGCCTTGGGCAGCATCTTCTTGATCTTCTCGATCCCCAGCGCCACGGTCTTGGCGGTACCGCCGGTGCCCTGGATGGTGAAGGTATGAAAGTATTCGCCTTCCTTCAGGTTGTGGCTTTCCATCAGGCCCGAGATCTGGTTGGTCTCGCAGCCCAGGCCTACCACCAGCACGGCAGCGAAGTTGGGATGGGTGGCGTAGCCGGCCAGCGTGCGGCGCAGGATCTGCAGCGGCTCGCCCTGCGAATCCAGCGCGCAGCCCTGGCCGTGGGTCAGCGCCACCACGCCATCGATGTTGGGATAGTCGGCCAGCACTTCGGGATGGATGTCGCGGCGGAAGTAATCGGCGATGGCGCGCGCCGCCGTGGCCGAGCAGTTCACCGAAGTCAGCACGCCAATGTAGTTGCGCGTGGCCACGCGGCCATCGGGACGCACGATGCCCATGAAGGTGGCCGGCTCGGCGACGAAATCGACCGGCTTCACGTCCGCGCCGAAATGGTGTTCACGCGAGAACTCGGCCATGGCCAGGTTGTGCGTATGCACGTGCTGGCCGGGCGCGATGTCCTGGCTGGCGGTGCCGATGATTTGGCCATAACGCTTGACCGGCTCGCCGGTGGCGATGGCGCGGGTGGCCATCTTGTGGCCGGCCGGAATAAGGCCCTGGACCTTGAGGCCGCCTTCGTCCTGCAGCACGGTGCCGGAGATGAGCTGCTGGCGGGCGATGACGACATCATCGGCCGGGTTCAGGCGAATGATGGGAGAGTTGGCTTTCATGTGGGTCTCGGAGAACGTGGAGGCTGCAGGCTGGCCGCGCAGGCGGCGGGCGCATGCCGCGCTTTCTGGCGCGACATGCCGGAAACGACGGTCTTACTTGGGCGCGAACTGCGCCAGGTCAGGCATGGGGCTGCCCACCCATTGCTGGTAGATGCCGGGCAGCTTGCCATTCTTGAGGTTGGCAGTGATCCATTCGTTGAGCCACTTTTCCAGTGCCGGCTCGCCCTTGCGCAGGCCGATGGCATAGGGGATGTCCTTGATGGCGAACTTGGTTTCCAGGTTCTTGGACGGGTTCTGCTTGGCAATGGCCGAGGCCAGCGAATTGGGCGTGCACAGTGCATCGACCTGGCCCGAGATGATGGCCGCGGTCACGGTGGCATCGTCATCGAAGCGCACGATGTTGGTTCCCTTGGGGGCCAGCGGGGTCAGCAGCGAATCCTGCATGTTGCCGCGAACCACGGCCACGCGCTTGCCGACCAGGTCATTGAGGCCCTTGATGTTCTCGCCCTTGGGCGCGGCCACCACGAACTGCGAGGCGCCATAGGGCTGGGTGAAGGCCACCACCTTCTGGCGTTCCGGCGTGATCGAGAAGGACGAGATCACCATGTCGGCCTTGCCGGTCATCAGGAAGGGAATGCGGTTGGGGCCGGTGACCTGCACGATCTCCAGCTCCACGCCCATGTCCTTGGCCAGCAGGCGCGCGGTTTCCACATCCGAGCCCTGCGGCTCCAGCTTGGCGTTGGTCATGCCGAAGGGGGGCGCGCCGAGGTCGATGGCGATCAGTACCTTCTTGCGTGCCTTGATATCGGCCAGGGCATCAGCATGCGCGGCCTGGGCAAAACAAGCCAGGCCCAGCACGACGGCGGCGGCCTTGCGGGTGAAGTTGAACAGTTTTTTCATTGATGTCTCCTGGGTGATTGTAGGGATGCTGCTGACAACAAAATCCATACAAGATGGATATGCGACCTTTTACAGATCGCTTGATACGAACTTCTGCAATTCGGCCGTCTTGGGATTGCTGAAGAGTTCGTCGGGCGGGCCGATCTCCCACACCTGGCCCTGGTGCATGAACACCAGCACATCGGCCAGCTTGCGGGCAAAGGCCATCTCGTGCGTGACCAGTACCATGGTCATGCCGCCACGGGCCAGGTCTTCCATGACCTTCAGCACTTCGGCGGTCAGTTCCGGATCCAGCGCCGAGGTCACTTCGTCGAACAGCATCAGTTCCGGCGCCATGGCCAGCGAGCGGGCAATTGCCACGCGCTGCGCCTGGCCACCCGAGAGCTGCTCGGGATAGGCTTCCTTCTTGTTCTCCAGGCCCACCAGCTGCAGGACCTTGTGGGCGATCTTCTTCGCTTCCTCGGTGGACATCTTCTTGATGGTGGTCAGCGCCAGCGTGATGTTGCGCTCCACCGTCAGGTGCGGGAACAGGTTGTAGCTCTGGAAGACGATGCCGACCTGCTTGCGCAATTCGCGCAGGTTCAGCTTGTCCGGATGATGAATATCATGTCCGCATACATGGATGTTGCCGCCATCGACTTTCTCCAGACCGTTCAGGCAGCGCAGCAGCGTGCTCTTGCCCGAACCGCTCTTGCCGATGATGGCCACCATCTGGCCCTTTTGCACATCCAGCGAAACGCCATTCAATACCTTGTTGCTGCCGAAGCTCTTGTGCAGATCATTGATCTTAACGATGGCTGACATTCAATTTCCTTTCAAAGTGCTTGGACAGCGCCGACAGCGGGAAGCACAGGCAAAAATAGATGAGTGCGACGCAGCCGAACACGGTGAACGGCTGGAAGGTCGAGTTGTTGATGATCTGGCCGGCGCGCGAGAGATCGACGAAGCCGATCACCGAGGCCAGCGAGGTGTTCTTGACGATCTGCACCATGAAGCCCACGGTGGGTGGCGTGGCGATCTTGACCGCCTGCGGCAGGATCACCTTGGTGAGCTGTTCGAAGCGGTTGAAGCCCAGGCATTCCGAGGCCTCCCACTGGGTCTTGGGGACCGCCTGGATGCAGCCGCGCCAGATCTCGCCGAGGAAGGCGGCGCAATAGATCGCAAAGGAAATCCCGGCCGCCACCAGCGGGGTGAGCTTGAAGCCGGCGATGGCCAGCCCGAAGTAGGCCACGAACAGGATCACCAGCAGCGGGATACCCTGCACCACCTGGATGTAGGTACTGGCGATGCCCCGCAGAAGGGCATTGGGCGAGACCCGCCACAGGGCGATCACGAAGCCGGCCACGCCGCCGAAGACGAAGGCCACCAGCGACAGCACCACGGTCCAGACGGCGGCTTGCAGCAGGTATTCCACGTGCAGGAAACTGAATGCGTTCATCGCGCCTCCTTACAGGTTGGTGCCAAGCTTGCGCTTGCGCACGAAGGCCATCTGGCTGATTGCCCAGAATGCGCCACGGAACAGGAAGGACAGGGCGAGATACGCCACCGCGATGACCGCATACACCTCGAAGCTGCGGAAGGTTTCCGACTGCACCAGGTTGGCGGTGGCGGTCAGCTCTTCGGCCGAGATCTGCGAGGTGATGCTGGAGGCCAGCATCAAGAGGATGAACTGGCTGGTCAGCGAGGGATAGACGCGCTCCACCGCCGGCAGCAGCACCACGTGCCAGTACACGTGGAAGCGCGACATGCCCAGGCATTCGGCCGCCTCGATCTGGCCCGGATGAATGGAGTTGATGCCGGCGCGCATGATCTCGGTGGTGTAGGCGCCGACGTTGACGGTCAGCGCAATGACGGCAGCGGTCTCGGCGGTGAGCTTCCAGCCGATGCTGGCCAGGCCGAAGAACACCAGGAACACCTGCACCAGCAGTGGCGTATTGCGGATGATCTCGACATACGCCTGCACCAGGCCACGCACCAGCGCCAGCCGGCTCTTGCCGGCAATCGCACCGAGCGTGCCGACCACGAAGCCCAGGGCGATGGACAGGGCCGAGAGCTGTATCGTCAGCCAGGCACCCATCAAGAGGCGATCCCAGTTGGCGAACACGCTCATGAAATCGAAGGTGTAATTCATCGACGCTCCGTCCGTGCAGCGTCAGGGGAAGGGGGATACAGCAGCATGAGGGTGGTCTCCTTTTTGATTTTCCTGGGGGCGGCCTCTTGTTGTGTGACCTTGAGGTCGGGGCCTTGGCATGATTGCCGTTACTGCTGCGCCTTGCGGCGCGCCTGGGTCCGGGCGGCGTGGCTACAGCTGCCTGATGCCACCCGGTCGCAAGGTCGATTGCACGTGCTCGATCCCATTGACCAGCGGTGCACCGAAATCGGGAATGCTGATCTCGATGCTGTCACCGTCCTCGGTACGCACGCTGTAGGCGAACGACAGGTTGGCCGCGCCCATGAAGTGCGCATGCACGTCGCCCGCCTGCAGCAGGTGCGCGTACTTGAAGGTGTGGTACTCGAGGTTCTCGATGGAGTGGCACATGTTGTCGGGCCCGGTCAGGAATTCCTGTTCCCATATCACGCGGCCACGGCGACGGATACGCGTCATGCCGACCAGGTGCGCCGGCGGCAGGCCCACCAGCAGCTCCGGACCGAAGGCGCAGTGGCGCAGCTTGGAGTGGCCTTGATACAGGTAATTGCGGCGCTCCATCACGTGATCCGAAAACTCGTTGCCGATGGCAAAGCCGAGGCGGCGCGGACAGAGTGCATCATCGATCAGGTAGAGTCCGACGATCTCCGGTTCTTCGCCGCCGTCGAGGGCAAAGTCGGGACGCGGCAAAGGCTGGCCGGGCGCGACGATGCAATGGCCATCGCCCTTGTAAAACCACTCGGGCTGCACGCCCACGGTACCCGGCGCGGGGCGGCCGCCGGCGATGCCCCATTCGATCATCAGTTGCGTATCGGTCTTGTCGAGTTCATCGCCCTCGATGCGGCGATGCATCTTGTCGCGCGTGGTGGCGCTGCCCAGGTGCGTGGTACCGGCACCGGAGACGCGGCAGTGGGCCGGGTCGGGATGGTCCAGCGGGGCCAGGATGCGGCCCTCGGCCAGGATCGCGGCATAGTCTTCGCACTGGTCGGTATTGAGCAACTGGGCCAGGCGCTCCAGCCCGGTATGGCGTTCGATGGCCAGCAAGCCCAGCTCGCGCATGGTGCCGACCTCGCCCAGCACCTGGACGCTGGCGCCATTGACGATGCCCACGCGCCGTTGGTCATGCAGGTCGCGATATTGAATCAGCCTCACCAGGTCTCCTTTGCCGTCGTCATCCACATGGCCGCCGGTCAGCGGCGGTCAGGGTCCGGGAGCGCGATGTGCAGAACAGGACTTGAGATTCGCACGCGGCAGGAAACTGCCGCCAGGCGAAGCCACCTGTGGATCAATCTGCCCGTCGTCTCCTGAGCTTTTTTCACGCATCGCCGTGGGCAGGGGGCAGATGCGCTAGCATTGTGTTTTTTCCGGGACGACTATAAGAGGCTGAACCAAGGATGTCTAATGAGCTTAATTCATCGGGTGATAACCGACTCGGCGAGGAGGGCGCGGCAGGCGATGTGCTGCCTTCGGTCGGGTCCATCGTCAGCCGCCTGCGCTTTCGCCAGGTGGCGCTGCTGACGGCGCTCGACGAGCAGGGCTCCCTGCACAAGGCAGCCGAAGTGATGCACATGACCCAGCCGGCCGCCACCAAGGCCTTGCATGAAATGGAAGATGCCCTGGGCGTGACCCTGTTCGACCGCTCACCGCGCGGCATCGAGGCCACCGAGCTGGGCCGCTGCGTGATCCGCTATGCGCGCCTGATCCAGAGCGATGTCGCCAACCTGCGCGAAGAATTGCAGAACATGATCAGCGGGCGCGGCGGCCGCTTGTCCATCGGCACCATCATGGGGGCGGCGCCCTTCGTCACGCGTGCGCTGTCGCGCCTGCGCGAGATCCAGCCGGAAGTCTCCATTGAGATCAGCGAAGACACCAGTGCCCGCCAGCTGCTGCTGCTGGACCAGGGCCGCATCGACCTGATGATCGGCCGTTCCTCGGTCAGTTCGCAGCCCAACCTCTACCATTACGAAATGCTGCGCGGCGAGCCCATGTGCATCGTCAGCGGCATCGACCATCCGCTGGCCACGGCGCAGAAGGTGCGCCTGCAGGAGTTGGCCGATGCCTCGTGGATCCTCTATTCGAGCAACATGCCCATGCGCATCTGGATCGAGCACGAGTTCAAGCTGGAAGGCGTGAAGGTACCGGGCAACGTGATCGAGACCGCCTCGCCCTTCGTCACCATCACCCTGCTGGCGCAATCGAACATGGTGGCGGTGATGCCGCTGGACATCGCGCATTTCTTTGCTGCGCGCCAGATGCTGGGGATCCTGCCGGTAAACCTCAAGACCAGGATCGAGCATTACGGCATCGTCACCCGCAAGAACAGTACCTTGTCGTCGCTGGCCAAGATGTTCATCCAGATCCTGCGGCAGCAAAACTGAGCCAACGGCCGCGTTGCATTCCTGACGTTTTTTTACCGGCTAGGGTTTTTCCGGATGCCGCCAGGCGTGATTTTCCTGTTAGTGTTCGTCTGCGGTCGGGGTGGCCGCAGACTTTCCCTCAGAATCCGCTTTTTCCGGTTGGCCTTCATGAATTTGCGTCTTACGCGTGTGCGCACGCGCCTTGCTGCTCTCGGTCCTGTTTCCCTTCCTGCCTCTGCCGCTCGTGCCGTGCTGGCCTCGCTCTGCGTGACCGGCGCCCTGCTGCTGGCAGGCTGCGCCGCACAGAAGCCCGCGCCGCTCGACGAGGCCGCCCGGCAAGCCAAACAGGCCAAGCTGGACCAGGCCCTGGCACTGTTCTCGGCCAACCCGCCCGAAGGCTTGCCGACCGGCTGGGAACCGCTGGTGTTCACCCGCAAGAAGATTCCTACCGAATACCGTCTGGTGCAGGACAATGGCCGCAGCGTCCTGCACGCCTTTGCCGACCGCGCCTCCTCCGGCCTGCGCCATGCGGTCGACATCGACATCAACAAGAAGCCCTGGCTGACCTGGAGCTGGAAAGCCGCCGGCCTGATTCCCACGGCCGATCTCACTCACCGGGAAACCGATGATTCGCCGGTGCGCATCGTGCTGGCCTTCGATGGCGACCACGACAAGCTATCGCTGATGGATACCATCCTCTTCGATACGGCCAAGCTGCTGACCGGGCATGAGCTGCCCTATGCCACGCTGATGTATGTGTGGGATCCCAAGATGCCGGTCGGCACGGTGATTGCCAACGGCCGCACCGGCCGCATCCAGATGCTGGTGGTGGAAAGCGGTGCGGAGCATGTGGGGCAGTGGCGCAATTACCAGCGCAACGTTGCCGAGGACTATGAGCGTGCCTTCGGTGAAAAGCCCGGCCGCCTGATCGGCGTGGGCGTGCTCACCGATACCGACAACACCGTGCAGAAGATGCAAGCCTGGTATGGCGATATCCGCCTGATGCGCGATGCCCAGGTGGCGCCGGCTCCCTGAGCCTTGACGTGCTGCGGGCTCAGACCCCGCGCCACCAGGCGGCGACGTGGCCCCAGAAGCCCTTGGGGCCGGTCTCGAAGAGCCAGGGCTTTTCGCGCTTGAGCTTGTCCATCATGTCCTGCTCGGCTTTCTCCGAGACATTTCCATAGGCGCGCCCGAGTTTCAACAGGGTGCGCAGGGCTCCCAGCTTTTCCCGCGCCACCATGCCCGAGGCATGTTCGATGGCGATATGCGTCTCGCGCAATTCCTGCACCATGGCATGGGCCAGTTGCGAGGCGGGGGTCTTCAGGCGTTCCTGCACCACCGCGATATTGGTGGCGGACGCCTTGATCTGCGAGGCCAGCACGTCGATCTGCGTTTCGTCGCCCTTGGCCTGCTTGATGATGGCGCCGGCCCAGGCGCGCGAGGCATTGACCAGTTCCTCGGTGCCCCAGTCGTGGCGCACCGCAATCCAGAAACCGTAATTGGCCGCCTGTTCGATCAGGATCTGGACCACGTCCGGGAATTCCTTGTCCATCGCCCGGCGTGCCCAGGCGTACTGGCCCGAGAGCATCAGGTGCTGCACCGCCTCTTCGGTGAGGAAGTTGGTGTTCTCGGAGAGCTTGGCCAGCAGATAGCTGTCGAAGGAGGGTTTGACGAAACCCGAATCGATCTTGGTCGAGAGCCGCACGAAGTTGTGATAGTCGCGCTCCAGCGAGTCGTAGATATCATCCTTGAGGATGAGTTTGATCTGTTTCATGCGGCTTCCCCTCGGACCGTGTCCGATGTTGTTGTTCCCCCGGCAAGGCCATGCGGCGCGCCGGAGAAGTTGTGATGACGCGGTGTCAACGCTGATGCTGCCAGGAAACTTGTTATCGGCAGCTGTCGTGCCAAACTTTACGCCGCCCCTGCGGCAAGCACCTCAATAACTGCGCAAGCCATAGCGCTGCCGGGTTTCCCCGTCCGGCAACAATTGGTCGCGATACAGCGCCCAGGCGGGATCGGCCAGGATGGCGGTACTGGTCTTGCAGCCCTGGCAGAGCTGGGCATGCACGCCCGCCACCACTGCTTCGAGTCCATTGGGATCGGTCACGTAGAACCAGGATTGCTGCTGGCCCTGGCTGAAGGCGGTGCCGGCGTAGATGCTGCGGGTCTTCTTGCCGATGGCCGCAGCCATCTGGTCGGACAGGGCTTCGAGCCGGTCCTGCTCGGCCAGCGCCGGCAAGCCGTCGGGCGTGCCCGGCACATAGCTCACCCGCGTAACCACCACATACGGAAAGCCGGACAGCGGGAAGCTGCGCCGCAAGCCCATGTCCAGCTTGACCACTTTGATGCGATCGCCGCGCTGGGCCTGGTAGTTCCACCACTCCGGCTCAGGATCCTGCGCCAGCCCATGGCGCGCCAGCAGGAGCAGCAAGGCCAGGAGCAGGGCGCGCTTCATGGTGGCGTTGCCCTGTCAGCCGGCCAGCAAGGCCAGCAGCGCCAGCAGGGCGGGCAGACCCTGGATGTAAAGGATGGAGCGCTTGGCGGTGAGACCGCCGTAGATCCCGGCCACCAGCACGCAACTCACGAAGAAGATTTGCACCGCATGGTCGCCCGTGGCCAGGCTCCAGAACAGGCCGGCGGCGAGGAAGCCGTTGTAGAGGCCCTGGTTGGCGGCCAGCACGCGGGTGGCTTCGGCGGCTTCGCGCGACTGGCGGAAGGTCTTCAGGCCCAGCGGCTTGGTCCACAGGAACATTTCCAGGATCAGGATCCAGACGTGTTCCAGGGCGACCAGCAGGACCAGGACGGTGGCAAGCGTGTGCAAGGTTTCTCCCATTATCGTTATACGTTCTTGCCGCGCGCTCGCAGTTGCAGGGTGCGCCGGGCGGCGGGCTTAGGCGATCATGCCTGAAATGCGCCCGCTCGCCAATGCCCCGCAGGCCGCCGCTGCGCTTACTGCGCCTGCAGGAATTTCTCGGCCAGGCGCACCCAGTAAGTGGCGCCGATGGGCAGCAGGTCATCGTTGAAATCGTAGCTGGGGTTGTGCAGGTTGCACGGACCCAGGCCATGGCCCTGGTCGCGGTGGCCGCCATCGCCATTGCCGAGGAAGACGTAGCAGCCCGGCTTGTGCTGCAGCATGAAGGCGAAGTCTTCCGCGCCCATGGTCGGTTCGGTCGCGGCGTCCACATGGTCGGCACCGAACAGTTCGGTCAGCACCTCGACGGCGAAGGCGGTTTCCTTGGGATGGTTGATCAGCGGCGGATAGTTGCGGTTGAAGCGGAACTCGACCGTGGCATCGAAGGCGGCCGCAGTGTGCTCGGCAATTTCCTGCATGCGGCGCTCGATGAGGTCCAGCACCGGCAGGCTGAAGGTGCGCACGGTGCCGACCATCAGGGCTTCATCGGGGATGACATTGGTGGCGCTGCCGGTGTGGATCTGGGTGATCGACACCACTGCCGGGTCATTCGGGTTGACGTTGCGCGCCACGATGCTCTGCCAGGCCTGGGCGATATGGACCGCCGTCATCACCGGATCGATGGCCTTGTGCGGCTGCGCCGCATGCGATCCCTTGCCCTTGACGGTGACGTGGAACTCGTTGCTGGACGCCATCTGCGGGCCGGGCGTGACGCCGAAGTGACCGGCCGGGATGCCGGGCCAGTTGTGCATGCCGAAGACGGCATCCATCGGGTATTTCTCGAAGAGGCCATCCTGGATCATGCGCTCGGCACCACGGCCGCCTTCTTCTGCGGGCTGGAAGATCACGTACACCGTGCCATCGAAGTCGCCGTGCTGCGCGAGGTGACGGGCCGCCCCCAGCAGCATGGCGGTATGGCCGTCATGGCCGCAGGCGTGCATCTTGCCGGGATGACGCGAGGCGTGGTCGAAGGTATTGATTTCGGACATGGGCAGCGCATCCATGTCGGCGCGCAGGCCGATGGCACGCGGGCTGTCGCCCTTCTTGATGATGCCGACCACGCCCGTCACCCCTAGGCCGCGCACGACCGGAATCCCCCACTCGGCCAGCTTTTGCGCCACCACGTCGGCGGTGCGCACTTCTTCGTAACACAGCTCGGGATGAGCGTGGATGTCGCGGCGGATTTTCTGCAGTTCGGTGTGGAACTGGACGATGGGGTCGATGAGTTTCATGGGATTGAACCAATGCGCAGGGGTATGGAAAGGACTTATCTTACCGCGCCCGTCCATCAGACGGGCTGGGTGCAGGTGTGGCAAGCAAGGGTCGGACCAGGTACCAGTACGGGCGTCGCGCCGGGCCGTTTTGAGATAAAGTAGCGGCCTGGCCACCAGCGCGGCTGGCAGCGGAGATGGTGTTTCCGGCTTGGCTGCGTGCGTCCTGTGTCCTGTTGCGCCCACTGCGGGCTGTTTTCTCTCCGCTATTTTCTCTGCCATGACCACCACCATCGTCCGTGCCGCCTGTCCCCATGATTGCCCTGATACCTGCGCCCTGCTGGTGACCGTCAAGGACGGCGTCGCCACGGAAGTGCGCGGCGATCCGGAGCACCCGCCCACGGCCGGCGTGCTCTGCACCAAGGTCTCGCGCTATGCCGAGCGCACCTATCACCAGGACCGCCTGCTGCACCCCATGCGCCGCGTGGGCAAGAAGGGCGAGGGCAAGTTCGAGCGCATCAGCTGGGACGAGGCCATCGCCACCATCGCAGCGCGCCTGGGCCAGATCGCCCTGCGCGACCCCCAAGCCATCCTGCCCTACAGCTACGCCGGGACCATGGGCCAGGTGCAGGGCGAATCGATGGCCGGCCGTTTCTTCAACCGCCTGGGCGCATCGCAGCTGGACCGCACCATCTGTGCCTCGGCCGGTGGCGCAGGCTATCGCTACACCATCGGTGCGCGCATCGGCACCGACCTGGAGCAGGTCGATCACGCCAAGCTCATCATCATCTGGGGTGGCAATCCGATTGCTTCCAACCTGCATTTCTGGACTCGCGTGCAAGCGGCCAAGCGCAACGGAGCACGCCTGATCGCCATCGATCCGTATCGCTCGCTGACCGCCGAGAAATGCCACCAGCACATCGCGCTCTTGCCCGGGACCGATGCGGCCCTGGCGCTGGGCCTGATGCACGTGCTGATCGCAGAAGACTTGCTGGACCACGATTACATCGCACGCTACACGCTCGGCTTCGAACAACTCAAGGAGCGCGCGGCCGAATGGACGCCGGCCCGTACCGCTGAGGTGTGCGGCATCAGTGCGGACGAAGTGCAGAACTTGGCACGCGAATACGGCCGCGTCGCGCTGGCCGGGGAGGGCGCCTTCCTGCGTATCAACTACGGCCTGCAACGCGTGCGCGGCGGCGGCATGGCCGCGCGCAACGTGGCTTGCTTGCCGGCGCTGGTCGGTGCCTGGCGTCAGGCGTCGGGGGGTATCCAGCTGTCGGTATCGGACAGCTTCCCCAAGGATACGGCCGCCTTGAGCCGCCCCGACCTGGCTGCGCGTCATGGCAAGCCCAGCCGCATCATCAACATGAGCACCATCGGCGATGACCTGTTGAAGCCGGCCTCGTCCGATTTTGGTCCGCAGGTGGAAGCGGTGATCGTCTACAACTCCAACCCGGTGGCGGTGGCCCCGGAGTCGGGCAAGGTGGCGCAGGGTTTTGCGCGCGAGGATCTGTTCACGGTGGTGCTGGAACATTTCCAGACCGATACCGCCGACTACGCCGATATCCTGCTGCCTGCGACGACCCAGCTGGAGCACATCGACGTGCACGCTTCCTATGGCCACGTCTACATGATGGCCAACAATGCCGCCATCGCGCCGCTGGGCGAGGCCAAGCCCAATACCGAGATATTCCGCCTGCTGGCCGCCGCGATGGGCTTTGAAGAAGACTGCTTCAAGGACAGCGATGATCAGCTGGCCGCCGTGGCCTTCAAGCGCGATGATCCGCGCAGCGCCGGCTACGACTGGGAGCAATTGAAGGAGAAGGGCTGGCAGCGCCTGTCGGTGCCGGTGGCGCCCTTTGCCGAAGGCGGGTTTGCCACGCCCTCGGGCAAGTGCGAGTTCTATTCCGAGCAGATGAAGCGTGCGGGTCTCGATCCCTTGCCGACCTATATCGCGCCCTATGAATCGGTGGCCAGCAATCCGCAGCTGGGCGCCAAATACCCGTTGGCGATGATCTCGCCACCGGCGCGCAATTTCCTCAATTCTTCCTTCGTCAACGTGCAGAGCCTGCGTGATACGGAGGGCGAACCACACCTCGACATGCACCCGCAGGACGCCGCTGCGCGCGGCATTGCGCAGGGAGATACGGTGCGCATCTTCAATGATCGCGGCAGCATGCAGGCGCGCGTGCGCGTGACCGACAAGGCGCGCGTGGGGCTGGTGGTGGGCCTGTCGATCTGGTGGAAGAAATTTGCGGCCGATGGCAAGAACGCCAACGAAGTCACCAGCCAGCGCCTGACCGACATGGGCAATGCGCCGACCTTCTATGACGTGCTGGTGCAGGTGGAAAAACTGCAGCAGCCGGTCGTGGCCGCCTGAGCATTTTCATGCTGCGCCGTGGCTTGCGTGGTTCCGTACGCTGGGGGCTCACCCTGGTGGCGCTGGCAGCGGTGTGCGGGTTGACGGCCTGCTCCACGGTGTCGTATTACGCGCAGGCCGCGCACGGCCAGTTCTCGCTGCTGGCGCAAGCCAAACCGCTGGAGGACTGGCTCGATGACCCGGCCACCTTGCCCGCGCTCAAGGCCAAGCTGCAGACGGTGCGCGCGATCCGCCGCTATGCCGTCACTGAACTGGATCTGCCCGACAACGGCAGCTACCGCAGTTACGCACAACTGGACCGGCCCTTCGTGCTGTGGAACGTGGTGGCCGCACCGGAGCTGTCGTTGCAGCCCCGGCAGTGGTGCTTCCCCATTGCCGGCTGCGTGGACTATCGCGGCTACTATCACCTCAGTGATGCGCAGGCCTATGCCGACACGCTCAAGGCCGAAGGGTATGACGTGCAGGTCGCCGGTGTACCGGCGTATTCCACACTGGGATGGTTCGATGATCCGGTGATCTCGACCTTCATCCAGTATCCCGATGGCGAACTGGCGCGGCTGATCTTCCATGAGCTGGCGCACCAGACCGTGTATGCGCCCGGCGATACGTCCTTCAATGAAGGGTTTGCGGTGGCGGTGGAAGAGCTGGGGGTGGAGCGCTGGCTGGCGGCGCGCCACGATCCGGCGCTGGTCGAGGCCTACCAGCGCTTTGCCGCCCGCAAGCGCGAGTTCCTGGCCTTGCTGGACAAGTACCGTGCGCAGTTGAAGGAGAACTACGACAGCGACGCCAGCGATGCCGACAAGCGCCAGCGCAAGGCGGCCATCTTCGATGCGCTGCGCGCTGAATATGCGCAGATCAAGGTCACCCGATGGAATGGCTATGCCGGTTATGACCGCTGGTTTGCGATGCCGCTGTCCAATGCGCACCTGGCCCTGGTGGGGGCGTATCACGACCTGGTCCCCGCCTTCCGCCAATTGTTTGCCCGCAGCAGCGGCTTCCCCGATTTCTATGACAAGGTGCGCGCCCTGGCGCGCATGGACAAGGCCGCACGTCATGCTGCGCTGGGAGACGCGCCCTTGACCACGGGCAAGGCGGATGCGGAAATGTTTCCCGCCTGCACCATTGACCGGCCCAAGGACGGCGACCCGGCGTATCATGCCGGATGAATTTGCGCAGACGACCGGCTGCCTGGACAAGCTGATATGCCCGAACTGCCCGTGATATCGCCGCCGTTGCCAGCCATTTTGCAAAAAATCTCAAATTTGGGGCGCAAAAAGCTTGCCCCGCAGTCGAATGCTGGATAGCATCTGCGATAAATAAAAAAACACTCGTGCTTTTTTTTCGCTGTGCGCGCCAACGCGGTGGCCTTGCATCACCGTCCAGCCCCAGCGCACGTTATGACCGGAGACAGAGGACACACTATGGAAAGATTCTGGCTTGCATCGTATCCCGCAGGCGTTCCCGCTGACATCGACCCCAGCCGTTACGGTTCGCTGGTGCAGATGATCGAAGAGGCTTTCGCCAAGCATGCCGATCGCAACGCTTACGTCTGCATGGGCAAGTATCTCCGCTATGGCGAACTCGATGCCATGTCGCGCGCCATGGGGGCCTGGCTGCAAGGCCTGGGCCTGCAGAAGGGAGCGCGCGTGGCGATCATGATGCCCAACGTGCTGCAATACCCGATCGCCATCGCCGCCATCCTGCGTGCGGGCTACACGGTGGTCAACGTCAATCCGCTCTACACGGCCCGCGAGCTGGAACACCAGTTGAAGGATTCCGGCGCCGAAGCCATCTTCGTGCTGGAGAATTTTGCCTGCACGCTGCAGAAGGTGGTGGCCCATACCCAGGTCAAGCACATCGTGGTGGCCAGCATGGGCGAGCTGCTCGGCACCCTCAAGGGGGCCATCGTCAACCTGGTGGTGCGGCACGTCAAGAAGATGGTGCCGACCTGGTCGCTGCCCAATGCGATCTCCTTCAGCCGTGCGCTGTCGCAGGGCGAGGGCAAGACCTTGCAGAAGGTATCGCTGAGGCCCGATGACGTCGCCTTCCTGCAATACACCGGGGGTACCACGGGCGTAGCCAAGGGTGCCGTGCTGACCCATCGCAATTTGATCGCCAACGTGCTGCAGGCCGAAGAATGGCTGACTCCGGCGCTGAAGTCCGGCAAGCCCATTGACCAGCTGGTGTTCGTCTGCGCGCTGCCGCTGTATCACATTTTTGCGCTGACCGTCTGCAACCTGCTGGGCACGCGTGAGGGTGCGCTGAACCTGCTGATCCCGAACCCGCGCGACATTCCCGGTTTCGTCAAGGAGCTGGCCAAGTACAAGGTCAACACCTTCCCCGCGGTCAACACGCTCTACAACGCGCTGCTCAACAATGCCGATTTTGCCAAGCTGGATTTCTCCGGCTATCGCTGCTGTGTGGGTGGCGGCATGGCGGTACAGAAGAGTGTGGCGGACAAGTGGAAGAAGCTGACCGGTTGCCCCATCATCGAAGGTTACGGTCTGTCCGAAACTTCACCCATTGCCAGCGCGAACCCTTGCACCATCGATGAATACACCGGCACCATCGGCCTGCCGCTGCCGTCCACTGAAATCGCCATCCTCGATGACGATGGCCAGCCGGTGCCGCTGGGCCAGCCGGGCGAGATCGCCATTCGCGGGCCGCAGGTAATGCCGGGTTACTGGCAGCGTCCGGATGAGACCGCCAAGGTCATGACGCCGGACGGTTTCTTCAAGACCGGCGACATCGGTGTGATGGATGCACAGGGCTACACCAAGATCGTGGACCGCAAGAAGGACATGATTCTGGTCTCGGGCTTCAACGTCTATCCCAATGAAATCGAAGGCGTGGTGGCGCAGCATCCGGCGGTGCTGGAGTGCGCCTGTGTGGGCGTGCCCGATGAACACACCGGCGAAGCGGTCAAGCTCTTCGTGGTGCGCAAGGACAAGTCGCTGACCAGTGAGCAGCTGATGGCTTACTGCAAGGAGCAGTTCACCGGCTACAAGAAGCCCAAGTACATCGAGTTCCGCGATGAGCTGCCCAAGACCAACGTGGGCAAGATCCTGCGCCGCGAGTTGCGGGATGATCCTGCGAAGGCGCCGCAGAAACAGGCAGCATGAAACGAGCGCTGCCGTAATCTGATCTCCTTGCGTTCGTCAGTCAGTTTCTGCATCAAGGCCTGAGTTCGGTATTGCACCGGACTCAGGCCTTTTCAGTTTGGGCGTACATGACATGGTGGTGGTGAGTCGTCATTTTCCTGGGCAGATCCGATTCTCGGGAGAGGCAGGCCGGCTCCTTGCCTGAAGGGGTATCGCACCTTGGGGCGAAAATTCATGCAGTCGCCCGCCATCGTCATTCAGGAGTTGCGCGTTTCCATTTGGAAATATTAAAATGCGCGCCGGTGTTACATCAGGGAGGGAAACTTGATGAACACAGGAATCCTGCATGCGCAAAACCCTCCGGGGTCTGGAGCAGTTGCTTTCAGACTATCAGCACGCCCGCATTCTGCGGCTCACTTTCCCGCACAACGACGCTCCCCTTTCTGAACTGCTCGTCAACAAGCTTGACGCCAGCGAAGGGCTGTCACGCGACTTCGAATTCACCGTCGAGCTGTTGGCCGACAACGCCACGCTCGAACTCAAGGACCTCCAGGGCAAACTGCTCTGCGTGGAGCTCGTCCGCCAAGACGGCAGCCTGCGCTACTTCACCGGTTACGTCTTCAGCTTCCGCTTCGTCAGGACTGACGGCGATGTCGCATTCTACGAAGCCAGGCTAGGTCCGTGGCTGAAGTATCTCTCCTTGCGCTCGAACTGCATGCTGTTCCATGGCGTGCGCCTGCCGGCCGCGGCTTCAACAGCGTCGAACCAAAGATCTACGGCCTGCAAACGGCTACCGTCGTCGGCCCCAAGGGCGAAGAGATCTACACGGATGAATATGGCCGCGTCAAAGTCCAATTCCATTGGGACCGCGACGGCGAGTTCGACGAAAGGAGTTCGGCCTGGCTGCGCGTGGCCACTGCCTGGGCAGGTTCGAACTTCGGCGCGACCTTCATTCCCCGCATCGGTTGTGAAGTCATCGTGCAGTTCCTGGATGGCAATCCGGATCGCGCACTCATCACCGGCATGGTGCCCAATGCCGCCAACATGCCCGCCTGGGAGCTGCCGGCGAACAAGACCCAGAGCGGCATCCTGACACGCTCAACGCCCAAGGGCGGCTACGACAATGCCAATGCGCTGCGCTTCGAAGACAGGAAGGGTCAGGAGCAGTTATGGCTGCACGCCGAGCGCGACCAACTGACCGAGGTCGAGCACGACGAAGACAAATGGGTCGGCCACGATCGCCGCAAGACCATCGATCACGACGAGACCTCGCATATCGGACATGACCGCACCGAGACCGTCGACAACGACGAGACCATCACGGTCCACCACAACCGTACCGAGACGGTCGATAACAACGAAACCATCCGCATCGGCAGCAACCGCACCAAGACCATCGGCAAGAACCGCAAGGACCAGATCGGCAAGAACTGGTCGACCCATGTTGCGCGGATGAAGACCGAAACCATCGGCATGGCCTACCTGCAGAACGTCGGCATGGGCCGCATGGAAAACGTCGGCCTGGCCTACAACCTCAACGTGGGCACGGTGATGGCGACGGTGGTTGGCATCAACCAGATCACCAAGGTCGGCAAGACCCTGTCGATCACGGCGGGTGACGGAGCAGGCCAGGCAAGGCCCGCTCATTTTCTCCAAGACGCTGCTTGTCACGGGCCCACGCGAATGGCGCAAACGATCTGCCTTGCTTCGGGCGCTGACGCTGTTTGTGCTTCCCGCATGGAAGCTGAGCACCCCACAAGCCATCACGACACTGCCACTGCGTTACGAGTACGCCTATGGGGGCGAGAACAAGATTCTTGAAACCGAGCCAGCGGCCGCACGAGTGAACAAAAAGCATCGACTGCCAGGGCGCAAGCCGCTTCCTGAATCTGCGCCTGACGGCGATATGCAGAAAGCCATCGCCCATGCAGTGCATGAACACAATCCGATTGGTCTTGGCTTCGCAGAGGATTGGTATCTCCGTGCGACAAAAACGACCCGGATACCCGCGCCACAAATTCAAGCGCTCAATCAGCCCCCGCTGCGTTTTAGTGAAGCGTGCATGCCAGCGGGTTTGGGCATTGTCGGGCGTGCCTGGCAGCCCCGCCTGCGCTTCGCCGGCACGTACGACCCGCAGTGGCTGGAAGGCCGGCATCCCGGCTTGCCGGCTGATTTTGATTTTACGTACTGGAACGCTGCGCCTGCGGACCAGCAAGTCATTCCTCATCTGGATGGCGATGAAACCATCACGCTGTCCAACCTCTGCCCTGCGGGTGCCGCAACAGCAAGGAAGCAGAGGAAGCCGCAAGAGTTGCGCGAGAAGCTAAAGTCGCGAAGGAAGCTGCACCTGGCCCCCAGCCACCCAAAAAGCCCAAGAAGGACGTCACCGTCAAGGCCCGGCAGTTTAAAGTGCCTTGTTTCCATCCGTATGATAAGAAACAATTCATGCGGATGAGCAAGGAGGAACAGAAGGCGTTTTTAAAAGAAATGGCGGAGCAGCTTAGACGTCAAGAGGAGGCCATCAACAGTCTGACTGCTAGTGAATACGCGATGGCTAGGGATGCGTTTAAGAAAATGAATCGGAATCCGGCGGCCACCGCGGCACAAGCCACGCATCGGCAAAGTACCCTTAAAGACATATCTGACGGTATTGCCGAGAGCAATCGTCAGCAAGGCATGAGCAGGGTATGCGAATGGTCTCTTTTGTACAGTTGACCCTGATGACTATGAAGACCTCGTTGATGAGTGGCTTGCAGACACCGGATTGGATGAGATTGACGCGTTCCACGTGATTGCAAGGACTGCGTTTGGCGAACTCTATGTGTGTGGTGAGAAGACAGGATGCAGCGCCACGATTTATTGCGCCCTCAATTTGGTCACTGCATTAGAAAATGACTTGAAAGAAAAAACTAAAGAAGACCTGGACTTTTCAATCCGTTCTTTTTTTGCGTTCAGTGAGCCGACCGAGCTTGACATGAAAGATGAGGACGGGCAACTGCTCTTCGAACGCGCCAGAGCCAAACTAGGCCCTCTTGAACCGCACGAAATCTATGGATTCGAGCCCGCCATCGTCCTAGGAGGAAAAATTCTCCTCGAAAATCTGGCGAAAGTGAATGCCAATGTGCACCTGACAATTCTCCGCCAATTCGCAGAACCCGAATTGCCACTCTCAGGAATCGATATTGAAAAGTTACTCGACTCTTGAAACATGCCGTCACGACAGAACGACTAAAAATTCATCCAACCGCAGGCTCACGCTACCTGAGTTTGGAACGAATCAAACTTAGATATTGAGATGAGAGACGAAGACCTCGAATATTTCATTAGCAATATTGGCGAGGCTACCAAACGCTCGACGGTACCCGCCGCAAGCCTTGAAAAATGGCGCGATAAGCTACCCGATCAACTACTGAAATATTGGCAGGAAGAAGGATGGTGCGAATACGCAAATGGTCTGTTTTGTACAGTCGACCCTGATGACTATGAAGACCTCGTTGACGAATGGCTTGCTGATACGGGATTGGATGAGATTGACTCCTTTCATGTGATCGCAAGGACTGCATTTGGCGAGCTATATTTGTGTGGTGAGAGAACCGGGCGCAGCGTCACTATTGTATGCCCCCTCAATATGGTCACTGCCCTACAAAACAAATTGAAGGAAAAATCGAAGGAAGACCAGGATTTTTCCATCCGCTCGTTTTTTGCCTGTAGCGATTCGGCCCGGTTTGACATGAAGGACGAGGGCGGAGAGCCGCTCTTCGAGCGCGCCAGATCCAAGCTGGGTCCACTTGAACCACATGAAATCTATGGATTCGAGCCCGCTATCGTACTAGGAGGAAAAATGCACCTCGAAAATTTAGCCAAGGTGAATGCCAATGTGCACCTGACTATTCTGCGCCAATTCGCGGAGACGGAATTGCCACTCGCGGGGATCGATATCGATAAGTTGCTCGACTCTTGAAATATGCAGCCATGGCGGGCGACTCAACATTCAGCCAAACGCGGGCGTAGGTCACCTGATTTGGGAATAGATCACGCTAAGGCATTGAGATGAGAGACGAGGACCGCGGATTGCCGAATGACCGAGAAAACTATGACGAGCCGCTTTGACATCAAGCCGCATATAGGTACTGGAAATCTTCGATTTGGTATGACCCATGCAATCGTCGAAGAGTTGATTGGCGCTCCCTCCAGGAAGAAGAAAGGCTTCTTGGGAGAGACCATCGAGTACAGAGGAGAAAATGGACTATTGACCACTTACGGATTGAATACTAACGAGCTCGTTGAAGTGGGATTCAGCCGGAACATACTCGAATTGGAGTATGAAGGCATCAAGCTATTCACTGATCCACCACGGAAAGTATTCGGCAGCCTGGTCAATATCGACGGAAGTCCCTACGAAAGTGTTGGATTTATCGTGTTGCTCAATCTCGGTATGACGCTGACGGGATTTCATGATGATGATATTTACCAGCGGGCAGTCACCGTGTTTGCAAAAGGGCGCTGGGATGGTGAGCTTCGGGACTTGAAGCCTTTTGATTTAGCCAATTTTTAAATCCATTACATCGCAATACATCTAGCGAACAGAATTCTTAAATCGTTCAACGCAGTCAGATTTAAAAAATCGAAACGGCAATCTTGTAGCTTTGAATTTTTGACCGTCATGCAAGAACATATCATTACGTCTTACATAGGCGTCGGACCACTTAAGTTTGGAATGACTAAGGGCGAGGTTCATAAAATTTTAGGCGAGCCACTATCCGTAGAGAAAAGTCTCTTCTCGGAAGAATCAAAAGAGTTTTGGAGCGAGAACGGTCTGCAGCTAACTTTTTCGGAAACAGGCGAGAGGTTGTTAGAGATTAGTCTGTCTCCCAATCTTTCAGATGTCCAACTGAATGGACTCAAATTGTTCGAAGTTCCAGGTCCGTATGCTTTTAAGGTTCTGCATGATTGGGACAATGCACCCCTTTCAATTGCTGGTGCGAGCATCTTTCTCAAACTCGGATTGGCCGCCGGCGGATTCCTGTACGACGATGACAATGACAAATCAGTGACAGCGTTTGCAAATGGGCGATGGGATTGGCTGGCAAACAATCGAAGCCATTGATTGCCCGCGGTCTTGCTGGTGTTTTCCAAAAAAGAATGAATAGGAGATATTCAGAGAAAGACGCTGTCCGTGACCCCCTCCGGCAGCGGCTTTCCCCCTGTATGAATCTTCAGTCAGGCACCGGCGTCACAACCGGCTTGCCAGAAAAATGCGCCTGCAAATTGGTGAACGCCAGTTCCGCCATGGCCGTCCTGGTGACCAGCGTGCCGCTGGCCATGTGCGGCGTCAGCACCACGTTCTCCAGCGCGGCCAGTTCGGCCGGAATGTTCGGCTCATTCTCGAACACGTCCAGCCCCGCACCGGCGATCGTCCCAGCCTGCAGCGCCGCGATGAGCGCCTTTTCATCCACCACCGAACCGCGCGCCACATTGATGAGGAAGCCCTTGGGTCCCAGTGCCTCCAGCACCTCGGCATTGACCAGCGCGCGCGTCCCGGCACCACCCGGCGTGATCATCACCAGGAAATCAACCTCGCGCGCCAGCGAGACGATGTCTTCCGCATAGGTGTAAGGCACATCCTTGCGCGAACGGTTGTGATACGCAATCCGCATGTCGAACGCCGCCGCTCGCTGTGCAATGGCTTGCCCGATGCGGCCCAGGCCGACGATGCCCAGGCGCGCGCCGCTGACCTTGGTGGTGAAGGGGAAGGGCCCCTTCTTCCATTCGCCGCTGCGGGCAAAGCGGTCGGCCCGCACCACGTTGCGCGCCACGGCCAGCATCAGCGCAATGGCCATGTCGGCCACATCCTCGGTGAGCACGTCGGGGGTATGGGTCACATGGATGCCGCGCTCGCGGGCAGCCGGTACATCCACCCCGTCATAGCCGACCCCGAACACCGAGACAATCTCCAGCGCCGGAAAGCGCGCCATGAACTCGCGTCCGACCTTGGCTTCGCCATTGGCGGCAATGCCGCGCACCTGCGGCGCGATGGCAGCGAGCGCTTCATCGGTGAGCGGATCGAGGATGAGGTTGTGGCAGGTGAAGTTCTGCTGCAGCAAGTCCAGCAGGTGCTGCGGCAGGCGGGCGACGATGAGGACGACAGGGCGGCTGGAGGAGGTCATGGGCAGTATGAAGAAGGGGAAGAGGAAGACAGTGAGCGAGGCATAACGATACGTCTGCGCTGCACCCTGCGGGCTGAAAAATTTTCAAGCCCGCAGGAGGGGAAGGGCGGCGCTCATGTCGCCGGGCTGGCGCCCGCTTCGCGCACCGGATCCAGCGGCGGCAGCGGGCGCGGCTTGCGGTTTTCATCGGTGGCCACGTAGGTGAGGGTGGCTTCGGTCACCTTGACGATCTCGGTCTGCAGGCGATTGCGCTCGGCATACACCTCAACGTTGACCGTGATGGAGGTATTGCCGACCTTGACGATATCGGCATAGAAGGACAGCAGGTCCCCCACGAACACCGGATTCTTGAACAGGAAGGAATTGACCGCAATGGTCGCCACCCGCCCGTTGGCGCGGCGCGTGGCCGGCAGCGAGCCGGCGATGTCGACCTGGGCCATGATCCAGCCGCCGAAGACGTCGCCATAGACATTGGCATCGGACGGCATGGGCATGACGCGCAGCTGCGGCGCCTTGCCCGGCGGAAGTTGGGAAACGGTCGATGACATGGAAGGCTCCTTTGCAGGTGATGTCCGGCGGCGCGCCGGGATGGCTCTTATAATTCGGGTTTGCGGGTTTGCGCCCGCAGGCGCCGCAACGGCCTAGTGTATCGGATGTTGCCCTCCTGCTGTGTTGCCGTGCCCGCCCCCCTTTCAACCTGACCCGCCCATGCGCCGCTACCCCAATTCCGCCTCCTCATCGCAAGCCCCCATCAAACGCCAGCGCGGCGACTGGGAAGTCGTCCGCACGCTGCTGCCCTACCTGTGGACCTACAAATGGCGCGTGATGCTGGCGCTGGCCTTCCTGGTCGGGGCCAAGCTGGCCAACGTGGGCGTGCCGCTGGTGTTGAAGAGACTGGTCGATGCCATGACCATCACGCCGACCCATCCGCAAGCCCTGCTGGTGCTGCCCCTCGGCTTGCTGGTGGCCTACGGCGCGCTGCGGCTGGCCACGGCGCTCTTCACCGAATTGCGCGAACTCATGTTTGCCCGCGTCACGCAGCGCGCCGTGCGCACCATCGCGCTGCAGGTCTTCCGCCATCTGCATGCGCTGTCGCTGCGCTTCCACCTGAATCGCCAGACCGGCGGCATGACGCGCGACATCGAACGTGGTACGCGCGGCGTCTCCACGCTGGTCTCCTATACGCTCTTCTCCATCCTGCCCACCATCATCGAGATCGTGCTGGTGCTGGCCTACCTGAGCACGCATTACGACATCTGGTTCTCGCTCATTACGGCCGGTGCGCTGGTGCTCTACATCCTCTTCACCATCACGGTGACGGAGTGGCGCACGCATTTCCGCCGCACCATGAACGAACTGGATTCGCATGCCAACACGCGCGCCATCGATTCGCTGCTCAACTACGAGACAGTGAAATATTTCGGCAACGAGGAATTCGAAGCGCGCCGCTATGACGAAGGCCTGCAGCGCTATGAACGCGCGGCCGTCAAATCGCAGAGTTCGCTGTCGCTGCTCAACACCGGGCAGTCGGCCATCATCGCCATCGCGGTCACGCTCATCCTGTGGCGCGCCATCGCCGGCGTCATCGATGGCAGCATGACGCTGGGCGACATGGTGCTGGTCAATGCCTTCATGATCCAGCTCTACATTCCGCTCAATTTCCTGGGCGTGCTCTATCGCGAGATCAAGCAGAGCCTGGCCGACATGGAACGTCTGTTCTCGCTGCTGGAAGAAAACCGCGAAGTGGCCGACCGGCCCGGTGCCCAGCCCTTGAAGACGCAGGGTGCGGAGCTGCATTTCGAGCATGTCGACTTCAGCTACGAGCGCAATCGCCAGATTCTCTTCGATGTCGATTTCAAGGTGCAGGCCGGCACCACCACGGCCGTGGTCGGCCACAGCGGCTCGGGCAAGTCGACCCTCTCGCGCCTGCTGTATCGCTTCTACGATGTCGACCAGGGCGCCATCCGCATCGATGGCCAGGACCTGCGCAACGTCACGCAAGCCTCGCTGCGCCAGGCCATCGGCATCGTGCCGCAGGACACGGTGCTCTTCAACGACACCATCGAATACAACATCGCCTACGGCAAGCCGGGGGCCACGCGCGAGCAGATCGTGGCGGCGGCCAAGGCGGCCTATATCCATGACTTCATCGAATCGCTCCCTGAAGGGTATGCCAGCATGGTCGGCGAGCGTGGACTGAAATTGTCCGGCGGAGAAAAGCAGCGTGTGGCCATCGCCCGCACCCTGCTCAAGGATCCGGCCATCCTCATCTTCGACGAGGCCACCTCGGCCCTCGATTCACGCGCCGAGCAGGCCATCCAGCAGCAGCTCGAAGAGATCGCGCGCGAGCGCACCACGCTGGTCATTGCGCATCGCCTCTCCACCATCGTCAATGCGCAGCAGATCCTGGTGATGGACCATGGCCGCATCGTCGAACGCGGCACCCATGCCGGGCTGCTGTTGGCCGATGGCCTGTATGCGCAGATGTGGCTGCGCCAGCAGGCCGGCGCGGAAGAAGAGGGCGCCTCGGTAGTACCGCAGCCGGAGGGCGTGGCAGCGGGGGCCGAGCCCGGGGCCGAACCGACGGTGCTGATGCCGGCCGAGCGTCGCTGATGTCCGCGCCCGCGCGCGCAGCTTGCGCCGGCGCGGGCACAGCGGCACAATTCGCGCATTCGACCTAGAACGGGAAGTGGGCGGGCAATGGAAAGCAAATGGCTTGAGGATTTCGTCTCCCTGGCGGAAACGCGCAGTTTCAGTCGCTCGGCGGAGTTGCGGCATGTGACGCAACCGGCCTTCTCGCGGCGCATCCAGTCACTGGAAGCCTGGCTGGGCACCGACCTGATCGACCGCACCTCCTACCCCACGCGCCTGACCGCTGCCGGTGAAGTCTTCTACGAGCAGGCCGTGGCCATGCTGGGCCAGATCAACAACACGCGCGCGCTGCTGCGTGGCAAGCGGCCCACGGCACAGACCACCATCGACTTCGCCGTCCCCCATACACTCTCGCTGACCTACATGCCCAAGTGGTTGAGCGCCCTGGAGTCGGGCTTTGGCTCGATCAACACGCGCCTGATCGCGCTCAATGTCCACGATGCCGTGATGACCATCGTCGAAGGCGGCTGCGACCTGCTGCTGTGTTATCACCATCCGCGCCAGCCGGTGCAGCTCGATGCCAGCCGCTACGACATGCTGACCATGGGCACCGAAACCTTGCGCCCGTATTCGCGCTGCGACCGCAACGGCAAGCCGGATTACGTCTTTCCGGGCAGTGCCAAGGCTCCCGTGCCCTTCCTCTCCTACACCAGCAATGCCTACCTGGGCCGCATGGTGGAGCTGATGATGGCCGATACCAAGCGCCCGCTGCACCTGATGAAGCACTACGAGACCGACATGTCCGAAAGCCTCAAGATGATGGCGCTGGAGGGCCATGGGGTGGCCTTCCTGCCGGAATCGTCGGTGCTGCGCGAAGTGCGCAACCGCCAGCTGGCAAGGACCGACGGGCCCACCGGGGAGTGGGAAGTGGAGATGGAAATCCGCCTCTATCGCGAGCGCCCGACCGCCCAGCGTACCGGCAAGGCGCTGGTGGCGCGGCTGTGGGAATACCTGGTGGAGCTGGATGCGCAGCGGCAAGAAAAGGCCGAGCGCAGCGAACGGGGGGAGCGTCCCAAGGGGGCTGGCGGAAAAAGCCCGCGAACGGCTGAAAAACGCGATTCCTGATCAAAAATTAACAGGTGAAAATGGCGCAATCCCTTATCCATCAAGGGATTTCAAAGGTTATGCAAGCGCTGCATAATTGCATGCTCACAAAGCATTAGCCTTGTGTTGAGCGGCTGGCTACGATGGCGGCGCTGAATCGGACAGGCACGAATTTCCAGCAGGCGCACCCCGCGCCCGGCTGGCAGGCGCGCCTCCGTCGCCGCCTTCTTGCGCGCCCTGTGGTGCGGCTTGCAGGCCGCTGCCGACGGAGTAACATGCCTGGCGGACTTTCGGAATTTGCAGGCCTTTTGTCCTTGAACAGCACGGCTATCCAAAGGAGCGATTGCATCATGTCGAACGTACCTAATCACGAAGTGCCTTCCTATCTCGTCCCGCACGGCATCGGTCCGTGGGGTGTCTATCTCGAACAGATCGATCGCGTCACGCCCCACCTGGGCTCGCTGGCCCGCTGGGTGGAAACCCTGAAGCGTCCCAAGCGCATCCTGGTGGTCGACGTGCCCATCGAGCGCGACGACGGCACCATTGCCCACTTCGAGGGCTATCGCGTGCAGCACAACACCTCGCGCGGTCCCGGCAAGGGCGGCGTGCGTTTCCACCAGGATGTGACGCTGTCCGAAGTGATGGCCCTGTCGGCCTGGATGACCATCAAGAATGCGGCCGTGAACGTGCCTTATGGCGGTGCCAAGGGCGGTATCCGTGTTGATCCCAAGACGCTCTCGCGTGGCGAGCTGCAGCGTATGACGCGCCGCTACACCAGCGAGATCGGCATCATCATCGGCCCCAACAAGGACATCCCGGCGCCGGACGTCAACACTGATTCGCAGATCATGGCCTGGATGATGGATACCTACTCCATGAACCAGGGCAGCACCTCCTCGGGCGTGGTGACCGGCAAGCCCATCTCCCTGGGTGGCAGTCTGGGCCGTCATGAAGCCACCGGCCGTGGCGTCTTCGTGGTCGGTTGCGAAGCCGCTGCCAAGCGCGGCATGGACATCAAGGATGCCAAGGTGGCCGTGCAAGGTTTCGGCAACGTCGGCGGCATCGCGGCGCGCCTGTTCGCCGAAGCCGGTTCCAAGGTGGTGGCGGTGCAGGATCACGTGACCACCGTCTTCAATGCCGGTGGCCTGGACGTGCCGGCACTGCAGGCTTATGTGGCCAAGAATGGCAGCGTCAAGGGCTTTGCAGGTGCGGATGAAATTACCGACCGCGCCCAATTCTGGTCGGTCGACTGCGACATTCTGGTGCCTGCCGCACTGGAACAGCAGATCACCGAAGCCAACGCCAATCACATCAAGGCCAAGATCATCCTGGAAGGCGCCAACGGCCCGACCACCCCGGCCGCCGATGACATCCTGCGCGACAAGGGCGTGCTGATCGTGCCGGACGTGATCGCCAACGCCGGCGGCGTGACGGTGAGCTACTTCGAATGGGTGCAGGACTTCTCCAGCTTCTTCTGGACCGAAGATGAAATCAACCTGCGCCTGACCCGCATCATGCGCGAAGCCTTCGCCGCCGTCTGGCAGCTGGCCGAAGAGAAGAACGTGTCGCTGCGTACCGCGGCCTTCATCGTGGCGTGTACCCGCGTGCTGCAGGCGCGTGAAATGCGCGGCCTGTATCCGTGATGCAGTGATGCGGTAAAAAAACGGTCCGGCGAGCACCGGACCACCACGGCCAAAGACGGCGGCGCACTGCGCCACAGACCGTCGGCCGCATGATTCCAGAGCACTCTGGTTCGGAGGAGACGTGGTTGCTGTGCGCATGCGCACCGCAGGCCAACCAGCCTTGCGGCGCAAGATCTTCAGTGACGGACCCGGCATCAACATGCCGGGCGCTGCCGCATGTGCGGAGGATTCGGTACAGGCCTCCGCCGCCTGCCATCCCGTTCTCGTGCACGCCATGGGGCAGCCTGCGTCAGGCACCTTGCTTCATGCCGGCCGCACTCGCATTGGCCGCAGCAGCGCTGGCTTCCCTTCTTTCCTGCACTTTCCTGCATATCGCCCTGCAAGCGGCGTCCACACTGGCTCTTCGCCGGTGCTTCCCGATTCTTTCCAACCCGTGGTCTCTGCTGTCATGATGCTGCCTGCCGCAGCACGCGTATGCGCTCGCATGCCGCGTGCGCAGGGCGTTTCTGGCATGGATATTGCTGAACGGAATGGGGTTGCTGCCGTGCTGCCGAGGTCCTCGCCAGCGCTTCCTGCGAGGTGCGAAGCGCTCCTCATCGGGTCGGATCGTGGTACTGGCGCCATGAGGGTTTTTGCGGATTGCCAGCCCGGGCGGCATATGTCGTACAATGCGCCCGCCGACAGTTGCGCTTGGGTAATTTGCCAGCTTGCGTCCCACCGAGGGGGTGGTCATCGCCATCGATCGCCAGTGGTGGAGCAAACAAAGCTGGCAAAGAACTGTGTTAGCACACAGAATAGGCGACACGGCAGAGAACAATAACAGGCTCGTCAATACGGCCGGCCAGCCCGGTAGGGGCAGCGCGCAAGCGGATTCGCTACCAGGCCATTTGAACCGTTACGTAAAAAATTTTTCCAGGAGGTCACACAATGAAGTTATTGAAGCTAGCAGGGGTTTTGGTTGGGGCAAGCGTACTGATGAGCTCGGTGCATGCTGAGGAATTCACCGGCCGTCTGAAGAAGATCAAGGACTCCGGCACCCTGACGCTGGGTGTGCGCGATTCGTCGATTCCCTTCTCCTATCTGGACGACAAGCAGTCCTACCAGGGCTACTCGATCGACCTGTGCCTGAAGGCCGCGACCGCGATCCAGAAGAAGCTGGGCCTGACCTCGCTGAACATCAAGATGGTGCCGGTGACCTCGGCCACCCGTATCCCGCTGATCGCCAACGGTACCACCGACATCTCCTGCGACTCCGCAACCAACAACCAGGAACGCTGGAACCAGGTGGCCTTCTCGGTGACCGAGTTCGTGACCGCCAACAAGTTCCTGTCCAAGAAGTCGGCCAACCTGAAGACCCTGGATGACCTGAAGGGCAAGACCATCGTCTCGACCTCCGGTACCTCCAACCTGAAGCAGATCACCGCGCTGAACGCCGAACGCAACCTGGGCATGAACATCCTGGCTGCCAAGGACCACGCCGAAGCCTTCCTGATGGTGGAAACCGGCCGTGCCGCCGCCTTCGTGATGGACGACATCCTGCTGTCCTCGCTGGCCGCCAACTCCAAGGCCCCGGCTGACTACCAGGTTTCTTCGGAAGCCCTGTCGGTCGAGCCGTACGGCCTGATCCTGCCCAAGGGCGACAACGACTTCAAGAAGGTCGTCGACGAAGCCCTGACCGTGGTCTACAAGGGTGACGACATCAAGAAGATCTACGCGAAGTGGTTCCAGTCGCCGATCCCGCCCAAGGGTGTCAACCTGAACGTGCCGATGAGCCCGCAGCTGCAGACCGTGCTGGCCAAGCCGACCGACTCCTACGATCCGGCTGCCTACGCTGTCGTGCCGGAAGCGCAGAAGAACATGGGCAAGAAGAAGTAAAAAGCGCATTGCTTCGTGCAATCGAATGAAACGGGGGCCTGTCCCCCGTTTTGTTTAGCCGGGACTGTCCCGCTTGCCCTGCGGCAAGGTGCGGATGGCGCCGGCGCTGACCGGACAAGAAGCGGCGCGGCATTTGCCTGGTGACCGCGCCCGAGAACACAGACTTCGAACACAGACGAGGCCATTTATGCATTACAACTGGAATTGGGGAATCTTCTGGGAGATGTCTCCCGATGGCATCCCCTACATCGACACGCTGCTGGCAGGCCTGAAATGGACCCTGGCCACAGCCGCCTGCGCCTGGATCATGGCACTGATCCTGGGCACCATCTTCGGTACCCTGCGTACCACCACCAAACCTTGGGTGGTGCGCATTGCCAACGGCTACGTGGAACTGTTCCGCAACATTCCGCTGCTGGTCCAGATGTTCCTGTGGTATTTCGTGATGCCGGAGCTGCTGCCCGGCGCCATCGGTGACTGGATCAAGAGCCTGCCGGATGCGTCCTTCGTGACCGCGACCCTGGCCCTGGGTTTCTTCACCTCTTCGCGTGTGGCCGTGCAGGTGACCACCGGCATCCAGGCGCTGCCGCGCGGCCAGCGCATGGCCGGTGCCGCCCTGGGCCTGACCCCGGTGCAGACCTATCGCTACGTGCTGCTGCCGATGGCTTTCCGCATCATCATCCCGGCACTGACCAACGAGTTCGCCGCCATCATCAAGAACAGCTCGGTGGCCCTGACCATCGGTCTGGTCGAACTGACCGCCGCGACCTACTCGATGCGTGAATTCACCTTCCAGACCTTCGAGGCCCTGACCGGTGCCACCATCATCTATCTGATCATTTCCGTGATCGCGCTGTTCATGGCGCGCCTGCTGGAAAAGATTACGGCCGTTCCGGGCTACATCACCGGCGGCAGCACCAGCGCAGGAGGGCATTGATCCATGTTCAGCAATTTCGATTTCGACGTCATCCAGCGCTCGTGGGTCTACCTCTTCACGACGGGCCTGAAGTTCACGCTCATCCTGACCTTCTCGGCCATGCTGGGCGGGATCATCCTGGGCACGCTGCTGGCCATGATGCGCCTGTCGTCCAACAAGCCGCTGTCGTTCGTCGCCACCACCTACGTCAACCTGATCCGCTCCATTCCGCTGGTGCTGGTGATCTTCTGGTTCTACTTCCTGGTGCCCTTCATCGGCGCCTGGATCATCGGTGCCTCCGAACCCATCCAGGTCGGTGCGTTCCAGTCGGCCCTGATCACCTTCATCCTGTTTGAGGCCGCGTACTATTGCGAGATCATGCGTTCGGGCATCCAGTCCATTCCGCGTGGCCAGGTGTTTGCCGGCTATGCGATCGGCATGAACTACTGGCAGATGATGGGCAACGTGGTGCTGCCGCAGGCCTTCCGCAACATGACCCCGATTCTCCTGACGCAGACCATCGTGCTGTTCCAGGACGTCTCGCTGGTCTACGTGCTGGGCTCGGTGCCGGACTTCGTCACCAGCGCTTCCAAGATCGCGCAGCGTGATGGCCGCCTGGTGGAAATGTATCTCTTCGTGGCCGTGGTGTATTTCGTGCTGAGCTTTGGCCTGTCGACCCTGGTCAAGCGCTTCCAGAAAAAGATTGCCATCATCCGCTAAATGTCTTTGACGGCCGCCGCCCGCGCTCTGCAGCGCCAGGCTGGCGGCCAGTGAATCCAGAATTCAGAAATCCAGGAGAATCCAAATGATCGAACTCAACAATGTCAGCAAGTGGTACGGCAGCTTCCAGGTCCTGACCGACTGCTCGACTTCCGTCAAGAAGGGCGACGTGGTGGTGGTGTGCGGCCCGTCCGGCTCCGGCAAGTCCACGCTGATCAAGACCGTCAACGGCCTGGAGCCGTTCCAGAAAGGCACCATCACCGTCGATGGCGTCTCGGTGGGCGACCCCAAGACCAACCTGTCCAAGCTGCGCGCGCGCATCGGCATGGTGTTCCAGAACTTCGAGCTGTTCCCGCACCTCTCCATCCGCGAGAACCTGACCATCGGCCAGATCAAGGTGCTGGGCCGCTCCAAGGAAGAGGCTACTGAAAAGGGCCTGAAGTACCTGGACCGCGTGGGCCTCTTGGCACACAAGGACAAGTTCCCCGGCCAGCTCTCCGGCGGCCAGCAGCAGCGTGTGGCCATTGCCCGCGCACTGTCGATGGACCCGATCGCCATGCTGTTTGATGAGCCGACCTCGGCGCTGGATCCGGAAATGATCAACGAAGTGCTTGACGTCATGGTCGGCCTGGCCCAGGAAGGCATGACCATGATGGTCGTGACCCACGAAATGGGCTTCGCCCGCAAGGTCGCCAACCGTGTGGTGTTCATGGACAAGGGCCTGGTCGTGGAAGATTGCGCCAAGGATGAGTTCTTCGCCTCGCCGCGTTCGGAACGCGCACGCGACTTCCTGGCCAAGATCATCACCCACTGATCGCACGCATTCGCATCGCTGCAAGGGCTGCCCCGGCAACGGGGCGGCCCTTGTCGTTTGTGCCAGGTCAAAAGCGGGTCAGGGCTTGCCCTCCGGGGTGCTTGACGGCTACGGTAGAATGTCGCCCTTGAAGACATCGCGGCTGGCTCTCCACAGCCCGCATCGGCCGGGATGCCTTGCCTGATCCGTAATCCTCAGACCGACACCACTCCAAGACCGAAAGATCCGCAATGAGCAACGTACTGACCATCACCCGCCCGGACGACTGGCACCTGCACCTGCGCGACGGCGCCACCATGCAGGACGTGCTGCCGCATACGGCACGCCAGTTCGCACGCGCCATCGTCATGCCCAACCTGAAGCCGCCGGTGACCACCACCGAGCAGGCCGGTGCGTATCGCGATCGCATCTTGGCCGCCTTGCCCGCAGGCATGTCCTTCGAGCCGCTGATGGTGCTCTACCTGACCGACAACACCCCGCCCGAGGAAATCCGCCGTGCCAAGGAAAGCGGTTTCGTCAAGGCCGTGAAGCTCTATCCGGCCGGTGCCACCACCAACTCCGACGCCGGCGTAACCGACCTGTCGAAGTGCTACAAGACCCTGGAGGTGCTGCAGGAAGTGGGCATGCCCTTCCTGGTCCATGGTGAAGTGACCGATCCCGAGATCGACCTGTTCGACCGCGAAGCCGTCTTCATCGACCGCATCATGAAGCCGCTGCGCCAGGCCATGCCGGAACTGAAGGTGGTCTTCGAGCACATCACCACCAAGGAAGCGGCCGACTACGTGCTGGCCGGCGAAGGCCCGACGGCCGCTACCATCACGGCGCATCACCTGCTGTTCAACCGCAACGAGATCTTCAAGGGCGGCATCCGTCCGCACTACTACTGCCTGCCGGTCCTCAAGCGCGAGACCCATCGCAAGGCGCTGGTGGCGGCAGCCACCTCGGGCAATGACAAGTTCTTCCTCGGTACCGATTCGGCCCCGCACGCCAAGGGCGCCAAGGAGCACGCCTGTGGCTGCGCCGGCTGCTACACCGCGCTGCATGCGCTGGAGCTGTATGCCCAGGCCTTCGACAGCGCCGGTGCGCTGGACAAGTTCGAAGCCTTCGCCAGCTTCAACGGTCCGGACTTCTACGACCTGCCGCGCAATACCGGCACCGTGACCTTGCAGCGCGAGACCTGGGCCATTCCGGCCGAGCTGCCCATGGGCGATGCCACGGTGGTGCCGCTGTCGGCAGGCGAACAGATCCACTGGAAGATGGTCTGATCCGGTTCAGGGATCAGCCGAATTCCTTCGTCCCCGGCCGGCACGCCCAGGCGGCACGGCCGGGATGTCCATCACAACGAGAGAAAGGCGAGCTGTATGCAAGTCGTCGATGAACTGATTACCGATTTCGACAAGGCGCTGCGCGTGATCAGCGGCGTGGTGTTCGAGAGCCGTCCCAATCCGGGGCGCGGCCTGCCGGACGGTGTCATGAACGAGGCCGAGAAGCGCCACGCGGCCGGGCTGATGCGGGTCAACAACGTGGGCGAGGTCTGTGCCCAGGCGCTCTACGACGCCCAGGGCCGCTTTGCCCAGACGGAAGATATCAAAGCGGCCTTCAAGCGCGCCGGCATCGAGGAAGAGGATCACCTCGCCTGGACCGCCGAACGCCTGCGCGAACTGGGGTCGCATACCAGCCTGCTCAATCCGCTGTGGTATGGCGGCGCCTATGTGCTGGGCAGCATTGCCGCACGGCTGGGCGATGCGCGCAACCTGGGCTTCGTCTCCGAGACCGAGCGCCAGGTCGAGCACCACCTGCTGGGCCACCTGGACAAGCTGCCGGCCCAGGACAACCGCTCGCGCGCCATCGTGGACCAGATGCGCCTCGATGAGATCGAGCACGGGCAAGCCGCTCGTGACCTGGGCGCAGCCGAGGTGCCGGCGCCGGTGCGCGGGTTGATGAAGGCCATGGCCAAGGTCATGACTACGGTGGCTTACCGGATCTGAATCCGGAAGGCGGCCGCATCGCCGGACATGAAAAAAGCGGCCCCGGCCGCTTTTTTTCTTGCTGCATCCTGCCGCGGACCTTACTGCTGCTGGGCGGCTGCGGAGGAAGTATCGGTGAGGTCGTCGATGATCTCGAAGGAGTGCGTGATCTCGGCCGTCTTCTCCAGCATGATCGAGGCCGAGCAGTACTTGTCGTGGGACAGCTTGATGGCGCGCTCGACCACGTTGGTCTTGAGGTTGCGGCCGCGCACGGTGAAGTGGAAATGAATCTTGGTGAACACCTTGGGATCGGTCTCGGCGCGCTCGGACTTCAGGGTCACGTCGCAGCCGCGCACGTCCTGGCCGCTCTTGCGCAGGATCACCACCACGTCATAGGCGGTGCAGCCACCGGTGCCGGCCAGCACCACTTCCATGGGACGCGGGGCCAGGTTGCGGCCGCCGCCGTCGGGTGCGCCATCCATCGTCAGCAGGTGGCCCGAACCGGTTTCCGCCGTGAAGGTCATGCCGGACAAGCCGGTCCAACGTACTGTGCATTCCATCTGTCTCGTCCCAATCGGTTCAATGAAGCTGCGTATTGTAGCTTTTGACGCGCCCGCCTGCAGCCGGCGCAGGGAAGGGCATGTGAAGCTTCGTGATTTTTGCGCTGCAGAAAAATTGTTGAATGATTATTCCTGTTTCGCATTCCAACAGGGCTTGCAGCGACTTGTAACCCAATAGTGACGCCGCTTGCACACAGTTACAAATTTATTCGTATCGCGTTATTGCGTTGCACAAACCGCTTTGCTATATTGAATTCAACGGAAGTTTTTGCAGCACGTAACGATGTCTCCTCCACCCTCCTCATTGGTGTGGATTAAACCCGGAACCTCAGTGTCCGGGTTTTTTTTGTCCTTTTTCTGGCCAGGCCCAGCGCAAAGTTGTGCCAGCGGCAACGAAATGCCGTCTTCCGGCGATAAAACCCGGGCAAATTGCCGGATCGACGCCACAATCCCCCGAAACCTTTTGACGCTAAGTCCTTGAAAAGGCTATACTTGCCGGCTTTCCCATGCGCTCGGGAAGATAAAAGGATGAGTCCGCAAAGCGAAGTACAAAGGACAGCAGGTTCCGGCCGGCTGGCCCGCATGAGCGGAACCGCCATTTGAGCGTTTATATACTGATAGAGAAAGTCAAACATGAAGACCTTTTCCGCTAAAGCCCATGAGGTTCAGCGCGAGTGGTTCGTGATTGACGCGACGGACTTGGTCCTCGGACGTGTTGCCAGCGAAGTGGCACTCCGACTGCGCGGCAAGCACAAACCCGAATTCACTCCGCACGTCGATACCGGTGACTTCATCGTCGTCGTCAACGCAGGCAAGCTGCGCGTGACCGGCACCAAGGCCACTGAAAAGACCTATTTCCGCCACAGCGGTTATCCGGGCGGCATCTACGAAACCAACTTCCTGAAGATGCAACAGCGTTTCCCCGGCCGTGCGCTGGAGAAGGCCGTCAAGGGCATGCTGCCCAAGGGTCCGCTGGGCTACGCCATGATCAAGAAGCTGAAGGTTTATGCAGATGGCAACCATCCGCACGCCGCGCAGCAACCGAAACCCCTCGCCCTCTAAGGAACAGACATGATCGGTAACTACAATTACGGAACCGGCCGTCGCAAGAGTGCAGTGGCGCGTGTTTTCATCAAGGCAGGTTCGGGCAACATCATCGTCAATGGCAAGCCCGCCGCTGAGTACTTCTCCCGCGAAACCGGCCTGATGGTGATCCGTCAGCCGCTGGAACTGACCGGCAACGTCGAACGTTTCGACATCAAGGTGAACGTCCACGGTGGCGGCGAATCCGGCCAGGCCGGCGCTGTTCGCCACGGCATCACCCGCGCCCTGATCGACTACGATGCTGGCTTGAAGCCCGCTCTGTCCAACGCAGGCTTCGTCACCCGTGACGCGCGTGAAGTCGAACGTAAGAAGGTTGGTCTGCGCAAGGCACGTCGCGCAAAGCAATTCTCGAAGCGTTAATCGTTTCTTGCATTACGGAAAGCCGTCGGCATCTGTGCCGGCGGCTTTTTGCTTTTCTGCGTTGCCGCTGTGCTTTTGCAGGGGGCCGGGTGGCACTTGCTTGCGCAACGTCTCGTAGTGTGACGATAATTTCGGCTATTTGCGGAAATTACTGTCCGAGCGGAAATCAGCGGGAAATATTCTCCTGCTAAAATTGACCGCTTTTCAGCGTGCCATGCACGCACGTCCGGCGCTCGTTCGCCATGGCGTTTTTTCTTCGCCTTTTCTCGCAAGGACCAGACATGATCAAGGTAGGTATTGTTGGCGGAACCGGTTACACCGGCGTCGAATTGCTGCGTATTTTCGCGACCCACCCGCAAGCCCGGGTGGAGGCCGTGACTTCGCGCAAGGAAGACGGCATGCCCGTATCCGAGATGTATCCCTCCCTGCGCGGCCGCGTGGACGTGGCGTTCTCCTCCCCCGACAAGGCCCGCCTGACCGACTGCGACGTGGTCTTCTTCGCCACCCCGCACGGCGTGGCCATGGCCCAGGCGCCCGAACTGGTGGCCGCTGGCGTGAAGGTGATCGACCTGGCGGCGGACTTCCGCCTGCAGGATGTGGCCGCCTTCGAGAAGTGGTACAAGCTGCCGCACAGCTGCACCGACCTGTTGAAGGAAGCCGCCTACGGCTTGCCCGAACTGAACCGTGAAGCCATCCGCAAGGCCCGCGTGGTGGGCAATCCGGGCTGCTATCCGACCACCATGCAGCTGGGCTTTGCGCCCCTGTTGAAGGCCGGCGTGATCGATGCCTCGCACCTGATCGCCGACTGCAAGTCCGGTGTCTCCGGCGCTGGCCGCAAGGCTGAACTGAGCCTGCTGTTCTCGGAAGCTTCCGACAACTTCAAGGCCTATGGCGTCTCCGGCCATCGCCACTCGCCCGAAACCATCGAGCGCCTGTCGCACCTGACCAGCGACAAGGTCGGCCTGCTGTTCACGCCGCACCTGGTGCCGATGATCCGTGGCATGCATTCCACCCTGTACGCCCGCCTGACCACGGACATCGACAACGCCGCCCTGCAGGCCCTGTTCGAAGACGCCTACAAGGACGAGCCCTTCGTCGACGTGCTGCCCTTCGGTTCGCATCCCGAGACCCGTACCACGCGCGCCTCCAACATGCTGCGCCTGGCTGTGCATCGTCCTGACAATGGCGATACGGTGGTGGTGCTGGTGGTCCAGGACAACCTGGTCAAGGGCGCTTCCGGCCAGGCCGTGCAGTGCATGAACCTGATGTTCGGACTGGACGAAACCACCGGCCTGCAGCAGGTCCCGGTCCTGCCGTGAAGTACCGCTTGTGGCGTCGGCGCATGAGCATTTCGGCGCCGAAGATGACCATCAAACGCCATCTCCCGCTGCCGCTGCTGATCCTGCTGTGGGCAGCGGTGGTGGCCGTGGGAGCGGCGGCGGCGGTCTGGACCTACCAGCTGGGGCGCAACAACCTGCCGGGCCTGCATGGTGACGCGGGCGAGCAGATCGAGCAATTGAGCGAACAGGTCAAGAAGCTGACTGCGGAAAATGAGCGCTTGCAATCTGCCTCCAACGCGTCGCAAAATGAACTCAAGATCGCCCAGACGGCGCAGGCCACGATGGCCACCCAGGTCAAGAACCTGGAGGCGGAAATCAACCGCCAGAAGGAAGACCTGGCCTTCTTCGACAGCCTGCTGCCGACCAACCTGGGCGCGCCCGGCATCACCATCCAGCGCTTCAAGGCCGAGCAGGCCGCGCCCAACCAGCTGCGCTATCGCGTGCTGGTCATGCAAGGTGGTGGGGGAACGCAACAGTTTGCAGGAAACCTGCAACTTAGTGTCAATATGGTGCAGGGCGGCAAAAGTGTTACCATCAACTTCCCGGAAGGTAATTCCGCTGACCCGGCGCGCTACCGGCTCGCATTCAAGTATTACCAGCGGGTCGAAGGCCTGCTGACCATTCCTGAGGGCGCCATCGTCAAGTCGGTGGCCGTCCGTGTTCTCGACCGCGGCCAGGTGCGTGCCCAGCAGTCGGTAGATCTGTGAGGTGATTCCATGTTTTCACGCAAGACCAAAAGCACGATCGACAGCCTGATCGGCATGTCCACCAGCATCACGGGCGATGTCGGCTTCAAGGGCGGCCTGCGCATCGACGGCGCCATCACCGGCAACATCAACGCAGAAGCCGGCCAGCCCAGCGTGCTGGTCATTTCCGAGCACGCCAAGGTGGTCGGCGAGGTGCGCGCGGCGCATCTGATCGTCAATGGCGAGATCGTCGGCGACGTCCACTCCAGCGAATTGCTGGAGCTGCAACCCAAGGCTCGCATTACCGGCAATGTCTTCTACAAGGCGCTGGAGATGCACGGCGGTGCCCTGGTGTCGGGCAAGCTTAGCCATGACCAGCAGGTCGAGACGCCGTTGTTGAAGCTGGCTGCGTCGTCGGAAGCATGAAAATCCGCAAGCGCTTATAATGGCTTTATCGATCTAATGTATTGATCCGCCTCAAGCCCAGCAGGAGCCCGAAATGAACGCCGTAGCCGAACTGCAACAAACTGACATCCCCGCCCCGATCAACTTCAGCGACAGCGCAGCCGCCAAGGTGGCCCAGCTGATCGAGGAAGAAGGCAATCCCGACCTGAAACTGCGCGTCTTCGTGCAGGGCGGTGGTTGCTCGGGTTTCCAGTACGGTTTCACCTTTGATGAAATCGTCAACGAAGACGACACCACGATGAGCAAGAACGGCGTCCAGCTGTTGATCGACTCGATGAGCTACCAGTACCTGGTGGGCGCCGAGATCGACTACAAGGACGACCTGGAAGGCGCGCAATTCGTCATCAAGAACCCGAACGCCACGACCACTTGCGGTTGCGGCTCCTCGTTCTCGGTGTAAGCGCCGCCAGACTCCCCGCCTGGCGCAGCTTTGCGGGGAGATGAAGAAAAAGGACGCCTCGGCGTCCTTTTTTCATGTCCTGAAGCTTCATATCGCCCTGGAGCCACCGTGCGGCGGGCGTTTCCGGGAACGGCCAGGCGCCACCGGAAATGCCCGCACCAGCCTCAGCCCAGTTCGGTGAAGGCCTTGGCCGCAGCGGCGATGGTTTCCTCGATGATGGCATCGCTGTGCTGGGCCGACACGAAGCCGGCCTCGAAGGCCGACGGCGCGAAGTACACGCCTGCATTCAGCATCTTGTGGAAGAAGCGGTTGAAGCGTTCCTTGTCGCCCTGCATCACCTCGGCATAGCTGGTCGGCACCTTGGCATCGAAGTAGAGGCCGAACATGCCGCCGATGGCATCGGCCGCGAAGCTCACGCCGGCTGCCTTGGCGGCAGCGGCGAGGCCATCGGCCAGCTTGCGGGTCTGGGTGGTCAGATGGGGGTAGAAGTCCGGCTGCTGGATGATCTTCAGGGTCGCCATGCCGGCCGCCACGGTCACCGGATTGCCCGAGAGGGTGCCGGCCTGGTAGACGCCACCCAGCGGCGCCAGATGCTTCATCACCTCGGCGCGGCCACCGAAAGCGGCCACCGGCAGGCCGCCGCCGATCACCTTGCCCAGCGCCGTTAGGTCGGGAACGATGCCGTTCAATTCCTGGGCGCCGCCACGGGCTACGCGGAAGCCCGACATCACTTCATCGAAGATCAGGATGGCGCCGTATTCGGTACACAGGCGGCGCATGGTGCGCAGGAATTCATCCGAAGCACGCACCAGGTTCATGTTGCCCGCCACCGGTTCCACGATCACGCAGGCAATCTCGTTGCCGGCCTTCTTGAAGGCCTCTTCCAGCTGGGCGGCGTTGTTGTAGTCCAGCACCAGGGTGTGCTTGGCGAAGTCTTCCGGGACCCCGGCCGAGGTCGGATTGCCGAAGGTCAGCAAGCCGCTGCCGGCCTTCACCAGCAGGGAATCGGCGTGGCCGTGGTAGCAGCCTTCGAACTTGATGATCTTGTCGCGCCCGGTGGCGCCACGGGCCAGGCGCAGCGCGCTCATGGTGGCTTCGGTGCCGGAGGAGACCAGGCGGATCTGTTCGATGGAGGGCACCAGCTTGATGATCTCTTCGGCCATCTCGATTTCAGCCTCGGTCGGTGCACCGAAGGACAGGCCCCGTGCGGCTGCCTGCTGTACCGCCTTGACCACTTCCGGATGGGCGTGGCCGACGATGGCCGGGCCCCAGGAGCCGATGTAGTCGATGTAGCGCTTGCCTTCGGCATCCCAGAACCAGGGGCCTTCGGCGCGCTCGATGAAGCGCGGGGTGCCGCCTACCGAGCGGAAGGCGCGTACCGGGGAATTGACGCCGCCCGGCGTGCTTTGCTGGGCGCGGGCGAAGAGTGTTGCATTGGTCTTGGTCATGAGTGTGCGGACAATTCAGTCCGGAGGCAGAGAATCAGTTGATGGAAGGCGGCGCGTCCAGATCGGCGGGGTCTTCCGATTCGCGCGCCCAGAAATAGCGGTCCGGCAGCAGCTTGCCCATGCCGATGCGCTGCGCATTGGCCAGCGCGGCCAGCGTGAACTCCTGCGCTTCGGAAGCGGCCAGCGGCACTTCCAGGTCATTGGCCAGCATCGCGGCCATGGCCGCCGAGAGCGTGCTGCCGGCACCGACGAAGGAGCCTGGCAGGCGCGGCCAGGCATCCTGGCGCACCAGGCCGGATTCGTCGAAGAGCGAATTGGCCACTTCCTGCAGGTCGGTCTGGGTATTGGTCACCAGCAGGTATTCGCAGCCCATTTCGATGATGCGCATCGCATCGAGCTCCAGCGCATCGCCCGGTACCGGTTCGCGCCAGGTTTCGGCCAGACGGGTCAGCTCTCCGGCCGAGCAGATCAGCACCGTGGCCTGCGGGACCAGCAGTTCGCGGATGGCGATCAGACGATCATCCTCGTCTTCCTGGTTGGCCAGGGCGCTGATGAAGGGATCGAGGATCAGCGGCACGTCGGGATAGTCGGAGACGATCTCGGCAATCACCGAGATGTTCTCGATGCTGCCCAGTGCACCGACCTTGAAGGCGGCCACTGCCATGTCTTCCAGGATCACGCGGGCCTGGTCGGCGACCCAGTCGACTTCAACGACTTGTACGTCTTCGACGCGGGCGGTGTCGCCGATGAGCAAAGCCGTCACCACCGACAAACCGTGGCAGCCCATGGCGGCGAAAGTGGCGAGATCGGCCTGGACGCCCGTGGCGCCGACCGGATCGGCTGCGCCGAAGCTGAGGATGAGGGGAGGAGTTTGGTTTTGCACGTCGAGTAGATTAAGATAGCTGACTTAGCATTTTACTTGATTGATTTTAGGGATAGTCAGCCGTGACGAATAGCAGCCAAACCGAATTCAAAACCTGGATGTGCCTGATCTGTGGTTGGATCTACGACGAAGAAGCAGGCCTGCCCGAAGAAGGCATCGCCCCAGGTACCCGCTGGGACGACGTGCCCATCAACTGGACCTGCCCGGAATGCGGCGCCCGCAAGGAAGATTTCGAGATGGTCGCCATCTGATCGCTTCCTGATCGCCTGCACCGCCGCCGACGGCTTCGGCATTGCGTCCCGCCGCCATCTGCCCGGCGGCATGCTGGCGGCGCTTCCTTGGCCGGGAGCTGCCGCTCACCCTCCTGTTTTCCCGTTTCACGGGATTTGATCTACATCAAACTCTCGCTTTGTCACGGGTTTCGTCGCGTTTTCCCGTCATTTTTTTCTGCCTGCTGGTGCCATGTCTTTGCCGGGCGGAAAAGCGGCGAACTTTTCTGGGTAAAATCTTCTCCAGTACCAGCTTTGCCCGCATGACCGGATAACAGGACGCGCAGACGTCCGCCCGGATCCTGTATGGCATCTCCCCCTACGGTCTTGTCCATTGAGCCCAGCCCCGCCATCGCGCCGCTGGCCCGGTTCGGCGTGCGCGCAAGCGTGCGGCGGCATGGCCTTTATTAACCGTTTCATGAGGGCTGGTATGCCACACACCAAGGATTTCGTCATCAACGCGCCGGCCGCGCGCAGTTTTCCGGGCCTGCCCGAGCGCGAGGGGCTGGAGCAGTTCCAGGCTTCGCTGCTGGCGCGCATGGCCGCTTCCGACAACGAAAGCATGCGTTCGCGCCGGCTGGCGGTGGCCATGGGCGAGCACTGCTATCTCGTCCCGCTGGCCCAGGCCGGCGAGATCGTTCCGCTGTCCGGCCTCGCCATCACCCCCGTACCCGCCACCCGCGACTGGTTTCGCGGCCTGCTCAACATCCGCGGCAGCCTGATCGGCCTGGCCGACCTCATGGGCCTGGCCGGCGCCGCCCCCCAGCAAATCGGACGCAGCAGCCACGTCCTGCTGCTGGCCCACGGCCTGGCACCGCAATGCGGCTTGCTGGTGTCAAGGGTATTGGGACTGCGTGACATCACAGAAATGACCCAAATATCGAAAAATTACGATACGGAAATTCCCTTGTTGGGGCTTGCCGGACGTTATAAAGACGGCGGTGATCAGCAATGGGACGAACTGGACCTGTCGCTGTTGAGCCAGGACAGCCGTTTTCTGCAGATCGGCCGCTAGCTGCCGCCTCGCAAGCGGCAGGGAGGCGGGATCGGCAAGCCACTGCATCACCAGGCCTGTAAAACAGAAAAACCTGAGAAATCCAGAAGATTTGCGAGATCTGCAAAGAGGGAATAGGAACGCCGGCCATGGAACCGACCTTGCCGTACCTGTCGAAAAAGAAACTCCCGGCCGCCCGTGGGGCCGGCACCGGGAGCGCCGCCGTGGCCAGCGCCGATCCGCCCGGACAGGGCGGTAATGGCCTGCGCCTGCCCTGGCTGCACCGTTATTCCCTGCGTACCCAGACCAGGGTGCTGCTGGGCGTGCTGGCGCTGTCGCTGGCGGCCTTATGCCTGTTCATGTGGCTGGGCGCGCGCCTGTACCTGCTGGCGACCTTGCAGACCAACCTGGCCTCGGACCTGGTGATGCATTCCCAGCGCATTGGCAAGGCCGTGCCCAATGCCATCCAGGGCAATCCGCAGGCCTTCTTGCAGCTGGCGCAAAGCCGGCTCGAATTCAATCGCGGCCTGCTGCTGCTGAGCAGCGGTGGCCCTTATCAAGGTCAGAACATCGGGCTGCCCGACCCGGCGCTCAAGCCGGCGCTGGAGAACGTGGCCCGCATGTGGCGCCGCACCGACCTGGCGGCCGAGACCATCCTCGGCATGGAAAAGGAATTGACCGGCTTCGGCACGACCTTGAAGCGCCTCAACCAGCTGCTGCCCGTGATGCTGGACTTGAGCGAGCAGATCGCCATGCTGCAGTCCCAAGGCCGGCCCACCACGCGCGAGATGGCCGCTGCCAGCCAGCTGGTGATGCTGACCCTGCGCCTGGGCCGCAGCTCCAATGAATTCCTGACCTCCGAGGGCGTCAATGCGGAAACCGCCTTCATGCTCGGCAAGGACATCACCGCCTTTGGCGACCTGTTGAAGAGCCTGCTGGAAGGCAACGAGATGCTGCGCCTGCGTGCTGCCACCGATGCCGATTTGCGCGGCAAGCTGCAGGAGCTTACGCGGGTCTTCGGCGAATACCAGCCGCAGATCGCCGGCATCCTCGGCAACCTGCAGAATTTCATCGCGGCCAAGCGTTCCGAGCAACTGGTGTTCATGGAAAACGAAACCTTGAAACGCCACCTCACCGAATTGCAGGATGCCTACCGTGTCGCCCTCAAGGCGCGCTCCTGGACCTTCTGGGCCATGCTGTGCGCCATGGCGATGGCCCTGGTGAGCGCCATCGGCATCGCCCTGGTGCAATTGCAGAGCAGCCGCAACAATGCCGCCGCCGCTGAAGCCCGGCGCCAGGAAGCCGAACTGCAACGCCAGCTGGCTCAGCAGGAAGAAGAAAAGGCCATGCGCGCCAACCACCTGACCCAGGCCGCCGTGCTGCGGCTGATGACCGAGCTGCAGCGCGTGGCCGATGGCGACCTCACGGTGCACACCACGGTCTCGGACGACGTCACCGGTGCCATCGCTGACTCAGTCAACTACACCGTGGAAGCCTTGCGCGGGCTGGTCGAGCAGGTCACGCAGATGGCGGCCAAGGTGGCCTGGAGTTCCGAACACGTGCGCGGCACCACCACCGAGCTGGGTGCGGCCGCGCGCGCCCAGGCCCGGCGCATCCAGCGCATCGCCCAGGCCATGCTGGAGATGTCCAACCAGATCACCGGCATCTCGGTGTCGGCCGATGAATCCGCCGATGTGGCCCGGCACGCCGTGGTGGTGGCCGAGCGCGGCGCGCGCGCAGTGGAAGATGCAGTCAAGGCCATGGATGGCATCGGCGAGCAGATCCGCGAGACCTCCGAGCGCATCAAGCGCTTGGGGGCGTCCTCGCAGATGATCGGCGAGATCACCGACCTGATTTCGGACATCACTGAGCGCACCAATGTGCTGGCGCTCAATGCCGCCATCCAGGCGGCGTCGGCGGGCGAGGCCGGGCGTGGCTTCTCGGTGGTGGCCGAGGAAGTGCAGCACCTGGCCGAGCGCTCCAGCGCCGCCACGCGCGAAATCGGCGCGCTGGTGCGCATGATCCAGGCCGATACCCGTGACGTGGTGGTGGCCATGGAAAAATCCACCAACGGCGTCACCGATGGCGCCGTACTGTCGGACGCCGCCGGCAGCGCCCTGGCCGATATCCGCAGCGTCTCCAAGCGCCTGGCCGACCTGATCCAGGGCATGGCGGTATCGACCCGTGAACAGGCGGTCTCGGCCAATGGCGTGGCCCAGCAGATCCAGGGCATCCTGAGCGAGAACGACATCATCGAGCAAAGCCGCGAGCAGGTCGCCACGCTCTATGAAGAATTGTGGGATGCGGCGCGCCAGCTGGAAAGTTCGGTCTCGCGCTTCCGCGTCAAGGTTTCCTGAGTCAGTCATCCCATGACCACCAGCACCGAACACGTCCAGGGGCAAGCCATTTACGCAAGCGCTCGCACCACCGGCGGTGACGAACGTCTGCGCGACACCTTGCGCCCGCTGCTGGCCATCGTGCGCCAGCAAAGCGCAGCCTGGTTTGCACGCCTGGGCCAGGAGGACGACAGCCCCGGGCTGCCGGCGCTGGTGCTGCGCACGCTGGCGGCCCTGCGCGATTACGCCGGCAGCAGCGGTGCCACGGCATTTGCCGAATCGGCCTCGGCCTTGCTGGCCTCAATAGAGAACCAGGGCAGCGATGCCGCCGCACAGGCGCGTACACGCGGCCTGCTCGATACCGGCATCCAGACCCTGGCGGCACAGCTGGAAGCACCCCTGACACTGCCCACTTCCTCGCCCCCCGAACTGATCGATCCGGTGCTGCTGCCGGTCTTCCTGGAAGAGGCGCAGGAACTCATCGCCGGCATCGGCGAGACCTTGCTGGTGCTCACTGACAGCGAGCATCCCGCAGCGGTCGATACCGGTCTGCTGGCCGAACTGGCGCGGCCCCTGCATACGCTCAAGGGCAGCGCCCGCATGGTCGGTGCGCTGCACCTGAGCCGCTGCCTGCACGATATGGAAGGCGCCCTGCAGAGGCTGGGAGAGGGCAGCCCGGCACCGCAATCGGTGGCCGCGCTACTGGCCTTGTATGACCAGGCGGTGGAACACTTCAGTACGCTGGAGCAGGGCATGTTGGCGATACCGGCCGCAGCGCCTTCCACGCCTGCGCCTGGCGTGATGTCGATGGAAGGGCGGCTGACCGCGCCCCTGGTGCGCATCCGGACTACAGTGCTGGATAAGCTGCTGAATCAGGTAGGTGAAGTTTCCATCAGCCGCGCCCAGCTGGACAACGAAATCGGGGCGCTCCAAGGCGACGCACACCTTCTGGGTGAAGAATTGGATGCCATGGCACAGCAACTGCAGCGATGGCAGCGCAGCTGGGAGCCGGGCAGCGGGCAGCCCCGGGCCGAGGCCGCGACCGGCCTGACCGAACTGGCCAAGGCCATGGAAGCCGCCCTGGGCGCTGCCGTGGCACGCCAGAAGCGGCTGCTGCAACGGGTGGTGAAGACCCGCGAAGGCTTGCGCCAGCAAGGCCGCACCACGCGCGAGCTGCAGCAGGAGCTGATGCATGCGCGCATGGTCAAGTTCAACAGCATGGAGCCGCGCATGCAGCACCTGGCGCGCCAGGTGGCGGCCGAAACCGGCAAGCCGCTGGCGCTGGACCTGTCGGACTGCCGCCTGCAGATCGACCGCGCCATCCTGGAACGCCTCATGGGCCCGCTGGAACACCTGGTGCGCAATGCCGCCGTGCATGGCATCGAGGAGGCAGCGGCGCGCCGCGCGGCCGGCAAGCCGCCCAATGGCTGCCTGCGCATCCAGGCGGGCCACGAGGGCAATGAAGCCGTCATCCGCGTCAGCGACGACGGCCGCGGGCTGGACCTGGCCGCCATTGGCCACAAGGCGAAGCAACGCGGATTGGCGGGCGTGGAACAGTGGAGCGAAACGCGCCTGGCCGAGCTGATCTTCGAGCCCGGCTTCAGCACGCAATCGCAAGTCTCTGCCCTGGCCGGACGCGGCATCGGCATGGATGTGGTGCGCGCCGAAGTGGCTGCATTGGGCGGACGCATGACGGTGCATTCGCGGCCCGGACAGGGCGTACTCTTCACGCTCTACCTGCCGCTCTCGCTGGCGGTGCAGCAGGTCTGCCTGCTGCATCACGGACAGCAGCAGTACGCCATTCCTTCCACCCTCATCGACAGCGTCATCCAGCTGCGCAGCCAAGAGGCGCGCCAGGCCCTGGCGCGGCGCGCGCTGGAGCTCAATGGCCGGGAACTGCTGTTGCATCCGCTGCACGTCCTGCTGGACGAGCCGCCGCCGGGCACGGGCGAAGCCGCTTCGGCCTTTGCCTTGCTCATCAAGAACGGCGATGAACTGATGGTCATCATGGCCGACCACGTCAGCGGTAATCGCGAGGTGGTGGTCAAGCCGGTCGGGCCGCAGGTGGCGACCTTGGCCGGCATGGTCGGGGCTACCGTGCTGGGGGACGGGCAGATCGTGCTCATCATCAATCCGCTGCTGCTGGCCGGTTCGCGCCGCGTCGATGGCAGCGGCAGGGCGGCGGGCGTACAATAGCGGGCTTTGGGTGCGCGGCGCTCACGCCTGCCGTTTGCCCCTGCATCGTCTTTCGCCCGAGGTCCGTCATCGACTCCACACTCGTCTCCATCCTGCTGGCCACCACCTTGGCCGGCGTGGTCAGCATTACCGCTGCGGCGGTGTTCTCCTTCGCGCTGCTGTCGAAGGTGGTCGAGCGCATGGTCAGCCTGTCGGTGGGCATCATGCTGTCGACCTCGCTGCTGCATGCGCTGCCGGAAGCCTTTGAATCGCAAGCTGAACCGCATACGCTGTTCGCGGTGCTGCTGGGTGGCCTGCTGGTGTTCTTCCTGCTGGAGAAGACGGCCATCCTGCGCCACTCGCACCATCACGAAGACGATGGCCACGGCCATCACCACGGTCACGACAAGAAGGAAGCCGGCAAGGCCGGCTGGATGATCCTGGTCGGCGACGGCCTGCACAATTTCACTGATGGCATCCTGATTGCGGCGGCCTTCCTGGCGGATCCGCACCTGGGGCTGGTCACCGGGTTGGCCATCATCGCGCATGAGATCCCGCAGGAGATCGGCGACTTCATCGTGCTGCTCAACGCCGGTTTTTCGCGCACCCGCGCCTATGTCTACAACCTCATCTGCAGCCTGATGGCGGTGGCCGGCGGCGTGCTGGGCTACTTCATGCTGGAGCGCGGGATGGAGTGGATACCCTTCGTGCTGGTGTTTGCCTCCTCGGGCTTCATCTACATCGCCGTTTCCGATTTGATGCCGCAGATGCAGCGCCGCGCCACGCTGCGCGAGACGATCCCGCAGGTGATCCTGATTGCAGCGGGCGTGCTGATCGTGCTGGCGCTGACGCATCAGTCACACGTTCACTGAGGGCGTCCGGCCGCTGCGACGTGTCACGCTTCTGGCGCACTATCCAGCGCATGCCCACGCTGCAGACCAGGCCCAGCAGGCCGAAGAACAACAAGAGATCCTGGAGCACGATCCATCCTTTCATCGCCTCAAGGCGGGGTTGCGGATGGCTTCACTGTAGGGGTGCCGCGCGCGGTACGCCAATATCAAATCAGCCGGCCCGCCATCTCGAAACGAGATGGATGTGCCGCCAAAACCGGGCAGGGGAGAACAGCATGATTTCCATCCGGCAGTTGCGCTACTTCGTCGAGATCGTCGAGGCCCGCGGCTATACCCGCGCCTCCGAGCGCCTCTTCATCGCGCAATCAGCGCTGAGCCGCCAGATCAAGGAACTGGAAGCAGATCTCGATGTGGTGCTCATCAAGCGCGAGGCCAAGGCCTTCGAGCTGACCCAGGCGGGCCAGGATTTCTATGAGCGCAGCCGCCGCATCCTGCTCGACCTGGACCGCGCCGTAGCGCAGGCACGCACCATCGGCAAGGGCGAACACGGGGCCTTGCGCCTGCTGCATTCCAGCTCGGTGCCGCTGTCGGCACCGCTGGGTCCGACCCTCAATGCTGCGTTGAAGGATTTTTCCGGCATCTCGCTGGAAATCTCGCAGGCGCCCTCCGAGCATCAGGCCCGCGAGATCGTCGAAGGCAGTGCCGATATCGGCCTGGCGCGTTTGCCCATCCTGCGCGCGCATCCGAATCTGGAAAGTACCGTGCTCTACCGCGAGCGTCTGGTAGCGGCAGTACCTGCCACGCACAGACTGGCCGGCCGCAGCGAAGTGGAGATTGCGGAATTGCGGGATGAATTCTTCGTGACGGTGCCCCATCGCGATCGCGGCGGCTTGAGTTATCTGGTGGCCGAGCGCTGTATTGCGCACGGTTTCTATCCGCGCGTGGCGCGTGCCACCTCGCGCAAGAATTCCTTGCTGAGCCTGGTCAATGCGGGCTTCGGCATCGCTGTCGTACCGCAGAGCATGGCCAGTATTTCACTCTCGGCGGGCGTCAGTTTTCCCGCGCTCAAGGATGCCGATTTTCATTCGGAAGTGGCCCTGCTGCGCCGACGCGATGCGCCGGCCATGGTGCAGCAGTTCGTGGCGGCTTTCGCCGCCCGCCTGCAGGAGGCGGGGATCACGGGAATGACAGGAATCGAGGCACCCGACCTGCCATAGGGTGCGGCATGCCTCCCTGCAAGGATCAGTTGCCGGTGGCTACCGGACGCTGCGGATCGGAACTCCATTCGCTCCAGGAACCCGGATACAGATGGGCGCCCGGCAAGCCCGCCACTTCCAGTGCCAGCAGGTTGTGGCAGGCGGTCACGCCCGAGCCGCACTGCATGACCGCAGCCTGCGGATCGCCCACCACCGAGAGCCATTCCTCGCGCAGCTGCGTGGCACTCTTGAAGTGGCCATCGGCCTGCAGGTTGTCCTTGAAAAAGCGGTTCTTCGCGCCCGGAATGTGCCCGCCCACTGCATCGATGGTTTCGTTCTCGCCACGGAAGCGATCCGGTGCGCGTGCATCGACCACTTGCAGGGTTTGGCTCTTGAGATTGTCCAGCAGCGCTTGCGCATCCACAGTCTTCACCAGCGAGGACAGATCCTGGATGTTGCCCGGCGCAGCCGGTGCCGGCGTCTCGCTGGTCAGCGTTTCACCCAGCGCCTGCCAGGCTGCCATGCCGCCATCGAGCACGGCCACGTCGCTGTGGCCGATCCAGCGCAGCAGCCACCACAGGCGCGCGGCATACATGCCGCCGTGGGCGTCATACGCGACCACTTGCGTGTCATTGTTGATGCCCAGCTCGCGCATGGCCTGCACGAATTGCTGGCGGTCCGGTAGCGGATGGCGGCCATGGAAGCGGCCGGCGGCATCGGTCTTGGGACCGGAGAGCAGCTCATCCAGGTGGGCGAAGCGGGCCTGCGGCAGATGGCCGGCGGCATAGGCATCACGGCCGTAGGCGGGGTTGGTCAGGTCGTGACGGCAGTCCACGACCACAATGTTCAGATACTGCGCGCGCGATTTCAGTTCGCTGGCGCTGATGAGGATCTGGTAGGTCATGCGGCTCTCCTTTTGTTCATAGGCCCTGCAAGCGGGCAGGATTCAGGGATTCATTGATTCCTGGATTCAGACTTCGGTGGCGATCGGGTCCACCTTGGGTACGTTCTTGGCCACGGCCTGGCTCTTGCGCTGGTTGCGATACGTCGCCAGCATGCCGCTGGCCAGGATGATCGCCATGCCCAGCCAGCCAATCCAGCCCGGCGCATCATCCCAGATCAGCACGCCGAAGAGGCTGGAAAAGACGATGCCCGTGTATTGCAGGTTGGCCGTCACCAGGGTATTGCCGAGCCGGTAGGCGCGCGTCATGGCGATCTGCGCCGTGGTGGCCGTCAAGCCTATCATGAGCACCAGCAGCGCACCGATCCAGGAATGGCTGTGCCACAGCGGCACGCGTCCCGTTACCACGCTGCCGACCAGGCCGGCCAACACGCCCGTGGCAGAAAAGTAGAACACCACGCGGTACTCCGGTTCCCCCAACAGGCCCAGCTTGCGCACCTGCAGGTAGACCAGCGCCGAGAGCACGCCCGAGGCCAGCGAGATGGCGCCACCCAGCAACTGCTCGGCATTGAGCGATGGGCGCATCAGCAGTGCCACCCCGAGGAAGCTCAGCGCCACCGTGCCGGCCAGGCCCCATTCGAATTTCTTGTGGCCCTGCCACCAGCCGGCCACGAACAGCATCACCGCAATCCAGATCGAGGACATGTAGTTCAGCGTGGTGGCCGTGGCAATGGGCAGCAGGCTGAAGGAATAGAACCACATCCACAGCGAGACCACGCCCACGCCGCCACGGATGAGGTGGTCACGCGGGAAAGGCGTGCGCAGCGTGCCCCCGCGCAGGCGGATCAGGCAGAGGATGAAGAGCACGCCGATCACGCCACGGCAGAGCACGATCTCGGAGGTCGTGTAGTACTGGCTGGCGAGCTTGACGCACACGCCCATGACGGCAAAGAGGAATGAGGCGACGAGCATCCAGAGCGATTGCATGGCGACGGTTCAGTAGTGGGAGGGGAAAATGGGCAAGGCGCACGTATGGCGAGCACCAAAGAAAACGGCAGCCCCGGCGTGAACCGGGGCTGCCGTCGTGCAGCGGGAGCGGGAGAGGCGGATGCGGGAGGGCGGGCGACAATGACGGCGCAGACTACGTCCGTCGTGAGCTTGCCGCATTGCCTGCATCTGCTTTCCCCCTGCGCGGCCTGTTGGCCTGGTTATGGTGTGCTGGTTCCTTGCGGCACGTCCAGCTGCTGGCGATACCACTCGTGGAAGTGCTGCATGCCGTCTTCCATGGGCGACTGGTAGGGACCGACTTCGCTGGTGCCGCGATCCATCAGTATACGACGGCCGGCATCCATGCGCAGGGCGATCTCGTCATCCTCGACGCAGGTCTCCATGTAGGCCGCGCGTTCGGCTTCCACCAGCTCGCGCTCGAACAGGGCGATCTCTTCCGGATAGTAGAACTCCACCACGTTGGTGGTCTTCTGCGGACCGGTCGGCCAGAGCGTGGACACCACCAGCACATGCGGATACCACTCCACCATGATGTTGGGGTAGAGCGTGAGCCAGATGGCGCCGTACTTGGGCGGTTTGCCGTTGGAGAATTGCAGCAGCTTTTCCTGCCACTTGGCATAGGTCGGCGAGCCGGACTTGATCAGGCCGTGGTTCACGCCCACGGTCTGGACGCTGTAGTCGCGGCCGAATTCCCACTTCAGGTCGGAGCAGCTCACGAAGTTGCCCAAGCCCGGATGGAAGGGCTCGACGTGGTAATCCTCCAGGTAGACCTCGATGAAGGTCTTCCAGTTGTAGTCGCACTCGTGTACTTCAGTGTGGTCGTACAGGTAGCCGGAGAAATCCAGGTCGCGCGTCACGCCCAGGTTCTTCAGCTTGTCGGCGATGTTGACGCCGTTGTTCTCGAACAGCAGTCCATTCCAGCTCTGCAGCGGGGTCTTGGACAGGTTCATGCACGGCGTCTCGCCGAAATGCGGCGCGCCGATCAGTTCGCCCTTCAGATCATAGGTCCAGCGATGCAGAGGACAGACGATGTTGGTGGCATGGCCACGGCCATCGAGCATCTTGGCCTGGCGGTGACGACATACATTGGACAGCAGTTCAACCCCTTGCGCATTGCGCACCAGCATGCGGCCTTCGTTTTCCCAGGGCAGCGTGGAGTAGTCGCCAGCTTCGGGCACCATCAGCTCGTGGCCGACGTAACGAGGTCCCTGCTGGAAGAGTTGTTTCAGTTCCCGCTGATGGAGCGGTTCGTCAAAGTAGACGTGGACTGGAAGTTGCGCGTTTGAACGCGCCAATTTGGCAAAAGTAGCAAGATCGGACATTTCCGCCCCCAAATTAATTTGCACCAACCTAAGGAAGAAAATCCGCAAAAACCTATGTTCAAATAATATGAAGAGGAAATTTTGGACAGAACCGAGGATTATGCCACAAAACCCCCATAAGGGGCCGGGTTTTGTGGCCAAAATGCCAGTAAATTGGCCGAATTTACAAGCTCAGCTCGAAATCCGCTGACATTTCCACGCCCTTGATTGACTTGGGCAGCGCCGGTTTGTTCTAAAATACCGGGTTGGAATTTTGAATGGGTCGATATGCCTAGAACCTCTGCCGCCGGACCTTCCGCTGCTGCCTTGCCTGCCTCCTTCGAGGAGGCGATGGCCGAACTGGAACAGCTCGTGGCCCGCATGGAAGCCGGCGAACTGCCGCTGGAAGCCTCGGTGGCCGCCTACAAGCGCGGCTCCGAACTGGTGAAGTTCTGCGCCGGCCAGCTCGACAAGGTGGACAGCCAGGTCAAGCTGCTCGAAGGCGACATGCTCAAGCCGTTCAATGCGGCCGACGCTGCTGGCGGGGACGACTGATGAATGCACAGATGCCGGCCGCCAGCGCGCAGGCCCCGCTGACGTTTGCCGACTGGATGCGCCAGGTGCAGGGCGGCATGGAAGACGTGCTGGACCGTTTCCTGCCGGCGACCTCGGTGGTGCCAGCGCGCCTGCACGAAGCCATGCGCTATACCGCCATGGACGGCGGCAAGCGCGTGCGTCCGCTGCTGGTCTATGCCGCCGGAGACATCTTCGATACCCCGCGCGCGCTGCTGGACCGGGCGGCGGCGGCCGTGGAGATGATCCACGTGTATTCGCTGGTGCATGACGACATGCCCTGCATGGATGACGATGCCCTGCGCCGTGGCAAGCCCACGGTGCACGTACAGTACGATGAAGCGACTGCGCTGCTGGTCGGCGATGCGTTGCAGGCGCAGGCCTTCGATACCTTGTCGGCCCCGCTGGAGGCGGAGCTTGGCAAGAGCGATGCCGGCGTGACGGCGCGCCAGTTGCGCATGGTGAACCTGCTGGCCCAGGCCGCCGGTTCAGTGGGCATGTGCGGCGGCCAGGCCATCGACCTGGCCAGCGTGGGCATGACCCTGTCGCTGGCCGAGCTGGAACAGATGCATCGCCTGAAAACCGGTGCCCTGCTGCGCGCAGCGGTGCTGCTGGGCGCGCTGGGCGGCAAGGCGCTCGCCGCCGACGAGAGTGCAGCGCTGGACGACTACGCACGCGCCATCGGCCTGGCCTTCCAGGTGGTGGACGACATCCTCGATGCCACGGCCGACTCGGCCACGCTGGGCAAGACGGCGGGCAAGGATGCGGCGGACAACAAGCCGACCTATGTCTCGATCCTGGGCCTGGCCGAATCGCAGGCGCTGGCCGAGAAGCTGCGCGGCAACGCCCATGCGGCGCTGGCACCCTTCGGCGAGAAGGCGCGCCGCCTGCGCGAGCTGGCCGACCTGATCGTGCAGAGAAAGACTTAAGCGACGTAACCCGGCATGAAGACGGACCGCGCGGCATGTGCCAGGCGCGGGCTTCAGACCCCAACACGGTAAGAACAGATGCTCCTCAATACCATCAATGACCCGGCCGACCTGCGCCGCCTGTCCCGCCATCAATTGAAGCCGCTGGCCGAAGAGCTGCGCGGTTTCCTGCTGGACTCGGTCTCCAAGACCGGCGGTCACCTGTCCTCCAACCTGGGCACGGTGGAGCTGACCATCGCGCTGCATTACGTCTTCAATACGCCGCAGGACCGCATCGTCTGGGATGTGGGCCACCAGACCTACCCGCACAAGATCCTCACCGGCCGCCGCGAGCGCATGGGCACGCTGCGCCAGCAGGAGGGCATCTCGGGCTTCCCGCGCCGCATCGAAAGCGAATACGACACCTTCGGCACCGCCCACTCCTCGACCTCGATCTCGGCTGCGCTGGGCATGGCGCTGGCGGCCAAGACGCAGGGTTCGGACCGCCACGCCATCGCCGTCATCGGCGACGGCGCGATGACCGCAGGCATGGCCTTCGAAGCGCTCAACAACGCAGGCGTGCATGAGGACATCAACCTGCTGGTGATCCTCAACGACAATGACATGTCGATTTCGCCGCCGGTGGGTGCGCTCAACCGCTACCTGGCGCGCCTGATGTCGGGCAAGTTCTACGCCAAGGCACGCGACGTGGGCAAGTCCGTGCTGCCCGGCCCGGTGCTGGAATTGGCCAAGCGCCTGGAAGAACATGCCAAGGGCATGGTGGTCCCGGCCACCATGTTCGAGGAATTCGGCTTCAACTACATCGGCCCCATCGATGGCCATGACCTCGACTCGCTGATCCCCACGCTGCAGAACCTGAAGCACCTGAAGGGACCGCAATTCCTGCATGTGGTCACCAGGAAGGGACAAGGCTACAAGCTGGCCGAGGCCGATCCGGTGCTCTATCACGGCCCCGGCAAGTTCAACCCCAGCGAAGGCATCAAGCCCAGTGCGGGCGGCAAGCTGACCTATACCCAGGTCTTCGGCGACTGGCTGTGCGACATGGCCGCCGCCGACGAGAAGCTGGTGGGCATCACCCCGGCCATGCGCGAAGGCTCGGGCATGGTGGGCTTTGAAAAGAAATTCCCGAACCGTTACTACGACGTCGGCATCGCCGAACAGCACGCCGTCACCTTCGCCGCCGGCATGGCCTGCGAGGGAATGAAGCCGGTGGTGGCGATCTACTCGACCTTCCTGCAGCGCGCCTACGACCAACTGATCCACGACGTGGCCCTGCAGAACCTGGATGTGACCTTCGCCCTGGACCGTGCCGGCCTGGTCGGCGCCGATGGCGCGACCCACGCGGGCAATTACGACCTGGCCTTCCTGCGCTGTATCCCCAACATGGTGGTGATGGCGGCTTCCGATGAAGATGAGTGCCGCAAGATGCTCTCGACCGCCTATCAGTATCCGGGCCCGGCCTCGGTGCGCTATCCGCGCGGTGCCGGCATCGGTGCGACGGTGGAGAAGACGCTTGAGACCCTGCCGCTGGGCAAGGGTGAAATCCGCCGCCAGGGCAAGGATGTCGCCATCCTGGCCTTCGGCAGCCTGCTGGCACCGGCCCTGGGCGCGGGCGACAAGCTCAACGCCACGGTGGCCAACATGCGCTTCATCAAGCCGCTGGACGTGGAACTGGTCAAGCAGCTGGCCGCCTCGCACGATGCGCTGGTGACGGTGGAAGAGGGCTGCATCATGGGCGGTGCCGGTGCTGCCGTCTCCGAGGCCTTGGCCGCCGCCGGCATCAACAAGCCGGTACTGCACCTGGGCCTGCCGGACCGGTTCATCGATCATGGCGACGCTGCGCAACTGCTGGCGCAGTGCGGGCTGGATGCCGAGGGCATCGCGCAGTCCATCACCCAGCGCTTTGGCAAGGATGAACCCAAGCTGGTGGTCAACAACGGCTGAGGATGTGCGGTTGCGGGACTTAGTTTTTGCTGGAAGGAAACTAAATAAATCGTCACGCAACACTAAGTCATTGGGTCACCCAAACTGAAAACGCCCCGCCGGTTTCCTGCGGGGCGTTTCGCATTTCTCGTGCGGAGGAACACCGATCAGCGCTCCCGCCCCTTCTCCCACAGCACATCCTGTCCACCCGCCTCCCGGTTGAGCACGCGCGCCAGCACGAAGCACAGGTCGGAGAGGCGATTGAGGTACTGCCGCGCCGGGGCATTGACGCCAGCCTCGGCCTTCTCCAGCATCACCACGCTGCGCTCGGCGCGGCGGCACACGGTGCGGCACACGTGTGCCAGCGCGGCCATGCGCGAGCCGCCGGGCAGGATGAATTCCTTCAGCGGGGGCAGGGTGGCGTTGTACTTTTCCAGCAGGGCGTCCAGCCGCGCCAGGTGCGCGTCGGCCAGCACCGTATAGCCCGGGATGCACAGCTCGCCGCCGAGGTCGAAGAGGTCATGCTGGATCGACACCAGCTCTTCCCGCTGCGCGGCCGGCAGGTTCTCGCACAACAGCAGGCCCAGCTGCGAATTGAGCTCATCCACATCGCCCAGCGCCTGGATGCGCAGGCTGTCCTTGCCCACGCGGCTGCCGTCGCCCAGGCCGGTGCTGCCATCATCGCCCGTGCGGGTGGCGATTTTCGAAAGTCGGTTGCCCATCATTGCTCCTAGTTGATCCGCCGGGCAGCTTAAGCGCAAGCCCGGCCCAAGGCAAGCGCTTCCCATGCGCTGCGAGCAGTCGCGCGCCAGCTGGAAAAAACGCGTAAACAATTCACTTGATTTGGCCGATCGGGCAGCATGGAGGGGGACATTTGCGCAAACTAAAGTCGGCAAGAGAGTAAAATTCATTGATTGGATCAGTGGTCAGTCCACTGGAGCAGGCCGGGACGCCGCTTCATGACCCTGCATCTTCCCCGCACAAGACCACAAGAACACCGAGACACCAGACCCCTGAGAGACATTGCATGAACCACCTAGTTGACGCCCGGAAACTGAAACGCCCCGTGCCCCAGGCCCTGCTCGACGAGCTCAAGGCCCTCTTCGGCGAGCGCTGTTCCACCACCCTGGCCATGCGCGAGCACCACGGCCGCGACGAATCCTCCTACGATCCCATGCTGCCCGACGCCGTGGTCTTCGCCCACAGCACCGAGGAAGTCGCCGCCTTCGTCAAGCTCTGCAGCCAGTACGACACCCCCATCATCCCCTACGGCGCCGGCACCTCGCTGGAAGGCCACGTGCTGGCCCTGCAGGGCGGCGTCACGGTGGACCTGTCGCAGATGAACCAGGTCCTGGCCGTCAACGCCGAAGACCTGACCGCCACCGTCCAGGCCGGCGTCACCCGCAAGCAGCTGAACCAGGAGATCAAGGACACGGGCCTGTTCTTCCCCATCGATCCGGGTGCTGATGCCTCGCTGGGCGGCATGGCCTCGACCCGTGCGTCGGGCACCAATGCCGTGCGCTACGGCACGATGAAGGAAAACACGCTGACCCTGACCGTGGTCACGGCCCAGGGCGAGATCATCAAGACCGGCACCCGCGCCAAGAAATCCTCGGCCGGCTACGACCTGACCCGTGTCTACGTGGGCAGCGAAGGCACCCTGGGCATCATCACCGAAGTGACCGTGCGCCTGTATCCGCAGCCGGAAGCCATTTCGGCCGCGATCTGCTCCTTCCCCAGCGTGGCCGATGCGGTCAACACCGTCATCCAGACCATCCAGATGGGCGTGCCGCTGGCGCGTGTGGAACTGCTCGATGAAAACGGCGTGCGCGCCATCAATGCCCACGACAAGCTGAACCTGCCGGTCAATCCGCTGCTGCTGTTCGAATTCCATGGCAGCGAGAACGGCGTCAAGGAACAAGCCGAACTGGTACAGGACATCGCCAAGGAATTCCATGCGCTCGGTTTTGAATGGGCCACCCGCCCCGAAGACCGCACCCGTCTCTGGACCGCCCGTCACAACGCCTACTTCGCGCTGCTGCAACTGCGCCCCGGTGCCCGTGCAATTTCCACCGACTGCTGCGTGCCGATCTCGCGCCTGGCCGAATGCGTGCTGGCCACCAAGGCCGATTGCGAAGAGCAGGGGCTCATTCACGCCATCATCGGCCACGTCGGCGATGGCAATTTCCACGTGCAGATGATGGTGGACCCCAACGATCCGGCCGACATCGCCCGCGCCGAAGGCGTCAACGCCCGCATGGTGGCGCGTGCCCTCGGCATGGATGGCACCTGCACCGGTGAACACGGCGTGGGCCTGCACAAGATGGACTTCCTGATCCAGGAACACGGCGATGGCGCCATTGCCGTCATGCGCGCCATCAAGCATGCCCTCGATCCGAAGAACATCATGAACCCCGGCAAGATCCTGCGCTGGGAGCAGTGAGGTCGATGTATCACCCAGGCCAGGGGAGAAAAACTTAGTTTTATGCACCTGGCCTTTTAGTTCTTCGGCAATGCATTGTTAGTTTTCATCAGTTTTGCTTGAACCGCAGCAGGAATCCACCATCCATGGCCACCCGCCTTCCCCCCGTCCATGCCCTGTCCGCCTTCGAGGCGGCAGCCCGTCACAACTCGTTTGCGATTGCCGCCGAGGAACTGTGCATCACCCCCTCGGCGCTGTCGCACCGGATCCGCCTGCTGGAAGAGTTCGTGGGCGAGCGCCTGTTCTATCGCGACGGGCGCTCCATCGGCCTGTCCGAATTCGGCCGCCGCTACCTGGATGTGGTGCGCAGCGCCTTGCGCACGCTGACCGATTTCCCGATGCCCCACCGCAATGCGGCCGTGCAGCCCAAGATCAAGGTGATGCTGCCGCCGACCTTCGCGCGCCACCTGCTCATGCCGCGCATCGCCGACTTCACCCAGCGCCATCCGGAGATCGTGGTCGAACTGTATCTCTCGGTACCGCTGTATGACCTGTCGCTCTCGGAGAGCGATGTCGAGATCCGTTTCGGTGCCGGCAACTATCCCAACATCATCACCGAGAAGCTGTTCGAGGAACCGGCCTTCGCCGTGGCCAGCCCCGGCTACCTGAAGACCCTGCCGCCGATGAAGTCGCCCACCGACCTGCAGCACGCAACCCTGCTGCGTTCGGCGCTGGAGCCCTGGCAGCCCTGGTTCGAGGCAGCCGGCCTGAAGGATTGGGTGGAGCCTTCGTCCGGCCTGCGCGTGGACGACCTCGGCCTGCTGCTGGAAGCGGTGCGCCACGGCTACGGCATTGGTCTCACGCGCCAGCACTTTGCCGAAGAACTGCTGGCCCGGGGCGAGATCGTGGAATTGTTCGACGTGCGCCTGCGCACTCCGCCGCATGCGTATTACGTGGTCTACGAGCGCGCCGTGCGCGAGCGGCCCGAGGTCGATACCTTCATCAGCTGGATGCAGAACGCCTTCCGCAACATCTGACCCGGCTTTGTATCGCCCATCCCGTCCGGCCGCCCTGAAAATAATTCACGGCGGCCGGAAATTCTTTTCAGTGGGCCGCCAGGCAATACGGCACCGTGCAGGGCGGCAAAATTCGTTACACTTGTCGGACTGAAAAAGCCCGCCCCACGCGGGCTGACAACAAACGAGACAGCGTGAGCCGCAGCACCGGATGCAAGAAGAGGGACATCCAGCGCCGCACGCCTGCCTAGCTTACCGCCGAGGTCCAGCATGAATGCTCCCGCCCAACCGTCCTTCGCGCCGGCCCGCCAGCGCGAAGTCGTCGATGCCCTGCGCAGGGTCGTCCCCGCGCACTGCGTGCTGTTCGACGAGGAAGACACCCGCCCCTACGAATGCGACGGCCTGGCCGCCTACCGCCAGTTGCCCATGGTGGTGGTGCTGCCCGAGAACGAGGCGCAGGTCATCGCCATCATGAAGGCCTGCCACGCGCTGCAGGTGCAGATCGTGCCGCGCGGTGCCGGCACGGGCCTGTCGGGCGGGGCCATGCCCATCGCCGATGGCGTGGTGGTCTCCACCGCCAAGTTCAACCAGATCCTCAAGATGGACAAGTATTCGCGCACCGCCGTGGTCCAGCCCGGCGTGCGCAACCTGGCCATCTCCGAAGCGGCGGCCCCGCACGGCCTGTATTACGCGCCGGACCCGTCCTCGCAGATCGCCTGTTCCATCGGCGGCAACGTGGCCGAGAATTCGGGCGGCGTGCATTGCCTGAAATACGGCCTGACGGTGCACAACGTACTGCGCGTACGCATGGTCACCATCGAAGGCGAGGTGGTGGAACTGGGCAGCGGTGCATTGGATGCGCCGGGCCTGGACCTGCTGGCCGTCTTCATCGGTTCCGAAGGCATGCTGGGCGTGGTCACCGAAGTGACCGTCAAGCTGGTGCCCAAGCCGCAGGCCGCGCGCGTGATCATGGCCTCCTTCGACGATGTGGTCAAAGGCGGCAATGCGGTGGCCAACGTGATCGCTGCCGGCATCATCCCGGCCGGGCTGGAGATGATGGACAAGACCAGCTCGCGCATGGTCGAGCCCTTCGTCAAAGCCGGCTATGACATCGATGCCGAAGCCATCCTGCTATGCGAATCCGATGGCACCGTGGAAGAGGTGGAAGAAGAAATCGGCCGCATGACCGACGTGCTCAACGCCAGCGGCGCGACGGCCATTGCCTGCTCGCAGTCGGAAGCCGAGCGCCTGCGTTTCTGGTCCGGCCGCAAGAACGCCTTCCCGGCGGCCGGCCGCATCTCGCCCGACTATTACTGCATGGACGGCACCATCCCGCGCAAGAAGCTGGCGCAAGTGCTGCTTGGCATCGCCGAGATGGAAAAGAAATACGGTCTGCGCTGCGCCAACGTCTTCCATGCGGGCGATGGCAACCTGCATCCGCTGATCCTCTTCGATGCCAACATCGCCGACGAATTCCACCGCGCCGAACTGTTCGGTGCCGAGATCCTGGAGCTGTGCGTGGAAGTGGGCGGCACCATCACCGGTGAACACGGCGTGGGCATCGAGAAGATCAACTCCATGTGCGTGCAGTTTTCACCCGCCGAGCGCGAGGCCTTCTTCAAGTTGAAGCGCGCCTTCGATCCGGCCTTCCTGCTCAATCCCGATAAAGCCATTCCCACCCTGCATCGCTGTGCCGAGTACGGCAAGATGCACGTGCAGCGCGGCCAGCTGCGCTTCCCCGATCTGCCGAGATTCTGACCATGCAAGCACAACAAGACATGGACGCCGTGCTGGCCTCCTTCCGCGAACGCATCCTCTCCGGCCGCGCCCTGCAGATCCGTGGCGGCGGCACCAAGGACTGGTACGGCCAGGACCCCTGCGGTGACCTGCTCGATACGCGCCCCTACAGCGGCATCATCGACTACGAACCGACCGAGCTGGTCATCACCGCCCGCTGCGGCACGCCCCTGGCCGAGATCGATGCGGCACTGGCCCAACACAACCAGATGCTGGCCTGGGAGCCGCCGCGTTTCGGCGGTGCCGCCACCGTCGGCGGCATGGTCGCGGCCGGCCTCTCCGGTCCCTCGCGCGCCAGTGCCGGTGCCGTGCGCGACTTCGTGCTGGGTGCGGTGTTGATGGATGCCCAGGGCGAGCAACTGCACTTCGGCGGACAGGTCATGAAGAACGTCGCCGGCTATGACATCTCGCGCCTCTTGGCCGGTTCGCTGGGCACGCTGGGACTGATCCTGCAGGTCTCGCTGAAGGTCTTGCCGCGCCCCATCGCCAGCAGCACCCGCGTCTTCGAGATCAACCAGGAAGGCGCGCTGCGCCTGCTCAACCAGAGCGCAGGACAACCCCTGCCGCTGGTGGCCAGCGCCTGGGTCAACAATGTGCTCACGATCCGTTTGGCGGGTGCCCAGGCGGCCGTGGATTCAGCAATCAAAAAGATGGGTGGCACCGAATTAAGCAATCCGGAAGATTACTGGATGGACCTGCGCGAGCAGACCCACCCCTTCTTTGCCGATCCGCAAGCCCCGCTGTGGCGCCTGTCGCTGCCCCCGGTGGCCCCGCCCATCGACCTGCCCGGCCGCCAGCTCATCGAGTGGGGCGGGGCACAGCGCTGGCTGCGGCCTGAGGGAAATGTGGATGCCGTGGCCATCCGTGCCGCGGCACTCGCCGTCGGCGGACACGCCAGCCTGCATCGTGGCGGCGACAAGGCCATTGGTGTCTTCCACCCCTTGCAGCCGGCCGTGGAAACGGTCCATCGCCGTCTCAAGCAGCAATTCGACCCGCAGGGCATCTTCAATCCCGGCCGCCTGTACGCCAGCCTGTAAGCGCCTCTTTTCCAAGCGATCATCATGCAGACCAACTTGGCTGATTTCATCCGCAACACCCAGGCCGGCGAGGAAGCCGACAGCATCCTGCGTTCCTGCGTGCATTGCGGTTTCTGTACCGCCACTTGTCCCACCTATCAACTGCTGGGCGATGAACTGGATGGCCCGCGCGGCCGCATCTATCTCATCAAGCAGGTGCTCGAAGGCAAGCCTGCCACCGCCGCCACGCAATCGCACCTGGACCGCTGCCTGACTTGCCGCAACTGCGAATCCACTTGTCCGTCCGGCGTGCAGTACGGGCGCCTGGTCGACATCGGCCGCAAGGTGGTGGAAGAGCAGGTGCAGCGTCCCTTCGGCCAGCGCGTCTTGCGCACCGCTTTGAAGGAGCTGGTGCCGCGCAAGTGGATCTTCCGTCCGGCCATGAAGGCGGGGCAGATGGTGCGCCCGCTCTTGCCCAAGCTGCTGCAGAACAAGGTGCCGTTGCCGCAGGACGCGGGAAGCTGGCCCACGCGCACCCATGCGCGCCAGATGCTGCTGCTCGAAGGTTGCGTGCAGCCGTCGATGGCTCCCAACATCAACAGTTCTACTGCCCGCGTGCTCGATGCCCTCGGCGTGCAATTGTTCGCGCCGCCCAAGGCCGGCTGCTGCGGGGCCATCCGCTATCACCTCAATGACCAGGACGGCGGCCTCGACGACATGCGCCGCAACATCGACGCCTGGTGGCCCTACATCGAAGGGCGTGACGGCGTGCGTGCCGACACCATCGTCATGAATGCCTCCGGCTGCGGCGCCACCGTCAAGGAATACGGCCACCTGCTGCAGCATGATCCGGTTTATGCCGAGAAGGCCCGCCGCATCTCCCACATGACGCGCGACATCAGCGAGATCCTGCCCGAGTTCGAAGAGCAGCTGCAGCACAGGCTCAAGGATTTCAACGGCAAGCGCGTGGCCTATCACCCGCCCTGCACCCTGCAGCATGGCCAGAAAATCCGTGGCAAGGTCGAAGGCATCCTGCGGGCCGCCGGGGTGGATGTGCAACTGTGTGCCGACAGCCATCTCTGCTGCGGTTCGGCCGGGACCTATTCGGTGCTGCAGCCGGAGCTGTCCTACCGCCTGCGCGACAACAAGATCAGCAAGCTGCAGGCCACCGATCCGGACATGATCGTCACCGGCAACATCGGTTGCGTCACGCATCTTCAGTCGGGCACCGAGACCCCGGTGCGGCACTGGATCGAACTGCTGGACGCCGCCCTGCAAGCGCCTTCCTGACGATTTGCTGACGATTTGCTGGCGATGGACTCACGGTGCCGTGCGCACCGTGAAGTTTCTTGCAACACAACACCAGCCCCGCTTTGCGGGGCTTTTTTGTTGCCGTTTGTAGGCTTTTTGATCACCTCCGGGGCATTTTGACCCTATTTATTCGATGCGGCTTGACGGCAGGGGGCATAAGTCAATAAGCTTCGTCCTTTTTTCCGGACGACGGGAAAAAACGGTCAGGGTTTCTCATCAGAAACTGACGCTTCCTGACCATCCAAAAGCATGGCGCCCCTGTCACCGCACCGGCCGGCGCCGCCCGCAAGCCTTACATCATCGTCCTCTCACCTGCCTCGTGCCGGTGCCGAGCGAGGGCAGGAGAACACATGAAGAAACGCATTCCACAAGCCGCCTACATCTTTGCCGCCATGCTGCTGGGCATCCTGGTCGGCTACCTGATTTTCAATCACTACGACAAGGGCGAGGCCAAGGAGCTGGCGGGCTATATCTCGATTGCCTCGGACCTGTTCCTGCGCCTCATCAAGATGGTGATCGCACCGCTGGTGTTCTCGACCCTGGTGGTGGGCATCGCCCACATGGGCGACGCCAAGTCGGTGGGCCGCATCTTCGGCAAGTCGCTGGCCTGGTTCTTCATCGCTTCGCTGGTGTCGCTGGCGCTGGGCATGATCATGGCCAACCTGCTGCAACCAGGCGCTGGCGTGGCATTGCCTTCGCCGGATGCTGCCGGTGCGGGCCTGGCCACCAGCAAGTTCACGGTCAAGGAATTCTTCAACCACCTGGTGCCCAAGTCGATTGTGGAAGCCATGGCGCAGAACGAGATCCTGCAGGTGGTGGTGTTCTCCATGTTCTTCGGCATCGCCCTGGCGGCGCTGGGCGAGCGCGGCAAGCACCTGCTGGCCGTCATCGACGACCTGTCGCACACCATGCTCAAGATCACCGTCTACGTCATGAAGTTTGCGCCCGTGGCGGTGTTTGCCGCCATGGCTGCAACGGTGGCCGTCAATGGCCTGGAGATCCTGGTCAGCTTCGCGGTCTTCATGCGTGACTTCTACTTCTCGCTGGTGCTGCTGTGGGTGATCCTGATCGCAGTGGGCTTCGTGTTCCTGAAGAAGCGCATCTTCCACCTGCTGGCGCTGATCAAGGAAGCCTTCCTGCTGGCCTTCGCCACCGCCAGCTCGGAGGCGGCCTATCCGAAGCTGCTGGACGCGCTGGACCGCTTTGGCGTCAAGCGCAAGATCTCCAGCTTCGTCATGCCGATGGGGTATTCCTTCAACCTCGACGGTTCGATGATCTACTGTACCTTCGCCACGCTCTTCATCGCGCAGGCTTATGGTATCCACATGCCCATCTCCACCCAGATCACCATGATGCTGGTGCTGATGCTGACCTCCAAGGGCATCGCCGGCGTGCCGCGCGCCTCGCTGGTGGTGATCGCCGCCACCCTGCACCAGTTCAACATCCCGGAAGCGGGCCTCTTGGTGATCCTGGGCATCGATACCTTCCTCGACATGGGCCGTTCAGCCACCAACGCGGTGGGCAACTCGATTGCTTCGGCCGTGGTGGCCAAGTGGGAAGGCGGCCTGCTGAGCGAAGAAGAAGCCGCGCGCGCCGAAGTCGAGATCGAACAGGAAGCCGAAGCCACGCTGCATACCGAAGCGTGATTCGATAGTTAGTTCAGGAATTGAACAATGCCGCCCGGTGATGCGCCGGGCGGCATTTTTCATGGGAGGAAGGAAAGTGATTCAGGCCGGCAGGGCCTCGGATTGCCTGACCGCAATCCATTCCTGCAAGGTGATCTCGATGGTGATGAAAGAGAGATTGGCGCCGCGCACGAAGCGTCCGGCAAAGATGCGGCCCTCGGTATCGGCTACCACGCCCTGCAGCGGATGCGTGCTGCCCGGCCCATCGCTAAAACCGATTTCACCGAAGACGTTGAGGATTTCCACGCCCGGCCCGTTGATCTCCATCGCACCCACCCCGGCCGGGGTGGCGTATTGCAGATGGGCATCGATGAGGCTGCCGATGGCACCCCGCACGATGGCCTTGTCCATGCCGTGCTGGCGGCACAGCGCTTCCACGCTTTCGGTCAGGTCCTGGTTGGGTTTGAGGCGGGCCATCACCAGCTTGCCGAGCTGGCCCTGTTCTACGTGGATGTGGTCGTCAAGGGAGTCGCTGTCATGGGCGGGGAGCGTCATCATCATTCCATGGGTGTCGGATGCAATAGACTGAAGTGCGTCTCTTCATCGCTGTTGACGACGAAGGCGCTGCGGGAGAACAGGCACAGGCGCAGGATGAGCGGATCGTCGCCCACCTCCACCGTGTCGAGCAGCAGATGGCCGCCATGCAGCGTGCCATCGCCATCGATGAAACCTGAGTGGCAATGCAGTAATACTTTTCCATCGGCGTTCTGGCCGATGGTGATGGCACCGGTCACGAAGCTGATGACGCCTTCCAATACATGCGGTGGTCCGTAGTCATAAGGCCGGCTGGCGTCGCCGGTCTGTTCGATGCGGTGGTAGTGCAGCCGCCGCGCAGTCCCGCCGCACAGCCGTCCCACGCCGCCGCGCTGGCCGTAGCGTGCCAGCACGCGCCGCAAGGCCGGGCCCACCGGTGTGCCTGGTTGCAGCGTGATACGAAGTTCCTCGGCCGGGTCGGCCTCCAGGTCCAGCGTGCGCGGATAGCTTGGCTGGCCTGCATGAAGGAACTTGCGCACCGCTAGGAAACCGGCGCTGGCCGTGGTCTCGCCTGGTTGGCTGGAGCGTTTCATAGACGGTAGTCGCCTTGCTCTTCCAGCAGCGCCTTGATCTGTTTCTTGACGATCTTGCCGTAGCCCGACTTGGGCATGCTGTCCCAGTAGACGAAGCGGCGCGGCCATTTGTACTTGCCGATGCGGGTTTCCAGATGCGCCAGCAAGGCCTCGCCATCGACCTGTTGCCCAGCCTTGCAGACGATCACCGCCAGTCCGCTCTCGCCCCACTTGGGATCGGGCACGCCCAGCACCGCCACTTCGGAGACGGCCGGGTGCGTCAGCAGGGCTTCCTCGATCTCGCGCGGATAAACGTTGGAGCCGCCCGAGATGTACATGTCCGAGGAACGCCCCGTGATGTAGAGGAAGCCATCCTTGTCCACATGCCCGAGGTCGCCGGTGTGGAACCAGTCATGCTTGAAGGCCTTGGCATTGGCCTCCGGATTGTTGTGATAGCCCATGAAGACGGCCGGTCCGCGCACGCAGATTTCACCGGTCTCGAAGGGGGCCAGTTCTTGTCCATCGTCGTTCAGGATGGCGACCTGCATGCCGGTACGCGGCATGCCGCAGCTGCCCACGCGCGCCTGCGGATGGGCATCATCCTCGAAGTGCAAATAAGACGGCAGGAAGGTAATGTTGCCGGTCACTTCGCCCAGGCCGTAATACTGCACCAGCACCTTGCCCAGCTTCTTCAATGCATGGACCTGGTCGGCGCGATACATGGGTGCGCCGGCATAGATGACATGTTTCAGCGAGCTGTGATCGTAGCGGTCCACGGACTCATCCTCGACCAGGATCTTGACGATGGTGGGCACCGTGAAGAGATTGTCCACCTTGTATTTTTCCACCAGCTGCCAGGCTTCCTCGACCACCAGCCGTTCGGAAGAGAGCAGGATGCTGGCCGCACCGCGCGCCGTATTGACCACCGCATGCACGCCTGCGCCGTGCGACAGCGGTGCCACTACCAGCGAGCGCGATTGATGCGTGAGGCCCGGCAACAGGTCGGCCAGGTGATTGGTCACCACGAAGGCCATCTGGCCGTGCGAGAGCATGCCGGCCTTGGGATGGCCGGTGGTGCCGGAGGTGTAGAAGAACCACAGCGGATCGTCGTAATCGACTTCGGCCTCGCGGAAGGTTTCGCCGCTGCCATCGGCCACCAGCGTTTCGTAATCGAGTTCGCCCGGCCGTGCGTCGGCCAGGGCCACCACGTGTTCGAGTGCGGGCGAGGCGGATTTCACCGCATCGACATACGGCGCGAAACCGCGGTCGTACAGCATCACGCAGGCGCCGCTGGACTGGCCGAGATAGGCGGCCTCGGGCGGCGTGATGCGGAAATTGGTCGGCACCCAGACCACGCCCATCTTGAAGGCGGCCCAGGCACTCTCGAAGATCTGCTGGTTGTTGCGCGAGTGGACCAGCATCTTGTCGCCCTTCTTGACGCCGCGCCGGGTGAGGGCGTGGGCCAGTGCATCGACACGGGCATTGATCTCGCGCCAGGGGATCAGGCGGTCGCTGCCATCGGCTGCGCCTTGCGCCAGGATCAGTCCCGGCTCCTCCGGAAAGCGGCGCGCCACGTCCGAGAGCAGGCGGCCCAGGTTCATCACTTTGCTTAACATCGTCTCACTCGTCCCGATTCTTCTGATGGAATTCTGATGGAAATTGGCGTGCTGCCTTGTTCTGTTCTTTTGTACATCACTTCATGCGGCGCACCGGCCTTCAACGACAGGACGGCGCGCCGGTGCTGCTACCGCATTGTCAGTTCACACGCTCCAGGATGCTCACATAGTTGGCCACCGCCGCGCCGCCCATGTTGAACACGCCGGCATAGCGCGCATTGGCGATCTGCATGTCGCCCGCATCATGGGACGCCTGCATGGCCGCCATCACGTGCATCGAGACACCGGTGGCACCGACCGGATGGCCCTTGGACTTCAAGCCGCCCGAGGGATTGACCGGCAGCTTGCCATCCTTGGCGGTGATGCCTTCGGCAATCACGCGCGCGCCCTGGCCGTGCGGGGCCAGGCCCATGGCTTCGTATTCGAGCAGTTCGGCCACGGTGAAGCAGTCGTGCGTTTCCACCAGCGAGAGATCATCGAGGCTCAGGCTGGCTGCGCCCAGCGCTTTCTTCCAGGCCAGCTCGGCCGCTTCGAAGCGGGTCGGATCACGGCGCGACAGCGGCAGGAAATCATTGACGTGGACCGCCGCACGGAACTGCACCGCGCGCGGCATGGACTTGGCCACATCGGCCGCGCTGATGACGAGGGCAGCTGCACCATCGGAAATGAGCGAGCAGTCGGTGCGCTTGAGCGGACCGGCCACGTAGGGATTCTTGTCGGAGACGGTGCGGCAGAAATCGAAACCGAAATCCTTGCGCATGTGGGCATAAGGATTGGCCATGCCGTTCTTGTGATTCTTGGCCGCGATCATCGCCAGCGCATCGGACTGGTCGCCGAAGCGATCGAAGTAGCTCTGCGCGATCTTGCCGAAGACCCCGGCAAAGCCGCCCGGGATGCCCGCTTCTTCCTTGGCGTAGCAGGCCTTGAGCAGCACCTCGCCCACTTGCGCGGTGGCCAGCTCGGTCATCTTCTCGAAGCCGATCACCAGCACATGTTTCGATTCGCCCGCCTTGATCGCCTGCAGGCCCGAATGGATGGCCGCCGAACCGGTGGCGCAGGCATTCTCCAGGCGCGTGGCGGGTTTGAAGCGCAGCTGCGGCAGCGTGTTGAGCACCAGCGAGGACGGGAAGTCCTGGTACAGGAAACCGGCATTGAAGGTGCCGAAGTGCACCGAGTCGATGTCTTCCGGTTGCAGCCCGGCGTGTTCGATGGCGGCCTTGGCGACCTGGCCGATCAGCACTTCCGGATCGATGCCGTCGAGCTTGCCGAACTGCGAATGGTTCCAGCCGGTGATGCAGGGTGAGGATGCAGAAACAGTCATGGGGTTGTCCTTGTGTCCGTAGTCAACGGGGTCAATGGAGCGGGGTCGCTCCGTTACACACAGGGGCAATATGCAAAATCGGTGCCACGCGCGGGACCGCTCGCACCACCGCATGCAGCCGGTGTCGCGCATCCCTTGCCTCGGCATCGCGCAGCCGGTGATGGCGCATCGCGCCAGGTGCCGGCCTGCATCTTGCCCGTCTCCTGAGAGTGCCGGCGCAAAGCCGCGCCGGGTCTCGCTTTGTTGTTGATGTTGATGCGTGCTGATGTGTTCGGCAGGCGGCCCGGTCATTCCCGGCATGCAGGAAAAACCGAACAGAACAGGGCCGCGCCTGCCGACCGCATGAAGATAGCACGTACTTTACGTTAACGTAAATCATTGCGCTGCAGCAGCCGGCAGGCAGCACTATTGCCGGTGAGCAGCATGAACAGGTGTCGACGCCTGCGACAGTATGGCGACACTCCTGCGACAGGTGTCGCAGGCCGCGCTGGGCGCAAATAAATGGCGGCGGCGATGATTGCGCGCTTGTACAGGCCCGCCCTTATCGCAGAGAATACAGGCGCAGTGCCGTTGAGGGAGAGGGGGAGCGCCATGCCGACAAGGGAAGACCGGAGGCTTGGCATCCAATTTGCTCTGTCGAGGCACAGGCAGTGTTGACCACCCGGAACAGGGAGCTGCACGCCCGATCCAGCACCCCTGGTAGCGCCGGATTCAGCGATTTTCAAAATTACAAACAGACAGACAGGAGACAAGCAGATGGAACAATCCACTGGCAAGATCACGCGCCGCCATTTTCTGAAGACGGTTTCGGTGGCGTCGGCTGCCGCCGCTACCGGCCTGGTATCCACCTCGGCGCATGCGGCCGAGTTCACCTTCAAGTACGCCAACAATCTGCCGGTCACCCACCCGATGAATGCGCGCGCCAAGGAAATGGCCGCAGCCATCGCGGAACAATCCAAGGGCCGCATCGAACTGCAGCTCTATCCCAACAACCAGCTGGGCACCGATACCGACATGCTCTCGCAGGTGCGTGCGGGCGCGATTGATTTCTTCACGCTCTCGCCGCTGATCCTGGGCACGCTGGTGCCGGCTGCGCAGATCTCCGGCATCGGCTTCGCCTTCAAGGATTACAGCCAGGTCTGGCCGGCCATGGATGGCGAACTGGGCGCGCACGTGCGCAAGCAGATCGAAGCCAAGTCCACGCTCTTCGCCTTCGAAAAGATCTGGGACAACGGCTATCGCCAGATCACCAACAGCACCAAGCCCATCAAGGCGGCCGACGACCTCAAGGGCATGAAGCTGCGCGTGCCGCCCAGCCCGCTGTGGACCTCGATGTTCAAGGCCTTCGATGCGGCTCCGACCTCGATCAACTTCGCCGAAGTCTATTCGGCCCTGCAGACCAAGATCGTGGAAGGCCAGGAAAACCCCATGGCCATCATCTCCACCGCCAAGCTCTACGAAGTGCAGAAGTACTGCTCCATCACCAACCACATGTGGGACGGCTTCTGGTTCCTGGGCAACAAGAAATCCTTCGAGCGCCTGCCCAAGGACCTGCAGGACGTGATGGCCCGCCTCATCAACGAAGCCGCCATGAACCAGCGCGCCGACGTGCGCAAGCTCAACGATTCGCTGGTCGATGAAATGAAGGGCAAGGGCCTGGCCTTCAACAATGCCGATGCCGATTCCTTCCGCGCCAAGCTGCGCAGCGCCGGCTTCTATGCCGAGTGGAAGAAGAAGTTCGGCGACGAGCCCTGGGCCCTGCTGGAGAAGTACACCGGCAAGCTGGCCTGAGCGCTTCGTTTGCCGGGGCTCATGCCTGCATGAGCCCGTGCGCCGGAGCACTGCCCTCATCGTGAGGGCAGTGCTCCCGCCCTGAATCCATTTCGCTGGAGCTTGATGATGGAAGCTGCAATGACTTACCGCGCCCCGGTCAACATGAACCCGGCTGCGCGCGCGCTGGTCGCATTCAATCGCATGGTGATGCACGTGGTCGGTGCCGTGGCCGCCGCCCTGGTGGTGGCTGAAACCGTGGTGCTGCTGACCGGCGTGATCTACCGCTATGCGCTGCATGACCCCCTGGTGTGGTCGGATGAACTGGCCTCGATCCTCTTCATCTGGCTCTCGATGCTGGGGGCCGTGCTGGCGCTAAACCGCGGCGAGCACATGCGGCTCACCGCCATCATCAACATGTGTTCCGAAAAGGGCCGCATCTGGCTCGAAACGGTGGCGGCACTGGTGGTCTGCATCTTCGTGCTGATGGTGATCCATCCGGCCGTGGACCATGCGGTGGAGCAGATGCCGATCACCACGCCGGCGCTGGAAATTCCCGATGGCCTGCGCGCCGCAGCCCTGCCGGTCGGCGCGATCCTGATGCTGCTGGCGGCGGTCTCGCGCATGGCGGCCATGACGACGATGCGCCTGCTGCTCTCCGCCCTGGCCGTGGTGGCCGTGATTGCGGGCGCGCTGTGGCTGGCCAAGCCGATGCTGCTGGGCATGGGCAATTACAACCTGATCGTGTTCTTCGTGCTGCTCATCGGCGTGTGCGTGGCCGGCGGCATTCCCATCGCGTTTGCTTTCGGTACGGCCACCATGGCCTATCTGGCCCTGGCCACCACGGCACCGCTGATGATCGTGGTCAGCCGCATGGATGAGGGCATGTCCAGCCTGATCCTGCTGTCGGTGCCGCTGTTCGTGCTGCTGGGCTCCTTGCTGGAAATGTCGGGCCTGGCCAAGACCCTGATCGACTTCATGGCTGCGCTGCTGGGCCACGTGCGCGGCGGCCTGCAATACGTGCTGCTGGGAGCGATGTTCCTGGTCTCCGGCATCTCCGGGTCCAAGGCGGCCGACATGGCAGCGATTGCCCCGGCGCTGTTCCCCGAGATGAAGAAGCGCGGTTCCAAGCCGGAAGAACTGGTGGCCTTGCTGTCTTCCTCCGGTGCCATGACCGAAACCATTCCGCCGAGCCTGGTCCTCATCACCATCGGTGCGGTTTGCAGCGTGTCGATCACGGCGCTGTTCATTGGCGGCCTGATGCCGGCGGCCATTGCCACCATCGCCATTGCGGTCGTGTGCTGGATGCGGGCGCGTCGCGAGCCGATGCCGGATGTGCAGCGTGCGCCGGTCTCGCTGATCGTCAAGACCCTGATCGCGGCCATTCCGGCGCTGGCGCTGCCCATGCTCATCCGCGTGGCCGTCATCGAAGGCGTGGCTACGGCGACCGAAGTGGCCACCATCGGCGTGGCCTATACGGTGGTGGTCGGGCTGATCATGCACCTGTTCCTGAAGCACCTGAACTTCAAGCGGCTCTATCCCATGCTGATCGAATCGGCGGCCTTGTCGGGCGCCATCCTGCTCATCATCGGCATGGCCACCGCGATGGCCTGGGCGCTCACGCAATCGGGCTTCTCGGCCAAGCTGGTGGCGCTGATGCAGGGCGTGCCCGGTGGCGGTGCCGGATTCCTGCTGATCACCATCGTCATCTTCATCGTGCTGGGCAGCCTGCTGGAAGGCATTCCCGCCATCGTGCTGTTCGGGCCGCTGCTGTTCCCGGTGGCGCGTTCGCTGGGCGTGCATGACGTGCACTATGCGATGGTGGTGATCCTGGCCATGGGCATCGGCCTGTTCGCACCGCCTTTCGGGGTCGGCTTCTATGCCGCCTGCGCCATCGGCAAGGTCTCGCCGGATGGCGTCTTCAACCGGGTCTGGGGCTACCTGGCCGCGCTGGTGGTGGCGCTGCTGGTGGTGGCCTTCGTGCCCTGGATTTCCATCGGTTTCCTCTGATCCCCTCAACAGTCCTGCGAGCGATCGGGAAGCTTCCATGATTGACCTGCGAACGACGAATTAAAAACGGCGGCCCCTTTCCCTCTTCCGGGGCCGCCCATATCCACGGAGACAATATGAATCGCAATGATAGCGGCGCCCGCGTGGCGCTCGTGACGGGCGGAGCCATGGGCATCGGTGCCAGCATTTCCGCACAGCTGGCCGCCAAGGGGCACACCGTCCTGGTGGCCGACATCAACCTGGAAGCGGCGTCCAAGACCGCCAATGCGCTGGTGGCCGCCGGCCATCGTGCTGCCGCTCTGCAGATGGATCTGGGCAGTCCGGAGGCGATTGCCCAGGCCTTCGCCCACATCGAGAAGGATTACGGACGCTGCGACGTGCTGGTCAACAATGCGGGTGTGGCGCGCACTTATTCCTTCCTGGACTATCCCCTCGACAACTGGCTGCAGACCATGAACGTCAACGTGACCGGCGTGCTCTTGGCGGGCCAGCACGCGGCGCGTCTGATGGTCAGGCACGGGTGGGGGCGCATCGTCAACATCTCATCCATCTCGGGCATCCGCGCCGGTGCCGGCCGGACGGCCTATGGCACCTCGAAGGCGGCGGTCATCGGGCTCACGCGCCAGATGGCCATCGAGCTGGCGCAGTACGGCATCACCGTCAACAGCGTCGCACCTGGTCCTGTCGATACGCCCATGACCCAGGCCATGCATTCGGAGCAGACGCGCGAGAGCTATTACCGCCTGGTCCCGATGCGCCGTTATGGCACCACCGATGAAATCGCTTCGGCGGTGTGCTACCTGGCGGCCGAAGAATCAGCCTATATCACCGGCCACGTCATTCCGGTCGATGGCGGCTTCGTTGCCGGCGGCGTGCTGGAAATCTGAGAGGACATCGATGGACAAGCTCATGCAAGACAAGGCCATCATCGTCACCGGTGCCGGTTCGGTGGGCGAGGGCTGGGGCAACGGCAAGGCTGCCGCCGTGCTGTATGCGCGCGAGGGTGGCCGGGTGCTGGCGGTGGATCGCAGCATCGAAGCCGCATTGGAGACCCAGGAGATCATCCGCCGTGAAGGCGGCGTGTGTGAAGTGCTGGCGGCGGACGTCTCGCGCAGTGCCGATGTGAAGGCCATTGCAGAGGCGGCCATGGCGCATTTCGGGCGGATCGACGTCTTGCACAACAACGTCGGCATCGCTGAAGTGGGCGGGCCGGTGGAGACCAGTGAAGAAAGCTGGAACAGGCTGGTGGCCGTGAACCAGACCAGCCTGTTCCTGACGCACAAGTACGTGCTGCCCATCATGGAACAGCAGAGGAAGGGCGCCATCGTCAACATTTCCTCGATGGCGGCGTTGCGCTGGATCGGTTTTCCCTACCTGGGCTATACGGCGACCAAGGCGGCGATCCTGGCCTTCACCAAGAACGTGGCGTCGCAGTATGCGCCCATGGGCATCCGCGCCAATTGCGTGCTGCCCGGCATGATGGATACGCCCATGATCCGCGAGCCGCTCAAGGCTTCCTATGGGGGTGACATCGAGGAGATGCGCGCCAAGCGCAATGCGCAGTGCCCGATGGATTTCATGGGGGATGCGTGGGACGTCGCGCATGCGTCGCTGTTCCTGGCGTCCGACCGCGCGCGCTACATCACGGGGCTGGACATGATCGTCGATGGCGGGCTGTCGCTGCGCTGTGTGGGATGAGTGTGGCTTGCTGAACCTTGTTTGTTGACCGTGGCCAGGCGGGCGTGGAAGCCGACCTGCTGCGGTTTGATGCCCGGGCGTCCAAGAGCGTCCGGGCTTTTTTTATCTTCAGGCTGTGGAGGACGTGGTTTGCATTCTCCCCCACACCTCCACCGCCGTCTCTGCAAACGTCCGTATGCAGGGATTGGTATTCTCCCGGTTCCAGATCACCGCCACCTCCACCGTCGGCGCACCGATGAGCGGCTTGAAGACCGTGGTGTCCAGGTGCATGGCCTGCATCGAGGTCGGCACCAGCGCCACGCCCAAACCTTCGCCGACCAGGTTGACGATGGTCTGCTGCAGGTTGGTCTCCAGCACGATACGCGGACGGAAACCGTGCAACTGGCAATGCTGCCGGATCAGGTCATACACCACCGGCGCAATCGGGCGCGGAATGCTGATGAAGGCATCCTCGGCCAGCTCGGCGGCCGAGATCTCCGGCTTGTGCGCCAGCCGGTGACCGCGCGGCAGCACCGCCAGCAAGGGTTCGGCATAGATGGTGTGGCTGTCGAGCCGGCGGCAGTCCTCGGGGCGATACATGATGCCCACGTCGATCTTCTCATCCTCGATGTCGGTGGCCAGCAGGTTGGGCACATATTCGCTCAGGCGCATGTCCACCTCCGGATAGGCTGCCGAATAATGGCGCGTCACCGCCGGCAGGATGTTGTAGGCCGAGGACATCATGAACCCCACCTTCAGCGCACCACTCTGCCCGGTGCTGGAGGAGGCCACATTGCGCTTGGCCCGCTCCAGTGCCTTGAAAATTTCTGTGGTGTCGCGATAAAAATATTTGCCCGCCGCCGTCAGCTGGATGGCGCGTTTGCTGCGGTCGAACAATTGCGCGCCCAACTCCTTCTCCAGCGCCGCAATCTGCCGTGTCAGCGGCGGTTGCGAGATATGCAGCAATGCCGCCGCGCGTCCGAAATGCAGGGTTTCTGCTACGGTGCGGAAATAGGTGAGGTGTCTCAATTCGATCATTTGATACCTTCAAGGTATTGATTCTGTCTGTACATTGTATTGGAAGTCATGGATCGGACTGGCTATTCTTTGCCGCAGACGTGCCGTTGCGACACGTCTCCGGGCCCGCCACAGGCGGCTTCCCGCGCATAAAGAACCGGCCCCGAGGGAAGCCGGCTCGATAAAAAAAGCAGTCCAAGACAGGAGACCATCATGCCGACCACCCCGGTAGCGCAGCCCTTGCCTGACAGTGACCTTTGCCTCACCCCCGCCCCCCCTTCGGCTAGCCCGCGCCACGCCCCGCGCTATCGCGACATCGGCCAGCTCGCCGCCGGCGACGAGCTCATGCGCGACCTGGTCGAGCGCGGCAAGCGCCTCATCGATCGCGGCATTCCCGTCCTGATTTTGGGCGAGACCGGTACCGGCAAGGAATACCTCGCGCGCGCCCTGCATGACTACAGCGCGCGCCGCCGCGCCAGCTGGATCGCCATCAACTGCGCCTCCATCCCCGAGAGCCTGGCCGAAAGTGAATTGTTCGGCTACGCCAAGGGGGCCTTCTCGGGTGCGCTCCCCGGCGGCATGAAGGGAAAGGTCCAGCAAGCCGATGGCGGCACGCTCTTCCTCGATGAAATCGGCGACATGCCCTTTGCCCTGCAGACGCGCCTGTTGCGCGTGCTCTCCGAACGCGAGGTGATTCCGCTGGGCGCATTGCGTCCGGTTCCAGTGGATGTGCAACTGATCTGCGCCACCCACCAGGACCTCAAGACCCTGGTCGCCGAAGGCCGCTTCCGGGAAGACCTGTATTACCGCATCGCCGGCGGCGTGCTGCGTCTGCCAGCCCTGCGCGAACGCAGCGACCGGCGCGCGCTGGTGATGCAGATGATTGCCGATGAGCTTGGCCAGGCGGCCGACGAGAGCGTGATCGATCCCGCCGCCCTGCAGCGCCTGCTGGCCTATCCCTGGCCGGGCAACCTGCGCCAGTTGCATGCGGTGATCCGCTACAGCTGCGCCGTCATGAATGACGGCCGCATCACCCTGCGTGACCTGCCGGAAGAACTGATGCAGTTCCAGCCCGTCACGCTGGCCCAGGTGTTGCCGCTGCACCGTCCGGCATCGCGCATGGAAGCCGAGGGCAGCCGCCAGGCCAATGCCGCCGATCCAGGGCGTGATGAACGCACCCGCGTCATCGAAGCCTTGAACGGCAGCCGCTGGAACATCTCCGCCGCCTCGCGGCAACTGGGCATGTGCCGGGCCTCGCTGTACCGCAAGCTGCGCCAGCTGGAGATTCCCCATGTACGCGATCAGGCCATGCCGGCGCATGCCGCCTACGCTGTTGCCTGAAACGCTATAAATCATTTGCGGCAAATCTGATGCATGGCAAGCGTGCTCCCCCGGTGCTCTTGCCAGCATTAAATTTCTGTTAATGCTCGCGCGTTTGTCATTCACTTGAAATAAATGCCCGCTACCCTCAGCAAGTCAAAAAGGGACAAGCAAAGGTGCCAGTCTCGGCACCATGATCAGGCGGGTGGGGATTGCGTAAGCCGTTATCGTTCGAGCCACAAGGGCTGCTGACCAGACTGCTCGCGGGCAGGGGCGTGTCGGCGGGGATGGTGCTGCTCGCCGTGGGCGCATTGTCGCTGCTGTGGTATTTCACGCTGATCCGCATCGAGAACGAAAAACAGCTGGCCATCGCCGGCTCGGTGGCCGATAGCCGCAACGTGGCCGCCATCGTCTCGGCCAATCTGGATGAAGTGCTGGGCAAGACCCTGCTGTATTCGCGCATCGGGCAGTCCATGCTCAATGGCGAGCAATCGTCCTCGGCGTATTTCAATCCGCTCTTCAACGGTGATTCCGCCTACCTGCGCGTAGCCATGTTCGATGCGCGCGGACGGCTGGTCTATTCCTCGGCACGCCAGAAGAGCGAGCCGGAACTGAGCCGTCTCATCAATGCCGGTTTCATGAGTACGCTCACCAGTACCGGCGAACAGAACCCGATGATCATCAAGCCGCCCATGAACCGCGACGGCTACAGCTGGCGGGTACCGCTGCTCATCCCGCTGCAGGATGGCAAGGGCACGCTGCAGGGATTCTTCGCCGCCATTCTCGATCTGGGCTATTTCCTCAAGACCTATGAAGAGGTCAGCGTCGATGGCGCCAGCCGCATCGAGATCATCAACACGGCCGGCCTGCAGCTGGCCGAACTGTCCGGCGGCATCCTCTCGGGCGGCTCCAACTATGCCGGGCAGGAGTACGCCACCTTCCTGCTCACCGGCAAGGGCGATGGCCTCATCCATGCGCTGCGTCCGGGGGATGCGGCCCAGCATGTGGGTGTGCAGCGGCGGTTGGCGCACTATCCGCTGGCCGTGGTGGTCAGCCGCGACCAGCAGGTATTGCTGGGCAAGCTGTGGCCGGCGCACCGCCAGTATTACCTGCAGGCCATCCTGATTTCGCTGCTGGTGGTGGTGCTCTCGGGGGGACTGATCACCATGGCGCACCGGCGTCGCTTCCTCTACGAGAAGCTGCTCTTTTCGGAGCGCGAGAAGAGCGGCCTGATCCAGCAACTGGAACAGGAAAAGAGCCGCGCCTATCAGCTGGCCTCGCACGACTACCTGACCGGCATCCCCAACCGCATGCTGTTCCATGAACTGGCGGCCACCGAACTCTCGCGGGCGCGGCGCAGCCGCAACCTGTATGCGCTGTTCTTCCTTGACCTGGACAAGTTCAAGCTCATCAACGATACCCAGGGCCATGCCGTGGGCGATGCGCTGCTGCAGGAAGTAGCGCGCCGCCTGCGTGCGGCCGTGCGCGAATACGACCTGGTGGCGCGTCTGGGCGGCGATGAATTCGTGGTGCTGGTCTCCGAGATCCGCAGCGAGGAAGTCGTCGCCGAGATCGCCGACAAGCTGGTCGAAACCCTGCGCGCCCCGTATCCCGACCTGCTGGGCTGCGAGGTGCAGACCGCGCCCAGCATCGGCATCGCCCTTTATCCGCGCGATGGCCAGAGCATCACCACCCTGATGACCAATGCCGACTCCGCCATGTACACCGCCAAGAGCGCCGGCAGCGGCCTCTATCGCTTCTATGATGCCTCGCTCAATGCGATTGCGGTGCGCGGGCTGGAGTTGCTGGGCCGCTTCCGCCAGGCCCTCAAGGAAAACGAATTCTGCCTGCACTACCAGCCCAAGGTGGCCCTGCAGGATTATCGCGTGGTCGGCGTTGAAGCCCTGATCCGCTGGCAGCATCCCGAGCACGGCCTGATCTATCCGGGCGAATTCATCGGCCTGGCCGAGACCCACGACCTGGTCCAGCCGCTGGGCCACTGGATCATCGAGGCGGTGTGCCGTCAACTGGCGCAATGGCGCGACGACGGCCTGCCGCTGGTGCCGGTGGCCATCAATGTCTCGGCCAAACAGTTGAATGACCAGAGCCTCATCGCCACCGTACGCGAATCGCTGCAGCGCCACCAGTTGAACGCGCAATGGCTGGAGATCGAGGTCACCGAAAGCTGCTTCATCACCGACCTGGAACAGGCGCGCCAGACCCTGGAAAAGCTGCGCGACGAAGGCCTGCGCATCTATCTGGATGACTACGGCACTGGCTATTCCAGCCTCAGCCACATCAAGGCGCTGCCGGTCTATGCGCTCAAGATCGATCGCTCCTTCGTGCGCGACATCCGCAACGACAACAGCGACGGCATGATCGTCGCCTCCACCGTCACGCTGGCCCGCAATCTCGGACTGAAGGTGGTGGCCGAGGGCGTGGAGACGCGGGAACAACTGATGCATCTCAAACTGATGGGTTGCGACGAGGTGCAGGGCTTTTACCTGCAGCGTCCGGTCGCCGCCGCGCAGCTGGCGCCGCTGCTGCAGAAAGGCTGGTTCGATTTCACATGAAGACCTTCGTCGCCACACTGGCCCTGGCGGCCCTCGCGGCCGGGATGATCTGCGTCTCCAGGCCCGCCATGGCCGCACCCAAAACGGCTTGCGAACGGCCGCAGCGGCTGCGTTTTTCCTTCGTGCCGCAGGGGCGCGACATCGACCAGCAGTCCGCCTTCGGCCCGCTGGTGGAGGAACTGCGCGAACGGCTGAAGATGCCGGTGGACGTGATCGTCCCGACTTCCTACGGGGGTGTCATCGAGGGGCTCATCGCCGGTGCCATCGATGTGGCGCGGCTGGGGCCGGCGTCCTACGTGACGGCGCGCAAGGGCGATGCGCAGATCACGCCCTTTGCGTCGATGGAGCAGGTGGAGCCCAATTTTGCGGCGCAGGGTGGCGTGTCGGCGGTGTATTACTCGCTGCTGATCACGCGCCAGCAGGGGCCGTATGACAGCGTGGCCTCGCTCAAGGGACGGGTGCTGGCGTTGGCCGACCCGGACAGCACCTCGGGCGCGCTGATCCCGCGCCATCTCTTTGCGCGCCAGTACAAGCTGCAGTTCGACCAGTATTTCTCGCGCATCGGCTATTCAGGCAATCATGAGAAATCGGTCATGGCCGTGCTGAACCACAATGCCGATGCGGCTTTCGTGGCCAGTACCAATCTCTCGCGCATGATCAGCGACGGCCAACTCAAGAAGAGCGATGTGCGGGTACTATGGCGGTCCGGGCCGATTCCGTTCGACCCCTTCGTTTATCGCGGCCAGTTGTGCGCCGATATCCGCAACAAGATCCGCGAGGTCTTCCTGGACAAGAACGCGCTGCGCGTGAAGCTGGCCCTGGACAACCTGCGTGCCACCCACTTCGTGCCGGTGCGTGACGCGGATTACCAGATCATCCGTGCCTTGCCGTAACGGCGCACTGCACGGCGCTTTGCAGGAGAGACGCTGTGCCCAAGGTGTTCGTCTATGGTTCGCTCAAGCGCGGGCAATCCAATGCTTTCATGATGGACGGTGCGCAGTTCGTGGCACCGGCCCGCAGCGTGCAGTGCTGGCGGCTGGTGGCCTTGCCGCATTATCCGGCGCTGGTGTGGGAGGAGGGGCCTTGCCGCATCTCAGGTGAAGTGTGGGAGGTGCCCGGGACCATGATGGCCGAACTGGACCGCTTCGAGGAAGTGCCGGTGCTCTACACGCGGCAGGAGATTGAGGTAGAGCTTGAAGCGGCGGATGCTGCGCAGTCGGGCCGCTTGCTGATGGCCCATGCGTATTTCATGCCGGCCGCGCTGGCGGCTGCCGGGCAGGAGCTGCACGCGGGCTGCTGGCCGGCATGAAGAGGCGCGTGGCTTATTCGGCCAGCAGCGTTTCGATATCGGAAATCATTTCCTCAGGGCGCGTCTGCGGCGCATAGCGCTTGAAGACGGTGCCGTCACGGCGCACCAGGAACTTGGTGAAATTCCATTTGATGGCCTTGCTGCCCAACAGGCCCGGCGCTTCCTTCTTCAGGTACTGGTAGAGCGGATCGGCCTGCTCGCCATTGACATCGATCTTGGCAAAGAGCGGGAAGCTCACGCCGTAATTCTTTTCGCAGAAGGCCCCGATTTCTTCGGCCGTGCCCGGCTCCTGCGCCCCGAACTGGTTGCAGGGGAAGCCCATGACTTCCAGCCCGCGCGCGTGGAACTGGCGGTGGATGGCTTCCAGCCCGTTGTATTGCGGCGTGAAGCCGCACTTGCTGGCGGTATTGACGATGAGCAGCACCTTGCCGCGCAGCTGTTCCAGCGGGAAGGGCGTCTGGTCGGCCAGCTTGGGCTGGAAATCGTAGAGAGTGGTCATGGATCGTTCCTTGAAGCTTGCATCGATGTGGCCGCCATTCTAAACCGCGGCGGGCGGGCTTGCTTGGGCTGCACGCTGCGGCCCTCAGCCCGTCATGCCCTGTGCGCGTGCGGTGGCCACACTGATGCGCCCCTGCTGTACCAGCGCGGCCAGGCTGGCCTGCAGCGTCTGCATGCCCTGCGCGGCACCGGCCTGCATGGCCGAAAGCAGTTGCGCGCTGCGTCCTTCGCGGATCAGGTTGCGCACCGCCGCCGTGGCCACCAGCACTTCATGGGCCGCCACCCGCGCGGCGCCGTCAGCGGCCGGCAGCAGGATCTGGGCGACTACACCCTGCAGTGCCTCGGCCAGCAGGGCGCGCGCAGTGTCCTTCTCGCCTTCGGCGAAGGCATCGATGATGCGGTCCACCGCCCGCGCGGCCGAGGCTGCGTGCAGCGTTGCCAGCACCAGATGGCCGGTTTCGGCGGCGGTCAGGGCCAGGCGGATGGTTTCCGTGTCACGCAATTCTCCGACCAGCAGGACATCCGGATCTTCACGCAGTGCCGCCCGCAGGGCCTGCGCGAAACTGGCAACGTGGGTGCCGATCTCGCGCTGGCTGACCAGGGCGCGGCCGGGCGCGTGCAGGTATTCGATGGGATCTTCGAGGGTGAGGATGTGGACCGGGCGCGTCTCGTTGATGAGCCGCACCATCGCCGCCAGGGTGCTGCTCTTGCCCGAGCCGGTCGGCCCGCTCACCAGCACCAGGCCGTGCGGGCGCGCAGCCAGTTCGGCACAGGCGGGTGGTGCGTGCAACTCGGCCAGTGCCGGCGGCTGCTGGCCCAGCGGGCGGATGGCCGCCGCCGGGCCGCGTTGCTGGTGGAAGGCGTGGATACGGAAGCGGCCCAGGCCCGGCAGCGCCAGTGCGAAGTCGCAGTCGGCCCCGGCGCAGTAGCGCGGTTGCAGGGGCGCGGGCATCACGGCCAGCAGGGATTGCTGCAGGTGAGGGCCGTCCAGCGGCTGCAGGTTGATGCGGCGTATCGCCCCGTGGACCCGCAGCAAGGGGGCCAGCCCCGCACAAAGATGCAGGTCGGAAGCCTGATTCCTGACGGCAAATGCCAGTAGGGTGGCAATGTCCATTTATAATCCCGGCAAGGTTGGACCAACAATATCGTTATCTCCCTGCAGGCTGCCCCTTCCGGCTCCCGGATTATGTCGTCAATCGCTCAACACTTGCAACACGTGCAACAACAGATCGCCCAGGCCGCCGGCCAGGCCGGGCGGGCGCCGTCCTCGGTGCAACTGCTGGCCGTATCGAAGACCTTTGGGCCCGAGGCGGTGGCTGAAGCTGTGGCCGCCGGCCAGCGCTCCTTTGGCGAAAATTATTTGCAGGAAGCGCTCGACAAGATCGCCGCGCTCCCCGCCCTGGTGCCGGAGACGCCGCTGCAATGGCATTTCATCGGCCCCATCCAGAGCAACAAGACCCGGCCCATCGCCGAGCACTTCGACTGGGTGCATTCGGTGGACCGCCTCAAGATCGCCCAGCGGCTGTCGGAACAGCGGCCTTTGGAACTGGGCGCACTCAACATCTGTCTGCAGGTGAACATCAGCGCCGAGGCCAGCAAGAGCGGCCTGAGCCCGGAAGAATTGCCCGAGGTCGCGGCCCAGGTGGCGCAATTGCCCCGGCTGCGGCTGCGAGGCCTGATGGCGATTCCGGCGCCCAGCGACGATATGAAGCAACAGCGCGCCGCCTTTGCGGCGGTTCGCGGCCTGTATGAACAATTGCGCGCCAGCGGACTGCCGATGGACACTCTGTCCATGGGCATGTCGGCCGACCTGGAGGCAGCGGTGGCCGAAGGGGCCACCATCGTGCGGGTCGGCAGTGCCATCTTCGGGGCAAGGCATTACGCCTGACGGTAGCGCGAAGGTGCCGGAAATGGCCCCTATGAAGTTTTGAACCCAACAGCAACAGCCTCAAACAAAGACACAAGGAGCGGAAGTGAAGATAGCGTTCATCGGCGGCGGCAACATGGCAGCGGCATTGATCGGCGGATTGGCCGGCAAGGTCGCGGCCGCAGAAGACATCCACGTGGTCGACCCCAATGCCGACGCGCTGCAGGCGCTCAAGGACAAGTTCGGTGTGACGACCGCGCAGTCCATCGACGGCGCCCTCGCCAACGTGGATGTGGTGGTGCTGGCGGTCAAGCCGCAGCAGATGCGCGATGTGGTGGCCAGCCTGAAGCCTTTCGTCGGGGCCCAGCTGATCGTCTCCATTGCCGCCGGCATCCGCATGGTGGACCTGTCGCGCTGGCTGGACGGCCACCAGGCCATCGTGCGCGCCATGCCCAATACGCCGGCGCTGATCGGCCGTGGCATCTCCGGAGTAGTACCGCATGAGCAAGTCTCGACCCTGCAGCGCGCGCAGGCCGATTCCATCCTCAAGGCCGTGGGCGAGACCCTGTGGCTGGACAGCGAAGAAAAGCTCGACGCCGTCACCGCCGTCTCCGGCAGCGGCCCGGCCTACGTGTTCTACTTCCTCGAAGCGATGGAGCAGGCGGCAGCGCAATTGGGCCTGTCGCCGGAAGACGGCCTGCAACTGGCCAAGGCGACCTTCGCCGGTGCCACCGAACTGGCGCGCCGCTCCGATGAATCGGTGGCCACGCTGCGCGAGCGCGTGACCTCCAAGGGCGGCACCACCTATGCCGCGCTGACCAGCCTGGAGCAATCGGGCGTGAAGGGGGCCATCGTGCAGGCCCTGCAAGCCGCCGCCCATCGCAGCAAGGAGCTGGGCGACGAGTTCGGCAAGGCCTGATGGGACAGGCTTACCGCTTCCTGGCCCTGCTGGCGGCCTTGCCGCTGGCGTCCGTGCTGCTGCTCTCCGGCTGCGCCTCCACCGCCGACAGCGAGGGCTATTACACGGTCAAGCGCGGCGACACGCTCTACAGCATCGGCCGCGACTTCGACCAGAGCCCGGCCAACCTGCGCAGCTGGAACCGCCTGCGCAATCCCGATGACCTGGAAGTTGGCCAGCGCATCCTGGTGCGTCCGCCGGCTGGCGTGGTGGCGCGTACTGGTGCCGGGCAGACGCCGCGTGCGTCCGGCTCTTCCGGGGCCGAGAGCACGCCGCGCAAGCCTGCCGCCAAGCCCGCCGCCAAGCCTGCACCGAAGTCGCAGGATGACGATGACGCCCCGGCCCCGGCCGATGCCAAGCTGGACTGGATGTGGCCCACGCAGGGCAAGTCCGCGCCCAGTGCTGACAGCTACAAGAAGGGCATCGACATCGCCGGCACCCAGGGCCAGACGGTGGTGGCTGCCGCCGCAGGCAAGGTCACGTATGCAGGGCATGGCATTCGCGGCTACGGCAACATGGTGATCATCAAGCACACGCCGCAGCTGCTGTCGGTGTATGCGCACAATGCGACGATCACGGTCAAGGAAGGCCAGATGGTCACGCGCGGCCAGCAGATCGCCACCATGGGCAACAGCGACACCAACAAGGTCAAGCTGTATTTCGAAATCCGCCGCAACGGCAAGCCGGTCAACGTGATGGCGCTGCTGCCGGCGCGTTGAGGCCGACGGCGACGCAGGCGCGTTGCCGGCTTCAATCCCATCAAGAATCAGGAATCCACATGGCCAAACTGGAAGACATCGTGCGCCGGCAAAAGACCGGCGCCACCTTCGTCATCAGCGCACAGATGCTGCAGATGACCCCGCGCGACTTCGATGCACTGGCCCAGGTCTGGGACGACGAGGGCGGCCCCGGCTTCAACGTGGCCGGGGTGCCGTTTCGGGTGGTGGTGGAGGGGGAGTTCCTCATCAGCCGGGTGACGGTGGTGAGGACGACGGCTGAGGTGTAATACGCCTGTCGACATCCTTCGATCTTCTTCCATCAATTGCGCTGCTGTTTTTGGCGGGCTCAAGGGATCTTGTATATACGAGGCTGGGCGCGATGCCCGTCATGCCAACTTAACAGGAGCCTTAAATGAGCAAGCCGAAGAAGATCATGGAGTCGACGCGCAATCTCAAGAAAGCCGTTTCCGGTCGGGACACGATACAGGCCGAGGCTGTGTCAAAAGAGTCCGAGGTTGAGATTGAAGAATCCGTGACCTTGCAAGCCATGTCGATCCGAGTGGACCACGAACTGATCGAGACCTTCAAGCAGATTGCCCGCATTCATCACATGCCGTACCAGCCGCTGATGCGTGAAGCCTTGCGGCGCTTCGCCGATGCGCAAATGAAGTCGATCTTGACCGCTGTAGCGGACGCCTGCCAGGAAGTTGGTCAACAGGGAGGCAAGAATACCATCGAGATCAAATTGGAGCATCCCTATCGCCGTACGGCGTAATACATCAGCCGGGAGCACTGGGCACAGAGGCATGGCGGACTTCGTTTTGTCCGCCATGCGTCCAGTCAATCAACGCATCCGCTCCAATCGATACACCACCGTATCGAGCGCCCGCAATCCGCGCTCCAGGAACTTGGGTTCCTTCTCCAGGATATCGCGCCGGTCGATGGCCACCGCCTCGCTGTGCGATGCGTAGAGGCGCAACACTTCTTCTTCGGCCACCGAGAACGGCGGGCCTTCCATTTTTTCCTGATCGTATTCCAGCGTGATCAGGAGGCTGCGTGCCTGGGCTGGCAGCCGTCCATAAATCTCTTCCACGTAGCGCGCACGCATGTCCGGGGGCAGGGCGATGAGGGCGGCGCGGTCATAGGCACCGGCACAGTTGGCCAGGGTGGCATCGTCCAGCGCGAAGATGTCGCCGCAGATCAGTTCGATCTGTCCCGCCACGTAATGGCGGCCCTGCGCGCTTTCATGCACTGCCGGGGTCAGCTGGTGCTCGCTGAAGAACTGGGTGATGGCCAGTTCCGACAACTCCACCCCCAGCACGCGATGGCCCTGTTCGGCCAGCCACAGCATGTCCAGCGATTTGCCGCACAAAGGCACCAGTACCGTGCTGCCGGCCGGCAGCGCCAGTTGCGGCCAGTATTTCTGCAGCAGCGGGGTCACCCGCGACTGGTGAAAGTGCGTGCGTCCGTCGCGCCAGCGTTCGAGCCAAAATTCCGCTTTCATCCCGTTTCCTTTGAATTTGCGCCAGGCAGCCGCAGTGCCTGGCAGGCATCAATGCATCAGCGCACCAGGTAATCGAGCGCGACACCGGCGAAGATCGCCGCGCCCAGCCAGTTGTTGTTGTTGAAGGCGGCGAAGCAGCGCATGCGGTCGCGTTCGCGGATCAGGGTGTAGTGATACACGGCAAAGCCGCAGGCCACCAGCATGCCTGCCGTGAACCACAGGCCCAGTCCGTATTTCAGGCCGACCACCCAGATCAGCGCCAGCGCCGCCACGTAGCACAGCATGATGGCTGCGACATCGTAGCGGCCAAAGGTGATGGCGGAGGTCTTGATGCCGATCTTGAGATCGTCGTCGCGGTCCACCATCGCATACTCGGTGTCATAGGCCACGGCCCAGAAGATGTTGGCCACCAGCAGCACCCAGGCCGCCAGCGGCACGCTGCCGGTCACGCTGGCAAATCCCATCGGAATGCCGAAGCCGAAGGCAATGCCCAGGTAAGCCTGGGGGATGGCGAAGAAACGCTTGAAATACGGATAGCTGCCCGCAATGATCACGGCCGCCACCGACAGTTGCAGCGTGAGCGCATTGAGCGGCAGGATCAGCAGGAAGGACACCAGCGCCAGCACCCCGGCCACCATCAGCGCTTCCCACGATTTGATCTTGCCGGAGGTGAGGGGGCGCTGTTCGGTGCGTTTCACATGCCGGTCGAAGTCGCGGTCGGCATAGTCGTTGATGGCGCAGCCGGCCGAACGCATCAGCACCGTACCCAGCACGTAGATCACCAGGATGCGCCAGTCGGGTACGCCCCCCGAGGCCAGCCACAGCGCAATGAGCGTGGGCCACAGCAAGAGCAGGATGCCGATGGGTTTGTGGGCGCGCACCAGCAGCGCGTAAAGCCTGAGCCTGTCCATGGAATGTCCGCAAAATCGAAAGTCCGCATTATAATTCGCGTCGCCGTTTCCGCACTGTCGTGCTTTTCAAGGCTTGTTTGCTGATGAGCTGACAAAGTGCTGACAGTGGATGCGGTGTGCTACACATCAGCAGAACTTATAAAAACGAATTCTTATTTTCCGAGACATCCCCCGGGTTTCGTGCTGCACGGCCACATGCATTTCTTTTGCCCAAAGCCGGCAGTACGGCTAATGTAACGCGGCTGTCATGGAGCGTTGTTAGCATCAAAACCCCTTTTTCCGAGAGGTCCCCTCTGATGAACATGATGAAAACGCTGATCGCGACCGGTGTCCTGGCGACGATCACTTCCTCTGCCTTCGCTGCAACCGAGATCACCTGGTGGCATTCCATGACCGGCGCCCTGGGCGAACGCGTCAATGCCCTGGCCGACGACTTCAACAAGACCCAGGGCGATTACAAGATCGTGCCGGTCTACAAGGGGACCTACGACGAATCGATGTCGGCCGCGATTGCCGCCTATCGTGCCGGCAATGCGCCCAACATCCTGCAGGTGTTTGAAGTGGGCACCGCCACCATGATCTACGCCAAGGGCGCGGTCAAGCCGGTCTATGAAGTGATGCAGCAGGCCGGCGAGAAGTTCGACCAGAATGCCTACGTGCCTGCGGTGGCCGGTTACTACTCGACCCCGAAGGGCATGATGTCCTTCCCCTTCAACAGCTCCACCACCATCATGTTCTACAACAAGGACATGTTCGCCAAGGCCGGCCTGGATCCGGAAAAGCCGCCCGTCACCTGGCAGGAATTCGTCGGCATGGCCGCCAAGATCAAGGCCAGCGGTGCCTCGTGTGCTTACACCACGACCTGGCAATCCTGGGTGCATTTGGAATCGTTTTCAACCTGGCACAACGTTGAGCTGGCGACCAAGAACAACGGCTTCGGCGGCCTCGATGCGCGCCTGAAGATGAACAGCCCCCTGCACGTGCGCCACATCGAGAACCTGTCGAACTGGGCCAAGCAGGGCTACTTCACCTATGCCGGCCGCAAGGACGAAGGCAATGCCAAGTTCAATGCGGGCGAGTGCGCCATCATCACCGGTTCGTCCTCGGCCTATGCCGATATCCGCAAGAACGCCAAGTTCAAGTTCGGCGTAGCGACCCTGCCGTATTACAACGACGTGGACGGCGCACCGCAGAACACCGTCATCGGCGGTGCCTCGCTGTGGGTCATGAACGGCAAGAAGAGCGAAGAGTACAAGGGCGTGGCCAAGTTCTTCAGCTATCTCTCCAAGCCGGAAGTGGCCGCCAAGTGGCACCAGGACACCGGTTACCTGCCGGTCACCAAGGCCGCCTACGAGCTGACCAAGAGCTCCGGTTTCTATGAGCGCAACCCGGGCACCGACGTGGCCGTCAAGCAGATGATCGTCAAGACCACCGAGAAGTCGCGCGGCCTGCGCCTGGGCAACTACGCCCAGGTCCGCACCGTCTTCGACGAGGAACTGGAAAACGTCTGGACCGGCAAGAAGACCGCCAAGGAAGCCCTGGACTCCGCCGTCAAGCGCGGCGACGAACTGCTGGTCCGCTTCGAGAAGGCCAACAAGGGCAATCAGTAAGTCTCATCAGCAAGCCCTCCCGTCCCGCGTGAACGCGGTGACGGGGCTGGAACCGGCGGTGTGCTCCGTGATCGCGGAGGGCAGCGCCGGCTTCCGTTTTGGGATGTCAGTAAGCTGACCTCCGTTTCCGATTCATTCAACTTCTGCGGCCAGGCGATCCCTGGCTGGAACGATCGTGGAAAAACGCGCGCGATTCACCTCGAAGTGGTTGCCTTATCTGCTGGTGGCACCGCAGATCATCATCACTTTGCTGTTCTTTTTCTGGCCGGCCGTGCAGGCTCTGGTTCAGTCCATGCTGCTGCAGGATGCCTTTGGCGGCTATTCCGAATTTGTCTGGTTCGACAATTTCAAGACGCTCTTCGCCGACCCGACCTATCTCGAATCCTTCCGCACCACCGCGCTCTTCTCGGCGCTGGTGGCCTTCTTCGGGCTGGCGCTCTCGCTGCTGCTGGCGGTCTTCGCCGACCGCGTGCGCCGGGGCGCTTCGGTCTACAAGACTTTCCTGATCTGGCCCTATGCGGTCTCGCCGGTGGTGGTGGGGGTGCTGTGGATGTTCCTGCTGAGTCCCTCGCTGGGCATCCTCTCGCACGTGCTGGCCTGGCTGGGTTTGCCGTGGGATTACATGATCAATGGCACGCACGCCATGATCCTCATCGTCATTGCCGCCATCTGGAAACAGATCAGCTACAACTTCCTTTTCTTCCTGGCCGGCCTGCAATCGATTCCCAAGTCGCTCATCGAAGCGGCGGCCATCGACGGTGCAGGTCCGGTCAAGCGCTTCTTCACCATCGTCTTCCCGCTGATCTCGCCGACCACCTTCTTCCTCTTCGTGGTCAACGTGGTCTATGCCTTCTTCGACACCTTCGTCATCGTCGACGCCACCACCCACGGCGGTCCCGGCAAGGATACCGAGATCCTGGTCTACAAGGTCTTCACCGATGGCTTCAAGGGCGGCGACCTGGGGGGCTCGGCGGCGCAATCGGTGGTGCTCATGGCACTGGTGATCCTGCTGACCGTGGTGCAGTTCAAGTACGTTGAAAAGAAGGTGCAATACGCATGATGCCCATCGCCAACAACGCTTTCCTGATCTTCCTCACTGAAGAGGTGGCCGCATGATCGAACGCCGTCCCGTCCTCGATTTCCTCAGCCACGTGGTCCTGGTGCTGGGCGTACTGATCGTGTTCTTCCCCCTGTATGTGGCCTTCGTGGCCAGCACCCAGACTGCCGAGCAGTCGGCCCTGTCGCCGCTGTCGCTGGTGCCGGGCGGGGAATTCATCAACAACTACAGCGCCGTGCTCTTCAAGGGCGCGGCCGGGCAGGTCACCGCACCGCCGGTGCTCAACATGCTGTGGGTGAGCCTGGCCACGGCGCTCATCATCGCCATCGGCAAGATCTCCATCTCCATGCTGTCGGCCTTTGCCATCGTGTATTTCCGTTTTCCGGGGCGGGGGCTGTTCTTCTGGATGATCTTCGTCACGCTGATGCTGCCGGTGGAAGTGCGTATTACGCCAACCTACCAGGTGGTGTCCGATCTGGGCATGCTCAACAGCTATGCAGGCCTGAGCGTGCCGCTGATCGCATCGGCCACAGCCACCTTCCTGTTCCGCCAGTTCTTCCTGACGGTGCCCGATGAACTGGCCGAAGCCGCGCGCATCGACGGGGCCGGGCCGCTGCGCTTCCTCAAGGATGTGCTGTGGCCGCTGTCGCGCACCAATGTCATTGCGCTGTTCGTGATCATGTTCATCTATGGCTGGAACCAGTACCTGTGGCCGCTCATCATCGCCACCGACACCAGCATGTATCCCATCGGCATCGGCATCAAGACGCTCATTTCCGGCGGTGATTCGGCGGTGGAATGGAACCTGGTGATGGCCACCATGATCCTGGCCATGCTCCCGCCCGGGCTGGTGGTGGTGGTGATGCAGAAATGGTTCGTCAAGGGCCTGGTGGATTCCGAGAAATAATTTATATCATTCCGAGAGTTAGAGACTGACAATCATGGCAGCAATTCATCTCAAGCAAGTCCGCAAGACCTATGGCGCCGGCACCAAGGCCGTCGACGTGATCCATGGCATCGATGCCGACATCGCCGATGGCGAATTCATCGTCATGGTCGGCCCCTCGGGCTGCGGCAAGTCCACGCTGCTGCGCATGGTCGCGGGGCTGGAAGAGGTCAGCAGCGGGCAGATCGTCATCGGCGATCGCGTCGTCAATGACCTGGAACCCAAGGAGCGCGACATCGCCATGGTATTCCAGAACTATGCGCTCTATCCGCACATGACGGTGTACCAGAACATGGCGTATGGCCTGAAGATCCAGGGCCTGTCCAAGACCGAGATCGACGAGCGCGTACAGCGTGCCGCCGCCATCCTGGAACTGGGCGCGCTGCTGGAACGCACGCCGCGCCAGCTCTCGGGCGGCCAGCGCCAGCGCGTAGCCATGGGGCGCGCCATCGTGCGCAAGCCCGCCGTGTTCCTGTTCGACGAACCGCTCTCCAACCTGGACGCCAAGCTGCGTGTGCAGATGCGGCTGGAAATCCAGAAGCTGCATGCCAGCCTGCGTACCACCAGTCTCTACGTGACCCACGACCAGGTCGAGGCCATGACCCTGGGCCAGCGCATGATCGTGATGAATCGCGGCGTGGCCGAACAGATCGGCACCCCGGCCGAGGTCTATGCCCGTCCGGCCACCACCTTCGTGGCCAGCTTCATCGGTTCGCCGCCGATGAATTTGCTGCAGGGCAGCCTGTCGGCTGACGGGTCCAGCTTCGAGGCCAGCAGCGGCGAGGCCACCGCCTCCGTGCGCCTGCCGCAGCCGGTGGCCGGTGCCGCCGGCCAGGAGCGCATCCTGGGCGTGCGGCCGGAACACCTGCTGCCCATCCTCGACGGCTCGGCCGCGCAGCTTTCACTGGAAGTGGAGCTGGTCGAAGCGCTGGGGGCGGAATTGCTGGTGCATGCGCGCTGCGGCGGACAATCGCTGGTGCTGCGTTGTCCGGCCAATGTGCCGGTCAGCACCGGTCAGCGCATCGGGGCGTCCTTTGGGGCGGGGGATGTGCATTGGTTTGATGTGACGACGACCAAGCGTTTGGGTTGATCTGGTGGGGCGTTGTGGCGCAGAGCAGGGCCGGTTGCCTCTGCTCCGGGCTTCACCTATGATGAACGCCTTACCGAGGAAGATCACGCCATGAAACCTTCTGAAGCCCTTGCCTCCCATCGCGCTGCCATCCGGCAAGTCGTGGAAGCGCATCACGCGCGCAACGCCAGGATATTTGGTTCGGTCCTGCATGGAGAGGATACCCAGAGCAGTGATCTCGATCTCCTCATCGATCCGACGCCGGAGACGACGCTCATGGACGTCGCCGCCATTCAGGTAGAACTGCAGCGCTTGCTGGGGGTGACGGTTGACGTACTGACGCCCAAGGCACTGCCCGAGGCTGCCCGTAACCGGATTCTGGCGGAGGCCCGGCCGGTATGAACAGATCCGGGCGCGTGCCCGATTATCTCGACCACATTCTTGACGCCATAGCGCGCATCGAGCGCTATACGGCCGATATGGTGGAAACGGTCTTCCTCGACAGCGAACTGGTACAGGATGCCGTCATCCGCAATATTGAAATCATCGGCGAGGCCGCCAACAATGTCATGCGGGTTGATCCGGAGTTCGCCACCCGCAACGACCATATTCCGTGGATGATCATGTACACGATGCGCAACCGTGTCGCGCATGGATATGACAAAGTGGATGTCGGTGTCGTCTGGAAAACCATACAGCGCGATCTACCCCCGCTGTATCGTGACGTCCATGCCTTGAGGACTGCGTTGTCAGCGCCTTGATGGCGCTGACATCTGATGGGGTGTGCGTGACAGCTCCTAGTTGGCCGCCGCCGCTTCGTCCACCAGCATTTCCACTCCATTGAGCTTGCACGCCAGCACCGCCTGATGCACGGTGTCGATGGCCGCCTGCCGCGTAAAGCTCTTGCGCCAGGCGATGACCACGCGGCGCGAGGGGGCCGGTGCCACGAAGGGCACATAGCGCACCATGCCTTCGCGCGTATCGGCGTCGGGAATGGAGGCGCGCGGCAGCACGGTCACGCCGATGCCGGAGGAGACCATGTGACGGATGGTCTCCAGGGACGAGCCTTCGAAGGTGCGGGCGATGCCATCGCCATTGGTGGAGAAGCGCGACATCTCCGGGCACACTTCCAGCACCTGGTCGCGGAAGCAGTGACCGTTGCCCAGCAGCAGCATGGTCTCGCTCTTGAGTTCACGGGCATCGATTTCCTTGCGCTCGGCCCACTTGTGCTGGCGCGGCAATGCCACCATGAATTCCTCATCGTAGAGCGGCAGCACGTTGAGGCCATGCTCGGGGAAGGGCAGGGCCATGATGGCCGCATCGAGTTCGCCCTGGCGCAGCAGTTCGATCAGGCGCGTGGTGAAATTTTCCTGCAGGATCAGCGGCATCTGCGGCACCCGCTCGATCATGGTCTTGACCAGCGAAGGCAGCAGGTAGGGGCCGATCGTGTAGATGATGCCCAGGCGCAAGGGACCGGAAAGCGGATCCTTGTTCTGGTTGGCGATTTCCTTGATGGCGGCGGTCTGTTCCAGCACGCGCTCGGCCTGGGCCACGATCTGCGCGCCCAGCGGCGTGACCGAGACCTCGGTGCCGCCGCGCTCGAAGATGACCACGCCCAGCTCGTCTTCCAGTTTCTTGATGGCCACCGACAGCGTGGGCTGGGCGACGAAACAAGCTTCTGCTGCATGGCCGAAATGCTTCTCCCGCGCGACGGCCACGATGTATTTGAGTTCTGTAAGTGTCATGCTGTTATGCCGGAATCGTTTTCGGGACTATAGCGTATTTTCGACCGGCTGGTTCTGTGCGGCATCATGGCGCTTTCCCACCCGTTGGCGCAGGATGGAGGGTCTAGCGCCCGGGCGGGCGGCCCGGGACTGCCTTGTTATCGGCCTGTCATGTCTTGGTCACAATGGGCAGGTATGTTGTCACGCACTTTTCAGGCGAAGGGGAGTGCAGCGTTCGCCACTTTATCTTGGATACGAGGACATGATGGATAAGGAAGAACTGGTCAAGCGCGTCCACCGCGAACTGGCCGACAGCTACGACGAAGAAATGGAACTGGAGCTGGAAGACCGCACTGTCGATCCGGTCACCGGCGAATTTTCCAGCGCCCACGGCAGCGAGGAAAAAGAATACCGCCGCCTGTATTTCCGCGAACTGTTCCGCCTGCAGGGCGAACTGGTCAAGCTGCAGGACTGGGTGGTGCAGACCGGCCACAAGGTGGTGATCGTCTTCGAGGGACGCGACGCGGCCGGCAAGGGCGGCGTCATCAAGCGCATCACCCAGCGCCTGAACCCGCGCGTGGCCCGCGTAGCGGCGCTGCCGGCACCCAACGACCGTGAACGTACGCAATGGTACTTCCAGCGCTATGTGTCGCACCTGCCGGCGGCCGGCGAAATCGTGCTCTTTGACCGCAGCTGGTACAACCGTGCGGGCGTGGAGCGCGTGATGGGCTTCTGTACCGATGAACAGTACGAGGAATTCTTCCGTTCGGTGCCCGAGTTCGAGCGCATGCTCACCCGTGCCGGCATCCAGGTCATCAAGTACTGGTTCTCGATTACCGATGAAGAGCAGCACCTGCGTTTCCTCTCGCGCATCCACGATCCGCTCAAGCAATGGAAGCTCAGCCCCATGGACCTGGAATCGCGCCGCCGCTGGGAGGAATACACCAAGGCCAAGGAAGTGATGCTGGAACGCACCCACATTCCGGAAGCACCCTGGTGGATCGTGCAGGCGGTGGACAAGAAGAAGGCCCGCCTGAACTGCATCAGCCACCTGCTGCAGCAGATGCCTTACGCGGAAGTGCCGCATCCGACCGTGCAACTGCCCGAGCGTGAACGCCATGAGGATTACGAGCGCCATCCGGTGCCCGATTCCATGATCGTGCCGGAGATTTACTGATCGGCAGAGCAAAGCGCCTCAACAAAAATGGCCGGAGACTAAGCTCCGGCCATTTTTGTTTGGATGGTGCGACGGGCTGCGCCGCAGACTATCCCGAAGCGCTATCAGGCTCAGTCGAAGTACTTGGAAATGACTTCACCGAAAGCCTGTTCAGCCGACATGCCATTGAGCATCAGCTTGCTGATCTCATCGGAATGCTGGTTGATTTCATCGGGCAGCATATGGCGGTTGGCCTTGAAGTAGGCGTACTTCTCGCCATCGACCGCTTCGCGCGCACGGGCTGCGGCGGTGGTGGGGCGGGCGGTGCCGGCGGCGCTGGGGGCCGAGGAGGCGCGGGCCGAACGGGGCGTACTGCGGGTGCCGCTGCCGCCGGTGGCGACGATGCGCTTGATCTGGTCGAGGGTGAAGATGGGGGTCACGTTGCCGGGACCGAACTCGGTTTCTTCGGCGCGGTGCAGGTGGTGGTTGCCATCGAAGGCCATCTTCTTGTCGAAGCTGTTGATGACTTCATAGTGCGGCTTTTGCACCGAACCGAACATGCTGAAATGGACACGGTCGCCGTAGGAGGTCATCTGGGTAATCACGCCGTTGAGGAATTCGGCCTTGATCGCCTCGACGTTGCCATGCCAGCGTTTGGTTTTGCTTGAACTCAAAATAACTCTTCCAATGATGCAGGCGCGGCCTGGTGTCGATGCTCTAGCCATCGATGCGGCAAAAACGCCGCCAAGGTCGCGCGAATTAAAAACGGGGGGATAGAGGCAATATTATCCTCCTCCGCGCGTCTTCTTGCATGCCTGTGGCGGACTTTTTCTTCATGTGGCCGTTTCTGCTGCCTGCCGATGAGCCATTTTGGGCAGGATTTACGAGGTTTTCGCAGAAATTGCTTGAAAAGCATCCCTCTTGCCTTCATATGTTTGCTTTCCGGCAAGCTCCGGCCGGCCTTCTCAGCCGCGGGCGATGTTTCCTCTTTCAAAGGTTTTCCATGCGCCGTAGCCTCTTCTCGCTGTTGACCGTCCTCGGCCTGCTGGCCGCCCTGCATGCCTGGATAGGCTGGCAGCTGCTGCCGGCCCTGACCACCCACGCGGGCTGGATCACGCTGGGCGCAGTGGTGCTGCTGCTGTCCTTCCTGCTCATGCCGGTGGCGCTGGCCGTGCCCTACCTCAAGCGGCGCGGCCTGTCGGAGATCGCTGCCGACCGTATCGCCTGGGCCGGCATGCTGGCCATGGGGGCGTTCTCCTCGGCGCTGTTGCTCACGCTCTTGCGCGCGCTGGCATTGGCCGCACTGCCCTGGCTGCACCTGCCGGCCATCCAGCAGCACGAGATGGTGGAACTGAGCGCCTGGCTGGTGCTGGCCTTGACTGCAGCGGCCACCGTCATCGGCTATCTCAACGCCCGCCGTACCGCCGCCGTGGTGGAGGTCAGCGTGCCCATCGCCAACCTGCCTGCAGCGCTGGAGGGGTTCACCATCGTCCAGATCAGCGACATCCACGTCGGCCCCACCATCAAGGCGCCGTATCTGCAAGCCATCGTCGACAAGGTCAACGCCCTGCAGCCCGACGTGGTGGCCATCACCGGCGACCTGGTCGACGGCAGCGTGCGCCAGCTGGCCCCCCACACGGCACCGCTGGCGCAACTGCGGGCGCGCCACGGTGCCTACTTCGTCACCGGCAACCACGAGTACTACTCCAATGCCCACGAATGGATCGATGAAGTCCGCCGCCTGGGCGTGACCGTGCTGATGAATGAACACGTGGTCCTGCTCCATGAAGGGGCAGGCCTGGTGCTGGCCGGGGTGACGGACTACACCGCCCATCATTTCGATGAAGCCCATCGCAGCGATCCGCATGCGGCCATTGCCGATGCGCCCAGCGGGCATCCGCGCGTGCTGCTGGCCCACCAGCCGCGCAGCGCCACGGCGGCCGTCGAGGCCGGTTTCGACCTGCAACTGTCGGGCCATACGCATGGCGGACAATTCTTCCCGTGGAATTTCTTCGTGCCGCTGCAACAGCCGTATGTGGCCGGTCTCAAGCGCCTGCAGGGGCTATGGATCTACGTCAGCCGCGGCACCGGCTACTGGGGCCCGCCCAAGCGGCTGCTGGCCCCGTCCGAAATCACGCGCGTGCGCCTGACCACGCGCTGAGCGGTCATTGCTCATCCAGTCGCGCCAGCCTGCGCATGGCTTGCGGCGGTTGCCCGAACAGCCGCAAGCAGGCGCGCCGCATGCGGTCGGCATCGCCAAAGCCGGTGGCGCGTGCGATGCTCTCCAGGCTGTCCTGTGATTGTTCGATGCGCAGCCGCGCCGCTTCCGCGCGCATCTGTTCGATGGCGCGCGCCGGGGTCTGGCCGGTCTCGGCCGCAAAGCTGCGGTCGAACTGGCGACGACTGAGACAGGCCACGTCGGCCAGCGTGTCGACGGTCACTTCCTGATGCAGATGCGCGCGCGCAAAACTGAGCGCGCGGCGTATGCGTTCCGAGCCCCCATCCATTTCCTGCAAGGCCGAGAATTGCGATTGTCCGCCCGGACGGCGGTGATACACCACCAGTTCGCGCGCCACCGATTTGGCCAGTTCCGCGCCGAGGTCTTCTTCGATCAGGGCCAGCGCCAGGTCAATCCCGGCGGAAATCCCGGCCGAGGTCCAGACCTTGCCATCGCAGGAATAAATGCGGTCGCTATCCACCTTCACCTGCGGATGCATCTGCTGCAGCTTGGCCGCCATGCGCCAGTGCGTGGTGGCGCGCTTGCCATCGAGCAGGCCTGCGGCCGCCAGCACGAAGGCCCCGGTGCATACCCCGGCAATGCGGCGCGACCGGCTGGCTGCGCGCAGGATGTAGCGGCGCAGCGTTTCGGACACCAGCCCCTCGCGCGGTGCACCGCCACCGGCCACCACCAAGGTATCGAAACTGGCGCGGCCAATGCGCTCGGTCTGGATCATCGCCCCGGCCGAACTGCGGATCAGTCCGCCCGGCTCGGAGTACAGCGTGATCCGGTAGAGCGCGCGTCCACTCACGCGGTTGGCGGCATCGAAGGCCGACAGCGGGCCGGTGAAGTCGAGCATGCTGCAATCGGCAAAAATGAGAAAGGCGATGTCGCGCGCGGGCATGGTGCAGAAAACGTCAAATGGCCGGGAATGCCGGAATTATGACATTCAAGCCATGAGGCTGCACGCCACACTGCAAGGCCTGATCCTTACCGGAGCCTGCCTTGTCTACCTTGTCCACCCATCCCTCCACCCACTCCGGCAGCCCGTCGGCCCATCGCTGGAAGGTCCTGGCCGCGGGCGTTGCCGCCAATGCCAGCTTCTCGGCCGTGTTCTCCGGTATCCCCGTGACTTCGCTGGTGCTGCGCAGCGACTATCACCTGAGCAATGCGCAACTGGGCCTGGCGCTCGGATTGCTGAGCCTGGGTGTGGCGCTTGGCGAACTGCCTTGGGGCGTGCTGACCGATCGCCTGGGGGACCGCAAGGTGCTGCTGGCCGGGCTGTTGGGGACCAGCGCCGCGCTGTGCCTGCTGATGGCGATGGCGCGGCCGGGGCAGGGCGGTTCGGCCTTCGTGTGGCTCTGTGCCGGTCTCACCCTGGCAGGATTATTGGGCGGCAGCGTCAACGGCGCCAGCGGACGCGCCATCATGGCCTGGTTCGCCGAGGGCGAGCGGGGACTCGCCATGAGCATCCGCCAGACGGCAGTGCCGCTCGGCGGCGGTATCGGTGCTTTGCTCTTGCCCACGCTGGCTGCGCGAACCGGCTTTGGTGCGGTGTATGGCTTCCTCATGGCACTGTGCCTGGCCAGCGTCGCGCTGGTGTTGCTGTGGCTGCGCGAGCCGCACAAGGCATCGCCCTCGCACACGGCGACTGCTCCTGCGATGCCGGCCCTGCGCAGTCCGCTGGTCTGGCGGCTGGCGCTGGGGACCGGCCTCTTGTGCGCACCACAGGTGGCGCTGATCAGCTTCGGCGGCATCTTCCTGCATGAAGCGGGGCAGGCTGGTTTGCTGCTCATCAGCGTGTTGCTGACGCTGGTGCAAGTGGGCGCGGCGGTGGCACGCATCGCCAGTGGCCGCTGGACCGACCGGCGCGGCCAGCGCCGTCCCTATCTGCGCGCTTGCGCATTGGGCAGTGCACTGCTGTTCCTGCTGCTGGGCGTGTCTTCGCTCAGCGGGCTCCCGGTATCGCTGCCGTGGCTGGGCGGCGTGCTGGTGGTGGCGGGCGTGGTGGTCTCCGCATGGCATGGCGTGGCCTACACCGAGCTGGCGGTGGCGGCGGGTCCGGCCCAGGTTGGCACCGCGCTGGGACTGGGCAACAGCTGCGTCTTCGGGGTCTTCTTCCTCACCGCCTAGGCCGTCCCGCTGCTGCTGCACTGGCACGGCTGGCCCGCCGTATGGATAGTCACGGCAGGGGTGGCCTTGCTGGTGTGGCCGCTGTTTCCACCCGCGCGCAAGGCACCGGCATCACCCTGATCCGGCGAAAAAGACCGGTCTTAGACGACCGGTCTAATTTTCCGTTAGAATGGCCCGCATGCGAGAACACTACGACCACAACAAGCGCCACATCCTGCAAGCCGGCCATGCGCTCATTGCGCAGAAGGGCTACACCGGGGTCGGCCTGGCCGAGATCCTGGCGGCGGCGCAGATTCCCAAGGGTTCCTTCTATCACTACTTCGGATCGAAGGAACAATATGGCCGCGAACTGATCGAGCATTATGTGGCCGGCTACCTGGACCGGCTGGATCACGTCCTGTCCGACCGCAGCCGGGGCGACAATGCCCGCCAGCGCCTGCTGACCTACTGGGGTTACTGGCTGGAAAGCCAGTGCTGCGAGGAAGCCGAGCAGCGCTGCCTGGTGGTCAAGCTCTCCGCCGAAGTGGCCGATCTCTCCGACGACATGCGCCAGGTATTGCACGGCGGCACGCAGCGTTTCATCGAACGCATTGCCGGCTGCATCGAGGAAGGCATCGCCGAAGGCTCGCTGCACACCGTGCTGGAGCCGCTCTCCACGGCCACCATGCTGTACCAGCAGTGGCTGGGGGCCAGCCTGCTGTCCAAGCTGGGCCGTGACCGTGCACCGATGGAAGCGGCCATGCTGGTCACGCGGCATGTGCTGGTGGCACCGCAGTAAGCAAGCCTTATCCAGCCAGATGGAGCCGATGGCCCCGCGCGCCTCTCAATGAACCGAATACGGAAAGGATTTCCATGACCCAATTACCCAAGACCAACCGCCGCATCGTCCTCGCCTCGCGTCCAGCGGCCGCCCCCACCGCCGAGAATTTCCGGCTGGAAGAAGTGGCCATTCCGGAAGTGCAGGAAGGCCAGATGCTGCTGCGCGGTGAATGGCTCTCGCTGGATCCCTACATGCGCGGCCGCATGAGCGATGCCCCTTCCTACGCACCGCCGGTGGAAATCGACGGCGTCATGACCGGCGGCGTGGTCTCGCGCGTGGTCAGCTCGCGCCATCCCGATTTCAAGGAAGGCGACCTGGTCATGGCCTACACCGGCTGGCAGGAATACGCCATCTCCGACGGCAGCGGCGCCAACAAGCTGCCCGCTGACTTCGCTCACCCGTCGCATGCGCTGGGCGTGCTGGGCATGCCCGGCTACACCGCCTATGCCGGCCTGATCGACATCGGCCAGCCGCGCGCCGGTGAAACCGTGGTCGTGGCCGCCGCCACCGGTGCGGTCGGCTCGCTGGTCGGCCAGATCGCCAAGCAGCGCGGCTGCCACGTGGTCGGTATTGCGGGCGGCGCACAGAAGTGCGAATCGGCAGTCAAGGAACTGGGCTTCGATGCCTGTATCGACCACCGTGCGCCCGACTTCGCCGCGCAACTGAAGGCGGCTTGCCCGCGCGGCATCGACGTGTATTTCGAAAACGTCGGCGGTGCCGTGCTTGATGCCGTCATCCCGCTGCTCAACATCCACGCCCGCGTGCCGGTGTGCGGCCTGATCGCCCACTACAACGGCGGCAGCCTGGCGACCGAAAGCAGTGCCATCCTGCGCCGTCTGCTGACCCAGCGCATTCGCGTGCAGGGCTTCATCATCTTCGACTACTACGTCAATCGCCCCGACCTGTATGCGGCCTTCCAGAAGGAAGTCGGCACCTGGCTCAAGGAAGGCAAGCTGCGCTACCGCGAAGACGTGGTACAAGGCCTGGAGAATGCGCCCGAAGCCTTCATGGGTCTGCTGCAAGGCAAGAACTTCGGCAAGCTGGTGGTGAAGCTGGACTGAGTCCGCGCACCGACCATCGCACGCCTTTTTCCGGGGTAGCTACCCGGCCACCGGCACGGCCTGCGAAGGCCGTGCCGACTCGACAAGGATTTCCGCATGATTCCGTTTTCCGTCCTCGATCTATCCCCGATCAACCAGGGCAGCACTGCCGCCCAGGCCTTCAACAACAGCAAGGAACTGGCACAGCACGCCGAAGCCCTGGGCTACAAACGCTACTGGCTGGCCGAGCACCACAACATGCCCGGCATCGCCAGCGCGGCCACATCCCTGGTGATTTCGCATGTGGCGGCCAACACCAAAACCATCCGCGTCGGCTCCGGCGGCATCATGCTGCCCAACCACTCGCCGCTGGTCATCGCCGAGCAGTTCGGCACCCTGGAGTCGCTCTATCCCGGCCGCATCGACCTGGGCCTGGGCCGCGCGCCGGGTTCCGACCAGCGCACCGCGCGCGCCCTGCGCCGCCACATGGGCGGGGATACGGCGGATAACTTCCCGCAGGACGTCATTGAACTGCAGGAATATTTCGACGAAGCCTCGGACTACCAGAACCTGCGCGCCGTTCCGGGCAGCGGCCTGAAAGTGCCGATCTGGCTCTTGGGTTCCAGCATGTTCAGCGCGCAGCTGGCGGCCGAACTGGGGTTGCCGTTTGCCTTCGCTTCGCACTTTGCGCCGGGCTTCATGAAGTCGGCCGTGCAGATCTACCGCGAGCGCTTCAAGCCCTCGGCCACCTTGAAGAAGCCTTACGTGATGCTGGCCCTGAACGTCTTCGCTGCCGATACCCAGCGCGAAGCCGAGCGCCTCTTCACCTCGCTGCAACAGCAGTTCCTCAATCTCATCCGGGGCACGCCCGGCCAGTTGCGCCCGCCGGTGGATGATATCGATGCGCTGTGGCAGCCGGGCGAACAGGCCCATGTCGAGCGCTCGCTGTCCTGCGCCGTGGTGGGTGACCGCGAGACCGTGGAAGAAGGCCTGCAAGCCTTCATCGATGAACATGCGCCGGACGAGCTCATCATCACCGCGCAAATCTTCGATCACGCGGCGCGCCTGCATTCCTTCGAGATCGCAGCGCAAGCGCGTGAGGCATTGAAGGAATCGGTCACGATCTGATCGGCGCTGCGAAGAAAAAATGGCGGCAGGGACTTCAGTCCTTGCCGCCATTTTTTTCATCCCTACAAAGCGATGCAGGTGATGCAGGTGATGCGGGTGATGACCTTATTCCATCCCCAGCATCCGCGCCAGACTGTTGCCGCTCTTTTCGCTCACCAGGTGAATGTGCTCCTCCAGCGAGACCAAGTGCGCTTCCATGGCGGCCACCGCGCCCTCGCTGTCGCCGCGTTCGATCAGGTCGACGATATGGGTATGTTCATCATGCTCGCAGGCCGCATACCCGGCCGGCTCATGCAGTGCCACGATCAGCGAGCAGCGTGACACCAGTTCGCCCAGGTAGCGCTGCAGCGTGGCATTGCGCGACAGCTCGGCCACCCGCATGTGGAAGGACGAGGCCAGGCGCGCCCAGTGGGTCTGCGCATAGCTGTGCATGACCTGGTGTTCTTCCTTCAGTTGGCGGCGCAGCTTGGCCAGGTCTGCGCGCGTCGCATTGCGCACGGCCAGCCGCATGATGGCCCCTTCCAGTGCGCGCCTTGCCTCGAAGATCTCTCGTGTTTCTTCCGGTGTCGGCATGGCCACCACGGCACCGCGATTGGGCCGCAATTCGACGATGTGCTCGTGCGCCAGTTTCTGCAGCGCCTTCTGCACCACCGTGCGGCCCACGCCGAACAGTTCGCACAGCGCCGCCTCCGGCAGCTTGGTGCCGGGGGTGAGGCGCTGGCTCATCACGCTGTCGAAGACGGTCTGGTAGATGCGCACGATGATGTCCTCGCCCGCTTCGCCTTCGAGTACCAGGGGCGCGGTATCGGCCAGGTCATCGTGCCGCACGCGCGGACGGCCGGCGCGGCTCTGGCGGGCCGGTGCCGGTGCCGGTTTCGTGGCGTGCTCCTGGGACTTGCCAGTGCGGGAAGACGGCTTGGCCGTCTTGCGGGGGGAGAGGTCGCTCATCGTCTTGTCGTAGGGTGGATCGTGCCCGGTCCTATTGCGCTGCCTGCAGGCTGCGCCACAGGCGCGTGGCCAGCCCGATCAGGGCCAGGTCGCTGCCGGCCGGGCCGAGCAATGATACGCCGATCGGCAGTCCGGCGGGAGTGGTGAAGGGCATGCTCACCTGCGGCAAGCCCGCCAGCCCGGCGACGCAGGTCAGGCGGAAGGTGCGCGCACGCACCTGGTCGATCTCGGCCGCCGTGGCATCGCGCAAAGGGGCCACGCTGGAGGCCGAGGGAATCACCGCCACCCCGTCGGCGCCCAGCAGCGAACGCACGCGATGCCGCACCAGGTCCTGCTTCTCGCGCGCGGCGCGGGCGGTCTCGGCGCTGATGTCCTGCGCCATGTCCCAGCGCGCCTGCACGGCCGGGCCGAACACCGGGCGCGCCGAACTGATCCACGCCCCGTGGCATTGCCAGGCATCGAAGGCCGAGGCCTGGATGTAGGCCAGGCGCCATTTCTCCAGTTCGCCTTCGTCGCCCGACAGGCGCATGTGCTGGCCGGACATTTCGCTGCGCAGCGCATCGTAGACCCGATGCAGCACGGGGTGGAAATCGGCCTCGGCCAGTTCCAGCATGTCGAAGGGCAGCAGGGCCTGGCGCAAGGGCAGCGTGCCGGTCTTGGGCAAGAGGACCTGGCCGACGCGCTCGAAGGTGCCGGCATCATGGGCCAGCCAGGTGGCCGTATCGAAGCCGGGGCACAGCGGCGCCATATTGGCCGTGGAGAGCAGGCCGAAGCTGGTGCGCAGGCCCCACACGCCGCAATAGCTGGCCGGTACGCGGGTCGAGCCGCCGGTATCGGTGCCCAGCGCGAAGTCGCACAGGCGCGCGGCCACCGCAGCGGCCGAGCCGCTGGAGGAGCCGCCCGGCACGCGCTCCGGTGCGGCGCTGTTGACCGGCGTGCCGTAATGATGGTTGTCGCCGTGGATGCTGTAGGCCAGTTCATCGGTCAAGGTCTTGCCGACCAGGGTGGCGCCGGCCTGCAGCAACTGCTCCACCAGCGCATTGCTGCGGGTGGGGATGGGATGGCTGCGCAGCCAGTCCGGGTTGCCGGCGCCGGTCGGGTGCCCGGCCACGTCAAACAAGTCCTTGGCGGCGAAGCGCAATCCGGCCAGCGGGCCACGGGCGGCGCCCGGCAGGGTGAAGCGGCCATGCGGCACGAAGGCACCGACGTGGTCATTGATCTCGAAGGCGGTGGTGCGGGTGGCCGTGGCCTGGGCAGTGCTCAATTCATTCTCCTGGTGCGTCATGCCGGCTCAGAACGGCTGGCGTAATTGGTCGAGGCTGTCCACGTGGTCGCAGATCGCGCCGGGGGTGGTGAACCAGATCTCGCCGCGATCGCGCGCCGCCGCCAGGTGCTGCAGGGCGGTGCGCAGGTGGCGCAGGCGATAGGGCTGGCCGACCAGGTAGGGATGCAGGGCAATGCCCATCACCAGCGGCTGGCGCAACGCCTGTTCGCGCATCTCGTCGAAGTTGTCCACGATCATGCGGGCGAAGTCGCGGCCATCCATCTGGCGCGCCACGATCATGGGGATGTCGTTCAATTCCTGCGGATAGGGAATCGACCACAGCGTCTCGCCGGTGCGGGTGCGCATGCGTACCGGCTGGTCGTCATGGGCCCAGTTCAGGTTGTAGCGATAGCCGGTTTCCTGCAGCAGGTCGGGCGTGACCAGGCTCTCCGAAATCCAGGGCGAGAGCCAGCCCGTGGGCTCTACGCCGCTCTCGGCCTGGATGCGGGTGCGGCAATGGCGCAGCAGGGCGGCTTCGGCTTCCTCGTCCAGCCGGCCTTGCTGATGCGCATTGGTGTGGCCGTGGCCGATCAGTTCATCGCCGCGCGCAGCAAAGGCTTCCACCAGTTCCGGGCAATGATCGTAGAGCGCGGTGTTGATGAGCACGCCGGCAGGCAGGCCCAGTTGCTCGAACAATTCCAGGCAGCGCCAGGCACCGACGCGGTTGCCGTATTCACGCCAGGCATAGTTGAGGACGTCGGGCTCCGGGCAGACCGGCCCCAGCTTGGCCCCCAGCCCTTCACCAAAGGCGAAATGCTCGATGTTGAAGCCCAGGTACACCGCCAGTCTGGCGCCATTGGGCCAGCAGTAATCGGGCCGGCGATGGATGGGCGAATAGCCGAAGCGGCCATGCGAGCGCAGCACGCCATAGGCGTCGCGTCCATCATCATGGCCCAGCGCTTCGCCCGCATTGGGCGGCAGGATCGTCGCTTGCATGCAGCCTCCTTACAGCTCGGCCAGGCCGGCGCGCACCAGCAGGCGTTCGGCACTGTCGTTCCATACATCCATCTGCACGATCAGCCCGTGGCGGATCACGTAGCGGTCCACGTAGCGATTGCCTTCGAAGGCCTCGCCGTCGGGCCACACGCCATAGAGCGTGCCACGGTTGTAGACGATGGCCTGTTCGACCGTGGCACCGGCCACCACTTCGGTTCCCTCGAAACGCTTCTTGACCCAGCCATAGCGGGTGGCATTGAAGGCCGCGCATTGGGCCGGATCGATCATTTCCCGGCCGCCGGTAAAGCGGATCTTCAGCTCCGGTGAGACGAAGCGGCGCGCGGCCACCGGGTCGGGAATCATCAGCACGCGCAGGTATTCGTCCACCAGGGCGGCCGGATCATAGGGCAGGGGAGGCAGGGTCGTTCCCTGTCCGGTGATTGATGATGGTGCGGCGTGCATCATTTTCTCCATGGTTTGCACAATCATTGTGCATTATTGACTGCAAGTTAAATATCCGATCAGCAGCAATATTCCGTATTTAATGCCGCCACTATTAGAGAGATATTGTCGGCAAAAATTAAGCCTTCCTGCTGCGCTTGGCATAGCCCTTGCATAAGTCATGCCGGGCAAAGCCACACACTCACTTCTCGCAACCTAATGGAGGCAACACCATGATTCGCCTGACCCGCCGTACCCTCATCGCCGCTGCAGCCGCCACCCTCGCCGCCGCGCTGTCGCCGTTGGCATTGGCGGCCGACACCATCAAGATCGGCCTGGTCACGGCCCTTTCCGGCCAGTCGGCCCAGGCCGGGGAAGCCTTGACGCGCGGCATGAGCATCGCCATCGACGAGATCAACGCCAAGGGCGGACTGCTGGGCGGGCGCAAGCTGGAACTGGTGCGCCGCGATGATGAAGGCAATCCGGCCAAGGGCGTGGTGGCCGCACGCGAACTGATCTTCAAGGAAAAGGTGGCGGTGCTCTTCGGCGGCCTGGATACGCCGGTCTCGATGGCCATCGTGCCCATCATCAACCAGGAGAAAGTGCCCTTCGTCGGGCCCTGGGCGGCCGGTACAGGCGTGACGAAGAATGGCGCCAATCCCAACTACGCCTTCCGCGTCTCGGCGGTGGATGAACTGGTGGACAAGGCCATGCTCAACTACGCGCAAAAGACCTTCAAGAGCAGCAAGGCCGGCCTGATCCTGGTCAACAACCCGTGGGGCGAATCGAATGAAAAAGGCATTGTCGCCGCGCTCGCTGAGAAGGGCCTGAAGCCGGCCGGCATCGAGAAATTTGAAGCCAGCGACGTCGACGTGGTGCCGCAACTGAGCCGCCTGAAGGCGGCCGGTGCCGACACCCTCTATCTGGTGGGCAACGTCGGGCCGTCGGCCCAGGTGGTCAAGTCGCTCGACCGCATGGGCTGGAAGGTACCGGTGGTCTCGCACTGGGGCCCGGCCGGCGGCCGCTTCACCGAACTGGCCGGACCGAATGCGAAGAACGTGCACTTCATCCAGACCTTCAGCTTCTTCGGCAAGCTCTCGCCGGTGGGCGAAAAGGTGGTGGCCGATCTGAAGGCCAAGTATCCCGCCATCAAGGGCCCGGACGACATCACCCCGGCCGTGGGCGTGGCCAATGCCTATGACGGCATGCAGCTGGCCGCGCTGGCCATCGCCAAGGCCGGCTCCACCAATGGCGATGCGGTGCGCGAAGGCTTCTACAAGATCGACCGCTACGAAGGCCTGATCAAGACCTACGTCAAGCCCTTCAGCCCGACCGTGCATGACGCCCTGCAAGCCGATGACTATGTCTGGGCGCAATTCATCGACAACCGCATCCTGCCGGTTGGCCTGGCCCAGTAACACCTTTTGCAAAGACGATGCGCCGCCGCTGCTTGCATGAGCGGGCAGGGCGGCGCCAGGAGAACACAATGCTGCTGTTGTCGGCACTGATCAGCGGATTCGGACTGGGCAGCATGTACGGTCTGATGGCGCTGGGTTTTTACATGACGTATGCCGTCTCCGGCACCGTCAATTTTGCGCAGGGCAGCTCCATGATGCTGGGGGCCGTGCTGTGCTTCACCTTTGCCCAGACACTGGGCTGGCCGATGTGGCTGGCTATCGTCCTGGCGCTGGCCGCCTGCGCGCTCTACGGCATGCTGGTCGAGGTGCTGGCCGTTCGCCCCTTCGCGCGCCAGGGCTCCAATGCCTGGCTGATGTCCACCGTGGCCCTGGGCATCGTGCTGGACAACCTGGTCATGCATACCTTCGGCAAGGAACCGCGCAGCCTGCCTTCGCCGTTGGCGCTGTCCTCCATCGAGCTGGGCGGCATGGGGCTGGGCGTCTATCCGCTGCACCTGCTGATCCCCGCCATCGGCCTGGCGCTGGCCGCACTGCTGCACACCATCTCGCGCCGTACGCGCTGGGGCACGGCCCTGCTGGCGGTGGTGCAGAACCGTGATGCGGCGCGCCTGATGGGCATCCCGATCACGCGCGCCATCGCGGTCGCCTTCGCGCTCTCGACGCTGCTGGCCGGCGTGGCGGGCGTGCTCATTGCCCCGCTCTTCAACGTCAATGCCGACATGGGCACGCTGTTCGGCCTCAAGGCCTTTGCGGTGGCCATCCTCGGCGGCATCACCAGCGCCTGGGGCGTGATGATCGCGGGCCTGCTGTTTGGCATCGCCGAAGCCCTCATCACGGCCACGCTCGGTTCCGGCTATACCCAGATCATCACCTTCGCGCTGGTGATCGCGGTGCTGGCCATTCGTCCCAATGGCCTGTTCGGCCGCGCACAGGTGAAAAAGGTATGAATCGTTTACCCCATTCCATCGCCCGCAGCCTGCAGGCGGCCACTCATCCGGCAGTGGCCCCGGCGGCAGGCAGGATCAAGCTGGGCCTGGGCACACCCGCTGCGCTGGCGTTTTCTGCAGTGGGCCTGATCGCGGCCATCACGCTGGCCTTGTCGATCAACAGCTACTACGTCTTCGTGCTGGCCGGCATCGCGCTGGTGGCCATCGTCGGCATCGGGCTCAATGTGCTCATCGGACTGACCGGCCAGGTCTCTTTCGGCCATGTCGGCTTCTACGCCGTCGGTGCTTACACCGTCGCCATCCTCACCACCAAGGCCGGACTGTCGTTCTGGCTGGCCTGGCCGCTGGCGGCCGTGGTAGCGGGGGCGCTGGGCGTACTGCTGGCCTTGCCCGCGCTGCGCGTGAAGGGGCCGTACCTGGCGATGATCACCATTGCCTTCAGCTTCATCATCCAGCACGCCATCATCGAACTGCGCGACCTGACCGGCGGCCAGAACGGCATCATGGGCCTGGCGGCACCCGCTTTCCTTGGCTTGCAGGCGGAGCGTGCGATTGCGGTGCTGGGCATCATCACGGCCGCCGTCGTGCTGGCCGCCTACTGCTGGCTCTCGCGCGGCGGCTGGGGCGCGGCCATGCGCGCGGTGCGCGACAGCGAAACGGCCGCCGAATCCATCGGCTTGAATCCGCTGGTCATCAAGACCGTAGCCTTTGCGCTCTCGGCGGCGCTGGCCGGTCTGGCCGGGGGGCTGTTCGCACCGCTCTCCACCTTCGTCACACCGGATACCTTCAGCTTCATGCAGTCCATCCTGTTCGTGCTGGTGGTGGTGCTGGGCGGCTCGGGCTCCATCCTCGGTCCGGTGATCGGTGCGGTCATCGTGGGGGCCTTGCCGGAACTGCTCTCCAGCCTGGAAGACTATCGCCTGCTGTTCTTCGGTGCCTTGCTGCTGCTGGTGCTGTGGGTGGCGCCCGATGGCGTGACCGGCCTGCTGGGCAAGCTGGCGGCACGCCTGCGCAAGCCGGTGGATGCCGTCCGCGATGCCGCCTTGCAGGAGGATGCGCAAGACGTCGCCCTGCCGGTACGCGCGCGCCGCACCCTCGCTGCCGACGGCCTGACCATGGTGTTCGGCGGTGTGCGCGCTGTCAGCGATCTCGGCTTCGAGGTCCCCGGCGCGGCCGTCACCAGCCTCATCGGTCCAAACGGGGCGGGCAAGACCACGGCGCTGAACATGCTTTCCGGTTTCTATCGTCCCAGCGCCGGCCAGTTCACGCTGGGCCAGACGCCGCTGGCCGGGTTGCCCGCCTTCCGCATCGCGCGCCACGGCGTGGCCCGCACCTACCAGACCTCGCAACTGTTCGGCAGCCTCACGGTGGCCGACAACGTGGCCCTGGCCTGTGGCCGCGGGCGTCTGGGCGGCCTGCTGTCGGCGCGGGGTTTCGTCTCTGGTGACGTGCGTGCGCGTTGCCGCCAGCTGCTCGACTTCTGCGGCTATCGCGGTGCGCTCGATATTCCCAGCGCCGACCTGGCCCACGTTGACCGCCGCCTGGTGGAAATCGCTCGCGCGCTCGCGGCCGATCCCGATGTGCTGCTGCTGGACGAACCGGCTGCCGGTCTCTCGCGCGAAGACAAGACCCTGCTGGCGCAATTGCTGACCAGGATCGCCGAGGCCGGCGTCAGCGTGGTGGTGGTCGAACACGACATGGAACTGGTGATGCAGATCTCGCGCCGCATCGTCGTGCTCGATGCCGGCCAGCGCCTGGCCATCGGCACGCCGCAGGAAGTGCAGAACGATCCGGCGGTGCGCAAGGCCTATCTCGGTGAGGGATCGCAACAGGCGGTGGCGGCCGTGCGCAACGCCGTCACCGGCGCCGACGAATTGCTGGGCGTGGGCGAGCTGGTCACCGGCTATGGGGCCGAACCGGTCCTGCACGGCATCAACCTGCAGGTGCGCCAGGGCGAGATGATTGCGCTGCTGGGGGCCAACGGTGCCGGCAAGTCGACGCTGATGCGCTCGCTGGCCGGGCTGCATCGGCCGGTGCAGGGCGGCATCCATGCCGGTGGCGTGAACCTCATGCACCTGCGCGCCGAACAGATCGTGCGCCACGGCGTGGTGCTGGTACCGGAGGGACGGCAGGTGTTCCCCGAACTTTCGGTGCTGGACAATATCCGCCTCGGTGCCTTCCTCTATCCGCAGGATGTGGAGGCGCGCGTGGAAGACATGCTGGGCCGTTTCCCGCGCTTGCGCGAGCGCCTGCATCACCGTGCCGGGCTGCTCTCCGGCGGCGAGCAGCAGATGCTGGCCATTGCACGCGGCCTGATGTCGCGACCGCGCGTGCTGTTGCTGGACGAACCTTCGCTTGGCCTGGCCCCCAAGGTGATCGCCGAATTGTTTGCCGCCCTCGATCAACTGCGCCGCGAGAACATGACCATCGTGCTGGTGGACCAGATGGCCGCACTGGCGCTGTCGCTGGCCGACCGCGCCTACGTCATCGAAGGCGGACGCGTGGTGGCGCAAGGCACGGCCGCCGAGATCGCCGCCAATGACGCGCTGGCCAAGGCCTATCTCGGCGCACATTGACCCTGAGTCACTGCAAGGATTGAACATGGAACCGACCCAGCCTTACGCCATCAACCTGCCCGACGTGGTGGCCGAAGTACGCCACGTCTTTGAACGCTACGAAGTGGCGCTCACCACCAATCAGGTCGAGGTCCTCGATGAACTGTTTCTCGACAGCCCGCACACCGTGCGCTACGGCGCTACCGAGAACCTGGTGGGCACCGAGGCCATCCGCGCCTTCCGCCAGGGACGTTCACCCAAGAACCTGATGCGCAGCCTGCACGCCACCGTCATCACCACCTATGGCCAGGACTATGCGGTGGCCGATACCGAATTCACGCGCGCGGGCGAAACGCGCATCGGCCGCCAGAGCCATACCTGGCTGCGTTGTCCGCAAGGCTGGCGCATCGTGGCCGCCCACGTTTCGTGGATGGATGCACCCAAAGCGCCGGCCGCCTGAAAGCCCGGCCATCCGCAGGTATCATCCTCGCAGCAGTTTTTTCATCACGACAAGAACATCAGGAGTCAGCCATGTTGTACAGCAAGACCTGTCTGGGCGGAATGGTCACCGCTCCCCATCACCTGGCCGCGCAAGCGGGTGCGCAGATCCTGCGCGAGGGTGGCAATGCGGTCGAAGCCATGGTCGCGGCGGCGGCCACCATCGCCGTGGTCTATCCGCACATGAACGGCATCGGCGGCGATGGCTTCTGGGTCATCAGCGAACCGGGGCAGGAACCGGTGGCCATCCGCGCCTGCGGTCCCTCGGCGGCATTGGCGACCAAGGAGTTCTATGCGCAGCACGGCCACAGTGCCGTACCCACGCGCGGGCCCCACGCCGCGCTGACGGTGGCCGGTGCGGTCGGTGGCTGGGCAGCGGCACTGGAACATGCGCGCCGCTTCGGCCGCGCGCTGCCCTTGCCGGTGCTGCTGGCCGATGCCATCCGGCATGCGAACAACGGTGTACCCATCACCCGCTCGCAACATGAACTCACCCGCGACAAGTGGGACGAGCTCAAAGACCAGCCCGGCTTTGCTGCCACCTATGCCGCCGACGGCATTCCGGCCCAGGGCAAGGTGCTGAAACAGTCAGCCCTGGCGGCGAGCCTGTCGCGCCTGGCCGAGGCCGGTCTGGATGATTTCTATCGTGGCGATCTCGCGCAACGCCTTGCTGCAGGCCTGGAAGCGGCCGGGAGCCCGGTGCGCCGCAGCGACCTGGAAGCCTTCCGCGCGCAGGTGGTCAAGCCGTTGATGGTGCAGTTAACGTCAGGCCGCGTCTACAACCTGCCGCCGCCGACACAGGGCGTCTCGGCCCTCATGATCATCGGCCTGTTCGACCGTCTCGGCATCACGCAGGCCGAAGGCTTCGAACACATCCACGGCCTGGTGGAAGCCACCAAGCGCGCCTTCATCCTGCGCAACCAGCACGTCACCGATCCGGCCCACATGAGCGTGGATGCCGCGCACTGGCTGCTGGCCGAGGCGCTGGAGCAGGAAGCCAAAGAGATCGACATGCGGCGCGCCGCCCCCTGGCCGCACCCGGCCAAGCCGGGCGACACCATCTGGATGGGCGCCGCCGACGCGCAAGGCCGCGTGGTGAGCTACATCCAGAGCATCTTCTGGGAATTCGGCAGCGGCGTGGTGGTGCCCGACACCGGCATCGTGTGGCAGAACCGGGGCGCCAGCTTTACGCTCGATGACGGGGCCAACCAGCTGCAACCGGGCAAGCTGCCCTTCCATACGCTGAACCCCTCGCTGGCACGCCTCAACGACGGCCGCACCCTGGCCTACGGCACCATGGGCGGGGAAGGGCAGCCGCAGACCCAGGCAGCGGTCTTCACGCGCCACGTGCTGTTCGGCCAGAACCTGCAGGCGGCCGTGAGCGCACCGCGCTGGCTGCTGGGCCGCACCTGGGGCGATGTCTCCACCAACCTGAAGGTGGAAGGGCGGGTGCCTGCCGCCACCATCGACGCCTTGCGCCAGGCCGGCCATGAAGTGCAGGTGGTGGAGGATTACACCGACATGATGGGACACGCCGGCGCGGTCTGCGTGCATCCGGATGGCGTCATCGAAGGCGCCACCGATCCCCGTGCCGACGGGGTCTGCGCCGGGGTGTAGTGCCCGGCACGGTGGCCGGGCCGCCACAGTGCATTGACGGATGGCGCAGATCCTCACGGATGTTCGCCATCCGTTGTCTTTTTGCATTTCCCGAATGACGGGAAATGGCGTCTATTGCACGCTTTTACGGGCTTTGTCTCCGGTTTGAATCGGGAGGATTCGTGAGTTTTTCGTTGTAGAAAAAAATTCTCGAAGTTTTTCGGGAAATGCGATGAAAAACCATAGCTGTTCTGGCAAGATGCCGTAAACCTATGCGGTTCACAGGGGAGCCGTCATGCATCAAGCCGCGTCGCAATTTTGTCTGAATTGAACAAGAATAAAGCCCCATCCCCGCCCAATCTGTCGTCACTGATTACGCTGGGGGTGGTCATTACCGTGCTCATCACGACCGTGTCGGTACTGATCCTGGTGGATCAGTTCACCCGCGGCTATGCGCGTTCCGAGAGCGAAACGCGCATGAAACAGCTGGCCTGGCAGATGCAGGACGCGCTGGAACGCGGCATGACCGAGCGCGAAATCGACCTGCGCCTGCTGGTGCAGCGTCCTTCGGTGCGCGCCGGACATGATCTGCCGCGCGTGCGCCGCGTCTTCAACGAACTGCAGGCCAACGTGCCGCATTACGCCTGGATCGGCCTGGCCAATCCCGAGGGCGTCGTGATGGTGGCCACCAACGGCCTGCTGGAAGGCGCCAGCGTCGCCGAGCGCCCGTGGTTCCAGGAAGGCAGCAAGGGCGAATACGCTGCCGATTTCCATCCGGCCGTGCTGCTTGCGCAGAAACTTCCCCCGCAATCCAATCCCTGGCGTTTCGTCGATCTCTCGGCCCCGGTGCACGACATGAACGGCCATTACCTGGGCGTGGTGGGCATGCATCTCTCGTGGTCGTGGGCGCGTGACATCGCCTCCAAGCTGCTGGACCCGACCGGCAACCGTTATGACGTCGAGGTCCTCATCGTGCGCGACGATGGCACCGTCATCCTCGGCCCCAAGGGCATGGAAGAGACCAAGCTCGACACGGCCAGCGTGCGCGCCGCCCAGACCGCCAGCAACGGTGGATCGCTCATCGAAACCGGACCGGATGGCCGCCGCTACGTCAGCGGCTATGCGCGCACCGGCGCCAAGGGCGGCATGAAACTGCACTGGGCCGTGATCGTGCGCCAGCCCGAGACGGTGGCCCTGGAAGCCTTCCGCGACCTGGAAAAGCGCGTCATCGTGGTGGGTGCCCTCTCCGGTGCGGTGCTGGTGCTGCTGGCCATCCTGCTCACGCGGCGCCTGGTGGGGCCCATCAATGCCTTGTCCGCTGCGCTGGAACTGCGTGCAGCCGGACGGCCCGACGTCGCCATCCCGCAGATCAACAGCTACCGCGAAATCCAGCTGCTCTCCTCGACCCTGGTCAACATGGTCGAGCGCGAAGAGAGCTACCTGCGCGAGGTGCGCTCCCTCAACGAGAGCCTGGAGCAGCGCGTGGCCGAGCGCACCAGCCGCCTGCACGAAACCGCCAGCGCCCTGCAGGAAGCACTGGACCAGCAGCAGGCCAACCAGATCCAGCTCGAAGAAAGCGCGGCCGAACTGCGCGCCATCCTGGAAAATGCCCAGGACGCCTTCATCGCCGCCGACGAGCACGGCCGCGTCGTGGAATGGAATCGCCAGGCCGAGCTGTTGCTGGGCTGGCCGCGCGACCAGGTGATGGGCCGCGACATGGCCGAACTGATCATCCCGCCCGACATGCGAGCTGCCCACAATCGCGGCATGGCGCAGTTCCTCAAGGATGGCACCAGCGTGGTCATCAACAACCGCATCGAGCTGCAGGCCCTGCATCACGATGGCCACGAGCTGCCCATCGAGATCACGGTGGGCCACGTCAAGCGCCAGAGCGGCCACCTGTTCATCGCCTTCCTGCACGACATCACCGAGCGCCTGGCCTTCCGCGACCAGATGCGCGAACTGGCCCTGACCGACGTGCTGACCAGCCTGCCCAACCGCCGCGCCTTCAGCGACCGCCTGCCCGAAGGCATGATGCGCGCACGCCGTGCCGACCAGTTGCTGGCCCTGTTCTTCATGGACATCGATGGCTTCAAGGGGGTCAATGACCGTTACGGCCATGAAGCGGGCGACGAACTGTTGGTCGAGTTCGCGCGCCGGCTGCAGCGCTCGGTGCGTGACGTCGATACCGTGGCGCGCCTGGCCGGTGACGAATTCGTGGTGATCCTGGAAAACCTGCAGACCCAGGAAGACGCGGTGATGGTAGCCGAGAAGATCCTGGTGACCATCCGCGAACCCTTCGAGCTGACGCATTCCACCGTCAACATCTCCAGCAGTATCGGCGTGGCCGTCTACCAGCCCAACCTGGATGGCGAAGTCGGCCCCGAGGAACTGCTCTCCATGGCCGACAAGGCCATGTACGCCGCCAAGCGCCTGGGCAAGAACCGGGTCGAACTGGGGCGCGCAGGCGACGTCTGATCCGCCGGGCGCGATCGCGTCCGGTTCTTCCACTTTCCTTCCTTTCCTGGCTTTTCCTTTTCGCGCTCGTCCTTGCTGACGAGCCGCACCGTCTCATTTACGGTTTGTTTACGCGCCTGCGCCAAACATTTACCGGGATTTGATGCGGCTTTCCCTATCGTTCGACTGTCTCGTTTTCCGTCCCTGGAAGCGAACAACAACGTCAACAATGGAGTGGGAAATGTTGCAAACGGATTTTCTCTACATAGGCATGCTGCTCGTCTGCGGCCTCTCGATGTGGGCCTTCATCGCCCTGTGCAGCCGTCTGGAACGGCAGGAAGGGGAGAAGAAATGAACCTCATGTATCTGCCGGGGCTGGTGGTTTCCATCGCCCTCCTGCTGTACCTGGTCTACGCCCTGATCAAGCCGGAGGATTTCTGACATGGACAGCAACAATTATTTCCAGCTCGGCCTCTACCTGGCCGTCCTGCTGGTGCTCTCGCTGCCGCTGGGCTGGTACATGGCCCGCGTGATGGAAGGCAAGTCCCGCGTGAACCGTCTCTTCGGCGGCATCGAACGCGTTTTCTATCGCCTCTGCGGCATCAGCCGCGAGCACGAGATGGACTGGAAGCAGTACGCCATCGCGGCCGTGCTGTTCAACTTCCTGGGCCTGGTGGTCGTCTACCTGCTGCAGCGCGTGCAGCAGTGGCTGCCGCTGAACCCGGCCGCGCTGGCCAACGTCAGCCCGGACTCGTCCTTCAACACGGCGCTCAGTTTCGTCACCAACACCAACTGGCAGGGCTACGTGGGCGAAGCCACCATGAGCTACCTGACCCAGATGGCCGCACTGGCCGTGCAGAATTTCCTGTCGGCCGCCACCGGGATCGCCATCGCCTTCGCCCTCATCCGTGGCTTCGCCCGCCACAGCAGCAAGGGCATCGGCAACTTCTGGGTCGACATGACCCGCAGCACGCTCTACGTGCTGCTGCCGCTGTCGGTGGTGTTCGCGCTGGTGCTGGTACAGCAGGGCAGCATCCAGAACTTCCGTTCGTACCAGGAAGTGAAGACGCTGGAAGTGACCAACTACACCATCCCCAAGCTGGATGCCGCAGGCCAGCCCTTGAAAGATGCCAAGGGCGAACCGCTGACCGAAGCGCAGAGCACCGACCAGCAGACCCTGCCCATGGGCCCGGTGGCTTCGCAGGAAGCCATCAAGATGATCGGTACCAACGGTGGCGGCTTCTTCAACGCCAACTCGGCGCACCCGTTCGAGAACCCGACGCCGCTGACCAACTTCCTGCAGATGCTGGCCATCCTCATCATCCCGGCGGCACTCTGCACCAGTTTCGGCGTGCTGGTCGGCGACCGTCGCCAGGGCTGGGCCATCCTGGCCTCGATGACGATCCTGTTCGTGGTGTTGACGCTGGTGCTGATGTATGCCGAGTCGCAGCCCAATCCCATGCTCGCTTCGCTGCACGCTTCCGGCCCCGGCATGATGGAAGGCAAGGAGACCCGCTTCGGCATCCCGGCCTCGGCGCTGTTTGCCTCCATCACCACGGCCGCTTCCTGCGGTGCGGTCAATGCCATGCATGACTCGCTCTCGCCCTTGGGCGGACTGGTGCCGATGCTGCAGATGCAGCTGGGTGAAGTGGTGTTTGGCGGGGTCGGCTCGGGCCTGTACGGCATGCTGATCTTTGCGGTGCTGGCGGTGTTCATCGCCGGCCTCATGATCGGCCGCACCCCCGAATACCTGGGCAAGAAGATCGGCGTGTTCGACATGAAGATGATGTCCATCGCCATCCTCATGACCCCGGCGCTGGTGCTGATCTTTACGGCCCTGTCGGTGATGGTGGAAGCAGGCCTGGCCGGTATCGCCAACCCCGGTGCGCACGGTTTCTCGGAAATCCTTTACGCATTCAGCTCGGCCGCCAACAACAACGGCAGCGCCTTCGCCGGACTTTCGGCCAACACGCCGTACTACAACATCACCACCGGCATCTGCACCTGGCTGGGCCGCTTCGGCATCATCGTGCCGGTGCTGGCCATGGCCGGTTCGCTGGCCGGCAAGAAACGCCTGGCCGCCACCTCCGGCACCCTGCCCACGCATGGCCCGCTGTTCGTGGCGCTGCTCATCGGTGCGGTGATCCTGGTGGGTGCCCTGACCTACGTGCCGGCGCTGGCGCTGGGACCGGTGGTCGAGCACCTGCAGATGATGGCGATGTAAATGATTGGATGGATTCCCCCGGGCACTGCGCCAGGGGGAGCAACCCGCAACGGATACCCTTATGACTACCCCTTCCAGCAATACTCCGGCTGCCAGCACCCAGGCCGTGCCGGCCGATGCCCTTCCTTCCGCCGCGCAGACTGCGCGCTGGATGTTCGATCCCATGATCGTCAAGCCGGCCCTGGCCGATTCCTTCCGCAAGCTGTCGCCGCGCGTGCAATGGCGCAATCCGGTGATGTTCGTGGTCTACCTCGGCAGTATCCTGACCACGCTGCTGTTCATCCAGGCCGTCACTGGCAAGGGTGAAGCGCCGGCCGGCTTCATCTTCGCCATCGCCGCCTGGCTGTGGTTCACGGTGCTCTTCGCCAACTTCGCCGAAGCCCTGGCCGAAGGCCGCAGCAAGGCGCAAGCCGCCGCCCTGCGTGGCGTCAAGAAAAGCGTGATGGCCAAGAAGCTGCGCAGCAGCGACCAGACACGCGGTGGCGTGGCCGCCGCCGCTGCCCAGTGTGAAGTGGTCGAAGGCGGCAGCCTGCGCAAGGGTGACCTGGTGCTCATCGAAGCGGGCGATACGGTGCCCGCCGATGGCGACGTCATCGAAGGCGTGGCCACCGTCGACGAGAGCGCCATCACCGGCGAATCGGCACCCGTGATCCGCGAATCCGGCGGTGACTTTTCGGCCGTCACCGGCGGCACGCGCGTGCTGTCGGACTGGATCGTGGTGCGTGTCTCGGTCAATCCCGGCGAAGCTTTCCTGGACCGCATGATCGCCATGGTCGAGGGCGCACGCCGCCAGAAGACCCCCAACGAACTGGCGCTGACCCTGCTGCTGGTGGCGCTGACGCTGGTGTTCCTGCTGGTGACGGTGACCCTGCTGCCGTTCTCGATCTTCTCGGTGACCGCCGCCGGTGCCGGTTCGCCGGTCACGGTGACGGCGCTGATCGCCCTGCTGGTGTGCCTGATCCCGACCACCATCGGCGGCCTGCTCTCGGCTATCGGCGTGGCCGGCATGAGCCGCATGATGCAGGCCAACGTGATCGCCACCTCCGGCCGTGCGGTGGAAGCCGCCGGTGACGTCGACGTGCTGCTGCTGGACAAGACCGGCACCATCACCCTCGGCAACCGCCAGGCCGCCGCCTTCATGCCGGCACCGGGCGTGGCCGAGCGCGAACTGGCCGATGTCGCCCAGCTGGCCTCGCTGGCCGACGAAACGCCGGAAGGCCGCAGCATCGTGGTGCTGGCCAAGAACCGTTTCAACCTGCGCGAACGCGAGATGGCCAACCTGGGTGCCGAGTTCATTCCGTTCTCGGCCCAGACCCGTGTCTCCGGCATTGACATCGGCACTCGCCGCATCCGCAAGGGCGCCGCCGACGCCATCCGCAAGCTGGTGCGCTCGGCCGACCAGCGCCTGCCGGCCCAGGTGGAAAGCGATGTGGAAGCCATCGCCCGTCGTGGCGGTACGCCGCTGGTGGTGATCGAATGGAACAACGAGGCGGCCGTCATCAACCAGGGCGCACCGATCCGCATCCTCGGTACGGTGGAGCTGAAGGACATCGTCAAGGGCGGCATCAAGGAACGCTTCGGCGAACTGCGCCGCATGGGCATCAAGACCATCATGATCACCGGTGACAACCGCCTGACGGCCGCGGCCATCGCCGCTGAAGCGGGGGTCGATGACTTTCTCGCCGAAGCTACGCCGGAACAGAAGCTGGCCCTGATCCGCCAGCACCAGGCCGAAGGCAAGCTGGTGGCCATGACCGGCGACGGCACCAACGACGCCCCGGCGCTGGCCCAGGCCGACGTGGCCGTGGCCATGAACAGCGGCACCCAGGCGGCCAAGGAAGCCGGCAACATGGTCGACCTCGATTCCAATCCGACCAAGCTGATCGAGATCGTCGAGATCGGCAAGCAGATGCTGATGACGCGCGGCAGCCTCACCACCTTCAGCATCGCCAATGACGTGGCCAAGTACTTCGCCATCATTCCGGCCATGTTCGTGGCCAGCTATCCGCAGCTGGGCGCGCTCAACGTGATGCGTTTGAGCAGTCCCGATTCGGCCATCATGTCGGCGGTGATCTTCAATGCGCTGGTGATCGTGGGACTGATCCCGCTGGCTTTGCGTGGCGTGCGCTATCGCGCGCTGGGTGCGGCCGTGCTCCTGCGCCGCAACCTGCTGATCTATGGCGTGGGTGGCCTGGTGGTGCCGTTCGTGGGCATCAAGCTGATCGACCTGCTGCTGACCGCCTTCGGCCTGGTCTGAACCTGATTACGACTCTCAAGGAAAGTCACATGAAAACCTCGACTCCCCATCCGCTGCGTCCGGCCATTACGCTTTTCCTCCTGTTGGGCGTGCTGCTGGGCGGCCTCTATCCGCTGCTGGTGACCACGCTGGCGCAAGCCTTCTTCCCGCAGCAGGCCAATGGCAGCCTGATCGAACGGCAAGGCCAGGTGGTCGGCTCGGCACTGATCGGCCAGAACTTCACCAGCCCCGCTTACTTCTGGGGCCGTCCTTCGGCTGCCGGTACCTTCCCCAACAATGGCATGGCCTCCGGCGGCAGCAACCTGGGCCCGACCAATCCGGCCCTCAAGCAAGCCGCTGAAGACCGCGCCAAGGCCTTGCAGGAAGCCGATCCCGACAACAAGGGGGCCATCCCCATCGACCTGCTTACGGCCTCGGCCAGTGGCCTGGATCCGCAGATCAGCCCGGCCGCGGCCGAGTACCAGGCCGGCCGCGTGGCGCGTGCGCGCGGCATCACGGTGGAGCAGGTGCGTGCGCTGGTGCGCCTCAACAGCGAGACACCGCAGTGGGGCCTGTTCGGTGAACCGCGCGTCAATGTGCTCAAGCTGAACCTGGCGCTGGACGCGGCCGCCCCCTTGCCCAAGACCGACGCGGCCAAGTAAGTCCTTCGCCGTTTGCAGGATGGCCGGTGGCACGCAACCCGCGTGCCGCCGGCTTTTTGCCACTACAATGCTGCAACCCTGAACGCCCGATATGAACACCCGCCCCGATCCCGACGACCTGCTGGAACGCGTGATGCGCGATGAAGAGCGCCAGGCGCGCGGCCGCCTGAAGATCTTCTTCGGCTTCTCGGCCGGGGTCGGCAAAACCTTCGCCATGCTGGAAGCCGCCCAGGCACTGGCCGCGCAAGGGTCCGACGTGATCGCCGGCGTGGTCGAGACTCATGGCCGCGCCGAGACCGAGGCCCAGCTCGCCGGCCTCACGCGCCTGCCCATGAGCATGGTGCCGTACCGCGATCGCCAGTTGCCCGAGTTCGACCTGGATGCCGCACTGGATCGTCAACCCGGCGTGATCCTGGTCGATGAGCTGGCGCATTCCAACGTGCCCGGTTCGCGCCATGCCAAGCGCTGGCAGGACATCGATGAACTGCTGCGTGCCGGCATCGATGTCTACACCACCCTCAACGTGCAGCACATCGAAAGTCTCAACGATGTGGTCGGCCAGATCACCGGCATCCGTGTCTTCGAGACGGTGCCCGACCATGTCTTCGATGAAGCCGACGATGTCATGCTGGTGGATATCCCGCCCGATGAATTGCTGGCCCGCCTGCAGCAGGGCAAGGTCTACCTGCCGCAGCAGGCCGAGAAGGCCGGGCGCAACTTCTTCCGCAAGGGCAACCTGATCGCGCTGCGCGAGATCGCTTTGCGCCGTACCGCCGACCGCGTCGACGCCGACATGCGCCAGTACCGCGCCGACCGTTCCATCGCCCAGCTGTGGCAGGCGCGCGAGCGCATCGTGGTGGCCGTCGGCAGCGGGGCCGGCGAGGAACGCCTGATCCGCGAAGCGGCCCGCCTGGCCGCCAAGCTGCAGGCCGAATGGCTGGCGGTTCACGTGGACCTGCCGGGCCAGCGCCAGGCGATGGAGGCGCGCGAACGCGTGGTCTCTTATCTGAAACTGGCGCAGTCCCTGGGCGCGGAAACGGCCAGCATCAGCGGTGAGGAATTGTCTGCCGCGTTGCTGCAATTCGCCCGCAGCCGCAATGCCGGCAAGCTGGTCATCGGCCAGGAAGAGGGCGGCCTGCGCCAGCTGCTGCGCTGGCCGCGCGGCACCCTGGCCCAGCGCATCGCCCGCAGCGGCAGTGAGATCGATCTCTACACCATCGCCCGCAGCCGCACCCGGGTGCCGCAGGAACAGACCCGCACCGACAGTGCCGCCAGCGCCGCCGAAGCCTTGCTCACGCGCCGCCGCCGTACGCGTGGCACGCTGTGGGCGGTGGCCAGTTGCATGGCCACCACGACGCTGGCCTTCGTGCTCGATGGCAAGCTGCATCCGGCCAACGTCATCATGCTCTACCTCGTGGGCGTGATGCTGGTGGCGATGCGCTATGGCCGCGCGGCCTCGGCGCTGGTGTCGGTGCTGTCGGTGCTGTCCTTCGATTTCTTCTTCGTCGATCCGCGTTTTTCCATCACGGTCTCCGACGCGCAATACCTGCTGACGCTGGCGGTGATGCTGGCGGTGTCGCTGTTCATCAGCTCGCTCACTGCGCGCCTGCGCCGCCAGGCCAGCGTGGCCATGCAGCGCGAAGGACGCGCCGCCAACCTCTACATGCTGGGCAAGGAATTGTCGGCGCTGCTGACGCTGGACCAGATCCTGGAAATCGGCCGCCGCCATCTGGCCGCCGTGTTCGGTGCGCGCATCGCCTTCTTCCTGCCCGACAGCGCCGACCAGTTGCGCCTGGCCGAGCCCGAGCAGGACAGCGGCGGTCCGCACGTCCTCAAAAGTGTGGATGCGGGCGTGGCCCAATGGGTCTATGACAACGGCCAGGCCGCCGGCAAGGGCACCGCCACCTTGCCTTCGGCAGCGGCGCTGTACCTGCCGCTGACGGCCACCATGCGCACGCGCGGCGTGCTGGCCTTTGCCATCGAGGGCGCCAGCGAAGAGGAGCGTCAGCTGGCCGCCGCGCAACTGGCCCTGCCCGAGAACCGCCAGATGCTGGAAATCTTCTGCTCGCAAATTGCCATGGCCATCGAGCGCCTGCACTATGCCGAGGTGGCCCAGGATGCGCTGGTAACGATGGAATCGGAACGCCTGCGCAATTCGCTGCTCTCGGCCATCTCGCATGACCTGCGCACGCCGTTGACCTCGCTGGTGGGCAGCGCCGACGTGCTGGCCGCCAACGAACGCCTGGATGAGGATGCCCGGGCCATGGCGCGCACCATCAGCGAACAGTCGCAGAAGATGGTCGGACTGATGAACAACCTGCTGGACATGGCGCGCCTGCAGGCAGGCGTGGTGACCTTGAATCGCCAATGGAATGCACTGGAAGAGCTGACCGGCTCGGCCTTGCGCCTGCTGTCCAAGGCACTGGAAGGACGCCAGGTGGAAACGCGCATCGCGCCCGACCTGCCGCTCTTGCGCGTGGACGCGGTATTGCTGGAACGGGTGCTGGCCAACCTGGTGGAAAATGCCATCAAGTATTCGCCTGCCGGCAGCCCCATTGCCATCAGTGCGCATGTGGAAGACAGCGATGGCCAGCCCCAGGTCAAGGTCTGTGTGAGCGACCACGGGCGCGGCTTTGCGCCGGCCATGACGCAGCACGCCTTTGAAAAATTCACGCGCGGCGACAATGAATCGTCCACCCCCGGCGTCGGCCTGGGCCTGGCGATCTGCCGTGCCATCATCGAGGCGCACCAGGGCCGCATCTGGATCGCGCCGCAGGAAGCCGGGCAGGGCGCAACGGTCTGCTTCATGCTGCCGGTGGAAACGCAACCCGCCCTGCCCGAGGAATAAGGACACCCCATGCAAGAACACGCAGGCAACATCGTCTTCATCGAAGATGATCCGCACATCCGCAAACTGGTCAGGAGTGCGCTCGAACAGGAGGGCTTCATCGTCCACGAAGCCAAGAGCGCGCGCGAAGGCGTCACCGAAGCCGGCACCCGCAAGCCCGACCTCATCATCCTCGACCTCGGCCTGCCCGACGGCGACGGCAAGCAGGTCATCAGCGAGATCCGCAACTGGAGCAGCGTGCCCATCGTGATCCTCTCGGCCCGCACGCAGGAGTCCGAGAAGGTGGAAGCCCTCGACGCCGGCGCCGACGACTACCTGGTCAAGCCCTTCGGCATGCCCGAGCTGCTGGCCCGCATGCGCGCGCAATTGCGCCGCCATGCGCGCGCCTCAGGCGCAGGGCAGTCCAGCGGCCGCTATCGTCTCGGGGAAGTGGTGGTGGACCTGCCGGCCCGCAGCGTGAGCCGCAACGGCGAGGCGCTGCACCTGACGCAGATCGAATATCGTTTGCTGGCCACGCTGCTGCGCGATGCCGGGCGCGTCATCACGCACCGGCAATTGCTGGTGGCCGGATGGGGGCCTTCGCATGCGGAGGATGGCCACTACCTGCGCATCTACATGCAGCGCCTGCGCCAGAAACTGGAACGCGATGCGGCCCAGCCGGTGCACATCCTCACCGAGATCGGCGTGGGCTATCGGGTGGCCGATGTGGTGGCCGAATGAAACTGGAATGAACCGGCCTCAAGGCCAGTTCAGCAGCGGCAGGGCCAGCACCACCATGACGATGCAGCCCAGGTTCAGCAGCATGCGCTGGCGCTTGAGCACGAAAGAGAGCAGCCACGCACCGGCCACGAAGACGATGAAGTTGGCCAGGTATTGCTTGCCCGCAGCGGCCACCGGCAGCTCCGGCGCATCGGCCAGTCCGGAGAATTTCCAGGCGCAGACCAGGGCGGCCAGCACGGCGCAGTTGAAATAGGTATTGACGGTCGGGAAGCTTTCTTCCAGATGATCGGAGACCTCCACGCTCTCGCAGCGGCCTTCACGATAGAGCGCTTCCAGCCAGTGCCGTTCACCGCGCCAGCGGTAGAGCAGGGCGCCGTCTTCGCGCGTCTCCTGGGCATGGGGTGTACCTAGCCGCGCGGCCATGAAATCCGGTGCGGTGTTGCGCCATTCGGCGGTCTGCGCAGCGCGAAAGCGCTGTTCCAGCGCGCGCGCCTTGCGGCGTCGGCCCAGTTGCTTCAGGGCCAGCTGGGCCAGGGCCAGCGAATTGAACAGGTAGATCCACTGCAGGATGGTGGCGTAGTCGGCTTGCATGGGCAGGTCGGTCAGTTGGGGCATCGATAAGGATGCCGCATCTTGCCGTCAGCCCGCCCGATTGTCCAGCCCGGCTGTGTGCTCAGCAAGGGAATGCCCGCCGGACGGCGGTTCTAGCGCGATATGAACCTAAAGATCCCCCCAGATATCAATCTGGCGGCGGATCTGGCCGGTGCGCGCATCGCAGATGAAGAGAACTTCCCGCAGGGCATGGCGCACCACGTAGCGGAAGTATTCGTGGTCGGTGCGGGCCACGAATTCCTCGCTCTCGATCTTGCCCGGCATGAAGTCGCTGATCTGGCGTCGACACTCGTCGCGATGCTGCAGGGCTTGCGGCGAGGGGCCGTAGTCTTCCGGCGCGCGGTAGGGCGCGACGGCCTGCGTGAGCGGCGCGATGCTGGCGCACAGCACGAAGATCAGCAGCGCCACCAGCACGCAGCGATAGCGGCGGCGCTGGGCGGTACGCAGGAAGAGATGGCGGGGCGAGAGCGGGTGGAGGCGATCCTCGCCACGTTTCCAGTGCAGACGGCTACGCATGATGATGCACCTCCTTGTGATGTTCTCTCGTCAGAAGACGGGCAGGCTTCAGAAGCTCTTGTTGACCGAAGCGATCCACTGGTTGCTGCCGATGTTCTTGCCACGCAGCGTGTAGCCGGCAGCGGGCGCATTGCTGCTGGTCCAGGCCAGCCCCAGCACGTAGCCGGAGAAGTCGCGCGTGAGACCCAGCTTCCAGTCGGTGTAGGAGAGGTTGGCCGCATTGGGGCCGGTATAGCGCTGGCGGCCGATGTGGGCCAGGCCGGTGATGCCGGCGACGAGTTCATGCGTCACCGACAGGTCGGCATAGGTGCTGCCGCGCGTATCGGCATTGCCGAAGGTATTGCCGGTGCTGTACGAATACTTGAAGGCGATCCACTTGGCATCCACGCCGAGGTAGACCTCGGTGGTATCGGGTTTGGTCATGCCGGCCGGATAGCTGCCGGGATAGGCGTAGTGCAGCACGCCGATGTCGCCGGTGAGCCAGTCGGTGAGCGCCGGTTTCCAGCCGCCGTAGAGATCGGCTTCCAGGCTGGCCGAGGCGGCCGGGTTGGTATCCGAGATCCAGCTGATGTTGGACAGCCAGACACCGGCATAGAGGCCATTGTCATGGGTCAGGTCGAAGCCGCCTTGCAGCGCCGGTTTCTGGTTGGTCTGGGTGGTACCACGGAAAACGTACTGGCTGGCGATGCCGATGTTGCCGGCCAGGTGCAGCGGGGAGGCGCTGGCGTCCGGTGTGGCGGGAGCGGCTTCCTGCGCCTGGGCCGGTGCGATCACGGCGATGGCCAGCAGGGCGCTGGCGGCGGCCAGGGTGGCCAGCCCGGCCAGCTGCGCACGGCGCAGGCGACGCTGGCCCAGCGGTGCCATGTCTTGCTGTGCGGGAGTGTCGATGTGTTGTGGGGTGCGGCGATTCATGATGCTGGTGGCTCCGTCGGTTGAAGAGCCGCAAGTTTGGATGTTGATGCATTTAATCCGGATAAAACTTTGCTGCCGGCTTGTAAACATCCCGTAAAGAAAACACGCTCCCGATCACCGGACGGGCTTTGCATGGAAGTGCGCCAGTGTTGTGCCATACATCAAAAGACCCGCGCACCGTCTAGAATTTTTTTGCCTCTGGCATGGATGAATTTCTAAATTCCCTTCATTTGTCCGCGTGACTGATCTTTTCGGTGCGCCAAGGCGGCACAGTCCTGCCTTTGCACCTGCATGCCGCAGGCGCTGTCATGGCAGGAGCTTGTATGGGCGCATCACCGACATCCATCCGGACATCCATTCCGACCACGGCCGAGGCCTTCCTGCGCTGGGTGCGGGAAGCGCAGCACGGGCGCCTCATGCGCCTGCACTTTCCCCATGGGGATGGACCGGAGGCGCCCTTGCTGGTGCAGCGGCTCGATGCCGAGGAGTCGCTCTCGCGCGACTTCAGTTTTGTGGTGGAGCTGCTCAGCGATGATCCGCACCTGCCGCTGAAGGCCTTGATGGGCAAGCTGCTGGTGGTCGAGCTGGTGCGCGAAGATGGTCACCTGCGTTACTTTTCCGGCTACGTGTTCGGGTTCTCCCGCCAACGCGCCGATGGCGCCATCGTGGTCTATGAAGCGCAGCTAGGGCCGTGGTTCAGGATGCTCTCCTTGCGGCGCGATCACTTTCTTTTCCATGACAAGACCCTGCAGCAGCAGACGGCCGAGATCTTCGCCGACTACCCGCTGCATGCGCGCTGGCAGTGGCAGGTCAGCAGTGGCGACGCCGTCATGACCGACGCCTGCCAGTATGGCGAAAGCGATCACAACTACCTCAGTCGCCGCTGGGAAGCCGCCGGCTGGCACTACTGGTACGAGCATGATGCCACCGGCCATACCCTGGTCGTGGGCAGCGACAGCCGCCAGCAAAGCGCCATCGAGGGCGATGACTGCGTGCGCTTCCACGGCGAAGGCGGCAGCGGTGAAGACGACGCCATCGACCGCTGGTCGCCACAGCGCGAGATGACGGCTGGCAGCGTGGTGCTGGGCAGCTTCGATTTCAAGTCGCCCACGCCGCGCTGGATGGCGGTGCCGACGCTGAACCGGCAAGGGGTGGCGCCGTCCATCGAGCACTATGTGTTCACCGGCCACTATGGCTACCGCAACCGGGACGATGGCGATGCGCAGAGCCGCCTGCGTATCGAGGAGATCGAGGCCCGCGCACGCCAGGTGGAGGGAGAAGGAAACTGTCGCGCGCTGATGCCGGGGCGCTGGTTCCGGCTGGTGGAGCATTTTGAGTTGCCGAACCTGGGGTGGCAGGCGGCGCAGGGCCGGGATGAGTTCCTGCTCCTGGCGGTGCGCCATCGCGTGCGCAACAACTATCTTCCTGCTGCGCAGGGGGAGGATGCGCGTCCTTATCGCAACCAGTTCCGCTGCATGCGCCGCCTGGTTCCCTGGCGCCCTGGGTCGGGCTACAACAGCCAGCAGCCTGTCGCGCGCGGCGCGCAGACGGCGACCGTGGTCGGCCTGCCGGGGCAGCCTGCGCTCTACACCGATGAGTAACGCAGGCGCTCCTCGTCAAGCGCGCTCGCGCTTTCCATGACCGACAAATTCCACCAGGCCACCCTCATGACCAATCCATCCGACCCCGACATCGAATCCACCCCCGACGATTTCATCCGCGCCGTCCTCTATCCCTTCGCCATGGCCGACTAAGATGGTGCGCAATCCATCCGCCTGAGTGCCGTGCCGGATTCCGATGTGCTGCAGGGACTCCCCATCGACCTGGTCAACGAGGCCTTGTCGGCCGCCCAGGAAGCGGGCCTGATCGAGAGGGTGGAAGAACGCCCCGGTGCCATCGCCATGACCCCGCTGGGCAGGAAGAAATTCCTGCTGGTGCGCGACGGCTTCTACGATGACGATGCCATCGACGATTTGCGCCGCATCCTGGCAACGCTGGACCTGCGTGCCTTGCGCCTTTCCAGCGATTATCACCAGCACCGGCAGAGCTGCACGGCGCTGGCCGCCTATCCGGATCAGCCTTGCCCGCGCACGGGCCGCTGGCTCGCAAGGCGTCTGGAGCAGCGGCAATGCGAATTGCGGGAGGGAGATGCCGTGCCCTTGCCCGAAGTGGACGCGCAGGACCGGCCCGTTTTCTGGTACCTGATGAAGACCTGATCAATCCCCACGCCCAGCCCAGTTGGGGGGGCGCTTCTCCAGAAACGCCTGTATCCCCTCCATCGCCTCCGCATCCATGATGTTGCAGGCCATCACCTCGGCTGCATGTGCGTAAGCATCGGGTAGCGCCATCATCTGCTGGCGGTACACCATGGCCTTGCCGCGCGCAATCGAGATGGCGGGCTTGCTGCAGATCTCACGCGCCAGTGCTTCGGTGGCCGCATCGAGTTCATCCGCACGCACCGCCTGGTTGATGAGCCCCCATTGCGCGGCTGTGTCGGCATCGATGAATTTGCCGGTCACCAGCATTTCGAAGGCGCGCTTGATCGGCAGGTTGCGCGTCAAGGCCACCGCTGGCGTGGAACAGAACAAACCGACGTTGATGCCCGAGACCGCAAAGCGCGCACCCTCGGAAGCCACCGCCAGGTCGCAGGCAGCCACCAGCTGGCAGCCCGCCGCCGTGGCCAGTCCCTGCACCTTGGCGATGACCGGCACCGGCAGCGCACGCAAGGACTGCATCAGGCGGCTGCAACGATCAAACAATTGCTGGTAATACGCCTCTTCGGGCGTGGCACGCATCTCGCGCAGGTCATGGCCGGCGCAGAAGGCGCGGCCGTTGGCGGCCAGGATCACGCAGCGTACCTGCGGGTCCTGCGCCAGCGCATCGAGCTGCGCCTGCAGCGCCGCCAGCATCGCTTCAGAGAGTGCATTGAATTGTGCCGGCCGGTTCAGGGTGAGGGTGGTGATGCCCTGCGCGTCTTGGCGCAGCAACAGGTCCTGGCTTGCGTCTTGCATGGTGTCTCCTCCACAGGTAATGGGCGCCGCGTATTGCCTTACACCATGCCCAGCAGCGCTTCCAGGTCTTCCTCCTCACCCTGCGGCGCGGACATGTCGAGCACGCTTTCGATGTGGTGCAGGTGCGCCAGCATGGTCTCCACCGCCTCTTCGGTACGGCCGGCGGAGATGGCATCGATGATGTCGCCATGGTCGTCGTGGGTGCAGGCCGGCACCGTCGGCGAATCGTACAGCACGATGATGAGACAGGTCAGCGATGCCAGCTCGCGCATCATCTTGCTCATCACCGGGTTGTCCACCATGTCGGCGATGCGGATGTGGAATTCGCCGGAGAGCCGGATGATGGCGCGCCGGTCATTGCTGGCGCGCGCCTGCGCTTCTTCGGCCACGTGGGCGCGCAGCAGCGCGATGTGCTCGGGACGCGTGTGCTCGCACAGGTGGCGCAGCAGCGCCGGTTCCAGCATGCGGCGCGCAGCAAAGATGTTGCGCGCCTCTTCCGGCGTCGGGCTGGCCACGAAGGCGCCGCGATTGGGGATGGTCGTGATCAAGCCCTCATGGGCCAGCCGCGCCAGCACCTCGCGCACCCGCGTGCGGTTCACGCCGAAGATGCCGGCCAGCTTCTCCTCGACCAGCTTGGTGCCGGGCGTGAGGCGGTGTTCCATGATGGCGCCGACGATGCGCTCATAGATCGCATCGCCCGCCAGCGGCCGTACGCTGAAGGCCTGGCCGGGCAGGGGGCTGGTGTCCGGATGCTCGTGCTTGCTGTGTTTCTTGCGGGGGCTGCTGGCGGGAGTCGGGCGCATGGGTCTCTGTGATGATGGTTTTGCCCGCCATGATAGCGGAAAATTGTGGGATTTGATTGTCACAAAATGGACTGCTTAATGTTGCACTCTTGCGGGGCGAATTTGCGCCCCGGCTTGGCTGAAATGAATTGCTTTGGTGCGCGACCTCCTGTTTCTTGTCGGAAACCGCAATCGCGAAATACTGCGGGAAGTCGCTCTGTGCAAGCGGTTTGGGGGTATTTCCCAAGCCGTGCGACAGCCGTTTCCGAGGCTGGCACAGGCTTTGCATAAACGGTGGCAATAGAAATCAGGATTGTCACAAAATAATCCGTTCCGATTGTCCACCTGGGAGAAAACCATGCAACAGCAAGTCCGCAAGTCCCCCTCCGGCCTGTTCTTCAAGGCGCTTGCCCTGGCCGGCCTCGTGGCCTGCAGTACCTTGGGCGCCGGTTCGGCCATGGCCCAGGCCAAGCCGAAGATCAAGCTGGCCTATGCCAAGTGTGCGCACTGCATGTCCATGGCCATGGTGCCGGGGCTGGCCCAGAACGTGGAGATCGAAGGCATCAACTTCACCGCCGGCAGCGATGCGCTGACTGCACTGGTGTCCAAGAGCGTGGACATCGCCCAGGTCACCTACCTGGCCTACGTCAGCGGTCTGGACAAGGGCTTTGACCTGGTGGCCGTGTCGGGCCAGGTCAATGGCGGCTCGGAGATGCTGGTCGGCAAGGACAGCCAGCTGGCCTCCGATGACTGGGCCGGTCTCAAGAAGCTGATCGCGCAATACAAGGCCGAAGGCAAGCCCTTCCGCATCGCCGCCTCGCGCGGCAATGCGCAGGACCTGCACATGCGGGGCGAGCTGGCCGGCCACGGCATCGATCCTTCCAAGGACGTGCAGTTCGTCAACATCCCCAACCCTTCCGACCACGCCGCCGCACTCTCGCGCGGCGAGGTGGAACTGATCTGCTCGGTCGAGCCCTTCGCATCGCAGATCCGCATGACCGGGGTTGGCAAGCATTTTGCGTATCCGTATGACCAGGCGGCCGGACGTCTCACCAATCTCATCGTCACCCGTTCGGATGTCATCAAGGAACAACCGGCGGCCGTCAAGGAAACGGTCGCCGCCGTGGTCAAGCTGGTGGATGGCCTGCAGAAGGACAAGCAGGGCTGGATCAACAGCATCGTCAAGGGCACTGGCCTGGATCCCAAGATCGCCACCGAAGCCCTCAACAATGCCTATCCCGACTACCGCATGTACCGCACGCAAACCAAGGCCATCGCCGGGATGATGAAGGACCTGAAATACGTTTCTACCGACGTGTCTGCGCTGGCCGAGAAGAACATGGACTACAGCTTCCTGATGAGCGTGACCGGCAAGCCCAAAACCGAACTGGGTTATTGATCCAGCACCCCACAGCATTGAAGGAATCATCATGAGCGGATGGAAGCAATCCCTGTCGGAAGCCAAGTGGCGCTTTGCGGTGCCACTGTTGCTGGTGCTGTTCTGGGAGGCCTTCTCCCGCTCGGGCGTGATTCCGGCCTCGCTCCTGCCGGCACCCTCGCGGGTGTTTGCTACCTGGATGGACTGGATCTTCGGCATCAATGAAGCGGCCCAGGACAGCAGCGGCAAATGGATCTATGACGCCATGGCCAGCTGCCTGCGCGTGACGGCCGGCTACCTCATCGCGGCACTCTCGGGCATCGCCCTGGGCGTAGCCATCGGCTGGTGGCGCTGGGTCGAGCGCACCATCGAACCGACGGTGCAGATGCTGCGGCCGATTCCGCCGGTGTCGTGGATTCCGCTGGCCATCATCTGGTTCGGCATCGCCAACAAGCCCGCTATCTTCCTGGTGTTCCTGGGGGCCTTCTTCCCGATCCTGATGAATACCGTCCACGGCGTCAAAACCGCCGACCGCAACCTGCTGCGCGCGGCCGCCATGGCCGGGGCCAAGCAAAGCCAGCTGCTGCGCTTCGTGATCCTGCCGGCGGCCATGCCCAGCATCTTTGCGGGCCTGCGCATCGGCATCGGCAGCGCCTGGATGCTTACCGTCACCGCCGAGATGGTGGCCGTCAAGAGCGGGCTCGGCTATGCACTGTGGGATTCGTATTACTTCCTGCGCTATGACCTGGTGATCGCGGCCATGATCAGCATCGGCCTGCTGGGCTTCCTGGCGGACTGGATCCTCAAGCAGATCATGCATTCCATGCTGCGCTGGCAGCACGTGGCCACCGTGCAGGGCAAGGCCTGAGTACGCATTCAACCCTCAAGGACATCGCATCATGGCATTCATCGAATTGAACGATATCGTCAAGGTCTTCAAGGACCGCAAGCGCGGCACCGACATGCTGGCCATCGATCACGTGAGCCTGCGTCTTGAAAAGAAGGAATTCCTCTGCCTGCTCGGCCCCTCCGGTTGCGGCAAGTCCACGCTGCTGAACATGATTGCCGGTTTTGAATTCCCGACCAGCGGCGTGGTCACGGTCGCCGGCAAGCCCATCAGCGGTCCCGGCGCGGATCGCGGCATGGTGTTCCAGCAGGCCAACCTCATGCCCTGGCTGCCGGTGTGGGACAACGTCGCCTTCTCGCTCAAGTTGCAGGGCAAGAGTGCGGCCGAGCGGCGCGCGGCGGCCCAGCCCTTCATCGAGACGGTCAAGCTCAAGGGCTTCGAGAACCACTATCCGAGCGAACTCTCGGGCGGCATGGCGCAGCGCGTCGGCATTGCCCGCGCGCTGTTGCAGAACCCCTCGGTGATCCTGATGGACGAACCCTTCGCCGCCCTCGATGCGCAGACCAAAATGGAAATGCAGGAAGAACTGGTGGCCCTATGGCAGCGCTACGAGGGCACCATCGTCTTCGTCACCCACAGCGTCGACGAGGCCCTGATCCTGGCCACCAAGGTGGCGGTGATGACGCATCGTCCTGGCCGCATGCGCGAGCTGATTGACATCGACCTGCCGCGTCCGCGCGATACCACCACGCCCGAATTCAACCAGTACAAACGCCACGTGCTGAGCCTGATCCGCGAGGAATCGGCGCTGGCCCATGCCGACGCTGCACTTCTGGCAGCCTGAAAGGAAACAAGATGATCCCCCGCACCCTGCTCGGCATGCTCACGCCGTCCTCCAATACCACGCTGGAGCCGGTCACCACCGCCATGCTGGCCGACATCCCGGAGGCCAGCGCCCACTTCGGCCGCTTCCGCGTGACCGAGATCGCGCTGTCCAACCAGGCGCTGGCGCAGTTCGACGACAGCGAGATCCTGCGCGCCGCCGAACTGCTCTCGCATGCCAAGGTCGGCAGCATCGCGTGGAATGGGACGTCCTCGGGCTGGCTGGGTTTCGATGCCGATGAACGCCTGTGCCGCCGCATCACCGAAGCCACCGGCATTCCGGCCTGCACCTCGGTGCTGGCCTTGAACGAGATCTTCGATCTCACCGGGGTGAAGCGCTTCGGGCTGGTCACGCCTTACCTGGACGACGTGCAGGCCGCCATCATCAAGAGCTATGCGGCCTCGGGCCTGGAGTGCGTGTCCGAACGCCACCTGCGCAAGCAGGACAATTTCTCCTTCTCCGAAGTGGGTGCGCAAGAGCTGCGCGCCATGGTGCATGAGGTGGCCAAAGACAAACCGCAGGCCATCACCATCTTCTGCACCAACCTGCGCGGTGCGCCGCTGGTCGAAGAACTGGAGCGCGAGGTCGGCATCCCGATCTACGACACCATCTCCACCGTGGTGTGGAAATCGCTGCAGCAGGCCGGGGCCGATCCCTCGCGCATTCGCGGCTGGGGCAGCCTGTTCCGCGACGTGCGCTAACGCTCACGCTGGCGCGGGCACCGGCCGCGCCGGTGGCCTCTTCCATTTTCATCTTCAGACTCACGCCCCGGCGCATGCCGGTGGCGCGGGGTGAACCACGCTCGTTCGAAAGGAATACAGATGAACAGCTTTGACCTGGTGATCCGCAACGGCACCGTTGCGACGGCCTCCGACATCATGCAATGCGACGTCGGCATCAAGGACGGCAAGGTCGCCATGCTGGGTCGCGGCCTGCCGCCCGGCCGCGAGGAGATCGATGCCAGCGGCAAGCTGGTGCTGCCCGGCGGCGTGGATGCCCATTGCCACCTGGACCAGCCGATGGAAGAGGGCCTGCGCATGGCCGACGATTTCAGGAGCGGCACCATCTCCGCCGCCTGCGGCGGCACCACCACGGTGATCCCGTTTGCGGCCCAGGCCAAGGGCGGCTCGCTGCGCGCGGCCGTGGAGGATTATCATCGGCGCGCCGAGGGCAAGGCGGTGATCGACTATGCCTTCCACATGATCGTCAGCGACCCCAGCGAAGAGGTCCTCAAGAACGAACTGCCGCAACTGGTGCGCGAGGGCTATACCTCCTTCAAGATCTACATGACCTATGACGATCTCAAGCTCAATGACCGCCAGATCCTCGACCTGCTGGCGCTGGCCCGCCGGGAAGGGGCGCTGGTCATGGTCCATGCGGAAAATGCCGACTGCATCGGTTGGCTCACCGAGCAGCTGGAAGAGGCCGGCCTGACCGCGCCCAAGTATCACGCCCAATCGCGCCCCATGATGGTCGAGCGCGAAGCCACCCACCGTGCCATTGCGCTCTCGGAGCTGGTGGACGTACCCATCCTGATCGTGCATGTCTCCGGCCGCGAAGCCATCGAGCAGATCCGCTGGGCGCACGGCCACGGCCTGCGCATCCACGCCGAGACCTGCCCGCAGTACCTGGTGCTGACGGCCGATCACCTCGATGACGGCTACCACGGCGCCAAGTGCGTCTGCAGCCCGCCGCCGCGCGACAAGGCCAACCAGCAATACGTCTGGGATGGCCTGGCCAGCGGTCTCTTCACGGTGTTCTCGTCAGACCACGCGCCCTTCCGCTATGAAGATCCGCAAGGCAAGAAGCCGGGCGGCCAGGAGGTGCCGTTCCGCTACATCCCCAATGGCACGCCGGGACTGGAGACGCGCCTGCCCATCCTGTTCTCCGAAGGTGTGGGCAAGGGACGCATCGATCTCAACCGCTTCGTGGCCCTGACCGCCACCGACCCGGCCAAGATGTATGGCCTCTATCCGCGCAAGGGCACCATCGCCATCGGCAGCGATGCCGATATCGCCGTCTGGGATCCGCATCGCCAGGTCACGGTCAGCAACAGCATGCTGCATCACGACGTCGACTACACCCCCTATGAAGGCATGCAGTTGACCGGCTGGCCGGTGCTCACGCTCTCGCGCGGCGAGATCGTCTGGCGCGATGGCGAGGTGCTGGGCACGCCGGGGCGCGGGCAATTCCTCCCCTGCGGCTTGCCGGACCCGGCCCGGCCCAAGGTGCAAATTCCTGCCTAGCAGGAATTTATAAACAATTTATCGATTAATTGTCAGTTTGGCCTTTAGTGCGCGTGTCGTTGACCGTAACCTGCATTGGGGGAGGATCGCCATGCATTGCCTGGCGGCAAGCTGGGGGCCGCGTGGTCGTGTCATTCCCGCCAATGACGTTCCATTCGCCATTTCCACAATGACCACGCCTCCACGCCCATGATGAATCGACTCTCGCTGAAGAAAAAACTCTGGCTACCTTTGGTGTTTTCCTGGATAGCCTTGCTGTTCCTCTCCGTCTGGCACGCCTACCAGACCCGTGATTTGCAGATCGCCGAGCGCCAGCGCGGCCTGGAGGACGTGACCGAAATGGCCTATACCACCGTAGCCGGCTATGCCAAGCTGGAGGCCGACGGCAAGCTCTCCCGCGTGGAAGCCCAGCAGGGCGCCATCGCCCGCGTGCGCGACCAGCGCTATACCGGCGACGGCTACGCCACCCTGGTGGGTGCGGACTCCACCATCGTCATGCATCCCATCAACACCAAGCTCGATGGCCGCAACATGCTCTCCTTCAAGGATGCCAAGGGCAACGAACTCTACAAGATGATCGCCGCCACCGGTGCCTCGCCGGCCGGCAAGGGTTTCCTCGAATACTGGTGGCCGCGCCCCGGCAGCGACAAACCGAGTCCCAAGATGGGCTTCGTCAAACGCTTCAAGCCCTGGAATTGGGACCTGATCTGCAGCGTCTATTCCGATGACATCGAGGCCGACTTCCGCCGCGCCCTGGTGCAGGCCGTGGTGGTGCTGGTGGCCCTGGGCGTGCTGCTGTCCATCATCGCCGGACTGGTCTCGCGCAACATCTTCCGCTCCATCGGCGGCGAACCCGCCGAAGCGGCCGAGATGGCCCGCAAGATTGCCGGCGGCGACCTTACCGGCACCATCCGCACCAGCGGCGGCGACCAGCACAGCCTGGTGGCGGCCGTGGCCTACACGCGTGACCGCCTGGTCGATACCGTGCACGGCATCCAGGGCGCGACCACCTCCATCAAGACCTCGGTCGATGAAATCGCCAACGGCAACATGGATCTGTCCAACCGCACCGAGCAGCAAGCCGGCTCGCTGGAGGAGACCGCCTCCGCCATGGAAGAGCTGACCTCCACCGTCAAGCAGAACGCCGCCAATGCCCAGCACGCCAATGAGCTGGCCTCGGGCGCCGCCAAGGTGGCGATCCAGGGGGGCGAAGTGGTGGGCCAGGTGGTGCAGACCATGGCCTCCATCAATGCCTCCTCGCGCAAGATCGTGGACATCATCAGCGTCATCGACGGCATCGCCTTCCAGACCAATATCCTGGCCCTGAATGCAGCCGTGGAAGCGGCGCGCGCCGGTGAGCAGGGGCGCGGCTTTGCCGTCGTCGCCTCCGAAGTGCGCTCGCTGGCCCAGCGTTCGGCCGCAGCTGCCAAGGAGATCAAGCAACTGATCGATGACTCGGTCGGCAAGGTCGATGCCGGCACCCACCTGGTGCAGCAGGCCGGGCAGACCATGCAGGAAGTGGTGGCCAGCATCCAGGGCGTCTCCACGGTCGTCAGCGAGATCGCCACGGCCAGCCACGAGCAGAGCGCCGGCATCGAACAGGTCGGCGAAGCCATCACCCAGATGGATGAAACCACCCAGCAGAATGCCGCCCTGGTGGAACAGGCCGCCGCCGCCGCGCAGTCGCTGCAGGAGCAGGCCGACAAGCTGGTCAATCTGGTCGGGGTCTTCACCCTGGATCGACCGGGGCAAGGGGGCTTGGCCGTGCGCTGAGGCTGGGCGGCCGCCGGGCCGCTTTTTCTTTCAACTCGACCAAAAGCGGGGCGGTTGCTGCGGGACGGCAGGCCGCCCTTTTAACATGGGGCGGCGCCGGCCCGCAGTGGTGCATGCTGCACCAAATGCGTTATCGCGGATAAATAATTTTCAAAAATGCGATTTGGCAGCAGAAAGTGCTGCCAGGGCCGTTTCCTGCCATCAAATACGGCAGCACTATTGGCCGCCTCTTCTCTACCATGGGAGCCGTTTGGATGCGCTGCAGCATGCCTGCTGCAACGTACCGTTTCCCCTCTGGAGCCCCTGATGTCCACCGCCATTGCCGCACCCGCCCGATCCGCCAGCACCCCTTCCTCCCGGCCGCAGCCGATGAGCCGGCTGTTCCTGGTGTGCGTCGTGGTGGCGATCTGCATCTGGGGCGGCAACTGGCCGGTGATGAAGTTCGGCAGCCAGTTCATCCCGCCGCTGTGGTTTGCGGCCAGCCGCTTCCTGTCGGCGGCCATCCTCAGTTTCATCATCGCCGCAGCCCTGGGCAAGCTGCGCCTGCCCACCCGCCAGGAGTGGCCGGTGGTGGCCGGGGTGGGCGTGCTGCAGATGGGCCTGTTCACGGCGCTGGTGACCGGCGCGCTGCACTTCGTCATGCCGGGCCGCGCCTCGCTGATCGCCTATGCCACCTCGATCTGGGTGGTGCCGGGCGCAGCCCTGGTGTTGAAGCACAAGCTGAGCACGCAGCAATCGCTGGCCACCGTCTGCAGCTATGCGGGCATGGCTGTCATCGTGCTGCCGGCGCTGCTGCATGCGGACATGCACAGCATGATCGGCTACCTGATGCTGGGCGCGGCGTCGCTGTCCTGGGCCATGAACATCCTGCAGATCAAGATGACGCCGGGCGTGAAGCTGGACTTCGACCTGCTGCCCTGGCAGACCCTGGTGGCCGCCGTGCCGCTGTGCGTGCTGGCCTTGCTGGTGGATGGTGCGCCGACCTTCCTGGCCGATCCGCACTCCTGGGGCGTGATCGCCTACACCGGTCCGCTGGCCACTGCGCTGACCTTCCTGATCGTGCTGCAGATGACCCAGCGCCTCTCGCCGGTGACGGTGTCGGTGTGCATGCTGGGGGTGCCGGTGGTGGGACTGACGCTGTCCTCGCTGATCTTCGGCGAGACGCTTTCGGCGGACCTGCTGCTGGGCATGGGCCTGCTGTGCCTGGGCCTGGTGTTGCCGGCGCTGCCTTCGCTGGGTTTGCGTCGCGTGCTCAGCAAGGCTTGATGTTTTCTGACTAGCGATCGGTGAGATAACGCGCGACGCGCTCACCGAGCAATTCGCGCAGGGCACGCACGGTGGGCGAGAGGCTCATGCGATGCGTGCAGACCAGGTTCAGCGGTGACGCCTCGCCCTGGTAATCCTCCATCAGCGCTTCCAGTTTTCCGTTGCGCAGGTCGGCCAGCACGTCCAGCCGCGACTTGTAGGCAATGCCCCGGCCTTCCACGGCCCAGCGGTGTACCAGTTCGCCATCGTCGCAGACGCGGTCGCCGCTGACCTGTACTTGTACCGGCGTACCGTCCTTGAAGAACGTCCATTGCGAATGCAGCATGTCCGACAGCAGATAGCGCAGGCAATTGTGCTGGCGCAGGTCGGCCGGCGTGCGCGGGCGGCCGTGGCGGGCGAGGTAGTCGGGCGAGGCGCACAGCACGCGGCGGTTGTCCGGGGCGAGGGGCAGGGCCACCAGGCTGGAATCTTCCGGCGGGCTGTAGCGGATCGCCACCTCCACCGGCTGGCGGAACATGTCCGCCACGCGGTCGCTGATGCGTACCTGCAGGCTCACTGCCGGATGCTGGGCGAGGAATTCATCGAGCCACTGGCACATCAGGTTGCGCCCGAGATCGGAGGGCACCGACAGCGAAAGGTTGCCGCCGACCACGCGCCGGCCGTGTGCCACGGCATCGCGTCCGGCATTGACTTCGGCCAGCACGTTGCGGGCGTATTGCAGGTAGCGTTCGCCATCGGGCGTCAGGCGCAGGCTGCGGGTGGAGCGCGCCAGCAGGCGTGCGCCAAGTTCGCCTTCGAGGCGTTTCATGGCGGCACTGGCCACGGCCGGGGTGACATCGTGCTGGCGGGCGGCAGCGGAGAGGCTGCCGTTGTCGGCGGCGCAGACGAAGATGGCGAGGTCTTCCAGGCGGATCATGAGCGGGAACAATGAAGATGTCGATCAAAGTCGATATTCTACTTTCAATTTATTTTTGAAAATGTTTCTGCCACGCTCCGCTTTTTTGAAACCGCATCCTGCCCGATGATGTCATTCAAGCCGCAGTCGATCATTGATGCGCATTTCAGAGCATTAAGCAAAATTGAATGCTCAACGCCAACACCATTAAACGCAAGGAACCCCCATGAGCCTGCTCCAAGCCGCCCGCAAACGCCACTCCACCAAGGCCTTCGATCCCAGCCGCAAGGTCCCCGAGAACATCATCGCCGAACTGCGCGAGCTGCTGCGCCTGGCCCCGTCCTCGGTGAATTCGCAGCCTTGGCATTTCGTGGTGGCCTCCAGCGATGCCGCCAAGGCCCGCATCGGCAAGGCTGCCGAAGCCGGTTATCCCTACAACCTGCCCAAGATCCTGAATGCCTCGCATGTGCTGGTGCTGTGCGCCCGCACCGGCATCAGCGAACCGCACCTGGAAGCCCTGCTGGATAAGGAAGAAGCCGACGGCCGTTTCGCCAACGCTGACGCCCGTGCCGGCCAGCGCGGTTCGCGCCTGCTCTACAGCAACCTGCATCGCTATGAGTTGAAGGATGCCCAGCACTGGATGGAAAAGCAGGTCTACCTGGCCCTGGGCACCTTGCTGCTGGGCGCGGCCGAACTGGAAGTGGATGCGGTGCCGATGGAAGGCTTCAATGCCAAGGTGCTCGACGAAGAACTTGGCCTGCGCGAGAAGGGCTTCACCAGCGTCGTGCTGGTCGGCCTGGGCTACAGCGGTGCCGAGGACTTCAACGCCAAGCTGCCGAAGTCGCGCCTGGCGGCCGAGACCATCTTCACCGATCTGTAATCGGCATTACGCACTGGTCCCTCACACCTGATGGATCAGCGCATTGGCTGCCTGCTGCAAAGCGGGCAGCACGCGTGCCAGGGTCTGCTCCCGCGATTCCACCGCCAGCGGGAAGCTCAGGCTGAGCGCACCCACCACCTTGGCATGCCGATTCTTGAGCGGCACCGCAATGCCGCGCACACCCGTCTGCAATTGCTGCTCCACCAGCGCATAACCCTGCTGGCGCGCCTGCGCGATCAATTCGTAGAGGCGATCCGGATCGGTGATGGTGTGCGGTGTGAAAGGCGTCATGGCACAGGTGGCCAGCCACTCGCGCACCTGCTGCTCGGGCAGCGCGCCCAGCATCACGATGCCCGGTGAAGCCAGTTGCGCCGGCACCCGTGCGCCCAGCACGAAGCCGGTGGTCATCACGCGTGAAGTCCCATTGCGTGCGATGAAGACCAGGTCCCAGCCATCGAGCACGCTGGCATAGACGGCCTCGCCGGTCTGCCCGGTGATCTGCTGCAGGTGCGGCTGCAAGATGCGCGGCAGCGGCGCCGAATCGAAATACGACCAGCCCACTTTCAGCACCCTGGGCGTCAGGGCGAAGGTCTTGCCTTCGCTGTGCAGGTAGCCCAGGTGTTCCAGCGTGAGCAGGTAGCGCCGCGCCGCCGTGCGCGAAAGCCCGGTGCGGGCGGCCACTTGCGCCGAGGTCATGCGCTGGTTGTCGTAGTCGAAGGCTTCCAGGATCAGCAAGCCCTTCTCCAGTCCGGCGATCCAGTCGCGCCGGGCCAGGCCGCCTTCGCCGGCCTCGCTGCCATCCTCCGGCGCGTCCATTCTCTCCACATCGCTCATCGCGCATTCCTCTTGTGCAGGGTCTTCATACCCACATCATCAGCGTGTTGGCCGTGGTCTGCAGGGCCGGGACGCCGCGCGCGATGGCGTCCTCGCGCGAGCAGGCGGCGATGTTGGAGGTCACGCTCAGCGCACCGATGACGCGGCCGTTGCGGTTCTTCACCGGGATGGCGATGCCGCGCATGCCCATCTCGAACTGGTTCTCGGTGATGCCGTAACCCTGCTTGCGCATGGTGACGATCTCGGCAAAGAGCGCCGCCTTGTCGGTCATGGCCATGTGGGTGTGCGGGATCAGGGTCACGCGGTCGAGATAGGCGGTGATCTCCGCATCCTCGCGCATGCCCAGCAGCACGCGGCCGGCGGTGGTGGTGTAGGCCGGCAGGCGTGTGCCCGGTTCGAAACCGGCATTGACCAGTTGCGCGGCCGTGACGCGGGTGACATAGACGATCTCGTCGCCATCGAGCAGCGAGAAGTTGGTGGATTCCTGCAACTGCTGCGTCAAGCGCTGCAGGAAGGGCACCACTGCGCGCGGCACGCGGGCCGATTCCAGATAGGACTGGCCCAGGTTCAACAGGCGCGGCATGAGCCAGAACTTCTTGCCATCCGAGGCCGCCATGCCGGTATGCACCAGCGTGAGCAGATAGCGGCGCGCAGCGCTGCGGGTCAGGCCCACGCGCTCGGCCACTTCGCTGGCGGTCAGCTGCGGCGACTCGCTGGTGAAGGCGGTGATGACGTCAAAACCCTTCATCAATCCTTCGATCAGGTCTCGCTTCTGGATGTCCAGTTCTACCGAGTTTTGGTCGATCATCGTAAAAAAATTCCAGAAATGAGTGATTGGCGAACAAGTTGCGCGATTATCGCACGTTTTGCTTCATATCGGCCTTTTTGCAGGGGGTGGCCTTGGCTATACTCGGCTCCGAGACAAATCATCGGGATCATGATGAACACCATAGAAAACAATCCTGTCCCCACCAATCCGCTGGGCATCGACGGCATCGAGTTCATCGAATACGCCACCACCGAGCCGCTGGCTTTGGGGGCCGTGCTGGAGCGCATGGGCTTCGAACAGGTCGGCCGCCATCGCTCGCGCGAAGTGGTGCTCTACACGCAGGGCGAGATGAACGTGATCGTCAACGCCGACGTGTCGGCCTGGTCCGGTTTCGACCATGAGGTGCAGGCCACCAACCTGAGCGCCATCGCGCTGCGGGTGCGCGATGCCAACGAGGCCTATCGCCGCGTCACCGAACTGGGGGCCTGGCCCATTCCCACCCGCGCCGGGGCGATGGAACTGAACATCCCGGGCGTGCATGGCTGCGGCGACTCCATCATCTACTTCGTCGACCGCTATCGCGATTTCTCCATCTACGACGTCGACTTCAAGCCCTCCAGCCAGGAGCGGCGCAAGACCACGGCGCTGTCAGGCATGCATTTCTTCGGCCTGGTGCAGGCCGTTGGACCGGAGCGCACGCGTGAATGGATCGACTTCTATTCCTCATTGATGGGATTTTCGGTACTGCCCGAGGGGCAGTTCTTCGGCATCCTGCCCAAGGGCAACCTGCTGGCCAGCCCCTGCCGCCAGTTCTACATCCAGCTGGTGGAGCCGCCCGAAGGCACCGAAGACATCCACTGGGAAGAAGAGTGGCTGCGCCTCGGCCTGGGCACGCCCGACGTGCTGCAGGCGGTGCGGCAATTGCAGGAGCGCGGCGTGATCTTCGTCGACCGCGCCCCGACCCAGATCAGCGAGCGCGGTGCGCTCACCCAGCTTTACAAGGGCGGCGTCAGTTTCGAACTGGTCCGCAGCCAGAAAGAGAAGAACTGAGACCATGAAGGAAATCACAGGCACCACCCGCATCTTCCCCGTCATCGGCTGGCCGGTGGAACAGGTGAAGGCACCGACCCTCTTCAACGCCTATTTCAAGCGCCACGGGCTGGATGCGCGCGTGATCCCGTTCAAGATCGAGCCGGAGCGCTACTGCGAGGCCGTGCGCATGTTCATGAAGACGGAAAACGTGGGCGGCATCTTCGTCTCCATTCCGCACAAGCCCATGACCCTGGAGGCGGTCGAACAGGCCACCCTGCGCGCCCGGGTAGCCGGTGCCTGCAATGCGGTCTATCGCGATGCCGAGGGCGTGATCTGGGGCGACCTGATCGACGGCGAAGGCTTCATCCGCGCACTGGCGCGTACCGCCGCCGACCGTCCGCTGGTGTGGAACAAGACGCGCGCCCTGGTGGTCGGTACCGGCGGTGTCGGTTGCGCCATCGTCGCCTCGCTGGCGGCGCAGGGCGTGGCCGAGATCAGCGTCTTCGATACCAATCGCGCCGGGGCCGAAGCCTTGCTGGCGCGTGTGGAAGCAGCCTATCCCGCGACCCGCGTGCGTTTCGCGCAGCCCGACGCCAGCGGTGTCGACCTGCTGGTGAACTGCACGCCGCTGGGCATGCACGTGGGCGACCCGATGCCCTTCGCGCTGGAGGGCGTGAGTGCGGAGGCTATCGTCGCCGACTGCGGCATGAAGATCGAGATGAGCCAGTTGCTGGTGCAGGCGCAGGCCAAGGGCTGCCGCATCCAGAAGGGCAAAGAAATGCTCATCGAGCAGGCGCCGCTGTATCTCGAACTGTTCGGCTGGCCGGGCGTGGCCGCGGAAGATTTCCGTCACCTGGAGGCATTGTGAACCTCGACAATTTCGGCATGGATACCATCACCCTGCCGGGTGGGCTGGAATCCAAACTGGCCGCCTCCAAGGCGGCCGGTTTCTCGCAGCTCATGCTGTGGTCCAAGGACCTGGTGGGCTATCCCGGCGGGCTGGAGGCGGCCGTGAAACTGGTGCGCGAGAGCGGCGTACGCGTGACCGGCATCCAGGTCATGCGCGATTACGAAGGCCTGCAGGGCAGTCTGCACGACTACAAGGTGGACGTGGCCCGCAACCTGCTGCAGATCTGCAAGGCGGTCGGTGCGCCGCTGCTGATGGTGTGCTCCTCGACCTCGCAGCACGCCAGCGGCGACACCCGCCACATCGCGCGCGACCTGGCCAAGCTGGCCAACCTGGCGGTGCCGCTGGGTTTCCGCGTGGGCTTCGAGGCCTTGTCGTGGGGACGTCACATCAATCAAACCATGCAAGCCTGGGAAGTGGTGGAGATGGCCGATCACGCCAATCTGGGCGTGGTCATCGATTCCTTCCACCTCCTCGCCAATCGCGGTGCGCTGGAAGACCTGGATGCCATTCCCGGCCGCCGCATCGTGATGGTCCAGTTGTCCGATTTCATGTGGCGCGAGATCCGTACGCCCGAAGAACGGCTGGAGACGGCGCGCCATCTGCGCGTCTTCCCCGGCGAGGGCGAGCATTCGCTGGAGCTTTCCGACATGGTGCGCCGACTGCATCGCGGCGGCTATCGCGGCGACTACAGCTTTGAAGTGTTCAACGACGATTACCTGCAGATGTCCCCGGCCGTGGTGGCCGAACGCGCGCGCCGCTCGGCCAAGTGGGTGACCGACCAGGTGCTGCGGCGCGGCCTGCGGGTGCGCGAAGCGGTGGCCGCGTAAGCGCGCAAAGCGATCCTTAACCTGCAGTCAACAATCAGAAATCAGCATCAGCATCCGCAATCGGTATCAGCAGCACCGCCGGCTCGCCACAACAAAACCATAGCGAGCGGGTTTGACGATGCGTCACCGTACCCCCAAGGTGCGGGCCGCATGATCACAACAGAGGAGACCCCATGACACCGCAGCGCCCTTCATCCTGATCCACCGGCCCCTTCCCTGAACACGCCAGGGTGCAGCGGGTCCATCGTTTCCTCCCGTTCGGAACATGCCGCGCAGCGCGCCGGCAGGGGACGCATTGCGTGTGCCGGGAGTCACGCTCCACCACCATCACCACAACCATAACCACAAACACAACAGAGATCCGAGACATGACACCACGATCCACCCGCCCAACAAGCGCACTGCGCACGCCCGTCGCCATGGGCCTGCTGCTGGCCGCCTCCGCCACGGCCCTGGCGCAGAGCACCAGCAACGTCACCCTCTATGGCACGGTCGACCAGTACCTGGGCTACATGCACAGCAGCAGCGGCAAGAGCCTGTGGGCGCTCAACGATGGCGCCATCCTGCGCAGCCGCATCGGCCTCAAAGGCGTGGAAGACCTGGGCGGCGGCTATGCCGCCACCTTCACGCTGGAAAACGGATTCGCCGGCGACACCGGCGGCCTGGCCGACAGCACGCGCCTGTTCGACCGCCAGTCCTGGGTCGGCATCAAGACCCCGGCCGCAGGGGAATTCCGCGTGGGCCGCCAGAACAGCGTGCCGTTCTTCATCGGCGGTGCCATCGACTACACCGAGCGCACCACTTACGGTTCCATCATCAACACCTTCGGCGTGCCGTCGCGCTTCGACAATGACCTCTCGTGGAAGTCGCCACGCTGGGCCGGTTTCCAGTTCGATATCCACTACGCCATGCCGGAGACCGCAGGCGAGGGACTGGGCCGCCGTGGTGTCTACCAGTTCGGTCTGGATTACACTAACGGCCCGTATCGCGCAGGCTATGCCGGCCTGGTGGCAAAACCCAATGCCGGCGGCCTCTACAGCAATACGGTGCAATACCATAACGTGTATGCCGACTACGACTATGGCCCGGGCAAGATCTACCTGGCCTACGTACGGAGCAACAACACCACCGCCAACGCCAATGGCAACAATGCCGCGACCATCCTCAACAATGTCAGCAATCCCAACAATTTCTTTGCCGGTAACGATCCGAATATCCAGCGTTTCTACAACGTCTACCAGGTCTCGGCGGATTATCGCCTGACCCCGCAGCTGCGCATCGGCGCGCTGTATGGCGTGATGGTCGACACCTCCCACAAGGATGGTGGTGCACAGGGCGGCAACGTGGGCGCCTACTATGACCTCTCCAAGCGGACTACGCTCTATGGATTCGCCAACTATATGAAGAACCAGGCCAATGCCGGCTGGCGCTTCAGCGGCTCGGCCGGACCGGGCAGCAACCTGGCCGGCGCCGACATCAATGGCAAGAGCCTGATCGGGCTGCAGATGGGCATCCTGCATCGATTCTGAGTTCGCCCCCGAGCCAGCCCTTTCTCAATATCGGCAGGCCGTCATCGCGCAAGCATCGATGGCCTGCCCGGCAACACCACGGAGACACCATGCAATCCTCTCATTCCAGCGATCACTCGCAGCAGAGCAAGAAGGCCGCCGCCAGCGGCTGGATCGGCTCGGCGCTCGAATACTATGACTTCTTCATCTATGCCACGGCTGCTTCGCTGATCTTCCCGCAGCTGTTCTTCCCCAAGGGCGATCCGACCACCGCCATCATCGCCTCGCTGGCCACCTATGGCGTGGGCTATGTGGCGCGTCCCATCGGTGCCTTCGTGCTGGGGCACCTGGGCGACACCCACGGCCGCAAGAAGGTGCTGCTGTGGTGCATGTTCCTGATGGGCTTCTCTACCATCGGGGTCGGGCTGTTGCCGACCTATGACCAGGTCGGCCTGTGGGCGCCCGCACTGCTGGTGCTCATGCGCCTGGCGCAGGGCTTTGCCGTGGCCGGTGAAATCTCCGGGGCCAGTTCCATGATCCTGGAGCACTCGCCCTTCGGGCGACGCGGCTACTACTCCAGCTTTACGCTGCAAGGGGTACAGGCCGGGCAGATCCTGGCGGCCGCCGTGTTCCTGCCGCTGGCGCACTACATGCCGGCCGAGCAGTTCAATGTGTGGGGCTGGCGCATTCCCTTCCTGCTGAGCTTCCTGGTCATCATCGCCGGCTGGATCATCCGCCGCACCGTGGATGAGACGCCGCTGTTCAAGGCCACCGACAAGAATGAACTCAAGCGCCGTTCGCCGGTGGTGGAAGCCTTCCGCGACAGTTCGCCCAACATGCTGCGCGTGGTCTGCATGGCGCTCATGAACGTGATCCCGGTGGTGGCCACCATCTTCGGCGCGGCCTATGCGGTGCAGCCGGCCTATGGCATCGGCTTCGCCAAGGATGTCTACCTGTGGATTCCGGTGGTCGGCAATATCGTGGCGGTGCTGGTCATTCCCTATGTGGGCAAGCTGTCGGACCGCATCGGCCGCCGTCCGCCTATCATCGTCGGTTCCTTGCTGGCGGGCCTGTTCGCCTTCGCTTACCTGTACGCGATCAGCATCCGCAACGTGCAGCTGGCGTTCGTGATGTCGATCCTGATGTGGGGGGTGGTCTACCAGGGGTACAACGCGGTCTTCCCCAGCTTCTATCCGGAACTGTTCCCGGCCCGTTCGCGCGTCTCGGCCATGGCCATCGCGCAGAACGTGGGGACCGCCATCACGGCCATGCTGCCGGCACTGTTCACCGCCGTGGCGCCTCCGGGCTCAAACAATATCTGGCTGACCGTGGGCGGCATCGCCTTCGGCATCACCATCGTATCGGCACTGGCAGCGCTGTCCGCCCGCGAGACCTATCGCATCCCGCTGGAAAAACTGGGCGAGCGTGATGCCCAGCCGATGCCGCTCAACGAGTACGAGCGTCTGCGTGCGCAGGCTGATCTGGAAGGGCGTTACGCCAAGTCCTGAGCTGTGCTGGCGGCGTCCAGCCGTCAGACCCCAAACGCTGTTCCTTGAGATCCGGGAACAGCGTTTTTTTTTTCGTCCTTCCCCCCCCGACCGGCAGAACTGACAGGCCGTCAGCATATTTTGCGCGCCGCAGGTGCAACTTTTAGTCTGTATGACAACCTTAGTCATACCGTGGGCAATCGTATAATGACGAAAAACTCATTAAACCTCTGCACAATAAGAACACTTGGCCTTCATCCACATGAGCGATCACCTGCCGTCCAATCCACCTGCCGCCGTTGCGACGCTGCGGCCCAGCCGCATTTCGTTGATCAGCACCGGCATTGCCGGTTTCGATGAGATCCTGGGCGGTGGCCTGCCGGCAGGTAGCCTCTACCTGATCCAGGGCCTGGCTGGCAGCGGCAAGACCACGCTGGCTTCGCAGGTCGGTTTCGCCCAGGCGCGCAGCGGCAACAAGGTGATGCTGCTCACGCTGATCGCCGAATCGCACGCCAAGATGCTCAATCATGTGAGCAATTTTGACTTTTTCGACGAAAGCCTGGTCGGCGACCAGATGCAGATGTTGAGCGGCTACGGCGCGCTGGCCAGCGAAGGACTGCGCGGCCTGCTGCGCCTGATCAGCGCCGAACTGAATCGCCATCGCCCGGCCATGCTGATCATCGACGGTTTCCGTTCGGTGCGCGATTCGGGGCCGTCGGACCTGAACCTGTCCGAATTCATGCATTCCTTGAATGCGCTGGTGTTCACCATGAATTGCACCACCTTGCTGCTCTCGCCGGTCGAAGGCAACATGCCCGAGTCCGAAAACACCCTGGTCGATGGCGTCATCGAACTGAGCCAGCACGAGTCCGGCATGCAGCTGGAGCGCGAGATCAAGGTCTTCAAGCTGCGCGGGGCCAACCACCTGCTGGGCAAGCACGTCTTCGAGATCAACCAGAGCGGGGTCGAGATCTTCCCCCGCTTCGAAGCCACCGCCACCCGCGCCGGCAAGGTGCCGGGTACCTCGGATCGTTATGTCAGCGTCGGTATCCCCTCCTGGGACAAGTGCATCGGCGGCGGCGTGGTCAGCGGTTCGCTCACCTGTCTCTTGGGCAGCCCCGGCGTGGGCAAGACACTCATGGGGTTGCACTTCATCGAACAGGGTTTGAAGGACGGCCAGCAATGCCTGATCCTGGGCTTCTACGAATCCCCCGAACGCCTGCTGGCCAAGGCCCGCAAGGCCGGCATGCAGCTCGATGAACATATTGACAGCGGCGCGCTGCAGGTGATGTGGCAGCTGCCGCTGGAAATGCTGTGCGACGACCTGGCCAAGCGCATGCTGGACAACATCACCCGCCGTGGCGTGACGCGCCTCTTGATCGATGGCGTGGACGGCCTGCGCAGCATCGTGGTGCAGCAGCAGCGCATGCGTCCCTTCCTGGTGGCGCTGACCAATGAACTGCGCGCGCGCGGCGTAACCACCTTCATCACCGAGCAACTGCCGTACTTCCGGGAATCGCGGCCGCAGGTCGATCCCAGTTCCTCGCAACTGTACGAGAACATGATGCTGCTGGAATACGTGGTGAAGGACAACGTCAACCGCCGCCAGATTTCGGTCATGAAACTGCGCGAGAACGGCTATGACGGCGCCAGCCGCCTGATGAACATTTCGGATGCCGGCATCGAGATCGATGGCCTGGTCACCCCACTTGCCGCGCCGGTTGCGGATGGACGTTGAGCATGTCCGGCGTGTCACCCCCACAGCAGGCGGCACTGCCCCTGCTCCTGATCGTCGACGATGAGATCGATATCGTCGACACCTATTCCATGCTGCTGGAGCTGCACGGCTATCGGGTGATGACGGCTTCGCACGGCGCCGATGCCCTGGCCAAGGCGCAGCAGCAATGGCCCGACCTGGTCATCTCGGACTGCATGATGCCGGTGATGAACGGGCTGGAGTTGTGCGCGGCGCTGCGTGCGCTGCCCGGCGGCGCCACGCTGCCCATCATCCTCTGCAGCGGCGCCCCGGAGCGCCATAATCTGTCGCAATCCAGTCACAACCTGTTCCTGCGCAAGCCGGTTTTCTTCGAGCAATTGCTGGCCGATATCGCGCGCCTGCTGCCGCCGCGTTCCTGATTCCTGACGCTTCCTGACATGGCGCCCGGCCAAGCTCAGCCTTGGCCGGGCGCGGCCTTGTGCCGCCTTCCTCTTCGCTGTTGATCGCGTGCGCCCTGTGTTGCGCGCAGAGCGCGCCAGCCTTGCGCCAGCGCAATGTTGTCCAACTTTCAGGAATTTCCTGATATCGCGTTTTGTCGCCAACCATCACCATCAATCACGACAAGTCACCGTGACATCAGGTACGGGATAGAGGGCAGGAGGAGATGTGATGGGAACTACCAATAATGCGCCGACCGTGTTGGTCGTGGAAGATCATGCCGAGTCGCGCGAGATGCTGTGCGGGATATTGCAGCAGGGCGGGCTGCAGGCCAAGGGGGCGGCCGATGGCGTGGATGCCATTGCGCAGATGCAGGAGCACGCCCCCAGCCTGGTGCTGACCGACCTGCGCATGCCGCGCATGGATGGCATGGAGCTGGCGCGCTACATCAAGTCGCATGAACGCTTCTCCCAGATCCCGGTGGTGTTGATCAGCGCCCACCTTCCTGCCGCCAGTGCGCGCATTCCCACGATTGCCGCTTTCCTGCTCAAACCTTGTTCGGTCGACCACCTGCTCGGGACGGTCACCGGCCTCTTGCGCCAACACGCGCAAAGCCAGGCCCAGTGGAGTTTTCAGGTGTAAGGCATCTGCGAGTTTTTATGATTTTATCCGCAGATATTTTCTGTATAACGTTGTGATTATGGAAAGCATTTCCGCGCCTGCAGATGGTTCCGGGGTCACGTCCCGGTGGAGGAGCGGGGGTGCTCCGGCAATCATAAAAACAGGTTTCGTCCGGAACATAAGAGTGATGAAAGTACTTATCGTAGAAAGCGATCTCGACTGGCGTAACACGTTGAGCGCACATGTGGGGGAATTGGGTTACGAAATCTCGGTCTGCTCGGCACTGGGCCAGGCCAGGGATATCCTCAAGAGTCGTCAGCCCGATATCCTGTTATCCGACATCGGCTTGCCAGACGGCAGCCTGCTGCCCGAACTGGCGTCGTTGCGGCAGAACTTCCCGTCCATGGGCATCATCATCCTCACCGCGGCCACGCGCAGCGAGGAGCGGGTGCGCTGCATGAGCGACGGCGCCGATTATTACCTGGTCAAGCCGGTCAAGCTGGAAGAAGTCTCGGCCACGCTGACCGCCCTGGCGCGCCGCATGAAGACCGCGCCGCACCAGAGTTCGCCGCAGTCGGAGAAATGGGCCTTCAACCGCCGCTCGGGACGTCTGTCCGGCAATGGGTCGGTGGCGCTGCAATTCACCGACAAGGAAAGCACCGCCCTGGCCGCGCTGCTGCAGAGCCCCAACTATCCGGTCTCGCACGCGCAACTGTTTGACCTGCTGCGTTCCGGTGGCGAAGAATATGACGCCCATCGCATCGATGCCCTGATCTACCGCGTGCGCCAGAAATTGCGTTCGCTGGAGGAAGCGCCCATGCAAATCCGCAACATCTATGGCGAAGGCTTCCTGATGCTGCGCCGCTCTTCAGCGGTCGACATCGTGCTGGAGTCCTGAAGCGCAGCGGCTGGCCCGGCTCGCCGTGGCGAGCGGGCAGGGTGCTCGCGGCGTTGGATCAATCGTTTCACCTTCTCTTGAAGCTCGCCTTGCAGCAGTGGCTGCCCGGCGGGCTTCTGTGCTTTTGCAGGTCAGGAAACTTCATACCTGCCGCCACCGGCATCGATGCTGCCACCCTGCGTGAAGACAGCAAGAAATGCTGCGTTGCGGAAGCTTTGCCGCTTTTGGGGTATCATTAAGCAAGTTTCGACGCTAAATCGTATTTCTTCGCTTTACGTTTTCCGCTGAATCTGTCCTTCGCAGACATGTCCTGATGTTTCCCGGCATGCCCTCTGCGGCCACCCGACCGAACAAGTTGAAGCAGGCCACCCGGCCCGCTGCGGCATTGCCATGGACCTGCCGGTCCCGGCGCTGCTGGCAGCGGACTGCCGTGCCGCTTTGCCGTTAGTGAACCATCATGACCACTTCCGCTGAATCTGCTGAATTTACCGGGGCTCTGAACGAGTCCCAGCACCGACCGCTCACTTCCTCCGACTACCGCACCCTGGGCCTGTCCGCCCTGGGCGGCACGCTGGAGTTTTACGACTTCGTCATCTACGTGTTCTTCGCGGCGGTGGTCGGCAAGCTGTTCTTCCCGGCCGACATGCCGGAATGGCTGCGCATGCTGCAGACCTTCGGCATCTTCGCCGCCGGTTACCTGGCGCGTCCGGTGGGCGGCATCATCATCGCCCACTACGGCGACGTGATCGGCCGCAAGCGCATGTTCACGCTCTCGATCTTCCTGATGGCCGTGCCCACGCTGGTCATCGGCCTCTTGCCGACCTACGCCAGCATCGGCGTGGCCGCACCCATCCTGCTACTGCTCATGCGCACCCTGCAGGGCGCGGCCATCGGCGGTGAAATGCCCGGCGCCTGGGTCTTCGTGGCCGAACACGTGCCGGCCAACCGCTACAGCTTCGGCGTCGGTTCGCTGACCGCCGGCATCACCGGCGGCATCCTGCTGGGTTCGCTGATGGGCATTTTCATCAACAGCGTCTACGCACCGGCCGAAGTGGCGGGCTACGCCTGGCGCATTCCCTTCATCCTGGGCGGCGTGTTCGGACTGGTGTCGGTCTACCTGCGCCGCTATCTGGAAGAAACCCCGGTTTTCCGCGAACTTGCCGCACGCCGCAAAGAATCCAACGAACTGCCGCTCAAGACCGTGCTGCGCGAACACCGCGCCGCCAGCGTCCTGACCGCCGGCATGACCTGGTGCCTGTCGGGCGCGGTGGTGGTGGTGATCCTGATGACGCCGTCCTACCTGCAGACCGTGCACCACCTGCCGGCCAAGCTGGTGATGCAGGCCAACTGCGCCGGCACCCTGATGCTGACCATCGGCTGCCTGGCCATCGGCTGGCTGTGCGACCGCATCGGTACCCGCGCCAGCATGATCATCGGCTGGGGTGGCCTGGGCCTGTCGACCTGGTGGTTCTACGGCCAGTTGCCGGGTTCGCCCGAGTCGCTGATCTGGGGCTATGCACTGGTGGGCCTGTTCGTGGGCAGCATCTCGCTGACTCCCATCGTCTCCACCCGCGCCTTCCCGCCGGCGGTGCGCTTTACCGGTTTGTCCTTCGCCTACAACATGGCCTATGCCGTCTTCGGCGGACTGACGCCGGTGCTGATCTCGCTGTGGATCAAGGCCGACCCGCAAGGGCCGGCGCTGTAAGTGATCGGCCTGTCCATCCTGGGCGTGCTGCTGGCCTTCGTGCCGATGAGCAGCAAGGGCTACCAGGCCTGATCGCTCCCCTCCTGCAAGGCTGACCAAGGCCCGGTGACCGCAAGGTACCGGGCCTTGGTTTTTGTGCGTCGCCTCGCGTACAATGCCGGCCAACCGGAACTCCCCCTCAGCGTCGACCATGCCCCTCGCTTTCCTGCCCGCGCGCTTTGCCAGGCGCAGTTGCCTGTGTCTGATCTGGATGCTGCTGGCCGTGCTGCTGGCGGCGTGTTCCCGCCATCCCCTCCCTGCCGAGAAGCTCTCCCAGGACGTCTACATCTGGCAGCGCCAGTGGACCCCGTCCCTGCGCACGGCGCTCTCCGCGTCCAATGCCCAGGTCGCGCGCTGGCATGTGCTGGCCGCCGAACTGGGGGCCTCCGGCCGCTGGATCGACATCACGCCCGACGCCGAGGCGCTGGCCAATACCGGCCGCCCGCTGCTGATGACGGTGCGCATCAACGGCCAGCTGGCGCGCTTCGATGCGGCCGCGATCCAGGATCATCTGCTCGACCTGCTGGCCGCCTGGCGCCAGCGCGGCCTGCAACCGGCGGCACTGGAAATCGATTACGACTGCGCCACGGCGCGCCTGCCTGAATACACCGCCTTCCTGCGCAGCCTCAAGGCCCGCATCGCACCGACCGACCTGACGGTGACCGCCTTGCCGACCTGGCTGGCCAGCCCGCAACTGGCGCCGCTGCTGGCCGTAGCGGATGCTTCCACGCTGCAGGTCCACGCGGTGCTCGATCCGCGCCTGGGCCTCTTCGATGGCGAGCGCGCCCGGGACTGGATGCGCCAGTACGCCGCGCAGACGCGCCGCCCCTGGCATGTGGCGCTGCCGGCCTATGGTTCGCGCGTGAGCTGGGACAGCCAGGGCCGCATCGCCGCAGTCGAAAGCGAACGTGCGCTCCTGGCCGGTGGCCTGGGGCGCGAACTGATGGCCGAACCGCAGGTGATGGCACGCTTCGTGGCCGAGGTGGAAGCGGCCCCGCCGCCGGGACTGGCCGGGCTGATCTGGTTCCGCCTGCCGACCGGGGACGACCGCCGCGCCTGGAGTCTCTCGACCTGGCTGGCCGTGCTGGAACGCAAGCCCCTCAAGGGCGGCCTGGCCGTGCAATTGGTCGCCGGGCAGGGCAACGACGCGAGCGCCGATATCCGCATCGACAATGCCGGCAACGCCGACGCGCCCTTGCCGCTACGCGTGCGGGTGAACCTCGCGCCAAGTGATGCAGCGTCTTCAGGGAACGTCTGCAGTGGTGACGGCATCAATGGCTACACGCTGGAAAGCGATGCCCGGGGACGCTACCTGCGCCTGGGCCAGGCCGGCCTGCTGCGCGCCGGCTCCAGCCGCACCATCGGCTGGCTGCGCTGCGCCGACGGCACACCGGCCCCCGAACTCACACTGGAAATGGGATCCTGATGACCAACATGAAGTTGTCTGCCGCTGCCCCCCGCGCCACGGGCCAGCGCAGCCTGCCCCGCCTGGGCCGCATGACCAAAATCGCCTGCGCCGCCAGCAGCCTGCTGGTGCTGGGTGCGGCTACGGTGGTGGCCTGCGGGCCGGACTTCCCGCTGCAACTGCTGGATGACCGCGCCGGTACCCTCAGCAATACGCCCGCCAATGCCTTCGCCTGGGAAGCCGCCCATCTGGTGACCCCGGCCGACAAGCTGCAAGCCGACGAACGCAGCGGCTACGAGCAGCCCGCCGGCCAGCCTGACGATCCGCGCTCGCTGCGCATGATCGAGAAGGGACAGCTGGAGGGGGCGCAGTGGGCTGCGCTGCAGGCCATGCGTGCCGCCCCCGATGGCGAGTCCGCCTATGCGGCCGGTGCGGCCTTGCCGCCGGCCATTCGTCTCTACACGGCAGGGGCGCAGGATTTCCGCGCCAATGCCCTGGCAGCGGCCCGCCAGCGGTTTGAAGCGGTACTGGCACTGCCGCCGCCACAGGCCAGCGAACGCGCAGTGTGGGCGGCCTTCATGCTGGGCCGGCTGCACGCCATCGAGGGGCGCCGTGCCGAGGCGGTGGCCAGTTTCAGCAAAGCACGCGCGCTGGCCGTGGGCGGCGCACCCGATCCGCTGGGACTGGCCGTGGCCAGCTACGGCGAGCAGGCGCGGCTGATGCTGGCGGGGGAGAACGGTCCCTGCAACTGGTCCGATTTCAACGAAGGGCGGGATTGCGGCGAGACCATCCCGCCGGCCGATTTCAAAGAGGCGATCCGCTTGTATGCAGAGCAGGCCGCACGCGGGTCAACCAACGCGCAGGATTCGCTGACGGCACTGGCCTCATGGAGCCTGGGGCACGCCGACATCAGCGCGGCGCTGATCGATGATCCGGTCGCACAGCGGCTGCTGGTGGCCTATGCGCTGGCACGGGTGGGCGACATGGCCGAAGGCAGCGGCAACGGCGACAGCTACTACGACCCGTCCGCGCCCGGCAGCGGATCATCCGGCTATCCCGATGCGGCGCGCAGCGCCAAGGTCAAGCCCAACAGCGTCCTGGTGACATTGATCGATGCCCTCAAGCGGCGCGGCCTGGAAAAGATCGAAGGGGCCGACCGCGTGGCTGCCCTGGCCTATCGCACCGGCCGCTACGACCTCGCTGCCACGCTGGCGAACCGGCAGGAGACCGCCTTGTCCTGGTGGGTGCGCGCCAAGCTGGCCTTGCGCCGTGGAGACACCGCCGCCGCCGTACAAGCCTACGCGCGTGCTGCGCAGGCCTTCCCGCGCAACGATGCCAGCCTGGACCCGTCCAATGGCAGCCTGCTCATGGGCGAACAGGGCGTGCTCACGCTCTCGCGCGGACAGTATGTGGAAGCGCTGGCGCAGTTCCACCAGGCCGCCAGCGAGAGCGCGCGACAGTCACGCGGCGGCTACTACGGCGACTATGCCTACGCCAATGACATGGCCTATGTGGCCGAGCGCGTGCTCTCCACCGATGAACTGAAAACCTATGTCGATGCCCATGCCCCGGCCTCGCCCATGCCGGCCCCGGAAGCCGTGGCCAAGGCGGTGCAGAAGCAGGGCGGGGGGCCGCAGTCGGTGCGCTGGGTGGCCGTGGGCCTGTCGGCCATCACCGTCGAAGACAACCTGCGCCAGTTGCTGGCGCGGCGCCTGGTGCGCGACGGGCGCGTGGAAGAAGCGCTGCCCTACTTCCCGGACGACCGCGATGAGCGCTTCATCCAGAGCACCTACGATGCCGAGGGCCATGAAGTCCCGGCCGGCTGGCGCATGCGCGCCAAGGCGCGCGAGTATGGCCAGGCACTCGATCGTGGCCAGCACGCCTGGCGCGCCAACAGCCGCGCCCAGGGCTGGTACGAGGCCGCCGTGATTGCACGGCGCCAGGGCATGGAGATCATGGGCTATGAACAGGGACCGGACTATGCCGTCTATGGCGGCAGCTATCCGGGCGGTGCCGGACGCGGCATGGGCATGTATGGCAACGAGGACAAGCCATTGCCGGACAACCCGCAAGCCAGGGCCCAGGCCGATCTCCCGGGGCCGCTGGTGACCGACGGCGAGCGCCAGCGCTATGCCGCCACTGAAGCCAAGCCCTACAAGCGTTTCCATTATCGGGATATCGCGGCGGACTACGTCATGAAGTCGGCCGATGCCTTGCCCGCGCGCTCGCAAGCCTTCGCGGCGGTGTTGTGCCAGGGGGTGAATTTCGTGTATTACGATCAGCCGCGCGCAGAACAACTTTATCGGCGCTACGTGAAGGAGGGAGCGGCCGTGCCGTTCTCGGCCGACTTCGGCCAGAACTGCGTGGAGCCGGATTTTGCTGCTGCCGCCCGCTTCCCGTACGTACAGGCCTGGCGCACCACGCGCCGCTGGGTGGCGCAGCATCGCGCCTTCAGTGCGGCGCTGTTGCTGGCGGCCGTGGCGGGTGCAGGATTGGGCGTGGCGCAGTGGCGCCGCCGCCGTGCCGCAAGAAAGACGCTCGCCTGATCTTCAGTTGACCAGTTCGCGCTTCAATTCGGAAATGAGGGCAGGTTGCAGCGAGCCGGAACACAGAAAGGCCGGCCACTGCCCCTTGACCAGATCCATCTCGCGCTCGTCGCGGCACAGCAGGATCACCGGCACGTCGGCCAGCTGCGCCTGCGCCTTGAGGTAATGCGCCAGGCGCAGTCCGCTCATACCTTCCATGGCCAGTTGCGCCAGCACCACGTCGGGCCGGTCCAGGGCGATGTGCTCGATGGCGTCATTGCCGCTGCTGGCGATCTGGATGTCGATGTCGTTGATGGCCAGCCATTCGGTCAGCGCACGGCTGACTTCGGGCTGGGTGGTGGCGATCAGGGCGGTCTTGTGCATGAGCGGGCTCTCGCGAAGTCGTGGGGGCAAGCTCATCATGCCCTGGCGGCAACATGGCGGCCATCGGGGTTTTCCTGAGGCAACGTGCCGGATTTGCATGTATGGACAACTTGGTGCGATGCATGCAGACAAGCTCAGGTATTGACGATCTCCCCGCCGTTGGGATGCAGCACCTGCCCGGTCATGTAGGAGGCGCCTTCGGTGGCGAGAAAGACATAGGCCGGCGCTACTTCATCGGGCTGTCCCGGCCGCCCCAGCGGCACGTTCTTGCCGAAGCTGGCCACTTCTTCCTCACTGAAACTGGCGGGAATCAAGGGTGTCCAGATGGGCCCCGGTGCCACTGCATTGACGTGAATGCCGGCCGGGGCCAGCTGCTGCGACAGCGAACGCGTGAAGGCCACGATGGCGCCCTTGGTGGCGGCATAGTCCACCAGGTGCTTGCTGCCGCGATACGCCGTCACCGAGGTGGTGTTGATGATGCGCGCGCCCCGCGTGAGGAAGGGCATGGCTTCCTTGACCAGGTAGAACATCGAGAAGATGTTGGTGCGGAAGGTATGCTCCAGCTGCTCGGCCGAGATCTGCTCGATACTTTGTGCGGGGTACTGCTGGGCCGCATTGTTGACCAGCACGTCCAGCCGTCCATACGCATCCATCACGGACCGCACGGCGCTGCGGCAGAACTCGGGGGAACCGACGTCGCCGGGGATCAGCAGGCAGGGTGCATCCATGGCCTGGATGTCTTTCTGGGTCAGTCGCGCATCCTCTTCCTCATCCAGATAGACGATGGCCAGCCGGGCCCCTTCGCGCGCATACGCCAGCGCCACGGCGCGGCCAATGCCGCTGTCGCCACCCGTGATGAGGGCGACCTTGCCTGCCAGCCGCTGTCCGGGTTGGCCGGCCGGTGCGCTGTGCGGGCGCGGCTGCATTTCTTGTTCGCTGCCTGGTTGATGGGCTTGGTGCTGGGGCGGAAGGCCTTCGGGTTTGTGATCGCTCATGCTGTCCTCCATGGTGGGATCTCCCATGGTAGGAATTCCAACCGGGCCGGTCTGTAGTCCCGCACCGTGATGTGGGTGCGGCCGCTCACTGACGGTGATGACGGAGAGGCTGAAGATGAGGTCAACGCATATTCTTGTGCGCAGTTCTTCGTTGACGGTATCGCATTGCGCTCACACACTGTCAGGCCCATGGCAAGCTATGCAAATGATTTATAGTTGGGGCTGAACCGGCGCAGACCGGTTGCTGCGGACCGCAGCCATCCGTTGTCTACAGAAAGGGAGACATGTCCACACCCCATCCAGCTGGCAAGCAGCTCTGGCGCTTGCGCGAATTCGTGACCGGGTTTTCCGGGCTGCTCGATGTGCAGGCCGATCAGGCCGCGATCCTGCACGGCGGCGGCGCCTTGCTGCGCCAACTGGTCGCCCACGATGACTGGCTGCCCGATGCCTATGCCCGGCCGCATCCCGAGCGCTACCAGCAGTTCCTGCTGCATGCCGACTCGGCACAACGCTTCTCGGTGGTGAGCTTTGTATGGGGGCCGGGCCAGCGCACACCCATACATGACCATACGGTCTGGGGGTTGATCGGCGTGCTGCGCGGGGCCGAATACGCGCAATCCTTTGCCTGGCAGGCGCAGCAACTGCTGCCCGTGGGCGAACGCACGCTGTTGCAGGCGGGGCAGGTGGAGGCGGTCTCGCCTGACTTGCCCTCGCTGCACGATGTGCACCAGGTCAGCAATGCCCATGCCGACCAGGTCTCCGTCAGCATCCACGTCTATGGCGCCAACATCGGCGCGGTGCGGCGTTCGGTCTACCATCCCGATGGACGGCGGGTGCCGTTCACCTCGGGTTATTCCAATTCCACCTTGCCCAACATCTGGGACCTGTCCATCGAAACTGCTACCTCATGAGTCAAGAACACGCTACTGCCGCCCTGCCCGTTGTCAGTTATGCCGAAGTGCGCGCCGCCTTGCTGGCGCGCGAGGAAATCGCCCTGCTCGACGTGCGCGAGGAAGCGCCGCATGCGCAATCCCATCCGCTGTTTGCGGCCAATTTTCCGTTTTCGCATCTGGAGTTGAATGCCTTTGCGCGCCTGCCGCGCCGCGATGTGCGCATCGTCACGCTCGACGATGGCGAAGGCCTGGCCGTGCGCGCCGCGCTGCGCCTGCGTGCGCTCGGCTACAGCCGGGTCGGCGTGCTGGCCAGTGGCGTGCGGGGGTGGCGCGAAGCGGGGGGCGAGCTGTTCCAGGATGTGAACGTGCCCAGCAAGGCCTTTGGCGAACTGGTCGAATCGAAGCGGCATACGCCGTCGCTGGCCGCCGAAGAGGTCAAGGCCCTGCTCGACAGCGGTCAAGACGTGGTAGTGGTCGATGCGCGCCGCTTCGACGAATACCAGAACATGAACATCCCCGGTTCCATCAGCGTGCCGGGCGCGGAGCTGGTGCTGCGCCTGCCCGCCATCGCGCCCGATCCCAAGACGCGGGTGATCGTCAACTGTGCGGGCCGCACGCGCAGCATCATCGGTACGCAGTCGCTGGTCAATGCAGGCCTGCCCAATCCGGTCCATGCATTGCGCAATGGCACCATCGGCTGGACCCTGGCGGGGCAGGCGCTGGAACACGGACAGGCGCGTCGCTTCCCGGAAACGGTCGAGGCCAGCCAGCGCGAGCAGGCGCGTCGGCAGGCGCGCAGCGTGGCCGATCGTGCCGGCGTCAAGCGCATCCCGCTTTCACGGCTGGCCGAACTGGCGCAGCCGGACCGCACCGTTTATCGATTCGATGTACGCACGCCCGAGCAATACCGATCCGGACATCTGCCGGGCTTCCTCTCCGCGCCCGGCGGACAGCTGGTGCAGGAGACCGAGATGAATGCCCCCGTGCGCGGCGCCCGCATCGTGCTGGTCGATGACGATGGCGTGCGTGCTGACATGACCGCCTCCTGGCTGGCACAGATGGCGTGGGAAGTGTTCGTGGTCGACGGCGTGACGGCGGCCGATTTCACGGTCAGCGGCGACGCCCCGCGCGAGCTGCCGGTGGCGGCGCTGCGGCCCGAGCAGCGCATCAGCGCGCAGCAGTTGCAGCGCTGGCTGCAGGCCGATGACGGTACGGTGGTGCTGGATGTGGCCCTGAGCGCGCGCTATGTGGCCGGACATGTTCCGGGGGCCTGGTTCGTGTTGCGCTCGGAGATTGCGGCAGCAGCGCGCCGCTTCCCCTCGGCCACGCGCTTCGTGATCACCTGCGGCAGCGCCTTGCTGGCGCAGTTCGCCGTGCCGGATTTGCAGGCGCTGGTGAGCCAGCCGGTGTTTTTGCTGGAAGGCGGCAACGCGGCCTGGTCACAGGCCGGCCTGCCGCTGGAAAAAGGCGAGACCCATCTGCTGTCGCCGCGCATCGACCGCTATCGCCGTCCCTATGAAGGGACTGACAATGCGGCCAGCGCCATGCAGGCTTATCTCGATTGGGAATTCGGCTTGGTGGAACAATTGGGGAGGGATGGGACGCATGGGTTCTTCGTGATCTGACAAGACGCATCGTGTCGCGTAGTTGGTTGATTGTCGCTCAACAGCGTCACATTGTTGTCACAGGAATGAAATATGATCGCCGGTCTATCCAAAAATCACGACGCGGGCGAGCACGGTGGAAAGTCATTTCAGTCTGACTCCGGCGACAGGGAGCAAGTTGTTCCAACCGACAGCGGGAGCGCTGGCGGTCCAGGTGCCGGTGGTGCAGTTCGATGAGAACAACGCTACCGTCCTGGAGATCTTCGGCCAGCACAAGGAGCTGGTGAGCCTGCCCGTAGTGGAGCGGCAGCGGCCCATCGGGCTCATCAGCCGCCACATCTTCATGTCCCAGATGTCCAAGCCGTATCACCGCGAGCTCTACGAGCGCAAGAGCTGCATCGCGTTCATGGACAAGGACCCCCTCATCGTCGAAGCCGATACCCCCATCGAAACCCTGGGCGCACTGGCCGTGGCCTCGGGCGACAAGACCCTGGCCGATGGTTTCATCATCGTCGACCAGGGCCAGCTGGCCGGGCTCGGTGCGGGCCTGGCGCTCATGCGCGAACTGGTGGCGATGCAGGAAGAGAAGAATCGCCAGGTCATGCAAAGCATCGACTACGCCAGCGTGATCCAGCGCGCCATGCTGAGCGCCTCGCGAGCGGCCATGACCGAGGCGCTGGCCGATGCCTGCCTGGTGTGGGAACCGCGCGACGTGGTCGGCGGCGACTTCTATCATTTCGAACCGCATCCCGGTGGCTGGTTTGCTGCGGTGGCGGACTGCACCGGCCATGGCGTGCCGGGCGCCTTCCTGACCCTGATCGCTTCGTCGTCGCTGAAGCAGGCGCTGGAACTGCACGGCCCGCATGATCCGGCGCGTCTCATGCGTGAGGTCAACCGCAGCATGAAGCGCGTGCTGGGACAGCACGGCCAGTCCGGCAAGCCCTCCGAATCGGACGACGGCATGGATGCCTGCTTCTTCTGGTTCGACAGCGCCACCCGCACCCTCACCAGCAGCAGCGCCAAGATGCCGTTGTTCCTGCTGGTAGCCGATGGCACCGAGGTGCTGACCATCGAAGGCAAGCGCGTCGGTCTGGGCTACGTCGATACGCCCGACGACATGCAGTGGGACAACCACAGCCAGCACCTGGCACCGGGGTCCATGATCTTCGTCTGCACCGATGGCGTGATCGACCAGATCGGCGGCCCCAAGCACATCGCCTTCGGCAAGCAGCGCCTGTGCCGCACCCTGCTGGAACACGGCAGCCTGGCCATGCCGGCGCTGGGCCGCGTGGTCATGGACATCCACGCGCATTACCAGGGCACGCAGCGGCGGCGTGACGATATCTGTTTCTTCGGCGTCCGCCTGGACGCCGCTCATCAAGATTCTCAACACGGAACACACGCATGAACGGTATCCAGCAGGAGTGGGCGGAGTTCCACAGCTATGTCGCACGGCGCGACATCGTCTTCTACTACGTCGGCTATTTTTCCCAGACCATCATCGCCGCCATGGCCGAGGCCGTGAAACTGCGCGCCGAGCACACCGGCGCGCTGGCGCAGACCCGGCGCAAATTGTTCTCTTCCTTCATCGAGATGGCGCAGAACATCGTGCACTACTCGGCAGACCTGCATGAGAAGGAAGGAAAAGTCACAGAGCCGCCAATGCGCCACGGGGCGGTCTACATCACCCAGACCGATAGCCACTACTTCCTGCATTGCGCCAATCCGGTCGATGCTGACATGGCCGACAAGCTGCGCGAGAAACTGGAACACCTGCGCTCGCTGACCAATGAAGAAATCAAGGCCGCCTACAAGGAAATGCTGCGCGCCGAAACGCCGGCCGACAGCAAGGGTGCGGGCCTCGGTTTCCTGACGGTGGCGCGCGATGCCAGTGCGCCGCTGGACTTCGAATTCTCCCAGCCCGCCGACGACGGCGCGCAGACCTTCTATCTCCGGGCCACCATCTGAGGGCCCGCTGCCTCTGACACACGACACCATGGACAATCTATTCATCGCCGCCAGCGCCAGCTCTCCCGAAGTGGACTTCCGCTTCGACCAGCGCACGCTTTCGCTGAAGGGCGAATCCTATCCCGAGAATGCCGCCCAGTTCTGGGGCGAGATCATCACCACCTTGCGCCGCTTCCTGGCCGACGATGAGCAGGGCAGCACCATCACCGTCAACGTGGCCCTGGCCTACTTCAACAGCTCCAGCACCAAGATGCTGTTCTCGCTCTTCGATGCCTTGAACGAAAAGGCCGAGAGCGGTACCGAAGTGGTCCTGAACTGGTACCACGATGAGGAAGACGACACCATCTTCGAATTCGGCCAGGAGCTGCAGGAAGATTTCTCCGCACTGGTCTTCCACGATCACGCGGTCCAGAGCTGATGGACGGCGGCGACCTTTTCGCGGCCGAAGCCGAAGCCCTGCACCGCGCCAATGCGGTGCTGGCCGATCCTGCCAGCGACCCGGCCAGCCATCGCGCGGCGCTCGAAGAACTGGTGCAGCACTATGGCCAGCTGATGCGCCAGAGCCGCCGCCTGATCTCGCGCAGCGACCGCACCGAGCGCGAGCTGAACCTGCTCAATGCGCGCCTGAAGCAACTGAGTGATGAGCTGGACTACAAGGCGCGCCATGACAATCTCACCGGTGCCCTCAATCGCGGCGCGGTGTTCGAGCAGGCGCACCAGATCCTGCAGCACTCTTCGATGTCGCTGGTCGTGCTGGACATCGATTTCTTCAAGCGCATCAACGATGAGTTCGGCCACCCGGCCGGCGACGCCGTGATCCGCGAACTGGTCGCACGCCTGCGCACCACTCTTGCCGGCCAGGGCGTCATCGGCCGCGTGGGGGGCGAGGAATTCACCATCCTGCTGGCCGGCGTGGCACTGGATCAGGCCGTGGTCCTGGCCGGCAAGATTCGCCAGGCCATTGCCGGCGAACGCTTCCAGTGCCTGCCGGCGCGGCCGGTCACCTCCAGCTTCGGCGTGGCTTGGGCCGCAGCGGGCACGGATTTCGAAGAAGCCTACGCGCGTGCCGACCAGGCCTTGTACCAGGCCAAACGCAGCGGACGCAATCGGGTGGAATCGGAGGAGTCGGTCACCGGCTGAGCGCCGGCGGACTTGATGGAGCAGGGGGAGCGGGCGGCACTGGCCGCCCGTTGTTTTTCTTCACTCAGTAGCGCGTCATCGCCGCCACCAGCGCGGCCAGCGAACCCGCGTTCATCTTGCGCATGACCTGCTGGCGATGGGCCTTCACGGTCCGTTCCGAGGTCCCCAGTTCGGCGGCGATCTGCTTGTTGAGCCGCCCCTTCACCAGACGTTCCAGCACTTCACGTTCACGCCGCGTCAGGGTCTTGAGCCGCTGGTAGTGTTCCTGCCGCTGCTGCATCTGCGGGCCGGATTCATCGAAGGGCATGAGCGCGCCACGGAAGGCCTCCACCAGCTGCTGGCGCAGCATCGGCGGGGTACCGTGCTCGGCAGTGGGTGACTGCGGCAGGCGTGGGGCTCCTTCCGGGCGCACGCCGTAGCGGATGTCTTCCGGGACAGTGGCCGGCGGCGCTCCCGTGATGACGATCAGGGGGCGGCCCAGTTCGCGTTCATCCAGCAGGGAGCGCAGACGCGGCGCATCCAGATTCTGCATGTGAACTTCCAGCACCATGCCGCCCGGGGCGTTGCCGGTGGTCTGTTGCAGGAACTGGTCGGCCGAAGGGTGGTGGGCGACGTGGAATCCGGCGGCCTCCAGCAGGCGGACCAGCGGTCCGCCGTGGGAATCTTCACCACCGACGATATGAGCGAGATGTGCAGTTGTCATGTTTTCTTCCTTGACCGATACGGACGCATCGAACGGGTCGATGGGCTAGCCCGCTCCCTCGTCGGGGCGGGCTGCGCTCCGGAGTCGAGGACATGCGGGAAGAGAACGCAGTTTTACCGGGATGTCGAAAATAGTCGACGAAGGCTGAAAATCAGGACAGATAGTTCAATTTAATTCGAAAAATACCTCGTATTTATTCGAGATCGCGTTGTGGCGGAGCGACTGGCGGGGGCCGGGCACGCCCCACTGAGCGCCTCACCCCCGGCCGCAACGGGCCCAAATCGCGCTTGGGGCCAAGTGCTGGGGCTGGTCCGGGGCCGGCATGGCGGCCCCGGCCGGGAGGGTATTGTCAGGTGGTGCAGTGGCGCTGGGGCGCACTGGCTGGTCAGAGCACCGGGGCCTGGGTGGCGGCGTCGACCTGCGCCCCGCCGAACACCTGGGCCCGTCCATGCGCCTTGGCCTGGTAGAGGTTCTGGTCGGCCAGGGCGATCAGCGAGGCCGGGGTGCTGCTGTGGCCGGGGCATTGTACCGAGGCCACGCCGATGCTCAGCGTGACGTGTTTGCTGGCTTCCGAGCGGGCATGCGGCAGATGCAAGCGGGCCACGGATTCGCACACGGCGTTGGCCAGCGTGAGGGCCTGTTCGGGACCGGCCATGGGCAGGATACAGGCAAACTCCTCACCGCCATAGCGCGCCACGCAATCGTAGCTGCGGTGGAAATTGCTGCGGATGGCGTGTGCCACTTCGGCCAGGCAGTGGTCGCCGGCCTGGTGGCCGTAATGGTCGTTGTACTTCTTGAAGTAGTCGATATCGATCATCAGCAGCGACATGGCTTGGCCGGAGCGCTTGCACAGCTCCCACTTCTCGGCCAGTTCGCTGTCGAATTTGCGGCGGTTGAACAGGCCCGTGAGCGAATCGGTGACGGCGATGTTGCGATAGAAATCGGATTGCAGCTTCAGCGTCAGGTGGGTCAGTACACGTGCCTTGAGTACCGTGCCGTTGATGGGCTTGCTGATGAAATCCACCCCGCCCGCATCGAAGCCCTTGACCTCGTCTTCTTCGCTTTTCAGCGCCGTCAGGAAGATCACCGGAATGCCCAGCGTAGCGGTGTTCTGCTTGAGCCGTTCGCAGGTCTCGTAGCCGCTCAGGCCGGGCATGTTCACATCCATCAGGATCAGGTCCGGCGCCACCTTTTCGCACAGCTCGATGGCCTGCATGCCGCTGGTGGCCATGAAGATCTCGTAGTCGCCCTTGAGCAGGGCATTGGCCAGACGGATGTTGATGGGCTGGTCATCGCACAGCAGGACCCGCGGACGGCTGCCGCGCAGGGAGGAAAGTTCTTCCAGGATGCGTTTCAACGAGGTTCTCCGAAATGGTCATCGAGATGGGCCAACGCCGCCGGGAAGTCGAGTTTCTCGATCAGTTCCCACAACTGCTGGTAGCGCGTCTGGCGCATCAGCCCATGGCGCTTGCCGATAGCTTCGGCCAGGTCCAGCGCTTCGAGGTTGCTCGACAATAGCAAAGCCCGCAGCGCCTGCCTATCAGGGAAATCGGAAGCCTCTGCTGTCGCCGTTGCCGGCTCCGCGCCGGCCTGCGGCGCAGCCGGCCCCGGTGAGCCGGAAACCCCCTGCAGCGCCTGCATCGCCAGTTGCTGCAAGACCACACCCGCATCGCGCCGCACCGCGATCAGTTCTTCGCGCCAGGCTGGGAAAAGACGATCGGACGGCACACCTTCGCCAGCGCGGCACACGCGCTCGATCCCGGCGAAATACGCAGCCAGGCCGCTGGCCCCGATGGTGGCGCACAAGCCCTTGAGCGCATGGGCGGCCTGCTCGATGCCGCCCGGCGAAGCCTGCGCCAGCACTGTGTCGTAGTCCGCGAAGAGGCGTTCCAGTTCCGGCCCGGCAGCATCCAGCGTGGTGCGATAGACGTCGCTGGCCTGACGGTAGCGGCGCATCAGATCGGCATGGAGGTCGACCTGCTGGCGGTCGGCGGGCTGCACGTCGACGCGCGCGGCCTCAGCGGGCAGCGGCTCTTGCGCAGCGATGCTGCGGTCATGCTGGAGATGCGACAGCAATGTCGGCACCAGCGTACTCACGTCGATGGGCTTGGCGATGTGTCCCGCCATGCCGGCATCGATGCAGCGGCGGCGGTCTTCCGGCGAGGCATTGGCGGTCATGGCCAGGATCGGGATGTGGCGCAGATCCTGCTGGCGACGGATGCGCCGGGTGGCTTCGATACCGTCGATGCCGGGCATCTGCAGATCCATCAGGATCAGGTCGTAGTGGCGCTCGGGATCACTGGCCATGGCCACGCCCGTGCTGCCATTCTCGGCGCAGCTGATGTGCGCGCCATACAGGGACAGCAGGCCGGTGGCGACCTGGCGATTGACGGCATTGTCTTCCACCAGCAGGATATGCACGCCTTCCAGTTCGCGCGCAGCCTCGCCGGCGGTCGCATGCTCGGCCTGCGTGTGCTCGTGCGCTGCAGGCGCCTGCGACAGCGGCGTGGCGTCCTCGATCTCCATGGGCAGGTCGAACCAGAAGCGGCTGCCGTATCCCGGTTCGCTGCTCACCTGCAGTTGGCCGCCCATGAGCTGCACCAGATGGCGGCTGATGGCCAGCCCCAGCCCGGTGCCCCCATAGCGGCGGGTGGTGGAGGCTTCGGCCTGGGTGAAGGCATCGAAGATGTCCTTCAGGCGTTCCGGGGCAATGCCGATGCCGGTGTCGCTGACCTCCACCCGCAGCATTACCTGCCGGGTGTTGTCCGCCGCCAGCCGCCGCAGTGCTACGTCGATGCGGCCCAGATGCGTGAACTTGAGGGCATTGCTGATCAGGTTCACCAGCACTTGCTGCAGTCGATAGACATCGCCCACCACGCGCTGCGGCAGGTCGCCATCCAGTTCGATGTGCAGGCTCACGCCCTCCTGCGGCGGGTTGCCGGCCAGGATTGCGGTCAGGTCGTGGCGGAAATGCTCCAGCGAAAACGCCTGCAAATCCAATTGCACCTGCTGGGCATCCATCTTCGAGAAATCCAGCAGGTCATTGAGCAGGTTGAGCAGCGACTTGGCCGAGATCTCGGCCTTGTTCAGGTAGTCGCGCTGGGCCGGCTGCGGTTGCGTTCTCTGCAGCAGCTGGATCATGCCCAGTACGCCATTCATGGGGGTGCGGATCTCGTGGCTGACGCTGGCCAGGAACAGACTCTTGGCGGAGTTGGCCTGTTCGGCTTTCAGACGGGCCTCGACCAGGTTGTTTTCGAATTCGATGCGCTGGGTGATGTCCAGATTGATGCCGATCACGCGCACCGGCGCGCCCATGCCGTTGCGGTCCACGTGGGCGCGTGCCTGCACGAAGCGGATGCTGCCGTCGGCGCGCACTACGCGAAACACCGGTTCGAATTCTCCGGTACCGGCCAGCGCCGCCTGCAGGGCCGATTCCACATAGCCGACATCGTCGGGATGCACGCGCCTGCGCCAGCCTTCATAGGTGGTCACCTGCGCGCTGCGGCCATCGCTGATGCCGTAGATCTCGGCGATCTGGCGGTTGAATTCAAAGGTGTCGCCGGCGCGGTCCCAGACCCACACGCCCAGCTTGGCTACTTCGGCGGCCAGCATCAGCTGGTCGCGGGCGGCTGCCAGTTCGGCTTCCTGCTGGCGTTGCAGGCTCATGTCCATGGCAATGTAGAGGTCGCCGATGTGGCGCTGGCGGTGATCCAGCATGGAGGTTTGCTGACGCGTGACCGGCAGCGTCACGCCATCCTTGCGGCGATAGCGCAGGTCACTGACTGCCTTCTCGTCCAGTGTCGCCTGGGCACGGATGGCGGGATTGTTGAGGCGGCCCGAGAAGGCTTCTTCCTTCATCTGCCCGATCACGTCCTCGGCGCGATAGCCCAGCATGCGTTCGGCCCCGCGATTGAAGAGCGTGATCACGCCATCCGGTGCTGTGGCGATGATGGCTACGCCGGTGGCCGAACTGAGCACGTTGTTGAGCAGGGCGTTGGACTGCTGTACCTGGTCCAGCAGCGACTGGTTCTGCGCCAGCGCATCGCTGAGCTGGTTGCGGTTATGGGTGATTTCGGTGACGTCATGGGCCACCACATAGAAGCCGATCACCTCGCCTTCTTCCGTGATGTCGGGGATATAGGTCGTCAGGACGTGCTTGTATCCGTTGACGGCATCGGTGAACGTACGCTCGAAGGTCTGCTTCTGGCCGGCCAGCACGGCATCGATATGTGGCAGGCCGCCTCGAACAGCTCGTAGCCCACCAGGTCGGGCATGTATATGCCTGTGATCTCGCCGGGGCCGCGTCCGAAAATACGTTCGTAGGAGGCATTGGCGAAGCGGTTGATGAGATGCTTGTCCCAGTAGCCGACCAGCGAGGGCATCACGTTGAGCACGGTCTGCAGCATGGTCTTGGCCTGGTGCAGCGCATGGGTGCGCTGTTGCACGGTCAGTTCCAGTTCCTCGTTGATGCGGTGCAGTTCACGTTCGATGCGTTTTTCGCGGGTGACGTCGCGCAGCATGAAGGCTTTGCCGATCTGCTTTCCGCTGCTGTTGCGCAAGGGGAACAGCAGCGCCGAGGCATAGCCCACGGCCTGGCCATGCAGGCTGATCACGTGGGGCGATTCGTGCCGGTCAGCGGCGGCGACCAAGTCGTATTGCGGTTGCAGCGCGCTGCGGCGCTGGTCCAATTCGTGCAGCGCCGCGTGCGTGGCCAGGGGCGTGCCCAGCGCCATGGATTCGGGTACGCGCAGGGTCTCGGTGGCGCCCTTGTTCCAGGAAGTGATGATGCCCCGGGCGTCGGTGGTCACGATGGCGTCCGGTGAGCCTTCCACCACCGCGGCCAACAGTGCCCGCGCTTCCTGCAGCTTGCCTTCGCGGGTGGAAAAACTATGGTAAGCCAGGGCGATGGCCACGATCAGCATGACCAGCGTGGCGCACGACAGCAGCATGGAGCGGTCGCTGATGAACTGGTGGGCCTGCGTGTACTCGGGCGCTGCGCGCACGACCAGTTTCCAGGCCCGCCCGTAGAGGGGCAAGGCGGTATCGAGACTGACGGCGCCAGCGAGCTGCTCAAAACCGTCGCTGCGGAAGAGCTCCACGGTGGGTTCATCCGTGGCCACGTCTTCCACCAGGATCTCCAGCGCATGCATGCTCCAGCGCCGGTTCAGTTCGGAGAGAATGTCGTGCACCGACAAGGGCGCATAGGCCCAGCCGATGATCTTGTCCTGGCGCTGTTCCATGGTCGGCGGGGTGAACGAACCGGCATAGATGGGCAGCAGGAACAGGTAGCCGTTGGCGGTATTGCCTTGCCGCTGCACCAGCCTGATCGGCGTGGTCAGTTCGGCGCGGCCGGTGAGCATGGCGTGGTCGGCGGCCGAGCGGCGTTGCGGCGAGGAGGCGATGTCCAGTCCCAGCGCCTGGCGGTTGGGCCCGATGGGCTCGATGTATTCGATGACGTAGCGCTCGCCGGGATTGGCGGTCATCTCGGTGATGCTGGAAAACAGGAAGTGATCCTCCTGCACCTTCTTGTCATAGGCTGCGCGATCGGCCTGCGTGACGTAGCGGATGAAACCGAAGCCCCCGGCCCAGGGGAACTCCTGGGTCAGGTCGCGGCTGTCCATGTAGCGCAGCAGCTTCTCCCGGCTCAGGTCATTGGCACCGATGGCCAGGATGGCGCCGCGGGTGCCGCGCAGTCCGTGTTCATAGCGGCGCAGCAGCGATTCGATATCGTCGCGGATCCAGCGGCTGTCCAGCGTCAGGCTGTCGCGCACCTCCTTCTGGTTCAGTTGGGACAGGCCGGCGATGCCCGCCAGCAGCAGGCTCAATGCGATCAGCAGGAAGAGCCCGGTATTTCGGGTGATTCTGTTCATGGTTGTCGAATTATTGTTGTGAGTCCCTGGCAGCGTCGTATCCCCCGAATGCTGCCCGATGTGATGCCTTCTCTAACTTGTGCACGTCCCTGCAGCGGCCGGCCCGGCGCGCGCCGCCGCGCTGGCCTGCAGCGGACCCAGCTGCTCCCGGTGGTCCCACAGTGCGTAAGTGTGCTCGTCGTTGCCGTCAGCCTGGCGGGTGAGGACCAGGTGCATGCGCCGGCCACCCTGTCCCTGGAGGGAAACGCGGCGACAGGCTGAAGCCGCCACGATCTTCTGGGGCGTGTCGAAGACCACGCCGGCCTCGCTGTCGCCGGTACGGACGATGACCACGCTGTGTCCGCCGCCCGTGCCGGCTGCGGCGCGCTGGCGATCCTGCCCCTCCAGCACCCGCGCGTCGATGTTCCAGACGGCCAGGCTGCGGCCCTCGTGGATCATGTGCGCCACACTCCAGGGCTGGCCATCGCCGCTCACGCCATGCTGCCAGACAAGGTTGTCGGGCAGGGTGGTCACGCGTATCACCTCGTCCATCGGCAAGGCCCAGTCGTGGCGTCCCTTGACGATCATGTGCGCCGAAGTGTTCAGGGGACCTGTCCGGCTGAGGGACGTATCCTGCGCGCTCGGTGCCGTATCGTTCCCCAGCGGACAGAAGCTGGTCAGGGCTGCCGCATCCAGCAGCGCCATGTGGCCGCCCTCCTGCGTGGCCAGCAGGCCGCGTACCAGTGCAGAGGCGCACAGCCCGGCCTCGGCGGCGGGCCGCAGCACAGTCATGTCCTGTGCATGGACGCCCTCGGTGGCGCTCACCGGTATGCCGGCCCAGGCACCGGCGTGCTGCACCACCGCCAGGTAGGGCGTGTCGGCCTGGCCATCGGCACCCAGCAGGGCCGTTGGCAGCACCGGCAGTTTGCGGCCGCGCCAGCTGGTATAGCCGCGCAGTGCCGATTGCAGCGCGATGCTGGAGATGGCGGGCATCACATCGACGGCGACCACCTCGGCCGACGGGATGCAGAATTGCTGCGATCCGATACGCAAGCGGGCCAGCAGCATCTTGTTTTGCTCGCTGCGGACAGGGGCGGGAGAGGCCGTGGTGGCAGGCTTCCCGTCGTCGGCCGCCTGCTGCCAGACTTCACACAAGGCAAACAGCCGTTCTTCGTCCAGCACCGGGAGCGCACCCATGGCGGGTACGCTGACTGCGCTTTGGAAAAGGTCTTCACCTGAGGCCGAACGCTGGGCCAGCGTGGTCAGCGCAAGCGGCTCGCGCAGCACGGCTTTGGTGGCATCGACCTTGATGGCCACCTGGCGCCCATGCCACTGCAGGATCAGCGCGACCTGCGCATCGCCGGGGCAAGTGCGCTCGGGACTGGGCCACTGCAGCCAGCGCCGCAGGTCCAGCAGGGGAATGCAGCTTCCTTCCAGTGTCACCAGGCCGACGCAGGCGCCGGCGCGCCGCGGCAAAGGCGGCGGCAGGTCCGACAGCGGCAGGGCGGTGCGTACGGCCGGCAGCGCCATGGCGAAATCCACACCGTCGAGGGTGCACACCACGCCGCCCGGCAGGCACAGAGCATCGGCCGTCATCGTCATGCCTGGTGGGCAATGGCGTCCAGCCGCGTCAGCACCTCCAGCACGCTGCGGGTCTCGCGCGATTGCTGGGCGCTGGAGGCGCGGATGGCATCGACCGAAGCGGAGGTGCCGTCCACCGTTTGCGAGATGTCGGCAAAGGCGTCCGTGACTTGGGTCGACTGGCGCACGCCCTGGTCGATCAGCAGCAGGGTCTGGCCGATCACGCCCGAGATCTCGCGCGCAGCATGGGTGGATCGTTCGGCCAGCTTGCGGACCTCGTCGGCGACCACCGAGAAACCGATGCCGTGTTCGCCGGCGCGCGCCGCTTCGATGGCCGCATTGAAGGCCAGGATGTTGCTCTGGCCGGCAATGCCGGCGATGAGATCGACGATCTCGTTGATGCGCTTGGCCGAGGTCTGGATCTCGCCGATCGAGCCGATGGTGCGGTCCAGCGTGGTCTTGCCCTGGCTGGCAGCGCTCATGGCCATGCGGGCGCGCGTGAGGGTGGTCTCGGTCTCGGTGGAGATGGTCTCGATGGAGGAAGTGAGCGCAGTCATCGAACCCTTGATTTCGCTGATGCTGTCGCTGATTTCAATTTCCTTGCTGACCTGGGCCGTGATGTCGTAGGCGAACTTGACGATCTTGATGATCTTGCCGGACTCGTCGAGGATGGGGTTGTAGCTGGCCTGGATCCAGACCGGTACGCCATGCTTGGCCAGGCGTTCGAATCGTCCGGCCTGGAAACGGCCTTCGCCGAGATCGGCCCAGAAGTTGCGATAGGCGGGCGACTGGATCTGTGCCGGCTGGCAGAACATGCTGTGATGCTGCCCCTTGATTTCGTCGAGGGTGTAGCCCATGGTGCGCAGGAAATTCGGATTGGCCCCCAGGATCTGGCCGCGCAGGTCGAATTCGATGATGGCCGTGGAGCGTGCCATGGCCTCCATCATGCCGGCATGCTCCATGCTGCGCTGGCGATACTCGGTGATATCGGAGGCGAATTTGATGATGCCGGTGACCCTGCCGTCCTGGTCCAGCACAGGGTTGTAGGAAGCCTGCAGCCAAATCTGCTGTCCGTCCCTGGTCTGCCGCAGGAACTGGCCGTGCTCGGCCTGTCCGTCGGCCAGTCGGCGCCAGAAGCTGCGATATTCCGGCGATTTCACATACTCGGGACCGCAGAAGATGCGATGGTGCTGACCCTGCAGTTCCTCCAGCTCATAGCCCACGGCTTCCAGGAACAGCCGGTTGGCCCTGACGATCTCGCCCGTGGGCGTGAATTCAATGATGGCCTGGGTGCGGTCCAGTGCGCGGCGGATGGCCTGGTGGTAGTGCTCTTGATCCTGCTCCGGGGTGTCTGTCAGGAGGGGTTCGCTTACGGTATTCATCGGTTTCCTTGTCGGGTCTTTTGTGTGATGCATCGGGTGGATGCAGCTGGCCTTTTGCCGGCATGGCTGCGTTGACTGGGCCGGCGGCATTTGCCGCCGGGTTCGGGTTGTCGGTCAATGCAACAGGATTTTGGCCTTCAGCGGCATTTCATCGATCTGCTCGAAGCGACGCAGCCGCGCCAGGATAGCTTCGTCCAGTACGTGGTCCTTGTTCAGCAGCAGCACGCCGGACTTGGTGCGCAGGTCTTCGGCCAGCTTCATGCCCACGCGCAGGTCTTGCGGGGCCAGCAGGCGGGTCTGCTGTTGCATGGCCAGGCGCTGTTCTTCCATCATGGCGATGAAGGTGTTGACCACCACCGGGTCATAGCGATGGCCGGCATGTGTGCGCAGCATGGACAGGGCTTTTTCGGGACTCACGTTGTGGCTGGTGATGCCGCCGTTGCACAGGCCCTCGAAGTCGCGTACCACGGCCAGGATGCGCGCGCCCATCGGGATGGCGTCGCCCGAGAGGCTTTCCGGCACGCCGCGGCCGTCATAGCGCTCGTGCTGGTGTCGGATGATCTCGCCGGTCTCGGCCAGGGTCGGGATGGGTGTCAACAGCATCTGGCCCTTGACCGGATGCCACAGGAAACGCTGCAGTTCATCGCTGCTCATCTTTTCGATGGGCTTTTTCACCAGCTCATCGGGCAGGTCCAGTTTGCCGATGCCGTGCAGCATGCCGGCCATCATCATCTCCTTGGCGTGATGGCTGTTCATGCCCATGCGCAGCGCCAGCTGCTCGCACCAGCGTGCAATGCGGGCGGACTGGCCGTTGGCCAGGCCGGCACGCAGTTCGCTGATGTCGGAAAACACATGCAGCATGGAGAGGAAGGCCTTCTGTTCTTCTTCCTGGGCGTTCTCCAGGAACAGCACGGTCTGGCGCAGTTCCTCAGTGCGGGCCTGCACCTGGCGTTCCAGCTGGCGGTTGAAATCGGCCAGTTGCAGGTTCTGTTCGCGCACCTTGCGTTCCAGCGCCATCTTCTGCTTGCGCAGCTGCTGTTCCTCCAGTGCGTGGGTCACGACCATGAGCAGCTCGCGGTCTTCCCAGGGCTTGGAGAGGTAATGGTGGATGCCGCCATCGTTGATGGCCGAGATGGTGCTGCCGATCTCGGAATAGCCGGTCAGCAGGATGCGCATGGTGGCCGGCCACTGCTGCTTGACCTGGGCCAGGAACTGGGCGCCGTTCATGCCGGGCATGCGCATGTCGGAAATGACCAGGTCGACATCGGCGCTGGCCAGGATGTCGAGTCCGGCTTCGGCGCTGGTGGCCGTGAGCAGACGATAGCCCTGGGGGCGGAAGGTACGTTTCAAGGCCGACAGGATGCTCTGTTCATCATCGACCAGCAGCACGCAGGGCGGCGGCAGGGCGAACGGGTCGGCTTGTTGCAGGGTCTGGAGTTCCTGGCTGTGGATGGCGGTCATGATGCTTCTCCTGGTTCGCCCGATGCCTTGCTCGGCGGCTGGGCGCTGGCGGGATCGATGGGCAATTCGATCCGGAAGGTGGTGCCTTTGCCCGGTTCACTGCTGACATGAATATCGCCGCCATGCTTCTTGATGATGCCGTAGGACAGCGACAATCCAAGCCCGGTCCCGCTGCCGACCGGCTTGGTGGTGAAGAAAGGTTCGAAGATGCGGTTGATGTGTTCCGGCGCGATGCCGTGTCCGGTATCGCTGATGCAGACGGCCACGCGCTGGCCGCAGCGTTCGGTGCGGATGGTCACGCTGCCGCGCTCCTGGATGGCCTGGGCCGCATTGACCAGCAGGTTCATGAAAACCTGGTTCAGTTCCGAGGCCAGGCACTTGATCATGGGCAGCTCGCCGTATTGCTTGACGATGGTGACCTTGTACTTCAGCTCGTTGTTGGCGATGTTGAGCGTGCTGTCCAGGCCGCGATGCAGGTCGGCCATCTGCCAGTTGCTTTCGCCCGTGCGCGAGAAGTCCTTCAGCGACTGCACGATGTTCTTGACGCGTTGCAGGCCCTCGTTGGATTCGGCCAGCAGTTCAGTCACGTCTTCGCTGAGGAATTGCAGATCGGCGCGGTCCTCGAAGGCCTGCACCTCGGACTGCGCCACGCTGGAGGGCAGGCTGCCGTTGGTGATGCACTGGTACAGCTTGATGCCTTCGAGCAGCGTGGCCACATAGTTGCCCAAGGTGTTGAGGTTGGCGTTGACGAAGCCGATCGGATTGTTGATCTCGTGCGCCACCCCGGCGGCCAGCTGGCCGATGGAGGCCAGCTTCTCGGACTGCATGAGCTGGGCCTGGGCCATTTTGAGCTGTTCGATCAGGGCGCTCTGTTCTTCGGCCTGGCGCTGCAGGGTGTCTTCCATCTGCTTGCGGCCGGTGATGTCGGTCATGAGGCCGATGACTTCCAGCGGAGTGCCTTCCGCATCGCGGATCAAACGCAGGGTGTCGTGCATCCACAGGTAGCTGCCGTCGTGGGTGCGGAAACGGTACTCGTAGATCTTCTGGTCTTCCACGAACAGCATGGCCAGGCTGGAGAAGATGGCGGCCGTGTCGTCGGGGTGGATGTGGTTGAACCAGAAGTTGGGGTCGTCCAGCATTTCCCAAGGCTCGTAGCCCAGCACGCGGGAGGCGTTTTCGCTCACGAAGGTGAGCTGGAAATCGCCCGAAGGTACGCTGCTGTAGATGATGGCGGGGGTATTGCCGATGATGTGGCGGTACCGTGCATTGGCCTTGACCAGTGCCCGGGTGTCGGGCGCGTCATCGGCATGGGTGCGTTGGCTGGCGCACTCGTTGGCCATCAATGCTTCGCTGTGTCCCATGTTCGCCTCCTCAGCGATGGCTCCGGATCAGGGGCTGGAGCCGCGCCCTCCAGTTCAGGCAGCGCGGGGCAGGGCCACACGCGTGTTTTCGTGCGTGGGCAAGGCCACGACGGTGGCCGCCATGCCGTCCAGGTTGAACACGCTGATGGCCTGGATCATCTGCTGCGTCGACTCCTCCAGGCTGCCGGCGGCGGCTGCTGCTTCTTCTACCAGCGCCGCGTTGCGCTGGGTCACTTCATCCATCAGGACCACGGCTTCGTTGACCTGCTGGATGCCGGTCTGCTGTTCGCCCGAGGCCGCGGTGATCTCAGCCACGGCGGTGGCGGCCTGCGTGACCGCGCGCATGATGCCGCCCATGGTGTCGCGCATGTCGCCGGCCAGTTTCACGCCGGTACCAACCCGCTGCGAGGATTCGTCGATGAGCTGTTTGATTTCCTTGGTGGCCTGGGCCGAGCGTTGTGCCAGGTTGCGCACTTCACCGGCGACCACTGCAAAGCCGCGTCCCTGTTCACCGGCGCGTGCAGCTTCCACGGCCGCATTCAAGGCCAGGATATTGGTCTGGAAGGCGATACCGTCGATCAGTCCGGTGATCTGCTTGATCTGCTCGGCGCTCTTGTGGATGGCATCCATGGTGTCGTTGATGTGACCGATGGACGCTTCGCCATCGCGCGTGGTGGCCAGCGCTTCTTCCACCAGGCGGTTGGCCTGACGGGCGTTTTCGCTGTTCTGGGTCACGGTGGAGGCCAGCTCTTCCATGCTGGCAGCGGTTTCTTCGAGGCTGCTGGCCTGTGATTCGGTGCGCGAAGAGAGGTCCATGTTGCCGCGTGCGATCTCGCCGGTGGCCTGGGCAATGTGCATGCCGCTGCGGCGCACGTCGCCTACCGATGCCACCAGGTTGACCCGCATCTGTTCCATGGCCTGCAGCATCGCCCCCATTTCATCGCGGCGGGCCTGCAGGTCGGTGGCCGACAGGTCACCGCCCGCCACCCGGCGCGCCTGCGCCACGGCGCGCCGCAAGGGGGTGAAGATGCGCTTGGCCAGGGTCATGCGCATGAGCGCCAGGCTGCCCAGGGCGGCGCCGGTGGCGGCCAGCGTGGGCAGGCTGCTGGCGTAATCCGTGCACTGCCCGTTCAGGAAGGCCAGCGCACAGATGCCGGCTCCGGCCGTGCCCAGCACCAGATCCAGCCGTGTCTTCAGCGAGACCTGCGAAACCTGGCGCAGCTTGCCGCGCAGGCCCGTCGGCACCACTTCTCCGCGATGCACGGCGATGCGGGCGCATTCCTGCTTCAGTTCCTTGTAGGCCTGCTCGGCGGCGGTGATCTCGGCGCGCGTGGGCTTGGTGCGTACCGACATGTAGCCGGTGCATTTGCCGCGTTCCCAGATCGGCGTGACGTTGGCCTTGACCCAGTAGAAGTCGCCATTCTTGCAGCGGTTCTTGACCAGTCCGGTCCAGGGCAGGCCGGCCTTGAGGGTGCTCCACAGGTCGGCGAAGGCCAGCTCGGGCATGTCTGGATGGCGCACGATGTTCTGCGGCGCACCGATCAGCTCTTCTTCCGTGAAGCCGCTGATGTGGATGAAGGTCGGGTTGACGTAGGTGATGCGCCCCTTGGTATCGGTCTTGGAAACGATGGAGCAGTGGGCGTCGATCTCGCGCTCTTGTTGAGTGACGGGCAGGTTCAAGCGCATGATCGGTCCCTTGAAAATTGATTGATGGAATCATTAAAGCATAAAATCATTGAAATCGCTAAAAAAATGATTCTTCTTGGGAATAAACGATAAATTCGTTGTTCTGGCCCCACTGTGTTGTCAAGGCGAAAAGCCCACTCCAGCTTCTGGGAAGAATGTCCTTTCTTATTGATTAATAAGGAAAAATGCCGAATTTTTAGGCAGTGGGGCGGGCCTTTTCCCAGCCGATGCAAAGACCATTCATCATTTTATAAAATGATTAAATTGATTTAATCGTTTGTTCGCGGTCTAATGATGAGCATCCGACAGGAATTCCGGGGCGAACGGGCCGCGACGCAAGCGGCGGCACTAGGGGGGAATGTGAACAACAAAAGCAAGGTGGTGGTCCTGACCATCATCGCCACCATCGTGGCGGCCACGGTGCCGGTGATCGGCATGCTGTGGCTGTCGCGCCAGGCAGTGATCCAGTCCGAGCATGAGCGCCTGGCGCGCTATGCACATAGCGTGGTGGACCGGGCCGAGGCCACCTTCCAGAACAGCCAGAGCGCGTTGAGGTCGCTGTCGCCCTTGCTGCTCTTTCCCTGCTCGGATGATCACATCGCACAGATGCGGCTGATCGCCGTCAATTCCGGCGCCATCGAGGAAATGGGCTATTACGAGTCCGGCCAGTTGAAGTGCACTTCCTGGGATCGCCGTGCCCAGGCGCTGCGCCGGGCACAGCCGGAACTGGCCTTTACCACCGGTGACGGCATCGGTGTGGCGCTGGCAGAAAGTTCTTTCGTCGCCGACGGACCCAGCATGATGGCGCTCCAGTACGGTGCTCATGTGGCGCTGGTACACCGGCAACGATTCGTTGATGTGGTACTGGAAGACGGCGTGCACGTGGTCCTTGCACGCAATGGTTTCGGGTTGGTGGCGCAATATGGCATGCCGGTGTCGGCCGGCATGGCCGGCCGTGCGCTGCGCGGGCTGGGCGCCCAGGATTTCGATGGCTTCTTCGTCTCGACCGTCAGCCGCGATGGCTGGACGGCCGCGGCCCTCACCGACGGTCAGCACGTGCTCGACGTGATGACCGCCGAACAACGCTGGTTCCTGCCGGTGGGGGTGCTGCTGGGGCTGATCCTGGTGCTGCTGGTGCTGCGCGTCTCGCAGGCCCGCCTGTCACCGCTGGCCGATTTGCAACTGGCGGTACGCAAGAAGGAATTCATCGTCTTCTACCAGCCCATCATCGAGCTGGCCACCGGGCGTTGCGTCGGTGCCGAGGCGCTCATCCGCTGGCGCCGGCCGGACGGCAGCATCGTGCGGCCCGACCTGTTCGTGCCGCTGGCCGAGGAGAGCGGCCTGATCCTGCCCATGACCGACCTCGTGATCGCCGCCGTGGTGGATGAATTGGGCGATACCTTGCGCGCGGACCGCGCACTGCATGTGGCCGTGAACGTGGCCGCCCATGACATCAAGACCGGGCGCATCATCGACGTGGTCAGCCAGACCCTGGCCGGTACCGACATTCGCACCGAACAGCTCTGGATGGAAGCCACCGAACGCGGCTGCATGGACATCGCTTCGGCCCGCGTGACGCTGGCGCGGGCGCGCGAGCTGGGGCATTCGATGGCACTCGATGATTTCGGGACCGGCTACTCCAACCTGCAGTACCTGCAAGGGCTGCCCATGGATGCGCTCAAGATCGACAAGTCCTTCGTCAGCACCATCGGCACGGGCGCTGCCACCAGTGCCGTGATCGATCACATCATCGCCATGGCCAAAAGCCTCAATCTGTTCATCGTCGCCGAAGGCGTGGAAACCCTGGAGCAGGCCGCCTACCTGGGCGGGCACGGGGTCGACTTTGCCCAGGGCTGGCTGTTCGCCAAGCCCTTGCCGGCCGACGAGTTCATTGATTTCTACCGGGCCACGCTGGCTGATTACGGCACCGGGCCGGAGATCATCCGCGTTTCCCTGCCCGACCTGGCCTGACCTGACTTCTCCACCGTTCCTGACGACCCGCTCCGCGTGCGGCGGGTCAGCGCTGGCCTGATGCTGCGCCCTGCATGCGCAAGGCCAGCGCCAGCGCCTGGTCCATTCCCGCCATGTGCCGCACCAGCATGGCCGGGATCATGCCCATGACGATGTCGGCCAGCGGCGCATTGCCATCATCCAGGTAGGGCCGCAGGCGATGCAGCAGTGCCAGCAGCTCGGCATGGTCGCGGCGATGGGCGCGGATCTCGCCGTAGCCGATCTGGTCCATCATCTGTTCTTCTTCCCTGAATCCTGCTTCGATCTGCGCAACCAGGGCCGCATAGGCGCTGGCAAACCGCGCCGGCGGCACCACCGCCAGGGCAGCCACGCTCTCCAGCACTTCACGATGCTCGGCATCCATCGCAGCCAGCAGGGCCGGAATGCCTTGGGCCGGCCCCTTGCTGCCGGCGCCAGGGACGAGGGAAACGACACGTTCAGAAGTGGGAACCATGGCCAGCCTCCTGGTACAGGACGACCGCGCGCGGGTCGGGGCGGAGACATCCGCATCGCCGGCAGGGCGCGGGCGTGCCGGAGGGATGTTCACTGCCGATTCTAGGAGCCTGGCCTCGAAATAATTTGAGATAGCTCAAGCCAGCCCGGATTGGCGGGGTGCTGCGCCGCGGCCCTATGAAGAAAAGCCCCACGGCACCGTCAGGGTGGCGTGGGGCCGGTCTTGACGGCCGACGGGGTGTCGGCCGTGCGCTTGTAAAAAGCGCCGTTCCTGGCTCTGCAGTAGGTGCCGTCAGGGGGGCAGCACCTTGCGCAGCATTGCTGCCAGTTCAGGCGGTGAAAACTTGGCGACATAACCATTGGCGCCCACCGAACGCACATGGTCTTCGTTGGCCGCGCCGGTGAGCGAAGAATGGATCACCACCGGCAAATGTTTGTAGAGGTCCGAGGCCTTGATCTTGCGGGTCAGGGTGAAGCCATCCATCTCCGGCATTTCGAGGTCGGTCAGCACCATGGCGACCTTGTCGGTGAGGGGCTTGTGTTCCTGTTCCGCTTCGCGGGCCAGTTCCTGCAGTTTCTTCCAGGCTTGCAGGCCGTCGGTGGCCATCACGTAGGGCAGCTTGAGATCGTTGAGGCACTGCTCGATGAGGGCACGCGCCATGCGTGAATCATCGGCGGCCAGCACTACCGAGCCGGGCTTGATCTTCAGTTCGTTGCCACCCGGTGCGGGGGGCTGGATCTGCTCCTTGACCGGCGAAACCATGTTGAGGATCTGTTCCACGTCCAGCACCTGCACCAGGCGGCCGCCGTCCTGGGCCGAATCGAGCCGGGCGATGCTGGTGACCACGTTGCCGGAGGCATTGGAGTCGGCCGGCAGGACCTGGCTCCAGTCCAGGCGCACGATTTCTTCCACTGATTCCACTGCGAAGGCCTGGGTATGCCGGGCGAACTCGGTGATGAGCAGGATGTTCAGTCCATGGCCCGGCTTGCAGCCGGCCACTGCCGGCAGGTCCACCACCGACATCACCTGGCCGCGGATGTTGACCATGCCCAGCATCGGGGAGCGCATGCCGGCAGCAGCCGTGATGTCCATCATCGGGACGATCTCGCGGATCTTGAAGACGTTGATGCCATACAGTTCGCCCGGCTTGTCGGTCGTGCCTTCGGGGTTGCCGAGACGGAACAGCAGCAGCTCGAACTTGTTGCTGGAGGTCAGGTTGGTACGTTCGTCGATTTCTTTTTGGAAGGCGTCCATGTCGTCCTCAGGTCTTCAGAATTGTTCCCAGTCGCCGTTGTCGGCGCTGTCGTGTTGGCTCTTGGCCGGGGCCGACGAACGTGCCGACGGTGCGGACGCGGCGATGGCCTTGGGACGCGCTGCGCTCACTGCCGGGCGTGCCGGGGTGATGTTGCGCGGGGCAGCGGCCATCATGGCCGGCTTGGCGCTCACCGGCGCCGGCACGTCGCTGGCATCGAGGCGGAACACGCCCACCGTCTGGCTCAGGCGTGCGGCCTGTTCCTGCAGGGCCTTGGCGGCAGCCGCAGCCTGTTCGACCAGGGCGGCGTTCTGCTGGGTGTTTTCATCCATATGCACGACCGCATTGTTGATCTGCTCGATGCCCTGGCTCTGCTCGGCGCCGGCGGCGGTGATTTCGGCCACGATGTCGGAGACGCGCTTGACGCTGGCCACCACCTCGTTCATGGTCTGGCCGGCTTCGCCGACCAGCTTGGTGCCAGTATCGACCTTGGCCACCGAGTCGTCGATCAGGGCCTTGATTTCATGCGCTGCCGAGGCACTGCGCTGGGCCAGCGAACGCACTTCCGAGGCGACCACCGCGAAGCCGCGTCCCTGTTCGCCAGCACGGGCTGCTTCCACGGCGGCGTTCAGGGCCAGGATGTTGGTCTGGAAGGCGATCCCGTCGATGACGCCGATGATGTCGGCGATTTTGCGCGACGATTCATTGATGGCATCCATGGTGTGAACAACCTTGCCCACTACCTGGCCTCCGGCCTGGGCCACCTCCGATGCGGAGACCGCCAGTTGGTTGGCTTGGCGGGCGTTGTCGGAGTTCTGACGCACGGTGGAGGTCAGTTCTTCCATGGCCGAGGCGGTTTCTTCCAAGGCACCCGCCTGTTGTTCGGTACGGGAAGACAAGTCCATGTTGCCGGTGGCGATTTCGGCCGAGGCGGTGCTGATGGTGTCGGTGCCGGTGCGCACTTCCTGCACGATGGTGAGCAGGTTGTCGTTCATCTGCTTGAGCGCTGCCATCAGCTGCCCGGTTTCGTCACGGCCGGCGTTCTCAGGGATGCGGGCGGTCAGGTCGCCATCGGCCACCTGGCGGGCAATCGATACAGCTTGAGTGAGCGGACGGGCCACGAGACGGGCAATCCACCAGGACAGGGTCAGGGCCAGCACGACACAGGTGGCGACCAGGGCGAAGATGGCCATGCGGGCTTGTTCGTAGACGCTGCTGGCCTGCTGTTCCGAGACGGCTGCGCCCTTGGCATTGACCTCGCTGAGTTCATTGATCTGGTCCTGCAGCTTGCGATAGACGGGCGTGGAATCGTTCAGGAGCACGCCATAGGCCGTCTGCTTCTGGCCATCGATGAACAGTTTCTCCATGCGCTCATGGGCGGCCTTGTAGGCGGCAATGTTGCGCTGGATTTCCGGGTACAGCTCCTTTTCGCGCGGCTCCGAGATCAGGGTGCCGTAGCGCGCCACTTCCTTTTCCAGCACGGCCATCTGCTTGTTGCCACGTTCGCGCGACGCCAGCTCTTCCTTCTTGTCGTCGGTGAGCAATTGCTGCATGTCGAAGCTGCGCGAGCGCGCCATCGCCAGGCTGATCTTGGCCAGGCTGTCGATGCTGGGCAACCAGTTGCGGGCGATATCGGCGGAACTCTGGTTGACCTGGGCCAGCTGCGTAATGGAGAAGCCACCCAGCGCCACGATGAACATCAGCACGACCAGGAAGCCGGCATTGAGTTTGTGGGCGATTTTCAGATCGTAGAACCATTTCATGATGACACTCCTGATAAATGCGCGGTGTTGGAATATTCATGTGCGCTCAGGAACCATCATAAGACGGCCAAACAAATAAATCAAATAAAACAATTTAAGCAGTTGTTTTATTTCCTTAGGGATTTTCCTGAATTCAACTCAGGTTTGTTGATCTCAGGCTTTCTGCAACCACTTTTCCACCGCATTCATCAGGCCGACCTGGGTGAAGGGCTTGCTGAGGTAGTCATCCATGCCGGCGTCGAGGCAACGCTGGCGGTCGCCTTCGATGGCGCTGGCGGTCAGGGCGATGATGGGCGTGCGCGGGCGGCCATGCGCCTGCTCGAAGCTGCGGATCTCGCTGGTGGCCTGGTAGCCGTCCATGACGGGCATCATGCAATCCATCAGCACCAGGTCATAGTTGCTGCTGCGGATGGCCTCCAGCGCCAGCTGGCCGTTCTCCACCTCCTGCAGGATGCAGCCGCGCCGCGCCAGCAGGATGCGCAGCAACTGGCGGTTGATCTCGGTATCCTCGGCCACCAGGATGCGGGCGCCGGTGAGAGAAGAAGGCGCAGACGTGGCCGTCGGGGGCGATGCGGGGAGCGGGTTCACCTGGGCTGGCACTGCCGGCGCGGGGGGGACTGGGCTGGCGGCGGGTTGCGGCGCGAGTGAAGCATTATTCTGCACAGTCTTCTGCGGCGGCGCGTCCGGGCGGTCGACGGCCGCGCCTTCCGGGCAAAGAATGTCGAAACTGAATTTGGTGGATTGTCCGGGCACGCTCTGGCAGGCGATCTTGCCGCCCATCAGTTCCACCAGGTTCTTGCTGATGGCCAGGCCCAGTCCGGTCCCGCCGAAACGACGAGAAATCGAGGTGTCTGCCTGGGTGAAGGGCTGGAACAGCTGGGACAGGGCTTCCGGGGCAATGCCGATGCCGCTGTCGGCCATGGAAAAGAAGATGCGCCAGCGCGCCGGCGTGGCGTCATCCCGTTGCGCCGACATGCTCAGCCGCACGTAGCCGGCCTGGGTGAATTTGATGGCATTGCTCAGCAGGTTGCCCAGCACCTGTTTCAGCCGCGACGGGTCGCCGACCAGGCAGAGGGCGTCATCGCAATCGATGCGCACATCCAGCTGTACATCCTTGTTGTGGATAGAGGGCCGGTACAGTTCGGCGACCTCGCGCACCAGCCGCGCCGGGTGGAAGGGCACGCCCTCCAGATCAAGCTTGCCCGATTCAATCTTGGAAAAATCGAGGATGTCGTTGATGATGCGCACCAATCCGCCGGTGGCATTGTGGATGCTGTCGGCATAGTGCTGCTGCTTGCTCGACAAGCCGGACTCCTTGAGCAGTTCGGACAGGCCCAGGATGCCATTCATGGGCGTGCGCACTTCATGGCTGACCATGGCCAGGAAGCGCGACTTGGCCTGGTTGGCCTGGTCTGCTTCTTCCTTCAACTGCAGGGCCAGCTGCGCATCCTGCTCGCGCCGCTGGACCTGGCGAAGGGCCACGCCAAAGCCACCGATGAGGCCGACCAGGCTGATGGCGGCCACCAGCATCAATGGATACATCGATTCCAGCCATTCGGTGAAATAGACCTTGTCGGTCACGCCGATTTCCAGGTACATCGGCGCATTGCGCACCGGCCGGTGGATACCGAGCCAGTGGGCCTGCATGAAGTAATAGGGCTCCTTGGCGCCGGCGCCGGCCGGGCGCGGCAGGTGCAGGTCGGCCAGCGGCTTGATGTCTCGCCGCACCGAGGTGTCGTGGACCAGGGAAGTGGTGATGAGCGGTTTCTCGTCTTCGCGCGCCAGCAGGATGGAAAAGGGCTTGTCCTTCGTGACGGCGTTGAAGAACTCTTCAAAGAACGAACTGGGCAAGGCCACCACCACGATGGCCAGCATGCGGCCCTGGCGGTCATTGATGCGGCGGGTGAGGTAGAAGGTCGGCACGCCGGCCGCGCGCGAATTGACCGTTTCGCTCAGGAAATCCTCGGTCGACGCATTCTGGCTGTGATGGAAGAAATAGTCGCGGTCGGTCAGGTCCAGCGGTGGCGGCGGGAATGCGCGTGACAAGCTGATGATGCGGCCCTGCGCATTGCTGATGCCGATACCCGAAATGAAGGGCAGGCCACGGATCTTTTCGCGCATGGTGCGGGAATACTCGGGCGTGCTGACGTGTTCGCGCAGCTGGGTGTCATCGCTGACGTTGGCGGCCTCGATATCAGACTGGATGCTGTCGAGCACCAGCCGGGCCGAGGAGATGGTCTGGGCGGTGCTCTCGGCCAGCACGGTGGAAAGCGTGGCCAGGTCGTTGCGCCAGTCGTTGAGGCTGGCACGGTACAGCAGGCTGCCGGAAATGATGACGGTGGCCGCCAGCAGCCCCAGCAACAGGGCGCCAAGGGTGACGGCGGACTTGCGGATGCGCGGCGGGGCGGGCGTGGAGGGCGTCATGGGCAGGCGGGCTGGGCAGGTGCGCCCGTGCAGGTCAGGACCGGGGGAGGGAGCGCGCACAGCGCCCGATTTCATCCAGCACCAGCGCAAAGCTGGCCTGCAACTGCACCAGTTCTTCCGGTCGCGGCGTCTGGCCGTTGCGGGCGGCCTGTTCGGTCTGCTGCAGCAGCATCGTCAGTACCTGGGCCTGGAACATGGCACTCATGCCTTTGAGGCTATGGCTTTCGTGCCGGCTGCGCTCGGCATTGCCTTCCTGGGCGGCCTGTTCCAGTCGGGCAAAGATGGCCGGTGCGCTGTCGATGAACGTACGCGCCAGCGAAGCAACAGTGCCGGCGTCGCCACCCACCGCTTCCAGCAGCTGGCTCGGGTCGATATGGTGATAGTCGGTCAGTGGCTGGCCCGGTTGCACGGTATTCCCCTCTCTTCTTGGCGGCCGATTACTTCGGCTCTTGCAGCGGCAATGTGAAGCTGAACGTCGATCCTTGATGTTGTTTGGACTGTAACATGAGTTGGCCGCCCATGAGCGTCACCAGGCGCTGCGCAATGGTCAGTCCGAGGCCCGCGCCGTCCTTGGCGCGCCGTTCGCTGTCATCGGCCTGGGTGAACTTCTCGAAGATGGTATCGAGTTGCCCGGCGGGAATGCCGATGCCGGTGTCCTTGATGCGGATGGCCAGCTGGTCGCTGCTGCGGTCGACCTCGACCAGTACGCGCCCGGTGTCGGTATAGCGCACGGCGTTGCCGATCAGGTTTTCCAGCACGCGCAGGACCTTGCGCTGGTCGCACACGATGATCTGCGGAACATCGTCGCTGATGCGGCATTCCAGCTGCAGGCCCTTGGCCTGGGCGCCCTGGTAGTGGCGGGCGATGGCCTGGCTGACCAGTTCGCGGATGTTCTCCGGTTCGCGATGCACGGCCACACGGCGGTCTTCCAGGGCCGTGACTTCGAGGATGGATTCGACCAGGCCCAGGAGGCGGTTGCCGCTGTCGTTGATGGCGGTGGCGTATTGCGCCAGGGGCGACTCGCCCAGTTCCTCGCGCAGCGCATCGGAATAGCCCAGCACGCCGTTGAGCGGGGTACGGAATTCGTGCGACATGTTGGACAGGAAGCGCGATTTGGCCTGGCTGGCCTGCATGGCTTCCTGGCGGCTTCTCACCAGCGACCCGGCCATCCAGATCAGGATGGCATTGAAGATCAGTACGGCCAGGGTGATCAGCGAGACCAGCGTCAGGGTGCGCGTGCGTTCGCGGTAATAGGGGGCCAGGCGCTCTTCGATGTCGATGCCCACCGAGGCGTAAAGCGGATAGTCGCGCAGCTTGTGGAAGGCGTAGATGCGCTCGCGGCCATCGATGCGGCTGGCCGCCTCGATCACGCCATTGCCTTGTGCCAGCATGGCCGCGAGGACCTTGCTGCCGTTGACCTGCTCGCCCATGGAATCCGTGTCACCGGTGCGGCGTACGCGTGCCACACCGTCGGCACCGAGCAAGGTGATCACGCCATGGTGCCCGACATCAATCTGGTGGTACAGGCTGGTGAAATACTGCGGATCGATGGACACCACGATCACGCCGCCAAAGCTGCCGTCAGCACGGTTGATGCGGCGCGTGAGCTGCAGCGACCATTTCTTGGAAACGCGTCCAAGTACCGGTTTGCTGATGAAGAGCTTGTCATCGCCCCCCTGCATGTGCACCTGCACGTGCTCGCGGTCGGACAGATTGATCGGGGTGAAGGGCTTGCTGGAGAGCACCACATCACCCTTGGCATCGACAATGGTGAAGAGGTTGTAGACGTTGCGTGCCACCAGGCCATTGGAGATCTCGGTGGCCAGGTCCAGTGACTGGCCGCGTTCGGCATAGCGGTAGCGCAGGTAGAGCGCCGCCTGGTCGGCGGCCTCGATGGTGCGGTAGGCGTGTTCGAGGAACAGGCGCGAGAGCGACTGGGCATCGCGGCGGGCATCCTGCAGATGGTTCTCGCGGCTGGTGTTGAGCTCCTTGAAGGCGCCCAGCCACAAGCCGCAGACCAGCAGCAGCGAGAACAGGCCCAGGGCCAGGCGCAGGTCGATGCGCGCGAACCGGAGGGAGAGAGAGGGGTGTTTCCGGTCATCCATGGCACTGCTGGCCTTTCCTGTGTGGGCCCTTAGCGGGTCTCGCGCTCCCTGCGGGCACAGCAGGCCCGCATGTAACCGCGCAATTCATCAAAATTGACCGGTTTGGGGAAGTACACCACCCCGGCTGGAATACCACCGCGCATGGCCATTTCTTCTTCGTCCAGGCTGCTGACGATGGCAATGCTCACATCTTGCAGCTCCGGATCTTGGAGGATGGTCTTGACCACTTCGTAGCCATCCATGCCTTCCATCACGATATCGGCCAGCACCACATCGGGTTTGCTGCGCGCGATCTCCAGGAGCGCCTTGTAACCGTTGTCGCAATACACCAGGTCCAGCGGCAAGCCCCAGGAACCCAGCGCGCCGGCATAGAGCTCGCGCTGCAGACGGTTGTCCTCGATCACCAGCACCGCCGTGCGGCCATTGCCAGGGCGCGGCGCCGCGCTGCTGCGGCCATGTTCGGCCGCCTCGCCCGACGACGACGAGCCGGGCGTGGACTTGTAGGCATGCACGGCCGCCAGCGGAATGCGGCGATGTCCACCCTTGGTCTTCCAGGCCTCGATGATGCCGGCCTCCACCAGTTGCTGGACGGAGGACACCGAGATACCCAGGATGTGCGCTGCTTCCTGCGTGGTGCACACCTCGGAGCTGGTTGTCTTTGCGGTTTTCATGAATTCATTATCAGTATTTTGCCCAAATAAATCAAATTCATTATTTAGAATTTGAATTCGGTATAATCGGTTTTCGACGAAAAGCAACAGTGATGCCTTCAGGCAAGGCTTTCCTGGCCCATTATGCAGAGAATTCCGTGACTTTGTCAGATTTTGTGTATTTTGCCTGCTTTTACCGGATCCGGCAGCTTTATCGCGCGGTGGGAGATCCTGCCAGGGGCGGTGTCAGAGGGTATCGAGCTGGCTGCGCAGGGTGGCGGCGCGTTCTTGCAGGGCCTGGATGTCCTCGGCCTGCATTTTTTTGATCTGCTGATAGGCCATGCCCATGCGCGGGTTGTTGCCGAAGGTGGACTGGTGGCGCAGGAAGAAGTCCCAGTACAGGGCGTTGAAGGGGCAGGCATCGCTGCTGGTCTTTTGCTTGGGGTCGTAGGCGCAGCCCTGGCAATAGTCGCTCATGCGGCCGATATAGGCGGCGCTGCTGACATAGGGTTTGGTCGCGATGATGCCGCCATCGGCCCACTGGCTCATACCCAGGGTATTGGGCAGTTCCACCCATTCGAAGGCATCGATGTAGATGCCCAGGTACCAGTGATGCAGTTCTTTCGGGTCCAGGCCGGCCAGCAGGGCGAAATTGCCGATCACCATGAGGCGCTGGATGTGATGCGCATGGGCCGTCTCCAGCGACTGGCCGATGGCGTGGCGCAGGCAGTTCATGCGGGTCTGGCCGGTCCAGAACCACGCCGGCAGCGGCAGGCGGTGTGCCAGCGCGTTGCGCTCGTCGTAGCCGGGCATCTGCGACCAGTAGATGCCGCGCACATATTCACGCCAGCCGATGATCTGGCGAATGAAACCTTCCACCGCCGCCAGTGGCGCTTTCCCTTCGCGCCAGGCCTCCTCGGCGCGGCGAACCACTTCCAGCGGATGCAGCATCTTCACGTTGAGCGCGAAGGACAGCAGCGAGTGAAACAGGCGCTGCGCCCTGCTGCTCATGGCGTCTTCGTAGTCGCCGAAATGTGGTAGCACGGTAGTGATGAAATGATCCAGATGCAGCAGGGCTTCTGCGCGGTCCAGCGGCCAGCGCAGCTGCGTGGCCTGGGGATCGCCGAAGCTGCGCACGCCTTGTGCCTGCAGCATCTCCCACAGCGCGCCATGGTCGTGCGGCTGGCGCCAATCCCGGGGCTCGGGCGGATTGCCGGGCCAGCGCTTGCGATTGTCGTGGTCGAAATTCCATTGGCCACCTTCGGGCTTGCCGTCGGCATCGAGCAGCAATTCGAAGCGGCCCCGCATCTGCCGGTAGAAATGTTCCATCAGCCATTGCTTGCGGCCCTCGAATAGGCGCGGCAGTTCATTGCGGGCGGTGAGGAAATGTTCACTGTCGACCACGGCGGTCTCGCCCTGGCGGGCTGGGGCCCAGGCGCTGCCCCACTGCAGCAGGGCCTGGTCGACGCGCCATTCGTCGGGCGACTGCCACTGGACGCGGCGAGCCTGGTAGTGCGCGGCCAGGGCGTCGAGATTGTCCGCCAGCGACTGCCGGTTGCTGGGGTCGTCCAGGCGGATGTAGCGCACGCGATGGCCGCGCTCACGCAACTGCTCGCCGAAGGCGCGCATGGCCGCGAAGATGGCCAGGATCTTTTGTGCATGGTGCAGCACGTAGTCGGTCTCGGAGCGCACTTCCATGAGTACGTAGACCACCTCGGGATCGATCTGGTCGAACCAGGAATGCTGCGGGTTCAACTGGTCGCCCAGGATCAGGCGCAGGGTGGCGGCGGGAGTGGCTTGCGCTTCGGTCTTTTTCTTCATGATCTGCGAACGGAAAATGGCTCAGGCAGCGTACTGGCGGCCATAGCGGCCCAGCGCCATGAACGCCGCCAGTTTCAGCACGCAGGGCAAGGCTGCATAGACCAGCGGCAGGCTGCTGCTGGGCCCTTGCCCGGGTTGGTAATCGAGGGCTGACAGCAGCGGCAGGGCGATGCCCGCCAGGGCCAGCGCCAGCTTGCCCAGCATGGTCAGGATGCCGAAGGCGGCCCCGACTGACGCGCGCTGCGTGACCACGCGTGCCAGCAGCACCGGGGGCAGCAGCAGGTCGGCGCCCAGCGCGGCGCCGGTGGCCAGGCACACGAGCAGAAACGCCCAGCGGTCGCCCGGCCCCAGCAGGACCGCGCCGACGAAGCCGGCAATGGAGAGCAGCATGGCCTGGCGCCAGCAGGCGATGGTGCCGAAGCGGCGCGCCAGGGCGCTCCACAGCGGCAACCCCAATGCGGCCGCGCCGAAGTAGGCCGCCAGGAAACCGCCTGCCAGCGCGCGTTCCTGCAGTTGATCCTCGATGAAGAACAGCGCCAGCGTGGCCGGAATGGCGGCCGACAGCGCATTGAGCAGATAAGGGGGAAGCAGCGAACGAAACGCCCGGTTGGCCCACAGTCCTCGCAATGACACGCTCCAGCGCGCACCCTGCGCCATCATTGGCGGGGCCGGCTGGCGCAGCAGCAACAGCAATGACAACGCCAGCACGGCACCAAAAAACAGGCAATACCAGGTGATGCGCTGGTCGACCAGCGCCGGATCGGCGGCGAGAATGCCGACCGGCACCACGCTGGCCACGATCACCCCGGCCAGGCCCGCGCCTTCGCGCCAGGGAACGGCGCGCAGGCCTTGCTCCGGCAGGCGCGAGCCCCAGGACAGGTAGGCGATGCTCAGCATGCTGTGCGCGCCATAGGCCAGCACCAGCATCGCCACCAGCCACACCATGGCCGCCTGCGGCGAGGACGGCGGTTTCCAGAGACAAATGAAGGCGGCTGCAAGCACCACCCCAGCAGCCGCCATCCAGCGCTTCTGTCGTTGTGCCGAGCGATCCAGCAAGTGACCAAACAGGGGATCCTGCAGCATGTCCAGCAGGCGCGCGGCGAACAGCACCCAGCCCAGCGGTGCCAGGGCCAGGCCTACATGGCTGGCGTAATACGCCGGGATCTGCACGAACAGCGGCAGCGCCGCCATGGCCAGGGGCGCGCCCAGCATGCCGTAGGCGGCATTGCTGCCGCCGGTGGAAGGCACCGGCGAGGCGTGAGGTAGTGCGCTCAAGGCGTCTCCCCGAGCAGGCGGCGGCGCAGGCTTTCATCGCGGCTGGGCTGCCCCAGCCAGATATTGAAGAAGGAACGCGCCAGTTCCGGATCAGCGATCTCGGCCAGCATCTTGTCGCGGTCATACAGGCGCATGCCGCGCTGGGGCAGGTAGACACCGACCAGCTCGTCACCATCGGCCACGTCGATGAAGGCACGGTTCAGTTCGCTCTTCCAGCGCGCCAGCGTCGTGCCGGCGATGGGCGTGGGGCTCATGCGCTGGATCTCTTCAATGGAGGTGGCGGCCAGCTTGTCACGGCTGACCTTGACCTTGTAGTCGAGCTGCAGGGCAAACGGCTGGCTGTCATCGAGCGGTTTCTGCGGCGCCCACAGGGTGGCCTGGTAAATGCGGAAACCCAGCCAGGTCATGGTGCCGCTGCCCACTGTCTGCAACTGTGCCGGCAGGGCCTCGCGCCAAGGCTGGGCGGCATGTGCGGCGCGGCCCGGCCAGAGCGCGAAGAGCGCCACCAAGAAGGCGCAGCAAACCAGGCGCAGCGGTTGGCGGTCAAGGGCGCGGACGGTGGCGTTGGACATCGGATGTCTCCTCATGGGCAACAAGATGACTACCAGTATAAGATAAAAGCTACCAATTGGTATTTAATATTTACTGATTGGTATGATTTGCCGGAATGGCTTCCGGGGGCCGTTCAGCGGGTCCACTTGCGCTCGTAATCCATCTCAGCAAAATGCTGCACCAGGAAGTCGACTAAGACCCGGACTTTGGCCGGCAGGTGCTTGCGGCCCTGGTAGGCGATGTTGATGGTCAGGCGCGGCAGGTCCCATTCGTCCAGCACTGGCACCAGGCGGCCGGCCACCACGTCGTCATAGATGATGTAGTTGGGCTGGATCAGGATGCCCAGGCCCTCCAGTGCTGCGGCACGGATGATCTGGCCATCGTTGGATTGCATCAGCGCGGCGATGTCGAGTTGCTGCTCGCGGCCATCGCGATGGGTGAAGCGCAACTGGTTGGGATTGTTGGAGTGGCTGTAGACCAGCAGGTCATGGGTGGCCAGCTCTTCCAGCGAACGTGGCACGCCGCGTGCGGCCAGGTAGCCGGGCGAGGCCGCCAGGATGCGGCGGGTGGCGGCCAGCCGCCGCACGGCGATGTTGGAGTCGGGCTCGAACTCGCGGGTGCGGATGGCCACGTCGATGCCGCTGTCGAGCAGGTCCACGTAGCGGTTGGCCGAGACCACCTCCAGCGTGATGTCCGGATAGAGGCGATGAAAGCGCGGCAGCAGCGGGCTGATGTGCTTCATGCAGAAGGACAGCGAGGACGTCACCCGCAGCAGCCCGCCGGGGGCGACGCTGTTGGCATTGACCAGGGCTTCGGCTTCCTTCATCTGCGTCAGGGCGGCCTTGCACTGGCGATAGAAAGCCTCGCCGGTCTGGCTCAGCCCCAGGCGGCGCGTGCTGCGTTCCACCAGGCGCGCGCCCAGGCGTTCTTCCAGCGCGGCCAGGCTGCGGCTGGCGGCGGCATTGGACATGCCCAGCACCTCGGCCGCGCGCGAGAGGCTGCCCAGCTCGGCGACCTGCACGAAGAGTTCGAATTGATTCCAGCGGTCCATGCGGCGGGCTTCCTGGCGAGGTGGACGGTCCGAAGTGGAAAACAGTTTTCCACTTTCGTCATATATCTGCGAAAAGATAAGACCTATATTACCGCTCAGCGGAAAAATCAGTCTGATGACAACAACGACGAGGAGACCATGCTTAATCTCAATGAAGACACCATCACCCAGGCCGTGCTGGCACGCCATGCCGGCATGCCCGACGAACGCCTGCGCCAGATCATGACCAGCCTGGTGCAGCACCTGCACGCCTTCGCCCGCGAGGTCAAGCTGACCGAGCAGGAGTGGTTCGAGGGCATCCGCTTCCTGACCGAGACCGGCCAGCTTTGCTCGGACAAGCGCCAGGAATTCATCCTTCTCTCCGATACCCTGGGGTTGTCGACCCTGGTGATGGCGCAGCAGAACCACAAGCCGGCCGGCTGCACCGAGGCCACCGTATTCGGTCCCTTCCATGTGGAGAATTCGCCGGTCTATCCGCTGGGCGCGGATATCTCCAACGGCGCCAAGGGCCAGCCCTGCTTCGTCAGCGGCAGCGTGCGCGGGCTGGATGGGGAGCCCCTTGCACACGCCAGGATCGAAGTGTGGCAGGCCGATGAGGATGGCTTTTATGACGTCCAATATCCGGACCTCGACCAGTTGCAGGCGCGCGGCACGCTGCACACCGATGCGCAGGGGCGATACCACTTTCGCAGCATCCTCGCCAATTCCTATCCGATCCCGCATGACGGGCCGGTGGGCAAGATGCTGGAGACCTTGGGGCGTCATCCGTGGCGGCCGGCGCACCTGCATTTCCGCATCCAGGCCGAGGGTCATGAAACGCTGATCACCCACGTCTTCCGCCGCGGCGACCAGTACCTGGAGTCCGATGCCGTCTTCGGCGTACGCTCCACGCTCATTGCCGACTGGCCGCGCCACGAGGCCGGACCGGCGCCCGACGGCAGCACTTGCGACCAGCCGTTCTATACACTGGACTATGATTTCATCCTCAATCCCCAGCGAACCTGACTCTGCCATGACCTTGCCCACGCATAGCTTCACCTATACCAGCACGGCTGCCCGTGTCGTCTTTGGCGCCGGCAGCTTGCAGCACCTGGTGCGCGAAACCGAGCTCTTGGGCGCGCGCCGCGCCCTCGTGCTCTGCACACCCGGCCAGCGCGCCGAGGCCGAGCGCGTCGCGGCCCTGATCGGGGACCGTTGTGCCGGGGTGTTCGACCAGGCGGTCATGCACGTGCCCATCGAGACCGCGCGCCATGCCCGCCAAGCCGCACGCGAACTCGGTGCGGATTGCGCCATCGCCATCGGTGGCGGCTCCACCATGGGATTGGGCAAGGCCATCGCGCTGGAATCCGAGCTGCCCATCCTGGCCATCCCGACCACCTATGCCGGCAGCGAGATGACGCCGATCTACGGCATCACCGAAGCTGGCCTCAAGAAGACCGGACGTGCGGCCCGCGTGTTGCCGCGCACGGTGATCTACGATCCCGAACTGAGCGTGGGCCTGCCGCTGGCGCTGTCGGTCACCAGCGGCATCAATGCCATGGCCCATGCGGCCGAAGGCCTGTATGCGCCGGACGCCAATCCCGTCATGTCGTTGCTGGCCGAAGAGGGATTGCGCGCGTTGGCGGAGGGTTTGCCACAGCTGGTGGCGCGCAGCGATGATCTGGCCGCACGCAGCCAATGCCTGTATGGCGCCTGGCTGTGCGGCACGGTGCTGGGCAATGTCGGCATGTCGCTGCATCACAAGCTGTGCCACACCCTGGGCGGCAGCTACAACCTGCCGCACGCTGAAACGCATACCGTGATCCTGCCGCATGCACTGGCCTACAACGCACCGGCCGCACCGCAAGCCATGCAGCGCATCGCGCGGGCCCTGGGAGCCGACGATGCCGCGCAAGGTGTGCATGCATTGGCTACCCGTCTGCAGGCGCCGCTGTCCTTGCGCGAGTTGGGCATGCCCTATGAAGAATTGGATCGCTGCACCGACATCGCCCTGCAGAATGCCTATGCCAATCCGCGCCCGCTGGAGCGCACGGCGCTGCGGGCCTTGCTGGAGAATGCCTGGCAAGGGCGTGCGCCGGGCGATTGAGGCGGGACAGTCGCCGTGTTGAGCGCGCTTGTCTCGGGCCGATCCGTGTGCGGTACGGGTTCAGCTAGCCTGGGGCGCCGTGGGATCGGGATGCACGGTGCTGCTACCAATTTTGAAGATGGCTACGGACTCGGCCATCAAGTGCGCCTGGACCTTCAGGCTTTCCGCTGCGGCTGCCGCTTGTTCCACCAACGCGGCGTTTTCCTGCGTCATCGACTCGATGGCTGCCAGTTCTGAGGAGGTCGCCTCGATGTCACTGCGCTGGCTCATGCTGGACGAGGCGAATTTGGAGATGATCTGGGCTACTTCGGCAATCGAGGCGCCGATGTCACTCATGGATTGCGCCGCGCCATCAACTTTGAGGCGCCCGGCATTGACCTGGCTGGTGGATTCCTGAATCAGTGCCTTGATTTCCCGGGCGGCAGTGGCAGAACGTTGAGCCAGCATCCGCACTTCAGAAGCAACCACTGCAAAGCCGCGACCTTGTTCGCCGGCCCGCGCTGCTTCGACTGCAGCGTTCAGGGCGAGGATATTGGTCTGGAAGGCCAGGCTGTCGATCACCCCCGTGATATTGGCAATCTGGTCTGAGCTTGCCGAGATGGCGGTCATGGTATCGACGATATCGCTGACCACTTCTCCACCCCGGGTGGCGAACGCTGATGCCGAATCGGCCAGCCGGTTGGCGCGTGCCGCTTCGTCTGCATTGTTGCGCACGATGTCATTGAACAACTCCATCGAGGCGGTCGTCCGTTGCACGCTGCGGGCCTGGGCTTCAGTGCGCTCGGAGAGATCGGCATTGCCTTGAGCGATTTCTTTCGACGCAAGGGAAACCAGATGGGCACTGGAACGAATGCCCGCTATGACCTCGCACAGGCTGTCATTCATCCTGTTGAATGCATTGCCGAGTTTGCCGATCTCGTCGTTGCCATGAAATGGTATCCGTACTTCCAGGTTGCCCAGCGCCACGTTCTCGACGGCATGACTCAACGATGCGATTTCCTTTTTCGTGGCAATGTAGAAACCCGCCAGCGCATAGGAGGCCAGCAGGATGACCACGACGATCACGGCCAGGGTCAGATTCCTGCGCGTGGTCAGTTCTTGCTTGCGCTGGCTGAGCTGCTCGTCGAGCAGGCTGGAAAGGGTGCCGGAGAGCTTCTGCATTTCCGCAATGGCCGCAACTCCCGCATTGGAGAATTGCTCTCCCGATGTCTGGTCCACCGATTTGAGAACCTCATTGGAAGTGCGCTCGAAGAATGCGCTGGCAACGTTCATCTGGTTGGCATACGGACCAATCCGGCCCGACCATTCGGGTACCGAGGCCAGCAGGGTCTTGAGTTGTTCGCCGAGCTGGACCAGATCGTGCTTGCCGGTGCCCACCAGAGACGCCAGCACCAGTTCTTCATTGGGCTCCATCAATCCGGTGTCGATATAAGACCCGCCGCGTCCGGCCAGGATGGCGACAGCATCGCTGACGGCGGGAACATGGTCGAGCAGGGTGAGGGCAAGATGATGCGTATTGATTTCCTGATCAAGCCTCACGCCAGACTTGTTGGAGGCATCGTTCTTGAGGCTCTGCGTCAAGGCAATAAGTCGCTCATGCGCGGTGAAATCGTCCTTGGGGCTGGGAGCCTGCTTCGCCTTGATATCGTTCCAAGACTTGGCTATCTCGCTCAGGGACCCGGCAAGGTCAAGTTGAGGGATGGCATGATCCTGCGCGGTCAAGCTGCTGAGGGATTGATCAACTGCAGCCCGCGCCTCGCTTTCGCGGGCCTTCATGCCGACGTTGCCGTGGAGTGCCATGAAGCGCACCATCTGGTGCCGGAAGAGGGCGCGGCGGAGGTCTTCGATATTGCCGATCAGACGCAAGCCATTCTGCTCGACGGCTGCCTGGTGGATGGTCTTCTGCATGCCCGTGATCAGGATGCCGGTCACCAGCGCCAATGGACCGATGAACATGATGGACACCAGGCAGAATTTTGGGAACAGGCGTAGCTGTCCCATCAGCCATGCAGCTGGAGAAAAAAGACGATTCAAGGGAGTCCCCGGCGGAAGTTGGATGGGAAGTATGTAGGACGAATATGACGTTTTTGTGAAAACCCTGGCGTAGACCGGAAATTGACGCAGGCTTTCGCCGAGAGTGGCGAAATGGTCACGCCAATGAGAGGGCTGAACTTGCCTGCGAGTAGCAGCGATGAAGCTGCGGTGGCGATTGCTGCCCGCGTGGATATCAAAGGCCCACAGCACTGAATGAAAGAAAGCCGCCGTGGTAGTGTGGCGGTGCAAGTGTTACGTAGACGACATTGAGACCATCAGGAGACCGCCATGCAACGAACAATCCCGAGGCCGGTGCTGCATCCGGCCTTGTTGAGTCCATTGATCATCGCGCTGCTGGCCGCATGCAGCAGCCTGCCCGAGAAGGCCGTCAATGACAGGCTGGTAGGCACACCGCAAAGCTGCAGCCAGTTGCGCGAGACCAAGCTCCCGGCTGCGTCCATCGGACTGCCCACAGGTGGCGCACGCGTGACTGCGACCGACATGGTGGCCGCCGGCGGCGAGGGCGCCAAGGCCATCGGTGCTTACTGCAAGGTGAGCGGCGAGATCAGCCCGGTCGATCCCGCTGCACCGGCGATCCGTTTCCAGGTAGACCTGCCGGCGCAATGGAATGGCAAAGCGCTCATGTTCGGCGGTGGCGGCTATGACGGCACCATTCCGGACGTGGCCGCCAACGTCCCTGCCGGCGCGGCCACGCAGCCCGGTCCTTTGGGGCGCGGCTATGCCACCTTCGCCAGTGATTCCGGCCACCAGGCCAATGCCACCACGTCGCGCGATGGTTCGTTTGGCAGCAACGACGAAGCCTTGCGCAATTTCGCCGGCGATGCCTTGAAGAAAACCCGCGACGTGGCGCTGGCCATCGTCACCGCCCACTATGGGAAGCGGCCTGCACGTGTGTATTTCGCCGGCGGCTCCACGGGCGGGCGCGAAGCCCTGGCCATGGCCAGTCGCTGGCCCTCTGATGTGGATGGCGTGATTGCCCTGTATCCGGCCTGGAATGCCGTCGCACTGAACCTGCAGTTCGGCCGCATGACGCAGGCCATGGCACAGCCGGGAGCCTATCCCAATGCGGCCAAGCGCAAGCTCCTGTTCGATGCCGCCATGGCGGCGTGTGACCGCCTCGATGGTGTGGCCGATGGCGTCATCAGCAATGTCGATGCCTGCAACGCGCGTTTCGATCCGGCCACGGCCTCGCTCAACGGCAAGCCCTTGCGTTGCGAAGACGGAGGCGAGGGCGGTGACGGTTGCCTGTCGGACGCACAGATTGCTGCTTTCAAGGTCTTCAGCACGCCGCTGGAGTTGCCTTATCCACTGGCCAGCGGCGAGACGCGCTATCCCGGTTTCAACACCTGGGGCACGGATTGGGGCACGGGTACCGGTAGCCCTTTCCAGGCCATCATCCAGACACTGGGACTGGGCACCGAGCAGCCCGCCAATCCGATGCCGGGCGTGAGCAGCAAGGGCAGCCCGCCGTATCACAGTACCTTCTGGGATCAGTGGGTGCGCTACTTCGTTACGCGCGATGTGAACTTCAATCCGCTGGCGCTGGATCCGCTGCGGCCGGGCGGCTATCAGGCGCGGGTGGTGGCATTGAACGGCTTGCAGGATGTGAACCAGACTGATCTCTCGGCCTTCCGCAACAAGGGTGGCAAGATCCTGATGGCGCATGGCACGGCCGATGCGCTGGTCAGCACGCAGGCCACGCGGCAGTATCTTGGGCGCTTGCAGAAGGCGATGGGGGAGGATCAGCTCGAAGGATTTGTCCGTTACTACGAGATCCCCGGCTATGGGCACGTGTTCGGTACCGCTTTCAATGCGTCCTGGGATTCACTGACTGCGCTGGAACAGTGGGTGGAGCAGGGGAAGGCGCCGGTGGATCAGATCGTGGTGGATACCACCGCGGTGCCGGGGCGCAGCCGGCCGTTATGCCCGTATCCGGCTTGGCCGCAGTATCGGGGAAGCGGGTCTGTGAATGAAGCGGGGAGTTTTGTTTGTGTCACGAATTGATGATCTGCTGCATTCGCCACTTCTATGTAAATTCTAATAATTGCTGATGGTCATCCGCCGGTTGGTATATTGCCGCGACCTGCATTTGCGCGACGGGTTTCTGATCCCTGGCTTAGCCGGATGATCGGATACAATGGAGGGCTTATGCCGAAATTTGAGAAAAACGAATGATTGCTTATCAGAAAGATCACTTCTCATCGAACAAGATCTTTCCGAACATTCTGATCGCAGCCTGTATTGTAGGCTCGCTTGTGTTGATCGGATGGCTCCTCAATTACAGCAGGTTTGGCTTCGACTTCACTGACGAGAGCTTTTATGTCGTCTCGATGGCCAATCCCTTTCTTCATGATTACTCACACACGCAGTTCGGTTTCCTTTTTCACCCCATCTATTTGTTGCTGGGTGGCGATCTGGTTCTGTTGCGGCGTCTCAACATCCTTCTGACCTTTTTTCTTGCACTGTGGTTGAGCCATGCCTATTTGCGTGCGCTGGTTCCTGAGCTGCGTGATGGCTGTTGATTTGCATTGAAAACTGACCCACTTTCCCAGGAAATTTGCATCCAAAGTTGACCCATGTTTAGACCACAATCCTGCTCATGACAGCGAGCGGGAGAACGGAGTGATAGACGTGGCCCTACTTGGAATTATTCGACGCTGGTACATCAGAGACCGCATCTCAATTCGGGAAATCGCCCGCAGGCTCGACATATCCCGCAACACAGTTCGCCGCTACATCCGATCCGATGTCAGCGAACCTGCTTATCCAGCAAGGCGTTCGCCAAGCTCGCTCGATGACTTCACCGCCAGGCTCTCCGCTTGGCTCAGCGCAGAGGCGGTCAAATCTCGGAAGCAAAGAAGGACCCTGAAACAGATGTTCCTGGACTTAAGAGAGCTGGGATACGAGGGGTCGTATGACCGGGTGGCTGCCTTCAGCAGGCAATGGAAGGTGGGTCAAATGGAGAGGGTCAAATCTGCGAGCAAATCAACAATTTCACCCAACCATTTTCTGCACGGGATAACCATTCACGTGCAATAACCTCAAAACTGTTAGCTGCTTGTTCAAGACCCACTAATTTCTTCGCCTTGCGATTGTCGCTTGGGTCGATTCCATCAGATAACAGCTCCTTGTTTGAGTCACGGCGTTTTCGTGCTTCTTGGAGGCCAACCTCTGGATAAGTACCTAATGAGATTAGCTTTTCTTTCCCTTGGTATAAGTATTTGAGTCGCCATCCCTTTCCTCCAGCAGGCGTGACAAGCAAATAGAGGCCACCACCGTCGGCGAGCTTGTAAGGCTTGTCTTTGGGTTTGGCATTTTTTACTTGTAGATCCTTGAGGGGCTCAACGATTCTTGGCATTTTGGGGGTAGCTGCTTATGGGGTAGTAAAGTTACCCCTAAAATTACCCCTACCCCTATTGGATGTCAACGGACAAAATCCAAGGTTAAAAAAACAAAAGGCCGCCCGAGCACCAGGCTGGGGGCGGTTTTTCGTACTTCCTTGGAAATTTCTGGAAGGGTATTTGGTGGAGCCGGCGGGAATTGAACCCGCGTCCAGAAGCACTCTACAGACAGTTCTACATGCGTAGTGCAGTCAATTGGTTTTAATCCTGGCGACGCGGACGCACACGCTTCGACAGGACGAGTTACCTTGGATTTAATGACGTATGAAGTAACCCCATACGCCACGATTCCCTGTAAATGACTCTACCGCTGTTGCCAGCACACCCCAGGGAAGAAGTGCTGTAGAGCTAGAAGTTTCTTAGGTTTCTAGGTGCGATTTACGCTGCGAGAGCGTAAGATTCGTCGTTTGCATTTAAGCAGTTCCGGATGGATTAACGAGGTAACCAGTCCTCGGCATGCCCTGTTCCGCTTTGCAACCCCTGTCGAAACCAAGTCGGCCCCGTGGTGTTGAAGCTTCGCAAATCCCGCTGGGCGCGTGAACTTGCGTATTACGCTTGCCTCTCTCCGAATCTCTTCAAGAGGCGCCCGCTTGTCCGGCGGGAGGTGAATTATAACCTACTCCCTACTGTATGGGCAGCGCACGGCTTTTCAAGAGCCGCGCCGCCCGCTGGCGCATCGCCCTTTCACTGGATGGTCAGCTCCACCCGCGCCTTCGGTTCTTTCTCGGGAATGCCCGCGCCATTCAGCTTGGGGGCGATCAGGAAGATGCGCGCCGGATCGATCACGCTCTGTTCCTGCAAATAATTTCGCACCTGGTCGGCCCGGCGCTGGGCCAGGTTGCGCAAATCATCCTTGGTCACCTCGGTGTGCTCGAGGATCAGCTTTTCCATCTCGGCTTCGGGCAGGCTCTTGCTCAGGCCAATCATGTTGCGCGGCTTGTCGAACTTGGCTTCCTTGTAGACGCGCTCCAGGTACTTGGCGCGCTCGGCCGCGCTCACGCGCACCGGGCCGGCCGGTTGGCCTTCCTTGGCGATCAGGTCGGCACGCTTGAGGCTGCGCATGGCACGTTCCAGCGATTCGCGGCGCAGGCCCTGGTCATCGACCTGGGGATCGACGCGGCCGGTGATGTCGAGCTTGATGCCCGGACGCTCATGCAGCGCGTAACCGAGCGCATCCAGTTTCTTGCGCACCTCATCGGTGACTTCCGAGGAACCCGGCGAAAACTCGATGTAGCGCAGCTCGCCAATGTGCTCGTCCGCGCGGAACATCGACCCGATCAGCGCGAAGGGCGAGGTGACGGCCTTGACGATCAGGTTCACGAATACCCGCACGATGATGCCGCCGACCGAAAACTCCGGATCCGACAGCGAGCCCGAAATCGGCAGGTTCAGGTTGATGTTGCCATCGCGGTCCTTGAGCAGCGACACCGCCAGCATCACCGGCAGGTTGGTGGCATCGGGGCTGTCCACGCGTTCGCCGAAGCTCAGCTGTTCAATGCGCAGATCGTTCTGGGCCACCAGCTTGTCGTTCTCGATCTTGTATTGCACATCCATCGACAGCTTGCCCTTGGTGATCGGATAGCCGGCGTACTTGGCCGAGTAGGGTGTCAGGCGCGGCAGCTGCACACCGTTGGCGCTGGCCTTGAGATCCAGGTACATGGGCTTGAAGAGCGGATTGAGCGAGCCCGAGATCTGCAGCGGCGCATCGTTGTCGATCTTGCCGCTGATGTTGACCGGCGCCGGTTGCGGTTTCTCCGAAGAGATCTGGCCAATGCTGCCGGACAGCCCCGTCATGTTGGCGGTGTAGTTGGGTTTGACGAAGTTGTCGGTGTAGTTGATGTTGCCGCCTTCCAGCACCACCTGGCCGACCCGCACGATGGGTGCATCGGCGGGCGCGGCAGCGGGCGTGACCGGGGCGGCTGAGACGGTCTTGCGCGCGCTTGCCGTGCTGGCAGGCTTGCCGCCCTTCTTGCTGTCATCCGTGATCGAGCCCTGTTCCTGCGCATCAGTCACCACGATGTCCTGCAGGTTCAGGCGGCCCTTGTCGGAAAGGATGGCGCGGGCGTAGAAGTTGGACAGCGTCACCTTCTCCAGCGCCACCTGCGCACGTCCACCCAGCTTGGCCTGGAGGCCGGCCAGCTCCAGCGTGCGCCAGCGCAGGAAGTCGGTGGAGGTCTGCTTGTCCTGCATGCGCAGGTTGGTGATGGCGGCGCTGCCCTTGTAGTCCAGCGCCAGCTTGCGATCCTCCAGCGGCGGCGTCAGCTCCAGCTTGCCCTTGGCGCTGGCCAGGCCGCTGCTGATGGTGACATTGAGCACATCGGTGAAATAGTGCTGGAAGGGCGTGATGGGCAAATCCTTCACCTCCAGATCCAGGGCCACGCTCCTGAAATGCGCTGCTGCCTGCCCGGCCAGCTCGGCGCTGCCGTTCTTGTCGAAGCGCGCCTGCAGCTTGAAGGGAATGGCCTGGTCCAGCGTATCGGTGAGCGTGGGAGCCTGCAGCGAGAGCGATTCCAGTGCCAGCGGCTGCGCCCCCTTGCCCGGGGGCGTCAAGCGCAGGTCGGCCAGTTGAACCTTGCTGTCGTCGAGTTTGTAATGGCCGTTGCGCAGCTGCAGTGTGGTCTGGCCGGAGAGTTTGCCGGCCACGCCGCTGATGGGGGCGCGTGACAGGTAATTCTGGTAGCCGGCGAGGTCGATGTTCTCCAGCGTGATCTTGCCTGCCACGCTGGCCTTGAGCGGCTGCAGCTGGCCATCGAAGGCCAGCTTGCCGCGGCCGTTTTCCACCGCCGACAGGGCCAGGTGCGCGGGCTTGGCATCAGCGGCGGTAGAGAGTTGGGTGGCATTGATGTCGATCTTGCTCAGCTTGATGGCCTGGGCGGGCGTTGCATTGGCTTCGTCGCGCCAGTTCACTTCGCCACCGCGCACGGTCAGTTGTTGCAGCACGATGGGGGTAGCCTGCTGAGGTGTACCGGTCGCTGGGGCGGGCGCTTCCTTCTTCGTTGCACGTGCGCTGCTCTGGCCGCCACCGGCCAGCGCGCGCTGCCAGTTGATTTCGCCACGCGCATTCATGCTGGCCCAGATTTGCGGCTGCTCCAGCGCGAGCTGGTTCAGTTCGCCGCTGGCGGCCAGTACGTCGAATTGCTTCACCTGCAGCGCTACCGACTTGGCTTTGAGCAGCGGTGCGCGGGCCTTGTCCTGCAGGGCGACGTCATCCAGGCGCACATCGCCGGCCAGGGTGACGGTCGGCTTGTCGTCCTTGCGGGTGAAACCCAGATCCAGCTTGGTGCTCAGCTTGGCGCTCTGGATCAGCACCGGCAATTCGGCAGGGAGGAAGGGCAGGTAGCCCACCAGGTCGAGCTGGTCAATATCAATGGCGAAGGCCGATTCCTGCGTCGAGGCGAAGGGTTTGCTGCGGCCCTTCAGGTGCAGCGGCGTACCGTTGATGGTGGCCGACAGTTGCGGCTGCACGAAGCTGTCGATGTTGCCGGGCAGGTTGGAGATGAAGGGCAGGCCCACTTGCAGCGCGGCGATGTCGATGTTCTTGCCGCTGACCTTGTCCTCGAAGCGGATCTGTCCATCCTGCAGTTGCACGTTGGCCAGCGAGAAGCGCGCCTGGCCTTCGCTTTTGGGCTGCGCGGCCAGGCGCTGCAGGATGTCGGAAAAGTTGTAATGGCCGCTGCCCTCGGCATCCACCCGCACCACGTGCAGTTGCGGCGTGTTCAGCTTGATCTCGTCCAGCACCGGCGCCAGGCGCAGTAGGGACGCGGCCGAGAGGTCGGCCAGCAAGCCCTTGGCGCTGAAGAAGGGCTGCGTGCCATCGGCTTCATACAGCGTAATGTCGGAGGCGCGCAGGGCCAGCTTGAAGGGGTTGAAGGCGATCTCGCCGATCTCCAGCTTGCGGCCGATCTGGGCCTGCGTCTGGTCGACGGCGATCTTGCGCACCAGCGCGGGCAAGGCGGCCCAGCTCAACGCGGCCAGAACCAGCAGGACGGCCAGCGTCCAGCCGGCCCAGCGCAGCGGGCGTCTCATTCGTTGCCAGGCGATGTGCTGGGTGAGAGAGGCGCGGTCCGGCTTGCTCATGACGGTTTCCCTTGTCGGTGCCGGTCCGTCCTGGGGCGATGCCTGCGCAGGTGGCCGGTTCTGGTTGTGATGGTGTGTGGTGCAGCGGCGTGCGCCGGGTTGTCGCCATTCTAATGCGAGGCGACACGGCACTGCTAGGAGGGTAATGGCGCGCCCAAGTTTCCCTGCGCGCGCCAGTAAAGGCGGGGCAGCGGATCAGTCCAGCAGGGTCAGGATGTCCAGCGGTGCATGCAGCAGCGCATCGGCCTGCCACGCGGCCGGTTCGGTGTGGCCGCAATAGCCCCAGGCGGCGGCAATGGTCGGCATGTTGGCGGCGCGTCCGGCCTGGATGTCGCGCAGGTCGTCGCCGACGTACCAGCAATCCTCGGCTGGCAGTCCCAGGCGCTTGGCGGCTTCCAGCAGCGGCGCGGGATGCGGCTTGGGATGCGGGGTGGTGTCGCCGGAGACGATGCAGCCGGCATGGCCCAGACCGATCTGCGGGGCCAGCACGTCGGTGAAGCGCGCCGCCTTGTTGGTGACGATGCCCCAAGCAATGCCGCGCGCTTCCAGTTGCGCCAGCAGTTCCGGGATGCCGTCGAAGAGGCCGCTGTGGGTGGTCATGTTGGCCTGGTAGCGGTCCAGGAACAGTACGCGCAAGTCTTCATATTCCGCATCGCCCGGATGGATGCCCAGCGCTGCACCGATGAGCCCGCGGGCACCGGCCGAGGCGACCGGACGCAAGCTTTCATAGGGGGCATTTTCCAGGCCCCTTTGCTGGCGCAGGTAGTTGGCGGCGGCCGCCAGGTCGGGAGCAGTGTCGGCGAGCGTGCCGTCGAGGTCGAACAGAATCGCGCGGGGAGGGCGGAGTGGCATGGGCTTGAGGATGGCAGGAAGAAAAGCGCCGCAGCGCAGGGCTGCGGCGAGGGGAACGAACCGGCGAGGCGTGAGCGAGGCCGCTCAGCCCAGCTTGGTACAAGCCACCAGGTAGTTCACACTGGTGTCGTCGTTGAGTGAATAGATCTTGGTCAGCGGGTTGTAGCCCATGCCCTTGAAGCCGTCGATCTGCAGACCGGCCTCGCGCGTGTAGTGCGCCAGCTCGGCCGGGGTGATGAACTTGGCGTAGTCGTGCGTACCCTTGGGCAGCAGGCGCAGCACGTATTCGGCGCCGATGATGGCCATGACGTAAGACTTCATGTTGCGGTTCAGCGTGGAGAAGAACAGCTTGCCGCCCGGCTTGGCCAGGTCGGCCGCGGCGCGCACGATGGCGGCCGGATCGGGGACGTGTTCCAGCATTTCCATGCAGGTCACGACGTCGTACTGGCCGGCTTCACGCGCGGCCATGTCTTCGGCGGCGATCTTTTCGTAGCGCACTTGCACGCCGGACTCCATGCTGTGCAGGTCGGCCACTTTCAGGGCCTTGTCGGAGAGGTCGATGCCGGTGACGTCAGCCCCTTTCTTGGCCATCGATTCTGCCAGGATGCCGCCGCCGCAACCGATGTCGATCACCTTCTTGCCGGCCAGCGGGGCGCGGGCGTTGATCCACTCCAGGCGCAGCGGGTTGATTTCGTGCAGGGGACGGAATTCGGAACCCGGGTCCCACCAGCGATGGGCCAGTTCACTGAATTTCTGGATCTCTTGGGGATCGGCGTTCATGGTCGCATTGGTCGTGTTCATGGGGCCTAATGATAGCCCAATCCGACGCAACGGGTGGCCTGCACCAGGTCAAGATGCGCCGCAATGGCGGGACAATTGCTTGCAGAGGCGTGCATGACCAGCAAATGAAACAGGAATAAAAAAACCCCGCCGAAGCGGGGTTTTCATAACAGCCTTGTAGCGGCAATCGATTACTTGCGGGTACCCACAACTTCGATTTCCACGCGACGGTTCTTGGCGCGGCCAGCAGCGGTCTTGTTGTCGGCGACCGGTTGCGACTTGCCCTTGCCTTCGGTGTAGACGCGGTTGGCTTCAACGCCCTTCGAGACCAGGTAGGCCTTGACGGACTCAGCGCGGCGAACCGACAGCTTCTGGTTGTAGGCGACCGAGCCGATCGAGTCGGTGTGGCCGACGGCGATGATGACTTCCAGGTTGATGGCCTTCAGGTTGCCAACCAGTTCGTCCAGCTTGGCCTTGCCAGCCGGCTTCAGGGTTGCCTTGTCGAAGTCGAAGAACGCATCAGCAGCGTAGGTGACCTTTTCCGAGGTCGGAGCAGCGGCAGGTGCCGGAGCAGGAGCAGGAGCAGCAGCGGCAACCGGAGCCGGTGCGGGCGGTTCTTCGCACGGACCGTTCACGTAAGCGGTTTGCCAGCACAGACCGTAACCGCTGCGGGTCACGACGTCACGGCCATCTTGCAGGTACAGGCTGCCCGGACGAACCTTGATGTCCTTGGTTTCCTGAGCGGTGGCAGACAGTGCGATGGCTGCGGACGCAGCAGCGAAGACGAGTTTTGCTAATTTGTTCATGTTTCTCCTCTCGGGTGAGATATCCGCAGATAAACTGCGCTACAAGATTACGACATCAAAAAAATGAATAATATCATGTGTTCAGGTCGTCACAGGCCCTTGTTCCATGGGGCTAGTAATGAACTTAGCCGCCATTCTGCCACACGGATTGACCTTCAGCGATGCTTGCCAATTGGTCCAGACAACGTTTTTGGGACTGTGTTGTTTCTTCGCAACGCGATATTTTTGGCCCGTTTTTGTTCCTTTAAGGCTGAAAAAAGCCGGATTTTTTAAAGAAAATCCTTATTTTTCATACAGTTCGCGCATTTTCACTTGGGCAAGTAGTTGCCATTTTCTCCGGGGCATCGTGCTTCCCGGCAGGTGGGGTTTCTCCCGATGGCGTGCACCGCGAAAGTGAGTTTCGGAAAATTTTCCCCAAATTGGTCATTTGACATCAATCAACGGCGAAGAAACATCTGATGCTGCGTGGCAATGCCGTCGCTGAGTTCGGGCACGCTAATATATATAGATGCCCGGACCCGGCAGATTGTCGCTCTCAGGCGCTGGGAGGCGCTTTGCGGTGCATGCGGTCATCGCGTGCACCGGGCCGGGTACCATCGCGAAGCATGCCGTTGCGGGGTCATTGAGGGCCTTTGACGGGCTTTTGACCCTCCTGGCGTGCTAGAATGCGCTGTTCTGATCAGTCCAAGGGCCACGCCCGCCCGGCACGATTTCCTGGCCGGGAAACATCTTTCGACTCTCCAATGGATCAATTCGCTAAAGAAACCATCCCCATTTCCCTCGAAGAAGAGATGCGCAAGAGTTACCTCGATTACGCCATGAGCGTGATCGTGGGTCGGGCACTGCCGGATGTGCGCGATGGCTTGAAGCCGGTGCACCGCCGCGTGCTGTATGCGATGCACGAGATGAACAACGTCTGGAATCGCCCGTTCGTGAAGTGCGCGCGCGTGGTCGGTGAAGTCATGGGTAAATACCACCCGCACGGCGACGCCTCCATCTACGACACCCTGGTGCGCATGGCCCAGGACTTCTCGCTGCGCTACACCCTGGTCGACGGCCAGGGCAACTTCGGTTCCATCGACGGCGACGGCGCTGCGGCGATGCGTTACACCGAGTGCCGCCTGGACAAGATCTCCAACGAATTGCTGGCCGATATCGAGAAGGAAACCGTCGATTTCGTGCCCAACTACGACGGCAAGGAAAAGGAACCCTCGGTCCTGCCCACGCGTATCCCCAACCTGCTGGTCAACGGCTCCTCCGGCATCGCCGTGGGCATGGCCACCAACATCCCGCCGCACAACATCACCGAAGTGATCAACGGCGCGCTGCACCTGCTGGCCAATGAACACTGCACCATCGATGAACTGATCGAACTGGTCCCGGCACCGGACTTCCCGACCGGCGGCATCATCTATGGCGTCTCGGGCGTGCGCGATGGTTACCGCACCGGCCGTGGCCGCGTGGTCATGCGCGCCAAGACCCACTTCGAAGAGTATGGCCGCGAAGGCCGCATCGCCATCATCGTCGATGAGCTGCCCTACCAGGTCAACAAGAAGGCGCTGCTCGAACGCATCGCCGAACTGGTGCGCGACAAGAAGCTCGAAGGCATCTCCGACCTGCGCGACGAATCCGACAAGTCGGGCATGCGCGTGGTCATTGAATTGAAACGCGGCGAAGTGCCCGAGGTCGTGCTCAACAATCTCTACAAGCAGACCCAGCTGCAAGATACCTTCGGCATGAACATGGTGGCGCTGGTCGATGGCCAGCCGCGCCTGCTCAATCTGAAGCAGCTGCTGGAATGCTTCCTGTCGCACCGTCGCGAAGTGGTCACCCGCCGCACCGTGTTCGAACTGCGCAAGGCGCGCGAACGCGGTCACGTGCTCGAGGGCCTGGCCGTTGCGCTGGCCAACATCGATGACTTCATCGCCATCATCCGCGCCGCACCGACCCCGCCGATCGCCAAGGCAGAACTGATGAACCGCGCCTGGGATTCGTCCATGGTGCGCGAGATGCTGGCCCGCACCGGCGAAGGCAATCCGGGCGGCATCGAAGCCTTCCGTCCGGAAAGCCTACCGGCACATTACGGCATCCAGTCCGACGGCCTCTACAAGCTCTCCGATGAACAGGCCCAGGAAATCCTGCAGATGCGTCTGCAACGCCTGACCGGCCTGGAGCAGGACAAGATCGTCAACGAATACAAGGACGTGATGGGGCAGATCGCCGACCTACTGGATATCCTCTCCAAGCCGGCCCGCGTGACCGCCATCATCACCGACGAACTCAACGCCGCCCGCAACGACTACGGCATCGGTGCCAAGGACGAGCGCCGCTCCACCATCGAGCACAACGCCACCGACCTGGCCACCGAAGACCTGATCACCCCGCAGGACATGGTGGTGACGCTCTCGCACACCGGCTACATGAAGTCGCAGCCGGTCTCCGAATACCGCGCGCAGAAGCGCGGCGGCCGCGGCAAGCAGGCCATGGCGACCAAGGATGACGACTGGATCGACCAGCTCTTCATCGCCAATACGCACGACTACATCCTGTGCTTCTCCAACCGTGGCCGCCTGTACTGGCTGAAGGTCTGGGAAGTGCCGCAGGGTTCGCGCAATTCGCGCGGCAAGCCCATCGTCAACATGTTCCCGCTGCAGGACGGCGAGAAGATCACGGTGATCCTGCCGGTGTCGGGCGCCAATCGCAGCTTCCCGGATGACCGCTACGTCTTCATGGCCACCAGCCTGGGCACGGTCAAGAAGACCCCGCTGTCGGACTTCTCCAACCCGCGCAAGGCCGGCATCATTGCCGTGGACCTGGACGAGGGTGATTTCCTGATCGGTGCTGCCCTGACCGATGGCGCGCATGACGTGATGCTGTTCTCCGACGGCGGCAAGGCCGTGCGTTTCGATGAAAACGACGTGCGCCCGATGGGCCGTACCGCCCGTGGCGTGCGCGGCATGAATCTGGAAGAAACCCAGCAAGTCATCGCCTTGCTGGTGGCCGAAAACGAACAGCAGTCCGTGCTCACCGCCACCGAAAACGGCTTCGGCAAGCGTACCCCGATCACCGAGTACACCCGTCACGGCCGTGGCACCAAGGGCATGATCGCCATCCAGACCAGCGAGCGCAACGGCAAGGTCGTGGCCGCCACGCTGGTCGATTCCAGCGATGAGATCATGCTCATCACCACCGGTGGCGTGCTGATCCGCACCCGTGTCTCGGAGATCCGTGAGATGGGCCGCGCGACCCAGGGCGTGACCCTGATCGCAGTGGAAGACGGCACCAAGCTGTCCGGCCTGCAGCGCGTGGTCGAGTCCGATGTGGAAGACGTGATCGAAGGCGAAGGCGCAGAGGCGGCCGGCGGCGAAGCACCAGCCGCAGGCGAGTAAAGCAAGTCCAGGGCGGCGGGCCGCATGCCCGCCGTCTTTTTTGATGGCGAACGCAGACATGGTTTATAACTTTTCCGCCGGTCCGGCGGTATTGCCCAAGGAAGTGCTGCAACAGGCAGCCGACGAGATGCTGGACTGGCATGGCAGTGGCATGTCGGTCATGGAGATGAGCCATCGCGGCAAGGAATACATGTCCATCATCGAAGCCGCGCTGGCTGATGTGCGCGCGCTGATGAACATTCCTGCCAACTACAAGGTGCTGTTCCTGCAGGGCGGGGCCATCGCCGAGAACGCCATCATCCCGATGAACCTGGCGGCGCTGCGTTCGCCGGCAGGCAAGCATGAAGCCGGCGTGGCCGACTACATCAACACCGGCTCCTGGTCGACCAAGTCGATCAAGGAAGCGGGGCGCTACTGCAGCGTGAACGTGGCCGCCTCCTCGGCTGATCACAAGTTTTCCAGCATCCCGGCACGTGCCGACTGGAAGCTCTCGCGCAATGCCGCCTACGTGCACATCTGCAGCAACGAGACCATCGACGGCGTCGAATACCAATACACGCCGGAAGTCGCGGCTGACACCGGCGGCGCACCCTTGGTGGCCGACATGTCCTCGCACATCCTCTCGCGCGAGGTGGATGTCTCGCAATACGGCGTCATCTATGGTGGTGCCCAGAAGAACATCGGCCCGGCCGGTGTGACCATCGTCATCGTGCGCGAAGACCTGCTGGGTCATGCACTGCCTTTCTGTCCCTCGGCCTTCGACTGGAAGATCGTGGCCGACAACGATTCCATGTACAACACCCCGCCGACCTACGCGATTTACATCGCCGGCCTGGTGTTCCAGTGGATCAAGCGCCAGGGTGGCGTGGCCGCGCTGGAAGCGCGCAACATCGCCAAGGCCGAACTGCTCTACGGCTACCTGGACAGCACCGATTTCTACAGCAACCGGATCGCAGCGGACTGCCGTTCCCGCATGAACGTGCCGTTCTTCCTGCGCGACGATGCGCTCAATGACACTTTCCTGGCCGGCGCCAAAGAGCGCGGCCTGCTGCAGCTGAAAGGCCACAAGTCGGTCGGCGGCATGCGTGCATCGATTTACAACGCGATGCCGATCGAGGGCGTACAGGCTCTCGTCGATTATCTGAAAGACTTCGAACAGCAGCACGGCTGAGGCCGCATCTGGCCGGGCGCATCATCGCCCGCGCAGTGCAGGCCGTGGCCGTGCGCCAAGCCAACGCCATGCCCGGTGCGCCGCCGGCCGCTCATAGCGCCCGTGCGCCGTGCAGAACCTGAAAGAGCAAGATGAGTGACGACAAGTTGCTGCCCCTGCGCCAGAAGATCGATGCCATCGATGCGCAGATCCTCGACCTGCTGAACCAGCGCGCCCGCGTCGCGCAGGAAGTGGGCCACGTCAAGGCCGAGACCAATGCCCCGGTGTTTCGTCCCGAGCGCGAAGCGCAGGTCCTGCGCCGCGCCGCCGACCGCAATCCCGGCCCCTTGCTGGGCACCGATATCCAGACCATTTTCCGTGAAGTGATGTCGGCTTGCCGCGCGCTGGAAAAGCGTGTGGTGGTGGCCTATCTCGGCCCCGAAGGCACCTTCAGCGAACAGGCCGTGTACCAGCAGTTCGGCCATGCCATCGAGGGCTTGCCCTGCGTGTCCATCGATGAAGTGTTCCGCGATGCCGAAGCCGGTACCGCCGATTTTGGCGTGGTGCCCATCGAGAATTCCTCCGAGGGCGTGATCAACCGCACCCTCGATCTGCTGCTGCAGACGACGCTGACCATCAGCGGTGAAGTGGCCATTCCCGTGCATCACAGCCTGATGACCGCCAGCGGCAACATGGAAGGCGTCACCCGCATCTGCGCGCATTCGCAGGCCCTCGCCCAGTGCAATGCGTGGCTCAACCAGAACTATCCTTCCATCGAACGCCAGGCGGTGGCCTCCAACGCCGAGGCCGCGCGCATGGCAGGTGAAGATAAGAGTGTGGCGGCCATTGCCGGTGAAATCGCGGGCCAGAAGTACAACCTGCAGACGGTCAATGCCCACATCCAGGACGACCCGCACAACCGCACCCGCTTCGCCGTGATCGGCCGCCTGCGTACGGCACCGTCGGGGCGCGACCAGACTTCCATCGTGCTGTCGGTGCCCAACAAGGCCGGAGCGGTCTACAACCTGCTGGCACCGCTGGCGCGGCACGGCGTGTCGATGACGCGCTTCGAGTCGCGTCCGGCCCGCATGGGCGCGTGGGAATATTATTTCTACGTCGACCTCGAAGGCCACGAGCAGGATGAGAAGGTCGCCAAGGCGCTCGAAGAGCTGCGCCAGAACGCCGCCTTCTTCAAGCTGCTGGGCTCCTATCCGCTGGGCCTGTGAGCGCCTGCCGTCCCGCCATTCTTCAAGGCTGAATCCAACGTGTTCAAGAAAGTCGTCATCTTCGGTGTGGGCCTGATCGGCGGCTCGTTCGCCCTGGCGCTGCGCCGTGCCGGCCAGGCCGCGCACATCGTCGGCGTGGGCCGCTCGCTGGCCAGCCTGGAACGTGCGCGCGCGCTGGGCATCATCGATGCCATCGCCACCGATGCGGCCGCTGCCGTCACCGGTGCCGACCTGATCCTGGTGGCCGCGCCCGTGGCGCAGACCGAAGCCATCCTCGCGTCCATCCAGCCGCATCTCGATGCCCGGGCCATTGTCACCGATGCCGGCAGTACCAAGAGCGATGTGGTGGCCGCCGCCCGCAAGGCGCTGGGTGAGCGCATTGCGCAATTCGTCCCGGCGCATCCCATTGCGGGTCGTGAGAAACATGGGCCGGAAGCCGCGCTGGCCGAACTGTATGAAGGCAAGAAGGTGGTCATCACCGCCTTGCCCGAAAACAGCGACGCCGATGTCGAGACCGTGGCCGCGGCCTGGCGCGCCTGTGGCGCGATCATCCATCGCCTCTCGCCGCAGGAACATGATGCGGTGTTCGCTTCGGTGAGCCACCTGCCGCACGTGCTGGCCTTTGCGCTGGTGGACGACATCGCCGCCAAGCCGCATGCCGAGACCTTGTTCCAGTATGCCGCCAGCGGTTTCCGCGATTTCACCCGCATCGCTGCCTCCTCGCCCGAGATGTGGCGCGACATCACGCTGGCCAACCGTGATGCCTTGCTCACCGAGGTCGATGCCTATCTGGTGCAATTGCAGGGCATACGCGCGATGATTGCCGACAGCGACGGCGCGGGCCTCGAAAAGATCTATGCCAGCGCCCAGCATGCCCGCCAGCAATGGGCGGCGGCCATCGAGGCGGCCGAACGCAAGGTCAACTGAACATTCTTTCCCGGTCACATCGTCAAGGCCGCCTGGGCGGCCCGATTCCACCACCGCATCATCCACAGAAAAGCAAGCCAGATGAAACAGCCTTCCTACCCCCGCCATATCGACCTGAACCCGGTCCCGCACGTGCAAGGCACGGTCAAGCTGCCGGGCTCCAAGAGCATTTCCAACCGCATCCTGCTGTTGGCGGCGCTCTCGGGCGGCACCACCCGCATCTTCGACCTGCTGGCTTCCGACGATACGCTGGTCATGCTCATGGCCCTGCAGACCCTGGGCGTGAAGTGGGAGCAGATCGAAGGCACCCAGGATTACATCGTCCATGGCGTCAACGGCGTGCTGCCGGTGCACCAGGCTGATCTCTTCATGGGCAATGCCGGCACTGCCATCCGTCCGCTGACGGCGGCCCTGGCCGTGCTGGGTGGCGACTACACGCTGCATGGCGTGCCGCGCATGCATGAGCGGCCGATTGGCGACCTGGTGGATGCCTTGAATGCGGTCGGCATGCGCATCGAATACACCGGCAATCCCGGCTACCCGCCGCTGCATATCCGCCGTGGCCAGCTGACATCGGCGCGCATGAAGGTGCGCGGCAACGTCTCCAGCCAGTTCCTGACGGCCTTGCTGATGGCCGCGCCCCTGATGGCGCGCGAAGAAGCGATGCAGATCGAGGTGGTCGGCGAGCTCATCTCCAAGCCCTACATCGAGATCACCCTGAACCTGATGCGCCGCTTTGGCGTCGAGGTCGAGCGTGACGGCTGGCAACAGTTCACCGTCAAGCCGGGCCAGCATTACCGCAGCCCTGGCAGCATCCACGTCGAGGGCGATGCGTCGTCTGCGTCCTATTTCCTGGCGGCCGGTGCCATCACCGGCGGCCCGATCCGGGTCGAGGGCGTGGGCCGCGACAGCATCCAGGGCGACGTGCGCTTCGTCGAAGCGCTGGAGCAGATGGGCGCGACCATCACCATGGGCGAGAACTGGATCGAGGCCTCCTCCAATGGCCCGCTCAAGGCCATCGATGCTGATTTCAACCACATTCCGGATGCGGCCATGACCATCGCCGTGGCTGCGCTCTACGCCGACGGCCCCAGCACCCTGCGCAACATCGCCAGCTGGCGCGTCAAGGAAACCGACCGTCTTTCGGCCATGGCGACCGAGTTGCGCAAGCTGGGTGCACAGGTGGAGGAGGGCGCGGATTACCTCACGGTAACTCCCCCGGCCGAGATCGGCACGGCCGCCATCGATACCTATGACGACCATCGTATGGCCATGTGCTTCTCGCTGGCAGCGCTGGATGGTGCATTGCGGCGTGGCAACCGCATCCGCATCAACGACCCCAAGTGCGTGGCCAAGACCTTCCCCGATTACTTCGAGGTCTTCAAAAAGATTGCCGAACAAACCTTGATCTGATAAACCCTTTATTTGACGGAATTACACTAAATTATTCACAGATAAAGGGATCAGGCCATGGAAAAAGCAAAGATACCGGTCATCACCATCGATGGTCCGACCGCCTCCGGCAAGGGCACCGTGGCCCAGAAGGTGGCCCGGGAACTGGGCTTCCATTACCTGGATTCGGGTGCGCTGTACCGCCTGACGGCGCTGTCCGTGCTGCGCCGCGGCGTAGCCCTGGACGACGAACACGCCCTGGCCAAGGCTGCCGAGCACCTGCACTGTCATTTCGATGGCGGCCACATCTTCCTGGCCAACGAAGACGTATCCCAGGCCATCCGGGCCGAGGAAGTCGGCAATACCGCCTCCAAGATCGCCGCCCTGATCACCGTGCGCCAGGCCTTGTATGGCCTGCAGTTGTCATTCAGGAAACCGCCTGGCCTGGTGGCCGACGGTCGCGACATGGGCACCGTCATCTTCCCGGGCGCCCGATTGAAGGTGTTTTTGACGGCCAGTGTGGAAGCGCGCGCCACAAGGCGCTATAAGCAATTGATTGACAAGGGTTTTTCTGCTAATATCGAAGACCTCTCCAGAGATTTGAAGGAACGCGACGAACGCGACATGAATCGCTCGTCTGCCCCCTTGAAGGCTGCGGAGGGTGCATATCACCTGGATACATCCGACATGACCGCTGACGAAGCGGTGCAGCAGGTACTCAGCTGGTACGCTGCCCTGGGGCACTGAAATCCGTTGCAATCCGCTTGAAACGGCAACTTCAGCACCCATCATGGGCAAGTCCTTGTTGTACCCGTAGTGCCATTGGTGCCCGGCAGATGCAAAGTCTGACGGGTGTTGATAAACCTAACCCAGTACCCATGTCGTCGGCGGCAACGAAGACGGCAGTGCAAGTCAGCCTGATTGCATCACACGGATACCGGCCAATCTTTCTTACTTTCTTTTATGTCTACCACTACCGTTATCGCTGCAGGTGTTGATACCTCCAGCGAATTTGCTGCTCTGTTCGAAGAATCGCTGTCGCGTCAGGACATGCGTTCGGGTGAAGTCATCTCGGCAGAAGTCGTGCGCCTGGATCACAACTTCGTGATCGTCAACGCCGGCCTGAAGTCCGAAGCGTTCATCCCTGTTGAAGAATTCAAGAACGACAACGGCGAAGTCGAAGTCAACGTCGGCGACTTCATCTCCGTTGCGATCGAATCCCTGGAAAACGGTTTCGGCGACACCATCCTGTCGCGCGACAAGGCCAAGCGTCTGGCATCGTGGCTCTCGCTGGAAAAGGCGATGGAGTCCGGCGAGATCGTCACCGGTACCGTCAATGGCAAGGTCAAGGGCGGCCTGACCGTTCTGACCAACGGCATCCGTGCCTTCCTGCCGGGTTCGCTGGTCGATACCCGTCCGGTCAAGGACACCACCCCGTTCGAAGGCAAGACCCTGGAATTCAAGGTCATCAAGCTGGACCGCAAGCGCAACAACGTCGTTCTGTCGCGCCGTGCCGTGATCGAAGCCTCGATGGGCGAAGAGCGCGCCAAGCTGATGGAAACCCTGAAGGAAGGCACCGTCGTTACCGGTATCGTCAAGAACATCACCGACTACGGTGCGTTCGTTGACCTGGGTGGCATCGACGGCCTGCTGCACATCACCGACCTGGCATGGCGTCGCGTGCGTCACCCGTCGGAAGTGCTGTCGGTTGGCCAAGAGATCACCGCCAAGGTCCTCAAGTACGATCAAGAGAAGAACCGCGTCTCCCTGGGCGTGAAGCAACTGGGCGACGATCCTTGGACCGGTCTGTCGCGTCGCTACCCGCAAGGCACCCGCCTGTTCGGCAAGGTCACCAACCTGACCGACTACGGTGCATTCGTGGAAGTCGAACAAGGCATCGAAGGCCTGGTGCACGTCTCCGAAATGGACTGGACCAACAAGAACGTGGCCCCGAACAAGGTTGTCCAGCTGGGCGACGAAGTCGAAGTCATGGTTCTGGAAATCGACGAAGAGCGTCGTCGTATCTCCCTGGGCATGAAGCAGTGCAAGCCGAACCCGTGGGACGACTTCGCCATGAGCCACAAGAAGGGCGACAAGGTCAAGGGTTCGATCAAGTCGATCACCGACTTCGGCGTGTTCATCGGCCTGCCGGGCAACATCGACGGCCTGGTGCACCTGTCCGACCTGTCCTGGACCGAAGCTGGCGAAGAAGCCGTGCGCAAGTTCAAGAAGGGCGACGAGCTGGAAGCCGTTGTGCTGGCCATCGACGTGGAACGCGAGCGCGTCTCCCTGGGCGTGAAGCAGCTGGAAGGCGACCCGTTCAACAACTTCGCCGCCCTGAACGACAAGGGTGCGATCGTCAACGGTACCGTCAAGTCGGTTGAGCCCAAGGGCGCCGTGATCCAGCTGAACGACGAAGTCGAAGGCTACCTGCGCGCTTCCGAAATCTCCCGCGACCGCGTGGAAGATGCCGGTACCCACCTGAAGGTTGGCGACGCCGTCGAAGCCCTGGTCATCAACATCGACCGCAAGGCTCGCAGCATCCAGCTGTCGATCAAGGCCAAGGACAACGCCGAGACCCAGGAAGCCATGCAGAAGATGTCGGCTGACTCCAACGCTGCTTCGGGCACCACCAGCCTGGGCGCGCTGCTGAAGGCCAAGCTCGACAACAAGAACTGATCTTCCGGTCACGATGACAAAGTCGGAGCTGATCGCCCGTCTGGCTGAGCGTTATCCGCAACTTGTCGCCAAGGATGCGGATTACGCGGTCAAAACCATCCTCGATGCCATGGTCGACGCTCTTGCGACCGGCCAGCGCATCGAGATCCGTGGCTTTGGCAGCTTCGCGCTCAACCGCCGTCCGCCGCGTATCGGCCGCAATCCCAAGTCCGGCGACAAGGTGATGGTCCCTGAAAAACGGGTCCCCCACTTCAAGCCGGGCAAGGAACTGCGCGAACGCGTCGATGCGATGGTCGGCCAGCCAATCCGCGAGGATTGACCCGGCTGGGCCTGTGACCAGGCAGTTCTTGCGGTGCGCAGATGAAGTTGTCTGCGCCCGCGAGCAGTAACAATGGTTGAAAGCTGCACACTCGCGCACTGCGAGGTGAACGGGTGTAAAGGCAGATCAACAAAATGAACGGCATCTTTGGATGCCGTTTTTTTTCACGTACAATCCCGATTTACCCTGGATTGACCGGGAATGCGCGCGAAATCGTCGCGATTTTTCCGGCCAGCGCAATAATGCTGCGGACCGGCGCCGTCTTCACGCATCGCCTTTGACGTTTCGGGTGCTGCGCATCGCCGGCCGGGCAGCTTGGCCTTCGGGCCTCCGGGCTAACCACGACCCGCCAGAAAGGATTACGCCATGAAAATACTGTCCCGATTGATTGCGGCCATCCTGTTCGTGTTCTTCTTTTTCTTCGCCCTGCGCAATACCCAGGAAGTGACCATGCACTTCTTCCTCGGCTATGAACGCACCGACCCGCTGGTGCTGGTCTTGCTGGCCTTCTTCGTGATCGGCGCGATCCTGGGCGTGCTGGCCATGGCGCCGCTGGTGCTGCGCCACCGCCGCGAAGCTTCGCGCTACAAGAAGGCGCTGTCGCAAGTCCAGAAGCAGCAGGAAGAGATCGCCCAGGTGCAGGCCCAGCCGCCGCAGCCTGACAGCGTGATCACCGCGCAGCACATCCTCTAATTGCCCCTCACTGTTTATGGAATTTGAATTTTGGTGGTTGCTTGGCATCCCGGTCTTCTTCGGCCTGGGGTGGATTGCCGCGCGGGTGGATATCAACCAGTTGCTGTCCGAGTCGCGCACCCTGCCGCGCGGTTACTTCAAAGGGCTCAATTTCCTGCTCAACGAGCAGCCGGACAAGGCCATCGATGCCTTCATCGAAATCGTCAAGCTCGATCCCGAGACGGTGGAGCTGCATTTTGCCCTGGGCAACCTGTTCCGCCGCCGTGGCGAGACCGAGCGCGCCATCCGCGTGCACCAGAACCTGCTGGCGCGTCCCGACCTGCCGGCCGAGCACCAGGGCCATGCGCTCTATGAACTGGGCCAGGATTACCTGAAGGCGGGTCTGCTGGACCGCGCTGAAGAAACCTTCAACAAGCTCATCGACACCCCTTACAGCGCCCAGGCCGGCCGTGCCTTGCTGGAAATTTACCAGCGCGAGAAGGAATGGGAGCGCGCCATCTCGGCCGCCGAAATCCTGCAAGCCACCGGTGCCGGAGGGCGCCAGCGCGAGATTGCCCAGTTCTACTGCGAACTGGCCGCCGATGAACTGGTCCGCACCAACACCGATGCCGCCATGGCCCTGCTGGACAAGGCCCTGGCCGCCGACCGCAAGAGCGTGCGCGCCACCATGCTCATGGGCGACGCCCTGCGCGCGCGCGGCGACATTGAAGCTGCCCTGGAAACGTGGCGCCGTGTGGAGCACCAGAGCGTGCCGCACACCGCCCTGGTGGCGCAGCGCCTGATGGATGGCTACATCGCTGTCGGTCGCCCGCAAGAGGGCATCAACCTGCTGCGCGCCTACTTGGCCGAAGCCCCCTCGATCGACCTGCTGGAAGTGGTCTTCAAGGCAGTGCTGGAGTCCGACGGGATCGACGCGGCCAACGTGCTGGTGAGCGACGAACTGCGCCGCACGCCCACTCTGCTTGGTCTGGACAAGTTCCTGGAAGCGCGGATAATGAGCGCGCCCCAGAACGTGCGCCCCGAACTGGCCGTGGTCAAGACCCTGGTGCACGGCTACACCCAGAAGCTGGCGCGCTACCAGTGCAACCATTGCGGTTTCAAGGCTCGCCAGTTCTACTGGCAGTGCCCGGGCTGCAGCCAGTGGGAGACCTACCCGCCGCGCCGTACCGAAGAATTGAATGTCATGAATTGAGGCTCTCTCGGGCCGTACTTGAACTCTGGATCTACTATGAAAATTACTATCATCGGCACCGGCTACGTTGGCCTGGTGACCGGCGCCTGCCTGGCCGAACTGGGTAACGACGTGTTCTGTCTCGATGTCGATCAGCGCAAGGTCGACATCCTCAACAACGGCGGCATCCCCATCCACGAACCTGGCCTGGAAGAGGTGGTGGCCCGCAACCGTGCAGCCGGCCGCCTGCAGTTCTCCACCGATGTGGCCGCCAGCGTGGCCCATGGCGATATCCAGTTCATCGCCGTGGGCACGCCGCCCGATGAAGATGGCTCGGCCGACCTGCAATACGTGCTGGCGGCGGCACGCAACATCGGCCGTCACATGGAAGGCTTCAAGGTGGTGGTCGACAAGTCCACCGTGCCGGTCGGGACCGCCGACCGCGTCACTGCAGCGATCAGGGAAGAGCTGGTCCAGCGGGGCAAGACCGATCTCGGTTTCTCGGTCGTCTCCAATCCGGAATTCCTGAAGGAAGGTGCGGCCGTCGAAGACTTCATGCGCCCGGACCGCATTGTCATCGGCCATGACCAGAGCGCCGACGGCCTGCGCGCGCAGACCCTGATGAAGAAGCTCTACGCGCCCTTCAATCGCAATCACGAACGCACCTACTGGATGGACGTGCGCTCGGCCGAGTTCACCAAGTACGCGGCCAACGCCATGCTGGCCACGCGTATCTCCTTCATGAACGAACTGGCCAACCTGGCCGATCGTGTCGGTGCCGACATCGAATCCGTGCGCCACGGCATCGGCTCGGACCCGCGCATTGGCCACAGCTTCCTGTATGCCGGCTGCGGCTATGGCGGCTCCTGCTTCCCCAAGGATGTGCAGGCGCTGGAACGCACCGCGCGTGACTATGACCAGTCGCTGCTGATCCTGCAGGCCGTGGAGCAGGTCAACGACCTGCAGAAGCACGTGCTGGGCAAGAAGGTGGTCAAGCGCTTCGGCGAAGACCTCACCGGCAAGCATTTCGCCATCTGGGGCCTGGCCTTCAAGCCCAATACCGACGACATGCGCGAGGCCTCCTCCCGCGTGCTCATCGGTGAGCTGGTACGTCGTGGCGCCAGCGTGGCGGTCTACGATCCGGTCGCCATGAAGGAAGCCGCACGGGTGCTGGAACTGGACTTCGCCGACGAGTCCGCCCGCCTGCAGCAGGTTCGCTTTGCCGCCTCGCCCATGGATACCCTGCAGGGCGCCGATGCACTGGCCATCGTCACCGAATGGAAGGCCTTCCGCAGCCCCGATTTCGAACGCGTCAAGACGACCCTGAATCATCCGGTCATCTTCGATGGCCGCAACCTGTTCGATCCGCAGCTCATGGCCGACATCGGCATCGAGTACTACGGCATCGGCCGTTCCCTGCAAGCCCGCGCGCAGTAAGCTGCCGCGTCCCTGAGCATGAACACGGACAACATCGTGGACAAGAATATCGCTGCAGCCTGGGATGCGGCGCGCATCCTCATCGTGGGCGACGTCATGCTGGACCGCTACTGGTTCGGCGAAGTCAATCGCATTTCGCCGGAAGCCCCGGTGCCGGTGGTGCGCGTGGAGCGCAAGGAAGAGCGCCTGGGGGGCGCTGCCAACGTCGCCCGCAATACCGCCAGCCTGGGCGCCCAGACGGCACTGCTGGGCGTGACCGGCGATGATGAACCGGCGCGCGTGATGGAGAGCATGCTGCGCGAGATGGGCATTCATAGCCATCTCAACCGTGATCCCGGCATCTCCACCATCGTCAAGCTGCGCGTGATCGGCCGCCAGCAGCAGCTGGTGCGCATCGATTTTGAAGAAGCGCCTACTGATACGGTCTTGCGCGACAAGCTCACGCAATTCAATTCACTGGTGGCCGATTACGATGTGATCATCTTTTCCGATTACGCCAAGGGTGGCCTGGTCAACGTGGCCGAGATGATCGCCACGGCCAGCAAGCTTGGCAAGCGTATCCTGGTCGATCCCAAGGGCGATGATTTCGCCCGCTATGCCGGGGCCTCCGTGCTCACGCCCAACAAGTCGGAACTGGTGCGCATCGTCGGCCAGTGGAAGAACGAGGAAGACCTCACCGCCCGCGCCCAGAAGCTGCGTGCCGAGCTCAAGCTGGAAGCCCTGCTGCTGACCCGCTCGGAAGAAGGCATGAGTCTCTACCGCGACGGCGAGGTCACGCACTTCCCGACCATGGCGCGTGAAGTCTTTGACGTCTCCGGTGCCGGGGATACCGTCATCGGCACGCTGGCCGTGATGCTGGGCGCAGGTGCGTCGCTGGTCGATGCGGTGACCATGGCCAATCGCGCCGGCGGCATCGTGGTCGGCAAGCTGGGCACGGCCACCGTCACCCGCGAGGAGTTGCTGGCGGGCTGATTTGCAGGCCATTTCTAGCGGGATTTCGGTCAACAGGCTGGTTCGGCTGTCGTTGAGCAAGGGCAGTCCACTTTCGGGTGGACTGCCCTTTGTTTTTCCTCCAACCGTACGTTGAAAGTCGAAAGGAAACATCATGTTGCAGAAAACCCTGTTGTTCATCCTCAGCTTCTTCGCCGCTACCGCCCTGGCCTGGGCCGAGGTGGACGTCAACAAGGCCGACCAGGCCGCCCTGGATGGGGTGCGCGGCATCGGCCCCTCGATGTCCAAACGCATCCTGGAAGAGCGCCAGAAGGGTGGCGCTTTCAAGGACTGGGCCGACCTGGAAAAGCGCGTCAAGGGCATCAAGGACAAGGCCGCTGTGAAGCTCTCTGCCAACGGCCTGACGGTCAACGGCCAGGCCAAGGCGGGCGCGGCAGCGCCGGCGGCCAAGGACGGCAAGCCAGCCAAAGCCCCGCGCGCTGAGAACAAGGCCAAGGAGGCCGAGGCCAAGCCTGCCAAGGTGGAGGAGAAGGCAGCAGACAAGCCTGCGGCCGGCAAGTGAGGCGAAGGCAGGCCAGGGAGCAGGGGAGCCTGCCGTTTCGGCACTGAGATGACCGGGACAGGGTGATGTGGCTTCATATTTTGATAAGTATTTGTGAACAACTAATTCTTGTTTCTGCAAAAAATTGGGGTTAAAGTCGTCTGCAGCCTGTCGTTAACGTCGGCAACAATGTCCACTCCGCGCTGATGATCATGAGAATCGCCGAGCTACCCGCCAATGAAGCCGCCCGTATCGACGCCCTGCATTCGCTGCGCATCCTCGATACCCCGCGCGAAGAACGATTCGATCGCCTGACACGCCTGGCGCGGCGCCTGTTTGACGTTCCCATGGCGGTGGTGACGATGATCGACGTGCATCGCCAGTGGTTCAAGTCCTGCGTGGGCCTGGGCGACGCCACGGAAACCACGCGTGATGTTTCCTTCTGCGCCCACGCCATCCTGCATGAAGGCCTGACCATCGTGCCCGATGCCCGCCTGGATCCGCGCTTCTCCGGCAATCCGCAGGTCACCGGCGAACCCTACATCCGCTTCTATGCGGGATGCCCCATCAAGAGCGAAAGCGGTTTCACCCTCGGCACCCTGTGCCTGGTCGATACCGTCCCGCGCGATTTCGATACCGACGAACAGGCCCTGCTCAAGGACCTGGCCGCCATGGTCGAACAGGAGCTGGCGGCGGTGAAGCTGGCCACCATCGACGACCTGACCGGGATCTCCAACCGGCGCGGTTTCGAGTCGCTGGCGCGCCATGCCATGGCCTCCAGCAAGCGCACGGGCCGTCCGGCCTGCATGCTGGGATTCGATCTCAATCATTTCAAACGGATCAATGACGAGCTGGGGCACGCCGCCGGCGACCTGGCGCTGGCCGACTTTGCCGGCCTGCTGCTGACCAATTTGCGCGAGTCCGATGTCGTCGGCCGCCTGGGCGGCGATGAATTCGCGGTGTTCCTGACCAATACCGCCGAGCCGGATGTCCCCGTGGTGCTGGCGCATCTGCAAGCGGCCGTGCAAAGCTTCAACCAGAACGGTGGCCGCCCGTACCAGCTCGATTATTGCGTGGGCGTGGCGCAGTACGATGCGGCGCTGCATCCCGACCTGGCCGCGCTCATGCGCAGCGCCGACGAGGCCATGTACGTGCGCAAGAAGGCGCGCAGCGCAACGGCCTGAACGCGAGGCAGCACAGCGGCATGCAGGCAAAGGCGTTGGCGGCGGCGAAATAGCTTAAAATGCCCCCCTGAGCCAAAAAGCCCACAGCAGCCACTCCATGTCCTATCAAGTTCTCGCCCGTAAATACCGTCCCCGCAGCTTCGACACCCTGGTCGGCCAGGAACACGTCGTGCGCGCGTTGACGCACGCGCTCGAACAGCAGCGGCTGCATCACGCCTATCTCTTCACCGGCACCCGCGGTGTGGGCAAGACCACGCTCTCGCGCATCCTGGCCAAGTCGCTCAATTGTGTCGGCCCCGATGGCAACGGCGGCATCACTGCGGCACCCTGCGGCGTGTGCGAAGCCTGCGTGGCCATCGATGCCGGCCGCTTCGTCGACTACATCGAGATGGATGCGGCCTCCAACCGTGGCGTGGACGAGATGGCGCAACTGCTGGAGCAGGCCATCTATGCGCCCTCCAACGCGCGCTTCAAGGTCTACATGATCGACGAAGTGCACATGCTCACCAACCACGCCTTCAACGCCATGCTGAAGACGCTGGAAGAGCCGCCGGAACACATCAAGTTCATCCTGGCCACTACCGATCCGCAAAAGATTCCCGTGACCGTGCTCTCGCGCTGCCTGCAGTTCAACCTCAAGCAGATGCCGCCCGGCCACATCATCGGCCACCTCGACAACATCCTGAACCAGGAAGGCATCGAGTTCGATCCGCCCGCGCTGCGCCTGCTGGCGCAAGGGGCCTCGGGTTCCATGCGCGACGCGCTCTCGCTGACCGACCAGGCCATCGCCTATGCGGCCGGCAAGGTCACCCTGGAAGCGGTGCAGGGCATGCTGGGTGCGCTGGACCAGTCGTACCTGATCCGCATCCTCGATGCGCTGGCGGTACAGGATGGTGTCGCCCTGCTGGGCGTGGCCGACGACATGGCCACCCGCAGCCTGTCGTACAACGCCGCCCTGCAGGACCTGGGCACGCTGCTGCACCAGATCGCGCTGGCCCAGGCCGTGCCGGCGGCGCTGGCCGATGACCTGCCCAACCGCGAAGATATCCTGCGCTTGTCCGCTCAGTTCAGTGCGGAACATGTGCAATTGTTCTACCAGATCGCCGTGCACGGCCGCAATGAACTGGGCCTGGCTCCCGATGAATATGCAGGTTTCAGCATGACCCTGCTGCGCATGCTGGCCTTCCGCCCGGTCAGTGCCACTGCCACCGGTCCGGTACCGGCAGCACCCGCACCGGGTGGCGCTCGCCCGGCTTCGCCGCGCCAGGCGGCGCCCCTGCTGGCACCGCAGGCCGCCGTGACCAGTGCGCCGGTGACCCGCGTGCAACCGGCCGCTGCTGCTGCACCCGCTCCGGCGCCGGTCGCACCGGCGGCTCCCGCCGCAAGCCCGATGGGCGCGGCAGCACCCGTACCGGCAGCACCGGCGCCTGCTGCAGCTCCCCCAGTGGCCGCCGCTCCTGCAGCGCCCGCTGCCCCGACATCGGCCCGCGAAGCCGCGCTGATGGCCTTGCGCGGTGGCAAGGGGGGGAAAGGCGCAGCCAGGCCTGCAGCGGCTGCACCTGCGCCAGGCCCTGCACCTTCAGTGGCCCCGTCTGCGCCCGCACCGGTGGCCAGCGCGCCGGTCGCCGCTCCCGCTGCTGTAGCGGTACCGGCGCCCAAGGCGGCCCGTACTGCCTCGGCGATGCCGCCGGACATGCCCGAGCCGCCGCCATTCGATTCCATCCCGCCTTGGGAGGACGACACTGGTGCCTCCGCCATGCCGCCGTCGGCCCCCATGCCGGGGCTTGCGGAAGAACGCATGGAGGCTGCCCCAGCGGCATCGGCCCCCGCAGAACCGCCCGCGCCCCAGCGTCCGGCCGCCACGCCTGCGCAGCAGCAGGAAACTGCGCGCATCGCCGCCGAACTGGGTTGGGATGGCCACTGGCCGACGTTGGCTGCCAGCCTCACCAGCTTGCGCGGTGTGGCCCACCAGATGGCCTTCCAGAGTGAACTGGTGCGCTGCGAAGCGCTCAATGGCGGCAACGTCTGCTTCCATCTGCGTATCCCGCTGGAAACCCTGCTGTCCTCGGGCAGCATCGAAAAACTGGTGGCCGCCTTGTCCGAGCGTTTCGGCAAGGAAATCCGTGTCGAGACCGAGATCGGTGCCGTCTCCGATACCGCCAATGCGGTGGCCGAGGCCCAACGGGCCGAGCGCCAGCGCAAGGCCGAGCAGAAGATGAAGAGCGATCCCTTCGTGGTGAGCATGATGCGCGAGTTTGGCGCCACCATCGTCCCCGGCTCGATCCAGGCGTTGTGAGGCGTGCACGGCGCTGCCGGCGAGATTGCCGGCCACCGTGCCAAACGCGATAGAATCCCGAAAATTGAAACAAGGAGCAATGAGCATGATGAAAGGTCAACTGGCAGGTCTGATGAAGCAAGCACAGGCCATGCAGGACAACATGAAGAAGGCCCAGGAACAGCTGGCCAGCATCGAAGTCGAGGGCCAGTCCGGCGCCGGCCTGGTGAAGGTGGTGATGACCTGCAAGAACGACGTCAAGCGCGTCGCCATCGATCCGTCGCTGCTGGCTGATGACAAGGACATGCTGGAAGACCTGGTCGCCGCCGCCTTCAACGACGCCGTGCGCAAGGCCGAAGCCACCGCCCAGGAAAAGATGTCGGGCGTGACCGCCGGCATGCCGCTGCCCCCGGGCTTCAAGATGCCCTTCTGATGCTGCGCCGGCCCGGTGGTTGCGACCGCCGGGCGCAGGCAGCACCGCGCAGGATAGTCTGATTCTGATGGAATGCAGGATTGCTTAGTGGAGGCACCATGTTCATCGTCTCGATCACGTACACCAAGCCGGCAGGCGAAATTGATTCCTTGCTGACCGCGCACAAGAAATTCCTCAACCAGCAATATGCCGAAGGCGTATTCCTGATGTCCGGCCGCAAGGTGCCGCGCACCGGTGGCATCATCATCGCCGACTGCGCCGACCGTGCCGAGATCGAAGCCATCATGGAGTCCGATCCCTTCTTCATCGGCGGCGTGGCCGAATACGAGATCATCGAATTCGTCCCCTCCATGACGGCCGAGGCACTCGAAGCCTTCCGCTATTCCGTAGACCGCAATTGAAAACGCCCTCCAGTCTCACCCTCCTGACCGAATCGCTGCGCCGGCTGCCCGGCATCGGCCCCAAGACCGCGCAGCGCATGGCTTTCCACCTGCTGCAGCATGACCGCGACGCGGCCGCCGAGCTGAGCCAGTCGCTGGCCAAGGCGCTGGAGACCATCCGCCACTGCGCCCTGTGCAATACCTTCACCGAGCAGGTCGTCTGCGAGACCTGCCAGGACAGCCAGCGCGACCATACCCAGCTGTGCGTGGTGGAGTCGCCCTCGGACCAGGTCATGATCGAGCAGACCCTGACCTTCAAAGGGCTGTATTTCGTGCTCATGGGCCGGCTCTCGCCGCTGGACGGCATCGGCCCGCGTGACATCCATCTCGAAAAGCTCATCACCCGCGCCACCGATGGCGTGGTCAGCGAAGTGGTGCTGGCCACCAATTTCACCAACGAAGGCGAAGCCACCGCCCACTACATCAGCGAAACCCTCAAGGCCCGTGGCCTGAAGGTGAGCCGCCTTGCGCGCGGCGTACCGGTGGGGGGCGAACTGGAATACGTGGACGCCGGCACCATTGCCCGCGCCATGCTGGACCGCCGCACGACCTGAGGCCGGCCCGGGCGCGGCATCGTTTTCAGATGAAAAACTTGCAGGCATGGCTTCTGCAATGCAGGTCAAAATGCGCGACATCGTGCGCATGCTGCAATAGAATGTCGGACGCCGGCCTGAACGTATGACGTCAGGCCAGGGAGGTGCAGGGCTCTACCGGTCCGCGCATCATGGTCCCTGTGCCAGCCGCGCAGCATCACCCGAATCCATCGCATTCCAGGACACTGGCCGCTACCCCACAAGAGCCAGGTCCCGCACCATCGACCAAGAGGAGAACACCGGAGGCCGCGCCTGCCAGGCGCCCGGTGCAAGCACGATGAGCACAGCCACATCCAAGCCCGGCCCGCTGGCCGGCATCAAGGTTCTTGAACTGGGCACGCTGATTGCGGGGCCTTTCTGCTCGCGCATGCTGGCCGAGTTCGGCGCCGAGGTGATCAAGATCGAAGCGCCCGGCAATGGCGATCCGCTGCGCCAGTGGCGCGTGCTCAAGGACGGCACCTCGCTGTGGTGGTCGGTCCAGGCGCGCAACAAGAAGAGCATCACCCTGAACATGAAGGATGAGCGCGCCCAGGAGATCGCCCGCCAGCTTGCCCTGGACGCCGACGTCATCATCGAGAATTACCGCCCCGGCGTACTGGAAAAGTGGAAGCTCGGCTATGAGGACTTGAAGCAGCTGAACCCCGCCACCATCATGGTGCGCCTGTCCGGCTACGGCCAGACCGGCCCGCTGCGCGACCTGCCGGGCTTCGGGGCCATCGGCGAATCGATGGGCGGCATCCGCTACGTCTCCGGCCATCCGGACCGTCCGCCGGTGCGTATCGGCATTTCCATCGGGGACTCCATCGCCGCGCTCCATGGCGTGATCGGGGCCATGATGGCGCTGCGCCATCGCGACGTCACCGGTGGCCGCTGGAACGGCAAATCCGGCGCGCACTGCGTGGCAGGGCAGGGCCAGATGGTGGATGTGGCCTTGTACGAAGCGGTCTTCAACATGATGGAATCGATGGTGCCCGAGTTCGATTTCGCCGGCGTGGTGCGGGAACGCACCGGCGGCGCGCTGCCCGGGATCGTCCCCTCCAACACCTACACCACGGGTGACGGCATGAACATCGTCATCGCCGGCAATGGCGACGCCATCTTCAAGCGCCTGATGAGTGCCATCGGCCGCGACGACATGGCCAATGATCCGGGCCTGGCGCGCAACGACGGCCGCGTACCGCGCACCGAAGAAATCGATGCCGCCATCCAGCAATGGTGCAGCACGCAGACCATCGATTCGGCCCTGGCCACGCTGCAGGCGGCCGATGTCCCGGTCGGCAAGATCTATTCGGTCAAGGACATGATGAGCGATGCGCAATTCCTGGCGCGCGACATGTTCGAGCAGCACCAGTTTGCCGACGGCACGCCGGTCAAGCTGCCGGGCATCACGCCCAAGATGTCCGAGACGCCCGGCCAGACCCGGTGGCTGGGCCCGGAGCTGGGCGCCCACAGCGATGAAATCCTGCAATCGCTGGGGTATGATGAGGCCCACATCAAGAAGCTGCGGGACGACGGCGTGCTCTGAAGGATTCTGCACAGCATTGCGTAGCCAATTCCGTACCGAATGCTGTACATGAAACAGTACACAAAGCAGCATATAAAGCAGTACATAAAGCAGTACAGAGCAGCACCCCCATCCACACACGGAGGAGACATAATGAAATTGAGCTGGAAGCAATTGCTGATCGCCGCTGGCCTGTTCCTGGCCGGCTATTTTTCATTCAACGGCAGTGCCGGCGCGCAGGCGCTGGAAAAACCCAAGGTCTCCATCGCCGTGGGTGGCAAGAACCTGTTCTACTACCTGCCGCTGACCATTGCCGAGCAGCTCGGCTATTTCAAGGATGAAGGCCTGCAGGTCGAGATCTCCGACTTCGCCGGCGGTGCAAAGGCGCTGCAGGCCATGGTGGGTGGCAGCGCCGACGTGGTCTCGGGCGCATTTGAACACACCATCAACATGCAGGCCAAGAACCAGCCCATCGTGGCCTTCGTGCTGCAGGGCCGGGCCCCGCAGATCGTGCTGGCGGTCAACAACAAGACCATGCCCAACTACAAGACCGTGGCTGACCTGAAGGGCAAGAAGATCGGCGTCACCGCACCGGGCTCTTCCACCAGCATCATGGCCAGCTACGTGCTGGCCAAGGCGGGCTTGAAGCCCACCGATGTTTCCTTCATCGGCGTGGGTGCCGCAGCCGGGGCCATCTCGGCCATCCGCTCGGGCCAGATCGATGCGATCGCCAACCTCGATCCGGTCATTTCCATGCTGGAGCAGAACAACGAGGTCAAGGTCGTTGCCGACACCCGTACCCTGAAGGACACCAATGATGTCTTCGGTGGCCCGATGCCGGCGGCCACCCTGTATGCACCGGCGGCTTTCGTGCAAAAGTATCCCAACACCACGCAAGCCTTGACCAATGCCATGGTGCGCGCGCTGAAGTGGATCCAGAAGGCCGGTCCTTCCGACATCATCAAGGCCGTCCCGGAAAGCTACCTGCTGGGCGACCGCTCGCTCTACATCGATGCCTTCATGAAGGTGCGCCAGGCCATTTCACCCGACGGCTACTTCCCGCCAGGCGGTCCGGATACGGCGCTGCGCACGCTGAAGGCTTTCGAGCCCTCGCTGGCGGACAAGCAGATCGACCTGTCGAAGACCTTCACCAATTCCTTCGTGCAGAAGGCCAACGCCAAGTACAAGTAAGCGCAGGCCCGGCGTTCCCGGTCCGTGCGAATGCACCGCAAATGCCCGGCAACGGGCATTTGCGCATCTTGGGCCGGGAGCGCTGAGCTTCCTTTGAGCTTCTTTCGTCTTCTCCTACCGGGCCGCAGCCGCCCGCACCACCATGACGCCAGCACTTCAGTTCGACAACATCACCTGCACCTTCGTCTCCAAGGACGACCGTTCCCAGCGCTACACCGCCGTGGCCAATACGGATCTCTCGATCGCGCCGGGCGAATTCGTTTCCGTGGTCGGCCCCACCGGCTGCGGCAAGTCCACCTTGCTCAACGTCGGGGCCGGACTGCTGCAACCGTCCTCGGGCAGCGTCAAGGTTTTCGGTGAAGAACTCAAAGGCATCAACCGCCGCGCCGGCTACATGTTCCAGGCCGAGGCATTGATGCCCTGGCGCAGCGCGCTGCAAAACGTGATCGCCGGCCTGCAGTATCGCGGCCAGGACGAAAAGGCGGCAGCAGAACTGGGCGAACAATGGCTGGCGCGCGTGGGCCTGCAAGGCTTCGGCGACCGCTATCCGCACCAGCTCTCCGGCGGCATGCGCAAGCGCGTGGCGCTGGCGCAGACGCTGATCCTGGACCCGGACATCATCCTCATGGACGAACCCTTCTCCGCCCTCGATATCCAGACCCGCCAGCTGATGGAAAACGAAGTGCTGGACCTGTGGAACGCCAAGAAGAAAGCCGTGCTCTTCATCACCCACGATCTGGATGAAGCCATCGCCATGTCCGATCGCGTCATCGTCCTCGCGGCCGGCCCCGGCACGCACCCCATCGGTGAATTCAGGATCGACCTGCCGCGCCCGCGCGACGTGGCCGAAATCCGCATGCATCCGCGTTTCGTCGAACTGCACCAGCAAATCTGGGATGTGCTGCGCGATGAAGTGCTCAAGGGCTATCAACAACAAAAGCGCGCAGCGTAAGCCGTACCGAAAAGATCAGGGAAGAGACTCAGCATCATGTGGAAATTATTTAAACCGAATCACAAGAACATCCGTTTCTGGCAGCTGATGGTGTTGGCCGTGGTGCTGCTGGTCTGGCACGTGGCCACGCGCAATCCGCAGACCGCCTTCTTCTTCGGCGAACCGCTGAAGGTGGCGCAGCGCATCTGGGAATGGTTCACCGTCGGCAGCGGCTCGCTGGAAGTGGGCATGGGCGACACCACCTTCTTCACGCTCAGCTTCCCGGCAGAAATCTATTCACACCTGTTGATCACGCTCACCGAAACCGTGCTGGCCTTCCTCATCGGCACCGTCTTCGGCCTGGCCATCGGCCTGTGGCTGGCGCTCTCGCCGACCGCCTCGGCCATCCTCGATCCTTATGTGAAGGCGGCCAACTCCATGCCGCGCGTGATCCTGGCACCGATCTTCGCGATGTGGTTCGGCCTGGGCATCTGGTCCAAGGTGGCGCTGGCGGTGACGCTGGTGTTCTTCATCGTCTTCTTCAACGTCTACCAGGGCGTCAAGGAAGTCAGCCCGGTGGTGTTGGCCAATGCCCGCATGCTGGGCGCCAATGCACGCCAGCTGCTGCGGACGGTCTACCTGCCCTCGGCCACCTCGTGGGTGTTTTCCAGCCTGCACACGTCCATTGGCCTGGCCTTCGTCGGTGCGGTGGTGGGGGAATACCTGGGCTCGGCGCGTGGCGTGGGCTACCTGATCCTGCAGGCCGAGGGCAGCTTCGACATCAACACCGTCTTTGCCGGCATCGTCGTGCTGACCGTTTTTGCGCTGGTACTGGACCTGGCCGTGGGCGTGATCGAGAAACGGCTCATGAAGTGGCAGCCCAAGAGCGGGGAGACCGAGAAGCTCTGAACCGGTCGCCATGGGGCGTGGGTTTGGGGCGCGATGAAGCGTCAACTCGTATCGCCAGGCAAAAAAAATGCTCCTCAATCGAGGAGCATTTTTTCATGCGCGAGCGTTGCAACTTTCGGGATAACGCCAGCGCATTCCAGTAGCAGCGTGATGCGCAGATGCATCGCTGGCCCAAACTGCGATGCATCCTTGCATCATCACATCAACGCTTCAATGCAGGCTGCGAACTCTTGCCCAGGACAAGGTTGGCGATGACCGCCACCACCACGTTCAGGGCCAGCGCAATGAGGCCGGTATAGAGCGTGTAGGTCTCGCCGCCGACCAGGAAGCTGTGCACCGGCTTGATGCCATCGCTGAAGGCCAGCCAGCTGCCGCCGACGATGCCCACGGCCCAGCCGCACAGCAGCGCGCGGGCGCCGAACCAGCCGACAAACAGGCCGAACACCAGCGCCGGGAAGGTCTGCAGGATCCACACGCCGCCCAGCAATTGCAGGTCCAGCGCGAACTTGGTCGGCAGGAACAGGATGAACACCAGCGCACCGAACTTGACCACCAGCGACACAACCTTGGCCACCTTGGCCTCGCCCTCATGGCTGATGCCAGGATTGACGTAGGGCTTCCAGAAGTTGCGGGTGAAGAGGTTGGAGGCGCCGATGGACATCACCGCCGCCGGCACCAGCGCACCAATGGCAATGGCGGCAAAGGCAAAGCCCGCGAACCAGCCCGGGAACAAGCCATTGAACAGCGCCGGCACCACGTCGTTGTTGGCCTGCACCTTGATGCCCGCCGCATAGGCCATGTAGCCCAGCAGCGCGATCAGCCCCAGCAGTACCGTATAGGCCGGCAGGAACACCGCGTTCTTGCGGATGGTATTGGCATCCTTGGCCGCGAAGATGCCGGTCAGGGTGTGCGGATACATGAAGGCCGCCAGGGCCGAACCCAATGCCAGCGAAGCGAAGGGCAGGAATTGCGTGGGTTTCAGGGTCAGGCCGGTCGCGCCGCCCTTGAGCGCGAAGGCATCGCGCGCCGAGCTGAACACCGCACCATAGCCGCCCAGCTTGGCCGGCACCACCACCACCGCCACCAGCACCACGATGTAGATCATGATGTCCTTGACGAAGGCGATCAGGGCCGGTGCCCGCAAGCCGGCCGAGTAGGTGTACAGGGCCAGGATCACGAAGGCCGCCAGCAGCGGCAGTTCACCGGTCAGGCCCAGGGCCTTGATGACCACTTCCATGCCGATCAGCTGCAGGGCGATGTAGGGCATGGTGGCCACCACGCCGGTCAGCGCAATGGCGAACTCCAGCGGACGCGACTGATAGCGTCCCCACACCACATCGGCCGCCGTGACGTGGCCGGCCTTGTGGGCTGCATGCCATAACTTGGGCATGATCACGAACACGATCGGGTAGACCAGGATGGTATAGGGCAGGGCGAAGAAACCGTAGGCCCCGACCGCATAGACCAGCGCCGGCACCGCGATGACGGTGTAGGCGGTATAGAAGTCGCCGCCGACCAGGAACCAGGTGATCCAGGTGCCGAAGTTGCGGCCACCCAGGCCCCACTCATCGAGGTGGGCACCCTTGTTACTGGGGCCGGCCATCCATTTGGAGGCCAGGAAGCCCATCACGGTGACCAGGGCGAAGAAGAACAGGAAGACCCAGAGTGCGGTCCAGTGGATGTTGGAGGTCTCCATTATTCGACTCCCTTTTTCAGGCCATCACGATAGACCAGCCAGATGATCAGCGAAGTCAGCGGGACCCAGGCGAACTGGTACCAGTAGAAGAAGGGAAAGCCGAACAGGCTCGGCAATTCGGCGTTGTAGAAGGGGACCCAGAGCAGGCCGATGAAAGGCAGCAGAAGTAGTAGCCGCATGTTTGTTGCTCCTCGAACTTTTGGCGGAAGAATTTTTATGTCGACGCTGGCTCAGCCTTGCGGGCCGGGGGCGCCGTGAAAGTTGCAGGCGAATTATAGGGAGATTCGGACAATCGCGTTCGGCGCCGCCCGCAGCTCAGGGAATTCCCGAGGAGGGGCGTCTTCCGTCCGGCGTACAATGGCGGCTTCAACAGCATGGCCGGGTCTCCGCTACGGAACACTGCTTGCGGTGGCCCGTCGGGGGGGCGAGCACCGCAGGTCCGGCAAGCGCCCTTGGGAGAGGCCGACATGAGCCAGCAAGATGACCTGACCGAATACAGTTCCGCCAACGCTTACCGCCTGCTGGTACAGCGCATCAAGGATTACGCCATCTACCTGCTGCGCCCGGATGGCGTGGTGGCCAGCTGGAACGCCGGCGCCCGGCGCTTCAAGGGATACACCGACGAGGAAATCATCGGCCAGCATTACTCGGTCTTCTACGAAGTGCCCGACCGCCTGGCCGGCCTGCCCGAGACCAACCTGGCCATCGCCCTGCGCGAGGGCAAGTTCGAGGATGAGGGCTGGCGCGTGCGCAAGGATGGCTCGCGCTTCTGGGCCCATGTGGTGATCGATCCCATCTACCAGGAAGACGGCACGCTGCTGGGCTTTGCCAAGATCACCCGCGACCGTACCGAACAGCTGGAAACCAGCGAGAAGATTCTTTTCATGGCCCGCCACGATGCCATGACCGGGCTGCCCAACCGCGTCCATTTCCTGGAGCGGCTCGATGAAGCCATGTCCACGCTGCAGCCGGGCCAGCAGCAGGTGGCCGTGGTCAGCATCGACCTGGATGGCTTCAAGGAAGTCAACGATGCCTTCGGCCACGGCGTGGGCGACCAGCTGCTCTCCGAGCTGGGCCGCCGCCTCAAGGCCAGTGTCGGCGAGAACGAAATGGTGGCGCGCTTCGGCGGCGACGAATTTGTTGCCTTCAAGCTGATCCGTCATCCGCGCCAGCTGAGCGACTTCATCACGCGCCTGCAACGCGCGCTGACCGGCATGCTGCGCCTTGCGCAAACCGACATCGTGCCGGGCGCCAGTCTCGGGGTGGCGCTGTTCCCCGGCGACGCCATCGACCGCGCGCAACTGCTCAACAATGCCGACCTGGCCATGTATCGCGCCAAGAAGAGCCTGGACGAGAAGATCTGCTACTACGAAGCCAACATGGACGAGGCCTCGCGTGCACGCCGCGCCATGGCGCGCGACCTGTGGGTGGCACTGGAGCAGGGGCAGTTCTTCCTCAACTTCCAGATCCAGCGGGCGGTGAGCAGCGACGAGATCACCGGCTACGAAGTGCTGCTGCGCTGGCAGCATCCGACCCAGGGCTTGATCCCGCCGGGGATCTTCATCCCGGTGGCCGAAGAATGCGGCGCCATCAGCGCCATCGGCGACTGGGTGCTCGAGCATGCCTGCCGCGAGGCCGTGCTGTGGAATCTGCAGCCGCGCATTGCCGTCAATCTTTCAGCTTTGCAATTGTCCAACGCCGGCCTGGTGGAAAAGGTGCGCGCCGTGCTGGCGTCCACCGGATTGCCTGCGCACAGGCTGGAACTGGAAGTGACCGAGACCGCCCTCATTGCCGACCGCGACCGTGCGCTGCACCTGCTGCAGCAACTCAAGGCCATGGGCGTGACCATCGCCATGGACGATTTCGGCAGTGGCTATTCCTCGCTGGAAACCTTGCGCAGCTTTCCCTTCGACAAGATCAAGCTGGATCGCAGCTTCATCAGTGAGCTCGAAACCAGCCAGCAGGCCAAGGCCTTCGTGCGTGCCATCCTGGCGCTGGGCCACAGCCTGAATGTGGCGGTGCTGGCCGAGGGTGTGGAGACCGAAGCCCAGCGCACCATCCTCGAAGAGGAAGGCTGCCAGGAGGGTCAAGGCTATCTGTTTGGCTATCCGGCGCTCTTGAGCCGCCTGGGCGAACTGGACCAGGCGGTGCCGCCGCACGAGGTCCAGCGCCGCGCCTGAGCGCTGCAGGCGCGGGCAATTTCGCGTAGGCTGGCGGCTGTCGTGATTTCTCCAGCGAGTTTGTCCATGAGCCAGAGCCTGTCCCTTGTAGCGGATGCCGCCCCCCTTGCCCCCGCCGAAGAAGCGCCCGGGACCGGCCCGTTGGCTGCGCTGGCGGAGCTGCTCCAATCCCGCCGCCAGGTGCTGGTCCTGACCGGGGCCGGCATCAGTACCGCATCCGGCATTCCCGACTACCGCGACGACAGCGGCGTGCGGCGTGGCCGCCTGCCCATCCAGGGCACCGAGTTCCGCCAATCGGAAGCGGCCCGCAAACGCTACTGGGCGCGCAGCATGCTGGGCTGGCCACGCCTGGCGCTGGCCGCGCCCAATGCGGCGCATCGCGCGCTGGCGCAATTGCAACGGGCCGGCCATCTCGGCGGCATCCTGACCCAGAACGTCGATGGCCTGCACCAGCAGGCCGGCAGCCGCGACGTGATCGAACTGCATGGCAGCATCCATGCGGTGCGCTGCCTGGCCTGCGACACCGTCTATCCGCGTGCCGAGATCCAGCAGGAGCTGGCACGCTGCAATCCCGCTTTCGTTGACCTGCAGGCCGAGGCCTTGCCCGATGGCGACGCCCGCCTGGAACCGCAGGCTGATGCCGCCTTCCATGTCCCGGCCTGCGTGGCCTGTGGCGGCATGCTGCAACCGGATGTGGTGTTCTTCGGCGATGGCGTGCCGCCCGCGCGCACGGCCCAGGCCGAGGCGGCGGCCCAGGCCTGTGATGCCATGCTGGTGATCGGCTCTTCGCTGATGGTGTTGTCGGGCTTTCGCTTCCCGCGCACGGTGGCCGCGGCCGGCAAGCCGGTGGTGGCGATCAACCGCGGCGTGACCCGCGCCGATGACTTGCTGGCCTTCAAGCTGCGCGAGGATGCCGAAGCGGTGCTGCCGCGCCTGGCTGCGTTGCTGGGTGCAGACGGGCACTGAGCCAAGTCCCGCGCTTGCCTCGGCGAGCAACGATCAACTATCGACATGCGGATTGCTTCGTTCAATTCCGCACTGTGTCTCCCTACACTGGCAGGCGACCCTTCTTCTCCCGGAAAGCGAACCTGCCATGTTGAAGTCCCTGCAGCCCCTGCTGCGCCTGTCGCACATCGTCCTCCTCGCTACCGCCCTGGTCGGCAGCGCCCAGGCCGCACCGCCTGCCCGCGAACTCAAGCTCGGTTTCGTGCCCGGCCCCTACATCGATGAATTCAAGCTGGGCGTGCAGCCGCAGCTGGAGCAGAAGGGCTACAAGATCCGCTACTACGAATTCTCCACCGGACTGGAAGCCAACAGCGCCGTCTTCAAAGGCGACATCGATGCCAACGTGATGCAGCACTCGGTATTCCTGGCCTCCTACAACGAACGCAACAAGACCGACCTGGTCGGCATCGTGCAGGTCCCCACGCCGCCGATGGGGCTGTATTCGCGCAAGCACAAGAGCCTGGACAATCTCAAGAAGGGCTTTACGGTGGCCGTGCCCAATGACCCGGTCAACCTGCAGCGGGCGCTGTGGATCCTGCAGCGCCTGGGCTGGATTCGCATCCGCGAGAACAAGCCGGTGGACGTGACTGAACTGGACGTGGTCGAAAACAAGGTCGGCCTGAAACTGGTCCTGCTGGAAAACGCCCAGGGACCGCGTGCCCTGGACGATGCCGATTTCGCGGCGATCCAGGGCAACTTCGCCATCTTCGCCAAGCTCAAGCTCTCCGAGGCCTTCATCCTCGAAGACATGAAGTCGCCCTACATCAACGTGGTGGCCGTCAAGAAGACCAAGCAGGAGGAGACCTATGCACAGGACATCGTGCAGGCCTATCGTTCCGAATTCTTCCAGAAGGCCATCCGCTCGGAACCCTTCTATGACGGCTTCACCTTGCCCGATTATTTCAGCGCCACCAGCACGCTCAAGCTCGGCAAGAACTGAGCCGCTCTCCAGCAAAAAGGCCGCGCCGGGTGTACCGGCGCGGCCTTCATTGTTTCCGGCTTCTGCGCACTTTCTTCACCCGGCCGGGCTCATGCCGCCCGCGCCGTGGCGTCGCTGCCGGCAGGCGCCAGCGGACGCGCCAGTCCGAGGTGCTCGCGCAAGGTGCTGCCCTCATAGTCATATCGGAACAAACCGCGTTGCTGCAACAGGGGTACCACGCCATCGACGAAGTCCTGCAGCCCGCCGGGCAGGGCATCGGGCATGAGGTTGAAGCCATCGGCCGCGCCTGCCTTGAACCAGCGTTCGATCTCATCGGCGATCTGCTCGGGTGTACCCACCAGCACGCGATGCCCGCCGCCGCCGCACAGGGCGCGGATGACGTCGCGCACCGTGTGTGAGCGTCCGCGCACCAGCGACAGCGTGGCCTGGAAGAAGGTGTGGTTGCCATTGCCGCCATTGGGCAGGGCGAGCTTGTCCGGCAGGGGACCATCCAGATCCAGGCTCGCCACCGGCACGCCCAGGATGCCCGCCAAACGCTTGAGGCTGTAGCTCCACGGAATCATGTCGATCAGTTCGTCACGCCGCTGCAATGCCTGCGCTTCGGTGGCACCGATGATGGTGGCCAGGCCCGGCAGGATCTTCACTGCCTGCGGCTGGCGTCCCAGTGCGGCGGCGCGGGCGTGGATAGCCAGGCGGTAGGCGCGCGCTTCCTCAATGGTGTGGGCGGCCGAGAATACGGCTTCGGCATGGCGCGCGGCCAGCTCCCGGCCATCGCCGGAGCCGCCGGCCTGCACCAGCACCGGCTGGCCCTGGGGCGTGCGCGGCAGGTTCAGCGGCCCTTGCACCTGGAAGTGCGCGCCGCGATGGGCTATCGGATGCACGCGCGTGTCGTCGATGAAGCGGCCGCTGGCGGCATCGCCCACGACGGCATCTTCTTCCCAGCTGTTCCACAAGGCCTTGACCACCAGCGTGAATTCGTCGGCGCGGGCATAGCGCGCCGCATGGTCGGGGACTTGCTCCAGCCCGAAGTTGCGCGCCGAGGGCAGGTCGGCCGTGGTGACGATGTTCCAGCCGGCGCGCCCGCCACTGACGTGATCCAGCGACGCAAAGCGGCGGGCGATGTTGTAGGGCTCGTTGTAGCTGGTGGAGGCCGTGCCGATCACGCCAATGTGCGTGGTGGCGGCCGCAATCGCGGCCAGCAGCACGGTCGGCTCCAGCGCCGTGATGGGGCGGAAGTCGATCTGCTCGATGATGGCCGCATTGTCGGCCAGGAAGACCGCATCGAACTTGGCTGCCTCGGCGATGCGCGCCACCTCGACGTAATGCGAGGCCTTCACGAAGGCGTGCGGATCGGCCCCCGGCAGGCGCCAGGCGGAGGGGATGAAACCGGAATGCAGGATGTTGACGTTCAGGTGCAGCTGCTGCGGCGCTTTGGGTGGCTGGGACATGCGGATTCCTCGGGGAAGACTGGCGGGTCTCCGATTGTGGAACCTGCGCACCCCGGCGGCCACGAATGCTTTCGCATGAACTTATGCGTTCCCGGCCACAGCCTGCCGGCTCGCGACGCGCCGCATCGACCACAGCACCAGCAGCGTGGTAGCCGCCGCCAGCAAGGCTGCCGCTGCGAAGGCATGCGCAAAGCCCTGGCCATAGGCCTGCCGCGCCAGCGTCATGGCCTGCGCACCGTGCTGCGGCAGCAGGGCCGCAGCCTGTGCCAGGTCGCCGGCCAGTACGCGGTCGATGAAGTCTGGTGCCTCGGCAGCCGCATCGAGCGTGGCCAGTGCCGCTGTCATGGCATGGCGCGCGGTCTCTGCCAGCACCGCACCCAGCCCGGCAAAACCGGCCAGCACGCCGGTGAAGCGGGCCGTCGTGCTGATACCCGAGGCCATGCCGGCCCGCTCGGGCGGCACATTGCCCATGATGGCCTTCTGCGTCTGTCCGTTGAGCAGGCCGCCGCCGCTGCCCAGCACGGCCATGCCGAGCACGGTCCAGCCATGCGCCGCCGACTGCGCCGCCAGCATCATCAGGAGGTTGCCCAGGGCGGTCACGCTCAGTCCCAGCGCCAGCATCTGTGATGAGGACAGCCAGCGCCCCAGCACGCGTCCGGCCTGCGGCAGCAGCAGCATGGCCAGCGCAAACGGCAGCATCGCCAGGCCTGCCTGGCCCGCGCCCAGACCGCGCGCATTCTGCAGGAACAGTGGCAGCAGCGAGGCCATCACCTGGGCCGAGGCGGCATAGGCGAACATGGCGGCGACGGCGGCGACGAAGCCGCTATGACGAAACAGCGACAGCTCCAGCATCGGATGGGCGCAGCGGCGCTCCCAGGCGATGAAGAGGGTGAATAAAAGAGCGCCACCCACTGCGCGGGTGACGCAAGCAACGCTGGTCCACCCGTGTTCCGGCCCGGTGATCAGGGTCCAGGTCAAGAGGAAGACCGCGCTGGAGGAACTGAGGATGCCCAAGGGGTCCAGCGGCCGTGGCAGCGGATTGCGCGACTCCGGCACATGGCGCCAGACCGCTGCGGCCAGCAGCAGGCAGGCGGGCAGGTTGACCGCAAACGCCCAGCGCCAGCCCAGCAGGGTATTGACCGCGCCGCCGATGAGCGGGGCCAGCACCATGGTCAGGCCCATGATGCCGCCCCACAGGGCCCAGGCGCGTTCGCGCTGGCTCTCCTCGTGGAAGGCGTGGCCCACCACCGCCAGTGCCGGCGCCAGCAGGAACGCGGCGCCCACACCCTGCAGGGCGCGTGCGGCATACAGGGCCGGTGCCGTGGGCGCCAGGGCACAGGCCAGCGAGGTCAGCGCAAACAGGGCGATGCCCGCCAGCAGCACGCGCTTGCGGCCATAGCGGTCGGCGATGGCACCGGCCGGCAGCAGCAGGGCGGCAAAGCAGAGCACGTAGCTGCTGACCACCCATTCGATCTGGCTGAAGGTGGCGCCGAGATCGCGCGCCACTGTAGGCAGGATGATGCCCACCACGTTGGTATCGAGCACCGTCATGGCGCAGCCGAAGGATCCGGTCAGCAGGACGCGGCCAGCGGGAGAAGACAGGCGCAGGGACATGGCGGGCAGGCAAAGGAAATCGGATTCCCATTGAAGCAAGATCAATGATTCGCTTCAATCATGGATTTCCGTCTTTTAATTAGGTATAAGCTAATTATCCGTCTCCCATTTCAACCGCACCCAGGAGCCCGTTTCGATGGATCTGCGACACCTGCGCTATTTCCTCACCGTGGCCGACGAACTGCATTTCGCCCGTGCCGCCGAGCTGCTGGGCATTGCCCCGCCCACGCTGAGCGTACAGATCCAGCAACTGGAGCGGCAATTGCAGTGCCAGCTGTTCGTGCGCAGCAAGCGCTCGGTGGCGCTGACCTCGGCGGGCGAGGATTTCGTGATCCAGGCGCGTGCCGCACTGGCACGCTTCGACCAGGCCATCGATGCCGGCCGCCGCGCAGGCCGTGGCGAGCTGGGGCGGGTGGAGGTGGGCTATGTTGGCTCGGCAGTCTTCGGCGGCATCCTGCAACAGCAGCTCAGCACCTTTCGCCAGCGCTGGCCGCAGGTACTGGTGCATGCGCGCGAGTGGCCGATGCTGCAGCTTGGTGCCGCGCTGGAGGAGGGCAAGCTCGATATCGCCTTCGTGCGCCTGCCGGTGCCGCTGGGGCAGACATTGCAATCCCACGTGCTGCTGCGCGACCGCTTTTGCCTGGCGCTGCCCTCGGATCATCCGCTGGCCGCCAATGACGGCGCGATCCGCTCGCGCGCCCTGGCCGGTGAAGCCTTCATCCTCCCCGAGCAGGAACTGGGCAGCCGCGAAGTGTGGCGGCGCGGCGGTCTGGTGCCGCGCAGCCTGAGCCGGCCCGGCGGGCTGCTGGCCGTGCTGGCCGAAGTGGCCGTGGGCGCCGGCGTGGCCGTGGTGCCGGGGGTACTCACCACGGTGGTGAATTTGCCCAACGTCAGCTACCGGGCGCTGGCCGGCGCACCCATCGTCTCCGAGGTGGCCGCCGTCTATCGCCGATTTGAGCGGGCCCCGGCGGTGCGCAACATGATCGCCGCGTTACGTGCCAGCAAGCCGGTGCAGGTTCACGCCGCTACAATGGTCTGAGCCGGCCGCTTCGCTCTCCTCTTCATCCGACCAGAAAACGTACCGATGTTCTTTCTCCAAGCAGCGCTGTTGATCGTATTGGGTTTCTTTACGCTGGGGCTGGCGGTGTGGGGCGGGTTTGCGCTGTGGTTCCAGTTGCCGGTGGCGGCCTGGCTGCGCATCGTGGCCATCGTGCTGTGGAGCCTGCCACCGGCCGCAACGCTGGCGCTGGTGGCGGGTGCGCCGGGCCTGCCGGGTCTCTCCTTGCGCTGGGGGCCGCTGGCCTTCGTGCTGGCGGGCATGGCCATGGCGCTGTGGTGGAACAGCATTCGCCCCAGCCACGAGCGCGACTGGGCCGACGATGTGGCGCGCCTGCTGGTGCCGCAGGTGCAAGGCGACATCGTGCAACTGGACAACGTACGCAACTTCACCTGGCGCAGCGAAACCGACTACGACATCCGCTGGGAGTCACGCCGCTACGATCTCTCGCAACTGGTTTCGGCCGATCTGGTGCTGTCTTACTGGATGGGCCCGGCCATTGCGCACACGCTGGTGTCATTTGGCTTTGCCGATGGGCGGCGCCTGGTGTTTTCGCTGGAAATACGACGTGAACGCGATGAAGCCTTCTCGGCCTTGGGCGGCTTCTTCCGCAAGTTCGAGACCGTCATCGTCGCCGCCGACGAAACCGACATCATCCGTACCCGTACCAATGCGCGCGGGGAGGATGTGTATCTCTATCGGCTGCAATTGCGTCCGGACCAGCTGCGCCGGGTCTTCCTCGGCTACCTGGAGCGTGCGGCGCAATTGCGGGAGCGTCCGCGTTTCTACAACACCCTCACCAGCAACTGCACCACCATCGTCTTTGAACTGGCACGCCGTCTTTCGCCCTCCTTGCCGCTGGATGTCCGGCTGCTGCTCTCGGGCTACTTTGCGCACTACGTCTTCGACCAGGGCGTGTTGACGCCGGGCTACCGCTTCGCGCAATTGCAGGCGGCCGGGCGCATCACCGAGCGCGCGCTGCAAAGCGGCCCGGAGCAGGACTACAGCAAGCGCATACGGCAAGGGGTACCGGGTGTGCCTAATGCCGAGCTGCGCTGAAGCCTAATCCGTTTACCGGATATCCAAACACAAAATCATTCGTATTCCCTCGCCGCGAAGCTGATTACGATTTCCTTCTTTGCACGACCCGGCGGCCTGCCGGGTGCATCCTCGCTACCACCGAGAAGGAAACGCCATGCCCGAAGCGGTCAATCATTTTCCCCTGCCGGCGGCGGGGCTGACTCCGCCTCTGCTGCGCCCGAGACAACGCCGCGCAGCCCGCGGGTGCTTACTGCACGCAGCCTCTTCCTCATTTCATGGACCGCACCGCTGGTGCTGCTGCTGGCCTGGGAAGCACTGGCCCGTGCCGGCGTGCTCTCGCCGCAGGTGCTACCGGCCCCTAGCAAGGTCTTGCAAACCGCACTGAACCTGATTGCCCAGGGCCGCCTGCTGTCGGACCTTGGTGCCAGCCTCTTGCGCGCCGCTGCCGGCTTTGCCATCGGCGGCAGCATCGGCTTCGTGCTCGGTACGCTGGTGGGCTTCTCACGCCTGGCCGAGGCGCTGGTGGACCGCAGCGTGCAGATGGTGCGCGCCGTGCCTTTCCTGGCGGCGCTGCCGCTGGTGATCGTGTGGTTCGGCGTGGGCGAGGGTGGCAAGGTGTTCCTGGTCTCGCTGGGCGTGCTGTTCCCCATCTACATCAATACCGTGCTGGGCATCCGCCAGGTCGATCCCAAGCTGCTGGAGCTGGGCCGCGTGACAGGCCTGTCCAACTGGACCCTGATCCGCCGCATCGTCCTGCCCGGCGCGCTGCCGTCGATCCTGGCCGGGGTGCGCTATGCGCTGGCCGTCGCCTGGCTGGCGCTGGTGATTGCCGAGACCATCGCTGCCAATACCGGCATCGGCTCGCTGGCCATGGATGCGCGTGAATTCCTGCAGACCGACGTGATCGTGCTGACCATCGTCATCTATGCCGGCATCGGCGTGGTGTCGGACGCCATCGCCCGCCTGCTGGAGCGCCGCCTGCTGGCCTGGCATCCCAACTACGCCGCCAAGGGGAAATGATGAGCGAGACCTTGTTTGAGCGCCATACCCTGCACCCCGCCACGGCCGATGAACTGGCCGTGAGCGTGGCCGGCCTGAAGCGCCGCTACGGACAACGCACCGTGATCCAAGGCCTGAACCTGCGCATTGCGCGCGGCGAATTCGTGGCCTTGCTGGGCGAGAGCGGTTGCGGCAAGACCACCTTGCTGCGCGCGCTGGCCGGGCTGGACCCCATCGACGGCGGCCGCATCGACGGACCGGCGCAGCCCGCCGTGGTGTTCCAGGAACCGCGCCTGATCCCGTGGGATCCGCTGTGGCGCAATGTTTCACTGGGCCTCGATGACCGCCGGGGCAAGCCGCTGGCGCAAGCCGCCCTGGAAGAAGTGGGCCTCGGTGACCGGCTCGACGACTGGCCGCGCAATCTCTCCGGTGGCCAGGCCCAGCGCGTGGCGCTGGCACGCGCCCTGGTGCGCGAGCCGCGCCTGTTGCTGCTCGATGAACCTTTCGCCGCGCTGGATGCGCTCACTCGCATCCGCATGCATGCCCTGGTGCGCCAGCTGCTGGCGCGCCATCGCCCCGGGGTGCTGCTGGTGACGCACGATGTGGATGAAGCCATCGTCCTGGCCGATCGCATCCTGGTCATGCGCGAAGGGGCCATTGCCAATGATGTCCGCGTCGCTCCCGAAGCAGCCCACGACCGCAGCCATCCTGCTGCCCAGGCCCTGCGTGCGCAGTTACTGGCCGAGCTGGGCGTGGTGGCCGCCCAGGCTGCGTAGCGGCGGCATTAAGTTTTCCTGAATGCTGTTTTTCTTCTCATTAAATCCTGCTTAATGCTCATGTCCCACGATTCCAAGCCTGCCAATCTCCATCGTCGTCAACTGTTGCAAGCTGCGCTGGGCGGCGCGGCCCTCGGCGCCAGCGGCCTGCCGCTGCTGGCGCGCGCCGCCGGCAAGTCGCGCAATACCGATACGGTGCGCCTGGCCTGGGGCAAGGGTGGTCTGCCCGGTATCGCCCGTACGCGCGGCGAGTTCGAAAAGACGCTGGCCCGCGATGGCATCAAGGTGCAGTGGGTCGGTCCTTTCCCCAACCATGCGCCGTCGTTGCAGGCCGTCACCGGTGGCAGTGCCGACTTCGGTTTCGGTGGCAGCACTACCCCCGCACTGGCCGCGATGATCGCCGGTTCGCCGCTGGTATTCACCCAGTTCGCCGTGGTCGAGCCGCGCAGCACGGCCATCATCGCCAAGGATGGGTCGGGCATCAACAAGGTCAGTGACCTGGTCGGCAAGACGGTGGCGGTCAATCGCTCCGGGCTCGGTGAGTTCCTGCTGGTGGCCGCACTGGAAAAGCACGGCATCGCGCGCGACAAGGTGAATTTCGTCTACCTCAATCCGCCGGATGCCGGCCCCGCTTTTTCGCAGGGCAAGGTCGATGCGTGGTCCATGTGGAGCCCGGGCGTGGACATCGCGCGGGTGGAGTACAAGGCGCATGACGTTTTCTTTGAAGGACGCGACCTCGATTTCCTGATCGACTTCAACTCCTACGTCACGCACCGCAAGTTCGCCGAAGAAAACGCCGACATCGTGCGCGCCGTCAACGCTGCCTATCGCGCCGAGGGCGAGTGGATCAGCAAGAATCCGCGCGAGGCCGAAACCCTGGCGCAGAAGGATGCCGGCTATTCCGACGCGGTGCGCGATTCGCTCATCAAGCTGGCGCGCCGCTGGGAATTCCACGGCACCGACGACGCCAAGTTCATCGCCACCTTCCAGGGCGCGGCCGACTGGCTGGCCGCGCGCAAGATCCTGCCGCAGAAGGTGCAAGTTTCCGATTACATCGTCAAGGTCTGATTCATCTACCGCCTGCCCCGCAGGCCATCAGGAGAGCAAGCATGAGCGTCAATTTCATCGGCATGGTCACCACCCACAAGAACTCCGAGATCCATCCTTCGGTCGGGCCGGCCATCGACACCGACTACCTGCTGCGCTTTGCGCGCGCCCACGAAGAGGCGGGCTTTGACCGGGTGCTGGTGCCGTATCACTCCAACGGCCCGGATGCCATCCTCACCATCGCGCAAGTGGCTGCTGCTACCCAGCGCATCCAGCTGATGCTGGCGCATCGTCCGGGTTTCGTCGCACCCACGCTGGCGGCCCGCCAGCTGGCGACGCTGGACCATTTCAGCGGTGGACGGCTGGGCGTGCACATCATCTCGGGCGGTTCCGACATCGAACAGCGCCGTGATGGCGACTACCTCGATCACGACCAGCGCTATGCCCGTACCGATGAATACCTGCAGATCCTGCGCCAGGTGTGGACTGCCGACAAGCCCTTCGATCACCAGGGTGCGCACTATCGTTTCGAGCAGGCGTACTCTGAAGTCAAGCCGCTGCAGCAGCCGCAACTCCCGATCTTCTTCGGCGGGGCCTCCGAGGCCGCCATTCCGGTGGCCGGCCGCCATGCCGATGTCTATGCGCTGTGGGGCGAATCGCTGGAGCAGGTGCGCGACCTGACCGGACGCGTGCGCGCCGAGGCAGCACGGCATGGACGCGAGATCAGTTTCTCGGTGTCCTTCCGCCCCATCCTGGCGGCCACCGAGGAGCAGGCGTGGGCGCGTGCCGAACGCATCCTCGATGAAACGCGCCGCCTGCGCTCGGGCAATGGCACACGCCATCCGGCCTACACCGGACCGCAAGAGAGCGAAGGCGCGCGCCGCCTGCTGGCTGCCGCCGCGAAGGGCGACCGGGTCGACAAGCGCCTGTGGACGGCCATCGCCAGGGAGACTGGTGCACGCTACAACTCCACGGCGCTGGTCGGCACGCCCGAGCAGGTGGCCGAGGCGCTGCTGGATTATTACGATCTGGGCGTGACCACGTTCCTCATCCGTGGCTTCGACCCGCTGGAAGATGCCATCGACTATGGCCGTGAACTGATCCCGCGTACGCGTGAGCTGGTGGCGCAGCGCTTGCAGCAACGGGCAGCGCAAAAGCAGGCCGCCTGATTTATCCACTGCCTGAAACGAAAATGGCTCCGCATGCGGAGCCATTTTTTTTGAGGACAGATCAGATCACGCCGACTGCAAGGCTTGTTCCAGGTCAGCCAGCAGATCATCGATATGCTCGATGCCGATGGACAGGCGCACCGTGTCTTCGGTCACGCCGGCTTTCTCCAGTTCGGCGGGCGACAACTGGCGGTGCGTGGTGGAAGCCGGATGCGTGGCCAGTGACTTGGCGTCACCGATGTTGACCAGCCGCGTGAACAGTTGCAGCGCATCCTGGAAGCGCGCCCCGCCGTCGCGGCCATTGGCCACGCCAAAGGTCAGTACGCCCGAGGCGCGGCCCTTGAAATACTTCTGCGCCAGCGCATGGTCGGGATGGTCTTCCAGCCCCGCATAGTTGACCCAGCGCACCTTCGGGTGGCGCTTCAGGTATTGCGCCACGGCCAGCGCATTGGCGGTGATGCGATCCAGCCGCAGGGACAAGGTTTCGATGCCCTGCAGGATCTGGAAGGCGTTGAAGGGGGAGAGCGCTGCGCCGGTATTGCGCAACGGGACCACGCGCGCGCGGCCGATGTAGGCAGCCTCGCCCAGCGCTTCGGTATAGACCACGCCGTGATAGCTGACGTCCGGTTCGTTGAGGCGCTTGAAGCGTTCCTTGTGCTTGGCCCAAGGGAACTTGCCCGAGTCCACGATGGCCCCGCCCAGCGTAGTGCCGTGCCCGCCGAGATACTTGGTCAATGAGTGGACCACGATGTCGGCCCCATGTTCGAAGGGACGCAGCAGGTAGGGCGTGGCCACGGTGTTGTCCACGATCAGCGGGACGCCATGGCGATGTGCGATCTCGGCCACGGCGGCGATGTCGGTGACGTTGCCCAGCGGATTGCCGATGGATTCGATGAAGATGGCTTTGGTGCGCTCATCGATCAGCGGCGCAAAGGACTCCGGCTGGCGCGGATCGGCGAAGCGCGTCTGGATGCCGAACTGCGGCAGCGTGTGGGCGAAGAGGTTGTAGGTACCGCCATAGAGGGTGGAGGCCGAGACGATGTTGTCGCCTGCTTCGGCAATGGTCTGGATCGCGTAGGTCACGGCGGCCTGCCCGGAGGCCAGGGCCAGGGCGGCGATGCCGCCTTCGAGTGCGGCCAGGCGTTTTTCCAGCACGTCCTGGGTCGGGTTCATGATGCGCGAATAGATGTTGCCCTGGACCTTCAGGTCGAACAGGTCGGCACCGTGCTGGGTATCGTCGAAGGCAAAGGCCACGGTCTGGTAGATCGGCACGGCCACCGCGCGCGTGGTCGGATCAGGATCGTAGCCGCCGTGGACGGAGAGGGTTTCGAATTTCCATTGCGGGTTGTCTGGCATGTCGTCTCTCTTTTTCTCGTGAATGGGATGCGGGAACACTGTCGCATCCCAGACGCTAGCGCGAGCGGGCAGGGCGCGCCAAGAAATGATTTCTCATAAGCATATGCGCCCGATGCCGGAGAGGTCGCATCGATGTCAGGCCAATCTCCATCCGTATTCGAACTGCTCGGTAACACTGCATCAGTCACGATGGGTGGCATGCAGGGCAAGCTTGCCTGCGGGCGCTCCGGCCCCAGCCGGTCACGCACCGGCCGCGCGCCTCACTGCACCTTGACGATCACATAGGCGGTGGCAAACACCCGTCCCGCTGCCACGGTTTTTCCCGGCAGCTTCTGCAGCGTGGCGGTCAGCCGCTTTTCCACCGTGAACTGATACGCGGGCGCAGCAGGTGCCGGCGGCAGACAGCGCGATGCATTGCTGGCATCGAGCCGATACCATCCGGCGTTGCGACCCGCTGGCAGTGGCCGGGATAATCCTTGTCCGGCCAGCGGCGAACTGAGGAATTGCATCGGCTGCTGACTGTCGCTGTCGCTCAGGCTGATGCCCACACCCTTGGCCAGGGAAGGATCCAGGCCGTAATAGTCCGAGAGCAGATACCGCACGCCCTGGTCCTGGTTCACATACCCCAGCTGCCGCGCTGCGGCCAGTGCGCCCGGTGAGACCTGAATGCCAAAGGCGGTCTGGTTGTCGTCAGTGCCGGCGGTGGCCGGCGGGCGGGTATTGACGCCCTCGTCACAGCGAAAGGCCAGCGTGAATTCCACCTGACGTGTCCCACCCTGGTTGAGTTCCTCTTCCGAGATCGTCGGAAAAACCACTTCCGGCGTCACGTTCTGTACCACGCACGAGGGCAGCACGCTCAGGGTGGCGGCCTGGCGCATGCCGAAAGCGATGCCGTTGGCGGCACCAAAGAAGAGGAAGCGCGTCGCGTGGTCTTCACCATCATCATCCATGTCGCCACTGGCGCGGTTGTAGCCCGGGCCGCGCAGCATCAGGTAGCCGTTGGGCTGCAGACAGCGGTAAGGAACGGCCGCCTGCAGCCGGTTGTCCGGACGGTCGCCGCACCAGTTGCTGGTGCCGGTTCCCGGACTGAGATCGGAGACACGGGCGATCTCGGCCTTGACCGGACTGAGATGCCTGGCGCGGATCAGGATCTTCTTGCCGGCTTCATCGACGTCGTAATTCTCCAGGCGGGCCGACTGGTAATAGCGCGAAAACACCTTGCCTGAGCGCAGATGCGTGAGCCGGATCGCCACACCGGGAAACCAGGTGCGGTAGAAACCCGGCAAACCATCCTGCGTGCCGATCTCGGCAAAGCCGCCCACGCGGTCATCGCCATTGGTGGAAAACACTTCGGAGATCTGCCCGGCATCGGCCAGGTCACAAGTCCACAGCAGCGTATCGCCGCTGATGCCGGAGGCCTCGGCGGCCGTGGCCACCGCGCTGCCCAGGAGCGTGCCGGCCGGCTGCAGGGCGGTGCTGGCGAGATTGATGCGGCCGAACCAGAACTGGGCCGACCCGCCATCGCTCAAGGGCGTAAAGGGATAGTCGATGCGATTGTTGCGCTTGCAGATGGCCTCTGCCGGTACCGACAGCAGGCACAGCGCCAGCAAGGCTAAGAGCAGGTGCAAAGGGCGCGGCAGGAACCATGCAACAGGCACGCCGGGCCTGGCGTGATCGGGCGGGCGAGCGGACAAAGGATGACTCCGGCAGGAATGGGAAGCCCCGCATCTTCGCGCAGCACGCCTGCGCGCGACATGGGCCGCCTCTGCAATGCGCATGGGCCAAATCCCATTGTGCGGCGGGGCCCGCGTTTGGGATTTGGCCTATGCGCGAATCAGACATGGCCGACGGCTGCTTGGGGCTGTGCCGATTCTGCTGTGCCGCCTGCCTGCCTATGATTCGTCTGGTGCCGCACGCATCGGTTGGCGTCGGCATTCTTCGTGGATCGACCGAATTCTCCTTGGGGGTAAACATGAAAAAGCATCTCGCAATTCTGCTGTTGGTCTCGCCGTCGCTGGTGCTGGCGGCCGGCAGTACCATCAATTTCCGTGGCCAGGTCAACAGCCAGACCTGCCAGGTGATGGTCGATGGCGCAGCCAATCCGGTGGTGCTGCTGCCCACGGTGGCCACCGGTGACCTGGCGGCGGCAGGTGCCTCGGCCGGGGAAACGCCCTTCGTCGTCAGTGTCAGCGGCTGCACGGCATCGGCCACCGACAAGCTGAAGATCAAGACGCAGTTCCTGGCCAGCGCCGCCACCAGCGGCAACAACATTCCCAACCTGGGCAGCGCCAAGAACGTGGCGCTGCAATTGCGCAAGAGCGTCGGCGGCGATCCGATCAGTCTGGTGGGAGGCAGCGGCGTGTCGGCCGAGGGGCTGGAGATCGCCGCCGGCAGCACCAGTGCTTCGCATACCTTTGCCGTACGCTACGTTGCCGAAGGCGCCGCGGCCGAAGCCGGCTCCGTGATTGGTTCGGTGCAGTACGCCCTCGACTACTTCTGATGCGCCCGTCCGGGCGCGGACTTCCGTTTCCCCGTAGGTCTCACCCCTGTCGCTGCCGGGATCGCTCCCGGCGGCGCATTCCCGTTTTTGCCATGAACAGAACAAGCTTGCGCGCAGGTCTCCTCATGTTGCTGGTCTTCCTGCTGAATGCGCACGCCAGCGCCAGCGTGACCATGCTCGGTACGCGCGTCATCTATCCGGCCGACGCCGGCGAGCAGGTGCTGCGTTTCAGCAACCCTGACGATCATCCCAATCTGGTCCAGCTATGGCTGGATGACGGACACGCCGGCCGGCCCGATGGGCAGGCCTCGTCCTTCCTGGTCATTCCGCCGGTGTTCCGCATCGAGCCGCATGGCGGCCAGGTGGTGCGGCTCTCCTACGTGGGCGCGGCGCTGCCGCAGGACCGCGAGTCGCTGTTCTTTCTCAATTTCCTGCAGGTGCCAGCCCTCAAGGCCGATTCGGTCAATGACAATCAGCTGGTGCTGACCGTGCGCAGCCGCATGAAAGTCTTCTATCGCCCCCCCGCCCTGGCCGCCGAGACCGATGCGGCACGCGCTCCGGAGGCGCTCTCCTTCACCATCGACAGCAGCGATGGCACGGCCAGCATGGTGGTGCGCAACGGCAGTGGCTATCACCTGATGGTGCAACAGGCCGATCTGGTGCTGGGTGGCCAGGCACAGGCGCTGGCCAGGACCACGGTGATCCAGCCTTTCCAGGAACTGCGCTGGCCGCTGGAACACCTGCCGGCTGACCGCGCGGGCATGCGCATGCGATTGCGTCTGCTCAACGATGTGGGTGTGGAAGTGCAGCGCGACTATCCCCTGCGGTGAGGAGGCCACGGTGAGCGTGCATCCCTCGCGTCTGCGGCGCGTGGTTCGATCCGTCCTCTCGCTCGGGGCCGGGCTGCTGGCCTCTCCGGTGGCCGGGGCCGGCCAGCCGGAGAGCAGCTATCAATTCCTGGAATCGCTGGAGATGGCCTCGCCCATCAACAAGGGCAGCCTGTCGCGTTTCAATCGCGTGGGCAATGTCGAGCCCGGCATCTACAGTGTGGATGTGTTTGTCAATGGCAGCTACAGCCACCGCCGCGCGTTACGCTTCGACCTGGTCGAAGGGATGGGCGCGGCGGCCTGCTTCAAGGCCGAGGACGCCGTTCTGCTCGACCTGCGCCAGGATCTGGTAGCGCAGCTGGGCCAGCGTGAGTGCGCCCGCATCGACGAGCTGGCACCGGGAGCGCAGGCCGTGTTCGATCTGTCGCGCCTGCGGCTGGACGTCAGCCTCCCACAGGCGCAACGCAACCATGTGGCACGCGGCTATATCGATCCCGCGCTCTACGATGCGGGTGACAGCATGGGCTTCCTCAACTACAGCATCAGCCAGTATTACGCCCACACTGCCCAGGGCAGCAGCAGCTCGGTCTATGGTTTCACCAACAGCGGTGTCAACCTGGGCCTGTGGCGTTTGCGCCAGCAAGGCAGCCTGGGCTATGACAGCCGCAGCGGACTGCGCTGGAATCCGGTGCGCACCTATGCCCGCCGTGCCTTGCCCGACTGGACCAGCGAACTGACGGTGGGCCAGAGCTATACCTCCGGCAAGCTGCTGTCGGGATTGGCCTACCAGGGACTGGAACTGAGTTCGGATGAGCGCATGCTGCCCGATTCGCAGCGCGGCTATGCACCGGTCATTCGCGGCAGTGCCCGCAGCAACGCGCAGGTGATCGTCAGCCAGAAGGGGCGCGATATCTATCGCACCACGGTCGCCCCGGGCAGTTTCGTGATCGACGATCTGTATCCGACCAGCTACAACGGCGATCTCGACGTCACCGTCATCGAGGCCGATGGCACCCGGTCCCGTTTCAGCGTGCCTTACTCGGCGCTGCCGGAATCGATGCGGCCCGGCAGCACGCGCTACAGCCTCACGCTGGGGCGCACCCGTGATACCGACAGCAGCTTGCCGTTCGTGGATGCGCTGGTCCAGCGCGGGCTGAGCAACAGCATGACCGGCAGCCTTGGGCTGCGCCTGGCCCCGGCCTATCAGTCGGCGGTGCTGGGCACCACCCTGGCCGGGCCGCCGGGTTCGCTGGGCATGTCGCTGAACTATTCGCATGCCGACACCGGTGGCGGTGCACGCGGTGGCTGGATGATGGGCCTGTCGTATTCACGGGCCTTCGATGTCACCGGCACGCAGTTCTCCATCGCCAGCTATCGCTACTCCACGTCCGGTTACCGCGAACTGGCCGACGTGATCAGCGAGCGCCAGGTGCGGCGTACCGGATTCTCTTCGCTGGCCAGTTCCACCAGCTACCAGCAGCACTCGCGCATCGATCTCTCGCTCAGCCAGCAGCTGGGGAGCCTGGGCTCGCTCTATCTCTCCGGCCTGACCCAGACCTTCCACCATGACCGCAGCCGCATCAGGCAATTGCAGTTCGGGTATTCCACCCTGTGGCGCAATGGCGTGAGCCTGAACCTCGCCTTCCAGCGGCAGCAGGTCAGCAATGTGGCCCGCAGCGCCAATGATCTGGACGGGCGGCTGGCGGCGGTGGCGCAACCGGGCTCCTCGTTGATGCTGTCGCTGTCGATCCCGCTGGGGCGCGAGGGCGGGGAGCGGCCCATCGCCAGCACATCGGTCGTCAGGGCGGCGGACCAGGACCTCTATCAGACCCAGGTGTCCGGCATGCTGGCGGGCGAACGCCATCTCAGCTACAGCGTAGGGGCCAGCCACGTGGCGGGCGGCCAGCAGGACAGCGTCAACGGCAACCTCGGCGCGCGTCTGCCCAAGGCCAACCTCAATCTCAATCTCACGCACGGACGCCGCTACTGGCAGGTGGCCGGCAATGTGCGCGGTGCGCTCGCAGTGCATGCCGGCGGCATCACGCTCGGTCCCTACCTGGGCGATACCTTTGCCCTGGTCGAAGCCAAGGGGGCCGAAGGCGCGCGGCTCTTCAACGGCCAGGGCGCGGTGATCGACAGCCACGGCTACGCCTTGCTGCCCTCGCTCTCGCCCTATCATCGCAACGTGGTCGAGCTGGCGGCCAGCGGCAAGGGCCACAAGACCGAACTGCTGGAGAGTCAGCGTACCGTCATCCCCTATGCCGGGGCCACGCTCAAGCTCAGTTTCAGGACGCGCACCGGCCATGCACTGCTGATCCGCCTGCAGCGTGATGGCGCCTCGCCCTTGCCGATGGGAGCCGACGTGCTCGATGCGCAAGGCAGCGTGATTGGCATGGTCGGGCAGGGCAGCCAGGCTTATCTGCGCACGGACCAGTTGCAGGGCGAGCTGCTGGTGCGCTGGGGCGATGGCCAGCAGGAGCGCTGCGCCGCCCGCTACGACCTGCAGGGGCAGGACCTGGCGCAGGAGCTGATCCGGCTGGAAGCGGCCTGTGTGGCCGCACCCCGCCGTGCCGAGTTCCTGCCGGCAGAGGCCGCACCACCGCGCGCAACGGGAGTGCCGCAATGAGCCGCCACCGGATCGGCCGGCTGGCGCGCTGGCTGCTGCTGTCCATGATGCTCTGCTGCACGCGTGCCGAGGCCGGGCTCATGCCCGAGCGTACGCGCCTGGTCTTCAGCCAGGGCGCGCGCGAACTCAGCCTGCGCCTGGCCAATACCAACCCGCATGCCGTGGTGGTACAGAGCTGGGTGGACCAGGGCGAGGGCAGCCAGGCCCCGGACACGGTCCAGTCTGCGCTGTTCGTCCTGCCCGCCGTGCAGCGGCTGTCGCCGCAGGCCATCAGCCAGGTCCGGGTGCTGACCACCGGCGAGCCGCTGCCGACCGATCGCGAATCGGTGTTCTGGCTCAATCTCTACGAGATCCCCCTGCTGGCGGATGCGCCGCAGGCAAGCGCGCCGCGCCTGCTGCTCGGGCTCAATACCCAGATCAAGGTGTTCCATCGTCCTGCCGGTCTTGCCGATCCGGGGCCGCAGTGGAGCGATGCACTGCACTTCCGGCTGCAATGGCAAGCCGGGCAATGGGTCCTGGTCTGCCGCAATGACAGCCCTTATTTTGCTTCCCTTGCCAGCCTGCGGGTCAGCGACGGTAGCCGCGAGCTGGTGCCGCGCGCGGCTCCCGACCAGATGGCACCGCCCTACGGCGAACAGGTCTTCGTGCTGCCCGTGGACGATGCCACCCTGCCGTGGCAGAACCCGCGCCTGAGCTTCCAGCTCATCGATGACGACGGGCGATCCAGCGATCACGCAAGGTCCCTGATGCTGCCCAACCTGCCATGAAGGAAATTCCCATGCATGCCCCCGCTCATTGCGGCCATTCGGCCGCTGTCCCGCCCATGGATCGCAGGCACTTGCTGCTGGCCTTGCGGCGGCGCCAGTTCCAGCCCTTCCTGCAGCCCATCGTCGGGGCCGACGGCGACTGGCAGGGAGCCGAGATCCTGATGCGCTGGCAGCATCCGCACGCCGGTGTGCTGGCACCGGCGGTTTTCCTGGAGCGATTGTCCGAGGAGGGCCTGCTGGCCGCCACCACGCGCCAGATGCTGCAGCAGGTACGCACGGCGTGGGGCAGCGCACCTGCCTGCCTGCGCCAGCCCTTCGTGCTGTCCTTCAATGCCTGTGGCGAGCAATTGGCGGGCGAGACGCTGGTGGCCCAGTGCCAGGCCCTGCTGCGCCGCCTGCCGTGGCCCCAGTTGCAGCTGATGATCGAGATGCCCGAGCGCGGTGCCGACCTCGGGCCGGAGCGCTGCCGCCGCCTGTTCGCCCAGTGCGAGCGGGCCGATATCGCCATCGCCCTGGACGATTTCGGCATCGGCGACGCGCGCCTGCACCAGCTGGCCTGTGGCCGCGTCAGCTGCCTCAAGCTTGACCGCTCATTTGTTGCTGCCATGCAGGGCAATTCCCTGTACAGTCGCCTCATCGAAACCATCGTCAGCCTGGCCGCCGAGTTCGATGCGACCGTCACCGCCGAAGGCATCGAGACCCGGGGGCAGTGGCAACGTCTGCGCCGGATGGGGGTGCGGCGCTTCCAGGGATATTATTTCGCCAGGCCACTGGCGATGCCGGAGTTCTTCCGGCAGATGCAGCGCCGCCGGGGCAGGGCGGCCACCACCGAACCAGCGCAGGAAAGGGAATGCCTACATGGCCACTAAGGGGACATTGATACGGGTTGGAATTGCCGATGATTATCCGGTCGTCTTGCGGGGCATCGAAGCCATCCTGGCCACGTGTGCCGACCTGGCACTGGTCTTCTCGGCCGAGAGCATCACGCAACTGATGAGCTGCCTCGAGCGCGATCCGGTGGACGTGCTGCTGTGCGACTATGCCTTTGATGATGACCCCCAGGCCGACGGCCTGGACCTGCTCAAGCGCCTGCGCCGCCAGCATCCGGCGATGAAGGTGATCTTCCTCAGCGCCCATGCCCAGCCGCAGATCGTTTCCAGCGCACTGGAGCTGGGGGCGGCCGGTTTCATCGGCAAGAACCGCAGTGATTTCGTGAACCTGCCGCAAGCCGTCTGCAGCGTCCACCACGGCCAGGTCTATCTGCCACAGTCGCTGTCGTCGGCCTTGCTGGGCAGCCTCTTCAATGTCAACGCACGCCAGACCGGGCTGGCCCAGTTGTCCGAGCGCGAGCTGGTGGTGGCGCGCATGATCTGCCAGGGCATGTCCATCAGCGACATCGCCGAGCGCCTCAACCGCAGTCCCAAGACCATCAGCAACCAGAAGGTGGCGGCCATGAAAAAGCTGGGCGTGAGCAATGACGTCGAACTGAGCCGGATCTTCCAGAGCCTGGGCCACTGAGAGCCGCGATGCCGCGCCAGATCCTTGCCCTCTCGGAGCGCTACTATCGCCGGCTCCTGTATGGCTGTGCCACGCTGTTGTCGGTGGCCATCGTCTGCGCCGTGATGTTTCTGGGCTACAGCGCCTTCACGCAATTCCGTGAACGGCAGATCGGCAGCTTCACCAGCAAGCGCGAGCAGATCAAGTCCGAGGTCGATCGCCTCACCGCGCGCGTGGTCCAGTTCGCCGAGATGTATGGCCGTCTGCAGCATCTCTACAAGAAGGAACTGATGGTGCTCGACACCTACAGCGAGCGCGTCGATCCTGGCGAGATCACCCGCAGTCCCGAGAGTCTGACGGTGGTGCCCTTTTCCCTCGTGATACGCGGTGACACCGCTGCCGACCGCCTGCGCCTGGCCACCCTGCTGCTCCTGCTGCGGCAGGCCTCGGCCTTGCCGATGTTCAATCCGGCCGAGCCCGGGGTCACGCTGGACGGCTTCATCTATACCGCCGACGCCGGCTTCCTGGCGATCTCGCCACCGCTGTCCGGCGCAGAAGAGCAAGAGGTACGCGGGTCCGGCATCTCGCCCACCATCAGAGCCATCAGCGCACCCGTCGATGCCGCCTTCGCCGCCGAACGCGAACGGGCCGCGCGCGCCCAGGGCAGCACCGGGCAGCGCGTGCTGTGGATGAGTCCGGCCCTGAGCGCGCCCCTGCAGCGCTCGGCCGTGACCCGGCTGGCCGTGCGCATTGCGCTGGACAAAGGCGATCAGGCAACGGCAGTGTTCTCGGTGCCGGCCAGCCAGTTCCGCCAGTTCTTCATGAAGAACGAAGAGATGCCCGGCCTGATGGTGTTTGAAGGGCAGGGCAGCACACGCTTGCTGAGCGCGCCCGATCCGCACGTCAATGCGCAGCTGATGCGCCACATCGAGGAGCATGTGCGGCATGCTACCGATCCGCATGATCACGTCGGCCATTTCCACGACGATGGCAGCTTCTTCATTGCCCAGACCATCGAGGGACCGGAGTGGGTGGTGGTGCTCACCTTCACCTGGCGCGACGTGCTGGCCGGCTTGCAGGGCAACTTCACCACGGGCGCCGTGTGGGGATTGTTTGCGCTGCTCTTCGTCTGGGTCGCCACCCTCTATTTCGACCGCTGCGTGATCGGACCGCTGCAGAAGAAGGCACTGGCCATGGTGGAGAGCCGCCAGTTCAGCCAGACCATCATCGATACCCTGCCCGTGGGCATTGCCGTCTATGCGCCCGGCTCCGGCGAGGTGGTGCTGCGCAACGCGGTGGCCTCGCGCATGCTGGAGCAGTCGGCGCTGCCCAGCGCGGCTTTCTATGCGCAGATACTCACTGCGGTGCGGGTCGGCGACAATCTGCGCCAGGCCATGATCGAAGCCGAACTGCCGCTGCGCGATGGCGGCATCAGCCATCTGGGCGCGGTCTGGTCGCGCACGCGCTTCTCGGGCCAGGACGTGCTGCTGCTGGGCATGATCGATCTCAACATGCAGAAGGCGCACGAAGCCCTCATGCGCGAAGCCAAGAGCATGGCCGACCGCGCCAACCAGGCCAAGTCCATGTTCCTGGCCCAGGTCAGCCACGAGATCCGCACGCCCCTGCATGGGGCCATCGGGCATATGGAGCTGCTGGCGCGGGAAGACCTGCCGTTGCCGCAGCGGCAACGCATCGAGCTGATTCGCCGTGCCTTCGACATGCTCATGGGGCTGGTCAACGACATCCTCGACATCACCAAGATCGAATCGCAATCCATCACGCTGGCCTCGGAAACGCTGCAGCTCAACGACTTGCTGGAAGAGTGCGCGCAGCTGTTCGCACCGCTGGCGCTGGACAAGGGACTGGCCTTCTCCTGCCTGCCCGCCGTGGCGCTGGAAGCGCCGCTGCTCGGTGATCCGCGGCGGCTGATGCAGATCCTGCACAACCTGGTCGGCAATGCCGTCAAGTTCACGGCGCAGGGGCGCATCGGCTTGTCGGTGCGGCTCCTGCATTGTGAGCCTTCTCGCATGGCGGTGCGTTTCGAGGTCAGCGATACCGGCATCGGGGTCTCGCCCAGTGCGCGGCAACGCATCTTCAAAGCGCTGCAACAGGCCGACGACAGCATCAGCCAGCGCTTCGGCGGCACCGGTCTCGGCCTGGCACTGTGCCGGCGCCTGGCCGAACTGATGGGAGGCGATATCACCCTCGACAGCGAGCCGGGCCGGGGCAGCATCTTTGGTGCGGAGCTCACGCTGCCGCTGGCCGAGGGTGGCGGTGCGCTGCCGCTGCCGCGTCCCTTGGCGGGCAAGACCGTGGTACTGCATTGCCACGATGCGGACATGGCGGCCACGCTCTGCGACTATCTCGCCGTGTGGGGCGCAGCGCGGATTGACAGTGCCAGCGCGTCTGCCGCCGCAATCCATCTGGTCGCACCGGATTGCGTGCATGATTTCATCGCCTGCGCAGAAAACCAAGCCGTGCCAGCCGTGCTGATCTGCCCTGAGGTGGTCATTCGCGCCAGCCTTGCGCCTGGCTGGCAGCAGGTCAGCGCCTTCGACCGGCACGACTGGCTGCGCGCGCTGGGCAGCCGGCCTGCCCTTGTGGAACCGCAAGCGGCGGCAGAGCTCGTGAGTGTGGCCGCCGGGCTCGACGTGCTGGTAGCCGAGGATGACCATGTGAACCTGACCTTGATGCAGCAGCAATTGCAGGCGCTGGGCTGCACCTCTCCGCGGCTGGCCCGCGATGGTCTGGACGCGCTCGCGCAATGGCAGGCGCGCCCGGCCGATGTGCTCATCACCGACCTGGGCATGCCCGGTCTGGATGGCGTGGCGCTGGCCACGCGCGTGCGGGAGCAGCAGCCGCACGCCCGCATCATCGCCACTACCGCGGCCGGTCCGGGCAGTCTGGCGCAACTGCCGCAGGCGCTCTTCGATGCCCTGCTGACCAAGCCGGCCTCACTGCAGCAGATGCAGGAGATCCTGGTGCGCCTGGTACGCACCACGCCAGCGCCCTCGGTGCAGGTGGCGCCGGTCGATCCGTTTGAACGTGTGTTGCGGGAAGCATTCCGGCAGAGCTGGCCGGTGGAAAAGGACAAGCTGCAGCAGGCCATTGAGCGCGGTGAGCATGCGCGCGTGCTGCGCATCCTGCATCGCCTGCAGGGCGGTCTGCAAGCCATGGGGCGCGATGACCTGGCCGCGCGCAGCGTCGAACTCCAGCACGCCATCACGGCCGGTGAGAGCACCGCACTGGCAGCCTGCAGGCAATGGATGCACGCCATGGACTCTGCCAGCTGAGCGACAACAGGTTGTCGCGGCCCCGTGCTCGCGCACCGGGACCGCGCCGGCCTCAGCCGATTCAGAAGGTGTGCCGCACCCCCGTCATCACCCCCAGCTGATTCATGCCGGCACCGACGGTGCCACCCACATCCAGCGGGATGGCGGCCCGGCCCGCGTTTTTCATGTAGCCCAGCGAGGTATGCAGCGCCGTGCGTTTGGAGAGGTTGTAGGTCAGGCGCGCCACCGACAAGGTGGAGGTATTGGCCGACCCCTTGATGTTCAGGCGGGCCACCTGCGCATCCAGGACCAGCGCGGCTGACAGGGGCGTGGAGAAACCGAGGTAGTAAAGGTCGGAATCGGTATTGCCGGTGGCCGCGCGCGTCTTGCGGTCGATCCCGCCACCGCCGATCTTGCTGTTGCCCAGCATGACGTAGCCGTTGAGCGTGACACGCTGGTCGTGGTTGTCGCTGCTGGTGAGGCCATTGGCTGCACCGGCGTTGCCGTAGAGGATGTCGTAGGAACCCGAGACACCAAAGCGGCTGCTGTCATAGGCCAGCATGCCGGTCACCTGGCGGCAGGCCTTGGCATTGCCCGCCACTTCGCCCGGGCAGCCGGTGGCACTGGCACCGCCGGCCGTGGAGGTGTCGCGCCCGAAGCTGTAGGTGGCGCCCAGCGTGAAACCGCTGAAGCTGCCAAGGTAGCCGATGGCGTTGTCGCTGCGTGCATTGGGAATGTAGGCATCGATGCTGCTGATGGAGAAAAGGTTGGGTCCCATCACATCCGACTTGGCCGTGACCAGGTAAGTCATGTTGACCTGGCGTCCCAGCATCAGGCTGCCCCAGCTATCTTTGAGGCCGACATAAGACTGGCGGCCGAAGAGACGATTGCCCTGGCCCATGGCGCCGGTGTCCACCGAAAAACCGGACTCCAGCACGAACATGGCCTGCAATCCGCCGCCCAGGTCTTCGGTCCCCTTGAAGCCCAGACGCGACGGAAACGACGATGTCAGGCTCGGCATTTTCAGCACCGAGTTGCCGGCTGCATTGGCGTGGTTGGTATAGACCACGCCGGTATCGATGATCCCGTAGACGCTGACCTGGCTCTGCGCCAGCGCCTGCTGCGTACAAGCCATTGCCGTGAGCGCCATGGCGCTTGCGACCCATTTCTTCATGTTCTTCCCCATTTGCTGATGATTGAGTCTTCAGGGCCGCGCACACCGGATTGGCCGGGACGCAGGTCCTGAAGCGCGGTGGTAACAAGCACGGATGAACTTCTCGACAGGCCGCGTGCGTGGACACGCGCATGCCAGTGCTTGCTGCGGCGATCTTAGTGAAGGAAGGGACCGAAAAATATCCGCCGCTTGCATCATGCAGCCGCAGGCTTATCCGTTTTTTTCACAGGGGAGGCGTGCGGTGTGAGCCTTGCTGCGCGCTGGTGCAAGAACGATGGACAATGCCGCCGCGTGGTGCAGGGACGAAAAAAATGGCACCGTGCCGATGCCATTGTCGAGAGGGCCGGTACGTAGTCCGGCGGTCGAAAAAATCAGCGCGTGACGCTGCGCGTCTGCTTGGGCAATTCGCCAAACCGTTCGCGGTAGTAAGCCGAGAACCGTCCCAGATGCCCGAAACCGAACTCGAAGGCGGTATCGGTGATGTTGGCACCGGGATGCGTGAGCAGGCGTTCGCGCACGGCATCGAGCCGGATGTTGCGCAGCAGGTCCATCGGGGCCACGCCATATTGCTGATGGCACAGCGCATTGAGCGCGCGCACGCTCACGCCGGCCGCACCAGCCAGGTCGGCCAGCGCCAGCGGCGCGCACAGGCGGCTGCGGATGTAGCGCTCCAGCATGTCCAGGCGCTGCAGCTTGCCGGCGCCGACCAGGCTGTCGGCCGATTCGCTGGCCGCACGTTGACCGCTGCTGGAGGCATGCACGGGCTCCACCGTGGACGTCAGTTGCGAGAGCAGGAATTGCGCAGCGCTGCGTTCGAAGTGCTGCACCCATTCACCCTGGCCTGCGCCCTGGCCGGGCAGGGCCAGCACGCGCAGCAGCGACTGGATCAGCAAGTCCCAATAAGGCGCGGCCTGCTGCGGCAGCAGGAACACCGAGGGCACATCCATCGGCCCGCGCTGGCCGACCGCGCGCAATTCGTCGAACAGGGCCAGCGGCACCTTCAGGATCAGTTGCTCGGAACCGGCCTGCCACCACAGGCGCAGATTGCGTTTTGGTGCGATCAATGCGGTGTGGCCTTGCGGGATGCACACCTTGCGGCCATCGGACTCGATCTCGGCGCTGCCCGAGAGCGTCATGTGGACCAGCGCGAAACCGTTGAACAGGCGCGGACGCACGACCACCTCGGCGCCATACTTGAGCATGAAGATCTGCAACTGCTGGATCGCTGCCTTGAAGAGCACGGTATCGACATCGTCACCCTTCCAGAACAGGTCATGTTCCGAGAGTTCGTTGGCGACCTGCGCGTGGCAGTCGACCTTGCGGGTGGACTGGAAAACGCGGCGGCGATACAAGGGCTCCAGACTGAGCGCATGGACAGTGTTGAGCATGTTAACCTCTTAACGCTGTCCCTCCGCACGGGGCCGGTGGCGGAAGGACGGTGAGACCGGGTAGGGGTGCTGCTGCGTGCAGACGGCGGCGCTGCCGGTCTGCCCTGCACCTTCATGGACGATGCAAACGAGCTGTGCGCTGGCTGCTTTCCCTCAGCCAGTGCATGCGGCGTTTGCTAGCGCGAAGTTGCAAGTTTCATGCCCGCCATCGGGCATCGTCGGACGTGGGCGGGCCAGGGCAGGCCTGTGCGGGCGGGTGGGTACATGTCGGTCTCCTCTAGGGTCTTCTGGACGGGCCCTGCTGTCGTGGACGCGGGCCTCGTTGCTCTGGGGCACGGCTCTGCGGCCGGCTGATCGTCGATTCTATGCGCTCGGCCGATGAACGTACAATATCAAATCAGCATCATGGTATGCCTCGGAGGTATAGTGGAACTGCGTCATCTCAAGTATTTCAATGCCGTCGCCAGCACGCTCAGTTTCAGCCGTGCGGCCGAATTGCTGCACATCGCCCAGCCGCCCCTGAGCCGGCAGATCCGCCAGCTCGAGGAAATGCTCGGGGCCGAGCTGATCGACCGCGCCTCGCGTCCGATTGCGCTCACCATGGCGGGCAAGTTTTTCTACGAACAGACCTTGCAGATATTGTCCCGGCTGGAACAGATCGAGGAAGGAACGCGCGTCATCGCCCGTGGACAGCAGCACTGGTTCAACATCGGTTTCGTGCCCTCGGCGCTGTATGGTTTGCTGCCGGAGATGATCAAGCGTTTTCGCACCGACATGCCGGAAATCGAAATCGGATTTTCCGAGATCGTGACCATGGAACAGATCGAGGCGCTCAAGTCCGGCCGCATCGACGTCGGCTTCGGACGCCTGCCCATCAGCGACCCCGACATCATCTGCGAGACCATCGTGGAAGAGCCGCTGGTGGCGGTGTTCCCGCTGGGCCATGCGCTGCTGGCGCGCAGCAAGGTGACGCTGGCGCAGCTGGCCGAGGAACGTTTCATTCTCTATCCGGCCAAGCCCCGTCCCAGCTATGCGGACCAGGTGCTGGACATCTTTTCCAGCCGCGCCCTGCGGCCGGCCATCGTCAAGGAAGCCAACGAGATGCAGACCGCCATCGGACTGGTCGCCGCCGGCGTGGGCGTGACCCTGGTGCCGCGTTCGGTGCAGGGGCTGCACCGTTCGGATGTGGTGTACCGGCCGCTGTCGAACAAGGGCGTGCATTCGCCGGTGATCATGAATTTCCGCGCCAATGACCGCTCGCTGCTGCTGCAAACATTGCGGGCCACCGCAGCCTCGATTGCACGCATGCATGCCGAGCAATACGCCTGATCGCAGATCTTCCATGCGCCAGGTGCAATGCACACGGGCCATGCAATCGCATGGCCCGTGGTCGTTCAGGTCAGCGCAATATCACGCGGCCAGACGCGGACGATTGATGTCGGCCTTGGGCAGGTCGTTCTGTTCCGGCAGCAGGTTGAAGTTGAACTCGATGGCATAGAAGGGTGCATCGACTTCGTGCTTGCGGATCTCGGCCGGATCGGTGACGTGCTTCAGTTCCGGCACCAGGCCTTCGCGGGTAGCGAAGGCGAAGTCATCCCACAGGTACGGATCACCGGCGATGTTGATCTGCGTGGTCAGCTTGCGATAGCCCGGCACGGTGACGAAGAAGTGGATGTGCGCAGGACGGCTGCCATGACGGCCCAGCTTGTTGAGCAGGCGGTCGGTGGCGCCACCCGGCGGCACGCTGTAGCCGACCGGCACGCGGCTGCGGAAGCGATAGCGGCCTTGCTCGTCGGTACGGATGGAGCAGCGCAGGTTGAACGGGCTCTGGTCCGGATCGAAGAAGGAATAGCGGCCCAGGTGATTGGCGTGCCAGACTTCCACCAGCGCATTGGCCAGCGGCTTGCCGTGTTCGTCGAAGACCTGGCCTTGCATGAAGAGGGTGTCGCCCGGCTGGGGGTCCTTGTCCATGCGCGCAAAGCCCTTCTGCTCGGGCGCACCCGAGACGTACAGCGGTCCTTCGATGGTGCGCGGGGTGCCGCCCTGCACGCCACGGCGCGCTTCGGCTTCATCCATGCGCAGGTCGAGGAAGTGCTCGAAGCCCAGGCCGGCGGCGATCAGGCCGAACTCGCCCGACTTGCCGGCCGAGGTCAGATAATCCACGGCAGCCCAAAATTCTTCCGGCTGCACATCCAGCTCTTCAATCGTATAAAACATGTCGCGCACGAGGCGGTTGACGACGGTCTTGACACGCTGGTTGCCCTCCGCGAGTTCGGTGCTTTCGATTTTTTGCAGTACGGCGTCGATGGCTTTCTTGTCCACGTTGTCTCTCCTGTCTCTGGTTGGATATGTGTGGGGGTGGGTGCGGTCGGTCCGGGCCGATGGTTCAGGCTACGGAGACCAGCGGGGTCTTGCGGTCGCGGCGCAGTGCGTTGACGCGATCTTCGTCCAGGGTAATGCCCAGGCCGGGGCCGGTCGGCAGTTCCAGGGCGAAGTCGCGGTAACGCAGCGGCGTGGCCAGGATTTCTTCGGTCAGCAGCAGCGGGCCGAACAGTTCGGTGCCCCAGGCCAGGGTGCCGAAGGTGGCAAACAACTGGGCCGAGGCCATGGTGCCGATGGCGCCTTCCAGCATGGTGCCGCCATACAGTTCGACCTGGGCGGCAGCGGCGATGGCCGCGACTTGTTGCGCACCTGCCAGTCCGCCGGATTGGTTGATCTTCACGGCGAACACATCGGCAGCTCCCACGCGGGCCAGTTGATAGGCATCCTGCGGGCCATGCAGGCTTTCATCAGCCATGATGGCGATGCGATTCTTCTGGCGCAGGCGGCCCAGGCCATCGTGATGGGTGGCGGCGATGGGCTGCTCCACCAGGTCCACGCCGGCATCGGCCAGCAGCCGCATGCCCAGCATGGCTTCGGTTTCGGTCCAGGCCTGGTTCACATCCACCCGCACGCTGCCGCGCTCGCCGAGGGCGCGCTTGATGGCGGCCACGTGGGCGCAATCCTGCTCTACGGTGCGTGCGCCGATCTTGAGCTTGAAGATGTTGTGGCGGCGCTGGGCCAGCATCTTCTCGGCTTCCTCGATGTCGCGCGCCGTGTCGCCGCTGGCCAGGGTCCAGGCAATCGACAGGCTCTCGCGTACCCGGCCACCGAAGAGCGTGGACAGGGGCACGCCCAGGCGGCGCGCCAGCGCATCCGACAGCGCGGTCTCGATGGCGCATTTGGCGAAGCGGTTGCCCTGTACGTGCTCGGCAATGTGATGCATGCGGGCGGCAACCTGGTTGGCATCGGCGCCCAGCAGCAGCGGCGTGATGTAGGTGTCGATGTTGACCTTGATGCTTTCCGGACTTTCTTCGCCATAGGCCAGGCCACCGATGGTGGTGGCCTCGCCCCAGCCGGCCACGCCATCGTTGCCGGTGATGCGCACCAGCACCAGGGTCTGGCGGTGCATGGTGGTCATCGACAGGCGGTGCGGGCGGATGGTGGGAACGTCCAGCAGCAGGACCTCGACGGTTTCGATGGAGGTGGCGGGCAGGGTGGAATTCAAGATGCAGTCCGTAGAAAAGAAGAGGGCGAAAACTGACAATGTCTGACTTGGGATGGATGATAGGAACAAAGCCGCCCGGGTGTCCAAGACCGATTCGGGCATGCTGCATACCTTTTGGGTATAACGTGAAAGGTATGCAAAAAACGGACAAGACTGCCCCGCAACTATGCAAATGGCGGATATTCGTCCTTGCGCAGTCTGCCTAAGATGGCTCATCGTCCAGGCCCCGCCTGGCATCCAACGATGAGGACCGTCGCATGAGCACATCCACCGAACTCGAACAGCAAGGCTATGCACCGCTGGTGCAATTCCCCCGCACCGATGGTGCGCGCACGCCCTACAAGGTATTCAGTTCCAAAGAGGTCTATGACCTGGAGCAGGAACGCATCTACCGTGGCGAAACCTGGAGCTTCCTGGCCCTGGAAGCCGAGATTCCCAATAACGGCGATTACAAAAGCACCTTCGTCGGCGACACCCCGGTGGTGGTCACCCGCACCGAAGATGGCACCCTGGCGGCCTGGGTCAACAAGTGCTCGCACCGTGGCGCCATCGTCTGCCGCACGCCGCGCGGCAATGCCAGTTCGCACAGCTGTGCTTATCACCAGTGGAGTTTCGATGCGCGCGGCAACCTGCTGGGCGTACCGTTCCGCCGCGGCCAGAAGGGCGCCACCGGCATGGCCAAGGACTTCGATCCCAAGTGCCACGGCCTGCGCCAGTTGCGCGTGGACAGCTACAAGGGCCTGGTCTTTGCCACCTTCAGCGAGACCGTCGAATCGCTGCCGGACTACATCGGCGCCGAGATGCGCCCGTGGATCGACCGCATCTTCCACAAGCCCATCGTCTACCTCGGCTGCACGCGCCAGTATTCCAAGTCGAACTGGAAGCTCTACCTGGAAAACGTCAAGGACCCGTATCACGCCAGCCTGCTGCACCTGTTCCACACCACCTTCAACATCTTCCGCGTGGGCATGAAGGCGCGCTCGCTGGCCGACAAGCACCATGGCCTGCACAGCATCATCACCGCCACCAAGAATGAAGTGGAGACGGCGGACGCCTACAAGCAGCAGGAAATCCGTTCCTTCGATGAGGGCTTCTCGCTGCAGGATCCGTCGGTGCTGGGCCAGATCAAGGAATTCGAGGAACTGACCACCAACCACATCCAGCCCATCTTCCCGCAGCTGGTGGTGCAGCAGATCCATAACACCCTGGTGGCGCGCCAGTTGCTGCCCAAGGGACCGAGCAATTTCGAACTGGTCTTCCACTTCTTCGGCTACGAGGACGACACCCCCGAGCTGCGCGCGCTGCGCATCAAGCAGGCCAACCTGGTGGGGCCGGCCGGCTACATCTCGATGGAAGACACCGAGGCCACCGAACTGGTACAGCGTGGCACCGCCCGTGACCCGGACCACTGCTCGGTGATCGACATGGCGCGCGACAACCCCGACCAGGAAGACACTTTGATTACCGAAAGCCTGATCCGCAAATTCTGGATGGGCTACCAGAAACTGATGGGCTTCCCGTCCATCGAGAAGGCATGAGCGAGGCAAAGCAGATGCAAAACATGGAACAGATGAGCTTGTGGTTCGAGCTGCACCAACTGCAGGAGCGCTACGTGCATGCGCTCGACAACGACCGCCTGGAACAGTGGCCGGAGTTTTTCACCGACGACTGCCTGTATGAAATCGTGCCGCGCGAGAACGCCGATGCCGGCCTGCCCATCGGCATCATCTATTGCGACAGCAAGAAGATGCTGCAGGATCGCGTGCTCTCGCTGCGCCACGCCAACATCTACGAGGCGCACACCTATCGCCACATGACTTCCGGGCTGGTGTTCTCGCAGAACGCTGACGGCTCGGTGGATGCGCAGTCGAGCTACGTGGTGGTGCAGACCTTGCAGAACGGCGAGTCCTTCGTCTACCAGGCCGGCCGCTATGAGGACCGCGTGGTCAAGACCGAGGCCGGCTGGCGCTATGCCCGCCGCCGCGTGATCTACGACACGCTGCGGGTGGCGACCCTGTTGGCCACCCCGATCTGAGGCGGCCATGAGCGAGTGGTTCGATGTCGGCCATGCCGATGATTTCGCCGAAGGCGAAGTGGCGGCTGCCCGCGCGGGCAGCCAGGCGGTAGCGGTGTTTCGCCTGGGCGAGGAGATCTTTGCGCTCAAGGACCTGTGCACCCACGGCAATGCCAAGCTCTCCGATGGCTATGTGGAAGATGGCTGCGTCGAGTGCCCGCTGCACCAGGGGCTGTTCGACATACGCAGCGGTGCACCGCGCTGTGCGCCGGTGACCGAGGCGGTGCGCAGCTTCCCGGTGCGCGTGGTTGCTGGCCGGGTCGAGATTGGCGTGGGCGGGGAGGGCGACGCAGCCGCCATCGCCAGCGCCAGCGCCGAACCGGCATTGCAGCCAGTGCAGGCCACGCTGGAAAACATCACACGCGCAGCCCCGGATGTGGCCATCCTGCGCCTGCGCTGTGCAGCGCCGCTGTCCTATCGCGCCGGCCAGTATATCGACCTGCTGCTGGAAGACGGCCAGCGCCGCAGTTATTCCATGGCGACCTATGCCAGGGACGGCAGCGATCTGCTGGAGCTGCACGTGCGCCACTTGCCCGGCGGACTGTTTACGGACCGCCTCTTCAACGGCATGCAGCGGGGGCAGCAGTTCGAGCTGGAGGGACCTGCCGGGAGCTTCTTCATGCGCGAGGGCAGCGAACCGGTGATCCTGCTGGCCAGTGGCACAGGATTTGCTCCGGTCAAGGCACTGGTGGAAGAGGCCATCGCCACCGGCAGCACGCGTGCGATGCGCCTGTACTGGGGTGGCCGTCGCGCCGCCGACCTGTATCTCGATGCACTGTGCCGCGACTGGGCGGCCAGCCTGCCCTGGTTCGAATACGTGCCGGTGCTCTCGGAGGCCGACGCCGCCAGCGGCTGGACCGGACGCACCGGATTCGTCCACCAGGCCGTGATGCAGGATGTGCCGGCGATGCAGTCGTACCAGGTCTATGCCTGTGGCGCGCCGGTCGTGGTAGAGTCAGCGCGGCACGATTTCACGGCGTCCTGCGGCCTGCCGGGGACGGCTTTCTTTGCGGATGCCTTCGTCTCGAAAGCCGACCTGCGGAAATAGTTTTTCCAGGTCGCACGGGCGGTGAAATCCAGATTTCACGCGCCGCTGCGTTTCCAGCGTCACACCGAATTCAAACCAAAGAATCTAGAGGGGAATCCAGGCATGAATCGACTCACTAAAGTGGCAGGTGCGGTAATGATGGCGATGGCGGCGGGCGCAAGCCTGTCCGCGCAGGCGGCCGATGTGGTGAAGGTGGGCTTCCTGACCACCCTGAGCGGCCCGGCCAGTGCGCCCGGCGTGGATGAGCGCGAAGGCTTCATGCTGGCCATGAAGATGCTGGGCAACAAGCTCGGCGGCGTGCCCGCCGAAGTCATCGTGGTCGACGACCAGTTCAGCCCCGATGCCGCCAAACAGGGCGCGGACCGCCTCATCAAGCGCGAGAAGGTCGATATCCTGAGCGGCTTCGTCTATTCCAACATCCTGCTGGCCGTGGCCCCGGCCGCCTTCGCCAGCAAGACCGTGGTGGTCAGCGCCAATGCCGGTCCGGCGCAACTGGCCGGTGCGGGCTGCAATCCCTATTTCTTCAGCGCCAGCTACCAGAACGACGCCACCCATGAAGCGGCCGGCAAGCTGATGGCCGACAAGGGCTACCAGCGCGTGGCCATCATCGCCCCCAACTATCCGGCGGGCAAGGATGCCTCGGCCGGCTTCAAGCGTTTCTTGAAGAAAGACCCTGCGGTCGAACTCTTCCCCAAGCTGGGCCAGCTCGATTTTGCGACTGAGATCGCGCAGTTGCGTGCGGCCAATATCGATGCCCTGTATTTCTTCCTGCCGGGCGGCATGGGCGTGAACTTCGTCAAGCAATACGCGGCTGCTGGCATGGACCCCAAGATCGTGCGCGTGATGCCCGCCTATGATGCGGACCAGCAGATGCTCTCCAACGGCGACCTGATCGCCGGCGTGGCCAACACCGGCCAGTGGTCGGCCGACCTGCCCAATGAACAGAACCGCGCCTTCGTGGCGGCCTACGTCAAGGAATACGGCCATCAGCCTTCGATGTTCGCTTCCCAGGCGTATGACGCAGCCATGCTCATCGACAGCGCCGTCAAAACCATCGGCGGCAAGGTCGAGAATCGCGAAGCCCTCATTGCGGCCATCAAGGCGGCCAACTTCAAGTCGGTGCGCGGGGGCTTCAAGTTTGCGGCCAATCACTTCCCGATCCAGAATCAGTATGCGCGGGTGGTGACCAAGGGCGCGGACGGCAAGTACGTCAACAACATGACCCAGACGCTGCTGCCCGATCACGTCGACGCCTACGTCGGTCAATGCAAGATGCCTTGAGGACGGTGCACCTTGGGTAATCTGATCTTCGAGCAGGTGCTCAACAGCCTGCAGTTCGGCGTCATGCTGTTCCTGATCGCCTCGGGATTGACGCTGATCTTTGGCGTGATGAACTTCGTGAACCTGGCGCACGGCAGCTTCTTCATGATCGGCGCCTACGTGGCGGCGGTGGTGGCCGGGGCCAGCGGTTCCTTCTGGCTGGGCCTGCTGGTGGCCCTGCCGGCCACGGCAGCGCTGGGCTTCCTGCTGGAGTGGCTGGTGTTCCGGCGGCTCTACAAGAAGGACCACATGGTGCATGTGCTGGCCACCTTCGCCTTCATCCTGATCTTCAACGATGGCGTGCGCATGATCTGGGGGCCGCAGCCGCTGCCGCTGAACATGCCGCCGGCCTTTGCCGGGCCGGTCAATCTCTTCGGGCTGCCGTATTCCAGCTATCGGCTGCTGGTCATGGCGGTGGGCGTGGCGGTGGCCGTGGCGCTGTACTTGCTCATCAACCGCACGCGCATCGGCATGTGGGTGCGCGCCGGGGCCAACAACCTGGAGATGGTCACGGCCATGGGCATCAACATCCGCCTGCTGTTCCGGCTGGTGTTCAGCTTCGGTCTGCTGCTGGCGGCGCTGGCCGGCATCATGCTGGGCCCGTTGGTGGCAGTGCAGGCCGGCATGGGCGATGACGTGCTGATCCTGGCCTTCGTGGTGGTGGTCATCGGCGGCATTGGTTCGGTGCCGGGCGCGGCCATCGGCGCGCTCATCGTGGGCGTGGTCGATACGCTGGGGCGCAGTTTGCTGCCGCAGCTCTTCGCGCTCTTCCTCAGTGCCGATGCGGCCGCCTCGGTCGGTCCGGCGCTGGGCTCGATGATGATCTACCTCGTGATGATCGCGGTGCTGTTCTGGCGCCCCAGCGGTCTGTTCCCTGCCCGTACCTGAGGAATCCCATGCAACGTCTGTTCGTTCCCCTGCTGCTCGTCCTGGCGGTGCTGCTGCCGCTGCTGGCGCAGGCCAGCGGGATGGAGTACTACATCGGCGTGGTCACCCGCATCCTGATCTTTGCGATGGTGGCGGCCAGCCTCAATTTCATTCTTGGTTACGGCGGCATGGTCAGTTTTGGTCATGCGGTGTTCTTCGGGCTGGGTGCGTATGTCACGGCCATCGCCAGTTTCCATGGCGTGACCAGCGCCTGGCTGATCTGGCTGCTGGCTGCGCTGGTGACGGGCCTGGTCGGCCTGGTGATCGGGGTGATTGCCCTGCGCACGCGGGCGGTGTATTTCATCATGATCACCATGGCGCTGGCGCAATTGTTCTACTACTTCTTCGTCGGCTTCCGGTATTACGGCGGCGACGATGGCCTGCAGGTGACGGCGCGTCCGCTGCTGGGCTTCGGTCTCGACATGAGCGGCGACAACGCCTTCTACTGGGTCGTGCTGGCCTGGCTGGCGGCCAGCTTCGTGTTGCTGCAGCGGCTCCTGGCTTCGCGCTTCGGGCTGGCCTTGAATGCGATCCGGCAGAACGAGCGGCGCGCCCAGGCCATCGGCTATCCGGCGCTGCGCTACAAGCTGGCGGCCTTCGTGATCGCCGCCGTCATCGCGGGACTGGCCGGCAGCCTCATCGGCATGAGCAATCTCTTTGCCAGCCCCAAGCTGCTGCACTGGTCGCAGTCCGGCATCCTGCTGGTGATGGTCGCGCTGGGCGGGGTCGGCTATTTTTACGGCGGCCTGCTCGGTGCAGCAGCCTTCCTGTTGCTGGAGGAAGTGCTGTCGACCCATTTCGAATACTGGCAGATCTATGTCGGCCTGATCCTCTTGCTGGTGGTCATGGTGGCACCGCGCGGCGTGAGCTCGCTGGCCACCATCGGCAAGACACTCAAGCAGGGAGAGCAGCATGGGGCGTGAACAGGCAGCGGTGGCCCTCTCGGTCAAGGGCCTGAAGAAAAACTACGGCGGCCTGGCGGCCACGCGCGATGTCGACCTGGAGATTGCAGCGGGCCACGTGCACGCCATCATTGGTCCCAATGGCGCGGGCAAGACGACCTTGCTGTCCTTGCTCTCCGGCGCGCTGGCAGCCGATGCCGGCGAGGTCCATCTGTTCGGTCAGCCCATGCATGGCCACGCGGAACAGGCGCGGGTGGCGGCCGGGCTGGTGCGTTCGTTCCAGATCACCAGCGTCTTCGATGAACTGAGCGTGCTGGAGAACCTGCAGGTGGCCGTGCAGCGCGGGCAGCATCGCAGCTATGGCTTCTTCCATGCCAGCGCGACTGATCGCGCCGCCCGCGAAGCGGCCATGACGGTGGCGCGCCGGGTCGGATTGGAGAAGGCCGTGCATCAGTTGTCGTCGCAGCTTTCACATGGTGCGCGGCGCCGGCTGGATGTGGGCCTGGCCATCGCCTGTGGTCCGCGTGTGCTGTTGATGGATGAACCGATGGCCGGCATGGGGCATGAGGAATCCGGCGACATGATCGCGCTAATCCAGTCGCTCAAAGAGGAGCTGACGGTGGTGCTGGTGGAACATGACATGGAGGCTGTCTTCGCCCTGGCCGACCGCATGACGGTGCTGGTGCAGGGGGCGGTGCTGGCCACCGGCAGCGTGGAGGAGATCCGCGCCAATGCCGAGGTCAAGCTGGCCTACCTGGGCGAGGAGGAAACGCAATGAGTGCTTTGCTGGAAGTGGAAGGACTGACCGGCGGCTATGGCGCGAGCCAGGTGCTGTTCGGGATCGACATGCAGGTCAGGGAAGGCGAAGTGGTGACCCTGCTGGGCCGCAATGGCATGGGCAAGACCACCACGCTGCGCACCATCCTCGGATTGAATCGCCCGACCGGCGGCGTGGTGCGCTTTCGTGGCGAAGCCATCCACAGCGCCAGTGCCGATGCGATTGCCCGGCGCGGCATCGCCATCGTCCCGGAGGGGCGGCAGATCTTCAAGAACCTGAGCGTGGAAGAAAATCTGTCCGCCTTCGCGGCGCGCCGCAACGGCCGCGACAATCCCTGGACGCTGGAAAAGATTTATCAACAGTTCCCGCGCCTGAAGGAGCGCCGCCACAATGGCGGTGGCCAGCTCTCGGGCGGCGAGCAGCAGATGCTGGCCATCGGCCGGGCGCTGATGACCAATCCTCATCTGCTGATCCTCGATGAAGCCACCGAAGGCCTGGCGCCGCTGGTGCGGGAAGAAATCTGGGCTTGCCTGAAAGCCTTGCGCGACTATGGGCTGACCATCATCGTCATCGACAAGTACATCAAGCGGTTGATCGGCTTTGCCGACCAGCACACCATCCTCGAAAAGGGCAAGGTGGTCTGGCAGGGCGATTCGGCGCAGCTGTCGGTGCAGACGGAATTGTGGGATCAGTATCTGAGCGTGTGAGGCGCTTGTTGCGCGGATATTGATCCATTAACGCAGGTTTAATGCTGTTGCAAACAGCATTAAGGAAAACTGAATGCTCCCCAATCAAGTCGAGACGGACGCTCGCCGCGTTCTTTGCCCCATCGCCGAGTGCGAAGCGGGCTACAACCTCAAGGCCGCCTTTCCGGATTTTCCGCAGGTGCTGCAGCAATGGCAGCAGGCAACGGCGGCCATTGCCGACACGCTGCTCAGCCAATCCGATATCGCCTTTGGTGACGCACCGCTGCAGCGTTTCGATTTCTATCGGGCGGCAGGGGAGCAGCGGCCCTTGCTGGTCTTCATCCATGGTGGCTACTGGCAGGGCGGCGACAAGCGCGACATCGGCTTCATCGCCGCGCCTTACGTCAAGGCCGGCATCAGCGTGGCCGTGATCAATTATTCGCTGGCCCCCCAGGCGCGTATTGAGGACATGGTGACGGAGGTGCAGGCGCTGCTGGCCACCATTGCGCAGCAGGCTGAGCAGCTCGGCATCGACATCAATCGCGTCTCGCTGATGGGGCATTCGGCAGGCGGCCATCTGGCGGCCTTCGTTGCCGCGCAGGCCAGTGCCTTGCCGGTGCAGGCGGTCTTTGCCATCAGTGGCGTGTTCGATCTGGCGCCGTTGATCCCGACCTCGCTCAACAAGGCGCTCACGCTGGACGAGCAGCGCGCGGATGCGCTCTCGCCGGTGCTGCAGGCCGGACCGACGGGCACGCGCGTGCACACCATCATCGGTGAACTGGAGACCGCGCAGTTCCACCTGCAGGCGGCCGTGATGGCCAATTGCTGGCCGCAGGTGGTGGCGCATCACGTGGTGCCGCAGACGCATCACTACACGGTGTTGTTCCCGCTGGCGGATGAGAACAGTCCGGTGTGCCGTGCGGTGGTCGCGGAGATCCTGCGCTAAGGCGGCTGCTGCCTCATACCCGACATAGCCCGGCAGGCGATACACGCGCCCGCCGGGGCAGGGCGTTGCGGCCCTCGATTCTCTCCGTTCCGCTCGGAACCTTGTCTCACCTCTCCCCGGTCACACTCCCCCGGCATCTCCGTCCGATCTGATGGACCAAGGCGGGCCCCAGCCTTCCTGTCTCATTTTTGCTCAGTCGCGCCTAGTAACTTGCATAATGATAGTGGCTTGCGTATAGTGACTTTCAAAATACAAGTTACATTTTCAGAAGGACGTTGCCGTGGCGCATTGATGGGCCGCGTGGCGGGGCAATGCCTGCCGCGTCCTCGTTCTCTTTCTCATCCATCGTTCTTTGCAAGGAGCTGTGCCATGGCGACACCCACCTCACCCGATCCCGCGCCCCCGGCGGTCCGCAAGCCCATGGCGGGGCGGCTGCATCTGGGCTTGGCCGTCGGGGCGGCGGCCGCCATCGCGCTGGGCTTCTATGGCTGGCACTGGTGGCAGCATGGGCGCTTCATGGAAGACACCGATGACGCCTACGTGGGCGGCGACATCACTGTCATCAGTGCCAAGGTGCCGGGCTACATCGCGGCAGTAAAGGTGACCGACAACCAGTTCGTGCATGCCGGCGAGCTGCTGGCCAAGCTCGATGACAGCGACTACCGCGCCGCCCTGGCGCGTGCCGAAGGCGGGGTGGCGGCGCGGCAGGCCGAGATCGCCAACCTGGAAGCCACGCGCGCGGTGCAGACAGCCTTGATCGCCCAAGCTCGCGCCGGGGTCGATGCCACCCAGGCCGAGCTGGTGCGGGCGCAGGACGATGACCGCCGCTTCGAGCGCCTGGTGGACCGCGCTGCCGTGTCGGTACAAAGTGCCCAGAAAGCGGCGGCCGATTTCCGCCAGGCTGCCGCCAACAACCAGAAGGCGCAGGCAGGGCTGGCCGTGGCAACCCGTCAGCTGGAAGTGATCCAGACCCAGCGCCAGCAGGCCGAGGCCGGACTGGCCCAGGCCCGGGCCGAGCGGGAAGCGGCGCAACTGAACCTGCGCTATACCGAATTGCGTGCGCCCATCGATGGCGTGGTCGGCAATCGCCGCGCCCGACCCGGCGCCTATGCCGCCACGGCCAGCCAGCTGATGGTGATCGTGCCGGCTCGCGGGCTGTGGATCGATGCCAATTTCAAGGAAAGCCAGCTGGCCGGGATCCGCCCCGGCAATGCCGCCACGGTCGAGGCCGATGCGATTCCCGGCCGCGTCTTCCATGGCCATGTGGCCAGCGTGGCGCCGGCTACCGGCGCGCAGTTCAGCGTGCTACCGCCGGAAAACGCCACCGGCAACTTCACCAAGATCGTCCAGCGGGTGCCGGTGCGCATCCTGCTCGATAGCGCCGATGGCGTGCTCGACGCCTTGCGGCCCGGGCTGTCGGTGGTGGCCAGGGTGGATAGCCGGGGCCAGGGTTCATGAACGCCGCCAGTGCAGCGGCTGCGCAGCTGATCCAGCCTGCGCAGATGAGCACGTCCTCCAAGGTGTTTGCCTTTGGCGTGATGTGCATCGGCATGTTCGTGGCCTTGCTGGATATCCAGATCGTATCGGCCTCGCTGCGCGACATCGGCGGCGGGCTCTCGGCCGGCAATGATGAGACGACCTGGGTGCAGACCAGCTACCTGATCGCCGAGATCATCGTCATCCCGCTCTCGGGATGGTTGACGCGTACCATGTCCACGCGCTGGCTGTTTGCGTTCTCGGCGGCTGGTTTTACCCTCACCAGCCTGCTGTGCGGCCTGGCGTGGAACATCCAGAGCATGATCGTGTTCCGGGCCCTGCAGGGCTTCCTGGGCGGCTCGATGATTCCTACCGTGTTCACCACGGCTTTCGCTTTCTTCGACAACAAGCAGCGCGTGATCGCCGCCTCCACCATCGGCGCCATCGCCTCGCTGGCACCGACGCTGGGCCCCACCGTCGGCGGCTGGATCACCGACCACTACAGCTGGCACTGGCTGTTCTTCATCAACCTGCTGCCGGGCATCTTCATCACCCTCACCGTCCCGCGCCTGGTGCGTATCGACCTGCCGGACTGGTCGCTGATCCGGCGGGCTGACTATCCGGGCATCCTGCTGATGTCGCTCTTCCTCGGCTGCCTGGAATACACCTTGGAAGAAGGGCCTCGCTGGGACTGGATGAGCGATCCGGTGATCGCCACCACGGCCTGGGTGGCGGGGATCTCGGGCGTGCTTTTTGTCTGGCGTAGCCTCACTGCTGCCGAGCCGGTGGTGGACCTGCGGGCGCTGAAGGAACGCAATTTTGCGCTGGGATGTTTCTTCTCCTTCGTCACCGGCATCGGCATCTTCGCCACCATCTACCTCACGCCCCTGTTCTTGGGGCGGGTGCGCGGCTTCAGCGCGCTGCAGATCGGGCTGGCGGTGTTTTCCACCGGGCTGTTCCAGATCATGTCCATCCCGCTCTATGCCTGGCTCACGCGCCATCTCGACCTGCGCTGGATCATGATGATCGGGCTGGCGCTCTTCACGCTCTCGATGTGGCAGTTCGTTCCCATCACGCATGACTGGGGCTGGGCCCAGCTGCTGCTGCCGCAAGCCCTGCGCGGTGTTGCCCAGCAACTGGCGGTGCCGCCGACGGTGACGCTGACCCTGGGCAGCCTGGCCCCGGCGCGGCTGAAGTTCGCCTCGGGGCTGTTCAACCTGATGCGCAACCTGGGTGGCGCCATCGGTATCGCGCTGTGCGCCACCATCCTCAACGACCGGACCAACCTGCACTTCATGCGGCTGGCCGAGCACCTCAACGGCGTCAATGAAGCCATGCTGCAATGGCAGGGGGCGCTGGGCGGCGATCTCGCGGCCCAGCTGGGCGACGCCCTGGCAGGCCAGGCAGCGGCTTTGCGCCAGCTGTGGCAGCTCACCTATCGCGAGGCCTTGACGATGACTTTTGCGGATGCCTTCCTCGCCGTAGGCTGCTGTTTCGTGATTGCTACATTGATGGTGCCGCTCATGCGCAAGGTGGCGCCGCCCAAGGCGCCCTCGGCCGATGCGCATTGAGCGTCATGCAGGCCCCGGGGCGTGGCACAATGCGGGTCGCGCTGCAGGGCGGGCCGGACGGCCAGGCAGTCGCTGATGGTAGCGCTATGAAATGGAGAGCAAGACATGCAACGCAAGCGTTTTGATGACATGCAGTGCCCGATCGCCCGCTCGCTGGATCGCGTGGGCGAGTGGTGGAGCATCCTGATCTTGCGAGACGCGTTTTACGGGCTCACGCGCTTTGATGAATTCCAGAAGCACCTGGAGATCGCGCCCAACATCCTCACGCGCCGCCTGGCGGGGTTGGTGGAGGAGGGCTTGCTGGAGAAGGTGCAGTATTCGGAACGGCCGCCCCGCTACGAATACCACCTCACGCCGCGCGGCCGGGATTTCCGGCCGGTGCTGCTGGCCCTGCTGCAGTGGGGCAACAGCCATTTCGCACCGGAAGGGCAGAGCGTGATCCTGACCGACATCGAGACCGGCAAGCAGGCCATCCCGCTGATGGTGGACGCCGAGACCGGCAAGCCCATCACGCCGTCTACGCACATCATTGCCGAAGGGCCGGCGGCCGGCGAGAAGATCCGGCGCCGCATTGCCGAGCTGGTGGCCCGGCGCACCGGCAAGCCGGCCTGAGACTGGTTCAGGCGGAAGGGGAGGCCGGGGAAGTCTGGGACGAGGACAGCATGCGCTCCACATAGCGCGCAATGAGGTCAATCTCCAGATTGACCTTGCTGCCCGCCTTCAGGTGCTTGAGCGTGGTCACTTCCACCGTATGCGGAATCAGGTTGATGGAGAAGCGGCAGGCGTCAGCCAGGTCTTCCACGCGGTTGACCGTCAGCGACACGCCATTGACCACGATCGATCCCTTGTAGGCCAGGTACTTGCCCAAGGCCTTGGGGGCATCGACGATCAGTTCGCGCGATTCGCCCACGGGCTCGAAGGAATGCACCTGCCCCAGGCCATCGACGTGGCCGGAGACCAGGTGGCCGCCCAGGCGCTCGGCCAGGGTCAGGGCCTTTTCCAGGTTGACTTCGCCGGGGGCGTCCAGGCCGGCCGTCAGGCGCAGGCTTTCACGGGAGACATCGACGGTGAAGCCGCGTTCGCTCTTCTCGACCACGGTCATGCAGGCGCCATTGAGGGCAATCGAATCGCCCAGGCCGACATCGGCCATGGGCAGGCTGCCCGCATCGATACTCAGGCGCACGCCGGCGTCCGGGCCGGCTGCCAGGGGGGTGACGGAGGTGATGGTGCCGACGGCGGCAACGATTCCTGTAAACATGATTCAGTCCTGATACAAAAAATCTGAAAGAAAAAGCAAAAAACGCTTACGCGAAACGGGCAAGGATACGCAAATCCGGCCCGACCTGCTTGACCTCGTGGAAGTGGATGCCGATCTTGCCCGACAGGTCTTCCAGCGGCGGCAGCTCGAACATGTTGCGGCCATCGCCGATCAGGGCCGGGGCCAGGTAGACCAGCAGTTCATCCACGCAGCCTGCGCGGATGAACGCGCCATTGAGCTTGGCGCCGGCTTCCACATGCAATTCATTGATCTGGCGCTGGCCCAGTTCGCGCACCAGGCCTGGCAGGTTGACCTTGCCTTCGGCGTTGTCCAACAGGATGACTTCGGCCCCCTCGGCTTCCAGTGCGGCGCGTTTTTCGCGGTCATCGGTGGCGGTGAAGACCCAGGTATTGCCGCCCTGGATCACGCGCGCCTCGGGCGAGACGATCAGCTTGCTGTCGACCACGATGCGGCGCGGCTGGCGCGGGGTGTCGATGGCGCGCACGGTGAGCTGGGCGTCGTCCTTCTGGATGGTGCCGATGCCGGCCATGATGGCGCAGGCACGTGCGCGCCAGATATGGCCGTCATCGCGCGCGGCCTGGCTGGTGATCCACTGGCTCACGCCATTGTGCAGGGCGGTCTTGCCATCGAGGCTGGCGGCGCTCTTCATGCGCACCCAGGGACGGCCGGTGCGCATGCGATGCAGGAAACCGATGTTGATCTCGCGCGCTTCTTCTTCCAGCAGTCCGCAGGCGACCTCGATGCCGGCCGCCTGCAGCCGCGACAGCCCCTGTCCGGCCACCAGCGGGTTGGGATCGGCGATGGCCGCCACCACACGGGCTACGCCGGCTCGGACGAGCGCATCGGCACAGGGCGGGGTGCGGCCGAAATGGCTGCAGGGCTCCAGCGTGACGTAGACGGTGGCGCCCCGCACGTCATGTCCGCGTGCGGCCGCGTCGGCCATGGCCTGGATCTCGGCATGGTTGCCGCCGGGCGGCTGGGTGAAACCGGCGCCGATGATGCGCCGATCCTTGACGATGACACAGCCCACGCGCGGGTTGGGGGTGGTGTCGAGCATGCCGAAGCCGGCCTGCAGCAAGGCCAGCGCCATGGCTTGCTGGTCATTCTCGATATCGAACTGGTAGAGCGGATCTGCGGTGGAAGTCATGGTGTGCGAAGACGATAAAGGCAGCGAGGCCTGCCAGGGGCAAGGCCGGATGCCCGTCAATATACACGGCTTTGCGCCAATGCCCGTGAGGCCATGGCCCTGCACTTCACTCGATGGCGGCCTGGCTGCACTGGTTGTCGATGATCGGGTTGCAGATGCGCACCCGGCCCAGGAAATTGATCACCACCGCCCGCGCAGTGGCGCCGCTGCTGAAATACCAGGTGCCGCGCGTGACCGGTTGCCCGTCCGGCTGGTAGCCCACCATGTCGGCACCGTTGGTGTAGGCCACGGCAATGCCCAAGTCCAGCGAGGGATGGCGGGAAACGACCTGCTGGCCCACGCGGATCTCCCATCCGCTATGCCAGTCGCGGCCATCGCTGGGGCGCATCTCGGCGCGGCGGCCGGCGCGCAAGGCTTCGGAACGGGTCAGTTGCACGCTGTGGAAAAAGTCACTGCCGGCGGCGGCCAGCTGGTGTTCGCTGGAGAGGTTCTGCAGGGCAGGGATGCCTGCGGCCAGCACCAGGGCGGCAATGAGCAAGACCACCATCAGTTCGATCAGCGTAAATCCTTTGCTTTGCATGAGTTCACCAGCAATCGCGGCCGTCGGCGCGGCGGTTGCCCCGGCTGTCGGCCTGCAGCACGCCGCAGCGGGCATCCTCATAGGCGGTGTTGACGCCGCTTCCGCCGGGCGTGGCCAGGACCAGCACGCAGCTGGAGAGGTCCTCGTCCTCGCAGGCCCGGGCTGAGAGCGAATAGGCACTGGTTTGCGGGGAAACCCCGGAATACCACTTGAAACCGTGCCCCGTACTGCCCGGCTGGAAAGCCTTGTAGCGGTGCTGGTAGGCGTGGTGCCGCTCCTGCTGCTGCAGCACTTGCAGCACAGCGGCGCGCCCTTCGGCACGGCTGGCCTTTTGCACGACATGGCGATAAGCGTTCCAGCCGAGACCGGCCAGCAGGATCACGATGGCCAGGCTGACCAGGATCTCCAGCAGCGTGAAGCCACGTGAGGGGGAGCGAAGGGAAAGTGAAGTCATGTTCATTCCGGGTTGGGTAGATAAAGGGGACGCCAGGCGAGCAGCGGACAACTCGCCATGGCGCCGGAACGGGTCGCCGGCCACTGCACCAGCGCCTGCAAGGCAGCAACGGCGCCATGGCGGCCATAGCCGACTGCGCTGAGGCGATAGAGGGTGGCGGCGGGCTCTTCGGGGGACGGCTGGCCAGATTGCTTGCCGGATTTGGGCGGCAGGCGTTCGATCAGATAACGGGGCACCGCCATGCCGGGCGCTGCACGAAAGCGTCGTCCCGTGAATTGGCCATAGGTGGCGGAGATGGCCTGCGGCCCGTGCAACTGTCCGGGCTCCCAGCCGCTGCGTTCATGCTTGCCCAGGCACAGCCCGGCACCGGCGGCATCGCCGCGGCATCCGAGCGCCGTATCGAACTGCGCCGGATCGATGCGGCGCTGCCCGCGCAGGTCGTCACAGGCGTCTTCCAGCGCGGCCTGGGCCGCGAGCCGCGCTTGCGCATGTTCACGATGGTTGCGGGCGGCGCGTTCTTCCAGCAGGAGCAGCGACGTCGTGGCCGCGCCCAGCAGCAGCATCAGGGCCAGCAGCATGAGGGCGATCATCAGGGTAGCGCCGCGCTGAGGCCGGCGGGTGTGCAGGATCTTCATTCGCTGTCCCGTGCGGCTGAAAGATTGCGCAACATCACCGTGCCCTGGAACACCGCACGGCGGCGCTGTTCCAGGTCCTGTTCGGTGAAGCGCCAGGCGGCCTCGCCGCGCCGGCCTTGGAGGAAAAGGTCGTAGCTGCGCGGCGTGGCGTCATGGCTGGCGGGACGCCGCTGCAAGCCCCTCACCAGCAGCGCGATGCGCACCAGCACCACCTGGCGCCAGGCCGGGGCCGACATGGATGAAGCGTCCAGCCAGCGGTCGGGGCGGCCGTCGCCGTCGCTGTCGATGGCGTAGCGCAGCTGCATGGCTTCGACGCCGCGCGCGATGGCGTCCGAGGTCCAGTTGCCGTTCTTGCCCTGGTAGCGGCAGCGCAGTTCGGGTTCATCGCCGGTGCCGGGCGCGATGAAATAGATCACCCAGCTGCGCGAGGCTTCCTCGGGCGGCCCGGCCGCCACATCGGCACCGCTGCAGTTGCCGACCTGGGCGCGGCTGCCCCGTGGTGCGCCGAAAAAACCCAGCATCAGCAGGTCGCTGTGATTGACGCCATCCCCCGTGCTGCTGCCGAAGACGCCCCGGGCGGGATCGAGCGATTCGGCCTGGCGGCTGTCGTCGAGCCCGCGCAAGCCGGGGGCCAGCAGCGGGACGGCCTCCCCGGCGAGTGTTTCCACCGGCAGATGGCCGGCCTGGCGCAGCGCTTGTTGCAGGTGGTCGAGCACCAGGCGGCCGGTTTCCTCGACGCGGGCGGCGTCATCCATGTCCTGGTAAGCGCTGCGTGCCTGCTGCAGCAGCGTACCGGCCACCAGCACCACCAGCAGCCCCACGGCCAGCGCGATCATCAGTTCGACCAGGGTCAGCCCGCGTTGATGAGGCACGCACGAGGGGCGGGAGAATGAGCTCTGAGGGCGCATGGTCAATGGCCCAGGATCACGCTCAGCAGCGGGGTGGCGGCCACCGCGGGTGCGCTGGCCGTGCCCAGGCGGCGCCAGGCCAGCTTGAGCACCACCGGGCTGCTGGCCAGGCCATCGCAGTTCCAGTCCGGATGCGGGGTTTGCTGCGCATCCCGGCAGACGGTGGCGCGTGCCTGCGGGAAATCGCGGACCAGCCGTCCACTCCAGTCGGCCAATACGGCCTGGGTGAAATCATGCGGGTGGCAGGCAGCCTGTCCGCAATCGACCGGCGCCTGTGGGGGGCGCCCTGGACTGAGGGTAAAGAGCGTGGGATCGGTGGCGCCGGGTAGCGGCGGCAGGGCCGCGCGCAGTTCTGCCAGTTCCTGCGCCATCAGGGTGGCGCGCGCCTGCAGGCTGCTGTCCTGGCCGCTGCGCAGTGCATGCAGCTGCAGCATGGCGATGGCCAGGGCACCGGTGCCGATGACCAGCATGGCCACCAGCACCTCCATCATCGAAAAACCACGGGAGCGAGCACGCATGGCAAATCCTGCAAAGGAAAGCCCGCGAGTCTAGGGAAAAAGAAAATGACGCTCCAGCAAAACGCCGAATCAGTTTGCCACTATCGAAAACTTCAGAAGGCCGAACCCGGTTGCTTGAGGAATTCGGCTTCTTCCGGCGTGTTCTCGCGCCCCAGGATGCGGTTGCGATGGGGGAAGCGCCCGAAGCGTTCGATCACGGCATGGTGCCGCCGCGCATAGTCGGCATAGCCGTCGAAGGCCGGCTTGTCCTCGCCGCTGGCCGACTTGGCCAGGCTGCGCATGAGTTGCACCACGTACTCCTGGTCGTCCAGGTCTTCGGCGTGTTCCAGCGGCAGGTAGACGAACACGCGGGCCAGCGGCGGCAACGCTGCATCCAGTCCCATGGCCAGCGCCAGGTGGCTGCACTGGCGTGCCAGTTCATCGAAGGCGAAGGCTTGCGGGGTATCGCGGTAGATGTTGCGCGGCATCTGGTCCAGCAGCAGGATCAAGGCCAGCATGCTGCGCGGGGATTCGGTCCAGTCGTCGAGTTGGTTGGCGGCAGCCTGTTGCACCAGGGGCTCGAAGCGGGTGCGGCATTGGGCGTCGATGTCGGGATTCTTGCTCCACCAGAGTTTTTTCTGGCGTTCGGCGACCTGGTGCGCGGGTAGCTGGTCCCAGCCGCTGCCGAACCAGAAGTCCAGTACCTCCTCGGCGCTGGCGTGCGGGCTCATTCGGCCAGCACCGTGATCTGCACGTCGCCCAGGGTGACCTTCTGGCCGGCGGTGATCTTGCAGGTCTTGCGGGTTTCCAGCTTGCCATTGACCTTGACCTGGCCATCGGCCACCAGTTGCTTGCCGGCGCCGCCGCTGTCGCACAGGCCGCAGAGCTTGAGCAGCTGGTTCAGCTCGACATAGGGATGGCCTTGCAGCGGGAAGGTGATCTTTTGCATGTGATGTCTTTCGGAAACCCCAGCCGCAACAGGCGGGTCGGGGGAGCGGTACGGTACGCCCGGCGCGGACTTTTGTCCAGCCGCCCCGGGGTTCAGGCGGCGTTGTCCAGCGTCTGCCGGGCCTTGTCCAGCCAGGTGGAGAGGCTGTCGGTGAGGTCCTTCTGGCTGAAGGAGCAGCTTTCTTCGGTAAAGAGGCTGCCTGCTTCGAGGCGGCCCAGCAGGTCTTCGGCCACCTGGCGATAGCGCGGCGGCAGGGCATTGAAGACCTCTTCCTGTGCACGCCAGGTGCGGCACAGCGTAGCGATGTCGCCCTGGCCTGCCCGCAGGTCTTCCAGGGCAGTGCGCATCGGGGCCAGTTGGACGGCGGCGGGATGGGGCATGGCCGGCTCCTGTCTCAGGCGCGCGCAGCGATGACGAACAGCGCGACCACGCTGAGGTAGCCGATGAGCCATACCGCCGAACGGGGCGAGGGTTTGTCGGTCAGGTACAGCACCGTATAGAGAATGCGGGCGGCGATGAAGACCAGCGCGGCGATATCGATCTGTTCCTGCGGTGCAGCTACTTGCTGCGCCACCAGCACGGCAGCGGCGAAGAAGGGGAAGGCCTCGAAATGGTTGCGGTGCGCATAGTCGGCGCGGCGGCGCACGCCGGTCTGCTTGTCCAGCCAGGCGCGCGGTTCGGCATTGTCGAAGTCGCGCCGGCCATACTTGGCCACGGCAATGGTGAACACCGGCATCAGGCCGGCAATCAGGATGCACCAGTAGGATAGGGTCATGCGGGAAGTCTCCTCGTTGTGATGTCAGTTGTCAGTGAATCAAAGTTCCTTGGCAGCGAAGGTGTTGCAGGCGCTGACCTTGCCTTCGGAGATGCCGCGCTTGAACCAGGTCACGCGCTGCGCCGAGCTGCCATGGGTGAACGAATCCGGTACCACCACGCCGCGCGCCTGGCGTTGCAGGGCATCGTCGCCGATGGCCGAGGCGGCATTCAAGGCATCTTCGATGTCGCCTTCTTCCAGGATGTGGCGCGCCTGGTTGGCGTGGTAGGCCCAGACGCCGGCGAAGCAGTCCGCCTGCAGTTCGAGCCGCACCGACATGGCATTGGCCTGCTTTTCGGTGGCATTGCGGCGGGCGGCGTCGACCTTGTCGGAGATGCCCATGAGGTGCTGCACGTGGTGCCCCACTTCATGCGCGATCACGTAAGCCTGCGCGAAATTGCCGGACACCTTGAAGCGCTGCTTCATCAGTTCATAAAACGACAAATCGATATACACCTTCTGGTCGCCTGGGCAGTAGAAGGGGCCGGTGGCAGTCTGGCCGGTGCCGCAGGCGGTCGGCGTGCTGCCGGAAAACAGCACCAGCTTGGGCCGCACATATTGCTTGCCGTTGTTGGCGAAGATCTGCCCCCAGGTATCTTCGGTATCGGCCAGGACGGTCGAGACGAAGCGCGCCATCTGGTCGTTGGGCGAAGGCTTGTGGGAGGGCGCCTGCTGCTGCACCGGCGCGGGTGAGCCACCGGAGAGCAGGTTGAGCATGGTCAGCGGGTTGATGCCCAGGAAGTAGGAGGCCACCAGGGCCACCGCGACCGTGCCCAGCCCGATGGAGCGCCCGCCGAAGCCAAAGCCGCCGCCCCCGCCGCCCTCCTCGCCACGGCGGTCTTCCACGTTGTCGCTTTCGCGATTGCCTTCCCATTTCATGATCTGTTCTCCGGTGCTGCGGTCTGCAATGGCGCGATTGTAATGGATGGCATGGGCCGCGACATGTCGGGCGTTGTCTGACCGGGCGAGGCTGCACTGTCCGATTCCGCCCGATGAGCTGGCGGTGTAGGGTGAGGCAGCAAGAGGGTGGCCGGGCGGCTTGGCGCTGTCGGCAATCGATGCCACACTGTTCCCGGCAGTCTGCATTGCTCATGCTCACAATCACAACAGTACAGGAGACGACATGATCATCTGGCTCATTCTTCTCATCGCCGGCGCGCTGGTCCTCATGATGATGCGCGCCAGCGCCTGGGTCTGGCTGGTAGCTGAAGCGGTCCTGATCTGGCTGGGCGCGCGCCTGGCCGATATCGAGTTGCCGGTGCTGGTGCTGCTGGCCATCCTTTTCTTCACACCCACGCTGCTGGTGGCGATCAAATCCGTCCGACAGTCCCTGATGACGCGCCCGGCGCTGGATCTGTTCCGCAGAATCGCCCCGCGCATGTCCGCCACCGAACGCGATGCCATCGAGGCCGGCACCGTCTGGTGGGATGCCGAACTCTTCTCCGGGAAGCCTGACTGGAAGCGCCTCTTCGACCTTCCCGCGCCGCGCCTGACGCCGGAAGAACAGAGCTTCCTCGACAACGAGGTCGAACAGCTCTGCGCCATGGTCAGCGACTGGGACACCAGCGTGAAGACCCAGGACCTGCCGCCCGAAGCCTGGCAGTTCATCAAGGACAAGGGTTTCCTCGGCATGATCATTCCGCGCCAATATGGTGGCAAGCAGTTCTCGGCCTACATGCATTCGCAGGTGGTGATGAAACTGGGCTCGCGCAGTTCGGCCGCGGCCATCGCGGTGATGGTGCCCAATTCGCTGGGCCCGGCCGAATTGCTGCTGCATTACGGCACCGATGCCCAGAAAAATCATTACCTGCCGCGCCTGGCGCAGGGGCTGGAGATTCCCTGCTTTGCGCTCACCAGTCCCTATGCAGGCTCGGATGCGGCAGCCATTCCCGATGTGGGCATCGTCTGCAAGGGCGAGCATGAGGGCCGCGAGACGCTGGGCTTTCGCGTCACTTGGAGCAAGCGCTACATCACCCTGGCGCCGATTGCCACCGTGCTGGGCCTGGCCTTCCGCGTACGCGATCCGGATGGCCTCCTGGGGAGCGACGCCGAACCCGGCATCACCTGCGCACTGATCCCGACTGATCATCCGGGCGTGATCACCGGACGCCGTCACTGGCCGCTCAATGCCGTCTTCCAGAACGGGCCGACCGAGGGGCGCGATGTCTTCATTCCGATGGAGTGGGTGATTGGCGGTGCCGGTCAGGTCGGACGCGGCTGGCGCATGCTCATGGAATGCCTGGCGGCCGGGCGGGCGATTTCGCTGCCTTCCTCCAGCGTCGGTTTTTCCAAGCTGGCCGTGCGCGGGACCAGTGCCTACACCGCCATGCGGCGCCAGTTCAAGATCGAGATCGGCAAGTTCGAAGGCGTGCAGGAAGCCCTGGCGCGCATGGGCGGGCATCTCTACCTGATGGATGCCACGCGCCGCTTGTCGGCGCTGGCAGTGGATGCCGGCGAGAAGCCCTCGGTCATCTCGGCCATCTCCAAGTACCACGTCACCGAGCGCGGGCGCATGGTGGTCAATGACGGCATGGACGTCATCGGCGGCAAGGGCATCTGCATGGGGCCGGGCAACTTCCTGGCGCGCGCGTATCAGCAGGTACCCATCGCCATCACGGTGGAAGGGGCCAATATCCTGACGCGCTGCCTCATCATCTTTGGCCAGGGTGCAATCCGCTGCCATCCCTACGTCCTGCAGGAACTGGCCACCGCCGCCGACGAAGACCGCGAGCGTGCCGTGCAGGAATTCGACCGCCTGCTCTTCGGACATCTCTCCTTCGTGGCCGCCAATGCGGCGCGCAGCTTCGTGGGCGGCATCAGCCGGGGCTGGCTGTTGCCCTCGTCCAGCCATGCCGCACGCGCCACGCGGGGCTATTTCCGTGCGGTGGTGCATCTGTCGTCGGCCTTTGCGCTGCTCACCGATGTGAGCATGGGCGTGCTGGGTGGTACGCTCAAATTGCGCGAGCGGATTTCGGCGCGGCTGGGTGATGTGGTTTCACAGCTCTACCTGGTCTCGGCGGTACTGAAGCGTTTCGAGGATGAGGGCCGGCAGGAAGAAGACCTGCCCTATGTGGACTGGTCGGTGCAGGATGCCTTGCATCGCGCCGAGGAAGCCATCATCGATGTCTTGCACAACTTCCCCAATCCGTTCATCGCGGTACTGCTGCGGGTGCTGATCTTCCCGCTGGGCCTGCCGTATCGCAAGCCTTCCGATGTGCTGGGCACGCGCGTGGCCCAGGCCATGCAGACCCCGGGGGAGAGCCGCAACCGCCTGGTGGCCGGTGCCTACATGCCGCGGGAGGGCGATCCGCTGGCTTGCGGCGAGAAAGCCTTCGTGCTCGCACCGGTGGTGCAGCAACTGGAGCATCGCCTCAAGGCCGACATCAAGGAAGGCAAGCTGCCGCCGATGCCGCAGAGCCTGCTGGAAGTTCCGGCCTGGAGCGCGCTGGCGCTGGAACGCCAGCTGATCTCGCAGCAGGAGAAGGAAGCGGTCGATGCCTTCGCCCACTATGGCGATCAGAGCGTGCAGGTGGATGATTTCGGCGCAGATTTCGATCGTGCGGCGATCGTGGAGCAGCTGCGTTCATAAGGAGATGAAGGTTTGCGTTATCCTGCCGGTTCCCGCGTATTCCACAGGATGAACCATGACCCCGCAGCCCCGCATCTACATGGCCGGCCCCGACGTTTTTCAGCGCGACTATGCGCAGCACAAACTGCAGATCAAGCAGTGGTGCGCCGACCTCGGGCTGGTGGCCCTGTGCCCCGGGGATGACGAGGTCAGCGGCGAGAGCAAGGCCGAGGTGGCGCGCCGCATCTACGAGATCAACGTGGCCCTGATCGATTCGGCCGATTATGTGGTGGCCAATGTGTGCGATTTCCGTGGCCATGAGCCGGATTCGGGCACGGTCTTCGAGATCGGCTATGCCGTCGGGCGCGGCAAGAAGGTGTGGTGCTACAACACGCCTGCGCAAGATCTGCTGCAACAGGTGCCGCAGGCCGAACCGGGCGTCTGCCATGCCGGCATGTTCATCGAGGACTTCGGCCTGCCGCGCAACCTCATGCTGGCGCATGCCGCCGAGCTGGTGCAGGGCGGCCTGCATGACTGCCTGCAACGGGTGGCGCGCTGGCACGCGGGCCAGCGCTGATCGCCACCGCTTTCCCGCTTTACTGCTGGGGCAGGCGCCCCAGCAGGTAGAACTCTTCATTGGGCCGCATGCTGGTCACGTTGGCCAGCCGGTTCGACATGCCGAAGAAGGCCGCGATGGCGGCCATGTCCCACGCATCCTCCTCATTCCAGCCATGCGCCTTGAGCGTGGCGAAATCCTCTTCATTGACAGCCCAGGCGCTGGCCGAGACCTTCATGGCGAAGTCCAGCATGGCTTTCTGCCGCACGCTGAGATCGGCCTTGCGGTAATTGATGGCGACCTGGTCGGCCAGCAGCGGGTCCTTGGCGCGGATGCGCAGGATGGCACCATGCGCCACCACACAGTACTGGCACTGGTTGGCATTGCTGGTGGCCACCACGATCATCTCGCGCTCGGCCTTGGTGAGGCCGCCGGGTTTGTCCATCAGCGCATCGTGATAGGCGAAGAAGGCGCGGAATTCATCCGGGCGATGCGCCAGCACCAGGAACACGTTGGGGATGAATCCGGACTTTTCATGCACGGCCAGGATGCGGCTGCGGATGTCCTCCGGCAAGGTATGAAGATCGGGGATGGGGAAGCGGCCGATGGGCGCATCGGGGGCGGCGGCTGGGATCATGCGTGTCTCCTTGTTCATTTGTTGTGGATGCAGCATCAAGAACTTAGCACTTCTGGCCCACGGCTAATGTCGCCGGACTGACGGTGAAGCTTTTTGCTTCAGATTTCCTTTTTGGAAACCCTTCTGAAATATTATTAAGATATATCTTGAAATGCGGGATATTAAGATATATCTTGGCTATATCGATCGACCCGCAGCGTGCGTCAGTCGCTGCCTCAGCTACCTGACAAGAAGGAAAAACCATGTTCAAGCATTTATTCAGTCACTCCGGCCAGCCCGGCCATGGCCCCAAGCACCAGCGTCACGACCGCCCGCATCATGGCGGCGGCCTGTTTGAAGACGACGAGCCGCGCGGTCCGCGTGGCCATCATGGCCCCGGCGGCCGTGAAGGCGGCGGCGGACGCGGAGCGCGCATGTTCGAGCAGGGCGCATTGCGCATCGTGATGCTGCATCTGCTGCAGGAAAAGCCGCGCCACGGCTACGACATGATCAAGGCCATCGAGCAACTGGTCGGCGGTGGCTACAGCCCCAGCCCCGGTGTGATCTATCCGACCCTGACCCTGCTGGAAGAAATGGGCCATGCCTCGGTGCAGGGCGAAGACGGCGGCAAGAAGCTCTACACCCTCAGTGCCGAGGGCCAGGCTTATCTGGAAGAAAAGGAAAACGCCGAGCTGCTGCAGCAGGTGCTGCGCAAGTTCGAACTGCGCCGCCAGGAGCGTCCCGATGCCGATTCGCCCGAACTGCGGCGCGCCGTGCAGAACTTCCGCATGGCCCTGCATACGCGCCTGGCCAAGGGCAAGCTGGCCAAGGAAGAACTGCATGCCATCATCGACATCATCGACCGCGCCGCCGTGGCGGTGGAACGCGCCTGATCCGGCGATCCGGGATTTTGGAAAGGAACTTCACATGAAAGAACATCGCTACCGCATCACCCTGGAGCACCTGGCCACGGCCTCGGAGGGACAGCCTTTGCACGCGCCCCTGAGTTTCGAGGCGGGCAACCATGACGATATTTTCAGTATCGTCGCCCGCCTGCGTGGCAACGGGCAATTCGACAGCGATACCAGCGCACAGCTGGCGCTGGGCTTGAAACTGTTCTCGGAGGTGATGCTCAAGAATCGCAAGCATCCGCTGTTTGAAGATATCCAGCCGGCCCTGCGCGACTTCATCATGAAGCTGAAGTCGCAGGGCAAGGCCGCTGCCGCAGCGCAGGGCGAAGCCGCCGCCGAATAAGACAGACGCGCCGGATCTTACTGATTGGCCGGCGCAATCATCTCCGCGTAGTCGTACAGCGCACCGAGGATATCCTGGGTGCGTTCGTCATCGGCTTCTTCCTGCAACTGGTCGATCTGCTCGAACAGTTGCGCGACGGTACGCGCACCGCCAGCGCCTTCAAACAAGCGCGCGGCGCGGTGTTCTTCCCAGTGCTGCGCTTCCTCGGGGCTCAAGGTCTCGGGGAAGTTGCGTGCGCGATAGCGGAACAGGATTTCATTCAAGCGCATATCGTCAAAGGCTACGCTGGCCCCGGCCAGCGCCTGCGGCGGCAGGGTGCGCAGCTGCGTCAACTGGCGGCGGTCGCCGTTGCCGATGAAGCCGCCGTAGAGATCTTCATCCACGTCCGGCGGCGCTTCCTGCTCGCGCTGGTAGACCTCGCGCCACAGCGGGCCCAGGTCGGGCAGGGCGGCGGCTTTTTCCGCATGGCGCAGGGCCAGGTCGACATCGATGTTCAGTTGCGCGGCACGCTCGGCAGACAGCGTCTTGAGGCTGCCCACGACCATCGGCGACTTGTTGATGTGTATGCTCTTGACAGGCAGGCGGACCATGCCTTCCGGCATCTCGTCGCGCTTGGTGAACATGCGTTCACGCACGGTGGCGGCGTCCATGCCCGCCAGTTCGCTCGGGTCATAGCCGAGATCCCAGGCGATCACTTCATTCTTGTTGGTCGGATGCATGCCCAGCGGCCACATCAGCGCCAGGCAGCCGTTGGCCACCGGGAACATGCCGGAGACGTGCAGGAAGGGTTTGGCGGCCGGCAAGCCGATCTCGGCCGCGGCCTTGTCCTTCTTGTGCAAGGCCAGCGCGAAGTCGAACAGGCGCGGATTGTTCTGGCGGATCAGGCGGGCCAGGGCGATGGTGGCGCGCACATCCGAGAGCGCATCGTGCGCCGCTTCATGCACCAGGCCATTGGCCTTGGACAGATGTTCCAATTTGAAGCTGACGCTGCCGTCTTCCTTGGTCGGCCACTGTATGCCCTCGGGGCGCAGCGCATAGGTCAGGCGCACCACGTCGAGCAGGTCCCAGCGGCCGCAGCCGTTGGCCCATTCGCGGGCATAGGGATCGATCAGGTTGCGCCAGAACATGAAGCGCGTGACTTCATCATCGAAGCGAATGGTGTTGTAGCCCACGCCGATGGTGCCGGGCTCGCCCAGCGCCTGCTCGATGCGGGCGGCAAACTCGTGCTCGGGCACGCCATGCGCCAGGCAATGCTGCGGGGTGATGCCGGTGATCAGGCAGGACACCGGGTCAGGCAGGTAGTCCGGGGCCGGCTTGCAGTACAGCATGATGGGCTCGCCGATCTCGTTGAGCTCGGCATCGGTGCGCACGGCGGCGAACTGCGAGGGACGGTCGCGGCGCGGCACGGCGCCAAAGGTTTCGTAGTCGTGCCAGAGGAAGGTGTGATTGGACATCGCGGACGGCTTCTAAGGGAATCGCGCGATTATAGAGCCTGCGCTGCCCTTGCCGCCACGCAAAGGGGCAGGCGGCGTGATGAAGCTGGTTTTTTTCGAGCTGCTGCGCTGCGCTGGCCGGGGTCGTTACCGGCCTGGGCTCATTTGGCCGGCGCGGCGGGAGCGGCCGGTGCCAGCGGCGCCATGGGGGCCGCGTCGCGTTTCAAGACCGTGCGCATGGCCTCCTGCAGCGTGCCGCTGCGCATGGGGGCATTGCCACCGGCGTACTGGATGTTGTCGATGATCCAGCCGCGCGCATCGCGGGTCATCAGGATCTTGTCGGTCCACTTGGCCGGCGACTGCAGCTTGGCGTCGCTATAGATCAGTTCCACGCTACAACTGGCCTCGCGCTCCTGCGCCTCGCACTGGACCACGCGGAAGGTGGACGCGCCATTCGGGTTGCCCGTGAAGAGGTCGCCTTGCACCAGCGGCGGCAAGGGATCGGCATCGGGATCGGCCGCCACTTCGGCAGCGGACTGCGCGGCGCGCGCTTCCTGCGCCACCGAGACATCCTTCAACAGGTCGAACAGCGGCACCGACAGGAAGCGGCGGAAGGTAATCAGTTCCTTCAGCGTCAGGGCGCCCGAGGGACGGTTCGAGGCATGGGTCTGGTAAAACTCCGTCACCAGCTCCTTGGCCTTGCCCTCTTCATTGGCCGAGCACGCTGCAAGCAGCAGGCTGGCGGCGACGATGAGTGTCTTACCGATCCGCTTCAATCCGATTCTCCCTGGGCCAGCCGCAGGGGCGTGCTGGCGTGTTTTTCCGTGATGCCATTGTCATTCTGATATTTTCTGCCGGCCGGTGCGCAGCGGGACCCGAGGGGCGCAACACGACCAGCCTGACAGAGCCGCATCTTACGCGCTGCGGCTCAGCAGGAAGAGCGGGAACACACCGCCAAAAGGCCGCCAATTCCGCTGCGCACAGGCCGCGGCGAGCCGCCCCGGCTCATTCGGCCTGGGCAATGGCGTCGGTGAGGTTGTCGCTCAGGTATTCGCGCTGGGAGGATTGGTCGTTGCCGATGAACTCGATATCGTCGATGCGCCACTGGCGCTCTTCGCGCACCAGCAGGATCTTGTCGTTCCAGGATTCATCCGCGCCTTCTTTCTGGTAGCGGAAGGCCACCTGGCAGGAGGCCCGGTCGGCTTGGCTGTCGCAGGATTGCACCGCGAAGGAGGTGGCGCCTTCATACAAGGAGGTGAACACGTCTCCCTCGATGATGGGTGCGGCCTGGGGGCCGGCTACGCTGTGGTAGCGCACGTCGGCGGCTTCGGCGCGGGTCAGCAGGGAGTACAGCGCACGGCTGACCAGCGGCTCGAACTGCTTGAGTTCCTCGGCTGAAGGCAGGCCGGGGGCGTGGTTCTTGAGGTGGATGCGATAGAAGTTGCCGATGACCTCGGCCTGCTGCTGTTCGTCGCCGCTGAAGTTGTTGCAGCCGGACAGGGCCAGCAGCAGGCCCAGCGCACAGGCGCCGGCGCGCAGGGGGCGGGCAGAGGGGGAGGCTAAACGGGACAGTGTGGTCATTCTGGTGTTCCTGCGCGCGGTGCGGACCGGCGCTGTTGTCATGGCGGCGCTTCATTGGTAGGCGGCCGGCGGGGGCGGCCGGTTCAGCCTGCCCCCTGGGCCTGCCCTTTAGTCAAAGGCAGGCGTCAAACGTTCCGCAGCGCCGGGCGCATTGGCGCTGCCGGTGTGCGATGTCGTGTCGGCGCTGGTGGCGCGCCTGCGGTCTCAGGCCGATTCGGTCAGCAGCGCGAAGTGTTCCACCACCGGCGCACCGGCGAAGAAGGGGCCGACGATGCCGCGCCATTCGGTGAAGGCGGGCGATTCACGGAAATCCACGGTATGGTTTTCCAGGGTGGCCCAGTACACCATGAGCAGGTAGCGCTCGGGCGATTCGACGCCTTTTTGGACCTTGTGGCCGAGATAGCCGCGCGCCTTGCTGATGGTCTGCGCCAGGCCGCGCTGGATGGCTTCGTCGAATTCTGCTTGCTTGCCGGGTTGGATGCGGATGTCCGCCAGTTCCAGGATCATGTAGGTCTCCAGTGCGTAGTCGAGGGGTACCCGGCGCCAGCCGGGCGGCTCGATTATCACATGTTCGCCCGAACCGGGCTTTGAACCGGATTGCACCCTGCCTGAAAAGCTTTCATTCGACCAGGATGCCGCGCTTCTCCAGCTTCTGCGCCATGTCTTCCAGCGTGATCTCGATGGCGCGCGTGCTGATCATGATTTCCCACAGCGACACCAGCAGCGAGGCCACCAGCAGCATGAGGCTGATGCCGAAGAACACCTCGGCCCAGCGATTGAAGTCCACGAAGATCAGGTACATCGAGACGGCGCACATGATGAAGCTGGAGACGCCCAGCGCCTGCATGTAGCGGGTCAGCACGATGCGTTTCCTGAGATTGAGGATCTGCCGGATCACCAGCCCGCGTTCATCGTTCTGGCCCTGGTTCTGCAGGTTGCGGATCAGTTGCGCCAGCACCAGGAAGCGGTTGGTATAGGCCAGCAGCAACAGCGAGGTCGCGGGGAACAGCAGGGCAGGGGTGGTGAGGTTGATCATCGACATGGCAGGGAACAATCGGGGACGTGATTCTAACCGCTCCCGAGGCGCAAGAAACATGCCCATGCCATGGCGGCCGCGTTTGCGCAAATGCATGGATTGTTTTGGGGCATCGGGCTGGTGCAACGGCGGTTTTTGCACCGCCGCGCAGCAGGCCACGCCAAGGCCGAAATCTTTTACGGATTTTTTTGGCGGTGCAGCCCTGCAGCAATTGTTATTTGTGCGGGTGCTCAATACACTAGCCCCCGTTCCACATCCACGTACAAATCAAAACAAATCCACAACGAAAGGGATCTCCATGTCGGGTTCGTATTTCCCCCAATGGCGGCTGCGCCAAAGCACCAACGACGGCCAGGGGGCCGTGATCGCCGCCGATGAGCGGCTGCCTGCGCCGCAGACGCTGGCCATGGGCGTGCAGCACGTGGTGGCCATGTTCGGCTCGACCGTGCTGGCACCGCTGCTCATGGGCTTCGATCCCAACCTGGCGATCCTGATGTCGGGCGTCGGTACCTTGCTGTTCTTCCTGATGGTGGGCGGCCGCGTGCCGAGCTATCTGGGGTCGAGCTTTTCCTTCATCGGCCTGGTCATTGCCGTGACCGGTTATGCCGGCGCCGGTCCCAACGCCAACCTCGGCGTGGCACTGGGCGGCATCATCGCCTGTGGCGCCGTGTATGCGGTGATCGGCCTGATCGTCTCCGGCGTGGGCACGCGCTGGATCGAATCTCTGATGCCGCCGGTGGTCACCGGCGCGGTGGTGGCGGTGATCGGCCTGAACCTGGCACCGATCGCGGTCAAGGGCGTCTCCGGCAGCAGCTTCGACAGCTGGATGGCGCTGGCCACCATCCTCTGCGTGGGCTTCGTGGCGGTCTTTACGCGCGGCATGCTGCAGCGCCTGCTGATCCTCATCGGCCTGCTGCTGGCCTATGTGCTCTACGCGGTGCTGACCAATGGCCTGGGCCTGGGCAAGCCGATCGACTTTTCCACCGTGGCCAATGCCGCCTGGTTCGGTCTGCCGCACTTCGCCGCCCCCGTGTTCCAGGGCAGCGCCATGGCACTGCTGGCCCCGGTCGCCATCATCCTGGTGGCCGAGAACCTGGGCCACATCAAGGCCGTCTCGGCCATGACCGGCCAGAACCTAGACCGCTACATCGGCCGCGCCTTCATCGGCGACGGGCTGGCCACCATGCTCTCGGGCAGCGTCGGCGGCACCGGCGTGACCACCTATGCCGAGAACATCGGCGTGATGGCCGTCACCAAGATCTACTCCACCCTGGTCTTCGTGGTGGCGGCGGTGATCGCCATCCTGCTGGGCTTCTCCCCCAAGTTCGGCGCGGTCATCCTGACCATTCCGGGCGCGGTGCTGGGCGGCGTGTCGATCGTGGTGTTCGGTCTCATCACCGTCTCGGGTGCCCGCATCTGGGTCGAGAACAAGGTTGATTTCTCCAACAATACCAACCTGATCGTGGCCGCCGTCACGCTGGTGCTGGGTGCAGGCGACTTCACCCTCAAAATGGGCGGCTTCGCCCTGGGCGGTATCGGGACCGCCACCTTCGGTGCCATCATCTTGCACGCCCTCCTGAAACGTCGCGGATGATTCCATCCTGATAAGACGGCGATGCAACAGCCCCAAGGCCGGTCCTCGTGACCGGCCTTTTTGTTCTACCATGGCGTGAGGAGAGTGAAGATTTCCGTTGAGCAATCCTCGGCGGCTGTCTATACTCTGTCGCGTTGCAGCGCAGCGTCGCCGTCACGGCCCCGGGGAAGGGCCGGCCGGAGGCGCATTCCGGCCGCTGCCTGTCGCGGGCCTGGCCCGCCTTTCAGGGGAATCACCGCATGAACTCCGCCCTCCGCCTGCCAGCGTTGCTGTGCATTGCACTGCCTTTGCTGTCGGCTTGTGACATCGTCAGTGGCAAGAAGGATTACGCCTATTTCCGCAAGAACATCGACGAGGCCAAGTCAGTCTCCGACCAGTGCCAGTTGAACGGCACGTCCGGCATGAACGAGGAGCAGATCCGGATCTGCGGTGCGGCCCGCGAAGCCTGGGGCAACCGCAACTTCAATTACTGAGCCGGCGCGGCTGCGGGCGGCGGCGGTCACGGCGCTGTCACAAATTTGTCAAAACCGGTGGTTAGAATGCGGGGTCGTTCATTGCCCCTGGCCCACTGTTGACCCGCCTGCCCATGCACAATCCGCCGGACACCCCGCAAGCCCTGCACCTGCTCTATGAGCCGGCCGGATTCATCTGCGCCTTCCGCTTCGAAGAGGGGCATGCACGCCAGATGAACTGGAATGAAGTCATTGACTATCATCCGAGTGCGCCGGATTTCACCTGGCTGCACGTCAAGACGGCCGATGTGAAGATCCAGCAATGGCTGGCCCATCACAGCGACATTCCCGAGTACATCACTGAATTTTTGTTGAGCAGCGACACCCATCCGGGCCTGCATGCCACCCCCGAGGGGGTCTACGGCACCTTGACCGATATGAAGATGGAGATCGGCGACACCGGCACCGAGAAGGGCGCGCTGCACTTCTACCTGGATCGCACGCGCCTGTTGACGCTGCGCACCCAGCCGCTGATCTCGACCAACATGCTGCGCCAGAAGGTGCTCGACGGCGGCGACTTCGACAATCCCATGGATCTCTTCGCCGAGCTGCTGCGCTGCCTGGCCGATGGCTTCAATGCACGCCTGGACAAGCTCAACGACAAGGTCGACGACATCGAATTCTCGGTGCTCTCGGACCGCCGGGCCGAAGACCGTGCCGAGCTCTCGGGCATCCGCCGCCAGCTGGCCGAACTGCGTCGCTTCATCGCACCGGAACGCCGCATCCTGGCCCAGTTCCAGCGGCTGCGCCCGGCCTGGGTGCCGCGCGAGGCGCTGGAAGACCTGACCCATGCCCTGGATGAACTCAACGAACTGCATTCCACCGTGGAAGCCGTCTATGAGCGCGCCAAGCTGCTGCAGGAAGAAATCGCCTCACAGATGTCGGAACAGATGAACCGCAACCTGATGGCCCTCTCCATCCTGACCGCGCTGCTGATGCCGGCCACGCTGGTGTCGGGGATTTTCGGGATGAACGTGGCGGGTTTGCCGGGTCTGCATGACGAGACCTCGTTCTGGATCGTGATGGGATTGATGGGCGGCCTCGGGGTAGCGACCGTGGCCTTCCTGAAGTGGATGAAGATTTTCTGATACGCAGCCGGGCGGCTGCGGTGGCGGCCCTGCGTGCCGGGTCTCAGTCGCGCGCAGCCATGGCCTCTTCGCTCTCGCGAATGAGCTTGTCGATGTCCAGGTTGTCCACCGGCTCCACCTTCAGCGACAGTGGACGCCACAGCGAATACAGCCACAGGCCGATGCAGCACATGGTACCCAGGAAGAGGGTGATGAAGGCCGACAGGAACAGGCCGATGAAAGGCGAGGCGATCAGGCCGTCATAGCCGATCAGGTGCTTGCCATCCCAGGTGATGGTCTGTGCGCCGAACAGCGAGAGCACGCCCATCAGGGTCGAAAACGGCACCAGCGAAAACGTGGTCCCCACCGCCAGCAGCTTGTAGATGGATGACATCGACAGGCGCTGGATCTTGATCTGCTCGAACATGCGTTCCCCTTGCTCCGCTTGTGGACTGTGCCATCAAGCTGCGCCATCCCGTTGGCACGGGCGGCTGGCGCACTGCCGCCCGCGTGGCCTTGCGGCCGTATTCCCCTGCCGGACCCCTGACGGGTCCGGTCTTGTCCTGCTGCGCCCGGGCTTACTTGCCCCAGCTGTCCTTGAGCGTCACGGCCCGGTTGAAGATCGGCTGGCCTTCGGTCGAATCGACGCGGTCGGCCACGAAGTAGCCGTGGCGTTCGAACTGGTAGATCTCGCCGGGCTTGGCGGTCTTCAGGGTTGGCTCCAGGTAGGCGGTGATGACTTCCTTGGAGTTCGGATTCAGGGCGGCCAGGAAGTCCTTGCCGCCGGCGTCCGGATGCGGGTCCGAGAACAGGCGGTCGTACAGGCGCACTTCCGTGGCCAGCGCGTGTTCGGCGCTGACCCAGTGCAGGTTGCCCTTGACCTTGTAGTTGGAGCTGCCTTCGGTGCCGCTCTTGCTGTCTTCGAAGTAGTTGCAGTGCACGGCGATGACGTTGCCGTGTTCATCCTTGTCGCAGCCGGTGCATTCGACCACGTAGCCGTAGCGCAGGCGCACCTTGTTGCCGGGGAAGAGACGGAAGTAGCCCTTGGTCGGTTCTTCCATGAAGTCTTCGCGCTCGATCCACAATTCCTTGGTAATCGGGAAGTGGCGGTGCGCGGTGTCATGTTCCGGATGCGCCGGCGGATAGACCGGGGCGCTGCAATCGATGGACACGCCTTCCGGGAAGTTGTCGATGATCAGCTTCAGGGGACGCAGCACGGCCACCGCACGCGGGGCCTTGGGGTCCAGGTCTTCACGCAGCGCGCCTTCGAGCACGCTGAAGTCGATCCAGCTGTTGTTCTTGGATGCGCCCGTGCGGTCGCACATCAGGCGGATCGCCTCGGGCGTGTAGCCACGGCGGCGCAGGCCGACGATGGTGGGCATGCGCGGGTCATCCCAGCCGGAGACGATCTTTTCATCCACCAGCTGGCGCAGCTTGCGCTTGCTGGTGATGATGTAGGTCAGATTGAGGCGGGCAAATTCATATTGATGCGGCAGCGGCTTCTTGAAGAAACCTTCTTCAGCCAGTTGCTCCAGCAGCCAGTCGTAGAACGGGCGCTGGTCTTCGAATTCCAAGGTGCAGATGGAGTGCGAAATGTTTTCCAGCGCATCTTCGATGGGATGCGCGAAGGTGTACATCGGATACACGCGCCACTTGTCGCCGGTGTTGTGGTGGGTGGCGTGGCGGATGCGGTAGATGGCCGGATCGCGCAGGTTCATGTTGGGGCTGGCCATGTCGATCCTGGCGCGCAGGATCATGGAGCCGTCCGGGTGCTTGCCGTCGCGCATTTCCTCGAACAGGCGCAGCGACTCCTCCACCGGGCGGTCGCGCCACGGCGAATCCTTGCCGGGTTCGGTCAGGGTGCCGCGGTTTTCGCGCATCTGCTCGGCGTTCTGCTCGTCCACATAGGCCAGGCCCTTGCGGATCAGGGCCTGGGCGCAGGCGTACATGACATCGAAATAGTTGCTGGCGTAGTACAGGTGCGACTTGCCTTCATGCTCCCAGGAGAAGCCCAGCCACTTGACCGAGTCCAGGATGGTGTCGACGTATTCCTGTTCTTCCTTCTCGGGATTGGTATCGTCGAAACGCATGTGGCAGCGGCCGGCATAGTCAGCGGCCAGGCCGAAGTTCAGGCAGATCGACTTGGCGTGGCCGATGTGCAGGTAGCCGTTCGGCTCGGGCGGAAAACGGGTGACCACCTGCGGCAGGGCCTCGCCATCCTGGCTGCTGCGCTCGGCATAGGTACCCGAAACCAGGTCGGATTCGATGATGCCGCGCAGGAAATTGGTGGAGGGGGCAGGGGTGTGACCGTTTTTCAGTTCGTTGCTCATGGGATGAATCGGGAGGAATGCCTGTTTATTCAGATGGCAAGCATTTTACCGCAGCTGCCCGGTTCCACGGGCGTTGCGGCCGTTCCTGCGGGAATTTTTGCCCGCTGACAACGCGGCTGGAGCCGATATGAAGCTTTTTTACCGGTTCTTGTTACAGAAGATACGCCCATGCATTACCTGTCAGGCATGCCGGCTGGCACTCTGCGAGCGTGGCCTGGCATCCCGCCGGGCGCAGTGAACAAAAACGCCAAACACAAGGAGTGCATCATGAGCCGTTGGATCAAGCTGATCGTCGCCGCTGCGGTGGCCGCTGCCACGCTGTCGGCCTGCGTGGTGGTGCCGGTGGGCCCGCCGCAGCCGCATTACTACCGTCCTTATTACGGACCCGGTTATTACTATGGCCGCTGATGGCTGAGGAGGGATCCGCTACATCTGCCTGAACAGATGGGCGAACAGGCGGCTGACCGCCAGTTTCTCCGGGCGGTCGCGCAGGGTCACGAAGAGCTTGCCGCTCTCTTCCCGCAGCGCCGCCTGGATCTGCCGCACCTGGACCACGGTGCCGCGATGGATCTGCCAGAACTGGCGGCCATCGAGCTGGGGGATCAATTCCCGCAGGCTGGTCCGGATCAGCGCGCTGCCCTCGTCGCTGACCACATTCACATACTTGTCGGTGGCTTCGAAATAGATCACCTCGTCCACCGGAATCAACTTCACCTTGTTGCCGACCGCCGCGCGGATGTAGTCCAGCCGGGGCGGCGTATCGTCCACGGCGGGCGCAGATAGCGCCCGCAACTGTGCCAGCGCGCGTTCCAGGTGGCTGTCCTGGTCACTGGCGGCGCGCTGGGCCAGCAGCCCTTGCAGGCGCGCCACCGTCACGGCCAGCCGGTCCTGGCTGACCGGCTTGAGCAGGTAATCGATGGCCGCCCGCTCGAAGGCTTGCAGGGCGTAGTCGTCATAGGCCGTCACGAAGACGATGAGCGGGAAGGCCCGCCCGGCAGGCCACTCCTCGGCCAGGTCGCCGGCCACCTCCAGCCCGCTGCGGCCGGGCATCTTGATATCCAGGAACAGCACATCCGGCAGCAGGGCCAGCGCCTGCTCCAGCGCTTCATCGCCATTGGCGGCCAGGTGCGGCGCGGGCAGATCCGGCCAGCAGCGCGCCAGGGCCTGGCGCAGGGCATTGGCCAGCAGGGGTTCGTCTTCGGCAATCAGGGCAGTGGGCGCGGCCATGGTGGACTCCGGACAAAGCGGCAGGGTGCTCATTGATGATCCAGCAGGCGGGTGTTCTTGCTGCTGCGGTGCGCCGCCTTGAGGGCCTTGAGCGGGATGGTGATCTGCGCCATCGCGCCGGCCGGTACGTTGTGGGTGATGATGAGTTCGGCCAGCGGACCGTAGAGCGTCACCAGGCGCTCGCGGATGTTGTCCAGCCCGAAGTGCATGCCGATCACCGGTTCCTTCTGGGCCGGCGGCTGGTTCAGGCTCACGCTGGTGGGCAGGCCCATGCCGGTATCGAGCACGCTCAAGACCAGCATGTCATTGTGCACCGCGGCCCGCACGGTGCAGTTGCCGCCGGCCACCTTGGGCTCCAGCCCGTGCTTGATGGCGTTTTCCACCAGCGGCTGCAGCAGCATCGGGGCCAGGCGCAGCTTGCCCAGGTGTTCCGGCAGTTGCAGGGTGTAGGAAAGGCGCAGCCCCATGCGCAGCGACATCAAGCCCAGGTAGGCCTTGATGAGGTCGAATTCCTTTTGCAGCGAGGTGCTGTCAGCCCGCGAGGCCGACAAGGTCGTGCGCAGGTATTGCACCAGCTGGTTCAGCATCAGCTCGGCCTGCAGCGGATCGGTACTGATCAGCGACTGCAGCGTGGCCAGCGTGTTGAAGAGCATGTGCGGTTCGATCTGGGCTTGCAGCATCTGCAGTTGCGCCTGTACCGCCTGTTTTTCGACCTGGCTGGCGTGGGCTTGCAGGGCGGCCATCTTCTGGCGGTTCCAATAGAAGACGGTAGCGCCGAAGCACACCAGGAAGGTCAGCACGATCACCGCAATGATGTTGTCGCTCTGCTCCGGGACCATGTTGAGGATGGGCTGGTCCATCAGCAGGCTGGCCAGGATGCGCCCGAGGAGCACCGCCAGCGGAGCCATCACGGCGATGATGGCCAGCAAGCCCAGCTTGTTGGGCTCGCCATCGCCCCAGATCGCCAGCCGCGTGCCGTTGATGAACAGCATGGCCAGCAGGCCGATGCACATCGAGACCTGCAGGTTTTCATAGAACGTGCCGCCGATGCGCATCAGGTAAGTCACGGCCAGTGCGCACAACAGGTTGATGACCAGCGTGGGCAGCAAGGCCAGCGCCAGCTGGCGCAGCAGGACGATCAGGCGGGGCGGAAGGGCGGTATCGTGTTGGGTCATGCGTTTCCAGGGATGAAGCAAGCAAGCGGCCCGGCGTACCGGGCCCTCTTTAGCGGCGGCGCAGTTCACGGGCGATCAGCGCCTGCTTCCAGCCGGCGGGAAAACGCCCGAACACGCTCAAGGCGTGGAATAGTACCCCGATTCCCCAGCCAAGGAGAGGCCCCAGGCTCCACCAGTGGCGGTGCTGGCCCATCAGGTTCAAGAGTATCAGGCCGGCGTTGACCGCCAGGTAAATGGCGAAATGATGGAAAAAGCCGACCTGGCGCGCTACCCGCCGCTCGGCACGGGCCAGCTCCTCGGGCGAGGCCGCGGTCATATGAACATGTTGGTCAGAAAGGGGGGAGGGGGCAGTGTCGCGCATGATGGCCTCGCAGTGGTGGGGTGAACGATGGCGCAAGCATGCGCCGCCGCGCCGACTCCGGCGAGCCCGTTGCGACGGGCGGCATTCTGGCGGGTGCCAACGGCTTGTGGCGCGGCGTGATCTGCTCTACCTTATGCGCCGATCGCCTTGATCCTTCTGCAAGGCCTACCCTCGGAGAGAACATCATGTGGCCCTATCCCCGCATCCTCGCCCATCGCGGCGGCGGCACCCTGGCACCGGAAAACACCTTGGCCGGCTTTCGCTGCGGCCTGGAACACGGCTATCGCGCCGCCGAATTCGACGTCATGCTCACCCGCGACGAAGTCCCCATCCTGATGCACGACCCGCAGCGCGGCCGCACCCTGCCCGGGGCCGGCCAGATCGCCGAGAGCGACTGGGCCGAGCTGCGCGACCTGGAAGCCGGAGCCTGGCTGGAGCCGCGCTTCGCCGGGGAACGCATCAGCACGCTGGAGCAGGGATTGGATTTCTGCCTGGCCGAAGGCATCTGGATGAACGTCGAGATCAAGCCCGCCGCCGCCGAATTCGCGCGCCGTACTGGGGAGCTGACCGCCCAGGCCGTGGCGCGGCGCTTCAGCGGCAAGAGCGGGGCGGCGCTGCCGGTGTTGTCCTCGTTCTCCTTCGATGCGCTGCTGGCGGCCAAGGATGCTGCGCCGGCACTGCCGCGCGGCTATCTGGTGGATGTGATTCCCGAGGACTGGCAGGCGCGTCTGGAACAGCTGCAGGCCGTGGCCCTGCACACCAATCACAAGCACCTCACGCCGTCCCTGGCGGCTGCCGTGAAGGCGGCGGGCTATGGCCTCTTCTGCTACACCGTCAACGACATGGCGCGTGCCGAGGAAATCCGCCAGTGGGGCGTGGACGCCTTCTGCACCGATCGCATCGATCTCATCGCAGCCGACGCCTGGTGATCCACGGCAAGCTCCACGCTGCCCGCATTGTCCATATCGCGCAGCGTGGAAATGAACGGCAAATTACGCTCTTACCGGCGGACTGAATCCTCACACGCTAGCTATGATTTGCATGCGGACAACAATAACTGGAGGGCAGTCGACAGTTGTTGTCAACGCGTCGCAAAAATCTTGCGTTAAGGAAGCACAAGGCCGGCGCCCGTGAGCACGCCGGTGGACTTGTGGAAGCACACAACACTGAGAGATAGAGGAAAACGATGAAGATCAACAAACTGCTGGCTGCCGTACTCGTCGCCGCCTTCGCCATGCCGGTCCTGGCCCAGCCCGCACCGGCTCCGGCTGGCGCACCCGCCGCTGAAGCCCCGGCTGCCAAGCCTGCTCACAAGAAGCACAAGAAGCATGCGAAGAAGGCCAAGAAGCACAAGCACAAGAAGGCCAAGAAGAACAATCCGGTGCCGGCCAACAAGGGCGCCTGATTGTCCGGTCTTCTGGTGGCGGCCCGCACAGCGCGGCCCGCACTTGGTTTTACCGGAAGGTTCGGCTGACGCAGTTAAGGTCCGGCGGCGCAGGTTAGCGCGCCATGCCGGGTCAGCCGGCCCTGTAACCCGCGCGGGATTTTTCCCGGCGGGTTTTTTTTCGCCTGCAGCGCGCTGCCGCCGGCCGGGCTGGCAGGGCAGCGCGGCATTGGAGCGCGGCGGGCAAGCCTGCGTATCCGCGCCGGGATCACGTATAATCATCGGTTCGCAATCGTTTTTTGCACCGACTCCCATCCGGGCCGGATCTGCGCGTTAGTGGCGGCATCAGGCCCATTTATCCGTCTTCGAACATGAACTCAGCCGAAATTCGCGACAAGTTTCTGAAATTCTTTGAATCCAAAGAACACACCATCGTCCGTTCCTCCAGCTTGGTGCCGGGCAATGACCCGACCCTGCTGTTCACCAATTCCGGCATGGTTCAGTTCAAGGACGTGTTCCTGGGCACCGACAAGCGCAACTACGTGCGCGCAGCCTCCGTGCAGCGCTGCCTGCGCGCCGGCGGCAAGCACAACGACCTGGAAAACGTCGGCTACACCGCGCGCCACCATACCTTCTTCGAGATGCTGGGCAACTGGTCCTTCGGCGACTACTTCAAGCGTGAATCGCTGAAGTGGGCCTGGGAACTGCTGACCCAGGTCTATGGCCTGCCGGCTGACAAGCTCTGGGCCACCGTCTACCAGACCGACGATGAAGCCTACGACATCTGGACCAAGGAAATCGGCCTGCCGCCGGAGCGCGTGGTGCGCATCGGCGACAACAAGGGCGCACCCTACGCCTCCGACAACTTCTGGCAGATGGCCGAGACCGGCCCTTGCGGTCCTTGCTCGGAAATCTTCTACGACCACGGTCCGGACATCTGGGGCGGCCCCCCGGGCAGCCCCGACGCCGACGGCGACCGCTACATCGAGATCTGGAACAACGTGTTCATGCAGTTCGACCGCCAGCTCGACCCGGCCACCGGCGAATACACCCTGACCCCGCTGCCGGCCCCGTGCGTGGATACCGGCATGGGCCTGGAGCGCCTGGCCGCGATCCTGCAGCACGTGCACAGCAACTACGAGATCGACCTGTTCCAGGCGCTCATCAAGGCCGCTGCCCGCGAAACCGGCATCAGCGACCTGTCCAACGCCTCGCTGCGCGTGATCGCCGACCACATTCGTGCCACCTCCTTCCTGATCGTCGACGGCGTCATCCCCGGCAATGAAGGCCGTGGCTACGTCCTGCGCCGCATCATCCGCCGCGCGCTGCGTCATGGCCACAAGCTGGGCCAGACCAAGCCCTTCTTCCACAAGCTGGTCAAGGACCTGGTGGTGCAGATGGGCGCGGCCTATCCGGAACTGCCGGAAGCCGCCGAGCGCGTGGAGATGGTCCTGAAGCAGGAAGAAGAACGTTTCGGCGAAACGCTGGAACACGGCATGAAGATCCTGGAAGCCGCGCTGGCCGCCAACAGCAGCAAGCTCGATGGCGAAACCGCCTTCACCCTGTACGACACCTACGGCTTCCCGCTGGACCTGACCGCCGACATCTGCCGCGAACGCAATGTCGAGCTGGATGAAGCCGGCTTCACCGCCGCCATGGAACGCCAGAAGAGCGCAGCCCGCGCCGCCGGCAAGTTCAAGATGGCCGCCGCCATCGAATACACCGGCGACAAGACCCGCTTCGTCGGCTACGAATCCTTGGCGCAGTCGGCCAAGGTGGTGGCCCTGTACGTGGCCGGCAGCCCGGTGCAAAAGATCGAGGCCGGCCAGGACGCCATCGTGGTGTTGGACACCACTCCGTTCTACGCCGAATCCGGCGGCCAGTCGGGTGACGCCGGTGCCCTGGAAGCGGCCAATGGCCTGTTTGTCGTGGCCGATACGCAAAAGATCCAGGCCGAGGTGTTCGGCCATCACGGTCAACTGATCAAGGGCAGCCTGGCCATCGGCGATGCTGTCGATGCCAAGGTCGATGCCGATCAGCGCGCCCGCACCATGCGCAACCACTCGGCCACCCACCTGATGCACAAGGCCCTGCGCGAAGTGCTGGGTTCGCACGTGTCGCAGAAGGGTTCCCTGGTCGACGCCGACAAGACCCGTTTCGACTTCAGCCACAACGCCCCGATGACCGCCGATGAAATCCGCCGCGTGGAAGACATCGTCAACCGCGAAGTGCTGGCCAACGTCGCCACCGGCGCCCAGCTGATGGGTTATGACGATGCGATTGCCGCTGGCGCCATGGCGCTCTTCGGCGAGAAGTACGGCGACCAGGTGCGCGTGCTCTCCATCGGTACCTCCACCGAACTGTGCGGCGGTACCCACGTCACCCGTACCGGTGACATCGGCCTGTTCAAGATCGTCTCCGAAGGCGGTGTCGCCGCCGGTATCCGCCGTGTCGAAGCCGTCACCGGCGAAGGCGCGCTGGCGCTGGTACAGTCGCTGTCGACCCGCGTGGCCGAAGCCGCTGCGGCCCTCAAGACCCAGCCGGAAGAACTGCTGCCGCGCATCGGCCAGGTCCAGGACCAGGTCAAGGCGCTGGAAAAGGAACTGGCTTCGTTGAAGTCCAAGCTGGCCTCCAGCCAGGGCGACGAGCTGGTCAACCAGGCCGTTGACATCAACGGCATCAAGGTGCTGGCGGCCACGCTGGAAGGCGCTGACGTGGCCACCCTGCGCGAGACCATGGACAAGCTGAAGGACAAGCTCAAGACCGCCGCCATCGTGCTGGGCAGCGTCAAGGATGGCAAGGTCAGTCTGATCGCGGGCGTCACGGCCGATGCCACCTCCAAGGTCAAGGCCGGTGAACTGGTCAACTTCGTCGCCCAGCAGGTGGGCGGCAAGGGTGGCGGCCGTCCGGACATGGCCCAGGCCGGCGGCACCGAACCGGCAGCCCTGCCGGGCGCGCTGCAAGGCGTGGCGGGCTGGGTTCAGGCCAAGCTGTAATTTCCACAGGCCCTGGCCCGGAGCGCACATGAGCGATTTCAAGTTTTGCCCGGTCTGCGCAGCATCGCTGGTGCTGCGCGCCGATGAAGGCGAAGCCGGCAAGGTTCGGCTGGCCTGTCCCGATGGTCACTGGACGCATTGGGACAACCCCCTGCCGGTGCTGGCTGCACTAGTGGAGATCGACGGCAAGATGCTCACTGCGCGCAACGCCGCCTGGGCCGAAGGGCGCTTTGCGCTCATCACCGGTTTCATGGAGCGCGACGAGACCCCTGAACAGGGGATCGCCCGCGAACTGAAGGAAGAGACCGACCTGGACGCCGAGCAGATCGAATTGATCGGCGTCTATGAATTCATGCGCAAGAACGAGCTGATCATCGCCTATTACGTCAAGGCGAGCGGCACCATCAAGCTCTCCCCGGAATTGGTGGAATATCGTCTGAGCGCACCGGCCGACCTGCGTCCCTGGCCGGCCGGGACCGGCCATGCGGTGGCCGACTGGATGCGCCAGCGCGGGCTGGCCGTGCAGTACGTCGAATTTGCCGGTTCCACCACGCCCATCGAGGCGCCGCAGGTCCTGAAGTAAGTGGTGCGCCGGCAAGACGCTGCGTTCCATCTTGGGCCGTGTTTTTCTTGCTTTTGCACAAGCCTAGTGCGGTGAAAACAACAGAACTTGTGCAATGCATCAAGTCGGCGCATTTTGCAGTAAAATCGTTTTCGTCGTGATCCATTTTGAGTCGAAGTAATGGCCATACAATTTCACCGGGAACTTGATGCGCGCGGACTGAACTGTCCGCTGCCCATCCTCAAGACCAAGAAAGCCCTGGCCGATATGGCCAGCGGGCAGGTGCTCAGGGTGACCGCCACCGATACCGGTTCGGTGCGCGATTTCCAGGCCTTTGCCAAGCAGACCGGCAACGATCTGCTGGAGCAGTCGCAGAATGATGAACATGAGTTCATCTTCTTCATGAAGCGCAAATAAGCAGCACCCCTGTCCATCCCGGAAAGATCAGGCTGGCAGCATTGAACAACCCGCAGCTCGGATGAACTGCGGGTTTTTTATTGTCTGGCGCGGCGCCAGGTGAAGCTTGCTTCAGAACTCCGGATGGAAGCTCTCGGCGCGCGCAATCGGCCAGAACTTCTCATAGACCCGATAACGATAATTGCCTTCCAGCAAGTCATTGGGCTGCAGGTATTTCAGCACGTTGGACATCAGCTGGATCTCGTGATCATTGATGCGGCGCACGATGTGGTGCGGGCGCAGCGCCGAGGTGTGCGGCAGGCCGGCCGCCTGCACCAGCTCCTGCAGGGCGTGCAGGGTGCTCTGGTGGAAGCGGTAGACGCGCTCGGCCTTGTCCGGCACCACCAGGGCGCGGGCGCGCTGGGCGTTCTGGGTAGCCACGCCCGTGGGGCAGCGGTCGGTGTGGCAGCTCTGCGACTGGATGCAGCCCAGCGCGAACATGAAGCCGCGCGCCGAATTGCACCAGTCCGCTCCCAGCGCCAGCGTGCGCGCCACATCAAAGGCGGTGACGATCTTGCCGCTGGCACCGATCTTGACCTTGTCACGCAGGCCGATGCCGGTCAGCGTGTTGTGGACCATCACCAGCCCCTCCTGCAAGGGCATGCCCACGTGGTCGACGAATTCCAGCGGGGCCGCGCCGGTACCGCCCTCGGAACCGTCCACGGTAATGAAGTCGGGCACGATGCCGGTCTTCAGCATGGCCTTGGCGATGCCGAAGAATTCCCAGGGGTGGCCCACGCAGAGCTTGATGCCGACCGGCTTGCCGCCGGAGAGGCCGCGCAGCTTCTCGATGAATTCCAGCAGCCCGACCGGGGTCGAGAAGGAAGAGTGCACCGCCGGCGAGATGCAATCCACGCCCATCGGGATGCCGCGCGTGGCAGCGATTTCCGGCGTGATCTTGGCGGCCGGCAGCACGCCGCCGTGGCCGGGCTTGGCGCCTTGCGAAAGCTTCACCTCGATCATCTTGATCTGTGGCGATTGCGCCTGGGCCGTGAATTTTTCTTCATTGAAGCTGCCATCCGCATTGCGGCAGCCGAAGTAGCCCGAGGCGATCTGCCAGACCAGGTCGCCGCCGAATTCGCGGTGGTATTCCGAGACCGAGCCCTCGCCGGTATCGTGGGCGAAATTGCCTTTCTTTGCGCCTTGGTTGAGGGCGCGGATGGCATTGGCCGAGAGCGAACCAAAACTCATCGCCGAGACGTTGAAGACCGACATCGAATACGGCTGCGCCCGGTCGGCGCCGACGACGACGCGAAAATCGTGGCTGGCGATCTTGGTCGGGGAGAGCGAATGGCCTATCCATTCATGGCCTGCCTGCTGCATGTCCAGCTCGGTGCCGAAGGGCCGGCTGTCGACCTCGGCCTTGGCGCGCTGGTAGACGATGCTGCGCTTCTTGCGGGAGAAGGGGCGGCCGTCCATTTCATCTTCAAAGAAATACTGGCGCAGTTCCGGACGGATGGATTCGAAGATGAAACGGAAGTGGCCGATCAGCGGATAGTTGCGCAAGACCGCGTGGCGCCGCTGCACCAGGTCATGAATGCCGATCACGGTCAGCACCAGGGGAATGAGCGCCCAGCCCCAGCTCAGGCCATGGGTGGCCGCCAGCACCAGCAAGCCGACGGTCAGCACCGTCACGGCCCAGAACACGAAATACCGATTTGCCCACATAGAAGAGTCCGCTAGTTGTCAGGATGGAACCGGCACCGGCCGGTGGGCCAGTGGGCGGGATTGCAGGGATTCTACCGCCCGGGCTCAACAGTCGTGCGCGACGAAGTGAAGGGTTTTTCCTGCCGATTTGGCTGGACTGGCCTGGGTACTGGCCTGCAGGCCAGCTGCTTGCGCAGTGGCATCCTTATTGCTTTGAAGACTCCTCCAGCCAGGCGCCGTGGGGAACCGTCGCCTGAGCGAACTCCACAACCACAGCGCGCCTGCACGCAAGGGCGAGAGACACGATGTCGTTATGAAAACAGTTGCTTCACGAGGCGCAGCGGCGGCCTCTTCCTCCTCCTCGCGGCCAGCCGCCCGGGCCTTGTGCCGCCACGATGGTGCGCAGAGCGAGGCGGTGGTGGCCATGGCGCGCCCGCCACGGCTGCTGGAAACCCTGCTGGCCAACCTCGACGGCATGGTCTACCGCTGCCGCGACGACGCCCACTGGACCCTGGAATTCGTCAGCGAAGGCTGCCACGCCCTGACCGGCTACGTCCCCGAGGATCTGCTGCTCAACAGCCGCATCTCCTTCCTGCAACTGACCCATCCGGAAGACCGGGCGATGGTGCGCAGCCATATCGATACCTGCATGCGCGAGCGGCGCCGCATCGACATCGAATACCGCATCCTGCACGCCGACGGTGGCGTACGCTGGGTGTGGGAGCGCGGCGTGGGGCTGTACAACGCGGCCGGCAAGGTGGAAGCCATGGAAGGCTTCCTGCAGGACGTGACCGAACGCAAGGAGGCGGCCCAGGCCCTGCAGGAGGCGGAGCGTCGTTATCGCAGCATCTTCGAGAACGCCATCGAGGGCGTATTCCAGACCACGCCCGATGGCACCTACATCGCCGTCAATCCGGCGCTGGCGCGCATCTACGGTTATCACTCGCCGGAAGACCTGATCGTGGGCCTGCGCGACATCAGCCATCAACTGTATGTGGAAGCGGAGCGGCGCACGGAATTCATGCGGTTGATGGAGCAGCATGGCTCGGTCTCCAATTTCGAGTCGCGCGTGTACCGGCGCGATGGCGACATCATCTGGATTTCAGAGAACGCGCGCGCCGTCTATGACGACAGCGGCAAGCTGGTCTGCTACGAAGGCACGGTCGAAGCCATCACCGAGCGCAAGCTCTACGAAGCCGAGATGCGCCACCACGCCACCCACGATGCGCTCACCGGATTGCCCAACCGCAACATGCTCCATGAACACCTGCAGCGGGCCATCCAGGTGGCGCGGCAGAAGGGCGGCTTGACCGCAGTGGCTTTCGTGGACCTGGACCAGTTCAAGTTCATCAATGACAGCCTGGGCCACCAGGTCGGTGACGAATTGCTCAAGACCGTGGCGCAGCGCCTGCAGGCCTGCCTGCGCGACACCGACATGGTGGCGCGCCAGGGCGGCGATGAATTCGTGCTGGTGCTGCAGAACCAGACTGGCGGCGAGCTGGGCATCGCCGAGGTGATGCAGCGCATCCTGGCCACGGTAGCGCGGCCCTGGCAGGCCGGCGACCGGGAATTCCAGGTCACCGCCAGCATCGGGGTGAGCCGCTATCCGGTCGACGGCAAGGATGTCGAGACCCTGCTGAAACAAGCCGATTCCGCCATGTACCGGGCCAAGGAGCAGGGGCGCAACAACTTCCAGTTCTTCGCGCCATGGATGGATACCCAGGTCAGCAATCGTCTGGAAATGCTAATCAATTTGCGCCGCGCGCTGGATCAGGACGAATTCAAGCTCTATTACCAGCCCAAGCTGAGCCTGAAGGATGGCAGCGTGATCGGCGCCGAGGCGCTGATTCGCTGGCAGTCGCCGGAGCAGGGCATGGTGCCGCCGGACCGCTTCATCCCGTTTGCCGAAGAGGCTGGCCTGATCCTGCCGATCGGTGAATGGGTGCTGCGCACGGCCTGCCACCAGAACAAGCGCTGGCAGCAGGCTGGCTTGCCCACCATTCCGGTGGCGGTCAACCTGTCGCCGCGCCAACTCAACCAGAGCTTGCCGGAGTTCGTCTCCGATGTGCTCCGGCAGAGCGGTCTGGACGCCTCCTGCCTGGAGCTGGAGATCACCGAAAACGTGGTCATGAAGGATGCCGAGAAGAGCGTGGCGACCCTGCATGCCTTGAAACGCCTGGGGTTGCAGATTTCGGTGGATGATTTCGGCACCGGCTATTCCAGCCTCTCCTACCTGCGCCGCTTCCCGGTGGATGCGCTGAAGATCGACAAGTCCTTCGTGCGCGACATTGCGCGCGATGCCGACAGCGCGGCCATCGTCAAGGCCATCATATCGCTGGCCCACATCCTGAACCTGCGCGTCATCGCCGAAGGGGTGGAGGATGAAGAGCAGCATGCTTTCCTGAAGGAAAATGCCTGTGATGAAGTGCAGGGCTACTTCTTCGGCAAGCCCATGACGGTGGAGGATTTCACGGCCTGGCTGACCCGGCAGGCGGGAACGGGTCGGTAATGGTCATGCAAATAATTGTCCGCAGGCTGCAACAGGCTGCATCGGCGCAAATCTTTGTGCTACACTCCGCGCAGTACTTTTGATGCCTTGCGCCCCGACCGCCGCAGCCTGTGCGGCCAACAAAGGCTCCATGACGCAAGGCCGGTAGTTGAAAAGGTGCAGGTCGGCCGTCCGCAACCCCGCGACATGACGGCTTTGCGAAAGCGCGAGTCCTCCGCGACGCCGATTTGCCCGGGTCTTAGATTCCAGCTCATTCAATCTCCAAACACCGGAAGGCAGCGCCGCCGCATCCAGCACTGCGCAAGACTTGCCGCACCTGGCCCGTTCCAGCTTTCGCTGCAGGCCGGACTGGCTGCAGCTGCAGCGCCGGAGACCAGCTGCCAGCTGAACTTTGTTAACAACAAGACGCACAAGAGTGGTACATGAATATTGCTGAGGCCAAGAAAGTCCTCGAAACTGCATTGCTTTGCACGCATGAGCCCCTGTCGATCAATGACCTGAAAAAGCTGTACGTCGATCCCGAGAGCGAACAGAGCAGCGACATCAATGCCGAGATGATCCGGCAGATGCTCGATGAACTGCGCACCGAATGGGCCGACAAGGGGGTGGAAGTGGTCAGCCTGTCGACTGGCTGGCGCTTCCAGAGCCGCAAGGAAATGAAGGTCTACCTGGAACGTTTGAACCCGGAGAAGCCGCCCAAGTACACCCGCGCCACCCTGGAAACGCTGGCCATCATCGCCTACCGCCAGCCGGTCACGCGCGGTGACATCGAAGAGATTCGCGGTGTGGCAGTCAATACCCAGACCATCCGCATGCTGGAAGACCGGGGCTGGATCGAGTCGATCGGCCACCGCGACGTACCGGGCCGGCCGGCGCTGTTTGCCACGACCCGCAAGTTCCTCGATGACCTGGGCTTGAGTTCGCTGGAAGAATTGCCGCCGCTGCAGCAGGTCAGCGGCGAAGCAGCCGCCCAGGGCGCGCTGCTGGAATTGCAGGCACTGGAGGGCGGCGTGGCTGCCCTGGCTGAAGCTGAGCAGGAAGAGGGCGAGGATGCAGGCGTGGTCGAAGCGGCTGAGTCCGCTGCCACGGCAGAATCCACTGAAGTCGCTGAAGCCGCCGAGGCAGAGGTGCCGGCGCAGGATGCACCTGCTGCCGACGCTGAGGAGCCCCAGGCTGAAGAGGTCGCCGCAGAGGCGCTCCAGCCAACCGATATCGAAGCAGCCGCCGCCGGGGAAGAGCGCGCTGCAGGCAGTGAAGACGCTTCCCCAGAAGCGCAAGAACCTTTTGAGCAAGACGTTGCCGTAACTGGCACGGACGCCACCGAAGCCGCCGGCGAAGCGGCAGGCGAGCACAACGACACCACCGAGCGGGCCGATCAGCGGGAAGATGACGCGCGTCCGCCACATCCAGATTCGAAGAATGAAGCCAACTAGTTCCAAAGACGAGACCCAGGTCGACCTGGCCGCGGCCGATGCCGCCGCATCCGACAAGCCGGTGAAAAAGCGTACCCGCAAGCCTGCGGCCAGCGCCGCACCGGCCGAGGCAGTCGCTGCTGCGCCGCAAGCCGCCGCTGACGAGGCTGCGCCGAAGAAGCGTGCGCCGCGTGCCAAGAAGGCCGCTGCCGATGAAGCTGCGCCGGCCCCGGCCGCCGCAGCCGTGGCTGAGTCCGCACCTGTTGCTGAAAAGAAGCCGCGCGCTGCCAAGCCGCGTGCCAAGAAGGCGGATGCGGCAGACGCCCCGGCCGCCGAGGCACCGGCCCAGATGAGCCTGGCCATGGAGCCCGCGCCGGCCAAGCCCAAGCGCGCTGCCAAGCCCAAGGCTGCCGCACCCGAGGCGGCTGCACCTGCACCGGCTGCGCCTGAACTGCCCAAGGTCATCGTCACCGTGGGTGAAGAAGTGGTCGCGCCGCCCGTCCTGCTGGATGCGCCCGTCGATCCGAATCGCGCCAAGCCGGCCCGTCGTGGCGTGCGCGGCCCGCGTGCCTTGCGCAACAACCGCGCCGCCCAGCGTGCCGCTGCCGGTGGTGCAGGCGATGCGGCCCCGGCGCATGGCAAGAACGAGGGCGAGGCCGCTCCCGTTGCTGCCACTGAGCGCCAACCGCGCGGCCAGTTCGGCAAGAACAATGGCCAGCCCGGCCAGCAAGGCAAAAAGAATTTCGAGAAGAACGGCAAGAAGCCCAAGGCCCCGCAACTGGGCCTGCGCTCGGCCGAACCGGTCGATGACATCTTCTCCTATGTGACCTCCGAAGCGTATGACCGCGACGAAGGCGCCAAGGCCGGTGGCCGCCAGCCGCACCAGATGCGCGGCAAGAACGGCCGTCGCGACCTGACCGCCGAGGACGACGCACCCAAGCTGCACAAGGTGCTGGCTGACGCTGGCCTGGGTTCGCGCCGCGACATGGAAGAGTTGATCGTCGCCGGCCGCGTTTCGGTCAACGGCGAGCCGGCCCACATCGGCCAGCGCATCCTGCCCACCGATGCCGTGCGCATCAACGGCAAGCTGATCCAGCGCAAGGTGAGCAAGCGCCCGCCGCGCGTGCTGGTCTATCACAAGCCTTCGGGTGAGATCGTCAGCCATGCCGACCCGGAAGGCCGCAGCTCGGTGTTCGACCGCCTGCCGACCATGAAGGCCGGCAAGTGGCTGGCCGTGGGCCGCCTGGACTTCAATACCGAAGGTCTCCTGCTGTTCACCACCTCCGGTGACCTGGCCAACCGCCTGATGCACCCGCGTTACAACATCGAGCGTGAATACGCCGTGCGTACCCTGGGCGAGCTGGAAGAAGGCATGCGCCAGAAGCTGCTGTCGGGCGTGGAGCTCGATGACGGCCCGGCCCAGTTCTCGCGCATCGCCGATGGCGGTGGCGAAGGTGTGAACAAGTGGTATCGCGTGACCATCGGCGAAGGCCGCAACCGTGAAGTGCGCCGCATGTTCGAAGCGGTCGGCCTGACCGTCTCGCGCCTGATCCGTACCCGCTACGGTGCCATGACCCTGCCGCAGACCTTGAAGCGTGGCCGCTGGGAAGAGCTGGAAGAAAATGCCGTGCGCAACCTGATGGCCGTCTGTGGCCTGGAAAAGCAGGCAGGGGAAGCCAAGTCCGGCAACGGCGGCAACGCCGGTCACGCTGGCCGCCCCCAGAACAACGGTCCGCGCGGCAACGCCATGCAGAACAAGGGCCCGCAGAAGGGTCGCCAGGGCGGCAACTTCGGCCAGGGCGGCAACGGTGGTAATGGCGGCAACTACGGCAACGGTGGTGGCTATGGCGGTGGCAACAAGGGCGGCCAGCCCAAGAGCCGCCAGCCGGATCCGCTGCAGACCGCACTGGGCTTCCCGGATGCCGGCAACCAGCGCCGTGGCAATCGTCCCCAGCGCGGTGGCAACAGTGCTCCCAACTTCATGCTGGGCGGCCTGCCCGGCATGAATCGCCGTCGCGGCGGTCGCTGAGGTTTCTGCTTGCTCGTTGGCAATGCTGCTGACGAGCAAGGTCTCCCTCCGAAGGCCAGCAGCGCGTGAAATGCACCAATGACGTTTTTTATGAACGTTTTTGTCGCTGCGATCACAATTGACATCATTCCGGATTTGCTGTGAATAGCTGAATCGGTTATAATATGTTAGTTAAACGCAACCTGCCGCGAATCGCATATGTGATAAATCATTGATAGATCCGCCTGCGCCATGATGGATGGAAGTGCGGTGGTTCGCGTGATGTGTGATCTCGCGTTGCGTGGGATAACAAAAGATGGGCAGATGCCCATTTTTTTTTTGCTGATCAATTTTAGATGTCCGCCTGCCCTCGCTGGCCATGCGGCGTCCTGATGGAGAAATAGTCTTGCAATTGCTGGAACTGATCGAATCCACCCTCGCGGGCCTGGGCTACGAACTGGTTGAGTTCGAGAAGGCACCGCGCGGTCTGGTGCGCGTCTTCATCGATTTCCCGTTCGACCCTGAAGCAGAAGAAGCGCGTTCGATCACTGTCGAGGATTGCGAGAAGGCGACGCATCAGCTGCTGCACGTCTTCACCGTGGAAAACGTGCTGTATGAACGCCTGGAAGTCTCCTCGCCCGGGCTGGACCGCCCCCTGAAGAAGTTTTCTGACTTCGTGCGTTTCGTGGATTGCGAAGCCGTCGTCAAGTTGCGCGTGCCGCTGCCCGGCACGTCCAACCGCAAGACCTATGAAGGCGTGCTGCGCGAACCGGAAGGCGAGGAACTGGTATTGGAATTTGAAGCAAACGATGGGTCGGCTGCCGTGTTGAATTTCACGCTGGCCGATGTGGATAAGGCACACCTGGTGCCGCAGGTCGATTTTAGGAGTCGCAAAGGATGAGTCGCGAAATTTTGTTGTTGGTCGATGCGCTGGCGCGCGAAAAGAACGTCGATAAGGAAGTCGTCTTCGGCGCATTGGAGCATGCGCTTGCGCAGGCTACCAAGAAGCGCTATGAAGGCGAGGTCGACATTCGCGTCTCGATCGATCGCGAAAGCGGCGAGTTCGAATCCTTCCGTCGCTGGCACGTGGTGCCCGACGAAGCCGGCCTGCAATTGCCCGACCAGGAAATCCTGCTGTTTGAAGCCAAGGATCAGTTCCCCGATATCGAAGTCGACGAATACATCGAAGATCCGATCGAATCCGTCGAATTTGGCCGCCGTTTCGCGCAAGACACCAAGCAGGTCGTCCTGCAGCGCATCCGCGACGCCGAGCGCGAACAGATCCTGGCCGACTTCCTGGCCCGTGGCGATGCCCTGGTGACCGGCACCATCAAGCGCATGGAGCGCGGTGACGCCATCATCGAATCCGGCAAGATCGAAGCCCGCCTGCCGCGCGACCAGATGATCCCCAAGGAAAACCTGCGTATCGGCGACCGCGTGCGTGCCTACATCCTGCGTGTGGACCGTGGTGCCCGTGGCCCGCAGGTGATCCTGTCGCGCACCGCGCCGGAATTCATCATGAAGCTGTTCGAGCTGGAAGTGCCGGAAATCGAACAAGGCTCGCTGGAAATCAAGTCGGCCGCCCGTGACCCGGGCGTGCGCGCCAAGATCGCGGTCTACACCGCCGACAAGCGCATCGACCCCATCGGTACCTGCGTGGGCATGCGCGGTTCGCGCGTCCAGGCCGTGACCGGTGAGCTGGGCGGCGAGCGCGTGGACATCGTACTGTGGTCGGAAGACCCGGCGCAGTTCGTCATCGGCGCACTGGCCCCGGCCAATGTGACCTCCATCGTGGTCGATGAAGAAAAACACGCCATGGATGTGGTGGTGGATGAAGAAAACCTCGCCATCGCCATCGGCCGCGGCGGCCAGAACGTGCGTCTGGCAGCCGAGCTGACCCGCTGGCAGATCAATATCATGACGGCCGAGGAATCGGCCGACAAGTCGGCGGCCGAGACCGCGCTGATCCGTACGCTGTTCATGGAAAAGCTCGATGTTGACCAGGAAGTGGCCGACATCCTGGTCGAGGAAGGTTTCTCGACCCTGGAAGAAATCGCCTACGTGCCGATCACCGAGATGCTGGAGATCGAATCGTTCGACGAAGAGACCGTCAATGAGCTGCGCAACCGCGCCCGCGACGCCCTGGTGACCGAAGCGATCGCCTCCGAAGAAGGCCTGGAAGGCATGGAAGAGGAGCTGATCAACTTCGAAGGCCTGGACCGTGTGCTGGCCGGCAAGCTGGGCCTGGCAGGCGTGAAGACGCTGCCGGCCTTCGCCGGCCTGGCTTATGACGAATTCGGCGCGATCCTGGCCCTGCCTTCCGAGCGCGCGCGCCAACTGATTGAAAATGCATTTGAAGATGTGACCGACGATGAAATGAAGCTCATCGATTCCAAATACGATGAGCGCGCCAAGGCCCTGCAGGCCAAGGCATGGAGCGCAGTCGAAGGCCGCTGAGAAGCGGAGCGTCTCCACATCATCTGCCGAGCCACATAGAAAAGAGGACTGAATGGCGAGTAACAACGTTGCCCAATTTGCCACCGAGCTTAAGATGCCCGCTGACCTGCTGCTGACCCAGCTGCGTTCGGCCGGTGTCGAGAAGAGCTCTGCATCCGACTCCCTGTCGAAAGAAGACAAGGACCGCCTGCTTGAACACCTGCGCCGTTCGCGCGGAGCCGCGCCGGAAGGCGAGAAGAAGAAGATCACGCTGACCCGCAAGGAAACCACCGAGATCAAGCAGGCCGATGCAACCGGCAAATCGCGCACGATCCAGGTGGAAGTGCGCAAGAAGCGCACCTTCATCAAGCGTGACGAGCCCGGTGCCGACGAGTCCGCAGCGCGTGCTGCGGCCCCTCAGCGCGACCCGGCCATCGAAGCGCAGGAACGTGAGCAGGAAGAGGCTCGCCGTCAGGCCGAACTGAAGGCCCAGCAAGAACGTCTGGCGCAACTGGAGGCCGAACGCGCCGCCCAGGCCAAGGCTGCCGAACTGGAACAGCAACGTGCCCGCGAAGAAGCCGAAGCCGAAGCCAAGCGCCAGGCGGCTGAAGCTGCCGCTGCGGCGGCCGAAGCCGAGAAGGCCAAGGCTGCGGCGGCTGCGAGCCCGAAGGCCCCCGCTGCGGCGGCTGCCCCGGCCCCGGCACCGGCCGTCGATCCGGCTGCGGAAGAAAAGAAGCGCGCTGCTGCTGAAGAAGCGAAGAAAAAGGCAGAAGCTGCCGCCAAGGAAGCCGCTGACCGTGCTGCCGCCGCTGACCGTGCGCGCAAGGCCGTGGAAGACGAAGTGGCCCAGATCAAGGCCATGATGAATGCGCCGCGTCGCGTCATCAAGGCACCGGAACCTGCACCGGCCCCGGCCAAGACCTCGGAAGGCACGCTGCACAAGCCAGCCACCGCGGCCAAGCCGGGCGAAAAGAAGGATGACAAGAAGCCCGCCGTGGCGGCAGACAAGAAGTCGATCAAGTCGGCCAACGTCTCCTCCACCTGGCAGGATGATGCCAAGAAGCGTGGTGCCGGCGGCATGAAGTCGCGTGGCGCCACCGGTGGCGGCGGCCGTGACGGCTGGCGTGCCGGCCCCAAGGGCCGTCGTCATTCGCATGGCGATGACCAGCGCGAAAGCAACTTCCAGGTGCCCACCGAAGCGGTGGTGCACGATGTCTACGTGCCCGAAACCATCACCGTGGCCGAAGTGGCCCACAAGATGGCGGTCAAGGCCTCCGAAGTCATCAAGCACCTGATGAAGCTGGGTCAGATGGTCACCATCAACCAGGTGCTGGATCAGGAAACCGCGATGATCGTGGTGGAAGAAATGGGCCACCGCGCCCACGCCGCCAAGCTGGACGATCCGGAAGCGCTGCTGGTCGAAGGCGAAGAACACGCCGACGCCGAAGCCACCCCGCGTGCACCGGTGGTCACCGTCATGGGTCACGTCGACCACGGCAAGACCTCGCTGCTGGACTACATCCGCCGCACCAAGGTGGCCTCGGGTGAAGCCGGCGGCATTACCCAGCACATCGGTGCCTACCACGTGGAAACCCCGCGCGGCATGATCACCTTCCTGGATACCCCGGGCCACGAGGCGTTCACCGCCATGCGTGCCCGTGGTGCCAAGGCAACCGACATCGTGATTCTGGTGGTGGCCGCCGACGACGGCGTCATGCCCCAGACCAAGGAAGCGATTGCCCACGCCAAGGCCGGCGGTGTACCGCTGGTGGTGGCCATCAACAAGATCGACAAGCCGGGTGCCAACCCCGACCGCGTCAAGCAGGAACTGATCGCCGAAGAAGTGGTGCCGGAAGAGTACGGTGGCGATGCCCCGTTCATCACCGTCTCCGCCAAGACCGGCGAAGGCATCGACTCGCTGCTGGAAAACGTCCTGCTGCAAGCCGAAGTGCTGGAACTGAAGGCACCGGTGGATGTGCCGGCCCGTGGCCTGGTGATCGAAGCCAAGCTGGACAAGGGCCGCGGCCCGGTGGCAACGATCCTGGTGCAGTCCGGTACCTTGAAGCGCGGCGACGTCGTGCTGGCCGGTTCGGCCTACGGCCGTGTGCGTGCGATGCTGGACGAAAACGGCAAGAACATCGCCGAGGCAGGCCCGTCCCTGCCGGTGGAAATCCAGGGCCTGACCGAAGTGCCCTCCGCCGGTGAAGAAGTGGTGGTCATGACCGACGAGCGCAAGGCGCGCGAAATCGGCCTGTTCCGCCAGGGCAAGTTCCGCGACGTGAAGCTGGCCAAGCAACAGGCCGCCAAGCTGGAAAACATGTTCGACCAGATGACCGAAGGCGAGGTCAAGAACCTGCCGATGATCATCAAGACCGACGTGCAAGGTTCCCAGGAAGCCCTGGTGCAGTCGCTGCAGAAGCTGTCGACCGCCGAGGTGCGCGTCCAGGTGGTGCACGCGGCAGTGGGCGGCATCAGCGAAAACGACGTCAACCTGGCGGTGGCTTCGAAGGCCGTCATCATCGGCTTCAACACCCGTGCCGACGCGTCGGCGCGCAAGCTGGCCGAAGCCTCGGGCGTGGACATCCGTTACTACAACATCATCTATGATGCGGTGGATGAGGTGAAGGCCGCGATGTCGGGCATGCTGTCCCCGGAGAAGCGCGAACAGGCGCTGGGCCTGGTGGAAATCCGCCAGGTGTTCGTGGTCAGCAAGGTTGGCTCGATCGCCGGCTGCTACGTGCTCGAAGGCCTGGTCAAGCGTGGCTCGCAAGTACGCCTGCTGCGCAACAACGTGGTGGTGTGGACTGGCGAACTGGACTCGCTCAAGCGCTTCAAGGACGACGTCAAGGAAGTCAAGTCGGGCTTCGAGTGCGGTCTTTCGCTCAAGGGCTACAACGACATCGAAGTGGGCGATCAGCTCGAAATCTTCGAAGTCCAGGAAGTTGCCCGTACCCTGTAATGCAATACGCCGGCGTATCGTTCGCGATGCGCCGGCTTCACTGGCAAGATCCGTCGCAGCAACGCGGGAATCCTCCCGCCACGCCCTCGGCGGATTGTTTTTTTAAAGCATGGCAAAACACAGCAAATCCATTCCCGGACGCGGCTTGCGCGTCGCCGACCAGATCCAGCGGGACCTGTCGGAGTTGATCGCCTTCGAGCTGAAGGATCCGCGGGTGGGCATGATCACCATTACCGAAGTGCAGGTCACCCCGGACTACGCGCACGCCAAGGTCTTCTTCACCACGCTGGTGGACAACCCTGAGGCGATCAAGAACACCCTGGCCGGCCTGCGCAAGGCGGGCGGTTACCTGCGCACCCAGCTGGGCCGCAGGCTGACCATCCACACCCTGCCGGAACTGCACTTCGTGCACGACAACTCGACCGCACGCGGCATTGAAATGTCGCGCCTGATCGACGAAGCCAACGCCACCCGCGCCAAGGATTCGGACGACGAGGCTTGATGACGGGCGGTTCTCTTCCCGTTGCATTGCAGTTTTCTTCACACTTTTCATGCCGGTCTGCGTTTCCCTTCAGCGGGGCGTGGGCCGGTCTTGCATTTCATGGCCGACGATACGACGGCGGACCTTGGTTCCGCTTCCCCTGAACCGCTGCAGCCGCGCCCCAAGCGCGGCCAGCAGGCCCGCACGCCGCGTCCCCCCCGCGTGCCGGTGCATGGCGTGCTGTTGCTGGACAAGCCGGTGGGCCTGTCCTCCAACGACGCCCTGATCCGCGCCAAGCGCATGCTCAATGCGCCCAAGGCGGGTCACACCGGTACCCTGGACCCGTTTGCCACTGGCCTGTTGCCGCTGTGCTTCGGCGAAGCCACCAAGTTCTCGCAGGACTTGCTGGAAGCCGACAAGACTTACGAGGCCCTGGTCCACCTGGGTGTGCGCACCGATACCGGCGACACCGAAGGCCAGGTCCTCAGCGAGCGCGCCGTTGAGGTCAGCGTGGCGCAGATCGAAGCCGCGCTGGCGCAGTTCCGTGGCCCCATCAGCCAGGTGGCGCCCATGCACTCGGCCTTGAAGCGCGACGGCAAGCCCTTGTATGAATATGCACGCGCCGGCATCACGCTGGAGCGCGAAGCCCGCAACGTCATCATCCATACCCTGGAACTGCTGGACTACCAGGCCCCCATGCTGCGCATCCGCGTCACTTGCAGCAAAGGGACATATATCCGCGTGCTGGGTGAAGATATTGGCGAAGTACTGGGCTGCGGGGCTCACCTCAATGCCCTGAGACGCACTGGAGTCGGCGCTCTCGCGCTCGATGGCGCAGTCACGCTGGAGACCTTCGATGCCGCCGCTGAGCTGGAGGCCCGCAAGGCCTTGCTGCTGCCGGTGGACGGCCTCTTGCGCAGCTTCCCGGCGGTGCAGCTCAGCGATGAACTGGCGCGCCGCTTCCTGCACGGCCAGCGCTTGCCGCTGGGCAAGGAAGGCGTGGCGGTGCCGGAGCAGACCGGCCGCGTGCGCGTCTATCGCAGTTCGGACGCTGCCTTGCTGGGCACCGGACTGTTGCAGGAATACGCCATCCTGGCCCCCGAAAGGCTGGTGTCCACCGCCTGAGGACAGATAGCGTCAAAAACGGCTTGCAGCCAGACCTTCCGGGATAGCCCGAAGGGCTCGGCAAGCCGTTGATAACACAGGTTTTTCCAAAGTTCATGCGTCGCAACATGCTATAATGCGCGCCTCCCGAGATTCGGCATTCCCAACCACATTCACCATGTCAAACAATATCCGCGCAATTCGCAACATCGCCATCATCGCCCACGTTGACCACGGCAAGACCACCCTGGTGGACCAGCTGCTGCGCCAGTCCGGCACCTTCCGCGACAACCAGCAAGTGGACAACCGCGTGATGGACTCCAACGACATCGAAAAGGAACGCGGCATCACCATCCTGTCGAAGAACTGCGCGGTGGAATACAAGGGCACCCACATCAACATCGTCGACACCCCGGGCCACGCCGACTTCGGCGGTGAGGTCGAGCGCGTGCTGTCGATGGTGGACTCGGTGCTGCTGCTGGTGGATGCGCAGGAAGGCCCGATGCCGCAGACCCGCTTCGTGACCCGCAAGGCACTGGCCCTGGGCCTGAAGCCCATCGTCGTCCTCAACAAGATCGACCGTCCGGGCGCACGCGCCGAGTGGGCCATCAACGCCACCTTCGAACTGTTCGACAAGCTGGGCGCCACCGAAGAGCAGCTGGACTTCCCCGTGATCTACGCCTCGGGCCTGAACGGCTACGCCAGCCTGGATCCGGAAACCCGCGAAGGCAACATGGAGCCGCTGTTCGACGCGATTCTGAAGTATGTCCCGGCCCGCAAGGATGACCCGGACGCACCGCTGCAACTGCAGATCACCTCGCTGGAATACTCCTCCTACGTCGGCAAGATCGGCGTCGGCCGTATCCTGGCTGGCCGCGTCAAGGGCGGTCAGGACGTGGTGTGGATGAATGGTCCGGAAGACAAGCCCACCAAGGCCCGCATCAACCAGGTGCTGACCTTCAAGGGCCTGGAGCGCGTGCTGGTCGATGAAGCCCTGGCTGGCGACATCGTGCTGATCAACGGTATCGAAGAAATCGGCATCGGCTCCACCATCTGTGCGCCGGATGCCCCCAACGGCCTGCCGATGCTGAAGGTCGACGAACCGACCCTGACCATGAACTTCATGGTCAACACCTCGCCGCTGGCTGGCCGCGAAGGCAAGTTCGTCACCACCCGCCAGATCCGCGACCGCCTGGAAAAAGAACTGAAGTCCAACATGGCGCTGCGCGTGGTACAGGCCGAAAACGACGACTCGACCTACGAAGTGTCGGGCCGTGGTGAATTGCACCTGACCATCCTGATCGAAAACATGCGCCGTGAAGGCTTCGAGCTGGCCGTCTCGCGTCCGCGCGTGGTGTTCCGCATGGTTGACGGCGTGCGCGAAGAACCGTACGAAAACCTGACCGTCGACGTCGAAGAAACCCACCAGGGCGGCGTCATGGAAGAACTGGGCCGCCGCCGTGGCGACCTGCAGAACATGGAACCGGACGGCAAGGGCCGTGTGCGCCTGGAATACCACATCCCGGCACGTGGCCTGATCGGCTTCCAGGGTGAATTCATGACCCTGACCCGCGGCACCGGCCTGATGAGCCACGTCTTCGACGACTACAAGCCGGTCGATACCACCAAGGGCGAACTGGCCGGCCGTCGCAACGGCGTGCTGATCTCTCAGGACGACGGCGCTGCCGTGGCCTACGCACTGTGGAAGCTGCAGGATCGCGGCCGCATGTTCGTCAGCCACAACGACCCGGTGTATGAAGGCATGATCATCGGTATCCACTCGCGTGACAACGACCTGGTCGTCAACCCGATCAAGGGCAAACAGCTGACCAACGTGCGCGCTTCCGGTACCGACGAAGCAGTGCGCCTGGTGCCGCCGATCGAACTGTCGCTGGAATACGCGGTGGAATTCATTGAAGACGACGAGCTGGTCGAAGTGACTCCGAAGAGCATCCGCCTGCGCAAGCGTCACCTGAAGGAACACGAGCGCAAGAAGGCGTCGCGCGAAGAATCCATTTGATTCGTTGGCAGGAAAGGGCAGTCGCTGGATGGGCTGCCTGCAGTGGGGAGCGGGAAGTGTCAGGCTGGGCGGGTGGTGATATCTGGTTTGTGAATAACTGATATCAGCATAAAAAAGCAGACAGTCATGATGCACTGCCATATAGTTACACCTGTCTCCTCCAATTTCCTCCTAAAGAATTGGATTCAAGCCCGCAACTTCGGTTGTGGGCTTTTTTTTTGCCTTTTGGCGTGAAGTCCCGGTGAGGGCGGTGTTGAGCCTGCCGGGCGAAGTGAATTCGCTCTCATTTTTCCTTCGAACGTTGTGTGAGATGAACGTTTGTCCCAAAACAGTGTGGGTTGCGCTGTTTTTGTGCAATGCGAAATGACGGCTGCCGGATTGTGGTGCAGAATCGTGTCCGCTGTACGAAAAATCCTATCTCGAAGAGGATAGAGGGGACACCAGCCCGCAACGCGCAAGCCTTGCGGGCTTTCTATTTGCGGCGGCGGCCGATCTTCGGTGCTAAAACGGTTAATTGAAAGCTTGTTCACCTCGTCTGCCAAGCAGGCGCTTGTTGCCTGGTTTTCCGGTATCCAGCCCGGGACTTTAATGAAGTATTTCGTCAGTTTATGAAGAAATCCCTGCCTCCCCGTACCTTGTCGGTCGCCCCCATGATGGACTGGACCGACCGCCACTGCCGCGTCTTCCATCGCCAGATCACGCGCCACACCTGGCTCTACACCGAGATGGTCACCACCGGTGCGCTGCTGCATGGGGATGTGCCGCGCCACCTCGATTTCGACGAGCAGGAACACCCGGTCGCCCTGCAGCTGGGCGGCAGCGAGCCGGCCGATCTGGCCCAGAGCGCCAAACTGGGCGAGCAATGGGGCTATGACGAGATCAACCTGAATTGCGGCTGCCCGTCCGAGCGCGTCCAGAAGGGCGCCTTCGGTGCCTGCCTCATGGGCGAGCCCACGCTGGTGGCCGATTGCGTCAAGGCCATGCGCGATGCCGTGTCCATCGACGTGACCGTGAAGCACCGCATCGGCATCGATGACGTGCAATCCTATGACTTCGTGCGCGATTTCGTCGGCCAGGTGGCCGAGGCCGGCTGCAAGACCTTCATCGTGCATGCCCGCAATGCGATCCTCAAGGGCCTGAGCCCCAAGGAAAACCGCGAGATCCCGCCGCTGAAGTACCACTATGCCTATCAGCTGAAGCAGGATTTCCCCGATCTGGAAATCCTCATCAACGGCGGCATCAAGACCCTGCCCGAGATCGATGAACACCTGAAGCACGTAGACGGCGTCATGCTGGGCCGCGAGGCCTATCACAACCCCTATCTGATGGCGAGCTTCGACGCCCGTTACTACAGTGATCTGGAAGGCGGCCGCCAGCCCAGCCGCACCGAGGTGATCGAGGCCATGTTGCCCTATATCAAGCGCCAGCTGGAATTGCACGGCGACAATGGCCGCGGCCTGCGCTTGAACAGCATCACGCGCCACATGCTGGGCCTGCTGACCGGCATGCCCGGCGCACGCGCCTTCCGCCAGACCTTGTCGGACTCCAAGCGCCTGGCGCTGGGCGACCCGGCCCTGCTGTTGGAAGCCCTGCAACGGTCCCAGGCCACACAGGCGGCACAAATGGCCTCATTGGCGTAATTGGCCAGCGGAGCAGGCCCGCTATCCTTTAAAATAGCGGGTTCCAATTGGGAAAAGAGCGCGAACATGCCACTTGCTACAACCGAAGAAATCGTCGCCGAACTCCGTGCCGGACGCATGGTGATCCTGGTCGACGAAGAAGACCGTGAAAACGAAGGCGACCTGGTACTGGCCACCGACTTCGTCACCCCTGAAGCCATCAATTTCATGGTCACGCATGCGCGCGGCCTGGTCTGCCTGACGCTGACCGAAGAACACGTCGACCAGCTCGACCTGCCGCTCATGGCCAGCCGCAACGGCACCGCCTACGGCACCAACTTCACCGTCTCCATCGAAGCCGCCGAGGGCGTGACCACCGGCATTTCCGCCGCCGACCGCGCGCGCACCATCCAGGTGGCCGCCTCCAAGGGCGCCAAGCCCTCGGACCTGGTGCAGCCGGGCCACATCTTCCCGCTGCGCGCGCAAAAGGGCGGCGTGCTCATGCGCGCCGGCCACACCGAAGCCGGTTGCGACCTCACCGCCATGGCCGGACTCACCCCGGCCTCGGTGATCTGCGAAATCCTGAAGGAAGACGGCACCATGGCCCGCCTGCCGGACCTGCTGGAGTTCGCTGAAAAACACAATCTGAAGATCGGTACCATCGCCGACCTGATCCACTACCGCAGCCGCAATGAAAGCATCATCGAACGCGTGGCCGAGCGCGAGATGCAGACCGCACACGGCAGCTTCAAGGCCATCGCCTATCGCGACACGCCCTCGGGCGGTGCCCACCTGGCGCTGGTGCATGGCGACATCCAGCCCGGCCGCGAAACCCTGGTGCGCGTGCACCAGCCGGTCTCCATCCTGGACCTGCTCGACGCCGGCGTGACCACCCACTCCTGGAACCTGGCCGCCGCCATGCAAGCGGTGCAGGCTGCCGAGTCGGGCGTGATCGTGCTGCTCAACTGCGAGGAATCGGCCCAGCAGATGTTCGACCAGTTCGGCGCCCTCAACAAGGTCGGCACGCCCGCCGCCGCCAAGCCGAGCCGCGCTGACCGCATGGACCTGCGCACCTACGGTATTGGCGCGCAGATCCTCAAGGATCTCAAGGTGTGCAAGATGAAGCTGCTGGCCAGCCCCCGCAAGATGCCCTCGATGACCGGTTTCCAGCTCGAAGTGACCGGCTACCAGGCACGCGAAGCCACCTGAGCCGCCACACGCAAACCGTCATATGCTCCAAGCAACAAGCAATTACGCAAGTCAACCTATCAAGAAGGAACAGCCATGACCATCGGAACCTATGAACCAGACTTCAATGGCGAGAGCTTGCGCATCGGTATCGTCCAGGCCCGTTTCAATGAAGACGTCTGCCACGGCCTGCTGGCCGCCTGCCTGGCCGAACTGAAGCACCTGGGCGTGGCCGACGAGGACATCCTGCACGTGACCGTGCCGGGCGCCCTGGAAATCCCGCTGGCGCTGCAGAAGATGGCCGAGACCGAGCAGTTCGATGCCTTGATCGCCCTGGGTGCGGTCATCCGTGGCGAGACCTATCACTTCGAGCTGGTGTCCAATGAATCCGGTGCCGGCATCACCCGCATCGGCCTGGATTTCGGCCTGCCCATCGCCAACGCCGTGCTGACCACCGAAAACGACGAGCAAGCCGAGGTCCGCATGGCCGAGAAGGGCGCTGACGCGGCCCGCGTGGCGGTGGAAATGGCCAACCTGTCCATCGTGTTGGAAGAACTCGGCCAGGCCACCGAAGAAGAATAATTCACGGGCAGCGGCGGGGTGCCTATCCCGCTGCCGTCCCGCCGGCCTGTGCCGGTACTCGCATTCCTTTGTTTCAGTTATCCAAGGCTCCGGCCGCATTCATCATGTCGAACAAAACTCCACACGCCAATTCGAACAAGAACCGCACCCCGCGCCATCGCGCGCGCGAGTTCGCGTTGCAGGGCTTGTACCAGTGGCTGCTCAACCACGAGCACGCGGGCGCCATCGAAGCCCACATCCGCGAAGCCCACGGGTTCGACAAGGCCGACGCCGAACACTTCGATACCCTGCTCACCGGTACCATCCGTGACGCCGAAAAGCTGCGTGCAGGCCTGGCGCCGCTGATCGACCGTCCGCTCAAGGAACTCTCGCCGGTGGAACACGCGGCCCTGCTGATCGGCGCCTACGAGCTGCAGAACCACATCGAGATCCCCTACAAGGTGGTCATCAACGAAGCCGTTGAACTGACCAAATCCTTCGGCGGTATCGACGGCCACAAGTACGTCAACGGCGTGCTCGATCGTTTCGCCGCCCAGGCGCGCGCTACCGAAGTGGAAGCTGCCGGCCGCCGTTGATCGTCGCAGTCCTGCCGCTTTGCTCGTTTTTTGGACGGCGCCGTTGGTTCGGACGCCGTCTTGTCTTTTTTGTCCCTGTTGTTTCCTTGTTGGCTGGAATTAGCGCATGAACCTGAATCAACTTGCTTCACGTTTGCAACACATCGCTCCCTTCCACGTGATGGAATTGTCCAAAAAGGCTGAAGTCCTGGCCCAGCAGGGACGCGACCTGATCCACATGGGCATCGGCGAGCCCGATTTCACCGCCCCCCCTGCGGTGGTCGAGGCTGCCACCCGCGCCATGGCCGAAGGCAAGATGCAGTACACCTCGGCCACGGGCTTGCCGGCCTTGCGCACGGCGATCTCGGATCACTATCGCAGCGTTTATGGCCTGGAGATCGCGCCGGAACGCATCGTCATTACCGCCGGCGCCTCGGCAGCCCTGCTGCTGGCCTGTGCGGCGCTGGTCGAGCGTGACAGCGAAGTCCTGATGCCCGACCCCAGCTATCCCTGCAACCGCCATTTCGTGGCGGCCTTCGAGGGACGCGCCAAGCTCATCGCCAGCGGTCCGGAACATCGTTTCCAACTGTCGGCCCAGATGGTGCGCGAGCACTGGAGTGAGAAGACGCGCGGTGTGCTGCTGGCGTCGCCTTCCAATCCCACCGGCACGTCCATCGTGCCTGAGGAGTTGCGCGCGATCCTGGGTGAGGTCCGCCAGCGCGGCGGCTTTACCATCGTCGATGAGATCTACCAGGGCTTGTCCTATGAGGGTGCGCCGTTCTCGGCCTTGTCGCTGGGCGAGGATGTGGTGGTCATCAACAGCTTCTCCAAGTACTTCAACATGACCGGCTGGCGCCTGGGTTGGCTGGTGCTGCCACCGGCCCTGGTGCCGCAAGTCGAGAAGCTGGCGCAGAACCTGCTGATCTGTGCTTCTTCGATCGCCCAGCATGCCGCCGTGGCCTGCTTCACGCCGGAGACGCTGGCCATTTACGAAGATCGCAAGGCCGAGTTCAAGCGCCGCCGCGACTACATCGTGCCGGCGCTGGAAAGCCTGGGCTTCACGGTGCCGGTGGTCCCTGACGGTGCCTTCTATGTCTACGCGGACTGCAGCGCGCTGTCCGACGATGCCGACCAGCTCAGCCTGGACATGCTCAATGAAGCCGGCGTGGTACTCGTGCCGGGGCTGGATTTCGGGCCCTTCACGGCGCGCCGCTACATCCGCCTGTCCTATGCGACATCGATGGAAAAGCTGCAGGAGGCGGTGGCGCGGCTGCGGGTCTTCTTCGAAGGCCGGCGCAAGGCGGCCTGAAGCAGCAAATGAACAGACGTAAAAAAAGGAGCCCGAGGGCTCCTTTTTTTGTGCGTTCTGAATACCGGTAATATTCACATCGCAACACGCCAGTCTGCACAATTCATCACAGGGCAGCGAGTTGTTCTTCCGTCTTGGGCTTGGCGGCCGAGGCCACGTTGTTGTTGGCAGGGGCCTTGGGCTGTTCAGCGCTGGCCGAGACGGGCAGCTTGACGGTGGCCGTGGTGTAGATGGAGATGTTCTTGCCCATCGCCACTTCCTTCAGGTTCTGGTATTCCGACAGCACCTTGATGCCATAGCCACCATCATTGGCCATGTCAGCCGCGCCCACGTAGCTCTTCAGGCCGGCTTCCACCGAACCGCCACGGGTGACGTATTCCTTCAGAATCTGCGAACCGACACGGATGTTGGCCACCGGATTGAGGGCCGCCTTGATGCCGCCGAGCTCCTGGAACTTGTCATGGTGCACCTTGGCCATCACCTGCATCAGTCCCTGCGCGCCCATCGGGCTTTCGGCGAAGGGATTGAAGCGCGATTCGATGGCAATCACCGACAGGATCAGCAGCGGATCGAGCTTGATGTCGCGTGCCGTCAGGTAAGCCGCCGAGACCAGCATGTCGGCCGCATCGCTGGCCACGCGATAGCGCTTGGCCAACCAGTTGGTCACCAGTTTCTGCTGGCGCGGATTGCCGAGCAACTGGCGTTCCTCTGGTGACAGGGCCGGGGCCGCTACCGGTGCGGTGGCTTGCTGCACCGAGCCGGCTGCCGCAGCACCCGCCAGGGCGCTGACGGTGGCCATCGGTGCGGTGGGACCCATCAGCTCGGCCAAAGGCGGAGTGGCGGGTGCATCGGCTTCTGCGACCTCTTCAGTGGCATCCGAGAAGGGCGACATGCTGATGAGCTTGTCGGCCAGGTCGGGATTGAAGAACATCAGGCCCAGAACGAACAGCGCGGCGATACCCAGTATCGTCAGCAGACGATGGGCGATGCCAAAAAATTGAGCAATGCGTGGGTTCCCGGAGAGATTCCGGAAATTCACGCGGCGAACCATCTGCGAGGTGCCCGCTAAAGGCGCCTCGGAAGCTTGGTTGGACATTGAACCTCCTGCGTTATTGCGGCAAAAACAGGGCGCGCCTGGCCAAGAAGTGAAGACCAAACGGCTGAACTGTCGTCGCTGCAATCTATTACGTTACCGTCGCAAGGCGTTACGGCAAGGCCATCCGCGAGGCCTGCTGGCCCTGCCGTCGGATGGCACGTTTCGGGGGGTAGGGCTGACGCCCTGGACACACTTCTTGAGTTGCTGGGACCCCGGATCCCTGGATACCTTGCTTGGCTCGACTCTTTTCGATCAAGCCTCTACGAGCCCACGGCTCACCTCTTCGGTTTAGAGTGGGCGCATTGTAGAAGCCACTTTATATCGAGTCAATACTATTAAAATAGTTCTTTATAACTTTTGTGTATCATATTGCGCGTGGCCTTCCGTCAAAAATCAATAGAATCAAGCGTTTGCCGGGGTTAGTTGAGCCGGCTGTGATGCAAAAAGAAATTTGTGAAAAAGTATGAAATACACTGATTTACGCGATTTTATTTCTCAACTGCAACAAAAAGGTGAACTCAAGCGTGTCTCGCACCCGGTGTCGTCGCATCTGGAGATGACCGAAATCGCTGACCGCACCCTCCGTGCGGAAGGTCCGGCGCTCCTTTTTGAGCAGGTCGACAAGAAAAATATCCCGGTTTTAGCGAATCTTTTCGGTACACCGCATCGTGTCGCCCTGGGAATGGGGGCCGACAGCATCAGCGAACTGCGCCGCATCGGCCATCTGCTGGCGCGCCTGAAGGAGCCGGAGCCGCCCAAGGGCATCAAGGATGTGCTGGATCTGGGCGGGCTGGTGAAGTCGCTCTGGGACATGGCCCCCAAGGAGCGCGGTTCGGCGCCCTGCCAGGATGTGGTGTGGGAAGGCAGCGATGTTGACCTGTCGCGCCTGCCGATCCAGCACTGCTGGCCGGGCGACATCGCGCCGCTCATCACCTGGGGCCTGATCATCACCAAGGGCCCGAACAAGAAGCGCCAGAACCTGGGCATCTATCGCCAGCAGGTGCTGGGTCCGAACAAGGTCATCATGCGCTGGCTGGCCCATCGCGGCGGCGCGCTGGACTTCCGTGAGCACTGCATCGCCAATCCCGGGAAGCCCTATCCGATCGCCGTGGCCCTGGGTGCCGATCCCGCCACTATATTAGGTGCAGTCACGCCGGTACCGGACAGCCTCTCCGAATACCAGTTCGCGGGCCTGCTGCGCGGCAGCCGCACCGAGCTGGTCAAGGCCATGGGCAGTGATCTTCGCGTGCCGGCCTCGGCCGAAATCGTGCTGGAAGGGCATATCTATCCGGATGAACAACACGCGTCCGGATTCGAGCACGCGCTGGAAGGCCCGTATGGCGATCACACCGGTTACTACAATGAGCAGGACTGGTTCCCGGTCTTCACCATCGACCGCATCACCATGCGGCGCGATGCCATCTATCACTCCACCTATACCGGCAAACCGCCCGATGAGCCGGCCGTGCTGGGTGTGGCGTTGAATGAAGTTTTCGTCCCGCTGCTGCAGAAGCAGTTCGCCGAAATCACCGATTTCTACTTGCCGCCGGAGGGATGCAGCTATCGCATGGCGGTGGTGCAGATGAAGAAATCTTACGCAGGCCACGCCAAGCGGGTCATGTTCGGAGTGTGGAGTTTCCTGCGCCAGTTCATGTACACCAAGTTCATCGTGGTGGTCGATGAGGATGTCGATATCCGCGACTGGAAGGAAGTGATCTGGGCCATCACCACCCGCGTGGACCCGGTGCGCGATACCGTCATGGTGGACAACACCCCCATCGATTACCTGGACTTCGCCTCGCCCATCAGCGGCCTGGGCAGCAAGATGGGCATCGATGCCACCAACAAGTGGCCCGGTGAAACCAGCCGTGAGTGGGGCACGCCCATCGTGATGAGCGACGATGTGAAGAAGCGTGTCGATGCCATCTGGCAGGACCTGGGTATCTGAGCGGGCAGGGCAGGCGCGCTGCTTGAAGCGCCTATCGCCGAAGTGAAGCTTCAGGCAAAAAGCCGCGTAAATTGTTTAATCAATTTGCGCGGCTTTTCACTTTCTGATGCACTGCAATGATTTCTCTGGCGGCAAGTGTGTGATCTGGGATACAATGCACCCCGGCGGGCCCCTGCGCATTGTGGCATGGTCAACCTGGTCAGGTCGGGAACGAAGCAGCCACAGCCATTTCCCGCAAGTGCCGCAGACAAGGCTCGCCTCTTATCTTCTTCTGTTTCTTCTGTTTCTTCTGTAGTTCCGGCAGGTCCTCCCTCTCGTTTCACCTCCTCAGATTTTTCCTCGTTGTTGAGCTGTTGCCTTTTCGCGCGATGCCATGAAAAAAAGGCTGACGCGAACGTGTCGGATCAGCCTTCTGCAAACCTCTTGGCCCTGCTTGCTTTACTCGTGCGGATCGAGCCGATCGGCCAGGATCGCCGACACGCCCGTGAAGGCCGGATATTGCGCCGTGATCACATAGGTCGGAATGGCCTTGGTCAGCACCGACATGCGGCCCTTGTTCTCGAAGCGTGCGCGGAAGGGCGAACGGGCGAAATATTCGCCCAGGTGCGGCACCACGCCGCCACCAATATAGATGCCGCCGAGTGCGCCCAGCGTCAGCGCGAGGTCGGCTGCCACGGTACCGAGCATGCTGCAGAACAGGTCCAGCGTTTCCCGGCAGATGGCATCGCCATGCTTGAGCGCACCGTCCACGATTTCTGCGGCCTTCAGTTCCGCGGCGGGATGGCCATCGATGGCCAGCAGGGCGCGATGGATGAATTCGAGGCCGGGACCCGAGACCAGGCGTTCAGCCGAAACGTGTTCATGGAATTGCCAGGCGTAGGCCAGCACGGCCGCTTCACGCGCATTGGCCGGGGCGAAGGCGACGTGGCCGCCTTCGCTGGCCAGCGGCAGCCAGTGCCCGTCACCGCGCACCAATCCCCCCACACCCAATCCGGTGCCCGCTCCGACCAGGCCGACCGGCAGGCCTGCCTTGGGCGCCCCGCCACCGATCTGCTGCAACTCATCGGCCCGCAATTGCGGCACCGCCATCGACAGCGCCGTGAAGTCATTGACCACCAGCAGCAGGTCAAGGCCCAGCAACTGGCGCGCCGCCTCGATGGAGAAGGCCCAGTCATGATTGGTCATCTTGATCTGGTCGCCTTGCACCGGATTGGCGATGGCCACCACCGCGTGTTTTACGGCGGGCTGGCCGGCCAGCTTCAGGTAGGCCTGTACGGCATCGGTGAATTGCGGATAGTCGGCACCGCGCAGGACCTGCACCTGTTCTATTTGCCCGGGTGAAGTTTCCAGCGCGAAGCGGGCGTTGGTGCCGCCGATGTCGGCCAGCAGGCGCGGGCCGGCGGCGTGGGGAGGCTTGCTCGGGGAAGCAGTGGGGGCGTGCATCGTCTTGTCCTTGTTGTCTTCATGCCGACAGGCGGCAGGGCGCGTGGCCGTGCCGCCTGTCCGATTGCAATGGGGATCGGGCTGGTGGAGCGTTACAGGGTATGAGCCGGGCCGGCGCGCCAGGTTCCGGCGGATGAGCTGCTCATCCGCATCGGCGCGCATGGTACCAGCATCAGGCCAACTGTTGAAGCAGGGCCGCGCGGACCTCTGCGATCACGTCATTCCAGTTGCCGGTGTTGGCCTGGCGGAACAGGCGGAAGTTGCGATACCAGGGGGTATCGCTGCGCTCCAGCTGCCAGCGCCAGCAGGTGTTGGCCCGGTTGAGCAGCCAGACAGGCGTGCCCAGGGCACCGGCCAGGTGGCAGACCGAGGTATCGACACTGATGAGCAGGTCCAGGTGCGCGACCAGGCCGGAGGTGTCGGCAAAGTCGCCCAGTTGCAAGGAATGATCGTGCACCCGCGCGCCCAGGGGGTGCGCATGCTGCTGTGCCACGGCCGCCTGGCCGACCTGGACGGAATGGAATTCCAGTTGCGGATGGTCTTCGGCCAGTGTCACCAGCGGTGCCAGCGCCTCGAAGGGCAGGGAACGTTCACCGTCGATACGCACCGCATCGCGATGGGTCTGGGCCGAGCTGCCCGCCCACACCAGGCCCACGCGCAAGGCGCGGTTCTGCGGCAGGCGCTGCAGCCAGCCGGCCCAGGCGCCGGCGTCGGGCAACAGGTAGGGCGCGCGCGGGATATCGGCTTGGCTGAAGCACTTGCAGGCCAGCGGCAAGCTCATCAGCGGGCAATGGAAGTCGAAGCTGGGACGGATGAACTGCTCGCTGCTGATGACTTCAGCAGCACCCGGCGCCTTGGCCAGCAGGCGCAACAGCGCCGGCGGCACTTCCAGGATCACGCGGGCGCCCAAGGCAGCCACGCGGGGCAGGTAGCGCACGAATTGCAGGGTATCGCCAAAGCCCTGTTCAGCATGGATCAGGATGGTCTTGCCGTACAGCGCGGTCTCTCCCAGCCACAGGGGCTGCAGGAACTGGCGCCGCTGGGAGAGCATCTGTTCAGTTTCCCAACGGGTCTCGAAGGCCGGCCAGCCTTGGGCGAAGTCGCCCTGGCGCAGCTTGAGCAGGGCATCGTTCCAAGCGGCCGAGCTGGCGTTGGGCTTGAGCTCGCGGGCGCGGCGATAGCACTCGGTGGCTTCCTCGAAGCGAAACAGCTGCTCCAGCGTCGAGCCGCGGTTGAACCACAGGTCGGGCGAGCTGTCGTCCAGCGCCATGGCGCGGTCATAGGCTTGCAGCGCCTCCATCGGACGATGCATCTTGAAGAGCACGAAGCCACGGTTGGACTGGGCCTCGAAGAAGTCCGGCTGCACCTCCAGTGCATGGTCGTAGGCGCGCAGGGCCTGGTCGAACTGGAAGTTGTCCTTGCAGGTATTGCCCAGGTTGAACCAGGCTTCGATGAAATCAGGGCGCAACGCCACCGCGCGTTCATAGCACTCGCGCGCATCCCGATAGGCGTAGCGCTCGTGCTGCAGGTTGCCCAGCTGGAACCAGGCATCGGCATTGTCCGGGGCCAGCGATGCCGCCCGCTGCAGATCCTCCAGCGCTTCCCGGCTCATCTTGAGCCGGCGCAAGGCGTCACCGCGCGCCAGCAGGGCCTCGGGGAAGTCCGGGTTCTGCGCCAGGATCTGGCTGTAGCGTTGCACGGCTTCGGCATCACGGCCCAGGTGGACCAGGGCACCAGCATGGTCGAAATAGGTATCCCGATGGTCGGGATTGAGTTCGATGGCCTTGGCCAGTTGGGCTTCGGCGGCTTCCCAATCTTCCTGATGCAGCTTGAGCATGCCGTAAAGATAGTTGGCCTCGAAATGGCGCGGCAGCTTGACCAGTACCTTCTTGTAGAGCTCTTCGGCCGGTCCGAGCTGGCCTTTCTGGTGAAGTGCCAAGGCTTTTTGCAACAGGATCTGGGAAGCGTTTGCTTGCGGATGCATGGATAGTGTCGAGATGTGGGAAAGAGCCGACAGCGCCGGAATCTGGCAAGTGTCTCAAATTCGTTCGCTTTCTGCCAGCGGATTACCGGGGCAATCGCCCTCCAATTGCGGGCTATGGCCGCACGCCAGGGAGGCGGCGCGAGCGGGGCCGGCTCTTTTCTTTTACACTACCCGGACATCAGACAACTGATGCGCTAGCCGGCATCGACCGGTTCCTCATCCACCGCATGCCGCTGCATGCATGTCGCCACTACGGAGTCTTCCCGATGAGTTTCGCCATTCCCGCCCCCGCCCAGGCCACTGTCCCGGTGGTTGGCGGTGCTCCCTTCCCGGTTCGCCGCATCTATTGCGTGGGCCGCAACTACGCCGCCCACGCCCGCGAAATGGGCCATGATCCCGACCGCGAGCCGCCGTTCTTCTTCATGAAGCCGGCCGATGCCGTGGTGCCGACCGATTCCGTGGTGCCGTATCCTGCCGCGACCGCTGACTATCATCACGAGATCGAACTGGTGGTGGCGCTGTCCGGCGGTGGCCGCGATATCCCGGTGGAGAAGGCCCTGGAGCTGGTGTACGGCTACGCAGTCGGCCTGGACATGACCCGCCGCGACCTGCAGGCGCAAGCCAAGAAGCTGGGCCGCCCCTGGGACATGGCCAAGGGCTTCGACCAGTCCGCGCCCTGCGCCCCCATCGTGCCGGTGGGCCAGTGCGGACATCCTGACAAGGGCGCCGTCTGGCTCAAGGTCAATGGCGAAGTGCGCCAGCAGGGCGACCTGTCGGACCTGATCTGGAACGTGGCCGAAACCATTTCCTACCTGTCCGGCCTGGTCGAGCTGTTCCCCGGCGACCTGATCTATACCGGCACTCCCGAAGGCGTGGGTGCGGTGGTCAAGGGGGACCAGCTGCAAGGGCATGTGGACGGCTTGCCGGACATCAATATCACCATCGGCTGAAGCGCCCGCAGGCCGGATGCCGCCGCTTTTTTGGCGGTCCCGGCCTGGCTCCTGCAGCCAGCTTCCGGCACCGGTCCGGCACCGGGCGCAGGGTGCCGAAACCAAACTGTCATGAAGCCGGCGGCGATGCGGCGTATAATACGGAGTTCCGCAAGGAATGCCGGGCATGGCAAATCGCTCGCCCGGCCAGCATCGTCTTTAGCGTTTGCATCATCCGAAGCGCCCGGCCGAGCAGGTTTGGCCGGTTCGCCCGTAACACATCAACACAGAAAGCAATCAGAACCCGTGCGCATGCACCCCATGCACCGGAGCCGCCTGGCGGCTGCCGCGGCGCTGTCGCACCGTTCGCAATAAACCATGTCCGACACCACGTCCGCGTCCGCAGCACCGGCTGCCCCTGCCGTCCGTTTTGAAGATTTCGGCCTTTCGCCCGATATCCTGCGCGCCTTGTCCGAACAAGGCTACGTCCATCCGACCCCGATCCAGGCCCAGGCCATTCCAGTGGTGCTGCAAGGCCGTGACGTGATGGGCGCCGCCCAGACCGGCACCGGCAAGACCGCCGGTTTCTCGCTGCCGATCATCCAGCGCCTGCTGGCACACGCCAGCCACAGCGCTTCGCCCGCCCGCCACCCGGTGCGCGCCCTGATCCTGACCCCGACCCGCGAGCTGGCCGACCAGGTGGCCGACAACGTGAAGGCGTATTCACGCTTCACCCCGCTGCGCTCCACCGTCGTCTTCGGCGGCGTGGACATGGCACCGCAAACGGCCACCCTGCGTGCCGGCGTGGAAATCGTCATCGCCACCCCGGGCCGCCTGCTGGACCACGTGCAGCAAAAGACGGTGAACCTGTCCCAGACCCAGATCCTGGTCATGGACGAAGCCGACCGCATGCTCGACATGGGCTTTCTGCCGGACCTGCAGCGCATCATCAACCTGCTGCCCAAGCAGCGCCAGAACCTGCTGTTCTCGGCCACCTTCTCGCCCGAGATCAAGAAGCTGGCCGCCAGCTTCCAGAACAACCCGGTGACCATCGAAGTCGCGCGCAGCAATGCCACGGCAGAAAACGTCACCCAGACCATCTACAAGGTGGAGGAAGCTGCCAAGGCGGATGCGGTCAGCTTCATCATTCGCCAGCGCGCACTGAAGCAAGTGATCGTCTTCTCCAATACCAAGATCGGCGCTTCGCGCCTGGCGCGCACCTTGCTGGCCGAGGGCGTGAAGGCTTCTGCCATCCACGGCGACAAGACCCAGTCTGAGCGCATGGCCGCGCTGGAGTCCTTCAAGCAGGGCCAGATCGAAGTGCTGGTCGCCACCGACGTGGCCGCACGCGGGCTGGACATCGCCGAGCTGCCCTGCGTCATCAACTACGACCTGCCCTACAACGCCGAAGACTACGTGCACCGCATCGGCCGTACCGGCCGTGCCGGTGCCTCGGGCGACGCCATCTCGCTGTTCTGCGACAAGGATGAGCGCCTGCTGGTCGATATCGAGAAGCTGATCAAGAAGAAATTCGAGCGCGCCGAGCTGACTGGTTTTGCGCCGCGCATGCGCGCTGACCGTGGGGAGCGAGGTGAACGTTCGGAACGTGGTGAGCGCAGCGACCGGGGCGAACGCGCCGAGCGTGGCGAACGCAGTGACCGTGGCGAGCGCAGCCGCAGCAGCCGCGACGGCGCAGCCCCGTCGGGACGCCGCGAGAAGGTCGATCCCTGGTTCCTCAAGCCCTATGAGCCCAGCGCCACCGAGACCGTCTCCACCAAGCCGGAACTGCCCAAGAACAACCGTCCCAAGCCCAAGGTCGCGGCCTTGCTGGGTGGCATGCCCAAGCGCTGATCCGTTTTTCAGCGTGGACCGAAGCGCGCTCGCCAGCCGGTGAGCGCCAGGGTCCAGAATCCTTCCCTGTCACGGGCTGCGTCCGTGTCCAGTCCAAGAAAAGCCGCCGCCTGATGTAAGGCTTGCAGCGGCTGGCCCAAGTCCAGTGCCTGGGCGCCGTTCTGCTTGGAAAACTTTTCCCCCGACGCATTCATCAACAGCGGCACGTGCAGGTAGCGCGGCGTCGCGTAGCCCAGCAGCCCCTGCAGGTAGATCTGCCGCGCCGTCGAGTCCAGCAGGTCGGCCCCGCGCACGATGTCGGTGACGCCCTGTTCTGCATCATCCACCACCACCGCCAGCTGATAGGCCCAGAAGCCATCGGCCCGCTGCAGCACGAAATCCCCGGCTTCCGAGGCCAGGTGCTGGGCCTGCGGCCCCAGCCAGCGGTCCGTGAATTGCACCAGTTCGCCCGGCTGCCCGGCATCAGGCACGCGCAGCCGCAGCGTGCGTGGCATCTTGCCGGGGGCCAGTCCGTGGCGGCAGGTGCCGGGATAGAGCGCAGCACCGTCACTGGCCGTGCCTACCCGGGAGTCGGCGATTTCCTTGCGGCTGCAGCCGCAGGGGTAGGCCAGTGCGCCCAGGCGCTCGCGTGCGAGCTGGTAGCGTGCCTTGCGCTGGCTCTGCACCAGGATCGGTCCGTCAGAGTGCATATCCAGTGCCGCCAGGGTGGCGACGATGTCGTCGGCCGCACCGGGCACCGTGCGGGTCTCGTCGATGTCTTCGATGCGCAGCAGCCAGCGGCCGTGATGCACGCGGGCATCCAGATAACTGGCCAGCGCCGCCACCAGCGAGCCCGCATGGAGAGGTCCGGAAGGTGAGGGCGCGAAGCGGCCTACATAAGCTTCGCCGCTCATGCGGGATCCCGCATGGATATCGGTCCGATCAGCGACTGGCGCACGTGCGGCTGCGCCAGGTGCTGGATGAACCACTTCAGCGACTTGCCCTGCTCGGCCTTGGGCCAGGCCACCATGAAGTTGTCGTTGGGTTTGGCGGCCAGGGTCTGCTTTTCCACCAGCGCACCGGTGGCGAGATAGGGTTCGGCCCAGATGCGCGGCAGATGGCCGCAACCGAGGCCGGCCAGCTGGGCCTGCAACTTGTCGGCCACGGTAGCCACCGTCAGCGTTTCCTGGCCCGACAGCAGGCCCATGGTCAGCGTGGGCAGGGACTGGCTGTTGTCGCCCACGGCAATGGCCCGGTGGCTGCGCACCAGTTCCGCCGACAGTGGTTCGGTTGCCGAGGCCAGCGGGTGCGTCGGGGCCACTGCAAAGACCCAGTCCACCGCTCCCAGCTCCTGCATCTGGAAGCGCCCGCTGGTGCGCACCACTTCCGGCCCGTCCAGCGTCACCCCGATGACCAGGTTGGCGCGGCCCTCGATGAGCTTTTCCCAGGCCCCGGTCAGTACGCCGGGCGTGAAGCGCAGGCGGGTGCCGGATTCTTCACGGTCAAAGGCTTCGATTACCGGCAGCATCTTGTCGAAGGGAATCAGGCTGTTGAGCACGATGTGCAGTTCGGTTTCCCGCCCGGTGGCGGTGCGCTTGACGCGCTGCTCCAGGTCGCTGGCGGCCAGCAGCAGGTGACGGCCTTCCTGCAACAATTGCAGGCCGGCCGGTGTCAACTGGGCCCGGTGGCCACGGCGGTCGAAGAGCAGCACATCGAGGTCATCCTCCAGCTTGCGCACGCTGTAGGTCAGGGCCGAGGGCACCCGGTCCAGTGCCACGGCCGCCGCGGCAAAGCTGCCCTTGCGGTCGATCATGTCGAGGATCAGCAGGGATTCCAGGGTCAGGTTCACGTCTTGCTCCGCTTGTTTAAATTTTTTGAACGAACACTACGGATTTTAGACCTTATCTGCATAAAAGTTAGCCACTATAGTGACGCCATCGACAAACATTTTGACCAAATCAATTCCGGTTTGGTCCCACTCAAGAAAGAGGTGTTGACATGATGGAACTTCGCAAAGCGAACGATCGTGGCCACGCCAACCACGGTTGGCTGGATTCGTATCACAGCTTTTCCTTCGCGGACTACTATGATCCCAAGCACATGGGCTTCGGTCCGCTGCGGGTGATCAACGAGGACCGCGTGGCCGCGGGCCAAGGCTTTGGTACCCATGGCCACCGTGACATGGAGATCATTTCCTATGTGCTCGAAGGTGAACTTGCGCACAAGGACAGCATGGGCAATGGCAGCGTGATCCGTCCCGGTGACGTGCAGCGCATGAGTGCCGGCACCGGCGTGCGCCATTCGGAGTACAACCACTCCCAGGATGGCACCACGCACTTCCTGCAGATCTGGATCATGCCTGACCGTGCTGGCGCCGAGCCGGGTTATCAGGAAGCCCACTTCTCGTCGGCCGACAAGGATGGCAAGCTGCGCCTGGTGGCTTCGAGTGATGGCCGTGAAGGTTCGGTCAGCATGAACCAGGATGCCCAGCTGTACGCCGGTCTGTTCGACGGTGCGCAAGCGGCCGAGTACACCTTGCCGCAGGGCCGCCTTGGCTATGTGCATGTGGCCCGTGGCAAGATCAGCGTCAATGGCCAGGCCCTGCAGGCGGGCGATGCCGTCAAGCTCAGTGCGGTCGACCGCATCGAGATCAGCGGCGGCGAGAAGGCTGAAGTCCTGTTGTTCGACCTGCCGCGCTGAGTTTTGCTGCGGCGGCATGCAGTAATGCAGTAAGCAGTTTGCAGTAGCAACCCGCCGGTACCGATCACACCGGCGGTTTTTCCCCGCGTCACTTCACTCTCTAGAGAAGGAATTTCGTCATGACCAAAGTTGCCATCGTTTACCACTCCGGCTACGGCCACACCAAGAAACAGGCCGAAGCCGTGCAGGCTGGCGCGGCCGGCGTTGCCGGTGCCGATGTCGAGCTGATCGCCATCAGCGCCGAAGGCACCATCACCGATGAACAGTGGGCCAGCCTGGACGCGGCCGATGCCATCATCTTCGGTTCGCCGACCTACATGGGTACGGTCTCCTGGCAGTTCAAGAAGTTCGCCGACGCCTCCTCCAAGCCCTGGTTCAGCCAGAAGTGGAAGGACAAGGTCGGTGCCGCCTTTACCAACTCGGCCACCATGAACGGCGACAAGCTCTCGACCCTGCACTACCTGTTCACCCTGGGCATGCAGCACAGCATGATCTGGGTCGGTACCGGCCTGATGCCTTCCAACAGCAAGGCGGCCCAGCGCAATGACATCAACTTCGTCGGTTCCTTCTCGGGCCTGATGGCGCAAAGCCCGTCGGACTCCTCGCCGGAAGAAGGCCCGCTGCCGGGCGACCTGGAAACGGCCAAGCTGTTCGGTGCACGCGTGGTGGAAACGGCTGCCAAGTTCAAGAAGTAATCTTCATCTCATCGACGCAAGTCGTGAAGATGTAAAAAAGCCGACCTCGCAAGGGGTCGGCTTTTTCGTTGCCAGGGTGCGCTGCAATCAGCCCGCTGCAGAGCTGGCTTCCTGCGCCGCCCGCTGCTTGGGTGAGCAATGCGGACAAGACTTGCCCGGCACGTAATCCGGCGAGAGCTGTTCACGCGGGGTGACCACGGCGCGGCAGGCGAAGCATTGGGCGGTCTGGGTTTCCTTCAACTCCGGGCTCAGCGCGGTGCGATAGTCGAAGACGAAACAGTCGCCGTTGTAATGGGCACCGCCGACATCCTCGAAATACTTCAGGATGCCGCCTTCGAGTTGGTAGACATGGTCATAGCCGATGTTCTGCATATGAATCGCGGCCTTTTCGCAACGAATGCCGCCGGTGCAGAAGGTGACGACCGTCTTGCCCTCGAAATCGGCCTTGTGGTCCTCGATCACCTGCGGGAATTCCGTGAACTTGCTGATGCGGTAGTCCACCGTGTTATCAAACGTACCCACATCCACCTCGAAGCCATTGCGGGTATCCACCATCACCACCGGACGGCCTTCGTCGTCGTGACCCTGGTCCAGCCAGCGCTTGAGCTCCTTCGGCTCCACGAAAGGCGCACGGCCCAGCTCCGGCTTGATCAGCGGATGCTTCATGGTGATGATCTCGGCCTTCAGTTTCACCAGCATGCGGGTGAAGGGCTGCTTCTCGGAATAGCTTTCCTTGACGGTCAGGTCGGCAAAGCGCGCATCGGCGCGCAGCCAGGCCAGGAAGGCGTCGATCTCATGGCGCAGGCCGGCCAGGAAGAGGTTGATGCCTTCCGGGCTCAGGATCACGGTGCCACGAAGATTGTTCTTCTGACAAATTTCCAGGAACGCCGGACGCTTTTCAGCGGTGTCATCGAAGCTGATGAATTTGTAGGCGGCAATGTTGACGTAGGGGGTCTGCGGGGACTGCATGATGGCGTACTCAACTGTAAGTCTTTGAATCGTCAGCATTATAACCGTCCACCCCGGGTCGCCGCAGCTATTTGGCCGGTGCCTGCCGCTTCTCTGATACAGATCAAGGCATCCCTGTTCGGAAGAGGCATGGCCTGGGTGTAAAGTCTTCATATTTCTCACAAATTGAGATCAATCTAGAATCGGTCGTGGTCACAAGCTCCGGTAAAATGTCGACCCTATGACTACCCCGCAATTTGTACACCTCCGTATGCACTCGGAGTACTCCATCGTGGATGGCCTGGTGCGTATCGACGACATCGTCAAGGCCGCCGCCAAGGATGGACAGGCCGCCCTGGCGGTGACCGACCTTGCCAACCTGTTCTGCATGGTGCGCTTCTACAAGGAAGCGCGCGGCAAGGGCGTCAAGCCCATCGCCGGCTGCGACCTGTGGATCACTAACGACGCCGACCGCGAAAAGCCCTTCCGCCTGCTGGTGCTGATCAAAAGCCGTCATGGCTACCTGCAGTTATGTGAAGTCTTGTCCCAAGCCTGGCTCACCAACCAGTACAAGGGCCGCGCTGAGGTTCGCATGGAATGGCTGGATGCACTGCGCCACCAGGAAGGCGGCAATGGCCTGATCGCCCTGTCGGGTGCCGCCATGGGTGACATCGGCCAGGCCATCGACAATGGCAACCTGGCCCAGGCCGAAGCCTGCGCGCGCCGCTGGTCCGAGATCTTCCCCGGGGCCTTCTACCTGGAGCTGCAACGCGCCGGCCAGGCCAACATGGAACTGCAGGTGCGCCAGAGCGTGGCCCTGGGCGCCAAGCTGGGCCTGCCGTGCGTGGCGACGCATCCGATCCAGTTCCAGAGCCCTGAAGAGTTCATTGCCCACGAAGCCCGCACCTGTATCGCCGAAGGCGAGATCATGGCCAATGCGCGCCGCGTGCGCCGCTTCAACGAGCAGCAATACTTCAAGTCGCAAGCCGAGATGGCCGAGCTGTTCGCCGACCTGCCCGGTGCGATTGCCAATACCGTGGAAATCGCCAAACGCTGCAACCTGGTGCTGCAGCTGGGCAAGCCGCAACTGCCGGACTTCCCTACGCCCGACGGCATGACCATCGATGACTTCCTGGTGGCCCAGACCAAGGCCGGGCTGGAAGTGCGCCTGAAGGAACTGTTCCCCAACGAAGCCGAACGCGAGAAGCAGCGCCCCCGCTATGAAGCGCGCCTGGAGTTCGAGAACAACACCATCATCAAGATGAAGTTCCCGGGCTACTTCCTGATCGTGGCGGACTTCATCCAGTGGGCCAAGAACAATGGCGTACCGGTCGGCCCCGGCCGGGGTTCCGGTGCCGGCTCGCTGGTGGCTTACTGCCTGTTGATTACGGACCTGGATCCGCTGCGCTACAACCTGCTGTTCGAACGTTTCCTGAACCCCGAACGCGTCTCGATGCCCGACTTCGACATCGACTTCTGCCAGGAAGGCCGCGACCGCGTCATCCAGTATGTGAAGGATCGTTACGGCAAGGAGGCGGTCTCGCAGATTGCCACCTTCGGTACCATGGCCGCCAAGGGCGCGGTGCGCGACGTGGGGCGCGTGCTGGACCTGGGCTACAACTTCTGCGACGGCATCTCCAAGCTGATTCCCTTCAAGCCGGGCAAGCTGGTTACGCTGGCCGACGCCATCGAGGAAGAGCCGCTGCTCAAGGAGCGCCTGGACAACGAGGAAGAGGTCAAGCAGTTGATGGGCCTGGCCCAGCAGGTCGAAGGCATCGCCCGCAACATCGGCATGCACGCCGGTGGCGTGCTGATCGCACCCGGCAAGCTGACCGATTTCTGCCCGCTCTACACCCAGGGTGGCGACTCCGGCGTGGTCTCGCAATACGACAAGGACGACGTGGAAGCCGTCGGCCTGGTGAAGTTCGACTTTTTGGGCCTGACCACGCTGACCATCCTCGACCGGGCAGTGCGCTACATCCGCATGCTCGATCCGGCCATGGCCGAGTTCGACCTGGCCAAGCTGCCGCTGGACGACCGGCCCTCCTACGAACTGCTGACCAAGGCCAAGACGGTCGCCGTGTTCCAGCTGGAAAGCCGCGGCATGCAAGGCATGTTGAAGGATGCGCGTCCCGACCGCTTCGAGGACATCATCGCCCTGGTGGCGCTGTACCGTCCGGGTCCGATGGACCTGATCCCCGACTTCTGCAAGCGCAAGCACGGCGAAGCCTTCGACTATCCTGACCCGCGTACCGAGGGCATCCTCTCCGAGACCTACGGCATCATGGTCTATCAGGAGCAGGTGATGCAGATGGCGCAGGTGATCGGCGGCTATTCGCTGGGCGGCGCCGACTTGCTGCGCCGGGCGATGGGCAAGAAGAAGGCCGAGGAAATGGCCAAGCACCGTGAACTGTTCCGCGAAGGCGCGGCCAAGAACGGGCTGGACCAGGCCAAGGCCGATGAAATCTTCGACTTGATGGAAAAGTTCGCCGGCTACGGCTTCAACAAGTCGCACGCCGCGGCCTATGCCCTGCTGTCCTATTACACCGCCTACCTGAAGGCGCATCACCCCGCCGCGTTCATGGCCGCCAACTTGTCGCTGGCCATGGAAGACACGGACAAGGTCAAGATCCTGATCGAAGATTCGATCGACATCTGCAAGCTGGCCATCCTGCCGCCGGACATCAACAAGTCCGACTACCGCTTCATGCCGGTGGGCGAGCCGGGCAAGAAGGCCACCCAGATCCGCTATGGCCTGGGCGCCGTCAAGGGGGCCGGGCAGAACGCCATCGAAGCCATCCTGGAGGCGCGCAAGAACGGTCCTTTCAAAGACCTGTTCGACTTTGCCAAGCGGGTGGACAAGAAGCAGATCAACCGCCGCACCATCGATTCGCTGATCCGCGCCGGTGCCTTTGACTGCTTCAAGGTCGATCGTGCCATCCTGCAGGCCTCGGTCAACCTGGCCTGGGAAAGTGCGGAGCAGGCCGAGAAATCGGCCAACCAGGTCAGCCTCTTCGGTGGCGACGACAGCGACCTCGAAGCGCCGCTGGAATACGTGCAGGTGCCGGCCTGGAGTGACAAGCAGCGCCTGACGGAAGAGAAGGGCGCGTTGGGCTTCTATCTGTCCGGCCACCTGTTCTCGGCTTACGAAAAGGAAGTGCGCCGCTTCGTGCGCACCAAGATCGCCAGCCTCGAACCTTCGTGGGAACCGCGCAGCCTGGCCGGCATCATCACCGGCGTGCGGGTGCAGATGACCCAGCGCGGCAAGCTGGTGATCTGCACGCTGGACGATGGCACGGGCGTGATCGAGGCGACCATCTACAACGAATTGTTCGAGCCCTTCAAGCACCTCATCAAGGAAGATGAATTGCTGGTGGTCTCCGGCAAGGTGTCGGAAGACCGTTTCAATGGCGGCCTGCGGGTGGCTGCCGACAAGGTCATGGACCTGGGCGCGGCGCGCATCCAGTACGGTGTGCGCATGGTGGTATCGATCAACAAGGCGGTCGATCCCAATCACCTGCGCGACACCCTGGCCGCGCATCGCCAGGAGCAGGGCCTGCCTTTCGTGATGAAGTATCGCCAGGCCGATGCAGCCTGCGAAGTCGTGCTGGGCGATGCCTGGCGCGTCAATCCCAGCGACAGCCTGCAATCGACGCTGGTGGCTTCCTTCGGGAAAGAAGCCGTAGTGGTGGAATACTGAACTCAATAAAACACTGATAACGACGAATTCAGGCAATCAATAATGACAACGACATCAACAACAAAGGACGATGACGTCCTGCACGGCAGCGCGGGTGGGGCGCTGCACGTAGCCTTCGGCGTGGACAGCGGTTATTTTCGCGGGATGGGGGCGGCCATCGTGTCGCTGCTGCAGCACAATCCCGAGCAGCGTTTCGTCTTCCACGTCTTCGCCTTTTCGGTCTCTGATGACAGCCGTGCCCGGCTGGACCGGCTGGCGCAGATGTACGGACTGGACATCCGCAAGCACGTGCTGGATGCCCACATGCTGGATGCCTTCCGCGCCTTTCCCTGCTTTGCGCAGCATCATCTGGGCACGTTCATTCGCTTGCTCATTCCCAACCTGCTGCAAGGGATCACCGAGCGGGTGCTTTATCTCGATGCCGATCTGCTGTGCTTCGGCAGCCTGGCGGCGCTGCATGCCGTCGATCTCGATGGTGCCATCGCCGCGGCCGTGCATGACGAGATCTCCACCACCGCCCGCACGCAAATCGCTGCGCTCGCGCTGCCCATGCCCGAATACTTCAATGCCGGCGTGATGCTCATCAATGTGCCTGAGTGGATCAAGGCCGATGTGCAGACGCGCGCCTTGACGGTCCTGTCCACGCAGCAACTTGTCTTTGCCGACCAGGACGCGCTCAACGTGGCCCTCAATGGCCGCGTGGTCTATATCGGCGACGAATGGAACACGCGCTATCACCTGGTCGACTACACCAGCCGTGGCGAGAGCGAACTGATCGTGCCGCCCCAGGTCGTATTCATGCATTTCACCGGCCCGGTCAAGCCCTGGCAGGATTGGTGCCTGCATGATGCGCGGCAAGTCTTCGTGAAGGTGCAGGACAAGTCGTCCTGGAGCGACATGCCGCTGGATCCGCCCCGTACTGCACGCGAGTTCAAACTCTATTCCAAATCGCTGTTCAAGCACGGTCGCTGGAGAGAAGGCATCTGCGCGCAGCTGCGCTATCTGCGCAGACGATCCAAGGTCAAGAAAGGCTGAGTGAGCGCCGTTTTCCGTTGATCCACCCCGGTTGGACCGCGCTCAATGCGGTCCCAGGCTTGTCGGATGATGATCCTGAGCCGAATCCCCATGCTGGATATCTGGAGTCTTCCTTGCGTTATCTGAAATTCTTCGCCGCTGCACTGTTTGCGCTCTTCTTTGCGTTCGCCCTCGTGGTCGATCGCCTGGCCGGCGCTACCTACAGTCTCATGATCGTCACCGGCATGGTAACCGCCGTGTCCGGCCTGCGTCCCGATGGTTTGCGCTTCGTCTCTTTCCTGCGCCGTTACTGGCTGGTGTCGGTGGCCATGGCACTGCCCCTGCTGGCCGTACTGGTCAACCAGGTGGTCACGCACCATTATGCTGCCCGCGCCTACGATGCGCAGAGCCGCCTGGCCTTTTTCTTTTTCATGCTCTGGCTGATGCTGTTCCTGCCACTGGATGTCCTCAAGCGCTTGCAGTGGCCGATGGTATTGGGAGCATTACTGGCCTTGGTCAAGATGTACATTCTCACCGAGGGCGGCACGATTCGGTATGGAACGGACTTCATTCCCATCATCATCTGCGCCCATATGGGTTTGCTGCTCGGCGTGTTCAGCACGCTGTCGCTGGGCTGGCCGCATTCGAATTCCCGCCTGCACACGCTGGTCAAGCTGGCTGCACTCGGCGCCGGGCTGGGCATGGCTTACCTGTCGTGGTCGCGCGGGGTGTGGATGACCATCCCGGTCTACGCAGCCATTTCCAGCATGGCGCTCAAGCACGTCAAGCGTTCCTACAAGCTCGCTGCTCTTGGCGCATTCGTGGTGATCGTGGCCGGAAGTCTTGTGTTCGGGCACTCCATCCGACAGCGTATGGAGGCGGCGCAAGTCGACCTGGTGCAGTATTCGGCGGGGGCCGACAAGGAAACCTCGCTGGGCACCCGCCTGCAACTGTGGGCGGGCTCCTGGGTACTGTTCAAGGAGAATCCGCTAGTGGGCGTAGGTATCGACCGTTACCAGAAGGCGCTAGGAGAACTGGCCGAGCGCAAGATCATCTCGCCCCTGGCTGCAACGTACCCGCACTCCCATAACGAGATGTTATTCATGATGGTACGCTTGGGGAGTCTGGGCGCACTGGCCCTGCTGGCCATTTATCTGGTACCCCTCTGGATGTTTGCACGCCTAGGTAGCCATGCTGATCACGAAATACGCTGCAGCGCCGCCATGGGTATGTCGCTGGTGGCCGGCTTCATGGTGCTGGGCCTGGTGGACGTGGTGTTCCTCTGGTGGGAGTGCTATCCGTTCTACGGCATCGGCGTCGCCTATTGCCTGGCTTGCATCCACAAGCGTCAGCAGCAGTTGCAGCCATCGCTCAGGCAGCTTGCCTGAGCGATGGCTGCGGGCAGGCTCAGGCGCCTGCCGCCTTTCCCTCGATCCAGCGTGACACCACGCCCAGCACCTGGTCTGGCGTGATCTTGCGCATGCAATCGCAGGTCATGATGCGCAGCTTCTCGCAACCCGGGCAGGACGGGTCATCGGTGCACAGGTTGCTGGCACGCTTGCCCAATGCCGCCCATCGTCCCGGATGCATGGGGCGGGTCGGCGGGAACAGGCCCAGCGTCCGCTGGCCGATTGCCGCCGACAGGTGCAAGGGGCCGGTGCCGCTGGCGATGAGGCCATCGGCCTGGGCGATGAACTGGGTCAGCCTGGCCAGGCTCATGCTGCCGCAGGTATTGCTCACGTTGGGTAGAGCCAGGAGCGCCGGGGCATGCTGCTGCAGCCATTCGCCTTCGCCGGCACTGCCGGTGAGCCAAATGCGCACGCCCGCGTGCTGGGCCAAGGCCAGCGCCAGCGCGACGTAGTGATCCACCGGCCATTCGCGGCCGTGACCATTGGACTTGGTGTGCAGGATCAGGTTGAACTGGTTGGGCGCAAAGGCGGCTGCCAGCGCCTCGTCGTGTGGCACGGTGAAGTGATACAGACCGGGAATCTCTTCTCGCGTGGGAATGTGGTCATCGCCATACGGGCGCAGGAATTCGAAATTGATCTGCGACTCGTGGTTCTCCGAGAGCCCCTTGCTGAAACGCACGCGGTCATTGCAGTAGATCAGCTGGTACACCTTCTGCCGCGCATTGCCGATGCGGTGCTTCACGCGGGCGAAGAAGGCGGCCTTGGCCAGTTCACGGCTGGGCTGGGCCAGGATTACGGTATCGATGTCGCTGCCGCGCAGGAAACCGTAGAGATCATCGGCCACATTTTCTTCCTCCACCACCTCGTCGATGTCGTCGCAATAGCGCACCACGTCGGCCGCATAGCGCCGGCACAGCAGGCTGATCTTCACGCCCGGGTTGAGTTGCTTCAGGCGCGCTGCCATGGGCAGGGTCAGCACGATGTCGCCGATGTTGTCGGTGCGACTGATGAGGATATGCTTGCTGGTGATCGGCATGACAAAGAGGTGTGTTTCTGTTCTTGCGGTTGTACGGGCTCAGGCGGAAAGCGGCGCGGTGCTCAGCGGGCGCGGCGTTTGCGCAGGTAGCGCACGTACCACTTCAGGCTCTCCAGCGGACGTCCCTGGCGGTACATGAAGCGCGAGTGCATGCGCAGTTCCTTGGTATTGCGCGGCTCCTGGTCCAGCGCCATGTCGGCCCAGGGCGAGATGTCGAGATAACGGCGGAACAGCGTGCAGGCCTCATGCCGGCTCCATGCCGCCCACGGCTTCACGGCACCGGCGAAGTGCACGAAGATGGCCTTGCCGACCGGCTTGAGCGCGAACTTGTTCACGTTCAAATCGTGGATCAGGTCATACAGGTAATTCCACTTCGGCGACAGGGTGCGCGCACGGCCGTTGAGGACGATGTTGAGCGCATCCTGGTCATTGAAGCGCATGTCGGTGGTGCTGTTGAGCAGGGCATCCAGGGTCTTGGGCGTAATATCCTCCGCCAGCCACTTGGGGATGTTGATGAAGATCACGCCGCCGTTGAAATATTCATTGTGCGCCAGTCCCAGTGCCGCTACCCGGCGCTGCAGGGTGACCGGGGCATCCGGTACCACGACCGCGATGTCCTGCGAGATATCCATGTCCACCAGTTCATCGACGCGGTTGAAGCAGAGGATATCAGCATCCAGGTAGAGCACCCGGTCGGTGACGTTGGCCAGTACCGTGGGGATGACCAGGCGCGTGAAGATCGACAGCGAATAATGCGAATGGCCGAGGAAGTGCGAGAACTGGGTGAAGTCCGCCAGGTTCAGCAGGTGCAGCTCGGTCTTGACGCGATACATCGATTCGAGCTGTTTGAGGCGCCGCTGATGCTCCTCCGACACCTCGAAGGCCAGCACGTGGAAAGTGAAATGCTGTCCCGGATTGTTGGCCACGATGGAGGCGATGGTGCCGCCCATGGCGCGAAAATAATTGTTGTCCACGCAGAAGGCGATGTGGAAGGAAGGCTTGCCGTTTTCCGGCACGGCCATGATCTCTTGCTGGCTTGGGACGTTCATCAGATCGCTTTCATGACTTGTTCTACGCTCACCGCCTTGACCCAGTCGCGGCGGCCGGGGGCCGTGATGACGGTGCTGTGGTCGCGGTCGACCGGCACCCATTCCGGATTCTTCTGGCGCATCAGGGCAATCACCGGCACCTGTACCGCATTGGCCAGGTGCATCACCGCTGTTTCCACCGAGATGATGAGGTCGCAGCAGGCCAGCATGGCCGGCAGCTGGAAGAAGTTTTCCTCGGCGCTGAAGAGCTGCGTGCGCTGCAGGCCGTAGCGGCCGATCACCTCGCGTGCTTGGGCCAGTTCCTGCGGGACGGCGTTGACGATGAAGCAGGTCTCTTCCCAGCCCGGCCGCGCCTGTATGGCCTGGATCAGTGCGGCCACGTGTTCCAGTGGCCAGCAGCGCTTTTTGGTCTTGGCATAGGGATTGATGAAGACCAGCTTGCCCTGGCGCGGTGCGAACTGCCAGGCCGCCAGTTGGTCCTGCGCGTACTGGTGCCACTGCGGCGGGATGTCGACGAAGGGAAAGCGTGCCGCGCCGGTGACTTCGACGCCGCTCAACTGCCTGAACCAGTGCGCATAGACATCGCTGATGTGATGCTCGGGTGCCGGGCTGCGGTAGGGCGGCATGGCAGCATCGAGCTTGCGGTAGGCCAGCAGGTGATGCGGCTGGAACAGTTTCACCTTCTTCTTCATGCCCACCACCCAGCCCTCGGGGCTGATCTCGCGCGCCAGTGCGGCGTACAGGTGGGGGCGCAAGGTGGCCAGCGAGACCACGATGGGATAGTCCTCGCGGCGCGCCTCGGCGATGGACTCGCGGTAGAGTTCAGGGCTGTAGCTGCGGGTATAGACCTTGGCGAAGAAGGGGCAGGCGGCGGTCCAGTCGTACAGGGCGTATTTCTTCAGGTGCGGCCACTGGCCGGCGTCTGCGGTGCGCCGTACTTCGTCGACCCACAAATGAATCTTCATATGCGGGTTCTGCTCGGCAAAGCCCTTGAAGAAATTCTGCAGATAGGTGAAATCGCCCAGGGCCAGGTGGGCGATGAAGAGGATCTTGTCCGACTTCTGCAGCAGGTCGGCGGGGATCAGGGTGTCGTCTTGGCGCATGCTCAGGCGGAGGCTTCCTGTTGCTGGGAGAACTGCAGGCGGTAGAGGTTGGCATAGACGCCTTCCTTCTGCAGCAGCTCCTGGTGGTTGCCGATCTCGGCGATCTGTCCGTGCGAGAGCACCACGATGCGGTCGGCGCCTTCGATGGTGGACAGGCGGTGGGCGATGACGAAGGTGGTCCGGCCCTGCATCAGGCGGTCCAGCGCAGCTTGCACGGCGCGTTCGGATTCGGTATCCAGCGCCGAGGTGGCTTCGTCCAGGATCAGGATCGGCGCATCCTTGTAGATGGCGCGGGCAATGGCTACGCGCTGGCGCTGTCCGCCGGACAGGCGCGAGCCGTTGTCGCCGATGCGCGTCTGCAGGCCTTCGGAGAGGCCCGCGACCACGTCGGTGAGGTGCGCTGCTTTCACTGCCGCATCCACCCGCGCCGGATCCGGCCTGGGGTCGCCATAGGCGATGTTGGCGGCCAGTGTGTCGTCGAAGAGCACCGTGTTCTGGTTCACCATGGCGATCTGCTGGCGCAGGCTGAGCAGGGAAATGGTTTCGATGGGACGGCCGTCGAGCAGGATCTCACCCGAGGTGGCCGAGTAGAAGCCCGGTACCAGGCTCACCAGCGTCGATTTGCCGCCGCCGGACATGCCCACGAAGGCGATGGTCTCGCCGGCACTGACCTGCAGGTTGATGTTCTTGAGCGCGAGTTGCTCATGGCCGGGATAGGCGAAGCTGACGTCGACGAAATCGAGCGAACCGGTCGCACGCTGGGTCAGTGCCTGGCCGGTGGTGCGTTCGGTGGTCTTGTCGATCAGCTTGTAGACCTCTTCGGCAGCGGCCATGCCGCGTTGCAGGGGGCCGTTGATTTCGGCCAGTTGCTTCAGCGGAGCCAGCAGCATCAGCATGGCGGTGATGAAGGAGACGAAACCGCCTACCGTGATCTGGCCGTTGCCGGACTGGATCAGCGCCATCACGATCACGACCGCTACCGCGGTAGCCGTCATCAGCTGCGTGATCGGGACCGTGGAAGAGAACGCTGCCGTCATGCGCATGGTGTAGCTGCGCAGGTTTTCGGCGCGGCGATGGAAGCGTTCCTTCTCGTAGTCATGGCCGCCGAAGATCTTGATGACCTGCTGGGCACGCGTGGTTTCCTCGATGACCTGGGTCATCTCGGCATTGACGTTCAGGGAGTCGCGATTGAGTTTCTTGAGGCGCTTGCCGGTGGTGCGCACCACGATGGTCACCAGCGGCAGCAGCACCAGGGTGACGATGGTCAGCACCCAGTTCAGGTACAGCAGCCAGGCCAGGAGGCCCAGCACCGTCAGGGCCGAGCGCAGGATGGAGGTGAACACCTTGGTGACCATGTCGATGATCTGCTGCACCTCGAACATCATGGAGTTGATGACCTTGCCCACCGTATTGGTGGCATAGAACTGCACCGGCAGGTCCAGCATGCGGGCAAACATCTGGCGCCGCAGCTCATTGAGGATGCGGGTGGAGACCCAGGTCATCATGTAAGAGCTGGTAAAGGTGGCGATGCCGCGGATGAAGAAGATGCCGATCACCGCCACCGGCACCAGCCACAGCGAAAACGTCGGCTTGCCCACGAAACCCTTGTCCAGCAGCACCTGGAAGATATAAGGCACGACCGGTTCGGTCGCCGCCGTGACGATCATGGCAATGAAGGCGATGGCCAGCCGTTTCTTGTAGGGCCAGTGCAGGGCGGCCAGGCGTTTCATGTTGTGGGACAGCATCGGGATCCTTGCTTGCAGGTCATGCAGATAACGAAAAAGAGAGATTATGCCGTGTTCGCCGCGCTCACAGGCTGTTCCTGCGCCAGCGACCACAAGATCACCATCAGGAAGGCCAGCATCATGACGCCGTTGTTGTGCGTCAGGAAAGCCTGGGTCAGGCCGAAGGCCAGATAGCTGAGCATGAGCATCATGCCGCCCGTCGCCGCCAGCCGGGCTTCGCGGCCGCCGGCCTGGCACAGCCGCCGGGCAAACAGCCGCAGCGGCAGCAGATACATGGCCAGTACGGCCAAGAGGCCAGGCAGGCCATGCTTGACCACGGCATCGAGGTATTCATTGTGCAGGTGGGTGTGTTCCTCGACCGAAGGCGAGGCCAGGCCTTCGCGCACCATCTGCTGCTTGGCCTGCATCATGCCCTCCTTGCCCCATCCCAGCAGCAGGTGCTGCGGGGCCAGGTGCAGGCCCACGCGCAGTATTTCCAGGCGGGCGCCCACGGACGAGTCGGCATTGGCGCTGCGGGTGTAGTGATCCGCTTCGGTCATGGCCTGGCGCACGCGGGCCGTCAGCGGGGAGTTGGGCAACAGGGCCAGGACGGCCACGGCTGCCAAGGCCGCGCTACCCAGCTTGAGCAGGAGCCGGCCGCGTCCTGCCCGCAGCAGCAGCCAGCCAGCCAGCAGGGCACAGCAGGGCAGGGCCAGCCAGCTGCCGCGGCTGCCGCTGAGCAGGCAGGCGGCCAGGCCCAGCAGCACGCCGGCGGCGCAAAGGAGCTTCCAGGGGAGGGATTGGCGCCGCTGGATGGCGCGCACCAATCCGCAGGCGGCCAGCACGGCCAGCAAGGCGCTGATGTTGCCGAACTGGATGGGATTGGTACTGCCGCCGGGACGGTCCAGGTCCAGCGCCAGCCATTGCCACAGGCTCAGCAGTCCGGCCCCGATCGCCCCCACCGCCGCGCCCTGCCACAGGGCGGCAGGATGCGGCGGCCAGGCGCGCAGGAGCAGCAGGGCCGGGATGGCCAGCAGGAAACGTGCGGGCGCATCATATTGGCGGCCGGGCGCGTGATGGATCAGGTTCAGCAGGACATGCAGCCCGAAATAGCAGGCCAGCACGGCCCCCAGCAGCCAGTCCTCCCGCTGCAGGCGCACACGGGGCGCCGCTGGATGCAGCAGCGCCAGGGCTCCCAGCACCAGCATGGCCGCGCCCAGCGAGAAACCGCTAGGGATGACCAGTGAAATTGCGCAAAGAAGGAAGACGGCGACGGAGGTATAAATGGGCATGGAAAGCAGGAAAGCGCAGGCGGCCGGCCGCAGAGTGCGCATTGTAATGCATGCGCTGCGGCCGGCCGCTGAGCTGGCCATTACATCAGGATGATGTCGTATTGTTCCTGCTGGTAATCACTCTGCACCTGCAGGGACACCGGCTTGCCGATGAAATCCCCCAGCATGGCCAGGTGTTGCGATTCCTCTTCCAGGAACATGTCCACCACCACTTGCGAGGCCAGGATGCGGAATTCGCGCGGATTGAACTGCTTGGCCTCGCGCATGACCTCGCGCAGGATCTCGTAGCACACCGTGCGGGGCGTCTTGACCTGGCCGCGTCCCTTGCAGGCCGGGCAGGTCTCGCAGAGGATGTGGGCCAGCGATTCGCGGGTACGCTTGCGGGTCATCTCCACCAGCCCCAGCGTGGAGAAGCTTGAGACCGAGATCTTGGTGCGGTCGCGTTGCAGCGCCTTGCCCAGCTCGGCCAGCACCGCCTGGCGGTGCTCCGTACTCTCCATGTCGATGAAGTCGAGGATGATGATGCCGCCCAGATTGCGCAGCCGCAGCTGGCGCGCAATCGCATGCGCCGCTTCCAGGTTGGTCTTGAAGATGGTGTCGTCGAAGTTGCGGCCGTTGACGAAGCTGCCGGTGTTGACGTCGATCGTGGTCATCGCTTCGGTCTGGTCGACGATCAGGTAGCCGCCCGACTTCAGGTCCACGCGGCGGCCCAGGGCGCGCTCGATTTCCTCTTCCACGCCATACAGGTCGAAGAGCGGACGCTCGCCCCGGTAGTGCATCAGCTTGGGCAGCACCGAGGGCGTATAGATGGCGCCGAACTCCTGCAGCATGTGAAAGTTCTCGCGCGAATCGACCTGGATGGTGGCGGTCTGGTCGGAGACGAAGTCGCGCAGCACACGCTGCGCCAGCGACAGGTCCTGGTGCAGCAGCGTCGCGGCCGGCCTGGTCTTGGCCTGCTTGATGATGGTGGCCCAGGTGGTGCGCAGGTATTCCACGTCCATCTGCAGGTCGGAGTCGGAAGCATCCTCGGCCATGGTGCGGATGATGAAGCCGCCTTTTTCTTCCGGCGGCAGCAGCGCCTGCACCTTGCTGCGCAGGAGTTCGCGCTCGGCTTCGTTCTCGATGCGCTGGGAGATGCCGATGTGCTTGTCCTGCGGCAGGTAGACCAGCATGCGCCCGGCAATGGAGATCTGCGTGGACAGCCGCGCCCCCTTGGTGCCGATGGGGTCCTTGATGACCTGCACCGTAATGGTCTGGCCATCGTGCAGCAGCTTCTCGATGGGAATGGCCGGCGCGTTCTGGCCGTCGTGCGGACGGGCTTCCCAGATGTCGGCTACGTGCAGGAAGGCGGCACGCTCCAGGCCGATGTCGATGAAGGCCGATTGCATGCCCGGCAGCACCCGCACCACCTTGCCCAGATAAATGTTGCCGGCCAGGCCGCGCGAAAGGGTGCGCTCGATATGCAGTTCCTGCACGGCGCCTTGCAGGATCAGCGCCACGCGCGTCTCCTGCGGCGTGATGTTGATGAGGATGTCTTCGCTCATAGGATGCGAACGCCCGCTTGTTGTAATAGTTGAGCCGTCTCGAAGAGCGGCAGCCCCATGATACCGGAATGGCTGCCCACGATATGGCTGATGAAGACCGAGGCCAGCCCCTGGATGCCATAGGCGCCGGCCTTGTCGTAAGGTTCGACGGTATTGCAATAGGCGGCAATGGCCTCTTCGGTCAAGGGCGCAAAGCTGACATCGGACTGCTGCACGATCTGCCAGACCTCGGTTTCCACACCGTGGGTCACACCCACGGCCACGCTGGTGAGGACCTGGTGGGTGCGCCCGGAGAGCAGGGTGATCATGCGCACGGCTTCATCGTGATCGGCCGGTTTGCCCAGGATCAGGTCGTCCACCACCACGGTGGTATCGGCCGCCAGCAGCGGACGATGCGGCAGCTGGCGCAGGATCATGGTCTGCTGGGCGCTGTCGAGCTTGGCGCGGGTGACGCGGGCGACATAGTCCAGCGGAGCTTCGCCGGGCAGGACGCTCTCGTCGACTTCCTTGTCCGAGAGCATGAGTTCGAAATCGATGCCGATCTGGCGCAGCAGTTCGCGGCGTCGCGGGCTTTTCGAGGCGAGGTAGATTTTGTGGTCCGCTTGTTTCATTGAGCCAGGATGTCAATAGCCGGTACCGGGAGGCCGGAAGCCGGCGGTGGACGCCGTCAGGCGCGGTGATACGGATGGTTCTGCGTGATCGACCAGGCGCGATAGAGCTGCTCGGCCAGCATCACCCGCACCATGCCATGCGGCAAGGTCATGCTGGAGATGCGGATGAGCGTATCGGCCCCGGCCTTGAAGCCGGGATCGAGCCCGTCAGCCCCGCCGATGACGAAGGCTACGTCGCGTCCATCCTGCTGCCATTGCACCAGCTGCTGGGACAACTGCACCGAAGTCCAGTCGCGCCCGCGTTCGTCCAGGGCAATCACGCGTGCACCCTTGGGCAGTGCCGCTTCGATCTTCTCGCGCTCCTGCGCCATCACGGTTTCTGCCGTGCGGCTGCCGGAGCGTTCGACGGGTTTGATTTCCTTGAGGATGATCCGGCATTCCGGTGGCATGCGCTTGGCATACTCCTGGAAGCCGGTTTCTATCCACGCCGGCATCTTGTGGCCGACGGCCGCGATGACCAGCTGCATCAAGCCTTGCTGGTGCGCTTGGCGGCCGGCTTCTTGGCGGTCTCGCTCTTGGCGGGCGCCACGCGCACGGTCTTGCCGGTCGGGGTCTTGGGCGCAGCGGCCTTGCGGGTGGTGCCGGCCTTGGTGGTAGTGGTCTTGCTGCCGGCCGCCGTGCCACGGGTGGTGGTGGTCTTGGCCGCCGTGGTCTTGGTGCCGGTAGTACGGGTGGTGCGGGTCGTGCCGGCAGCAGCGCGGGTACCGGTGGTGGTGCTGGTGGTCGTTGCGCGCGGCTTGCGGGCCGGCTTCTTCGGTGCGTCCTCGTCGTCGTCCAGGGCCTGGCTGGCTTCGACGGCTTCAGCCTGGGCACGGGTGCGGCGGGTCTTGGGGGCCGGGGCATCGTCCACGGCGGCGCGCTTGGCGGCAGCCGAGGTACCGGTGCGCTTGGCTGCGCCCAGCTTGACTTCCTTGTCGCCCCAGATTTCTTCCAGGCGGTAGTAGGTACGGATGGCCGGCTGCATGATGTGCACAATCATGTCGCCCAGGTCAACCAGCACCCATTCACCGGTGTCTTCGCCTTCGACGCTGACGACGTTGCCGCCCTTGGCCTTGACCTTGTCGCGCACCGAGGCGGCCAGCGCCTTGGTCTGGCGGTTCGAGGTACCGGAGGCGATGGCCACGCGGTCGAACAGGCTGGTCAGGTGCGAGGTGTCATAGATGCGGATTTCTTGCGCCTTGACGTCTTCCAGAGCGTCCACGACCAGGGTTTGCAGTTTTTTGATGTCCATTATTGATTTCGGTACAGATGTTGTTGTTCGATATAGTCTAGCACCCTGCCCGGGATCAGCGAATCGGGTCGGGTGCCGCGTTGCAGCTGGGCACGGATTTCAGTCGACGAGATATCGACCGCCAGCCCGAGGGCCAGGTAGCCGTATCCGTGCGTGGTGCTGCGGATCTCTTGCGGCGCAGCGCTGCGCCGCTTGAATTCGTCGCGCACGGCCGGTGGCACGTGCGCATCGGCCAGCGCGAAGCCAGGCCGGGAGGCCGCGCACAAATGCGCGTACTCGAATAATTCCTGCCAGTGCTGCCAGGTGTCCAGGTGCTGCAGCTGGTCGGCGCCCATCAGGAACACGATCGACACCGCCGGCCCCAGCTCCGCGCGCAGTGCGCGCAGGGTATCGATGGTATAGGTCGCGCTGGTGCGGCGGATTTCCTGCTCATCGATGACCACCGGTACCTGCTGCTGGCCGAAGGCGCGCCTGACCATCTCCACCCGGTCGGCCGCTTCGGCCTGCAGGCCGTGCTTCTGCCACGGATTGCCGGTGGGGATGACGCGCAGCTCATCGGGCTGCAGCAACTGCACGAAATGCTCGGCCAGCAGGACATGGCCATTGTGCACCGGATCGAAGCTGCCGCCGAGCACGGCAATGCAGCGTTGCGCCGCGGGCGGCGCCATTACAGCCATTCCTTGTGCACCAGGAAGTCCGAATACAGCGCCGCTTCCGGGCTACCCGCCTCGGGATGCCAGTCATAGCGCCACTTCACCAGCGGCGGCATGGACATCAGGATGGATTCGGTGCGTCCGCCGGATTGCAGCCCGAACAGCGTGCCCCGGTCGAAAACCAGGTTGAATTCCACATAGCGCCCCCGGCGAAAGGCCTGGAAGTCGCGTTCACGTTCGCCATAAGGCGTCTCCCGGCGCGCCGCCACGATGGGCAGGTAAGCGTCGAGGAAGGCATCGCCCACGCTGCGTTGCAGGGCAAAGGCCTGCTCGAAGGGCAGGGCATTGAAGTCATCGAAGAAGATGCCGCCGACGCCGCGCGGCTCCCTGCGGTGCTTCAGGTAAAAATAGTCATCGCACCACTGCTTGAAGCGCGGGTACAAGTCATCGCCATAGGGCTGCAGCGCCTCGCGGCAGGTGCGGTGGAAGTGCACTGCATCTTCCTTCACACCGTAGTAGGGCGTGAGGTCCATGCCGCCGCCGAACCACCAGACGGCTTCTTCCCCTTCCGCATGGGTGGTGAAGAAACGCACGTTCATGTGCACCGTCGGCACGTAGGGATTGCGCGGATGCAGCACCAGCGATACGCCCATCGCTTCCCAAGCGCGGCCGGCCAGTTGCGGACGGTTGGCCGCGGCCGAAGGCGGCAGGTTCTTGCCCATCACGTGCGAGAAACCGACACCGCCACGCTCCAGCAGGTTGCCTTCTTCCAGCAAGCGCGAGGTGCCGCCACCGCCTTCGGGGCGTTCCCAGGAATCCGACAGGAAGGTCTTGCCATCAGCGGCTTCCAGCGCCGCGACGATGCGCTGTTGCAGGTCCTGCAGGTAAGCCTTGACGGCAGCGGTGTTGGTGGAGGCGTTGGAATGGATGGTCACGGCGGGGCGCTCTGGTACACGGTTACTGGACGGAAATGCGTTCCAACCCGCCATTGTACCTTGACAGCCCCAGGCTGGGGCGTCAAAAGCCGGTCCGCAGGCGATGCCGGACCGGCGTTGTGGGGCAAAGGCCTCAGTTTTGCGGCGGCTGGGCCAGTGGTACGGCCACCTGGTAAGTCGCAGGCGCCGGCCAGCCTTCCTTCAGGCAGACCTCGGCGATGGCGTTCTGCACGTCGTTGTAGACCTGGCCGAAATTGGGCGTGGGCGCGTGCACGCGCAGGGCGATCAGGGTGCCGGTGGCATTGAATTCCTGGATCACGATGCCCGGTGCCGGCGTCTGCAAGACGTTGGGAATGGCGTTGATGCGTTCGGAGAGCTTGGCGATGGCCTGCTGGGGATCGACGCTGTAGGCAATCTGGCAACGCAGGTCGGTACGGCGGGTGGCGTTGACGTTGTAGTTGATGATGTTTTCCGAGAACAGCTTGTTGTTGCCGATGATCACGCGCAGGTTGTTGTCGGTGGTGATGATGGTGGTCACCAGGCCGATGTCGGAGACGGTGCCGGTCTGGCCGGCGGCGGTGATGTAGTCGCCCACCTTGAAGGGACGCAGCACCACCAGGAAAATGCCGGCCGCAAAATTGGACAGCAGGCCCGACCAGGCCACCCCCAGCGCCACGCCGACCGCGCCGATCATGGCCGCAAAGGAAGTGGTCGGGATGCCGCACACTTCCAGGATGCCCATCACCAGCAACACGCGCAGGATCACGTGGATGGCCGAACTGGCGTAGTTGACCAGTGTGGTCTCGAACTGGCGCGCGGTCAGCACGCGGCGCACGATCTTGGAGAGTGTATTGATGAACATGCCGCCGACGATCCAGATGACGATGGCGGCAATCACCTTGAGCCCGAAAGGCACCAGGTAGAGGTTGATCAAAGTTTCAAAATTGAGCAGGTGGTCTGGCATCGATATGTCCTTTTCTTCTGGGAATGCGGGTCGTGGCGGGGGCATGCTGCCCGGAAACGCCCGTCGTGCTTAGGCTACGGAGGCGTCATTTTGTTGCAGTGGCAGGGAGAACTGCTCCAGCCCTCAAAATGAAATCCCCCGCAACACGCACGGCGTTGCGGGGGATGGAGACGGCATGCGGCCCGGCTTAGCGCTTCAGGGCGCGCCAGCCGATGTCGCGGCGCATCTGCGAACCGGCGAAGTGGATCAGGTCGGCGGCGTCATAGGCGTGCTTCTGCGCGACCTTCACGCTGTCGCCCAGGCCCACCACGCACAGCACGCGGCCACCGTTGGTGGTCAGCTTCTCGCCATTGAGGACGGTGCCGGCATGGAACGTGACGCAATCGACGGTCTCGGCCGGGATGTCGGTGATCAGGTCACCCTTGCGCGGTTCATCCGGATAGCCATGGGCGGCCATGACCACGCCCAGCGCGGTGCGGCGGTCCCATTCCAGTTCGACCTTGTCCAGGGTGCCGGTGACCGCATGTTCGAACACGGTCAGCAGGTCCGTCTTCAGGCGCGCCATGATGGGCTGGGTTTCGGGGTCGCCCATGCGGCAGTTGAATTCCAGCGTCTTGGGGTTGCCCTCGGCGTCGATCATCAGGCCCGCATACAGGAAGCCGGAGAAGGGGATGCCATCCTTGGCCATGCCCTGCACGGTCGGCACGATGATCTCGCGCATGACGCGCGCATGCAGTGCCGGGGTGACGATGGGCGCGGGCGAGTAGGCACCCATGCCGCCGGTGTTGGGACCCTGGTCGTGATCCTGCAGGCGCTTGTGGTCCTGGCTGGTGGCCAGTGGCAGGATGTTCTTGCCGTCGACCATGACGATGAAGGAAGCTTCTTCACCGGCCAGGAATTCCTCAATCACCACGCGCGCACCGGCGTCGCCCAGTTTGTTGTCGGAGAGCATCATGTCCACGGCCGTATGCGCTTCTTCCAGCGTCATGGCGACCACCACGCCCTTGCCGGCCGCCAGGCCATCGGCCTTGATGACGATGGGCGCGCCCTTTTTGGCGATGTAGTCATGCGCGGCTGCCACGTCCGAGAAGGTCTGGTACTCGGCAGTCGGGATGGCATGGCGCTGCATGAAGGCCTTGGCGAAGTCCTTGGAGCTTTCCAGCTGCGCTGCTTCCTTGGTGGGGCCGAAGATCTTCAGGCCACGGGCGCGGAAGACGTTGACGATGCCGGCCGCCAGCGGGCCTTCCGGGCCGACCACGGTCAGCGCCACGTGTTCCTGCTCGACGAAGTCGGCCAGGGCCACGGGATCGGTGATGGCGATGTTCTGCAGGCGCTCGTCGAGCGCGGTGCCGCCATTGCCGGGAGCAACATAGACCGTCTGGATGCGCGGCGACTTGGCAATGGCCCAGGCCAGCGCATGTTCACGGCCACCGGAGCCAACAACTAGGATTTTCATGGGATAGGAAGATAAAAGTGGCGAATGGGGCGAAAAAGGGTCGTCTTGTCCGTATCTGTATAAACCGGCTGGGTGATCAGGTGAATTATTCTTCGATCACGGCATTGGTATAGAGCTCCTGGGTATCGTCCAGGTTCTCCAGCGCATCCAGCAGCTTCTGCATCCTGACGCCGTCCTCGCCCGCAAACACGGTCTCGGTGGAGGGCTTCATGGTGATCTCGGCGACTTCGGCCTTGAAACCGGCGGCTTCCATGGCGGACTTCACGGCCGAGAAATCATTGGGTGCGGTCAGCACTTCGATGCCGCCTTCGTCGTCGGTGAGGACGTCTTCGGCACCGGCTTCGAGCGCGGCTTCCATGACGGCATTCTCATCGGTACCGGGCGCGTACATCAGCTGGCCACAGTGCTTGAAGAGGAAGGCCACCGAACCTTCGGTACCCATGTTGCCGCCGAATTTGGAGAAGGCGTGGCGCACTTCGGCCACGGTCCGCACGCGGTTGTCGGTCATGCAATCGACGATGATGGCTGCGCCGTTGATGCCGTAGCCTTCATAGCGCACTTCTTCATAATTCACGCCGTCCAGGGCACCGGTGCCGCGCTGGATGGCGCGGGTGACGTTGTCCTTGGGCATGTTGGCGTCGGAGGCACGGTCCACGGCCAGGCGCAGGCGCGGGTTGGTGTCCGGATCGCCCCCGCCCATGCGGGCGGCGACGGTGATTTCCTTGATGAGGCGGGTCCAGACGCGACCACGCTTTTCATCCTGACGGCCTTTACGGTGCTGAATATTGGCCCATTTGCTGTGTCCAGCCATGTTCAATCTTTCCTGCGAGAGGGTGGGGCCAGAACCGTCCTGCCTGCGCAAGCCGCGCCTGAAAGCGCCTCGGCAAGACCGGCGGGCGCGGGCAGGGCATCGCTGCAGCAGGGGGACCCGGCATCCAGGGCGCGATAATGCATTTCCTGGCGCCATGTTCTGACTATAATCGGGCGGGCATTTTACCATACCGCCACCCCGTCATTTTTGCCTTGAAGGCTCAGTCGAGATGATTAATCCGCTTCCCATCGCCACCCATCCCGGCGGGCAACTGTGCCTGCTGCCGCAACTGGCCAACCGCCACGGCTGCATCACGGGTGCCACCGGCACCGGCAAGACGGTCACCCTGCAGGTGCTGGCCCAGGCCCTCTCCGACATCGGCGTGCCGGTCTTCATGGCCGACGTCAAGGGCGACCTCTCCGGCTTGGGCCGGCCCGGCAGCGCATCCCCCAAGACCACCGCACGCCTGGCCCAGCTGGGCCTGCCCGAGCCGGCCTGGGCCGCGGCCCCGGTGGCGTTCTGGGACGTCTACGGCGAATTAGGCCATCCGGTGCGCGCCACCGTCTCCGACATGGGCCCGCTGATGCTGGCCCGCATGCTCAACCTGAACGATACCCAGCAGGGCGTGCTGCAGCTGGTGTTCAAGATTGCCGACGACCACGGCCTGCTGCTGCTCGATACCAAGGACCTGCGCGCCATGCTGCAGCACGTGGGCGAGAATGCGGCGCAGTTCAAGACTGAATACGGCAACATTTCGGCCGCCAGCGTGGGCGCCATCCAGCGCGGGCTGATCGCCATCGAAGAGCAGGGCGGCGACCAGTTCTTCGGCGAACCGATGTTGAACATCGAGGACTGGATGCAGACCGATGCCCAGGGACGCGGCATCATCAACATCCTCGCCGCCGACAAGCTCATGAATGCGCCGCGCCTGTATTCCACCTTCCTGCTGTGGATGCTCTCGGAACTGTTCGAGCACCTGCCCGAAGTGGGCGACCTGGACAAGCCCAGGATGGCCTTCTTCTTCGATGAAGCGCACCTGCTCTTCGATGAGGCCCCCAAGCCGCTCTTGCAGAAGATCGAGCAGGTGGTGCGCCTGATCCGCTCCAAGGGTGTGGGCATCTACTTCGTCACGCAAAATCCGCTGGACATCCCCGACACCGTGCTGGGCCAGCTCGGCAATCGCGTCCAGCACGCCCTGCGTGCCTACACGCCGCGCGACCAGAAGGCCGTGCAGGCCGCTGCCGAAACCTTCCGTCCCAATCCCCTGGTCAATACCGCCCAGGCCATCACCGAGCTGGGCGTGGGCGAGGCGCTGGTGTCCTTCCTCGATGAGAAGGGGCGGCCCAACATGGTCGAGCGCGGCTATGTGCTGACGCCGGCCTCGCAGATCGGCCCCCTCAGTGTGGAGGAACGGCGTGCCCTGATCGCATCTTCGCTGGTGGCCGGCGTCTACGAACAGGCCATCGACCGCGAATCGGCCTATGAGCGCCTGAAGGGACGCGCTGTCCAGCAGCCACAGGCAGCGCCTGCTCCGGCGCCGCAACCAGTCCCCGCTCCAGCCGATGACAATGCCTGGGGCGCATCGGCAGGCCGCAGCGCACCGGCCCCTGCCAGCACCGCGCGTCCCAGTGGCGGTGCACGCATGCCGCAGCCACAACCCGCTCCACAGCCACAGTCACAGCAGGATCAGGGCGGCGGCCTGGGCGATCTGCTCAAGGATGCCGCCGGTGGCATCTTCGGCAGCGGCAGCGGCAATCGCCGCAGCGATTCTCCCCTGCAGGCCATGGTCAAGTCGGCCGCACGCAGCATCGGTTCGCAGGTCGGACGCGAACTCATTCGCGGCGTGCTTGGTTCGCTGATGAAGAAGCGCTGACGCGGTGCTGCGCCCGCCCGCGCGGCGCGTGCGCAGCCCAGGGTTTACAATCGCGGCCATGACTGCCGCCCCCACCCCCGCTCATTCCACCCCGCGCCAGGCCTTCCTGGGCGGGCTGCTGCTCGCCATCATCGGCGCCATCTTCTTTTCCGCCAAGGCCATCGTGGCCAAGCTGATGTACCGCTATCAGGTCGATGCGGTCATGGTGATCACGCTGCGCATGCTGTTTTCCTTCCCCATGTTTGCCGCCGTGGCGCTCTGGAAAGCCCGCACCCAGCCGCCGCTGGCGCGGGCCGACGTGCTGCGCATCGTGGTGCTGGGGCTGATGGGCTATTACCTGTCGAGCTTCCTCGATTTCCTCGGGCTGCAATACATCTCGGCCGGGCTGGAACGATTGATCCTGTTCCTCACGCCTTCCTTCGTGATGCTGATCGCCTTTTTCTTCTTCAAACGCAAGGTCGGCTGGATCGAATGGGCGGCGCTGCTGGTGTCCTATTTTGGTACCGTGCTGGTGCTGCAGCATGACCTGCATACCGGCGGCAGCAACGTCATCCTCGGCAGCGCCCTGGTGCTGGGGTCGGCCCTGAGCTATTCGATCTACCTGATCTCTTCCGGCGAACTGGTGCGCCGGGTCGGGGCGGTGCGGCTGGTGGCCTATGCCATGTGCGTCTCCAGCGTGGCCTGCCTGGTCCAGTTCTTCATCTTGCGCGCGCCCGCCGACCTGGTCACGCAGGTGGCCCCGGTGTACCAGCTTTCGCTCTTCAATGCGGTGTTCTGCACGGTGCTGCCGGTGTTCCTGACCATGGTGGCGGTGGCCCGCATCGGCGCTCCCACGGCCGCCCAGGCGGGGCTGGTGGGGCCGGTCTCGACGCTCTTCATGGGGGCCGTGCTGCTGGATGAACCGATCACCGGCATCCAGCTGGCCGGCACCGCCCTGGTGCTGGCGGGCATGTGGCTGCTGTCGCGCAAGAAGCGCTGAGGCGTTCTATACTGCCTCTCGACTTATTCGACATGTGAATGTTCAGGCTTGAAATCCACCCAATACAAGGAGACCCAGATGGCAAAAGCAATCCGCATGAGCAAGACCGGCGGCCCCGAAGTCATGGAATACGTGGACGTGGAAGTGGGCGAACCGGGTCCCGGTGAAGTCCGCATCCGCCATGCCGCCGTCGGCCTGAACTTCATCGATTGCTATTTCCGCTCCGGTCTCTATCCGCAGCCGCTGCCAGCCGGCCTGGGCCAGGAAGCGGCCGGCACCATCGAAGCGGTGGGTGCGGGCGTGGCCGGTTTCCAGGTCGGTGACCGCGTGGCTTATGCCGGCCGTCCCAATGGCGCTTATGCCGAAGCGCGCGTGATGCCGGCCGACATCCTGGTCAAGCTGCCGGATGCCATCAGTTTCGATACCGCAGCGGCCATGATGCTGCAGGGCATGACGGTGCAATACCTGCTGCGCCAGACCTATGCCGTGCAGCCGGGCGAGACCATCCTGTTCCATGCGGCTGCCGGCGGCATCGGCCTGATCGCCTGCCAGTGGGCGCGCGCCCTGGGCGTGAACCTGATCGGCACCGTCAGCAGTGATGAGAAGGCGGCCCTGGCCAAGCAGCATGGCGCGGCCCACGTCATCAACTACACCACCGAAAACTTCGTCGAGCGCGTCAAGGAAATCACCGGCGGCAAAGGCGTGCCAGTCGTTTATGACGCCATCGGCAAGGACACCTTCACCGGCTCCCTGGACTGCCTGCGCCCGCGCGGCATGATGGTCAGCTTCGGCAATGCCTCCGGTCCGGTGCCGCCGTTCGGCGTGTCCGAACTGGTCTCGCGCGGCTCGCTCTTCCTGACCCGCCCCTCGCTGGGCAACTATGTCGCCACCCGTCCCGAACTCGATGCCACCGCCGGCGACCTGTTCGACATGGTCGAGAGCGGCAAGATCAGCATCGAGATCAACCAGCGCTATGCCTTGAAGGATGTCGGCCAGGCCCATGCTGACCTGGAAGGCCGCAAGACCACCGGTTCGACCATCCTGATCCCGTGATGGCCGCCTGATCGACCGATGACCCAGCCACAAGAGGAATCCTCATGGACCAGCCCCCGCGCGACCCCGGCCTCGACAATCCCATGGGCCATCCCCCCGAGCAGGCGGCCGGCGCCGACGGCTCGCCCAAGTTCGGGCGGCTGTTGGCGGTGCTGATCTGTGCGGTGCTCATGATCGTGGTGATCACCTTCGCCAGCGAAGCCTATTTCTCCTGATTTTTCGCCGGATATCGAAATTCTTCGGTACGGATCTCGCAAGTTATCGGGGTTTACCCAAGACTATGCGTGGATCACGCATTTTTCTTCGTCTTGATCGTCAAATGCTGCCTTCGGCCCTGGGGTGATTTCCTTCACACCCAGGTCTCCGGGGAGAACATTTTTGGCGGGAGAGGACGATGGGAAGGAGCTGGCACGCGGTCGCCGTCTGGTGCGGCCGCCTGGCATGGGTGATGGCGTGTTGCCTGCAGGTGGCGCTGGCCGCCGAGAACGGGATTAGCCCGCAAGAGATCGTACTGGGCCAGTCCGCGCCCTTTACCGGGCCGGCCGCCGAGGTCGGGCGTGATTTCCAGGAAGGTGCGCGCACCTATTTTGCCCAGGTCAATGCCCGAGGCGGCGTGTACGGCCGCCGCGTGCGGCTGCTGAGCCTGGACGACCGCTACGAACCCGAACGTACCCTGGCCAATACCCAGCAACTGATCTGGCGCGACAAGGTGTTCGCGCTGTTCGGTTTTTCCGGTACGCCCACGGTGCTGGCGGCACTGCCGGCCATCCGCGAAGCCGGCATTCCGCTCATTGCCCCGCACACAGGCGCCTCCGCCCTGCGGGAACCCTTCAACCGCCTCATCTTCCACGTACGCGCCGGCTACGAGCAGGAAACCGATTTCCTGTTGCGCCAGCTGCAAGGCACCGGACGGCTGCGTGTGGCGGTGTTCTACCAGGACGACGAACTGGGCCGGGCGCTGCTGGAGAACCTGCGCCAGCGGGCGGCCGTCTATGGCCTGACCGTGGTGGGGAGCCACCCCATCGAGCGCAATACCGATGCCGTGGTCGCCGCGGCCGAACAATTCATGCAGATGCGCCCGGATGTGGTGATCCAGGCGGTGTCCTATCAACCGGCGGCCGCGCTCATCCTGCGCATGCGGGCAGCGGGCTACCTGGGCGGTTTTTCCCACTATTCCTTCGTGGGCAGCCAGTCGCTGGCCGCGCGCTTGAAGCAAGGCGGGGTCGGCACCGAGATCACGCAGGTGGTGCCCTTTCCCAACAAGGCCAGGCTGCCCATCGTCTACGAATACCAGAAGGCGGTCGAACGCCACGGCGGTGCCGGCTGCAACTTCATCGGGCTGGAGGGCTACATCGCCGCCCGCGTGCTGGTGGAGGGTTTGCGCCGCGCCGGCCCGCAGCTCACGCGCGCCGGCCTGATCCGGGCGCTGGAGAGCATCACCCCGGCCAACTATGATGGCGGCGGCTTCAGCCTGCACTTCAGCCGCAACGATCACAGCGGCTCGGATTTCGTCGACCTGACCGCCATCGGCAGCGGCGGACGCTTCATCAATTGAGCTGCGCGGGCCGCGCCAGCAAGCCGGCAGGGTGATGGGCTACACTGTGGCGCTGTGTCCGGCACTGGCCGGGACACCATGACCACCCCATTGCAAGGAGATGCCGTGTCCGGCTCCCGTTCGCCCTCGCTGGCTGCGCCCCATTACTCGGGCGTGGCCCTCATTGCCGCCTGCAGCGCCGGCTTCCTGTGGGGGACCGGTGCCCTGGTGGTCAACATCCTGATCGCACAATACGGCTTCGCCCCGGGGGATATTTCCTTCTGGCGCTTTGCGGTCGGTGCCGTGTTCCTGTGCCTGGTGTTCGGCAGGCGCATCCACCTGCCGACCCTGCGCGCGCTGTTGCTGCCGGTCGTGCTGGCGGGGACCACCATGGCGGGTTACGTGCTGTTCTGGTTCCTCGGGATCGAGCGCATCGGTGCGGCCATTCCCACGCTGATCGCCCTGTGCCTGCCGCCGGTGTTTTCCACCGTGATCGCGCTGCTGCGCGGACAGGAGAAGCTGGACTGGACACTGGCGGCGGTGCTGGCCGCCGCGCTGGGCGGTACCGTGCTGATCGTGGCGCGGCACGAGACGAATGGCGCTGCGGCATCGGGCCAGACGGACCTGCTGATCGGACTGGCCTGTTCGGTCGCCTCGGCCTTGCTCTACACCGGATTCACGATGGTCAGCGGGCGGCTGTCCACGGCCTTGGGTGCCGGGCCATCGGCCACCTGCCTGACGGTGGTTGCCGCCCTGGTGATGGGCCTGGCCAGCCTTGCGCGGCCGCTGCACTGGCCCAGCGGCTTGCCGCCGCAAGCCTGGTACCTGTACCTGGGCGTAGTCACGGCGGCGCTGGCGCTGCTGGTGTTCAGCTGGGGCGCCGCGCGTCTGACGCCCACGGCCCTGACGGTCGCGACCCTGATCGAACCGCTCACGGCAGTCCTGCTGGCCGCCGTATTGCTGGGCCAGACCCTGAGCGCCACCCAATGGCTGGGCGGGGCGCTGTTGTTGCTGAGCATCTGGGGCCTGGGCAAGCGGCTCGGGCGGGCGCCGCACGGCTGAGCCGGATCAGTTTTCAGGCTGGCCGTTCTTGTCGACCTTGATGCGGATGTGCCGCGCCACCCCGCTGGGGCCGGGGAAGTCCTCGAAGGCCGCGCGCACCATGGCCGGCATGGCGGCCGTCAATCCGGCGCGCTGGCCTTCGCTGTCCACCACCACGTCGAACAGCTTCTTGCCGTCGCCGGCCTGGCTGATGCCGATCTGCAGCCGGCGCAGGAAGACCGGATAACTCGTGGTCTGCATCGGCCCGCCATCCCAGAAGGGGTCATAAAACGGTCCGTAAGGGCCGTAGAAGCCGAAGGGACGCGGCCCGAACGGGCCGAAGCGTCCCCAGCCCGGACCGTAGAAGTAGGGATCATAGGCCGGCCGGCTCACCACCACCTGCTCGGTATTCATCCCGTAGCTGAAGCTGACCTGCAATTGCGCCGCCTTCACATCGCGCGCCTCGGTAAAGCCGAGGAATTGCAGTTCCTGCCGGATCAGCCCGGCGTAATTCTGGTATTGCAGGTCATTCTCCTGTTCCTTGGCAGGGGCGAAGGCATAGGCGCGCTGGTTGTAGTTGGGCGACCAGGCGTGGAAGGACGTGACGTTGCTCTCGATCACCGAGGCGCAACCGGACAGCAGCAGGCTGGCCGCTGCAAGAAGGGGATAAAGCCAGCGTTTCATGAACGAACTCCATCAGAAAAAGGCCAGGCACCGGGCAACAGGCTGGGGGCCATGGGAAGGGCGCTTGCGGGGCGATATGAAGCAAAAGGCAGAAAGCCGGGCCTCGTGAGACCCTGCGCGCGGCCATTTTGATCCCCCCGTCGAAAGCGATCGCCGGAAAATCCCGCTGCGCCTGCCTGCTCCGCCCCAATCTGGGGCAAGTGCCGGTTCCGCCATTGTACTGGCCAGGGGCCGATATGAACCATGCTTCCCGCCAACAGTCCCTGACGGAGAAGAGCGCGGCAAATCCGGCCTATTCCATTCGCGCAGTGCGGGATGATTGGTAAAATCGGGTTTTTGCTGCACCTGAATTGGCTTTGTGCTGTCTTAGCCTTCACCTTAGCCCTCATTTTCTGACCTCCATTTCCCTTCCCGGACAGGCCTCCATGCGCACCGATACGCCCCAGACGATCTACCGTAAAGACTACGCCGCTCCCAATTACCTGGCTGACACCGTCGAGATGGGTTTCGACCTCGATCCCGCTGACACCCATGTGGCCACCCGCATCACCCTGGCCCGCAACCCGGCCGCCAAGGGCCGCGACCTGATCCTCTTCGGCGAGGAGCTGGAACTGGTGGCCCTGCGCCTGAACGGCAAGACGCTCTCCCAGGCCAAGGGCGATTTCCGCATCGCCGGCGGCGTGCTGACCATCCCCGCCGCCCCGGCCAAGGTGACGCTGGAGATCGAGACCCTGGTCCATCCGGACCGCAATACCTCGCTCATGGGCCTGTACGTGTCCAACGGCAATTTCTTCACCCAGTGCGAAGCCGAAGGTTTCCGCAAGATCACTTACTTCCCGGACCGTCCGGACGTGATGGCCAAATTCACCGTCATGCTGCGCGCCGACAAGGCACGCTATCCGGTGCTGCTGTCCAACGGCAACCTGATCGAAGAGGGTGAGCTGCCCGATGGCCGCCACTACGCCAAGTGGGAAGATCCGTTCAAGAAGCCCTCTTACCTGTTCGCCCTGGTGGCCGGCCAGCTGGTCTGCCAGGAAGAAACCGTGCGCCTGCACTCCGGCCGCGATGCGCTGCTGCAGGTGTGGGTGGAAGAGGGCAACCTCGACAAGACCCAGCACGCCATGGAGTCGCTCAAGAACAGCATCACCTGGGATGTGGAACGCTTCGGCCTGGACCTCGACCTGGACCGCTTCATGATCGTGGCGGTGGGCGACTTCAACATGGGCGCCATGGAAAACAAGGGCCTGAACATCTTCAACACCAAGTACGTGCTGGCCAATCCGCGCATCGCCACCGATGTCGACTTCGCCAACATCGAAGCGGTGGTCGGCCACGAATATTTCCACAACTGGACCGGCAACCGCGTCACCTGCCGCGACTGGTTCCAGCTGTCCCTGAAGGAAGGCCTGACCGTCTTCCGCGACCAGGAATTCTCGGCCGACATGATCGGCAGCGACAGCGGCCGCGCCGTCAAGCGCATCGATGACGTGCGCGTGCTGCGCCAGGCGCAGTTCCCGGAAGATGCGGGCCCGATGGCGCATCCGGTGCGTCCTGACTCCTTCGTCGAGATCAACAATTTCTACACCGTCACCGTCTATGAAAAGGGCGCTGAAGTGGTGCGCATGTACCAGACCCTGCTGGGCCGTGACGGCTTCCGCAAGGGCATGGATCTGTACTTCAAGCGCCACGATGGCCAGGCCGTGACCTGCGACGATTTCCGCGCCGCCATGGCCGACGCCAATGGCCGCGACCTCTCGCAATTCGAACGCTGGTACAGCCAGGCCGGCACGCCGCTGGTGCAAGCCAGCGCGGACTACGACGCCAAGCGCAAGACCCTGACCCTGACGCTGGAACAAAGCTGCCCGGCCACGCCCGGCCAGAAGAAGAAACAGCCCTTCCACATTCCGGTGGCCGTGGGCCTGCTGGATGCGCAGGGCCGTGACCTGGCGCTGACCCTGCAAGGCGAGAAGAAGGCCGGCGCCACCACCCGCGTGCTGGAACTGACCAAGGCCCAGCAGAGCTTCACCTTCATCAACGTCGATGAAAAGCCGGTGCCGTCGCTGCTGCGCGGTTTCTCCGCGCCGGTGGTCCTGCAATACGACTACAGCGATGCAGAACTGGCCTTCCTGATGGCCCACGACAGCGATGCCTTCAACCGCTGGGAAGCCGGCCAGCGCCTGGCCACGCGCCGTTTGCTGAACCTGACGGTAGCCGTGCAGGCCGCGCGCCAGTCGGGCCATGTGGTGGCGGTCGATACCGTGCTCAACAACATCGAGCACGATGGAGCACTCGCTGACGCGCTGCGCGCCACCCTCAAGGACGAGTCGCTGGACCCGGCCTTCCGCGAACTGGTACTGACCCTGCCGTCGGAAACCATGATCGCCGAACAGATGGAAGTCATCGACCCCCACGCCATCCACGTGGCGCGCCAGTTCCTGCGCCGCTCGCTGGCGCGCGCACTGCGCGATGACCTGCTGGCCGTGTATCGCGCCCACCAGACCCCGGGTGCCTACAGCCCCGACGCCGCGTCGGCCGGTCATCGTGCCTTGAAGAACGTGGCCCTGTCCTACCTGGCGGAGCTGGATGATGAAGAAGCCATGGCCCTGGCCCAGCAGCAGGACCAGGACGCCAACAACATGACCGACCGCCTGGCCGCACTCTCGGCGGTCTTGAACAGCGCCGCCCCCGGCAAGAGCGAAGCCCTGCAGCGCTTCTATGCCGAGTTCGAACAGGAAGCCCTGGTCATCGACAAATGGTTCACCCTGCAGGCCACCGCCCGCAATGCCGACGTGAACACCGTGCGTACCCTGACCGAGCATCCGGCCTTCACATTGAAGAATCCGAATCGCGCACGCAGCCTGATCTTCAGCTTCTGCAACGGCAACCCCTCGGCCTTCCATGCGCTGGACGGCAACGGCTATGCCTTCTGGGCCGAGCAGGTGATCGCCTTGAACGGCAGCAATCCGCAAGTGGCCGCGCGCCTGGCGCGCAGCCTGGACCGCTGGCGCAAGTACACCCCGGCGCTGCAGGAAAAGATGCGCCTGGCCCTGCAACAGGTTGCAGCCACCCCCAAACTCTCGCGCGATGTGGCCGAAGTCATCACCAAGGCCCTGGCCGATTGATCTGTCAGACAGATAATTGACCCCTCACTCATTCATCCGATTCATTAAATAAAAACCACTGCAAGGAAGACCACCATGAAACGTATCAGCCTCACGCAACACCTGATCGAGCAGCAGCGTCTGCACAACAAGATCCCGTCCGAACTGCGCCTGCTGATCGAAGTCGTCGGCCGTGCCTGCAAGTCGATCTCGCATGCGGTCGGCAAGGGCGCGCTGGGCGAAGTGCTGGGCAGCGCCGGCAGCGAGAACGTGCAGGGCGAAGTGCAGAAGAAGCTGGACGTGATCTCCAACGAGATCCTGCTGGAAGCCAATGAATGGGGCGGCCACCTGGCAGCCATGGCCTCCGAAGAAATGGAGACCATCCACCGCATCCCCAACCGCTATCCCAAGGGCGAATACCTGCTGATGTTCGACCCGCTGGATGGCTCCTCCAACATCGACGTCAACGTCTCCATCGGCACCATCTTCTCGGTGCTGAAGGCCCCGGAAGGCATGACCGAACCCAGCGAGCAGGACTTCATGCAGCCCGGCACCAAGCAGGTCGCCGCCGGCTATGCCGTCTATGGCCCGCAAACCGTGCTGGTGCTGACCACCGGCGACGGCGTGCACTGCTTCACGCTGGACCGCGAAATGGGCGCCTGGGTGCTGACCCAGAAGGACATCAAGATTCCCGAAGACACCAAGGAATTCGCCATCAACGCCTCCAACCAGCGTCACTGGTTCCCGCCGGTCACCCGCTACGTCGATGAAATGCTGGCCGGCTCCACCGGTCCGCGTGGCAAGGATTTCAACATGCGCTGGATCGCCTCCATGGTGGCCGACGTGCATCGCATCCTGAACCGCGGCGGCATCTTCATGTATCCCGCCGATGCGCGTGAGCCGGGCAAGCCGGGCAAGCTGCGCCTGATGTACGAAGCCAACCCGATGGCCTTCATCGTCGAGCAGGCCGGTGGCGCCGCCACCGATGGCCAGCAGCGCATCCTCGACATCCAGCCGGAAAAGCTGCACCAGCGTGTGGCCGTGTTCCTGGGTTCGAAGAATGAAGTGGACCGCGTGACGGCCTATCACAAGGCGTAAGCCCGGCGATTCTTTCGTCCGTTGCACAAACGAATGCCGCCGGGCTTGCGCCGGGCGGCATTTTTCATGTCTGCTTTTCTGTGAGGATTTCTGTAGCGATTGCTGCAGGGATTTCTGTACGGGTTTTTCAGAACTTGACCGGTGGCAGCTCCGCCTGGGCCAAGCGCACCTGATTGCGCCCACCGTGCTTGGCCTCGTAGAGCGCGGCATCGGCGCGGCCCACCAAGTCTTGCACCGCGCGTTCGCCGGGCGCCAGCAATTCCATTGCACACACGCCGGCGCTGACGGTCACCACGCCGCGCGGATTGCTGCGATGTGGCAGGTCCAGTGCCTGGATGCCGGCGCGGATCTTTTCGGCCACCTGCATGGCCCCGGCGGCGTCGGTCTCGGGCAGGAGCATCAGCATTTCCTCGCCGCCATAGCGCGCGGCCAGGTCGCCCGGGCGGCGCTGGCGTTCCTTCAAGAAGGCACCGATGCGGCGCAGGCATTCGTCACCGGCCTGGTGGCCATAGCAATCGTTGTACTGCTTGAAGAAATCGACGTCGATCATGATCAGCGACAGCGCCGACCCGCTGCGCAGGGCGCGCCGGAATTCCGTTTCCAGCACCGTATCGAGATGGCGCCGGTTGGCCAGCCCCGTGAGTCCATCCTGGTGGGCCAGCAATTCCAGGCGCTGGTTGGCCTGGTGCAGTTCTCCCATGACCTGCAGCGCGCGGTCCTCGGCGGCCAGGCGCAGTTCGATCTGGCCGATCAGGCGCCAGCCGAACAGGCCGATGATGAGCAGCAGCAGCACCACGGCGGCCGCATAGAAAATGGTCTGCTGGCGCCACGGGGCCAGGGCTTCGTCGCGCGCGATGGTCACCGTCACCATCAGCGGGAAATCCTGCACCGGCTGGTAGGACACGTAGCGGTCCACCCCGTCCAGCGGCGAATGCAGCAGGGTGTGGCCGCTCTGGCGGCCGGCCAGGACCTGGCCTACGGCCGGGTCCTGGCTGAGATCGCGGTTGATGTAGGCAGGGGTGAAGGGTTGGCGCGTGAGCACTGTGCCGGGCAACAAGATGAGCAGGATGGAGCTGTCGCGGCCGATCTCCACCGTCTGGTACAGCGCATTGAAGTGATCCAGCCGCAGGGTCGCCAGCAGCACCCCGGCAAAGCGTCCGTCGGGATGGTTCAGGCGGCGCGACATGGGGATGATCCACTGGTCGGTGCTGCGGCTGATGAGGGTCGGATGGATGTGCGGCTCGGGATCGTCGTGATCGCGGTGATAGAAGAAATAGGCGCGGTCGGCATTGTTGGCATCGGCCGGCCGTGGCCGCGACGAACTGGCAATGCGATTGCCCTGGGCATCGTAGATGTAGAGCCCGTCCAGCTGCGGCATCTCGCCGGCCATGCGGCGCAGGATCGGTCCCATGTTGCGCACTTGCGCACTGTTGACGCCCACTTCGTCGATGCGGTCGCTGATGTTGATGAGCGCCCCGTGCGTGGCCTGGAAGACGTCATAGGCATGGCGCGCCAGGGCACGGGCAATGTTGCTGGAAAAGATGCGGGTATTCTCCAGTTGCGTGGTGCGGGCCTCGATGCTTTGCCAGAGGTGGCCCACGGCGATGGCCACGCAGATCAGCACGACGAACAGCCGCGCCCGCCGCGCCACCGAATGGCGCGCCACCCGCCCTGCCTTTGCCAGCATTGGCCGCATGTGATGTGTCTCCCCCTCTGGCCGGCCTGATCCCTCCCCAGGGTTGACCGTTTTAACCAGTATAAGGAGAAGCGCCGGCCGCGCTGGCCGCGATCAGTCCGCGAAAAAGCCCTCAATTCATGGGCTGGACCGCCGGCCGGCGCATCAGCTTGACGCTGTGCAGGGCGGTCAGCAGCACCGACAGCCAGATCGGCACATAGGTGCCCAGCTGCGCGGCCTGCAGCGTCTCGCCCAGCACCGCCATGGCCACCAGCACCAGCAACACCGGCTCCACATAGCCCAGGATGCCGAACAGGCCCATGGGCAAGAGCTTGCCGGCGCGCAGGTAGCTGGTCAGCGCGATCATGCTCAATATGCCCAGGCCGGGCAGCAGCAGCCACATGGCCGGCGTGTGCAGGGTGGGCAGCGTTGCGGGGCTGAGCATCAAGGCCGCCAGCGAGGGCAGCGCCAGCACCATCAGTTCCACCGCGAAGATGAGCATGGAATCGAGCCGGATGCGCCGGCGCAGCATGAAGTAGGGCGGATAGCCCAGCGCCACCGCCAGCGTCGGCCAGGAGAAGGCGCGCGTCATCCACAGCTCGTGGGCCACGCCAATGCAGGCGCACAGGACCGCCAGCCGCTGCAGCAGGTCCATTTTCTCGCCATAGTGGAAGCGCCCCACCAGCACCATCGACAGGGGCAGCATGAAGTAGCCCAGCGAGACTTCCAGTGCCCGGCCATTGACCGAGCCCCACAGGAAGAGCCATTGCTGCAGGGCCAGCAGGGCCGCCATCAGCACCAGCAGCGCGATACGCGTGGGGCTGGCCAGCAGCTCGCCCATGGCCGCGCGCAGGCGTGGCAGTTCGCCGCGCCAGGCCAGCAGGCCCAGCACGCAGAGCAGGGTGATGAGGATGCGCCAGGCGAAGATGTCCGTGCCATCCAGGGGCGCGAGCAGGCGGGTGTAGCCGGAAAGGAAGGCAAACAGGGAAGAGGCCAGTACGGACAAGCCGATGCCGCGGCCGACAAGTTGAGGATTCATCGCAGGACCAGGTGCGCGCGGCGCAAGGAAGAGGCACCGGCAAAAGCGCGATTCTACGGCATGCCGCGTGCGCAGGTGGGGCCCATGCAAAAAGCCCCGGCCTGGGCCGGGGCTTTGAGGTCGACGCGAGCGAAGAAAATTACGCGCCCGGGGAGGTGCCCAGCGGGCCGTCCTTCTGTTCACGTGCGTAGTTGTTGGGGCGGCCATTGGGGACTTCATAGCTCTTGCGGTCGACATAGCGGCCGTTCTCGCCGCTTTCCTGCATGGCGGCCGGCGAGCTGGTCTGGTCGCCCTGGTAGTTGTAGTACTGCGACTGCGAGGACGAGGACGACGAGTCGTATTGCTGCTGCGGGTTGCCCTGCATGGTGCTGCCGCCCTGCTCATAGGACTGGGCATAGGCGCCGGTGGCGAAGGTGGCGGCGGCCAGTACGGCGGCGGTGAGGAAGGTCTTGGTCATGGCTGTTCTCCTTTATCCTTGGTTACGCATTCGTCATGGCTGAATGCAATCGGGACTTCAGTGGCGAATGCGTTCTTGCATGCATCCACAGGGTTGGCCTTCGTTTCCAAGGGCTTGCTGCATTCCCTGAAAACTTGGTTTCATCATAGGAAGCCGGGCCCGCTGCGGCAGTCGGAAAGCCCAGCATCTTCTTGTCGGACTTTTCGCGCGCGTCTGACAGCCGGGCCGGGCCGTGAGCGGCGCAGCAAACCGGTTTTTCGATTGATGCAAACTTGAGGGATATCCAGCTCATCAATGCACAATGCGCATCAGTCCGGATTTTGTAGCGAGTCGTAGTGCGAGCAATTTGTTTGATGTGCAAGGCCGGGCGCGTCAGTCTTCAGGCTGACGCGCAACGGTGGTTTCGTTACCAAACGTATCACTGCGTCATTTCCGCGTCGCGCTCTGATCCGGAACAGGGCAGTTGCAGACGACTGTGGTAAAAACACGTTTACTCTCACGCTGCGCGAAATACGTTTTGGCATGTGGCACAACCGGGTTATTCTCAACGGCAGAGGAATTGCTCGCACCGCCCGCCCAGGGTTGCGTGATGAAGCAAGCAACAGGGGGAACCATGTACACGAGATCCTGCGCCGCGATGCTGGCCGTGCTGGTGGCGCTGAGCGCGCCAGCGGCAGCGCGGGCGGCCGATTGCAGCAAGGTCGTCATCTCGGCCGACTCCGATTACGCGCCCTTGCACTGGTATGACGGCAAGCGCCTTACCGGCGCCAGCATCGAGATCGCGACGCGCGCCTTGAGCGCACTCAACATAGCTTACGAGGTCCGTTACGTCGGCCCCTTCCAGCGCGTGCTCAAGGAAGCTGAGAGCGGCGAAGTGGCCATGGTGGCGTCGCTGAAGAACACGCCGGAACGCCAGCAATACCTGGCCTATGCTTCGGTGCCGCTGTTTTCCAATCCGATTGCGGTATTCGTGCCGCGCGACAAGCGTTTTGCCTATGCCGGCTGGAAGGACCTGGTCGGCAAGCGCGGTGCCATCACGCTGGGCAACCAGTTCGGTGGCGGCTTCGATGAATTCATGCGTGACAACCTCATCATCGAGACCGCGCAGAAGTTCTACATGAATTTCACCAAGCTCGATTCGGGCCGTATCGACTACCTCATCACCGGCTACTACACCGGCGTCATCTACCTGAACCAGACCGGCCAGACCGACCGCTTCATGCCGCTGCGGCCCTTCGTCAGCGAGAGCGACAACTACATCGCCATGAGCCGGGCCAACCCCTGCGTGAAGCTGCTGCCGCGCATCAACGCCCAGCTCGACGCCATGCAGAAGCGCGGCGAACTGCGCGCCGTGCTGCAAAGTTTCGAGAGCGACCTGCGCATCGATTCGGCCACGCAGGCCGAGGGCGGCCGCGCCAAGTGAGGCCGTGGCAGCATCAGCCGGGCGCGGCGCGGGCAGGCTGATGGCCGTTTGCGCTATGGCGCTTTCATGGCAAGATGCAGGCCGGTCTTGTCCGACTTACTTAGTGCCAGAAAGCGCCACCTTGCCACGCCGTCCCGCCATTGCCGTCGACCCCCGCTATCGCCCTCTCGATGCCGAGCAGGAGAAGCTGGTGCTCGACTACATCGAAACCCATCTGCAGGACAACATCATGGTGGCCACCCTGGCCAGGATGTGCCAGCTTTCATCGAGTTGCTTCAGCCGCGTCTTCAAGGCCAGTACCGGCTACACGCTGTGCCAGTGGATGCTGCGCCAGCGCCTGGCGCGTGCCCGCACCTTGCTGGCCGATTCCCGCCTGAGCGTGGTGGATGTGGCGGTGGCGGTGGGTTTTCATGACCAGAGCCATTTCCTGCGGCAGTTCAAGCGGGTCACGGGGATGACCGTGCAGGAGTGGCGGCAGCGCGCTGCGGCCTGAGTGCATATCGGCCGGATGGGCGCGTGCGGTTGATGCGCCGGATCGATGAATCGCACCTGATTGATCGATTGCGCGGATGAATGTCATGCGGGCCAATCGCGCCATGCGACGCTTCGCGGCCCGTTCCAAAGCAAAAAGCCCGCAACAGCTTGCGGGCTTTCTTTTTATTGCCGAAAGGAAATGGCGGAATGGCGGCGATCAGCGATAGAACGGCTCGACTCGTCCCTTGAGCTTGGTCAGCATGGGATTGCCCTTGCGGTCCAGGGCGCGGCCGGCCGGGATCTTGATCCAGCCTTCGCTGATGCAGTACTCGCTGACGTTGTTGAATTCCTTGTCGTTGAGCTTGATGCCGATGTCGTGCTCGAAGATGGCCGCATCGTAATGCGGGCTGCGGGGATCGATGCTGAGGCGATCGGGGAGGGCGGGGCGTTGTGCGGTATCGTTCATGGCCGCGATTATCGGACATAAGAACCGCCAAGACAATGGCCCTGCGGCCGGCCGTGCTGCATCCTCCTACCGTCCCCGGGGCGTTCTCCGACACCAAGGCTGGCCGGGCGCTGATAGCGCCGCCGCACCACAGCGCGCATGCTGCAGGCAGTTGACTTTGCGCGAGGACGTATGCGATCTACCGTCGAGGAAATGCAGGCCGCCCGCTCGGCCGCCCAAGCCTACCGCCACCAGGGCGGCCCCCTGCAGGCTGCACAGGTGTATGCGCAGCTGTTCGTGCCCACCCCCGATGAGGCCGCCCTGGCCATGGGGCGCGACTACCTGGCACAGCAAATGGAGCAGGCCGCCAGCTTGCCCTGCGACTTGCCCGATGACCCCGCTGCCTTGGCCGCGTGGATGGAGGCGCGCGCCACCGAGGTTGGCCTCGCCTATGAAAACTACCTGAAAGAGCGCCAGCAAGGCGCACCCCGCCGCTACTTTAGCGGCCGGGCCCATGCCCTCAATTTCCTGCGCCGCGTGGCGCCGACCAAGCTGGTCGATGGCGCCTGGCTCTACAGTGCCGTCAAGCGCTGGCGCGACCCGCTGTTCCGACCGCTCATTCTGACGTACCTGGAGGAGCTGGGCGATGGCGACGCCGCCATGAACCACGTGACACTCTATCGCAGCCTCTTGGCGGCCAATGGTTGCGAGCATGGACCGGCCCTGTCCGATGACCACTATGTGCAGGGCGCCATCCAGCTGGGACTGGCTCACCATGGTGAACAGTTCGAGGCCGAGGTGTTCGGCTTCAACCTGGGCTATGAACAGTTGCCGCTGCATTTGCTCATCACGGCCTACGAGCTCAATGAACTGGGCATCGATCCCTATTACTTCAGCCTGCACGTGACCATCGACAACGCCGCCAGCGGCCATGCCCGCAAGGCCGCCGAGGCGGTCGCGCAGGCGGCCGCCCAGGCTGCGGATACGCGAGCCTTCATGGCCGGCGTGCGGCGCGGCTACCTGCTCAATGAGCCGGGTGCCAGCACGCTGGGCGTGATCGGCTCCTTCTCCCTGCAGCAGGAAGTGGTGCGGGTGCTGGCCGAGAAGGCCGCGTTCGGACGCATGATGCATTCGGACTATTGCCGCATCGGCGGCAAGACGGTGAACCAGTGGCTGGAAGAACCCGAGGGCATGGCCCGCTTCCTGGAAGAGATGGAGAAGGCCAAGTGGATCACGCGTGGCAAGGAGGCCAGCGAGAGCCGCTTCTGGCGCCTGATCGATGCCGCCGGGGGCCAGATGTTCGGGGTCTTTGATGGCTACGAAAAGCAGGTCATCCGCGAATGGATCGAGGAGGGCTGGACCGACGGCCGTCGCCAGCCGAGCTTCCGGGCGCTGGCACGCGGCCGTGACAACGCCGCCGCCGAAGCCCCGGCCGTGCCGGCCCTGGCCGCGCGCGAGGTGGATCTGGATGCACTCGTGGCCGAGCTGGGGCCGGGGCGGCATCATTTCGCCCCTGGCCTGGCGGCGACCCGGCTCTACAGCGAGCGCTACCGGCGTGCTTGCGTGGCTTGAAGCGGCGCATTGCCGGATCGCAGGCGCGGCCCGGCAGTCGGCTATAATGTCGGGCCTTGGCCGCTGGCCGCCCCGCTGGATGCACGCTCGCAGCCGATGTGAAGATGCAGGCGCGGAGGCGGCGGCCCGACCCGTCAACCCGCCGGCCCTGCGCCGGCTGCTGGAGAAACCATGAACATTCGCGCAAGAAAACGCCTGATCTATCGCCGTCACCGCATCGGCATGCTCATCGCCGCCATCGAATCCCTGATCGCCCTGGAAGAATCGATCCTGGAAGGCAAGCAGGCTGCCTGAGCGACCTGTCCTCGGCGTACCAGCTTCCTGAAACCGGCCCCCGTGGCCGGTTTTTTCTTGGGGTGCGGCCAGGTCACGGGGCCTGCCGCGCTGTGGCACAATCGCCATCCCCCGTGAACGCGATTGTGCAGCCATGTGCGTCAACTACAAGCCCACCCCCAAGTCCATGATCACCGCGCTGACCGGTGCCGATACCGCCGCCACGCCCGACTGGCCGGAGGAGACCTGGCAGGACTACGCCGCCCCGGCGGTGCGTGCCGGCCTGGAGGGCGAGCCCGAACTCATCGTGGCCACCTACGGCATGATGCCGCGCCGCAAGCTGCAGGCCGGACTGCAGATCTCCACCATGAATGCGCGCGCCGAGACCATCGCCGAGAAGCGCAGCTACGCCGGCCCGTGGCGCCAGGCCCAGACCTGCCTGTTGCCCATGCAGTGGTTCTATGAACCCAATTACGAAAGCGGCCGCGCCCAGCGGTGGGCCATCGGCATGGCCGACGACCAGCCATTCTGTGTGGCCGGCCTGTGGCGCGCCTGGGAAGAGGCTGAAGGCGGGTATGCATTTTCGTTTACCCAGATCACCATCAATGCCGACGACCATCCCTTGATGAATCGTTTTCACAAGCCCGGCGAAGAAAAGCGCAACCTCGTCATCATCCCGCGCGCCCACTATGCCGACTGGCTGCATGCCGGCCACCCCGAGCGGGCGCGCGAGCTGCTGCTGAACTATCCCGCCGGCGACATGAAGGCCTGGCCCGCGCCCAAGAGCGAACCCGATGGCCGCGCTCAGCAGGGCGCGTTCCTGTTTTGAATTTCCCTCGCGGCGCCGGGCTTGTCCTGCCGTTGTAAAGAATTGTTGACCTTGCTGGTGATTTTCTGTGAAATTGCGCGGTGGCATGTTGCCGTCCGCGCTTGAAGGACATGCCACGGGTCACGTCATCATCACAACATCAGGGGAACGGGGCATGGGGATCATCAGGTCAGGCAATACGGGGCGGGCATGCAGATGGGGCGGCGTATTGCTGGCCAGCGCCTGGGTACTGGGGCAGGGCAGTGCGGCGGCCCAGGAGGCCACGGCCAGCCAGGCCGGCATCGTCAAGGTCCTGCAAGGCGACGTGCGCGCCGAGCGCAGCGGCAAGAGCCGCCCCTTGTCCGCCGGGGAACGGCTCTACGCCGGTGACCGCGTGGTCACCGCCGCCGCCAGCTCGGTCGGTTTTACCTTGCGGGACGATACGCTCATCTCCCTCGGCTCCAACAGCCAGTTCCTGCTCGAACAGTTCGCCTACAACGAAACGACCGACGAAGGCAGCATCGCCGTGCGCCTCTCCAAGGGCACGCTGCGCTACGTCTCGGGACTGATCGGCAAGCGGTCCCCGCAGAGCCAGTTGCTCTCGACCCCCACGGCCACCATCGGCATCCGTGGTACCGACTTCATCGTGGAGGTGGCCGGTGAATAAAGCCTGGATGAGTTGCGCCGTGATGGCGCTGGTGGCCCTGCTGGCAGGATGCGCGGGCCCCAAGGAGCGTTTCGTGCTGCTGCCGCAGGCCGACGGATCGGCCAGCAGCATCTTGGTCAAGACAGCCAGCGGCGAGACCGCGCTGAGTTCGCCCTATGCGGCGGTGGAGACGCGCGGCGGCAAGCCCGAGCCGACCCAGACCCTGTCGGCCGCCGAAGTGGAGCGCCGCTATGCCGAGGTCATGCGCAGCCTGCCGGCGCGACCGCGCAGCTACGACCTGTTGTTCGAACTGGGTACCGATCGTCTTACGCCGGCCTCGCAGGAATTGCTCAAGAAGGCCATCGCCGAGATCAAGGAATTTCCCGCCGGGGAATTCATCCTCACCGGCCATGCTGACGCCATCGGCAGCGATGCCAGCAATGATGCCTTGTCCCTGCGCCGCGCCCGCCTGATCGAGCGCGAACTGCAGCGCGCAGAGGTCAAGGCCCTGAGCATCGAAGTCATCGGCAAGGGTGCGCGCGATCCGCGCGTGCCGCAGAAACGCGGCGTGGCCGAGCCGCGCAATCGCTTTGTCGAGATCAAGATAAGGTGAGCACACCAAGTGGCCCGGTGGCCGCAGCGATTTCGCTGGGGCTGCCGGGCGCGCTGTACGTACCTGTTTCGGGAATAAATGCTTTGCGAGCTATCCAATAGCTCAGCAGTAGAGTGTGTGCGATACAACTAGGAAATTTCCTGATATTGCGGCAATGATATAAAACATAAGATCACGCCATCGACCCGAACCTCCTACGCAAGGACGCATGGCCATGATCCACACTCTTCTTCACTACGGCAGTTATGCCGCCGCGTTTTATGCCGCCTATGTCGTGGTCGGGATGGCGGTCTCGGGCGTATTCCTGTGGCGCATACTGCGGCAGCCTCAGGTGCGCGTAGTGCCAGCCATGCTGCCCGCGCCTGCCGTACCGGAAGAACTGCCTTCGGGCTTGCAGTAACGATGAGGGAGCCCGGTTGCACATTTCCGTCAGGATATGTGCGAAGCGCGGGCCGATCGGCACGCATACAAAAACGCGCCGTCCCTTTATCGGGGAAGCGGCGCGCGGGCCTAGCGATCAGGCTGCCTGTTGAAGCGAATCAGCTGGTTCAGCTGTTCTTGTGGCTTTGCTGGCCGGCCTTGACGTGCTGCTCATGCGAGCCGCCCCGGGTGGAATCACCCTGCTGCTGGCCACTGCCGCTGCTGCTTTGATTCTGCTGGTCATTCTTGTGGCTCTGCTGTCCGGCTTGCACATGCTGTTCATGTGATCCGCCACGGGTGTTGCCACCCTGCTGCTGGCCGGAAGAACCGCTGCTCTGGTTCTGCTGGTCGTTCTTGTGGCTTTGCTGTCCCGCCTGGACGTGCTGTTCATGCGATCCGCCACGGTTGCTACTGCCTTGCTGCTGGCCGGAAGCGCTGCTGCTCTGGTTCTGCTGGTCATTCTTGTGGCTTTGCTGGCCGGCCTGAACATGTTGCTCGTGGGAACCACCGCGGGACCCGCCTTGATTCTGATTCGACATGATTTCACTCCTTGATGAATGCCCTGCGCTCATGCGCAGTTCTTGCATCATCGCGCCTGGGTTCAGGGCCGGGGATCGGTGAAGCTCCCTTGATGGTGTCGGTGTCGGCTGTCGGACGGGTAGCGTCTTCGTTACCACTGGCGGCCGAGCTGAAGCAAGCCTGGCGCGGCCGTCTTACTGCACGCCTTCCACCGTGGAGAGCAGTCGGTCAAAGGAACAGGGTTTGGTCAGCAGGGCAGAAAATACATCCAGCGCCTGCCAGGAGTTGGTCATCGGCGTGGCGCTGAGCAGCACCACCGGAATGCCCGAGAAGCGCACATCGCCCTTGATGCGGGTGGCCAGTTCGAGTCCATCCATGACCGGCATGCGCAGATCGGTCAGGACTACATTGACCGGGTCATGAGCGCAGGCCATGACCTGCAACGCATCTTCGCCATTGGCGGCTTCGAGCACGCAATAGCCCACGCCCTGGAAGACTTCCGCAAAAATGCTTCTGACATCCTTGTTGTCTTCCACGATCAGCAGGGTGCGAGCGCGATTGCTCGGATTCATGAAGCGATCTCCGGGTGGATTGGCTACGTCCTGACACCAGAACGAACGGCTCCAGGATTATGTGACTGAAATTGAAAAACTTGCATCAGTCATTTCCTGAATCGCGGGAAAAACGCGCTGACAGCATCGTAAGAATATGCGCTTCACCTGCGTGTCAGCCCGCGCACCGCTAGAATGTGCATTTCGTCGACCTGCGCGGGCGGCCGGGCAGGGCGGCGGCATTGGTGAGAGCTTCCCACAACCACACCCTTACTTCACAAGGATCCGCGATGTCCCTGGAAAGCCTGCTGCTGTTCATCCCTTCCTGCTTTGCGCTGAACATGGCTTTCGGGCCCAACAACCTGCTCTCCATCACCATCGGTGCGCATCATGGCTTGCGCCCTGCGCTGCTGGCGGCTGCCGGGCGCCTGGTAGCGTTTGCCTTGATGATCGGGGTGGCGGCACTGGGCATGGGGGCCTTGCTGATGGCCTCGCAGATGGCCTTCACGGTGGTCAAGCTGCTGGGTGCGGCTTACCTGGTCTGGCTGGGATGCAAGCTCTTCCTTGCCAAGGCCCAAGTGAGTGGCCAGCGCCTCGAGCCGCAGCAGGGCATTGCCGGCTATGTGCGCAAGGAGTTCCTGGTGGCCATCGGCAACCCCAAGGCCATCCTGGTGTTTACGGCCTTCTTCCCGCAGTTCGTGGTCCCTGAAAATTATTTATCCAGTTTCCTCACCTTGGGGGCGATTTTCCTGGCGCTCGAACTGGTGGCCATTGCGGCCTATGCCTACGCGGGAACGCGGCTCAAGGGCCTGCTGCAGGATGCGCGCGGTTTGCGCTGGATGAACCGCATCAGCGGCGGCATGATGATCTTCTTCGGGATGGTACTGGCGCTGGCCAAGCGACCGGCGGCATGAGCCGCCGTGCTTCCCGGCTTACGGGAAAGTCAGCTCCAGGCCGAGCATGCGCGAGATGAACATGGTGCCCACGCCCAGGACCACCAGCGACACCACGAAGATCACGGCCACCTTGCCGCTGGCGCGCAGCACGGCGCGCTGTTCCGCCTGCTTGCCCTTCCTGCCCTGGTCGTAGTGCCATTTGATGGCGTAGAACATGCCGATGCCAAGCACGGCCACCTTGAAGATGATGAAGACGATTGGAACCCAATCCATGATGTCTGGCCTTCGATTCGCTGGGAGATCAATCCGGTGCCAGCTTTGCGAATCTGAAAGTAGCAGAGGTGAATCACTGTCTCGGTAACAGTGTCCTGTGCATTCTAACCAAGGCCTTGTATGCGGGTCCAGCAGACATGATCCATACAAGCTGACAGGCCGGCTTTGTCGGCCTGCACGGCATCTGCCGTCATGCTCATCGCGTTTTTCCTGATGCGCTGGCAACGAACGTCCAGGCAAGTTACCATGCGGCCCGTATGGCAACAAGACAAAAAAAGGCAGCCCCGCGCAAGCGGGCCACCTCAGGCAAAAGCAAGCAGAAGCGATCGGGACCCTTCCGCCGTTTCCTGATTTCATTCACCAGCACGACGATCCTCGTCTTCAGCATTGCCAGTTGCGTATTGAACCCGCAGCTGGCCGATGGCCTGCGCGAGCGACTCAGTCTGCCGCACCTCGACCTGCCCGCCGAGGACCTGCCCGCCCCGGCGCGGCACGCTGATTCCGCACACGCCACCGTCACGCGCTTTGCGCAATGCCCGCAGTTCTTCCCGGGCGCACATCCGGCGCAATTGCCTGCGGGGCCGCATTTGCGGGAGCTGTGTTTCAGCGCGTTTGCCGTGCTCTACAACAGCCAGACCAAGACCCCCTTGGTGGTCGTGGAGCGCCTCAATCGTGCCGCGCTGGTGCATGCGCGCGAGCAGCACCGCACCGACCGTTTCTACCCGGAGGCTCGCTTGCCGCGCGCCGAGCGTGCCGAACTGGAGGACTACCGGGGATCGGGCTATGCGCGGGGCCACATGGCGCCGGCCGGCGACATGTCCACGCCGGAGGCGATGGCGCAGAGCTTCTCGCTGGCCAATATGGTGCCGCAGAACCAGAAGCACAATTCCGGACCGTGGTCCAAGGTCGAGCGTGATACGCGCAAGTACGTCATGCGCGCGCAGGGTGATGTCTTCGTGTTTACCGGCCCTTTGTTTGACGCCGCACCCAGCACCATCGGGGGCGGCCATATCGCGGTGCCGTCGCGGATCTTCAAGCTGGTGTATGACGCCAGCAATGGACGGGCCTGGGCGTATATACAGGCCAATCGCGCCGATACCGTGGTGGAAGCGCCGATGGATTACGCGGGCTTCGTGCGCAGGACGGGATTGCAATTGCTGGGGCAGGGTGGGGGTGCGGCCGCATCGTGAGCAGCATGCCAGGTAATTCGGCTGAATTACGGCAAAAAATCATTTTTACTCACACGATTGAAAGCAGGGTTTCTTCCCCATACTGCCATGGCTTAGACGTCTCCCTCCGAACACGTAGATCGAAGCATGACCTCACAAGGAACCAATGCGATGATGATTTCCGGCACCCAGGCCACGACACTGGCAGCAGCAGCCAAGCTGAGCTCGACGGCGCCCCAGGCCGCAGCAGATTCAGATAAAAGACAGGCTGGCGATTCGACCAAGGTCACGATTTCCTCCGAAGCTCTGCAGCAAGCCAGCGTGGCCGGAGCGCAGACCGATGAGCTTGCCAGCCCGTATCGCCTGACGGGTCCGGCCACCCTAGTGAGCTCCCTGAACCCGGTCGTTTATCAGATGCCGGAAAACCTGATCAAGGAGATGGAGGTCCGTGCCAAAGAGGAGGCGGCCCGCAACGCAGTGAGCGCGCAGTACGCAAGCGAGCATGCCTATCAGACGGTCGGGCAGGTGCTGGTCAACGGCCAGCTGTTTGCCGAGGTCAATGATGCAGGCGGCTATGGCTCAGTCAAGAATTCCATTCCTGGCCTGAGCGAAGCCCCGTTGAATCCGCAGCAGCGACTCGAAGAGATCGCCCAAGCCGTGAAGGGGCAGGGCAAGGTAGAAATCAGGACTTCCGATTTCCTGCCCGGCCTGGGTGGCGGGGGTGGTCCGGGCGCGCCGGAATCCATGCTGCCGGCTTTCACGGCACGAAGCATGCATGAAATCTTCGCCGAGGCGATGGAGGCGGCCGGGCGTTTGCGCTCCGGCACGTTGCCGGCGCCGGGGTCTGAACATTCCTAGATTCTCCTGGGTGCGCGGGAGTATTAGCTGATTCGGAATACTGGCTTTCCATTTGGCAAAAAAAATTAAATCAAGAATTCTTGTTGAAGTTGTCACAGGCGGCATCGTCCAGCCGTCTTGAGTGCAGCGGGATATTGAATTTTCATCCGCTCCATTCAACTTCAAGGAAGGATTCATGAAACGTCCAAATTGGTTTCACATTTCCGGCGAGGGCGCCAAGGCTGTTGGCGCGCTTCATCATTACGTCACCACCAGCACCGGCTTGCCCGATGAGTTGATCCATCTGGTCTTCTTGAGGGTGTCGCAGATCAACGGATGCGCTCACTGCATCGACATTCACACGCGCGACCTGATCAAAGGCGGGATGTCGTTTGAGAAGGTGGTTCTGGTGCCGGTGTGGGAGGAAGCAGGCTATCTGTTCACCGACCAGGAAAGGGCGGCGCTGGCCTGGGCAGAAGAAGTGACGCTGGTCAGCCAAACGCATGCGTCCGACGATGCCTATGCTGCGGCTCTGGCCGTCTTCGGCGAAAAGCCTCTGGTTGAACTCACCATCGTGATCGCCACCATGAATGCCATCAATCGCATGGGCATCAGTTTTCGCATGAAGCCGCTGGCGAAGGCCTAGCATTGTTTGTGGTAACAGGCCTTTGGCAAGCATGGCCAAATGGACAAAGGGGTTTCAGATGAATGTCTGGAGCCCCTTTTTTTTGTCTGGTGCTCATGGGCGGTAGTGCCTTTGGGTTTCTCAGGCATTTCCTGATGCTCGGAGGAAAGCGGTTGCACTATGCTTGAGCTCAATATCTTCTGGGAGGCAACGATGAGCATCACAGCTTTAGCCGTCAGCCATCACATGGTCCTGGTCAAGAACGTGGCCTATCTCTCGGTCAGCGGAGTGGAATTCAGTGACAGGATGCGCACGGTCCTTTCGAACGCAGTTGCCCACATCAGCTTTTCCGGCAGTGTCAACGAGGCGCAAGCAAGATTGATGCTGCGCACTGCGGTGGAAGAGGAATTGGCCGACCCGCGGATAGAACATCCACGCTATGCGCAGGCCCTGAGTTGCGCCAGGGAAATGCTGGCGGGTGAGCTCATCCCCGCTTGATCCTTGCTCGCCGGGCTTGACAGCCGGGATGCGCCATAGCGTATGCAGTGCATTGATCCCGTCGTGGCACAGGAAATCGCTGAAGATTTGTCGATCAAAAATCGCAAATCCTCGTGATTACTCGAACTGATCGTATGTTTGCTTTGATCCAAATCAACTTTGGATGTTTTATTTTCAAATATTTTTTCGGTTAGCGGGAATTTCCTGATCGTTGAGATAGGGTAATGCTCCATAACTATTAAGCGTGTTTTTCAATTCTCGTGGGGGGAGTATGAAGAATCTCAAAATTGGTCAGCGTCTTACCTTGGGACTGGCTGCTGTCATCTTTTTGCTTGTCTGTGTCGCCGGGTTCGGTCTTCGGCAAATATCGTCACTGAATGACCGGATAGAATTCCTGACCTCAGTGGATGAGGGGAAATTGAAGGCGCTTGCCAAGACGCAGTTTGGCATCACGTTGCGTGCCATTGCTGCGCGCAATCTCACTCTCATTACTGATCCGGCTTTGCAAAAGAACGACGCCCTTCTGGTCGCCAAGACGCAAAAGGATATCAATGACGGGCTGGCGGAATTGAAACGATTGGTGGCCGAGTCGGCAGCTTCTGATGTCGAACGTCAGCTTCTCGAGCAACTGGCCGATCTCGAAAAGCAGTATTACCCGGTGGCGGTAAAGGTGGTAGAGCTCGCCCTGGCCTTGAAGAATGACGAGGCGCGAGTTGCCCTGAACAAGGAGTGCATGCCGATTCTTCAGTCGGTCATTACGCACGTTCAGAAAATCAACGATTACCTCTATCAAAACTCCCAGGAAAACGCAGCCGCAGCCGAACGCGCCTATGCACAGGCGAAATTGACGATGGCCGGTATCAGTGCGCTGGCATTGGTCGTCGGGATGTTGATCGCCTGGCAGCTGACCCGGTCGATCGCAGTACCTTTGGCGGGTGCGGTAGAGATTGCCCGCAAAGTGCGCGACGGCGACCTCACCAGCCGCATCAGCGTGGATAGCCGCGATGAAGTAGGCGAGCTGGTCGGCGCGTTGAAAGATATGAATGAAAGTCTGGCCGCCATCGTCACCGATGTTCGCGAGGGCACACACACTATTGTCGCGGCTTCCGGAGAAATACAACGCGGAACCGTCGACCTGTCGGCGCGTACGGAACAGCAAGCCAGTTCGCTGGAAGAAACCGCGTCCGCCATGGAGCAGCTTACGGCCACCGTCAAGCAGAATTCCGAGAACGCGGGTCAAGCCAATCGGCTGGCCAACGATGCCTCGAACATTGCGGCCGAGGGCGGCGAAGCCGTTGCTCTTGTGGTCGATACGATGAGAGCCATCAGCGGTTCATCCCGCGAAATCGTGGAAATCATCAGTGTCATCGACGGTATCGCGTTCCAGACCAACATCCTTGCCTTGAATGCCGCAGTGGAAGCAGCCCGGGCGGGCGAGCAGGGGCGAGGCTTCGCTGTCGTGGCAGCAGAGGTGCGGGCGCTGGCCCACCGGTCCGCCAGCGCTGCGAAGGAAATCGAGGCATTGATCAACCAGTCGGTGACCAGGATTGCCACTGGCGAGCAACAGGTGAACCAGGCCGGCGCGACGATGGGCAGGGTGGTCGAAAGCATCAAGAACGTCTCGGGCATCGTCCAGGAAATCAGCGTTGCCAGCGCCGAGCAGACGCGAGGACTTGAGCAGATCAACCAGGCCATCGCACAAATCGATGAGGCGACGCAGCGAAACGCCGCACTCGTCGAAGAAGCTTCTGCTGCATCGTCAACGATGAAGCAGGAAGCAGCTTCGCTGACACAGCTGGTCAGTACCTTCAAGCTGTCTTCGACGGCCGGACCCGTCGTGGTCGATATCCCGCAACGTCAGTTCGAAACACTGCCAGCTTGAAGAAGGCCTCATCTTGATGCCTATGCAGTCGGCGGCTGTGCGTTAGTGCAGCCGTCCAGCAGGCATCCCCTCCACACGCTCATTGTTCTTCAGCGCAAGAGCAAGACATTTCCATCTTCAAAAAACCATCATGGACAATTTTCAAAAAGAAATCGATGAGCGCACGAACCTGACCTCCACCAACAAATTCGAACTGTTGCTCTTCCGTGTCGGGACCCCGGACGGCTCCACCGACAGGCCTGGAGAACTTTACGGCATCAATGTTTTCAAGATCCGGGAAATCGTTCCGATGATGCCCATCACTGCGGCTGCGGGCATGACGCCGCCGATGATGGGGATGGTCAATATTCGTGGCCAGGTGATGTCCGTAGTGGACTTGTCGGCGGTCACAGGTTGCACGGCCTCGCAAGGGCTCAATATTCTTCTGATTACGGAATTCGCCCGGCATACCCAAGCCTTTGCGGTTGAATCGGTGGAAGAAATTGTTCGCCTGGACTGGAGCCAGGTGCTGCCCGCTGGTGCCCACGCTCCGGGCGGGTTGGTGACCAGCATCGCGCGAATGGATACTGAGCGCGACGGAGGCCGCCTGGTGCAGGTCCTGGATGTGGAGCACATCCTGAACCTGGTCTCCCCGATGAAGGAATCGATCGAGCCGAGCAAGGGTGGTGTCCGCCCGGTCACGTTGAAGCCAGGTACTGTCGTGCTGGCCGCCGATGATTCCCGAGTGGCACGCGCATTGATAGAGCAGTGCCTCAAGGAATTGAATCTTCCGTTCATCATGGCCACCGATGGGCTCCAGGCCTGGAACAAGCTGCAGCAGCTGACTGCCGAAGCCGAGGCCGAGGGCAAGTCGGTCACTGACAAGGTGGCGATGGTGCTGACGGATCTTGAAATGCCGGAGATGGATGGTTTTACCTTGACCCGCAAAATAAAAGGTTCTGACAAATTCAAGCGCCTTCCCGTGGTGATCCACTCATCGCTGACCGGGGCCGCCAACGAGGATCACGTGCGCTCTGTCGGGGCGGATGGATATGTCGCCAAATTTGCGCCCAGTGATTTGGCCGCGATGTTGGGGAAGGTGCTGCCTGCATAGGGTTCATTGCGTGGCAATCTTTCAAAAACGGCAGCAAGCTTCAAAAGGCTTGCTGCCACTGCGCCTGTTCCTTCAGCAGCCTATACGGTAGGAACAGTACCTCCATCTATCCGAACCTCGGTCCCGGCGATCGACGCGGATCTCGGGGATGCCAGGAAAGCGATCAGATCAGCGACCTCATTGGGTTTCGCTGGCCGTCCTGCGGGAATGCCTCCCAGCCACTCCATGATGATTTTCTTGCCGCCCTCGTAGTCTGTGCCGGCATGCGCCGCCGTGCGCTGCGGAAATGCTACCGATGCTTCGGTCTCGATCCAGCCAGGTGCAACGCTGAGCACGCGAACTCCCTTGGGGGTTACCTCTCTGGCCAGCGCCTTGCTGTAGGTCGAGAGAGCCGCTTTTGCAGCGGCATAGGCCGTCGTTGAGTCTGGCAAAGGCAGCACGCGCTGGATGGAGCTGACGTGGATGATGACCCCCGACCCTTGGTCCAACATGCCCGGCAACAGCGCACGGTCCATGCGTACGGCCGGCATCAGGTTCAGGTTGAGTTCGGCGAACCAGTGCTCATCACTGATCGCGGCGAAACCGCCCCCGGGTGTCTTCGATCCGCCGAGCACGTTGATGAGGATATCCACGCCCCCCCACTGCTTCAACACCGTCTCGGAAAAACGTCGTGTGCCCTCTGCCGTGGACAGGTCGGCCGCGACGTAGGTCACGCCCTCGGCCGAATGCTGGGGCAAGCTACGGGCCGATGTGGCCACCCGTGCGCCAGCCTGCGCAAGGGTTCTCACGACGGCGGCGCCGAGACCCTGTGTACCGCCGGTCACCACGGCGCGCAGGCCGCTCAGGTAGAGGTCAAAGCTCATGCCGTGATCTCCAGCGATGCGATCAGGCCTCGTTCGAGGCCAAAGCGGTAGGACAGCACAATCGGACTCCCGGGGAAGTTGCCGGTGACGTTGGCGCGAACGCATTGGAGGTCTCCCTCCTGCTGGATGTCCAGGGGCACGCTGGTCGGACCGTACTGGGCCGATGCCTTGGCCAGGAAGGCGGTGATCGCCGCGACTCCGGTGTAGGTGTGGCCGTCATCTTTCATGACGGCCTGCGCCGTGAAGCAGCGCGCCAGCGCTTCAGGATTGTGTTCGGCCGCGAAGTACGCGGCGATTGGGTGGGGCAGGATCAAGGTGTTCACGTTGGTTGGCTCCATACGGTCAATAAGGCCACAGGATGCGCGTCAAAGTGAATTTAGTTACTATCCCTTAATCTTGATGAACTATGTAGTAAAAAATACATAATGCGCGGATCCGATTTTAACGAATTGAAGGCATTCGTGGCCGTGGTGGAGCGCCAGAGTTTTGTGCGTGCGGCGGAGCATCTGGGCCTGTCGCCGTCGGCACTAAGCCAGACCATCCGGCAGCTCGAAGAGCGCATCGGCGCCCGTCTTCTGAACCGCACCACGCGCAGCGTCGCGCCCTCGGCCAGCGGAGAGCTGCTCTATAGCCGCGTGGCGCCGCTGTTTCGGGAAATGGCTGCAGCCGTCGCAGAGGCAAGCGAGGCCACCGGAAAAATGAGCGGCACGTTGCGCATCAACACATTGGGGATTGCCGCGAGAACCGTCATTGCGCCTCGGCTGGCGCGCTTTCATCGAGCGAACCCTGGCGTGGTGCTCGACATCGTGGTTGACGACACGCTGGCCGATATCGTGGCGGGTCGCTTCGATGCGGGGATCCGCGTGGGTAACCGGGTCGAGAAAGACATGGTGGCCATCCGCCTGACTCCTGACCTGAAGATGGTTGCCGTGGCCTCTCCAGACTACCTCGCGCGCCGGGGGATCCCCAGGTCTCCTGCGGATCTGCATGCGCATACGTGCATCAACTGGCGGCTGCAGACGGACGGCAGGCATTATCGCTGGGAGTTCAAGAAACGAGGCCGGCAAGTCGAGGTCGCGGTGGAGGGGCCCGTCGTGACCAATCATGCTGACATCGGCATTGCTGCGGCGCTGGACGGGCTTGGCATTGCTTATCACTTTGCGCGGGATGGCGTGGATGAACTGCTGGCCCAGGGGCGGCTGGTCCAGGTGTTGGCGGACTGGTCGATATCGCGGCCGGGATTGTTTCTCTATTATCCGAACAGGCGGCACCGGCCGGCGTTGCTGGGGGCGTTCATTGATTGTTTGCTGGATCGGGATACGGTTGATTGACGCTTGCTCACTCAGCCCGATGACCGCATTTCACTTGCAAGCGCGATAGCATCCCGGCTCGGCGGGCGACCGAATTCACGCGAATATTCACGGCTGAACTGGGTCGGGCTTTGGTAGCCAACTTCGTGCGCCGCCGCCGTGACACTGTATCCGGCCGCAATGAGCAGGGTGCGAGCCTGCAGGAGCCGGATCTGCTTCTGGTATTGCAAGGGGCTCAGTGCAGTAGCCGCCTTGAAGTGGCGGTGAAAAGCCGACACGCTCATCGCGGCGCTGCCGGCGAGGTCTTCTATGCGCAGAGGTTGCGCGTAGTCGCGGCGGATTTGCTGAATGGCCAGATTCACCCTTGCCAGAGCGCTGTCCGGCAGCGCGATATCGCGCAGCATCCATCCCATCGGACCCTGCAGTACGCGGTAGAGAATCTCTCGTTCGTAAACTGGCGCCAGTGCCGCAATATCTGCGGGTTGCTTCATCAGCCTGAGCATCCTCACCCATGCATCAAGCAGTTCGCGCGTGACTGGCGCGACGGAAAATGCGCGTGCGTCACCAAGACGGTTGGCAGTATCGGGCAGATCCCCCAGGAGGTTGGAAATGATCCTGGCGTCCAGCGTCAGGCTGACCGCAAGATAAGGCGCGCCATCGGCGGCGGCATGGACTGTGCCTGCTGCCGGCAGGTCCACCGACATGACGAAGTAAGTGGCCGGATCATAGTGCAGGCAGCGTCCGCCCACTGTCATGGATTTTCCGCCCTGCAAGATCAGGTTGATCATGGGATCGTAGACGGCCGCCAATTGATGCTGTGGTATCGCCCCCTGCACCATGGCTACGCGAGCAATACCGGTTTCAGTACGGCGATTTTCGGCACCCGCGGCCAGCGCGCGCAGCTCTTTGAGTTGATCATCCATGGCTGGATTAAACCGTAGCGGGACCAGGTTGGCAATAAAGAAGCAGGAACAGGCAGATTTAAGGCATGAACCGGCAGGCTTGCCCGGGCCCGATTCTCTATCGTTGAGGCTTCTCGTCACCCCTTGCCGTAGCCATCGATGAATCAATCGAATATCGTCCTTATCACTGGCGGCAGCCGTGGCATCGGCGCCGCCTCCGCACTGGAATGCGCCCGATCGGCATGCTGCTCTCCCGCGAGGGCGGTGGGATCAACGGACAATCTATCGAAGTCGCGGGTGGCTACCTCGTCTGAATCGAAAAGGAGAAACCAGCATGTTGGACCATGTATTTCTGTCAGTCAGCGATATGGAACGCTCCGTCGCTTTTTACACTGCCGTGCTCGCGCCGCTCGGCGTCGTCAATCGGCATGACTATGATGGCAAAGACGGGCCGCCGGGCCACCCCGACTTGAAGGGTTTCGGCGCCAACGGGCGGATGTTCTTCTGGCTGCGCGAAGGTGTGGCCGACGGCAGGGCGGCCCATGTCGGTTTCGTCGCGCATAGCCGTGAACACGTTGACGCGGCGTATGCCGCCGCCATGATGGCCGGCGCTACCGACAATGGCCCCCCGTCGCCGCGCCTCTACTATGACCCACGCTATTACGCGGCCAATGTACTGGACCCGGACGGCTATAGCCTGGAGTTCGTCTACAAGAGCTGGCAGCATGAGGAGCGGTGATGGCGGAGGCGATGGAGATCACCACTTTTCACTTGAGCCGGGGCGTGACGATGAAGGACTTCATCGCAGCCAATACCGATGTGGATGAATGGCTTAAAAGACAGCCCGGATTTATCCTGCGTCGGATGAGCCAGCGAAGAGATGGCCTGGTGACGGATATGCTCCTGTGGACTTCGGTGGCCAACGCTGAACGCGCTGCGCGCGGCATCGTTACCGAGCTGGCCGGTTCGCCTGTGCATGCTGCTATCGACCACTCCACGGTCGAGTGGTCAGTCGGGCTGTGCCGGCATCGTATTAACTAAGACTTCCGCAATCGGCCAGAAGAGGCCATCCCCTTAAAAAATGCCCAACGAAAGATTGGGCTTTTTTTATGAGCTGAAAGAAGGAATACGAACGGCGCTCATAAAGAATCGGGCAATTCAACTGGCTTTCATAGTCCAATTGGACTATGTCAAATCGGAATTATTGCTGCTAGCCTACGGCCGGATTTTCTTCTTTAAGTTCCTCCCTTATGGGCGCCAGATGGGTGCGCCATAACTTATTGTGGTCATGCTGCAGTAAATCAGTACAACAACAATTCAGCGACGGATCGCTCGCCAATCGCACCTGGCTGAATCAAAAATAATCAAAAAAAATACCGAACCGCCTGGGGCGCAAATGAAATACAAATTAATGTCTGGAGATCGCAATCTGTGTTCATTCCTTATCCGTATTGTGTTCTTGTTGATGTCCTGCTTGGTTTGGATCAACCCTGGACATGCCGCTGTGCTGCTTCCAACCGGCACCGCTGGAGTTGCATATTCCTACAGCATTGTTATTCCCTCAGATGATCCAAGCTGCAGTTCTGGCATCAATTTCAATGGCCGCCTACCAACGGGAATGGGAATTTCATATTCAGGTTGTACGCTAACTTTCATGGGTACACCCAGAAATACAGGTAGCTTCTCAATGACGTTTAAAGCCGTCGGTTCATCTGGTGTCTCTACCGCCTATCAATTAAATATCGAGGCCTTTGCTACAAGCATCGCGTTGTCCACCTCTGCCACATCGATCAGCTATGGCAATCAGGTAACGCTCTCTGTAGCCCTTCTCAGTGGTGCTGCGGCGACGGGAAGTGTGACGTTCAAAGATGGTGCCAATACAATCGGATCAGCAACGGTGAGCGGAAATGCGGCGTCATTGTCGATCAACACGCTCAGCCCCGGGACGCACGATATTACGGCTGTTTACTCGGGTGACAGCTACAACGCCACAGTGACTTCCAGTGCTGTTACCGTTACAGTCAGCAAGGTGCCGCCCACTATTTCGGTCTCCGCTTCAAATACGGCCCCTTCAGCAGGAGCCAGTGTCAGCATCACTGCTAACCTGAATAGCCCTTTGCCTGTCACTGGCACGGTTATTTTCAAAGATGGCTCAACCACGCTTGGTAGTGCCTCTGTCTCAGGAACATCCGCCACATTCAGTACCTCATCGCTTTCAGTTGGGTCACATTCCATCACGGCTGTCTATGGCGGGGATGCTTATAACCTCACTGTCACTTCAAGCGCTGTCAATATCAATGTCATCGCTGCACCGACCCTCACGCTCAGTACGAGTCTGTCGTCGGTTACGCTCGGTGGCAGCCTTACCTTCACTGCATCGCTTGCGACGGGAGCCTCGCCTACCGGCACAGTGACGTTCAAGGACGGAGCAAGCACGCTAGGCAGCGTCTCTTTGTCCGGAACAACGGCCAGTTTCAGTATCTCTGCCTTATCTGCCGGCCAACATTCAATTACCGCTATTTATGGCGGTGACGCCAATAACCTGTCAGCTACCTCCAGTACCGTCGTTGTGACCGTGACTGCTTCACCCGGTCTGACACTGACCGCAAGTCAGTTAACCATCAACGTGGGCACTGCCGTTACTTTGACAGCCAACCTCAGCGCAGGCGTTTCGCCGACCGGTACGGTCACCTTCAAAGATGGTGCCAATACAGTCGGTAGCGCCAATGTCGTCGGCTCATCCGCTTCTCTGGTACTTTCCAACCTCGTTGCCGGGACCCACAGCCTGACAGCGAGTTATGCGGGCGACGCTAACAACGCCATGGCGAACTCTGGCGTAGTCACGGTTGTGGTGAATGCTTTGGTTCTCACTCCCTCCGTTACCAGTGTTTTACCAGCGAGCGGGCCTGCAGCCGGTGGCACTGCGGTCACACTCAGTGGCAGCAATCTGGGCGGTGTCACTTCCGTCTCTTTCGGTGGTACTGCGGCAACCATAGTGGCCAGCTCCCAAACCAGTATTACCGTGACTACGGCAGCACATGATGCAGGTACGGTGGATGTCGTACTTGCCAGCAGCTCCGGCACGATTACGGCAAGCAAGGCTTACACCTACGCAGCCTTGCCAGATCCGACCAAAAACGCTGCCGTGATTGCCGGGCTGACTGCGCAGGCACAGTCGGCAAGGATGTTCGCCAATACCCAACTCGGTAACTTTACGCAGCGCCTCGATTCCCTGCGCTCTGGCCGGGCTTCTTCCTCCTTTGGCTTGACGTTCAATAACCGCGCGCGTGATGTTGCTGCAGAGACGGCCTGGGCCAGGAATGGCGACGTTGTGGCCAGCCCGGTTATTTCTGATTCATTGCAATCCGCGAATTTGCGCAGCTTGCGTCATGGCTTGAAGAAAACGGCCCTGGGTGCCGAAAAGAGCACACCTGACGAGGCAGCAAAAACGGCCAGTAACAATTACAACCTGCCGGAGATGCCTTCTGGTAGTGGCGAGATACCTCAGCCTTTTTTGCTATGGATAGGCGGGGCGGTTGATTTTGGAGAGCAAAAACCAGGTGTCGGCCAAAATGGCCTGCGCTTCACCACCAGCGGTATCAGCTTTGGGGGCGACTATCGTCTGGATGAAAAGCTGACGCTTGGTTTGGGCTTTGGATATAGCCGTAGCAATAGCGATACCGATAACTTGGGCTCGAAGAATATTGGTCAAGGCATGTTCACGGTCATCTATGGTAGCTATCGCCCCGTGAATCATTGGTACATCGATGGCATCCTCGGTTATGGTTCACTCGACTTCGACCTGACGCGCCATAACGTCGCAGACGGCGGCAGTGTCAAGGGATCACGACGGGGCAGTCAGAAATTCGCCTCGCTGACGAGCGGGTATGAGTTTGAGGGTGAGTCCTGGATGCTGTCCCCTTATGGTCGTCTCGATCTGGTACGTAGCAGTCTCAATCCATTCAGTGAGACTGGTGGAGCCAGCGCCCTCGCATACTCGAAACAAACGATCAGCAGCGATGCGGTCTCACTTGGTTTGCGCGGTGAAGTGCGCCATGCGCTTGATATCGGTACGCTGGTGCCACAGGCTCAGATTGCCTATCAGCAAGGGCTGCAGCACAACGGCCGCGCCGGTATTTCGTACGCCAATCTTGCCGATGCGGGGCCTGCGTATTTTGTATCCGACTCGTCGCAAGATAATAAGCAGTGGCTTTCCAACCTGGGCTTCAGGCTATTGCTCAAGTCCGGCATGACAATTTCCATGTATTACAGCCGCAGCATCGCCAACGCTTTGGTGAGTGCGCAATCAGTGTCGTTGACGCTCAGTGGCAGGTTTTGAGCTGCAGGGTAGTTGATTTGCATTGAAGACTGATTCACTCTCCCAAAAACTTTGCATCCAAAGTTGACCCATGTTCAGAGCACAACCCTGCTCATGAACGCGGGCGGGCGAATGGGGAGATAGACGGACCCCGCCGGGAGCATTCGGCGCGGCCGCATCAGCGATCGCATCTGCGTTCAGGAAATACCCGGTAGGTTCGACAGTTCCCGCAACACAGTTAGCCAAGCGCGGCGGGCGATGATGGAGTGCCGTGCACCGAGTCTGCAATCAGCTCAAAATCACGCGTCACTGCATTCAGTGCCTTTGGGCATGGCATGCAGTGGTGGACGTAGTCGGCCATCAGATAAAGATAGTAAGAAATACTGCCGCAGATTTTTTATCGAGGCGACGGGGTCGTAATAAAGTTGAGGATACTTAATATTTCGTCCTGATCTGTATTAAACCACTCATCACCAGGCGCATCTTCCTTCCATCTTCCTCGCGCTTTCAATACGGCATGAATCGCATCTTCAACTTGGGCGACCCGCCGGACTTTCCAACTGCCCAGAATTTCCGGCTTTTCGAAGAAGCCTGCCCCTTTGCACTGGCTGTACACTCTTGTTTCCGCATCTGCTGCCGCAGTCATACCGATCTTGATCGGAAAAACCGCGTTTGATTTCTTGAGAACAGGAAAGGTAAACGCATAAATCCATCCGTTGAATTCCACATCCACTAATTCTTCAATTTCCTCGTCCTCATCTTCCGCAGCTTCTTGGGTGACTTCCTTGTCAGATTTCAGGCGATACAAGCCTGACTGTCCGAGCCAAACAAATGGAGATTCTCTTCCGCGTTTTGCTCTTAGAGAGGTAAAGAATCGGATTCCGCTACCGACTTGATTGAGCTTCCCTTCGGCATCACGAGCCGGGTAGCTCAATGCCATTTGCTCCTCGGTGAAGTATTGGGGCAGAAGGCGACTGATGACCGTGTTCAGCTTGAAAGGATCGCCAGTCAGGGCTTCAGGCTCGCCAGCAATTTCTGGCAGCAGGTGATAGCGTGCGAAGCGGTAACAAAATGACGCATTGGGTTCGAAAGGGAATGGCAGTGGTTTCATTATGTTTGCTGCTTCTAAGTTTCATTGGGGGGCTGGGAAGCGATTGTTCTTTACGCCAATATGATGCCAGCAGCCTTGAGTCTGTCCATAGGATCGTTGATCCCAAATTGCCATCCTGCGGGCATTTTGTTTTTGAGTCCAAGCGTGACATCCAAGTGGAAGCGCTCCTCGCTTGAAATCATGGCGATCAACAAGTTGCGCTCGATCATCTCGGCGACCGCCTCGATGGAACTGCCTTCGCGAAACATCCGTAACGCCTGGTCTCGGAGCAAAGCACAGGGAACTACGTGTTCTCTACGGTGGGCCCCTTTGAGAGAGCTTCCTATACGGACGTAGTCATCATGGACCAATACCTCGAATATGCGTGAATGAATTCCGAGAACGCCTTCCTCATGATGCCCGTGAATTACTTGAGCTGCTCGGAGAATGGCCCGTTTTTTCTTTTGCTCGGTTGTATAGCTCTGATTCATTGGTAGGGACGCTGCGAAGGCAGGAAGGTGTTGAGTCAAGGTCGTGAGCGATAATCACGTAGAAGAGTCTGAATTCTTCAGGGCCGCTATCTCGCCTCACCATGAAATACGGCTTAAAGTAATTTTTAATAATAGCAATTATTTGAAAAGGGGAGCTCATGGGAAACAAAATCTCATTGCCAGGCAATTGGGTATGCGACGGCAGGGAATTGAAGCCGAAATCAGGGGCATCCTCGTCCAATACGTGGCTGTTCGACGGCAAGGAAATCAAACCGAAATCGGGAGCATCGTCTTCGAATACCTGGATATGGGATGGGAAGGAGTTGAAACCAAAATCGGGTAGCAATTCTTCCAATACGTGGATAATAGAGGGCAACAGGGTCAAACCGAAAAGCGGTGCCTCATCGTCAAACACCTATGAGGCAGGCGCTGGATCCATATTAATCATCGCCGGACAGCTGGTATTGAGGCTCTGGTAAATGACCCTGCAGGACGGACAAAGAATTTTTGTAATGCTGGAGGACATCAAAAAAACACTCTGGGCAAGCTCTGAAAAGCTGCGTGCCAACATGGACGCAGCTGTCGCTACTGGCGTTATATGCGATTAGGTCCATATTTGCAGGCGACCATGTCTGCTACCGGTCAGAAGAGGACTATGCATACGTCATCCGGGGGCATGTTCTAATACGGCCACACGCGAATCGTGGGAAACATAAAAAATGGCATATACCCTTCAGGCATTCGTTCTGCCGCGATCTTCTTTAGAAAAAGGAGACTCAGCCGTCTTTCCGGGTTTGGTCGAGTTAAATCAGGGGTTGGCTATGATTCCCATTACAAGCGCTCTGCGAGCGGCCACCGGCATTCCTTTCCTTCCTCTGACGGAGGGTGGTGAAATAGCTATGCCACAGTCATTGATTGTTCTTTGTAAAAAAATCGATCTTCCAGGTCCGGTCCTATACTTGGAAGCCGAATACTTTGGTGGCGTCGGGACACAAGCGTATGCGGTGATCAACGGCGGCGAATTGGTTTCAGCTCCGGTTGTCGGTGTTGACGCAATTAATTCGGCGCTCGCTTTGGTCGGCGTCAATGTCTCCGGCGATCAGGATAGATTTGGCGCTGTGGGACTGAATAAATATCGCGATACGGATCAATGGGTTCCAAGATCGTAGACGTCTGCAATCGGCCAGAAACAGACAATCTGCACTGGCGGAGATTCGCCATATATCAATCACAACGAATTAAAAATATGTCCATTTTTTTCTGGAAGCATTTGCGGCGTGCTCTACATCTGATCCTGCCGTGACCTGCGTCGGTAATTTGTAGCCAGTCAGGCAGTGAGTCGGTTGTCGATCATATTCGATTCCAGCCAAGTTCGACGGACCGTAGCTGGAGGTTGGTAGTTATGTGCGCTATGCGGCCTGCGCTCGTTGTAGAACTGACGCCATCTTTCAATCAGCACTTTCGCCTCTGCCCGGCTGCGGAACCACTCCCGGTTAAGCAGTTCGTCACGCAGTTTGCCATTGAAGCTTTCGACGAATCCGTTCTGCCATGGACTGCCTGGCGCAATGAAGGCGGGACCAACGGAGGCATCCCGCAGCCAGCGCATGACCTTGGCCGCTGTGAACTCGGCTCCATTGTCCGACCGAACGTAGGCCGGCTTTCCATGTAACCGCATCAAGCGCGAGAGCGTCAGGATGACGTCCTGAGAACGCAAATTGGCAGCAACTTCGATGGCCAGGCATTCCCTGGTGTATTCATCGATCACGCACAGCATCTTCAATGAGCGTCCATCCACCATCTGGTCATGAACAAAGTCGTAGCTCCAGACCGAATTGGGCTTGGTTGCTCCAGGTAGCCGAATGTCGTTGCCGCATCGACGCCTGCGAGGCCGCTTTCGGGGGATGCCTAGTTTGAGCGCGCTCCAGAGTCGCCGCACTCGGGACTCGCCCAAGGCCAGCCAGGCAGACATACGCCGATAGCCGAATCGAGGGACCTCTTGCGACGCCGCGATGAGCTGCTGCGTCAGGCTCCGATCCTTTTCTGGTTGTAGCAACTGATAACCCGCTATCCGCCGGCTCAGATCCAGATAGCGACATGCCTTGCGTTGCGACAGCCCCCGACGAGTAAGGACTTCCAGCGCTTCGCGCCGGCCCGCGGAGGTCATCATTTTTTTCGGCTTAACTCCTTCAAGCCATCAATCACCAGCAACTGTTCCGCCACCATGCGTTTGAGCTTGTCGTTCTCGGACTCAAGCTCTCTGAGCCGCCGGGCATCCGAGACATCCATACCGCCAAACTTGTTTCTCCAGCGGTAAAAGGTCTGCTCAGTAATGTTGTGGCGCTTGCACAGATCTACCGTCGCAATCTCCTTGCTCTCTGCTTCTCGCAAGATGCTGATGATCTGTTCGTCCGTAAATCGCTTCTTCATTGAGTTCTCCTTGGCGTTAGCATAAAGAACTCACTTATCCGGTGGCTACAAAATTCGTCTCAGGTCAGCCGACGATATTCATCCTTCTCCAGTCGGGATGCATGGTAACCATGAATGGGGTGACATTGACGGAAGAGCAGCTCCACAAGACAAAGAGGATTGTGGTGGTCTCACTCGCAGCAGACTCCGTGACGTACTATCGGCAGCTTCCGAGCGTGGTACAACGAACCGCGAACGTTTCTTCGTGGCAGTTGGACGCGCAATTTGCGGACCGTTTCGCCAATGGCGTAAGCAGTGCTCTTTCCATTGCAGCTGTTCCGTACAATGGAGAACGGCGCAGCGAATTGGGTAAAGTATATGAATCTGACGCCAGGCTCAGGGCAAACCGTTTTAACTGGGAGGGAATCAAGGCTCCGATTGAAGCCATTGCCAATGAAACCAAATCAGATCTCGTGCTCCTTTTATTGAAGGATTCATTTCAGGATCCGACTGCACGATTTCGCTTTGAGACCAGGGGACTTGCCTTATCTGACAATAGCGCGACGTGCGTGGCATTTGCCCATATGACCCTTATTGCATTGATCCCTGGACAAGCCAAGCCAGTAGCCGGCGCAAACGTCTACGTAACCAACACTGACGGTCGAATTGTGTCTTCGATGAGGAGAGTTCCGGAAGCCGCTTGCCGGACCAATCTCGATGAGTGGAGCATCGGACTGCAGGAATCACTGCGCAAGGTATATCTGGAGATCATTTCGGAGAGGATGGCCAAGGAAACAAGCTGGCGTCTGGCGCCTTTCTAACGTTGATGCAGCGCCCCTTCATGCTGGAAGCCGGAACCGGCCAATAGCAGTCGTCCTCAAGCCAAGCGAAGGAACTGATTGGGAGTAAGAAATAGATGAAGACTGAGGATTTTGTGTCTGCATGGGCTCGTGAGAAAGATAGCTTTGTGCAGATGTTCACGAACGTAGACGAGGAGTGCATGGTATCGACTCTGCTGAAAAGCATGGAGCTCTCGCCGCAGCAGCAAGAGATTTTTACCAAACTGATGGATACCGCGTTATCGGATGTTTTTATGCTTTGCTATTAGGGCTTGATGGCGCCGCGAGCATTGGCGGAACTCAACATACATTTAGCATTCTCGGAGAAGGCAATCTTCCCATTGGAGCTTCTGGTGAGATAGAAGCCGCTGCTTGGCGTCACTTTCACTCAAGTTAATTCTGGGTCCGCAATCGGCCCAAAGCGGACTTCATACAACGTCTTGCAGAAAATCTAGGGGACTGTAAATGCTCAAACTGCTCAGTAGACTTTGGGGACGGAATTCGGGCTCCTCACAGGTGCACTCTGTGGAGGAGGAAGAAATTCTTTCGGACGCACAAATTATCAAAGAATATTGGCCTGTCTCAGAAGAGGATAATCAGGCGTTAAGACGTTTCGTCCGACTAATCACTGTTCAATTAGGAGCGGAGGAAAGCGACCGCTTGACCACATTGGTTATGTCAGTCCGAGAGCCCGGCGACGCAATCGAAGCCGGCATCAACGCCATACTTGATGAAGACGGACAGCGGCGGGGCAAGTGGGTCTTGATACAAGTCGATTGGAAAGCAACCGAAGAAGTAGAGTGGCAGGCGAATGAACTGCTGACTGCTGCCGGGATTGCCGAAACCTGGCATATGGAAAACGGAACGAAAGCGACTGTTCCGCATGCGCTAGTAGAGTTTTCAATCTGGGTCAGGCCGAGGGGATTTCGGTTGCTCCATCTCGACTTGGGAGACGATTCCTATTACGCCTTGCTCGTGCGGGAGGACCAATTGGAAGAGATCGTTCTAGCGGCGGAAGATGCTGGTCTTGACGTTCAAGAATCAGATGATTTTGAGCGTGAGCAATTGGGCGATTGTTGATTTGCCAGAGAAATTGACCTGCGGTGATTTCGTCGGTCACAAGTCCAAGCGAAGTAGAAGGTAGCGGTGCGTGGTCGAGGAACGGACGAGACCGAGTTTCAAGGAGAGGGCGGTTCAAGGCCAGTCAGGCTACAAGAGCGTAACGACGACGGAAATCTACGCTCGAAGGCGGCGGGCCAGAATGTGATGCCGACTAAATGAATTTGCCGCCTTTAGTGCAAAAGATTGCAGAGCAAAGCCAGAATTGCAAAAAAGCGGCCTGCATCGCTGCAAGCCGCTTTTTGTTCTGGTGCTGATGGGCGGAATCGAACCGTCGACCTACTGATTACGAATCAGTTGCTCTACCAACTGAGCTACATCAGCAAAAGTCCGCGATTATAGCGGGTTCTTTCGTCTTCTTCCACTCCCCCCGGGAAATTTCCCCAGAACCAACCCCAACGGGCAGTACAGGGCCGCAATACGCCGCTCCCAGCCCAAGAACCGCGAGGCAAAGCGCGCAAAGCCCTCAGCCATCAATCTTCTTGTCCTCCTCCTTGGCCTCTTGCATGGCGTCCGGCTCCAGCTCCTCGGCCGAACGGTTGCAATAGATGAAATATCCCCACGCCGCCAGCAACACGCCCGTACCCACCAGCAGCGCCGCTGCATAGATCATGTCAGCCGCTTCTTCATGCGCGGCGCGGAAGGTCATCACCAGCCCTTCGATGGCCAGCGCCACGATCACCACCACAAAAAACCGCGACAGGAAACGCCGTACCCGCGTCGGGGCGCTGATGTTGGCGTCGCGCACCACCTCTTCCTCGGTAATGGTCTCGGCAATCTGAAAAGCCACCACCGCCGCCGCCAAAATGCCGATGGCCTCGATCAGCGCCTGCGCCTGGGGCAGGCCCAGGCCCTCCGTCACCGCCTCAAATCCCATGCTCGCGGCAATGGCAATGAGCGCCAGCGCGCCCAGCGCAAACAAGACCGCGATCACCGCATGCACCACGCCAAAGACCGCCGTGATCTGTTTCATTGATTCCTCCCGTTCGTTTTTGATGAGCGGTTGGACTGATGAGGCGGTCAAAGGTTGTCACAGTGACGCGACCTTGAATATTGCCATGGAGAATCATTGGGGCAAGAGTGCCGTGCGGCGGGCATTGCAGGGCTGTTGATGAGCTGGCCTTCCGTCATTCTTACAGCGTTTTCAGACGAGCCGGGATGGCAGGCCTGGTCAGGTCGGCGCAAGATCGAATTACCCGCAGTGAACGTATCCATCACCTGCCCGCAGAGCATCGAGTGGCGGGCGCAACCGGACAGGAGGCCATCATGCCGCAGACCGCATGGAGCAACAAACGCGAACGCCAGTACGAACACATCAAGTCCGGTGCCGTCAAACGCGGCACCAGCACCCGGCGCGCCGAGGAGATCGCCGCCCGGACCGTCAACAAGGAACGCGCCCAGCACGGTGAATCCAAAACAGCCAGCAAGACGTCCACCCAGGACATGGCGCCCTCGCGCCGAGGCGGCCTGCGCTCACATTCCGGCGCAGGCGGCCGTACCTTCAAGCAGCTCTATGCAGAAGCGAGTGAACGCAGGATCAAGGGCCGTTCGTCAATGAACAAGGCCGCCCTGGAAAAAGCCCTGTCCCGCTGAACGGCATCACGGAGCAAAAACTAAGAAACCAGTCCGTGGCCCTGCATCCATAAACTAAGTAAACCGGCAGCAGCCGTAAATAATTAAAACAATATGCGATATCGCTGCGGCCGGCCTTGGACAATACTCAACGGTACAAAAGCCCCTTCAAACGACAACGCCCCCGACAAATCGGGGGCGCTGCATTTTTTACCTACCCTGAAAACCAGCCAGCAAGCCAGCCAGCAAGCCAGCCAGCAGGGCAGGGCGACCAAATTTACTTGGTCACGGCCAGCACGGTACGCTGTCCACCCTTGTAGGTGTACAGGGTCAGCGAACCGTCCTTGACATCGCCCTTGGCATCAAAGGCGATCACGCCGGTCACGCCCTTGTGGCTGATCTTGGCCAGTTCGGGCAGGTATTTCTTGGGATCAGCGGAGCCGGCCTTGGCCATGGCGTCGGCCACGGTCATGGTGGCATCATAGGCATAGGCTGCGTTGTAGACCACGTCGATGCCGAACTTCTTCTTGTAGGCTGCGCGGAAGTCATCCATGCCCTTCTTGCCGGAAGCGTCCACGCCACCGGCTTCGGCGCAGATCACCTGGTCTTCGCCCAGGCCATCACCGGCCAGGCCCGGCAGGGAGCCGGTACAGATGCCGTCGCCGCCCATGAACTTGGCGCCGATGCCCAGCTGCTTCATCTGGCGCAGCATCGGGCCGCCCACGGCGTCCATGCCGCCGAAGAAGATCACGTCCGGCTTCTTGCCCTTGAGCGAGGTCAGGATGGCATTGAAGTCGGTGGCCTTGTCATTGGTGAACTGGGTACCGACGATGGTGCCGCCGGCGGCCTTGGCGCCCTTGGCGAATTCTTCTGCCACGCCCTGGCCGTAGGCGGTACGGTCATCGATCACGGCGATCTGCTTGGTGCCCAGCTTCTGCACGGCATACTTGCCCAGTGCGGCGCCCAGCTGCGCATCGTTGGCCACCACACGGAAGGTGGTCTTGAAGCCTTGCTGGGTATACTTCGGATTGGTGGCCGAGGGGGACACTTGCGGGATGCCGGCATCGCTGTAGATCTTGGAGGCCGGAATGGTGGTGCCGGAGTTCAGGTGGCCGATCACGGCGGCGACCTTCTGGTCGACCAGCTTGGTGGCGACCGCAGTGGCTTGCTTGGGATCGGACGCATCGTCTTCACCCAGCAGTTCGAACTTGACCTTCTTGCCGCCAATGGTGAAGCCCTTGGCGTTGAGTTCTTCGACGGCCATGCGCGCGCCGTTCTCGTTGTCCTTGCCCATGTGGGCGTTGGGACCGGAGAGCGGGCCCACGTGGGCGATCTTGATGACTTCCTGGGCATGCGCGGCGCCTGCGAATGCCAGACCGATGGCGGCAGTTAATGGAATAATGGCGCTCTTGAATTTCATAACACTCCTCTGTAGATTGGATTGACCACTTTTAATGTTTTGTCTCACAACACAGTTATTCAGATCCTTGTTGCGGCGACCAGGCGGACTGCTTTGCTTTCGTCTCCGACTTTCTGAATAATGCGACGGTACAACATAAGAATCGGCCAAGCCAAGCAATTTTTGTGAGGCCGGCCTGAACCATCATCCTCGACTCTGTCCCATGGCCGCCAAACTTCACACCCTCGACAAGGTGGATCGCAAACTGCTCAACATGCTGCAGAAAGACAACCAGATCTCCACACGCGTTCTGGCTGAAAAACTGCACATCTCGCAACCGACCTGCCTGCGCCGCATCCGCGAACTGCGCGAGGCCGGCATCATCAGCGCCGAAGTGGCCATGGTCGATCCCTTCGCCCTCGGCTACGGCATGCTGGCCTTCCTGGAGATCTCGCTGAACAACCAGTCCGACCAGCACATGCAGGACTTCGAACAGCGCATGGCCAAGGAAGCCGAGGTGATGCAGTGCTATTTCGTCTCCGGCGAATATGATTACTTCCTGGCGGTCCATGTCATCGACATGGATGCCTACTATCAGTTCGTCAGACGTGTGATCTCGGGATCAGGCAATGTGCGCCACTTCCAGTCGCGCTTCCCCATGAAGCGGGCCAAGTTCACCACCCGCATCGCCTTCGATGAAAAGGCGGTTGAGGTACAGGTGCGCGTGCCCGGCTGAACGCTCGCCGCCTGCCCGCGCGGGGCTGGCGGCCAAGCTCATCCATTGCGGTTTTGTTAGATTTCGCGGCATCCATCCCTCGGGATGCAGCCGGATTTACTAACTTTTTCATTTTGCTGGATCGTGATCCCGTTGTGCAGGAGTGTTCGCTCGGCAGGGCAGGCACGTACTTTGCATTGCAGTGCGGTTGTCAGTTGTGTTATTTTCGGGGCATCCCGCAGTGTGCGATGAAGAGGTCTCCCGCCACTGCATCTTCGCTGAAGCAGTACCGTGGTCACCAGCAACAAGAGCGGACACAGATCAGCACCCAGCGCCGGCGCCCGTGTGGCCGGCCCGCCAGCAGCACCCGCAATCCCTATCATCCACCGTCCGCGGCCCATGCCGCAGGGCGCAGCCTTGCCCGGTGCCGCAGGTCCTGCGACGCCCTCCAGCCACCCTTGCAGCCCGCTGCAGAACCACAGAAAGGAAATCCCGCACGATGCACGAAGTCGAGTTATTCATCCAGGACATGGCCATCATCATGCTCATTGCCGGCATTGTCACCGTCGTCTTCAACAAGCTGAAGCAGCCGGTGGTGCTGGGCTACATCGTGGCCGGCGTGATCATCGGTCCGCACACGCCGCCCTATGACCTGATCCAGGATGAGAAGACCGTGCACATTCTGTCGGAGCTCGGGGTGATCTTCCTGCTGTTCTCGCTGGGGTTGGAATTCAGTCTGAAGAAGCTGGCCAAGGTCGGTGCCACCGCCTTCATCGCGGCAGCGGCCGAGATCCTGCTGATGATCTGGATCGGCTACGAGATCGGCCTCTACTTCGGCTGGAAGCGCATGGACGCCATTTTCCTGGGCGCCATGCTGGCCGTGTCCTCGACCACCATCATCGTCAAGGCCTTGAACGAACTGGGCATGAAGAACGAAAAGTTCGCCCAGATCATCTTCGGCATCCTGATCGTGGAAGACATCCTCGCCATCGGCATGATCGCGCTGCTCTCGGGCGTGGCCACCAGCGGCTCGGTGGATTCCACCGAGGTCTTCACCACGGTGGGCAAGCTGGTGCTGTTCATGACCGTATCCCTGGTGGTGGGCATCGTGGCGGTGCCGCGCCTGCTGAGCTTCATCGCCCGCTTCAAGAGCAATGAAATGCTGCTGGTGGCCGTGCTGGGCGTGCTGTTTGGTTTCTGCCTGCTGGTGATGAAGCTGCAATACAGCGTCGCCCTGGGGGCCTTCCTGGTCGGCGCCATCATGGCCGAATCGCGCCAGCTGCACCGCATCGAACGCCTGGTGGAACCGATCCGCGACATGTTCTCGGCCATCTTCTTCGTGGCCATCGGCCTGCTGTTCGATCCCAACGTGCTGGTCAAGTACTGGATGCCGATCACCATCATCACGCTGGCGGTGGTCTTCGGCAAACTCATCAGCTGCGGCCTGGGTACCTTCGTGGCCGGGCAGGGTGGCCGCACGCCCATGCGGGTGGGCATGGGCCTGGCGCAGATCGGCGAGTTCTCCTTCATCATCGCCGCGCTCGGCCAGAGCCTGAAGGTCACCAGTGATTTCCTCTATCCCATCGTGGTGGCGGTCTCGGCGGTGACGGCACTGCTCACCCCCTACCTCATCAAGGCAGCCGATCCGCTTTCGGCCAAGGCCGTCACGCTGGTGCCGGCGCGCGTCTCGGGGCTGCTTGGCATGTATTCGCGCTGGCTGGAAAGCCTGCAGCCCACCGGTGACCGCGCCGAACTTACGCGCATCATCCGCCGCATCCTGATGCAGGTGATGGTGAACCTGGCGCTGGTGATTGCGGTATTCCTGGCGGGCGCTTTCTTTGTGGACGGTTTGTCGCGCCAGCTATCGGCTTGGACGCCTGATCCGGATGTGCAGAAGGCCATCATCTGGGGCTGCGCGTTGGTGATTTCCTTGCCCTTCCTGATTGCCACCTACCGCAAGCTGCAAGCGCTGTCGATGCTGCTGGCCGAGGTCAGCGTCAAGCCGGAGTTCGCAGGAGCGTATACTTCCGGGGTGCGCAAGGTGGTCTCGGAGGTCTTGCCCATCATGTCCATCGTGGGCATCATGCTGCTGATCTTCGTGCTGAGCGCCAGCATCCTGCCCCCGCTGAACCTGCTGGCCTTCGTGCTGGCCGCCGCTGCCGGGCTGCTGTGGTTGCTTTGGAGCAAGCTGGTCAAGCTGCATTCGCGCCTGCAGATCGCGCTCTTCGAGACCCTGGACGAACAGCCGGATGACGTGCATTGAGCATTGCCGATCCCGCACGTTGAGAATTTTTGCGTTGCCAAAAAGGGAACGCCCCCGTTTTTATTTACGTTGAACTGAACCATCATGACTCAAGACGAACTCAAGCAAGCCGTGGCCAAGGCCGCCATCGATTACGTGGTTGACGGCGAAATCATCGGCGTGGGCACCGGCTCCACCGCCAATTTCTTCATCGACGAACTGGGCAAGATCAAGCACCGCATCAAGGGTGCCGTGGCCTCTTCCGAAGCCACTGCCGAGCGCCTGCGCTCGCACGGCATCACCGTGTTCGATCTCAACGAGGTCGAGACCATGCCGGTCTACATCGACGGCGCCGATGAAATCAATGGCAGCGGCGCCATGATCAAGGGCGGCGGCGCTGCACTGACGCGCGAGAAGATCGTGGCGTCCGTGGCGCAGAAGTTTGTTTGCATCGCCGATGGTTCCAAGCTGGTGGATGTGCTGGGTACTTTCCCGCTGCCGGTGGAAGTGATCCCGATGTCGCACGCCGTGGTGGCCCGCAAGCTGGCCGCACTGGGCGGTGAGCCACGCCTGCGCCTGAACAAGAATGGCGACGGCAAGCCGCTGGTCACCGACAACGGCTGCTACATCATCGACGTGCTGGGCCTGGCCATCACCGATCCGGCCGACATCGAAGACAAGATAAACAACATCGTCGGCGTGGTTACCAATGGCCTCTTTGCGCGCCAGGGCGCCAATGTCTGCTTGCTGGGGACAGCCGAAGGCGTCAAGAAACTGGAGTTCTGAGCACTTCCGTTTTCTTTGTCCCAGACAAAAATGCCCGTGTCGCAGGACACGGGCATTTTTTTCATCTCGATGATGTCAGGCGGATGCGTCAGGGCTGGCCGGCCTTGGCCTCATCCCGCGCAATCACCACGGTCATGCGCGCCGGATCGATGTACTTGCGCACGGCCGCATTCAATTGCGCCAGCGTCAGGTCGGCCAGCTTCAGGTCCAGCTGCTGCTGCCACAGGAAGCTGCGGTCCAGGTTCATCAGCGCGCTCCAGCTGGTGGCGATGCCGCCATCGCCGGCACGCTGCTGGTTGCGCTGCTGCAGGATGCCGGACTTGGCGCGCAGCAGTTCCTCTTCGGTAAAGCCATCCTTGATGAGGAGGGCAATTTCCTCGCGCACGGCCGCGTCGACCTTGTCCAGGTTCTGCGGGGCAGCGATGGCGCGCACGCTGAAGTAGCCTGCATCGCTGATGGCACCGACCTGCAAGCCGCTGTTGATGCCATAGGACAAACCATCCTTCTGGCGGATGCGGTCGGCCAGGCGCGACTTCAGGCTGGAGCCGCCGAGCAGGTAATTGGCCACGGCCAGTGCCGGATAGTCGGGGTCGTCATCGCGCAGGCGGACGTTCTGGCGGGCCAGGTAGACACCGTTTTCCTTGTCCGGCGTATCGATGAGGATGCGCTTGGGCGGGATGTCGGCCCAGCTCTGCAGTACACGCGCATAGGGGGCGGCACTGGTCCAGCCACCGAAGGCGGCATCAATGGCCTTGCGTGCAGCTTGCGCATCGAAGTCACCGACCACGGCGACTTCGCCATAGGAGGCACCGTAGAAGCGGCGATGGAAAGCTTGCACCTGTTCCAGCGTCACCGCCTGCACGGCAGCGATGCGTTGTTCCAGCGTCTGCGCAGCGCGCCAGTCGCCGTCCGGGTAATGGTTGAAATGCAGTTGCAGCGCTTCGCCGGCACGCGCGTCCGGCTCCTTGCGCGTGGCTTCCAGCGCGGCCACGGTCTCATTCTTCAACTGCGCAAATTCGGCAGGGTCCATGCGCGGATGGCGCAGCACTTCGGCCACCAGCGCAAACGCCGGGACCAGATTCTCGCGCGTGGTCTGGAAGCGATAGACGTTGCCGTTGATCTTCAGGCGCGTGAATTCATCGGCCAGTTGGCGGCGATCCAGATCGCGCGTGCCGCGCATGAGCATGGCCGCCGTCAGCGAGGCGACCGCACGCTGGCCGAACAGGCTCTCGGCATCGCCAAACTCCAGGTTCATGCTCACCGACACCGTCTGTCCACGCGACTGCTTGGGCAGCAAGGCCAGCTTCAGTGCGGTATGGGGCGGCTGGCCTGGCGCTACGCGGGTGGTGCGCTGTTCGATGTTGCCCGGCGCCGGGTCGAAGGCTTCGCCCGAGGCGATGGCCGGGCGCGGCTGGTATTGCGCCAGCAGCGATTCCACGCTCGGGGCGGGCGGGACCTCGGCACGCTGCGGATGATCTTCCGGCAGGTAGAGACCGACCGTACGGTTATCGCGGCGGAAGTAGCGGCCAGCCGCCGCAGCGATGTCAGCACTGGTCAGGCGCTGTTCCAGGTCGCGCTCGATGAAGACCAGGCGCCAGTCACCGCGTGCAATCGCATTGGACATCGCCACTGCCATCTGCTGTGGATTGTTTTGCAGCGTCTCGAAGTTGTTGGCGCTCTCGCGGCGCAGGCGCGCCAGTTCCTCGGCCGTCGGCGGGGTGGTGCTGAAGGATTCGACGGCGCTGATCATGGCCTGCTTGACCGGTTCGATGTCAGCGCCTGCCTTGACCTGCGCCACGATCATCTGCAGCCCCGGCGCGTAGCCGCTCAGCGGCATCGCATAGACCTGCGTGGCCAGACCTTTTTCCACCAGCAGCTTGTGCAGGCGGCCATTGGGCGTGTCGGTCAGGATGTCGCTGGCAAACGAGAGGGCGGTAGCATCCGGATGCAGCGCGGAGGGCATCTTGTAGCCCAGCGCCACCAGTTGCAGGTCGCCCCGGCGGCGGATGGCGAATTGGCGTTCGCCATCCTGGGTCGGCTCCACGGTCCAGAATTCAGGCAGCTTGCGTTTGGGCTTGGGCAGGCGGCCGAAGCTCTGGTTGACCCATTGCAGCACCTGCGCCGGATCGAACTTCCCGGCAATGAGCAGTACCGCATTGTCGGGCTGGTAGTAGGTGCGGTAGAAGGCTTGCAGGTTCTCGATGCGCACGTTCTCGATGTCGCTGCGCGCGCCGATGGTGTTGCGGCCATAGCTGTGCCAGTCGTAGGCCACGCTCTGCATGCGCTTCAGCATCACGCGCGAAGGCGAGGTCTCGCCGGATTCAAACTCGTTGCGCACCACAGTCATCTCGCTGTCGAGATCCTTGCGCGCGATACGGGAATTGACCATGCGGTCGGCTTCCATGGCGATCGCCCATTGCAGGTTGTCTTTGCCGGCCTCGAAGGTCTCGTAGTAGTTGGTGCGGTCCAGCCAGGTGGTGCCGTTGAAGTTCATGCCGCGCTTGCTGAATTCCTGCGGGATCGCCGGGTTGTGCGGCGAGCCCTTGAACATCAGGTGTTCCAGCAGGTGCGCCATGCCGGTCTCGCCATAGTTCTCGTGGCGCGAGCCGACCAGATAGGTGATGTTGACCGTGACCGTTGGTTTGGAATCGTCCGGCAGCAGGAGCAGCTTGAAACCATTGGCAAAGCGGTATTCGCTGATGCCCTCGGCACTAGGGCCCTGCGTGACGCCGGGCGGCAGCGCCGCTGCAGCGCTGGCCGCCGGGCCGGCCGTGGCCGCGTGGGCCCAGGGGGAAACAAAAGTAAGGCCGAGACTGACGGCAAGCACGGCAAGGCGCAGGTGACGCAGGGACAAGATGAGCTCCAGCGGGAAGTCGGTGGGGAATCAAGGTTCGGAGTCGGCATTGTAGACGAGCCGGCCGCCGCGATGCGTCAGCCAAAACAAACGCCGCCGTGGCGAACCAGGGCGGCGTTGCAGCCTTGCGCAAGCGATCAGGTCTATTTACTCGCTCGGCGGCACGTAACCGGCGGCGGCATCGGCGCCTTCGCCGAAGAAGTGCTTTTCCATCTGCGCGGCCAGGTACTTGCGGGCGCGGGCGTCGGCCAGCATCAGGCGGTTTTCGTTGACCAGCATGGTCTGGTGCTTGAGCCAGGCGGCCCAGGCTTCCTTGGAGACACTTTCATAAATGCGCTTGCCCAGCTCGCCCGGATAGGGCGGGAAGTCCAGGCCTTCGGCTTCCTTGTTCAGTTTGATGCAGTGGACCATGCGTGCCATGTCGATTCCTTGGTTCGTTAAGTTGAAATGCCTGGGACGGGCGGGCCAGCGATTGGGGGTCAGCGGTTGAGCCTGCTCACGTCCTGACGGAAAAATGATTAATACAAATTCTTGATCAGGACCTGCGACTTGCGCTGCCAGTTGTAGATCTGCTGGCGATCCTGCGGCAGGTCGTTGACACCGGCCAGCACGAAGCCGCGCTTCAAGAACCAGTGCGAGGTACGAGTGGTGAGCACGAAGAGCTTGGTCAGCCCGGCTTCGCGCGCACGGGTTTCGATGTGCTTCAGGATACGGTCGCCGTCCCCCTGGCCTTGCACTTCCGGGTTGACGGTGAGGCAGGCCATCTCGCCCATGCGTTCCTTGGGGAAGGGATACAAGGCAGCACAGCCGAAGATGACGTTGTCGTGCTCGATCACGGAGAAGTAATGGATTTCCCGCTCGATCAGTTCGCGGCCGCGCTTGACCAGGGTGCCATCGGCTTCCAGCGGTTCGATCAGCTTGAGGATGCCGCCCACGTCCTCGATGGTGGCCTGGCGCAGGCTTTCCAGGTTTTCGTAGGTGACCATGGTGCCCACGCCATCGTGGGTGAACAGTTCCAGCAGCGCCGAGCCATCGGTGGAGAAGGGCACGATGTGGGCGCGCGAGACGCCCGCATTGCAGGCCTTGACCACGCTGGCCAGGTAGAAGGCCGCATCCGCAGGCAGGAAGCCGGCCGATAGCACCGCCTCGGCCTGGTGCGAAGACAGCTCGCGGATTTCAGCGCCGCCGGCATCCTTCATCAGCGGGGTTTCCGAGAGGAAGATCAGTTTTTCGGCGCGCAGCGAGATGGCGGCCGACACGGCCACGTCTTCCATGGTCAGGTTGAAGGCTTCGCCGGTGGGCGAGAAACCCAGCGGCGAGAGCAGCACGATGCCGCCGGCGTTCATGATGGGCTGGATGACGTCGGCGGCGATCTTGCGCACTACGCCGGTCAGTTGCAGGTCCACGCCATCGATCACGCCCATGGGGCGGGCCGTGACGAAGTTGCCGGAGATCACGCGGATGGCCGAATGCGCCATGGGGGTATTGGGCAGGCCCTGGCTGAAGGCGGCCTCGATGTCCAGGCGCAGTTCGCCGGCGGCTTCCTTGGCGCATTCGAGGGCGGCGCTGTCGGTCACGCGCAGGCCGTTCTGGAAGCGCGCCTCGACATTGCGCAGGGCCAGCTGTTCGGCCACCTGCGGACGCGAGCCATGCACTACCACCACGCGGATGCCCAGCGCATGCAGCAGCGAGAGATCCTGGGCCAGCACCTGCAAGCCGCCGGCCGTGACCAGCTCACCCGGGAAGGCGACCACGAAGGTCTTGCCGCGGAAGGCGTGGACATAGGGCGCGACGGAACGCAGCCAGTTGACGAATTCGGTCTGTTTTTCCATGACGCGCATTATAACCAGCGTCGCGGCGGGCCGTAGGCTTGCGGGCCGCATCGGGGCAGATTTCTTGTGCGGATGTTGCAAAGCGGAGCCAACCGGCCCGCAAGCGGCCTCCCAAACCTGCACCATCGGCCGTCCAGCCGCACGCAGCCTGACCGGGCGGGCGGTGGCAGGTATAATGTCGGCCTCATGTCCGTTACCAAAGCACCCAATACTCCCCCCGGCGGCCAGGCGCAGCAGAACCCGCAGCAAGATCGTCCGCGCGGCCCGCGCGAGCAGCGAGGTCCGCGTCGCACCGCCGCCGAAGCTGCCGTCCATGCCGCGCCGCCCGTGCGCAATCCGCTGCCGCCGGTCACTTTCCCCGAAGAGCTGCCGGTTTCCGGCCGCCGCCACGAGATCGCCGAGGCCCTGCGGGCCCATCAGGTCATCATCGTCAGCGGCGAGACCGGGTCCGGCAAGACCACCCAGCTGCCCAAGATCTGCCTGGAGCTGGGCCGTGGCGAGAAGGGCCTGATCGGCCACACCCAGCCGCGCCGTATCGCCGCCTCTTCCACCGCCAAGCGCATCGCCCAGGAACTCAATTCGCCGCCGGGCGAGCTGGTCGGCTACAAGGTCCGCTTCAATGACACGCTGTCCAAGGGCGCGTGGATCAAGCTGATGACCGACGGCATCCTGCTGGCCGAGACGCAGACCGATCCGCTGCTGCGCCAGTACGACACCATCATCATCGACGAGGCGCATGAACGCAGCCTCAACATCGATTTCCTGCTGGGCTACCTGAAGCAGTTGCTGCCCAAGCGCCCCGACCTGAAGATCATCATCACCTCGGCCACCATCGATGCCGACCGCTTCGCCCGCCATTTCGGCCGCGAGGTCAAGGGCGAGCTCGTGCCGGCCCCGGTGATCGAGGTCTCGGGCCGCCTGTATCCGGTCGAGATCCGCTATCGTCCCATCGACAATGCCGACCGCAGCGGCGTATCGACAGAAGTGGCCCAGGCGCGTGCGCGCGCCGAGGGCCGCGCCAGCCAGGCCCAGAAGGACCGCGAACAGCGCGACCTGATGGATGCCGTGGTCGATGCCGTGGACGAACTGGCGCGCATCGGTTCCGGTGACGTGCTGGTGTTCCTGCCGGGCGAGCGCGAGATTCGCGATGCTGCCGAGGCACTGCGCAAGCATCATCCGCCGCATGTGGAGATCCTGCCGCTGTTTGCGCGGCTCTCCGCCCAGGAGCAGGAGCGCGTCTTCAAGACCAGCAATGCCCGCCGCATCGTGCTGGCGACCAATGTGGCCGAAACTTCACTGACCGTGCCGGGCATCCGCTATGTGGTCGATGCCGGTCTGGCCCGTGTGAAGCGTTACAGCTACCGCAACAAGGTCGAGCAGTTGCAGATCGAACCGGTGGCGCAGTCGGCCGCGAACCAGCGAGCCGGCCGTTGCGGCCGGGTGGCGGCGGGTGTGTGCATCCGCCTGTATGACGAGCAGGATTTCCTGCAGCGCCCCAAGTTCACCGATCCCGAGATCCTGCGCTCCTCGCTGGCCTCGGTCATCCTGCGCATGAAGTCGCTGCATCTGACGGATGTGGAGAGCTTCCCCTTCATCGAACCGCCGCTGGGCCGCGCCATTGCCGACGGCTACCAGCTGCTGCAGGAACTGGGCGCGGTGGAAGAGCAGGGCGGCGTCAACCGCCTGACGGCGCTGGGCAAGCAGCTGGCCCGCCTGCCGCTGGACCCGCGCGTGGGCCGCATGATCCTGGCCGGCCGCGACAATGCCTGCCTGACCGAATTGCTCATCATCGCCGCAGCGGTCTCGGTGCAGGACCCGCGCGACCGGCCTATGGATGCGCAGAATGCCGCCGACAACGCCCACAAGAAATTCGCCGACGAGAAGTCGGAATTTGCCAGCTATCTCAAGATCTGGAAGTGGTTCGAAGAGGCCATCGCGCACAAGAAATCGAATCGCCAGTTGCAGGAACATTGCCGCGAGAATTTCCTCTCGCAATTGCGCCTGCGTGAATGGCGCGATGTCCATTCGCAGCTGCTGACCATCGTCAAGGAACAAGGCTGGCGCCTCAACGAAGCCCCGGCCACCTACGATCAACTGCACCTGGCCCTGCTGACCGGCTTGCTGGGCAACGTCGGTTTCAAGAGCGAAGACGATGCGCAATATCTGGGCGCGCGCGGCATCAAGTTCAACATCTGGCCCGGTGCGCACCTGACCAAGAAGCCCGGCCGCTGGGTGATGGCGGCCGAGCTGGTCGATACCGCGCGCCTGTACGCGCGCTGCGTGGCCAACATCCAGCCCGAGTGGCTGGAAAAACTCGGCGGCCATCTGCTCAAGAAATCCTGGGGCGAGCCGCGCTGGGAAAAGCGTGCCGCCCAGGTCACCGCTTCCGAGCGCGCCACGCTCTATGGCCTGGTGGTGTACAGCCAGCGCCGCATCAATTACAGCAAGATCAACCCGGCTGAAGCGCGCGAGATCTTCATTCGCGATGCGCTGGTCGGTGGCGACTTCGAGACGCGCGCGCCGTTCTTTGCGCACAACCAGAAGCTGGTGCGCGAGATCGAGAACCTGGAACACAAATCGCGCCGCCTCGATGTGCTGGTGGACGATGAACTGATCATCGGTTTCTACGACAAGCTGATCCCGCACGACATCTGCAACGGGGTCGATTTCGAGAAGTGGCACAAGGAGGCGACTGCCGCCGATCCCAAGCTGCTGTACCTGAACCGTGACGACTTGATGCGTCACGAGGCAGCGGGCGTGACCACCGAGCTCTTCCCCAAGACCATGAACGTGGCCGGCATCGCCATGGCCTTGAGCTATCACTTCGAACCCGGTGCGGCGCGCGATGGCGTGACCCTCACCGTGCCTCTGTATGCGCTCAACCAGGTCTCCTCGGATCGCTGTGACTGGCTGGTGCCGGGCATGTTGAAGGAGAAGGTGCACCTGCTGCTCAAATCCCTGCCGCAGAAGCTGCGCCGCCATTGCGTGCCGCTGCCCGATTACGCTGCGCGTTTCTGCGAGCGCATGGAAGAGCGCAAGACCTTCGGCCGGGGCAACCTGATCGACGCCATCATTGCCGACATCCGCGAGCAGATCACGATTCTGGTGAAGCCCAGCGACTTCAAGCAGGAGACGCTGTCGGCGCACCATGCGATGAACTTCAAGATCGTCGACGAGCATGGACGCCAGCTGGAGATGGGCCGCAATCTCGCAGCCCTGCAGGCTGAATTCGGCGGGCAGGCGCGCCAGCAGTTCCAGAAGCTGGCCGAGCAGGTGGCCATTGCCCCGCGCGAGGATGAGGACAGCGCCGCACCCGCGCCCGCTGCCGCACCCGGCAAGTCCGGTCCGAGCGCAGCCCCGGCGGCCCCCGCCTCAGTGGGCGAGTACAGCAATCTCACCAGCTGGAGTTTTGGTGAATTGCCCGAGCTGCTGGAGATCACGCGCGGCAGTGGCAAGCAGGCACAGACGCTGATCGGCTTCCCCGCGCTGGTGGATCGCAAGACGCATTGCGACCTGGAAGTCTTCGATGATCCGGCCGAGGCGGCGCGTTTCCACTACGCCGGTTTGCGCCGGCTCTTTGCCTTGCAGATGAAGGAACAGCTGAAGTATCTGGAGAAGAACATTCCGGGCCTGCAGCAGATGGGCATGCAATTCATGGCGCTGGGTTCGCAGGAAGAATTGCGTGAACAGATCCTCAATGCCGGCCTGGAACGGGCTTTCCTGCAGGACCCGCTGCCGCGCAACGCGGACGAATTCAACCGCCGCCGTGATGAGGGCAAGGCGCGGCTGGGTTTGCTGGTCAACGAGATTGCGCGCCTGTGTGGCCAGGTGCTGGCGGAGTACCATGCGCTGCCCAAGAAGCTGCAGGGCATCAAGGCCCATGCGGCTGCGGCGGCTGACATGCAGGCGCAGTTGGCGCAACTGGTGGGCAAGCGTTTCGTGGCGGAAACGGACTACGGAAATCTCAGCCACTATCCGCGTTACCTCAAGGCCATCAACGTGCGGCTGGACAAGCTGCGCGCCGATCCGGCCCGCGATACGCGCCTGCTGGCGGAGTGGAATTCGGTGGCCTTGCCCTACCAGCGCGCCCTGAAGGACCGCGCCGGCCGGGTCGATCCCAAGATGACCGAGTTCCGCTGGATGCTGGAGGAACTGCGCGTGTCGCTTTATGCGCAGGAACTGAAGACGCCCATGCCGGTGTCGGTGAAGCGGTTGCAGAAGGTGTGGGAGAGCATGCAGCGGTGACGGGCCGACCGTGGGCTGGAGGCGTTCTGCAGAGCGCTTCCAGTCTGCATTTCAGCCGATTTCGTCCATTTTCGCGTAAAATGCCGGATTCTTTGAATACGTTGAATACCATGGCCATCAAGTCAGACAAGTGGATCCGCCGCATGGCGGAGCAGGAAGGAATGATCGAACCCTACGAGCCCGGGCAGGTACGCCTGGCCGCTGACGGGAGCAAGATCGTTTCCTACGGCACCTCGTCCTATGGCTACGATATTCGCTGCGCCAACGAATTCAAGATCTTCACCAACATCAATTCCACCATCGTCGATCCCAAGAACTTCGATGAAAAATCCTTCGTGGATTTCAAGGGCGATGTCTGCATCATCCCCCCCAACTCCTTCGCCCTGGCGCGTACCGTCGAATACTTCCGCATCCCGCGCAGCGTCCTGACCATCTGCCTGGGCAAGTCCACCTACGCACGCTGCGGCATCATCGTCAACGTCACTCCCTTCGAACCGGAATGGGAAGGCTACGTGACCCTGGAGTTCTCCAACACCACGCCGCTGCCCGCCAAGATCTACGCCGGTGAAGGCTGCGCCCAGGTGCTCTTCTTCGAAAGCGATGAAATCTGCGAAACCTCCTACAAGGATCGCGGTGGCAAGTACCAAGGGCAACACGGCGTGACCTTGCCCAAGACCTGATGGGTTGAATCCTATAAATGATATAAATCATTTATAGGATTTTGTTGTCCGATAACTGGTGGGCTGCGCAGGCCGATCAAGCGCCTCGCAGCATGTCTGTAGGATCAGATGGCGCGCTGGTTGACGCGCCTGGATAGTTCTTCGGCAGATTCTCTTCGCTCGCTATATCGATCCGTCAGGAAGGGCGAGATGTCGCGCGTCAACAGCGTGAATTTGAACAGTTCCTCCATCACGTCCACCACGCGCTCGTAGTATGCCGACGATTTCATCCTCCCGGCTTCGTCAAACTCCTGATAAGCCTTGGCCACCGAAGACTGGTTCGGAATGGTCAGCATCCGCATCCAGCGACCGAGTATCCGCATTTGGTTGACGGCGTTGAAGGACTGCGAGCCACCCGATACCTCCATGAGGGCCAGCGTCTTGCCCTGCGAGGGGCGAATGGCGCCGTGGGAGAGTGGAATCCAGTCGATCTGCGCCTTCATGATCCCGGTCATGGCACCATGGCGTTCAGGCGAGCACCACACCATCCCCTCAGACCAGTTGGCCAGCTCCCGCAGTTCAAGCACTTTCGGATGTGTCTCTGGTTCGCTGTCGGGCAGCGGCAAGCCGCGCGGATCAAAGATCTTGACCTCGCCACCCAGGGCCTCCAGCAAGCGGGCTGCTTCCATGGTCAGCAGCCGGCTGTAGGAGCGCTCACGAACGGAGCCGTACAGCAAGAGAAAGCGCGGGCGGTGCGACGCTGTACCGATCTTCGCGAAATCGGCGATGGATGAGACCTTGAACTGACCGGGATCGACGTTGGGAAGATCACTTGGCGGAGGTGACACGATGGCCCTCCGCATTGACCACTACTTCGCCGTCTTCCTTGGTGAAAGCACCTTGCTGAGGGTGTTCCAGGATGTCCAGCACCAGTTCGGAGGGACGACACAGCCGGGTTCCCTTGGACGTCACCACAAATGGCCTGTTGATCAGAATGGGGTGGGCCAGCATGGCATCGAGCAACTGGTCGTCGCTCAGAGCGAGGTCATCCAGGCCCAACTCGGCGTAGGGTGTCCCTTTTTGACGGATGGCGTCGCGCACCGTCAGACCGGCATCCTGAATCATCCTGACCAGTTGCTCGCGGCTGGGCGGGTGTTGCAGGTACTGGATGATGGTCGGCTCTTGACCGCTGTTGCGGATCATGGCCAGGGTGTTGCGGGAGGTGCCACATGCGGGGTTATGGTAGATCGTGGTCATGATGAATACCTGTGTTGAAGTTGACAGAGCGGGCAGGGCCATCCTGCTCATCCCCCCAGCCGGATGGCCAGAGCGGACAGGGTGATCAGCAGGACCGGCAGCGTCAGCAAGGCGCCGACCCTGAAATAATAGCCCCAGGAAATATGAATGTTCTTCTTCTCCAGTACGTGCAGCCACAGCAAGGTGGCCAGGCTGCCGATGGGGGTGATCTTGGGGCCAAGGTCGCTGCCAATGACGTTGGCGTAGATCATTGCCTCCTTCAGCACGCCCTGCGCGGTGGTGGCCTCGATCGATAATGCGCCGACCAGCACCGTAGGCATGTTATTCATGATGGAGGACAGCAAGGCCGTCAGGATACCGGTGCCGAGTGCAGCGCCCCAGACGCCATGTTCGGCAAGTCCATTCAGCACGCCCGTGAGGTGGTCGGTCAGCCCCGCGTTGCGCAGTCCATACACTACCAGGTACATCCCCAGCGAGAAGAACACGACCTGCCAGGGCGCGCCCTTGATGACTTCACGCGTGGAAATGACTTGGCCCTTGCCTGCGACCGCCAGGAGAATCACTGCGCCGGCTGCCGCCACGGCGCTGATCGGTACGCCCATATCTTCCAGCCAGAAAAATCCCACCAGCAGCAGCGCAAGCACCCACCAGCCGGCGACGAAGGTCGCTCGATCCTGGATGGCTGCGGCGGGTTCTTGCAGCTGCGTGAGGTCATAGTGTTGGGGGATATCGCGACGGAAGTAGATGAACAGGACGATAAGCGTCGCTACGATCGAGACCATGTCCACCGGGATCATGATCGAGGCATATTGCGCGAATCCGATCTTGAAGAAGTCCGCCGAGACGATATTGACCAGGTTCGAGACCACCAGCGGCAGGCTTGCCGTGTCGGCGATGAAGCCGGCCGCCATCACGAAGGCCAGCGTTGCCTGCGGCGAAAAGCGAAGCGCCAGCAGCATGGCGATGACGATGGGTGTGAGGATCAGTGCAGCGCCATCGTTGGCGAACAGGGCCGATACCGCCGCGCCCAACAGGACCAGCAGCACGAACAGCAGACGCCCGCGTCCGCCTCCCCAGCGCGCCACATGCAAGGCGGCCCACTCAAAAAAGCCGGCCTTGTCCAGCAACAAGCTGATGATGATGATGGCGATGAAGGTACCGGTAGCGTTCCAGACGATATGCCAGACCACCGGGATATCCGAAAGATGGATGACGCCGGCCGCCAGCGCCACGGCCGCGCCGGCACAGGCGCTCCAGCCGATGCCCAGTCCCTTGGGCTGCCAGATGACAAACATCAGGGTGAGCAGGAAGATGAGGAGAGCAGTCAGCACTTTCTAGCCTTGGTCAAGAAATGAGGGGGGGCTCGGCAAGAGCCCACTGACTCCTGCCGAACAGATTAAGCAGCTTAAACAGCAGAGGTTCCGATCGCGTCCATCTCGCGCTTGATCGCGGTCTTTTCGAGCGTGTGGAATGGCAGGCTGGCAAAGAGATTCACTCGGGTCGTGATTTGCCGGGCGACCTTGGAGAAGATGGCGCGCTTCTGCTCTTCGGTGCCGACAAAGGCGGCAGGATCTTCAAATCCCCAGTGTGCCGAAATCGGCTGACCTGGCCACACAGGGCAGACTTCACCAGCAGCGTTGTCGCAGACTGTGATGATGAAGTCCATCTTGGGGGCCTCCGGCGTGGCAAATTCATCCCAGCTCTTGCTGCGCAGGTCGTTAAGCGGATAGCCGGTGGCATGGATCTGTTCCAGTGCCAGCGGATTGACGGTACCGGCCGGATGACTTCCGGCGCTGTAGGCATGAAAGCGGCCTTTTCCCATGGTGTTGAGCAGTGCTTCGGCCATGATGCTGCGCGCCGAATTACCAGTGCATAGGAACAGGACGTTATAGAACTTTTGTTGGCTAGCGGACATGATGAACTCCTTGGCGTGAAAGCCTGTGCGTTCCAGGCGGTAGTTAATTGGTGGTGGTGGATGGTTGGTAGCAGGCGCTCACAGGGGAGCACGGATTGCCGCCGCAGCAGTTATCCGTCAGGAAACCCAATACTTCATTCATTGCGCCGTAGTTGGCCGCGTAGATGACGAAACGCCCCTCCTGGCGGGAGCTCACCAAGCCAGCGTGGAACAGTTCTTTCATATGGAACGATACGGACGACGGTGCGATGTCCAGGGTCTCTCCGATCTTGCTGGCGGCGCAGCCTTCGGGCCCAAGCTGAACCAGGTGTCGGAAGATGGCCAGGCGTGATTCTTGGGCTAATGCGGCTAGTGCGGTGATGACGGTCTTGGTTTCCATATCGCTCTCCTTCAATCCAATATTTCAATTATTGTTGAAATATTGGATTGATGCAAGAGTCCGTTTCCATATCGCCGCCTATCTTCAAGTTGAAAACCACATTCTCATCGGCTGCAAGCCTGCTTTGTATGGATCTGCAACTTGCCATATGCAGCCGATATCAGCGCCGCTTGCGTCCCGCACTCAGTTTCAGCGCCTCCTCACGCATCAGCCGTGCCGCGCTGCTGATGCTGCCGGTGCGGTAAGCCAGGTGCAGCGGTGCTTTCAGCTCGGCTGCACCGGTCAGCTTCAGATACACCACCCCCTCCGCATTGACCCGCGTCATCGACGCCGGGATGACGGCCACCCCCACGCCTGCCGCCACCAGCGAGAGCGTGGAGAGATTCTTGCGTGCCTCCTGGATCACCTGTGGCGAGAAGCCCGCCGCATGGCAGGCCGCGATGATGGTGTCGTACAGGCCGGGGCCGTTGGGCCGGCGCGTCATGATGAAGGACTCCTCGGCCAGCGCGTGCAGGGCGATGCTCTTGCGCTTGCCTTGCTCGGCCAGCGGATGGTCGATCGGCAACGCGGCCACCATGTCTTCCACCAGCATGGTCTCGATGGTCAGGCCGCCGGAATCTCCCACGGGAGAACGCACGAAGGCCAGGTCCAGCCGCTTGGCGCGCAGTGCTTCGATCAGTTCATTCGTATTGCTTTCTTCTACTGTCATCGCCACGTCCGGCGCATCGGCGCGGAAGGCGCGAATGACCGAATGCACGAAGGGATGCAGCGAGGCCGATTCGGTAAAGCCCACGGCGATGCGACCCATCTTGCCCTGGGCAATGCGGCGCACGCTGGCTACCGTCGTATCAAGTTGCGCCAGCAGGGCGCGGGCATCGTTGAACAGGGCGGTGCCGCTGTCGGTGAGCTCCATGCCGCGCGGCAGGCGGTTGAACAGCGTCACGCCCAGTTCGCGCTCCAGCAGGCGGATCTGCTGCGACAGCGGCGGCTGCTGGATGCCGATGCGCTCGGCCGCCTTGGTCAGGTGGCCCTCTTCAGCCACGGCGATGAAGTAGCGCAACAGGCGCAGGTCGATGGAAGGTGACATATCGGTAGAATATGGATAGGGTGTCTGACATATATTAGACAAAAACCCTCCTCAAGCGTAGCCTTTCATGCATGCGGCAATCACGCCGCGCTTGCACGAGATGATGATGAGCACTCCTGACCTCCTGGCCGCTGAACGGCCCGTCCCCACCACCAGAGAATTGTTCCTGGGCTTTCTCGGCCTGGGCATGACCGCCTTTGGCGGCGCGCTGCCGCTGGCACACCGCATGATCGTCGAACGCCGAAAATGGCTGACCGATCCTGAATTCGTCGAGTTGCTGGGGCTGTGCCAGTTCCTGCCCGGGGGCAACATCATCAACCTGTCGGTGGCGCTGGGCATGAAGTTCCGGGGCTGGAAGGGCGCCGTGGCGGGCATCACCGGCTTGATCGCGGTGCCTTCCATGGTGGTGATCCTGCTGGGGATGATCTACCAGCATTTCCAGCATGATCCCAACGTCAAGCATCTGTTCGCCGGACTGGCAGCGGCGGCGGCGGGCCTGCTGATCCAGATGGCCGTCAAGATCGCGCTGCCGCTGCGCAAGAACCTGGTGCTGGCGGCCGTGGCGGTGATCTGTTTCATCGCCATCGCCTTCCTGCGCATTCCGCTGCTGTGGGTGATGCTGGTGATGACGCCCATCAGCGTGGTCCTCACCGCGCGTTACGGTGATCGCTTCGCCGCCAAGACGCAGGCTGCGCCGGCGCAGCGTGAGGGCAAGAAGGAGGGCGCGCAATGAGCCAGACCCTGATCGCATTGGCCATCATCTTCACGCAGTTGTCGGTGCTGGCCTTCGGTGGCGGCAATACCATCCTGCCGGAGATGCAGCGCCAGGTAGTGGAAGTACATCACTGGATGAGCGCCGAGGATTTCAGTGCGCTCTTTGCCCTGGGGCAGGCGGCACCCGGTCCCAACCTGATGGTGGTCACGCTGGTGGGCTGGCATGTGGCCGGCTTCTGGGGGATGCTGGTGACCAGCCTGGCCAAGTTCGGGCCTTCCTCCATCATCACCATCATCATGTTGCACGTCTGGGAGAGATTCAAGGACAAGCCCTGGCGGCGGCACGTACAGGCCGGGCTGCTGCCGGTTACGGGCGGGCTGGTCGCGGCGTCGGCGCTGTTGATCACGCAGGCGTCGATCACCCACGGCTTCCTGGCGGCGATCACGGCGGCCACTGCCATCATCGCGCTCAAGACCAAGATCCATCCGCTGTGGTTGTTGTTTGGCGGGGCGTTGGCGGGGTTCTTCTATCTCGGTACTTTCTGACGGCGCTTCTGCCGGAGCCAAAACAAAACAGCCGATGCCCTCGCAGGCATCGGCTGTTTTTTTACATGCAGCGCTGAGGCTTACTGCTTGACGCAATCCACGAAGTAATCGCGGCGGCCGTTGACTTCACGCTTGACCAGGCCATGCACGTCGGTTTCGAAGCCCGGGAATTTCTCGTTGAAATCCCGCGCAAACTTCAGGTAATCGACGATGGTCTTGTTGAAGATCTCGCCCGGGATCAGCAGGGGGATGCCCGGCGGATAGGGAGTCAGCAGGATCGAGGTGACGCGGCCTTCGAGTTCGTCCAGGGGGACGCGCTCGATCTCGCGGTGTGCCATCTTGGAGAAGGCGTCCGAAGGCTTCATGGCCGGCTGCATGTCCGAGAGGTACATCTCGGTGGTCAGGCGGGCCACGTCGTAGGCGCGGTAGGTCTCGTGGATCTGCTGGCACAGGTCGCGCAGGCCCAGGCGCTCGTAGCGCGGGTTGCGCTGGGCGAACTCGGGCAGGATGCGCCAGATCGGCTGGTTCTTGTCGTAGTCGTCCTTGAACTGCTGCAGCGCCGTCACCAGGGTGTTCCAGCGGCCCTTGGTGATGCCGATGGTGAACATGATGAAGAAGGAATACAGGCCGCACTTCTCCACGATCACGCCGTGCTCGGCCAGGTACTTGGTCACGATGGAGGCCGGGATGCCGCTCTCGCCGAACTGGCCGTTCAGGGCCAGGCCCGGGGTGACGATGGTGGCCTTGATCGGGTCCAGCATGTTGAAGCCCGGTGCCAGGTTGCCGAAACCGTGCCAGTCGTCCTCGGCCTTGATGACCCAGTCCTCTCGCTCGCCGATGCCGTCGGCGGCGAAGCTGTTGGGGCCCCAGACCTGGAACCACCACTCATCGCCGAATTCCTGGTCAATCTTCTTCATGGCGCGGCGGAAGTCCAGCGCCTCCAGGATGCTCTCTTCCACCAGGGCCGTGCCGCCCGGCGCTTCCATCATGGCGGCTGCGACGTCGCAGGAGGCGATGATGGAGTATTGCGGCGAGGTCGAGGTGTGCATCAGGAAGGCTTCGTTGAAGGCGTCTTCATCGAGCTTCACCGTTTCGGACTCACGCACCAGGATCTGCGAGGCCTGCGACAGGCCGGCCAGCAGCTTGTGGGTCGACTGGGTCGAGAAGATCAGCGACTTCTTGGCGCGCGGACGGTCCTTGCCGATGGCGTGCATGTCCTTGTAGAAGTCGTGGAAGGTCGCGTGCGGCAGCCAGGCTTCGTCGAAGTGCAGGGTTTCGATCTCGCCGTCGAGCATGTCCTTCAGGGTCTCGACGTTGTAGACCACGCCGTCGTAGGTCGACTGGGTGATGGTCAGGATGCGCGGCTTCTTGTTCTTGGCTTCGCGGGCGAAGGGGTTGGCTTCGATCTTGCGCTGGATGCTTTCCAGGGTGAACTCTTCCAGCGGGATCGGTCCGATGATGCCCAGGTGGTTGCGGGTCGGCATCAGGAACACGGGAATCGCGCCGGTCATGATGATGGAGTGCAGGATGGACTTGTGGCAGTTGCGGTCCACCACGACGATGTCGCCCGGTGCCACGGTCGAGTGCCAGACCATCTTGTTGGAGGTCGAGGTACCGTTGGTGACGAAGTAGCAGTGGTCGGCATTGAAGATGCGCGCTGCATTGCGTTCCGAGTTGGCCACCGGGCCGGTGTGGTCCAGCAGCTGGCCCAGCTCTTCCACGGCATTGCAGACGTCGGCGCGCAGCATGCGTTCGCCGAAGAACTGGTGGAACATCTGGCCCACGGGCGACTTCAGGAACGCCACGCCGCCGGAGTGGCCGGGGCAGTGCCAGGAATAGGAACCATCCTGGGCGTAATCGACCAGGGCGCGGAAGAACGGGGGAGCCAGGCCATCCAGGTAGGACTTGGCTTCGCGGATGATGTGGCGGGCCACGAACTCCGGCGTATCTTCGAACATGTGAATGAAACCGTGCAGTTCGCGCAGCACATCGTTGGGAATGTGGCGCGAGGTGCGGGTTTCACCGTAGAGGTAGATGGGGATGTCGGCGTTCTTGTGACGGATTTCGCTGACAAACGCACGCAGGGCCTTCAGGGCGTGGTCGGTCTCTTCGTCGGAACCGGCACCCATTTCTTCATCGTCGATGGAGAGGATGAAGGCCGAGGCGCGCGACTGCTGCTGGGCGAACTGGGCCAGGTCGCCGTAGCTGGTCACGCCCAGCACTTCCATGCCTTCGGCTTCGATGGCGTCGGCCAGGGCGCGGATGCCCAGGCCCGAGGTGTTTTCGGAGCGGAAGTCTTCGTCGATGATGACGATGGGGAATCGGAATTTCATGGATTTCTCCAGGCTTTGCGCGCGTGGCGCCGGGCAGGCGCGCGCGCAGGGGGTGAAAAGAAAAGCGCCTGGGCTGGCAGTGCTTGCGCGCCGGAAAAATGAAAGCGGGATTGTCGCAGATATGCGCGCAACGTGCGCGCCAACTGCGCTAAAGAGGTGCGCAGTTTAAGCAAAAAAGGGAAAAAACAACAGCCTCGCGCCAGCGTGGTTCAACGTCTTTCGTATGTCACAAAAGCGTAGTCCAATCCGGAAGTTTCGGACCGGTGGTTCTCTCGTGCGGTCTCCTGCCACAGCAGCGGGTCCAGGGCCGGGAAGAAGGCGTCGCAATCAAACGCCTGGTCGATGCGGGTGATGATGAGGCGATCCACCAGCGGCAGGGCTTCCGCGTAGATCTGCGCGCCGCCGATGATGAAGGCCGGCGCACCCTGCGCCAGCGCGGCGGCGTCCTGCAGCGAGGCCGCCGTCTCCACGCCCGCGTGTTGCCATTCGGCATTGCGGGTGATGACGATGTTGCGGCGGTTGGGCAGCGGCCGGCCGATCGATTCGAAGGTCTTGCGCCCCATCAGGATGGCATGCCCCGAGGTGGTGCGTTTGAAATGGGCCAGGTCTTCCGGCAGGTGCCAGGGCAGGGTGTTGCGGATGCCGATGCCGTTGTTGAGGTCGGTAGCGACGACGATGGTGAGGGAGCCGGAAGCGGTGGTCATGCGGGAATCTGGGTTCGGACGGAAGGCCTGCAGCCCGGCGCACGGCCGGATGCAAGGGCGACAGAAGCATAATGTTACAGCAGCCATGCTGCGGCACGGAACTTTATGCACCGCCGCCTGCCCTTATACCTGAACCGGCTGGCCGCATGCGCGCGCCGGGGCCGGGTTTGCAAGGGAATGAAGTTTCGTTCAGGAAATACTGCCCGTCAGGGCGATTCCCTCTGCAAGCATGCCATCTTCCTATGAACTAGCGAACAATCCCCGCCACATTTGGGTAAACTAGCGCCTGCTTTCCGGTGCGGCGCTGCTTCCAGTGTCTGCCGGGGCAATCAACCAGAAAATTGCATGTCAGACAAAACAATAATGCTGCTTCACACCACCTCCTGGCCGCGCGAGGGACTCGTTTCCCGGCGCAGTGCCGCACGATCGACCTGGTGGCGTCGCCTTGCCGCTCCGGCGACCCTGGCGGGTCTGCTGGCGCTGGCCTTGCCGCAAGCTGCCCTGGCCTTTGATTTCAATACGGTGGCCGCCCGCGCCAAGGCGTTGGCCGGCAAGTCGTACAAGAAGCCCGCCGATGACCTGCCCAAGTCGCTCAAGGACCTGAGCTACGAGCAGGCCAGCCAACTCTACTTCCGCGATGACAAGTCGTACTGGCGTGCCCAGAAGCTGCCTTTCGAACTGTCCTTCATCCATCTGGGCGCAAGCTATACCGAGCCGGTCAAGATCAATGAAGTGGTCGGCGACGCCGTGCGCGAGATCCATTTCAATCCGGCGCTGTTCGATTACAGCGCCAACCGCAGCGTCGATCCGCGCACCCTGCGCAACATCGGCTTTGCCGGTTTCCGCATCCGCTTCCCACTCAATTCGGCCAAGGTCAAGGATGACGTACTGACCTTCCACGGTGCCAGCTACTTCCGCGCCATGGGTAAAGGACAGAGCTATGGCCTCTCCGCGCGCGGGCTGGCCATCGATACCGCACTCTATTCGGGCGAGGAATTCCCGCGCTTCACCGAATTCTGGCTGGAACGTCCTTCGGGCGAGGCCAAGGAACTGGTGATCTATGCGCTGCTGGATTCCCCGCGCGCCACCGGTGCCTATCGCTTCGTCCTCAAACCCGGCGTGGATACCGCCATGGACGTCAAGGCCCAGCTCTACCTGCGCAGCAATGTCACCAAGCTGGGCATCGCTCCGCTGACCAGCATGTTCCTCTTCGGCGAGAACCAGCCAGGTCCGGCCGACGACTTCCGTCCGGAAGTGCATGACTCGGATGGCCTGTCGATGCAGTCGGGCACCGGCGAATGGCTGTGGCGTCCGCTGGTGAACCCCAAGCGCCTGTTGGTGACTTCGTTCTCCTTTGATAACCCGCAGGGCTTCGGCCTGATGCAGCGCGACCGCAATTTCTCGCACTACGAAGACCTGGACTACAACTACCAGTCGCGCCCCAGCGCCTGGGTCGAGCCCAAGGGCAAGTGGGGTTCGGGCCGCGTGGAGCTGGTGCAGATCCCCACGCCCGACGAGACCAACGACAACATCGTGGCCTACTGGATTCCCAACACGCTGCCCAAGCCGGGTCAGCCGCTGAACGTGGAATACCGCCTGTCCTGGCAGAAGGACAACGAGAAGCGTCCGCCGCTGGCCTTCGTCACGCAGACCCTGTTCGGCCACGGCTATCGCCCCAAGCAGGACGGCAAGCCTGATGAGGTGCAGCAGCTGGCAATCGATTTCGATGGCGGCGCCCTCAAGAAGCTGCCCGCCAATGCGCGCGTGGAAGGCGTGGTCGAGGCCGATGCCAATGGCAAGCTGGCCAGCGTCACCACCCGCAAGAATGAAATGACCGGCGGCTGGCGCGTGGAAGTCAAGCTGCGCCGCCTGGAAGAAAACAAGCCCGTCGAGCTGCGCGGTTTCCTGCGCAATGGCAACGGCGGCACAACCTTGTCTGAAACGTGGAGCTACATATTACCCCCCAACTAAGGCAGACTTCGGCAGCCTCGCAGACGCTGGAGGATTACCTCGCGCGTCTGCCGCTGTCGCCTGAGCAACGCCAGGACCTGGCCGCGCGCGCGGGTGCAATCGGCTCCGGCGATCCGGTAGCCGACCTGCACCGCGTGCTGGCTGAGGCCTCCGGGCGCGATGCCAGCCTGGTGCCGGCCGCAGCGCAAGCCTCGGTCGATGCCCGCCTGCGTCTCATGTATCCCGCCGCGCAACCGGCTGCCGTCCCTGCCGTGCAAGCGGCACAGGTGGTGCAGGGTGCGCCCGTTCCGCCCATCGGTGAAGAACGCGGCCAGCCGCGCATTCCGGTCGGCCCGCCCATGCATCGCAAATCGATGGTGCCGCGCCCGTGGGGCGAGCTCAATCCGTTCTCGCGCTGGGTGGAAGAAGAAAACCGCCGCCTGGAACGCCGTCCCAGCCGCTGGCGCCGCGCCCGCAAGGGCCGCGCCAAGGTGGCCGAAGCCGAACCGCCGGTGGATGACGAACCGCGCTACATCGAAGATCACCTGGACCAGTCCGAGGCCCCCGATCCCAAGGGCCACTGGCAGCATACGGGCAACATCCGCCGTATTACGCTCTTGGTGCTGATGGCGCTGCAGACCTCGATGGCCACCTATTTCATGAGCGACGTGCTGCCGTATCACGGCACCAAGCCGCTGGAGATGGTGGTGCTGTTCCTCTTCGGGCTGCTGTTCCTGTGGGTCTCGGCCGGGTTCTGGACGGCCATGACCGGCTTCCTGCTCCTCATGCGCGGTGACGACAAGTACCTCATCTCGCACGAGAAGGCCGGCAACACCGAGATCGCACCGGAGGCCCGCACGGCCATCGTCATGCCGATCTGCAATGAAGATGTGGCACGCGTCTATGCCGGCCTGCGCGCGACTTACGAGTCGCTGGAGCGCACCGGGCAGATTCAGCACTTCGACTTCTTCATTCTCAGCGACAGCGGCGAAGCCGACATCTGCGCCGCCGAAGTTGCCGCATGGGACCGCCTGTGCCGTGAGACCGGCGGCTTCGGACGCATCTTCTATCGTCACCGCCGTCGCCGCGTCAAGCGCAAGAGCGGCAACCTGGATGACTTCTGCCGCCGCTGGGGCGCCGACTACCGCTACATGGTGGTGCTGGACGCCGACAGCGTCATGACCGGCGAATGCCTCACCAAGCTGACCCGCCTGATGGAAGCCCATCCGGGCGCCGGCATCATCCAGACCGCTCCGCGCGCAGCCGGGCGCGATACGCTGTATGCGCGCATCCAGCAATTCTCGACCCGCGTGTATGGCCCGCTGTTCACGGCCGGCCTGCACTACTGGCAACTGGGCGAGTCGCACTTCTGGGGCCACAACGCCATCATCCGCCTGCAGCCCTTCATGAAGTATTGCGCGCTGGCGCCGCTGCCGGGCAAGGGTAACCTGTCCGGTCCGATCATGTCGCACGACTTCGTGGAAGCCTCGCTGATGCGCCGTGCCGGCTGGTCGGTGTGGATTGCCTATGACCTGGATGGCAGCTATGAAGAAATGCCGCCCAACCTGCTCGATGAATTGAGCCGCGATCGCCGCTGGTGCCAGGGCAACCTGATGAACTTCCGCCTGTTCCTGGCGCGCGGCATGCACGCGGTGCATCGCGCCGTGTTCGTCACCGGGGTGATGGCTTATGTGTCGGCACCGCTGTGGGGGCTGTTCCTGATCCTCTCCACGGTGCTGCTGGCGGCGCATACGCTGATCGATCCGCAGTATTTCACGGCGCCGCGCCAGCTCTTCCCGATCTGGCCGGAATGGCATCCGGAGAAGGCACTGGCGCTGGTCTCGGCCACCGCCACCATCCTGTTCCTGCCCAAGATCCTGGCCGTGCTGCTGTTTGCGGTGAAGGGCGCGCGCGGCTTTGGCGGTGCGCTGGCGCTGTTCGTGAGCATGGTGATCGAGCTGCTGTTCTCGATGGCGCTGGCCCCGGTACGCATGCTGTTCCATACCCGCTTCGTGCTGGGGGCCTTCCTCGGCTGGAACGCCGGCTGGAAGTCGCCGCCGCGTGCCGACAATGAAACCGGCTGGGGCGAGGCGGTACGCCGCCATGGCTGGCATTCGGTGCTGGGCGTGGCCTGGGGCGCGCTGGTGTATTGGCTCAATCCGTCCTTCATTTATTGGCTCATCCCGATTGCCGGTTCGCTGGCCGTGTCGGTGCCGGTGTCGGTGCTGTCCTCGCGCGTGACGTATGGCCGTGGCTTCCGCCGTGCGGGTCTGTTCAAGATCCCCGAAGAGACCACGCCACCGTTCGAGCTGCGCGAAACCGTGCGCCATCATGAAGAGACGCCGCCGCTGCCGGGCTTCGTCGAGGCCGTGGTCGATCCGTCCATCAATGCGCTGATCTGCGCGACCGCGCATGCCCACCCGCAGGTACCGCAACTGACGCAGCACCTGCGCGAGAAGCTGGTGCGCACCGCGCTCAAGGATGGACCGGACGCGCTCAACGACAAGCAGAAGAACAGCATCCTGGAAGAACCGGGCCTGCTGTCGCGACTGCACCAGGCGGTCTGGAGCGGTGCGGCCGAAGTCCATCCGGACTGGCATGCCGCCCGCCAGCTACCGGCGCCCGCCATCGCCATCGCATCACCGGCAGTGGCCGCCTGAGGGGGCGGGCCACGACCGGAACAGGGGACGGCCGAAGACATTCGGCCGTCATCTTTTGCAGGGATCATCACGCTGTGTTGAACCTGAATGAACGCTTGCCGCCAGTGACATGACCGAGCCGCACGACCATCTTCCGCACACTGTCCCGACCACCCATGCGCCTGCCCGGCAGAAAGCCTGGTGGAGCCTCGTCGCGCTGGTGCTGCTGCTGGGCGGCGGCTATGCGCTCTATGCACGGCAGTCGCCGCCACCGGCGCCGCCCAAGCCGATTCCGGTGAAGCTGGAGACGGTGGCCGTCGAACGTGCCGACCTGGAGCAGGTGGTCAACGCCACCGGCAATGTGGTGGCCCAGGATTATGTGGATGTGGGTTCCAAGGTGGCCGGGCAGATCTCGGACGTGGAAGTGGTGATCGGCGAGGCGGTCAAGGCCGGACGCCTGCTGGCCACCGTCGCGCCGGCCGTGCAGAACAGCCGTATCGAAAGCAACCGCGCCACGCTGGCGCGCCTGAAGGCCGAGCTGGCCGGGCAGAATGCGCAGCTGGACTTTGCGCAACTGCAGTTCCAGCGCCAGACCCAGTTGAAGGCCGAGAACGCCACCCGCGAAGAATCCTACGAATCCAGCCGCATGAACATGTATGCGGCGGCCTCCCGCGTGGACGCCACCAACGCCCAGATCCAGCAGACCGAAGCGGCCATTCGTGAAGATGAGGCCGTGCAGAAGCAGACCCGCATCGAGGCCCCGGTCAGCGGCACCATCGTCACCCTCAACGCGCGCCCCGGCCAGATGGTCAGCGCCAACCAGGAAGTGCTCATGCGCATCGCCGATCTCTCGCGCATGACGGTGCAGGTGCCGGTATCGGAAGAGGATGTGACACGCCTGCAAAAGGGCATGACCGCGTATTTCACCACCCCCGGTTATCCCGGCAAGCGCTGGAGCGGCAAGCTGCGCCAGATCATGCTGCTGCCGACCGACGACTCCGGCCGCCAGGGCAAGAAGGCGTATTACACCGTGCTCTTCGATGTGGCCAATCCCAGCCGCGAACTGATGAGCGGCATGAGTGCCGACGTGTATTTCGTGCTGGCGCGGGCCGAACACGTACCGACCATTCCGCGCTCGCTGGTGACCAAGCCCGGCATGGATGGCACCCAGGCCGTCAAGGTGGTGCTGGCTGATGGCACGCTGGAGAGCCGCAAGATCAAGATCGGCATTCGCGATGGCGAACGTGCCCAGGTGCTGTCGGGTCTCAAGGAAGGCGAGCAGGTGCTGCTGCCGGCCAATCCACCGGCGCCCGCTGCCGCTGCCAAGTAGTAGCAAACCGTTTTTCTTCGTTTCCGTCTGTCGACGTTCAAGGCCATGACACTGCGTAGTTCACTGCTGCTGAAATCTTCTCCATCGCTTCGCCTGGCGCGCGTGGCGATGGCGGTCGCGCTGGCCGTGGCCGTGGGCGGCTGCGTGACCCGCGAAGCGCAGCCCGACCCCATCCTAGAAATGCAGGTGCCGGACAAGTGGAATGGCGGTGCCTCCGCCGACGTGGCGCACGCCGAGCAGCTCTGGCCGGATACGGACTGGTGGAAGCAGTTCGACAGCAGCGAATTGTCGACCCTGGTGCAGGAAGGCCAGCACAACAATTACGAAATCGCCGCCGCCTTCTCGCGCATCAAGCAGGCCGAGGCACAGGCCCGCATCGCCGGTGCGCCCCTGTTGCCCAATGTGGGCCTGAACGTCGGCGCCAACCGCGAGATGCCCATCTCCGGGGGCACGCCCACCAACAGCGCCAATGCCAGCCTGCAGGTGAGCTACGAAATCGATTTCTGGGGCAAGAACCGCGCGGGCGTGGAAGCGGCTGAAGCAACCCTGCGCGCCAATCGCTACGACCGCGAGACCGTGGCCCTGACGGTCACCAGCGGCATCGTCTCCACCTATCTGCAGGTGCTGTCGCTGCGCGACCGGCTGGAAATCGCGCGCCAGAACGTCAACAATGCCGAGCGCGTGTTGCGCCTGGTGGAGGCGCAAAGCCGCGCCGGTTCGGCCTCGCCGCTGGACCTGGCGCGCCAGCGTTCGGCCCTGGCCAACCAGCGCCAGCTGATCCCCGACCTGCAGCAGCAGGAGCAGGATGCGCAGACCGCGCTGGCCATCCTGCTGGGCCGTCCGCCGCAGAATTTCAAGGTCGAGGAGAAGGGCCTGGCCAGGATCCAGATGCCGCGCATTTCGGCCGGCCTGCCTTCCGAACTGCTGACCCGCCGCCCGGATATCCGCCGTGCCGAGGCCAATCTTGCGGCCGCCAATGCCAACGTGGCCGTGGCGCGGGCTTCGCTCTTCCCGAGCATTTCGCTGACCGGCTCCACCGGTGCCCAGAGCAATGCCTTGCTGTCGCTGTTCAATGGTCCCAACCTGTTTGCCAATATTGGCACCAGCCTGATTGCGCCCATCTTCGACGGCGGCACCCTGCGCAACCAGCAGGCGCTAGCTGAGGCACAGAAGGAGGAACTGGTGCAGGTATACCGCCAGCGTGTCATTACCTCGCTGTCGGAAGTGGAAAAGGCGCTGGGCGCCATCCGCAGCCTGGAAGAGCGCTATCGCCTCAAGGTCAATGAGGTGGACCAGGCGCGCTTCGCCTTCGAGCTGGCCGAGATCCGCTATCGTGCCGGCGCCGAGGATCTGCTGGTAGTGCTCGATACCCAGCGCACCTTGTCGGAAGCCCAGAACCAGCTGGGCCAGATCAAGCTGCAGCGCCTGCAGGCGACTGTCTCTCTCTACAAGGCTCTGGGCGGCGGCTGGCAAGACAAGCAGGTGCCGGGCGATACCGGCACCAGTACCGACACGGTCTCCTGAATCTCCTGAATCTCCTGAATGCAGGGTGCAGGGTGCAGGCTCAGGCCTGCGCCTGCCACTCCTGCACCAGCAGGTGCACCAGCTCCCCTACCGTATAGCCATCCCGGATGAGCGCCGCACCCTGGCCGGCCCAGTGCGCGCCGAACTCATGCACCTCCTTGGCGGTCGCCATGGCGTGCAACTGCTTGCCGGCGTCGTAGGCGGCGGGGTACGCAGGAATGGGGGCTGCAGCCGATGTGTCGATTTCTTCCATGAAGCGGTTGACGATGCCCCGTGCGCGGCGGCCGGAGATGGCGGCGGTCACGCGGGTGTGTTGGGCACGTGAACTTTTGAGCAGATTTCTGTAAGCGGCGTTGGCGCCCGATTCGCGCGTGAGCAGGAAGGCCGTGCCCATTTGCACCGCCTGCGCGCCCAGCCGCAGGGCGGCCGCGATGCCGGCGCCATCCATGATGCCGCCGGCCGCGATCACCGGCAGCCAGCACTGTGTGGCCAGCAAACGCACCAGGGCGAAGGTGCCGATTTCCTCATCCTTGTGTTCATCGAAGATGCCGCGATGGCCGCCGGCTTCGATGCCCTGCGCCACGATGGCATCCAGCCCGGCTGCTTCGATCTGGCGCGCTTCGTCCAGGTTGGTGGCGGTGGCCATCAGGAACACACCGGCGTTTTTCAGTGACTGGATCACGGCCGCATCCGGCAATCCGAAGTGGAAACTCACCACAGCCGGGGGCTGTTCCAGCAGCAGTTGCTGCATCCCGGTATCGACGATGAAGCTCTGGTAGATCTCTTTGAGGGGCAGGCTGATGCTGCCGCCGAATTCATCCAGATGGCCTTGCAGGTGGCTGATCCAGGCCGCATCGCGGGCAGCATCCAGCACGGCCGGCTGGTGGCAGAAGAAATTGACGTTGAAGGCTTTGTCGGTCAGGGCATGCAATTGCGCCAGGGCTTCGCGCGCCTGTGCGACTGACGAGGCACCCAGTGCCAGTGAGCCCAGTGCGCCCGCATTGGAGGCCGCAGCGGCCATGGTCACGGTGGAACTGCCCGCCATGGGGGCCTGGATGATGGGATGGGCCAGGCCCAGTCGTTGCAGCAGCGCGTTGGACATGCGAACTCCCGAAGTGCAAGCCGGCGCTCGTCTGGCGCCGGCTTGCCGAGGTGGATCAGACCGCCATGGGCGCGGTCAGCGGGGCGTGGTGCTGGTAGTTGACCAGCGAGAAGTCGGTCGGCTCGACCAGTTCCAGCCATTGCGGGGCGTACTCCCCGGTCTTGGCGAATTCCGGTACGCGCTCGGCGATGGCCAGTTGCGGCAGCGGGTAGGGCTCGCGTGTCAACTGTTCCTTGACCATGTCGATATGGTTTTCGTAGATGTGCGCATCGCCCACGAAGTAGCTGAACCAGCGCGGCTTGTAGCCGGTCAGGCGCGCCACCAGGTGCAGCAGCGCCGCACCCTCGGCCAGGTTGAAGGGCGTGCCCAGGCCGATGTCGTTGCTGCGCACGTACAGGCAGAGCGAGATCTCGCCGGTGCTCTGGTTGGGCAGGAACTGATACAGCAGATGGCAGGCGGGCAGGGCGATTTCATCCAGCACCGCGCAGTTCCAGCCGTGGAACAGGATGCGGCGGCTGCCGGGATTCTTGACGATGATGTCCAGGCACTCGCGCAGCTGGTCCACGGCCTTGTAGAGCAGGACTTTTTCCACACCGTTGTCCTGCAGCGAGGAGACGATGGCAAAGCCCTTGGCACGGGCCGCGTCGATCTGTGCGGTGTGCGCGGCGTCGATCAGCTTGTAGGCCGGCCATTCGCGCCACTGCACGCCATACACCGGGCCCAGGTCATCGGTACCGGTGCGGAAAGGATTGGCCAGCCAGTCGGCGTTTTCGTTGGCGTTCTGGTCCCAGACCTTGCAGCCCAGCGCGCGGAAATCGGCCGCGCTGCGGGTGGCGCGCAGGAAGCCGCACAGTTCACCCACCACCGACTTGAAGGCCAGGCGCTTGGTGGTCACTGCCGGAAAACCCTTCTGCAGGTCGAAGCGCATCATGGCCCCGGGAATGCTCAGGGTGCGGATGCCGGTGCGGTTGTCTTGCCAGGAACCGTTGGCGAGCACGTCCTGGATGAGGTCTTGATATTGTTTCATTGCAATGTTTCGGGAGGCTGGCCGGGAGGCCGAAGGATGGGGGATTGTAGCCTATCGACGGCCCGAACATCTGTCGCCACAACAGCTTGTCATCGCAGCAATATGAAGCAAAACACCGGAGGCGGTCACCCGCTCCGGTGTCATCTACGGGGGCGCGCCGGCCTCAGAATCCTACGTTCTGCCCGCCCTTGAGCTGCAGCATTGCGCGCGCTTCATCGGGCGTGGCCACTTGCAAGGACAGCGCCTCGATCACCGTACGGATACGGCGCACCTGGTCGGCATTGCTCTTGGCCAACTGGCCGGGCCCATCCCAGAGCGAATCTTCCAGTCCCACGCGGGTATGCCCGCCCATGGCCGCGGCCATGGTGGCAATCGGGATCTGGCCGCGCCCGGCACCCAGCACCGACCAGAAGTAGGCATCGCCAAAGAGGCGGTCGGCGGTGCGCTTCATGTGCATGACGTCTTCGACATCATTGCCGATGCCGCCCCGCAGTCCGAAGACCGACTGGATCAGGAAGGGCGGCTTGATCAGTCCACGGTCGATGAAGTGCGCGGCCGTGTAGAGATGGCCGATGTCATAGCACTCGATCTCGAAGCGGGTCTGGTTGGCGCTGCAGGATTCAAGGATGTAGGCAATGTCCTTGAAGGTATTGCGGAAGATGCGGTCGTCTGAGCCTGCCAGGTACGGCTGTTCCCAGTCGTATTTGAACTCCTTGAAGCGATTCAGCATTTCATACAGGCCGAAGTTCATCGAGCCCATGTTCAGGGAGGCCACTTCCGGCTTCAACTGCAAGGCCGGTTGCAGCCGCTCTTCCACCCCCATGGTGGGCGCGCCGCCCGTGGTGAGGTTGATGACCACGTTGGAAGCGGCCTTGATCTGCGGCAGGAATTTGCGGAACTCCTCCGGATCCTGCGTCGGTTTGCCATTCTGCGGATCGCGCGCATGCAGGTGCACGATGGCTGCGCCGGCGTCGGCCGCAGCCAGGGCTTCATCGCGGATCTGTTCGGGCGTGACCGGCAGGTAGGGCGACATCGAGGGCGTATGAATGGCGCCGGTGATGGCGCAGGTGATGATGACTTTGCGAGGCTGGGCCATGGGGCTAGCTCCTGGAGAAGATGAAGAAAAAGGAAAAAGGCAGTCGCGCCGGCTCAGGCCAGCGTTTCCACGTTGCCGCACACCGACAGGCTCTGGCCGCTGATGGCCGCGCCGGCGGGCGAGCAGAGGAAGAGGATCTGGTTGGCGATATCCTGGGCGCTGACCATGCGCCGCAGCGAGACCTTGGAGAGCAGCCGTGCGCGCATTTCTTCATGTTCGATGCCATAGGCCGCCGCCTTGGCCGCCACGATGCGCTCCTGGCGCGGTCCTTCGACGATGCCAGGCAGGACGGCATTGACGCGGATGTTGGACGGCCCCAGTTCGATGGCCCAGGTCTCGGTCAGGCCGATGACGCCATACTTGGAGGCCGAATAGGGCGTGCGCAGTGCAAAGCCGAGCCGGCCGGCCACCGAAGAGATGTTGATGATGGCGCCGCCGCCGTTTTGCTTGAGCATCGGCACCGCGCGCCGGGTGCAGAGGAAGGGACCGGTCAGGTTGATGGCGATGGTCTGGTCCCAGTCGGCCGGGGCGATCTCTTCCACCGGCAGGGTCGGCCCGGCGATGCCGGCATTGTTGACCAGCACGTCCAGCCGTCCATCCCAGCGCGAGGCCAGGTCGGCAAACATGGCATCGACCTCCTCGGGTCTGGCCACGTCAGTGCGGCTGAAACTCACCGCCGCGCCTGCCAGACGGGCACGGGCATCGGCCAGGAAAGCCTCATTGATGTCGCAGACATGCACTTGTGCGCCTGCTTTGATGAATGTTTCGGTAATTGCGAGGCCGATGCCCTGGGCACCGGCGGTGACGATCACTTTCTGGTCCTGCAGATTGAGTTCCATGCGGCTTGTCTCCTGAGGGGGTTGTCCGGCCCGGATGCCGGCGCAGGCCGGTCTTGTCGTGGTGGGGCGGTGGGTTGCGGACGACTGTAGTAGAGCCCGGCCGGAGCGTCAACGACAGCATCCTGACCAGTGGCAGAGCGGTAAATCAGCCGACCGCGCCGCCGGAGCCCGTGGCAAGGGGCTGGCGCGCTGCGGCGATGAGGGCTGGGCGCGCGCAGGATGAACAGATTGCGCCGCAGAGAAAAACTTTCATCAATGCCGGGGACGAACAGGCGGTGAGGGCGCCCCTGCGGCACTGCATCAATTTTCGCGGGAGTGCGGCGGGCTGTTGGTACAATGCCCACTTTCCGCCACCTTCCACTTTCTCACAGGCTTATGGATATCCTTCTGTTCCTGGTCGATTTCATCGTCCATATCGACCGTCACCTGGCCGAACTGGCCGTTTCCTATGGACCCTGGCTGTTCCTGATCCTGTTCCTGATCATCTTCTGCGAAACCGGCCTGGTGGTCACCCCCATCCTGCCGGGCGATTCGCTGCTCTTCGTCACCGGCGCACTGGCCGCCACCGGCGCCTACGACATCCACCTCATGCTGCTGACCCTGATCGTGGCCGCCATCCTGGGCGACAGCACCAACTACCAGATCGGCAAGATGCTGGGCATCAAGGTGTTCGACAAGCCGAACTCGCGCATCTTCAAGAAGGAATACCTGGAGAAGACCCATGCCTTCTTCGAGAAGCATGGCGGCAAGGCCATCATCATTGCCCGCTTCGCCCCCATCGTGCGCACCTTCGCGCCCTTCGTGGCGGGCGTGGGCGCGATGACCTACCAGCGCTTCTTCCTCTACAACGTCATCGGCGGCATCGCCTGGGTGGCCAGCTTCGGCTATGCCGGCTACTTCTTCGGCAACCTGCCCATCGTCAAGAAGAACCTGAGCCTGTTGATCGTGGCCATCGTGATCCTGTCCATCCTGCCGGGCATCATCGAGTACTTCCGTCACAAGCGCCGTCCGGGCTGATTGCTCCACCGACGTCAAGGCGATAAAAAATGCCGGTCAGCGCAGAGCTGACCGGCATTTTTCTTTTGCGAGGCTGGCGGGAGCGGCTCAGTCCTGCTTGCCGCCGTATTGCACATCCGGCCGCAACGGTGTCTTGCTGGAGGCGGCCCGCACGTATTGCGGCGGCCACGCCACGTCTTCGCGCAATTGCTGGGCGGCATGCAGCGGCCAATAGGGATCGCGCAGCAGTTCGCGCGCCAGCAGTACCAGGTCGGCCTGGCCGGTGCGCAGCACGTGCTCGGCCTGGATGGCTTCGGTAATCATGCCGACCGTGCCGGTGGCGATGCCGGTCTCGTTTTTCACACGGGCTGCAAAGCCGGTCTGGTAGCCGGGGCCGACGGGGATGGGCGCTGAGGGCAGGTTGCCGCCCGTGGAGACATCCACCAGGTCCACCCCCAGGTCGCGCAGGCGCGCCGAGAGGGCGACCGTGTCATCGGCGTTCCAGCCGCCTTCGGTCCAGTCGGTGGCCGACAGGCGCACCAGCAGCGGCAGCTCGGCCGGCCAGACGGCGCGGGTGGCTTGCACCGTTTCCAGCAGGAAGCGGATGCGGTTCTCGAAGCTGCCGCCATAGTGGTCGGTGCGCTGGTTGCTCAGCGGCGAGAGGAACTGGTGGCCCAGGTAGCCGTGCGCACCGTGCAGTTCGATCACCTTGAAGCCGGCCGCCAGGGCGCGCTGCGCGGCCGCGGCAAAGGCCTGTACCAGCGCGGCGATCTCGGCCACCGTCAAGGCGTGCGGTTCGGTATAGGTGGTGTCGAAGGGCAGGGCCGACGGCGCCTGCGGCAGCCAGCCGCCCTCGGCCACCGGCACGCTGCCGGCCGGGCCATCCCAGGGGCGCAGGGCGCTGGCCTTGCGGCCGGCATGCGCCAGCTGCACGCCCGGCACCGCGCCCTGTTGTTCGATGAAACGGGTGATGCGGCGCAGGGGCGCGATGTGCTCATCCTTCCAGATGCCCAGGTCGGCGCTGGTGATGCGGCCTTCCGGGACCACTGCCGTGGCCTCCATGATGACCAGGCCGGCACCGCCCACAGCGCGGCTGCCCAGGTGCACCAGGTGCCAGTCGTTGACGAAACCGTCCTCGGCCGAGTACTGGCACATCGGCGAGACGGCGATGCGGTTGGGCAAGGTGACCCCGCGCAGGGTCAGGGGCGAAAACAATTGACTGCTCATGCAAGAACTCCTGTCATGTCGTGGCATCGGGAAGATGCCGAGATGCGCAGTCTAGGGGATTTCCGGAAAACGCGTCGGCGACTCCCGCTGTGCTCTCTTATTGCGTCTCGAACTGCAGCGCCGCCAGGCTGGCGTAGAGGCCGTCGCGCGCCACCAGTTCGGCGTGGGTGCCGGTCTCGACGATGCGCCCGTGTTCCAGCACGATGATGCGGTCGGCCCGCTGCACGGTGGCCAGCCGGTGCGCGATGACCAGCGTGGTGCGGCCGACCATGGCGGCTTCCAGGGCGCTTTGCACCAGCCGTTCGGATTCGGCATCCAGCGCGCTGGTGGCCTCGTCCAGCAACAGCAGCGGCGGGTTCTTCAGCAGGGCGCGGGCAATGGCGATGCGCTGGCGCTGGCCGCCGGAGAGGCGCACGCCGCGTTCACCGAGGAAGCACTGGTAGCCGTCGGGCAGGCGTTCGATGAATTCATGGGCGGCGGCCATCTGGGCGGCGGCGATCACTTCGGCGTCGCTGGCACCGGGCCGGCCGAAGCGGATATTTTCCATGGCATTGGCCGAGAAGATCACGGTGTCCTGCGGCACGATGCCGATCGCATTGCGCAGGTCCTGCAGGGTCAGGTAGCGGATGTCCACGCCATCGAGCCGGATGCTGCCCTGCTGCGGGTCGTAAAAGCGCAGCAGCAGCTGGAACAGCGTGGTCTTGCCGGCGCCTGAAGGACCGACCACGGCCACCGTTTCTCCCGCGTGCACGTCCAGCGAAAACCCCGACAGCGATGCGCTGCCGGGGCGCGAGGGATAGTGGAAGTCCAGCCCCTCGATCTGCAGCGCGGCGCCATTGGCGGTGCGCGGCGGCAATTTTTCCGGCAGCAGCACGGACTGCACCGGCGACTGCGCCGCCAGCAGGTCGAGCAGGCGTTCGGTCGCACCCGCAGCACGTTGCGTATCGCCCATCACTTCCGACAAGGCACCCAGCGAACCTGCCACGAGGGATGCGTAAAGGATGAACTGGCCCAGCTCGCCGCCGCTCATGCTGCCTTGCATGACCGCATGCGCACCCAGCCACAGCACGAAGACGATAGCGCCGAACACCAGCAGGATCGCCACCACCGTCAGCAGAGAACGTGCGCGGATGCGGTCCATGGCGGTCTGGAAGGCGCGCTCGACCGAGTCGCCGAAGCGGCGCGCCTCGATCTCTTCATGGGTGAAGGCTTGCACCGTCGGCATGGCGTTGAGGATTTCACCGGCCATGGCGGCGGCATCGGCCACCCGGTCTTGCGAGGCGCGCGAGAGCTTGCGCACGCGGCGGCCATAGAACACGATGGGCAGCACCACGGCCCCCAGCATGACGATGATGATGGAGGTCAGCTTGGCACTGGTGATGAAGAGCATGCTCATGCCACCCAGGAACAGCAGGGCATTGCGCAGCGCCATCGAAATGCTGGTGCCCACCAGGGTCTGGATGAGCGTGGTGTCGGTGGTCAGGCGCGAAAGGACTTCGCCGGTCTTGGTGGTCTCGAAGAATTCGGGACTCTGTGTTACCACGTGGGCATAGACTGCGCTGCGCAGGTCGGCCGTGACGCGTTCACCTAGCCAGGAGACCATGTAGAAGCGCGCCGCCGTGGCCACTCCCAGCACGCAGGCTACGCCGAACAGCGCCACGAAATACAGGTTGATGTGCGTGGCGCTCTTGCTGCCGGCGGCGCCAAAGCCGAGGTCGATCATCTGCTTGAAGGCATAGGGCACGGCCAGCGTGGCACCGGCCGCCACAATCAGCGCCAGGCCGGCCAGCAGGAATTGCTTCTTGTAGGGGGCGAGAAAGGGGGCCAGTCCGCGCAGCGCCGCCAGGGCCGATTTGCGGGCGGTGGGCGAATCAGCGGCGGGTGTCACGCCAGCAGCAGGGGAGGCAATGCGAGGAGGAGTCGTGGATGACATGGACATGGATGAGCAGTTGAGACGGCCAGATAAAGCGCGCCGTGCATGTTGCCACACGGCCAGTGGATCTGCAGTGCAGGGAAAATCTTGTTGCTGCGTTGAACCACCGGGCGGCTGCCTTAGTCGGAAGAGGCATAAGTATAGACAGTCCGCGCAGAGATCGCGCAGAGATCGCGCAGTTTGCACACCCCGGCAATGTTGTTCGTCAGCCATTGCTTGCCTGCATCCCCCTGCTACAGTATGCGGACTTGAGCCCGTCAGCTCGACCGGAGCAGCGCAGCAGCAGGCAGCAGCAGGCATCAGCATCATCCCAACCCCATCACAGGCAAGGAGAATCGCTTGGCCCAACCCGCACTGATCCCCTCCCGCTGGGAGGACGCGCCAGACCAGCGTGCGCCGCACGCCGAACTACTGGCCGGGCTCGCCGCCCGCGAGGCAGTCATCTCTCCCAAGTACTTCTACGATCCGCTGGGCAGCAAGCTCTTCGAGGCCATCTGCGCCTTGCCCGAGTATTACCCCACCCGCACCGAAGCCGCGATCTATGCCTCGCACCAGCAGGCCATTGCCGCCTCCGTGGGCCAGGGCTGTACGCTCATCGACCTGGGCGCGGGCAACTGTGCCAAGGCGGCCTCGCTGTTCGAGGCCTTGCAGCCGCGCCAGTATGTGCCGGTGGATATCTCCACCGATTTCCTGCATCAGTCGGTGGCCGGTTTGCAGGAGCGCTTCCCGCAACTGCCCATGCTGCCGCTGGCCATGGATTTCTCGGCCACGCTGGAACTGCCCGCAGCGGTGGATGGGCAGCGCCGCTTGTTCTTCTATCCCGGCTCTTCCCTGGGCAACTTCGACCCTCAACAGGCGCTGGCTTTCCTGCGCCGCGTGCGTGCTGCCTTGCCGCCCGGAAAGGGCGACGGCGGCATCCTGATCGGCCTGGACCTGGTCAAGGATGCGCGCGTGCTGGAGGCTGCCTATGACGACGCCATCGGCGTGACCGCCTCCTTCAACCTGAACGTGCTCAACCACGTCAACGCCTTGACCGGCGCCGACTTCAACGCCCGCGACTGGCGCCACGTCTCCTTCTACAACGCCCGCCAGCAACGCATCGAGATGTATCTGGAAGCACGGCGCGACCTGATCGTGCGCTGGCCGGACGGGCGTCGTACCTTCCATCAGGGCGAGCGCATCCATACCGAATACAGCCACAAATTCACCGAGCAGGACATTCTCGGTTTGCTGGAGCAAGCCGGGTTTGGCAACTGCCGCATGTGGTTCGACCAGCGGCGCTGGTTTGCGGTCTGTCATGCGCAAGCGCGCTGAGTGCCGCTGCCAGATGGCCCGTGCGCGATACCGATTCACTGATTTTTGCAGGAGACCGGATGCCTTCCGTCATCACCCACGCCCCCGACACCGCACAGGATGAAGACCAGCCCGGCGGCCACATGGCGGTGGTAGCCGCGGCGACCGCAGCCACCATCGATGCCGTCATCGATGCGGCCGTCCAGCAGGTCAACCACCGTCCGCGCGAGCGCCTGGGTGGCCGCTACCGGCGCCTGCGCCGGCAGTCGCTGCTCATCGCCGAACCGCTTTCGGCCGAGGATTGCTGTGTGCAGGCCATGCCCGATGCCAGCCCCATCAAGTGGCACCTGGCGCATACCACCTGGTTCTTCGAAACCTTTTTGCTGGAACGCTTCCAGAGCGGTTTCACGCCATTCCACCCGCAGTTCCGCATGCTCTTCAATTCGTATTACGAAGGGGTGGGCGAGAAATTCCCGCGTCCGCAGCGTGGCCTGCTCACGCGTCCTTCGCTGGAGGAGGTGCTGGCTTACCGCGAGCAAGTCGACGCGCGCATGCTCTTGCTCATTGATGCGCTGGAAGCGGATGCCCATGTGGACTCGGAAGAGAGCGGCAGCGAACACCCGCAACTGGCCGGCTTCCTGTCCCTGCTGGAATTGGGCATGCAACACGAGCAGCAGCACCAGGAGCTGATGCTCACCGACATCAAGATCCTGCTGTCGATGAACCCGCTGCAGCCGGCCTACCAGCCACTGCCGATGAGCTTGCGGCTGGATGACCCGGCTGAGCTGGATTTGCAGTGGCATCGCATCGAGGCTGGCGTGGTCGAGATCGGCCATGCTGGCAGCGGCTTTTGTTTCGACAACGAGACGCCGCGTCATCGCCAGTTCGTTGAGGCTTACCAATGCGCTTCGCGGCTGGTGAACAATGCCGAATACCTGGCCTTCGTGGAGGCCGGCGGCTACGAGGATGCCGGGCTGTGGCTCTCTGAAGGCTGGGAGTGGAAAAAGCGCGAGGGGCTGTCGCATCCGCTGTATTGGCGGCGTGGCGCCGAGGGGAAGTGGCACGAATTCACCGAGTACGGTGTGCAGCCATTGCAACCGCATCGCGCCGCCGTGCACCTCTCGTATTTCGAGGCCGATGCCTACGCCCGCTGGGCCGGGGCACGCCTGTTGACCGAGGCCGAATGGGAACATGCCGCGGCTCGCCTGCAGGGCGGCGGACGTGAATTCTTTGGCGTGGCCTGGCAGTGGACCAGCAGCAGCTATGCGCCGTACCCGGGCTTTGCGGCCGCAGCGGGTGCGGTAGGTGAATACAACGGCAAATTTATGGTCAACCAGTACGTGTTGCGGGGATCCTCGTCGGCCACGCCGCTGAACCACGCGCGGCTGACCTATCGGAACTTCTTCCCCGCCACGGCGCGCTGGCAGGTCAGCGGCATTCGCCTGGCCCGCCAGGGCTGATTGGCTTCGGCCCTGCAGCGCAGGGCCGTCAGCGAACCTGGGCTGCAAGGGCTCAGAAGGTCTCCCACTCTTCCGATTTGTCTTCCTTGGTGGCAGCCGGCAGCGCACGCGGTGCCGGCGTGGCAGCCGCAGCACGCACGGCCTGCGGCTTGGCCGCAGCCGGCTTGCCAGGCAGGGCGGATGCAGGCGCCGCTGCAGCGGTGCGCAGGGGCGCAGTACGCATCACAGGTGCGGGCGAGGGCGCAGCGCCCAGCTCATCGAGACGGAATACGCTCACCAGGTCCAGCAGGCGCTGTGCCTGATCCTGCAGGGCTTGGGCGGCGGCGGCGGCTTCTTCCACCAATGCAGCGTTTTGCTGAGTGGTGTTGTCCATCTGCATGATGGCCTGGTTCACCTGTTCGATACCGTCGCTTTGCTCGCGCGTGGCAGCCGAGATTTCGCCGACGATGTGGCTGACCTGCTCGATGCTCTGCACGACCTCATCCATGGTGCTGCCGGCCTGGGCGACCAGTTCGGTACCTGCCGTGACCTGGCCGACGGAATCATTGATGAGCGCCTTGATTTCCTTGGCGGCGGTCGCGGAGCGCTGCGCCAGGCCGCGCACTTCGGAGGCCACCACGGCGAAGCCGCGTCCCTGTTCGCCGGCGCGCGCCGCTTCCACGGCGGCGTTCAAGGCCAGGATGTTGGTCTGGAAGGCGATGCCGTCGATGACCGAGATGATGTCCACGATCTTGCGCGAAGAATCATTGATGGCACCCATGGTCTGTACCACCTGCTTGACCGCCTCGCCACCCTGGTTGGCGACCTGCGTGGCATTGCCGGCCAGCTCGCTGGATTTGCGGGTGTGGTCGGCGTTCTGCTTGACGCTGGAGGTCAGCTGTTCCAGTGAGGAGGCGGTTTCTTCCAGGGCGCTGGCCTGCTCCTCGGTGCGCGAGGACAAATCCAGGTTGCCGGTGGCGATCTGGGTCGAGGCGGTGACCATGGAATCGGTACCGCGCCGCACTTCCAGCACGATGGCCTTGAGCTTCTGGTTCATGGCCGCCAGCGCTTGCAGGAGGCGGCCGGTTTCATCGGTCGAATGCGCATCGATGACCGCAGTGAGATCGCCCGCTGCGACGGTCTCGGCTACTTCGACCGCGCGGCTCAGCGGGCGGGTGATGCTGCGCGAGATGGTCCAGGCGATGAAGGCGGCAAACAAGGCAGCCAGTACGCCAGACACCAGCATGATGTTGCGTGTGATCTGGTAGGTCGCCTCGGCTTCGGCGACCGACTTGTCCATCAGCTTTTGCTGCATGTCGGAGAGGTCGTCGAGCTGGGCGAAATAGATCTTCTGCAGCGGCACCATTTTTTCCAGCATCAACTTGATGGCGGCATCCTTTTCACCGGTGGTGGCGAGCCGGTCGATCTCCTTGCGCAGGGCCGAGTAGCTCTTGCGGGTTTCGGTCACCTTGTCGAACTTGGCGCGAGCTTCAGGGTTGGCGATCAGGCTGCCCAGTTGATCGTAAAGTTTGGTATTTTCGGCCGACAGGGTTTCGATGATCTTCTGCTCACTGGCAATCTGCACCGCATCGGTCATCAGCAACTGGTTGCGCAGCGAGATGGCGACATCATCCACCTTGCCGGATATGGTATTGATGATGTTGATTTTCTTGTAGCGGTCATTGACCACCAGATCCAGTGCGGTGTTGATGTCACTCAGGCGGGCCAGGCTCAGTGTGACGATGGCAGCGATGACGACGATCAGGGCCAGGAATCCGATGGCCAGGCGTGTAGAAATGTTCAAGTTGTTGAAGCGCATGATTTTCCCCCCGAAAAATTTGGCTGCGGCTTGCTTGTATTGGGGCCGTGACGCGCGGCCTTGATCTGGTGTGACGACCAGAAAATCAATAATAAGCCAGTTACGTTAAATGGGAACATTTGGTGCAAGTAAATTCTTCGTACTTGCCTGGCGACAATGAAAGGCCGCGCCTATCGGTATTGCCGCTCTTCGATGTGGTGTTGACATCACCTGGGGAGGGTAAAGCTTGTTGTAATGACAGCGGCGGCAGGCGGTAAACGCAACAACGCCGCCCGGTAGGGCGGCGTCGCGTTCAGAAAGTGGCCGGGATCGCCAGCCGGATTCCGTTTCAGGCAGCCTTGGCCTGTGCGGAGCCAGCCTGGTTGGCGCTCTCGCTGATGGCGATCTGGCGGTTCACGGCAGACAGCACGGCCTTGAAGGAGGCAGTCACGATGTTGGCATCGATGCCGACACCGAAACCGGTCGGCGCTTCGTTCAGGCGCAGCTCGATGTAGCTGGCGGCCTTGGCGTCGGCACCGGCGCCGATGGCGTGTTCATGGAAGTCCATCAGCTTGATGTCCAGGCCCAGCGCATGCACGAAGGCGTCAATGGGACCGTTGCCGCTGCCGCGCACGGTGACCGGCTGGCCATTGCGCACGATGTCGACTTCGATGTTGATGGACTCGGCCTTGGCGGTGTCTTCCGACATGCGGTGCGCGCGATAGACGTAGGGTTCGACGCGCTCCAGGTATTCACGCTGGAAGATGGCGTGGATGTCGGAGGCAGCGATTTCCTTGCCGGTGGCATCGGCCTCGCGCTGGATGGCGCGCGAGAACTCGATCTGCAGGCGGCGCGGCAGGGCCAGGCCGTATTCCTGTTCCAGCAGGTAGGCCATGCCGCCCTTGCCGGACTGGCTGTTGACGCGGATGACGGCATCGTAGCTGCGGCCCAGGTCGGCCGGGTCGATCGGCAGGTAAGGCACTTCCCAGATGGCGTCGGGCTGCTGCTTGGCGAAGCCCTTCTTGATCGCATCCTGGTGCGAGCCGGAGAAGGCCGTGAAGACCAGGTCGCCCACATACGGGTGGCGCGGGTGCACCGGGATCTGGTTGCACTCTTCCACCACCTGGCGCACCACGTCGATGTCGGAGAAGTCCAGGCCCGGGTTCACGCCCTGGGTGTACAGGTTCAGGGCCAGCGTAACCAGGTCGACGTTGCCGGTGCGCTCGCCATTGCCGAACAGGCAGCCTTCGACGCGGTCGGCGCCGGCCATCACGGCCAGCTCGGCCGAGGCCACGGCGGTGCCGCGGTCATTGTGCGGGTGTACCGAGATGATGGCGCTGTCGCGGTGCTTCAGGTTGCGGCACATCCATTCGATCTGGTCGGCGTAGACGTTGGGGGTGGCGCACTCCACGGTGGAGGGCAGGTTCAGGATGATCTTGCGTTGCGGGGTGGCGCCCCAGGTTTCACAGACGGCATCGCAGATGTCCTTGGAGAAATCCAGTTCGGTGGTGCTGAAGGATTCCGGCGAGTATTCAAAACGCCATTCGGTGCCCGGACGCGCATCGGTCAGTTCCTTGACCAGGCGGGTGCCGGTGACGGCGATGTTCTTGATCTCCTCGCGCGACATGTTGAAGACGATCTTGCGGAAGGCCGGGGCCACCGAGTTGTACAGGTGGACGATGGCTTTCTTGGCGCCTTCCAGCGATTCGACGGTGCGGCGGATCAGTTCTTCGCGCGACTGGGTCAGCACGATGATGGTGACGTCATCGGGAATGCGGTTCTCGACGATGAGCTTGCGCACGAAATCGAAATCGGTCTGCGAGGCGGAGGGGAAGCCGACTTCGATTTCCTTCAGGCCGGTCTTCAACAGCAGTTCGAAGAAGCGCAGCTTGCGCTCGGCGTTCATCGGTTCGATCAGGGCCTGGTTGCCGTCGCGCAGGTCTGTGCTCATCCAGATCGGCGGCGTATCGATGACCTTGCTGGGCCAGGTGCGGTCCGGCAGGTCGATGGCAGGGAAGGGACGGTATTTGGCGGCGGGGTTGCTTAACATCATGATGGACCTCTTGGTTTCCGGATGGCGTGGAATGCTTCAGTTCAAGTACTGGAATGCTTCAGTGCGTCAGATGTGGCGGATCGGGTTGCCTGGCTGCCACGAGCGCGTGGCCAGGCAACCCTTCATAGAGCCAGAGGCGGCATCTCCCGCAGCGCGTGGCCGGCCTGCAAGGGCTGCGTGCGCTGGTTGCGGTTTGTGCGGATCATCGAATGCATATGCTTCGCCTGGTGGGCGGCGACGTCGGCTCTCATCATGGATAGCGCGTCACTGCCTGGTTGTACTGCCCGGTACTGCTAGATTTTTTAGGGTTGCCGGATCGCGGGGAATCAGCGGAAACGGCAAGAACTACGGATTTTAGCGCGAGGCTAGTAGTAGCGACACCGATAGCAACGCTAGCAGGGCGCTGGCGCTGTTGTGGCGGATGGAGGTGATTGCTGCGGAAGTCATCCGTGCAATGTAGAAGATCGGGTCCGCCTCTGTCAAGGGCTATCTTTTTTACAAGCGCAAAAGAAGAGCACGTTCGAATAATTTCGTTGCTAGAATCTCTGTATTAATAACCGGCTGGTCATTTATTTGTATTGCTGCTGCATCAATTCCTTGTGAGGATGGAACGCTGCCGGGTGAAAATGCTCCAAAACAAGCGCTGCAGTGGCCCTTCTTCTCTATCGGGCTCACTTGTCGCACCGGCACCAGCGCCCACGCCGGCCACGAACAACAAACAACAGTAGGGCGACGCTTCTGCCATTGCGGGAGCGCATCGCCAGCAACCGTCATCATCCATGCAAAAACGCACCGACCTCATCGTTTGCGAAGAATGCGACGCCGTCTACCAGCGCATGGCGCTGGGCGAGCGCGAGATCGCCCGCTGCCTGCGCTGCGGCGCCGAGCTGGAGCGCGATACCGGACGCCGCCTGCAGCACCTGCTGCCGCTGACCATCGGTGCGCTGATCCTGTTCGTGATCGCCAATACCTTCCCCATCGTCACCATCGAGCTGCAGGGCTTGTCCAGCCAGACCACGTTGATTGGTGCAGTGGTGGCCCTGACCCGCGATGGCATGTCGGAAGTGGCGCTGCTGGTGCTGGCGACGACCTTGCTGTTCCCGCTGATCCAGCTGGGTGTGCTGCTCTACCTCCTGCTGCCGGGCGCGCGTGAGCGGCGACCGCCCGGATTCGTGCTGCTGCTGCGCCTGATGCAGGCGGCCCGCCCCTGGGGCATGATCGAAGTCTTCATGCTGGGCGTGCTGGTGGCGCTCATCAAACTGTCCAACATGGCCGAGGTGATCCCCGGTCCGGCGCTGTGGTCCTTCGGTGGATTGACGGTGCTGCTGACGGTGGTGGTGTCCTTCAATCCGCGCTATCTGTGGCACCTGTGGGAACAGCAGCAGGCCGAGCAATACGGGGACAAGGGGGCTGGTGCATGAGTCTCTTCAACCGCCAGGCCGCATCGCACACGCCCGACATCACCCAGGAGCCGGATGAGGACCTGCCCGTACAGGATGCCGCATCCCTGGGCGTGATCGGCTGCCATCACTGCGGCACCGTGTGGGAAGGCGCGCAGCCCCATCAAGCCTGCGGCGTGTGCCATGCACCGCTGCACGTGCGCAGGATCGACAGCCTCACCCGCACCTGGGCGCTCCTGATTGCCGCCTGCATCATGTACATCCCGGCCAACATGATGCCGGTGATGGTCACCAGCACCTTGTTCGACGAGCAGCGCGACACCATTCTTTCCGGCGTCATCTATTTCTGGACTTCCGGCGAATGGGGCCTGGCCCTGGTGGTATTCGTGGCCAGCTTCCTGGTGCCGCTGTTCAAGCTGGTGGCCTTGGGCATCCTGGTTTTCTCGGCCCGCCGCCGCAGCCGCTGGCGCCGTCTGCAGCGCGCCAAACTGTATCGCGTGGTCGAGGCCATTGGACGCTGGTCCATGCTGGACGTCTTCGTGGTCTCAGTATTGACCGGACTGGTCAAGATCCACGGCTTTGCCAACATCCACGCCGGCATCGGCATCGCCGCCTTCGGCGCAGTGGTGGTGCTGACCATGCTGGCTTCGCTGGCCTTCGATCCGCGCCTGATCTGGGATGAACGCGCGATCGATCCGAACGCGGAGGTATCACGCGAGCCCCTCCCCGAACCTGTTTCTCCCAATGACAACGCCAACACGCCACAGGAAACCGCATGACTCCACCCGACCATTCCGATGACAAACCGGCGCTGCTGCAGCCGCGCCGCGCACGCCAGCGCAACTGGCTGCCCTCGCTGGTGTGGCTCATTCCCATCGTCGCCGCCATCGTCGGCCTGACCCTCGTTGCCAAGATCCTGGTCGAGCGTGGCCCGGTGGTCACTGTCAGTTTCCGTTCCGCAGAAGGGCTGGAAGCCGGCAAGACCAAGGTGAAATACAAGGATGTCGAAATCGGCCAGGTGCAGAGCCTGAAGCTGGCTGCCGATCGTTCGCACGTGCTGGTCGGTATTCAGCTGAACCAGGATGCCTCCGGTTTCAATGCCGAGGACACGCGCTTCTGGGTCGTCCGTCCGCGCATCGCTGCCTCCGGTATTTCGGGATTGGGCACTTTGCTCTCCGGGGCCTACATTGGCGCCGATGCAGGGGCCTCCGAAGAAACCAAGAAGAACTTCGTCGGCCTGGAGCAGCCCCCCATCGTCACGCGCGATGCCTCGGGACGCCAGTTCGTGCTGCATACCGATGACCTGGGTTCGCTGGATATCGGTTCTCCCATCTTCTATCGCCGCATCAAGGTCGGCCAGGTGGTGGCGTATGACCTGGACAGCGATGGCCGCGGCGTGACGCTGCGCATCTTCGTCAATGCACCCTACGACAAGTTCGTCACCCAGGCCTCGCGCTTCTGGCATGCCAGCGGCTTCGACATGGAACTCAATGCCAGCGGCTTCAAGCTGCATACGCAGGCGCTCTCGACGGTGGTGCTGGGCGGCATTGCCTTCCGCGACCGCGATGAAGAACAGGTCAGCTCCCCCGCCAAGGAGGGCGCAGAGTACGCCCTGGTGGAAGACGAAAGTGCAGCCATGAAGGAACCGGACGGCGTACCACAGACCGCCTTGCTGTATTTCGACCAGTCGCTGCGCGGCCTGCAACCGGGTGCCACCGTGGACTTCCGCGGCGTGGTGCTGGGCGAGGTCAAGAGCATCGGGGTGCAATACGACAAGGCACGTGGTGAATTCCGCATGCCGGTGCTGGTACAGATCTATCCGGATCGTTTGGGACGTCGCTTCCACGAAGAGACCGGCGAGCAGCGTCGTTCCAACGCGCAGTTGCTGCGCATGCTGGTCAAGCGCGGCATGCGTGCCCAGCTGCGCAACGGCAACCTGTTGACCGGCCAGCTGTACGTAGCGATCGATTTCTTCCCCAAGGCCAAGCCGGCACAGATCGATCCGGACAAGGTCCCGCTGGAACTGCCGACCATCCCGGGCAGCCTGGATGAATTGCAGCAGCAGCTCTCCGACATTGCCGGCAAGCTCTCCAAGGTGCCGTTCGACGAGATCGGCCGCGACTTGCAGACCACGCTCAAGACCTTGAACAAGACCTTGACCACGGCCGAGCAGACGGCGGCCCGCATCAACAACGACATCGCGCCCGAGATGCAGGCCGCGATGAAGGATGCGCGCAAGACCCTGAATGCGGCCGAGCGTACGCTCTCGGACGACGCGCCGCTGCAGTCCGATATCCGCCAGACCATGCAGGAACTGGGCAAGGCCGCTGCCTCGATCCGTATCCTTACCGATTACCTGCAACAGCATCCGGAATCGCTGATCCGGGGCAAACAGGAGCCATGATGCAAAACAAGACTTCGTTCTCCCTCAAGACCCTGGCGGCTGCCACATTGGCTGCAGCACTGTTGGCCGCGTGCGGCAGTTCACCGCCGACGCAGTTTTACACGCTGGCGCTGCCGGCCGATGGTGCCGCCGCGCGTACGGCCAGCCAGGGGCCGCAGACTTTCATCGAAGTGATGCCGGTGTCGGTGCCGGAGCGTCTGGCGCGCCCGCAACTGGTGGTGCGCAGCGATGCCACGCGGGTGGAGGTATTGGAGCAGGACCGCTGGTCCTCTCCCTTCAACAATGAGCTGCGCGATGCGCTGTCTGCGGGCGTGGCGGCAAGGCTGGGGGCCATCGACGTCTCACGCGGCGGCCGACCCGCAGACCAGGCCAGCTATCGCATCAATGTGGAACTGCGCGATTTCGACGCAGCCCGCAACGGCCAGGTCCAGGCCAGCTTCGGCTGGACCATCACGCGCTCGGATGACCGTCGTGGCGCGGCCTGCCGCCTGACCGTGGTGGAACGTGTCGGCGGCGGTGCCAATGCCGACGTCGTCGCCGCCACGCAGAAGGCGGTGGGGCAGGCGGTGCAGGCGATTGCCGATCATGTGCGAGCTTTGCAGGCGGGGCAGGGTGGGCAGTGCTCCGCTTGAAGTGGTATTAAAGGCCTTCGGAAATCGCTGGCGCAGTGGGATGCATGTAGAATCGCCGACGGGAGGGAATAACCCAAATCGGATTGAACCGATTTACCCGAGGGTGACCCGTGCCGACGATCAGCATGTTTTATGGAATTGTGATCCAGATGTTTTATCGAGATCACTCACCGCCGCATTTTCATGTGCGATATGGTGAATACAAGGCAGTAATTGATGTGAGGAAGCTGGCGCTGATGGATGGCCGATTACCTCGAAGAGCCCTGCAACTGGTGCTTGATTGGGCTGAACTACATCAGGCAGAGTTGATGGAAGACTGGATGCTGTGTCAGGAAATGCAGGCTCCCAAGCCGATAGCGCCACTGGAGTGATGTCATGGAATGGGATGTCGTTGAAGTCAAACTTTCCGGCGAATATGCATTGCAGGTTCGCTTCAGGGATGGCATGGAAGGGTCGGTCAGATTCCTGCCGAGTTTCTTTCGCGGTGTGTTTGCTGAGCTGCAGGACCCCGCGCAATTCAGTCGGGTGCGCTTGGTCGATGGTGTGGTGACCTGGCCTGGTGAGCTGGATCTGGCACCAGACGCCATGCATGATGAGATCAAGCGCAATGGCCAATGGCTGCTTGCATGATCAAACCGCGATGAGCGCACCAAAGAAAAAGCCGCTTCCTTGGAAGCGGCTTTTCAACATCAGGACAGCGTCCAGCGATCAGCGATCGCCGTAGGAGCGGCGCGGGCCGTCGGCGCGGAAGCCGCCGCCATTGCCCTTGTAGCCACCACCGCCGCCGCCTTCGCGACGCGGGCCGTTGCCGGCCGGCTTGGCGCCGCCGAAGCTGCGGCCTTCGCGGTTGCCACCGAAGCCACCTTCACGATTGCCGCCGAAGCCGCCTTCGCGATGGCCGCCTTCACGGTTGCCACCGAAGCCACCTTCACGATTGCCACCGAAACCGCCTTCGCGATGACCGCCGCCTTCGCGGTTGCCAGCGCCGTAACGCGGGCCGTTGTTGCTGCGGCCATCACCCGGACGCCAGCCGCCCGGCTTGCGCGGGCTGCGCGGTGCAGCCGACTTCTTCGGCTCGAAACCTTCGACCACATCCACCGGAATGGTCTGCTTGGTGAAGCGCTCGATGCGCTTGACCTGCATGCCTTCGGCGTGATTGACCAGCGAGATCGCCACCCCATTGCGGCCGGCACGGCCGGTACGGCCGATACGGTGCACGTAGTCTTCAGCGAACTTGGGCAGGTCGTAGTTGAACACGTGGGTGATGCCCGGCACGTCGATGCCGCGCGCTGCCACGTCGGTAGCCACCAGCATGCGCACCTGGCCGCGGCGCAGGCTGTTCAGGGTACGGTTGCGGGCACCCTGGTGCATGTCGCCATGCAGGGCGGCGGCCGCGAAACCGGCGATGTTCAGGCGATCGGCGATGGTGTCGGCGTCACGCTTGGTGGCGGTGAAGATCACGGCCTGGTCGATGCTGGTGTCGCGCAGCAGGTGGTCCAGCAGGCGGTTCTTGTGCGACAGGTCATCCACGAAGTGCACGCGCTGCATGATGTTTTCATGACGGGTCGACGAGCTGGCGATCTGGATGGTCAGCGGGTTGTTGGTGATGCGCTTGGCCATGTTGCCGACGACGCCGTCCAGCGTGGCCGAGAACAGCATGGTCTGGCGGGTGGCCGGGGTCGCAGCGACGATCTTTTCGATGTCGTCGATGAAGCCCATGTCCAGCATGCGGTCGGCTTCGTCCAGCACCAGGATCTGCAGTTGCGAGAAGTCGATCTTGCCCGACTCCATGTGGTCGATCAGGCGGCCCGGGGTCGCCACCAGGATTTCCGGGTTGCGCGACAGCAGTTGCATCTGCTTCGGATAAGGCATGCCGCCCAGGATGGACACCACGCGCACACGGCGCATGTAGGCACCGTACTTGTCAGTGGCGGTGGTCACTTGCAGGGCCAGTTCGCGGGTCGGGGTCAGCACCAGCATCTTCGGCTGTGCCGGCTGGTAACGCGGACGCTCGCCACGGGCACGGGTAGCCTGGCGTTCCTGGTTGGGGGTACGGGCTGCTTGCGGCGCCTGCGGCAGGTCTGCCAGCTGGTGCAGCGAAGGCAGCATGAAAGCGGCGGTCTTGCCCGAGCCGGTCTGCGAGGACACCAGCAGATCCTGGCCGCTGATGGCGGCGGGGATGGCCTTTTCCTGGACCGGGGTCGGGGAGGTATAGCCTGCTTCGGTCAGGGCTTTGATGATCGAAGGGTTCAGGCCGAGTGCTTCAAAAGTCATAATCTCTTTCGTGAAAGTGAACGCCAAGCACGAGACGGGCGCACGCAAACGCGCCGGGCATCGAGTGCCTGAACGAAAAAAAGCAACGCCAACCGACGAAATGACTATGAAAAATACAAAGAAATTTCGGCACAAAAGCTTTGCGCCGGGACGGCATCATCAAGGGATGCCAGGGGCGGGGGGCTTTTACTGGGAACTTGTCGTAATGACAGGTAAGGCTTGCGAAGCTGCTTGGGCAAATACGGCTGGAAACACTGCAGGACAGATTTCACGTCCGATTCACCTGTGCATTGGTTATTGCAATGCACAAGGCGAATCATACCCTAAAACATCGGAATTAGCACGAGGCTATTTCGAGAAACTGTCTCTTTATTGTGGGGGACGCTTGCTTGATACGGCAATTACTCTGCCATTCCGCCCACCACGCGGGAGAAGCCACCATCCACGTAGGTGATTTCGCCGGTGATGCCCGAGGCCAGGTCGGAGAGCAGGAAGGCCGAGGCATTGCCCACGTCTTCGATGGTGACGTTGCGGCGCAGCGGGGCGGTCGCGGCCACGGCGCCCAGGATCTTGCCGAAGCCCTTGATGCCGCTGGCGGCCAGGGTCTTGATGGGGCCGGCCGAGACGCCATTGACGCGCACGCCCTTGGGACCCAGCGATTCAGCCAGGTAGCGCACCGAGGCTTCCAGCGAGGCCTTGGCCAGGCCCATGGTGTTGTAGTTGGGCACCACGCGCTCCGAACCCAGGTAGGTCAGGGTCAGCAGGGCGGCGTTGGGCGACAGCAGCGGCATGGCCGCCTTGGCCATGGCCGGGAAGCTGTAAGCGGAGATGTCATGGGCGATCTTGAAACCTTCGCGCGAGAAACCTTCCAGGAAGTCGCCGGCAATGGCTTCAGAGGGGGCAAAGCCGATGGCGTGCACCAGGCCGTCGAGCTGGCTCCAGGACTTGCCCAGATCGGCGAACAGGGCATTGATCTGCTCATCGCTGCCGACGTCGCAGTCGAAGACCAGCTTGCTGTCGAATTCTTCGGCGAACTTGGTGATGCGGTCCTTGAAGCGTTCACCGACATAGGTGAAGGCCAGTTCAGCGCCTTCGCGCTTGCACGCCTGGGCGATGCCGTAGGCGATGGAACGGTTGGACAGCAAGCCGGTGATCAGGATTTTTTTGCCTTGCAGAAATGCCATGTTGACTCCGTAGGGTCCGCCGCGTGCGGTGCGCTCCTGGCTGGCAGAAGCAGGCGCGGCGCGGCCGGTAAGTAATAGCGGCAGCGCGCGGGGCGGCAGCCGGGATGGGACAGACCCGGATTGTAGGGGCTAGCGGCAGGCGGGGCAACCTTTGCAGCGCGGGCAGGGCATCAGGAAGCGCGGGCGGCTGCATTTGTCAAGTTGCTTTAATTGCTTCCCTGTAATCGCTGCTCTCTTTACAATGCCCCGACACGGAAATCGTTTCCAGATCCCGTCCTGCAGGCTGCAGGCAGTCGGCCAGAGCCCATCAGGCGCGAGACTTGCTTGCCCCCGAGACATCACCGCCCACGAGAGTGCAGACAGACAACCGCATGGTCCCGCCCCTGAAGACAGCCCAGATTTTCCTCTCCTGCCTGCTGGCCGCCGCCCTGGCCCATGGCACCCCGGCCGCCGCCGAGCCTGCCTTTTCCTTGTATGACACGCCCAAATACGGGCCCGGCTTCACCCATTTCAACTACGTCAATCCGGACGCACCCCGGCGCGGCACGCTGTACCTGGCCAACCCGGACCGCCGCACCAGTTTCGACAAATTCAATCCCATGTCGATGAAGGGCGTAGCCGCCGCCGGGCTGGACCAGCTGATGCTGGAGACCCTGGCCGTGTCCTCCGCCGATGAGGTCGCCACCGTCTATGGCCTCCTGGCCGACGATATGAAGCTGGCTGCAGATCGCATGTCGATGACCTTTCACCTCAATCCCAAGGCGCGTTTCAACAATGGCGACAAGGTAACGGCCGAGGATGTGAAGTATTCCTTCGACACCCTCATTGCCAAGGGCGCCCCGCAATACAAGTCGGTCTTTGCCGATGTAAAGGGTTGCGTGGTAGTCGATGCCGCCACGGTGCGCTTCGACTTCGCCAGCAACAACCATGAGCTGCCGCTGATCGTCTCCAGCGTGCCGGTCTTCTCGAAGAAGTGGGCCCAGGGCACGCCCTTCGACCAGATCCAGCTGACGCCGCCCATCAGCACCGGTCCCTACCTGATCGAAAGCTACGACACCGGCCGCAGCATCATCTACAAGCGCAATCCGGACTACTGGGGCAAGGATGTCCCGGCCCGGCGCGGCATGTTCAACTTCGAACGCATCGTCTACCGCTTCTACAAGGATGACCTGGCGCGGCTGGAAGCCTTCAAGGCCGGCGAGTTCGACGTGGTGGTGGAATACAGCGCCAAGAACTGGGCACGCAGCTACACCGGCCCGCAGTTCCGCGACGGCCGCATCGTCAAGAAGGAATTCAAGCATTCCAACGGTGCCGGCATGCAGGGCTTCGTGATGAACCTGCGGCGCGACCAGTTCAAGGATGTGCGGGTGCGCCAGGCCATCGGGCTGGCGCTGGATTATGAATGGATGAACCGCCAGCTGTTCTACGGCCAATACACGCGCATCTACTCCTTCTTCAACAACAGCCAGCTGGCGGCCACCGGTGAGCCGCAGGGCGATGAACTGGCCTTGCTCAAGTCGCTCCAGGCCAAGGGCCTGAAGGTCGATCCAGCCGTTTTCGGCCCGGCACCGGTTCCGCCCTCGACCAATCCGCCTTCCTCCTTGCGCGCCAACCTGCGCCAGGCGCGCGAACTGCTGGCCCAGGCCGGCTGGGTCTATCGCGACGGGGCCGTGCGCAATGCCCAGGGTGTGGCACTGTCCTTCGAGATCCTCGATGACCAGAGTTCGATGTCGCGCGTCATCAGCGTCTTTGCGCGCAACCTGCGCACGCTGGGGATCGACGTGGTCCAGCGCAGCGCCGACTACGCGCTGGTGGCCAAGCGCATGGAAGACTTCGATTTCGACATGACCAGCGTGCGCTTCCCTGATACCAGCAGCCCCGGCAACGAACTGTTCGACATGTTCGGTTCGCGCGCGGCCGACGAAAAGGGTTCCAACAATGCCTGGGGCCTGAAGGACCCGGTGGTGGACCAGCTGGTGCAGACGGTGGTGGCCGCCGATACGCGGGTCAAGCTCACCGCTGCGGCCCGCGCCCTGGACCGCGTGCTGCTGCACAAGTACATCGTGGTGCCGCACTGGTATTCGTCCACGCACCGCATCGCCTACCAGAACCGCTTCGGTATTCCGGCAATGGCGCCGCTGTATTACCAGGCCGATCCCTACGTCATCAGCACCTGGTGGGAGGAGAAGGCGCGATGAGACAACAGATGAATGAAAAGACCAAGACCCGCGCCCCGCGCGCCGGAGAAGAACGAGGATGGTGGCAGGCATGAATATCTGGTCCTACATTTTGAAGCGGGTGCTGTTGATGATCCCCACGCTCTTTGGCGTGGTGGCCATCACCTTTGCGGTGATCCAGTTCGTGCCGGGCGGCCCGGTGGAACAAGCGATGCTGGAGATGAAAGGGCGCGGCGGCGGCGGTGAAGCCTCCGGTGCCGGCGCGGCCAGCGGCGCCTCGGCCTATCGCGGACGGCAGGGCATCGACGAGCAGCGCATCGCCGAGATCAAGCAGCTCTACGGTTTCGACAAGCCGCCGGTGGAACGTTTCTGGACCATGCTCAAGGGCTTCCTCACCTTCGACCTCGGCAAGAGTTTCTATCACCATGGCGATGTCTGGACCCTGGTCAAATCCAAGTTGCCGGTCTCCATCAGCATCGGGCTGTGGACCTTCCTGCTGAGCTACCTGATCTCGGTGCCGCTGGGCATCGCCAAGGCGGTGCGCGAGGGCAGCCGTTTCGATACCGCCACCACCGGCCTGGTGCTGGTCGGCTATTCCATCCCCGGGTTCGTGCTGGGCGTGTTCCTGCTGGTTCTGTTTGCCGGCGGCAGCTTCGTACAGTGGTTCCCGCTGCGCGGGCTCACCTCGGACAACTGGGCCAGCCTCTCCTTCACCGGCAGGATCACCGATTACCTCTGGCACATCACCTTGCCGGTCACGGCCTCGGTGATCGGTGCCTTTGCCGTCATCACCATGCTTACCCGCAATACCTTCCTCGAAGAGATCCGCAAGCAGTACGTGCTGACCGCGCGCGCGAAGGGACTCTCCGAGCGCAAGGTGCTGTACAAGCATGTCTTCCGCAATGCCCTGATTCCGCTGGTGACCGGTTTCCCCTCGGCTTTCATCGCCTCCTTCTTCGCCGGCAGTCTGCTGATCGAGACGTTGTTTTCGCTGGACGGCATGGGCCTGCTGGCCTATGAATCGGCGATCCGGCGCGACTATCCGGTGGTGATGGGCACGCTGTATCTCTTTACCCTCATCGGCCTGGTGGTCAAGCTGGTCGGTGATCTTTGCTACGTGTGGGCTGATCCGCGCGTCCAATTCGAAAGCCTGGCGAAATGAGCATGACGACCCCCGCCACTCCTTCCACCCGCTCCATTTCGCCCAGCCGCCGCATCTGGCTGCGTTTCCGTGCCGACCGTACCGGCTACTGGAGCCTGGTGCTCTTTTCCATTCTCTTCATCGTGAGCCTGGGCGCTGAACTGGTCTCCAACGACAAGCCGCTGGTGGCCAGCTATCAGGGCAAGCTGATGTTCCCGATGCTGAAGGATTATTCAGACAAGCATTTTGGCGGCGACTTCGACTCGCCCGCCGACTACCTCGATCCCTTCATCGAGCAGCAATTCCGCAAGGACGGCAACTGGGTCATCTATCCGCTCAACCGCTACGGCTACAACACCCTGAACTATTTCGCCAAGGAGCCCAACCCGGCTGCCCCTTCCTCGGAAAACTGGCTGGGCACCGATGACCGTGGCCGGGACGTCTTTGCGCGCCTGCTCTACGGCTTCCGTGTATCGGTGCTGTTCGGCATGGCGCTGACCTTCATCGGCGTGGTGCTGGGCGTGGCGGCCGGGGCCGTGCAGGGCTACTTCGCTGGCCGCACTGACCTCATCACCCAGCGCCTGCTGGAGATCTGGGGCTCGATGCCGGAGCTGTACCTGCTCATCATCTTCTCTTCCATCTTCCAGCCCAGCCTGGGGCTGCTGCTGGTGCTGCTGTCGCTGTTCGGCTGGATGAGCCTGTCGGACTACGTGCGCGCCGATTTCCTGCGCAACCGCAATCTCGAATACGTGCAGGCCGCGCGCGCCATGGGCTTGCCCGATCGCCTCATCATCTGGCGTCACGTGCTGCCCAACAGCATGACCACGGTAGTGACCTTCCTGCCGTTTCGCATGAGTGCGGCCATCCTGGCGCTGACCAGCCTGGACTTCCTCGGCCTGGGGGGGCCGCCCTCCACGCCCAGCCTGGGTGAGCTGCTGGCCCAGGGCAAGAACAACCTGGATGCCTGGTGGATCGCGGTGGCCACCTTCGTGGTGCTGACCGTGACCCTGCTGCTGCTGACCAATATCGGCAACGGCCTGCGCAACGCCCTGGACGTACGGAGGAAGGCATGAGCGCCCCGCTGTTGGAAGTGAAGGACTTGACGGTGCGCTTCGGCCACACCGTGGTGGTGGATCGCGTGAGCTTCACGATTGCGCCCGGCGAGAAATTTGCCCTGGTCGGGGAATCCGGTTCGGGCAAGACGGTGTCCTCGCTGGCGGTGATGCAGCTGAACCAGGATGCGCGCTACGAAGGCAGCATCCTGCTCGACGGCCAGGACGTGCTGAAGAAGAACGAGCGCCAGATGCAGCAGGTGCGCGGCAATGACGTGGCAATGATCTTCCAGGAGCCGATGACGGCCCTGAACCCGCTCTTCACCATCGGCAACCAGATCGCCGAGGTGTTGATGTTGCATGAGGGACTCAGCGCGCGTGACGCTGCCACACGGGCCGTCGCGCTGCTGGAAAAGACCGGCATTCCGGAACCCGCGCGCCGGGCGCTATCGTATCCGCATGAACTCTCGGGCGGCCAGCGCCAGCGCGCCATGATCGCCATGGCCCTGGCCTGCAAGCCCAAGCTGCTCATCGCCGATGAACCGACCACGGCCCTGGATGTGACCATCCAGGTGCAGATTCTGGCGCTACTGAACCAGTTGCAGCGCGAAGAGAACATGGCCGTGCTCATCATCTCGCACGACCTGAACCTGGTCCGCCACTTCGCCGACCGCGTTGGCGTGATGGAAAAGGGCAAGCTGGTCGAAAGCGCGAGCGTCGCCGAACTGTTCGCCAATCCGCAGCAGCCGTACACCCGCAAGCTGCTGCAGAGCCGTCCGCAACGCAATGCGGCCGACGTACCGGCACAAGCGCCCGTGGTCCTGCAGGCGGAAAAAGTGCGCTGCACCTATCACATCAAGCACGGCTGGTTCGCCAAGCGCGCCTTCCATGCAGTCGATGGCATCGACCTGCAATTGCGGCGCGGCGAGACCATCGGCATCGTGGGTGAATCCGGCTCCGGCAAGTCCACGCTGGGCATGGCCTTGCTGCGGCTGTCGGCGGCCAGCGTGGCGGGCAGCATCCGTTTTGAGGGGGCGCCGATTTCCGAGCGCAGCAGCCGTGAACTGCGGCCCTTGCGGGCCCGCATGCAGGTGGTGTTCCAGGATCCTTTCGCCTCGCTCTCGCCGCGCCGCACGGTGGAGCAAATCGTGGGCGAAGGGCTGGCCTTGCATCATCCCGGGAAGACGCCGGAGCAGCAACGTGAGGCCATCGTCTCCGCACTTGAAGAAGTGGGGCTCACGGCAGCGGTGCTGGATCGCTATCCGCATGAATTCTCCGGCGGCCAGCGCCAGCGCATCGCCATCGCCCGCGCGCTGGTGCTGCAGCCGGAGCTGCTGCTGCTGGACGAGCCAACCTCGGCGCTGGACGTGACCGTGCAGCAGCAGGTGCTGCAACTGCTGGCCGACCTGCAGCGCCGGCATGGACTGGCCTATCTGTTCATCACCCACGACCTGGCCGTGGTGCAGGCCATGGCGCACCAGGTGATCGTGATGAAGGATGGCAAGGTGGTCGAGAGCGGTCCGGCCGAACAGGTGCTCAAGCAGCCGCAGCAGGAATACACACGCCGCCTGGTGGCCGCAGCCACCTACGCCGAAGCCGCACCCTGAGCGGCCCGGCAAAAAGAAAACCCAAAGTCCGGATCAGCCCCGGGGCTTCGGGTCCATGCAGACTGCAATCGTTATTTTTATTCCGTGCTTGGGGCGCGTCTTCTTGTTGTGGGCGGTCAGGCCGCCCGGGTCTCCTCCGGTTTCCTCCGGATTATTGCTTGCGGGCGCCGTTGCCCGAGGCCAGCGTCAGCGGCTTGCCGGCGACCTTGCGGGCCGGTGCCGGCGCAGCCTTGCGTACCGGCGCCTTGGCCGATGCTACCTGGCGGCGTGCCGGGGCCGCGTGGTGCGTGGCGGCTACGCGGGTCGGTGCAGCGTGGGCGGCATTGGGCACTTGCAGCTGCAGGCTCTGGCCGGCGGCCAGGGTGTCACGCTTCAAGCCATTCCATTCCTTGATCTGCGCCACGCTCACGCGGTAGCGGTTGGCGATGCCGGCCAGGGTGTCGTGCTTGCCGGCCTTCACAGAGATGCGGCGGGTTTCCGGCCCATCCGGGGCGATGGCCAGGCGGGCATTGTCGGCGATTTCCGGGGTCAGGTCGGTATCGAGCGCGGCGGTCTCTTCATTCTTCGGGACCAGAATGGTCGAGCCGGCCTTCAGGACCATGCGCGGCGGGATCTGGTTGACGCTGCGGATCACTTCAGGCGTGGTGCCGAACTTGCTGGCGATGGTCTCGATGCGCTCGCGGGCGCTGGAGACGGTGTGCGCGGTCCAGGTCGAGAAAGCCTGGGTCCACTTGGACATGTTGGACTTGAACTTCTCGGCATTGCTTTCCGGCAGCAGGATCTTGGTATCTTCGCCGCCGATGATGACGGGGCGGTTGAATTGCGGGTTCAGCGCCTTGAACTCGTCCAGCGACAGCTCGGCCAGTTGCGCGGCGACCTTCACGTCGATGTTGCGGGTCTTGCCGATGGTGACGAAGTAGGGCTGGTTGTCCACCTTGGGCAGGGCGATGTCGAAGGCGGCCGGGTTGGCGATGATGTTCTTGACCGCCTGCAGCTTGGGCACGTAGTTGCGGGTCTCGTTGGGCATCTGCGCCGACAGCGTATTGAAGTCGATCGGCAGGCCGGCCGCGAGATTGCGGTTCACGGCGCGCTGCACCGAACCTTCGCCCCAATTGTAGGCCGCCAGCGCCAGCTGCCAGTCGCCAAACATGCCGTAGAGCTTTTGCAGGTAGGTCAGGGCAGCATCGGTCGAGGCCAGCACGTCGCGGCGCTCGTCGGTGAACATGTTCTGCTTGAGGTTGTAGTCACGCCCGGTGGAGGGAATGAACTGCCACATGCCGGCCGCTTTGGCGGTGGAGAGGGCTTCCGGATTGAAGGCCGATTCGATGAAGGGCAGCAGCGCCAGTTCGGTGGGCATGCCGCGCTTTTCCAGTTCCTGGACCACGTGGAACAGATAGCGGGAGGCGCGCACCGTGGTGCGCTGGATGTAGTCGGGACGGGAGCTGTACCACTGGGTCTGGCTCTCCACCAGGCCGTTATCCAGATCAGGAATCCCGAAGCCCTTGCGGATGCGCGTCCAGATGTCGATGTCATTCATCCCCGGCAGGGCATTGCCGGCCAGTTCGGGATTGATCGCATTGAAGGGGGCGGGGTAGATCGAGATATCGTTGGCGTGGGAGAGCAGCGGGGTACCAGCGCAGAACAGGGCGGCAATGGCGAGTTGTTTCAAAGTACGCTGCATGTGGGCGATATCCTGTGCCAGAGGCAAAAGTTGGGTGCGGCGCTTCCGTTGCAGAGCTGTAATGAAGCTCGACACCTCCTGCCGGCGGAGTCCGGATCAGTCCGATCACGGGCGCGTGCAGGTTGACGGTAATGCAAGGTCGGAAGCTGCGAGTTTCCCCGGCGTGGTGCAGAGTGGACAGCGTTTCGTAAAAGTTCGTAAAAACGCTGGTGCCCATTTTGGGGAATTGAGGGAGTGTACGGAAGACCCTTTTCGCCAGTCAAGCAGAAATTGGTCCCTGTTACAAAGCCAAGTCCTTGATTTCGCTGGTTTTTGCGCCTAACTGGCCCTCAATTTGGCGCTATCTGTAGGTATTCTTCCATTCACGCAGGGCTGCAAAGGTGCTAACTTCATTCAACTCCGTCAATCGGCCCGCCTTTTGCAGCGATTCCTGGATTTCTATTTCATTGGCGCGCAGGAAGGGATTGGTCGCCCGCTCCAGGGCAATGCTGGTCGGCACGGTGGCTTCCCCTTGGTCCCGCTTGACACGCTCGCGCTGGAGGCGGGCGCTGAGCTCGGCATTGCCGGGCTCGACCTCGGCGGCGAACTTGAGGTTGGAGAGGGTGTATTCGTGGGCGCAATACACTTGGGTATCGCCCGGCAGGCTGCAGAGCTTGGCCAGCGATTCCACCATCTGTGCCGGGGTACCCTCGAAGAGGCGGCCACAGCCACCGGCGAAGAGGGTATCGCCGCAGAAGACAAAACCCTGTTGCGCCGAGTAATACGCGATGTGGCCCAGGGTGTGGCCGGGCACGTCGATGACCTGCAGCGACAGGCCCAGCGAAGGGATCTTCACTTCGTCATTCCCGTGCAGCGGGACCGTCATCCCCTTGATGCGGGATTGCTCGCGCGCCGGCCCATAGACCGGGATGGCCGGGAACTCGTCGCTGACGGCGCTGCGCGCCAGCTCGACCACACCGCCGACATGGTCAGCATGGTGATGAGTCAGTAGAATAGCGGCCAACGTCAGGCCCTCGGCCTGCAATGCGGCCAGGACGGGGACCGCGTCGCCGGGGTCGACCACGGCGGCATGGCGCCCGTCATGGATGATCCACAGGTAGTTGTCGTCGAACGCCGGTACGGCCAGGACGTCCAATGAAGTTTTCTGATCTGCTTGAGCTGGCTTGGCTGGCTGGGTCATGAGGCGCGAAAGAAGAGATGGCTGACAAGGCTGAAACTGCTGTGACTGCGAACAACGCGGAAATTATAGACCTGGCCGCCTGGTTGCAGACGCCCATCGGCGATTACCTGCGCCAGTGGGAGCAGCATCACCTCAATGCGCTGACAGCCGACATCTTCGGCTTCAACGCGGTGCAGATCGGTTCGCCCCAGATCCACGCCCTGCAGGCCAACCGCATGCCGTATCGCTGGCTGGCCGACAACCGCATGCCGGTGGAAGGACAATCCGAGCTGGAAATCCCCCAGGTGGTGACGCAGGATTTCGGCGAACTGCCCTTTGCCACACAGAGCCTGGACCTGGTGGTGCTGCCCCACGTCCTGGAATTCGCCGCCGAGCCGCACCAGGTGCTGCGCGAGGTGGAGCGGGTGCTGATCCCGGAAGGACAGGTCATCATCTGCGGCTTCAATCCCAGCAGCCTGTGGGGCATGCGCCAGGTGGCCGGACGCCTGACCGGCGCCCACTTCCTGCCGCAGGATGGCGAATTCATCCGCCTGCCGCGCCTGAAGGACTGGCTGAAGCTGCTGAACATGGAAGTCAACCGCGGCCACTTCGGCTGCTACGCGCCGCCCTGCGAGACGGCGCAATGGCTGGACCGCTTCGGTTTCATGGAAAAGGCCGGCGACCGCTGGTGGCCGTATTTCGGCGCGGTCTACATCGTCCAGGCGATCAAGCGGGTGCCCGGCATGCGCCTGATCGGCCCGGCCCTGCAGCGCCAGAAGCTGAAGGCCCCGCGCGGCGTGCCGGTGACCAACCGCATCCACAAAACCGATTGAAACCAGGGCGTGTTGGCGCGATCAGGTATCATCGCGGCCCGCCTGTCATGCGCAAATGCGCATACGCAACCAGATTGAAGTGAAGAGCATGGACAAAGTAGAGATTTATTCCGATGGCGCCTGCAAGGGCAATCCCGGCCGTGGCGGCTGGGGTGCGTTGCTGGTGGCCGGGGGCAAGGAGAAGGAAATCTTCGGTGGCGAGCCCAATACCACCAACAACCGCATGGAACTAATGGCGGTGATCCAGGCCCTGAACGCCCTCAAGCGTCCCTGCGAGGTGGTGGTGCACACCGACAGCCAGTACGTGCAGAAGGGCATCAGCGAGTGGATCCACGGCTGGAAGGCGCGCGGCTGGAAGACCTCCAGCAAGGAGCCGGTCAAGAACGCCGACCTGTGGCAGGCGCTCGATGCCGCCCAGCAGCAGCACCAGGTGGAATGGCGCTGGGTACGCGGCCACAACGGCCACGCCGGCAATGAGCGCGCCGACCAGCTGGCCAACCGGGGCGTGGACAGCATAGGCTGACCTCCTCGGCGTTTTCTTTCATATCAGTGTTTTAGCAGCAAACAACATCAGCAGGAGCAAGCATGCGTCAGATCATCCTCGATACCGAAACCACGGGCCTTTCGCCGCGCAACGGCAACCGCATCCTGGAAATCGGCTGTGTGGAGGTGCTCAACCGCCAGCTGTCGGGCAAGAATCTTCACTTCTACATCAATCCCGAGCGTGACTCCGAAGAAGGCGCGCTGGCCGTCCACGGCCTGACCACCGAATTCCTGGCCGACAAGCCGACCTTCAAGCAGATTGCCGCCGAGTTCCTGGACTATGTGCGGGGTGCCCAGATCATCATCCACAACGCGCCTTTCGACGTCGGCTTCCTGGATGCGGAACTGGCCTTGCTGGGTCTGCCGCCGTTCAAGGAGCACGTCTCCGACGTGGTGGACTCGCTGCAGATGGCCAAGGAGCTGCACCCGGGTCGCCGCAATTCGCTCGATGCCTTGTGCGACCGTTACGGCATCTCCAACGCCCATCGCGTGCTGCACGGCGCGCTGCTGGATGCGGAGCTGCTGGCCGAAGTCTATCTGTCGATGACGCGCGGCCAGAATTCGCTGACCATGGACCTGGGTGCCGAGGAAGAAGTCAGCGAAGGCGAGGGCAAGCTGGAACTGGCCCCGCTGGCCGAGGTGATTGTGGTGGCGGCCAGCGAGGAAGAACTGGGTTTGCACGAAGACGTACTCAACCAGCTCGACAAGGAAGCGCGCGGCAGCTGCGTGTGGCGCTTTGAACCGCCGCCGCCGGAAGCGGCCGCAGAGGCGGCGTGAACCGGCGCAGCGGGGAGGCGGTTGTCGTCGCCCGGCAGCGCTTTCGATAAAAAATGAAGAATTATTTACGAAGCACTTGCGCAGGTCGAAAAACGTTGGCATAATCTCGCTTCTCGATTGGCGCTGCAGCAAAAAGCCAGTCAGGTACGGAAGGTTAGCTCAGTGGTAGAGCACTGCATTCACACTGCAGGGGTCGCAAGTTCAAACCTTGCACTTTCCACCAAATTCAGAAAAGCCCGCCTTGTGCGGGCTTTTCGCATTCCAGATCCCAAACGCTCCGTTTTCCTCTGCGTGATACCTGGCCTGGGTCACTTCACGCAATTTACCGCCCCATCCCGCGTCCCTTGCATTCCCGCTCTCTCAACTTGAGCAACCCGTGATTGTTCGAGAACATCAGGGAATTGGTTCGTTGATGTGCTTCCATGATGGATAATTCATGAGCCTTGTAATAACATTGTATTGACGCGGATAATCTGGCGTAAAAACATTGTACTAACAGGGCGAAAAAATGAAGACATCGATTCGCAAAATGGGCAACTCGCAAGGCGTGCTGATTCCAAAGCCGTTCCTGGCCAAGATCGGGATGCTGGTTGACGAGGATATCGATATTGACGTGGAAGACGACAAGATCGTGATCCGCAAATTGGAAAAACGGCCGCGAGAAGGCTGGGCTGAAGCGAGCCGGAAAATTGCGGCTGCGGATGACGACGGCCTGGTCTGGCCAGAATTTCCAAACGAGGGCGACAAGGACTTGGTATGGTGATGCGCGGAGAAATCTGGTTGGCCGCGCTCGACCCGACCCTGGGCAGTGAAACCAGCAAAACCAGGCCATGCGTCGTTGTTTCCCCTGCAGAGATGCATGATTATCTGCGCACCGTGATCGTCGTTCCCATGACCACAGGTAGCAAGCCGGCACCGTATCGCGTGCCGATCACGTTTGATAAGAAAAAAGGATTGATTGTCCTGGATCAGATGCGCACGCTGGACAAGGAGCGTTTGATCAAGAAACTCGGCCGCGTGACCGACAAGACGCTCGCTCATACCCTGGAAGCGCTGCAAGAAGTCTTCGCACCGTAGTCAATGCGCAATGAGGTGGCCATATCGTGAATCGCCGTCCGGATGAAAGCTGGCCGATGCCGCCTCGCCGCATTTCCTTTTCCATCCCTGCATTGCACGGATGGTGTTAGCCGTAAATTTTTTTCCAAATTCCGTCGCTCACCCACCAGGATTTTACCTATCCATGCACGACATCATCTGCCCCCACTGCGGCAAAGCCTTCAAGATCGATGAAGCCGGTTACGCCGACATCCTCTCGCAAGTGCGCGACAGCGCCTTCGAGCAGCAATTGCATGAGCGTCTGGAACTGGCCGAGCAGGACAAGCGCAACGCCATCGAACTGGCACGCGCCAAGTCGGAAGCCGAGTTGCAGAAGGCCGCAGCGGCGCGCGATGCCGAGATCCAGGAATTGAAAGCGCGTCTGGAAGCCGGCGAGATGGCGCAGAAGATGGCCGTGGCCGAAGCCATGGCCAACGTGGAGCGCGAGCGTGACAAGCTGGCCCACGACCTGGAGCAGGCCAGGAAGGACAAACTCGCCGAGCAGCAACTGGCTCAGGCGCGCCTGGCCCAGCAGCTGCAGCAGACTGCCAGCGAGAAGGATGCCGAGATCCAGGCCCTGAAAGCGAAGATGGATTCCATCGCCCTGACCCAGAAGCTGGCCGTCAACGAAGCCGTCGGCGCGGTGGAGAAACAGCGCGACGAACTCAAGAGCAAGCTGATGCACGCCGAGCTGGAAAAGCAGCTGGCCGAGAAATCACTGAAGGACAAATACGAGACCCAGCTGAAGGACCGCGAAGACATGATCGAGCGCCTGCGCGACATGAAGGCGCGGCTCTCCACCAAGATGGTCGGCGAGACCCTGGAACAGCACTGCGAGACGGAGTTCAACCGCATCCGCGCCACCGCTTTCCCGCGTGCGTATTTCGAGAAGGACAACGATGCGCGCAGCGGCAGCAAGGGCGACTACATCTTCCGTGATACGGATGAAGGTGGCACCGAGATCGTCTCCATCATGTTCGAGATGAAGAACGAGAGCGATCGCACCGCGACCAAGAACCGCAATGAGGATTTCCTCAAGGAGCTGGACAAGGACCGCCAGGAGAAGAGCTGCGAATACGCCGTGCTGGTCTCGCTGCTGGAGCCGGAGAGCGAGCTGTACAACACCGGGATTGTGGATGTATTTCACCGCTACCCGAAGATGTACGTGGTGCGTCCCCAGTTCTTCATTCCCATCATCACGCTGCTGAGGAACGCCGCGCTCAACTCGTTGAAATACAAGAATGAGCTGGCGGTGGTGAAGGCGCAGAACATCGACATCACCAATTTCGAATCCGAGCTGGACACCTTCAAGGCGGCCTTCGCCAAGAACTACGACCTGGCCTCGCGCCGCTTCCAGACGGCCATCGACGAGATCGACAAGTCCATCGACCACCTGCAGAAGACCAAGGAAGCCCTGCTCGGCACCGACCGCAACCTGCGGCTGGCCAATGACAAGGCGCAGGATGTGACCATCAAGCGCCTGACGCGCGGCAATCCGACCATGGCAGCGAAGTTTGCGGAGGTCAAGAAGGATTCGTCGGACGATGGGGAGTGAATGGCGCGGATGCCGTGAGGGGCTGACTCCTTCATAAAGAAGCGATCAGGCTGGCGCCGCAGGCTGTGGTGTCGCCGTGATAGGCGACCTGCTTGCCGTGGTGCTTGCGGGTGCTGCCGCCGCCGTTGGGCTGGATGGCGAACTGGCCTTTGCATTGGGGGCATTGCGTCATGTCGCCTTCGAGCGCGACGCCTTTGCCCATGGCCTTGAGCGTGTCGCTGGCGGAGATCACTTCGCCGCCGTGGGAGGTTTTGTCGCCGAGGCGGATCACGGCGCGGCCTTGTTCGTCTTTCATGTGAGGCTTTCAGTAGAGGCGGGGAGGGATGTCTTGTGCCCAGAGACGGGCATTCGCGACGGGGTCTTTTTTGCCGTTCCAGTTTTTCATTTCTCTTTTGTCGCCATCGGGATACTCGTTACGTTCAAGAGCAAGCGCCGTTTCCGCCCAACCCACTGGCGTGTCTCCTGAGGGCTGATCGAATGGGTCGCCGGATTCGATGATGCTGACCTTGGCGACCGCTTCAGGCCAGATAGGTTCGCGGCAGGTCCAGAGCGCCATCAGGCGCAAACCGGTCATCAACAGGATGAACGGCATCATGGAGATGCGATAGTCTGCGCTGGCGCGCATGCCGAATCCGTACATGCAGAACAGAAAGCTCTCCAGCCTGTTTTCTTTCTCCTTGAAGAACAACAGAGGCTTGGGCAATTCTGCCGGGCCGTGATTCATGTACCAGCACCAGTAGTTCCATTGAGACAGGAGGTCTTCCAGACTTTCGTCCTCGGCCCATTTCTTACCTATCGCGAATGCACGCGTGACGTTGCCGTGATCATCAACCTCGTAGTACCGAATATGGTAGACATGGCGGCAATGGGCCACACCACGGTGGATGCAGAAGATCGCATGTTCATTCCAGGGAATTTCCCATGTGACATCACCTCGGCTGGGCTTGCAGAAGAATCTGCGACGGCGGATGGCATGGATTTTTTTCTCTTTGCGATTGAAGCGGATGGGCCGGCGGGTTAGTGAAAAGAATTCGTCGCGCCCATACTTGAACACCATGTGTACAAAATAGATGACGGATGCGATCACAATGAGGTAGAAGGTAACTGCACCGATCCCAATGACCGCTGGAGGACTCATTAGAACCCGGCACAGGAATAGGATCAGCGCACCCGAAAATAAACCTGCTAACAGTACTCCTCCAGCATGCCGTTGCCGATCTCTAAATGGCTGATCTGTTACATCCATAAAGGTCGAATTGATTCTGAATATGGTGCTTCCATCCTTGCATTCGGAACTGACAGGCTTGTCGATTGGTAAGCGATGTTTGAGATCCCAATCAGGGATAGGTTTGCCCGCTCTGTAGGGGAACGCGCGTTCGTCCATGGAAATATCCTGATGCCGGGGAGGAATGTCTTCAGCCCAAAGCAAGGCATTCCGGGCCGGATCTTTCTGACCGCGCCAAACCTTCATGTCGCTCTTCGGGTCATAGGGGTATTCGCCTCGCTCGATGGCCTGCGCGGTTTCTCCCCAGCCTCTTGGTGTTCCGCCCCTTGGTTCATCGTAACGATCGCCAGGTTCTATGGTGCTGAGTGCCTCGATGGCCTGTGGCCAGACGGGGTCACGGCAAGTCCACAATGCCATGAGACGATGACTGGTCATCAGCAGGACGAACGGCATTACCGAAATACGATAAGCGACGCTGGCGCGTGTGCCGAAGTCGTAAAGGCAGAACAGGAAGCTCTCCAGCGCAGTTTCGTGTTCTTTGAAGTAGAGCGGCGGCCTGGGTAAATCGGCTGGCCCGTGATTCATGTACCAGCACCAATAGTTCCATTGCGATAGCAAGCCTTGGAGATTTCGTTTCCCCTCCCACGTCCGGCCAATCGCCAAGGCGCGAATGACGTTGCCGTCTTGGTCTACTTCGTAGTGCCTTATATGGTAGCTGGGCCCGTGGTTGACTATCCGCTTGTGGATGCAGAAGATCGCGTTCTCGTTCCAGGCAATCTCCCATGTGAAATCACCTTGGCCCGGCTTGGAAAAAAATCGGCGATGACGGATCGCATATATTTTTTTCTCCTTTCGGTGGAATCGGATTGGGCGGCGTTTCAATGCGAAGAACTCATCCTTGCCGTACTTCCAAGTCAGATACGCAAAGGCGGCGGAACTTCCCAGAAGTATTAACCAGACTATTGCCAAACTGAAGACAAACTCTCTCGCTGGATGGATCAACATATAACAGAGGGGTTCTTCTCTCCACTCCAGTTTTTCATTTCTCTTTTGTCCCCATCGGGATATTCGCTTCGATCAATGGCATGTGCCGTTTTCGCCCAGCCGACCGGAGTATGTCCTGACGGTTGATCGAAAGGATCGTCGGGCTCAATGACGCTGACCTTGGTTACCGAGTCAGGCCAGATCGGATCGCGGCAGGTCCAGAGTGCCATCAGCCGGTGACTGGTCATCAGCAGGATGAACGGCATCATCGCGATACGATGAGCTACGCTTCCGCGCATTCCAAAGCCATACATGCAGAACAAGAAGCTCTCCAGCATGTTTTCCCTTTCCTTGAAGAAGAGGAGGGGCTTGGGTAAATCCGCTGGTCCGTGATTCATGTACCAGCACCAATAGTTCCATTGGGATAGCAAATCTTCGAGACTTTCGTCCTCTTCCCATGTTCTTCCTATCGCGAAGGCACGGGTGACTTTGTCATTCTGATCAACCTCGTAATATCGAATATGGTAGACGTTCCTATGGCGGACCCTGCTGCGGTGGATGCAGAAGATGGCCTGCTCGTTCCAAGGAACCTCCCATGTGATATCACCTTGGCCGGGCTTGAGGAGGAATCTGCGACGACGGACGGCGTAGAGTTTTTTCTCTTTACGATTGAAGCGGACAGGCCGACGAGTCAAAGACAAAAATTCGTCTCGTCCGTACTTAAAGGTTAGATATCCGAAAATGCCGGCAGCTCCAACGAAGATTAAGTCGGCGATCACTAAACCTAGACTGAACTCTTTCAGTGGATGCAATAGCGTATAGGCGACTAGCCATAAAGGGGAAAAAGTAGCTATGCAAGAAACAAGGACGCCCCCTGCCTGCCAATGCCTATCTCGATAGGGTTGGTCCGTTACGTCCATATACGTGGCATTTATCCTGAAAATAGTGCCAGTATCCTTGCGCTCAGAACTTGCCGGTTGGTGAATCGAGAGTCGATGTTGCAGATCCCAAGCCGGAATTGGACTACCTTCTTTGTAGCTAAAAACGCGTTCATCCATGAGTCACATTCCAACTGCTCGGTTAAATGCCTTTAGCTGTGCATCGAACGAGTTGAACTTCTCCCCTAGGGAAAATTCACAGCGCGAAATCCAGTTTTTCAATTCACTGCTGTTCACAAATGCGATACCTAAACTTATGGTGAAGGACAATAGAAAGAGCGGCCACCATATCGAAACTAATGAGTAATAAGCGGCTACAGCAATGCCAAATCCAAATATTCCGTTAAGTCCGTATAGCGTCATCAGAAGAATTTTTTCATCTCTATATGCTTGTGGTGCATTACAGAAAATATCGTAAAGCGCAGCCATAATGCCTGCTCCCATACCAAGTAAACGTGCACCTTCGGCAATCCAGCCAGCATGTCGGTCGATCGCTGCCCATTGCTTGCGAATAAATACGCCAAGTGGATGCTCCACAGATTTCTCCACACTGACTGCAGCGATCTCGACCATGGTCGCCCCTAAACTGATGATCGCTACCATTGCCTTGAACCGGGTCTCCACTTGATTGAACTGATCATTGTCCGCCAAATCCTTCATCGCAAAATTCAGCGCCACCATCTGCACAATCATGGTCACCACCCCAAGCCTGAAATCTCGCGGCACCCCGGACCCCAGCCATTTCTGCGTCATGGTAAAACCCGGAAGTCCAATCCCCTTGATGCTCCCCGCCGCAATGCGTCCCTCCTTTTCCAGCCTGGCGATATCCAGTTCGTAGACGACATGCTTCTCCACCTTGGCTCGCTTGACAGCCCTGCCAGCCTCGCTACGAGCATCGGCCCTGGTTTCCCGTCGGTTGGTCTCCAGCTTGATGCCTTGCTCTTTCGCTTCTGCGATCGCCCATCTGGCTACATCGGCGCTGCTCATGTTGCTGACCTTGATGGCAACGCCTGCCATCAATTGAAGATGAATCTGCGCCAGCCCCTTTGCCAGCAAGCTGCCACTCTCGCTGATGGCCTTGGCAATGACGTTGCCTGTCGTCAGCGCCAGGCGGTCAATCAATTGTTCCCCGTGGCCGGCGTTGTGTAATCTCTCAACGGCGCCCTTGTAGATGTTGAGGATGTTCTCAATCTGGATATCGCTGCCCTTGAGCTGTACTTCTGTGGCCGCGATGATGTCAGCCTGGTTGAGCAACAAGGCGCGGCCGTACAAGTTGCGCGTGTCCTTGAGGTTGTCACTGGAGATCCAGCGCATGAGCTGGTCAATACAAGGCTTGGAGCAGGCGGCCTTGCCAATGCATTGCGATATCGACTCGCTGTAGGCATAGCCACTGCGGATATCGGCATCGTCATGAACGCCTTCCATCCAGTTCGCCAATTGCTCGCTCTTGAGCCATCCGACATGGGCCATCAGCAATTGCAAAAGTTGCGGTTCAAATTGCTTGAGCGCAGCATCATAGATCGGCGGAAAGGCTTTCAGCGCAGCTTCGTCCAGCGTCGGTTTTCCGTTGTCATGGGTCAATTCATGCCAGGCATCATCAGCCGCTGCCTGCTGGCGTCCGGCCAGGTCCTCGCCATATTTTTTGCGCTGTTCCTGGAGTTTCTTCTCATGACGGTCTACCCCGCCCAGCTTGAACATGGCACCCAAGGTCTTCAAGCCGTTGTAGATATCGCCATCCGGATGATGCGCCGAGGCTTCAGCAACCGCATCGCTGAAGACCACTTCCTGGCGGGCCTCCTGGCGAACGTGATGCTCGGTCAGCGCGAGCAGGTCAGCAATCATCTTGCGTTGGTGCAGCTTCTCATCGAACCCGGCCTGTAGATCCGGTACCGTCAATTCACTCAAATCGTTGGTCATTCCCACAGGATCATTGAGTGCGGCAATGTAGCCCTTGTGATGCGGCCCATGCTCCGCCAAGATCGCCCTGAAACGTACGGCCGTGGCGAGCTTGCGTGTCTCGGATTCAATGGGCGTATTGCTGAAGGCGTAGGCTTTTTTCATGGCGGCTTCGTCCGCCACGAAATGCGCCACCTTGTCCGCATTCGCGTTGAACTCTCCAGTATGGACCGCACTGCCGGCCAGCATCGCCGGGATATCGATGCACCGCATGTGCTTCTTGCGCCAGCCCGCGTCACTGACCTTCTTGAGCAAGGCCTTGGTCCACTGCACATTGGACCAGCCAATCCAGAAATTGCCGGCCGGATCGGCCGCCGTATGGATGATATCGACGCAATACGCCCGCACCAGCTCGCCTGGATCAATGCACGCAAAACGGATCTTCGCCGGATGCGGCGCGTTGTACTCCAGCGGATAGTTCCAGAGATGCCCGGTCGGCATGACCACATAAGCCTTGAGCCGTCCGCGCTTCTCGTCATAGGTATAGAGATAGCCAGGGCGCAGCGCCCGCAAGCTGTATTTCGCCGCACCGGCGGACTGCGGTGCGCCCTCGATCTTGAAATTGCCGGACAGCCCCGGTACGCCTGCCGCGCCATAAGGACTGGCCACGGCATAGCGGACCGGATAGATCAGCAAGCCTTTCTTATCGCAAAAATTGCATCCGTTCATTGTGCCGCTCCCATGGGAGCACGCGCCCGATCGGATGCTGCTTCCCTCTGCTGGGTGTCGTCGGGGGCATCGTCATTGACGAAGTGAAGTTGCAGGATGCGGTGATGCTGGCGCTGCCGGGTCAGGCTGTCCCAGCTGGTGGTGCGGGAATGCATGCGTGTCCTTCTGCGGGAAAAATGGATGTCCCGAAGAAGGCAGGGAAGACTTCAGCAAGCCGAATCGGGAAGCGCAGATGTTGCACGATGGCTTGCTTGAAGTCTGTTGAATTGCTTCGATAAATGCCGTGTATTTTTTTGCGTGAGGAGCAGGCCGGACGCCGGTGGCCCGTCGATTTCAGGACTGCGAGAACGCGATGAATTCGTCTGCGAGACTACGATAGAGGCGACGATATTGTGCCAGCCTGCGCTGCAGTTGTGCCTGCCTTGCAGCATCAGGGCGATACCATTCCAGTACCTCGGGTGGGACGCACACGCTGGCCGCGTCCTCCCCCGTCCGCGCCAACCTCCCCAGCCTCGCCGCCCCCAGCGCCGCGCCCACTTCCGCCCCCGCATGCCGTCGCAGAGGAATCCCCAGGGCGGTAGCACACAGCTCCCCCCAGAATGCACTGCGCGACCCGCCGCCCACAAAAGCCGCATTCTCCAGCATAGTGCCCGCAGCCTGCAGGGCCGCATAGCCATCGGCCATCGCAAAGGCCACGCCTTCCATCACCGCATAGGCCAGATCCGCAGTCTCATGCGCGGGCGTCATGCCGAACAGCACGCCCTTGGCCGTCGCATCATTGTGCGGCGTGCGTTCGCCATTCAGATACGGCAGGAACAGCGGTGCCTGTGCCTGCTGCGTCGCCGTCAATCGCTCCGCCCCCGCCACCAGCTCCGCCACCGGCCGCGCCGTCACACCCGAGAGCCAATGCAGGCTGGCCGCAGCCGACAGGATCACGCTCATCTGATGCCATTGCCCCGGCAGGCAGTGGCAGAACGCATGCACGCCCTGTTGTGGATTGGGCGCATGCCGCGCCGTGGCGGCAAACAAGACACCCGAGCTGCCCAGCGACAGGAAAGCATCACCCGCCTGGATCACGCCGATGCCCACCGCGCTGGCCGCATTGTCCCCGGCACCGCCGGCCACCACCACCGGGCCGCTGATGCCCCATTCGCGCCGCAACTCCTCACGCAACTGGCCGGCCACGTCACTGCCTTCGACCAGGCGCGGCATGTGGCTGCGATCCAGCCCGGTGGCCGCCAGCATGCGGTCGGACCAGTCGCGCTGCGCCACGTCCAGCCACAGCGTGCCAGCCGCGTCCGACATCTCGGAGACGAATTCTCCCGTCAGCTTCCAGCCCAGGTAGTCCTTGGGCAGCAAGACCTTGTCGATGGCGCGGTACACCGCCGGTTCGTATTTCGACAGCCACAGCAGCTTGGGTGCCGTGAAGCCCGGCATGGCGCGATTGCCGGTGATGGCGGGCGCATCCGGCACCAGTGCTTCCAGCTCGACGCATTCCGCATGGGCGCGCATATCGTTCCACAGGATGGCCGGGCGCAATACATTGCCGTTGCGATCCAGCAGGGTCGCGCCATGCATCTGGCCGGAAATGCCGATGCCGCGCAGGGCCTGGAAGGCTTGCGGGGCCTCGGCACGCAACGCGGCGATGGCGTCGAGCGTGGCGTTCCACCAGGCCTGCGGCGCCTGCTCGGACCACAGCGGATGCGGGTTGTCCACCCGCAGGCGGGCGCTGCTGGTGGCGATGACGTGGGAGTCGTCGTCGGTGAGGACGAGCTTGACTTCGGAAGTGCCGAGGTCGATGCCGAGATAGCTCAAATCATTTTCCTTTGCGTGCAAGTGGAGAGGCGCTACGCCACCGCCCGGACTTCATCGTTGAGCCGGTGCAGCGCGCGGAAGCGCGAGGGCGGCATGCCCTTGTGAGCCAGGAACTGGCGATTGAAATTGGAAAGATTGTTGAACCCGACCCGGTAGCACACCTCGGTCACGCTCAGTTCGGTGCACATCAGCAACTCGCAGGCTTCGTTCAGGCGCAATCCGTTCTGGTACTGGATGAAGGTGCAGCCCGTATGCCGCTTGAAGAAGCGCGTAAAGCTGCTCACGCTCATGCCCGCCAGTTCGGCCACATCGCTCTCGCGCAGGTTGCCGCCCAGGTTCTGGCGGATGCAGGAAAGCACCTGGTTGATGGTGGACGACATGTGCCGCTGGGCATCCAGGTCGTAGCCCGGTCCGGCCAGGGGCTTGCGTTCGCGGCAGGAGGCCAGCTGTTCCAGCACGCTCATCATCAGCACCACACGGCGCGCGCCACTGGCCTGTGCCAGGTCCTGCATCAGCGGAACGATCGACCTGCCCAGCGCATCGGGAAACTGCAATCCACGCGCTGCGCCCTCCAGCAGATCCTGCAAGGGCGAGAGCTCCGGGATGGCCCCCAGCATGCGGTCAGCGAAAGGCCGCGAGAACTGCAGCACCAGGTCGCGCGCGCCCACATGTTCGCCCGCGCCCAGGTTGCTGACCCAGTTGTGCGGCAGGTTGGGTCCGGTCAGCACCAGGTTGCCGGGACCGAAGTCGCCGATGAAGTCGCCCACGAAAAACTTGCCGCTGGAAGCGGTGATGACGTGGACTTCGTATTCAGGATGAAAATGCCATTTGGCCACCGTGTGCGGGTAGTCATGCACCCACGCCCTGAACGATTCGTCCTGGCGGGTATGGACCAGCTCCAGATCCGGACTCATGCTTTGTCTCCTTGCCATGCGGGCCGTCGTCTTGTCCTCCGGCCGCAAAGGCGGCGGGCGGCAGCGACAGGTTCTCTCCGCTGTGTACATCGAACACGTGCAACGCGTGCTGATCGAAGGCCAGGTGCAGGCGCTGTCCCGCCTGCGGCAGGTGCTGCGCGCTCACCAGGGCGGTCAGCGTCTGTGCGCCCCAGCGGGTGGTGAGGAGGGCATCGGCCCCCAGGATCTCCACCAGTTCCACATCGACCGTGCAGGTCAGGCTGTGGGCGGCGTCCTGCTCACCGGCCATGCGGACATAGTCAGGACGCACCGCCAACTTTACCGCCATTCCCGTTGCCAGGCGTGAAAACCTTTCATCCTGCAGGACCCAGCGCTGGTCTTCGCAGCGCACGGACAGCGTTGCGCCATCACGTTCGACCACGCCATCGAGGAAGTTCATGGCGGGCGTACCGATGAATCCCGCCGCAAAGAGCGTGCGCGGATAACGGTAGAGCTCGGCCGGCGAACCCGCCTGCACGATCTGCCCGCCCTGCATGAGGATGACGCGGTCAGCCAGCGTCATGGCTTCGAGTTGGTCGTGGGTGACGTAGACGGTGGTGGTGCGCAGGCGCTGGTGCAGGCGCTTGATGTCGCCGCGCAGTTGCGCGCGCAGCTTGGCATCGAGGTTGGAAAGCGGCTCATCGAACAGGAACACCGACGGCGTCTTGATGATGGCGCGGGCAATCGCCGCGCGCTGCTGCTGGCCACCGGACATGGCGCGCGGCTTGCGGTCTAGCAGGGCATCCAGATTCAACATGGCCGCCACGTCGCGCACGCGGCGGTCGATCTCGGCGGCCGGGCGCTTCAGGCGGCGCAGGCCGAAGGCGATATTGTCATACACGTTCATGTGCGGATAGAGCGCGTAGTTCTGGAACACCATGGCCACGTTGCGATCCCGCGCAGGCAGCGCGTTGACCACCTTGCCGCCGATGGAGAGGGTGCCGCCGCTGATCTCTTCGAGTCCGGCGATCATGCGCAGCATGGTCGATTTGCCGCAGCCCGAGGGACCGAGCAGGACCACGAATTCGCCATCACCGATGGCCAGATCCAGCGGATGCAATACCGGCGGGCCACCGGCGTAATGCTTGGACAAGCCCTGGCAGCGGATGTCGGCCATGGTCAGCCTTCCATTTCGATCTGGATCTTCACATCCTGCGGACGGCCGCGCGCGGCTTCCTCGAAGGCCTCAATCCCCTGCGAGAAGGGGAAGCTGCGTGAAATGAAAGGCTTCACATCGATCATTCCCGAGCTCAGCAACGCCAGTGCGCGCGGGAAAATGTTGGCATAACGGAAGACTGATTCCAGCCGCACTTCCTTGGTCTGCATGGTCACCACGTCCAGCGCCACCGGCTCCGGCGGCATGCCCACCAGCACCGCGCAGCCACCGGGACACACCAGGTCCAGCAAGGTCTGGTAGACGCCGGCATGGCCCGACGCCTCAAACACCACATCGGCACCCCAGCCCTCGGTGACTTGCTGCACCACATCAGTCAAGGACCGCTGCGACACATCCACCGTGATGACGGCCGGGTTGCTGGCGAAATGCGCCAGCTTCTCGGCCACCACATCGGCCAGGATCACGCGCGCCGCGCCCCCGGCCAGGGCCGCCAGTGCAGTCATGGCGCCGATGGTGCCGGCACCGATCACCACGGCCGTATCGCCCGGCTTCATGCGCGCCTTGGTGGCGGCCTGCAGGCCGATGGACAAGGGTTCGACGATGGCCCCTTCGGCAAAGCTGACGTTGTCCGGCAGCCGATAGGTGAAGGCCGCCGGATGCACCACGCTGCCGGTGAGGCAGCCGTGGATGGGCGGCGTGGCCCAGAAGCGCACCGATGGGTCGAGGTTGTACAGGCCGCGCAGCGTGGCCGGCGAATCCAGGCGCGGAATGCCCGGCTCCATGCAGACGCGGTCGCCGACCTTCAGTTGCGTAACGGCGCTGCCGACTTCGATGATGGTGCCCGAGGCCTCGTGCCCCAGCACCATGGGCGCTTCCACCTTGAAGGGGCCGATGCGGCCGTGGGTGTAGTAGTGCAGGTCGCTGCCGCAGATGCCCACGGTGTGGATGCGGATGCGCACATCCTGGGCACCGAGCTCCTGGGGCAGGTCGATGTCGCGCAGGGCCAGTTCACGCGTGGCTTCGAGTACGAGGGCTTGCATGGGGTCTCCTTATTTTCCGGTGAGGATGGAATTCAACAGCCGGCTCAACACGCCGACAAAGATCAGGGGCGGCAGCGCCAGCAACACGGTGGAAGCGTTGATCACGCCCCACGGCACTTCCTGCCCCATGGAAGTAAAGGCCGAGGCCACCACCGGCAGCGTGGCGCTGTTGGATGAAGTCAGCGCCAGGGCGATCATCAGTTCGTTCCACACCAGCACGAAGCTGAAGATGATCCCGCCGAGCAAGGTGCCGGCGCAGTTGGGCAGGGCGATCTTCCAGAACACCGCATAGGGGCCGTAGCCATCGAGAGTGGCGGCTTCCTCGATCTCGCGCGGCATGCGCTGGAACACGGGAATCGACAGCCAGGTGATGGTGGAGAGCGTGGTCAGCAGGTAAGTCACGATCATCGAGAAGCGCGTGTCATACAGCCCCAGGTCGACCCAGATCGCAATGAGCGGAATGGCTACTGCCACCGGCGGCAGGAAGCGCAGCGAGAGCAGGAAGAACTGGATGTCGCGCTTGCCCGGCACGTGATAGCGCGCAATCACGTAGGCCGCCGGCACACCCATGAGCGTACCCAGCAGCACGGCGCTGCCGACGATGACGGCACTGTTGGTCAGGCCCACCAGCACTTCCGGACTGCCGATGACCTGGCGATAGTTCTCCAGCGTCGGCGTGAAGAGAAAGCGCGGTGTCGGCGTAACGATGTCCAGCAAGGTCTTCAGCGAATTGAGCAGCGCCCACAGCAGCGGAAACACCGCCACCAGCACCAGCAGGATGCCCACGCCCCAGACGGCGCAGCGTGCAATCAGTCTTCCCATTTGCTCACCCGTTTCCAGATCAGGGTAAAGATCAGCGTGGTCGCCACCATCATCAGCACCGCCATGGTGGAGGCATACGAGACCTTGCCGGACAACCCGATGCCTTGCGCATAGGCATACATGTCCAGCGTTTCGGTAGCCACGCCCGGGCCACCCTTGGTCATCACGTAGATCAGGTCGAAGGAGCGCAGCGACTCCACCATCTTGATGAAGACCAGGCTGATGAGCGGCGCCTTCAACATCGGCAGGGCGATGTAGGCGTACACCTGCCAGGTGCGCGCGTGGTCCAGCCGCGCCGCCTCCAGCGGTTCGGGCGGCAGGGTTTCCAGCAGCTTCAGGACAATTACGGCGAAGAACAATCCCCACTGCCAGATATCGACGGCAGCCACCGCATAGAGCGCCAGCAGCGGGTCCGACAGGAAGGCCGTGTCATGGATGCCCACCAGTCCCAGCAGCCAGCCCAGGATGCCGGTCAGCGGCGAATACATGAATTTCCAGATGAAGGCGGCCGACACGCGTGGCAGCAGCACCGGCGTGATCAGCAAGACGCACATGGCTTGCCGCCATTTGCCGTGGACGTTTTCAAACAGGTAGATGGCGATGAGGATGCCGGCCACCACCGCACCCAGCACGGTGACCACTTCCCAGATCGCCGAGACTTCAATGGCATTGAGGAAGCGCCGGTCCGACAGCAGCCGCTCGACATTGCGCAGCCAGACGTAGTCGCTGTCGGGATAGCGCAGCACGCGGTTCTTCAGTGCCAGGTTGATCGCCGCCACCGTCGGTACCAGCCCCAGCACCAGCATCACCAGGAGCGACGGGCCGAGGAACAGGTAGGGCAGCGAGGTCTTTCCACGATTGAACATGCAGGACTCCGGAGTCCGCCCCGTTCCGGCGAGGGAACAGGGCGGCTACATCGTTTGACGCGGTTGAATGAAGGAAATTATTTACGCGCGTGTTCCATCGCGTCCTGCGCATACTGGGCGGCTTCGTTCAGGGCGCGCGCAATGTCCTTCTGGGTGCCGGTGAAGACTTCTTCCAGCGCCACGCCCAGGTTGTCGCCGATGTCCGGCCACTGCGGGCTGGGCCAGATGGTCAGCTTGGAGACCGGGGTGGTGTCCTTCAAGCCCGCCAGGATCTGCGGCTTGACGTTCTTCTGGAAGTAATCGCTCTGGATGGTGCTGGTGCGGTTGTAGTCGCTGAATACCTTCTCGCGCAGGCGCGCCTGTTCCTGCTCCTTGCCGGTGGCAAAGGCGATGAACTTGCCGGCTGCCTGGCGCGTGCACTCGTCCTTGGCGCCGATGGCGGAGATGGCCAGCCCGTGGCCGTAGGCAGCCGAGGGCAGCGGTGCCGGCGGACGGGCATAGCCGACCTTGTCGGCCACGCTGGACTTGCTGCTGTCTTCCATCCAGTCGGCGAAGGGCGTGGACTCGATCATGAAGGCCACCTTGCCCGAGCGGAAGGCTTCCAGCGCATTGCTCCAGTCATAGGTAGCCGCACCCGGGGGACCGTACTTGAACAGTTCCGCATAGAGCTGCGTGGCCTTGACGGCCGCCGGCGAATTGAAGGCCGGCTGGTTGTTCTTGTCGGTCCACTGGCCGCCCTGGGCCAGCATGAAGGGCGCCCAGCGCCACACGTTCATGCCCGAGCCGCGCTGGCCGCGTGCCACCCAGCCGTAGACGCCGGGCGGCGAATGCAGCTTCTTGATGTCGGCCACCAGTTCGTCCAGCGTGCGCGGCACCGGCAGGCCGGCCTTCTCCAGCAGGTCGCGGCGATAGAAGAGGAAGTCCGAACCGCCGATCAACGGCGCGAAATACGCCACATCCTTGTAGCTGGCCACCGCCCGGCGACCGGGCAGGAAGTCGTCATAGTCGGCCTCCTTGGGGAAATACTTCAGCAGCGGCACGATCCAGCCAGCCGAGGCGAACTCGGCCACGTTGGCCTCATCGACGTAATACACCTGGTAGGAACCGGCCTTGGTGGAAGCATCCAGGCGCGACTTGGCGCGCCGGTCGTTCTCGCCGAAGTAGCTGATCTCCACGCGGGTGCCGGTGCGCTTCTGGTAATCGGCCAGCGATTTCTCCATCACCGTCAGGCCCAGGCTCTTCTGCGCCAGCACCTTCAGCACGGGGACATTGCAGGACTGCGCCGATGCCACCAAGGGCAGGGCAGCGCCAAGGACGGCGCACGCGGCGCCCAAGCAGATCTTGTTCATGGGTTGTCTCCTGGTATTTTTTATCGTTCAGGTCGGGCGCAGATGCGGGGGGAATCGCAACCACCCTTTGCCTTCACAGGCAGGAGCAAGAGTACGAGGGCAGGGCGCGCCGCTCCACGCCAAAAGCGTGCAGCGGGCTGATACTTTTTGATCGTTTGTTGTGGGGGCTGCGCGGTTTTGTATTACCGCTGCGTGGGAAAGAGGCGTATCAGCTCGCCAGCGCCGGCAGGCTCACGGTGGCCACCAGTCCGCTGCCCTGCGCCGGCGCATCGAGCCGGATCGCGCCTTGCGAAGCCTGCACGATCTCGCGCACGATGGCCAGGCCCAGGCCCGAGCCCGGCTGGTCCGGCGCAGCATTGCGATAGAAGCGCTCGAAGACGCGCTCGCGGACCTCGGCGGGGATACCGGGGCCATTGTCGGTCACGGTGATGATGACCTGGTTGCGTTTCTTCTCCAGCCCCACAGTGACCTTGCCACCCTCCGGCGTATAGCGCAGGGCATTGTCAATCAGGTTCATCAGCAAGCCCATCAGCTGCGCTTCATTGCCGTTGACCATGGCGCTCTCCAGCGTGGTCTCCAGCCCCAGGTCGATGCCCTTCTTGAGCGCCAGTCCGGCCAGTTCCTCCAGCACCATGGCGGCCACTGCCAGCAGGTCCACCGGGGCGCGCGGGAAGGCGCTGCTGTTGGAGGCTTCGGCCTGCGAGAGCAGCAGCAGCTTGTTGGTCAGGTCGGTCATGCTGCGGCTGCCTTCCTGCAAGGACGCGAGCACCTGCTTGACCCGCGCCGGATCCTCCAGCTGGCGGGCGAACTGGATCTGCGAATCGATCACCGCCAGGGGCGTGCGCAACTGGTGGGCAGCATCGGCCACGAAGCGCTTCTGCACCGTCACCTGGGCATTGAGGCGGAAGATGTACTGGTTGATGGCCTCCACGATGGGCCGCAATTCCTGCTGCAAGCCGCCTGCACGCAGGGGCGTAAGCGAATCCGGCTCGCGCGTGGCCAGCTCATCCTTGAGCGCCAGCAGCGGGCGCAACTCCATCGTCAGGCCCAGTACCACCAGGCTGATGGCCAGCAGCAGCAGCACGATCTGGCGCCGCAAGGAGGCGTGCCACTGGTCGTCGATCATTTCCTGCCGTCCCTGCATGGTCTGGCCCACCGAGACGGCCACCATGCGCAGCGTGCCTTCATCGAACAGCGCGCGGATGTAGCTGACCACGCGCAGCGGCTTGCCCTCGAAGGTGGTCGTGGTATAGACCGGATAGAGCGCCGCAAAGTCAGGCTCGGCGGGGAAGTCCGGGCGTCCGGCCAAGAGCGTTTCGTCATCCATCCGCACCTGGTAATACACCGCATCCTGCGCCGGCGAGGCGAACAGTTCCAGCGCGGCAGGGGGGATGGAGACCACCGGCGCGCCATCGCTCCAGCCGACCTGGCCGGCCATCATGCGGGCCGAGGCCAGCAGCGCGCGGTCCTGTACCAGGGTGGCGCTGGAGACGGCATTGTCATAGGCGTCGCCGGTCGACAGGCCCACGTAGACTGCCATCGGAATTAGCAGCCACCACAGCAGCCGCAGGCGCAGGCTGTCAATCATCTTTCTGTTTGAGCAGATAACCCAGTCCGCGCAGGGTCATGATGGCCGCGCTCGACTGTTCCAGTTTCTTGCGCAGGCGCGAGATGTAGATTTCGATGGCGTCCGCGCTCGGTTCTTCGGACAGGCTGAAGACCCCCTTCATCAGCGCGGTCTTGGAGACGGTCTTGCCTTGCTTCAACATCAGCACTTCCAGCACGTCATGCTCCCGCGCCGGGAGCGCCAGCGTCACACCGGCCACCGCAAACTGGCGCGTGTTGCTGTCATAGACCAGGTCGCCACAGTGGATCTCGGCGGCCTTGTCGGGCGTCTGGCGGCGTACCAGCACCTTGATGCGGGCCACCAGTTCGCGGATCTCGAAGGGTTTGACCAGATAGTCATCGGCCCCGGCACCGAGGCATTCGACCTTTTCATCGATGGAGCCGCTGGCGGTCAGGATCATCACCGGCACGCCGTTGTGGCGCTCGCGCAGGCGGCGCAGCACGTTCTTGCCGTGCAGCTTGGGCAGCATCAGGTCCAGCAGGACGACGTCGTAGTTCTCGTCGCGCAGGACCTGGTCGGCGATCTCGCCATCGGCGGCGATATCGACCTTGAACTTGTGTTCCTTGAGGATCTGCTCCAGCCAGTGGGCGAGCTGGGGATTGTCTTCGATCAGGAGCAATTTCATGCGATGGTCTCGTGTTTCTGGAGGTTCTTTTTTGTTGCGCTGCAAAGCAGAAAGCCGGAATTTGGAAAGCTGGATGAAGGTTTCGGCTTCTTAGAATAGGCCCGCAGTCTACAAGAGATGGCGACAGACCATCCAACCAATAATTTGGAGACAATCATAATGCGTCACGAACTTCGCGTGTTCCCGCCCCTCGGAACGCCTGCCCTGCGCCGCCGCCTGCTGGCCCTGGGCGCCACCGCCATCGCTGCCTGCGCCCTGGGCCTGGCGGCCCCGCAGGCCCATGCCGCCGACAAGATCATCATCATGGTTGGCGGCATCAACAAGCTCATCTATCTGCCGCCCAAGCTGGCCGAAAGCCTGGGCTACTTCAAGGAAGAAGGCCTGGACGTGGAGCTGCAGTCGCAGCCGGCCGGGGTCGATGCCGAGAATGAACTGCTGGCCGGGGCCGTGCAGGCCGTGGTGGGCTACTACGATCACTCCATCGACCTGCAGAGCAAGGGCAAGGAGGTCACTTCCATCACCCAGCTGCTGCTGGTGCCGGGTGGCATGGAGATGGTGCGCGCCGACCTGGCTGACAGCGTACGCAGCATGGCCGACCTGAAGGGCAAGACCCTGGGCGTGACCGGGCTGGGCTCTTCCTCCAGCTTCCTGGCGCAATACCTGGCCAGCCGCGCCGGCCTCAAGGCGGGCGATTACTCGATCCTGCCGGTCGGTGCCGGCAATACCCTGATCGCCGCCATGAAGCAGAAGCGCGTGGACGTGGCCTGGACCACCGAGCCCACCACCTCCATCCTGCTGGCCTCGGGCGCGGCCAAGGTGCTGGTCGACATGAGCAGCGTGGACGGTACCAAGGCCGCGCTGGGCGGACTGTATCCGGCCTCCAGCCTGTACGTGCATCGCTCTTGGATGGTGAGCCACAAGGCCGACGCGCAGAAGCTGGCGCGTGCCTTCGTCAAGACGCTCAAATACATCCAGACCCACTCGGCCGAAGAAGTGGCCGAGAAGATGCCCAAGGACTACTACGGCGGCAACAAGGCCATCTACGTGCAGGCGCTCAAGGCTTCGCTGCCCATGTATTCGCCCGATGGCAAGATGCCCGCCGGCGGGCCGGAACAGGTGTTGAAGGTGATGGCCGGGTTCAACCCCAACATCAAGGGCAAGAACATCGACCTCGCCAAGACCTATACCAACGAGTTTGTCGACGCGGTAAAGTGAATTTTGCCGGTGATATGAAGGCACCGTAGAATCCACGGGCTTTCGCATCGATTTCCAGGAGCTGACGTGAACAAAAACCTCCGCCGTGGCCTGCTCTCGCTGGCCGTTGCCGGCACCGTACTGGCCGCCTTGCCGACCCACGCCATGGCCGCCGCCAAGGTCACCATCATGGTGGGCGGCATCAACAAGATGGTCTACCTGCCCGCCAAGCTGGCCGAACAACTGGGCTACTTCAAGGAAGAGGGCCTGGACGTGGAGCTGCAGTCGCAGCCGGCCGGGGTCGATGCCGAGAACGAACTGCTGGCCGGGGCCGTGCAGGCCGTGGTCGGTTTCTATGACCACGCCATCGACCTGCAGACCAAGGGCAAGGAAATCACCGCCATCACCATCCTGGGCCAGGTGCCGGGCGAAGTGGAGCTGGTCTCCACCAAGGCCGCGCCGCACTTCCAGAGCATGGCCGATGCCAAGGGCAAGACCCTGGGCGTGACCGGGCTGGGTTCGTCGACCAACTTCCTGACCCAATACCTGGCCTCGCGCCACGGCATCACCTCCAAGCAGTTCTCGGTGCTGCCGGTGGGCGCGGACAATACCTTCATCGCCGCCATGAAGCAGGGCCGCATCGATGCCGGCATGACCACCGAACCGACCGCGTCGTTCCTGCTCAAGACCGGCGACGCCCAGGTGCTGGTGGACATGCGCACCGTGGAGGGAACCGTCAAGGCGCTCGGCGGGCTGTACCCGGCCTCCAGCGTGTATGTACAGCGCAGCTGGCTCAACAGCCACAAGGAGGAAGCGCAGAAGCTGGCGCGTGCCTTCGTGAAAACGCTCAAGTTCATCAACACGCACAGCGCCGAGCAGATCGCCGAGAAGATGCCCAAGGACTACTACGCCAGCAACAAGGCGCTGTATGTACAGGCCCTGACCAATTCGCTGCCCATGTATTCGCAGGACGGCAAGATGCCCAAGGGCGGGCCGGAGACCGTGCTGGCCGTGCTGTCTGGGTTCAATCCCAACGTCAAGGGCAAGCATGTGGACTTGTCCAAGACCTACACCGATGAATTCGTCAACGCCGTGAAATGAGGCGGGGACTGGCTGCGGGTCGGTCTTCCTGAAAACTATATAAACGATATACGCCATGATGCGCAGCAGCGCGTCAGGGGCGCGCTCAACCCGAATTCAACCCCAAGCCACGAAAGAGCCCCACGATGAACGCCATCAACCAGCAGGCCTTCACCCCCGCCGGCCAGGCCGCCCAGGCCACGCCGGCCATCGAATTGCGCAACGTGAGCTGCCGCTTCATCACGGCCGACGGCCGGGCGACGGTGGCCCTGCGCGATTTCTCCATGAGCGTGGCGCGCGGCGAATTCGTGGCCGTGGTTGGCCCCACCGGCTGCGGCAAGTCGACCACGCTTTCGCTCATCACCGGCCTGCTCAAGCCGACCCTGGGCGAGGTACGGGTGATGGGGCAGCCGGTCAACGGCATCGATCCGCGCATCGGTTTCGTGTTCCAGAACGATGCGGTCTTTCCCTGGCGGAGCGTGCGCGACAACGTGGCGGCTGGCCCCATGTTCCGTGGCCAGTCCAAGGAGCAGGCCCATGCGCTGGCCGATGAATGGATCCGCCGCGTGGGCCTGGACAAATTCGGCGACCACTATCCGCACCAGCTCTCGGGCGGCATGCGCAAGCGCGTGGCGCTGGCGCAGACCTTCATCAACAGCCCCGAGATTTTGCTGATGGATGAACCCTTTTCAGCACTGGACATGCAGACCCGCACCCTGATGCAGGATGAACTGCTGCGCCTGTGGTCGGCCCATTCGGGTTCGGTGGTGTTCGTCACCCATGACCTGGAGGAAGCCATTGCGCTGGCTGACAAGGTCTACGTGCTCACCGCCCGCCCGGCCACCTTGAAGAGCGTCTACCCGATCGACCTGCCGCGTCCGCGCGTGATGGAGGAAGTGCGCTATGAGCAGCGCTTCATCGATATCTCGCGGCGCATCTGGGCCGATCTGCGCGAGGAAGTGCATATCGCCTGAGGCGCCATGCCACGCAGCCACATCGCCTATTCAATTCAGAACGACAGGGGACTCCCATGACACAAGCACAAGCCAGCCACAGCGCCGCGACGATGGACATCGCCGCCGTCGAAGCCGAGGCACAGCGCAAGATCCGCGCGCGAAAACAACTGGTCATCGGCCTGCGCATCGCCATCCTGGTGATCGTGCTGGGCGGCTGGGAAGGCGGTGCGCGCCTGGGCTGGATCGATCCCTTCTTCTTCTCGCAGCCGTCGGCCATCGTGGCGCAGATCGTCGAGTGGATGGTCGAGGGCACCTCCCAAGGCCCGCTCTGGACCCAGGTCCTGGTGACGCTGGAAGAAACCGTGCTGGGATTTTTGATCGGCTCGGTGGCCGGGGTCATCGCCGGCATCATCCTCGGGCGCAACAAGCTGCTCTCGGATGTCTTCAGCCTCTACATCCAGATCGCCAATTCGATTCCGCGCGTGGTGCTGGGCTCCATCTTCGTCATCGCCTTCGGCCTGGGCATGGCCTCCAAGGTGGCGCTGGCGGTGGTGATGGTGTTCTTCGTGGTCTTCGCCAATGCCTTCCAGGGCGTGCGGGAAGCCGACCGCTACATGATCGCCAACGCCCAGATCCTCGGCGCCTCGCCGCGCCAGGTGACCATGGCGGTGGTGATCCCGTCGGCACTGTCGTGGATCCTGGCCAGCCTGCATGTGAGCTTCGGGTTTGCACTGGTGGGTGCGGTGGTCGGGGAGTTCCTCGGGTCCAAGCAGGGCATCGGCCTGCTGATCTCCACCGCCCAGGGTGCTTTCAATGCCAGCGGCGTGTTTGCGGCCATGATCGTGCTGGCCGTGGTGGCACTGGCGGCGGACTGGCTGCTGCATGCGCTGGAACGGCGCTTGCTGAAGTGGCGCCCGCAGGCCTTCTGATGAGAAATGCCTGAGGGCGTAGAATGTGACGCCAGCAATCGGGGACACGGCAACGTGTCCCCGCCGTGCTTTGATCCGCGCGTTTCCACTTCCTTTCCGTCATGTCCGCCAACCAGCCGCCTCGCCCCAGTGACACTGCTGCAACTCCGTCCGCCTCACCCTCTCTCAACGATCCCGTGACCCAGCGCGCGCTGCTGTGGATCGTGGCCTCCGGCTTTTTCATGCAGACGCTGGACACCACCATCGTCAACACCGCCTTGCCCGCCATGGCGCGCAGCCTGGGCGAGCCGGTGCTGAACATGCACCCGGTGGTGGTGGCCTACACGCTGACGATGGCGTCGCTCACGCCTGCCTCGGGCTGGCTGGCCGACCGCTTCGGCACGCGCCGTGTGTATTTCGCGGCGATCCTGCTGTTCGCACTGGGTTCGGTGTTGTGTGCGATGGCACCGACCCTGCCGCTGTTGCTGGCCGCACGCGTGATCCAGGGGCTGGGTGGCTCCATGCTGCTGCCGGTCGGGCGCCTGGCCGTGCTGCGGGCAGTGCCGGGCGCGCAATACATCGCTGCCCTGGCCTCGATCTCGATAGCCGGGCAGCTCGGTCCGGTGGTCGGTCCTGTACTGGGCGGGTGGCTGGTAGAGAGCCTGTCCTGGCACTGGATCTTCCTGATCAACCTTCCGGTAGGTGTACTGGGGATGGGGGCCGTACTGTACTTCCTCCCTGATGACAGCCTTACCGGTACACCTCGCTTCGATCTCTTCGGCTGTGCTTTGCTGTCCGCCTGCATGGTGGCCTTCTCGCTGGCGCTGGACGTGCCTTTCGATACCCACCGTACTGGCTGGAGCCTGGCACTGTCTGCTGTGGCAGCATCAACTGTACTGGTCTACTGGCGCCATGCGTCCGTTCATCCGCGTCCACTGTTCCGGCTCGGTTTGTTCGGGGAACCCAATTTCAGCATCGGACTGGCAGGTAACCTGGTCTGCCGTATCGGTTCCTCGGCAGTGCCGTTCCTGCTGCCGCTGCTGTTGCAGGTGCGGCTGGGCTATTCACCGCTGCATGCGGGCATGCTGCTGCTGCCGGCCGCCATTGCGGGCACCATTGCCAAGCCGTGGATCGCGCCGCTGGTCAAGCGTTTTGGCTATGACCGCTTCCTGTTGATCAATACGGCCATCGTCGGGATCTCCATCGTGTCGTTCGCGCTGATTACGCCCGGCTGGCCGCTGGCCGCGTCCATCGTGCAGCTGGCGGTGTTCGGGGCGTCCAACTCGATGCAGTTCGCGGCCATGAACAGCGTGACCCTGAAGGGCTTGCGCAAGGAAGATGCGGGCAGTGGCAACAGTCTTTTCTCCATGGTGCAGATGCTGGCCATCGGCCTGGGCGTGACCATCGGCGGGACCATGGTCAATGTTTTCAAGAGCGAGGCGGGTGTGGCCACCAATGCCAGCTTCCAGATCACCTTCGTGATCGTCGGGCTCATCACCCTGGTCTCGGCCTGGGTGTTCCGCAGGATGGATCCGCGTTACTTCAGCTGAGCGCGGCTCAGGTCTCGCTCCACTGGCGCAGGAGGTTGTGATAGCAGCCTACCAGGGTGCGCCGTGCGAGTGCATCGGCGTCGGTCTGGTTCAGGCGCTGGATGGCGTTGTCCATGTCGAACAGCATCTGGCGCTGGCCATCGTCGCGCACCAGGCTCTGCACCCAGAAGAAACAGCCCACCCGCACGCCGCGCGTGACTGGCGTGACGGTATGCAGGCTGGTGGCCGGATAGAGCACCATGTCGCCCGCCGCCAGCTTGACGCTGTGCATGCCGTAGCTGTCATCGATCTGCAGTTCGCCGCCATCGTAGTCTTCGGGGTCGGCCAGGAACAGCGTGGCCGAGACATCGGTACGCAGCTTGCGTCCGCTGTGCGGATGGATGCGCACGCTGCCATCGACGTGGGCGCCGAAGGTCATGCCCTCGCCATAGCGATTGAACATGGGCGGGTAGATCAGGTTGGGCAACGCTGCGCTGATGAAGCGCGGATGCCGCTCCAGCGCAGAGACGATGATGCGCTGGCATTGCAGGGCGACGTCGGACTGCTCGTCGATCTGCTGGTTGTATTTCACCGGCGCGCCCTGGTAGCCCGCCGTCACGCGCCCATCCACCCAGGCCGGTCCTGCGTTGTCGAGCAGGCTGCGCACGGTCTGCAGGGCTGGCGGGTCCAGCAGCTGGGGGATGGTGATGAGCATGGGCGCGTCCTCTTTCCTTACATGCGATAGGTCAGCGACAGCAGGGCGGTACGGCCCGAACCCGGGACCGAACGGCCGCCGTCGGATTGGATCAGCGCATCGTAATACATCTTGTCGGTCAGGTTGTAGAGGTTCAGGCGGATGTCGTAGGCCTTGGTGGTGTAGGCCAGCATCGCGTCGTAGCGGGTATAGCCGCCGACCTGCACCGTATTGGTGGCATTGGCATAGCGCTGCGACATGTAGGTCGCGCCGCCGCCGATCTGCCAGTGCGGTGCCAGGTCGTAGGTGGTCCAGGTGGTGAAGGTGTGCTTGGGCGTGTTGACCGGGATCTTGCCGACCGAGGTATCGGCCACGGCACCGCCGACCACCTTGGCATCCAGGTAGGTGTAGTTGGCGGCGATCTGCCAGTCGCGGGTGATGCGGCCGGTGGCGCCCGCACGCGCGCCATTCACGCGCACCGTGCCTGCCAGTGCATAGACGCCGGTGGCGACCTGGCTGCGTGCGTTTTCCTTGGTGATCTGGAAGCCGGCGGCGGTCAGCGCCAGGCCTTCGGCCACATCCCACTTGCCGCCCAGTTCATAGGAGCGGTTCTTTTCCGGGTCCAGGTTCTGCTGGCCGGTGGTGCCGGTCAGCTGTTCCAGCGAAGGATTGAAGGAGGTGCCGTAGGAAACGTAATACGACTGCGCCGCGCTGGGCTGCCAGATCGCGCCCGAACGCACGCTCACGAAGTTCACGCTCTGCTGCGCGTAGCCCAGTGCGGTGGAGCCGCTGGTATTGCCCGAGTTGATCGAGTTGCTGATGCTGGCCACGTAGCGGTCATAGCGCAGGCCGCCCACCAGCTTGAATTGCGGCACCAGTTCGATGGTGTCGCCGACATAGGCGGCGATGGTGTTGGCACTGCCGCCGGCGCGGTTGCCGCGGGTCTCGGCCACGCTGCTGCCGGCCGCGCTGTAAGAAGGATTGACCAGGCTCACGCAATCCATGTAGCCGGTGGTGGCGCCGGCTGCGTTGAGCGAGCGGCCATTGCAGCTGCCGTTGCGGTAGTAATTCTGGTTATCGTAACCGTCGTGACCAACTTCCACGCCCACCAGTGCATCGTGCTTGACGCTGCCGGTACTGAACTTGGCGGCCAGTTCGGTCTGGTTGAAGATGGAGTAGTCGTTGATGTTGCGGTCATGGCTCTGGCCGCGCACGAAGAGGCTGGACAGGGGCAGGCTGCTGGCCGCATTGGTGAGCGCCGTGAAGCCGCTGGACGAGACCGTGCCGATGGTATTGGGCGCGGTTTCCACGGCATTGGTGTGCACGTAGTTGAACTGGGTCTGGTTGCGCAGGGTGACGTCGGGGGCGATCTTGTGCTTGATGCCGGCATTGAACGCGGCCACGTCCTGGATGGTGCGGTCACTGTTCAAGCCATAGGCGGTGTTGCGGTCGACGTTGACCGGGTGGCCGTTGAGCGGCGGCAGGCCGTAGTCGGGCTGGTCCTGGTTGTGCTGCAGCAGGGCCGAGAGCGTGATTTCGGTGGAGGTGCCGATGCCCCAGACATAGGAGCCGGCCAGGCCGAAGTCCTGGACATCGGTCTGGTTGCGCGTGCTGGCCGCGCCGTTCTGGGCCATGGCTTCGATACGCAGGGCCGAGGTGTCCGACAGCGGACGGTTGACGTCCACCGTGCTGCGCACCAGGCCATTGGTGGTGACCGAACCGGAGATTTCGGTGGCGGCCTTGAGGTTGGCCTTCTTGCTGACCTGGTTGATGATGCCGCCGGTCGAGCCGCGGCCGAAGAGCATCGAGGAGGGGCCCATCAGGACTTCCACTTCTTCGATGGCGAAGGTGTCGCGGTAGTACTGGCCACGGTCGCGGAAGCCGTCCAGATAGATGTCGGTACGGGCCGAGAAACCGTTGAGGTTGATGTTGTTGCCGATCTGGCCGCCTTCGGCGCCGCCCAGCGTGATGCCGGAGACGTTGCGCAGCGCATCGGCCAGCGAGCTCACGCCCTGCGACTGCATCTGCGCCTTGTTGACCACCGTCACCGATTGCGGCACGTCGTGCAGGTCGGCCGGCAGCTTGGTGATGGCCGTGCCGGTGCTGGCGAAATCATCGCGGCGGCCTTCCACCGTGACCGGGGCGAGCTGGCTGCCCGTGGCGGCGGTGGCGTTGGACGCGGCGGCCTGCTGTGCGTGGACGGAGAGGGGAGCGGCAAAGGTGGCGACCAATGCGGCGGCAATCGGCGTGAGACGGTTCATGTTGTACTTGTCGCTAGTGGAGTAGGAAACGATGAGCTGTCCCGCTCGCGCAGGACCGGCTCGAATGGCTGGCTACTCCGTCCTTCGATGGCAACAAGGAAGTCCGTTTGGCTGGCTGATGACCAGTGTTCTTTTTTTTACATGCTAATGATTGGGATTCTCATTCGCATGGGTGGCAAGATTAAGGGGGAAGTCTGACAAAATGCTGTCAGTTTCCTGACGCAGAACTGAGTGTGACAAAAAAGAAACACTCTGGCCATGCCGCGCCCCGCCTGGGTGATCGCCTGATTTGCAGCATGGCCTGGGCTGCAATACGATGCAGCGTCACGCAGAGTTTTTGCGCTGTTTTTTTTCAAGAAGTCCCCTATGAATGTTCTGCTGGTCGAAGACGACCCGGTACTCACCGACGGTCTGTCGCGGGTACTCAATTCGCACGGCTTCACCGTGCATACCGTCAACAACGGCAATGATGCGCTGTCGCAGCGTTTCAATGCGGCCGTGCTGGTGCTCGACATCGGCCTGCCTGGCATCGACGGTTTCGAGGTCTTGCGCCGCATGCGCGCCAACGGCAACAACACGCCGGTGCTGCTGCTGACCGCACGCGACACCATTCCCGACCGCGTGCACGGCCTGGAATTGGGCGCCGATGACTACCTGGTCAAGCCCTTTGCCACGCCCGAACTGGTGGCCCGCATCAAGGCGCTGATCCGCCGCAGTGCGCCGCAGCCGGCGCAGCTGACCGTGGGCGGCCTGTCGCTGGACAACGCCACCAAGCGCGCCGACATCGACGGCCGCAAGATCGAACTGTCGCTGCGCGAATGGACGGTGCTGGAATACCTGATGCAACACGCTTCGCGCGTGGTCTCCAAGCAGCAGATCATCGATGCCGTCCTGCCCTGGGGCGAGGATTTCACCATCAATGCGGTGGAGGTCTACGTCTCGCGCATCCGCCTCAAGATTGCCGATTCGGGCGTGGTGATCCGCACCATCCGCGGCTTCGGCTACATGCTCGAAAAGAGCGAGAACTGAGCCGGCAGGCCGCGCCATGACGGTCATCGACCAGCCGCCGGCCACCAGCGCGGCCGACGCCAATACCGCCGCGCCTGCCACACCGCCAGCGGCCGCTCCCACCCACGCCAGCATCCGGCGCGACCTGCTCAAGTGGCTGATCGCGCCGCTGCTGCTGCTGAACCTGGTGGGGGCCGGCCTGACCTATTGGCTGGCCTGGCTGCCGGCCCAGCATGCCTTCGACCAGAACCTGATGGATTCCACCTGGGGCCTGTATGCCCAGGTGCGGCATCGCCAGGAACGCACCACCGCCGAGCTGACCCAGCAGGCCGAGCAGATCCTGCGCAGCAACCACTCCGACACCACCTTCTTTGCCGTGCGCAATACGCAGGGCGAGATCCTGGTGGGCGACAAGGGCTTCCCGCAGTTGCCGGAAAGCGAGATCTTTGACCGGCCCTTCAACTATGACGGTGAAATGCGCGGCGAGCCGGTGCGTATTTCAGCCATGCAGGTACGGGTCAAGAATGGCGTGATCTCGGTGGCGGTAGCCGAAACCATCCGCAAGCGCGACCGCGCGCATTACACGATCCTGCTGTCCTTCCTGCTGCTGGACGGGGCGCTGACCTTCGGTTCGCTGTCGGTGGTGCTCATCGCCGTGCGGCGCGGCCTGCGTCCCCTGAAGAGCCTGCAGCGCAACCTGGAACAGCGCGGCCACGGCAAGCTGGGCGCCATCGATGGCATCGGTGCGCCGGTGGAGCTGCAGCCGCTGATCGTGGCGATGAACGAGTTGATGGCCCGCATCAGCAAGGGCGAACAGGCGCAGCAGAATTTCATGGCCGACGTGGCCCATCAATTGCGCACGCCCTTGACGGGCCTGAAGCTGCAACTGGAACTGCTGCACGACAAGCACCAGGACCAGCCCGATACGGCCCGCTCGCTGGCGATGATGAATTCCTCGGTGGAACGCATGATCCGCCAGAGCCGGCAACTGCTGGCGCTGGCGCGCTCGGAGCCTGGCCTGTTCGAAAGCCGCAAGCTGGAGGAACTCTCGCTGCACAAGCTGGTGGAAGAATCGGTGCAGCACTTCATCGAAGAGGCCGACAAGAAGCAGATCGACCTCGGCTTCGACCTGCAGCCGGCGCGCCTGCGCGGCGACCGTTTCCTGCTCGCCGACCTGATCGACAACCTCATCGACAATGCCGTGCGCTATTCGCCGCAGCACGGCACGGTGACGGTGCGCTGCCTGGAAGAAGAGGGCGCCACCGTGCTGTCGGTGGAAGACTCCGGCCCCGGCATTGCCCCCGAGCATCGCGAGCTGATCTTCGACCGCTACTACCGCGCCAACGACAAGATCGCCGGCAGCGGCCTGGGCCTGGCCATCGTGCGCGAAATCGCACATGACCATGGCGGCGTCATTACGGTCGATTGCAAGGAGGAGGGGCAGGGCACCATCTTTACGGTGCGCTTCCCGCTGGCGGCCTGAACCGTGCGGCCGCCGCCGCAGTTGCCGCACGACATCCTTCTTCTGCAGAACCTCATGCCTGGCGCTGTGTCAAACGGGCTTCATCGTGAACGACACAGGAGGCAGCATGACGGACAAGGTCCTGCAAAGTGGTACCCATATCGCCCGCTACGACGCGGTGGAAAAACCCGATGAAGGCTTTGAAGCGCAAGTCTTCGTGCGCCTCACGCGCGAACCCGAGATTGCGGAAACTTATATTCCGGTAGGCCTCTACCCGACCGAGGAAGAAGCCCTGGCCAGTGCCCGTGAACGTGCCCAGCGTGCCCTGAAGGAGCACGAATTCTGAAGCGGGCTTGGCTGGCGGGCGCGGGCAGGGCGTGCTAATGTCCTGCCCACCTCGGGCGCTGCCGTGTGATGGCGCCCTTTCAAAAGACTCACAACATCAACAAGAACAATGTCCGTCGCCCGCCACATCGTCCAGGTTCACCCGCGCTTGCTCATCGGCATCGCCGTCGGGATCGCCGCCTCTGTCCTCATCCCTGTCAGCACTTGGATCGGCCGCAGCCTGATCGGCTGGAATGCCGGCCTGTGGTTCTATCTGCTGAGCCTGTGGGTGATGATGCTGCGCGCCGATGCCAAGGCCGTCAAGCGCCTGGCCGAGACCGAGGATGAAAGCGCCCACGTGGTGCTGGTGATGGTCTGCGTGGCGGCCATTGCGAGCCTGCTGGCCATCCTGCTGGAACTGGGCGGCAGCAGCCATCACGACGAGGGCGGCCGGCTCTTGCGCTATGCTTTCACGGCCTCTACCGTGTTCGGTTCGTGGGCCTTGATCGGTACCATCTTCACGCTGCATTACGCGCGCCTCTTCTATGCCGATGACGACGACCCGGAGGCCCTGCCGCTGCGCTTCCCGGACGGCATCCGCAATCCCGGCTACTGGGATTTCCTGTATTTCGCCTTCACCATCAGCGTGGCCGTGCAGACCTCGGACGTGGCCGTGGCCTCGCGTGCGCTGCGCAAGGCGGTGCTGGCCCATTCGCTGATCTGCTTCGTGTTCAATGCGGCCATCATCGGCCTGTCCATCAATATCGCAGCCGGCCTGGCCGGCAACTGAAAACGCGTGTCAGTGCCAGGATGACAGCGCAACGGAACCGAACCGGCGGCGCTTTGTCCTAGCCGAGTTCGGAGGCAGGTGAGAGCGGGGTGAGCCCGCAGTCACCGGCGCTCTGCGCAAACCGGGAGCCGCCCGTATAATCCACGGCTTTCCCGGAGGCAAGACCAAGGGGAGGGGGACGCAGCCACACACAGAACCCCCGCAGCTCGACCAACGATTCGAACAACGGAGCGCACCGTGCGGGTTTATTCCAGCCAAGCTGAAGAACGTATTGCCATGTTGAAGCGCCAGGGCAAGGGCGCCTTTTCCGGACCGCCGCTGCCCCTGGGGCCGCTGATCGGTTTTTCCGTCGCCATCCTGGCGGTGGTACTCATTGCCCTCTTTACCTGGGAAGCCTCGGTCAGCCGGGGCCAGGCCGCCGAAGCCGTCTCGCACACCATGAAGGTGCGCGAGCAACTGCAAACGCTGGTCTCCACGCTCAAGGATGCCGAGACCAGCCAGCGCGGCTTTTTGCTCACCGGCACCGAGTCCTACCTGGGCCCCTACAACCAGGCGCGCGCGGCACTGCCGGGCGAAATCAGCAAGCTGCGCGAGCTGATCTCCGACAACCCGGACCAGCAGCAGCGCCTCTCGCAGATCGAGCGCGTGGTGGCAGACAAGCTCGAAGAACTGGCCGAGACCATCAGCCGCCGCCGCAACGGCGACACCGCCGGGGCGCTGGCGGTGGTGCAATCCGATCGCGGCAAGATGTTCATGGACCGTGTGCGCGTGCTCACGCGCGACATGGAAGAACAGGAACGCGATCTGCTGGCCAGCCGCCAGGCCGACTGGCGCGATGCGGTGGTGTTTTCCACCGCCGTGGCCTGGGGCGGTTCGGGCTTGCTGCTGGTACTCATCATTGCTGCGGCCATGACCACCTCGCGCGATTACCGCGCCCGCGAAAAGCAGACCTGGATCCGCAACGGCCAGATGGGCCTGGCCGAGCGGCTGCAGGGCGAGCAGCGCCTGGCCACGCTGGGCGAGAATACGCTGGCCTTCCTCACGGCCTATCTGAATGCGCAAGTCGGCGCCATCTACCTGCGCACCGACAGTGGCGACTTCGAGCGTTTTGCCGCCTATGCGCTGGAGGAGGACGAGAGCGTCCAGCCGCCGCATCTGCGCGATGGCCAGGGCCTGCTGGGCCAGGCCGCCAAGCTCAATCGCGCCATGCACATCAAGGAAGTGCCGGAGCGCTATCTCACCGTTTCCTCCGCCGTTGGCCGCCATGCGCCGCGCGAGCTGATGATCGTGCCGGCCTCCGCCGATGGCGTGGTGCAGGCGGTGTTCGAACTTGGCTTCTTGCGCCAGGTGCGGCCGGAGGAAGAGGAACTGCTGGCCCGCCTGTCGGACCAGGTCGCCATTGCCGTGCGCTCTTCCAAGGACCGCACCCGCCTGGAAGAACTGCTGGAAGAAACCCAGCGCCAGTCCGAGGAATTGCAGGCCCAGCAGGAAGAATTGCGCGTCAACAATGAAGAGCTGGAAGAGCAGGGCCAGGCCTTGAAGGCCTCGCAGCTGCGCCTGGAAACCCAGCAAGCCGAACTGGAAGAAACCAATGCCCAGCTGGAAGAGCAGACCCAGTTGCTGGAAATCCAGAAGGATGACCTGGCCAAGACCCAGGTGGTGCTGGTGGAAAAAGCCACCGAGCTGGAGCGCGCCAACCAGTACAAGAGCGAGTTCCTGGCCAACATGAGCCACGAGCTGCGCACGCCGCTGAACTCCACCCTGATCCTGGCCAAGCTGCTGGCCGACAACAAGCAGGGCAATCTGTCCGACGAGCAGGTGCGTTTCGCGCAAACCATTTCCTCGGCGGGCAATGACTTGCTGGCCCTGATCAACGACATCCTCGACCTCTCGAAGATGGAGGCGGGCAAGCTCGATATCGTTTCCGAATCCTTCGTGGTCAGCAAGATGGCCGAGGAACTCAAGGCCAGCTTCGCCATGACGGCCCAGCAGAAGGGGCTGGGATTCAAGGTCGAGGTCGATCCGGGCCTGCCGCAGCGTATGGAAACGGACATGCAGCGCCTCGGTCAGATTCTCAAGAACCTGCTCTCCAACGCCATCAAGTTCACCGAGAAGGGCGAGGTCAGCCTGCGCATCTATCCGGATGCCGGTGGCCGCATCGCCTTCGCCGTGCGCGATACCGGCATCGGCATCGGGGCCGACCAGCATCAATTCATCTTCGAAGCCTTCCGCCAGGCCGATGGCAGCACCCACCGCAAGTACGGCGGCACCGGGCTGGGCCTGTCGATCTCGCGCGACCTGGCGCATCTGCTGGGCGGCGACATCCAGGTGCAGAGCCGGGTGGGCGAGGGCAGCATCTTCACGCTCTCGCTGCCGCAGGTCTACAGCGGCGAGCAGGCCGTGGTGCGCAGCGCGCCGCCGGCACCGGCCAGTGCCGCCGCCACCTTGCAGGCGGCCCAGGTCGCCACGGCGCCGGATGTGCGTATTCCGGCCCTGCAGGTGGTGCCGGGTGCACCGGCCAAACTGCAGGACATCGCCATCGACGATGACCGTCACCGCATCGAATCGTCCTCGCGCCTGATCCTGGTGATCGAGGATGACACTGCCTTCGCCATGATCCTGCGCGACCTGGCGCATGAGATGGGCTTCCAGTGCGTGGTCACCCATTCGGCCAATGAAGGCGTGTCGGCGGCCGAGATGTATCGCCCCAGCGCCATCCTGATGGACATGAACCTGCCTGACTTCTCCGGCCTGGGCGTGCTGGACCAGATCAAGCGCAATCCCAAGACCCGCCACATCCCGGTACACGTGGTGTCGGTGGCCGATTATTCGCACGAGGCACTGGAGCGTGGTGCCATCGGCTACGCATTGAAACCGGTGCAGCGCGAGGAACTGGTGGGCGCCATCCGCAAGCTCGAAGCCAAGTTCCTGCAGGGCCTGCGCCATGTGCTGGTGGTGGAAGACGATGCGCGCCAGCTCGACAGCATCCGCCAGTTGCTGGCCGGCGAGAACATCAACCTGGTCGGCGTACGCACTGCCACCGATGCGCTGGCCCGCCTGCGCGAGACCACCTTCGATTGCATGGTGATGGACCTGAACCTGCCTGATCTCTCCGGTTACCAGTTGCTGGAGAAGATGGCCGAGCAGGAAAACGTAGCCTTCCCGCCGGTGATCGTCTATACCGGCCGCTCGCTGTCGGCCGAGCAAGAGCAGCACCTGCGCCGCTTCTCGCGCTCCATCATCATCAAGGATGCGCGCTCGCCGGAACGCCTGCTCGATGAAGTGACGCTCTTCCTGCACCAGGTGGAAACGACACTGCCGCCGGAGAGCCAGCGCATGCTCAAGGTGGCGCGCGACCGCGAGACGGTCTTCGAAGGCCGCCGCATCCTGGTGGTGGAAGACGACGTGCGCAACATCTTTGCGCTATCCTCGGTGCTGGAACCCAAGGGCATGAAGGTCGACATCGCCCGCAACGGCCGCGAAGCCCTGGACGCCCTGCAGCGCAGCCAGGAGCAGCCGGGTGCGCCGATCGACCTGGTGCTCATGGACATCATGATGCCGGAGATGGATGGCCTGACCGCCATGCGCGAGATCCGCAAGCAAGCGATCTGGAAGCGCCTGCCCATCATCGCCCTGACTGCCAAGGCCATGAAGGATGACCAGGAGAAATGCCTGGCCGCCGGCGCCAACGATTACATCGCCAAGCCTTTGGATGTGGAAAAACTGTTGTCCCTGGTACGTGTATGGATGCCGAAATAAACCAGGCGCTGGCCAACCAGCATTTCGAGATCGAGATGCAGTTGTTGCTCGATGCCATCTACCTCAAGTATCACTGCGACTTTCGCGGCTATGCCGGCGCTTCCCTGAAGCGCCGCCTGGCCACAGCCATGATCCGCTTCGGCTGCGAGACACTGTCGCAATTGCAGGACAAGGTGCTGCATGATGCGACCGTGTTCCCGGCGCTCATGGACTACCTCACGGTGCAGGTCAGCGAGATGTTCCGCGACCCCAGCTATTTTCTCTCGCTGCGGGAGAAGGTCATTCCGCTCTTGCGCACCTATCCTTCCTTGAAGATCTGGGTAGCCGGCTGCAGCAGCGGCGAGGAAGTCTATTCGCTGGCGATCCTGCTGCGCGAGGAAGGCTTGCTCGAGCGCAGCATCATCTACGCCACCGACATCAACCAGGCCGCATTGAAGAAGGCCGAGGCCGGGGTCTACGAGCTCGACCGTATCCCCGGTTTCACCAGCAACCACCAGAAATCCGGGGCCAAGACCTCGCTTTCGGATTACTATACGGCCGCGTACGGTGCCGTCGTCTTTGACAAATCGCTGCGCAAGAACGTGGTGTTTTCCGATCACAGCCTGGCCACCGACAGTGTCTTTGCCGAGATGCACCTGGTGTCCTGCCGCAACGTGCTGATCTATTTCAACCGCCATTTGCAGGAACGTGCGCTGGGCCTGTTCCGCGAATCGTTGGCACGCAAGGGTTTCCTGGGACTGGGTTCGAAGGAATCGATGCGCTTTTCCACCCATGGTCCGGCCTTCGATGAAGTGGTGCGGGAAGACCGCATCTTCCAGAAAAAGGGGGAACTGTGAGCCCCGTCCCGCTGCCGGCCCTGGGCGGCCGTGCGATCGATGCGATCGTCATCGGTGCCTCGGCCGGTGGCGTGGAAGCCTTGTCGGAGATCCTGCCGGCCCTGCGGCGTGGTGCGCAAGTGGCAACCATGGTGGTGCTGCACATTCCGCGCGAGCGGCCCAGCTTGCTGGCCACCATCTTTGCCGACCGCTGCGGCCAGCCGGTGGTGGAGGCGCAGGACAAGGAGCCGGCCCAGCCCGGCGTGATCTATTTCGCGCCGCCGGATTATCATCTGCTGGTGGACCGCAGTGACCAGGGTCCGGTGCTGGCCATGTCCAACGATGAACTGGTGAATTATTCGCGCCCGGCCATCGATGTACTGTTCGAGTCGGCCGCTGATGTCTATCGGGAGCGCTTGCTGGGCATCGTGCTCACCGGTGGCAATCATGATGGCGCGGCCGGCTTGCAGGCCATTGCGCGCGCCGGTGGCGTGACCGTGGTGCAAAGTCCGCAACAGGCACAGGTGCCTTACATGCCGGCACAGGCATTGGCGCTCGGACCCATCGATTATGTGCTCACGCTCCCGCAGATCGCCGATCTGCTGCGCACTCTGGGCGTATCGGGGAATGACCAGGAAAAGGAACGCAGGTGACAGAAAAATACAAAGACAGAGTCCTGCCGCGGGTGAAATTCCTGCTGGTCGATGATCTCGACGAAAACTTGTTGGCCCTCTCGGCCCTGCTGCAGCGGGACGATGTCGAACTGCTGCTGGCGCGCTCGGGCCTGGAAGCGCTCGAGCTGCTCTTGCAGCACGAGGTGGCGCTGGCCTTCCTGGACGTGCAGATGCCGGACATGGATGGTTTTGAGCTGGCCGAGCTGATCCGCGGCAGCGAGCGCACCCGCAACGTGCCGCTGATTTTCGTGACGGCTGGCGTACGCGATGAGCGGCGCCTCTTCAAGGGCTATGAGAGCGGCGCGGTGGACTTCCTCTACAAGCCCATCGAACCGCACATCCTGCGCAACAAGGCCGAGGTGTTCTTCCAGCTCTATCGCCAGAAGCAGTTGCTGGCGCTGGAGTTGCAGGAGCGCACCGAAACCCTGCGCATGAACGAGATGTTCGTGGCCATCCTCGGCCACGACCTGCGCAATCCCTTGAGTGCCGTGGTGATGGCCGCGACCCTGCTGCAGCGGACCTACAAGGAAGAGGTGGCGCAGAAGGCCTCGCAGCAGATCCTCAATGGCGGCAAGCGCATGGCCAAGCTGATCGAGAACATGCTCGACCTGGCCCGCGCCCGGCTGGCCGGCGGCATTCCGCTGGCGCGTGCCAGTGCCTGCCTGGGCGAGATTACCGAACGGGTGGTACAGGAATACCAGACCACCTATCCGGGCAGCGTCGTGGAGCGCCGCATCGAAGGCGACGACAACGGCTATTGGGACGGCGACCGCCTGGGGCAGGTGGCGGCCAACCTGCTGGGCAACGCCTTGCAGCATGGCGTGGCGGGCAGCCCGGTGTGCATCGGCATCGATGGCCGCAGCGAACAGGAAGTGGTGATGACCATCGCCAATCGCGGCGTGATTCCGGCAGCCTTGCTGCCGGTGATCTTCGACCCTTTCCGTGGCGGCGGGGGCGAGCTCGGCCGCAAGGAAGGGCTGGGCCTCGGACTGTTCATCGCGCAGCAGATCGTCAAGGCGCATGGCGGCACGATCACCATGACCTCGGATGACCAGGTGCAGACGATGGTAACGGTGAGGTTGCCGCGACGCTGAAGAACCCGGACGCTCAACCCCGTTGATCGTCACTGCCTGAGAGGAAGGCCTGCTCCACGGAGCAGGCCTTTTTCATTGGTGCTGGCGCTCTGAATGGTTGCAACAGGCGCCAGCCTTCTCTGATGCCATCACGGGGCGGGTGTCGCCGATGCGACATGGCACGACAAAAATGCTTGCCAAGCAAAGTTGATCGGTCTATATTGTCTGTACCGAACAGTACATTGTGTGTTGAGCGGTACATTAAAGGAGAATAACCATGTCGATCCGTCCGCCACTTCCGCCGTTCACCCGTGAAACCGCCATCGAGAAAGTCCGTCTTGCCGAGAACGGCTGGAACACCCGCGATGCCGAAAAAGTCGCGCTTGCCTATACCGAAGACAGCTGGTGGCGCAACCGTGCCGAGTTCGCCCAGGGCCGCGAAGCCATCACTGCCCTGCTCAAGCGCAAGTGGACGCGCGAGCTGGATTACCGCCTGGTCAAGGAGCTGTGGGCCTTTGACGGTGCGCGCATCGCGGTGCGTTTCGCCTACGAGTACCATGATGATTCCGGCCAGTGGTATCGTGCCTACGGCAACGAGAACTGGGAATTCGACGAGAACGGCCTGATGCATCATCGTCACGCCTGCATCAACGAGCATCCGATCAAGCCGGAAGAACGCAAATTCCTGTGGGACAATAGCGGCCCACGCCCGGCTGACTATCCCGGGCTGAGCGATTTCGGTATCTGAGGAAAATGAATGGCTAGAGTCATTGCGGAAAAAGACGATGTGATCCCCTTGCTGGCGGAAGTGTTTCGCACCTACGGTTTCGAGGGGGCGAGCCTGGCGCGCATCAGCGAAGGGACCCGGCTGGGCAAGGGCAGCATCTATCACTTTTTCCCTGGTGGCAAAGAGGAAATGGCCGAAGCCGTGCTGGGCCACGTGGATGCGTGGTTCAGGCGGCATGTGTTTGATCCCTTGAACGAGAGCGAAGATGCGGTTGCGGGGATCAAGGCCATGTTCGCCGATGTGAGCCGCTACTTCCTGTCGGGGCAGCGGGTTTGCTTGGTGGGCGTGTTCGCGCTGGGCAATGAGCGCGACCGCTTTGCGGTGATGGTGCGCGATTACTTTGCCGCCTGGATCGAGGCGCTGGCCTCGGCGCTGGTGCGCACCGGGCGCAAGCCCAAGGAAGCGCGTGCCTTGGCCGAGGAGGTCGTGGGCGGCATACAGGGGGCGCTGGTGCTGGCGCGTGCGCTGGATAGTACCGATGTGTTTGCGGAGACGTTGAAGCGGTTTGAGAAACGGCTCTTGGGCTGATACCGACACTCAAGGAGGGGACCGGGGATGGGTTTTTCCGTTTCGTGGCTGGCGATTCCGATCGACCAAAAGGACCGCGCACTCAGTACTCTGGGGCTGGTTGAAACGTCCGCGCGGGAGTTTTTGCCGGAATCTCCCTTCGTCGCTTGCGCGCTTCCGACCGGCTGGTACGTGCTGTGCTTTGATGAGCCTAGTCCTGCGGCCCTGAAGCCGGAAAGTTTGCGCTTGCTCTCGCGCGATTGCCCCGTGATTGCCTGTCAGATTGAAGAGCACGCCATGGTAAGTACCGCGGCTTGTTGGGCGAGTGGAAAGGAAAACTGGTTTGTGGTGCATGACGCCGAGGATGGTCCAACAAACCTGGATATCATCGGAGCCCCGCCTGCCGCGCTCGAAGAAATTCATCGTGCGAAATTGCGACTGCTAGAAGGTCACGCTGATGTGGATCATATGTTCGATGTCCCCTTGGACCTGGTGCAGTCGCTGGTCGGATTCCGGCATGATGCCGGATTTGATGACAGCGAAGACGAGATGTTTTGCGTACTCGTTGCTCGCGCTTGACGTGTTCTCCATTTCATCACCCAACCCTATGTCATTCATACAGTCCTTCTTGAGAAATCTGTTCGGTCGGCCTCCCCAAAAACGAACAATGCCCAAGGAACCGCCCAGGACGGTCGCGTTGGAAACGCAGCCCGATCTTCCCGAAGACTTTGTTGGCGGGGCGGTGGAGCGTCAATCCCGGCAAGCTGGAGGAAATGGCCCTGTCTCCAGGCTGCGGCGTTGTCATTGAGTTGCCCGACGTCAAGTCTTGCCGATAAGGTTGGTGATTGAGGCATGCGATTCGTTCATCTCCCGATGGCAGGCCTGATCGCCTCTGTAGCGCTGATTCATCTTGCCAGCGCAGCCGAAATCGATATCGTCAACAGCCCGGTGCCGGTGGTACTGCAAGATCGGCTGAACGTGACCGTTGCAGGCGGTGCAGGGGAGCTGCCGATACGCATCTCACGCGACTGGACGCTGGAGCAGGCCGATATCACCAGGGCCGTCATCCTCATCCATGGCTGGCCCCGCCGTGACATCGATACCGACCGGGACCTGCAACGGCACGCCGGCTCCCTGGCCGAGGGCACGCTCTTCGTCACGCCGCAATTCGTGACGCAAGTCGACGTCGATGCACATCACTTGTCCCCGACGACCTTGCGCTGGAAAGAACGTGACTGGCTCCAGGGCTACGATGCCAGGTCGCCTGCCCCGGTGAGCGCATTTTCGGTGATGGACCAGATCTTTTCACACCTGGCGGACCGCAGTATTTTTCCTCATCTTCGCGATATCGTGCTCGTGGGCCACTCTGCCGGGGGGCAGTTCGTGCAGCGTTATGCGGTGGTAGGGCATGCGGTGCAAGCGCTCGGGACTGCCCCCATCCATGTGCGTTACGTGGTCGCCAATCCGGCGGCCTATCTGTATTTCGACGGCAAGCGGCCACAGGCGGACGGCAGCTTCGCCGATGTTGGCGCGCAATGCCCTGCGGCAGGCAGATGGAACAATGGTTTCTCCGCAGCCGTGCCATCCTACGTATCCTCACCGGTACAACCCGCAGCAATGGAGAGGGAGTATCTGCAACGTGATGTCGTGTACTTGCTCGGCACGGCGGACAATGATCCCAATGCAGATGCGCTCGGGCAGTCCTGCACGTACAAGAGCCAGGGGGCAACCCGCATCGAACGCGGGCATGCCTACTTTCGCTACGTGACGGCTGCAGCAGAAGCTGCGCATCTGCCGCAACGGCATCGCTTGTTCGACGTGCCGGGCGTGGGGCATCGGACCTTTGCGATGCTTCACTCGGCATGCGGTCTGGCGGCGATCTTCAATCAATCCGATTGCGGGCAAACGCCGTAGCGCGGTCTGCCGCTTTCGATCCCGCGCGCAGTTCGTTAGTGTGAAGTGATGGAGACTTTTATGCTTTCTGATCCGACGATGATGGCCTTTCTTGCAGCAAGCTTCGTGCTGGCGGCGACTCCCGGGCCGGGGGTCTTGTTCATTGTCACAAGGACCGTCAGTCAAGGACGGCTTGCAGGGTTGGCCTCGGTCGGCGGCGTTGCGCTCGGCAATTTTGGTAACGCGGTCGGCGCTTCCCTGGGCTTGGCCGCACTATTTGCGGTCTCATCGCTGGCCTTTGCGGTGGTCAAATGGCTGGGCGCTGGCTATCTGGTTTATATCGGCCTGTCTTCGCTGCGCACGCCCGTGGCCACAGAAGAGAAGGCGACGGAGCCCGACGCCGGGATTGCCCAGCTATTCAGGGACGGTTTTTGGGTGGCATTGCTCAATCCCAAGACGGCGATCTTCTTCGCCGCTTTCCTGCCACAGTTTCTTCATTCGGCAGCGCCCGGCTTTTTCCAAAGTACGGCGCACGGCGCCTGCTTTGTGGTGATCGCGGCCTGCACCGACACGGCCTACGTGCTTGCGGCTGCAAAGATGGCTCCGATGCTGCGCCACCTGGGGAAGGGCGCTGCACTCGGGCGATATCTGACCGCAGGCATTTTCATCGGTCTTGGTGTCTTCACTGCGTTGACCGGAAGCCGCTCCTCGAAGTAGTACAGCATTGCCTGGTGATCTTGCTACAAGATGTGGCTTCCTTGCCTCTGCCTCTTGGCTCGTGCGCTTGGCAGCGAACCCGAATTTTCCTCTCGACAATCTGAACATGTCGGGTGAAGTACACTCCAGACCATAGCGAGACACTTCGACGCTTCCACGGAGTCAATCCCCTTGAACCTGTCCATCACACCGAACATGTCCCGACATCGCTGCGAAGAATTGATTTCCCGCCTCAATCTCGAACCTCATCCCGAGGGCGGTTTCTTCAGGGAGACCCATCGCAGCCCCGAGCGTGTAGCGCGCGCATCGGGTGGTGCAAGCCGCTCGGCGGCGACCGCCATCTATTACCTTCTTGCTGGCGGGGACAGGTCCACCTGGCACCGCATCGATGCGGAAGAGATGTGGCACTTCTATGAGGGTGACCCTCTGCACGTCCATGTCCTGCTGCCGCACGGGGAGGTTCAGACCTTTGTCTTGGGCAATGCGCTGGAGCATGAGGGTGCCGCTTTCCAGGCGCTGGTCCCGGCAGGCGCCTGGTTTGCGGCAGAGTGCACGGCGCCAGAGGGCTATAGCCTGGCCGGGTGCACGGTGGCGCCGGGCTTCGAATTTGAGGCCTTGGAAATCGCCCGGGCAGATCTGCTGCTGGAGGATTGGCCGCAGCATAAAGATCTGATTGAACGGTTGGCGCGAAAGTGACCACGGTGTTGACCGCCAGGAGCGTGAGCCAGGGTTGCAAGGGCAGGGCGCTCAGGGCTGGCAAGCAGGCTGCATGGTGCGCACTGCCCGTGGCTTGCGCTGCACCCACAGGAACAGCAGCAAGCCTGCCAGCGTGAGCACAAATCCTGCCCAGACTGCCGACAGCAAACCGTAGCCTTGGGCAATGGCCTGTCCACCCGACCATGCGCCGATGGCATTGGCAACATTGAGCGCCGCCAGATTCATGGCGCCCATCAGCGTGGGCGCATCGGGGGCTGCTTCGTTGAGACGTACCTGGATGGTGGGGATGGCAACCATCATGGTGGCGCCCACGGCAAACAGGCCAGCCATCAGGATCCAGGGAACCGCGCCCGCCACTGCCAGCCAGGCCAGCGCCAGCAACGCACTGCCAAATCCGGCTACCAGACCCATCGAACCATGGCGATCGGCCAGGCGTCCACCGAGGGCGTTGCCGACGGTCATCCCTACGCCGAACAAGGCCAGGGCGGGCGGGATCCAGTGCTCGCTCAACCCGGCAGTCCGGGTCACCAGCGGGCCGATGAAAGTATAGACAGCGAAGATGCTGGCCACTCCCAGTGCAGCTACGGCGATCAGCGCCCATACGCGGCCACGTTTGAGGGCCAGCAGTTCTTGCCGGACCGGCCCCCCGTCCAGGGCGCTGCTGCGCGGCATCCACTGCCACAGGCTCAACAGGGAGACCACCCCCAGCAGCGAGACCGCCAGATACGCATTGCGCCAACCCAGCGTCTGGCCCAGCAGCGTCGCCAAGGGCGAACCGACAATGGTTGCCACCGTCAGGCCGGACATGACCAGCGCAAATGCGCGTCCTCCCTGGCCGGGTCCTACGATGTAGCTTGCCACTACCGCACCGGCCCCGAAATAGGCGCCTTGCGGAACCCCGCTCAGAAAGCGCGCCAGCGTAAAGCTGCCGAACCCCGCCGCCATGGCCGAGAGCAGGTTGCCTGCCACAAACAGCGTCATCAGGGCCAGCAGCAGGTGCCGCCGGTTGAGTTTGGCCGCCAGCAAGGTGGCGGCCGGTCCACCCAGGACCACGCCCAGGGCATAGGCTTCGACGGCATGCGTCGCGGTGGGGATATCCAGACCGAGTTCGCCCGCAAACAACTGCAGCAGTCCCATGCTGGCGAATTCGGAGGTGCCGATACTGAAGGTACCCAATGCCAGGGCCAGCAGAGCCAGGCGGGGATGGCGGGTGCGCTCGGCGTCAGGCAGACCGTGGATGGCCGACGGAGCGGGATGGGTTGGTTTGTGCATGGAATTTCTCCTCGATGATTGACATTGCAAGGACAAGCGCTCCCTCACCGGTAGCATTGCCCGGTGCCGGTCAGGCCGAGGAGGGAGGCCGATATGCGGTGTGGCCGATCAACTGCCTGCTGGCAGCGGTGCCTGCGGATGGATCAGGCCGGCTGCGCGCAGATCACGCCAGAAATCGGCAGGGATGATTTCGGCCAGGGCCGCGCGATCCTCGGCCAGGCGTTCCGGACGGCTTGCCCCAGGAATGACCGCAGCCACCGCAGGATGGGCCAGCGAAAACTGCAGGCCGGCGGCTTTCATGCTCACGCCGTACCGTTCGGCGAGCGTCTTGATGGCCTGGACGCGGGCCTGGATGGCGGGCGTGATGGGCGCATATTCAAAATTCGGCCCACCGACCAGGGCACCCGAGCTATAGGGACCACCGACCACGATACTCAGGCCGCGCTCGCTCACTCGCGGCATGACACGCTGCAGGGCGCGCTCATGATCGAGCAGGGTGTAGCGGCCGGCCAGCAGGAAGCCATCCGGGCGCGGCTCCTGCAGGTCCAGCAGCAGTTCGATCGGCTCCACCCTGTTCACACCCAGGCCCCAGGCACCAATCACGCCCTCATCGCGCAGCCGGTCCAGGGTCTTGAAGGCGCCATTGCGGGCGGTCTCGAAGACGCTCAGCCATTGGTCGCCATAAAAGTCCTGGGCGACGTCGTGTACCCAGACGATATCGAGCCGGTCGGTCTTGAGCCGTTGCAGGCTGTCGTCAATGGAGCGCAGGGTGGCATCTTCCGAGTAATCGTTGACGATGCGGTTGGCACGGCCGTGGCGGAAAACATCGCCTTTCTCGCCAAGGTCGCGTGCGCTCACATCTTCCAGTTCATCCATGACCAGCCGGCCGACCTTGCTGGCCAGTACATAGCTGGAACGGTCCTTGCCGGCGAGCGCGTCGCCCAGCCGCGCCTCGGCCAGGCCTGCGCCATAGAAGGGCGCGGTGTCAAAGAAGCGGATGCCGTCGTTCCAGGCAGCCTCGACGGTGGCGCGTGCTTCCTGCTCGGGAATGGCACGAAACATGTTGCCCAGCGGTGCGGTCCCGAAGCCCAGTGTGCCGGGGAGAAGATTCTTCAAGCTCATGGTGTACTCCTGTTCAGTTGTGGTTGCGATGAACGACATCTTCGGCATTGAGGAGAGATTCGGCAAATTTATTATTGATAAATCAGATTTATTGTGGAGAATATATCTCCATGAAATACGACCTGAATCTGCTCCCCGTTTTTGTTGCCCTGATGGAAGAACGCAGTGTCACCCGCGCTGCATTGCGCCTGGGCATGACGCAGGCTGCCGTGTCCAATGCGCTGGCACGGCTGCGTGGCACGCTGCAGGATCCGCTCTTCATCCGCGAGCGCTACAGCATGCGTCCGACCCCCAAGGCTGAGGCGCTGGCTCCGGTATTGGCCTCGGCACTGGCGTCGATGGATGCGGTGGTCCTGGGCCAGCAGGCGTTTGATCCGGCCCGTGCCGATCACCAGGTGACGATCGCCCCCAACAGTTACGTGGAGTTCGTGCTGGTACCCAGGCTGGTGGCCCGCCTGAGCCAGCTGGCGCCGGGAATACGGCTGCGCACCTTGAACTTTGGAACCGATCTGGCCGAGACCGGGGTCAGCGCGGGCGATACTGCCATGGTGCTGGGGAGAATCGAGGAGGCGCCCGACAATCTGGTGGTCCAGCACATCGCCGACGATGGGCTGGCATGCGTGGTCCGGGCCGACCATCCCGTCATCGGCAATCGCATCGGCAAGAACCAGTACGAGCGGCTCAAGCACGTCAACGTGCTGCCGTCGGGACGCCTGCGCACGGGCGTGTTCCAGGCCCTGCAGAGGCAGGGGCTCAAGCGGGAAGTGGTGGCGTCGGTCACGCACTTTGCATCGATTCCGGAAATCATCGCGGCCACCGATTATTGCGCCACCTTGCCCCGGCTGATCTGCCAGCGCCTGGTGCAGGATCGCCGGCTCAAGGTGCTGCCCACGCCTGTGGATCTGGGCAGCTTCCCGCTGCATATGGCGTGGCATGTGCGCTACAGGGATGATCCCGCGCACGGGTGGTTGCGCAAGCTGGTGGCCGAGACTGCGGCGGCGCTGTAAGGGCGGCGATGGATATGGCAGGGAAGGACTTCGATCCAGGCTGAAATATAATTTCTTCCTTCCCCTTATTTCCACTATCTACATGATCCATTTTTTCCGAACCTTATTTGGCCGCATATGGGCGCCTCCGTTCAAGCGGGCGAAAGAGGCAGATGATGCCCTCTCGGAGAAAATAAATCAGGAGCTTTCTGTTTAAGGTCTCCTAACGGCCAGGAGCTGACATCCCTATCGGCATTGAAGAGAAGAAAATGACATTGTTGACGAAAGAAGAGATCGTTCAGGGCTTGGAGCTTAAATATCGGGAGGACGTACAACAGTTTCCCACGTACTTCAATGGTGTCATTCCCAAGGCAGCGACAAAAGATCAGGAGAGAGAAATCTCGGCAGAGATATTTAACGTCTCCGGCATAAAGGCGCCTGATAGCTTTCGAGAGATGCTGCGTGAATGGGATTTAGGGGATTTGAAGCTTCTGAATTTTCGCTTTGGGAACGGAGGGAGCTTTTCCTCAGCGCTTCGAAAAATGAATACAGCGCCAGATGGACTAAATTGGTGGGTGTTGATTTGCTCGCAGATTTGACCCTCTCCATTTGACCCACCTTCCATTGCCTGCTGAAGGCAGCCACCCGGTCATACGACCCCTCGTATCCCAGCTCTCTTAAGTCCAGGAACATCTGTTTCAGGGTCCTTCTTTGCTTCCGAGATTTGACCGCCTCTGCGCTGAGCCAAGCGGAGAGCCTGGCGGTGAAGTCATCGAGCGAGCTTGGCGAACGCCTTGCTGGATAAGCAGGTTCGCTGACATCGGATCGGATGTAGCGGCGAACTGTGTTGCGGGATATGTCGAGCCTGCGGGCGATTTCCCGAATTGAGATGCGGTCTCTGATGTACCAGCGTCGAATAATTCCAAGTAGGGCCACGTCTATCACTCCGTTCTCCCGCTCGCTGTCATGAGCAGGATTGTGGTCTAAACATGGGTCAACTTTGGATGCAAATTTCCTGGGAAAGTGGGTCAGTTTTCAATGCAAATCAACAGGCCAAGAGGAGATTTTGTCGGTCGAGGACATTACCTCATTTGTTATGGAACAGCGTAAAAACGCTACGGGTGACTTTCAAAGCCTCATTGTTCCTACGGAATTTCCCTATCCATTTCCTGGCAAACGCTTGGGGCGTTAACCTAGGTCTGCAATTGGCCGAGGCTGTGTAAAAACGCAAATCTCCTGGGAAATCGTGGGTAGGGAGACTCTTACCGATATCGAGAAAATTGAATACGGCTCGATCTGATAGGTCGATTCTTCGATTGGTTAAAAATTCCAACGTTTTTACACAGCCTCGGCCAGAAGCAGATATCCGAACGCGTTGCCGAGCGATCATGCGCTTCCCTCAAAGATACCAATCAAGAAAAGCAAAAAAGCTCGGCCAGCTATTCTGAACAATGCCTTTCAGGAAATCATCGTGCCGGGCCAGGTCGAAATCCTGTGCTTCTCCGGTTTTATGTCGTAGAGATAGGCACCTTCACCTTGACAGCTGGTCATGCAGATATATCTGTCCGGAATTTTCCATGTTAGATGTATGAAGCGGGTTCCTGCCAATTCCGTTGTCGCAATGTTGCACAAGCTCATTGCTTGCCGCTTCTTTCGTAAAGCCGCCTCACTCGAGACGTCCGCTATCGGTGCCCAAAGCGGGCGTTTTCCCTCTCGCCCAACGCCCGCCTCTCGCAACCCCGAAAAGTCCTCTTATCCGGCAAACGCCGGCTGACTCGCCACGCTATCGCGCGCCTTCATTCTTTCGTACCAGGACAAAAGCGCTCTGCATTCCGCAGGAATTTCCAGCTTGACGATGGCTGCAAAGACGAGCGCACCGATGAGCGTGATGTCGGCCATCGAAAACTGCTCGCCAGCGACATACGGCTGGCGCTGCAGCACCTGGTCGATGTAATGCATGCCCCGCAGCGCCTTGTCGCGCTGGCGGAAACCCCACTCCGGATTCTGGTACAGCTCCACCAGCGGCCCCAGGCCTGGCGTGCCGTGGTGAAAATAGACGCTGATGGCGTCCAGCAATTCGATCTCCACCCGCTTGTTCATCATGTGGATCAAGCCTTGCTCCAGCGGCGTGGTGCCGGTCAGGCTGGGCGCACCCTCCAAGCTATCGAGATATTGCGTAATGGCCGTGCATTCGGCGATGAGGGTGCCATCGGCCAGCTCCAGGACAGGCAGCGTGCCCGAATAGTTTTTTTGCGCGATGAATTCCGGTGTCTTGTGCTCCCCCTTGTAGAGATCGACCAGCTTGAATTGGACCTTGTCCTGCAGCCCCTTCTCGGCGATGGCGATACGCACCCGTGTCGGGTACGGCCCGACCGGAAAGTCGTAGACCGTCATCAGGGAAGGGCTGTGCGGGTCTTTGTGTGTGGCGGTGGATGACATTGCATGCTCCAGAAGTAAATGAAAAGTGATGGGACCTCAACGAAAACTACCTAACGATCGTTAGGTTAACGATATTGCGTTATACTTTGCCGTGTCAACGCTTTTCTCTAGGAGCTGTGGTGAAAATGGAAGCAGGCGTCAATTCAAGGGAAAGAATCCTCGTGGAAGCCACGAGGATTGCGCAAGCGCATGGCTACAACGGCCTCAATGTGCGCGACCTGGCCAGTGCCGTCGGCATCAAGGCGGCCAGCGTCTATCATCATTTCGCCAGCAAGGCGGAGCTGGGCGCGGCCGTCGCCAGGCGCTACTGGGAAGACGCCGAGGCGGCACTGCGGGCGATGGAGGAGGCCGCGGCGTCTCCGCTCGAATGCCTGCGCAGCTACCCGGAGACCTTCCGCCATGCGCTTGACCGGGACAATCGCATCTGCCTGTGCAGTTTCCTGGCAGCGGAGACGGACGATCTTCCCGAGGAGATCAAGCGTGAGGTGAGGAAGTTTGCAGAGGTCAATGTGGCCTGGCTCAAGCGCATGCTGGCAAGCCACGCCCCGGCCTCCGACAAGGAAAGTACCCGCCGGGCAGAAGCCATTTTTGCGGCCGTGGCGGGTGCCCAGTTGATCGCACGCAGTCGTCGTGACATCACCGTGTATGACGAGCTCATTCGCAGCTATTTCGCTGCAGGCTTGTTGCCCGGCAAGCCCGCTTCGAGAAAAAAACCATCGTGATGGCCAGCATCGCAGTAGCGCGTGCAGCGATCAAGCCGTGCGGCCTTGTCGCCTTGCTCAGGAGCGCCTCCAGCCTTGGGCTTGCAGCGCCATCCGAATTCCCTCGCCATACGGCGTTTTCTTGATCGGCCCGATCAACTGCTGTAGCGCCGTATCGTCCATGATCACTGGCTGCGCCAGCAGATAGTGCATCTCCACCAGCTCGCGCATCATCGGATTGAAGAGTCCGATCAGACGCAGCATGGTCTTGCCTGCTACGCGTTTTTTCAGCTTGCGTCCGGTCTGGCGTTCCATTTCGTCTACCAGGGTCTGCTGCGTCGTCACGCCGGCACCGGCCAGATGCCACACCTTGCCGAAGGCGGCAGGCGTGCTCACCAGCCTGGCCACCACCGGCCCGACATCCGGCACGAAGACGAACTCGTGCGGACGGTCCAGCGGCCCGATCATGTCGGCCGTGCCACCCTGGGCTGCGGCCTTGATCGCGCCATGCAAGAAACTGGCCTCGACGCCCGGGCCGTAGAAATCCGGCAGGCGCAATACGGCTGTACGGACCTGTCCTTCCTTGTGTGCCTGCATCAGCAAGTCTTCCTGCGCCTTGCGCATGCGGCCCTTGAAAGTGTGCGGGTTGCGCGGATGGTCTTCCCGTATCGGCGCGGACTGTGGCAGACCATAGGGGTAGACCGTGCCGATGAGGAGGATCTGCTTGACGCCCGCACGGATGGCACCAGCCAGAGTCTTGCGCATCAGTTCCGGATGCAGTTCGAACTGCGTGTAGTGCACGCCCACCAGGTAGATCAGGGTTTCGACACCGTGCGCCGCCGCTTCGACCGAGGCCGGCGAATCGGGATCCCAGGTGCGGATCTCGGCCAGGGGATCGGCGCCGAAGGCCTGGCGCAAGCTGGTGTCGTTGCGCCCGACCACGCGGTAGGGCTGCCCTTGGGCACTGATGGCAGTGGCGATGCTTTGACCGATGGCGCCGGCGGCGCCGAAGAGGGCAATCCTGGACATGGGGTTCTCCTGGGTGAAGGTGTGTGTGTATGTGCGAACATCCCCAGTATGCAAAATTGCGGTATAAATGATAATTGCATAAAACAGCCTAGCCCCTATACATAAATGAATACCCTGGCCGAGATCGAACCCAACTGGGAGTGGTACCGCAGTTTCCTCAAGGTCCTGGAGACGGGATCGCTCTCGGCGGCCGGGCGCGAGATGGGCCTGACGCAGCCCACCGTGGGCCGCCATATCGAGCAACTGGAAGCGGCGCTCGGGCTCAAGCTCTTCGTGCGTTCGTTTGATGGGTTTTCGCCTACGGATGCGGCGCTGGAACTGAAGCCCTATGCGGCTGGCATCGCGGCCACTTCAGCCGCGCTGCGCCGGGTCGCCAGCAGCCACGGCAGGGAAGTGCGCGGCACGGTGAGGATCACTGCCAGTGAGGTCATCAGCGTGGAAGTGCTGCCGCCCATCCTGGCCGAACTCAAGCATCGCCATCCGGGGCTGTGCATCGAGCTGGTGATGTCGAACCGGGCCGATGACCTGCTGCAGCGGGAGGCCGATATTGCCGTGCGCATGTTCAAACCGGCCCAGGATGCGCTGGTGGCCAAGCGGCTGGGCAGCATCGAAGTCGGATTGCATGCGCACCAGCGCTACCTGGCCGCACACGGGGTCCCGCATTCGATCGCCGCGCTGGCCGGCCATGCGCTCATCGGCTTCGACCAGGAGAACGCCTACGTGCGCAAGGTGCAAGAGCAATTCCCCTGGCTCACGCGCGCCGGCCTGGCGTTTCGGGCCGATAGTGACCTGGCGCAATTGGCGGCTATTCGTGCGGGCTTCGGTATCGGGATTTGCCAGGTGGGCGTGGCCGCCAGGGAAGAGGCGCTGGTGCATCTGCTGCCCAGGAAATTCTCGGTCAAGATGGAAACCTGGATCGCCATGCATGAGGATCTGCGCGCCAGTCCGCGTTGTGCCGTGACTTTTGCTGCCTTGGTGGCGGGGTTGGGCGCGTATATACGTGGCGGCTGATGCGCCCCCGGGCTTTTTGCGAGAAGGCATGCATGGCCGATATGGCTGCGCCGCCCGGATCGTCGGGCAAAGATGCGCCATCCGCCTGATGCTGCGCTTGCATGCCGAACAGACGTTCTCGGTTCAGTGATTCCAGTGTGCGGGCCAAGGGCGACAGGGGAGAGAGCAACCAGCAGGCAGGCGGAAGGGGGCTGTCGTGATCAGTAGTCGCGGTACAGTTCGTTGATGTCACCGTGTCGCTGGGCTTCCAGCAATTCAGCTTTTACTTCTTCACGTGTCTTGCTGTAGGAAGGTGCAGGCGTAGGAGGATAGTCCACGTCATTGATGTTGAGGAGGCCTTGCGCGCGTGCTTGCTTCAACTCTTCGATGACCTGGCCACGGGTCTTGGTTGATGCAAATTCAGGCAGGATCGGATAATCGACATCCCCTCGGCTCACCAGTCCTGCGGCCTCGGCATCCTTCAGTTCCTGGATCACTTCTGCGCGTGTCTTTCCCTGGACAGGTGTTTCCTGGGCGTGGGCGGTGGCCGTCAACAGGCAGCCATTAGCGCAGATGATTGCAGTTAAAGCGAATAGCTTGAACGACTTCATTTTTTCCTCATGAGTTGATTTCTTCTTCGGACCTGCAGTGCTGTGTCGGCAAGGCAGGGCACCTGTCACACCGGCATCGAAGCGATATCGGGCGGCCATTGCAGTTTATTGTTTCGATTTCGAGGGATAAACTCGATATATGTAAAATAACCATTTCATAAAAAGAAATAATTTACGGGGAAGTGTCGGCAGGAGCTTGGCCTCGCCAAAATGGCTGCTTGAAAAAAAATGCCTGCTCCGTGGAGCAGGCATCTTCATTCTTCATTCCAGCACCAAGGCGCTGGGTTACTGCCACCCATACCGCTTGGCATACCACCCCTTCATCGCCTGGATCAGCACCGCATAGGCGACCAGGATCGCCACCAGCCACGGGAAGTAGGACAGCGGCAGCGCCTCCAGCTTGAAGTAATGTGCCAGCGGCGTCATCGGGATCGCAATGCCGATGGCCATGATGACCAGCGTCATTCCCATCAGCGGCCACGAGGCGCGGCTCTGGAAGAACGGGATGCGGCGCGTGCGGATCATGTGCACGATCAACGTCTGCGACAACAGCCCTTCGATGAACCAGCCGGACTGGAACAGGGTTTGATGTTCCGGCGAGCTGGCACCAAAGACATACCACATCAGGGCGAAGGTCGTGATGTCGAAGATCGAGCTGATCGGGCCGAAGAAGACCATGAAACGGCCAATATCCCCCGCATCCCAGCGCTGCGGCTTTTCCAGGAATTCCTTGTCGACGTTGTCGAAGGGAATCGAGATCTGCGAGACGTCATACAGCAGGTTCTGCACCAGCAGATGCAAGGGCAGCATCGGCAGGAAAGGCAGGAAGGCGCTGGCAATCAGGACCGAGAAGACATTGCCGAAGTTGGAGCTGGCCGTCATCTTGATGTATTTCAGCATGTTGGCGAAGGTCTTGCGGCCTTCCAGCACGCCTTCTTCCAGCACCATCAGGCTCTTCTCCAGCAAGATGAGATCCGCCGCTTCCTTGGCGATATCCACGGCCGTATCCACCGAGATGCCGATGTCGGCCGCACGCAGGGCCGGCGCATCATTGATGCCATCGCCCATGAAGCCGACCACGTGGCCACGGTCATGCAGCACGCGCACGATGCGTTCCTTGTGCGCCGGCGAGAGCTTGGCGAAGACGGTCACCGTTTCCACCGCCTCAGACAATTCGGCATCGCTCATCTTCTCGACATACGAACCCAGCAGCATGCCCTTGACCTCCAGCCCCACTTCGCGGCAGATCTTGGCGGTGACCAGTTCGTTGTCGCCGGTCAGGATCTTGACCTTCACGCCATGCGCACGCAAGGCGGCCAGGGCAGGGGCGGTCGATTCCTTGGGCGGATCGAGGAAGGCGATGTAACCGATCAGTACCAGGTCCGATTCGTCAGCGAGGCTATAGACCTCCTTGGTCGGCGGCAGGTCCCTGGCGGCCACACCGACCACGCGCAGGCCTTCGGCGTTGAGACTGCCGGTGGTGGCGCGGATCTCGTCGAGCAGGGCCGGCGTCAGCGGCACCACTTGGCCATTGACGCGGGCGCGCGAGCAGACCGAGACGATTTCCTCGACCGCACCCTTGCAGATCAGTTCGTGGTGATCCTCGCGCTCGGACACCACCACCGACATGCGGCGGCGCTGGAAGTCGAAAGGAATTTCGTCGACCTTGCGATAGGCCGAGGCGATGGACATTTCACGTTGCAGTTCGGCGTGCTCCAGCACGGCCACGTCCAGCAGGTTCTTCAGGCCGGTCTGGTAATAACTGTTCAGGTAGGCGTATTGCAGCACTTCGTCGTCGGGTGCGCCGTGGATGTCGGTATGACGTTCCAGGAAAATCTTGTCTTGCGTCAGCGTGCCGGTCTTGTCGGTGCACAGCACGTCCATGGCGCCGAAGTTCTGGATCGCATCGAGCCGCTTGACGATCACCTTCTTGCGCGACAGCGCCACCGCGCCCTTGGCCAGGGTCGAGGTCACGATCATGGGCAGCATCTCGGGCGTCAGGCCCACGGCCACGGAGAGGCCGAACAGGAAAGCCTCCACCCAGTCGCCCTTGGTGAAACCGTTGATGAAGAACACCACCGGCGTCATCACCAGCATGAAGCGGATCAGCAGCCAGCTGACCTTGTTGACTCCCGCCTGGAAGGCAGTCGGCGTGCGGTCCGTAGCGGTGACGCGTTCAGCGAGCGCGCCAAAATAGGTGCGCTTGCCGGTGGTCAGCACCACGCCCGTGGCCGAACCGCTGACCACGTTGGTACCCATGAAGCAAAGGTTGTCCAGCTCCAGCGGGCTGCTGGTGTTGAGGTTGCCGGGTGTGACGAATTTTTCCACCGGCAGCGATTCGCCGGTCATCGCGGCCTGGCTCACGAACAGGTCCTTGGCGGCCAAGAGGCGCAGGTCAGCCGGAATCATGTCGCCCGCCGAGAGCAGCACGATGTCGCCCGGTACCAGCTTGTGGATGGGCACCTCGACGCGGCGTGCGCCCTTCGGGTGCAGCATCACGTCAAAGTAACGCTGCGCTTCGGCGGCGATCTCTTCGACCTGGTCGTGGCGCATCACGGTGGCGGTGTTGCTGACCATGGCCTTGAGCTTGTCGGCGGCGGTGTTGGAGCGCGCTTCCTGCACGAAGCGCAGCAAGGTCGAGACCACCACCATGGTGCCGATGACGATGGCGGCCTTCATGTCCTCGGTGTAGAAGGAGACCGCGGCCAGCAGGGTCAGCAGCAGGTTGAAGGGGTTCTTGTAGCAGTGCCACAGGTGGACGTACCAAGTGAGCGGCTTTTCGTGCTCGACTTCGTTGGGGCCGCTGTGTTCACGGATGGCATCGGCTTCCGACTCGGTCAGGCCGTCGGGGCGCGACTGCAGGCGCTGCAGCAGGGCCTGGACCTCGCTGCGGGAAGCTTGGCTCAACTGCTCGGCCAGGGTTTGCGGGACTTCCTTGGTCACCTGGGCGCTGCGGAACATGTCCATGCCCAGGCGGCGGAAGTGACGATCCATACCGCGTGCGCGGATGAAGCTGACAAAGGTTTCTTTCAGCAGGTTCAGATTCATGGCGTGCTTCTTTTCTTGTTGGGCCTCGTCCCGTGGACGAAGCGGTTTGCATCGCGTCGGCCTGCAGCAGGGCAGGCCGGCATCGGGGTCAGCGCCGTGGACGGCCCCCGCCAAGACGGGCGGCCGCACGCGGCGCGCTGGGTCTTCGCGTGTTCATGATGGATGTGTCTGTCGCATTGCAGCCTCCGCCTGGTTGAGCGGAGTCCCTGTCATCGGCGCCTGAAGGCGCGAGCAGACGTGCAGCCGCATGGCGGTTGGCCATGCGGAAGGCGTTGCGTCATGGCGCGCGCGGCATCAGGCGAGCCGGCTGCCGGCTCGACGGAGCGGGCCATGCGGTCGCGATGCAGCTGCGTTCTGACGCCGTGTCTGCGGCGGTCGATCGTCGATCTGTCGTTGTGAGGGAATGTCGTGGTCAGCGGCGCTGCTGAAAACCGGCCCGTAAAGACCGTGCGCTGCCGACATGAATTGCCGTCATCTGCCTGGTGCAAGATGACGACAGGATGAAGTCCTGCTGAAATCCTTGCTGAGGCTTAACCCGGAATTAACCGGCAACAACTGTCACCCGAACAAGTGCCCATGAGAGGGACTCCAAAAAATGAGAACGGGCGAATTCTACGCCCGCGCGGAAAACAGGGTCAAGGCAAATTCGCCCGCGTTGCCGAAAATTTGTGCATCTGCAACAAGCCGGAGTGGAAGCTTTTTACTTCACGGTGGGGATCAGGAAGCTGATTTTTTCTGCTGCGGACGCTGCTCTGCAGCACCGATTCTCGCCCGCAGCGCCTTGTCTTCCATGGTGTACGGCCTATACTCGATACGAGGCAAGCCCGAACAGAGTACGCGCAGCAACCCGCGCAAAACCAATAAACTCGACCAGGAGACGCATCATGCCCAACCTCATCATGAACAATCTGATGTTCTTCGTTCCCATGGCGCTGGCGGGTTTGTTGCTATGCGGGGAGGTTCCGGTGGCCTCAAGGATGGTCCGAACCAGTTTGAGAGCAGTGGGCGCGGTCTTCGGCGCACTGCTCGCCCTCTTAGTACTGGAAGCATTGCCAGTGCTAATTTAGCGGGCTTTCTGCGGCCCGCTTTGCCGCTCGTTGCGGCAGTGGCCGGGGCATCGGCGCAGGCATTTTTTTAGGGAAGTACGCCTATCATTCCGTCATGCCGATCGCCCCGCCTTGATTTCCCTAGGTCGATGTTTTCACAGTGGTCTCGTGGCGGCCCCGAAAACATCGGCCTTTTTTGCGTCCATCGTTTTCGTGCGTTCATCGCCTGCGGCTCATGTGCAGCAGGGCGGCGGCGGTTGATTGGGCGCGCTGGCGCGTTCGAGCGCAGGATGCCAGACCACCAGCCGGTCCCGTCCGCTTTCCTTGGCGCAGTACATGGCGTGGTCCGCCCGTTGCAGCCAGACGAAATGGGCCTCCATGTCGGCCGAGAACGGCACCAGTCCTCCGCTGACGGTGCAGCCATATAAATTGTTTATATCATTATGGATGCGCGCCGCTTCAACCAGGCCCTGTGCCAGGGCCAGCGCGTCGGCGGGCCGCATGTCGCGCAGAATCACTCCGAATTCTTCTCCCCCGTAACGCCCGATCCAGTCCTGCTCGCGCAGCCGGGTGCGCAGCAGGCGCGCGAAGTTGCGCAGCACTTCGTCACCGATCAGGTGGCCCCAGGTATCGTTGATGCTCTTGAAGTAATCCAGGTCCAGCAACAGCAGGAAGGTCTGGGTCTCTCCCGGTAGCTGGCGGTGGCGGCGTTCGAATTCGTCCAGCAGCAGGCTTTCCCAGTAGCGGCGGTTGAAGAGCAGGGTGAGGCCATCGAGCTGGCTGACGATCTCGAACTGGCGCGAGCGCTCGGCCAGCTTCTTGGACATCAGGTAGGTGGACTGCCCCAGCGCCAGCGGATAGAGCGCCATCATGGGCAGGCAGGCGAGAATGGTCGTCAGGTCCGACTGCGGCAGGAAATGCGCACCCAGCAGCCACCACCCCAGTGCGCAGGCAAGGAGGCTGGCATAGAGCCCGCGCAGGAACAGGCGCAGTCCGCCGGCGGCAATATTGTCCATCGACAGCATGGAGATGATGACTGCGCTGGGCACCAGGTTGCCCTGCAGGGCGGCGATCCAGAAGCCGCCGAGGGCGGCATCGATGACCAGGTTGCGCCGTTCGGCGCGATAGGGAATGGCGCTGCGCAGCGCCCAATGGCGCGCGACGTGCGGCCATGCGTAGCCATGCGCCACCAGCAGCAGCCACAGCGGCCACGCGACGGGATGTTGCAGGAAGCCGGCAGCAACGCAGAAAAACCCCACACCCAGGCCGATCACCCGCAGACGGTAGATGCGCTGCACGAAGCGCACGCCCTTGCCGGCCAGTGCGGCCGTGGCGGCGTGGCTGTCACCGGCGGTGCGCGGGCGATACAGCGCCAGCGGATCCACGAGATTGAGCAGCAGGCGCCGCAGGCGCGGCCAGCCTGAGGGGGCGGAGTGCGCGGGTGAGCAATCGGGGTTGGAGGGGGAGGACATGTTCATGTTTTTCTTTCGTCGGGACCGCAGGCGCCGGCAGCCGGACAACGCCGCCTGAACGGCTGGTACGCGCCGGTTACATGGCAAGCATGATTATCGGTCACGCAGCGTAACGCCTTCTGGCGGCTCTTCGCAAGCCTGGCCTGCCCCGGCCTTGACCCTGATCTGCCGCCCACGGGGAACCGTTTCCTGCGGGCATCTGTCTTTGGGAAGCCGGGCCAATGCACCGTCCCTGTTCCTGTTGCTGGTGTAAAGCCCTTAGTGTCGCATGGCAAGGTGACGCGCCGATGTCCTCGGGGCAGCGTGCCGGCGGCCTGTCATGCATCCCCTATAATGCCTGCTCCTCACTTCTGCCTGAATCATGTTCCGCTTCCCCCGCCTCCTGCAGTGCCACCGGTTTGGTTTTTCTTCGTTCATCGTTTCGCTCCTGGCCAGCAGTGCCGTCTGCGCGCAGGGCCTGCCGCCGGCTGTGGTCGGTGCGCTGCGGGTGGCCCATATCCCGCAGCAGAACACGGGGGTGGTGGTGGTCGATGCCGAAAGCGGCAAGCGCATGCTGGCGGCCAATAATACCGCACAGCCCTTCAATCCTGCTTCCGTGATGAAGCTGGTGACCACGGATGCGGCCTTGGAGATCCTCGGCCCGACTTATACCTGGAAGACCCAGGCCTACATTGACGGCACGCTCTCCGGGGGCGTGCTCAATGGCGACCTGATCCTCAAGGGCGGGGGCGATCCCAAGCTGGTGCTGGAGAATTTCTGGCTGTTCCTGCGCCAGTTGCGCGCACGCGGCATCAAGGACATCCGCGGCAACCTGGTGCTGGACCGCACTTATTTTGCGGAGTCCAGCTATGACCCCTCGCAGTTCGATGGCGATCCGCAGAAGCCGTACAACGCGGGCCCCGATGCGCTGCTGATGAATTACCGCACCCAGGCTTTCCGTTTTGAACCGGATGCGGTCAATGGCGTGGTCAACGTGAGCATGGATCCGCCCATGGCCGGTATCACCCTCACGCCGCCACGCCTGTCGCAGGAACCCTGTGGCGACTGGCAGGGCAAGCTGAAGATGAACAACGACCCCAACGCCGTCAGTTTTACCGGCAGCTACAGCGCCGACTGCGGGCCGCGCGTATGGTATGTACATCCTTATCGCATGAATAATGTGCAGTATGTAGGCGCGAGTTTTGGTCAGATGTGGGCCGACCTGGGCGGCAGTTTTGCCGGACGCGTGCTCAACGGGCAAGTCACGCCTTCGGCGCGGCTGATGGCCGAAGTGCAGTCGCCACCGCTGCCGGAAGTCATCCGCGACATCAACAAGTACAGCAACAATGTGATGGCGCGCCAGGTGCTGCTCACGCTGGGGGCGGAGATGACCGGCCAGCCCGGTGACACCGTCAACGCCGCGCGCGCGGTGCGCGGCTGGCTCAATGACAAGGGCATCGATACCAATGGCCTGGCCATCGAGAACGGCGCCGGTCTTTCGCGCGTGGAGCGCGTGACGCCGGCGCTGCTGGCCAGCGTGCTGGTGCAGGCCTATCGTTCGCCGCTGATGCCGGAGTTCGTGTCTTCACTGCCGCTGGTCGGTTACGACGGCACCATGCGCCGTCGCCTGAAGACGCAAAGCGTGGCCGGACAGGCGCACATCAAGACGGGCACGCTCAATGACGTGCGTTCGATTGCGGGCTATGTGCAGGCGGCCTCGGGCAAGACTTATGTGGTGGTGTTCCTGATCAATCACGCTGCTGCGCCCAATGGGCAGCAGGCGCAGGATGCCTTGTTGCAATGGGTGTACGAGAACGGTTGAGATGAAGAGGAGGCGGCTTCAATCGCAGCCGCCACCGCCTCCGCCGTCACCCCCTCCGCCGCCGTCCCCGCCGCCGCAATCGCCCCCGCTTCCTCCATCGGAGCCACTGCCCGAGCTGCTGACGTCGCCCGCCCAGCCAGCGCCGTTGCTTGCAGGAACACCCGGTGAGCTATAGCGTGTCTTGCTGTAATAGGAGGGAGCGCGATAATGCACCGGTGGCTGTGGCCGGGGCATCACGCGGCGCATGATCATGCGCAGGAGCAGCAACAGCGCGGCAAGCGCTACCAGCCAGAACAGTATTTTCATGGCATCAAAGTAGCAACGGTTTGTCCGAGAGTTCGTTGCGCAGCTCGTCGTGACCTTCAGGGTCGCGCGGCAAGACCTTCGCCAAGAGGGCGTGCAGGCTGGCCAGCGCTTGCAGTGTGCTGGCCTCGTATTGGCCGGCGGCATATCCGGCAGTCATTTGCTTGCACACCTTCTGCCATTGCTCCCGCGTGACGCGCGCGTTGATGCCGCGATCAGCCACGATCTCGACCTTGCGGTCGGCCAGGTTGAGGTAGACCAGCACGCCGCAGTTTTCTTCGGTATCCCAGATGCGGTAATGCGAAAACAGCTCATGCGCGCGCTGGCGGGCGCTTTCGCCGCGCCGCACTGCGCCCAGCGTGAGCGCGGCTTCGACGATCACGCGCACTTGGGCGCGATGTTGCCTCTCTCCTTCGCCGATGCTGGCCTGGATCGCCTTGAGGGTAGAGGAGGGAAAGATGCGCCGCGCGGCCGCACGTGTCATGCGCAAGTGGCGCAGCAGGCGCGCAAACAGGGAAGGGGATGCGTTGTTGTGCGCCATGTCACCAATCTCCCGAGGCACCGCCGCCATCAAATGTACCGCCACCGCCGGAGAAGCCGCCACCCGACGATCCTCCAAATCCACCACCGAAGCCGCCGCCACCCGAACGCGAACCGCCCCGTCCGGAACTGGCCTGGCGCAAGGCCTCGTCGACCAGGCTGCCGATGATGACGCCGGCGGTCGTACTGCCGCCGCGTCCCCAGTCATTGCTGTTGAGGGCATTGCGGCTGCTGCGGCGCGACTTCAGCAAGACCGTAAAGAACACCACCAGGAACAGCCCGATCACCATCAGCGTGATCCAACCACCGCCATCATCGGTCTGTACCGAGCCGGAGGAACGTTTGGCCGGTGGCAGCTTTTCCTGTTCCAGCAAGGTGGTGATCGCCGTCACGCCCGCCGCCAGCCCGCCATAGAAATCGTTCTGGCGGAAATGCGGGGCGATCACGTCTTCCAGGATGCGCTTGGTTTGCGCATCGGTGAGGCTGCCCTGTACCCCACGCCCGGCTTCGATGCGCAGGCGGCGCAGGGATTTGGGATTGTCCTTGGCGACGATCAGGATCACGCCGTCATCCACGCCCTTGCGGCCCAGTTTCCAGGCGTCGGCCACGCGGATGCTGTATTGCTCGATGGCTTCGGGCGCGGTGGAGGACATCAGCAGCACGCCGATCTGGCTGCCGGTACGCTGTTCGATCTCGGCCAGCACGCCTTCGAGGGCCTGGCGCTGCTGCGGCTGCAGCAGGTGGACCTGGTCGATCACGCGGGCCGACAGCGGTGGCACCGGCACCAGGCCGTCATCGGCACGGGCCGGGGCCGCCAGCGCGATCCACGCCAGCAGCCAGCAGGTCAGGAGCAGCTTGCGCATGGCCAGTCGGGGCTCCCGTGCTTATTTGCCGAAGTTGACCGCAGGCGCGGTCGAAATGGCTTTTTCGTTTTCTACCGTGAACGAGGGTTTGACTTCATAGCTGAACAGCTTGGCCGTGAGGTTGGTGGGGAAGCTGCGTGCCAGGATGTTGTAATCCTTCACAGCGGCAATATAGCGCTGGCGGGCCACGGTAATGCGGTTTTCAGTGCCTTCCAGCTGCGATTGCAGGTCGCGGAAGCTGGTGTCGGCCTTCAATTGCGGATAGTTCTCGGAGACCGCCATCAGGCGCGACAGCGCCGAAGACAATTGCCCCTGTACTTCCTGGAATTTGGCAAAGGCCTTGGGATCGTTGAGCACTTCCGGGGTGATCTGGAAGCTGGTGGCCGCTGCACGGGCGCGGGTGACGGCTTCCAGGGTGTCCTTCTCGTGGGAGGCATAGCCCTTGACGGTGTTGACCAGGTTCGGGATCAGGTCGGCGCGGCGCTGGTACTGGTTGACCACTTCACCCCAGGCGGCCTTAGTGGCTTCATCCTTGGCCTGGAATTCGTTGTAGCCGCAGCCGGAGAGGGTGAGGGCCGTCATGGCGATGGCCAGCCAGGCGAAGAGTTTTTTCATGTTGTTTTCCTCGTAGCAAAAGTGAAGCAAAGGGAGCGCATGAGACCATGCAAACCTCCTGAAGTGCCCGATGTTCCGTGAAAAACCCTGAACATCAGTCAAAAATCGAGGTCTGGGCAGGCCGGCGCGCTACAATAGCGCATCTTTCAGTTAAAGGCATCACCGTGACATTCATCGAGAAACTCAACGCTGCGTGGACCTCGCGCAATTCCCTGCTGTGCGTCGGCCTGGACCCCGACCTCAAGAAATTCCCCGCCGAGCTGCAGGGCAAGCCGGACGCCATCTTCGAATTCTGCCGCGCCATCATCGATGCCACCGCCGAAGCCGCCTGTGCCTTCAAGCCGCAGATCGCCTATTTCGCTGCGCTGGGCGCGGAAGAGCAGCTGGAGCGCATCTGCGCCTATCTGCGCAGCAATTACCCCGAGATCCCGCTGGTGCTCGATGCCAAGCGCGGCGACATTGGCGCCACCGCCGAGCAGTATGCCCGCGAAGCCTTCGAGCGCTATGACGCCGATGTCGTCACGGTCAGCCCCTATATGGGCTGGGATTCGGTCTCGCCCTACCTGGAATGGAAGGATCGCGGCGTGATCGTGCTGTGCCGCACCTCCAACGCCGGTGGTTCCGACCTGCAATTCCTGGAAGTCGATGGCAAGCCGCTGTACCAGCACGTGGCGCGCCTGGTGGCCGAGAAGTGGAATACCAATGGCCAGTGCGGCTTGGTGGTCGGTGCCACCTTCCCGCACGAACTGGCCCAGGTGCGCGCCATCATCGGCGACATGCCGCTGCTGGTGCCGGGCGTGGGTGCCCAGGGTGGCGACGTGCAAGCGACGGTCACCTCCGGCAAGACGGCCTCGGGTACGGGCATGATGATCAATTCTTCACGTGCCATCCTCTACGCCAAGCCGGAAGCCGGCGAAGATTTCGCCGCTGCGGCGCGCCGGGTGGCCATCCAGACGCGTGACGAGATCAACCGCTTCCGCTGAACCGCGCAAGCAGAGATGAAGAAAAAGGCGGCGACTCCATGGGAGCGCCGCCTTTTTCTTCATGCGTGCCGCTTCAATCTGCCAGAAGCTTCAGCAAGCCCTTGAGCGAATGTTCCACCGTCTGGGCCCGCACCTGCTGGCGGTCGCCCTTGAAGACCAGGCGTTCGGTATAGGTCTTGTCGCCCACGCGCCAACCGAAGCAGACGGTGCCGACAGGCTTGCCCGGTACCGCGCCACCGGGGCCGGCGATGCCGGTGGTGGAGACGGCCACGTCCGAGCTGCTGTTGGCCACTGCCCCTTCGGCCATGGCGCCGGCGATTTCCTCGCTGACTGCGCCATGCTGGGCGATCAGCGCCTCGGAGATGTCCAGCAATTCGTTCTTGGAGGCGTTCGAATAGGTCACGAAACCGCAATCAAACCATTCTGAGGAGCCGGCGATTTCAGTGATGGCGTGGGCGATGCCGCCACCGGTACAGGATTCTGCAGTGGCCAGGAGCAGGCCACGGGCTTTGAGGGTGTGGCCTACGCGGGTGGCCAGGTCCAGGGTGCTGTCCATGAGTGTCATCCTCGGCTGTGCCGCAGTCGGCGCCACGTGGCGGACGCGCTGCGGTCGGTTGATCAACGAAGTGCGTGGACTAGGATACTCCGATGTCAGGAAATGTTGTATCGGACAAGCTCCGATTGTTCACTTCCCGTTACCAATAAGTGCGCCAGAACGCGAACACCAGCAGCGTATAGAAGGCTGCCACGATGTCATCCCACATCACGCCGAATCCGCCCTTGAAGCGCCGGTCGAACCAGGCGATCGGCGGCGGCTTGACCATGTCGAAAAAGCGGAACACCACAAAAGCCGCGAACTGCGTCTTCAGGCTGGCCGGCATCACCAGCACCAGCACCAGCCAGAAGGCGATGATCTCATCCCACACCATGCTGCCGTCATCGGGCGAATTGAGCGCCTGCCCGGTGCGATGGCAGGCCCAGATGCCGATGATGAACCCGGCCGCAATGATCACCAGCCAGTTGGCCGCCGTGAAGACCTGCGGCCAGCGTGTGGACAGCACCACGTAGGACAGCCACGCGAAGAGCGTTCCGGCCGTGCCCGGCATGATGGGCGAGAGGCCGCTGCCGAAGCCCTGGGCGATCCAGTGCGCCGGATGCGCCAGCATGAAGTGCGGGGTCGGCTTGCGTTTGCGGGGAGAGGCCGAAGGCGGCGGCGGGAAGGGTGAAGAAGCTTGGTTCATGAACGGAAATGATCGAAGGAATCCGGCGCGTCCTGCAACGGCTCACCGGCGGCATCCAGCAGCCGCAGGCCGGCTTGCGCATCGATCTGGCCGATGCGGGTGACGGCGGTGCCGGCGGACTGGGCTGCCTTCAGGACCGCCTCGCGCTGGCGTGCCGGGGCAGTGAAGCAAAGTTCGTAATCGTCGCCACCGGACAAGGTAAAGCGGCGGCGCAGGTGCAGGTCGCGCTGCTGCAAGGCCGCGCCGGGCGGCAGGGCGTCCACGTCCAGCGTCGCCCCCACATGTGAACGATCGAGGATGTGGCTGAGGTCGCCCGCCAGGCCATCGGAGATGTCGATGGCGGCATGGGCAATGCCGCGCAGGGCCAGACCCAGCGCTACGCGCGGGGTTGGCGCATGCATGCGCGGGGCGGCCAGCTGCAGTTCTTCGCTGTTGATGTCGAATTCCTGGCGGTAGCCTGCCAGCGCCAGGCGGGCATCGCCCAGCGTGCCGGAGACCCAGATGTCATCGCCTGCACGGGCAGCATCGCGGCGCAGCGCCTGTTGCGGCGGCACTTCGCCGAAGACCGTGATGCTGATGGTCAGTGGCCCCTTGGTGGTGTCGCCGCCGATGAGCTCGCAGCCATGGGCATCGGCCAGCGCCAGCATGCCTTGCGAGAACGGTGCCAGCCACTCGGCACGGGCTTCCGGCAAGGCCAGGGCCAGCGTGAAGGCAATCGGCTGCGCGCCCATGGCGGCCAGGTCGGAGAGATTGACGGCCAGGCACTTGTGGCCCAGCAGCAGGGGATCGGCATCCGGGAAGAAGTGGCGGCCCGCCACTAGCATGTCGCTGGAAATGGCCAGCTGCATCCCCGGGGCCGGTGTCATCAGCGCGCAGTCGTCCCCCACGCCCAGGGCCGTGCGGCTGTCGGGAGCGGGTGGGCGGCTGAAATAGCGCGCGATGAGTTCGAATTCGGAAAGCATGGCGCGATTGTAACCAATCCGTCACGGCTTCAGGCGCACAATATCCCGGCGACGATGCATGTTGCGATGCAGCGCAAATTGCCCGGATGCGGCGTCACGGCAGGGTGCGCGAGAGGCGGGTGAAGGGATAGGGGTTTTCCCCAATACCGGATAGACAAGGGCGGTGTCAGCCTCTCGTACGGGAAATCAAGCTGCGCGCAACTGCGCACATCAGGCGACAACTGGTCGTCATCTGGCCCCGGAAATGCCATGTTCGCGGTCATCACGGGTTTGGGTCGACAGGCCGCAAAGCCAGTCCGGAAAAGGCTTTGCGCGGAGCAGCATGAGCCCGGCGGCCTATGATTGAGGGCCGACCTCTGCTAGAATCGACCCCCTTCGCAAGTCAACTAGAGAATACAGAGTATGGATTCGATGATCAGTAAGAAAGAAGAAGTGCGTCAGCAACTTCGTCAGGCAGCGCTGGACTACCACGAGTTTCCCACCCCGGGCAAGATCGCGGTCACGCCCACCAAGCTCCTGACCAACCAGCGTGATCTCTCCCTCGCGTATTCTCCGGGCGTGGCGGCGGCCTGCGAAGAAATCGTCGCCGACCCGCTCAACGCCTTCCGCTACACCGCCCGTGGCAACCTGGTGGCCGTGATCACCAACGGTACCGCCGTGCTGGGCCTGGGCAACATCGGTGCGCTGGCGTCCAAGCCGGTCATGGAAGGCAAGGGCGTGCTGTTCAAGAAGTTCGCCGGCATCGACGTCTTCGACATCGAAATCAATGAAACCGACCCGGACAAGCTGATCGACGTCATCGCGGCCCTGGAGCCGACCTTCGGCGGCATCAACCTGGAAGACATCAAGGCACCGGAGTGCTTCTACATCGAGCGCAAGCTGCGCGAGAAGATGAAGATCCCGGTCTTCCACGATGACCAGCACGGTACCGCCATCATCGTTGGCGCGGCCATCCTGAACGGCCTGAAGGTCGTGGGCAAGGACATCAAGAACGTCAAGCTGGTGGTCTCCGGCGCGGGCGCGGCGGCGCTGGCCTGCCTGGACCTGATCGTCGACCTCGGCTTCCCGATCGAAAACATCTTCGTCACCGACCTGGCCGGCGTGGTCTACAAGGGCCGCAAGGAACTGATGGACCCGGACAAGGAACGTTTCGCCCGCGAAACCGATGCCCGCACCCTGGCCGAAGTGATCCCGGATGCCGACATCTTCCTGGGCCTGTCCGCCGCCGGCGTGTTGAAGCCCGAGATGGTCAAGCAGATGGCGGCCCGTCCGCTGGTGCTGGCCCTGGCCAACCCGACCCCGGAAATCCTGCCGGAAGAAGTGATGGCCGTGCGTGACGACGCCATCATTGCCACCGGCCGTTCGGATTATCCGAACCAGGTCAACAACGTGCTGTGCTTCCCCTACATCTTCCGCGGCGCGCTCGATTCGGGTGCCACCACCATCACCCGCGAGATGGAGATCGCCACCGTCCACGCCATCGCCGAACTGGCCCAGGCCGAGCAGTCCGATATCGTGGCCTCGACCTATGGCATCGCCAACCTGTCCTTCGGCCCGGAATACATCATTCCCAAGCCCTTCGACCCGCGCCTGATGATCAAGATCGCGCCGGCCGTGGCGCGTGCTGCCGAAAGCTCCGGCGTGGCGGCCCGTCCGATCCAGGACATGGATGCCTACATCGAGAAGCTGGAACAGTTCGTCTACCACAGCGGTACCTTCATGCGCCCGATCTTCCAGGTCGCCAAGAAGGCTGCCGAGGCCAAGAAGCGCATCGTCTACGCCGAAGGCGAAGAAGAGCGCGTGCTGCGTGCGGTCCAGGTGATCGTCGATGAAAACCTGGCCAAGCCGATCCTGGTGGGCCGTCCGGAAGTGCTGGAACAGCGCATCAAGAAGTTCGGCCTGCGCCTGCGCCCGGGGACCGACTTCGAGGTCATCAACCCCAATTTCGACAACCGCTACCGCGATTACTGGCAGAGCTTCCTGGAGATGTCGCGCCGCAAGGGCGTCACCGAGCAGTACGCCAAGCTGGAAATGCGCCGCCGCCACACCCTGATCGGCTCCATGGCCATCCACAAGGGCGATGCCGACGGCATGATCTGCGGCACCTACGGCACCACCCAGCTGCACCTGCACTACATCGACCAGGTGCTGGGCAAGCGCGAAGGCGTCAACGTTTATGCCGCGATGAATGCGGTGATCCTGCCCAATCGCCAGCTGGTGATGGTGGACACCCACGTCAACGAAAACCCCAACGCCCGCGAGCTGGCCGAGATCACCATGCTGGCCGCCGAGGAAATGCGCCGTTTCGGCCTGCATCCGCGTGCTGCACTGCTGTCGCATTCGAACTTCGGTTCCAGCAACAGCGAATCGGCCCGCAAGATGCGCGACGCCTTGGCCATCCTGCGCGAGATCGCGCCGGACCTGGAAGTCGATGGCGAAATGCACGGCGATACCGCGCTCGATTCCAAGCTCTTGAATGCGGTGATCCCGGATTCGCCGTTGAAGGGTGACGCCAACCTGCTGGTCATGCCCAACATCGACGCCGCCAACATCGCCTACAACCTGCTCAAGACCGCATCGGGCAACGGTGTGGCCATCGGCCCCATCCTGCTGGGTTGTGCCAAGCCGGTGCATATCCTGACCCCGTCGGCGACGGTGCGCCGCATCATCAACATGACAGCCTTGTGCGTCATGGATGCCTTGTCCGAACGCTGATCGCAGCCTCGGTCGGACCGTAAGACCGTAGACCGCAAGACCTTGAAAGCGGCGCATGTCGAAAGACATGCGCCGCTTTTCATTGTGCGCGTGGATGGATTCCCGGACATGCCGCGCAGCAGCATTCCGGGAATCCGCACCGGGTTGGCGGGTTCTTTTTGGGTGATTTTTATAAAACCGTTTGCAATCAATGGCTTGCGATCTGATTGCCCAGCTTTTCGTGCTGGCACGAAGCCTGCAATATGAACATCAAAACAAAAAAGCATACACGGAGACAGACACCTGATGCGCTCATGCATCGTCTTCACGCGCCTGGTCCCGCTGGCCTCTGCGTTATGCCTTGTTCCGGTTCTATCAAAGCAAGATGACCCGCCGCACGTCGCGTCCATCGGACAGGCCTGTGGCCATAACAGGAGATCTCCATGAGTGTCACCCCGCAAAGCAGCGCGCCCAGCACCACCAGCACGCCCTTGAGCGCCGCCGAATACCGCAAGCGCATCTTCGCCATCCTCGGTGCCTCCTCCGGCAACCTGGTGGAATGGTTCGACTTCTATGTCTATTCCTTCTGTGCGATCTACTTCGCGCCGGCCTTCTTCCCCAAGGGTGACGCTACCAGCCAGTTGTTGAACACGGCGGGCGTGTTTGCCGCCGGTTTCCTGATGCGTCCCATCGGCGGCTGGCTGTTCGGCCGCATCGCCGACAAGCACGGCCGCAAGACCTCCATGCTGATTTCGGTGTTGATGATGTGCGGCGGCTCGCTGGCCGTGGCCGTGCTGCCGACCTATGCCACCATCGGTGCCTGGGCACCGGCGCTGCTGCTGCTGGCGCGCCTGTTCCAGGGCCTGTCGGTGGGCGGTGAATATGGCACCTCGGCCACCTACATGAGCGAAGTGGCGCCCAATGGCCGCCGTGGCTTCTTCGCCTCCTTCCAGTACGTGACCCTGATCGGCGGCCAGTTGCTGGCCGTTCTGGTGCTGTTCGCCATGCAGCAGTGGCTGACCAAGGCCGAGCTGATGGCCTGGGGCTGGCGCATTCCCTTCGTGCTGGGCGCGGTCGGTGCGCTGGTGGCGATGTACCTGCGCAGCTCGCTGGCCGAGACCTCCTCGGCCGGTGCCCGCAAGAAGAAAGAGGCCGGTACCCTCAAGGGCTTGCTGCAGCACAAGCGCGCCTTCCTGAACGTGGTGGGCTTCACCGCCGGCGGCTCGTTGATGTTCTATACCTTCACCACCTACATGCAGAAGTATCTGGTCAACACCGCCGGCATGGACCCCAAGGTCGCCAACGGCGTCATGACCGGTGCGCTGTTCGTCTACATGATCCTGCAACCGATCTTCGGTGCCATCTCCGACAAAATCGGCCGTCGCAACTCCATGCTGTGCTTCGCCTTCTTCGGCATGGTCGGCACCTTCCCGATCCTGCATTTCCTCAAGGACGTCTCCAGCCCCGGCGTGGCCATGGCGCTGGCCATCCTGGCCCTGACCATCGTCAGCTTCTACACCTCCATCAGCGGCCTGATCAAGGCCGAGATGTTCCCGCCTGAAGTGCGTGCGCTGGGCGTGGGCCTGTCGTATGCGGTCGGTAACGCCATCTTCGGTGGTTCGGCTGAATTCGTGGCGCTGTCGCTGAAGTCGGCGGGCGTGGAATCGGCCTTCTACTGGTACGTGAGCGCACTGTGCCTGGTGGCGCTGATCATCAGCCTGCGCATGCCGGATCCGCAACGTGACGGCCACCTCAAGGGTGATGTCGCCATGAACCCGGACGATGAGCACGGCGAGGCCGATGCCGCTTCCGGCAAGCTGCACAAGCCGGCCTGATCGGCCCTTGTCCGCGCGCGGCTGCCTGCGGTGGCGCGCGGCGCGTTATCATGACGCCTCCAACGCGGCGCCCTGCGGGGCGCCGCGCTGCTTTTGACCCCAACCTTCATGCGCGCGCGACGAAACCTGCTGATCCTGACCCTGTTCCTGGCGGCCACCTTGCTGGTCTGCGGGCTGACCTATCGCATCGCGCTGGGACGGGCCGAGAGCGATCAGCAGAACCAGGCCGCCGCCCAGCTGCAGATCGCGGCACTGGACCTGGAATCGATCCTGCAGAAATATGAAGCCTTGCCCTTTGCCCTGGGCTTCCAGTCCGATGTGCGGCAGGTCTTGCAGCATCCTGAAGATGCGCTGTCGGTGGATCGGCTCAATCGCGCGTTCAAGACCATCCAGCAGCAGTCGCGTGCGGTCAATATCTTTATGCTCAACCGCCAGGGGGTGACGCTGGCTTCCAGCAACTGGGATGAAGAATTCAGTTACGTTGGCCGTGACTTCGGTTTTCGTCCCTACTTCCGCGAAGCCATCCAGGGCAGGGCAGGGCGCTTCTACGGCATCGGCAACATCTCCAGCGAACCGGGCTATTTCATCGCCCAGCCCATCTATCGCCGCCAGGACCAGGCCGAGGGCGACCTGCCCATCGGGGTGATGGTGGTCAAGGTGGACCTGGCCGAGTTCGAACATACCTGGCGCAGCAGCAGCGATCCGATCACGCTCACCGATGCCGGCGGCGTGGTGTTCCTCAGCAACCGGCCCGAATGGAAGTACCACAGCCTGCAAGCGCTGAGCGCGCCGGTGCAGCGCGAGCTGGAAGGCACCCATCAGTATGCGGACCTGCCCATCACGCCGGTCTCGACCTTGCCGCCGGCTTTGCAGCGCGGCTTCGGTACTCACGTATCGCGGCCGGTTGGGCGGCTGGGATGGCAGCTGATGCTGTTCCCCTCGCAGGCGCGCATGCAGCGTTCGGCCATGCTCTCGGCGATGGCGGCGGCGCTCTTCATGGTGGCGCTGGCCATTTCCTTGCTGGCCTGGTACCAGCACCGGCGCCGCCTGCAGGAACGGCTGGCCTCGCGCAACGCCTTGCGCCGCGCCGCCGAGGAGCTGGACCAGAAGATCGCGCAGCGCACCGAAGAGCTGACCGCCGCCAACCAGGCCATCGCTGCCAAGTACGCCAAACTGCAGCAGACCGAGAGCCTGTTGCGCACCACCCAGGACGAACTGGTGCAGGCCGGCAAGCTGGCCATGCTGGGCCAGATGGCGGCGGGAATGACGCATGAACTGAACCAGCCGCTGGCGGCCATTCGCGCCTTCGCCGACAACTCGGTGAAGTTTCTGGCACGCGGCCAGGCGGCGCAGGTGGCCGAGAACCTGGAGCACATCAGCCATGCCAGTGCCAGCATGGGCAAGATCATCGGCCAACTGAAGGGTTTTGCCCGCAAGAGTGGCCAGGCAGTGGCGGCGGTCGACCTGCGCCAGGCGGTGGAAACTTCGGTACGGCTGCTCTCCAGCGACTTCGAGAAGCAGGGCGTGGAAGCCCGCATCACCATGCCGGAGCCGGTCCAGGTGACGGGGGACGCGGTGCGTACCGAGCAGGTCATCATCAATCTCTTGCGCAATGCGCTCGATGCGGTGGAAGAGGCGCCGCAGCAGTGTGTCTGCGTGGTGCTGGAGGTCGATGCAGAGCGTCAGCAGGCCGTGCTGCGCATTCGGGACTCCGGCGCGGGCATCGCCGATGAAGTGGTGCCGCACCTGTTCGAGCCCTTCTTCACGACCAAGTCCTCGAGCAAGGGGCTGGGCCTGGGGCTGGCGATTTCTTCGTCCATCGTCCAGGCCATGAACGGCCAGTTGAGTGCACATAATCATGAACAAGGCGGCGCGGAATTCGTGGTGCGTCTGCCGCTGTTGAAGACGGAGAATGGATCTGATGGATAACCCCGCCGCTGCCCCCAGCGCCTTGCTGATCGAAGATGAACAGGCCGTGCGCCGCGCCACCGCCCAGGCCCTGGAGCTGGAAGGCTTTACGGTGACCGCCTGCGCCAGTGCCGAAGAGGCCCTGCCGCTGCTGACCCGGGATTTCCCGGGCGTGCTGGTGACCGACGTGCGCCTGCCGGGTTGGTCGGGTTTGCAGGTGCTGGCCCATGTGATGCGCATCGATGCGGATTTGCCGGTGATCGTGGTCACCGGCCATGGCGACGTCAGCATGGCGGTCGAGGCCATGCGCGCCGGCGCCTATGATTTCGTGGAGAAACCCTTCGGTTCAGACAGCCTGCTGGAGATCGCCCTGCGGGCCCAGGAGAAGCGCAGCCTGGTGCTGGAAAACCGCCGCCTGCGTGAAGCCTGGGCCCATGATCCCGAGCTGCCGCCGCTGGTGGGCCAGTCGCCGGCCATCGAGCGGGTGCGCACCCTCATCCGCAGCCTGGGGCCGGCCGATGTGGATGTGCTCATCAACGGGCAGACCGGCAGCGGCAAGGAGGTGGTAGCGCGCCAGCTGCATGCCGCCAGTGGCCGCAAGGGGCCGTTCGTGGCCCTGAACTGCGGGGCCTTGCCGGAGACCGTTTTCGAAAGCGAGATCTTCGGCCATGAAGCGGGGGCGTTCACCGGTGCCCAGAAGCGCCGCATCGGCAAGCTGGAATACGCCAACGGCGGCACGCTGTTCCTGGATGAAATCGAAAGCATGCCGCTGGCCCTGCAGGTCAAGCTGTTGCGCGTACTGCAGGAGCGGCGTCTGGAACGGCTGGGGGGCAATGAATCGGTGGCCATCGATTGCCGCGTGGTGGCGGCCAGCAAGGCTGACCTGCTCAAGCTGTCGGCCGACGGGCAATTCCGCGAGGACCTGTATTACCGCATCGGCGTGGTCTGTATCGACCTGCCGGCCCTGAACCAGCGCAGCAGTGATATCCCGCTGTTGCTGGCGCACTTCTGCCAGGCCGCATCGATACGCTACCGGCGCGAGGTGCCGCCGTGGACGGCGGCCCAGATGCAGCAGTGGCAGCAGCGCGAATGGCCGGGCAATGTGCGCGAATTGCGCAATTTTGCGGATCGCTGGGTGTTGGGGGTGGAGCAGATCGCCACGGCCGGTGCGCCGGTATCCTTGTCGCAATCTCTCCCCGAACAGGTGGAACAGTTCGAGGCGGGCCTGATTGCAGCCGCCCTGAAGGACAGCCAAGGCAGCGTAGCGCAGGCAGCCGACCGGCTGGGCATTCCGAAGAAGACGCTCTACGACAAGATCCGCAAATATCAGTTGGCCGGTGCTTGATGGCTTGAGCGTGCGTGCGCGTCTTTTCTTCAGGTGAGCCTGTGCGCAGATGAAAAAACGCCGCTGCGGTGATGATCCGCAGCGGCGTTTGTGCTCTTGAGCAGTGCTTGCATACGCAGGCACCGCGAGCAGGGTCCTGCTCAGTCCTTCTGGTATTGCGGCGAACGCGGGCCATACAGCAAGCCGTTGTTGCCACCGGCACGCAGCAGGCGGTTGCTGGTCACGCTGGCCATCTTGTAGCTGGCGTCGGTGGTGGTGCTGATGATCTGGTTGACCACGGCCGAGAGCAGTACGCCCAGCAGACCATTGCCCTGGTTCTGACGACCTTCCGCGCTGGAGGCGGTGGCCGAACCCTGCCACAGGGTCTTGCCGGAACGCAGGTCGACCAGCTTGGCCTCAGCCGACACCACCGTATCGCTCTGCACCACCTTGTAGGAGGTGCCATAGTCGGTGATGTTGATGTACAGCCCGGCGTCGGCGCCGAAGATATCACGCAGCTTCTTGACCGGCACTTCGTGAATGTCGGCCGCGTTGGCCAGACCGTTCTGCTTGAAGGTCTCGCTGGCCAGCGAGACCGGGATCACGTAGTAGCCCGATTCGGCCAGCGGCAGCGTGGCCTGCGCCAGCATGCCGTAGGGGGCGATGACTTCGGAAGAACTGTTCATCGGCGGCAGCACCAGGATCGAGGCCGGACGCGCTGCCTTGAACTCGGCATAGTCATACGGCTTTTGCTGGGTGGCGCAGCCCGAAGCCAGCAATGCCAGCAGTACGGCGCCAAGCGCCTTGAATTTGTTCAGCATCATTTGCTCAATCCCTTCTTGTAGTTGCGCATCAGGAAGTCCATGTAGGGTGCCGATTCCGGGAACAGCGACTTCTCGGTCTGCAGTTCCTGGATCAACTGGTCTTCCTTGCCGATGGAGGCGTACAGCAGGCCCAGGTGGGCGTGGTAGCCGGGGGGGACGGCGTCGTTGTTGGCGCGCATCTTCTGCAGGTTCTCTTCAAGTGCGGCGATCTCGGCGGCATTGCCGTTGCCTTCGGTCTTGAAGTGTTCGTACAGCTGGTCCTGGTAATTGCCCCAGCCATAGAGGGATTTCTGCTGGTGATTGGCGCAGCCGGAGAGGGCCAGCGCCAGGCCGAGGGCGAACCCGGCAGCGAGTTTCTTGTTCATCATGGTCAGTCTCGGTCGTGTAAGGGGGATCAGGGCTTCCATGCGCCGGAATCGATACCGGCCACGAGGTTCTGCACGGCTTCACGGATGGCCAGGTCCAGCACCTTGCCATTGAGCGTGGAGTCATAGCTGGCGGTACCGCCGAAACCGACGATCTCACGGTTGTCCAGGCTGTATTCACCCGCGCCTTGCGACGAATACACCACCTGCGAGGTGTTTACGTCCACGATGTTCAGGGCCACCTTGGCATAAGCCACCTGCGACTTGCCGCGACCGAGGATGCCGAACAGCTGGCGGTCACCGGTCTCCTTGCGGCCGAACTCGGTGACGTCGCCGGTGACCACGTAATTGGCACCCTTGAGGGATTGGGCCTGCTTGTTCAGCTTGGCTTCCTGGGCCAGCTCGCCCATGTTGTCGCGGTCCATGACCGAGAAGCGGTTGCTCTGCTGCAGATGCGTGATGAGGATGGTCTTGGCCTGGCCGCCCAGACGGTCCACGCCATCCGAGAAGATGCCGCGCAGATAGCTGGAGCGGTTGTCGAACTTGCCGACGGCGATCGGACTGCGCGCCCCTTGATAGGCCTGCTGCGCACTGGCCACCTGGGCCACCGGCAGACTGCGTGAGTTTTCCGTGGCGCAACCCCCCAGCGCCGTCACCATGGCGACCGCAGCCACGGTCGTGACATACCTGCTAAACATAGTTATTTCCCCGAATTGTTGATCTCGACCAGGGCAACCCAAATGCCCTTCGATATAAGTTTGATGCCCCCGAAAACGCCGCGCCTTGCGCGCTAGCAAGTTTCGAGACGGCAATTTTATCAGTAGACAAGAGTTTAAATGGTAGAAAAATCGCTATTTCTTGATGAAATTTAACGGGAAGCGGTAATTCGTTATTACGCTTATAACGTCGTGCGCAGGCTGGCCTGTTTGCTGGTGATATCATCCGCCTCACGCGGACGCCTGGCGTCCATCTTCATCAAGAATCAAGGCCATCCCTTCATGCGCGACATCATCAACGGCTTCCTGCGTTTCCAGCAGGACGTCTTCCCTTCCCGTAAAGAACTGTTCAAGAGCCTGGCCAACGGCCAGACGCCAACGACCCTGTTCATTTCCTGTTCCGACAGCCGCATGGTGCCCGAGCTGGTGACCCAGCGTGAGCCGGGCGACCTGTTCGTCATTCGCAACGCGGGCAACATCGTGCCGTCATTCGGTCCGGAGCCGGGCGGCGTGAGTGCCACGGTGGAATATGCGGTGGCCCAGCTGAAGGTGTCGGACATCGTCATCTGCGGCCACTCCGATTGCGGCGCCATGACGGCGGTGGCCACCTGCGCCTGCCTGGACCACATGCCGGCCGTGCGCAACTGGCTGCACCACACCGATGCTGCGCGGATGATCAACGAGTCGCGTCATCACGAGACCGAAAAGGACCGCATCGATGGCATGGTGCGCGAGAACGTGATTGCGCAACTGAACAACATCCGCACCCATCCTTCGGTGGCCGTGGCGCTGGCGCAAGGCCGTCTGGGTTTGCACGGCTGGGTCTACGACATCGAAAGCGGCTCCATCCTGGCGCACGACACGGCCACCAATACCTTCGTGCCGCTGGCGCAGCATCCTGCGGCCAGCAGCGACGAGTGATCCGCACCCCACCTCTGAAGCGATTGAGCAGCTGTTTGCCTGGCTCATGGCTTACCGGGCCGACCAGGCAACAGGCTGATCACTGAAGCGATGCTCAGTGTGGTGGCACCACCTCAGCCGGCCTTGAGATGCCGCTCGAAGAAAGCCGCCGTGCGCGCATTGGCCAGCGCCGCATCAGCGGCGTGATAGTGTTGTCCGTCCGGGCGCGCGAAGGCGTGATCCCGCTCTGGATAGCTGTATATCTCCGACTCGGGCAGAGGCTGAAGGGCCTTTTTGATCTGCTGCTGGCTGGCGTGGTCGATGTACTCGTCTGCCTCCGCCAAATGGTAGATCAGCGGCGCCTTGATCAGCGCGGCCCGGTCCAGGTACTGTTCGGTCGCACCACCGTAGTAGGCTGCGAAGGCATCCGCATCGGTGCGCGCTGCGCTCAGGTAGGTCAGCAGGCCACCCAGGCAGTAGCCGGTCACGCCTACCTTGCCATTGCTGTTGGCCAGGGAGCGCGCGGCGCCAATGGTGGCCTGGATATCGGCAACGCCCTTCTCCAGGTCATAGCCGGTGTAGAGGGCAAATCCCCGTTGCCAGTCTTCCTGCCTGGCATCTGACAGTTCCAGTCCCGGGGCCTCGCGCCAGAACAGGTCCGGTGCCACCGCAATATAACCTTGCGCTGCATAGGCTTGGGCAATCTGGCGGATGCCCGCATTGACGCCAAAGATCTCCTGCAGGACCACAATCACAGGATGGCTTCCGGCTGTCTCTGGCCAGGCCACGTAGCAGTTGAACCCACCTTCGGCTACCTCGATTTTCAATGACTGTTGCATGTTTGCTCCTTCTGAACGTGATGGTAAGCAGCCTTTCCGCAGGGGCGGAGGTCTGCAATGGTGCTAGCGCAAGAATACGGCCTTGATCTCGTGTGCAATCTCTGCGCTCTTTTCTTCAAGCGCAAAATGGCCCGTGTCGTCATGACGCAGGGTGGCCGAAGGAATCAGGGTCTTGACGATATCGCCGGCCGCTGCGGGCGAAGATTAAGATTATTATGATAATCCAAAAAATAACGACGAGATGCTCTTTGGGGAAGATGGTGAAAGACACCGCGAGCCCTCTTTACTGAGCGCGGATATCTAAGGCTGTGTCTGGATTCCTTGAAATTCAGAAAGATCATGGATTTTTCCGGCCACGACAACAGCAAAACTACGAGATGCCAAGCCAGCACCAGAATGATAGGATATATTCACTTGCATAGTGAAAGTTAACTCTTTGTTGCCGAATTAGAGGTCTAACAACTTCTTATCTTCATCTTTTTTAGGAAAGAGCTGCTCATGCCACAGGAAATCGTGATTTGTTCGCCGCTGCGCACCGCCATCGGCAGTTTCAACGGCAGCCTCAAGGACGTGCCTGCCGTCGCCTTGGGGGCGCATGCCATCGGCGCCGTCTTGCAGCAGACCCGTATTGCGCCCGAGCGCGTCGATGCGGTCATCATGGGTAACGTGATCCAGGCCGGCAATGCCATGAATCCGGCACGCCAGGCCGCCATCAAGGGCGGGCTGCCGGTTGAGACACCGGCCATGGCGATCAACCGCGTCTGCGGTTCGGGGGCGCAGGCGGTGGTCTCGGCGCTGGCCGAAATCAGGGCGGGATTGGCCAGCGTGGTCATCGCCGGCGGGATGGAGAACATGGAGCGTGCCCCCTACCTGCTGCCGGGCGCGCGCGCCGGCATGCGCATGGGCGATGGGGCGGTGATCGACGCCATCCTCAGCGATGGTCTCAATGATGCCTTCTCCGGCAAGCATTCCGGCTGGCACACCGAAGACCTGGTCACGCAATTCGGCCTGAGCCGCGACCAGCAGGACAGCTATGCAGTGCAAAGCCAGCAGCGTTTCGCGGCGGCCCAGCGCAGCGGTTTCTTCGCGCGCGAGATCGTGCCGCTCACCTTGGCCGGCAAGGGCGGCGAACGCCGCTTCGACCAGGATGAATCGGTCCGGCCGGATACCACCGTGGAATCGCTGGCACGCCTGAAGCCCGCCTTCCGCAAGGACGGCACCATCACGGCCGGCAATGCGCCCGGCATCAATGCAGCGGCGGCCGCGATGATCGTCTGCACCCGCGAGACGGCCGATGAACTGGGCCTGCAAGCGCTGGTCGCCGTGCGCTCGGCCGGGGTGTCGGGCGTTGAACCGGGCATGTTCGGCCTCGGGCCGGTGCCGGCGATCCGCCAGGCGCTGGGACGCGCCCAATGGACGCTCGGGCAAGTGGATCGCTTTGAGATCAACGAGGCCTTCGCCGCCATCGCGCTGGCAGTCCAGCGTGAGCTTGCCATCCCCGGCGAGCGCCTCAACATCGACGGCGGCGCGATCGCCCACGGGCATCCGATTGGTGCCACCGGCGCCATCCTCATCACCAAGGCGGCGCACGCCTTGCAGCGCACCGGCCAGCGGCGCGCGGTGGTGTCGCTGTGCATCGGCGGAGGCCAGGGCATCGCCTTGTGCCTGGAAGCCTTGTCCTGATCGGCAGGAGGCTCGGGTGACTTGTGCACCCGAGCCTCCCGCACGCGCAGTTCGGCTACCTTGTCCCGACAACGCGCTTCAACTCCGCAGGAAGTCCAGCAGATCCTTGTTCACCTGATCCTTCTGCGTGAGGATCAGCCCGTGCGATCCCCCCGGATAGACCACCAGCCGCGCCTTGGTCAACTCGGCGGTCAGCTTGCCGGAGATCGCCAAGGGCACGATCTGGTCGTCATCACCGTGCAGCACCAGCGCTGGCACGCGGATCTTCTTGAGGTCTTCGCGGAAATCGGTCTGGCCGAAGGCGCCAATGGCGTGATAGGCCGCCGGCAGGCCGGTGGCCATGCCTTGGCGCCAGTAATCCTCCCGCACCCCTTCCGACACCACGGCCCCTGGCCGGTTGAAGCTGTAGTAAGGCAGCGTGACGTCACGGTTCCACTGCGAGCGGTCCTTCAGCACGGCGGCCCGAAAGCCGTCGAATACCTCGACCGGCGCGCCGTGGGGATTGTTTTCGGTCTTGAGCAGGAAGGGCGTGACCGCGCTGACGAAGGCGACCCGGCGCACGCGCTTGTCACCATGGCGAGAGAGGTAGCGGGCCACTTCACCCCCACCCATGGAATGGCCCACCAGCGTGATGTCCTTCAGGTCGAGCATATTGATGAGCGCGGCCAGGTCGTCGGCAAAGGTATCGAAGTCGTAGCCGCCCGCAGGCTGGCTCGAACGCCCGAATCCGCGACGGTCATGGGCCACCACCCGGTAACCCTGGTTGAGCAGGAAGAACATCTGGTATTCCCAGGCGTCCGAGGACAAGGGGTAGCCGTGACTGAACACCACCACCGGGCCGCTGCCCCAGTCCTTGTAGTACAGCACCGTGCCGTCTGCAGTAGTGAGGGTGTTGCTGGTGAGCTTGCCGGGTTTGGTTGGATGAGGCTGGCGCTGGTCGGCGCCCACGCTGTCCGGCACTGCGGCCGAGGCCAGCACACCCAGGCTGGCGGTGGCCGCACCCAGCAGCAGCTTGCGGCGGGAGGAAGGCTTGCTTGAAACAGGATGGGACATGAGGACTCCTGGCAGTAAAGTTCAGTGGGTAGGGAGGGCGTGACGATCAGAAGCCGAAGCGCTTCAGGTCTTCCGCCGGGAAGTGTTGACCGCTGCGGTTCTTCACGGCGGGCAAGGCCGCGACCTTGGCGCGCCAGGCATGCAGGGCCGAATGCTCAGGCGCAATGGCCAGTCCGGCCGCTTCGGCAAAGGCCAGTGCGACGAACACGGTGATATCGGCCATCGAAAACTGCGGACCGGCGACGAACTCCCGTGCCTGCAGCACTGCGTCGAAATAGGCCATGCCGTGCAGGGCGCGCGCGCGCTGGCGCTGCGCCCATTCGGTACGGCCCTCCCATTCAGGGGCGGTGTAGGGCAGCATGGCCGGACCCAGGCCCGGCGTGCCGTAATGGAAGTAGCCGTCGACGCACTCCAGCAATTCGGCTTCGGCCCGGCGCTGCATCATGTGCACCATGGCCTTTTCGAGTGCGGTCTTGCCGGTCAGGATGGGATCGCCATCGAGGTTGTCCAGGTATTCGGTGATGGCCGTACTTTCGGTGATGAGCGTGCCGTCATCCAGTTCCAGAACGGGTACCTTGCCCGATGGATTGAGCGCCAGGAAAGCGGCCTGCTTGTGCTCGGCGGCAATCAGGTCGACCGGCGAGAAACGGACCCGATGCTCCAGATTCTTGGCGGCGAGCACGATACGAATGCGTGCCGGATTGGGGAAGCCTTCGCGGTCATGGATCTTCATGATTTTCCTTTAAGTGACTATTTGACTATCAATAGATAGAAAGAGATTATTCAGTGAAATAGATCAACTTGGTTTGTTTATCTATCGGTAGATAGATAGTATTTCCGGAGCTTTTATCCGGTCAAGCTGTTTTTTGAAAATTGGAATGGGTGTGACGGGAAACGACACCAGGCATGTCATGTGCCCGGCACCGGCAGCAGCGTTGCATATCGGGATTGGCGGAGGTGTGCGGGCATCCTGGCCCCCGGGAAATCAGCAGCAGCTCAAACGTTTCGCGGGCACACCGGGTGGCGTACCGTTTTTGATTAAGGGTAAAATCCGCAGCCTGGCGATGCGATGGCGCGCCACGGCGGTAGAGGCTCTCACGGTAAAGGACAGGTTGTGACCACCAAGGATAAAAAGCAGGAAATTCTGACCATGGCGCGCGGCATGGTGCAGGCGCGTGGCTACAACGCCCTGAGTTTCCGTGATCTGGCTGCGGCCGTGGGCATCAAGAGTGCCAGCGTGCACTATTACTTCCCGACCAAGGGTGACCTGGCCGCGACCCTGGCCCATGAGTACACCGATGAATTCCTGGCCTACCTGAATGGCCTGGTGGAAGAGGGCGTTCCCTGGGATCAGTGCATCCACGCTTTCGCCGGCGTATTCCGCAAGACCTTGCTGCGTGAGAACCGGATGTGCCTCGGCGGCATCCTGGCCGCTGAGCGCCCCGACCTCGACCTGGCGGTGCAGGCCGAGGTCGAGCGCTTTACTGAGCTGCTGGTGCAATGGCTCTCCGGCATACTGGCCAATGGCAAGCCCAAGATGAAACCCAAGGAATTGCGCCGCCAGGCGCTGGCCATCTTTGCCGCCATCGAAGGCGCGCAGTTGATGGCACGCGGCAGCGGAGACGTCGCGGTCTTCGATGATGCCATCGAAGCCTATTGCGACATCGGATTGCTGCCACCCAACTGATCAACGGCAGCGGTTCAGCCAGCGCTGGCGTGAGTCATCCTTCCTTGTTCCTCGCCGGCCTGCTGTTTTACCTGGTTTGTCTATCGATAGATAGTCCGGTGCCAGGCCATGGGTTGCGCCTGCGGCCAGCAAGCCGCTTGTCCCTCAGCGGTTCAGCGTAGCCATGCCTGCCTCGGCATAGCGCTCGCCCGCTGCCGCCCCGCGCGGGAAGACCGCATCCAGCGCCAGCAGGTCCTCGGAAGACAGCTTCACCGAGAATGCGCCCGCGTTTTCTTCCAGATAGCGGCGGCGCTTGGTGCCGGGGATGGGCACGATGTGCGGATCCTGCGCCATCACCCAGGCCAGCGCCAGCTGGCTGGGCGTGCAGCCGTGCTTTGCCGCCATTTTCTTCACTTCCTCTACCAGACGCAGGTTGCGGGCGAAATTCTCGCCCTGGAAGCGCGGATTGGTGCGGCGGAAATCATCTTCGGCCAGATCCTCGAAGCGCTGCAGCGCGCCGGTCAGGAAGCCCCGTCCCAGCGGACTGTAGGCCACGAAGCCGATGCCCAGCGCGCGGCAGGTGGCCAGCACATCGGTTTCCGGATCGCGGGTCCACAGGGAATATTCGCTCTGCAGCGCCGTCACCGGATGCACCCGGTGCGCTCGCTCCAGCGTGGCCGATGAGGCCTCCGACAAGCCGATGTAGCGGATCTTGCCGGCGTCCACCAGGTCGGCCAGCACGCCCATGGTGGCTTCGATGGGCGTATTCGGATCGATGCGGTGCTGGTAGTAGAGATCGATGGTCTCGATGCCCAGGCGCTTGAGGCTGCCTTCGACCGCCTGGCGGATATAGGCCGGGCTGCCGTCCACGCCGCGTGCGGCCGGGTTGGCCGGGTCGCGCCGGATGCCGAACTTGGTGGCGATGAAGAACTTGTCGCGGCGGCCGCGGATGGCGCGGCCGATCAGTTCTTCATTGGTGTAGGGGCCATACATGTCGGCCGTGTCGAGCAGGTTGATGCCAAGGTCCAGGGCGCGGTCGATGGTGGCCAGCGATTCGGCGTCGTCGCGCTGCGCATAGAAATCGCTCATGCCCATGCAGCCCAGGCCGATGGCCGAGACCAGCGGGCCGTTGCTGCCCAGGCGGCGGGTGCCGACGTGAGAATCGGGTTGCAGGTGGGTGGTGAGGGGTTCGGTCATGGTGCCATCCTTTCGGGGTGAGGAGCGACGGCCTTGGTGCCGCGGGTTGCGCGGGCAGGTTCAGCACGGGCTTGTTGCTCCAGTTCGTCGTACAGGACCAGCTTGCGCTGCAGGACGGCCAGGTTCTCCTGCAGCTCGGCCAGGGTGTGTTGCACGCAAAGCGTATGCGCTTGCAGCATGGCCTTGCGTTCAGTGACGCTTTCCAGGGTATTGCCCTCGCGGCGCAGCTCGGCATAGCGCAGCATGGCGCGCACCGGCAGGCCGGTGGCCTTGAGCTTCTTGAGGAAGTCGATCCAGTTCAGGTCTTCCTGGGTGTAGCGGCGATGGCGGTTGTCGCGCCGTTCCACCGGATCGAGCAGGCCGATGCGTTCGTAGTAACGCAGGGTATGCACCGACAGGCCGGTGGCCTCGGCCGCTTGGGCAATGCTCAGGGAAGTCGTCATGGCAGCCAGTCTAGAAGTTGGAGTGCGCTCTAAGTCAAGCGCTGCCTGCCATTATCGGCATTCAGGTCGGAGTGCGCTGGTGCAGGCGAGTTCATTGCCGCGCTGCAGGTGGGCGAGCGGCCATCGAGCCAGTACAATGCGCGCTGCCATTATTTCTGTCCCGGAGATTTTTCGCATGCACATCGATGCCGCCACGCAACTTCTGCTCGACGCCCGCCACAGCGGCCTGGCGCTGGACTGGCGCCGCCTGGCCGTGGGCGACGCCGAGACCGCCTATGCCGTACAGGATGCGCAATTGCGCCGCCTCGGTCCGGTCGCCGGCTGGAAGGTCGGCAGCAAGGGCGACGGCAGCCTGCCGGGGTGTGCGCCTTTGCCTGCTTCGGGGGTCGTCGCATCAGGGACCGAATTGCGTGGTCCGCAATGGCGCATGCGTGGGCTGGAAGTGGAATTGGCCTTGCGGGTGGGGCGGGACTACGATCCCGGCGAGCAAGTGCCGGATGAAGCCGAACTGCGCACGGTCTTCGATGCCATCCTGCCGGCCATCGAAGTGGTGGAGACGCGTCTGGGTCATCCACCCTGCACCAATCCCTGGGCCGGCATGGCCGACCTGCAAAGCCATGGCGCCCTGATCGTCGGCACTGCGCAGCCGCTGCCGCCCACGCTCTCGCTGCGCCAGATCGCGGCCAGCCTGCACATCGATGGACAGGAAATCACCCGCACCACCGGCGGCAATCCGGCCGACCTGTGGCCCATGCTGGGCTGGCTGGCCCTGCATTGCGCACGCCGCGGCCAGCCCTGGCGCCAGGGCCAGGTCATCACCACCGGCTCCTGCACCGGCCTGCAACTGGCGCGTGGCGGGCGGCTAATCGAGGCTGCGCTGGAGGGGGGCGGCGCGGTCTCGTTCAGCTTTGCAGGCTAGGGCCCAGCCACTGCTCAGGCCATCACTTGGCCGATCAGCCGGCCGACTTCCGCATGCACCGCATCGCGCCGCGCATCGGTGGCGGCGTTTTCCGTGAGATAGACCGCAAAGAGCAGCGGTGCGCCCTTGTCCGTCCACACCACGCCCACATCGTTGGCCGTGCCCAGACGCCCTGTCCCCGTCTTGTCACCGACCTTCCAGCCCTTGGGCAGGCCGGCGCGCACGCGCTTGTCACCGGTCTGGTTGGCTACCAGCCATTGGGTCAGCTGCTGGCGTGAGGCCGGCGTGAGCGCATTGCCCAGCACCAGCTGGCGCAGGTCGGCCGTCATTGCGGCCGGGGTGGTGGTGTCGCGCGGGTCGCCGGGCGTCGCTTCGTTGAGCGTGGGTTCATTGCGGTCCAGGCGCGTGAGCTCGTCGCCCAGCGTGCGGATGTAGCGCGTCAGTCCGGCCGGGCCGTTCATGCTGTCCAGCATCAGGTTGGCTGCCGTGTTGTCCGACAGGGTCACCGCCGCCTCGCACAACTGTGCCAGCGACAAGCCTTGGCCACCGGTGTGCTTGCCCGTGGTGGGCGAGTAGGGCACCAGGTCCTGCTGGCGATAGACGATGCGGCGCTCCAGCTGCTCCCGGCCTTCATCCACGCGGCGCAGCACTGCAGCGGCGGCCAGCAACTTGAAGGTGCTGCACATGGGGAAGCGCTCGTCAGCCCGATAGCCCCAGTGGCGGCCGCCGGCAGTATCCACCAGGGACACGCCGAGACGCCCGCCGATGTCGGCCTCCAATCGCGACAGGGTGGCGGTCAGTGTGGATGAGTCCTCAGTTTTACTTGTTCTGGTGGCATCGGCCGCCCAGCTGCGGCTGATCAGGCCGGCGCCGGCCAGCGCCGCCAGGGACAGGAAATGGCGTCTTCCGGTCATGCTTTCTCCTTGATGAATGGTGACAACAGGGCTGCATGATAGGCAGTAGCCGTAGCGCACACAATTCACGATAATTGGACACAAGCCCAAGAAAAACTGATGCCTGGAGTGTCCATGTACCTGCCCTTGAACGCCTTGCGCGCCTTCGAAGTCTCAGCCCGCCATCTCTCCTTCACACGGGCCGCCGAGGAATTGAGCGTGACCCAGACCGCCGTGAGCATGCAGGTCAAGAACCTGGAGCAGCGGCTGGGCGTGACCCTGTTTCGTCGCCTGCCACGCGGCCTGGCCCTCACCGACGAAGGGCTGGCGCTGCTGCCGGTGGTGGCGCAATCCTTCGGGCGCATCGCCGATGTACTGGCCCAGTTCGAAGATGGCCGCCGCCGCGAGGTGCTCACCGTCGGTGTCGTCGGGACCTTCGCCGTGGGTTGGCTCATGCCGCGCCTGCGTGAATTCCAGCAGCAGCATCCCTTCGTGGACCTGCGTCTGCTCACCAACAACAACCGGGTCGACCTGGCCGGGGAGGGGCTGGATTATGCGATCCGTTTTGGCGATGGTGCATGGCATGGCACCGAGGCCGATCGTCTGTTCGATACACCGCTGGCCCCCATGTGTGCGCCCGACATTGCCGCGCGCCTGCGCACGCCGGCCGACCTGGGGGCGGAGACGCTGCTGCGTTCCTATCGCAGCGATGAATGGCGCCGCTGGTTTGCAGCGGCCGGCGTGCCTTGCCCGCCCTTGCGTGGTTTCGTGTTCGATTCCTCCCTGGCACTGGCCGAGGCCGCCGCACAGGAGGCCGGTGTGGCGCTGCTGCCGGTGATGATGTTCGAGCGCGAGCTGCGCCAAGGGCGCCTGGTCTGCCCGTTCAATCAGCGTATCGTGCTGGGGGCCTACTGGCTCACGCGCTTGAAGTCGCGTCCGCAAACCGCTGCCATGGCGGCTTTCCGGACATGGCTGAAGGGACAGGCAAGCTGCACGTAGGTGTGGCTGAGGTGATGACTGCGCGCAACAACTACAGCGATGTCAGAGAAATCCTGATAGACGCCCGGCCTGCATGCACATAGAATAAATGATATAAACAATTTATACGGTTCGTGCCGGCCGTATGAATCGAGTCCATGGACAGACCGGCACTGGCAGAAAACCCTCGGGACCCTGCCATCAGTCAACAGTGAAAGGGGGTAAGTCATGCGCTACTTCGCACAACTCTATCGCAAGCTGGTCGATTTTCTCAACGACTCCAGTGAACTCGATACCGGATCGCATCGCGGTGCGCCGCATTGCTGCAGCCTGTATTCGGGCTTGTCGAGCATGTCGCAGGATGAGCAGCGTCACTGACGTCTCGGGTTACTGACCCTCACGCCTGCATCACCTGCCAACCCGGGCCGCGCCAGCGCCCCGGGTTTTTCTTTGCCCGGCCATGGGGGAGGGCGCGCCAAGCGCAGGCCCGCTCACCCTCTGCACAGCTGCCGGTTTCCTTGCGAGGTCTTTTAGATTATGCAGATTCGCTAAAGAGTGTCATCAGGAATTTCCTGCTAATCATTTCAGCGAAGATGTAATACAGTCGGAGTGTCGGGTAATACGCTCCCGCAGCGGTCCCTGCGGACCGTTGCGAGCAGGAAGCGGCCACCCGCAGCAGCAACTTCTCTCGGGCTCAGATGACACAACTCAAAAAAATCAGCGTCAACGACTTGGCCGTGGGCATGTATTTTTCCGGCTTCGACGGCCCCTGGATCGAGAATCCCTTCTGGCGCAGCAAATTCCTGATCGAACACCCGGCCGACGTGAGCCGCGCGCGCAGCGCCGGCTTCGAGTTCTGCTGGATCGATATCTCACTGGGGCGCGATGTCATTGCCGCCAGCCCGGTCCAGGACGGGCCCGAGCAGGTTGCCGTGGCGCCGGCCGCTGCGGTCACGCCCGAGGACCAATACCGGCACGAACTTGGCGAAGCCTTGCGGCTCTACGAGAGCGCCAAGGAGTCGACCCAGCTGATGTTCAAGCAGGCCCGCCTGGGCAAGACCCTGGATGTCGAGCGATGCCAGGATCTGGTGGAGGAAATTGCGGACTCGGTGACCCGCAATTCGAATGCCCTGCTCAGCATCATCCGCTTGAAGCGCGCCGACGAATATACGTACCTGCACTCGATTGCGGTGTGCACCATGATGGTGGCGCTGGCGCGCACGCTGGGCATGGACAACACCGCCTGCAAGGAAGCCGGCCTGGCCGGCTACCTGCATGATGTGGGCAAGGCTTTCATCCCGCTGGAGGTACTTAACAAGCCCGGCAAGCTGAGCGACCAGGAATTTCGCATCATCCAGCGCCACCCGGTGCTGGGCTACGAATACCTGAGCGGCTTTGCCGGCGTGCCCGACTATGTGCTGGACGTCTGCCTGCACCACCACGAGAAGATCGATGGCAGCGGCTACCCGGGGCGCCAGCAGGGCAACCAGATCGACCTGTACTCCCGCATGGCGGCGGTGTGCGACGTGTATGACGCCATCACCTCCGACCGCAGCTACAAGGCCGCCTGGGATCCGGCCGAATCGCTGGCCCGGATGGCGAGCTGGAACGGGCACTTCGACCGCCCCATCTTCCTGACCTTCGTCAAGACACTGGGCATCTATCCCATCGGTTCCATCGTCAAGCTGCGCTCGGGCCGTACCGCCCTGGTCATCCGCCAGAACCACAAGGACCTGACCAAGCCGGTCGTCAAAGCCTTCACCACCGTGCTGTCGATCGAGGCGCTGGAGAGCGAGATCATCGACCTTTCTTCACCAGACCAGGAGGATGTCATCAGCGAGCGCAGCGGACAGGACTGGATTCGCAGCAACGGACTGGTGCTGGATTCGCTCAAGGCGCTGGTGGAGGGAAGCGACGGCGCGGGCGAGCCGGCGCCATAGCCGCACGCTTGATGATGACCGAGCAACCCGGTGCGCGCGAGCGCCCGGGTTTGTTGTTGTCAGTGAATCTCCTCAGCGGGCGCCGAGGATGTGCGCGATGCGTTCCTCATTGGCCGGATGGCTGGAGAGGTAGCGTGCAGCCGGACTATCCTTGCTCTTGCCCAGGTCTTCCAGCTTCTCGAACACCAGTGCCAGCTTCTGGCGCGGCAGGCCATTGGCCTTGAACATGGCGATGGCGTAATCATCGGCCTCGCGTTCGATATCGCGTGAATACTTCAGGTCCAGCAAGACCGTCGGGATGTTGGCCAGCACCGCCGAGACATCGCCAAAGAGCAGCGTGGCTGCGGCGGCAATGGCCGAACTCTGGATCAGCCGCCGCATCAGGTGGCGCCGGTGCACATGCCCCAGTTCATGGGCCAGCACCCCCATGAGGGCGTCATCATCGTCAAGCAGCTGCACGATCTCATCGGTGACTACGATCTGGCCCGAGGGCAGGGCGAAAGCGTTGGGGCCGATGCGGCTCTTGCGGAACACGATCTGGTAGTCGGGCGCATCCGACATCGGCATGGTCAGGGCGCGAAAGCGCGACGTGATGCCCTTGGCCCGCTGGGTGTCGAGCTGGCTGGGTGCCAATACGTGCTGGTCGAGGAAGTCCAGCGTCCCTTGACCGACCTGGCGATCCACCGCCACCGGCAGGATGGCCGTGATGCCCTGCGCGGCCAGCGGCAGCAGGTACAGGTAGCTCAGTACCACCACCGCGACCAGCGCCGCGCATGCCGCCAGCGCATGGCGCCAGCTTTGCTGCAACCGGACCACCAGTGAATCCCGGTGGCCGGTCTCGTGCAGCAAGGCGCTGAAGGCCGTCCCATCGATGATTTCCAGATAGGCACCGTCAGGGAAGCTGACCTTGCGCGCAGCCCGGTTCAGGCGCTCGGAGACGCGCAGTTGGGCGATCGGACAGTCCCGCTCCACCTCGCCGCGCACTTGAGCCACGCCATCGCTGACGGTCAGCGTCACCAGATGGCGCCGGGAGGTTTTGCCGTCAAAGTAGGAAGCGGAGACTGTCATGGCTTACATCGAGAGATCGAAGTCGAGCAGGTCGCCCAGGCCTTCGCCGGTGGCCGAGCCGGGCGATTCGCTGGAAGCGATGAAGTCATCCAGGCTACCCGCCGGCAGCAGCGTCACCGACTCGATGCGGTAGCGCATCATGCGGATTTGCGCGAAGGGAGTGAATAGTCCCAGCGTGAACGCAATGCCCAACACGTTGGTGAGCAGGATGACGGCGGTGCGGCCCCAGCGCATGCGGCTTTCGAAGCGATGCTCGCCCAGGCGGGTGTTGTTCCACACCAGGTTCTGCAGCAGCGTGATCCACAGGGGAATGATCAGGAAGGACCAGGCATAAAGAGCGAACAACATCAGCCCGAACGCGGCGATCGAGCCCGTACCCGATTGGACTGATTGGAACAGTGCCACGCCGCCAAAGCCGACCACGATGAGCACCGAGCCGGCGATCCAGCCGCCGATGCCGGCCGCAAAGGCCAGGTAGAACGCGCCCACCGAACCGTGGAAGGAAAAGTGGGTGGCGCCGAAGCGCGCTTCATTGTGCTGGAAGCGCTTGAAGCGCTGCGCCGCCATCGGCATCAACAGGCCCAGGCTGACACCCGACATCAGGGGCCACAGCAGGAAGTTCTTGAAGGCGCCGCCGAAGCTGCCACGAAAACCGAAGCGGATGCCGCGATAGCTGGTGTTGTAGAGCTTGAACTGCAGGCTGCGCCAGATCAGCCAGGGGCTGGCCAGCATCAGGGCCAGCGCGGCCAGCAGGCCCAGCAGGATGTTGAGGTAGCCGGCGACCTGGTACGCCACCAGCAGCACCACGGCCAGGATGCGTCCCTTGAGGTTGGCCACGGGATTGCCGTGATAGTCGAAGCTGGCCCCGGCCACCGAGGTATTGTCGTAGAAGTAGCGCAGCCGCCGCACCTTGGCCCAGGCCGAATAAATGCCCAGGGTGACCACGGAGAGCAGCAGGTTGACGATCCAGATGCGGAAATACTCGGCGCCGCGGCCGCTGAAGGTAAACGCCTGCGGCGCACTGTGGTCGGCCGAGTCACGCAGGACGGTCGCGAAATTGCTTGAGGCAGCGGGAGCCGAGGGGGAGGGGGAAGAGGATTCAGGCAAGTCAGGATGATCGTTCATGGAAGCTCTTGTGTTGGTCGTTGTATGGAAGAGGTCTGCCGATGGGGTCGGGCAAGAATCCATTGCTCGCAAGTAAAAGTCAAGTTGCCGCTTAACACCATGCGCCTTGTATGGGTTTTGTATGGATGGCCCTCGCATTTTTTCGAGCCTCAGTGGTATGACCTCCTGCAGAAATGCACTGTTTGTGCGAACATTGCTGCCCAAATGCGGTCAAGGCCGTGGCATGGCTGAGCTGGAAACGGCGCGGTCCTGCTGCATTGTTGATCCGCATTGTTCAACTTCGCGCCAAACACAAGTTTCCTGAACGCCGCCCGGCCTCCACCCGGGCGGCGTTTGCCAACCAAAGGAGCCTCCATGTCCACGTCCTGGAATACCGCCGCCATTGCCGAGAAGCTCGGCCTCCCCGCCGCCGACCTCGGTATCGAGACCATTGCCCATAGCGCCGACGGCATCGATTACGAAAGCGTCCTGCTCTACAACAAGGCGCAGCCGCCGGTGTCGGGCGTGCTGACCGTCCCCAACTATTTCGGTCTGCGCCAGCAGGCGCTGGAAATCGCCGCCACCACCATCGGTGCCGGCCATGCCATCCTGGTGGCCGACGTGTTCGGCAAGACCCTGCGCCCGACCAATCCGGATGAAGCGCTGGCCGCCATCATCCCGCTGAAAAAGGATCGCGCCGAACTGCGCAAGCGCATGCACGGTGTGCTCAAGGTCTTGCGCGAGCAGAGCTTCGTCAAGCTCGATGCCGGCAAGCTGGGCGCCAGCGGTTTCTGCTTCGGCGGCACCGCGGCGCTCGAACTGGCGCGCGATGGTGCGGACGTGCGCGGCACGGTCTCGCTGCACGGCGCGCTCGATACCCCGGTCCCGGGCCAGAGCAAGGTCAAGGGCGCGGTCCTGGTGCTGCACGGTGTGCAGGACCCGTCGGTGCCGCGCGATCAGGTCAATGGCTTCATCGACGAGATGAGCGCCCTCAAGATTGACTGGCAACTGGTCAACTATGGCCTGGCCGGCCACTCCTTCACCGATCCGGATGCCAACCATCCCGGCTTCTTCTACCACCGCCAGACGGCCGAGCGTGCGGCCGCAGCACTGCAGGCTTTCTTCGGCGAAGTGCTGGCGTAATGGCGGCCGGCCGGGCATGAAGGCTGGCCCGGCCGACCTGGTTTGTATCCCTGCGCGGCAGTGCCCGTAGCTGCTGCGCAGGGAGCTTCACCACAACAACAAGAGACGGCGTCCATCCGGCACGCAGGGGAGCGTTCATTCACCTTCTGCGTATCGCGCCAGCGTCCTGCCATTCCCTCGTCAAAATCCCACGTCCAAAGGATACTCATGTCACAAGATAAAGAGCCCAGGCGGCGCTTCCTGCGCCAGGTGTTGGCCATCGTCCCAGCCGCGACCACGCTAGGCGGCGCCACCACCGTAGCAGTCAGCCAGCCGGCAATGGCCGACAGCAGCGAGCCGGGCAAGCCCCGCGCCTACACGCCGACCTACTTCACTGCGCCCGAATGGGCCTTCCTCAACGCCGCCGTCGATCACCTCATCCCTTCCGACCAGTACGGTGCCGGTGCGCTCGAAACCGGCGTGCCCGAGTTCATCGACCGCCAGATGGAAACCCCCTATGGCGCCGGCAAGCTGTGGTACATGCAAGGCCCCTTCCATCCGGACAGCGTGCCCGAACTGGGCTACCAGCTCTCGCTGGTGCCGCGCGACATCTACCGCCAGGGCATCGCTGCCTGCAATGACTGGTGCAGCAAGAACCACGGCAAGGTCTTCGCCGAACTCGACAAGGCCAAGCAGCTGGACGTGCTCAAGATGATGGAAGGCGGCAAGATCACGTTCGATACCGTGCCCGCCAAGACCTTCTTCAGCTTCATGCTGGGCAATACCAAGGAGGGCTATTTCGCAGATCCGATGTACGGCGGCAACCAGAAGATGGGCGGCTGGAAGATGGTCGGCTTCCCCGGTGCGCGCGCCGATTACGCTGACTGGGTTGATCAATACAACGTCAAATATCCATACGGCCCCGTGTCGATTCTGGGAGAGAAGGGCTGATCATGGCTATCAAAAAAGACAAAGTGGATGTAGTGATGGTGGGCCTGGGCTGGACCGGTTCCATCATGGGCATGGAGCTCACCGAAGCCGGCCTGAACGTGCTGGCGCTGGAACGCGGCGACATGCGTGACACCAACACCGACACGCCTTATCCGAAGGCAGTCGATGAACTGAAATACTCCGTGCGCGGCGCGCTGTTCCAGGACCTCTCGCGCGAGACCGTGACGATTCGTCATACGCTCTCGGATGTGGCCGTGCCGTACCGCCAGCATGGTTCCTTCCTGCTGGGCGATGGCGTGGGCGGCGCCGGTTTCCACTGGAACGGCATGATGTACCGCAACCTGCCCGAAGAGCTGGAAATGCGCACGCACCACGAGCAGAAATACGGCAAGAAATTCATCCCCGAGGACATGACCATCCAGGACCATGGCGTGACCTACAAGGAGCTGGAGCCCTTCTACGATTTCTCGGAAAAGGTCATGGCGGTTTCCGGCAAGGCCGGCAACCTCAAGGGCCAGATCGTGGCCGGCGGCAATCCGCTGGAAGGCGAGCGCAGCGATGAATTCCCGACCCCGCCGCTGCAATACCAGTACAGCGCCTCGCTGGTCGAGAAGGCCATGCGCGACGTCGGCTACCACCCTTATCCGGCGCCCGCGGCCAATGCTTCGCAGCCCTTCACCAATCCGTATGGCGTGCGCATCGGCCCCTGCAATTACTGCGGCTTCTGCGAAAACTACGGCTGCTACATGTATTCCAAGGCATCGCCGCAGACCACCATCCTGCCGGTGCTGTTGAAGCGCAAGAACTTCGAGGTGCGCACCAAGGCCCAGGTCATCAAGGTCAACCTGGATGCCTCCGGCAAGCGCGCCACCGGCGTCACCTACATCGACGCCCAAGGCCGCGAAGTCGAACAGCCCGCCGACCTGGTCCTGCTGACCGCCTTCCAGACCCACAACGTGCGCCTGCTGCTGCTCTCGGGCATCGGCAAGCCCTATGACCCGGTCTCCGGCGAAGGCGTGGTCGGCAAGAACTTCGCCTACCAGTACAACGGCGGCATCAACGTGGTCATGCCCAAGGGCACGCAGTTCAATCCGTTCATCGGCACCGGTGCCGGTGGCGTGGGCATGGACGACCTCAACGCCGACCAGTTCGACCACGGTCCGCTGGGCTTCATCGGCGGTGCCTCGATTCGTCACGTGCGCTATGGCGGCCGTCCCATCAAGCAGGCCGGTACCATGCCGGGCGAGAAGGTTCCCAACTGGGGTTCCGAATGGAAGGCCAGCGTGCAGGATGCCTACCAGCGCACGCTCACCATCGGCATGTCCGGTTCGGTGATGGCGTATCGCGATTGCTACCTGTCGCTGGATCCGACCTACAAGGATGCCAATGGCCAGCCGCTCTTGCGCATGACCCTGAACTGGAAGGAGAACGAAGGCAAGATGCTGACCTACATCGCCGGCGAGATGGAGAAGGTCGGCCAGGCCATGAATCCGGAGAAGGTCGTCAAGGCCGTGCGCAAGACTGGTTCGTCCTGGGATACGCGGGTCTATCAATCGACCCACCTCACCGGGGGCGCCATCATGGGGACCACACCCAAGAACAGCGTGGTCAACAAATACCTGCAGAGCTGGGATGTGCCCAACGTGTTCGTCTACGGCGCCTGCGCCTTCCCGCAGAACATGGGCTACAACCCGACCGGGCTGGTCACGGCGCTGGCGTATCACTCCGCCAAGGCCATCCGTGAGCAGTATCTGAAAAACCCCGGCCCGCTGGTGCAGGCATAAGGATGACGACCATCATGATCAAGCATTATTTCATCGCCGCCTGTGCGGCTGTCATGTCGCTGTCCGCCTTCACCGCAGCAGCGCAGAACAATGCCGCCGCGCCTTCGGCGGACCAGCAGCTGGTGCAGCGTGGCGAGTACCTGGCCAAGGCCGGTGACTGCGTGGCCTGCCACACTGCCAAGGGCGGCAAGCCCTTTGCGGGTGGCTTGCCCATTGCCACGCCCATCGGCACGGTGTATTCGTCCAACATCACGCCGGACAAGGACCACGGCATCGGCGGCTACAGCGAAGAGGATTTCGACCGTGCGCTGCGTCACGGCATCCGCAAGGATGGCGCGTCGCTCTATCCGGCCATGCCGTATCCTTCCTACGCCAAGGTCAAGCCGGCCGACGTGAAGGCGCTCTATGCCTACTTCATGCAGGGCGTCCAGGCTGATCCCGCACCCAATCGTGGTGTAGACATCACCTGGCCCTTGTCGATGCGCTGGCCGTTGTCGGTGTGGCGCAAGGTGTTCGCACCGGCGGTGGCGGCCGATGGTCCTGAGGACAACAGTCCCCTGGTCCGCGGCCAATACCTGGTCGAAGGCCTGGGCCACTGTGGCGCCTGCCATACCCCGCGCGGCGTGGGCATGCAGGAGAAGGCGCTGTCCAATGACAGCAGCCAGTTCCTCTCCGGTGGCGTGATCGACGGCTACCTGGCCAACAACCTGCGCGGTGACGCCCGCGACGGTCTGGGCAACTGGAGCGAGGCCGACATCGTGGCCTTCCTCAAGACCGGCCGCAACAGCCATTCCGCTGCTTTTGGCGGCATGGCCGATGTGGTCGCCAACAGTACCCAGTACATGACCGGGGAAGATCTCTCGGCCATGGCCAAGTACCTGAAGTCCTTGAAGGCGGTGAAGGAGGGCACGGCTGCGCTGGCCTATGACGACAAGACCCACCAGGCCTTGCGCAAAGGCAGCGACCAGAGTCCGGGCGCCATGGCCTTCCTGAACAACTGCGCGGCCTGCCACCGCAGCAGCGGGAAGGGATATGAAGAAACCTTCCCGACCCTGGCCTTGTCGCCGACGGTCAATGCCGAGAACCCGGCTTCGCTGATCCGCATCGTGCTGGAGGGTGCCGAGATGCCGTGGACCCACAAGGCCCCGACGCAATTCGCCATGCCGGGCTTTGCCAGCCGCCTGTCGGACCAGGAAGTGGCCGATGTGGTCAGCTTCATCCGCAGCAGCTGGGGCAACCAGGCTTCTTCGGTGAGCGCATCGGATGTGGCCAAGGTGCGCAAGCAGCTGCCGGAAAAGAAGACGGTGGAGGCGGGGAGTGCGCCGCTGGCCAAGCAGTAAGCGCTAGTCGGCCTGCTGCAGCGCTGTAAAGAAAAGCCCGGCGTTCTTGCGAACGCCGGGCTTTCTTTTTGCCGCACAGGATGCAGGGTGAAGCTTTATTCCTTCACCGCCCCCGTCATCCCCGACACGTAATACTCCACAAAGAACGAATACACCACCGCCACCGGCAGCGAGCCCAGCAGCGCCCCGGCCATCAGTGCGCCCCAGTGATAGACGTCGCCTTCCACCAGCTCGGTGACGATCCCCACCGGCACCGTCTTCACCTCGGAGGAGGAGATGAAGGTCAGCGCATAGATGAACTCGTTCCACGACAGCGTGAAGGCAAAGATGCCCGCCGAGATCAAGCCCGGCACCGCCAGCGGCAGGATGATCTTGACCAGGATCTCCCAGCGCGTAGCACCATCGATGAGCGCGCACTCTTCCAGCTCATAGGGAATCGAGCGGAAGTAACCCATCAGCAACCAGGTGCAGAACGGGATCAGGAAGGTCGGATAGGTCAGGATCAGCGCCCAGCGCGTATCGAACAGGCCCAGCTTGAACACGATCGCCGCCAGCGGAATGAACAGGATCGAGGGCGGGATCAGGTAGGCCAGGAAGATGCCCAGGCCGACCTGCTTGGAGCCCTGGAAGCGCAGGCGTTCGATCGCATAGGCAGCAAAGACGCTGGCCGCCAGCGAGGCGAAGGTCGACACCACCGACACGATCACCGTGTTGAGCAGCCAGGCCGGATACTGGGTCTGGAACAGCAGCTTCTTGAAGTGCGCCAGCGTCGGGGCAACCACCCAGAAGGGGTTGCCGGTCTGCGAGAGCAATTCATTGTCCGGCTTGAAGGCCGTGATCACCATCCAGTAGAACGGGAACAGCAGCACGAACAGGAAGATCAGCAGCGGAATGTAGATCGTCACCCAGCGGCGCGGTGTCGATTGCAGGAAATCCATGCCCTGGGTTTCCTGCTGGTCGTCTTTTTTCTTGGCCATTATTTGTCACCTCCTTGTTGCCAGCCGCGACGTTGCAGGCCGAAATACGAGAACATGATCGCTGCCAGGAGGAAGGGAATCATGTAGGTTGCCAGTGCCGCGCCTTCACCCAGGGCGCCGCCCGGAATGGCGCGCTGGAAGGAGAGCGTGGCCATCAGGTGCGTCGCATTGAGCGGACCGCCACGGGTGAGCACATAGATCAGCTGGAAGTCGGTGAAGGTGAACAGCACCGAGAAGGTCATCACCACCGCGATGATGGGCGTGAGCAAGGGCAGCGTCACGTGGCGGAACTGCTGCCAGGGCGTGGCACCGTCGATGGCGGCCGCTTCATAGAGCGAGGGCGAGATCGTCTGCAGGCCCGCCAGCAGCGAGATCGCCACGAAGGGAATGCCGCGCCAGACGTTGGCAAAGACGGTGGACCAGCGCGCATTCCAGGGGTCGCCCAGGAAGTCGATGTAGCGGTCGATCAGGCCCATCTTGTGCAGGGCCCAGCTGATCACGGAGAACTGTGCGTCATACAGCCACCAGAAGGCCAGGGCCGAGAGCGCAGTCGGCACGATCCAGGGCAACAGCACGATGGCGCGGAAGAAGGTCTTCAGCGGCACGTTCTTGTTGAGCAGGATGGCCAGCCACAGGCCCAGTCCGAATTTCAGGATGCTGGCGCTGACCGTGTAGAACACGGTATTGAACAGCGACAGCTGCGCCAGCGAATCGCCGGCCAGGTAAGTGTAGTTGTCCAGGCCGATGAAGCTGCCTTCGCCGCCGATCTTGGTATCGGTGAAGCCCAGCCAGATGCCCAGGCCCAGCGGGTAGGTCAGGAACACCACCAGCAGGATCACGGCCGGGGCCATGAACAGCATGCCCAGTACGTTACGGTTGTTCAGGAATCGGGATAGCATGATGTGCCTCGATGAAAGGGCCGCAAGCCAGGCCTGCGGCCAGTACTGTTGTGACGCGTCGCGATGCGCCAGCGCGGCGGGACCGGGTCGGCAGGCCCTGACAACCTGCCCCTTTGCCCGCTGTCCCGAGGGAACCCGGACCCGCCTTGCTGACGTTCAGGCCGATGCCATCAGGTCTTGTAATACCGCTTGGCGCGTTCGGCCGCCCGGTCGATGGCCTGCTGCACGGTCTTGGCACCCGAGGCGGCCTCGGCCACCATGTCCACCACCACGTAGTCCGCCATGCAGGCCGCCGAGGCTTGTCCCAGCGGGCCTTCGTGGCCGTGGTCCAGCATCAGCGAGGCCGAGTCGCGGTAGACGGTGGCCTTCGGGTCGTCGGTCCAGACCGGGTTCTTCTCGTAGGCCTTCAGCGGCTGGCTGACATAGCCGATGGAGGCCTTCATCCACGGGTTGTACTGGTCCGGCTCGAACATGAATTGCACGAAGGCCTTGGCCGCATTGGGGAACTTGGTGTGCTTGAACACCATCATCTGCGTGATCTGCATCAGCTCGGTGGGCTTGCCGGCCGGACCGACCGGGAAGTGCGCGTGCTGGGTATCCTTGGCGATGTCCTGCAGCTTGGGGTCCGGCGAATTCTTGGCGGCGTAATACACCGAGATGCCGTTGGCCGTCAGGCTGATCTGGCCATCCAGGTAGGCCTTGTTGTTGGACGGATCCTGCCACGACAAGGTGCCGGGCACGAAGGTGGCATAGAGCTGCTTGGCGTATTCCAGCGCGGCGCGGGTCTCGGCCGAGTTGATGGCGACCTGGCCGTTCTTGTCCACCAGCTTGCCGCCGTGCGACCACAGCAGCCAGTGCGCCCAGTTGTTGGCGTCACCGACGGCCTTGCCCAGGGCGAAGCCGACCGGGGTGTCCTTGGCCTTCAAGGCCTGGCACAGCTTGAGGAAGCCGGCCGTGTCCTTGGGAATGGCATCGAAACCGGCGGCCTTGATCTGGCTTTCGCGATAGACCAGGGCATTGCCGATCACGCCCAGCGGCAGGGCGATCCACTTGCCGTCCTTGGTGCCGTACTTGCGGCAGACGTCGTACCAGCCGCCATAGCGCTTGCCCAGCGAATCGGCCAGGTCGGTCATGTCGATCAGCTTGGTCGGGTACTGCTGCGGATCGTCGAACCAGCCCAGCACGATGTCCGGACCGCTGCCCACGTTGGCGGCCACGGCCGACTTCGGGCGCACGTCTTCCCAGCCTTCGCTGTCGGTACGCACGGCTACGCCGGTCAGTTCGGTGAATTTCTTGACGTTGGCGTTCCACAGGTCTTCATCGCCCTGGACGAAACGCTTCCAGCGCAGGATGCGCAGAGTCGCGCCCTGTTCGATGGGGTACTTGATGCTGTCGGCACCGGCCGCGCCGGGGCCTGCGGCAAAGGCGTTCACGCCCATGCTTGACGCGGCTGCGGCAGCAGCGCTGGTGACCAGGAATTCGCGTCGTGTCAGCTTGCTCATGTCTCCTACTCCTTCGGTTGAAAGTCGAATTGGACCGCTCTCGAACGGCTGTTCTTGCGGATGGACTCTTTTTCTTGTGATGCTGCGCTACGGGTGGTGCTTGGGTTACTGCAGTGATGGTGCGTTGGATCAGCGGGCCGCCAGCGACTTGCCCGATTCGGCGTCAAACAGGTGCGTGCGGCTGTGGTCGGGAACCAGATGGATCACGTCGCCCGCGCCGAAGTCATGGCGTTCGCGGAAGATCGAGGTGAGGCTGGTGTCGCCGAAGCGCGAGAACACTTCGGTATCGGCCCCGGTCGGCTCCACCACGATGACCTTGGTGGCGATGCCTTGCCCGGCCGCACCGATGGAGAGGTGCTCGGGACGCACGCCGTAGGTGACCTTCTGTCCGTCATTGCCCTGCAGGGCGCTGCCATAGGGCGCGGGCACGCGGGTGCCGTCGGCGAACTCGACCTCGGCTGCACCACCGCCAGCATTGCGGCGCAGGGTGGCGGGGATGAAGTTCATCGCGGGCGAGCCGATGAAGCCGGCCACGAACAGGTTGGCCGGATGGTCGTACAGGTCCAGCGGACGGCCGCGCTGCTCCACCAGGCCATCGCGCATGACCACGATCTGGTCGGCCATGGTCATGGCTTCGATCTGGTCGTGGGTCACATAGATGGAAGTGGTCTTGAGGCGCTGGTGCAGTTCCTTGATCTCGGTGCGCATCTGTACGCGCAGCTTGGCATCGAGGTTGGAGAGCGGTTCGTCGAAGAGGAACACCTGCGGATCGCGCACGATGGCGCGGCCCATGGCCACGCGCTGGCGCTGGCCGCCCGAGAGCTGGCGCGGATAGCGGTCCAGCAGCTGGTTCAGGCCGAGGATGTCGGCGGCCTTCTTGACGCGCTCGTCGACAAAGGACTTGTCCTTCTTGGCCAGGGTCAGCGAGAAGGCCATGTTGTCGCGCACCGTCATGTGCGGATAGAGCGCGTAGTTCTGGAACACCATGGCGATGTCGCGGTCCTTGGGCTGGACGTTGTTGACCACGGTACCGCCGATGAGGATCTCGCCGCCGGTGATCTCCTCCAGCCCCGCCAGCATGCGCAGCAGCGTCGACTTGCCGCAGCCGGACGGGCCGACCAGGACGGTGAATTCGCCATCGGCGATATCGATGTCGACGCCCCGGATGATCTGGGTGCTGCCGAACTGTTTCTTGACTGCGCGGATCTGTACTGATGCCATCAAATGCTCCTCGTGTCTATCCTCGTATCGACGCTGCGGAACCGGTTCCAGACGGAGCCGTTCACAACGCACTTTGTTCAGGCACGTCCTGTGGAGGGACGCGTGGAAGATCCTGCCGGTCTTCCTTTTTTTCGTTGTCTACACTGATGCAGCGCCGGCTGGCGGCCGGCGCGGTGCTGCGTTGGCGCCCCGTTTCCCGGGGTGATTGTTTTGACTTATTTGTTCTTGCCCTGAACGACCACGTAGGAGGGTCGCCCGTTGCGGTCCCAGTCGATCAGGTTCTGGGCCGCCTTGCGCCGCAGTTCGCGCGCTGCGACATCCGAGAAGAAGGCCGCGTGCGGGGACAATAGCACACGTGGATGCTGCACGATAGCCGAGGCCTTCTGCGGCGGCTCCACCGGCAGCACATCCAGCGCCGCCCCCTTGAGCTGGCCGTTTTCCAGCGCAGCGAGAAGGTCGTCGATCTTGATGAGGCCGCCGCGTGCGGAGTTCACCAGGTAGCTCTGCGGCTGCAGCAGACCGAGCAGCGAAGCGTCGATCATGTTGCGCGTCTCGTCGTTCAAGGGCGTATGCAGCGACACCACATGCGCCTGGCGGAACAACTCTTCGCGGCTCACGCGTTCCACGTAGGCGGGGAAATCGCCATCGATGATGTAGGGATCATAGGCAATGACGCGCTTGAAGAGATTGCGCGAGATATGCGCCATGCGCTTGCCGATGCGGCCCAGGCCGATGATGCCGATGGTGAGATCGGAGGCGCGCGGAATGATGCCGGCCGTGGTGTAGTGCCATTGACCGGCTTTCACGGCCCGGTCATAGACGGTGATGTTGCGGATCAGGTCCAGCGCCATGGCCAGCGCATGGGTGGCCACTTCGCCCACGCCATAGTCGGGCGAGTTGGCGACCCACACGCCGTGGGCTGCGGCGTCAGCCGTGTTGATGGTGTCGAAGCCGGCGCCATAGCGGCTGGCGATGCGGATTTCAGGACGGGCCGCGAAGACCTTGGCGTTCACCGGTGCGTATTGCACCAGCAGGCCCTGGCATCCTGCGGAGGCGGCGATGACCTCCTCTTCCGTGCGGCATTGCGCGGTCACGACTTCCACACCGGCTTCCTTGTAGAGCGCAAGCTCCAGGTCGACGTCGGGGAAATCGTAGTCCGTAATCAGTACTTTCATTGCTCGTCTCCGTGATGGTTGTCTTGGTCCACCTGATGCAACTACTTCCTGGAACACGGCCGCCGCTTGTGTGGCTGTACCTTGCTCCTGGGGTACGACGGATGCTGGTATTAAGCTGAATTTAATGCTGTTTGAATGACCCTTAACTTTTGCTTAATGCTGCTTGTTGAAGCCTGTGAAGCCTGTGATGCCTGATACGTTGCTGCAGGTGGAATTCAGTAAAAACGGTTTGCCTGAAAAAATGCTACTTGCCCTTGCCGCCATTGCAGCAGGCAAGGGCAGGCCAGTTCAGTGATTGTCCTTGGGCACGTAAGGTCCGCTCTTGCCGACCAGGAAATCGAGGTCCGCGCCCTGGTTGGCCTGCTGCACGTGATCCACATAGAGCTTGACCCAGCCGCGCTGCATCTGCGGCGGCAGTTCGGGCTTTTGCCATTGCGCACGGCGGCGTGCCAGTTCTTCGTCCGACACATCCAGGTGCAGCTTGCGCGCCTCCACATCGAGTTCGATGAAGTCGCCGTTCTGCACCAGCGCCAGCGGGCCACCGGCGGCCGCTTCCGGCGAGACGTGCAGTACCACGGTACCGTAGGCAGTGCCGCTCATGCGGGCATCCGAGACACGCACCATGTCGGTAATCCCCTTGCGCAAGATCTTCGGCGGCAGCGGCATGTTGCCCGCTTCGGCCATGCCGGGGTAACCCTTGGGACCGCAATTCTTGAGCACCAGCACGCAGGTTTCGTCGACGTCCAGGTTCTCGTCATCGATGCGCTTGTGCAGGTCGTCGCTGTTTTCGAACACCACCGCGCGGCCGCGATGCTTGAGCAGGGCAGGGGTGGCGGCCGATGGCTTGATGACGGCGCCGTCCGGGGCCAGGTTGCCCTTGAGGATGGCGATGCCGGCCGCTTCCTTGAAGGGCTGGTCGAAGCTGCGGATGACTTCCTGATTCCAGTTCGGCGCGTCCTGGCAGTTCTCCCACAGGGTCTTGCCGTTGGCGGTCAGGGCGGTCTTGTCGATCACGCTTTCCAGTTGGCGGATCACCGCCGGCAGGCCGCCCGCATAGTAAAAATCTTCCATCAGGAATTTGCCCGAGGGCTGCAGGTCCAGCAGGCAGGGCAGTTGCTGGCCGATGTCGTCCCAATCCTTCAGGTCGAGCTGGATACCGATGCGGCCGGCAATGGCCAGCAGGTGGATTACCGCATTGGTGGAGCCCCCGATGGCGGCGTTGACGCGAATGGCATTTTCAAAAGCCTGGCGGGTGAGGATCTTCGAGAGCACCAGGTCTTCGTCCACCATCTGCACGATGCGGCGGCCGGCGTTGCGGGCCAGCACGTTGCGGCGCGCATCGACGGCGGGAATGGCGGCATTGTGCGGCAGGCCCACGCCCAATGCCTCGACCATGCTGGCCATGGTGGAAGCCGTGCCCATGGTCATGCAGTGGCCGTGCGAGCGGTGCATGCAGCTCTCGGCTTCAAAGAATTCTTCCTGCGTCATCTTGCCGGCGCGCACGTCTTCCGACATCTGCCACACGCCGGTGCCGGAACCCAGTTCACGGCCACGGTATTTGCCCGAGAGCATCGGGCCGCCCGAGACGCCGATGGTCGGCACATCCACCGAAGCCGCGCCCATCAGCAGCGCCGGCGTGGTCTTGTCGCAGCCCATGAGCAGCACCACGCCATCGAGCGGATTGGCGCGGATCGACTCTTCCACATCCATGCTGGCCAGGTTGCGGTAGAGCATGGCGGTGGGGCGCAGCAGGGTCTCGCCCAGCGACATCACGGGGAACTCCAGCGGGAAGCCGCCGGCTTCCCAGACACCGATCTTGACCTGTTCGGCCAGGGCGCGGAAGTGAGAATTGCAGGGGGTCAGTTCGGAATAGGTATTGCAGATGCCGATCACCGGACGGCCATCGAACTGGTCGTGCGGGATGCCGCGGTTCTTCACCCAGGAGCGGTAGATGAACCCATCGCGGTCCTGGCGGCCAAACCAGGCCTGGCTGCGGCGGGTGGATTTTTTCTTGGTGTCGTCAGTCATTGTCGTTTCCCTGGCAAGGTGCGTGCGCAAGCGCGCACTGCGTGCCTTGCCCTGCTTCATGCGATCCATGGGCTGCCGGCCGGATAGGGCCAGCAGTGCCGTTCAATGCTTGCTGCCTGCGCGAACCTGGTCCTTGCAAGACTCAGGCGAGAGCGCGCGCGGCGACAGGATGACTGTCGCCCTGGTCAAAGAAATAGCGGGAAAAATCAATCAGCAGGAAGGCCAGCAGGGACCCGAAGGCGGAGCAGCGATGCAAGGCGCGGCGCGCACGCACGCTGGCAACGGTGGCGGCGCGGCGCATCTGCGCCCGGCCGGCCGGCGTCCTGCGGTTCACATGCGATGCTGTGCCTGGATAAGCCAATGGGATGTCTCCGCTGCCTGGAGCCGCCGGCAGGTGCCGTGGCGGCTGGGTCTGTGCCGTCCGTTCTGCCCTGCGGCCTGCCCCGTCACCGACGGTGGCAAGACACGCTGAAGCGACGTGACTTGTGTAATTGGCTGCGAGTCTATTGCAGCCGGATTTGTTTGGTCAAGTGGTAATACCAGATCGCGAGAAAGCTTTTTGTCAGCATTGCACGGCTGGCTTTTTGCGTCGCCGCTGCAACATGCAGTAAAACACACAGCCCGCCTGAAAGCCAGAGCCGGCAAGGCTTTGCGGCGGGGTATTAATGCTGCATGGCACCAAGGATGAATTTTTTTGATCCATTCGATTCATCCTTGACACTGCCTGGGTGATGTGAAATTCTAGCCTCCGCTGGTCAGACCACATGGCCTCTGCGCGACTCATCCCAATGCGGGGGCGCGGCCAGCAGCATGATGCAGCCTTACCGGCCCGGTCCGGATACAAGAACAAGCAGCAAGGCATGAGACCTGCGCAACAGAGACAACACAGGAGACCAGCGGGGGGGTAAATCTCTTCCGCATGGCCAATCACTCCGGCGCTCCCCGCAGGTCAGCGAAGCGGTAACGAAAGTCCTTTGCCAAAGCGTTAGCCGCACCCCATTGCGCGCATTGAGCGCAGACGACAACGGAGGAGAGACCATGCAGTTGACCCGCAGAACCTTGTTCAAGACCATCCTGGCCGCCAGCGCGGCCTGCACCGTCCTGGCCGCTCCGGCGGCCTTTGCCGCCTGGCCCGATCGTCCGGTCACGCTGATCGTGCCCTGGGGCGCAGGCGGCGGTACCGATGCCACCGCCCGCATCATCGGCGCCTTGCTGGAGAAGGACCTGGGCCAGCCGGTCAACGTGGTCAATCGCACCGGCGGCAATGGCGCGGTGGGCCACCAGGCCATCGCCAGTGCCACGCCGGATGGCTACACCATCGGCATCGCCACGGTGGAGATCTCGATGATGCACCACCAGGGCCTGACCAAGCTGACCCCGCGTGACCTGACGCCGCTGGCATTGATGAACTTCGACCCGGCCGCGTTGACCGTGAGTCACGAATCGCCCTACAAGAATTTCGACGACCTCCTGAAGGCCATCAAGGCCAATCCCGGCAAGCTCAAGGCGTCCGGCACCGGGCAGGGCGGCATCTGGCACCTGGGGCTGGCCGGCATGTTGAATGACCTCAAGGTCGCGCCCAATGCGGTGCGCTTCGTGCCCTCCAACGGCGCTGCACCGGCCATGGTGGACCTGGCTGCGGGCGGGGTGGACATCGTCGCAGCCTCGCTGCCGGAAGCCCGTTCGCTGATCGATGCCGGCAAGGCCACGCCACTGGTGATCATGGCCAACGAACCGGCGGCGCTCTATCCCAAGGTGCCCACGCTGAAGAGCCTCACCGGCAGCACCTGGACCAACGGCGCCTGGCGCGGCATCGTCGGACCCAAGGGCCTGCCGGCCGATGTGCAGGGCAAGCTCTCGGCCAGCCTCAAGAAGATCTACGACAGCAAGGAATACAAGGACTTCATGAGCGGACGCGGCTTCGGTACGCAATATGCCGATGCCGCCGAGTTCGGCAAGTTCATGGACAAGAGCGACGAGGACATGGGCGCCATCCTCAAGACCCTGGGCATGGCCAAGTAACAGGCACAGAGCAGGCGCATCGACCCCATGTCGCTGCGCCTGCCTGGCTCTCCTCTTCGTGCTCTTCGCTTCGGGACCGTCCCATGAAAATCAATGATGCCTTGTCCGGGCTGCTGATCGCTGTCCTCTCGGTCGTGCTCTGGATCGCTTCTGCCCGCCTGCCCGCGATGGGGCAGGATATCGGACCCAACGTATTTCCGCAGGCGCTGGCCGGCGGTCTGATGATCTGTGCCGTGCTGCTGGTGCTGCGTGGCTTGCGCGGCTTGCAGCGGGCGCGGGCGGCGCGCAGTGCGCCTGGCTCGCGCATTGCCACGACCGGTGCCGATGACCAGGACGCACGCTGGTTCACGTTGCCGGAGTGGTTCGGCAGCGGCCATGCGGTGTTCGCCTTCCTGCTCATCCCGCTTTCCCTGGTGTTCTACATCTGGGTCTCGGAACCCCTGGGATTCCTGCCCACGGCCGTCGTGCTGCTGCTGGCGCTGTTCCTCACTTTCCGCACCCGCGTGATGGTGGCCTTGCCGGTGGCGATAGCCAGTGCGCTGCTGATCCACACCATCTTCTACAAACTGCTCAAGGTGCCCCTGCCCTGGGGCATCCTCACGCCCCTGGCCTGGTAAGGAGACGACATGCTTGCCAACCTCTATGCCGCACTGGCGATGGTGTTTGATCCCTACGTGCTGGCGGTGATCCTCGGTTCCTCCATCTTCGGCCTCTTCATGGGGGCGGTGCCCGGCCTGTCCGCGACCATGGCCGTAGCGCTGCTGGTACCGGTGACCTTCTTCATGCCGCCGGTGCCGGCCATCGCGGCCATGGTCTCGGCCACGGCCATGGCGATCTTCTCGGGCGACATTCCCGGCTGCCTGCTGCGCATTCCCGGCACGCCTTCATCGGCCGCCTATACCGATGAAGCCTACGCCATGACCATGAAAGGGCAGGGCGAGATTGCGCTCGGTGCCAGCCTGGTGTTCTCGGTCATCGGCGGATTGTTCGGTACCTTCGTGCTGATTTTCTCGGCCCCGGCGCTGGCCGAGCTGGCGCTGAAATTCTCCTCCTTCGAATATTTCTGGCTGGTGCTGCTGGGCCTGACCTGCGCCATCTTCATCGCCTCCGACAATCCCTTGAAGGGCTTCGTTTCGCTGTTCCTGGGCATGTTCATCGCCTCCGTCGGCATGGGCAATCCGGCCGGAGCGCCGCGCTTCACCTTCGACCAGCCCGACCTGCTGGGCGGGGTCTCGCTGGTGCCGCTGATGGTAGGGATGTTCGCCATGTCCGAGGTGCTGCGCTTCGCGGTCTCGCGCGATTTCACCATGAAGGTTGCGGAAAGCCGCGTCGGCAACGTCTTCAAGGGCATGTGGGGGCTGATGCTCAAGTATCCGAAGTCGGTCTTGCGCGGCAGCGTCCTCGGAACCCTGGTCGGTGCGCTGCCCGGCGCAGGCGCTGACATCGCGGCCTGGATGTCGTATGCGATGAGCAAGAAGATGTCCAAGGAGCCGGAGAAATTCGGCACCGGCCATCCGGAGGGCATCGTCGAATCGGGCGCGGCCAATAACTCGGCACTGGCCGGGGCCTGGATTCCGGCGCTGGTATTCGGCATCCCCGGCGATTCGATTACCGCCATCGTCATCGGCGTGCTCTACATGAAAAACCTCAATCCGGGACCGATGATCTTCGTCGACAACCCGGTGTCGATGTATGCCATCTTCCTGGTCTTCATCCTGGCCAACCTGCTGATGCTGCCGCTGGGCTTCTGGTGCATCAAGATGGCCAAGCGCATCCTCTCCATCCCGCGCGGCATCCTGATGCCGCTGATTTTGCTGTTCTGTGTGGTCGGCTCCTATGCGACCAACAACAGCGTCACCGACGTGGGCATCATGCTGGTGTTCGGCCTGCTGGCCTATGTGATGGAAGAGAACGGTTTCCCGGTAGCACCGGCGGTGCTGGGCGTGGTGCTGGGCGGCATGCTGGAAGAACATTTCGTCACCTCGATGATCAAGTCCGACGGCCAGTTCCTGGCCTTCTTCGAGCGCCCCATTGCCGGCACGCTGGGCGTGATCACGCTGCTGCTGTGGTTGTTGCCGCTGGTGCTCAAGCTGGTGCGCAGGAAGCCGCTGGCCTTGGCCTGAGGTGAAAAGATTTCAATCGATATTCAAGCAAGGAAAGGTGGTTCCATGGCAATGCCCGAACGTTTCTCCGCTGACGCCCTGCGTCAGTTCGCCTCCACCCTGTTGCAGCGCGCAGGCCTGGAGGCCGACAAGGCTGACAGCGTCGCGGCCACGTTGGTCGATGGCGACCTGCTGGGCCACGACACCCACGGGCTGGCGCTGCTGGCCCCCTACGTCAAGGAACTGGAAAAGGGCAGCATGGCCAGGAGCGGCCAGCCCGAGGTGCTCTCGGAGCGCGCCGCCGCGCTGGCCTGGGACGGCCGCCGCCTGCCCGGTCCGTGGCTGGTGCATCAGGGCATCGATGCCTTGATCCCCAAGGCGCGCGACTATGGCACCGCTTCGCTGACCATTCATCACAGTCACCACATCGCCTGCCTGGCCGCCTATCTGCTGCGTGCCACGCAAGAGGGCTTCATGATGATCCTGGCCAGCTCCGACCCGGCGGTGCAGAGCGTGGCGCCCTTCGGCGGCACGCAGGCGGTGTTCACGCCCAATCCGATTGCGGCCGGCATCCCCACTTCCGGCACACCCTTCCTGGTCGACATCTCAGCCTCCATCACCACCAATGGCATGAGCAACCGCCTGCACAAGGCTGGCAAGCAGTTCGAGGAAGAATGGCTCATCGACGGCGCCGGCCATCCCAGCCGCGATCCGGCCGTGCTCTCGGCCACGCCGCCGGGCACCATCCTGCCGCTGGGCGGGCTCTCGGCAGGGCACAAGGGCTTCGGGCTGGCGGTGCTGATCGAGGCGTTGACGGGCGGTCTCTCCGGTTTCGGGCGTGCCGATCCGGCGGCGGGCTGGGGGGCGACGGTGTTCATGTCGCTCTATGATCCGTCCGCCTTTGGCGGCGAGCAAGACTTCAAGCGCCAGATGGATCACATCGCCCAGGCCTGCCGCAGCAATCCGCCACGCCCCGGCGTGGGCCAGGTGCGCATGCCCGGCGACCGTGGCATGCAGCGCCGCGCCGAGCAGCTGGCGCAAGGCGTGACCCTGCATCCGACCATTGCGCCCATGCTGCGCGAGGCTGGTGCCGCCTACGACCTGGAGTTTCCCGCGACCCTCGGCTGAGGACCATCATGCCCATCGAAGCGATCGAACCGCAGCGCTTGTACCGGCAGATCAGCGACCAGCTGCGCAAGCTGATCGTGGAGGGAGAATTCGCCGTCGGTTCACGCCTGCCGTCCGAGCGTGAACTGTCGGTGCAGCTGGGCGTGAGCCGGCCTTCGCTGCGCGAAGCGCTCATTGCGCTGGAGGTGGAGGGCTACATCGAAGTGCGCATGGGCTCGGGCATCTATGTCTGCGCGCCGCCCATGCAGCGCGAGTTGCGGCATGACCTGTCCGGCGAGGAAGGGCCCCTGGAACTGCTGCGCGCGCGCGAAATGATCGAAGGCGAAGTGGCCTATGCCGCCGCCCAGCATGGCAGCAAGCAGCAGATCGCGGCCATCGAGGAAGCCTACGCGCTCATGATCGCGCATGCCGAAGCGGGCATCGATCCGCTCGACGCCGACCGCCTCTTTCACATCCGCCTGGCCGAGGCCACCGGCAACAGCGTGCTGGTGGGGCTGGTGACGCAACTCTTCGATGCCCGCCTGGGTCCGCTGTTCGAGCGCCTGCACAGCCACTTCGACGGCACCCGCGTCTGGCAGGAAGCCATCGAGGAACATGGCCTCATCATGCAGGCCCTGCGCGCGCGCAATCCCGAGCAGGCGCGCGCGGCCATGCGGCGACACATGGACATCGCCTTCACGCGCTACAGCGCCAATCTGATCCGGGAATACGGCAACCGCCAGCAGCAGGAGAGCGCGCCGCGCAAACGGCCCGCCCGCAAAACATCGCTTCAGTTGAAGTAGGTGCGCGCCATCTCAAAGCGGCGCGAGAAATAGGGATTGTCCATGCGCGTGATGTGCACCTTGCCATTGGTGGAGGGCGCATGCACGAAGCGGCCGTCGCCGAGGTAGATGCCCACGTGCGAGAAGGGACGGTTCTGGGTATTGAAGAACACCAGGTCGCCCGCGCGCAACTGCGAAGGATCGATCTGGCGGCCCTGGCGGGCGATGTCGGCGGCACTGCCGCCGATGCGGTAATTGGCGGCCTGGCCGAAGATGTAGCTGACCATGCCGCTGCAATCGAGACCCGCCGACGGATTCTTGCCGCCGAAGCGGTAGCCGGTATCGATCAGCGAGAGCGCATAGAGCGCCACTTCATTGCCATTGTCGGTAGCCGGCAGCGCCGGTGCCTGCGATGGCGGGGCGCCGGGCAGCCGGGCGATGGGGGGCGCGGTCGGCGCCGTGCCGCAGGCGGCCAGCACCAGCGCCGCACAGAGCGCGGCCAGTGCCGACAGGGAAGAGGGCGCAGCGGCCCCGTGCGTCCATGCCATCCTTGCGCGCCCCCTCATTGCTTACTTCCCGATCTTGGCCAGGACGTCTTCCAGCATGGAGAACATCTGGTCGATCTCTTCCTTGGTCACGTTCAGGGCCGGCATGAAGCGCAGCAGGTTGGGGCGCGGCGAGTTCAGCAGCAGGCCCACCGGTTCCAGGTTGCGTGCGGCTTCGACGATCTGCGGGCCGATGTCGCGGCCCAGTTGCAGGGCGCGCAGCAGGCCTTCGCCACGCTCGCCTTCAAAGCCGTACTTCTCGGAGATTTCCAGCGAACGCTGGCGCAGGTACTGGCCGCGCTCGCGCACCGATTCCATGAAGCCGGGCTTCAACAGTTCCTTGATCACGGCCACGCCCACGGCGGTCATCAGCGGGTTGCCGTTGTAGGTGCCGCCTTGTTCGCCGGCTTCGAAGCAGGCGATTTCTTCACGCGCCAGCAGGGCCGCCAGCGGCACGCCGCCGCCGATGCCCTTGGCCAGGGTCATGATGTCCGGTTCGATGCCGGAGTGCTGGTAGGCGAACAGCTGGCCGGTACGGCCCATGCCGGCCTGCACTTCATCGACGATGAGCAGCAGGTTCTTTTCCTTGGTCAGGCGACGCAGGCCTTGCATGAATTCCTTGGTCGCCGGGATGACGCCGCCTTCGCCCTGCACCGGCTCCAGCATCACGGCCACGGTGTGGCTGCCGATGAGCGCTTCGACGCTGGCCAGGTCATTCAGGATGGCCTTGGGGAAGCCCGGCACCTGCGGGGCGAACATGGTATCCCAGCCGTCCTTGCCGCTGGCCGACATGGTGGCCAGGGTACGGCCGTGGAAGCTGTGCTTGAAGGTGATGATCTCGAAGCGCGAGGAGCCATCGGCGGCCGGGTTCTTCTTGCCCCACTTGCGGGCCAGCTTGATGGCGCCTTCGTTGGCTTCAGCACCGCTGTTGGCGAAGAACACGCGGTCGAACACCGAATTGGCCGTCAGCAGCTCGGCCAGTTCCATGGAGGGCGCGTTGTAGAAGGCCGGCGACGGGTTGATCAGTTTCTTGCTCTGGGCGTTGAGCGCATCGGCGATACATTGCGGCGAGTGGCCCAGGGTGTTGACCGCCCAGCCTTGCAGGTAGTCGAGATAGCGCTTGCCGTTATGGTCGGTCAGCCACATGCCGTGGCCTTCGGTGAAGACCAGCTCGGGGCGGTTGGTGACATACATCAGCTTGTTGGTGTCGGACTGGTTCAATTGCATCGAAAGGCTCCTGCAAGAATAGGGTGATTGGGAGGGTGGTGCAGACCGTTGCTGACACATGAGCACTAAGCGCTAGGCGGCAGGCGCACGACAGACCCAAAATGGCGAATAAAAAAAAGCCACAGGGTTTGCCTGTGGCTTCGCGATTCGTTTCACTTCACGCGCGCAGCAGCAAACCTTTCTCAGGTTGGCTGCGGCGTCGTAAGAATGTGGCGTTGGCGATCATGCGGTGAAGTTTAGGACGTTTTGCGCAGAGCGTCAAAAAGAAATTTCCCGCCGGAGCCGCTTGCAGGCGCATCAGGCGGGCCACCGTTGCAATTTCATCGCATCTCGCCGGGCCGCGCGGCATCAGGCTTGCGCGGCATCTTCGCAAATGTGCGTGACGCCGGCATGACAGCACCGGCGCCCGCACCCGGCCCGTCAGGCGGCCGGGGTGTCCGAGACCGCCTTGGCCAGGTCGGCTTCGGAAGTGAAGGAATCGGCGTAGAACTCGTCTTCCGGCAGGCCGCATTCGGCGCTGAAATCGCGCTGTGCCGATTCCACCACGACCGGCGCGCCACAGGCATAGACCTGGTGGCCCGACAGGTCGGGGAAGTCTTCCATCACGGCGCGGTGGACGAAGCCGGTGCGGCCGCTCCAGTTGTCATCGGCCTGGGCGTTGGAGACCACCGGCACGTACTTGAAGTTGGGCAGGTCCTGCTCCCACTGCTGGCACAGGGCGTTCATGTACAGGTCCTGCGGGCGGCGGCCGCCCCAGTACAGGGTCACCGGGCGCTTGGAGCCGGCATGTTCCAGCTGCTCGACGATGGCCTTGATGGGCGCAAAGCCGGTGCCGGAGGCCAAGAGGATGATGGGCTTGTCGGAATCCTCGCGCAGGAAGAAGGTGCCCAGCGGGCCTTCGATACGGAGGATGTCGCGCTCCTTCAGGGTGGTGAAGACCTGGTCGGTGAAGAGGCCGCCCGGCAGGTGGCGGATGTGCAGGCTCATGTGCTCATCCTTGTGCGGGGCGGTGGCCATGCTGTAGCTGCGGCGCTTGCCGTCGCGCAGCAGGAATTCCACATACTGGCCGGCCTTGTACTGCAGGCGGTCATTGGCCGGCAGTTGCAGCGAGAGGATGATGACGTCGTCGGCCACCTTGTCCAGCTTGGCCACGCGCACCGGCAGCTTGCGCACCGGGATCTCGCCCACGCCGGCCACTTCGCGGGCCTCGATGGTGACGTCGCTGTGCGGCTTGGCCACGCAGAACAGGGCATGGCCCAGCTGCTGCTCGTGCTCCGAGAGGGCGCGCACCTGGTGCGGACCGTGCTCGACCTCACCCGAGACCAGCTTGCCCTTGCAGGAGCCGCAGGCGCCGTTCTTGCAGCCGTAGGGCAGGCCGACGCCGGCGCGGATGGCGGCGGTGAGGATGGATTCGCTGGCGTCGCAGGAGAATTGGCGACCGCTGGGCTGGACTGTGACTTGGAAACTCATACAATTCTGCTTCTGAATAAATTTGGATTGAACACCGTGAAAAAACTGGGCCTGCCCCGCGTACTGATCCTGGGCTGCGGCGATGTCGGCCTGCGGCTGGTGCCACTGCTGCTGCCGCGCTACCGCGTACTGGCCGTGACCAGCAACCCGGACCGCCGCGCCGAACTGCGCGCCGCCGGGGCCATTCCCGTCGTGGCCGACCTGGACGCCCCCTTGACGCTGGGCCGCCTGGCGCGCCTGGCACCGACCATCGTGCATCTGGCTCCGCCGCAGTCCGAGGGCCGCATCGACCGCCGTACCCGCAATTTGGCCGCCATTTTACCCGAGGGCGCGCGCCTGGTTTATGTCAGCACTACCGGTGTCTACGGAGATTGCGCTGGCGCAAGTTTCGACGAGACCCGTAGCGTGCGTCCGCAGAACGCCCGCGCCGTGCGCCGTGTGGACGCCGAAACCGTGCTGCGCGCCTGGGCCCGGCGCCGCCACGGCAAGCTCTCCATCCTGCGCGTGCCGGGCATCTACGCCGCCGACCGGCTGCCGCTGGAGCGCTTGCACAAGGGTCTGCCGGCCCTGGTGGCGCAGGAGGACGTGCATACCAACCACATCCACGCCGACGACCTGGCCCGCATCTGCCTGGCGGCGATGCGCCTTGGCGCGCCCAACCGCGTCTATCACGCCGTGGACGATACCGACCTCAAGATGGGCGACTACTTCGACGCCGTGGCCGATGCCGCCGGTCTTTCCCGTCCGCCGCGCCTGCCGCGCAGCGAGCTGGAACGCAGCGTCTCGCCGATGATGCTGTCCTTCATGTCGGAATCGCGCCGCCTCCACAATGCCCGCATCAAGGAGGAGCTGGGCGTGCGGCTGCGCTATCCCGATGTACAGAGCCTGTTGGCCCAATGGCAGGTGCAAAGGCTGACGAAGGGCTGACGCCTTTATGCGTTTTGCCCACCTTTCTTATTCGAAATACGAATAAGCATACGATTTTTAAGTAGTTGTTTTGCATAGCCGCCCTCAGTACAGTGCATGCCTGACTAAAAGGGGGCGGCTGCACGGCCGGTTCCGGGCGGATTGACGCACGGATGAACCGATCTGCACCGGGTCCCCTTCCACTATCCCTTGCGCGCGGCCCGTCCGCGGACCACATGAAGCTATCTTTCAACAACGTCGCCAAGCGTTTCGGCGACCTGCACGTGATCGAGGAATTCACCCGCGAGATCGCCTCCGGTGAGCTGGTCGCGCTGGTCGGCCCTTCCGGTTGCGGCAAGTCCACCCTGCTGCACATGGCCGCCGGCCTGGAAAAGCCCAGCAGCGGCACGGTCTCGGCCGACGGCCAGGCCATCCGCGGGCCGCATCCCGAGCGCACCCTGATGTTCCAGGAAAATGCGCTCTATCCCTGGCTGACGCTGCAGCAGAACGTGGCGCTGGCACTGGAATTCCAGAATGTCGACAAGAAGAAATCCGCCGACCAGGCCCGCGTCTGGCTGGAGAACGTCAAGCTCAAGGGTTTTGAACATTATTATCCGCACCAGGTCTCGGGCGGCATGCGCCAGCGCGCGGCCCTGGCGCGTGCTTTCATCTCGCAGCCGAAGGCGCTGCTGCTGGACGAACCCTTCGGTGCGCTCGATGCGCTCACCCGCATGACCCTGCAGGATGCCCTGCGCGACCTGATCCGCCAGCAGGGCCCGACCGTGGTGCTGGTGACGCACGATGTGGATGAGGCGCTGTTCCTGGCTGACCGCATCTTCGTGTTCAGCCCGCGCCCGGCCAAGGTCTTGAAGGAATTCAATCTCGTGCATCACGAAAAGACGCACGACCTGTCCGAATTCGCGGCCACCCGCCGCGAAATCCTTTGCTTGCTGGGCATTCACGCCGAGCAGGACGAATTTGCAAAAAACCTGGAAGGGGTAGGAGTATGACACTCGCACGCATCCTGGCACCGGCCATCACCGCCGCTGCCCTGGCTTTCTCCGGCAACGCCTTTGCCCTGGAAAAATTCAAGATCGGCTACCTGCGCGTCATGGACGATGCCCAGGCCATGGCCGCCTATGAAGCCGGCCTCTACAAGAAGTACGGCCTGGATGTGGAACTGATCGAATTCAAGTCCGGTACCGACCTGGTCAAGGCCATCGTCGGCGGCCAGCTCGACAGCGGCGTGTTCGGCTTCTCCAATGCCGTGGCCTGGGCCTCCAAGGGCGCGGACCTGAAGGTGGTCGGCGGTGCGCAGCTGGGCTATCACGCCCTGGTGGCGCGCGAGGATTCCGGCATCAACAAGGTCGCTGACCTGAAGGGCAAGACCCTGGCCTCGCAAGCCGAAGGCAGCACCGCCGACACCGTCCTCAAGGGCGTGGTCCTGCGCGATGCCGGCGTAAAACCCGATGACGTCAACGTCATGGGCGTCTCGCCCCAGGTGGCGGTGCAGTCACTGGTGGGCAAGCGCGTCGATGCGGCCTTCCTGTTCGAGCCGCAGGCGCGCATTGCGCAACTGATCGCGCCGGTCAAGCAGGTCTATGAAATCGGCGAAGTCTGGCCCTTCCCCTGCATGGTCGTCATCACTTCCGGCGAGACCCTGAAGAAGAAACGCGATGCCGTCTGGAAGTCGCTGGATGCGCAACGCGATGCCATCACCCTGCTGCAGAAGAAGCCTGCCGAAGCCTCCAAGCTGATCGCCGGCTACTTCATCGCCGAGCCGACCCTGAAGACCCTGAAGCATGGCGAGATGCTGCGCGAAGACGTCATCCGCGATGCCATCAAGAGCCAGACCTTCACCCCCAAGATCAACAAGAAGGACCAGGACCGCATGCAGGAAATCGCTGATATCCTGCAATCGCAAGGTTCGCTCAAGACCCGCGACGGCAAGCCCTTCGATGTGAATTCCATCACCGACCTGTCGTGGCAGAACGCGCGCAAGCTGTGATGCGGCACTGCGTTTGATCGATTTCCTTTTGTCTTCACCCTGGCCGGACCCTGTCCGGCCATTGTCTTTCCTGTCCTTATGAGCTCACAGCGTCGCGTTACCGGACTCCGCAAGAAACTGGCCATGGTGCTGGCCATCGTCTTCATCCTTCTGATGTGGCAGATCGCGGCCTGGTCGCTGCCGTCCTTCCTGATGCCGGGCGTGCCCGAGGTGGCCGCGCGGCTGGTGGAGGAGGTCCAGTCGAGCAATTTCCGTACGGCCCTCTTCGGCAGTCTTTATCGCCTGGGCCTGGGCTATGGCTCGGCGCTGGCACTGGGCATCGGGTTCGGCCTGGTCGGTGCGGTGCTGTTCTTCTTCCGTGAAGTACTGAAGTCGGCCATCGTGATCCTGCAATCGATTCCCTCCATTGCCTGGGTGCCGCTGTTCCTGATCCTGATGGGCTTCGGCAACCTGCCCATCGTGGTGGTGGTGGCCATCGCCGCGTTCTTCCCGGCCGCACTCTCGGTCATGAATGCCACCGAGAGCGTGCAGCAGGTGCATGTCTCGGCAGCCCGCGTGATGGGGGCGTCACGCCTGTCCATGCTGCGCCGGGTGTACCTGCCGGCGGTGATGCCCGAACTCATCACCGGGGCCCAGCTGGCTTTCGGCAATGCATGGCGCGCTCTCATTTCCGCTGAAATGCTGGTCGGTTTCGGCAAGGGCCTGGGCCGCACGCTGGCCTACTCGGGCGAGACGGCCGACATGATCGGCGTGATGGCCAACATCCTCACCATCGCCATCCTGGCCGCGCTGATCGACCAAGTGATCCTGGAAAACCTCAAGCATCGCCTGCTCAAGTACCAGTACGTCTGAAGCCATGCCCGCCATGCACACCCTTGTTCGCTTCACCTTGCTGGTATCGGCCTGCCTGTCCATGGGGGCCGCCCAGGCCGGCGTGCTTGATGATGCGCGCCGCAGCGACACCGTGCGCATCGGGCTGGACCACGTGCCGCCGGTCTACAAGGGCGGCATGAAATTCCGTACGCCGGAAAACATCGCCATCGTGCCGGCCGAGGATCTTGCCGCGCAATGGAAGCTCAAGGCCGATTTCCAGCCCACTACGCAAGACCGCGCTGCACTGAAGGGTGTGCGTCCTGATGTGGCGCTCACCCGCATCGATGCGGCCCAGGCGGGCGCGGCCGACGTCATCACGGTCCCGACCGGCTACAGCGCTGGCGGCATGGCCATCATGCGCACCGATACCACCATCCGCAAATGGGAAGACATGAAGGGCCGCACCGTCTGCGTTTCCGCCGGGTCGCCCTATGTCGGCACCCTCAGTGCGCGCTACGCCGCCATCGAGAAAGTGATGCCGGCTCCGGCTGATTCCCTGCTGGCCGTGCGCATCGGCCAGTGCGATGCCGCCGTGCATGACGACACGCTCATGAAGGCGCTCCTGAAGCTGCCCGAATGGAAGAAATTCTCAGCGCAGCTGCCGCCGGTGAGCCGCCAGGCGCTGGTGCTGCAGGTGCGCGGCAATGACCCGGCCGACCTGGCCGCCGCACGGCAACTGGCCGCGCGATGGAACGATGCGTTCTGGGACAAGGCCATCAAGAAATGGGTCAACAACGTCGCCTTCGAGGTCTACCTCGACCAGAACGTGCCGGATTGCCACTGAGGCCTCTTGCCGGCGTGGCAAGGAAGTTGCCACGCCGATATCGATACGGTGGGATTTCTTGACAGGCGGGCAAGCCGCTGCGTACCGGCTGCACAAAATTCCCGCCATTTCAGGATTTTCCCTGTGGCAGAGCGCGGCAATGGGCGTAACATAGTCGGCATTCGCACTACTGGAAGGCACATCCTGTCGCCGCCAGTCGTCATTCCTCAGCCTTCGTTTCAAAGGGAGCCCATCATGGCCATGGACATTTCCTCTGCCGTCAACGGCGTCGTCTCCGACCCCAACAACAATGCACCGACCACTGGCAAGGCCAATGATCCGGTGGCCGTGCGCCGTGCCGAAGAAGCGGCGGCTGCCTTGAAGGCCGAGCAGCGCCGTCTGGAAGAAATCCAGGCCGATGAAACCCGCGCCGAAAACGCCCGCCAGGAACGCAATCGCCGCGAGCAGGCTTCGCGCAATGCGACCGGCGAGATCATCGGTACGACCGTCAATTCGGTGGCCTGATTCCTGTCTTGCCGATGACGTGAATTGGCCGCGCATTGGCCAATGAGCGGCCAATTCCGGATTCTTAACCTGGATTCAACAAAGCCCGCAACGCCCGGTACAAGGGCGTTGCGGGCTTTGTCGTTGGTGCAGCGTGCAGCTCGGATCAGTGATTCTGCCCCGGCGCATTCAATGATCCCAGCAACCAGGTTTCTGCCATGTCGATCTGGTTGATGAGCATCAGGAAGGTCTCGTCATTGATGCGCTGTTCAGCGCGCAGGTAGTGCACTTCCAGCCGCTCGGCGCGGATCGCCTCCAGCCGCAGTTCACGCTCGAACTGCTTGAAGCGGTTGGCCGCGCGCTGGGTTTCTTCCGAATCGCTCTCCGCATTCATGCGCATGCGATAGGTCGCCAGCAGACTGCCGCTGACTTCCATCAACAACGCCAGATCGGATTCATCGAGATTGACGCCGATGCGTTCCTGCGCCTCCTCGATGGTGCGCACGGCCGCCTCCGACAGGCGCAGGCGCGCCATCATTTCCTCGGCGCGGCGGCGCTTGACCTCGGCATCGAGCTGCAGGTCCTTGAGCATCCACGGCAGCATGAAACTGCCGAACAGCAGCGAGCACAGGATCACGCCGGTAGCGAGAAAGATCAGCAGGTCACGCGCGGGGAAGGGCGTATGTTCCTTCAGCAGCAGCGGGATCGACATCACGCCCGCCAGCGTGATGGCCCCGCGCACGCCGGAGAGCGCCGCGATGCTGATGAGCCGCAAATCGAACTTGCGGTTGCGCCCGCTCTGGCCGCGCACGGCAGAGGCAAAGCGGCGCATGCGCAGGTTGATCCAGACCCACACGAAACGCAGCACGATCAGCGCCACCGTGATGGCCAGGATATAGACGAACAGATGCCACACCGGCACATTGCCCGCCATCTGCGCATCCACGTGGGCCAGGCTGACGATGCCCGGCAATTGCAGGCCCAGCAGCAGGAAGGACATGCCGTTGAAGACGAATTCGAGCATGGTCATGATGCTGCGTCCCTGCAGCCGCGTGGCCGCCGATTCGCCGCCGGCCGTCTCCAGATAGGGCATCAGCATGCCCGCCGCCACCGCCGCCAGAATGCCGGACAAACCAAAGTGTTCGGCGAAGATGTAGGCCGTGAAAGGGATCAGCAACAGCAGCACCACCTGGATGCCCGGCTCGTCACCGGCCCATTCGATGATCTTGCGGCGGATCAGCCCGAAGCCCCAGGCCACGATCAGCCCCACGGCAATGCCGCCGGCGGCGATCAGCACGAAGGAAATGCTGGCGTCCAGCAGCGAGAAGGTCCCCGTGATGACGGCGGCAATGGCGAACTTGAAGGCCACCAGGCCGGACGCATCATTCATCAGCGCCTCGCCCTCCAGCACGTGCTGCATCGAGGCCGGCAGGCGGCCCTTGCCGACGATGGACGAGACCGCCACCGCATCGGTGGGCGAGAGCACGGCCGCCAGCGCGAAGGCCGAGGGCAGCGAGATGACCGGGATCATCCAGTGGATGAAGTAGCCCACGCCCACCACCGTGAACATCACCAGACCCAGGGCCAGCGCCAGGATGGGGCGCGCCAGGCGGAAGAACTCGCGCTTGGGCATGCGCCAGCCATCGGTGAAGAGCAGTGGCGGGATGAACAGCAGCAGAAACAGTTCCGGATCGAAGCTGATGCGCAGGCCGAACATGGGCATGGCCAGCACCGCACCCAAGGCGATCTGGAACAGCGGCAGCGGCAGCTTGAAGGGAGCCAGCCGCGCGACCACGCCCGAGACGGCGACGGCCAGCAGCAGGATCAGGACGGTGAAGACGATTTCCATGAGGCAGCAGGTGGTGTTCTTGTGATGAGGCGCGGGTGGGTCAGACCGGCAGGGCTGCAAGGAGTTGCAGGCGCGTTGCAGGCGCGTTGCAATGACTTGCAACAAGCTTGCAAGTATACGGTACCTGCGCGGCACAAGCTCGGCAGCAATGTACCACTGCATCAGGAGAAGGCGCGGACAAAAACGACGATGCCGGCACAAGGCCGGCATCAGGGAGCGGGGAGGACTGGCGGTGCTTAGTTGCCGGCCTTGGCCAGATAGCGGGCGCGCCAGGGTTTCAAGACCATCAGTGCCAGACAGGCGGTGAGGATGTCCAGCGTAATGGCGGTTCCGAAGACCGGATGCCAGCTGCCGGTCTTCTCATGCATCATGGCCGCCATCGGGCCGCCGAAGATCGAGCCGATGCCCTGCGAGATGTAGAGCCAGCCATAGTTGGCGGTGGCGTTGCGGGTGCCGAAGGTGTCGGTCAGGGTCGAGGGGAAGAGCGAGAAGATCTCGCCCCAGCCGAAGAAGACCACGCCCGACAGCAGCACGAACAGCACCGCATTCTCGCGCGTGGCCAGCCACAGGGCCATGGCCACGCCTTCCAGGGCGAAGGCGAAGAACATGGTGTTCTCGCGGCCGTAGCGATCCGAGACCCAGCCGAAGAAGGGGCGCGTCAAGCCATTGGTGAGACGGTCGATGGTCAGCGCCAGCGGCAGCGCCGCCAGTCCGAACACCATCACGTTGGCCACGCCGAAGTCACGCGCGAAGGTGGCCATCTGCGAGGTCACCATCAGGCCCGAGGTCGACATCATGGTCATCATCACGAACATGAGCCAGAACAGGGGCGTACGCAGCATCTGGCGCGGCGCCAGGTCGAGCTTGCTGGCGGCAATCGCGGGGGCCGGCATGGCGGCTGCATGGCTGGCGTCCGGCGAGCGCAGCGCCTGGGCGGCCAGCACGCCGATCACGGCAAACACCAGGCCGAATTGCCAGAGGGTGGTTTCCAGCCCTGCGCTGGCCAGCGAGGCCGAGATCGGGAAGGTGGTGAGAATCGCGCCCATGCCGTAGCCGGCCGCCACCATGCCCACTGCAAAGCCGCGACGGTCCGGGAACCAGCGCACCATCTGGCCGACCACGCCGACATAGACGATGCCGGTGCCGAGCCCGCCCACCAGGCCATAGGCTAGATAGAACATGCCGATGGTGGAGGCTTGCGCCGCCAGGACCCATGACAGGCCGGACATGAAGGTGCCGATGGCGATCAGGCGGCGCGCGCCGAAGCGCTCGATCAAGCTGCCCTGGAAGGGCGAGAAGAAGGTCTGCAGCACGATCAGCATCGAGAAGGTGATCTGCAGTTCCGACAGCGGCACGCCCAGCTTGGCCGTGAGCGGCTTGGTGAACAAGGTCCACACGTATTGCGGGCTGGAGATGGCCATCATGCAGATCAGGCCGATCAACAGCTGGAACCAGCGGTTGCGCAGCAAGCCCTGCGCGCTCGCCGGGGCGGTTTGGGTGAGGGTGGTCATGCGTTTCTCCTGTACAGAAAGCCAGAGTGGGACGGCCAGCCTTGCCGGATCGGGCAGGATGCCGCTGGACTGAATTTATGTATGCATAAATCCTGCCAGCCACAAAAGCAGCTTTCATGCCATTTGCCTCGTGGCAAATCCGGCACAGGAAAATCGGTTCAATTCTTCTTCGGGAGGGCAAAAACCGGCCTGCGGCCCGCCTTTGAAGCGCAAAGCTTCACTTCTTCAGCCAAAACGCTTGCGCCGGGTGGGTGTCGATGGCGGTGCATTGCCCGGCGCCGGTGCAGCCTGCACCGACTCGGCGCGCACCTGTTCGAGGCGGGCGATGGTGAGGCGTTCGACCACGGTGTGGCTGTCTTCGATATGACGTGCGATCAGCTCACCGGCCAGACCGCCATCGCTGCGGGCGATGGCGTCGAGGATGGCACGGTGTTCGGCGTAGGTGTCATCGATGCAGTCGCCATAGGCGAAGTCCAGGCGCCGCATGATGCGCAGCTGGTTGGCCAGCTGGCGATAGACGGTATCGGCCTCGGGGTTGCCGGCCGCCTGCACCAGCGCGCAGTGGAAGGCTTCGTCCAGGGCCGCCACGGCCAGCCCGTCGGGCAGGCGGTCGCTGGGGGCGCACTGCCAGATCGCACCTTGTTCGGCCACCAGCTGCTGGCGCACGGCCGGGGCGATGCGCGGGGAGCACAGCTTGCGCACGGCGTGCAGTTCCAGCATCTCGCGCAATTCGTAGAGGGAGGCGAAGCGCGCCAGGTCGATCGGCACCACTTCCCAGCCGTTGCGGAAGTGGCCGCGCACCAGGCCTTCGCTTTGCAGGCGCATGAGCGCTTCGCGCACAGGGGTGCGCGAGACCTGCAGCCGCTCGGCCACGTCGTTCTCGGCAAAGCGGTCGCCGGGCAGCAGGCGGAAGGCGTAGATGTCATCGCGCAGGCTGGCATAGACCGTGTCGGTGAGCTTGCCGGCACGGCGGGTGGCGAGATCGGCGGGCGCTTGGCTGGACGTCATGAAGGAATTGGCTGGGCGGGTGGACGGGGTTGGCGGCTATCTTAACGCGGGGGTGGGGGCGGATGGAAGCTGCACCGCGCTGCTAGCGCTTGCCCAGCACGGTAATACGCTGCTTGGGCGAAGGTTCGGCCAGCTCACGCGCAATGAAATCCACAAAGCTGCGCACCCGCGTCGACAGCTGCTGGCGCTGCGAATACACCGCAAAGATATCCGCATTGGGCGTCTGCCAGCCCGGCAGCACCTGCACCAGCCGCCCCTGTTCCAGATAGCTGCGGATATCCCACTCGGCGCGCATGAGGATGCCGTGCCCGTCCAGCGCCCACTTCACCGCGATCTCGCCGTCATTGGTGGTGAGGTTGCCGCGGATCTTGACCGTCTCCGTCTTGCGCGAAGCACCGCTGCCCGAGGACAGCTTCCACACCCCATAAGCCTCATCGCCCTGTCGGATGCCCACGCAATTGTGTTTGGCCAGGTCATGCGGCGTCTGCGGCATGCCCCTGCGCTTGAGATAGTCCGGCGAGGCGCACAGCAGCCGCGCATTGGACGCCAGCCGCCGCGCTACCACCCGGGTATCGGGCGGCTCTCCGAAGCGGATGCAGATATCGAAGCTGTCCTCGGTCAGCGGCGGCGGCATCACCGACAACTGCAACTGCACCGATACCTGCGGATGGCGCGTCACGAATTTGGAAATCACCGGCGCCACATGGCTGCGCCCGAACCCCAGCGTGGCATTGACCCGCAGCAGGCCTTCCGGGCGGCGTTTGGAGCTGCCCAGCAGTTCGGACAATTCATCGATCTGGTCGAGGATGCGGCGCGCGTGTTCCAGATAGAGCTCGCCCTCGGGCGTCAACATCATGCGGCGCGTGGTGCGGTTGACCAGCGGCACGCCGGCCCGCGCTTCCATCAGCGTGAGGTGCTTGCTGACCGCCGCCGTGGTCAGTCCCAGCTCGCGCCCGGCCGCAGAGAGACTGCCAGCCATGGCCAGCACGGAAAAGAAACGCAGGTCGGCGGGAAGAACGGTGTCCTGCATGAAACCTCGCCAGGAAAACAAAACGATTGTTGAATTCAGGTTAAGAATGCTTTAAGTCTAGCACCGGTTCCTGTCCTTTCAGTATGGGTAAAGTAGTCCGCATGCAAAGACGCGGCGCATGCCGTTATTTTGCGAGACCCCACACCGCATCTCATCAAGAAAGGCTGGAGACATGAAAACCTATCGCATCGCAACCATCCCCGGCGACGGCATCGGCAAGGAAGTCATTCCTGCGGGCCGCCAGTTGCTGCAAGCCCTGGCCGCCGCCCGTGCCGACCTCGCCTTCGACTTCGAGGACTTCGGCTGGGGCGGCGACTACTACCGCCAGCACGGCGTGATGATGCCCGCCGATGGCCTCGATGCCCTGCGCGACAAGGACGCCATCCTGTTCGGCTCGGCCGGGGATCCGCACATTCCGGACCACGTCACCCTGTGGGGCCTGCGCCTGAAAATCTGCCAGGGCTTCGACCAGTACGCCAACGTGCGCCCCACGCGCATCCTGCCGGGCATCGACGCGCCCCTCAAGCGCTGTCGTGCGGAGGACCTGAACTGGGTCATCGTGCGCGAGAATTCCGAAGGCGAATACGCCGGAGTCGGCGGCCGCGTGCACCAGGGCCATCCCATCGAAGCGGCCACCGATGTCTCGATGATGACCCGCGCCGGCGTCGAGCGCATCATGCGCTTCGCTTTCAGGCTGGCGCAGTCGCGTCCGCGCAAGTTGTTGACGGTGATCACCAAGAGCAATGCCCAGCGCCATGCGATGGTGATGTGGGACGAGATCGCGGTGCAGATTGCCAAGGAATTCCCGGACGTGAAGTGGGACAAGGAACTGGTCGACGCCGCCACCGCGCGTATGGTCAACCGTCCCGCCACGCTGGACACCATCGTGGCCACCAACCTGCATGCCGACATCCTCTCCGACCTGGCCGCTGCGCTGGCGGGCAGCCTGGGCATTGCGCCCACCGGCAACATCGATCCGGAGCGCCGCTATCCGTCCATGTTCGAACCCATCCACGGCTCGGCCTTCGACATCATGGGCAAAGGCCTGGCCAATCCGGTGGGTACCTTCTGGTCGGTGGTGATGCTGCTGGAACACCTGGGCGAGCACGATGCAGCGGCGCAGGTGATGCAGGCCATTGAAGCAGTCACGGCCGATCCGGCGCTGCATACCGGTGACCTGGGCGGCAAGGCGACCACGGTGCAGGTGACCGAGGCCGTGTGCAGATTCGTTGCCGATGCGGTGCGGGACCGGCAGGCAGCCTGATCGCTGCGTGCATGCGTAATGATTTATATGGTTTTCATCTGCGGGGCCGGGTCGATCAGCACCCACAGTCGCGTGATGCGGCCCTCGCTGACTTCGGCCAGGTCGGTCCCGGTGATCATCACGGGACCCGCGGCCGGGCCTGCGCGCCAGCGCAGCGTCCCCATGCCGTGATGGCCCACGCCGACTCCATCGGCCTGGAAGGAAAAATCGGCGCCGAACTGTTCCAGCAGCGCACCGGCAACGGCGGCGATGGCGTCGCGGCCTTCGACGACGCCTGCAGGCTCGTACATGACGGCATCATCGGCGAAGATCTCCTGAGCCGCGGCGGTGCGTCTGGCCGCATCACGTTCGTTGAAGATGCGGGCCAGGTTGGCGCGCAACAGCGTGTCGAAGTCGGGCGCCGTGTTGGCGGTGACTTGTGCGTCGTTCGTGTTCATTTGAATCTCCTTGCTCATTGAGCGTTTGCGGAAAGCGAAGTCGTAGTCAGTGTGTAGGCGATGGCGCCGATGGTCTTGTGCGATCGCGCGGTGATGATCTCGCCTCAGGCGGTCAGGCCGCCATCGGCGACGATCTCGGCACCGGTCACGAAGGACGCATCGGGCCCGGCCAGGAAGGCCACTACACCGGCGATTTCTGCCGGCTGTCCATAGCGGCCCAGGGCGATGCCGGGGCTGACGATCTGGCTGACCGGACCATCGGCCGGGTTCATGTCGGTATCGGTCGGACCGGGGTGCACGGTATTGACGGTGATGCCTTTGGGACCGAGATCGCGCACCAGGCTGCGGTTGAAACCGGTGATGGCGCCCTTGGTCAGGGTGTAGAGCGAGGCCGTCGGGAAGGCCGCGTAGCGCGTCATCGACGAGCCGATATGAATGATGCGCCCGCCGCTGCCCATGTGGCGCACCGCTTCCTGGGTCGCCACGAAGACGCCTGTGACGTTCACTGCAATCATGCGCTCATAGGTTTGCTCGGTCAGGTCCTCGATGGCGCCGCCCAGGCCCAGTCCGGCGTTGTTGACCAGGATGTCGATGGCGCCGAAGGCGGCCACGGTCTGCGTGACGGCCGCACGCACTGCAATCGCATTGCCGGCATCGGCCTCGATGGCCAGGGCGCGGCCGCCTGCAGCTTCGATCTCGGCGACCACGGCCCGGGCTTTCTCGGGCGAGGCGTTGTAGGTCAGTGCCACTGCGGCGCCATCGGCGGCCAGGCGGCGTGCGATGGCCGCGCCGATGGAGCGCGAGCCGCCGGTGACGAGGGCGACCTTGCCGTTGAGGATTTGCTGTTGTGCCATTTGATTTCTCCGTTCGATGGGTGATGGGATGATCGAAGTATGGCCGCCGGATTATCAACTGATTAGCCCCCAATGAGTCGAAACATTTTCAAGCGTTGGTGTAAGATCGGGCCATGGAAACGCTCGCCAACCTGGAATCCTTCGTCCGCAGCGCCGAGTCCGGCAGCTTCTCGGAAGCCGCACGGCGCCTGGCATTGACGCCTGCAGCCGTGAGCCGCAACGTGGCCATGCTGGAACGCAACCTGGGGGTGCGCCTCTTCCAGCGTTCCACACGGCGGCTCACGCTCACCGAAGCCGGCGAGAAATTCCTGGCCGATATCGGCGGCAACATGGACGCCCTGCAAGCGGCCATTGCGGCCGTCAGCAGCGACCAGGGCGAACCGGCGGGCGTGCTCAAGGTCAGCATGGCGCCGTCCTTTGGCATCGGCACCATCCTGCCGCTGCTGCCTGCTTTCCTGCAGCGCTATCCGGGCATTCGCCCCGAGTGGCATTTCGAGAACCGGCCGGTCGACCTCATTGCCGAGGGCTTTGATGCGGCCATTGGAGGGGGCTTCGAACTGGCGCCCGGCCTGGTATCGCGCGTGCTGCTGCCGGCGCAGGTGGTGGCGGTGGCTTCCCCCGCCTGCCTGCGGCAATGGCCCGCGATCACGCATCCGAGCATGCTGGCCACGGTCGATGGCATCGTCATGCGTTTGGGACAGACCGGCAAGGTGCGGCGCTGGACCCTGCGCAACGAGGCCGGAGAAGACCTCAGCACGGTACAACGTGAGCGCATGGTGCTCAATGATCCGGTGGCCATGCGCGAGGCCGCCCTGCTGGGATTGGGTGTAGCCCTCCTGGCGCTGCCCGATGTGATGCCGTGGCTCAAGAGCGGCGAACTGGTGCGGGTGCTGCCGGGATGGCACGCGCATGCGGGGGATATCTCGATCTACTATCCGACGCGCCGGCTGTTGCCGGCCAAGACGCGCGTCTTCGTCGATTACATCGTGGACGCCTTGCGCCGCGATGGGTTGAAGGATCGGCTGGCTGGCACGCTGGACGGCCAGGCTTGATCCAACTGGGTCAAGCGTGGCGGGTGTTGGTGCGGGCCGGCGAGAGCCTGGCCACCAGTGCCGCCATCACCACTGCCAGCAGCGCGATCCCCGCCGCCAGATAGCCCACCTGACCCGCGCCCCATGACGACAGCGCGGCACCACCCACGGCCGCACCGAGCGCGATGCCGCCATTGGCGGCCGACACGTTGAGCGTACCGGCCAGTGCCTGCGCACCTGAGGCGGCCTTCATCACGCGGATCTGGCAGATCGGATAGAGCGCCGTATTGGCAATGCCCCATACCGCCAGTGCCAGCGCAAAGGCCCAGCCCGCGTGGCTCAGCAACATGCTGCCCGCCATGCCCAGCGCGAGGATGGCGCAGAAGAGGGCGGTGGTGGCGAGCGGCTTCTGATCCACCCACAGCCCGCCGATCCAGTTGCCGACCAGGCCGACCGCGCCAAAGCCCATGAGCCACCAACCGACATGGGCGGGCGCGATGCCGGCCGATTTCTCCAGCATCTCGGCCAGGTAGGTATAGCCGGTGAACATGGCCGTAAAGACCAGCACCGACAGGGCCACATTGGCCAGGAAAAACGGACTCTTCAGGATGCGTGCCTGCGCCGCCATGCCACCGCTGGATGCGCTGCGCACGCGCGGCACGAAGCCGGCGATCAGCGCGGCCACCAGCAACGACAGCAGCGCCAGCAGGCCGAAGGCGGCACGCCAGCCCACGGCCTCCGATACCAGCGTGCCCAGCGGAATGCCGAACAGCATGGCCGCCGAGATGCCCAGATAGACCGTCGAGACCGCACGTCCGCTTTTTTGCGGCCCGGCGATCTGTGCTGCGGTCTCGCTGGCCGTGCCCCAGAACACCGGCAATGCCAGCGCCGGCACCAGGCGTGCGACGGCCAGCACCCAGATGTTCCAGGCGACGGCGGCCAGTGCGTTGGAGAGCGCGAAGATCACCAGGATGGCGATGAAGAGGCGCTTGCGTTCCAGATGCGCCAGGCTGGCCGTGAGCAGCGGGCCGCACAGCATTACCACGACGGCGAAGAGGGTGACCAGCTGCCCGGCACTGGCCACGCTGATGCGCAGGTCCCGCGCCAGCGCGGGCAGCAGGCCAACGATCAGGAATTCAGTGGTCACGATGACGAAGGCAGCCACCGCGAGAATGGCGATCGAGGCACTGCCGCCGCGCGTGTCTTGCGCTGGCGGAGTGCGGGTGCGCGCGGTGGCGCTGGGGGCAACTGGCATCTGAAGGACTCCGTCCGGAAATTGACCCGTCATGGTAAGTGAGAACAAATTTCCACTGCTGGATATAAAATCGTCACTTATCTGGAAAAATATTCCATCTGCGGGAGTGCAAGATGTCACCAATGGAAAGGCTCAAAGGTCTGGAGACCTTTGTTGCCGTCGTCGAAGCCGGGAGCTTCACGGCGGCGGCCGAGCGCCTGCATCTCACCAATTCAGCGGTGGGCAAGGCCGTGGCGCGGCTGGAGGAGCGCTTGAAGCGTCCGCTGTTGCAGCGGGGCCGGCGGCGGGTTGAGTTGACCGATGCCGGTGATGCGTTCTACCAGGTCTGCGTGCGTGTGCTGGATGAGTTGAAGAGCGCCGAGGACATGCTCGCCTCGGATGAGATTGCGCCCTCGGGACGGCTGCGCGTGGACATGCCGGCCACCTTTGGCCGCCTGCGCGGGATGGCCTCGCTGCTGGCCTTTGCGGAGAAGCATCCGCAGGTCACGCCGCAGGTGTCCTTCACGGACCGCTTCGTCGATCTGGTGGAAGAGGGACTCGATGTGGTGGTCCGCATCGGGGGCGGCGACGTCTGGCCGGCCACGCTGGGTTATACCTGCCTCGGTCATGAAGAACTGGTGTTCTGCGCTGCGCCGTCTTATCTTGCCCGCCGTGGCGAGCCACGCACGCTGGAGGAGTTGCAGTCACATGATGCGGTGCTGTATGCGCGTGCGGATGGCAGCAGCAGTCCGTGGCTCATCAAGGAAGGCGACCAGCCGGTGGTGCGGCAGCATGTAGAGGGACGCATCATCCTCGGCCAGGCCGAGGCGCAGGTAGCGGCAGTGCAGGCGGGTTTGGGCGTTGCGCAGCTGGCGACCTGGGTGGTGGAGCAGGCCTTGCGTGAGGGTAGCTTGGTGGCTATCTTGCCTGCGCATGTGACGCAGGGTTTGCCCTTGCACATCGTGTGGCAGCGCAGCCGGGAGCATTCGGCCAAGGTGAGGGCGGTGGTGGGGCATTTTGAGAGGGCGTTGGGGATTGGGGCGGTGATCGAGCCGTGATCGTGCTCCAATGCTGTCTCGGCAGAGCGGCGGCTGGGCATTGATTTGTTCGGGTTTTTTCCGTCGTGACACTGCTTTCATAAGGAACTCAGGCCGGTGCTGCCACTGCCTTGCGCGCTTGCGCACGCCGATGATGCGAACCATGCTGGAACCCGCTCAATGAAGGGAGACAATTTCATGTTCTCAGTTCGCCCGTACAGGATCCTCATTGCCGTCGTCATCTTCTGGGGTGGCATCGCTGAGACCTTTGCAGCCCCCTTGGTGCAAGCGACTCCCTTGGAGGATAGCGCCGGCCGCACGATCAGTTTCGAGTCTGTTACACCCAAACGGATCAAGGATTTCGTGGAGCGCACGGTAGCCGACAAGGCTACTGTCACCGGACGCCTCAGTTTTCCTGAAGCGATGACGTCGCCCGTGCCCGCCGTCGTCATCCTGCACGGAAGCAGCGGCGTCAATCCCGGCGAGAAAGTCTGGGCGCAGCGACTCAACGCACTGGGATTCGCCAGCTTTGTCGTGGACAGTTTCACGGGCAGGGGCGTTTCCAACACCGAAGCGGACCAGACGCAGCTGTCGATGAGCGCGGGGATTGCCGATGCCTATTTTGCCCTGCGCCTGCTGGCGGCCGACCCGCGTATCGACAAGAAAAAAATCAGCGTGATGGGATTCTCGCGCGGCGGCATCGCCGCATTGTATTCGGCCCTCGATCCGTTTCGCCGCGCCGTGATTGATGACGATCTGCACTTTGCCGCTCATATTGCCTTCTATCCCGGATGCGGCATCCATTACGCGTCAGCGCATCTGGATGGTGCGCCTATCCTGATGCTGCTGGGTGGCAAGGACAATTACACGCCGGCCGCACCTTGTGTGGAGTATGCCGATACATTGCGAAAGCAGGGTGCACAGGTCACGGTGAAGGTCTATCCCGATGCGTATCACGGATTTGACAGGCCCACGCGGCTGCATGTGATCAAGTCCGCTACCAGCGCGCGTGACTGTCATGGCGAATATGACCTCGATACGAGCGTCTTCACGATGTACCGGGGTGCGCAGAGGCTATCGGGGGCGGATGCCACCGCCGAGGCCAGACACTGTCTGAGCTATGGCTGTTGATTTGCTCGCAGATTTGACCCTCTCCATTTGACCCACCTTCCATTGCCTGCTGAAGGCAGCCACCCGGTCATACGACCCCTCGTATCCCAGCTCTCTTAAGTCCAGGAACATCTGTTTCAGGGTCCTTCTTTGCTTCCGAGATTTGACCGCCTCTGCGCTGAGCCAAGCGGAGAGCCTGGCGGTGAAGTCATCGAGCGAGCTTGGCGAACGCCTTGCTGGATAAGCAGGTTCGCTGACATCGGATCGGATGTAGCGGCGAACTGTGTTGCGGGATATGTCGAGCCTGCGGGCGATTTCCCGAATTGAGATGCGGTCTCTGATGTACCAGCGTCGAATAATTCCAAGTAGGGCCACGTCTATCACTCCGTTCTCCCGCTCGCTGTCATGAGCAGGATTGTGGTCTAAACATGGGTCAACTTTGGATGCAAATTTCCTGGGAAATGGAGTGAACCCTCGGGCTGGACCAAGGCTAGGAGATGAAGTGATACGCTTGTCGAGCCTTCTCAGGAGGAGCGACATCATGGCATCACGAGGTCCATATCGGCGGCACAGCCCGCAATTCAAGATACAGATATGCAGCGATATTCGCAGCGGCAAGATAGGGCGACGCGAGGCGCTCAAGACTCATAACTTGTCGGCCAATCTCATGCAGATGTGGCTAGGGCAGTTTGATCGCGGTGAGCTGGATGCAGAAGATGCTGCTGCGTCGACGGTTGCAGAGTACGAAGCACATATTGCCGCGTTGGAACGGAAGGTAGGCCAGCTGACGATGGAGTTGGATCTCCTCAAAAAAACGCCACGGCTACGACTCGTCAGCAACAGCGAGAACTCATCGATCATCAGCGGCCCCAAGCCTGCTCCATCCGACGAGGATGCCAAATGATCGATCTGCCGCGTAGCACCTACTATTATCAGCCCAGGCCGGCTACTGCCGTACTCGGTGATGCTGAGCTGGCCCATCTGATAGAAGACATCCACGATGTATTCCCGGGCTATGGCTATCGTCGAATCACGTTGGAATTGAGGGCACGCGGGCATGTGGTCAATCACAAGCGCGTAGCCAGGATCATGCGTGAGCATGAGGTATACGGCCATCATCGGCGCAGGTTCAAGCCGGCGGCCGGCACTGAAACCGACGTCGCCGTCTTTCCTAATCACTATCAGAACATCATTCCAACGGAGCCAGATCGTGTCTGGATTGCCGATATCACCTACATCCGAATAGCATCCGGCTTTATCTACCTGGCCGTTGTTTTGGATGCTTGCAGCCGCAAGGTAATCGGCTACGCTTTATCTAAGCGGATAGACACGCCTTTGGCCCTGGCCGCGCTGACGGCCGCCTACAGAATTCGCAAGCCGGCGCCCGGCACCTGCATTCACCATACGGATCGTGGGTGCCAATATGCCAGTGCCTTATACCGGGATTCTTTGGAGGAATTTGGTCTGATAGGATCGATGAGTGCTCCAGCCAATCCATATCACAACGCCCAGGCGGAAAGCTTCATGAAGACGCTTAAGGTCGAAGAGGTTTATCTGGCCGGATATGAGAAATTCGACGACGTGGCAGCGAGACTGCCATACTTCATCGAAGAGATTTACAACGAACGGCGTATGCACTCGGCGCTGGGCTATCAATCACCTAACCAGTTCGAAGCACAACTTGCTCGGCAAGCGGCTTAGTTTCTCGACCAACCTTGGTCCAGCCCGAGGGGTTCACTCCAAAAGTGGGTCAGTTTTCAATGCAAATCAACAATTTGTCATCATTTCGCGAGATTCATCCAATAATTGGACCCGAAGGCTCTGTTGTAGGCGCTTGGTAAACACGGGCATCAATATTCCTTTCCAGCTCAAGGACTGTCGCGAAACGTCCAAATCTATCAGAAGAGAAGCAGTTCTTGGAACGAATGTCTGCTTCTGTTCTGATTTGGACAGCATCCCACAGTCCCGCCACGCCTGCCCGTCCCCCACTTCTCAGTAATCAATATAACCTTCAGCCCCCTGCGTGAACCAGGTCTCCCGCACATCCGCTTTCAAGGGCAGTCCACGGGCAACGCGATGCGCAAGATCCGCGTTGGCGATATAAAGGCGACCGAAGCTGACGGCGTCACCGGTTCCATTCTCCAGATCGTCTTGCGCGCGGCGGATATCGAAGTCCGAATTCAGGATCAAGGGTCCCTTGAAATACGGCCGCAGCTGCGCCGCGAGTGGCGGCATGTAGCCCACGCCGAAGGAACCGTGAAGCGGCGGCTCGCGCAGTTCCACATGGCCGATGCCCGCCGACGAGAGCATTTCCAGCGTGCGCGCAAAGAGCGCAAGCGGGGCGCTGTCGCGGATGCCCTGCGTTTCACCATTGGGAGAGAGCCGCACGCCGATGCGATCCGCACCGATCGCCTCCGAGATGCCCGCGACGATCTCGCGCAGCAAGCGCATGCGGTTCTCGATCGATCCGCCATAGGCATCCTCGCGGTGATTATCGCTGTCGCGCAAAAACTGGTCGATCAGATAGCCATTCGATGCATGGATCTGAACGCCATCGAAACCGGCCTCCATGGCGTTTCGCGCCGCCTGGACATGTTCATTGACCACACCGGCGATCTCATCGGTGCGCAATGCGCGCGCCTGCACTTGCGCCTGCTGTCCGTCGTAGGTATAGGCCTGCCCCGGCGCGGTCGTTGCGGAGGCCGAGACCGGGGTCTGGCCGCCCATGAGGGGATGCACCACGCGTCCCATGTGCCAGAGCTGCGCGATGATGCGCCCGCCGGCGGCGTGCACGGCTTCCGTCACGCGGCGCCACCCGGCAATCTGTTCCCGGTTCCAGAGGCCGGTGGCGTAAGGCCAGCCCAATCCGGCCTGGGAGACACCGATGGCTTCGCTGATGATCAGCCCGGCAGAGGCGCGCTGGGCGTAATAGGTCGCCATCATTGGCGTGGGGAGATGCTCGCGGGTACCGCGTGCGCGCGTCATCGGCGCCATCAGCATGCGATTGGGGGCGGCGATGGCACCGAGTTGGATGGGGTCGAAGAGGGACGTCATGAGATCACCTGTCGTTGTTGTGGGGTCGGTCGGCCGGAGTTACACCAGGCGCTGGCCGCCATCGATGTGCAGGGTTTCGCCATTCATGAAGTCGTTCTGGATGAGGAACATGACGGCGGCGGCAGCCTGTTGCGTGGAGACGATCTGATTGAGCGGCAGTTTGGCGCTCAGGTCGGCCACGTAGGCATCGCGTGCACTGCCCAGCGTGCGTCCCAGCAGCGGGGTGTCGGTCGTGCCCGGCGAGAGGGTGTTGAAGCGGCGCGGTGCCAGTTCCAGCACCAGGCCGCGGGCCAGCGCTTCCATCGCGGCAGAGGCGGCGGCCAGTACGGCAGTGCCCCAGGCATTGGGACGATCGGCCAGCACGCCGGAGATGAAGGTGATGGAGGCATGGGCATCGAGCTGCGGGTGGAGCGTGCGGATGACGTCGATGGCCGCCCAGATCCGTTCATCGAAGGCGCGGCGCAGGTAGCCGGTATCGGCTTCCAAAATCTTGCCGGCCACGAAGGAGCCGGCCATGAGCACCAGGTGGTCAACGTGGCCGATGTCCTTCAAGGCAGCCTCGACGGCCGCGCGGTTGGTGATGTCCGCCGCGCGCCATGCCAGGCCGTATTCGTTGCCGGTACGTTCAGCGCGTTCGGGATCGGAACCGACGACGATGACATCGGCGCCTGCTTCCTTGGCCTGCAGCGCCGTGGCCAGACCGATGCCGGAGGTGCCGCCGAAAATCAGTACGGTCTTGCCCGAGAGGGATTTGTTGACGAGAAACTCGGCTGCCTTGTTGAGGGTGTTCATGGTGTGCTCCTGAGAAGTAAGTGGGTTCACGCAAGTGCGTAATCGCATTCTAGGGAGCGACAATCTGTTCCATAAGGTGGTCAATTGGCATAATATAAGTGCCACTATGGAACAAATAAGCCTGGACCGCCTGACCGGTCTGATTGCCTTTGCCCGTGCGGCCAGCTTGGGAAGCTATTCGGCGGCGGCGCGCGAAATGGGGATTTCGCCCTCTGCCGTCAGCAAAAGCATTGCCCGGCTGGAACAGCAGCTGGGCCTGGTGCTGTTCATCCGTACGACCCGCTCATTGCGGCTCACGCATGAAGGGGAGGCGCTTTACGCCCGGGCGCTGCGCTTGCTGCACGAAGCCGAGGAAATCCAGCAGGCGGCCATTTCGGCGCGCAATGCGCCGTCCGGGGTGATCCGGGTGGCGGCACCCTATCCGATCGGCGTCCATTTGCTGGGCCCGGCCCTGGTGCGTTTGCGGGCACGCCATCCGGGGCTGGTGGTCGATTTGCGCATCCGGGACCAGATGGCCGACATGATTGCGGAGGGGATCGACGTGGCGATCCGGGTGGGAGACATTCCTGATTCGCGCCTGATTTCCCGGCACCTGGCGCCGCACCGCATCTGTGCCTTTGCCGCACCCGGCTATCTGGCCCGGCGCGGGACGCCCACCCGCCCTGAAGAACTGGACCAGCATGACTGCGTCAATTTCCGTTTCCAGAGTACTGGCCAGGCGTTGCGCTGGCCCTTCGCGATGGACGGCGAGATCGTGGAGCTCACCCCCGAGGCTGGGATCGTGGCCGATGTCAGCGATGTAGTGGCGTCCATTGTGATTGCCGGCGGCGGCATCGCACTCATGCCGACTTACCTGGCGGCCACCCATGTGCGGCGGGGAGAACTGGTGCCGGTGCTGACGGCCTTTGCCGTCAAGCGCTCCAACATGACTGCGCTGTGGCCGGAGAGCCGGCGTTCAAGTCCCAATGTGAAGGCCTTCCTGGGGCTGCTGGACGAGGTCTTCGCCTCGCCGCCGCCTTGGGATGTCTTGATCGATGCTTCCCATGACGCTGGCGGCACCAGCCAATAGGGCGCATCGGTGGGGCAGGCATCGCCCCTTCCTTCACTACGCCGCGACCACCGCCTCCAGCTCCTTGCCCCGGGTCTCCGGCAGGATCAGGCAAGCCACGATCACCAGCCCATAACACCCGGCAGCAATCCACCCGATGGTCTGCCCCAGCGGCAGGCTGTTGCTGAGATATCCGACCAGCGCAGGACAGATCGCCCCGACCGCACGCCCGAAGTTGTAGCAGAAGCCTTGTCCCGAACCGCGCACATCGCTGGGAAACAGTTCAGACAGGTAAGCCCCCATCCCCGAGAAAATCCCCGACAGGAAAAACCCCAGCACAAAGCCCAGCGCCAGCATCCATGCATCGGTAAAGATGAGCTGCGTATAGCTCAGCACCAGCACGATCCCCATGGCCGCGAACAGCATGAAACAGCGGCGGCGGCCGATGGTGTCCGACAGCCAGGCCGAGGTCAGGTAGCCACAGAAGGAGCCGCCGATCAGCACCAGCAGATAGGTACTGGTGCCCAGCACCGACAGGTGGCGTTCGGTCTTCAGGAAGGTGGGCAGCCAGGTCGTCACCGAGTAATACGCACCCTGCATGCCGGTGGCCAGGAGGCTGGCCAGCAGCGTCGTGCGCAGCAGGTCGCGATGGAAGATGCGCAGGAAGTTGCCGCGCTGGCCGCTCTCGCGCAGCCGGGCCTGGGTCGCCAGGAAGACCTCCGGTTCGCTGATGGCGCGGCGGATGTAGAGCGTCAGCAGGGCCGGCAGCACGCCGATCCAGAACAATACCTTCCACGCCGTCTCCGGCGGCAGCACCGCATAGACGCCCCAGAACGCCAGCGCCGACGCCGCCCAGCCCACCGCCCAGCTGCTCTGCACCAGGCCCGAGGCCTTGCCGCGATGGCGGGCCGAGATGGTCTCGGCGATCAGCACCGAGCCGACAGCCCATTCGCCACCCATGCCGAAGCCCTGCATCGCACGGGTAAAGAACAGTTCGCCGAAGGACGTGGTGAAGCCCGAGAGGAAGGTGAAGAGCGCAAACCACAGCACCGTCCATTGCAGCACGCGCACCCGCCCGTAGCGGTCGGCCAGCACGCCTGCAGCCCAGCCGCCGATGGCCGAGGTCAGCAGGGCACCGGTGGCGATGTAGCCGGCTTCGGCCTTGCTCATGCTCCACGCGGCCAGGAGCGTGGGGATGAGGAAGGTGTAGATCATGTAATCAAAACCATCCACCGCATAGCCGGTGAAGGTTGCGGTGAGCGTGCGTCGCTCGGATGTCGTTGTCTCTTGCAGCCACATGATGATCCCCGTAATGAATGTATGTAAATCACTGACGTGCGGCATCGCTGGCCGTGTGCAGCAAGCATGCAGCCATCGATGAAAAAACGGTAGAGCGGCAGCAGGCGCTAGGCCTGCGCGTCGAGCAGCAGTTCGCTGTTGAGCTTGTCGGTTACCAGCATGTAGCCGGGTGCATGGGTGATGCAGAATTCGGGCCGGGCGGCGACGATGGCGGCTTGCGGCGTGACGCCGCAGGCCCAGAACACCGGCAGCTCATCGGCGTGGATGTCCACCGCTTCGCCATAGTCGGGCTGGTGGATATCGGCAATGCCGATCAGGGCCGGGTCGCCGATGTGGATTGGTGCGCCATGCACCTGCGGTGTGCGTGCGGTGATCTGGATGGCGCGGATGGCGTCGGCGGCCTTGAGCGGCCGCATCGACACCACCGTCGGTCCCTGGAACACGCCCACCGGCTGCGTCGGAATATTGGTGCGGTACATGGCCACGTTGCGGCCCTCGCTCACATGGCGCAGCGGAATACCGGCGGCCAGCAGCGCATGTTCGAAAGAGAAGGAACAGCCCAGTGCAAAGGTCACCAGGTCGTCGCGCCACACCGCGCGCAGGTCGTTCACTTCAGCCACGCGTTCACCGTAGCGCCACAGGTGATAGCGCGGCACGTCGCTGCGCACGTCCAGGTCCAGGCCCAGCGCGGGCAGGGCGGGCGAGCCCGGCTTGGAGACGGCCAGCAAGGGACAGGGAATGGGATTGCGTTCGCAGAAGGCGAGAAAATCATCGGCCAGGGCCGCCGGCAGGATCGCCAGGTTGACCTGCACATGGGCACTGGCCACCCCGCTGGTGTGGCCGGTGAACGCGCCGCTGCGGGCGGCCAGCCGCACGTCGAGTGCGCTGGAGGCAGCCGACAGCGCAGGCGCTGCAGCGGGAGGAATCGGTACGGCGGACAAGGCGGTAGCAGTCTCTGGCATGGCGGTCTCCTTCTTGGAATGGAGCCGATGTTAGGAGCGTGCCGGGACAGCGTCCAACAAAAAATTTATATCTTTTGTTATCGATTTTTTCGATGAGGACAACGGAAATTTCACTATAGCGATTTCCGTGCCAGTGGCTCATTTTTCGGTGGCGCGGCCTTTGCCTTGGGTGCGGCGTGCATGCTCCAATGCCGAATCGAGGACCAGTTCGGCCAGGCTGGAGCTGGGGTCTTCGCGATAGCTGGCGTGGATCTGCAAGGGCGGGAGCGTGGCCTCGCAACGCAGGATGCGCAAGGGAAGCCGGCGCGTGAGTTCGCGCACCGAGGCGCGCGGCAGGGTGGCCACACCGAAGCCGCCTTCGACCAGCTGCACCATGGCGGAGATGGAAGAGATGGCATGCACGCGCGGTTCGATCACGCCCCATTCCTGGCACAGCTGCAGCAATCCCTGGTGCGGCTGCGAGCCACGCTGAAAGGTGATGAGGTCGTGCGCGGCGAGTTCGTCCAGCGTGTGAGAACGGGTGCCGAAGCGTTCGCGATGGCCCACGAAGACCATTTCCATCGGCGTCATCAGCCGCGAGCGCACGGCCGTGTCGCTGCCTACGGTCGAGGTAAAGACCAGGTCCTGGGCGCCGCGCCGGATCTGCTCGGTCAGTACCGGCGAGGTTTCCACCGTGAGTTCCAGCGCGAAATCGGGATAGCGGCTGCGGATTTCCTGCAGCCAGGCAGGGAGCCAGCTGTGTACTACCGATTCGATGCTGCCGATGCGCAGCAGCAGCGGGCCGGCGCTGTTGCCGCCAAGCTCCTGGCGGATCTGGCGCTGCATGTCGAGCAGTTTCACCGCCAGCCGCTGGAAGCGCTGGCCGGCCACGGTGAGGCGAAACTGTTTCTCGCGGCGGTCCAGCAGGACTACACCCAGCTCTTCTTCCAGCGAGGCGATGCGGCTGGACATGGTCGATTGCGTGATGTGGAGTTTTTCAGCGGCGCGGGTGATGCTCTTGAGCGAGGCGGCCCAGTGGAAGGCCTCGACGAAACGCAGGTTCATGAGTGCTCGGCGGTGGGTTGGGCAGACTTGGCGTTGGAAATCGCGGCTAGGCTACCAGATGCGCGAGCGCTGCGGTATTCATGTGTGATGCATCCACGTGCGCAATGCGCGACCCACGCCGCACTTCAGGACGATAGGATCTAATCCCAACTTTCTGTATCGTCCGCCGATGGTAAAAAGAAATCGTCCCCGCCGCCGACTATTTGATGAGCTCATGTCCGGCGTGCAGGACATGATCGACGAACGAAAAGGAACAATCTCCTTGCGGACGACGGTTCTCCGATCTGCTCCTGTTGATCGGGCTGCAAAAGATCCTGCGGCCAGAGTCTCCAGCAGGAAACGCGGCCGTCCCTGATTATTCTTGCGCACCGCACCAATTTTCCCGCCGCTTGACACAATCCTCCCCCATACCTATCCTCACCCCCGATTGGTCTTACCTTTTGTCGCCCGCAGTCGCCGGGCTGGCGGGCCAGGCCGGCACTGCCGCGACGGCAGCGATTCACCCTACAGGCAGATATCCAGAGAGCATGTCCTTCGACCCCATCGTCCAGAAATCCATTTCCGAGCAGGTAGCCCAGCGGCTGCTGACCATGATCCGTAGCGGCCTGCTGAAACCCGACCAGCAGCTGCCGCCCGAGCGCGAACTGGCGGCCATGCTGGGCGTGGGCCGTCCTGCCGTGCGCGAGGCCATCCGCGGGCTGGCCCTGCTGGGCCTGCTGCGCATCCGCCAGGGTGAGGGCACCTTTGTCAGCTCGCTGGAAACACGCGAGCTGCTGGAGCCGCTGGAGATGATCATCGATCTCAACCCCGGCACGCTGGAGGCGCTGTTCGATGCCCGTCTCATCATCGAGACCGGCGTGGCCGCACTGGCTGCCACCCATATCGAGGACGCCGAACTGGCGCGCCTGGCGCGCAATGTCGACGATGAGGCACGGCTGCTGTCGGACCCGGCGGCCTTCTCGGCAGCGGATGTGGAGTTTCACGAGGCCATCATCGAGGCTTGCAACAATCCCTTCCTGCAAAGCGTCGCCGGCAGTCTCTACATGCTGGGCAAGAAGAGCCGCTCCATCACCTCGCGCATTCCCTCCACGCTGGAACGCAGCCTGCAGGACCACCGCGACATCCTGGATGCCTTGAAGGCACGCAATCCGCACCAGGCCTCCGAGGCCATGCGCAATCACCTGCTGAGGGTGCGCGATGCCTATCGCAGCGCCGGACGCAGCCAGAACGAATCGGTCCACGACTGAGTCAACAAGTACGATCTGACGCAAGAAGCGTCGCCGTTGCTGCCGGGCTGGTCCCGCAGCATTCCACAACGGCGGCGTGGCAGCACAGCCGCAGCATGGCCGCGGTGCCCCTCACAAGAAGCGATACCGGCAAGGCGCGCAGGGCCGCCTGTTGATGAACTCCGTTCTACAAGCCGGACAGGCAGGATCTTTCCTTATCAATCGATTGCAGGAGAACAGCATGCTGGATCTGGCAGGTAAAGTCGTTTTCATCAGCGGTGCGAGCACCGGTATCGGCGCGGCCGCCGCGCGCGCCTTCGCAGCACGTGGCGCACACGTGGTGGTCCACTACAACAGCTCGAAGGAAGAGGCGGAGGCCGTGGCCGCAGAAGTGCGCGCCGCCGGCAGCAAGGCCGTCACCATCGGCGCGGATGTGCGCGATACGGCGGCCATCAACGCCGCCGTCACCAAGGCCGTGGAGCAGATGGGCCGCATCGACGTCCTCATCAACAACGCCGGCGCACTGGTCAAGCGTGCCCCGCTGGAAACGGTCACCGATGAACTCTTCGACGAGATCATCAACATCAACGCCCGCTCGGTGGTGGCCTTCACGCGGGCGGTCATTCCCGTCATGCGCGGCCAGGGCGGCGGCAACATCATCAACGTCACCTCGGTGGCAGCACGCCATGGCGGCGGCCCCGGTGCGCTCATCTATGCGGCTTCCAAAGGCTTCGTCAGCACCATCACGCGCGGCATGGCCAAGGAATTGCTGGCCGACAAGATCCGCGTCAATGCAGTGGCGCCGGGCGTGATCATGACGCCGTTCCAGGAACGCTTCACTACGCCGGAACAATTGGAGGGCTTCCGCAAGACCATCCCCATGGGCCGCATCGGCGAGCCCGACGAATGCAGCGGCGCCTTCCTCTACCTGGCCTCGGACCAGATGTCGGGCTACGTCACCGGCCAGATCATCGACGTCAACGGCGGCCAGTACATGCCGTAAGGTCCGGCGCCGCGCCGGGCTGGTTCTGGCATGGCTCTTGCGGGCAGGAAAGGATCATGCGCCACGATCCTTTCCTGCCCGTTTCCGCTGCTGCCGCCCTGGCCCCGCCAGGCGGCCTGCTGCGCGACAAGCTGGCCCTGCTGCTGGACTCCACCGGCGAGGGCATCTACGGTATCGACCTGGAGGGGCGCTGCACCTTCATCAACCGCGCCGGGGCGGCCATGCTGGGCTATGCGCCGGCAGACGTGCTTGGCCACAACATGCACGAACTGGTGCATCACAGCCATGAACACGGCGGCCATTACCCCGAGGCCGAATGCCCGATCCTGAAAGCCTTTCGCAAGGGCGAATCCTGCCGGGTCGACCAGGAAGTGTTCTGGCGCGCCGATGGCAGCTGCTTTGCGACCGAATATTCTTCCTACCAGATCATCGATGGCGGCCAGGTGCGCGGGGCGGTGATTGCGTTCAGCGATATCTCCAAACGGCGCCAGGCCGAGGAACAGTTGCAACGAGCCAAGGCCGAACTGGAAGTGCGCGTGGCCGAGCGCACCCGCGAGCTCTCGGCTGCACTGCGCCAGGTGCGGCAGTTGTCGGCGCATGCGCATTCGGTGCGCGAGGATGAACGCACCCGCATTGCCCGCGAAATCCACGACGAACTGGGCAGCCTGCTGGTGGCGCTGAAACTGGATGTGAACTGGATGGCCAAGCGCGTCACCGACCTCGATCCGGTGGCGCGCAAGTGCGAGGTCATGAGCCGCCTGATCGAAACCGCAGTGGACAACGTGGGACGCATCATCACCGACCTGCGCCCCAGCATCCTCGATCACCAGGGCCTGATTGCCGCCCTGGAATGGCAGGTGCAGGAATTCTCCGAAGCCACCGAATTGCCCTGCGAGGTCGAGTTCGATATCGCGCCGGAAGCCTTCGTCCCGGATGGGGCCAAGGCCACGGCGGCGTTTCGCATCTTCCAGGAAATGCTCTCCAATGTGGCGCGCCACGCGCAGGCCACGCAGGTGCGCATCGCGGTTCACCTCACCCCGGCAGAACTGCGCATGGAAGTGGAAGACGATGGCGTGGGCACGCCCCACGCCGCGCAGGAAGCGGCCACGTCCTATGGCGTGATGGGCATGCGCGAGCGCGCCTTGCACTTCGGTGGCGCACTGAGCATTGCTGGTGCGCGGTGTGCACCAGAGCACGGCAGGCCGGGCACGCTGGTGTGCCTGCGCCTGCCCCATCACGCCAGCCGGGAGCTGCCATGAACCGCCCCGGCGACAACATCCGCATCCTGCTCTGCGACGACCATCGCATCGTGCGCGAGGGCTTGAAGCAGATCCTGGCCGACACGCCCGACATCGAGGTGGCCGCCGAATGCGCCAGCGGGCCGGAGGTGCTGCACAGTGCGCGGGTCGAGGCGATCGACCTGGTGCTGCTGGACATCGCCATCCCCCAGCAGGACGGGCTGGACGTGCTGCGCCAGATCAAGCAGGAGATGCCGCGCCTGCCGGTACTGATGCTGTCTACCTATCCCGAGAAACAATACGCGGCCCGTTGCTACAAGCTGGGCGCAGCGGGTTATCTCAACAAGAGCACCGACCCCGAGCAACTGGTGGAAGCCATCCGCAAGGCCGCTGGCGGCGGCCTCTACGTGAGCGCACAGATGGCCGAGACCCTGGCATCGGGCCTGGCCCAGCGCGCCACGGCCCCGCAGCGGGCCGCGCATGAGAGCCTGTCGCACCGCGAATACCAGGTCTTCCAGCTCATCGCCGCCGGACGCAGCGTCAAGGAAATCGCCGACCAGCTGGAGCTGAGCCCCAATACGGTGAGCACCTATCGCAGCCGTATCCTGGAGAAGACCGGGGCTTCCAATGACGTGGGCATTGCCATGTATGCCGTGCGGCACCAGTTGCTGCCGGTGTGAGCATTTCTCTCCGGCTGTCGTCATTTTGCAGCGCGTTTTCGTCATTCTGACGATGTGATCGACGTTGCTTGTAGTGGCAGCACTACAAGATGTCGTGCGCCCATGACGTATTGCAGCGGGCTGGCAAATCCCTTGCAGGTAGTGACAGTGAACGCAGCAACTCACCTGACACTCACCAAACGGGGGAATCATGCCGGACGCACCAGAGACCAATCTGTTCCACACCTATGACGCCGAACGCGCCGGGCAGGGCTGTTCCTGCGGCCGCCACGGCAGCCAGCAACAGCACGAGGCCGATGTGCTGGCCGAGCAGCAGCGCCTGCAGCGCGGCCGCGATGTGGAAACCCTGACCAACGACGTGGTGGAAGAAGCGCTGATGCGTTCGCTCTTCCCGCGCGTGGCCGAACGCCGTGATTTCCTGCGGGCGGTGGGCAAGAACGCGGCGCGCGCGGCCATTGCCAGCGTGCTGCCGCTGGGCTCGCTGCAGGCCATGGCGCAGGAAAAGAATGGCGCGCTGGAAAAGAAGGACCTCAAGATCGGCTTCATCGCCATCACCTGTGCCGCACCGCTCATCATGGCCGATCCGCTGGGCTTCTATCGCAAGCAGGGCCTGAACGTGTCGCTCAACAAGACGGCCGGCTGGGCGCTGATCCGCGACAAGATGATCAACAAGGAACACGACGCCTCGCACTTCCTGTCACCCATGCCCATTGCCATGTCCATGGGCGTGGGCAGCAATGCCACGCAGATGCGCGTGGCCACCATCCAGAACATCAACGGCCAGGCCATCACGCTGCATACCAAGCACAAGGACAAGCGCGATCCCCAACAATGGAAGGGCTTCAAGTTTGCCGTGCCCTTCGAATACTCGATGCACAATTTTCTGCTGCGCTACTACCTGGCCGAGCACGGCCTGGACCCGGACCGCGATGTGCAGATTCGCGTCACGCCCCCGCCGGAGATGGTGGCCAACCTGCGCGCAGGCAACATCGACGGCTTCCTCGGGCCGGACCCGTTCAACCAGCGTGCGGTCTATGACGAGGTCGGTTTCATTCATATCCTCTCCAAGGAGATCTGGGACGGGCACCCCTGCTGCGCCTTCGGCACCTCCGAAGAGTTCATCAAGCAGAATCCCAATACCTTTGCGGCGCTGTTCCGCGCCGTGCTGACTGCGGCGGCCATGGCACGCGATCCGGCCAACCGCTCGCTGGTGGCCAAGGTGATCTCGCCGCCGGCCTACCTGAACCAGCCGGAGACGGTGGTGGAGCAGGTGCTCACCGGCCGCTTCGCCGATGGCCTGGGCAACGTCAAGAACGTGCCGGGCCGCGCCGACTTCGATCCGGTGCCCTGGGATTCGATGGGGGTGTGGATCCTCACGCAGATGAAGCGCTGGGGCTACATCAAGGGCGACGTCGACTACAAGGCCATCGCCGAAAAGGTGCTGCTGGTGACCGAGGCCAAGAAGCACATGAAGGAGCTGGGCCAGCCGGTGCCGGACGGGGCCTACCGCAAGTATTCCATCATGGGCAAGGAGTTTGATGCCAACAAGGCCGACGCCTACGTGAACAGCTTCGCCATCAAGAGGAGCGCGTGATGCCGGCCCAGCATCTCGGCTGGCGCGCCGCGCTCATTTCCCTGCTGCTGCTGGCCGCCCTGCTGATGGTGTGGCACCTGGCCACGCTGCCCAAGGAGAGCGCCGCCAGTGCCGCCCAGGATGAGTACGCCAAGCTGATGGGCAAGAGCAGCGGCGCGGCCAAGCGCGATGGCTTCCCCGGACTGGCGCAGATGGGCGAGACCATTCGCAAGGAACTGAGCAATCCCTTCTACGACAACGGTCCCAATGACAAGGGCATCGGCATCCAGCTGGCCTATTCGCTGGGCCGGGTCGGGCTGGGGTTTGCGATTGCGGCGGTGGTGGCGGTGCCGCTGGGCTTCCTGCTGGGGATGTCGCCGCTGATGCAGCGTGCGCTCAATCCCTTCATCCAGATCCTGAAGCCTATTTCCCCGCTGGCCTGGATGCCGCTGGCGCTCTACACCATCAAGGATTCCTCGGTGTCGGGGGTGTTCGTGATCTTCATCTGCTCGGTCTGGCCGATGCTGATGAACACCGCCTTCGGCGTGGCCTCGGTGCGGCGCGACTGGTTGAACGTGGCCAAGACGCTGGAGGTGGCGCCGCTGCGGCGCGCCTTCCTGGTGATCCTGCCGGCGGCAGCGCCCACCATTCTGACCGGCATGCGCATCTCCATGGGCATCGCCTGGCTGGTGATCGTGGCTGCCGAGATGCTGGTGGGCGGAACCGGCATCGGCTACTTCGTCTGGAATGAATGGAACAACCTGTCGCTGACCAGCGTGATCTTCGCCATCCTGGTCATCGGCGTAACCGGCATGGTGCTGGACCTGATCTTCGCGCGGCTGCAGAAGTGGGTCACCTATGTCGAATGAAGGGAGCAGCAGCATGGACCACAATTTCCTGAGCGTGCAGGGCCTGGCCAAGCGTTATGCAGCGGGCGCGCCGCCGGTGTTCGAGCAGGTGTCCTTCGGTATCGATCGCGGCGAATTCGTCTGCGTGATCGGGCACTCGGGCTGCGGCAAGACCACCATCCTCAACGTGCTGGCCGGGCTGGAGGCGGCCAGCGAGGGCGTGGTCATCATGGACCGGCGCGAGGTCAAGGGACCGAGCCTGGATCGCGGCGTGGTGTTCCAGAGCCATGCGCTCATGCCCTGGTTCAGCGTGCTGGGCAATGTGGTGTTCGCGGTGCGGTCGCGCTGGCCGGACTGGCCGCGCGCCAAGGCAGAGGACCATGCACGGCGATTCATCGAGATGGTGGGACTGAAGGGCGCTGAACACAAGAAGCCCTCGGAGCTGTCGGGTGGCATGAAGCAGCGCGTGGGCATTGCGCGCGCCTTTTCCATCGAGCCCAAGATGCTGTTGATGGATGAGCCCTTCGGTGCGCTCGATGCCTTGACCCGTGGCGTGGTGCAGGACGAGTTGCTGAAGATCTGCGCGGCCACCCACCAGACCGTGTTCATGATTACCCACGACGTCGATGAAGCAATCCTGCTGGCCGACAAGATTTTCCTGATGTCCAACGGTCCGCAGGCCTGCATCGCCGAGGTGGTCATCAATACGCTGCCCAAGAACCGCACGCGCGAAGGCATGCACCACGATCCGCAGTTCTATCGCATCCGCAATCACCTGGTCGATTTCCTGGTGCATCGTTCGCGCCAGATCCAGGCAGCGCAGGCCAGCGGCGCAGCGCGCCTGCCGACCCGCATCGTCATGCCGGGGCTGGAGCAGGCTGCCGCTTGAAGACGGGGGCAGGGCGACCTGCCATTTCGTCAGTTTATATCGTCGTTTTGCAGCATCGTTTCGTCAGGATCGATGACGCGCACTACAAAGTGTCGTCGGTTTTCATTTTTCGTCCACCACAAGGAGAGAGCGCATGGACCGCAACCAAGTTACCCAGAAGATCGTCACCGCCAAGGTCAGCAAGAAGATGACCTGGGCCCAGATCGCCGAGCGCATCGGCCAGAGCAAGGAGTGGACTACCGCCGCCATGCTGGGCCAGATGACCCTGACCGCCAAGCAGGCCGCCGTGGCACAGGAGCTCTTCGAACTGACCGACGAAGAAACGCTGTGGCTGCAGATCGTGCCCTACAAGGGTTCGCTGCCGACCCCGGTGCCGACCGATCCGCTGATCTATCGCTGGTACGAGATCGTCAGTGTCTATGGCAGCACCATCAAGGAGCTGATCCACGAAGAGTTCGGCGACGGCATCATGAGCGCCATCGATTTCAAGATGGATATCCAGCGCCAGGCCGACCCCAATGGCGATCGCGTCAACGTGATGCTGTCGGGCAAGTTCCTGCCTTATAAAACCTACTGAGTCACATCGGGTTACAAGGGCGGCAATGCAAAGGCGCAATGCGCGGCTAGAATAGCGCGCATGCTCAAAGACAAGAAACTCTCCGCCTACGCCCCCTCGGCCACCCGCATCCGGGCGCGCTTCGTGGCCATCTCGTGGCGCGATCTCGCCGTCAGCTTCGGTCCCATCATCCTGCTGATCCTGGTGGGCGCGTGGCTGGTGATCTGGCTGATCCGGCCGGCGCCGCCCTCGTCCATCACCATTGCCGCCGGTCCCAAGGACAGCAATTTCTGGCGCGTGGCCGAACGTTACAAGGCGCTGCTGGCGCGCGACGGCATCCGGCTGGACATCGTCGAGACCGGCGGCTCGCTGGACAACCTCAAGCGGCTGGCCGACCCGGACCAGAATGTGGACGTCGGTTTCGTGCAGGGTGGCCTGGCTGGCGCAGTACCGGCTGAATCCCTGGGCCCGCTGGTGTCGCTGGGCAGCATCTCCTATGTGCCGGTGTCGGTGTATTACCGCGTGCCGCCGCCGCGCGAGGATGGGCGGCCAGCGCCCCCGCTGCGGCAGTTGTCGGAACTGGCGGGCAAGCGCATTGCCATCGGCGGGCAGGGCAGTGGCTCCAGCGTGCTGGCCGCCACGCTCTTGAAAGCCAATGGCGTCGAGCCGGGCGGTACTACCGAGCTGCTCAACATCGGCGGCGACGAGGCCTCGCAGGCGCTGACCAGCGGCAAGATCGATGCAGCCTTCCTGATGGGGGATTCGGTCTCGGTGGCGACCATGGGCAAGCTCTTGCGCGCGCCCGGCATCCGGCTGCTGGATTTTTCGCAGGCCGATGCCTACGTGCGGCGCTTCCGCTATCTCAATACCCTCAAAATGCCCATGGGCGTGTTCGACCTGGCGCACAACCTGCCGGCGCGCGATACCCAGCTAATTGCCCCCACGGCCGAACTGGTGGCGCGCGAGGACCTGCATCCGGCGCTCTCGGACCTGCTCATCGCCGCCGCCCGCGAGGTCCACGGCAAGGCCAACGTGATGCAGAAGGCCGGGGAATTCCCGGCCCCGCTGGAGCATGAATATCCGATCAGCGACGATGCGGCGCGCTACTACAAGTCCGGCAAAACCTTCTTCTACCGCACCCTGCCGTTCTGGATGGCCAGCCTGGTGGACCGCGCGGTGGTGATCGTGCTGCCGGTGATCCTGCTGCTGATTCCGGGCATCCGCCTGGTGCCGATGCTCTATGGCTGGCGGGTGCGTTCGCGCATCTATCGCTGGTATGGCGAGCTGATCGCGCTGGAACGCGGGCTCTCGCGCGAGTCGCCGGAGGAGCAGGCCGAGATGATCAAACGCCTGGACGAGATCGAGATGGCGGTCAATCGCATGAAGATGCCGCTGGCCTTTGCCGACCAGTTCTACGTGCTGCGGGAGCATATCGGCTTCGTGCGGGCCCGGCTGGCGGCCGGTGTGGCCTGAGCGCCACGCCGTAGCAGGCTCGGAAGGGCAGGGGGGCGGCGGCTGTTGTATGCTCGCCATGGTGTGTACAGTACTGTATAAAAAGTACTGTGTATTCATACAGTACTATGCTAAAGTGAAGCCTCCTATCGACAAGAAGAGGAATCGCTGCCATGACCCACTTTGATCTTGCTTCCGACGCTCGCTTCGCTGTTGCATCGTCCACCCCGTCTTCGCTGGCCATCCGCCTGGGTCGCCGCGAAATCTTCATCTGCCGTGATACCTACGTGCGCCGTTACCGGGTCAATCCGGTGATCGAATGCAGTGCTGGCATCGAGCCCGGCCATGTGGAAATCCTGTTGTTGCGCCGCTGGCTGGTGGTGCTGTCGAAGGCGCGCGGCTGATGCGGCGTGCGCTTGACTGGCTGGTGGTGGACGCGCTGGGGAGGGCGGCCGGGGTCGATCAGCCCGGCTTGCCGGTGGCCCCGGGGGCGGTGTCTGCCATTGCAGAAGGTGCCGCTGCCAATGATGATTCCATGTTTGGAAACGTCACCAAATGCGTCACATCCAGGCTGATCCCTATCCATTCCCCGACCGCATGATCGTGATGCGAGGGCACCAGCGAGAGCAGTTGCTGGCCGTTCTCCAGCGCCAGGGTGTAGAGGAATTCCGCGCCCCGGAATGATTTGCGCACCACCTGCGCCTTGAAGGGCGACGCATCGTCGTGCATGACGTCGTCGGCCCGCAGCAATACATCGACCTGCGCGGCGCTGGCATCGCGTCCGCTTTCCACCGGCAGTCCGCGCAACAGGCCTGCTGCGGTCCGGACGCTGATCTCGCCTTGTACCCCGGCATCCGCTGCCGCTTGCACCTCGCCGCGCAGCAATACCCCATGTCCGATGAAATCCGCGGCAAAGCGGGTGGCCGGACGATGGTAGAGCGCGTAGGGCGTATCCCACTGTTCCAATCTGCCGTGCCGCATCACCCCCACCACATCGGCCACCGCAAAGGCTTCCAGCTGATCGTGGGTGACCATGAGGGCGGTGGTGCCGGTGCGTTTGAGGATGTCGCGCACGTCGTGCGCCAGGCGTTCGCGCAGTTCCACATCCAGGCTCGAAAACGGTTCGTCCAGCAACAGCAGGCGCGGCTGCGGTGCCAGCGCGCGCGCCAGGGCAATGCGCTGCTGCTGGCCGCCGGATAGCTGGTGCGGGAATTTGCTGCCCGCTTCGGGCAGGCCGACCAGGGCCAGCATCTGCATGACGATCTGTTCCCGCTGCGCACGTACCATGCCGCGCAAGCCAAAGCCGATATTGGCCGCCACATCCAGATGCGGAAACAGCGCGAAATCCTGGAACACCATCCCGATGCGCCGCGCCTCGGCCGGCACGCGCACGCCATCGCCTTCCAGCAATGTTCCGTCTAACCGGATACGGCCAGATTGCGCAGGTTCCAGGCCGGCCACGGCGCGCAGCAGGCTGGTCTTGCCGCTGCCGGAGGGGCCGATCAGGGCCCCCAGCTCGCCCGGCTGCAGGCGCAGCGAGACGGCATCGACGGCCGCTTGCACACTGCGGGGATAACGGATACTGACGTGATCGACTTCCAGAAACATGGGCAGGCTCGATGAAATGGTTACAATTCGCGTTTGTCTCGGAGTGCGCAGTGTAGCGCATGGACCGCCGACTTCCCCTGGCAATTCTTTATTGGGCCGTTCCTGTTTATGCACATCATCGGTTTGCTCGCTGTCCTGATCGCCTTGCCGCTCTTCGGCATCCTCGCTGCCTGGTTCGGGCTGGATGCGGCCGGCATCGACAACCTGCGCCAGCAGATGCAGACCGTATTGCCCGGCTACCTGGCCACCTCCGGCTGGCTGGCGCTGATGGTGCCGCTGGGCGTGGTCCTCGTCGGTGGCGCGGCGGCGGTGACGGTGAGCCTGTTCGAGTTTCGCGGACGGCGCTGGCTGTCCTGGGCGCTGCTGTTGCCGATGGCCATGCCGGCCTATGTGTCGGCCTATGCCTATACCGATTTCCTGCAATACGCGGGCGCCGTGCAGAGCACGCTGCGCGGCTGGTTCCCGGGCTGGCGCATGGATGTGCGCGGTCTGCCGGGGGCGGTGTGCATGTTCGTCTTCACGCTCTATCCCTATGCCTACCTGCTGGCGCGCAATGCACTCTCCGAGCGCGGCATGCACCTGATGGAGGCCGCCCGCATGCTGGGCACGCCCCTGTCCGAACGCATCCGGCGCGTAGCCTTGCCGCTGGCGCGTCCGGCCCTGGCGGCCGGCGCGGCGCTGGCGCTCATGGAAACGCTGGCCGATTACGGTGTCTCGGCCTACTTCGGCCTGACCACCTTCACCACCGGCATCTACAAGGCCTGGGTGGTACTGGATGACCGCATCGCCGCCGCCCAGTACGCCTCGCTGCTGCTGCTCTTCGTGTCGGTGCTGCTGTGGCTGGAGCGGCGCGAGCAGGGCCGCATGCGCTTTGCGGCCACACGCGGTGCGCGCGGCAGCGAGGGCGCCGAGGCGCGCCTGCCGCACTTGTCCGGCGCCCAGACGCTGGCGGCTTGGGCGGTGTGCGGCTTGCCGGTGGTGCTGGGTTTCGTGCTGCCGGTGGCGATCCTGTTGCAGTTGTGGGCCGGGCAGTGGGGCAGCAGCGATGCGGCCATGCCCGCCTTCGATCTGGCCCGTTATGCTGGCTGGGTCTGGAACAGTTTCCGCTTCGGCGGCCTGGCGGCGCTGGCGGCCATCGTGCTGGCGCTGGGCCTGTGCTTCGCGCTGCGCGGCGCGCACCTGCCGCGCCTGCAGGGGCTGGTGCTGCGCCTGACCGCACGCCTGGCCGGCATGGGCTATGCCATTCCCGGGTCGGTCATCGCGGTCGGCATCCTGCTGCCGGTGGCCTGGCTGCAGGCGTTGTGGCCGGCTGCGGGCCTGGGCGTGCTGCTCACGGCCAGCTCGCTGGGCGTGATCTACGCGTATCTGGTACGCTTCACGGCGGTTGCGGTGCAGTCGGTGGAGTCCGGCTACACGCGCATTCCGGCCAGCCTCGACGAAGCGGCGCGGACTTTGGGCAGTTCGCGCGCGGTGATTGCCTGGCGCCTGCACATGCCGCTGTTGTGGCGCTCGCTGGCGGTGGCGGCGCTGATGGTGTTCGTCGATGTGGTCAAGGAGTTGCCGGCGACCTTGCTGCTGCGTCCCTTCGATACCGATACCCTGGCCGTGATTGCACACAACCTGGCGCGCGACGAGCGCCTGGGCGAGGCGGCCTTGCCGGCCTTGTCCATCGTGCTGGTGGGGCTGGCGCCGGTGCTGCTGGTGATGCGGGCGCTCGATGGCCGGCGCCGCACGGACTTGCAAAGCGCGCTTCCGCCCGCATAACGCAAAGGCGGAAAGACCAACAATGGGCGTAGCCAGGGGGCTGCGGCCACTCTCTGGAGAAACCATGAGCCAATACGATTACGACCTCTTCACCATCGGCGGCGGTTCCGGCGGCGTGCGCGCAGCGCGCTTCGCCGGCCAGGCCGGGGCCCGCGTAGGGCTGGCCGAGAAGGGCGATCTGGGCGGCACCTGCGTCAACGTCGGCTGCATCCCCAAGAAGCTGATGTCCTACAGCGCTCATTTCCACGAGGATTTCGCTGATGCCGCCGGTTACGGCTGGACCCTGCACAGCGCACCCACCTTCGACTGGTCGGCCCTGATCGCCAACAAGGACCGCGAGATCACGCACCTCAACGGCATCTACCAGCGCCTGCTCGATGGCGCCAACGTAAGCCTGCATCGCGGCTTTGCGACGGTGGAAGATGCGCACACCGTGAGTGTGGAGGGCAAGCGTTTCACGGCTCGCCACATCCTGGTGGCCACCGGCGGCCATCCCGACAAGCCGCAGATCCCGGGCAGCGAGCTGGGGATCACTTCGGACGATTTCTTCCATCTCAAGGGCTTGCCGAAACGCGCGGTGGTGCTGGGCGGCGGCTACATCGCCGTGGAACTGGCTTCCATCCTCAATGGCCTGGGCAGCGACGTGACGCTGGTCTATCGCCGCGAGCGCCTGTTGCGCAACATGGATGCCGACCTGGGCATCCACCTGGCCGATGAAATGGCCAAGAAGGGCATCCGCCTGGTCTTCGATGCCAGCATCGCCGCCATCGAAGCGCCGCATGCGGGCGAGGACAGCGTCAAGCAGGTGCGCCTGACCAATGGTGAAACCGTGGCGGCCGAGTGCGTGCTGTTTGCCACCGGACGTACGCCCAATACGCGCGGCCTGGGGCTGGAGAAGGCCGGTGTCGCCTTGAAGGAAAACGGCGCCGTGGTGGTCGATGAGAATTTCGAGAGCAACGTGCCCTCGATTCACGCCGTGGGCGACGTGATCGATCGTGTGGCCCTCACGCCCGTGGCCCTGGCTGAAGCGATGGTGGTGGTGGCGCGCCTGTTCGGCAAGGGCGAGCGCGTGATGTCCTACCAGAACATTCCGACAGCGGTGTTCAGTCATCCCAATGTGGGCACCGTGGGACTGACCGAAGAACAGGCGCGCAAGACCCATGGTGAAGTAAAAATCTTCAAAACCGACTTCAAGCCGCTCAAGAACAGCCTCTCGCGCAACACCGAGCGTACCTTCATGAAGCTTGTGGTCGATGGGCAGACCGACAAGGTGCTCGGCGTGCACATGGTCGGCGGCGATGCCGGCGAAGTCATCCAGGGCTTTGCAGTGGCCCTGCAATGCGGTGCCACCAAGGCGCAATTCGACACCACCATCGGCATCCATCCGACCTCCGCCGAAGAGTTCGTGACCATGCGTACGCCGGTGGCCTGAGTCCCGCTCTCCAGGCAGCACTCAAGAAAACGGGGATGCATGGGCATCCCCGTTTTGCTTCATGTGATGCGCCAAGCGCTCATCGCCACAGCGCATAACCGATGCGCAGTTGCGGATGATCCTTCTGGTTGTAGGTCAGCAGGCTCTCGCCATAGCCATAGAAGTAGCTGGCCATCAGGTAGCCGGCAGTGCCCGGCAGCAGGCGCGAGAGCGGGTAGGTGACCTGGGTCTGGGCGCTGTACTTGCCGCCCAGCTTGCCCTTGCGCAGCATCGTGGCCACTTCCACGCCGTCGGGCTTGCCGTAGGCCAGCTTCAGGTCCATGTGGCCGCGGTAGTCGCCGATGTCCGGATTGTCGCGGGTGGGGCCGAGATAGGCATAGACCTTGGGGGCGACCTTGAAGTGATAGTCGTTGAGGTTGCCGAAGTTGAAGGTCGGCTCGATGAAATAGGTATTGATGCTGCGCGAGGCGGTGCCGTCGCGGCCATTGGATTCGTGCTCCAGGCCGGTGGCGATGCCGATGCGGCTGAAGATGCGGTTCTGTATGCCCACGTCCGGCAGGTAGTAATACAGGCTGGGACGATAGCTGGTATCGCGGAAGGGGGCCGAGGGCGCCGACAGGTCCCACAGCGAGAACTGGGTGTAGCCCAGGTAGAGATTGTCCAGCAGGCCGCGCGAACGCGGATCGTCCGGCACGAACACGCGGAACTTGAGACTGAGCTGGAAGCGCGCATTGGTGTCGCCATTGTTGTGGCCCACCGTGAAATACATCGGCTCATTGAAGGAGAGCCGGCGATTGTTGGAGAGGATGTCTTCGGCCGCCGGTGCGCTGTCGATGGGCGAGGCATTGGCGCCGGGCGTAAAGACCGTGGCCGAGGGCGCCACCGGGGCGACCTTGCTGCTGGAGTCGGCCAGCGGCGTGTTGATCAGGTCGGGCGATTCCGGCAAGGGCCCCAGCGACGGATCCGGGCGCACCACCGCCACCAGCACCGGTGACGCATCCATGCCGATCGGCTCGATGCGCACCATGCCACGCAGGCGGCGCGGCAGCTCGCCGCGATAGCGCACCTTGCGGAATTCACCTTGCTTCAGGGTCAGGCTGTCCTCGCCATCGACGCGCTGCAGGGCGATCTGCTGCGGCGGGATCATGTCGGCCGAGGCGGCCACCAGCAAGGTGGCGGGCAACTGATAGGTGCGTTCGGCCTGTTCGTCTTCGGACACCAGCAGGGTCAGTTCCAGCGGCTTGGTGGCGTCCATGCGCTTGGGCGGCTGCACCATCGAAATGCCGGCATGGGCCGGGGCGGCCAGCCACAGCGGCGCAGCCACACCGCACAGGGCCAGGGCCACGCGGCGCGACAGGCGCTGGCGCGCGGGCAGGCCATCTTTTTCCGTGGGCAGGCGGAATTGGGATAAGCTCAGCATAGGTTCCTTGTTGTCGATTTGTTGTGTTTTGTTGTCGTCTTGCAGTCAGTTCTACGCAGTGCCGGATGAAGGGCATCCAGGGAGGACGCCGTACGCATGCCGGGCTGTCATGCCTGCACTGCCGTCAGAACAGATCAGCGGCGCAGCATAAAGTTGCCAGCGCATCGACATCTTCTGCCCATTGGACGACTTTGATCGTGGCAATTTTTGCCGGAGGATGTCTTGGGGATGCATTTGGCCATGAGGTGCCGCCTATTTGACTCGGGGTTTGTACAGCTTTTCGATTATAAATATCAATATGACAACGGGTATTCCCTGATTGTGTGACAATCTCGCGCCACCTAAGCTTGATGACAAGTGATCCATGTTGCCAAGTTGTTTGCCGGGGCGGGACTTGCCAATGCGCCACAACACGGGCCAGCCAGCCTTCCTGCAAGCTTCGCTCAATTCGCCGTTCTTATTGCACTGGTCTTTGCCATGCTCATTGCCTCCTACGACAAGCTGCTGGTTGTCGTTTCCCTGCTGGTTGCCATTCTCGCGTCCTTCACGGCGCTGGACATGGCCGAGCGCATCAACACCACCAGCCGCCTGCAGTCACGCGCAGCGCGTTTCTGGCTGACCGGCGGCGCGGTGGCCATGGGGGTGGGCATCTGGTCGATGCATTTCATCGGCATGCTGGCTTTCCGTCTGCCCATTGCACTGGGCTACGACGTCTGGATCACCACGCTCTCGCTGCTCATCGCCATGGCCACCTCGGGCTTCGCGCTGTGGATCGTCACGCGCAGCGAATTGCCGCTGCGCCGGCTCTTCGGCAGTGCCTTGCTGATGGGCACCGGCATTGCCGGCATGCATTACACCGGCATGGCGGCCATGCGCATGCAGCCGGGTATCGATTACGACCTGGTGCTGTTCCTGGCCTCGATCCTGATTGCTGTGGCGGCTTCGGCGGCGGCGCTGTGGATCGCCTTCAGCCTGCGCAGGAACACGCCGCACGTGAAAGCCGCCCGCGCCGGCGCCTCGGTGGTGATGGGCGTGGCCATCGTCGGCATGCACTACACCGGCATGGCGGCGGCGACCTTCCCCAATGGCTCGATCTGCCTGTCAGCGCGTGAGGGCGTGGGCACGGGCTGGCTGGCGGTCCTCATCATCGTGGTGACGCTGGCGGTGCTGACCATCGCCTTGCTCACTTCCGTGCTGGATGCCCGGCTGGAGTCGCGTACCGCCAAGCTGGCCCGGTCGCTGGCCGAAGCCAATGAAGAACTGACCCAGATGGTGCTGCACGACCAGCTCACCAAGCTGCCCAACCGCACCCTGCTGGAAGACCGCCTGACCCAGGCCATCAACAAGGCCTCCCGTCACCAGGGGCATTTCGCGCTGATGTTCATGGACCTGGATGGTTTCAAGGCCATCAATGATTCGCTGGGCCACCATGTGGGTGACCGCCTGCTGGTGGAGGTCGCACAGCGCCTGTTGGGCGCCATGCGGGCGCACGACACGGTGGCACGCCTGGGAGGCGACGAATTCGTGATCCTGGTGGACCTGGTTTCCCCGGAAGACGCCATGCCGGTGGCCGAAAAGCTGGTGGAGGCGGTCAACCTGCCGTTCCGCCTGGCCGGGCAGGAGTTGCGCGTCTCGGCCAGCATCGGTATCGCCATCTATCCGGATGACGGCGCCACCCGCCACGACCTGGTCATCAATGCCGACGCCGCCATGTATCACACCAAGCGCGCCGGCCGCAACGGCTACAACTTCTTCGAGCCGTCCATGAATGCCAATGCGCATCATCAGCTGCAATGGCTGCAGGACCTGCGGGTGGCGCTGGAGCGCAAGCAATTCCGGCTGGTCTATCAGCCCAAGTTCAGCTTCTCGGACGACACGGTGCTGGGTGCCGAGGCGCTGCTGCGCTGGCAGCATCCGCAGCGCGGGCTGGTCGGGCCCGATGAATTCATCAGCCTGGCCGAGCGCTCCGGCCTGATCATCCCCATCGGTGCCTGGGTGCTGGACGAGGCCTGCCGCCAGATGCACGAGTGGCTGACCCTGGGCTATTCGGACTGGAAGATCGCGGTCAATCTCTCGCCGGTACAGTTTGCCGATCCGCACCTGCTGGACGTGGTGCGTGCTGCGCTGGAGAAACACCAGCTGCCGCCGTCCTGCCTGACCCTGGAGGTCACCGAATCGACCGCCATGAGCAATACCGAGCAGAGCCTGCAGACGCTGCAGCAGATCGCCGACCTGGGCGTGGAGATTTCCATCGACGATTTCGGTACCGGCTACTCCAGCCTGCTGTATCTCAAGCGCCTGCCAGCCAATGAACTGAAGATCGACCGCGGTTTCGTACGCGACCTGAGCGATGGCACCGAGGATGCCGCCATCGTCTCGGCCATCGTGGCCCTGGGACGCACGTTGAACCTGCGCATCGTGGCCGAAGGGGTGGAAACCGAGCGCCAGCAGCAGTTCCTGCATGCGGTGGGATGCGACGCCCTGCAGGGCTACCTGATGGGGCGGCCGATGGCGCCGGACTTGTTTCTGCAGACCATGCGCGAGCAGCCGGGCGGGAAAAAGCAGGGCGCACAGCACAAGACGGCGGCCTGAATCCACAAATTGGCCGTGGCATCGCCTGCTATTCCTTGGATTGGAGCAGCGCGCTTGATGCAAAGATCACCACATAGGGAAACGCGAGCAAGGTAAGCGTTTCAGGCAGGCTCCTGAGGGGGAGGTTGGGGCGGACGGCTCGTATTGGCGTCCGTCCCTTTTTGTTGAATCGCGCTTCAAAGCGGCGTCACAGCACCTTGCCCGGATTCATCAACTGCTGCGGGTCCAGCGCCTGCTTGATGGCGCGCATCAGACGCAGTTCCACCGGGGACTTGTAGCGCAGGATCTCTTCGCGCTTCAATGCCCCCAATCCATGCTCGGCCGAGATCGAGCCGCCGAAGCGGTCCACGCTGTCATGCACCACGCGGTTGATGTCGCCCTGGCGCGCCAGGAAGTCGGCATCGGCCACGCCCACCGGCGGCGAGACGTTGTAGTGCAGGTTGCCATCGCCCAGGTGACCGAAGCTGACCATGCGGCAACCCGGTGCGGCCTGCTGCACCAGGCTATCGGTCACGTCCATGAATTCGGCGATGCGCGAGATCGGCACCGAGATGTCGTGCTTGATGTTCTTGCCCTCGTGCGCCTGCGCCATCGAGATGCTTTCGCGCAGCCGCCACAAGGCCTTGGACTGGGCCAGCGAGGCGGCGATCACGGCGTCGTCCGCCAGCCCCTGTTCCAGTGCCTCGCCGATCAAGGTTTCAAAGATCGTGCGGGCGTGGTCCTCAGATTCGTTGTCCGACAGTTCCAGCAGCACGTATTGCGGATGCGCCTGGGCGAAGGGCAGGCGCTGCTCGGGGAAATGCTTGCAGACCAGCTGCAGGCAGAACGCCGACATCAGCTCGAAACCGGTCAAGGCCGAACCACAGCGCGCTTGCGCCTGCTGCAGCAGTTGCAGCGCCTGCGCCGGGGTCTGCAGCGCCACCAGCGCTGTCAGTTGCGCGCGCGGTTGCGGGAACAGTTTGACTACCGCAGCGGTGATGATGCCCAGCGTACCTTCTGCCCCGATGAAGAGGTCGCGCAGGTCGTAGCCGGTATTGTCCTTGCGCAAGCCCTTCATGCTGCTCATGATCTCGCCTTCGGCCGTCACCACTTCCAGCCCCAGGCACAGCTCGCGCGTATTGCCATAGCGCAGCACGCCGGTGCCGCCTGCATTGGTGGAGAGATTGCCGCCGATGGTGCAGCTGCCTTCAGCCGCCAGCGACAACGGGAACAGGCGCTCCACTGCTGCGGCTTGCTCTTGCAGGTGCTGCAGCACGCAGCCGGCTTCCACCGTCATCGTATTGTTGACCGGATCCACCGCACGGATACGGTTCAGGCGCCGCAGCGAGAGCACCACGGCATTGCCCTGCTGGTCGGGCACGCTGCCCAGTACCAGGCCGGTGTTGCCGCCTTGCGGCACCAGCGGGATACCATGGCGCGCGCACAGTTGTACCAGCGCCGCCACTTCGGCCGTATCGGCCGGGCGTAATACGGCCAGCGCACGGCCGGTGTAGCGGCCGCGCTGGTCGGTCAGGTAGCCGGCGGTGTCGGCGGCATCGGTGAGGACATGGGCGGCGCCGATGGCGGCGCGGCAGGCAGCGAGGAAGTCGGTCATGAAAGCAGGGCGCGCCACGCGAGGCGGCGCGCCATAGTGGAGGGGGAGAAGCTTACTGGGAGGCCTTCTGGATGGCCTGGCGGGCGATTTCCTTGGCGGCCTTCTTGAACGGATGTAAATACGCCAGCGCGCAGACGAAATACAGCGTGGTCAGCGCCACTTCGGCCCAGGCCAGCAGTACCGAGGCATGGACGCTGTCGCTGGTGGCGCGCACCAGGCCTTCGGCCAGGTAGACCAGGATCAGCATGGAGGACCATTGCAGCGTATAGACATCGCGCTTCAACACGCCGCGCAGGGGCAGCAGCAGCGGCACCACTTTCAACACCATCCACGAACCGCCCGGCCGCAGCGGCGCCAGCACCAGTTCCCACGCCAGGCACAGCAGGATCAGGGCGATCAGGCTGGAACTGGCGCCGAGGTAGAAGTAGCGGGCACTGCTGTTCATGATGGTCTCCGTAATTTGATGGCGTTTTCTGCCAGCCGTTTGCCCAGCGCGATGGCCAGGGTACGCGAGTCGTCCGACAGCGGCTGGTTGCCGTTGACGCCCGCCCAATGGCTGGCACCGTAAGGCGTGCCGCCGCTGGAGGTGTTCATCAGTTCGGGATGCGAATAGGGCAGGCCCACAATGAGCATGCCGTGGTGCAGCAGCGGCAGCATCATGCTCAAGAGCGTCGATTCCTGGCCGCCATGCAGGCTGCCGGTGGAGGTGAAGACGCAGGCCGGCTTGCCGGCCAGAGCGCCGGAGAGCCACTGCGGCGAAGTGCCATCCCAGAAATACTTCATGGCCGCTGCCATGTTGCCAAAGCGCGTGGGCGAACCCAGGGCCAGGCCGTCGCATTCGGCCAGGTCGCTGGCTTCCACGTAGGGGGCGCCCGAGCTTGGCACGTCCGGTTCCACCGCTTCGGTCACGGTGGAGACCGCCGGTACGGTACGCAGGCGGGCGTCGCAGCCGGGCACGCTTTCCACGCCCTGGGCGATCAGTTCGGCCAGCTTGCGGGTGGCACCATGGCGCGAATAGTAGAGCACCAGAATGGTGGCGTTGGAGGAGGTCTGCACGGAAGGGGCGGTCGAAGAGGTCGTCATGTGACTTATTATATTTCCGTTTTTTTGCGCCCAGACAGCAGGAAAAGCCGATGCATCCCCGCTTTTTCTTCATCTGCCCCAAGAGGAAGCAGAAACTTTGGGTCTGCCCGGCGTTTTTGCGGGATTTTGCTGCCCGCTTGGGCGATAATCGCCAAACTTGCCGTCTGGCGCCTTGCAGGCCTGCCTGCTGCGCGGCGGCCTGATTCAACCCCGAGGGGACGGTGCATCCGGGGATGCGCGTCCCTGATGAAGTCGAACGGATGTCTTCTTTGCGTTTTTCCTTCTCCCATATGCGTGGTCTGACCCGTGAGCAGTTCAGCGACCTGTTGCGCTTCGCCGCCCGGCGACTGCGCGAGGACCGCCTGCCGCAAGTGGCCGGCAGCCTGACCTTCACCACCATCCTCTCGCTGGTGCCGATGCTGACCATCGCGCTGGCGCTGTTTACGGCCTTCCCGCTGTTCTCGACCTTCCGCGCCTCGCTGGAAGCCTACTTCGTCGAGAACCTCATGCCCAAGGGCGTGGCCAACACCATCCTCGGCTACCTGAACCAGTTCGCCGCCAAATCGGCGCGCATCTCGGCCGTGGGCGGGGTGCTCTTGATCCTGACCTCGGTGCTGACCATGTCCACCATCGAGAGCGTGTTCAACCAGATCTGGCGCGTCAAGAAGTCCCGCCCGCTGGTGCAGCGCGTGCTGGTGTACTGGGCCATCATCACCCTGGGGCCGCTCTTGATCGGGGTTTCCATCAGCGTGACCTCGTATCTGTCGACCGCCACTGGCGGTGCGGTCAAGAGCCTGCCGTGGCTGGGTGCGAGCTTTTATACGCTGGTCTCGCTGATGCTCTCCACGCTGGCCTACACGCTGCTCTACAGCACCGTGCCCAACCAGACCGTGGACTGGCGCGATGCGGCCGCCGGCGGCTTGCTGGCCGGTATCGGGCTGGAAATCGCCAAGCGGCTCTTCGCGGCCTACATCCTGCAGTTCCCGACCTACACCATGGTCTATGGCACGGTGGCGGTGCTGCCGATCTTCCTGGTGTGGATCTACATGATGTGGATGATCACGCTCTTCGGGGCGTTGCTCACCGCAGCGCTGCCGGTGGTGCGCTATGAACGCTGGTGGCACGTGCCTTCGCCGGGCGCGGAATTCATCGATGCCGTCAAGGTCCTGAAATTCCTGCATGCGGCCCGCGTGGGCGTGGAATCGGCCGTGGTGAGCATGGACGAGGTGCGGCGCGCCACCAAGCTGGGCCTGGGAGAACTGCAGCAATTGCTCTCGCGCATGAGCGAAGAGGGCTGGGTGGCCTCGGTCAAGCCCGATACCGGCAGCCGCAGCCGCCGCGGCTGGAACCGCCGCATCACCGATGACATGGACCGCTGGACCCTGGTGGCCAATCCCAGCACCATCGAGCTGGCGCGGGTCTATCGCCTGTTCGTGTTCGACCCTGCGGTATTGGCCGAAGCCGGGGAGGAAGAAGCGCTGGTGGCACGGGTAGAGCAGGCCATCGACGCCGAGCTGGCGCAGTCGCTGGAGCAGTACTGCCAGGCCGGCCGGGCCGCCGAGGAAGACGTCGCGGCGACGGTGGCAGCCATGCCGCACGTCGCCGTGCCGCTGGAGGCGCGCCGGCGCCTGTGGGAGCGCTGAGCCGCCGCCGGCATGGCGTGGCTCAGGCGTTTTTGGACGCGATATGAAGGTTTCTAAAACGAGACCTGCCCCGTGAGCATTTGCCAGTACATCACCCAATCGCCCATGAAGGAATAGAGCGGATGGCGGAAGGTGGCTGGCTGGTTCTTCTCCACCATGAAGTGCCCGGCCCAGGCAAAACCATAGCCGCAGAACAGGGCTACTGCGAGCCACCACCACTGGTGCGTGATCAGCAGCAGCAAGAGACTCAACAGTGCCAGCGTCGACCCCAGGAAGTGTAGCTGCCGGTTGACCCGGTGCGCGTGCTCGCTCAGGTAGGTCGGATAGAACTCGCTGAAACTGGCGTAATGGCGTTCGGGCAGGATAGCGGCCATGGTCTTCTCCGGAGAGTCCTGACCTCTTCAGGTTAGTCAGCGCAGCCCCCGTTTGCAATCCTTGTGCTGAAGCAAGCTTCAGCTATCAAACGCAAATTCTGCATGGAAATACTGCGCAGCAGCGTCTTTGCGGGTTGCCCAAATGTCGCCCTTGCCCGTACCATGTGATTTCCTTCCTGCAAAGGGAGGCGTGCAGGGGGCATCTACAGCGGCTGCAGCCAGGATCAGTTATCCTGTTGCCCCCATGAATTGGATTTTCCCGGCGTCATCGCCTACAGTCAAAACAGCTTCATATAACCAAACCAGGACGACATCATGAAAGTCTCTGAAATCCTCAAGGTCAAAGGCAACATCCTCTTCACCGTCACGCCGGATACCCCGATTCAGGAGGCCGTGGCCGCCATGGCCGAGAAAGACATCGGCTCGCTGGTCGTCATGGAATACGGCGACCTGGTCGGCATGCTGACCTTCCGTGAAGTGCTGCTGACGCTGCACAAGAACGGCGGCGAGCTGGGTGGTTCGACCGTGCGCAAGCACATGAACGATGCCCCCATCACCGTCACCCCGGATACCGACTTGAACGAAGTGCGCCGCATCATGCTGGAAAAGCACGCGCGCTACGTGCCGGTGATGGAAGCCCGTACCGTGCTGGGCGTGATGTCCTTCTACGACGTGGCCAAGGCGGTGCTGGATGCGCAGGGCTTCGAGAACAAGATGCTCAAGGCCTACATCCGCGACTGGCCGGCCGAGGAAGAAGAGCGCGAAGGCAATAGCTGAACGTCTGGCTTGTTCAAACTGGTAGCCGCCTGCCGGGTGCAGGCGGCGTCGTCATGACCGTTCCTGATGGAGCGGTTTTTTATTGCCCGCTTTTATTGCCCGCTTTTCTTGCCCTTTGGTATTGTTGCCAATCCTGAACCGCACAGCGTAGGCTGCGCCCTTGCTCCCTCAACCTGACTGCCCATGCAAAAGAACAGCCAGTTCAAGCTTTTCTCCCAACGGCGCTTCGCTCCCTTCTTCTGGACCCAGTTCCTGGGCGCCCTCAACGACAACGTATTCAAGACGGCGCTGCTGACCATCCTCACCTATGACGCCCTGTCGTGGACGGACATGGATCCGGGCCTGCTCAACAACCTCATTCCGGGTTTGTTCATCCTGCCCTTCTTCCTGTTCTCGGCCACCTCCGGCCAGCTGGCCGACAAGCTGGAAAAGGGCAGGGTGGCGCGCTTCGTGAAGCTGCTGGAAATCGCCATCATGGCCATCGCCGCCTACGGCTGGATGACCCATCACCTGTGGCTGCTGATCGCCGCCGTGATCGGCATGGGCATCCATTCCACCCTGTTCGGGCCGGTGAAATACGCCTACCTGCCGCAGCAGTTGAAGCGTGAGGAACTGGTCGGCGGCAATGGTTTGATCGAGATGGGCACCTTCGTCGGCATCCTGCTGGGGGAAATCCTGGGGGCGGTGCTGGTGGTGCACAAGCCCTGGGGCCTGCACCTGGTAGCCGGCATCACCATCGGCATCGCCGTGCTGGGCTGGCTGGCCAGCCTGCGCATTCCGCTCTCGCCGGCCCCGGTGCCGGCGTTGAAGGTGAACTGGAATCCCTTCACCGAGACCGTGCGCAACCTCGGCTATTCGCGCCGCAACCGGCCGGTGTTCCTGTCGCTCTTGGGCAATTCCTGGTTCTGGTTCTACGGCGCCATCATGCTGGCGCAGTTCCCCGTCTATGCGAAGAACTACCTGCTTGGCGATCACAGCGTCTTCGTGCTGCTGCTGGCGGTGTTCTCGGTCGGTATCGGTGCCGGCTCGCTGCTATGCGAGCGGCTCTCCGGGCACAAGGTGGAAATCGGGCTGGTGCCCTTCGGCTCGATCGGTTTGTCGGTGTTCGGGCTGGAGCTGTATTTCGCCAGCCAGGCCTATGTCACGCCGACGGCCATGCTGGACCTGGGCGGCTTCCTGGCGCAGGGCGGCAGCTGGCGCATCCTGTTCGATTGCCTGGGCATCGGCCTGTTCGGCGGCTTGTACATCGTGCCGCTGTTTGCGCTCATCCAGACCCGCTGCGACCCGGCCCACGTCTCGCGCACCATCGCCGGGATGAACATCATGAATGCGCTCTTCATGGTGGTCTCGGCCCTGGTGGCCATGGTGTTGCTCAAGGCCGGGCTGACGATCCCGCAGATCTTCCTGGCCACGGCCATCATGAATGGCGTGGTGGCGGTCTACATCTTCTCGCTGGTACCGGAATTCCTGATCCGCTTCCTGGCCTGGATCCTGATCCATACCTTTTATCGGGTGCGCATCATCAACGGCCAGGCCATTCCTGACGAAGGGCCGGCGGTACTGGTGTGCAATCACGTCAGCTACGTGGATGCGATTGCCATCATGGCCGCCAGCCCGCGCCCGGTGCGCTTCGTGATGGATCACCAGATCTTCAGGATTCCGGTGATGTCCTGGCTGTTCCGCAACGTGCGGGCCATCCCGATTGCACCGGTCAAGGAAGACCCCTGGCTGACCGAAAAAGCCTTCGTCGACATCGCCCAGGCCCTGCATGAAGGTGAACTGGTGTGCATCTTCCCGGAAGGCAAGCTGACCCGCGATGGCGAATTGAATCCCTTCAAGGGCGGCGTGCAGAAGATCATCGACCGCAGCCCGGTGCCGGTCTTGCCCATGGCTTTGCGCGGGCTGTGGGGCAGCCTGTTCTCGCGCGACCCCAGCAACCCGGTGGCGCGCACCTTCAAGCGCGGGCTGTTCTCGCGCCTGGAACTGGCGGTGGGCGAGCCGATCGCACCCGAGGCGGTCAGCCCGGAAGGGCTGCAGGAGCAGGTCAGGGCGCTGCGCGGCGACTGGAAATAAGGCGGCCGGGGCGAGCCCGCCGCCCGGCGCGGCTCGTCGGCGGCCCCCGAGGCTGGTAGAATCGCGGCTTCCCCCAATTTTTGCGCGAATTCCATCATGTCCGGCAATACCTTCGGCACGCTCTTCACCGTCACTACCTTCGGCGAATCCCACGGCCCGGCCATCGGCTGCGTGATCGATGGCTGCCCCCCGGGCATGACGCTGTCCGAGGCCGACATCCAGCCGGAACTGGACCGCCGCCGTCCCGGCACTTCGCGCCACGTGACCCAGCGCCAGGAGCCGGATACGGTGGAGATCCTCTCCGGCGTCTACGAAGGCAAGACCACCGGCACCCCGATTGCGCTCTTGATCCGCAACCAGGACCAGCGCAGCAAGGATTACGGCAACATCCTCGATACCTTCCGTCCCGGCCATGCCGACTACACCTACTGGCACAAGTACGGCATCCGCGATCCGCGCGGCGGCGGCCGTTCCTCGGCGCGCCTGACCGCCCCGGTAGTGGGCGCGGCGGCCATCGCCAAGAAGTGGCTGTTCGAGAAATACGGCACCACCTTCAAGGGCTGCATGAGCCAACTGGGCGAGATCGCCATTCCCTTCGAGTCCTGGGAACACGTGCCCACCAACCCCTTCTTCGCCGCCAACGCCAGCATCATCGGGCGCCTGGAAGACTACATGGATGCCCTGCGCAAGGAGGGCGATTCCATTGGCGCGCGCATCGACGTGGTGGCGCAGAACGTGCCGGTGGGTTTGGGCGAGCCGCTGTATGACAAGCTCGATGCCGAGATCGCCTACGCGCTCATGGGCATCAATGCGGTCAAGGGCGTGGAGATCGGCGCCGGTTTCGCTGCGGTGGCGCAGAAGGGCTCCGAGCACGGCGACGCGCTGACCCCGGAAGGCTTCGTCGGCAACAACGCCGGCGGCATCCTGGGCGGCATCTCGACCGGGCAGGACATCACGGCGTCCATCGCCATCAAGCCGACCTCCAGCATCCGCACGCCGCGCCCGTCCATCGACAAGAACGGCGAGCCAATCTCGGTGGAAACCTTCGGCCGCCACGATCCCTGCGTGGGCATTCGCGCTACCCCCATTGCCGAAGCCATGCTGGCCCTTGTGCTGATGGATCACGCCCTGCGTCATCGCGCACAATGCGGCGATGTGAAGGTGGAGACGCCGGCCCTGCGCTGAGCGGCCGGCAAGCCCTGCCAGCAAGCCGGCCATCGCGCATGCGGTCGCCGGTTTTTTCTTGTGTGAAACAATTTGCAAAGAGCCAGGTCGAAGCGGCTCACGGCTGACTGGCGGCAGCAAGCACGCCAGCAGACCGGACCCGGGATCAATATCAATTACTCAAATGGAGGCGGGCATGGTGCTCAAACCTATCATCAAGAACAGTCTGCTGGCTGCAGCCCTGGTGGGGCTGGTGGCTTGCGAAACCGTCCAAACCACCCAAGGCGGTGCCGTCGGCATCGACCGCAAGCAGCAGATGCTGGTGTCCTCGGCGGAAATGGAAGCGTCCTCGGCCAAGGAATACGCCCAGGTACTGGCCGAGGCCAAGAGCAAGGGACTGCTCAATCGCAATGCCGCCCAGGCACAGCGCGTGCGCGCCATCGCCAACCGCCTGATCCCGCAGACCGGCGTATTCCGTCCGGATGCGTTGAAGTGGAACTGGGAAGTCAACGTGCTGAGTTCCGACGAAACCAATGCCTGGTGCATGCCCGGCGGCAAGATCGCGGTCTATACGGGCCTCATCGACAAGCTCAAGATCACCGATGATGAACTGGCCGCCGTGATGGGCCACGAGATCGCCCATGCCCTGCGCGAGCACGCCCGCGAGCGCGCTTCGCAGCAGGTGGTGGCCAATTCGGCCATTTCCATCGGCGCCGCGCTGCTGGGCCTGGGCGATGTCGGCAAGCAGGGCGGCCAATACCTGTACATGGGCCTGATGGGCTTGCCCAACTCGCGCGCCAATGAGACCGAAGCCGATCGCATCGGCGTGGAACTGGCCGCGCGCGGCGGCTATGACCCCAAGGCCGCTGTCACGCTGTGGCAGAAGATGGCCAGCCTGGGCGGCGATGAGCCGATGAAGTTCATGTCCACCCACCCCTCCAGCAGCGAGCGCATCGCCGACCTGACGGTCTACGCCCAGCGCGTGGAGCCGCTGTACCAGCAGACCCGCAAGCGCTGATCCGCGCGCCTTCGGGAAGACCGAACCGGCATTGCTTCCCGCCCGGAAGAAATGCCGGTTTTTTCATGCGCGCCGCAGGTTCTGCGCTTTTTCTGCTGCCTTGCAGCATTATTCTCTGTTGTTGCAACGCGGCGGAAAACACGGCGGGGAGGTCAGACCTGTCGCTTTATGGCATAATCAAATGCTATTTTTCCCGTTCAGCATCCCTTTCTCGTTTCCGCCGGACTGCAACATGCTCAAGACGCTCTACGACAAACTCTGGGAGTCGCACGTCGTTCATACGGAAGATGACGGTACCGCCATCCTGTATATCGACCGCCACCTGCTCCATGAAGTGACCAGCCCGCAAGCCTTCGAAGGCCTCAAGCTAGCCGGTCGCCAACCCTGGCGGAACTCGGCCAACCTGATGGTGGCGGACCACAACGTTCCCACCACCGACCGCGCCCAAGGCATCGCCGACCCGATCTCGCGCCTGCAGGTCGAAACGCTGGACGGCAATGCTAAAGAATTCAGCCTGACGTACTTCGGCATGAACGACAAGCGTCAAGGCATCGTGCACGTGATCGGCCCTGAGCAGGGCGCCACGCTGCCGGGCATGACGGTGGTCTGCGGCGATTCGCACACCTCCACCCACGGCGCGTTTGCCGCGCTGGCCCATGGCATCGGCACCTCCGAAGTCGAGCACGTGCTGGCTACGCAGACCCTGCTGGCGCGCAAGTCCAAGGCCATGCTGGTGCAGGTCGACGGCGCGCTGCCGGCCGGCGTCACCGCCAAGGACATCGTGCTGGCCGTGATCGGCAAGATCGGTACCGCAGGCGGCACCGGCTACGCCATCGAATTCGCGGGCTCGACCATCCGTTCGCTGTCCATGGAAGGCCGCATGACGGTCTGCAACATGGCCATCGAAGCTGGCGCCCGCGCCGGCATGGTGGCCTTCGACGACGTCACCCTGGAATACCTGAAGGGCCGTCCCTTCTCGCCCTCCGGCCCGCACTGGGAGCGCGCCGTGTCGTACTGGCGCACCCTGCATTCGGACCAGGGCGCCAAGTTCGACCTGGTCGTCACGCTCAACGCCGCTGAGATCAAGCCGCAAGTCACCTGGGGCACCTCGCCCGAGATGGTGGTGTCGGTCGACGCCCGCGTTCCCGATCCCGACAAGGAAAAGGACCCGACCAAGCGCGACGGCATGGAAAAGGCCCTGGCCTACATGGCCCTGAAGCCCAACACCCCCATTGAAGACATCCGCATCGACAAGGTCTTCATCGGTTCCTGTACCAATTCCCGCATCGAAGACCTGCGCGAAGCCGCCAAGGTGGTGCGTGGCAAATTCCGCGCCTCCAACGTCAAGCTGGCGATGGTGGTGCCGGGTTCGGGCCTGGTGAAGGAACAGGCAGAACGTGAAGGCCTGGACAAGATCTTCCGCGATGCCGGCTTCGAATGGCGTGAACCGGGCTGCTCCATGTGCCTGGCCATGAATGCGGACCGCCTGGAACCGGGCGAGCGCTGCGCCTCGACCTCGAACCGCAACTTCGAGGGTCGCCAGGGCGCCGGCGGCCGTACCCACCTGGTCAGCCCGGCCATGGCCGCGGCAGCAGGCATCGCCGGTCACTTCGTGGATGTGCGTTCGCTGTAAGGTGCAGGCAGATTCACCTGGCAGCGGCAGTTTTGGAACAGAAATCAGGAAGGCGGGATGCCATCCCGCCGACCCAAGGTCAAGCTCATGAATAAATTTATCGTGCATGAAGGACTGGTGGCGCCGCTGGATCGCGCCAACGTCGATACCGATGCGATCATCCCCAAGCAATTCCTGAAGTCGATCAAGCGCAGCGGCTTCGGCCCCAACCTGTTCGACGAATGGCGTTACCTGGACCATGGCGAGCCGGGCATGGACAACAGCAAGCGTCCGGTGAACCCCGATTTCGTGCTCAACCAGGAGCGCTATCAGGGCGCGTCCATCCTGCTGTCGCGCAAGAACTTCGGCTGTGGCTCCTCGCGCGAACACGCGCCCTGGGCGCTGGACCAGTTCGGTTTCCGCGCCGTGATCGCGCCCAGCTTCGCCGACATCTTCTTCAACAACTGCTACAAGAACGGCCTGCTGCCCATCGTCCTGACCGAACAACAGGTCGATCACCTGTTCAATGAAGTCAAGGCGTTCCCGGGTTACCGCCTGGTCATCGACCTGGAAAAGCAGGTCGTCAGCACCACCAATGGCAGCGAAGTCTATCCGTTCGACATCAGCGAATTCCGCAAGTACTGCCTGCTGAACGGTTTCGATGACATTGGCCTGACCCTACGCAAAGCCGACACCATTCGTGCCTACGAAGAGAAACACCTGCACGAACAGCCCTGGCTGAGCAACACGATCTGACGAGGATCGTCGAGACAACAGCAAAGGGCGGTCAGATGGCCGCCCTTGTCGTTACTATTCCAAGAACGCTGGAAACACTGAGAAAGAGAAGCCATGAAGATTGCTATCCTGCCGGGTGACGGCATCGGTCCCGAAATCGTCGACGAAGCCGTCCGCGTGCTCAATGCCCTGGACGAGAAGTTCGAGATGGAAACCGCCCCGGTCGGCGGCGCCGGCTATGAAGCCCACGGCCATCCGCTGCCGGACGGCACCCTGAAGCTGGCCAAGGAAGCCGACGCCATTCTCTTCGGTGCGGTGGGCGACTGGAAGTACGACAAGCTGGAACGCGCCCTGCGTCCCGAGCAAGCCATCCTGGGCCTGCGCAAGCACCTGCAGCTGTTCGCCAACTTCCGTCCGGCGATCTGCTATCCGGAGCTGACCGGTGCTTCTTCCCTGAAGCCCGAGCTGGTGGCCAACCTGGACATCCTGATCGTGCGCGAACTGAACGGCGACATCTATTTCGGCCAGCCGCGCGGCATGCGCGAAGCGCCCGATGGTCCTTTCAAGGGCGCGCGTGAAGGATTTGATACCATGCGCTATTCGGAACCGGAAATCCGCCGCATCGCCCACGTCGCCTTCCAGGCCGCCGCCAAGCGCGGCAAGCGCCTGTGCAGCGTGGACAAGGCCAATGTGCTGGAAACCTTCCAGTTCTGGAAGGACATCGTCACCGAGGTCGGCAAGGAATATCCGGACGTCGAGCTGTCGCACATGTATGTGGACAACGCCGCCATGCAGCTGGTGAAGGCGCCGAAGAACTTCGACGTCATCGTCACCGGCAACATGTTTGGCGACATCCTCTCGGACGCGGCGGCCATGCTGACCGGTTCGATCGGCATGCTGCCCTCGGCCTCGCTGGATGCCAACAACAAGGGCTTGTATGAACCTTCGCACGGTTCGGCACCCGATATCGCCGGTAAGGGCATCGCCAATCCGCTGGCGACCATCCTGTCGGCAGCGATGATGCTGCGCTTCTCCTTGAACCGTGCCGAGCAGGCCGACCGCATCGAGAACGCCGTGAAGAAAGTGCTTGCGCAAGGTCTGCGCACCGCCGATATTTATGAAGAAGGCTGCACCAAGGTCAACACCCAGCAGATGGGTGAAGCTGTGGTCAAGGCCCTCGCCTGAGATCAACGTCGCCTGGCTGCCCCCTATCGGTGCGGCCAGGCGCTTGAAATGCCGGATGGTCCGGCGCAAATGTGTTCAATCTGATTTGTTCACCATGGAAGTTCTAAATAGGGAAAGATGATGAAACTGGTTGGTTTGGTTGGCTGGCGTGGAATGGTGGGTTCGGTCCTGATGCAACGCATGCAGGATGAAGGTGATTTCGATCACATCGAACCGGTGTTTTTCTCGACTTCGAATGCGGGCGGCAAGGCGCCGTCGTTTGCCAAAACGGCAACGACCCTGAAAGACGCCAACAGCATTGAAGAGCTGAAGAAATGCGACATCATCATCACCGCACAGGGCGGCGACTACACCAATGAGATCTTCCCCAAGCTGCGCGCGGCTGGCTGGGATGGCTACTGGATCGACGCTGCTTCCTCGCTGCGCATGAAGGATGATGCCGTGATCGTGCTGGATCCGGTCAATAACAACGTCATCAAGGATGCGCTGGCCAAGGGCGTGAAGAACTACATCGGCGGCAACTGCACCAACTCCATCCTGTTGATGGGCGTGGGCGGCCTGTTCAAGGAAGGCCTGGTCGAGTGGGTCAGCTCCATGACCTACCAGGCCGCTTCCGGCGGCGGCGCCAACCACATGCGCGAGCTGCTCAAGGGCATGGGCGTGATCAACGCGGCCGTGGCTGAAGAGCTGGCCACCCCGTCCTCGGCCATCCTGGACATCGACCGCAAGGTCGCCAAGACCATCCGTGAAGACGTGCCGACCGAATTCTTCGGTGCGCCCCTGGCTGGCGGCCTGATCCCCTGGATCGACGCCCAGCTGGAAAACGGCCAGTCCAAGGAAGAGTGGAAGGGCCAGGCGGAAGTCAACAAGATCCTGGGCAACGAGCAGATCATCCCGGTGGACGGCCTGTGCGTGCGTATCGGCGCCATGCGCTGCCACAGCCTGGCGCTGACCATCAAGTTGAAGCGCGACCTGCCTTTGGCCGAGATCGAGTCCATCATCCGTGCCGGCAACCCGTGGGTGAAGTGGGTACCCAATGACCGCGCAATCACGGTCAAGGAACTGACCCCGGCATCCATCACCGGCGGCCTGGAAATCGGCGTGGGCCGCGTGCGCAAGCTGAACCAGGGTCCGGAATACCTCTCCGCCTTCGTCATCGGCGACCAACTGCTGTGGGGCGCGGCCGAACCGCTGCGCCGCATGCTGCGCATCATCCTGGGCAATCTGGAGTGATGCCGCCGGCCGGGAGCGATCCCGGCCAGCAGGCCGCAGACGATGCTGCAATGCGAATAAGGCTTGCCTTTCGCGTTGTCAGTCTGCAACAATAGCCCGCCAGCTTCCACCCCTGTGGAGGCTGGCGGGTTTTTCTCATCTTGAGAAAGTAAGTACACTTGCGGGTGTAAGTTCTTGATGATAAGTTGAAAAGCCAATCTATTTCATGAAAGCCAACAAGTGGCAGCGCTCTCGTTGAGCGCCTGCTGGATTTGATGAAATGGATCTGCTCCGGTCCGCTGGCCTGCAAGAAGAGGCGTGACAACAGCAAGCCAGGATCGGAGTGGCGCGGGCCGGCTCCAGAGGCCGCGCGGCACTTGCCCCATTCACGGCGTTGTACGGCATTCCCGGGCCAGCACCGGGTTCCAGGCCAGCGTGACGGGTTTGAAGCGGAACGTTTCTCTAAGCCAAACAAAACATGCCTGTAAATACCAATAAGAAGCTTGCCCGATCCCAGATGAAGACCCTCAGCGCCGCTTTGGCGCTGGCCATGGCCTTGCCGCTGGGGGCGCAAGCCGCCGCCCTGGGCAAGCTGACCGTGCTGTCGGCACTGGGACAGCCGCTGCGGGCCGAGATCGAGGTTACCTCCGTGGCTGCGGCCGAAGCTGGCAAGCTGACGGCACGCCTGGCGCCGGCAGAGGCGTTCCGCCGTGCCAACATGGACTACAACCCGGTCCTCAGTTCCTTGTCCATCGTGCTGGAACAGCGCCAGGGACGTCACTTCATCCGCATCAGTTCTTCCCAGCCGGTCAGCGATCCCTTCGTTGACCTGCTGCTGGAGCTGGGGTCGGGCGAATCGCGCCAGCTGCGTGAATACACCTTCCTGCTGGACCCGCCGGACAGCAAGACCCCACGCAATGCCCAGGTTGCGCCGCTGACGCCGGGCAATGCGCCTGCGAGCGCTGCGCCTGCCAGCGCTGCGCCGGCCGCTCCCGCCGCCACCGCTGCGCCGGAAATGGCTGCAGCATCCACGGCGGCACCGGCCGCAGCGGCGGCGCCAGCCGCCCCTGCTGCACAGCCTGCCCCGGCAGCACCGGCTCCCGCACCTGCCGCTGCGGCGCCCGCCAGCGCCCCGATTCCGGTCAGCGGTGAAGAGCCCGCTACCAGCATCGTGGAGCGTCCCGCTCCGTCCGCACTGGCTGAAGAACTGATTCGCCGCCAACAAGCCGCGCCGGAAAACACCCCGGCCTCAGCCAGCCCGGAGGCCATGGCCGCCGCCCCGGCTGCGCCCGCCGCCTCGGGCAGCGTTTCGGCGCCCGTCGCTGCGGCGGCTGCCCCGGCCACTGGCAAGAGCGGCGATTACCGCGTCAAGCAGGGCGACACCCTGGCTGGCATCGCTGCCCGCAACCAGCAAGCCAATGTGTCGCTGGACCAGATGCTGATTGCGCTTTACCGTGCCAATCCGGATGCCTTCCAGGGCAACAACATCAATCGCCTGCGCGCCGGCAAGATCCTGGCGATCCCGGATCAGCCGTCGGCCGCGGCCGTCGACCGTGACGAAGCGCGCGGCATGGTCGTGGCGCAAGCCCAGGACTTCAATGCCTATCGCAACAAGCTCGCCGGCCAGGTAGCCAACGCGCCTGCCGGCAAGGCCGGCAGCAACCGCCAGAGCGGCGGCGGCAAGATCACGGCGCGGGTGGAGGAGCGCTCCGGCACCCAGGAGGCGCGTGACCGCCTGGAACTCTCGCGCGCCAGCAAGGCCCGTGGCAAGACCGGCAATGCCGGCGCCGCTGCCGAAGACAAGGCTGCCAGCGAACGCGCCCTGGCCGAAGCCAATGACCGCGTCAAGGACCTGGAAAAGAACGTCGACAATCTCCAGAAACTGCTGGAGCTGAAGAACAAGACCATCGCCGAGCTGACCGCCCAGCAACAGAAGGAGGCCGAGGCCGCCAAGCCGGCAGCAGCGCCTGCCATGGCCGCGCCCGGCGCCGACAAGCCGGCCGAAGGGACAGAGACCAAGCCCGAGGACAAGCCCGCGCCTGCTGCCGCACCGGCGCCGGCCCCCGTGGCTGCACCGGCCACCCCGGCACCGACCCCGGCCGCACCGGCGGACAAGTCCGCCAAGTCCGGCGGTTTCGTCGACAAGATCAAGGAAAACCCCTACATCCTGGCCGGAGCAGGGGTCCTGGTGGCACTGCTGGCCGCCGGTGGTGGCGTGCTGGCCATGCGCCGCCGCAAGAAGAAGTCCGAGGACGGACCGGCTGAACCTGCCAGCGAGCCTGAGCCTGCCCCTTCCCCCGAACCTGTCGTAGCGGCCGCCGTCCCGGTGGCCGAGCCTGAACCGGAGCCCGAAGCCGAACCGGTCGTGGAGCCCGTTGCGGCCCCGGTCGAGGCGGCAGTGGTGGAGGAGGCTCCGGTCGATCCGATCGCCGAGGCCGACATGTACATCGCCTACGGCCGCGACGAACAGGCCGAGGACATCCTCAAGCTGGCCCTGCAGACGCAGCCCGAGCGCCAGGCCCTGCACGCCAAGTTGCTGGAGATCTACGCCAAGCGCGGCGACGTGGACAATTTCAATCGCGTGGCGCTGAACCTGCATGCCCTGAGCGGAGGCCTCAACGAGGCCTGGGTCAAGGCCGCGGCGCTGGGCCTGTCCATCGATCCGACCAATCCGCTGTATGGCGGCACACCGGCCGAACCGGAGCCTGAGCCGGAAGAAGCGCCGGGCATGGAATTCGACCTGTCCGACTTCAAGGCCGCCGAGGTACAGCCGGACGCCAATCCGGCACCGGCCGCTGCCATGGACCTGGGCCGCGACATCGATTTCGACCTGGATCTGGAAAACGGCGCCAAGCCGGATGCCGACGAGCCCATCCTGCCGGCCTCCAGCGGCGCGGCCTCGGCCTCGATGCTGCTGGACAGCCTGGAGGATGCGCCGGCTGCCACGGCCCTGGCCGACCTCGACCTGAGCCTGCCGGAAGACACCCCGGCCCCGTCGGCGGCCAACATCCTGGAAGAGGACGAGGAATCGGCCTTCGAGCAGGAAATGACCACCAAGCTGGACCTGGCCGCCGCCTATGAAGAAATTGGCGACAAGGAAGGTGCCCGCGAATTGCTGGAAGAAGTGATGCGCGGCGGCAACGACGCCCAGGTGGCACGCGCCAAGGCCATGATCGCCGCCCTGGGCTGATTACGGGCCTGGGAGCGATTACAATAGCTTCATCTCGCGGGCAGCTCGCATGAGCTGCCCGTTCGTTTTTTATCGTGCCGCCAGACCGTGGTGTGCGGGCTGTATGAAGCTTTCTGCAGGCTTGCGCAGGACCCCGGCCGCTGGCGGCAGGCAGTGAACATCCATGACAGAACTTTCTTCCCCGTCCGAGGGCCTGCGCCGTGTGGTGCTGGGCGTGCAATACGACGGCGCCAGCTGGCAGGGCTGGCAGACCCAGCCGCACCGCCAGACCGTGCAGGACCAGCTGGAAGCTGCCCTGCGGCGCTTCAGCACGACCCCGATTGCCACCACCTGCGCCGGCCGTACCGATTCGGGTGTGCACGCGCTGGAGCAGGTCGTGCATTTCGACACGGCCATTGCCCGCGACAGCTTTTCCTGGGTACGTGGCACCAATGCGTTTTTGCCGCCCACGATCGCGGTGCGCTGGGCTTGCGAACTGCCCTGGGTGGATGACGCGGCCATCGCCGGCGCCAGCGCCGCGGCCCAGGCGGCCGAGTTGCACGGGGCCGAGCGGGAAGGGGCCGAGAGCCTGGCGCAGTTCGGCTTCCATGCACGTTTTTCGGCCATCGCCCGCACCTATCACTACGTGCTCTACAACCACGCAGTACGTTCTCCGCTGTTGTCCGGCAAGGCTGGCTGGACCTTCCGCCCGCTGGACGCGGACCGCATGCACCGCGCCGCGCAACACCTGATCGGTGAACATGACTTCACCAGCTTCCGTGCCGTGGAGTGCCAGGCCAAGTCGCCGGTACGCAAGATGGAAAGCATCGCCGTGCGCCGCCACGGCGACATGATCGTCTTCACCCTCAAGGCCAATGCCTTCCTGCACCACATGGTGCGCAACATCGTCGGTTCGCTCATCGTGGTCGGCAGCGGCAAGCAGGGACCGGAATGGATGGGGGAGGTGCTGGCCCTGCGCGACCGCAGCCGCGCCGCACCGACCTTCATGCCAGACGGCCTGTACCTGGCGCGGGTCGACTACCCGGATAGCTGGGCGCTGCCGCAGGAGGCGCGTTCCTGGCCCTGGCTGTAAGCCTGTCAGGAGCAAGACCAGTAGAAGTTTTCACCCATGAGGCAATCTCCATGAGCTTTCGTACCCGCATCAAGATCTGTGGCCTGACCCGTGAAGAGGATGTCCGCGCCACCGTGGCCGCCGGCGCCGATGCGCTGGGCCTGGTGTTCTATCCCAAGAGCCCGCGCTACGTGACGCCGCAGCGTGCCGGCGAGCTGGCCCGTGCGGTGCCGCCTTTCGTGAGCATCGTCGGGCTGTTCGTCAATCCGACCCTGGAAGAGGTGCAGCAGGTACTGGCCGAGGCGCCGCTCACGGTGCTGCAGTTCCACGGCGACGAGACGCCCGAGCAGTGCGCCGCCATCGCCCGGGCCGTTGTCAGACCCTTCATACGCGCGGCCAGAATAGGAAGTTCGACGCAGCCCGCGGATTTGTTAGAATACGAGCAGGCATATCGCTCTGCCAGTCCGTTTTTTACCGGACTGCTGCTCGACACCCTGGTCGAGGAGTATGGCGGCAGCGGAAAGGTTTTCGATTGGTCTCTCATTCCAAAAGAACTCGCGCCTCGGGCCGTTTTGAGTGGTGGCTTGAGCGTACACAACGTCACTGAGGCGGTGGCCGGCGTTCGCCCCTACGCGGTCGACATCAGCAGTGGCGTCGAAGCCGCCAAGGGCATCAAGGATGCCGCCAGGATAGAGGCCTTCATCCAGGCCGTGCGTCTGGCCGATGCTACCCCCGCGTAGCACACCTCCCAACGAGTTTCAGAGGAACATCATGAAAGAATTGAATCCCCTCGGCGGTTTCGCCGAGCGTCAAGCCATTCCCGCCGCCGCCCTGCACCAGACGACCCATTACAACCTGCCCGACGCCCGCGGCCACTTCGGCCCCTACGGCGGCAGCTTCGTCTCCGAGACGCTGACCCTGGCCTTGAACGAGCTGCGCGATGCGTATGCGAAGTATCAGCACGATGAACAGTTCCTGGCCGAATTCCACACCGAACTGAAGCATTTCGTCGGCCGCCCCAGCCCGGTGTATCACGCCAAGCGCTGGTCCGAGATCGCCGGCGGCGCGCAGATCTACTTCAAGCGCGAAGACCTGAACCACACTGGCGCCCACAAGATCAACAACGTGATCGGCCAGGCCTTGCTGGCCAAGCGCATGGGCAAGAAGCGCATCATCGCCGAGACCGGCGCCGGCCAGCACGGCGTCGCCACTGCCACCATCTGTGCGCGTTTCGGCATGGAATGCATCGTCTACATGGGCAGCGAAGACGTGAAGCGCCAGCTGCAGAACGTCTACCGCATGAACCTGCTGGGTGCCAAGGTGGTGCCGGTGGAATCCGGCTCCAAGACCTTGAAGGATGCGCTCAATGAAGCCATGCGCGACTGGGTCACCAACGTCGAGACCACCTTCTACATCATCGGTACCGTCGCCGGTCCGCACCCCTATCCGATGATGGTGCGCGACTTCCAGTCGGTGATCGGCAACGAATGCATCCAGCAGATGCCGGAAATCGCCTCGCGCCAGCCGGATTACGTGGTGGCCTGCGTCGGTGGCGGTTCCAACGCCATGGGTATCTTCTATCCCTACATCGACTATCCGGACGTCAAGCTGGTCGGCGTGGAAGCCGCCGGCGATGGCCTGGACACCGGCCGTCACTCGGCCTCGCTGACCCTGGGCTCGCCCGGCGTGCTGCACGGCAACCGCACTTACCTGCTGCAGGATGCCAACGGCCAGATCATCGAGACCCATTCGGTCTCGGCCGGCCTGGATTATCCGGGCGTGGGTCCGGAACACGCCTGGCTGAAGGACAGCGCTCGCGCCAGCTACGCCTGCATCACTGATGAAGAAGCGCTGGAAGCCTTCCATAACTGCTGCCGCATCGAAGGCATCATCCCGGCGCTGGAGTCCAGCCATGCCCTGGCCCATGCGGCCAAGCTGGCGGCCACACTGCCCCGCGACCAGATCGTGCTGGTCAACCTGTCCGGCCGTGGCGACAAGGACATGCATACCGTGCAGCAGCATCAGGCCTGATCCCGGGGCCGGCCCGCACGTGCCGGCCGGTCCTGCGGGGCCGGCCGGTGGTTTCGACAAAACAATTCATTTCATCATGTCCAGAATCCAGACCACCTTCTCCCAACTGGCCGAGCAGAAGCGCAAGGCGCTCATTACCTTCATTACGGCCGGTGACCCGGCCCCCGAGCTGACCGTGCCGCTGCTGCATGCGCTGGTGGCTGGCGGCGTCGACATCCTCGAACTGGGCGTGCCGTTCTCAGACCCGATGGCCGAAGGCCCGGTGATCCAGCGCGCCTGCGAACGCGCGCTGAAGTTCGGCATCAGCACCCACGATGTGCTGGGCTATGTACGCGAATTCCGCAAGACAAACAGCCACACCCCCATCGTGCTGATGGGCTATGCCAACCCCATCGAACGCTTTGGCGTGGATGCCTTCATCGCAGCAGCCAGCGAGGCGGGCGTGGATGGCACCATCGTGGTGGATTATCCGCCCGAGGAATGTGAAGAATTCTCCCAAAAGATGCAGGCCAAGGGCATGGACCCGATCTTCCTGCTGGCCCCGACCTCCTCGGAAGAACGTATCCGCCAGGTGGCGGCCGTCAGCAGCGGCTTCTGCTATTACGTTTCGTTGAAGGGCGTCACCGGCGCCGGCCATATCGACACGGCCGAAGTGGCCGAGCGCATTGCCGCCATCCGCCAGCACGTGAAGCTGCCCATCGCGGTGGGCTTCGGCATCCGTGATGGCGCCACCGCCCGTACCGTCGGCAGCGTGGCCGATGGGGTCGTGATCGGCAGCCGCATCATTGCCGAACTGGAAAACACCCCGCAAGACAAGGCCTGCGCAGCCGTGCAAGCCTTCGTCACCGACATCCGCCAGGCGCTGGACGCCTGAGCGGCAGCGTCCCGGGCCCGGCAGGGCAGGGGAGCGCAATGAGGAGCCTCCGGCAGCGTCCGGGGGCTTTGTTTTTTGATACGGCGCAGCCGGGCAGCGTGAATTTTCTTGCTTGCCGGAAAGCATGACCGTGCTTTACGTCCGCCGCCGGTGGGCTCTGGTACAATGCGCGCCACCGGAAACATCTATGAGGTCTCTATGAGCTGGCTCGAGAAGTTATTGCCACCCCAGATTCAACGCGGCTCCACCAGCCGCAAAGCCATCCCGGAAGGTTTGTGGGTCAAGTGCCCCTCCTGCGAGGCCGTGCTGTACCGTACCGACCTGGAATCGAACCTGCATGTCTGCCCCAAGTGCAGCCACCACATGCGCATCCGCGCCCGCGCTCGTCTCGATGCCCTGCTCGACGAAGGCGGCCGCTATGAGATCGGCCAGGAAGCCCTGCCGGTCGATACCCTGAAGTTCAAGGACAGCAAGAAGTACCCTGATCGCCTCAAGGACGCCATGGAATCCACCGGCGAAACCGACGCCATGGTGGTCATGGGCGGCGCCATCATGACCCTGCCGGTCGTGGTGGCCTGCTTCGAGTTCGAATTCATGGGCGGTTCCATGGGCTCCGTGGTCGGCGAGCGCTTTGCGCGCGGTGCCCAGGCCGCATTGGAACAGAAGGTTCCCTTCATCTGCATCACCGCCACGGGCGGTGCGCGCATGCAGGAAGGCCTGCTGTCGCTGATGCAGATGGCCAAGACCACCGCCATGCTGACCAAGCTGTCGGAAAAGAAGCTGCCCTTCATCAGCGTGCTGACCGACCCGACCATGGGCGGCGTCTCGGCGTCCTTCGCCTTCATGGGCGACGTGGTGATGGCCGAACCCAAGGCACTGATCGGCTTTGCCGGTCCGCGCGTGATCGAGAACACGGTGCGCGAGAAGCTGCCCGAAGGCTTCCAGCGTGCTGAATTCCTGGTCACCAAGGGCGCCATCGACATGATCGTCGACCGCCGCAAGATGCGCGAGGAAATCGCCCATCTGCTGGCCCTGCTGCAAAATCAGTCCGCCGAAACGGTTTCCTGATTAGCCGCTATACTTCAGGCCCGGATTTGCAGAAGTGCAAATCCGGGCTTTGTCTTTTCGACATCCGCAAGCCCTGATCCGTATTCCGTAATCCGTAATCCGTTTTTCGAGCAGCAGCTTCACCGACCGAGACGCGCCATGACTTCCCAAGCCTCCCCGACTCCCGCCACCTTGAACGAATGGCTGGCCCTGCTGGAACAACGCCACTTCAAGCAGATCGACATGGGCCTGGACCGCGTGCAGGCGGTGAAGGAAAAGCTCGACATCCGCTTCGACTGCCCCGTCATCATGGTGGCTGGCACCAATGGCAAGGGGTCCACCTGCGCCATGCTGGAATCCATCCTGCTGCGCGCCGGTTATCGCGTGGGCCTGTACATCAAGCCGCATTTCCTGCATTTCAATGAACGCGCGCGCCTGTCCGGCGACATGGCCAGCGATGCCCAGCTGATTGCTGCCTTCGAGGCGGTGGAAGCGCAGCGCGGCGACATCTCGCTGACCTATTTCGAATTCACCACCCTGGCCATCATGAAGCTGCTGGCCGATGCCAAGCAGGATGTAGTGATCCTGGAAGTCGGCCTGGGTGGCCGCCTGGATGCGGTCAACGTGATCGATGCCGATGTGGCCATCGTCACCAGCATCGACATCGACCATACCGAATACCTGGGCGAGACCCGCGAAGAGATCGGATTCGAGAAGGCCGGCATTTTCCGTCCCGGCAAGGTGGCCGTGTGCGGCGACCCGGTGCCGCCCAAGTCGCTCATCGCCCACGCCGAGAAGATCGGTGCCGACCTGTGGCTCATGGGCCGCGACTTCAACTACCAAGGCGACAAGCAGCAATGGGCCTATGGCGGACGCGGCATGCGCCGCAATTCGCTGGCCTATCCCAGCCTGCGCGGTGCCAACCAGATCCTGAATGCCTCGGCCGCATTGGCCGCGCTGGAAGCCCTGCGCGAAGTGTTGCCGGTGGGTGCCCAGGAAGTGCGCACCGGCCTGGCCACGGTGGAACTGCCTGGCCGCTTCCAGGTGCTGCCGGGCCAGCCGCTGGTGATCCTGGACGTGGCCCACAACCCGCATGCGGCCGCCACGCTGGCGCAGAACCTGGACAACATGGGCTTCCACCCCTACACCTATGCGGTGTTCGGCTCGATGCTGGACAAGGACATCGAAGGCGTCATCGGCCACCTCAAGGACAAGATCGACCACTGGTGCGTGACCGATCTGCCGCTGCCGCGCGCGGCCAGCGCGCAACAGCTCAAGGAAGCCCTGCTGGGGGCCGGCGTGCAGCCGGAATTCAGGCGGGACGCGGCACGCAGCGTAGAAACCTTCACTACGCCGGCCGAGGCGTATGCAAATGCATTAAGCAGAGCAGGGGAGAATGATAGAATTGTGGTTTTCGGGTCCTTCCTGACCGTAGCCGGCGTCATGCAGGCGCGCCGCCCCGGTCTGCACTGATCCCGAACCCGCGTTCCGGAGCCGGCCGCCCTTGCCAGGCGGTGCCAGGACCTGAGTGGCCAGGCAGGTTTTCCACGATTTCCAGATCAATTCAAGACGACTCCGCATGGGCTTGTTCTCGTTTTTCCGTAAAAACAAGCAGGATTCTTCTGCTGACCAAGGGTCCTTCCGTTCACGTTCCGAGGAGCAATCTTCCGTCATCCGCAGCCGTAGCAGCCGCAGTGCGGCCAGTGGCGCCGCTGGTGCCGGACGCAGCAGCCGCAGCAAGGCCGGCAAGGATGCCGCCGCCGATCCGCTGTTGCCGGAAAAGAAACGCGCCCGTCGCCGCCTGATCGGCGCCGTCGCGCTGGCACTGGCGGTGGTGATCGTGTTGCCGATGATCCTCGATTCCGAGCCCAAGCCGCTCAACGACGATATCGCCATCCAGATCCCGTCCAAGGACCAGCCGGCTTCCGGCGTGGCCCAGCCGGGTGGCCGCGACGCCAAGCAAGCCTCGCTGGACCAGAAGGAAGAGATCGTCGAGCCGTCCAGCATCGCCCCTGAGCCCGCCGCTGCAGCCGCACCGGCTGCCCCGGCCCAGCCGGTGACGCCGCCGGTGGCCGCGGTGGCGCCCAGGGTGGTAGAGAAGCCGACTGAAAAGCCGGTGGAAAAGCCGGTTGAAAAACCGGCGCCCAAGCTTGAGGAAAAGAAGCCGGCCGCGGCGGAGCACAAGGAAGAGCCGAAGAAGGAAGTTGCCAAGCCCAAGGCCCCTGCGCACACTGCCGACGACGATGCGGCGCGTGCGCTGGCCATTCTGGAAGGCAAGCCGGCCAGTGCCGTTGCGGCCCCGGCCCCGGCGGAAAAGAAACCGGCCGCCGCTGGCGGCAAGTTCGTCATCCAGGTGGCTGCGCTGGCCACCCAGGACAAGGTCAATGAATTGCGCAACAAGCTCAGCGCTGCCGGCATCCATTCGTACACGCAAAAGATCGCAACCGAGGCAGGAGAGCGCACGCGCATTCGCGTGGGCCCCTTCGCCAGCCGCGAGGAAGCCGAACGCATGGGCGGCCGAATCAAGAAGCTGGGCCTGAATGCCACGATTGTTCCTGCTTGAATTTGGCTACAGATAGCCGCATATTGTTGTCATCGTGACGATATTTGACTACCTGGTGCTGCTGATCCTGGCCTGTTCGGTGATCATCGGCACCCTGCGCGGACTGGTGCGCGAGGTGTTGTCCCTGGCCGGCTGGATTGTCGCGCTGGTGGTGGCCAATACCTATGGCGAGGCGTTGTCGACGATGCTGCCGGATGTGGTGCCGGGTGAACTGACGCGCTTGATCGTGGCCTTCATTGCCCTCTTCATCGGCACGCGCCTGTTGATGGCGCTGGTGGCCAAGACGCTGGGCGAGCTGGTCAAGGCGACCGGCCTGGGTTTCCTCGATCGCACGCTGGGCAGCATTTTTGGCGTGGCGCGCGGGGTATTGCTGGTGGTGGCGGTGGCCTTGCTGTGCGGTACCACGGCCATTCCGCAACAGGATTTCTGGAAGCAGGCGCGCTTCAGTCCCTGGGTCGAGCAGGCCGCCGAAGCGGTGCTGCCCTACCTGCCGGGCAAGCTGGCCGAGCATGTGAGTTTTTCCACTCCGGTGTGAGCGGATGGGCGGCCCCGTGGCGGGGACCACCGGATCGCGGGAGTGGCGTGGCAGTCGTGGTTCATTTTCGTTTTCGTTTTTCGTTAGGAGTCCACCATGTGTGGCATCGTCGGTATCGTCTCTCATAGTCCCGTCAACCAGATGCTGTATGACGCGCTGCTGCTGCTGCAGCACCGCGGCCAGGATGCGGCGGGGATCGCAACCAACCACAGCAACGGTTTCTCGATGCACAAGGCCAATGGCCTGGTGCGCGACGTCTTCCGTACCCGCAACATGCGCTCGCTGCCCGGCAACACCGGCATCGGCCAGGTGCGTTATCCGACCGCAGGCAGCTCGTCCTCGGAAGAAGAAGCGCAGCCCTTCTACGTCAATGCCCCCTTCGGCATCATCCTGGCGCACAACGGCAACCTGACCAATGCGGAACAGTTGAAGATCGAGATGTTCAAGAACGATCGCCGCCACATCAACACCGATTCCGATACCGAAGTGCTGTTGAACGTGCTGGCCCACGAGATCCAGCAAGCCACCACCGGCTACTCGCTGGACCCGGCGGCGCTCTTCAAGGCCGTGGCCATGGTGCACAAGCGCGTGCGCGGCTCCTACGCCGTGGTGGCGCAGATCGCCGGTTACGGTTTGCTCGGTTTCCGCGATCCGTACGGCATCCGTCCGATGTGCCTGGGCTTCAACGAAAGCGACAAGGGCATCGAATACATGATGGCCAGCGAATCGGTGGCCCTGGAAGGCATGGGCTTCCGCTTCCTGCGCGACGTCAACCCGGGTGAAGCGATCTTCATCGACAACGACGGCAAGCTGTACAACCAGCAATGCGCCGAGAACCCGACGCTGAACCCCTGCGCCTTCGAATACGTCTACCTGGCCCGTCCGGACTCCATCATCGATGGCGCGTCGGTCTATGCTACCCGCCTCAAGATGGGCGAATTCCTGGCCGACAAGATCCGCAGCCAGTTCAAGCATGGCGAGATCGACGTGGTCATGCCGATTCCCGATTCCTCGCGTCCGGCGGCCATGGAACTGGCGTTGAAGCTGGGCATCGAGTACCGCGAAGGCTTCATCAAGAACCGCTACATCGGCCGTACCTTCATCATGCCGGGCCAGGCGCTGCGCAAGAAGTCGGTGCGCCAGAAGCTCAACGCCATCGGCAGCGAATTCAAGGGCAAGAACGTGCTGCTGGTGGATGACTCCATCGTGCGCGGCACCACCAGCCGTGAAATCGTGCAGATGGCCCGCGAGTCGGGCGCCAAGAACGTGATCTTCGCGTCGGCCGCGCCGCCGGTGAAGTTCCCCAACGTGTACGGCATCGACATGCCGACCCGTGACGAACTGATCGCCTTCGGCCGCAGCGACGAAGAAGTTTGCCGCGAGATTACCGCCGACGCCCTGGTGTACCAGGATGTGGAAGCCCTGAAGCGCGCCATCTCCGACGCCAACCCGGCCCTGAAGCAATTCGAGGCCTCCTGCTTCGACGGTCACTACATCACCGGCGACATCACCCAGGAATACCTGGACCGCATCGAACACGCCCGCAAGAATCCCAAGCCGGCGCTGGAAGATGTGGTGCGTTCCCAGTTGAACCTGAACCTGGCGCGCGTGGACTGATCCCCGCCGCCTGACTCCGGGCTGGACCAGGACGCCGGTGGCCGCTTAGGCGGCACCGGCGTTTTGCGTTGATGAGCCATGCAAACCAGCCGACGGGAATCTGGCTTATCATTTTGCCTTTGGCCGTGCGCCGGCCTTGCTCATTTCTTCTGCCTTTCCGACTACGCGATGAACGATAAAAAGACCTACGGCTTCACCACCACCATCCTCCACAGCGACCGCCAGAAGGGCATCGAACACGGCTCGCTGCACAAGCCCATCCACACCTCCGTCACCTTCGGCTATGAAGATGCACGCCAGCTGGCCGAAGTGTTCCAGGGCAAGCAGCCTGGCTATCGCTATGGCCGCCAGGGCAACCCGACCGTGTCGGCGCTGGAAGACAAGATCACCAAGATGGAAGACGGCAAGTCCACCATCTGCTTCGCCACCGGCATGGCGGCCATCGGCGCCATCGTCCAGGGCCTGTTGCGCGAGGGCGATCATGTGGTGTCGTCGGCTTTCCTGTTCGGCAATACCAATAGCCTGTGGATGACGGTGGGCGCGCAGGGGGCCAAGGTCTCCATGGTCGACGCCACCGATGTGAAGAACGTGGAAGCGGCCATCACGCCGCAGACCCGCCTGGTCTTCGTGGAAACCATCGCCAACCCGCGCACCCAGGTGGCGGACTTGAAGCGCATCGGCGAGCTGTGCCGCGAGCGCGGCATCCTCTACGTGGTGGACAACACCATGACCTCGCCTTACCTGTTCCGTCCCAAGACGGTCGGAGCCGGCCTGGTGGTCAATTCGCTGACCAAGTCCATCGGCGGCCACGGCAATGCCCTGGGCGGGGCCCTGACCGATACCGGTGAATACGACTGGACGCGCTACCCGCACATCGCCGACAGCTACAAGAAGAACCCGGCCCCGCAATGGGGCATGGCACAGATCCGCGCCAAGGCGCTGCGCGACTTCGGCGCCACGCTCGGCCCGGAAGCGGCGCACCACATCGCCGTCGGTGCCGAGACCATGGCCCTGCGCCAGGAACGGGAATGCAAGAATGCGCTGGCGCTGGCCCAGATGCTGGAAGCTGATCCGCGCGTGGCGGCAGTCCACTATCCGGGGCTGGAGTCGCATCCCCAGCACGCCCTGTGCAAGCAGCTGTTCCGCTCCTTCGGCAGCCTGATGTCCTTCGAGCTCAAGGACAGCATCGACTGCTTCGACTATCTCAACCGCCTGAACCTGGCCGTGGCGGCCAGCAACCTGGGCGATACCCGCACCCTGGTGATCCCGGTGGCGCACACCATCTTCTACGAGATGGGCGCCGAGCGCCGCGCCAGCATGGGCATCGCCGAGTCGCTCATTCGTGTGTCCGTGGGTCTGGAAGATACCGATGACCTGGTGGCCGATTTCCGCCAGGCGCTGGAGGCCTGAGGCTACAAGCCCGCCGTGACGGCGGTTCCAGGCCGAAGTGAATGAAACGACACGCCCGTCGCCTCGCAAGAGGGACGGGCGTTGTCGTTGCTGCCACCAGATGAACGTTCGTGTAAAAAACCGGTATCAGGGCACCAGATTGGCCACCGCTTCACGGTCGGCCCACTTGGTCTTGTAGGTCGGCTTGAAGGTCTGGAAGCGCTCGATCAGCTTGACCGGATCGGCCTCATGCATCATCAGCCCGGACTGGTCGCTGCTGACGAAGCGCTGCGAGACCAGGTGGTCGACGAAGGCGATCAGGTTGTTGTAGAAACCCTCCACGTTGTACAGGCAGATCGGCTTGTAGTGGAAGCCCAGCTGCGCCCAGGTCAGCACCTCGAACAGTTCTTCCAGGGTACCCATGCCGCCCGGCATGGCCACGAAGCCATCGGAGAGCTCGGCCATCATGGCCTTGCGTTCGTGCATGTCCTTGACGATGTGCAGGCGGGTCAGGCCGTCGTGGCCCAGTTCCTTGTCCAGCAAGGCTTTGGGGATGACGCCGGTGGCTTCGCCGCCCAGCTTCATGACTTCACTGGCGATGATGCCCATCAGGCCCACATTGCCGCCGCCATAGACCAGGGCGATGTTGTTCTTCACCATCTCCTGGGCCAGCTTGCGCGCCGCCTCGGCATAGGCCGGGGATGCGCCGGGGGAAGAACCGCAATATACGCAAATCGATTTCATGTGTCCTCTGCTGTGTCCGTCGTTACGTCAGTACATGGTTACAATGGCTGAGCTGGATAGCCTCATGTTTCCTCCTGGAACCAAAATGTCTCTCCAAGCTGCCACTATCTCCGGCCGTCTTCCTGTTATACCATGATAGTGCAGTGCAGCATAAGCTGAAGTGGTGACGCCGGCGTGACAGCGCGGCACTGCCCCTGTGCCTGGCCTCATCGGGCGGGCCTGTCACGCGGCACGTGAAGATAAAGGACATCATGTCGAACAAGACCGTCAGTCTGGCCCTGCAAGGCGGGGGCTCGCATGGCGCCTTCACTTGGGGCGTGCTGGATCGTTTGCTGGAGGATGGCCGGCTGGACCTGGAAGGCATCAGCGGCGCCTCGGCCGGGGCCATGAATGCGGCGGTGATGGCCCAGGGCTACGTGCAGGACGGCCGCGACGGTGCCCGGGCGGCGCTGGAGCGCTTCTGGACGGCGCTCTCCAATGGCGTGCCGCTGGATCATGTCACGGCCGACGGTGCGCCCGTCATTGCCAACCCCACGCCCATTCCCGGCATGCAGGCGCTGCTGGCGATGACGCGCTTTTTCTCGCCCACGCAATTGAATCCCCTGGATATCAATCCCCTGCGCGATATCCTCGTGGCGCAGGTTGATTTCGAGCGCCTGCGCAGCCAGCGTGAACTGAAATTGTTCATTGCGGCTACCCAGGTCAGCACCGGCACGCTGAAGATCTTCCGCAATCCCGATCTGTCGGTGGAAGTGCTGCTGGCCTCGGCCTGCCTGCCTTCGCTGCACCGGCCCATCGAGATCGACGGCGAAGCCTATTGGGATGGCGGCCTGACCGCCAATCCGCCGATTTTCCCGCTGCTGCATTCCTGTGCCGCGCGCGACGTGATGGTGGTGCTGCTGCACCCCAGCCGCCGTGCCGGCACGCCTACCTCCAGCCACGACATCGGCCAGCGGCTCTCGGAAATCAGCTTCAGCTCGGCCTTCTTCACCGAACTGAGCGGACTGGCCCTGGCCAAGCGCGAGGCCGAGAATTCGACCCTGGCCTTTGGCTCGTTGGAGCGGCGGCTGCGCCAGCTCAACATCCACATGATCGATGCCAATGAGCTCATGGAGCAACTGACCAATCTCTCCAAGCTCAATACCCAGGCCAGTTTCATCGGCAGCCTGTTCCAGCAGGGCCGCGAGCGCGCCTCGGAATGGCTGGAGCAGAACTTCGCCCAGATCGGTCATACGTCCACCTTCGACCTCGGGCGTTTCCTGCCCTGAGGCGGCTGGCGGGGCAGGGCGGACGCACGATCGTTCACTTTTGTCTATACTTTGCGGCTTGATCCTTCGTCCCGCCCCGCAGTACAGATAAAAAGACCAGCCATGCGCCAAACCATCGCCCAGAAAATCTCCCGTTCCGAATTCCTCGACGTGCGCGGCCTGCGCTACCACGTGCGTCACTGGGGCGACCCGCAGGCCCCCAAGATCTTCATGATGCACGGCTGGATGGATATGTCGGCCTCGTTCCAGTTCATGGTCGATGCGCTGCAAGGCGAGTGGCACGTGATCGCCCCCGACTGGCGCGGTTTCGGCCTGACCGAGCGGGCCCCGGCGCAGTCCTACTGGTTCCCCGATTACCTGGCCGACCTCGATGCCATCCTCGACCACTACGCCGGTGAGGAAGCCATCAACCTGCTCGGCCACAGCATGGGCGGCAATGTGGTGAGCCTGTATGCGGGCGTGCGCCCCCAGCGCATCCAGCGGCTGGTGAACCTGGAAGGCATCGGCCTGCCCACGGCCAAGCCGGAACAGGCACCGGGACGCTTCACGCAATGGCTGGACGAGATGAAGAATCGTCCCGTGCTGCGCGGCTATGAGACGCTCGAAGAGGTCGCGGCGCGGCTGCAGAAAAACAATGCGCGCCTCTCGGACGAGCGCGCCGGCTTCCTGGCCCAGCATTGGGCGCAGCAGGATGAGAGCGGCCTGTGGCAGATCCTGGGGGATCCGGCCCACAAGCAGGTCAGCCCCATCCTGTACCGGGTCGATGAAATGATGGCCTGCTGGAGCCGCATTACCGCCCCGGTGCTGTGGATCGAGGCGATAGACAGCGATATCTGGCGTTTCTTCGGTCCTGCCTCGTTGAAACGTGAAGAAATCGACCGCCGTATCGCCTGTATCCCCAAGACGCAGGTGGAGATGATCGCCGACGCCGGCCACATGCTGCATCACGACCAGCCCGAGCTGCTGGCACAACTGATCGAGGCTTTCCTGCAGCAGCCGGCCTGAGGCTGGCCGTATCGTGCGGTGCAGTGCGGGGTCGGCACCAAGCGCGTAAAATGGAAGCATTCCAATCACCCGGACCTCCCTGACCGACGGCAGCCACAAGCGACCGGCGCGGTCGCAGAGGCCATTGCGACTTCCTATGTCTGAACTCAAGTTCGATCTGCATTGCCATTCCAATGTCTCCGACGGCCTGCTGCCGCCGGAAGAGGTGGCCGCGCGCGCCAAGGCCAATGGCGTGGGCGTGTGGGCGCTGACCGACCACGACGAAGTGGGCGGTGTGGCGCGTGCCCGTGCAGCCGCGCGCGCGCTGGGCATGGAACATGTGGCCGGCGTGGAAATTTCGGTCACCTGGGCCGGGCATACGGTGCATATCGTGGGCTTGCGTATCGACGAGACCAACCAGGCCCTGGTCGACGGCCTGGCTGCCACCCGCAACGGCCGCGAACGCCGCGCCCGCGAGATCGCCGAGGCGCTGGATCGTCACGGCATCTGCGGCGCGTATGAAGGCGCGTTGAAGCACGTGGGCAATCCCGACCTGATCTCGCGCACGCACTTCGCGCGCTACCTGGTCGAATGCGGTACCTGCTGCGATACCAAGGAAGTCTTCGCCAACTACCTCACCGAAGGCAAGCCCGGCTACGTGCCGCACCGCTGGGCCACGCTGGAAGAGTCGGTGCGCTGGATCCGCGGCGCCGGCGGGGTGGCAGTGATCGCCCACCCGGGCCGCTACAAGTACACCCAGACCCAGTTTGGCGCGCTGTTCGACGAGTTCAAGCAACTGGGCGGAGAGGCCATCGAAGTCAATACCGGCAGCCATACGCCGGAGCAGTACCAGCAATACGCTCAGGTAGCGCGCAGCTACGGCTTTTTGGCCTCGATGGGCTCGGACTTCCACGGTCCGGGCGAATCGCGCATGGACCTGGGCGGATTGCCGCCGCTGCCCACCGGCGTCAAGCCGGTCTGGCATGACTGGGGACTGTAAAGCCCTTGAATTCAGCAGGGCGATTCCTATCTAATATCCACTTTTCCGATAGGAGTTTTCCCCGATGAAACGCATCCTGCTGTTTATCGCCACCAACATCGCCGTGCTGGTGGTGATGAGCGTGATCCTCTCCCTCCTGGGCGTGGACCGCTTCCTCACTCGTTCCGGCCTGAACCTGCCGATGCTGATGGTGTTCTCGCTGGTGGTCGGCTTCACCGGATCGATCATCTCCTTGCTGATGAGCAAGAGCATGGCCAAGTGGTCCACCGGCGCGCGCGTGATCGAAACGCCCATGAACGGTACCGAAGCCTGGCTGCTGCAGACCGTGGGCAAGCTGGCCCAGCGCGCCGGCATTGGCATGCCGGAAGTGGCGGTCTATGACGGCGAACCCAATGCCTTTGCCACCGGTGCCTTCCGGGATTCGGCCCTGGTGGCAGTCTCCACCGGCCTGCTGCAGGGCATGACGCAGGACGAAGTGGAAGCCGTGCTGGGCCACGAGGTCGCTCACATCGCCAACGGCGACATGGTCACCATGACCCTGATCCAGGGCGTGGTGAACACCTTCGTGGTGTTCCTGTCGCGGGTGGTCGGCTATTTCGTGGATTCGGCCCTGCGCCGCAACAACGAGTCTTCCGGCCCCGGCATCGGCTACATGGTGACGGTGATGGTGTGCCAGATCGTCTTCGGTATCGGTGCCTCGATCATCGTGGCCTGGTTCTCGCGCCATCGTGAATTCCGGGCCGATGCCGGTGCGGCGCGCTTGCTGGGCACGCCTCAGCCGATGATCAATGCCCTGGCGCGCCTGGGCGGTTTTTCGCCGGAAGGCCTGCCGCAGAACATGGCGGCCCTGGGCATCAGCGACAAGCCCGGCATCATGGCGCTGTTCTCGACACACCCGCCGCTGGAACAGCGCATCGCCGCCCTGCGCGGCCAGCGCTAAGCCCGGCGGGCAGCGACAACGGCGGTGGCGACACCGCCGTTGTGCTTTTTACGATTTGGATTTGGATTGGAAACGGAAACCGCATCATGAGCCAGTTTTTCGAGATTCACCCCGACAACCCGCAACTGCGCCTGATCAAGCAAGCTGCGCAGATCATCCACAAGGGCGGCCTGGTGGCTTTGCCCACCGACTCCTGCTACGCGCTGGTCTGCCAGCTGGACAACAAGGATGCCGTGGAACGCGTGCGCCGCATCCGTGGCGTGGACGACAAGCACCACCTGACCCTGCTGTGCCGCGACCTCTCCGAGATCGCCCTGTACGCCAAGGTGGACAACCGCCAGTACCGCCTGCTGAAGGCCGCTACGCCCGGTGCCTATACCTTCATCCTGGAAGCCACCAAGGAAGTGCCGCGCCGCCTCTCGCACCCCTCGCGCAAGACCATCGGCCTGCGCGTGCCGGAGAACCGCATCGCCCACATGCTGCTGGAAGAACTGGGCCAGCCACTGCTGGGTACCACCCTGATCCTGCCGGACGAAGAGCTGCCGCTGACCAGCGCCGAAGACATCCGCAGCCATCTGGAAAAGCAGATCGACCTGGTCATCGACAGCGGTGCCTGCAGCCTGGAGCCGACCACCGTGATTGATCTCACCGATGACAATGAGCCGGTACTGGTGCGCCAGGGCAGGGGAGATGCCAGCATCTTCGGTTTGCAGGCTGCATAAGCGAAGTATTTATCCTATCCCCCGGCTTGCCGGACCTGCCCTGAGCGAAACCGGGGCAGTTCGTTGTCCCTCTGCTAAAATCCCCGCCCATGAATGAACTCATCCAGACTGTCGCGGTTTACGCGCTGCCCGTGCTCTTCGCCATCACCCTGCACGAGGCGGCCCATGCCTATGCGGCCAAGTTTTTCGGGGATACGACTGCTTATTCGATGGGGCGCATGAGCCTCAATCCGATCAAGCACATCGATCCCTTCGGCACCATCCTCATCCCCATCCTGCTGTACTTCGCCACCAGCGGCGCCTTCCTGTTCGGCTATGCCAAGCCGGTGCCGATCAACTTCGGCCACCTGCGCAAGCCCAAGCGAGACATGGCCTGGGTCTCGCTGGCCGGTCCGGCAGCCAATTTCTTCATGGCGCTGCTGTGGACGCTGGTCATCTATGCCCTGGTGCTGGGCGGGGTGCAAGAAGAATTCTTCATGCTCATGGCCAAGGCCGGGGTGCTGACCAATCTGGTGATGTTCGCCTTCAACCTGTTCCCGATCCCGCCCCTGGATGGTGGCCGCATCCTCACCAGCCTGTTGCCGAACAAATACGCCTATAAGTTTGCCCAGATCGAGCCCTACGGCTTCTTCATCGTCATGGCGCTGGTGCTGCTCAAGGTGATCTACACCTGGTGGATGGCGCCGGTGATGTATGCCGCCAGCAAGCTGCTGCAGCTCATTACCTTTCCCATTTCCCTGCTGTTCTGAATGTTCACCAAGCTGATCCCGTTCATGTCGAACCGCCAACCCCCAACCTACGCCAAACGCCATGTATCCTGACCGCGTCGTCTCCGGCATGCGCCCCACGGGCGCGCTGCACCTGGGCCACTATCACGGTGCCCTGAAGAACTGGGTCAAGCTGCAATCCGAGCTGCCCTGCCTGTTCTTCGTGGCCGACTGGCATGCACTGACTACGCATTACGACGATCCCTCCGTGATCGAGACCAGCACCTGGGAAATGGTGATCGACTGGCTCGCCGCCGGGGTCGATCCCTCCCAGTCCACGCTGTTCATCCAGTCGCGCGTGCCCGAGCATGCCGAGCTGCACCTGCTGCTGTCCATGGCCACCCCGCTGGGCTGGCTGGAACGCGTGCCGACCTACAAGGACCAGCAGGAAAAGCTGGCCGACCGCGACCTGGCCACCTACGGCTTTTTGGGATACCCGCTGCTGCAGGCGGCAGACGTCCTGATTTACCGCGCCAGCCAGGTGCCGGTGGGTGAGGACCAGGTGCCGCACATCGAGATCATGCGCGAGATCGCGCGCCGCTTTAACCACCTGTACGGCAGGGAAAAAGGCTTCGAGGAAAAGGCCCTGGCCGCCACCAAGAAGCTGGGCAGCAAGCGTGCCAAGCTGTACCTGGAACTGCGCACGCAATTCCAGGAAAAGGGCGACGATGAAGCCTTGGAACAGGCCAAGGCCATGCTGGACGATGCCCAGAACCTGTCGATGATCGATCGTGAACGTTTGTTCGGCTACCTCGAAGGCAGCCGCAAATTGATCCTCACCGAGCCGCAGGCCATGCTCACCGAAGCTTCACGCCTGCCGGGCCTGGATGGGGCCAAGATGTCCAAGAGCTACGGCAACGCCATCGCCCTGCGTGAAGAGGCCGCTTCGGTCACCAAGAAGGTCAAGACCATGCCGACCGACCCGCAGCGCGTGCGCCGTAGCGATCCGGGCGATCCGGACAAATGTCCGGTCTGGCAATTCCACCAGGTCTATTCCCCGTCGGAAGTGAAAGAATGGGCGGCCAAGGGCTGCCGTTCGGCCGGGATCGGTTGCCTGGAGTGCAAGCAGCCGGTGATCGATGCCATCCTGCAAGAGCAGCAGCCGATGCTGGAACGCGCCCAGCCCTACCTGGACGATCCCTCGCTGGTGCGTGCCATCGTCGCCGATGGCTGTGACAAGGCACGCAAGCTGGCCCAGGACACCATGCGCGACGTGCGCGAAGCCATGGGGCTGGGTTATTGAGTTATTGACCAGCGGCAAGCGGGTTGGAGGCCTTTGGCGGGCCCGCAGGGGCGGGTTCTCCGGTTTTTTTACGTCCGCTTTCATCTGTAGCAGCCGCAAATTGACCTGATGAGGCGTCTATCCGCTACAATCAGGCCTTTATTCTGACCACCACCTTACATACGCACACCATGATCAAGGGTAGCATTGTTGCAATCGTCACTCCCATGCATCCGGACGGCAGCCTCGACTACGACGGCCTGCGCAAGCTGATCGACTGGCATATCGCCGAGGGAACCGACAGCATCGTCATCGTCGGTACCACCGGCGAATCGCCCACCGTCTCGATGGAAGAACACTGCGAACTGATCAAGGTCGCGGTCGAGCACACGGCCAAACGCATCCCCATCATCGCCGGTACCGGCGGCAATTCCACCGCCGAAGCCATCGAGCTGACCGCCTTCGCCAAGAAGGTCGGCGCCGACGCCTCGCTGCAGGTGGTGCCCTACTACAACCGTCCGACCCAGGAAGGCATGTACCTGCACTTCAAGACCATCGCCGAAGCGGTGGATCTGCCGGTGATCCTGTACAACGTGCCCGGCCGTACGGTAGCCGACATGAGCAACGAGACCATCCTGCGCCTGGCGCAGGTCAAGGGCATCGTGGGCGTGAAAGATGCCACCGGCAACATCGGCCGCGGCACCGACCTGATCCGCCTGGCTCCCAAGGACTTCGCGGTCTACTCCGGTGACGACGCCACCGCCATTGCGCTGATGCTCTACGGCGGCGCCGGCAACATCTCGGTGACGGCCAACGTCGCCCCGCGCGACATGCACGAGCTGTGCGTGGCCGCCATGAGCGGCAATATCGCCCGTGCCGTCGAACTGAACAACAAGCTGCTGCCGCTGCACAACAAGCTCTTCGTCGAACCCAACCCGGTGCCGGTCAAGTGGGCCATGCAGGAGATGGGCCTGATCCCGTCGGGCATGCGTCTGCCGCTGGCGCCGCTGGGCGAATCCTTCCACGACACCGTGCGCGCTGCCCTGCGCGAGTCCGGCGTCTTAAACTGATCGGCTTGGCCGCTTTGGCGCAGGTCTCCTGAAATCCGATTCCGCTTTCACTAGTAACGATATGACTAATAGCAATAACGTTCGTCCGGTCTCCCGCTCCGCGTACACACTTACCCAACGCAGCATCGTCGTCGCACTGGCGCTGGCCGGACTGGCAGGATGCTCGTCCATCGGCAACATGCTCGAAGGCGACCGTATCGATTACAAGAGCGCCGAAAAGGCCCGTGGCCCGCGCCTGGAAGTGCCGCCCGACCTGACCCAGCTGCAGCGCGACAACCGCTATGCCATCCCCGAAGCCAACAAGGGCGTGGCCACCGCCTCCGGCTACCAGCTGGAACAGCAGAACAAGCCGACCACCGATGTCACCTCGGTTGCACCGACCTCCAAGGGCGACGAAATCCGTATCGAGCGCGATGGCTCGCAGCGCTGGCTGGTGGTCAAGCAGACCCCGGAACAGCTGTGGCCGCAGATCAAGGACTTTTGGCAGGACAGCGGTTTCCTGATCAACATCGAATCGCCCGACACCGGCGTGATGGAAACCGACTGGGCCGAGAACCGCGCCAAGATCCCGCAGGATTTCATCCGCAATACCCTGGGCAAGGTTTTTGATTCGCTGTATTCCACCGGTGAGCGCGACAAGTTCCGCACCCGCCTGGAACGCGGCCCCAACGGCACCACTGAAATCTTCGTCAGCCACCGTGGCGCTGAAGAAGTGCTGACCGGTTCGGCCAAGGAAACCTCGGTGTGGACCGCGCGTCCCTCCGATCCGGGCCTGGAAGCCGAATTCCTGTCGCGCCTGATGGTGCGCCTGGGTGCTGAAGAAACCAAGGCCAAGGCCGCCGTGGCCAATGCCCCCTCGCTGCAGGCCCGCTCGCGCCTGCAGAAGACAGCCACCGGCAGCAGCGTGCAAGTGGATGAAGGTTTCGAACGCGCATGGCGCCGCGTCGGCCTGGCATTGGATCGCGTGGGCTTCACCGTGGAAGACCGCGACCGCAGCCAGGGCATCTACTACGTGCGCTACGTGGACCAGAACCAGGATGCCAAGGACAAGAAGGATGACGGTTTCTTCTCGCGCATCTTCAGCTCCAAGGACAAGGACAAGAAGGCCGCCAAGTACCGCATCGTGGTCAAGGGTGCCAGCGCCGACAGCAGCAACATCGTCGTGCAGAACGGCGAGGGTGGTCCGGATACCTCGGGTATCTCCGACAAGATCCTCGGTCTGCTCAACGACCAGCTGAAGTAAGCAGGACCCGGGGCTCAGATGAAGTTCGCGAGCCTCGGTAGCGGCAGCGAAGGCAATGCGCTGCTGATCTCGGCCGCAGCCGGCGACCAGCGTCCCTCTTCAGGGACCACGGTCATGCTGGACTGCGGCTTTACTTTGCGCGAAGCCGAAAAGCGCATGCTGCGCCTGGGCCTGGATCCTTCGGACGTCTCGGCCATCGTGGTCACGCATGAACATTCGGATCACGTCAGCGGCGTCTTCAAGTTCGCGCGGCGCTACCGCATTCCGGTCTGGCTCAGTTACGGCACCTGGCAGGCGGTGGCCGAGCAGGCCAATGATGTCGACGTGCGCTTCTGCGCCGATGGCCAGAAGCTCGCCATTGGCGACCTCGAACTTTCTCCCTATACCGTTCCGCACGATGCCCGCGAGCCGGTCCAGTACGTGGCCAGCGATGGCGACCGCCGCCTGGGCGTGTTGACCGATGCCGGCCAGCCGACCGCGCACCTGGTGCAAGCCCTCGATGCCTGCGATGCGTTGCTGCTGGAATGCAATCACGACCGCGAAATGCTGGATCGCTCGCCTTATCCGGCCTTTCTCAAGCGCCGCATCGGCGGCGACTACGGCCACCTGGCCAATGATGCCAGCGCAGAGATCCTGCGACTGCTCGACAAAAGTCGGCTCAAACGCGTCATTGGGGCCCACCTGAGCCAGCAGAACAACACCCCCGAACTGGCCCGCGCGGCCATTGAAAGTGTGCTCGGCACGAGCTTTTGCGACATCGGCATCGCCTGCCAGGAAGAAGGTTTTTCCTGGCTGGAGGTGTGACTGAAAAATGCGAGTGGGTCAGCGATTTGTCAGGCTGATTCGTGCGTAATCGCACCGCCGCAGAAACAATTTGTTTCTCTTTTTATTCAGGTTGAAGATTCTTTTTTGCGCACACCGGCAGCGCTGAATAGGCGCGTCCGTCGATCTTGTATCTTCGATAAGAAACAAGGGCTTTGGCTGCCCGTCAGGACATTGTCAGTAGGTGCATAGGGGCAGGTTGCTGCGAAGTGTTTCCAAGGCGATCTGATGCGTTTGCGCCAGATCAAGGAAGTGCATGGTCCTGGTGTCGAGCGCGCGAGAGAGAAGAGAGGCGGAGATGAAGGAAAAGTCAACGTAGCGGAAAGCAGGGGCGAAAAAAAACCGGCCTTGCGACCGGTTTTTTCGAAAATAATCCGAAGATTACTTGGCCGGAGCGGCTTCAGCCGGCTTTGCGTCAGCAGCCGGAGCGGCAGCGTCAGCAGGCTTTGCGTCAGCAGCCGGAGCAGCGGCGTCAGCCGGCTTGGCAGCGTCAGCAGCAGGAGCGGCGTCAGCCGGCTTGGCATCAGCAGCCGGAGCAGCAGCGGCCGGAGCTTCAGCAGCAGGAGCAGCTGCAGGTGCCGGAGCTTCTTCCTTCTTGCCGCAAGCAGCCAGGGCAACAGCCAACAACGAAGCGATCAACAGAGTCTTTTTCATGAATATTCCTTCAATATTTAAAAATTGTGCGATGAATAATTACCGGTAATTATCGCTCTACTGGGAGGCTTTCGCCGCGGGTAAGACCTCACGGTCGGGCTTCGGTTCTTGCTTCTTTTTACTGCCGAAACAACGCCTGACAACGAAAACTTTCCAGCCCATCATTATAGCTATTTTTTTCCGGAATCACATCGCCACTATGGGAATTCGTAAGAATTTGTAAGAACTTACATCGCCCTTGAGCCGCCCGCAAAGTCTTGACGCAAGCCGCTCTCCGGGATTTTCTAAAGTGATTTCGAGAAGTGTCTGCAATAAATTTCATTAGTCTCGAACGATATCGAGCCAGCCACTTTCATGCCATTGATGCAAGGCTTCCAGCAGGTCTTCGGAGGCCAGGTCGAGGTCGGATTTCTCCAGCACACGCGAGTCGGCCAGTCGTGCCAGGATCGCTTTGTCGCCGCGATTGACCTGGAAGGATTCACCATTGATGAAGACGTGAGAGCCACGGTACAGCATGCGCGTCTTGCGATGCAGCGCCAGGCCCCGTTTTTTGGCGCCCTGGAAAAAGCGAGCAAAAGATAATTCTTCGGCCCGGGCCTCGAAGAAAACGCTGGGTTTGGGCTCCGACAGATGCTCGCCCAGGAAGATGGTGATGTCGTCGTCGGTGAAGCGAATCTTGTTGAGTTCGTCGCGGATGCGCGCCACCATGTCGACCGGCAATTCGGCCGGCTTGGCGGTGGCTTTCAGGTCAGGATCTTCATAGCGGCCGGGCAGGTCGATGGTATCCATCATGAATTCCAGGAAGGATTCGCCCAGTTCCTGGTAGGCCGGCGAGCGGAAGCCAACCGAATAGGTCATGCATTCGCCGATGGCCACGCCGTCATGCGCGTATTGCGGCGGCAGGTAGAGCATGTCGCCCGGCTCCAGCACGAATTCCTGTTCGGCCTGGAAGTTGCTGAGGATCTTCAGCGGTACGCCTTCTTCCAGCGTCAGGTCCTCTTGCGCGCTGATGCGCCAGCGGCGCTGGCCGTGCGCCTGCAGCAGGAAGACATCATAGGAATCGAAGTGCGGACCGACGCCGCCGCCATCGGTGGCGTAGCTGATCATCAGGTCGTCCAGGCGGGCATCGGGCACGAAGCGGAACTGGCGCAGCAGGGCGTCGGCGGCCGGATGGTGCAGGTTCACGCCCTGCACCAGCAGGGTCCAGGCCTTTTGCTTCAGGGGCGGCAGCTTGTTGAAGGGGCCGTGCTGCATGTCCCAGCCATCGGTGCGATGGGTGATGAGGCGCGATTCGACCTCATCGCGGCGGGCCAGGTCGAACAGTTCCTGGCGCGGCAGCGGCGCGGTGAAACCGGGGATGGCGTTGCGGATCAGGAGCGGCTTCTTGTGCCAGTAGTCACGCAGGAATTGGGCGGGCGTGATGCCGCCGAGCAGATCGAGTTTTTTCATGGTCGCCATTATAGAGGTGCCAGCGCAGCCGTACGCCATTGGCGGCGGCCAAGTTTGATGCAGGTATAATCGCGGAGTCGAGATACCGTTTTTGAAAGCGTCCTTGCCTCGCGGGAATGGCAAGGGGATGGTTCTTAGGCCCCAACCCGGGTGGCAGGTGTCCCGCGCGACGCTTCCGCAGCACCTGCCGCTCCCGCACCACTATCGATACAAAGGACCCTTACGATGAAGATCGCGAAGAATACCGTCGTTTCCGTCAACTACAAGCTGTCGGATGCCCAGAACAACCTGATCGAGCAAAGCAGCGAGCCGATGGTCTACCTGCACGGCGGCTATCACAACACCCTGCCCAAGATCGAAGAAGCGCTGGACGGCAAGGAAGTCGGCTACAGCACCACCCTCCAGGTCGAGCCGGAAGATGCTTTCGGCGAATACGATTCCGAGCTGGTCAAGATCGAGCCGGTCGAGCGCCTGCCGCAACCGCTGGAAGTGGGCATGCAGTTCGAAGGTTCGCCCGACGACGACAGCGAAGAGTCGGTCATCTTCACCGTCACCGAAGTTGCGGACGGCAAGGCCGTGCTCGACGGCAACCACCCGCTGGCCGGCATCGCCCTGCGCTTTGAACTGGCCGTCACCGAAGTGCGCGCCGCCTCCGAAGAAGAAGTGGCCCACGGCCACGTGCACGGTGCCCATGGCCACCATCATCACCACGATGATGAAGATGAAGGCGACGCCGGCGACCACTTCCGCAGCCAGCCGCTGAACTGATCGCTGATCGCTGGTCACTAGTCGCTGACTGCTGACCGTAGCGCCGGAGAAAGACCCGTCAATGGGGCATTTTCTTCCGGCGCGCAATAAAAAACGCCCGCAGAGGTATTCTGCGGGCGTTTTTGTTCATATGGACCGGAATACTTCGTTTTCCAGCAAGACCCCGGCGCCTAGCGCCTTTCCCCATCGGCGTCGGCGACTGCAAACAGCTGTGGCAGATGGTCATCCACCACCACCTTGAGCCAGCGCTCGCCGACGCCCACACTGCCCAGGTTGCCGCTCCACAGGATCTGCGCGGGCGCCTTGTTCTTGCCGCCCTGGGCGTGCACTACCAGCACCCGTCCCTGGAATTTGCCTGCGAGCTCGGAGAACAGCTTGCGCGTCTCGGCAAAGCCATCGCGCTGGGCGCGGAAGAAGGAACGCTTGGGCGGCGGGCCGAAGGGATTGCCATCACTGAAGAAGACGATGGCCGCGCTCTTCTTCAAGGCAGCAAAGGCGAACAGGTGCTGCAGCCAGTTGCGGTTGGCGATGAGGCGGTCCTCGAACTCGTTGTTGCGTCCGCCATCGAGCAGGAAGTGATTGTTGGCCGCCGGCAGGTTCACGGTGGCAAAGAGGACGTTACCGATTTCCCAGCGAGTGTTCTCGGCATAGCTGCGGAACTTGGGCGTGAGCGACTGGCGCAGCATCGGCAGGCGGCTCGCGCCCAGCGAGAATTCACTGGCATAGAAGATCTCGCGCATGCGGGCCAGGCGTTCGATGGCGTCCGAGCGGTTCTCTCGGTCGCGGCAGGTGATCCAGTCGCTGCCGGCCAGCGACACGAAGATGCCGTTCTGTGCCTGCGAGAGCATCTCGTGGCGCTCTGCATAGAGCGCGTCATCGCAGCCCTCAGAGGGGGATTTGATGCCATTGACCACCACGAAGGCCAGGTTGTCGGCATCAGTCTCGGCAATGGCCTGGCGCAGCGCTTGGTCGCCCTTGACGCCGGGTGCGGCATGGTTGATCACGCCGAACGCGAAATCCTGCCCGGCGGCCCGTGCCGCACCGCCCGCCATCAGGATGGCAGCGGTGAAGCAGGTGCACAGCAGGATGCGTCGGATCGGGCGGATCGGCATGCAGTCTTTCTGCGATTCAAAGGGCGGCGTCACCGGCGTCCCCGTGGTGTTGTTATTGTCCCCGGCTCAGGGCCTTCAACTGGTAGAGCGCATCGAGCGCCTGGCGCGGCGTCAGGGCATCGGGGTCGATGCCGTCCAGCGATTGCAGCAGCGCCTGGGCCAGCGGATCGGGTTCGACCGCGCTGGCGGGATTGCGTTCATGGTCCGGTTCTTCCGTTTCCGCTTGCGTTTCCATGAAGGAAGGGGAACTGAACAGGTCGAACTGCGGCGTCGGCTGCATGGACTGGCTTTCCAGCGCCGACAGATGCTTGCGCGCCGCGCGGATCACCGGGGCCGGCACCCCCGCCAGCTGCGCCACCTGCAGTCCGTAGCTCTGCGAGGCCGGGCCGCTCTGCACGGCATGCAGGAAGACGATGCTGTCCTTGTGCTCCACGGCCGACAGATGCACGTTGGCGGCCGTCGGGTGGATCTCGGGCAACTGCGTCAGTTCGAAGTAATGGGTCGCAAAGAGGGTGAAGCTGCGGGTCACGTCGATGAGGTGCTTGGCAATCGCCCAGGCCAGGGCCAGGCCGTCGAAGGTCGAGGTGCCGCGTCCGACCTCATCCATCAGCACCAGCGAATGTTCGGTGGCGTTGTTGAGGATGGAGGCTGATTCGGTCATCTCCACCATGAAGGTCGAGCGCCCCCCGGCCAGGTCATCGGCCGCGCCGATGCGGGTGAAGATGCGGTCGATCGGCCCGATCACTGCGCTGGTGGCGGGCACGAAGCTGCCCACGTAGGCCAGCAGCGTGATGAGCGCCACCTGGCGCATGAAGGTCGATTTACCGCCCATGTTGGGACCGGTGATGAGCAGCAGCTTGCGCTCGGCGGCGAGCTGGCAGTCATTGGCGATGAAGCGTTCGATCTGGTTTTCCACCACCGGATGGCGGCCCTGCTCGATCTGGATGCAGGGCTCATCGACCAGTTGCGGTGCGCACCAGTTGTTGCGCACGGCGTGGTCGGCCAGGGCCACCAGGGTGTCGAGCTGGGCCAGGGCGTGGGCGATGGATTGCAGGCGCACGATATGCGCGCCCATGTCATTGAGGAGCTGTTCGTAGAGGAATTTTTCGCGCGACAGTGAACGCTCCTGCGCCGAGAGCGCCTTGTCCTCGAAGGCCTTCAGCTCGGGGATGATGTAGCGTTCGGCATTCTTGAGGGTCTGGCGGCGGCGATAGTCTTCCGGCACCTTGTCGGTCTGGCCGTGGGTGACCTCGATGTAGAAGCCATGCACCTTGTTGTATTCCACCCGCAGGTTGGCGATGCCGGTGCGTTCACGCTCGCGCGCTTCCAGTTCCAGCAAATACTGGCCGGCGTTTTCCGACAGGCCGCGCAGTTCGTCCAGTTCGGCGTCATAGCCGCGCGCGATCACGCCGCCGTCGCGCACCATGGCGGCGGGCTCCAGCATGATGGCGCGTTCCAGCAGGTCCAGGCATTCCACGGGCGTGGCCAGGTCTTCGTGCAACTTGCCCAGCAGCGGCGCTTCGGCGTCGCGGGCGCACATTTCCACGTAAGCACGCAATGAACCCAGCTGCTGCAGGCCGCTGCGCAAGCCTGCCAGGTCGCGCGGACGGGCCGAGAGCAGGGCGATGCGGGTGGTGATGCGTTCGATGTCGGGCACGGCCGCCAGCGTGGCCGACAGGCCCGAGCAGGCATCCGTGCGCATGAGTGCATTGATGGCGGCATGCCGTTCGCGCGCCACTTGCTGGTCGCGCAGGGCGTGATGCAGCCAGTGGCGCAGCAGGCGCGAGCCCATTGCGGTACGGCAGTGGTCCAGCGTGGAGAAGAGCGTTGGGGCCAGTGCATTGGCGTCCTGCGCGCGGATGGTTTCGGTCAGTTCCAGGTTGCGCCGGGTGGCGGCATCCAGGCCGATGAATTCATTTTCGGATTCGACGGTGAGCGTGCGTACGTGCTGCAGGCCGCGTCCCTGGGTCGATTGCGCATAGCGCAGCAGGGCACCGGCGGCACAGATGGCCGGGCCCAGACCATCGGCACCGAAGCCGTGCAGGGTGGCCACGCCCAGTTGATCGAGCAGGGCCTTCTCGCTGCTGGGCTGATCGAAATGCCAGTCCGGCACCGTCACGGCGCGGTTGGGCAGGAGCGGCTCGCACTGCGCCAGCTGGCCATCGGCCACCAGCACCTCGGCGGCCGAGATGCGTTCCAGTTCCTGCTTCACGCGGCCATCGAGCAGGGTGCTCTCGACCGTGAATTCCATCATCTTCAGCGCGCCGCTGGCCATGGACAGCCAGGCCAGGCCGACCTGCATCTGCTTGCGCGACTTGGAGGGCAGCAGCTGCATGGCCAAGAGGCAGCGCTCGGCCTTTTCGGGCAAGAGGTCAGAATCGGTCAGGGTGCCGGGCGTGACCACCCGTACCACCTTGCGCTCGACTGGTCCCTTGCTGGTGGCCGGGTCGCCGATCTGTTCGCAGATCGCCACCGATTCGCCGAGCTTGATCAGGCGTGCCAGGTATTGCTCCACCGAATGAAAGGGGACACCTGCCATCTTGATCGGGTTGCCGTTGGAGGAGCCGCGCTGGGTCAGCGTGACGCCCATCAGGCGCGAGGCTTTCTCGGCATCCTCGAAGAAGAGTTCATAGAAATCGCCCATCCGGTAGAACACCAGCGTGTTGGGATGGTCGGCCTTGATGCGCAGGTACTGCTGCATCATCGGCGTGTGGGCGGCGAGGTCTTTGGTCATGAGTCTGGATGGCGATGCGAGGATCGCTTCTTGCAAGTTCGGGAATGCAGGGCCGCGCGGGCGGGCCACGGTGTCATCAGGCCACGGCGGGCAGCGGGAAGTCAGCCTGGCGGCCGCGCCGGGCGGGCCGCCATAAATCAAAAATGCGGACCGTGGCCCGCATGCTTGAGCCGCGATTGTACGCGCATTGGGGGAGTGCAGCCAAGGGCGGCGCCCGGCATGGGGCTGAACCGGGGTAAAGAAGCGGGCCAATGTCCAGAAACTTCGATTCTTTTGACTGTTCCATCAAACCGTGGGCCCAAAAAACAGGCGGCCACCGAAGTGGCCGCCTGCCCAGTCCGCAGGGGGGGACGGACTGTGGGGGGAGGGGAGTCAGGTTCAGTGCGCCGAGCTTGTGTCGGCCACCCGGGTCGGTTTCGGTGCCAGCCATACCGCCAGCGCCGCCAGTGAGAAGGACACCGCTGCCATCATGAAGATGTGGTTGGTGGCCAGCATCACGGCCTGGTTCTGCACCGTCTGCGCCAGCGAGCCGGTGGCCTGTTCGGCGCTCATGCCCGAGGCCATCAGGGCATTGACCGCATCGCCGCCGCGATCGACCAGGCCGGACAGTTCGGCGTGGAAGAAGGTGGCGTCGTTTTCCCAGCTGGTATTGACGATGGAGGTCGCAATCGCCCCGGCCATGGTGCGGCAGAAACTCATCAGGCCGGCAGCGGACGCGGTCTCTTCCTCGTTCACGCTGGAGAGCGCCAGGCCGGTCAGCGGCACGAAGAACAGCGGCAGTCCGATCCCCTGCAGGAACAGCGGCCAGCCGATCTGGAAGAACGACATGTCGGTGGTGTTGAAGGCCCGCAGGAAAGTGATGAAGCCCAGCCAGGTCACGCCGATGCAGACCAGCTTGCGCGCATCGATGGTGGTGGACATCTTGGCCACCATGGGGGCGGTCAACACGGCCAGGATGCCGGTCAGCGCCGAGATGCAGCCCGACCAGGTGGCGGTGTAGCCCATGTAGCCCTGCAGCCAGAGGGGTGTCAACACCACCGAGCCGAAGAAGGCACCGAAGGCCAGGCAGATGGTGGTCACGCTGGCGGTGAAGCCGCGATGGCGGAACACCCGCAGGTCGACGATGGGATTGTGCTCGGTCAGCTCCCAGATCAGGAAGGCGATGAAGAACACCACGGCGGTCACGGCCAGCAGCACGATCTCGGTGGAGGCGAACCAGTCCTTTTCCTTGCCTTCATCGAGCATCAGCTGCAGGGCGGCTACCCACACCACCATCAGGATCAGCCCGACGCGGTCGATGGGCAGCTTGCTGGTCCTGGTCTCGAAGCGCTTGAGCATGCGCCAGCCGAGATAGCCGCAGATCAGCGCCACCGGCACGTTGATCCAGAAGATGTAGGGCCAGCTGTACTGGTCGCACAGCACCCCGCCCAGGATCGGGCCGGCAATCGGTGCCACCAGCGTGGTCATGGCCCACAGGCCCACGGCGGCCGGCGCTTTTTCCTTGGGGAAGATGCGCAGCAGCAGGGTTTGCGACAGCGGCATCAGCGGCCCCCCGGCCAGGCCCTGCATGACGCGGAAGGCGATCAGCATGCCCAGCGAATTGGCCAGCCCGCACAGGGCCGAGAACAGCCCGAACATGACCATCGAGAGGATGAACACGCGCACCGTGCCGAAGCGATTGGCCAACCAGCCGGTCAGGGGCACGGTGATGGCTTCGGCCACCGCATAGGAGGTGATGACGTAGGTGCCCTGGCTGGTCGAGGCGCCCAGCGCCCCGGCGATGGTCGAGACCGAGACGTTGGCAATGGTGGTGTCGAGCACCGCGATGAAGTTGGCGGCGGCCAGCAGGATGCCGGCGCCCACCAGCTGGCCGCCGGTCAGCGGAGCCTCGAAGGGACCGGGCTGGGCGGCAGGCTTGGGGGCGGGCAGGTCGCCCGCCGCTGCGCTTGTTGTGGATGACATGATGGGTCTTTCCTTGTGCTCGCCGGATTACAGCGCGGCAGCCCGGGTCTCGGTGCTGGCCGACTTGGGCTGGACGTCACCGGCCTGCATCTGGCCGCGCGTATCGATCTCCACCACCATCGACAGGCCCACCGACAGCGGACGCTGCGCCAGTTCCTTGGGATCCAGCGAGATGCGCACCGGCAGGCGCTGCACCACCTTGATCCAGTTGCCGGTGGCGTTCTGGGCCGGGATCACCGCAAAGGCCGAACCGGTCCCGCCGGAGAGGCCGGTGACCACGCCGTGGTATTCCACCGAGCCGCCATAAATGTCCGCCTTCATGGTCACCGGCTGGCCGATGCGCACCTTGGTCAGTTGTCCTTCCTTGAAGTTGGCATCCACGTGCATCTGCTGCAGCGGCACCACCGACAGCAGGCTGGCACCGCTCTGCACGCGCTGGCCGACCTGCACCTGGCGGCGGGCGATGACGCCATCCACCGGGGCGCGCAGCACGGTGCGCTCCAGGTCCAGCTTAGCTTGCGCCAGCTTGGCGCGGGCCAGGACCACTTCAGGATTGTCGGCCACCGTGGTGTTGGCGGTCAGCACGGTGCTGGCCTTTTCTGCTCCCTGGGTGGCCTTGATGTTGGCGCGGGATTGCACTTCGGCAGCTTCGGCCGCCTTCAGGTTGGCCTGGGCGGTCAGCAGGGCAGTGCGCGCATTGCTCAATTCTTCACCCGACACCGAACCCGACTTGGCCAGGGCCTCGCGGCGCTGCAGGTCGATCTCCGCGCGCTTCATATCGGCCTGCGCCGACAGCAACTGGGCACTGGCGCGCTTCTGCTCGGCTTCACGGGCCAGCACCTGGGCGGCCAGGCCGGCATCGTTGGCGAAGTAGCCCTTGACCTTGCGTTCGGTGCGGTCCAGGTCGGCAGCGGCCTGGTCCACGGCCAGCTTGGCATCGGCGTCGTCGATGCGCACCAGCACGTCGCCCTTCTTGACGGCCTGGGTATCGACCACGTCGACGGCAGCCACGATGCCATTGATGGCCGGGGTGACGGTGGCCACTTCGGTGGCGGTGTAGGCATTGTCGGTCTCGACGTAGCGCGAGCCGATCAGGTACCAGTAGGTGCCATAGCCGATGGCGGCGATGGCGACCACGCCGCCGAAGATCGAAAAGAGCTTCCTGCGCTTTTGTGCTGCGGCCGCCTTGGTGGCTGCTTCATTGCGCTGACGGGTTTCTTCGGCCAGGGTGTGGGCCGCTTGGGGATCGCTGTGGGACATGATGTTCAACCTTTCGCTTGCTGTTCGGTGTGGGGCGCGGTGGCGCTGTCTTGGCTCTTGCTGTCGTCGGCGGCGCGGTAGCCGCCGCCCAGGGCGCGCACCAGCGCGACATCCAGGGTGAACAGGCGCGAGCGCAGGTCGGAGAGCTGGCGCAGGTTGCTGATGAGCGTGTCCTGCGCATTGAGCACGTCGAGGTAAGTGTTGAGGCCGCCGTTGTAGCGGTTGCTGACGATGCGATAGGCCTCTTCGGCGGCGTCCGCTGCGGCTTGCACGTCATGCAGGCGGCCGGCCAGGGCTTTCTCGCTCACGCCGACGTCGGCCACGTCCTGCAGGGCCTGGGTGACGGCCTGGTCGTAGTTGGCCACGGCTTCGTCATAGCTGGCGCTGGCCGAGCGGAACTGGCCGCGCAGGCGGCCGCCATTGAAGATGGGTAGCGAGATCGCCGGGCCGAAGCTGCCGATGTCGGAGCCGCTGCGGGTGAGCATGTCGATGCCCAGCGACTGGAAGCCGAAGTAAGCCGACAGGTTCACATTCGGGTAGAAGGCAGCACGCGCCACCTTGATCTGCTTGCCGGCCGCTTCGGCGCGCAGGCGCGCGGCCACGATGTCGGGACGGCGGCCCAGCAGTTCCACCGGCAGTTGCGCGGGCAGGCCGAAGGGTTTGGACAGGTCGATCTGCGGACGCGCCAGCTGCAGGCCGCGATCCGGACCGGCCCCGGCCAGTGCGGCCAGCTTGTTGCGTTGCAGGGCGATGGATTCGTCGGTGGCTTTGAGGTCGGCCTGGGCGATGGCGCGGCGCGCTTCCATCTGCTTGACCGAGCCGCGTGTCTCCAGGCCATTGGTGAAGCGCTGGTTGAACAGGTCCAGCGTTTCTTCACGCACCTTGAGCGCGGCTTCATTGGTATCGCGCTGGGCGTAGAGCTGGGCCAGGTCGGCGTAGGCCGAGGCAATCGAGGTGGCCAGGGTGATGCGCGCCTGGGCGGCATCGGCCCGGCTGGCTTCCAGTTCGGAGGTGGCCGCCGCCAGCGCAGCGCGGTTCTTGCCCCAGAAGTCGATTTCGTAGCTGAAGTCCAGCGTAGCGCGGGTTTCGTTGTTGTAGCCCTTGGGCACGAAGTCCGGTGGCACGCCGTTGTTGTAGGACTGCTTCATGCGATCCAGCGAGGCATTGCCGCTCACCTGCGGATAGAGCGCCGCGCCTTGCTGCTGGGCCGTGCCCTCGGCCTTCATCAGGCGGGCCTTGGCCACGGCCATGGAGGGCGCGCTTTGCAGGGCTTCGGCGATGAGGCCGTTGAGTTGGGCGTCACCGTAGACCGTCCACCACTGGTCGCTCGGCCAGGCGGCTTGCACGGCTGTGGCGGCCAGGGTTTGGCTGCTCTGGTAGTGGTCGATGGACTTGGGTTCGGCGCGCGCACCGAGATCGGTGAAGGAGGCACAGCCGGCCATGAGCGCCGCCGTCAGCACGGCCGCCGAGACCGCCGCCGCCCGCCGCCACGGCAGGGTAGGCCGCTCGGACCGCAGCGCCGGATCGGGCGCGCGCTGGTCGGGGAGAGATGAGTTCTTGTTCATTTGCGTGGAGAGTGGAGTGAACGACTGAATCTGAATTTTGATGTTTAAAAACTGTACAGTTCAGTATAGTATTCGGTTTTATGAAGTGTCAAGGCGCTTTGCGATAAATTGCTCGTCTTTTTGCGGCATTGCCGCAACAGGGTTTTTTGGCCGCGATTTGAGGGCAATCCGGCGGCTTTCGGCGGCATCGTCGCCTATAATTCGGGATTGGCTGGTTTTCTGGCCGGCATCACAGGACAATCATGCGCAAGAAGAGTGAGGAACGGCGGCAGCAGATGATCGACATCGCTGCCGAGGTATTCAACGAAATCGGTTTCGAAGGCGCCTCCATGGCGGAAATCTCGGCCCGTATCGGGGGGTCCAAGGCCACGCTGTACAACTATTTCAGCTCCAAGGAAGAGATCTTCGTGGAGGTGATGATCAAGCAGGTGGGTTGCCAGTTTGAAGAATTGTTCATGGCCTTGCGTAATGAAGACGAAGTACGCGCAGGTTTATTGCGACTGGCGAATCATTATCTGGGGGTGGTGTTCCGGCCCGAAATCGTGGCGGTCAAGCGGCTGGCGATGTATTACGCCGGCAAGTCGGAGCTGGGGCCGTTGCTCTATGAGCGCGGGCCCAAGCGCGGCTGGACGCGCATCGCCGATTTCCTGAAGGTCAAAATGGAGGAGGGCAAGCTGCGCGCCGCTGATTCCTGGATTGCGGCCATGCAGTTTCGCGCACTGATCGAAGCGGAATGGATGGAAGTGCGCATGCTCAACGTGGTCACCGAGATCCCGGCGGATCAGCTGCAGGCTTCGGCGGAGCGGGCGGTGGAGGCTTTTCTTTATCTGTATCAGCCGCGCTGAGGGGATTTTAGAAGCTCAGTGCGGCGGCGTGTCGGTATTCGATCAGGGCGCCCATGGGCGTCTGAGTCCAAGCCTGTTCCCGGTGCGAAGCTTCGGAAATGTCATTGGCGCTCATCTTGGCAAAGCGCTTCTTGATGGCCAGCAGCAGGCCCAGTTCCTCCTCGTCGAAGTAATTGCGGTCGGCACTGCGCAAGGCCCGCACCTGGGTTCCTTCCATCGGGCCGACCTGGACCTCCGCCTGTTCGATGAGTCCACGCTGCTCCAGCAAGGAAAACAGCAGGCGGAAAGCCGACGGCACCGGTCCGTAGGGCAGGCGTTCGTAAGCCAGCCCGGAGAGGCTTTTTCCTCGCTGCTGGTAGTGCTTGAAATCGCTGTAGAAGAGCAGCTTGTTGAGCTTGGTCACGAAGACACCCTCGCCTTCGCTGAGCAAGAGCACGACTTGTTCGAGCTTGTCCAGGCTAAGGCGCTCGGTAGGCGCGGTACGCGCGGTGCTCACGAAGGCCTTCTCCAGTGCAGCGGCGCCCGCCTGCTTTTCCAGTTCGGCCAGCAGCCGGGTACGCACTTGCGCAGCAAGATCCCGCGCACTGCGGACCAGTTCAATGAGGGTGTCCACCGAGCCCATTGCCATGCGCATGGACTTGTCATGCGCGTCGGACTGCAGCTTGCCGTTTTCGTAGCGGCTCACGGTGGCCACGCCCCAGCCCAGTACCGCAGCCAGCTCGACCTGTGACAGCCCCAGCGACTTGCGCCAGGCGATCAGCCTGTCCGGCTCGACCATTGCATGCCGCGCGCGATACAGCGCGCGCGCCTTGACCAGGCTGTCTTCCATGTCCAGCGTCTGGAAGCTCTCGCCACAGCGGTCGCAGGCAAAATAATCCACCGGTACGTCAAACGTTTCCTTGTTCACGATACGGGCTTCCGTCGTGCTGACAAGATGCACGGTTCCGTCGCCAGCACAGTTGGGACAAATTTCAAAGGGCTTCAGGTCCATCACACACTCCATTGCACAGGGGGCTTCTTGAAGGGGAACTGCATCGCTCGTTCAGGCGGATGAAATGACATGCACGTGGTCCGGCGTCCCTCGCGTGACACTGCCAGACAGAGCTTGATGTACACGCGATGGACCCGCTCCTCCCGGCCCATGTGCTGCGCTACCGTCTTGCCGAAGTGCCAGACCCAGCCTGTGCCCCAGTCGTTCTGGCCGGGGCCGTAGCTGTAGTCCTCGATGCGCAGCTGCTTGAGCTCGCGCACTACATCCACCATCTCGAAATCGATTTGCGCCATGAATTCCAGGGTCTTGCGCTGACGCGACAAGATGATGTCCCGGGAGGGCAAGGCACCCAAGCGGGTGAGGAAGTGCTGCACCTGCAATCGGGTCGCTGACATGGCGGGAGCTCTAAGTTTAGATCAATTGATCAGTAATCAAAGATAAATAATCAATTGATGTTGCCTGTGGGATACGTTGAGGTGTGATGTTCCCTCAGGCCGTCGCGCAGCGGTTTCGAAAAGATGGGATAAACCGCAACAAAATGACGCCGTAAAAAAAGCCGGGCTTGCCTCAACGGCAAGCCCGGCTTCCCCCGAATCGGGACCGATATGAATGAATTCAGCGCTGATGCACCCGCACCCCCGCCGAGTAGGTCGCAGCGATGGCACGGTCGTCACCCAAAATGGCCAGTGCGAACAATTGTTCCTCCAGGCTGTCGGTGGTAGCACTGCGGCGCGCCAGCAAGGGTGTGGCCTGCGGATCGAGCACGATGAAGTCCGCATCACAGCCCGGCGTGAAGCTGCCGATGGTCCCTTCCAGCTGGAGCGCGCGGGCACCGCCCAGCGTAGCCAGATAGAACATGCGCTGCGCCGGCAGGTAGGTGCCGCCCATGCGCGCAACCTTGTAGAGCTCGTTCATGGTTTGCAGCATCGAGAAACTGGTGCCGCCGCCCACGTCAGTGGCCAGCGACAGCGGCACGCGCGCCGCATCGGCACGGGCAAAATCGAACAGGCCGCTGCCCAGGAACAGGTTGGACGTCGGGCACAAGGTGGCGGCCGATTGCGTGGCCGCCATGCGGGCGCGATCCTGGTCGTCCAGCCAGATGCAGTGCGCATACAGCGCACGCTGGCGCATCAGGCCGTAGCCGTCATACACGTCCAGGTAGCTGCGGGCATCGGGATAGAGCTCCTTCACCCATTTCACTTCATCCGTATTTTCGGCCACGTGGGTTTGTATATACGTGTCCGGATACTGCGCTGCCAGCTCGCCGGCCAGCTTCATCTGTTCATGGGAGGAGGTCGGTGCAAAGCGCACGGTGATGGCGTAATGCTGGCGACCTTTGTTGTGCCAGCGCCCGATCAGCTCTTCACTTTCGCGCAGGCCCGACTCCGCCGTATCACGCAGGAAATCCGGCGCATTGCGATCCATCAGGCACTTGCCGGCCACCATGCGCAGGTTGCGTGCATGGCTGGCCGCAAAGAAGGCATCCACCGACTGCGGATGCACCGTGCAATACACGGCCGCACTGGTGGTGCCGTTGCGCAGGAGTTCGGCCAGGAAGAAATCGGCCACCTCGCAGGCGTGTTCCGGCTGCTGGAAGCGGCGCTCGGCCGGGAAGGTGTAGTTGTCCAGCCAGGGCAACAAGCCCGGCGCGGGCGAACCGATGATGTCGGTCTGCGGATAGTGGATGTGGGTGTCGATGAAACCGGGGCAGAGGATCTTGCCGCGCAGGTCATCGATGGCGGTGCCGGGCGGCAGGGTGGCGGCCAGCGTGGCGTAGTCGCCGGCGGCCTGGATCTTGCCGTCTTGTACCAGCAGCAGGCCATCGCTGTGCCATTGCGTGGCGTGTTCGTCGAAGGCGGGATCGTTGGTGAAATACAGCAGGCTGGCGCGGTAGGCTTGCAGGGATGGGCTCATGGTGTTTCCTCGATGCAGGCGGCGCCGCGCGCACGGGCGCGGGCCGTCGATTCAGTGGTCATCATACTGGAAGGCAGCGTCGTGACGATGCTTTCCGTGTTGCGAGAGTGGAATCGAAGGGCAATCCGGTGCGATCAGCCAAAACGTGTCGACAGGATTCCCGGAAGGGGTGACGGCAGGGTGTTCCTTCAGCCTCTGCCGTCCAGAGCGTGTGTGGCCAGACTCAGTGGCCATGCCTTGGGTTTGGGTTGGGTAAAGCGCAGTTCCCACAGTTGCATCAGTTGCGCCACCACCGCAATGGCGATGCTGGCAGGCTCCTTGCCATAGATGCCGGGGATGCCGATGGGGCAGGTGATACGTTCCAGCTGCGCCGCCGAGAAACCGCGTTCAGACAGGCGATGCTCGAACTGCTTGCGCTTGGTGATGGACCCGATCAGCCCGAACCACGCCGCATCTTCACGCTTGAGGATGCGTTCGCTCAGTTGCTGGTCGAGGGCGTGGCTGTGGGTCATCACGAGATAATACGCGCCGGGTTCGGCCATGTCGACCGCGGCATTGGGCACGTCGGTGGCCTCGATGCGGATCTGCGGCGGCAGGCCGGGCGGGAACATGTCCTCGCGCTCATCCACCCACAGCACCCGGCAAGGCAGGGTCGACAAGACCTTGACGATGGCCGCCCCCACATGCCCGGCACCGAACAGCACCACCTGCGGCTGATGCGCCCGGCACAGGTCGAGCAGCCAGCGGCGTCCTTGGCCGTCGCGCACCAGCTGTGTCTGGCGCGCGTGACGGATGACCTCCGGCGGCAGGCCGAGGCCGGATGCATCGTTCTCCAGCAGTTGCAGGGGCGCGTCGTGATCCAGCGGCAAGGCGCGCCAGCGGTCAGTGCCGCTGCACCACGCCTGCTCCAGCGCCTGCCAGGTGTGCAAGGAGGTGGCCCCGGCATCGATACGCTCGAAGCAGAGAAACACCACACCGCCGCAACACTGCCCCAGGCTCGGCCCGAGCGCGATGCGTTCCAGCCGTCGCTGATCGGCCAGCGCGTCGGAATCCGCCGCCAGCATGGCCCGCGCGATCTGCGCCGCACGCCATTCGAGGTGGCCACCGCCGATGGTGTCGAACTGGCCCTCGGCGGTATAGAGCATGCGCGCGCCCGGCTCGCGCGGGGTCGATCCCTGGATCTGGGCCACCGTCACCAGCACTGCCGGGATGCTTTCCTTTTGCATGCGGCGTAATGCGCTCAGCCATGTGCTCATGATGTTTCTCCGCCGCGTATTACTGGGTGAGCGTGGCCGCGCGCACGGCATCGACCGCGTCGAGGATGGCCTCGCTGGTGGCCGGTGCGCGCAGCGGCGGATTGACGCGATGCGCGCCCACCGACGAGACCGCATCGCGGATCGCCAGGAACACCGAGAACGGCAGCAGCAGCGGCGGCTCACCCACCGCCTTGGAGCGGTGGATGGTGTCGGACACATTGCTGTTGGCATACAGCTCCGTGCGGAAGGCTTCCGGACAATCCGAGATGGCCGGGATCTTGTAGGTGGAAGGGGCATGGGTCATCAGCTTGCCGTCCTTGTTCCACCACAGTTCCTCGGTGGTCAGCCAGCCCATGCCCTGGATGAAACCGCCCTCGACCTGGCCGATATCCAGCGCCGGGTTCAGGCTCTCGCCGGCGTCATACAGCAGGTCGGCCTGCAGCAGTTTCCATTCGCCGGTGAGGGTGTCGATGACCACTTCCGACACCGCCGCCGCATAGGCGAAATAGAAGAAGGGATGGCCGTGCATGCGCTTGGCATCCCAATGCACCTTCGGTGTGGAATAGAAACCGTCGGACCACAATTGCACCCGTTGCAGGTAAGCCTTCATCACCAGCTCGACGAAGGGCAGGGATTGCTCTCCCGCCAGCACCAGGCCATCGGCAAAGCGCACCGTTGCGGCCTCCACGCCAAAATGACGAGCCGCCACATCGGCCAGCCGTGCGCGGATCTGCAGGGCGGCATCCTGCGCCGCCTTGCCGTTGAGGTCGCTGCCGGTGGAGGCGGCGGTGGCCGAGGTGTTGGCGATCTTGCTGGTATCGGTGGCGGTGCAGCGCACCTTCTCCAGCGGCACGCCCAGGGCGTTGGCCACTACCTGCGCGACCTTGGTGTTCAAGCCTTGGCCCATCTCGGTACCACCGTGATTGACCAGCACCGAGCCATCGGTATAGACGTGCACCAGCGAGCCGGCCTGGTTCAGGTGCGGCACGTTGAAGGAAATGCCGAACTTCACCGGCGTGAGCGCCAGGCCCTTCTTCAATACCGTGCTGCCCGCATTGAACTCGGCCACCGCGCGACGGCGTTCCTGGTAGCGGCTGCTGCGTTCGAGCTGATCGACCAGGCCATGGATGACGTTGTCTTCCACCTTCTGGCCATAGTGGGTCACGTTGCGCGCCTCCGGTCCCTCGGCGTCGCTGGGCCCGTAGAAATTGTTGCGGCGGACCTCCAGCGGATCGCGTCCGAGGTTGCGGGCGATGTCGTCGAGGATGTATTCGATGGCCAGCGCACCCTGCGGTCCGCCGAAGCCGCGGAAGGCGGTATTGGATTGCGTGTTGGTCTTGCCGCACATGGCGTGGATTTCCACGTCCGAGAGATAGTAGGCATTGTCGAAGTGGCAGACCGCGCGCGTGGCCACCGGCCCCGACAGGTCAGCCGAGAAACCGGCGCGCGAGATCATGTCGATCTTGGCCGCGACGATGCGCCCGTCATCGTCATACCCGATCTCGTAGTCATAGGCAAAGCAGTGGCGCTTGCCGGTGACCATCATGTCGTCGTCACGGTCGGCGCGCAGTTTCACCGGGCGCCGCAGCTTGGCCGCCGCCACCGCCGCTGCGCAAGCCCACAGTGCCGATTGCGATTCCTTGCCGCCGAAGCCGCCGCCCATGCGCCGGCATTCCACCAGCACATCATGAGAAGCCAGTTTCAGGACGGTGGCAATGTGGTGCTGCATCTCGCTGGGGTGCTGGGTCGAGCAATACACGTGCATGCCGCGTCCCTCCTTGGGGATGGCATAGGAGATCTGTCCTTCCAGATAGAACTGTTCCTGCCCGCCCACATCGAACTGCCCGCGCAGCTTGTGCGGTGCCAGCGCCAGCGCCACCGCCGGTTCGCCGCGCGACAGATGCATCGGCGGCAGCACGTAGGATTGCGCCGCATGGGCATCACGCGGGGTCAGGATGGGTGGCAGTTCTTCATAGTCGATCACGGCCAGGCGGGCCGCGCGGCGGGCCTGGTCATGGCTGTCGGCCACCACGATGAAGACCGGCTGGCCCACGTATTGCACCAGGCCATCGGCCAGTACCGGGTCGTCATGGATGATGGCACCGCATTCGTTCTCGCCCGGAATATCGGCAGCGGTGAAGACGGCACGCACACCCGGCGCGGCCTTGACCTTCTCCAGGTCGATCGCGCGCACCCGTGCATGGGCCTTCTGCGACAGGCCCAGCGCCGCATGCAGGGTGCCGTGCAGTTCGGTGATGTCGTCGGTATAGGTGGCTTCGCCGGTCACGTGCAGGATCGCCGATTCATGCGGATGCGGCTTGCCCACGGTGGCCCAGTCCTTGGGCGGCTGCACCAGGGTGTTGAGGAATTGTTCGGTTTGCTTGTTCATGCGGTTCTCCTGCAGGTTCGGTCCAAGGGCTTCACGCGGCGCTGACCGCGAAGGCGCGCACATCCTCGCGCGCCAGGGGCGCATCGGTGCGCGTTTCCAGCCAATAGCGATAGAGCAGGTTCTGCGCCGTGCGCAAGCGATAGGCGGCGCTGGCCCGCATGTCCGACAGCGGTGCGTAATCCTGTGCCAGTGCGGCCATGGCCGCCTGCACTTGCGTTTCGCTCCAGGCGCCGCCCTGCAGCAGCGCTTCGGCGTGGGCCGCGCGCTTGGGGGTGGCGGCCATGCCGCCGAAGGCGATGCGCGCCTCGGCGATGGTGTCGCCGTCCATGCGCAGCGCGAAGGCGGCGCAGACCGCAGAGATGTCCTGGTCGAAGCGCTTGGAGAGTTTGTAAACCCGGAAGCGCACGTCCTTGCGCGGCAGCGGGATGCGCACGGCCTGCACCACTTCATCAGCTTGCAGGGCCGACTTCTGGTAGGCCAGGTAGAAGTCTTCCAGCGGCATCACGCGCTGGCCACGCACGCTGGCCAGCACGATCTGCGCGCCCAGTGCGATCAGCCAGGGCATGGAGTCGCCGATGGGAGAACCGTTGGCGACGTTGCCGCCCAGCGTGCCGGCATTGCGCACGGGCAGGGAGGCGAAACGCTGCCAGAGTTCCGAGAGCTCTTCCGGATAGTGGCGCGCGGCTTCAGCATAGGCCTCTTCCAGCGAGACGCCAGCGCCGATCTCCAGCATGCCGTCCTGCACCTGCATGGCGCGCAGTTCTTCCACGCGGCCGATGTAGACGATATCGCCCAGCTCGCGCATCTGCTTGGTCACCCACAGGCCTACATCGGTGGAGCCGGCCAGGATGCGGGCCTTGGGCAGGTCGGCGCGCAGTTGCACCAGTTGTGCCAGCGTGCGCGGTGCGTGGAAGGTCTGGCCGGCATGCGTGACGGCCAGCGGCGTGTCCTGGTCGATGGCGCGCAGGGCGGACTTGACGGCCTCGCGGTCGAACTCGACCTTGGGCAATTCACCCATGCGGCGTGCCGCATCGATGATGGGACGATAGCCGGTGCAGCGGCACAGGTTGCCGGAGAGGGCATCGTCAATCTCGCGCTTGTCGGGCGTGATGCCGTCCTTGTCATGCTTCAGGTACAGGCCCCACAGCGACATCACGAAGCCCGGCGTGCAGAAGCCGCATTGCGAGCCATGGCATTCCACCATGGCCTGCTGCACCGGATGCAGGCAGCCGTCGGACTGCTTCAGGTCTTCCACGGTGAACAAGGCGCGGCCGTCCAGCGTGGGCAGGAATTGGATGCAGGCATTGACCGTCTTCAGTTCCAGCTGGTCATCGCGCAGTTCACCCACGACCACGGTACAGGCCCCGCAATCGCCTTCGGCACAGCCTTCCTTGGTGCCGGTGCAATGCAGGTCCTCGCGCAGATGCTGCAGAACGGTGCGGGTCGTGGGTTGGCCTGCTACTTCGTGGGTCTGGCCGCGAAAGTAGAACTGGATGGGGCGGGTGGTCTCTGGCATTTGGCTTTTACTCGAAATGGATTGTCTACAAAACAGACTGCTTTATGGCGCGCTCCAGGGCGTATCGTGGGGCGTGCTTCTTGTTGTTGGATCTGCTTTCAGGCGGCACCTCCGCTTGGGGCGGTGGCCGGCCTGTGGTGTCTCCCGTGGCCAGATGGCATTCAAGAAACGTGCCGGGGTCGTCAAAAGAGGAAACCGATTGTCCGCGGATGATTGTTGCGAACGATTGTCGGGTTCCCTCTTGTCACGATCCCGAAGAGGCGGCCGGTTTGTCACCGGGCTGCCTCTTCGATTTTTCCTTTTGCTTCATGAGGCGGCGTGGCCGCTCATTCACCGCCGAGGTAGATGATCTTGAACAGGAAGATCGCGGCGATGATCCAGATTACCACTGATACATCCTTCATACGACCCGTCAGCAGCTTCAACCCGGCATAGCTGATGAAGCCCAGCGCCAGGCCATTGGCAATAGAGTAGGTGAAGGGCATCACCAATGCGGTGATCACGGCCGGTAAGCATTCGGTGGTGTCTTCCCAGTCGATATGCACCAGTTCGCGCAGCATCAGGCAGGCCACGAAGAACAGCGCCGGTGCCGTGGCGTAGGCGGGGACCACACCGGCCAGCGGGGCGATGAACAGGCACAGCAGGAACAGCACGGCGATGGCGACCGCAGTCAGGCCGGTGCGGCCCCCGGCTTGCACGCCGGCAGCGCTTTCGATGTAGGCGGTGGTGGAGGAGGTGCCCAGCAGGGAGCCGGCGACAATGGCGGTGCTGTCAGCCATGAGGGCCTTGTTCAGGCGCTCCATCTTTCCATCCTTCATCAGGCCGGCACGGGTGGCCACGCCCATCAGGGTGCCGGTAGCGTCAAACAGCTCGACCAGGAAGAACACCAGCACCACGTTCAACAGGCCCATGGAAATGGCCCCCTTGATGTCCAGCTGCAGGAAGGTCGGGGCGATCGAGGGTGGGGCGGCGAAGATGCCGGAGAAATGGTTGCCGCCGAAGACGAAGGACAGCACCGTCACCAGCACGATGCCAATCAGCAGTGCGCCACGCACCTTCAATCGGTCCAGCGCCACGATCACCAGGAAGCCGATGATGGCCATCACCGGGGCAGGCTGGTGCAGGTCGCCAAGGGTGACGAAGGTGGCCGGATTGGCGGCGACGATGCCGGCGCTCTTCAGGGAAATGATCGCCAGGAACAGCCCGATGCCTGCCGGGATGGCCGTGCGCAAGGACTGCGGGATGCTCTTGATGATCAGCTCACGTACCCGCAGCACACTCACCAGCAAGAACAGGCAGCCCGAAATCAGCACCGCGCCCAGCGCAGCCTGCCACGGGAAACCCATGCCCTTGACCACGGCATAGGCAAAGTAGGCATTCAAGCCCATGCCAGGGGCCAGGCCAATCGGATAGTTGGCATACAAGCCCATGATCAGCGTGCCGACAGCTGCCGCCACACAGGTGGCCACAAAGACCGAGTCCTTGGGCATGCCGGCATCCCCCAAAATGCTGGGGTTCACGAAGATGATGTAAGCCATCGTCAAAAAGGTGGTCAGGCCGGCCAGCAACTCCGTGCGGACGGTGGTGCCGTTCTCTTCCAGGCGGAAGAACTTGTTCAAGGCGTTCATTGTGGGTTGTCTCCGTTTGGTCCGTTTTTATGCGCCGGAAAACTTGCCTGGCATTGGCGCTGTGCATGCGCTTGAGCATGCGTCAGGGCCGGGGGCAGGCAAAAAATGGGCGGTGCTGGTGGGGGTGCTTTTCGCATTGTTTTGGCAGCGTTGCTAATGTCGTTGAAATTCATCTGAGGGATGTAAGGGCTGGCACATAGCCATTATTAACCTGGAGTTATAACTGGGATATTGGGCGGAAATCAGCGCTGGCGCTGGAGATTGTTGCTGCGCATTGGTGACACGGAGGTATCGAATCTTGTGTTTCGCAGGCGAGATTTTGCCAGTTTTATCTGGTGGGGGCTTTTTGCGGCGAGGTTTGTTGTTTTGGGGAAATTATTTGCTTGCTTGCTTGTTTTCTTGCTTGGGTAGTCTGCACGGAATGCTTTCCTGCGCTCTAGCTTAATTCTTGTCTCTCTCCGGTCGGGAGAACGCGCCGGGAGCGGCCCGGCAGCCGCTCACTTTTCTTGTCTCGCCAAGAAAAGTAAGCAAAAGAAGGCGACCCCAAAGAGCCAGCCCTCCTCCGGAGGGTCCCCGCCGCAGCGAAGCGAAAAGTGGGAAGGATAGAGTCGCTTCGCTCCCACTATCCTTCTGATCCACTTTTCGCTCCGCTGCGGCGGCTGGCTCTATGGGGACGACACCCCCACGGGCTCGCCTGCGGCATCGCCCGGCTTGCTCGCCTGCGGCATCGCCCCGGCTTGCTCGCCTGCGGCATCGCGCTTGTCATGCCTTTCGCGCGCGATTCCAGTAGTCTTGTTGGCTGTAGACTTCCTTCAAATAATCAATGAAGAAACGCGTCTTCGCCGGCAAATGCCGCTGCTGCGGATACACCGCCATGATGTCGTAATGCGGCAAAGCATACTCGTCCAACACCGTCACCAACTCCCCCGACGCCAGCTGCGCCTGGATCTCCCACGTCGAACGCCACGCCAACCCCAAGCCTTCACTGGCCCAGCGATGCAACAACTCCCCATCGTTGCAATCCAGATTGCCCTGCACCTTGGTAATCACCGGCTTGCCACCCTGCTGGAAATACCACCCCCGCTGCTGCCCACCCTGCAAATTGAACGCCAGGCAGTTGTGCTGCGCCAAATCATCCAGCGTGCGCGGAACACCATGACGATGCAAATACTCCGGCGCCGCACACACCACCCGCCGGTTGCTCGCCAACCTCACCGCCACAAAACTAGGCTCAATCGCGCCCCCAATGCGGATGCCCAGGTCATACCCCTCACGCACCAGATCCACCACGCGATCCGTCAGATTGAATGAAATCTGCACCTCCGGATGCGCCGCCAAAAACGCCGGCGCATGCGGCGCCACATGCAGCCGCCCATACGCCGCCGGCGTCGAGACCACCAGATGGCCCGTGGCCTTGTGCCGTCCCTCGGCAATGCTCTTTTCGGCCGTGTCCATCTGCTCCAGCAACTTGCGGCAATGATCCAGAAACACGCTGCCCTGCTCCGTCAACGTCAAATGCCGCGTCGTGCGATGCATGAGCTTGGTGCCCAAGCGTTTCTCCAATGCATCAATGCGCCGACCCATCATCACCGGCGTCACCTTGTCTTCCAGCGCCGCCGCCGCCAGGCTGCCCTTGTCCACCACCAGCACGAATGCTTCGATCTGCTTGAGTTTGTCCATCAATCCCTCCCGGCCTGAGTGTAATTCAATACTTTTTGGATGTTTCCATACTTTTGCTCAGTAATCAGTGGACTGTGATGATACTTATCATCCGGATTTGTAATGACTAGCATGGCCTCCAGCGATCACACATCCACCAACGGACATCCTGGAGAACGAGCATGGCAAAGATGAGAGCAGTCGACGCGGCAGTGCACGTATTGGTCAAGGAAGGCTGCCTGCAAGCCTTCGGCGTGCCCGGCGCCGCCATCAATCCCTTCTATTCGGCCTTGAAGAAACACGGCGGCATCAGCCACATCCTGGCCCGCCACGTGGAGGGCGCCTCCCACATGGCCGAAGGCTATACCCGCGCCAAGGCCGGCAACATCGGGCTGTGCATCGGTACCTCGGGGCCGGCCGGGACCGACATGATCACCGGGCTCTATTCGGCCCAGGCCGATTCCATCCCCATCCTCTGCGTCACCGGCCAGGCACCCCGCGCCCGGCTCTACAAGGAAGACTTCCAGGCCGTCGACATCGAATCCATCGCCAAGCCCGTCACCAAATGGGCCGTGACCGTGCGCGAACCCGCCCTGGTGCCGCGCGTGTTCCAGCAAGCCTTCCACCTCATGCGCTCCGGCCGCCCCGGCCCGGTACTGATCGACCTGCCCTTCGATGTGCAAATGGCCGAGATCGATTTCGATCCCGATACCTACGCACCACTCCCGGTCTATCGTCCCGCCGCTACCCGCGCCCAGATCGAGAAAGCATTCGACATGCTCAACGCGGCGCAGCGCCCGCTGCTCACCATCGGCGGCGGCGTGGTCAACGCCGATGCGTCCGCACTGGCGGTGGAGTTCGCCGAGCTCACCGGCATCCCCGTGATCCCGACCCTCATGGCCTGGGGCACCATTGCCGACGACCACCCGCAGATGGCCGGCATGGTCGGCCTGCAAACCAGCCACCGCTACGGTAACGCCACCCTGCTGGCCTCGGACTTCGTGCTCGGCATCGGCAACCGCTGGGCCAATCGCCATACCGGTTCCATCGATGTCTTCACCAAGGGCCGCACCTTCGTCCACGTCGATATCGAACCGACCCAGATCGGCCGCGTCTTCGGGCCGGATTACGGCATCGTCAGCGATGCCGGTGCCGCGTTGAAACTCTTCGTCGACGTGGCCAAGGAGTGGAAGGCCGCCGGCCGCCTGCCCGACCGCTCAGCCTGGCTGGCCGAGTGCCAGCAGCGCAAGAAGAGCCTGCAGCGGCGCACCCACTTCAATGACACGCCCGTCAAGCCGCAACGCGTGTATGAGGAAATGAACCGCGCCTTCGGCCGCGAGACCTGCTATGTGGCCACCATCGGTCTGTCGCAGATCGCCGCCGCGCAATTCCTGCACGTCTATCGCGATCGCCATTGGATCAACTGCGGCCAGGCCGGGCCGCTGGGCTGGACCATTCCCGCTGCACTGGGCGTGGTGGCGGCCGATCCGCAGAAGAAGGTGGTGGCCATCTCGGGCGACTATGACTTCCAGTTCATGATCGAGGAACTGGCCGTGGGCGCGCAGTTCAAGCTGCCTTACCTGCACGTGCTGGTCAACAACTCCTACCTCGGCCTGATCCGCCAGGCGCAGCGCGGCTTCGAGATGGATTACTGCGTGCAGCTGGCCTTCGAGAACATCAACGCTCCCGAACTGAACGGCTATGGCGTGGACCACGTGGCCGTGGTCGAGGGCCTGGGCTGCAAGGCCATCCGCGTCACCGATCCCAATGCCATCCAGGATGCCTTCGCCCAGGCCCAGCGCTGGATGGCCGAGTACCGCGTGCCGGTGGTGGTGGAAATCATCCTCGAACGCGTCACCAACATTGCCATGGGCACCGAGATCGATGCCATCAATGAATTCGAACCCCTGGCCGAGCGCGCCGACGATGCGCCCACCGCCATCAGCCTGCTCGACTAAAAACGAAGGAGACCCGCCATGACCCAACTCGCCGCCAATCTCACCATGCTGTTTACCGAACAGCCTTTCCTGGAACGCTTCCAGGCCGCATCGCAGGCCGGCTTTCGCGCAGTGGAATTTCTCTTCCCCTATGCCTTCGCGCCGGAACAGATTGCCGATCAATTGCGCGCGCATCGCCTGCAACTCGTGCTGCACAACCTCCCGGCCGGCAACTGGGACGCCGGTGAACGCGGCATCGCCTGCCATCCCGATCGTGTAGCCGAGTTCCGTGCCGGGGTCGATGAAGCGATCCGCTATGCCCGCGCGCTGGAGGTGCCGCAGCTCAATTGCCTGGTCGGAATCCTGCCGCCGGGCGTCTCGCGCGAAGCGGCGCGCGAGGTGCTGGTCGGCAACCTGAAATACGCGGCCACGCGCCTGAAGGAGCAGGGCATTCGTCTGCTGATCGAGCCGATCAATCACTTCGACATTCCCGGCTTCTTCCTCAACACCACGCGCCAGGCGGTGGAACTGATCCTGGCCACCGGCTCGGACAATCTCTTCGTGCAATACGACATCTATCACATGCAGCGCATGGAGGGCGAACTGGCCAACACGCTCAAGGCCAACCTCTCTCTGATCGGCCACGTGCAACTGGCCGACAACCCCGGCCGCGGTGAACCCGGCAGCGGCGAGATCAATTACCGCTACCTGTTCAACTGGCTGGAGGCCATCGGCTATCGCGGCTGGATCGGCTGCGAATACAAACCGCAGGCCGGGACCACCGCCGGACTGGGCTGGATCACGCAACACGGATTGCAGCCAGCCTGAACACATGACAGCAGGATTTCATCTTTCTTGAGGAGACACAGCATGGCAAAAGTTGGATTCATCGGCCTGGGCATCATGGGCGCACCCATGGCGGAAAACCTGCAGAAGGGCGGCCACAAGCTCTACCTGCACGACCAGAAAAATCCCCCGGCTCCCTTGCTGGAGGGCGGGGCCACCGTCTGCACGTCAGGCGCGGAAGTGGCGCGGCGCGCCGACATCGTCATCGTCATGGTGCCGGACACGCCCCACGTGCAGGCGGTTCTCTTTGGTGACAAGGGCGTGGCCGAAGGCCTGGCGCCGGGCAAGATCGTGGTCGACATGAGCTCCATCTCGCCCATCGCCACCAAGGAGTTCGCGCAGAAGATCAATGCGCTCGGTTGCCAATATCTGGACGCGCCGGTCTCGGGCGGTGAAGTGGGTGCCAAGGCGGCCTCGCTCACCATCATGGTCGGCGGGTCCGAATCGGCCTTCAACGATGTCAAGCCGCTGTTCGAACTGATGGGCAAGAACATCACCCTGGTCGGCGGCAACGGCGATGGCCAGACCACCAAGGTCGCCAACCAGATCATCGTGGCCCTGAACATCCAGGCCGTGGCCGAGGCCTTGCTCTTCGCCTCCAAGGCCGGGGCCGATCCGGCACGGGTGCGGCAGGCGCTCATGGGTGGCTTTGCCTCCTCCCGCATCCTGGAAGTGCACGGAGAGCGCATGGTCAAACGGACTTTCGCGCCGGGCTTCCGCATCGAGCTGCACCAGAAGGATTTGAACCTGGCCCTGCAAGGCGCCAAGGCATTGGGCATCAGCTTGCCCAATACGGCAGCGGCCCAGGAACTGATGAACGCCTGCGCCGCCAATGGACTGGCGGGGATGGATCACTCGGCGCTGTGCCGGGCGGTGGAGATCCTGTCCAATCACGAGATCGCCAAGGCGTCCTGAGCGGAGCTCATCATCGTCAAGAGGGCTTGCCGGGGGCAAGCCCTCATCGCTTGCGCCTTCGCGCATGTCGTCCACGCCATCACAACCTGTATTACGGGAGATTCCTATGCGCCGCCTGCGCCAGGCCAAAATCGTCGCCACCCTGGGTCCCTCCAGCGCCACGCCGGAGATGATCCGCGCGCTCTTCGACGCCGGGGCTGACGTATTTCGTTTCAACTTCAGTCACGGCAGCCATGCCGATCATCACGCGCGTTACCAGATCGTGCGCCAGGTGGAGCGCGAAGTCGGCCGCCCTATCGGCGTGCTGGCCGACCTGCAAGGACCCAAGCTGCGCATCGGCCAGTTCGACGGGGGCAGGGCAGTGCTGCAGGCCGGGCAGGTGTTCACCCTCGACCGTGATGCCTCCCCTGGCGACCAGCATCGCGTCTGCCTGCCCCATCCTGAATTGTTCGAGGCCATTCGAGCCGGACAAAGCCTGCTCATCGATGACGGCAAGCTGCGCCTGCAGGTAGAAGCCAGCGATGGCCATGCCATTCGCACGCGCGTGGTCAATGGCGGCGTGGTCTCCGACCGCAAGGGCGTCAATGTGCCCGACGCGGTCTTGCCGATTCCGGCGCTCACCACCAAGGATCGCCGTGACCTGGACTTCGCGCTGGAGATGGGCGCGGACTGGATCGCGCTGTCCTTCGTGCAGCGCCCCGAGGATGTGCTGGAGGCGCGGGCGTTGGTGGCCGGGCGCGCTTCCATTCTCTCCAAGCTGGAGAAACCGGCCGCGCTGGAGCGGCTCGATGAGATCGTGGCGGTGTCCGACGCCATCATGGTGGCACGCGGCGATCTCGGTGTGGAGCTGCCGCCGGAGTGTGTGCCGGGCACGCAAAAGCGCATCCTGCGCGCCTGCCGCCAGCAGGGCAAGCCCATCGTGATCGCCACGCAAATGCTGGAATCGATGATTGCCGCACCGGTCCCCACGCGGGCCGAAGTGTCGGATGTGGCCAGTGCCATCTATGACGGATCGGATGCGGTGATGCTCTCGGCTGAATCAGCCAATGGCAGCTATCCCTTGCAGGCGGTCACGATGATGGACCGGGTGATTGCGGAGGTGGAAAAGGATCCGTTGTATCGCACCCTGATGCAGGCCCAATACGCCACCCCCGAACGCAACCGGCCCGACGCCATCTGCGCGGCCCTGCGCGACGTCACCGGCATCCTCGGGGCGAGTGCCACGGTGACCTATACCAGCTCGGGGCATACCAGCCTGCGCGCGGCGCGTGAACGTCCCGCTGCGCCCATTTTGAGCATCACGCCGCAACTGGCTACGGCACGGCGGCTGGCGCTGGTGTGGGGCGTGCATTCCACCATCAGCGAAGCCGTGCATGACGAGCGCCAGATGGTCAGCGCGGCCTGCCAGGCGGCCGTGCGGGAAGGGTTTGCGCGCAAGGGAGACCAGATCGCGATCACCGCGGGCATGCCCTTCGGACAGCCGGGCAGTACCAATCTGTTGCGGGTGGCGGAGGTGTGGGGGTAGGGTGCCGGCACAATGAAAACGGCCCCTTGCGATGTTCCGGAGGAGAAACATCGCAAGGGGCCGTGCTTCATCAAGGCAGCTTACTTCGATTCGGCCAGCTTGCTTTCCTTGACGCCGGCCTGTCCTTCTTCTTCATCGACCAGGTGCAGCTTGTTGCGGGCCATCAGGATACCCATCTTCACTTCCTGCCAGATGTAGGTCAGTACGCCCGGCTTGGCATCGATTTCCAGCGTTTCGGTATTTTCGGCGGTGGAGGTGATGACGTGCTTGCCAGGCGTCAGCTCCTTGTAGAGATAAGTGTGTGCCGCCGTGCGGCCCAGCGGGGCACCATCGACTGCGACATCCATGCGCACGGCCGCGCCCATGGTTTCATTGCGGTAGACGTAGACAGCACTCTTGTCCTTGTCGATCTTGAATTCCTTGAGTTGTGCATCCTTGGCCGGATCGGCCATCGGTACGGCGCAACCGGACAGCGCCGAGACCAGCGCGAGACTGAACAGCATGGCTTTCATTGGTTTTCCCCTTGGGTTGTGATGGCGATGTTTTTCTTGCTTCTTATTTCTGGGAGACGCCTGCTTTGCCGGAGCCATTCGTCTCGATCTTCTTGTCGATCACGGTATGCGTTTGTTCTTCCTCGATCCATACCGCGGAATAATCTTCGCCCAGTTCCCCCTTGACCACGTAGACCTTGCCGGCCTCCGGTGTGAACTGGACCTTGCCTTCAACGCGATAGACAGGATTGGTCAAGGCCAGGATGGGCGCGGCATATTGGGTCTCGCCGCGAATGCCCAGTGTGGTGGGTTGGATCGGGAAATCGTGGCTGATCAGGTAGACCCGCATGAACAGAAACTTGCCCTGGTTCTCCGCACGCGTACGCATGGGGGAAGTGAGGACCGACTCACCGTCAACGGTATCGATGTAGAAGATATCGGCTTTTTGGGAAGAGTGGCGCTTGGTCGAATCCTTGATGGTCGCCTTCGGCCCCTGATAGTTTTCCGGCAGCGTCTGTTTGAGTCCCGCGCAGCCTGTCAATGCGATGGCGGTGGCCAAAGCCAATCCAGTCAATCTCATTTTTCCCCTGACATCTGTGTTGTTGAATGTCTTGTTTTTCTACTTCTTTATTTTCGCCACTGCCAGCGCTCCCGACGCAGCTCAGCAATGACGGAAGGAATAATAATCCATCTTGCAAGAGTTGTCAGTGCACCGCTTGCACCAGCGCCGGTTGCCGAGGATCGTGCCGAACCGGTGCTGCCCGCCGCGCACCTTACGCACCGAGCCTGAACACCTCCACGGCCTCCTGCAACTGTCCGGCCTGATGGCGCATGGCCTGGGCCGCTGCGGCGGCCTCTTCCACCAGCGCCGCATTCTGCTGGGTCGATTCATCCATGAGCGTGATAGCGCGATGAATCTCTTCAATGCCGCTGCTCTGCTCCCGGCTGGCCGCACTGATCTCGGTAATGATGGCGTTGACCCGCTGCACGCTCTGTACCACGTCATGCATGGTGCTGCCGGCCTGCTGTACCAGCGTGGCGCCGCTGTCGATGCGGCCCACCGAATCGTTGATCAGCACCTTGATTTCACGGGCAGCGGTGGCGCTGCGTTGTGCCAGCGACCGCACTTCGGAGGCCACCACCGCGAAGCCTCGTCCCTGTTCGCCCGCGCGTGCCGCCTCCACGGCCGCATTCAGGGCCAGGATGTTGGTCTGGAAGGCAATGCCGTCGATGACGCTGATGATGTCCACGATCTGGCGCGAGGAGGCATTGATGTCGGCCATCGTCCTGACCACCTGCTCCACCACCTCACCGCCCTGCACCGCAATGTGCGAAGCATTGCCGGCCAGCTCGGTGGCCTGGCGGGCATTGTCGGCGTTCTGCCTGACGGTGGAGGTCAGTTCTTCCATGGCGGCAGCGGTCTCTTCGATGGAGCCTGCCTGCTGCTCGGTACGCGCCGACAGGTCCAGGTTGCCGCTGGCGATTTCTTCAGCAGCATGATGAATGGTGTCGGTACCGAGGCGCACGCGGCTGACGATGTTGCGCAGGTTGTCGTTCATCAGTTTCAAGGCCATCATCAGTTCGCCCGTCTCGTCCCGTGAGCTCACCTCGACCCGCGCCGACAAGTCGCCTTGCGCCACCCGCCGCGCCACGTCCACCGCATTGACCAGCGGCCGCGCAATGCTGCGCGAGACCAGCCATGCCACGCCCGCCGCCAGCAGCAGGGCAGCCAGCGCCAGGCCGTTGATGATGTTGCGGGCGCTGGCGGAGTCCTGGGTGGCGGCCTCGCCGGCCGCATCCATCAGGCCACCCTGGTAGTCGAACATGGCATCGAGCGCGATGAAGTACTGGATCTGCACCGGCATGAATTGCTGCGGCAGGTACTGTCTGGCCTCGTCAACCTGGCCCGCCACTGCCAGGGCCAGCAGCTTGTCGCGCGCCGGCACGTAGGCCTGGCGCGCGGCAATGGCAGCCTCGACGTAGCGCTTGTCCTCCTCGGTCCGCGCGACCTCCTTGAGCCTGGCCAGCGAGTCGTTCATCTTGCGGTCCGCCGCCGTGGCGTCGGCAACCAGGGCCTTGATGCGTTGCGGATCATCAGTGAGCAGGATGTCGCGGATGTCGAGCGCAATCTTGTTGACCTGGATCTGTACCGTGTTGGCCATCACCGTCTTGGGATAACGGTCCTTGACGATGAGGCCGATCCCGTCCGCCAGTCGCATCAGCTGAAGATTGCCCAGTACCGCAATGGCCAGCAACAGCACCATGACCGCGCCGAAGCCGAGCGCCAATCGCGCCCCTATTTTCATGTCTGCAATACGCATGCTGCTTTCTCCTTTGCCGATGTCAGCGTGCCGCTTCAGCCAGCTGGTACGCCAGATGATTGTGCCGCTCCAGCACCGCTCCCAGGTCAATGGTGGTGAGCTGTCCCTCGCGCACGATCACGCGGCCGTTGATGATGCTGGTGTTCACGTTGGCGGGTGTGCAGAAAACCAGTGCGGCCACCGGATCATGCAGCGCGCCGGCAAAGGCGATCTGGTGCGTGTCGAACATCACGACGTCGGCGGACATGCCGGGCTTGAGCGCGCCGATGTCGTCGCGATTCAATACCTTGGCACCGCCCAGGGTGGCCACTTCCAGCGCCTGGCGCGCGGTCATGGCGTCGGGGCCGAAGCCGACACGCTGCAGCAGCATGGCCTGGCGGACTTCGCCCAGCATGTGGGCGCTGTCATTGGAGGCACTGCCGTCCACGCCCAGGCCGACCGGCACGCCCGCATCCAGCATCTTGCGGATGGGCGCAATGCCGGAAGCCAGCCGCATGTTGGAACAGGGACAGTGCGCCACGCCCGTGCCGGTGCGGGCAAACAGGTCGATGCCATGCTCGTCCAGCTGCACGCAGTGGGCGTGCCAGACGTCGTGGCCGACCCAGCCGCAGTCTTCGGCATATTCCGCCGGCGTCATGTTGAATTTCTCGCGGCTGTAAGCGATGTCGTTGACGTTCTCGGCCAGGTGGGTGTGCAGCGATACGCCATAGTGACGCGCCAGGTCGGCGGCCTCGCGCATCAGGTCACGCGAGACCGAGAAAGGAGAGCAGGGCGCGACCACGATGCGCTGCATGGCGTGGCGCTGGCTGTCGTGGTAAGTCTCGATGAGGCGTTGCGTGTCCTTGAGGATGGCAGGCTCTTCTTCCACCACACGGTCCGGTGGCAATCCGCCCTTGGACTGGCCTACGCTCATGGCACCCCGCGCTCCGTGGAATCGCATGCCGATCTGGGCAGCGGCCTCCAGGCTGTCGTCCAGGCGCGTCTGGTTGGGGTAGATGTACAGGTGGTCGCTGCTGGTAGTACAGCCCGACAGGATCAACTCGGCCATGGCCGTCAGCGTCGATACCCGGATCATCTCGGGCGTCAGGCCCGCCCAGATCGGATACAGATTGGTCAGCCAGTTGAACAGCTCGCCATTCTGCGCGCTGGGGATCGCACGCGTGAGGCTCTGGTACATGTGGTGGTGCGTATTGATCAGGCCCGGGATGACCACATGATGGCTGGCATCAATGACCTCGTCCGCCTCCTGCGGAAGATCTTCCGTCTTGCCGACCTGCTCAATGACCTTGCCTCTGATGTACAGCGCACCATCGGCGATCTCTTCACGGCCCTCGTTCATCGTGACCAGGACGCGCGCGTTCCTGATCAACAGCGTCTTGCCTGTTGCTTGCTCTTGCATGATGTTGGACTCCTTCTTGGCTTCCTTGTTGATGTGTTTGACTTGCGGGTCGGCGCAGGTGACAGGGGGGAGTCCCTTTCTTGCCCTATTAACGACTGCGACGGGTGGGGTTGTTGGGAGGGTTTAGGTCCGTTTAATGCTTGTTTTGTTTTGCGTTAAGGTTTGCTTAATGCTGGTGTTTTCGTGTTGTTGAGCTTTGGGTAGTCTGCACGGAATTTCTTCCTGCGCTCTAGCTTAATTACTTTCTCTCTCCGGTCGGAAGAACGCGCCGGGAGCGGCCCGGCAGCCGCTCACTTTTCTTGTCTCGCCAAGAAAAGTAAGCAAAAGAAGGCGACCCCAAAGAGCCAGCCCTCCTCCGGAGGGTCCCCGCCGCAGCGAAGCGAAAAGTGGGAAGGATAGAGTCGCTTCGCTCCGGCTATCCTTCTGATCCACTTTTCGCTCCGCTGCGGCGGCTGGCTCTATGGGGACGACACCCCCACGGGCTCGCCTGCGGCATCGCCCTTGTCTTGCTCGCCTGCGGCCTCGGTCGTGCTCGCCTGCGGCTTCGTCCGGCCCGGTGCTGCAAATTCCCGTTCGGACTGAATAGCGGCACAGCCGCGTATCGAAGACGCGCAGAACGCTAAATCATATAAATCATTAACGCTTCGCCTCAAAACTGCGCAGGAAATCCAGCAAAATCTGCCCCGATACCTCCGCATCATCCGCCGTCATCGTCTCCAGCGGATTGTGGCTGATGCCGCCATTGCCACATCGCGTAAACAACATGCAGACATCCGTCAGCTTGGCTATCGCCATCGCATCATGCCCGGCTCCGGAAGCCAACTCGAACGGCGTCACCCCGGCACGCTCCGTCGCGGCACGCAACTGATCCATCAGCCACGGCGCACACGGCGCAGCCGCTGCGCTCAAGGTCTCCTCCAGCTTGAAATCAATGCTGCGCCGGCCACAGATCTCCTCGATCTTGCCCAGGATGTCCTTCACCGCCGCCATACGCACCTCATCCACCGCCGCACGTATGTCCAGCGACAACTGGCACGCACCCGGAATCACATTCGTCGATCCGCGCGGTACCTGCAATTGCCCCACCGTACCCACCAGCGCCGCATGCTGGTCCTGCGAACAACGCTGCTCCACATAAAGGATGATCTCGGCCGCCGCTGCCGCCGCATCCTTGCGCATGTCCATCGGCGTGGTACCCGCGTGGCTGGCCACTCCCTTCAACTCCACCAGGTAGCGCGAACTGCCCGCGATCGAGGTGACGATGCCCACCGGCAAATCACGATTGAGCAATACCGGTCCCTGCTCGATATGCACCTCCACATAGCCCAGGATGTCGGCCGGATCGCGCGCAATCTGCGGGATGGCCGCCACATCATGGCCCGCCTGGGTAATCACCTCGCGCATGCTGATGCCATCCTTGTCCTGCAGGTCCAGCAGCTTCATGTCGAAATGGCCGGTCACCGCATTGCTGCCCAGGAAGGTGCTCTTGAAACGCACGCCTTCTTCTTCCGAAAAACCAATCACCTCGAAATGGAAAGGCAAAGTCTCGCCACGTTCATGCAAATGCTTCACCACCGCAATGGGCAGCAAGATGCCCTCGCGGCCATCGTACTTGCCGCCATTGCGCACCGTGTCGTAGTGCGAACCGGTGAGCAAGGTCCTGGCTTGAGGATCGGTGGAAAGATAGCGCCCCACCACGTTGCCCACCGCATCGATATGCACATGCATGCCCGCCTCGCGCATCCACTGCGCAATCTGCTGGGCAGTACGCTGGTGCGTCTCGGTGAGATAAGTGCAGGTGAGCGCGCCTTCGTCTTCCGACAGGGCGCCGATCTCTTCGGCCCACTGCATCACCGTCGCCCCCATCGCCGGGCGATAGCCCAGCAGGTCATTGATGCGCATCTCGGCAATGCGGCCGATCTGGCGCAACGCTTCACGCAATTCATCTTCCGGCTGGTTGCGCAGGCGGCGGGCAAAGGTGGCGATGATCTGCTGGCGCGTCAGGCCCGCTCCAGTAGGACCCTTCACCGCCAGGATGAAGGGGAAGCCAAACTTCGCGTTGTAGTCGGCATTGAGCTGTTGCAGCCGGGCAAATTCTTCCGGGCTGCACAGGTTCAGTCCGGCCTTGGCCTGCTCGCCCGTGGACTCGGCCGTGAGTTCGCCGGCAATGGCGGCGCGGCCGGCCAGTTCGGGGTGGGCACGGATCAGGCCCAATTGCTCAGCACGGCTGGCATCGGTCACGACCTTGTGCAAGGCCAGCTTGAAGGCCGTGAGATTGCGGAAGGGACGCTGCAGCGCCGCCCGCTCGGGAATCCAGGGAGAGTGCTCATAAATGCCGTGCAGGGCGGCGATGAAGGCCGAAGTCTCGGCTGCGTTCAGGTGTTCCAGTGTCGTCGTCATGTGCTGGCCGGTCGGCTCGCCGCCGGCTCCCTCGCTGTGTTCATGGGTGATGCCGCCAAGCCGGCGTCGACCATCCCTCATGTAAATCAGGATTGTCGGCACCGATTGTTGTCTGCGGCTGTCGTCTCACGGTCTGCGCCAAAGCCCGCCCGGTGCGGTCTGCAGCGCAGATGAGACTTTAAAACATCTTGGCTCGGATGGCATCAACGGTTTCATCTGGGCCGTATGCGCAGCGGCATATCTCACCGCATCCGCTTCAGTGATCCGAACTCTGCGCCGCCGCCACCGCATAGCGGGCCACGTCCTCTTCACTGCCCCGGCCATTGAAGAACAGGTTCAGTCCGACCGCCATGGCCGAGGCCAGCAGGATGCCGCTATGGAAAATGGTGCCCAGCAGATGCGGCATCTTGTCGAAGAAGGTCGGCGCAACGATGGGGATCATGCCCACGCCGATGCTGATGGCCACGATGAAGAGATTGTTGCGGTTGCCGTGGAAATCGACCTTGGACAGGATCTTGATACCGGTCGCCGCCACCATCCCGAACATCACGATGCCAGCACCGCCCAGCACGAATTGCGGAATCGACGCGGCCACGTGCGCCATCTTGGGGAACAGGCCGAAGGCAATCAGGATCACCCCGGCCGCCACGCAGACGAAACGGCTGCGAATGCCGGTCACGCCAACCAGCCCGACGTTCTGCGAGAAGGAGGTATAGGGGAAGGTGTTGAAGAGACCGCCGATCACCGTGCCCAGCCCATCCACGCGCAAGCCGCTGGCCAGCGTGCGGTCGTCGATGCGGCGGCCGACGATGTCGCCCAGGGCCATGAACATGCCGGTCGATTCGATCATCGTCACGATCATCACCAGGCACATGCTGATGATGGAGGCGATGTCGAATTGCGGCAGCCCATAGTGAAAGGGCTGGATGAAGGCGAACCAGTCCGCCGCATCCAGCCCGTCAAAGCTGATCTTGCCCAAGGCAAAGGCAATCACGAAACCGACCACCATGCCCATCAACACCGAGATGTTGGAGATGAACCCCCGCGTGTACTTGGTGATGAGCAGGATCGAGACCAGCACCACCGCCGCAATCGAGAGCGATAGCGGCGAGCCGTAGTCGGGATTGGGCACCTTCACGAACACGCCGTCGACCAGCTTGCCGATCACCGGCTGTCCACCTGCGGCCCAGTTGATGCCCACGCCCATGAGCGAGACGCCGATCACCGTGATGACGGTACCGGTGACCACCGGCGGAAAGTAGCGCATGAGCTTGCTCATGTAGGGCGAGGCGAGGACACAGAACACGCCGGAAGCAATCACCGCGCCATAGATATGCAGGATGCTCAGTTGCGGATTGTTGGCCATGGCCACCATCGGTCCCACGGCGGCAAAGGTCACGCCCATCATGACGGGCATGCGGATGCCGAATTTCCAGAGACCGGCGCTCTGGATGATGGTCACCAGTCCGCAGCAGAACAGGTCCGCGCTGATGAGGTAGGCGATCTCGGACTTGGGCAGGTTCAGCGCACCGCCGATGATGAGCGGCACGGCAATCGCGCCGGCATACATCACCAGCACGTGCTGCATGCCGAGGGCAAAGAGCTTGAATACGGGTAGGCGTTCATCCACCGGATGGCGAGTGGCTTGCATGGGATTGTCTCCTGGTATTTTTTATGTGAAAGGAACCTGGCATGTGACCGCGCCCCCGGGATCAATCTGGGAGGGGGCGTGCCTTGCCGCTTGAAGGTGGTTCCGGCCCAGTACCGTGCTCCGCGTCTTGGTGGGGCCTGTGTGCGGATGCCGGTCTGATGCTGGCGATACTAATGCAATCCGGGAAGTGCGATATATAGGCCCCGGCATACCGGCTGGCGCGCCGCCGATATATGCGGGAATGCCCGTTTCCTTTGCCGGAGCGGCCCGTCACCGGTTCAGGCGCGGCCCTGCGCCATCATCTTGGCCGCCGCACTGACTTGGGCGCGCAGCCATTTGTGCTCGGTAGCCTGGTGCACCCGCTCGTGCCAGAGCTGGTAAAAACGCAGCGGCGGAAATTTGATGGGCACCGTATAACTTTTCAGGCCCAGGAGTTTTTCGTAGAAGCTGGCGAACTGCTGGCCGGCCGTCAACACCAGGTCGGTCTGCGCCACCATGTAGGGCAGCATGCGGAAGTGCGCCGATTCCACCACCACATTGCGATGCAGGTTCTGCTTTTCGAGGAAGGTATCGATGCTGCCGTGATAGCCGGGCAGGATCTGCGAGGGGGCGGCATGGGGCAGCGAGAGATAGTCCTCGATGCTCATGGCGTCGCGCGCGGTGCGCTTGGCGTAGGCGCAGTCAGCGCGCATCAGGCAGACGATGGGGTCGTCAAACAGCTTTGACAGGTGCAAATGCGCAGGCGGCTCGTCCCAGTTGGCAATGACCAGGTCCAGTTCTCCGTCCGAGAGCAGGCGCACGTAATCGGTATCCGGCCCCAGCGCATGGATGACGATGCGGCTGCGCGGCGACTCGCGCCGCAGGCGGGCGATCACTTCGGTGAAGAAGGGCGTGTTCATGTAGTCGGGCGCGGCGATGTGGAAGGTGCGCTCTTCCTCCTGCGGCACGAAGGCAGTCTTGGGTACGAACAGGCGCTCGGTCTCGTCGAGGATGCGCTTGGCGGGTTTCAAGAGGCTTTCGCCATGCTGGGTCGGCACCATGCCGCGCGCACCGCGTACCAGCAGCGGGTCCCCGGTCAGTTCGCGGAGCTTGCGCAGCGAGGCCGAGATCGAGGGCTGCGGCTGGTTCAGTTTCAGGGCCACCCGCGATACGTTCTTCTCGCAGAGCAGGAGATAGAGGATGCGGATGAGGTGGATGTCGAGATGGTCAGGCAGCCTGGACATGGGGATGTCTCCGGGGTCTTGTGGTGCGGGGCAGGTGACGGTTTTTCGTTCACTCTGGGGCGGCTGCATCGGGGCAGGCGCATTATCGTTGTAGTGTGCCAGGCCGGCTCGGGCGGCGGCCTGGCGTGATGCGAGCGCAAGCGTCCCACATCCAGGGGGCATTTTTGTATATCGTCATTCGTATGTCAAATATACGTTGATGACCATGTTTTGCGCGGCCCCCGCGTTTATCGTTCGTGCAACCGTCCCGCACCAGCGAGGCGGCCATAAAACAGATGGCATCAGCCATCGGGTCGTAGCGGCAGCACGACGGGAGACCAGCCAAGGCGCCATCACGGCGCCTGCGCTTCCCGGCGCGCGGGAAGCCTTCACTCCACTCATCCAGTTGCAGCCTTGGTACACGCAGGGCGGGGGAAGACTTTCATGGCGGCCCATTCCTGAGGCAATGCCTCGCCTGTCCGGAGTAGGTCGCGGTGGCGGACAGCAATCCTGCGTGGGGAAGACATGGAAGCACTCCTGGTTTCATATGGCATCGACTGGGCCAATCTGCTGGTCCGCTGGCTGCACCTGATCACGGGCATCGCCTGGATCGGTGCCTCGTTCTATTTCGTCTGGCTGGACAACTCCATCCGCCCGCCCAAACCGGGCAGCGACCTGGAGAAGAAGGGCGTTTCCGGCGAGCTGTGGGCCGTGCACGGCGGCGGTTTCTACAATCCGCAAAAGTATCTGGTTGCGCCGGCCGAGCTGCCGGAAGAACTCCACTGGTTCAAGTGGGAAGCCTATGCCACCTGGATCACCGGTGTGGCCATGCTCTTCATCGTCTATTACTTCAATGCCTCGGCCATGATGGTCGACAAGTCCGTAGCCAATCTCACCGGGCCGGAAGCCGTCGGCGTGGGCATCGGCACCCTGGTGCTGGGCTGGATCGTCTACGACCTGCTGTGCAAGTCGCCGCTGGGCAAGCGCGAAGGGGTGCTGGGGCTGGTGATGTTCGTCTTCATCGTGGCGGTGGCCTACCTGCTCACGCACCTGCTGTCGGGCCGCGCGGCGTATATCCACGTGGGCGCGATGATCGGCACCATCATGGTGGGCAATGTGCTCATGGTCATCATTCCGGGCCAGCGCAAGCTGGTCGAAGCGATGAAGGCCGGCCGTTCACCCGACCCCATCCACGGCCGCAAGGGCAAGCAGCGCAGCGTGCACAACAACTACTTCACGCTGCCCATTCTCTTCATCATGATCAGCAACCACTATGCGATGACCTACACGCATGCCCATAGCTGGCTGGTGCTGGCGGCGATCATGGCGGCCGGTGTGCTGATTCGTCACTTCTTCAATCTGCGGCACAAGGGCAAGGTGTCGGTGGGCTATCCCATCGCCGGTGTGGCCTTGCTGCTGGCGGTGGCCGTGGCGATTGCGCCGCGTCCTGTCGCACCTGCTGCATCGGCTGCACCTGCTGCCTCCGCAGGTGAGGGCGCAGCGCCGGTGGCGGCTGCCGCACCGGACTTTGCACGCATCCAGGCCATCGTCACCCAGCGTTGCGCCAGCTGCCATTCGGACAAGCCGACCCAGGCCGGCTTCGCCACCGCACCAGCCGGGATGATGCTGCAAACGCCCGAGCTGATTCATCAGCACGCGGCCAAGATCTTCCAGCGCGCCGTCCAGACCAAGGACATGCCGCTGGCCAACATGACCCAGATGACCGATGCGGAACGCGCCGAGCTGGCCGCATGGTTCCAGACTGGGGCCAAGTAATCGCACCCGATTCCATCAGAGATCACTCATGCAAACCATTACCATCGACGGATTCAACCTCACCGCCGCGCAAGTCGTCAGCGTGGCCCGCGCGCCTCACCTGAAAGTGGCGCTGGCCGATTCTTCGCGCAGCGCGCTCAAGCAGAGCCGCGACTACATCGAATCGACCTGGATGCACGATGAAGCGCCCATGATGTACAGCTTCAATACCGGTGTCGGTTTGCTCAAGGACACGCGCATCAAGGTCGAGCATATCGAGCTGTTCCAGACCCAGTTGATCCGCGCCCACAGTGCGGGCATCGGCGAGCCGTTTTCGGAAGAAGTCAGCCGCGCCACCATGCTGCTGCGGGCCAATGCATTCGCATCGAATTATTCCGCACCGCGCGTGGAAGTGGTGGACCGCCTGCTGGCCTTCATCAATGCCGGCATCCATCCCATCATGCCGCAGAAGGGATCGGTCGGTGCCTCCGGTGATCTGGCGCCGCTGGCCTATCTGGCGGCGGCCATTGCGGGATTCGATGAAGCGGAAGTGATGTATCAAGGCCAGCGCATGCGCGCCACGCAAGCCATCGAGCAGGCCGGGATAGGTTCGGTCAAATTTGATCTCAAGGCCAAGGATGCTTCGGCCCTCATCAATGGCTGCACCGCCTCGCTGGCAGTCGCCATCCTCGCCGCACACGATGCGCGCCATCTGCTGACTGATGCCTGCCTGTCGCTGGGGCTGACGCTGGAAGCGATGCGGGCCGAAATGGCGGCCTTCGATCCGCGTATCCAGATGGCCCGTCCCCATGCGGGGCAGATCAAGACGGCCGAAGTCATCCGTACCTTGTTGAAGGGTTCGACGCGTACTACACATGAAGCGCGCGCAATACAACTGCCTGATGAATTGCGCCGCACCGATATCCCTTACACCGCGCGCATTCAGGATGTGTACTCGCTGCGCTGCGCACCGCAAGTGTATGGTCCGGTATTCGATGCACTCGACTATATCGACACCATCATCGAGAAGGAAACCAACTCCGCCACGGACAATCCGCTGATCTTCAACAAGGAAGACGGCGAAGGTTTCGAAATCATTTCCGGCGGCAACTTCCACGGCCAGTACCTGGCGCAGGCAATGGACTTGCTGGCCATGGCCATCACCGACCTGGGCAGCATCTGCGAACGCCGCATTGCGCGCCTGATCGATCCGACCTTGTCGTGGGGATTGCCGCGCAACCTGATGAGTGGCGTGCGGGGCGTCAACACCGGCTATCCGGTGGTGCAGTGTTCCATGAGTTCGCTGGTGATGGAAAATCGTACGCTGAGCATGCCGGGCAGCGTGGACAGCATCCCCTCCAAGGGCAACAGCGAGGATCACGTTTCCAACTCGACCTGGTGCGCCCGCAAGGCCATGACGGTGGTGCAGAACACGCAATACATCGTCGGCGTGGAAATGCTGCTGGCAGCGCAGGCGCTGACCATGACCGAGGAATTGCTCAAGGACTTCAAGCTGGGGCAGGGGACGCAGGCGGCCTATGAGGAAATCCGCCGGCAGATCCCGGCTTGTCTGGATGGCGATCGCTGGTTCCATGATGACGTGCGCGCGGCACATGACTTCGTGGTCAGCGGATCGGTACGGGAGGCGGTGATCGGTGCGATCGGGCGGTTCGTCTGATCCCGCACTGGCTTGCATGAAAAAGGCCGTCCGGTGCAATGCCGGACGGCCTTCGTCTTTGGCGTATCGGGATACGCTAATTTAAAAACGATATAAAACAAATAAACAATTTGGCGTAGTCAGACATCCGCCCACTGCCGCAGCAGGTTGTGATAATGCCCGGTCAGTCCCACCACTTCCTCGGTATCGCCCAGTTTTTGCCGCAGGCCGAAGATGTTGCGGTCCAGTTCGAAGAGCATGCTGCGTTTCCAGTCGTCGCGGATCATGCTCTGGGTCCAGAAGAAGGAGCATACGCGCGCCCCGCGCGTGACCGGTTCCACCCGGTGCAGGCTGGTGGAGGGATAGACGATCATGTCCCCCGCCGGCAGTTTCACTTCATGGGTGCCATAGGTATCGACCACGACCAGTTCGCCGCCATCGTATTCGTCCGGCTCCGACAGGAACACCGTGGTCGAGACATCGGTACGGATGCTGCCAGCCGCGTTGGGCAGCATGCGCACCGAGCCATCCACGTGCATGCCGTAGTGCTCGCCGCCTTCATAGCTGTTGAAGAGCGGCGGCATGGTCTTTTTGGGCAGCGCAGCGGCAAAGAAGAGGGGATTCCTGCGCAGCGCTTCCAGGATGATCTCGCCGAGCTGGAAACCCAGCGGCGAATGTTCCGGCAACTGCCGGTTGCGCTTCACGCGCGCCCCCTGTTCACCCACCGTCTCGCGGCCGTCCACCCAGTCGGCGCGCTGCAGTTCGGAGCGGATGTGGCTGACCTGTTGCGGGGTCAGGACCTGGGGGATGTGCAGCATCATGATGGAATTCTCCTGTAGCGAATGAAAAAACCCCTCCGCACGGGAGGGGCCGTCAAGTCGCCGATCGCTGGCTCACCGGATGGGACTCGAACTCTTGCGAGTCAGAGCACAACGCCCGGTGAGGGCTTCAATGCCAGGGGCAGGATCAGAACTTGAAGTTGGCGGTCAGCGCCACCGAACGCGGCGTGCCTGGGGTGTAACGATAGCCGCTCTTGTTGATTGCCGCTACATAGTCCTTATCGAAAATATTGTAGATATTGAGCTGTAGATCAACGTTCTTGTTCACGATATAACCAACCATGCCGTCGAAGACCCAGTAGCTGTTGGCGTACTTGGGCGTACCGACCGCACCATCGGTGCCGCGCAGCAGCGAACTGACGTAACGTGCACCACCGCCGACCGTAAAGCCCTGCGGCAGGCGATAGGTGGCCCAGGAAGTGAAGGCTTGCTTGGGCGTATAGGCAAGGTTGTTCTCGCCGGAGGCCGTGGTGATGGCGCCGCTGTTCACTTTGGTATCCATCCAGGTGTAGCCCGCTGCCAGCGACAGGTTGCTGGTCACGTCACCGGTCACGCCCAGCTCGACGCCTTGCACGGTCTTCTTGCCGGTCTGGAAGTATTGCAGCGAGGTCGGATCTTGCTCGACTTCATTGGTCACTTCGGTATGGAACAGGGCAGCAGTGACGGCCAGTTTCTTGTTGAGCAGATCCCACTTGGTCCCCAGCTCGGAAGTCTTGGTCTTCTGCGGGGTGTAGTTGGTGTTGGACGCGCTGTTGGCCGAGGCCGACAGGGCGAAGTTGCTGCCGCCCGGGGGCTGCTGCGAAGTCGCGTACAGGGCGTAGATGCTGCTGTAGTCGGTCGGCTTGAAGATCGCGGCCAGCTTCCAGTTGAACAGGTTGCCCGAGGTCGACAGGTTGGTGATGGTGCCGGCCGCATTGGAGTAGTACGTGGTGCGGTAATGGTCCTCGCGGATGCCGGCGTTGATCGACCACTGGTCGTTGAACTTGATGGTGTCGAACAGGTAGGCCGAGACGGTATCGGTCTTGCCATCGTTGTAGCCGGTGGCGCGGATGGAATAGGTGCCGGCACCGAAGTTCGGATCCGGGTTGTACAGGTTGGCCGCCGGCAGCGTGCCGGTGGCGGTGAAGGACGTGGCGTGCTGCTTTTCCTGGGTGAACTCGAGGCCGCCCACCACCGTGTGCTGCAGGCTGCCGCTCTTCAGGTTGGCCGTCACGTTGGTCTGGTTGGTGATGATCTCGTTGGACTGGTCCTTGCGGGTGGGCAGGTTGCGGGCCAGGGTCCAGCCCGCCAGGTTGGTCGCCGACGGCGTCACCAGGCCGGCAGCGCGGGTGCTGCTGGCGGCCGAGGCCATGAAGGACGTCAGGAAGTAATCCTGGCTGGTCTTGGCGTAGCGGGTGGTGTTCTGCAGCTTCACGTCCTGCGAGAAGTCATGCTCCACGCGGGCGGTGAACATGTCGGCCGTGACCTTGTCGTAATCGTTCACATTGCCGTAGAAATTCTTCGAGGACACGCGCGGGGCGCCCGAGATGTAGGGGCGCGCCGCATCCGGCGAGGTGTAGCCGGGCAGGCCGATGGTGGGCACGCCGCCATCGGGCACGTTGTCCTGGTCGATGTGCAGGTAGTTCAGGAACACGCGGGTCGGGCTGTTCAGGCCAAAGGCCAGCGAGGGCGCCACGCCCCAGCGGTCGTTCTTGACTTCATGGCGGCCGGGGACGCCGCTGTCCTGCTTCATCACGTTCAGGCGCAGGGCGATGCCGCGCTCTTCATCGAGCACCTTGTTCCAGTCGGCGGTGCCGCGCTTCTGGTTCCAGCTGCCATAGGTGGCCGAGGAGTTGAAGAAGTTGCTCATCTCGGCCTGCTTGGTGACCATGTTGATCGAGCCGGTCGGCGAGCCGCGTCCGTTGTCGGTACCCGCTGGGCCCTTCAGGACTTCCACTTGCTGGATGTTGAACATGTCGCGCGAGATCGAGCCCAGGTCGCGCACGTTGTCCACGAAGATCGCGCTGGAGCTGTCGAAGCCGCGCATGTAGATGGCGTCGCCGGTACTGGTCGAACCGTTTTCACCGAGATAGAAGGTCCCCACGCCCGGGCTGTTGCGCAGTGCTTCGGTCAGGGTGGTAGCGCCTTGCTGGTCGATCAGCTGCTTCTTGATCACGGTCAGGGTCTGCGGGGTGTCCACCAGCGGCTGGCTGTACTTGGCCGAGGAGGCCTTGTCGGCCTTGTAGTCCGATTCCTGGGTGGCGGTCACTTCGACCTTGGGCAGGGCAGTGCTGGTCTGGGCATGCACGCCCACGGCCGGCAGCAGCAGGGCGCCGGCAACGGCGGCGGACAGTCGGGTCGAAGCAAAGGCAGGCTGCGCGTGCTTGCGGCTCTTGATGTAACTCATGGCAAGGTTCCGAGAGAAAGTGTTGAGGGTTCTCTTGGCTGGCTATGAGTCGTACGGGCGATCGCGGTCTCGTAAGACCGGGCAGGCTCCGCCGGATGGCTGGCGAGGTTGTAATTTTGTGTATCCCGTTTCTGTCGTTGTGTATCGAATTACTTCGGGATTTTTACAATTATAGACTTGCGCCAAATAAAAGTGATTCTTATTCTGAAAAAATTTATGTTCCCGCTTGGCCTGCCGTTTGTCCGGTATTCAGGACATATTGCGCAAAGCCGCGTCCACGCGGGCAATCCGTGCCGTTTATCCTGATTCGTCATTTGTTGTGCAAAAGACACGAAGCCTCACGCCATCGCACAGGGCGATGGCGTGCGGGCTGGAGAGGGTGCAGCGAAAGGGAAGGTCAATGGTGGCGGCAGGACGCCGCCACCAGGAGGGGCTGCGGGATCAGAAGCGGAAGTTGCCCGTCAGCGAGAAGGCGCGCGTGCCGCCGGGGGTGTAGCGGTAGCCGCTCTTGTTGATGGCGGCGGCATACTGCTTGTTGAACAGGTTGGTCACGTTGAACTGCAGCTCCACGGTCTTGTTGATGGTGTAGCTGGCCATGGCATCGACCAGCCAGTAGGCATCGGTCCTGGTGGGCGTGCCCAGCGCATTGCTGTCGGTGCCGCGCAGCAGGCCATCGGTATAGCGCAGGCCGCCACCGAGCGCCAGACCCGGCGCCGCGCGCCAGGTGGCCCACGAGGTCAGGGACTGGCGCGGCGCGTAGGCCAGGTAGTTCTCGCCGTTGGCGGTGACCACGCGGCCCTTGTTGACGCGGCTGTTCATGCGGCTGTAGCCGGCGGTGAGCGAAATGTCCCGCGTGAGCTCGCCGGTGACGCCCAGTTCCACCCCTTGCGTGCGTTTCTCCCCGATCTGGAACCAGGTATCGGCCAGCGTTCCCGGCTCGATCTCATTGTGCACGTCGGTGCGAAAGAGCGCGGCTGTGACGGCCAGGCGGCGTTCCAGCAGGTCCCACTTGGTGCCGAGTTCGGCGGTGCGGGTCTTTTGCGGGGCGTAGTCGGGGTGGGAGGGATTCCTGCGGCTGGCACTGAGGGAGAGATTGTTGCCGCCCGGTGGCTGCTGCGAACTCGCCAGCAGGGCGTAGACGCTGCTGTAGCCGGTGGGCTTGAAGACGGCTGCCAGCTTCCAGCTCAGCAGGTTGCCCGAGGTTTTCAACGCTGTGGTGGTGCCTGAGGTGACGCCGTCGAAGGAGGTGCGGTAATGGTCCTCGCGCAAGCCCAGGTTCAGTGACCAGCGCTCATCGAACTTGAGCGTGTCCAGCACGTACAGCGCGACGGTATCGATCTGCCCCTCGTTGCGGCCGGTGGCCCGGATGCTGACTTCCGACTCGTCGAAGCGGGGATCCGGCTGGTACAGGTTGGCCGGGGGACGGAAGCCGTCCACCGTGAAGGCCAGCGCATGCTGGCGTTCGCGCATCAGTTCCAGTCCGCCGACCAGGGTGTGCCGGATTGTGCCGGTATCGAACTGCGCCGTGGCATGGGTCTGGTTGCTGAGGATCTCGTTGGCCTGGTCGCGCCGCGTGACGATGTTGCGCGCCAATAGCCAGGTGGAACGGTCAGTGGCCGAGGGCGTGCGGATGCCGGACTTGTACTTGCCCCGGTCGCTGCCGGTGGCGATGAAGGAGGCCAGGCGGTAATCCTGGTCGGTGCGGGCGTAGCGGGTGCTGTTTTCCAGCTTCAGGGTGGGCGACACATCGTGCTGCACCCGCAGGGTGTACATGTCGGCGTTGACCCGGTCATAGTCGTCCACGTGGCCATAGTAGTTGCTCGGATTCACCTTGGGGGCATCACCAATGAAGGGACGCGCCGGATCCGGCGAGCGATAGCCGGGCAGGCCCAGGGTGACTACGCCGCCATCCGGGACGTTGTCCTGCTGCATGTGTACGTAGTTGAAGAGGATGCGGGTGGGGCCGTTCAGGCCCCAGGCCAGCGAGGGGGCAAAGCCGTCGCGGCTGCTGTGCACCTGGTGGCGGCCGGGTACGCCGCTGTGCTGTTTCATCAGGTTCAGGCGCAGCGCCAGGCCCTGGTCAGGGTCCAGGACCTTGTTCCAGTCCACGGTGGCACGCTTCTGGTTCCAGCTGCCATAGGTGCCGCTGGCGCTGACCGCATCAGCCAGTTCGGGCTGTTTGGTGACCAGGTTGACGGAGCCGGTCGGAGAACCCCGGCCGTTGTCGGAGCCCGCCGCGCCCTTCAAGACCTCCACCTGCTGCAGGTTGAAGACGTCGCGCGAGATCGCGCCCAGGTCGCGCACATTGTCCACGAAGATGGCGCTGGAGATGTCGAAGCCGCGCATGTAGATGGTGTCGCCGGTACTGGTGCTGCCGTTCTCGCCGAGGAAGAAGGTGCCCACGCCCGGTGTATTGCGCAGCACCTCCGTGAGGGTGGTGGCGCCTTGCTGCTCCATCAGCGGGCGCTTGAGGATCTGCAGGGTCTGCGGGGTGTCCACGAGCGGCTGGCTGTACTTGGGCGAGGCTGATTGTTCGGCCTTGTAGGGCGACTCCTTGACGGCATCGACCTGCACCGAGGGTAGTTTGGCGCCGCCCGACTGCGCCTGCGCAGTAGCCACCGGCAACAGCAGGGCGCCGGCGAGCGCCGCCGAGAGGCAGCTGGACGGAGAGAGGGCCGAGGGAGGTGAAGAAGGGTGCTTGCGGCTCGTAATGAAGCTCATGTCAGGTTCCAAGAGTAAGGGTGGCGAAATCTCTTGGCTGGCGAAGAGCGATGTGCGGGGCGAGTTGAAGCTTTATGAAAAAAGCGGAACACGCGTCCGGGCAGGGGCTGGCGGGTAGATGTCAGGGAAATCCGGCCGGCCGTGCATGCGCACCGGGAGCGGATCCGAGCGAGTATAGGAAGCGGAGGGAAAAAAAGAACTCCTGCAAATTTCGATTTTTTGCAGGAGTTTTTGAGATGAAAAACTTATTGGGGAAGCTCGATTTTCTTCAATCAGAATCGTCTGGCGCGAGAGAGGTCGCGCGGCTTCCCGTCAGGCAGGTCGATCAGAAGTGGTATTCGGCGCGCACCATCGGTGTTTTGGCCAGCGAGCCCGGCACGGTGTGCGGGTTGCCGAACTTGTTGCGCCAGTACTGGTATTCCAGGCCCACGCGGAAGGTGTTCTTGCCCAGGCCCAATGCCGTACCCACGTCATACATCACCTGGCCATCGAAGTTGACTTCGGGTCCGGTCGAGCCGCCGAACTCGTTCTTGCCCTTGGCGGCGATGTAGTTCATGTAGCCCTCGAAGGCCCATCCGCTGCCGCCCAGCGGGATGCCCCAGGCCAGGTTCAGCATCGGGTGCGTGTCGTAGGTGTAGCGGCTGGTGATGCCCTTGGGCTGGTTGCTTTCAAACAGCGCCAGCACGCTCACGTTGAGGAAACCCGGCACATCCATCATCAGGGTCGGACCGACCACCCACATGCGCTTCTTGGAGGCGTAGCTGTTGTCGTTCTTGGTGTTCCAGTCAAAGCCCAGGGTCAGGCCCACGCCGCGCGCCGGACCGAAGGACAGGTCGCGGCCGCTGATCTTGCCGAGGTCCAGGGTGTGGCGATAGGTGATGTAGGCTTCCTGGGCATTGTCATCCTTGCGGTCCGACATCAGCAGGTCCACATTCAGGAAGTTGGTGCCGTACTTGTAGCCGCTGGCGTGCTGGAAGTTGATGATGTTCTTGGTGATGTCCTGCGTATTGAAGGGCTCGGCAAACTTGGTGCCGTAACGGTAGCCGATCGAATTGTCGGCCCAGTCGGCCGCCAGTGCGCTGCCGCCGGCCATGAGCAGGACGCCCGCGAGCGTGCCGTGCAGACGCAGGGATGGAATGGGCATGGTGTCTCCTCCAGTGATGGATGTTGTTTGATATAAATGATTTAGATGATTGCCGCGCCGGGCCCGTGCGGGTATCTGCGGTCCGGATGTCGGCTCCGGTTTGGCAGGGGGCTGCGCGGTAAGGCATTATGTCCGCTGCAGCGATGGCCGGTATAAGCGCACTCGTATAGGGTTCGGCGGGCGGCGGTATATCATCGGCGCTCACGATCACTCATCCGCACTCATCCATTACACAGGGAAAGGACAGCAACATGGGCAAACTGAGCACGCACGTGCTGGATATCACCAAGGGCAAGCCCGGCGCGGGCGTGAAGCTGGCACTCTATGCCGTCAACGACGGCAGCAAGACGCTGCTCAAGCACGTCGTCACCAACAGCGATGGCCGCGTCGATGTGCCGCTGCTGGAAGGGGAGGCACTGCAGCCCGGCAAGTATGAGCTGGTGTTTGCGGCCGGCGACTATTTTGCGCAGCAGGGCGTGAGCCTGCCGGAACCGCGCTTCGTCGATGAAGTGGTGATCGCCTTCGGCGTGGCCGATGCGTCGCAGAACTATCACGTGCCGCTGGTGGTGTCGCCCTGGGCTTATTCCACTTATCGCGGCAGTTGATGATGCGTGCCTGATTCATCTCTGGCATCGATGAATGAAAAATCCGGCTTTCGCGCAAGAAGCCGGATTTTTTTATGCCCGTAAGAGGCGGCGCAGGCTTGGCGACAAGCAATTCATCAGCGGCCATTGATGGCGTGGCCAGATGTTGTGGGTGAATGCAAAAGGGCAAGGAGCAGCGCAGCGAGTTTGATTTGGATTAAGGGGCGCGGGGCGGAAATCGGGTCCAATCTCAACTCCTCTCTGTTGTATTTGCGGGGCTGCGGCAATATGTCGCAGCCCCTTTTTTTCGTCCCTCACTACGGCTAACTGCCTGTGCGCAAAGGATTTTTTCGGTGCGCACTCCGCAAGCTTTCCTGCGGGCAGCATGTTGCCCGGAACGCAGCGCACAGGCTGCGTGATAGATTGCGCCGATGAAAAAAACAGGGAGGGCGAACGTCACGGCGGTCGCGGGTGCGGCTGCGCGCCTCCCCTGAAAACACCAAGAAAAGACCAGACACGCTCGCCATGAACCCGCCGTTCTCCCCCTCTCGTTTGACCTCGCCCCATTCCCGCCTGCGTCCCTCGCCCTTGCTGCTGGCCGTGCTCTGCGCCTGGAGCGGCAGCGCCCTGGCCCAGCAAGCCGCGACCGATGCGGCCAGCAGTGATGCGGCCTTGCCGACCATCGAAGTGCGCGGCAGCGGCTCGGTGGCCGAACGCAAGCAGCTGCCGCAGACCACGGCCAGCGTGACCGCCGACACCGCTGCGGCGAGCATCAACGTCACCGACAGTTCGGATGCGCTCAAGTACCTGCCCAGCCTCTCGGTGCGCAAGCGCTATATCGGCGACACGCAGTCGCCCCTGGCTACCCGCACCACGGGTGTGAATGCCAGTGCCCGCAGCCTGGTCTATGCCGATGGCATCCTGCTCTCGGCACTGGTGAACAACAACAACGGCAATGGCTCGCCCCGCTGGTTCATGGTGGCGCCCGAAGAGATCGAGCGCATCGATGTGATGTATGGACCGTTTGCGGCGGAGTATCCGGGCAACTCCTATGGGGCCGTCACCGAGATCACCACGCGCATGCCGCAGCAGTTCGAGGCCAGCATCAAGGCGCAATATGCGCAGCAGGATTTCAGTCACTACGGCGCCTCCGGCACCTATCGCGCGCAGGAGTACAACGTCGGGTTGGGCAATCGCAGCGGCGCGTTGGCGTGGCGTTTTTCGGTCAATCACCTGGACAGTTATTCGCAGCCGGTGACCTACATCACCGCCGCCAGCCAGCCGGCCGGCACCACCGGCGCCGTGCTGGTACAGGATCGCACCGGCAAGAACCAGTATGTGCTGGGCGCCGGCAACCTCACGCATACGGTGCAGGACACGGCGCGGCTGAAGGTCTCCTATGACTTCACGCCGTCACTCACGGCCACCTATACCCTGGGCTTCTGGCAGAACCAGGCCAATGCCGATCCGCAGAGTTTCCTGAAGAACGCCAGTGGCGCCACCGCCTACGGCAGCGGATTTTCCAGCAACGACGTGGACCAGCAGCAGTGGATGCAGTCGCTGGAATTGCGCAGCAAGACCGGCGGCGAGTGGGACTGGCAACTGGCGGCCTCGACCTTGTCCGCCTCACGCGACCTGACCCGCACCTCCACCGCCGCCTTCCCGGCCGGACAAAGCGGCGGTACCGGCACCATCGCCGATGCCAGCGGCACCGGCTGGAGCACGGTCGATGCCAAGGGTATCTGGCGCCCGCAAGGCAGTGCCCAGGTCATCAGTGTCGGCGCGCATGTGGACCGCTATACCCTGGCCACGCCAACCTGGAACACCAGCAACTGGATCAGCGGTGGCAACGGCACGCTGGCCTCCGACTCGCGCGGCAAGACCGAGACCTCGGCGCTGTGGGCGCAGGATGTGTGGCGTCTCGCGCCTTCGCTCAAAGCCACGCTGGGCGCGCGTTACGAGTGGTGGCGCGCCTTCGATGGCCGCAACGTCTCGACCTCGGGCAATACCGTGTTTGCGGTCAATCAGCCGCAGGTCAGCCACAACGGACTCTCGCCCAAGGCTTCGCTGGCCTGGTCCTTTGCCGACGACTGGGTGACGACGCTCTCCACCGGCCGCGCACTGCGCTTCCCCACCGTCGGTGAGCTGTACCAGAACGTGCTGCTCAATGGCGTCTATCTGCAGGCCAATCCGAACCTGAAACCCGAGAAAGTCTGGTCCACCGAACTGGCTCTCGAAAAGCAGTTGCAGGAAGGGCAGGGCAAGTGGCGCGTGTCGCTCTTCGAAGAGCGGGTGTCCGATGCCCTGATCTCGCAATCCTCGACCATCGGCAGTGGCGTTGCCTCCTACACGCAGAACGTGGACCGCACCCGCCAGCGCGGCATCGAAGCCGCCTTCGAGCGCAACGATTTGCTGGTGCGCGGCTTCTCGCTCAATGGCAGCCTGACCTGGGTGGATGCACGCATCCTGGAGAACAAGGGCTATGTGGCCACCACGGCCGGCGCCACGTCAGTGGGCAAGCGCACGCCCTATGTGCCCGAATGGCGTGCCACGCTGGTGGCCAGCTACAAGCCCGATGACCGCTGGACCTACACGGTGGCCGGGCGTTACAGCGGACGGGTCTATGCGACGGTGGACAATACCGACATCAACACCCACACCTACCAGGGCTTCGACGGCTACACCGTCTTCGATGCGCGCGTGCGCTATCGCATCGACCGCCACTGGAGTGCTGCGCTGGGCGTGGACAACCTGACCAACCGGGATTACTTCCTGTTCCATCCCTTCCCGCAGCGGACCGTCTTTGCCGAGCTGAAATATGACTTTTGATGAGGGAGGTCGCTGCAGTGGCTGTTGCCATGTGACCGGGCAGGCCGGAGTGAATCCGGCTGCCGGATGAGGTGAAGGAAGGCGCTAGCGCGGCCTCTGCTCAGCTGCCGCGCGCCTTTTCGATGGTTTCGCGGGCGGCTTCCATCAGGGCGGCCGGTTCCGGGGCGTTCGATTCCAGGTAGGAATTTTCCAGCGTGACCGAGAGATTGCTCATCTTCTCCGACAATTCCGCCAGCGCCACGCTGAGCTCGCACATCAGGGCCGAGATATTTTTGGGTGACTGCGTCATTACGTTTCCTTTTCAGATGTCGCACCTTGATGACGTGTCTACGGCGACGAAGAGGGGGGATTCATCGCGCAGCAAGCCGGTACGTACCAATCGATTACGTCGTGAGCTTCGAACATTCTAAGCCATGCCGAATGCCGGTACGACTGTACCTTGGTATAAAAGTGCGACAAAAAGTGAAAGTTTTTGCGGCGATGTTGCACCGTGGACATGCATCCACGACTGCGTTGCCGTTCTGGCATGGATGAGGCGGCAGGCTTGCCGCTATCCGATGCAGAATCCGTGCCATGCGGGCATTGCCCGCAAGAACACATCTGAAAAGTCCTGGTGACCAGCCAGGATGAGGAGGTACCCGGGAACGGCTTCAGCGCCGTGCCACCACCACCAGTCCCGGTACGGGCTGCTGCAATTCCACACGCAGGCTTTCCTCGCGCACCAGCAGTACTTCCAGCCCGGCGGCTTGCAGGCAGTTTTCCACATAGCGGCGCTGGTGGTGGAAGCGGCCGCTGGGATGGAGAACGTAAGGGGTGTCGCTTTCTTCATCGGCCAGTTCCACCGTGAAGATCAGGTGGCCCCCTGCCTGCAGCGCCAGATGGGCCGCAGTGAAGAAAGACGCCAGCTGCCCGCAGTAGATCAAGACATCGCAGGCAGCGATGAGACCATAGCCTGCCGGGCGGGCCGCCATCCACTCCACCGCGTCCGCTTGCGCCAGCGTGCTGTACTGCGGGTGCTGCGCGGCATGGCGCAGCATGTTGGCCGAGAGGTCCACCCCTTCCAGGGCCAGCGCATGGGGCGCCAGCACCGGCGCGCACAGGCCCGTACCACACCCGGCATCGAGCACATTTGCGGGCGGCACGCCCTGCAGCACGCACGGCAGTATCTCGCCCAGCACTTGCGGTCCGCGATAGTCGAGATGCGCGACCAGGTTGCTGTCGAAGTGATCGGCGTAGTCGTCGAAGCGGCGCTCGATGTAGTCGCGCGGCACGGCATCGCTGGGCAGTCCTGCATAGGCCGTGTACATGTGGCGGGCGATGGGGTGATCCGGTTCTTCCAGCAGCCATGCGCGGCACACCTCGGCGGCTTCCTCCACCCGTCCCAGGAAATAGAACGAGATCGCCAGCAGCTCGCGTGACTTGCCCGCGTGCGGCGGCAGCACGAAGGCCAGGCACTGGTAGCGCGAACTCTGCATGCGGTCACCCAGCTGGGTGTAGATCTCTGCCAGGTGATGCAGGGCCGGCAGGAACTGCGGATCCCGCAGCAAGGCCTGCTCGCAGGCATCGATGGCGGGCTGGAGCTGCTGCTGCGCACGTCTTGACGCGCCCAGGTTGGTCCACAGCTGGGCGTCGTCCGGACGCAGGGCCAAGGCTTTTCCGTAGGCCAGGCAGGCTTCGTCGAAGCGTTCACAGGCGAACAGGACATTGCCCAGGTCATTGCACCAGTCGGCATCGGGCGCTGTGCTGCGCGCGGCCTCGTGCATCAGCGCCAGGCCTTCCTCGTGGCGGCCGCACTGGTGCAGCAGCACGCCCAGGTAGTGCTGCGCCGGGGCATGGTGTTCTTCCATGGCGAGGATGAGGCGATAGTCTTCCTCGGCCGCGTCCAGACGGCCCGCTGCATGATGGTTGAAGGCCGAAGTGAAGCTTTCTTCGATCAATTCTTCCAGGACCCCGGCAGACGGCATGCTTGTGCTCCTCTTGATGTGATCGCCAGCGCGATGTGAATTCATTGGCTCAACGCGGGCAGCGAGGACAGCGGCAGGGCCGCCGCATCGTTGCGTCCGGCTGTTTGCATGGCTGGCTCTGCGGCCAGCGTGAAGACCGCCACCGAGGCCGTGAGCGCAGCGGCCTGTTCGGCCAGGGCATCGGCAGCAGCCGAGGTCTGTTCCACCAGGGCGGCGTTCTGCTGGGTGGCGCGATCCATGTCGGCCAGGCTGAGACTGACCTGGGAAATGCCCTCGGCCTGCTCGCGGGTGGCGGTGGCGATCTCGTTGACGGTGGTCATGACGTTGCCGAAGGACTGCACGATCTGCACGATGGCCTGGTCGGCCTCCTTGACCTGCTGCGCCGCCTGGTCGACCGAACCGATGGAGGTGGCGATGAGATCCTTGACCTCGCGCGCGGCCTCGGCGCTGCGCAGCGCCAGCGAACGCACTTCTGACGCCACCACGGCAAAGCCGCGTCCCTGGCTGCCCGCACGGGCCGCTTCCACTGACGCATTCAAGGCCAGGATGTTGGTCTGGAAGGCGATGCCGTCGATCACGCTGACGATGTCGGAAATGCGTCCGGCACCGGCCGTGACCTGCGCCATGGCGCCGGCAATGCCGCTCATGACCTGGCCGCCGCGCTGGGCATCACGGGCGGCGTCGGCCGCCAGGGCATTGGTGCGCTCGGCATTCTGGGCATTGTTGCGGACCGCGCCGGAGAGCCGCTCCAGGGTGGCGGCGGTGGTTTCCAGGGTGCTGGCCTGGGCTTGCGTACGTTCTGCCAGTTCGCCGTTGCCCTGGGCGATATCGGCTGCACCGTGATGCAGGTCGCGCGTGGCTTCGCGGATGTCGCCGACGGTGCGGGCCACGCCCGCCTGCATGCGTTGCAAGGCGGCCAGCAGGACGCCGATTTCATTGCCGGAGATACCTTGCACCGGCCGGCTCAGGTCGCCGTCGGCGATGCGGTCGAAGTGGGCGGCGGCGCGTTTGAGGGGCTGCAGCAGCAGGCGGTCGAACAGCAGCCAGCAAATGCCGATGAGCAGGATCGACGCCGCCAGCATGGCACCGGCCAGCAGCGACGCCTGGGCCGAGCGTCGTTCGGAGGCCTGGCGCAAGTCTTCCTTGACCTGTACGGCACGCTGGATCACGGCGCGCAGGGTGGCGGCGAATTCACGGTCGGCCGCTTCGGCGCTGACGGTGGCGGCTGCGTAGTCCTCCAGCGAGACGTCATAGAGCGCCACCTCGCGCAGGTTCAAGACTTTGACGTAGCTGTCGTAGGCGGCCGAGACGCGCACCGCTTCGGGTTCGGCCAGCGCCTGCGGCGAGAGTCCCTGTCGGTAGCCATCGAAGGCCTTGCGCGCTTCCTGCAGCGCGGCCGAGGCGCGGCGGCTGTAGTCGTTGGACTTGATCTCGTCGCCCTTGACCAGGTTGATGTAGGCGTTGTCCATGTTGATCAGGGTGGAGAGGAACAGCCGCTCCGTGTCGTGCAGGGGCTGGATGTGGCGGTCCGAGAGTTCGATCAGCGCAACCGTTGCACGGCTGGCCGAGCGCGCACCCTGCCAGGCCATGGCGACGGCCAGCCACAGCGCCAGGGTCAACAGTCCCAGTACCAGCACCAGGCCGGTACGCAGCTTCATTCTGGTCAACATGATGGTGTCCTTTCAGGGGTCAGCGCAGGCCGAAGCGGCGGTCCAGCGACCAGGCGCCGCCACCGCGTGCGACCAGCAGCAGCAACAATCCGGCCCAGGAAAGATGGGTGGGCCAGGCATCCGGATAGACGAAGATCTCGATGACCGCCGTCATGCCCAGCAGTGCCAGCGCCGCGCCGCGCGTAAACAGGCCAAGGATCAGCAGCACCGGGAAGAAGTGTTCGGCATAAGTGGCCATGTGCGCGGCCAGGTCGGGCGGCACCAGCGGCAGGTGGTATTCCTCCTGGAACAGCACATAGGTACTGTCCTTGATCTCAAGTAAGCCGCTGACCTTGGTCCGCCCGGAGAGGAAGAAGATCGAAGCCATCGCCACCCGTGCCACCAGGGCCAGCAGCGAATCAGTGATGAGGCGGCTGGCCAGGTCGGTGGCGCGTGCGCAGAGCGTGCAGCGGGGCTGGGCCTGGCTGTCCAGGGTGAGAGGTTGTTCCATGATGTTCTCCGATGCGTTGTTCAGTGAAAGGATGTGAACGTTCCTGCCAGTACCAGCTGGCCCAGCAGCTGCGCGATATCCAGGCCGGGCTCATGCGCCAGCGCCTGGTCGGCCGCGCTGGCGATGCCGCAGCCATCGCGGCAGGCCTCCAGGAAGTGGACGCCGCCCAGCCCCAGCGATTGCCATTGCACCTCGCCTTGCGGGCGGGTCAGCAGGGCGCCTTCGCCCTGCCAATCCGGATCGAGTTCGGCCGGGCCATCGTCGCGGCGGTTGGCGTTCCAGATGGTGTAGACCGGGTGCTGCGCATCGTGATGCCAGCGGCTGGCCGCATGCGGCACCAGGCTCACGTCCTGCCCGGCGGCCAGCGCCGCATGCAGGGCCGAGACGTCCAGCAGCGGGTCATCGGCGGCCAGGTGGGATTCGGTCCAGCAGCGGTCCAGGGCCGCTACGCCAGGCAGGTAGGGAAGTTCAGTGGCGGCCTCCAGCGTACGGAGGAAGTCGGCGAAGCCTTCGCCATAGGCGATCAGGCTGGCCTGGCGCGGCAGGTGCTGCTGCGTGAAGGCCAGGGCGGCGGATTCCATCCAGGCACTGCCGACCAGCCGGTGTACCGCAGGATAGTTGGCCAGCAGCGCATCGACGCAGCCCTTGAAGACGGTATTGCGATAGACCGCGAAGGCCGGCTGGGCCAGCAGCGCGCCCACAGTGGGATCGTCGCTTTGCCCCTCGAAGAGCGCCTGCAGGAAGGCGTCGTAATAGCGGTGTTCGGGGGCGTTCATGCGGTCTGCTCCTCGCGTGCGGCGATGGCCGGCTGCAGCAAGGTGCTGGCCATGTTGCGCTCGGCTAGCAGCACATCGAAAGCGGGCACATTGCCATCGCGCTCGATGAGCGTGGGACGCTCGCCGGTGCGTGCCAGCAGGTGTTGATACAGCTCCCAGACGGCAGCGGCAATCGGCGCGTCGTGCGAATCGACCAGCAGGCCGGGGAGGCTGGTGTCGGCGCTGTGGCCGGCCAGGTGGATTTCGAGGATGTCCGCGACCGGCAACTGGTCCAGGTAGTGGCGGGCATCGAGGCCGAGGTTGGTGGCGCTGACGTGGACATTGTTGACGTCCACCAGCAGGCCGCACCCTGTTCGGCTTACCAGCTCCTGCAGGAAGTCAGGTTCGCTCCATTCGTGCTGGTCCATGCGCAGGTAGTGCGAGGGATTTTCCAGGGCGATGCGGCGCTTGAGCACATCCTGAGTGCGGCTGATGTTGGCGGCCAGGCGCGCCAGTGTCTGGCGGGTGCGCGGCACCGGCAGCAGGTCGGGCAGGTAGTGCCCGCCCGCGCGCGACCAGGCCAGGTGTTCGGAGACCAGCACCGGTTCGATGCGTGCGGCCAGTTGCGCCAGCTGGCGCAGGTGCAGCGGATCGGGCGCGTCGGGCCCGGCCAATGACAACGACACCCCGTGCAAGGACACCGGATGCTGCGCGCGGATGGCCTGCAGCCAGGCCAGGCGGGGGCCGCCTTCCATCAGGTAGTTTTCCGGATGGACCTCGAACCACAGTCCCGGTGCGGTGCAGGCCAGCGCTGCATCGAAATGCTGGGGCTTCAGGCCCAGGCCGGCGGTGAGGGTGTGCGTTGTCATGGCCGATGGCTCCGCCAGGATCAGATCGGCTTGAGCGAACCCATGCCGCGCGGGGTCTTGATGGAGGTGCAGGTGCCGGCCGGAACGTTCTTCCAGGCGTTGCCCTGGTAATCCATCTTGGCGGTGCCGGCGCAGGTGGTGCCTTCACCGGCCTTGCAGTCGTTCTGGCCGGCCATGGAGACGCCGTAGCACTTCTCGACGGCAGTCTTGTTCATCGGTTGCTTGTCTTGGGCCATGGCGACGCCGGAGGCGAGGGTGGCGAGGGTCAGGGCGGCGGTGGCGACGAAGTGGTTCATGGTGTGCTCCTAGTAATGGATGAAGTGGAAGTGACACTGACCGGTGCCGTTGCGAATGCTGCGTGGCGTCCGATCTGCTTGTTAATTCGCAGGGAGGGGCTGGCCGGTTACAGCGCGTTGAAAAATTTTTGAAGAAATATTTTTCGCGCCTGCTGTAACCGGCGCGCGGTTGTGAACGAATACAAAGGAGAGCGCGCCATTGCGCAGTCCGCCCGCAGGGGCTCACAGGGGATGTGAATGAAAACGATGGAACTGGTCAACATGCTGGCAGCCGGCACGGGCGAAGCCACCGGTCCCGTCCCGCGCAGCCTGGTGCGCAACGTGGCCGCGCGCATGGCGGTAGCGCTGGCACTGGGACTGATCGGGGCGGCCCTGCTGCTGGCCATCCTCTATGGGGTGCGCAGCGACTTGCGTGAACTGTTGCAGCAGCCGCTGTTCTGGATGAAGGTCTCGTTCCCGCTGGCGGCCCTGCTGGCCGGGCAGCTGGCGGCCTCGCGCCTGGCGCTGCCGGGCATGCGCATGGGGCTGGCGCCGGCAGCCGGACTGTTGCTGCCGCCGGCCTTGCTGTGGCTGGCCGGCGGTAGCTGGCTGGCGCTGGCGCCGCCCTCGCAGCGGCTGGACCTGCTGCTGGGCAGCAGCTGGGAAGTGTGTTCGGCCAATGTGGCCTTGCTGTCCTTGCCCACGCTGGCGAGCATGCTGTGGTTCCTGCGCGGGATGGCGCCCACCCAATTGCGTGCGGCGGGTGCTGTGGCGGGATTGGTGGCCGGCGCACAGGGCGTGCTAGTCTATTCCCTTTATTGCGTAGAGATGGCGCCGCCGTTCTGGGGCGTCTGGTACGTACTGGGGGTGGCGCTGCCGACGGGGGTTGGCGCCTTGTGCGGCCCATGGCTGCTTCGTTGGTAATTTGGCGGCATTCCATGACTGAAAGTCCTTACCTGTTGGCCGCTGGCGGCCCGGCCGTGCCGGAGGAGGCCACGGGCCGTCCCGGCCAGTCCGCGCATCCGGCCGAGGAGCGCCTGCGCACGCTGCTGCTGGCCGGTCTCGATGGCGACGCCGTGGCCTACCGCAACTTCCTGGCCGAACTGAGCGGCCGCCTGCGGGCCTTCCTGCGCAAGCGGCTGGTCCATCTGCAGGACGATGTGGAGGATGTGGTGCAGGAAACCCTGCTGGCCATCCACAATGCGCGCCATACCTATCGTCCCGAGCAGCCGCTGACGGCCTGGGTACACGCCATCGCCCGCTACAAGCTGATGGACTTCCTGCGCGCCCGTTCGCGCCGCGAAGCCTTCAATGACCCCCTGGAAGAAGAACACGACCTGCTGGCCATCTGCGACGACGAACCGGCCCAGGCGCGGCGCGATGTCGGCGCCCTGCTCGAAGAATTGCCCGACAAGCAGCGCCTGCCGATCGTGCACGTCAAGCTGGAGGGCCTGTCGGTGGCCGAGACGGCGCAACTGACGGGGATGTCGGAATCGGCCGTCAAGGTGGGTATCCATCGCGGCCTCAAAGCCCTGGCCCTGAAGATCAGGGAGAAACTGCAACCATGAAGACTGAAGACCTTATTTCGATGATGGCCACCGGCGTGGCGCCGGTGGACCGCCGCTTGCCTGTCAGGCAGATGGCCCAGGCCCTGGCGCTGGGTGGCCTGGCGTCGCTGTTGATGATGCTGAAGATCTACGGGCTGCGGCCAGACCTGGCCGTGATGCTGAGCGTGCCGCTGTTCTGGATCAAGCTGGCGTTTCCCACCACGCTGGCCGTGGGCGCCATGCTGGTGCTGCGGCGCCTGGTGCGTCCGGGTTTGCGCGTGGGGGCGCGCTGGGCGGGCATCGCCTTGCCCAGCCTGGCGGTTTGGCTTGGTGGCGTGCTGGTATTGTTGAGCGCTCCCGTAGCGCAGCGCCTGCCATTGTTGATGGGCATCAGCTGGCGCAGCTGCCCCTTCAATATTGCGCTGCTGTCCATTCCGCTGTTCATCGGCATCTTCTGGGCCGTGCGCGGCATGGCCCCAACCCGGCTGCGCCTGACTGGCGCGGTGGCTGGCTTGCTGGCCGGCGCCACCGCGACCATGGTGTATTGCCTGCATTGTCCGGAAATGGGCGTTCCCTTCTGGGGCGCCTGGTATTTCCTGGGCATTCTCATTCCGGCTGCAGTGGGTCTGCTGCTGGGTCCGCGCCTGCTGCGCTGGTAACTTCTTGAGGGACAAGGCATGAGTGTCATCCAGACCGCCTTCGTGGCGGGTACCCGTGGTGCCTGGCGTATCGAGCGCATCACCGCTGTCACGGGCCAGGCGCTTGCCCTGGCCGACCGGCTGGCCGTGGTCGGGCCGGACGAGGCCGGCGATGTGGCCGCCGGCGCGCAGTGGCGCCTCGATGGTGCCACCGGGCATCCGCGCTATGCCACACGGCAGGAGCTCGATACCCTGGCAGCGGTACAGCAGGGGCTGGGCAGGCCGGAGGCACGCTGTGCGGCGCTCATCCCGATCCGCAAGAACCCGGCCTGGTGGGCCCTGGCCCAGGATGAACGGCGCGCCATTCTGGAAGAACAGTCGCACCACATTGCCATCGGCCTGGAGTACCTGCCGCCCATCGCACGTCGTCTCTATCATGCGCGCGAACTGGGCCAGCCCTTCGATTTCCTGACCTGGTTCGAGTACGCGCCGCAACACGCCCAAGCCTTCGAAGAACTGGTGGCGCGTCTGCGCCAGAGTGCGGAATGGCGGTTCGTCGATCGCGAGGTCGATATCCGGCTGGTCCAGGACAATCCCACCCTGCAAGGAGTTGTTTGATGAGTCTGCTTTCCCTGTGGCAGCGTGCCACGCGCAAGACCGCTGCGCGCCAGGCCGCGCGCGACGAACAGTTGTTGATGAGCCTGTTCCTGCTGGCCTGGGCCGTGGAGGCCCGCGACCCCTACACCGGCGGACACCTGTGGCGGGTGGCGCGGCTCTCGCGCCTGCTGGCCGAGGCGGCAGGCTTGCCCTCCGAACAGATAGCCCGCATTACCGTTGGCGCCTTCCTGCATGACCTGGGCAAGATCGGCATTCCCGATGCCGTACTGGGCAAGAAATCGCGTCTGGATGACACCGAATATGCCGTCATCAAGACCCATCCCGAGATCGGCCACCGCATGCTGGCCGGCCATCCGCTGGCGGCCCTGGCCGAAGACGCGGTGCCGCTGCATCACGAAACCCCGGATGGCCGCGGCTATCCCTACGGACGCCGTGGAGAGGAAATCCCCCTGGCCGCGCGCATCGTCGGCATCTGCGACGCCTTCGATGCCATGACCAGTACGCGCCCCTATCGCAGCGGCATGCCCATCGAGCGTGCCATGGAGATCATCGAGGGCGAGCTGGGCAAGCAGTTCGATGCGAACCTGGGACGTCTCTTCATCGGCCTGCAAGCCCATGAGGAACTGGCCCACATCGTCGGCCACAGTGACGAAGGCATTCCGCTGCAGCGCTGTCTTTCCTGTGGTCCGGTAGTGGTGCGCCCGCGTCACGCCGCCGTCGGCGATACGCTGTATTGCCCGGCCTGCCACAGCGAATACACCATCGCCCCGCACGACCAGGGCCTCATTGCCACCGGCAAGCAGGATACCGCCCGCGCACTTGCCGTGGCACCCGACAGCGGCCTCATCGGCCGCCTGGTCGGAGAAAACCTGGCGGCGCTGGCCTGAACCAGGCTGCATGCACCATGAAAAAAGCCCGCGCAAGGCGGGCTCGTGGTGCAGCCAACTGATCCCTCAGAAGGTTTCCCAATCCCCTTCGTCCTCTCCTGCAGGCAGGCGAGAGGGCTTGGCTGCCGGCTTGGCGGCCGTCGCCTCTGCCTTGGGCGCTGCGGCAGGTTTGGCGGGAGCGGCTTTGGGGGCCGCAATGACTGCCCGCGCAGCCGGTGCTGCGGCCGGCTTGCGGGGTGCGGCGGCCGGTGCCGGGCGTGGGGCCGGTTTGGCGCTCGCTGATGCGGCCGGAGCCGCTTGCACCGTGCGCGCCTGGCTGCCATCGGTATGGAAGCGTCCGACCAGGCCGGCCAGGGTGGCGGCCTGATCCTGCAGCGATTGGGCGGCTGCGGCGGCTTGTTCCACCAGCGCGGCGTTCTGCTGCGTACCTTCATCCATCTGCGTGATGGCGCGGCCGACTTCGGCGATGCCAGCGCTCTGTTCCTGGCTGGCCGAGCTGATCTCGCCGACGATGTCGGTGACGCGGCGCACGCTGGCCACCACCTCGGTCATGGTAGCGCCGGCCTGTTCGACCAGCTTGCTGCCGGTATCGACCTTGGCCACCGAATCATCGATGAGGGTCTTGATCTCCTTGGCGGCCGAGGCTGAGCGCTGGGCCAGCGAACGCACTTCGGACGCCACCACCGCAAAGCCGCGCCCCTGCTCGCCGGCACGGGCGGCTTCCACCGCCGCGTTCAGGGCCAGGATATTGGTCTGGAAGGCGATCCCGTCGATCACGCCGATGATGTCGGCAATCTTGCGCGAGCTGTCGGTAATCCCGTCCATGGTCTGCACCACCTGGCCGACCACGCTGCCACCCTGGATCGCCACTTCGGAGGCCGATTCGGCCAGCTGGTTGGCCTGGCGTGCGTTGTCGGCATTCTGCTTGACGGTGGCGGTCAGTTCTTCCATGGCCGAGGCGGTTTCCTCGATGGAGCCGGCTTGCTGTTCGGTGCGCCCCGACAGGTCGAGGTTGCCGCTGGCGATTTCCTGGCTGGCCGTGGCGATGGTGTCGGCCGAGGTCTTGATGTTGGCGATGGTGCTCAAGAGCGAATCGCGCATGCTGCGCACGGCAAAGAGCAGGCTGCTCTGGTCGCCCGGCGCGGTCTCGATGTTGGGGGTGAGGTCGCCGTGGGCGATGCGGTTGGCGACTTCGGCCGCCTTGGCCGGATCTCCACCGATGGTGCGCAGGATGCCGCGGTTGATCACGATCACCAATCCGACCAGCGCTATCGCCACGACGGCAAAGAGGATGGCCATCTGCGTCAGGGTACGCATGAAGGCGGCGTTGATGTCATCCATGTAGGCGCCGGTGGTCAGGTGCCAGTCCCAGGGCTGGTAGGAGATCACGAAGGAGGTCTTGGGTACCGGTTCGGCCGCACCGACCTTGGGCCACAGGTAATTGACGAAGCTGCCGCCGGGCTGGCTGCCGGCCTTGGTGATCTCGACGAACAGGTTCTTGCCGGCCGGATCCTTGAAGTTGGTGAGATCCTTGCCATCCAGTTCCGGCTTGATGGGATGCATGACGATGATCTGGCCCGAAGTGGAAATCGAGAAGTAGCCATCGGTACCGTAGCGCAGGCTCTTCATGGCGGCCTTGGCGCGTTTTTGCGCTTCTTCCTTGGTGAGCGCGCCGCTTTCGGCCAGCGCACCATAGGCCTTGACCATGGACAGCGCGGTCTGGCCGATGTTGGTGAGGTCGTTCTTGCGTTCTTCCAGACGCACGTCACGCACCATGAAGGCGCTGAAGACGGAAATCGCCAAGAGTGCGACAAGGCTCAAACCGAGTGGCAGCCACAGCTTCTTGCTGAAGGACAACTGGCCCATGATGAATCTCCCATTTTTGTAGAGGCGCTCGCTGGCATCGTTGTGCCGGGACGGTGTCACCTGGCCTGGCGGGCCGGGTGCATCGCCTTGCGTGAGCGTGGTTGTTGCTTGGTCAAGGTGGTGTTCACGGGCTTTTGCTGACGAAATGCGCGCGACTTTGTCACTCTACCGCTGGTTTGCCGCGCTGAACGCCGGAACAGGGGGAGCAAGGGCGCGCATTTTTGCTCTTGGCTTGTGCGGCGGCAGCTGATTTCACTGGCCCAAGGCGTGGCGCACGCGATACCAGCATTGGCCGATCCATTCGCGCAGGGCATAGCTGGCCAGGTCCAGGTTGCCGGCACGCGGCAGGTAATCGGTGGGGCGCGCTCGCGCACGGTCCAGGAACAGGGTGGGCGCGGCCTGCACCTGCAAGCCTGTCTGCGTGAAGACGCGCATGGCGCGCGGCATGTGGAGGGTGTCGGTGACCAGCAGGACACGTTCTATACCCTCGGCCCGCAGCATGGCTGCCGAATAGCTGGCATTCTCGGCCGTGGTGTCGGAGCGGGTCTCTTGCCAGCACACTGCCACCCCGAAATCCCGCTGCAGGGTGCGCGCCATCACCGCCGCTTCGCTTTGCGGCGAGCCATCGGGACTGCCACCCGTGACCAGGATGGGCAAGCCGGTCTGGCGGGCGAGATAGGCACCGTATTGCAGCCGCTTCATGCCCAGGGGCGTTGATTCGTCGCTGCCCCCGTATTCCGGGGCCTGGTCCATGCGGCCCGAACCCAGGATGACGATGGCCTGGGCCTGGCCCGGGCTGGCCAATGGCGGGTATTGCGTTTCCAGCGGCCGCACCACCCACAGGGCGCCGATGCGCGTGCTGAGCACCAGCAGGATCGCCCCACCCAGCAACATCAGGGCCAGGCCAACGCGCGGCGCGCGGCGGCGCAGCATCACGCCGGCCAGGTAGAGCAGCACGGGCGAGACGGGCGGCAGCAGCAGGCTGCTGGCAATGGCGGAGATCAGGACCGGCAGGGACATGGACATGATAGAGAGACAAGGAAGTCGGCCCGGCATTGTGCGGCATTGTGCCCGGCTGGGCCAGTCTTGCCGGCGGCTGATTTGCCTCGCGCCACGTAATCCCCCAGAATGCGGGATCGCAAAGGGAAGGGCGCAGCCCCAGGGAATGCCGTGATACGACTTGTCTTGTTATTGCTGGGCACCGATTTCATCCGCCGCAACTGGCATGCCCTGGCGGTGGCCGGTCTGGCCTGGGGCACCATCGGCGTTTCGCTGATCATCGATGCGCTCGATGGCGTGCTCAATTTTCCGCTCACCCTGTTCGGCTACCTGCTCCTGCTGGAAAGCCTGCTGACCCTGTGGGTGGCCAACAGCGGCATGGGCGCCCAGAAAACCCTGCGCTATGCCAAGGGCGGGGTGTTCCTGCTCATCGCGGTGCTGGTCGTCACCCAGCACCAGGCCAGCAACATGGCACTGGCCATGCTCTTTGGCATCGCCTTCACCATAGGCGGCGCGCTGCAGATCACCTCGGCCCTGGTGGTGCGCTTTCCGCGCTGGCGCATGGCGCTCCTGGGCGGCGTGGTGCAGATCGCGCTGGCGATCTTCTTTTTCCAGCCTTATCCCACGCATTACAAGGGAACGCTGCCTTATTGCCTGGGGCTGGGGCTGATGTTTGGCGGCTGGAACATGCTCTGGCTGGCGCTGCGCAGCCGCATGTTGCCGCAGCAGGCTTCGGCGGCCGTACTGGCCGAGCGCAACAGCGGCGACGACCGGCCCTTCGATGCGGGACTGCATGACGGTGCGTCCGACCTGCAAGTGCGGCTGCACACGCCGGCTACCGACACGTCCCCATCCGTAGCTGCGGCGCCGATGACGGTGCATGTGTGGACGCCTGCCGGCAGTGCCAAGGGCCCCGCGCGGCGTCAGCCGGTGATCGACCGTTACATCGCCGCCGTCGACATGCAGGGCGTCATCTCCACTGGCCATGCGGCGCTGGAGATCCAGCCCGACCTGTACATCAGCCTGTATCCGGCTGAGGAAATCGACCGCTCTCCGGACCAGTTCGCCCGCCTCTTGCGCGCCACGGCCGACAATGACGTCAAAGGGCGCTACCTGAGCGACTACCGTAGCGAAGCCGACGCCTGGTGCGAATCGACCGAGAAGATCGCCTTCCGCGATTACCGCCGCGCCTCCCTGGACCGCTTCTGGCAGCATTACCGCCAGACCGAGATCTACAACCTGACTTATCGCAACTGCTCCAGTACCGTTGCCCACGCACTGGAGGCGGCGCTGGAAGGCGTCATCGGCGCGCGCGACCGGCATTGGTTCAATGCGGTGCGGATGATGTTCACCCCCGAGATCTGGGTCGCCAGCCAGATCCGCAAACGGGCCGTGACCATGGCCTGGACCCCCGGCATGGTGCTGGACTATGCCCGTGCGTTGCGGGCGGTGGTGCATCCGCGCCCCTTGTCCTGGGCCGCCTCGCTGCAGTTGGCAGTGCGCCAGAGCCGCCGCCTGCGCAAGGCCTGGCGCGCCAGGCGTAGCCAGGCGGATGCCGATTCCTCTCTCCTGAAGAAACCATGACACTTCCCCTGACTGCACAGGAACACTGGATCGACGCCGCCGACGGCACCCGACTGTTTTGCCGTGACTGGCTGTTGCCCGGCGCCACCTCGGCCGTGCAGATGGTGCACGGCCTGGGCGAGCATGGCGGGCGCTATGGCGCACTGGCGCGGCTGTTCAACGAAGCAGGATTGTCGGTGCGCATCTGCGACCATCGCGGACATGGCAATTCCGGCGGTCGGCAGGGCAGCCTGATCCAACCGGATGACCTGCTGCGCGACCTGAAGCAGACTTTCGATGACTTCAGTCGCCGCACCCAGTGCACGCCGATCTTGTTCGGCCACAGCATGGGTGGCCTGGTGGCGGCACGCTTTGCTACCGGCGGCTTCAGCCCGGTACGGGCGCTGGCTTTGTCCTCGCCTGCGCTGGCGCTGGATCTGTCGGGCTGGCAGCAATGCCTGCTGAAAGTGTCCTCCTTGATCGCCCCTGGCCTGGCGCTGCCGACCGCCTTGCCGGCCCAGCGCATCTCGCATGATCCGCATGCGGTGCGGGCGTACCGGCAAGATCCGCTGAACCACGGCAAGATCGCCCCGCGCATGCTCAACTTCATGCTCGACGCCATGCACCAGGCGGCGCGCGATGCCGGGCAATTCACCCGGCCGGTGCTGTTGCAGGTGGCCGGCGACGATGCCTTCGTGGCGCCGCGCGGCAGCCGGGCATTCTTCGAGGCCCTGCCGGGCCAGCGCAAGACGCTGCATTGGTATGCCTCGGCTTACCACGAGATCTTCAATGAAGAAGCCGGATTGCGGGAGCAAGCCATGCACGATCTTCGCGAGTGGCTGCGAGCGCTGCCGCCGATGGAGTGAGAAGACGCCTGGCAGCGGCGGAAGAAAGGTTCTGGAATTAACGTGGAATTACGCATGTAAAGCGCCGACATGGACTCCCGGAGGAGCCGATGCGGCGCTTTTCTTCATTCAGGGTTGTCCGCTGGGAACGTTGGTGAACTGGCAGCGGCTGTCAAAGCCGATGAAGCCGGGCGCGCAGGCGCAGCCTTGCACGGCCAGCAGCAGGGCGGAGGCGGCGAGGAGAGAGGCAAGTCGCTTCATGCATCACTTTCGTTGCGGTGGCAAAGCTTGCGAGTGTAATGCGCTGCAGCAGGTTTGCAAGTGAGCGGAAAAGATGGATTTACCTCGGCGGGCCGGTGATTTCGGCATGGCGAATCCGGGGCAAGATATCAGTTCTGATGATAATGGTGCATATTTGCACCAAATTAATGCAACTTCAATCGTCCGCGCGCCCAAAAAGAAAAAGCGGCTTGTCAGCGTTGCAACGCGACAATAACCGCTTTTCAGGACTGCTCCGTGGCGCCGCACTGCCTCCTCAAGGAGACTGGCGCTGGCCCGGCCAGAAGGCTGCTTACTTGACCGAAATCAGGTAGCGCGCGACCATGGCGCCGATGAGCAGGGTGTACGGGAGGATGTCGGCGACGATGTTCATGGTGAGCTCCGTGAGGAAGAAATTGATCTGTTGCATTGCAATATATTCGCTTCACGGGCGCAGTTCCAATTTTGAATCCCAATACCAGTTATCTAAATTGTGAATAATGAGGCGGATGGTCGTTACCGTAGCTTCATCATTTTTAAAAAATCTATTTTAATCAAAGACTTGCGTAAAGGTGCGCGGCCAGAAGCAAACCGCCCCTGCAATGCGGTGTGTCATCCGCACGACAGGGGCAGTGATGTAAAACAACGCGGTCCGGCGCCTCTTGCTGCGCGGGGCGTTTGGCTTACCTGGCCAATTGCAGGCTCAGGCCGCGCAATTCGGTACTGACCTGCACCTGGTAGCTGGCGCCCTGGGCCACCTGGACGGTCAGCTTGTCCCGGGTCGGGCCGGCATTGCTGCCCAGGCTGCTGACGCGCTTGATGCTGAAATCGTAGCTGCCGGGCTTGAGCCAGATCGACAGGCGCTCGCCGCCGGCGATCTGGGCCAGCACGACGTCGTTGATGGCCAGTTCCAGCATGTCGTTGTTGAGCAGTCCGGCGGCGCGGGTGAAGGTGACCTGCGACAGCCCAGTGGCCTGTTCGGTCATGCTCTTGATGTAGATGCGTGCGGCGGGAATGTCGCCGGTGGCAGTGCGTTCCACCGGGGTGGTGCAGGCGGCGAGGGACATCAGGAGGGTGAGGTCGGCGGCAATGGTCTTGATCATGTTCTTTTTCCTTGTTGGAGTAGGGGATGCCTGGCTCAGGGGCGTGGGGCAGACGATAGCACGGCGGGTTGCCCGGTCAGCTGCAGCAGGTGCTGTTCGATGGCGAAGACGTGGCTATCTTGGGCGCCCAGCTCGCGCAGGGCTTGGGCCAGCTTGAGCAGGTATTCGCTGTTGCGCCCGCTGGGTCCGACGGCGCCGGCGATCTGGCGCGCGATCTCCAGCTCGCTGGCGGGGCCGGCAAAGGCTTCGTTGTCTTCGGCGGCGATGTAGATGAGGCCTTCGGCGCTCTGGCCGTCGTCGAAGCGCATGGCCGTGGCCAGCCGCAGGTAGCCGTTTTTTTCACGGTGATCCAGGTGGGCGAAGACTTCCGGGGTGATCAGGTAAGCCATCCCGGCACACTCGGCGCCTTCTTCGGGTACCAGGGTCACGACCCGGCCGGGGGCCTCGGCGGTGCCACGGTGATCGTGCGAGCCTTGCCAGAAGCGCCGCGCCCAGCCGGTGATGTGGGCCGGACGGCGTTCCAGATACGGGAAGTCAGCCTTGAAGATGATGGAACCGTAACCGAACAGCCAGACGCTGGCGTGGTCATCGAAACGGCGCATCTGGCGATTGATGGCGATGGTGTTGACGGACATGGACACAAAGCAGGGCGACGGCCTGGCCGCCGGAAGCTTGCCATTATAGAGGGGAACCGCAGGCGGTTTTGCGCGGAAACTTTCACAGATGGTCATCGTGAGGTGATCTTTTGCGCATAAAATGGCGCCTGCCGGCCCGCGGTGCTGCCCGCCGGGGCGCACGCCATGGCGCTGTCCGCCTGCCCGCGGGAGGGGAGCGCGACTTGCCGGGGCCTTATCCGAAATTTCAGGGGAATATCATGCGTGTCGTCGTCATGTTGCTGACGCTGGTCGTTGGCGTTGTGCTGGCCGGTTGCGAAAAGACCGATTTTGAAAAGAAATCCGAATCGGACGCCAATGCGCGCCGGATCTTCAATCTCAAGAAGGAGTCCTCCAAGCAGTAAGCGCGCGCGGCGCCCACCCTGGCGCAGCTTCAAAGAGAAACAGCAGGCACCAGGCCTGCTGTTTTCGTTTGTGCCTGGTGGCCCAGGTCAGTGATGCGCCGCCGCCACAGGCGCCTGAGGTGCACGCAATGCCTCGGCGCATTCATGCACCAGCGCCGGTCCCTGGTAGATCAGGCCGGTGTAGAGCTGCACCAGCGAGGCGCCGGCATCGATCTTGGCCTGCGCATCGGCACCGCTGAAGATGCCGCCCACGCCGATGATGGGCAGGGCCTCGCCCACTTCAGCCTTCAGGCCGCGGATCACCTGGTTGGACAGCTCCAGCACCGGCTTGCCCGACAAGCCGCCGGCCTCGTCGCCATGGGGCAGGCCTTGCACGGCATCGCGGGTGATGGTGGTGTTGGTGGCGATGACACCGTCGATCTGATGGCGCAGCAGCGCGTCGGCAACATTCTTCACTTGCTCCAACTCCATGTCCGGCGCGATCTTGAGCACGACCGGCACATAGCGGCCGTGACGGTCGGCCAGGCGGCGCTGGGCGGTTTTCAGTTGCGACAGCAGCGAATCCAGTTCGGAGGCCCCTTGCAGCTGACGCAGGTTCTTGGTGTTCGGCGAAGAAATATTCACCGTCACATAGCTGGCATAGGGATAGACCTTTTCCAGGCAAGCCACGTAATCCTCGGCGGCGCGCTCGATGGGGGTGTCGGCGTTCTTGCCGATGTTCAGGCCCAGCACGCCCTGGCGCTCCTGGTAGAAGCGCGAGGATTGGACATTGGCCACGAAGGCATCCACCCCGCCATTGTTGAAGCCCATGCGGTTGATCACCGCGTTGGCGGCCGGCAGGCGGAACATGCGCGGCAGCGGATTGCCCGGCTGGGCGCGCGGCGTGACGGTACCCACCTCGATGAAACCGAAGCCCAGCGCAGCCAGGCCGTCGATGTAGGCGCCGTCCTTGTCCAGTCCGGCGGCCATGCCGACCGGGTTGGGGAAGGTAATGCCCATGACCGTGCGCGCATCGGCGGCCGGCTTTTTGGTGACGAAGTCGGTCAGGCTGTAGCGTGCGGCGCAGCGCAGGGCCGGCAGCACCAGATGGTGGGCGGTTTCGGGTTCCAGGGAAAACAGCAGCGGACGCGCGAGCGCGTAGAGGAATTTGTCGGACACGATGGGACGATCAGGAAAGGAAGAGGGCCAAAAAAACTGCCGCTATTCTAACGCGCAGCGCCCATCCTTCCCCGCCCCGGCGCCGCCCTTGCCCAAAATTTGATGCCTCTGCGCCCGTTTTTGCAGACGATGCGCCACAGAGATGAAGCGCGCTTCAGCCTTCCAGCAGGCGCCATTCCCCCTCGTGCAGGGCTTCGAGCGGCTGGTAATTGGTCTTGTAGGCCATTTTCTGGCTTTCCTTGATCCAGTAGCCGAGGTAGACATAGGGCATCTCGAGCTGGCGCGCCTGTTCGATCTGCCAGAGGATGTTGTAGGTGCCGAAGGAGGCCGCCGGCAGGTCCGGATCGAAGAAGGTGTAGACCGAGGACAGCCCGTCATTGAGCACATCGATGATGCTGACCATGCGCAGGGTGCCGTCAGGCTCGCGGAATTCCACCAGGCGGGTGTTGACCTTGCTCTGCAGCAGGAACTGCGCGTATTGGTCGCGGCTGTCCTGGTCCATGCCGCCGCCGGCGTGGCGGGCGCACTGGTAGCGCAGGTAGAGCTCGTAATGTTCGTGGGCGTAGGTCAGGTTGGTGACCAGGGTTTGCAGGCCGCGATTGCGTTCCCAGGCACGGCGCTGGCTGCGGTTGCGGTCGAAGTCGGCCACGCGGATGCGTACCGGGGTGCAGGCATTGCAGCCATCGCAGTAAGGGCGGTACGTAAAGATGCCGCTGCGGCGAAAGCCCGTCTTGACCAGCTCCGAGTACACATCGGCATTGATGAGGTGCGAGGGGGTGGCCACTTGCGAACGGGCCTGTTGGTCATCGAGATAGCTGCACGGGTAGGGCGCGGTTGCATAAAACTGCAACGTGGAGAAGGGCAAGTCTTTGAGATGCGTCATGTGCGTCCTGTCCTGTCTTGCGGGAGGCGGGCGGCGAGGTCTCTGCTGCCCCGTGCGGTCCCTGGAGTCAGATTCCAATTTACACCATTTTGATGCCTGCAGTGAAGAACGGCGCCAGGCTCAGTCGCGCCGGGCCGACGGGATGCCGTGCTCCAGCAGGTTCAGCGGCTCCCAGCCCCGGATCTGCGGCCACTGGATGGCCGCGCGCAGGTGTTGCAGGAAGTCGCTGCGGGGGATCGGGCGGGCTCCCAGCGAGGCCAGGTGCGAGGTTTCCTGCTGGCAGTCGATCATCTCCACGCCGTGGCTGCGCAGGAAGAACACCAGGTGCGCCAGCGCCACCTTGGAGGCATCGCTCACGCGGGCGAACATGGATTCGCCGTAGAACATGCGTCCGATGGAGACGCCATAGGCGCCGCCGACCAGTTCGCCGTTGAGCCAGACTTCGGAGGAATGGGCGTAGCCGGCGCGGTGCAGGCCGGTATAGCCGGCCATGATCTCGGGGGAGATCCAGGTGCCCTGTTCGTGGCGGCGCGGCCCGGCGCAGCCTTGCATGACCTGTTCGAAGACGGTATCGAAGGTGACTTGCCAGAGGCCATCGCCCTGGCGGCTGCGTTCGATGCGGCGCAGGGTTTTCTTGAGGCTGTCGGAGACGACGAAGTGATCGGTGCGCAGGACCATGCGCGGATCGGTACTCCACCAGAGGATGGGCTGGCCTTCGGAGAACCAGGGGAAGATGCCATGGCGATAGGCTTCCAGCAGGCGCTGTGGCGACAGGTCAGCGCCCGCCGCCAGCAGCCCGGCCGGGTCGGCCAGGGCGCGGGAGACGTCGGGGAAGGGCGTATCGAGGTCCAGCCAGGCGATCATCCGCGTGCTCCTGCGGATCAGATCATGCGGCGGCGGATATCTTCGGTGTGCAGCGTGAAGCTGCCTTCACCGCTGCGCACGTTCTTGAGATCGGCAAAGAAGGCGCGCAGGGTGAATTCCACCGTGGGGAAGGCGATGTCCTGCCAGGGGATCTGGTCTTCTGTATAGAGGGCCACTTCCAGGCTTTCGACACCGGCCTGGTAGTCGAGGTCGAGCAGGGTGGCGCGGTAGAAGAGGTGGACCTGGTGCACGTGGGGTACGTTGACCAGGGAGAACAGGTCGTGCAGATCGATGCGGGCGCCGGCTTCCTCTTCGGTTTCGCGGCGGGCGGCGTCTTCGGTGGTTTCGGCGTTTTCCATGAAACCGGCTGGCAGGGTCCAGTAACCGAGGCGCGGCTCGATGGCGCGCTTGCAGAGCAGGACCTTGGTTTGGCCGTCCTGATCCCAGACGGGGATGGAGCCGACCACCATCTTTGGATTCTGATAATGGATTGCGCCGCAGTTGCCGCACACATGGCGCAGCCGGGTGTCATCGGGAGGGATCTGCAGGGAGACTGTGTGGCCGCACTCGGAACAGAATTTCATAGAGGCTCGGAAGGTGTCTGTCTATATATATAGTAGGGAAGGGCCCGTGGTGCATTTTCCTGCTGCGGCGACGGGGCGTTGGGACGCTGTCGTGGACGGCGGCGGGAAGCTGCAATGCGGTTAGGAGTGTATCACTGTAAAAAGATTGCAGAAAATGTTTGCATTCCTATTTTAGCTGCCCTATAATTGTTTTCTTCAGACGCGGGGTGGAGCAGTCTGGCAGCTCGTCGGGCTCATAACCCGAAGGTCGTAGGTTCAAATCCTGCCCCCGCAACCAGTTTTAGAGACATGCCGCTAGAAGCGATCAAAAGCTTCTCAGCGGCATTGTTGTATTCAGCCCAGACATTCTCGCCATCGGCGACGACATCGATTTTCCCATAGAGCTCGGCTACCAGTATGCGCGCCTGCTGTACTTCAGCGGTCAGGGCGGTTTCCAGGTTGGCCAGTGTCTTCCGTATCCTTCCCCCAATTCCCGCAGCGGATGGCCCATCCGGCCTTCGTTCAACATTGCTTGACGCCGGAAGTGAGCATATTTCCTGTTATACGAGAACAGAAACATCTATACTATTGCCAGGGGGAACTAAAATGATCATCATCTGGCAAGGTTTGGGCTTTTTGGGTCTGTTGATCCCAATTCTGTTTTCCGCGGCGGCCCAATTGGCGACGGACGCGTTCTTTGAAAAAGGCTTTTACACAGGCCACCCATTTCTGGCCGCTGCAGCGCTGCTGGCTTCGTCGGCGGTGGTCTGGATGGTCGGGGTCAAACTCAACAGCGGACCGAGTCAGCTCCTGGTTGATCCCAAGACCGGCCAGCAGTTCGAATTCAAGAAGAAGCACACCATGTTCTGGATCCCGATGCAATGGTTCTCGGCGGTGATCGCGGCAATGGCAATGTATATCGCTTTCAAATGAGGCCGTCCGCCATTGCTTGCCCCATGAACACTGGCTGCCTGATTTCCATGCATTGCTTTCCGGGTCCTTGGCTTATGCGTTTTATCGCACTCATTCTGCTGCTGATCGCTTCCAGTGCCGCCTTCGCCGGTTATGAACTTCATATCACCAGAAAAAACCACTGGGCCGACGTGGCGGGTCCGAGAATCACCGAGTCAGAGTGGCAAAGCTATGTGCAACAAGACACAGCGATCCAGAATGACGCGCAAAATTCCCGGGACGCGTTCATCGTCTCGACGGATGATGGCGAGTCATTCTCGATCTGGTACAACCCTCGATCGGGTGAACTCTCAACGAAAAATCCTTCGGATGCAGCGATAGAGATAATGAAGAAGATCGCAGCCCGCTTGAAAGCGAAAGTGCAGGGCGACGATGGCGAATCCTATCCCTGAAGATGAGCCCCATCTCGGCATCATTGGCGCACTGCCTCAGTCGATAAAGGCAGTCCTGGCATCTCCCGACGCACGCCCTGCGGCTGAAAAGACATCAGCGCTTTGTCATAGTCTGTATTTTCCTGTTCATTGATCATGATAGGATTTACGCACATTCATTCACCCCAACAGAGAGACGCCCATGTCCGAGCAGGAACAAGACCCCTGGATCACCCGCGCCGAAGAACTGAAGACGCAGATGGAATCGCTGCTGGTCGCCCAGCTGGAAGAATATGAAAAGATGACCGCCAAGCTCGAACAGTGGAAGCAGAATCCCGGCGGCTCCTGGCTCACCGAAGCGGACTACCAGCCCTGGCAGGAAGCCCTCAAGAAACTGGAAGCCGCGCAGCGCGAGTTCGATGGCCACATCAGCACGCGTGTGAAGAAATAAGCAGCAGCCAGCGCCTGTTGCGCGAGTAAAAAAATCGCCGTGACCTGTGAAGATCACGGCGATTTTTTTATGCACGGATGTGCGCGATGGCTAATCCTCGCCACCAGCCTTTTTAGGCTCCGCTGCCGCATCGGCATTGCCGGCCGATGCCGGGGAAGCACGCCGGCGCCGCCGCTTGCTCCAGCGCCGCGCACGATCCACCACCACCTCCATGTATTGCTGCGCCGTCTCGGGCTTGAGCAGATATTCTACGGCGCCGGCCTCGATCAGTGCCGGCATCTCCGGCGGATAATCACTGTCCGGAAACACCACGATGGGCACCGACCGGGTATCGCGGCCGGCCTTCATGGCCTGGATGAAATCCAGACCGTTGTTCTCCATCATGCCGGGATCCAGGAAGATCATGCCCGGCATCTGCATCTCGCCGTCCTGGCGGCGCTGCAGCAGACGCTCGATGGCTGCGTCTGCTTCGTCATACCACTGCAATACACAGTGAAAATTCTGGCGCCACAGCGCAAAGCGCGCCAGCTCCACCGCTTCGCCGTTCGACTCAATCATCAGTATGATCGGCGGTTTCATGGTCTCTTCCTTCTCTTGTAGTGACCCTGATCACCATTCCTGTGCCACGGGAATCCTTGCTGGCCTCTGTGGGCGCTTGTCCGGGCACAAAACTTCCACTGCAGTCTGACAAAGATGCGTAGAAACTCATAGCAGGATTTTCCTGATAGGGGACGTTTCGACGTTTTAAGCAACTGTTTATCCCTTTTCAATTGGCATTGAGGGGCAATTGCTGTCCGGGTGGCACCCACGCCTGGCCGTCAAAATCCTTCATCTCTCCAACCGGCCCATGCATTGCGGTGTAAGCTAAGACCTTCTCGTGCAGGGCAGCCCCCTCCTTCCTGAACATCATTCCCGGTCGATGGGACTGGTGCTATCGGAGCCAACGGCTGCGGCCGAGCCGCAATGGCCCAGCCGGCTGCCATCCCAGCAGGCACCGGCCGTGGCACGCGGCTTGCTGCACTTCTGAGGGAACACGCAAGCCAGTCGTCCTCTTGACGGCTGGCCCGGCGTTCCGGATTTGAACAGGCAAACCATCATCATGAATGCATCACTGAACGCAGCCGCCGTGGAACCGACCCCGGCGACGCTGGATATCCTCAAGACCCTCATCGGTTTCAACACCATCAGCCGTGAATCCAACCTGGGCCTCATCGAATGGGTGCGCGACTACCTGGAGCGCCACGGCGCCACCACGCGCCTGACCTACGACGCCGAGCGGCGCAAGGCCAATCTCTTCGCGACCCTCGGAGATGCCGGCCCCGGCCGCTATGGCACGGTCTTCTCGGGCCACACCGATGTGGTGCCCGTCAAGGGCCAGAACTGGGACACCGACCCCTTCGTCGCCCACGTGGCCGATGGCAAATTGTTCGGTCGCGGTGCTTGCGACATGAAGGGATTCATCGCGGTCTGCCTGGCGCGGCTGCCCTTCATCGCGCAGGATCGCTTGCATACGCCGCTGCACTTTTCCTTCTCCTATGATGAAGAAGTAGGCTGCCTGGGCGTGCGCGAACTGCTGGCTGACCTGCAGCAGAACGACATCAAGCCGACCGGCGTCATCATCGGCGAGCCCACCATGATGCAGCCCGTGATCGCGCACAAGGGCAAGCGCTCCTATCGCTGTTCGGTGCACGGGCATGCGGCCCATTCCTCATGTCCGCACCTGGGCATCAACAGCATCGACTATGCGGCCATGATGCAGCTGAAGATCCGCGAGATCGCCTTGCGCGTGCGCCATTCGGAAGTGCAGGATTACGACTTCGATGTGCCGTATTCCTCCATCGTCACCACGCTCTCCAACGGCGGCAACGCGCCCAACATCATCCCGGACAAGGCCGAGTTCGTCTTCGAGCACCGCTTCCTGCCGGGCATCGATCCGGCCGAAGTCTTCGAGGAAGTGAAGCGTTATGCAGAACAGGAAGTGCTGCCGCAAATGCAGATCGAAGGCGCGCAAGGGCGCATCGAATTCGAGACGCTCACCGCCTATCCCGGCATGAGCACGGCACCAGATGATCCGCTGGTGACGTCGGCACTGCGCATCCTGGGCAGTGAACGCGCACGCAAGGTCGGCTTTGGCACCGAAGGCGGCTTGTTCGGCCAGGCCGGGATGCCGGCGGTGATCTGCGGGCCGGGCGACATCGTCCATGCGCACAAGCCCAACGAGTTCGTGACCTTGGAGCAATTGGCCCGATGTGAAAGTTTCTTCGACAACTTCATCGCCTCGGCGCATCTGAAGGCGGCTTGACCGCCAAGATCGCAGCACCCGGATGAATAAAGGCGCTTGCCCGTGAGGGTCAAGCGCCTTTTTTGTCGGAGCGGGGAAGGGATCAGGCGGGAGCGCGCACGCGCTTGTCCAGCGAGGCCGACAGGGCCACCGTGGCCAATCCCAGCAACGCGAAGAACGAGCCGATCAGCGGCAAGTCGGTCAGCGGCAGGCCCGCCGAGATGGCCAATCCACCGACCCACGCGCCGGTGGCATTGCCCAGGTTGAAGGCCCCCTGGTTGAGGGTCGAGGCCAGGTTGGGCGCGCCGCGTGCGGTATCGAGCACGCGGATCTGTGCGCCCGGCACCACCGCAAAGGCAAAAGCACCCCAGGCAAACATGGTCGCCAGCGTCGCCCACTTGTAATGGCTGGTGAAGGAGAACAGCCCCAGCACGATGGCGATGCACAGGAACACCCCGCACATCACCGGCATCAGTTTCCAGTCGGCCAGCTTGCCGCCGGCCAAGCCCCCCACGGTGATGCCGGCGCCGAAGAGCAGCAGCACCCAGCTTTCTTCCTGGGTGCTGAAGCCGGTCACGTCCAGCAGGATGTAGGCAATATAGGTGATCACGCTGAACATGCTGATCGAGGCCAGCGTCGAGGTCAGCAGCGAGAGCTGTACGCGGGTATCGATAATGGAGCGGAACTCCTGGAAGATATTGCCCATCTGCATGGGGATCTTCTTGGGCAGCATGGTCCACAGCATGATGGCCGCCAGCACGCCGATACCGGTGACCACGCCGAAGGTGGAGCGCCATCCGGCCGCATGGCCGAAGGCGGTGCCCAGTGGTACGCCGAGGATATTGGCCACGGTCAGCCCGGTAAACATCAGCGCCACTGCCTGGGCACGCTTCTGCGGCGAGACCAGTTCGGCCGCCACCACCGAGCCGATGCCGAAGAAGGCCGCGTGGCAGAAGGCGGTGACCACGCGGGCCACCATCAGGAAGACGTAATTGGGGGCGACCGCGCACAGCACATTGCCCAGGATGAACAGGCACATCAACCCCACCAGCGCCTGCTTGCGCGGCCACTTGGCGGTGAGAATGGCGAGGATGGGCGCACCTGCGGCCACACCCAGGGCATAGCCCGAGACCAGCATGCCGGCTGCCGGCGCGGTCACGCCCAGATCGCGCGCGACGTCGGGCAGCAAGCCCATGATGACGAATTCAGTGGTGCCGATGCCAAAGGCGGCAACGGCGAGGGCAAACAAGGGCCAGTTCATGCGCAGTCCAGGTGGAGGGTGGAGGGGGAGGGCGCGCGGTCAGGCAAGACCACGCAAAGCCGCCAGTTTACCGCCGGACGCAATCGGCTGCAGGACTCAGGCCGGACCCGCCGCCAGCGCACGGCCGAACCAGCTCTTGGCCAACGACATCAGCGCCCCGTAGGCCGGCAGGAAGAACAGCAGGCTGATGGCGATCTTGAAACCGTAATCGACCAGCGCGATCTCGACCCAGTGCGTGGCCATGAAGGGATCGCTGCTGCGCCAGAAGGCGATGGAGAAGAAGGCGATGGTGTCGCTGGCATTGCCGAAGATCATCGATGCCGATGGCGCCAGCCACCAGTGGCGCGAGGCGCGCAGGCGATTGAACACCTGCACGTCCAGCACCTGCCCCAGTACATAGGCCATGAAGCTGGCCACTGCGATACGCGCCACGAAGACATTGAAATGCGCCAGCGCGCCAAAACCCTGCCACTGCCCCATGTAAAACAGCGCCGAGATCGCGTAGGAGATGAACAGCGCCGGCAGCATCACCGCAAAGATGATGCGGCGGGCCAGCGGCGCGCCAAAGAAACGTACCGTCAGGTCGGTGGCCAGGAAGATGAAGGGAAAACTGAAAGCCCCCCAGGTGGTATGCAGTCCGAAAATGGAGACCGGCAATTGCACCAGGTAATTGCTGGAGGTGATCACCAGCAGGTGGAACAGCGAAAGCCAGGTCAGCAGCGCGGCATGGCGGCGCAGGTCGAGAGTAGTCATATGAACCTTTTTGATGAATGGGGGCGAGGGAACCCATGAACACTTCCAGCCGCAGGGGAGACAGTCGCAGCGGCCAGGCAGAAGGGGCAGCATTTTAGCACAGGGTGGCTCTGCGGCCCGTTCGCGTGCCAGATCGGCCGTTCGATGCGCCGGGCCGTTGAGGTACACTCTTGCGCTTTTGGACGGCTGCAATGAAGAGCAAGAACGCAACCCTGATCGGATTGAGCGCCGTGGTGCTGTGGAGCGCCATCGTCGGCCTGATCCGTGGCGTGAGCGAGCATCTGGGCGCGACCGGCGGGGCGGCAGCCATCTATACGGTGGCCTCGCTGATCCTGCTGGTATCGGTGGGATTCCCCCGGCTGGCAAGTTTTCCGCGCAGGTATCTGCTGTGGGGCAGCGTGCTGTTCGTGGCTTATGAATTGTGCCTGTCGCTCTCCATCGGCTACGCCCATACCGGCCGCCAGGCCATCGAGGTGGGCATGGTCAATTACCTCTGGCCGACCTTCACGCTGGTGGCGGCCATCCTCTTCGGCAATCAACGCGCGACGCTGCTGGTGGTGCCGGGCTTCATTCTTTCCATGTTGGGCATCTGCTGGGTGCTCGGGGGCGACCAGGGGCTGGATCCCTCCGGCATGCTGGCCAACATCCGGGACAATCCGCTGAGCTACGGCCTGGCCTTTATCGGGGCCTTGATCTGGGCCGCCTACTGTACGGTGACGACCCGCATCGCCGAGGGCAAGAACGGGGTGACGCCTTTCTTCATGCTGGTGGCATTGGCATTGTGGGTGAAGGTCCTGCTGGGCGGGCATGCGGCTGAACTTTCCTTCAGTGTGCCTGCACTGGTCTATCTGGTGCTGGCGGCGGCCGCGATGGGGTTGGGCTATGCCGCCTGGAACGTGGGCATCCTGCATGGCAATGTGACGGTGCTGGCCGGGGCGTCGTATTTCATCCCGGTCTTTTCTTCGGCCTTGTCGGCCTTGCTGTTGCGTGCGCCGTTGCCGCCCTCGTTCTGGGTGGGCGCGGCACTGGTGTGCGCCGGGTCGATTCTCTGCTGGCGGGCCACCCGCAGCCGCCTCGCTCGCTAAAGCGCGATGATGCCAACAAGCAATGCCAAGAACCCGTGCGGCGCACAGGAGCTTGCATTTGCGCCACAAGATACGGCGATGGACCCTGCATTGATGCTGTTTTATCAATAAGGTGGGAAGGTCGGGCAGGACGATGGGACAACGCTGCCCGCCCCTTTGATGCATATCAATGCGAGCCGGCAGTGATCTGTCTATTCTGCAAGCTCCAGTCAATACCAGCTCGCCCGGTGGGCTCGCGGCCCAGCGCATGTGCGCGCCGCGTCAGTCCGGCGTGGCAGCCGGCCAGGAGCATCGCATGCAAGTCGCCCATCCGTCCATCCTGCATCCATCCGCCAGTCTCGCCGGCATGAACAAGGCCGTCCTGCGCAAAATGGACCAGCGTGGCCCGCGTTACACGTCCTATCCCACGGCAGATCGCTTTTCGAGTGACTTCGCCGTCACCGACTACCTGCATGCCGTCTCCGACCGCCGCAACATGAGCGCCTGGCGCGCACTGTCGCTGTACCTGCATATTCCGTTCTGCGACACCATCTGCTACTACTGCGCCTGCAACAAGATCGTCACCAAGAACCGCGCCAAGGCATCGCTCTACCTGAGCTACCTCAAGCGCGAGATCAGCATGCAGGGCTCGCTCTTCTCCGGCATGAACCAGGTCGAGCAGCTGCACTTCGGTGGCGGTACGCCGACTTATCTCTCCGACGAGCAGATGTCGGACCTGATGAACCATATCCGCCACAGCTTCACGCTGGCTCCGGATCACGTCGGTGAATATTCGATCGAGATCGATCCGCGCACGGTGTCGGTGGCGCGTGTCCACAAGCTGCGCGAGCAGGGGTTCAATCGCATCAGCCTGGGCGTGCAGGATTTCGATCCGGAAGTCCAGCTGGCAGTCAATCGCGTGCAATCCGAAGAACAGACCCTGCAGATCATCGCTGCCGCGCGTGAAGCCGGCTTCCGCTCGGTCAGCATCGACCTGATCTACGGGCTGCCCAAGCAGAACGTGATGTCGATGTCGCGCACGCTGGCCAAGGTCATCGCCGCCAGCCCGGACCGCATCGCCGTCTACAATTATGCGCACATGCCGGCGCTGTTCAAGACCCAGCGTCAGATCAAGGAAGAAGACCTGCCCAGCGCCGACAGCAAGCTGGACATGCTGTCGCTGTGCATCCGCCAGCTGACCGGCGCCGGTTACGTCTACATCGGCATGGACCACTTCGCCAAGCCCACTGACGATCTTGCCATCGCCCAGCAGCAGGGCCGCCTGCATCGCAACTTCCAGGGCTACTCCACCCATTCGGAGACCGACCTGGTCGCCTGCGGCGTCTCGGCCATCAGCGCCGTGGGCGGCAGCTACAGCCAGAATGAAAAGACCCTGGATGGCTATTACGCCCGCCTGGAAAATTCCACGCTGCCCATCGCCCGCGGCATCCAGCTGGGCATGGACGACGTGCTGCGCCGTCTCATCATCCAGCGGCTGATGTGCAACTTCGAGCTGTCGATCAATTCGCTGGAGATCGCCTATCCCATCGTCTTCCGCGAATACTTCGCGCCGGAGATGGAAAAGCTGAAGCAACTGGAAGAGGACGGCCTCATCAATATCGAACCTGAATGGATCACCGTCGAGCCCAAGGGCCGTCTGCTGATCCGCAACATCTGCATGGTGTTCGACCGCTACCTGACCCAGGACCGCGAAAAAGCCGCAAGCCAGAACAAGGACACACCGCAGCGCTATTCGCAGACCGTGTGAGCGGGGCGCGTCGATGAACCTGCTGCCGATCTTCCTGGTAGGCCTGATGGGCAGCGTCCATTGCATCGGCATGTGCGGCGGCATCATCGGTGCGCTCAGTTCAGCCGCGCCGCCGCGCGCGCGCGCGCCGGCCGCACAGGCGCTGGCCATGGCCGCAGCGCCGGGGCGTGCGGTGCATCGCATCATTCCCCTTCATGTCGCCGGCTCCGCCCAGGTCCAGGCCTTCGGGCAGGATCTGGTGCGCGTGCTGGGCTACAACCTCGGGCGCCTGTCCAGCTACGCGCTGGCCGGCGCGCTGGCCGGTGGCATCGCCGCCGGGCTGTTGCGCGGTGCCGATGTGCTGGGCTGGCTGGCACCGGCACAGACGGTGGCCTACGTCATCACCAATCTCGTTCTGATCCTGCTGGGGCTGTACCTGACCCAGTGGTGGAGCGGACTGTCCCGCATGGAGCAATTGGGCAGCGGTCTCTGGACCCGCCTGCGTCCCCATGCGGCACGGCTGGTGCCAGTCGATACGCCAGCCAAGGCGCTGCTGCTGGGCAGCCTCTGGGGCTGGCTGCCGTGCGGGATGGTCTACAGCGCCTTGCTCACCGCCCTCATGGCCGGCAGTGCCGTGCAGGGGGCGCTGACCATGCTGGCCTTCGGGGCGGGCACCTTGCCGGTGCTGCTGGTGGCGGGCATGTCCGGTGCACGCTTGCGCCAGCTAGCGGCGCGCCCCTGGGTACGGCGTAGCGCCGGCGTGGTCGTGCTGGCTTTCGGACTGCTCGGTTTGCTGCGTGCCGCCGAGATTGGCGGCCTGGGCATTGCGCGCGGCTGGATCGACGTGTTCTGCGTCAGCCCGGTGCACGGAGGATGAGCATGCGTGATGACGGGAGCGATGTGGCGAACCTGTGTTTCCATTGCGGCCAGCCGGTGCCGGCGGGGGAGTCCTGGACGCTGGACATTGGTGGCCTCAGCCGGACGCTGTGCTGCGTGGGCTGCCAAAGCGTGGCCCGGCTCATCGTCGAGAGCGGATGTGAAGATTTCTACCTGCGACGTACCGTTCCCTCTGCCCGCATCGATCCCGAACAATTGCTGCCACCCGAGCTGGCCCTGGTGGATCTGCCCGGGCAGACAGCCGATGGGGAAGTTTCTGACACAGAGGGTCATGCGCAGGAACTGGTGCTTTCCATCGATGGCTTGCGCTGCGCCGCCTGCGTCTGGCTGATCGAGAAATACCTGGCCCGGCTGCCCGGTATCGAGATGGCCGAACTCAACGTGGCCAGTGCGCGCCTGCATATCCGCCGTGATCCTGCCCGCTGTTCCACCTCCACCATCTTGCGCGGCCTGCATGGCCTGGGTTATACGGCCTATCCTTTTGATCCGTTGCGCCAGGGCGAGCAGGCGCGCCGCGCCGGCCGCCGGCTGTTCCGCCAGTTGTTCATCGCCGGGCTGTCGATGATGCAGGTGATGATGTATGCCATCCCGGTCTACATGACGCATGAAGGCATCGATCCCGACATGATGGCGCTGATGCGCTGGGCCAGCCTGTTCCTTACCATCCCGGCGGTGTTCTATTCGGCCTTGCCGTTCTTTACCGGTGCCTGGGCGGGGCTGCGGGCGCGTGCGCCTGGCATGGACCTGCCGGTGGCCATCGGCATTGCTGCGGCCTTCACGGGCAGCGCCATCGCGACATGGCGCGGCGAGGGCGAGATCTGGTTCGACAGCGTGAGCATGTTCATCTTCCTGCTGCTGGCCAGCCGCTATCTTGAGACGGCTGCGCGGCGCAAGTCGGCCGCAGCGCTGGAGCGCATGCAGCAGGCTTTCCCGGCGTCTGCGCTGGTACTGCGCGGCTATCCGCTGCAACGCGAGACGACGCTGGTGGCAGCCAGCCAATTGCAGGCCGGTGACGTGATCCTGGCCCGCCCCGGCGACACCATCGCCGCCGACGCCTGCCTGCTCGAAGGCGTGGCTGAACTGGACCTGGCGCTGCTGTCCGGCGAAAGCCGTCCGCAAGCTTTCCAGCCCGGTCAGGAAGCGCCGGGCGGTGCCGTCAACCTGAGCCAGCCGGTGCTGCTGCGCGTGGTGCGCACCACGCGCGAAAGTACGCTCGCGGCCATTACCCGTCTGGCCGAGCAGGCCGGACAGGGCAAGCCGGCACTGGCGCAGTGGGCTGACATCGTGGCCTCGCGTTTCGTGGTGGCCCTGCTGCTGCTGGCGGCGGTCACTTTCATGGCCTGGCACCTGATCGACCCGACGCGCGCTTGGGCTACCGCCATTGCGGTGCTGGTGGTGTCCTGCCCCTGCGCACTGTCGCTGGCCACGCCATCGGCCCTGGCTGCTGCCACCGACCGCTTGCTGCGGGAAGGCACGCTGGTCGTGCGAGGCAACGTGCTGGAAACCTTGCAGCGCGCCGATACCATCCTCTTCGACAAGACCGGCACGCTCACGCAAGGCCGGCCGCAGATGACGGCACTGTGGAGCTGCATTCCCGAGGCGCAGGCCCTGTCGGTCGCCGCCGCCATGGAGCGCGGCAGTCTGCATCCGCTGGCCAAGGCGCTGGTGGAGGAGGCCGCCCGTCGCGCCAGTGCCGCTTGCGAGGTCGCCGAGCTCGGCTCCGTCACGGGCGCGGGCATGCATTGTGTCATCGATGGCGTCCCGCATCGCCTGGGCGCGCGCCACTTCGTGGCCGAGATCGCAGGACAATCCATGCCTGCCGAACTGAACCAGCCCGCTGCGGCAGTGGCCGGTCCGGTCTACCTGGGCAACAGCCAAGGTTGGCTGGCGCGCTTCGACCTGGCCGATGCATTGCGTGCGGATGCCGTGGATACCGTGGCCGCTTTCCGGGCGCAGGGTTTGCGGGTGATCCTCTTGAGCGGTGACCAGCCCGAGGTCTGCGCCGAGGTAGCAGCGGCCGTCGGTATCGACGAAGTGATCGCCGGCTGCACGCCGCAACGCAAGCTGGAGGTGGTGCGCCAATTGCAGCAGGGCGGGGCGGTGGTGGCCATCGTCGGCGATGGCATCAATGACGCCGCCATGCTGCGCGCAGGCGATGTCTCCTTCGCCATGGGCAAAGGTGCCGCTCTGGCCCAGGTCAGTGCGGATGCCGTCATCATGAGCGATCGCCTGTCGGCCGTCGCGCAGTGTGCGCAGATGGCCCGCCGGACCATGCGCATCGTGCGTCAGAACCTGGTGTGGGCCAGTGTCTACAATTTCCTCGCCATTCCGGCAGCGGCCTTCGGCCTGCTTGATCCGTGGATGTCGGCGGTGGGCATGTCGGCCAGTTCGCTGCTGGTGGTCGGCAATGCGCTGCGCCTGAGCCGCGCCACACGCGCGGCAAGACAGATGCCGGCAAGTGCGCCGGCAGCCCTGCCAGCGCTGGCGGGAGGGGCTTGATGGAAGCACTCTATCTCCTCATTCCACTGAGCACCTTGCTGGTCTTCCTGGCGATCTGGGTGTTCTTCCGCGCCTCCGACGGCGGTCAGTTCGATGATCTCGAAGGACCCGCCATGCGCATCCTCCACGACGACGACATCCCCGCGCAGCCGGAGCGGCAGGATCACGCCTGAGCGCTTTTCGCGCCTGCCTGTTCGTGCAAATTGTCCCTTGAACTGCAGCATTTTTCTTCCGCTCTCTTTCCACTTGATACACGTCAATGCCCCCCGGAGGCTTGCCCCGTAAGCTCGCATTGAACAGTACTCAACAAAGTGGGGAGAGTTTCGTGAGCAAAGAAAATAGCTACAACTACACGGTTGTGCGCCAATTCACCGTGGCGACCATCCTGTGGGGCGTAGTCGGTATGCTGGTCGGCGTGATCATCGCCGCCCAGCTGGCATGGCCCGAATTGAACATGGGGATTCCCTGGCTGAGCTTCGGCCGGCTACGTCCCTTGCATACCAACGCAGTGATCTTTGCCTTCGGCGGCTGCGCGCTGATGGCAACCTCGTATTACGTCGTGCAGCGCACCTGCCAGGTGCGGCTGTTCTCCGACTTCCTGGCGGCCTTCACCTTCTGGGGCTGGCAGTTGGTGATCGTCGGTGCGGCCATCACGCTGCCACTGGGACTGACCCGCGGCAAGGAATACGCCGAGCTGGAATGGCCCATCACCATTCTTATCGCCGTTGTCTGGGTGGCCTATGCCGTGGTGTTCTTCGGCACGCTCGTCAAGCGCAAGGTCAAGCACATCTACGTGGCTAACTGGTTCTACGGTGCCTTCATCATCGCCGTGGCCATCCTGCACATCGTCAACGGCATGACCATGCCGGCCACGCTGACCAAGTCGTACTCGATGTACAGCGGCGCGCAGGATGCCATGATCCAGTGGTGGTACGGTCACAACGCGGTGGGCTTCTTCCTGACCGCCGGCTTCCTGGGCATGATGTATTACTTCATCCCCAAGCAAGTCAACCGTCCGGTCTATTCCTACCGCCTGTCGATCGTGCACTTCTGGGCACTGATCTTCACCTACATGTGGGCCGGTCCGCACCACCTGCACTACACCGCATTGCCTGACTGGACCCAGTCGCTGGGCATGGTGTTCTCGCTGATCCTGCTGGCACCCTCCTGGGGTGGCATGATCAACGGCATGATGACCATGTCGGGCGCCTGGCACCAGCTGCGTACCGATCCCATCCTGAAGTTCCTGGTGGTGTCGCTGTCCTTCTACGGCATGTCCACCTTCGAAGGTCCGATGATGGCCATCAAGACCGTCAACGCCTTGTCCCACTACACCGACTGGACCATTGGCCACGTGCACTCCGGTGCCCTGGGCTGGGTCGGCTTCGTCACCATGGGAGCGATGTATTACCTGATCCCGCGCCTGTCCGGCAAGACCGAGATGTGGAGCAAGGACCTGATCGAGATCCACTTCTGGGTCGCCACCATCGGCATCGTGCTCTACATCGCCGCCATGTGGATTGCCGGCGTGATGCAAGGCCTGATGTGGCGTGCGGTCAACGCCGACGGCACCCTGACCTACAGCTTCGTCGAAGGGGTCAAGGCAACCTACCCGTATTACATCATTCGTCTGATGGGCGGCCTGATGTACCTGTCCGGCATGCTGGTGATGGCCTACAACACCTGGCGCACCATGCGCGGCACCGAACTGGCTGTCGCACCGATTCCTGCCGTGACCAACGCTGCGCACTGATTGGGGGAAAGTATGAAGTTTTCGCATGAATGGATTGAGAAGAACCCCTGGCTGCTCATTGGCCTGGTGCTGCTGGTGGTCAGTGTGGGTGGCCTGGCCGAAATCGTGCCGCTGTTCTTCCAGAAATCGACCACCGAACCGATCGCCGGCCTCAAGCCTTATTCGGCCCTGCGCCTGGCTGGCCGCGACGTTTACATCCGCGAGGGCTGCTACAACTGCCACTCGCAGATGATCCGCCCGCTGCGCGCCGAGACCGAGCGTTATGGCCACTACTCGGTAGCCGGTGAGTCGGTCTATGACCACCCCTTCCAGTGGGGTTCCAAGCGCACCGGCCCGGACCTGGCCCGCGTCGGTGCCCGCTACAGCGATGAATGGCATCGCGCTCACCTGCACAACCCGCGTGACGTGGTACCGGAGTCCAACATGCCGGCCTACCCGTGGCTGGAGCAGGCCAAGCTGGACAACTACGACATCGTCTCGCGCATGAAGGCATTGAAGCGCATCGGCGACCCGTACACCGAAGAAGACATCAAGAATGCCCCGGCCGAGCTGGCCGGCAAGACCGAACAGGATGCGCTGATCGCCTACCTGCAAGGCCTGGGCATCCTGATCAAGGCGGAGAGATAAGACCATGATTGAAATGTTGACCGACCCACGCAGCCTGATCACGCTGATCAGCTTCATCACCTTTGCCGGCATCCTGTGGTGGACCTATGTCGGCCACAAGCCCGCTGATTTCAAGCAAGCCGAGATGATCCCCTTCGCCGACGGCGACATCGGCCAGCCCGCTGCCGACAGCAGCGACAAGGAGGTGCGCCATGGCTGATTTCACCAGTGGTTTCTGGAACATCTGGATCATCGTCCTGACCGTGCTGGGCATCGCCGGTTGCGCGCTGCTGCTGTGGCAGCAGTCCAGCTGGAAGGTCAAGAAGGGCGACCAGCCGGTTGCCGGTTCGACCACCGGCCACGTCTGGGACGACGACCTGACCGAACTGAACAACCCGCTGCCGCGCTGGTGGATGTGGCTGTTCTATCTCACCATCATCTTCTCGGTGGGCTACCTGATTGCCTATCCGGGCCTGGGCAACCTGCCCGGTACCCTGGGCTGGCGTTCGACCGGCGAGCATGATGCCGACGTCAAGCAAGCCGAAGCCAAGTACGGACCGCTCTTCGACAGCTACCTCAAGCAAGACCTGAAGCTGGTGGCCGCCGACCCGCAGGCCCATGCCATCGGCCAGCGCCTGTTCCTGACCTACTGCGCGCAGTGCCACGGTTCGGATGCCCGCGGCAACAAGGGCTTCCCCAACCTGACCGACAATGACTGGCTGCACGGCGGCACGCCCGAGATCATCAAGGAAACCATCCTCAAGGGCCGTCACGGCGTCATGCCGCCCATGGCCGCTGCGGTGGGCACCGACAAGGATGTCGACAACGTCGCCAACTACGTGCTGAGCTTGTCCAATTCGGCCCATGATCCGATCAAGGCCGAACTAGGCAAGTCCAAGTTCGCCGCCTGCATGGCCTGCCACGGCCCCGGCGGTGTGGGCAACCAGGCCCTGGGCGCGCCCAACCTGTCGGACAAGATCTGGCTCTACGGCGGCAGCATCGACACCATCAAGGAGACCATCAACAAGGGCCGAGACAACACCATGCCGGCGTTTGGCGAGTTCCTCGGTGAACCCAAGGTACACGTGCTGGCGGCCTATGTCTGGAGCTTGTCCAACAAGCCCAGCAATGCAGAGGCCAAGTAGGTCCCGATGAGCAGTTGAACCCGCGCCGGGGCCGACGCAGACACAGAGCTGCGCGGCCCCGGTGTTCTTCGTGATGGCCATATCGGCCGCGCGCCCCCGCCAAGGGGCGCATGACAGAGAGCGAAAGCAGAGCAGGCAAGACCATGAACAAGGCCGCAATGACACCCAGGCAGGGCAAGGAAGGGGACCCGCCACCCGAGGCAGGAACGCAGCAGGCGTTGCCGACGAAGGAGGGCAAGGATGAATACGCCGTCATCCGCATGTATGCCGCGCGTGAACAGATTTACCCACGCGAGATCCAGGGACGCTTTGCCAGCCTGCGCTGGCTGTGCGTGTTCCTGACGCAGCTGGTGTTCTACGGCCTGCCGTGGATCAACTGGAACGAGCGCCAGGCCGTGCTGTTCGACCTGGCATCACGCAAGTTCTACCTGTTCGGCCTGGTGCTGTGGCCGCAGGACTTCATCTGGCTGGCCGCGCTGCTGATCATCTGCGCCTTCAGCCTGTTCCTCTTCACGGCCATCGCCGGCCGCGTCTGGTGCGGCTATGCCTGTCCGCAGACGGTCTACACCGAGATCTTCCTGTGGATCGAACGCCGCATCGAAGGCAACCGCAGCGCCCGCATGCGCCTGGACCGCCAGCCCTGGTCGTTCGACAAGCTCTGGCGCAAGTCCGCCAAGCACCTGGCCTGGGGCGGCCTGGCCCTGTGGACCGGCATCAGCTTCGTCGGCTACTTCTCGCCGATACGCGAGTTGCTGCCGGAAATCGGCCAGTTTGCGCTGGGCCCCTGGGAGAGCTTCTGGATCGTCTTCTACGCCTTTGCCACCTATGGCAATGCCGGCTGGATGCGCGAGCAAGTCTGCAAGTACATGTGCCCCTATGCCCGCTTCCAGAGCGCCATGTTCGACCGCGACTCCCTGGTCATCACCTATGACAACGCCCGTGGCGAGCCGCGCATGCCGGCGGCCAAGGCGGCCAAACTGCAGGAGGGGCGCAAGGCGGGCGATTGCATCGACTGCACCATGTGCGTCCAGGTCTGCCCGACTGGCATCGACATCCGCCAGGGCCTGCAATACATGTGCATCGGTTGCGCGGCCTGCGTGGATGCCTGCGACAGCGTGATGGACAAGATCGAGCGCCCGCGCGGCCTGATCCGCTATTCCACCGAGAACGCCATCGAGCAGGGCTTCTCGACGCCGGAGATCCGCCGCCGCCTGTTCCGTCCGCGCATCCTGATCTACACCGCCATCCTGGGCGCGGTGATCGCGCTGTTCCTGGGCTCACTGGTGGTGCGCACGCCGCTGAAGCTCGATGTGATCCGTGATCGCGGTTCCATGGGCCGAGAGGTGGAGGACGGCATCATCGAAAACGTCTACCGCTTGCAAGTCATCAACACCGATGAGCGCGGCCATCGCTATCGCATCAGCGCGAGCGGCATCGATGGACTGACCGTCGATCCGGCCGGCCCCATCGAACTGGCCGCCACCCAGACGCTGATGGTGCCGGTGCGGGTGAGGGCGCCGCATGGGGCAGGTGAGTCCGGTTCCAACAAGATTCATATCGAATTGCAGGCCGAGGACCAGCCCGCGCTGCATGTCAGCGAGAAGGCCGTCTTCCTGGTGCCGCGCCGCTGAGTGCGGCAAGCGGTACAACGCAGGTGAACCAAACTTCAACACGAGAGGAAACCATGACCACCATCTCCCCCAAGCTTGGCAACGCCGCTCCCTGGTACCGTCACCGCTGGCCCTGGCTGCTGATGTCCGGTCCGGCCGTGGTGGTGGTGGCAGGGATCTTTACCGCCTGGCTGGCCATCTCGCGGGCCGATGCCCTGGTGGCCGACGATTACTACAAGCAGGGCAAGGCCATCAACAAGGACCTGCGCCGCGATCATGAGGCGCAGCGCCTGGGCGCGGCCATCGGCATCGCCTATGACCCGGCTGCTGCCGTACTGCGCGGCCGCCTGCAGATGCGCCAGGTACCTGCTGCCGGCGAAGAGGGGCAGACCCTGGTGCTGAACCTGGTACATCCGACCCAGCCGGCCAAGGACCGCACGCTGCTGGTGCGCCCGGCCGCCGATGGCAGCTTCTCGGTACCGCTGGCGGAGATGGAGCAGGCACGCTGGCGTCTGGTAGCCGAGGATGGCAGCCACAGCTGGCGCCTGCACGGGTCCTGGGTGTGGCCGCAACAGCGCAGCATCGAAATGAATGCGGAGGCCTACGCACCGGCCGAATAATGCGCTAAGCTGGAGTGAAGCCGGCTTCAAGACCGGCCATCTTCGGATGAAACTTCATGCGTCAAGGAGACAGCCATGCGCAAACAGCAACGCAATCTCGCCATCGTGGTCTGGGTGGCTTTCCTGATGGCCATCGCGGCCGAGGGCGTGTTCTTTTCCCTGTTCAATCCCGAGGAACTGGCCATGGCGTCCGGCCATGAATGGGAAGCGCTGGGCGCCTATACCGTTGGGTTCTTCTGTTTCTGGGGGAGTTTCGCCGTCTGCGGCCTCCTGGCCGTGAGGCTGACGCGCGCCCTGCCGAGAGAGCGCTTGCGTCATTACGTCCAGGGCTGAACGCCCTGGAACGCTTCAATCAACACTGAATTGACTTGGGTTGGCTAGGGTTGGCTTGAAGTCGGTGCTGCCACTGATTTCAAGCCTGCAAGCCTTCAGCTGGCTGCTCGCGCTGTAGCTGCTGCAGCCGGTGCCGGTGTGCAGGCATCGACGCCGGCGGCCAGGCGCTTGAGCGCGGCCAGATCCACCACTTCCACATCGCGTTGTTCCACCGCCAGCAGGCCCTGCTTGCGGAACTTGGAGATCAGGCGGCTGATGCTCTCGATGGTCAGGCCGAGGTAGTTGCCGACGTCCTGGCGGGTCATGCGCAGCTGGAAGCGTGTCGAGGAATAGCCGCGTGCAGCATAGCGTGAAGACAAATTCACCAGGAAGGCGGCAAAGCGCTGCTCCGCACGCATGTTCCCCAGCAGCATGATGACGTTCTGTTCGCTGGTGATCTCGTGGCTCATCATGCGATGGAAGTGGCGCAGCAGATGCGGGATCTGACCGAACAGCTGTTCCAGGCGGGCAAACGGGATTTCGCAAACTTCGCTGTCCTGCAGGGCCACCGCGTCGCACTGGTGATGCTCGGTGCTGATGGCATCCATGCCCAACAGTTCGCCAGGCATCTGGAAACCGGTGATCTGGCGATCGCCGTCGAGGTTTTCCTGATAGGTCTTGAAATGGCCCACACGCACGGCGTAGAGGGCGGTGAAGCGGTCGCCGATGCGGTACAGGAAGTCATCGCGGGCGACCTTGCGGCGGCCGATGATCTTGTCCAGGCGTTTCATGTCGGATTCATCCAGGCCCATGGGCAGGCACAGCTGGTGCATGCCGCAGGCGGTGCAGCTGCGCAGCGCGGAGCTGGCGGCGGCTTCGCGCGCGGCGGTCAGCGGCGAGCATTGGGTCAGGGGTGCGGCGGCGTTATTGGCAGCGGCGAGCGAAGTGGAGTGGAGTGGCTGGTTCATGCGATGTTCCCGGCGGACGTGTGGCGATCGAATGACTCGATTTTAAGTGCGCGCAACGGGATAGGAAGCACAGTATTCCCGAATCAGACGGCATTTCTTGTCCCAGATCAAAGTTGGTCCAAGTAACTGCCCGAATGGGCAGGAAGGGCTGCCATGCGACGGCAGATTTCACCGAAAAACATCAGAACTGACAGCCAATGACGACGGCTGGCAGTACGTGGAAGAGAAGCGGCCTTGATGGGGGAAAGTGGGCGGTATCGCGGGGTTACCGGGGACCCGCGAATGCCCTTCCATGCGACCGTCTTGTTATTGAAACTTCAGAATCTTCGTGGCTTCCGCTCAGGCTTCTGCCGTGGGCTTGCTCATGTCCGGCAAGGGCAGCGGGGTGCTGGTGGGGCGACCACGATAGTCGGTCCAGCACAGGCGCTTGAAGTCATACAGCTTGCAGCGGCGCGCCGTGTCGAAGTACCAGCGCCAGGAGAATCGCTGGATCACGATGCGGCCGGGCAGCATGGTTTCCAGTTTCTTCTGGGCTTGCTTGAGGCGATACAGCGGCACGCTCATGTCCACGTGGTGCGCGGTGTGTTCCATGATGTGATGCAGCAACGAACCCCAGTAGCGACCAAAGGTCAGGTGCACGGTGGTGGAGACGAAGGGTTGCGCAGCAGCCCAGGTGATTTTGTCTTCATACCAGGCCACCGAGGTATGCGTATGGTGCACATACACCACGAAGCCGATCATGGCCTTCCAGAACAGCAGCGGAATCGCAAAGCCGGTCACCAGCAGGGTCCAGAAGGATTGTTCAGTTGCCTGCGCGGCCCAGGCCAGGCCGGCGATCCAGACGGCGGCTACGGCCGTCACCAGTACGCCATCCCACATGAATTCGGCGCGGCGGGTCGGCATCTGCTTCTTCGAGGGGAAGTACATGCGCTTCCACCACATGTCGATCATGTAGTACAGGCCGGGACCGAAGCCGCTGCGGTAGATGCGCTCCAGGCGCTGGCGCCAGCGCGGCAGGGCGCGGAATTCTTCCAGCGAGCGCGGCTGCCAGACGAAATCAAATCCCTTCAGGTTGGTGTAGCCGTGGTGCACCACATTGTGACCCACCGCCCACAGGCTATAGGGTGTCAGCGAAGGCATGAACAGCAGGCGGCCCAGCCAGGTGTTGAGCTTGCGGCTGGGCGTGAAGGCCTGGTGGCAGGCATCGTGGCCGAGGATGAACAGGCGGCCGATGATGAAGCCATTGACCACGCCCAGCGCGATCTTGGCCAGCAGCCAGGGAGCCCAGACAATGGCCGCGAGGCTGGCGCCGAACAGGCAGAAATCCAGCACCGACAGTGCCAGGGCGATGATCGTGCTGCGCTGGCTGATGGGGATCACCCAGGAGCGGATGATCTTGCGATGGGGCATCGGCGCGCCGGGCGCGACCGGTGTATTGGTGTGCGAAGTCGTCGACATCGTAATTACCTCTTCCTACTATCAAACGGTGGACAGGCGGAGCATGCCGCAGAGACTGCTCCAGCTAACGCTGCAAGGGCGGATGGCATTGCAAGGAGTGGCGGCCGGAAAACCGGTGGCGGTGACGTTAGCGCGGATCCCAAAAAACAACGCGACCGGTCATCATCGATGACGGATCGCGCCGTTTGGGTGCGGCAAGAATACCTTAGAAACGGTAACCCACGCCAACGCCGATGAGCCACGGGTCGATCTTGACGTTGCTGACCTTGGCGCCGGAAGCGGTCTTGACGTCGCTGGAGATCTGCACCTTCTTGATGTCGAAGTTGATCAGCCAGTTCTTGTTGATCTTGTAGTCGGCACCGATCTGCAGGGCGCCACCAAAGCTGCTGCTGTCCAGTTGCAGGCCGCCGGCCAGGTTCACGCTGGAGATGCGGGTGTAGTTGATACCGGCACCGACGTAGGGGCTGAAGGCCGCTTCAGGCATGAAGTGGTATTGCAGGGTCAGGGTCGGCGGCAGGTGCTTGAAGGTGCCGATCTTGTTGCCGTCCAGGCGCACGTCCTGCTTTTGCGGATAGGTCAGCACCAGTTCGGCGGCAATGTTCGGGGTGAAGAAGTAGCTGATGTCGAACTCGGGGATCACCTTGTTGTTGATGGTGATGCGGTCCGAGGCACCGGTGCCGCCGACCTGGTCGGACTTGTTTTCCGGGCTCAGGTTGACGGCGCGCACGCGCACCAGCCACGGGCTTTGCGCTTCTTGCGCGAACACGGGAGCAGCAGCGAACGAGGAAGCCAGGGCGGCTACGGCAGCAGTAAGGGTGACGATTTTTTTCACGGTGTTTTACCTGTCGAGTGAGGATGTCCGAAAGGTACGCGTGAAGCTTTCTGCAGGCTTTGATGCCGATCAAGAGGGCGGGAACATGGGGTGAAAATGCCCTCGCCAGCAGGAACTTGCCCGCTAAAAACGACACAAGCCCGGCCTGCAGGAACAGGCTCGGGCTTGGTATGCAGTGCGGCGCGATCCGGATCGCTGTCTGGATATGCGCCTGTGCGGGGGACCTGCGCTTACTCCTTGAAGCGCGCTTCGCGGGCCAGCTTGGTCAGGTTTTCGGGATCTTCGAAGGCCTTGTAATACGCGTTCAGTGCCGGGGCACCGCCGAGGTGGGCATATAGCACGCGCTGGCCCTTGAAATGGCCCTTCTTGGCCATGTCGATCAAGCCATCGATGGATTTTCCTTCATACACCGGATCGGTCAGCATGGCTTCCATCTCGGCGGCGGTACGGATGGCGGCGATGGTCTGCTCGCTCGGCAGGCCGTAGGCCGGGCCGCTGTAGTCGGGGATGATCTCGATGTCGGCATCGCGCACCACCACGCGCTTGCCGCCCTTGGCGGCGATCAGTTCGCTGGTGTCGTTGGCGATCTTGGTGACGGCGCGGCGGGTCATGGCTTCATCATCGGCGGTGTCGATGCCGATCACGCGGCGGCGCTTCTCCTGGGCGGCGAAACCGACCACCATGCCGGCCTGGGTGGAACCGGTACAGGTCGCCACCACGATGTTGTCGAAGAAGATGCCCAGCTGCTGTTCCTGCATCGCCACTTCATCGGCGAAGTTGGCATACCCCAGGCCGCCCAGCGGGTGGTCCGATGCGCCGGCCGGAATCGCATAGGGCTTGCCGCCCTTGGCGCGCACTTCTTCCAGGGCACGGGCCCAGGTGTCCTTCTCGGTGGTGGAGTAGCCGTAGCCGCCCATGATCGGGTTGCCTCCCATGATGCGCGTCAGGAGGATGTTGCCGACCTTGTCGTAGACCGGATCATCCCATTCCAGCCAGGTTTCCTGCACGGTATAGGACTTCATGCCCACGGCGGCGGCCGCCGCGCAGACCTGGCGCGTGTGGTTGGACTGGATGTTGCCGATCGAGACCAGGGTGTCGCAGCCCTTGGCCAGGGCATCGGCCACCAGCCATTCCAGCTTGCGGATCTTGTTGCCGCCGAAGGCCAGGCCCGAGGAGACGTCATCGCGCTTGGCCCACACTTCCACGCCCAGCATGGCGGACAAGCGTTCCAGCTTGTGGATGGGGGAGGGGAAGAAGCCCAGGGTCTTGCGAGGGAAGAGTTTGTCGAGTGCCAGCATGGAGTGCTCCGGTTCAGGTGGATGGTCGAAAGGGGTCCGAATCTGGTTCGATTCATGGTGAATCGCCGGGATCAACTTTACGCCGGAGGATTAAAATGGTGCTTCCGAATTTATGGCATGATTCGTGATGAAAAAGCGATGTAAATTATTTCATGCAAAGAAAATTACGATAAATCTGAATTTACGGAAAGATTCATCATGTCACTGGACCGCATGGACAAGCGCATCCTCAAGGCGCTGCAGAAGGATGGCCGCATCGGCAATGCCGAGCTGGCCAAGAAGCTCGGCATGAGCGCCACCGCCTGCTGGAACCACACCAAACGGCTGATGGACGAAGGTTATGTGAAGGAAGTGCGCGCCATCCTCGACCCCGAGAAGCTGGGCCTGCCGGTGCTGGTGACGGTGGGCGTGGTGCTGGACCGTTCCACCCCCGAGAGCTTTGCCGAGTTCGAGAAAGCGGCGCGCGAGATCGCCGCCGTGCAGGAGTGCCTGCTGCTGGCCGGGGAATTCGACTACTGGATCAAGCTGCGCGTGAAGGACCTGCAGGCCTTCAACCGCCTGCACGCCAATACCTTGCTGCGGCTGCCGGGCGTGCGGCAGTTGCGTTCATTCTTCGTGCTCAACGAAGTGAAGAACAATCCGGAACTCGTGGTGGAATGAGAACGCTGCGTTCTTGTCCTTCCCATCCTATACTGCATCTTTTGTCTTCACCCTCAAGGACTTGCTGATGACCTCTTCTGCTACTCCCACCCTGCGCGGCCTCTATCTTCCCATCGAACCGCATGACCACGGCATGCTCGACGTCGGCGACGGCCACCAGGTCTACTGGGAAGTCTGCGGCAACCCCAAGGGCAAGCCGGTGGTCTTCCTGCACGGTGGTCCCGGTGGCGGTTGCGGTCCTTCGCACCGCCGTCTCTTCAACCCGGAGAAATACCGCATCGTCCTGTTCGACCAGCGCGGCTGTGGCCGCTCGCGGCCGCATGCCAACCTCGACGCCAACACCACCTGGGATCTGGTGGCCGACATCGAACGCCTGCGCGAACTGCTGGGCATCGCGCGCTGGCAGGTCTTCGGTGGCTCCTGGGGCAGCACGCTGGCGCTGGCCTACGCGCAGACCCATCCGCAGCGCGTGACCGAACTGGTCCTGCGCGGCATCTTCCTGCTGCGCCAGGCTGAGCTGGATTGGTACTACCAGGAGGGGGCTTCGTGGATGGTGCCCGATCGCTGGGACCAATTCCTGGCCCCGATCCCGGCCGCCGAGCGCGGCAACCTGGTGCATGCTTACCGCAAGCGCCTCACCGGCGACGACGAAGCCGCCAAGCTGCAGGCCGCCCGTGCCTGGAGCCGCTGGGAAGCCAGCACCATCACCCTGGTGGCCGATGAACGTCTGATCGATTCCTTCAACGATGCGCAATTCGCGCTGGCCTTTGCGCGCATCGAGAATCACTACTTCTTCAACAAGGGATTCATGGAGGAGGGGCAGTTGCTGGCCAATGCCTCGCGGCTCGAAGGCATTCCCGGCGTCATCGTGCAGGGCCGCTACGATCTGGCCACCCCGGCCAAGTCGGCGTGGGATTTGCACCAGGCCTGGCCCGGTTCGCAATTGCACCTGATCGACAGCGCCGGGCACGCCTACAACGAACCCGGCATCCTCGATCAACTGATCGCGGCCACTGATCGGTTCGCCGATCTGTGATGCCATGGCGGTGAACGCGGCCAGCGATCTGGCCGCACAGTCTGTCTGACGCTCCCCTTTGCGGGAGCGTTTTTTTTTTACCTGTTCGTTCGTTTCAGCTTTTCTTGCGGCTGCGTTTGGCGGGTAGCTCATCCGTTGCTGCGGCTGGCACAGGGGCGTTCGAGGAATACACCTCTTCCAATTCAGCCAGCCGATGGTTGAGTTTGCCCAATACAGTGGTCAGCGCCCCGATTTCCTCTTCGCTCAGGGCAGCGAACAGCCCGTCGATGAAGGTTTTTTTCACCGGCTCGGAAGCGCGCAGCACTTCTTTTCCCGACGCTGTCAAAGCGATGTATTTGACCCGGCGGTCAGTGGTATCGCCATTGCGCTGGACCAGTCCGTCGCGCTCAAGGGCATCGATGGCCTCGGTGATGGTGCGCGGCGCGAAGCCAAAGGCCGTGGCCAGGTCGGCCGCGCGCACCGGACTGTTGCGCTCGATGTGGCCGAGCATCTTGTTGCGCGCCAATGAAGCCCCTTCGCCGGCCATGAGCTTGTCCAGCGTGCGGTGCGAGCGGATGTAGAAGTCGCGCAGCGCCTCGGCGGCACTGCTGCTGTCATCGTTTGTAAAGCTTGTAGACATAATTTTTCCAGATACCATATCATATGGTACCTCATTAATTTCCCCGTTCGGTTGGGGAAAGCTGTATTGACCCCGTATTGCCGCTGTATTGGTGCTGGCGCGTGAAGTGTATTGCCGGGCATCAATACAGTACGGCCAGTGTATTGATTCAGTTAGCAATCCTCCGCGCCCAGATATTAGGATAAAAAAGATGACCGACGCCACACCCAGCAATACAGAAGCAAGTTCCTCTCAGCCGGATGCCTCCACCAACGGCAGCAACAAGAACAGCACTCCCAAGAAACGCATGAGTCCGCGCGCCCGCTTCATCCTGCGCGCGCTGGGCTTGCTGGTGCTGGTGATCGTGGCGGCCTGGGTGCTGTACTACCAGTTCCGCGGCAAGTATCTGGAGAGCACCAACGATGCCTTCGTCCAGGCCGACAGCGTGACGGTGTCTTCCAAGGTCACCGGCTATGTCGACCAGGTGCTGGTGGCGGACAACCAGATCGTCAAGGCCGGCCAGCCGCTGGTGCGCATCGATGCGCGCGATTATTCCGCTCAAGCCGCCCAGGCCAAAGCCCAGATCGACGCCGCCAGCGCCAGCGAGGAAGCCGCCAATGCGCAACTGGCCGAACAGCAGGCCGCCATTGCGCAGGCCAAAGCGCAGCTGGCCTCAGCCGACGAAGATGCCCGCTTCGCCACCGCCGAAGTGGAGCGCTACACCCCCTTGGCGGCTTCTGGTGCCGAAACGCGTGAGCGCCTGACCACCTTGCGCAATCAGCAGGCCCAGGCCCGCAGCACGCTCGCCGCACGTCGTGCTGCACTCGATGCGGCGCAGCTGCGGGTACGCTCGCTGCAGGCCCAGGTGCGCCAGGCGCAGGCCCAGGGCGAGACGGCCAAGGCGCAATACGATGCTGCCAGCGTCAACCTCGGCTACACCGAGATCCGCGCCGCCGTCGATGGCCGCATCGGTGACAAGCAGGTCCGCGTCGGCCAGTTCGTCTCGCCCGGCACGCGCATGATGACCGTGGTGCCGACCCGCTTCTACGTTTCGGCCAATTTCAAGGAAACCCAGATCGGCATCATGCGCATCGGCCAGCCTGCCATCATCAAGATCGATGCCTTGCCGGGCGTGGAATTCCACGGCCATGTAGAAAGCCTCTCGCCGGGCACCGGTGCCCAGTTCTCGCTGCTGCCGCCGCAGAATGCCACCGGGAACTTCACCAAGATCGTCCAGCGCGTGCCCGTGCGTGTAGCCGTCGATGCCACGCAAGAAGAAACCCGCGCCTTCGTGGCGGGCCTCTCAGTGACGGTGGAGGTCAACACCATCGCGGCCAAGGATGAATTGCGTGAACTGCGCGAGCGCAACAGCCAGACCAACGCCACCCGCAAGGAGCCGCAGTGAGCAGCGCGGCTCCCGCCAAGCCCACAGGGCAGGGTACCCAGCCGGAGAAGGCCGATGCCGCCGCCTGGCTGGCGGTCGCGGCCGGCACCCTGGGTGCGCTCATGGCCACGCTGGACATCTCCATCGTCAATTCCTCGCTGCCCACCATCCAGGGGGAAATCGGAGCCTCAGGCACTGAAGGCACCTGGATCGCCACCGCCTACCTGGTGGCCGAGATCGTCATCATCCCCATGTCGGCCTGGCTGGAGCGGCTGCTGGGATTGCGCGTGCTGCTGCTGACGGCGGCCAGCCTCTTCACCTTGTTCTCGGTGCTGTGCGGCCTTTCGACCACGCTGCCGATGATGATCGTGGGCCGGGTCGGGCAGGGTTTCACCGGCGGCGCGCTCATTCCGACCGCCATGACCATCATCGCCACGCGCCTGCCGCGTTCGCAGCAGCCGGTCGGCAATGCCCTGTTCGGTGCGACCGCCATTCTGGGTCCGGTGCTGGGGCCGGTGATGGGCGGCTGGTTGACCGAAAACGTCAGCTGGCACTACGCCTTCTTCATCAACCTGCCCGTGGGTGCGGCCCTCATCACCTTGCTGCTGGTGGCCATTCCCTATGAACGGCCCAAGTTCGAACAATTGGCCGAGGCCGACTGGTTCGGTATTGCCGGCCTGGCGCTGGGGCTGGGCGGATTGACGGTGGTGCTGGAAGAGGGCGAGCGGGAGCAGTGGTTTTCCTCGCCGGATATCCGCTGGCTGGCGGCTGCCTCCGTGCTCGGCTTCATCCTGCTGGCCATCGGCCAGCTGCGTGCGCGCCATCCGGTGATCCAACTGCGGCTCTTGCGCGACCGCCAGTTTGGTTCCGTGGTGATGATGGCCATGATCGTCGGCGTGGCGCTGTATGGCACGGCCTACGTGATCCCCCAATTCCTCTCCGGCATCGCCGGCTACAACTCGCTGCAATCGGGCTGGATCGTGCTGCTCTCGGGCGTGCCGATGATCCTCATGATGCCCTTCACGCCCTTGCTGATGCGGCTGGTGGATATTCGCATTGCTGTGGGCACCGGCTTCCTGCTGCTGGCCACCTCGGCCTTCATCGAGACCGACCTGAGCCCGCTGTCCTATGGCGGCTCCTTCGTGGCCTCGCAGTTGATGCGCGGGGTGGGCACGGTGCTGGCGATGCTGTTCCTGAACCAGGCGGCGATCCGCTCGGTGCCGCCGTCGCAGGCCGGTGATGCATCCGGCCTCTACAGTGCCGCGCGCAATCTGGGCGGCTCGCTGGCGCTGGCGGCCATCGCCGTGATCCAGGACCAGCGCCTGTGGCTGCACAGCCGCCGCCTGGAAGAAAGCCTCAACGCCAATTCCGACCTGGTGCAGTCCGGCATCGCCGCGCAAGCCCATCTGCTGGGCGGGCAGGATGTGGCGATCCAGCTCATGGGTGCCACCATCCAGGCGCAGGCGCTGACGATGACCTATGCCGACCTGTTCTGGATGCTGGGCGTGGCCATCCTCTGCGTGACTCCGCTGGTGCTGTTTCTGCGCCCCTTGCCGACCAATGCCGCACCGGTGGCTTCTCATTGATGATCAACATGGACAAGACTTCTTCTTCCTTCCCGGCCGTGCGCCTGATCGCGCTGGCGGCCGCTGCGCTGCTGGCCGGCTGTTCCGCCCTCGGACCGGACTACGCCGGCCCGCCCGAAGCCGCCCCGCAAGCGGCACACAGCCATCAATTCGTACGCGGCGGCGACAGCGCCAGTACCGCCGCGCCAATCAGCCAGTGGTGGCTAGGGCTGGGCGACAGCGAACTGAACAGCCTCATCGAGCGCGCCCTGCAAGCCAATCCGAACCTGGGCGTGGCGCGTGCCCGCCTGCAGCAATCGCGTGCGGGACTGGCGCTGGAACAGGCCAATGCCGCCCCCAGCGTCGGTGCCTCGGCCCTGGCCGGGCATGCGCGCCTGCCACCGGCCAACCTGGGCGCGCTGACCGGCGGCTCCAGCTCCGGCAATGGCTCGCCGACCAGCGCCAATCTCTACAGTGTGGGCTTTGATGCCAGCTGGGAGATCGATCTTTTCGGTGCCCGCCGCCGTGCGGTAGAAGCGGCCACGGCCACGGCCGATGCGGCGCAGGCCTCGCTGGCCGATGTGCAGGTGAGCCTGGCCGCAGAAGTGGCCAATGCCTACATCAGCCTGCGCGACCGCCAGCTGCGTCTGTCGCTGGGCCAGGAGGCGGTGCAGGCGCAGGAGCAGATGCTGCAGCTGACCGGGCAGCGCGTCGAGCGCGGCACGGCCTCATCGCTGGATCAACTGCGCGTGCAGAACCAGCTTGATGCCAGCCGTGCCGACCTGGTCCCGCTGCAGGCCGAGCGCGATGCCTACCTCAATGAACTGGCCACCTTGCTGGGTCAGGAGCCGGGCACGCTGGATGCGGAATTGGCGGCCACTGCCCCCGTGCCGCTGCCGCCGCAGCAGGTGGCGGTGGGCGATCCGGTCTCGCTGCTGCGTCGCCGTCCTGATGTACGTGCTGCCGAGCGCACACTGGCCGCCGATACGGCCAAGATCGGCCAGGCTGAAGCGGCGCGCTATCCCAGCCTGAAGCTGTTTGGCGTGATTGGCCTGGGTGGAACGCATCCTTCGGACCTGACGCGCCTGGATGATTTTGCAGCGCTGGGTGCGCCCATGCTGAGCTGGAATTTTCTTGACTTTGGCCGCGCCAAGGCACGTGTCACGCAAGCCGAGCAGGTGCGCGACGAGGCCGAGATGAAGTATCGGCAGTCCGTGCTGGAAGCCCTGCGCGATGCCGAGGATGCGCTCTCGCGCTTCCGCTATGGCCGGGTGAGCGTGGCTACCATTGCGCGTTCCAAGGTCTCTGCCGACCGTGCGCTGGTGTTGGCGCGGCAGCGTTATCAGGCGGGTACCGGCACGCTGATCGAAGTGCTCGACACCACGCGGCAGCAGATCACTGCGCAGCAGAATTTGTTGCAGGCCGAGGCCAATCTGACGCGCAGTTTTGTGGGAATTCAGAAGGCGCTGGGGCTGGGGTGGTCGGAGGAAGCGCTCTGAAACTTCGCAGTTGAAAAGCGGCTCCGTTCTTGTCGGCTGCCACCGCATTTTTTCATCTGAATTCTGTCATCGGTGCCATTGCCCTGCATCTTGTGCAGCGAGGACTTGCTGCTTTCGTGGCACATTGGGAAACTTAGTCGCCATGTCTGGTTCTCGCCTGCTTTCAGCGGCGATGCGTTAATCCAGACCTTCACTTCGCCGCACGCAGCAATGCATGCGGCGATATTTTTCTTCTTCTTCTTTCGTGCGGCACCTTAGCCCAGGTCCGCTGACGATCCTGCCTCCGAAGGCAGTCTGCAGGCCGACTCTCCGTCTTTTCTTCCTCGCGATCGCGCCCTCTCAGACGCATGAAAACGTGCGCCTCTTTGGCTCGAATTGCACCAATAGACAATGCCTGAAATGCCATAGCCCCTAAGACAATGCGTCTCTACATAAATCGGTTAAAGCCGGTAGGCAGGGAGGGATAAAACAAGGGCGAAAGACGGATTTCAATTCCAAATTACATTCGCCCAAAAAATGAGGAAGGCAAGATGAAGAAGCAAAAGAAGCAGACCAAGGCGGTTGGAATGGTGTCGCCTGGTGGTTTGCGCAAGCGCGGTCTCTATGCAGCCGTACTGCTGACACTTGGGCCCGCTTTGAGCATGCCGATCATTGCCCGGGCGGCAGATGAGGTAGCGGTGATCGTGCCGGCCGGTGGCGGCACCGCCGTTGGCAGCGGCACAAGTGCAGACAACCCAGATACATCAAGCGCGGGCACTAGCGGCACCGGTACCAACGATGGCAGTGCTACAAGCACGGCCGGTGCAGACACCACGAGCACCAGCACAAGCGGTAGCGGCACTAACACCGCCGCGAGCGGCGCAGGCGCCAGCGGTGGCAGTACCGCAAGCGCAGCCGGCGCGGGCACTGCGCACACCAGTACAAGCGGTAGCGAAACGAGCACCGCCGCGAGCGGCGCAGGCGCCAGCGGTGGCAGTACCACAAGCAAGGCCGGTGCAGACACCACGAGCACCAGCACAAGCGGTAGCGGAACGGATACCGCGGCGAGCGGTACCGGCACCAGCGGTGGCAGTACCACAAGCACGGTCGGCGCTGGCACTGCGAACACCGGCACAAGCAGTAGCGAAACTAACACCGCCACGAGCGGCACCGGTACCAACGGTGGCAGTACCACAAGCACGGCAGGTGCAGACACTACGAGCACCAGCACAAGCGGTAGCGGAACGGATACCGCCGCGAGCGGCACCGGTACCAACGGTGGCATTACCACAAGCACGGTCGGCTCGGGTACCGCGAACACCGGTACAAGCAGTAGCGAAACTAACACCGCTGCGAGCGGCACCGGTACCAACGGTGGCAGTACTATAAGCACGGCCGGTACAAGCACCACGAGCACCAGCACAAGCGGTAGCGAAACTAACACCGCGGCGAGCGGTACCGGCACCAGCGGTGGCAGTACCACAAGCACGGCCGGCGCAGGCACTGCGAACACCAGCACAAGCGGTAGCGGAACGGATACAGCGGCGAGCGGCGCAGGCGCCAGCGGTGGCAGTACCACAAGCATGGCCGGTGCGAGCACCACGAGCACCAGCACAAGCGGTAGCGGAACGGATACCGCCGCGGGTGGCGCGGGCACCAGCGGTGGCAGTACCACAAGCACGGCCGGCGCGGGCACTGCGAACACCAGCACAAGCGGTAGCGGAACGGATACCGCTGCGGTTGGCGCGGGCACCAGCGGTGGCAGTACCACAAGCACGGCCAGTGTAGGTACCACGAGCACCAGCACAAGTGGTAGCGACACTAACACCGCCGCGAGCGGTGCGGGTACCAGCGGTGGCAGTACCACAAGCACGGTCGGCGCGGGCACTGCGAACACCGGTACAAGCGGTAGCGAAACTAACACCGCCGCGAGTGGCGCAGGCGCCAGCGGTGGCAGTGCCACAAGCACGGCCGGCGCGGGCACAGCGAACACCAGCACAAGCGGTAGCGGAACGGATACCGCTGCGGTTGGCGCGGGCACCAGCGGTGGCAGTACCACAAGCACGGCCAGTGTAGGTGCCACGAGCACCAGCACAAGTGGTAGCGACACTAACACCGCCGCGAGCGGTGCGGGTACCAGCGGTGGCAGTACCACAAGCACGGTCGGCGCCGGCACTGCGAACACCGGTACAAGCGGTAGCGAAACTAACACCGCCGCGAGTGGCGCAGGCGCCAGCGGTGGCAGTGCCGCAAGCGCAGCCGGCGCAGGCACTGAGAACACCAGTTCAAGCGGTAGCGGAACGGATACCGCGGCGAGCGCCACTGGCACCAGCGGTGGCAGTACCACAAGCACGGTCGGCGCGGGCACTGCGAACACCGGTACAAGCGGTAGCGAAACTAACACCGCCGCGAGCGGCGCAGGCACCAGCAGCGGTGGCAGTGCCACAAGCGCAGCCGGCGCGGGCACTGCGGGCACCAGCACAAGCGGTAGCGGAACGGATACCGCCGCGGGTGGCGCGGGCACCAGCGGTGGCAATACCACAAGCACGGCCGGCACGGGCACTGCGAACACCGGTACAAGCGGTAGCGGCACTAACACCGCCGCGAGCGGCGCAGGCACCAGCAGCGGTGGCAGTGCCACAAGCGCAGCCGGCGCGGGCACTGCGGGCACCAGCACAAGCGGTAGCGCAACGGATACCGCGGCGAGCGGCACTGGCACCAGCGGTGGCAGTACCACAAGCACGGCCGGCTCAGGCACCACGAGCACCAGCACAAGCGGTAGCGGAACTAACACCGCCGCGAGCGGCGCAGCGACCAGCGGTGGCAGTGCCACAAGCACGGCCGGCTCAGGTACCACGAGCATCAGCACAAGCGGTAGCGGAACTAACACCGCCGTGAGCGGCGCAGCGTCCAGTGGTGGCAGTGCCACAAGTACGGCCGGCTCAGGTACCACGAGCACCAGCACAAGCGGTAGCGGAACTAACACCGGCGCGAGCGGCGCAGCGTCCAGCGGTGGCAGTGCCACAAGCACGGCCGGCTCAGGTACCACGAGCATCAGCACAAGCGGTAGCGGAACTAACACCGCCGTGAGCGGCGCAGCGACCAGTGGTGGCAGTGGCACAAGTACGGCCGGCTCAGGTACCACGAGCACCAGCACAAGCGGTAGCGGAACTGATACCGCCGCGAGCGGCACCGGTGCCGGCAGTGGCAATGCCACAAGCACTGCCACCGCAGGCACTGCGAACGCCAGCACCAGCGGCAGCGGAGCTAGCGCCGCCGCCAGCGGTGGCAGTGGCACAAGCACAGCCGGCCCGGGCACTGCGAGCACCAGCACAAGCGGTAGCGTAGCCAGTGCCGCCGCGAGCAGCACTAGCACTAGCGGTGGCAATGGCACAAGCACGGCCGGCGCAGGCACTGCGAGCAACAGTACAAGCGGTAGCAGCACCGGCACGAGCGGTACCGGCACCAGTACCGCAGGCAAGGGCAGCTCTGGACAAGCCGGAAGCAAGGCAACGACTGCAGCAGCAACCACTGCAACTGCATCATCAGCGCCGTTAGCGGCTCCTCCCGCACCAGTCGTCCCCCCATCACCCACCATGATCGCCGCCGCTGCCGCCGCCCCGGTCACCCCGGTGCTCGGCCAACAGATCCTGAACCCATCCAGCCGCGATATGGCTCAGGTTGCCGCTGCGCTGGTCCGCCTGCCCGACGCGACAGCCGTGCAGCGCGCGGCTAGCCAGACCTTGCCCAGCAACGTCGGCGACGGCGCCATCCGTGGCACCATGGCTTCGGTCAATCGCGTCATCGCCACCCGTAACGATGCCGGCAACGTCGGCGCCGGTGTGGGTAGCGGCTTGTCCTCAGGCGAAGCCAGGCGGGATCGCCAGGTGTGGCTCATGCCCTTCGAGTCGCGCAGCAACCAGGCCGACCGCAATGGCGAATCCGGCTTCAGTGCCAGCACCTGGGGCATGGCCACCGGCGCCGAAATGGAACTGGAGAGCGGGCGCATCGGCCTGTCGTACGCCTACGCCAGCACCAGCGCCAAGGGCAATACGGCCATCACCGGGACCGGCAGCCGCAGCCGCATCGAGTCCAATGTGGTGGCCCTGTATGGCAAGGTTCCGGTGGGCGATCTGTCGCTGGCCTGGCAAGCTGATGTGGGCCGCAATGGCAACCGCCTCTCGCGCGAGATGCGTTTCGGTGGGCTGAACCGCACCGCCCGCAGCAACTACCAGGCCTGGGATGCGCATCTGGGTGCAACGGTATCGTTCACACTGCCCTTGAGTGAAGAGATGAACCTGGTACCTGCCTTGCAGCTTGACTATACCCGCCTGCAAAGCCCGTCCTACGTGGAGAGCGGGGCAGGGGACCTGAACCTCTCGGTGCAGGGCAAACGCAGCGAGGACCTGTTGCTCGGTACCGGCGCACGGCTGAACTACGCGCTCTCGACGAGTTCGCAGATCAGCACCTACCTCGGTGTCAGCTACGATCTCATCAACGGCCGCGAGGACCTGGTGGCCAGCTATGCAGGCGCACCGGGCCAGTCCTTCACCGCAGTCGGGCCTGCCCACTCGCCGTGGTTGCTCAAGGCCGGTGTGAGCTATCGTTTCAAGCTGCCGGGCGCGACCGATGTTTCCCTGCGCTTCGATGCCGAAGGCAGGAGCGGCTTCATCAACCAGTCGGCAGCCGTAAAGGCCAGCTGGCGCTTCTGATCGATGCGCTGAAACGCTGAAAAGCGCAAACGCGGCCGCTCCTGAAGCGGCCGCGTTGCATTGATGAACCTGCCTTGCAAGGCCGCCTCCAGGCCCATTGCTCACCACCTCCTTCCTCTGGTCAGCACAGCATCTGACGCAGAAAGTTACACCTCCCTCCGGCCAGAACAGCACCAAAAGACAATGTCCAGAAAGACCTTGTCCCCCGACAATGCGCCCCTACAAAAGCCGGTTCGAACCGGCACCAAGGGGCGACGACAAGAAGGACGGGGGACGGGGTTGCCTTCCCGATGACCCGGCCAATTCCAAAAGATCGACCGAGGAAGGGAAGATGAAACACAAAAAGAAGCAGGACAAGTCCGCCTGCACCACGCCGCCCGCCGGCTTGCGCCTACACCGTCTCTGCGCCGCCGTACTGCTGACCCTGGGCCCGGCCCTGAGCCTGCCCGCTGGTGCCCAGAGTTTCGTCAACTACGATGGCAGTACCACCACCGACTCTGCTGCCGCCCTGGCCAGCTGGACGGGCAACAAGGAATTCCAGACCGATTGGGGACTGGGTGCCATGAATGCCCAGTACGCCTACGCGGCTGGTTTCTCGGGCCTGGGCATCAAGCTGGGCGCGGTCGATTCCGGGCTCTTGCTGACCCATGCCGAGTTCGTCACCCGCAACGTCAAGGCGCTGGCCGTCACCGGTACCTACGCCAATGACGGGTCGCAGTTCCAGGATGGCAGCCAGGCCTGGAAGGCAGGGGACGCCTTCAGCACCACCGGCGCACTGAGCAAGCTCAACGACAAGCACGGCAGCCACGTCTCCGGCACCATCGCGGCGGCCAAGAACGGTGCGGGCATCATGGGGGTGGCTTTCGCCAGCGACTACCACATCACCAATACCAACGGCACCGATGGTTCGGTCTATGGCGTGAACGTGGACTACAACTACTTCAAGGCGGCCTATGGCAACCTCGCCAGTGCGGGCGTGCGGGCCATCAACAGCAGCTGGGGCAGCGCGGATTCGCGCGATGACTTCGGCAGCATCGGCGGCGTGGCCGCAGCTTACGAGCGCCTGCAAGGCGGTAACAAGAAAAGCTGGCTGGACGCCGCCGCCGATGTGGCCAAAGAATCCAACACGCTGATGGTCTGGGCAGCCGGCAATACCGCCAAGGCCAACGTCAATATCCGCTCGGCACTGCCTTACTTCCGGCCGGAACTGGAACAGAACTGGATCGCAGTGGCCGCCATCAACGCCAGCTCGGCGCTGCCCAGTTTCTCGAACCAGTGCGGGCTGGCCAGGTATTGGTGCGTCTCCGCCCCCGGCTCGGCCATCACCAGTCTGAACATCAATTCCGACACCGACCTGGTCAACGCTTCCGGCACCTCCATGGCCGCCCCGCACGTGACCGGCGCGCTGGGGCTGCTCATGGAGCGCTATCCCGACCTCGACAACCAGGCCATCCGCACCATCCTGCTGACCACCGCCAAGCACCTCGGCAGCGGTCCGGTGGACGTGCCCAATGCCATGTTCGGCTGGGGCGTGCCGGACCTGAACAAGGCCCTGAACGGTCCGGCACAGTTGCTGGGCGTCTTCAAGGCCAATATTGCCGCCAGCAGCAACGACACCTGGAGCAACGACATCTCCGAGGCCGCACTGATCCAGCGCAAGAGCGACGATCGTGCCCAGCTGGCAGCCCACGAGGCTGCCTCGCCGGATGCCCTGCAGGCGGCCGCTGCCAGCGCGGCGGTCCAGATCGCATCGAAGGTAGAGAGCGGCTATGGCGAGGCCATGACACTGGTCCAGACACGTGCGCAGCGCAATGCCACCTTCCAGGCCAGCAAGAAAAAGGAGGACAACACTGCCTTCCAGCAAGCCGACAAGGCAGTCGCCGGCAATGCGCTGGCAGCGGCCCTGCTCAAGCAGTCCGGCAGCGGTCCCACGCTGAGCAAGGAGGAGTTGATGGCCAGGCTGATCGCCGCAGATCCGGCCACGGTGGCCCTGGGCGACTATCACGCCCAAGCCACCTATCTCGACGCCGCCCGCAAAAAGACCGACGCTGATTACGTCGGCAGCCTGGTCAAGACCGGCGAGGGCAGCCTCACCTTGTCGGGCAACAACAGCTATTCGGGTGGCACCCGGCTGGAGGGCGGCACGCTCGGCGTGGCGTCTTCCACCGCGCTGGGTACCGGCCCGCTGGCGATGTCCGATGGCACCACCTTGCGCGCGGCGGCCGACCAACTTGCCTTGGGCAATGCGGTCAACGTCAGTGGCGAAGGGCGCATCGATACCCAGGCCTTCACGTTCACGCTCAATGCCGGCATTGCCGATGGCCGCTGCAAGGGCAGCCTGGTCAAGCAGGGCGAAGGGACCTTGCGCGTGCTCGGTCCGCTCAGCTACAGCGGCAACACCACCATCGCCGCGGGCACTGTGAGCGTTCCGGCCTTCAGCCTGGCAGCGGACCAGACCCTGACCGTGGGCGTGGCCAGTCCCAGCCAATACGGCCGGCTGGCGGTCACCGGGGCGGCCAGCTTTGTACCCGACGCGCACCTGGCCGTGGATGTCTACAAGACCGCCACCCTGGGAAGCGGCCAGACGCTGGCCGGCGTGGTCACGGCCGGCAGCCTGACGGCATCGCGCCTGAATGTCACTGACAATTCTCTGCTGTTCGACTTCAAGCCGGTGGTGTCCGCCACTGCGCTGGACCTGAACATCGTGGACGCGACCAGCATCCAGCAGGTTGCCCAGGCGACGTTGGCGACGGACACCGCTGCTAAACCGACCGCTCCCCCACAGGCATCCACTACGCCCGCGCCATCCGCACAGGCAACGAGCACGCAGGTGTCCAGTACAACGGCACCTGCCGTACAGGAAACAAGCACGCAGGCATCCAGTACACCGGCACCTGCCGTACAGGCAACGAGCACGCAGGTGTCCAGTACACCGGCACCTGCCGTACAGGCAACGAGCACGCAGGTGTCCAGTACACCGGCACCTGCCGTACAGGCAACGGGCACGCAGGTGTCCAGTACACCGGCACCCGCCGTACAGGCAGCGGGCACGCAGGTGTCCGCCACGCAGGCTCCAACTGGTCCGGCTGAAAATAAACCAGCACCAGCAGCACCAGCAGCACCAGCAGCACCAGCAGCACCAGCAGCACCAGCGGCCCTAGCGGCACCAGCAGCACCAGCAGCACCGGCTCCAGCCCCAGCAGCGCGCCCCTCGGCCACGCTCATCGCCGCCGCCACGGCCGCTGCGCGAGTAGCCCCGGTGCTGCACCGCCAGATCCGGCAGCCCTCCACGGCGGACATGGCCCAGGTGGTCACCGCGCTGGGCCGCATGCCCGATCCGGAAAGCCTGCTGCGCGCAGTCAGCCAGACTTTGCCCCGGGACGTCAGCGCCAGTGCCATCCGTGGCACCATGGCCTCCCTGAACCGCGTCATCGCCAGCCGCACCGAGACCGGCAACATGGGGGCCGCCGCCGCAGGCAGCGGCTTGTCCTCTGGCGAGGCAGGCGGCGACCGGCAGGTGTGGATCATGCCCTTCGAGTCGCGCACCAACCAGGGCGACCGCGGCGGCGAGTCCGGCTTCAGCGCCAGCACCTCGGGCCTGGCTACCGGTGCCGAGATGGCGTTTGACGACGCGCGGGTCGGACTCTCCTACGCCTATGCCAGCACCGGTACCAGCGGCAACACCGCCATCACCGGCACCGGCAGCCGCAGCCGCATCGAGTCCAACATGGTGGCTTTTTACGGCAGTCTTCCTCTGGGGGAGTTCTCGCTCGGCTGGCAAGCCGACCTGGGCCGCAACGGCAATCGGCTGGATCGCCAGATGCAGTTCGGTGGCCTCAACCGCATCGCCAGCAGCCGCTACCAGAGCTGGCATGCGCATCTGGGCTCGAATGTATCGGTCACGCTCCCCCTGAGTGAAGCAATGACCCTGGTACCGGCCCTGCAGCTCGACTACACCCGCCTGCAAAGCCCGTCCTACGCCGAGAACGGGGCAGGGGACCTGAACCTGTCGGTGCAGGGCAAGCGCAGCCAGGCCCTGTTGCTCGGCGCGGCGGCGCGCCTGAACCATACGCTGACGGCAGCGTCGCAGATCAGTACCTACCTCGGCGCCAGCTATGACGTCATCAACGATCGCGATGACCTGGTGGCCAGCTATGCCGGTGCGCCTGGCCAGTCCTTCACCACACCCGGATCCGCTCGTTCTCCCTGGCTGTTGAAGGCGGGTGTGAGCTACCGCTTCAAGTTGGTGGAAGCGGCTGACATCGTGTTGCGCTTCGATGCTGAAGGCCGCAGCGGTTTCATCAACCAGTCGGCGGCCATCAAGGCCAGCTGGCGCTTCTGAGTACTTTGTAAAACGCTGAAAAGCAAAAACAACGCGGCCGCTCCTGTAGCGGCCGTGTTGCGTTTACAGGTCCTTGCTCAATTCCGCGACCAGGTAATCCAGGAAGATCTCGACACTGCGCGGCAAGGTCCGTCCCGCCAGCGTCTGCACTTCGACAAAGCGGCCATCGCTCGGACAGTCGCGGATCGGCCGCATGGTCAGCTCACCGCGCTCGATGCGGTAGCGCACGGTGACGTCGCCGGTGATGGAGAGCGCGTCGTTGTCCAGCACGTAGTTGTGCAGCGACTGGATGTAATTGCTGGTCATCACCGGTTCGATCACGACCTGCTGGCGGCTGCAGGCGATGTCGAACAATTGCCGCAGCGTCGTGGTCGGGTCGGGCAGCGCCAGGGGATAAGGCTTGAGCTGGCCCAGCGACACATGGCGGAAGCGCGCCAGCGGATGATCGTTGCGCATCACCAGCGCAATCGGGCCGGGCTGGCGGTGCACGACCTTGATCTCGGGCTCGGGCAGGCGTGCGAAGGTCAGGCCGATATCGGCATTGCCTTCGCGCACCTGGCGCGACACCAGCGCCGGTGCGCCCACGAAGAGCTGGAACACGAAGCCGGGATATTTTTTCTGGAAGGCATTGATCAGGCGCGGCAGGAAATCGATCGCAAAACCTTCCGAGGCCGACAGTCGCACGCGCCCGCTGCGCAAGCCTTTCAAGGCCTGCAGGTCGGCCACCACGCGGTCGGCCTCCAGGGCCATCTTGCGCGCATGCGCGGCCAGCATCTCGCCGCCCGCCGAGAGCACCATGCCGCGTGGACGGCGTTCAAACAGGACCGTATCGAGCGTCTCTTCCAGACTGCTGATCTGGCGGCTGATGGCCGAGCTGGCCACGTTGAGGCGCTGCGAGGCCTCGCTGATGGAACCGCAGCGCACTACTTCAAGAAAGTAACGCAGCGCGGTGTCTTGCAGTTGCTGTGATTTCATCCGGTAACTCCCTCAATCCTGACCAAGGCTGACCGGCACTTTACCCGGTCGGTGCAAATAATTTCGCGCTTTATTTGGTGCGTGCTTCACGGCTTTGGTGCAGTGCGCGCGGGCTGGGCACGCACTGCGATGCTGCACCTGCTCCACGTCCCGCAGCCCAGCAGCGATGCGGCTTTTGCCAGGGTGGTCTCATTGTGGTGCAGCATTTTTGCGTTCTGGATTCGGCAACGCAGGCTTAGAAATTTGATGATTGCGGCATCGATAAATCCTAGCCTAGTATCAGCCCCGACGTCGCGATTTTTTCTAAATTGTCTTATTCAAACGAAGGGGCAGGAATGAACGCACTACCGAAATCCCTCATGCGCTGGTCACATTGCGCGGTATTGGTGGCCGGGGCCATGAGCGCGATGGCCGCCCATGCCGGCAAGGCCAACGACACCCTCATCTACGCTTCCGACAGCGAAGTCGAGAACATCAGCCAGTACCACAACAACCTGCGCGAAGGCGTGATCCTGGCGCACCTGATCTGGGACACGCTGGTCTATCGCGATCCCAAGACCAACGAGTACAAGCCGCAACTGGCCACTGCCTGGAAGTGGGAGTCACCCACCGCGCTGGTAGTCGATCTGCGCCAGGGTGTGCAATTCCAGAACGGCGACAAGTTCAGCGCCGACGATGTGGTGTTCACCTTCAATTACGCCGTCTCGCCGGAATCCAAGGCGGTCACGCGCCAGAACACCGACTGGATCAAGACCGTCGACAAACTGGGCGAGTACCAGGTGCGCATCAACCTGAAGGGGCCGTTCCCCGCAGCGCTGGAATATCTGGCCGGTCCGCTGCCCATCTATCCGGCGGCCTACTTCAAGAAGGTCGGGCTGGAAGGATTCTCGAAGGCCCCCATCGGCACCGGTCCCTACAAGGTCACCAGCGTGACCCCGGGGCAGGGTGTGACCCTGGTCAAGAATGGCAACTACTTCAAGGAGAGCCCGCAGGGCCAGCCCTCGATTGGCAACATCAAGTTCGTGGTGATCCCCGATCCGGAAACCCGTGCCGCACAGCTGATGACCGGGGCCATCGACTGGATCTGGCGCGTGCCGCCCGACCAGGCCGATTCGCTCAAAACCAATCCCAAGCTGGCCGTGCAGAGCGGCGAGACCATGCGCGTGGGCTTCATCACCCTGGATGCGACCGGCACCTCCGCGCCCAATTCTCCCTTCAAGGATGTGCGCGTGCGCCAGGCGGTCAATCACGCCATCAACCGCAAGGGCTATGCCGAGAACCTCATGCGCGGCGGCAGCCAGCCGGTCTATACCGCCTGCTTCCGCACGCAGTTCGGCTGCGACAGCAACGCCGCCATCAAGTTTGACTACAACCCGGCCAAGGCCAAGGAGCTGCTGGCGGCGGCCGGTTATCCGAATGGCTTCGATACCGACATCTACGCTTACCGCGAACGCGAAGTCGCCGAAGCCATCATCGGCGACCTGCGCAAGGTCGGCATCCGCGCACGGCTGCATTACATGAAGTTCGCGGCCCTGCAGACCGAATACCGCAGCGGCAAGACACCCATGAGCTTTTATTCATGGGGCTCGTTCTCGATGAACGATACCTCGGCCTTTGCCGGCGTCTACTTCAAGGGCGGTGCCGATGACATCACCAAGGATCCGCAATTGCAGCAGTTCCTGCAGACGGCCGATACCTCCATTGATCCGGCAGTGCGCAAGGCCAATTACACCAAGGCGCAGGAACTCATTTCCAAGCAGGCTTACGTGGCACCGATGTTCTCCTATTCGACCTTCTATGCCTTCAATGCGCAGCTGAAGTTCCAGGGATATCCGGACGAGTTGCCGCGCTTCTACGAAGCCTCCTGGAAATAAACCCGGTGGCGCACGGGGTCCGTGCGCCGCTCCCGACGTCATCCGCCCAGCTTTTGCAAGGAAGGATCGCCATGTTGATCTACCTCCTGCGCCGCCTCGCCATCGCCTTGTGCGTGGCGCTGACGGTGTCCGTCGTCAGCTTTACCTTGCTGCATCTCTCCGGTGACCTGGCAGTCTCCATCGCCGGGCCGGAAGCCACGGCGGCCCAGGTCGAATCGGTGCGCACCCAGTTCGGCCTGGACCGTCCGTTGACCACCCAATACGTGGACTGGCTGGGGCGCGCCGTGCAGCTCGACTTCGGCAAGTCCTTCTACTTCCAGGGGCCGGTGATGGAAATGATTTCCGAACGCCTGCCCATCACCATCAAACTCGGCGGCAGTGCCTTGCTGCTGGCGATCCTGACCGCCATTCCATTGGGCGTGCTGGCGGCGCTCTATCGCGATACCTGGCTGGATCGCACGGCGCTGCTCATTGCCGTGGTCGGGCAGGCCATGCCCAGCTTCTGGTTCGGCCTGACGCTGATCCTGCTCTTCGCCGTCACCCTGCACTGGCTGCCGGTGGCCGGCAACGAGAGCTGGCAGCATTTCATCCTGCCCGCCGTGGCCCTGGGCTACTACGCCATGCCTGCCATGATGCGGCTGACCCGCTCGGGCATGCTGGAGGTGCTGGGCTCGGACTACATCCGCACGGCACGTGCCAAGGGCCTCTCCAAATCGCGGGTAGTGTTCAAGCATGCCTTGCGCAATGCGGTCATCCCGGTGGTGGCGCTGGCAGCAGTTGAGCTGGGATTCATGCTGGGGGGTTCGGTGGTCATCGAATCGGTCTACTCGATGCAGGGGCTGGGGCAGCTCGCCTGGGACGCCATCTCGCGCAACGACTATCCGGTGGTGCAAGCCGTGGTGCTCATCATCGCCATGTTCTATATCGGTCTGACCTTCCTGGCCGATGTCATCAATGCGCTGCTGGACCCGCGCATCCGTACCCGCTGATCTTGTCTGGAGACGATATGAGCGTTACCTCATCATCCACTTTGCCTGCCCCTGCCGTCTTGAGTGCGGCCTTGCCACCGCTGCCGGCATGGCGTCGCAAGCTGCGCCGCCTGCTGGGCCATCGCGGCCTGGTGCTGGGCGCGCTGTTCCTGGTCATCATCGTGCTGGCGGCCATCTTCGCACCGCTGCTGGCGCCGCATGATCCCTTCGAACAAGACGTCACGGCACGCCTGATCCCGCCGGTGTGGCAGGCCCAGGGCAGCTGGGAACACATCCTCGGCACCGACAAGCTGGGGCGCGACTATCTCTCGCGGCTGATCTTCGGGGCGCGCGTCTCGCTGACCATCGGCATTGCCGCTGCGCTCATCTCGGGCCTGATCGGCACCACCCTGGGCGTGCTGGCCGGTTACTTCGGCGGACGCACCGATGCCGTCATCAGCTATCTCATCACCACGCGCCTGGCCATGCCGGTGGTGCTGGTGGCGCTGGCCATGGCCTCGCTGGTCGGTGGCTCGCTGAAGGTGGTGATCGTGCTGCTGGGGCTGTTGCTGTGGGACCGCTTTGCGGTGGTCACGCGCTCGGCTACGCAGCAGTTGCGGGATGCCGAATTCATCGCGGCCGCCAAGGCCATCGGCGCCTCGACCCCCTACATCCTGCTGCGCGAGATCCTGCCCAACATCATGGGTGCGCTCATCGTGGTGGCAACGCTCGAAATGGCCCACGCCATCCTGCTGGAAGCCACGCTGTCCTTCCTCGGGCTGGGCGTGCAGCCGCCCACGCCGTCCTGGGGCCTGATGGTGGCCGAAGGCAAGACCTACATGTTCTTCAAGCCCTGGGTGATCGTCATTCCGGGAGTGGCGCTGGCGCTGCTGGTGCTGGCGATCAACCTGGTCGGCGACGGGCTGCGCGATGTCAACGCGCCCGATGGCCGCAACTGATGGTTCACGCAAGGAGCACACCATGAGCGTATTGCTGGACGTGAAAAACCTGAAGGTGGACCTGCCCACCGAAAACGGCATGCTGCATGCCGTGCGCGGCATCGATTTCCAGGTGCGCAAGGGAGAGATGCTATGCCTGGTCGGCGAGTCCGGCTGCGGCAAGTCCATGACCTCGCTGGCCTTGATGGGCCTGCTGCCGCGCAAGGCGCAATGCAGTGCCGACCACATCCTCTTCGATGGCGCCGATCTCAACACCATGAGCGAGCGGCAGCGCATGCAGTTGCGCGGCAAGCGCATGTCGATGATCTTCCAGGAGCCGATGACGTCGCTGAATCCCGCCTACACGCTGGGCAACCAGCTCTGCGAGGCGATGCTGCAGCAGCCGGGCGTGACGCGCGGCGAGGCGCGCGAACGTGCGCTCTACCTGCTGCACCGGACCGGCATCAGCAACGCCGAAGACCGCCTGCGCCAGTATCCGCACCAGCTCTCCGGCGGTTTGCGCCAGCGCGTGATGATCGCCATGTCGCTCATGTGCAGCCCGGACCTGATCATCGCTGACGAACCTACCACCGCACTGGACGTGACCATCCAGGCGCAGATCCTGCGCATGATCCGCGAACTGCAGCAGGAGTTCGGGACTGCCGTCATCTTCATCACCCATGACCTGGGCGTGGTCTCGCGCATCGCCGATCGCGTGGCCGTGATGTATGCGGGGCAGGTGGTGGAGACCAGCGGCGTGGCACAACTCTTTGCGCAGCCGCGCCATCCCTACACGCGTGGTTTGCTCAATTGCATCCCCGTGCGCGGCAAGACCTTGCCGGGCAGCAGGCTGCAAGCCATTCCGGGCGTGGTGCCCAGCCTGGTGGGGCAGGTCAGTGGCTGCGCCTTCCGCAATCGCTGTACTTTGGCCGACAGCGGCTGCGAACAGGATCCGCCCATGGTGCAGCAGGGCAGCCCTGGCTTACCACATGAGGCGCGTTGTTTCAAGCTCGATGTGCCGGTATCGGCGATGGAGGTGGCAGCATGAACATTTCGCTGAAACCACGGCCACCGTTGGACGATATCGCGCTGGAGCTGTGCGCCTTGTCGAAGGTGTATCCGCTCAAGCGCGGGCTGTTCCAGGCACCGGGGGAACTGAAGGCGGTCGATGACGTGTCGCTGCGTCTTTATCGCGGTGAGACCCTGGGGCTGGTGGGCGAGTCCGGCTGCGGCAAGAGCACCCTGGCCAAGATGCTGCTGGGCCTGCTGGCGCCGACTTCGGGCAACGTGCTCATCAACGGCCAGGAGGTCGATCCGACCGAGCGCCGCGCGCATGCGCGGCACATCCAGCCGATCTTCCAGGATCCGTATTCGTCGCTCAATCCGCGCAAGACCGTGGGCGAGATCGTCGGCCTGCCGTTAAAGCTGCATGGCATCGGCAATGCTGCCGAGCGCAATGGCCAGGTGCGCCAGATCCTCGATCTGGTCGGCATGCCGGAGCGCACCCACACACAATATCCCAACCAGCTCTCCGGCGGCCAGCGGCAGCGGGTAGCGATTGCGCGGGCACTGATCCTGCGGCCCGACATCCTCATCTGCGATGAGCCGACTTCGGCGCTGGATGTGTCGGTGCAGGCGCAGATCCTGAACCTGCTGCTGGACCTGAAGGCTGAGTTCGGACTGACCTACCTCTTCATCAGCCACGACCTGGGCGTGGTGGAACACCTGGTGGACCGGGTGGCCGTGATGAACAAGGGGAGCATCGTGGAATTGGCCTCACGTGAACAACTCTTCAGCGATCCCCAGCATCCGTATACCCGCATGCTGCTGGCCTCGGCGCTGACGCCCGATCCGGGCCTGGGCATTCCGGCCCTGGCCGCAGCCGCCTGAACACATGAACCAAACTGAAAAAAACCAAGGAGCAGCAGCATGAGCAGAGCACAAGCCATCGCCGGCGTACAGGCTTACTTCGACGACGGCCGTTTCATGGAAACCCTGAAGCGCCGCGTGGCCATCCGTACCGAAAGCCAGGAAGCGGCCAGCCTGCCCATTCTTTACGACTACCTGCACCAGGAGATCACGCCCTATCTGGTCACGCTGGGCTTCGACTGCGAAGTGATCGACAACCCGTTGCCGGGCGGCAGTCCTTTCCTGATCGCCGAACGCATCGAGGAGGGGGCCGCCTTCACCTTGCTCACCTACGGTCATGGCGACGTGGTACGCGGCTATGACAATCAATGGCGCGCCGGCCTCTCACCGTGGGAAATCGTGGTCGAGGGAGAACGCTGGTACGGACGCGGCATCGCCGACAACAAGGCCCAGCACACCATCAACCTGGCCGCGCTGGAAGAAGTCATGAAGGTGCGCGGCGGCAAGCTCGGCTACAACGTCAAGCTGATCCTGGAGATGGGCGAGGAAACCGGTTCACCCGGCCTGAACGAAGTTTGCCGCCAGTATGCAGAGCGCCTGAAGGCCGATCTCTTCATCGCCTCCGACGGCCCGCGCGTGAATGCCCCGACGCCGACCATGTTCCTGGGCTCGCGCGGTGGCTGCAACTTTGATCTCACCTGCCACCTGCGCGACGGCGGCCATCACTCCGGCAACTGGGGCGGCCTGCTGCGCAATCCCGGCGTGCGCCTGGCCAATGCGATCGCCTGCCTGGTCGATGAACGCGGTGCCATCCGCGTACCGGCGCTGCTGCCGGATGCCTTGCCCAACAGCGTGCGCAAGGCCCTGGCCAGCGTCAAGCTGGGCGGCGGCACCACCGATCCCGAGATCGATCCGGATTGGGGCGAGCCCGACCTCACGCCCGCCGAGCGCGTCTTCGGCTGGAATACGCTGGAAGTGCTGGCCTTCAAGACCGGCAATCCAGAGGCGCCCGTCAATGCCATTCCGGGGCGAGCCACCGCGCATTGCCAGATCCGCTTCGTGGTCGGCAGCGATGATGCGCATTTCATCGAACACATCCGCGCGCATCTGGATGAACACGGCTATGACGATGTGCAGGTGACGCTCTCGGGCGTGCAGTTTTCGGCAACGCGGCTCGATCCGGATGATGAATGGGTGCGCTGGGGCCTGGCCTCGCTGCAGGAGAGCACCGGCAAGACACCGACCTTGCTGCCCAACCTGGGGGGCTCGCTGCCCAATGATGTCTTCTCCGAGACCCTCGGCCTGCCCACGCTGTGGGTGCCGCACTCCTATCCGGCCTGCTCACAGCATGCGCCCAACGAGCATATACTGGCCAGCGTGTCGCGCGAGTCGCTGCAGCTGATGGCGGGCCTGTTCTGGGACCTGGCCGAGCAGGGCCGCGATGTGCTGGCGCGCCGCCCATCCCCCACGGAGAATGAATGAACCACCGCCACGAACACGCCCTGTGCGAGGTCGCCGACCTGCACGATATCCATGACGAAATCACCGGCATCCGCCGCCATCTGCACCAGCATCCCGAATTGTCTTTCGAGGAAGTCGATACCGCCGCCCTGGTCGCCGCGCGCCTGGAAGAGTGGGGCTATGCCGTCACCCGCCACATCGGCGGCAACGGGCTGGTCGCCACCCTCAAGGCCGGCAGCAGTGCCCGCAGCATTGGCCTGCGCGCCGACATGGATGCCTTGCCCATCCACGAAGAAACCGGCCTGGACTGGGCCAGCGTGAAGCCCGGTGCCATGCACGCCTGCGGCCACGATGGCCATACCGCCATGCTGCTGGGGGCGGCCAAGCACCTGGCCCGCACGCGCCGTTTTGATGGCACGCTGCACCTGATCTTCCAGCCGGCCGAGGAAGCCGGCTTCGACAGCGGCGCGCAGAAGATGCTGGCCGATGGGCTCTTCGAACGTTTTCCCTGCGATGCCGTCTTCGGCATCCACAATCATCCGGGCGTGGAAGCAGGGACCTTCATGTTCCGCAGCGGTCCCTTCATGGCCGCCTGCGATACCGTCAAGATCCGCCTCACCGGGCGCGGCAGCCACGCGGCGCGTCCGCACCTGTCGGTCGATCCGGTGGTGGCCGCCGCCAGCCTGGTGATGGCCTTGCAGACGGTGGTCTCGCGCAATGTCGATCCGATGGAAACGGCAGTGGTCACGGTCGGCAGCCTGCATGCGGGCAAGGCGTCCAACGTGATTCCCGAATTCGCCACGCTGGAGTTGAGCGTGCGCTCCTTCAAGTCCGAGGTGCGCGCCTTGCTGGAAGAACGCATCCGCGCGCTGGTGGCGCTGCATGCCGAGAGCTACGGTGCGCGGGCCGACATCGAGTACCTGCGCGGCTATCCGGTGCTGGTCAACAACGATGCCGAAACCGAATTCGCGCGCAGCGTGGCCGAGGAACTGGTGGGAGCAGAGAAGGTGATAGCGCCCTTCGGTCCGATCGCCGGCAGCGAGGATTTTGCCTACTTCCTGCAACAGCGCCCGGGCTGCTTCTTGCGCGTGGGCAACGGGCAGGGCCAGCCCATGCTGCACAACGCCGGCTACGATTTCAATGATGCCAACATCCCGGTGGGGGCCGCCTTCTGGACCCGGCTGGTGGAGCGCTGGCTGCCCGTCAAGGCAGGCTGAAAGGGGCGTCGGGCCGCTTATGCGTCAACAGCATAAGCGCATGACGAATGCTTCGTTTTCAGCAGAGGCGTGGCCGGGTACATTGAGGGCGTCTCCTCAGACGTCCTTGGACTTGGACAATTCGAGCCTGAACCCGCCATGCGCAAGCCTGGCGGGTTTTTTTTCGCCTGTTTCCCTGCGGCAGGCCGGCTTGAAATTCACGTAACTTTTACCGGTCATGGAAGAGCTAGATGCGCCGCAAAGCCTGATGGTTGCTTGCTGTCGAGCTGACAAGCCGCGTTGCGGGATCAGGAATTCCCCGATGTTCGCAGTCACGTTGGACTACTACCATGGGAACCAATGAAACACGGTCTGTGCTCCGGACCCCCGACAACACAGTGGGGTCGTGACTGGCACGCAAGACCTTGACCAAGTATCTTGCTTCTGGAGCCAGCCATGCATTTCGTTACCGAATCCGTACCGGGTGAAATCACCCTGATGTTCATCAGTTATCTGGTCTTCTGCACCGTGCTGATGTATCTCTTCGTCAAGACCGACAAGGAGTGGGGCAGCCTGGAAGTGTCGCTGGATGACATCGGCCAGCGCGATCAGCAGATCATGGCCTCGGCTTTGCGCTACGTGCAGGTGGATGCCGAAGACCGTTCGCTGTTCAACAATGGCCTGACCCGGCCGTCGTTGCAGCACTGCGCACAGTATCACGATGTCGATTGCACCTGCTTCATGCAGGAGCCGAAGAAGCCGGATTGAACACCAGGGGAGACGTGCCTGGGGGCGAGGGAGTACAGGGGAAGTGAAGTGAGGGGGAGTGAAGCAGCAAAGGCAGTACCGTTGCGTGGCACTAGGGGTAGTGCCTGCAACAACCGCAAGCATCCGCAGTAGCAGTGAGCAGTGAGCTTAAGTAGTACGCAGTACAGCAGTGAGCCAATGTCGTTTCGTTTTGCAATTGATTTGTAGTCGTAGTTGCAGTACGTAGCAGCAGTTGAAGTAGCCGTAGAAGTAGCAGTAGAGTTTTGCGCAGTAAACATGTCTTGAGGGTGGAACGGCAAGTCGTGAAGCCGCTTTTGTTCCAAAGCGCGTCACGCAACGGGAGTGTGCAGTCCGGCAAGCCCGTGGAGCGGCCTAGCGGCTTGCCCGTTCTTTTCCATGAGAAAATAGCGCCCATGCAAAGCTCACATTCCTCCGCGCAGAACCTGCGCCCATTGATTCCCCTGGCCGATTACCAACGCATCTTCCGCGTCATCCATTCCGTGCTGCACAGCGTGGAAGCGGACATCCCGGCCGCCAGTTTCTTCTTTTCCGTCACCGCCGCCCAGATCCTCAAGAAGTTCTACAAGCGCAATGCCTTCCCGGTCGCCGGAGCGGCCTTCTACCTGATTCGTGAAGATGGGGGCGGCGCGCTGTCCTTTGGTTCACTGGCCGAAGACGGCCAAAGCGTCACCAGCCACCAAGACGCCTTCCACGCCTGGGTACAGTGCGACGGCTATGCGCTGGACTTCATGGCACCGCTGTTCCAGGAGCTGCTGGTTTCGGCCGGCCACCCGCTGCCGGTGCCGCGCCAGATGTTCCAGAAAGACCTGCAGCGCATGAGCGCGGACGTGCAGGCGCTGGCCAAGCCGGGCGACTTCTACCTGGCTTCCAACCTGGAACTGACGCGCGAGCTGCTGCAGCAGTTCGTGGCCAAGAAGGCGCTGACCAATCTCTCGCAACTCTGCCTGGAATGGTTCCGCAAGCCGCCCAAGGCGATGCCGGACGACCTGGCCCTGCAAGGCGCCGATGGCGAAGTCTCGCGCATCAAACTGCAGGCCACGGCCATCGAAGGCGTCTGGTAAGACGTCCGCCGTTTTTCTTCAGCAATGTAGACCGGGAATGTCATGGAGGCGGACGCCTCCGAGAGGAGGGTGTGCTGGACAGATGTCCAACACACCATGCGATCATGCATATCGGTTGCATGTACCGCACTAGGCTTCACACTATAGTTCGTCGTTATGACGGCTTCATGACATTTTCGGTATCGCTTTTCTTTCGGCTGCTGCCACCCCGCTTTTTCCTTCATATCCCCCGTGCACTGTCATGGCGCGGTCATACGCTGCCACTAGACTTCATACGTCTCCTCTGACTCTGTGCAGATGTTGTTGCCTGCGATGCGAGCGCGTCGCAGGCCTTTTTTCTCCGGGTCAGCCAGTTTCTCCTCGCTTCATGCTTCATGCTTCACGCCCAGGCCGGACAGTGGCGTCGTAACCCGGCAGGTCGCACACGTGATGGAAGCCGCGGTCCTCCCTTCCCGTCAGGCGCAAGCTTGCCGGTGCGCGGCGCGGGGTGCGTCCCTCCCTTCCGGGCAGGCTCCGTCACCGGGGCCTGCCCATCGCTTTCTCCTCTCTTCATCTCCCCGTCTTGCACGCTGATTGCCCATCCGCTGCCCTGGTGGTGAATTTCCTTTGCAATCAACGACTTGATGCGCTTACCCAGCGCTTTTCCACAGGCTTGCTCCCAAAAAATGTGGATATCCATGCAAGAGCCGCAAAGCCAAGGCCGCTGCCCGTATCGTGTCATTGGTCATAAAATGCTTAACAATCAATGGCTTGAGTGGCTTGTCCAAGGCTTTTCCACAGGCTTGCACCCAAAAAGTGTGGATATCACCCCGCTCGGCCAGTCTGGGCGCGGCTTTGCGGCGGGCGGGCAGTATCGCCAAAAAACTGCCCGGCTTTGCGTCTGGAATTGTTTTTCCTTTGGAATCAATCACTTGGCTACCTTGTCAAGCGCTTGTCCACAGGCTTGCTCCCAAAATGTGTGGATATCCTGCCGGAAGTGTCTGGCGACGCCGTATTTCGGGCTGGCGAGCGGCTGAAAACCTTGGATCGGACGTGATTGGGCGTGCTTTGCCAGTCGCTGTTGCATTAATGAAAAGTTGTTTGGAATCAATGGCTTGAGTGGCTTGTCAAGTGCTTCTCCACAAGCTTGCTCCCAGAAAATGTGGATATCGTTGCGCGGTGTGCAACGCCTGTTTGGTGCGGCTGGCTGCCCGTTTTTTGCCTTATGCTGTCTCGGCGAAGGAAAGTCCTTTGCAATCAAGGCCTTGCCTGACTTGCCCAGCGCTTCTCCACAGGCTTGCTCCCAAAAAATGTGGATATCCGGTTAAGGGGCGGGGACGAGTCATGGCGGTGGATGGCCAGAAGCCGACTGCACCATTTCTGCGCGCTGCCGAGGCGGTAGTGAAAAGTGCTGAAGAATCAAGGACTTGGGTGGCTTGTCAAAGCCTTGTCCACAAGCTTGCCCCCGTAAAATGTGGATAAGGCCTGCACGGGGCAGGCCTTGTAGGAAGAGGCGGTGAAATTGGGGATAAGCCGACGTGTAGCGACTCAGCTCTTGTCCGGTGCGCTGTAGGGTTCGACGCTGACCGCTTTCATGCTGTAGCTGGAGGCGCCCATGGAAGAATCCGAGCGTTCCACCTTGAGCACGCCGCTGATCCACACGGCATCCATGGTGCGCACGTTCTTGACGGCCTTGGCGCTCTTGACGTGAATGATCTGGTTGGCCGGCGGCGGCGGCACGTGAATGCAGGCGCCGAAGTAGGGCACCAGCAGGAATTCCTTGAGCGCCTCGCCTTCGCGATCCAGCGACACCACGAAGCCGGGCAGCCGCACCGCCTTTCCTTCCATGGCCGCATCGACCGGTGCATCCTTCCAGTACTTCTTGGCCTTCCACAGCGCTGCATCGGCGCGTGGATCGTCATCGGTCAGCTGGTCCAGCTTCAGGCCCTTGAAAGGCGCCATCGGGTCCCAGTCCTTGGGGATCAGGGATTCCCAGGCGATCTCCTGGAAACCGTTCACCATCTTGCCCGAGGCCTGGTAAGGCTTGTCGGTGACGGCGGGGCTTTGCTGCAGCTGGTCGCCGACCTTGTAGGGGCCGGTGGAGGCGGCGGTGACACCGGGCACGGTGCTGCCGGCGTCAGCCCGCGCCGTCACGGCGGGAACCGCCCCGGCCAGCGGGGCGCCGGTGGGCGCGGCTGCGGCAGCAGGCGCAGGGGCTGGCGCCGGGGCCGCCTGGGCATCGCCGTGGGCCAGCAGGCGCACGCCGCTGCCTACCAGCAGCCCGGCGGCGACGATGCCACCTATCCAGTAAAGAGTCTTCATATCAATGCATCCAGATCAGATTCTTGGGGTCAGGCCGTCCGACAGGCTCAGGCGATACGCGCGCCAGGCTGGCAAGAGGCTGGCGACCAGCCCGGCCAGCACGGTCCAGAGCAGCAATTGTAATTCGCCGGCGGCGGGCCACGCGGCTTGCAGGGCGATGCCGAATTGCGCGGCCAGCATCGGTCCCAAGGCCCAGATCAATGCGCTCAGCAGCAACAGGCCGGCCAGCACGCCGCACAGCATCACGCCCAATCCTTCCACGCACAGCAGCCACAGCACATCCATCGGACGCGCCCCGACCGAGCGCAGGATGGCCAGCTCGCGCCGCCGTTCGCCCAGGCTGGCCAGGATCGCCGCCACCAACCCGGCCAGGCCGACCACCACTACCATGCCCGAGACCACCAGCAAGGCGTTCTCGCCGATGCCGACCACGTCCCACAGCTGGTCCAGGGCCACGCCCGGCAGCACGGCCATCAACGGCTCCTTGAAGCCATCGCCATCGGCAATGGCGCGCTGCACGGCGAAGACGCGGGCGCGGCTCTTCAGGCCCACCAGGACGGCGGTGATGCTGGTCGGCGTCAGGTTGAATTTCTTCACGAATTCGGCCGGGATATGCACCCCCGGCAAAGGCGCACCGCCTTCCCAGTCGAGATGGATGGCCTGCATGCCGTCCAGGCCGATATGTACCGTGCGGTCCACCGGGGTGCCGGTGCGCGCCAGGATGCCGACCACCTTGAAGGGTTTGTCGGCGTGTTGCGTCAGTCCGAGTCCGCCCATGCCGTGGGCCAGCACGATGACGTCACCGAGGCGATAGTGCAGTTTGTCGGCCACGTCCGCCCCCAGTACGGCATCGAAGACACCGCTAAAGGGCTGGCCCTGGGCCAGCTTGAGCGACTGGCCGCTGCCATAGCGGAAATGGGTGAAGTAATCGCCATTGGTGGCCAGCACCGGGAAGCCGCGATGCGAATCGCCCAGCGAGATCGGGATAGTCCAGGCCACCGCCGGATTGCGCGCCAGGGCCTGGGCGCTGTCCCAGCCCATGTTGTTGGTAGCGCCGCCGATGCGGAAGATGGCGTACAGCATCAGCTGGATCGGACTGGTCCGCGCTCCGACCACCAGATCCGTGCCGGACACCGATTGCGAGAATCCGGCCCGCACTTCATGGCGGACCCGTTCGATGCCCAGCAGCATGGTGGTGGAGAGGGCAATGGCCAGCAGCATCAGGCCCAGCGTGAAGCGGCGGTTCCAGGCGCTGCGCGCGGCCAGTCGCAGGAGCAGCTTCATGCGGCCTCCTCGGGACGGGCGGCCTGGTTCAACTGTTCCAGCGCGATGCGGCGGTTGAAGCGTTCGGCCAGGCGCTGGTCGTGGCTGACGAAAACCAGCGCCGCGCCGCTCTGCGCACATTCGCGCTGCAGCAGGTTGAGGAACGCTTGCTGGCGGTCGCTGTCCAGGGCCGAAGTTGGTTCGTCGGCGACGATGATTTCCGGACGGCCGATCAGCGAGCGCGCTGCGGCCACGCGTTGCTGCTGGCCGATGGAAAGTTGGGTCACCGGGCGCGTCCACAGGGCCGGTGACAGATCCAGCGCCGCCAGCAGGGATTGCGCCACGCCCTTGAGATCAGTGCCTTGCTGGCCGGCGCGCTCCCTGCGGTAGGACGAGAACTGGCAGGGCAGCAGCACGTTGTCGAGGATCGACAGGTAAGGCAGCAAATTGAACTGCTGGAAGATGAAGCCGATGTGATCCACCCGGAAGCGGTCCCGCCGCGCCGCCGAGAGGCTGTGCAGCGGCTGGCCGAGGACTTCCACGGTGCCAGCCTGCGGCACGATGATGCCGCCGATGGCGGCCAGCAGGGTGCTCTTGCCGCTGCCGCTGGGGCCGCTGACGAAGACATGTTCACCCGCAGCGACCTGGAAATGCGGCAAGGCCAGCGCCGGGTGCGTCTGGCCGGGCCAGGTGAAGCGCAGGTCGCGCATGGCGATGGCGGCGGCCGGGGAGGGGCGTTCAGGAAGAGTCATGACAACATGAAGGAAAAGCGCAGGGGCGCAGAAGCAGGGCAGCACGGGCGATCATAGCGCCTGCGTCTGTCATTGGCCTGACTGGCCGCCGGAGCGGTTGACCCCGGCGGTTCGGGCCATCAGTTCAGGGGGATCAGGGCGCTGCCCGGCACCAGTTGCACCGCGCCTTGCTTCTTGGGCGTAGCCAGTTGCACGTCGATGCGCTGGAAGCCCGGGAAAGCCGCAAACAGGCCGCTCACATCCACCGTGTTGAGTGCGCCGGGGCTGGCGCAGACCAGCGTGAAATCGCCATCGAGGTCGGCATGGCCGTCGCTCGGCGCGGGCTCGCTGCTGGCGGGGGTCTTCTCACCCAAAAGGGCCGGTGTCAGCACGGCCGACTCCAGTTGCACTTCGGCCGGCTTGCACTGGGCGGCGGCATCGGTGGCAAACATGCGGTTGACCTCGCGCAGGTTCTTGACGGCGGCGCGCACGGTGTCCTTGTCCTTGCTGCTGCTGGCGGCGTGTTCGAAGCCGACCAGGTTGATCAGCGGACTGTCCAGGTGCAGGGTCAGGGTGTTGCCTTCCAGGGCCACGTCCAGTTTGCCCACGCCGTGCACGTGCGCGGGATGGTTGCCATGATGGTCATGGCCTTCATCGGCGGCCAGCGCAGGCAGGCTGGACAGGGAGAGCAGGACGAGAGGAATCAGGCGCAACGCTGGACGGGATCGGAACATGGGCGGCTTCTTTCTTGTGCTTGTTGTAAAGGGACTTGAAGGGGGCGGCAAACCGGCAACGCAAGGAAACAGACTGCAAACCAAGGCAGAAGATCCGCCCTCAGAGCGGCATTGTGCCCCGGACCACGGGCAGATTTGCAGCGTTGTTACATTCTGCAACAGGGTTGCATTATAATGCCTGCTTTTCCTGTTTCTGCAACTCGGTTGCGCCAACGGGCAAGCGTGCTCTTGCCAGCCTCGCTGGCCGCGCTGTCCGGTGCCTGTGTTGCGTCTTTTCAGATTGCCTGCCGTGTCGTTTCTCTCTCGATTCCTGTTGAAGCAAGGCGTGCTCGCCAGCCCCTGGTGGCAGCGTGTGCTGGCCGTTGCGCCCGTAGTCCTGCTGCTGTGGCTGGGCGTGTACTGGGCCTTGGGGGAGGGCTGACATGGACGCCGCCATCTCGCTGGACAACCTCACCGTCAGCTATCGCCGCCATCCGGCCTTGCACCATGTCAACGGGGCCTTCGCGCGCGGTTCGCTCACCGCCATCGTCGGTCCCAACGGGGCCGGCAAGAGTACGTTGCTCAAGACCATGCTGGGGCTGGTGCGCTGCAATGACGGGCGCGTGCATACCCATGTCGATGCACGCCGCATCGCCTACCTGCCGCAGCAGGCCGAGATCGATCGCAGCTTTCCCATCACGGTGATCGACTGCGTGCAACTGGGTTACTGGCAGGCCAAGGGCAACTGGGGCGGCATCGACGCCGCCATGCGACAACGTGCGGTGCAGGCGCTGGCGGCAGTCGGGCTGGACGGTTTTGCCGGCCGCCCGGTGTCGAGCCTCTCGGTCGGCCAGTTCCAGCGTGTGCTGTTCGCCCGCATCCTGCTGCAGGACGCCGAAGTGATCCTGCTGGATGAACCCTTCAATGCCATCGACGCCCGCACCACCGGCGACCTGCTGCGCATCATCTCGGCCTGGCATGCAGAACGCCGCACCGTCATTGCGGTGCTGCACGACCATGACCAGGTCCGCCGCGCCTTCCCGCAGACCTTGCTGCTGGCGCGCAATGTGGTGGCCTGGGGCGAGACGGCCGAGGTCATGTGTGAAGAAAACCTGCAGCGCGCCCGCGCCATGGCCGAGGCGGTCGATGAGCATGCCGGCGTCTGCGAGGTCAGCGAGGCGGAGGTGCTGGCCTTGTCGCGCGTACATGACCATGCGCATGAGCACGAACATTCACATGGGCATCCCCACGCGCACCATGCCGCCAGCCCGGGAGGCCAGGCATGAGCGTACTTTCGACGTTGCAAACGCTGGCCATTGCCCCGTTCCTGGAATTTTCCTTCATGCGCCGCGCTTTGGTGGCTGCCTTCGCCCTGGCGCTGGGCAGCGCCCCGCTGGGCGTACTGCTGACCCTGCGCCGCATGAGCCTGTTCGGCGAGGCCTTGAGCCACGCCGTGCTGCCGGGCGTGGCGGTGGGGTTCATCTTCTTCGGCCTGTCGCTGCCGGCGCTGTCCATCGGCGGATTCGCCGCCGGGGTGCTGGTGGTGGCCGTGGCCGGCTGGATCAGCCGCCATACCGAACTGAAGGAAGACGCCAGCCTGGCCGCCATCTACGTGGTGGCCCTGGCGCTGGGCGTGATCCTGATTTCGCGCCACGGCACCCAGCTCGATCTGCTGCACATCCTCTTCGGCAACGTGCTGGGCGTGGACAGCGAGGGCCTGGTGCTCATTGCCGGTGTGGCCAGCGCCAGCGTGCTGGGCATCGCCGCGCTCTATCGCGGGCTGCTGCTGGAGAGCTTCGATCCTTCCTACATGGCCGTGGGCGGCGGACGCAGCGGCGGCGCGATCTACCAGCAGGTATTCCTGATGCTGGTGGTGATGAACCTGGTGGCCTCCTTCCAGACCCTGGGCACCTTGATGGCGGTCGGCCTGATGATGCTGCCGGCGGTCTCGGCCCGGTTGTGGCACGACACCTTGCCGGCGCAGCTGTGCAACAGCGTTCTGCAGGCGGCGCTGGCCGGGTATGCGGGGCTGCTGATCTCGTATTACGCCTCGGTGCCGTCCGGCCCCGTCATCATCGTCTGCGCGGGCGTGCTGTATGCCGCTTCGCTGCTGTTCGCGCCCCGCGGCTGGCTGCCGCGCCTGCTGCGGCGACCGCATCTGCAGGCGTGAAGCTTCACTTTCCCCTGGCTACTGCTGACTTCTTCTGCTTCTCTTTCCCCGGAGTATTCATGAAACTGTTTCGTCCCCTCTCTGCGCTGCTGGCGGCCCTGGCCGTGGCGGCGAGCCTGCCGGCGGCTGCTGCCGAGCGCATCCCGGTGCTGGCCAGCTTCAGCATCCTGGGCGACGTGGTCGCCAATGTCGGCGGCGAGCGCATCGCCGTCTCCACCCTGGTCGGCCCGGATGAAGATGCGCATGTCTTCCAGCCGGCCCCAGATGACATCAAGGCGGTCTCGCGTGCCAAGCTGATCGTGGTCAATGGCCTCGGTTTCGAAGGCTGGATGGAGCGCCTGGCGCAGTCGGCCAATTACCGTGGTGCCATTGTGGTGGCCTCGGCCGGCATCAAGCCGCGCGAGCGCGTGGGGGAGGACGAGGACGATCATGCCCACGGTGCCGGACATGAACATCACGGCAAGGACGACCCGCACGCCTGGCAGGATCCGCAGAACGTGATCGTCTACACCCGCAACATCGTCACTGCCCTGGCCAAGCTGGACCCGGCCGGTGCCGAGGTCTACCGCAAGAATGGCGAGGCCTATGTCGCCAAGCTGCAGGACCTCGATGCCTGGGCCGCACGCCAGTTCAGCCAGATCCCGGATGCCAAGCGCAAGGTCATCACCTCGCATGACGCCTTCGAATACTTCGGTGCGCGCTACAATGTGCGCTTCCTGGCCGCGCAGGGGGTGTCTACCGACAGCGAACCCAGCGCCCGTGATGTGGCTTCCCTGATCCGCCAGATCCGCAGCGAGAAGATCAAGGCCCTGTTTTTCGAGAACATGAGCAACCTCAAGCTGCTGCAGCAGATCGCCCGCGAAGCCGGTACGGCACCGGGCGGCAAGCTGTATGCCGATGCGCTGTCCAAGGCGGATGGCCCGGCCGCGGACTACCTCTCGCTGATGCGCTACAACATCACGCAATTGCTGGAAAAGATCCGTCTCAACTGAGGCCGGACAAATCGCGTATGCTGGTGGCCCCGCGCCGTCGCCCTGGCGGCGCCTGTCACCTTGCATAGGAGAATTCCCGCATGAGCACCGTTACCGTCGTCGCCGTCATCACCGCCAAGCCCGGCCAGCGCGAAGCACTGCTGGCCATCGCCCGCGCCAACCTGGCCGCCGTGCGTGCCGAGGAAGGCTGCATCGAATATGGACTGGTGGTGGATGTGGATGGTTTCGGCCCGAACCAGGCGCCGCTGGGGCCGGATACCTTCGCCTTCGTCGAGAAGTGGAAAGACGAAGAGGCGCTGAAACTGCACTTCACCCTGCCGCACATGACCGACTATCGCGAGAAGTCCAAGGACCTCATCGCGGATCGCAAGGTGCATGTGCTCAAGTCGGCGGACTGATCCTCGCCTCGCTTGTCCCCGCGCCCGGCGCGAGGACGGTCTCCCTCAGTATTCCCCAGGAAAATCCGCCGGCCAGGTCTGCTGCGGATCAAACGAAGATGCCTGGCCCATCTGCTTCAACCACGTGATGAAAGTTTTCAGCGCCGGATTGGTGTCGGCGCTGCTGCGATAGAGCATGTGGTAACCCTCCCCGTGCAGCACGACCTCCGGAAACAGCCGCACCAGCCGGCCTGCGGCCAGATCGTCATCCACCAGCGCCAGCGTGCCCATGCCCACCCCCTGGTCGGTGGCGGCCGCCTGCAGGCTCAGGAAGGAATGTTCATAGACCGTTCCCGGCATCTTGCGCCGCACCGCCACCCCGGCCTTTCCCAGCCACTGCGACCAGGCCGCTGAACGGCTGGAAAGGTGGATCAGCGGCACCTCCACGAAATCGCGCGGCACCCGGATCGGGTGCGTCTCCAGGAAGTGCGGCGAGGCCAGCGGTACCGACACGTCATCCAGGAAGCGCACGCAGTCATAGCCGCTGCGCTCCAGCGGGCTGCGCCAGATGATGACGTCGAAAGGATCCTTCACATCCTCGAAATACTCCGACATGGTCGTGGTCACCCGCACCTCGATGCGCGGGTTGTCGATCTGGAACTGCGACAGGCGCGGAATCAGCCAGCGCATGGCTACCGACGGCGCGGCGATCAGGCGCACCACGCGGCTCTTGCCGGCCAGCGACAGCTGTTCGGCCGCCAGCGCAATGCGGTCCAGGCTGGCCTTGACCTCGGCATAGAAGGCCAGGGCCGCTTCTGTGGGTTCCACGCCACGCGACTGGCGTAAAAACAACGGCTGCTCGAAATACTCTTCCAGCGTTTTGATCTGCTGGCTCACCGCACTATGGGTGATGAAAAGTTCATGGGCCGCCAGCGTCAGACTCCGCGTCCGGACTGCCGCTTCGAATACCTTGAGGGCCTTGAGCGGGGGTAAGGATGAAGACATGCTGTAAGAAAAACTTATAGAGGTGACGGAAAATGTTGCTTTGCAAAAGCCAGGGGCGACCTTATTCTTCAATCACCCAAACGTCAAACAGAAGGAATTCATCGTGAACAACGTCAGTATATTTGCAAAAGATGCCGGTTTTTCTAACAATTTGCGCTCCCTGGTCGAGCTGGCAAAGTTTGCTGTCCAGCAAGTCATCGCCGCCCATGCCTTGAAGCCCGTGCGCAACGATGCCACCGACCTGCATGACGCCGCCTACTTCGAAGGCGTGACCGACCACTTCGAAATGGAAGTGCGCCTGCGCCAGCTGGACCACAGCCACCTGCACGCCGTCTGGAAGCTGCAATCGCAGATCTGAATGCCGATCCGGCCAGCTTGATGGCAGCACCCGCAGCACTGAAGTACCGCAGTACCCGGCAGACCAGGCCCGATGCGCCTGAAGAACGACGATGAAGAGACCGGCTCCGCATACCCGGAGCCGCAGCAGGCAGCCAGCAGTCGCCCACAGAGGCAGACCCTGCCCGACGCATCTCCCGCTTGACCCGTCATACCCCGTATTACAGTGTTACCCGTATTACCCGCAACGGCGGCCTCATGGCCGACAGCGCCCCCAACATGGTCCGGCGCACGCTGCGTTGAACACCTCATCCCCGCTGTTGCGGGGATTTGTCGTTTACGCGCTTGTTTCCTGAAAAGCCATGCCGTCTTGCCCGCCCAGGACACTTTCCTTTTAACAAAAATGACATCGCACGGTAGTGCGGCGCTGCTATATTTGTTGTCGGGAAAAGAAAATATGTTGCTGTTCGTGCAGGTTCCGCTTCATTGCTTCTTACAGGGGAGTTCGCCATGTTGTCTTCACTACGTGCCCGGCTGATCGTCATTTGCGTACTGATCGTGGCGGTGGCCATGATCGTTCTCAGTGGTGCCAACATCTACACCGTCCGCAGCGATACGCTGGAGGGCATCTCCACCCAGACCCGCCAGCTCACCGAAAGCTACGCCGCCAACATCACCGAGTGGGTGCGCAGCAAGCGCATCATCACCGGGGCCATGAAGCAGGCCTTGAAGCAGAGCGATGTCCTGCCCATCGTCGCGGCGGCCCAGGAGGCCGGTTCCTTCGACGACGCCTACATCGGCTATCCCGACAAGCGCATGCTGGCCCTGCACCCGATGCCGGCCGGCTACGATCCGACCGCGCGGCCCTGGTACAAGCAGGCCGTCGATGCCGGCAAGCCGGTGCTCACTGCCCCCTATGTGGATGCCACCACCGGCAAGCTGGTGGTGACCTTCGCCGAGCCGGTCAGCGACAAGGGGACCCTGCAGGCCGTGCTGGGCTCGGACGTGCAGCTCGACAACGTGGTGCGCACCGTGGCCGGCATCAAGCCTACGCCGTCCAGCTTCGCCTTCATCGTCGGCAAGGATGGCCTCATCATCACCCACCCCAACAAGGAACTGGCCTTGAAGCCGGTCTCGGCGCTGGACCAGAACCTCTCCGCCGCCTCGCTGGCGGGCATGAAGCAGGGCGGCAGTGCCACCATCGGCGGGATTTCCTATCTGCTCTTCACCCAACCCATCGACAACACCGACTGGTCGCTGGTAGTGGCGCTGGATTACCGCGAGGCCACGCATGCGATTGGTGCGCTCATGGCGCTGGCCGTCATCCTGGCCGTGGTGGCCATCGTCGCGGCGGCACTGCTGCTGAGCTACACCATCACGCGCCTGCTGCGCCGCCTGGGCGTGGTACGCAATGCCATGGAAGAAATCGCCTCAGGTGACGGCGACCTGACGCGCCGTCTCGATACCACCGGCAAGGATGAACTGGCGCAGATCTCGCGCGCTTTCAACCACTTCACCGACAAGATCTCGCGCACCTTGCTCGATATCCGGCGCGCCAGCGAGTCTGTGAAGGTTTCTTCCAGCGAAATCGCCAGCGGCAACATGGACCTGTCCGCCCGCACCGAGCAGCAGGCAGGTTCCTTGGAAGAGACCGCATCGGCGATGGAAGAACTCACCTCCACCGTGAAGCAAAACGCCGACAACGCCCGCCAGGCGAACCAGCTGGCGGTGTCGGCCTCGGATGTGGCGGTGCATGGCGGTACCGTGGTGGGCCAGGTGGTCAGCACCATGAGTTCCATCAACGAGTCCTCCCGCAAGATCGTCGACATCATCAGCGTCATCGATGGCATCGCCTTCCAGACCAATATCCTGGCCTTGAATGCCGCCGTGGAAGCGGCGCGTGCCGGTGAGCAGGGGCGCGGGTTTGCGGTGGTGGCATCCGAAGTGCGTTCCCTGGCGCAGCGCTCGGCCACGGCCGCCAAGGAGATCAAGCAGCTCATCGATGATTCGGTACAGAAGGTGGAAGCGGGCAGCCAGCTGGTGGCCCAGGCCGGTTCGACCATGGATGAAGTGGTCTCCAGCGTGCGCCGCGTAACCGATATCGTGGGTGAGATCAGTTCAGCCAGCCAGGAGCAAAGCGCAGGCATCACCGAAGTGGGCAATGCCGTGACCCTGATGGATGAGGCGACCCAGCAGAACGCGGCGCTGGTGGAGGAGGCGGCAGCCGCAGCCAAATCCCTGCAGGAACAGGCAGCTCACCTGGCCGCCGTGGTAGCGGGCTTCAAGCTGGATGAAAGCGGCGGGGCGGCCCCGGTCACGCCGCCGCCGGTCCATCGTCCTTCACCGCCGCCGGCTGCGGCAGCGCGTCCGGCACCGGCGAACATCACGCCCAAGCCGGCACCGCTGAAGGCCAAGCCCGCCAACAAGCCTGCGCTGCCGGCCGAACCGGCTGCGCCTGCCGCGCCCAAAGCCGCACCGAAAGCACCGCCCAAGAGCAGTGGCGGCGACGACTGGGAAGAGTTCTGAGCGAGGAAATGGAAGCGGGTCGCCTCAGGCCCGCTTCTTCAGCAGCTGCATGGGCGCAAACAATTGCTGCATGCCGCTGTGCTCGATGAAGCTGAGGTTGTAGGGATGCTCGGCCACCGCGCGCGGGAATTGCGCCACCAGCGGCAGGCCGCTCAGTTGCTCGGCGATCTTCCCCCACAGTACCAGGGTCGGCAGGGGTTTTCCCTGTGCCAGGCCATGCTCGGCCAGGGCGCGCAATACCGTTTCAAAGAAGGGCTTCCAGCCCTTGGCATCCTTGACCGGGGCGACGTGGCTGCGGAACACCAGGCTGGCATTGAGCAGCAGGAAGCCTTGCGCAGTGAGGTTGTCCTGCAGGTCGGCCAGGGTCTGGATGCTGCCTTCCACATCGGCCTGGGCCTGCGCCGCAATGCCGGCCAGCGCATCGCCACTGGTCTGGCCCGCCTGCAACGCGCCCTCGGCCACCAGCAGCATCTTCATGAAATTGCGCAGCGAGGTCGCCCGATTGACCTGCTTGGACAAGCCCTTTTCCGACCACAGCGAACCCACCGCACCATCCATGAAGCACACGCCGGTGGCACTGGCCGCGCGCGGGTAGGGGCCTTCGCCCACCAGCACGTAGCGCACCTGGTCCATGGGCTGCGTGAAGGCTGCGAACAGCCGGCCTTCGGTGGGCAGGTAATCGTCCTGCGCCAGAATGGAAAGATAAGCGGGATCGGCTTGCTGGATCGCCTCCAGGCCGGCGCGCAGGGCGGTATGCCAGGAGGGATGGGCGGTTTGGATCAGGTCCGACAGGGGGGCAGGGAGGGTGGAAACGGAAGACATGGAAAATGAAGGGGAGGCACGGCCGTATGAATGAAGTGGCGGCATTGTATACCGCCCGGCCGGCCTCCCCGCAGGATCAGGCTACTGCCGAATCGCTGCCCGATGCACCGAAGAGCTGCTGCTTGAGCAGCTGCAACTGGTCGCGTGCCGCGGCGGCCTTTTCGAACTCCAGGTTCTTGGCGTGTTCCTGCATCTGCTTCTCCAGGCGCTTGATCTCCTTGCTGATCTGCTTCTCGCTCATGGATTCGTAGTTGCGCTTCTCCTCGGCCACCATCATCTCGGTGCGCGCCTGGGCAGGGTTGAAGATGCCGTCGATCAGTTCGCGGATTTCCTTCTTGATGCCGGTCGGCACGATGCCATTGGCTGCATTGAAGGCCAGCTGCTTGGCCCGGCGGCGCTCGGTTTCGCCGATGGCCTTGTGCATGGAATCGGTCACCACGTCGCCATAGAGGATGGCCATGCCGTTGAGGTTGCGGGCTGCGCGGCCGATGGTCTGGATCAGGCTGCGCTCGGAACGCAGGAAGCCTTCCTTGTCCGCATCCAGGATCGCCACCAGCGAGACTTCGGGAATGTCCAGGCCCTCGCGCAGCAGGTTGATCCCGACCACCACATCGAAGGTGCCCAGGCGCAGGTCGCGGATGATTTCCACGCGTTCGACCGTATCGATGTCGCTGTGCAGGTAGCGCACCTTGATGCCGTTGTCGGAGAGGAATTCGGTCAGCTGCTCGGCCATGCGCTTGGTCAGCGTAGTCACCAGCACGCGCTCGTCCTTGGCGATGCGGTCGTTGATTTCCTGCATCAGGTCATCCACCTGCGTGGTGGCCGGACGCACGGCGATGACGGGGTCCACCAGACCGGTCGGGCGCACCACCTGTTCCACGACCTGGTCGGCGTGGGTGTTTTCATAGTCCGCGGGCGTGGCCGAGACGAAGATGGTCTGGCGCATCTTCTTCTCGAATTCGTCGAACTTCAGTGGCCGGTTGTCCAGCGCCGAGGGCAGACGGAAACCGTAGTCCACCAGGTTCACCTTGCGCGCGCGGTCGCCGTTGTACATGCCGTTCAACTGGCCGATCAGCACGTGCGATTCGTCCAGGAACATGACGGCGTCCTTGGGCAGGTAATCCACCAGCGTCGGCGGCGGGTCGCCCGGCTTGGCCCCGGACAGGTGGCGCGAGTAGTTTTCGATGCCCTTGGTGAAACCGATCTCGGTCATCATCTCGATGTCGAAGCGGGTGCGCTGTTCCAGCCGCTGTTCTTCGATGAGCTTGTTTTCCTTGCGGAAGAATTCCAGGCGCTCGGCCAGTTCTTCCTTGATGGTCTCGATGGCGCGCAGCACGGTCGAACGCGGCGTCACGTAGTGCGAACCGGGATAGATGGTGAAGCGCGGGATCTTCTGGCGCACCCGGCCGGTCAGCGGGTCGAACAGTTGCAGGCTGTCGATCTCGTCGTCGAAGGTCTCGATGCGCACGGCCAGCTCGGCGTGTTCGGCCGGGAAGACGTCGATGGTGTCGCCGCGCACGCGGAAGGTGCCGCGGCCGAAGTCCACTTCGTTGCGGGTGTACTGCATCTGGATCAGGCGGGCGATGACGTCGCGCTGCGAGACCTTGTCCTTGGCGCGCAGGGTCAGGATCATCTGGTGGTATTCGTTCGGGTTACCGATACCGTAGATGGCCGAGACGGTCGCCACGATCACCACGTCGCGCCGTTCCATCAGCGATTTGGTGCAGGACAGGCGCATCTGCTCGATGTGCTCGTTGATCGAGGAATCCTTCTCGATGAACAGATCGCGCTGGGGGACGTAGGCTTCCGGCTGGTAATAATCGTAGTAGCTGACAAAGTATTCCACCGCATTGTGCGGGAAGAATTCTCGGAATTCGCTGTAGAGCTGCGCCGCCAGCGTCTTGTTGGGAGCGAACACGATGGCCGGGCGGCCCAGGCGGGCAATCGTGTTGGCCATGGTGTAGGTCTTGCCCGAGCCGGTCACGCCCAGCAGGGTCTGGTAGAACAGGCCGTCGTTGACGCCTTCGACCAGCTTGTCGATGGCCGCCGGCTGGTCGCCCGCCGGGGGGAACACCTGGTAGAGCTTGAAGGGCGAGTCGGGGAAGGTGACGAACTTGCTCTCGTCCAGCTCGGTATTGATGGGGGTCAGTTCAGCCATGGTCTGGGTTGCCTTTGTCGCGCGGGTTCCGGTGTGCCGCCACGGTGCAGGAAGAACCGGCAACGCCCGCAAGCGGGGCATTGCACACAGGCAAGGTGGAGGCGTGAATATTCATCAAATGCTGCCGGGATGCTGAAGTTCAAGACACAATCTGCGCCTCTGCAGCCGGCAAAACCGGACGCAAAGCCGCGTCAGGAGCCAGCTCATCCACTGGGCCGGACGGCCTGGCGCGGGGTGGACGCAGATCGGGGTTATGTCGATAGAACATGGTGTCATGCAGATTCAGCAGGCAATTGGGCCTGTCTGTGTCTGTGATTGGCCATCCACATTTGTTAGAATGCAGTGTTGCAAAAAGGTGCACATCCGAATCTCTCCCTGTGCACCCATTTCCTTCTGCAGCGCTTTGTTGCAGCTAACTTTTCATGTTATCACGATGAACGCACCTGTCTCCGCCTCCCTGTTTTCCGCCATCGAAATGGCGCCGCGCGACCCCATCCTGGGCGTGACCGAAGCCTACAACGCCGACCAGAACCCGGCCAAGACCAATCTGGGCGTGGGCGTGTACTACGACGACAACGGCAAGGTCCCCCTGCTGGAATGCGTGAAGAAAGCCGAGGCGGAACTGGCAGCCAAGCTGGCCCCGCGTACCTACCTGCCCATCGACGGCCTGGCCACCTATGACCGCGCCGTGCAGGAGCTGGTCTTCGGCGCCGGCAGCGCCGTGGTGACCGAGAAGCGTGCGATCACCGTGCAAGCCCTGGGCGGCACCGGTGCCCTGAAGCTGGGTGCCGACTTCCTGAAGCACTTCTCGCCGGCCGGTACCGAAGTCTGGATCAGCGATCCGAGCTGGGAAAACCACCGCGCCCTGTTCGAGATGGCCGGCTTCAAGGTCAACGCCTATCCGTACTACGATCCGTCTACCCGTGGCGTGAACTTCGCCGGCATGCTGGACGCGTTGAAGGCCATGAGCGCCGGCTCGGTCGTGCTGCTGCACGCCTGCTGCCACAACCCGACCGGTGCCGACCTGACCGACGACCAGTGGACGCAAGTCATTGAAGTGGTGACCTCGCGCGGCCTGATCCCCTTCCTGGACATGGCTTACCAGGGCTTTGGCGACGGTATCGCCGAAGACGGCCAGGTGGTGCGCCGCTTCGCGGAAGCGGGCGGCCCGCTGTTCGTGTCGAACTCCTTCTCCAAGTCCTTCTCGCTGTATGGCGAACGCGTCGGCGCACTGTCGATCGCTGCGGCCAGCGCCGAGGAAGCAGCGCGCGTGCTGTCGCAACTGAAGCGCGTGGTGCGCACCAACTACTCCAACCCGCCGATCCACGGTGGCCAGGTGGTCGCGACCGCCCTGGCATCGCCCGAACTGCGCAAGCTGTGGGAAGACGAACTGGCCGAGATGCGCGTGCGCATCCGCGAAATGCGCCAGCTGCTGGTGGCCAAGCTGAAGGAAAAGGCCCCGGGCCATGACTTCGACTTCGTCATCAAGCAACGCGGCATGTTCTCCTACTCGGGCCTGACCAAGGCCCAGGTGGATCGCCTGCGCAACGAGTTCTCGATCTACGCCGTCGACACCGGCCGCATCTGCGTGGCCGCGCTCAACACCAAGAACATTGACGTGGTGGTCGACGCCATCGCCAAGGTACTGTAATTGGCAGGCGCGGCCCCGTCTTCGGAGGGGGCCGCGCAGGGCGCTTTCTCCTATGAAAAAATGCGCCTTTCCCTGAAAAAAGTTTTGACATGAAATAAAAATCGCGTCATAATCTTTTTCTCAGCTGTTCCCTGATAGCTCAGTCGGTAGAGCGACGGACTGTTAATCCGCAGGTCCCTGGTTCGAGTCCAGGTCGGGGAGCCAAAGAATGCGAAGGCCTCGCAAGCAATTGCGGGGCCTTTTCAATTAGTGTGAGGCTGGTGTTTTGGTCTCGTACGAAGGGCGGCAGGGCTATGCCGCCACGATGCAGAACGATGTAAAAAATTTTCGTTTTCCACTCTGGTCAATCTGAAAAAAATCGTTCATAATCGCGCCCTCAATTGATCCCTGATAGCTCAGTCGGTAGAGCGACGGACTGTTAATCCGCAGGTCCCTGGTTCGAGTCCAGGTCGGGGAGCCAGAATACAAAAGCCTCGCAAGTTTCTTGCGGGGCTTTTTTGTTTTTGGCTTCGTATCTTGTGATGCTCACGCACTGCGCTGGAAACGAGCACAGTTGAGCTGGTTTTTAGTTCACCAGATAAATGCTTCGCCTAGCGTGCCTTCATCTCGTAGCAGTCGCTACCGGCCTTTTCCGTTTCACTTCCTGTCAATTAAACGCTGCTAGAATCGGCATCCCCCGATCAGCCAGGACTTTCCCATGAGCGACCCCATTCGTCTGACCCAATACAGCCATGGCGCCGGTTGCGGCTGCAAGATTTCGCCGCAGGTGCTGGAAGTCATCCTGGCCGGCAGCGGTGCCCAGCATCTCGATCCCAAACTCTGGGTCGGCAATGCCTCGCGCGATGACGCCGCCGTCTATGCCATCGATGAAGAGCGCGGCGTGGTCTCAACCACCGATTTCTTCATGCCCATCGTCGATGATCCCTTCGACTTCGGCCGCATCGCCGCCACCAACGCCATCAGTGACATCTACGCCATGGGCGGCGATCCGCTCATGGCCATCGCCATCCTCGGCTGGCCGGTCAACGTGCTGCCGCCGGAAGTGGCGCGCGAAGTCGTGCGCGGTGGCCGCGCCGCCTGCGATGCGGCCGGCATCCCGCTGGCCGGAGGCCACTCCATCGACGCCCCGGAACCCATCTTCGGCCTGGCCGTGACCGGCGTTGTCGAGAGGCGCCACATGAAGCGCAACGACACCGCCAGCGCCGGCTGCCTGCTCTACCTCACCAAGCCGCTGGGCATCGGCATCCTCACCACTGCAGAAAAGAAGGGCAAGCTGCGCCCTGAAGATGTCGGCACGGCGCGCGACTGGATGTGCCAGCTCAACCAGCCCGGCAGCCGCTTCGGCAAGCTGGCGGGCGTGGCTGCGATGACCGATGTGACCGGCTTCGGCCTGCTGGGCCATCTGGTGGAAATGTGCGAAGGCAGCGGCGTGAGCGCACGCATCCAGCACGCGCTGGTGCCCAGCCTGCCGGGCGTGCCTTATTACCTGGCCGAAGGCTGTGTGCCGGGCGGCACCGGGCGCAATTTCGAGAGCTACGGCAGCAAGATCAGCCCGCTCAGCGAAGCCCAGAAGAACCTGCTGTGCGATCCCCAGACCAGCGGCGGATTGCTGGTGGCGGTGCGGCCCGAAGCCAATCCTGAATTCCTGGCCACTGCCGCTGCCCTCGGACTGGAACTGGCCCCCATCGGCGAACTGGTGGAACGACAGCGTTACGCGGTCGAGGTGCTCTGATGACCGACCTGCAGCCCAGCCGCGAACTGTTCCTCGCCGATACGCCCATGCTGGATGCACGGGCGCCGGTGGAGTTCGGCAAGGGCGCCTTTCCGACTGCGGTGAACCTGCCGCTGATGAATGACAGCGAGCGTCATCAGGTCGGCCTGCGCTATAAGGAGCAGGGCCAGCAGTCGGCCATCGAACTGGGTCATCAACTGGTCGGCGGAGCGGTGAAAGAAGAGCGGATTGCGGCGTGGGCGGCGTTCGCAACAGCGCATCCGGAAGGCTGCCTGTATTGCTTCCGCGGTGGCTTGCGCTCGCAGATCACCCAGCAGTGGTTGAAGAGTGAAGCCGGCATCGCCTATCCGCGCGTGGCCGGCGGCTACAAGGCGCTGCGCCATTTCCTGATGCAAGCCATCGACCAGGCCTTGGCCGAGTGTTCCTTCGTGGTGGTGGGCGGCATGACCGGCTGCGGCAAGACCGACGTGCTGCTGCAGCTCGACAACGCGCTGGACCTGGAAGCCTACGCCAACCATCGCGGCTCCAGCTTCGGCAAGCGCGCCAGCCCCCAGCCTGCGCCGATCGATTTCGAACACCGCCTTGCCATTGCCCTCATCAAGCTGCAGGCGCAGGGGCATCACTGGTTCGCGCTGGAAGACGAGAGCCGCCTGATTGGTGCCTGCGCCTTGCCGCTGGCCTTGCACGAGCGCATGCAGAGCCTGCCCATGGTGTGGCTGGAAGACAGCCGCGAAGGGCGCGTGGAGCGCATCCTGCGCGATTACGTCAGTGGTCTGTGCGAAGAATACGTGGCGCTGGATCCGCGCCACGGGTTTGAACGCTATCGCGCCCATTTGCTGGCCGCGCTAGGCAAGCTGGTCAAGCGCCTGGGTGATCAGCGCTACCGCCGCCTGCTGCAGATGATGGAAACGGCGCTGGCGCGCCAGGAGCAAGACGGCGTGGTCGACCTGCACCGCGCCTGGATCGATGCCCTGCTGGCGGAGTACTACGATCCCATCTATGCCTTCCAGCGGGAGTCCAAGCGCTCCCGCTTGCTGTTCGCAGGACAGCAGACCGAGGTGGTCGGCTTCCTGCGCCAGTATCGGCCCTGAATCAATTTACAGCAGCACCACCGCTACCAGCCCGCTGACCGCGCCGATGAGCATGGTCAGCAGGGTGACGGTCGTGAGCACGCGCGGCGTGAAGGATTTGCGCAGCATCAGCAGCGACGGCAGGCTGATGCTGGGCAAGGTCATCAGCAACGCCACGGCCGGCCCCACGCCCATGCCCAGCGTAAGCATGGATTGCACGATGGGGATCTCGGCGGCCGTCGGGATCACGAAGAGCGTACCCACCACCGCCAGCGCCACGATCCACAGCAGGCTGTTGCCCATGCTGGCATCGACCTGCGGGAACAGCCACACCCGGGCCGCACCCAGCGCCAGCACCACCACGATGTAGACCGGTGCCGTGGTCCAGAACAGCTGCCACAGCTTGCTGCCCCAGCGCACCAGGAAGTGGCGGCCATCGTCCATCGGTTCATATTCGGCGGCGGCCACTGCATCCAGGGCGGCCTGCGGCAGGGTCTCCGTCTGCGCCACACGTTGCGCGATCAGCGACACGCCCACTACCAGCAGCACGCCGGCCACCAGGCGCAGCGCGGCAAAATGCCAGCCCAGCACGAAGCCCATGAACACCAGCGTGGCCGGATTGAGCACCGGGTTGGCGATCCAGAAGGCCAGTGCGGCCCCGACCGACACCTGCTGACGGCGCATGCCCGCCACCACTGGCGCGGCGCAGCAGCTGCACATCATGCCGGGCAGGGCGAACAGGCCACCACGCAGGGTCGAGCCGAGGCCGGCGCGGCCAAACACCCGCAGCAGCCAGTCGCGCGGTACCAGCACCTGCACCAGCGAACCCAGCAGCACCCCCAGCACGGCGGCTTTCCAGATGGCCAGGAAGTAGACCGTGGCATATTCCAGCGCAGCCGACCACGGAGCGGCGGGCGCATTGGCCAGGATGGAGCCGCCAATGCTGTGCTTGTCGGCGGCCACGAAGGATTTGAGGTAGTAGGGCGACCACTTCACATAGTAGAGGCCGATGGCCGCCACCAGGATGAACAGCAGCGGCTTGAGCCAGGCAGAAGAGCCGCGTGAGGCGGAAGAAGAGAATGTCATCGGAAAGATCTTGTGGTATCGGAGTAGGAGAGTGCGCGCATCATACCTGCGGCGCGCCACTTCGTCAGTGCGCCAGAGGGACATGTCAGACAACCGTATCGCCCGGGAACCGGTCTGAAGTGCAGATTCCTTCATATTCACCGCTTGCGTCCGCTTCGCGTCCTGTTATACTGCGCTTGCTGTTGTATGACGTCTTATAACAATCACCTCAACACACAACAATACGCCAAGAGACACCTCCGGCAAGTCCCGACGCTCGTCCGCCCGCGTTCCTGCGGCGGTGCGCCGGGTCCAGGCCGGCGGCGCGGATGGCGAGAGACCTGGAGAATCCAATTGGCGCAAAGCAACACCCCCAGCGGGGCAGCGGCCGGCAAGCCGACCCATATCCGCTACCTGATCCTGTTCCTGCTGTTCGTCGTCACCACCGTCAACTACGCTGACCGCGCCACGCTTTCCATTGCCGGTTCGGCCATGAAGACCGAGCTGTCGCTGGACCCGGTCACCATGGGCTACATCTTCTCGGCCTTCAGCTGGGCCTACGTGCTGGCCCAGCTGCCGGGCGGCTGGCTGCTGGACCGCTTCGGTTCCAAGAAGATCTACATGTGGAGCATTGCCCTGTGGTCTTTCTTCACCTTCCTGCAAGCCGGTGTGACTTGGATGAGCACGGGCGCGGCCGTGATCGCGCTGTTCCTGCTGCGCTTCATGGTGGGTTTGGCCGAAGCGCCGTCCTTCCCGGCCAATGGCCGCATTGTCGCGGCCTGGTTCCCGACCAAGGAACGCGGCACCGCCTCGGCCATCTTCAATTCGGCACAGTATTTCGCGGCCGTGATCTTCACGCCGCTGATGGCCTGGATCGTGCACACCTACAGCTGGCATCACGTCTTCACCGTCATGGGCGTGGTCGGCATCCTGCTGGCCATGGTCTGGGGCAAGATCATCTACAGTCCCAAGGACCATCCGCGCATCAACCCGGCTGAACTGGAACACATCGAATCCGGCGGCGGCCTGGTCGACATGGACAACAAGAAGGTCGCAGCCCCCTCCACCAAGGGCAAAGGTTACATCCGCCAGCTGCTGTCCAACCGCATGCTGCTGGGCGTGTACATCGGCCAATACTGCATCAACGTGATCACTTACTTCTTCCTGACCTGGTTCCCGGTGTACCTGGTGCAGGAGCGCGGCATGTCCATTCTCAAGGCCGGTTTCGTGGCCTCGATCCCGGCGGTGTGCGGCTTCATCGGCGGCGTGGTCGGCGGCCTGATCTCGGACCGCCTGATCAAGAGCGGCATGTCGGTCACCTGGTCGCGCAAGATCCCCATCGTGGGCGGCATGCTGTTGTCGATGACCATGATCCTGTGCAATTACGTCGATGCGCAGTGGATGGTGGTGGGCATCATGGCGCTGGCTTTCTTCGGCAAGGGCGTGGGCGCGCTGGGCTGGGCGGTGGTGGCCGATACCGCGCCCAAGCAGATCGTGGGTCTCTCGGGTGGCCTCTTCAACATGTTCGGCAATGTGGCCGGCATCACGACCCCGATCGTGATCGGCTACATCGTCAAGGAAACCGGTTCCTTTGCCGGTGCGCTGGTCTTCGTGGGCATCAATGCACTGGTGACCGTGATCAGCTATCTTGTCATCGTCAAGGAAATCAAGCGCGTCGAACTCAAGGACGCCTGATCCGTTTTACGGGCGGCCGCTGTTGCAGTGGCCGCCCTTCATTTGAATTGCAGCATTCTGTCGCATGGGACTTAGCATGAGCACCGATACCGCCGCCAGCCAGGCATTCACACCGCGCTACATCATGATGAACGACACCGACAATGTCGCCATCGTCGTCAATGACGGCGGCCTGCCGGCCGGCACCGTTTTCCCCGACGGCCTGACCCTGGTCGACCGCGTGCCCCAGGGTCACAAGATCGCGCTGCGCGATCTCAAGCAGGGCGAGGCCATCGTCCGCTATGACGTGGCCATCGGCTACGCCGTGCGCGACATCCCCAAAGGTAGCTGGATCGAGGAATCGCTGGTGCAGATGCCCCCGGCGCGCGGTCTCGACGACCTGCCCATCGCCACCAAGAAACCGGCGCCGCAGCCGCCGCTGGAAGGCTACACCTTCGAGGGCTATCGCAACGCCGATGGCTCGGTGGGCACGCGCAACCTGCTGGCCATCACCACCACCGTGCAATGCGTGGCCGGTGTGGTGGAGCATGCGGTCAAGCGCATCCGCGCCGAGGTGCTGCCCAAGTATCCCCATGTGGAAGACGTGGTGGCGCTGGAGCATACCTATGGCTGCGGCGTGGCCATCGATGCGCCCAACGCCGGCATCCCCATCCGCACCCTGCGCAACATCAGCCTGAACCCCAACTTCGGCGGCCAGGCCATGGTGGTGAGCCTGGGCTGCGAAAAGCTGCAGCCCAACCGCCTGCTGCCGGAAAACATGATCCCTATCCACAAGGCCGGCGAACCCTATGTGGTCTGCCTGCAGGATGCGGAGCACGTCGGTTTCAACTCCATGATCGATTCCATCATGAAGATGGCCGAGGCGCGGCTGACCGAACTGAACAAGCGCCGCCGCGAAACCTGCCCGGCCTCGGACCTGGTGGTGGGCGTGCAGTGCGGCGGCAGCGACGCCTTTTCGGGTGTGACGGCCAACCCGGCAGTGGGCTTTGCGACCGACCTGCTGGTGCGCGCGGGCGCCTCGGTGATGTTCTCGGAAGTGACCGAGGTGCGCGACGGCATCGACCAACTGACCTCGCGCGCGGTCAACGAGGAAGTGGCCCAGGCCATGATCCGCGAGATGGACTGGTACGACAATTACTTGAAGCAAGGCGGCGTCGACCGCAGCGCCAACACCACCCCCGGCAACAAGAAGGGCGGCTTGGCCAACATCGTCGAGAAGGCCATGGGCTCCATCGTCAAGTCCGGCTCCAGCCCGATTTCGGGCGTGCTCGCGCCGGGCGACAAGCTGCAGCAGAAGGGCCTGATCTATGCGGCCACGCCCGCCTCGGACTTCATCTGCGGCACCTTGCAGCTGGCGGCCGGCATGAATCTTCATATCTTCACCACGGGCCGGGGTACGCCCTATGGCCTGGCGGCCGTGCCGGTCATCAAGGTCGCGACCCGCAATGATCTGGCGCGGCGCTGGCATGACCTGATGGATGTCAACGCCGGGCGTATCGCCAGCGGCGAGGCCACCATCGAGCAGGTCGGCTGGGAGCTGTTCCAGCTGATGCTGGACGTGGCCAGCGGCAAGAAGCGCACCTGGGCCGAACAGTGGAAGCTGCACAATGCACTGACCCTGTTCAATCCGGCGCCGGTGACCTGATCCTCCCTTGGGGCCCGCTTGCGGGTCCTTTTTTTTCCGTAGTCATGCCAACAACAAGATGATTCGCCAGGAGACAGCATGAGCAAGACCCTTTTTTCAACTTCTTCCCGCCTCGCCACCTTGATCGCCACTTCTGCCTTGAGCCTGGCCGCTGCGCATGCCAATGCGGCCACCGTCGCCTACGTTTCCAATGCCGACAGCCAGGACATCTACGTGCTCCAGCTCAATGGCGATGGCAGCGTCAACCTGATCGACAAGGTCGATACCGGCAGCACCGTGATGCCGCTGGCACTGAGCCCCGATCACAAATTCCTTTATGCCGCCCTGCGCGGCCAGCCGTATTCGGTGGTGAGCTATGCGATCGATCCCAAGAGCGGCAAGCTCAAGGCACTGTCCAAGGCGCCGCTGGCCGACAACATGGCCAACATCGCCACCGACCGCAGCGGGCGTTACCTGCTGGCTGCGTCCTATTCGGGCAACAAGATCTCGGTCAATGCCATCGGATTGGACGGTACCGTGCAGGCAGCGCCGCTGGCAGTGATCCCGACCGGCAAGAACGCGCATTCCGTGCAGGTCTCTCCTGACAATGCCTTCGTCTTTGCCAGCAACCTGGGCAGCGACGTGCTGCTGCAATATCGCTTCGACGCGGCCACCGGCTCGGTCACGCCCAACAGCCCGCCGTCGGTCGCCACCAAGGCCGGTGCCGGCCCGCGCCATTTCGTGTTCTCGCCGGACCAGCGTTTCGTCTATTCGACCAATGAGCTCGACGCCACCGTCAACACCTACGCCTATGACCGCCAGTCCGGCACCCTGACCCTGCTGGCCAGCGACTCGGCCTTGCCCGAAGGCTTCAAGACCAGCGAACCGCTGGCGGCCGCCGACCTGCACCTGACCCCGGATGGCCGTTTCCTCTATGCCACCGAGCGCAGCTCCAACACCCTCACCGGTTATCGCGTGGACCCGGCCAGCGGCAAGCTCACCCGCATCCTCAACATTCCCACCGAAACCCAGCCGCGCGGCTTCAACATCGATCCGCAGGGACGTTACCTGCTGGCCGTCGGCCAGAAGGCCGGGCTGACCAGCTATGCCATCGACCGTCACAGCGGCGCGCTTACCCCGGTCTTCCGCTACACGCTAGGACGCAATCCGAACTGGGTCGAGATCATCGACCTGCCCGGCATGCGCTGATCCCTGAAGGGTTTTGCTTCACCCTCAGAAACCTCAATATGTTGTTTTTCAGGCTTGCCGGATGTCATTCCGGCAAGCTTTTTCACATCTGGTCCTCGCCATATGAAGCTGGCTTGATCCAGGACAGCCAGCCGCGGGTGTTGCCGGTGCACAATGCAAAAGCCGACATTTGCTGACGACCCTAACCGGGAATTGGGGGAGTTTTGGTTGGTTTGCCGCCGATATGAAGCGTGACGCGCTGTTGTATCGTCTGTGCCATGTTGTTCATTTCACGTGTTGTATCAATATTAAGCGGAGAGAGGGAATGCGAAATCTGACGGTTCGCTTCAGCCTGATGAGCGCGCTTGCGCTGTTTTCATGCATGATCGTAGTGGGGGCTGGCGTGGGCATCTTTGCACTGGGCCGGGCCAACCAGTCCACCGAATATGTCCACGAGATCACCGAGCGCACCTTGCTGATCAATGACGCCTACAAGGACACCACCCGTACCCGGGCCGCCCATGGGCGCATCTATTCGACGCTCATGGAGAAGGGCGATGCGGCCGTCATCGAGTCCGCTTTCAAAAGCGCCCAGATGACCTATGAGCGCAGCCTCAAGTATCTGGACGATTACGCCAAGCTGCCCGACCTGGAAGGCCAGGATCCGGCTACCAAGACCGAACTGATCGAATCGGCCAAGGCCTTGAACGAGATCCTCAAAAAGGCGACCGACACCCTCAAGGCCGGCGATGCGCAGGGCTACTCCCAGCTCAACAACAATTTCATCAGTAAGGGGGGCGCGCGTTTTTCGACCGCCCTGGATGTCTACCAGAAGCGCGCCATGGAGCTCAACGACAAGGCCACGGCCCAGCGTCAGCGCGAATACAACCTGGTGGTGTGGCTGGTGGTGGCTGGCCTGATCGGCGCCATGTTCCTGGTGGTAGGTGTGCATTTCCTGCTGCGCAATATCGTGCTCACGCCCCTCAACCGTGCCGTGCATCTGCTGGACCTGGTGGCCAATGGCGATCTGAGCACCAAGGTCGAGGTCAAGAACAACAATGAAATCGGCCGCCTGTTCTCGGCCATCCGCAGCATGCAGCAGGGTTTGCTGACCACCGTCTCGCGCGTGCGCAGCAGTTCGGACAGCATCGACACCAGCGCCAAGGAAATCGCCGCCGGCAACATGGACCTGTCGTCGCGCACCGAGCAGCAGGCCAGCTCGCTGGAAGAAACCGCCGCCTCCATGGAAGAACTGACTGGCACCGTCAAACAGAATGCCGACAATGCCCTGCAGGCCAACCAGCTGGCGCATTCGGCCTCCTCCACCGCCAGCAAGGGCGGGGAGGTGGTGTCGCAGGTGGTCGATACCATGCAGGCCATCAATGAATCCTCGCGCAAGATCGTGGACATCATCAGCGTGATCGACGGCATCGCCTTCCAGACCAACATCCTGGCATTGAATGCCGCCGTGGAAGCCGCCCGTGCCGGTGAGCAGGGCCGCGGCTTTGCCGTGGTGGCGTCCGAAGTGCGCTCACTGGCCCAGCGGTCAGCGGCCGCTGCCAAGGAAATCAAGTCGCTCATCGATGCCTCGGTGGAGAAGGTCGAAGCCGGCAGCCAGCTGGTGGAGCAGGCCGGTGCCACCATGAGCGAAGTGGTCACCAGCGTGCAGCGCGTCACCGACATCGTCGGCGAGATCGCCGAAGCCAGCCGTGAGCAGAGCACCGGCATCGAGCAGGTCAACCGCGCCATCACCCAGATGGATGAAGTAACCCAGCAGAACGCCGCCCTGGTGGAGCAAGCGGCCGCTGCAGCCCAATCGCTGCAGGCCCAGGCGACCAACCTGGTCGGCGCGGTCAGCATCTTCAAGATCGATGCACATCAGGTGGCCAGCCCGGCGGCCAAGCCGCGTCCGGCACTGATGGCACCGCCGCCGGCCCCGGCTGCACCTGCTGCACCTGCCTTGAAGCCTGCGCCTGCCGCAGCAGCGGCACCGAAGGCCGCGCCCAAGCTACCGCCGGCCAAGGCCGCACCGCCTGCGCCGAGCAGCCGCATCAAGGACGATGCCCAGGATTGGGAAGAGTTCTGACAGTTGCTGCTTTGCTTCATGAAAACCTCCGTCGCTTCGGCCACGGAGGTTTTTTTTCGGCCGAGGTCTGCACTTTCTTTCATATCGCCCAAAAGGGAGGGGGCCGCAGTTTCCTGCGGCCCCCTCCCTCTTTTCCTGCCGATCAGATCAGACGGTCTTTACTGCGGACCCAGCTTCTTGATCAGTGCAGCCAGTTCTTCGTGCTCTTCCGGCGTGCAGTCGGTCAGGGGCGTGCGCACCGGGCCGGCATCGTGGCCGACGATCTTGGCACCGGCCTTGACAATGGAGACCGCATAACCTGCCTTGCGATTGCGGATGGCCAGGTAGGGCAGGAAGAAGTCATCGATCAGCTTGCCCACGGTGTCGTGGTCTTCCTTGGCGATGGCCTGGTAGAACTCGACGGCAGTCTTGGGAATGAAGTTGAAGACCGCCGAAGAGTACACCGGCACGCCCAGCGCCTTGTAGGCCGCAGCATAGACTTCCGCGGTCGGCAGGCCGCCCAGGTAGGTGAAACGGTCACCCAGCTTGCGGCGGATATGCACCATCGGTTCGATCTCGCCGATGCCGTCCTTGAAACCGATCAGGTTGGGGCAGCGGTCAGCCAGGCGTTGCAGGGTCTCGGCATTGAGCTTGCAGACCGCACGGTTGTAGATGATCACGCCGAAATTGACCGACTTGCAGACCGCTTCGACGTGGGCGGCGATGCCGTCCTGGCTGGCTTCGGTCAGGTAGTGGGGCATCAGCAGGATGCCGTGGGCACCCAGGCGCTCAGCTTCCTGGGCGTAGGCGATGGCCGCGCGGGTGGAGCCGCCGGCACCGGCGATGATGGGCACCTTGCCACGGCAGGTGTCGACGGCGGTGCGGATGATGTCCGAATATTCACCTGGAACCAGCGAGAAGAACTCGCCCGTGCCACCAGCGGCAAACAGCGCGCTCGCGCCATAGGGCGCCAGCCATTCCAGACGTTCGATGTAGGTCTTGGGGCGGAAGTCGCCCTGCTCGTCGAAGTCCGTCAGCGGGAACGACAGCAGGCCGGAAGAGAGGATCTGTTTGAGGTCTTGGGGTGTGTACTGGGACATGGTTTCGCTCGACGCCGTTAGGAATGGGTTGGAAAACGAGGCAAATGGAATGAATGTTGTCTCTGATCTTCTTTTATCCAATTAGGATATCAGTCATCGTACAACATAAGATTTCATAAAGCCAGCAATTTGTTCTGATGGTTTGCGCAGGGGGGCGGGGAAGAATTCCGGGTCGACGGGATCGCCGGTGATGGCGTGCTTGCAGAAGAGGAGGGCAACAGAAGCGGCCGATCCGCGCAGCACGGAACGGCCGGACTTGCGAGCGATCAGGCGTTGCCGGCCGTGCCCGATTCAGCTTCCTGCTGCGCGCGGCGCAGGCGTTCGCGGCTGTTGGTGAGGTGATTGCGCATGGCCGCGCGCGCCGCTTCGGTATCGCCGCGCGCGATCGCTTCATAGATGTCTTCGTGCTCGCGCTGCACCCGCTCCAGATAGCTGGCCTGCTGGTCATGCGCCAGCTCGGCGGTATTGATGCGCTTGCGCGGGATCACGCCCATGCCGAGATGGCTGATGATCTCGATGAAATAACGGTTGCCGGTGGCATTGGCGATGGCGAAGTGGAAACGGAAGTCCGGGCCCACGGTGTCGCCGCCGCTTTTCTGGTTGGCGTGGAACAGGTCCAGCGCCTCGCGGATCTCCTGCAGCTGGGCATCGCTGCGGCGCGATGCGGCCAGGCCGGCCGTTTCGGTCTCCAGGCTGATGCGCAGTTCCAGCAGCGCCAGCAGGTCGCGCATGGTGGTGATGGTGGCCGGGTCGATGTTGATGTTGGAACCCTTCTTCACCTCCAGCACGAAGGTACCGATGCCGTGCCGCGTTTCCACCAGTCCGGCCGCCTGCAGGCGCGAGATGGCTTCGCGCACCACGGTGCGCGAGACGCCCTGGGTCTGCATGATCTCGGACTCGGTGGGCAGCTTGTCGCCCGGCTTGAGGCTGCCGTTGCCGATCATTGCGGTCAGCGCCGCCACCACTTCCTGCGACAGGCTCTGAGGCTTGCGGCGCGGGCGCAGCAGCGGGTTGGGGGTATCGCTTACATCCATATCGTTTTATTTCTCGGGAGCGCTGGCAGACCGGATTGTGAATGGTTGTGATCGGTCCGCATCAGGCGGGGTGAACATAGTCGCGCCATCTTACCAGATCGATAAGCCGCCACGACGCCAGGACCAGCCGTAGCCGTGAGAGTAGCGCACTTTGCGCAAGAGGTCAGACAAGTTTCAGGTGAATTTGACGACGGCTTGCGCCAGGCCGGGTTTTGGTCGATATGAAGGAAAAGGCAGGGTACCTGACAGAATTACTCGGGTTTGCTATACTTGACTCAAATATTCGGGAATTCAGGGTAACCGGCCCGGCCGGTGCATTTGTTTCTGGAGCGAACTTCATGCGTCTTACCACCAAAGGCCGTTTTGCCGTGACTGCGATGATTGACCTGGCGTTGCGCCAGGGCAAGGGCCCCGTCACGCTGTCGGCCATCAGCGAGCGCCAGGAAATTTCTTTATCATATCTGGAGCAGTTGTTCGGCAAGTTGCGGCGTCACCAGATCGTCGAGTCCGTGAGGGGGCCCGGCGGTGGTTACAATCTCGCCCGCAAGGCGGCCGACGTGTCGGTCGCCGACATCATCATCGCGGTGGACGAACCCCTGGATGCAACCCAGTGCGGTGGCAAGGAAAATTGCCACAGCGCGGCGCATCCGGGCGGCGCACGCTGCATGACGCATGAGCTGTGGTCCACCCTGAACGAAAAGATGGTCGAGTACCTGGATTCGGTATCTCTCCAGGATCTGGTGGACCAGCAAAAAGAACCCAAGGCGGCCGAACACCGTGCCGCCGAATCGCAAAGCGTGGTGGTGATGCACCGCCCGCAAGCCGCAGCCTGATTTGGAGCAAGGACCTTATGAACGCACCCCTGGAAAAAAGCCTGCTGGAGACCATCAAGGCTCCGCACTTCCCGATCTACATGGACTACTCGGCGACCACCCCGGTCGATCCGCGCGTGGCCGACAAGATGATCCCCTACCTGCGCGAGCAGTTCGGCAACCCCGCTTCGCGCAGCCACATGTACGGCTGGACCGCTGAAAAGGCCGTGGAAGAGGCGCGTGAAGAAGTGGCCAAGCTGGTCAACGCGGATTCGCGCGAGATCATCTGGACCTCCGGCGCCACCGAGAGCAACAACCTGGCCATCAAGGGTGCGGCGCAGTTCTACAAGTCCAAGGGCAAGCACATCATCACCGTCAAGACCGAGCACAAGGCGGTGCTGGATACCTTCCGCGAGCTGGAACGCGTGGGCTTCGAAGCCACCTACCTGCAGCCCCAGGACAATGGCCTGGTCACCGTCGAGCAGATCGCTGCCGCCGTGCGTCCGGATACCATTCTGGTGTCGGTCATGCTGGTGAACAATGAAATCGGCGTGATCCAGCCGGTGCCGGAAATCGGCGAGTTCTGCCGCTCCAAGGGCATCATCTTCCACAGCGACGCTGCCCAGGCCACCGGCAAGGTCAAGATCGACCTGGAAAACTGGAAGGTCGACCTGATGAGCTTCTCGGCTCACAAGAGCTACGGCCCCAAGGGTATCGGTGCGCTGTATGTGCGCCGCAAGCCGCGCGTGCGCATCGAAGCGCAGATGCACGGCGGTGGCCACGAGCGCGGCCTGCGTTCGGGCACCCTGGCTACGCACCAGATCGTGGGCATGGGCGAAGCGTTCCGCCTGGCGCGTGAAGAAATGGACAGCGAACTGGCGCACATCCGCGCCCTGCGCGACCGCCTGGCCAAGGGCCTGCAAGAGATTGAAGAGACCTACATCAACGGCGACATGGATCACCGCGTGCCGCACAACCTGAACGTGAGCTTCAACTACGTGGAAGGTGAATCGCTGATCATGGCCATCAAGGACATCGCCGTTTCGTCCGGTTCGGCCTGCACCTCGGCCAGCCTGGAGCCGTCTTATGTGCTGCGCGCCCTGGGTCGCAGCGACGAACTGGCGCACAGCTCGATCCGCTTCACCATCGGCCGCTTCACCACCGAAGAAGACATCGATTTCACCATCGAGCTGATCAAGAGCAAGGTCGGCAAGCTGCGCGAGCTGTCCCCGCTGTGGGACATGTACAAGGACGGCGTGGACCTGTCCACCATCCAGTGGGCGGCCCACTAAACCAGGATTCTGCCAGCCATCGCCAGCAGCCGTAGCAGGGCAGGGGCGATGGCCGAAACCATCATCTAGGGAGCAAAGAACATGTCTTATTCCGAAAAAGTACTCGACCACTATGAAAACCCCCGCAACGTCGGCGCCTTCGAAAAGGGCGATGACAGCGTGGGCACCGGCATGGTCGGCGCACCGGCCTGCGGCGACGTGATGAAGCTGCAGATCAAGGTCGGCGCTGACGGCGTCATCCAGGATGCCAAGTTCAAGACCTACGGTTGCGGTTCGGCCATCGCTTCGTCCTCGCTGGTGACCGAATGGGTCAAGGGCAAGACCCTGGACGAAGCCCTGTCCATCAAGAACACCCAGATCGCCGAAGAACTGGCCCTGCCGCCGGTGAAGATCCACTGCTCCATCCTGGCCGAAGACGCCATCAAGGCCGCCGTGCAGGACTACAAGGCCAAGCACGGCGAACAGCAGCAAGCCGCCTGAGCGGCTTGACGGGCAGGACAGCAAGGCCGTTTTCGATTTCGTAAGGCAAGCATCATGGCAATCACGTTGACAGAGAAGGCAGCAAAACACATCAGCCGCTACATGGAGCGCCGTGGCAAGGGCATCGGCCTGCGCCTGGGTGTGCGCACCACCGGCTGCTCCGGCCTGGCCTACAAGCTGGAGTATGTGGATGAACAATCGTCCGAAGACACCGTCTTCGAGTCGCATGGCGTGCGCGTCTTCGTCGATCCCAAGAGCTTGCCCTACATCGATGGCACCGAGCTGGACTTCGCCCGGGAAGGACTGAACGAAGGATTCAAGTTCCAGAATCCCAACGTCAAGGATGAGTGCGGCTGCGGCGAAAGCTTCCGCATCTGACCTGCATTTTCACGTTCTTGTCGATGCCGTCGCACCCGCTTGTGGTGCCGGCGGCCAGCGCTTAGCCGGACCGTGATAGCGTGACCGCCTCGTGATCGCTCCCTGCGGGGCCGACCTGGTCGCCGTCCGCCGTCCCTGATGTGCCAAGCCTGTTGCAGTCCGACAGGCTTTTTATTTTTCAGCCATGCAAAACCACTTCGACCTGTTCCAGCTGCCGCAACGCTTCGCCATCGACCAGAAGGCGCTGGAGCAGGCTTTCCACAGCGTGCAGGGCCAGGCGCATCCGGACAAGTTCGCGCACGCCAGCGATGCCGAAAAGCGCGTGGCCATGCAGTGGGCCACACGGGCCAACGAGGCCTACCAGACCCTGAAGAATCCCTTGAAGCGCGCCCGCTACCTGTGCGAACTGCACGGCGTGGACCTGCAGACCGAATCCAACACCGCCATGGCCCCGGCCTTCCTGATGCAGCAGATGGAATGGCGCGAGACGCTTGACGACGCCAAGGCCGGCAAGGACATCGACGCCCTGGAACAGCTCAATACCGAACTGCTGACTGAGAAGAAAGCCGAGATCGCACGCATCGAAGCGCTGCTGGATGCGGGCGACTATGCCGCTGCCGGCAAGCTGGTGCGCCAGCTGATGTTCCTCGACAAGTTCGGGGCCGAGATCGGCGATGCCTTCGCCCTGATCGAAGGCTGACCGGAGACGCACGATGCCCGATCTGTTCCTGTTCCTGCTGGCCGCGATGACGCTGACCCTGGCACCGGGTCCGGACAACATCTACGTGCTCACGCGCGGCATCGCCCAAGGGCGCAAGGCCGGGCTGGTGGCTGCTGCCGGGTTCTGTTCGGGACTGATCTTCCATACCCTGCTGGCCGTGCTGGGCTTTGCCGCCCTCATCAAGGCTTATCCGCCGGCCTACCACGCGCTGCAATATGCGGGTGCAGCCTATCTGGCTTATCTCGGCGTGCGCACGTTGCGCTCGGCTTCCAGCGGCATCGCGCTGTCGGCAGACGGGCAGGGCGCTGCTGCGGTCCCGCTGCGCCGCATCTACTGGCAGAGCGTGCTGGCCAATATGCTCAACCCGAAGGTGACGCTGTTCTTCATCGCCTTCCTGCCGCAGTTCGTGCAGCGCGAGGCTGGCCATGAAGCCCTGCAGATGCTGATTCTGGCGCTGGTGTTCATTGTTCAGGCCTTCGCGATCTTCAGCGCCATCGCGCTCTTTTCCGGCGCGGTCGGTGCGCTCTTCCGCCGTCGCGCTTGCGCTTCCGTCCATCTGAATCGCCTGGCAGGCTGTGCCTTCATCGGCCTGGGCATCCGGATGGCCTTACCCGAATAACGGCGAGTCACTTCGCCCCAACGCTCCACGACGAGTCCACACCTTATGGCTTTACTGCAGATTTCCGAACCGGGCATGTCCACTGCGCCACACCAGCGTCGTCTGGCCGTCGGCATCGACCTGGGCACCACCAATTCGCTGGTGGCGACCGTACGCAACAGCATTCCCGAAGTCCTGGCCGATGATGACGGCCGCGTGCTGCTGCCCTCGATCGTGCGCTACCTGCCCAACGGCCATGCCAACATCGGCTACAAGGCCCAGGCCGCGCAGACCATTGATCCGCGCAATACCATCGTCTCGGTCAAACGTTTCATGGGCCGTGGCCTCAAGGACATCGCCCACGCCGAGAACATGCCCTATGACTTCCAGGACCAGCCCGGCATGGTGCAGATCAAGACCGTGGCCGGCGTGAAGAGCCCGGTGGAAGTCTCAGCCCAGATCCTGGCCACGCTGCGCCAGACCGCTGAAGATGCCCTGGGCGACGACCTGGTGGGTGCCGTCATCACCGTGCCCGCCTATTTCGATGATGCCCAGCGCCAGGCCACCAAGGACGCGGCGCAACTGGCCGGTCTCAATGTCCTGCGCCTGCTCAACGAACCGACGGCAGCGGCCATTGCCTACGGGCTGGACAATGCCTCCGAAGGCATCTTCGCGGTCTATGACCTGGGTGGCGGTACCTTCGATATTTCCATCCTCAAGCTCACGCGCGGCGTTTTCGAAGTGCTGTCCACGGGTGGCGACTCGGCCTTGGGCGGGGATGATTTCGATCATCGCCTGTTCTGCTGGATCAGCCATGAGGCGCAACTGCAGCCGCTGTCGGATGAAGACACGCGCCTCTTGATGGTCAAGGCGCGCGAGGTCAAGGAGCTGCTTTCCACCAAGGATGAAGTGCAGATCGATGCCGTGCTCAAGTCCGGCGAAGAAGTGCACCTGTCGATTACGGCCGCACAATTCAACGAGATCACCCAGCACCTGGTCGCCAAGACCATGGCGCCGGTACGCAAGGCCCTGCGCGATGCCAGCCTGACCGTGGAGGATGTGGATGGCGTGGTGCTGGTCGGCGGTGCTACCCGCATGCCGCACATCCGCCGTGCGGTAGGCGAGTTCTTCAAGACCAATCCGCTGTCCAACATCGACCCCGACAAGGTGGTGGCGCTGGGTGCGGCCGTGCAGGCCAACCTGCTGGCCGGCAACCGTGCGCCGGGTGACGACTGGTTGCTGCTGGACGTGATTCCGCTGTCGCTGGGCATCGAGACCATGGGCGGCCTGGCCGAGAAGGTCATCCCGCGCAACTCCACCATCCCCTGTGCCCGTGCCCAGGAATTCACCACCTTCAAGGATGGCCAGACCGCCATGGCGATCCACGTGGTGCAGGGCGAGCGTGAGCTGGTGGCCGACTGCCGTTCACTGGCCCGTTTCGAACTGCGCGGCATCCCGCCGATGGCCGCCGGTGCGGCGCGCATCCGCGTGACCTACCAGGTCGATGCCGATGGCTTGCTGGCGGTGTCGGCGCGCGAGATGACCTCGGGCGTGGAAGCCTCCATCACCGTCAAGCCCTCGTATGGCCTGGGTGACGATGAGATTGCCCGCATGCTGCAGGAATCCTTCAGCTCGGCCGATGAAGACATGCAACGCCGCGCCCTGCGCGAAGAACAGGTCGAAGCCGAGCGCATCGTCCTGGCCACCCGCTCGGCCTTGCAGGCCGATGCCGCGCTGCTGTCGGAAGACGAGCGCGTGGCCATCGAAGCGCAGATCGAGGCCGTGACGGCCGCCGCGCAAGGTACGGATCACCTCGCCATCAAGGCAGCGGTCGATGCACTCGCGCATGGCACCGAAGAATTCGCTGCACGGCGCATGGACCGCAGCGTCCACGCCGCGCTGGCCGGCAAGAAACTGGACGAAGTCGCGTAAGCGATTGCGTCACCCGCACACTGTAGACACGATAGACAAGACACGAGAGCCACCATGCCCCAGATCGTCATCCTCCCCCATCCGGTCCTTTGCCCTGAAGGCTCGGTGATCGATGCCCCCGCCGGCAAGACCCTGTGCGATGCGCTGCTGGACAGCGACATCGACATCGAGCACGCCTGCGAAAAGTCCTGCGCCTGTACCACCTGCCACGTCCTCATCCGCGAAGGCTTCGAGACGCTGGATGATCCGACCGACAAGGAAGAAGACCTGCTGGACATGGCCTGGGGCCTGGAAGCGACGTCCCGCCTGTCTTGCCAGGTGGTGCTGGGCGAAGACGACCTGACCGTCGAAATCCCCAAGTACACCATCAACCACGCCTCGGAAAATCACTGATCGTCCGGGCTTCACGTTCGGTGCCGTGGCACCGGGGAGACTGACATGAAATGGACTGATACCCAGCAGATCGCCGAGGAACTCTACGACAAGTTTCCCGAGGTCGATCCCAAGACCATTCGCTTTACCGACCTGCATCGGTGGGTGATGGAGCTGGAGGGATTTGAGGATGATCCCAATCGCTCTGGCGAGCGCATTCTGGAAGCCATTCAGGCGGCTTGGATTGCCGAGGCGGAGTGATTCGGACAGCTGCTGTAAAAGCGAAAGCCGCATCGATTCGATGCGGTTTTTTTTACGTTTGACGTATCTGCAATCTCTCCAAAATATCAGATGAAGAGATCAGGAATCCGTCTTGCACCCGCAGCATATTGTGGAAAAATTTTCTCCAATGCCTGATCCGGGATGCGCATATGCCGCTCTGACAGCGCACACAAGACCGCGCGAAAATCGGTCGTGATCGCCAGATCGCGCCCTTCGTTCAAGGCCGTCTGATTCAGCCCCGGCCACTGTCCATAAATCTTGCCGCCGCGCAGATTGCCCCCCATCAGCCACATCGCATTGCCGTGGCCATGATCCGTGCCGCCGTTGCCATTCTCCTTGAAGGTGCGGCCGAATTCGGACATCACCACGATCACCGTGTCATTGAAGGCCGGCCCCAGTTCACGCGCCAGCGTAGCCAGGCCGGTGGCCAGCGGCGAGAGCCGCCCGGCCAGCTGGCCGGTGCCGTTGCCTTGTGCGATGTGCGTATCCCAGCCTCCCACGGCCAGGAAGGCCAGGCGGATGCGCGGATCATGCCGCATCAACCGGCCCAAGCGTGCCGTATCCATGGACAGGCCATTGGGCAGCGGCGCGCCGTTGTTGGCCATCTGCTGCTCCTGGCTGTTGATCTCGGCCATGAGCTGCTTGCGAGCGGCCATGCCATCGCGATAGGCCTTGCCCAGCGCATCGTCACCGCCATACAGCGGATCGAAGACCTGGCTCCAGCGCGGCTGGTCGATCATGCTCGGGCGCGTGGCATCGCGCCCGGTCTGCAGGTTGGCCGCCACGTTGTGGCCGCTCAGGATGCGTGGCGTGGCGCTGCCGACGTTGATGGCCTGCAGCGGCGACTCGGCCGGCGGCAGGTAATCCATCACCCGGTTGAGCCAGCCATCGCGCGTGCTGTGCTGGCCGGGGGTACCCGTTTCCATATAGTCCTGCGCCTCGAAGTGCGAGCGCGAGCCGTCGGGCGAACCGGAGGCATGCACGAAGGCCAGCTGGCCGCTTTCCCAGTACGGCATCAGCGGCTGCAGCGCCGGATGCAGACCGAAGTAACCGGTCAGGTCCAGTGCGCCATTGGCCTGGCCTGGTCGCGCCACGGCAATGGTCGGACGCGCCTGGTAATACAGCGCATCGCCATGCGGCACCACCACGTTGAGGCCATCGACGGCCCCGCGCAGGAACACCACCACCATGCGCGGCGCACCGTCCCCTTGGGCATGCGCGCGTGGTGCAGGGGAGCCGTAGGCCACCTTGCCGGACGTGTGGCTGGCGCGGCTGATGGTCTGGTCACCGGTCGGCACGACGGCACAGCCGGACAGGCCGATCGGCACCAGGATGGCGCCGCTGCCGGCAGCGCCCAGATAACGGAGGAAATGGCGGCGGTTCATGCAAGCCTCGGCAAGGGGGTTAGCGTTTCATGAAATCGGGACTGCCCAGGATCAGGCCGGCGCGCTGGTTCTCAGGTGCGGCATTGATCTGTGCGGCGGTGGCCGGCGTGATGGCCGGGCCGAGGGTGCGCAGCAAGGCCGCTGCGTCCAGCGGCGGAGCCTCCGTATTGGAGGGCGCAGGCGCGCCTTCCACGCGGGCGATCGGCGACTTGCCGCTGGCCAGGTTGCCAGCCAGGTTGATTCGCCGCAGCAGCGCCCCAGGATTGAGCCAGGCCGCCTCTGAATACTTGTAGCCCTCGGGCGTGAGCCAGCCATACAGTGGCATGCCGAATTGCCCCAGTTCGCCATTGACCGGCTTGGCATTGCGCACCGGAATATCGCCCGCGCGCAGGGCCGAGACCACGAACTGGTACGGTGTCTTGAACTGCGTCTGGTAATTGCTGCGGGCCCAGAATTGCGGGCTGTCGAACAGGGTCTGCAACACGGCCCGGATATCGCCATGGGTAGCCAGGAATTGTTGCGACAGCTTGTTCACCAGCGCCGGATCGGGCTGGTCCGAGACGAAGTATTCCACCAGCTGCGTCGAGACGAAGCGCGCGGTAGAAGGATGATTGGCCAGGATGTCCAGCGCTGCCTCGCCTTCCTGGTAGCCGCTGGCCTGCAGCGGTTTTCCAAGGAACACCTTGGGATTGTTGTCGTGACGTTGGGCGACGAAGCGGAAGGGCGCGGCACCCGTCTTCATCGCCTCCAGATCAATGGTCCAGCCGGAGAGGATGCGGGCCAGCGTGATCACGTCGGCTTGCTGGTAACCGCCATCCACGCCCAGCGTATGCAGCTCCATCAGCTCGCGTGCGTAGTTTTCGTTCAGGCCCTTGAAGCGCCCGCGCGCACCCGGCGTGCCGGCGCCGCTGGAGAGCCAGTTGTCGAGGTAGTAGAGCATCGCCGGATGATGCGCCACCGCCCCCAGCAGATCGCGGAAGTTGCCCAAGGCATAGGGACGGATGGCGTTCTTTTCATAGTCGCCTACCCAGTAGCGCACCCACTCCTTGCCTTCGAAGACGTTGAAGTGATTGGCCCAGAATTCGGTCATGACTTCTTCCAGCTGGCGCGGACTCTCGGTAGCCTGCAGCAGGCGCGCCATGTGGAATTGCGGGCTCAGTTCGCGCGGCGCACGCTGGCGGGCGGCCTGCTGCTCCTCCTTGCTGGCGCTGCGGTCGAAGGACGGCGGACCATAGTCGACGAACAATTGTGCCGGCGTCATCTGCAGCCCCGGCAAGGCTGCCAGGCGCGCCTGCAGGTCATCGGGCAGGGGGATGCGCTCGGGATGCAGCTGCTGGTCGATGTAGCGCTTGGCGCCCATGCGCTCGACCTGTTCCAGCTCGCCCGGGCGTGGACCATAGGCCAGGCGGTTCAGCACGTGCAGGGCACGCTCCTGCTCCGACAGCGGGATGTTGTTGCCCATCGGGGTGGCCGCTTGCACCTGCCCCAAGGTACAGGCCAGTACGGCCAGCATCAACAGTACCGCAGATGGCCGGGAGAGACGCTTGAGTGTCGCTTGCATCGAGCTGCCTCGCGAGATCATAAAAAGTGGAGGGTTGGCGTGGATCGCCTGAAAACGGCGCCAGGCCAGTATGGGCAAGGGCCTGCTGGCGGGCTGTAATAAAGTGTAATGCGCTGTGCCGGGCACACCGGCGCCACTGTAGCGCAGCAAGCTTGAACCTTCATACAGGGTGTTACAAAGCTGACGCGGTCGTCAGCTTCCGGCAAGCGCTGTAAAGTGTGAAACACTGCGATTTGTCGCGGTTTTTCAGACGATTCTTATGCGCTCTTCGGCGGCACTCGACCACAATAGCGCCTTTGCCAGCGTGCGCATCCTGCATGCTGGATTACGCACTGCAGCAGCTTCATCACATCAGAAATCGAGGGGAGGGGGCATGACATGGACCTTGGCATCGGCGACGCGCATCGCCTTGCTGGATGACCACGCCGTGGTGCGCTATGGCCTGGCCAAGCGCCTGGCGGAAGAACCGGACTTTGCCGTCATCGGCGCCTTCGCCACCAGCAAGGAGCTCATGGCAGCCCTGCGTGCCTCTCCCGCCGATTTGCTGCTCATCGATTATTCACTGGGCAGCAACGACATCGATGGACTGAACCTGATCCGTGCGCTGCGGGTACGCTTCCCGCGCAGCAAGATCCTGGTGACCTCGGCCCACAGCAGCCCGGCCACCGTATCCATGGCGATGAAGGCGGGTGCACGCGGTTTCGTGGGCAAGTCGCAGGAGCTGGCCGAACTGATCCAGGCCATTCGCACCGTGACACGCGGACGTGAATATCTCAACACCGCCATGGCCCGCGAACTGGCCATCATGCAGGCTGCCGAGGCGGCCGCGCGCAGCCAGCCGGTGGCCCGCCCGCAGCCGCGCCGCCCGCGCAGCGCGCCGGTGTCCTCCGATTCGCTCTCGGATATGCCCAGCCTCTCGCCGCGAGAACGCGAAGTCCTGCGCTGCTGCCTGGACGGCATGTCGGTCACCGAGATCGCCGAAAAATTCGCCCGCAGCGTCAAGACCATCAGCGGACAGAAGCAATCGGCCTTCCGCAAGCTGGGCGTACGCAGCGACAACGAATTGTTCAAGATCGAATACCAGATCAAGGAGCTGTAAATGCCGCACCCGACGCAAAGCGCCCTCACCCAGCCGCACGCGCCCGGCGTGCTGCTGGTCGATGATTCGGCCACCATCCGCCATGCCATCCAGAACCGTCTGCAGCGGCTGGGCTGCCAGGTCGACTGCATGGCCGATGGCACCACCGCGCTGGCAGCGATCCAGGCCCGGTCCTATGGGCTGGTCCTGCTCGATTGCTTCCTGCCCGACATGCCGGGCCAGGAGGTTGCGCGCCAGGTCCGGCGCATGGAGCAGCAGGATCCCCGGCGTCCCTACACGCCCTTGATCGGCATCTCCGGCGAAACCGATGCCCAGCACGTGCAGCGTTGCCTGGACAGCGGCATGGACGGGATGCTGGGCAAGCCCTTGCAGACCCAGGCCATCCGCCGCCTGCTGGCGCTGTGGTGCGATCACGAGAGCGAGGATGAAGGCGACGCCGCCACGGCCGAAGAGGAGCACAGCCGCGACCTGGACCGGCTCTTCCTGCAGACCACCCTGACCGACCTGCAGGCCCTGGAACAGGCCAGCCTGACGGCCGACAGCGTGCGCATGGCGCAGCTGGCGCACCGCATGAAGGGCGCTGCCCTGACCATGGGACGGCTGGAGATCGTGGCCTTGCTCGATTGCGTGGAAGAAGCGCTGCGCGCCGACGCCGACGGCCAAGAAGCCATCGGCCTGCTGCTGCAGTCGCTGGCCAGTGCCTTGCAGGCGCGCAGCCTGCAGGCCTGAGCGGGGCAAACCGTTGCCTCAGGCGCCCAGCCAGGGCAGGCCGGCCTTGCACCAGCCTTCGATGGTCTTGCGATGGCCGTTGGCGTCCTTGTTGCCTTCGAACCCTTCGAGGATGTCGAAGCAACGCGTATAGCCGTTTTCGGTCGCCAGCTTGGCGGCATGCTTGGAACGCACGCCCGAGCGGCACAGGAACAGCAGCACTTCACCGGGCTGAGCCACTTCCTGCAGTTGCTCCAGGAAGTGCGGATTGGGCTTGCCCTCGGGGTAGAGATTCCATTGCACGGCCAGGTGCTGCGCCGCCGGGATCTGGACCACGCCCACCCAGTCGCGCTCGGCGCGGGTGCGCACATCCACCAGCTTCACGGCAGGATCGGACTGCAACAGGGCCAGGGCTTCCTGCGGGGTCACGGCACCGGCGTAGGGGAGCTGGCCGTCGGTGGCACGTCGGGTGGCAGTGCTGAGAATCGAATCGTTGCTCATGGGAAAAGTCTCTTGAGAAAAAAGAAGCGCGAACAGGCAAGCGCAGGAATTCCGGTGAAAGCCCATGAAGCGCAATTGCGTCAACGCGCCCCAAGGCAGATGATTTTAAACAATATAAACAGTTAGGCAATTTTCCCAAGCTGGTGCATGCCCGGAAGCTCTTCAGGCGACTGCCCCAACACGGCGCATGCACGTAAATGGTGCAATTCATATTCGATCCTGCAAATATGCATTTATACGGTGCGTTTTGATGAAAACGCACTAAAATAATGCATGCGAGACCGTACTGTGCACCGCGCGCAGCGCCCCAGCTGGCGCGTCCTCCCTAAAAACTTCCATTATTGGCGCACCCGAAAGGTTGGTGGCATGGAATCTGCTATCATCCGCGACTGAGTTCGGCGCAAGACCGTTGTATCAAATGCAAAGATCCAGTCGCAGAAAACGGCTCAACACCCCAATTTATACTACTTCCTCGTTTTAGGAGATTCGCATGGCAAGGACGGCCGCAGAGGTTTTGAAGATGGTGAAGGACAACGAAGTCAAGTTTGTCGACTTCCGTTTCGCTGACACCCGTGGCAAGGAACAGCACGTGACCGTGCCGGTTTCGCATTTCGACATCGACAAGTTCGAATCCGGTCACGCCTTCGACGGTTCGTCGATCGCCGGCTGGAAGGGTATCGAAGCCTCCGACATGCTGCTGATCCCGGACCCGAACACCGCCAACATCGACCCGTTCATGGAAGAGACCACCCTCTTCCTGCAATGTGACGTGATCGAGCCGTCCGACGGCAAGGGCTACGACCGCGATCCGCGCTCCATCGCCAAGCGCGCTGAAGCCTACCTGAAGTCCTCCGGCCTGGGCGACACCGCCTACTTCGGTCCGGAACCCGAATTCTTCATCTTCGACGGCGTGCGTTGGGGTGCCGACATGTCCGGTTCCTTCGTCAAGATCGACTCCGAAGAAGCTTCCTGGAGCACCGGCGCCGAGATCGAAGGCGGCAACTCCGGCCACCGTCCGACCGTCAAGGGCGGCTACTTCCCGGTTCCCCCGGTCGACAGCTTCCAGGACATGCGTTCGGAAATGTCCCTGATCCTGGAATCCCTGGGCATCCCCGTCGAAGTGCACCACCACGAAGTCGCTGGCGCTGGCCAGAACGAACTGGGCACCAAGTTCTCGACCCTGGTCGAGCGCGCTGACTGGACCCAGACCCTGAAGTACGTGATCTGGAACGTCGCTCACACCTACGGCAAGACCGCAACCTTCATGCCCAAGCCCCTGGTTGGCGACAACGGCTCCGGCATGCACGTGCACCAGTCGGTCTGGAAGGATGGCAAGAACCTGTTCGCTGGCGACGGCTATGCCGGCCTGTCCGAGTTCGCGCTGTACTACATCGGCGGCATCATCAAGCACGCCAAGGCCCTGAACGCGATCACCAACCCCGGCACCAACTCGTACAAGCGTCTGGTCCCCGGCTTCGAAGCTCCGGTCAAGCTGGCCTACTCGGCCCGCAACCGTTCCGCTTCGATCCGTATCCCGCACGTGGCCAACCCGAAGGGCCGCCGCATCGAGACCCGTTTCCCGGACCCCCTGGCCAACCCGTACCTGTGCTTCTCGGCCCTGCTGATGGCCGGTCTGGATGGCGTGCAGAACAAGATCCACCCGGGCGAAGCTGCTACCAAGGACCTGTACCACCTGCCGCCGGAAGAAGACAAGCTGATCCCGACCGTCTGTGCTTCGCTGGATGAAGCCCTGGAGCACCTGGACAAGGACCGCGAGTTCCTGACCCGTGGCGGCGTGTTCACCGACAGCATGATCGATGCCTACATCGAGCTGAAGATGCAGGAAGTCCAACGCTTCCGCATGACCACGCACCCGATCGAATTCGACATGTACTACTCGCTGTAATCGAATCCGCATCCGGAGAAAAAGGGGAAGCTTGCTTCCCCTTTTTTTATGCGCGGCGCGCCTCCGGTGGCAGGGCAGTGCGCCCGAAAATTGCTAGTCAAAAAAGATCCAGAACACCATCCGCCGCGGCCAGCCTTTGCAAGAGCCCGCCAGACCGGCACGAGACGACATGACCCCAGGCATCAAGAATCCTCCCATGAAGACACCGCTTCCTTCCCTCGATGGCCTCGACCTGCTGGCCTCGGCCGTGATCATCCTCGATGCCAATGGCGGCATCGTCTACGCCAATGCGGCCGCCGAGAACCTGCTGGAGAGTTCCTTCAAGGTGCTCTCGCAGCAGAAGCTCTCGGAGCTCTTCCTCAATGGCAAGGAGCTGACCGCGCTGTTTTATCAGGCCATCGAACACCAGTTCGCCGACAAGCGCCTGGACCTGGTGCTGGAGCGTGCCAACCGCGAGCCGCTGCAGGTTCACACCATCGTCACGCCCCTGGACAGCACCGACTGGCCGGTGCTGCTGGAGCTGCGCGAGAACGTCCAGCAACTCAAGCTGGACCGTGAAGAGCGCATGTTCGACCAGAGCCAGGCCAACAAGGAACTGATCCGCAACCTGGCCCACGAGATCAAGAATCCGCTGGGCGGCATCCGTGGCGCGGCCCAGCTGCTGGAGCTGGAGCTGCCCGAGCGCCACCTCAAGGAATTGCGCGAATACACCCAGGTCATCATCAAGGAAGCCGACCGCCTGCAGACCCTGGTGGATCGCCTGCTGGCCCCGCACCGCCATCCGCACATCGTGGGCGACGTCAACATCCACGAAGTCTGCGAACGCGTGCGCAGCCTGGTGATGGCCGAATTCCCGCAGGGGCTCACCATCAAGCGCGACTATGACCTGTCGATCCCCGAATTCCGGGGCGACAAGGAGCAACTGATCCAGGCCGTATTGAACATCGTGCACAACGCCGCACAAGCGCTGGCCGACCGCATCCGTGCCGGTGATGGCGAGCTGATTCTGCGCACGCGCGTCTCGCGCCAGGTGACGCTATCCAAGGTCAGATACCGGCTGGCACTAGACTTGCATATCATCGATAACGGTCCGGGCATTCCTCCCGATATCCAGGAAAGAATTTTCTATCCACTGGTGTCGGGTCGCGAGGGAGGCAGCGGACTGGGGCTGACCCTGGCGCAGACCTTCGTGCATCAGCACATGGGTGTCATCGAATGCGACAGCCGGCCCGGTTGTACCGATTTCAGAATACTTATACCGCTGCCGTGAGCATGGCCGCAGGCGGCGCGCCAAAGCCGAGTGGATGCCGGGCATCCGGCCCACCAAGGGGGCTGCGGACAGGGCGCCAGAAGCGCCGTGGATCGCGGGAGCATTAACAGCATGACCAACGCAGGAAGAAGTTATTTATGAAGCCAATCTGGATTGTTGACGACGACGAATCGATACGCTGGGTGCTCGAAAAAGCACTGGCCCGAGAAAATCTCGCCACGCAGAGTTTTTCCAGCGCACGCGATGCGATGGCAGCCCTGCAGAACGGCACGCCGCAAGTGCTGGTGTCCGACATCCGCATGCCCGGTGCCTCCGGTCTCGAACTGCTGCAGACCATCAAGGCCAAGCACCCCGGCATCCCGGTGATCATCATCACCGCCTTCTCGGACCTGGATTCGGCGGTCTCGGCCTTCCAGGGCGGCGCCTTCGAATACCTGGCCAAGCCCTTCGACGTCGACAAGGCGGTCGAACTGATCCGCCGCGCGCTCGACGAGAGCCTGCGTGAAACCGACATCGAGCAGGGCGCCGCCCAGACCCCCGAAATCCTCGGCCAGGCGCCGGCGATGCAGGACGTCTTCCGCGCCATCGGCCGCCTGTCGCAATCCAACGTGACCGTGCTCATCACCGGCGAATCCGGTTCCGGCAAGGAGCTGGTGGCGCGTGCCCTGCACAAGCACAGCCCCCGCGCCAGCCAGCCGTTCGTGGCGCTCAACACCGCAGCCATCCCCAAGGACCTGCTGGAATCCGAACTGTTCGGCCATGAACGCGGTGCCTTCACCGGCGCGCAAGCCATGCGCCGTGGCCGTTTCGAGCAGGCCGAGGGCGGCACGCTCTTCCTCGATGAAATCGGCGACATGCCGCTGGACCTGCAGACGCGCCTCTTGCGCGTGCTCTCCGACGGTCACTTCTATCGCGTGGGCGGCCATCAGTCGTTGAAGGCCAACGTACGCGTCATTGCGGCCACCCACCAGAACCTGGAGCAGCGTGTACGTGAAGGTTTGTTCCGGGAAGACTTGTACCACCGCCTCAACGTGATCCGTCTGCGTCTGCCCAGCTTGCGCGAACGCAGTGAAGACATTCCCATCCTGGCCCGCTACTTCCTGGCGCAGAGCGCGCGCCAGCTGGGCGTGGAAGCCAAGCGCCTGTCGCCGCAGGCCATGCAGTTCCTGTCGCAGCTGGAGTTTCCCGGCAACGTGCGCCAGCTGGAAAACCTGTGCAACTGGATCACCGTGATGGCCCCGGGCCAGACGGTCGAGATCAAGGACCTGCCGCAGGACCTGGTGGAAGAGCGCGTCCATGCACCGCAACCGGCGCAGACCATTTCTGCACCTGCATCAGCGGCTGCCGTGGCGGCACCGGTGGCGTATGCCGATCCGGCGTCCGCTGCTGCACCGGCGGAGGCTGCGCCCGGCAACTGGATTTCGCTGCTGGAAGTGGAGGCCGCGCAGATGCTGGCCTCCGAACAGCCCGAGGTGATGGACATCCTCGGCCGCCAGTTTGAAGCAGCGCTCATCAAGATCGCCCTGAAACATACCCACGGCCGCAAGAACGACGCCGCCGTGCGCCTGGGCATCGGCCGTAACACGATCACCCGCAAGATCCAGGAACTGGGCATCGGCGGCGCGGAAGACGATTGACGTCCAGCGTAACCATCAAGCAGGGGAGGCCTGCCCGCGAGCCGCCGCGTGGGCAGGATCAGCAAGGGGAAGAGGCGGCGGCCACAAAAAAGGAAATGGCCTGGATCGCAAGATCCAGGCCATTTTTATTGAGTGTTTCCGTAAACGATTTATATCATTTACGCGAAGAAGCGAATCATCAGCGCAGGCGCAGCACGAAACGTGCGGCCAGCGTGGCGACCAGGCTCAGCACTGCGCCGAAGATGACGAAGTAGCTCACCGACAGCTTGTTGCCGGTGAAGTCGATCAGCCAGGTGATGATGAGGCCGGCGAAGCCGCCGAAGATGGTCACGGCGATGTTATAGGCCAGCGACATGCCGGTGCCGCGCGTGGCCACCGGGAAGATGTCGGCCAGCAGGGCCGGCATGGAGGCGAAATACATGGTCATGAGCACGCCGATGACGGTCTGCAGCAACAGCAGTTGCAGGAAGCCCGGCGAGTTGGTCAGGAACACGAACATCGGATAGGTCAGCACGATGTAGAGCGCGCTGCTGGTGATCATGAAGGGCGTGCGGCCGATCTTGTCGGACATCGCGCCCACCAGCGGCGAGCCGATGAACATGATCAGGCCGGCCACCGACATCGCCGCAAACGAGGACCAGGCCGGCAGGCCCAGCTGCTTGACCGCATAGGTCGGGATATACAGCGACAGGTACACCGAGACGGTGGCCATGATGACGCTGCCGGCACCGATCAAGAGGCGCATCTTCTGGTGGGCGAAGGTATCGCGCAGGGGTGCATCGGTCTTTTCGCTGGATTCCTTGAACTCGGGCGCTTCATCCAGATGGCGGCGGATGTAGATGCCGGCCGGTGCGATCAGCAAGCCGAAGATGAAGGGCACGCGCCAACCCCAGGAGGCCAGTTGCTCGGGCGTGAGCATGTTGTTGAGCACGGCGCCGAAGATGGCCGCGAGCAGCAGGCTGATGCCCTGGCTGGCCACCTGCCAGCTGGAGAAGAAGCCACGGCGATGCGGCGCGTGTTCCACCAGGAAGGCGGTGGAGCTGCCGAACTCGCCGCCGGCGGAGAAGCCCTGGATCATCTTGCCCAGCGCGATGCCGGCCGGTGCCAGCAGGCCGATGCTGGCGTAGCTGGGCATGAAGGCGATCATGGCCGTGCCGACCGTCATCAGCATGATGGACAGCATCAGTGCCGCCTTGCGGCCTGCGCGGTCGGAGTAGGCGCCCAGCACCACCGCGCCCAGCGGACGCATGAAGAAGGACACGCCGAAGGTGGCGAAGGTCAGCAGCAGCGAGACGCTGTCATCGCCCGTGGGGAAGAACTGCTTGGCGATGACCACGGCGAAGGCGCCATAGATGAGGATGTCGAACCATTCGAGCGCATTGCCGATGGAGGACGAGATGATGGCACGCCGCGCTTGCGGATGCGTGGTGCCGGCGCCAGGCGCCGCGGTGTTGCTGGTCATGGAGACTCCCTGATGGATACGTGGATGGAGGAGCAGCACGCCGTTCTGACCCTGGCGGAGCAGAAGGCTGCCTGGCTGTGTATGGATGGTTGTGGGCTCCCTGTGACGGCCGGGGCCGTTACAGCGGGCGAGGATAGGCGGCGCGATGCGGCACTGTCAAGGCGCAGTGCGGGGGATTATCAGGAGGCAGGACGCGCACCTGATTTTGCGAAATCATTTTCTCGTTTCGCGTGCGTGCAGGCTCACGGCTGAGCTGCAGGCTGCGCTTCCATTTCCTTGAGCTTGCGCCACAAGGTCGTGCGGCTGATCCCGAGATGGCGTGCAGCAGCGGCACGATTGCCACGGAAGCGGCGCAGTGCGGCTTGGATGGCGTCATCGTCCGGGGCCATGTCAGCGATGGTCAGCTCATGGGGTGCCACCACCTCTGCCGTGTTCGACAGCAGCGGCTGCGCCATCCCCGCCAGCTCCGGCGCCACCCGCTGGATCAGCGCGGGGGTGAGCGCCTGCAGCGGTTCTGCGGCCAGGAACAGGGCCAGCCTTTCCATCAGGTTGCGCAGCTCGCGCACATTGCCCGGCCAGTCATACGCCGCCAGCAGCGGCGCGCAGCGCAGCAGCTCCGCGCCCAGGTTGGCGTGCGGACGCGCATCCAGTGCCGCCAGCGCATGCTTGAGATGCCATTCGGCCAGCGCCGCAATATCCTCGCGGCGCGCCCGCAAGGGCGGCAACTGCAGACGCAGCACGCTGAGCCGGTAATACAGGTCCGCGCGAAAACGGCCTTCACGCACCCGCGCTTCCAGATCGCAATGGGTGGCGCTGATGATGCGCACCTGGACCGCAATGGGCCGCGTGCCGCCCACGCGCACGACTTCGCGCTCTTCCAGCACGCGCAGCAATCGCGTCTGCAGCGGCAGCGGCATCTCGCCGATTTCATCGAGCAGCAGCGTGCCGCGATGTGCCGCTTCAAATACACCGGCCCGTCCACCTCGGCGGGAGCCGGTGAAAGCGCCTTCCTCATAACCGAACAGTTCGGATTCCAGCAGCGATTCGGCCAGCGCGCCGCAATTGATGGCCACGAAGGGATGGGCTGCCTGACTCTTGCCCTGCATGCGCGGATGAGCACGATGGATGGCTTGTGCCGCCAGTTCCTTGCCGGTGCCGGTCTCGCCCTGGATCAATACGTTGGCCGGCGAGCGCGCAAAGAGCGTGATCGACTGGCGCACCGTTTCCATCACTTCCGAATCGCCCCGCAGGTCCTTGAGGTGATGCCGCGCGCGCAGGCTGTCGGCCACCGGCAGGCTGGGGCCGCGCGTGCTTTCCAGTTGCGTCAGCCGCGCCAGTTCCAGCGCATCTTCAAAGGCCTGCCGCACCGTGGCCGAGGAGTAGAGGAAGATGCCGTGCATCCCGGCTTCCTCGGCCAGGTCGGTGATGAGCCCGGCCCCGACCACCGCCTGCACGCCGCCGGCTTTCAGTTCCTGCACCACGGCGCGTGCATCTTCCTCGGTGGCATAAGTGCGCTGGGCAATGTCGAGTCCGAACATCTGCTGGAATTCAGTCAGCGCCGGCATCGCCTCCTGATAAGTGACCAGCCCGATGCGCGCGCTGATCTGGCGGGCGCGGGCCAGCGCCTGCATCACGTCGAAGCCGCTGGCGCGCGCCACCACCACCGGCACCGGCAGCCGGCTCTTCAGATAGGCACCGTTGGAACCGGCCGAAATCACCACATCGCAGCGCTCGCTGGCCAGGCGCTCGCGGATGGCGCGCACCGCCTCGTCGAAGCCCAGATGAATGGGCTCGATGTCGGCCACGCCGTCGAATTCCAGCGTGATGTCGCGGAAGAGTTCAGAGAGGCGCGATACGGACACGGTCCAGATCACGGGTTTGTCGGCCAGACGGTCAGCGGGGGCAGGGCGTTTCATGGCGGGCGTTCAGGATGTTTCAGCGAAACGTTACTGTAACACTGATGAAACGGCCATGGTTGCGGCACATCAAGCGGGGCGGGGGCGGGCACCCGTGAAAGTGGCATCCGAAGGGCAGCCCGAAAGCCTTATCCCACGCTGGTTCCAGGCGATATGAAGCTTTCTTCAGCGCTTGCGCGATGGAATGCTGCACTGCGATGGCACGGCCGTTGCAATGGTGAACGCATGTGTCGCAGGACGGGGGCGGTTCGCCCCTCCGGCCGCAGCCAGACCATCCGACTTTTCAGCATTCCAACCTCATCGAGAAGGTGTCCACCATGGCTCTCCACTCCGCAGGCGCAGCGTTCCGCCAGGCCGTCCAGGAAGAATCCCCCTTGCAAGTCATCGGCGCGATCAACGCCAATCACGCCCTGCTGGCCAAGCGTGCCGGCTTCCGTGCGATCTACCTCTCCGGCGGCGGCGTGGCTGCGGGTTCGCTGGGCCTGCCCGACCTGGGCATCTCCAACCTGGATGACGTGCTCACCGACGTGCGCCGCATCACCGACGTGTGCGACCTGCCGCTGCTGGTGGACGTCGATACCGGCTTCGGTGCCTCGGCCTTCAACGTGGCGCGCACCGTCAAGTCCATGATCAAGTTCGGGGCGGCCGCCATGCACATCGAAGACCAGGTCGGCGCCAAGCGCTGCGGCCATCGTCCCAACAAGGAAATCGTCAGCAAGCAGGAAATGGTGGACCGCATCAAGGCCGCCGTCGATGCCCGTACCGATGAGAACTTCGTCATCATGGCGCGTACCGATGCGCTGGCCGTCGAAGGACTGGAGGCCGCCATCGAGCGCGCCGTGGCCTGCGTCGAAGCCGGGGCCGACATGATCTTCCCGGAAGCCATCACCGACCTGGCCATGTACAAGCAGTTCGCCAATGCGGTGAAGGTACCGATCCTGGCCAACATCACCGAATTCGGCTCGACCCCGCTGTTTACGGTCGAAGAACTCAAGGGCGCCGATGTCGGCCTGGTGCTCTATCCGCTCTCGGCCTTCCGCGCCATGAACAAGGCGGCCGAAAACGTCTACCAGGCGATCCGCCGCGACGGTACCCAGAAGAACGTGGTCGATACCATGCAGACCCGCATGGAGCTCTATGACCGCATCGATTACCACAGCTACGAGCAGCGTCTGGATGCGCTGTTTGCCCAGCAAAAGAACAAGTAAGACATCAACGCAAAACCGAATACCCCCTTCCGATAATGAGTTTTGACCTAATACAGACTACGAGGAGAACACGATGAGCGATCAGCAAGCCCCCGGTTTCAAGCCCAAGAAATCCGTTGCCCTCTCTGGCGTCACCGCCGGCAACACGGCCCTGTGTACCGTCGGCAAGACCGGCAATGACCTGCACTATCGCGGCTACGACATCCTGGACGTGGCCGACAGCTGCGAGTTCGAAGAGATCGCTCACCTGCTGGTGCACGGCAAGCTGCCCACGGCCGCCGAGCTGCGCGCCTACAAGGCCAAGCTCAAGGCCCTGCGCGGCCTGCCGGCCAACGTCAAGGCGGCGCTGGAGTGGCTGCCTGCAGCCTCGCATCCGATGGACGTGATGCGCACCGGCGTATCGGCACTGGGTTGCGTCTTGCCCGAGAAGGATGACCACAACACCCCCGGCGCGCGCGACATCGCCGATCGTTTGATGGCGTCGCTCGGTTCCATGCTGCTGTACTGGTACCACTACAGCCACAACGGCAACCGCATCGAAGTGGAGACCGACGACGATTCCATCGGCGCCCACTTCCTGCACCTGCTGCACGGCGAGAAGCCCTCCGAAGCCTGGGAGAAGGCCATGCACACTTCGCTGATCCTGTACGCGGAACACGAATTCAACGCCTCCACCTTCACCGGCCGCGTCATCGCCGGCACCGGTTCGGACATGTATTCGGCCATCACCGGTGCCATCGGCGCGCTGCGCGGCCCCAAGCACGGCGGCGCCAATGAAGTGGCCTTCGAGATCCAGAAGCGCTACGACAACCCCGACGAAGCCGAAGCCGACATCCGCCGCCGCGTCGAGAACAAGGAAGTGGTGATCGGTTTCGGCCACCCGGTCTACACCATCTCCGACCCGCGCAACAAGGTCATCAAGGAAGTGGCGCGCAAGCTCTCCAAGGAAGCCGGCTCGACCAAGATGTTTGACATCGCCGAACGCCTGGAAACGGTCATGTGGGACATCAAGAAGATGTTCCCCAACCTGGACTGGTTCTCGGCCGTGTCCTACCACATGATGGGCGTGCCGACGGCGATGTTTACGCCGCTGTTCGTCATCGCCCGCACCTCGGGCTGGGCGGCGCACATCATCGAGCAGCGCATCGACAACAAGATCATCCGCCCCTCGGCCAACTACGTGGGACCGGAAGACCTGAAGTTCGTGCCGATCGGCAAGCGCAAGTAAGACGAGGCAACACGCAGCACCCGCGCCGTAGTGCCATCAGGCGATGGCAGGAGGGCGCGGGCACGAGGGGCAAGAGAGGGAGAGGGCGCAGCAAGAAGAAGGAAGCGGCGGCTGGCGCGTGTCGGCCGCCTCATTCCCCGGGTACCGCAGGTGCGCAGGCAGATTTGTAACAAGCGTTACATGTGGTCGAGTCAGATGCAATAACTTGCTAAGATGCGGTCGGATATTTTCCGCCCCGCGTCCACCCCTGACTCTCCATGGATCATCCGATGATTGCTGCCATCGTTTCCCGCCGTCTTTGCGCGCTGCCCCTGACTTCCTTTGCCCTGGCCGTTGCCCTGTCCGCGTGTTCTTCCACGCCCGTGCCGGTTACCGAGACCAAGCCGGTGCTGCCGCAGCTGCTGCAGTCGCCCGCCGCCACACAGCCGAGCTGGGCCACGCAATTGAAGACCGGTGCCTTCAGCTGCGAGATGGGCAACAAGGTCGAAATCCGCATGGATGGCCGCGTGACCGATGGCGTCACGCTGGTGTGGAAGGGCAGCAGCTACATGATGAACCCGGTCAGCACCTCGACCGGTGCAGTGCGTCTGGAGAACAAGGGCGAAGGCCTGGTGTGGATCCAGATCCCGTCGAAGTCCATGCTGCTCAATTCCAAGATCGGGCAGCAGCTGGCCAACGACTGCCGCACGCGCTGACAATGCAGCGCCGCGCCGTCGTGAAGGCCTGACGTCGGCGCGTTCTTTCCACCCCGCATTTCCTCCTCCCTTGTCATGCCGATGGCGTCTTGCTGTCGGCATCGTTCCCGCTTGATTTGCATCATCCAAGATCGCTTCTGCAAGCGACGGATTCAGCCCCTCGTAAGATTCAGGTGCAAGACTGGTTTCATCGTCGCATGAGGGCCACGCATGGCAAAGACGTTTTTTTTCCATGCTCCAGAGCCACGCGACCATCGGCCTGCAAGCCACGCTGCGCAAGGCCGACAGCGGTTTTCAATTCGAGAGACATGAGGAGACGTCATGCAATACGAGGATTTCTATCGCCGTTCCATCGAGCAGCCTGAAGCCTATTGGGCCGAAGAAGCGCAGCGCATTCATTGGGACAAGCCGTTCACCCGCACGCTCGATTATTCCCGCGCACCGTTTGCGCGCTGGTTCATCGGCGGCACCACCAATCTTTGCTTCAATGCGGTGGATCGCCACTTGGGCGAACGCGGCAAACAGGCGGCACTGATCGCCATCTCCACCGAGACCAACACCGAACGCGTCTACGACTTCGCCGAGCTGCATCGCGAAGTGCAGGCCATGGCCGCCACCATGCTGTCGCTGGGCGTGCGGCGCGGCGACCGCGTGCTGATCTACATGCCCATGATCGCCGAGGCGGTCTTCGCCATGCTGGCCTGCGCCCGCATCGGTGCGGTGCATTCGGTGGTCTTCGGCGGCTTTGCCTCCAACAGCCTGGCTTCGCGCATCGATGATGCGCAGCCCACCCTGATCGTCTCGGCCGATGCCGGTTCGCGTGGCGGCAAGGTGATCCCGTACAAGGGTTTGCTCGACGAAGCGATCAACCTGGCGCAGCACAAGCCGCAGAAGGTCTTGCTGGTCGATCGCGGCCTGGCGGAGATGGCGCGCACGGCGCAACGCGACGTCGACTATGCGCCCTTGCGTGAACAGCACCTGGACCAGCCGGTCCCGGTGGCCTGGCTGGAATCGAATGAAACCAGCTACGTGCTCTATACCTCCGGCACCACCGGCAAGCCCAAGGGCGTGCAGCGCGACGTGGGCGGCTATGCAGTGGCGCTGGCCTCGTCCATGCAGCACATCTTCTGCGGCAAGCCGGGCGAGACCTACTTCTGCACCTCGGATATTGGCTGGGTGGTGGGCCACTCCTACATCGTCTATGGCCCGCTTATTGCGGGCATGGCGACGGTGCTCTATGAAGGCCTGCCGATCCGGCCCGATGCAGGCATCTGGTGGAGCATCGTCGAGAAATACAAGGTCACCCGCATGTTCTCGGCACCGACAGCCATCCGCGTGCTGAAGAAACAGCCGGCCGAATGCATGGAGCGCTACGACACGTCTTCGCTCAAGGCCCTTTATCTGGCGGGCGAGCCGCTGGATGAAACCACGTCGAGCTGGATCTCGGGTGCGCTCAAGGTGCCGGTCATCGACAACTACTGGCAGACCGAATCGGGCTGGCCCATCATCTCGGTCGCCAAGGGCATCAGCGACAAGCCTACGCGCCTGGGCAGCCCCGGCGTGCCGATGCCGGGCTACCGGCTGGCCATTCTCGATGAGGCCACCGGCGAGCCGTGCGCGGCCGGCGAGAAGGGCGTGGTCGCCATCGAAGGGCCGCTGCCGCCGGGCTGCATGCAGACGGTCTATGGCGACGATGAGCGCTTCGTCAACACCTACTGGCGCAGCCTGCCGCGCGAGGTGTATTCGACCTTCGATTGGGGTATCAAGGACCAGGATGGTTACTACTTCATCCTCGGCCGTACCGATGACGTCATCAACGTGGCCGGCCACCGCCTGGGCACGCGTGAAATCGAGGAGAGCATCTCCAGCCATCCCAACGTCTCCGAGGTGGCCGTGGTGGGAGTGGAAGACAAGCTCAAGGGGCAAGTCGCGATTGCCTTCGCCATTCCCAAGCAGGCCGATGCGATTGCCACGCCCGAGGGGCGCCGGGCGCTGGAAGCGGAAATCATGGGCGTGGTGGACAAGCAGATCGGCGCAGTGGGGCGGCCGGCGCGGGTGTTCTTCGTCAGCGGCTTGCCCAAGACGCGTTCGGGCAAGCTCTTGCGCCGGGCCATCCAGTCCATCTGCGAAGGACGCGATCCGGGCGACCTGCCCACCATCGAGGATCCGGCAGCGCTGGAGCAGGTGCGGGCGGTCATCAAGGACTGAGTCGCACTTCTCTCATGAAGCAACGGCGGCCCTGCAGCGGAGCAGGGCCGCCGTGCCCGGCGTAATTTGGTTACACTGACGGCTTTCGCGTTTCCACGATTGCGTCCTGCCCATGTCGCCCTCCATCCGCCCGGCCACCGCTGCCGATGCTCCCGCCCTCTGCGGCATCTACAACCATTACGTGCAGACCACCGTGATCAGCTTCGAGACCGAAGCGGTCAGTGCCGAGACCATGGCCGCGCGCATCGCTGACGTGCAGGCCGATTTCCCCTGGCTGGTCTTTGAAGAGCAGGGCGAGGTGCTGGGCTATGCCTATGCCAGCAAGTGGAAGCCGCGCGCGGCTTACCGGCACTCGGTGGAGAGCTCGGTCTACCTGCGCCACGATGCCGGTGGACGCGGCATCGGCAAGCAGCTTTATCGCGAGCTCATTGCGCAGTTGAAGCCCCTGGGCGTGCATCTGGTCATCGGCGGCATCGCCCAGCCCAATCCGGCCAGCGTGGCGCTGCATGAGAGCGTGGGCTTCGTGTACTGCGGCGTCTTTACGGAAGTGGGCTACAAGATGGGACGCTGGATCGACGTGGGATACTGGCAACTCAAACTGCAAGAGGCCCAATGATGAGATCGACCCGAGCCGCCAGCGCCATCGAGCGCTTGAACGAACGCACCGAATCGCGCGAGTATTCCATGCTGCGCACCTCGGACGAACGTTTCATCCTGACCCGGCGCGTGGCCGGGCAGCCGCTGGAGAAGCTCAACGAGGCCATGGAACTGGATGACTTCGTGCGCTTCGTCAATGCCCACGGACCGCAGAAGGCCAAGCGGGTGAGCAAGCTGGATGTGCAGTTCGAGAAGAACATGCGCAACAAGAAAGAACAAACGCCACCTGAAGGTGGTGTTGAATAATCCCGCTTGCTCGCTTCAATGAAAAACGGCAAATGATATAAATCATTTGCCGTTTTTTTTATGGCTGGCGGGATGTACGCCTCAGTCCGCCAGGGTAGCGATCACCGGTGCGTGGTCCGAGGGTTGTTCCCACTTGCGGGGGACCTTGTCGATGACGCAGGCGGTGCAGCGCGGCACCAGCTCTTCGGACAGCAGGATATGGTCGATGCGCAGGCCGCGATTGAGGCGGAAGCCCATCTGGCGGTAATCCCACCAGCTGTACATTTTTTCCGGTTGGTCGAAGAGGCGATAGGAATCCGTCAGGCCCAGGGCCTGCAGCTTGCGGAAGGCTTCACGTTCCGGTTCGGAGACCAGCACCTGGCCTTGCCAGGCCACCGGGTCGTGCACGTCGCGGTCTTCGGGAGCGATGTTGTAGTCGCCCAGCAGGGCCAGGCGCGGGTTCTTCGCCTTTTCCCGGGCCAGCCATTCGTGCAGGGCGGCCAGCCAGCTGAGCTTGTAGGGATACTTTTCGGATTCCAGCGACTGGCCGTTGGGAATGTAGGCACAGACATAGCGCACGCCTTCGATGGTGGCGGCGATGATGCGCTGCTGTTCGTCGGGGAAGAGCGGATTGTTCTTGACCACGTCGGTCATCGGGTGGCGCGAGAGGATGGCCACGCCGTTGTAGGTCTTCTGGCCCGAGAACTCGACGAGGTAACCGGCGGCGGCGATCTCGGCCGCAGGGAACTTGTCGTCGGTCAGTTTGGTTTCCTGCAGGCAGAGCACGTCGACCGGGTTTTCTTCCAGCCATTTCAGCACTTGCGGCAGGCGGACCTTGAGGGAGTTGACGTTCCAGGTGGCGATTTTCATGGGGATGTATTCAATCTTTGTACGGTCTGTTGCATTCAATTCCAGCCTTGCGGTGAGCCCGGCCGTCACGCTTGACAGCACATCTGCACGGGCCATTCCAGCGAGCCTGGAAAAGTCGGATGGCCCGCACTATAGCACTACCGGTGCCTTTGTTTCTGGCGCGCAAAGAACTTCGCAGATGTATGCCGTTGCAGGCAAACATCAAGCTCATCAGTAATGGACGATGATAAATAAGCATGTAAAAATATTCACGTTACCAATACTTTGTATGGGTGCAGCAATGATTGATGAAAGACAATTTCGTGAATTGGCAGCTGCGCTCAGGTTGGCCACTGCCCCGCTTTCGATCACGGGTGTGCTGGGTGCCGGTAATGTACTGACTGCATCATTTCTCCCTGGCTACTCTTCAGCAGGCTTGCAATGGACCTCCACCATTGATGGCGTCACCTCCGATATTGCGGGGCAGACCGCCTCCACTTATACGCAACGCAGCTCTGACAGGGGCGCCATCATTGGCTGCCGCGCCATCGGCCTGGCCTTTGCTGCCAAGGCTGGTTCGGTCCCTGCGTCGGTACCCGCAGAGCCAGCCATTGTTTCGGTGTCTGCGGGCGATGGTTCGATCTCATGCGTATTTGCCGCGCCCGGCGATAACGGTGGTACGGCCATTACCGGCTACCGGCTCTTTGTCTATGCGGCCGCCGACAACAGCCTGCTGGCCACGCAAGACGGCGCCAGCAGTCCGATTTCCTGTTCCTCCCTCGTGAACGGGATTCCCATCTTTGTAAAGGTCGCCGCCTTCAATTCAGCGGGGCTCGGAGGGCAGTCGCTCTCGTCCCAGGTCGTGATCCCTTTGGCTGCTGACATGTTCAGCAGGGTCGTAAATGGTTTCGCAGTGAACTCTTCGATCTAAGGAAAAATCGTGAACCAGCAACGCTTCGTCAACAATTTTTGCGGCTTGCTTACCGCTCCTGCCGCCGCAGGAGCAAGCTCCATCACCATTTCGGCCGCCCAATCCGCCTTGCTCCCGGTACTCTCCAACGGAGACTATCTGGTCTTCACATTGACCCAGCCAGGGGCATCAGCCGCCGAGACTTCATGGGAGCTGGTGACGGTGACGGCAGTCAACACCGCCACGGGTGTCATGACTTGCTCGCCCATCCAGAATGCCTGGCCGACGGGTAGCAAGTGTGACATTCGCATTACCGCTGCTGCCCTGGAGGCGCTGACCCAACTGCTGGCGCGCAGTGGCACGTTGACCGGATCGCGCATGCTCACGGGGTCTGACCATGGCGCCACACTGGTTTATGCAGGCAATGCCAATATTTCGCTGACCCTGCCTGGTGGTCTTTCTGCGGGATTTTCTTGTACCGTGGTTCAGGCCGGCAGCGGCAAGATTTCGTTCGTTGCCGGGACAGGAGGCGTGAGTTTCGCCAACCTCGGCGCGACCGCGGGAGGGAACACGTTTGTGACCGTCGTGTCGACGGCACCGGGGGTGTTTGCATTCCAGAACCCCACGCCGGCAGGTCCCGTGACCGTATTGCTCTCGGGGATTGCCTTCATTGTCTTCTCGTCCTGGACGTTTTCGGCCAATGGCGCATTGAGCACGGCGCTGGCATTGCCTTACGCTTTTCCGGCCGCCTATTGCTACTTCCCCGCCAACGCGATCGGGGCCAACGTGCCTGCAGGCTGGTATTACACGACCTTTTCAGGTGTCAGCGCCGGTACGGTCTACAACAACACCTATAGCTCCGGCATCCCGTCCATTCCCGCTACGCCCATCGCGTTCACCACCACAGCCGGTACGGTCAATGTGCAGACGAACACCGTCATCCAGGCGCAGAACGCTGTCTTGCCAGGCGGATCGCTGGGCAGGAACGGCCGTCTGCGCGCCTATGCGCTGTTTCAGTCGAACAATTCGGCTGCCTCAAAAGTGGCCACCTTATCGATGGGAGGCGGGCAGATCACGACCTTTACGCTGTCATCGTCGAACGTCATGTCCGAGGCTGCCCACACCACCCAGAACACCGGTGTGCAGAATGCGCAGATTTCCCGTGCGGCCACTTACAACTCCCTGAGCAGCCCTCCCAACTGGAGCACTATCGATACTGCCGCCGACCAGGTCCTGGCCGTCAACCTCACGCTGGCGACAGCGGCGACCGGGGACTATCTGATCTGCCACACCGCCGAATTTACCGCTGAATACGGGGCGTGATCATGATCGGTCCAATTCATGCCGCAGTGAAGGCAGGGCTCGATGCCAAAAGCTATGCCGCCCGTACCTATCCCACCGGTACGTCCATCTCCGTGATCAAGGGAGGGCCGACAGGCGTGCGCCCGTTGAATCCGGTCTACGAGCTTTCGTACAAGCCTGTTCCGGTTTCCTCTGCAACGATCAATGTCTATTGCCGCACCGGTTCAGATGGTTACCAACATCTGGCCGGGTTCGGGGAAGTGGTGGTTCGTACCTTCGATACCGGCAAACGCGATTTCAATGCGGACCGGACGGTTGTCTACACGGATGCGAACTACTGCGTCTATGAGTTGCTCGCCTGGTCCATCAACGGCAGTATCTGGCTGTTCACGCACGAGCGCCTGCGCAGCAATCCGACCAGTACGGCCAGCGCCCGCAATTGCGTCATGGTGTCCACCGACGGCTTGCAGGGCAAGGCGTTTGCCCCGGCCGTGGTCTGCAGTTTCAGCAACTACGTCATTCCATCCTCGGTGCTGACCAATAACGATGGGGCCTCCAGCGTGGTCTACGGGGGAGCGGGGACGTCTCCGGGCATCTACAAGGCCTTGGTCAACACCACGTATGACGGCACACTGAGCAGCTTTTCCCAGGTCAGCACCAATATCGCCTCCGAAGGATCCTATTTGAACATGGACACCGCAGGCACAGTCATTGGCGTTTACCGTACGGACACGGGCGCGCCTTTGCGAATGACCAGGTCAACCAACTGGGGGTCGTCCTGGAGCGGCTATGCCAATACCATCGGCGCCTCCGCTGGCGCGAAAGTCACGCCGAAGCTGATCCGCTGCGCCGGCGATGCATCCAGAGTCATCGTGAGCTTCAATGACCGTGGTAGCGGAAACTTCGACTACATCAGTTCCCTCAATGCCGATGCCGGTCTGGCTGCGAACAGTCTGCGCGCTCCCGCCAGGCTCAGCGATCTGGCCATTTCCAATGGCAATGGTTCGATCTGTGCCTTGAGCGCGTCTGATCGATCCTATCTTTGTATCGCCGCCTCCCTGATGGGAAACAACGCAGCCAATAACATGATCTGGTGGATCTTCTGCGATTCGGTCAACGTGGCCCCGGCTCCCTGGCAGTGATCCATCCAAAGCGCGCCCGAGGCCAAGTCAGAACAAGGCCCGACTGTCGCATGAGCGCTGTGCGCATGCAGAAGCGGCAAGGGGAACCTCTTTTCAGGGGTTCCCCTTGCCGCAACCTCAACGACCCGTAAGCCGGGTTCCGTTTCAGTTCACATCACTTACGCCGGCATCATCTGCGCATTCATCTGCGCCTTGTCACCCTTGTCACCCGCCTTGCGACGACGATAGGCCGCAAAGCCGATCAGGCCCAGGCCGCCGATCATCATGGCGGTGGTCGAGGCTTCCGGTACCGGTGCGATGCTGATGTTGCCGGCGAAGCTGCCGCCAGCCGAACCCAGCACGGTACCAGCCACCGACAGGGTGTAGGCACCCGAAGTCAGGCCGTTGGTGCGCAATGCGAAGGTCTGCAGGTCACCGCTGCTCATTTGCGTGCCGGTGTAGGTCTGGCCATTGCCGCTCAGGGTGAAGCTGTTGATGCCCACGCGCGAGAGGCCGTCCAGGGCGATCGACACCAGGGCCGAGGACACCGAGCCACCGGCGCCGCCGATGTTGAAGGTGAAGTTCTCCAGGAAGGTCTGGCCGGTGGTGCCATCGCCGAAGCGGGCGTTGAAGGTCGACGTGGCGTCGGTCCAGACCAGGGTGCGCGTGCGTTCGAGATCGGCTGCACTAGCCGAGGACGCCATGGCGACAAATGCGGACGCGACAAGGAAACTGCTCAACAGTTTTTTCATAACACACCTCTTTCCAGTTCGATTGATTGGTTGGTATTCGATGGGTACTTCGATTGGTATCTGATTGCGAAAGCACTGCAAGGGGGAAATGCATTCCGGCAGGTTTTATTGTTGATGTTGGCAAGGCCGGAATCGCGTCTCGCTTTGTGATTTTTGTTCAAGGAGACGGAGTGAGAATAATGGAAAAATACTAACGTTTGCAACAGATTATTACGTTTTTCCTGTAACTCCTGTTGTGATGTAGGAATTCAGGAAGTCGCTCTGGTAAAGGGTTTCCGATGACATAAGGGTTTTCTTGAAGCAATTTATGTTGATGCGGAAACTAAGTTTTTGCGGCAACACGAATTGGCTCCCGTGTGCTGAAAAACAGGACAAAATTTGCGTTAGAAAAAGTGACGCATGTAAATATTCGGGAATTATTTACGCATTGAAAGCTCAGCAGTAGCGCTCAGCTCTACAGGAAAAAAATTAGCAAGGAAATCAAGCTCATCAATAGGTGCGGAGGATATGGATGAGGTCCGCGCATCAGCTTGAACGCAAAGATTTTCTCTTGCGCCAGGCGTGGCTCGCAGCAGGAGCCAGCACAGGATCAAAGACGGGAAGCAAGCGAAGGAGGGAAGTGCGGGCGCTGCCGCCTGCAGCAGGCCAGGCGGCCAGCCCCAGGCGGGCAGGAAAGCGGAGTTACTTGAAGCGATAGCTCACTGCGACGATGGCGGTGTCATCGGTGTGCCGGCGCACCAGCGGGCTGTCGGCCACCGAGTTGTCCAGCCACTTGCGGCGCCAGTGCAGGTTGAGGTGCCAGTCACCGGTCAAGGGGACATCGGCCGCCAGGCCCAGGGTGGGGCTGGTGGACGCACCCGCGCTGTACTGGCGCAGGCCGCTGGCAGCCGCTTCGCTGGCGGAGACGCCGACGAAGTAATCGTTGTAGCTGCCGCTGCGATATTCCACGCCGACCTGCGGGTAGAAGCTCACCGGGCCCACATCGATCTGGGCCGCATAGATGGCTTCGGCCAGGGTGCCGTGCGATTTGTTGAAGTCGCGGAAGACGTTGAGGAAGAAGCCGCCAATGGGCGTTTCCTGATAGGTGCCGATGCCCAGCGGAATCGGATCCGAACGGCGCTGCACGCCGCGCTTGGCATCGAAGCCGTCCAGGCTCACGCGCCCGGCCAGTTCCAGGTAGCCGTAGCCCATGCGCGCGGTCTTGACGCCGAAGGTGTCCAGGCGCGCAAAGAAGCGGCCGTAGTCGGCGTAAGCATAGGGCAGCACCTGGTTGTGGCGATGTGCATCGGGACCGTTGCTGTCGACGCGGTAGACGCCTGCACCGAGGTCGCCGGTGAGGCGGTCCTGCAGTTGCAGGGGATCGGTCGTGCCGGTGGTAGGCGCGGTTTGCTGGGCCAGGGCCGGAAGGGCGCAGCAGGCCAGCGTGAGCGTGGCGAAAATTGTTTTCATGATGGGCAGTGGAATGGAAAGGCAAGCGGCATTGTAGCGGGCCGCCGGGCCGCTGCAAGGTCCGTGCACGAAAATGGCCTGCCGTGAAGGCAGGCCATGGCAGTCAATGGCTGTTCGTGCCGGGCGTCAAGCGGCCGGCACGGCTAGCTGCATCAGGATGGCTGCATGGGCGGGTAGTCGGTGTAGCCTTCGGCGCCGCCGCCATAGAGCGTGGCCTGGTTGAACGCGGCCAGCGCTGCGCCGGCCTTGAAGCGCTCCACCAGGTCGGGGTTGGCGATCCACGGGCGGCCGAAGGCCACCAGGTCGGCCAGGTTGCGATCGCGCGCCTTGACGGCCATCTCCAGGTCGTAGCCATTGTTGGCGATGTAGATGCCCTTGAAGAGGTCGCGCAGCACCTGCAGGTCGAAGCCATCCGCGACTTCGCGCGGGCCGCCGGTAGCGCCTTCCACCACGTGCAGGTAGACCAGCTTGTAGCGGTTGAGCTGTTGCACCACGTAGCTGAAGAGGGCCTTGGGATTGCTGTCGGCGATGTCATTGGCCGGGCTGATGGGCGACAGGCGGATGCCCACGCGTTCGCCGGGGATCACCGAGGTCACTGCTTCCACCACTTCCAGCAGCAGGCGGGCACGGTTCTCGATGCTGCCGCCGTAGTTGTCGGTACGCTGGTTGGTCTTGTCGCGCAGGAACTGGTCCAGCAGATAGCCGTTGGCGGCGTGGATTTCCACGCCATCGAATCCGGCCTGCAGGGAGAGCTGCGCGGCGATCTTGTATTGCTCGACGATGGCGGGCAGTTCGGAGGCGTCCAGCGCGCGCGGTTCGACGAAGGGCTTGAAGCCGCTCTCGGTGAAGGCATTGCCCTCCGGCTTGACGGCCGAGGGCGCCACCGGCAGCGCGTTGCCCGGCTGCAGGTCAGGGTGCGAGATGCGGCCCACATGCCACAGCTGCAGGAAGATGCGGCCGCCCTTGGCGTGGACTGCGTCGGTGATCTTCTTCCAGCCGGCCACGTGCGATTCGTTGTAGATGCCCGGAGTCCAGGCATAGCCCTTGCCCTGCGGCGAGATCTGCGTGGCTTCGGCGATGATCAGGCCGGCACCTGCGCGCTGGGCATAGTAGTCGGCCGCCAGTTCGGTGGGCACGTCGCCCGCCTTGGCGCGGCTGCGGGTGAGCGGAGCCATGACGATGCGGTTCTGCAATTGCACGGCGCCCAGTTGTACCGGCTTGAAGAGGTCACTGTGAAGAGGGGCATTGGTATTGGCGTTGGTCATGCTGATCCTTTCTTGTTGGCATTCGATGGGATGAACTGCGTCGACCTTGCTACCGACCACGGCGGGGCCAGCCGTGTTCCGGAAAAAGATGCCTAGTCTAGTCGGGAACGTACGGCGCTGCAGGCGGTCGGCGCGATTTTGCTGAACGGTAATGTTCAGTGCGGGATCTGGTCCAGCCAGGGGCCCAGGCGCGCCCGGACATCTTCGCGCGCAGCGCGGTTGGCCTCGACCGACTGGCGCAGGCGGCCCGGGTCGTCGAAGTCATGCGTGGCGCCCGGATAGAGCGTGACCACCGGCGGCGGTGCCTGGCGCACGGCAATGGCCTGGCGCAGCACGCGCTGGCAGGTCACTGGCGAGACTTCCTCGTCGGCACTGCCCAGCAGGACCTGCACGGGTTTGTCCAGTTCAGGGTGGGAAGACAGCAGCGCCTGCTTGCCGCATCCCGGATAGAACACCAGCGCGGCGGCGAAGGACGGCACATCGCCCGCCGGCCGCGCGGCCTGGCGCTGCATCACGTTCAAGGCCGTGCTGGCGCCGTTGGACCAGCCTTGCAGCATGATGCGGCGGACATCGACCTCGCTGCGCGTGGCCAGCCATTGCAGCGCCCCCTCAGCATCGAGCGGACGCACGGTCAGTTCATTGGTGGCCGCGCGCTCGGGCGCGCCGTGCGTGTGGCGGCCAAAACCGTGGGCCACGCCGCGCGGACCGAAGCTGTCTACCAGCAGGACCACGTAGCCACGGGCCAGCCAATAGCGCGTCCAGTCCAGATGGCGGGCCGAGAGCGTACCGGCATCACAGGGGGACGGGATGGCCGGGCCGATCTGTGTGCAGGCGGCGTTCACCCGCGAGGAGTAAAGCCCGGCGCGCCCATGCAGCAGCACGATGGCCGGATGGGGGCCGGCTCCAAAGGGATCGTAGAGATAGCCGGTAAGGGTGGTTTTACCGTCAGATGAAGGAAAACGCACGGTCTGTGCGGGCGGCATCGGCGCGTCTTGTGCGATGGCCTGTTCCGGCAGGATCAGCATGGTCCCGCCCAAGACCAGTAAAAAGATGAAAAAAAACCACCGCAGCACGAGGTGCTGCGGTGGTCTTCCTGCGTCCGGCAAGGGCTGCGGCAGGAGGGCGGTCATGGCATGGCCGGTTGCGTCCTCGTGCCGCGGCTCCATCAGCCGCGTGCCGGCTTGGCGCGCGCCTGGTTGAGCAGCCAGGTGGTCAGCAGCGGCACCGGGCGGCCGGTGGCGCCCTTGGCCGCGCCGCTCTTCCAGGCGGTGCCGGCGATGTCCAGGTGGGCCCAGGTGTACTTGCGGGTGAAGCGCTCCAGGAAGCACGCCGCCGTCACGCTGCCGCCGGGCTGGCCGCCGATGTTGGCGATGTCGGCGAAGTTGGACTTCAACTGCTCCTGGTAGGCGTCCTGGATGGGCATGCGCCAGGCGGTGTCGCCGCTTTCGCGGCCAGCCGCCAGCAGGGCGTTGGCCAGCTGGTCGTGGGTGTCATCCTCGCGGGTGAACAGGCCCGTGTTGTGATGGCCCAGGGCCACCACGCAGGCACCGGTCAGGGTGGCGATGTCGACCACGGCGGCCGGCTTGAAGCGCTCCACGTAGGTCAGCGCGTCGCACAGGATCAGGCGGCCTTCGGCGTCGGTATTGAGGACTTCGATGGTCTGGCCGGACATCGAGGTGACGATGTCGCCCGGCTTGGTGGCACGGCCCGAGGGCATGTTCTCGCAGGTCGGGATGACACCGATGACGTTCAACTTCAGGCCCAGTTCGGCGATGGTACGGAAGGTGCCCAGCACCGAGGCGGCGCCGCACATGTCGTACTTCATCTCGTCCATGTTCAGGCCCGGCTTGAGGGAGATGCCGCCGGTGTCGAAGGTGATGCCCTTGCCCACCAGCACTACCGGCGCATCCTTGGCCTTGCCGCCCAGGTGCTTCAGGACGATGAACTTGGGCGGCTGGTCGCTGCCATTGGTGACCGACAGGAAACTGCCCATCTTGAGCGCTTCGAGCTGCTTGCGTTCCAGCACTTCCACGCCCAGCTTGAATTCCTTGGCCAGCTTCTTGGCGGTAGTGGCCAGGTAGGTGGGGGTGCAGACGTTACCGGGCAGGTTGCCCAGTTCCTTGGTCAGCGCCATGCCGTTGGCCAGCGCCACGGCTTCGCCCAGGGCGGCCTTGGCGGCGGCGCCTTGCTCGGCGGCCACCAGCAGGGTGATCTTCCTGACGCCGGTGGGCGCCGGGTCCTTCTTGCTCTTCATCGTGTCGGAACGATAGACGGCGTCACGGCCGGCCAGCACCACGGTGCGGATGGCCCAGTCCAGGCCACGGCCCTTGATGCCGTCGAAGGGCAGGGCCAGGGCGGCGTCGTCACAGCCCAGGGTGGCCAGTGCGCGCACCAGGCCGCCGCTGGCAGCGGCAAAGTTCTTGTCAGCGGCCTCGTCTTCGTTGCCCAGGCCCAGCAGCACGATGCGTTCGGCTGCGATGCCGGTCACGCCGCGCAGCAGCAGGGTCGAGCCAGGCTTGCCGGAAATGTCGCCCGACTTCAGCGCGGCGCTGATGGCGCCCAGCTTGTCGAGGGCGCCGGCGGCCTTGGACAGCTTGCGGTTTTCATAGATGCCAACGACCAGTGCGCCGGTCTTTACGCCCGTCAAGGCGTTTTTTGCGTCCAATGTTTTTGTGCTAAAGTCCATCGTTCGTCCTTTATATGAATTACCTGGCGATTATAGAGCCCATTTCGTTGCCACGCGCGCATGAGTTCTGCCAGGTAAGCCAGCTTCGGACACGATGCCGGGCGCCGGACCTCCGCGCAGGCCATTCGTTAATGACCCCGACACCAGAAACCAAGCCAGCCTTCCCATGATTTTCCAACGCGCCCTCAGACGCGAACTGACCAGCACCGCAGGTGGGGTCTTCACTACCCTGTTCACCATCACGCTGACCGTGATGCTGATCAAGATCCTCGGCCAGGCCGCCGGCGGCCAGGTGGCCTCGCAAGACGTACTGGCCCTGATCGGCTTCCAGTCGCTGAACTACATGCCCATCATCCTGATCCTCACCGGCTTCATCTCGGTGCTGCTGGTGATGACGCGCAGCTACCAGGATTCCGAAATCGTGGTCTGGTTCGCCTGCGGCATGTCGCTCACGCGCTGGATCGCCCCGGTACTGCGCTTCGGCTGGCCCATCATGGCGCTGGTGGCGGTGCTGTCCTTCGTGGTCACGCCCTGGGCCAATGAACAGAGCAGCGAATACCGCAGCCGTTTCGAGCAGCGCGAGGACATCGCCCGCGTCTCCCCCGGCAAATTCCAGGAGTCGGCGGCAGCCAACCGGATCTTCTTCGTCGAGGGTATTTCCGGCGATGCTTCCAAGGTGCGCAACATCTTCGTCAACACCATCAGCGCCGATGGCAAGAACAGCGTGGTGGTCGCCAAGGAAGGCGAAACCACGGTCGATGCCGATGGCGAGAAGTTCGTCGTGATGGACAAGGGCCGTCGTTACGATGGCGCGCCCAGCCTGCCCGATTTCCAGATCGTCGATTTCGAGCGTTATGGCCTGCTCATCGGCAACCAGTCCCAGACTGCGGCCGGTGAGCGTTCGGCGCGTGCACTGCAGATGCGCGAACTGCTGGCCAAGCAGGACGGCTTTGCCCGCGGCGAACTGCTCTGGCGCATTGCGCTGCCGCTCATGTCGCTGGCGCTGATGCTGCTGGCCATTCCGCTGTCGTTCGTGAATCCGCGCGCGGGGCGCTCGCTGGGGCTGCTGGTGGCCTTGCTGCTGTTCGTGGTGTACAGCAACACGGTCAGCGTGTTCCAGGCCTCGGTGGCGCAGCAGCGCATGACCTTCATGATGGCCTGGTGGCCGGTGCACGTGATCGTGGCGCTGCTGGTGGTGGGCATGTTCGCCCTGCGCCTGAACATCAACCATCCCTATCACCCATCCCGGTTGTGGAGCCGAGTGCGCCGCGCCATGACGTTCCAGCGCGAGGCCTGAGATGAGAGTCATCCAACGTTACTTCACCTCCGAGATCACCCGCTCGGTGCTCTTTGCGCTGGCGGCCTTCCTGGCGCTGTTCGCCTTCTTCGAAATGATGGGCCAGCTGGAGCAGGTCGGCCGCAATGGCTACCAGCTGCAGCAGGCGGTGTTCTATGTGCTCATGGGGCTGCCCGGCAATGTCTATGAACTGATGCCTACGGCGGTGCTGATCGGCACCATCTACACGCTTTCGCAACTGGCGGCACGCTCCGAATTCACCATCATGCGCGTCTCCAGCATGTCTACCGGCATGGCGGCCAAGGTGCTCTTGCGCATCGGTGTGGGCTTTGCGGTGCTGACCATCGTGTTTGGCGAGCTGATCGCGCCCAAGGCCTCCGAATGGGCCGAGAAGCTCAAGCTGCAGGCACAGGGAGCATCGATGTCCTCGCAGTTCCGCTCGGGCATGTGGGCCAAGGACGTGATCAAGGACAAGGGGCTGGAAGGCAATGTCACCGGCAGCCGCTTCATCAACATCCAGACCGTGCAGCCGGATGGCCGCATCGAAGGCGTCAAGCTCTATGAGCTCGATACTGATTTCCACATGGCGCGCATGGTCACGGCCAAGAACGGCATGTACGAGGGCAATCACCAGTGGGTGCTCAACGATGTGGTGCAGTCGGATTTTACCGGCGGCCGTGACCGCAAGATCACCGAACCGGTCAAGAGCGTCAAGATTGCGCAGATGAAGCTGGTCTCGGAGGTGACACCGGAAATCCTCTCGGTGCTCTTCGCCGATCCGGACCGCATGTCGGCCTATGACCTGCTGGCCTACACCAAGCACCTGGAAGCCAACAACCAGCGTACTGACCGTTACGAGATCGCCTTCTGGAAGAAGATCGTCTATCCGCTGTCGATCTTCGTGATGCTGGCGCTGGCCTTGCCGTTTGCCTACCTGCATTTCCGCGCCGGTGGCGTGAGCCTGAAGATTTTCACCGGCATCATGATCGGCGTGTGCTTCCAGCTCATCAACAGCCTGTTTTCCCACCTGGGCCTGCTCAATACCTGGCCAGCCTTCATGACGGCGGCTTTGCCCAGTTTGCTGTTCATGGTGCTGGCCATTGGCGCGCTGTGGTGGGTGGAGCGGACCTGAGTGTTCGTTTTGCGATCCCGTTCATTTAGCCTGAAAGACTGTTGCACATCATGAGCCAAGCCACTTCCCAAAGCCTGATCCTGTTCGCCCACGGCGCTCGCGACCCCGCTTGGGCCGCGCCTTTCGAACGCCTGCGTGCGCTGACACAGGCAGCCATGCCGGGGACCAGCGTGGAGCTGGCCTTCCTGGAACTGATGCAGCCGGACCTGCCGACCGTGGCGGCGCGGCAGATCGCCGCCGGCAGCCGGCGCGTGACTGTCATTCCGGTGTTCCTGGGGCAGGGCGGGCACGTGCGCCGTGATTTGCCGGAATTGCTGGAGCAATTGCGCCAGGCGCATCCGGGTGTGGAAGTGCGCACCGTCGCTGCGGTTGGCGAGGATGAGGCGGTATTGCAGGCCATTGCGGCGTATTGCGTGGGGACGGTCAATAGCTGATCCGGCGGTCAGCAATCCTGGATGCGACGATGGCCCGGAAACGGGCCATTTTTTTTGCGTGGGCGTGAGCCCTTCAGAACAGGCGGGCGCCGTTAGGCACGGCCTGGTCGGGCTTGAACAACACTACCTCGCCCAGGGCGTCAGGAAAGCCCAGCGTCAGGACTTCCGACATGAACTTGCCGATCTGGCGCGGCGGGAAATTCACTACCGCCGCCACCTGGCGGCCGACCAGCTGCTCCAGCGTGTAGTGGGTGGTGATCTGGGCGCTGCTCTGGCGCACACCGATGCCCGGGCCGAAATCGATCTTCAGTTTGAACGCGGGCTTGCGTGCTTCAGGGAAGGCATCTGCAGCGATGATGGTGCCGATGCGGATATCGACCTTGAGGAAGGTCTCGAAATCGATGGCAGCAGCAGCAGGGGCCGCGGGGTCGTGGAGCAGGTGCATGAGCTTCAGTCCCGATCCGCCAGCGCCGGGCCGATCATCACCAGCACCGGCCCGCTGCAGGCCTGCAGCCCGGCTTCAAGACCAGCCAGTTGCAGATGGTAGATGTGCTGGTCAGGACGGCTGCAGTTCTCCACCACCACCACCGGCGTATCGGGCGCATGGCCCAGCGCCAGCAGGCGTTGCGCGGTGGCCGTGGCTTCGCGCCCGCCCATGTACTGCACCAGCGTATCGCCATTGGGCATGCGCACTTCATCCGGCTCGTCCACACCCGTGCTGGAGGTGAACAGCGAGACGCTGCGCGCAATGCCGCGCCGCGTGAGCGGACGCTTGGCGGCCGAGGCGGCTGCCAGTGCGGCCGTAATGCCGGGGACGATTTCGTAGGGGATGTTATTGGCTTCAAGCGCCCGCATCTCTTCATCGGCACGGCCGAAGAGCATGGGGTCGCCGCCTTTGAGGCGCACCACGCGGCGATACTGCTGCGCAGCTTCGACCAGCTTCTGGTTGATGACGGGCTGGGCCGTGGAACGCTGGCCGCTGCGCTTGCCGACCGACACCTGCATGGCTTGCGGGCACAGGGCCAGGATCTCTTCGGTGACCAGGGCATCGTGCAGCACGATGTCGGCCTGCGCCAGCAGGCGCGCAGCGCGTACCGTCAACAGGTCAGCGGCCCCGGGACCGGAGCCGATCAGCCACACCATGCCCGGGTGTTCCGGGCTGGGGGCGGGTGTATCGGGAGAAGGTGAAGTCGCTGCCTGTTGGGTGGCCATGGCCTGGTCGAAGAGACGATTGCGGATCGAAGGAAATTCAGTCGATCCGAATCATACCAGCGGCCACCGTCTGGTGGCTCACTTCGTCGATCAGGATGAAGGCACCGGTGGCGCGGATGTCCTGATAGGCATCGGCCGCGATGGGCTGCTGCACGTTCACGCTGATGCGGGCGATGTCGTTGAGCTTGAGCGTGTCGGCAGGACGGCGTTCCTGGGTGTTGATGTCCAAGAGCGTATCGACCTTGGCCACGCGCGCGGCTACCTGCTTGGTGGTGTGCTTGAGCCAGTACTTGCGGCGCAGGTCCAGCGGTTCTTCGGAGAGCCAGCACACATCCGCGTTGATGGTCTTCAGGATGGTGGACGGCTGTGCCTCGGCGGCCAGCAGGTCGCCGCGCGAGATGTCCAGGTATTCGTCCAGCAGGAGGGTCACTGACTGGCCGGCCGTGGCCGATTCCAGCGAACCGTCCAGGGTCTGGATGTCCTTGACGGTGGCGCTCTGGCCGCTGGGCAGCACCACCAGCTTGTCGCCCTTGGCCACCTTGCCGGCCTCGATGCGGCCCATGTAGCCACGGAAGTCATTGGCTTCATGGCCGTTGTGGCGTGCTACCAGCTGTACCGGGAAGCGGAAGGCTTCCTCGTGCGCATCTTCATAGACCGACAGCGACTCCAGCAGGGTGATCAGCGTCGGACCCTGGTACCAGGGCATGCGCGCGCTGGCCTCCACCACGTTGTCGCCGGCCAGCGCCGACAGCGGAATGGCGTGCACATCCTTCAAGCCCAGCTGCTGGGCGAACTGCTGGTAAGCGCCGACGATGCGGTCATAGACGGTCTGGTCGTAATCCACCAGGTCCATCTTGTTGACGGCCACGATCACATGCTGGATCTGCAGCAGGTGGGCGATGGTGGAGTGGCGCTTGGTCTGGGTCAGCAGCTCCACGCTGCCATTCTCGCCCAGCTTCACCTTGGACACGTCCACCAGGATGATCACCGCGTCAGCGGTCGAGGCACCAGTCACCATGTTGCGGGTGTACTGCTCATGGCCCGGGGTATCGGCGATGATGAACTTGCGCTTGGGGGTGGCGAAGTAGCGATAGGCCACGTCGATGGTGATGCCTTGCTCGCGCTCGGCTTCCAGGCCATCGGTGAGCAGCGACAGGTCCACCGTGTCGCCCACGGTGCGCTTGTGTTTGGCGCGCGAGATGGCGTCGAGCTGGTCGGCGAAGATGCCCTTGCTGTCGAACAGCAGGCGGCCGATCAGGGTGCTCTTGCCATCGTCCACGGAACCGGCGGTGATGAAGCGCAGCAGGCCGCGTTCGTGCGGTTGCGCGGAGGCCTGGGCCAGTTGTGCTTGGGTTGCGGCGGCGTTCATCAGAAATATCCTTCCTTCTTGCGTTTTTCCATCGAGGCTTCGGACGTCTGGTCGTCCATGCGGGTCGCGCCGCGCTCGGTAATCTGGGTCACTGCGGTCTCGGCGATGATGGCTTCCACCGAAGCGGCATCGGAAGACACCGGGCAGGTGCAGGAGATGTCGCCCACGGTGCGGAAGCGCACGACCTGCTTCTCCACAGTCTCGCCTTCGCGCGCCGGGGTGAGGTCGGTCAGCGGCACCAGCAGGCCATTGCGCGGGATCACCTCGCGCTCATGGGCAAAGTAGATCGAGGGCAGGGCCAGCTTTTCACGGGCGATGTACTGCCACACGTCCAGCTCGGTCCAGTTCGAGATGGGGAAGACGCGCATGTTCTCGCCCGGATGCACGCGGGTGTTATACAGGTCCCACAGCTCGGGGCGCTGGGCCTTGGGGTTCCATTGGCCGAATTCGTCGCGGAAGGAAAAGATGCGTTCCTTGGCGCGGGCCTTTTCTTCATCACGGCGTGCGCCGCCGATACAGGCGTCGAACTTGAATTCTTCGATGGTTTCCAGGAGCGTCACGGCTTGCGCAGCGTTGCGCGAATCGGTTTGCGGATTGCGCAGGCGCACGGTGCCGCGCTTGATCGAATCTTCCACCGAACGCACCACCAGGCGCTCGCCCAGTTCAGCGGCGCGGCGGTCACGGAATTCGATGACTTCCGGGAAGTTGTGGCCGGTGTCGATGTGCACCAGCGGGAAGGGGAATTTGCCGGGGCGGAAGGCCTTCTCGGCGATGCGCAGCAGCACCACCGAATCCTTGCCGCCGGAGAACAGCAGCGCCGGGTTGCTGCACTCGGCCGCGACCTCGCGCATGATGTGGATGGCTTCCGATTCCAGCCAGTCGAGGTGACGGTTGCTGGCGTTGTCCAAAAAGAGGGTGTCTACCGCAGTGTTCATGCCGGACCTTCCGATGCGTTGCTTGTTTTGCTTTGATTGAATCCTGGTTCAGTTGGCCGCATGCGCCTTGATGCGCACCAATTTGCCGTCGACCACGTGCAGGCCGCATTCCTTGGAGTCGGGATTCTCCCACCACCAGCGGCCGGCGCGAATATCTTCACCGGGCTGGATGGCCCGGGTACAGGGCTCGCAGCCGATGGAAGGGTAGCCTTGGTCGTGCAGAGGATTGTAGGGCACGTCGTTGGCGCGGATGTAGTCCCATACGTCCTGTTCGGACCAGTCGGCCAGGGGGTTGAACTTCTCCATGCCGTGGGCTTCGTCCCGTTCCTGCACGTGCAGTTCGGCCCGTGTGACCGATTGCGCGCGGCGCTGGCCGGTGACCCACGAAGCCTTGCCCTGCAGGGCGCGATTGAGCGGCTCCATCTTGCGGATGTGGCAGCACTCCTTGCGCAGTTCCACGCTGTCGTAGAAGGCGTTGGCGCCGTTCTTCTGCACGTAGGCTTCCACCGCTTCAGGCTGGGGGCGATAGGGCGCGACCTCGTAATGGTAGGTCTCGCGGATGCGGTCCAGCATGCCTACGGTTTCCTTGTGCAGGCGGCCGGTTTCCAAGGTGAAGATGCTGATCTTGTCCTGCAGCTTGCCGCGCAGGATCAGGTCGGTCAGCACCATGTCTTCGGCCGCCAGGCTGGAGGCCAGCGCCGCCGGGGCGTACTCGGCGGCGATGCGTTCCAGCGTGGCCTGGGTCTTGGCGATGAGGTCTTGCAAGCCTGGGGTAGCCATGGGCTGTCCTTCCTTCTTCACAATCTCGGTTCAGCGGTTCAGTCGGCGGTCTGCACGGTTTCGCGCTTGACGCGGCGGAACAGCGGGTTCTTCTCGTCCCAGGAGGTCTGGTACTTCTCGGAGAAGTCGGTCAGGCCCTTGACGGCATCGTGGATGTTCTTGTCGGCACGCACGGCGAAGGCGTCAAAGCCTACGCGCTGCATGTAGAACAGCTGGTCGCGCAGCACGTCGCCGATGGCGCGCAGTTCGCCCGTGTAGCCCAGGCGGGCACGCAGGTTGTAGGCGATGGAATAGCCACGGCCGTCGGCAAACTTGGGGAAGTCCACGGCCACGACCTTGAAGCTGTTCAACTGGCCCTTCAGTTCTTCGGCGCGCTCATCGCTGGCCAGCCAGACGCCAATCTCGGCGCGCGACTTCAGGGCATCGCCCTGGGCCTGCCATACCTTCAGCGGCACGATCACGCGGCCTTGCGGCACGGTCACGGTCTCTGCGGTGTCGCCTTCAGCCAGGCGCAGGACGGTCCAGTCGTCGCTGACGACGGTCTTGTTCTTGATGATTTCAGGCATTTGCGTCTTCTCCTGCGACATACTCGGCCGAACGGATCGGCGTTGCGTAAACGAATTCCTTGAACGGGGTCACACCGATGCGGCGCACGGTGTCGATGAAGCGTTCTTCTTCGGTGCGCTGCTTGACGTACACCTGCAGCAGGCGGTCGATCACGGTGGGCATCTGGGTGGCCGAGAACGAGGGGCCGATGATCTTGCCGATCGACGACTCGTTGCCCTGGGCACCGCCCAGCGACACCTGGTACCACTCGGAACCATCCTTGTCCACGCCCAGGATGCCGATGTTGCCCACGTGGTGGTGGCCGCAGGCGTTGATGCAACCGGAGATGTTCAGTTCGATGTCGCCGATGTCATGCTGGAAGTCGATGTTCTCGAACTTCTCGGCAATGGCCTGGGCGATCGGGATCGACTTGGCATTGGCCAGCGAGCAGAAGTCGCCGCCGGGGCAGCAGATGATGTCGGTCAAGAGGCCAATGTTGGGCGTAGCCAGGCCATGCGACTTGGCAGCCTTCCACAGCGCATACAGGTCGGATTGCTTGACGTCGGCCAGCACCAGGTTCTGTTCGTGGGTCACGCGCAGTTCGCCGAAGCTGTATTGATCGGCCAGGTCGGCCACGAAGTTCATCTGGTCGGCAGTGATGTCGCCCGGGGGCACGCCCGGTTTTTTGAGCGACAGGAGCACGGCGGCATAGCCGGCCTGCTTGTGCGCCTTGACGTTGCGCTTGATCCAGTTGGCGAAGCCACGGTCTTCGGCCTTCAGGCGTTCATATTCCGCATCTACCGCCGGCAGGGTGTCGTAGGCAGGGTCGGTGAAGAACTTGGCCACGCGCTGCAGTTCTTCTTCGGTCAGGGTGGAGGGGCCGTCCTTGATGTCGGCCCATTCGGCTTCGACCTGACGCGCGAATTCTTCAGGGCCGATGGCCTTGACCAGGATCTTGATACGGGCCTTGTACATGTTGTCACGGCGGCCGTGCTGGTTGTAGACGCGCAGGATCGCTTCGAGGTAGGACATGGCGTGCTTCCAGGGCAGGAAATCACGGATCACGCTGCCCAGGATGGGGGTGCGGCCCATGCCGCCGCCGACCAGCACGCGGAAGCCGACTTCGCCGGCTTCGTTCTTGATGACGTGCAGGCCGATGTCATGCACAGCAGTCGCGGCGCGGTCTTCGGCAGCGCCGCTGATGGCGATCTTGAACTTGCGCGGCAGGTAGGCGAACTCGGGGTGGAAGGTGCTCCACTCGCGGATCAGTTCGGCGTAGGGGCGCGGATCGACGATTTCGTCGGCGGCCACACCGGCCAGTTCGTCGGAGGTGGTGTTGCGGATGCAGTTGCCGGAGGTCTGGATGGCGTGCATTTCGACGCTGGCCAGCTGTTCCAGGATTTCAGGCGACTCTTCCAGCTTGATCCAGTTGAACTGGATGTTCTGGCGGGTGGTGAAGTGACCATAGCCGCGGTCGTACTTGACGGCGATCTCGGCAAACTTGCGCAGTTGATTGGAGGCCAGCATGCCGTAGGGAATGGCGATGCGCAGCATGTAGGCATGGCGTTGCAGGTAGAGCCCGTTCTGCAGACGCAGGATGCGGAATTCGTCTTCGGCCAGCTCATCGGACAGGCGACGGCGCACCTGGTCCCGGTATTGTGCAACTCGCTCTTTGACGATCAGGTGATCGTATTGGTCATAGCGGTACATCTTGTCTTCCCTGTTAACGTCTTATGGGCGACCGGATCAGGGTGCGCCCGATTGAAAATGAGCCTACCAAATCAGCTTGACTGCAACGCTCGTCAGCGTAATGGCCAGCAGGCCGCGCAAGAATTTCTCCGGCACCGCTCGCGCCGCGAGCGATCCGATGGTGATGCCCGGCACCGATCCCAGCAACAAGGTCACCAGCAGTTCCCAGTTGATCGAACCCAGCCACCAGTGGCCCAGCGCCGCAATCGCGGTCAGCGGCACGGCATAGGCAATGTCGGTACCGGCAATCTCCGCCGGAGACAGGCGAGGATACAGCAACACGAGCAAGGTCGCGCCCACGGCGCCGGCACCGATGGAAGAAATGGTCACCAGCGTGCCCAGCAGGGCACCGGCGGCGATGGTGGCGTTGGCCAGCGTGGCACCCTGCAGCTGGCGCTGCGGATGGGCATTGAGCCAGGCTTGCATGCGTGCGCGGAAGAGCAGGGCCACCACGGTCAGGAACACCGAGATCGCAATCGAATAGCGGATGGTCAGCGCAATGCCGTCACTGACGGCACCAAAATGCTTCAGAAGCAGGGTGGTCACGAGTGCAGCCGGCAGGGCGCCATAAGAGAGGCGGCGCACCACGTCCCAGCGTACCGTGCCCTTGAATCGGTGGGCCAGGGTGCCGGCAGTCTTGGTCGCGGACGCGAAAGCCAGGTCGGTGCCCACGGCTACCGACGGATGAATGCCGAACAGCAAGGTCAACAGCGGTGTCATGAGCGAGCCGCCACCGACCCCGGTCAGTCCGACCAGCAGTCCTACGGCAAATCCGCTTACTACATAAGAAACAGTCATAACACCTCGCCCATTAGTCTGCGAATCGTAATAAACTTATGTTTCAAACCAAACTACATAGTATTTATTTGCTTATATACGCCTTTGGCATATGGAAATGCGGCAAATGAAGCAGGCAGGGCAGGCGCCGGGCGCCGCCCGCTGACTACGTAGAAGCGAAGGAATTCCCACATGAATCTTCATCAGTTCCGTTTCGTTCGCGAAGCGGTAAGGCAGAACTTCAACCTCACCGAGGCCGCCAAGGCGCTCTACACCTCGCAGCCGGGGGTCTCCAAGGCCATCATCGAGCTGGAAGAAGAGCTCGGCGTGGACATCTTCACCCGCCACGGCAAGCGCATCCGTGGCCTGACCGAGCCGGGCCGGGCGGTGCTGCGCTCGGTGGAGCTGATCATGCAGGAAGTGGATGGCTTGAAGCGCATCGGCAAGGAATTTGCCGCCCATGACAGCGGCAGTTTCACCATCGCCACCACCCACACCCAGGCGCGCTATGCACTGCCCAAGGTGGTGCAGGCCTTCACCCAGAAGTATCCCAAAGTGCATCTTTCATTGCTGCAGGGTAACCCCAAGCAGATCACCGAGATGGTGCGCAACGACCAGGCGGACATTGCCATCGCTACTGAAGCGCTGGCGTCAGGCGAAGGCCTGGTCTCGCTGCCTTGTTATCAGTGGGAGCACGTGGTGGTGGTGCCGCCGGATCACCCCTTGCTGCAGTCCAAGAGCCTCACGCTCGAAGAGATCGCCGGCAATCCGCTCATTACCTATGACTCCGCCTTCAGCGGCCGCAGCAAGATCGACCACGCCTTCTCGCTGCGGCACCTGAAGCCCGACGTGGTGCTCGAAGCCATCGATGCCGACGTCATCAAGACCTACGTGGAGCTGGGCATGGGCGTGGGCATCATTGCCGGCATCGCCTTCGATGCCGAGCGCGACCGAGGCTTGCGTGCCATCCCTGCCGGCCACCTGTTCGGCACCAATGTCTCGCGCGTGGCCCTGAAGCAAGGCGCGTATTTGCGGGGATATGTCTATACCTTCATCGAATTGCTGGCCCCCACCCTCAATCGCAAGCTGATTGCGCAGGTCATGGAGGGGGAGAAGGACATGTATGAACTATAAGTCCCCGCGCTCATAAAGCGCACCAGCCGCAAGCAAAACGGCCGGATCCTTGCAGATCCGGCCGTTTGCGTTTGCAGCGCTCGGCGCAAGCCTTATGCCACCGCCGTGCGCTCCAGGTCGCGGCAGCCATCGAGCAGGAAGGACAAGCCCACCACCAGCACCAGTTCACCTTCGGCCGAACGGGCCGTGCCGGTGATGCCGGCGGTGTGGATGGCGGTCAGCGGCTTGATCACCAGGTCGGCCGTGCCTTCCACCGATTCCACGCCCAGGATGTAGGGATGGGGAACCGCCATGACGATACCCACGCGCTCATTGCCCGGCTCGTAGCCCAGCACGCCGGCCAGGGAGTTGACCGGCAGCGGACGGCCTTGGTCGCGCAGCACCGGGGCGCCGCCGACTTCGTCGAAGGTCTCTGGCAGTTCGACCACGCGCTCCACCACCGCCATCGGCAGGGCCAGCGGGGCACCGGCGCAGCGCACCAGCATGGTCGGGATGATCGACAGTTCGATGGGCAGGCGGATCGAGAACTTGGTCCCCTTGCCAATCGTGGATTCGATGCGGATGGTACCGCGGTGCTTTTCCACCGCCGTCTTGACCACGTCCATGCCCACGCCGCGTCCGGAGACGCTGGAAGCCACTTCCTTGGTCGAGAAACCTGGCAGGAACACCAGCTGCAAGGCTTCATCAGCGGTCAGCGCCTGGTGCTCGTTGATGAGGCCCTTGGCCAGCGCCTTGCTGCGCAGCATGTCGGGGTCCATGCCCTTGCCGTCATCGAAGACTTCGATCATGACGCTGCTGCCGGCCTGCCAGGCGTTGAGCGAGATGGTGGCCTTGTTGGGCTTGCCGGCGGCGGCGCGGTCCACTTCGATGCCGTGGTCCAGCGAGTTGCGCAGCATGTGCACCAGCGGGTCGTAGAGGCTGTCCACCACCACGCGGTCGACTTCGGTTTCGGCACCGGTGATGACCAGGTCCACGTCCTTGCCCAGGTCCTTGGCCAGTTCGCGCACCAGTCGGGGGAATTTCTGGAACAGGCGGCCCACCGGCTGCATGCGGGTCGAAAGCGTGGCGCGTTGCAGTTCGCTGGAGTAGCGCGAGGCGCGGCCCAGGGTTTCGGCCAGGGTCGACATGAGTGCCGCAGCGGTGCCTTCGAACTTGAACTGCTGCAGCTTTTCCAGCAGCACGGCCGCCTGGTTGGCCGCCTGCACCGATTCACCGGCCACTTCCAGCAGGGCATCCAGCTTGACGGCATCGATACGGATGCTTTCTTCCTTGGCTCCGCCTGGGGAGTCGGTGGAGCGGCGATTCTGCTGTGCCGGGGCGGCGGCTTTGGGCTCGCCATCGGCGGCAGCGGCCGGTGCGGCAGCAGTGGGAGCCGCCGCAGGCGCGGCCGGGGCGGCGCTGGCGCTGCTTTCGGCAGCCGCCGGGGCAGCCACGGCAGCACCGGGCACCAGCGCCTGGTACAGCGCGGGCCAGTCCAGTTCGCCATCCTTCATCACGCTGGCACTGCCATCGACGCTGGCCGCAGCAGCGGGAGCCGCCACAGGCGCGGCCGCGGGTGCCGCTGCCGCCGGGGCAGGCGCAGCTGCAGCCGCAGCGGGGGCCGGAGCTTCGCTCTTGCCTTCGATGGCCTGGGTCAGGATATCTTTGAGTTCAGCCGGCATCGAGGCCAGGCTGTCGGGTGCGGCGCCGTTGGACAATTCGTTCAACTGGTCGGCCACGAAGCCGCTGGCCTGCAGTGCCGCTTCGATGGCCAGGGGCGTGACCGGGGCCTTGCCGGTGCGCAGCGCATCGAACAGGTTTTCGGTCAGGTGGCAGGCCGACACCATGGCCGGCAGGTTCACGAACCCGGCGCCACCCTTGATGGTGTGGAATGCGCGGAAGACCGCGTTGAGGATTTCAAGGTCATCAGGATGTCGTTCCAGCGTCAGCAGGTGCTCTTCCACGTTGGTGGCGAGCTCCAACGCTTCAACGACAAAATCCTTGAGCATTTCGTCATCCATTAGAACCCCAGGCTATCGAGTAAGTCGTCCACATCGTCCTGACCCATGGCCGTGCCGCCGACGGACGGACCATTCATCAGGGTGACCGGTTTGTCGGCATCGATCTGAGCCTTGACTTCCGGCGGTGCATTGTCACGCAGCAACTGCGCCAGTTCGCGCTCGGCACTGGCGGTGATGGCCACGATCTTCTTGATCAGCTGGCCGGTGATGTCCTGGAAGTCCTGGGCCATCATGATTTCCAGCATGCGCGCCTTTTCGGCCTCGGTCGATTCCAGCACGGCGTTGGAAAACTTCTGTGAGTCGCCTGCCAGTGCCTTGAATTCGTCGATGCTCATCTGGCCGGCATAGAGTTTGGTCCAGCGGGCATTGATGTCCTTGGCTTGCTCCTGCAGGCGGTCCTGGGCGGGCATGCCCGAATCCAGGGCATTGAGCACCTTGTTGGCGGCCTGCTCGGTGAGGGTGGCGATGTGTTCCAGACGGCTCTGGGCATCCCCGATCTGTTCGGCCACGTCGGTCAGCGAACGGTCATAGCCCAGCTCGCGCATGGAGTCGTGCAGCAGGCGCACGATACCGCCCAGGCGTTCATACATGGGCTTGTCGCTCTGGTCCTCCTGTTCGCTTCCAGCCGCTTCCTCGGTGCCGGCGGCGGCCGCAGCCGCCGGTTCGGCGGTCATGCCCGGTAGCGTCTGCGAGGAAATTTCGTCAAACAATGCTTCCAGATCAACGTCGTCGCTCATGATTACTGATTCTCCCAACAAAGGTGTGCGCTCGTCGGCGCACTGCTGTGCAAAGTTGCCCGTAGGCGGATCTAATGCGTCGTTCCGGGAGGCACAGCCACCACCCCTGCCCCGATATCAGACAAATATCGGCAGCCAGAGGCAGTCTCTGAAGGCCCGCAGACCACGACAACGTTCAGGATGACAAGTAAGGCCGGCTGACTCGCAAAGGTCCACCGGTCGACGATGCCATGGCGCCGAGTATAGGACCGCTTGCGGCCATCTCATCGGCCAAACAGCGAGTGAAATCCCCCATTTGTTTCCATTTTTCGGCCCCAGCACGAAAAATGGATGAACACCACGATTCAAATGTTTTTCGATAGAAAAATCGAATTTGTTCTATATAACAGCACTGAGGATGAATTCTATCCGGCTTTTTCCTGAAAGCAATTGCACTTCCCCCGCTTGTGCTGATTTACATCATCCGGGGCATGCGGCTTGTGGCTGCCACGCTGCACGCCTACAATGGCGCGTTTTTGGTGCCCGCCGGCGTGTCCTCGCCGGCAGTTAAACGGGAAACACGCGCCGGTCCGCCTGTACAGAGCAGCAGGGCCGGCCAAGGTGTACTGCCCCCGCAACGGTAACCAGGTGCCGGTGACGATGCGCTGCGTCTCGCCGGCGAGACGCTCTTCCACGCCACTGTGTTTTTTGCGCGAAGCTTCACTTCGCCACATGGGAAGGCCGAGCGTCATGCCTGCAGTCCGGAGACCGGCCAGAACAGGAGGAGGCCGCACAGCCAATGCTGGTGCGGTTTTCCGTTGATTGCAGCTTGCGGGGAGGCAAGCCGCATTTATTCATTGCTTACTTTTTCATGCATATCGCTATTTTCCAGGCCCGCTGCGGCGGTCCGCGCCCCCGTTTTGCCCTGCGCACCGCCAGCGCGCTGATCCTCTCGGCCATTGCCGCCGCCGGCCATGCTGCCGATGCCAATACCCCATTGTCGGCCGTGGTCGTCTCGGCCTCGCGCTTTCCCAATGACCCGGCGTTTCCGCCGGTGGCGGCCACCGTGATTACCGCCGAGCAGATCCGCGAAGCCGGCATCGACAACGCCAATGAAGCCATCCGCAAGCTGGGTGGCGTCTACGGGCGCCAGAGCCTGTCCGGCCCGCGCGACTTCCCGCTGGACCTGCGCGGCTTTGGCACCAACGGCGATCAGAACATGGTAGTGCTGGTCGATGGCGTGCGCATTTCAGAGAATGAACTGGCCACGCCGCTGCTGTCGGCGATCCCCATCGAGACCATTGAACGCATTGAGATCGTGCGCGGCGGCAGCAGCGTGCTTTACGGCAGCGGCGCCACGGGCGGCACGATCCAGATCATCACGCGGCGTCCGCAGGCCAATGCGGTGCGCGGCACCCTGGTTGGCGAAGTCGGCAGCAACGGCCAGCGCGCCGGGCGGGCAGCGGTTTCGCGCGGCTGGGACAACATGTCCATCGACGCCAGCTATGCCAGGTCGCATGCCGACAACTGGCGCGACAACAGCAAGTCCAACCAGGAAAACCTCAGTACCACCGTGCAATGGTTCGCCAGCGACTGGCGTTTCGGCTTGCGCGCCAATCTCGCGCGCTCTGATTTCGGCCTGCCAGGCAGCCTGACGCAAGCGCAATATGAGGCCAATGCGCGCCAGACCAGCAAGCCGCTGGACCATGGCTCCTATGACAACGACAGCATCACGGCCTTCCTGGAGCGCCGCTTTGGTGCCTTCGACGTGGCGGCCGAGCTGTCGCATCGTGAGAAGATCTCGCGCTCTACCTATGTGAGCAGCGCTTCCACCGCGCAAGCCAATATCCGCACCACCCAGTTCTCGCCGCGCCTGCGCCACGTGCTCGACAGCGGCCGGTGGAAGAACGAGGCCATTGCCGGCGTGGACCTGGCCGAATGGAGTTCGGCCACCAATGCCAGCTATGGCAACAGCGATGCCTCCCAGCATTCGAAGGCGCTGTACCTGCGCGATGAAATCGAGTTCGACCGCAATGCCCGCCTTGCCGGCGGTGTGCGCCGCGAACAGTTCACCCAGCAGAGCGTTTCCGGTGCCTATGGCCGCAGCAGTGCGGTCAACGCCTGGGACTTGCAGGCCAGCTATGCGCCGCTGCCGCTGCTGCGCGGCTTCGTCAAGACCGGCCAGAGCTATCGCCTGGCCACCGCCGACGAGAACGGCTTTACGGCCTTGCCCAGCGGCGCGGTCCTGAAACCTCAGGTTTCGCATGACCTCGAACTGGGTGCGACCCTGGGCAATACGGCGCGCCAGGTGACGCTGCGCTGGTTCCGCCATCGCGTACGCGACGAGCTGTATTACGACCCCACCGCCAACGGCGGCTTCGGCGCCAACAGCAACCTGGCCCCGACCCGTCACCAGGGCGTGGAGCTGGAAGGGCGCGTGCAGCTGACTGAGACGCTCGCCTGGAATGCCACCTACCAGCACATCGACGCCCGTTTCGACCAGGGCGACAACAGCGGCAAGCAACTGGCGCTGGTGCCGGCCAATACGCTGTCGACCCGCCTGAACTGGAAGTCCGGACAGCAAAGCGCCGACATCGGCGCGCGCTGGGTGGACCGCCAGCGCATGGGCAACGACTTTGCCAACACCTGCGCGCGCATGCCGTCCTTCACGACGTTCGATGCCCGCTATGCGGTGCGGGTGAGCGCCTGGGAATTTGCCGTCACCGGCACCAACCTGGCTGATCGGAAGTATTACTCGCAGGCCTATGACTGCAGCGGCGGGTCGGTCTCCGGTATCTACCCGGAGGACGGACGGGCAGTAAAATTCACCGCCCGCTACGACTTCTGATGCTGACCTGACCCTGCCACCGATGCGACGTTACCTGCCCGTGCTGTGCGCCTTGCTGCTGCTGTCCCTGCTGGCCTTGTCGGCGGCAGTGCTGTGCGGCAGTACGGGCTGTTTGCGTCCTTCGGCTTCGGCCGACAATGTGGCGCTGCTGCTGTCGTTGCGCGTGCCGCGCGCGCTGACCGCCTTTGCGGTGGGCGGCGCGCTGGCCTTGTCGGGGGCGCTGATGCAGGTGCTGTTGCGCAATCCGCTGGCCGATCCCTACGTATTGGGCTTGTCGGGCGGCTCGGCGGCAGGAGCCTTGCTGGCCATGTTGGCAGCCCTGCGGCTGGGCTGGCCGGTGCAGGCCGTCACTGCGCCCGGGGCCTTGCTGGGCGCGGGTCTGGCGATGCTGCTGCTGTTCGGGCTGGTGCGTTCCTCGCTGCGGCATTTGGCGGTGTCGCCCTTGCTCTCCAGCCAGCGCCTGCTGTTGACCGGAGTGATGCTGGCCGCAGGGTTTGGCGCCGTCATTTCCCTGGCCTTGTCGATCGCACCGGATGCGCAGTTGCGCGGCATGGTGTTCTGGCTCATTGGCGACCTCGATGATGCGCGCCTGCTGCCGTTGGCAGCGCTGGTGCTGTTGCTGGCGCTGCTGTGGAGCTGGCGCCACGCGCCTTCGCTGAACTTGCTCGCGCGCGGCGACGCTTTTGCGCAATTGCTGGGCGTGCCGGTGCGGGGGCTGCGGGTGATGCTGCTGTGCGTGGCGGCGGCTTGTACTGCCTGCGCGGTGGCCATGGCGGGGACCATCGGCTTCGTCGGGCTGGTGGTGCCGCACGGCCTGCGGCTGCTGCTGGGCAATGACCAGCGCCTGCTGCTGCCGGCGTGCGTGCTGGCAGGCGGGGCGATGCTGGCCCTGGCCGACTTGCTGGCGCGCACGGTGGTGGCGCCTGTCCAGCTGCCGGTGGGCGTGGTCACGGCGCTGGTGGGGGTGCCTCTGTTCCTGTGGCTGCTGGCGAGGAGCCGCCCGTGATGCCCACTCCTCCTGTGCTCTTGCAGGCGCGCCAGCTGACTGTGCGTGCCGGGTCGCGGGCGCTTCTGCAAGGTTTGGATTGGCGTGTGCAGGCCGGAGAATTCTGGTGCGTGCTCGGGCGCAATGGCATTGGCAAGAGCACCCTGTTGCACTCGGTGGCCGGTTTGCATCCGTTTGAGGGTGAAGTGCTGCTGCAGGGGCAAGCCTTGTCGGCCTTCTCGCCATTGCAGCTGGCGCTGCAGCGCGGGCTGGTACTGCAGCACCAGCAGGATGCGTTTTCCCTGCCGGTGCTGGACGCCGTCATGGCGGGCCGCTTCGCCCACGGCGATGGTTGGGGTGGCCCCGGCGCCAACCTCAGCCTGGCGCGGGAAGCGCTGGAGCAGGTCGGCCTGGCCCATCTCGGCGCCCAGGATGTGCTGCGCCTCTCAGGCGGGGAGCGTCAACGCGTGGCGCTGGCGACCTTGCTGGTGCAGTCGCCGGAGATCTATCTGCTGGACGAACCGACCTCCCACCAGGACATCGCCGCGCAGTTGCAAGTCATGCAGTTGCTGCAAGGCCTGGCACAGCAGGGCAAGGCGGTGGTGGCGAGTTGTCATGACATTAATCTGGCACGGCGCTTTGCCTCTCACATTCTGCTGCTTGATGGCACGGATGCCCGGGCCGGCAGCGTGGACACCGTGATGCAGCCGGCCTTCCTGGCCGCGGCCTTCGGCTGCCGGTTTGATCTGCTCGCCAGCCAGCATGGGGTGGTCTTCGTGGCGAGGTAGCGGCGGCGCAAAGACGCAACGGTTGCAAACTGATTCATATTCTCGTACGGCAATATGTTGTATTTCAACAAAAAATCTGAAAAAGTCACCCGCAATCTCTTTACTGATATTTACGTATTCTCATCTCCCGATATAATTTCCCCCGGGGAAAACCCTGACGAAGTTCTGACAATTATTTAGGGAAATCAGGAATGAAAAAGAATATCGCAGCAGCAGTCGCAGCAATCGCAGCAATGATGGCCGCCGGTTCGGTGGCTGCACAGACCGTCGACAGCGGCGTGTACATCGGCCTGGAAGGCGGCATCGCCTCCATCAGCGCCATCGCCACCCCGACCAATGGCGTGAAGACCTCCGAAACCAATGAAGCCGCTGCCCTGCGCGCACTGGTTGGATATCAGATCAACAAGAACTTCGCTGTTGAACTGGGCTACTTCGCTACCGACGATTTCAAGCAAGACGGCACCAACCGCACCGGTACCGTGCGCTACAACGTCAAGGCTGACGTCAAGGGTGCCGATCTGTCCTTGATCTACAAGTTCACCGAATTCGTCCCGGGCCTGTACCTGAAGGCGGGTGCAACCCATTCCAAGGTCTCCGTGTCGTTGAACCAGCCGGCCGGCAACAGCAGCGGTTCGGTGACCGGTACCGGTTACCTGTTCGGCCTGGGCTATGAATTCGCCGTGGCACAGAACGTCGGCATCAACGTCGGCTACACCCGCTTCGAAAAGCTGGGTGGCGAAAGTGAAAACAAGATGAATCTGTACTCGGCTGGTGTGAAGTACAAGTTCTAAGCTTTGCCTGCAGGTTTGCGGGTCTTGAAATCCCTCCCTTGCGGAGGGATTTTTTTCGTCAAGACCCGATGAGTGCCGGTGCAGGGCTCAGGGCGCTGGCGCCGCAAGGCGTGCCTGCTCCAGCTTGCCGCAGACTTCTTGCGCAGCCTCCAGCACCCGGGGGCCGGCGCGGTTGAGCCAATCCGCATTGACCGTGTAGAGCTGTGCCTGGCGTACTGCGCGCAAGCGCGGGAATTGCTTCCAGCGCTCCAGCGGCTGGTCGCGCGCGTCGCCGGCCGTCAGGATCACCTGCGGATCGGCCGCCACGACGGCTTCCACGCTGACCGTGGGCGCCAGTTGCGGCAGGTCGGCAAAGATGTTGCGCCCGCCGCACAGGCGCAGCACGGACGACACCATGTGCGCTCCGTTGAGCGTCATCAGCGGCTGGCTCCAGATCTGATAGAACACGCTCACCGGGGCACGGCCGCGATACTGCGCTTCCAGCTGCTGCCAGCGCGCACGGAAGGCGGCCGCCGTCGCTTGTGCAGTGGCCTCGGTGCCGGCCAGCTGGCCCAGTCGTTCCAGCGACGTAGCGATCATGCCGAAATCGGCCGGCTGGCTCTCGAAGACGGGAATGCCCAGGCTGCGCAGGCGCGCCAGTTGCAGGGGTTTGTTGCCGCTGTGCCAGGCCACGACCAGATCGGGCTTGAGGCTGGCGATGCGCTCCAGGTCGAGCGCGTTGTAGCCGCCCAGGTTGGGCAGGCGGGCAGCTTGCGGGGGATAGTCGCTGTGATTGCTGGCACCGACGATCTGCTCGCCGGCGCCGGCCGCGTACAACAGTTCGGTGACATGTGGTGCCAGGCTGACGATGCGGCGCGCCGGCTGGGGCAGGGTGACGTTCTGTCCCAGGTCATCCTGGACGGTGATGCCGGCGTGGGCTGCGCCGGCCGCCAGCCATCCGGTGAGGGAGAGCAGCCAGGCCGCCAGCGCACGCATGGATCAGATTTCCAGGTTGTCGATCAGGCGCGTGGCACCCAGCTTGGCGGCCGACAGCACGACCAGCGGCGCGCCTTGTTCCATGTCGGCGGCCGTCGGCGGCTGCAGGTCGATGCGCTTGCGCACGGCCACATAATCTGGCTTCCAGCCACGGCCGGCCAGGCGTTCCATGGCCAGTTGCTCGACCAGGGCAACGTTGTGCTGGCCGCCGCGCACTTCATTGGCCACATCGTTGAGCACCTTGTAGAGCAGCGGCGCTTCGGCGCGTTCTTCAGCCGACAGGTAGCCGTTGCGCGAGGACAGGGCCAGGCCGTCGTCGGCGCGGTAGGTTTCGGCACCGACGATTTCGGTCGGCAGGGCGAACTGGCGCGCCATGTTGCGCACAATCATGAGCTGCTGGTAGTCCTTTTTGCCGAACACGGCCACGCGCGGCTGCACGCAGGAAAACAATTTCATCACCACGGTGGAGACCCCGGTGAAGAAGCCGGGACGGAATTCACCCTCCAGGATGTTGCCCAGGTCATTGGGCGGCTGCACGCGGTATTCCTGCGGTTCCGGGTACATGTCCTTTTCGGTGGGGGCGAAGAGGACATAGACGCCTTCCTTCTCCAGCTTTTCGACATCGGCCTGGAAGGTGCGGGGATACTTGTCGAAGTCCTCGTTGGGGCCGAACTGCAGGCGGTTCACGAAGATCGAGGCCACCACCGGGTCGCCGTGGGTACGCGCCAGGCGCATCAGGGACAGATGGCCTTCGTGCAGGTTGCCCATGGTCGCCACGAAGGCGGTGCGCAACTGGCCGCGCAGGTGGTCGCGGAGTTCTTCGATGGAGGAAATGATTTTCATGCGGATTCTCTGGTTACGGGCGGACCGTCGCGTGGCTTGTCGCTCAAGCCTGCGCAGTCCGGCCCCGGTTGCCGGTCGGCTGCGCCCGCTCAGCTGGGCGAGTACGACAGTCTGACATAGATGGGCGCGAAGGCTTCGGCCTGGGTGATTTCGATGAGCGTTTCCTTGGCCAGCTCAAGCAGGGCGATGAAGTTGACCACTACCACCGGTACCCCGCGCGAAGGATCGAAGAGGTCCGAGAACTCGACGAAACGCGCCGACTGCAAACGCCGCAAGATGCCCGTCATGTGCTCGCGCACGGACAGTTCTTCGCGGCTGATGTGGTGATGCTGGGTCAGTTTGGCGCGTTTGAGGATATCGGCCCAGACCGCTTTGAGGTCGTCGATGTCGACCTCGGGCCAGCGCGTGACCACGGTCTGCTCGATGTGGACCTGGGTGCGCACGTAGTCGCGGCCGACCTGCGGCAGCTGGTCCAGTTCCTGGGCGGCCAGCTTGATCTGTTCATATTCCAGCAGGCGGCGCACCAGCTCGGCGCGCGGATCTTCCGGCTCCTCGCCGGGCTCGGCCTTCTTGGCCGGCAGCAGCATGCGCGACTTGATTTCGATGAGCATGGCGGCCATCAGCAGGTACTCGGCAGCCAGTTCCAGGTTCTGCTTGCGGATCTGCTCGACGTATTCCAGGTATTGCGCGGTGACTTGCGCCAGCGGAATGTCGAGGATGTTGAAGTTCTGCTTGCGGATCAGGTACAGCAGCAGGTCCAGCGGACCCTGGAAGGCTTCCAGGAAGACTTCCAGCGCATCCGGCGGGATGTAGAGGTCATTGGGCAGCTGGAACAGCGGTTCGCCGTACAGGCGTGCCAATGCCACGCCGTCGATCACGTCGGGCGTGGTGTCCTGCTGGCCTGCGGGGGTGATGTCGATGGCGTCGGCGCTGGGTTCCGCGCCGGGCTGGCCGGCGGGGTCCAGGCCACCTGCTTGAACCGTCATGCGAACAGCTTAGTGGCTCTGGTAGACGTAGGGCTGCTGGGCCACGCGCGAAGCCTTGTCACGGGCGGACTTGTCCAGGTCCAGCGGTTCCTTGTCCCACAGCAGGGCGCGGCCGGCGCGTTGGGACTCTTCCAGCTTCGGGTTCTTCGTCTTCAGTTCGTCGATGAACTGGGTGATTTCAGATACGTAGGTGGTCTTTTTTCCGAAGAGCATGATATTTTCAGGCCAAATGTTACACAGAAGCCGTATTTTACCTTGTCTTCATCAGGGATAATCAATTACCTATGCGTGAACCCATCTTCACCCGCCTGCGTCGCCACGCCGGTCATTTCGGCGCTTTGCTGGCTGCTTTGGCCATGTTTGGCTGCGACCGCAACGGCAATCCCATTGAGGAGTTCGGTTTGGACAAGCTGCAAAAGGGTGTTTCCAGCGAAGCCGACGTGCGCGCCGTGATGGGCCAGCCCGATACCGTCTGGGAAGACGGTGGCGGGGCCAAAACCCTGGAATACCCCAAGGGACCGGAAGGCATCCGGACCTGGATGTTCCGTATCGGTGCTTCCGGCACCTTGATCGATTACACGCAGGTGCTGACGCAGGAACATTTCGACACCATTCGTCCCGGCATGAGTACCGAGCAGATCCGCCGCGAATTCGGCCGGCCGCGCACCGTGGTGCAGTTCACCCGCAAGAATGAGGAAGTGTGGGACTGGAAGTATCACTACGTGCACGAGGACCGGCTTTTCAACGTGCATTTCGACATCACCACCAAGCAGGTCGTGCGCACCTCGATTTCGGAAATCTCGGGCCACTGAACCCCTGCGGGTTCAGCGTATCCCCGCCCGCATGAACGACTGCACGAACTGCCGCTGGAACAGCAGGAACGCCAGCAGCAAAGGCGCAGAAGTCATCAGCGTGGCCGCCGTGATGATGGACCAGTCCACCCCCTGGTCGGTGGAGGAGAACACCTGCAGCCCCACCGTCAGCGGGCGCGATTCCACCGAATTGGTCACGATCAGCGGCCACAGGAAGTTGTTCCAGTGGGTACTGACCGAGACCAGCCCGAAGGCGATATAGATCGGCTTGGCCAGCGGCACATAGACCTGCATCAGGATCTGCCAGGCCGAGGCGCCTTCCACGGTTGCCGCTTCATCCAGCTCGCGCGGCACCGTCTTGAAGGTCTGGCGCAGCAGGAAGATGCCGAACGCCGAGGCGAAGTAGGGCAGGCCAATCGAGAGGATGGTGTCGCGCAGGCCCAGCAGGTTCATGGTCTGGTAGTTCTCCACGATCAGGATGTCGGGCATCACCATCAGTTGCAGCAGTACCAGCATGAACATCACATTGCTGCCCCGAAAAGTGAATCGGGCAAACGCATAGGCGGCCAGCGTGGCCAGCACCAGCTGCGCCGCCAGGATCATCGTCACCAGCAGGAAGGTGTTGAGGAAATAGCGCGGAAACGGCGCGGCATGCCAGGCGTTGGCAAAATTTTGCAGCGTCAGCGGTGCATCCGGCACGAAGCGGGTGGCGTAGGCGGCCGGATGGAAGGCCGTCCACAGCGCATACAGCAGCGGCAGCAGCCACAGCAGCGCCAGCACCCAGGCAGAGACGGTTTCCAGCGCGCGATGGCGCTCAGCGAAGGGTGAGGTAGGCGCGATCATTGGTAGTGGGTCCTGCGGTCAAGTACACGAAACTTCACCAGCGCAATCAGTCCCAGCAGGGCCAGCAGCACTACCGTCAGGGCTGCGGCGTAGGAAGAATCCCAGAAGGCGAAGCCAACTTCATAGATGTAGTACAGCAGCAGGGAGCTGGCATTGTCCGGCCCGCCCTTGGTCATTACCACGATGTGATCCACCAGGCGGAAGGCATTGATGAGCGCATTGATCAGCACGAACAGCGTGGTGGGCATGAGCAGCGGGAACTGCACGCGCCAGAAGTATTGCCAGCGCGATGCCCCTTCAAGTGCGGCGGCTTCGGCCAGCACCGGCGAGATCTGCTGCAGGGCGGCCAGGTAGAAGATCATGAAGAATCCCGCTTCCTTCCACACCGCCACCACCATCAGCGCACCCAGCACGGTTTGCGGATTGCCCAGCCAGTTGTGCGAGGGCAGGCCCAGCGCACCGGTGATCTGTTCCAGCAGGCCGTATTGCGGGGTATAGAAGAACAGCCAGATATTGGCCACCGCGATCATCGGCAGCACCGTCGGCGTGAAATAGGCCAGGCGCAGCACACCGCGCCCGGCCAGTTTCTCGTTGACCCACAGCGCCATCAGGATGGCCAGGGCGATGGCCAGCGGGATGGTGCCGAGGGCGAACCAGAGGTTGTTGCACAGGGCCTGCCAGAACACCGGGTCCTCCGCCATCAGCCGGTAATTCTCCAGCCCGACGAAGACCGACGGGCGGCCTCCCTTGGGCGTGGAGAAGAAGCTGTGCCAGAGCGTGGCCAGCGCCGGATAGTGCGTGAAGGCGATCAGCAGCACCATGGCCGGTGACAGCAGCAGCCAGGGCAGCACGGAGGAGGGCAGGCGTTTCATCGGCAGGCCTTGTGCAACGGACCGCGCTTAGCGGCCGTAGGCGCGCAGGATGCGCTCGGCTTCGCGCTGGGCATCCTTCAGGGCGGCCTCCGGTGTTTTGGTGCCGGACAGCGCTGCCTGCAGGTTGTCGTTCAGGGCCTTGGTTACGCGCTGGTTGTCGTGGGTGGACAGTTCAGCCACGCCATACTTCATCTGCTCGCGCGCCACGTCGGCGGCCGGGACGTCCTGCAAATATTTCTTCATTTCCGGGGTATCCCAGGCATCCTGGCGCGGGGCCACATAGCCGGTGGCAATGGACCACTGCGCCGCGCGCGCCGGTTCGGTGGCGAAGCGGATGAACTTCATGGCGGCCTGCTGCTCGGCCGGCGAGGTCTTGTTGAAGACGTAGAAGTTGCCGCCGCCGGTGGGGCTGCCAGGGTGCTTGATGCCCGGCAGCATGCCCACGCCGAAGGGGAAGCTGGCGTTGGTGCGGATGTTGGTCAGGTTGCCGGTGGTGGTCCAGACCATGGCAGCCTTCTGCTCCAGGAAGTCCTTGGGTGTGGTGCCCCACTCGATGGAGCCGGCCGGCATCACCTTGTCTTTGGTGGTCAGGTCGACCCAGTGCTGCAGGGCCTGCACGGCGCCCGGCTTGTCGAAGTAGGTCTTGGTGCCGGCGCTGTTCATGAGGATCGTGTCATTGGAAGCGGTCATGGCCTGGAACATCCAGTAGCCGAAGCCGGTGGAAGGAATCTTCACACCCCACTGGCTGACGTTGCCGGCGGCATCGCGCTTGGTCAGCTTCTTGGCGGCTTCCACCATCTCGGTCCAGTTGGCGGGGGCCTTGTCGGGGTTCAGGCCGGCTTCCTTGAACAGGTTCTTGTTGTAGTACATCACGATGGTCGAGCGCTGGAAGGGAATGCCCCAGGTCTTGCCTTCGGTCTGGCTGTTTTCCATGAAACCCTTGTAGAAGCCGTCGATCCACTTCTTGTCTTCGGCGCTGCTGGCCAGGCTGTCGATGGGGACGATGGCGTTCTCGTCGATCAGGGTGAAGAGGTCGGTCGAGAGCAGCACGGCCAGGGTCGGCGGGGTGCCGCCCTTGAAGGCGGTCAGTGCCTTGACGATGCTTTCCTGGTAGGTGCCGGCATAGATGGCCTTGACCTTGATGTCCGGGTTGGCCTTCTCGAAATCGGCCACCATGCTGTCGATGGTCTTGGTGACCGCACCGCCCACGGCGACCGGGTAATAGAAGCTGATCTCGACCGGATTGGCGGCCAGTACCGGTGCACAGAAGGTGGCCGAGACGGCCAGGGCGGCCAGGGACTTGAGGAAGGTTCTACGCATGATGCATCTCCATGAGGTGGAAGGTTGGCTTGCTGCGGAAATCGTCGTGGGGATCAGGAGCGGCGCAGGCCGCTCTCCTGGTCGAAGAAATACTGGTCGCGGGCGTCCCAGGCCAGGTGAACCGTTTCGCCCGGGTTGAACTGGTGTTGCCCCGGCGCGCGCACCAGCAGCGAGGCGTTGCCGATGCGGGCGCCGATGATGGTGTCGGCACCGAAGTATTCGACCGTCTCCACCAAGGCGGGCGCGGTGGCCTCGCTGGCCGCTGCCAGGCGGATGTGTTCGGGGCGCAGCCCGAGTTGCAGGGGTGTCTGGCCGGGCTCCTGCAACACCACGTTGCTACCGGCAATGGCCAGGCCTTGCGCATGCGCTTGCAGGGGCAGCAGGTTCATCGGCGGCGTGCCGATGAAGCGGGCGGCAAAGGCTGTGGCCGGCTGGGCGTAGAGATCGGCGGGCGCTGCGTCCTGTTCGATGCGGCCTTCACGCAGCAGGATCACCTGGTCGGCCATGCTCATGGCTTCGGTCTGGTCGTGGGTGACGTAGACCATGGTCATGTTGAGCTGCTGCTGCAGGGCGCGGATCTCGCGCCGCATTTCCTGGCGCAGCTGCGCATCGAGGTTGGAGAGCGGTTCATCCATCAGGCAGACCGGCGCATCGGCAATGATGGCGCGGCCCAGCGCCACGCGCTGCTGCTGGCCGCCGGAGAGCTGTGCCGGGCGGCGCTCCAGCAGGTGCGACAGGCCGAGAATGTCGGCCACGCGTTTCAGGCGCGACGCATGGCCTGCACGCGGCTCCTTGCGCACGCGCACGCCGAAGAGAATGTTGTCGCGCACGCTCAGGTGCGGGAACAGCGCATACGACTGGAACACCATGGAAATCTGGCGCTGGGCCGGGGGCAGTTGCGTGACATCGCGGCCGCCGATGTGGATGCTGCCGGAAGTGGGTTTGTCCAGTCCTGCGATCAGGCGCAGGGTGGTCGACTTGCCGCAGCCGGAAGGCCCCAGCAGGACGGTGAACTGCCCCGACTTGACCTCGAAATCGATGTTGCTCACCGCCTGGGCTTGACCCCAGTGCTTGCAGACGCCCTGCAAGGAGATGGCTGCCATGCTGGTTTCCTCGTGGAGATGCGATCACGCCGCCGCGCCGCTGCGGATCTGCTCCACCAGCAGGCGCGCGCTCGGTTCGTCGATGATCAGTTCGTTGATGAAGCCGCCGCGCAGTGCGGCCTTGAGGCCCGGCAGCTTGCCGGTGCCGGAGACCACGCACAGCGAATGCGCGGCGCGCGCAAAGCACGCCATGTCCGGGCCGCTGTTGCGGGCATTGAAGGCCACATCGCGCCAGGAGCCGTCGGCGCGGAAGAAGACGGTGGCGATGTCGCCGACCAGGCCTTCGTCGCGCAGGATCTGGCGTTCTTCTTCACCCAGATAGCCGGCGGTATGGATATAGCTGCCGGTGGCCTCGGCCCCGATGGAGAACAGCAGGATGGAGGCGCGTTCCTGCAGGTCGCGGATGGCCTTGATGCTCTTTTCTCGCCACAGCGCCGTGCGCGTTTCGGGATAGTCGAAGAAGGCCGGCACCGGCAGGTGATGGGCGCGTGCACCATAGTTCTGCGCAAAGCGCGAGACGATGGATTCGCTGAAGCTGTTGATGAAGCTGGCACCGCTGCCGGAACCATTCAAGGCGACCACGTCCACGTCATGCACGTGGCGCGGCAGCAGTTGGTCGGCGATCTGTGCCACGGTAGTGCCCCAGGCCAGGCCGATGACGGTGCCCGGCGTGACCAGGGAATTGACGTAGGCGGCGGCGTGGCAGGTGACCCGCTGCAGGGTTTCCTTGTCGGTGGCGGCGGCCGCCACCGGAACGACCTGGATCGACCGCAGCCGATAGTGATGGGCGATGGCCGCTTCCAGGCTGCCGGAGACCTGCTGCGGATCGTGCACGCGGATTTCCACCAGGCCACGGTCCAGTGCAAAGGACAGCAGGCGCGAGACGGTCGCGCGCGAAGTACCGATTTCGTCGGCAATCGCGGCGGTGGTCATGTTCTGGAAGTAGTAGAGCCGCGCTACGCGCACCGCCATGTAGGCAGTTTCCTGTCTATCCCCTTGGGCCATTGTTATTGTGCTTACCTGTGAATGTGAACTGATGGCGCATGCCCTTGGACTGCCCCCCGGCAGGCCAGGCCGGCTTGGCCTCCTGACAACGTTTTCACGATGGTAGCGAGCGATTGTTACCGCTTGATGAACAAACGTTCCAATTTGCCGAGGTGGCGGGGAGGCAAAAGAAAAGCGACGCACCAGGCGTCGCTTTCAAGGGGGATCACAGGAGGAGAAACATCAGTGCCGCATCACGCGCCGCATCACGATGGGCGGGGCTTCCTGCGGATTGGCGCGGGTGTATTCCAGTTCCGGCGCGATCTCGAAGCCGAAGGCGGCATACAGGTCCACCAGCTGCACCTGATCGGTGCGTACCGCCAGCCGCAATTCGCGCACATCGGCTGACTGGGCACGATGGATCAGGGCTTCCATCAGGTGCTGGGACAGGCGTTCACCCCGGAACGCCGGGGCGATGCCCATGCGGAGGATTTCCCAGACATCGCTTTCGGTGTCCAGGGGCAGCCAGCGCACCGAACCGGCAGGCGTCTCGCCACTGAGCAGGATGAAGGCGCCCCCATGCTGCAGGTCTTCCTGCACATGGTCGGGTGCTTCGCGGTGGCCCGAAGAACTGGGCGCAACCTTGTTGGCCCAGCTGTGACGGGTCAGTTCGGCGATCAGGCTGGCATCTTCCGAGGTGGCTTCGCGTATCACCAGGTTCATGACGTTCTTTCCTCCTGCACAGGCAAACGACAGCGATGGCCTTAGCGCACGCGCATGCCCGGCTCGGCACCCGGCCAGGGGTTGAGCACGTAGATGCCCGGATTGGCCTTCTCGTCCTTGGCGGAGGCGGCCAGCACCATGCCTTCGGAGACACCGAACTTCATCTTGCGCGGCGCCAGGTTGGCCACCATCACGGTCAGCTTGCCGACCAGTTCTTCCGGCTTGTAGGCCGAGGCGATGCCCGAGAAGACATTGCGGGTACGGCCTTCACCGGCGTCCAAGGTCAGGCGCAGCAGCTTGGTGGAGCCTTCCACGGCTTCGCAGTTGACGATCTTGGCGATGCGCAGGTCGACCTTGGCGAAGTCATCGATGGAGATTTCCGGCGCCAGTTCTTCGATGGCGCTTTCTGCCGCTGCGGGTGTGGCCGCAGGCGCTTCCGGCGCTTCGAACAGGGCATCGAGCATCTTGGGATCGACGCGCTGCATCAGGTGCGAATAGGCATTGATGACGTGGCCATCGGCCAGCGGCACGGCCACATCGTTCCACTGGAAGGGCTGGACCTGCAGGAAGGCTTCCACCTGGGCAGCCAGTTGCGGCAGCACCGGCTTCAGGTAGACGGTCAGGATGCGGAAGGCTTCGAGCAGGCGGCTGCAGACTTCGTGCAATTGCGCATCCTTGCTGCTGTCCTTGGCCAGTTCCCAAGGCTTGTTGGCGTCCACGTAGGCATTGATGGCGTCGGCTTGTTCCATCACCAGGCGCAGGGCCTTGCCGTATTCGCGCTGCTCGTAGAGGCTGCGGATCTCCTCGGCCACGCCGCGCAGCTTGGCCAGGAATGCGTCATCGGCAGTCGCCCACTGGGTGGAGACGCGGCCTTCGAAGCGCTTGGCGATGAAGCCGGCAGCGCGGCTGGCGATGTTGACGTACTTGCCGATCAGGTCGGCGTTGACGCGGGCGACGAAGTCGTCCGGGTTGAAGTCCACGTCTTCCACCTTCGCGTTCAACTTGGCGGCGATGTAGTAGCGCAGCCATTCCGGATTCATGCCGATATCCAGGTAGCGCAGCGGCGAGATGCCGGTGCCGCGCGACTTGGACATCTTCTCGCCGCTGACCGTAATGAAGCCGTGCGCGAACACGTTGGTCGGCGTCTTGCGGCCGGCGAACTTGAGCATGGCGGGCCAGAACAGGGTGTGGAAGTAGGTGATGTCCTTGCCGATGAAGTGATACTGCTCGGTCTTGTCATTGGCCATGAAGGCATCGAAGTCGCGGCCGGTCTTGACGAAGTAATTCTTCAGCGAAGCCAGGTAGCCGATGGGCGCGTCCAGCCAGACGTAGAAGTACTTGCCCGGTGCGTCCGGAATCTCGATGCCGAAGTAGGGCGCATCGCGGCTGATGTCCCAGTCGCCCAGGCCGCCTTCGCCGTCCAGCCATTCGCGGGCCTTGTTGGCCACTTCCGGTTGCAGGCGGTTGCTGTCCAGCGCCCATTCGCGCAGGAAGGCCACGCACTTCGGATCCGACAGCTTGAAGAAGAAATGTTCAGACGACTTCATCACGGGCGTGGCGCCCGAGAGGGTCGAGTAAGGATTCTTCAGGTCGGTCGGGGAATAGACCGCGCTGCAGTTCTCGCAGGAGTCGCCGTACTGGTCCTTGGTACCGCACTTGGGGCATTCGCCCTTGATGTAGCGGTCCGGCAGGAACATGTTCTTCACCGGATCGTAGAACTGGTCGATGGTCTTGGTGGAGATCAGCTTGGCCTCGTCGCGCAGGGCGCGGTAGATCTCCTGGGACAGTTCATGGTTCTCGGGGCTGTCGGTGGAGCTCCAGTTGTCGAAGGCGATGTGGAAGCCATCCAGGTACTGCTTGCGGCCGGCGGCGATGTTGGCCACGAACTGCTGCGGCGTGATGTTGGCCTTTTCGGCGGCGATCATGATGGGCGCGCCGTGGGCGTCGTCGGCACCGACGAAGTGCACCTCATTGCCCTGCATTCGCTGGAACCGGACCCAGATATCGGCCTGGATGTATTCCATGATGTGGCCGATGTGGAAAGCGCCGTTGGCGTAGGGGAGTGCGGTCGTGACGAAGAGTTGGCGAGGTGCGGAAGTGCTCATTGGCGATACGGACGATGCAAGTAGGTTAAGGCGCGTGCGCGCCGAAAAAGCAAGAAAGCTGCAAGAAAACTGCCATGAAAGAGGGGCATTCTATCAGCCACAGGGCCTTGGGCGCAGTAGTTGCTCCATTGCAATCAAAGTGAAGCTTAGTGCAAGGGTGGTTTGATTGCCGCACAGGGCGGGCCTGGCGCGATTGGTTTAGACTTGCGGGTTCTGAGCAAGGAGAACCAATGAGCATTACCGTGGAAGAGATCAAGGCGGCCCTGTTGCAGGTGATCGACCCCAATACCGGCAAGGACATGATCCGTGGCAAGGAAGCCCGCAACATCCGCGTCGAGGCTGGCCGCGTGCTGCTGGATGTGGAGCTGGGCTATCCGGCGGCCAGCCAGATTGCACCTATCCGCCAGCTGGTTGAAGAGGCGCTGGGCAAGCTGCCGGGCGTGACCGCAGTCGAGGCCAACGTCTACTTCAAGATCGTGGCGCACGCGGTGCAGCGCGGCATCAAGCTCAAGAGCAACGTCAAGAACATCATCGCCGTGGCCTCGGGCAAGGGCGGGGTGGGCAAGTCCACCACGGCGGTCAACCTGGCGCTGGCGCTGTCGGCCGAGGGCGCGCGCGTGGGTATCCTGGATGCCGATATCTATGGCCCTTCGCAGCCCATGATGATGGGCATCTCCGGCCAGCCCGAGACCAAGGATGGCAAGACCATGGAGCCGCTGGAAAACCACGGCCTGCAGGTCTCGTCCATCGGTTTCATGATCGATCCGGACGAGCCCATGGTCTGGCGCGGCCCCATCGTCACGCAAGCCCTGCAGCAACTGCTGGACCAGACCAACTGGCGCGACCTGGATTACCTGATCGTCGACATGCCGCCGGGCACTGGCGATGTGCAGCTGACCTTGTCGCAAAAGGTGCCGGTCACCGGTGCGGTCATCGTCACCACCCCGCAGGACATCGCTCTGCTGGATGCCCGCAAGGGTTTGCGCATGTTCGAGAAGGTTGGCATCCCCATCCTGGGGATCGTGGAAAACATGAGCATGCACGTCTGTTCCAACTGCGGCCATGCCGAGCCCATTTTCGGCGTGGGCGGTGGCGAGAAGATGTGTGCGGACTTCGGCGTGGACTTCCTGGGGGCCTTGCCGCTGACCATGGAGATCCGCCAGCAGACCGATTCCGGCAAGCCCACCGTGGTGGCCGATCCGGACGGCAAGGTGGCCGAGATCTACAAAGCCATCGCCCGCAAGGTGGCCGTGAAGGTGGCCGAGAAGGCGCGCGACATGACCAGCAAGTTCCCCAGCATCGTGGTGCAGAACGACTGATGTGCGCCCCGGGGCGGGCCGCCGGCATGGCGTGCCGCCCTGCAAAGGCGTTAAAATGACGCCTTTCCGAATTCCTTTGCTTGACCGATGGCCGGCCCTGGCATTCCAGGACCGGCCTGATTTTTACTCGCTATCATGACTGCCACTCAAGTTCGTACCCGTTTCGCTCCCAGTCCCACTGGCTACCTGCACCTGGGCGGCGCCCGCACGGCGCTGTTCTCCTGGGCCTACGCCCGTCGCTTCGGCGGCACGTTCGTGCTGCGCATCGAAGATACCGACGTCGAGCGTTCCACCCCGGAAGCGGTGCAGGCCATCATCGAGGGCATGCAGTGGCTGGGGCTGGAGCATGACGAAGGTCCGTTCTACCAGATGAAGCGCATGGATCGCTATCGCGAAGTGATCGGCCAGATGCTGGAGCAGGGCACGGCCTACTATTGCTACTGCACCCCGGAAGAAGTGGAAGCCATGCGCGAGCGCCAGCGTGCGGCCGGCGAGAAGCCGCGCTACGACGGCACCTGGCGTCCCGAGCCGGGCAAGACCTTGCCGGCGATCCCGGAAGGCCGCAAGCCGGTGGTGCGTTTCAAGAATCCGCAAGACGGGGAAGTCAGCTGGAATGATGTGGTCAAGGGCCCCATCACCATCTCCAACCGTGAGCTGGATGACCTGGTGATTGCTCGTCCGGACGGTACGCCGACCTACAACTTCTGTGTTGTGGTGGATGACTGGGACATGAAGATCACCCACGTCATCCGTGGCGATGACCATGTGAACAACACGCCGCGCCAGATCAATATCCTCAAGGCCCTGGGCGGCACGCTGCCCGAGTATGGCCACGTGCCGATGATCCTGGGTGCGGATGGCGAAAAGCTGTCCAAGCGCCACGGTGCGGTGAGCGTAATGGATTACCCGGCCCAGGGCTATCTGCCTGAGGCCATGCTGAACTATCTGGCGCGCCTGGGCTGGAGCCATGGTGACGACGAGATTTTCTCGATGCAGCAGTTCTGCGAATGGTTCGACCTGGATCACCTGACCAAGGCCCCGGCGCAATTCAATCCGGAAAAGCTGAACTGGCTCAACAACCATTACATCAAGCTGGCCGACAACGCTCGCCTGGCGGATCTGGTCCGTCCGTTGCTGCAGGCGCAGAGTGCGGTGTTCGAGGGCGCGCCTGATCTGGCGGCCGTGATTGCTCTGCTGAAGGATCGTGCCAATACCGTCAACGAGATTGCGGCTGCGGCGCTGATGTTCTATCGCCAGCCGGCCCCGGATGCGGCCCTGGTGGCCCAGCACATTACCGAGGCGATCAAGCCGGCGCTGGCTGACTTTGCCCAGCGCGTGGCGACGGTGGAGTGGAGCAAGGAAGCGATTGCGCCGATGATCAAGGAAGTGCTGGCTGCGCACGGCATCAAGATGCCGCAGCTGGCGATGCCGTTGCGGTTGATCGTGGCGGGGCAATTGCAGACGCCGGCCATTGACGCCGTGCTGCAATTGTTTGGCCGTGAGGCTGTAGAGGCACGTTTGGCGGCATATCTTTGAAAAAAAGAAATTATTTTTCAAAAATCTGTTGTCTTTTGAAAAGAGGTATTGCATAATCTCGCTTCTTCGCAACGGGGGTATAGCTCAGCTGGGAGAGCGCTTGCATGGCATGCAAGAGGTCAGCGGTTCGATCCCGCTTACCTCCACCAGCGACCCGCAGATGTTTGGCGGTGATATTTCAGGCGAAGCTTGAAGTGTAGAAGTAAGAAGTAATGTGAAGTACCTGCTTGTCCCCTTCGTCTAGAGGCCTAGGACATCACCCTTTCACGGTGAGTACGGGGGTTCGAATCCCCCAGGGGACGCCAGATTTCGATATCTGCGCTGTCACCCAGCAGGCAGCGCAGGTATGTAGCGGTACAGTGTCCCCTTCGTCTAGAGGCCTAGGACATCACCCTTTCACGGTGAGTACGGGGGTTCGAATCCCCCAGGGGACGCCAGGTTGTGAGGCAGTCCGGTTGCCGCCGGATTGTTGGAAAGTTGAAGTAGTCTGATTGATCAGGCTACCTTGAGGTTGGATAGTCTGTAGTTTGGGACTTTTCCTTTCGCAGGGGGTATAGCTCAGCTGGGAGAGCGCTTGCATGGCATGCAAGAGGTCAGCGGTTCGATCCCGCTTACCTCCACCAGCGACCCGCATGGAAATGTGGGGTGAATTGGCGGAAGAGCTGATTCGAGGAATGTTGTAGTTGTAACCGTTTTGTCCCCTTCGTCTAGAGGCCTAGGACATCACCCTTTCACGGTGAGTACGGGGGTTCGAATCCCCCAGGGGACGCCAAATAAAAAAGCCCGCGCAAGCGGGCTTTTTTATTTGGTGGCCCCTAGCGATGTGCTTGAGCACATCGCGGGGGGGATTCGAAGGGTTTCGCTTGCAAGCGAAACCGGGCCCGCGGCACGTGGGCGAATCCCTCGCTCGCGCAGCGAGCGTTAGCCTACGACTGAGCGCGCACGGAACGCAATCCAAGCCACCCCAGCCAGCTGAAAGCCCGCGCAAGCGGGCTTTTTTGTTTGGTGGCACCTAGCGATGTGCTTGAGCACATCGCGGGGGGATTCGAAAGGTTTCGCTTGCAAGCGAAACCGGGCCCGCGGCACGTGGGCGAATCCCTCGCTCGCGCAGCGAGCGTTAGCCTACGACTGAGCGCGCACAGAACGCAATCCAAGCCACCCCAGCCAACCGAAAGCCCGCGCAAGCGGGCTTTTTTGTCTGCTGGCACCTAGTGCATTTGTCTCTCAAGTAACATTTTCCCCCGGCATTTTGCGCTATCCTCCCGGCAAACCTCACCGCAGGAGCCTTCATGACCGCAGCCGCCCATCTCGACATCGACCCTCGTGGCCTGGCCACGCTGACCCTCAACCGCCCTGATGTCCACAATGCCTTCGACGATCAACTGATCGCCCACCTGATCGACCTCATCAACGAGGCGCGTGACGACAAGCGCACCCGCGTCCTGCTGCTGGCCTCCACCGGCAAGTCCTTCTCCGCCGGTGCCGACCTGGCCTGGATGCGCCGCATGGCCGACGCCTCGCGCGAGGACAATCTGCGCGATGCCCGCAAGCTGGCACTGCTGATGGAAACCCTCAACAGCTTCCCGGCACCGACGGTGGCCAAGGTCCAAGGCGCAGTGATGGGTGGCGGTGTCGGCCTGGTCTCGTGCTGCGACATCGTGGTGGCTTCCGAGGCGGCCTTCTTTGCACTTTCCGAAGTCAAGCTGGGCCTGGCTCCGGCCGCCATCAGCCCGTACGTGATCGCCAAGATGGGCGTATCGCAGGCGCGCCGCTTCTTCGTCTCTGGCGAGCGTTTCTCGGCCATCCGTGCCGCCGCCATTGGCCTGGTGCATGAAGTGGTGCTGGCCCAGGAACTGGATGCCAAGGTGCTGCAAGTGATCGATACCTTGCTGGCCAATGGACCACAGGCCATGCGCGCCGCCAAGCAACTGGTACAGGTCGCCAATCCGCTGCAGGTCACGCCTGAACTGGCGGAATATACGGCCGGCGTCATCGCCGACCTGCGCGCCTCCCCGGAAGGGCGGGAGGGCCTGCGCGCCTTCCTCGAAAAAGACGCCCCGGCCTGGACACGCGCTTCCTCTTCAGCAGGATAAACATGAAATCCATGCACGTAGCCATCGCCGGTGCCGGTCCGGCCGGATTGGCCATGGCGCTCTATCTCAAGCGCGCCGGCCACCGCGTTACCTTGCTGGAACGCTTCGTCACGGCCGCGCCAGTCGGTTCCGGCCTGATCCTGCAGCCCACCGGACTGACAGTACTGGAAGACCTGGGTCTGTTCTCGCGCATCGCCGCGCTGGGCCAGCGCATCGACCGCCTCTACGGAGCGGACGCCCTCAGCGGCAAGACGGTGCTGGATGTGCGGTATGACGCCGTACGCGGAGGACGCTATGGCATAGCGGTCCATCGTGCGGCCCTGTTCGGCGTCCTGCAGGAAGCGGCGCAGCGGGAGGGGATCGAAGCTGAAACCGGCCATGAGATCAACGGCCTGGAACAGGGCAGCGCAGGTGCCAGCCTGAGCACTGCGGATGGCCGCCGCATCGGTCCCTTCGATCTGGTCATCGATGCCAGTGGTGCCCGTTCGCTGCTGCGCCGCCACGCGCTCAATACCTGCGAGCCGAAGCGCCTGCCCTATGGAGCCTTCTGGGTTTCCTTGCGCGCCCGGCCTGGCCTGTCGTTCGGTGCGAATTCGCTGGTGCAGCGCTATCGTCGCGCCAGCACCATGATCGGGGTGCTGCCCATCGGCCGCCCGAGGCAGCAGGATGATCCCATGGTGGCCTTCTTCTGGAGTACCAAGCCGGACCAGGTGGAGCAGCTCAAGCAACGGGGGCTGCAAGCATGGAAGGAGGGAATTCATGCGCTGTGGCCGGAGTGTGAACCCTATCTGGCCCAGATCGATGGCTTCGAGCAGATGACGCTGGCGCGTTACGGCCATCACACCCTGCCTTCGCCGTATGGCCAGCGGCTGGCCATCATAGGCGATGCCGCCCACTCCACCAGCCCGCAGCTGGGGCAGGGGGCCAACATGGCCTTGCTCGATGCACGGGCGCTGATTCACGCCCTGCAGCAGTCCGATACGCTGCAACAAGCGCTGCCCCGCTATGCCGCTTCGCGCCGCCGCCACGTGCGGACCTTCCAGGCGATGTCGGCGATGTTCACGCCGTTCTACCAGTCCGATTCGGTGTGCTTGCCTTGGGTGCGCGACCAATTGGCGGCGCGCTTGTCGGTGGTGCCGCCTGCACCGCACATGTTGGCGCGGATGGTGGCCGGCACCTTGGTCGATCCCTTCACCTCGATTGGCTTGCAGGAGCGCGACTGGAACATCGCACCCCAGCCCTCGGCCCTGGGCTGATCGGGTTCAACCCGGGAAGCCATTTTCCTTCACTTGCGCTCTTCGCGGCAGAACAGGCGGCCGCGGCGCTGGCAGCGTTCGCGTTCCTCGGGCGTCATCGCTTCCCAGCGTGCCTGCATGAAGCGGCGCTTCTCATGCCAGCCGCCATGCCGCCCGCGAAAACCGCCGAACAGCACCCGGCACAGCACCAGCAATCCCAGCGCCCGCCAGAAGCCGATCTCGGCTACGCCCGGGAAGATCGGCGGCATCACCCAGTTCCACAGCAGCATCACCACCACGCCCAGCACCGGCACGCACAGCAGGCACAGCAGGAGTTTCACGCCCCAGCGGCGCGGATCACGCCCGCCACGGAAGCCACGATCGCGGCGCGCCGGGGTGGGGGGATTTTGAGGCATGTCGTTCTGATCCATTACATCTCCAATTCGTCATAAACCGCCTGCAAGCGCTCGCGCAGATGCAGGACTGCATAGCGCTTGCGCGCCAGCAGGGTATTCAAGCTGGTGCCACTGGCAGCAGCCATTTCCTTGAAACTGAGCCCATCGAGTTCGTGGGCGATGAAGACCTCGCGCTGCGCTGGCGGCAATTCGTCCAGTGCCGCCTGCAAGGCCTCGATCAGCGCCGCACGCGCATAGGCCGCTTCCGGACCGCCATCGCTGGCCGGCAGCACCAGGTCCAGCCGCCAGCTGTCTTCACCACCCTCGCCACCCTCGACTTGCTCGATGTCGTGCGCCTCGGGCAAGGGTTCTTCCTTCTTCTTGCGGAAGCGGTCGATGATGCGGTTGCGCGCCACCCGGAACAGCCAGGCGCTGACCTGCTCGATGGGTTCCGGCAGGCGGTAGGCCTGGACGAACTCATAAAACACTTCCTGCAGGATGTCTTCGGCCTCGCCGGCGTCAGCTACCCGGCGGCGAATGAAGCCGCCCAGCCGGCTGCGTTCGCGCATGACGGTGGCGGTGATCTCGCGGTCCTGGTCGCTCATCGGGGAGAGGGTGGAAATGGGCTGCATGCCCTGAAGACGGTTGTTCTCAGGGCATATTGTGGATCGGGTGGAAAAAAAGAGGGGAAACTGCGAAAGGGAAATGAAGAAACAAGCAAAACCAGCGCGTTTGCGCGGGGAGCCATGGCCCTGCAAGCCGCTCCCCGCCTGAGGGTCCAGTCCTTACAGTTCGATGCGCGTGCCCAGCACCTGCAGGAACTGCGCCAGCCACGCCGGATGTGCCGGCCAAGCCGGGGCCGTGACCAGCTTGCCGTCGGTGATGGCGGCATCCACGGCGATATCGGCGAATTGCCCGCCGGCCAGCTTCACCTCCGGCGCGCAAGCCGGATAGGCCGAGACCTTCTTGCCTTCCAGCACGCCCGCCGCAGCCAGCACCTGCGGACCGTGGCAAACGGCGGCGATCGGCTTGTCAGCCTTGGCGAAGGCTTGCACCAGCTCGATCACCTTGGGGTTCAGGCGCAGGTATTCCGGTGCGCGGCCACCGGCCACTACCAGCGCGTCATAGCCTGCCGCGCTGACATCGTTGAAGCTGGCGTTGAGGGCGAACTGGTGGCCGGGCTTCTCGGTATAGGTCTGGTCGCCTTCGAAGTCGTGGATGGCGGTTTTGATCTTGTCGCCTGCTTTCTTGCCGGGACAGACCGCGTGCACCGTGTGGCCGACCATCTGCAGGGCCTGGAAGGGCACCATGGTTTCATAATCCTCGGCGAAATCACCGGTCAAGAGCAGGATTTTCTTTGCAGCCATCGTCATCTCCTTGGGATAAGGCCGCCGGCGCGGGGAGGGACCGGGCGGCCGGGTTGAAACACACCTTGTTGCGGGCTGGCTTGGGCAGGATTCACTCCAGCCAGCGCATCCGGCGCGACTGTCCCATCAGGAAGTCGCGGTTGAGCTCCACGCAGTCGCGCAGGTAGCTCCACAGGGCCGATACCCGCGCCACATGGCGCTGCTCGCTGGAAGCCACCAGCCAGAAGGTGCGGGTGATGGCGATCTGTTCGGGCAGCACCGGCACCAGCTCGTCGGACCGCTGCGCCAGGAAGCAGGGCAGGATCGCCAGCGCCTGGCCGGCGCAGGCCGCCGTGTATTGCGCCACCACGCTGGTGCTGCGGAAAGCCCGGAAAGCGTCGGGTGCCACCGTATCCTTGTAGCGCAATTCTTCACTGAAGACCAGATCATCGATATAGCCGATGAAGTTATGTTGCGCCAGGTCATCCATGGTGTGAATCGGCGCGTGCCTGGTCAGGTAGTCACGTGAAGCATAAAGCTTCAGGACATAGTCGGACAGTTTTGTGACCACGTAATTACCCGACAGCGGCCGTTCGATCGACACGCTGATGTCGGCCTCATGCTTGGACAGATTCACGAAGCGCGGCATCGGCAGCATGTCCACCGTGATGTGGGGATTGCGGGCGCAGAAATGCGCGATGTGCGGCGCCAGCACGAAGGTGCCGAAGCCTTCGGTCGCGCCCAGCCGCACCTGGCCGGAGAGCTTGCTGTTGTGTCCGCCCAGTTCTTCGGTGGCGGCATAGAGGGTGCTTTCGACCTGCTCGGCATATTCCACCAGCCGGTAGCCGTCGGCGGTGAGCTTGTAGCCGTGGTTGTTGCGGTCGAAGAGCTGGCTGCCGACCTGCTCCTCGAAGCGCTTCATGCGGCGCGAGACGGTGGAGTGGTCGATGCCCAGCTTCTTGGCGGCATCCACCAGGCCCTGGCTGCGGGTGAGTTCGAGAAAGATCCTGAGGTTGTCCCAGTCCAGCATGTGGTCTCCATGGTTGCATCGCCGCCAATGTGCATCAATGCAAAAGCGTTTTGTCTTTGTGGTTATTGTATCGATAAATACGCACATGCAGAATAGCGGGGCCGTGATGCCGCCCGGGAAGACAGAGGCCAGGGGCGGCAGACGGCAGGAGACAACGGCAAGACCCGGCGTCCAAGAACGCGGGCAGGTCCGACAACAATCACAAGATCAAGGAGACAAGATGTCCAAGAACGCTTTCAGCCGTTCCCTCACGGCTGCGGCCGTGGCCTGTACGGTGTCGCTGGCCACCACCGCCATGACGGCTATGCCCGCTCGCGCCCAGGATGCCAACACGGTCAAGATCGGGGTGCTCACCGACATGTCCGGCCCCTACTCGGCCATGGGCGGCCAGGGTTCGGTAGTGGCCGCCAAAATGGCGGTGGAAGACTGCCTCAAGAATGAGTGCAAGGGCATGAAGATCGAGATTCTCTCGGCCGACAACCAGAACAAGCCCGACGTCGGCGTGACCCGCGCCCGTGAATGGCTGGACCGCGACAAGGTCGAGGCCATCGCCGATCTCACCAATTCCTCGGTGGCCCTGGCGGTGCAGAAGCTGGTCAAGGAAAAGGGCGGCATCGCCATGTACAGCGGCCCGGCCACTGGTGCGCTGACCACGGCTGAATGCGCCACCAACGGTTTCCACTGGATGTTCGACACCTACTCGCAAGCGGCCGGTGCCGCAGCGGCGCTGACCAAGCTGGGCAACAAGTCCTGGTACTTCGTGACGGTGGACTACGCCTTCGGCCATTCGCTGGAGAAGGATGCCTCCGATGTGGTCAAGGCCAATGGCGGCACGGTGGTGGGTTCGGTGCGCCATCCGCTCAATGCGTCTGACTTCTCGTCCTTCCTGCTGCAGGCGCAGGCCTCCAAGGCCCAGGTGATCGGGCTGGCCAATGGCGGCACCGATGTGGTCAACGCCATCAAGCAGGCCCGTTCCTTTGCCATCGGCGGCAAGGACCAGCGCCTGGTGGCGCTGCTGGTGTTCCTGTCGGATGTGCATGCGCTCGGGCTGGAGGCTGCGCAAGGCCTGGTCTATACCGATGGCTTCTACTGGGATTACGACGAGCAGACCCGCGCCTTCTCCAAGCGCTTCGAAGCGCAGTTCAAGAACATCAAACCAACCATGGTGCAGGCCGGTGTCTATTCCAGCGTCTACCAGTTCCTGAAGGCGCGGGCGGCCGCCAAGACCTCGGACTGGAAGGTCGTGGCGCAGAAGATGCGTGACATCCCGATTTCGGATGCCGTCATGCGCAACGCCTCCATCCGTCCGGATGGTCGCGTGATCCATGACATGTACCTGTACCAGGTCAAGACCCCGGCCGAGTCCAAGGCCCCGTGGGATTACCTGAAGCTGCTGTCGGTGATCCCGGCCCAGCAGGCCTTCCGTCCGATGGACGCGGCCTGCCCGCTGGTCAAGCAGTAATGCCTGTGGCCGGGAGCTGCTCCCGGCCTTGCTCTCCCCATCCTGTTCACCTCTTCACAATGGAAATTGCAATGAGCCAAGCCAACATCCCCAACGTTCCCCTGTACCTCAACGGTGAAAAGGTGCAGTCCACTTCCAAGGAGTGGCGCGACGTCCTGAACCCGGCCACCCAGGAAGTGGTGGCCCGCGTGCCTTTCGCAACCAAGGAAGAAGTCGACCGGGCCGTGGCCAACGCCAAGGACACCTTCAAGACCTGGCGCAATACTTCACTGGCGCAGCGCATGCGCATCATGCTGAAGTTCCAGCAACTGCTGCGCGAGAACATTGCGCCGCTGGCCGAAATGATCACCCGTGAACACGGCAAGACCCTGCCGGACGCCGAAGGCGAAGTCATGCGCGGCCTGGAAGTGGTGGAACATGCCTGCTCCATCACCTCGCTGCAACTGGGCGAACTGGCCGAGAACGTCGCCGGCGGCGTGGACGTTTATACGCTCTACCAGCCGCTGGGCGTGGGGGCGGGCATCACCGCCTTCAACTTCCCGGTGATGCTGCCTTGCTTCATGTTCCCCATCGCCGTGGCCTGCGGCAATACCTTCGTGTTGAAGCCCTCCGAGCAGGACCCGACTTCCTCGCTGTTCCTGGTCGAGCTGGCCAACCAGGCTGGTCTGCCGCCGGGCGTGTTGAACGTGGTGCATGGCGGCCCGGACGTGGCCAACATGATCTGCGACCATCCCGATATCAAGGCAGTGTCCTTCATCGGTTCCACCCATGTCGGCACCCATATCTATCGCCGCGCCAGCGAAGCCGGCAAGCGCGCCCAGTGCATGATGGGTGCCAAGAACCACTGCATCGTCTTGCCCGACGCCCCCAAGGATCAGGCCATCAACAACCTGCTGGGTGCGGCCTTCGGTGCGGCCGGCCAGCGCTGCATGGCCAATTCGGTGGTGGTGCTGGTGGGCCAGACGCGCGAATGGATTCCCGAGATCGTCGAACGCTCCAAGGCCATGAAGGTTGGCCCGGGCACCGACCGCAAGGCCGATGTCGGCCCGCTGGTGTCCAAGGCGGCCAAGGAACGGGTCGAACGCCTCATCGCCAGCGGCGTGGAGCAGGGCGCCAAGCTGCTGCTGGATGGCCGCAATTGCAAGGTGGCCGGCAGCGAGAACGGCAACTTCGTGGGACCGACCGTCTTCACTGGCGTGAAGCCCGAGATGGACATCTACGCCCAGGAAATCTTTGGCCCGGCCATGTGCATCGTCGAACTGGACACGCTCGATGAAGCCATTGCCTTCATCAACGCCAACCCGAACGGCAACGGTACTTCCATCTTCACCAGCTCGGGCTATGCGGCGCGCAAGTTCCAGAACGAGATCGACGTCGGCCAGGTCGGCATCAACGTGCCCATTCCCGTGCCGGTGGCCTACTTCAGCTTCACCGGTTCGCGCGCTTCCAAGCTGGGCGACCTCGGTCCCAACGGCAAGCAGGCCGTGACCTTCTGGACCCAGACCAAGACCGTCACCGCCCGCTGGTACGCGCCCGATGAAGAAGCCGGCCAGGTCAACACCACCATCACCCTGAAGTAAGGAGAGCAGCATGAGCGCCAACATCGTCTTCATCGGCCTGGGCAATATGGGATTGCCGATGGCGCAGAACCTGGTCAAGGCCGGTTTTTCGGTCAGCGGGCATGACCTGGTCAAGGCCAGCGTGGACAAGCTGGTGGAAGTCGGCGGCAAGACCGAAGCCGACTCCATGGCGGCCGTGGCCAAGGCCGACGTGGTCATCACCATGCTGCCGGCCAGCCGCCATGTGGAGTCGCTCTACCTGGGCGAGGCCGGGGTGCTGGCCTCGGCCAAGCCGGGCGCGCTCTTGATCGATTGTTCCACCATTGCTCCGGAAGCGGCGCGCAAGGTGGCGGCAGCGGCCAAGGCGCGCGGCTTCGAGATGCTGGATGCGCCCGTTTCCGGGGGCACCAACGGGGCGACGGCAGGCACGCTGACCTTCATGGTGGGCGGCAGCAAGGAGGCTTTCGAAGCCGCCCAGCCTTATCTGCAGAAGATGGGGAAAGCAATCTATCACGCAGGTGAAAGTGGCAGCGGCCAGACCGTCAAAGTCTGCAACAACATGCTGCTGGGCATCCTCATGATCGGGACGTCGGAGGCGATCCGCCTGGGCATGGCCAATGGCATGGATCCCAAGGTGCTGTCGGAAATCATGTCCAAGAGCTCGGGCCGCAACTGGACGCTGGAGGTCTACAACCCTTGCCCCGGCGTGATGGAAACGGCGCCGGCCTCCAAGGGGTATGCGGGCGGCTTCGGTGTGGATTTGATGCTCAAGGACCTGGGGCTGGCCGTGGAGAATGCGCTGGCCACCAACTGCGCCATTCCGCTGGGTTCGACGGCACGTAACCTGTACGACATCCACAGCATGAACGGGGCAGGCAAGCTGGACTTCTCCAGCATCTTCAACATGCTGGGCAAGGCGCAGTAAATCCGTATCACCCAGGCAGCAAAAAGGGACAGCCTCTTGCGGGGCTGTCCCTTCGTTTTTCTGCGTGCTGATGTACAGCTTATTTCTTCACTTCATCCTCGATGTGAGCGCGGATGATGTCGGCGAAACTGGCATCGGCCGTAAAGCCCAGCGCCTTGGCGCGCTTGGCTTCGAAGGCACCGGGCCAGGAATTGACGATGCGTTTGATGGCTTCGTCTTCCTTCCATTCGATCAACTGCACCACTTCCTTGCCGGCGACTTGTTCCAGGGCCTCGACCATGTCCTTGACGGTCACGCACAGGCCGTCGATGGAGAGGAAGCGGGCCAGGCCCAGGTCAGCGCCATTGATTTCATGGCCGTGGATCAGGTTGGCGATGGCCTGGCGCGGCGACATCAGCCACATGCGGGTATCGGGCGTGACCGGGCAGACCGAGGGCTGGCCATTGAGCGGTTCGCGGATGATGCCCGAGGCGAAGCTGGAGGCCGCCTTGTTGGGCGCGCCCGGGCGCACCGAAATGGTCGGCATGCGCAGCGCACGGCCGTCGATGAAGCCCTTGCGCGAATAATCCTGCACCAGCAGTTCGCCCATGACCTTTTGCGCACCGTAGGAGCTTTGCGGCATCAGCAGGGTGTTGTCGGGGACCACGGCCGGCAGTTCGCCGCCGAACACCGCCACTGAACTGGTGAAGACCACGCGTGGCTTGGTACCCAGGGCACGGGCGCGCTCCAGGATGACGCGGGTGGCGTCGAAGTTGATCTTCATGCCCAGGTCGAAATCGGCCTCGGCGTGGCCGCTGACGATGGCGGCCAGGTGGAAGATGGATTGCGTCTCGGGCGTGATGACGCGCTCGATCACGGCAGCGTCGGCGATGTCGCCGGTGACGGCTTCGATGCGCGGATCAGTGAAACCCTGGGCCGGAACCACGTCCAGCAGGGTGATGCGCTTGATCTCTTGCGGCTGGCCGTCGCGGCCGGTCAGGGTGCCGCGCTGCAGCAGCTGGCGCGCCAGTCGGCTGCCCAGGAAGCCGGCGCCGCCGGTAATGACGATATGCATATGTTCTCCTCGTGATCTGTCGTCGCAATAGGGGGATAGGAACGCTTGAGCGAAACCCGCGCAGCGCATTATAGCGGAAGTTGTAATACAACTTTGAGAATATGAAGCGGAAGTCACAAAAGCCCATGCCTGCGCGGTATCATGCGCGCCATGAAGACTTCCTCCTCCTCCAGGCCGCAGGCGTCGGCGCTCGCCACCATGGCCGCTGCTGCGCGCGGCAAGACCACGCTGGCCGACCATGTCACCAGCGTACTGGCACAGCAGATCCGCAGCGGGGAATTCGCCCCGGATGCACGCTTGCCTTCGGAGATGGAGTTGACCGAACGATTTTCGGTGAGCCGCACGGTGATCCGCGAAGCCATTTCGCGCTTGAAGTCCGAGGGGCTGGTCGGTTCGCGCCGGGGCAGTGGCACGGTGGTGCTGCCGGTGACGCAGGCCACGCCCTTCCGGCTGGACCTGAATGTGGATGATGGCCGCGACTCCATCCAGGCAGTACTGCGGGTGATCGAGCTGCGGCGCGGGGTGGAAGGAGAAATGGCCGCCCTGGCGGCACAGCGCCGCACGCGCGCGCAGAACCTGGCGATCCAGCAGGCCTTGCAGGCCATCGATGCGGCAGCAGCAGCGGGGCGCGATGGCGTGCAGGAGGATTTCGCCTTCCATGCTGCCATCTCCAATGCCTCGCACAACCCGCTTTATACCTCGCTGGTACAGTTCCTGAGCCAGTTCCTGCACGCCGCCATCCGTGTGTCGCGCATGAACGAAGCGCGCAGCAACGAGTTCGTGCAGCAGGTGCGCGCCGAACATGCGGCGCTGGCACAAGCGATCAATGATGGCAATGCCGAGGCTGCGCGGGCAGCGGCCTTGCGCCATATGGAGCAGTCGGCCCTGCGCCTGCAGGCGGCCGACAAGGCCTTCTGGGCCAGCGCGGAAGGACAGGCGGCGGCGCGGGACCTGGCGCGGGTGAGGGAAGGGGGATGAGCTTCAGGGTTCATCTTTTTCCCGTAAAACAGGCATAAAAAAACGCTGCACCAGGCAGCGTTTTTTTATTGGCATCGGCTAACGATCAGCCGCGCACGACCTTCTTGTACTCGTTGGTGCGGGTGTCGATTTCGATGTCGTCATCCTGGCTCACGAACAGCGGCACCATCACGGTGATCTGGTTGGCTTCGATGGCGTTTTCGATCTTGGCTTCCTTCAGGACGTTGCCCGAAGTGTTGCCCTTGACGGCCGGTTCCGAGTAGGCAACCTTGCGCACGATGGTGGTCGGCATTTCGACCGAGATGGCCTTGCCGTCGTAGAAGACAGCTTCGCATTGCATGCCGTCCTTCAGGTAACCGATGGCGTCGCCCATGTTCTCGCCTTCGATTTCGTACTGGTTGTACTCTTCGTCCATGAAGACGAACAGCGGGTCAGCGAAGTACGAATAGGTCACCGGCTTCTTGTCCAGCACCACGACGTCGAACTTGTCGTCGCCACGGAAGACGCTTTCTTGCGGGCTGTTGGTCAGCAGGTTCTTCATCTTCCACTTGTAGGTGAAGCCGGTACGGGAAGAACCGTTGACGTCCGAGCGCAGGACGATCATGGGCTTGCTGTCGACCATAATGATGTTGCCGACGCGGATTTCTTTTGCAAATTTCATAGCGATGTGTCGTGAAAAGTAGGTTTTTTCAAACTGTCAGTAGCCCACTGGTAAAACTTCTAAAACTTCACCGCAAGCCCACGTACGATTGAATTCCAAACTGCGTTAAAACGGTAGCCCGCTATTTTAACCCATTTTCCGCGCTCTTCCACTCTTCCAGGGCGAGCCGGCGGGCGAACCCGAGCAAATTGTCCATCCAGTCGCCATTTGCCAACAGCTTCTTTACCCATTGTTCAGCTTGGCCCGACAATGCCGGCAGCTCAGCCTGCAGCGTCTGCCATGTTGCCTGCCAGTCGAGCTCGCCCGGATAAGCGCTGTTCCAGGCCCGGTTGAGGTCGGTCGCGGCGGGCGTGGCCGGGTCGTAAATCTTCAGGAAGGCGTTGAGCTTGGTGTGGTGCAGGTTCTTGTCCTGGTGATAGATGTTCCAGACGAAGGGGCGGCCGGCCCATTGGGCGCGTGCGAAGGAATCTTCACCGCGCACGAAATTGAGGTCGCAGCTCCACAGCAAGCAGTCGTAATCGGTCTGCGCCACGAAGGGCAGCACACGTACCGTCAGTGCGCCCTGCGTGGCCACGGTGCCGGCGCGCATCGGTGCGCCCAGGAAGGTCTCGACCGCCGCGCGGCCCACGCCTTCCGGCACCAGGCAGGTGACCGGGAGGGGCGAGGCTTGCCAGGCCGCAAACAATTCGGCAATCGGGGCGTAGTCGTAGCAGAACAGCGAGACCTTGCAGGCCTGCGCTTCGGCCGCAGTCACGCCCAGCCCGGCCAGGAAAGCCGGGCCTTCATTGTGGGCCAGGAAGGCCTGCCGCCGGGCTTGCAGGTCGGCTTCGAAGCTGAGCCCGCCGGTTCGTTCATTGAAGCCGGGGAAGAAGAAATACTTGGTCAGCTTCAGCGAGCGATGCGGGGAGGGCAGGGTGTGGCAGCCTTCGACCCAGGGTTCGGCCGACAAGCCTTCCAGGTTGAACCAGACGGGCCTGGGCGATCGCTGCGCCATGGCTTCCACATAGCCGGGCGGGATCTCGCAGCCGAAGAATTCAATGACGATATCGGCCACATCGTCCGGCGCGAACTGACCGTCCTGGCCGCGCCAGTGCTGGATCGTCACACCGCTGAGCTCTTGGGTATCGGCTTGCGTGTCCACCGTCGGCCAGATGCGCCGGAAGCTCACCAGGTCATCTACCCACAGCCGCACCGCGAGCCCGTGCTCATGCGCCAGCTGCCGCGCCAGGCGCCAGCAGATGCCGATATCGCCATAGTTGTCGACGACCTTGCAGAACAGGTCCAGGGAGCGCAGGGGATTGGGGTGGGAATTCATCGATATGCAGGAAAATACGGGTGCAGGCCGCATGATACCGGCTTGCCGCGGGGACCGACGAAGCGAAATGAACAACACCGACAAATTTTTTCAAATTAAATAGCTTGCAATTCAATTTTGAGCAGTTTAATATGCAGCACATGGACAAGACGCACACAACGAATCTCCCGGACGCACTGATCGACGAAGCCCTGCTTCTCGACAACCAGCTGTGTTTTGCGATGTATTCGGCATCGCTGGCCATGACCAAGGCCTACAAGAAGATCCTGGCCCCGCTGGAGATCACCTATCCGCAATACCTGGTGATGCTGGTGCTGTGGGAAAAGGATGGCGTCACGGTCTCCGAATTGGGAGCGCGCCTCTTCCTGGATTCTGGTACGCTGACCCCGCTGCTCAAGCGTATGGAAAGCATGGGTTTGCTTCACCGCAACCGCGATGCGGGCGATGAGCGCCGGGTGGTCGTGAGCCTGAGCGATGGCGGCCGCGCGCTGCGTGAGAAGGCCAAGGCAATACCGCAGCAGATGAGCTGCATGCTGCCGGGGCTGGATCAGATCAAGGCGCTGGTGGTGGAACTGAAACAGGTCCGCAAGGGCCTGGTCGATGCCGAAGATGAATAAAAATGTAACAAGCTTTGTGTTTTAAATTGTGCGCAATAATATAGTTAATTATTTATATCGTTGACGCCTCCGTAGCGAAGACCGCAGCACCGGAAACATCAGCAATATCAGCAATATCAGCAAGACCGCAAGTGAAGCAGCAAGAGATTGGCAAGCCAGTGCTGACCGAAAGCGAATCTTTCGGCATCACACCCCTCAAACGTAGCCCGCAAGGGTGACGACAACCTGAACTTTGAAAGGAAATACCATGCCTTCGAACAAGATTGAAAAAGCCCTGTACACCGCCACCGCTACCGCCACTGGCGGTCGTGAAGGTTCGGCCAAGTCCTCCGACGGCGTCCTGGACGTCAAGCTGTCGACCCCCAAGGAACTGGGCGGCGCCGGTGGTAACGGCACCAACCCGGAACAGCTGTTCGCCGCCGGTTACTCGGCTTGCTTCCTGGGCGCGCTGAAGTTCGTCGCCGGCCAGGCCAAGGTGGCCCTGCCTGCGGATGCCAGCATCACCGGCAAGGTCGGCATCGGCCAGATCCCGGGCGGTTTCGGCATCGAAGCTGAACTGAACATCTCGCTGCCGGGCATCGACCAGGCCGTGGCGCAAGATCTGGTGAACAAGGCCCACCAAGTGTGCCCGTACTCCAACGCCACCCGTGACAACATCAACGTCACCCTGAACCTGGTGTAATGCCTGCAGGCCGGGCGGGAGCCGATGTGCTTCCTGCCTGCGCCGGTCAGCATGAAGGAAAACGCCGCTGCGTCCATCCGGTCGCAGCGGCGTTTTTTTTCATTTGCCGAAGGCGGATCAAAGTGCCGGACGTTCCTCCCGCAGCACGCCCAGCAGCAAGGTGCGCGCGATGCAACGATGGAAGGGCATGATCGCCGCGAGGTAGGCCTTGCCCAGCAGACGTTTGGTGCGTACTACCGTGGTCACGGTAAGCCACTGCTCTTCATCTGCCGCCTGGCTGGTTGCGGCCGGCGACTTTTCGACGCACAGCCGGAAATCCAGGTGGCGGTCATCCATTCCCATCACGACCCTGGCCGGCGCCGCCAGCAGCAAGGGAAACCCGGCCGGCCCGCCGCCATGGTCGCCGGCCTGCTTGAGGCCCAGCGGTGCCATCAGGCGGTCGCGCAAACGGATCAATGCGCTGACCCAGGCAGGCTGGGACGCCATCATGCGGGCCGCGATCTCGGTCGTATTCAATTTGGCCAGTTGCGGCGTGAGGCGGATGCGGTAACTGTCGGCAAAACCGGCACCTGGCAACAAGGCCCAGTGGCGCGGTGCGGGCGCAACTTCTTCGGTGTGCGAGGCAGGGGAGGCAGGCATGATGGTCTCCAGGCAAGTTGAAAAAAAGGCCGGCAGCGACGCTGCCGGCCTTGCTCCTGCGATCACTCGATCATGTGATCACTTGAGGATGCGATCCCCCGAGCCTATCTGCCGTTGCGCCGCTGCTTTTCCGCCGCACGGGCGCTGGCGAAGCGCTCGTGGGTTTCCTCGGCCTTGCGGCGGCCGAAGGCGTAGTTGGCTTCCAGCCACATGACGTTGATGATGCCGAAGGCCAAAGCCAGGCCGATACCGAGTATCCAGGCGAAATACCACATGATCTTCTCCTCGTTGCAGTTTGCGATTGCGCGTAATCAATACGCCGTGTGTTCGTTCTCGTGGATGTCGCGGGCGGTGACCTTGCCCTTGACCACGCGATAGACCCAGCCGGTATAGACGATGATGAGCGGCAGGAAGATCAGCACCATCCAGAACATCAGGCCCAGGGTTTTGTGGCTGGAGACCGAATCCCAGAGGGTCAGGCTGCTCTTGGCGTCCAGCGAAGAGGGCATGACGAACGGGAACAGCGACATGCCGGCGGTGAGGATGATGCCCGTCACCGACAGCCCGCTGGCGATGAAGGCCAGGCGCGCACTGCGCACCAGCGCCAGCAAGGCTGCCAGCACCGCACCGGCTACGCCCAGCACCGGGAACAGCTTGGTCACGGGCCACTTGGCGTAGTTGTCGAACCAGGCACCGGCGACCACTTCCACCGTCTTGGCCAGGGGGGTGAAGGCGCTGTTGGCGTCGGGCATGGAGGTGATGCGGTAGCCCGGCATCTGGGCTACCCAGAAGCCACCGGCGATGAACAGCAACACCGTCACCAGGGCGGCGCCGATGATGGTCTTGCGCGAACGTTCAGCCACGGCAGCGTCGGTCTTGACGAAGGCGAAGGCCGCACCGTGCATCAGCAGCATGGCCACCGACAAGAGGCCAGCCAGCAGGCCGAAGGGATTCAACAGGGCAAAGAAGCTGCCGGTGTATTCCACCCGCATGGTGTCGTCATAGTGGAAGGGCACACCTAGCAGCAGGTTGCCGAAGGCCACGCCGCAGATCAGGGGCGGCACGAAACCACCGATGAACAGGCCCCAGTCCCAGGCATTACGCCAGCGCGGATCGGCCACCTTGCTGCGGTAGTCGAAGCCCACCGGACGGAAGAACAGCGAGAACAGCAAGACCATCAGGGCAATGTAGAAGCCCGAGAAGGCCGTCGCATACACCAGCGGCCAGGCCGCGAAGGTGGCGCCGCCGGCGGTGATGAACCAGGTCTGGTTGCCCTCCCAGGTGGGGCCGATGGAATTGATCAGGATGCGGCGCTCGGTGTCGTTCTTGCCGGCGAAGGGCAGCATCATGCCCACGCCGAAGTCGAAGCCGTCGGTCAGGGCGAAGCCGATGATGAGTACGCCCACGAAGGCCCACCAGATCAGCTTGAGTGTTTCGTAATCGAAGATCATTCTGCTTTCCTCATTTTCTCTGGTGGCTTAGTGAGTGCTGCCGGCATGGGCAGCTGGGTTCAGGGGCGGCGGCAGGACATCGCCCGGGCCGTTGTCCTTGCCCTTGGTTTCCCAGTAGTACTGGCCGGTGTGCAGGCTGCTCGGGCCCAGGCGTGCGTACTTCACCATCAGGATCATCTCCACCACCAGCAGGAAGGTATAGAACAGGATGAAACCGGCCAGGCTGAAGTAGAGGCTGCCCGGCTGCAGCGAGGAGGCCGACAGGTGGGTCGGCAGGATGCCGGCAATGGTCCAGGGCTGGCGGCCATATTCGGCCACGATCCAGCCGAGTTCAGCAGCGATCCACGGCAGCGGGATCGAGATCACGGCCAGGCGCAGCAGCCAGCGTTGCGGCGCCAGCTGCTTCTTGGCCAGGAACCAGAAGGAGGCCGAGAAGATGAACAGGAACAGGAAGCCCAGCGCCACCATGCCGCGGAAGGACCAGAACAGCGGTGCGACCTTGGGAATGGTGTCGTTCACCGCCAGGCTGATCTGTTCAGGCGTGGCATCGACGACGTTGTTGGTGTACTTCTTCAGCAGCAGGCCGTAGCCCAGGTCCTTCTTGAGCTTGTTGAATTCGGCGCGGGCTTCGGGGGACTTGTCGCCCGCCTTCAGCTTGGCCAGCGCCGCATAGGCCAGCATGCCGTTGCGGATGCGTGCTTCGTGTTCCTTCTTCAGGTCCTTGATGCCCAGCACCTGGGTATCGGCCGAACGGGTGGCGATCAGGCCCAGCACATAGGGAATCTTGACCGCGTAGTCGGTGCGCTCTTCCTTGTCATTGGGCAGGCCGAACAGGGTCAGGCCGGCGGGGGCAGGGTGGGTATCCCACTCGGCTTCGATGGCGGCCAGCTTGACCTTGTTGACTTCACCGGCGGTATAGCCCGATTCGTCGCCCAGCACGATCACCGAGAGCGTCGCGGCCAGGCCGAAACCAGCGGCCACCGCGAAGGAGCGCAGCGCGAAGGCGGTATCGCGGGCCTTCAGCAGATACCAGGCCGACACGCCAAGCACGAACATGGAAGCCGTCACGTAGCCGGCGGCCACGGTGTGCACGAACTTCACCTGCGCCACCGGATTGAAGATCACGTCGGTCATGCTGACCAGCTCCATGCGCATGGTCTCGAAGTTGAATTCGGCGCCCACCGGATTGTTCATCCAGCCGTTGGCGATCAGGATCCACAGCGCCGACAGGTTCGAGCCCAGCGCCACCAGCACGGTGACCACCAGGTGCTGCTTGCGCGAGAGCTTGTCCCAGCCGAAGAAGAACAGGCCGACGAAGGTCGATTCCATGAAGAAGGCCATCAGCCCTTCGATGGCCAGGGGCGTGCCGAAGATGTCGCCCACGTAGTGCGAGTAATAGGACCAGTTGGTACCGAACTGGAATTCCAGGGTGATGCCGGTGGCCACGCCCATGGCGAAGTTGATGCCGAAGAGCTTGCCCCAGAAGCGGGTCATGTCCTTGTAGATCTGGTTGCCGGTCATGACATAGACCGACTCCATGATGACCAGGATCCAGGACAAGCCCAGGGTGAGGGGGACGAACAGGAAGTGATAGAGCGCCGTAACGGCAAACTGCAGCCGTGACAGCGAGACGACTTCATCGATGGGAACCATTTGTGTTACTCCGTTTGTTGTTTGGCGGACAGGTCTTGGTGCTGGTACTGCTGTTGTGCGGTGGCTGGCTGCGGGGTGGTGAAAGACAGCATGCGCTGCTCCACCCGCTGTACCGGCATCTGCATGTGCTTGGCTTCGGGATGGGCGAAGAAGGTCTTGGCCAGCACCGTGATGAGGGCGATCTTGACCACCAGCAGCAGGGTGATCTCCACCCCCAGCGGCAGCTGGGTCAGGCGTGGCCAGCGCCACGGGCGTTTGCGCAAGGATGAGGCGAGTTGCATGCGGATTACTCCTTTTCGTTGCTGCTGCCGCCGACGCGGAACTTGTCGCGCACGTCCAGCAGCTTCTTGACCTTGGAACCCATCTTCATCAACGACACCAGCGTTTCCGGTGAAAGACGCTGCACATCGTCGAACCAGGAACTGGAGAGTTCGATCAGTTCATACATCTCGCGCATGCGCTTTTGCACTTCCTTGTCGTCCTTGCTGCCGGGCGCTTCCAGCAGGGCGTCGCGCAGCATGGAGAGGGTCGGCTCGATCTCGCGGCGGCGGCGTTCCTCCAGCAGCACCTTGAAGATGTCCCAGATGTCGCCGGGCGGTTCGAAATATTCACGGCGATCACCGGGTTTGTGCAGCAGCTTCACCAGCCGCCAGGACTGCAATTCCTTCAATCCCATGCTCACGTTGGAGCGCGAAAAACTGAGGTACTCGGCGATCTCGTCAGCATTGAGCGCGCGCCCGCAGATGTAGAGCAGGGCATAAATCTGGCCCACGGTGCGATTGATGCCCCAGCGGCTGCCCATCTCGCCGAAGTGGCTGATGAAGCGCTGCATGAGCGGGCTGAGTACGTTGTTTTCCATGTCGAAGTCTTTTGAAATTTCAGTAATTACTGAAATTTAAAGCAATTGCTTGACCCATCGCAATGTCACGCACCTGTGTATTTGCTGATAACAGTTATCACGGATGAGAATGACGCGCGCCCGGCGCGCAAGGCGCGGGCGAGGGCCGTCTGCAGGCTCAGAGACTGACAGGGGTGAAGGCGCTTATTAACGTCTCTTCATGACGACATCGCGTCTTGTGAACTTCCCGGTTTCACAAGGACGCAGCCCTGTTCAGCATCATGTTGCGCTGCATGAACGTATTTTCACGCTTTCCTACAAAGCCAGAAGGATTTGGCTGATAGGAAACCTGATGCGGATCAAATAAGGTGCATTTGCAGCTCAGCCGTAGCGCGGAAAGGGGTTGGAAAACGACATCTCCGCCACGCTCCAGGTGAAGTACTGAGTGCAACTGAGGACGACTGAGTGCACGCGTCCACCGGGTTTCTTCACCTCGGTGGCGAGGGGCTGGCGGGCTGGGGTTGCCCGTGGCGCACGCGTGCTGCGTCCTCTTTTTCCAAGGATGAACATTTATGCTGGGTTTCGATTTCCGCGTGGCCAGGATCGTCTGGACCGTCTTCCTGGTGGCATTGCTGCTCTATGTCACCTATACCATTTCAGCCACTGTGCTGGTGCTGGTGTTTGCCGTCTTCTTCAGTTACCTGGTCTATCCGCTGGTGGAGCAGGTCGAGCGCGTGCGCCCGGCCAAGGTGCCGCGTGCGGTCTCCATTGCGGTGGTGTTCGTGCTGGCCATCGGCATCGTGGCGGTGGTGGCGACCATCTTTGGCGCGCGCATCCAGGAGGAAGCCTTGCGCCTGTCCGAGCAACTGCCGGCGCTGCTGCGTTCCAATGATGCGGTCTCCAAGATCCCGCTGCCGGGCTTTGCCGAACCGCTGCGCGCACGCATCCTCGGCTTCATCCGCGACCAGCTCGCCAACGGCACCGACCAGGCCATGCCGCTGGCCAAGCAGTTCGGGGTGGGCGTGATGCATGCGGCCAGCAACCTGATTTATCTTGTGTTGGTGCCGGTGATCAGCTTCCTGCTCATCAAGGAAGCGCCGGCCATGCGCGATGAAATCCTGTCCTGGATGAACCGTTCCAACCGCAAGCTGTGGGATGGCATCATCAAGGATCTCGACGTGCTGCTCTCGCGCTATGTGCGCGCGCTGCTGTTCCTTTCCATTGCTACCCTCGTGGCCTACAGCATCGCCTTCTCGCTCATGGGCGTGCCCTACGCCATGCTGCTGGCGGGCCTGGCGGCGGTGCTGGAATTCATTCCCTTTGCCGGTCCGCTGGCCGCCAGTGCAGCCGCTCTGGTGGTGGCCGGCTTCAGCGGTTATGACCACCTGCTGTGGCTGGTGGGTTTCATCGTCGCCTATCGGGTGTTCCAGGATTACGTACTCAATCCCTACCTGATGAGCGAGGGCGTGGAAGTGAGCCCGCTGATGGTGATCCTGGGCCTGCTGGCCGGTGACCAACTGGGCGGGGTAGCGGGTATCTTCCTGTCGGTGCCGGTGATGGCAGCCTTGAAGATCATCTTCACGCGCGCCTCGGCGGCTCAGAAGGCAAGACGTGCGGCCGAAGCGCGCGAGGCTGAGCTGGCGGCCCAGGCCGCACAGGAAGCGCTCAGGTCGGCAGAGGTGGCGGAGCCTGCAACTGCCCGGCCTGCGTTGCCGCCGACGGGAAGAACAAGCTGAAGCGGATCCAGCCCGGCTGCGGGCATTCAACGGCCGCCGTGCCTCGATGCAAGGCCATGATGGCCTTGACGATGGCCAGTCCAAGGCCGTTGGATTCAGTGAAGGCGCTGCGCGAACGGTCGCCGCGATAGAAACGGTCGAACATCCGCGCCATCGCATGGGGCGTGACACCCTCGCAGCGGTTGTCCACTAGGATGCGGCTGCCGCTGGCGTCGTTCTCGGCCTGGATGCGGATGACGCTGTCGGCCTCGCCGTAGCGCACCGCATTGATGACCAGGTTGTTCACCGCCCGCCGCCACATGTCGCGGTTGGCGTGGCAAGTACCCTGGGCCTGCAGTTCGAAGCGCAGGCCGCGTTCGTCGGCGATACCGTCGAAGTAATCGGTCACCTTGCCCAATTCTTCATGCAGGTCCAGCGCGCTGCATTCCACGGCCAGCGTCGCATGGTCGGCTTGCGCCAGGAACAGGATGTTCTCGACGATGCGCGAGAGCCGCTGCAATTCCTCCACATTCGATTCGAGCAATTGTTCATATTCTTCCAGGCTACGCCGTTGGCCCAGTGCCACCTGGCTCTGGCCCATCAGCACGTTGATGGGCGTGCGGATCTCGTGGGCCAGGTCGCCGGAGAATTGCGCCAGGTGGTCGTAGCCGGCTTCCAGCCGGTCCAGCATGGCATTGAAGGAGAGCGCCACGCGTCGCAACTCGGAGGGCATGCCGTCCTGCTCCAGGCGGGTGGAGAGCCTATCCGGCGTGATCTGGGCGGCGCGCTGGCTCATCGCTTCCAGCGGCTGCAGCCCGCGCCGCAGCAGCAGGAATCCCAAGAGCGAGGTCAGCAAGATGGCAGCGCCCGCCGCACCGGCAATGCGCCAGCGGTAGCTGTGCATCATGCGGCTTTCCTGCACCATCACATAGGCGGCCACGATCTCCACGCGGTCGCCGCCTGCGCCACCCTTGCCCACATCAGCCAGCGCCGAGACCCAGCGCACCTTCACGCCATCGGCGCGGTAGCTGGTCTGCAGGCTGGCCGAGCTGACCGGGCGTCCCACCGGAAGCGGGGTCATGTCGGGCGGCTGCAGGTGGTCGGGATTGCTCTGGATGAAGGGCGCTTCACCCTGGCGGCGGAAGATGCGCACATCCTGCTCATTGCCCATCATGCTTTCGAAGAGGGCCGGGCGCTGCTCCATCTGCTCGACGTTGTAGAGGTCGTGCATCAGGTTGCGGAAGTGTTCCACGCGCCCGATCAGGGCCTGGTCGGCCCGCTGCGAGAGGGCGACCCCGGCCGCGCGATCCAGGTAAAAACCTAGGCCGGTGACCACCAGCGCAGTCATCAGCGCGAACAGGGCGGTGACGCGGGAAGTGAGAGTCCAGCCGTGTACGGGTGTGGCACCGGCGTTCATGGGTTTTCCGAAAACATGTAGCCGACGCTGCGCACGGTGTGGATCAGTTTTTTCTCGAAGGGCGCATCGATCTTGGCGCGCAGGCGCTTGATGGCGACATCGACCACGTTGGTGTCGCTGTCAAAGTTCATGTCCCAGATCTGCGAGGCGATCACGGACCGTGACAGTGCCTCGTCCCGGCGCTTGATGAGCAGGTGCAGCAGCATGAATTCCTTGTTGGTCAGGGCGATATGAATGCCCTGGCGCGTGACCTTGTGGCGCACGTGGTCCAGCTGCAGGTCGGCGATCTCATAGACCTCGGCTTCGCGCGTGACGCCCCGGCGCAGCAGGGTGCGGATGCGCAGCACCAGTTCAGTGAAGGAAAAGGGTTTCACCAGGTAGTCATCCGCCCCCAGCTGCAGGCCGCGGATGCGGTCTTCCACCTGGTCCTTGGCGGTCAGGAACAGCACCGGCAGGTCACGCTTGCTACGCAGTGCGCTCATGACCTGCCAGCCGTCCAGGCCGGGCAGCATCACGTCCAGCACCACCAGGTCGTAGTCCTGTTCCAGTGCCATGTGCAGGCCGTCACTGCCGGTGCGGGCGAGGTCGACGGCATAGCCGGATTCGCGCAAGCCTTTGCGCAGGTAGTCACCGGTCTTGGGGTCGTCTTCGATTACCAGGATGGCCATGCTGTGGGAAACCGTGTGAAGTGGAATGGACGGGAAGTGCCGCTGCAAAGGCGGCCCGGATCGGAGAGAATGAACCGGAAAATGCACTCGATTCTAGCAATGGAGGGATTTTTCTTCATGACAAAATTGTCATCAAAATGCCACCCGGGCGTCACCGCGCCGCTTTTACCATGGCATCTCATCGGCGAGGTCCAGGCCTTGCCTCCGCTTTGCATTCACTTCCTTTTTTGCCGGAGCGCACCATGCTGATCAAGATTCGTCCCGACCAGATTGACATCCCGACCGCCTCCGAGATCACCCCGCGTGATCTCTACCTGTCGCGCCGCAGCTTCATGGCGCGCGTGGCGGCCGGTGCCGCGCTGGCCGGCGGCATGGGCGCGCTGCCGCAAGCCTTCGCCCAGCAGGGCAAGAAGCTGCCGGCCCAGCTCAATAACGCCTTCGCGGTCATGGACAAGCAGACCGCCTACAAGGACGCCACCAGCTACAACAATTACTACGAGTTCGGTACCGACAAGGCCGATCCGGCCAAGAATGCCGGCAGCCTGAAAACCAGCCCGTGGACCATCGACATCGAAGGCGAGGTCAAGAAGCCCATGACCCTGGACCTGGATGCCCTGACCAAGCTGGCCCCGCTGGAAGAGCGCATCTACCGCATGCGCTGTGTGGAAGGCTGGTCGATGGTGATCCCCTGGATCGGCTATTCGCTTTCGGCCCTCATCAAGAAGGCCGAACCCACGGGCAATGCCAAGTATGTCGAATTCGTCACCCTGGCCGACAAGAAGCAGATGCCGGGCTTGTCCACCCCCATCCTGAACTGGCCGTATCGTGAAGGTTTGCGCCTGGACGAAGCCAATCACCCGCTCACTTTGCTGACCCTGGGCATGTACGGCGAAGTCCTGCCCAACCAGAACGGCGCACCGGTGCGCATCATCGTGCCCTGGAAATATGGCTTCAAGTCGGCCAAGTCCATCGTCAAAATCCGCTTCGTCAAGGAAGAACCCAAGACCGCCTGGAATCTCTACGCCCCGCAGGAATACGGCTTCTACTCCAACGTCAACCCCAACGTGGACCACCCGCGCTGGTCGCAGGCCAGCGAGCGCCGCATCGGCGAGGACGGCTTCTTCGCACCCAAGCGCAAGACGCTGATGTTCAACGGATACAACGACGTGGCCAGCCTGTACACCGGCATGGACCTGCGCAAGTTCTTCTGAGGATCGGATCCGGCATGCAGCTCGCTCCCGCCGCCTTGCGCAATCTCAAGCCGCGCTCCGTGACGGGGCTGTGGTGGCTGTTCCTGGCCTTGGCCTTCATTCCGCTGGGGCGGCTGGTGGTGCTGGGCTTCACCGGCGGCCTGGGGGCCAATCCGCTGGAGTTCATCACCCACAGCACCGGCGACTGGACCTTGTACCTGTTCTGCATCACCCTGGCGGTGACGCCCCTGCGCAAGATCACCGGGCTGAACTGGCTGGTGCGCATGCGCCGCATGCTGGGGCTGATGGCGTTTCTGTATCTGTGCCTGCACTTCACGACCTTCGTCTGGTTCGATCACTTCTTCGACCTGGGCGAGATCTGGAAGGACATCGTCAAGCGGCCCTTCATCACCGTGGGCGTGCTGGCGCTGCTGCTGTCGATCCCGCTGGCCATCACCAGTACCAACGGCATGGTGCGGCGTCTTGGCGGCAAGCGCTGGCAGGCCCTGCACCGGTTGGTCTATGTCATCGTGCCGCTGGGCGTGTTGCACTACTGGTGGGACAAGGCTGGCAAGAACCTGATCGCCCAGCCGCTGCTGTTCGCGATGCTGGTCGGGGTGATGCTCGCCTTGCGGCTACTGTGGCGGCGCAGCGGCACATCGGGCACGGCGGGAAAGCCCGTGCGGCGCTGAATGCTTCACATCCTGTACGTTTGACCTGATCGTTCTCACCGATTTTCTGATTTTTTCCTGCCCTGTCGGAGCCTGCCATGTCCCTGTTCAAACCTGCCGTCCTGGCCTCTGCGGCCAGCCTTTGCCTGGCGCTGGCCAGTGCATCCACTTTCGCGGCCGAGGCGGCGGTGGCCGTGCCCGCCCCCAGCGGCAAGGCGATGCTGGCCTCCACTGCCAACACCGCCACCGTGGTCCTCGCGGGTGGCTGCTTCTGGGGTGTGCAGGGGGTGTTCCAGCATACCCAGGGCGTGTTGCAGGCGGTGTCCGGTTATGCCGGTGGCAAGGCTGATTCGGCCACCTATTCCATGGTCAGTTCGGGGACCACCGGCCACGCTGAAGCGGTGCAGGTGACCTACGATCCGCGCAAGATTTCCTATGGCCAGATCCTGCAGATCTATTTTTCGGTGGCGCATGACCCGACCCAGCTCAATCGCCAGGGCCCGGACCATGGCACGCAATATCGTTCGGCCATTTTCACCGCCAGCGACGAACAGGCCCAGGCCACCCAGGCCTACATCGCCCAGATCAATGCCGCCAAGGTCTTCAGCGCCCCCATCGTGACCCAGGTGACGCCGCTGCAAGGCTTCTACCGGGCCGAGGATTACCATCAGGATTACGCCACCCTGCATCCGAACCAGCCCTACATCGCCTACAACGACCTGCCCAAGATCAGCAACCTGCAGAAGATGTACCCGGCCATCTATCGTGCCGATCCGGTGCTGGTGTTCAAGCGCTGACGCAGTACCCCGGCAGGGATGAGACAATACGCGGGTTTGTCTCATCCCGCCTGCCATGAACGCCACTCAATCCCTGCGCCTCGCCCTCGACCATTTCCACCAGGATGACTACGCCGCCGCCGAACAAGTGCTGTTCGGCTTGCTGGAGACCCATCCCCGGCACAAGGATGCGCTGCAGCTGCTGGGCAGCGTGGTAGCGGCACAAGGGCGTTTCGAAGAAGCCGCCCTGGCCTGGCAGCAGGCCTTGCCGCTGGTCGATCCCGACAGCGAGGAGGCTCTGGCCCTGCGCTACCGTCTGGGCCGTGCCTTCTACGAGCTGGGTCGATATGAAGACAGCTTTTTGCTGTATCGCGACCTGATCGAGGCGGGGCATGAACGTCCTGAGTTCTTCGTCGCCGCCTCGGCCGCCTTGCAGGGCATGTCGCCCTCCGGCAAGAACGATGTTCAGGCGCTGGCCTTGCTGGAAGAGGCATTGCAGCGCAATCCCGATGTTCCCAATGCATGGCACCGCAAGGCGCAGCTGCATGAACGCGCCGGCCAATGGGAAGCCGCACGCGAATGTCTTCGCCAGGTGCTGCTGCGCTCCGATGAGCAAGCCCAATACTGGCTGGACGCGGGCCTGATCGAACATGCATCGGGTCAATATGAGCAAGCGCTGCGCTATTACGACCGCGCCCTCATCCTCGACCCCGACCTGGTGGATGCCCATGTCAGCCGTGGCACCACCCTGGCGCGCCTGCGCGACCACGAGGAAGCCATCGACAGCTTCCGCCGCGCCCTGCGCATGGACGCCGGCGATGCCGATGCCCACGTCAATCTGGCCCTGTCGCTGCTGGTGCTGGGCCGTCTGGAAGAAGCCTTGCCGCTCTACGAATGGCGTTGGGAAGGACGCGCGGCCGATCCTTATCGCCACGCCACCATCCCGCCCTGGAACGGCGCCAGCTCGCTGGCCGGCAAGCGCATCCTGCTGTGGGCCGAGCAGGGGCAGGGCGATACCATCCAGTTCAGCCGCTACGTGCAGCAGATCGTCGAGGCCGGGGCCGAGGTGGTGTTCGAGGTTCCGGAAAGTCTGTTCACCTTGATGCAGGGCTTGCCGGTGGCCCCGCGCATTGAGCTGGTGGCGACCGGAGGCGCATTGCCCGCCATCGACTATCAGTTGCCGCTGATGAGCCTGCCGCTGGTATGCAATACGACGATGGACAACATCCCGGCACCGGTGCCTTACCTGAACGTTCATATCGACCTGAAGCGGCAGTGGGAGCGGCAGCTCGACGCGCTGGCAGCGCGTGCGCCGCGGCAGGTGCGCGTGGGCATCATCGGCGCCGGCAACCCCGGCAACGTCAACGATGCGCGCCGGTCTATCCCGCTGGAGCGCTTTGCAGCATTGGCGAAGGCGCGTGACGGGTTGTCCTTCTTCGTGATCCAGCCCGATCTGCGCACCGCCGATGCGCAATGGCTGCAGCAGGCCGGGCCGCAGTGGCATGCCGTGGGGGAGGGCATTGGCGATTTCGCCGATACGGCAGCCGTGCTTTGCTGCATGGACCTGGTCATCAGTGTCGATACGGCAGCCGCCCACCTGGCCGGCGCGCTCGGCTTGCCAGTCTGGATCGCCTTGCCGTATGCGCCGGACTGGCGCTGGTTCCTGCAGCGCCATGACTCGCCCTGGTATCCGGCGGCGCGGCTGTTCCGCCAGCAGCGGGCAGGCGACTGGGACGAGGTCATCACCACCCTGCGCGCCGCCCTGGCGGTGGAGGCGTTTTCTTCCTGAGGGACCGCGCACCCCTCGCATCCCCCCGGCTGCAGACGTTCTTGGCAGGGTCTGCAGCTGTTCTTCATTAATGTTTGTAGTAATTCTCGAATTTTTTCGAGGATATATGAAGATTCCCGCACCAAGGGACAATTAGTTCACCCCGGTTCTTTCCGCGATCATCCAAGCCAATTCTCGTCTCCCGTCATCGCAGCCGGCCGGCTGCGCTGCCGCCTTTGCGGCTGCTGTCCGGCCAGTTTGCAGGTGCGTGAAGCATGGCGCCCGGCGCCGTCTTCCGGCCTGCCGCGAGACCTTCCTCCCTGGACGAGATCCAACCTGAAATGAGCGCAGATGAACCACATCCTCCCCCCCCGGCCGCGCGTGCCTCCCGCAGTCCTCCCCGATCCTGCCGTATCAGCGCTGGCGTAGCCGGCTGGCTGCGGTGATGGCGGTGTCCCTGGGCGTGCTGAGCCTGCCGGCCGGCGCCGTGACCCTGGGCGAACTGGTCAAGCAGGCCGCCTTCAACAATCCTGCTGCGGTAGCACGCCAACGCGCCGTCGATGCTGCTGCCGAGAGCATCTCGTCGGCCCGCTGGCAATTCTTCCCCACGCCATCGATGTCGGTCGAACGTGCGGGCATGACCAGTTCGCGCGACATTTCCTACAACGGCGACGACACCGTGGTCACCCTGCGCCTGCAGCAGACCCTGTGGTCGGGCGGCCGCCTGACGGCCCAGCTGGAACAGGCCGGGTTCAATCACGAGTCCGCCGAGGAAGCCCTGCGTGAACAGCGCTTCCGCCTGGCCGAGCAGGTCATTTCGCAATACAGCCTGTGGGTACGTTCGGACCTGGCCACTGAAGCCAACCAGAAGAACCTGAAGGCGCTGGAAGACTTCCTCGCGCAGAGCCAGCGCCGCGAGAAGGAAGGCGCCGCTGCACGGGTCGACGTGACGCTGGTGCGGGGCCGCCGCGAGCAGGCCCTGACCGATTTGCTGGCCTCCAAGGCCAGCCGGCAATCGGCGCGCCTGCAGCTGGAACAATTGGTGGGGCTGCCCCTGACTGATGAAGAATTGCGCGCCGACGTGAACCGGATGAAGGTCAGCGAGGACCTCCCCGCACTGACCGACAACATGCTCCAGAGCAGCCCGCTGCTCAAGCGCCTGCGCGCCGATGCCAAGGTGCAGGAGGCCGCCATCGCGATCCGCAGCGCCTCCTACTGGCCGGAAGTCTATGCCCGCCTGGAACACCAGCGCGGCAATTTCAGCGTGCCCCACACGCCCAATGCCAACCGTGCCTTCATCGGCATGCAGATGCAGCTGGGTGCCGGGCTGTCGCTGGGTTCCGAGGTCTCTGCGGCCAAGGGACGCTACCAGGCGGCCTTGCTGGCGGTGGATGCGGCGCGGCTAGAACTGATCTCGCAGATCGGCGCGACCTACACGGAATACCAGCAGGCCGAGGCGCGCTCGCGCAACCTGGAAGAGGTCAGCCTGTCGGCCGACGAGGTGCTGGCTTCCTATACGCGCCAGTATCTCTCCGGCCGGCGCTCCTGGCTGGACGTGATGAATGCCGTGCGCGAAGTGGTGCAGACCGAATTGCAGAAGGCCGATGTCACCGCCATGATCATCGCCGACGGCCGCAAGCTGCACCTGTGGGCTTACGGACTGGATCAGGTGCGCTGAGCTGGTCCGAACGAGGGGAAGGGCGCCGCCGCTGGCGCCCTCATGTCGCTGTGGCGAGAAAGAACATGAACAAAAAAGCGCATTTCAAGCGCGCCATCCAGCGCAACGAATTCATCGTCGTCTATCAGCCCATCGTGGCGCTGGCCGATGGCAGCTGCACGGGGGCCGAGGTCCTGGTCCGCTGGCAGCGCGACGATGGTGCACTGCTGGGCCCGGACCGCTTCTTGCCGGATGCGCAGCGCCACGGCTATCTGGCGGCGATCACCGATCTGGTGCTGGCGCGGACCATCGCCGACATGGCGCCGATCCTGTGCAGCCATCCGGGGTTGCACGTAGCCGTCAACATCCCGGCGCAGGACATCAACAGCGGACGCATCCTGAAGGCGATCGAGCGCCACCTGGCCGGCACCGGCATTGCCGCACGCCAGCTCTGGCTGGAAATTACCGAAGGCAGCAGTATGGAAACTGCCTCTTGCCGTGCCGTCATGGAACAGTTGCGAGGCAACGGCCATCTGCTCGCCCTGGATGATTTCGGAACGGGGTATTCCTCCCTGCGCTACCTGCACGAATTGCCCTGCGATGTGCTCAAGCTGGATCGTTCTTTCGTCACCAGCATCGGTACCGAACGGCCACCGCATCCGGTGCTCAGCTGCATCATCGACCTGGCCCGCAAGCTCAAGCTCAAGATCGTGGCCGAGGGGGTAGAGACTGCGGTACAGGCGCGCTATCTGGAACACGCAGGCGTCGATTATGCCCAAGGATGGCACTACGCAAGGCCCATGCTGGCGGCTGAGTTTGCCCGTCATTGCGCACTCAATACCTTGCTGTCTTGCGCGCCTCCAGCGCCGGCCGTGCAAGACGAACCGCTATCGGTAATGGCGCTGGACCCGTTATCTGCCCCTGCCTCCGCGGACTGATTCCTGCTGCCATGGATGGCGCTGGCAGATAGCGGGACGGACCAGTTTCTTCTTCCTGTGAACGCTTCTTCTTTCGTTGCTCACGTGTTAGTGATCGATGGCAGAAACTAACACTTAAGACATCATATGGACCGCACCATCGGACAATACTTAATCTTCATTTTGTTAGATAAAGTTACCTCCGCGTCGCTGTTCATGGTCTAGCGGCGACGCTGTCACCAGTGCTGACTGCATGTCGGATCAACAGGTGGCGAATGGCATCAAGCTCCCCTCGAATGCAATCTGGTTCGAGGGGAGTTCTCGTTTTAAAGCCGCGTATTTCAGGGTATTTCATCGATTGATACCTTCTTTTGATCTGAGAGAAAGAAGGGATATTCATTTCTCTTCGCCGGCGACCAGTCTTCTCTTTGTTTCTTCCCTCTGTGACTTCATCACGGGTCAGAAAACATCGTCATTTACTAAGTTTTTTGGTGTGTGGAAATATTTCCAAAATGAACTAAAGGACAATTAAATATTTCTATATTTTCAAAGATCATGAGCCTCATTGACGATCTGCCGCAGCGCCTGAATCCGGACTTGATCTCCCTCGGTTTTGCCCGTTTCTGCCGCGTGGCGAAGCACCATCGTTGACGTGATTCTGGTTGTTTCCGGTATCGCGTGACGCATCGTCCCAGGGGTTCTCTCCCGCTTTTCGCTCTCACTGTCGGTCAAGCCGAGTACGTCCGAAGACGCGCCATCGACAGTCCTTCCCGGGAAGGAAGGCCGATCGTCGCGACTGATATCAAACCAAACGAATCGCCATGAGAAAGAATATTCCTCCCCGTTCCAGTTCACCGCCTCCTGCCGGCATCGCGTCCGTGGCCGGTGCTGCCTGGCCGCGAGCCAAGCGCCTTGCCCGTCTGTCGGGAGGCTTGCCATGAGTGAACTGGCTTCTTCCCTTTCATGGGCCGTGACCACCGCCGCACGGCGCCACGGCGTGGTGATCGACAGCGTCCGGCTCAATACGGCCATCACGCAAGCGATGGTCAAGAATGGTATGGCGGGCATCGACATCAATAGCCTCTGCGCTGCCCTGAGCCTGCCCAAGTCGCAGCGTCTGCCCAAGCCGGACCGCGCGCAGCTGCCCATGCTGGGGGTCGTCGGCGACCGGGGCTGGGGCGTGATCGTCGACCAGCGTCCGGACGGACGCTGGATCTTCATCAGTGAAGAAGGCCATGCCCTGGTCAGCGACAGCGAACTGGGGGAGGGTGCCTACAAACTCGATTTTGCCGCCCTCGGCAACAAGCCGGACCAGCACGGCTTTGAGCGCGTGTTCAAAGAAGCGCTCGCCGAATACCGGCCCATCATCCTGGAAGTGGTCATTGCCTCGGTCGTCATGAGCGTCATTGCGCTGGGCGCCTCGATCTTCTCCATGCAGGTCTATGACCGCGTCATCCCGACCCACGGCGTGGCCACGCTGATCGTGCTGGCCATCGGCGTGTCGCTGGCCATTCTCTTCGAGCTGGGCATGAAGTTCGCGCGCTCCCACATCATGGACAGCGTGGTCTCCGGCCTCGATGCCAAGCTTTCGCAGGCGCTCTTCGAACGCTTGCTGTCGGTCCGCGTGGACCAGTTGCCAGGTTCCGTCGGCAGCCTGGCCGGGCAGTTGCGCGGATATGAACAGATCCGCTCCTTCTATACCTCGCAAACGCTGTTCACCCTGGTCGACTTGCCGCTGGGCCTGCTGTTCGTGCTGGTCATCGCCTTCATCGCCAGCCCCTGGATGGCGCTGGTACCGACCGTCTTCGGGTTGGCGGCCATCGGCATCGGCTACCTCTCCAACCGCAAGGTGGTGCGCCTGGCCGACAAGAGCGCGGCCGCCTCCAATCTCAAGACCGGCCTGCTGGTGGAGACGGTGGAGGGGGTGGAAACCATCAAGTCCGGTTCCGGCGGCTGGAAGTTTCTCTCGCGCTGGATCGACGTGAGCGCCGAATCCATCCGCAGCGACATGGCCATGCGCGCCATCGGCGACCATGCCGGCTACATCGCCGCCATGCTGCAGCAACTGAGCTATTCGACCACCGTCATCGTCGGCTCCTTCCTGGTCATCAACGGCCAGATCACCATGGGGGCGCTGATCGCCTGCTCCATCCTGGGCGGCCGCATCCTGGCCCCGGTGGCCATGATTCCCGGCCTGATGGTGCAGCGCGCACATACCAAGGCCACCCTGGCCGGACTGGAAAAGATCTACGCCCTGCAGACTGACCAGGGCAACGAACGCCAGTTGACCCCGGATACCGGCACCAGCGTGTGGAACTGGAGCTATACGCTCACGGCGGCCGACTGGCAGGCGCTGGGCGCAGATGGTGTCAATGGGGTGGAAAAGATCATCGGCATCCAGTCGCACAACACCGTCAAGGGCCTCGACTCCATCCGGGTGACGCATAGCGTCATGATCGATACCACCCCGCCCGTATTCACTGCGCAGCTGGCACTGGCCAGCGATACCGGCACGCCCGGTGACGGCATCACCAGCGTCGGCAAGGTTCTGGTCTCCGGATTGGAAGCCGCTGCCCGCTGGGCCTACAAGATCGATGGCGGCGATTATCAGCCGGGTAGCGGAGGCAGCTTCACCATCGCCGGGGATGGCGCCCACACCGTCAAGGTGCGCCAGACCGACCGCGCCGGCAACGACAGCGCGGAGCAGGTTCTGACGATGATCCTGGACACGGCAGCGCCCGCCAAGCTGAGCGCCACCCTGGCACGCGATACCGGCAGCAGCGGCCTCGACCGGCTGACCAACGATGGCACGCTCAACGTCAGTGGTGTCGAGAGCGGCGCCAGCTGGCAATACAGCCTGGACAGTGGCGTGACCTGGAGCAACGGCAGCGGCGGCAGCTTCAATATCAAGGGGGTAGCGGATGGTGCCGGCAATGTTGACGGCGCCAAGAAGGTGGTCGTGCGCCAGACCGACGTGGCCGGCAATGTCGGTGCCAACAGCGCCGCAGTCAGTTTCACGCTCGACACTACGCTGCCTGCCAAGCCCACCCTGGCGCTGGCCAAGGACAGTGGCAATACGAGCGACCGCATCACCAATGAGGGGACGGTCAACGTCAGCAAGCTGGAGTCCGGTGCCAGCTGGCAATATAGCCTGGACAACGGCACCACTTGGCAGGACGGCACTGCTGCCAGCTTCCGCTTTGCCGGCACCGCCGATGACGGTGGCGGCAGTGATGGTGCCAAGAACATGCTGGTCCGCCAGACCGATGCCGCCGGCAACGTCAGTCCCAACAGCGACAAGTTCAGCTTCACCCTGGATACGACTGCGCCCGCAGCCCCCGCGCTGGCGCTGTCGGTCGACAGCGGCAATCCGACCGACAAGATCACCAACAACGCCACCTTCAAGGTGAGCGGTGTTGAGGCCGGGGCGAGCTGGCAATACAGCCTGGACAGCGGTACCACCTGGAGCAATGGTTCAGGCACCAGCGTCAAGCTGTCCGGCCTGCCGGACGGCAACAAGACCATGATCGTGCGACAGATCGATGTGGCCGGCAACGTGGGCAACAGCAGCGATGCCGTCAGCATCACGCTCGATACGGCAGCGCCGGCCAACCCCGGCAACACCCATACGATCTTCGGTGTGTGATGTGAAGCAACGCACCGCAAGACATTGAGCAGCAAACGCATCGGTCCCCATCCGGGGCCGATGCCAGGCGCAAACAGGCGCACGGGCCGGCAGGGTCTCGTGCGCATCATTTCAAACCAGATGAAGGAGAAAACCAATGGCAGCCCCCACCGCAGATTCCGATGACCAGAACTTCTGGCCCGGTTACGTCGATTCCATGGTCAACATGGTGATGTACCTCTTGCTGCTGATCGCCATCCTGGCCATGGCCGTGATGTACTTTTCCATGCGCGCCCGTGACGAAGCCAAGGACAGCAAGGCGACCGAACTGGAGATGCCGGGAAAGCCCTTCCCCAAGGCGCTGCCCGGCCCCAACGTACTCACGCCGGTCAGTCCCAGTGCCGAGGAGCTGCATGCCCAGATTGAGCAGATGCGGCAGACGCTCAATAACAACGAGGTCCGCTACAAGGCCGATGTGGCCGAACTGAAGGAAAAGCTGCGCGAGAGCGACCAGCGCTTCAAGGCTTCGGGCCTGGCCAAGATCGAGAAGCCCAACCAGAAGGAACGCGGCAACAACATGAAGTCCACGCCCGAAGCCGACCTGGCCAAGGAAGGGACTTCCGAGCGTGTACTCAACGCCAGCGGCACGCCCGGCGCGCTGCCCACCGGCGTGGAGCAGTTTGCCTTGCGGCCCAGCGTGCTGATCGTGCGCTTCCGTCCAGGTACCGTGGACCTGAGTCCGGACGAAGCCAGGCGCATGAACGAGACCTTCATCAAGCACTTCGAATGGAACGCCAGCCTCGAACAGAACTTCACCATTTCCTCGGCAGCCGTGGAGGGCTTGTCGGAGTCCAACCGCATGGCCTTCTATCGCGTGGTGGCGGTGCGCAACCACCTGCTGTCCATCGGCGTGCCGGCGGCCCGTATCCGCCAGCGCATCGAACCGATCCCGGCGGCCCGCCAGAGTGGCACGGAAGGCCTGGAAATCCGTATCCAGAAAAGCGAATGAGGATGCCCGATGTCTGACGCCGCAAGTTCCATCGAGGAAGCCCTGGTCGGCAAGACCACCTATACGCTGGACGTGACCCAGGCCGGGACCGCCTTGCGCAAGATTCCCATCGAAACCATCCGGGACGTACGCAGCCTCGGCATCGACCTGTTGCTGGTGTTGCGCAGCGGCGGCCAGATCCTGCTGCGCGAGGGCGCGCTCGATGCGCTGGTGAACCCCAACCGGCGCCTGGAATTCAGTGATGGCGTACTGACCTTGCAGCAGATCTTCATGCAGAGCGAGCAGTTCGACTTCCTGAATCAATCCGGTTCCAGCCTCGGACACGACGCGCATGTGGCCGACGCCTTCAGCCGGCCCTTGCCGGAATGGATGTCCGGTTCGCCTTATCCGTTCGGAGGTTGAAGATGGATACGCCCATTGACGATGACAATGCGCCCGCCTACGCCGCCGGCGGTAGCAAGCAAGCCATTGGCGAGCGACTCAAAGCCACGCGCCAGCTGAGCGGTCTGAATCAGCGCGACTTCGCCAGTCGCCTGGGGACATCCGGGGCTTACATCAGCTGTGTGGAACTGGGGCACAGCATGCCGGGCGGACGCTTCCTGCGTTCGCTGCACCGGGAGTTCGACGTCAACATCAACTGGCTGCTGACCGGCCTGGAACAGGAGCTGCCGCCACGCCATGGCTTCCACGTCAAGGTACTCATCGGCGACTACATCCGCGCGACAGAACGCGGCAAGTCGCTGGTGATGGCGGTAGCGAGCTTCCTGGTCGCCAGGCGCGGCTGAAGGCCGCCGCCATCGGTCATTGCCGTGCTCGCCTTGCGGCGGCACGGCTCAGGATAGCGTCAGCAGCGCCGTGGGAAACAGGGATACGGGCGGAGCGAGCGGGTGCGTCCGTACAGAGGAGAGCATATGTTCAGTGAAGAAATCGGCGTGCGGATCAAGGAGATCCGGCTCGCACACGGCCTGAGCCAGCGTGAGCTGGGTCAGCGCCTCAGTACCTCCACCGGCCACATCAGCTGGCTGGAAGCCGGCAAGGCCATGCCCGGTGGAGAATTGTTGTTGCAGCTGTACCGGGAATTCGCGGTCGACCTCAACTGGCTGCTCACCGGCAGCGAGCCGGAAGTCCTGCCGCAGGACAGCGATGCCGACGTGCGTCAGCTGATCGACCATTACTGCCGCACCGATGTGCAAGGGCGCGAGATCATCCGCAGCCTTGCCAGCTACGCCGGCCGCACCGGCGCCTGACCGGGCATCCCGCGCTTGCTCATCTTCCCGCCGTACTGGCAGGCGAAGCCTGCGCGGCAGCCGCCCGGATGGCCGCGCTTGCCTGCACGTCGCGGTTCAGGCGCCAGACCAGCACCGAGGCCAGCAGCGTGGTGCCGACGATGACGTAACCCACCACGTCGAAATGCTGCAGTTGGCCATTCGGCCCCAGGGTGACGATATGCCCTGCCACGATCGAGGCCACACCGCCCGAGAGCTGCTGGATCGACGCACTGATCGCATTGAAGGAGCCGCGCTGGGTGGTTGCCGGCACGGACGATACCAGGGCCTGGAACGGGATCATGCGCGAGAAGATGCCCAGGAACAGCACCGCGTTCACCAGCACGATCATCGGCACCGTCACCGGCCCCAGGTGGGTGTAGATCAGCACCATGATGATGGACAGCACCGCACCGAAGACGAACACCCGGAACTTGCCCACCTTGTCGGCCGCGCGCCCGATGAGCGGACCGAAGGCGATGGTGCACAGGCCCGTCACCAGGTAGACCGTGGGCAGGTGATGCAGGTCGATGCCCAGGTTGCCGACCAGGTAGGCACTGCTGAAGGGCATGAGCATGAAGCCGCCCGTCATCAGGAGGGCCGTGGTGGCAAAGGCGGTCAGGTAGCGCGGCTCGGTGATGGTGTGATAAAGGTGCATCCACGCCGTGTGTTCCTGCGTGAGCTTGAGGTGGCCGTCCACCGGCTGCATCTTGAAGCTGACCACCACGCCCCCCACCGCGCCCAGCGCGGCCATGGCCAGGAAGGGGACATGCCAGTTCCAGGCATTTGAGAGAGTGAGCCCGATCGGAATGCCCAGCACCTGGCTGGCGGCGAAGGCGGTCTGGATGATCCCCATGACGCGTCCGCGCAGGTGCGGCGCGAACAGGTCGGTGGCGATGGCCAGGGTGATGGAGCCGATCACGCCGCCGAACAGGCCCGTGACGATGCGCGCCACCAGCAGGCTTTCGAAACTCTGCGCCAGGCCGCACCACACGGTCCCCAGCACGAAGCCGCTATAGAAGAACAGCAACAGTCGCTTGCGATCGAAGCGGTCGGCAAAGCCGGCCGTGAGCAGGCCGGAGGCGCCGGCGCTGAAGGCATAGGCCGACACCACCAGCCCGAACTGCTGGGGCGTGATCTGCATGGCCGGCATGATCACTGCGCCCAGCGGCGACATCAGCATGAAATCGAGAATGACCGCAAATTGCAGGAAGGCCAGCAGGCCGACCACGGTTTTCTGGTAGCGGGTGAACCCCGCCGGGGTGGAGGTACGGGTGGGGGGGCTGGGAGGGTGCTGACTCAAAGGAGCTCCTTGGCGTAAGGGGAGACCGGCCTTCAGGCCGGCGATGTCATCGCACCCTGGTACCGGGATCAGGGCGCTGTATCTGCGCTGACGGCTGGCCGCGCGCGATATTGTGCCGCCCAGGCCGCGCTGGTGCATCAGGATCAACGCGCCAGACCGGGCAGGGCGGGTGCAAGAGTAGGCGCAAGATCCGGCCAAGGCAAGTCGTTGATGTAAAGAGCGCATAGATCGTCAAGGCAGGATGAACTTGCTGCCAGGCACATCAATGACGAAGGGCGAGACCTCGCCGGCCTCGCCCTCGAACTGCAGGTCAGCTCTGCAGCGTTGCAACTTCACTTCCCCATCACTGCTTGAGCAGGCTGCACTTGGACTCCGCAACGGTGGTGAAGGCTTGTTCACCCGGGATGGTTTCCAGCAGTTTCAGGTAATCCCAAGGTTTCTTGGACTCAGCAGGCGACTTCACCTGGTAGAGATACATGTCGTGGATGTTGCGTCCATCCGCGCGGATATAGCCTTTGTTGTAGAAGTCGTCGATGGGGGCCTTCTTCAACTGCGCCATCACCTTGGTGGCGTCATCGGTGCCAATGGCTTGCACCGCCTTCAGGTAAGTCATCGTGGCCGAATAGGCGGCTGCCTGGTGCGTGCTCGGCATTTTCTTCATCTTCTGGAAGAAGCGCTCGGCGAACTTGCGCGAAGGCTCATCTTTGTCCCAGTACCAGCTGTCGGTCATCATCAGGCCCTCGGCATTGGCCAGCCCCAGTGCATGGATGTCGTTGATGACCATCAGCAGTCCCACCAGCTTCATGGTCTTGGTCACGCCGAATTCCTTGGCGGCCTTGATGGAATTGACCGTGTCTTCCCCTGCATTGGCCAGCCCCAGGATCTGTGCCTTGGAGGCCTGCGCCTGCAGCAGGAAGGAGGACAGGTCGGAGGACTGCGGCGGATGCTTGATCGAGCCCACCACCGTGCCGCCGCTGGCCTTGACCACGGCACTGGTGTCATTGGCCAGCGAATGGCCGAAGGCGTAGTCCGCCACCAGGAAGAACCAGGATTTGCCGCCCTGTTTGATCACCGCGCTGGCCGTGCCCTTGGCCAGGGCCACGGTGTCGTACTCGTAGTGCACCGTGTAGGGCGTGCATTCCTCGTTGGTCAGGCGCGCGGTACCGGCCCCGATGTTGATGTAGACGCGCTTCTTCTCGGCCATCACCTTGTTCATCGACAGGGCCGTGGCCGAATTGACGCCGCCGATCAGCATGTCCAGGCCGCGTTCGTCAGCCCATTCACGGGCGCGGGTGGCGGCGATGTCGGCCTTGTTCTGGTGGTCCGCCGAGAGTACCTCGATGGGTTTGCCCAGCACCTTGCCGCCATAGTCGGCCACCGCCATGCGGATGGCTTCCAGCCCGCCCAGGCCATCGGTGTCGGCATAGGGGCCCGACATGTCGGTGATGAAGCCGATGCGGACCGCCTCATTGGATACCTGGGCCATGGCCGGCCCGGCAAAAATGCCTGCGATGGCACAGGCGGCTGCCAGCTTGCGCAGCGTAATCGATGGGTTCATGCGCTTGTCTCCTCGTTGTTATTGGCCGCCGGGGCGGCTCGGGGTCATGCTCTCTGATCGGTACTTCAGCCGCGTCGCTCGGCCAGCAGCGACCTGGCGTAATCCACGCGCACATCGTGGCGCGCCACCATCTGCTGCACCAGCCACTCCATCTCGTGCGCTTCGGCGCCGGCGGCCAGCGCAATATTGCGCGCATGCAGGGCCATGTGGCCACGCTGTATGCCTTCGGTGGCCAGCGCGCGCAGGGCCGCCATGTTCTGCGCCAGGCCCACGGCCACTGCCACTTCGGCCAGCTCCTGGGCCGATTGCACGTCCAGGATTTTCAAGGCCGCGCGCGCCGCCGGATGGGTCTTGGTGGCACCGCCCACCAGGCCCACCGGCATGGGGATTTCCAGCGTGCCGACCAGGTCGCCGTCGGCCGCGATCTCCCAGTGCGTGAGGGACGTGTAGCGGCCATGGCGGCAGGCATAGGCGTGGGCACCGGCTTCCACCGCGCGCCAGTCGTTGCCGGTGGCGACGATGACCGGATCGATGCCGTTCATGATGCCCTTGTTGTGGGTCGCGGCACGGTAGGGGTCGACGGCCGCAAATTCATAGGCATCGACGATGCCATCGATGACTTCCTCGCCACTGTAAGCGTTGGTGGCCAGCACCTCTGCAGAAACCTTCACACGGGCCCGTGCCAACCGCAGGTCGGCCAGGTTGGAGAGGATGCGCAGCCGCACCTTGCCACCGGTGATTTCCTCGATATGGCCGGCCACTGCCTCTGCCATGGTGTTGACGGTATTGGCACCCATGGCATCGCGCACGTCCACGATCAGGTGGGTCACCACCATGGCCCCGCGCCGGGTATCCGGGAAGACGTGGACTTCAATGTCCCGGCAGCCCCCGCCCAGGTCGTTGAGCAGCTTGTCGCGGCTGTTGGCGATGTCGATGATGGCCTGGCGGTCCTTGAGGATGGCCAGCCGCGCCCCATGCGGATCGGTCACCCCGAGCAGCTGGATCTGGGCGCGCATGAGCGGCGTGCTGCTGGAGGTCTGGAAGCCGCCGCAGGCGCGCACCAGCTTGGCCATGAAGGAGGCGGCCGCCACTACCGAAGGCTCTTCGACGGCCATCGGTACCAGCACGTCGCGGCCGTTGAGCTGGAAATAGCCGGCTACGCCCAGCGGCAGCTGGAAGGTGCCGACCACGTTTTCGATCATGCCATCGGCCGTGGCCAGCGGCAGGCCGCCGGGCTGGCCCAGCAAGGCCTGCTCGGCTTCTCCCAGGCCGGCCAGGCGGGCAATTTCCGCCAGGCGCTGCGGCGGGGTCAGGGTGCGGAATCCGGGCAGTCGCGAATCGCCGGCGGAGTGGGTGTCACTGTGCATGCGCTTGTCTCTCTTTTGGTCGTGATATGAAGGCTCTTGAAAAGGCGCCGCTTGCAGTGGCCCTCTCCAGCGCTGGCAGAATAACAAGGGTGTACCATTGCGCATGGGTACAGTTGGCACCAACAGCGCGTCAACTGTACCCAGGACAATCCCTTTGCATTGCAGCAAGATTCGATCATCCATGGCCCCATCCCAGACCCTCACCCTGACCCAGACACTGGTGCAACTGATCCGCCGCCAGATCGCCGAGGGCGCCTATGCCCCCGGCAGCCGACTGCCCTCGATACGGGCGCTGGCGGACCAGCACGGCTGCGCCAAGAACACCATCGTCAACGTCTTCGAGGAATTGACGGCGCAAGGCGTGGTGGAGCCCCGGCGCGGTTCCGGCTTCTTCGTCTGTGCGACGCCGCCGCGTCCCAAGGAAGAAGAGGAGGGCAGCCTGAGCCGCGCCATGGACGTGGTCTGGCTCATGCGCGAGCAGTTGAAGCACGACCCCGGCCATTTGCGCCTGGGCGATGGCTTCCCGCCGGTGGAGTGGCTGCACGACGTGCGGCTGGACAAGTTCCACCAGAAGGTGGTGCGCACCGGCATGGGCGCGCTGTTCGGTTACGGCAGCCGCTTCGGCTACCTGCCGCTGCGCCAGCACCTGGTGCAGAAGCTGGCCCAGCATGGCATCGAGGCGGCCACCAGCCAGATCGTGCTGACCCATGGCGCCAACCAGGCGCTGGACATCGTGATCCGCAACTTCATCCGTCCCGGTGACCGCGTGCTGGTCGATGAGCCGGGTTACTACATGTTGTATGGCAAGTTGAAGCTGTCGGGGGCGCGCATCGTCGGCATCCCTCGCCACGCGGACGGGCCCGATGTGGAGGTACTGGAGCGCGAGTGGAAGCGCCCGGGCAAGACGCCGCTGTTTTTCACCCAGTCGCTGGCGCACAATCCCACGGCGTCCGACACCGCGCCCCACAAGGCCCACCAGATCCTGCAACTGGCCGACCGCTACGATGCCCTGGTTGTGGAAAACGACGCCTTCGCCGACTTCAAGCCCGCGACCGCACCGCGCATCGCCACCCTGGACCAGCTGCGCCGCACGCTCTACATCGGCAGTTTTTCCAAGTCGGTCTCGGCGGCGCTGCGGGTCGGCTTCATCGCCTGCCACCGGGACCTCGCCAGCGACCTGGCCGACATCAAGATGCTGGTGCACATGAGCAGTTCCGAATACTGCGAGCGCACGCTCGATGTGATCCTCTCCGATGGCCATTTCAGCCGCCACACAGCGCGCCTGCGCGACCGCCTGCAGCAGGCCACCGACGCCGCCTGCCGGCAGTTGCAGCAACTCGGCGCGGAGCTGTTCTGCGCGCCGCAGCAATCGATGTACCTGTGGGCGAAGTTTCCCGCCTTTGCCGACGCCAAACCATTGGCGCAGGCCTTGCTGGCGCACCACGTGGTGTTGGCGCCGGGCAGCATCTTTCATGTTGAACCCGAGCAGGCGGTGCCATGGTCACGCTTCAATGTCGGGCTGCTGTCGGATCCGCGCTTTGCCGCCGCGATGGCCGGCTTGCTGGATCGACAAGCCTGAATTCCCGCATGCTGGGGCGTTTGCCGGCGCATTTGCGCACGGGCCGGAAGAGAGCCGCCATTGCCCGTCTGTTCGAGGCTTAGTTGCCTTGTCCCGCTTGCCAGTGCGTGCCATAGTGCTCATCGATGGCAGTCGGGGACTGCCGTGGTGACAACAATAATCAAGATGACACTGCACAGGCGCCGCCCCGGAGCCTGTGCTCGGGACGGAAAAGACATGAATATCCTTGGCAACATGAACATCGGCAAACGCCTGACCTTGGGCTTTGCCATCATCCTGGCATTTTCGGCGGTGGTAGCGGGCATCAGCCTGTGGCGGCTGGAGCAGGTCTCAACAGCCACACGCGAGATGATGAACGATCCGCTCAGGACTGAGCGCCTCATGGGCGACTGGTACACCAACCTGACCGCCGGCATCCGCCGCACCCTGGCCATCGCCAAGAGCAGTGATCCGTCGCTGGCAGCGTATTTCGCGGAGGAATCCGCGGCCTCGACCAAGAGTTCCTCGGAGTATCAGAAGCAGGTCGAAGGCTTGCTGGTGACCCCCGAAGAGAAGGCGCTGTTCCAGAAGATCGGCGAGCAGCGCAAGGTCTACCTGTCCTCGCGTGACCAGATCGTCAAACTGAAGGCGGCAGGCAACGTGGAAGAGGCCATGCGCCTGCTCGACACGGTCTTCGTGCCGGCGGCCGCGACCTATCAGAAGCTCATGCGCGAGATGGTCGACATCCAGCGCAAGGACATCGACGACACCGCCAAGGAAATCGACAACATTGCTGCCCAGAGCCGCATCCTGATCCTGGTGCTGGAGGGTTTGATCCTGCTTTTGGGCATCGTGCTGGCGCGCACCCTGACGCTGGGCATCACCAAGCCGCTGCAGACGGCGGTGGTGGTGTCGCGCAAGGTGGCCGAGGGCGACCTGGCCACCGAGGTGCAGGTCAAGTCACGCGACGAGACCGGCCAGTTGCTGCAATCCCTCAAGGACATGAATGACAGCCTGCGCGGCATCGTCACCAACGTGCGCTCGGGCACCGACACCATCAGCACGGCCTCGGCCGAGATCGCCGCCGGCAACCTGGATCTCTCCAGCCGCACCGAGCAACAGGCCAGCTCGCTGGAAGAGACCGCCTCGGCCATGGAAGAACTGATCTCCACCGTGCGCCAGAACGCCGACAATGCACGCCAGGCAGCCCAGCTGGCGCAATCGGCTTCCAGCGTGGCCGAGCAGGGTGGCGGCGTGGTCAACCAGGTGGTCGATACCATGGGCGCCATCAACGCGTCCTCGCGCAAGATCGTGGACATCATCAGCGTGATCGACGGCATTGCCTTCCAGACCAACATCCTGGCCTTGAACGCTGCGGTCGAAGCGGCCCGCGCCGGTGAACAGGGGCGCGGTTTTGCGGTGGTGGCCTCCGAAGTGCGCTCGCTGGCCCAGCGCTCGGCGTCGGCCGCCAAGGAAATCAAGGAGCTGATCAATGATTCGGTGGAAAAAGTCGGCGACGGCAGCCGCCTGGTCGAGCAGGCCGGTGCCACCATGCAGGAAGTGGTCAGCAGCGTGCGCCACGTGACCGACATCGTCGCCGAGATCAGTGCGGCCAGTGCCGAGCAGACCAGCGGCATCGAGCAGATCAACCTGGCCATCACCCAGATGGACCAGGTGACCCAGCAGAATGCGGCACTGGTGGAGCAAGCGGCGGCCGCGGCTGCCTCCATGCAGAACCAGGCAGGACGGTTGGCACAGATGGTCAGCGTGTTCCGGGTCAGTGAAGGGGAAGCCCTGGTGCGGCGGGAGATCGATGTGACCCCGGCCAGCCCGACGCTGCCGCACTGAACACGCTTTAGCGCAGGCCCGCTCCGGGCTGCTTCCAGTAGTCCGGCTGCGCATAGGCATGCCGCAGAAAATCGACGAAGGCGCGAATGCGCAGCGGCAGGTGCTGCCGCTGTGCAAACACCGCATAGATGGAAGGGGCCGGGGCGGCGAATTTGTCCAGCACGGTCACCAGTTCGCCGGCCTCGATCGCCGCACCCACCTCCCACATCGAACGCCAGGCCAGGCCGCGTCCGGCCAGCGCCCAGTTGTGCAGCACCTCCCCGTCATTGCAGACCATGTTGCCCCCCACCTTGTAGACGCTCACCTTGCCGGATTGCTTGAGCGTCCAGCCGCGCTGGCTGCCTTCGCTGCTCATGGCCAGGCAGTTGTGGCGCACCAGCTCATCAGGACTGGCCGGCGTGCCGTGTCGGCGCAGGTAGGAGGGGGCGGCCACGATCACCCGATGGTTCTCGGCCAGCTTCACGCTCACTAGGTTGGAGTCCGTGAGGGTGGCGATGCGGATGGCCACGTCGATGCCTTCGCCGATCACGTCAGCAATGCGGTCGTTCAGGTTCAGCGTGAGCGTGACATCGCGGTGCTCGGCCAGGAAGGAGGGCACCAGCGGCGCCACGTGCTGGCGGCCGAAACCGGCCGGGGCCGAGATCAGCAATTGCCCGCTGGCGCGCGCGCTGCGCTCCGAGACAGCCGATTCGGCATCTTCCAGGTCGGCCAGGATGCGCTGGCAGTCTTCCAGGAAGGCCGCGCCTTCGTTGGTCAGCACAATCTTGCGCGTGGTTCGCTGCAGCAGTTTCACCCCCAGGCGCTCCTCCAGCGCATCCAGCCGCCGGCCGATCATGGCCGGGGCGATGCCTTCGGCGCGGGCTGCTGCCGACAGGCTGCCACGGGCGGCTACCTCGGCAAAGGTCGAAATCTGCTTGAACTGGTCCATGCTGTCCCCCTCCCAACGCCATGAAACTGGCGGCAAAGCCGCACCACAACTGGCGCAGCGCGTATCAGCCATTATCGGCTCACTTGTGACTAAAACGCAAAGATAAATTGATAAAAGCTTTCACTCATATCGATTTGGTTTAAATATACTGCGTACATAAAGTGTCTGATGCGATGCAAAAAGCTGCACGGTCTCAGGCACAATCATGAAAACAAGATCACCTAGTCCATTTTTCTTTTTGAGGAGTCCAGCATGACGCAACTGAAGCTGCCCACCGGCATGGAAATCTCCGGCGAGATCAAGCCGGGTTACGAGAACGTCCTGACCTTTGAAGCCCTGTCGCTGGTCGCCAAGCTCTCGCGCGCCTTCGAAGGCCGCCGCCAGGAACTGCTGGCCGCCCGTGCCGAGCGCGTCAAGCGCCTGGACGCCAGCGAGCGCCCCGACTTCCTGAAGGAAACCGAATCCATCCGCACCGGCGACTGGAAGATCGCCCCCATCCCCGAAGCCCTGAAGTGCCGCCGCGTGGAAATCACCGGCCCGGTCGAGCGCAAGATGGTCATCAACGCCTTCAACTCGGGCGCCGACAGCTACATGACCGACTTCGAGGATTCCAACTCCCCGGTGTGGGACAACCAGATCAGCGGCCAGATCAACCTGTATGACGCGATCCGCCGCACCATCTCGCTGGAATCGAACGGCAAGAGCTACAAACTCAACGACAAGATCGCCACCCTGGTGGTGCGTCCGCGCGGCTGGCACCTGGATGAAAAGCACGTCACCCTGGACGGCAAGCGCATTTCCGGCGGTATCTTCGACTTCGCCCTGTTCCTGTTCCACAACGCCAAGGAACAGCTGGCACGCGGTGCCGGCCCGTACTTCTACCTGCCCAAGATGGAGTCGCACCTGGAAGCGCGTCTGTGGAACGACATCTTCGTGATGGCGCAGAATGAAGTCGGCCTGCCGCAAGGCACCATCAAGGCCACCGTGCTGATCGAGACCATCACCGCTGCCTTCGAGATGGAAGAAATCCTGTACGAACTGCGCGAGCACAGCGCGGGCCTGAACGCCGGCCGTTGGGACTACATCTTCTCCTGCATCAAGAAGTTCAAGAACGACAAGGACTTCTGCCTGGCCGATCGCGCCAAGGTCACCATGACCTCGCCCTTCATGCGCGCCTACGCCCTGCTGCTGCTGAAGACCTGCCACAAGCGCGGTGCTCCGGCCATCGGCGGCATGAGCGCGCTGATCCCGATCAAGAACGATCCGGAAAAGAACGCCATCGCCATGCAAGGCATCATCAACGACAAGCGCCGCGACGCCACCGACGGTTACGACGGCGGCTGGGTGGCGCACCCGGGCCTGGTCGAAGCTTCCATGAAGGAATTCGTGGCCGTGCTGGGCGACAAGCCCAACCAGTTCGAGAAGCAGCGTCCGGATGTGGAAGTGAAGGCTGCCGATCTGCTGAACTTCCAGCCCGAAACCCCGATCACCGAAGCCGGCCTGCGCTACAACATCAACGTCGGCATCCACTACCTGGGTGCCTGGCTGGCCGGTAACGGCTGCGTGCCCATCCACAACCTGATGGAAGATGCGGCCACCGCCGAAATCAGCCGTGCCCAGGTGTGGCAGTGGATCCGCAGCGCCAAGGGCAACCTGGAAGACGGCCGCAAGGTCACCGCCGACATGGTGCGTGCGATGATCCCGGAAGAGCTGGCCAAGGTGAAGCAAGTGGCGGGCGATGGCCCGACCTATGACCGCGCCGCCAAGATCTTTGAAGAAATGTCCACTTCCGAGACCTTCGCAGAGTTCCTGACCCTGCCGCTGTACGAAGAAATCTGATTCAGATCCGCTTCAGTGCAAATGAAAATCCCCGCCGCTCGCAAGAGGGCGGGGATTTTTTTAAGCCCATCATTTCACTTTGCGAAAGTACGAAAGTGAAGGACGAAAAAAATCCCCGACGAGTCGGGGATTTTTTATCAGCTTGAAAGCTTAAGCAGCCGGAACGATGTTCGAAGCTTGCTTGCCCTTCGGGCCGGTGGTCACTTCGAAGGAAACGCGTTGGTTTTCCTTCAGGGACTTGAAGCCATTCGACTGAATAGCCGAGAAGTGAGCGAACAGATCTTCGCCACCTTCATCGGGAGTGATGAAACCAAAACCCTTTGCATCGTTGAACCACTTGACGGTACCAGTTGCCATTACGGACTCCTAAATTTAATTGATTGGGGCTTGCGCCCGGCTCTTTATCGTTACTCGGGAGGAATGACAGCGAAGAACCGCACTACCAGCTCGAATCCTAACGACGCGACGATTATACTCATTAAATCGAGAATGCAAGCCATTTTCGGCACGAAAGTTCAATTAAAAGTTTTAATGGTTTTTTTCGGTGCTTTAGATTTCCTTGCATGCCGGGAAATGGTGCAATCTGTTGCCCGCAATCCCTTGTCTGGTGCGGCTTTTGGCGTGTCAGGCGATGTCCTACGAGGCCATGTCCGGCACTTTCTGACAGGCCTTTTCAGCCGTTTTGGCGGTGGATCAGCACAACCGCTTCGGTGGCAATCCCTTCTTCACGGCCCAAAAATCCCATTTTTTCGTTGGTTTTCGCCTTGATGTTGACTTGCCCCTCAGAAATCCCGAGGTCGGCCGCGACGTTGGCGACCATCACCGGGATATGCGGCGCCATCTTGGGCGCCTGGGCGATGATGGTGGCGTCCACGTTGCCCACGGCATAGCCGGCGGCGGCCAGGCGCTTGGCGGCTTCGCGCAGCAGCACGCGCGAGTCGGCTCCCTTGAATTGCGGATCGGTATCGGGGAAATGGCGGCCAATATCGCCCAGCGCGGCAGCACCGAAGAGCGCGTCGGTGATGGCGTGCAGCAGGGCGTCGGCATCCGAATGGCCCAGCAGGCCCTTTTTGTGCGGGATGGTGACGCCGCCCAGGATCAGCGGGCGGCCTTCCACCAGGGCGTGGCAGTCATAGCCCTGGCCGATGCGGAAAGGGAAGGGGGAAGATGCGTTCATGCGTGCGGACCTTTCAGGAAGAATTCAGCCAGCGCGGCGTCCTGCGCCAGCGTGACCTTCAGATTGCGGGGGCTGCCCTCCACCAGGCGCGGACGCAAGCCCAGCATCTCGATGGCGCTGGCGTCGTCGGTGATCTCGCCCAAGCGGCCTTGTGTCTGCGCCTGCAGCAAGGCGCGCTGCAGCAGGGCATAGGGAAACATCTGCGGGGTCTGCGCCGCCCAGAGGCCCGCGCGCGGGACGGTCTCCTGCGAGCGGGCAGGGGCGCCGCCATCGCCGCGCTTCAAGGTATCGACGACCGGCACGGCCAGCAGGCCGCCGACTTCGTCATCTGCCAATGCATCAAGAAGACGATCCAGCAAAACCTCGTTCAGCCCGGGGCGGGCGGCATCATGGACTAGAACCCGGTCGGCATCGGCGACCTCGTCACGGATGGCGTTGAGGCCATTGAAGACGCTGTCCTGGCGCGTCGGCCCGCCTACCCGCAGGATGCTCACGCGTTGCAACAAATCTGGCGTCATCAGGGAGTCAATCCAGCCATCTTCGGTACTGACCACCACGAAGGTATGGGCGATACGTGGGTGGTCCGCGAAGGTCTGCAGCGCATGCAGCAGCATGGGCAGGCCCGCCAACGGCATATATTGCTTGGGGATCTGGCCGCCCATGCGCGCGCCCACGCCTGCGGCGGGGAGGAGCGCAAAGTGGCGGGGCGGGGAAGAAGCGGACTGCGAAGGGTTCATGCCATGCACCTGGCCCGGCGCCCGCCTGGGGGCGGCTTGCGATGGGGCCTTCGTTTATAATGGGAGGCTGAATTCTAATGCCAATCCCTTGCAAGCGACCGGCATTTTGCGGCGCTGCCAGCACGGCCGCCGCCACCGGGCCTGCGCCGTTGCCTTGTTCGATTCAAGTCCAAACCAAGCCGATCCTCCCGATCCTGATGTCTTTTGACCCGAAAAAAAGCCTGCCAAAGGCAGGTGTGCGTTTCCAGCCTCCCGCCGTGCACGGTTCCGCCGATGCCTATCTGCTGGCCCAGGCCGCGCTGGCCCTGAAGGCCGAAGGCCGCATGCTGGCCGTGGTGGTGGCCGGGGCCACCGATGCCCAGCGCCTGCTGACTGAAATCCCCTGGTTCCAGCCCAAGGAGGGCGAGCGCCTGCGCTGCCACCTGCTGCCGGACTGGGAAACGCTGCCCTATGACGCCTTCTCGCCGCACCAGGACCTGGTCTCCGAACGCCTGGCCACGCTCTATGAAGTGCAGTCCGGCCAATGCGACCTGCTGATCGTGCCGGCCACCACGGCCTTGTTGCGGATGGCGCCGCCGCAGTTCCTGGCCGCGTATACCTTCTTCTTCAAGCAGGGTGAAAAACTCGACGAGGGCAAGCTCAAGTCCCAGCTCACCCTGGCCGGTTACACCCACGTGGGCCAAGTGATGTCGCCGGGTGAATATTCGGTGCGCGGCGGGCTGATCGACATCTTCCCCATGGGCTCGGTGCTGCCGTATCGCCTGGACCTGTTCGGCGACACCATCGAGACCATCCGCACCTTCGATGCCGATACCCAGCGCTCGCTCTATCCGGTGCCGGAAGTCCGCCTGCTGCCGGGCCGCGAATTCCCCATGGACGAGGCCTCGCGCCTGGCCTTCCGCAATCGCTGGCGCGAAGTGTTCGAGGGTGATCCATCGCGCTCGGCCATCTACAAGGACATCGGCAACGGCATCGCCTCGGCGGGCATCGAATACTACCTGCCGCTGTTCTTCGAAGAGACGGCCACGCTGTTCCAGTACCTGCCGGCCAATGCCATGTTCGCCACCGTGGGCGACATCGAGCAAGCCATCAAACGTTTCTGGAGCGATACCCGCTCGCGTTGGACCTTCCTTCACGCCGACCGCGAGCGCCCGGTGCTGGAGCCGCGCGCCATCTACCTGGATGATGAAGATTTCTTCACCCTGCTGAAACCCCACGCCCGCTGGGTGCTCAAGACCGATGATGCGCCTTCGGCGATCTCGGCCCCGCTGCCCAATATCGCCGTGAACCGCCGTGCGGAAGACCCGCTGGTCAACCTGCGCAGCTTCCTGCTCAAGGGCGCCGAGCGCGTGCTCATCTGTGCCGAGAGCAATGGCCGGCGTGAAACCCTGCAGCAGTACTTTGCCGAATACGACCTGCATCCGGCGCTGTGCGATGACTGGAACGATTTCCTCGCCGGCAATGAGCCGCTGATGCTGGGTGTGGCCCCGCTGCACGCCGGCTTCGTCACCGCCGGCGGCCTGGCGCTGATTACCGAGACCGAGCTGTACGCCGGTAGCGGCCGCCGCGTGGGCAGCCGCAAACAGCAGGCCGCCACCGATGTGGAATACATGGTGCGCGACCTGTCGGAGTTGAAGATCGGCGACCCGGTGGTCCACAGCAGCCACGGCATCGGCCGCTACATGGGCCTGGTCAGCATGGACCTGGGGGAGGGCGAGACCGAGTTCCTGCATCTGGAATACGCCAAGGAGACCAAGCTCTACGTCCCGGTGTCGCAACTGCACGTGATCTCGCGCTATTCCGGCGCTTCGCCGGAAGATGCGCCGCTGCATGCGCTGGGCTCGGGCCAGTGGGAAAAGGCCAAGCGCAAGGCCGCCCAGCAGGTGCGCGATACGGCCGCCGAACTGCTGAACCTGTACGCCCGCCGCGCGCTGCGCCAGGGCCATGCCTTCCAGTATTCGGCACACGACTATGAAGCCTTCGCCGACAGTTTCGGTTTTGAGGAGACCGCCGACCAGGCCGCCGCCATCAATGCCGTCATCAAGGACATGACCGGCGGCAAGCCCATGGACCGCCTCATCTGCGGCGACGTCGGCTTCGGCAAGACCGAAGTGGCCTTGCGCGCCGCCTTCGTGGCGGTGATGGGCGGCAAGCAGGTCGCCATCCTGGCGCCGACCACGCTGCTGGCCGAACAGCATGCTGCCACCTTCGCGGACCGCTTCGCCAACTGGCCGGTCAAGATTGCCGAGCTGTCGCGCTTCCGCACCGGCAAGGAAGTCACGCAAGCCATCAAGGGCCTGGGCGATGGCACCATCGATATCGTCATCGGTACTCACAAGCTGCTGTCGGATGAAGTGAAGTTCTCGCGCCTGGGCCTGGTCATCATCGATGAAGAACACCGTTTTGGCGTACGCCAGAAGGAAGCCCTGAAATCGCTGCGCGCCGAGGTCGATGTGCTCACGCTGACCGCCACGCCGATCCCGCGTACGCTGGGCATGGCGCTGGAAGGCCTGCGCGACTTCTCGGTGATCGCCACCGCGCCGCAGAAGCGCCTGGCCATCAAGACTTTCGTGCGCGCCGAGCAGGAATCGACCATCCGCGAAGCCTGCCTGCGCGAGTTGAAACGTGGCGGCCAGGTCTACTTCCTGCACAACGAAGTGGAAACCATCGCCAACCGCAAGGCCGCGCTGGAACAGCTCTTGCCGGAAGCGCGCATCGGTATCGCGCACGGGCAAATGCACGAACGCGACCTGGAAAAGGTGATGCGCGACTTCGTGGCGCAGCGCTTCAACATCCTGCTTTGCACCACCATCATCGAGACCGGCATCGACGTGCCGACCGCCAACACCATCATCATGCATCGCGCCGACAAGTTCGGCCTGGCGCAGCTGCACCAGTTGCGCGGCCGCGTCGGCCGTTCGCACCACCAGGCCTATGCCTATCTGCTGGTGCAGGATGTGCAGGGCTTGTCCAAGCAGGCGCAGCGCCGGCTTGAAGCGATCCAGCAGATGGAGGAACTGGGCAGCGGCTTCTATCTCGCCATGCATGACCTGGAAATCCGCGGTGCAGGCGAAGTGCTGGGCGATCACCAGTCGGGCGAGATCCACGAGATCGGTTTCCAGATGTATTCGGACATGTTGAACGAAGCCGTGCGTGCCCTGAAGGATGGACGCGAACCGGACCTGGCCGCGCCGCTGTCGACCACCACCGAGATCAACCTGCATGCGCCAGCGCTGCTACCCAATGACTTCTGTGGCGATGTGCATGAGCGCCTGTCGCTCTACAAGCGCTTCGCCAACTGCGAGAAGGCCGATGCCATCGACGCCTTGCAGGAAGAACTGATCGACCGCTTCGGCAAGCTGCCCGATGCCGCGAAGGCCCTGATCGAAACGCACCGCCTGCGCATTGCCGCCAAGCCGCTGGGCATCATCAAGATCGATGCCCATTCCGAAGCGGCGCTGCTGCAGTTCGTTCCCAACCCGCCGATCGACGCCATGCGCATCATCGAGCTGGTCCAGAAGAACCGCCAGGTCAAGCTCAACGGCCCCGACAAGCTGCGCATCACGGCCAATATGCCGGACCTGAATGCCCGCGTGCAGCAGGTCAAGGCGACCATGAAGGCACTCACCGGTTGAGTGCTCTTCTGGCCGCGCTATAACGAATCCCATCGCACCCATGAATCAACAGAACAACATGAACCTGATCCTGCAAGCCCTCAAGCAACACGCCGTGCCGTCTTCCGCCATCGAGTCCATCGCTGCCCTGGCCGGTGGCCGCGCTGAGCGTATCGCAGACGACCGCGTACCGGATGCCGACGCTTGGCGCGTGGCTGGCGTGAGCCAGGACGATGCGCTCAAGGCCAGCATCGATGCGGCTTGCCTGCAGGCGCGCCTGGACTATGCCTTCATCGAAGAGGGCCTCAAGCTGACCGATTTCCGCCTGGTGGCCATGGACATGGATTCCACCCTCATCACCATCGAATGCATTGACGAGATCGCCGACATGCAGGGGTTGAAGCCGCAGGTGGCCGAGATCACCGAAGCTGCCATGCGCGGCGAGATCGAGTTCAACGAAAGCCTGACCCGCCGTGTGGCATTGCTCAAGGGTCTGGATGCGGGTGCGCTGCAGCGTGTCTACGATGAGCGCCTGCAATTGTCGTTGGGCGCGGAAAACATGCTCAAGGCAGTGCAGGCCGCCGGCCTCAAGACGCTGCTGGTCTCAGGCGGCTTCACCTTCTTCACCGACCGCATGAAGGCACGCCTGAACCTGGACTACACCCACGCCAACACGCTGGAAGTGGCCGACGGCAAACTCACCGGCAAGGTGGTCGGCGGTATCGTCAATGCCGACGAGAAGCGCGCGACGGTGGAACGCATCTGCCGCGAGATCGGTGCCGAACCGGGCCAGGCCATCGTCATGGGCGATGGTGCCAATGACCTGCGCATGATGGGCATCTCGGGCCTGTCGGTGGCCTTCCGCGCCAAGCCGGTGGTGCGTGCCCAAGCCAGCGTGGGCTTGAATTTCGTGGGACTGGACGGCATCTTGAACCTGCTGGCCTGACGTCAGGGCCGGTTTTCCCCTCACTTCAGGAGACCCGATGAACCAGGAATTGGTATTGGACCCACAGACCCAGACCGGCCGAGACCTGGTCTGGTGGCTTTATCTGGCGCATGCCGCCTGCCTGGTGTTTTCGCTGGGCATGCTGTCGTGGCTGCCCCTGATCGTCAATTACCTCAAGCGCGGCGACGTGCGCGATACCTTCCTCTACACCCACCATCGCTGGCAGATCCGTTCCTTCTGGTGGTACCTGTTCTGGCTGTTCGCCGGCGGCGTGCTGTGGGCGACGGTGATCGGCATCCCCCTGGCGATCCTGGTGTTCTCGCTGGCCTGGATCTGGAAAGCCTACCGCCTCATCAAGGGCTTCCTCGACCTGCAGAACAACAAGCCCATGCCGGTGTGATCCGGCCATCGGCTGATTTACTTGGTCAAACGGCACCTTCGGGTGCCGTTTTTGTTTCTTCCAGGCAAAGAAGCTTTGTGCAAGGGATAATAGTGATATTGAAAGATTTCAATGATAATCTCGAAGTATTACTAGATAGCACTAGAAAGCACCAGCGAACTTTCGTTCACGCGCGCCCCTCCGGGAGCGCCGGGGCGGGGCCGCTCACTCCAAAGGGGGAAACCTGCGCATGAAGAACTGGACGATCAAGCAACGCATCCTCGGGAGCTTCGGGCTCATCCTGCTGCTCATGGCCCTCATGGCCGGGATTTCGGCAGTCAACCTGAGCCGCATCGAGAAGAGCGCCACGGCCCTGCGCGAAGACTCCACCCCAGGCCTTTACTACAGCACCCAGATCAACGCCGCCTGGTACGAAAACCTGCTGATGACCCAGCAGATCATCCAGATCGATACCAGCGATGCCGAGCGCCAGGCCAATCTGGCCCTGCTGCGCCGCAATGCCGAGCGCCTGGACCGGCTGCAGGAGGATTACGACAAGACGGTCTTCAGCGATGGCGATCGCAAGCTCTTCGAGCAATTCAAGGAAACCCGCCAGAAATATCGCGCCATCGTCAGCGAGGTGCTGAAAATGGACTTCAGTCAGCGCGCCCCCATCGACAAGATCGTCAACGACCAGATCCGTCCGCAATGGCGCACCGGCTACCAGTTGACGCAGCGTATGGTCGAAACCAACAAGGCCATTGCCGATGACGCCGCCCAGCGCATCGGCGATGCCGTCAACTCGGCCCAGTTCACCCTGATGAGTGCGCTCATGGCCGCGCTGCTGGTGGCACTGGTATGCGGTTACTTCCTCATGCGCGCCATCAACGAGCCGCTGCAGAAGCTCATGGGCCTGCTCGACATCATGCGTTCGGGGGACTTCTCGCGTCGCGTGGCGCTGGATCGCAACGATGAATTCGGCATCCTCGGCAATGGCTTCGACCGCATGACCGATGAACTGACCGCGCTGGTCTCGCAGGCACAGAAGTCCTCGGCGCGGGTGGCCACCTCGGTCACCGAGATCGCCGCGACCGCCCGCCAGCAACAGGCCACCGCCGCCGAAACCGCCGCCACCACCACCGAGATCGGCGCCACCTCGCGCGAGATCCACGCCACCTCGCGTGACCTGGTGCGCACCATGAATGAAGTCTCGGTCGTCTCGGAACAGACTTCGGCCCTGGCCGGCAGCGGCCAGGCGGGCTTGACCCGCATGGGCGACACCATGCAGAACGTGATGGAGGCAGCCGGTTCGGTCAGTGCCAAACTGGCCATCCTCAACGAGAAGGCGGGCAACATCAACCAGGTCGTGACCACCATTACCAAGGTGGCCGACCAGACCAACCTGCTGTCGTTGAACGCCGCCATCGAGGCCGAGAAGGCCGGCGAGCATGGCCGCGGCTTCTCGGTGGTGGCCACGGAAATCCGCCGCCTGGCCGACCAGACGGCCGTAGCGACCTACGATATCGAAGTCATGGTCAAGGAAATCCAGTCGGCCGTGGCGGCCGGCGTGATGGGCATGGACAAGTTTTCCGACCAGGTGCGGCGCGGCATGCAGGATGTACAGACCGCCGGCGGCCAGCTCTCGCAGATCATCGCGCAGGTGCAGGCATTGGCGCCGCGCTTCCAGACCGTCAACGAAGGCATGCAGGCCCAGGCCAGCAGCGCCGAACAGATCAACCAGGCGCTGGTGCAGCTCTCCGAAGCGGCCCAGCAGACCGTGGAGTCGCTGCAGCAATCGAGCCAGGCCATCGACGAACTGAACGTGGTCTCCAACGAATTGCGCAATGGCGTCTCGCGCTTCAAGGTGACGGACTGAGCACCGTATCGGTCCAGCCCAGCGTACTCATGAGCCAGTCCCTGCATCTGCTGTTTTCCCTGGGGGAAGAGCGCTATGCCCTGCCCACCGCCGCAGTGGCGATGGTGCTGCCGCTGTCGCCCTGCAAATCGCTGCCCGGGGCACCCGCCTGGGTGGCTGGCCTGCTGCCGCATGGCGGCGGCCATGTTCCCGTGATCGACCTGTCCATGCTGGCGTTGGGTCGGCCCGCCCCCGCCCGTGCGAGCACGCGCCTGGTACTGGTGCATTACCAGGGCCGCCTGGCGGGACCGGTACTGCTGGGCCTGATCCTGGAGCAGGCCACCGATACCTTGCGCATCGACCCGACAGATTTCGCACCTGCCGCCATCCGCAATGAGGGCGCGCCTTACCTGGGGCCGGTCATGCCCTATCAAGGCCGTTTGCTGCAGCGGGTGGAAGTGGGTGACCTGCTTGATCCCGCCGCGTGCGCCTTGCTCTATCCTGAGGTGCCGGCATGAAAACCCTGCCGCTGATCGCCGACAAGCTCAAGGCCGCCATGGGACTGGACGTCGCCACCGTCGGCAGCAGCCTGATTGAGCGCGTGGTGCGCGAGCGTATGGCCGTGCTGGCCATCGACGACGACGGTCTTTATCTGTCACGCCTGCAGGCGTCGGCTGAGGAGCTGCAGGCCCTGATCGAACTGGCCGTGGTGCCGGAGACCTGGTTCTTCCGGGACCGCGAAGCCATCCTGGCCACAGCACGCCTGGCGCGCGAACGGCTGGCATCGCAGCCGGGCCACCCGGTGCGCATCCTGAGCGTGCCGTGCTCCACCGGTGAAGAGCCGTATTCGCTGGCCATGGCCCTGCTGGAGTCGGGCTTGATGCCGTCGCAGTTCGTCATCGAGGCCTACGACATCCGTACCCGCTCGCTGGAGATCGCTGCCGCCGGTTTCTACGGCCGCAATTCCTTCCGGGGCCAGGACCTCGGATTCCGGGATCGTCATTTCGTGCCGGTGGAGCAAGGCTGGCAGTTGAGTGCAGCGATACGCCAGCAAGTGCGCTTTGCGCCCGGCAATCTGCTGGCTCCGGATTTCTTGCGGCAGGCCGCGCCTTACGATTTCATCTTCTGCCGCAATGTGCTGATCTACTTCGAACGCGATGTGCAGCGCCAGGTCGTGGCCCTGCTGGAGAGCCTCATGCAGGCCGGCAGCGTGATCTTCGTCGGTCCGGCCGAAGGCGGCATCCTGCTCAGCCCGCGTCTGGAATCGGCCGGCATTGCCCTGGCCTTCGGTTTTCGCAAGCGGGTGGCGGCCGAGCGGCCGACCTGGCCGCGCGCGATACCGGTTGCGCCGCTGCCGCCGTTGGCTCCGCTCACGCCGCCGTCCCTTGCCATGGCCACTGTGAAGCCATCCACGCCGACTGCGGCGGTCCCGTTTTGCGCAAGCCGCCAGTCCTTGCTGGAGCGTGCGCGGTTGCTCGCCGATGAGGGACAGCTCGCGCAGGCGGCCGCCTTGTGCGAGCAAGCCATCACCGAGCAGGGGCCGAGTGCCGACGCCTTTTATCTGCAAGGCCTGATCCACGATGCCGGCGCAGATCCCGAAGAGGCCCAGCGCTGCTACCGCAAGGTGCTCTATCTTGAGCCCCGGCACCAGGCTGCCTTGCTGCAACTGGCCGCCTTGCTGCAGGCCCGGGGCGACGTGGCGGGCGCGGAGCGGCTACGCCAGCGCGCCGGCCGCGTGACGGCCAACGAGGAGCAGCATCATGGCTGAACGGACGGTGACATCCTCCGGGACGGCGCTGGATGCCTGCTGGAGCCGCATCGGTACCAAGGGCGATGGCAGTTGCCCCGAACTGGCGCATCACATCCGCTGCCTGAACTGCCCCACCTTCGCCCGCGCCGCCTTGCTTCAGCTTGATCGCGTGGAGGCCTCCGATGAGGTGGCGCAGCAGTGGCTGCACGCGGGCGTGGCGGTGGAAGAAGAGCAGGAAGATCAGACGGTACTGGCCTCGGCGCTGGTGGTGCGCATTGCGGGGGAGTGGCTGGCCATCGCCACCCCGGTGGTGCAGGAAGTGACAGGGACGCGGCCGCTGCACAGCCTGCCGCACCAGCGCAATAGCGCCATCGCCGGCGTGTTCAATATTCGCGGTGCTTTGCGCATCTGTGTGTCGCTGGCGCAGCTGTTCCAGCTGCCGGAGCAGACTTCGGCGCAGCATCTGCTGGTGGCGGCCCATGAAGGGCAGGTCCTGGTGTTCCCGGTGGAAGAGGTGGCCGGTGTGCACCGCTACCGGCACGACAGCCTGGCCCCGGTGCCCACCACGCTGGCGCAGGCGGCCATCCAGTACACGCGTGGGATGGTGGAGTGGCGCGGCCGTCCGATTGGCTTGCTTGACCATGAATTGCTGTTTTACGTACTCAACCGGAGCATGACATGAGTACGCCCGATCTCAGCCAGATGTCCATGCTGGACCTGTTCCGCTTCGAGGCGGAAAGTCAGATCACCCAGCTCAATACCAGCCTGCTGGCGCTGGAGCAGCAGCCGACGGCCGCCGAACACCTGGAAGCCTGCATGCGCGCCGGCCACTCGCTCAAGGGCGCAGCGCGCATCGTCGGCCTCGAAGCCGCGGTGAAGGTGGCCCACGTGCTGGAGGACTGCTTCGTCCTGGCGCAGCAGGGCAAGCTGCTGCTGGAGAAAAAACATATCGATGTCCTGCTGCGCGGGGCCGATCTGCTGGGACGGATCGCCTCGCCGCCGGACGGCGACGAGGCCTGGGCCGACCACGCCGGCAGCGCCGAGGTGCAGGCTTTCCTGCTGGCCTTGTCGGCGGTGATGAGTGGTGCAGACCCCGCCCCTTGGGCAGCGCCATCGGCCGCAATCCAGGAGGCCCGCGTCGCCGAGGCGGCCCCGCAGCCGCCATCGCCTGAGCCCTCGGCGGCAACGGTGGAGCCGCCGCAGCCCGCAGCAACGGCACCCATCGTCAACCAGACTGCCGCCGCGCGCGCCGTGCGCGTGAGTGCGGACAGCCTGGACCGCCTCTTGAGCCTGACCGGTGAATCGCTGGTGGAGTCGCGCCGCCTGAAGCCCTTCTCGGCCAGCATGCTGCGCATGAAGCGCGTGCAGCGCGAAGCCGTGCAGGCGCTGGACCTGCTGCAACAGAAACTGTCGACCAGCCAGCTCGATGAATTTGCCCAGACGACACTGGCCGAGCTGCGTGCACTGATGCAGACCAACCAGCAACTGCTGGGTGAACAATTGATTGCGCTCGACGCCTTCGACCGGCGTTCGGTCAACCTCTCGCAACAGCTCTATGATGAGGCGCTGGCCTGCCGCATGCGGCCCTTTGCTGATGGCACTGCCGGGTTTGCGCGCATGGTGCGCGACGTCGGCCATGCACTGGGCAAGTCGGTGCGCCTGGAGATCAGCGGCAACGCTACTCAGATCGATCGCGACATACTCGAAAAACTGGAAGCACCGTTGGGCCACCTGCTGCGCAACGCGGTCGACCATGGCATCGAGGACGCTGCTGCGCGCCGTGCCGCAGGAAAGCCGGAGCAGGGCGTGGTGCGGCTGGAGGCGCGCCACAGTGCCGGCATGCTCTTGATCGAGGTCACCGATGACGGGGCCGGCATCGACCTGGAGCGACTGCGCCGCACCGTGGCCGAGCGCGGGCTGTCCACTGAAGACGTTGCCGCGCGCCTGTCCGAGGCCGAATTGCTGGATTTCCTGCTCTTGCCCAGCTTCAGCCTGCGCGACACCGTCACCGAGATTTCCGGGCGCGGCGTCGGCCTGGACGTGGTGGCGGACATGCTCAAGCAGGTGCGCGGCACGATCCGTATCACCACGCGTAAAGGACTGGGCAGCCGGTTCCTGCTGCAGTTGCCGCTGACGCTGTCGGTGATCCGCAGCCTGCTGGTGGAGATCGCCGGTGAACCTTATGCGTTTCCGCTGGCCTACGTGAATCGGACCTTGCGTTTGCCGGCCGAGGCCTTGCAGACCCTGGAGGGCTATCAGCACTTCAGCCACGCAGGCCGACAGGTCGGCCTGGTCAGCGCACACCAGGTACTGCAGCGCGGCCAGTGGCGCGCGCGGGATGGCAACGTGTGCGTGGTGGTCATCGGCGAAGAGGAACACAGCTACGGCATCGCGGTCGATGCTTTCCTGGGCGAGCGCATGCTGGTGGTGCAACCGCTGGATGCGCGCCTGGGCAAGATCCCCGACATCCTGGCCGGCGCCTTGATGGAAGATGGTGCGCCCTTGCTGATCCTGGATGTGGCCGATCTGCTGCGCTCCGTGGAAAAGCTGACCGCCTCCGGGCGCCTGCAGACGGTCGGCCAGGAGGGCGCGGACCAGGCCGCGGTAACTGTGCGCAAAAAAGTGCTGGTGGTGGACGATTCGCTGACCGTGCGCGAGCTGGAACGCAAGTTGCTGGCCAACCGGGGCTACCAGGTCACGGTGGCAGTCGATGGCATGGATGGCTGGAACGCCGTGCGTGCCGAGCATTTCGACCTGGTCATCACCGATATCGACATGCCGCGCATGGATGGCATCGAACTGGTCACCCTGATACGCGGCGCGCCGCAATTGCAGGCGCTGCCGGTGATGATCGTGTCGTACAAGGACCGTGAAGAGGATCGGCAGCGTGGCCTGGCGGCCGGCGCCGATCATTATTTCACCAAGAGCAGTTTCCATGACGAAAGCCTGCTGCAGGCCGTCACGGATTTGATTGGAGAGGCCACAACGTGAAGATCGGCATCGTCAACGACACCCCCATGATGGTGGAAGTGCTGCGCCGGGTGATTGCCGAATCTGCCCGCCACGAATTGATCTGGATCGCCCGCGATGGCGAGCAGGCCGTGCAGATGTGCGCCTGGCAATTGCCCGACGTGGTGCTGATGGATCTGCTCATGCCCAAGATGGATGGCGTGGAAGCCACGCGCCGCATCATGCAGGACACCCCTTGCCCCATCCTGGTGGTGACCTCCGACATGGACACCAGCGCCGCCAAGATCTATGAAGCCATGGGCCATGGCGCCCTTGACGCCACCCAGACCCCCGCGCTCATCGGCGCGGCCGGCAAGCGCGATGCGGCGGCGCTGATCGAGAAGATCGACAATCTCGGACGCCTGAGTCCGGACGACATGGCCGCACCGGTGCGCCGCCCGGTGCGACCGCTGGCGCCGGCGGGCCACGGCGACCTGCCACCGCTGGTGGCCATCGGTGCGTCGGCCGGCGGTCCGGCGGCGCTCTCGACGCTGCTCAAGCAGATGCCGCACGGATTTGCGGGCAGCATCGTGATCGTGCAGCACATCGATGCTGCCTTTGCGCCCGGCATGGCCCAATGGCTACAGCAGCAGTCGGCCTTGCGCGTGCGCCTGGCGGTGGAAGGCGACTTGCCGCGCCGGGGTGAAGTCCTGCTGGCGGGCAGCAACCATCATCTGGTTTTCAAGGAAGGCAGCCGCCTGGGTTACGTCGAAGGTGCGCCCACCGACGTCTACCGGCCCTCGGTCGATGCCTTCTTCCACAGCATCGTGCGGCACTGGGAAGGCAAGGCCACCGGCGTACTTCTCACCGGCATGGGCCGCGATGGCGCAGCGGGCCTCAAAGCCCTGCGTGAGAACGGCTATCACACCCTGGCCCAGGATCAGAAAAGCTGCGCCGTCTACGGCATGCCCAAGGCCGCCGTGGCGCTCAACGCCGCCGTCGAGGTTCTGCCGGTCAGTGCCATGGCGGCACGGCTGCAGGCGCTGGCTGCAGCGTGACCCCATTGAAATGAAGGAAAGCATCATGAGCTCGGTGCAAGCAACCGACACCCCGGCCAGCGTCCCTGCATTGCCCGCCGACGACTACAAGATCATGGTCTTGCTGGTGGATGACCAGGCCATGGTCGGCGAAGCGATCCGCCGCGCCCTGGCCAGGGAAGACAATATCGATTTCCACTTCTGCACCCGCGCCGACGAAGCGCTGGCCGTGGCCGAGAAGACCCGTCCCACGGTGATCCTGCAGGACCTGGTGATGCCCGGCGTGGATGGCATGACCCTGGTGCGGCAATATCGTGCCAGCCCGGTGCTGGCCAATGTGCCGATCATCGTGCTGTCCTCGCGCGACGATGCCGAGATCAAGCGTGACGCCTTTGCCGGAGGCGCCAACGACTACATGGTCAAGCTGCCGGACGTGATCGAACTGGTGGCGCGGCTGCGCTATCACTCGCGCTCCTACATCAACCTGCTGCAGCGGGACGCCGCCTATCGCGCCCTGCGCGAGAGCCAGCAGCAGTTGCAGAAGACCAATTTCGAACTGCAGCGCCTGACCAATACCGACGGCCTGACCGGCATCGCCAACCGGCGCTATTTCGACGACTACCTGGGCGCGGAATGGCGCCGTGCACGGCGTGATGGATTGCATCTGTCGCTGCTGCTGATCGACGTGGATTTCTTCAAGCTGTACAACGACAACTATGGCCACGTGGCAGGTGACGCGGTGCTGCGGCAGGTGGCGCAGACCCTGGACAACAGCATCCAGCGTCCGGCCGACCTGTCGGCGCGCTTCGGTGGCGAGGAGTTTGCGATGATTTTGCCGCGCACGCCGCTGGAAGGCGCGCAAGCCCTGGGCCAGAAACTGTGCCAGCTGATCGAGGCCAACCAGGTGCCGCATGCCCGTTCCAGCATCAGCGACTGGCTTACGGTGAGCATCGGGGCCGCCTGCATGGTGCCCACCGAGCACCAGGAGATCAGCGAGCTGATCGAGATGGCCGACCGCCGCCTGTACCTGGCCAAACAGCAGGGGCGCAATCGCGTGGTCTGGCAGGATGGCTGAGCACACAATAAACAATCAGGCCGTCTGCAGCAGCGCTGCACCGGCCACTCCATGAAAACAGGGAAGGAAGCCAGCATGCGCACCATCGCCAGCCTGGAAGAACTGAAATCGCTGGCGGGCCAGGAAGTGGCCTGCAGCGAATGGATGGCCGTCACGCAGGAACAGGTCAATCGTTTCGCCGATGCTACCGGTGACCATCAATGGATCCACGTTGACTCCGAACGCGCCGCGCGCGAACTGCCCTACGGTGGAACGGTCGCTCATGGTTTCCTGACCCTGGCCTTGCTGCCTCGCATGCTCTCAGCGTCCATCAGCTTGGGCCCGGACGTGCGCATGCTGCTCAACTACGGACTGAACCGGGTTCGTTTCCCGGCCCCCTTGCCGGTCGGCCGCCGGGTGCGCGGCGTGATCCGCCTGGAATCCACCGAAGACATTCCGGGCGGCGTCCAACTGGCCTGGCTCATCACGGTCGAGTGTGAAGGATCGGACAAACCGGTGTGCGTGGCCGAATTCCTGGTGCGCCGCTACTGAGGGCCCGAGCCACGCCCATGCACGAGGTACGGCTCGCTTTCTCGCAGAAGCTCATGCGTTGTGTGGCCTGAGCGCATCGCTGCCGCATGCCTGCGTGGATTTTCGCGAAGGCCGTCGCCCTAACTTGTCATTCAGTGCTAATGTGCAAACATTTGGCAGGCCCCTTGTGGCACTGCCGCCGCGTCCTTGCTGAACCCGCCGCTCATGATGTCAGAACGACCCCTCCATCAGGTTGACGCCGATCCGGATTGCTCCCGGAAGGCGCTCGCCTTTCTCCAACAGACGTTGTCCTACATTGCCCGCGGTGCGCCGCTGGAGCAGTTGCTGGGCCGCATCGCCAGCGGTTTTTCGGCCAGCTATCCGCAACGCTCGCTGGCCATCTTCCTGTTTGACCGTCAGGCCCGGCGCATGACGGTGGGCGCGGCGCCGCGTCTGTCGCCGGCCTTCCTGGACGAACTGGGCCAGCTGGAGGTCGAGGACCCGGACACGGCGCCGTTCTGGAACGGCCTGACCGCGCTCAGCGCGCGCCACGCCCGCAAGCTGCTGGAAGTGCTGCCCTTACGCTCCTTTGCAGGCGAGGTGGCCGGGGTGCTGACCGTCTGTACGGCCACCGATGCCGAGGGCGATGCATCGCACCTGGAGCAGGCCTATCGGGATGCCGTCGGTGCGGCCGTCTCCATGGCCATGCTGGCCATCGAGCGCTCACTGGTGCCGGTGCATGCACGGGTCCAGAGCGAGCCGCCCGGCGAGGCCGACGAGCGCATGGCACTGGCCATCGAGGGTAGCGGCACCGGCATCTGGGACCGCAATGCCGTCACCGGGGAGATGTATTATTCGCGCGGCTGGAAGGCCATCCTCGGCTATGAGGACTGGGAGCTCTCCAGCCACCTGGAAGATGCCTACCAGCGCATCCATCCCGATGATCTGCCTTACGTACAGGAAACCATCCGCCAGCATTTCGCCTTGCGCTCCGACACTTACCAGGTGGAGCACCGCATCCGCTGCCGCGATGGCAGCTACAAGTGGATCAGCAGCCGTGGCAAGGTGGTGGCACGCGATGCCCAAGGCAATGCGCTGCGCATGATCGGCACCACCACCGACATCACCGAACTCAGGCGGCTCACCGACAAACTGGCCAAGAGCAGCCGCATGCTCGATTACCTCACCAGCGAGATCCCCGGCATGGTGTACCAGTTCCGGGTGCCGCCGGGCGAGCGCGGCCATTTCACCTACGTCAGTGAGGGCGCGCGCGAGACCTATGGGCTCACCCCCCAGCAGTTGCTGGAATCGCCGGACGTCATCGATACCATCCTCCATCAGGAAGACCTGCCGCTCTACCGGGCTTCGCGCAAGGCGGCGCTGGCCGGCGCCTCGCACTGGCTGCTCGAATTCCGCGTGACGCCACCCGGCCAAGGCATGCGCTGGCTGCGCGGCCAGGCACGCCCGCGCCGGCTGGAAGACGGCACCACGCTGTGGCACGGCTACATCAGCGACATCACCCAAAGCAAGGCCATCGAACTGGAGCTGCAGGAGTTCGCCCTCACCGATTTCCTCACGCAACTACCCAACCGCCGCTGCTTCATGCAGCGCCTGCAGGAAGAGTACAGCCGCATCCAGCGCGGGGTGAGTGATACCGCTGCGGTGCTGATGTGCGACCTGGATCATTTCAAGCGCATCAATGACAGCCTGGGCCATGCCGTGGGCGACCAGGTACTGAAGCATTTTGCCCAGGTCCTGCAGCGCCAGCTGCGCAAATCCGATGCCGTCGGACGGCTGGGGGGCGAAGAGTTTGCGGTCATCCTCTCCGGGGCCAACCTGCAGGCCGCCGCCGAATTTGCCATGCGCCTGCAGGCCAGCTTCGCCAGCCAACCGCTGCGGCACGAGGGGCGTGAAGTGGAGGTGACGCTGTCGATCGGCATCGCCCTGATGCAAGCCGATTGCGCGGGCCAGGAGCAAGTCCTGCGCGCCAGCGACGATGCCCTTTATCGCGCCAAGGAAAAAGGGCGCAACCGTTTCGAGTTTGCGCCCTTTGCCTGTCCCTGATGCAGGGTGCCGGGGCGGGCCTGAACGCCGCCCTCGGCCATCAACGATCAGCGTTTCTGGTACTGGCTTTTTCCGAACAGCAATTCCTTTGCCTTGTCGTCCTGCAGCGGCTTGCGCTTGTCGGCCAGCACGGTCACGCCGCGCTGCACGGCCGGACGCGCGCTGATGGCATCGAACCAGCGCTGGACGTTGGGGAAGTCCGCCAGATCGATGCCCTGGTTCTTGTGCGAGCGGGTCCAAGGGAAGCAGGCGATGTCGGCGATGGTGTAGTTCTCGCCGGCCAGGTAGGCGTGCTGGCCCAGCTGCTTGTCCATCACCTGGTACAGGCGGCGCGCTTCGTTGCTGTAGCGGTTCACGGCGTATTCGATCTGTTCCGGCGCATACAGGCGGAAGTGATGCGCCTGGCCCAGCATCGGCCCCAGGCCACCCATCTGGAACATCACCCATTGCAGCACTTCATATTTCTCGCGCACGGTCTCGCCCAGGAAGCGCCCGGTCTTGCCGGCCAGGTAGATCAGGATGGCGCCGGACTCGAACAGCGAGATCGGCGCACCGTCCGGACCATCGGGGTCGACGATGGCGGGGATCTTGTTGTTGGGTGAAATCTTCAGGAATTCGGGCGTGAACTGGTCACCGGCACCGATATCGATGGCATGCGCGGTATAGGGCAATCCGCATTCTTCCAGCATGATGTGAACCTTGTGGCCGTTGGGCGTGGCCCAGCTATAGACGTCGATCATGGCGTTCCTTTTTTGCGTGTCGTGTTGAGGGGGGAGGTCACGTTACGGAAAATGTTGACAAACAAGATGTGCGGTGGCCGTCTTACAGCCTGGACAGCCGGTCCAGCGCCAGTTGCAGCGTCTCATCCTTCTTGGCGAAGCAGAAGCGCACGATGCCCGATTCCTTGGGCGTGTTGTAGAAGGCCGAGACCGGGATGGCGGCCACGCCGATCTCGCTGGTGAGCCACTTGCAGAAGTCGGCCTCGGACTGGTCCGAGATGGCGTCGTACTTCACGCACTGGAAATAGGTGCCTTGCGAGGGCAGCAGCTCGAAACGGGTGTTGGCCAGTCCTGCGCGGAAAAGGTCACGCTTTCTCTGGTAAAACGCCGGCAAATCCAGGTACGGTGCCGGGTTCTTCATATACTCGGCCAGGCCATACTGCACCGGCGTATTGACGGTAAAGACGTTGAATTGGTGCACCTTGCGGAATTCGGCGGTCAGTGCAGCGGGCGCCGCCACATAGCCGACCTTCCAGCCGGTGACGTGATAGGTCTTGCCGAAGCTGGAATTGATGAAGCTGCGCTCGGCCAACTCCGGATGGCGCGCCAGCGATTCATGCGGCTGGCCATCGAAGACCATGTGTTCATAGACTTCGTCGGAGAGGATCAGGATATCGGTGCCGCGCACGATGTCAGCCAGCGCGGCCACGTCGGATGCGCGCATGACGCTGCCGGTCGGGTTGTGCGGGGTGTTGACCATGATCATGCGGGTCTTGGGCGTGACTGCTGCGCGGACCTTGTCCCAGGGGATGCTGTAACCCGCCGCGCCCACTTCCATCTGCACGAACACCGGGACCCCGCCGGCCAGCTCGATGGCCGGCACGTAGCAGTCATAGACCGGCTCGATCACGATCACTTCGTCACTCGGATGCACCGCGCACAGCACTGAGGTCAGGATGCCCTGGGTGGCACCGGCGGTGACCGTGATCTCGGAGAGCGGATCATAGCGATGGCCGTAGAGCAGTTCCACCTTGTCGGCGATGGCTTCGCGCAGCGGCAGCACACCGGCCATGGGCGGGTACTGGTTCAGGCCATCCTGCATGGCGCGGGTGACCGCATCCACCAGGGCCGGGTCGCAATGGAAATCGGGGAAGCCCTGTCCCAGGTTGACCGCGCCTTTTTCGCTGGCCAAGGCAGACATGACGGTGAAGATGGTAGTGCCCACCTTGGGCAGCTTGGTGACGATGTTGGGGGTGCTCATTGCAGCGGGCTCGTTCTTGTGATGATCGCAAGCCCGCTATTCTAGCCGCATTCGCGGCAGCCTTCAGGTGGCTGCATCAAGGAAGGCATCGGCGCGCCAGAGCTGGGGCGGCACGATGGCAAACAGGCCGCGCTTGACGGTGCGCTTGCCCAGCTTGAGGACCGCCTTGTCCTTGCTCACCAGCACGTGGGCCTGGCATTGCAGGGCCAGTTCGAGGAATTTCTGGTCGTCGCGGTCGGTGCAGACGGGCAGGCCAAAGGTATTGACCTGGGCCAGCGGCAGGCACTGCAGCAGGCGGTCGAATTCGGCGCAGATCGCGGGTTTGGTCTCGGGGGTGACCGGCAGATGCGGATAATCCAGCACGGCCAGCCACTCGCTGCGGCAATCCTCGCGGGTATAGGCCTCCACGGTCCCTTGTTCCAGCGCGGCCTGCAGCGCCGCCCAGCGCGGATCACGGAAGACGAACAGGTCCAGGCACACGTTGGTGTCCAGCACCACGCGCTGGCGCCTGGGCGCGGCGTCAGCGAGCGTGGCGGAGGGGAGGGAAGATGCAGGGGGGATGGATGGTGTTGCCTGGATGCTCATTGCTCTGAAAACTAGTTGTCGATGCCACGTTGTCCGGGCAGCGGCGCTTCCTGCTTGCCGAAGAGCTCGCTACCGGTTTCGAGCGCATCATACCCCTGATCGGTGACGCGCCAGAAATTGTGCATGTCCACCGCCGCCAGTCCGCGGTCATAAAGCAGGCGCAGGTGATGCAGGATCACCTCCGGCGCTACCTGGCCGGGCAGGGCACTCTGGATCTTTTCCACGTCGCCGTAGAGGGTGCCGAAGGATGCCAGTTGCTTCAGGATTTCGCCCATGAGGGCTTTGTCGCGTTTCATGATGTCCTCCTTGCCGATGGCCGGCGGGATCAGGCGGGCAGCCTGTGCAATTCGTCTCGCTCGTTCACCATAGACAGCGAAATGCCGCCAAAGTGCCGACAGTCTGACCAGTCAAAAACACGGTTTGACTGCTGCAGTGCGCTCCCGCCAGTGTGCATGCTGCCAGCCTTGTTGATTAACGGCAAGTCCGGCGGCGAACTTGAACATGCGCCCATTGCCTGCGCCAACCAAGCGCGCCGGCTCAGAATTGCTCCCAGTCCCCCTCATCGGTAGAGGGGGTCTTGCCTGCCTTGGCGCCCTTGGCTGCAGGAGCGGCGGGCAGTGCGGGGGGCGTGGCGACCGCGCGCACGGCCGGCTTGGGCTGCGGCCGGCTCTGCACTTTGGGTGACGGCACGGCAGGCCGCGCAGCCGCCGGTGCGGCGGTTGACGTGACATGGGCACGTTCCAGCTTGAACACGCTCACCAGTTCCGACAGCTTGCCCGCCTGGTCCTGCAGCGAGCCTGCCGCTGCGGCGGCTTGCTCCACCAGGGCGGCATTCTGCTGGGTCACCTCGTCCATCTGCGTGATGGCCAGGTTGACCTGTTCGATGCCATTGCTTTGCTCGGAACTGGCCGCCGTGATCTCGCCGACGATGTCGGTGACCCGGCGCACGCTGGCCACCACTTCAGTCATGGTGCTGCCGGCTTGCTCCACCAGGCGGCTGCCGGTGTCGACCTTGGCCACCGAATCATCGATGAGGCTCTTGATCTCCTTGGCGGCGGCAGCCGAACGCTGTGCCAGGGTGCGCACCTCGGAGGCCACCACCGCGAAGCCGCGTCCCTGTTCGCCGGCGCGGGCCGCTTCAACCGCAGCGTTCAAGGCCAGGATATTGGTCTGGAAGGCGATGCCGTCGATGACGCTGATGATGTCGACGATCTTGCGGGAAGAGGCATTGATGGCGCCCATGGTATCGACCACCTGCGAGACCACGCTACCGCCCTGGGTGGCCACGTCGGAGGCCGAATGTGCCAGCTGGTTGGCCTGGCGGGCATTGTCGGCATTCTGCTTGACGGTGGAGGTGATCTCTTCCATGGCCGAGGCGGTTTCTTCAAGGGAGCTGGCTTGCTGCTCGGTGCGGCTGGAGAGGTCGAGGTTGCCGCTGGCGATTTCGCGCGAGGCCGTGTTGATGGTGTCGGTGCCTTCACGTACCTGCGTCACGATGCGAAGCAGGCTGTCGTTCATGGCCTTGAGCGAGCCCATCAGGCGGCCGGTTTCGTCACGTCCGGCGGGCTGGATGTGTACTGTCAGGTCGCCTTCGGCCACCCGTTCGGCCACGTGCATGGCATCCTGCAGCGGACGCGAGACGATGCGTGCCACCCAGGTCGCCAGCAGCAGGCCCAGGCCGATGCAGGCCGCCAGCAGGATGCAGATCATCAGGCGCGAGCTCTCGTAGCGCTGCTGGGCTTCTTGGTCGGTCTTCTCGCTGGCGTCGATGTTGAGGGCGACCGCTTTGTCCATGTTCTCGAACAGGCGCAGGTAGACCGGGGTGACCTGCTTCAGGAGCAGCTCGCGCGCTTCGTCGATCTTCTGGCCGCGCACCAGCTTGGCCAATTCCTGATGCTGTTTGGTGAAGACCGCAAGGTCGGCCTTGATGGCCGTGAAGTAGGTGCGTTCGTCGGCCATGTTGACCAGCGGTTCGTACTTGTCGAGCGTCTTGTTGAGCCCGGCCAGCATGTCGCCGATGACCTTTTCGTTGGCTTCCACGTTGGCTTCATTGCCCGGCAGCAGGTGCTGCAGTTGCACGGTCCGTATCCTTGCCAGGGCGACCTTGGCCTCCAGGGGATAGCGCACGCTGGGCAGCGAGTTGGTGGCGATCTCGGTGGAAGCATCATTCACGCGCGACAGTTGCACGATGGAAAAGCCGCCGAGAATGGCAGTCAGCAGCAGGATGGCGGTGAAGGTCAGGAGGAGCTTGCGGGCGATGCGCAGATCGTAGAACCAGTTCATGGCGTGTCCTTGGTGTTGGATCGGTGGGATGCGGCGCGGCAATGCAGGCGGGAGCTTGGACGATGGCTGGCATGCGGGGATTGCCATGAGGTCCAACGCTTCAGTGTAGGAGCAGGGGGGCAGGGACCAAAGGCGCAACAGCCGGGTTTTTGCTGCCCAAATTTTCATATCGGGTGCGAAGCAGGCCTCACCACACGAAAGCGCCGCGCTTTGGGTATCATGGCGGCCACCTTGTCCCAACCTGATCAATGGATAACGCCTCATGCTGATTGTTTTGTCGCCCGCCAAATCGCTGGACTACGACACGCCGCCCACCACCGACCTGCACACCACGCCCGCTTTCGTGCCGCGCTCGGCGCAACTGATCGAAGTGCTCAAGACCAAGTCGCCGGCCGAGATCGGCAGCCTCATGGGCATCTCCGACCAGTTGTCGGTGTTGAACGTGAACCGTTACGCCAGCTGGTCGCGCAAGTTCACCACCAAGAACGCCAAGCAGGCCGTGCTGGCCTTCAACGGCGATGTCTACGAGGGGCTGGACGCCGGCTCGCTCAATGCCAAGCAGCTGGACTACCTGCAGAACCACGTGCGCATCCTCTCGGGCCTGTACGGCATGCTGCGCCCGCTGGACCTGATGCAGCCGTATCGCCTGGAAATGGGCACCAAGCTGGCCAATCCGGGCGGCAAGGATCTCTATGCCTTCTGGGGCAACGAGATCACTGAAGCGCTCAATGGGGAATTGGCAGCGCAGAAGGCACCGGTCCTGGTGAACCTGGCCTCGGAGGAATACTTCAAGGTGGTCAAGCCCAAGCTGCTCAAAGCCCAGGTGATCTCGCCCGTGTTCGAAGACTGGAAGGGGGGCAAGTACAAGATCATTTCCTTCTACGCCAAGCGTGCGCGCGGCCTGATGGCGCGCTATGCCGCCCAGAAGAACATCAGCCAGCCGGAAAAGCTCAAGGCCTTCGACGTGGACGGCTATGCTTTCGCGCCGGACGCCTCCACCGAGAGCAGCTGGGTATTCCGCCGCAAGCTCGAAGGCTGAACGCGCCACCACCCGGGGCAGGCAGCTTGCCTGGCCCGGACAACAAAAAACCCTCGCCATCTGCATGGCGAGGGTTTTTTTATGTTTGCTGGCGTACCGGACTTACCAGATCTTCCACCAGGGCTTGGCCTTCTGCTTGGGGCCACCGGTGTACCATGGGCTGTTGGGGTAGGTGGCCTGGATGATGCGTTCGGTGTCTTCCTTCAGCTTGGTCTGGCCCAGGGCTTCGTAGGAGCGCATCAGGATGAACAGCGCCTCTTCGTTAGCCGGGGAGTCCGGATATTGCTTGATGGCAGCTTGCGCACGGTTGGCGGCCGACACGTAGGCGCCACGGCGGAAGTAGTAGTTGGCCACGTGGACGTCGTACTGGGACATCGCATTGATCAGATACCGCATGCGGGCAATGGCGTCCGGGGTGTACTTGCTGTCGGGGAAACGTTCGGCCAGCAGCTTGAACGAATCGAAGGCGTCACGCATGGCCTTGGGATCGCGCTCGGTGTTGTCCTGGTCGGTGAAGGTGTCGAAGATGCTGGTGCGATCATTGAAGTTGATCAGGCCACGCAGGTAATACATGTAGTCGACATTGGGGTGGTTCGGGTGCAGCTTGATGAAGCGGTCCACCGCCGCCAGGCCTTGCGCCTGCTCGTTCTGGCGGTAGTAGGCGTAGGCGATGTCCATCTGCGCCTGCTGGGCGTAGGTGCCGAAGGGGTAGCGCGATTCCAGCTTCTCGAAATACTTGATGGCCTTGTCGTAGCCGCCGGCATTCAGTTCATCCTTGGCTTCCGAGTATAATTTCGAGGCAGACCAGCCGACCGTCTCGTCTTTTTGTTCCGGCAAGAGGCCGCAGGCGGTGAGCGAGAGGGCAAAACCGATGATGAAGAACTTCAATAAGATTTTGTGCATGACTCTTGTGTGCTTGTCTGGGACTATCAGTTGTGCATGGCGCCAAGCGCCTACCCGAGCCGGCTGCATCGATACCCGAAATACAATCAACCCGATCCGGCGATTATAGCTGATGTCACGTAAGAAACCCCTTCCGATTACAAATGGCGATGAGCCTGTAAAGACCGACCTCCCGCTGGAGGACGATTTCGATGACGGCGAGCAAGCCGGCGACGAAAGCGCCTCCGGCCTGGAGCCCTTGAGTTTCCGCCTGGATGACGAAGTCATTGGCCAGCGGCTGGACAAGGTCCTCTCTGGCCTGATGCCCGAATTTTCGCGCAGCCGCATCCAGCAATGGATCGAAGACGGCCATGTCACCGTGGACGGCGCGCCCGCCAAGGGCAAGATGACCATGCTCGGCGACGAGCTGGTGGAGGTGGCACCGCAATCGGTGCCGGCCGACCAGCCCTATGCTCCCGAAGCCATGGCGCTGGACATCCTGCACGAGGACAAGTCCATCATCATCCTCAACAAGCCCGCCGGCCTGGTGGTGCATCCTGCTGCGGGCAACTGGAGCGGCACGTTGTTGAACGGCCTGCTGCATCATTGCCCGGGCCTGGCCAACGTGCCGCGCGCCGGCATCGTGCACCGGCTGGACAAGGAGACCAGTGGCGTGATGGTGGTGGCCAAGACCCTGGCTGCCCAGACCGACCTGGTGCGCCAGTTGCAGGCGCGCAGCATGAAGCGCCAGTACCTGGCTCTGGTGTGGGGCCTGCCGCAGCTCTCCGGCACCATCAACGCCCCGATGGCCCGCCATCCGCGCGACCGCATCAAGATGGCGGTGTCGCAAAGCATGCGCGCCAAGCCGGCGGTGACCCACTACCGTCGCCTGGCCACCGGCGAGATCGACCGCAAGCCGGTGAGCCTGGTGCATTGCCGCCTGGAAACCGGCCGTACCCACCAGATCCGCGTGCACCTGCAGTCGCTGGGCTTTGCGCTGGTGGGCGATGCGCTCTATGGCAAGCAGCACCTGGCCTCGGTCTTCCCGCGCCAGGCCCTGCTGGCCGGACGGCTGGGACTGGTACATCCGACCTCGGGCAAGTTCCGCCAATGGGCCGCGCCCTTGCCGGCAGATATTGAAGCCCTGCTCAAGAGCGCCAACATCGATCCGGCCCTGGCGGTCATCCCCGAGATGAGCGAGGAAGCCGACCCGGTCCTGGGCGACTATGACGACGACGATGACGACTATTGAGCGAGCCCGCCCATGGAATTGCTGATTCCTGACTGGGCTGCGCCCGCCAACGTCGGTGCCCTGACCACGCTGCGTGCAGGTGGTTTCAGTCCCGCGCCGTATGGCGACGGGCAGGGCGGAGGCGGCCTGAACCTGGGCACGCATGTGGACGATGACCCGGTGCGGGTAGCGCGCAATCGTGCGCTGCTGCGGCGGTTGTTGCCGTCTGAACCCGCGTGGCTGACGCAGGTGCATGGCGTGGCCGTACTCGATGCAGCCGCCTTGCCCGATCAGCCCACGGCCGATGCCTGCATCAGCAGCACGCCCGGCGCGGTGTGCGTGATGATGACGGCCGATTGCCTGCCGGTGCTGTTCTGCGATCGCGCCGGCACGGTGGTGGGCGCGGCCCATGCGGGCTGGCGCGGACTGGCCGGCGGCGTGCTCGAAGCCACCGTGGCCGCCATGCGCGCGCGCGGCGCGCAGGACATCATTGCCTGGCTGGGGCCGGCCATCGGGCCGGAACAGTTCGAGGTCGGGGCCGAAGTGCGCGAGGCATTCATTGCGCAGCAGGCCGCAGCGCAACAGGCCTTCCGCGCTTATCCTGGCCGTCCCGGCAAATACCTGGCCGACATCTATCAGCTGGCCCGCCAGCGCTTGGCCGGTGTGGATGTGCACGAGGTCAGCGGTGGCGGACTTTGTACCGTGACCGATCCGCGTTTCTATTCATATCGGCGCGACAAGACCACCGGGCGCATGGGCTCGCTGATCTGGCTCAAGTGATGATGGCGGCTCCGCGGAGCCGCCATTTTTTTGATTCCTGATACTTCAGGCGTGGCGCTGCAAGGCCAGGATCAGCTCGCGCGTAGGTCCTGGCAAGCCTTCCAGCCCGCGTACGCAGATGAGCAGCTGGCGCCGGCTCCAGCCGTCCGTGAGCGGGACGGCGCGAATGTCCATGTGCGCCGCGCAGTCCTGGGCGGCCGTGGCCGGCATCACGGCCACGCCGACCTGATGCTCCACCATGCGGCAGATGCCGTCGAAACTGCGCAGCCGCACGCGGTATTGCAGGCGCCGGCCGGCGCGGGTGGCATGGCCGGAAAGGTGCTGCTGCAGGGCGCTGTCGCCCGACAAGCCGACGAAATCCTCTCCCAGCAATTCGTTGAAGGCCAGTGACTTGCGCCGTGCCAGCGGGTGCTTCTTCGAGAGCACCGCCACCAGGTGGTCCTGGCGGAAGGGATAGGTCTGCAGCGGCCCGCTGTCGGTGGAGTCGGCGATGATGCCGACATCGGCCACTCCATCGACGACCGCCTGCACCACTTCGTAGCTCAGTTTTTCTTCCAGTTCGATATCCGTGTGCGGATGCCGCGCCAGGAAGCGCGCCAGCACCTCCGGCAGGAACTCGGTCATGGCCGAGGTATTGCACAGCAGGCGGATATGGCCCTTCAGGCCCTGCGCATACTGTCCCAGTTCATCGCGCAGTTGTTCCATCTGCTGCGCCATCATGCGCGCGTGGTGGGCCAGGGCGCGGCCGGCATCGGTGGTTTGCACGCCGCGCCGGCCGCGCTCGAGCAGGGCCGTCCCCAGCGCATCTTCCATGTTGCGGATGCGCGCACTGGCCGAGGCCAGCGCCATGTGGGCGCGTTCGGCCCCGCCAGTGATGCTGCCACTTTCCACGATGTGCAGGAAAAGACGCAGGTCGGAGAGTTCGAAGCGGTGGCTCATCGGCGTACTGATGGAAGGGAAGAAAGGGGGCGCATCTTGACTTTGTGCCTTCGGCCAAGCCGAAGGCTGGCTAAGTGTATTCCACATTTCCAGCGCGGGCGAGGACTGGCAGACTGGGAAACCTTGCTACCCCGCTGTCTCGTCATCCCGGTGCCATTCCTGCCATGCCCAGCCTGCTTTCCCTCGTCGACATGAACGCCACGATGCTTGCCGTGAGCCTGGCCGTGTTCCTGCTGGCCGGCTTCGTCAAGGGCGTCATCGGACTGGGCCTGCCGACGGTGGCGGTCGGCTTGTTGAGCCTGGTGATGCCGCCGGTGCAGGCCGCGGCCTTGCTGATCCTGCCCTCGATGGTCACCAATGGCTGGCAACTGGCCACCGGCGGCGCTTTCCTGATGCTGGCAAAACGGCTGTGGACGCTGCTTGCAGGCGTGGTGATCGGCACCCTGGCCGGTGCCGGATTCATGCGTGCCGATGGGGGACGCCATGCCATCGTGGTGCTGGGGGTGGCGCTGATGCTCTATGCGCTAGCAGGCCTGGCGGCCTGGACGCCGACGGTCCACCCACCGCACGAACGCTGGTGGTCGCCCGTCGTCGGCCTGATCACCGGCCTGGTGACGGCCGCCACGGGCGTATTCGTCATTCCGGTGGTGCCGTACCTGCAGGCGCTGGGCTTGCCGCGCGACCAACTGATCCAGGCGCTGGGTTTGTCCTTTACGGTCTCAACGTTGGCCCTTGCGGTCAACCTGGGGCAGGGTGGAGCCTTCAGTGCAGGCGTAGGCTGGGCTTCGCTGATGGTGCTGGTGCCGGCCCTGCTCGGCATGGCGCTGGGCACCCGCGTGCGGGCGCTGGTGCGGGCTGCGACCTTCCGGCGCTGCTTCTTCATCGGCCTGCTGCTGCTGGGTGTGCACCTGGCCTGGCATCTGGCTGATCTGCTGGAGACCGGGCGATGAGCCGCGCCTCCATGCAAGCCTGCGGCTGGCGAATCGAAGGTCCCAAACAGCGGCAGGCCAATGAGGTCCACGTTTACGCCTGGCTCGATGGCAGCATGATTGCCATGCTTGATTGCGAGTTACGTGACAGCGGAGGGCTGAAGTTACGTATGGCCTATGTTTCCCCGCCCTGGCGTGGTTCGGCCGTCTTGCGCGACATGCTTGCCGTACTGAAACCCCGTTATCGCCAGATTGCCTTGCGGCGGGTGGCGCGGCACTAAGGCGTGCCACCCTCTTTTGCTGAGTTTTGCAGACCTGAGCCGAGGCATGATGCAGTGCGCAAACCGGCGCGGTGCGGGCGTCGCAAGCTCACGACGATGGTGCGCAGCGATCCCGTTTTTCTAAGTTTTCAGCCAGGCCGCTGCAGGCCGATGAGCTCATGCGCGTGGATCGCGCGGGGTCTCGCAAGTGGGCTCGGACTCGCGTTTAACGGAACCGTCATCGTTGATTTCTTCCTTGCGCTCGGCTGTCAATTTCTTCATCTTTTGACGATTCCGCTTGCGTTGCGGCGTACCCATCAGGTATAAAACGATGGTCAGGGGAATTATCCCGTACAGCAGGAAAGTGGCGACGCCAGCGACCGCCGACTGTTCGGTGATCGACATCATGAAGACGACGTAGAGCCATGCGATAGCGACGATGACCATGGTGAAATGCGCGTCGAGACAAACCGTAACGATACGCGAAAATTGCAGATCCGAGCATGAACAAGCAGAATCCGCAGCAACCCTCTCCCGATGTATCCGCGTGGCTGGCACAGATGTCCGATCCGAAGTTCTGGACCTCGCTGCAGTCCCAATTCCAATCCCAGTTCGAGCAGTTCAAGTCGCATTTGCCGCCCATGCCCGCGATGCCGGGCATGCCGCAGATGCCGGGCTTCCAGGGCTTCCCCGGCGGCGCCGTGCCGCCCGGCGCGGGACAGATCGATCCCACGGTCCTGCTCAAGCAGCTCGGCGAGCACGGCGCGACGCTCGATCCCGCCGATCTGGTGCGCCTGCAGCAGGACTACACCCGCGAATTCGGCGAGCTGTGGCAATCGGTGCTGGCCGCGAAGACGCCCGCCATCACTGATCGCCGCCTCTCCGCACCGGCCTGGCAGGAACATCCTTACTTCGCGTTCCAGGCAGCGGCCTACCAGTTGAATTCCCGCTTCCTGCTGGCACTGGCCGATGCAGTCAAGGGCACCGAGAAGGTGCGCCACAAACTGCGTTTTGCGGTGCAGCAGATGATCGATGCGATGTCGCCTGCGAACTTCCTCGCCACCAATCCGGTGGCGCAGCAAAAGATCCTGGAAACGCGCGGCGAGAGCCTCACGCAAGGTATCGCCCAACTGCTGGCCGACCTGCAGAAGGGGCACATCTCCCAGACCGATGAAACCGCCTTCGAGGTCGGCCGCGATGTGGGCGCCAGTGCCGGTTCGGTGATTTTCGAGAATGAGCTGTTCCAGCTGATCCAGTACGCGCCGCTGACCAAGACTGTCCATTCGGTGCCGCTGTTGATCGTGCCGCCCTGCATCAACAAGTTCTACATCCTCGACCTGCAGCCGCAGAATTCGCTGGTGCGCTATACGGTCGAGCAGGGGCACACGGTGTTCCTGATTTCCTGGCGCAATGCCGATGCCGCAGTGGAGACCGCCACCTGGGAAAACTACGTGGACGACGCCGTAGTGCGTTCCATCCATATCGTCCAGGAGATCAGCAAGCAGCCGCAGATCAATGCCCTCGGCTTCTGCGTCGGCGGCACCATCCTCTCCTGCGCGCTGGCGCTGCTGGCTGCGCGCGGTGAAGATCCGGTGGCCAGCCTGACCTTGCTGACGACCTTCCTCGATTTCTCCGACACCGGCGCCATCGACGTCTACATCGACGAGATGCAGCTGGCCCTGCGCGAGCAGATGATCGGCCAGCGTGGCCTGATGGCCGGGCGCGATTTCGCCAGCGCCTTCTCCAGCCTGCGTCCCAACGACCTGCTGTGGAACTATGTCGAATCCAATTACCTGAAGGGCGAAAAGCCCAGCGCCTTCGACCTGCTTTACTGGAATGCCGACAGCACCAACCTGCCGGGTCCGATGTTCTGCTACTACCTGCGGCACATGTACCTGGAGAACGCGCTCAAGGAACCGGGCCGCCTGACGGTGGGCGGCGAGAAGATCGACCTGCGCAAGATCAGCGCGCCGGCCTTCATCTATGCCTCGCGCGATGACCACATCGTGCCCTGGAAATCGGCCTATGCCTCGCTGGACCTGATCAATGCCGGCAAGCGCGGCAACAATCGCTTCGTGCTGGGCGCCTCGGGCCACATTGCCGGCGTCATCAATCCGGCCTCCAAGAACAAGCGCAATTACTGGGTCAACGACAAGGCCAAGGCTGGCAGCGATGCCGATGCCTGGATGGCCGGCGCTACCGAACACCCCGGCAGCTGGTGGGGCGAGTGGGCAGCGTTCCTGGCCAAGCATGGCGGACGCAAGGTGGCGGCACCCAAGAATCCCGGCTCGACGCGCTACAAGCACATCGAACCGGCGCCGGGACGCTACGTCAAGGCCAAGGCCGACCAGCTGGTGGCCTGAGACGAATCAGCCAGCCGGCCAGTACCACCGACAGAAGCCGGCGGCATTGATGAAAAGAGGGCGGTGACCCATGCGGGCCCGCCGACAGAGAGAGACGGCCGGCAGCGCGTCCGCGGCGCGGCAGGGCCTGACAAGACAAAGGAAAGTGCTTCACGCGAAGGACTTCCACCAATGCGGCGCACAGCAGACGCGAAAGAGGGGAGCAGGGCTTTCCCCAATAAATCATCATCCCAATAGGAGGCAGCACAATGAGCAAGCGTATCGCATATGTGACCGGCGGCATGGGCGGCATCGGAACCGCCATCTGCACCCGTCTGTGCAAGGACGGCTACACCGTGGTGGCCGGCTGCGGCCCCAATTCCACCCGCAAGGACACCTGGCTGGCGGCCATGCGCGCCCACGGCTACGACATCCATGCATCCGAAGGCAACGTCTCGGACTGGGAATCGACCAAGGCCGCCTTCGAGAAGGTGCGCGCCGAGATCGGCGAAGTGGACGTGCTGGTCAACAACGCCGGCATCACCCGTGACGGCCAGTTCCGCAAGATGAGCAAGGGTGACTGGGACGCCGTCATCGACACCAACCTGAATTCGCTCTTCAACGTCACCAAGCAGGTCATCGAGGGCATGTGCGAGCGTGGTTTCGGCCGCATCATCAACATCTCCTCCGTCAACGGCCAGAAGGGCCAGTTCGGCCAGACCAACTACTCCACCGCCAAGGCCGGCATCCATGGCTTCACCATGGCGCTGGCACAGGAAGTGGCCACCAAGGGCGTGACCGTCAATACCGTCTCGCCGGGCTACGTCGGCACCGACATGGTGCGCGCCATCCGTCCGGAAGTGCTGGAGAAGATCGTCTCCGGCATCCCCGTCAAGCGCCTGGGCGAGCCGGAGGAAATCGCCTCCATCGTCGCCTGGATCGCCTCGGCTGAAGGCGGTTACGCCACCGGTTCGGACTTCTCGCTCAACGGCGGCCTGTACATGGGCTGATGCTGTCTTGGACGGCCACGCACGCGGCAGTGCCGCAAGCGTGGCCGTTTTTACGTGTGCCGCAGGCTGGGATTTTGTCAGTCTGGCACGTCAGGGCTCCCCTTTTGCCGCTCTTCACCCCTATAATGGCTTGCGTTGCTGCCCTGCAAAATGAAGGCGGCAGACAGCAGAAGAGAGAAGAAGCAAGGAGAGGACAGCGCAATGTCCCGGACGCCCGCGGGTGAGGACTGCATCGAAGCCTCCCGCACCGCTGCAAACCAAGGCCGGCAAAACGGCTGCAATGAGAGAGACTGGACTTCAGATGACTACTGCAAAAAATTCGGCAGATCGCTTGATCAAGAAATACCCCAACCGCCGTCTTTACGATACCCAGACCAGTTCCTACATTACGCTCACCGATGTGAAGCAACTGGTGCTGGACAATGAAGAATTCACCGTGGTCGATGCCAAGAGCGGCGACGACCTGACCCGCAGCATCCTGCTGCAGATCATCCTGGAAGAAGAGTCGCACGGCGTGCCGATGTTCTCCAGCGGTGCGCTCTCGCAGATCATCCGCTACTACGGCCACGCCATGCAGGGCATGATGGGCAACTACCTGGAAAAGAATATCCAGACCTTCATCGACATCCAGAACAAGCTGGCTGAAAATTCCAAGGGTTTTTATGAAGGCAAGCCCTTCAGCCCCGAGATGTGGACCCAGTTCATGAACGTGCAAGGTCCGATGATGCAGGGCATGATGAGCAACTACATCGAACAGAGCAAGAACCTGTTCATCCAGATGCAGGAGCAGATGCAGAGCCAGACCAAGAACATGTTCGGCACCTTCCCCTTCGGTGCACCGGGCACGCCGCCGGATCAGAAGAAGTAAGCGTCCATTTTGCCGCTTGCCGGTACCGGCTGGTATCGGCAAAACTTCAGCGGCCCTTTGAAGCGAAGCCGGATGGGTCGCTTGGCCTGCCGGAGCCGGTGCTGTCTTCTGGCATCCCGGCAAACATCGTCGCCAAGCCGTTCATTGCTCCAGGCTGTCATTTCCTTTTTCTTCCCCCGTCAGCATGACAACCGGCAAAGCCGCAGGCGGTGCCGTGAGTGCATGCGTCGTGTCAGCAAGCGCTTGATGACGCGAAATCCACCCTGGCCAGCGCTGATGCGGACGATGCCCGCCGGCTCAGAAGTGGTGGGCGTGCGACTGGATCAGGTCGATCAGGAAATCCGCCGTCGCGCGAATGCGGGGTGCCCTGCGCACATCGGCATGCATGACCAGATAGAGCGGGCAGGGCGGTGGCGTCTCCTGCATGGGGACGGCCACCAGCCGAGTCTCTTCTGCCACCATGAAACGCGGCAGGAGCGCCAGGCCGATCCCGGAAACTGCAGCGTGGCACATGGCGCGGATGTCATTGGTCCGCAACGCATATCGACATTGGTCCACTTCGTTCTCCAGCCAGGCTTTGTGGCGGCAGGGGCTGTCCTGGTCGAGGCCGATGAAACTGCGCTCCGATTGCGGCCGCTCCAGCCACGCCGGCGTGGCATAGACACCGTAGCTCACGTTGCACAACAGGCGCGCCACCAGCTGAGGGCTGCCAGGCTCGTTCATGCGTAATGCGATGTCCGCTTCTCCGCGCGTCAAGTCGGCGCCGCGTGTCTCCCCGATTACCTCCAGCTCGATATCGGGATATTTTTCCTGAAAAGCAGGCAGCCGGGGAACGAGAAAATCACTCATCAGAATGGGCGGTGCCGACACGCGCACCTTGCCCGACAGCGTGGTGCTGGTCAGTGCGGCGCGCCACAGCGAATGCATTTCCAGTTCCAGCAGTTCGGCCTGCCTGGACAGTTCGGCGCCTTCCTTGGTCAATACCCATCCTCGCGCCAGGCGATCAAACAGTTTGACCCTCAGCGTCTTTTCAAGATTGCCCACGTGACGCGCGACCGTCGAATGCTCGACCTTCAGCACCCTGGCCGACGCTGACAGGCTCCCCTCGCGGCTCAAGGTCAGAAAGTATCGAACATCGTCCCACTGCAAAGTATTCATCGGGGTACTTACGCCCAGAGGGCGACTAATTTTTGGGAATTCCTGCCGCGAAATCGTCGCATTAAAGTCATGGCTCGATTTTATTCAAGGAGGATCTCCAGCATGAAGATTTTGCATATCAACTCGTCCTCGCGTGGTGCAGACAGCCGTTCGCTACAGCTTGCGGAAGTGTTCCTGCAAGAGCTGCAGAAGCGCAAGTCCGTTGAAGTGGACCGGTTTGATCTGTTCTCCGGCGATCTGCCGGCGTTCGGCGAGCTGGCCGTCGGTGCCAAGATGGCGATGTTTGCCGGGGGCGAAGCGACGCCTGAACAAAAAGCCGAATGGGCTGGCATCAAGGCGGTATTTGACCGGTTTGCGTCTGCCGATGCTTACCTGATCAATGTTCCCCTCTGGAACAACGGGCTACCCTACGTCCTCAAGCAATTCATCGATGTCGTCACCCAGCCGGGCTGGGCATTCGGCTTCGATCTCGAGACGGGATACAGTGGCCTGCTCAAGGAGAGAAAGGCTTGCATCATACATGCAAGCGGGGTGTATCACCGTAGCATTCCGGCGAATTTTGGGTCGGACTTTAGTACCCCCTATCTGGCCGACTGGCTCCAGTTCGTGGGCTTGGAGGAGGCCGATATTCACCAGATTCACTATGCGCCTACGGTCGTCAATGCCGATCCGGAGGGGACCCGGCAACAGGTGGAGCAGCAGGCCGCCGGCATCGCCTCCCGTTTCTGATCTGGGACCAAGCCAACGAATGAGACCGCGCCGATGGCCGTCAAGACAGGACAGAAACAGGCAAAATCGAGCGCCGGGAAGCGGACGATGTACAATAGCGCCCTGATTTTTAAAGCATTTTTCGCTTCTTCCCGTATTTTCGGCCGTTTGCGGCCCGTCTCACTGAGCCTTCTGCCATGTCCAACCCGTCTTCTCCCGCCACCCCGGCCCTGCCCAAGGTCGGCTTTGTCTCCCTCGGCTGCCCCAAGGCACTGGTCGATTCCGAACAGATCCTGACCCAGCTGCGCGCCGAAGGCTACGATACCGCCAAGTCCTACGACGGCGCCGACCTGGTGATCGTCAACACCTGCGGCTTCATCGATGCCGCCGTGCAGGAGTCGCTGGACGCCATCGGCGAAGCCCTGAACGAAAACGGCAAGGTCATCGTCACCGGCTGCCTGGGTGCCAAGAAGGATGCCGACGGCGACGACATCATCCAGAAGATCCACCCCAAGGTCCTCGAAGTGACCGGCCCCCACGCCGTGGGCGAGGTCATGCAGGCCGTGCACAAGCACCTGCCCAAGCCGCATGCCCCCTTCATTGACCTGGTGCCGCCGCAGGGCGTCAAGCTGACCCCCAAGCATTTCGCCTATCTGAAGATTTCGGAAGGCTGCAATCATCGCTGCAGCTTCTGCATCATCCCCTCCATGCGCGGCGACCTGGTCTCGCGTCCCATCGCCGATGTCATGCTGGAAGCCGAGAACCTCTTTAAGGCCGGTGTGAAGGAATTGCTGGTGATCTCCCAGGACACCAGCGCCTATGGCGTGGATGTGAAGTTCCGTACCGGTTTCTGGAACGGCAAGCCGATCAAGACCCACATGACCCAGCTGGTCGGCGCCCTGGGCGAACTGGCCCAGCAGTACGGCGCCTGGGTGCGCCTGCACTATGTGTATCCGTACCCGCACGTGGACCAGATCATCCCGCTGATGGCCGAAGGCAAGATCCTGCCCTACCTGGACGTGCCGCTGCAGCATGCTCACCCGGATGTGCTCAAGCGCATGAAGCGCCCCGCCAATGGCGAGAAGAACATCGAGCGCATCCAGGCCTGGCGTGCCCTGTGCCCGGACATCACGATCCGCTCCACCTTCATCGCCGGCTTCCCCGGCGAGACCGAGGCCGAGTTTGAGTACCTGCTGGACTTCCTGAAGGAAGCCGAGATCGACCGCCTGGGCTGCTTCGCCTATTCCCCGGTGGAAGGCGCGACCGCCAACGAGATCGCCAACCCGGTGCCGGAAGAAGTGCGCGAAGAACGCCGTGGCCGTGTCATGCAGCTGCAGGAAGAGATCTCCAAGAAGCGCCTGCAAGCCAAGGTCGGCAAGACCCTGCGCGTGCTCATCGATGAAGTGGACCGCAATGGCGGTACCGGCCGCACCTATTCGGACGCGCCCGAGATCGATGGCGTGGTCTACGTCAAGCCGCCGTTCGAACCGCATCGCAAGCTGGAAGTGGGCCAGTTCGTCGACGTGCGCATCACCGCCGCCGACGCCCACGACCTGTGGGGCGCGGCTGAGTGATGCGAGCGCTCCTGATGGCGCTGGTGCTGTGCAGTGCCAGCGTGCTCATGCCGGCGCGGGCCGCAGCATCCGGCCCCGCTGCCAATGCGCCTGAAGGCTCGCTGCAGAAGACCCTGATGACGCACGCCCTGGTGCTGCGCGGCCAGATCGACGGGCGCGACATCCAGCTCTCGCTGCAGCCCAAGAAGAATGAAGACGGTCTCGAAGGGCACTACTTCTTCTTCGGCGGTTCCCCCGAGATCCTGGTGGCCGGGGAGGTCGAGGGCGACGACCTGCTGATGGAAGAGTCGCTCAATGGCAAGGATGTATCCGGGCAATGGGAAGGGCACCGCCAGGGCCAGTCCATCACCGGGACCTGGTCCAGTGCCGATGGCAGCATCAGCAAGCCCTTTGCCTTGCAGTTGCCCTGAGCACCGGGCGGCGACGAAGGCCAAACTACGGCGCTGTACAGGCGATATGAAACAGCGTTCACGCTGTTCTGCCATCAGCGCCATTTCTCGGGTTTTCCGGCCGCTTCTGTTGCTTTCGATGTGAACAAGCTGCGCGTATAGTGAGGCCTTTGCGCCCCGTCCCTGGGGCGCCATCGTTTCCAGAGGCAGATCCGTGTCCGAATCCAAAGCAACGTCCCCCGCATCCTCTCTCCTGCTCGATCCCCAGACCGCACTGGTCCACAGCAGCTACCGCGCCCCGGACGGGTTTGAAGCCTTCCCGGTCGGCATCCATCATGCCTCCACCGTGCTGTTTCCCAACGTGGCCGCCATGCGTTCGCGCGACTGGCGCGAAAAGCTGGGCTACACCTATGGCCTGCACGGCACCCCGACCAGCTTCGTGCTGGAAGCGCGGCTGGCCGAGATCGAGGGCGGCACCTATTGCCGTGTCACCCCCAGCGGCCTGGCAGCCATCGCCATGGTCAACTTCGCCTTCCTGAAGACGGGCGACGACGTGCTGCTGCCGGATAACGTCTACGGCCCCAGCAAGGACCTGGGACAGTGGCTGGAGCGTGATTTCCAGATCACCGCGCGCTTCTACGATCCGATGATCGGCGCCGGCCTGGCCGATCTGATCCGGCCCAATACCCGCCTGGTGTGGACCGAAGCACCCGGTTCGGTCTCGATGGAAGTGCCCGACATCCCGGCCCTGTGCCGTGCCGCGCATGAAAAGGGCGTGCTGGTGGCCATCGACAATACCTGGGCCGCCGGCATCGCCTTCAAGGCCTTCGAACACGGTGTGGACATCGTCATGCAAGCCGTCACCAAATACCAGTCCGGCGGCTCGGATGTGCTCATGGGCGCGGTCATCGTGCGCGACCAGGCGCTCAACGAGAAGCTGGAACTGGCCCACATGCGCCTGGGCTTCGGCGTGGGCATGGATGACGTCTACCTGGTCCTGCGCAGCCTGTCCTCGATGCGCCTGCGTTTCGAGGCCCACGATGCGGCCGCGCGCCAGGTCGCGGCCTGGCTCAAGCAACGCCCGGAAATCGTGGCGGTGCTGCACCCGGCCTTTGAGGATTGCCCCGGACACGCCCACTGGAAGCGCGATTTCACGGGAGCAGGGGGCTTGTTCTCGGTGATCTTCGATGCCCGTTACAGCGAAGAGCAGACGGACCGTTTCGTCGACAGCCTGCAGCTCTTCAAGATCGGCTACAGCTGGGGCGGGGCCCACAGCCTCTGCGTACCCTACCGCATGCGCGGCATGCGCCGCCAGTGGCAGCGCGAAGGCGTGCTGGTGCGCTTCAACATCGGGCTCGAAGCCCCCGCCGACCTCATTGCCGACATCGAGCAGGCGCTGGGCAAGTTGTAAGCCGCTCTGCCGCCTGCTGCGTGCTGCCTGCTGCTGCGGCAGCGGCAGCGGCAGCTGCAGCGGGCGGGAAGGGGCCGCATTCCAATGCCCACTTTGCACCCGAGAAATTGAATAAAGGTAAATGTCGTATCTGTTTGGCGTTTTGACGCCTACCGGTGCGTCATAAAATGGTAGCAATTCTCGATACGGGACTGTGCCTCCTTGAATTCGATGGAGAGGACGTTGCGCAAAGGTCATCAACTTGCGTAAATCCATGCAAGTTTTCTTCATCGGCTAGCGGAAGGAAACTACAGTTGAACTCAGCAGTCTCAGAAGAAATCTGGATGAGCTAGTCGTCCTCCCGCAACATTCAGCGAGAAAACCTCGAAGATTTACAATTTATTTTGTTTCTCTCATGACAACTTTGTTTTGTCATTTCAACCAAGAAACCTTTTGATCGGGAAATTCCTGATTGGCGCTCAAAGTCGCGAGCGTCCTGAGTCTCCCTCGCACGGCACATAAAACTTCGCCAATATCTCCTGTTCCTGTAGGACGAATTCCTACAAGATGCTCCGGCCGGTTTCCGTCTAAAAATACCGACCAAGTCTAATTTCCCGCCTGTCCGCCCCCCCCTCAGAATTGGCTTGCAGTCAAGTAAATGTAAGTGATTGTAAGCAGCTCGACGCAGCCTTGCGCCGCGTGAGCCGTAGGAAGTTCTTACCGAGGTGGGGTGCAAATGAATACCAACGACATGATGGCGGAGATCCGCGATGCCAACCTGAGCTATCTCATGCTGGCACAGCAAATGATCCGTTCGGACAAACCGACCGCAATCTTCCGTCTGGGAATCAGCGCCGAGATCGCCGATCTGATCGAAGGCCTGTCCAACGTGCAGATCATGAAGCTGGCGGCGACCAACATGATGTTGACCCGTTTTCGTTTCGACGACGGCGCCATCCTCGGCATGCTGACCAACTACAACAAGGACAAGAGCCTGGCGCAGTCTCATGCGGCCATCCTGATGGCCTGTCAGCCCGGCGAACAAATTTCGTAAAAAAACAAGACAAAAAGCATGGCCGGCGTGGCCAGGGGCAGTCAACGCGCCGGAGGGGAAGACGTTCTACACAGTTATTCAGTTTCAGTCTTGCATTCATGTCTGAGAGTTCGCCTGCCTGGGGCAAGCGGACTGGGGTCAGGCAGTTTTACTACGAAATCACCGGGGGGTAGCATCATGGCTAAGAAGAGCGTTGTCACAGAGGCGCAGGAAATTCAGCTGGCCATTGAACTGATCAATCTGGGGGCGCGCCTCCAGTTGCTGGAATCGGAAACTTCGCTGTCGCGTGAGCGCCTGCTGAAGCTGTACAAGGAATTGAAGGGCGTCTCGCCGCCCAAGGGCATGCTGCCGTTCTCGACGGACTGGTTCATCACCTGGCAGCCCAATATCCATTCATCGCTGTTCATCAACATCCACCGCTATCTGGTGGACCATGCCCGCATCAGTGGCATCGAGGCCGTGATGAAGGCTTACAAGCTCTACCTGGAGCAGGTCGGCTACAACGATGCCGGCGAGCCGGTGCTCTCGCTGACCCGTGCCTGGACGCTGGTGCGCTTCTTCGAAAGCAAGATGCTCATGACCACGCCTTGCTGCAAGTGTCACGGCCACTTCGTGGTGCATCGCCTGGACCTGCACCAGGACTACCTGTGCGGCCTGTGCCACATGCCTTCGCGTGCCGGCAAGACCAAGAAGGCCAAGGATGCGGTCATCATGGGTCTGGTCGAAGGTGCGATGCCGGTGGCCGCTTCTGCGCCCCTGGCCGCTGAACCGGTGCTGGCCGCTGTGGCCTGAACCGGGGCAGGGATGCACCAGTGCCTTGCTGCGTGTGAGCAGCAGGGCGGTAATGGGCCAGGGTGTTCAACCAAAAAAGAATAAGGCCGATTGCCTCGATGTCCGAACCTGAGAATCACCCCGGCGCCGGGCGCAGGCCCCTGTGGCAGGCGCCGGCCATCCAGGCCCTGCTGCTGTTCGTGCTGGGCTTGATCGCTGCCAATGTGGCCGATGTCCTGCTTCAGCGCGTCGGCCTGGCGTCTCTTTCCCCCCTCCAGACTTCCTTGCTGCATGGTGTTTTCGCCGCGCTGCTGGCGCGTCTGCGCCGCATGGCGGCTTGGTGGTGGCTGATCCTGCTGGTGTTCCCGGTGGCTGCACTGGGCGTGGGCCAGCTGCATCTGCCTTCATGGGTGTTCCTGGCGGTGTTCCTGTTCATGCTGGTGTTGTTCTGGTCGACCTTTCGCAGCCAGGTGCCGTTCTATCCTTCCGGGCAGACTGCCTGGGATGCGGTGGCAGGTCTCTTGCCCGAGGGGCGGCCGATCCGTTTCATGGATATCGGCAGCGGCCTGGGTGGTGCCGTGCTGGACCTGTCGCGCCGCCGGCCCGAGAGTGAATTCACCGGCATCGAGATTGCCCCCTTGCCGTGGCTGGTGAGCCGGGGGCGGGCGGCGCTGGCGGGCAATCGCTGCCGCTTCGTGCGGGGCGACTACCTGCTGCTCGATTTCGGTGACTATGACGTGGTGTTTGCCTACCTCTCTCCGGCGGCGATGCAGGCGCTGTGGCACAAGGCGCGCGCCGAGATGAGGCCGGGGACGCTGCTTCTGAGCTACGAATTTCATATCCCCGGTACCACGCCGGATGTGGTGGTCGAACCGGAGGATGGCGGCAGGGTACTGCACGGGTGGCGCATGTGAGGCCGCGCAGGTACAGAGGCCCTTTACCGGGGGCTGCGAGACGCGACGTATCAAGTTTGCGCGAATTCAGCCGTAAATCGAAAAGGAAGGGCGTTTTTCGGATATGTATTCCCCCATTTGCCTGACTGGAATACCTGTAATCTGACAAACGTGAAAATACACTCAACGCCACAGGGACGGGAGTAGGCACTTGCTAGTCATCATTGGATATATCGTGGTCATGGGGTCCGTCTTCGGCGGCTTTGCCCTGTCGGGCGGCCACCTGGGGGCACTGTTCCAGCCACTCGAACTGCTCATGATCGGCGGCGCCGCGCTGGGCGCTTTCCTGGTCGGTAACAACAACAAGGCGATCAAGGCCACCATGAAGGCCTTGCCGACGGTCTTCAAGGGCAGCACCTACACCAAGGCGCTGTACATGGAGCTGATGGCGCTGCTCTTCGAGATCCTCACCAAATCCCGTAAAGAGGGTTTGATGTCGATCGAAGGCGACATCGAAGAGCCGGAAAGCAGCCCGATTTTCAGCAAGTATCCGGGCGTGCTGGCGGACCATCACCTCATCGAGTTCATGACCGACTACCTGCGCCTGATGGTCTCGGGCAACATGGATGCGTTCCAGATCGAAAACCTGATGGACAACGAAATCGAGACCCATCACCACGAGGGTGAAATCCCGGTGCACTGCATCGCCAAGCTGGGCGACGGCATGCCGGCCTTCGGTATCGTGGCGGCGGTGATGGGCGTGGTGCACACCATGGAATCGGTGGGTATCCCTCCCTCCGAGCTGGGCATGCTGATCGCGCACGCGCTGGTCGGTACCTTCCTGGGTATTTTGCTGGCCTACGGTTTCGTGGGTCCGCTCTCCAGCTTGCTGGAACAGAAGCTGCACGAATCGACCAAGATCTACCAGTGCGTGAAGGTGACGCTGCTGGCGAGCCTGAATGGCTATGCGCCGGCACTGTCGATCGAATTCGGCCGCAAGGTCCTGTTCTCGACCGAACGTCCGACCTTCCTCGAACTGGAAGAGCACGTCAAGCAGGCCAAGGGCAAGTAAGCGGTCGGCAGGCCGGCCAGGGGAGGCCGGCAGGCAGGGCGATTCACACAGACATCAGTATTGAAGCAGGAGCACAGGCATGGCCGACGAAGGTCTACGTCCCATTATCGTCAAGCGGATCAAGAAGGGCGGCGGGGGTCACCACGGTGGCGCCTGGAAGATTGCGTACGCCGACTTCGTGACTGCGATGATGGCCTTCTTCCTGCTGATGTGGCTGCTGGGATCGACCGCCAAGGGTGACTTGAACGGTATCGCCGAATACTTCAAGACGCCGCTGAAGGTGGCCATGGCCGGCGGTTCCGGCAGTGGCGACGCCAACACGGTGCTGCCCGGCGGCGGCAAGGATCTGACCCGCCAGGACGGCCAGCTGCGCAAGGGCGAGAACGATGTGGTCTCGCGCAAGCAGAGCCTCAAGCAGGCGCAGCAGGAACTGGAGCGCGCCGAGCGCACCCGCCTGGAAGAATTGAAGTCGCGCCTTGAAAAGGCCATCGACTCCAACCCGACCTTGAAGCAGTTCAAGAACCAGCTGTTGATCGACATCACTTCCGAAGGCCTGCGCATTCAGATCGTGGACGAGAAGAACCGTCCCATGTTTGCCCTGGCCAGTGCGCAGCTGCAGCCCTATACCAAGGACATCCTGCACGAGATCGGCCGCACCTTGAATGATGTGCCCAACAAGATCAGCCTGTCCGGCCACACCGATGCCACGCCTTATTCGCGCGGAGAGAAGGGCTACAGCAACTGGGAACTGTCGGCTGACCGCGCCAATGCGTCGCGCCGCGAACTTATCACCGGCGGCATGGATGAGTCGAAGGTGCTGCGGGTGGTGGGCCTTTCTTCGGCGGTGCTGCTGGACAAGGAAGATCCGTTCAACCCGATCAACCGCCGTATCAGCATCATCGTCATGAACAAGAAGGCCGAAGAACTGGTGGAAAAGGATAGTGGCTCGTTGAACGTGCCCACCGACGCCACCGATGATGACGTGCAGCAGGGTCTGAGTGCGCCGCCGAAGAACTGACGGCAGGCACCGGGACGGGGTGGCTTGCGCGGGGTTTGCCAATGAAGCAGAAGTGTTCCAATTGAACAGGGGAAGAGAGCCGGATATGCCGACCAAGACCATGCTGCAGGAGCTCAAGCGCTTGTTGCTCGATACTGCCAGCGGCGGCAGCCGCCAATTGACGGAAGTGGAGTCGGACCTGGTCCAGACCAACATCCTGCTGGGCGAAGCCATCGGCAAGCTGGGCAACAGTTTCATGGAGCTGCATCGGGCGGTACAGACGCAGCAGACCATCCTGGAAGGCCTGATGAATGGCAGCGGCCAGTTCGACAGCAACAGCATCGAACAGCTCAAGGCGACCCAGGGCGAGGTCAGCCACTACGTCAACGCGGCCGTGACCGGCTTGCAGTTCCAGGACATGACCAGCCAGCTGCTGGAACGTATCGTGCGCCGCGTGATCGGCCTGCGTGAGGCGCTGGGGGTCCTGAGTGCGAACAGCTTCGAGATCGTCCCCGAACAGGGCCAGTCCGACGAAGAGGTCCGGGAATTGCTGGCCAGCACGGTGCAGGCCATCGAAGAGCGTCTCAACATGCTCGACACCGGGCTCTGGAAGGCAGTACGCCAGACCCGCATGGAAAGCGGCGACATCGAGCTGTTCTGAGTGGTGGCTGGCTGAGTGGTACAAGATTGAACTAGGTCATTCCGGCCTTGGCTGGGCGGTAGGTCGATGGCCAAGGGTGCGGCATAATGCATACGCGCATGAGCCTTATTGAAGAAACAGGGAGTAACGATGTCCAAAACGATTCTCGCAGTAGATGATTCCGGGTCACTGCGTCAGATGGTGGTATTCAGTCTGAAAGCTGCGGGTTACAACGTGACCGAAGCGGTCGACGGGGTGGACGCGCTGGAAAAGGCCAAGACGCATACCTTCGACCTGGTCCTGACCGACCAGAACATGCCGCGCATGGACGGCCTGACGCTGATCCGCTCCCTGCGCGAGCTGACCAGTTACGCGCGCGTGCCCATCCTGATGCTGACCACCGAGTTCAGCGACGAGATGAAGGCCAAGGGCAAGGCCGCCGGCGCCAATGGCTGGCTGGTCAAGCCCTTCGACCCGCAGCGCCTGACCGAGGTGGTGCGCAAGGTGATCGGCTGATCGTTTGCCGGGACAAGAAGAAGATACGTACTGCATCGAGCATGGAGCCCAGGCATGAGCATTGATATGAGCCAGTTTTTCCAGGTCTTTTTCGACGAGGCCGAGGAAGGCCTCGCGGAAATGGAAAAGCTGTTGTTGGCCGTCAATGTGGCGTCTCCCGATCCGGAAGACCTCAACGCGGTGTTTCGTGCCGCCCATTCGATCAAGGGTGGTTCGTCCACCTTCGGCCTGACCGACATCGCTGAAGTTACGCACGTCCTGGAGTCGCTGCTGGACCGCATCCGCCAGGGCCAGATGAAGCTGACCTCGGAGCACGTGGATGCTTTCCTGGCCGCCAAGGATGTGCTCAAGTCCATGCTGGACGGTCACAAGCATGGCGCAACCGTCGACCAGGATGCCGTGGGCGACGTGCGCATGCTGCTGGAGGCGCTCTCGCAGGGCAAGAGTTCCAGCGCCGCCCCGGTGGCCGAAGCCGCCGTGGTCGGCCCCGGTGGCGTGCACCGCTACCGGCTGGACATGCCGGCCATCACCGACAAGGATGCCGAGGCCCTGGCCGACGAGCTGTCCATGCTGGGCAAGCTGGAGAAGAACAAGTCGCCCGAGGGTAAGTGGATTTTCATCCTCGACACGGCCGAACCCATCGATGACGTGGTCGCCATCTGCGCCTTCATCATGAACGTGGCCGACCTGAAGATTTCGCAAGCCGTTGAAGCGGCCAAGAGCAGCGACGAAGAGCGCGGCTACGGTTTCTTCGACAATTTCGTTACCCAGGAGGAGCGCGAGCGCGCCCAGGGTTATGGTTTCTTCGACAACCAGACGGCCATTGAAGACAAGGAGCGCGAGCAGGGTTACGGTTTCTTCGCCCCCTTCGTGCCGCTGGACATCAGCGCCAAGAAGAGCGATGGCGAAGCGGCCGCCCATGCCGGCGGCAATGGAAATGGCGGCAATGGCAACGGCAACGGCCATCACGATGACGGCCACCTGCATGGCGACCATGGCGGCGAAAAGAAGGCCGTCAAGGGCGGCACCGGCCAGGAATCCTCGTCGATCCGGGTCAGTATCGAAAAGGTCGACCAGCTCATCAACCTGGTCGGCGAACTGGTGATCACCCAGGCGATGATCGAGCAGCGCGTTGGCAAGCTCGATCCCATGCATCACGAACACCTGCTCAACAGCGTGAGCCAGTTGAGCCGCAATACCCGCGATCTGCAGGAATCGGTGATGTCGATCCGCATGATGCCGATGGACTACGTCTTCTCGCGCTTCCCGCGCATGGTGCGCGATCTGGCGCACAAGCTGGGCAAGCAGGTCGAGTTCGTCACCCACGGCGCGGCCACCGAGCTGGACAAGGGCCTGATCGAACGCATTGTCGATCCGCTCACCCACCTGGTGCGCAACAGCATCGACCATGGCATCGAACTGCCCGACGCGCGGCGCGCGGCGGGCAAGGGCGAGGCGGGCGTGCTGTCGCTGTCGGCCGAGCACCAGGGCGGCAACATCATCATCGAAGTCACCGACGACGGTGGCGGCCTGAACCGCGACAAGATTCTGGCCAAGGCCAAGCAGCAGGGCATGCCGGTGACCGACAGCCTCACCGATGCCGAGGTGTGGCAGCTGATCTTCGAGCCCGGCTTCTCCACCGCCGAGCAGGTCACCGACGTGTCTGGCCGTGGCGTGGGCATGGATGTGGTCAAGCGCAACATCCTGGCCATGGGCGGTGCGGTCGATATTCGCTCCAGCAAGGGCTTCGGCACCACGATTTCGATCTCGCTGCCGCTGACACTGGCGATCCTGGACGGCATGTCGATCCGGATCGGTGAAGAAGTTTACATATTGCCGCTTGGATATGTGGTTGAATCTTTGCAGCCTTTGCAGCAAGATATCAAAGAGATTTCCGGTCAGGGGCAGGTGCTGCGGGTGCGCGGCGAATACTTGCCTCTGATTCCGCTTTATCAGATTTTCAACATCGAGCCTTCATTTACCGATCCTTCGCAAGGATTGGTGGTCATTTTGGAGTCAGATGGGAAAAAGGCGGCACTTTTCGTGGATGACCTGATCGGACAACAGCAAATCGTTGTGAAGAACCTGGAATCCAACTATCGAAAGGTCGCTGGCATTTCCGGTGCTACCATTCTGGGCGACGGCGGCGTTGCCCTGATTGTCGATGTGGCAGCCTTGCTGCGATCCAGCCGCCAACTGAATGACGAATCTGTATTTTCCTGATTTTTAAAGGGCCTCAACATGTCTGACACTGCAACCAAGAATCTTTCCGGCTTCGGCGAAAAGACCGACAGCAACGGAAACGAATTTCTCGCCTTCACCCTGGGCAAGGAAGAATACGGCATCGATATTCTGAAGGTTCAGGAAATCCGCGGCTACGAAGCCGTGACCCGCATCGCCAATTCGCCCGACTTCATCAAGGGCGTCGTGAACCTGCGCGGCATCATCGTCCCCATCGTGGACATGCGCATCAAGTTCCAGCTGGGCGAGCCGACCTATGACCAGTTCACCGTGGTCATCATCCTGAACATCGGCGGCCGCGTCGTGGGCATGGTGGTCGACAGCGTCTCCGACGTCATTACCCTTACCCAGGAGCAAGTCAAGCCGGCGCCGGAGATGGGCACCACCTTCGACTCCGACTACCTGATCGGCCTGGGTACCCTGGAACAGCGCATGCTGATCCTGGTGGACATCGACAAGCTGATGTCCAGCGCCGAAATGGGCCTGATCGAAAAGCTGGCTGCCTGATTCGTTGAGGCTCTGCAGCCTGGCAGTACGGGATCCGGAGGAGACGCAGTCCGGATCTGGCGCCTATCGTCATTCGGTACCGCAGGAAAAGCGGGCATCATAGCCCGATACAGAAGAGAAAAAGGCATCCGCCGTGTGGTGGATGCCTTTTTTATGGGCGCTGTTGAGCGCCTGTGAAGTTTCATGCGCGCCGGCCTTGCCCGGGACCGCGCGTCCTGCCTCCCGGCAGGACTTTGCTTCATATTTCAGTGGAAATGCTCGACCGGAGGAGGCGTATCTTCCGGCATTTCCGCATGCACCAGTTCACCTTCGCGGTCAGGGAAGAGCGGTGCGCCACAGTCGTCGCAAAACTCCATGGTGAAGCGTTCTGCATGATGCTTGATGTGCACGATGCCGCATTCGCGTAGCACCGTCAGGATCTGCTGCAGCGGGCTGGCCGGCATGCCTTCCAGCAGTCCGGCCCCGGTCGGGATCATCATGGGCAGGTCTTCGCCACTCTCCTGTTCATACAGCGGCCAGACCGTCCCATAGACTACGGTCGGATCGCCGCCGATGGCAAAACCGATGCGGTATTCATCGATCTGGCCATTGATGTCCTCGGAAAAGCCGCCGATGCTGGCGTGCAGCTCCGAGGAGGAAATGTCCAGGGTCTGCGTCAGGAAGTAATCGGCGGCGCGGATGGAGGCCGGGCGGATGCGCTTGTCGGCCTCGCGGCAGCCAAAGAAATAGGCTTGCGGCAGCAGCAGCTCCACGCTGCAGCCCGGCAGCAGGCGTGTGAAGAGCGGCGTGGCCTGCTGGACCCAGGCCTCGAAGGCAGCCTCCTTCCTGGCCGAGAAATGGCTCTGCTGTTCGCTTTCCTGCCAGTGGAACAGGGCGCCGCCGGCCGGCACCACCACGGCGGCGATCACGTAGCGGGTATCGGCCAGGAAGGCGGCAGTGGGCGGCTGTTCACCGCGCAGCTGCACCGGGCCGGTTTTCAGGGCGCTCTGGCCCATCTGGCGGGTCAGGGCGAAGACGTCGGCGTGCACGCGCGGCAACTGTTCGATTGAGAACAGGCTGGGGGCCAGCGCCAGGCGCGCGTCCTTGGCCAGCACGTGGGCGTGCAGGTGCGCGCCGATGGCGGTGAGCAGCTCGCTGCCGATGGGGCCGGAGGCGATGGCAAAGCGGGTCCAGGCCAGCACCGGCAGCACCAGCAGCTGCACGTCATAGTCCTGGCCTTCGTGTTCCAGCGAGGTGGCTTCGCTGCCAGCCTCGACGGCTTCGATCAGGATGTCGTAGGCGTCCAGGTCGGCCTTGAAGAGATGATCCAGGGCGGCATCGATCAAGCCCTGCTGGCCGGCCCGCAGCAGCTTGTTGAGCAGGGCGTCCAGGGGTTTCAGCCAGGCGCGCTCTTCGAGCCGGCTGGAGGCTTGCGCGATGGCTTGCGCAAAAGTCACCAGATGCTGACTGTCGGCAGAAAGCTTGGAGGAGGAACGTTTGGCGGGACGACGCATGTAGGCTATCTGTATCAGTGGAAACGAAACCGCCTATTGTAGATGATTTGTCAGTCCTGTCAGCCGCCGCGGCCTTTGCTCAGCGCCAAGGGGCAATAAAAAACGCCGGACGAATCCGGCGTTTTCTGTCCTGCAGGGAACTACGGATGCTGCTTAGGCTGCCAGCAGCTGACGCAGCACGAACGGCAGGATGCCGCCATGCTTGTAGTAGTCCACTTCGATCGGGGTGTCGATGCGCAGCAGCAGCTTGACTTCCTGGGTCTGGCCGTTCTTGCGGTGGATCACCAGGGTGGCTTCCTGTTGCGGCTTGATCTCGCCTTCCAGGCCCTTCAGGTCGAAGCTTTCTTCACCGGTGATGCCCAGCGACTGCACGCTGTCGTTGCCCAGGAACTGCAGCGGCAGCACGCCCATGCCGACCAGGTTGGAACGGTGGATACGCTCGAAGGAGCGTGCGATCACGGCCTTCACGCCCAGCAGCTGGGTGCCCTTGGCAGCCCAGTCGCGGGAGGAGCCGGTACCGTACTCTTCGCCACCGAAGACCATGGTCGGGGTACCTTCGGCCACGTACTTCATGGCGGCATCGTAGATCGACATTTCTTCACCGGAAGGCTGGTGAATGGTGATGCCGCCTTCAACGCGCGAGCCGTCTTCCTTGGCTGGAATCATGAGGTTCTTGATACGCACGTTGGCGAAGGTGCCGCGCATCATGATCTCGTGGTTGCCGCGGCGCGAGCCGTAGGAGTTGAAGTCCGCCTTGAGCACGCCATTGGCTTGCAGCCACTTGCCGGCCGGGCTGGATTCCTTGATGGAACCGGCCGGGGAGATGTGGTCGGTGGTGATCGAGTCGCCGAACACGCCCAGGGCGCGGGCACCGCTGATGCCGGTGGCAGCTGCCGTCGGCTCTTCGCTGAAGTTCTCGAAGAACGGCGGCTCGGCAATGTAGGTCGAGGTCGGCCAGTTGTAGACTTCGCCCTTGGCGACGCCCTTGATGGCTTCCCACAGCTTGCCCGGTGCGCCCTTCACATCGGCGTAGTTTTCCTTGAAGGTCTTGGCGTTCATGGCGAACTTCAGCAGCTTTTCGATCTCTTGCGAGGTCGGCCAGATGTCGCCCAGATAGACGTTCTTGCCGCCCTTACCCTTGCCCACCGGTTCGGTCATCAGGTCACGGGTGACATTGCCGGCGATGGCGTAAGCCACGACCAGCGGGGGCGAGGCCAGGAAGTTGGCGCGGATGTTCGGGTGGATACGGGCTTCGAAGTTGCGGTTGCCCGACAGCACGGCGGCCGCCACCACGTCGTTCTTGACGATGGCTTCGTTCATGGCCGGGGTCAGGTCGCCGGCGTTGCCGATGCAAGTGGTGCAACCGTAAGCGGTCACGCCAAAGCCCAGCTTTTCCAGGTAAGGCAGCAGGCCAGCCGCTTCCAGGTACTTGGTGACCACGCGCGAGCCAGGCGCCAGCGAGGTCTTGATGTGCGGGGCCACCTTCAGGCCGGCTTCCACGGCCTTCTTGGCCAAGAGGCCAGCAGCCAGCAGCACGCTCGGGTTGGAGGTGTTGGTGCAGGAGGTGATGGCGGCGATCAGCACGTCACCGTTGTGCACATCCACGCCATCGGCGTTCTTGTAGGACGCGGTCAGGTCTTCGGCCTTCTTGTTGAAGCCGTTTTCAGCGGTCGGCTTGGTGAAGAGGTCGGAGAAAGTGGACTTGACGTTGCCGATCTCGATACGGTCTTGCGGGCGCTTCGGACCAGCCAGCGACGGGGCGACGGTGCCCAGGTCCAGCGAGACTTCCTGGGTGTAGTCGATCTGGCCGGCCTTGGGCACGCCGTACAGGCCTTGTGCCTTGAAGTAGGCTTCGAAGGCGTCGATCTCGGCCTTGGTGCGGCCGGTGCCCTTGAAGTAGTCGATGGTGGCGTCGTCAACCGGGAAGAAGCCCATGGTGGCGCCGTATTCCGGCGCCATGTTGGCGATGGTGGCGCGGTCGGTCAGCGACAGCGATTCGGTACCTTCGCCGAAGAATTCGACGAACTTGCCCACGACCTTGGTCTGGCGCAGCAGTTCGGTGATGGTCAGCACCAGGTCAGTGGCGGTGACGCCTTCGCGCAGCGCGCCGGTCAGGTTCACGCCGACCACGTCCGGGGTCAGGAAGTAGACCGGCTGGCCCAGCATGCCGGCTTCGGCTTCGATGCCGCCCACGCCCCAGCCGACCACGCCGATGCCATTGATCATGGTGGTGTGGGAGTCGGTGCCGACCAGGGTGTCAGGGTAGTAGACGCCCGTCTTGTTGTGCACGCCGCGTGCCAGGTATTCCAGGTTGACCTGGTGGACGATGCCGAAGCCCGGGGGCACCACGCCGAAGGTGTCGAAGGCTTGCATGCCCCACTTCATGAACTGGTAGCGCTCGTTGTTGCGCGAGAATTCCAGCTTCATGTTCAGGTCCAGTGCCTTCTTCTCGCGGAAGTGGTCGATCTGTACCGAGTGGTCCACCACCAGGTCTACCGGCACCAGCGGTTCGATGTTCTTGGGGTTCTTGCCCAGCTTGCTGGCGACGTTGCGCATGGCGGCCAGGTCGGCCAGCAGCGGCACGCCGGTGAAGTCCTGCAGCACCACGCGGGCCACCACGAAGGGGATCTCATCCACGCGGGCGGCCTTGGCGCCCCAGTTGGCCAGTTGCTTGACGTGTTCTTCGGTGACCTTCTGGCCATCGCAGTTGCGCAGCACCGATTCCAGCACGATGCGGATCGACACCGGCAGGCGCGAGATATTCACGCCCAGCGACTTTTGCAGGGCGGGCAGGGAGTAGAACTTGCCCTTCTTGGAACCGGAAATCGGGAATTCCTTCAGGGTGTTCAATGTGTTGCGAGACATGGCCTCTTCTCCTTAATTTGGCAATTTAGTGATGCTAGCTAGTCGAATCCGGTTTGCGCTGCAATGGTGAACTGCGGGGTGCTGCCTGATTCTGTGATTCTGTGTTGCTTGATACGCGATGAGCTGGCGGTTGCCTGCCGGCTCAGTTCTTCTGGGGTGCCGCAGCGACGGTGGCCGCCGGTGCTGCTTCAGCGGCCTTGATCTGCTCGGCATTCTTGCATTCATTGGCCAACTGCTGGCCCTTCTTGGAATCCAGCAGCAGGCCCTTGGCCGGGATACCGATCCAGACCAGGCCCATCTTGCGGTTTTCGAAGCGGTTGGCACCGGTGGTGGTTTCCACGCGGGTCAGGCGGTGGATGCGCTTGTCCCAGCGGATGGCGATGTGCTTGTCGTCGGCTTCGTTCTTCCAGATGGTCAGCTTGTGGCCCATTTCGCACTGGAAGTCGGCCGACAGGGTGCCGCCCAGTTCGGGTTCGCTGTCGTCATCTTCGGCCTCGGAAGAGAACGGCATCTTGGCCGCCGGTACTGCGGCGGCCGCAGCGGCTGCAGCCTTCTTGGCGGGCGCCTTCTTGACGACCTTTTTCTTGGCAGCCGGTTTGGTATCGGTTTCAGCGTGCGCCACAGTGATGCCGGCGGTGGCGAAGAGAGCGCCCAGCAGGGCGATGAGAGTCAGGTGCTTTTTCATGGACGTCGGTCGAAACAAATTTACTGCGTGGTTGAAGGGGAGTCGCCGCGGGCGAACCAGGGTGCAGTCTCCGGCGGCAGCGCGATGCCGGTGGCGTGCGCGCGTTGCAGGATACTCCAGTAATAGCGATAACTGGCGCGGTCGTGCAGGTTGCCCTGATGCTGGATCGGGCCCCACTGCACCGCCTGCGCCTTGAGCAAGATCTGTGCCGCCAGGTCGGCTTCTTCGGTCGCCGGGGACATGGCTTGCACGATCGGGCCGATCTGGTCCGGATGGATGCTCCACATCCGGGTATAGCCAAACTCCTGTGCCGCGCGGCGCGCATCGTCAGCCACGGCGGCGGGATTCTTGATGTCGGTGGTCACGTTGTGCGACGGCACCTTGCCGTGCGCATGGCAGGCGGCAGCAATGTCCAGCTTGGCGCGGCGCACCAGCGGATGGTCGAACTGTCCGGGCGAGCGCATGGCGCTGCCAGGAATGGCCCCGTAATGGGCCGAGACGAAATCCATCACCCCGAACGACAGCGACTGCACCTGGGGCAGGGCGGCGATCTTGCCGGCGTCAGCCAGCGCGCCATGGGTCTCGATCAAGACCTGCACCGGCAACTGCGCACGGCCGGCCGCATTGGCGGTACGGTTGATGCTCTCCAGGGCGCGGCGCACGTCGTCGATCCCTTCGGGCTTGGGCAACATCACGTAAGCCAGCTCGCGCGCAGCGGCGCCGCAGATGATGGCCACGTCCTGCTCGAAATGCGCATGGCCCACGTCATGCACGCGCGCGCCAATGCGGCGGTGGACATTGCCGGGGCTGGCGATGAGCGAGGCGACCAGCTCGGCGTGCGCGGCTTCATTGCCGGCGGCAGCGCCATCTTCACAGTCGAAGGTGATGTCGAACAAGGGACCGAGCTCCTGCTGCAGGGCCATCGACTTGCGCATCAGCTTTTCGGAGCCGGCGTAGTGATCGCACACCGGAAGCGAAACCGGTTGCTGGGCACCTGGGAACAAGACCTGGGAAGGATGCATTGCTGCGATTGAGAGCGGGGTAAGGTTGTCGGAACGGGTGATGTCAGGTACTGCAATACGGCGATGCTGCGAAACGATCGGCGCGGCACCCGGAAAGGGCCGCCGCGCCGTGGTCAATTAGCCGACCAGATGCTTGACGCCTTCGCGCTCTTCCAGCAGTTCCTTGAGCGTGATGTTGATGCGCTCTTGCGAGAACTCATCGATCTCCAGGCCCTGGACGATCTTGTACTCGCCGTTTTCGGTGGTCACCGGGAAGCCGAACATGGTGCCTTCGGGGATGCCGTAGGAACCGTCGGAGGGGATACCCATGGTGGTCCACTTGCCGTTGGTGCCCAGCACCCAGTCACGCACGTGGTCGATGGCGGCATTGGCGGCCGAAGCGGCCGAGGACAGGCCACGGGCTTCGATGATGGCGGCACCGCGCTTGCCGACGGTGGGCAGGAACACGTTCTTGTTCCATTCCTGGTCGTTGATGGTGTCCTTGACGGAAGCGCCATCGGCGGTCGCGAAGCGGTAGTCGGCGTACATGGTCGGCGAGTGGTTGCCCCACACGCACAGCTTTTCGATGGCCGAGACCGGCTTGCCGATCTTGGCAGCCACTTGCGACAGGGCGCGGTTGTGGTCCAGGCGCAGCATGGCGGTGAAGTTCTTGGCCGGCAGGTTCGGGGCCGACTTCATGGCGATGTAGGCGTTGGTGTTGGCCGGGTTGCCGACCACCAGCACCTTGACGTTGCGGGATGCGACGGCGTCCAGGGCCTTGCCTTGCACGGTGAAGATCTGGGCGTTGGCTTCCAGCAGGTCCTTGCGCTCCATGCCGGGGCCGCGGGGACGGGCACCGACCAGCAGGGCGATGTCGGCATCCTTGAAGGCGGTCATCGGATCGCTGTGGGCGGTCACGCCAGCCAGCAGGGGGAAGGCACAGTCGTCGATTTCCATGATGACGCCCTTGAGCGCCTTCTGAGCCTTCTCATCGGGGATTTCCAGCAGTTGCAGGATGACCGGCTGGTCTTTGCCCAGCAGATCGCCATTGGCGATGCGGAACAGCAGGGAGTAACCGATCTGACCGGCGGCGCCGGTGACGGCAACACGCATGGGGGCTTTAGCCATGTTGAATCTCCAAAAGAGGTGATGAAAAAAAGCATTCAGACTGCAGCGAAGCGCAGCTTGCGGTCACGTCGCGCAAGGCGCGGCAGGGCCGTGTAGCGGTGGCTTCTGGTTTGCGCATGAAGAAATGCGCGACTTCCTCGAATTCTTGTTAGGCCGCCATGATACCGTCGAAAACGCAGCGAGTCAGTTGCTTTCGGACCGGGCTCTGCCGACAAATCAAAAACCTGTCAAACTTGTGTTCTGCCTGCAGAAAACAACCGCGCCGCGATGGCCTTGATGAGAGCGATTCTCGTTATCGTCTACTGACCGGTAGATCGCTCCCTGTCTGCCTTGCGGCTCTTCAGGTTGCTCGCGAGTGTAGGCTTGCGAAAGACTGCTGTCAATCAATATCTTATGTCTTATATAAGACATATTATTGCCTAGTTTTTGCTGGACGCCGGAAGGAGTTTTGTGGTGAAATTCGAGGTTATGAGCTCGATCCTGCCCAATCCAAACAACGTCGACGCGCACGCCGCGGGGGCGGGTGTTGCCAGTCCGGCGCCCACCTTCAGTCCGTTGTACCAGCAGATCAAGGCGCTCATCATGCAGCGCCTCGAAGCAGGGGAGTGGAAGCCCGGTGAGCTCATTCCCAGTGAAGTCGAGTTGGGCAGCCGTTTCAAGGTCAGTCAGGGGACGGTGCGCAAGGCCATCGACGAACTGGCGGCTGAAAACCTGGTGGTGCGCCGCCAGGGCAAGGGGACCTTCGTCGCCACCCATCATGAGACCCAGGCGCAGTTCCGCTTCCTGCGGCTCATGGCCGACAGCGACGAGCCGCAGCGTCCCGAAAACAAGATCATCGAAGTCAAGCGCGTACGCGCCTCGGCTGAGGTGGCGCGTCAGCTCGACATGAAGTCGGGCGACTCCGTCATTTTCATTCGCCGGGTAAAATCCTTCAACGGCACTCCCATCATCCTCGAAGACATCTGGCTGCCTGGCGCCATCTTCAAGGGGCTGACGGCCGAGCGCCTCATGGAATACCGCGGGCCCCTGTATGGCCTGTTCGAGTCGGAGTTCGGCACGCGCATGATCCGTGCCGAAGAACGCATCCGTGCCGTCGGGGCGGATCCGGATGCCGCAGAGTTTCTGGGCGTAACGCCCCAAACGCCGTTGCTGAGTGTGGAGCGGGCTTCATTTACCTATGGCGACAAGCCGGTGGAAATGCGGCGCGGTCTGTACCTGACGACGAATCATCATTACCAAAGCGAGTTGAGCTGAGCAAACCGAAACCGGTCGTCGCCCGGTGCTGGCGGGTCCTGCCTGTCCAGCGCAGAAGGGCTGGTGTCAAGCCTTTTCGGCATGCTGCGAAGCGCAATAAAAGTTGATGGTGATTTCGAAAATCGGCGAAAATTGCATGATTGTTTTAAACTGAGGAGAACCTTGTATGTCTGAAGCCGCTAAACCACAACGGCCGCAATTTCGTAACATACACCTAACCCAAATTGCCGGCTACCGCATGCCCCTGGCCGCTCTGGTCTCGATCATGCACCGCATCAGCGGTCTGTTCCTGTTCCTGATGCTGCCTTTCATCCTGTTCTTGCTGGACAGCAGCCTGCTCTCGGAAGGTACTTTCGCCTATCTCAAGGGCTTCGTCTCGGGCTGGTTCGTCAAGCTCGTCATCCTGGCACTTTCCTGGGCCTACCTGCATCACTTCTGCGCCGGCATTCGCCACCTGATCATGGACAACCACGTTGGCCTGGACAAGGACAGCGCACGCAAGTCCTCGGCAACTGTCCTGGTGGTCAGCATCGCGCTGATGATCCTGGTCGCATTGAAACTGTTCGGAGTGTTCTGAAAATGGCTGATAACAACATCGGACCCAAGCGCCTGGTCGTTGGCGCCCACTATGGCCTGCGTGACTGGCTGGCGCAACGCGCGACCGCCGTCGTGATGGCCGTCTACACCGTCATCCTGCTGGTGTGCTTCTTCACCTCGACCAACTTCAGCTATCAGGGCTGGGCGGCGCTGTTCTCGCATCAATGGTTCAAGTTGGCCACCTTTGCCGTGTTCATGGCGCTGTTCTTCCACGCCTGGATTGGCGTGCGTGACGCGCTGATGGACTACGTCAAGCCTGTTGGCACCCGTCTGGTCCTGCAAGTTGCCACTATCGTGTGGCTGATCGGTTGCGCTGGCTACGCTGCGCAGATTCTCTGGAGAAACTAATCGTGGCTGCTATCAAATCCGCCATCACTACCCGCCGCTTTGACGCGGTCATCGTCGGCGCCGGTGGCTCCGGCATGCGCGCCTCGCTGCAACTGGCCGAAGCCGGCCTGAACGTCGCTGTCCTGTCCAAAGTCTTCCCGACCCGCTCGCACACCGTAGCTGCCCAAGGCGGCATCGGCGCTTCGCTGGGCAACATGTCCGAAGACAACTGGTACTGGCACATGTTCGACACCGTCAAGGGTTCGGACTATCTGGGCGACCAGGACGCCATCGAATTCATGTGCCGCGAAGCACCGAAGGCTGTCTACGAGCTGGAACACTTCGGCATGCCCTTCGACCGCAACCCGGACGGCACCATCTACCAGCGTCCCTTCGGCGGCCACACCGCCAACCTGGGCGAAAAGCCGGTGCAGCGTGCCTGTGCCGCCGCTGACCGTACCGGTCACGCGCTGCTGCACACCCTGTATCAGCGCAACGTGCGCGCCAAGACCCACTTCTTCGTGGAGTGGATGGCGCTGGACGTGATCCGCAACGAAGAGGGCGATGTCCTCGGCGTGGTGGCGCTGGAAATGGAAACCGGCGAAATCATGATGCTGCACGCCAAGACCACCCTGTTCGCCACCGGCGGCGCAGGCCGTATCTGGGCGGCATCGACCAATGCCTTCATCAACACCGGCGACGGCATGGGCATGGCCGCACGTGCCGGCCTGCCGCTGCAGGACATGGAGTTCTGGCAGTTTCACCCGACCGGCGTGGCCGGCGCGGGCGTGCTGATCACTGAAGGCGTGCGCGGCGAAGGCGGCATCCTGATCAACAGCAACGGCGAACGCTTCATGGAGCGCTATGCGCCGACCCTGAAGGATCTGGCACCGCGTGACTTCGTCTCGCGTTCGATGGACCAGGAAATCAAGGAAGGCCGCGGCGTCGGTCCCCACAAGGATCACGTGCTGCTTGATCTGCGCCACATCGGTGCCGACACCATCAAGAAGCGCCTGCCGTCGATTCTGGAAATCGCCCACAAGTTCGCCAACGTCGATGCGACCAAGGAGCCTATCCCTGTCGTGCCGACCATCCACTACCAGATGGGTGGCATCCCCACCAACATCCACGGCCAGGTGGTCGCGCCCAAGGGTGGCTCGATGAAGGAAGTGGTGCAGGGCATGTACGCCATCGGCGAATGCGCCTGCGTCTCGGTGCACGGTGCCAACCGCCTGGGTACCAACTCGCTGCTGGACCTGGTGGTCTTCGGCCGCGCAGCCGGTAACCACATCGTCGGCAGCCGCCTGCAGGACCAGAGCCACAAGCCGATCCCGGCCGGTGCCCTGGACCGCTCGCTGGAACGCATCGCGCACCTGGAAAGCAGCACCGGTTCCGAGCGCGTGCAGGACGTGGCCAACGACATCCGTGCCACCATGCAGAAGTACTGCGGCGTGTTCCGTACCGACGCCCTGCTGCAGGAAGGCTACAAGAAGATCATGGAGCTGGACGAGCGCCGCAAGCACGTCTCCTTCAAGGACAAGTCCAAGGTCTTCAACACCGCCCGTGTGGAAGCGCTGGAACTGGATAACCTTATCGAAACGGCCAAGGCCACCATCACTTCGGCCGCCGCCCGCAAGGAATCGCGCGGCGCCCACGCGCACAGCGATTACGAGCAGCGCGACGATGTGAACTGGCTCAAGCACACGCTGTGGTTCTCCGAGGGGAATCGTCTCGACTACAAGCCGGTCAACATGCAGCCGCTGACCGTCGAGACTTTCAAACCTAAAGCACGTACTTTCTAAGAGGTCGCAACATGACTCGCACCCTGAAATTCAAGATCTATCGTTACGATCCGGACAAGGACGACAAGCCGTACATGCAAGACCTGACGGTGGAACTGAAGCCCACCGACAAGATGCTGCTGGATGCCCTGCAACGCATCAAGTCAGATGTCGACGATTCCCTGGCACTGCGCCGCTCCTGCCGCGAAGGCGTGTGCGGTTCGGACGCCATGAACATCAACGGCAAGAACGGCCTGGCCTGCATCACCAACCTGAACGAACTGACCGAACCCATCGTTCTGAAGCCGCTGCCTGGCCTGCCGGTGATCCGCGACCTGATCGTGGACATGACCAACTTCTTCAAGCAATACGATTCGATCAAGCCCTACCTGATCAACGACAGCATTCCTCCCGAGAAGGAGCGCCTGCAGTCGCCCGAACAGCGTGAAGAGCTCGATGGCGTCTACGAGTGCATCCTGTGCGCCTGCTGCTCGACTTCCTGTCCGTCGTTCTGGTGGAACCCGGACAAGTTCGTCGGCCCGGCCGGCCTGCTGCAAGCCTACCGCTTCATCGCCGACAGCCGCGACGAAGCCACCGGTGCGCGCCTGGACAACCTGGAAGACCCGTATCGCCTGTTCCGTTGCCGTTCCATCATGAACTGCGTCGATGTCTGCCCCAAGGGTCTGAACCCCAACAAGGCCATCGGCAAGATCAAGGAACTGATGGTGCGCCGTTCGGTGTAAGCCGGATCGGTGTGATGCCTGCCAGACCCGCCGTCCATGGCGGGCGGCAGCAAGGGGGAGCAGGGCTGGAAGCGGCTTCCCCGACCGGTTCCTTCGGTTTTGGTCCGGTTGAAGTGAATGGAAAGACTAGAAATGAGCGAGTTCATGACTGAACAGCGTCACCAGGACGATCCGGCCAAGCGGGCGCGACTGCGCTGGCGTGCGCGCCGCGGGCTGCTGGAGAATGATCTGATCCTCACCCGCTATCTGGATGCCAACGAGGCCCAGATGAGCGACGACGAGGTCGATGCCTTCTCGCGCCTGATGGACCTGACCGACAACGACCTGATGGACTTGCTGCTGGCCCGCAAGGAGCCGGAAGCGGCGGTTGACCTGCCCCAAGTGCATGCGTTGCTGAAGAAACTGCGTACTGCCTGACTGTTGCACGAATATTGCGCCTGGCCACAAGCCAGACCGATTTTGCCCGATCGCGGCCTGTTCCCACACGCCACCCGGCGCATCTGAACCACGATGCCGCCCGGCTTGCGGTCGCGGCGTTTGATTAACGGTTTCACCATCCCAGCAAAAGGAAAAGCTATGTCCAATACCGATATCAAAGCTACCCTGTCGTTCTCCGACGGCTCTCCGTCCGTAGATTTTCCTATCTACAAGGGCAGCATCGGCCCTGATGTGATCGATATCCGCAAGCTCTACGGCGCTACCGGCAAGTTCACCTATGACCCGGGCTTCATGTCCACCGCTTCCTGCAACTCGTCCATCACCTACATCGATGGCGACAAGGGCGAACTGCTGTACCGCGGCTACCCGATCGAACAGCTGGCAGTGAACTGCGACTTCCTGGAATCCTGCTACCTGCTGCTGCACGGTGAACTGCCCAACGCCACCCAGAAGGAAGAATTCGTCAAGACCGTGACCCAGCACACCATGGTGCACGAGCAGATGAACTTCTTCTTCCGTGGCTTCCGCCGCGATGCGCACCCGATGGCGGTGCTGACCGGCTCGGTGGGCGCGCTGTCGGCCTTCTACCACGACTCGCTGGACATCTCCAACCCCAACCACCGCGAAGTCTCGGCCATCCGCATGATCGCCAAGCTGCCGACCCTGGTGGCGATGGCCTACAAGTACAGCATCGGCCAGCCTTTCGTGTATCCGCGCAATGACTTGTCCTACACGGCCAACTTCATGCGCATGATGTTCGCCAACCCGTGCGAAGAGTATCAGGTCAATGAAGTCCTGGTGCGCGCACTGGACCGCATCCTGATCCTGCATGCCGACCACGAACAGAACGCCTCGACCTCGACGGTGCGCCTGGCCGGTTCCTCCGGTGCCAACCCGTTCGCATGTATCGCTGCCGGCATCGCCTGCCTGTGGGGTCCTGCCCACGGTGGTGCCAACGAGGCCGCCCTGAACATGCTGGAAGAGATCGGCTCCGTGGACAAGATCCCCGAGTTCATCAAGCAAGTGAAGGACAAGAACTCTGGCGTGAAGCTGATGGGCTTCGGTCACCGCGTCTACAAGAACTACGACCCGCGTGCCAAGCTGATGCGCGAAACCTGCTACGAAGTCCTCAACGAACTGGGCCTGCACGACGACCCGCTGTTCAAGCTGGCCATGGAGCTGGAAAAGATCGCCCTGGAAGACGACTACTTCGTCTCCCGCAAGCTGTACCCGAACGTCGACTTCTACTCCGGCATCGTGCAGCGCGCCCTGGGTATCCCGACCTCGATGTTCACCTGCATCTTCGCCATGGCCCGTACCATCGGCTGGATCGCCCAGTGGAACGAAATGATTTCGGATCCGGAACAGAAGATCGGCCGTCCCCGTCAGCTGTTCGTCGGCTCGCCGCGTCGCGACGTTGCCCCGATCGACAAGCGCTGATCGCCGGATGTTGTCCGTCTGCCTTGTCGGACGGACAACAAAGGCCTCGCCAACGCAGCGTTTCCCGTCTTCCGGGAGTAATCGGAGGAGGGCAGCGAGGCCCGCGCGGCAAGGCTTTGCGGGCGTGCGTTGGCGGGCGGAAACGCCCGTTGCTTCATGTTTCAAATAAAAAAGCGAATCCCTTAGGATTCGCTTTTTTATTTGATATTAGGAGATATAATTCCGATGCGCTGACTGGATGACACACAGAAGTTCAGGTAGACAAGGTCCTTCCCCACAACTTGATGCAATCCGCTAACCGGTCAGGCCGTGTCGCGGAAGGTGTAGAAACCCGCTAATCTCGCGAAGCGCGAAGAAAGGTGAGCAAATGACAAAGCTCTACGAGCAATACAACATCAACTCCTACCTGTTCGGTGGGAATGCTCCGTACATCGAAGAACTGTACGAAGCCTATCTGAACAACCCCGGCTCCGTCCCTGATAACTGGCGTGCTTACTTCGACGCCGTGCAACACGTTCCCGCCACCGACGGCTCCACCCGTCCCGATGTGGCCCACGCTCCGGTGATCGCTTCCTTCGCCGAACGTGCCAAGCAAGGCCCGATCCGCACCGTCATCGCATCCGCCGACTCCGACATGGGCCGCAAGCGCGTCGCTGTCACCCAGCTGATCGCCGGCTACCGTGACCTCGGTTCCCGTTTCGCCAACCTGGACCCGCTGCAACGCCAGGAACGCCCCAACATCCCCGAACTCGATCCCTCCTTCTACGGCTTCACCGATGCCGACATGGACATCGTGTTCAACATCAACAACACCTACTTCGGCCCGGAAACCGCCTCGCTGCGCGACCTGTTGCAGATGCTGCGCGACACCTACACGCGCTCCATCGGTGCCGAGTTCACCTACATCTCCGACATGTCGGAAGTGCGCTGGCTGGAAGAGCGCCTGGAGCCGACCCGTGCCGTGCCCAGCTTCTCCTCCGACAAGAAGAAGCACATCCTGGAGCGCCTGACCGCCGCTGAAGGCCTGGAGCGCTATCTCCACACCAAGTACGTTGGCCAGAAGCGCTTCTCGCTGGAAGGCGGCGAGTCCTTCATCGCCTCCCTGGATGAAACCATCCAGCGCGCCGGTGAAAAGGGTGTGCAGGAAATCGTGATCGGCATGGCCCACCGTGGCCGCCTGAACGTGCTGGTCAACATCCTGGGCAAGACCCCGCAGGAACTGTTCTCCGAATTCGAAGGCCGTCACGCTGACGACCTGCCGGCCGGTGACGTCAAGTACCACCAAGGCTTCTCCTCGGACGTGTCGACCCCTGGCGGTCCGGTCCACCTGTCGCTGGCCTTCAACCCGTCGCACCTGGAAATCGTCAACCCGGTGGTCGAGGGTTCGGTCAAGGCGCGTATGGATCGCCGCGGCGACAAGGATGGTTCGCAAGTGCTGCCGATCCTGGTGCACGGCGATGCCGCCTTCGCCGGCCAAGGCGTGGTGATGGAAACCCTGAACCTGGCACAGACCCGTGGCTACGGCACGGGCGGCACCGTTCACATCGTCATCAACAACCAGATCGGTTTCACCACTTCCGATCCGCGCGACTCCCGTTCGACCCTGTACTGCTCGGACGTGGTCAAGATGATCGAAGCCCCGGTGCTGCACGTCAACGGCGATGATCCGGAAGCCGTCGTGTTCGCCACCCAGATCGCTGTCGACTACCGCATGAAGTTCAAGAAGGACATCGTGGTCGACATCATCTGCTTCCGCAAGCTGGGCCACAACGAGCAAGATACGCCTGCTCTGACCCAGCCGCTGATGTACAAGAAGATCGCCCAGCACCCCGGCACCCGCAAGCTCTACGCCGACAAGCTGGTGACCCAGCAGACCATTGCCGCCGATGGCGGCGAAGAACTGGTCAAGGCTTACCGCGCCGCGATGGACGCCGGCAAGCACGCCATCGACCCGGTGCTGACCAACTTCAAGAGCAAGTACGCCGTCGACTGGCTGCCGTTCCTGAACCGCAAGTGGACCGACGCGGCCGAAACCGCCGTGCCGCTGGCTGAACTGAAGCGCCTGGCTACCAAGATCACCACCGTGCCGGAAGGCTTCAAGGTGCACTCGCTGGTCGAGAAGGTCTTGAACGACCGCGCCGCCATGGGCCGTGGCGAAATGAACCTGGACTGGGGCATGGGTGAACACCTGGCCTACGCCAGCCTGGTTTCCTCCGGCTATGCCGTGCGCCTGACCGGCCAGGATGCCGGCCGTGGCACCTTCACCCACCGTCACGCCGTGCTGCACGACCAGAACCGCGAGCGTTGGGATGCCGGTACCTTCATCCCGCTGCAGAACGTGGCGGAAAACCAGTCCACCTTCACCGTGATCGACTCGGTGCTGTCCGAAGAAGCCGTGCTGGCCTTCGAATACGGCTACTCGACCGCTGAACCGAACACCCTGACCATCTGGGAAGCCCAGTTCGGCGACTTCGCCAACGGTGCCCAGGTCGTCATGGACCAGTTCATCAGCTCCGGCGAAGTGAAGTGGGGCCGTGCCTCGGGCCTGGTGCAGATGCTGCCCCACGGCTACGAAGGCCAGGGTCCGGAGCACTCTTCGGCACGTATCGAGCGTTACCTCCAGCTGTGCGCCGACAACAACATGCAGGTCGTGCAGCCCACTACCGCTGCGCAGATCTTCCACCTGCTGCGTCGCCAGATGATCCGCCTGTTCCGCAAGCCGCTCATCATCATGACGCCGAAGTCGCTGCTGCGTAACAAGGATGCCGGTTCGCCGCTGTCCGACCTGGCCAAGGGTTCGTTCCAGACCGTGATTCCGGAAGTCGATGAAACCATCGACGCCAAGAAGGTCAAGCGCATCGTCGCCTGCTCGGGCAAGGTGTACTACGACCTGGTCAACGCCCGCAAGGAACGTGGCCAGACCGATACCGCCATCATCCGCGTCGAGCAGCTGTATCCGTTCCCGCACAAGGCCTTCGCGGCCGCGTTGAAGCAGTTCCCCAACTTCAACGAACTCGTGTGGGCACAGGACGAGCCGCAGAACCAGGGCGCATGGCTGCAGATCCAGCACAACATCTTCGAGAATCTCTCCGAAGGTCAGAAGCTGGCCTATGCAGGCCGCCCGGCCAGCGCCTCGCCGGCCGTCGGTTACTACGACAAGCACTACGCACAGCAAAAGGCACTGATCGAAACCGCCTTCGCCAAGCTCAAGGGCTTTGTGCTGACCAAGTAATCATCGATGCAAACGGGACGCGCTGCGAGGGCAGTGCGTCCCTGTTTCCATAAGAACGAAATCACCCGAAAATCGGAGAATCCTGAAAATGGCTCAAATCGAAGTAAAAGTCCCGCAGTTGTCGGAATCCGTTGCTGAAGCAACCCTGCTGCAATGGCACAAGAAGGTTGGCGAACCGGTTGCCCGTGACGAAAACCTGATCGACATCGAGACCGACAAGGTCGTGCTGGAACTGCCCTCGCCGGACGCCGGCGTCATCACCCAGATCATCAAGGCTGACGGTGCGACCGTCGTGGCCGGCGAAGTGATCGCCATCCTGGACACCGACGCTTCCGCGCAAGTGGCTCCGACCGAAGTCAAGGCTGCCCCGGCACCGCAAGCGACCAACGAACCGACCCCGGTTGCCGCTCCCGAGCTGGCCTCCAAGGGCGACGTCGCCATGCCCGCCGCTGCCAAGCTGCTGGCCGACAACAACCTGTCGACCTCGCAAGTCACCGGCACCGGCAAGGATGGCCGCGTAACCAAGGGTGATGTGCTGGGTGCCCTGTCGGCCCCCGCCGCTGCCCCTGCTGCCGCCGCCAAGCCGGCCCTGGCGCAAGTTGCTGCCCCGGTCAAGGCCGGCCTGGAAAGCCGTCCGGAACAGCGCGTGCCGATGAGCCGCCTGCGTGCCCGCGTGGCCGAGCGTCTGGTGCAATCGCAATCGACCAACGCCATCCTGACCACCTTCAACGAAATCAACATGCAGCCGGTCATCGACCTGCGCAACAAGTACAAGGACAAGTTCGAGAAGGAACACGGCGTCAAGCTGGGCTTCATGTCCTTCTTCGTCAAGGCGGTCGTGCACGCCCTGAAGAAGTACCCGATCGTCAACGCTTCGGTCGATGGCAATGACATCGTCTACCACGGCTACTTCGACATCGGCGTGGCCGTCGGTTCGCCGCGTGGCCTGGTGGTGCCCATCCTGCGTGATGCGGACCAGATGTCCATCGCTGACATCGAGAAGAAGATCGGTGAATTCGGCCAGAAGGCCAAGGACGGCAAGCTGTCCATCGAAGAACTGTCGGGCGGTACCTTCACCGTCTCCAACGGCGGTACCTTCGGTTCGATGCTGTCGACCCCGATCATCAACCCGCCGCAATCGGCGATCCTGGGCATCCACGCCACCAAGGAACGCGCTGTGGTTGAAAACGGCCAGGTCGTGGTCCGTCCGATCAACTACTTCGCGCTGTCCTATGACCACCGCATCATCGACGGCCGCGAAGCCGTCCTGTCGCTGGTCGCGATCAAGGAAGCCCTCGAAGATCCGGCCCGTCTGCTGCTGGATCTGTAAGCAACCGGCCATCACGGCGTGAGCGAGGCGCTGAACGGCCCCCAGGCATTCAGCGCCTTTTTGCATCCGCTTTGGACGAACAGATCAAAGCGGATGCGCACAACGAATCAGGAATACACACATGAGCAAGAATTTTGACGTAGTCGTCATCGGTGGCGGCCCCGGCGGTTACGTCGCCGCCATCCGCGCAGCGCAACTGGGCTTCAACACCGCCTGCATCGACGAATGGAAGAACGAAAAGGGCGGCCCCGCCCCGGGCGGCACCTGCACCAACGTCGGTTGCATCCCCTCCAAGGCGCTGCTGCAATCGTCCGAACACTATGAACACGCCAACCACGGCTTCGCCGAGCACGGTATCGAAGTCAAGGGCCTGGGCCTGAACCTGGAAAAGATGCTGGGCCGCAAGAACACCGTGGTCAAGCAAAACAACGACGGCATCCTGTACCTGTTCAAGAAGAACAAGGTCACCTTCTTCCACGGCCGTGGCTCCTTCGTCAAGGGCGATGCCAATGGCTACGAGATCAAGGTCGCCGGTGCTGCCGAAGAAACCATCACCGCCAAGCACGTCATCGTTGCTACCGGTTCGAACGCCCGTGCACTGCCGGGCGCCGAGTTCGATGAAAAGCTGATCCTCTCCAACACCGGTGCACTGGCCATCTCCGAAGTGCCGAAGAAGCTGGGCGTGATCGGTGCCGGCGTGATCGGCCTGGAAATGGGTTCGGTCTGGCGTCGCCTGGGCGCGGAAGTGACCGTGCTGGAAGCCCTGCCGACCTTCCTGGGCGCCGTCGATGAACAAATCGCCAAGGAAGCCCAGAAGCTGCTGACCAAGCAGGGCCTGGCGGTGAACCTGGGTGTGAAGATCGGTACCATCAAGGCTGGCAAGAACAGCGTCTCCGTGGAATACACCGATGCCAAGGGCGAAGCCCACACCGGCGAATTCGACAAGCTGATCATCTCGATCGGCCGTACCCCCAACACCATCGGCCTCAACGCCGAAGGCGTCGGCCTGAAGCTGGACGAACGCGGCTTCATCGCCGTGGACGGCGACTGCAAGACCAACCTGCCCAACGTGTGGGCGGTGGGTGACGTGGTGCGTGGTCCGATGCTGGCCCACAAGGCCGAAGAAGAAGGCGTTGCCGTGGCCGAGCGTATCGCCGGCCAGCACGGTCACGTCAACTTCAACACCATTCCCTGGGTCATCTACACCTCGCCGGAAATCGCCTGGGTCGGCAAGACCGAGCAGCAGCTCAAGGCCGAAGGCGTGCAGTACAAGGCTGGTACCTTCCCGTTCCTGGCCAACGGCCGCGCCCGTGCGCTGGGCGATACCTCGGGCATGGTGAAGTTCCTGGCCGATGCCAAGACCGATGAGATCCTGGGCGTGCACATCGTCGGCCCGATGGCTTCCGAGCTGATCTCCGAAGCCGTGGTGGCGATGGAATTCCGTGCGTCGTCGGAAGACATCGCCCGTATCTGCCACGCTCACCCCTCGCTGTCCGAAGCGACCAAGGAAGCGGCCCTGGCCGTGGACAAGCGCGCATTGAACTTCTGATGCGCGATCAGTGCGACAATACGGGTCGCCGACGCCTGGCCAGCCCCTGGGGCTGGCCGCGTCCGAGTTGCCCGCATAGTGCGCATTGAGATGCCAACCCAATGGGCGAGCCTGGCTCGCCCATTGTCGTTTTACAAGACCACACCATGGATGTCCGTCAATTCTACGAACAGTCGCTGTCCCAGCGCGGTTATCAACCTGATGAAGCGCAGTTGCGCGCCATCGAGCGCCTGCAGCGCGCCTATGAGGAATGGGTCGCCTACAAGGCCCAGCGCGCCTCCACCTTCAAGCGCCTGATCAGCCGCCCGGCCGTGCCGCGTGGCGTCTACATGTGGGGCGGGGTAGGGCGCGGCAAGTCCTTCCTGATGGACAGCTTCTATTCCGTGGTGCCGGTGGTGCGCAAGACGCGCCTGCACTTCCACGAATTCATGCGCGATGTGCATCGCCAGCTGGATGAACTGAAGGGAATTTCCGACCCCCTCGATGAAGTCGCCAAGCGCATCGCCAAGAAGTATCGCCTGATCTGTTTCGACGAATTCCACGTCTCCGATATCGCCGATGCGATGATTCTCTACAACCTCTTGAAGGGGCTGTTCGATCACGGCGTATCCTTCGTGATGACCTCCAACTATGAGCCGAGCACGCTCTACCCGGATGGCCTGCACCGCGACCGCATGCTGCCGACCATCGCGCTGCTCAAGGAAAAACTGGACGTCATGAACATCGATGCCGGCATCGACTACCGCAAGCGGGTATTGGAGCAGGTGAAGGTGTACCACACCCCCCTGAACGCCAAGACCGATGAAGCATTGCGCACTGCCTTCGCCTCCGTGGCCGAGGCGGCCGATGAAGACCCGCGCGTACACATCGAGGCCCGCGAAATCCGCGCCCTGCGCCGTGCGGGCAGTGCGATCTGGTTCGACTTCGCCACGCTGTGCGGGGGGCCGCGTTCGCAGAACGATTACCTGGAACTGGCCAGTCGTTTCCAGACCGTGATCCTGTCGGGCATTCCGCGCATGTCGGCGGCCATGTCTTCGGAAGCGCGCCGCTTCACCTGGCTGATCGACGTCTTCTATGACCACAAGGTCAAGCTCATCATGTCGGCCGCGGTGGAGCCGGACGAGCTTTACACCGTCGGCACCCTTTCCAACGAATTCCACCGCACCGTTTCACGTATCATTGAGATGCAGTCGAAGGAATATCTGGATGCGGATCGCCGCTCGATTGCCGACAGCCTCTCCTGAAGAACCCCCTGATGAACAAGAAATCCATGCAAGGTCTTTTTGCCGATGCCAAGTGCGTCACTTCTTCCCTGTGCGGCCTGATGCTGGCCCTGGCTGCCGGTGCCAGCGCGGCGCAGGGGCAGGCGGCGGCCAACGCCGCCTCGGGCGCGCAGCCAGGGCAGCTCCAGTTGCAGGCGCAAGAACAAGCCAACGGCCAGCCGCAGGTCAGCCCGCCCCCGCAGGCGACGCCGGCCGCCCCCGTGCCTTCCATGAGCCGCGAGCGCTTCGATGAATTGGAAGCCCGCAAGCCGATTGGACAGCGTTTCCCGGCCGGCTCCATCAAGTCGGACGAAGCTGCGCAGAAAGCACTGGATGAAGCCGCAGAAGACCGCCAGGTCGCCGAGCTGCGCTATATCCTCGACCAGCGCGCCTGCTATCCCAAGTTCCTGGTAGCGGACTGCCTGGAAGCCGCACGCGACCGCAAACGCATGACCGACAAGGGCATCAAGGCAGTGGAATACGAGGCCAAGGTGTTCCAGCGGCAGGCCGCAGTGGACGACCGCGATCGTTCGCTGGCCGAGCAGCGCGCCAAGGACGAGGAGGATTCTGCCCGCCGCCTGGCCGACCAGAAGCAGAGGGAAGCCGATTCCGCCCGCAAGGTGCAGGAAAGCCGCGCCAAGAACAGCGAAGTCCAGCAGCGTGTCGACCAGAACAAGAACGTACCGGCCGATTACCGTGTGCGCCAGCATGAAGCCGAAGTCCAGCGCAAGCAGGCCGAGGAAGCCGCGCGCGCGCCGTCGCGCGCGGCCAATGCCGCTGAACGCCAGCGCCGCATCCAGGAGGCCGAGGAGCACCGCCTGGAAGTGGAGCGCAAGAAGGCCGAGAACGAGCGTGAACGTGCCGAGCGCAAGCAGAAACAACAGCAGGATCAGCAGCAACAGCAACAACAGCAGCAATCGCAGCAGCCCGCCGCCAAGTAAGGCGCTCTGTCGCTGGCCCCGTCGTCCGCAGGCCCATGCCGATTTGGCGTGTGCCTGCGGGTGCATTACACTAGCAAGCACATCAGCAACCAGCCGCCATCATGACCAGTACGCATCGCGAAGACATCCAGCGCCGCATCATCGAACTCGAAGTCGAGCACCGTGATCTCGATAGCGTGATCGACATGCTCATCCGCGATGCGCGTTCCGAAGACCTGCAACTGCGTCGCCTCAAGAAGCGCAAGCTGCAACTGAAGGACCACATCGCGCTGCTGAAGATGCAGCTGGTCCCCGATATCCCCGCCTGAGCCCCGCTGCGCGCCTGCTGCTGCGGGCGAGCTTCTCGAAGTCCGCGGTCCACTTATCTGTGTCTTTCATGCGAGTCGGGGGTATGCTGCCGACTCCGCGTAAAATAGCGCCTTGTTCCCAATGACGTGCAAGCCGCGCCGGTGTCGCCGATGCCTGCGCCGCACGTGTTTTCCTACAGGTTTGCCGCAGTGACAGCTCCCGAAGCCCCCGCCCACAACGCCGATAGTCGCACCGCTCCCGCCGGGGCAGAGGGCGCTGCACCCGAAGAACCAGGTCTCCATGATGCCGAGGTCGAGCGCCTCTTCGGCGAAGGCGGTCCCCTGGGTGGCGCCGTCGGCAGCTATCGTCCACGTCATGCCCAGACCGAGATGGCCAAGGCCATCGCGCAGGCCATCGCCAACCAGGGCACGCTGATCGCCGAGGCCGGCACCGGTACCGGCAAGACCTTTGCCTACCTGGTGCCGGCGCTGCTGTGGGGCGGCAAGACCATCGTCTCCACCGGCACCAAGACGCTGCAGGACCAGCTCTTCAATCGTGACATCCCTACGGTGCGCAAGGCCTTGCATGCCCCGGTCTCGGTGGCGCTGCTCAAGGGGCGCAGCAATTACGTCTGCCATTTCCACCTGGAGCGCACGCTCCAGAACGGCCGCCTGACCGCGCGCGAGGATGTGGGCTACCTGCGCGAGATCTCGCGCTTCGTCAAATCCACTTCCTCCGGCGACAAGGCTGAGCTGACCAAGGTGCCGGAGACGGCTTCGGTATGGAATCTGGTGACCTCGACCCGCGACACCTGTTTCGGGGCTGAATGCCAGTACTACCAGGATTGCTTCGTCATGAAGGCGCGCAAGGAAGCGCAGCAGGCTGACGTGGTGGTGGTCAACCACCACCTCTTCTTCGCCGATGTGGCCCTGAAGGACACCGGCATTGCCGAACTGCTGCCCTCGGCCAATACCGTCATCTTCGACGAAGCGCACCAGTTGCCGGATACGGCCACGCTGTTCTTCGGCGAGACGATCTCCACATCGCAGATTCTCGAACTCTGCCGCGACGTGCTGGCCGAAGGCCTGTCACACGCCCGTGATGGTGCCGACTGGGCACGGCTGGTGGCGCCGGTCGAACGGGCAGCGCGCGATCTGCGGCTGGCGTTCCCGGAAGAATCGGTGCGCCTGGCCCTGAACCAGATCGCGCCGTCCAGCGCCTTCTTCCCTGCGCTCGATACCCTCAAGGACTGCATGGACGACATGATCGCCGTGCTCGAAAAACAGGCCGAGCGTGCCGAGACCATCGAGCAGTGCCGCGACCGCGCCAATGAATTGCTGCGCCAGCTGGAAAACTGGGGTACACCCGACGAGCTGGCCAAGATCCAGGCCGAAGCCGCCGCCAAAGCAGCGGCCAAGCCCGCCGACAACAAGCGAGCGGGCGAGGGAGAAGAGCAGGAAGAACCACCCGCGCAGAAACCCTTCTACGTGCTCTGGGTGGAAGCCTTCCAGTCCTCGCTGCAGCTGCACCGCACGCCGTTGTCGATTGCCCCTATCTTCAACAAGCAGCGCGAGGGCACGCCGCGTTCATGGATCTTCACGTCGGCTACGCTGGCAGTGAAGAAGGATTTCAATCACTACGCAGCCCAGATGGGCCTGTGGAATGCGCCGGCGCAATCCTGGCCGAGCCCGTTCAATTATCCCGAGCAGGGCCTGCTGTACGTGCCGCAGAACCTGCCGCAGCCCAATTCGTTTGAATACACTGACGCCGTCATCGATGCCGCGTTGCCGACCATCGAGGCCGCCGGTGGCCGCTGCTTCTTCCTGTGCACCACGCTGCGGGCGGTCAATCGTGCCGCCGAGCGGCTGCGTACCGAGTTCGAGGCGCGCGGCCATGATTTCCCGCTGTTCGTGCAGGGCGAAGCGGGGCGTACGGAGTTGCTGGACCGTTTCCGCGCTGCGGGCAATGGGGTGCTGATCGGCAGCCAGAGCTTTTGGGAAGGCGTGGACGTGCGTGGCGACACACTGTCGCTGGTCATCATCGACAAGCTCCCGTTCTCGCCACCGGATGACCCGGTGCTGGCAGCCCGTATCAGTGAAATGGAAAAACAGGGCCTGAACGGTTTCGTGCACCATCAGCTGCCGGCGGCCATCATCAACCTCAAGCAGGGTGCCGGACGCCTGATTCGTGACGAGGGCGACCGCGGCGTGCTGATGATCTGCGATCCGCGCATCATCACCAAGAATTACGGCCGCCGCATCTGGCAGAGCCTGCCGCCTTTCAAGCGCACGCGCGAGCTGGAGGTGGTGCAAGCCTTCTTCCGCGAGCAGGATGCGCGCCGCGCCGCTGCCGCGGCCGGCGAGGACGCTGCTGCGCAAAGCTGAGATGGCCGATCACACCTCGCTGGTGCCGGTGCGCGCCTCCGAACTCGCCCTGGGTCGCCCCGCGCCCTGGCCGATCTACAACGATGCCGGCAAGCTCCTGCTGGCGCGCGGTACCTTGATCGATACGCCGGACCAACTGGCCGGGCTGATCGAAAACGGTCTCTACCGCAATGCCAACTGGATTGCCGAGCCGGATACCGAATCCGTGCCGCTGCCGCAGGCGCGCGACGTCTTGCGCAAGAAGCAGGGCGGCAAGAAGCCCTTGAAGCCCTCTGCGGCAGTGCGCGGCCAGGAAACCGTGATCACGCTGGAGGAGGTGCGCTGGCAGATCGGCGATACCTTGTGGCTGCAATTTGCCGACGACGCCGCGCAGCGCTACGCAGTGTCGCTGGTGGGCTGCCTGCCCAACCGCAGCATCCTGGTCACGGCACCACAAAAGGAGGGCAAGCAGCTCTTCGTGCGCGAGGGCCAGGGCTTCGTGGTGCGTGCCCTGACTGGTCGCCGTGCCTATGCTTTTGCGGCGCAACTGCTGAAATACCAACAGACGCCCTTCGTTTATCTTCATATCTCGCTGCCTAAAGAAATACGTTCCACCGTCATCCGCCAGGCCACCCGCGTGGCCGTGGGCGCAGAAGGCTATCTGGCGGTGGATGGCAGCCAGCCACTGGCGGCCAGCGTGATCGACCTCAGTCTGGCCGGTGCTTCACTGGTAGCGACCTCGCTGGCCGGCAAGGTGGCTGCGAAGAAGGGCGTGACGGGCAAGCTGCGATTCGTGGCCTCGGTGGCGGACCAGCAGCTGCCGCTGGAGCTGCCGGTGGTCCTGCGGGCGGTGGAGTCCTTGGGGGAGGCCGATTTCCATCAGTACGGGGTGGAATTCGCGCATCTGACGGTACGCGACAAGCTGGTGCTGTCCGCCTACGTCTATCAGGAACTGACGCTGCAGGAATAGGCGGCGCAACAGGGCAGGAGAATGTCTGCAGGAGGGGCTGTCCAAAGCTCGGCTTCGGTTAAAATTCAGCCCATGAAAATCCTCATCAGCAACGACGACGGCTACCTCGCGCCCGGCATCAATGCCCTGGCCGAAGCCCTCGCACCGATCGCCGAGATCACCGTGGTGGCCCCCGACAGCAATCGCTCGGGCAGCTCCAATTCCCTGACGCTGGATCGCCCGCTGTGGGTGGAACAGGCCGCCAACGGCTTCTACTATCTCAATGGCACGCCGTCGGACTGTGTCCACGTGGCGCTGACCGGCTTGCTCAAGGAGCGTCCGGACCTGATCGTCTCCGGCATCAACCAGGGCCAGAACATGGGCGACGATACGCTCTATTCCGGTACTGTGGCGGCCGCCACCGAAGGTTTCCTGTTCGGCATTCCTTCCATTGCGTTTTCGCAACTGCACAAGGGCTGGGGCGAGCTGGAATCGGCCGCGCGCATCGCCCGCGAGATCGTTGAACGCCGCTTCGACAGCCTGCCCAAGCCTTACCTGCTCAATGTCAACATCCCCAACTTGCCGTATGGGCAGATCAAGGGTAGCGTGGCCACCCGCCTGGGCAAGCGCCACATGTCCGAGCCGGTACACAAGCTGACCGACCCGCATGGCCGCGACCTGTACTGGATCGGCCCGGCCGGGGCTGCCAAGGATGGTGGTGAGGGCACCGATTTTCACGCGACGGCCAATGGCTACGTCTCCGTCACGCCGCTGCAGATTGACCTGACGCACACCGCACAACTGGACAATCTCAAGAAAGCGCTTGCATGAGCGACAAGCCCAGCCGCTTTCCGCTGAGCCTGTCCTCGGTGGTCGACAAGAAGAAGACCGCCAACGCCGGACGGGATGCGGCTGGCCGCCCCCAGGCCACGACCCAGACCGCGGCCAAGAACGCCGCCCAGTCGTCGCAGCGTGCGGCCTTGAAACCGGTGCAACAGGGCCTGGCCCAGGCGCTGCGCCCGCCGCCGGCAGCGCCGCGCGCTCCGGTGGCACCAGCCCAGCCGTTGCTGAGCGCCGCGCCGGCGCCGCGCACGGCCGTCAGGAACGTCATGACGGTGACCCAGACCAATGCTTCACATCATGCCTCGCCGCTGGCCTCGGAAGCGGTACGCAAGGCCATGGTAGCGCGCGTGGCCAAGCAGGGTGTGGCCGATGTGAAGGTGCTGGCCGCGCTGGAGGCCGTGCCGCGCCACATGTTCGTGGAGCCCGGCCTGGCCAGCCAGGCCTATATCGATGCATCCCTGCCGATCGGCCATCACCAGACCATTTCGCAGCCCTACATCGTGGCGCGCATGATCGAACTGATGCGCCAGAACCGCAACGGCGGCCGCCTGGACCGGGTGCTGGAGATCGGCACCGGCTGCGGCTACCAGGCCGCCGTGCTGTCGCGGGTGGCCGGCGAGGTATATTCCATCGAGCGCATCAAGCCCTTGCATGAACTGGCCAAGACCAATCTGCGTCCCTTGCGCGTGGCGAACATCCGCTTGCATTACGGAGATGGTATGCTTGGCCTGCCGCAGGTTGCGCCCTTTGATGGCATCATCCTCGCGGCGGCAGGTCTCGAAGTGCCGCAGGCCCTGCTGGAGCAGCTGGCCATCGGCGGCAGGCTGGTGGCGCCCGTGGGCGAACGCCAGCAGGTGCTGGAACTGATTGAACGTGTCGGCCAGCGCGACTGGCGCCGTACCACCCTGGAACAGTGCCATTTCGTGCCGCTGCGGCCGGGAACTGTGTAGGTCGGCAAAGCCCGGCATGAGCAGGACGCAATGAGCAAAACCGGCGGATATCAGGTCCGCCATGCATCATCGAACAGGGAACGGGCGGCAACAAGCACAAGCATCCAAGCCGCGGGTCGATGAAAAGAGCGGATGGGCAGGCGAGGGGGCCGCATTTCCCTGATGAACTTCTGGCGCTGGCTGCGTGTCAACTAGCGTCGTACAAAATCTAACGTAAGAGCATGAAGAAAATTCGTTTGGCTGTATTGGGCAGTGTCGTCAGTTTGCTGGCCGCCTGCGGCTCGACACCGAATCAGCAGCCGGCGCCCGTCGTCGAGCGCACGTCGAGCACCGCCAAGCCGGCCGATGCTGCTGCGGCTCCGGTGGTGCCGGCCCCGTCGGGACGTGGCTATTACACGGTCAAGAAGGGCGATACCCTGTATCGCATCGCGTTGGACGTCGGGCAGAACTGGCGCGACATCGTCGCCTGGAACAACCTGACCAACCCGAACGACATCAAGGTCGACCAGGTGCTGCGCGTGGCACCGCCCGACCGTGCCGGTCCGGCCCAGACGGCGACCGTGGCTGCCGCGCCGGGCGCAGGGCTGGATGTGAAGCCGCTGGGCGCACCAGGTGCCGCCGCACCGGCCGCAGCACCGATGGCCTCTGGCAGCAACAAGACTGGTCCGCGCGGTGACAAGCGCGCCTACTCGGAGAGCGCCCTGGCTGAACTGGAAAAGCCTGATGCTGCACCGGCAGCAGCACCTGCTGCAGCCCCTGCGGCTGTCGCCAAGCCGGAAGTGCCGCATGCAGCGGACAAGCCGGCGGCAGCCGGCCAGGCAGCCGTCGCCAGCGACGATGAAGGCGTGACCTGGATGTGGCCGGCCGAAGGCAAGGTGGTCGGCACCTTTGACGGTGGCAAGAAGGGCGTAGATATCGCAGGCAAGGATGGCCAGGCCGTCCTGGCAGCAGCAGGTGGCAAGGTCATGTACGCCGGTAGCGGCATTCGTGGCTATGGCAACCTGGTGATCATCAAGCACACCAACAACTTGTTGTCGGCCTATGCCCACAACAAGACCATCCTGGTCAAGGAAGGCCAGGCGGTGAGCAAGGGACAAAAGATCGCTGAAATGGGCAAGTCCGACAGCGACAGCGTCAAATTGCATTTCGAGATCCGCCAGCAGGGTAAACCTGTTGATCCTTCAAAATACTTACCGCCACGCTAGCGTATGACAAGCAATCGCCGCGATCACTTGCCAGACCAAGACCCTCGTGAAGAGGATATGGACGATCCCATTGAAGAGATCGACGAACCGGAAGTGATTGACGGCGATGCCCCCGACCAGCCCCAGGAGGCGGCCCCGGCCGAAGGCGTGGACGAGCTCAAGAAGGTGCTCGCCGCCGAACTCTCCACCGACACCACCCAGCATTACCTCAACAAGATCGGTGCCAAGCCGCTATTGACGGCCGCCGAAGAACTGCATTTCGCCACGCAGGCCAAGGCCGGCGAATTCGAGGCGCGCCAGAAGATGATCGAGCACAACCTGCGGCTGGTGGTGTCGATTGCCAAGCACTACATCAATCGGGGCGTGGCCCTGCTGGACCTGATCGAAGAGGGCAACCTCGGTCTGATGCGCGCCATCGACAAGTTCGAGCCGGAGCGCGGTTTCCGCTTCTCTACCTACGCCACCTGGTGGATCCGCCAGAGCATCGAGCGCGCCATCATGAATCAGGCCCGTACCGTGCGGCTTCCCGTGCATATGGTGCGCGAGCTGAACCAGATCCTGCGCGCAAAATATCACCTCGAAGCCCAGCAACGTGACGGAAGAGACGCCAGCGCCGAAGACATCGCGCACCTGGTCGACCGTCCGGTGGAAGAGGTGCAGGATGTGCTGGCGCTGTCCGAACATGCTGCCTCGCTGGACACCCCGCTGGATAACGACCCGCAGGCCAGCCTGATGGATCTCTTGCCCAGTGCCGTCGAAGAGCATCCCGACACCCGCGCCGAGAGCCAGGAAATGGCCTTGCTGATCCGCGAGTGGCTCAAGAGCTTGTCCGAAAAGCAACGTGTCGTGGTGGCGCGGCGCTTTGGACTGGACAACGACGATCCATCGACGCTGGAGCAACTGGCCGGCGAGATGGGCATCACCCGTGAACGCGTGCGCCAGGTGCAGCAGGAAGCCCTGGTCAAGCTCAAGCGGCTGCTGACCTCGCGTGGCGTGAGCCGCGACGCACTGTTCTAGGACGCATCCCCTAATTGCAGTGGTTTTCGCGCGTCGGCATGGTCCGGATGCGCTTGCTGCTTCCCTCGCGGTCCCGGATCGCGGACAATACCGCTTTTGTTTTTCGGCAGCGGGCTTCGGTCCCACCCTGTGGTTTCCCTCATGCAACAAGACATCATCATTGAAATCAAGTCGCTCGACATGGACGGGCGCGGCGTTGGTCACCTCGAAAACGAGGATGGCACGCAAGGCAAGGTCATCTTCGTCGAAGGCGCGCTGCCGGGCGAGCGGGTCAGTTTCCAGTCCTATCGCAAGAAACCCAAGTGGGAAGCGGGCGTGATGACCACGCTACACAGCGAGTCCTCCCTGCGGGTGAAGCCCAAGTGCGATTATTTCGGTACCTGCGGCGGCTGTGCCATGCAGCATCTGGAGCCGTCGGCACAGGTCGCCATGAAGCAGCGTGTGCTGGAAGACAACCTCTGGCACCTCGGCAAGACCAAGGCCGAGGTGATGCTGCGTCCGATTTACGGGCCGACCTGGGGCTATCGCTATCGCGCCCGCATCTCGGTGCGCCATGTGGCCAAGAAGGGTGGGGTGCTCGTGGGCTTCCATGAAAAGCGCTCGTCCTTCATTGCCGATATGAAGACCTGTGAAATCCTGCCGCCCAATGTCTCGGCCATGCTGGTGCCCCTGCGGGAACTGGTGGCAGCGCTTTCGATTCGTGACCGCATGCCGCAGATCGAGCTGGCCGTGGGCGAGGGGGACGATGGCGGCAAGGTCACCGTGCTGGTGTTGCGCATCATGGAGGCGCTGAGCCCGGCCGATGAAGCCCTGCTCAAGACCTTTGCCGACGAGCACAAGATCGAGTGGTGGCTGCAGACCAAGGGGCCTGATACGGCTGCGCCTTACTACCCGGCGCAATCGCGCCTGCAATATACCTTGCCTGAATTCGGCATCCGCATGCCGTTCAAGCCAACCGATTTCACCCAGGTGAATCACCAGATCAACCGCGTCCTGGTGGCCCGTGCGCTGCGCCTGCTGGATGTGCAGCCGCAGGATCGTGTGGCGGACCTGTTCTGTGGCCTGGGCAACTTCACGCTGCCCATCGCTACCCTGGCACGCGAAGTGGTCGGCATCGAAGGCAGCACGGCCCTGACCGAGCGCGCGCTGGACAATGCCAAGGTCAATGGCGTCGATGCCAAGACCAGCTTCTATTGCCGCAACCTGTTCGAAGCCAAGCCGGAGGATTTCGTGGCGCTGGGCAAGTTCGATCGCATGCTGATCGACCCGCCGCGCGAAGGTGCCATGGAAGTCTGCAAGGCCTTGGTGGAATTGCCGCCGGAACAGCAGCACCTGAAGCCCAAGCGTATCGTCTACGTCTCCTGCAACCCGGCCACGCTGGCGCGAGACGCCGGCATGCTGGTACATCTGGGTGGTTATGCGCTCAAGTATGCTGGCGTGGTGAACATGTTCCCGCATACGGCCCACGTGGAATCCATCGCCGTGTTCGATTTGCCCGAGTGAGATTGAGGGTAGCAGACGAAAAAAATGCCGGCTTGCGCCGGCATTTTTATTGCTAACGAAGCAATATTCGCGATATCAGTCGCGATTGCCGCCAACGATGCCCAGGATGGACAGCAGGTTGGCAAAGACGTTGTAGACGTCGAGGTAGATCGCCAGCGTGGCCGAGATGTAGTTGGTTTCGCCGCCGTTGACCACTTGTTGCACGTCATACAGGATGTAGGCCGAGAAGATGGCGATGGCCACCACCGAGATGGTCAGTTGCAGTGCCGGCAGGTGAAGGAAGATGTTGGCCAGCGAAGCCACCAGGATCACCAGTACGCCTGCGAAGAGCCACTTGCCCATGCCCGAGAAGTCACGCTTGGAGACGGTAGCGATGGTGGCCATGCCGCAGAAGATGATGGCGGTGCCGCCAAAGGCTGTCATGATCAGTCCGGCGCCGTTGGAGAAGCCCAGCGTGTACTCGATCAGGCGCGACAGCATCAGGCCCATGAAGAAGGTGAAGCCCAGCAGGAAGGCCACGCCCCAGCCGGTATTCTTGGTCTTCTCGATCGCGTAGAAGAAGCCGAAGGCGATCGCCAGGAACAGCACGAAGCCGATCATCGGGCTGGCGGCAAACAGGCTGAAATGCATCTGCACGCCCAGCCAGGCGCCCAGCACGGTCGGGATCATCGACAGCGCCAGCAGCCAGTAGGTGTTGCGCAGAACGCGGTTGCGTGTGGCCAGGCTCGTGGTCGAGTGGCCGAAGGTCGTGTCCAGTTGATTCATATGTCCTCCGAAGCGTTGAATGCGAGCCAGAGAATAGCACGATGGCTCACTGCTAAGACAAGTCTTCCCTCGCTCTGGTTCGAGATGCTGGCACTTTATATGCGGGTTATCTCCCGCTCAGCCTGGCCGGTTTCAATGCGCCAGGGCCAGCATACGGTGTCAAACAAGGTGAATTGACATGATATTTGATGGTTTCATGCTAAAATACAAGGTTCATTGAATTATCAATTCTTGGCTTTAAGCCATTATTTTTATTGGAGTTTTTCTCATGGCAATTGAACGCACCCTGTCGATTATCAAGCCCGACGCCGTCGCCAAGAACGTGATCGGCCAGATCTACAGCCGTTTCGAAAACGCCGGCCTGAAGGTCGTCGCTGCTCGCATGGCCCAACTGTCGCGCGCTGAAGCCGAAGGTTTCTACGCTGTGCACCGTGAGCGTCCTTTCTTCAAGGACCTGGTGGACTTCATGATCTCCGGCCCGGTGATGATCCAGGTGCTGGAAGGCGAAGGCGCCATCCTGAAGAACCGCGACCTGATGGGCGCAACCGATCCGAAGAAGGCTGAAAAGGGCACCATCCGCGCCGACTTCGCTGATTCCATCGACGCCAACGCCGTGCACGGTTCGGACGCTGAAGAAACCGCCAAGGGCGAAATCGCCTACTTCTTCCCGGCGCTGAACGTTTATTCGCGTTAATCTGTTCCTGTTTTTCATCGGTCTCCCGGGCTGGGGCGGAAACCGGCGCTGCAATCCCTGCGGCGTCTTTCTGCCTTGGTCCCGACCGCAAGCATCATGACTACAGCTCTCACCAATCTGCTGGATATGGATCCCGCGCAACTCGTCGCCTACTGCGGCGAGTTGGGTGAGAAGCCGTTTCGTGCAAAGCAGTTGCAGCGATGGATACACCAGTTCGGCGTGTCTGATTTCGATCAGATGACCGACCTGGCCAAATCGCTGCGCGACAAGCTCAAGACCCGCGCCGAAGTCCGTGCGCCGGCCATCATCAGCGACCATACCTCCACCGACGGCACACGCAAGTGGCTGGTCGACGTGGGCCAGGGCAATGCGGTGGAAACCGTGTTCATTCCTGAAGAAAACCGCGGCACGCTGTGCGTTTCGACGCAGGCGGGCTGTGCCGTGAATTGCCGTTTCTGCTCCACCGGCAAGCAGGGCTTCAACCGCAATCTCACCGTGGCCGAAATCATCGGCCAGCTGTGGATGGCGGAATTCGAATTGCGCAAGACCAAGGGCATCGAAGGCGGCCCCAAGGGCGAGCGCCAGATCACCAATGTGGTGATGATGGGCATGGGCGAGCCCCTGCTCAACTTCGAGCCGACCGTGACAGCCTTGCGCCTGATGCTGGACGACAATGCCTATGGCCTGTCGCGCCGCCGCGTCACGCTGTCGACCAGCGGCGTGGTGCCGATGATCGACAAACTGTCTCAGGAGTGCCCGGTGGCGCTGGCTGTTTCGCTGCACGCGTCCAACGATGCGCTGCGCGATTCGCTCATTCCGCTGAACCGCAAGCATCCGCTGCGCGAGCTGATGCTGGCCTGCAAGCGCTATCTTGAATTCGCGCCGCGCGACTTCATCACCTTCGAGTACTGCATGCTCGATGGCGTCAACGACACCGACACCCATGCCCGCGAACTGGTCGCGCTGGTGAAGGAAGGCGAGACTGCCATCCCCTGCAAGTTCAACCTGATTCCCTTCAATCCCTTCCCCGAGTCGGGCTTGAAGCGCTCGCACAATCCGCGCATCAAGGCGTTTGCGCAGATCCTGATGGATGCAGGCATCGTGACCACCATCCGCAAGACTCGTGGAGACGACATCGATGCCGCCTGCGGCCAGCTGGCCGGGGAAGTGAAGGATCGTACGCGGGTGCAGGAACGCATGCAGAAAATGGCTGAATACCAGGCCAAATTCGGCAAGGACTTTGGCCGCATCGTGGAGATCTCCGGGTGACGGCAGGGTGGTCCCATGTCCTTGCTGGTCCTGCGGTACCAGCCTTCGCCGCCACGGCGAGGGATCAGTTGCCGCTTTTTACAGAATGGGTAACGGGGGCGTCGATGCTGCGCTGGGGCGCAGGCATCGCACGTCCTTTTTGTGTTTTTGCTGAAATGATCGTCCGTTCTGCCGTTATGGTTCAGGATGGGCTGAAGTTGTCGAATTGCCCCGGAGGGACGCGGCAGGTGCCGCGCAGGGACGCTCCAGAAGAATCCGGCCAGGGCCGGCTAAAAAAAGCTTTTCCATGTGGAGCATTTGATGAGTGATCAACAAATGAACGAAATGTCGTCGCAGCAACCGCAAGATCCTGGTCCATCGTCCCCGGCCCAGGTCTTGCCCGGTGCCGCGCTGGCGGCGGCACGTCAGAAGAAGGGCTGGACCATCGAGCAGGCGGCCAGCCTGGTGAAGCTGGCCCCGCGCCAGATCCAGGCGATTGAAGCGGACAATTACGCAGCTTTGCCCGGCCTAGCCGTGGCGCGCGGTTTCGTGCGCAGCTATGCCAAGGTGCTGGGGCTGGATGTGAATAGCGTGACGGCGTCCTTGCCGCAGGAATCGGCCGTGCAGCAGCGCGACCACATCGTGCCGCAGCACCAGCTCTCCACGCCGTTCTCGGAAGGTCCGCTGCCGGCCATGATGATGAGCACGCGCGGCAACAGCTCGGCCTTGCCCATCGTCGCAGGTGTGGTGGTGCTCGCCCTCCTGGCAGGCGCGGCAGCCGTGCGCTGGACCGAACTCGCGGCCAATGTGCCGCAGCTGGCCTTCCTCAAATCGCACCACGAGGAAGCGGCAGCAGCGCCAGGTACTTCTGCGGATGCGCAGAATGCGCAGCCGGCCGAAACCGCTTCCACTGACACTCCGGTGAATGCCCGCGTTGAAACGATCACGCCCGCACCCGCCGAGGAGCCCACAAAGCCTGCTGCTCCCGTTGTGGAAGCGCCCGCACCGGTAGCCCCGACCCCGGCGGCAGCCAAGCCGGAACCGGTCCAGGTCGCCACGCCAGCGGCCAGCCAGCCGGCTTCCACGCCGGCCCCGGCGGCGGCCTCAGCGCCCGCGTCTGCCGCATCGGCTGCGCCCGCCCAGATGGCCTCGACCACCGTACCCAGCGGGCTCAACATCGTCAACAGCAAGGATCTGCTGCGCCTGACCTTCCGCGAGGATTCCTGGGTGGAAATCCGTCGTGCCGACAAGAGCACCGTGATTTCGCGCCTGCTCAAGGCCGGTACCACCGAGACCTTCGACGTCTCGGACGCCACGACCCTGATCATCGGCAATGCCGCCGGCGTCGACGCCAGCCTGCGCGGCCAGCCGCTGGACCTGAAAACCCCGGGCGGCAGCAATGTTGCACGCCTGAACCTGAACTGAGCCGACTGCCCATCATGTCTTCCTTCCCGATCGCCTCCGGGCCGCTGGCCCGCCGCAACAGCCGCCGCGTGGTCATCAGCCATGGGGCGCGCGAGATCATCGTGGGTGGCGGTGCCCCCGTCATGGTGCAATCCATGACCAACACCGACACCGCGGATGCCATCGGGACCGCCATCCAGATCAAGGAACTGGCGCGCGCCGGCTCCGAGATCGTGCGCCTGACCGTCAATACGCCGGAGGCCGCCGCTGCCGTGCCGGCTATTCGCGAGCAGCTCGACCGCATGGGCGTGGATGTGCCGCTGGTAGGCGATTTCCACTACAACGGCCACACCCTGCTGACCGACTATCCGGAGTGCGCCCAGGCGCTCTCCAAGTACCGTATCAATCCTGGCAACGTGGGCAAGGGCGCCAAGCGCGATACCCAGTTCGCCCAGATGATCGAAGTGGCCTGCAAGTACGACAAGCCGGTGCGCATCGGCGTGAACTGGGGCAGCCTGGACCAGGCGCTGCTGGCACGCATCATGGACGAAAACGCCGGTCGTGCCGAGCCGTGGTCGGCCCAGGCGGTGATGTATGAAGCCTTGGTCACCTCGGCCATCGAAAACGCCCAGCGGGCCGAGGAGTTGGGCATGTCGGGTGACAAGATCATCCTGTCCTGCAAGGTTTCCGGCGTCCAGGACCTGATCGCGGTCTATCGTGAGCTGGCGCGTCGTTGCGACTACCCGTTGCACCTGGGCCTGACCGAGGCCGGCATGGGCAGCAAGGGCATCGTGGCTTCCACGGCGGCGTTGTCGGTGCTGCTGCAGGAAGGCATTGGCGACACCATCCGCATCTCGCTGACCCCCGAGCCGGGCGGCGACCGTACCAAGGAAGTGGTGGTCGGCCAGGAAATCCTGCAGACCATGGGCCTGCGCAAGTTCACCCCGATGGTGATCGCCTGCCCGGGCTGCGGCCGCACCACCTCGACCGTGTTCCAGGACCTGGCCGACAAGATCCAGACCTTCCTGCGCGAGCAGATGCCGGTCTGGAAGGGCAAGTATCCCGGCGTGGAAGGTATGAACGTGGCCGTCATGGGCTGCATCGTCAATGGTCCCGGTGAATCCAAGCACGCCAACATCGGCATCAGCCTGCCGGGCACCGGCGAGTCGCCGGCGGCACCGGTGTTCATCGATGGCGAGAAGAAGATGACCCTGCGCGGCGAACGCATCGCCGAGGAATTCCAGAACGTGGTGCTGGAGTACGTCGAATCGCATTACGGTCAGGGCAGCCATTCCTGACCACCGTGAAGCTCGCCACCATAGGGCGTTGCGGGCCATGCAGTACACTTGCGCTGGTGCGTCGCACGAAAGATGCGTCAGCTACCAGTTTCCAGAAATGAAGTAAAAAGCAAAAACTCCGGGTTTCGGTATGTCAGAACAAAAGAAAGTCGAAAAAATCGTTGGCGTCAAAGGCATGAATGACATCCTGCCGGCGGATGCCCCGTTGTGGGAGCTGTTCGAAAACACCGTGCAATCGGTGCTCAAGAGCTACGGTTTCCAGCAGATTCGTACCCCCATCGTCGAGCCGACCGCGCTGTTCGCGCGCGGCCTGGGCGAGGTGACCGACATCGTCGAGAAGGAAATGTATTCCTTCACCGATTCCATGAACGGCGACAACCTGACCCTGCGTCCGGAAAACACTGCCGGCGTGGTGCGTGCCGCGCTGGAGCACAACCTGACCTATGACGGCCCCAAGCGCCTGTGGTATGTCGGCCCCATGTTCCGCCATGAGCGTCCCCAGCGCGGCCGCTATCGCCAGTTCCACCAGGTCGGTGCCGAAGCCGTGGGCTTCAGCGGCCCGGATATCGATGCCGAACTGATCATGATGTGCCAGCGCCTGTGGGATGACCTGGGCCTGTCCAACATCCGCCTGGAACTGAACTCCATCGGCAACGCCGAAGAGCGCAACAAGCACCGTGCCGACCTGATCGCCTACTTCGAACAGCACAAGGACCTGCTGGACACCGACGCCCAGCGCCGCCTGCACGCCAACCCGCTGCGCATCCTGGATACGAAGAATCCTGCCATGCAGGAGATGGTGAACGCCGCGCCCAAGCTGCTGGATTACCTGGGTGAAGAATCGCGCGCGCACTTCGAGGGCGTGCAGAAGATCCTGCGCCACAACAATATTCCCTTCACCATCAACCCGCGCCTGGTGCGCGGCATGGACTACTACAACCGTACCGTGTTCGAGTGGGTCACCGACCAGCTGGGCTCGCAGGGCACCGTCTGTGGCGGTGGCCGCTACGATCCGCTCATCGAAATGTTCGGCGGCAAGCCGACCCCGGCCTGTGGCTTTGCCATGGGCGTGGAACGCCTGCTTGAGCTGATGAAGGCCAATGGCGAGCAGTATGCACCGAACCAGTGCGATGTCTATCTGGTCCATCAAGGCGAAGAAGCGCAATTGCAATCTTTCGTTCTGGCTGAACGTTTGCGGACTGCCGGGCTCGATGTTGTGCTACATTGCGCATCGTCCAATGGTGGTGGATCGTTCAAGGCGCAGATGAAGCGCGCCGACGCCAGCGGTGCTGCCTTTGCCGTGATCATCGGTGAAGACGAGCTCAAGGCCGGGACTGCTACCGTCAAGCACATGCGCGAAGGCCATGCTGAGGAAGGGCGCGCCAACCAGAGCAACATCGCCTTCGACGGCGTGGTCGACTACATCGTGGAACAGATCGTCGGCGATCATGACCATGATCACGACCACGTGCACTATCACCCCTGAAGACCCGTCCACCTCGACCGTCAACTTATCTAAACGCAGAGTTACATGGCATACGATCTCGAAGAACAAGAACAGCTTGATTCCATCAAGGCCTGGTGGGCGAAATACGGCAACCTGGTGACCTGGGCGCTGATCATTGCGCTGGCCGCCTACGCCGGCTGGACCGGCTGGAACACCTGGCAGGGCCGCCAGTCGGCGCAAGCCTCGGTGCTCTACGAAGAACAGCAGAAGTCGCTGGCAGCCAAGGACAATGCGAAGGTGCAACGCGCCGCCGCCGACATCCAGGACAAGTTCAGCGGTACCGCCTACGCCGAGATGAGTGCCCTGGTGGCAGCCAAGTCGGCCTTCGATGCCAACGACCTGGACGCGGCCAAGAAGCAGCTGCAATGGGTGATCGACCACGGCCGTGGCAAGGAATACAAGGCCATCGCCGCCGTGCGCCTGGCTGGCGTGCTGCTCGATGCCAAGTCGTACGACGAAGCGCTGAAGGTCTTGTCGGGCGACTATCCCGCCCAGTTCGCCGGTGCCATCGCCGACCGCAAGGGCGATGTGCTGGCGGCACAAGGCAAGCGTGACGAAGCCCGTAGCGCCTACAAGCTCGCGCTGGAAAAGAGCGACGCCAAGGATCCGGGTCGTCAGTTGATCCAGATCAAGCTCGACGCCATCGGCGGCGAAGCGCCCAAGGCCTGAGGCCGGCGCTCGCGCCACTGAAGAATGCTCCGGGTCCCGGTTCGCTGCGGCGCGCCGGTGGCCTGGCGGGTTGCAGATGCAAGCCCGAATTGAATCGCAATCCCACCGCGAATCCATCCATCGCTTAGAGGAAACAGAATATGCGTAGTGTGACAGCCACTGCTGCCAAGGCAACATCCTTTGCTCGATCCCGCCGCGCCGGCAAGCTGGCGCTGAATGTGGCCGCCATGGCGGCCGTGGTGGCCTTGTCCGGCTGCTCGCTGTTCTCCGGCAAGAAAGATCCGAATCCGCCGGCCCCGCTGGTCGAATTCACCCAGAAGATGCGTGCCCAGGCGGCCTGGACGGTGTCGGTCGGCAAGGCCGGCAGCTATCAGTTCAGCCCGGCCTTTGCTGCCGGCAGCGTCTTTGCCGCGGCCAATGATGGCACCGTGGTACGCATCAACGCCCAGAATGGCCAGACCCTGTGGCGCAGCCGTGCGGAAGGCAACCTGACTGCTGGTGTCGGCAGCGATGGCAGCACCGTGGTAGTGGTGGCCGAGAAGGGCCGTATCCAGGCCTTCGATGCCGCCTCCGGCAAGCCGACCTGGAGTGCCCAGGCGGCCAGCGAAGTGCTGTCGGCGCCGGCCGTGGGTGAGGGCCTGGTGGTCATTCGCAGCATCGACAACCGCGTGACCGCGTATGATGCTGACAATGGCACGCAGCGCTGGATGGTCCAGCGCAACGTGCCGTCGCTGACCCTGCGCAATGCGCCGGGCATCGTGATCGGTTCGCAGACCGCCTTCGTGGCCCTGCCGGGTGGCCGTCTGTCGGCCCTGGCACTGAACAATGGCGGTCCGCGCTGGGAAGTGCCGGTGGGTGATCCGCGCGGCACCACCGAGCTGGAACGCATCTCCGACGTGTCGGGCGTGCCGGCGCTGGGTTCGCGTGATATCTGCGCGGTGTCGTACCAGGGCCGTATCGGCTGCTTCGATTTGCTCAACGGCAATGTGCGCTGGATCAAGGAGTTTTCCAGCGATGTCGGCGTCAATCTGGATGACGCCTACGTTTATGCGGCCGACGTCAACGGTACTGTTACCGAGTTCGCGCGCGATACCGGTGCCGTGATCTGGCGCAACGACCGCCTGAAGAATCGCCAGCTGTCCAGCCCGATCGCAGTGGGCCGTGCGGTGGCGGTGGCTGACTTCCAGGGTTATATTCACTTCCTGTCGCGGGAAGATGGTGCCTTCGTGGCCCGTCTGGCTACCGATGGCAGTGCTGTCCAGGCGGCGCCGGTTTCGACCGGTTCGTCTGTCGTTTTCCAAACCAAATCAGGAACCGTGGTCTCCGTCGTCGCTGAATAAGTGACGAACGACCCCCAAGAAAAGAAATGAAACCGGTAATTGCACTTGTAGGCCGTCCCAACGTCGGCAAATCGACGTTGTTCAACAGGCTCACCCGCAGCCGCGATGCGCTTGTGGCGGACCTGCCCGGCCTGACGCGCGATCGTCACTACGGCGAAGGCCGGGTCGGCGAACGTCCGTTCCTGGTGATCGATACCGGTGGCTTCGAACCCGTCGCCAAGGACGGGATCATGTATGAGATGGCCAAGCAGACCAAGCAGGCAGTGGTCGAGGCCGACATCGTGGTGTTCATCGTCGACGGCCGTCAGGGATTGACGCCGCACGACAAGACCATCACCGACTTCCTGCGCAAGTGCGGCCGTTCCGTGCTGCTGGTAGTCAACAAGTCCGAAGGCATGAAGTACACCTCGGTCACCGCCGACTTCTACGAGCTGGGCATGGGCGATCCTTACGTGATCTCCGCCGCTCACGGTGACGGCGTGGCCGACCTGGTGGAAGAAGCCCTGGATCAGGTCGACGCCCAGCGCGCCCAGGAGCCGGAAGCCGAAGAGCCGGCCGTGCGCGGTACCAAGATTGCCATCGTCGGCCGTCCGAATGTGGGCAAGTCGACCCTGGTCAACACCCTGCTGGGCGAAGAGCGCGTGATCGCCTTCGACATGCCGGGCACGACCCGTGATTCCATCGAGATTCCGTTCGAACGCGAAGGGCGTCATTACACCCTGATCGACACCGCCGGTATCCGCCGTCGTGGCAAGGTCTTCGAGGCCATCGAAAAGTTTTCCGTGGTCAAGACCCTGAAATCGATTTCGGACGCCAACGTCGTGCTGCTGCTGCTGGATGCGCAGCAGGATATTTCCGAACAGGATGCCCACATCGCCGGGTTCGTGCTGGAGTCGGGCAGGGCGCTGGTGGTTGGTGTGAACAAATGGGATGGCATGGAAAGCGACCAGCGCAACCAGATCAAGATGGATCTGGAGCGCAAACTGAATTTCCTTTCCTTCGCCAAATTCCACTTCATTTCAGCCCTGAAGTCGACGGGCATCGGTCCGCTGATGAAGTCCATTGACTCGGCTTACGCTGCGGCCATGGCCAAGCTGAGCACGCCGCGCTTGACGCGGGCGCTGGAAGAGGCGCTGGAACACCAGCAACCGCGCCGCAAGGGCTCGATCCGCCCCAAGCTGCGCTATGCGCACCAGGGTGGCCAGAATCCGCCGGTGGTGGTGATCCACGGCAATGCCCTGGAAGCCATCGACGACAACTACAAACGTTATCTGGAAAAGCACTTCCGGGAAACTTTCTCCCTGGTGGGCACTCCACTGCGTATCGAGTTCAGGTCGGGCAAGAATCCTTTCATCCGGCAGGAAAAATAATCGTAAATCCTGCTATTCGATCAATGTTTTTGGCGTTGGAGCGAAAATCGTTTAAATTGAATAGCATAAAGTTGGTCAAGCACTTGATTTTCCTTGAAGTGCCTCCAAGTCCTAATCACAACAACACCGTGGAGCTGCCATGAGCAACAAAGGGCAATTGTTACAAGACCCATTCCTGAACGCATTGAGAAAAGAGCACGTTCCCGTCTCTATCTATCTGGTCAACGGCATCAAGCTGCAAGGCCATGTGGAGTCTTTCGATCAATACGTGGTCCTGCTGCGCAACACCGTTACGCAAATGGTTTACAAACACGCCATCTCCACCGTCGTGCCTGCACGTGCGGTCAACCTCAGTCTCGAATCCTCGTCCGACGAATAATGGTCTACCTGGCCGGCTTCACGCCGTGGGCATTTTGACATGCGTGCCGCGTTAGTCGGCCTGGACTTCGGCAAGAACGATTTCGCCGCTAGTCTGGATGAGCTCTTCCTGTTGGCAAAATCGGCTGGTGCGGAACCGGTGATTACCATCACCGGCCGCCGTGCCAGTCCGGATGCCGCTCTCTTCGTTGGTACCGGCAAGGCACAAGAAGTCGCTGACGCTGTCGCCGACCTCCAGCTCGAACTGGTCATCTTCAATCACGCCCTGTCACCGGCCCAGCAACGCAACCTGGAGCGGGTGCTGAAGGTGCGCGTGCTCGACCGTACCAGCCTGATTCTCGATATCTTTGCCCAGCGGGCCAAGAGCCACGAGGGCAAGGTTCAGGTCGAACTGGCCCAGCTGCAGCATCTGGCGACCCGCCTCATTCGTGGCTGGACTCACTTGGAGCGCCAAAAGGGCGGTATCGGCCTGCGCGGTCCCGGTGAAACCCAGCTGGAGACCGACCGCCGCTTGCTGGGCGAGCGCGTCAAGGCCTTGCGCGCGGTGCTGGCCAAACTGCGCCGGCAGCACGCCACGCAGCGCCGAGCGCGCGGACGCAGTGAAACCTTCTCCGTCTCGCTGGTGGGTTATACCAACGCCGGCAAGTCGACCATCTTCAACTCGCTGGCCAAGGCCGGCGTGTATGCCGCCAACCAGCTTTTCGCCACGCTGGACACGACCTCCCGTCGCGTCTATCTGGGCGAGGTCGGGCATGTGGTGATCTCCGACACCGTGGGTTTCATCCGCGAATTGCCTCACCAATTGGTTGAGGCATTCCGGGCGACCCTGGAAGAGACCATCCACGCCGACCTGCTGCTGCATGTAGTGGATGCCGCCAGCCCGGTGCGCATGGAGCAGATCGAGCAGGTCAACCTGGTCCTGAAGGAAATCGGTGCCGACCACGTGCCGCAGATCCTGGTCTGGAACAAGATCGACGCCGCCGGTCTGGAACCGACGGTCGAGTATGACGAGTATGGTAAAATCCAGCGGGTTTTCGTCAGTGCCAAGTCTGGTGCTGGCCTGGATCTGCTGCGCGAAGCGATCGCCGCTTCGCTCAAGGCCGCCTTGGAGGCCAGGGGTCGCAGCCGTTCCCAGCCAGTCGATTCCGAAGACATGCACGCTTGAGCCGTTCGAGGGGACGGCTCGTTGCACGTTCCTGGCGCGCATTCCTCCTAGATTCTCTTAATCCATCACTTCAGCCGGAACGCAAACGCATGCTTGTGTCTTTATTCAGGAAAATCGGTGTCAAGTTTTCGTTGAACGACCCCCAATGGGGACGTGGTTCGCAAAACGACAACCGCGAGAATCAGAATAACGGAAGTAACGGCGACAAACGGCCCGAAAAACCGTCCGGCAACAACGACGGCCCGCCCGACCTCGACCAGCTCTGGCGCGACTTCAATCAGCGCATCGCCGGCCTCCTGGGCCGCAAGGGCGGTGGCGGTTCCGACGGCGGCAACGGTGGCGGCGGCTTCAATCGTGGCGACGTCAAGGGCGCCGGCATCGGCGTGGGCGTGATCGCCGTGATCGTGGCTTTCCTCTGGCTGGCCAGCGGCTTCTTCATCGTGCAGGAAGGCCAGACTGCCGTGGTCACCACCTTCGGCCGCTACAGCCACACCACGCTGCCAGGCTTCAACTGGCGCTGGCCGTATCCCATCCAGGGCCATGAGATCGTCAACATGTCGCAGGTCCGCACCGCCGAGATCGGCTATCGCGGCAACGTGCGCAACAAGCAGTTGAAGGAATCCCTGATGCTGACCGATGATGAAAACATCATCGACATCCAGTTTGCCGTCCAATACAAGCTCAAGAATGCCGCCGAATGGCTGTTCAACAACCGTGACCCGGATGATTCCGTGCGCCAGGTGGCCGAAACGGCCATCCGCGAAATCGTCGGCCGCAGCAAGATGGACTTCGTCCTCTACGAAGGCCGTGAAAAGGTCGCCCTCGATGTGAGCCAGCGCATGCAGCAGATCCTGGATCGCTACAAGTCCGGCGTACAGATCACCAACGTCACCATGCAGGGCGTGCAGCCGCCTGAACAGGTGCAAGCGGCCTTCGACGACGCCGTCAAGGCCGGCCAGGACCGTGAACGCCTCAAGAACGAAGGCCAGGCCTATGCCAACGACGTGATTCCGCGCGCCTCCGGTGCCGCCTCGCGCCTGCTGGAAGAAGCCGAAGCCTACCGCTCCCGCGTGACCGCCAACGCCGAAGGTGATGCCTCGCGCTTCACCCAGGTGCAGGAAGCCTATGCCAAGGCCCCGGCCGTCACCCGCGACCGTATGTACCTGGAAACCATGCAGCAGATCTTCGCCAATACCACCAAGGTCATGGTCGATGCCAAGAATGGCAGCAACCTGCTGTACCTGCCGTTGGACAAGCTGATCCAGCAAAGTGCCAGCGACGCGGCCCCGGCCAGCGGCAAGGCCCCGGCATCGTCGACCGTGCAGCCTTCGGCGGGCGCCGCGTCCACCACTTCGACTGCAGGAAACGACACTGTGTATTCTTCCGAGCTGATGCGAGATTCGAGAAACCGCGATCCCCGTGATGCGCGTGATAGGGAGGTGCGCTGATGGGCCGCCTCGTCACTTCCGTCATCGTCGCCGTCGTGGCGATCTGGCTGGCGTCGTCCACCATCTTCGTGGTCGACCAGCGTTCCTCGGCCATCGTCTTTGCCCTGGGTGAAGTCAAGCAGGTCATCAGCGAACCCGGCCTGCACTTCAAGCTGCCGCCTCCGTTCCAGAACGTGATGTACCTGGACAAGCGCATCCAGACCCTGGATACGCCGGACGCCGACCGCTTCATCACCGCCGAAAAGATGAACGTGCTGGTCGATGCCTACGTCAAGTGGCGCATCGTCGATCCTCGCCTGTACTTCGTCAGCTTCGGTGCCGACGAGCGCCGCACCCAGGACCGCCTGTCGCAGATCGTCAAAGCCGCGCTGAACGACGAAATCACCAAGCGCACCGTGCGTGAAGTGATTTCCAGCCAGCGCAACAACGTCATGGATGCGATCCAGGCCCGCGTGGCCAACGAAGCCAAGCAGATCGGCGTGGAAGTCATCGACGTGCGCCTGCGCCGTGTGGACTACGTGGACCAGATCAACAACTCGGTGTTCGAACGCATGAAGTCCGAGCGCGTGCGAGTCGCCAATGAGCTGCGCTCCACCGGTGCTGCCGAATCCGAAAAGATTCGCGCTGACGCCGATCGCCAACGCGTGGTGATCCTGGCCGAAGCCTATCGCGAATCCGAAAAGATCCGTGGTGCCGGTGACGCCAAGGCTTCCCAGATCTACGCCCAGGCCTTCGGCCAGAACCCGGACTTCTACAAGTTCTATCGCAGCCTCGAAGCCTACCGTGCCAGCTTCAAGAACCGTCATGATGTGATGGTGGTGGATCCGAGCTCGGAGTTCTTCAAGTACTTCAAGGGAGTCGGCGGCGGCAGTACCAGCGCTGCGAAGAAGTAAAAATCCGCTTATCAGGCGATAATGTGAACAGTTCTGCGCCGCCGCGCATTTCCGGCGGGCAGGGCAAACCGGATGGATGCCGCTGGTAGAGGGCATCTTTCCTTTTTTGGTCGGACACAATGTGCCGGGGTGCAATTTTCCCGGTGCGCAAGAAGAGGGGCGGCAGGCATTCCCGGACCGCCCCGATTGTTCGTCTGGGCGGCTGCGTGTCATCATCTGGCTGTCCGAACCACGCAAGTACGCAAACCGTTTTTTTCTGCTTTGACTTTTGTTTATGCCTAACTGGCTTCTTCCCGAAAACATCGCCGATGTCTTGCCCTCCGAAGCGCGCAAGATCGAGGAACTGCGCCGGCGCCTGCTCGACAATTTCCGCCTCTATGGCTACGAAATGGTCATGCCGCCGCTGCTGGAGTACCTCGAATCGCTGCTCACCGGTGCCGGCCAGGATACCGACCTGCGCACCTTCAAGCTGGTCGACCAGCTCTCCGGCCGCACCCTGGGCGTACGCGCCGACATGACCACGCAAGTGGCGCGCATCGACGCCCACCTGCTCAATCGCGCCTCGGTCACCCGCCTGTGCTATGCCGGCAGCGTCCTGCATACGCGCCCGACGGGCTTGCACGCCACCCGCGAACCGATCCAGATTGGTGCCGAGATCTATGGCCATGCCGGTATCGAAGCCGACGCCGAGATCCAGGAACTGGCCCTCAATACGCTGGCCCTGGCCGGCATGCGCACCATCCGCCTGGACCTGTGCCACGTCGGCGTGCTGCGCGCCATCATCGCCAACGATGCCGGTGCCAAGCGCGACGAAGCCCAGCTCTTTGGCCTGCTGCAGGCCAAGGATGTACCGGGCTTGAAGGAAATCACCGCCTCCTACCAGGAAGGTACCCGTACCGCCTTGCTGGCGCTGCCCAACCTGTATGGCGACATTTCCGTCATCGCGCGTGCACGCATCACCTTGCCGGCGCTGCCGGGCATCGGCCAGGCGCTCGACGAGCTGCAGGCTCTGGTGGAACTGGCGGCTGGCCACGAGGGCGCGGCTGTCACCATCGATCTGGCCGACCTGCGCGGCTATCATTACCACAGCGGCGTGATGTTCTCCGCCTATGTGCCGGGCCTGCCCAATGCGGTGGTGCGCGGCGGCCGCTACGACCATGTGGGTGAAGCCTTCGGCCGTGCGCGGCCGGCCACCGGCTTCTCCCTGGACCTGCGTGAACTGGCACGACTGATGCCGGGCGCAGAACGAAAACGCGCCATCCTCGCCCCTTGGGGCAGGGACGCCGGTCTGCGTGAGAAAATAGCGCAATTGCGGCAAGCGGGAGAGATCGTGATCCAAAGCCTTCCCGGCCACGAAAACGATCAGGACGAATTCGATTGCGATCGCGCACTCGATTTCAGCAATGGAAACTGGATTATCAAAAACTTGGGTTGAGTCATGTTACAGAACAGCAATGCAAAGAATGTCGTCGTCATCGGTACGCAATGGGGCGACGAAGGTAAGGGCAAGATCGTCGATTGGCTGACCGATCACGCCCAGGGCGTGGTGCGTTTCCAGGGCGGCCATAATGCCGGCCACACGCTGGTCATCGGCGGCAAGAAGACTGCGCTGCAACTGATTCCCTCGGGCATCATGCGCGAAGGCGTGGCTTGCTACATCGGCAACGGCGTGGTGCTGTCGGTGCCCGACCTGCTGCGCGAAATCGACAAGCTCGAAGCCGCCGGGGTGGAAGTTTGCTCGCGCCTGAAGGTGTCGGACGCCTGTCCGCTGATCCTGCCGTATCACGTGGCGCTGGACGTGGCGCGTGAAGCGGCCCGTGGCGTGGACAAGATTGGCACCACCGGCAAGGGCATCGGCCCGGCCTACGAAGACAAGGTGGCCCGTCGCGCCATCCGCGTGGCTGACCTGCTGAACGAAAAGCGCTTTGCCGAAAAGCTGCTGGCCAACCTGGATTACCACAACTTCGTCCTGACCCACTACCTGAAGACCCAGCCGGTGGACTACCAGAAGACCCTGGACGATGCCCTGGCCAACGTGCCGCGCATCAAGCCCATGGTGACCGATGTCTCCAGCGACCTGTACGCCATCCACAAGGCCGGCGGCAAGATCCTGTTCGAAGGCGCGCAAGGCAGCCTGCTGGATGTGGACCATGGCACCTATCCGTTCGTCACCTCCAGCAACTGCGTGGCCGGCAATGCCGCCGCCGGTGCGGGCGTGGGTCCGGGCATGCTGCACTACATCATGGGCATCACCAAGGCCTACACCACCCGCGTCGGTTCGGGCCCGTTCCCGGCTGAACTGCCGACGGACGCCGGCACCGGCAAGCACCTGGCGTCGGTCGGCCATGAATTCGGTACCGTGACCGGCCGTGCGCGCCGTTGCGGCTGGTTCGATGCTGCGCTGCTGAAGCGCTCGGTGCAGATCAATGGCGTCTCCGGCATGTGCCTGACCAAGCTGGACGTGCTCGATGGCCTGGAGTCGCTGAAGCTGTGCACCGGCTACAAGCTCAACGGCAAGACCGTGGACATCTTCCCGGTCGGCGCTGAAGAAGCCGCTGCCTGCGAGCCGATCTACGAAGAAATGCCCGGCTGGTCCGAGACCACCGTCGGCGCCAAGACGCTGGACGCTCTGCCGGCCAACGCCCGCGCTTACATCAAGCGCATCGAGGAACTGGTGGGCGTGCCCATCGACATGATCTCCACCGGCCCGGACCGCGAAGAGACCATCGTCCTGCGCCATCCGTTCAAGTAATTCACCACGCAATCGCCCGCAAGGGCACAAGGCACTACGAAGCAATCAACAATATGAAGATCTCTGACGACAAAGACCTCTGGGTCTCCTGGGACGACTACAACCGCCTGATCGAACGACTGGCATTGAAGGTCTACGAATCCGGCTACCAGTTCGACCAGGTGCTGTGCCTGGCGCGCGGCGGCCTGCGCCCGGGTGACGTGATGTCGCGCATTTTCGATGTCCCGCTGGCCATTCTCTCGACCAGCTCCTACCGGGAAGCTGCCGGCACCATCCGCAGCTCCCTGGACATCGCCAAGTACATCACCATCACCAAGGGAACCCTGGGTGGCCGCATCCTGCTGGTGGACGACCTGGTCGATTCCGGCGTCACCCTGCAGAAGGTGATGGTCCACCTGAAGGAACATTACCCGTCCGTCACCGAGATCAAGAGTGCCGTCCTTTGGTGGAAGGCCTGCTCGGTCGTGGAACCCGATTTCCACATCGACTACCTGCCGACCAACCCCTGGATTCACCAGCCGTTCGAAGAATATGACGGCCTGGGCCCGCATCAGCTGGCGGCCTGGATCAAGAAGGGTGCCTGATCGTTCGCTTTGGTTTGAATGAAGCTGATGTCAGACGTGAAAAGAGCTTGCCGCGGCAAGCTCTTTTTTTCGTCTGTTGATGACCGGTGCAACGCTTCAAGACCACGGAATGATCTTGCGTTCCTTAAAGGTGTCGAAGAGTTGATAGAACATCTGCTCCGTTTCCACATACTCGTGAAAGCCCAGGCGCCGGGCCTTGCTGCCGTCTCCGAACATGTCGTAGTCCCACGAGAACACGAAATCGGCAAATTCCCATGCCGACAATGAAGCATAAGGATGCTGCTTCAAGCCGTGTGCTGTGACGATCCTTTCCCACAACGGCGCCTTGTCCGCCATGACCTCGGCCAGTTTCAGCGGCAGCGGCGTGCCCACTTCCATGCCGAAATATCGCGCGATTTTCGGCCACATCTCACTCCAGCGGAACAGGTCGCCATTGCCGATGTTGAAGGCCTGGTTGGCTGCCGCCTCGGTGGTGGCGGCCCAAACGGTGCCCTTGGCCAGCAGGCGGGCATCGGTCATCTCAACCAGCTTGTCGTACGCTCCCGGTTTGCCGGGAAAGCGCAGCGGCAGCCCCAGCGCCTTGCTCATGCAGGCATACAGCGCAATGGCCAGCGCCAGGTTCATCGGGTTGCCCAGGGCAGCGCCGCCCACGACCGCCGGACGTGGTGCCGACCAGCTCCAGCAGCGGCCTGACTCGACGCGCCGCTGTTCCAGCCAGCGCTGCTGGTCGAACATGAATTCGGGCGGCATGAACTGCGCATCGCTTTCACGTGCCGGCGTCTTGAAGGGGCCAAGATGGCCGCCATACACTTTGTAGCCTTGCATCAGGCTGATATGGCACAAGCCGGGGGCATGGACCTCCACCGTCTGCACCGTGTTCTGCAGCATGGCCAGGTTGGGGGCCACCAGCTCGCTCCAACCGGGGCGATGCTGATAGGCTGCATAGAACACGTGGGTGACCTGTTCCAGCGGGGCCAGCTGGCGTTTGGCATCGCTGGCGTCGAGCAGATCCACCGAAACGTGGCGCAGCCGCTCCTCTTTGCGGTGCTCGCCACCCCTGCGCGACAAGCCGATCACCTCCCACTGCGGCAGGGACAGCAGGTGCGCGATCAGCTGGCTGCCGATCACGCCGTGGGCTCCCACTACCAGGGCGGTTTGGCGCTGCGGCCGGGAGGTGCTGGAGGTCTGGGTCATGGCGGGCTCCGTCAATCAGATGGGGGTAGTCCGTTCGGTACGGGCCAGGGCGGCCGGTCGTGCATCCATCTTCCAGCTCACCAGGGCCACGGCGATCCCTGCCAGCGGCAGCAGCGCCGCCACGTAAGGCACTGCATGCAGGCCTGGGCCATGATCGATGGTCACGCCACCCAGCCAGGCTCCCGCCGCATTGCCCAGGTTGAAGGCCGCGATATTGGCCGAGGAGGCCAGGTTGGGCGCACCGGTCGCCTTTTCCAGCACGCGCATCTGCAGTGGCGGCACGGTGGCGAAGGCGGCCATGCCCATCAAGCCGACGCCGATGATGGCGGCGATCTTGTTTTCATTGGTGAGCCCGAACAGCACCAGCACCACGGCCAGCAGCACCAGGCTGCCCAGCAGGGTGGCCATGAGCTTGCGGTCAGCCAGCTTGCCGCCAGCCAGGTTGCCGATCACCAGTCCCAGGCCGAACAACAGCAGGATGGGCGAGACCGCCGAGGCCGGGAAACCGCTGATGTCGGTCAGGATCGGGGCGATGTAGGTGAAGGCCGCGAATACGCCGCCAAAGCCCAGCACCGTCATCAACAGGCCCAGCATGACTTGGGGGCGCATCAGCACGCGCACTTCCTTGCCGAAGTCGGCTTCTTCACCGCCTTGCGAGCGCGGCACCAGCACGGCGGTCGCAGCCAGCGCGATCACGCCGATGACGGTGACGGCCCAGAAGGTGGCGCGCCAGCCGTAACTCTGACCCAGCCAGGTGCCGAAGGGCACGCCCAGCACGTTGGCCACCGTCAGGCCGGTAAACATCAGGGCGATGGCCGAGGCCTGCTTTTCCTTGGGGACCAGGCTGGTGGCGACCACCGAACCGACACCGAAGAAGGCGCCATGGGCGAAGGAGGCCACCACGCGCCCGATCATCAGCGTGGCATAGCCCGGCGCGATGGCACAGGCCAGGTTGCCGATGACGAAGACCACCATCAAGGCGATCAGCAAGGTCTTGCGCGGCAGGCGTCCGGTGGTGGCCGTCACCAGCGGGGCGCCCACGAACACGCCCAGCGCATAACCGGTCACCAGCAGGCCGGCCGAGGAGAGGCTCACGCCCAGGTTGGTCGCCACCTCTGGCAGCAGACCCATGATGACGAACTCGGTAGTCCCGATGGCGAATGCGCTGATGGTCAGCGCCCAAAGTGCAATTGGCATGGCAATCCTTGATATGTGAGGGGTTCAGGCCGGCCGGTCCGGGATGGATTGCCAGCGATGTGAAGGATTGTGCGCGCAGTCTTTGTTGAGAAAAATGCCGTTACAATCAAAGAATATTTGATCCGGAGTCAACAATGAGCATTCAATCCGAGGAATTGCGCACCTTCGTTGCCGTGGTGGAGGCGGGCACGCTCTCGGCGGCCGCCGAGGTACTGGAGCAGACTACGTCCGGGGTGAGCCGGGCGTTGTCGCGGCTGGAAGAGAAGCTGGGCGCGAGCCTCTTGACCCGTACCACGCGCCGCATGGATCTCACCGAAGAGGGCGAGGCTTTCCTGGAGCAGGCGCGCGCCATCCTGGCCGCCATGGAGCAGGCCGAAGACACGGTGCGCATGCGCACCCGCAAGCCGGTCGGCAAGCTGCGTGTGGATGCGGCCGTGCCTTTCATGCTGCATTGTATTGTTCCGCATGTAGGGGCTTTCCGCGCGGCCTATCCGGACATCGAACTGGAGCTGACCACCAATGACCGCTTCATCGACCTGGTGGAGCAGCGCGCCGACATCGCCATCCGCATCGGCGAGTTGCAGGACTCCACCCTGCATGCGCGGCCCCTGAGTTCGGCGCGCCTGAACATCGTGGCCAGTCCCGATTACCTGGCCTGCCACGGCGCGCCGGAATCGGTGGAAGCTCTGGAACAACATCAGCTGATCGGCTTTTCCCAGCCGGACAGCCTCAATCACTGGCCGCTGCGCCACACCGCTGGAGACCGCTACCAGGTGCGTCCGGCGATTCGCGCCTCCAGCGGTGAAACCCTGCGCCATCTGGCCTTGCAGGGGCAGGGCATCGCCTGCCTGTCCGACTTCATGACCGGGTCCGACCTGGCGGCAGGCCGGCTGGTGCGGGTGCTGGATCATTACGATAGCGGCTTCCGCCAGAAGATTTCGGCCGTGTATTACCACAACACCCAGCTGTCCCGGCGCATCAGCTGTTTCCTCGATTTTTTGCAATGCAAGCTGTAAATCGGAAACGTTTTGCCGTTATTCCAGTCTGAGCGCCAGCACTGCCGCAAGGGGGAAGGATCCTGTGGCTGTCATCACGAGAAGATTGATCCGGAGAGAACAAGATGAAGCAAACGGAAAACGGCATGGCCACAGGCCGTCCATCGATCGCGGCGATCTGCCGCGCACCGCTGCAAGGGCTGCTGCTGGCCGGCGCGGCCTTGCTCAGCCTGGGCACGGCCACGGCGCTTACCGCACCGGCTGCGCATGCGGCCAATGCCAGCGTGCTGTCCTTTTCGCCGCAGGGCGAAGTGCAGCGCATCCGCCAGGTGCGGGCGCGCTTCTCGGAATCGATGGTCAAGTTCGGCGACCCCAAGGCAGCCTCGCCCTTCGATGCCGATTGCGCCGTCAGCGGCACGGCGCGCTGGGCCGATGACAAGAACTGGGTCTACGACTTTGAACGCGACCTGCCGCCCGGTACCCGCTGCAGTTTCAATTTGCGCGCCGATGCGCGTTCCGTCGCCGGCAATACGGTCGGCGGCAAGACCCGCTTCCAGTTCAGCACCGGCGGCCCGGCGGTGAGCCGGGTCGAACCCTACAGCGGCGCACAGATTGCGGAAGACCAGGCCTTCATCCTGTTCCAGAACGGGCCGGCCACCGAGGCCACGGTACGCGAACACCTGTATTGCGAAGCCGAAGGCATCAATGAACGCATCCCCACCAAGGCCGTTGGCGAAGCGGATCGCAAGGCCTTGCTGCAGCAGTTCGCCAAGGGCGCGGACCCGGCGTCGGTGACCATCGTGCAGTGCCAGCAGCGCCTGCCCAATGAGGCGCACGTCAAGCTGGTGTGGGATCGCGGCATTGCCGCTGCCAATGCGTCTTCCATCGTGACCTCCAAGCCGCAGGTCTTCAATTTCCAGGTGCGCAGCGAATTCGCCGCCAGCCTGTCGTGCCAGCGCGAGAACGCCAATGCGGCCTGTTCGCCGATCCTGCCGGTTACCTTGTCGTTCTCGGCTCCGGTGCCGCGCAAGCTGGCCGAGCAGGTGGTGATGAACGCCACCACCGGCAAGATCAAGCCCACCCTGGAAGGAGACAAGGATGAAGCTGTGCGCGAGCTGCGCTTCAAGCCGCCGTTCCCGGAGAAATCCGACTTCACCATCAGCCTGCCTTCCGGCTTCAAGGATGAAGACGGGCGCAGCCTGGCCAATGCGGGTGCGTTCCCGCTGAAATCGGCGCTGGCGGATTTCCCGCCGCTGGCCAAATTCCCGGCCGCCCCCTTTGGCATCATCGAGCTCAACGCTGAGCCCACGCTGCCGGTCACGCTGCGCCGGGTGGAAGCCGGGCTGCTGGTGCGCGGCAAGGATGGCCGCGCCATGCCCGGCCAGGTCGCCGACCTGAAGGTCGATGGCGACAAGGCCGTCATCGCCTGGCTCACGCGCCTGAACAAATATCACGAAAAATGGGGCGATCCGAAGAAGGTGGATACGCGCAGCGTCAGCCTGCTGGCCAAGGAACCCGGTGCGAAGAAACTCGATCTGCCGGCGCAGAAGGACGCCAAGGAGGGCGAATGGCCCTTTGAAGTGATCGGCATTCCCCTGAAGGATCCGGGCTTCTACGTGGTCGAACTGGAATCCCAGAAGCTGGGCGCATCGCTTCTAGGGAAGCCGCAGCCGATGTATGTGCGCACCAGCGCGCTGGTGACCAACCTGTCGGTGCACGTCAAATTGGGCCGCGCCAATGGCGCAGTCTGGGTGACCCGGCTGGATGATGCCAAACCGGTCGCCGATGCCGAGATCCGCGTCTCCAACTGCGACGGCACCCAGCTCTGGCAGGGCAAGACCAACGCCAGCGGTGTGGCCATAATGCCGGTGCTGGAAGATGCCTGCGTCAACCGCGGCTACAGCGCGGAGAACGCCGACAAGATCAGCGGCCTCTTCGTGAGCGCGCGCAAGACTGATGAGAAGGGCCGTCAGGACATGGCCTTTGCGCTGACCTCGTGGAACGAGGGGATCGAATCCTGGCGTTTCAATTTGCCCACCGACACGGACAAGTCGGCTACCACGCGCGCCACCACCATCTTTGACCGCACGCTGTTCCGTGCCGGCGAGACGGTCTCGATGAAGCACGTGATCCGCACCGAGACCATGCAGGGCTTCGGCCTCATGCGCAAGGAAGACCTGCCTACGCGGGTGCGCATCAGCCATCTCGGTAGCGGCCAGCAATACCAGTTCGCGCTGAACTGGCGCGGCAACAAGAGCGCCGAGACCAGCTTCACCCTGCCCAAGGAAGCCAAGCTGGGCAGCTACGAGGTCGTGCTCGACCAGGGTACGGTCGATCCCGCTGCCAGCAGCAATGCCAATGGCCAGTCCGATGACGGCGAAAACGAAGCGGGATACGGCCGTGGCACCTATGTCACGGGTAGCTTCCGCGTGGAGGAATTCCGCCTGCCCCTGATGCAGGGACGCATCACGCCACCCAAGGGCGCGCAAGTGGCCATCAAGGAAATGTCGCTGGATTTGCAACTGAACTACATCAATGGCGGCGCCGCCGCCAACCAGGCGGTGCAGGTGTCGTCCTTGCTGCGGTCACGTTTTGTCAACATTGCGGGTTACGACGGTTTCTCCTTCGATGCTCCGCGTAATGACGAGGACAGCAATGCCGACGACCAGAAGATCGTCGCCGACAAACTCGCCGTCACGCTCGACAAGAACGGCGCCGGCCGCGCCGTCATCGGCAAGCTGCCCGCGCTGCAGCTCCCGCAGGAACTGCTCACCGAGATGACCTACAGCGATCCCAATGGCGAAGTGCAGACCATCTCCAACGTCACGCCCTTGTGGCCGTCGGCGGTGGTGGTGGGCCTGCGCACCGGCAACTGGGTTTCGGTGAAGAAGAAGCTCACGCTCACCGCCGTCACCCTCAATACCGCAGGCCAGCCGCAAGCCGGCGTGCCAGTGGAAATCCGTGGCCTGGCGCGCAAGACCAATTCGCACCGCAAGCGCATGGTTGGCGGCTTCTACGCTTATGAAAACGACGAGAGCAAGCAGGATCTCGGCAAGCTCTGCTCCGGCAAGAGCGACCAGCACGGCATGTTCAGCTGCGATACCGAATTGTCCGAAGCGGGCAATGTGGAATTGATCGCCAGCGCCAAGGATGGCAATGGCAATGCGGCTGCCGCCCGTTCCTCGGTGTGGGTCACCGGACGCGGCGAAGTCTGGTTCGATGGCGAGAACCAGGACCGCATCGACATCCTGCCCGAGAAAAAGAATTATCAACCCGGCGAGACCGCCAACTTCCAGGTCCGCATGCCGTTCCGCTACGCTACCGCGCTGGTCGCGGTGGAGCGTGAAGGCGTGATCGATACGCGCGTGGTGCAGCTGTCCGGCCAGGACCCCACCATCAGCGTGCCGATGAAGGCCGAGTATGGTCCCAACGTGTATGTGTCGGTGTTGGCCGTGCGCGGCCGCATGCGCGAGGTGCCGTGGTATTCCTTCTTCATCTGGGGCTGGAAGGAACCGATCAACTGGTGGCATGAATTCCGCGAATACCAGGGACCGGGCCCCATCGTCGATCTCTCCAAGCCGGCCTGGAAATTCGGCATCGCCGAAGTCAATGTGGGTGACGCTGGCCATCGTCTGCAAGTGGCTGTCAGTACCGACAAGCCGGCTTATCCCATCCGTGCCACGGCCAAGGTGCAAGTGCAAGTGAAACTGCCCAACGGCAAGCCCGCCGCCGGTGGTGAATTCGCCCTGGCCGCCGTCGATGAAGCACTGCTGGAACTGCAACCCAATGGCAGCTGGGATGTGCTGCGCGCCATGCTGCAACGGCGCAGCTATGGGGTGGAGACCTCGACGGCGCAGATGCAGGTGGTCGGCAAGCGCCACTACGGCAAGAAGGCCACGCCTGCTGGCGGGGGCGGTGGCCGTGCGCCCACGCGTGAATTGTTCGATACCTTGCTGGTATGGAAGCCCAATGTCACCCTGGATGCCGAGGGCAGGGCACAGCTGGATGTGCCGCTCAATGATGCGCTGACTTCCTTCCGCATCGTCGCCATTGCGGAGAATGGCATCAGCGATTTCGGCACCGGCAGCATCAGCATCCGTTCCACGCAGGATGTGCAGGTCATCTCCGGCCTGCCGCCACTGGTGCGCGAGGGCGACAACTTCAACGGCAGCGTCACCGTACGCAACACCACCACGCACGATATGACGATCAAAGTCGCTGCCCGTGCGCAAGGCAGCACCACAGCGGGCGCGCTGACACTGCCTGAACGCGAGGTGAAGATTGCTGCCGGACAGTCGGCCGAGGTCATGTGGCCGGTGCAGACGCCGGAAGGCATCAGCCAGCTGGCCTGGGAAATCAGCGCCCAGGAGCAGGGCGGCCAGAAAGCGCGAGATGCGATGAAGTTCACCCAGCGCGTCGTCCCGGCCGTGCCGGTCACGGTGCAGCAGGCCACGCTGTTCCAGCTCGACAAGAGTGCCGCCATCAACGTCGCACGACCCGCCGACGGCCTGCCGGGACGCGGCGGCCTGGCGCTCTCGCTCAAGCCCAGCCTGGCCGGTGGCAGCGATGCGCTCACGCGTTACTTTGTCAACTATCCTTTCGCCTGCCTGGAGCAGAAGACATCCAAGGCCATCGGCCTGCGCGATGAAGCGGCATGGCAGAAGATCGTGGCCGACCTGCCGACCTATCTGGATGGCGACGGCCTGGCGTATTACTTCCCGCCCAGCGACAGTGGCGCGCGCCGCGGCAGCGACACGCTGACGGCCTATCTGCTGGCGGCCACCAACGAAGCCGGCTATGCCATCCCGCAAGCCAGCCGCGACAAGATGCTGGATGGCCTCGCGGCCTTCGTGGAGGGCAAGGTGATGCGCGATTTCTGGTCGCCGCAGAAGGACCTGGACGTGCGCAAGCTGGCCGCCCTCGAAGCGCTGTCCCGCTACAACCGCGTGCAGCCCGCGATGCTGGGCTCGATCCAGATCAATCCCAATGCCTGGCCGACCTCGGGCCTGCTGGACTGGATCGGCATCCTGCAGCGTGTGAGTGCCATCCCCGAGCGCGACAAGAAGCTGGAGCAAGCCGACCAGATCCTGCGCGCCCGCCTGAACTTCCAGGGTACGCGCATGGGCTTCTCAAATGAAGAGGGTGACTACTGGTGGTGGCTCATGAGCAGCGCCGATGCCAATGCCAACCGCCTGATCCTGCTGGAGCTGAACAACCCGGCCTGGCGCGAGGACCTGCCGCGTCTGATCGCAGGTGCCATCGGCCGCCAGCAGCGCGGTCACTGGAGCACCACCACGGCCAACGTCTGGGGCAGCCTGGCGCTGGAGAAATTCGCTCGAAAGTTTGAATCCGAACCTGTTACCGGCACCACCCGTGCCACGCTGGAGCAGAACGGCACCAGCACCGGCACCCAGAGCCTGGCCTGGAGCGGTGCCGCCAACGGCGGCAAGCTGCAGCTGCCCTGGCCGGAAGGCAGTGCGCAGGGTGGCAGCGTGCGCCTGGCGCAAGAGGGCAACGGCAAGCCCTGGGTGACATTGCAGAGCCTGGCAGCGATCCCCTTGAAGCAGCCTTTTGCTGCTGGCTATCGCATCACCCGCAAGGTCGAGGCCATCGAGCAGAAGCAGGCCGGTGTATATACACGCGGCGACGTGCTGCGCGTGACGCTGGACATCGACGCGCAAGCCGAGATGACCTGGGTCGTGGTCAGCGATCCGGTGCCGGGCGGTGCGACCCTGCTGGGTTCCGGCCTGGGCCGCGACTCGGCCATTGCGCAGGGCAAGCAGGAGGCCCCGCGTGACCGTGGCATGGGCTGGCTGGCCTATGAAGAGCGCAGCTTCGAAGCCTATCGCGCGTATTACGAGGCCATGCCCAAGGGCCGCACCAGCATCAGCTACACGGTGCGCCTGAACAATGCGGGTGAATTCAACCTGCCGCCCACACGCGTGGAAGCGATGTATGCGCCGGAAATGTTCGGTGAAGTCCCCAATGGCAAGCTGGTCGTGAAGGCGGCGCAGTGATGCGCATGGCCGCATGCACCCTCCGGCCCGGCGCGCTGGTTTCGATCAGCGCGCTGGTACTGGCTCTGCTGATGCCCACGGCAGCCAGTGCCGTACCGTCGTTCAGCGAAGTGCAGCGCGACTTCCTGCCATCGGAAGCCAGCCTGCTGGACCGCAATGGCGAGCTGTTGCAGCGCATGCGCGTAAACATGGACGAGCGCAAATTGTCCTGGGTCAAAGTGGAAGACGTATCCCCGGCGCTGCGGCATGCCCTGGTCGCTTCCGAGGACCGGCGCTTCTACCAGCACGGTGGCATCGACTGGAGCGCTGTGGCAGCCTCGGCCTGGGGCAATTTGTGGAATACGAAGACACGCGGCGCCTCCACCATCACGATGCAACTGGCGGGTTTGATCTATGACGATCTGCGCCGCAAGTCCGGTGCGCGTTCGCTCACGCAGAAAGTGTCGCAGGCGTGGATTGCACAATCGCTGGAGCGCAACTGGCGCAAGGACCAGATCCTGGAAGCCTATCTCAACCTGGTGGCCTTCCGGGGTGAGCTGGTGGGCGTACATGCCCTGTCGCGCGTGATGTTCGGCAAGCATCCGAGCGGACTCGACCAGGGCGAGGCGGCCATCGCGGTCGCGTTGATCCGTGCGCCCAATGCGACGCCACGCCGCGTGGCCGAACGTGCCTGCGCCATCCTCAAGGAAGAGGGGGCAGGCGAGCAGTGCAGCGGCATGGATGGCCGCACCGAGCTGGCGTTGGCGCGCGTGTCGGCCAAGCGAGATTTGCCGGGGACGAGTGATTCACCGCAGCTTGCGCCGCATCTGGCCCGCAAGCTGTTGAATGCCCCCGGACAGCAACTGCGCTCCACGCTGGATGCGCCCTTGCAGCGCTTTGCCACGCAAGCCCTGCGTCATCAACTGGCCGGACTGGCCGAGCGCAACATCGAGGATGGTGCCGTCATCGTCATCGACAATGCCACCGGCGACGTAATGGCCTGGGTCGGTTCCAGCGGCCCGCTGTCGGCAGCCGCCAATGTGGATGGGGTGGTGGCGCAGCGGCAGGCGGGCTCGACGCTCAAGCCTTTCCTCTACGAACTGGCCATCGAAAAGAAATGGCTGACGGCCGCGTCCCTGCTGGATGATTCTCCGGTCAACCTGGCCACCTCGGCCGGGCTCTACATTCCGCAGAACTACGACAAGCAATACAAGGGACTGGTGAGCCTGCGCACGTCGCTGGGTTCCTCGCTCAATATCCCTGCCGTGCGCACGCTGGTGATGGTCACGCCCGAGCGCTTCTTCCGTCGCTTGCAGGCGCTGGGTTTCAACCTGCGCGAGAGCGGTGATTACTACGGCTACAGCCTCGCGCTGGGCAGCGCCGACGTCACGCTGGCCAACCTGGCCAATGCCTATCGCGTACTGGCCAACCAGGGACGCCATACACCTTTGCGTACGCGGCTCGATGAAGCGCGCACGCCAGCGCGCGCCACGCAGGTGATGGACGCCGATGCGGCCTACATCGTCGGCGACATCCTCTCCGACCGCAGTGCGCGCGCGCGGACCTTCGGCCTGGAGAATGCGCTGTCCACCCGCATCTGGACGGCGGTCAAGACCGGCACTTCCAAGGACATGCGCGACAACTGGTGTGTCGGTTATTCCTCGCGTTATACCGTAGGGGTATGGGTCGGAAACGCTTCTGGCGCGCCGATGTGGGACGTGTCCGGCGTGACCGGTGCGGCACCGGTGTGGCAGGAAGTCATGCAATATCTCCATGAACGTGGCCGCAACGGCGCACGCGAAGCGGGCAATGGACCACCCGCCAAACCGGCTGGTGTGCAAGCGCAGATGATCCGTTACGAGCAGGATGTGGAAGCGGCGCGCACCGAATATTTTTTACCGGGCACCGCCCAGGCGGAGATCCGCCTGGCGCATGCGCGCGATATTCGTCCGGCCATCACTTACCCCACCACAGGCATGCTCGCTGCGCTGGACCCCGATATCCCGCCGGCGCGCCAGCGCATCCGCTTCCGCGCCCAGGGCGCGCCTGCCGGCAGCCGCTGGGTGCTGGATGGGAAGATGATGCCGCTGGAGGTCATGCAGGCGGGCAGGGTACAGGCGCAGAAGGTGGCGGCCAACTTCACGGCCGCTGGGGAAGAAGCCCTGGACTTCGACTGGATGCCCTGGCCCGGCAAGCATGTGCTGGTGCTGCAGGACAAGCAGGGCAAGGCGCTCGATAGCGTGCGCTTCGAGGTCCGGGGTGCGGTAGTGCGCAATGAACCCAAGACAGGAGGGACGGCGCGCAAATAAAGCGCACGGCGGCACCCTGCACAGATTGCAGCAGGCGCAGTTCTAGCGCTTGCTGCCGCGCTTGCCGGTCTGCAGCAGTTCGCGCATCGCCTGCAAAGGCAGTTCGCGGCTGCGGCCCCGGCGCAGCACCAGGGAAAACTGCGACTGGTAGCCAAACTCGGAAGGCAGCAAGACTTTCAATCGTCCCTGCTCGACCCATGACTGCGCATAGTGCTCCGGCAGATAGCCGATGTAGCGGCCCGAGAGGATCAGGATCAACTGCGCTTCCATGCTTTCCACCGTGGCCACGCTGCGCTTGAAACCGTGCCGGCTCAGCTCGGTCTGGCTCCAGTAACTGCGGCTGACCACGCTCATTTCCGAGACGGCCGAGGCGCGCAGGTTGCGCTGCTGGAAGCAGGGGTGCCGGTCGCTGCAATACAGCCATTGCTGCTCGCGGTAGAGCGGCTGATAGACCAGGCCGTTGGCCTTGGCGGGGAAGAAGCCCACCGCGATGTCGAGGTCATTGTCCAGCAAGCCCTTCTGCAGTTCGTAGGGGCTGCGGATGAGCAGGTTCAGGTGCATGCCCGGAAACTTGCTGGAAAAGACGCCGATGGCCTCCGCCATCGGCAGGGAGGGATCGGTCACCGTCGTGTCGAGCACCCCTATCGTCAGCGTGCCGCCCAGTTCGCCCTTGAGCGACTGGGTATAGCGTTCGAAACTGTCCACCTCCCCCAGCACACGCAGCGTTTCCGAGAGCAGCAGTTCACCCTTGTCCGTGAGCGCGAAGCCACCCCGGCCACGCCGGCAGACGGTAAAACCGACATCGCTTTCCAGCTGGGCCATGTAGGTGCTGATGGCCGAGGTCGTCAGGTTCAGCTCCTGCTGGGCCCGGGCGAATCCCTGGTGACGGACCACTGCGGCGAATATGCGCAGCAACTTGAAATCGATGCCTGGGGTCATGGATAAATCGTCTTTGCGTGGAGGAGGGCGCGCGTTCAGTGCCCGCAATAAGTTTCAAATTCTAACAACTTATTATTTGATTACAGCTATCTTTTGATAACTATCGGCCATTGTATATTCGCTTCGTCGCAGCCTGCTGTTGCTGCCAGAACAAGGGTGATACGCAATGTCCAAAGTCTTCCACCAGCCCCAAAGCGGCAACGACATGCCGCGCTTTGCCGGCCGTTCGACCATGATGCGCCTGCCTGCGATGGACAGTGCCGAGGGACTGGATGCGGCCTTCATCGGCGTGCCGCTCGATATCGGCACCTCCCTGCGCGCCGGGACCCGCTTCGGTCCGCGCCAGATCCGTGCGGAATCGGTGATGATCCGCCCCTACAACATGGCCACCGGTGCCGCGCCCTTCGATTCCCTGTCGGTGGCCGACATCGGCGACGTCGCCATCAATACCTACAACCTGCTCGAATCGGTCCGCGTCATCGAAGAAGCGTATGACGGCCTGTTGGCGCATCCCGTCATTCCGCTTACGCTGGGCGGCGACCACACCATCACCTTGCCTATCCTGCGCGCCATTGCACGCAAGCACGGCCCGGTGGGCCTGGTGCACGTCGATGCCCATACCGACACCAACGACGACATGTTTGGCGAGAAGATCGCCCACGGCACCACCTTCCGCCGCGCCGTGGAAGAGGGCTTGCTCGATTGCAAGCGGGTGGTGCAGATCGGCCAGCGCGCGCAAGGCTACGCCAGCGGCGATTTCCAATGGGGCGTGGACCAGGGTTTCCGCCTGGTACAGGCCGAGCAATGCTGGCATCGCTCGCTGGCGCCGCTGATGGAAGAAGTACGCGCCCAGATCGGCGCCGGTCCGGTCTACCTGAGCTTCGACATCGACGGCATCGACCCGGCCTGGGCACCCGGCACCGGTACCCCCGAAGTGGGCGGGCTGACTTCCATCCAGGCCCTGGAAATCGTACGTGGCTGCCGTGGCATGAACCTTGTTGGCTGTGATCTGGTGGAGGTCTCGCCTCCCTATGACGTGAGCGGCAATACCTCGCAGCTGGGCGCGAACCTGCTCTACGAAATGCTGTGTGTGCTGCCCGGCGTGACCTACCGCTGAGGCCCGCCATGGAGCTGAAGATCTTTCGCAGCGGCTGGGGCATGCAGGAACCCTGGAGCCGCTGCGTGGCCGAACTGCGCGAGGCCGGCTGCACTGGCCTGGAAGCCCGCCTGCCGATGGCGCTGCAGGAGCGGCGCGCATTGCGCGATCGCCTGCAGGCCGAGGCGCTGGATTACATCGCCATCGTCTTCAGCGGAGTGGACGTCGTTCCGCGCCAGGCCGACCGGCCGGAAGTGCATTTGCAGCACCTGGCGCGCGCCTTCGACGCGGCGGCGGAACTGCAGCCCCGTTTCGTGAACCTGCTGGCCGGCAACGACCGCTGGCCCCTGGCGGAACAAGTCGATTTCCTGGGACGGGCGCAGGACTTGGCCGATGATGCGGGCGTGTCCTGCAGCTTCGAGACCCATCGCGCCAGTTCGCTCTACAGTCCCTGGATCACGCTGGACATCGTGCGCCAGCTGCCCCGGCTGCGCTACACCGCCGACATCAGCCACTGGGTCGTGGTCTGCGAGCGCTTGCTGGATGACCCGTTGGATGACCTTACGCCATTCCTTGAGCGTGTACACCATGTGCAGGCGCGCGTGGGCTATGCGCAGGGGCCGCAGGTCCCCGATCCGGCTGCACCCGAATACGCGCCCGAGCTGGCGTTTCACCAGCGCATCTGGGAGACGGTCTGGTCCTTCCAGCACGCCAGCGGCTATGCCATCAGCACGCTCACGCCGGAGTTCGGTCCGGACGGCTATCTGCATCTGCTGCCCTATACCCGCAGCCCCGTGGCTGACCTGTGGCAGCTCAATCGTTGGATGGCGCAGCAGGAGCGCGCGCATTTTGCACGCTGGTCACAACAGCACGGCATCGGTTTTTCGTCATCAACGCAGTCGCCTTCTACCGCAGGAGTTTGAACATGCACACCGGACAGCGCAATTTCACGGCCTTGCCCGTGATCGATATCAGCGGCCTCTATGGTGACGAGCCGGCACAGCGCCAGGCGGTTGCCGACCAGCTGGGAGCGGCGGCGCGCGAGGTCGGATTTTTCTACATTACCGGCCACGGGATCGATCCGCAGCTGATCGCCGGCCTGCGCGAGGCCAGCCGCGCGCTGTTCGCGCAGCCGATGCCATGGAAGATGCGCTATTACATCGGCGACGCCTGGGGCCACAAGGGTTATGTGCCTGAGGGCGAAGAGGTCTATTCCAAGGGCCGGCCCGATCACAAGGAAGCCTTCGACATCGGTTTCGAGGTGCCCGATGATCATCCGCTGGTGCTGGCCGGCACGCCCCTGATCGGCAACAACAAATGGCCCGAGCTGCCGGGTTTCAAGGCGGCCGTGTCCCGCTATTACGAGGCGGTGTTCGCGCTTGGCCGCACCTTGTTCCGTGGCTTTGCGCTGGCACTGGGCCAGCCCGAGGATGCCTTCGAGTCCCTGGTGACCTGTCCGCCCTCGAAGCTGCGGCTGATTCATTATCCGGTCGACCTGGAAGCGGTCGATGCGCCCGGCATCGGTGCCCACACGGATTACGAATGCTTCACCCTGCTGCTGGCCGATCAGCCCGGCCTGGAAGTGATGAACGACCAGGGCGCCTGGATCGACGCGCCACCCTGTTCGGTGGCCGGCGAGGAAGCTTTCGTCATCAATATCGGCGACATGCTCGAAGTGATGACCGCGGGCGCCTTTCCCGCCACTTCGCACCGCGTGCGCAAGGTGCAGCAGGAACGCTATTCCTTCCCGCTGTTCTTCGCCTGCGACTATCACACGCGTATCCGGCCCTTGCCGCAGTTTGCCAGCGGCTCTGACGGCGCTACCAGTTACGGCGAACTGTCCATCGGCGAGCACATGTATTCGCAGGCCCAGCAGACCTATACCTACCTCAAACGCAAGGTGGAAGCGGGCGAGTTGGCGATGTCGGCAGAGGCATTGAAGCCCGGCAGTTTTGGTTATGCCCGGCCCAGGACGCCGGCCGGCAGTTGAGTTCTCGTCCTTTTTTCCATTTTTCTTTTCTCCAGCCCGCTCACAGAAGGAGTCCCGCGCCATGACCCATCCCCTCCGCCGCATTTCGTTCAAGCGCAACCTGCTCACGCTGGCCCTGTCAGCCATGCTGCCGGTGGCAGCGTTCGCACAGACCCTGGTTCCCGGCCAGCTCAAGGTCGGCATGGAAATCACCTATCCACCCTTCGAATCCTGGCAAGGCGACAAGGTCGTCGGTTTCGATCCGGACATGGCCGAGATGCTCGGCCGGGAATTGAAGCTCAAGCCCTCCTTTGTCGACACCAAGTTTCCCAGCCTGATCCTGGGTCTGGGCGGCGGCCAGTTCGATGCCGTCATTTCCGGCATGTACATCACGCCCGAGCGCACTGCCCAGGCCGATGCCATTGCCTACGGCAAGACCGGCGCGGCCATCATGGTGGCCAAGGATGGTGGCGTGACGCCCAAGACCGAAAACGACCTGTGCGGCCTCAAGGTCGGCCTGCAGGCCGGCACCAGCTGGGTCAACGCCTTGAAAAAACTCTCGGCCGAATACTGTGTGCCCCAGGGCAAGCCGGCCGTGGCCGTGAGCGAATTCCCGACCGCGCCGGAAGCCTCGCAGGCCCTGCTGTCGAAGAACATCCAGGCCCAGATGGAAATCGCCGGTGCCGCCAAGATGCTGGCCGAGCGCAGCAAGGGCCGTATCGTCATCAGTTCGCCGGCACTCGTGTATCCGCAGACGCTGGGCATCTACGTCAAGAAGGGCAATACCGCCCTGTACCAGGCCTTGCAGAAAGCGCTGGCAGCAGGCCATGCCAGCGGTGAGTACGCAGCCCTCCTCAAGAAATACGATCTTGAGCCCGTGGCGGTAGCCAAGTAACGTCGACCTTGAACCACCGGGAGCTCTCGCATGGCATTGGATTGGTCGTATTTCTGGTCCCTTTTTTCAATGGGGATCTTCTGGCGCGCGTGTCTCACGGTGGTCGAACTGGGTTCGCTGGTGTGGGGGCTGGGCATGGTGCTGGGCTTCTTGCTGGCCTGCGCTCGCACCTCCGGCACGCGCTGGATCAACTGGGCCGCGGGGCTGTATATCTGGCTGTTCCGCAGCCTGCCGCTGCTGGTCGTGGTGGTGGTGGTCTTCAACCTGCCGCAAATCTTTCCGCTGACCCGCGCCGTCGTCGGCGATCCTTTCTTTGCCGGGCTGGTGGCCATGGTGCTGACCGAGGCCGCCTACATGGCCGAGATCCACCGCAGCGGCCTGCAGTCGGTCGCCCGCGGACAGCGCGAAGCCGGGCGGGCGCTGGCGTTGAGCCGCTTTGGCACGATGCGGCTGATCGTCATGCCGCAGGCCTTCCGCATTGCCTTGCCGACCCTCATCAACGAATACGTCACCATCATCAAGCTCACGTCGCTGGTGTCGGTGATCTCCTTGCCGGAGTTGCTGATGACGGGCCTGCGCCTGTATTCGCAGAATTTCCTGGTGATGGAAACCTTGCTTGGCGTGGCCGTGTATTACGTGCTGCTGGTGACTCTCTTCAGCACGCTATTGGGCTGGCTGGAGCGGCGCCTGGATTTGCAAAAGCGCCATCCCGCAACCCTCAGTGAGGGCCAGTGCAGCGCCTTGAGCAGCCATCTCGGCAAACCGCCTGTCGCACCGGCAATGCCCCAGGCGGCGGGGCAGCCGAGTGCACTGGAGCTGATCGGCATCCATAAAGCCTATGGTGCGCATGAGGTGCTCAAGGGCGTGAACCTGAGCGTGAGGGCGGGCGAGGTGGTGTCCATCATCGGTCCTTCGGGCTCCGGCAAGACGTCGCTGATCCGCACCATCAATGCGCTGGAGAAGATCGACCAGGGTGAAATCATCCTCTTCGGTGAAGGCTATATCAGCGCCAACGCCTCTCTCGAGTCCAGCCTGGTGCGCAATGGCATCGGCCGCATTGGCATGGTGTTCCAAGGCTTCAACCTGTTTCCGCACCTGAGCGTACTGGACAACGTGCTGCTGGCACCGCGCTACCACCGCCAGCCGGGCGAGCCGGCGCTGCGCCAGACCCGGGCCCTGCAATTGCTCTACAAGGTGGGCCTGCTGGCGCACCAGCACAAATACCCGCACCAGCTTTCCGGCGGGCAGCAGCAACGGGTGGCCATTGCCCGCGCGCTGGCCATGTCGCCTGACGTGATGCTGTTTGACGAACCGACCTCGGCACTGGACCCTGAACTGGTCGGCGAGGTCTTGAAGGTGATCCAGGAATTGGCACAGGAGGGCATGACGATGGTGATCGTCACCCACGAGATGGACTTTGCGCTGACCATCTCCGACCGCGTGCTGTTCATGGAAAACGGCCGCGTGCAGCTGGATGCTTCGCCCCGGCAGATCCGGGACGCCACCGCAACCGACGCCGCGACCCTGCGCGTGCGCCGCTTCATGGGATTGGATGCCTGAGATGACCACGACCCCCGATGAACTGATCCTGCGCCGCGACCTGGCGGCCGCTTACCGGCTGGCTGCGCTGTTCGGCTGGGATGACACGCTCTACACGCATTTTTCGGTGCGGCTGCCGCGTGCGGACAACGCGGCCCCCGAGGAGGACCGTTTCCTCATCAATCCTTTCGGGCTGATGTTCGATGAAGTGCGTGCCAGCGACCTGCTGGTGGTGGACCTGCAAGGCCGCGTGGTATCGGGCAAGGCCGACTACAACGTCGCCGGTTTCACCATCCACAGTGCCGTGCACATGGCGCGCGAGGATGCCCACTGCGTGCTGCATACCCACACGCTGCCCGGCATGGCCGTGGCGGCCTGCGAGCAGGGGCTGCTGCAGCTCAACCAGATCAGTACCGAGTTCCACCAGCGGGTCGGCGTGCATGCCTATGACGGCGTGGCCTTCGACCTGGATGAACGCACGCGCATTCAACAATCGCTGGGCAACAACATCGCCTTGCTGTTGCGCCATCATGGCCTCCTCTCGGTGGGAGCCACGGTGGCCGATGCGTTCGCGATCATGTTCTACCTCAATCGTGCGTGCGAGATCCAGATGGCGGCTGCGCAAATGGCGACAGTCGCCGGACCGGTTACCGAGATTGCGGCGCACTTGAGCCAGCACGCCTGCGAGCAGTTGCAAAGCGTCGAGCATGAGCGCCAGATCCTGTGGCAAGCCTGGCTGCGGCGCCTGGACCGACTCGATCCTTCTTACCGCGACTGAGGGCCACGCCATGCCGACCTTGTTGATTTGCAGCGCGACCGATGACCTCAGTGACCTGCACGCGGTGTTTCGTGAAGAGGCCGCGCGCCGCATGCCGGAGCTGCAAGTGCGGCTGTGGCCGGACCTGCCTGATCCGGGCGATGTGGAGGCTGTTGCGGGCTGGTATCCGCCGGCCGGGGTCATCGAGCGCTTGCCCAATCTGCGTTTGATGTCTTCGATTGCTGCCGGAGTCGATCATGTGCTCGATGCCGCGCGGGCTCATCCTGAGGTACCGCTGTGCCGTATCGTCGATCCCGCACTGGCCGCAGGCATGGCTGAATATGTGCTGTGGGCCGTGCTGTATTACCACCGTGCGCTGGACCAGGCGCTGCAGCAGCAAGTGCAGCGCGTGTGGAAGATTCCGTCGCAAAAGCCTGCGTACCAGACCCATGTCGGCCTCATGGGGCTGGGTGCGCTGGGCAGCCATTTGGCCGGGGTGTTGCATGGTCAGGGTTTTACGGTCAGTGGCTGGTCACGTTCGGCACATCACATCGAGGGCGTGAGGACCTATGCCGGTGACGATGCGCTTCATGCATTCCTGCAGGCACCCGATATCGTGGTCTGCCTCTTGCCGCTGACCGATGCTACCCACAAGCTGCTGGGGCGCGACGTATTTGCGGCGATGAAGCCGGGAGCAACGCTGGTACATTGCGGCCGGGGAGAGCATCTGGTGGAGGAGGACCTGCTGGAAGCACTGGATCGGCAGCATTTGCGCGGGGCCGTGCTGGATGTCTTTGCGCAGGAGCCATTGCCCGCATCCAACGCGCTGTGGTCACACCCGCGCGTGGTGGTTACGCCGCATATGGCGTCGAGTGCGCAGCCTTCGGTCATCGTTGGGCAGATTTTGGATAACTTGCAGCGGCTGCGCCGTGGAGAGGCTGCGTTGCATGAGGTTGATCGGAGCCGGGGATATTAGAAGAGGAGGGCGGTGCTGACATGGAATTGCGTATTTTGCTGGCGGACCTGTTTGGCTAGATAATACAGAGGCTACCGTACACTTTTGCCAGACAGCCAGCGTCGAGTGCGTCTGAACCGCTGCTTGAATTGCAGGGATATACAGATGAAATTTACGAATTGGATTAAAAGTAAACCACACTTGATTTCAGGGATGCATGATCGCGGCTATACATTACGTGAGTCCGATGATGAAAATCATTGTATTTTCTATCCGGAGATCAGGCTAAAAATTTTTCCAAAAATAACGCTTTCGCAATGGGATGAGCGCACTTTTCGAAGCGCAATAATTTTATGCTCACGAGATGTGGCTGAAGAATTTCGTGAAAAAGATTTGTGGCTTGATGAGATGCCAGGTTGGGAAGGGAATTCGATTGGCGTATTGTCCGTGGAGCTGCTATGGCTGCGTTGGAACAACAACCCGGACTTGATGCAAAACTACCGCGATGACTATCGGAAATCATTTGAATCTGGATGCATGAGATTTTTTGAAGACCTGGATACATTCGGAATTCCATTCATTTCTTCGCTATCGAGGCCTGATCCATTGGCGAATGCCCTCGAAAATATTGATGAATATCCGGCTAACATAACGCAGGGGGGAAAGCCGAGATCGGCTGATCCATTTATCTATTCGGCTATTTTGTCCATGCGCAATGGTGAAATCGCTCAGGCGAAAGAGGCCCTGAAAAAAGGTGAGCTGAAATATGCATGTGTTAATCCCGATATCGAATGGCAGCACAGACGATCCTTAAATTACAAAGAGAGAATGCGTCGAATTTTGCGAGCGTAAGGAAATAGGCTGTGCTGCTCGATTGGCAGCGACATGGCCTTCATTCGAAAATGCGGCATGACGCGTATTTTCCGTGCTGGAATTTAAAGCTCCCTCGGGAGCAGATCTTGAGAAGACGTTCCTCAGGCGCAGAAAATATAGCTGAAACGGAATATTGCCCGGCTAGCATCGTGCAGATACAGCTACCCGGATTTCCAGGAATGCGAACACATGAACATGTTTGATCAACGACTTATCACTCTGATTCGTCAGCTCATTTCATGGCTAGTCGCGGGTGATTACGAAGCGGCTCAGCGCCGTTCACGCGGTATTCGCCTTTCCGCCGACCTGATGCGTGATGCTGTCTTGAGATACGGCCGGACGTTGGTTATTCCGCCCGACACGGCATTCGCCAGTATTGATGCGATTGAAGTCAGGAATGCCGCTAGCCCAACCTGGTCTGTTCGCTTTGATCTTTGGACTGCTGAGGAGGGCCGGTCAGACCTCTCGTTGGAATGCACGTTAATCAACCGCGGTGCAGGGCGTATTGATTTGGAGATTGATAATTTGCACTCGCTTTGAGCTTGATCCTGCCGCGAGACACAAGACGAGATGGAGTTAGCCGTCGAGTAACTGGTGCAGGCCGGGCGCGTAGTATCCCTGGCATTTGACTGAGATTTGAGCGTGCCAGGGCGTTCGCCCCAAAACGCAAAAGGCCGGTTGATTTTCATCAACCGGCCTTTTTTGTTTTGGTGCGCACGGAGGACCTCGGTCACGTCCCGCGATCCCGTCCGGCCTTGCAAGGCCGGACTTTCTCGTCCCTCCCGCAAAGCGCGCAGGCGCTTTGCTCGTGTGCCCCAAAACGCAAAAGGCCGGTTGATTTTCATCAACCGACCTTTTTTGTTTTGGTGCCCACGGAGGGACTCGAACCCCCACACCTCGCGGCACATGGACCTGAACCATGCGCGTCTACCAATTCCGCCACGTGGGCCTTCTGCAAATGCGTTCAAACTGCATTGCTTGAAAGAGGCTGCATTCTAAGGGCAAACTTTTAAGTTGTCACCTGTTTTCTAAAGTTTTTTATTCCTTAAAAACTAAATAAAAAATGGCTACACAAGAATGAGGCGGGCTACTAAAAACTAACAATTTGAAGAGATGGCTTTCAAAGAAAACCATCAACAAGCAAAACTATTTTCCAACTCAACAAACGCAAAAGGCTGGTCGATTTTCATCGACCAGCCTTTTATGTTTGGTGCCCACGGAGGGACTCGAACCCCCACACCTCGCGGCACATGGACCTGAACCATGCGCGTCTACCAATTCCGCCACGTGGGCCTTCTGCACTCAGCGGTGACTTGCTGTGCTTGAAAGAGGCTGCATATTAAGGCCTATCAGCTCGATGGTCAACACCTAATTGAAAAATTTTTTATTATTTTTCGTCGGTGCTTGCCATCCCCATCAACCGCCCAGATAAGCCTCCACCACCTTGGGATTGCCCAGCAGATTCGCACCACTATCCTCCAGCACGATCTTGCCCGTCTCCAGCACATAGCCCCGTTGCGCAATGCGCAGCGCCTGGCGCACGTTCTGTTCCACCAGCAGCACCGTCATGCCGGTCTTGTTGATCTCCTGCACGATGCGGAAGATTTCCTGGATGATCAACGGGGCCAGCCCCATCGACGGTTCATCCAGCAACAGAACCTTGGGCTTGGCCATCAGCGCACGGCCAATGGCCAGCATCTGCTGCTCACCACCCGAGAGATTGCCCGCCAGTCCGGCCGCACGGTTCTTCAATACCGGGAAGAGGGAATACACCCACTCCAGGTCACGCGCCACGCCTTCCTTGTCCTTGCGCGTATAAGCGCCCAGGGCCAGGTTCTCTTCCACGGTCAGTGTGGTCAGCGTCGCACGGCCTTCGGCCACCTGCACCACGCCGGATTCGACGATGCGGTGCGGCGACATCTGCAGCAGATCCTGCCCGTTGAGCAGCACACGGCCACGCTGCGCCTTCACCAGGCCGGAAATGGCCAGCAGCGACGTGCTCTTGCCGGCGCCATTGGCACCGACCAGCGCCGTGATCTCGCCTTCGTTCAGGGACAGGCTGATGCCCTTGACTGCTTCAATGTGGCCATAGGCCACCGCGAGGTCCTCGACCTGCAGAATGGGTTGCTTGTTGCCGCTGGCGCTCATGCTTCTTCCTTGCCGAGATAGGCCTCGATCACTTCCTGGTTGTTCTTGATCTGGTCCGGGGTACCCTCGGCGATGATCTTGCCGAAGTTCAGCACCGCAATGCGCTCGCACAGGCCCATGACGAAACGCATGTCATGCTCGATCATGAAGATGGTGAAACCGCGCGCCTTGATGTTGACGATCTCGCTCATCAGCTCGGTCTTCTCGGCCGGGTTCATGCCGGCCACCGGCTCGTCCAGCAACAGCAGCTTGGGCTTGGTCGCCAGCGCACGCGCGAACTCCAGCTTGCGCTGCTCGCCATAGGAGAGACTGTCGGCCAGCATGTGCGCCTTGTGATCCAGGCGCACCCAGGACAGCAGTTCCAGCGCACGTTCACGGGCTTCCTGCTCGGCACGGCGGAAGCCGCCGAGGTTCAAGAGCATGCTGGCCACACCATAGTTCAGGTGCTCGTGCATGCCGACCACCACGTTCTCCAGCAGCGTCATTTCCTTGAACACGCGGATGTTCTGGAAGGTGCGGGCAATGCCGCGTTCGGTGATCTTGTGCGGGGCGACGGCACCGATGTCGTCGTCATTGAAGCGGATGCTGCCGGAGGAGGCGCGCAGCAGGCCCGTGATGAGGTTGAAGACCGTGGTCTTGCCGGCGCCGTTGGGGCCGATCAGGCCGAAGATCTCGCCTTCCTTGACGTTGAAGTTCACACCCTGCAGCACTTGCAGGCCGCCGAAGTTCTTGCTGATGTCGTTCAGTTGTAAAAGCATTACTTCACCTTCTTCTCAGCGTTGCGGTGTAGGAAGGCGCGGATGCGGCGCGGGTCCCAGATGCCCTTGGGCAGGTACAGGACCACCAAGATCAGGATCAGGCCATTGATGGCCAGGCGGAAGTCCTTGAAATGACGCAGCACTTCCGGCAGCAGCGAAAGAATCGTCGAGCCGATCATCGGACCGATCAGGTTGCTGGTGCCACCGAAGACGGCCATGGTCAGGATGTCGACCGCGTTCTCGAAGCCGTAATTGTTGGGGCCGATGGTGAAGGTGAAGTGCGCGTTGAGGCCACCAGCGACACCCGCAATGGCAGCACCGATGACGAAGGCCAGCAGCTTGTAGCCGGCCACGTTCACGCCCATCAGGCGCGCTGCGACTTCATCTTCCTTGATGGCCTCGAAGGCGCGCCCGGTCTTGGAGCGGCGCAGGCGGGCCAGCGCATAGATCGTCACGCCCAGCAGCAGCACGATGTGCCACCACTCGGTGATCGGCGGCACGCCGTTCAGGCCCATCGGGCCGCCGGTGATCTCCAGGTTGAGGACGATCACGCGGACCACTTCGCCAAAGCCCAGCGTGGCCATGGCCAGGTAGACGCCCGAGAGGCGCAGCGTCGGGATGCCGATCACCAGCGCCACCAGCGAGGGCAGTACGCCGCCTGCCGCCAGGGCGATAGGGAAGGGCATGTCGAACTGCATCGTCAACAACGATGCGGTGTAAGCACCGATGCCCATGAAGGCCGCATTGGCCAGCGACAGCAGGCCGCAGGACAGGGTGACGTAGATCGAGAGTGCCAGCATGGCGTTGACGCCGATGCTGAAAATGACTGTGTTGTAGGTGGCCCAGAAGCCATCCCACCATTCCATGAAGCCCATCTTATGCCTTCCTTTCCAGCACTTTGCCAAACATGCCGGAGGGTTTTACCAGCAGGATCAGGAACAGGAGGCCAAACGCCACCGCATCGCGGAAGTCGCTGGAGATATAGGCCACCGTCAGCACCTCGGCAAAGCCGAGGAAGAGGCCGCCGATCATGGCGCCACGGATATCGCCCATGCCGCCCAGGATGATGACGGCGATGCCCTTGTGCAGCATCGGCTGTCCCATGAAGGGCGAGATCGCATTGAAGGACACGCCCACCAGCACGCCGGCCGCGCCACCCAGGGCCGCTGCAGCGAAGGAGGTCAGCAGGAACAGGCCTTCGACGTTGATCCCCAGCAGGTAAGCCGCCTTGGGCGACTCGGCGATGGCGCGCAGCGCACGGCCGAGCTGGGTCTTGCGCATCACGCCCAGCAGCACCACCATCAGCACGAAGGCGATCACGATGATCGCCACCTGCACGGCGGTGATGTGCAGGTTGCCCAGGCTCACGCTGTCTTCAGGGATGGTGCCCTGGGGGAAGCGCTTGTTCTCGGCGCCGAAGAGGCCCTGCGAAATGTTGGTGATCATGATGGCCACGCCAATGGTGGCGATCATCGGGATCAGGTGAGGTGCATTGCGGCGGCGCAAAGGTTTGAGGACCAGCACGTCGATGATGAGGCCGAGGGTGCCGGTGGCCACCATGGCCAGCAGCAGCGCGACCCACAGGGGGAGGGCCATCTGCTCCACCAGCAGCAGGGCGGCATAGCTGCCCAGCATGAAGATGGCGCCGTGCGAAAGATTGATCACGCCCAAGACGCCAAAGACCAGCGTGAATCCGAGCGCGAAGAGCGCGTACACGCTGCCCAGCGAAAGGGCATTGATGAGCTGTTGTTCTAACATGGGAACCTGCAATAGGTGAGGTGACGCCGGGCGCCGCGTGGCGCCCGATGACTTGCGAACGGTCGCCGCCGGTGGACCGGCAGCGACCGTCTTGACAGCCTTGGGCTGCTTACTTCAGCAGGACGAACTTGCCGCCCTTGGCGATGTTGACGATGGCTTCCTGGTCCGCATCGAAGCCGACCTGCTTGCCTGCCACCGCCGGTGCTGCACGGAAGGCGAACTTGCCGGTGGCGCCATCGATCTTGACTGCCGGCAGCGCAGCGCGCACGGCGTCACGGTCCTTGGCCAGGTTGCCGGAGAGCTTCACGCTCTTGATCGCATCGGCCATGATGTACATGGCGTCATAGGCTTGCGCGGCGAACTGGTCAGGGTCGGAACCGAACTTGGCCTTGTAGGCAGCAATGAATGCCTTGTTGGCCGGGGTCTGGTTCTCGGCCGACCAGGGGCTGCCCATCAGGGTGTTGTCGCCGGCATCCTTGGCGATCTCGAACAGCTTGGGCGAGTTCAGGCCGTTGCCGCCGATGAAGGGCTGCTTCATGCCCAGCGCGCGGGTTTGCAGGATGATGTTGGCGGCTTCTTCCGCCAGGCAGGAGCAGACGATGGCGTCCGGGTTGCCGGCCTTGATCTTGGTCAGCTGGGCCTTGAAGTCGACGTCGCCCTTGGCATAGGCCTCGGTGGTGGTGACGGGTATCTTCTGCTGTTCCAGGGTGGCCTTGAAGACGTCATAGCCGGACTTGGTGAAGGCGTCGTCGTTACCGTAGATCACGGCGACCTTCTTGATGCCGAAGTGCTTCACGGCCGCTTTGACGGTGACGGGCAGCACGTCGGCTTCCATCACGGAATTGCGGAAGGTGAAGGGGCCCATGGCAGTGATGCCGTCAGCGGTATTGCTGGTGCCGAACACCACGACCTTGGCGGCGTTGGCGATCGGGTCGGCAGCGAAGGCCGAGTTCGACAGGGTGGGGCCGAAGACGGCCAGTACCTTGTCCTGGAAGATCAGCTTCTTGAAGACGTTGATGGCTTCTTCCTTCTTGCCTTGTTCGTCTTCGATCACCAGGGCCAGCTTGTCGCCGTTGACGCCGCCCTTGGCATTGATTTCTTCGGAAGCCAGCGTGAAGCCGTTCTTGATGGCCACGCCATATTTGGCAGCCGGGCCGGTCAGGGCTTCGGCTACGCCCAGCTTGATGTCGGCGGCCAGGGCGGCCGAGGACAGGGTGGCACCGATCAGCAGGGCCGGAATGGTCTTGAGCATGGTATTGAATTGCATCGAGTTCTCTCCTCAGTTAGATATTGTAGAAATCGTCCGCATCACGGAGCGCCGTGCGCAACAGCGCGGCGCGACGTCATGTGGCGATTCCTTCATCGAGGATGATGCAAAAGACGCCCGGGATGGCCGGGACTTGTGCTCCATCCTCTGAAGACCGTTGTGTGGTCTCTTTCGATACAGCCGCCACAGCATACCCGAAAAGGCAGGCTGCGCCAGCAATTACAACCCGCTGCAACGCGCCCGGGTAGGGCGCGCCACAGCGGCATGCGAATGTCGTCCGGCCAGCGGACGAGGGGTGGTGCGAGATGGTGCTTAGTTCAGTTCCTTGCGCAGTTGCGCAATGGCCGCACGCACCTGGTTGGGTGCGGTGCCGCCGATGTGGTCACGTGCGGCCACCGAGCCTTCGAGCGTCAACACGGCAAACACGTCTTCGCCGATCAGCTCGGAGAAGGCGCGCAGGTCGGCCAGCGACAGGTCGGCCAGGTCGCAACCCTTGTCCACGCAGGTACGCACGGCGTGCGCCACGGCTTCGTGGGCGTCGCGGAAGGGCAGGCCCTTCTTGACCAGGTAGTCGGCCAGGTCGGTCGCCGTGGCGTAGCCCTGCAGGGCGGCCGCGCGCATGGCTTCGGGCTTGACGCTGATGCCGCGCGCCATGTCGGCGAAGATGCGCAGGGTATCGGTGAGCGTGTCGACGGTGTCGAACAGCGGTTCCTTGTCTTCCTGGTTGTCCTTGTTGTAGGCCAGGGGCTGGCCCTTCATCAGGGTCAGCAGGGCGATCAGGTGGCCGTTGACGCGGCCGGTCTTGCCGCGCGCCAGTTCGGGTACGTCCGGGTTCTTCTTCTGCGGCATGATCGACGAGCCGGTGCAGAAGCGGTCGGCGATGTCGATGAAGCCCACGCGCGGGCTCATCCAGATCACCAGCTCTTCGGACATGCGCGAGATATGCGTCATCACCAGCGCAGCGGCGGCGCAGAATTCGATGGCGAAGTCACGGTCCGAGACGGCGTCCAGCGAATTGCGGCACACATCGTCGAAGCCCAGGGTCTTGGCTACGCGCAGGCGGTCGATCGGGAAGGTGGTGCCGGCCAGGGCGGCTGCGCCCAGCGGCAGGCGGTTGATGCGCTTGCGGGCGTCGATCATGCGTTCGGCATCGCGGCCGAACATCTCGACATACGCCAGCACGTGGTGGCCGAAGGTGATCGGCTGCGCCACCTGCATGTGGGTGAAGCCCGGCAGGATGGTGTCGGCGTGCTGCTCGGCCAGGTCCAGCAGGGCCAGGCGCAACTCGCGCAGCAGGCCGATGATGTCGTCGACCGCACCGCGCATGTAGAGGCGGATGTCGGTGGCCACCTGGTCGTTACGCGAACGGCCGGTGTGCAGGCGCTTGCCGGCGTCGCCGACCAGTTCGGTCAGGCGCTTTTCGATGTTCAGGTGGACGTCTTCCAGGTCCAGCAGCCATTCGAACTGGCCGGACTCGATTTCACCCTTGATCTGGGCCATGCCGCGTTGGATCTCGGCGTAATCGGCCGCGCTGATGATGCCCTGGTGGGCCAGCATCTCGGCATGCGCCAGCGAGCCCTGGATGTCGACCTGGGCCATGCGGTTGTCGAAGAACACCGATGCGGTATAGCGCTTGACGAGATCGGAGACGGGTTCAGAAAAGCGAGCCGACCAGGCTTCGCCCTTTTTAGCAAATTGGTCTGTCATATAGGGAATTCCGGAGAATGGGCGATTATAGCAAGCACAACTGCGCCAAGCCACGGCCATGCAGCCGGAAATGCTGCGGCACGCGGATTTTTCGCATTTCAGCGCGCCCCTGTCGCACGCTTTTTTCATCCGTTCCCAGCGGGTGGTGAATTGAAGCTTTTATCGGCGTGAAATCCTGTGAAGTTTCCTGTTGGCATCATTATTGCTTGTTGTTTTTGCGCAAGCTCTCCTGCGACGGCAAAAAGCCATGGGCTACTGACAATTGCTGACGCTATACTCGAGGTGCGATGACTGATCCGGGAGAAATTCTGCAGGTTTCCGGAGAAGATAAGGGCTGCCAGTCACGGCGCAGCCAGGATGATGCCGACACCGGTCGGTGTCGTGGGGGCATCGTCCGGCTGCACCATGCCACGGGGGTGGTCCTGTCAAGCGCTCAAGCGAGATGTGTGGGGGTCGTCTTACAGGAGAGAAGCATGAATTTGGAAGCACTGTTTCAGCAGCAAACTGCCTTGCCGAGCATTCCCAAGGTGGTGCAGGAAGTCATCGAAAGTTTCAACAATGAATCGGTCTCGATTGAAGAGATCGCCAAGAAGCTGGCCGCAGATCAGGTCTTGAGCGCCAAGATCCTGCGCCTGGCCAATTCATCCTATTACCACGTCTCGCGCACCATCGGCACCGTCGATGATGCGGTGCTGATGCTGGGGTTCATGACGGTGCGCACTCTCGTGGTCAGCACCGGCATGGCGGGCAGTTTCAAGAAGCTGCCCGGTGTGGACCTGAAGCTGTTCTGGCGCTACAGCCTCGATACGGCCATCGTCGCCAAGTGGCTGGCCAAGCTGAAGCAGGTCAAGCTCAATTCCGATTTCGCCTTCACGGTGGGCCTGATGCACGCCATCGGTCAGCTGGTGATGCATGCCGGCATGCCCGAACAGGCGCTGGAGGTGGACAAGGTGGCAGGCCCGCTGGATGCGCGCCGCCTGGACGTGGAGCGCCAGTCCTTCGGTTACGACTTTGCCGACGTCGGTGCGGAGCTGGCGCGCCGCTGGCGTTTCCCGGACGAGTTCGCCAAGGTCATCAAGGCCTTCCCGCAGCCGCTCAAGGGCGAGTTCGATCCCTTCGCCGCCGTCGTCCACCTGGCCGCCTGGCGCGCCCGCGCCGAGGAAAACAAGTACTCGGCCGACGAGCTGGAATCGACCTTCCCGGCAGAAGTGGCCGCCAAGCTGGGGCTGGGCCTGTCCACCTTCACCGAGGACATGCCGCCGCTGGCCGAACTGGGCGAGGGCATGCAGGACCTGATCTCCTGATCGGGCCGGCCGGAGGGCGCCAAAGGACGGTGGTTTCCGGCCGGTGTGAAAGAAAAGGACGGTAAAAACGACAATGCCGGCTCCCGCAAGGGGCCGGCATTGTCGTTTGGTGAAGAGGCTTGCAAAAATCCGGGAGGCGCCTGGCCGGCCCGGATCCTGGGTGCCTGCTCAGTAATTGAGCTTGGCGTCCAGGAAGTTGAGCATGGACCGATACGCCTGGCTGCGCGCATCCGGGTTGCCCCCGCTGGTGACGCCTTCGCCGCGCTTGCCCACCCCGGCCACATCCATGCGCACGTGCACCGGCAGGCCGGGTGCGTCGAAGTCGTGATAGGTATCGGGATAGAGGCGCAGGGCGATCTCGGTGTCGCTGCCCTTCATCTTTTGCTCGATGGCTTCGCAGGCCTGGGGCGGGGTCCAGTCATCGTTCTCGCCCATGAGGATCAAGAGCGGTGCGGCCGGTTTGAAGGGCTCGGTGGTCTTGGCGTAGGGGCGGCAATCCGGATAGAAGGCCACGGCCGCACGCGGCTGGATCTTGCGCACGGCCACGTCGGTCTCGGCCAGGTTCATCGAGGCCAGCAGGGTGGAGGCACCATGCGACCAGCCCAGCAGGGCGATGCGCTTCACATCCACGTCCGGCTGCGAGGTCACCCAGTGCAGGGCGGCCTGCACGTCGAAACGGCGGTTCATGGCGCTGACTTCGCGCTGGGCCACGGTGTCCTGGCAGGTGGAACGGCGGCCGCGCGGGGTGAAGCTGTCCGGGAACAGCACGTTGTAGCCGGCATCGCTGAGCACGCGCGCCATCGCCAGGTGGCGCGGCGTGAATTCACCCTTGCCATCCTTGACCATGCTGTACAAGCCACCGCAGCCATGCAGGGCGATCACGGTCGGCGCCGGGCCCTTGGTGGTGAGCGACTTGCGTGCCTTGATCCACACGCCATAGAGCGCGGTGGCCTTGCCCCCCTTGCTGTCCACGCTGGTGAGCGACACGCGGCTTGCTTCCAGCGGCGCCGACGATGCCGGAGCCGGCGCGGCCTGCGCCCAGGAATGGATCACGGCCAGCGATGCTGCGATGCAGAACGCTGCCAGCGGTTTTCTCCAAAGTCGCATGATGTTTGTTTCCCCGTATTGATGCCCGGCCGCTGCATCCTGACCATTCCCGCCCCTGGGGAAGATGGTCGCTGAAGCAATAAGCTTCAAGGATTGCAACAACACTGTGTATTTGAATTCTTCAGCTTATATTTTACAAAAGTGAAGCGTCTGGCGGCAGGGAAGAATCAATTTTGCGGTGCAAAAACATGATTCATCACAAGCGCGCGCCCGCACCTGTGCGCCGCCCGCAACAGCTTGTTGCTTCGTCAAATGTCATATCAGCCATCTGTTATCGGCATGCAAACGCTGAACTTGAGACGGGGCGTCTCCTGGCCGTAATCCAAACAAAAAGGGCTGCCCGCATCGGCGGGCAGCCCTCTTGCTGGCATGACGACAGCCTTGCTCAGCCGGTATTGCGCAAGCCGGCAGCCACGCCGTTGATGGTGAGGTGGATGCCGCGCTGTACGCGTTCTTCCGGCGTGCGCTTGGCGGCGGCCGTGGCGCGGTGGCGCTTGATCAGCTCGACCTGCAGGTGGTTCAGCGGATCGAGATAGGCGAAGCGGTTCTTGATCGAGCGCGCCAGCAGCGGGTTGCCTGACAGGCGCTCCTTGGTGCCGGTGATGGCCGAGAGCACGCTGGCGGTGCGCTCATGCTCGCCGGTAATGCGCCCGAAGATGGTGGTGCGTAGCTTGCGGTCCGCCACCAGTCCGGCATAGCGCGAGGCCACGGCGAGGTCGGTCTTGGAGAGCACCATGTCCATGTTCGACAGCAGGGCCGCGAAGAATGGCCATTCCTTGCACATGGCGCGCAGGGTGGCCAGGCGCTTTGCGCTTTCCTTGGCATTGCCGGCTTCTTCCAGCCAGCCCGAGACGGCGCTGCCGAAGCCATACCAGCCCGGCAAGAGCAGGCGGCACTGGCCCCAGGAGAAGCCCCAGGGAATGGCGCGCAGATCTTCGATGCGCTGGGTTGCCTTGCGCGAGGCCGGGCGCGAACCGATGTTCAGTTGCGCGATCTCGGCAATGGGCGTGGCGGCGAAGAAGTAATCGGTGAAGCCCGGGGTCTCGTAGACCAGGTTGCGATAAGCGCGGTAGGCACGCTCGGACAGTTCTTCCATGACGCGCTCGAATTCGGCCAGCTTCCTGGCTTCCTTGCCATCGGTGGCAGCAGGCATCAGGCTCGCTTCCAGGGTGGCGGCGACCAGCAGCTCCAGGTTGCGGCGGCCGATTTCCGGATTGGAGAACTTGGAGGCGATGATTTCACCCTGCTCGGTCAGGCGGATCTGGCCGTTGACCGTGCCCGGCGGCTGCGCCAGGATGGCCTGGTAGCTGGGGCCGCCGCCACGGCCGACGGTGCCGCCACGGCCGTGGAAGAGGCGCAGCTTCACGCCGGCTTCATTGAACAGTTCCACCAGCTGGTTTTCGGCCTTGTAGAGCTCCCAGTTGGAGGTGAGGAAGCCGCCGTCCTTGTTGGAATCTGAATAGCCCAGCATCACTTCCTGCAGCTTGCCGTGCTTGGCGATGAGTCCCTTGACCTGCGGCAGGGTCAGCCAGCCGCGCATGATCTCGGCCGCACAGCGCAAGTCGGGGATGGTCTCGAAGAGCGGAATGACCATCAGCTCCAGCTCGTGCAGCTGGTTGCCTTCGATGTGCAGCAGACCCGTTTCCTTCTGCAGCAGCAAGACTTCCAGCAGGTCGGAGAGGGTTTCGGTATGCGAGATGATGTAGTTGCGGATGGCGCGTTCGCCATAGCGGCGGCGGATTTCACGCGCCGCGCGCAGAATGGTCAGCTCGGAATTGGTTTCATCGGCGTACTGCAGGTAGGGCGAATACAGCAGGCGCGGCCGGGACAGTTCACCCAGCAGCAGGGCGATCTTGCGTTCTTCGGTCAGGCCCGCATAGTCGGCCTCGACCTGGGCCTTGGCAAAGAGCTCGGCCAATACACGCTCGTGCACGTCCGAGCTTTGGCGCATGTCCAGCGTGGCCAGGTGGAAGCCGAAGATTTCCACGGCACGCTTCAATCCGGCCAGGCGCGGCTTGACCAGCGCGGCCCCGTGATTGGCCTGCAGCGAGGCCACCAGCACCTCCAGTTCAGCCACGCATTCGGCCGGGCTGGCGTAGGGGGCGGCCGCACCGATTTCCTGACGCAGGATGTTGACCACGCCCAGCGAACGGGCCGTGGCGGCCAGGCGCGCATAGATCCCGATGAGGGCACGGCGGTAGGGTTCGTCGGCGCGGTGCTCGGAGTGGTCCGGCGAGGCATCGGCCAGGGCCAGCAGTTCCGGGCTGGCCGTGACCATCAGGGTGGAGATGGACATCTCGGCCCCCAGCGTGTGCACTTCGTCGAGGTAGTAATCGAAGATGGTGGTGGACTGGCGCTTCAAGGCATGCTGCATGGTGGCGGCATTGACGTTGGGGTTGCCGTCGCGGTCGCCGCCGATCCAGCTGCCCATCTGCAGGTAGGGCGGCAGCTCCACGGCGCGGGTCTTGGCGCGCGAGGGGAACTGGCTGTCGATCTCGGCTTCGATGTCGTCATACAGCGCAGGCAGCTCGCGCAGGAAGGTGATGCGGTAGTAGGAGAGGGCGTTCTCGATCTCGTCGGCCACCGTCAGCTTGGTATAGCGCAGCATGCGCGTCTGCCACAGCGTGGCGATGCGCGCGCGCAGCAGTTCGGTGTTGTGGCGCAGTTCGCGCGGGGTCAGCGGCAGGTCCCGTTCGGCCACCAGCCGGGCAATCTCGCGCTCGGCGTCCAGGATGGACTTGCGCTGCACTTCGGTCGGGTGGGCGGTCAGCACCGGAGACACCAGGGCTTCCTTCAGGAAGCTGCGCACCTGCGCGCCCGAGACGCCGGCATCATCCAGGCGCGACAGCGCATAGGCCACGCTGCCGGGCTGGGCTTCGGAGCCGGCCAGCAGGTGCGCGCGGCGGCGGCGGTTGTGGTGCTGGTCTTCGGCGATGTTGGCCAGGTGCGAGAAATAGGAAAACGCGCGCACCACCGAATTGGTCTGGTCGCGGGTCAGTTTCTTCAACAGCTTGTCCAGCTCGGCACCGGCCTTGGCATCGGATTCGCGGCGAAAACGCACGGCGGTCTGGCGGATGGTTTCCACCACCTCGAAGACTTCGTCGCCCTCCTGTTCGCGCACGACTTCGCCCAGAAGACGTCCGAGCAGGCGGATGTCTTCCTTCAGGGGCGCATCCTTGTCGGTGCCGCGCACGGGTTTGGTGACGGTCTTGCTGGCCGGGCTGCGCTTGGCGGCAGCGGTGGCGCGGGGAGTGGAGGGAGTGGAACGGGCACTGCGTGGTGTTGGATTTTTAGTCGCCATGATCAACGGTTGCTGCGGTTTTCGGAGGAGAAAGTCGTGCTTGTGGATCGGATTGCCGTGGGTGTGCGTGCTAGAATTTGGCTCGTTTGTTTGCCTCGTTTTTGTGTGCGTCTCGCTTCTGGTCGCTGTGATCGATGTGCGTTGCTGCTTGCCCCCGATCGCTTTTTTTAATCGTATTGTTCAGTCTGGATGCGCCGGTCTCCTGCTTTCCCTGTCTCCTCGGCCGCGGGTGCCACGACTGAATCGGAAAGCCCGTCTTGAAAGAATTTCCTCCTTCCAACATCGTCATCGTCTCGCGTGAAAGCCGCCTTGCCATGTGGCAGGCCGAGTACGTGCGGAACCGTCTGGCGGCATTATATCCGCAGTGCAGCATCAATATCCTCGGAACCACCACCCGTGGCGACCAGATTCTTGATCGTGCGCTCTCCAAGGTCGGCGGCAAGGGCCTGTTCGTCAAGGAACTGGAAGTAGCCATGGCCGAAGGCCGCGCCGACCTCGCCGTGCACTGCTTGAAGGACATGCCGATGGACCTGCCCGAAGGCTTCGAGCTGGCCGCCATCCTGGAACGCGAAGACCCGCGCGACGCCTTTGTCTCCAACGACTATGCCTCGCTCGATGCGCTGCCTGATGGCGCCATCGTCGGCACCAGCAGCCTGCGCCGCCAGGCCATGATCGCCGCGCGCTATCCGCAACTGGTGGTCAAGCCGCTGCGCGGCAATCTCGATACCCGCCTGGCCAAGCTGGATCGTGGCGACTACGCCGCCATCATCCTGGCCGTGGCCGGCCTGAACCGCCTGGGCCTGAAGGCGCGCATCCGCTCCTTCCTCGATCCCGAACAAAGCCTGCCCTCGCCCGGCCAGGGCACGCTGGCCATCGAGATCCCCGAAGGCCGTGACGACATCAAACGCCTGCTGGCCCCCTTGCACGACGAGCCGGCAGCCGTGGTCTCGGCGGCCGAGCGTTCGGTCTCGCGCATCTTTGGTGCCAGCTGCCAGATCCCGCTGGCGGCCTACGCCACGCTGGACGGTGATCGTCTGCACCTGCGCGCCATGATCGCCACCCCCGATGGTGCACAAGCCGCTGCCGCTGAAGCCGAAGGCTCGCCGGATGCGCCCGAGGCGCTCGGTGCGCAAGTGGCCGACCTGCTCAAGTCGCGCGGCGCCGATGCCATTCTGGCGGCCTGCAAGGCCCAGGCTGATGCCGCTTCGGCCTGAGACCGCTTCAATGCCGCCGGTGGTCGTGACCCGGCCACTGCAACAGGCCGGCGCCTTTGCCGTGCGCGTGCAGCAGCTGGGCCGGCGTGCCGTGGTGTTTCCGCTGCTGGCCATCGGCCCGGTGGAAGATGACAGTGAACTCAAGGCCACGCTGGCGCGCCTGCAGGACTTTGCGCTGGTGGTCTTCGTCAGCCCCAATGCCATCGATGCGGCCTTTGCCCATCTGCAGCAATGGCCGCGCGAGGTGCCGATCGGCATCGTGGGGGAGGGCAGCAGGGTGGCCTTGTGCGGGCATGGCGTCGATGCGGGCAACGCCACCCTCTACGGCCCGCAGCGCGCTGACAAGATGGATTCCGAGGAATTGTTCAAATCCCTTCCTTTGGAACAATTGCGCGGCAGGCGCGCTCTGATCGTGCGCGGCCAGGCCGGCCGCGATTTCCTCAGTGAAGCTTTGCAACAACAGGGCGTGGAGGTCGAATTGCTCACCGCCTACCGCCGCCTGGCCCCCGAACTGAACGCGCAAAGCCGCCTGCAACTGCTGGATTTGCTGGATGGTGGCGCCGACTGGGTCATCACCAGTTCCGAGGCCTTGCGCAATTTGCTTCACTTGGCAAGACTAGCCGGGGGCGAGGAACGTGTGGTAAAACTGCAACGACAACGCATCGTCGTCTCTCACCACAGGATCGCCGAGACCGCGCGGGAGCAGGGTTTCGTGCAGGTGGTCCTGACCGGCTCGGGAGATGAACGCCTGCTTGCCGCCCTTGTTCCACCCGCTCCCTGAGTGGCCGCGTAATTTGCCGCGTTACAATCCAGCCCATGAACGAACAGCAACCCACTCCCCAATTGCCGGAGCCTCAACCGCAAGCCAGCCACGGCGCTGGTGCTGCGGCCCCGCAGGCGTCCTATACCTTCACTCCCCCGGATGGCACGGCCGTGCTGCGCCGCCGCCAGCGGGCGCAGACCATCGTGCTGCTGCTGGTCATCGCCGGCCTGGGCGCACAGTGGTGGGTCTCGCACACCGAACTGCGCGACCTGCGCAGCGAAGTCGCGCAGCGCCTGCAGAGTGGCGACAACAGCAGCAATGAACTGAAGGGTGTGCTCAAGGCCGTGCAGGAGAGCACCAAGGAACTGCAATCCAAGGTCAGCGTGCTCGACAGCAAGCAGGCCGAGTCCCAGAGCCAGCAACTGGCGCTGGAACAGATGTACCAGGACCTCAACAAGAACCGCGACGACTGGGCTCTCTCCGAAATCGAGGAAGTCCTCTCCACCGCCGACCAGCAGCTGGAGCTGGCCGGCAACGTGCAAGGCGCGCTGATCGCCCTGCAGAATGCGGACAAGAGCCTGTCGCGCTCGGACAAGACGCAGTTCATCGCCATTCGCCGCGCCATCGCGCGTGACATCGAACGCTTGAAGGCCCTGCCGACGGTGGACATCGCCGGCATCGCCGTGCGCCTGGACAGCGCCATCGGCCAGGTCGACAACCTGCCGCTGCTGGTCGATGAGCGTCCGGTGGAATCCGCCAGCGAGCCCAAGCCGCAACCGGTGAAAACCGCTGCCGCCGAGAAGCCCGCCGCCAAGGGCGAGGCCAGCCGTGCCAAGACCAAGGCTGAAGCCGCACCTGCCGAAGCCTCGGCCTGGTCGCAATGGCTGGCCGGTGCCCGCGAAACCTGGCAGAGCATGAGTACCGAGATGTGGTCCGAGCTGCGCCAGCTGGTGCGCATCCGCGAAGTGCAGACCCCCGAAGCCATCCTGCTGTCGCCGGGCCAGGCTTATTTCGTGCGTGAGAACCTCAAGCTGCGTTTGTTGAATGCACGCCTGGCGCTGCTGTCGCGCAACGAGTTCGCTTTCCGCAATGACCTGTCCTCGGCCCAGGACACCATCGCCAAGTATTTTGATACGCGCGCCAAGCAGGTCCAGACCACGCAGGCGCTGTTGAAGCAGGTGCAGGGCAGCAATGTCTCCATCCAGTTGCCCACCCTGGCCGAGAGCCTGAACGCGGTGCGCAACTACAAGGCCCGTCCGTGAGCCGCTGACGGGAACCTGATATGAAAATACTGCTCTGGCTTCTGACCCTGTTTGCCTCCGCCATCGGCCTGGCCGTGCTGGCGCGCTTCAATCCCGGCAACGTGGTGCTGTTCTATCCGCCGTACCGCATCGACCTGTCGCTGAACTTCTTCATCTTCGCCGTGCTGGCGGTGTTCCTGGCCATCTACGTGGTCATCCGCGCCATCCGCCTCACGCAAAAGCTGCCCGGCCGCGTGATCGCCTATCGCCGTGCCAAGCGCGAGAATGAAAGCAACAAGGCCCTGCGCGATGCCCTGAAGGCATACTTTGAAGGCCGCTTCGGCCAGGCCGAGAAGTCCGCCACGCGCGCCTCCGACCTGCCCGACAACGCCGGCGTGGCGGCCCTGATTGCGGCCCGTGCCGCGCACCGCATGCGCCAGGGCGACCGCCGCGACATCTGGCTGGCCAGCACCGAAGTCGATCCGACCCTGAAGGCCGCGCGCCTGATGACGGCGCTGGAACTGCAAGTGGACGAACACCACTTCAAGCAGGCCCTGGAAACGGTGGAAGAGTTGAACGCCAATGGCACCCGCCACATCCAGGCCCTGCAATGGGCATTGAAGGCCAACCAGCAAGCCAAGAACTGGCCTGAAGTGCTGCGCCTGGTGCAGACCCTGGACAAGCGCAATGCCCTGCATCCTGCCTTGTCGAACCGCCTGCGCGAGATGTCCTACGATGCCTTGCTGTCGGACCGCGCACACGATGCCGAATCGATTCGCCTGTTGTGGAACGGCGTGCCCGGCGTGGACAAGCTGAAACCCTACATCGCCGCGCGTGCCGCCCACGCCTTCTCCAGCCGTGGCCTGCATGACGAAGCGCGCAGCCTGCTGGAACGTGCGCTGGCCGCGGACTGGGATATCCGCCTCTTGCGCGCCTATCGTGAATCGACAGCCGAGGCCGGCTCGCCGGCCTTGCTGTCGCAGATCGAGCATTGCGAATCCTGGTTGTCGAAGAATCCGACCGATGCCGAACTGGCCCTGACCCTGGGCATGTTCTGCCTGCGCCAGAAGCTCTGGGGCAAGGCCCAGCGCCATCTGGAGCAAGCCCTGTCGGATGCCATCGAACCCCGCACCGTGCGCGAATCGCACCTGGCCCTGGCCCAACTCCACGAGGCGCTGGACCAGCCCGACCAGGCGGCCGGCCACTACAAGCAATGCGCCCTGGCCACGGCCATCCGCTGAACTTGTTGCGCCACTGAATGACCAAGGCGGAAGCGGCGCAAGCCCTTCCGCCTTTTTCATGAAGGCTGCCGGGCCCTGTCATGTTGGCGTAAGTTGCACCGGCCAAGATGCCGGTCTGAGCCTGAATGCCGCTATAATTGCCGCTTTCCGGTGTTTGGCAGGCCTGAATTGAGCATTAAGCCCAGTTTAATGCTCATTGCATCGAGCATTAAACAAGGATGCCCTTGGCGCTGCCGGCCCGAAAACCGCTTTTCGTTTCTTTCCCTAGTGAGAATCCCATGAGCCTGAACAACGTCCCCGCTGGCCGCGACCTGCCCAATGACTTCAACGTGATCATCGAAATCCCGATGAACGCCGATCCGATCAAGTACGAAGTGGACAAGGACACCGGCGCCATCTTCGTCGACCGTTTCATGGGCACCGCCATGCACTATCCGTGCAACTACGGCTACATCCCCCAGACCCTGTCGCAAGACGGCGACCCGGTCGACGTGCTGGTGATCACCCCGTTCCCGCTGATCCCGGGCGTGGTGGTGCGCTGCCGTCCCATCGGCGTGCTGAAGATGGCCGATGAATCGGGCATCGACGCCAAGCTGCTGGCCGTGCCGGTCGACAAGATCCTGCCGATCTACACCCACTGGCAAAAGCCGGAAGACTTGAACGAACTGCGCCTGAACCAGATCAAGCACTTCTTCGAACACTACAAGGACCTGGAAAAGGGCAAGTGGGTCAAGGTCGAAGGCTGGGAAGGCCCGGACGCCGCCCGCGCTGAAATCCTGGCCGGTGTGGAAGCGTTCAAGAACGCCAAGTAATTCCCCGTCAGCAAGACATAAAAAATCGCCCGACAGGTTTGCGCCTGTCGGGCGATTTTTTTCGTGACCGGCGCGTGGCCGGTCAATCTGTTCAACGCCGGGTCAGTCCAGCTTGGCAGCGTGTTCGCGGGTGGCGTGGAAGGTGATCTCCGGCCAGCGTTCCCGGGTCAGGCGCAGGTTCACGCCGGAGCTGGCCAGGTAAGCCAGGTTGCCGGCCGCATCGATGGCCAGGTTGGCCCCGGCCGAGGACTTCTCGAAGTCGGCCAGTTTCTTCTTGTCATCGCAGCTGATCCAGCGCGCGCTGCTGATGCTGGTGCCTTCAAAGACTGCATCCACGCCATATTCATTCAACAGGCGGCTGGCCACCACTTCGAACTGCAGCACGCCCACCGCGCCCAGGATGAGGTCGCTGCCGGTGACGGGTTTGAAGACCTGCACCGCACCTTCTTCGCCCAGCTGCTGCAGGCCCTTGTGCAACTGCTTGATCTTGAGCGGATTGCGGATGCGCGCCACGCGGAAGAAGTCCGGTGCGAAGTAGGGAATGCCGGTGAACTGCAGCATCTCGCCTTCGGAGAAGCTGTCGCCGATCTGCATGTTGCCGTGGTTGGGCAGTCCGATGATGTCGCCGGCATAGGCTTCTTCCACCTGTTCGCGGCTGGAGGCCATGAAGGTCACCACCGAGGATACCTTGATGTCGCGGTTCAGGCGCAGGTGCTTCAACTTCATGCCGCGTTCGAAGCGGCCCGAGCACACGCGCAGGAAGGCGATGCGGTCGCGGTGCGCCGGGTCCATGTTGGCCTGGATCTTGAAGACGAAACCGGAGAAGGGCTCTTCGGTCGGCTTGACCTCACGCACGGTGGCGTCGCGGCCGCCCGGACCCGGCGCCCAGTCCAGCAGCGCGTCGAGGATCTCGCGCACGCCGAAGTTGTTGATGGCCGAACCGAAGAAGACCGGCGTCTGCACACCAGCCAGGAAGTCTTCCAGGTTGAAGGGGTGGGAGGCGCCATGCACCAGTTCCACTTCCATTTTGAGCTGTTCGATTTCCAGCGGGAACATCTCGGCCAGCTTGGGGTTGTCGATGCCCTTGATGATTTCCACGTTGCCGTTGGCGCGTTCTTCACCGGCCTTGAAGAGCATGATCTCATCGCGCAGCAGGTGATACACGCCGCGGAAATTCTTGCCCATGCCGATCGGCCAGGTCACCGGTGCGCACTGAATCTTCAGCACCGACTCCAGCTCATCGAGCAACTCCAGCGAATCGCGGGTCTCGCGGTCCAGCTTGTTCATGAAGGTGATGATGGGCGTATTGCGCATGCGGCAGACGTTCAACAGCTTGATGGTCTGTTCTTCCACGCCCTTGGCGGCATCGATCACCATCAGCGCCGAGTCCACGGCGGTGAGCACGCGATAGGTATCTTCCGAGAAGTCCTGGTGGCCCGGGGTGTCGAGCAGGTTGACCACGTGGTCGCGGTACTCGAACTGCATCACCGAGCTGGCCACGGAAATGCCGCGCTGCTTTTCGATTTCCATCCAGTCCGAGGTCGCGTGGCGGCCGCTCTTGCGCGCCTTCACGGTACCGGCCAACTGGATGGCGCCCGAGAACAGCAGCAGCTTTTCGGTCAGCGTGGTTTTACCGGCGTCGGGGTGGGAGATGATGCCGAAGGTGCGGCGGCGCTTGACTTCGCGCGCGATCAGGTCGGAGGAGACCTTGGTGGCGGCGCCGGACGTACTGGCGGCGTTATCTGCATCAGCGGCCTCAGGGGCGGCGCCGGCGACTTCGGGGAGTTCGTTGCTGGGTTCTTGCATGGCGGATCGGTCGGGGTGGGAGCCGGGCGGAACGCGGCCCCTGGCGCGGCTGGACGATCCAACCCGCATGGCCTTGGGCTGCGCGCACTGTTCCTTTGACAAGGAGGCGCCGCACGCCCTGTTCCGACAGCTCTGGAAAACCCGAGATTATAACTGAAGCAGCCCGCTTGCCCGCATGTTTGCTGGTGGGCAACGTGCGAGCGGCGGGCCGTTCAGGCGACGACCGGGCAGGGCGGCTGCAGGATCAGGAGCGTTCGTCGCGGCGATCCTCGCGCCGCTGATGGGCTTCGCGCTGCTGGGCTGGCTGCTGGCGCGCCTGCTGCTCGCGCTGCGCTGCCTGATGCTGCTCCTGTTGCTGGCGGGCCTGCTCTATCTGGCGATGCTGCTGGTCACGTTGCTGGTTCATCATCTGCTGCTGGCGTTGCTGCTCCTGCTGTTGATGCTGGCGCATCTGCTGCTCACGCTGTTGCTGCTGCAATTGCTGTTGCTGCATCTGCTGCTGGCGTTGTTGCTGCTGCTCCACCTGTTGCTGGCGCTGCTGCCACTGGCGTTCCTGGGCCTGCTGCTGCTGGCGCTGTTCCTGGGCTTGCTGGTCGCGCTGTTGCTGCTGCCCGCGGATCATTTGCTCGCGTTGACGCTGCTGGTCATTGGCCTGCTGTTCACGCTGGCGTTGCTGGTCGATGGCCTGGCGCTGGCGCAATTGATCCTGCTGTGCCACCCGCTGCTGGACGTTGTCGGCCACCGGCAGCGGACGCGCCAGATTCGCGGGGAAGGGCTGCCCCGCTTGCGGTTGCGGGCCATGTCCATTCCACTGTGGTGCGTGCTGTGCTTGAACCACGTTCTGTGGCTGGGGCCCGGCCAGTGGACGCTGCCCCGGCGGCGGGGCCAGCGCAGGGGCTGGTTGCTGCGCAGTGCGGCCACCGGCGTAACGCGGGTCGTGATGCCACACCACCGGCCGCTGGTTCATGCTCACGTTGCGGTTCACGTTGACGTTGTTGTTGACGTAGCGGTTGTTGATGACGTTGGTGTTGTTGATGGTGTTCACGTTGGTCACATTGGTGACATTGTTGATGCGCGTCTGCGTCACCATCACCTGGCGCTGGCGCCAGTCGGGGCGCGCATCGCCAAAGACCGCACTCATGACACCGATCCCCACGCCAAAGCTGATGCTGGCCGAGAAGCCCGGCTCATAGCTGGGCGGGCGATAGCGCGGCGGCGGCGCCCACACCACCGGCGGGGCCGACGGCCACCACCAGCTGCCATACACCACGGTCGGGTTGTAATACGGCACGTAGACCACCTGCGGATTGACCGGCACGATCTCGATGACTTCATCTTGCACCACCACGCGCTGCTGCGGGCTCGATTCGAGCGTGCCGGCGATGCGGGCGCGTTCGCGCAGGTTCTGTACCGTGTCCATTACCGAGGGCTGCTGGGCGAGGAAGGCCTGTCCCAGTTGCTGGGTCCAGTCCAGGCGATCATTGAGCATGGCCAGCACCGAGGGGAACTGCACCAGCGCCTTCACGCTCGGGTCCCACGGCATGGTGGCCACGGCGCGGGCCAGGCCGTCGCCCTGCAGGCCGGGCCGGGCTTCGACGAAGCGCTGGGCCTGCACCACTTCGAGCGGATAGGTCGAGGCCATCAGCACCTGGGCCAGCAGCGAATCGGGATACAGCGCCACCGGGGCCAGCATCTGGTCCAGTTGCTGCTGGGTATAGATGGGCGCGGGCGGCGGCGCATAAGCGGTCTGCGCCTGCGCGGGCAGGCCTGAGACCAGCGAAAAGACCAGGCAGGTGGCCCAGGCCAGGGATGTCTTGTTCATGTCGTTCTCCTTGCCGGATGGCGTGCGGCGGAAGGAGGCAACAGGCCGTCAATCGCTTCCGGGGCACAAGGTGAAGCCATGCTCTGCCAACTTGAGTGCGCAAGGTGTAACGGAAGTGCAAGCAATGTTTCAGCACCGGTGCGATGGCGAGCCGGCCTTGCCCGACGGAAAGCCTTGCGCAAGGCGGGGGCTGCTGTGGCATCATGAACGGCCACGGCACGAATCTCATCTACGGAATTGATGAATCGCACGGTGCTCATCCATTGTGCAGATCAATCATTCATTAGCTTCACCCGCATCGCAGCGGCCCGCCACGATGGGTTGCCACGCTTTGCGACGGGGGAGGAGAAACGTTCTAAACTGTTTTCTCAGCATTCGCGCAGGGCCGCAGGCCTGCAGCAAGTACCAAGGCAAACTTTTTACGACAACAAGCCATCAAGCAAGGAACGACCATGAGCCATCACCTGATCTGGCGGCGCGATGATTTTCTCATCGACACCGATCCCGACCGGCTGGACATCCCCCTCATCCACGACGTACTGACCCATTCGAGCTGGTCGCCCGGTATCGACCTCAACACCGTGCGCACGGCGCTGGCCAACAGCCTCTGCTTTGGCCTCTATCGCGGCAAGCAGCAGATCGGCTTTGCCCGCGTGGTGACCGACCACGCCACCTTCGGCTACCTGTGCGACGTCTTCGTGGTCGGCGACCTGCGCGGCCAGGGCCTGGGCCGCTGGATGATCGAATCGGTCAACCAGCATCCCACGCTGCAGAAACTGCGCCGCGTCATGCTGACCACGTCCACCGCACCGTGGCTGTATGCCAGCTGCGGTTTCGAGGCCATCAATCGCGGTGACTTCGTCTGGCATATCTCGCGTCCGGATATCTACAAGCAGGCCGCGCAGCAGTAAATTGTTTCCTCCCGGATCAGCGGAGCGCAGGCGTGCCTCCGCTGGCTTTCCTGATGCGTCCTGGCTGGCGTGATCAGGAAACTTAGTTTTTCAGCGCTCTCGCCGCCTTGGATTGCTCCCGGATAACGCATGCGGATTCTCGTTGCATGCGATTCCACGAGCGCGCCAGACTCCTCCTCCCGTTCTCCTTCCTAAGTATTTTTCTTTCCAGCGCCGCCTGAGACGGGCTTGCACGGTGCTGGCAACTTAGTTTTGATGAAGACTTGATCCAGTTCCTGTCGCAATGACGCAAAGATGATCCGCATCAAGAAGCGGCCAGATGTGAAGTTTGATCATTTTTTGCAGACTTATAATTTTGGCACTTCTTCACTTCAGTCCTCCGCCTCGCCGCGCCACATCATCTTCGCGAGCGCACGACTCCTGACCATGACCATTGCCAACAAACTCCGTCTGCTCCTGCTTGCCGTCGTCCTCGGCTTGGCCAGCCTTACTGGCCTGAGCGTCTATCACAGCAACCGTATCGCCGATGCCGCCAGCTATTCTGCGGTCAACACCGTGCCCAGCCTGCTGACGCTGGGCGAGGCGGGCGAGGCCATCTTCCGCATCCGCGTGGGCATCTGGCGCTATGCGGCGGCGACCGATCCGGCCGTGCGCGCCAAGCTGGAAAAGTCCATGAACACGAACCGCGACAAGGTCATCGCCGCGTTCGACCGTTACGAGAAGGAAGATCTCTCCGACGCGACCGACCGCCAGTTGCTGCAGGCCGACCGTGATGCCTTCGCCGATTATGAGAAAAGCCGCCAGGCCGTCGTCGCCCTGGGGGCCGCAGGCAAGACCGAGGAGGCCCTGCTCGCCGTCGAACACCAGGTGGTCCCGCCCGGCGACAAGCTCATCGGCGCCCTGGCTGCGCATCGCCAGTACAACGCCCAGCTCGGCCAGCAAGGTGTGCAGACGGCCCAGGCCAGCCTGCGCTCGGCGGTCCTCCAGGCGGTGCTGATGAGCCTGGCGGTGTGCGCGGTGGTGGCCGTGGTCAGCCTGCTGATTTCGCGCACCATTTCCACGTCACTGGGTGAGGCCATCATGACGGCCCGCGCCATTGCCACGGGCGACCTGAGCAAGCGCATCCGCCGCCGCGCCAATGATGAAGTGGGGCAGTTGATGCAGGCCATCCAGCAGATGACCGACAGCCTGGTGCGCATCGTGAGCGATGTGCGCAGCAGTGCCGGCACCATCGCCACGGCGACGGCCGAGATCGCCGCCGGCAACCTGGACTTGTCGGCCCGTACCGAATCCCAGGCCGGCTCCATCGAAGAGACCGCCTCGGCGATGGAGCAACTGACCGCCACCGTGCGCCAGAATGCGGACAACGCCCAGCAGGCCAATGTGCTGGCGACCTCCGCCTCCAGCGTCGCCACCGAGGGTGGGCAGGCGGTGCAGCAGGTGGTGCGGACAATGGAAGAGATCAATGCGTCGTCGCTGAAGATCGTGGACATCATCAGCGTGATCGACGGCATCGCTTTCCAGACCAACATCCTGGCCTTGAATGCGGCCGTCGAAGCGGCGCGGGCGGGCGAGCAGGGACGCGGCTTTGCGGTGGTCGCTTCGGAGGTGCGTTCACTGGCCCAGCGCTCGGCTGCGGCGGCGCGCGAGATCAAGGAACTGATCGATGACTCGGTCGGCAAGGTGGAGAGCGGCAGCCGCCTGGTAGCGCATGCGGGCGAGACCATGGAGCAGGTGGTTCGGAGTGTGCGCCGCGTGAGCGACATCGTCGCCGACATCACGGCTGCCAGCGCCGAGCAGAGTGATGGCATCGTGCAGGTCAACCAGGCCATCGGCCTGATGGATCAGGCCACGCAGCAGAATGCGGCGCTGGTGGAGCAGGCGGCTGCGGCCTCGCAGTCGATGCGGGAGCAGGCAGCGGGTTTGTCGGCGGCCGTGGCGGTGTTCAAGCTGTCGCATGAGGTGCAGATGCTTGGAGAATCTGGAGCGGACCGTAGTCGTGCGAGCAAGTCGTTACCTGGCGAGTTGCTGGCGTTGCCTCGCTGATCAGGCAAATGAAAAGAGAAATGGGGTCGACCGAAGACCAAATCTGATGATGGCATCCTGGAGAATCAGGATGCACACTATTCTCCAACGCATCTCGCAGATTGAATGTGATCAGGCCCTAGGACGCGAAATCATCCAGCCGTGCAATGCGGGATCCAGCCACGTCAATGCGAGACACCAACTTGGCCAGACAATCTGAGAAGCCAGCACTGAAGGCATCGGAATTTCGCATTCTGTCAACAAAGTCCCTCGCCATTGGCAACGCCGTTTGCCACGCTGCGTTCGAGACATCATTGTTGATGTTCAAGGTGAGTTCGCGCACGGGCAAACCACCTCCCGAGGTCGGCGCAAAGGCCATGCAGGTCATGTCGTACGCCGGGGCAATTTGATAAGGAAGCCCGTGCTCGGCCATGAACGACAAATTCCCTCCATGCATGTCGGTGTTCGCGATCAGCGTTCCGAACGCCCAGAGCACTTCCGTTTGTGCGACCGCTTGGTGTTCTACGACGCCTTCCCGAGCCAGCGCACGTACTACCTGAGGCCAGCTACCTGCGCTGCCGACGAACTCAGCATCCAGTGCTTGCAGTGAGAACAGTGCCCGACGGCCAAAAGGCCCCACTCGATCGAACCGGCGCACTTCCAAAAAGCGTTGAGTTCCGTGATCAAGCACAGCCGAACGCGCCGCAGCGATCCCATGATCGTGCAAGACTTCCAGGGCAAGATGCTCCGCCAGAAGCAAATCTCGCCAGCGCTCGCTGATCAGTGTCTCGGTAAGTGCCGTGAACTTGACAATGACATGCGCAGGACCAGCATCACACTCGGCGTAGGTCGTGAACTTGGGTTGTTCCCCGCCAGCCGACGAACCGTAATGCTCACCACGCGCTGCAGCGGCGGCCAATTCAGCATAGGTCTGCGCCTTCCCCTGCTGCGAGACGGGTTGCGGATCCGGGGCGTTGACGAAATGGTCGCGCGCAGCCTCACCCAGCAAAAGATTGCCCGGCAGGTCTTCACCTTGCAGCAGCAAAGCGCGCATGACATGGCTGTCGTTCCAGTCGGTCAATCGCGCAGGCAGGCCGAGCTGAGCCCCATGTTGCAAGTTATAGGCACGTCCCAAGTAGCCCTGCGGTCGCATGTCAAAGAGCCACCATGGCAGGCCATCGGTATGCAAATTCACCCCGTTCAATGGCACCATCACGAAACCTTCGGGGTGTACTGGAATGAGCGTACCGAGCTCTCGCAGCTGTCCACCGGCCGATACCTGATGGACAGAGGCTTCCAAATCTTGGCGCGTAGTATCGCGCAATGCATATTGAATAGATCGGGCAGCGCCAAATGGAAGCAAATCACCACCCAATGTCCGCAGGGCTCTCGACAAGGTGGGTTGACTGACACCAAGCTCAGTCATCAATTCACGGGCTGTTCGCACCCCTCGCCTCAGATGGACGCGGGCGCGATCTCCAAGCTCAGCAGCAGCGTTTGCCATAATGAATGAATAGATAATTGAATAGATAGATGGTAGCACAAAGAGCGCAGCCCTGTGCCGCGTCAGGCTTTGTCAGCGCAAGCGTCTGTGCTTGACGCCCGTCTTCTGCCGACGGTCAGCAGTGGTCATGAGATGTGAGCGTTGGTGATCCTCAGTTGGGCTAAGGTTCCTGCAGCCCGGTCGGGCAAGCATTCTGCAGTGACCCACTCATGCGCCAAGGAGAGCCGAACATGACCATTGCCAAGAAGCTGTACCTTCTCATCCTCGCCGTCATCCTGGGCCTGTGCGCCCTGGCGGCGTTGAGCATTTACCAGAGCCACCGGGTGTCGGCAGCCGCCGGCTATTCGACGCACAATACGGTGCCCAGCATCCTCGCGCTGGATGAAGCGATCGAGGCGGTGTACGCCATACGTCTGAACGTGGCGCGCTACTTCATCGAGCCCGCGACCCGTGACAAGGTCTTTCCTGCCCTTGCGGCGTCGCATGAAAAGGTGCAGGCCGCCTTCCTCAGGTTCGAAAAAGAATGCATCTCCGACGCGACAGACGCAAAGATGCTGGAGCAGGACCGTGCGGCCTTTGCCGATTATGAGAAGGCACGGCACCAGACCCTGGCCCTGGTCGAGACCGGGCAGCCGTCCGACCTGCAGCGGGCGAGGGAAGAGCTGCTGGTGCCCGCCGGCAACCGGTTGATGAAAGCCCTGATCGAGCACAAGCAGTACAACGCCCAACTGGGCCGCCAGGGCATGGAGAATGCCGCTTCCATCCTGGAGTCGTCCATCGTCATCACCGTCGTCGTGAGCCTTCTGATCGGCGCGCTGGTGGTGGGCTTGAGCCTGCTGCTGGTGCGTCTGATCGTATCGTCCCTGCGGCACGCCACGCACGTGGCCGATGCCATCTCCCGCTACGACCTGACCAGCAAGATCGAGCACGCCGCGCGTGACGAAATCGGTCACCTGATGCAAGCACTGGGTCGCATGAACGACAGCCTGCGCAAGATCATGGGCGGTGTGGGCGACAGCACCGGCACGATTCAGGTGGCCGCACGTGAAATCGCCACCGGCAATCTGGACCTGTCATCCCGCACCGAATCGCAGGCGGGCTCGCTCGAAGAGACGGCCACCGCCATGGAACAACTGACCGCCACCGTGCGCCAGAATGCGGAGAACGCGCGCCAGGCCAGCGAACTGGCGGTCTCGGCCTCGGCCGTGGCGGCCCAGGGTGGCAAGGTGGTCGATGAAGTGGTGCTGACCATGGAGGCCATCAATGCCTCCTCGCTGAAGATCGTGGACATCATCAGCGTGATCGACGGCATCGCGTTCCAGACCAATATCCTGGCCTTGAATGCGGCGGTGGAGGCGGCCCGTGCAGGCGAGCAGGGGCGCGGCTTTGCGGTGGTCGCTTCGGAGGTGCGTTCGCTGGCCCAGCGGTCGGCCACGGCGGCCAAGGAGATCAAGGAACTGATCCAGGATTCGGTCGACAAGATCAGTGCCGGTGGCCGCCTGGTCACCGAGGCGGGCAGCACGATGGCGCAAGTGGTGCAGAGCGTGGGACGGGTCACCGACATCGTCAGCGAGATCAGTGAAGCCAGCACTGAATAGAGCCAGGGCTTGGAGCAGATTAACCAGGCCATCGGCGCCATGGATGACGTCACGCAACAGAATGCGGCGCTGGTGGAGCAGGCGGCTGCGGCCTCGCAATCGCTGCAGGAGCAGGCGGTGCAGCTGGCGGGCGCGGTGCAGGTCTTCAAGCTGGATCGTGAACGGGAGCTGGCCATTGACCTGGTGTCCGGGGAGACGATCCCGGAGCGGGCTGCCGATCTGCTGCTGGTGGGCGGGCGGGTGCAGGCTTGAGAACAAGAGGGACGCTTGGCGGCGTCCCTCTTTTTTCGTTTTTCTTTTTCTTCAATGCGACGGTAATACCGTCCTGAATCGCAGCGTTCTCACTTCTCCGGCATGCCTGACGAGTGATGGCTGGTAATCAGCCATTCCCTGCCATTCCATTCATAGGTAAAGCTGTAACGGGCATGCACGACCTGGCCGGTAGTACCGAAGGTGAAGCTGTAGAGGCCGGCATCGATGGCGGTGTTGCAGCCTATCCAGAGCCAGCGCTGGTCGATCTTGCCGACGGGCTTGTTGTGGAGGAAGTGTTCGAAATAATCGATGCGCTCTTCGTTGGTAAACCGGGGCTTGTTGGACACGGTGGGCAAGAGCAGGGAGCGCGGTGCGTAGTTTTCGGCGACGGCTTCGGGATCGAGTGTTTGCAGTGACGCATTCCAGCGGTCGAAGAGGGCGGCGATTTCTTTGCCTGTGGTTGATTTGCAGACCATGCCGTTGCCGGGGCCGGCGTAGGGCAGGTCTGGTGGCGTGCTGGAGGCGCAGCCAGCCAGGATGAGTGCCGAGGCTGATACGTAAAGGACTGTTTTCATTTTTTTCCCCTTGTTGTTGATGTGTGCAGGTGTTACGCAGAAAGCCGGGTGTCTCCCCCGGTTGTTCCTATCTTCTTCCGGAATGATTGGCTGGCCGCGACAGCAGGAAATACAGTATCAATCCGACCAGCAGCGCGATGAGTACGCAGATCGTGAGGGCGGTGATGGTCGCCTGGTTCTTGGTGCTCGTGGCGCTCTGTGCAGCGGCCTTGCCCAGCGTCTGGTTGTATTGTTTTTGTTTGGTCAGCGCCGACATCATCGCTTCGACGATCGCCTGATCGGCCACCATGGCATGGCGCGCCGCTGCGGGATCGGTCTGGGCCAGCGTCATCACTTTGGTGAGAGCGGCGTCATAGGTGGCGATATGCTGCCGAAGGTCCTTCAGCATGGCGGCGTCGGTGGCGTCGGAGACATCCTCTTTTTCGTAGGTGTCCAGGGCCTTGGCAATGTTGGCGGAGGATTCGGTGAGAATTTTCTCGGCTTCCTGGCGATGGGCGGGATTGGGGTTGGCCAGGTATTTCCAGATGACAATCCGTTTGGAGTAAACCGCCTCGATGACGCTGTCCAGTTCCAAAATGCTTGGAACCGTATTGGCACTGGCGTAGCTGGCTGCAGAATCGACCCGTTCGATATGGTAGGTCTCGATGCCGGCCAGCAGCAAGACGCCAGCAATCGCGATGGCCGCCATTGCGTACAGTTTTTTCACGAACGTCATCCGGGCATCCTCGTGCTGTCGATCTTCATTCGATGGTAAGCGAGCGGGGCCATGCGCATTTGCTGGAATAGAGCCTTCAAATGCCGCGTTTCTGGTGGTCACGGCTTGGAAGTGATGAATTTGCTACTGCCGGTTTGCGCTGGATCAAAGAACGTTTGTGCTGACGAATTCGAAGGGAAGGAAGGAAAACGGAGAGTGGCTGAAGATGCGAGCCCTGCCATCGGAGCGCATCAAGAAAGCTGTTTTGAAGAAGGCAAGAAAAAGAAGCAAGACTGGCCTGCCCTGAGGGACTCGAACCCCCGACCTATGGCTTAGAAGGCCATTGCTCTATCCAGTTGAGCTAAGGGCAGTTCGGCGTGGCTGGCGGTGATGCTGCGCCGATGCGCTACCGCCAACGATCCAGAAAAAGAAAACGGGCTGTCACAGACAGCCCGTTTTTGATGAGTGGTCGGAGTACAAGGATTCGAACCTTGGACCCCCTGGTCCCAAACCAGGTGCGCTACCGGGCTGCGCTACACTCCGAGAAGCGAGATAATAGCAGCATCTCTTTCAAATGGTCAACAAGGATTGCAAATTCCTCCAGGAAGACCTCAAACCGCCGTCTCCCGCTCCCGTGCTTCAGCCTCGCCCTGCACCCGGATCTCCACCATCAGCTTCTTGATCTCCGGCACGCACGATCCACAATTGCCGCCCGCCTTCACACACGCCGTCACCTGGCTGACCTCCGTCAATCCCTGCGCACGGATCGCATTGCAGATGGTGTTGCGCCCCACACCAAAACACGAACACACCGTCGGCCCTGCATCAGCACCTTTCTCAATCGGCTGACCGACGAGCAGGCCCACGCGGTCGGCTTCCTCCAGCTTCTCCTTGGCAAACAATCCCGCCAGCCACGAGCGCGAGGGCAGGTCAGGGCGCGCCGACATGAACAGGCACATGTCGATGCGATCATCGACCACGTGCACCGCGCGATAGCTGCCATCGCTCAGGTCTTCATACTCCAGCCAGTCCGCATCATCGGCCTGCACGCCCAAGAGCGTCCTTGCCCATGCGGTGTGGTCGCTGATGTGATTGCGGCCGGCCAGTTCATAACGCACAAACTCGCGGCCCTGCACGCGTGTCCAGTGGGTGATGTCGTCCAGCTCCAGCGCATGGCGCGTAAGGATGAAGCCATGCCAGCCCACGCGGAATTCTTCGATCGCCACCGGCGTGTGCTTGAACTCCGGTTCGCCCGAGACCGGATCGACCACCGGATTGACCACTGCCCCCACGCGCGCGTCGGAAGCGGATTGCCCGTTCCAGTGAATCGGCACGAACACATTGCCGCGCGGGATGCCGCCACCATGCTGCACGCGCGCCACTATCGCGCCCCAGCGGCTGCTGATGCGGGCCAGGCCGCCTTCGCGCACGCCATACAGCAGCGCATCCTGCGGGTGCAGGTCGATGAAGGATTCCGGAATATGGCTGGCCAGTGTGGCCGACTTGCCGGTGCGCGTCATGGTGTGCCAGTGATCGCGCACGCGGCCGGTGTTGAGGATCAGCGGGTAGTCCTCGCAAACGGCATGGCCCGCAGCGCGCGGCGCGGTCGGTACAAATCGCGCACGCCCATCGGCGTGGCTGAAACGATGATCTTCCAGAACGCGTGCCGTGCCGCTGACGCTGCCATCGGACAAGCGCTGCACCGGCCACTGGATCGGTGCCATTGCGTCATACGCGGCCTTGTCCATTCCGGTCAGGCCGGAGAGATTGAAGACGCGGCGTGCGTGGTGTTCACCTCCTGCACCGGCCTCGCCATTGCGATGCGCGGAGAGGCGCGCGTGTTCCTCAAAGATCGCATGCGGACCCGCAAAATCAAATCCCGCAAAGCCCATGCGCTGCGCGACCTCGCAGATGATCTGCCAATCCCCGCGTGCCTCGCCCGGTGCCGAGAGGAAAGCCCGCTGCCGCGAAATGCGGCGCTCGGAATTGGTAACCGTCCCATCCTTCTCGCCCCAGGCCAGCGCCGGCAGCAGCACGTGGGCCAGCGCATTGGTATCGGTGTGCGTGATGACGTCGGAAGACACCACCAGCTCGCACTTCTGCAGTGCCCGCTGCACCAGGTCTGCATCGGGCAGGCTCACCAGCGGATTGGTGGCCATGATCCACACCGCCTTGATGCGGCCTTCCTCGATGGCGCGGAACATGTCCACGGCCTTGAGGCCCGGCTTGTCCGCGATGCGCGGCGATTGCCAGAAGTCCTGCACGATCTCGCGATGCAGTGGCTGGTCCAGGTCCATGTGCGCGGCCAGCATGTTGGCCAGCCCGCCGACCTCGCGCCCGCCCATGGCATTGGGCTGGCCGGTGATGGAGAAGGGGCCCATGCCGGGCTTGCCGATGCGGCCGGTGGCCAGATGGCAGTTGATGATGCTGTTGACCTTGTCGGTACCGGCCGAGGATTGATTCACGCCCATGGAAAAACCGGTGACGACCTTCTCCGTCTCGGCAAAGGCTTCGTAGAAGGTCAGCAGGTCCTGCAGATCCACCTTGCAGATGCGCGCTACCGTGGCGGGATCGGCGCACTCGGCATCGGCTACTGCCAGCGCCTCGTCGAAGCCCTTGGTGTGCGCGGCGATGAAGGCGTTGTCCCGCAGGCCGCGATGGGCGAGGTAGCTCATCAAGCCGTTGAAGAGCCACACATCCGTGCCCGCCTTGACCGGCAGGTGCAAGTCCGCCAGTTCGCAGGTCACAGTGCGGCGCGGATCGATCACGATCAGGCGCAGGGCAGGGCGGGTTTCCTTGAGCTTGGCGATGCGCTGGAAGAGGATGGGATGGCACCACGCGGCATTGGATCCGACCAGCACGATCAGGTCGGCCAGCTCCAGGTCTTCATAGCAGACCGGTACCAGGTCTTCGCCGAAGGCGCGCTTGTGGCCGGCTACCGCCGAGGACATGCACAGCCGCGAATTGGTATCGATGTTGGCACTGCCGATGTAGCCCTTCATGAGCTTGTTGGCAATGTAGTAGTCCTCGGTCAGCAATTGTCCCGAGACATAGAGTGCCACGGCATCCGGGCCATGTTCGGCGATGACGGCAGAGAACTTGCCCGCCACCTGCTCCAACGCCTGATCCCACGATACCTGTTGCAAGGCGCCTTGCGCATCGCGCACTTGCGGATGCAGCAGGCGGCCATCCAGATCCACCGTTTCCGCGAGGGCCGAGCCTTTCACGCACAGGCGGCCGAAGTTGGCCGGATGCTGCACGTCGCCCTGCACGCCGATGCGGCCATCTTCCTTGAGCGAAGCCGTCACGCCGCAGCCCACGCCGCAGTAGGGGCAGGTGGTCGAGGTGGTGGCCACGGCCAGGGCCAGCGGGGTCTGTGCAAGATTCATTGGTATCCTCTGTTACTAATTGCCGTAGTTGCCGTGGCCGCCGTGATGGCTAGGCGGCATGCTGGCACATGGCCTGTCCGAATGGCAGTTCGCGCCGGAAGGCGCTGATATCGCGGCCGCTCTGGATCAGGTCGAAGTACCACGGTCCGTCTTTGACATCACCATACAGCACCGCGCCGACGAGACGCGAGCCGCGCAATACCAGGCGCTTGTAGATGCCGCGTCGCGGGTCGCGTACCACCAGGTCTTCGGTATCTTCACCGCCGATGAAATCGCCTGCCGAATACAGGTCCACACCGGTGACCTTGAGCTTGGTGGCCGTGGCCTGCTGCACATAGCGGCGATGGCCGGCACCGGCCAGGTGCGCACCGCACACGCGCGCCTGGTCCCAGATCGGCGCCACCAGTCCGAAGGTGGCCTTGCGGTGCTGCACGCATTCGCCCACGGCATAGATGCGCGGGTCGTAGGTCTGCAGGGTGTCGTCGACGATGATGGCGCGCTCGCAATGCAGGCCGGCCGACTTGGCCAGCGCGATGTTGGGACGCACGCCCGCCGTCATCACCACCAGGTCGGCCGGAATGCTGCTGCCATCCTTGAAGCGCACGGCGCTCACGCGATCCGGACCGACGATCTCGTCCGTATGGGCATTGAGCAGGAAGCGCAGGCCCTTGTCTTCCAGCGCCTTCTTGAGCAGGGCAGCAGCGGGCTTGTCGAGCTGCTGGTTCATCAGCGCATCCGTGACGTGCACCACGGTCACGTCCATGCCCTGGCGCATCAGGCCATTGGCCGCTTCCAGCCCGAGCAGGCCGCCCCCGATCACCACGGCATGGCGATGCGTGCGTGCGGCTTGCAGCATGGTGTCCACGTCCTGGATGTCGCGGAAGGCGATCACGCCCGGCAGTTGATGGCCCGGCACCGGGATGATGAAAGGCGTGGAGCCGGTGGCCAGCAGCAGGCGGTCGTATTTCACCGCCAGGCCGGATTGCGCGTGGACGGTACGTTGGCGCCGGTCGACCTGCACCACCGGGTCGCCCGCATGCAGGGTGATGCCGTGTTCGTCATACCAGGCGCGCGGGTTGAGCATGATGTCATCGATGCTCTTGTCACCGGCCAGCACCGGCGAGAGCATGATGCGGTTGTAGTTGCCATGCGGCTCGGCACCGAAGACGGTGATGTCGTAGAGATCCGGTGCGAGCTTCAACAATTCCTCGACCGTGCGCATGCCGGCCATGCCATTGCCGACCACCACCAGCGAGGGCTTGGCGGTGGTCATCTCAGCCACCGATCCAGACTTTGCCTTCATCGATGCGCGCCGGCCAGGCGGGTACCGAATTGGCAGGTTCTTCCAGGCATTGCCCGGTGGTGAGGTCAAAGTGATGCTTGTAGATCGGCGAGGCCACCACGATGCGTTCACCCAGGTTGCCCACCAGCCCGCGCGAGAGCACCGCGGCCTGGGCGTTGGGGTCGTAGTTGCCGATGGCGAAGACGCGCGGCTGCGGCTCGCCCTGGCTGCGGTCGATCACGTGGAAGATGGCTACCTGCTGGTCACCGATCAGCGCGGCCACGCCCGTGTTGGGGACGATCTCGGCCAGTTCGCAGACGGGGGTCCAGTGCTTGATTTGTTGGTCGCTGTGCATGCCGGGCTCCTGATTTTTCCTGATGTTCACACGGTCTCGACGACGACCGGAATATCGAGCAGCTTCTTCTCGGCCACCGTGGCCGGACGGATCTGCCCGCGTTCCTCGACGAACTTGATGTTGCCGTCAGCCGCCTTGCTGTTGACGAAGTGGCGGAAGCGCTTGCGCGTTTCCGGATCGGTGACGGCCTTCTTCCATTCGCACTGGTAAGTATCGACCACGCGCTGCATCTCGGTTTCCAGCTCGGCGGCGATGCCCAGCTTGTCATCGATGACCACGCTCTTGAGGTAATCCAGTCCGCCTTCGAGGTTCTCGCGCCAGGTGCTGGTGCGCTGCAGCCGGTCTGCCGTGCGCACGTAGAACATCAGGAAGCGGTCCACGTAGCGGGTCAGGGTTTCTTCATCCAGGTCGGAGGCGATCAGTTCGGCATGGCGCGGCTTCATGCCGCCATTGCCGCAGACGTACAGGTTCCAGCCCTTGTCGGTGGCGATGATGCCCACGTCCTTGCCTTGCGCCTCGGCGCATTCACGGGTGCAGCCGGAGACGCCGAACTTGATCTTGTGCGGCGAACGCAGGCCCTTGTAGCGGTTTTCGAGCCGCACGGCGAAGCCCACGCTGTCGCCCACGCCATAACGGCACCAGGTCGAGCCGACGCAGGATTTGACGGTGCGCAGCGACTTGCCGTAGGCGTGGCCAGTCTCGAAACCGGCGGCGATCAGTTCTTCCCAGATGTCCGGCAGCTGGTCCACGCGGGCACCGAACAGGTCCACGCGCTGGCCGCCGGTGATCTTGGTGTAGAGGCCGTATTTCTTGGCGATCTGGCCGACCGCGATCAGGCCGTCGGGCGTGACTTCGCCACCGGCCATGCGCGGCACCACCGAGTAGGTGCCATCCTTCTGGATGTTGCCGAGGAAGTAGTCGTTGGAATCCTGCAGGCCGGCGTGTTCCTTCTTGAGCACGAAGTCGTTCCACAGCGAGGCCAGCACATTGGCCACCATCGGCTTGCAGACATCGCAGCCCAGACCCTTGCCGTGCTTGGCCAGCAGTTCATCGAAACTCCTGATCTGGCCCACGCGCACCAGGTGGTGGATTTCCTGGCGCGAGTAGGGGAAGTGTTCACAGACGTGGTTGTTGACGGCCAGGCCCTGCTTCTTCATCTCCGCCTTCATCACCTGCGTGACCAGCGGCACGCAGCCGCCGCAGGCGGTGCCGGCCTTGGTGCAAGCCTTCAGGTCGCCAATCGTGGTGACACCCGAGGCGACCGCCGCACACAGCTGGCCCTTGGAGACATTGTTGCAGGAGCAGATCTGTGCCGATTCCGGCAGGGCATCCACGCCCAGGCCGGGTTTGGCCTTGCCGTCGGATTGCGGCAGGATCAGGAATTCCGGCGACTCCGGCAGCTCGATCTTGTTGAGCATCATCTGCAGCAGCGTGCCGTATTCGGCGGCATCGCCCACCATCACCGCGCCCAGCAGGTGCTTGCCCGATTCGGAGACCACGATCTTCTTGTAGATCTGCTTGCGTTCGTCGGTGAACTGGTAGGAGCGGCTGCCAGCTTCCTTGCCGTGCGCATCGCCGATGCTGGCCACGTCCACGCCCATGAGCTTCAACTTGGTGCTCATGTCGGCGCCGTTGAAGGCGGGCACTTCGATGGCGTCATCGCGGTGCGAGAGCAGGTGCTTGGCCGCAGTGCGGGCCATGTCGTAGCCGGGGGCAACCAGGCCGAAGATCTTGCCGTTCCACAGGGCGCATTCACCGATGGCATAGACGGCCGCGTCCGAGGTGAGGCAGCTGTTGTCGATGACGATGCCGCCACGGTCACCGACCTTCAGGCCAGCCTGGCGCGCCAGTTCGTCACGCGGGCGGATGCCGGCGGAGAAGACGATCATGTCGGTTTCCAGGTGCGAGCCGTCTTCGAAATTCATGCGATGGGTGTGCTGCTTGCCATCGACGATTTCGACCGTGTTCTTTTGCGTATGGGCGGTCACGCCCAGTTCCTCGATCTTCTGGCGCAGGATGCGGCCACCGCTTTCGTCGACCTGTACTGCCATCAAGCGCGGCGCGAATTCGACCACGTGGGTTTCCAGCTTCAGGTCGCGCAGGGCCTTGGCGCATTCCAGGCCCAGCAGGCCGCCGCCGATGACCACGCCGCTCTTGGAACGGCTGCCGCATTCCAGCATCGCTTCCAGGTCTTCGATGGTGCGATAGACGAAGCAATCCTTGCGCTGGTTGCCTGCCACCGTCGGCACGAAGGGATAGGAGCCGGTGGCCAGCACCAGTTTGTCATAGGACAAGGTCTCTTCTGCGCCGGCCACGTTGACCACCACCTGCTTGCGTTCCAGGTCGATGTGCCGGGCCTTGGCATTGAGCTTGAGATCGAACTGCACCGGGCTGCGGCCGGCGTCAAAGAAACCGGGCGCCACCAGCGAGAGATCTTCCGCGCTCTTGCCGGCAAAGAATTCGGAGAGGTGCACGCGGTCGTAGGCCGGGCGCGGTTCTTCACAGAGGATGGTGACCTTGAGGTCGCCTGCGCCGCTCTCGGCCAGGCATTCCAGGAATTTGTGGCCGACCATGCCGTGGCCGATGACGATGATGTTCATGGGTGCTCTCCTCAGGCTGCAACTTTGCTGTCGGCCAGGACGGCATCGCCGCTCTTGTCCGACGCGGTGAAACGGATGGCCACTGCGCACAGTGCCGAAATGGTCACCAGCACGCCCAGCATCGACAGGGTCTGCTGGGTGTTGCCCAGGCCCTTCATCAGGAAGCCCGCAGCCACGGCACCGACGTTGCCACCGGCACCGATGATGCCGGCCACGCCGCCGAGTGCCTTGCGGTCGATGAAGGGCACCAGCGCGTAGGTAGCGCCACAGGCCATGTGGGTGAAGAGGCCGAAGCACAGCATGGCGACGACGGCAGCCACCACGCTGCCGGCATGGGCGAACCACAACAGGCCCAGGCCTTCGCCCAGCATCATCACGAAGAGCAGGGTGGCACGGCGGTTCAGGCCGCCACGCAGGGCCACCTTGTCCGAGATGTAGCCGCCCAAGGCGCGGGCAAACAGCGCCAGCAGGCCGAAGCTGGCCGCAGCGATGCCGGCCGATTCCAGCGAGAGCTGGAAGTGGTCCACGTAGTAGATGGCGGCGATGTTGTGGATGAAGATCTCCACGCCGAAGCAGGCACCGTAGGTGATGAAGAGCATCCACACGCGATAGTTGGCGGCGGCAGCACGGAAGCTGGCCCAGCCGCCGCGCTTGCCGCTTTCGATGGTCACGCCGGCCGCGCGCAGTTCGTCGTAGTTGCCTTCCGGGCAGTCCTGGGTAAAGCGCCAGTAGAGCGCGGCCATCACCAGCATCAGCGCGCCCGGCACCAGCAGCGCCGCGCGCCAGCCCCAGCCTTGCGAAACGCCCAGCATCAGCATGGCGGCCATCAGCAGGGGCATCACGCCCTGTGCCACGCCGCCGCCCGCATTGCCCCAGCCGGCCGTGGCCGCATTGGCCGTGCCGACCACGTTGGGGGCGAACATGACCGAGGTGTGGTACTGGGTGATGACGAAGCTGGCGCCGACGGCACCGATGAGCAGGCGGAAGAACAGGAAGCTCTCGTAGCTCTGCGCGAAGGCCACGCCGATGACCGGCACGGCACCGGCCAGCAGCAGCCCGGTATAGGCCTTGCGCGGACCGAAGCGGTCACACATGGGGCCGATGATGAGGCGCACCAGGATGGTCACGGCCACGGCGGCGATGTTGATGTTGGCGATCTGGCCGGGGGTGAGGTGGAATTCGCCCTTGATGACCGGCATCAGCGGCGCGCAGGCGAACCAGGCGAAGAAGCAGACGAAGAAGGCCATCCAGGTCAGATGGAAGGCGCGCATCTGGGGCGTGCCCAGGGAGAACAGCGCGATACGATTGGATTTGCTCATGTCGGGGTCCCGTAAAAACAAAAAGGCGCCCGCTCGAATCCGAGGCCTTGCCTCGTTTCAAGCGGACGCCATTGTCCGTATGCATTGCAGATCCATCGTTAGATCGGCATCAAAGTGGTGGATCGTCCTTGATCCTGACGGACATTGAGCAAAGGCCGTGCCAGCCGCAGGGTTTTGGCGGGGAGGCAGCAGGGGAGCGGTGTTGCGGGCAGACAGGGGAGATCCGGCACGGCATTGGCGCCGTGCCGGATCACCGATATATATCATTGCGTGATGTATCCGGGTGCGGTCTGCGCATTCGTGGTGCAGTGCATCGTGGCAGTGCAGGCGGCCCGGGATGGGGCACTGGCCCGCCCGTTACAGGCCAAACTGTTCCTGCAGCAACTTCTTGACCGCCTCGCGCGACTGTTCGCGGTAGCGTGGATGGCCGCCGACGGCAAATCCTCGGCGGATGCAGCCGCTGCGCAGCTTGATGAAATCCGGCGCGGGGAGGGTGCGCCCGTCTTGCATGAGGGCTTTGCCGGTATCGAGGTTCATCGAGCCGATGGGGCAGTCCAGGGCGCTGGTGCCCAGCGGCACCCAGACGTTGGCGGGCATGGAGGTGTCGAAGCCGTGCTTGGCCCCGTCGTAGACGGTCAGCTCGACCTTGGCGCCCAGTCGCTGGAGTTGCTCAACATTGAAGCGGCATTTTTCCACCGAGTTGTAGGCATCCTCGCTGCCCATGAAGAGATGCAGCGGGGCGCCGGTGGTGCGCGCAAATTCGGAACAGCTGGGATAAAACAAGAGGTGGATCGCAAAGCGGGTATCGTCTGCGATGGCCGCCTGGCGCACCCGTTCAAAGCTGGCATGCAGCCCGGCGCCCCCGCCACGGCTGAAACCGATGACGGCGATGCGGGCCGGGTCAATGGCCGGATGGGTGGCCAGCAGTTCGAGCGCCTTCAACGCATCCATGGCCGAGGCTGCAACGTTGAGCACGTTCTGGTCTTCGACCGAGCGCTGGATCTGGCGCGGCGTGAAGGAATCGACCACCAGCGTGGCCAGCCCCATGTCGTTGAAGAAGTTGCTCCAGTCCTCTTCTGCCGCCGATACCCCCGCGCTGGAATGCATGATGACCACCGCCGGCAGCCTGCCAGGCGGCGGCTGGCGGGGGAAGCGCAGGTTGGCGCTGATGGTTTCATCGAAGGTGACGGTCTTCTGGTACACCTGGCCGAACGTCGTGCGGCGATTGGCCGACAGGAAGGAAACGCTGCCGTGATCGCTCGCGCCCAGACGCTGGCGCACCTCCTGGGCGCTGCTCTTGAGCGGGACCAGCAGGAGCATGGACAGGCCCATCAACACCAACAGTGCGCTATTCAGTGTCGCAGAGAGAAGCGGGCGGCGTTTCACGGGCGGCGTCTTCATCGGTGTCGGGCTCCTGTGCTCGGTTTGTTCGGGGCAATCGGGGAAGTCGGTACGTGCTATCTGGGCTGGAAGGCAATGAGCGTCATGCCCGCCAGCGCCACGGCCACGCCGGCACAATCCCAGGCGGAAGGCCGCACGCCGTCCACGGCCCACAGCCACAGCATGGCCACGGCGATGTAGACCCCGCCATAGGCCGCATAGACGCGCCCGGAAGCGGCCTCATGCAGCGTCAGCAGCCAGGCGAACAGGGCCAGGCTGGCGGCGGCCGGCAGCAGCAGCCAGGCGCTGCGGTCCTGCTTGAGCCAGAGATAAGGGAGATAGCAGCCGATGATTTCGGCCAGGGCCGTGCAGAGGTAGAGGAAAACCGTCTTCATCGGCGCACGCGTCAGTCTTCTTCGCGCGCGCTGATGTCGGCGCGTTCGTCGTCGGTCTTGCGCAGCCACTGGCGATGCAGGAAGTGCTCCAGCGGCCTTCCGACCACGAAGAGCGCCAGGATCAGGCCCGTCGCAATGAGCGCCACGCGCCACCAGCCGGCCCCGCAGACGATACCCACTGCAGCGGTGACCCAGATCGAGGCCGCCGTGGTCAGGCCGCGTACCTTCTCGCTGCGCTGTTCATGGATGATGACCCCGGCACCCAGGAAGCCGATGCCGGTAATCACGCCCTGGATGGCGCGGCTGACCGCATCGCGGCTGTGCGTGTCGGATTCCAGCGAGAAGTCCATGGCGGCCATGGTGACCAAAGCCGCGCCCAGCGCCACCAGGCCCAGGGTTTTCATGCCGGTCGGTTTGCCGCGCAGGTTGCGGTCGATGCCGATGACGCAGCCGATGAGCATGGCAAAGAGCAGGCGGTAAAAAATTTCCAGGTGGTCGGTCATGGGAGACAGATGCAGTGAGCGAGGGCGTCATTGTAACCTTGCGGTCCATCGCTTTTTTCATCCTCGATGCATACCCCGCGCCACGCGCATAAAAAAGCCCCGTCAACATCGACGGGGCAAATCAGGCATGGCGGGAGGCAAACGCTGCGCCATGCTGCGCTCAAGCATCAAACAACAGGAAACAACAGGAAACAACAGGAACAACGGAGACATCAACTACTTGGAAAGAAAGTGGGCTGCGCACGCGCGGTGCGCAGCCATGGATCAGGAACCCGAACCGCCAGCGCCTCCGGCACCGCCGGTACCGCTGCCGCCAGCTGCACCACCCGCGCCTGCGCCGGTGCCGCCGGCACCACCCGAGCCACCGCCAGGGCCGCCATTGCCGCCGGGCGAAGTCCCCAGCGGACCGCCCTTCATGTCAGTGGAGTTGGGGTTGTTGCCGGAGCGGGACTTCTGGCTGCTGCTCTTGTCCGACTTGTTGTGGTTGCGCATGCTCTTGTTGGAGGAAGAGCTGCCGCTATCGGTGGCGCTGTTGTTGGGCGCCATCTGGCCGCCTGTGGCACCCGTTGCGCCCGAGCCGGCGGCACCCGAACCTGCTGCGCCACCGCTGGCACCCGAATTCTGCGCGAAGGCGCCGGTGCTGAAGGCGGCGACCACGAGGGCGGTGCCGAGGAATTTCAAAGTCGGTTTGGACATGGAGTTCTCCTTGGGTTGTTGTGGGGGCGTCCCGCCATCGCGAGCCGTTGGAGACATACTAGGTCCTGCACCGAAGGAGGGCAGTCGGACGCAGTTTCAATCGCGTGTCGGTGCTTTCGTACCCGGATGACGGCGCTTGTTGTTGAGCCACGCAGGCCATCGCGCCGTTTCGGTGGAAGGGCGGCCAGCGTGCGCGCCCTCAGGGCAGGGTTTGCCGCAGCTCGCTGGGACTGATCCCGTAATGCTGGCGAAAGCGCATCGCAAAGCGCGAGGGCGAGTCATAGCCGCAGGCCGAGGCGATGTCGGCGATGGGCAAGGAGGATGCTTGCAGCTGGTCGAGTGCCAGCCCCAGTTGCACCTTGTCGAGCAGCTCCCGGAAGCCGGTCTGCTCGCGCGCCAGGCGCCGGCGCAGGGTCGAGACGCTGCAATGAAACGCTTCGGCTACCCGCTCCAGGCTGCGTTCTTCCGGCGGCAGCATCAGCAGGTGCTGTTCGATGTGATGGCTGATGGCGTCGCCGCGCTCGCGCAGCAGGCCGCCGATGGCGCCGCGCAGGCAGAGGGCCAGCAACAGGCCTTCGGCCGCCTGGCATTGCAGTTCGACTGCCGCTTCTTCGCGGATGCAGTCCTGCAGATAACGCCAGGCGCGCTGGATATCGGCATCCTGCGCTACGCTGCTGACCGCGCTGGCCTCGCGCGCCTGTACGCCCTGTCCGGGATAGTGCAGGCGAAAGCGCTCGATCACTGCCTGCGGCAGGGACACCATGTCAGCCGCATACTCCCCGCCCTTGGGCAGGTTGGCGACATTGACCTGGGTACCGGCCGCGATGAGCACCAGCACATCCTGCCCGCACAGCAGATGGCGATGGCCCCATTGCATGCGCTTCTTGCCCTGGCGTACGTGGCAGATGCTGGCCAGGCCGATGAAGACCTGGCGCAGCTGCTGTTCGTGGCGGGCGCGGATGCGGGTCAGCGTGGGGCCCGTGCCATGGGCGAAGGGCAGGATGGCGATGTCACTTTGCATGCAGGATCAGCGTCCGTAGGTAGCGGTCAAGCGGGCCTGGCCGAGGGCCGCGCCGTTGAGGAAGAAGCCGAGCATAGCACCGCTGGCTTGCGCATCCAGTGGCAATTTTTCGGTGTTCAGTGCCCAAATGACGAATTGATAGCGGTGCGGCTTGTCACCGGCCGGTGGGCAGGCGCCACCGAAACCGTTGCTGCCGAAATCGGTACGGCCTTGTACTGCACCTGCGGGCAGGCCGTGGCCTTGCGCATTGATGCCGGCCGGCAGGCCGGTGGTGGAGGCCGGCAGGTTGAACACGGTCCAGTGCCACCAGCCACTGCCGGTGGGGGCATCGGGGTCGTAGACGGTCACGGCGAAGCTCTTGGTGCCGGCCGGTGCGTTGGACCAGGACAGCTGTGGCGAGCGGTTCAGGCCGCTGCAGCCGAAGCCGTTGAACACTTCCGCGTTGGAGAGGGCCTGGCCGTCCTTGATGTCGCGGCTGGAGACGGTGAAATCAGCGGCCTGTGCCGACAGTGCAGAAAACGTCAGGGCCAGTGCGGCCACGGAAAGGCGGGAAGAAGACATGCATGCGCTCCAGTGAAGGTTGAGGAGCGCCCATGGTAGAAGGCCCGTGCCCGGCCCATGGTGCAGAAAACGTCAGCCTCGGTGCAGAAAGCGTCAAGGCGCAGACAGCCTTGCGTGCAGCCCTGTCAGAACAGGTTCAGCGAAATCAGGAAGTCCAGCCCCTGGAACAGTTCGACATAACGGCTGGCGGCCGATTCATTGATGACGATGAAACGGGTGAAATCGAACAGGGCAGGTTCCAGCTGAGCATCAATGGCTTGCTGGGCGGCGAAACTGGCGTAGCTGAGGCCGAAACCGTAGAACTGCTGCTTGAACTGGGGATTGAGGTTGGCCTCATCCACGGGATGGAATTTCATGACCAGCCGCGCATGCTGGCTGGCCACCAGGGCCTGTATGGTGCGCAGTGAACTCATCAGGCCATGCAGGTTGCGCTGGGCCTCTTCACTGTGCTGGCCGCAACGCGCCACCATGTTGATGATGTTGGGGAGGAAGCACAGCCAGTGGCGCTGCGCCAGGCCCAGGCCGCTTTGCGGCGCGAGGCTGACCGTGCGCACCTGCGGCAGACCTGGAAAGGCTTGCGGCGAGACCCGGTAGGCGCCGCCATATTTCGGGCTCTGCGCATCGAACCAGATGGCGGGCATCGCATTGACCTGCAGCACGGCTTGCGGTGTGAGGCCCAGGCGCTGCATCAGCATGGGTTTGGCTTGCAGCATGTGCAGCAGCGCGGTGGCGTCGACAATGGCATTGTGGGTCGGTCTGGCCAGCAGCGCATTGCAGGAGGTGTTGCCTTCTTCCAGATAGCACACCGTCTGTACCGCCGTCGCCAGCTTCAACAGCTTGCCCACGAGGTAGCCGGTATGCGGTACGAAGAGGCGCAAGGGCGTCAAGCTCGCAGGCAGGGCCGCGGCCATCTGCTCCAGAAACGCCACCGTGCGTGCCGGATCCCAGATGCCGTCGTCGGTGACGCTGACGTGGGGACCCTCCCATTGCATGCCGCGTCCGCATACCACCAGCGGCGCGCGCACTTCTCCTTCGCGCAGCAATTGCCGTGCGATGGAATAGGTGATGGGGCTGTGCAGGTAGACGATGTCCATGGAAGAGCGATGGCGCGGCCACGAACGCGCGCCGGATGCGGCAAAGGCGTGATGATGGTCGCCTCTGCCTGCATGCACCATGGGAAGATGCTTCACAAACGTAACGGGATGTAACGGGGCGCGATGTCTGCGGCTGACTCCCGTCAGCTCAGGGACGGCGCAGTGCCTCCACCAGCGTTTCGGTCACGTAATGCGGCCCGTCGAAGAGCCAGACCCGGTAACCGCGATAGTGCTGCAATTGGTGAGTCAGTTCCTCCACGGTGGCACTGCGAAATCCGCCCCCGGGCTGCGGACGGAAGGCCTCGGCGATGATGCGCACCCGCGCCGGCCCCAGCCGCTGCGACAGCACCTGCACGTAGTGCAGTGCCACTTGCGGCTCGCGGGCATAGACCCCGACCCCATCCTGGAAGAACACGCCCACGTCCGGTGGCAGCCATGTCAGCAAGCCTGCGGCCAGTGCTTCCGGCCCCACATTGGCGCTGTCATAGACGCTGATCCACAGCGGGCGCGGCAATTGCGCCAGCAACTGGCCCAACTGCGCGGCTTGGCTCCAGGTCGGATCGATCTCCACCGGGAAGTACCAGCCGCTGACCTTGAGGGGCGTGGACAGGCGCGCAAGCCGGGCCGATTGGGCAATCAATTGCGGCAGGTCGGCGCGGGCGGCGGCTTCATCGAAGCGGCCTGCCAGCCCGAGGATCACTTCCTGTGCCCACGGTTCTCGTGCAATGCGCTGCCAGTCGGGCAGGCGCGGCACGGACGGCAATTCACTGCCGGGAACAAAGGCCTGCCCATCGACCGCACTCCATTGCACCAGCAGCGCACGCGCCCCCAGCCGCTGCCACTGGCCGCGCGGTTCTACCGTGGCATTGTCGGGCTGCCAGACGATGCCTTCGATGGCCACCGGCGACCGGGCCGCGAGGTCGCAGCCGGCGCAGGCCGCCAGAAGGCAAGCCGATGCGCCGGCCAGCAGGACGCTGCGGCGCAGGGGGGAGGGCAGGGTGGCCGGGCGCGTGAGAGGCTTCATCGAGAGTCCATCCGAACGGAAGAACTCAGTAGGACAGCGTGGTACTGAGGAAGAATCCCTGCGCCCGTTCATCGCCACCGATGCGCCAGCGATACTGCAGCGACAGGTCCACAGTGGAGCGCGGTGCATGGTAGCGGTCGCTCCGGAACCAGTAGCGCAGGTTCACGCCCGGCCCCAGGCCGATGGCGCTGCGATGGCTGTTGAGCGAATTGAAGTCGGCGTTCAGGCTCAGGTGCGGGAACAGCACCAGCTGCTCACTGAGACCATCGAGCCGGAAGCTGCGCCCGCCCTGCACCGACGCCAGTCCGTAGGTCTGCGGATTGCGCAGGTAGTGGCCAACTTCGCCATACCACTGCGTGGTCCACCACTGTGGACGGTCCACCCGCAGGTCGGTCCCGATGCCGTCGGAATAGGCCGCCTGCACCAGCCAGTCGGCCGAGGACTGGCTGCCCAGCGGGATCAGCCGGCCCACCGAGAGCACCAGGTTCTGGCTGGCCAGCGGTTTCCAGCGTGCGCCCACCGTCGCCTGCGCGGTCTGCGTACCGGTAGCGCCCCCGGATTGGTCATCGAGTGTCTGGAAGACGCGGCCGAATACTTCCACCGGACGCCCGCCCTGGTAGCCGAAGGGCCGCCAGTACGCCTCCGCTCCCGCCTGCAACGTACTGTCGGCAGCCGAGGCGCCGGGGCGTCCGCGATTGCCGGCACTGGGCCCACCACCGCTGCGCGTGAGCGAGGCGATGAAACCGCCACTGCGGTCGATGGTCGCGATGCTGCGGCGGGTGTCGAAACGCTGTTGCGGCGTTTGCGGCAGATGCCCGGCGTCGGCGCTATTGTCTAGGCTGCGTTTGAACCAGGCCAGCGCGGTCTCGTCGTCCCCTGCCTGCACGGCCGCGTAGCCGGCGTCAGTGAGGGCGCGTGCGGGCAGGGCGCCGCGCGTATCAGCTCGCTGGAAAGCATCGCGCGCACCCGCTGCATCGCCTGTTTGCGCGGCCAGATAGGCCAACTGCAGATCGTCCAGCGCATCGAGCGCGCCGCCGTCACGGGCGGCGAGGAAGCGCTCGCGGGCTTGGCGCGGATGACCGGTGCGGGCCAGCAGCATGATCTCGGTCTCGACCGGCAAGCCGCCTTGCGCCAAGGCCGCCTCACCATCGGCGCGGGCACCCGCGCTGTCTCCCAGTCGTGCGCGCAAGGCAGCGCGCCTTGCCAGCAGCGCACTGTCCGCTCCTTGCGCCTGCAGCGTGGCGCCGATGGCCTCCACGGCTTGCTGATCCTGGCCATCGGCTTGCAGGGCGTCGATCTGCAGCAGCCGGTATTGGGCATTCTGCGGCGACCGCGCCACCGCCTCGGTCGCGGCCTGCGCCGCCTGTGTGTACTGTTGCTGCTGCATTGCCTGGTAGCCACGCGTGGCGGCATCGAAGCCGGCATCGCGCGCTTGCGCGCCAGGCGTCACGTGGCAGGGATTGACGTTTTCTGCACCAGCGCGGCTGCAATCCAGTGCTGGCACGGGGAACTGGCGGGACGATACGGGCTGGTTGCGCTTTTCGGCACCGTGTGCTGCCTGAGGCTGTTGCAGGACCCGTTCGGCATCGGCCTGCAGCAGTCGTGCATCGCGCTGTTCAACGGGGCTGCCGTCACTGGTGGCCAAGCGGTTTGCCAGGATGAAATCGGCGTGCGCGGCATCGGCCTGGCCGAGGCGCACGCGAGCGTAGGCGCGCAGCAGCAGCGGGCCGGGCTGGCGTTCGTCCATGGCGTGGGCTTGGTCGGCGGCGCGTTCGGCCTCTGCGATCTGCTCGTTGTGCAGCAGGGCGACCACCAGCATCAGGCGATATTCCATTTCCTGCGGTGCCAGCGCCACGGCCCGGCGTGCTGCCTCCAGCTCGGCCTCCCCCTCGTTGTCGGCCTGTGCACGGAAGACTTCGGCTGCGGCCATGGCGGCGCGTTCGCGTTGCAGTTCGAGCTGGCGGCGCAGCAGCGGGCGCTGGTCGCTGGTGTTGTCCGCGCCTTGGGCCAGTACTTCGCTGGCACGGTCGTAGTCATGAGTCTCGATAAGCGCATTGCCCAGCAGCAGCCAGTACGCCGGATTGTGCGGGGCGGCCGCCACGGCCTGGCGTGCCAGCGTGACGGCCTGGTCGTAGCGCTTGCCATCGTAGGCGCGGTAGGCCGCTGCCGCTGCGGCGTAGCCAGGGTCGCGTGCACTGCCGCGCCGGGCGCTCATGCCGTCGCGTTGTTGTGCGCGCAGTTCGCGCAATTGGCGGCGCAAGGCCATGGAATCCGGTCGCAGGCGGATGGCTTCCTGCAATTGCGCCTGCGCCTGGCCGTAGGCGCCGTGCGCGGCCGAGGCATAGGCCTGCTGGGCCAGGCGATAGGCGGGGCCCGACAGCGGCAGTTCGACCACTGCCGTTTGCGCTTGCGCCGATCCGGCCGTGCTGACGGCCAGCAGCAGGAGCAGCAAGTTGAAAGTCTTGTTCATCATCGTCTGTTCTTGTTGTGGTGATGAGCGCCCGGCTCACGCCGGCTGGCCACCTTGCGCCAGCCAGTCGCGCTGGCGCCGCACGGCCTCTTCGATGGCCTCGCGCGAGATCACGGACTCGTTGACCAGGTAGTCGCCGATGCGGCCATGAAGGTCAGGCCGATAGCGCTGCATGGCCGCATCGAAGACCGGGCGCGACAGCAGTCCGCTGGCGATCAGCAGGTCGCCCAGCAAGGGCACGCGGGCCTCGGTGCGCTCGGGATCGAAGGCATTGTCCTGGCCGCGCAGCAGGCGCAGTCCGGCGGCGATCTCGGATTCGCGCGCCACCATGGCAAAGGGCGCGCGGCCCAGCACGCTTTCCAGTTCGGTCCGCGCAGCGTCGGTCAGTGCGCTGGCCACGGCCACGCGCGCCATGCCCTGGTCGGGCTGGCCGTCCCTGCCGGGCCCGAGGTAGAGGGTGCGCAGGCGGGTACACACTTCCACCGGCAATTCGCCCGCGTGGCGCTGCACGCGTTCCCGCGTGAGGCTGACGCGCGGCAGCCGTTCCTGGTAGGCCAGCGCTTCGGCCAGGGTTTCTTCGTCCAGCCAGCCGTGGCTGACCATGACGCTCCCCAGCGGCAATTGCGTGCGGCGCTGTTCTTCCAGCGCCAGTGTGAGCGTGGCTTCATCGACCGCCTGCCAGGTACGCAGCAGGTCGCCCAGGCGCAAGCGCACGCGGCTGGCAGCGCCGTCCGTGGGAAAGTCGTGCATGGTCTTGTCCCAGGCCAGGGCGCGGCCGGCGAACAGGTACAGCAGGAACAGCCGCCACGCCCGCGCCACCGCCATGAAGTTGACGAAATTGGCCACCACCATGCGCGGTAAGGCCATGAGTCCATGGCGCCAGCCATACAGCTCGGTGGTGAAATAGAAGCGGTGCGCGGCACGATTGAGCATGGCCAGCGCATTGAGCGTGAGCACGGTACGCCACCAGCCGTCACCGGCCAGCAGGGGCGGGTAGAACACGTCCCACCACTGGAAGGTGGTGGCCGCCGAAAACAGGATGAACTGCAGTGCCAGCACATAGCCCAGCATGCTGACGAAGGCCGTGATGACGCCCTTGCGGTCATGCAGCAGCAGGTAGCGCGCTGCCAGCGAGCCGCGCCACTCCATCTGCTCCCAGCTCTGCAGGCCGATGCCGATGACCCAGCGCGCCTTCTGGCGATAGGCCTGGGTGAAGGTATCGGGGAAGTACTCGCGCACGGCCAGCGGCATTTCCAATGTGCTTTCAGCCACCTGCTCGCGCTTGCCGAAGAACCAGGGTTTGCGCCGCACCGTGAACTTCACCGGGAAGCGTGCAAAGATGGTCTGCATGCCCATCTGCGAGAGCTTGGTGCCGACCTCGTAATCCTCGGTCAGGCTGGCGATGTTGAAGGGCTCGCCGTCCGAGGCCTGCATCAAACCGTGCAAGGCCTTGCGCGAGAAACAGGTACCCACGCCCGCCGAGGGCACCAGGCCCGCCACGCTCTCGCGCACCATCATGTCCTTGGCATGGCTTTCGGCGAACTCGTCCATGTAGGTGCCGGCCACCAACTCGAACCATTCGCGCTCCAGCGAGGCCACCGGCAGCTGGATCATGTCCTTGCGCGGCAGCAGGTAGTTGAAGAACTTCAGTTCCAGAGGGTGCAGTACGTCTTCACTGTCGTGCAGGACCACGCCTGCGAACTGCAGGCCCAGCGCGGTTTCGCTGGCGAAGATGGTCTTGACCACCCAGTTCAGGCAATCGGCCTTGCAGGTCGGGCCGGCGTGCGGCACTTCCACGCGGTGCAACTGCTTGTAGCGCACGCGCATGCGTTCGACTTCGGCAATGGTGTCGCGGTCGTTGACATAGGTCCCCACGAAGATGTGGTAGTGCCGGTAGTCCAGCACGGCCACCATGTCCTCGATCATCTGGGCGATGACGTCCGCTTCCATCCAGGCCGGCACCATGATGGCGATGGGCTGCTCGTCGCGCTGGCGCAGCTGCTCCACCGTCAGCGGCGTGCGCACGCGTTCGATGGTGAATTTGCGCCACAGCCGGCGCGACCAGTACCACAGGTCGAAGAACAGGTCATCCAGCGCCGAGAGCAGGATCAGCAGGGCCACCACGGCTGCGGCGATCTCCAGCGCCGCGTAGTAATTGGCGAACAGGAAATTGAGCTGGGCCGTGGCATTGGCAGTGGTGAACATGCGTCGTCCTCACTCCTGGCCGGCGTCGCGCGGCGGTGTCTGGGCCTGCTTGCGCCGGGCTTCCTGCTCGGCGAGGCGACGGCGGCGGGTGCGGCTGGCCAGGATCAGCAACAGCAGGAACAAGCCGATGATGGTCAGCGGCACCACCCACCAGAGGATGTCCGGGATGGTCAGCGAGGGCGCATCCTGCACGGCATCGCGCCCGCTGGCGTCGTTGGTGTCGATCTCGGCCAGCAGTCCCGTCGAGGCCACGGCGGCCACATTGCCGGACGACAGCGCGAAGGGTTTGGCCACCAGCGGACGTTCTTTGCCCACGCTGTGCCAGACCACACCTTGCTGGCCATTGGTCTTGGCCACTTCCAGGATGCCGAGCCGGTCGAAACCGGTGACGTCGAGCATGGGCTTGGCGCTGCTGTCATTCATCACCAGCGTATTGCCCTTGACCTGAACGAGACCTTGCGACGCCTTGAGGGGCAGGTCAAACGCCAGGAAGCTGCCGTCGGGGGCGGCCTCCTTGCCATCGTCCACCACGCTCATGCGGGCACGGTCGGCCGGCAGGCCGGTGCTGGAGGCCACCATGATGACGCGCTGCAGGCTGGCCGGCACGTCCGCCAGGTAGCTGCGTGGCACCAGCAACTGCGCGCCGGCGGCGAAGCGGCGGATCATGCCGGTGAAGTTGGCGTCGTCGTGGGCCTTGTCCAGCTTGAGGTGGCTGGAGCCCAGCACGGCCACCGGGAAGGCTTGTGGCGTTTCGCGGCAGTTGTCGCTGGAGGGCTGGCGCACGAAGGACACGCGCAACTGGTTCTGCGCTGCCAGCGCGCCCGGCGGAATGCGCGCGATGATGCGCTCGCGCTGGCCGTTGGCCTGGAGGCTGCGGGCGCCCAGCAGCACGTCGTTGAGGAACACCGAGGCCACAGGAGGCGTGCGGGTTGCGCCGGGTGCGGCCGAGACGTCCAGCACCAGCTCGGACGGCAGGCGCCCGTCGCTGGCGACTTCGGCGATATCGAAGGAAGCATTCCAGTCGGCGCGGCTGAGCACGTCGATGCTGCCTGGCGCACCGCCCAAGTTTTTCAGGAGGATGAAATCTTCACCCGTCACCGGCTTGTGGGCCGTGCGCGCCACCAGCGAAGCGGCGCCGCTGATGTTGCGCCAGTAGCGGTCGAACATCTGGGCAAAGGCCGGCCCAGCTTGCGGGCCGGCCAGGATGACCGGATGGCCGAAGGCGGAAGCCAACTTCAATTCGCCCGGCTGCAAGCCAGTGGATTGCGGCTGCACGCGGGCGCGCCAGGTGCTGAAGGCGGGCATGGCCTCGGGCGCCGTGGCTTGCACCTGCTGCTGCAGGGCGTTCATGGCGCCATCGATGCCGGAGAGCAGTGCGGCATCCGCCACCAGGATGTCGGCACCTGCCAGGTTCTGGCCCAGGGCCAGCAGTGCGCCGACTTCGGCCGCATCCTTGAGGGTGTGCTGGCCGCTGCCCTGGAGGGCGGCAAAGGCGGCGATGCCGCGCAGACCTTCCGGGACTTTCAGGCGGCTCAGATCGATCACGTCACCCACGCGCGGCAGGACGGTGACCGTGCTGTGCTTGCCCGCGCGCTCCAGCGCCACGCCGATACGCCAGGCGCTGTCGTAGCTCTGCGCGTCCAGCTGGCGTCCTGCCACCATGATGGAAGTCAGCGCCGGCAGGGCACCCCAGGCGGTGCGCAGGTCGCCGATGGCGCGGCTGTCGTAGCGATAGCTGAAGGAGGAGTCCGGGTCCACCCGCAGCACATTGCCGGGCGTGCGCGGATCGGCGCACTGCGAGAGGCCGGAAAGCATGGTGGTCCAGTTCACGCCCAGCCGCACGAATCCATTGGCGCGCGCTGCGCCGTCGATGCCCAGGGACAGGCTGGCATCGCCCTGGTCGGCCGTCATGGCGCGGGCGGCAACGGGATAGGTGTCGATGGCCAGGACCATCGTGGTCCGGCCGCCATCGGCACGCAGATACCTGGCATCGAGTTTCAGGCTGGCATCGGCCAGCGGCACGTTGGCCGGGACCGGCAGATAGAGTTCGCGGCTGCTGTCGTTGGAAGCCAGCACCAGCGGCGTTGTGATGCCCAGCGAAGCCAGGGTCTCGCGGCGCTCGATCCAGGTGTCTTCGCTCAATTTGCGAAAGGCGTCGGCGGCGGACGTGCTACCGATGGGGGCGGCCAGCAAAGCCGGCGAGTAGGCGGTGGCAAATACAGTGGCGGCCAGCGCCATGAACAGCGCTGGTCCCGCAGGCAGGCGCAGGCGGTGCGCAGCCGGCGGCTGGGTGTGGTGGCGTGCAATCATCAGTTTCCTGTCGCAAGAGGGGCCATCGGTCCGCGTGTCCGGACCTTGTGGCGTTTTTCGTTGAATTGTTTGTTGCTCGGTTGCGTGGCTCGGTTGCGTGGGATTAGGAGCGAGGCGGATCGGATTTGGTTGCATGATCGCCATCAGTTTTTGCACCTTGCATCGGGTGTGTACTTTCCTTGCGTCCATTTTCTGGTGAGTTTTTTGGAGGAAGGCGATGGCGATGAAAACTAAGTAAATCAACGGGTTTCATTTCTCCGTCGGCTGCCATGGTCGAAAGGGGAGGAATTGGTTTCCAATCATTTCCGCTGAGGAGAAATATCGAGGTAATGCAACACTGACAGGGATTTGTGAGGATTGCCTACATCCCCTGCACCAGAAAAAAATGGTGAAAATAGTTTGTCGCGGCCGGTTTACTACGCGGCCGGATCGTCAGGAAAACTAAGTAAACACCAGAACGATCCGGGTCGCAGCGTCTCGCCGCTCATGCCATGCGAATGGATGAGTCAGGCCGCAAAGGGCAGGAAAGAGCGCCCCAGGATGGCATCGACAATGCGCGCACAGGCTTGCCCGTCGCCATAAGGATTGTGCTTGCGCGCAAAGCTGCGCCAGAGACGCTCTTCGCTCTGCAGGGTCGCCACCGTATCGACGATGCGACCGGTATCGGTGCCGACCAGCTGGACGGTCCCGGCAGCGACCGCTTCGGGCCGTTCGGTCACGTCGCGCATGACCAGCACCGGCTTGCCCAATGCAGGCGCTTCCTCTTGCACGCCGCCAGAATCGGTCAGGATCACGTGGGCGCGCTGCATCAGGCGCACGAATTGCAGGTAGTCCAGCGGCTCGATGAGGTGCAGGTGGGGCAGTCCCGAGAGCTCTTGCATGACGGGGCCGCGCACGTTGGGATTGAGGTGCACGGGATAGACGATCTGCAGGTCATCGCGCTGCGCCAGCTGGGCCAGTGCGCGGCAGATCTGCAGGAAACCGCTGCCGAAGTTCTCGCGCCGATGGCCCGTGACCAGCAGCAGCCGGCGCTGCGGCAGCAAGGGCGGTAGCGCCGCATCCAGCGCTGCGCGCAGGGCGGCATCGGCATCGATGCGGGCCACTGTCATCTGCAGGGCATCGATGACGGTGTTGCCGGTGACCACGATCTGGCCTTGCAGGTTTTCTGCTTCGAGATTGCGGCGTGATTGCGCCGTGGGGGCGAACATCAGGTCGCTCACCACATCGATGGTGCGGCGGTTCATTTCTTCCGGCCAGGGCTGGTTCATGTCATGCGTGCGCAGGCCGGCCTCTACATGGCCGACCGGGATGCGGCGGTGGAAGGCCGCCATGGCCGCCACCATGGCGGTGGTGGTGTCGCCGTGGACCAGCACGCGGTCGGGCCGGGTCTGCTCCAGCAGCTGGTCGATGGCCGCGAAGAGGCGCGAGGACAAGCCGTTGAGCGTCTGGTCCGGCACCATGACATCGAGGTTGTGGTCGGCCTGGATGGCGAACAGGTCGAGCACCTGCGCCAGCATCTGCTTGTGCTGGCCGGTGGCGCAGACGATGGAGTCGATGGCGGGCTCGGCGTCGAGGGCCTTGACCAAGGGGGCCATCTTGATGGCTTCGGGACGGGTGCCGAAAATCGATAGCACCTTCAGGGGATGGCTGGGGGTAGCGTAATCCATGATGCTCCAGTGCAGGCCGCGTGCGCGGACTGAATCAAAATGAGGAGGGGCGGCCGCCGGTGCGCTGTAGTTGAGTTGTTGTTGGCGTCAGCGCCACGCAGGGCCCGTGGGCAGGCTGCCGGATGGTGGCGGGCAGCCTGGGAGGTGGGACAGGGAGAGAGGGAATTTGGTTCTTGCGGGCAGGCGGACAAGGGTGAGGCAGGCCTCTCACAATCTCAGTGTTGCGCCTGGGCAAGCGCTCCTATCTGATGGCGGGGGGAGCGCTGTGCGTCTGAACTTGCTGTCCTGGCAGCGTGGCGGCGCTTTAGATCGATGATGGTGCGACGCGCGTCGCTGAACTTGCCGGCGGCAACATCGTCCAGTCCGACATGTACATCTTCAGCCACCGATTGGTACCGGTGCTGATTTTCCAGCAAGCGATAGTAAGCTAGGCGCTTCGCATAAAGGACAGTATTCTTGGGTGCACGTGGACGCATGATGACGCTCCTTGTGGGGGAAAGAGACGGATGCTCGCGCAGATTGCCCGGTCCGGCAGCAATGTCATCAAATCAGTATGCTTTCCTCACATTTTTTATCCATCACACCGTTTCAAGCTTTCCAGGCTGCCCATGAATCTCACCCCCTTAGCCATCCTGCTGGTCTTCCAATGCCTGGGCGAAGGCGCCGCGCAATTGCTGGGCCTGCCCATTCCCGGTCCGGTGATCGGCATGCTGCTGTTGCTGATCGCCTTTCTCCGTTCACCACGCCTGGCGCAGATGATGGAGCCGACCTCCTGGGGCATCCTGCAGCACCTGTCCCTGCTGTTCGTGCCGGCCGGGGTGGGCGTGATCGCCGCGGCCGGCCAGCTCAAGGGCGATCTTCCGGCCATCGTGGTGGCGCTGGTGGTGAGCACGGTGCTGGCCATCGCCGTCGCTGCGCTGGTGACCAATGCGGCGATGAAGCGCTTTACCAGCGCACGGCAGGCACCTGACGATGAGGAGTCGCACTGATGCACGGCCTGGCACGCCTCACCGATGTCTGGGTCTATCTGGCGGCTTCTCCGCTGCTGGGCCTGACGACCACGCTGGTGGCCTATCTCTTCGCATTGTGGGTGTATCGCCGCCTGGGCTACCACCCGCTGGCCAATCCGGTGTTGATTGCCATTGCCATCGTGGTCAGCATCCTCGCCCTCACGCACACCCCCTACAAGACCTATTTCGAGGGGGCGCAATTCGTCCACTTCATGCTCGGCCCGGCCACGGTCGCCCTGGCCATGCCGCTCTACAAGCAGTGGCACAACTTCCGCCGGGCAGTGCTGCCGCTGATGCTGGGGCTGGCCGCAGGGTCGGTGACGGCCGTGGTCTCGGCCGTTGGCATCGCCTATGCGATGGGGGCTTCGCGCGACATCCTCATCTCCATGGCGCCCAAGTCGGCCACCACCCCCATTGCGATGGCCATCGCGGAACGCTTCGGCGGCCTGCCCTCGCTGACCGCCGTGCTGGTGATCTGCACCGGCATCCTGGGCGCGGTGCTGGCGCGCTACGTGCTGAACTTCCTGCGCATTGAAAGCCATCCCGTGCGCGGCTTCGCCCTGGGCGTGGCCTCGCATGGCATCGGCACGGCGCGTGCGCTGCAGGTCAGCGCCGAGATGGGCGCCTTCGCCGGACTGGGCATGGGTCTCAATGGCGTCTTCACCGCCGTGCTGGTCCCGGTGCTCATGCCGCTGTTGCTGCGCTGGACCGGAAACTGAGAATAAGCTAAATGATTTACGCGGCGGGCTTCGGGCACCACGGCGGTACCTTGAACTGCTCCACCAGGAAATCACGCATGCGCTGCACCTTGGGCGGCAGGTGGGTGCGGGTCGGGTAGAGGGTGTGCACCATCAGCTGCTCGCCGGTGCTCCAGCCCTCGAACAATTCCACCAGTTCACCGGACTGGATCGCCGCATTGACGATGAAGTCCGGCTGGATCGCGATGCCCTGGCCGGCAATGGCCATGGCCCGGCAAGTAGCGCCGTTGTTGACGTAGACGGTGGAGCGCACGCGCACCTGGCAGGTGTCGCCGTGCACGTGCTTGAAATGCCACTCGTCGCCGCCGTTGCGATAGCTGTAGGAAATGAAGGGGAAATCGCGCAGCTCCGCCGGACTCACCGGCGTTCCGTGCCGCTCCAGGAAGGCCGGCGAGGCGCAGGCGATCATGCGCACCGGTGCCAGGGGCCGCGCCACCATGCGGCTGTCGCCCAGGGCGCTGATGCGGATGGCCATGTCGAAACCTTCTTCAAGCAGGTCGATGGTACGGTCCGACAGGGTGATGTTGAGCGTGATCAGCGGATTCTGTTCGGTGAACTTGCCCCATAGCGGCGCCAGTTGCTCGACCCCGAAATCCTGCGGCGCACCGATGCGCAGCCGCCCGCAGGCCTGGTCGGAATTGAGCCCGACTTCGCTCTCCACATCCTGGATCGATTCCAGCAGTTCCTTGCAGCGCGTGAAGTAGACGCGGCCTTCATCGGTCAGCGAGAGCCGCCGCGTGGTGCGGTGGAGCAGGCGGATGCCCAGAAATTGTTCCAGCTCCGAGACCTGGCGCGAGACCGCCGGCTTGGACTGGCCGGTCACATCCACGGCGGCCACGAAGCTGCCGCTTTCGACCACGGCGACAAAGGTTTCCATCGCTTGCAACTTGTCCATGGCTGCCTTCCGATTTGCAAGAAAAATACCGTCCAGACTGCCACAGGCGAGCGCACTTGCCCATGCTACGTTCGGATAATGGCGGGTTAAGGAAATTCGTTCATCGCACCGTGGCAGCCCACGCCACGACTTCGCCCGACAGCCGCGCCGAGGCGCTGCCAAAGGCGCTGACCACTTCCGGCACCTTGCCGCCGTCCACCGATTCCACCACCGCAAAGCGGCGCGCAGCCAGTTGCTGGCGGGTGGAGGTGTCGACCAGGCGGGCGTCATAGACGATCACCACCTTGGGCTGGCCATTGCGATACTCGGTCTGGAAGGCCAGCAGCGCCCCATTGAGCTCGACCTCGGCAGCGATGTTGGCGTTGTCGCCGGACAGGCGCGGGAAGCGTCCATCGGCCTGGAAGGCATCCAGCAAGCGGTCGCGCAGCAGTTGCGGCGCCGGATCGCTCCAGCGCACGCCGCCATAGGACTTGACCACGTCGCCTTCGGGCAGCACCAGGATGCGTTCGCTGTCGATGCTGCGGCTGGCCGCCGGCGTGGCGATGCGCAGTGCGCGGTACGGGCTGCCGGCCACGGGCGCACTCGCTGAAGCCAGCGGCGGCAGTCGATAGACCGCCAGCGGATCGGCCTTGGGCAGGATCGAACACGCCGTCAGGGCCAGGCTGGCGGCCACCAGGGCGGAGCGCAGGAGCGGGGTCATCATGGGTTGAATTCCTGGAGATTGTCTTGGCCCAGCAGGTAAGCGCCGGGATTGCTTTCCAGCTTGCGGCTGATGGCCCGCACCGAGGCCAGGGTAGTGCGCAGCTCGGTGATGGCCGGGCCGATCTCGGCCACCCCCTGGGCGCCGTTGTTGAGCGCCGCCTGGTTCTGCTGGATCAGCTTCTCGATCTGCTGGCTGCTGGCGGCCAGCGAACGCATGGCCTGCTGCAGGTTGCCCATGGCGTCATTGCCGCGCGTGGCCAGCAACTGGTTGGCTGACTGCATGGCCAGGTTGGCCTGGCGCGCAGCGGCAGCCAGTTCCTGCATGGCCGTGCCGACATTGCCGCGCTGGTTGGCCAGGGTATCGGTCAGTTGTTCGAGGTGCGCCAGGGTCTGGTTCAGGCGCCGGGCATTTTCGGGGGCGAGAAACTGCTTGGCATTGAGCAGCACCTCGTTGACGTTGGAGAGCAGGTCTTCGCCGTTGGAAAGCAAGGAAGTCAGCGGCGAGGGCGAGGCGATGATGATGGGGTCATTGCCGTCCTTGGATTCCAGCCGCGGGCTCTGCGGCGAGCCATTGGTCAGCTGGATCAGTGCGGTACCGGTGATGCCGGCCAGGGCCAGCTTGGCGCCGGTGTCTTCCTTGATGGGGGCCTTGCCGGTCACGCGGATGCGGGCGCGCACCTTGCGCGGGTCGGCCGGGTCCAGGCTCAGGCCGACCACGTCGCCCACCTTGATGCCGCTGTACTGCACGGGACTGCCACGCGAGAGTCCGCTGACCGCCTCGTTGAAGATGACCGTGTAGTAGTCGACGTCGCGGTCCTGGCCGACCTTGGTCAGCCACAGGCAGAACACCAGTGCCGCCAGGGCGACCAGGATCGTGAAGAGTCCGATGAGGACGTGATGGGCACGCGTTTCCATTAGGCGTTTCCTTGATGCGTTGGGGTGGCCGAAGCGCGCAGTGCGGCCTGGCTGGCGGCCCGTCCGCGCGGGCCCTGGAAGTATTGCTGTATCCACGGATCATCGAAGGCCGCCACGGCCTCGATGCGGTCGGCCACCAGCACGCGTTTGGCCGAGAGGACGGCCACGCGGTCGCAGATGGCATAGAGGGTGTCCAGGTCATGGGTGACCAGGAACACGGTCAGGCCCAGCGCATCGCGCAGGGTCAGGATCAGGCGGTCGAAGGCGGCCGCGCTGATGGGGTCGAGGCCGGCGGTCGGTTCGTCCAGGAACAGGATGTCCGGATCCAGCGCCAGCGCACGGGCCAGCGCGGCGCGCTTGATCATGCCACCCGACAGTTCTGCAGGATATTTGTCGCCGGCTGCGATAGGCAGGCCGGCCAGCGCCAGTTTCATGGCCGAGACACCGCGCGCCTCGTTGGCATCGAGCCCGCCGTATTCGGTCAGGGGCAGGGCGATGTTTTCCAGCACGGTCAGCGACGAGAACAGCGCGCCCTGCTGGAACAGCACGCCAAAGCGCCGCTCGTACTGCGATCGGGCGTCGGTGGAGAGCACCGACAGATCCTGTCCGAACACCTTCACCTGTCCGGCCGCCGGACGTTGCAAGCCGACGATGCTGCGCAACAGGACCGACTTGCCGGTGCCGGAGCCGCCCACCACGCCCAGGATTTCACCGCGCCGCACCTGCAGGTCCAGCTGGTCGTGCACCACCTGTGCACCGAACTGGTTGCGCAGGCCGCGCACGTCGATGATCGCCTCCGTGGCGCGGTCCTCGCGCGCCGGGGTCACCATCCCATCTCCATGAAGAACAGGGCCGCCAGGGCATCGAGCAAAATCACCACGAAGATCGACTGCACCACGCTGGAGGTAGTGTGCTGGCCCACCGACTGGGCGCTGCCGCTGACCTTGAAGCCTTCGTTGCAGCCGATGATGGCAATCACGAAGGCAAACAGCGGCGCCTTGACCATGCCCAGCACGAAATGGCGGATGCCCACGTCCTGCTGCAGCAGAGAGAGGAACATGGTCGGGCTGATGTCCAGCGACAGCGCACATACCATCGCGCCGCCGAAGAGGCCCGACATCATGGCGATGAAGGTAAGCAGGGGCATGGAGATCAGCAGCGCGATGATGCGCGGCAGGACCAGCAGGTTGACCGGGTCCAGTCCGAGGGCGCGGATGGCATCGATTTCCTCGTTGGCCTTCATCGAGCCGATCTGCGCCGTAAAGGAACTGGCGGTGCGCCCGGCCATCAGGATGGCCGTCAGCAGGACGGCAAATTCGCGCAGGAAGGAAAACGCCACCAGGTCCACCGTATAGAGGCTGGCGCCGAAGTCGGCCAGCACGGTGGCGCCCAGGAAGGCGACCACGGCGCCCACCATGAAGGTCAGCAGGGAGACGATGGGCACCGCATCCAGCCCGGTCTGTTCAACCTGGGCCACCACGCCGGTGAAGCGCCAGCGCGACGGACGCCAGAACGAGCTTGCCAGGGTCTGCAGGCACAAGCCGGCAAAGCCCAGCAGCCCGCGCGAACAGGCGCGCAGGTTGAGGGTGGCCACGCCGGCCCGTTCGAGCATGTCGGTAATCCAGGCCTGCGGCGGCGGAGCCGCCTTGGGCATGGCGATGGCCTTGGCCTCGGCCACGGCAGCCAGGAGGCCCCGCCAGGCGCGCGGCAGATTGCTGTTGTCGCCGGTCTGGCGCAAGGCTGCCGGCACGCCCAGCAGGTCCACCAGCAGCTTGGCGCCCACGGTATCGAAGGCGGTCAGTGCAGAAAACGTCAGCACCAGTTCATCGTCCGCCGCCGGCCGCTGCTGCGCAATCTGGCGCGACAGCGCGCGGTAGTTGCGCAAGGTCCAGTCGCCCTCCACGTGCAGCACAGGCGGGCTGGACGGTTCGAGGCGGAAGGTGGCAGCGTTGTTCAAATCAGGTCAGGCCGGCGAGGGCAAGGTTGGAAGAGGGCAGTGTACCGAACTTGCGCACCACTGCGCAAAAAGCGTCAGCGGGCCGCAGCAAGTATGGCATGGGCACAGGCTTCGCGCCAGCCGCAATGACCCGCGCGGGCACTATCCCAAGAGGTAATTGCCGCTGGAGGGAGGGGCTCCTACCATGGGCTCACCCTGGACCCGGCCAGTGCCATCCTCCTCCCTCCACCGGCAGAAAGCACCGGGGCTGATTTGACGTTTTCTGCACCATGCCGCGTGCGGCACGCTTCTCATGAAAAAACTCATCTTTACCCTTTCCGCCCTGGGGCTGCTCAACGCCAGCCAATGCGCCCAGGCCCAGACTTCCAGCGTCACCGTCTATGGCGTCATCGACATGAGCCTGGTCTATACCAGCAAGGTCGGCACCGGCAACAGCAGCCGCGTCAGTGTCGATTCGGGGGATGCCATGGCCTCGCGCATCGGCTTTCGCGGCCGGGAGGAGCTGGGCGGCGGACTGGCGGCCATCTTCCAGCTGGAAAACGGATTCTCCGCTGACGACGGCGCCATGGCCACGCCGGGCACCCTGTTCGACCGCAAGTCGGTGGTCGGCCTGAGCAGTCAATACGGCACCCTGACCATCGGCCGCCAGACCGATTACCTGGAGGAGATTGGTCTGCAATACAGTTCCTTCCAGATTTTCGGGGGGGGCGGTGTGCGTGCCGGTCACTTCAACAGCCTCGATCGCCTGACCGGGGCGCGGACCAGCAATTCGCTGCGCTTCGATACGGCCGACATCGACGGCTTTACCGGCAGCCTCTTCTACGGCTTCGGCGAGGTCGCCGGCAAGACGTCGGCGGGACAAGCCTTCGGCGTCGGGGCCAACTACCGGCGCGGCAATGCGGGCATCGGTGCCGCGTACTACCAGAGCAAGCTGGCAGCCGATGCGTCGCCGTCCAGCGCCGGCGATACCGACCTGAAGACCTTCACCCTGGGGACCAGCTACCAGGCGGGTCCGGCCAAGCTGTTTGCCGCCTGGTCGCAGGTACGTCGCCCGACCCAGCAGCCATTGGCTGCCAGCGGGCTGGTCGCCATCACCAGCGCCACTCGCGCCAACGTCTTCGACGTCGGTGTCGACTATGCACTCGATGCCAAGCTGCACCTGCTGGGCAGCGTCATCCACGACCGTGCCGACCTGTCCCGCGCCAGCGGTGGCGCTACGCGCGGACACACCACACAGTTCAATATCGGCATCGACTATTTCTTCAGCAAGCGCACCGATCTCTATGCCATGGCCAGCCGCCAGTCGGCCAGCGACGTGCTCAATCCCGGCGTCATCAGCGCGGCCTATTCGTCGGCACCGGCGGACGACAGCAGCCAGAATGTCTTGCGCATCGGCTTGCGGCACAAGTTCTGATCTCGCCGAAAAACATAGCCGAAAACGGCAAAACAGCCTCCGCAGTGCGGGGGCTGTTTTGCTTTTGAGCGATACGATCCGGGGGCATCAGGGGCGAGGGAAGGCTACATCCGGCAAGCGAACGCAGGCTGCGCGCGGCGCAGGGCCTCGTGCGGCGCGCAGGTTTGCCAAATCGGGCTACGCCGCTGCGGGAAGGGAACGCAATAATCCATCACACCCGTTCCACACCGACACGTCCTGACCATGACCTCCACTCGTTCCCGTTCCCGCCTGCTGCAGAAGGCACTGATCACCACGCTCTCCGCGGCCGGCCTGGCCACTGCCTTGCTGGCGCCGCTGTCGGCCGCCGCCCACGGTGCGGCCGCGCACATGTTGCCGCTCAAGAAGACCCTGGAAGACTTCGGCGCTACCGTGCGCTGGGATGCCTATGCGGGCCTGTGGATCCTCCAGCGCAACAGCGTGACCGTGCGCGTCAAGCCGCGTGCCACGACCGCGCTGGTCAACGGCCAGAGCGTGAAGCTGCCGGTGCCGCTGGTGATGAAGAACGGGCAGCCCTATGTCTCGGACGAATTCATCAATACCGTCTTTGCGCCCAGCCTGGACAAGACTTTCCAGATCGAATCCGTGCCGCATCCGCTGAACCCGCTCAGCGCCGATGAGATCAACGCCACGCTGGACATCTTGAAAGCCAGCGGCCGCTGGCAGCCGACCTATCGCTTTACCGAAATCACGGTGGCCGAAGCGCCCAAGGAGCAGGTCTGGAAATTCGCCCTCGGCGAACGCGGCCTGGCCTTTGCGCGGCGCGCCGATTTCACCTTGCTCGATGGCAGCCAGGTGATTGAAGGCACGGTAGACCTGGGCCAGCGCAGCGTGACGCGCTGGGAGCCCAAGACCGGCGTCCATGGCATGGTGCTGGTGGATGATTTCGCCACCGTCCAGAATGCGATGGAAACCAGCCCCGACTACGCCCAGGCGCTGGCCAAGCGCGGCATCAACGATATCAAGAAGGTGGTGGCCACCCCGCTGACCGTGGGCTACTTTGGCGGCAAGGATGCCTTGCAGGAAGATGCCCGCCTGCTCAAGGTAGTCAGCTACCTGGATGTGGGCGACGGCAATTACTGGGCCCATCCCATCGAGAACCTGGTGGCAGTGGTCGACCTGGTGCAGAAGAAGGTCATCAAGATCGAAGACAATGGCGTGATCCCAGTGCCGATGAAACCGACTGGCTACGACGGCAGCGGCCGCGCACTGGTCCCGCCGCCCAAGCCACTGGACATCAGCGAGCCCGAGGGCAAGAACTACACCATCACCGGCAACACCCTGCGCTGGCGCAACTGGGAGATGCACTTCAAGCTGGATTCGCGCGTGGGCCTGATGTTCTCGACGGTCACCTACAACGACCACGGCAAGAAACGCCAGATCATGTACGAGGGGTCGCTGGGCGGCATGATCGTGCCTTACGGTGATCCGGACGTGGGCTGGTATTTCAAGGCCTACCTGGATTCGGGCGAATACGGCATGGGCACGCTGACCTCACCCATCGAGCGCGGCAAGGATGCGCCCGACAACGTGGTGCTGCTCGATGCCACGCTGGCCGACACCAGCGGCAAGCCGCGCACCATCCCGCGCGCCATTGGCGTCTTCGAGCGCTATGCCGGCCCGGAATTCAAGCACCAGGAATACGGCCAGCCCAATCTGTCGGTGGAGCGGCGTGAGCTGGTGATCCGCTGGATCAGCACGGTCGGCAATTACGACTACATCTTCGACTGGGTCTTCGCCGAGAACGGCACCATCGGCATCAATGCCGGCGCCACCGGCATCGAAGCGGTCAAGGGCGTGAAGTCCTCGACCATGCGCGACGCCAGTGCGGCCGAGGATACCCGTTACGGCACGCTGATCGATCACAACATCGTCGGCACCACGCACCAGCACATCTACAACTTCCGCCTCGACCTGGACATTGATGGCGAAGGCAATTCGCTCACCGAAGTCGATCCGGTGGTGTTGCCCAACACCCGGGGCGGCCCGCGCAGCAGCACCATGCAGACCGTGCAGCGCACCGCCGGGACCGAGCAGCAGGCGGCGCAGAAATTCGATGCCTCGACCATCCGCCTGCTGAGCAACCCGAACAAGTTCAACAAGGTCGGCAATCCGGTCTCTTACCAGTTGATCCCGTATGCGGGCGGTACACACCCGATTGCCAAGGGCGCCAACTTCTCGCCCGACGAATGGCTCAACAAGCGCCTGAGCTTCATGGACCGCCAGCTGTGGGTGACCCGCTATGACCCGCAGCAGCGCTTCCCGGAAGGCAAGTATCCGAACCGCTCGAACGAGGATACCGGCCTGGGGGCCTTCGTCAAGGACAACCAGTCCATCGTCAACCAGGACGATGTGGTCTGGCTGACCACCGGCACCACCCACGTGGCGCGTGCCGAAGAGTGGCCCATCATGCCCACCGAATGGGTGCACGTCCTGTTGAAGCCCTGGAACTTCTTCGACGAGACGCCCACCCTCGGCCTGAACAAGAAGAAATAAGGCTTCCCCAAGCCGGCAAAGCTTGACCGTCCGTGCTCCGGCCCGACGGTCTTTTTTCACAAGGAGACTCCATGCACATTGCATCCAACATCATCGGCGGCCAGCTGCGCACGGGCAGCCGCCTGCTCGATTCGCACAATCCCGCCAACGGCCAGGTCATGGGCCGCTTCCCGCACTCCGATGCCATCGAGGTCGCAGCTGCAGTGGCCGCTGCACGCCAGGCGCAGCCCGGCTGGGCAGCCTTGTCACTGGCGCAGCGGCGCGAGCACCTGCAGCGCGTGGCCGATGCCATCGCTGCCCATGCCGAACGGCTGGCCACGCTGGTGACGCTTGAGCAGGGCCGCCCGCTGGGTGGCGTCGGCCCCGATCAGGTACCGGGTTCGCGCTTCGAACTGTGGGGCTGCGAGGCCTGGACGCGTGCCACCGCCAGCCTCGAACTGGCCCCGGAAGTGGTGTTCGAGGACGAGACCCGGCGCGACGAACTGCATCGCAAGCCCTATGGCGTCGTCGCCGCCATCGCACCCTGGAACTGGCCGCTGATGATTTCCATCTGGCAGATCATCCCGGCGCTCTACACCGGCAATACGGTCGTGCTCAAGCCTTCCGAATACACCAGCGTCTGCGGCCTGGAACTGGCGCGGGTGATCGCAGAAGCACTGCCGCCCGGCGTGCTCAATACCGTCAGCGGCGATGGCAGCGTGGGCGCCCTGCTGGTGGAGGATGCGGACGTCAACAAGATCATGTTTACCGGTTCCGGTGCGACCGGCGCGCGCATCGTCGCGGCGGCCGCGCGCAACCTCACGCCGACCACCATGGAACTGGGCGGCAATGACGCGGCCATCGTGCTGGAGGATGCCGATCCCAAGGCGATTGCGCCGGGCCTGTTCTGGGGGGGCTTCCTCAACATGGGCCAGACCTGCGCCTGTGCCAAGCGGCTTTACGTGCCCGATGCGCTGCATGACCAGATCGTGGCCGAGCTCCAGGCCATCATCGCGGCCACGCCCATGGGCGACGGCTTGCAGCCCGGCATCGCCATGGGGCCGGTACAGAATCCCATGCAATTGAAGAAGGTGGCGGCGCTGGTGGATAGTGCCCGTGAAGAGGGGGCCACCATCGTCTGCGGTGGCGTGCTGCCGGACGGCCCGGGCAATTTCTATCCGCTCACGCTGGTGACCGATATCCGCGATGGTGCGCGCCTGGTGGACGAGGAACAGTTCGGTCCGGTGCTGCCCATCGTCCGCTACAGCGATCTGGAGCAGGCCATCGCCAATGCCAACCGGCTCGATGTCGGCCTGGGCGCGTCGGTGTGGAGCAGCGACACGCAGCGCGCGGCTGAAGTGGCTACCCGCCTGCAGGCCGGGACGGTGTGGGTGAACCAGCATGGCATGGTCCATCCCATGGTGCCCTTCGGCGGCAACAAGCGTTCGGGGTGGGGACTGGAGTTCGGGCAGGAGGGATTGAAGGGGGTGACGCAGCCGCAGGTGATCAGCCTGAAGAAATAACCGTACAGTGCCGTATCAAAAAAAGGATATCTGCGGATATCCTTTTTTTGTGCCGGGCGCGAAGTGAGGCTTACGCGCCCCGGAGAATGACATCAGCGCATCACGCTCGCCTCCAGCTTGGCCTGTCCGCCCTTGCCATACGCGATCGGCCGCTCGGCTCGCCCATCCTGCAGTTCCAGGGTGGTCAGTGCATCGCGAGCCATCGCCTTGATGCGCCATTGCCGTCCGTCGTCCTCGCTCACCAGCAACGCACCGGAGAGCGAGCTCGCCATGACCTGATTGCCTTCGCTGCGCAGGGCCGTGATGGAGCCGCTGGTGGGCGAGGCCAGTACCTGCCAATGCTGCCCGCCATCCTCGCTGCGCAGCAGCTTGCCGCCCAGGCCACCGACGATGATGGCCCCGGAGGCGGTGACCACGCCGCTCCACAGCGAAGCCTTGCTGCCCGTGGCCAGCGCTTCCCAGTGCTGGCCGCCATCGGGCGAGCGGTACAGCACGCCTTGCTCGGCCGCGACGAACAGCGCGCCATCGCGGCCGGGGAAGATGTGCAGCAGGTTCAGGTCGCCGCGCTGCTGGCCCGGTGCCGTGGGCAGCTTGACCTGCCGCCAGCTCTTGCCGCCATCGCGTGTATGCAGCAGCAGCGACCACAAGCCGGCCGCCCAGCCCTCATTGGCATTGGCAAACCAGACCGAGAACAACGGCTGGTCCACGCTGGTGTCGCTGCGCTGCAGGGCCCAGGTCTTGCCGCCATCGGCGGTATGCAGGATCACGCCACCGTGGCCGGCGGCCCAGCCTTGCTCGTTGCCGGCGAAACTGACCGAGGTCAGCGTGGTATCGACCGGCACCTTGTCGGCCTGGCGATAGCTGGCACCGCCGTCGTCGGAGAGGATGATGTAGCCATAGGCGCCCACGGCCACGATGCGGCTGCCGGCACGGGTCGCGCCCAGCATCATGTTGTGCAGGGCATGCGCATCGGAGCGCGCCGGTAACAGCGTGACTGCTGCGCCGGCCTGCGCGAATGCGCCATGGGAGACGCCACCGGCCAGCAGGGCCAGTGCCAGCGCCACGGAATGTTTGCGGAAATAAATCATGACTCGTCCTTGCGATCGGTAATCAGTGCGCCAGGGCGCTGTTGAGCTTGATGGGCGACTTGCGCGGGAACATCTTCTCCAGCACCACCGCAAAAGCGGGCAGGGCGGTCATCGCCATGACCAGGTTGACCAGGAACATGAAGGCCAGCAGCTTGCCCATGTCGGCCTGGAACTTGAGGTCGGAGAAGGACCAGGTGGCCACGCCGATGGCCAGCGTGATGGCCGTGAAGATGGTGGCGATGCCCACCTCCTGGATCGCATTGTGCAGCGCCTCTTCAATGGGCAGGCCAGCGGCCAGATGCAGTTGCAGGCGGTTGTAGATGTAGAAGGCATAGTCCACGCCGATGCCCACGGCCAGCACCATCACGGGCAGCGTGGCCACCGTCAGGCCGATCTGCAATTGCTTCATGAAGGCGTAGCCGATGAAGGTGGCCACCGTCAGCGGCAGGCAGCAGGCGATGATGGCGCGCCAGTCGCGATAGACCGCAAACACCAGTAGGACGATGGCACCGTAGACGTAGAGCATCATGGGCAGCTCGGATTTTTCCACTTCATCGTTGACGGCCGCGATCACGCCCGCGTTGCCGGCAGCCAGGCGGATTTCCAGTCCGGCCAGCTTGTGCTGGTCGCGATAGGTTTTCACCGCCTGGATCACGCCATTGATGGTGGCGGCCTTGTGGTCGGCCAGGAACAGGTGGCTGGCCAGCATGTTGCAGTCCTTGGAGAGGAAGCCGCGTACACGCCCGATCTCCACCGCCAGCGCGGCATAGTTGGCCGCATCCAGCGGCACCGTGAACATGACCGGATTGCCCTCGTTGTAGCCTTCGTTGTAGATCTTCATCTGGTCGGCGAAGGAACTCACGGAGAGCACGCCCGGCACGTGCCGCATGACCGTATCGAACTGATCCTGATAACGCCCGAAGCTGACGTTGTCGCAGGAATTGGAGGGCGTCGAGAGGATCACCGTCAGCCAGTCCAGCCCGTTGCCGTAGTTGTCCGCGATCCAGCGGGCATCGCGGTTGTAGCGGGCATCGGCGTGCAGTTCCGGTGCACCCGGCTGCAAGGTGCCGACCAGGCGGTCATGGCTGTACCAGGCCGAGCCGGCCAGCACCAGCAGAGTGATGAGCACGATGCTGCGGGCCACGCGCGGCTGCGCCGAGCGGGACAGCACGGCCAGCCAGCGGCCTCTGGCTTGTTGGGCGCGCATGGCGCTGTCGGCATAGGTCTTGCCGACCTTCAGCAGCGAGGCCGCCAGCGGCAGCATGACCAGGTTGGTGATGATCTTGTAGCCCACGCCGATGGACGCCGTGATGGCCAGCTCGCGCACCATGGGAATGGGGATCATCACCAGCGTGACGAAGGACACCAGCGCCGTCACCAGCGCCAATACGCCAGGAATCAACAGACCCTTGAAGCTGGCGCGGGCCGCCGCTTCGCAGGACTGGCCGCTGGCAATGCCGCGCACGATGGTGTTGATCTGTTGCACGCCATGCGAGACGCCAATGGCAAACACCAGGAAGGGCACCAGCACCGCCAGCGGATCGAGCCCGTAACCGAGCAGGCGCAGCGTGCCGAACTGCCATACCAGCGACACCAGCGAGCAGGCCACCGGCAGCAGCGTGAAGGGCAGCGAGCGGCAGTACCAGTAGACCGCGATGGTGGTCAGCAGCAAGGCCATGGCGCAGAATTTGAGCACGCCTTCGGCACCATCGGCCACGTCGCCGATCTGCTTGGCAAAGCCGATGATCTGCACTTCGAAGTCGGCGTTCTCGTATTTCGCGCGCAGGTCGTTGAGCAGCTTGTTGTAGGCCAGGTAGTCGACCTTCTCACCCTTGGCATCGAACTCGTTGATTTCGGCCACGATCATGGCGCTGTCCTGGTTGCGCGAGATGAGGGTGCCGACGAAGCCGCCATTGACGGCTGTATTGCGGATCTGCTCGATGGTCTCCGGCGTGAGCGCCGAGGGAATCACGGTGCCGGGGATGACCGGGTCGGCGCGGAATCCTTCCTCGGTGATCTCGTTGACGAAGGTGTTGGGCGTCCACAGCGACTGCACGCCGAGCCGGCTGATGTTGGGCAGGAACATGACGGCCTGCGTCATCTCGGACAGGCGGGTCAGTCCCTCCTTGGTCCAGATGCTGCCCTTGCGCGCGCGCAGCACGATGTTGAGGCGGTTGGCGCCGAGCACGTCATCGCGGTATTGCTTGAAGGTGTCGATGTATTCGTGATGGGTCGGCATCTGTTTTTCAAAGCCGGCGTCCATGCGCAATTGCAGCGCGAAATACGACAGCACGGCGGTAAAAGCCAGCAGCAGGGCCAGGATGGGGATGCGCAGGCGGAACAGGCTGGCTTCGAGTCTATCCAGGCTGAACAGGGAAGGGGCGTTGGCCATGGTGCGGTGGTCTCGGGTCGGAGTTCAAAAACGCTGGCCGCCCGCAGGCGGCGCAGGGAAATACGCGGCAACACGACGACGCGCCCGGACCGTGGAGGGGCCGGGCGCGCTGCCTCAGAAGTTGCGGCTGATGGTCATGCCATAGAAGCTGCGGTCACGCAGCGGTTGATCCAGCACGCTGGCCCCGCCCCAGAACTTGGCCAGGTTCAGCGCCACCTGCCACTTGGCCGGATTCTGGGTAAAGGTGACGGTGAAGTTGGCCATCTTGGCGCCTTGCATGAAGGTCGCCGTGGCATTGGGCGTGCGGCCCTTCACGGCATGGAAGAAGTAGACCTCCGGGATGACCTGCCAGCCCGGGATCACCGAACCATCGTAGACCCAGCTGAAGTCGAAGTTGTAGCCATACGAAGTGGCGCTGCCCACGCCGGAGGTATTGCCGCCATTGGCCAGCGTAGTGTTGGCGTTGGCCGTGGTGTCATAGCCCCAGCCCCAGAGGCCGGCCGCCACGGGGATGCCGCCATAGGCGTTCTTCAGGTTGGGATACTTGATGGCCACTGCTTCCACCATCAGCGTGGCGGTATCGGCGCCCAGGGTCTTGAGCACGGCACCGTGTTCGCTGGGGGTTAGGCTGAGCATGCCGGTGATGGCCAGCTGGTATTTCTCGGTCTCGATGTAGCACTTGCCATTGGTCTGGCACAGGCCGCCGTTGGCGTTCTGTACCGAGCCGTTGAGCGAGACCGCATCCTTGGGCCGGTACGACAGTTCAGTGCCGATGGCCCAGTTGCCCAGCGGGAAGTTGGCCGACAGCCCCACCATCTTGCGGTCTTCCAGGTAGGAGTAGCCCAGCCCGCTGGGGGTGCTGGCCGTGGACAGCACGGGCGACTTGTCGTGGTAGTTCATCACGTACAGGCCAAAGTTCACATCCGCGCCGGGCGGCGTATAGCGCAATGCCACGCCGTACTGGCCGGTGGAGCGCGGGCGGTTGGTGGTGGGCACGCCCAGCGCGTCGGCGCCGATGCCCACCGTGGCGGTGGACCAGTAGCTGCCCACCGGCGGGAAGTAGTTGCTCTCCCAGCCTTGCTGCACGTAGGTTTCCACCGAGAAGCCGCGGCCCAGGCCGGTGGCGAAGTTGACCATGGGCGCGGGCAGGATGGCCTCCTTCAACTGCGTGCCCGGATTGGACAGGCGCATGATATCGATGGCGTTGGTCTGGTTGATGCCCCCGGCGATGAACAGGCTCTCGCCCCAGTTCACCACCTGGTTGCCGACGCGGATGCGGGCGCGTTCTTCCCCCAGGTCGAAGGACTTGCTGACCCACAGGTCCAGCAGGCGGATCTTGGTGTGCAGTTCGTTGCTGGCATCGTTGGACAGCGCGCTGCCGGTGGTGTTGGCGGCGCTGATGTTGCCGGTGGTGCGGGTGGCCGAGAAATCGCGCAGCCAGCTCACGCGCCCCAGGAAATTCACGTCTTCCGGCATGTTGAGCAAAAGCTCATGGGTGCCTTTGAGGTAGGTGGTGAAGCGGTCGCCCCGGTTGTAGTTCAGGTCGCCCTGGTCGTTGAGCGAGGACAGCGCATCGGTACAGCCAGCCGGCGCACTGGGGCCGGTGGCAGCAGCTGCATTGCCGCCGCTGCTGCCGATGACCAGCCCGCAGGCTTGCTTGCCGGCACGCACGCCCACGCCCAGCGAGACCGTGGAGTCGAAGTTGCCGGTGACCGTCTCGCCCTCGAAGGTGATGGCCTGTGCGGCGCCGCTGCACAAGGTGGCGGCCGCCATGGCGATGAGTCTGGTTTGCAGGTGATGTTTCATTATTATTCCTCTCCCGTGGCTGATGCGGTGTCAGGACCGCTCAGCGATCGCTGATGGCACGCAGGTTGTCGGCGCTGTAGAAGCTGGCCTTGGCGCGTGGATTGCCCTTGGCGTCGACTTCCCAAGCCATGTCGCGGCCGGTGCCGGCGGAGTGCAGGTCGAAGACGTAGCGCCCTTCGGCCAGGTTGTATTGGGTGAAACCGGCCTGGTCGCAGCTGCCGGTCTCATAGACCGGGATCACGTAGGCTTCGCGGTGTTTCCACAGCTTGCCCTGGGCGTCGTAATCATCTGCGGCGACCAGGTTCCAGCTGTCTTCATCGACATAGAAAGTGCGCTTGGGCGCGAGGTGGCGCACACCGGCCTTGACGGTGGCTTCCACCACCCAGACGCGGTGCAGCTCATAGCGGCGGGCGTTCTCGGCGATGTAGTCGTCACCGGCCACGTCCTCGAACTTGGCCTTGAAGTCGGTAGCGCCGAAGCTGCCGTAGGGGACGTAGATTTCCTTCTTGCCCACCAGCTTCCAGTCGAAGCGGTCGATGGTGCCGTTGAAGACCATGGGCTCATCCAGGGTGTACTGGTTTTCCATGCCGATCTGGGGCGAGTCGTAGGCGTAGGAGGGCATGCGGCGCACGCGGCGCTGGCCGGGGAAGTAGTAGAAGGTTTCGCCGCCGGCCTGGTTCAGGAAGGTGGTCAGCGACAGCGCCTGGCCAGCCAGCGCCGTGGGCGAGTTGTAGGCGAAGTAGGTGTAGTACTCCACCGGCGGCAGGGTCGAGAGATTCACGCTGCCCTTGGCGGCCCAGGGGAAGAACATGGTCTGCTGCGAGCCGGCCTTGATCCATTCGCTGCTGCCCTTGCGTGGCGAGACGGCGGTGATGGTCGATTTCCATTCCAGGGCCACGCCGCGATAGCGCATCTTGCTGTTGTACATGACCTCTTCGCCGGTCTTGGGCACCGGGAAGGGAATGCCCGGCACCACTGCCTCGGCCAGGCTCCAGCCATCGGCGCCGAGCTTGGCGCTGGTGTTCTTTTTGGTGTTCTCCACCACGAAATCGGGAGCGCTGCAGTAACGGTGGCTGGGGTAGACATCCATCTTGTAACCCTTGATCTGCCTGATCAGGGCGACCTGGCCGGCAGTGAGCTTGCTGGCGTACTTGTCGACGTTGGAGGCATCGATGGTCTCGCTCTTCTTCTCGTCCTTGTACTTGAAGAAATCGCGGCGCAGCTTGCCGTAGGACCAGCCGGGCAGGACCACGTTGTCTTCCTTCCAGTCCGGCACGCCGTTGCCGCCAGCTTTCTCGCCGCCCAGCGGCGTGAGGCTGCCGCCCAGGTCGGCGGGCGTGGCGGCCTGCGCGAAGGTGGCGGCCAGCGCCAGGGCCATGGCGCTCATGTGGATGACCTTCATTGCTCTTCTCCCTTGTGGTGATGCTGATGTGCGTTGGCCGGAGGCGCTGCCGCGTCCTCCGGATGGGGGACCGTTCCCAAGGCGTGGAGGCCTTTCCTGTCGCCGCAACCCGGTCGGGCGCAGAGCCGTTCCTGACAAATCACTGACGGAACGGAAAATTGACTCGCTTATGGCGTTGTCCTGGACAGGTGTTTTTTTGGGAGCAGTGGACGAGGGAGAATGTAGAAGGGGCGCCCATGCAACTGTTAGCCGCTTTTAGCAATTTTCTGGAGGGCGGCCCGAAGGGGATGGTCCAAAATGAAGCGGACTCGCCGGACGCCAATGGGAAAAAGACTTTCCGGCCGGGGCGGACTGGTTGGAGGGACTGGATGATGCACCGCAGACGAAAAGCAGCGATTATTCCCTTACAGGGAAAATGACCTGTGACAAAAACGGGATTGTTGCTGCAAACGGTATTAATCAACCCATCGGTCGATTTTATTGCCTTGAAAGCTCGTATTTTGAGCAGGCCGCCCCCGGTGGACGCGCACATTGCCATGCATATCCGGGGTGCAGAAGAGAGAGGGCCAAGGAGGAGGCGGACCAAGACAGGGCAGCTTTGCCAAAAACGGCTAGGCCTTTGCCCCAAAATTGCCCAGGCACCGGCGCGGGCCGCAGTTGGTAACCGATGTTACCAATGCGGCTCGCCGCCTGAAACTCAGGATTGAGCGACCGTTTTCAGGGTTGTTTCGGAAGGCAGGACGCCGAACATCTTCTTGTATTCCGAGGCAAAGCGGCTGGGATGATTGAAGCCGCACAGTGCGGCCAGGTTGCCGATGGTGTCATGGCGGTCATGGGTGCGGTCCTCACCGCCCCGGCGCTTGATCTCGCGGTGCGCGGCATTGAGCCGCAGGGCCTTGAGGTATTGCAGCGGCGAGATGTCGAGCCGTTCCTCGAAGCAGTATTGGAGCGTGCGGCGGCTCACGTGGGTGGCGCGGCAGACGTCGAGGATGCCGATCTCTTCGCCCGCATGCGCACGCATGTAGTCGATGGCGTTTTGCACGATGCGCTCTCTGCGCTGGCGCGAGGGCAGGGTCGATTCCAGTTCGTGGCTGCCCTGGTTCAGCGACAGCGCCAGCGCCACATTGCTGATGGCGGTGGAGGCCAGCGCGCGCGGGCTGATCGGCCGCGTGGCCGCGCCCGCCGGTGCGTTGAGCAGATCGAAGGCGACCGAGAAGTAATGGCGCAGCATGCCCGCCGTGGCGGCATCGAGCTGCAGCACCGACAGGTCCAGCCATTTGCGTACGCTGGCCTCATCCTGTTCGTGCAGCTGCGACAGGAACAGCTCGCGCTGCACCGAGATGCCCAGCAATTCGATGGGGCCGGTGGTGCGGATGTGGTGCGGCCGGCTGCCATCGAGCACGATCAGCTGGTCTTGCGTGAGCGGCCGGCCGTTGAGCAGGTGACCCTGGGCATCGGTGTTGCAGATGCCGATGACCATCTGCTCGGGCGGCGGCACGATGCGTTCGTGCAGCGCCGTGTTGGTGCTCTCGCGGATGAAGCAGAAATCCTCGGTCTGCACCACGGCCAGGGCGCCGACGAAGCGGCCACTGCCCAGTTGCTGGTACTCCTGCTCCCATCCGGCGAGCGTGCTGGCTTGTTCATCCACGTCCGAAAACTGTTCGGCATGGACGGAGAAATGATCGGAATGCATGGCGCGGGCTCCTCTTGTTTTGGGTCAGCCGATGCAAATTCCGCACCAGCCGGTCAAACAGCCGGAAACGGCAAGCAAGACGCGCATCGGCGCCGCAGACCAGGTCCGCAGGCGGCGAGGGGCAGGCAGGTTTGTTCTCCGTCTCCGTTGTCTCGGAGCACCTTCGGGGGTGTCTCTCGGACATTCATTTTTTTCGCCAATCTACTGAATCAAACGGTAAAGCACAAGGGCGCATTCGTCACATTGGGATTCTGGAGTATTGCGGTGGGCGAAGCATTCGTGGTAGCGCGGCGATGTGTCTCAAAAATGAAAATATGCTCGCTTCGTTCTGTACCTAGGTGAAGTTTCCTGCGTGCTGCCAGTCGGCAGAAATCTTCATATCTTTTCCGCTTGATCTATTTGATGTGCTTTCCATGTCGCATGGGCTGGCGCTTTGCGCCGTGACGCTCGGAAAAAATCTTCATTTCGCCCGTAGGCGGCATGGGAGCGGGCCGCCCTCTTCGGCGCCATGCCGGCCCTTTGGTGCGATTTACGGGGAACCTGTGCCGGGGTTGAATTGCCGTGGGGCAAAACTGTTTTGTCTTTCAGCAAAAGTGGCCGGGTTGACACCTTGTGTCGTCCGCCGACGGAAGCTGCCCTGGGGAGGGCAAGCTTGCAGTGACAACAGAGCAGCGGCATGTCGCCGCGCCGGTTACTGCGCACCCCGGACCACGAAGGGAGGAAAGACGGACGTTTTGCCCCGCCTCCACGCATCGGCTGCACATCGCTCAGGGAACACGACATGAAAACAATAAACGAACACCGCAAGGAAATCCTGCCCGTCATCACCCTGGTGACGCCCGAGAAGCTGCTGGTGCGTCTTTCCGGCAAGACGCGGGTGGTAGCGCAGGGGGCGCGTGATGCTGCTGGCGACACGCTCTTGTTGAAGAAGGCTGAAGCCGCGCCAGCCAGCCTGGGCGAGGCGGCCACCAGGGGATCGGAGCACGCCAGCCTGCCATTTCGCAAGCTGCCGTGGACGGCATCGGGCCGGTGGAGTCGAGGAGCGGCGCTCCCCCTTTCTGCGATCAAGTCTGCGGGCAGGGCGGCCAGCCCGGCGCCAGGTACAGCCGGGGCAGCGGCGCCGCTGGTCTCGTTGGTGCCAGCTGCCATCATTGAGACTGCGATAGCCAATGGGACGCCCGAAAAGCTGACGTTCACGCCGCTCGCAAGCCCCGTCGCGACCAGCCAGGCTGTCCCCGGTGTTGCAGCGGTGATGGGCAGCAGCACGCCGGTTACGGCCACTGCCGTCACGGCCACTTCCGCGCCGTCCGTTTCAGCGCTGGCGGCCCTGTCGCCCGCAGTACCCGCACCCAGAAGCGTGCAGCCTACGGCCACGTCCCCTGCGGCGCTGGCCCCCGCCAGTCCGGTGGCGCCGGCACCGGTCTCGGTGCAGACGGGCAAGCCGGTTCCGGTGTATGTGCCCGTGCTGCTGGATGGGCAGGTGATGCTCTGCCCGATTGATCTCTACTGCCCCGTGTTGATGCCGCTGGCGAGCTTGCCCGCAACCGTCACGCGCGACGCAAGCACGGCACCCGCGAGTGCATCGGCTTCAGTGGCGGCCCCCGCATCGTCGGCGGCGGACCCTTCCAATGCCCCGGCCGTCTATCGCAAGGCGGGCCGCTTTGATCCGGGCAGCTTCCTGCCGCTGCAGGCCTTCACCGAAGGCCAGGTGAGCCAGGCCGATTCCCGCAACGAGGTGAGCGATCGCAGCTGGCGCATCCTCGATGTGCGCCTGCAAGCGGTGACGGCGGCCCAGCTGGCCGCGCTGGACGGCAACCAGGACGGGCAACTGAGCGGTGCCGAGTTGTCCGGCCTCATGGCCTGGTCCGATGCCAACCAGGACGGCATCAGCCAGCCCGGCGAGATCGTCCCGCTGGCCGACGCCCTGCAGCGTGTGAAACGCGATGCGCTGCGCGTCACCGATTACGGCATCTTCACCGCCGGTAACGCCCGCTTGCAGGCCAATGCGCCGGATGAGAATGCGCCGGTCGCGTCCAGCAACTACCGCGCCCTGCGCGACAACGACAACAGCATTGCTGTACCCGGGGGCGGGGTGATCCACTTCCGGGCCGACCAGTTCAAGATCGTCAGCAGTGCACCGGGCACCCTCATCGGTACCGACGGTGCCGACCTGCTCAGCGCCGGCAACAACGGACTGGACTACGCATTGGGCATCGATCCGGCACGCATGACCACACTCATGTCCGGCGACGGCGACGACAAGGTCGTTGGCGGCAATGGCGCCGACACCCTCTGGGCCGGCAATGGCAATGACATCGTCAATGGTTTCGGTGGCAATGACCGCATTTTCGGCGAGAGCGGCGATGACCAGCTTTCCGGCGGTGAGGGTGACGATCTCATCGACGGCGGTGCGGGCACCGATCGCATCTACGGTGGCTGGGGCAATGACCGCCTCCATGGTGGCGACGGCGACGACACCATCATGGGCAGTGATATCGGCAACGCATCCCTGTTTGGATTGACGTCCCTTCCCTCGGATGACGATGTGATCTTCGGTGCAGCGGGCAATGACAGCCTGATGGGTAATGGGGGCAATGACCAGCTCTGGGGCGGCACCGGCAACGACAAGCTCTATGGCGGCGAGGGCAATGACCAGCTCTATGGCGAAGAAGGCGACGACCAGCTGACCGGGGGCAACGGTGAAGACATCCTCTACGGCGGCGACGGCAATGATTACCTGGTCGGCAGCGACATCCGCGCCAACTGGCTGGAGCCGCTGCCGGCCAGCGTGGTAGGCAACGACAAGCTCCATGGCGGTGCCGGCGACGATACGCTCATCACTGCCGGGGGAGATGACTATCTCGATGGCGGCGCCGGCAACGATCACATGGAAGGCGGCAGCGGCAACGATACCTACGTGGTCAGCAGCCCCGGCGATGTGGTGCTGGAGCGCGACAACGGCGGCTACGATGCGGTGCTGGCCGGCTCCAGCTATGCGCTGACCGAGTTCGTGGAAGAACTGCACCTGCTCGAAGGCGGCAACTACAACGCCGGGGGCAATGGCCTGGACAACCTCATCGTGGGCAACGGCCAGGACAACGTCATCGATGGCGGCGCAGGGGCCGATACCATGATCGGGGGCAAGGGCAACGACAGCTATTTCATCGACACCCCCGGCGACAAGGTGGTGGAGCAGGCAGGCGAGGGCATCGATACCGTCTGCTCCCGCATCAGCACTACCCTCGGGGAGAACGTCGAGAACCTGGTGCTGCTGGATGCAGGCACACCGCAGCGCGCCAGCATGGACGGCAAGTCCGTGCTGGTCTATGGGGCGCCGCATGACTACCATCTCGACTACGACCAGGGCGGCGATCTCGCCGGTTACGATGGCACCTGTGGCGAGGCCAGCATCGCAAACCTGCTGACCATCGCCGGCCAGTCCGTCAGCGAGCCCGATGTGCTGCGTCGCGCGATCCAGATGGGCTGGTGCACGCCCAAGAATGCCAGCGGCATGGGAGGCGGGACGAATGTCTACGAACGCAGCAAGATCCTGGACAGCTATCACATGGACCACCAGATGTTCACCAGCTATGAGGAGCAGAAGCTGACCGATGCCCTGCAGGCAGGCCGTGGCGCCATCATCGGGGTGTGCTCGTCGCGGCTCTGGGGCCATGGGGACAACGGCAGCCCGGCACGCAGCGATCACGTGATCACGCTCACCGGCGTAGCCTGCGACGAAGCCACGGGGGCTGCCCTGGGTGTCTACATCACCGATTCCGGCCAGGGAAATGCCAGCGACATGTGCCGTTTCCTGAGCTTGGAGGAGCTGCGTTACGCGGCCAATGTCGACGGCGCGAATGCCATCATCACCGTGGCACCGATCAAGATGATCGACGCCAGCCTCAACGGCACCGGCAACGCGCTGGACAACCAGCTGGTGGGCAATCGCGGCAACAACATCCTCACCGGCGGCCGTGGCGATGACACCCTGGTCGGCCAGGCCGGCAACGACACCTATGTCTTCAGCCGCGGGGATGGACAGGATCTGGTGGCCGACAACGACGCCACCCAGGGCAACCTGGATACGCTGCAGTTCACCGACATCAAGCAGACCAACCTGTGGTTCCGGCACATGGGCAATGACCTGCAGATCGACGTCCTGGGCGCACAGGACCAGATCACCGTCAAGGACTGGTACGTCGGCGGTGCAAGCGGCAGCGACAACCACATCGAGCGCATCAGGACGGCCGAGGGCTACACCCTCTACGACAGCGACGTGGAAAAACTGGTGCAGGCCATGGCCAGTTTCGCGCCGCCCGCAGCGACGCAGACCGAGTGGCGCAGCGGCCAGTCCAGTGCAGGCGAGGTGTTGTTGACCGTGACCCACTGAGGCTGCAACCCCTGTCCTGAAGGCGGCCGGCAAGCCGGGCAGCGGCCGCCGCCGACCCACCCTCCTCGAAGCAACCCTTTCGGAAATCCTATGAACCAGACGGACCACGACCCCGGCCAAGCGGGGACGGACAGCGGCTTGCTGTGCCTGATCATGCTGGCCAAGCTGCACGGCATTGCCGCCGATGCCCAGCAATTGCAGCATCGATTCGGCCGCCAGCCCTTCAGCGTGCAGACAATCCTGCTGGGCGCGCGCGCCCTGGGCATGAAGGCGCGTGCCATCCGCCAGCAAGCCGCAAGGCTGGAACGCACGCCGGTGCCGGCCATCTGCGTCGATCACGCGGGAGGCTTCTTCGTGCTGGCCAAGATCGACGCCGCGCCGCAGGAGTCACCGGGCACGCCCCTGCGCATCCTGATCCAGCGGCCGGGGCAAGCACCGCAGGTCCTCACGCGCAGCGAATTCATGGCGGTCTGGGCCGGGCAGGTGATCCTCATGACCAGCCAGGCCAGCTATGCGGGCGAGTCATCGCGCTTCGACTTCACCTGGTTCATCCCGGCCGTGGTCAAGTATCGCAAGGTGCTGGCCGATGTGCTGCTGATCTCGCTGGTGCTGCAGATCATCGGCCTGGTCACGCCGCTGTTCTTCCAGGTGGTGATGGACAAGGTGCTGGTCAACCACGCCATGATGACGCTCAACGTGATCGCGGTGGGCCTGATCGCGGCCACCATCTTCGAAGCGCTGCTGACCGGCATTCGCACCGCCATTTTCGCCAAGGCCAGCAGCAAGATCGACGTCGAGCTGGGCGCGCGCCTCTTTGCCCATCTGCTGAGCCTGCCGCTGGCCTACTTCCAGGTACGCCGCGCGGGTGATTCGATTGCCCGCGTGCGCGAGCTGGAAAACATCCGCAGCTTCCTCACCGGCAATGCCATGACGCTGGTGCTGGACCTGATGTTTTCCTTCATCTTCCTGGCGGTGATGCTCTGGTACAGCGTGCCGCTGACGCTGATCGTGCTGGCTTCCATCCCGGTCTACCTGCTGTTGTCCCTGATCTTCACACCCGTGCTGCGCGCACGCCTGAACGACAAGTTCAACAAGAGCGCCGAGAACCAGTCCTTCCTGGTGGAGACCCTGACCGGCATGGACACCGTCAAGGCCCTGGCCGTGGAGCCGCACTGGCAACGCAAGTGGGACCAGCAACTGGCCGGCTATGTCGCTGCCGGTCTCACCACCACCAACATCAGCCTGGTGGCCAATGGCGGCGTGAACCTGGTGAGCAAGCTGGTCAGCGTGGGCATCATGTGGATGGGCGCGCTGCAGGTGGTGGACAACACCCTGACCGTGGGCGAGCTGGTGGCCTTCAACATGCTGGCAGGTCAAGTAGCGGCACCCATCCTGCGGCTGGCACAGCTGTGGAATGATTTCCAGCAGATCGGCATTTCCATGAGCCGGCTGGCCGACGTGCTCGATGCGCGCAGCGAAGTGGCGGGCCAGCGCACCCGCCTGCCGCGCGTGAGCGGTGCGATTGCGTTTGAGCGCGTGAGTTTTCGCTATCGCCCCGAGACGCCGGAAGTCATTCGCGGGCTGACGCTGCAGATCCGCCCGGGCGAAGTGATCGGCATCGTCGGCCGCTCCGGGTCCGGCAAGAGCACGCTGGCCAAGCTGGTGCAGCGGCTCTACGTCTGCGAAAGCGGACGCGTCACCGTCGATGGCCAGGACATCGCCATCATCGATACGGCCTCGCTGCGCCAGCAGATCGGCGTGGTGCTGCAGGAGAACACGCTGTTTTCGCGCTCCATCCGCGACAACATCGCCCTGGTCGATTCCTCCGCACCGATCGAGCAGGTGATCGCCGCCGCCAAGCTGGCCGGTGCGCATGACTTCATCTGCGAACTGCCCGAGGGCTATGACACCCTGGTCGGCGAGCAGGGGAGCGGACTGTCCGGCGGACAGCGCCAGCGTATCGCCATTGCGCGGGCGCTCATCAGCAATCCCGGCATCCTCATCTTTGACGAGGCCACCAGCGCGCTGGACTACGAATCCGAAAAAATCATCCAGGACAACATGCGCCAGATCTGTGCCGGGCGCACCGTGCTCATCATCGCGCATCGTCTTTCGGCCGTGCGCGATGCCGACCGCATCGTGGTCATGGAACGCGGCAGCGTCGTCGAGAGCGGCAGCCATGAGCAGTTGCTCATGCTGCCCGATGGCATTTATGCGCATCTGTGTGCGCTGCAGGCCGGCAAGCCATTGCAAGGGGAGACACCATGAGCCTGCATCATCGTTCCCGCGCCTGGCTGGCGCTGTGGCAGCGCTATGGGCGCGTACTGCGGCATGCCTGGCGCCAGCGCGATCGGCGCCAGAGCGACTTTTACAACGAGCAGGAGGCCGAGTTCCTGCCGGCCGCGCTGTCGCTGCAGGAGTCGCCCGGTTCGGCCAGCCTGCGCTGGACTGCGCGGCTGCTCATGGCGATGGTCTTGCTCACGCTGCTGTGGTCGCTGGTGGGGCACATCGACATCGTGGTCAACGCCACCGGCAAGGTCATTCCCTCGGCCCGCATCAAGACCATCGCCTCCATCGAGGTGGCCAGCGTGCGCGACATCCTGGTCAGGGAAGGGCAGCACGTGCGGGTCGGCCAGGTCCTCATGGAACTCGATGCCACCAGCAGTGATGCCGAACGCGACAAGGCCGCCGATGCCGTGGCCCAGGCGCGGTTGCAGGTGGCGCGCGCGGCGGCGATGATGCAGGCGGTGCAGCAGCTGCAGGCGCCGCAGCTGGCCGAGGTCGGTGGCGTAGGGCGTGCGCAGTGGGATTCGGCCGAGCGCCAGTTGCAGGGACAGTACCAGGATTTCCGTGCGCGCCTGGCCCGGCTCGATGACGAGATCACGCGCTACGGAGCTTCCTTGCAGTTGGCCAGCGCACGTGCCGCCGATTACAAGGAGCTGATGACTGACAACACCGTCTCGCGCCACGCCTGGCTGGAGAAAGAGCAGGCCAGGGTGGACCTGCAAGGCCAGTTGAGCGAGGCGCGCAACCAGCGCGCCGCACTGCTGGCACAGACGCAGAAGGAAACCCACGACAGCCGCATCGAAGCCGAGAAGATCATCGAGTCCGCCCAGCAGGACCGGCGCCGCGCCGAAGAGCGCAGCCGCCTGCTCACGCTCATGGCGCCCGTGAGCGGCACCGTGCAGCAGCTGGCCGTGCATACGGTCGGTGGCGTGGTTGCGGCCGCCCAGCCGCTGATGCAGATCGTGCCGGAGGAGGGCGACATCGAGATCGAGGCCTGGCTGGAGAACAAGGATGTCGGCTTCGTCCGTATTGGCCAGGAGGTGGAGGTCAAGATCGATGCCTTCGACTACACCAAGTACGGCACCGTCCCCGCGCGGGTGGTGCATGTCTCGCGCGATGCCATCCAGGATGAGAAGAAAGGGCTGGTCTATTCCGCGCGCATCCTGCTCTCCCGCAACAGCTTGAATGTCGATGGGCGCAGCTTGCCGCTGTCGGCCGGGCTGGCCGTCAATGTCGGGATTCGCACCGGCAGCCGGCGCGTGATCGAGTATGTGCTGTCGCCCTTGATGCGGCATCAGAAGGAGGCCTTGCATGAGCGTTGATGACTCCTTGCGGACGCGCCGTGCGGTAACGGCCCTGATGCTGATGGCCTGGCTGCTCGCGGCTACGGCGGGTGCGGCCGAGCTTGCGCGCTTGGATCCCTTGCTGGCGCGTCCGCCCGAGCTGGACAAGAGAAAAATACTGCCCGGCGACGACCAGCCCATGGCTTGTGCCACCAGCACTTTCGCGCCCGACAAGGTGTTGACGCTGGTCGATGCGGTGGATCTTGCGCTGTGCCATCAGCCCCAGGTCCAAGCCTCGTGGGCCGCGATCAAGCTGCAGTCGTCGCAACTGGGCGAGGCGCGTGCGGCCTACCTGCCCACCCTCGGGGCGGGTGTTGGCCAGTACCGCGAGAGCGCCACATCGGACCAGGGCAGCAGCAAGCGCTCCATCGGCACGCTGTATGCGACGCTGACCTGGCGCCTGCTCGACTTCGGCGGGCGCAGTGCCAACCAGCGCGCCGCCGATGTCCTGCTGCAGGCGGCCTCGGCCAGCCAGGACGCCACCCTGCAGAAGGCCATGGGCAATGCCGTCGGCCTGTATTACGAAGCCCATAGTGCGCGCGCTGCACAGCAGTCGCGCGAGCGCAGCCTGGCACTGGCGCGCCAGATCCTGGAGGCCGCCATCAAGCGCGAGCAGCGCGGCGTGGGCGCCATGCCCGAGACCTTGCAGGCACGCACCTTCGTGGCCAGGGCCGAACTGGAACTGGCGCGCGCCATCGGCCAGTACAAGCGCAGCGTGGTGGTGCTGGCCGTGGGCCTGGGTTTGCTGGACGAGGCGGGCGACGTGCCGGTCATCACGCTGTCCTCCGAGACCGAGGAGGATCCGCTCGGGCTGGAGCAGAACCTGCCGGGCTGGCTGCAATCGGCCCGGCAGTATCACCCGGCGATCCTGGCCGCACGCGGCCAGGTGGAGGCCGCCCGCGAGAAGGTCAAAGTCGCCGCCGCCGACGGCTTGCCGACGCTGGACATGACGGCCAGCCGTTACATCAACGGCCGCCCCAACCAGCCGGGCAGCCGCGGCGATCGTGATACGGTGGTGGGGCTGAACCTGAACATCCCGATCTTCGATGGCTTTGCCAACAGCTACAAGGTCGATGGTGCGCTGGCTCAGGTGGAAATGCGGGAGGCCGAGCTGCGCGAGGTACAGGCGCAGGTGCTGGGCGACATCGCCACCACCTATGCGGAGGCCACCACTGCCTTGCGCAGCTTGGCCTCCGCGCGCAGCCTGCTGGAGGCCGCGCAGCGCTCGGTGGAGTCGGTGCGGCGCAAGTATGACGCGGGCGCGGCCGATATCGTGGAGATGCTCAACGCCCAGACCACCCTGGCCGATGCCGAACTGGAACGCATCCGCGCACTGGGCGAATGGCGCTCGGCGCGATTGCGCCTGCTGGCCAATGCAGGGGAGATGGGACGGGCCAGCTTCACCAAGGCGGCGCGCCGGTGAGCACGCCTGTCCGGTGGCGCAGGTCAGTTACGCGGGCTGGCCCGTGCGTGATGCACGACGCCAGGTCTGCCAGGCGACCAGCACCGACAGTGCCGCACCCAGTGCGAACACCAGTGCGCAGGCGACGCGCTGTCCGATGGCCAGGGTCAGTACGGTGGGCATGAGCACCACGCCGATGAATCCGGCAAACACGCACAGCCCGGTGGCCCGGCCCACCTGGGTGCGTGGTACCAGGACGGCGATCTCGGAGAACAGCACGCCATTCCAGGCCACCACGGCCACGCCGAGTGCGGCCGCCGCCGCGTAGAGCATCGGTACTGGTGCCGGGGCGAAGGCCGACCACGCCAGCATGGCAAAGCCCAGCGTGCCCAGCAGGCCCGAGATGGCCAGCATGCGCAGCGCCGGCACGCCGCGATCAACGCAGCGGCCCCAGACCAGCCGGAACACCACCCCCACCAGATTGAAGAGCGTCAGCAAGACGGCGGCCTGTTCGATCGACATTGCTTGGAAACCATGCAGGAAAGGCACCAGCATCGCAATCGCGGTGACCTGCAGACCCGAGAACAGGAAGGCCACCAGCGTGAGGATGCGCAGCGGCGGATGGCTGCGCAGCAGCGACCAGACGCTCTCTGCGGATGCTGTGCCCTCTTTGTCCGCCGAAGCCGGGTCGTGGTCCTGCGCCGATTTGCTGGTGAAGGCGGCCGCACCGAGCAGGCCGGCCAGGCCCGGCGCCACGAAAGCCCACAGCAAGCCGACGTGCTGCGTCATGACCGGCACCACCAGGGCCGCCAGTGCAGCCCCGGCAGGAACGCCGCTTTGCCGGATCGAGAACAGCAGGCTGCGGTTTTTCAGCGGGCCGCTTTGGCTCAGGAAGTAGGAGCTGGCCGGCGTGATGCCGCCGTAGCCCAGGCCCATGAGCACGCTGCCGGCCAGCACGCCGGCCACGTGGGTGGTCGCAATGAGCAGCATGCCCAAGGCGCAGAGCGCCAGGCACCAGCGGCTGACCTGGAATGCGCCGAGCCGGTGGACGCGGTTGCCGAACCAGATCGACGAGCAGGCCGCCGCCGCGTAGAGCACGGCCGTGTAGACCCCGACCCAGCGCGCGGACATGCCCAGCGTATCGGCCAGCAGGGGCGAGATGGTCAGCACGGCGGTGGCGGCGAAGGAGGTGGCGATCTGGATGGTGGTCAGCAGCAACAGGGCAGTCAAGGCATTCATGGACGAGATCGCGGTACCGGACTGGCCGGGAGAAAAAAAGAAAAGTGGCAGGAGGCTTGCCTCATCGCAGGGCCTGCAAACTTGCAGGCAGGCATCCAAAGCCACAACGGCCACAAAGGCATGATTGTAGGAAAAGATACGGAATCGTGTTTTTCCTGATAGATTCAACGACGGCAACGCTGCTAACGTAGCGCTTGGAGTGCGTGGCATCGGAATGCCGGACAAGCTCGCAGAAGCTCACGCAAGACAGCCAATGCCGGCGAGGCGAACTGGCCGATTCAACGGGCACGGACCAGGGGCGGGGAAGCAGGGATGCGATTTCTCAACAAAGATCATCAATGGAAGATCGGGCAGCTCATCGTCGGTGCCCTGATCTGCTTCATTGGCTGCCTGGCCGCGTTTGGCGCCGCCGGCTTTTTCTGGTTGCAGCACGACCTGGAAGAAAAGATCGTGCAGCCCCTGCTGGAGCGCGAACTCAATCGCGTGCTGGAGGGCTTTCGCTCCGAGTACCTGGCCGGCGGCGTGTTCATCAAGCAGATGCAGGGCCTGATGCTGGAATCCTCGATGCCCCTGCATGGCGACCTGCGTTCGCTGGCCCGCTTCATCGAGGCATTGGCGCGCCGCGAGAATGCCGAGGAGCCGCGCTTTTCCTACATCCAGTTCGGCAACAACCGGGGCCAGCTGATTGCCGTCAATCTCAAGGGTTATGGCAGCCTGGACTACTACCTGCAGGATGACGCCCATCCCGGCCTGCAACATTTCGACCAGCGGCCCGATGGTGAAAACCTCACTCCGCTGTCCGTCACGCCCGATTACGACGCCCGCCAGCGGCCGTGGTACGTCAATGCCGCCGCCGAATGCCCGCAGGTCTCCGCGATCTACTTCAGCATGGGGGCCGATGCGCAATGGAATGCTTCCATGACTTGCCCCGTCAATCGCTCGCCGGAGGACCAGGGCGTGATTGCGGTGGACCTCTCGCAGGCGCGCCTGCAGCATCTGCTGGATACAGCGGTACAGCAGTCGCTGGTGGCCGGGATCTTCATCGTCGATGACAACGAACGCGTATTGCTGCAATCGGACCGGCTCAGTGCGGCGGACAAGCGCTTCCTGATCGACCAGCCGCCGGGCAGCCGCGCGCGTTTCACCGAGCTGGCCATTGCGCGCCTGGCGGACCGCTCGCGCATGGTCAACCTGAAGACCGACGCCAATGGCAAGTTCCTGATCTACCAGAAGCCGCTCTCCAGGATCGACGGCGCGCCTGCGGAACTGGCCGGTTACCGGGTGCTGGTAATCTCGTCCCGCGCCGAGCTGCTGTCGGTCTTCGATGGCATCTTCTGGATCAGTTGGGTGGCACTGGCCGTCATGCTGGCCGGTGGCCTGCTGTTGATCCGTCTGTATCGCGGCAGCATTACCTCACCATTGATGCGGCTGCGCCACCAGGCCGAGCAGGTGGCCTTCCGCGAGGCCAGTGGCACGCATCGCTTCGATCTGCTCTATCCCAAAGGCTGGGCCATCGAAGAGATCGTCTCGGTGCAGGATGCCGTGGAGCGCATGGCCGGCAATCTCTACCGGCTGTATCACGAACTGCGCGACCAAGTCGACCGCGATCAGGAAAGCGGGCTCCTGAGCCTGATCGGCGCAGCCAACCGGCTGGAGCAGAGCGCCTGGGAACAGGCCACGGTCTGCATGGTGGAGATCAACAACTACGTGGTGTTGGCCGACACGCTCAACAAGGTCGCCCTGCGTCACCTGTGGCAGAGCCTGTGCCAGCAGGTGGCGCCGGTGTGGGGCGACTTTGCCGCCCAGCGGCTGGTGCGCTGCCGCTACAGCGAGAGCCGCATTGCCGTGGTGATGCTGGGTGCACCGGCCGACCATGAAGACATGCTCATGCGCCTGCGCAGCAAGTCCGAACTGGTACTGGCGACCGGCGGCGCAGAAGAGGTGCGGGTGTTCCTCAGTTTCGGCGTGAGTGTCTGCGCACAACGCAACAAGGCCGCCATGGAAAAAAGCCTGGCCAATGCGGCCATCGCGCTGCGCCAGGCGCAGCAGCCGGGCGGTGGCGGTTACTGCGTGTTCCAGCCCTCCATGCTGGCGCGCGAGGAACGGGTGCAGGCGCTGTTGGCAGCCATGGATGCGGCCACGCTGGAGGCCGAGTTCAGCATGGTGTACCAGCCCATCTGCGATCTGCGCAGCGGCGCGCTGCACGGTGTGGAGGCGCTCATGCGCTGGCACTCGCCGGTGTTCGGTCCGGTCTCGCCGGCAGAATTCATTCCGCTGGCCGAACGCAGCGAGCGTATCTCGCAGCTGGGAGCGCTGGCCTTCCGCAAGGTGGCGGCCGATGTGGCGCAGTGGCAGGCACAGGGGCTGCTGCCGGAAGGATTCACCGCGCACGTGAACGTGTCGGTGCGGCAGGCCATGAACGTACACTTCTTCGAGCAGGTGCGCGACATCGCCTTGAGTGCTGGCGTGGCGCCGCCGCGCATTACGCTGGAACTCACCGAGAGTTTGCTGATAGATGATGCCCATCATCTGCAGGCGCAGTTTCGGCAACTGAGTGCCTACGGATTCGGACTGTGCCTGGATGATTTTGGTACCGGCTATTCCTCCTTGTCCACGCTGCACAATTTTGATTTTGATTGCGTGAAGCTGGACCGGTCCTTCATCCTGCGGGTGACCGAAGAGGGGCGTGCGTCTTCCTTGCTGCCTGCCATCATCGGCATCGCCCGTTCACAGCAGATGCACTGCGTGGCCGAGGGCGTGGAAACCGAGGAGCAGGCCGAACTGCTGCGTGCCATGGGCTGCGAGTTCGTGCAGGGTTATCTGTTTGCGCGGCCGATGCAAGCACAGGCGCTGGTGGCGTGGATGCAGTCGCGCTGATCGAGGCCGATGCGGCGGTCTATTTTTGCTGTGCGCGGAAGTCCTCGGGATTGACGCCACAAGATTGCTTGAATATTTTGCAGAAGTGACTGCGGCTGCGATAACCAAGCCGTGCGGTGATGGTTTTTATCGGCAACTCCGTCTTGCTCAACAGTTCTTCTGCACGCTTGATGCGCAGGGTGCGTAACAGCGTGAGGGGTGAGCTTCCGTACAGCGCGACGAATTCCCGGTGGAAGTGTGTACGGCTCATCGCTGCCGCGCTGGCCAGTCCCTCCAGCGTGTAGTCTCTTCCCGGGTCCTTCGTCATGAGGTCAACGATCTTGGCCAGACGCGTATGGCGAGTGGCAACCCCGAGAGATTGCACCTCTTGCGCATCAGGCCAGGCGTCACGGACCAAGACCGTCACCAGACGCCGTGCTAGGCAGGTGATGATGGCCGATGAGCCAGGTCCGCCGAATGCGCTTTCGCGAAGCAGTTCGGGGATGGCCCCTGTAAAAATTTCCGTCCCGGCCGCGTTGAGCACGTGGGGCAGATCGAGGAAATCGAACAGCGAGCGCCCGTCCAGCAGCGTCGCACCGAGCAGGCCGTGTGCCAGTACCAGGCCTGGTGCAGGTTGTCGGGTGAGCGGGCCGCAGAGCAGCAGCAATTGCCCGGTACTCACATGAAAGGGCCCGTCGGGCCCGATCAGCTCGCCTTGTCCGGAGAGGACTGCAATGAAATGAGCTTGGCCGGGCGCAGCAGTCCCGATGACTTCTTCGGCGCCTTCAATTTTTCGAAACGCCGAACAACTGATGTCGATTTGTCCGAGCGCCTGGTCAAGACTCAATGGCATGGCAGCCTCCTATTGCTTCTCAATGTGCTTGAGCACTTCGTCGGTGGTCATGACGGCATTGGCGATGTAGCGGAAGTTGATCAACGCACTGTGGTAGCCGTCGCCATCAGGCAGTTTGGGACCGGCCACCGCATCGCGGACCACCACGATTTCAAAGCCGCGTTCCAGGAACTCGCGCAGGTGCGATTCTACGCACAGATTGGACGCCATGCCGGTGAGAATGATTTTCTCGATGCGCAGCTTGCGTAGCTGCAGCATGAGGTCATTGCTCTGCGGTCCGTAGAGCTTGTGCGGGGCCGCAATGATGGTCTGGCCATCCTCGATGTATTGCTTGAATTCGGGCATGAAGTCTGCACCGGAATCACGGAAACCTTCGGTCGTCAGCGCACCAGGCCGTTCAAACATGCGCAGCTGATGCTGGGCCGCCTCGATGGGGGCGGAGAATTCCCAATGATGGTCATGCGGATAATAGTAGTGCGGGGAGATCGCCACCGTGATACCGGCCTTCTTGACGGCTGCGAACAAGGCCAGGAGGTGCGGCACCAGCTGTTGTTCCGTCACGCTTTCTCCCACCAGCGCCCACGAAGCACCCTTGGGGCTCATGAAGTCGATTTGCGGATCAATCACGACCAAGGCCGTGCGGCTCGAATCCCATTCGAAGGTCGATGCGGGCAGCTGGGGATTGTCCGGCCCGGCGTAGGGGTCGGCAACTGCGGGGGTTTTGCGTGATTCCATGAGTAAGCTCCGGTGTGTGTGGTGAGCTTCTACGATAGCCAAGCGAGGGGACGAATTGGTACATTGCATGGCCTGATTCGTCTCATCGTACAGCGCTGGCTCATTCGTCGAATGGCGCCCGGTTCAATACGGCGGGTGCGTCGACGATGGGCAGCGCTTCGCGGTTATGTGCAACCCGGGAACAGATGTGGAACCAATGCGGATAGGGTTGCTTGGTATCGATTTCGTGATTGAGCATGGCGTTGAATTCGCGCTTGAAATGCAGGCGAGGGTAATGCCGCAGCACTTCAGCGACGTCATCTGCGTCAAGCTCCGCACCCGGGACGCCAGAGACGTCATAGGCCAGACCCAGCTGCATCAGGCGGCTGGTGTCGCCACGGAAGCGGTTCATGTCCCAGGTATGCAGTGCTATGTTGTCCCAGACATTCTGGGCGCGCTCGGGCGAGACGCCTTTGTTGACCAGGAATTCACGTGCCGCGAGTGCACCTTCGATCTCGAAGCGATGGGGGCCGGGCGCATGGTCCGTGAGGCCCAGATCATGCAGCACGGCCGAGAGGAACATCAGTTCGTCGTCGACCTTGCTTGCTTCTTTCTTTGCGAAGAGCATGCCGAAGAAATAGCAGCGCATGACGTGGTTGTAAAGCACGTCGCTGGAGACGGCGCGGGCCAGTTCGTCGGCTTGGCGTGCAATGGGGGTGTCGGGGATGGCAATGCCGGCAATCATGAGGATTTCCTCCTGAAGATGTGGATGGCAACGGTGCATGAGAATGGTAGGGCATGCCTGCCTGGCTTCGGCTGTGGCAGGGCGGCGCCTCAGTCAAAGGCGGACATTGCGCGCGCAACTGCCGGCCGCGCGGCGACCCGCTTGAACCACTCATCAAGATTGGGCAGCCTGGACCAGTCAAGCTTGTCCTTGTGCGCGACCGTGATGGTGTATGCCGCGATGTCGGCCAACGAGAAGCTCTCGCCGGCCATGTAAGGGTTCGTCCGTACGTAGCTGTCGGCAAGCTCCAGATTGGCGACGATGGATTTGTGAAAATATCTCGTGCCATCGGTGAGGCCTTCACCCGCCAGCTTGAAGCCTGCCATGCTTGGCGCAATGGCCTCCGTCAGGAAGAAGAAAAAGCGCTCCCAGATCCTGGCCTTGGCATCCAGGTCGGCGCCGCCAAGATTGATGTCAGCTGCCCGCTGTGCCGCGTAGAACATGATGGCATTGGACTGCGTGAGGAGGGTCTGTTCTCTGCCCGCGCGTACCACTGCCAGAGCAGGAACAAGGCCTTGCGGGTTGATGGCCAGGAAAGCCGGTTTCTTGTGCTCTCCCTGTCGCAGCGCGATTTTCCTGATGGTATGCGCAATGCCAGCCTCTTCCAGGGCCACTGCGGCACGCAGGCAGTTGCCGGACCGGGCGCCATAAAGAATGTGGTGATCATCCAAGATGAAAGTCCTCTCATGTGGGGGAATCTGTACGGACGCGATCTGCTGACTACCCGGTGCAGGTTTTCCTTCAGCTCTCGAACGGCGCTGCGTCAATCAGGTCGCAGACATTGGGGCAGTCGAACCCGTGGATGTGCCGGCGACCGACATCAACCAATCCGGTGCCGATGGCGTGATGCGGCTTCTTGCGCGTCACTTCTGCCACGGCCGCCTGGAATGCTTTCTTCATTCCCAGCCGGGGATACAGGGCGAGCGTGTCGTCGACCAGGGACGGGGTAATTTCTTCAAGGCGCAGGCCAAAGATGTCGACGTGCGCGCCAAAGTGAAGCAGCGCCACTTCGGGCGCTTTGCGGTCGGCAATGCCGGCACTTGAATGCAGGGCGATCGCGTCCCAGACCAGCTCGGCCTTCCGTTCCGGATAGCCGTTGGCGATCAGGAATTCGCTAGCCGCGTCGGCACCGTCTACTTCAAAACGGGCATCGCGCGAAAACTCCCCGGTCAGGCCCAGATCGTGCAGCAGCGAGGCCAGATACAGGGCCTCGCGGTCATATTTCAGGCCACGTGTCTTGCCGATGAAGTCCGAGAACCACCACGAACGGTGGAGGTGGTACTGCATGGCCCTGTCATGCACGCGGGCGACAAGGCTGGCCGCCTGGCGTGTCAGTGCAGAGTCCGGCGCGGCGATGCCGCCGATGGTCACGGGGGTGCTCATGGAAATTGCCTCTGGAAGGTAAAGGTACAGGATGCATTCTAGGCAGCGCATGCTTGGCATAAATGACTGTTTAACGTCGATTCGTGCCAAAATGAAATTTTGAGTACGGGATTGCCATGAAGAAACCGAAGCGTGTGGTCATCCTGGGCCTGCCGCCTGTCGATGCCCTGGATGTGACCGGCCCGGCCGAGGTGTTCGCTTATGCCAATCGGCTAAGCCAGCCGGGCGCGGTGCCATACCAGGTAGAACTCATTTCGGCCGGCGCCGACCTCTATCTGGAGAGCGAGACGGGAATCGGACTGCGCGGCCATGCAACGCTCGGCCAGGAGCGCAAATCCGCCAAGCGGATAGATACGCTGGTGGTCGCCACCGGTTTTGCTGCGCTTGCTCATCGCAATCCGGAAGCGATTGCATGGATACGGAGCAGTGCGCCCAAGGTGCGCCGCGTGTGCTCGATCTGCGTCGGCTCATTTGTCCTTGCGGAGGCAGGCCTGCTGAACGGACGCAAGGCGACGACGCATTGGCGCATGGCCAGGCAGTTGGCCGAAACCTATCCGCAAGTGCGGGTTGACCCGGCCCCCATCTGGATGATGGACGGAAATATCTACACCTCTGCAGGGATCTCGGCGGGCATCGATCTGGCGCTCTCGCTCGTGGCGGAAGACTTGGGAGACGGGCTCGCCCTGGATATCGCGAAAAACATGGTCCTCTTCCTGCGCAGGCCGGGCGGACAAGCCCAATTCAGCGTGTCACTCCAGTCGCAGCAAGCGTCGGGCTCCAGCCTCGATGCGCTGCGGCTCTGGATCAGCGAGCATCTGGACGCACAGCTTACCGTGGAGATCATGGCGGACCATATGGCAATGAGTGCAAGAACGCTCATCCGTACTTTTCAGCGGGAGCTCAATACGACACCGGCAAAGTATGTCGAGGAGGTTCGGCTGGAGGCAGTGAGCAGGGCATTGGAGCTGGGCGGCCAATCGCTGGAGGATATTGCCCGCAAATGTGGCTACAACAGCGTCGACGTCCTGCGCAAAGCGTTCACCCGGCGCCTCGGCGTGAGTCCCAAAGACTATGTTGAGCGCTTCTCGCCAAGCGGCGATCCGCCATCGTGATGATGGAGCGCTGGCCGACGCGGCGATCGGCTGGAAAAGACTGTCCGATAAATTATTCCTTGCATCGTTTTGGATTATTACTATAATCTAATTCAACGTAACGCACATCGAGGAAGAGCCATGAGGAAGTCGAAAGCCGATGCAGCCCTGACGCGCCAGCAGATCGTGACGTCAGCTGCTGATGAATTCCGTCTCAATGGCATCACGGCCACGGGCATCGTGCCGCTGATGTCCGGTGTCGGACTGACGCAAGGCGGCTTCTACAAGCATTTTGAATCGAAAGATCAGCTGGTCGCGGAGGCTTGCGCGGCGGCATTGGACGCGCTTGTCGCAAAGTTTGAAACGACAGCGCAGGCCAGCGGTGACGCGGGTTTTGCAGCGATCATCGAGAGTTATCTCTCGGCGGATCACCGCGCCAACAAGGCACAAGGCTGTCCTTTGGCGGCCATGGGAAGCGAGTTGGTCAGGGCAGGTGAAGAGACTCGTCAAGCCGCTTCTCAAGGCTTCAACGACCTGGTTGAGGTCATGAAAAGCAGCCTCATCCGCTCAGGCAAAGAGGAGCCGCGCTCGCAGGCCGTTTTTGCGATGGCGGCCATGGTCGGTGCATTGACGATGTCGCGCATCCTGCCCGACGAAGTGGCTGCGGCTTCCGTTCTTGAAGATGTCAAGCACCATCTTAGTTTGATCTGAGTTCGACCTGAACGTCGTCCGCTTTTTTTTATCGTTTGATGTGCATATGCACTTTCAACATTCTGCACTTTCACCATTCCTTGGAGATACATCATGGCTCACCGTAAATATCTGATTACTGCCGCGACGGGTAAAACCGGCGTCCACACCATCAATGCGCTGTTGAAAGACGGCCACGCCGTTCGTGCGATGGTCCATACCCAGGATGAACGCAGCGAAAGCCTGCGCAAGGCTGGCGCCGAAATCGTCATCGGTGACTTGCTGGAACACGATGATGTTCTGCGGGCTGTCGATGGGGTAACGGCGGCCTACCTCTGCTATCCGGTACGCCCGGGGTTCATCCAGGCGACCGCCTACTTTGCGCATGCGGCACAGCGTGCCGGCCTTGATGTGGTGGTCAGCATGTCGCAGATTTCGGCGCGCGTTGATTCCGAGAGCCATGCTGCTCGCGATCACTGGATTGCAGAACGCGTGCTGGACTGGTCAGGCGTACCGGCAGTCCATCTGCGTCCGAGCCTGTTCTCTGAATGGCTGACCTTCCCGTGGGTGCAGCAACGCCTGGTGGAAGAGGGGAGGATCACGCTGCCGTTTGGTGAAGGGCGCCACGCGCCCATCGGTGCCGAAGACCAGGCGCGGCTCATCTCCACCATCTTGACCAATCCGTCCGCCCATATCGGCAAGACCTATGCGCTGTATGGTCCGGTGGAGTTCAGCCAGAAGGAGCTGGCCGCCGAACTGAGCCGCGTTCTGGGTCGCGACATCGTCTATAGCCCCAGTACGCTTGAGCAATACCGCGCCTACCTGGGTACGTTCAATCTGCCCGAATTCCTCATCCAGCATTTCGTCGCCATTGCGGTCGATTATCAAAACGGGATTTTCTCCGGAGTCGATGGCGTGATTGGCGAGATCACCGGTCAGGCACCCCAGACCGTCGAGCAATTCGTCAACGCCAACATGGACGCGTTCGTGGGCTCCCCGGAGACCGCCTGCTAAGAATCTCCGCAGCCATCTTCTTCGTCACTGGCGGCGTGGCAGTCGCAAGCTGCTTACGCCGCCATGAGCGCATAGGCCAGCACGCCCGCCGCTACGACGTCGATTGCCAGCATCAGCGCTGCGCCAAGACGACGCTCCAGGAAAGCACCCAGCGCCCAGAAGCCGGCCAGCAGGGCAGCGCTGGTGGCGAGCAGCCAACGATACGACTGCCCATCGGATACCCAGAGCACTGCTGCGGCCGCGCCCAGCAACAACAGGAACTGCACGCCCGAGGCCCATCGCGCCAGCTTCGGCAACTCGGTCTCATAACGCCGGCGCGCGGCCTCAAGGTCGAACGGGGCAGGGGCGGCCATCCCGGGTGGACGCCATCCGGGCGGCTTGATGAAGGTTTTCAGCTTGTCCTGCCAGCGGGGCATTTGGGCGGCGTTTTGCAGCAACTGCTGGTAGCCGGAAAAAATCGACCAGAGCGGGTCCCAGCTGTTCAACGGTGTGCGGGTGCCGTAGACCACCGGTTCTTTTTCCTCGGCGAAGGTGCCGAACATGCGGTCCCAGATCACCAGCATGCCGCCGTAGTTCTTGTCGAGATATTGGTCGTTGACGGCATGGTGTACGCGGTGGTTGGAGGGTGAAGAAAACACGCGGTCGAACCAGCCCAGCTTGCCCACGTGCTCGGTATGGATCCAGAACTGGTAGATGAGCACGATCAGTCCGGCGATGCCGAACTGTTCCGGCTCCACGCCCAGGACGGCCATGGGCAGATAGAAAACCCAGCCCAGCAGCGCGACGGTGCTTTCCTGGCGCAGGGCGGTGGAGAGATTGAAGTGCTGGCTCTGGTGGTGCACCGCGTGGGCGGCCCAGCCCAGCGCATTTTCATGGCCGAAGCGGTGCAGCCAGTAATCGAAAAAGTCGAACAGGAGGATGGCCGTGATCCAGCCCAGCGCCCCGTGCCAGAATCGCGCCGCCGGGAACAGGGCGAAGGCGCGGTAGGCCAGGAAATACAGGCCGACCTGGAAGATCTGCGTCACCAATGCCACCAGCTGGCTGATCACGCCCAGCGACAGGCTGGCCAGGGAGTCGGCCAGTTGATAGGTATTGCGTTGGCGCAGGTAGCCATAGCCGAATTCCACTGCGATGAGCAGCAGGAATACGGGGATGGCATAGACGATGATGTTTTCCATGGGGCTTGAAGAGCAGGTGCGGGGAGCGGCGAACCCGCAAGTATGCCGGTTTCAGGGAATATTTTCTTTGGGGGCCCTTTTTTGATGTCAACGCGTTCTGGATGGCTTCTCTCTGCTTAGCTTGATTTCTATAGAAACGTGAGCGACTCATGTTGAGCGAACTTGCCCGATGGAAAGCCCGCAGATCAAGGAAAGTGTGGCACTCAACGTGACAGCAAGTTTAGGATTCATGTATCGTAGAGCTTCGGAAATAGTTGTCATATTGCCAGTGTTTCACCCTGGTGCTTGTTGGGCGTGTCGCTCCGCGTTCCCGTTCCGTTGCACCTAAGCCTAGAAAATTTCTTTTGCGGCAATGACATCGATTTATCGGCGCACCAGCTTGTGTAGGTCACAGCTGCAGGCGCTGCGTAGGCTGCCAACAGAATCGCATAAATAAAAATTGCCCTCCCGGGGAGAGGAACCGAATGAATATTCAAGCTTTGCTGGATGGCGTGCAGTCATCTGTTATTGTTGCTGCACTGTTCTTAGTCGTCATTTTTCTCTTGTTCTTAGCCAAATTCTTGGCACCCGGCCTCGCACATTTGCGCCGCCTGAAAAAAGTCGTCAAACAGCTTTCCAAGCTGGGTAAGAGCGCACCTCTTAAAGAGCTGCGAGAAGTGTTTAGCCAAGATGAAAAGTTGGCACACCTTTGGAACGAATACGAAGAGTCTTTGCACGTGCAATCTGAGGAGCGCGACGGACAACTCATCGATATAGGTGCCAGAGCCACGCTGCCAGCGGAAATGTATTTCAATGGGCAGATTGTTGTTGACAGCCGCTTAGGAACGGAATTTTTCAAGCATCTTCCCGGCATATTTACCGGTATTGGGATTGTTGATTTGCATTGAAAACTGACCCACTTTCCCAGGAAATTTGCATCCAAAGTTGACCCATGTTTAGACCACAATCCTGCTCATGACAGCGAGCGGGAGAACGGAGTGATAGACGTGGCCCTACTTGGAATTATTCGACGCTGGTACATCAGAGACCGCATCTCAATTCGGGAAATCGCCCGCAGGCTCGACATATCCCGCAACACAGTTCGCCGCTACATCCGATCCGATGTCAGCGAACCTGCTTATCCAGCAAGGCGTTCGCCAAGCTCGCTCGATGACTTCACCGCCAGGCTCTCCGCTTGGCTCAGCGCAGAGGCGGTCAAATCTCGGAAGCAAAGAAGGACCCTGAAACAGATGTTCCTGGACTTAAGAGAGCTGGGATACGAGGGGTCGTATGACCGGGTGGCTGCCTTCAGCAGGCAATGGAAGGTGGGTCAAATGGAGAGGGTCAAATCTGCGAGCAAATCAACAGTGTCGTCGAATCCGCGCATCGCGAGGCTACATTAACTGCCGACGTGCTCTCGCGTATTGAGGGAGCGGCAACGCGCCTGGGCAACGCGCAAAAGATGGCGGATGAATATCTGGACGGCGTCAGCAAGGTGCTGGGCGAGGCGCATAACTCATTCGCTACGGAAGTGACTAGAACCTTGAGCAGAGCAAATACGGAGTTCCATTCCAAACTTACGCAGGCCGTCGGATTGCTGCATTCGGCAGTTGGAGAACTGGAAATCACGCTTGCATCCATGGGTAGTCTGACTCCGGCGCGAGGTTAAGCGATGATGGGACCGAAAGTTGCCATCAAGCGAGGTGGCCGCGACGAAGCTGAAAAGCCCTTCTGGATTTCCTTTGCCGACTTGATGACTGCACTGATGGTGCTATTTCTCGTGGTTATGGGCGTTGCTTTGCTGGCGGTAACCAAGAACGTTACAGAGCGTGAAAAGAAAGAAGAAAGGCATCTCCAAGACATCGAGCGCATTTTGGATCGCTTTGAGCAAGCGGCCAAGCGCCATCAAGGCATCAAGATCGACCGTAGCCGTAGTGTGATCGATTTCGGCGAGCGGGCCCGTTTTGCCAAGGCTCGATATAACCTCACTGCCGAGCAAGAGGCTGTGCTCCGTCAGTTCGTTCCGGAAATTCTGAGCCTGGCGAACGACGACTTGGGACAGCGCGTGCTCAAACGTGTGGTCGTCGAGGGCTATACCGACAAGACCGGTAGCTATCTGAGCAATTTGAACCTGAGCTTGCAACGCAGTCAGAGAGTGCTTTGTACGATGTTTGCAACGACTGGTCCAAGCTTGCTTTCCGAGGAGCAGAAGGAGAGCGTGCGAAGACTGTTTCTTGTCGGGGGTTATTCGTTCAATGCCGCCAAGGATACGGACGATGAAAGCCGTCGCGTAGAAATGCGCATTGAGTTTCTTGGGGTAGACGAGGCGCGCCCGGAGTCCCCGCGGCAAGCGGCCAATTTCGGTGAGTGTGCTTTGCAATGAGTGCACTTGCCCATCTCGCTGCGTTATTACATCCGGCTCTGGAAGAAGGGCGCCGGTTAACGAGTGCAGACTCTGGCATCGACGACATCATTGCCCAGATGACGACGAAATCAAAATCACGTAAATCCGGCCATGTCGTGGACGACCATCTGCTCTACACCGTCAAGCAATTCTGGGAAAGTCAGGAGGTGAGGTCTTTCCGGGATGCGTACTTGTTGTCGTGGGGACTTTGTCTGCCTCATCGGCCTCAGGGAGCATGTCTTCTAGAGGATCAACCTCGCTTGCAAAAGGTCCTGGACGGCATTGATGCGTGGCGAGAAAATCCGCGGGCGTATCGGCGTTGTTACCAAGGATTAGTCAAGAGCTACTTTACTTACGATGGGCTGGCAGAAAGCACACCAGCCACGGGAATCCAGAATTGGAAAAAACTGCGGGATTACCTGCTAAATCGGAACAATCTCGTCAAGGACAACTCCCCCAATCCGGAATGGGTCGAAACCGCGCTGGGCAATAAACAGTTGTTCAGTGATCGTCCGTGCGAGCCGTATGTTGACGCTCTGTTGCGCGGAGATAGCGGGGCTATTGATCACTTGTGCGAGCAACTGGGAATCAACAAAGCATCGTGGTTTCTCCGTGAGCTGGTCCTGGCGCAGGTTCAGGCCGCCACCAAGCTCGGACACGCGGAGTTCCAGACCTTGCTGCCTCGCCTATTGGAGCTGCTCGGCAAAAATCAGGTCTTACGTGACAGAGGCATGGTCATGGTGTTGGATCGGTACGTCGAGGTTCCAGGGATGGTGTTGCATCAGGGTCTGAGGGACCAGGCTGTTGCCTGGTGGGGTAATCCATGGCTGCCATCTCATGAGACCGAGTGGGGCGGTGTAACTCCGGCTGCGCGCGCCATGGTTGTTGATTGGCTCAAGCTCGATCTTATCGAGACCTTCTTTACGAAGTTGGCGGAAGACGGTTTTGCCGATCCTCGGCGGATGAATTTCTGGAAGCGTTACGTCAAGGCGATTGATGATATTGAGTTTGCGTTAGGTTCGACAGCACGGAATTCGAGGGAGCGCGACATGGTTCTATTGCGCCACAAGATGAAAGGGCTGTTGTGTGACCTGGATGCCAATGGTACGAACAACGCATTCATTATGCGAATGGGACCGTTGGTCGCCGTTGAATTCAGCGGACTCGGGAATGCATTTTATGGTTACGATGCGCGTAAATCGGTGCCCTTCGATACCTCTGAGTCGCTTAGGCTGGATGTCAACGGACAGAACTCACTCAAGCACAGGGGAAAGAGTCTTCTACGGATGAGTCATAAAGATGGCATTCACAACTGGAGTAAATGGGAGGAGATGTTTGCCGCGACTCTTCGCGCGGAATTCGGGATCGACCCTTCTGCACCGGCAGTGAGCAGAGGGCGCACTGCGCGTAGCTTTACTCGCGTAGAAGAAGTCGACCACTTGAAGCTGGACTATTCATCGTCCGCCCTTCACCGTTTGAAAAATAGATATGGTTTCCAGATTGAGGACAATACGTCCCGTGGCGGAAATCTTTGGGTCTTGACTGATACAGCCAATCAGAAGGTCAACGCCACGTTGACGCACTGGGGATTCCACCACAAGCCTGGAAAAGGCTGGTGGAAGTAAGGGGAAACATGTTCAAGCTATTCAAGCAAGCAAAGGCCAAACCATCCACCGAAGCGCGCTGGGCTCGGAAACTGTCGGCGGTCGGCGTAATGTTGACCGATCAGCAGCTCGCCGAGTTTGGGGCCGCCCTCCATAGGGCGATGTCGCTAGATTTCCAACTCCTCGCTTGGGATGGCTATGACTTGGTCATAGATGGAAACGCTGAACAGCACTACCGAGATTTGAAAGACGCGTTGGAGCGTCGGCAAGTTTCTCCGACCTTAGTGTCTTATTCTCAAGTGTATGACTTGAGCGCCTATTCCGCCCGTATTGAGGGTATCGGGGTAGAGAAGCCCTACTATTCGCCTTACATTGCCAAGAAGCAAGAAGATAGCGAATGGTTTCCCGAAAATGTAAAGCCAGTGATTGTCGTCACCCCGAAAAATGGTGGTGATCCTGTTGCTGTTCCGACCAGCAAGACTGAGATTGAGAAACTTAAGAAGGACCTGCAGACAGCGCACGCAGCAGGTTCTTCTGAAATTTCCGTGCCGTGGGGTAGCGAACCACTGTCACGCGATGAAGCGCAGAGGATCGTCGAGATCTTCGACGCGCTGTTCAAGGATGTTGAGTCCGGTAAACCTATCGATACAGGTACGGCAGCCGGATCAAAAGGAAGCAAGCCGCTTGTCAAGAAGCAGCTCATGCTGCGAGCGAATATTCAGTCTCTCGACTACGAGGAAATGCGGAGAGAGGCGCTGCAGGCGGTCCCCAAGGAGCCGCGATTGCCGAATTGCATTCGGCCGGAATATTCGCTGCTGCCGCACCAACGGGCCGGATTGGCCTGGCTGCAGCATCTCTTCGGCTTGCAGGCGGAGTATCAGGTCCGTGGCGCCGTGCTGGCCGACGATATGGGATTGGGCAAGACATTTCAGTTGCTGGCCTTGATGGCATGGCTACTGGAACGCGACCCGACCATGCCGCCCATCCTGGTGGTGGCACCAGTATCCCTGCTGGAGAACTGGGCTGAGGAGGCCGATAAATTCTTCGTGCCTGGAGCATTGCCGCTACTGACTGCGTACGGCAATAGCCTGAGTGAACTACGTGTGCCACGTTCGCAGATCGACCAGCGATTGCTTGCGGAAGATGGGTTGGTGAAGTTTCTGCGTCCAGACTGGATAGGGCAGGCCAAGGTCGTATTGACAACTTATGAGACCTTGCGCGATCTGGAATTTTCGTTTGCTGCGCAGAAGTGGTCACTGATGGTGTGTGATGAAGCGCAACGCATCAAGAATCCGGCCGCCATGGTAACGCGGGCGGCCAAGAAGCAGAACGTCGCGTTCAAGATCGCATGTACGGGCACTCCTGTCGAGAATACATTGGCTGACATGTGGTGTCTTTTCGATTACGTGCAACCGGGATTGTTGGGAGCGCTGAATGATTTTGGTCGACGCTACCGAAAGCCAATCGAAGCGAAGTCGGACGATGAAAAAGCACGAGTGGAAGAGCTACGCTCCAAGATCGAGCATCAGATTCTAAGACGTCTCAAGGCTGATGTGGCTTCTGATTTGCCGCCAAAGATCATTGTTGAAGAATGTCGCAAGCTCCAATTGTCGACTGTCCAACGAAATCTCTATGCAAAAGCCATTGATGGCTTCAAGAGACGAGCGGACCCTGGCGCGGTCTCTCCTTTCAAGAATCATCTCGGTCTGCTGCACTACCTGCGCTTGATCTGTACGGATCCTCGTCCTCATGGGCTCAACGTCTTCAAGCCGGAGCCAGTCCAGGAGTATCGCGACAAAGCGCCAAAGCTAGATTGGCTGATAAAGCAATTGAAGGACATAGAAAGCAAGGCGGAAAAGGTCATCGTCTTCTGCGAATTCAGAGAAATACAACGTCTCCTTCAGCACTATATCGAAGTCGAATTTGGCTTCCGGGCTGACATCATCAACGGCGACACCAGCGCCTCCGCAAGTCATGTAGACAGTCGCCAGAAGCGCATCAAGGCGTTTCGGGACAGGAAAGGTTTTGGCGTCCTTATTCTGTCTCCTGTGGCTGTCGGATTTGGCGTCAACATTCAGGCGGCAAATCACGTCGTGCATTACACCCGTACTTGGAATCCGGCCAAGGAGGATCAGGCGACGGACCGCGCATATCGCATTGGCCAGACCAAGCCAGTCTACGTCTACTACCCGGTGGTTCAGGCAGACGACTTCGTTACGTTCGATGTCAAGCTTGACCATCTTCTTGCTTATAAGCGAGAGCTAGCGGGAGACATGCTCAATGGCGCAGGGGATGTGAAGCCTGGTGATTTCCATATCGCGGATGTTGTGCCAAACGCGGACGCCGCCGACATTGATGAGCGCGTTACGCTGGACATAGCGCTGCGGATGAGTTGGCAGCACTTCGAGTGTTTGACAGGCGCTTTGTGGCAAAAAAAAGGATATGACTGCTACCGCACTCCTGGAACCAGTGACAACGGCGTGGATGTCGTTGCGCTTCTAGGAAGCAAAGGTCAATTGCTGCAGGCCAAGACCAGCGGGACGGATGGTACGACACTTGGATGGGATGCAGTCAAGGAGGTTGTTGCAGGGGAGGCCTTCTATCGGCGTCGACATCCTCATGTTGACTTTGAAAAGCTTTGCATCACCAACCAATTCTTCAATCGCCAGGCGCATGAGAACGCCATGCTCAACGGTGTCGAGTTGCTGGAGCAGCCTCATCTCTTGCAATTACTAAAGGCCCACACTGTTACGTTGCTTGATGTTGAACGTATTCTGTACGCCGAATGGCAGACATCAGAGGATAGTGCATAGAACGCTCGTAGATTATGCGGCTGCTAAAGCCGTCGATCTTCAGTGAGAAGGAGAACGGATTCGTTGCACAGGTATGGAAATACGACGTTCTCTCTTGGGAGGTTTCCCGCATGAGAACTGCGCCGAAAGGATCTTTAGATTTGATGGAATGAAGAAGTTGAGATGGCGCTTAAGAAGAGGTCCGACACTCTAGATTATTGATTTGCTCGCGGATTTGACCCGCTCCATTGGCCTACCTTCCACCCTCTACCGAGCGTAGCCAACGGTCTTACGACTCCTCATATTCTCGTTTTTTCAGATCTAGAAATATCTGTTTCAGGCTTCTTCGTTGCTTGCGGGATTTAACGGATTCAGCGCTCAGTCAAGCGGAGAGGCGGATAACAAACACGTCAAGAGAGCTAAGCGAATGCCTTGCTGGGTATGCTGGTTTGATCGCGTTTGACCAAATATAACGGAGAACCGTACTGCGGGAGATCTCCAGGCGGAGGGCGATTTCCCGGATTGACATATGGTCTTTGATATATCAGCGTCAAATAGTTTCAAGTAGGGCGACGTTTATCACTCCGCTGTCCCGCTCGTGGTCATTATCAGGATTGAGGTCTAAACATGGGGCAACTTAGGATGCAAATTTCTTGAGAAGGTGGGTCAAATTTCAATTCAAATAAACAAGTTCGCGGATGAGCTCGGCCAGATCAATAAATCTGTAATCAATGAGTAAGATTTTCAATGGATGGGGGAAAAGTGAATTTTGCAGCAAATGGTAGCTGGGGAGCTATTGAGCCGGTAGATGTGCCGGGGAGCAGAATGAGGCTGGACTTTGGCTTGAGGGCGTCCATTATGAGCTTCAATGAATGGGCGGTGCCGGGATTAGGCGGTGCGTCTTTCGTGCGGCAACTGAGCTGGAGCTGCATTGGCATCGCATTGGCCGATCAGATTGGCAAGCCGACCATGGCAGCTCAGGTGGCGGAAGGCGTAGAGGCGTTGGCCAGCTGGATTGCTTTGCGACGCAATAAGGGTTACGAGAAGGATCGACGGGTACAGGGTAAGCGCAAGTTCGGCAGCACCGACAGATTGTCCTTTGACGACGTGCGCAAGCGCGGCGCCTACGTCACGGTACCTTTTCGTCGACCGGCGTCGTCGTCGCTAGCCGGGCTGGGCTTTTGCCGCAAAATGGAACAGCGCTTCAGCGCCTTGAAATTGGACACTCCGGGACTTGAGTTGGTGGATGCTGCCCTGGGAAACAATGACGCGCACAGTGATCTGCTGAAATGGATTTCCAATCCCGGGAAAGACTTCCCTCAAGTATCTGCGGCATTGCGCTCGGCGCTGTTACCCGACTATCAGTCTGCCCAGGAGCAGCAACTGGTCTTGCACCAGTTGTATGGGTTTGGTGAATTTGCCGAACGACGTCGCAATGTCATGGAGCTCCTTCAGGGACAGTTGAATTTATCTTTGTCCGACTTTGATGCCAGCGCGCGCGGGCATTTCCTTTATGGAATCCGCTCTCCCGATCACCGGAATCGACTGGATGGAAGTTTTGCACTGGAGCGAGTGCGTCTGTACGCATTGCGTTGTACCCAAGAGATCGTCGACAGTTTTACCGGCACGGCGCGCATCGCCATTGCTGATCTCGTCAAAATGGACGGAGTCGCCCGCGCGTTCGCCGAGTTGGCCGAAAGTAGCCGGCTGATGCGGGAAAAGCTGCGCCTTCTGCCCGAACCTCCCGCCGATATTACCCAGTTCTGCCAGGAGCAAGATGCACAGAATAATGTAGCGGACCGCCTCCGCCACCTGGTCATGCGCGTTCCGCTGTTGTTTGCGCTCAATGGCGAACAGCTCACGTGCCACGGGCGGGATCGGGGGCGGCTGGTGGACGAGGCTGAACCCGGCGAGGCTGAAATGAGTCTGGATATCGGCGATGTCCCACGACCTTTGTGGCGGCTGACATGGCTATTGCTTGACACTACTACCGCGATGAGGGAGGGCGCATGATGGAACACGGAATTGCGGCACTGGATGTCTTGTTCTCCCCGCCAGAGGGGCGCTATGGCACGCATATGGCGCTATGTGCGATGACTGCCGATATCGATACGCTTAACCGCGCCTTGTCCAGTTTTACCGGCCAAGAATCGCTCACCCGCGCGGCCACTGGCTGGCCACGTGCCGTATTGATGCTGGATGCCTCTCAACCCTTGCCCTGCGCCTCGGCCGTACCCGGCATGGTGTGCCTCGCCCATGATGGCGTCGAGCAGTGGCAGCGGCGGACCACGCTGATGCATGCCAAGGTGGCACTGCTGGCGTTTGCCGATCAGCCAATGGGAGCGCCTACTTCATTCCGTCTAGTGGTGTCCACTGGAAACTGGACGCGGGAAAGCTGGGGGGGCATGTCGTTGATCGATATGTACTGGACGTGCGAATGGAACTGCGCGGAGCTGCGGACCCAGGAGCAGTCCGATGTAGGGGCCGCCTATGATTTCCTGGGCAGACTCATGCAGGGCCTCTATGCACGCAGCGTGCAGGCTTTTGCCAAGGGTCTCTCCTGGTGGGGTGACTGGCGTGTGCGCATGAGCCGGGAGGGTATCCGTTTGCCCGCAAGCCGTTTCGTGCATAGCCTGGATCAGTCTTTGTATGACCACATCAAGCGTGCCATGCGCCGTGCCGATTTTCATACTGTCATTGCCGGTTCGGGTTTCTTTGAGCGGCCGGAGGCTAACGCAACGTCGGGTGCCATGCCGCAGGTGCTGCAAAGCCTGGACGAGATAGTGGAAATTGGCCAGGCCAAGGAGAAGTATCTGGTCTTCAATCCTGATCAGGCGGGGGCGTTGGCGACGTGGGGGGCTGACAAGCGCGCTGGATGGGACCTGTGTATCCCGACCGATCCACTGGGCGAAAAATTTCCAGGCTGCAGGAATTTGCATGCCAAGTTCATCGTCGGCTTACGCAGGTGGAACCGGGATGACGGGAAGCTTGGTTTCCTTTATCTCGGTTCAGGCAACCTTTCCCGACTTGGCTTGCTTTCTCGAGCAGGTCTTGACGGCAGCCAGGCGAGAGGGGGCGTTGGCAATATCGAGACGGGCATCGTTACCCACGAGGAACTCAAGCTGAATTCCGTATGGCGGTCATTGGCATGCGGAGACTACCTGGCGGATCATCCAGCGAGGACGCTGGAGCCGGGTGAAGGCGAGCCGCTGCATACCCCCTTGTCCCCTCCGCCGGTATTGCTGGCCCGTCATGAGGCCCAACAGTTGCTTTTTGTGCGCAGTGGGGATGCGTCGGACTTCCAGTTCCAGTTGCCGGGCACGGACCAGTGGCAGGATGTTGCGGCTGATCAGGATGCGGTGCCCTGGGAAGGGCCTACGCCGATGGTCCTGGCCGTGCGTCGAAGGGCCGGGGATCTTGAGAAGTTCGAGCTGCCGGTGATGTCTGCCAGTGGCGCCTTGTGCCGCCAGACACCGCCTGAACTGGCGGCGGACGACGTCCTTGAGGGTTTGTTGCAATTCCCGGATGCACCAACCTATGCCATCGACACGGTCGATGATGGCAGCGGGATCGGAGCAACGAGGGTTCGGCAGGCGACCAGTGCCCGGATGAATTATCCGCTGCGCTGGCTGGCCTCGGTCATCGAAGCCATCGGTGACCGGCAATCCAGTGTGACGCCGGAACAATTCCCGATCTGGATCAGTCAGGTACGCATGTTGCTACTGGAACAGGTCGCGCCGCTGCATCGCAAGCAGATACGGGATTTACACCTGGACCTGTTCCCGGCCTTGCTGGAAGAAGGATTCAGGCCATCCTGGCTGATCGCGGAGCATCCGTTGCTGCCCGCTTATCAGGCATTGGTGGAAGCACTGCGCAGTTTTTGGTCGCTGCCAGAGCAGCTCCGAGAGTCGGGCGCAGACGGACATGAACACTATTCGGCAAGCGAGGCATCTTATGGAATGGAATGACGTCATTGGCCGCCTGCGCGGCTTGGTGGAGTGCGACAAGTCATTGGCAGGAGAGGACGCGCCGCTATGGCGTTCCGGGCAGGACGCATCGCTGGCCTGGATGGCCGATCGTCTGGAACAGCAGCCTGGCGTATTGGTGGCCGACGAGGTCGGTTTGGGCAAGACGCGCCTTGCCTTGGCGCTGGCGGTATGCGTGGCCTCATGTGGCGGACGCGTGGCATTCCTGGTTCCGCCCGGCCTGATCGCCCAGTGGCGCGATGATGAACTGGGCGCGTTCCTGCGGCAACTGAGACAGTTGCCTGACGGGCGTCGACCCTCATGGATTGACGATCTGCAAGAACTTGACAGTGTCGAGCTAAAGACCTATCGCGATCTTTTTGTCCAGCAGGGTGAGGGGCAGGCATATCCACTGTCGAAGTATGCACCGTGGCTATTCATCTCGCATCGTTTCGGACTGCCTCAGCGCATTGGAAACCAGAGCCGCGATGAACGCTGGGGGCTGCCATTTGCGTTAAAGGGAAAGTTGTTTGGCGGGCATAGCGTCAAGGGCGCAAAGCAGCTGGATATATCGGAGGCTCAGCAGCTAGCCATCACATGGCTGAGCGAAAAGGCGCATATGCCGGAACGCCTGAAGAACATGCTCCGAGCGGCCGATCTCGGGCGTGTACGCGGCGAGACAGTCCGGACTCCCAAGAATGAAAGCCTGTTCCAAGAACTGATTGGAACCCTGATCGGTGATGTCGACCTTATCATCATCGATGAGGCGCACAAGAATCGACTAGGCGCCGAGCTCGTCGACCCGTCCAAAAAAACGGGGGATAAGAGCCAAGAATGGTTGACTTCGCGCATGTCGGCCTGCCTGAACAAAATTCTATTGCGCCCGGAATCGCGTACGCTGGCCGCCAAGCGCCTGGCGTTGACGGCGACCCCTATGGAAATGGACGCGAGTCAATGGAGTGGTGTGCTGTACCGGATCGGACTGGACAAGCCGGAGGTCGAGCGACTCTCTGCTGTAGCCTTGCGTTATTCTGAAGCGGTCAAGGGCCTGACTGTGGGCAGCCCTGGACAGATAGAGACACTCAAGCAGACGGCGACGCAATTCAGGCAGGCTTTCAGTGCGGTCATGACGCGGCGTCTATGGCGTGATCACCCAAGTGTACGGAAATATAGTGAGGCGACCGGCGTGGCCCACTCGGCGCATCCCCATCGGCGGCAGATGCCACCTCGCACCGTGCGTCTGAGTACGTTGCCGGCAGCACAGAGACGTATGCTTGCACACGCTGAGTGCCTTGCAGTGGCTTCGCACGGCATCGAAACAGAGCAGGCGATGAAGACGGCGGGAGCGCGTCTGTCACAGGGCCTGCCGCTTTGGCCGGAAGACCTGAGCGAAGTCTCGAACAAGTCCGGGGCGGACGCAGAGCAGGCCGTGCGAACTCCGGCGGAGCGTGCCAAGCAGCTTCGGCAAGCCTATTGGTTGCAGAAGATTCGTCCGCCAGAGAGCAGTAATGCAGTCGCCAGCCTGCAATGGCATCCACGTATCAAAGGTGCGGTTGAGCTGATCGAAGAGCTCTCCAGGAAAGGCGAAAAGGTGCTGGTCTTTGGCGCCTTCCTGGCACCGATGCGGGCGCTGGACCGGGCACTCAATATTCGCCATTACTTGCGTGACGTGCGCAACAACACTCCCACAGCCTTGCCAACGGGGCTTTCCGTTGGTGACGCCGATATGACCCAATGGATGCGTGACAAGGAGTTTGCATTCACCGACGAGCAGATCGCCGCGTTTCCTGCAACGGCGCAGCGACTGGGCGAGCAGTATAGTCGCGGGCGCGAGAAACTGCGTGATCTGTGTCGCAAGGCGGTAGACGAATTCCTGCGTGTTCCCCAAGTTGACCAGAATGGCGAACGTGAGAATGCCGCCGATCAGGACGACAAGGTGCGGCTGACCAATTGGCTAGTCCAAAGCATGATCGTAGGAAGCGATGACGATTCGCGCAGCGCTGCCGGAAGCCATGAGGAACAGGCCGAGCAACAGCGTGCCCGATCTCTGCTGGAAGATATCTGCGACATCGATATTGCGGCTGCCGACGGTGATGGCGTAGGGGAGGCCGAAGCCGAAGCCCTTGCCCTGGCGTACTCCAGTCGCCAGAAGGCCGTGAAGCGACATTTGGCTGAACTGGATGATGCGGGAGATGGCGCCACCGGGATTTTTCGTATGAGCCCTTTCTCCCAGATGCTGTATGGCGACACCAAGCCAGGGACTCGGCGTGTACGTCAGCGTGCCTTCAATGAACCGAGGATGCACCCGCGCGTACTGATAGGACAGGCTGCCGTGGCCAGCGAAGGATTGAATCTGCATCGTAGCTGCCGCAAGCTGGTGCTGTTTCATCTGGATTGGAATCCTGGGCGCATCGAGCAGCAGATCGGGCGGGTTGATCGCCAGGGAAGTCACTGGATGGAGAAATTCCAAGATTGGCTCGAAAAGCGCATGGATGAGGCGCCGACCATCGATATCCACACGATTGCGATCGGGGAAAGTTACGATGAGCTCCGGACAGAAATCGTCCAGGAACGCGCCAAGGTATTGCGGTCCCAGTTGTTCGGAGAAATTCTTCCAATCGATGTCCTGAATCGCTTGTCTGAAGAGGCGGTGGCAGCGATCAGCCAGATCAGCATCGATTTCACGCCGCCTAAATTGCCTTGGCAAGTATGAAGGCCGTGCATGGGAAGGGCGCTAGGCCAGGAGTCCAGACGGCCGCCATCTTCAGTGTCAGTGAATTCCTGAACAGGTTCACCAGTTCGGCTACTGCGGAAGACATAGCGCCCATGTCCGGTGAGGGCATGGAGGCCGCGCAGCACCTCTACTGCTTGAGTAGGTAAAGAAACTCTATGCTTCCCCCCATTTTCATCTTGGTTGCAGGAATACGTCGCTAAGGAGGTTTAAGGTCGGGTTCGGGTATTTGACCGGGGGGAGTCAGAGTTAATCTAGCATTGCGAGGACTTGACGTCGTTAACAGAAAAATCCGCCATTTGACGCGTGAACGGTATTTTTTATGTGAGCTTGTCTGTGGGATCAAAAGAAAAACGGGCCGCAAAGGCCCGTTTTATATGATGTCCTGGCGGAGGCTGTGTCTTCGGAATTCGAATTCAACAAAATCCATTACCGTCCAAGGTGTAACTTAAACACCTGATTTTAAAAGGTTCTTGCAAAATCATTTGTCTAGCTAAGTCCAAGGAGATGCGTCACAATCTACCTCTAATTTGTGGGTAGAAATGGGGGTAAATTTTGGGTAGGCCAGTTCGACGGAGGCTTTCTGCTCTGTCTGTCAGTGCGAAGAAGGAGCCTGGCTATTATGCCGACGGGGATGGGCTGTATTTGCAGGTTTCCGCCAGTGGTTCCAAATCGTGGATTCTGCGATATCGGCTTAACGGTAAGTCGCGCGAAATGGGATTAGGATCACTGACTGCTTTTTCTCTTGCCGAGGCGCGTGAGCGATGCCGCAATTTCCGCCAGTTGCTTGCGGACGGAATCGATCCCATTGAACATCGCCAGTCGGAGCGGCAGAACAATATAGATGCCGCTGGGCTTCGTCGGACATTTGAAGAATGCGCGATCGATTATCAGCGCCTGCATGCTGACGGGTGGAAAAACGCCAAGCACGCGAGCCAATGGATCAATACACTGACGATGCACGTGTTCCCGGTATTTGGAAAGAAAGACGTCTCCGAGGTAACGAAGGCCGATGTCCTGAAGGCCCTGGAGCCGATATGGACCACCAAAGCCGAGACCGCAGCACGGGTCCGCCAAAGAATACGGGCCGTCCTGGATTGGGCCGCAGCGAGAGACTACCGCAGGAATCATGACCCACATTTGTGGGACCAAGTGGCGCGCTCGCTACCGAAAACCAAAGATGTGAAAAGAGCGAGTCACTTTGCATCATGTCCGTATGTGAGAATCGCCGAGGTCATACAGAATTTTCGTTCGTCGTCTGCCAGTCTGCGAGTCAAGGACGCCTTGGAGTTCATCATTCTAACGGCTGCTCGCTCAGGAGAAGCCAGGGGCGCTACCTGGTCGGAAATTGATTTTGAAATGAAGCGTTGGACTGTGCCTGGGGAAAGAATGAAGGCCGGCAGAGAGCATCGAGTCCCCCTTTCTGCGCGCGCAATCGAGATACTGGAAGCACAGGAGCGCGGAGGCCCGGCTGATCTAGTTTTTCCAAGCGACAAGGGCAGGGTCTATAGCGACATGACGTTCACTATGCTCTTGCGACGCTTAGACTACGATTTCACAGTGCATGGATTCCGTTCGACCTTCCGAGACTGGAGTGCAGAACAGACGGCGTTTCCTCGGGAGGTCTGTGAGGCTGCTCTTGCCCACGTGACGAAAGATGCAACCGAGGCCGCGTATTTCCGGAGCGACCTTTTTGAGAAGCGCAGGCAGCTCATGGACGCATGGGCGGCTTATGTTCAGGCAGTTTCCCCCGTGGTCACAGAAGATTGAGGGATGTGCATCAAGGCAGGTGCCCAGAAAATTTTGGGCATCTCAGGAACTGTAGGGGGGGGCGGCAAACCTCCGCCCCCGTCAACCTTCAAGATAACTACAGGAATTCCTGTAGTTAAGAAGGAAGGCCGCGACGTGGTGTTCTCGGGGCTATCTTGGGGGAAAGTCCGATAGGGGTGATTCGCGCCACCGCTCTTGGTCAGATTTAAAATCTGATCAAGATGCAATTTGGCTTTATCCGATGATGAGATTGAGATTGCGTTTCGATGTCTGGAAAATTCTCGACATCACCACTCGCCTAAATTTTTAGGCGAGTATCAAGATCTGACAGGAGTATCGTTTCTAGAGACGATACCACCTACATCCACCTGCAGAATGGCAAGACTCGTTATTCATAAATTTACGAATTACCCTGGACGCCCTGTCATTGAGTATGCCGTGACCTTGGATATGGCCATAGAGCTGGCTACGGAGATCGAAAAGGAAAATGCGGGAATTCCCGCATTTAGCTCCAAGAAGGGCAAGCATTTCTTCAAGATCACAGGAAAAGAGCTGGGTAATTTGCGGGTCACTTTGGGTGACTTACAAATTTCGAGTAAGGCTCGTTCGCTTCTGGTCTGGACGGAACGTGGTGCGGATGCTCCTAAATTTTTAGGAACTCAAAAATATGGCAATAACATCACGCGACAGGTCTATAACCTGGCGGCGCTGAGCGGCAGCACGGCCCATCGCCTTCTTGGATTGCGGGCAAATCACCAGCTGTAGGGGTGGAAACTACGGGAATTCCTGTAGTTAAAAAGGAAAAGCACCACGGCGGAATGCAGTAAGGACTTCGCGACCTGGATGAAGGATCGAATTCAGCAGTATGGCTTCGTTCTGAATCAGGATTTCACGATGGAGGAGATTTTGACCTCCCCAAAATCGGGGAGTGCAAAAGCCCGCGCCCGGCCTGCCATCGAATACCACCTATCCCTTGACATGGCTAAAGAACTGGCCATGGTAGCTCAAGGCGCCGCTCCCCGATTTTGGGGAGCGGGAATCGAACATGAAGTGCTGGCCCAGCACGAGAAAAACGAACGAAGAGGCCGTGAGCCTTATTTGCTTTTGGTCGGCGGCTTGCTGGGCTTCAGAGCCGGATTATTTCCCGGCGTTTCTTTGTTATCGCGCCGACGTTGATCGGGTTTGCCGGTGGATTTTGCAATTGGTTTTGGACCGGGCTTGAGTGTCATGATTAATCTCCCTCAGATGTCGTAATGGCTTCTCAAAATCAACATGTGAATCATCAGGATCGACCAAAAGGCCGCCACAGACGACGGCGGAAGGATCTGCAATTTCATCTCTAAAGTTCCAAATCCAGCGGACAATCCACAGTTATCTATAGTAGTGCTTTGTTAGCTCTGCTGCAAAATTGAACGACTTGTAAGAGGTGTTTTCTTCTAAGTTTCTGGCAATTTCGGATGAACATTTGGCTTCCCACGAGCCAGTGTTCCTACTTGTCGAAACCGAGTGCTCAAAATTGAACGTTCGGACGGATAGCAGCAATATACTGTATATTCGTACAGTAATGCGGCGGCTCTCGTATAACTGGTTAAACATACAGTTCTTGATATTTAGTCAATGTGTCAAACTTCCCTCAAGAAAATTTGAATGGGGGGGATTACATGTTGAATTTGGACCAGTTGGATATTCGTCGCGTGATTGTTCATCACTTTCCTCGAAGACAAAAAGGGATAAAGCAGCAAGTAGAGCCATCGCTTGAGCAGGCGCTTTATACCTTAACAGCTGCTGGTAAAGGATTGTTCGGAAGGCGAATTGCAGAGGCTCTCGGGCACAGGTCCCATGGAATTCAGGCCGATTTCGTAGAAGTTGGCGAGCGTAGTTTTTTTCAGATTGCAGTTCAAAGTATGCTCGGGGATGACGCGGAATTTATTGCGGGATCTCATCAAATGGCAGCGATGCTTGCGCGTGCACAGGGATTGAAGGACCTCGCCGCATCTAAGCTTCTGGTAGTTTCAGGCGCCGTTACTGAATTCCAGCGACCGTTTATCGCGGTCATCAAGGCCGAGATGCAGGATGCATTTAGCGAACGGAAGATCGAAAATTCGCATGTTGTAATTGACTACATCCGCGACATCTTTCTTACTGAAACTCAGCGCCTATTCAAAATCGGGTTTGTACAGCAGACCGTTGTTACTCCGGACGTGAGTCTCGGCGCATATACAAAGGACGATTTCAGCGTACATTTATTTGATCATTTGCTGACAGGCACTGAAACTCGAAGCGCAGCTTTTTATTTCTACAGTGAATTTTTGGGAGCAGACGTTGCGGCTTCAGATAAGCGCTTGACGCAAGAGTTTTACGAAAAAACTCTCCAATTTATAGATGCCCAATCGTATACGCCAGCCCAGCGGATCGAGAAGTTGGAAGATTTGAGATCGCATCTTCGGAGCAATTCTCAAACTATTTTGGTTGAGGATTTTGCTAACAGCTATTTGTCTGTGCCGGAGCGCACTGCATATGCAGATTACATGGTTAGGAGCGGTTTTCCTACTCATGCAATTACGAAAGATGTTTCCTATGTTAAGAATAAGTTGCGGCGTCGGCAGAAGGTAGTTTTTGACAGCGGGGTAATGATAACTACACCAGCTGACCAGCTGAATCTAATTGATATCACACCTCTTGAAGATGGAACTGTAAACGTACGGATTACCGGAAAAATTCAAAGTCAAGAATGAATCCACAAGATTTTTCCCTCTGGTTTTCTGACCACCGAGCGTCTTTCGATGCCTGGGGGGAATTCGTTGTCGCCACAATATACTCGCGCGTTCGTGACGCTTTGGGCGCCGACCGCATACACGATTTTTTTAAGGTTTTGCCCACGTATAGAGTCAAAAGTGTCGAGTCTGCACGGGCAAAGCAGGTAAAAAAATCATACGTAGATCCACAGCGTCAAATGACTGACCTAGTTGGCTGTAGATTTGTCGTGCTGCTTACCTCAGACATTCCTATCGTCGAACAATGCGTTCTTGATTTTCGCGGTTGGTCCTCTTCAAGAGATCGTCACTATTTAGATGAGGCAGTTGAGCGGCCAGGGGAATTTGACTACCAGTCTGTTCATTATCTAGTCGTAAATCCCTCAGATTTTGACTATAACGGAAGACGGATATTAGAAGGGGCCACTTGCGAAATTCAAATCAGAAGTCTTCTGCAGCATGCATATGCGGAGCTAGTTCACGATAACGTATATAAGCCGCTTGGCTCTGTGCCGGCCAGTGCCAAACGGCTGATCGCAAGATCAATGGCCTTGATGGAGGCAACTGATGAAATGTTTTGCCGTGTCGTTGAAGAGATTCAATCGGTGAATCAGGACAGTAAAGCTTGGTTTTCATTTTTAGACAACGAATATAAGGCGATCACTGGGATTGAATTTGAATCATTGGTTGATGAAGAATCCCTGTTTATCTTTGAAAATTTTAGAGAAATATTTAGAGCAGTAAGCCCAGCCACTGTAGGGAAAATGGTTGGCGCACAGTTTTATCGGGATTTTATTGCTGCACGTTGCACTGAAGATTTATTCCAAAAGCCAATCTCAATTTTTATTCTCTGGCTCGCAAAAAACAGATTTCACGATTTGAGGAATCGCTGGTCATATCATGGATATGATGAGGCTATTGCCGAAATTTGTGCGGCCGTTGGTCAAAAGTGGCATTGAATTTTGATGACAAAAACTAGTTGGGTGCAAGCGCTACGTGAATTTGTGGCGGCCAGCGAGAATGTTAAGCGCAGTAATGTCGGGACCTCAGTAAATGCTTTTGATCCGCATGCCTACATAGTTTTTTGTTGAGCTAATCAGGCAATGATGCGAGGAGCTCAGAAATGGCTGATGCTTTCCATACTGTTCCAATGTCGGAGTCGTTACGAATGCGGCCAGAGTAGATGCCGATAAAGCGAGAGACCTCGCCAAAATATATGCTGGGACCGAATCCTCCTTCGATGTTGGCACTTCCAGTGCCTCGATAGGCGAAGACGGGGGAGCCGGATTGTCCAGGGCGGGTACGACAGTCTATCAGTAGCTGGGGGACGCCATCGTAATCAAGATGCGGCTCCGATGCGAGGAAGCCCGTCGCCCAGATTGGAAGAGATCCAGGACCTGTCAAGCCGAATGGAAACCCAATCACACTCACCGGCTCTGCCGGAACCAACTTTATGGGTACCCCCACCGAAGCGGGATCAATGGGCGAGATTATTGCGCCTGACGCGTTGGTTACTTTCAATGCGACAAAATCAGCTGTCGGCCCAAGATAGGGGTGCTCAAACCAGAGCGGTTCATCGTTGTCTAGCAGCGGCTCCCGATACGACACGAATTCGCCAGGGCTATCGGCCTTGTAGTAGCGGATAACGACATTGTTGGGAATTCCACCGTGCGCGGATAGACATGCCCCTGTGTGCTGATCACGGCCGGTGACGTTATGGCGATTGGTTATTAGGTACATCGCATTTCGCCCACGCGCAATAAACCCCGTGCCACTGGATAAGCGCATTTCGTCAAAGTGCATTTCGATCCGGAGTGATTGAAGCGACGGCGTTGCAATATCCATATGTTGTCTTTGAGTTTGAGGATCTGTTTTGCGGCCACTAGTTTTTCGCAGCCATGAGCCGGCGATGCGGACGCATTTTAGCCATTTGACCTCTTCGCCTGCAGTATCATGAACCTCAGTTCTAGCGGGCTTGATCCCCTGAGAATGGGCTCGCTAGGTATGGATGATGGGCGCTGTTGAGACGCCATGCTCACGGACATCAGGTAGCCCAAATATTCCTTGGACTCGTCGGTTTCGCTTGATGCGAAGCCCGAGCCGCCATGTTTAAGAGCAATCGCAAAACATAGACTATCCAGGATGGAAATCAATCGATAAAAATTTAGCTGGTTTGCATAATCATGAAATAGCCCATGAAGAATCCCATTCCGGTTTAGCCTGGTCGTACTTTGATCGAGAGCAGTATCGACAAATAGGCGCGTTTCAAAAATTGCCCGAAGAGATTGCAGCATCACGATGCGCTCTTCAAAACGACAAGGCGATAATTCTTCCCGCTCGATAAACGCATCTATCTCAGGCAGCATCCAGTTTCGCCTCTTGTGCTGACCCGCGCGCTCGACAGCCATTTTCTGCAGGACCCCTTCGATGACCGGCATCAAAGAGCATATTGCGGCATGGAACAGTCCGCCCGCTGCCGCTTCGATAGATTCGGCAATTTGCGGCGCGAAGTCTCGAATGTGGATCGTTGATTTGTAGCGTCCGATGTACATCGCTGATAAGTGCCCAAGATCGTAAAGCCAGGGCATTACCTTGTTCAGGATTTCCTGATGTTTCGACGGGCCGCATGTTTCCAGGGCTTCTGAGATGGTCTCAATTACAGTAACGGAGGTGAAGGGCGGGAGGGTCCAATCGACCGATAGGAATTGCTCCATCGCCTTCTTCAGTTCGGCGGAACGGTCGAGATTTTTCATTAGCGGTCAGTGAATGGTTCTGGTGAGATCAATTCGCGGGCAATCCAGACGTTGATATTATCCTATTGCAAAGGGAGCGCATGCCGCAATTGGGTGCAGGAAGGGAAAGGTAGAGCGTTATTACAAGCCAATCTGCCCTAGAAATTCTGCTTGGAATTCATTAATTTTGATGACGAATGAGGTTGAGATGGGGATAGGGACGGAGTATGAAAAATTTGTTGCTAGCCTCCAGCAAGCAATTCTGATGGCAGATGAAATCGGGGGCCACAAAAATGTTCACGTACAGAGGAACGTCAAGCTCATTGACAGGTTCGGCATCGAGCGGGAATTTGATCTGTACTGGGAATATGAGTTTGGTGGCTTTGTCTACAAGACGGTTATCGAATGTAAAGATTATGCGTCACGAATTTCTATGGAAAAAATTGACGCGTTGGTGGGCAAGATTCAAGATTTGCCAGATGTGCGACCGGTCTTCGCGACGCGAATTGGCTACCAGAGCGGGGCAGAGGCTCGCGCAAAAGCCCACAAAATCGAATTGCTTATTGCTAGGGAGCAAAGTGAAGTGGACTGGACCCTTGCCGATGGAACTCCGCTGGTGAGGGAAATTAATATCCGGACACATGCGATCATGCCGCCGCGAATTCTGGAGTTTAATGCGACATTTAGTCGCAATTGGCTGAAAGAAAATACGACGTATGGTGAAGGAGAGATGCCGAAATTTGATGGTATGAATAATGAAACATTCATTGATGATGAGGCAGCAGGTGAGCGCTATTCGATCTTTGAGCTTGCTGCAAGACTGGACGCGAAAGATCCTGGTGAGGCAGGCGAGCATACGTACTCAGAAACTTTCGAAAGTGCTTTTTTGGTGCTCAATGATATCCGTGTGAAGCTGGAGTCTTACACTCTGCGTTACGTCCGGCTCCCGATCGTTACGAATGCAATCCAAATCGATATCGCTAAAGAGCTTATTGGGGTGATTGAGTATTTGAGCCAAGGAACATCTACGGCGATTTTTAAGGATCGTGTTGTTAAGAATTGGCGGAAAAAGCCGTAGGCTTGATTGAGCGCGCTGTCTGCATGGGCTTTAGAGTTGCTTATTCTTCCCTGCTTGACTTGTGTTTACAGATCCTGCTACTCTTGAAACGTCCCAAAAAAAAGATGGGACCGGGTTTGGCGACTCGAATTAACACACGGCGGACAGCCGCCCAGAGCGGTTTTTTTTCGTCCGTACACCTCAGCACGTCTTCCATGGCGGGCCTGGGTGGGGATACCTTCGGGTATGCCGGTTGCCGTGTGTGCCGGTTCGCCAACCCCTCCTTGTGCCCGCCACCCTCATTTGGCGATGATTGGCGGGCCTTCACATCACACACGGAGGCTCACATGCCTGGCACCACTACGCCCAATCAATCTCATTCCCCTGTATTCCGAGCCTTTTCATGGCATAGCCCCGGCATTTTTCCCGATCGGAATATTCTTCTGACGGAGTATGCGCGCAACGTTGGCGCCGGGGTTGCCACTCTCCTCGAACTCATCGAATTCAGCGATGAGCAGATGGCGTTTGACGGTCGCCCACTCTTGGAAGAACGGGACAAATCCTCCTTGATGCGCCTGGCGATCGCTTCGGGCAAGTTACTTGCGGACTATGCGCACGCGCAGATTTCTCATGCCAATCGTACGCAAGCTGATTCCGCGGAGGCCAGCCAATGACGACCTCCGCCATCATCCTGACGCATCCGAAATTCGACCGCCCGAAGGTTGAAAACGCTGTTCACCGCGGCCGGAAGCCCAAATGCTGCCTAAACTTCATTGAGGCCAGACGTCAGCGCGCTACTACCAAGGCGTATGCCTCCTACGGGCTTGGCCCTGACGGAAAGCCGTTGCGCTCCCAATCTGCAGGCTCTATGACGAGGACTGTACCGCGAACTGCATGCGCCCAGCTACAGCAGTTCGAGGCGCTTTTCCGAACAACGGATGAAAGGGGGGCAATGCTCATGTCCAACTTCTTAGGCGCCATCCTCGAAACCGAAATCAACCGGCGTTTGAGGGAGGTCCCGGGAAATGACCAACCTTGAGTGCTGCATCAAGCGAAATGGGATCAAGGCCCTAAGTGTGTTGGCCTTCCGTCTGGTTGTCTGCTTTTCTGGAGCCAGGTTCCATGGCCAGGCCTAGCGGTTACAGGGATCCTCAGGGGCGCCATATCCGCGTTTATTCCAGCTTGCTCAATAGCCCGGCGTACCGGGTTATTGGGTTTGCAGCGAAGGCGTTGTTCTTCGATTTGCGAGACAAGCTTACCGGTACGAATAACGGCGCCATCGTGGCCACCTTGGCGGAAATGCGGCACAAGGGATGGAATTCAACGGCCACGCTTGCGAAGGCCTTGTATGAGCTTCGCGCGATGGGTTTTATCGCCGTTACGGTGGAGGGTGGATTGAAGCAGGGCCGGCGTATTCCTTCTCTCTACCGATTCACAGATCTTCCCGTTTTTGAGCAGCCGAAAGAAAGCGTGCGGGCGATGCCCGCAACTTTTGATTTCATGCGTTATACGGCGGTTCGAGAGGCCGAAAGGGGTTTGGCGGAATTGTTCGGAGCACTTCGAGAGCAAGGGCGCAAAAAACAGACCCCGAAAAAAAATCTCCCTGTTCAGAATTTGAACCCGTCCAGTTCACTTTTTGAACCCGAAGGCGATTTTTCCAGTTCAGAATCTGAACAGAGCGGCCTTCTACGGGTTCAGAAAATGAACAGGGGGAGAAAAGCGGAAAAATCGTCAAAACCGCTGTAGACATTGGGTTTGCGGGATGCAAAGGGCAAAATTCCGCAAAACACGCCCCTGTTCAAAATATGAACTCCTTTTATATATTGCCAGGGTGTGGGGTTTGCCTTGGAGATTTTGACGTGGGGGTGCGGGTGACCCAACGATGGTAAAATTTTCGCAGAATTAACTAAAAATCAACTGTCAGAGGCAATCAGTCTCGACTAACCAAGGGGAAGGCATATGCGGAAATCTTTGCTGCTGTTAGCGGCTTTCGTGCTCACAATTTTCTTGTCGGCCTGCAGCAAGCCACAGGATATTGTTTTTGGACCTGAGCCGTTGAAGCAAATCGCCGAGCAAGGCGACCAATTCAAGAAATTGCCGGAAGAGGATCGGACTCTTCTGGTTTCGTATCTGGGGCTGGCCGAGATTGGCAAGGCATTTGGCGCAGATATCAAGCCGGCTACGGGCAGAACGGTCGGGGAGGTATTGGTAGACGCCAGGGCCTGGCGCGAACGCGCAAAAGCAGCAGAGGCTGAAAAGGCGAAGCGAGAAGCAGAGGCCGCGGAGTTACGCCAGAAGGTCTTGGCGGAGAGAAAAGCTGTGGCAGAGCGAATTGCTGCGAGCGCGCTGGTTGCTGTGACAGACAAAAGCGTTCTTCCCAAAAATTACGATATAGGTCGCTACAGCCCGATGTTGACGATTACCTATGCCGTGGAAAATCGGTCCGATAAGACTATCCGCCAGATTAAGGGGGCTGTAACGTTCAAGGACGCTTCTGGTGACACGGTTGGCACGTTGTATGCGGATATCGATGAGCCGGTAAAGCCTGGTCAGACGCTGCGCACAAATACAGGGCGCGGGTGGGAATTAAACCAGTTCATGAATTCAGATAAAGAGAAAATTGCGGGGCGCGACGCAGGATCGATGACCGCCGCCTTTGAGGCGTATTCGATAGCCTTTGAGGGCGGTGAGGTTATCAAAGCGCCGGAGTTGCCGTGAGAAGTACGCGACGATCGTCAGGGCCGTGGCGATTGCGGCAGCCTCGTAGGCCCGATGTCGCGATTCCAGTGGCTGATTATCACAAGCAGGCTAAAGACGCTGGAAATAAGCTGAAGGCGTATGTGTTGACATATGCGTCTGCGGCAGCCGGCGTGTATTTTCTCGCGCTTGCAGGCGGCTCTAAGGACGCGGTGCTGTCGATAATGCAGAAGTGGATATTGCTGGTCTCTATCTGCTTTTATGTGGCAACAGTGATTGTCTGCCTCGTTGAATTGCACATTGATGCAAAGCGGTTTTACAGCCTTGCAAAACAGATGGAGACTCTGCCTGAGTTTCGGAATTGGGACGAGTATTCTGGGTATAAGCGGGTTCGGTTGAAGTTAATTTATGCTTCATACGTCACTGCACTTATTGCCACGTGTGGCTCGATGATTTATTTAGGCACCAGAATTTTTTGAGGCGAGTAGATGCTTAATGGCCGCGTGCGGGGCATACGAGCTCGGTGACCACCTATAATCGGGTTGGGTCCGGCCAACTTGCCGAGTGCTTATAACAATGCCGAAATTGGAACGGTTCCTATATTGGAACTGTTCCAAAAACGGAACCGTTGATGGTCCTGATGGATCTCCTCAAAATTGAGGAGATTGAATTCCGGTGATTCCCGGAATCTCCTCGTCAAGTTGAGCAATCAGCAGTTCCTTTTCATAATTTTATGAACGGATGGCAGATGCGTTATCCGTGCAACTGAGTTGACAAGTTTAGTCATGCCTAGGCCGGCCAGCCGAAAGCGCGGATACCCTTACCGCGTTGGCATGACTTCCAATTTAAGGGGCGTCGAAGGGACGCACGATGATTCCAACTCAACTAGGATCCGGAGACTGGATCAATCTATCTGACGCCGCCGCGTTGTGCAGTGAAGCGCTGGGGCGAAACAAAACAGAAGAGGACATTCTGAAAGCGGGGTATCTCACGTTGCAAGGCGTGGAGCGGCTCAGAATTTATACCTTTCCGCGCGAGCCGGTATTGTTGGCCCCAAGCGAAGAGTCCGACACCATCCGCGAGATGTTTCCTGATATCGACAAATATATTCCTAGGCTATCGAAGGAGGAGCGATTAGCGGCCTCCGGGAGCTTGGCAGCAGGTCAAGTTTTCGAGCTCAACGAAGAGATATTTGAATCGCTGATGCTTCTGCGCCATTTCCATTCGATTGCTGGAAACGTTGCAATTATTCGCGCCCGTTCACCGAGAGAGTTTCAAGGGTGGATTCGTGAGGAGCCCTCAGATGAGGATTCCAACGCTTACTGGTCGAAAATTTTTGTCGGTACGCTTACGCCGCCGATTGAGATTCTGTGGGCAGATCTGCGGGTGGACAGGCAGGAGCTACTAGAATTTATCGAATGTGTGAAGGCAGGAGGCAGTGATGATACTGTGGTGTTGCCTAATCGGGCGAAAAGCAATAAGAAGAAAACTCCACCGATTTCATTTTTGGCGGCCCTCGTCAAGCTGATTTCCGAAATTGCTCGGGCAGCGGAGTCCAAGGGAAAGTCGTTCAGTACAGAAGAGATGCCGGGAACCAAAGCAGAATTTAAAAAGCTCGCAGACCAGCGCGATGCGGAATTCAGATCTTTGTCCGACTCAACTTTCGAAGATTACATCAAGGGGATCTGCAAGTTTAAGCGAGGGGCGTCCGTCTCTGAATTTTATTCAAATCTTGATCTGGGGTCTTAACCTCGTATGAAGACTGGGGTATGTGACCCGCGCGAAACCCTCTTGGTAGCGCGTTACCCCAGTCTGTACCCCAATTACCCCAATTCTCAATAAGAGGATCAGTTTCTAGAGTTGCACCCATGCGCTTTGTCCAGCGCAGTTTGATTAAATTCGAAAGGGTGCAATTTATGTCCGATACCTTGCCTCAGACCGGCTTTGTTCGCCTGCCGGTAGTCCTGAAATTCTTCCCTGTCTCCAAGTCCTCCTGGTGGAGCGGCATCAAGTCTGGCCGCTTCCCGAAGGGGCATAAGCTCTCGGCTCGCGTGACCGCTTGGAAGGCCGAGGACATCCACGCCCTGATCAAGAGCTCCGGCTCGAACTGATCGGAGGCGCCATGATGTCTGAAAAGAAAAAAGCCGTCGCCCTGGCAGGGGTAACGGCTTCGGATACAGCAGTCTCGGGAATCAACTATAGCGCAGCATCCGGGTTTGTGCAAACCATGTCGAGCCGCGAAATTGCGGCGCACTGCGACAAGCAGCACGGCCACGTGATTCGCGATATTCGTGCAATGCTCGATGCACTTCAAGATGATCCGGATCTGGATCATGTTCGCGAGGAAAAGGATTTGCGGGGCTATACCGTCGAATTCCTACTGCCCAAAAACCTCACCCTGACTCTGATCACTGGCTACAGCACCTCGCTGCGGAAGCGGATCGTCGGCCGCTGGCAAGAGCTCGAACGCGGCGGGAGCATCCCGAACACCTTTGCTGCAGCACTGCGCCTGGCGGCGGACCAGCACGAGCAGTTGGAGCGCCAGGCTGTGCAGATCGCCCAGCAGGCTCCGAAGGTCGCTTTGGCGGAGAGCATCTGCCGTACCGATGCGATGTGCAAGATGGGCGTCTTCGCCAAAACCATCGGGTGGGGGCCGAATCGCTTCATCGAGCGTCTGCGCAATGACGACATCTTGATGCAAAACAATCTGCCGTTCCAGCGGTATCTCGATCGCGGCTATTTCCGTGTCATCGAGCGCAAGCCCTGGACGGATTCGACTGGCCACCAGCATCCCGCGTTCACCACCATGATCACCGGCACTGGCCAAGAGTGGCTGGCAAAGCGCTATGGGAAGGCCGCCGGCGGTGCAGGGGAGGGATTCTGATGCCCATCATCCGCGCCCCGCGCCCTGAGCGCAATTTCTATCTGCTGGACAAGACTATCTCCGAGGACAAGCGCCTCACTTGGGCTGCTCGTGGCTTGCTGGTCTTTTTGCTGGGGAAGCCGGACCACTGGCGGGTCTCTGTGCAGGCATTGATCAACGAGACCAAGGATGCCGCGAAAGCTACGGGCCGTGATGGCGTCTATACGGTGCTGAGCGAGTTGATTGGAGCCGGTTATATCACCCGCGAGAAGCACGCCAATGGGACGGTCGACTATCTGGTCAAGGAGCCTAATCCGGAAAATCCGGATGTGGATATTGACCCAGATCCGGAAAAGCCAGATCCGGAAAAGCCAGATCCGGAAAAGCCAGATCCGGAAAAGCCGGACGTATTAGTAAGTACTGATAAGGCAGTAAGGATTGAAGAAGCAGCAAGGGCCGGAAATGCTTCTTCGTCCGGCAAACAGGAAAACTCGAAGTCTCGCAAAGCGGAAACGCTCCAGGCATACCTCGGACGTTGCAAGCAGGAGGGCGTGAAAGCGGTCCCGGAGAATGATCCGATCTTCGAGTACGCAGAGACCGTGGGCCTGAGCTCCCAGATGATGGCCATTGCCTGGTTCTGTTTCAAGCAGCGGTTCCTGCAGAGCGGTAAGCAGCAGAAGGACTGGCGTGCGCACTTCCGCAATGCCGTGCGACAAAACTGGTTCCGCGCCTGGTACATCGGAGCCGACGGTCAGGCAAGCCTGACGACGGTAGGTCAGCAGGCCGCTCGTGAGATGGCGGCAGCAAAGGCGGGTGCTGCATGAAAGCGCCAGTGCAAGCCACTCCCTATGCCCATGAAGCCGAGCAATCCGTCTTGGGAGCGCTGTTGCTCGACAACGGTGCAGCGGACCGCATCGGGGATCTGAAGGCAAAGCATTTCTACCGCGCGGACCATCAGGCGATCTTCACCGAGGCGATTTCGCTCATCTCGAAGGGGGAGCCGGCTGACGTAATCTCGATCTGGGAGCGTTTGCAGGCCCGTGGAGACGTTTTTGACGGCGAGCTGCTGCCATACATCCACCGGATCGCCCAAAACACTCCTAGCAGCGAAAACGTTCACCACTATGCAAGCATCGTGGTTGAAAAGGCATTGCTGCGCGGGCTGCTCCACGTTACCGGCCAGGTTGAGGAGCTGGTCCGCAATCCGCGCGGCCAGAGCGCAGATCAGATCTTGGAAAAGGTGGTCGGCATGGTCAATTCGTTGGCTGCCCGCCGCGTTCGCCAGGAGCCCACGCTGATCAATGAGCTGCTGGTGACATTGATCGAGCAGGCCGCTGAACGCTCCGAGGTTGGAGACGACGCAATGGCGACGGGGATTGCTTCCCTGGATGCTCAGTTGAATGGCGGGGTGAGGCGTGGTCAGTTGGTGATCTTCGCGGGGCGCCCGAGCATGGGCAAGACGGCCCTGTCAATCGATGTGGCTTTGAACATCGCTGAGCGTCACAGTGCATTGCTGTTCAGCATGGAAATGAGCTCCCAAGAAATCGCAGCCAGGGCGCTCGCGAATCGCGGCGGGGTGTCGCTGTCTCGGATCCTCGGTCGCATTGATGATACTGACGCTCAGTCCTGGGGAGCTGTAACGCATGGCTGCAGCCGGCTCAATCAGCTTCGATTCGCCATTGATGACACTGCGGCCATCAGCCTGCTCGAACTGCGCTTGCGGGCGAAGGCATGGAAGCGCCGGCACGGGCTCGATCTGATCGTCGTGGATTACCTCGGGCTCATGACCGGCGGCGAGGGCGAGAAGCGGCATGAGCAAATCGGCTCCTACTCACGCGGACTCAAGGCACTGGCGAAAGAGTTGGATGTGTGCGTTTTGGCGCTCGCGCAGCTCAATCGCAAATCCGAAGACCGCGCAGATCGCCGTCCCCAGCTCTCCGATTTGCGGGATTCCGGCGAAATCGAACAAGACGCCGATGTCGTGGTGCTGATCCATCGTCCCGAAATGCACGATCCGACCAACGAGGCCTTGCGCGGGTTTGCTGAGGCCTTGGTGCGCAAGCAGCGTAATGGCGCGCTGGGCGATATCCCTTTGAAATTCAAGGGCGCTACTTCGCGCTTCGAGGAATGGGCGGGGCCAATCCCCACCACAACACCGCAGAAGAGCGGCTGGAAGGGCGGCTATGACTAGAAAAAAGGCGGGGCGGGCACGCTATTGCGAATGCTGCGGTGATCGCTTCAGGACTGGCGGTCAGGCAACGCAAGGCATTTGCCACGCCTGCACGGCGATTGCCTTGGAAATCATTCGGGTTTGTGGTCCCGAGTGGGTTACGACGGAATCTGTTCTCTTTGCCCGCAACAGGGAACGTTTGCAGCCGCTGATTCGAGCCAGTACACGGGAAGGCTCTGCGGCATTGTTTGGTGGGGTAGCGAATCACTACCCCACCGTGAAAACCGATCGAAAGGTATGACCATGGAAAAGAATTCTGAGATGAAGGGCGTTAAGCCACTGTTCTCCCTAAATGCCGAGACGCTGGCGGCTATCGCGACGCTTCAACAGGCACTCGATATGCGGCAGCGTATCGATAAGGCGATTTCGGAGACGCAAGTGGATACCGCGCAGGCAGAGTATGACGAAGCGATTCGGGATCAGGCCGAGGCCGAAGCGGGGCTGGTGTTGATCGAGACTCGTGAGCAGGCAATAGATGCGGAAAAGATCGTCGCGGCAGCAACGCGGAAGGTCGAAAAGAAGCTGCAGGCCCTTGAGCGTGAAAAGCGCTTGTTGGAGGCGCTCTACGTCAAAGCCAAGCAGGCGGACGATGAAATTCAGACTACCAGGGGCGCGCTCACCGCAGAGGCGAGCATTCTGGCCGAGAACTTCCGCGCTGATTTCGCTGAGCGCTTGGCGGTCCTTGTGGGGGATGTTGTTGCACTTCTGAAGCAAGCGTATGCGGCGCAGACTGTGCTCCATAGTCAGTCCTTGGGGCGCGTCCTGAGTGAATTCAAAATCCCTGATCCGCAAGATGCAAGTGGGATGTATGCCCTTCTGGATGGAGGTATGGCTCGCGTGGGCAATGCGCATGTACCGCTGGCCAGCGCATGGCGTGACGATCCGGACGCGGTTGCCGTTGCTGCGGCCCTCGCGCCGCTCAGCGAGGCGAGCAACAAGGGTTATGCGCATAAGAGTTTCGTTCCACCCAATCAGCGACCGCGGCCGTACGTCCTCCGAGGTTACGGCACGCAAGGTATTGGCAAATGATTTGCCGAGTCTTTGGCTAGGTATTTTTGAGGATGCCTATCGGTGGGCGTCCTCATTAGATTCAGGATGGGATTTCAATGAAAAACAAAGATGAAGTTAGGCTAATAATCGGTGGTTACGAAATATCGTCATGGACCAGCGTTGAGGTATATCAGGGAATGGAGAACCTCCCCAATGGGGCAATTCTTGAACTCGCTGAGTTATACCGGGCAGACAGGGAGGTAACGGCTATCGCTCCTGGAGATTACGTCGAAATTCGGTCGGGCGACGACGCCTTGATCAAAGGATATGTGGATGAGTATCGCATCGCCATGTCTTCCGGAAATCGTTCTGCTGCTCTGTCCATCCGGGGAAAGTGTCTGGATCTCACGGACTGCTCTGCTGAATGGGTCAATGGACAGCTTTCGTTTGTCAATGCGTATGAAATTGCAAAGAAGTTGGTCGATCCATATGGACGTGTCTCTAGTAGGTCGGGAAAAGGAAGGAAGGTCCATCCAATTGAGGTGATATCTGCGGTGGACCCAGAAGAGTTACGAATTATTCAGCAATTGAATGTTTTGGTTGGTGAGACGCCATTCGATATTTTGTCGCGTGTCTGTCGCTATAGTGCCCTGCGTTTCTATGAAAATTCGGATGGAAATCTGGTTTTGTCTCGGGCAGGAACATCTACGATGTCAAGCGGGTTTGAAGAAGGCGTTAATGTGGAGTCCGCCTATATCTCTCGATCAGAAAAAGAGCGCTACAGCGAATATCGATGCCACATTTCTTCCATCATGAATGGCCTTGATGGTAGCGATTTGGGGAATGTCTTGGGAGGAAGTTTCGATTTTGGTGTCAAGAGAAATCGAAAGAAATTCATTGTTGCAGAGGCTACCGCAGGCTTTGCTGAACTCTGTATCCAGAGAGCCGTTTGGGAGCGCAATGCGCGAAATGGCGCGTCAGAGACAATCCATCTTACTACCGATAATTGGCGCGACAGTGCAGGGCGTCTCTGGGAGCCCAACATGCTTGTTGATGTTTGGCTTCCGTCACTCCGAATGAGGGTGCCAGTAAGGTGGCTGATAAGTTCGGTGAATTTCAAGAAGGGTTTGAATGGAACTTATGCCGAGCTGGAGATTGTTCATCCGGATACTTTTAGTCCCGCCCCAATGGCCTTGGAGGTATCCAATTTGGTGGATACGAGTTCGATTTTTAGCGCAGATTATGCACCTTCTTGGGAGCGATAATGGGTATTAAATTTGCCGAGGACACAGCTACTCAGCGCTTGTATCGGCGGCTGTTGAATGTGTTTGGGAAGGCCCGGGTAAAAATCGTAAATGATGCCGGGGATGCGCAGATGATCCAGGCGCGGTTTGGTGGAGATGAGCTTATCGATAGGCTGCCGCGTTTCGCCGAGTTTGGATTTACCTCGGTACCTCCGAATGATAGCGAGGTTTTGGCGATATTTTTGGCTGGTGATAGAAGTAATGCCGCTGTTATTGCGAGCCATCACAGCGGATCAAGGCCGAGAAATCTGAATGAAGGAGAGAGTGCAATATTCAATCAGGTAGGAGTTCGTATCCTGCTGACCAAAGATGGTTTGGTAATCGAAGGAGCCGGTTTGCCAGTAACGATAAATGGGACGCCGAATCTGACAGTTAACGCCAGCAATGGAGTTCACTTGAATACACCTAAACTTTCGGTCAGCGGAGATATTGAAGCAACTGGCAACATTACTGATCAGATGGGGGCGGAAGGAAAGTCCATGGCAAGTATGCGGCAACTTTACAACGAGCATACCCATCAGGTTATCGGGGTTCAGGCTGGCAGTTCCAACGTGGTTTCCGAGCATCCTGGGCAGCAGGCGTGAAATAAAATATTCGGAGGAAAAGATGGATCAAGAAATTCAGTTTGTAAATATCGTGCCGCGTCAAAGGACGCACGAAAGCCACAGAAAGACTGAGAGCGCTTATGGTGCAAGACTCAAGGTAAAGGTGCGTAATCTGAATGGGGGTGGCGCGGAACAAGGTCTCGCAGTCCCTATCCGCGGCACGGACTTGGGCGGGGCCGACTTCAAGGTAAATATTCGCGAATGCAATTCGGACTGGTGGTGACCGCTCTCTGTCTACTCGACATCTTCTCCTGGGCTCAGGAGAAGAGTTAGGGTCGGATTTCAAATCCGATCCTTCAAGGGGGGGGGCTAGTGGAAAGAGCGATATATACGGAGGGGGTCCCTCTTGGGACTTTGATGAATCGTGGGCATTGCGCATCGCGTTGTATCCCCAGCTATGAAGTTTTGAAATTTGGGTAACAAGGTAACAAACCATGGCTAGCATGAGCGCCAGTATCGGTAAGTCGATATTCGCCATCAGTTGCCGCAAAGCCGCTCCAGCTATGGCGCAGGAGCATTTTTTATCGTCGGCGCTTTCGAATTCTAAGCGGCGGATTTTGTTACCCTAGTTGTTACCTTACCGATTAGGGTAACAACTGGGGTAACAAAACAGGGTAACAACTCAGGTAACAAACCGATCGGGAATGATAGGGCGTCAAGAGAACCCCGGAAAGGCAAACGCTAACTGGGCGCCCATCGAAGGCAACTGGCTTTTCGAAAGCTTAACGCTCCCCCTTTCCGGAATAAAGGATCGGGGAATCCTCTCGATTCCATCGAAAATCGAGTCCTGAACTTTGAGGCTCGCTGCCGCCCTTGATATTCGTTGGATCAACGTGGGGCCAGATATGGCCAAGAAAGTGCTTAGACTGTTCACGTTTTCAAACTTCTCTAGGCTGATTGCATAGGCTGCCGCCTGAGAAAATGTTGCTGCCAATGACAAGTCATTGGTATTGGCAATCTCTTCTAATCGCTCCAGGTGTAAGAGTGCCGTCAGTGGATCCGAATTTTCGGGCGCAGGCAGCGTATCCGCCAGGGAGGGGAGATCATCATCGCCCCACGCCGCCGGCTGATCGATGCTGACGGCGTACCTAACCGATTTGCCGGGGCGGACAGACTGGTTGTAGACGGTGGCCAAGATCCAGTCTTGATCTTGCTTGTTCGAGAAGTCAATTTCTGACTTTCTCTTCTCTCCCAATTCTGCAGCGACGACCCACGCACTGCTCTGGAGCTCTTCAAGTTCAACCTGTCCGCGAGCTTGTCGAACCATGCGACGGAAGTCTGCAATCTTCTCTGATAGGAATTTTTTGAACTGCTGGTACATCAGTTTACCCGAGGTATATGAGTTGCCCCATAGCATACTTTCTCGATGTTACAGGCGTATGAGCGCCTTGCTACCACTCTTTGGTTTGTGGGTGAATTTGTGGGTAGAAATGATAAACGGGCCTGAAAGGCCCGTTCTATATGGTGTTCTGGCGGAGGCTGTGAGATTCGAACTCACGGACGGGTCACCCCGTCGGCAGTTTTCAAGACTGCTGGTTTAAACCGCTCACCCAAACCTCCTTGCGTGGCAGCCGGGCATGGCGCCCGTCGCACGAGGGCCGCATTATACATCACATCACTTGCTTTGCATCCACTCCCTGCAGGATGCAAAGCCCGGCCACCAGAGCCCGCCTCAGAACGTCCCCGGATAAGCTCCGCCATCCATCAGCAGATTCTGCCCCGTGATGAACCCCGCCTGCGCACTGCACAGGTAAGCGCAAGCATCCCCGAACTCGGCCGGATCGCCAAAGCGCCCCGACGGATTGAGCTTGCGGCGGTCGGCCAGCACCTCATCGACCGTACGCCCGCTTTCCTTGGCCGCCCCGGTTGCGGTAGAACGCAAGCGATCCGTCTCGAACGGCCCCGGCAGCAGATTGTTGATGGTCACGTTATGCGCCACCGTCTTGCGCGCCAGCCCCGCCACAAAACCCGTCAGCCCCGAGCGCGCGCCATTGGAAAGCCCCAGGATATCGATCGGTGCCCGCACAGCACTCGAGGTGATGTTGACGATGCGCCCGAAGCCGCGCGCGATCATGCCATCCACCGTCGCCTTGATGAGCTCGATGGGGGTGAGCATGTTGGCATCCACCGCCGCAATCCAGTCGTCCCGCGTCCACTCACGGAAGTCGCCCGGCTTGGGCCCACCGGCATTGGTGACGAGAATGTCCGGGGCAGGGCAGGCGGCCAGCGCCAGGGCGCGTCCTTCCGGGGTGGTGATGTCGCACGCGACCGTGGTGATGATGGCACCGGTGGCGGCAGTCTCCGTGCGAATGGCCTGGGCCGTCGCTTCCAGTGCGTCCGCACCGCGCGCCAGCAGGGTGACATGTACGCCTTCGCGCGCCAGCGAGAGTGCACATGCACGGCCGAGGCCCTTGCTCGATGCGCAGACGAGGGCGGTTTTACCTTTGATGCCGAGATCCATTCTGTCTTCCTTTGCTGAGGGGGAAATTGCATGACTACGCAGACCGCCGGGACAGCCCCGGCCGGCTGCGCTACACTGTCGGGCCTGACGGGCAGCGCTACTTCTTCATCACCATGTAGATGGCCAGCGCAATGAGGGCTACCACGCCCATCTCCAGCGCAAATACGATGACGCCGCTCATGTCAGTCTCCTTTTTTTTTATCCTTCGATGCGGCCACTGCATCCTGCAGCCGGCCAGCAGAGGCATCACTGTACACCGATGACGGCTTCCTTGTTTTTCTCCGGCGTAGTCAACTTCCTGCTCGGCGGCCTGCTGGGCGCCATGGGCGGTCTGTTCGGGATCGGCGGCGGCCTCATCGCCATCCCCGTGCTCGGCTACCTCTACGGCATGGACCAGCAACTGGCCCAGGGCACGGCGCTGGTGATGATCGTGCCCAACGTCGTCATCGCCTTCTGGCGCTACAAGCAGCGCAATCACATCCAATGGAGTACCGCTGCCATGATGTGCGTGCCGGCCGTCTTCACCACCTATGTCTCGGCCCGCATCGCCACCGCCATGGCCGCGCGCAGCCTGCATGTCTGCTTTGCCGCCTTCATGGGACTGCTGGCCCTGTATTACCTGTGGACGCTGTTGCGCAACAAGCGCAGCGTGGAGTCGTCGGTGATCCTGTCGCGTCGCTACATTCCATTGGTGGGGATGTCAGCCGGGGCGTCGGCCGGCTTCTTCAGTGTGGGGGGCGCCATCGTCGCCGTGCCTTTGCTGACGGCCTTGTTCGGCGTCACGCAGACCGCTGCGCAAGGCCTGGGGCTGGCCATGGTTACGCCTGGCACGCTGGTGGCCCTGTGGACCTATGCCCATGCGGGGCACGTGGACTGGTCGGTGGGGATACCCATGGCGCTGGGCGGCGTGCTCAGCATCTCCTGGGGCGTGGCCCTGGCGCACCATCTGCCGGAACGGCGCCTGCGCATCCTCTTCTGCGCGGCGCTCTTGCTGCTGTCGGTCTGGATGATGATCGGCGGCTGAGGCTGTCTTGGCCGCTGGGCCTCAGGCGAATTTTTTCTCCAGGACGGGGGGGGCGGCCTCGGTGGGCTGCTGGCTCATCTGCTCGCGGATGAAGTCCACCAGGTTGCGCGCATGCGGCGAAAGCGTCTCCATGGACTGGAACACCATGCTGCGCTCGCGCACGCTCCACGGATCGTTCAATTCCACCACCGACAACTGCATGGTCTGCTGATGCCGCTGTGCCGCCGAGCGCGGCATGATGCCGATGCCGACATTGGTTTCGATCATGCGGCACATGGCTTCAAAGCTGCGCACCTGGATGCGCAGCTTGAGCCGTTGCCCGTGCCCTGACACGATCTTGTTGAGGAAGTGATGCAGGGTGCTGCCCTCGTGCAGGCCGATGTGTTCGTACTCCAGCGTATCGAGGAAGGGAAGGCTGCCCGCGCCCGCCAGCGGATGTTCCAGCGCGGTGGCCAGCACCAGCCTGTCGGTAGAAAAGTTGAGCACCTGCAGCCCATCCCCCTGTACGGGGCCGGCCACGATGCCGATGTCGGCCGTACCTTCCTGGATGCCGCGCAGGATGTCGTGGTTCAGCCGCTCTTCGAGGGCGACGTTGACCTGCGGATGCCTGGCCAGGAACTTGCCCAGGATCTCGGGCATGAATTCGGTCACCGCCGTGGTGTTGGCAAAGATGCGGATGTAGCCCTTGATGCCGTTGTTGTACTGCTGCATGTCGCTCTTCAAATGCTCGACCTGCTGCATGAAAAGCTGCGCGTGATGCAGCAGCGTATGCCCGGCCGGCGTGAGCTGTACGCCCTTGCTCTCGCGATAGAGCAGACGGGTGCCAAAGCGCGTTTCGAGTTCCTTGATGCGATTGCTGGTGGCGGCCAGCGAGAGATTCATGCGCTCGGCGCTGCGGGTGAGGCTGTTGAGTTCGGCGATCAGGATGAACAGGCGCAGGTCGGTCAGGTCGAAAAGCATGATGTCTCCCGGAAAGAATCGGTGAGGAGGGCAACTGCCCTGCGGCAAGCCGGCCCATCCCATGTTGCGGCACGCCGTCAACATCGGTCCGCGCGTGCTCTCGTTGGCTGCCCATGGTACGCCGATTTGCAAAATTGCACGGCCTGAAATGCGGACGACTTGTGATGCGATGCCGCATCCCTTTGTCGTGTGTGACTTCAGTTCTGCGTAAGCCCCCCTTCCAAAAATACAGATTGTCCTCGGCGTGGGGACGCCACAGACTGGCGCCCAACCAACAACCACGATGCGATGAGACATGTCCCACCCCGACCTCGATCTCACCCTGCTGCGGCAGTGGCTGGACAAGACCGAAACGCGCCACGACCAGATCAGCCCGGCCTTGGCGGCAGCGCTGGCGGCCACGCTGGACGGTCCGCGCCAGCCGCAGGTCGGCGATGCGCTGCCGCCGCTGTGGCACTGGATCTATTTCTGGAGCGTGTGCCGCCAGTCGGAAGTGGGCGCGGATGGCCATCCGCAGCGCGGCGGTTTCCTGCCGCCGGTGCCCTTGCCGCGCCGCATGTGGGCCGGGGGACGGCTGCGATTTGCAGCGCCCCTGCCCATTGGCGCTGCGGCTGAGAAGACCTCGCGCATCGCCAGTGTGGACGTCAAGCAGGGACGCACCGGCGCGCTGGCCTTCGTCACCGTGCAGCACACCCTCCGCCATCAGGGCCAGCTGTGCCTGACCGAAGAGCATGACATCGTCTACCGCGACCTGCCGCAGCCAGGTGCCCCGGCGGTGGTGCCGAAGAGCGCGCCCACCGATGCGCGCTGGTCGCGCCGCGTGGAGCCGGACCCGGTGCTGCTGTTCCGGTATTCAGCGCTGACCTTCAACGGCCATCGCATCCATTACGACCGCAGCTATGTCACCGAGGTGGAGGGCTATCCCGGCCTCATCGTCCATGGCCCGCTGATCGCCACCTTGCTGGCCGACCTGGTGGCGCGTGAAATGCCGCAGGCGGTGATGCGCGAGTTCAACTTCCGTTCGGTGGGCACCCTGTTCGATACCGAACCCTTCACGCTGTGCGGCAAGCCCGCTGCCGATGGCAAGAGCGTCGCACTGTGGGCGCAGAACGAACGTGGCGAGCTGGCGATGCAGGCCGAAGCCCTGCTGGACTGATACAAGATAAATCATTTATAGAATTTGTAGACGGAGCCCCCTCATGTCGTATCAAGCCGTCCCCGATGCCTACACCGACCTGCGCGATGCCGTGCGTGACCTGTGCCAGACCTTCCCTGCGGAGTACTGGCGCAAGGTGGACGAAGCACGCGGCTATCCCGAGCAGTTCGTCGATGCCCTCACCAAGGCCGGCTGGATGGCGGCCCTGATCCCGCAGGAATACGGCGGCTCCGGACTGGGGCTGACCGAAGCCTCGGTCATCATGGAAGAGATCAATCGTACCGGCGGCAATTCCGGCGCCTGCCACGGCCAGATGTACAACATGGGCACGCTGCTGCGCCATGGCTCCGAACAGCAGAAGCAGCAATACCTGCCCAAGATCGCCAGCGGCGAAATGCGCCTGCAGTCGATGGGCGTGACCGAGCCCACCACCGGCACCGACACCACGCGCATCAAGACGGTGGCGGTCAGGAAGGGCGATCGTTACGTGGTCAATGGCCAGAAGGTCTGGATCTCGCGGGTCCAGCATTCGGACCTGATGATCCTGCTCGCCAGGACCACTCCGCTGGATCAAGTGAAGAAGAAGTCCGAGGGCATGTCGATCTTCCTGGTGGACCTGAAAGCCGCCATCGGCAAGGGTTTGGAGGTGCGGCCCATCCTCAACATGGTCAATCATGAGACCAATGAACTTTTCTTCGACAACCTGGAAATCCCTGCCGAGAACCTGATCGGCGAAGAGGGGCGCGGCTTCAGGTACATCCTCGACGGCCTCAATGCCGAGCGCACCCTGATCGCCGCCGAGTGCATCGGCGACGGCTACTGGTTCATCGACAAGGCCACGGCCTATGCCAACGAGCGCGTGGTCTTTGATCGCCCCATCGGCATGAATCAGGGCGTGCAGTTCCCCATTGCCGATGCCTACATCGAGATCGAGGCCGCCAACCTGATGCGCTACCAGGCTTGCGCGCTCTTCGATGCGCACCAGAACTGCGGGGCCCAGGCCAACATGGCCAAGTACCTGGCGGCCAAGGCCTCGTGGGAGGCGGCCAACGTCTGCCTGCAGACCCATGGCGGTTTCGGTTTTGCCTGCGAATACGACGTCGAGCGCAAGTTCCGCGAGACGCGGCTGTACCAGGTGGCACCGATTTCGACCAACCTGATTTTTTCCTACGTGGCCGAGCACATCCTCGGTCTGCCCCGTTCCTTCTGAGGCCCGCCATGCAAGCCAGTGCAATGATGTCCACCCATGGTGCAGAAAACGTCAGGGCCGATGCGCACCCCTCGCGCCTGCTGGCGGCCTTCCTCGCCGGGCTGCGGTATGAGGATATTCCGTCAGCGGTGATCGCCCGCGCCGAAGATCTCTACCTCGACTGGTTCGCCTCGGCGCTGGCCGGCAAGACGGCACGCCAGGTCGGCATCATCGAACGTTATGCAGCGCAGATGGGGCCGCAGCAAGGGCCATCGACCATCCTCACCAGCCGTCGCGGGACCACGCCTTACTTTGCCGCGCTGGTCAATGGCGCGGCCTCCCATGTGGTGGAGCAGGATGACGTCCACAATGGCTCGGTATTTCATCCGGCGGCCGTGGTGTTTCCGGCGGCACTGGCGGCTGCGCAGGCGCTGGGCAAGTCGGGTGCGGACCTGCTGGTGGCGGCCGTGGTCGGCTATGAGGCGGGCATTCGCATCGGTGAATTCATGGGCCGCTCACACTACCGGGTCTTCCACACCACCGGCACCGTGGGCACGCTGGCGGCTGCGGTGGCTGTGGGCAAGCTCATGGAGTTCGATGCGCAGCAGTTCCTGCATGCCATGGGCTCGGCGGGAACGCAGGCGGCGGGCTTGTGGGAATTCCTGCGCGATGCGGCCGATTCCAAACAGCTGCATACCGGCAAGGCGGCGGCCGATGGATTGTTGGCGGCCTACCTGGCCAAGGACGGCTTCACCGGCGCGCAACGCATCCTGGAAGGGGCGCAGGGCATGGCCGCAGGCATGTCGAGCGACGCCGATCCTTCCCGTCTCACCGATGGCCTGGGCACCCGCTGGGCCACGGCGGAAACCTCCTTCAAGTTCCACGCCTCCTGCCGCCATACCCATCCGGCCGCCGATGCCCTGCAATTGCTGATGCAGCGCGAGGGCCTGCATCACGGCCAGATCGCCACCGTGACCACGCGCGTGCACCAGGGCGCCATCGACGTGCTGGGACCGGTGGTCGATCCGCAGACGGTGCACCAGGCCAAGTTTTCCATGGGCACGGTATTGGGCTTGATCGCCGTACATCAACAGGCGGGCCTGGGCGAATTCGAACAGCAGGCCTTGAGCGATCCGCGCGTGGCGCAGTTCCGCCAGAAGGTGCAGATGCGCCTGGATAGCGAAGTCGATCAGGCCTATCCGGCGCGCTGGTTGGGCCGGGTGGAAGTGGTCACCATTGACGGCCGCCACTTCGAGGCCGCCGTCGACGTCCCCAAGGGCGATCCTGGCAACACCTTGTCGCGGCCTGAACTGGAGCAGAAGGCCGCACGCCTGATCCGCTTCTCGCAGGCGGCTACCGAGTCCGAGATCGGCGAGATCATTGCACGCGCCTGGCGCCTGCATGAGACGCGCGACCTGCAGCAGCTGTTCTGAAGCCGCACCGCATTCCATCATCCCGACGCGCAACGAACGCCAGGAGAACACGCCATGTCGCAAACCAACCGCCCGCTGGAGGGCATCACCGTCATCAGCCTGGAACACGCCATCGCCGCACCGTTCTGCACGCGCCAGCTGGCCGATCTCGGTGCCCGGGTCATCAAGATCGAGCGGCCCAGGGTGGGTGACTTTGCGCGGGGCTACGACACGCGCGTCAACGGACTGTCCTCACACTTTGTCTGGACCAACCGCTCCAAGGAAAGCCTGACCCTCAACCTCAAGGATGAAGAGGGCAAGCGCATCATCGACCAGCTGCTGGCCGAGGCCGACGTCCTGGTACAGAACCTGGCACCGGGCGCTGCCGCCGGTCTGGGCCTGTCGGCCAAGGTGCTGCAGGCCAGGCATCCGGGCCTGATCGTCTGCGACATTTCCGGCTATGGCGAGGACGGTCCCTATCGCGACAAGAAAGCCTATGACCTGCTGATCCAGAGCGAGGCCGGTTTCCTCTCGGTCACCGGTACGCCGGAGGAAGTGGTCAAGGCCGGTTGCTCGATTGCCGACATCGCCGCCGGCATGTACGCATATTCCAACATCCTGGCGGCCCTCATCAAGCGCGGGCGCGACGGACGCGGCAGCCATATCGACCTGTCTATGCTGGAGGCGCTCACCGAGTGGATGAGTTTCCCGCTGTATTACGCCTACCAGGGCGCCAGTGCGCCGGGGCGTTCGGGCGCCGAACACGCCACCATCTATCCCTACGGACCCTTCGTGGCGGGCGATGGCAAGACCGTCATGCTGGGTTTGCAGAACGAGCGCGAGTGGAAGGTCTTCTGCGAGGTGGTGCTGCAGGATGCGGCGCTGGCCATCGATGCGCGCTTCTCCAGCAATGCGCGCCGGCATGAGCATCGCGAAGCGCTGCGCCAGCTGATCCTGGGCATGTTCGCTGACATGACGGCCGAGCAGGTGGTGGCGCGGCTGGACCAGGCGCAGATCGCCAACGCGCGCGTGAACACCATGCAGGAACTGTGGCAGCACCCGCAACTGGCTGCTCGTGAACGCTGGGCTGAAGTCGACACGCCCGTGGGCAAGGTCGCCGCACTGCTGCCCCCGGGCGCCAACGATAGCTACGACTACCGCATGGAGGCCATTCCCGCGCTCGGCCAGCATACCGATTCCATCCTCGCCACCCTGGGCTATGACGCGGCTGCCATCACCGCCCTGCGCGAACGGGGAGCCGTGTAATGGCACCGCACATCACTACCGCCAGCAGCTACCTGTTCGTACCGGCCAATCGCCCCGAGCGCTACGCCAAGGCATTGGAGAGCGGCGCCGACGCCGTCATCGTCGACCTCGAAGATGCAGTGGCCTTGCCGCAGAAGGAAGACGCGCGCGCCACCCTGGCGCGCTGGCTGCGCGGCAACGGTCCGCAGCCGCGCCTGTGGGTGCGCATCAACGCGGCCGATACCGTCTGGCATGGCGATGACCTGTTGACGTTTTCTGCACTATCGATGGCGGGCATTGTTCTGCCGAAGGCGGAGGATGCCAAGACGCTGTCTTCCATTGCGCGCCGGCTGGGGCCGGGGCGGGGCCTCATCGCCCTCATCGAGAGCGCCGCCGGGCTGGCCGCCATGCGCGAGATCGCGGCGGTACCGGGTGTGCAGCGGCTGGCCTTCGGTTCCATCGACGCGCAAGTTGACCTGGGCATGCAATGCGGGCCGGAGGAAGAAGAGCTGACGCACTTGCGCATCGAGATGGTGATGGCCTCGCGCCTGGCCGGTATTGCGCCGCCCATCGATGGCGTGACCACGGACTTCAACGACGATGCCTTCCTCACGCGCATGGTGCAGCGGGCCCGGCGCATGGGATTTGGCGCCAAGCTGTGCATCCATCCCCGGCAGGTCGAGGGGGTGCGGCGCGGCTTCATGCCCAGCGAACAGGAACTGGCGTGGGCCGAGGAAGTGATGGCGGCCGTGCGCGCCAGCGATGGTGGCGCCATTTCGCTCAAGGGAAAAATGATCGACAAGCCGGTGATCCTGCAGGCAGAAAAATTCCTGCATCAGGCCGGACGCCTGCCGCATTGAAGGGCAGGGCAGCAGAAAAATCAAAGCAGCCGGACAGGCAGTACCCACAGGCCGCAGCGGGGCGCGGCAGGTTCCATCAACAGGAGGAGAGACATGTTCAACAAGAAAATCATCAGCACCCTGCTGGCCGCCGCATCGGCGCTGGCATTCGCCCAGGGCGCAGCGGCCCAGGCCAAGCCGTCCGAACTGAAGATCGGCATCACCACCTTCACCTCGGGACCGGCCTCGGTATTCGGCGTGCCGGCCAAGCAGGCGGCCGAACTGTACCTGGAAGACCTCAACGCCAAGGGTGGCATCAACGGCGTGAAGGTGGTGCCGACCTTCATCGATGAGGGCGTGGGAGGTGACAAGATGCTCTCCGAATACCGCCGCGTGGTGCAGGAAGAAAAGGTCAAGGTGATGCTGGGCTCCATCTCCAGCGGCAACTGCAACATCCTGGCCCCGGTGGCCGAGGATCTGAAGGTGCTCAACATCCTGTGGGATTGCGGTACCGAGAAGGTGCTGGAAGACCGCCGCTACAAGTACGTGGTGCGCACGCAGGCCAATGCCACCACCGAGATGGTGGCCAGCGTCCTGTACCTGCTGCGCCAGAAACCCAATTTCAAGACCATCGCCGTGGTCAACCAGGATTACGCCTGGGGCCGCGATTCCTGGGAGCTGTTCTCGCACACACTCAAGGTGCTCAAGCCGGACGTGAAAGTGGTGGCCGAGCTGTTCCCCAAGTTCGGCGCCTCCGATTTCTCCACCGAGATCAGCCGCCTGCAAGCCCTGCGTCCGGACGTGATCCTTTCGACCTCCTGGGGCGGCGACCTCGATACCTTCGTGCGCCAGTCGGCCCAGCGCGGGCTGATCAAGTCCTCGCTGTTCGTGCTGCCGCTGGCGGAAAGCTCGCTGGAACGCCTGGGCACGACCCTGCCCGATGGCGTCATCATCGGTGCGCGGGGCGACCATTACTTCCTGCATCCGGTGTTGAAGGATGATCCCAAGCTCAAGGGCTTCGTCGACAAGTTCAAGGCCAGGACCGGCGCCTATCCCATCTATTCGGTCTATCACATGATCCAGGCGCTCGACGGGCTGGTGGCCGGTTACGACAAGGCGATCAAGGCCAACAAGGGACAGTGGCCGAGCACCGAGCAACTGGCCGAGGCCATGCATGGCCTGAGTTTCCGTGGCCTGACCGACCAGGTCACCATCCGCGAGGATGGCCAGGGCCTGGAAGACCAGCTGCTGGGCACGACCAAAAAGGTGGCGGGCTACCCGTTCCCCATCCTCGACAAGATCGAAATCTATCCGGCCGAGATGGCCATCGCGCCAGTCGGCCAGAAGTCGGTGGACTGGGTCAAGACGGTCAAGCCCGAGTTGCTCAAGGACTCGCGCATCAAGACCTTTCCTGCCGTGAACTGACGCGGGACGGACGACGATCATGAATCAGGAATTGTTCCTGCTGGCGGTGCTGGATGGCATCTCCTACGCTGCGCTGCTGTTCCTGGTGGCGCTGGGCATGACGCTGGTGTTTGGCGTCATGCGCATCCTCAACATGGCGCATGGCAGCCTGTATGCCTTCGGCGGCTACTTCGCCGCCACCCTGGGCCTGTGGGCGGCCGCACACGGGCTCTCGCCGGCCTGGTCCTTCCTGTGGCTGGTGGTGGCGGCACTGGTGATCGGGGCCGTGCTGGGCAGCGTCATGGAAGTGCTGCTGCTGCGCCGGCTTTATGAGAAGGAGCAGATCCTGCAACTGCTGGTGACCTTTGCCGCCTTCATGATCTTCGAAGACCTGCAACGCATGATCTGGGGCGCCCAGCCTTACTTCGTCTCGGACATCGTCACCTATCTGGGAGTGGCCGAGATCCTGGGCATCACCTATACGCGCTACCAGTTGATGGTCTTGCCGGGCGTGGCGCTGGTGGTGTTCGTGGGGCTGCGCTGGTTCCTGCGTTCCAGCCGCACCGGGCGCCAGATCGTGGCGGTGGCGCATCACCGCGAGGTGGCCACCGCCATGGGCATCGATGCCAAGCGCATCTGCCTGCTCACTTTCGTGGCCGGGTCCATGCTGGGTGCGCTGGGCGGTGCGCTGGCTTCACCCACGACCTCGCTGGTGCCGGGGGTGGGGGCTGAAATGATCGTGCTGTCCTTCGCCGTGGTGGCCACCGCCGGGCTGGGACAGATCGAGGGCACGCTGGTGACCGCGCTGCTGATCGGCCTGGCGCGTTCGTTCTCGGTGTATCTGCAACCTGAACTGGAGGTGCTGGTGCCTTACCTGATCATGGTGCTGGTGCTGCTGTTCCGTCCGCAAGGACTGTTCTCCGTGGCCCAGGCGAGGAGGGTGTGATGACGCGCGCCAATCTTGCCGGCCTGGTGCTGGCGCTGCTGGCCCTGGCTGCACCGCTGGCCTTGCCGTGGCTGAAGACGCCGGTGGTGATCGCGGCCAGCTTCGGGGTGGCGGCACTGGGCGTGTCGATTCTGATTCGTGCCGGGCAGCTGTCCTTCGGGCATGCCATGTATGCGTGTGCGGCCGGCTACGTCGCGGCCTTCCTGGCGCGTGCGGTGCCGCAGTTGGACAGTGCCGTGCTGCTGCTGGCCGGCACGCTGTGCGGCGCCGTCATGGGCATGCTGATCGGGCTGTTCGTGGTGCGTTACCGTGCGATCTTCTTCGGCATGCTCAACCTGGCCTTGTCGATGGTGCTGTTTTCCATCCTCGGCAAGTTCTACAGCTGGACCGGCGGCACCGACGGCATCCGCCTGACGCGCTCGACCTTCTTCGGCCTGCAACTGGATCGCGATGGATTCGAGACCGGCTTGCTGATCGTCTCGGTGCTGCTCTCGGTCATCGTGGCCCTGCTGGTGCAGCGCTATCAGCAGTCCATTGCGGGGCAGGCCCTGGCGGCGGTCAAGACCAATGAGACCCGGCTCGAATACCTCGGCCTCTCGGCCAACCGGGCTCTGTGGATCGGCTATGTGTTCTCGGCGGCGCTGTGCGGATTGTCCGGAGCGATGTTTGCGCTGATGCAGGGGCTGGTCACGCCCGAGATGGGCTATTGGGTGCGCTCGGGCGAGATCGTCTTCATCTCCATCCTCGGCGGCGTGGGCCATCCGGTGGGGGCCTTCCTGGGGGCGGTGGTGTTCGAGTTCGTCAAGCTGTATTCGGCTGCGCTCTTCACCGGTGCCTGGCAGATGGTGCTGGGGCTGGTGTTGATCGGGCTGGTGTTCTTCATTCCTGGCGGGCTGTCGGGCCTGTTGTTCCGCAAGGCCAAGCCGGTGGCAGTGGCCGGGGACAAGGCTGATGCCAGCGCTGCCGTCATCAAGGAGCTGCGTCCATGAGCGCGTTATTGCAGACCCGTGGCCTGCAGCTGGCCTTCGGCGGCGTGGTGGTGGCCGACAGCATCGATTTCGAATTGCAGCAGGGCGAACGCCTGGCCGTGATCGGGCAGAACGGTGCCGGCAAGACCACTTTCATCAACATCTGCACTGGCTTCATCCGGCCCACCGGCGGCAGCGTCCATTTCGATGGCCGCGACATCACCCGCATGGCGCCGCGTGCCATCGTCCAGCGCGGCATTGGCCGCTCCTTCCAGTTGCCGCAGCTGTTCCTGGAGCATACGGTGCGCGACTGCATCCGCCTGGCGGCCGCCGGCCGTAGCGGCGTCTTGCGGCTGTGGACCCCGCTGGCGCGGGTGCTGCCGGACAGCGAGATCGACCGTATCCTGGAACTGGTCGGCCTGCGCCAGCGTGCCGATGATCTGTGCGCCTTGCTGCCCGAAGGCCAGCGCAAGCTGCTCGACATCGCCATGGCCCTGGTGCTGCAACCCAAGCTGCTGATCATGGATGAACCGACCAGCGGTGTCTCCACCGAAGAGAAGCACGGACTCATGGCCATCATCATGCGCGTGCTGGACGAGCAGAAGATCACCTCCATCTTCGTGGAACACGATGTCGACATCGTCACCCGCTACGCCACCCGCGTGGCCGCCTGGATCTCCGGGCGCATCGCAGCCGATGGCCAGCCGGCCGAGGTATTGGGCAATCCCGAGATCCGCCGCAACGTCATAGAGGAATGAGATGCTGAAGATCCATCGCATCAGCGCACGCATCGCCGGCATCACCGTGCTGCGCCAGATCGAGACCGATTTCGAGGCCGGTGCACTGCTGGCCGTGGTCGGCCGCAACGGCGCCGGCAAGACCACCTTGCTGCGCGCCATCATGGGCTTGCTGCCTTTGCAGGAAGGCAGCATCCACTTTGCCGGGCAGGACCTGGCCAGCGTGCCCGCCCATGGCCGCGCAGCGCTGGGCATCGGCTATGCACCGGAAGACCGGGTGATGTTCCCGACCCTGAGCGTGGAAGACAACCTGCGCCTGCCTTGCGACGTGCTGGGGCTGTCCCGGTCCGAGACCGACCGCCGCCTGCAGAAGGCGGTGGAGGTAGTGCCGCAGCTCAAGGAGATGTTGCCGCGTTCGGGTGCGGCGCTTTCCGGAGGACAGGGCAAGATCGCCGCGCTGGGACGCGCGCTCATGGCTGGCACCCGCCTGGTGCTGCTGGATGAACCCTTCCAGGGCCTGGCGCCGGTACTGGCCACGCAATACGGTGAATCCCTGCGCCGCCTGCGCGAGATCGACAGCCAGGTCTGCGTGGTGGTGACCGAATCCAATCGCAGCCTCTTGCGCGACCTGCCTGATGCCACCCTGATGCTGGAACGCGGCGAACTGGTCGCCAACGGCGAACCAATCCTGGCCCATTGAAGAATTTTTTTCTACAACGCAGGCCGGGTATCGGCGGTCTGCTTACCCATTTGAGGAAGACGCCATGAGTTCCCCCAAGACCCTGTTGATCGATGGCCGCTGGCAGGCGGCTCAAGATGGCCAGGCCATCGACGTGATCGATCCCAGCCATGCCAAGGTGTTCACCCAGATCTCGCGCGGCGGCAAGGCCGATATCGACCTGGCGGTCTCAGCGGCGCGACGCGCGTTGTATGGCGACTGGGGCCGTCTGACGGCCACCGAGCGCGGACGCCTGCTGATGCGCCTGGGCGAGCTGATCCTGGCGCATGCCGAGGAAATCGCGCAACTGGAAGCGCGCGATACCGGCAAGCCCATCACCGTGGCGCGCAATGACGTCAAGGTGGTGGCGCGTTACTTCGAGTTCTACGGCAGTGCCGCCGACAAGATCCACGGCGAGACCATCCCCTATCTGGAGGGCTACAACGTCAGCCTGGTACGCGTGCCGCACGGCGTGACGGCGCACATCATTCCCTGGAACTATCCGGCGCAGATGTTCGGACGCTCGCTGGCGCCGGCCTTGGCGATGGGCAATGCCACCGTGCTCAAGCCCTCGGAAGACGCCTGCCTGTCCGGTATCAAGCTGGCTGAACTGGCGCTGGAGGCGGGCTTCCCGCCCGGCGCGCTGAACCTGGTCACCGGCTTCGGCCATGAGGCCGGTGCTGCCCTGACTGCGCATCCGGGCATCGACTTCGCCACCTTCACCGGCTCGCCGGAAGTGGGGGTGATGGTGCAGGAGGCCACGGCCAAGAATCATATTCCGTGTGTGCTGGAGCTCGGCGGCAAGTCGCCGCAGATCGTCTTCGACGACGTCGACCTGGACAAGGCGGTGCCGGTCATCGTCAAGGCCATCACCCAGAACGCGGGCCAGACCTGCTCCGCAGGCAGCCGCCTGCTGGTCCAGGAAACGATTTACGATCAATTCGTGGCGCGCGTGGCCGAGCGTTTTGCGCAGGTGCGGGTCGGCACGCCCGAGATGGACCTGGATTGCGGCCCCATCGTCAATCGCAAGCAGCGCGACCGGGTACAGGGCTTCATCGATGAAGCCATCGCCTCCGGCGTGCCGGTCCTGGCCCAGGGCGCGCTGGGAGAGGGCATTCCCGGGGACGGCTATTTCGTGCGGCCCACGCTGTTCGGACGCGTGCCGCGCGATCACAAGCTGGCCTGCCGCGAAGTGTTCGGGCCGGTGCTCTCGGCCATGTCCTTCAGCGACGAAGAAGATGCGATCGCCCTGGCCAATGCCACCGAATACGGACTGGCGGCGGGCATCTGGACCGAGAACGGCGGCCGCCAGGCGCGCCTGGCGCAGCGAGTGCTGTCGGGGCAGGTCTTCATCAATTGCTATGGCGCGGGCGGGGGCGTGGAGCTGCCTTTCGGTGGCGTCAAGAAGAGCGGCCATGGCCGCGAGAAGGGCTTGCTGGCGCTGGAAGAGATGAGCACCACCAAGACCATCGTCCACTATTTCAAGTAAGGAGAATCGCATGTCGCAACTTGCAGGCAAGGTCGCCATCGTCACCGGCGCGGCCGGCGGATTCGGCGCGGAAATCGCCCGTGCTTATGTGCGCGAAGGCGCCAGCGTCCTGATCGCTGACATCAATGGCGAAGGTGCACAGGCGCTGGCTGCGCAGCTCGGCCCCAAGGCCGTCGCCGCCACCTGCGACGTCACCAGCGCGGCCGCCGTGCAGTCCGCGGTGCGCCTGTGCGTGGAGCGGTTCGGCATTCCCGACATCGTGGTCAACAATGCCGGTGCCACCCACCGCAACCAGCCCATGCTGCAGGTGGATGAGCAGACTTTCGATCGGGTCTTCGCCATCAACGTCAAATCCATTTTCCACATGACGCATGCCGTGGTGCCGCTCTTGCGTGAGCGCAACCAGCGCGAGCCGGGGCGCGGCGGGGTGATCCTCAATGTCGGTTCGGTGGCCGGCATCCGGCCCCGTCCGGGGCTGACCTGGTACAACAGCTCCAAGGGCGCGGTCAACATGCTCTCCAAGTCAATGGCGGTGGAACTGGCGCCGGACCGCATTCGCGTCAACGCCATCTGCCCGGTCATGGGCGCCACCGGCCTGCTGGAGCAATTCATGGGCATGCCGGATACCCCGGAAAATCGCGCCCGCTTCATCTCCACCATTCCGCTGGGCCGCATGTGCGAAGCCACCGATGTGGCCAACGTGGCGGTATTTTTGGCCACTGACGCATCGCATTTCTTGACCGGGATGGAAGTACCGGTCGATGGCGGTCGTGTAATCTAGGCGTTTTCCAACCAGGAGGGAGACGACACCATGAAAATCCAAGCCGCCGTACTGCGCGAAGTGACCGAGGCCCACCCGTTCGCGGTGAGCCCGCCGCTGAAGATCGAGGAGCTCGATCTCGATCCGCCCGGCCCCGGTGAAGTGCTGGTCAAGATGAAGGCCGCCGGCCTGTGCCACTCGGACCTGTCGGTCATCACCGGCGTGCGTCCGCGTCCGGTGCCCATGGCACTGGGCCACGAGGCCTCGGCCGAAGTGGTCGAGGTCGGCAGCGGCGTGACCGACCTGCGCGCCGGTGACCTGGTGGTGCTGGTCTTCGTGCCCAGCTGCGGCCACTGCCTGCCTTGCATGGAAGGGCGGCCGGCGCTGTGCGAACCGGGTGCGGCCACCAATACCGTGGGTGAATTGCTGACCGGCCAGCGCCGTCTGCGCGATCGGGCGCAGCCCGTGCACCATCACATGGGGGTATCGGCCTTTGCCGATCACGCGGTGGTCTCGCGCCGTTCCTGCGTGAAGATCGACGCTGACATCGACCCCGTGCAGGCGGCCCTGTTCGGCTGTGCCGTGCTCACCGGCGTGGGCGCAGCAGTCAATACGGCCGAGGTCAAGGCCGGGACCACGGCCGCCGTGCTGGGACTGGGCGGCGTGGGCCTGTGCACCATGCTGGGCGCACTGGCTTCGGGGGCGCGCGAGGTGATCGCGGTGGACCTCCACGACAGCAAGCTGGAAGTGGCACGCGCACTGGGTGCCACGGCCACCGTCAATGCCCGTGATCCGGATGCGGTGGAGAAGGTCAAGGCGCTCACCAAGGGTGGCGTCGATTACGCCTTCGAGATGGCCGGGTCGGTGCAGGCCATGGAGGCCGCCTATCGCATGACCCGGCGCGGCGGCATGACAGTCACCGCCGGCCTGCCGGCCCCGAACCAGAACTGGGCCCTGCAGCAGGTCAGCCTGGTGGCCGAGGAGCGGACCGTCAAAGGCAGCTACATCGGCTCCTGCGTGCCGGTGCGCGACATCCCGCGCTACATCGGCCTGTACCAGGCCGGCAAGCTGCCGGTGGACAAGCTCATGGGCGAGAGACTGGCGCTGGCCGACATCAATCGCGGCTTCGACCGCCTGCACAGCGGGGAGGGCCTGCGTGACCTGATCGTGTTCTAACGCCGGAAGCCGAGGTCATCGGCTTCTGGCTTCACCCCCGGAGGAGACATCCATGACCATCATCACAATGCGGGCGGCACTGACCGCCTGCGCCTTCGCCACGCTGGGCCTCTCAGCCACGCCCGCGCTGGCCCAGCAGAGCATCGTCATCAAGTTCAGCCACGTGGTGGCCAATGACACGCCCAAGGGCAAGGGCGCGGAACGCTTCAAGGAACTGGCCGAGAAGGCCACCAATGGCCGCGTGAAGGTCGAGGTCTATCCCAACAGCACGCTCTACAAGGACAAGGAAGAGCTGGAAGCCCTGCAGCTGGGATCGGTCCAGATGCTGGCGCCTTCGCTGGCCAAGTTCGGACCGCTGGGCGCCAAGGAGTTCGAGGTGTTCGACCTGCCCTACATCTTCCCCAACAAGGCGGTATTGAAACGGGTAACCGAAGGACCGGTCGGGCAGGGCTTGTTCGAGCGGCTGGAGAGCCGGGGGATCAAGGGCCTGGCCTACTGGGATAACGGCATGAAGGTGATGACGGCCAACCGCCCGTTGCACAAGGTCACGGACTTCCGTGCCTTGAAGATGCGTATCCAGTCCTCCAAGGTGCTCGATGAACAGTTCCGCGCACTCAAGGCCAATCCGCAGGTGCTGGCGTTTTCCGAGGTGTACCAGGCCATGCAGACCGGGGTGGTCGATGGCAGCGAGAATACGCCCTCCAACGTCTATACCCAGAAGATGCATGAGGTGCAATCGAACCTGACGGTCTCGGATCACGGCTACATCGGGTATGCGGTGATCGTGAACAAGAAGTTCTGGGAGGCCCTGCCGGCGGACGTGCGCACGCAGCTGGAGGCCGCCATGAAGGAGGCGACGGTCTACGCCAACACCATCGCCCAGAAGGAAAATGACGATGCCCTGGCGGCCATCAAGGCCAGCGGCAAGACCCGGGTCTATACGCTCACCGAGGAAGAAAAAGCCGAATGGCGGCGTGCACTGCTGCCGGTGCACAAGAGCATGGCCGCGCGCGTGGGCCAGGATCTGATCGATGCGATCTATAAGGAAAGCGAGGCGGCTGGCGTGAAGATGAACTGAGCGACTGCCCGGTGAAGCTCATCTGGCGGCCTGCAGCGATGCAGGCCGTTTTTCATGAAGCCCATACGGGGCGGAAAAACTTACTTTTTCTTGCGCTCGCGCACGTATTGCTCGGCCGCCGTGACGGCATTCTGCAGGGTTTCCATCTTGGAATTGCCCGGTTTGAAATCACCGAACTCATGCGTGGTACGGTCCGGCAGGTCGATATGGACGAAGGCCGTCCATTTGCCATCGGTACGCAATACGGGAGTCAGTTTGATGGTCGCGTCAAGATACTTGCACGCGATAGAGCCTAAGGTGGTGGACATCGCTTCGAAGCGGGGGCGGCAATCACTGCTGAGGGGGCGGCCGCCACCGGCTGGTTGGGTGGGAAATCGAAGTGCCATCATGCCACAGCCTGCGCTTTCCTGCCTTGCGCTACTTCAGTCCTTTACCGCAATTTACGAGCCGTATGCTTGACGGCGGGCGCTGTCTTGTGGACAGCGCCCGCCTGTCAGGGGTCAGTGCTGATGAGCTTGGCGTTTCTATGCGAGTCAGCGCGCGCCCAGCATGAGGTCCAGGTTCTGCACGGCGGCACCGGAGGCACCCTTGCCGAGGTTGTCGAAGACGGCGCACAGCAGGATGTGGCCTTCTTGCGCATTGCCGAAGACGCCCAGCGTCATGTCGTTGCTGTCATTGTGGCGGGTCGGGTCGAGCCGGGCGGTGTCCGCGCTTTGTTGCGCATCCAGCACCGTGACGTAAGGCGCACCGGCGTAATGCGCCTGCAGCGCGGCGCGCAGGGTCTCCAGCGTGGCGTGGGCCGGCAGCAGGCGCGTCTGCAGGGAGATGGACAGCACGATGCCTTGGCGGAACGCGCCATAGCTGGGCACGAAGACCGGGCGCTGCGACAGGCCGGCGTGCAGTTGCATCTCCGGCGGATGCTTGTGCGCCAGGCCCAGTCCGTAGAGCACGAAGGGCGCGGCTTGCGCGGCCTCTGGACCTTCGTACTGCTCGACCTGGGCACGTCCGCCCCCGGAATAGCCGGAGACCGCATGGATGGCCAGCGGATAATCGGCCGGCACCAGCCCGGCCTGGACCAGCGGACGCAGCAGGGCAATGGCGCCGGTCGGGTAGCAGCCCGGATTGGTCACGCGCTGTGCATGGGCAATGGCTTGCGGCTGTTCTGCCGACAGTTCGGGGAAGCCATAGACCCAGCCGGCACTGGTGCGATGGGCCGAGCTGGCATCGATCACGCGCACCTTGGGGTTCTCGATCAAGGTGATGGCTTCGCGCGCGGCGGCATCCGGCAGGCACAGCAGGGCGATGTCGGCGCTGTTGATGGCCTCGGCGCGGCGGCGTGCATCCTTGCGTTCGGCGGCCGGCAGGGTCAGCACGCGCAGGTCGTCGCGGCCGCGCAGGCGTTCGTGGATCTGCAGGCCGGTGGTGCCTTGGTCGCCATCGATGAAGATCAGGGGAAGAGTGCTCACGGGTTGCTCCAGTGCAGGAAAGGGCGCCGAGGAAAAACGGCCGGCGCTTGTCGAAGACCTGCATGTTGAACCCGATCGTATAATTGGAAAAGTTGAATATCACAAAGAGATCGTTCAGTTTTCCTGAATGTCGATTTTTCTCACGGGAGCCATGCAATGCGTGAATTGAGCCTGGACCGCCTGCGTACCCTGGTCGCCATCGCCGACCTCGGTTCCTTTGCCGCTGCTGCGCGCGAGCTGCACCTGGCGCCGCCTACGGTGAGCCTGCACATCAGCGAGCTGGAAGAGCGCATCGGCGCACCGCTGCTGCTGCGCCAGCGCACCCAGGTGCGCCCTTCGGGCATCGGCGCCACCCTGATTGCGCGCGCCCGCCAATTGCTGGCAGCGGCCGACCAGGCGCTGGAAGAAGTGGGGCGGCAGGTGCAGGGGCTGGCCGGACGGGTGCGGCTGGGCGCTTCCACCGGGGCCATTGCCACGCTGCTGCCGCAAGTACTGGAGCGGCTGGGCCAGCGCCATCCCGATATCGACGTGCAGATCCACATCCTGACCTCGCAGGAGACCCTGTCGCAACTGACCGAGGGCGTGCTTGACGTCGGCCTGGTGGCGCTGCCGCAGTCGCCCGTGGGCGGTGTGAGCGTAAAACCCTGGCGGCGCGATCCGGTGATGGCCTTCCTGCCGGCGGCCTGGCAGGCGCCCCGGCTGGTCACACCGGGCTGGCTGGCCGCGCAGCCGCTGATCCTCAATGCGCCCGAGACGCGCCTCTCGCGCCTGACCAGTGAATGGTTCGCGGGCGCCGGTGAACAACCGGCCGCGCGCATCCAGCTCAATTTCAATGATGCCATCAAGAGCCTGGTGGCCGCCGGTTACGGTGCCACCCTGTTGCCGCATGAGGCCAGCGCCCGGGGCGAGCAGTTGCCGCTGGATCCGCGCATCGTCATGCGGCCGCTGCGGCCCGCGCTGTGGCGGCCCCTGGGCATCGCGCACCGTGCCAGCCACCTGGAGCCGGCCACACGCCATGTGCTGGAGGCGCTCTGGGAACTCAAGCAGTTGAAGACACCGCGTGCTCGCCAGTGAGTGCTGCGCGCGTGAGAGCGGAAAGTGACTGGCGCTGCTGTCCCTGTGCATCGAAATTGCTATCGTCCAGCCATCGCTCGAACGCCTGCCGCAGCGCTGGCCATTCTTGGTCGATGATGGAGAACCACGCCGTATCGCGGCCGCGCCCACGGTAGACGATGGCCTGGCGGAAAATGCCCTCGAAGCTGAAGCCCAGGCGCTGCGCCGCTGCACGTGAGGGCGCATTGAGGCTGTCGCACTTCCATTCATAACGGCGATAGCCGAGATCGTCGAAGACATGGCGCATCAGCAGGTAGTGCGCCTCGGTGGCCATGCGGCTGCGTTTGAGGCGAGGTGAGAAGGAGACATGCCCGACCTCGATCACGCCGTGCGCCGGTTCGATGCGCATGAGCGCCAGGGTGCCGACCGCTTCGCCACTGGCCAGGTCGATCACGGCATGGTGCAGCGGGTCCTGGGCGGCCTGCATCTGCTCGGCCTGGTGGCGGTAGCTGGCGGCGTCCGGGAAGGGGCCGCTCATCATGTAGGTCCAGTCACGGCCATCCGGCGCGGTGGCAAAGGCGGCGTGCAACTGAGCGGCATGGCGGGCGGCATCGAGCCGCTCCAGCCGGCAGCTGCGGCCTCGCAGGGTCTGGCCTGCGGGGCGCGCACATGGCTGCCAGCCGGGCAGGGCGGGTCCCACGGGTTGCTGATATTCGTTGAGGCGGGCTGGCTGCAGATCGGTCATGGTCATGTTCAGGAAGGTCAGGAGCTGGCACGATAGCGTTTTCGTGGCATCATCAAAAGTGCCACACGACGTCGATTTGATGGAGCCACGAAAGTCCTTGCCGATGCCTCTTTCCCTGCTGTCTTCCCCGCTCGATGCCAGGCCCGGCGCGTCCTCGCGCCAGCAGCAATTGCTGGCGCGCTTCAAACGCGCCATCCTGGGCGGCCAGTTGCCGCCTGGTAGCCGCCTGCCTTCCACCCGCAGCCTGTGCGAGCAGTTGCAGGTGGCACGCAATACCGTGCTGGCGGTCTACGAGCAACTGGTGGCAGAAGGCTACGCCCAGGCAGACCGGCAAGGCACGCGGGTGGCCACGCTGCAGGCCGCGCCCGCCATGGCCGGCACGGAACTCCCATCACCACGCAGTAGCAGCCAGCGCCAGTCGCGCCGCGTCAGCACCATGAAACCCACGCGGGATGCCGGCGACCGTGCCTTGCCGCTCACACCCGGCATGCCGGCGTTGAATCGCTTTCCGTTGAATGCCTGGCTGCGTTGCCAGGAGCGCGCCCTCAAGCGAACGGGCCCGATGGCGCTGGCCTATGGCGATCCGCTGGGAGAACCTGCCCTGCGTGAGGCCATCGCGCAATACCTGCGGGTGGCGCGCGGGGTGCGCTGCGAGGCCGCCCAGGTGGTGGTGACCGAGGGTTCCCAGGGGGCGCTGTCGCTGTGCGTGCGGCTCTTCGCCAACCCTGGTGAGCGCGCTTGGCTGGAAGATCCGGGCTATGGCGGGGTGCGCGCCGCCTTCCATGCAGGCGATATGAAGATGCGTTCCATGCCGGTCGACCACGAGGGCGTCGTCATTGACCCGCGGGCCTGGCGCTGGCCGCCGCAGCTGATCCATGTGACGCCTTCGCACCAGTATCCGACCGGCGCGGTGCTGTCGCTGGCGCGCCGCCTGGCGCTCATTGCGCGGGCTCGTGAACACGGCTGCTGGATCATCGAGGACGATTACGACAGCGAATTTCGCCATCACGGCCATCCGATCCCGGCCGTGCAGGGGCTGGTGCCGGATGCGCCGGTGCTGTATGTGGGGACCTTCAGCAAGACGCTGTTCCCGGGCTTGCGCATCGGTTTCCTGGTTTTGCCGGCGTCAGTCGGGGAGGGCGCCGGGCCGGCGCTGGCCGAGCTGCTGCGCGGCGGACACCGCCTGGAGCAATTGGCGCTGGCCGAGTTCATGGCCGGGGGACAGTTCGCGCGCCACCTGGGGCGCATGCGGCGGCTTTATCGCGAGCGTCAGCAGGCCTTGCGCACGGCCTTGCAGACGCACCTGCCGGACCTGGAGGTGCAAGGCGGTGAGAGCGGCCTGCACCTGACGCTGCGGCTGCCACCGGGTTGTCCGGATAGCGCCGTCAGTACGGCGGCGCGGGCGGCGGGCATGAATGTGGGCGCGCTGTCGTCGTTTTCAGAGGGACAGGCGCAGGGATGCCACAACGGGCTGGTGATCGGTTACGGCAACACCTCGCCGGAGCAGTTCGGTCCGCTGATCCGGCGCCTGGCGGGAATCGTGCGGCGCAGCTTGCGGGCTCAGAGCGTGGCGGGGTGATGCAGGCGCTGCCGTACGCAGTGCGTGACCACATTCATGTAGTCGGCCGCACGGGCGGGCTTGGCGGCATACCAGATGCGGCTGTCCTGCTCCTGGGCGAAATCGGTCGACATGGGCGCTGCCGTGAAGAGCACTAGCGGAATCTGCGCCAGTTCCTGGTAGACGCACAGGGTGCGCAGCAATTCATACCCTTCTGCGCCGAAGCAGCTGCGCGGATCCAGCAGGATCAGGTCGGGCAGGTCCTTGCTGTGGCACAGCGCCTGCGTGAGCAGCGATGCATTGGCCAGCTCGGCATCGTCAAACCAGTTGAACTGGCAGGGTAACTGGCTGCGCCAGAGGGCAAAGCGGGCGGTTTCGATGGCATCCAGATCGCCGTCGATGACGAGGATGCGGGGCAGGTGATGGGTCTGGGTCATGGCGGCCTCCTTGCTGGGATGGAGCCATCTTAGGAGAGCTGCGCCAGGAGGGCTATCAGGGGCTTCCTGATGGGGTGGTGCCTGCGCACGGACGGCGCAGGCTGGCGGGATGGGTTGGCCGGATCAGGCGCCGTCGCTGGCCGTGCTTTCGAACTGCCTGGCGTACTCGGCGCGGCGTGCCTGGTCGGATTCGATGAGCAGGCGATAGCGGGTTTCCGACACGCGCTGCTGCAGCACCGCGGCGTAGCGCTCGCGTTGCAGCCATTCAATGATGAGGGAGGCGGTCGCCACGATGACGGTATAGACCAGGATCAGGAACAGGTCTTTGTCGTTCAGGCCATCCATCGTGTAGTAGGGCTTGCGGAAGAAGAACATGGCCGTCGGGATGCTGATGGCCAGCAGGCCCAGCGAATACAGGTAGCCGAACAGATAGCTCATCACGATGCAATTGACGGCAAAAAACAGCATCGACAGCGATTCTTCGACAAACGGCGCCAGCGCATAGCGCAGCCCGAACGCCGCCACGAAGCCGAAGGTACTCACGTAGACGGGCCGGAACCCCTGCGGGCGCCAGCTCTTGGCATTCTTGAGTCGGATCAGGCTCATGATGGTTTTGGAATGGGGGCGCGTCGTATCCATCTTGGTTCACATTGCGCTGCGGCGCAATAGGCTCATGTTAAGAATGCTGTCTGTCAAAAGGCTTACTGCCGTTGTTTCTTCACGTCAATTCAGCCGCGTCTGTCTTTGAGCGGCGAAGAATGCCCGAGATACTTGCGGCTCATCTCGTTGCCGTGGATCTCGATGCTGCGCTTGATGAACATCACGGTTTCATTGGTGACGATCTCGCGTTCATTGTCCACGGTGATGATGTGATAACAATCCCCCAGCCAGACCACCTTGCGCACTTCCGCATTGATCTGCTGCTGGATCATCTCGGCGTTGCGCGGGGAGGCGGTCTCGTCGTCGATGGAGTGAATGATCAGGGTATCGGTGCGCACCAGCTGCAGCGATTGGCGCACGAAGGCAATCATGCGCAGGGCCGCACGCAGGTGGCGCGCCGGGATGGAGGCGGCGCCGACGGCGGCCACGCCATCCTTTTCCAGGGCGGCGGCCACGCGGCGGCGCATTTCGTAATTCTTGATGCCGTAGGGTTCGCTTTCCTTGTAGGACCAGTTGCGCACGCCCATGTCGTAGACCACGGTGAGCAGCTTCCAGTACCAGGGCACGGACCAGCCGTCGTATTGCAGCACGGGCGAGAGCAGCACCACCGACAGCAATTCCTTGCTGCGGGCTGCCACCGCCAGGGCCAGCGTGGCGCCCATGGACAGGCCGCACAGCGAGACGGTGCGGAATTCTTCCTTCAGGCGCGCTACCCGGCTCTCGACCACGGCGCACCAGGCTTCCCAATCGGGGGAGACGCGCGGATTGGTCAGCGAAGCGGAGTAGTTCTCGATGTTCAGGGCGATGACGGTACAGCCGGCTTTCTTGAGCTGCTTGGGGATGGAACCCATTTCCAGGTGTGAACCGCACAGCCCGTGCAGCAGGATGACTGCATGGTCCTTGTGGGGACCGCCATGTCGTTCTTCGGTGTGCCGCTGGTCGGCCGGTTCGGCCGCTGCGCTTGCAGTGCCGATGCTATGTGTGGATGACAGTGAGTCCATAAATCTTCAAACGCTTTTCGCGCCTTTTGGCGCGCCCTGGCGAATCGTTCGCCCCCCGTTCAGTACGAGTAAGCGGGCCGACGCTTGAGCGTTCTGTTTCCCGGCTACCAACTCCGCTGCGTCCAGGCGGATGACTTTTGACAAAAGTCTAACTGCCTCGGCGAAATGTTGCCAGCGTTTATCAATTGCGTTCCCAGGTTCGCCGGAAGAGGGTGGCGTGGCGTGCCATTCGGCAGGAATATGACAATCTGACGACAGGATAACGTTGTAAAGGCGCAATCGGTGCACAAATCTTCATATCCAGCACCAAATACACATAGCCGGCCCCTCCCTGGAGGGAGGAAACAACGAAAAAGCCCTTCGAGACCACTCGAAGGGCTTTTGCTGCTGCCGGACAAGGGCCGGGCCGGTTTGCTGCCGTGCCGGGCTCAGCCGCGACCTTCCAGGTGGCCATTGACCACGCGCACCTGGTCGCCGACACGCCAGTTTTCGCTGGTTTGCGGGAAGCTGCGGGTCTTGCCATTGTCCATGCGCACGTCGACGACGTAGCTGGTGGTGGTGCGCACGTTCTTTTCCACTTCGTTGCCGGCATAACCGCCGCCGACGGCGCCGGCGATGGTGGCCAGGGTACGGCCGGTACCGCCGCCGATCTGGTTGCCCAGCAGGCCGCCGACCACGGCGCCACCGGCAATGCCCACGCCGCTGGTCGGTACGCTGTGGCGCACGGTACGCACGCCGATCACTTCACCGCAGCTGCTGCAGACGGCCGAGGCGCGCTGGGCCACCGGGGCTGCTGCCTGGGCCGGGTAGGCGCCTGGCTGTGGCCGGTAGGAGGTCGATTGCGGGGCTTGCTGCTGCACCAGCGGCTGCTGGTTCTGGACCGGCTGGCCGGCCTGTTCCATGGCCGCGACCTGCTGCGGGGAATTGGCGCTCTTGGAGCTGGGCAACAGGCCCGTCATGGCGGCCACGCCGATCAGGCTGACCAGGATCACGGCCACCGAAGCACCGGCCACCAGCGGATGAATCCGGCCCGATGAAGCGGGTGCGGAAGACTGGCTCACGGCGTTGTGGTTGGCGTTCAGGTTTTGCGGGGTGTTGGTATTGGTTTCCATGATGACCTCTCTAGTTGTTCTGTTGTCGTTGATGAGTGGATGACTGGATTATGGAGTGGTCATGGGCCAAAAAAAATCCCGATTCTGTGTCAGTTGTAAGGACTTGTAATCCTGCAACAGACGGGCTGGACAAGGGTTTGCGGCAAGACAACGCTGCTCTGCGGCAAGCGCAGGGCGATTCAGGCGGGAGGGGGGATGTGCGGGGAGGAGGGGGTTCCGCATCCCGGAGGGGATGCGGAGGCAGCAAGGCTGGGCGCGGCAACGCGGGAGCGGCACAGCGCCGTCCCGCGTGCGACGATCAGTCTTCGCGGCGCAGGTGCGGGAACAGGATCACGTCACGGATGTTGGGCGAGTCGGTGATGAGCATCATGAGGCGGTCGATGCCGATGCCGCAGCCACCGGCCGGTGGCATGCCGTATTCCAGGGCACGAATGTAGTCGGCGTCGTAGTACATGGCTTCTTCGTCGCCGGCGTCCTTGGCGGCCACTTGCGCCTGGAAGCGGGCGGCCTGGTCTTCGGCATCATTCAACTCGGAGAAGCCATTGGCGATCTCGCGGCCGGTGATGAACAGCTCGAAGCGCTCGGTGATGCCGGCGACCGTGTCGGAAGCGCGCGCCAGCGGCGAGACCTCGACCGGGTAGTCGATGATGTAGGTCGGGTTCCACAGCTGCGATTCGGCCGTCTCTTCGAACAGCGCCAGTTGCAGCGCGCCGATGCCGGCACCGGCCAGCGGGGCCTGGTCGGTCTTGACGCCGAACTTCTTGAGTTCAGCGCGCAGGAAGTCGATGTCGGCCAGTTGCGCTTCGGTGTAGGTCGGGGCGTACTTCAGGATTGCGCCGGTGATGGTCAGGCGGTCGAAGGGTTTGGACAGGTCCAGCTCGCGGCCCTGGTAGGTCAGCACCGCGGTGCCGTGCGCATCGATGGCTGCCTGGCGGATCACCTGTTCGGTGAAGCCCATGAGCCACTGGTAATCCACGTAGGCGGCGTAGAACTCCATCATCGTGAATTCCGGATTGTGACGCGGCGAGACGCCTTCATTGCGGAAGTTGCGGTTGACCTCGAAGACGCGCTCGAAGCCGCCGACCACCAGGCGCTTCAGATACAGCTCGGGGGCGATGCGCATGAACATCTGCATGTCCAGGGCATTGTGGTGAGTGATGAAGGGCTTGGCCGCGGCGCCGCCCGGGATCGGGTGCAGCATCGGGGTTTCCACTTCCATGAAGCCGTTGGTTTCCATGAAGCGGCGGATCGACGACATCGCTGCGGTACGCGCCTTGAAGGTACGGCGGGTCTCTTCGCTCATGATCAGGTCGACGTAGCGCTGGCGGTACTTCATTTCCTGGTCGGCCAGGCCGTGGAACTTGTCCGGCAGCGGGCGCAGCGACTTGGTGATGAGCTTCAACTTGGTGACCTTGATGGACAGTTCGCCGGTCTTGGTCTTGAAGAGGGTCCCTTCGGCACCGAGGATATCGCCCAGGTCATAGTGCTTGAAGGCGGCCATGGCTTCTTCGCCGGTGACGTCGCGGGTCACGTAGAGCTGGATGCGGCCATCGGCGCGCAGGCCCGAGGCGTCTTGCAGGGTGGCGAAGGCCGCCTTGCCCATGACACGCTTCAACATCATGCGGCCGGCGACGGTCACGCTGACGGGCTCGGCTTCCAGGGCTTCGTTCTCGAAACCGTCGTATTTCGCATGCAGGTCGGCGGCATTGTTGGCCGGGCGGAAATCGTTGGGGAAGGCGACGCCCTGCTCGCGGATGGCGGCCAGCTTGGCGCGGCGCTCGGCGATGATGCTGTTCTCGTCGGCTGCCGGCTGGGCGGCGGGGGTGTTTTGCGTGGTCATGGTTGGAATTCTTGAAGGTTGAACGGTCGGATCAGCAAGAGCAGGCCGCGCAGCGAGGCCGCGCGGCCACCGGGATCAGACGCCCTGTTTCAGCGAGGCCGCGATGAAGTCGTCGATGTCGCCATCGAGGACGGCCTTGGTATTGCCGGTTTCGAAGTTGGTGCGCAGGTCCTTGATGCGGGACTGGTCCAGCACGTAGGAGCGAATCTGGTGGCCCCAGCCGACGTCGGTCTTGGAGTCTTCCAGTTTCTGCTGTTCGCTCATGCGCTTGCGCAGTTCCAGTTCGAACAGCTTGGCGCGCAGCATGTCCCAGGCTTCGGCCCGGTTGCGGTGCTGGCTGCGGTCGTTCTGGCATTGCACGACGATGCCCGTCGGGGCGTGCGTCAGGCGCACGGCGGAGTCGGTCTTGTTGATGTGCTGGCCACCCGCGCCGGAGGCACGGTAGGTGTCCACCCGCACGTCGGCCGGGTTGATCTCGATCTCGAAGGATTCATCCACTTCGGGATAGACGAAGAGGCTCGAGAACGAGGTATGGCGGCCATTGGACGAGTCGAACGGCGACTTGCGCACCAGGCGGTGCACGCCCGTTTCGGTGCGCAGGAAGCCATAGGCGTATTCGCCCTCGACCTTGATGGTGGCAGTCTTGATGCCGGCCACTTCACCGTCGGACTGTTCCAGGATCTCGGCCTTGAAGCCCTTGCGCTCGCAGTAGCGCAGGTATTGGCGCAGCAGCATGGAAGCCCAGTCCTGGGCTTCAGTACCGCCGGCACCGGCCTGGATATCGATGAAGCAGTTGTTGGCGTCCATGGGGCCGCTGAACATGCGGCGGAATTCCATGTCTTCGACCAGCTTCTTCAGGGTCTCGGCATCGGCTTCGATGGCGACGATGGTGTCTTCGTCCTTTTCCTCGCGTGCCATCTCGAAGAGATCACGCGCATCGGTGAGCTCGCTGTCGATCTTGATGAGGGTATGGACGATCGCTTCCAGCGATTTCTTTTCCTTGCCGAGGTCCTGGGCCCGCTTCTGGTCGTTCCAGACGTTGGGGTCTTCCAGTTCGGCGTTGACTTGTTCGAGTTTCTCCGACTTCACATCGAAGTCAAAGATACCTCCGAAGCTCGGTGGCACGGGTGGCCAGATCATCGAGCAAGGATTGGAGGGAATTGAGGCGTTCTGCTTCCATGATGGTTTCTTTTGCGATCAAACCTCGAATTATACAAGAGGAGGAGGGCAGTTTCACCCCCGTCACGCGCCTGTCATTTTCCGTCGCTACCATCGGCGCGCTTGTTTGACTGACAAAATACTGACGGGTGCGTCCGCCGCTGCCCGACATCTGCTAGCCACCACCGGAGAATCCTCGATGAGACAGCCTGCCCCCACCGCCACTCCCGCCGTCGCCGACCAGCCGCAAGCCGGCCGCCGCAACCTGCTCAAGGCCCTGGGCGCCGCGCCCCTGCTGCCGCTGGCTGGCGGCCTGTCGGCCTCGGCCCTGCTGGCCGCCTGCGCCACCCCGGGTGCGGGCAAGCCCTTCGCCTCGGCGCGTTTCACCGGCATGCCGGCCCCGACCCTGGACAACCCGGCCGCCATGGCCGCCACCACCGTCGGCTCGGCCCTGGAAGTGACTTTTGCAGATGGCAGCAAGCAAAGCTACAAGCTGGCCTATCAGCCTTTCTTCATGACCGGCGACATGGTGCCCAACGGAAAGGGCGGCAGCATCCTGGCCGGCGGCTACCTGGACATCAACAACCAGCCCATCATCGACCGATCCCTGCCGGGCAAGGAACGCCAGTTCTATTCCGACTGCCCGGACGGCTCTTCGCTGCTGACCGTGGCGGGTGCCAAGGTGCCGGGTGTGAAGGGCAATGCGGTATTTGCCGTGGTGCAATTCGAATACACCACGCGCGACCAGAAGCAGGCGGCCATGTACGGCCAGCTGCCTTCGCCCATCGCCGTGCTGACTTTGGACCAGGACCCCTCGTCGGGCAAGCTGTCGCTGGTGCAGTACCACAATGTCGATACTTCCCAGGTCAATGGCCTGTGGATCACCTGCGGTGCCAGCCTGTCGCCCTGGAATACGCACCTGTCGTCGGAAGAATATGAACCGGACGCCTCGGCCATCGCCTCCAACCCCCAATTCAAGGCCTTCAGCAAGAACCTGTATGGCGACGAGAACCGCGCCAATCCCTATCACTATGGCCACCTGCCGGAAGTGACCGTCAACCCGGACGGCACCGGTTCCATCAAGAAGCACTATTGCCTGGGCCGCATCTCGCATGAGCTGGTGCAGGTCATGCCGGACCAGCGCACGGTGCTCATGGGCGATGATGCCACCAATGGCGGCCTGTTCATGTTCATCGCCGATCGCGCCGCTGACCTGTCCTCGGGCACCCTCTATGTGGCGCGATGGGAGCAGGTCTCGGGCGTTGGCCCGGGTGCCGGCAAATTGTCGTGGGTACGCCTGGGCAGTGCCACCAGCGCCGAAATCAAGGCCATGGCGGACCGCTACAAGTCCACCGACATCATGGACATCCGCACCAGCGATCCGGCTGACGGTTCCTTCTCCAAGATCCCGTTCAATGGCAAGTTCAACTGGGTGCGCGTCAAGCCGGGCATGGAAAAGGCGGCCGCCTTCCTGGAAACCCACCGCTACGCGGCACTGGCCGGTGGCAGCCTGGGCTTCACCAAGATGGAAGGCACCACCGTCAATGCCCGCGACAAGATCGCCTATTCGGCCATGTCCTATGTGCAGACGTCGATGCTCAACGGCTCCGGCCACATCAAGGTCGAAGGCCCCAAGGCGGGTGCCGTGTATGCCCTGAACCTGCGCGGCGGCCAGCGCGATGCCGGCGGCAATGCCATCGACAGCGAATGGGTGGCCATCGACATGGCCCCGCCAGCCGCCTTGGTGGGCGTGGACCTGAAGACCCCGGATGCCTTGGGCAATCTGGCCGACCAGGAACACATCGCCAATCCGGACAACATCAAGTTCTCCGAAAAGCTGCGCACCTTGTTCATCGGCGAAGACAGCGGCATGCACGTCAACAATTTCCTGTGGGCCTACAACGTCGATACCAAGGCGCTCACCCGCGTGCTGTCCTGCCCGGCGGGCGCTGAATCGACCGGCCTGCATGCGGTGGACGAGATCAACGGCTGGACCTACGTGATGAGCAACTTCCAGCACGCCGGCGACTGGGAGAAAGGCCTGCACGACAAGGTCAAGGACACCCTCGATCCGCTGGTACGCGCCAACTTCAAGGACCGCTTCGGTGCCACGGTGGGCTACCTGACCGGTTTGCCGCAGACCGGCAAGGCCTGATGTGAAGTAAAAGGCTTCAGTCTGAAGGGGGCGGACGGAACGCATTCTGCTAGGATCAGTCCTATCAGCGTTTCGTCCCGCCCGCCGATGACCAGAAAGCTGTTCTCCCTTCTGCCGCTGTCCTTGCTGTGCGCCGTCCTATTGGGCGGCTGCGCCTCGCCCTCCGCGCCGCATGGCGAAGTCAAGGGAGCCGAGGCCAGTTCACGCGAGATGGGGCAATCCGACAGCAACCGCGTGGCCACCTTGGCCATGCGCGCCAATCTCGATAGCCTGTACCTGCTGATGTCCAAGCTGTATCGGCGCAACCCGGCCGAATGGAAGAAAACCGCCGCCACCCGCGAGGAGGCCGAGAAAAAGGTCAGACAAGCCATCGAGCAGCGCCAGGCCTGGCCCGAATTGCAGGGCAAGCGCGACATCCAGGCCATGACGCTGGCCTTGTCACCGGAGTTCAAGGGGGATCGGGTCGCGGCCTTCATCGATGCGACTGCCGACATGATCATCGTCGCGCATGGCAACAAGATCGAATTCTTCCTGGTCGACGGGCTCGACGCCCAGCATCTCTACAATGCCGCGCGCAATGTTGAAATCGCCGCCTGGATTCTGTCCAGCCGCAAGAATGCCAACGGCACGCCCCTGCTGCTGTCCGACGAGATCGGCAGCGACGCGCGCAACCTGAGTTTTGAACGGGAATTCGGCAAGATCGTCGGCCGTCTCGACCTGATGGCCGAATTCATGACCGAGCGCTATCGCCGCGCTGGTATCAGCTATGTGCAGAACCTGCTGGGCGGGTCATTCCTGCAGTTCCTGCCGGTGCGTTGATTTCATCCACCACGACGGATTGCGCCGGCGCAATCACGTAGCAACCACGCCCATTGCCCTTGGCGGCATACATGGCTTTGTCGGCGGCCTGCAGCAGGCTGTCGGCGTCGCAGCTGCCATCACATACGGCAATGCCCACCGAGACGCCCAGCTGGTACTCGCCCTGCGTCAGATGCAGCGTTTCGGAGACCACCCGGATGCATTTTTCTGCCAGCACCTGTGCGCCGTTTTCATAGGGCTGGCCGAGGTCGGTGATGAGCAGCACGAATTCATCGCCGCCCACGCGCGCCAGCGTATCGCCATGGCGGGCCACCTGGCGCAGCCGCCGCGTAATTTCCTGCAGCACCAGATCACCGGCCTTGTGGCCGAGGGTGTCGTTGATCGGCTTGAAACCGTCCAGATCGAGGAACAGCAGCGCCACCCCATTGCGTTCGCGGCAGGCGTGGGTGAGGGCGGCTTCCATGCGTTCGGCCAGCATCATGCGGTTGGGCAGGCCGGTGAGCACATCGTGGTGCGCCTGGTGCTGCAGTTCGGCCTGGTGCAGTTTCAGGCGCGACAGCAAGCCGTTGAAGGCCATGGTCAGGTGCCCGACTTCATCGCGCCGTTCCACCGGTAGCGGCGACAGCGGCAGTTCGCCACGGGTCATGCGGTCGGCCAGTGCGGCGGCGCGGCGCAAAGGGCGGAAGAACCAGAGATAGGCCAGTATCACCAGCACGATCACCATCCCACCCTGGATCAGTCCACCGCGTCCGATCAGGGCGCGGGTGTGTGCCACGGTGGGCAGGGCGGCGGCCAGCGGCAGCGTCACGGCCACCATCCAGCTGGTGCCGGGCACCGAGGCAAAGGCCTTGATTTCATTGACGCCGTTGGCGGCCTCGCCTACGCCATTGCCACGGAAACCTTGTTGCACGGCCTGGTCCATCAGCGCATCCTTTCCGACCGGCGGCAGCTGGCTGTAGAACAGGGCTTCGTCGCTGGAGGCGATGACCATGCGCTGGTTCGGGGAAATCAGCTGGAAGCCGCCGGACGGCCCCAGCTTTGCGCGCTGCAGATGGTCGAGGAAGCCCGGTGCGTTGAGGTCGGTACTGCCGCCCAGCACGCCCACCACCTTGCCTTCGGCATTGCGCAGCGGAGTGAGCATGGCGATGATGGGTTTGCCGCTGGCCGGGCTGGCCAGGGGCGGGCAGATGACGGTAGCACCCTGCAGTACGCGTTCGAAATCGGCATACTGAGTCAGCGACAGGGCACGCCGGCCGTTCAGGGTCGGATAGTCGATCACGATCAAGCCATTGGCGTCGGCCACGAACAGGCCCTGGGCAAACAGCGGCTGCAGTTCCTGGTGTTCCTGCAGCCAGGTGCGCACGGCGGCGCGGTCCGCCAGCATGGCGGGAGGAAGGTGCTGCGCCAGGCGTTCAAGGTAGCGCGCACGTTCCTGCACGCGGTAGCCGATGTCTTCTGCCAGATAGCTGGCGATGGTGCTTTGCTGCTCGGCCGCGACCTGGGCCTGCTCCTTTTCGAGAAAGCCGATCAGGATGTTGTAGCGCATGACCGCACTGCCCACGATCAGCATAAGGCCGAAGAGGACGAGACGAGTCACCAGGCTGCAATGGATGCGCGTGATCTTCATTCAGGGATTTGATGTTGTTGTTATTCCTCGGAGCGCCCGTGGTACCCGCTTCCCTCAAATCGATCCGGAAGTCGCTCCAAGTCAACATTGTGCCACTGCAACGGAGCGCCTGTCGGCTTTTTTTGTGCGTGTTGCCATGCCGCAATCCTTCTCTGGCGCGGGTTCGCGCCAGAGAAGCTTGTGGAGAATCGCCGGTTCTCCGGCAGGGGGGCGGAGCCAGTTCAGGCCGGTTCTGCGTGCTCGACCATCAGTTGCACCGTGGTCTTGCCGTTGTACTCATTGGCATCGAGCCGGAAGGCCACCTGGGCATGATCGGGCAGGGCATCGGTGTGCCCGAACCAGATGGCGTCGTACTTGCGGCCACCCTTTTCCAGCTGCAGCTTGAGGTGCTTTTCCTTCAGGATACGCTGGCTGAGCACGCGGAAATGATCGCGGAACACCGGCGGGGCGAAGCCCTGGCCCCAGACCTGCTGGTCCATCAGGGTGATGAATTCGACCGAATAATAGCTGTCCTCCAGTTCACCATCGGTCTCGATGACGCGTTCCAGCTGGTTTTGCGTGAGCCAGTCGCGGCCGACCGCTTCGAAGGCCTGCGAGAAGGCATCGAAGGCGTCGGCATGGATGGTCAATCCGGCCGCCATGGCGTGGCCGCCGAACTTGGTCATTACCGAAGGCGCGTGCTTGGATACCAGGTCCAGCGCGTCGCGCAGGTGGAAGCCCGCAATCGAGCGGCCCGAGCCCTTGATGAAACCTTCATCGCCCGGCGCGAAGGTGATCGTGGGGCGGTAGAACTTGTCCTTCAGGCGCGAGGCCACGATGCCGATCACGCCCTGGTGCCAGGAAGGATCGAAGACGGCGATGGTGCGGCGGTCGGCCGGATTGAAGTCGTCCAGCAGCAGCAGGGCGGTGTCCTGCATGCCGGCCTCGATGTCGCGCCGTTCGCGGTTGATGGCATCGAGTTGCTGGGCGATGGCCCAGGCGCGGCCTTCGTCATCGGTAGTAAGGCATTCGATGCCCAGCGACATGTCGGCCAGGCGGCCGGCGGCGTTCAGGCGCGGGCCCACGGCAAAGCCGAGGTCGAACGGGGTGGCGCGGCGCGCTTCGCGGCCGGCGGCCCGGAACAGGGCGGCGATACCGGGATGCATCTTGCCGCTGCGCATGCGCTTCAAGCCTTGGGCCACCAGGATGCGGTTGTTGGCATCGAGCTTGACCACGTCGGCCACCGTGCCCAGGGCCACCAGGTCGAGCAGGCTGTCCAGGCGCGGCTGGGTCTGGGCATCGAACAGGCCGCGCTTGCGCATCTCGGCGCGCAAGGCCAGCAGCACGTAGAACATCACCCCCACGCCCGCCAGGTTCTTGCTGGGGAAGCCGCACTGTGGCTGGTTGGGGTTGACGATCACGCGCGCCTCCGGCAGGGCATCGCCCGGCAGGTGGTGGTCGGTCACCACGACGTCGATGCCGCGCCGCTTGGCTTCGGCCACGCCGTCGATGCTGGCGATGCCGTTGTCGACGGTGACGATGATGTCAGGATTCTTCTCCCGCACGGTCAATTCGACAATTTCGGGCGTGAGGCCATAACCGTATTCGAAGCGGTTGGGCACGATGTAGTCCACCTGCGCGCCCAGCAGGCGCAGGCCGCGCAGGCCGACGGCACAGGCGGTGGCGCCGTCGCAGTCGTAGTCGGCGACGATGACCAGCTTCTTGCGTTCGGCGATGGCATCGGCCAGGTAGCTGGCGGCCGCTTCGATATGCAGCAGGCCGGAGGGCGCAATCAGGGCATTGAGCTCGCTGGCCAGTTCGCGTGCAGTAGACAGGCCGCGCGCCGCATAGACGCGCGCCAGCACCGGATGCACGCCTTCGGCAATCAGTTGCTCGGCTTGGGAAATGTCATAGGAACGAGTGGTGACGCGAATCATGCCGACAGCCCCGACAGTGAAGCTTTACGCCAGAACCGGCGCAGTGCGCCCCGCGTGACCGCCACTTCCAGGCTGCGGTCAGCACCCGTCAGGATCAGGTTCAGCGATTCCAGGCTGCCGGCCTTGAGCGACACCAGCAAGGGCGCCAGCCAGTCGCGGTCCAGGTGCTCCAGATGCTGCAGCCACAGGCCCCATTCCTCGGCCAGCGCCGCTTCGGCCAGTGCATCCAGCACCAGCAGGCGATGGCCACTGCCCTGGGCCACTTGGGCCGCGCCACCGTTGGCGCGCTCTTCGCCAAAGGCGCGCAGCCAGCCGCGCAGGCCGAAGCGCTCGGCGTAGGTATCGTCGGCGCGTACGCCGGCATCGGCTCCGCCCCAGATCCAGATCGAATTGATGGCCTTCTGGCCGCGCATTTCGCGCTGTTCATTGAGCGACTCGGCGAACCACTGCATCTGCACTTCGTTCTGCAGCTTGCGCCAGGCCAGCTCGCCCGGCCCTTCCGGCATCCAGATGTCGACGTTGCGTCCGCTGGCAGCCGACGGCGTGGAGGTGCGCAGCCCGGCCCAGGCGTCGGCCCGGATGAACCAGGTGCGGGCGTCGCCATAGACCAGCTCATGGCCGATCTCGGTGAACAGGGGCAGGGCGGCGGCGAACAGGCGGCGCGATTCATCCTCTTCCAGCTGCAGCTGGCCGATGTCGGTCAGTACCAGGTGGTCACGCGCCACGTGGATGTGGGCCGGATGCAGCACGAACCAGTGCCCGGCCGCAGGCGCGTGGCCCAGACGCTGCATCAGGGCGCTGGCGGCTGCGGGGCTGGAATCCTGGGGCGCAGGCGGCAGGCCGAAGCGCCGGGCCAGCCAGTGCTCATGCGGCAGGGCGCGCGAAAACGGATCATGCGCCTGGCGTGGCGCGGCCTTGCCACGGCCCAGCAGCATGGCCAGGGCCGGTGCCTGGCTCTGGCGCAGCAGGTCGCGCGCCAGTTCGGCCGGGGGCAGGGCAAAGGGGATGAGGATGTCGAGTTGATTCATGGGGCGCTATTTTAGCGGCTGGCGCGCCGCTTGGCCCCGGTTGCCTGAACAAGGCTTCACTTCAAAGCCAGGTCAGCCACTGTTCCAGGCCTTTTTTGCACGCTGGCGCACCAGCATGCGCACGCTGTCGGGCATAGGCGTGCGCGCGCCGTTGGTCTCGGCCGAGAACCACAGGCTGTCTTCAAAGAACGGCAGCATGCGCGGCGTGATGAAGCGGCTGCGGATGCCATTGACGTGGCGGTCGCCCTGCGCGGTCTGCTGGGTAATGTAGAAGCGCTGCGGCACCACCAGGTGCAGATACTCCTTGGCGCGCGTCATGGCCACGTAGAGCAGGCGCCGCTCTTCGGCGATCTCGGCCTCGCTGCCGGTGGCCAGGTCCGAGGGGATGCAGCCATCAACCACGTTGAGCACGTGGACCGAGCGCCATTCCTGGCCCTTGGCGGAGTGGATGGTGGAAAGGATCAGGTAATCTTCGTCGCGGTAGGGCGGGGCGGAGAAGTCGCTGCTGGCTTCGGGCGGGTCCAGCGTCAGTTCTGTCAGGAATTTCTCGCGCGAGGCGTAGCCATTGGCCAGTGCGGTCAGTTGCTCGATATCGGCAGCGCGGGCGTCGGCGTCTTCGTAGCGCTGCTCCAGTTGCGGCAGATACCAGTCGCGCGCGGCCTGGATGTCGGTCGGCCAGGTGGCGCTGGCGCGGCGCATCAGGTCGTAGGTATCGGCAAAGGCCTGCCATTGCAGGGCGATACTGGCGGGGGCGCCGAAGTTCAGCAGCGCATCGGCCGGGTCGCTGGCGGCGGCCATCAGGTCCAGCACCTTCCTGGCGGTAGCGGGGCCGACACCGGGAATCAATTGCAGCGCCCGGAAGCCGGCCATGCGCCCGCTCGGATTGTGCGCCAGGCGCAGCAGCGAGAGCAGGTCCTTGATGTGGGTGCTTTCCAGGAACTTGAGTCCGCCGAATTTCACGAAGGGGATATTGCGCCGGACCAGCTCCAGTTCCAGCGCCGCGCTGTGGGTGGCGGTACGAAACAGCACCGCCTGGGATTTCAGGGTGAGCCCTTCTTCACGATGCGCCAGGATGCGGTTGGCCACCCAGCGCGCCTGTTCGGCCTCATCCGGGATGACCACCAGCTGCGGCTTCTGTGAGGACGGCTTGTCGCTCCAGAGCTGCTTGACGTGCCGTTCCGGGGCATCGGCGATGACGGCGTTGGACGCCTGCAGGATGGGCTGGGTGGAGCGGTAGTTCTGTTCCAGCGTCAAGAGCCGCGCCGGCTGGGTGAACAGATCGGGAAAATCGAGGATGTTGCGCACCGTAGCGCCCCGGAAGGAATAGATGGACTGGGCATCGTCACCCACGGCGGTCACGCCGGCGCCATCGGGCTTCATTCGTTGCAGGATCTCGGCTTGCAGGCGGTTGGTGTCCTGGTATTCATCCACCAGTACGTGATCGAAGCGGGCGCCGACCGATTGCGCAATCTCGCGGTCGGAGAGCATGTCGGCCCAGAACAGCAGCAGGTCGTCGTAATCCAGCACGTGCTGGGCTTCCTTGGCCTCGACATAGCGGGTAAAGAGTTCGCCCAGCAGCCTTTCCCATTCCCGGCACCAGGGGAATTGCGTCTGCAGCACGGTGCCCAGGTCTTGCCGGGTATTGACCACACGTGAATAAATGGACAGGCAAGTGCCCTTCAGCGGAAAACGCTTGTCGGTGGACGACAGCCCCATCTCGTGGCGCAGCAGGCCGATCAGGTCTTCGGAATCGCCGCGATCCTGGATGGTGAAGTCTTCTTCCAGGCCGATGACGGCCGCGTACTCGCGCAACAGCCGCGCGCCGATGGCGTGGAAGGTGCCTGACCAGGGCAGTTGCGGCGGACTGTCGGTGGCCGCCAGCCCCAGCACCTGGCGGATCACCTGGCCCACGCGCCGGCCCATGTCGGCCGCCGCCCGGCGCGAGAAGGTCAGCAGCAGGATGCGTTGCGGGTCGGCCCCATCGAGGATCAGCCTGGCGACCCGGTGCGCCAGGGTATTGGTCTTGCCCGAACCGGCACCGGCCACGATGAGCAGCGGCGGCTGCTGTGCCGGTGCCATCTTGCTGCCATGCTCGACCGCCTCGCGCTGCTGTGCGTTCAGGCGCGCAAACGGATCGCGCTCGCCGGTGGGCGGGCTGCTGGTGTCTGGGGTGTCCTGGGCGAGTTCGGGTGGCATGGTGCGGGGAAATTCATATCGGCGATGGGTGGGCAAGGGGGTACTGTATATATAACCAGTCCCCGATGCAACATCAGGCATATCCACCATATGAAACATCCTGGCGCGAACCTCTGCCGTGGAAGTGAATCTACAGGCTTCACGGCGGGCGACCGACGGGCCAGGTGCGAACATGGGGCAGATGGCCAGGGATGGGCCATGGCTGCAAACTGTGGCAAACTTCGCGCTTTGTCTTCGCCCGTGTTGGCGTGCGGCCAGAGGATTGCGTTCCGGAACCGGGGTGCGAGGCCACTGGCAGCACATTGTGCAGGCCCTCTCCCGGAGCAATTTTGAGTCTGATTAAAAACCTGCCGTTCGAATGGCTGGTCGGCATCCGCTACACGCGGGCTGGCAAGCGCAGCGGCCGCAACAGTTTCATTTCCTTCATTTCCCTCATTTCCATGGCCGGCATCGCGCTCGGCGTGGCGGCCCTGATCGTCGTGCTGTCGGTCATGAACGGCTTCCAGAAGGAAGTGCGTGACCGCATGCTCTCCGTGCTGGCCCACATCGAAGTCTTCGATGCCTCCGGTTCCATGAAGGACTGGCAGGCCGTGGCCAAGCAGACCTTCCAGAATCCCGAGGTACTGGGCGCAGCGCCCTACGTATCGGGCCAGGCCATGATGACGCGTGACGACAACCTGCGCGGCGTGCTGGTGCGCGGCGTGCTGCCCGAGGAAGAGCCCAAGGTGTCGGATGTGGCCAAGCAGGTCAAGCAGGGCAGTTTCGCTTCCCTGAAACCAGGCGAATTCAACATCATCATCGGCGGCGAACTGGCGCGCGGCATGCGCGTGGGCCTGGGCGACAAGGTGACGGTGATCGTGCCGCAAGGGCAGGTGACTCCGGCCGGCGTCTTGCCGCGCCTGAAGCAATTCACGGTGACCGGGATCTTCGAAGCCGGCCATTATGAATTCGATTCGTCACTGGCCTTCATCCAGTTGCAGGATGCCGAAACCCTGTTCCGCATGGATGCCCCCACCGGCGTGCGCCTGCGCATCCGCGACATGCTGCAGGCCCCGGAAGTGACCCAGCAGCTGGCCCGCACCCTCTCCGGCGACCTTTACCTGCGCGACTGGTCGCAGCAGAACAGCAACTGGTTCGCGGCCGTCAAGACCGAAAAGCGGATGATGTTCATCATCCTCGCGCTCATCATCGCCGTGGCGGCCTTCAATCTGGTGTCCACGCTGGTGATGACGGTCACCGACAAGCAGGCTGACATCGCCATCCTGCGCACGCTGGGGGCCTCTCCCGCCTCCATCATGAAGATTTTTGTCATCCAGGGGGCCCTGGTGGGCCTGGTTGGTACGGCCATCGGCGTCGGCCTCGGGGTGCTGGTGGCGCTCAATATCGACGTGCTGGTGCCGGCCATCGAGCGGGCTTTCCACGTGCAGTTCCTGCCCAAGAGCATCTACGTGATTTCTGAATTGCCGTCCGAACTGATCTGGTCGGACGTCTACACCATCGGCGCGCTGGCGGTGGTGCTGGCCTTCCTGGCCACCTTGTATCCGAGCTGGGCAGCGGCCCGTGTCAAACCGGCGGAGGCGCTGCGCTATGAATAACAACGATCCGATCAAGAACCGCCAGGCTGTGCTGTCGTCGCGCGGCTTGGGCAAGACCTTCACCCAGGGCAAGTATTCGGTGAAGGTGTTAGGTAATGTCGATATCGACGTCTACCACGGCGAGCAAGTCGCCATCGTCGGCGCCTCCGGCTCCGGCAAATCGACCCTGCTGCACCTGCTGGGCGGGCTCGATACGCCCAGCACCGGCACCGTCAGCCTGCTGGGCAAGGATTTCGCCAGCCTGGGGGAGAGCGAGCGCGGCACGCTGCGCAACCAGTCGCTGGGCTTCGTTTATCAGTTCCACCATCTGCTGCCGGAATTCTCGGCGCTGGACAACGTGGCCATGCCGCTGATGATTCGCCGCGTCAAACGTGCCCAAGCGCAGGAGCAGGCACGCGAGATGCTGGAGAAGGTCGGCCTGGCGCAGCGCGTGACGCACGTGCCGGGGGAGCTTTCCGGTGGCGAGCGCCAGCGGGTGGCGCTGGCGCGCGCGCTGGTGACGCGTCCGGCCTGCGTGCTGGCCGATGAACCGACCGGCAACCTGGACCGCAGCACGGCCGACCGCACCTTCGAACTGATGATTGAACTCTCGCGCACGCTGGGCACGGCCTTCGTGATCGTGACCCACGACATCGAACTGGCAGGCCGGTGTGCGCGTGTATTGCGCTTGTCCGACCAGGGGCTGAAAGTGGCCGGTCAGCAGCCTTGATGCATTCCGGGTAAGCTAATGCCCCTGACGCCGCCGTCTTGATACAAGACGGCGGTGTGCTTTTGACGATATGAATATCTGAACAGATGGACACTGGAGCAAGACAATGAACACCCGCCAATGGCTAGAGACCCTGGTCGCCTTCGATACCACCAGCCGCAATTCCAACCTGGAACTGATCACTACCGTGCGTGACAGCCTGGAAAAGCAGGGCATCTCCTCCTGGCTGGCGCACAACAAGGAGCAGACCAAGGCCAACCTGTTCGCCACCTTGCCCGCCACCGCCGGCCCGAATGCCGGCAGCACCGAGGGCGGCATCGTGCTCTCCGGCCACACCGACGTGGTGCCGGTGGATGGCCAGAAATGGGATACCGATCCTTTCAAGCTGACCGAGAAGGATGGCAGCCTGTTCGGTCGCGGTACCTGCGACATGAAGGGTTTCATCGCGACTTCGCTGGCGCTGGTGCCGGAATTCCTGGCCATGCCGCGCGTGAAGCCGATTCACCTGGCGTTTTCCTATGATGAAGAAATCGGCTGCATCGGCGCGCCCGTGATGCTGGAAGAAATCGTCAAGCGCGGCATCAAGGTTGATGGCTGCGTGGTGGGTGAACCCACCAGCATGAACGTGGTGGTGGCGCACAAGGGCATCAACGTGTTTGCCTGCAAGGTGCACGGCAAGTCCGCGCACTCGTCGCTGACCCCGCAAGGCTGCAACGCCATCGAGCACGCCGCACGCCTGATCTGTGCCATCCGCGATTTCGCCGATGGTTACAAGGCCAATGGCCCGTATGACCAATTCTTCGATGTGCCCTTCAGCACCATGACCACCAATCAGATCCGTGGCGGCATCGCGGTCAACACCATTCCCGAGCTGTGTGAATTTACTTACGAATTCCGCAACCTGCCCGGCATGAGCGTGGCCGACATCCAGGCCCAGATCGACAAGTACATCGCCGAAGTGCTGCTGCCCAAGATGCGCAGCGAATTCCCGGAGGCCCGCGTGGAGATCGACAACTTCGCCGGCAGCCCGGCGCTGGAAGCGGTCGAGCAGGCGGCCATCACCGAGCTGGTGCGCGCCCTGACGGGGGATCGCGAAACCCGCAAGGTGGCCTATGGCACCGAGGCCGGCCTGTTCCAGCAGATCGGCATCCCGACCATCGTCTGCGGTCCTGGCGACATCGGCAATGCCCACAAGCCCAATGAGTTCGTGACGCTGTCGCAGATGGAACGCTGCGAGCAGTTCCTGCGCAAGCTGGGCAAGTCGCTGCAGCCGGCCTGATCAAGCCTGATCGGTGCGCCCGGGTAGCGTGCGAGATGAAGGACGCGAGCGATCGCGTCCTTTTTTCATGTCTGCGCGTGAAGGATCTGGAATTTCTTTACCATTGTTAATTACTGCAAGAGGGCGTTAGACGGTAAACTGCGCGGGTTGAAGCCGGTTCAAACCGGCTATGCTGTTCAAACAACAAGACGCTTCGGGGGAAGCGAGCCGCATCAGCCTGGCTGAATCATGCGATCGCGCCCCGTGGCGGGTGTCGTTATCCGGAGCCGCTGCCCGACGGGCCGGTTTTTCCGATTTTCGCCAAGCCAGCACATGTGGGTCGATACGCACTGCCATCTCGACGCCGGGGAATTCGGCGACCGTTCCGCTGCCGTGGCCGCCGAGGCCGCGCAGGCCGGTGTACGCGCCATCGTCATTCCCGCCATCGCCAAAGTGAACTTCAAGGAAGTTGGGCGGCTGGCGCGCGAAGTCGGCAATGCCGTCTACGCGCTGGGCATTCATCCGCTTTACGTCCCTACTGCCAAGGAATCCGATCTGGAGGTGCTGCGCACGGCCATCGCCGAGGCGCTGGACGATCCTCTGTTTGTGGGCATTGGTGAAATCGGGCTGGACTTCTTCGTGCCGGCGCTGAAGGAAGCGCCGCTGCGCGAGAAGCAGGAATTTTTCTTTGCCGAGCAGCTCAAGCTGGCGCGCGACTTCGACTTGCCGGTCCTGCTGCATGTGCGGCGCTCCCAGGACATCATCCTCAAATACCTGCGCCGCATCCGCGTGCCCGGCGGCATTGCCCATGCCTTCAATGGCAGTGAACAGCAGGCCCGGACCTTCGTGGAGCTGGGGCTGCACCTGGGATTCGGCGGTGCCATGACCTTCCCGCGTTCGCTGCAGATCCGCCGCCTGGCGACGCAATTGCCTTTGTCGTCCATCGTGCTGGAGACTGATGCGCCGGATATTTCCCCGGCCTGGCGCCATCCCGACATCAATATGCCGGACCAGATCCCGCGCATCGGTGAAGTGCTGGCCGAGCTGCGCCAGCTGCCGCTGCAGGAGATCGCCGCCGCCACCACCGCCAATGCCCAGGCCGCGCTGCCGCGCCTGGCGCAAGCAGGATTGCCCCTCTGATGCGCGCGCTGATCATCGGGTTTGCCATCGGTGTGGGATTGCTGCAGGTGCAGGGCCAGTTGCCGGGCACCGAATGGGTTGCGGTCGGGCTGGTGCTGGCGCTCTTGCTGGGGTTGACGGCCTGGAAATTCTGGCAGCCTTTCCTGCGGGTACCGCTGTTGCTGACCTGCGGCGCCTGGCTGGGCTTCCTGTGGGCGGCTTCCTTCGCCCTGTATTACCTGGATCAGGAGTTGCCCAAAGCCTGGGAAGGACGCGACATGACCGTCATCGGCACCATCGCGGATCTGCCCGCGCATACCGAGCAGGGCGTGCGCTTCCGTTTCGATGTGGAGCAGGTGGTGATGCAGGGGGGCGTGAAGCCGCCGGTGCCGCCCCGGCTGGCGCTGTCCTGGTACGGCAACCAGCGCTACCAGCTGCCTTCCGAGGATGGCGAGCAGGCCGCGCCGCCGCGCATGGCCGTGCCCGACCTGCGGCCGGGCGAGCGCTGGCGCCTGCAGGTGCGGCTCAAGCGTCCGCATGGCAATGCCAATCCGGATGGCTTCGACTACGAACTGTGGCTGCTGCAGGATGATGTGCGGGCCACCGGCTACGTAGTGGGTCGTCCGGCGGCGTCGGGGGCGGCGCTGACGGCGGTCAACCGCCGTGTCGATGACTTCGTCTGGACGCCTTCGCATATGATCGACAGCGTCCGCGGCTGGCTGCGCGACCGTATCTACTCGGCACTGCCCGGCGCCCCCTATGCCGGCGTGATCGCGGCCCTGGTCATGGGCGACCAGCGCGGCATCAACCAGGCGGACTGGACCGTGTTCAATCGCACCGGCATCGGCCATCTGATGGCCATCTCCGGCCTGCACATCACCATGCTGGCGGCTCTCTGCGGCGGCCTGGCAAGCTGGCTGTGGCGGCGCTCCTTCTTTACGGGCGCGCAATTGCCGCTGCGCCTGCCGGCCCAGAAGGTGGCGGTGATCGCGGGGATGGCGGCGGCGTTCCTCTATGTGCTGTTGGCTGGCTTCGGCGTGCCGGCGCAACGGACCCTCTATATGCTCATCGTGGTCGGGATCGCTTTCTGGCGCGGCCGCATCGTGCGCGTGTCGGTGGTGCAGTGCCTGGCCCTGGCGCTGGTCTTGCTGCTGGATCCGTGGGCGGTGCTGTGGCCGGGCTTCTGGCTATCCTTCGGGGCTGTGGCCTTGCTGCTGTATGGCTCGGTCGGCCGCATGCAGCCGCCGCAGGCCATGGCCGCAGCGGCCTCTCGCAAGCACTGGTGGCCGGCCCTGCTGCAGCGGATCAAGGAGGCCGGCTATGCACAATATGTCGTCACCCTCGGGCTGGTGCCGCTGACGGTGCTCCTGTTCGGCCAATATTCCCTGGTCAGCCCGATTGCCAATGCGGTGGCCATTCCCCTGGTGTCGCTGGTCATCACGCCGCTGGCCCTGTTGGGCAGCATCCTGCCCGCCGTGCTTGCGCAATTCGTGCTGCAAGTGCCGCATCAATTGCTGGTGTGGCTGGCCGATTTCCTGCAGGTGCTCGACGCCATGCCGTGGGCCGTGTGGCAAACGCCGCTGCCGGGCGCGTGGATGTTCGCGCTGGCCCTGGGCGGCACCCTGCTGGTGCTGGCGCCGCGTGGCTGGCCGGTGCGCTGGCTGGGGCTGTTCGGCTGGTTGCCCTTGCTGCTCAATGCGCCGGTGGCGCCGGCCGAAGGCAGCATGCGCGTGACCGCCTTCGACGTGGGGCAGGGCATGGCGGTGCTGGTGGAAACCCCGGGTCATCGCCTGCTCTACGATACCGGCCCGTATTACACCGCCGAATCGGACGGGGCCACGCGAGTGATCTTGCCTTACCTGCGTGCGCGCGGCATCGACCATCTGGATAGGGTGGTGATTTCGCATAACGACAACGATCATTCAGGCGGGGCTTTGTCGCTCTTCAAGCATCTGCCGGTTGATAGTGTCTATTCTTCGCTGGCCACGGACAGTCCCATCCTGCGGGCGGCCCCGGCGCACACGCGCTGCCAGGCCGGGCAATCGTGGAACTGGGATGGTATCGGCTTCACCGTCCTGCATCCGGACGCTGCCAGTTACGACAGCGACAAATGGCGGCCCAATGCGCGCAGTTGCGTGCTGAAGGTGCAGATCGGGCGCCAGTCCGTCTTGCTGGCCGGGGATATCGAAGCGGTGCAGGAAGATGAACTGGTCAGCGGACCGCTGGCCGACCGCTTGCCATCCACGGTGCTGCTGGCGCCGCATCATGGCAGCGGGACCTCCTCGACCGAACCCTTCCTGCGGGCGGTGCGGCCGGAACTGGCGGTGTTCCAGGTCGGCTATCGCAACCGTTTCAATCACCCCAAGCCGGAAGTCTATGAACGTTATGGCAAGCTGGGCATCCGCCGCCTGCGCACTGACGAAACCGGCGCGCTGACCATGACCTTGGGCGACCAGTTGCAAGTGGAGCAATACCGCAAACAGCACGCGCGTTACTGGTACGAGCAGTGATGCCCGTGGGCGGGGCCGGTCCTGCCTGATCCTTCATTTCGCGATGCGGGAAAATAGCACGCTCGCGGCGCTGGCCGTTTTGCTATGCTGCGGCCATTGCCCAGCCTGTGCCTTTCCATGAGCCATCCGATTCTTCATTTCGCCCACGCCAACAGCTATCCGGCGGGGACTTACGGCATGTTCTTCGAGCAGCTGCGCGCCCATTACGATGTGCGCGCCTTGCCGATCCACGCCCACAATCCGCGCTTTCCGGTCGATGACGGCTGGCGTACCCTGGCCCGCGAACTGCGCGAGGAGCTCGAGCGCAGCTATACCGAACCGGTGATCCTGGTGGGCCATTCCATGGGCGGCATTCTCGCGCTGATGGCCGCGCGCAAGCGGCCGGCACTGGTGCGCTGCGTGGTGCTGCTGGATTCGCCCATCGTGGCCGGCTGGCGCGCGCACCTGCTGCGCCTGGCCAAGCTGCTGAAGTATGAAAGCCGCCACTCGCCCTCGGTGGCCTCGGCGCGCCGCCGCGACAACTGGCCCGACATGGAAGCGGCTTATCAGCATTACGCCGCCAAGTCTCTCTTTGCTGCCTGGCCGCAGCAGGTACTGCGTGACTATGTGCAGCATGGGCTGGTGCCGCACCCTAGCGGTGGCGTCAGGCTGCGCTTTTCGCGCGAGACCGAAACGGCGGTCTACCGCACCATTCCCCATCACCTCGGGCGCCTGGCGCGCCAGACTTATCCGGTGCCGGTGGGCTTCGTGGGCGGCGTCGATTCGGTGGAGTGCCGCCTGGCCGGACTGGACGCCACGCGCCGGCTGGTCGGACCGAATTTCCTGCATATCGCCGGAGGGCACCTGTTCCCGATGGAGTCGCCGGTAGAGGCGGCCCGGGCCACGCACACCATGATCGGGCAGCTGTTGCAGGGCAGGGGGGCTTCAGATTGAATAGTGCGGAGATGAACCAATCTGCCGGAGCGATGGTCAAGAAGCCATTCCCGGCGGCCGGGCATGTTTTCCTGCTGCAAGTTTGTCGATGACGAGACACTAATCGCAAGCAGGCTTAAAAAACGAGCCGGTTTTGGGGTATAATTTGAATTTCCCGCATGTGCCGTTCGGCACTCATCTGTAATGACCAAGTTTGTATTTGTCACTGGCGGCGTCGTGTCTTCCCTGGGTAAAGGGATTGCCGCCGCGTCCCTGGCTGCGATCCTCGAATCGCGCGGCCTCAAAGTCACCCTCCTGAAGCTCGATCCCTACATCAACGTCGACCCCGGCACCATGAGCCCGTTGCAGCACGGTGAAGTGTTCGTCACCGATGACGGCGCCGAAACCGACCTCGACCTGGGCCACTACGAGCGTTTCATCTCGGCCAAGATGAAGAAGGTGAACAATTTCACCACCGGCCAGGTGTATGAATCGGTGATCCGCAAGGAACGCCGTGGCGAATACCTGGGCAAGACCGTCCAGGTGATCCCGCACATCACCAACGAGATCCAGGAATTCATCCATCGCGGCGCCGAAGGTTTCGAAGTGGCGCTGGTGGAAATCGGCGGCACCGTCGGTGACATCGAATCGCTGCCCTTCCTGGAAGCTGCGCGCCAGTTGAGCCTGCGCTCCGGCCGCAACGCCACCGCCTTCGTCCACCTGACCCTGGTGCCGTTCCTGGCCTCGGCCGGCGAACTCAAGACCAAGCCCACCCAGCACAGCGTGCAGAAACTGCGCGAAATCGGCATTTCGCCCGACGCGCTGCTGTGCCGTGCCGACCGCCGCATCCCGGACGACGAACGCGACAAGATCTCGCTGTTCTCCAACGTCGCCGCCGACGCCGTCATTTCGGTGTGGGATGCCGATAGCATCTATAAGATTCCGCAGATGCTGCACGACCAGGGTTTGGATACCATCATCTGCGAAAAGCTGGGCCTGTCGCCCAAGCCTGCCGATCTGTCGATGTGGGACAAGCTGATCGATGCGCAGAACAATCCTTCGCACGAAGTCACCATCGGCATGGTCGGCAAGTATGTCGACCTGACCGAGTCCTACAAGTCGCTGACCGAAGCGCTGCGCCACGCCGGCATCCATACCGGTAGCCGCGTCAACATCGAGTACCTGGATTCGGAAGAGATCGAAGCCAACGGCACCGACAGCCTGGACAAGTACGATGCCATCCTGGTGCCTGGCGGCTTCGGCAAGCGCGGCGTGGAAGGCAAGATTGCCGCCGCCCGCTACGCCCGCGAAAACAAGGTCCCGTACCTGGGCATCTGCCTGGGCATGCAAGTGGCCCTGCTGGAATATGCACGCAACAAGGCTGGCCTGTCCAAGGCGAACTCGACCGAGTTCGACCCGGATACCGAGCAACCGGTGGTGGCCCTGATCGACGAATGGCAGAACCATGACGGCAAGGTCGAGCGCCGCGATGCCAATTCCGACCTGGGCGGCACCATGCGCCTGGGCGCGCAGACCTGTGCGGTCAAGCCGGGCACCCTGGCTGCAGAGATCTACGGCGACAGCGTGACCGAACGTCACCGCCATCGCTATGAAGCCAACAACTTCTACCTGACCCGTGTGGAAGAAGCCGGCATGGTCGTTTCGGCCCGTACCCCGACCGAAGACCTGTGCGAAATCATGGAACTGCCGCGCACCGGCGAGAACGCTCACCCGTTCTACATCGGCGTGCAGTATCACCCGGAGTTCAAGTCCACCCCGCGTGATGGGCATCCGCTGTTCATTTCGTACATCCGTGCCGCACTGGCGCACCACGCGGCGTTGAAAGGCCAGGCATAAGCTGCCGGCCTGATGCGTGAAACGGCTGCCGTCGGGCGGCCGTTTCAACATGGGGGCCCCGGCCATGGGCCCGCACCCGCCAACAATTTTTAAAACCTCGATGGAGATCTGGAATGAGTGCAATCGTTGATATTATCGGCCGCGAAGTGATCGACTCGCGTGGCAATCCGACCGTGGAATGCGACGTGCTGCTGGAATCCGGCGTGCTGGGCCGCGCGGCCGTGCCGTCGGGCGCCTCCACCGGCTCGCGCGAAGCGATCGAACTGCGTGACGGCGACAAGAGCCGCTATTTCGGCAAGGGCGTGCTGCAAGCCTGCGAAAACATCAACACCGAGATCTCGGAAGCCATCATGGGCCTGGACGCCAATGAGCAAGCCTTCCTGGATCGCACCCTGATCGACCTGGACGGCACCGAGAACAAGAGCCGCCTGGGCGCCAACGCCATGCTGGCCGTCTCGATGGCCGTGGCCAAGGCCGCTGCCGAAGAATCGGGCCTGCCCCTGTACCGCTACTTCGGCGGCAGCGGCTCCATGCAGATGCCGGTGCCGATGATGAACGTCATCAACGGCGGCGCCCACGCCGACAACAACCTGGATATCCAGGAATTCATGATCATCCCGGTCGGCGCACCGAGCTTCCGTGAAGCCCTGCGCTATGGCGCCGAGGTGTTCCACACCCTCAAGAAGATCCTGCACGACCGTGGCCTGGCCACGTCCGTCGGCGACGAAGGCGGCTTCGCCCCCAACGTTTCCAGCCACGAAGAAGCCATCAAGCTGATCATCGAAGCCATCGAGAAGGCTGGCTACGAGCCGGGTACCCAGATCGCCCTGGGCCTGGACTGCGCCGCTTCCGAGTACTACAAGGACGGCAACTACCATCTGGCCGGTGAAAACATGGTGCTGACCCCGGCGCAAAAGACGGGTCTCCTGGCATCCTGGTGCGACAAGTACCCGATCATCAGCATCGAAGACGGCATGGCCGAGAACGACTGGGCTGGCTGGAAGCTCCTGACCGAAACCCTGGGCAAGAAGGTGCAGCTGGTGGGCGACGACCTGTTCGTCACCAACACCAAGATCCTCAAGGAAGGCATCGACAAGGGCATCGGCAACTCGATCCTGATCAAGATCAACCAGATCGGTACCCTCACCGAGACCTTTGCCGCCATCGAAATGGCCAAGCGTGCCGGCTACACCGCCGTGATCTCGCACCGTTCGGGCGAAACCGAAGACTCGACCATCGCCGATATCGCCGTGGGCATGAACGCCCTGCAGATCAAGACTGGCTCGATGTCGCGTTCGGACCGCATGGCCAAGTACAACCAGCTGCTGCGTATCGAAGAAGACCTGGGCGACATCGCCAGCTACCCCGGCCGCGCTGCGTTCTACAACCTGAAGTAAGAAGCTTGCGGCGCCGTCCCTCGGGCCGGCGCCGCACTGAAAGCTCCCGGCTATGCGCCTGATCATTCTCTGCCTGTCCTTCCTGCTGGTCGTGATCCAGTACCCGCTTTGGCTGGGCAAGGGCGGCTGGTTCAAGGTCTGGGAGCTTGACCGTCAGGTGCAACTGGCGCACAAGAAGAACGATGAACTCAAGGAGCGCAACGCCAAGCTGTCCTCCGAAGTGGACGACCTGAAGCAGTCCAAGGGGGCGGTGGAGGAGCGTGCACGTTTCGAGCTGGGCATGATCCGCCAGAACGAAATCTTCATCCAGCTGCTCGATGGCAGTTCCGGCAAGCCGGCGGCCGCCATCAATCCCAATCCCTACATGCCCGGCTCCGGGCAGCCCAATAGTGTCTCCGTACCGGCCAATGCGCCGTCTTCCGCAGGCCGTGTCGCCACGCGCTGAGTTGCTGTCGTCTTTTCCTTCCTATGCGTCCTGATACCCCGCTGACCTGGCTGGGCCTCATCACCACGCCGCTGGAGCTGGTCTCCTTTGCGCTGGCCGTACTGACCGTCTGGCTCAACATCCGCCAGAATCATTGGGCGTGGCTGTTTTCCATCCTCTCGTCGTTGCTGTACGCAGCGGTCTTTGCCGATGCACGCCTCTATGGCGATGCCGGCTTGCAGTTCGTCTTCGTGGCGGTGTCGGTGTGGGGCTGGAGCCAATGGCTGCGCGGCGGCGAGGACCATCGTCCATTGCAGGTGTCCACGCTGGCCGCGCGCGGCCGGGCCGTCATGGTGCTGAGCTGGCTGGCAGGATGGCTGCTGCTGTCGTGGTTCCTGCAGCGTTATACAGATACTGATGTGCCGCACATGGATGGCTTCCTCACGGCGGGCAGCCTGGTCGGCCAATTCCTGCTGTCGCGCAAGAAGCTGGAAAACTGGCTGGTCTGGATTGCGGTGGATGTGCTTTACGTGGGCCTGTATCTCTACAAGCACCTGACGCTGACCGCCATGTTGTATGCGCTCTTCGTGCTCATGGCCGCAGCCGGCTGGCGCAGCTGGCGCCGCGCAGCAAGCCCAAATGGCAGCTGAAACGCGGGTGTCAGACGTTATGGGGAGGGCGGCAGGCCCGGTGCCTCCGCGGCAGGTGGATCGGCAAAGACGATGCGGTTCTTGCCGGCATTCTTCGCTTTATACAACGCCACGTCGGTGCGCTTGAGCAGTTCGGCCTGGCTCTCGCCCGGCTGATACACCGCCACGCCGGCACTGAAGGTGATGAGCAGGCGCTGGCTCTCATGCATGAAGATGCGTTTGGTCAGTTCACGCTGCACGCGCGTGATGATCTGGACCGCATCCTGCGCGCTGGTCTCGGGCATGAGGATGACGAATTCCTCGCCACCGAAGCGCGCGATCACATCCAGCTTGCGCAAGGTTTCGCGGATCACCTGCACCAGGTGCACCAGCACTTCGTCGCCGGTGGCGTGGCCATGCGTGTCATTGATGCGCTTGAAATCATCCAGGTCCAGCAAGGCCACGCACAGCGGCGTTTCGCGCCGCAGGGCGTTGGCGATCTCGCGATCCAGTGATTCATCCATGCCGCGCCGGTTGAGGCTGCCCGTCAACTGGTCTTCGCGCACCAGTTCACCCATCTGCTGCAATTGCTGTTCCAGCGCCTGGATACGCTCCTCGGCCTTTTCCACTTCCTGGCGCGCATCGACCATGGCGTCGCGTGAGCGGGTGGCTTCTTCCTGGGCCTTCTGCGTCTCGGTCATGATTTCGCTGAGCACGCTGTTGAGATCAGCGATGTTGCCCGCCTGGCTGATCTGCTGGGAGAAACCGCGAATGGTGCGCTGGTAATTGTCAGTGGTGGAGACCATGGCCGAAAGCCGGTCCACGAAGGTCAGCATCATGTTCTTGACCACCACTTTTTCCTCGGACAGGGTGTTCTTCAGCAGGCCCTGCTTGTAGATCACTTCCTTGAGGTTCTTGGTGGCATCGGCCAGCGAGGTGTTGCTGAGCGGACCGGCGATCAGGCTCTGCACGGTTTCGATCTGGCTCGACAGCCACGAGCCCTGTTCCAGCAGTCCGTTGATGTTTTCCAGCAGCAGCTGGAACAGGCGCATCAGCAATTCCTGCTGCTGGGCCATGTCGTCGGTCTTGAGCTCGATCTGGAAGCTCAACTGCTTGACGCGGGTGATGATCTCGTTCATCGCCTGCTCGGAGAACGCCATTTTGAGGTCCTGGCCGCTGTTGCGCGATTCATTGGCCAGTTCCGGTGCGGTCGAGAGCAGCGAGGGCAGGTTGAAGACCAGGATGCGCGCCAGCATCTCGCGCAGCATCTTCTCTTTGACGCTGTCGCGGATGAATTGTCGTTCCAGATCGATGGGGACCAGCTCGCCGTGCTGCACGGCCGGTTTGGCCGGCACGATGGGACGGCTTTGCCAGTTGGCGTCAGCGAACTCAATGAGCTGGCGCTCGAACTCGGTCCAGTCGCCGTTCTCGCGGGCACGCACCAGGCGTGTGCCCAGCAGGCCGTTTTCCCCCGGCTGGCGCGAGAGCTTGGTGGCGAAGGTGCTCAGTACCGACTCGGCAGTCACGCCGGGCATGCCGCCCTGGATTTCCTCATAGGCGATGCGATAGGCATCCGGCGTGGGGGAGATGCGCCGGGCCCCAAGCCGCTGGAAAGCTTCTCGGGCAATCTCGACAGGCGTGAGCGTGGACGGTTTCTTGGACATGCCGGCTGGTGACTGTATTGTTGGTGTGTTCGTCTGTATGCACGGGGGATTTCCTACGGTATCGGCGCAGGCGGGCTTTGCTTGAGCAAGGCCATCCACCCCGGTCATCGCACAAACGCAGCTTCGTCTCCCCCTCAGCCACAGTCCGTTGCCGCGTCCCGGCAGGGAGAGGCAAAAATGACAACTAATTGTACGTCAGCGCCAGTTCCGTGGATGCATTTAATAGGAGGAGAAAAGCCCCTTTCCAACTGGGAAGCCGGTGTTTCCCGTGAGGCGGGACCGGGGCCGGCGCTCATTCCACCAGGTTGTTCTTGAGCGCGTAATGGGTGAGTTCGGCGTTGTGGCGCATTTTCATCTTGGCCAGTACGCGGGAGCGATACATGCTGATGGTCTTGACTGACAGCAGCAGTTCGGTGGCGATGTCGCTGACGGTCTTGCCGGAGGCGATCATGACCATGGTCTGGTACTCCCGGTCCGAGAGCGTTTCATGCAGCGGGGTGTCGTGATCGAAGCCGATCTGGTTGGCCAGTTCCTGCGCCAGCGAGGGGCTCACGTACTTGCGCCCGGCGGCGGCCTGGCGGATGGCCGCGAGCAGTTCGCCCGGGCTGGCCTGCTTGTTGAGGAAGCCGGCCGCACCCGCTTTGAGCGAGCGGATCGCGTACTGGTCTTCGCGGTGGATGGACAGGATCAGCACCGGCAGTTCAGGCTGTTCCTTGCGGATCTGCTTGAGGATGTCGATGCCGCTGCGGTCGGGCAGCACGATGTCGAGCAACATGACATCGCCATTGGCTTCGCGCGCCAGCTTGATGGCCTCCAGCCCGTTGGCGGCATTGCCGGCCACGACGATGTCCTTGCTGCCGGCGCAGATCTGGCGCAGGCCTTCGCGCACGATGGCGTGATCATCAGCGATCAGGACCTTGATGGCGGCGGTGGCTTTCTTGCTCATGGGCGGACTGCGGAACTCCTCGTGAAACCGTGCTCTGGGCTGTGGCGGGCGAGGGTGTATTTTATAGTGTTCATTCAGTCTGCAACAGGCAAACGAACGCTCACCATAGTGCCGCCCCCAAGGCGGGATTCCAGCATCAGGCTGCCGCCCAATGCCGCAGCGCGGGTACGCATGTTGGCCAGGCCGTGGCATTGGCTGCGGCGCTGCTGATCCTGCCCGGCGTGCTGTGGCGGCATGCCGACGCCATCGTCAGCCACCTGCAGGAGCAGCTCCCGGCCGACCTTGAGGCTGACCTCGACCTTGCGTGCCTGCGCGTGGCGGGCCACGTTGGCCAGTGCTTCGCGCAGGATGCGCAGCAGGCTCACCACCACGAAAGTCTCCAGCACTGGCGGTGTGTCGGGGCACTGCACGTGGCACTCCAGTGCGGTTTGCCGACTGAAATGACGGCACTGCCAGCGCAGTGCATCGGCCAGCCCGAATTCGACGACAGGGGGGTGCAGGTCATCGATGAGCCGTTCCATGCCTTCGCGCGCCTGGTCCAGCAATTGCTGCGCGTAGTCGGCATGTGGCTGGGCTGCGTGTTGCTCGCGTGCCAGTTGTTCCCGCAACTGGCCCAGCGCCATGCCGATGCCGGTCAGCTGTGCGCCCAGCTCGTCGTGCAGGTCGCGTGCGATGCGCGTGCGTTCTTCTTCACGTAGGCGTTGTTCATGTGATGGATCTGAGGCGGGAAAGACAGGCATGCAGGCGATGTGAATGGAGAAGGGTGAATAATCCTTCATGATAGCCTTGCAGCACCGCAGGGTCATCCCTGTTGTCTCAAAGGGTGGCCTGCGCAGCTGTTGCGTGGGTGCCGCCGACGCTGGAGCGCAGGTGAACCTGCCGCGTTTTTCCTGTCAGGCAAAAAAAACGAGAGAAGGGGCTTCCCAAACGGGAAAACTTGCTGATATAATTTTGTTTTTCGCGGCTGTAGCTCAGCTGGATAGAGTACTTGGCTACGAACCAAGGGGTCGTGGGTTCGATTCCTGCCAGCCGCACCAGATATAAAGGGTCCATCGCAAGATGGGCCCTTTTGTCTTTTGTGCGCCGCTTTTTCCTGATGGCGGACACGTCAGCCTTCAGTGGCCACCTCGCCCCGCGCCATCCTCCGGCACATCGCCGCCGAGAGGGCAGCCGCCGGATCCGGAACGTATCCCTTGACCGGCCCTCTCCCCGATCCCCCCTTGGCTGACCGAATTTTCGATCAACTCCATGCTTGCGTGCTTGATGTGGTTTCCTCCGGCGCACGGGCGATCAGGCGCGATGCAGCCACGTGCCTGGCTTCAGTTGTGGCTGGAAGCCACCGCAAGCCAGCGCTGGACGGTGTGATTGACCAACTGCATGAACTCGCGCGCATCCACCGGTTTGACCAGGTAATCGTTGGCACCGGCTTCACGCGAGCGCGCGGCGTCGGTTTCGTCGTAGGAAGTGGCGAACATGATCACCGGCAGTGTGCGGGTATGGGGCTGGCTGCGCAGCATGTGCAGGAGATCGAGTCCTTCCATGCGGGGCAAGCGGGGTTCCAGCAGGATCAGGCAGGGCAGGGTGTCAGGGTGGTGTTGCGCCTGCGGGCTGAAGAGCGATTCCATGGCTCGCTCCGCATCCTCGAACCAGCCGAAGTCGCACTCCAGCTTGCTGCGCCAAAGGCTGAAGCGCGCCAGTTCCACCGACTCCGGACTGGGATCGACCATCAATATGCTGGGGCGGGACATGCGTTATGTGCGGAACTGGGCGTTGTTTTTTGAATGTTGCATTTCTGCTTTACAGCAAGTTTGACATAGCAGGATACAGAAATCCATTGCTCAATACTCACGCACACGCCAGCGTGCGCCTGATTTCGTACCGTAGCCACAGTTGCGCACCAAGTTGCAATTACCGTAGTGAGCTTACGTGAGAATTACAATGCCAGCTTGATTGCCAGCGCTAGCCTCCATTTGCCATGTTCAAGCGCGCCGGTACTACCTCATTAAATTTCTGAATGCCAGATATAAGCGAATAAAATCTCGCACTGCAACATTTACGCATTGCTGCTCGGCTATATTCCTGACAGTTGCGTCAGGGTCGCGACGAATTTACCTCGTGGCAGTTTTCAGAGACGCCACAGCGATGCTTCCGGTGCATCGCACAAAAAATCCAAAAAAGCAGGACATGCAGGTCAACAAGGGGAGTGCTATGAAGGTTTCGCCACGACGAAACAGGAAGGCCTTGGTCATCGGGGGCGGGGCGCCCAATTCGACCTTGATCGCCGGGGCACTGGCTGCCTTCCTGGCGGAAGGGGTGGAGTTCGACGTCATCTCGGCCTCTGGTGCCGGCGTGCTCATGGGTTTGCTGGCCACTGCGCCACGCGACGCCTCGCCGCAGGCCGCGCTCATGCAATGGGCTGAAGTCGGCGTGGCCGACAGCATCTACAAGCTCTTTCCGGTCAACTACAAGGTCTTCAAGAAACCGGGCGCCCAGGCCGAGAGCTATCGCGATGCGATGCTGAACCAGTTCCAGCAGATGCCGGGTCTGGCTGCCTCGCCCTTTGCCGCGATGTTCAGCCAGCATTTCGCCGAGGCCTCGGCCAAGTGGAATGACTGGATGCACCTGATGATGTCGGCCATGTCGCCCTCGGACCTGCATTCGGGCAGCCTCGGGCTGTGCGCCCACCTGCCTTTCCTGGAGCAGTCCATCGATTTTTCGGCGGTGCCGCGCATGGCCCCCGAGTTCTACATCAACGCCTACAACCTCGACCGTCACCGCATGCAGATCTGGAACAAGGACCAGATCACCCCGGCGCACGTGCGGGCTTCGCTGTCCTTCCCCTTCCTCTATGCGCCCACCGAAATCGATGGCGAGCATTACATCGAAGGCGCGGCGCTGGATACGCTCAACTTCACTCCCTTCATCACCGACCCGGAGACGGGCGCGGCGCCTGCAGGCGAGGTCGATACCCTGGTGGTGCTGGACATCCTCGGGGAGGATCGCCTGATCCGCAAGCCCCGCAATCTCTATGATGCGTGGGTGCGCTCCATCATCACGCCGCTGGTGAAGATCTCGCAGACCGAGCAACGCCTCTTCGAGCTGGAGCACAATCGTGATCCGGCCACCGGCGCGCCGTTGCGCCAGGTGCTCAAGGTTGACCTGATGGCCGGCGTGCCGCAAGACCACTGGCCCCATGTGCTGGACTGGTCGGCCTCCAACATGCAGCTGCTGTTCCAGGTGGGCTATCGCGCGGGCGTGGATTTCTGTCGCCAGCACGGTGAGCTGCTCGGGGCGGATGCGCAGGATGCGCCGCTGGCTGCCTGAGCGCAGGGGAGTGGGCGGCGGGCGCTTTTCTTCATCCTTTTTTCTTGTTCTGTAGCTGAACCCGCGTGCTGCGGCGCGCTTCATTTCCTTCGGTGAATTTTCCATCATGACCATTACCAAGCGCCTCATCCTCACTCTCTCGACAGCCCTGCTGGCGCTGCTGTTCGTCGGCGCCGACGGACTCTGGCAACTGCAGCGTGCCCAGCAGCGGCTGGAGCTGATCCAGAACCGCATCATTCCCGGCATGGACAGCCTGAACCTGCTGAAGGGTTACCTGGCCGATTCGCGCCTGGCGGGCTATCGCCTGTCGGTGTTCGCCAACCTGCCCGACAAGACCGCCTTGCAGAAGGCAGTCGATGCTGCCAACAAGGCGCTGGATGAAGAATTCGCCCATTACGAGCGCGATCTCATTTTCGATGAGAAGGACCGTGCCCTGATCCAGGCCGACAAGGCCAACATCGAGGCCTACCGCAAGGCCCTGGTGCCGTTCTTCGCTGCCGCCTACGCCAATGACATGGACGGCGTACGCGCCACGCTGCAGGCCGGCACGCCCCTGGCGCTGTCGGCCGGTGCGGCCAAGAAGGGATTCGACGACCACATCCTGGTGGGCCGCCAGATGATCGACGCCGTCAAGCAGGAGAGCGATGCCGCCTACGCCTTTGCCCTGCGCGCGATGATCGGCGTGATCGTGGTGGCGGTGCTGCTGACCGCCGTGCTGGGCATCCGCACGCTGCGCAGTGTCACGCGCAGCCTGGGCAAGATCCAGCAGACCTTCGAGCACGTCAGCCAGACCCTGGACCTGTCGCGCCCGGTGCCGGTGGAACGCATGGATGAAATCGGCCGCACCGCCGCCGCCTTCAACAAGCTGCTGGCCCGTATCGTGGAGGTGGTGGCCACGACCCGCAGTTCCACCGATTCGGTGACGGTCGCCGCGCGCCAGATTGCCGCTGGCAATGCCGACCTGTCGGCGCGTACCGAGCAGCAGGCCGCGGCCCTGGAGGAAAGTGCGTCCAGCCTGGAAGAACTGACTTCGGTCGTGTTGCAGAATACCCAGAACGCGCGCCAGGCCAACGAGCTGGCACAATCGGCCTCGCACATTGCTTCGCAGGGCGGGGATGTGGTGCGCCAGGTGGTCGACACCATGAACTCCATCAATGCGTCCTCGCGCAAGATCGTCGACATCATCGCGGTCATCGACGGCATCGCCTTCCAGACCAACATCCTGGCCCTGAACGCCGCCGTGGAAGCGGCCCGCGCCGGTGAGCAAGGACGCGGCTTTGCGGTGGTGGCCTCGGAAGTGCGTTCGCTGGCCCAGCGCTCGGCGGCCGCCGCCAAGGAAATCAAGGAACTGATCGACGATTCGGTTGACAAGGTCGGCAGCGGCAGCAAGCTGGTGGAGCAGGCGGGCGTGACCATGAGCGACATCGTCGACAGCGTCCAGCGCGTGACCCAGATCGTGGGCAACATCGCCGACGCCAGCGAAGAACAGAGCGCCGGCATTACCCAGGTCAACCAGGCCATCTCGCAGATGGACCAGGGCACCCAGCAGAATGCAGCGCTGGTGGAAGAGGCCGCCGCAGCGGCCCAGGCCCTGCAGGGCCAGGCCGAGAAGCTGGAGAGCGTGGTGGCGGTCTTCAAGCTGGAAGGGCGCGCGCCGGCAGGTGTGCGCACTGTGCAAGTCCCACCTGCAACTGGCCGTGCACAAGTGCCGGCCGCACGCCAGGTGGCGGAGATGGAAGAGTTCTGATCCAGGGTGCAAAGCGGCCGAAAGCCGCCTCCCGCCTGCGTTGCCCGCAACATGAAACGCCCGGCCTGTGCCGGGCGTTTTTTTCATCTGTGCACGTTTTTACCTATCCGGTCAGCATTGCTGTGAAGGATTGCACTAAAGGGTGGGAGCCGGCTGCCTCAAAGGGTGATATACTTAATGCTAATCATTATCATTTGACCCACCTTGGAGAATACGCAATGATCGGTTTCAAGAAACTGGCTGTGGCCGCAGCGCTGAGCCTGTCCTTTGCCGGCGCCGCCTCGGCCGCCGAGTACCCCATCGGCAAGCCGCAGATCCAGAACGGCTTCGAAGTCAACGCCGTCTACCTGCAGCCGGTGAAGATGGAACCGGACGGCATGATGCGCAAGGCTGAAGAATCCGACATCCACCTCGAAGCCGACATCCGCGCCGTGGCCAAGAACCCCAACGGTTTCGCCGAAGGCGACTGGATGCCCTACATGGTCATCAAGTATGAACTGACCAAGGTTGGTTCCACCAAGTCCATCAAGGGCGACATGATGCCCATGGTGGCCAATGACGGTCCGCACTACGGCGACAACGTGAAGCTGGAAGGCCCGGGCAAGTACAAGCTCAAGCTGACCATCTCCTCGCCGCAAGCCAATGAACACGCCCACTTCGGCCGTCACGTCGACAAGGAAACCGGCGTCGGTCCTTGGTTCAAGACCTTCGAGCTGAACTACGACTTCACCTTCGCCGGCATCGGCAAGAAGGGCGGCTACTAAGCGGATCGCCGGATCTTGATCCAGACCGCACGTTTGCAGTGATGCGATGCCGGTCCGCGCCGTGATGGCGGACCGGCTTCACCGTTTAGAGAGTTCCGGAGTTTTTCATGATCGCAAGAATCGTCCGACTGATCTGCCTGTCACTGGCCGCGATGACCATGCTGGGCAGCGCCGCGCAGGCCAGCGCTTCCGACCTGCCGACCTTCAAGCTGGAGATGCAGGACGGCAAGCTCATCCCGCCGCGCATCGAAGTGCCGGCCGGACAGCGCATCAAGATCGAAGTGCACAACATCGGCAAGTCTGCCGCGGAGTTCGAAAGCGTCGAACTGCGCAAGGAAAAGGTGCTGGCACCGGGTGCCCAGTCCTTCGTGGTGATTGCCCCCTTGCGTCCGGGCGAATACAAGTTTTTCGATGACTTCCACCTCAACATGCCGCCGGGTGTGATCGTCGCCAAGTAAGAGGGCGCACGCGCAATCAGTACGGAAGCGGGGAAGTCCAGGTTTTCAGGAAGGGAAAGTTTGATGGGACAGGTCATGTTCATCGTCTGGCGCGAAAGCGTCGAGGCGCTTCTGGTGGTCGGCATCCTTTATGCCTGGCTGAAGAACGGCGATGTCGGCGCGCGGCGCGGCATTCCCTATCTGTGGGGCGGCGTGGTCGCGGGGGTGGTGCTGGCCGGGGCCCTGGGCGCAGCGCTGCTGGGCTTTTCGGAACTGCTTTCGGGCGACGCCCAGACCTACTTCCAGATTGCCATCGTCCTGATTGCGGCGGTGCTGATTGTGCAGATGGTGTTCTGGATGCGCAAGCACGGCCGCACCTTGAAGAAGGAGATGGAAAGCTCCATGCAGTCCAGCTATGAAAGCGGCAACTGGTGGGGCGTGTTCGTGCTGGTGATGCTGGCGATCGCCCGCGAAGGCAGCGAGACTGCCGTTTTCCTGTACGGCATTGGCCTGGGCCAGCAGGATGCCAGCACGGCGTCGCTGGTGCTGGCGGGGGCGATCGGGTTCGGGTTGGCCTTCCTGACCTTCTATCTGCTGCAGCTGGGCGGCAAGATCTTCTCCTGGCGCCGTTTCTTCCAGGTCACCGAAGTGATTCTGCTGTTGCTGGCGGCCGGTTTGCTGGTCACCGGCGTGGAAAAGCTGTTCGACGTATTGCTGGAAAGCTCCGACGTGCTGGCCTCGGCCAGCTGGACCATGACCCTGACCGGCCAGCTCTGGGATACCTCGGCGCTGCTGGATGATTCCACCACCCTGGGCAGCCTGGTCTCGACCCTGACCGGCTATCGCGCCCGTCCGGCGCTGCTGTCGGTGATCGTCTATGCCCTCTACTGGGTCGTGGTATGTTCGTTCCTTTATCGAAAACCCCAGCCTCAGCTCAAGAGCAAGAGGCAGGAAGCCGTCTGAATCTCATGACAACCTGTACGCAATCGCCGACTCTGCTCACGCGTACCGGAGACTGGATGCGCCGCCATGGCGCATTCATCCGAGGCCTGCAATGGATCGTGGTGGCTGTCTATGCACTGCTGATCCTGGTCCCGGTGTTCCTCCCGCTGCCTGACGAAACCGCCCATCTCTGGTCCAACCTCACCCTGATCGCCCAGTTCGCCTTCTGGGGCATCTGGTGGCCCTTCGTGCTGGTCAGCATGGTGCTGATGGGCCGTGTGTGGTGCGGTGTGCTCTGTCCGGAAGGGGCGCTGACCGAGTTCGCCAGCCGCCACGGACGCGGACGCGCCATTCCCAAGTGGGTGCGCTGGGGCGGCTGGCCCTTCGTGGCCTTCGCCCTCACCACCGTGTACGGCCAGATGGTCAGCGTCTACCAGTATCCCAAAGCGGTGCTGCTGGTGCTGGGCGGCTCCACGGTCGGCGCCATGATCATCGGCTACCTGTATGGCCGCGACAAGCGCGTGTGGTGCAAATACCTGTGCCCGGTCAATGGCGTCTTCGGCCTGCTGGCCAAACTGGCCCCGGTTCACTACAAGGTGAACGAAGATGCATGGCGCGCCTCCTATCATCCCGAACACAAGATCATTCCCATCAATTGCGCCCCGCTGGTCCCTTTGCGCAATATGAAGGGGGCTTCCGACTGCCACATGTGCGGCCGCTGCAGTGGCCATCGGGATGCGATTGCCCTGAGCTTCCGTCCGCCTGCGGTGGAGGTGGTGCATTTCGGCAAGACCCAGAACAACCTGTGGGAAAGCGCACTGGTGCTGTACGGCCTGCTGGGCATCGCCATCGGCGCCTTCCACTGGACGGTCAGCCCCTGGTTCATCGCCATCAAGCAGGACATCGCGACCTGGCTGATCGAGCGCGACATCATGTGGCCCTTCGGCACCCAGGCGCCGTGGTGGCTGCTGACCAATTATCCGCAGCAAAGCGATGTCTTCACCTGGCTCGATGGCGCCATGGTCGTGGGCTACATCCTCGCCACCGGCCTGGTGCTGGGCACCGGCGTGGCGCTGATGTTCGGGCTGGCCACGCGGCTGCTGGGCAAATGGGAGTGGAGCCGCTTCAACCACCTGGTGCAGGCATTGATCCCGCTGGCGGGCTGCGGCGTCTTCGTCGGCCTCTCGGCCACCACCATCAGCCTGCTGCGGGCAGAGCACTGGCCGGTCTATTGGGCCAACGATGTGCGCGCGGCGCTCCTGACGGCCATGACGCTGTGGAGCCTGTGGCTGTGCTGGAAAGTGGTGGCGCGCCATGCCACCCATTGGGTTCAGCAAGTGCTGGCCATGCTGCCGGCGATCGGTGGCCTGGCGTTGGTCAATACCGCGTGGTGGCTGATGTTCTGGGGCTGGTAGGGCGTTCTCCGCAGCAATCGTGTGAAGGAAAAAGGCAGGCTTGCTCACAAGCCTGCTTTTTTATTTGCGTTTTATTTGATCTTGGGTCTTGCAGGCTATGTGAAGTTGGCGACCGAAGCAGTACAATCGCTGCCTTTTCAAGCCATTTGCCGGAGTTTAATTTACATGAGCACCTTGCCCACCTGTCCCCAATGCCAGTCCGAATTCACCTATGAGGATGGCAGCCAGTTCGTCTGCCCCGAATGCGGCCACGAGTGGAGCGCCCAGGCGGCGCCCGCCGAGCAGGCCCGCGTCTGGCGCGATGCCTCGGGCAACGTGCTGCAGGATGGCGATACCGTCACCGTGATCAAGGACCTGAAGTTGAAGGGCGGCGGCGGCGTGGTCAAGATGGGCACCAAGGTCAAGAACATCCGCTTGGTCGAGGGCGACCACGATATCGACTGCAAGATCGACGGTTTCGGCTCCATGGGCCTGAAGACCGAATTCGTGCGCAAGGCCTGATCCTTTTACGCATCATGAGCGGGCCCTGCAAGCCGGCCCCGCTCTCACGTAAAATGGCGGTTTGCCCGCAGCCTATGTATACATAAGCTGCAGGCTCTCCGATCAAGACAACAACGAAACCGCCATGGCCCGTCCCCGCTTCCTGCCCGATAACATGACCCTGATGCTGCTGGCCGTCGTGCTGACCGCATCCTTCCTTCCCTGTACCGGCCAGGTGGCCGAAGCCTTCGACGGGCTGACCACCTTCATGATCGGCCTGCTGTTCTTCATGCATGGAGCCAAGCTGTCGCGGGAAGCCGTGGTGGCCGGTTTCACGCACTGGAAGCTGCACGTTACCGTACTGCTGTGTACCTTTGCGCTGTTCCCGCTCATCGGCCTGGCCTTGAAGCCGGTGCTGCTGCAATTCATCACGCCCGAGTTGTACCTGGGGCTGCTGTTCCTGTGCGTGCTGCCCTCCACCGTGCAGTCGTCCATTGCCTTCACTTCGGTGGCGCGCGGCAATGTGCCGGCGGCGATCTGTGCGGCCTCCGCCTCCAATCTGCTGGGCATCTTCCTGACACCGCTGCTGGTGGGCGTGCTGGTGGTGGCCCATGATGGCGGCGGACATTCCTCGCTCGATTCCATCCTGAAAATCGTTTATCAATTGCTGCTGCCCTTCGTGGCCGGCCAGATCGCCCGTCCCTTCATCGGCCGCTGGGTCGAGCGCAACAAGTCCTGGCTCAAGTTCGTCGACCAGAGCTCCATCCTGCTGGTGGTCTATGTGGCCTTCAGCGAGGCGGTGGTACAGGGCCTGTGGCACCAGGTGCCGGTGTCGATGCTGGTGGCGCTGCTGGTCATCAATGCGGTACTGCTGGCCATCATCATGGGGCTGACCACCTTCGGCAGCCGCCGCCTGGGCTTCAACAAGGAGGACGAGATCACCATCGTCTTCTGCGGCTCCAAGAAGAGCCTGGCCTCGGGCGTGCCCATGGCCAAGGTGCTGTTCTCCAGCGGCGCCATCGGCATGGTGCTCTTGCCGGTGATGCTGTTCCACCAGATCCAGTTGATGGTGTGCGCCGTGATGGCCGCGCGTTATGGGGCGCGTGATGAACACGTGAAGGCGGCCGTGGCCACTGAAAGCGGCGGCGACTGATTCTGCTGGCGCTGTAGCCACCAAAAAAAATGACCGGCAAGCCGGTCATTTTTTTTGCCTGTGCGGCTCACCCGTTCCGGATCAGGGCGCCGGATTGGGCTGCTTGCGGTGGATGGCTTCGATGCCCGCAATCACCTCGTCGCTCAGTTGCACCTGGGCGCTGTCGATGTTGCTGCGCAGCTGTTCCATCGTGGTCGCGCCGATGATGTTGGAGGTCAGGAATTGGCGGCTGTTGACATAGGCCAGCGCCATCTGGGCCGGATCCAGTCCGTGCTGGCGCGCCAGCGCCACGTATTGTGCGGTGGCGCTCTCGGCTTGCGGATTGGTATAGCGCACGAAGCGTTCGAACAGCGTCAGGCGTCCGCCTGCAGGGCGTGCACCCTCCAGGTATTTGCCGCTCAACATGCCGAAAGCCAGCGGCGAGTAGGCCAGCAGGCCAACTTGCTCACGATGGGCGAATTCAGCCAGGTTCACTTCGAAGCTGCGGTTGAGCAGGTTGTACGGGTTCTGGATGGTAACGATGCGCTCCAGTCCATGCTGCTCGGCCGCGCGCAGGAACTGCGCCACGCCCCAGGCGGTCTCGTTGGACAAGCCGATGGTGCGGATCTTGCCGGCCTTCACGAATTCGGAAAGCACCGTCAACGTCTCTTCGATGGGCACCGTGGTTTCATCTTCCACATGCTCGTAGCCCAACTGGCCGAAGCTGTTCACGCTGCGGTCCGGCCAGTGGAGCTGGTACAGGTCCACATGATCCAGTTGCAGGCGTTCCAGGCTGCCATGCAGGGCGTCGGTCAAGCCCTTTCGGTCCAGGTCATTGATGCCGCCGCGAATGTGTCGCGGGTTGTGCGGCTTGCGAGCCGGGCCGGTGCACTTGGTGGCAATAAGCAACTGGTCGCGCTTGCCGGATTTCTTGAGCCAGGTGCCGAGATAACGCTCGGTGAGCCCTTGCGTTTCCGCCTTGGGCGGGACCGGATACATTTCGGCGGCGTCGATCAGGTTGATGCCGCGTTCGACGGCGTAGTCCAGTTGCGAGTGGGCGTCGGCTTCGGTGTTCTGCTCGCCCCAGGTCATGGTGCCCAGCGTGATGAGGCTGACCTTGAGGTCGGTGCGGCCGAGTTGGCGGTACTGCATTCGGATTCTCCTTGTGATGTGCCGGCAGGGACGGGGCGCCTCCTGCCGGCTGGCGCGGGATCGGGTAGTATAGCGGCGCCCGTCCTGCCTTGCAGGGCAGGGCCGCGGCGGCGCCAAGACCGTTCGCGCCAGGCCGGTTGCTGCTTGCAGCGCCCGGACCCGATAACGCCAGGACACCCCCTTCCCATCCACGAGACATGTCATCCACATCCCCCGGTGCGACCCCCGATGATGCCGCCGCACCGCTGCGCCATCACACGCCCTTCAAGCTATTCTGGTGCGCCAGCGTGGCCTCCACCATCGCCTTGCAGATGCAGATCGTCGCGGTCGGCTGGCAGGTCTACCAGCTCACCCACAGCGCTTTCGATCTCGGCATCGTGGGCCTGGTGCAGTTCATTCCTTCCTTGATCTTGGTGTTCGTCGTAGGCCACGTGGCCGACCGCTTCGATCGCCGCAACGTCGCCCGCGTCAGTTCGCTGGTCGAAGCCGCCGCAGCCGCCACGCTGGCCTTGGGCAGCCTGCATGGCTGGCTCAGCCGCGAGATGATCTTCGTGATCGTGGCCGTCATCGGCGCGGGCCGGGCCTTCTCCAAGCCGACCATGTCGGCCCTGCTGCCCAGCCTGATGTCGCCGAAGGCCTTGCCGGGCGCCGTGGCGGGCTCGGCCTCGGCGACCCAGTTCGCCATCATCATCGGCCCGGCATTGGGCGGATTTCTCTACGTGGCTGGTCCGGCGGTGGTGTATGCCAGCAGCTGCGCGCTGTTCATCGCTTGCAGCGTGCTGTTGTCGCTGATCCGGCGTCCGGCCCAGGTCACGGCAGCCCAGGCCGCACCGGCCAAGCCGACCGGCGCCAGCCTGTCCTCGGTGTTCGCGGGACTGGCCTTCATCCGCAGCAAGCCCGCCATCTTCGGTGCCATTTCGCTGGACATGTTTGCCGTGCTGCTGGGTGGCGCCACCGCCTTGCTGCCGGTCTTCGCCAACGACATCCTGCATACCGGTGCGGTCGGCCTGGGCCTGCTGCGCTCGGCTCCGGCGGCCGGGGCCTTGATCGTGGCGCTGCTGCTGGCGCGCTTTCCGCTGGGCGGCCGGGTAGGGCGCACCATGTTCATCGCCGTGGCCGTGTTCGGGCTGGCCACCATCGTCTTCGGCCTGTCGCGCTCTTTCCCGCTGTCGCTGGCGGCGCTGGCGGTGCTGGGTGCGGCCGACATGATCAGCGTGGTGGTGCGCTCCTCCTTCGTCCAGCTGGAAACGCCCGACGCCATGCGCGGCCGCGTCTCGGCCGTCAATTCGGTCTTCATCGGAACGTCCAATCAGTTGGGAGAATTCGAGTCGGGGCTCACCGCCGCCTGGTTCGGTGCGGTGCCGGCCGTGCTCATCGGTGGCATCGGCACGCTGCTCATCGTGCTGCTGTGGATGCGCCTGTTCCCCTCGCTCTACCAGGTCGACCGTCTGGCCGCACGGCAGTCCTGAGGCGCGCGGCAAGCGCGCCGGGGCTCAGGGGGGATCGCCGTCGGTCACCAGTACCTGGCTGGCCTGGCGCATGGCCTGCTGCTGCAAGAGAAGCATCTGCAGGAACTGCGCATAGGGCACCGGCTTGCTGAAGTAATAGCCCTGGTATTCATCCGAGCCGAACTCGCGCAGGGCTTGCAATTGCCTCTCCGTCTCTACGCCTTCGGTCACCACCTTCAGGTTCAGGGCATGGCTCATGGCGATGATGGCCTGCACGATGGCGCTGCTGTTGGCGTCGTCCGGAATGTCGTTGATGAAGGATTTGTCGATCTTCAGCGTATTGACCGGGAAGCGCTTGAGATAGGCCAGTGAGGAATAGCCGGTACCGAAGTCGTCAATCGAAATGGTGAAGCCTTCTGCACGGATGCCATCCATGATCGCAATGGCGCGGTCGCGGTTGTGCATGACCATGCTCTCGGTGATCTCGAACTCCAGGCAGGCCGGTGGCGTGCCGTGACGCTGGACCACGCTCTTGATGTCTTCCAGCAGGTGTTCGTCGCCGAACTGGCTGCCGGTCAGGTTGATGGAGATGCGTCCGCATACCAGGTCGCGTTCCAGCATCAGGCCGATGTCCCGGCAAGCCTCTTCCAGCACGATCAGGCCGATCTGGTCGATCAGCCGGGTCTCTTCGGCCAGCGGGATGAATTCGCCCGGCGGCACCAGCCCGCGCACCGGATGCTGCCAGCGCACCAGCGCTTCGGCACCCACGATGCCACCGGTGGCCAGGTTGATCTTGGGCTGGTAGTGCACCACGAATTCGCCGCGTTCGATGGCGCGGCGCAGTTCGGCTTCCAGCGCGATGCGTTCCACCGTGTTGGTGTTGACCTCGTCGGAGAAGAAGCGATAGTCATCCTTGCCATGGTGCTTGGCGCGGTACATGGCGATGTCGGCGTTCTTGATGAGGGTTTGCGCATTGTCGCCATCGCCCGGATAGGTGGCGATGCCGATACTGGCCGAGAGCATGGCTTCCTGGCCATCGATGATGAAGGGCTTGCGCGCCTCGGTCAGCAGCTTCTGGGCGATCTCGCCCAGCTGCAGCGGATCGTCGAAGTCATCCACCAGCACGATGAATTCATCCCCGCCCACGCGTGCCAGGATATCCAGCTCGCGCAGCGAATTGCGAAAGCGCTGGGCGATTTCCTGCAGTACCGCTTCGCCGGCCTCGTGGCCGAAGGTATCGTTGATGTTCTTGAAGCGGTCCAGGTCCATCAGCAGTACCGCCACCATGCCGTTGCGGTGTTCGGCGTGGGTGATGGCGTTGGAGACGTGCTGGGTGCACAGGAAGCGGTTGGGCAGGCCGGTCAGTTCGTCGTAGTGCGCCAGGTGGCGGATGCGCTCGTCGGCACGGCGGCTCTCGATGGCCACGCTGGCCAGATCGGCGGCAATGTTGGCCAGCTGCAGGTATTCGTTGCTGGGGGCCTGGTTTTCCTTGAGCAGGGCAGCGAACACGCCCAGCAACTGGCCTTCCTTGCCCATGATGGGCCAGGCGCCGCAGGAAGGGTAGACCTCGACGTCGATGAGCACCCGCAAGTGCTCGGTGACCGGATCGCGCGCGATGTCGGTGACGATGCAGGGACCGCGCCGCAGCGCCGCTTCCGCGCCGACCCCGCAACCGTGGCGGATCGGCATGCCCTGCAAGGCGCGCAGCAGGCGCGGCGGATAACGGCGGCTCAGTACCGAGGTGAAGTGCGACGCCTGTTCATTGACCAGCATCACGCAACTGGCGCCATAGGGCAGCTGCGCATCGGCAAAACCGACGATCTCGTTGAGGATGCCGTCGAGGTCGTCATCGGCCATCACCATGTGCAAGACGCGGTTCTGCTCGCTCTGCAGCAGCTCGGCGCGCTTGCGGGCGCTGATGTCGCGCAGGATGGCGAAGATCGCATAGCCGCGCTCGAACTCGGCGCGGTTCAGGGTGACGTCGGTGTGGATGATCTTGTTGCGGCGGACCGTGACCCATTCGAACTGCTGGGGTTGCCCGGCCAGGACCCGGCCGACCAGTTCATCGATGTCAGGCTGCTCGGATGGACGGTTTTTCTGGCGCGAGAACAGGCCGACCTTGCGGCCGATGATGCGTTCCTTGTCCGGCACCCCGAAAAAGCGCAGCGCCGCCGCATTGCAGTCCAGGTAGCGCAGTTCGGAGGAAATGAGCACGATGGGATCACTGCCTTCCTCGTAGAGCTTGCGGTAGCGGTATTCACTGGACGAGAGCGCATGGTCCAGGCGGCGCTGGTAGCGGTAATACACCAGGAAGGCAATGAGCGCGATCAGGATGAAACCCAAAATACCGGTGGCCAGCAGGATGCGGTTTTCGGTACGGCTGCGCCAGGGTGCCAGCACATCTTCCATGCGCCGCGCGTAGACCGCCACCAGCGACCATTTGTCCAGCCGCTTGTAGGAGAACAGCAGCGGCTCGCCGGTCAGGTGCGAGATCTCCTCGAAGGCGCCTTCTTCGGCGCCGGCGCGAATGCGCGCCATGCTTTTGGCATCGGCCAGGCTGACACTGAGCCAGCGCTCCTCGAAGGGCGAGCGCAGCATCATCGATCCGCTGTCGGTACGCAGCGAGACAATGGCCTCGAAATTGGTGATGCGCTTGTAGAAGTCGAAGAAGGTCGCCGCCTTCAGTTCGGCCACCAGCAGGCCGACGGGCCGGCTGCTGCTGTCGTAGAGGTTCATGGCCACCGGCAGCACCAGCTCACGGTTGTAGCGGCTGCGCATGAGCTGTCCCACGAACAGGCCGGGGCGGCCCGGATTGCCATCCACATGGGTCAGCTTGTGGTCTTCCGGAATGCTGGTGGTGTCCAGGGCACGCAGGGAGCTGGCGCGGGTGTTGCCGTTGCGGTCGATGTAGCGCAGCACCATCACCGTGGGCAGGCGCTGCTGCATGCCCGACAGCAGGCGATAGAGTCCTTGGTCATCGTCGAGCAGGTCGGGGCCTGCGCCATGGATGTGCTCGGCCCCGGACCAGAGCAACTGGTCGAGCTCGCCGAAAATGCGTTCGGCATGTTCCTGCACGCTGCGCACGGCCGCCATCGAGCTGGCGCGTTCGGCGTCGATGGTCAGCTGGCGGTCCTGGCGGATTTCCCACCAGGTCTGCACCACGATGAACGACCCGACGAAGCCGACGAAGAGCAGCAAGGTCTTCAGGGTAGTACCTGGGCGTCCCGGCGATTTTTTCTGTTTTCCCATGTGACCGATATCACATCACCTGTCGTTAGGCAGCGGATCGCTGCACGTCCCTTGGCCCGGAGAGATACCGGACGACCGTTTCGACAGCCCTCGCACGCACATGGCGCGTTGCTCGCCAGCGCAACGGCGGCAAGCCGCAGGCGTTCACACGAGGTGAACGCTTACGCCAAAATTACGTGGATGCCCCCACTTTCTGATACACGCAATGGCAGTATGCCATCCCGTGTCCTGCTGCGCTTTGTTGGCGCTTGTCCTTGCGTTCTGTACTTGTTTGTGTGCTGATCGGTAGCCGGCTTGCCCGCCACGTTCGCCGTTTGTTTTGTAGCAACCTTACCGCAAGCCCAAGGCTTTGTCATCCTGCGCGCAACGTCGCCGCAACGCGACAGTGTGATTTTCATGTCAGAGGGAAATTTTCACTTGTTCCGATATCAACATGAAGCTGTGTAAAGGGTAGCGCATGCATTTTCGTTTGCAATGCGATAATACTGCCTAGCTGGCAGTTTCATCTGCATCATCGTTTTCCTGAATTTTCCTGACGGTTGTCGGCCTTCGTGCGGCGGTCGGGAGGTTTTACTTCAATCATCACGCAAAGGACCCATCCCTATGAAGACAAGAGCAGCGGTAGCATGGCAGGCAGGCAAGCCCTTGACCATCGAGGAAGTCGAACTTGGCGGCCCCAAGGCCGGCGAAGTCCTGGTCGAGATCAAGGCCACCGGCATCTGCCACACCGACTATTACACGCTCTCGGGTGCCGACCCGGAAGGCATCTTCCCGGCCATCCTCGGCCATGAAGGTGCAGGCGTGGTGGTCGACGTCGGCCCGGGCGTGAAATCGCTCAAGAAGGATGACCACGTCATCCCCCTGTACACGCCGGAATGCCGCGAGTGCAAATTCTGTCTTTCGCAGAAGACCAACCTGTGCCAGGCCATTCGCGCCACCCAAGGCCGCGGCCTGATGCCGGACGCCACCAGCCGCTTCTCGCTGGACGGCAAGCCGTTGTTCCACTACATGGGCACGTCCACCTTCTCCAACTACATCGTCGTGCCGGAAATCGCCCTGGCCAAGATCCGTTCGGACGCGCCTTTCGACAAGGTCTGCTACATCGGCTGTGGCGTGACCACCGGCGTGGGTGCCGTGCTGTTCACTGCCAAGGTGGAGGCGGGCGCCAACGTGGTGGTGTTCGGTTTGGGCGGTATTGGACTGAACGTCATCCAGGCGGCCAAGATGGTGGGGGCCAACAAGATCATCGGCGTCGATTTGAACCCGGCGCGCGAAGCCATGGCGCGCAAGTTCGGCATGACCGACTTCATCAATCCCAAGGATGTGCCCAACGTGGTCGATGCCATCATCGGCATGACCGATGGCGGCGCCGACTACAGCTTCGAGTGCATCGGCAATACCACCACCATGCGCCAGTCGCTGGAGTGCTGCCACAAGGGCTGGGGCCAGTCCATCATCATCGGCGTGGCCGCAGCCGGCCAGGAGATCTCGACCCGTCCGTTCCAGCTGGTGACTGGCCGCGTCTGGAAGGGCTCGGCCTTCGGTGGTGCGCGCGGCCGTACCGACGTGCCCAAGATCGTCGACTGGTACATGGAAGGCAAGCTCAACATTGATGACCTGATCACGCACAAGCTGCCGCTGGAGCGCATCAATGAAGGCTTCGACCTGATGAAGAGCGGCGAGTCGATCCGCTCCGTGGTCGAGTTCTGAGGAGGGCGCGATGCTGGAGACCCTCTCCGAGCACGGCTGCTTTGGCGGCGTGCAGGGCTTTTATCGCCATGCTTCGCCCGCCATCGGGCTGGACATGCGCTTGTCGGTGTTCGTTCCGCCGCAGGCCGGGCAGGGCGGCGGCAAGCAGCCCGTGCTGTTTTATTTGGCCGGGCTGACCTGCACGGAAGAAACCTTCATGATCAAGGCCGGTGCGCAACGCGTGGCAGCCGAGCTGGGGCTGATCCTGGTCAGTTGCGACACCAGTCCGCGCGGCGCGGGCATTGCCGGTGAAAGCGACAACTGGGACTTCGGCGTGGGCGCAGGCTTCTATCTGGATGCCACGCAAGCGCCCTGGAGTCGGCACTACCGCATGGAAAGCTACGTGGTGGAGGACCTGCGCCGCGCCGTGCTGGACCGCTTCCCGGCTGACCCGCAGCGCATGGGGATCTTCGGGCACTCGATGGGCGGACACGGGGCATTGACGCTGGCTTTGCGCCATCGCGATCTCTACCGTTCGGTGTCGGCGTTCGCGCCCATTGCTGCACCGGTGCATTGCCCGTGGGGCCAGAAGGCCTTCAGTCACTACCTGGGTGATGACCAGCAGAGCTGGCAGGCGCATGATGCCAGCGAGCTGATGCGCAAGCTCTATGCGCCGTTCCCGCAGGGCATCCTGATCGACCAGGGGCTGGCCGACAAATTCCTGACCGAGCAGCTGCAACCGGAGCGTTTCGAAGCGGCCTGCAAGGAGGCCTCACAGCCACTGACCTTGCGCCGGCATGCGGGGTATGACCACGGGTATTACTTCATCGAGAGTTTTGTGGAAGATCATTTGCGATTCCACCATGCGAATTTGATGGCTTGAACTCGATTGAGCTGAAATGAAGGGCTGACGATCAACATCGTCAGCCCTTATTTTTTTCTTCCGTCTTTCCACATGCTCTGCCGAGCCGAGCTGTTTGTATCGCGGCAGGCTCCACCCGCTGCGGCGGGCAGCACAGTTGCCGCAGACAAGATCAAGGGAATGACCGGCGATTCTGGTTGTGCGTGAGGCTGAAAATTCACTCAATCATGTTTCTGATAGCGCTGCATTGGGACGATTGCTTGTCCAGGGAGCATTCGAGATTGGAATAAGGTGATGTCGACTTCTCGCCCGCACACTCGTGGATGTTTTCCCAAATATAGGCTGGACCTTCGCCGCCGGGAAAAGCTGCGCTTCTCCCATCGGCACTCCAGAAAAATACGGAGCGGCCCATCCCGACCGACCCTTGGGAATACGCGGTAATCGGAATGATGGGCCAGGTACTGTCTCTCACGACTTTCTTGGACAGCAGGTCAACGACGGTGTAAAACGCATCGCCGTCGGAGAGCGTGAACAGGCCGTAAGGATCCAGCCAAGACCACCTTTCGCCGCCGCGGAATGCGTATTCGATCAGGGCGCACTTGGCCCCCGGATTGACCAGAATGGTCTGCGGTTCGATGGCGGGGCGGATCAGTTGAGGGACTTTGCGTAAAAGGAGATAGCTCGCCAGGAGCACTATGACCATGCATGCAAATAGTGTTCCGGAACGTTTATTTGGCATGGCTTTGAAGCAGTATCGACTGGATGTCTTTTGACGTCAGCCTGAATCGATAGGGCGTCCTGAGTTTGGTGGTCCTGATATCGCTAAAGACCATCAGGTCGCCTCCTTTGCCAGTCTCCTCCCTGTGCGCTGTGAATTTTTGATTGTTTACGATCAGATAGTCATCCGGACAAGTTCCTCGCGATTCGCCCAGAGCATACAGCCGAACAAAGGGTTGCTTGGTCTTTCTCCAATGCCCGAGTTGCTCATCGGTATATCCCTCGATTATCTCCCCTGTATCAAGCGTTATTCGATAGAACCGTCGACGCGCAGGCTTTCCCGTCTCTTGCTCCAGAACGATGAAATACTCGTCGAATTCTTTCTCGTGAGACGTGTCAGGAGGGGCAATGCCACGCCATTCGCCCTCTCCGTCCGGCACAAACGCCGGAAAGATGGTGGATTCGGACGAGATGCCGTCCGTGCCGTTCAGGGTCGAAATGAGTGGACAACCTTGGCTGCTTCGCATTCCATGGAGAACCCGTGGTCGACCGTTCGGCAGTACGTTAGTGGGGAGACCTTCGGCAATGACGCAACGCTTGCTGCATGCAATGCTTGCTCCTTGATACGTGTAAGCGCGGCCGTAACTGGAGCACGCCTGAACACCGTCAATCATGCTTGCTCCGCAGGCTGCCACGTCGCCCTGCCGGATCCAGCCCCGGATATTCACGAGGCCTCCCGCATCATCATGTCGGCTGACTTTAAATGGAACGTGGAGTCTTTCTTGCTTGAGATCAGAGGATGCACGGCAGCTTTTCCATCGATGAAAATCTGGAAAGTTACGCGAGATGTACGCTGTGCTCTATAGTAAGAAGTTGATTTTAGGTGTGCATTTACCTTGTACAGCTGCTCACCAAGTTTTTTTCAATATCGGATCATGTGTATTCGAAGGCCACGTCAACAATGAAAAAACCGGCCCAATTGGGCCGGTCTCGTCGAAGCCCGGCGTCCCCTGGGCCGCCGTCATGTGATCAGACGAACGCGTCAGTAACAACATGCTCCCCCAGCATGAACGCATCGGCCACATGCCGCAGCGGCGCCACATCCACATCGGACGATCCACTGCGGACCAGTTTGCAGAAATGTGCATACAGCGAGGGATACTCCCCCTCCACCGGCAGATCGCACGGCGCATCGTTGATCCACAGTTCATGTCCGCCCTTTTTCAGGTGGACCCGGGTGCTGTCGGTCTCGATGACGATGTCCCAGGTCTGTTCACCCGTCTGGCGCCAGTCGAAGTCCGCGTGCACATCCGTGCCCAGGGCATCGGTAAAGGCCAGGCGCGCGGCAATCGGCGTCTGGCGGTTGGCGGGTACTTCCAGCGTGGCCTGCTTCAGGAACATCGCCTGCGGCAGGATCTCGGTGACGATCGACAAGGCATTGATGCCCGGATCAAAGACGCCCAGGCCGCCCGGCTGCCAGATCCATTCCTGGTCCGGATGCCAGTGGCGCACGTCTTCACGCCAGATCACCTTGACCGTGCGCGGCGCATGTTCCTGCAGATGGCGCTTGACCACCTGCACCGCCGGCGCATGGCGCGAGTGCCAGCTGGCGAACAGGGTCACGCCTTTTTCGGCCGCCAGGTTCTTCAGCGATTCGACTTCGGAGAGGGTGGCGCCGGGCGGCTTTTCCAGGAACACGTGCTTGCCCGCGCTCAGCGCTTCACGTGCGGCTTCATAGCGGTACTGCGGCGGCATGCACAGGGAGATCGCCTCGATGGCCGTGCCCGAGGCCAGCATCTCGGCCATGCTCTTGTAGGCGGTCACGCCCTCGATGCTGTTGTTGCGGCTGGCGGTGGCGACCAGCTTGAAATCAGCATTGCCGGCGATGGCCGGAGCATGCTGGTCATAAACGATCTTGCCGACGCCGGCGATGGCGAGCTGGATGGGTGTCATGGTGTCCTTGCTTATTATTGGTTACATGAAGGGGAGGGGCCACAGATTACCAGCGTTGATGCACGTACGGGGCAATGTCGTGCAGATAGAGTTCGCGCAGCGCCTGCATCACCTCATCCGTGATCGGCGGCAGGGCGCTGGCAGCGCTGTTGGACTGCGCCTGCTCGACGTTGCGTGCACCGGGGATGACGGTGCTGATGCCGCTTTCCATCAAAATCCAGCGCAGCGCAAATTGCGCCATGGGAACACTTTGCGGTACCAGCGCACGGATCTTCTCCACGGCGGCCAGCGCGACCTCATAAGGCACGCCCGAGAAGGTCTCGCCGACATCGAAGGCTTCGCCGTGACGATTGAACTGGCGATGGTCGTCGGCGGCAAAGGTGGTCTGCGCGCTCATCTTGCCGGTCAGCAGTCCCGAGGCCAGCGGCACGCGGGCGATCACGGCGATGTCGCGGCGCTGTGCTTCCTGCAGGAACAGCCCGATGGGGCGCTGGCGGAAGATGTTGAAGATGATCTGCACCGATTTCACGTTCGGGTATTCGATGGCCTTGAGGGCTTCTTCCACCTTCTCCACCGAGACGCCGTAATGGCCGATCTTGCCGGCCGCGACCAGCTCATCCATGTAAGCGAACACTTCCTGCTGGTAATACACCTCGGTAGGCGGGCAGTGCAGTTGCACCAGGTCCAGGCAATCGACCTCCAGGTTCTTGAGCGAACGATCCACGAATGCGGTGAGATTGTCCTTGTTGTTGTAGCCGCTGGCCACATGCGGCGAGAGCCGGCGCCCGGCCTTGGTGGCCACGAACGGACGTGCGCCGCCTCGTTCCTTCAAGACCTGCGCAATCAACTGCTCGGAGCGGCCATCGCCATAGACATCGGCCGTGTCGATGAAGGTGACGCCCGCATCCAGTGCGGCGTGCAGCGCGGCCTTGGCATCCTGGGAAGAGACGTCACCCCACGAGCCGCCAATGGCCCAGGCGCCAAATCCGATTTCCGAAACGTCCGCACCCGTGCGGCCAAAGCGTCTTGATTTCATGCCGGTACTCCTTCTGAGCATTCCAAAAGCCGTAGTTATACCGCGCACCACGCGCGAGGATGACTGGTTTAAGATGAGCCTGATTCATTGCTGAAGTGATTTCAATTCATCCATGTCGCTCCTCGACCATATCGAATTTTCTGATCTGCGGATCTTCGTCACCATCTTGCGCACCGGCAGTTTCAAGGCCGCCGCGATCCAGCTTGGCTTGACGCCCTCGGCCACCAGCCATGCCATGAAGCGGCTGGAGGAGCGGCTCTCGACCCAGTTGCTGTACCGCTCCAGCCGCGCGATCTCGCCCACGGCGGCCGGCAGTGAACTGGCGGCCAGGCTGGAGGAAGGATTCGAGCAGATCGCGCAGGCGCTGGGCCAGCTGGAAGGCTCGGCAGAGGGGAGCCTGGGCGAATTGCGCATCAACGTCTTCGCCGACGCCGCCCATCTGCTGATCGAACCGGCCATTCCCGAATTCGTGCGGCTATGTCCCAAGGTCAAGCTCACCATCGTGGTCGATGACAAGCCCATCGACATTGTCAGCGAAGGCTATGACGCCGGCATCCGCTACGGCCACTACGTGCCCGAGGGCATGGTGACCGCGCCGCTCACGCGCGCGCATCGCTGGGTGGCAGCGGCCTCGCCGGCGTATCTGGATCGGCATGGACGGCCGCTCACATTGGAAGACCTGCAGCAGCACACCTGCCTGCAATTGCTCCTGGGCGACAACTCCAGCTACCAGTGGGAGTTCGGCAAAGGCAAACACCGCCAGCGCATCCGCGTGCCGGGCCTGGTGACGATCAACAATACGGCGGCCACCATCGCGGCGGCCAAGGCCGGGGTCGGTATCGCCTATCTGTTGGAGGGAAGGATCAGCAAGGAAATCGACGAAGGCTCGCTGGAAGCCATCCTGGAAGAATGGGCGGCCCCCAGCGAGCCTTTTCACATGTACTACAGCAGCCGGCGCCACGCGCATCCGGCCTTGCGCAAGCTCATCGACATCATCCGCCTGCAGCACGGCCTGTCACGGCTGCGTTAGCCGCCACAGGCCGGCCAGCTCAGTGCGCCGCCGACGCTTCGGCCGCACCCGCGCCGCCCTTGGAGGGCTTGATGATCCAGATCAGCGGGATGATGACGATGAAGATCACCGCCGAGACATAGAAGATGTCATTGATGCCCAGCATCGCCGCCTGGAAGGTGATGGTCCGCTCCAGCATCCCTGCGGTCTGCTCGGCGTTCAGGCCCAAGGTGCTGCTGAGGTTGTTGACGGTCTCCTGCAGCCAGGGGCTGTAGGGGGTGGCGTGTTCGGTCAGCTGGGCGTGGTGCATGATGGTGCGGTTGTTCCAGGCCGTGGTCGAAATGGAGGTGCCGACCGCGCCGCAGAAGACGCGCACGAAGGACGACAGGCCGGCCGCCGCCGGGATGCGTTCCGGTGGCAGGCCGGAGAGCAGCAGCACCGTCAGCGGCACGAAGAACATGGCCGTCGGAATCCCCTGCAGGAGCGTGGGCAGGATCACCGTCATTTGATCCACCTGCAGGTTGTAGCGCGAGCGCAGCCAGAACACGATGGCAAAGCCGATGAAGGACGCCGTGGCCACCTTGCGCGCATCCACCAGCGGCAGGAAGCGTCCGATGAGCGGCATCAGGATCACCGCGAAAATGCCGATCGGTGCGGTCGACAGCCCCGAGTCGATCGAGCGATAGCCCAGGTATTGCTGCAGCCATTGCGGCAGGATCACCAGGTTGCCGAAGAAGACCCCGTAGCCGATGGAAATGGCAATGGTGCCGCCGGCGAAGTTGCGCCGGCCGAACAGGCGCAGGTCCACCACCGGATGGTCATTGTTCAGCTCCCACACCACGAAGTAGGCAAAGGCGATCAGCGCGATGATGCCCAGCGTGACGATGGTGGGCGAGGCGAACCAGTCCAGGTCCTTGCCCTTGTCGAGCATGATCTGGAAGGCCGCTACCCAGGTCACCAGCAGCGCCAGGCCGATCTTGTCGATGGGCAGTTTGTGGATCGGCGTCTCGCGCGAGCGATAGATGGCCAGCGTGACGCCGGCGGCAATCAGGCCTACCGGGATGTTGATGTAGAAGATCCAGGGCCAGGTATAGCTGTCGGTGATCCACCCGCCCAGCGCGGGGCCGGCCACCGGTGCCACCACTGCCGTCATGCCCCATAGCGCCAGGGCGAAGGAGGATTTCGATTTGGGGTAGGCCCCCAGCAGCAGCGATTGCGACAGCGGCACCATGGGGCCAGCCACCAGGCCTTGCAGCACGCGCGCGGCCAGCAGGATGGGCAGGGTGGGCGCCAGGCCGCACAGCCAGGAGGCCAGCACGAACAGCAGCACCGAGGTCACGAACAGGCGCACCGCGCCCAGGCGCTGCGTCAGCCATCCGGTCAGCGGGATCGAGATGGCGTTGGCAGCGGCAAACGAGGTGATGACCCAGGTGCCTTCATCGACCGACACACCCAGGTTGCCCGAGATGGTCGGAATGGCGACGTTGGCGATGGACGAATCCAGCACGTTCATGAACACCGCCAGCGACACCGACAAGGTGCCCAGCACCAGGTTGGCACCCGTCAGCGGCGGTGGCGGCGTGTAGGGTTTGGGGGGAGTAGTGGCCATAAGGCTTGATCAATGTCCGGTGAAGGTCGGGTAGGGACAGCCGCACCCCATCAGGTGTGCGGCACCGCCACCGGTGCGGCGGCCGCCTTGCTCTTGCGCGCCTGCGGCAGGCCGCTGGCGTTGTCGCTGATGATGCGCTCGACGATGGCATCGGCCTGCTTGCCGAGGTCGTCATAGACATTGGTCTGGTAATTGGTCGGCACCGCTTCCAGCGCACGGCCATCGCCATGGATGTCCACAGTGGCGGTAGTGGACAGGCCGATGCGCAGCGGATGCGCGCGCACCTGTTCCGGATCGAGCGCAATGCGCACCGGCACGCGCTGCACCACCTTGATCCAGTTGCCGGTGGCGTTCTGCGCCGGCAGCAGCGAGAAGGCGCCACCGGTCCCGGCCGAGAAGCCGATCACGGTGCCCTTGTACTTGACGCTGGAACCGTAGACGTCAGCGATCACTTCCACCGGCTGCCCCAGGCGGATGTGCTGCAACTGGCTTTCCTTGAAGTTGGCGTCGATCCAGATCTGTTCCAGCGGCACGATGGCCATGAGCGGATTGCCGGCCGCGATGCGCTGGCCAACTTGCACCGAACGCTTGGAGACGAAGCCTGCGACCGGCGCCACGATGTTCACGCGGGCATAGTTCAGGTAGGCATTGCGCACGGCGGTGGCCGCCTGCAGCACGTTGGGGTGCTCGGTCACGCTGGTGTGGTCGGTCAGGGCGCGGTTGGCGGCTGCAGCAGCGCGGGCCTGGTCGAGTGCGGCGACGGCGCTCTTGACGGCGTCGCGCGCGTGCGAGACGTCTTCCTGCGAGACGGCGCCGGAAGCCAGGCCGGCCTGGCGGCGCTGCAGGTCTTCCCGGGCACGGGCCAGGTTGCTGTCGGCTGCAGCCACATTGGCGGCCAGCGTGTCGTTGTTCAGGAACAGCTGGCGGGTCTGGCGCACGGCCTGGGCCAGGGCGGCCTGGGCCTGCTCGAGTGCCAGCTTGGTGTCAGCCGCATCGAGTGCCACCAGCGGCTGGCCGGCCTTGACCACTTGCGTGTCGTCGGCCTTGACGGCCACGACTGTGCCGCCGACCTGGGCGGAGATCTGCACGACGTTGCCACCGACGTAGGCGTCATCGGTTTCTTCAAAGAAGCGGGCATGCAGGAACCAGTACAGGAAACAGGCGATGGCGATCACCAGCAGGACCAGCGTGAGCAGGATCAACTGGCGCTTGCGTTTGCCGTTGCCATTTCCGTTGCCATTGCCATTGCTGCTGGCTTGCGCGTTTTGTGGGGTGGTGCTGTCACTCATGGAGGACTCCGTTCTATCTTTTTGTAGTCGGTCAATCAGCCCTGCCGCGAAGACAGGGCCGTCCCGCTCACCGGCGCAGGGTGGAGAAGCCGGTGGCGGGCGGGGTTCAGTTCAATCGTTCATGCAGTCTTGAGACGGCGCTTCAGCGCGACTGCGCCAGGCCGGTCTGCTGGGCGTCGAAACCGCCGCCCAGGGCCTTGTAGAGCGCGACCTGCTGGTCACGACGCTGGGCTTCCAGCGCCACCAGCGACTGGCGCTGGGCCAGTACGCCCGTCTCCGAGGAGAGCAGTGTCAGTTGCGACACCAGGCCCAGTCGATAGCGCTCGCGCGCCAGGTCGTAGGCACGTTCGGCGGCTTGCAGGGCTTCACGGCGGATCGGCAGCTGGCGCTCGATGGAGTGGATCGCCGCAATCTGGCGCGCCACGTCGGCATAGGCATCGTTCAAGGTCTTGTTGTAGGTAGCCACGGCCAGCTCATAGTTGGCCACCTCGCCCTTGAGCCCGGCGCGCAGTGCGCCGCCTTCGAAGATCGGCAGCGTGATCGCCGGACCGAAGGCGATGCTCTTGCTGGCGGCCGTGAAGGGGTTGGCATCGATCAGGCTGTCGAAGCCGATCATGGCGCTCAGGTTGATGTCCGGATAGAAGCGCGCCTTGGCCACGTCGATGCCCCGGCTGGCGGCTTCCACCTGCCAGCGTGCGGCCACGATGTCAGGACGGCGGCCCAGCAGGTTCAGCGGCAGGTCGGCCGGCAGGCCCGGCGTGGCCAGGTTCTGCATCGAGGGCGCGGCCAGTTGCAGGCCACGGTCCGGTCCCTTGCCGCTCAAGGCGCCGAGCTGCTGGCGCAGCAGCACGATCTGGCCGGCGCTCTGTTCCAGCTGGGCGCGGGCGTCGGCACTGCTGGTGCGCGACTGGTTGCGTTCGATCTGGCTGTCCAGACCGGTCTTGACACGGTCGGCGGTAATGGTTTCCAGGCCGCTGCGCTGCTGTACCGTACGCTGCAGGATCTCCTGCACCGCATATTGCGCAGCCAACTGGCTGTAGACCGAGACGATGGACGCGGTCAGCGCCAAGCGCGCCTCCTGCTCGCTGGCCTGGGCGGCTTTCTGGCTGGAGATGGCTTGCTCCAGCGCGGCCTGGTTCTTGTTCCAGAGGTCCAGTTCATAGCCGACGTTCAGGCCGGCTTTTTTCTCGTTGTACCAGTTGCCCCCGTAAGGCGGCGGATAGATCGAGGTGCTGGAAAACTGGTTGCGGATCAGCGAGGCTTCCGCATTCACGGTCGGCAGCAGCGGGGCGCCGCGCGACTCGGCCAGTGCGGCGGCCGCGCCGATGCGGGCGCGCGCCTGTTGCAGGCTGGGGCTGGCAGCCAGGGCTTCCTCGATCAGGGCAGTGAGTTGGGCGTCACCGAACTGGCGCACCCAGTCGCTGCCCGGCCATTGGCCGTTGGGGGCGCCCGGATTGGGGTCCGACAGGCTGCGTGCAGTACTGAAATCGCCCGCCTGGGCCAGCTGCTTGTCGGTGCCGATGCCCTCGAAGCTGGCACAGCCTGCCAGGCCGATGGCGCCGATCAGCGCCGCCAGCACGGCCTTGGCCGCCTTCGCCCGCGTCCGGGTGGCGGGCGAGTTGATGCATTTCATAGAATTCTCCACGAAGAGGTTTTTTTGGCGATACGAGTTCTTTTTCGAGTTTTGCGATGGGCGCCGGACCGATGCTCCAGCGTTGAGCCGCGAACACTCGCGGGACCGGCCGGAGGGGGTGGCAAGCGCTACTCTTGATTTACGAGTACCATCCGGAGGTCGGGCGAGTAAAAACTCATTTTTCGTATTATACTTCGATATACGAACAATCACTCACGTTGTGAATTCGCGTCGGGGGCGGGCGAATTCCTCACCAAAGCTGCCAATGAAACTGCAACCCAGAAAAGAACCTCGCCAAGCGCGTTCGCGGGCGATGGTCGATACCATCCTTGATGCCATGTCGCGCGTGCTCGTCGAGCGTGGCTATGCCAAGACCAATACCAATCTCGTGGCCGAATCGGCCGGTATCAGCGTCGGTTCGCTGTACCAGTATTTCCCCAACAAGGATGCCCTGATCTTTGCGCTGCGCGAGCGCCACAGCACGCGCATGCTCACGCTCTTCGAAGACGTGGTGGCCCATATCGATGCCTCGGGCACGCTGGCCGGCGACTTTGAAAAACTGATCAACGCGCTGGTAGCGGCGCACCTGCTGGAGCCGGAGCTGAACCGCATCCTGGAAGAGGAATTCCCGGCCTACAACCTGCCGATCTCGCAGGAGATCCGCCAGGGCTTCTTCGATTCCATCCGCCGCGTGCTGGAAAAGCACCGCGCCAGCATCACCCCGCCGGATCTGGATGTGGCCACCTTCGTGGTCCAGCGCATGATGAAGGCGCTCATCAAGGCGGTGGTGCTGACTGGTTACGGCGGCGTGTCGCCGGCCAGTGTGCGTACCGAGATCCTGCCGGCCGTGGTCGGCTACCTGACGGCCGCGCGCAGTCAGTAGAGCGACATCAATGATCTGGTTGCTGAGGGGCATCCAGTATTGAAATTCACGGGCATAATTGTCAGAGTGAAGTTAAAGACAGCGATCCAGGCGGCCACCGAGGGAGGGAAGGCCCCTGGCGCCGAACTATTTCCTGATGGCAATTCAGAAACTCCCTGATATCGCAATTTAGATGCTTCCGTATATAGATGCTTCCGTATAGTGCGTGGACGGAAAGCTGGCGGGATGCGCCGTTGCCTCGGGCACCGGTAGCCACCTACATTGCCCTTATTTTTCAGTGACAGCGATATGCAGAAAAAGAACATGCGCCAAGCCCCCCTCTGGGTCCTCTTCCTGTTGTGGGCAGGGAGCTGGGCTGCGGGCGCCCAGGCCGCCGTGTCGGTGCAGGTGCTCGACAGCGCCGGCCAGCCCGTGCCCAATGCGGTCGTGTATGCCGAGCCGGCCGGCGGCGGATCTGCAGCCAAGGCGGCCAAGCAGGTCGAGATCGAGCAGAAGAATAAGACCTTCATTCCTCTGGTCACGGTGGTGCAGACCGGGACGCCGATCATCTTCCCCAATCATGACAATGTGCGGCATCACGTTTATTCGTTTTCGCCAGCCAAGACCTTCGAGCTGAAGCTGTATTCGGGCGTGCCAGGCAGCCCGGTGCTTTTCGACAAGGCCGGCACCGTGGTGCTGGGCTGCAATATTCATGACGAGATGGTGGCGTATGTACAAGTGGTCAATACGTCCCATTTCGGCGTAAGCGACACACGCGGCGTGGTGCGGCTGGAGGGCATCCCCAATGGCCGCTATGCGCTCAAGGCCTGGTATTTCACCATGGGGCCGAACCAGGCGGCGGTGGAGCAGCCGCTGGAGGTGCAGGGCGAGGGCCGGGCTGCCATCAAGCTCAATGTCAAGGCGGTGCCGCTGTAGGGCGCCGTGAACGCAACAGACCGATAACACTACTAGAGGAAACGGGGCAGGGGTGCGTCTTTACCGTCTGGAAAGCAAGATCGTCGCGCTGTTCATCACCCTCATCGTGGTGGTGCAACTGGCCGGCTTCGTGGCGATCCGAACCGCCATCGATCGCAATGCGCGCAGCGCCATCAGCGAGGAGCTGGTCATTGGCGAGCGCGTCTTCACGCGCCTCTTGGACCAGAACGCCCAGAAGCTGACCCAGGGAGCGCGCCTGCTGGCTTCTGACTTCGGTTTCCGCCAGGCCATCGGCACCGATGACCGCGACACCATCGCCTCGGTACTGGCCAATCACGGGGCCCGCATCGGTGCTTCCATGGGCATGCTCATCGGGACCGATGGCAACATCCGTGCGTCCACCCTTGAATATCCCGATACCGACCTGCAGCGCAGCAGCCTGGAGCTGGTGCGCCGCGCCGGCAATGGCAATGGCGCCGCCGACAGCGCCGTGGTCGGCGACAGCCTGTTCCAGATCGTGGCCGTGCCGATCAAGGCCCCGGTCACCATTGCCTGGGTGGTCATGGGCTTCCCGGTGGACCGCGAACTGGTCAACGACATGCGGGCGCTGTCTCAACTGCAGGTGTCGATCCTGGTACGCCAGCGCGGCGGTGCCGACTGGACAGCCGATGTCTCTACCCTCTCCAAGCCCGAGGCCAAGATGATGGCCAGGGAGGCCAGCAGCCATCCCATGGAACTGGCTGCGGCCACCGACCTGCAGATCGACGGCAACCAGTATCGGGCCCGCGTGCTGCCCTTGGCGCGCGCCAGCAATGGCCAGGAAGCGGTGGCGGTATTGCAGCGTTCGGTCAGCGAAGCGGTGGCCCCCTACCAGCGGCTGCAATTGATTCTGCTCAGCATCACGGTGCTGGGTGTGCTGGGTGCGGCCGTGGCCAGCGCCGTCATGGCGCGCCGCATTACCAGTCCCCTGCGTGACCTGGCTACCGTGGCCAAGCGGCTGGGGGAGGGGGACTACAGCGAAGGGCTGTACATTCGTCGCCAGGATGAAATCGGCCGCCTCGGTGCGGCCTTCGAGACCATGCGCTCGGAAATCGCCAGCCGCGAACTCAAGATCAGCCGGCTGGCGTATCAGGATCAATTGACGGGCCTGCCCAACCGGGTGCAGTTCACTGACCTGCTGCGGGAAGCGATCACCCAGGCCCGGGCCCAGCCCGGGGGCAGCTGCCACATTCTCATGATGGACCTGGACCGCTTCCAGCAGGTCAATGACGTGCTCGGCCACAGCTTCGGCGACGACCTGCTGCGCCAGGTCGCGGTGCGCCTGTCGGCGCAGTTGCTGTCCCCGGGGGCCAAAGTGGCGCGCCTGGGCGGCGACGAATTCGCCATCCTGCTGCCGGGCGTCGATCTCGACGGGGCCCTGGACCAGGCGGCCCACATCCTGCGCGCACTGGAGCAGCCGCTGTCGCTGCAGGAGCAGACCGTGGACCTGGGTGCCGGCATCGGCGTGGCCGGCTATCCGGCCCATGGCGAGACCAGCGAGGTGCTGCTCAGCCATGTCGAGGTGGCCATGTACACCGCCAAGCGCAAGGGCAGCGGCGTGGTGATCTATGACCCGGCCATCGACCAGAGCAGCCAGGAAAGCCTGTCGCTGCTGTCCGAACTGCGCCGCGCGCTGGAACGCGACGAATTCATGCTCTACCTGCAGCCCAAGCTGGACCTGGCTACGGGTTCCGTGGTCGGTGGCGAGGCGCTGGTGCGCTGGGTGCATCCCGAGAAGGGTTTCATCGGGCCGGACAATTTCATTCCCTTCGCCGAAACCACCGGTTTCATCCGCATGCTGACCATCTGGATGATGGAAAAGGTGGCGCGCCTCTCTGCGCAATTGCAGGCGCAGGGACTTCGGCTGAAGTTTTCGGTCAATCTCTCCACCCGCGACTTGCTGGACCAGGAACTGCCGGCCGCCTTTGGCGCCATCCTGGAACGCCATCGCCTGACCCCGGCGGCACTCTGCCTGGAGATCACCGAGAGCGCCATCATGGATGACCCGGCACGCGCCCAAGCCACCCTGGACCGGCTGGCGGCCATGGGGTTTGCCCTGAGCATCGATGACTTCGGGACCGGCTACTCGTCGCTGGCCTACCTGAAGCGCCTGCCGGTGGATGAACTGAAGATCGACAAATCCTTCGTCATGAAGATGGCGCAGGACCAGGATGATGCCAAGATCGTGCGCTCCACCGTGGACCTGGGCCACAACCTGGGCTTGCGGGTGGTCGCCGAGGGCGTGGAAAGCGAGGAAGTCTGGTTCCTGTTGCGGCAGATGGGCTGCGACCAGGGGCAGGGCTATTTCATGGGCAAGCCGATGCCGGTGGAACGTTTCCTGGAATGGCTGCAGCAATGGCGGGCCCCGGAGATGCTGGATCAGTCCGAAAACGTGGCGATATGAACATCGGCGCAGGGGGCCGCGCCAGCAAAGAACGAGCAAGAGGGAGCAGGGGGCAGCATGAAGAAATTGAGCAAACGCGGCGCCTTCGCGCTGCTGGCGACGCTGGCCGCGCCGGTCGTGGCGCAGACTAGCGACGCCGAGCGGGAAGCCTGGATGCAGGCCCAGCAACGCAAGACCGCGCAGGCCATGCGTGCTTCTGCTGCGGGTAGCGCCGCGGTGGCGCCAGAGCCGGCCACCGGGCCTGACCAGGCCGCCTGGATGCCCGACCTGGGCAAGCTCATTGCCACCGGCGGGGTGATCCAGGTCGAGGGCGCCGGCGGCGGCGGCCTCACGCCCTGGGCGCTCATCACTGGCTACGGCACCCGCGACAGCTATGGCGCCAACGCCCATTACGCCTATCTGTCCACCCAGGATTACACGCTCAAGTCCTATGGCGTGGCCGTGGGCCTGATGGACCGGGTGGAGCTGTCGCTGGCCAAGCAGGAGTTCTACGGCAGCCTGGCCCCGCTGGCCGATCTCAAGATTACCCAGGACATCGTCGGCCTCAAGGTCAAGGTGGCCGGCGACGCCGTCTACGACCAGGATCGCTGGCTGCCGCAGATCTCCATGGGCGCCATGTTCAAGCACAACAACGGCATCAGCGGACTGGGTGCGGTCACCAGCGTCAGGCAACTCGGTGCGGCCAGCGACGCCGGCATCGATTACTACCTGTCGGCCACCAAGCTGCTGCTGGCGCAGAGCCTGCTGCTCAACGGCACGCTGCGGTTGACCAAGGCCAACCAGATGGGGCTGCTCGGCTTCGGCGGCGATCTCAACGACCGCTACCAGGCCATGGGCGAATTTTCGGCGGCCTACATGATCAACCGCAAGCTGGCGCTGGGCGTCGAATACCGCATGAAGCCGCGCAACCTGGCCGCCGACCACGAGAAGGATTATTACGATGCCTTCCTGGCCTGGTTCCCCGGCAAGAACCTGTCGATGACCCTGGCCTATGTGGCGCTGGGCGACATCACCGTCTACAACCCCAAGCGGCAGCGCGGCGTCTATCTGTCGCTGCAGGCCGGTTTCTGAGCGAGCAGGAGCAGCGATGATCAACTTCAGGATGAAGCAAGCCGCCACTGCCCTGGCCCTGGCCTTCACGCTCGGTATGGCCCATGCGCAGACGGCTGCAGTGCCCGATGACAGCCTGTTTCGCGACCTGGGCGGCCTGCCCGTGATCCAGCAGGTGGTCGACGATTTCATGAGCAACATGCTGGCCGACACGCGGATTGCTCACACCTTCAAGGATTCCAACATCAAGCGCGTCAAGGACAAGCTGGTGGAACAGTTCTGCCAGTTGAGCGGCGGCGGCTGTGTCTACACGGGCGACCCCATGCGCGAGGTGCACCAGGGTCTCAAGCTGAGCAATGCCGACTTCAATGCCCTGGTCGAAGACCTGCAGTTGGCCATGGACAAGAACGGCATCCCCTCGCGCACGCAAAACCGGCTGCTGGCCTTGCTGGCGCCGATGCAGCGCGAGACAGTGAGCCGCTAGCAAAAATATTTTCCGGGGGCGGGAATAAAGCAGGGCCGCTATCCGTATACGTCGGCATGGGTTGGCATTCCGCCTGACCCGACCACGAAAGGAAATACCATGAGACTGCTCGCAACTTCCCTGCTGGCGCTGGCCTGCGCCTCGGTGTCTTTCACTGTCTCGGCCCAGAGAGCCGGCGTCAAGACCATGGATGGCATCCTGGTCGATGCCAACGGCATGACCGTCTATACCTTCGACAAGGACACCGCCAACAGCGGCAAGAGCGTCTGCAACGGCCCCTGTGCCAAGCTGTGGCCGCCGGTGGCCCCCATGGGCATGCCAGGGGCACCCTATTCTACGGTGACCCGCGACGACGGTAGCGCGCAACTGGCCTACCAGGGCAAGCCCTTGTACCTGTACGAAGCCGACAAGAAGGCTGGCGACCGTACCGGCGACAACTTCAAGGACGTCTGGCACGTCGTCAAGCCCTGACCGAGGCGCGCGCCCATGTTCGGACGGACCGCCAGGCTGCAGCGGCAGCAACGGGAGCGACAGGCCGATGAGCAGGCCATGCTGGCCTGCCTGCCGCGCCTGCGCCGCTACGCCCGCGCCCTGACCGGCGCGCGCGAGAGCGCCGACGACCTGGTGCAGGACACCCTGGAGCGCGCCTGGCAGAAGCTGGACAGCTGGAAGCGGGGCAGCGACATGCGGCCCTGGCTGTTTGCCATCATGCACAACCTGCACGCCGACCAGCGCCGCCAGCCGGCGCTGGTTACGGTGGAGCTGGAGCAGGCGGCCGAAGCGGCGGCGCCGCAGTCGGCCGCCGAGCAGGGTTTGGCGCTGGACCTGGAAGCGGCACTGCAGCTGCTGCCGGCCGAACAGCGCGAAGTCTTGCTGCTGGTGGTGCTCGAAGAGATGCGTTATGAAGAAGTCGCCGCCACGCTGGGCATTCCGACCGGGACCGTGATGTCCCGCCTGTCGCGCGCCCGCGAGCGGCTGCGGCAATGGATGGAGGGGCCCGGCGGCCGCAACGAGGCCGGCTCGACCCTGAAGGTGGTGAAATGAAGACCCCTGCACTCCCCGAAGAAGACCTGCATGCCTACGCCGACGGCCAGCTGCCGGCGGCGCGCGCCAGTGAAATGGCCGCCTGGCTGGAACAGGACCCGGCCCACGCCGAGGACCTGCAGCGCTTGCGCGCCTGGCGCGCACAGAACCGCGCCTTGCACGCGCACTACGATCCGGTGTTGGAAGAGCCCCTGCCGCCGCGCCTGGCTGCCGCCGTGCTGGCCGGTGCATCCGAGCCGCACCGGCGCCGCGACGAAGGGCACGAAGACTCCGCCAACCGCCCGCGCTGGTGGCGCTACGCCGCCATGCTGTTGCTCACGTTGACGGGTGCAGCGGGCGGCTGGCTGGCCCATGACCTCAGTGCCGGCAGCCGCGCCCGCAATGCGCTGGCCACAGGCCCGGCCGTGCTGGCGCGCCAGGCGGCGGTGGCCCATACCGTCTTCAGTGCCGATTTGCGCAGGCCGGTGGAAGTCGGCGCCGACCAGGAACAGGCGCTGGTGACCTGGCTGTCGCGCCGGCTGGGGGTGAACGTGCGCGCCCCCAAGCTGGCCCCGCTGGGATATGACCTGATCGGGGGCCGGCTGCTGCCGGGCCAGAGCGGTCCGGTGGCGCAGTTCATGTACCAGGATGCGGCCGGCCAGCGGCTGACCCTGTATGTTTCGCATGACCAGGTGCAGAACCGCGAGACCGGTTTCCGCTTCGCCCAGGAAGGCAAGGTCAACGTCTTCTACTGGATCGATGGCCAGTTCGGTTATGCGCTTTCCGGGGGCATTGCCCGTGCCGAACTCTCCCGCATCGCCAGCTCGGTCTACGAGCAGCTGGCGCCGGTGGCGCCCGCACCGGCGCGTTGAACCGGTCACAGCGGCGCTGCGGCGGCCTTGCCGTTTACACATGCAAAAGCGGGTAAGGACCGGGCAAATCCCGTCAAGACCGGTCGCCGCCTGCCGCTAACACATTCACCCATGTCGTAAAGCCTGGCCAACCATGGAGGGGGGATGTGGAAACATGGACGATCAGGCTGGCGACATGGTCCGGTTGCACTTCAGACAAGGAGTTTCATATGGAGCTAGCAACTATCGCCAGCGGTGCAGCAACGGCCTGGCTGGTCGACAAGGCGGCGCAGTCCGTCGGCATCGATCTGGGCAAGGTCGCCAAGGCGGCGGTGGATGATGTGGTGGGCGTGGCTACGACAGTGGCGCGCTTGCCGGCCAATGTGAATATTGGCCGCATCATCAATACCATCGTCTAGGTGGCCAGGGCGTGCTGGACTGGCGTTCGCTTGATCGCACCCTTCGGGGTGCGATTTTTTTTGCGCCGGGGTTGAGAACGTGTGCGTTTCACGCCACGGTGAGGGTCAGGGCGCCGAGGGCGTCGGCGGCGGGGCGGACCCGGATGTCGATGTCGTAGCCCAGCCGGGTCAGGCAGTCCATCAGCTTGCGCTCTGACAGGTTGCTGAAATCGCCGCGCATCATGCCTGATACCTTCGGCTGCGGAATCCCCATGCGTTGCGCGGCCGCCTGCTGGCTCAGTCCCAGTGTGCGAATGGCTTTGCGGATTTGTATGACCAGTCCGGTCTTGATGCGCAGCTTGTCGGCGTCTGGCAAGCCCAGATCGGCGAAGACATTGCCGCTGCTGCGCAGGATATCGGTTCCCTCAACGACTGTTTTTTGCATGACGTAACTCCTCGGCTCTGGCGGTGGCTATCTTCAGTCTGGTCCGGATGATGTCCATGTCCGTCTGCGGCGTAGCATTTCCGCTTTTGCTTTTTTTCTGAAAACAATGCAATACGAAAACGGCTTCCTCGAACTTCACCGTATAGACCGCCCGATAGGTGTCGCCGATGTGATCTTCCACGATCTCCAGCACGCCAGCACCGCCGAATCCTTTCAATATTTTGGTTTTTTCGTAGCGATCGCTCATTTGGGCCAGTGACAGCGCGAAGCCGAAACGCTGGCGGACCTCGGCGGGCAGGGCCAGCAAGTCTTTGTAGCTGCTCGCGATCCATTCAAGTGGTTTCTCATCGGTAAACATCGTAACAGGCTATACCTGTTCAGGTAAATGCCCTGTGGCTGATAGTATCTAATGCAATGATCTCGAAGATCTTCGATCGGAGTGGCGCCCGTGTTTTTGCCTTATCGAAATATTTCTTGATTGATGTAAAGAAACAGCGTCCAATGCCGTAATCAAGGCACCGGCCGACGCATCCTGTCATCCGGTATCCCCCACAAGGAGAGCGTTATGGATGTTACTCAAATCGCATCATTGGCTACCAGCATGGCTTCGGCGCAGACTTCGGACTCGGTCAACGTACTGATGCTCAAGAAGGCGCTCAATACCCAGGCTGCTGCAGCCGTGGGCTTGCTGCAGGCGCTGCCGCCGTTGCCGGCCAACCCGAACATCGGGCGCAACGTCAATACCACCGCCTGAATAAGCTGGCCCTTTTGAAATCGCAGTCCGCCCGGACTGCGATTTTTTTTCCCCTTTCGCTGCGCATCGCCTCGCCCCGGCCTTGGTCTTGGCCTATCAAAAGTGACAATAAATTGTGCATAAAATAAAAACAACAATTTATTAATCTTGCTTTCTCCTGAATGTTCAATAAAATGGTCATATATTAAAAGAACCATTTAATTGGATCTTCCCATGACCAATCTGCAAGACATCGGCCAGCGCATCCGTACCGCCCGCAGGGCGCGGGGGATGACCGCCGTCGCGCTGGCCGCGCTGGCCGGTATGCACCGCAATACCTTGCTGGCGCTGGAAACTGGGCGCGGCAACATCGAACTGGTCAAGCTGCTGGCCCTGTGCGAGGAGCTGCAGCTGGACCTGCTGCTGCTGCCGCGCCAGGCCGCGCCGCTGCGTGCGGCAGAGGCGCAAGGCGCTGGCAGCCAGACCGAACTGGGGGCGCGGCTGCAAGCGCTCATGGGCGAAGGAGGCGGCGCATGAGCATGCTGCGCTCCCTGCGCATTCGCCTCGGCCAGAGCGAGGTCGGTTCGCTGTTCGCCCTGGATGACGGGCGCTGCTATTTCCGTTTCGATGACGCCTATGCCTTGCAGGGGGATGATCGTCCCGTCCTCTCGCAGCTCTACCTGGCTTCTGCCGAAGAACGTACCCGCGCCCAGCTGCTCGATCCCACGCTGGCGGCCAACCGGGGCGATGGCCGTGGCGGCTTGCCTGCCTTCTTCCAGAATCTCCTGCCCGAAGGGCAGTTGCGCAAACACCTGATCCAGCGCGCCGGTCTCGCTCCGGACGATGAATTTGGCCTGCTGGCCTATTGCGGCCGCGATCTGCCGGGCGATGTCTCGGCGCTGGCCGAAGAACTGGACGAACGCGGTCTTGGCCGCCTGCTGGGCCAGGGCCATGACAGCTACGAGATGAGTTCCGGCCAGTTGCCGGTGCCGGGCGGGGAATCGCTCTCGGGCGTGCAGCCCAAGCTGGCCCTGGTGCGGGAGAGCGGGGGACGCTACGTCATGCGTTCCAAGGACAGCCAGGGCAGCCACTTCATCGCCAAGCTGCCCGCCACCGACTATCCCAACATCCCGCAGGTGGAGTTTGCCTCGCTGACCCTGGCCGCTGCCGCTGGCGTGCAGACTTGCCGGTTCGGCCTGGAGCCGCTGTCAGCCATCGGCGATCACCTGCCGTTCGGCCTGCGCAACGACGCCAGCCGTTTCCTGCTGGTGCAGCGCTTCGATCGCGATGCACCCACGCCGACCGGACGCTTGCACATGGAGGATTTCGCCCAGGTCACCGGTACCGCGCCGGCGGCCAAGTATGTCGGTACCTATGCGGCCATCGGCGTGGTGCTGCTCGAGCGCAGTACGCGCGGGGCCGAGGATGTCTACGAGTTGCTGCGGCGGATCAAGGTCAACGAGCTGCTCGGCAATTTCGATGCGCACCTGAAGAATTTCAGCCTGCTGTATCACACGCCCCAGCAGGCCGCGCTCTCACCAGCTTATGACATCGTGGCCTATGCCGCTTACGTGGGCGGTGATGGCCATGCGCTGGCCTTCGTGCCAGGACAGAAGGGCAAGCAATTGCTCACGCCCGCCATCCTGCGCCAGCTCGCCAACCTGTGGCGTCTGCCGGAGCCACGATTGCAGGCGGTGCTGGTGGAGACGGTCGAGCGCGCCATGACGCAATGGCCGTCCCTGATCGAAAGCCTCCCCTTTACCGACGCCCAGCGCGGCAAGCTGCTGGCGCATCTGGAGGCCAACGCCAGCGTGGCTGCCTGGCGCCGCCGCGCCGCGCGCAGGAAGCCTGCCGACGGGGAGGGCGCATGAGGCCCACGCCCACCCTGCCCATGCGCGAAGGCCTGTCGCCCAGCTACCTGTGGCTGCAACCGGGGCCCTGGCGCGACATGCTGTCCTTCCTGGCCGAGCGCTTTACGGCCGTACCCGAATCGATCTGGCGCGAGCGCCTGCTGCGGGGAGAGGTGCGCAACCAGCAGGGTGAAGCATTACGCCCGGAGTCGCCCTATCGCAGCGGCGATTGCATCTTCTACTACCGTGAATTGCCTGAGGGTGAAGCGCGCATTCCGGTGCAAGAGCAGATCCTGCATCTGGACGATCACCTGCTGGTAGCCGACAAACCGCACTTCCTGCCGGTGATCCCGACCGGCCGTTTCGTGCAGGAGACCCTGCTGGTGCGGCTCAAGAAAACCACCGGCCTGCAGGACCTGGTCCCCATCCACCGCCTGGACCGGGAGACGGCCGGGGTGATCGTCTTTTCGCATCAGCCGGCCAGCCGGGGCAAGTATCAGTCCATGTTCCAGCAACGGTCCATGTTCAAGGTATATGAAGCGATTGCCCCGCTGCGGCCGGATCTGGCGTTGCCACGGGTGCACCGCAGCCGGGTGGAAGAGATCCCTGAACAGTTCTTCAAGATGCATGAGGCCGAAGGTACGCCCAATTCGGAAACCCACATCTCCCTGCTGGAGCAGCGGGGAGAATTCGGCCTCTACCAGCTGGAACCGGTCACCGGACGGCGTCACCAGTTGCGGGTGCACATGGCCTCGCTGGGCATTCCCATCCTCAACGATCTGTTCTATCCGCACGCCGTGCCCGTGGGCGTGGCCGATGATCTGGACAAGCCCCTCAAACTGCTGGCCCGTTCCCTGTTCTTCATCGATCCGCTCGATGGCCGCGAGCGGCATTTCGTCAGCCAGCGCAGCCTCTAGCCGATGCGGTAACGCCGATCAGGCGGCCGACTTGAGCTGATGCAGGGATGCCACCAGGTCAGCAAAGCGCTGTCCCTGGATCATGATGTGCTGGCGCAGCACCTCGACGGTGCGTTCCGGGTCGCCGGCGATGATGGCATCCACGACGGCCTGGTGTTCGTCATAGGACATCTTGAGGCGGTCCCGCACCCGCAACTGCAGGCGGCGATACGGCCGCAGGCGGCGGTGCAGGGCGCGCGCCTGCTCGGCCAGGAAGCCATTGTGGCTGCCGGCGTAGATGTGGTCGTGGAAGGCCTCGTTCAGGTAGAAATAGGCATCCGGATCGCAGGCATCGCGCGCCGCCTGGCAGGCCTGGTGCGCCGCCAGCAGCTCGGCGTGCTCGGCCGGCGTCATGCGGCGCGCGGCCAGGCGGCCGCACATGGCTTCGAATTCGGCCATCACTTCAAACATCTCGATCAATTGCTGCGGGCCGATCTCGGCCACGATGGCCCCCCGGCGCGGCCGCATCTCAACGATGCCCATCGAGGCCAGCTGGATCAGCGCTTCACGGATGGGCGTGCGCGAGACACCGAATTCTTCGGCCAGCGAGGTTTCATCCAGATGCTGGCCCGGTGCCAGCTTGCCGACGGCGATCAGCTCTTCAATCGATTCACGCAGGGTTTCAGAACGGGTCTTTGGCGTGTCCATGGTGTGTTGCCTCTAAAACAAGCATTGTAAAGGGAAGGGCTTCCACGGGATTAATGCTTGACAATGTATGCGTTTCGCCTGAAATTGTATACACGATGAGAGCATAAAAACACAGTAGTTCCATCAATTCCTGGAGGAGATACCAGCATGACCACATTTACCCGTCGCCATTTCCTTGGCACCCTAGCAGCTGCACCGCTTGCCGCCGCCATGCCCGCCGCCTGGGCGCAAACGGGCAGCCTGAAGATTTCTCACCAGTTTCCCGGTGGCACCCTGACAGAAGGCGACTTCCGAGACCGCCTGGTGCGCATGTTCGCCCAGCAGGTGAACGAAAAGACCAAAGGGGCCTTGAAGTTCGAGATCTATCCCGGCTCGTCCCTGATGAAGACCAACGCCCAGTTCTCCGCCCTGCGCAAGGGTGCGCTGGACATGTCGCTGGTGCCGCTGAACTATGCCGGCGGCGAAGTCCCGGAAACCAACATCGGGCTCATGCCGGGCCTGGTGACTTCCTACCAGCAGGGCGCTGCCTGGAAGAATGCCGAAGTGGGCAAGGAACTGGCCCGCATCCTGGGCGAGAAGGGCGTAGTCATCGTCAGCTGGATCTGGCAGGCCGGCGGCGTAGCCTCGCGCGGCAAGCCCATCGTCGATCCGGCCGATGCCAAGGGCATGAAGGTGCGCGGCGGTTCACGCGAGATGGACCTGATCCTGAAGGAAGCGGGTGCCGCCGTGGTGACCCTGCCTTCCAATGAAATCTATGCCGCCATGCAGACCGGCGCGATGGATGCGGCGATGACGTCGTCGACTTCCTTCATGTCCTTCCGCCTGGAGGAGGTGGCCAAGTCCCTCACGACCGGGCGCGACAAGGCATACTGGTACATGTTCGAGCCGCTGATGATGTCCAAGGCCGTCTTTGAACGCCTGCCCAAGGACCAGCAGGCCGTCATCATGGCCGTCGGTGCAGACATGGAACAGTTCGCCACCAAGGCTGCCCAGGCCGACGACATCGCCGTGGCCCAGGTCTACCAGAAGGCCGGTGCCAAGGTGGTTGACCTCAACGCCGAGGTCGTCAAGAAGTGGCAGGACATCGCCCGCAATACCGCCTGGAAGGACTTCGCGGCCCGCAATGCCAACTGCGCCAAGCTGCTGGCCCTGGCGGAGAAGACCGTATGAGCCACGGCTTCGAGATGCCCGGCGCGGCGGCCACGCGCCCGGCCGTACCGGCCAGCGCCCCGGTGGCCTGGCTGGCGGCCTTCCTGCAGGGCTACCACCGCGTGGCCGTGTTCCTGGGGATGATTGCGCTGCTGGTCACCTCCTGCATCCTCACCTATTCGGTGGTGGTGCGTTACTTCTTCCATCAGCCCACCGACTGGCAGGATGAAGCCTCGGTCTTCATGCTCGTTGGCGTGATCTTCCTGTGCTCGGCTTATGTGCAGTCGCTGCGCGGGCACATCGGCATCGAGGCCCTGGCGGGTTTGCTCTCGCCGCTGGCCAACAAGGTGCGCATGTTCATCGTGGATGTGGTGTCCTTCCTGTTCTGCGCTTTCTTCACCTGGAAGTCGTGGACCCTGTTCCATGAAGCCTGGGTGGAGGGGCAGACCACGTCGTCCACCTTTGCGCCGCCGCTGTGGATCCCGTATTCGCTGATGGCGCTGGGCATGAGCATGCTGACGCTGCAATTGCTGGTGCAGGTGCTCACGCGCATCACCGGCACCATTCCTGCTGCAACGTCCGGAGGTGCGCAATGAGTCCGCTGACCCTGGGTGTGCTCTATGGCGTGGTCACCATCCTGGTGATGTGTTCGGGCATGCCGATCGCCTTCGCGCTGGGCGTGGTGGCGACCGGCTTCATGTATTTCTTCATGCCGGAATCGTCGCTCGATACCATCACGCAAAACGTTTATGAAGAAATCGCTTCCATCACGCTGCTGTCGATTCCGCTCTTCATCCTGAAGGGGGCGGCCATCGGCAAATCCCCTGCCGGCAAGGACTTGTATTCGGCCATCCACGCCTGGTTGAACAAGGTGCCGGGCGGGCTGGGCATCGCCAACGTGTTTGCCTGCGCGCTCTTTGCCGCCATGGCCGGTTCGTCGCCGGCCACCTGCTCGGCCATCGGCTCGGCGGGCATTCCCGAGATGCGCCGTCGTGGCTATTCACCGGGTTTTGCAGCGGGCATCATCGCCGCCGGCGGCACGCTGGGCATCCTGTTGCCGCCGTCCATCACCATGATCCTGTATGCCGTGGCCGCCGAGCAGTCGCTGGGACGCCTGTTCCTGGCCGGTATCGGGCCGGGCGTGCTGCTGGTGATCCTGTTTGCGGGTTATGCGGTCTTCCGGGCGCGCAAGGAATACAAGCTGGCGCATGCCGTCTACACCGCCGGTGGGGCCAAGTCGGCCTACCTGGATGACGAACATTTCACGCTGGCCCAGAAAGTGGAAATGCTGCCGCGCGTACTGCCTTTCCTGATCTTGCTGATCGGGGTGATGGTGGCGCTCTATGGTGGCCTGGCCACGCCTTCCGAAACCGCTGGCCTGGGCGCGCTGCTGGCGCTGGTGCTGATCGCGGTGGTCTATCGCATCTACAAGCCCAAAGAGATCGCACCCTTCCTCAGTTCCACCATCAAGGAATCGGGGATGCTGCTGCTCATCATCGGCATGTCGCTGCTGTATTCCTACGTGATGAGCTACCTGCACATCAGCCAGTCGGCAGCGCAATGGGTAGTGGACCTGCATCTGTCGAAGTGGCTGCTGCTGGCCGTGATCCTGGGCATGGTGATCGTGCTGGGCTTCTTCTTGCCGCCGGTGTCGATCATCCTCATGACCGCGCCCATCATCCTGCCGCCGCTCAAGGCCGCCGGTTTCGACCTGATCTGGTTCGGCATCGTCATGACGGTGGTCATGGAGATGGGCCTGATCCACCCGCCGGTGGGGCTGAATCTGTTCGTGATCAAGAACATCGCACCCGATATCGCACTGGGCGATGTCATCAAGGGTACGATTCCTTTCCTGGCGCTGATGTTTCTCGCGGTCCTGCTCTTGTGCATGTTCCCGGGCATCGCGACCGTATTGCCTGATCTGTTGATGGGAGCCAAGTAAATGAGTAGTAGCGAACGCGTGTGGAATGCGCGCCAGAAGAACCGTGAACAGCGGCTGGCGCGCGCCACCGCCGCATTGGGTAGCCAGTTGCAGGGCAAGATCGCGCCTGCGGACAAGTTGGCGGACCTGCTCTATGCGGTGCTGGAAAACGGCGACCGGGTCTGTGTCGAGGGCAACAACCAGAAGCAGGCCGATTTCCTGGCCAAGGGCTTGGCGGCACTCGATCCGGCGCGGGTCAACGGCTTGCACATGCTGTTTTCGGTGCTGGCCTTGCCGGAACATCTGGACGTGTTCGAGAAGGGCATTGCCGACCGGCTCGATTTTTCCTTCTCCGGTCCGCAGGCCGGCCGCCTGGCCAAGCTGGCCTCGGCCGGCAAGCTCAACATCGGTGCCATCCATACTTACCTGGAGCTGTTTGGCCGCTACTTCGTCGACCTGACGCCGCGCGTGGCGCTGGTGGCCGCGCAGGCGGCCGACCGCCACGGCAATCTCTATACCGGGCCCAATACTGAAGATACGCCCGCCATTGCCGAAGCGACCGCCTTCTCCAGCGGCATCGTCATTGCGCAGGTGAACGAAATCGTCGATGAGTTGCCGCGCGTGGACATCCCGGCCGACTGGGTCAGCTTCGCCATCAAGGCCCCCACGCCGCATTACATCGAACCGCTCTTCACGCGCGACCCGGCGCAGATTTCCGAGATCCAGGTGCTCATGGCGATGATGGCCATCAAGGGCATCTATGCCGAATACGGTGTGCAGCGTTTGAATCACGGCATCGGTTTCGATACTGCGGCCATCGAGCTGATCCTGCCCACCTATGCCGAATCGCTGGGCCTGCGCGGCAAGATCTGCAAGCACTGGGCGCTCAATCCACATCCGGCGCTCATACCTGCTATCGAGGCCGGGTTTGTGGAGTCCGTGCACTCCTTCGGCTCCGAGCTGGGCATGGAAGATTACATTCGCGCACGGCCCGATGTCTTCTTCGTCGGACCCGATGGCTCCATGCGCAGCAACCGCGCCTTCTCGCAGACGGCCGGCCACTATGGCTGTGACATGTTCATCGGGTCGACCTTGCAGATCGACTTGCAGGGCAATTCCTCCACGGCCACGCTGGGCCGCATCGCCGGCTTTGGCGGTGCCCCCAACATGGGCGCAGATGCGCGCGGACGCCGCCATGCCAGCGAAGCCTGGCTCAAGGCCGGCCAGCAGGCGCGCGCCGGACGCAATACCATTCCGCGCGGCCAGAAGCTGGTGGTGCAGACGGTGGAGACCTTCCGCGAGCACATGCAGCCGGCTTTCGTCGAGAAGCTGGACGCATGGCAGCTGGGCGAGCAGGCCAAGATGCCGATTCCACCCGTCATGATTTATGGCGACGACGTCACCCACATCCTCACCGAAGAGGGCATCGCCAACCTGCTGCTGTGCCGTACCGAAGAAGAGCGCGAGCAGGCCATCCGCGGCGTGGCCGGTTATACGGCCGTCGGCATGGGCCGCGACAAGCGCATGGTGGAGAATCTGCGCGACCGTGGCATCATCCGCCGCGCCGAAGACCTCGGCATCGACAAGCGCATGGCCACCCGCGACCTGCTGGCGGCCAAGAACATGAAGGACCTGGTGCGGGCCTCCGGCGGGCTGTACAACCCGCCCAAGCGCTTCCGCAACTGGTGATTTCCCTGCAATGAAAGCGACATTATGGAAACTTTGACTTTTCGCTTCGAGCACGGCCAGCGCCGCCTCAAGGCCACGCCTGAACTGGTTGGCGTGGTCAGCTCGGGCAACCTGGAAGTACTGATCGAGAAAACGGCCCTCAACGGTGCCTGCGCCATCGAGGTCAAGACCGCCGCGCGCGGCTTCGGCACCATCTGGGAAGCGGTGATGACCGACTTCCAGCAACGCTGGCAACTGGCCGATACCCGCATCTCCATCAACGACATGGGGGCCACGCCGGCCGTGGTCAGCCTGCGCCTGGACCAGGCCGTGGAAGCCATGGTGGAGGAGGGCGCATGAGTGCGAGCTATCTGGAAGCCACGGCGCGCGAGCGCATCCTGGCGGTACTCGACGCGGGCAGCTTCAAGGAACTGCTTCCCCCCGCGCAGCGCGTGGTCAGCCCGCACCTGGGCCAGCTCGATGCGCCGGTGTCCTTTGATGATGGCGTGATCATCGGCGAAGGCCTGCTGGGCGGACGCGCCGTGATGGCCGCCGCGCAGGAAGGCGGATTCATGGGCGGGGCCGTGGGCGAGGTGCACGGTGCCAAGCTGGTGGGGCTGCTCAAGCGCGCCATGGCCAGGCAGGCCGCTGGCGTGATCCTGCTGCTGGAAACCGGCGGCGTGCGCCTGCATGAAGCCAATGCCGGGCTCATCGCCGTTTCCGAAGTGATGCGTGCAGTGCTGGAAGCCCGTGCCGCTGGCATCCCGGTGATCGTGCTGGTCGGTGGTGCCAATGGCTGCTTCGGCGGCATGGGCATCGTGGCGCGGTGTGCCAATACCGTCATCATGTCCGAGGAAGGGCGGCTGGCCATGTCCGGTCCGGAAGTGATCGAGACCGCCAATGGCGTCGAGGAATTCGATTCGCGCGACCGTGCGCTGGTCTGGCGCACTACCGGCGGCAAGCATCGCTACCTGATCGGCGATTGCCAGGAACTGGTGAGCGACGACATTGACGCCTTCCGCACGGCAGCCATCGCCGCGTTGTCCGCCGTCGGCGATGCGAAGCTGACGCTGGCCGGCCTGCAAGCCGAGCAGGAGATGCTGCGCCGTCGCATCGCCACTTTCGGTCATGCCGAGGACCCGATGGACATCTGGGCCGAGCTGGGCGTGGCCCGGCCGGAAACGGTGCCGATGCTGGAAGCCGCTGCCTTCACTGCGCTGGCCGAGCGCCTGCGCATCGTCTCCAAGGCCTGAGAGGAATTCATGAACCAGACTGTTACTCCCCCCCAGGTCGACTGGCGCGCACTGGCACAGGACCTGTTCCCGCAAGGCCATGCGATCACCGAGCAGGATCACTTCCTCTCCGGCACGGCGCCGGTTGATGGCCGTACCGTCACCGCGGTCGGTACCACCGGGCATACGCCCATCGGCATCGAGATTGCCTTGGCCCAGGCCAGTGCGATCCTGCAGACGGTGCGGGAACATCCCGGCCGGCCCATCGTGATCCTGGTCGATACCCAGGGCCAGCGCTTGCGCCACCGCGATGAAATGCTGGGCATCAACAGCTACATGGCGCATCTGGGCAAATGCGTGGAACTGGCGCGACGCCAGGGCCATCGCGTGGTCGGGCTGGTGTATGACCAGGCGCTGTCGGGCGGCTTCATCACCAGCGGCCTGATCGCCGATGCCTGCTATGCCTTGCCGGACGCGACCATTCGCGTGATGGGCCTGCCAGCGATGGCACGCATTACCAAGGTGCCGGAAGAACGGCTGACCGAACTGGCCAAGAGCAATCCGGTGTTTGCCCCCGGTCCTGAAAATTATTTGCGCATGGGCGGCGTTGCCGAGATCTGGAATGGGGACCTCGCCACGGCGCTGGCCGCTGCGCTGGCCCAGGATCGCAGTGCCGACACCCGTGCGGCCACGGGTCTCGAGCGGGGCGGGCGCAAGTGGGCGCAACGCGTCATCGATGCGGTCGCCAACGATATGCCCTTGAACGGATGAACATGTCGTCCACACTCGCGCTTGCTGACTCGCGTCATCACCTGCTCTGGCTGAGCGAGGCCGGTTGGTCGCGCCTGCTGGCCGGCGGCAGTGATGCACGCCAGCAGGCCACGCTGCAGCACTGGCAGCGCATGCGCTGGCCGCTGATCGTGCGGCGCCGCGACGTGGAGGCCAAGGACGAAGAAATCTGTGCCGGCATCGCCTTGCCGCCCGATGCCCAGGGCAACAAGCCGCGCATCGCGCTGCGGGTGAGGGCAGATGAAGTAGCCTCCAGCCGCGCACCTTTCCTGCTGCGCGACATTGTCGCTGCGCGTCTGGCCGGTCTGCCGGCCGCGTGGCAGGCTAGGCTGGCGGAGTTGCAGGAGCACATGGAGCGCGCCGGTATTGCTCTCTCTGTATTCGGTTCTCTGGCCTGGCAGGCGGTGACGGCGCAAGTTTATCTGCGCAGCAGTTCCGACATCGACCTGCTGTTCCAGCCGTGCAGCCAGGCCCAGCTGGAAGCGGGCGTGCGGCTGCTGGCCTGGCAGGCGATGTTCCTGCCGCTGGATGGAGAAATCGTGTTTCCCGACGGGGCCGCCGTGTCGTGGAAGGAATGGCGACAGGTCGCGGTGCTGGGCAGCCATCCCGAAGGCCAGGTGCTGGTCAAACGGCCCGCCAGCGTAGCGCTCGAACGCGTGGGCACCCTGCGCGCCAGCCTGCCCCAGGAGCAGACATGCGCCGCCTGATGCAGCATCCCGATACGCTGGCCCGGCCGCTGCACCACATGCAGAAGCGCCGGGCCGCCAGCGAGAACCTGGCCTTCTGCCGCCAGCTGGCGCGTCTGGCGGTGCGCAGCCTGTACCAGGAACTGGTGCTCTATCCCAAGCCGGGCCTGGTCTCGCGCGTGGACAATGGCAGCCACACTGACATGACGGCCGAGACCTTCCTGCGTAGTCTGTTCGCCTTGCGCCATTATTTTTTCCAGATCGCCGTAGCAGGGCTGGAGGCAGAGCCCTTCCATACCCTGCAGCAATCGGCGATCCGCGCCGAAGAGCGCATGCTGCGCGCCACCAACGGCATCAACACGCATCGCGGCGCGATCTTTGCGCTGGGCATGCTGTGCGCCGCCACGGGATATGCGCGGGGCCGTCACATGCCCCTGCAACCGGCCACCCTCCGCGCCACTTTGCTGATCCAGTGGGGCGATGCACTGGCCCGCCATAGCGCGGCAGCGATGCCGTGCGGCCAGCACAGCCATGGCCAGCGCGTGGCCGCCGAGCATGCCGTGGGCGGGGCGAGAGAGGAGGGCGCGCTGGGCTTCCCGGCGGTGTTCGAGGTGGCCTTGCCACAATTGCAGGCCACGCTGGCGGCCGGACGCGATCTTTATCACGCCCGGATCGATGCGCTCTTTGCGCTCATGGCGCATCTCAGCGATACCAACGTCTATCATCGCGGCGGGGCCGAGGGTGCGGCCCTGGTTCGCAGCCGCAGCGCGGCCTTCCTGGCGGCGGGCGGTACCGCGCTTGCCGATTGGCAAGCGCAGGCGCTGGACTGTCATCGCGAGTTCGTTGCCCGCCGCCTGTCGCCGGGGGGCGCGGCCGATCTGCTGGCGGCGGCTTGTCTGGTCCGCGAGGTCGGCAACTTATGAGTCTGCGCCTGGCTATCCTGTGTCCGGGGCAGGGCGCGCAGCATGCAGGGATGTTCGATCTGCTGCGCGATGATCCCTTGGCCAGCGCCTTCCTGAGGCAATGCGATCTGTCCTCGCATCTTCAGGCAGCGGTGGAAACGGTGCTCAATGATCCTGCCCAGCTGTACGCCAATCGCAATGCCCAACCGCTGATCGTCGCGGCGCAACTCGCCGCATGGCAAGCGATGCGGGAGCCGTTGTCAGCCTTCGCGGGTGCGCCTTTGGTGGTGGCGGGTTACAGCGTGGGCGAACTGGCCGCCTATGCGGTGGCCGGGATCCTCGATCCCGCTGAGACTGTCGCGCTGGCCGCACGACGCGCTGCAGCGATGACCGAGGCTGCCAGCGTGCAACCGGAACAAGGCTTGATGGCCATTGGTGGACTGCCGCTTGCTGTCGCGCAGGAATGCCTGGCGCGGCATGGTGGTCATGTGGCCATCGTCACCGGTGAAGACACGTTCATCGCCGGTGGTAACGGGAAAGCCCTGCAAGCCGCCGCGGATGAGCTTGCTGCCGCCGGTGCGCGGACTTCATCCCTGCCCGTCGGGCTGGCCTCGCACACCCCGTTGATGCAGGCAGCCACGGATGCTTTTGCCGCAGAGCTTGCCGCACTCCAGTTGCGCTCCCCCGGTCCGGCCTTGCTGGCAGGTGTCACCGCCCAGGCGATTACCAACGCAGCGCAGGCCCGGTCCCTGCTGGTGCGCCAGCTGGTGGAGCCCATCCAGTGGGCTGGCTGCATGGATGCCATGGCTGAGCGCGGCGTGACGGTCGCGCTGGAACTGGGCCCTGGCGCAGCGCTGTCGCGCATGCTGCGCGAGCGCCATCCGCAGATTGCCTGCCGTTCGCTGGCGGACTTCCGCAGCCTCTCGGGCGCGCTGGCCTGGCTGCGGCGGCAAACTGACTGAATCGGCGCGCGGTACGCGCGCGGCTGGCATCTGCGCCATGCTGGTGCTATCGTGAAATGAAGAATTCTTCCATTACCCTGACCCCTGTCGGATCCGGCTGACAGCGCAACCCGCTTTGTGCTGTGCATGTGCTTGCGGCGGCGAACCAATGCCCGAACCCTCAGTCGCATCTTGAAGCAGTGCCCATGTTCAACCCGACCAGGAGGCCCCAAGATGAAAGTCGATGTGTACAAGCGCCCGGACGGCGACGGTTTGTTTTCCTACCTCGTCCTGCCCCACGAAAAGCCCATGCCGGAAGAGGTAACCAATACCGACTGGCAGCTCCATGAGCAAAACGTGGACTTTGAGCGCGATGGCAAGCGGCATTTCACGCTGGAGGCCGAAGATGCCTTCATGCAGATCGGCGAGAAAGGCTACGCCATCACCCATCTGGACCAACGCAGCGGCGACGGCGCAGCCTGAGACCCAGGCTATCGGCCCACCCGCAGAGGAGACCATCATGCCCACCGAACAAGTAGGTGATTACGAAGTGGAATACGCCGGCGTGCGCCTCATCGGCGGCGACGAATGGGTGGCCCAGGTGGCCATCTTCGGCCATTCCACCAATCCGATGCACCGCAACCCGGTGTTCCCGGTACAGCGCGTGCTGCCCGACCAGACCTTCGCCGATGAAAAGGCGGCCGAGGCGGGCGCGCGCCAGGCCGCGCATGACATGCTGGAGAAGCAGACAGCGCGGCATTGACCGCCGGTTCCCCCTGAAGAAGCCCGATGCGCCTGTTGGCGCATCGGGCTTCTTCACATTGGCCGCTCATGGCATGAAATTCGCATGCTGAAGACGGCAGCGGCTGACAAGCGACAGGCTGTCCACTCAGCCTGCTCTGCCGTTTCGCAATAGAATGGCGATGATTGCATTTTCCTTCACCTCTTCCTTTTCCTCGTCCGGCCAGGTCCCCTCATGAAACCGCCTCTGCTCGTCCTGATTCACCTTTCCGAAGAAAGCACCGCCACCATCGCCGCTCACTACGACATCCTCTACGCGCCGGATCGCCCGCGCCGTGACGCGATGATCGCCGGCCCGGCCAAAAAGGTGGCCGTGGTACTGACCAACGGTTCCACCGGCCTGACTGCCGACGAAATGCGCGCCTTGCCGCATCTGCAATTGGTCTGCGCCCTGGGTGCAGGCTTTGAAAACATCGACGCCGCCCATGCCAAGGCCCACGGCATCGAAATCGCTACCGGTGCCGGTACCAACGAAGATTGCGTGGCCGACCATGCGATGGGCCTGCTGCTGGCCATCCTGCGCAATATCCCGGTGCTGGACCGCTACACCCGCGACGGCGGCTGGCGCGAGACCATCCCCCTGCAACCGCAACTGGCGGGCAAGCGGGTGGGTATCGTCGGCATGGGCAATATCGGCAAGAAGATCGCCCGCCGCGCCGCTGCCTTTGATGCCGAGATCGCCTATTGCAACCGCAAGAAGCGCGATGACGTCGATTTCCACTACTTCCCGGACGTGGCCCAATTGGCCGGCTGGGCGGATTGCCTGATCGTGGCAGCCCCCGGCGGCGCACAGACCCATCACCTCATCAATGCACGCGTGCTGGAAGAACTTGGTCCCCAGGGCTACCTGGTCAACATCGGCCGTGGCAGCATCGTCGATACCGAGGCCCTGGCCGCTGCCTTGTCGGCCGGGCGGCTGGCCGGTGCCGGCCTGGATGTCTACGAAGACGAGCCCAAGCCGCCTGCCGCCCTGATCGGCCTGCCCAATGTGGTATTGACGCCGCACATCGCCGGCTGGTCGCCGGAAGCCATCAGCGCCTCCGTACGCCAGTTCCTGCGCAATTGCGAGGAGCATTTCGCGGCGGCCGAGCCGGTGGTGCGGGCCTGAGCAGGCCGCCACGCGACCGCTGACGCGAGTTTTTTTGCCATAGCCGGGCTGGCTGGCCGATAATGTCGGCCGCGGCCGTTGCGCTTTCCTCCACGAAAGCGCAACGGCCGGTCGCCTGTGCGCGCTCGGGGGAGCGTGCTGGCGGCCGGCGCCGCAGTGACGTTTCATTCCAAGATCAACCCATCGCCATCACACTACAGAGAGAGCCACGCACCATGGATCTGCCATCTCACCAACTCACCATGACGGTCCTGATGACCCCGGACATGGCCAACTTCGCCGGCAACGTGCACGGGGGCACCATCCTCAAGCTGCTTGACCAGGTGGCCTATGCTTGCGGCAGCCGCTATGCCGGCCAGTACGTGGTGACCCTGTCGGTGGACCAGGTGATGTTCCGCCAGCCCATCCACGTGGGCGAGCTGGTGACCTTCCTGGCCAGCGTCAACCATACCGGCAAGTCGTCCATGGAAATCGGCGTCAAGGTGGTGGCCGAGAACATCCGCACCCAGGAAACGCGCCACGTCAACAGCTGCTTCTTCACCATGGTGGCCGTGGACGACCAGCGCAAGCCGATCCCGGTGCCGCCGCTGCGTCCCTTCTCGCAGGAAGAAAAGCGCCGTTTCGAGGCCGCCGTGCTCCGCAAGTCGCTGCGCCAGGAACTGGCGCGCCGCTACGAGCAAGTCAAGCCGGGCAGTGACAAGGCCAATTGAGGCCAGCCCTCGGGATTGCCCCAAGCAAAAGGGGGATGCGCGACGGCGCATCCCCCTTTTTTGTTGCCCGTCCGGATGCTGATCAGTCCAGCACCACCACCACCGAGCCCAGCACGCCCAGGTCGGCACGCATCGTCTGTCCGGCCTGTATCGGCATCGGCACGATGGTCGATCCGCTGGCCACCAGCTGGCCGGCGGCCAGGGTCAGCCCGTGCTCGCGCAGTTCATTGGCCAGCCAGGTCAGGGCCACGCGCGGGTCGCCCAAGACCTGGGCACCACTGCCGGCGCGTTCTTCACCGCCCTCGATGCGGCCCGAGGTCGCCAGGGCGGCCAGGTCCAGGCTGCGCCAGTCCACGCTGGCCGGTGCACCCAGCACGAACTGGTCGGCACAGCAGTTGTCGGCGATCAGCTGCGCCGCCCCGACCTGGCGGAACAGGTCGTAACGGGTATCGGGAATCTCGATGCCCGGATGGACCGCAGCGACGGCTGCCAGTACTTCTTCCTGCGTATAAGGCGTACTGCGCGGGGCCAGCGTGCTGCCCATGCGGAAGACCACTTCCACCTCGGCTACCCGCATCAGGTTCTCGCCCAGGGTGATGTGCGCGCCGCTGCGATGTACGCGCTCAGCCAGCAGGCGGCCCGCCAGCGGCGCATCGACGTTGAGCATCTGCTGTCCGCCCGGGCCGGTGGCAGCGATCTTCCAACCGATCAGCGGGGCGAAGCTGCGCGCTTCCAGACGGCGCTGGATGTCATAGGCCTGGCGGCGGTCGGCCGGTTGCAAGTGCGCCGGCAGTTGCGCGATGCGGCGGTTATGGGCCCAGCAGTCCCACAGCAGGTCGGCCGCTTCCTGGCATTGTGTATCGGTCAGCACGGAGGTCTCCCCCTACAAAGAAGATGTGTTCAGGCGCTCAAGGGACCCAGCGCACCGATGGCGATGCTCAGCAGTCCCAGGCACAGGTTGATGCCCACCAGCGTGCGCACCTGGCGCAATGCGCGCGAGGCGCGGTCCCAGTCCTGCTGGGCAGCCGCGAGTTTGAGGCGGCGGAAGGGTGCGAAGAAGATGTGGGCGAAGATCAGCATCATCACCACGCCGATGCCGCTCATGGCGTGCACGTAAGGCGGCAACTTGGCCGCGCCGGCACCCATCACGGCCATCATGTGCAGGCCGCTGCCCAGCACCAGCGCGATGGCCACCCACACCCAGATGAAGAAATTGGCCAGCACGGCCGCCATCAGGGTCAGCCGCTGCTCGGGGTGCAGCACGCCCAACGCGGGCCGCAGGGCCATATGGGCGAAGAACATGCCGCCGACCCAGAGGGTCAGGCCCAGCAGATGGAAGAATTTGGCAAACAGCATGGCGCTCCCGTCAGGAAAGTTCATCTTCGTTGGTCGCCGCATTGTCGCATGAGTGGGAACACGGCGTATCGTCTGCCGAGATAAAAGGCCAGCTTGTGGTAATGTCTTGCCGGAACTTCAGCATCACCATTCATCGGGCGCTTGCTTGCGCCGCCATCCGGGGGGACGGTTTCACCATGTCGAACACGAGCAGTACCAGCACCACCAGTACCAGTACCAGTACTACCATCGGCGCGATTTACCTGTATCCCATCAAGTCCTGCGGGGGACTGTCCTTGCCCCGAGCCGAGATCGGTCCGCTGGGCCTGGCGCTGGACCGCCACTGGATGCTGGTCAATCGCCAGGGCCAGTTCCTGAGCCAGCGCACGCATCCGCAGATGGCCTGCATCACGCCCGCCTTCGAGGGCGATACGCTGGTGGTGCGTGCCCCGGGCATGCCCGCACTGGAATTGCCCGTCACCGGCCAGGACGGTGCCACGCTCGCCGTGCAGGTCTGGGACAGCCGCCTCGAAGCGCTGGACCAGGGCGAGCCGGCGCGGGCATGGTTCTCGCATTACCTGCAGGAGGACGCCCGGCTGGTCCGCTTCAACCCGGCCGTGACGCGTACCTGCAGTACCCGCTGGACCGGCCAGTATCGTGCCACTACGCAGTTCTCCGATGGCTACCCGCTGCTGGTGATCGGCCAGGCCTCGCTGGATGACCTCAACGCCCGGCTCGCGGCCAAGGGCGCACCGGCCCTGCCCATGGATCGCTTCCGCCCGAACCTGGTGATCGCCGGTTGGGAGGCCTATGAAGAAGACTTCATCGATACCCTGCGCCTGGGCAGTGGCGAGGATGCGGTGGAGTTGAAGCTGGTGAAGCCTTGTGCCAGATGTCCCATCCCTGGCGTCGACCAGCGCAGTGGCCAGCGCGATCCGCAATGGCCCGATGAACCGCTGGACACCCTGGCTACCTATCGCGCCAATGCGCGGGTGGGCGGCGGTTTGACCTTTGGCCAGAACGCCATCGTCATCGGCGGGGAGGGTGGCGTAATCGAGGCCGGGCAGCCGGTCCACTGGGAACTGAACTTCTGAGAGCGTCCGCCAAGGCGCCGTCAAATCAACATCAATGCAACATCAAGCCACAAGCCGGTAGTACCGCAAGGAAGAAGATGATCAAGGCATTACGTAGACCGCTCCTGTTCGCCCTGGCCCTGCTGGGGGCAGGTGGCAGTTTCATGATGGGCCGCGCCAGTGCCGAGCCCCGCACCGTGTTGATTGGCCTGGCCGCGCCCATGAGCGGCCTGTCCGGCAGTACCGGGGTGGCCCTGGAGCGCGCCGCTCAGCTGGCGGTGGACGACATCAACAGCGGCAAGCCCGTCATCGCCGGCGAGCCGGTGCTCTTCAAGCTGCTGCCTCAGGACGACCGGGCCGACCCGCGCACCGGCGAGCTGATCGCCGACTACTTCGTCAAGAGCCGGGTGGCCGCCGTGGTCGGCCACTGGAACAGCGGGGTGGGCATTCCTGCCGCGCGCATCTATGCCGCCGCCGGCATCCCCCACGTGGCACCTGCAGTGACGGCACCGGCCTATACGCAGCAGGGCGACGCCAGCGCCTTTCGCATCGTGCCACACGATGGAGAAGGAGCGCGGCTGACGGCCGACTACGTGGTGCGCGACCTCAAGGCCGGCAACATCGCGGTCATCGATGACAGCACCGTTTTCGGCACTACCTATGCTGATGAATTCGTCAAGTCGGTCAAGGCCTTGCAGGGCAGGGTGGGGGCACGCTATGCGGTGAGCAGCAAGACCTCGGATTTCAACAGCATCCTGCGCGCCATTCGTGACAGCGATCCGGATGTGGTGTTCTTCGCCGGGCTCGATGCCCAGGCCGCACAACTGGTGCAGGACATGCGGCGACTGCAGGTCCGCGCGCGGCTGGTTGGCATCGGTGGCGTGGTCGGCCCGACCTTTCTCAAACTGGCCGGTGCGGCCGGCGAGGGCGTGAGCGTCGTCGAGCCGGGCCTGCCTTCCTACAAGGGACCGCAATGGACCCATTTCGAGCAGGCCTGGAAGGCGCGCTACCGTGACGACATCTATCTTTACGCTCCCTTTGCCTACGACGCCGTGCGCGTGATCGTCGCTGCCATGCGCGAGGCCGATTCGGTGGAGCCGGCCAAGGTCACGGCGAGCCTGCACCGGATTCGCTACAAGGGCATCTCCGGCAATATCGCCTTCGATGCGCAAGGCAACCTGCGTGATCCGGTTTTCACTCTTTACCAGGTCAGCCAGGGGCGCTGGCGCGTCATCCGCAGCATGGGCCATTCCGAGAAGAACTGAGGGGCAGCCCCAAAAACAATGCCGCCCGGCGTGAACCGGGCGGCATTGGATGGCAACGGCAGGACTTGCCTGCGGCCTGCTTACTTCTTGGGGCGGCCGACCTTCAGCGGAGTCAGGCTGCCGAGGATGTCCTTCAATTCGGTGATCTTCAGGTTCTTGATCAGCGACACGCCGATACGCAGCAGATCGCTCTTCTTGATCTCCACGCCAGACTTCAGGCAGGTCTTCTTGACCTGGGCCAGCACGGCGTATTCGTTCTCGGGCATGGTGAAGCTGTCGCGCACTTGCTTGACCTTCTTGGCCTTGGGGGCCTTCTCGATTTTTTCTACCTTCTCGGCCTTGACCGGCTTGTCTGCCTTCTCGGGCTTGGCGACCTTCTCGACCTTCTTTTCGGTGGCCGGTGCGGCAGCGGGCTTGGCGGCTGCACGGGTGGCGGGCTTGACGGCAGGTTTCTTCACCGCGGCGGGCTTGGGGGCTGCCGCCTTGGCGACAGGTTTCTTGGTTTCGGTTGCTGCTGCTGCGGCTTGAACTCTGGTGGCCATGAACGCTCCTCTGAAAATTGATATAAACAATATATATTTTTTGCGCCTTTGCCGCAACATTCCTGCCGCCTGGCAACGATTTCATCGTCGTATTTCGATGTTGCAAACGTTTTCAGGCGGGTGCGGTGGCCTCAGCATACGCGCTTGGCCCCGATTGCGGCGTAGTACTTGTCCCGGGCGAAATGAACTTCTCCAGATTCATGGCCGCGATGCTAGCAAGTCCAGGTTAAAACTCTGTGACAAAGGTCAAAACAATTTATACGAGGCTTGGCAGCACAAAAAAAAGCAGCCCGGCCTTGCGGACGGACTGCAATCAACAACGCTCTCTACCGGGGACTTACATGATGCTGTTGGCGACGGCTGGCAATGTGTCGTTGGAGACCGGAGTGCCGGCCGGCTGGTTGCCGGCTGCGGTCTTCAGCGGCGTGACGGTCGCCGGGCCCTTGGGCTGGGCGGCCTGCGCCAGATCGTTTTGGCTGGTGAATTCCTGCAGGAACTGGGCGAAACCGGTGCCCACTTCCTTGTGCTTGAAGCCCATCGCCACCGCTGCCTTCAGGTAGCCCAGCTTGGAGCCGCAATCGAAACGCTGGCCTTCGTAGCGATAAGCCAGGATCTGTTCCTGTTCCAGCAGGGCCGAGATGGCGTCGGTCAGCTGGATCTCGCCACCGGCACCGGTGCCGATATTTTCCAGGCGCTCGAAGATGGCCGGGGTCAGCACGTAGCGACCCACCACGGCCAGGGTCGACGGTGCGTCTTCCGGGGACGGCTTTTCGACGATGCCGCTGAGCAGTTCGGTACGTTCGCCGTGGGCAGTGCCGCTGACGATGCCGTACTGGCGGGTTTCCGGACGCGGCACGTCCTGCACGGCCAGGAGACTCTTGCCTTCGCGTTCGTAGAGTTCGGTCATCTGTGCCATCACGTTCTTCTGGCCGGGCGCAGCATCCATGAAATCGTCCGCCAGCAGCACGGCGAAGGGCTCGTCGCCCACCAGCGGCTTGGCCAGCAGCACGGCGTGGCCCAGGCCCAGGGGTTCAGCCTGGCGCACGTAGACGCAGTTGATGTGCTTGGGGATGACGTTGCGGATGGTCTCCAGCAGCTTCACCTTGCCGGCCGCTTCCAGTTCGGATTCCAGCTCATAGGCCTTGTCGAAGTGGTCTTCGATGGCGCGCTTGTTGCGGCCGGTGATGAAAATCATCTCGGTGATGCCCGCTTCCACGGCTTCTTCGACAGCGTACTGGATCAGCGGCTTGTCGACGATGGGCAGCATTTCCTTGGGCTGTGCCTTGGTGGCGGGAAGAAAGCGGCTGCCGAGGCCAGCGACGGGGAAAACGGCTTTGGTGATTTTTTTCATGGTAAGTCCAGGTTTGGTTGAGTCAAGGGCGTGACACCCTCATGCACACAATGCAGGCTTGCTGGTGCTGCTCACGCCTGTCTGTTGTTCTTGATCATTTTCATTTGCAAAAACGCGCGGCCGCCCTGGAACAAGGGCGCTACGCCGGGAAAAGCATGGCTCAGTGCATGGGCTGCCGTTTCCAGCAGCGAGATGCGCGGCGGGTGGCGCGGCTCTTGCGCCACCGGTAGAGCCTGCTCATCCACCAGTTCGATGCGCTGCGGCAGGCTGCCTTCATTGAGCTGGTCCAGGACCGACGCTAGCTGTGGCGCCTTCACCGAAATCTGGTGCAGCATCTCAGCCGATTCGCGGGCATAGCGTGCATAGTGTTCGGCCAGGTCGGCGCCACCGGCCGCTTGCGGCGCGGGCCCGAACGCATTGAGCGCGAAGGCGTTGGCGAAGACGGGCGACGGGTTGGCACTGGTTTGAATGGCGGACATGATCGGCTGCTCTCTCGGAATATCGGGCTGGCAAATGCGCTATGGCGCTACTGGCGCCGGCTGCGGCAAACGATTGCATGCTGCACTGCGCCTATGGGGAGCAAGATTAAGAAAACTCTCGCTTCCTCTCTATAGGAATGCCGCCTTTTGCTGTGTAGGAAAAGAGGAAGACTCTTCAGTGCCCGCATCTGCCCACGGTCAACCCCGTGCCTGAGGCCTCGTACGGGCTCGAAAGGCGTACATGGCGGGCTTGTCCTACAGGGGAATGGGCCGCTGTCCGATACCTGGCGCGGACGCGTTTTTCTATCATCACCTCATCTGTTGCGCCGAGCGCTTGCAGAGAAGAGGAAGCCGCCCGGCGGATTCCGACATCAACCCAAGAACGACAGAACGATTGAAAGGGAACATCATGGAACACGGACTCATCGCATGGCTGATCATTGGTGCCGTTGCCGGCTGGCTGGCCGGTGTGCTGGTCAAGGGCGGCGGCTTCGGCTTGCTGGCCGACATCCTGATCGGTATCGTCGGCGCCGTCATCGGCGGCTGGCTGGCGGGCCTGTTGGGCATCGCCGTGGGCGGCGGCATCCTGGCCTCCATCATCACGGCTACCTTGGGCGCGATCGTCTTGCTGGTGATCGTGCGTGCCTTCCGGCGTGCCTGACCGGGACAGCATCCGGCCGGGGTCCCCCCGGCCGGTGTGAAGCCTCAATGAATGCGTCCGTGCTTGCGCCCGGACGCGTTTTGCTTTTCGGCATCATGCTTCATGCGGCAGCGCCAGTGGCGCTGGCCCTGCCCGGCAAAGCCCATGAATCGTGATCTGCGGCAAGACTCCTGCAAGAATGTTCATAGTGATGCTGCAGCGCGCCATCCGCGCGTTACAATAGTTGTGACGTTAGTAAAAAATCAAGTTGCGAAGGGACGCGCCGCTGGCTTGCGCCTTCGTTTCCTCAGGTAATCCTTCATCCAGAAAAGACATCATGAGTAGCGTCAATCCCCTCGCCGGCAAGCGTGCCGCGCCTTCCGCCCTGGTGAACCTGCCGGTGCTGCTGTCGAACTACTACAGCCTGCGTCCCGATGTGGCCGAGGCGGGCCACCGGGTGGCCTTCGGCACCTCCGGCCATCGTGGCAACGCCAATGCCCACAGCTTCAACGAATGGCACGTGCTGGCCATCACCCAGGCCATCTGCGATTACCGCAAGGAGCAGGGTTTCAAGGGGCCGCTGTTCCTGGGCATCGATACCCATGCCTTGTCGGAACCGGCCTGGCACAGCGCGCTGGAAGTGCTGGCCGCCAACGAGGTGGTGACCATGCTGGCCGAGGGCAGCCCCTATGCGCCCACGCCGGCCGTCTCGCACGCCATCCTCACCCACAACCGCGTGCACCGCGACAAGCTGGCCGACGGCATCGTGGTCACGCCCTCGCACAATCCGCCCGACAATGGCGGCTTCAAGTACAACATGCCCAATGGCGGCCCGTCGGATTCCAACGTCACCAGCTGGATCGAGAAGCGCGCCAATGGCTATCTGGAGCACAAGCTCGAAGGCGTGCGCCGCATCGGCTTCGAGAAGGCCTTGAAGGCCGAGACCACGCGCCGCTACGATTATCTGGACAATTACGTCGGCGACCTGCCCAACATCATCGACCTGGGCGCCATTTCGGCGGCCAACGTGAAGATCGGCGTGGACCCGATGGGCGGCGCCGGCCTGCATTACTGGTCGGCCATCGCCGATCGCTACAAGCTCAACCTGGAAGTGGTCAACACCGAGGTCGATGCCAGCTTCCGCTTCGTGCCGCTGGACTGGGACGCGCAGATCCGCATGGATCCGTCCTCGCCCTATGCCATGAGCGAGCTGATCGCCCTGAAGGATCGCTTCGACGTGGCCATGGCCTGCGATACCGACCATGACCGCCACGGCATCGTCGCCAAGAGCACCGGGCTGCTGCCGGCCAACGACTACCTGTCTGTGGCGGCGTATTACCTGTTCCGCCATCGCCCCGCCTGGCGCGCCGATGCGGCCGTAGGCAAGACCCTGGTGTCGAGCCAGATGATCAACCGCGTGGCCGACCACCTGGGGCGCAAGCTGCTGGAGATGCCGGTGGGCTTCAAGTGGTTCGTCGATGGCTTGTATGACGGCAGCCTGGCCTTCGGCTGCGAGGAAAGCGCCGGCGCTTCCTTCGTGCGTTTCGATGGCCAGCCCTGGAGCACCGACAAGGACGGCATCACCGCCGCCTTGCTGGCCGCCGAGATGACTGCGCGTACCGGCAACGATCCCGGCAAGATATACCAGGATTTGACCCGGCAACTGGGTGCGCCTGTCAATGGCCGCAAGGAAGCGGCGGCTACACCTGAGCAGAAGGCCCGCCTGTCCAAGCTCTCGCCGGAGGATGTGAGCTCCACCGAGCTGGCCGGTGAAACCATCCGCGAAGTGATGACCACGGCGCCCGCCAACGGCAAGGCCTTTGGCGGCCTGAAGATCGTCACCGACAATGGCTGGTTTGCAGCGCGCCCATCGGGCACCGAGAGCATCTACAAGATCTACGGCGAGAGCTTCCGCGACGAGGCGCATCTGGAGCGCATCTTTGCCGAGGCCCAGGAGATCGTGACGCGCGCGCTGAAGTCGAGCTGAAGCGTCGCAGCCATCCGCGTGGAGAACGCCGCCGCCCCTTGGGCTGGCGGCGTTTTTTTTCGCGACTTCCTACAGGCAAATGGGCCGATGTCTGGCTGAGGGCAGGGCAGGGGCTTCGTAAGATGAGGCATTGATTCACTCGCCAGGAGGACTGCCATGGACCCGTCGCAACCGGATCCCTCATCGCCACGCCGTCCGCCTTCCGCGCAGGCTGCAGGGGCCGCCCTGCTGCGTCCGCCCGGCACGCCGCACGCAGCGCAGGGAAATAGCGCACCTGACCACATCGTGGCCGACCCGGGCCATGTGGTAGAGCCGGACGGGACCGAAGACCCCCTGGCCAATATCGATGACGACTTGCTGGCCCCTTCGGGCCAGCCGGTATCCAACCCTTCACCCCCTCAGGAGAACGCCATGCACAAGCCCCAGGATACCCCGCCGGTGGAAGTCCCGCCCCTGGATCCGACCCCGCCCCAGGACCCGATTCCGCACCAGAACCCGATGGCCGGCCATCGCTGATGCGCGTGGCTATGCAGTGATCCCGATTGCCGTCCCGCAGGAGGCCCGTTTGAACCTGAGCTTGCACACCCCCCAGGAAATACCGCCCGTCAACGAACCGAACGTGCCACCCCCAACGCTGCCGGATGATGAGCCGGTACCGGTGGAGGATCCGCCGACCAATCCTCTGCCCTCGGACAAACCGTTGCGGATGTAAGCATGTTGTGATCCCGGCAGGCTTGTCTTGCCGGATGGCTCCAGGGGTGGCCGAGGCCGCGCGTGGAGCCATTTTCTTCGTATCTGCAAAATGGCCTGTCGTCGGCTTCCCCCGTCCCTCGCGGCCCAGCGCCGCGCTGCCTCTTTTTCCTTCATTTCGGCATCAAACCAGCCCTATCCAGGGTGCATCCGGCTGAAAAATCTCGCCTCATTCTCCTGCGCTGATTGAGACTTTTCCGGTTCAACTCCGCTTGCATTTGTGGAAACATTCGGCTTTTTTGGCCGCAATGGGTCCCTGGAGCCAGCATCGCCCTCCGCCCGCTCGCTGTGGTCGCACAAGGAGTGGCGCCGTGTTTCCCTATCCCCCGCAGCCTTCCGGGTTTCCGCCTGCGCGCCGTCATGTGGTGCAGGCCGCGCTGCCCCTGTACGTGCTGGTGCGGCATGGGGCCGGCAGTGCCGCGCCACAGCAGGTACTGTGCGAACCGGTGGCAAGCGGTGAGGCCGCAGGCTGCGAGGCCATGGTGCTGTATTTCTCCCCACTGGAAGCCAGCATCGACGCGCTCTGGCAGGACTTGCCGCCGGGACGCTATGCGGTCTTGCCGGTCTCGGCCTTCTCGCCCGACGATCTGCTCAAGCGCCACCAAGGCCGCCTGCCGGTCTGCCTGCATCTGGCCTGGGGGGCGCAAGACGGACACCTGGCGGTGCGTGCACAGGGCGGGCCGGTCCGGATTTCGTCGGCCAGCGTGGCCCATGTGTCTGCAATGACAGACACCATCCCCCTGGCGATCGGCCACGCCGATCTGGCTGGCTATGCCCGGCTGTGGGAATGCGCCGGACTCTTCGCCCATGCCGAGACCCATGCCCGCCTGCTGGCCTTGTCCGCGCAAGAATGCCACCGCCATGCCGAGCGCGCCCTGTTGCGGGTGCCAGGCAAGGCGCTGCCGGGGCAGCCGATCAACCAGCTTGCCCTGTATGACGCCGAATCGGCGCAATGGCACTTCATCGCGCTGGACCTGATTGCCGGCCAGAAGTGACTTCCTGCCGTGCATTGAGAGTTTTCTGATATTCACGGCCTGATCCTTCTGCAACCATGGCTGACAAGAGTGTCGCCGAGCTTTCCCGTCCTGACCTGCCGCCTGTAGAAGGAGCTGTCCATGAATCGCTTCCTTGCCCTTGTCCGTCCCTGGAAGGCAAGCGCATTGCGCTGTCTGCCGCTGATTCTGCTCTTTGTCTGCTTCGCGGCACTGCCGGGTCCGCCTGCGCCGCCCGGAGAGGTGCTGGACAGCTGCCTGGCCGTCGACCGGATTCCCTTGAGCGCGGTCAGCATCGATCCCGTGGCGGGGCGGGTGGAGGTTATGGAGGGTGGTCCCGCCTCGCCTTACCGGCTGTATCTGCCGGATGGCGACAACCGCATGCTGCGGATCGGCTACGCCAGCGGCAAGCCGCCCGGACGCGACTATCTCTTCGTCAACTCGCACCGCGGCTACCTCGACCGTGCGGTCGGCCTGGCGCCGGACGCCCCGGCCCGGCTGGAGCGCCCGCAGAAAGCCTCCTTTGCCATGCTGGGCTACCTGGGCGAGCGCTACCTGTGCCTGATGGAAGTGCACGGGCAGGGCGGCCGCAACCGCCAGCGCTCGGCCTATGTTGCCCGCATTCCCATGCGCATGGGCGTGGAAATGAGCCTGTACTACAAACTGGCAGCTTCTCCCGCCTTGCCGCAGTTACCTGCTTTGCCATCCCCTTCGTCCTCCTCGCCGGCGCAAGCTGCGCCGGCCGGCTTGCCCCGCTGAGGCCGTTTCCGGCCGACTGCCTGCCTCCGATCCGTGACAATGCAGGTTGCCCAAGCCTGTCCTCGCCTTTATACTTCGCCCCTTAGCATTGCTTCTGGTATTCCGTGCGCAGCCGCGCCCGGGATTGAAACGGGAAGCCGGTGCGGCCGGTGCCACAGCATCGGGCCAAAGCCGGCGCTGCCCCCGCAACGGTAAGCGAGGAAGGACACGCACTACGCCACTGTGCCCCGCGCATGGGAAGGCGCCTGTCCCGAAGCCCCAGGCTTCCCCTCGCCAGCCCGGAGACCGGCCCGAGGCAAGTTCTTGAATGCATCGCGGAGGGCGATCATGCGGAAAGCTTCCATCATTTCCCGCTGGTGTGAACCGGCGCCGTCAGCCGACGGCGGGATTGTGCTTGGGCGCTTGCCGTGTGGCTTCCTTCGTTTCATCCACCTGCCAAGGAAAGCGCATGTCCACTCCCTCCGGTCTCAACACCCGTCACACCGCTGATTCTTCCTCTTCCAGCCGCACCGGCAGCCAGGTCTGGCGCGACCGCATCGCGCCCTCGCTGCTGGCCTTCGCGCTGGGCGTGGCGCTGATCTACGGCGCTGGCTTCGCCTCCAAGGTGGAGCTGCACAATGCCGCCCACGATGGCCGCCACTCGGCCGGTTTCCCCTGCCACTGAGGAGCGGACGATGAACTGGACCGTGTTCCGGCGCATGGCGTCGGCAGTAGTGGTGGCAGGCGCCTTGTCGGGCGTGCTGCTGTCGGGCGTGCAGCAATTCCAGGTCGAAAAGATCATCCTCAAGGCCGAGGAATATGAAAAGGCCGGTGAATCTGCGGCCCCCGCAGCCGATGGCCATGCTCACGAAGCCGCCGCCCATGCGGCTGCGCACGAGCACTCTCATGCGAACGCCCATGAACACGAACATGCGCATGACGCCAGTGCCTGGGAGCCGGCTGATGGCGCCGAGCGCACCGGCTATACCGTGCTGGCCAACGTGAGCATGGCGGTCGGTTTCGCCTTGATGCTGGTGGCGGCCTTTGCCCTGAGCGGACGCCAGATCAGCTGGCGCAGCGGCCTGTTGTGGGGCCTGGCCGGTTATGGCGTGTTCTTTGTCGCACCCTCCTTGGGTCTGCCGCCGGAAGTGCCGGGCACGCTGGCCGCACCGCTGCAGGCCCGCCAGCTGTGGTGGGTGATGACCGCCGCCATGACGGCGGCCAGCCTGGGCTTGTTCGTCTTCACCCGTGGCTGGCCTTGGAAGCTGGTGGGCGTCATGCTGCTGGTGGTGCCGCACTTCATCGGCGCACCGCAGCCGGAAGTGCACGGCAGCGTGGCTCCGGAAGAACTGGCCCATGCCTTCATCCGCGCCACGGCGGCAGCCAATGCGGTGTTCTGGCTGGCCCTGGGCGGGCTGACCGGTTTCTTCTATCGCCGCTTCGGCTGATGGGCCGGCCTTGACGGGCCCCTGTCCGGCGTTGCTGCGCCGGGGAAAGTAAAGCATCAAAGCCATGAGAACTCATCATCGTCACGTGCTCATGTGCGTGGGTCCGCGTTGTACCGAAAACGGCGTGCTGGCCGAAGCCATGTTCGGCGTACTGGGCGAACAGATCGACGCCCGCCCCGAGCTGCGCGTCAAGCGCACCCGTACCCACTGCATGGTGGCCTGCAAGGCGCAGGCCCCGGTGGTGGTGGTCTATCCCGAGGGCGTGTGGTATCGCTGCGAGGATGCCGCCGCCATCGAGCGCGTGGTGGTGGAGCACCTGGAAGGCGGGCGCGAAGTGAGCGACCTCATCTTCCATCGCCTGGGCACCGGTGATGTGCTGCCGGAAGCGGAGGTCTCCGATGCATGAACCCATGGCCCGCATCGTCCTGTTGACGCACGCCCCGACCGACCTGGCGCTGCTGGCTGCCGCTCGCGCGCAGTTGCCGGCGGATTTTCCCACCGTGGCGGGCTACGACCTGCAAGCCCTGCAATCCGGCACCGATGAGCAGGGCCAGCCGCTGCGCACGCTGGCGACCCTGCTGCGCGCGGAGCTGGCCAGCGCGCAAGTGATCGTGCTACGCGTACTCGGACGGCTGGGTGCAGTGGCCGGTTTTCCTGAATTGCTGCGCGCTGCGCGCGCCGAAGGACGGCACCTGATCGTGCTGTCCGGCACCGGCGAGCCCGATGCCGAACTGGCCGCTGCTTCCACTGCTGCACCGCACGTGCAACAGCAGGCGCTGGCGTATTTCAACGGCGGCGGCAGCGTCAACCTGGCGCAGCTGCTGCGCTGCCTGTCGGATCGCCTGCTGCTGAGCGGCTACGGTTACGAGCCCGCGCAAGCCTTGCCGGAACACGGCCTCTACCATCCCGACCTGGAACAGGACGCCCGCCTCGACGACTGGCTGGCCCTGCGCGCACAGGCCCCGGCGGGCAAGCCGGCGGTGGGCATCATCTTCTACCGGGCACACTGGCTATCGGGCAATACCGCCTTCATCGATGCGCTGGTGGCAGCACTGGAGGCGCGCGGCATGGATGTGCTGCCGGTCTTCACGTCCTCGCTGCGGGTGTCGGCCGCCAGTGGGGCGGCACTGCCGCCTGCGCTGACGTATTTCGCCGAGGGCCGGGTCGATCTCATCATCAACACCACCAGCTTCGCCATGGGCGAGATTACGGCCGGCGGCATCACGCCGGCGGGCTGGTCGGTCTCGGTGCTGGAACAGTTGAACCGCCCGGTGCTGCAGGCCATCACCAGCAGCATGACGCAGGACCAGTGGCAGCATTCCACGCGCGGCATGAATCCGCTGGATGCGGCCATGAACGTGGTCCTGCCCGAATTCGACGGCCGCATCATCGGGGTGCCGCTGTCCTTCAAGCACACCAGTGAGGCGGGCGTGGTGCAGTACCAGGCCCTGCCGGACCGCGTGCGCCGCATCGCCGGGCTGGCGCAGCGGCTGGTGCGCCTGCGCTGCACGCCCAATGCAGAAAAGCGCATCGCCTTCATCTTCACCAATTCCAGCAGCAAGGCCGCGCAGATCGGCAATGCCGTGGGGCTGGATGCGCCCGAGTCGCTCATGGCCGTACTGCGCGCCCTGGCAGCAGATGGCTATGCCATCGGCGATCTGCCCGACACCGGTACTGCACTCATCCACGAACTGGTGGACCGCTGCTCCTACGACGATATCCTGCTCACCGAAGACCAACTGCGCCGTGCTGCCGCACGCATTCCGGCGGCGCGCTATGCGCAATGGTTCGCCGCCTTGCCCGTCGCCTTGCAGGCCAGGATGCAGCGCCAATGGGGCGCCGCGCCCGGCGAGGCTTACGTGCACGACCAGCACCTGGTCATTGCCGGCCTTGACTTGGGCAATGCCTTCGTAGCCCTGCAGCCGCCGCGTGGCTACGGCATGGATCCGGACGCCATCTATCACCAGCCTGACCTGCCGCCCACGCATCACTACTATGCGCTGTACCGCTGGCTGGATGAAGAATGGGGCGCGGATGCCATCGTCCACGTCGGCAAGCACGGCACCCTCGAGTGGTTGCCGGGCAAGGGCGTGGGCCTGTCTGAAGAATGCTTCCCGGACGCCTTGCTGGGCGACGTACCGCTGTTCTATCCCTTCATCATCAATGATCCCGGCGAAGGCTCGCAGGCCAAGCGCCGCGCCCATGCCGTGGTGGTGGACCACCTGACGCCGCCCATGACCACCGCCGACAGCTACGGCGCGCTGGCCCAGCTCACGCAGCTGGTGGACGAGTATTACCAGGTCGAGGTGCTTGATCCGGCCAAGCTGCCACTGCTGCAGCAGCAGATCTGGGAGCTGGTGCGGCAGACCAATCTGGATACGGACCTGCAATACAAGCTGCTGCATCATGACCACGATCATGACCATGAGCACGGGCACGACCATGGGCATCACCATCATCACGGACATCATCATCATCACGATGACCATCACCATCATCACGACCATGACCACGCGCACGACGACGGCGCGCTGCCGCACGCGCTGAGCGAACTGGATGGCGCCGGTGTGGCGCACCTGATCGAGGACCTCGACGGCTACCTGTGCGAACTGGGCGCCGCCCAGATCCGCGACGGCCTGCACATCCTCGGCCGCATGCCCGATGCGCAGCAACTGCCGGACATGCTGGTGGCCCTGACGCGCCTGCCCAACCAGGACCTGCCGGGCCTGCAGGAAGAAGTGGCGCGGCTCTTCGGCCTGTCGCTGGACATGCTGCTGGAACACAAGGGCCGCCGCCTCAACATCGACGATGCCTTGGCTCGCACGGCCGGACGTGCCATTGTCACCCGCGCCGATGCGCTCGAAGCCATCGATGCGCTGTGCCTGTCGCTGATGCAGGCCCTGCAGCAGCAAGGCTTTGCAGTGCAGTCCATCGAGGGCGTGATCCAGACCTTGTTCGCGCCGTTGTTCAGCGCCCCGGCCGAAGAAAAACCGCGCCTGCAACCGACCCTGCAAAAAAGTGCGGGTAGCGTGCTCGGCGGCATGCGCGCCATGGCGCGACCGGCCGCGCCGCTCAAGCGCGCAGCACCGGCTGCTGCCATCAAGGCTACCGACACCGGCGCCGTGCGCCGCATCCTCAGCTTCGCCTGCGAGCAGCTGGTACCGCGCCTGCAGCGCACCGATGAAGAAATCAGCAACCTGCTCAACGGCCTGCGCGGCGGCTACATTCCGGCCGGGCCCAGCGGTTCGCCCACGCGCGGCATGGCGCATATTCTGCCGACCGGGCGCAATTTTTACTCGGTCGATCCGCGCAGCGTGCCCTCGCAATCGGCCTGGCGCGTGGGCCAGCAACTGGCGCGCGAAGTGCTGGAGCGTCATCACCGCGAGAGCGGCGACTATCCCGAGAGCGTCGCCATCAGCATCTGGGGCACCAGCGCCATGCGTACCCACGGCGACGATGTGGCGCAGATCCTGTCATTGATGGGTGCGCAGCCGGTCTGGCGCGAGGGCAACCGGCAGGTGGCCGGTGTCGAACTGATCCCGCTGGAGCAACTGCAGCGTCCGCGCATCGACGTGACCACGCGCATCAGCGGCTTCTTCCGCGATGCCTTCCCGCAGCTCATCGAACTGATCGACGATGCCGTGCAACTGGCCATCGCCGCCGACGAGCCAGACCACCTGAACTTCGTGCGCAAGCATTACCTGCGCGATCTGCAGCAGGCCATGCAGGGCGGACTGGGCCAGGCCGAGGCGGCGGCGCAGGCCTCCTATCGCGTCTTCGGGGCCAAGCCGGGCAGCTACGGTGCCGGCATCCTGCCCCTGATCCAGGAAAAGAACTGGCAGGACCAGGCCGATTTCGCCGAGGCCTACATCAACTGGGGCGGCTACGCCTACGGCCGCAAGGTGCAGGGCGCGGACCAGCGCGAGGCCTTCCGCCAGCGTCTCTCGGGCGTGCAGGTGGCCTTGCACAACCAGGACAACCGCGAACACGACATCTTCGACAGCGACGACTACCTGCAGTACCACGGCGGCATGATCGCCACCATCCGCGCCTTGTCCGGCCAACAGCCGCGCCACTATTTCGGTGACAGCCACGACCCGCAGCGCGCCGCCGTGCGCGACCTGAAGGAAGAAACCTTGCGCGTCTTCCGCGCCCGCGTGGTCAATCCCAAGTGGCTGGCCAGCATCCGCCGCCATGGCTACAAGGGCGGCCTGGAACTGACGGCTACCGTCGATTACCTGTTCGGCTACGATGCCACCGCGCAAGTGATGGAAGACTGGATGTACCAGCAACTGGCCGAGACCTATGGTTTCGATCCGGCCATGCGCGAGTTCCTGGAACAGGCCAACCCCTGGGCCCAGAACGCCATCGCCGAGCGCCTGCTGGAAGCCGCCAGCCGTGGCATGTGGCAGACACCAGCGGTACAGACCATCGAACAGTTGCGCTCACTCTACCTGCACAGTGAAGCCCTGCTGGAAGCACGCGGTGAAACCGTGCGCGGCAGTGAACATACCAAGGACATGCAATGACGGCCTTCAATGCCTATCCCTTCGCGGCCATTGTCGGCCAGCCGCTGCTGAAGCAGGCGCTGCTGCTGTGTGCGGTCGATCCCGGCATCGGCGGAGTGCTGGTGCGCGGCGACAAGGGCACGGCCAAGAGTACGGCCGCCCGTGGCCTGACCCAGGTGCTGCCGCCGATCACCCTGAGCGCGGGCTGCGCTTTCCACTGCGCGCCAGGCCAGCCGGCCAGTGCCTGTACAGTTTGCAATACAGACCCGGTACAGCATCAGGACACCGTACCCTTCGTGACCTTGCCACTTGGCGCCACCGAAGACCGCGTGCTCGGTTCGCTGGACCTGCAGCAGGCGCTGCAGGGCGGCCAGCGCGCGTTCCAGCCCGGCCTGCTGGCGGCGGCCCATCGCGGCATCCTCTACATCGATGAAGTCAATTTGCTGGCCGACCACCTGGTCGATGTGCTGCTCGATGTGGCCGCCATGGGCGTCAATTCAGTGCAGCGCGAGGGCATCTCCGTCAGTCATCCGGCGCGCTTCACGCTGATCGGCACCATGAACCTGGAAGAGGGCGATTTGCGGCCGCAATTGCTGGACCGCTTCGGGCTCATGGTGGAAGTGAGCGCACCGACCGACAAAACCGTGCGCGCCGAGGTGGTACGCCGACGCATTGCCTTCGAGACTGATCCCGCCGCCTTTGCGCAGCGCTGGCAGCCGCAGCAGGACGCCTTGCTCGCGCAGGTGGCCGAGGCCCAGCGCCTGCTGCCGGACGTGGTGCTGGACGATGCCATGCTGGAGCTGATCAGCCATCTCTGCTGCGAGTTTGAGGTGGCCAGCCTGCGCGCCGACATCGTCATGCACAAGACCGCGCGCGCCATCGCCGCCCTGCAGGCCCGCACGCGGGTTACGCCCGACGACGTACGCGAGGCCGCCTTGCTGGTCCTGCCGCATCGCCGCCGCCGCAAGCCCTTCGAGCAGACCGGCATGGACGAGGACAAGCTGGACGACCTGGTCGACCAGGCGCGCCAGCCCGAGCCGCCGCCGCCGCAAGCCGGGCACGGCGACGCTCCGGGCGAGGAAGCGGCAGAGACAGCTCCTTCCGATGAGCCGCAGCAGGAACAGGAACAGGAGCAGGAAGGCGAGGGCGGACAACAGACCTTCGCCGTTGCCGCAGCGGGTACGGCCCGCAGAATCAGTGTGGCTGCCACGCCGCAAGCCGCCGCCAATGCAGCCAGCGGCCGCCGCAGCGCAGTCGCCGATGCCAACCGGGGCAACGCCGTGCGCGCCGTGCCCGATGCGAATCCTGACCGCTTGGCCATCGGTGCCACCCTGCGCAGTGCCGCCGTGCGCGGCGCGCTGGCGGGCGAGACGGATGGGCCCCTCACCGTCACGCGTGATGACCTGCATCGCCAGGTCCGCAGCGGGCGCGGTGCCAACCTGATCGTCTTCGTGGTCGATGCCTCCGGCTCCATGGCCGCACAACGGCGCATGGAAGCGGTCAAGGGCGCGGTGCTTGCGCTGCTGACCGATGCTTATCAGCGCCGTGACCAACTGGCCGTGATCGCCTTCCGTGGCGAGCAGGCACAATTGCTGCTGGCCCCGACGCGCAGCGCCGATCTGGCCGAGCAGGGCTTGCGCGAGCTGCCGACCGGCGGCCGCACGCCGTTGCCGCATGCGCTGCAACTGGCGGCGCAAGTGCTGCAGCAAGCCGCCCAACAGAGCGCGCAGGAAGCACCGCCGCTGCTGGTGATCCTCTCCGACGGCAAGGCCAACGTCAGCCTGCCCGGCAGCAGCGGCGACCCCTGGACCGAAACCCTGCAGGCCGCACAGACGCTGGCCGCACAGGGCGTACCAGCCCTGGTGCTGGACACCGAAGCCGGTTACCTGCGCCTGGGCCGTGCGGCCCAGTTGGCCGAGGCGCTGGGTGCGCCTTGCCTGACCCTCGAACAATTGACCGGCGACGCCCTGGCGTTGACCGTGCGCGCGCAACTGGGCGCGCGCTGAACTAGGAAAACACATGATCATCTGCATCGGTGCCGGACCCGGCGACCATTCCTACCTGACCCTGCGCGGCGCGGAGCTGATCCGCAATGCCGATGTGGTGGCCGGCTTCAATGCCGTGGTCGATGTGGTCAAGGACCTCATCCCCGCCAGCGCGCAGGTCGTGCTGATGGGCTACCGCGACCAGGTCGCCAAGCTCGACGAAGTCGCCGCCCTGCATCACGCGGGCAAGCGCTGCGTGGTGGTCTTCATGGGCGATATCCACTTCAGCGGCTTCCAGTACCTGGAGCGCGTGGAGCGTGCTTGCGGCCATCGCGTGGAAACCCTGCCCGGCATTTCCTCGGCGCAGATCCTCGCTTCCAGGGCGCGGGTGTGCTTTGATGAAACGACCTTCATCACCTTCCACCGGCGCGGCGACCTGGAGCCCTTCAAGCGCCACTTGGTGAACGTATTGAACGACGGGCGCAATGCCATCGTCATCCCTTGTCCGTGGGATGCGGCGCGCTCCTTCATGCCGCGCCACATTGCGACTTACCTGCTGCAACAGGGCGTCAATCCCGAACATCCCACGGAAGTCTGGGAAAACCTGACCCGGGGCGACGCCGAGTGGCACGGCAAGCTTGCCGATTGTGCCGACAAGGAATTCAGCGACATGAGCATCATGCTCATCCGCACCTTGACGCCCATGGACAGCCAGATCGAACCGCCGCCGGAAAAGGTGGCAGCGGGAGCCCCGGCATGAGCGCCACGCGCCAATCGGCCGTCGTGATCGCCGGCCACGGCAGCCGCGATCCCGATGCCCTGCGGGAATTCGAGGCACTGGTGGCGCTGGTGCGGGATCGCGCCGAGGGCCGCATCGTGCGCCATGGCTATCTGGAATTTGCGGCTCCCACGATCTCGGAAGCGGCCGCTGCCTGCGTGGCCGACGGCGCCACCGAAGTGGCGGTGGTGCCCGGCGTACTGCTGGGCGCACGCCACGCCAAGAACGACATGCCGGCCGAACTGCTGGCACTGGCCCGCGATTATCCGCAGGTTGATTTCCATTTCGGTGCGCCCATGGACTTGCACCCGCTGTTGCTGCAACTGGTACAGCAGCGCGTGGTGGAAGCCGAAGCCGGTTCGGAAGAAATCATCCATCGCCAGGACGCCTGCCTGGTGCTGGTCGGCCGTGGTACCACCGACCCGGATGCCAATGGCGAGATCGCCAAGCTGGCGCGCATGGTGCAGGAAGGCATGGGCTTTGGCGGCGTCAAGGTCTGCTTCTCGGGCACGGCCACGCCGCTGGTGCGGGACGGCTTGTCCCAGGCCGCAGGCGAAGGCTGGCAGCGTCTGGTGGTGTTGCCGTTCTTCCTCTTCGATGGCGTGCTGGTCAAGCGTATCTACGCTGCTGCCGATGAACTGGCACAGCGCGAGCCGGGCGTGGAAGTGCTCAAGGCCGCCTATCTGGGCGTGCATGCGCACGTGGCCGACGTGATGCTGGAACGCGCGCGCGATGCCGCTGAAGGCCGTGCCGCCATGAACTGCACGCTCTGCAAGTACCGGGTGCAGATCGTCGGCTTCGAGCAGCAGGTCGGCGAGCCGCAGCGTGCGCATCACCTGCAGGTGCGTGATCTGTCCGCGCGCGAGCAGCTGGCGCCGGCCACGGCAGGCACGGCCCCTTACGTGCCCCATCCCATCGAAGCGGAAAGCATGGAGATCATCCAGGCCGGACGCGACTGGAGCGGCTTCCCGCCCGATCACCTGACGGTCTTGCAGCGCCTGGTCCACACCAGCGGCGACTTCGCCGTGGCCGATGAAATCTATTTTTCCGCCGGTGCCGTACAGGCCGGCATGAAGGCCTTGCTGCGCACCAAGCGGGTAGTAACGGATGTGACCATGGTGCAGACCGGCCTCAAGCGCGCCGTGCTGGAACAGCTGGGCGTGGAAACCTGGTGCGGCGTGCACGATCCCGAATCGCACCTGATGGCGCAGAACCTGGGCATGACCCGTTCGGCCGCCGGAATCCGCCGCGCCTGGCAAAAGTTTGGCAACGACATGGTGCTGGCCATCGGTGATGCGCCCACGGCCATCACCGAGGCGGTGCGCCTGATCCGCGACCATGGCTGGCGGCCGCAACTGGTGATCGGCTTGCCGGTCGGCTTTGTCGGCACGCGCGAGAGCAAGGATGAACTGCGCCGCTGCCTGCAGGTGCCGCGCATCACCAACAGCGGTACGCGCGGCGGCTCGCCCTGGGCGGCCAGCGTGGTCAATGCGCTGATGATCGATGCCATCGCCTGGCTGGTCGCGCAGGAAGCGCAGAGCGAAGGCGTGCAGTGAAAGAGGCTAACGGCGAGCTGCAGCGTGCCGAGTACGACCTGTCCGTGCTGGCGCCCAATGGCCTGCGGCGCGGACGCAGTACCGGCAGTTGCGCCACCGCTGCGGTGCGTGCGGCCTTGTATCGCTTGCTGGCGGGCATGACGGTGCAGCAGACCGAAGTGAGCCTGCCGGATGGCCTGCATTACCTGAGCGTGCCGATCCAGTCGGTGAGCATGATCGATACCGATACCGCCCAGGCGGAAGTGCTCAAGGATGGCGGCGATGATCCCGACAATACGCACGGCGCGACCATTGTGGCGCAGGTGCGGCGCAATGCCGGGGGAGAGATCCGCTTCTTCGCCGGCGAGGGCGTCGGCACGGCCACCATGCCCGGCCTGCGCGTGGCGGTCGGTGAGCCGGCCATCAACCCGGTGCCGCGTGCGATGATGCGGGCGGCCGTGGCGGAGGTGCTGGCGGAGCTGCAGCCGGAGGACGGGTCTTGCGGATTCGACCTCACCATCGGCTGTCGCGAAGGTCTCTCGATTGCGCCCAAGACTTTCAATCCCAAGCTGGGCATCGTCGGCGGCATTTCCATCCTGGGCACATCGGGCATTGTTGAACCGATGTCGATGGCCTCGTGGATCGCCTCCATCGAGGTCTACATCCGCGTGGCCCTGGCCGCCTGTGCGCCGGGCGATGCGGTGGCCTACCTGCCGGGCAAGATCGGCCGTGTCTTCGTGGCACAGGCCCTGGGCCTGCCCGACAAGCGCAGCGTGCAGATCGCCAATTTCCTCGGCGATGCGCTGGACTTCGCGCAAAAGGCACTGGCCGAAGAGGGACGCACGCTGCCGCTGCTGTGGCTGGCGGGGCATCCGGGCAAACTGGCCAAGGTGCTGGATGGGGTGTGGGATACGCACTCCAGCAAGAGCAACATGGCCATGCAGGGCGTGGCCCGCGTGGCCGAAGAAATGAACGCGGCAGGGCAGGGTGTCTTGTTTGACGCCAGCCTGCTGCAGCAGATGAAGGAAGCCAATACGGTGGAAGCAATCATAGAACTGGTGCGCCAGCAGGATGCCGCGTTGTCGCGCCGCCTCTGGTGCGAGATCGAAGCCCGCATTGCGGCGCTCACCCAGGCGCGCGTGCCGGCGGTGGAACGCATCGCAGTGCGGCTGTTCGATCTGGATGGACAGCAGCTGGGAGAGGGCGCATGAGCGGGCGTCTTACGGGGATCGGTGTCGGCCCCGGTCCGGCCGGCTATCTGCCGCTGGCGGCGCTCACTGCGCTGCGCTCGGCCGACGTGATCTACATTCCGCGTGCGCGTGGCGCGGACTTGTCGGTGGCCCTGCAATGCCTGGAAGGCGTGGAGTTCGACCGCAGCCGCCTGTGCGAGATCGAATTCAACATGGATCCGGACCGCCAGGTCCTGCAGGAACATTACGCGCAACTGGGACAGCAACTGGCGGCGCAACTGCGTGAGGGGCTGCAGGTGGTGTATCTCACCATCGGTGATGCGCTGACCTATTCGACCTATGGCTATGTGCTGGCGGCCGTGCGTGACCTGTATCCCGGGTGTGAGTGCGTGACGCTGCCCGGCATCACCAGCTATGCCGCTGCGGCTGCCGCGCTGGAATGGCCGCTGGGGGTGGGCAAGGAGCGCACGTTGATCCTGCCCTGTCCGGAAGACGCCGCCACCCTGCGCACTGAAATCGAAGGCCATGACATCGTCGTGTTGATGAAGGTAGGCGCGCGCCTGCCCTGGGTGCTGGCCTTGCTGCGCGAGATGGGCATCGCCCGGCATTGCGGTTTTGCCCGCCGCATCGGTCTGGAAGGCGAAGTGCTGGCCACTGACCTCACCGCGCTGGATGCGGCAGAGGCGAGCGGTTACCTGGCCGTGCTGCTGATCCGCAAGACGGCCCAGGCGCAGCGCCATCGCGCGCCCCAAGAGAATTCGAAAGGAAATGCATGAAAGTTTATTTCGTAGGGGCCGGCCCCGGTGCGGCCGACCTCATCACCCTGCGCGGTGCGCGCCTGCTGGGCCAGGTGCGCATGGTGCTGTATGCGGGTTCGCTGGTGCCGACCGCCTTGCTGGAGCATTGCCATCCCGAGGCCGAGATCATCGATACCGCCGCCCTCGATCTGGAGCAGCAGCAAGCCTGCTACGTGCGTGCGCAGGAGCAGGGCATCGACGTGGTGCGACTGCATTCGGGTGACCCCGCCATCTATGGCGCGACTGCCGAACAGATGCGCCGCCTCGATGCGCTGGGCATGGCCTATGAAGTGGTGCCGGGCGTGTCGTCCTTCACCGCTGCCGCAGCGGCGGTGTCGGCCGAACTGACCAAGCCGGAAGTGTCGCAGAGCGTGATCCTGACGCGGGTGTCGGGGCGTGCTTCGGCGGTGCCGGAATCGGAGTCAATCGCCTCACTGGCGGCACATCGTGCCACCATGTGCATCTTCCTCTCCGGCCCGCACCTGAAGAAGATCGTCAACGACCTGCTGCTGCACTATCCGCCTGAGACCCCCGTCACGCTGGTCTATCGCGCCACATGGCCGGAGCAGCGCATCTACCAGGGATCGCTCGACAAGGTGCTGGAAGAGAACAAGCGCGGCGAATGGAACCTGACCACCATGATGCTGGTGGGTGCCGCCCTGAACAAGGAGCAGGTCGCCGAATCCAGTCTCTATTCCAAGGACTTCACGCACCTCTTCCGCGTGGTCAAGAAGAACAAGGACGCCGCATGAATCCGCCTGCTGCCCCGGCTGAACTGGGCCTGTGGCCGGTGCGTGCCGAGGCGGCGGCGCTGGCCCTGTACCTGCAGCAGAAGTTGGGCGGCGAGCTGTATCAGCCGTGGCTGCAGGCCGAGGGCGGACTGTCGCAGCGGCAGCAGTTCGCGCTGGCCTATCGCCGCCATCGTCAATGGATCATGATCGGCGCCACCGGCATTGCCGTGCGCTTCCTGGATGGCCTGCCGCAGGACAAGCACAGCGATCCGGCGCTGGTGGTGGTCGATGAGGTGGCGCGGTTTGCCATCGCCTTGCTGGCCGGACATGAGGGCGGGGCCAACGGCCTGGCCTATCGTGTGGCGCAGTTGACGGGGGCGCAGTCGGTGGTGACGACCGCCACGGAAGTGGTCAAGCCGCTGGTGCTGGGCATCGGTTGCCGCAAGCTGGCCTCGGCAGAGCAAATTTCGCTGGCCGTCTCGCAGGCGCTGGACCTGTGCCCCGGCGCCTCGCTGGCCCAGGTGCGCGAAGTGGCCACCATCGACATCAAGGCGCAAGAGCCGGGCTTGCTGGCCTTTTGCGCCACCCATGACTTGCCGCTGCGCGTGATTGCCCGCGAGCAGATTGCCCAGCGTGCCTGGGTCGGCAAGCCCTCGGAGTGGGTGCGCCAGAATGTGGGCGTGGACGGCGTCTGCGAACCGGCGGCCTTGATCGCCAGCCCGCGTGGCGGTCTGTTGCTGGGCAAGACCGCGCTGGACGGGGTGACCGTGGCCGTGGTGGACGATGCCGATGCATGGCGGATATTCGAAGATAAGCTGTAAAACATTGAAAGTATGCAGATGGAAGCCGTCAAGAAAAAAGGCGTATTGAACCTGGTCTCCGTAGGCCCCGGTTTCGAAGAAATGATCATCCCGCGCGCCATCGAGGCCTTGCGCGACAGCGAGGTCATCGTCGCCTACGAGTTGTACCTGCGCTGGATCGCATCGCACATCGAGGGCAAGGAAATCCATACGCCGCCCCTCACGCAAGAGCGCGAGCGCGCCTTGCTGGCCATCGAGCAGGCCCGCGCCGGACGCCGCGTGGCGCTCATCTCCAGTGGTGACATCGGCATCTACGCCATGGCCGCGCTGGCCTTCGACGACATGCGCGAGGACGATACCTATGAGGTCAACGTCATTCCCGGCGTGACCTCGGCCAATGCCTGCGCTTCGCTGCTGGGGTCGCCGCTGTCGCATGACTTCGCCACGCTGTCGCTGTCGAACCTGCTGTGCCCGTGGTCATGGATCGAGCAGCGCGCCAGCCACATCGCCCAGGCCGACCTGGCCTGCGTGCTCTACAACGTGCAGAGCGCCGGACGGCAGGAGGGCGTCTATCGCATCCTGCAACTGATGCTGCAGCACAAGGCCCCGCACACCCTGTGCGGCGTGGTGCGCAACGCCTATCGTCCGGGCCAGCAGGTCTCCATTCATCGCCTGGATGAATTGCCGGGCCTGCAGTTCGACATGCTGACCTCAATCGTCATCGGCAACCGCTTTACCCAGCGCAAGCGTGACTGGATCGTTACGCCGCGCGGCTACAACGACTGGGGCGAAGAATCACAGGCCGCTGAAGTGGCGCAACTGCCGCCGCAGGCGGTGTGGGTCTTTGCCGGTACCAGCGATGGCAACCTGGTGGCACGCGAGCTGGCCGGGCAGGGCGAGCGGGTGGTGATCTCCACGGCGACCGCTTATGGCGGCGAACTGGCCAGCCAGGATTGTCCGGGGGCTCACGTCTGGTCCGGCCGCCAGGGCGTGGAAGCGCGCCGCCAGGCCTTGCGCGAGAGCCAGGCGCGCGTGCTGGTGGATGCCACGCATCCGTTTGCGGTGCAGATGTCGCAGCAACTCATGACGCTGGCCAAGGAGTTGGCCATTCCGTATCTGCGCTACGAACGCCCGAGCGAGCTGGCCGCCGACGATCCGCAGGCCTGCGCCGACATGGAAGAAGCCGCCACTCGCGCCATCGCCATGGGCGGCCGCATCTTCCTGGCCACCGGCTCCAAGGACCTGGGCAGCTTCCTGCAGGCGCCCGGTGCGGCCGCCAAGCAATGGTTCGCGCGCGTGACCGCCGATCCGGACTTCATCAAGCGCGCGCTGGAGCTGGGCTTGCCGCGCGCCCACCTGTGCGCCATGCAGGGACCGTTCTCGCAGGCCTTCAATGAAGCGCTGTGGCGGGACTGGGGCATCGACTGCGTGGTCACCAAGGATTCGGGCGAGGCCGGTGGCTATCGGGCCAAGGTCGAGGCGGCGCGCGCGCTGGGCATCCCGCTGCTGACGGTGCGCCGGCCAGCACTGGCCTATCCGCAGGTGGCCCATGATGTGCCGGCCCTGCAGGCGCAACTGGCGGCACTGGCCGGGGGCTGAAGATGGCCAGCGTCGTACCTTCCTTGCCGCCACCATTGCCGCCGATACCGGTAACGGTGGTGACCGGTTTCCTCGGTGCCGGCAAGACCACTTTGCTGCGCGGCCTGGTCCAGCGCCGCCAGTCGCGCCGCCTGGCCTTGCTCATCAATGAATTCGGCGAGGTCGCCATTGATGGCGACCTGCTGCGTGCCGAAGGCGATGCGCAGGGTCATGTACAGATCCAGGATTTCGCCCATGGCCTCATCGCCTATGGCGACGATGAACATTTCGTGCCCGCCATGCTGGCCCTGGCCGCACGGCGGGCGCAGATCGATCACGTGCTCATCGAGACGTCCGGCCTGGCCCTGCCCAGTGCCGTCATGGAAGTGCTGCAGTCGCCGGAACTGGCCCCGCACTTCGTCCTCGATGCCACGCTGGCCGTGGTCGATACGCCGCTGCTGCTGGAGGAAGCCTTCGCCAGCGGCGACGCCGTGCGCGATGCGACGGCGCAGCTGTTCCGCCAGCAGCTGGAATGCGCTGACGTGGTGGTGTTGAACAAGATCGATGGCATGGAAGAAGCGCCGCTGCTGCAGGCCGAGGAGACCGTGCGCGCATTGGCGCCGAACGTGCGTTTCCTGGAGCTGGCCTATGGAGCGAGGCTGGATATCCGTCTTGCACTGGGCCTGCGCCTGCACCAGGCGGGCAGCACCGTGCATCACCATTACACGCCGGTGGGCATGCCGGGCGAACGCGCCAGCGTGGCAGCGGACCAGTGGCGCTTCAATGGGCATGCGCACTCCGGGCTGGGCGCGCACAGCCATGGCTTGTCCACCCACAAGCATTTCCACGAGCAGGACCCCGGCTGGCAATCCTTCACGCTGCGCAGCCAGGCAGCGCAGGAGCCGGAGTCCCTGCGCCGTGCCGTGGTGGCCGTGGCGCTGGACCAGCCCATCCTGCGCACCAAGGGTTTCATCGCCACTGCCGAGGGCAGCACGCAATTGCTGCAAGCCGTGCGCGCGCGGGCCGTCGTGGCTGGCGCGCAGGGCGGCAAGAGCGCGGGACGTTCAGAACTGGTCTTCATTGGCTACCACCCCAGTCGCACGCGCGTGGCCCAGTTGCTGTCGTCCTTGACCGGCACCGAATGGATTTGATTTTGTTGCAGCATCAGGAAAATACCTCACCATGAAAACCGATCCCGAATCGCACAAGCGCATGACCCAGCGTCACAAGGAGGGCTTCGAGAAAAAGAAGGCCGCTGCCCAGAAGGAAAAGGGCCTCCTGATCGTTAACACCGGCACCGGCAAGGGCAAGTCCAGCGCCGCCTTCGGCATGGGCATGCGCATCCTCGGCCATGGCATGAAGCTGGGCGTGGTGCAGTTCATCAAGGGCGCGCTCTACAGCGCTGAGCGTGACTTTCTCGGCGGGCACGCCAACTGCGACTTCCACGTCGTCGGCGAAGGCTACACCTGGGATACCCAGGACCGCGCGGCCGACATGCGTACCGCCGCACGCGGCTGGGCCGAGGCGGTGCGCATGATTGAGGATCCGAGTTACGACATGGTGATCCTGGACGAACTCAACATCGTCCTGAAATACCAGTACCTCGATCTGGAGGAGGTGCTGCGCGTCTTCGCGGCACGCCGCGAGATGCTGCATATCGTCGTCACCGGCCGCCATGCGCCGGAGGCCTTGATCGAACAGGCCGACCTGGTCAGCGAGATGCGGCCCCTGAAACATCCCTACAAGGAACAGGGCGTGAAGGCGCAGAAGGGCGTGGAGTTCTGATGTCATCCCAGGCTCACCAGTGTCCGGCCCTGTTCATCTCGGCCCCGGCTTCCGGCCACGGCAAGACCACCATCACTGCGGCCCTGGCGCGCCTGTGCCGGCGCCAGGGCAAGCGGGTGCGCGTATTCAAGGCCGGCCCCGATTTCCTTGACCCGATGGTGCTGGAGCAGGCCAGCGGCCAGCCGGTGGTCAACCTCGACCTGTGGCTGGGCGGCGAGGATCACTGCCGCCGCCAAGTGGCGCTGGCGGCCGCCGAATCGGATGTGCTGCTGGTCGAAGGCGTGATGGGCCTCTTCGATGGGGAACCCAGCAGCGCCGATCTGGCGCAGTTGCTGGGCATTCCCATCGTGGCCGTCATCAATGCGCGCGGCATGGGGCAGACCATCGGCGCGCTGGCGCAAGGCCTGCTGGCCTATCGCCCCGAACTGCAGTTTGCCGGGGTGCTGGCCAATGGCGTGGCCAGTCCGCGCCACGCGCAGATGCTGCGCCAGGGCTTGCAGAATGCGCGGCCCTCGGTGCCGCTGTTGACCGGCCTGCAGCGCGACATGCAATTCGCCTTGCCGGAGCGCCATCTCGGCCTGGTGGCCGCGCCCGAGATTGCCGACCTGGATGCACGCCTGGATGCTGTGGCCGACAGAATGTCAGCCACTTCACTGGCCAATCTGCCTGCCGCAGTGGACTTCGGCACACCCCCGCCGGAACGCGCGTTCCCGCGCCTGCTGCAGGGCAAGACCATCGCCGTGGCGCGCGACCTGGCGTTTTCCTTCATCTACACCGCCAACCTCGACCTGCTGGCGCAGATGGGGGCTACCGTGGCCTTCTTCTCGCCGCTGGCCGACGAAGCGCTACCGGAGTGCGATGCGGTCTGGCTGCCCGGTGGCTATCCCGAACTGCACATGCCGACCCTGCAGGCTGCGCAGCGCACCCAGTCCAGCCTGCGCGCCCATGCCGAGGCGGGCAAGCCGCTTTACGCCGAATGCGGCGGCATGCTGTTCCTGCTGGAGACGGTCATTGCCGGTGACGGCAGCAGCGGCCAGCTGTGCGGCATCCTGCCCGGCCAGGCCACGGTGCAGCCGCGCCTGCAGGGACTGGGTTACCAGACCTTGCAGCTGAACCTGCCCGGCGCAGTCGGCGAGCATCTGCGCTGCCACACCTTCCACTATTCGCGGGCGGTGGTCGGGGCGGAGTTCATTGCGCGCGGCGAGCGTCTCTTCGATTCTTCCGAAGGGGAGGTCGTCTATCGCCGTGGCAAGGTCACTGCCAGCTATCTGCACGCCTATTTCCGTTCGGCGCCGCGCACGGTGGCGGCGCTGCTGGGAGGGGAGGCCTCATGAGCGAGGGCGCCTCTCATCGCTATCCGCAGGCGCAGATCGATGCCGTCTACCGCGTCATCCGCGAGCGGCGTGACATGCGCCATTTCCTGCCCGACCCGGTCGCACCCGAGCTCCTGGAACGGTTGCTGCAGGCGGCCCATCACGGCCCCAGCGTCGGCTTCATGCAGCCGTGGCGTTTCATCCGCATTCGCAGCCAGGCGCTGCGCCAGCAGATCCATGCGCTGGTGGAGCAGGAACGCATCGCCACTGCGCGCGCCCTGGCGCAGCGCGAAGACGAATTCATGCGCCTGAAGGTGGAAGGCATCCGCGAGTGTGGCGAAGTGCTGGTCGCAGCCCTGATGGACCAGCGCGAGGGCCACGTCTTCGGCCGCCGCACGCTGCCGCAGATGGACCTGGCTTCGCTGTCCTGCGCGCTGCAGAACATGTGGCTGGCCGCCCGTGCCGAGGGGCTCGGGATGGGCTGGGTGTCGCTCTTCGATCCGGTGGCACTGGCGCAATTGCTGCATCTGCCGGAAGGCGCCGAACCGGTGGCGGTGCTGTGCCTGGGCCATGTGCCCGCTTTCTATGACAAGCCCATGCTGGAGCAGGAGCAATGGGCCACCCGCCAACGTCTGCAAGACCTGGTCTTTGAAGACCGCTGGCCCGCGCAAGGAGCATCACAAACATGACTTCGCCAATCCCGACCCGACATCGCAGCCTCATCTTCGGCGGCGCCCGCAGCGGCAAGAGTGCGCACGCGGAACGCCTGGCCTTGGCGGCGGCGCAGTCCGGTCCCCAGGAGATCGTCTATCTGGCCACCGCCAATCGTGCGGCCAGCCGCGACGATGCCGAGATGCAGGAACGCATCGCCCATCACCAACAGCGCCGCCGCGCGCTGGGCGGCCACTGGAGCACCGTGGAAGAACCGCTGGCACTGGGACAGGCGCTGCGCAGCCTGAGTCGCCCCGGGTCCGTGGTGCTGGTGGACTGCCTCACCGTCTGGCTGGCCAACCTGCTCTTCGCCGAGGGCGTGGACTATCCGGAGGTCGGACCGATCACGCCGCCGCTGGCCTTCACACAGCAACGCGTGGACTTCCTGCGCGCCTTGCAGGAAGTGCAGGGCACCGTGATCCTGGTCTCCAATGAAGTGGGCATGGGCATCGTGCCGCAGGGGGCGATTTCGCGCTGGTTCGTCGATGAGGCAGGGCGCCTGAACCAGGCAGTGGCGGCGCTGTGCGAACGCGTGCAATGGGTGGCGGCCGGCCTGCCGCTGACCTTCAAGGACAATCCATGCTGAGCGGGCTGTCATGGCCCGCGCTGGCCGCACTGATGGCGCTGGGCATCGCACTGGACCTGCTGCTGGGCGAGGCGCGGCGCTGGCATCCGCTGGTCGGCTTCGGCAACCTGGCCAAGCGCATCGAGGGCGCACTCAATCAGGCGCCCGCGCTGCGTCTGCGCGGCGTGCTGGCCTGGTGCCTGGCGGTGTTGCCGCCGGTGCTGGCGTGCGCCTGGCTCATTGCCGTATTGCCGGGATGGCTGGCCGCGTTGGCGCACGCGGCGCTGCTGTATTTCTGCATCGGCCTGCGCAGCCTGCGCGAACATACGCTGCCGATTGCCCAGGCGCTGGCGCAAGGCGATCTGCCGCTGGCACGGCGGCTGACCTCGTATATCGTCAGCCGGGATACGCGTGAGTCCGGGGAGGGCGAGCTGGCCAAGGCGGGCGTGGAATCGCTGCTGGAGAATGGCAACGATGCCGTCTTCGGCACCTTGTTCTGGTTTCTGGTGGCGGGCGGTCCGGGGGCGTTGCTGTTCCGGCTGGCCAATACGCTGGACGCGATGTGGGGCTATCGCAATGCGCGTTTCCTTTATTTCGGCTGGTCTGCCGCCCGCATCGATGATGCCCTCAACTGGCTGCCCGCCCGCCTGACCGCGTTCTCCTATGCGTGGCTGGGCCAGCGCCGCCAGGCGCTGGATTGCTGGAAGGCGCAGGCACCCGCATGGAGCAGCCCTAACGCCGGCCCCGTGATGGCGGCCGGTGCCGGCGCACTGGGCCTGGCCCTGGGCGGGGCTGCCATCTACGACGGTGAAGTCGAAGAGCGCCCGCCGCTGGGACGCGGCCTGCCGCCGCAAGGGCCGGACATCGTGCGTGCCTGGCGTCTGGTGGCGATGAGCACGGCGCTGTGGGTGGCCGTGGTCTGCGCACTGGCGTTGCTGAGTCTGGCGATCGGAACGGGAGTGCAGCATGCTTGAACACGGCGGCAATCTCAACGACGCGGCCCGCTATTACGGCCGTGCGCGCAGCGACTGGCTGGACCTCTCCACCGGCATCAATCCGCGTCCTTACCTGGCCCCGGCCCCTGCGCCCGATGCGTGGCATCGCCTGCCCGAGCCCTCGCACGCGCTGGAGCAGGCCGCCTGCGCGTATTACGGCGCGCCCCGCCTGCTGGCCGTAGCGGGGACGCAGGCGGCGATCCAGGCCTTGCCGCAACTGCGCCTGCAACAGCAAGGCCGCCCGGTACAGGTGGTAGTCGCGGCCCCTATCTACGCTGAACACGCCCACTGCTGGCGGCGTGCCGGGCATATCGTGCGGGAAGTGCCGTATGACGATCTGGATGAGGCGGTGCGTGACTCGGATTGCGAGTTGCTGGTGCTGTGCAATCCCAACAACCCGACCGGTGCGATGGTGGCGCCGGAGGATGTATTACGCTGGTCGGCGCTGCTGGCCGCACGCGGTGGCTGGCTGGTGGTGGATGAGGCCTTTGGCGATACCGTGCAGGGCCACAGCGTGGCCGCCCACAGCGATCAGCCGGGCCTGATCGTGCTGCGGTCGGTCGGCAAGTTCTTTGGCCTGGCCGGTTTGCGGCTGGGTTTCGTGGGTGCTGCGCCCGCCGTGCTGGAGGCGCTGGCCGACTGGCTCGGTCCCTGGTCCATCAGCGGCCCCGCCCAGCAGATCGGCAGCGCCGCGCTGTGTGATCGACCGTGGCAGGCGGCCACGCTGCAGACCTTGCTGGCCGAAGGCGAACGCCTGCATGCGCTGCTGGCACAGCACGGCATTCGCGCCAGGGGCACGGCGCTGTTCCAGTGGTGGCCCGAGCCCAGGGCGCAGGCGTTTCATGAAGCGATGGCGCGTGCAGGCATCTGGGTGCGCCTCTTCACGCGCGGTGCCGGTGGCATCCGTCTCGGCCTGCCACCGGATGAAGCGGGCTGGTCGCGTCTGCAAGACGCCTTGAACACATGGAGCCAACGTGGCTGATTTTCCCTTCCACACCCTGATGATCCAGGGCACCACGTCGGATGCCGGCAAGAGCACCCTGGCCGCTGCGCTGTGCCGCCTGCTGAAAAAGGATGGCATCGGCGTCGCCCCCTTCAAGCCGCAGAACATGGCCTTGAACAGCGCCGTCACCAGCGACGGCGGCGAGATCGGACGGGCGCAGGCCCTGCAGGCCCAGGCCGCCGGCATCGCGCCTCACACCGATATGAACCCGGTACTGCTGAAACCCTCCAGCGATACCGGCGCCCAGGTCATCGTGCATGGCAAGGTGCGCGCCGACATGAACGCCCGCGACTACCACCGCTACAAGACCGAGGCCATGCAGGCTGTGCTGCAATCCTACGAGCGTCTGCGCACGCAATATGCCTGCGTCATCGTGGAAGGGGCGGGCAGTCCGGCCGAGATCAACCTGCGCGCGCGCGACATCGCCAACATGGGCTTTGCGGAGGCGGTCGATTGCCCGGTCATCATCGTGGCCGACATCGACCGGGGCGGCGTCTTCGCCCATCTGACCGGCACCCTCGATTGTCTTTCGGAGAGTGAGCGCGCGCGCGTGATTGGCTTCGTCATCAATCGTTTTCGCGGTGACATCAGTCTCTTGCAGGGCGGTCTTGATTGGCTCGAAGACCGCACCGGCAAGCCCGTGCTGGCGGTGCTGCCTTATCTGCACGGACTGCACCTGGATGCCGAGGATGCGGTGGCGGCCACGCAGGAGAGCAAGGGCGATTTCCGCATCGTGGTGCCGGTCTTCCCGCGCATCAGCAATCACACCGACTTCGACGCGCTGCGCGCCCATCCCGGCGTGGACCTGCGTTTCATCGGACCGGGGCAACCGGTGCCGCCCGCCGATCTCATCATCCTGCCCGGCAGCAAGAACACGCGCGGTGACCTGCGCTGGCTGCGGGAACATGGCTGGGACACGGCCATAGCGCGGCACCTGCGCTATGGCGGCAAGCTCATCGGCATCTGTGGCGGCTTCCAGATGCTGGGCAAGAGCGTGGACGATCCGTATGGCGTGGAAGGTGCGCCCGGCAGCAGTGCCGGCCTCGGCCTGCTGCCCATGCGTACCGAACTGAGGCGTGAGAAGACACTGCTTCAGGTCAGCGGCCAGTGTGCCTTCGGTGTGACGGCTGCAACGGTCAGCGGCTACGAAATCCACATGGGCGTATCTTCCGGCCCGGCGCTGGCGCATCCTGCGTTCGTGATCGAGGGGCGCGGCGAGGGCGCGCAATCGGAGGACGGGCAGATCCTGGGCAGCTACCTGCACGGCATGTTCGATACGCCGCAAGCCTTTGGCGCGCTGCTGGGCTGGGCCGGACTGGCGGGAACGGCGCCGGTGGACCTGGATGCGCTGCGCGAGGCCAGCCTGGAGCGGCTGGCCGAATCCTGCCGGCCCTTGTATGAGGCCTTGCAGCGGGTGCCGACGAGGTTTGCGCGCAAGTAATATTTCGTCAGGCCAAAGAAAATCCCGGCCTTGCGGGCCGGGATGCGGTTGGGGGAGTGGCGGAGGAGAATCAGGCCAGGGCTTCCTTGGCGGCTTCTTCCGGGGTGAGACCATCGTAGTAGAGGTCAGTGAACCATTCGACCTGTTCCTCGATGTGCTCTTGTGCCTGGTCCAGCGTGGCACCGCCCTTGACCAGGAACTGCTCGACTTCGGTACACCATTGGATCAGGGCTTCGGTTTCCGGGTCCAGTTTCTCTTTCTTGGGCATGTTGACTCCTTTGCTTCGGTAATGATGGGCGTGAGTGCCCTGTGCAAGGATAGGCCAAACCGGCCCTGCGTGCGCGCTTTTATTGGATCAGGTTCATTGCAGCAACTGGCTGCCGCTGGTGGCCGCCGCCAGGCTGCTGGCCAGCACCGCCGCCGCCGAGCGAGTCTCCACCCCCAGCTTCACGAAGATATGTTCCAGGTGCTTGTTGACCGTACGCGGGCTCATGCCGAGGATCTCGGCGATGTCGCGGTTGGTCTTGCCCTTGCCGAGCCACAGCAGGACGTCACTTTCGCGCGGCGTCAGGCGCGCGCTTTCGAGCGTGGGCGGCAGGGCCATGAGCTCATCGCCACGCTGTGCCGCGCCGGAGATTTTCTCCTCCAGCACCAGGCTCACGCCATGCCCCTGGCCCGGGCCGGAGAGCGTGATGTGCAGCTCATCCTGCTGCTGGCGCACGATCAATGGTGGCACATGATCCAGGCTCTCGCCCTGGCGCTGCCGTACCAGCTGCTCGTTGAGCCAGACCTGCAAGGGCCCCGGCAGCTTGTGACTGGCCGGGGCCGCCGGGCCATAGTATTTTTCCAGCCATTGTGAGGCCTTGGTGGTCTGCCACATCGGCAGGCCATTGCCCCCCAGCACGATGACCGCATGGGCCGCATGCTCCAGCATCCCGCGCGTCTGCGTCATCATGCGCGCAGTGCGGATATGCGCACCGATGCGCGCCACCACCTCCTGCGGACGGATCGGCTTGGTCACGTAGTCGATCCCGCCGACCTCGAAACCGCGCACCACATGTTCGGTCTCCGACAAGCCCGTCATGAACACCACCGGCACATGCGCCACCCGCTTGACCTGCTTGATGCGGCGACAGGTCTCGAAGCCGTCGATGCCGGGCATCATCGCATCGAGCAGGATCAGGTCGGGCGTGATGTGGTCCAGCCGCTCCAGTGCCGCCAGGCCGTCGGTGGCGACCAGCACGATGTGGCCGCTCTCATCGAGCGCGTCGGACAACATGGCCAGGTTGTCGGGCATGTCATCGACGATCAGCACCACGTGTCTATCGAACGTCGTTGAGATCATGTCGGATCAGCTCCTTGATGCGGGTGACGTATTCATTCAATCGGAATTGCTTGACCAGCTGCCGCAGCTCGGTGGTGAAGGGCAGGTAGGCCGGCTGCTGGCGCTCCATGGCGTCGAGCTGGCGCAGGATTTCCTTGGCGTAGCCGATGCTGCCCAGTTCGAGCAGGGCGGCCAGCTTGTCATGGGGCGGCACCAGCATCAGCGGTTGCGCCGTCGCTTGCGCGCTCGCGGGCGCAAGCGGTGGCTGTACCGCCGGTTTCGCCGGTGCTACCCAGTCCAGTTTCAGGTGCTGCCGGATCTTGGCCAGCAATTCGTTGTACGAGACCGGCTTGACCACGAAGTCATTGACCAGCGGCGGCTCGTTGCGCTCATGCAGGTTCTCGAAGGCATTGGCCGAGACCAGCAGGATCGGCAATTGCGCGAGCCCGCGTGCACGGATGGCGCGCGCCACCGTCCAGCCATCCATCTGCGGCATGGCGATGTCCAGCAGGATCAGGTCCGGCACTTCGCGCCCCAATCGCTCCATGCAGGCCAGGCCGCTGTCGGCTTCGCTCACCACGAATCCCAGGGGCATGAGCATGTCCCTGAGCAGCCGTCGCTGCGAGGCCTGGTCGTCCACCACCAGGATGTGGCGGGAAGGGCCGGCGTAGCCCGACATCTGGTCTTCCAGCTTCAGGCGCGGGCGCGGGACGTGCACTTCAGGCAGGTAGATCTTGAGATGGAAACTGCTGCCCTGGCCGACCCGGCTCTGCACGCTCAGTTCGCCACCCATGATGTGCACCAGCATGCGGCTGATGGCCAGGCCCAGGCCGGTGCCGATGTCTTCGCGCAGATTGGCTGCGCTGCTGCGCTCGAAGGGCAGGAAGATGCGTTCCAGGTCCTCGTCGGCGATGCCGATGCCGCTGTCGATCACATCGAAATACGCGATCTCTCGGGCGTAGCGCAACTTGAGCGTGACGCCGCCGTGATCGGTGAACTTCACCGCATTGCCCAGCAGGTTGATGAGGATCTGGCGCAGCCGTTTCTGGTCCGCGTGCACGATCTGCGGCAGGCGTCCGGATTTCTCGAAGCGGAAGTGCAGCCCCTTCTGTTCGGCCTGCGGCGCGAACATGCCCACGATCTGTTCCAGGAAAGCTTCCAGCGCCAGCTCATCCGAGGCCAGGCGCATCTTGCCGGCTTCGATCTTGGCGATATCGAGCAGGCCATCGATCAGACTCAACAGGTGTTCGCCACTGCGGCGGATGATGGCGATGGCTTCTTTGCGGGCCGGCGGGATGGTGGCGTCCACGTGCAGGATCTGGGCATAGCCGAGGATGCTGTTCAAGGGCGTGCGCAATTCGTGGCTCATGCCGGCCACGAAGCGGCTCTTGGCCAGGTTGGCTGATTCGGCGGCTTCCTTGGCACGCTGCAGTTCGGCATCGGTCTGCTTGTGGGCCTCGATTTCCTGCAGCAGCAGATTGGTCTGGCGTTCCGATTCTTCCTGGGCGACGGCGCGGCTCTCGTTGGTCAGCACCAGCCACCAGGCGCCGACGCCAACCACCACCAGCAGCAGGCAGAACAGCTTGATGAAGACGCCCCGCAATGAATCCGGTGCGGACAAGCTCAGCCCGGAAAGATCGGCCATTTGCTGGAAATACAGCATCCACAGCACGATGGCCAGTCCGCCGGCCAACAGCCCGAAGACACTCAGGTAATGGCCGATGCGCGTATTGAGCTTGAGTGCGAAGCGCGCCGGGATCAGTTGATGCAGCGTATGCAGGATCTGGTTGGGCAGGCGTGCGTGGGGCGTCTTGCAGCGGTCCTTGCAGCGGGCATCGAGTGAACAGCACAGCGAACAGATGGCCCCCTGGTAGGCGGGACAATGGGCCATGTCCGGCGTTTCGAATGCATTGCCACAGATTACGCAATCCAGTACCGAGTGCGCCTGTCCGGGCGTGACGGGCCGATAGTTCTGCTCGGACAGCGTATCGCGCCGAGCGATGTAGTAACGGCTGCCGGTGGCCAGCGCGATCAGGGGCGCCGTCACCATCGCCGACCCCAATGCGATGAAGGGGGCCATCGCGGCGATGGTCTTGCCCATCACGCCCGACATGGCCAGCGTGGAGAGCAGGGTGGCAATGACCATCGAACCGACGCCGACGGGGTTCACGTCATACAGGTGAGCGCGCTTGAATTCGATATGCGCGGGGCTCAGCCGCAACGGCTTGTTGATGACCAGGTCGGCGACCACGGCCCCGATCCAGGAGATGGCCACCAGGCTGTAGAGGGCCAGCACGTGTTCCAGCGCATTGAACACCCCCAGCTCCATGAGCAGCACCGCGATCAGCACATTGAAGACCAGCCACACCACGCGCCCCGGGTGGCTGTGCGTGAGACGTGCGAAGAAATTGGACCAGGCCAGCGAGCCGGCATAGGCATTGGTGACATTGATCTTGATCTGCGACACCACCACGAACAGCACCACCGCTCCCAGCGCAAAGGCCGGATTGCCGAACACGTACTGATAGCCGATCAGGTACATCTGGGTCGGTTCCACGGCACGTGCCATCGGCACTTCATGCTGGATGGCGAGGAATGCCAGCAGCGTGCCGCCCAGCATCTTGGCCCCGCCCAGCAGGATCCATCCGGGCCCGGCCAGCAGCAGGGCGCTCCACCAGCGGCCGCGATTGGCGGCGGTCTTTTGCGGCAGGAAGCGCAGGAAGTCCACCTGTTCCCCCACTTGCGCAATGAGCGAGAAGGCCACCGTGGCGGCCGCGCCGAAGAGCGTGAGGTTGAAGGAGCTGCCTTCTTCGGCGCGGCCGGCGAAGCTCATCAGGTTGGAGAGCGCCTCCGGTTCCTTGTACAGCACGCAGGCATAGGGCAGCACCAGCAGCACCAGCCACAGCGGCTGGGTCCACATCTGCAGCCGGTTGATGAGGGTGATGCCGTAGGCCACCATGGGAATGATGATGAGCGAACAGAGCACATAGCCATACACCAGCGGCAGGCCGAAATAAATCTCGATGGCCTGCGCCATGATGGCCGCTTCCAGCGCGAAGAAGATGAAGGTGAAGCTGGCGTAGATCAGCGAGGTGATGGTCGAGCCGATGTAGCCGAAGCCGGCGCCGCGCGTGAGCAGGTCCATGTCCACCCCGTAGCGCGCCGCGTAATAGCTGATGGGCAGGCCAGTGGCGAAAAACAGCACCATCACGCAGATGATGGCCCAGAAGGCATTGGTGAAGCCATAGCTCAGGGTGATGGCACCGCTGATGGCTTCCAGCGCCAGGAAGGAGGTGGCCCCCAGCGCCGTGTTGGCCAGCCGGAATTCGGACCAGCGGCGAAAGGACAGCGGCGTGTAGCGCAGCGCGTAGTCTTCCAGCGTCTCGTTGGCGACCCAGGTGTTGTAGTCGCGCCGGACCTTGACGATGCGTTGTGTGGCGGGATGGGTCACGTTGGCTCTTGGTCGGGTCGGAGGATGCGGTCGGTCATGTCCGTCAGCGCCTCGTCAGTGTGCTGCAGTGCAGACGGGCGGCCTGGCTCGTGTTTATGTCCAAGCAATTTTCAAACCATTCGAAGCAGGAGGGCATACGTCAAATGACGTAGATGCCTGTCTGCATGACATGAGAATTCGCCAAGAAAAGGCAGGCGGTATGGCCGTCGTCGCCGCATCCTGACGCCCCGCATGAAAAGTGCGCACCAACAGCAGGCAAGCCGTGGGCGAAAGCTGTGCAGGCCGCAAGGGCGCACCAGCAGGGGGCTTACGTCAAACAACGTATTGTTGCGCTGCACCTGCGAACCTATTCTGCGCCTCAGAACGAAGCGCCGGACCCGTGTGTCGGAAGGGGCTTTCCGAGTTGCGCCGCTGCCGGGGCAGTGACTTGTCCGGTCTTCGTTTCACCGCTTGCATGACGCCACGATGGCCCAGACCGAGTCCAACAACAACGCCCGAAAGGAGTACCGCATGTCGCATTCCTCGTCTTCCAATCCTCCCTCGCTCCCGCGCCGCAAGATCCTCATGGGCCTGGCCGCCGGGGCGGCAGCAGCGGCCCTGCCGGGCATGGCCTCGGCCCAGCAGTATCCGACCGCCAAGGTCAACACCACCAAGCTGGCCATCACCGATACCGAAGTCACGGTCGGCCAGCTGCACTCGGCCACCGGCACCATGGCCATCAGCGAGACCGGTTCGATCCAGGCCGAGCGCCTGGCCATCGACCAGATCAATGCCATGGGCGGCATTCTCGGCCGCAAGATCAAGATCATCCAGGAAGACGGTGCCAGCGACTGGCCAACCTTCGCCGAAAAGGCCAAGAAGCTGCTCGAAAATGACCGCGTGGCTGCCGTCTTCGGCTGCTGGACCTCGGCCTCCCGCAAGGCGGTGTTGCCGGTGTTCGAGAAGGACAACGGCCTCTTGTATTACCCGACCTTCTATGAAGGCCTGGAGCAATCCAAGAACGTGTTCTATACCGGGCAGGAGGCGACGCAACAGGTGCTGGCAGGCCTGAACTGGGTGGCCAAGGAAAAGAAGGCCAAGACCTTCTTCCTGGTCGGCTCGGATTACATCTGGCCGCGTACTTCCAACAAGATCGCCCGCAAGCACATCGAGAACGTGCTCAAGGGTTCGGTGGTGGGCGAGGAATACTACCCGCTGGGCAACACGCAATTCGGTTCGCTCATCAACAAGATCAAGTTGAAAAAGCCCGACGTGATCTTCGCCGACGTGGTCGGTGGCTCCAACGTCGCCTTCTACAAGCAGTTGAAGGCCGCGGGCGTCACCGCCAAGACCCAGAACCTGCTGACCATCTCGGTGACCGAGGATGAAATGCTGGGCATCGGCGGCGAGAACGTGGAAGGCTTCTTTGCCTCGATGAAGTATTTCCAGAGTCTCGACAACGCCAACAACAAGAAATTCGTGGCCGAATTCAAGGCCAAGTTCGGTGCCAATTCGGTCATCGGCGACGTCACACAAGCAGCCTATCTCGGCCCCTGGCTGTGGAAGGCCGCCGTGGAAAAGGCCGGCAGCTTTGATGTCGACAAGGTGGTGGCCGCCTCGCCCGGCATCGAACTCAAGACCGCGCCCGAAGGCTACGTCAAGGTCCACGAAAACCATCACCTCTGGAGCAAGACCCGCATCGGCGAGGCGCAGAAGGATGGCCAGTTCAAGGTGGTCTACGAGTCCGAGCTGATCGAACCGAATCCCTTCCCCAAGGGCTACCAGTAAGGCGGCCTGGCCGGTACCGCACCGGCCCTTCGTGCAGCAAAGCGGTGGCGCCTGTAGTGACATGCGGGCGCTGCCGCCCATTTCTCCAATCTGCAACTCTGCCCCGTCGGGAGTCATCATGGTTTCTCTATCCGAATTCGGCGCCATCTTCGCCATGCAGGGCTTCAATGGCCTCTCGGTTTTCTGCGTGCTGCTGCTGATGGCGCTGGGCCTAGCCATCATCTTCGGGCAGATGGGCGTGATCAACATGGCCCACGGTGAATTCCTCACCATCGGCGCCTACATCACCTACCTGCTGTCGCACCTGACCACCACCTATGCGCCGGCCTTGCAGCCGTTCTATTTCTTCGTGGCCATCGTGCTGTCCTTCGCCGTGGCCTATGGCGTGGGTTATCTCACCGAGCTGCTGCTCATCAGCCGCCTCTACAAGCGTCCGCTCGATACCTTGCTGGCGACCTGGGGCCTGTCGCTGGCGATGCAGCAGACCTTCCGTTCCATCTTCGGCGCCAAGGAAGTCAGCGCCACCTTGCCGGACTGGCTCATGGGGTCCTTCAAGCCGACCGATGCCATCGATATCCCCTTGAACGGTCTCTTCATGATGGGCCTGACGGTCTTGCTCACCGGGGCCATCTTCGTGTTGCTGTTCCGCTCCCGCTGGGGCTTGCAGGTGCGGGCCACGATGCAGAACCGCGTCATGAGCGGGGCCGTGGGCATCAATACCCGCAAGGTCGACCGCACCACCTTTGCACTCGGCTGCGGCGTGGCCGGCGTGGCGGGGGCGGCTTTCACCACCATCGGTTCCACCGGCCCGACCAGCGGATCGCTCTACATCGTCGATACCTTCCTGGTGGTGGTCTTCGGTGGCGCGCAAAGCCTGATCGGCACCATCGCCTCGGCCTTCTCGATTGCCCAGACGCAGTCCACGGCGGAATTCTTCCTGACCGGTTCCATGGCCAAGGTGCTGACCTTGTCGGCGGTGATCCTGATCCTGATGCTGCGTCCCCAAGGACTGTTCTCGGCGAAGGTACGCAAATGAACGTGAAAGATGGCCACTCCCGATCCAACTACATGAGCGAGGTCCGATGATGAATGCAGCCTATGAAAAACTGCTGGGCGGGCGCTCCGGTGCGCTTGGCCTGCTGGTGATGGCGGTACTGCTGCTGGTGGTGTTCCCGCTGACGATGGACATGTTCCGTCTCAACCTGGTGGGCAAATACCTGTCCTATGCCTTCGTGGCCGTGGGCCTGGTGCTGTGCTGGGGCTACGGCGGCATCCTCAGCCTGGGGCAGGGCGTGTTCTTCGGCCTGGGCGGCTATTGCATGGCCATGTTCCTCAAGCTCGAAGCCTCGGACCCCATCAGCACCAAGATCCAGTCCACGCCGGGCATCCCCGACTTCATGGACTGGAACCAGATCACCGCCTTGCCGGCCATGTGGGAGCCCTTTCACAGCTTTGCCTTCACCCTCTTTGCGGTACTGGCGGTGCCGACCGTACTGGCCATGCTGATCGGGCTGGCGATGTTCAAGCGGCGCGTGGGGGATGTGTATTTCTCCATCGTCACCCAGGCCATTGCCGCCATCCTGTCCATCCTCATCATCGGCCAGCAGGGGCTGACCGGCGGCGTCAACGGCATCACCGACCTCAAGAGCCTGATGGGCTGGGATATCCGCACCGACCATGCCAAGCTGGTGCTGTATTTCGTCAATGCGGGACTGCTGTTCGGCTGCATCCTGTTCGGCCGCTACGTGCTCGGTTCCAAGCTGGGCCGCCTGCTGGTGGCCATGCGCGACAAGGAAGAACGGGTGCGTTTCTCCGGCTATGACGTGGCCAGCTTCAAGGTCTTCGTCTTCTGTGCGGCGGCCATGTTCTCGGCCATCGGCGGGGCCATGTTCACGCTGCAGGTGGGCTTCATGTCGCCGTCCTTCGTCGGTATCGTGCCCTCCATCGAAATGGTGATCTTTGCTGCAGTGGGTGGCCGCATGTCGCTGCTGGGCGCGGTGTACGGAACGCTGCTGGTGAATTTTGGCAAAACCTACTTCTCCGAAACCTTCCCCGAATTGTGGCTGTTCCTGATGGGCGGTCTCTTCATTGCGGTAGTGATGTATTTCCCTAATGGCCTGGCCGGGCTCTGGCAGACCCAGGGCAAGCGCCTGATGGACAAGCTGCGCGGCCAATCCAAGCTGCCTACGGCACCCGTTGCTGCAGAAGCCGCCAAGCCGGTTTCCCGAGTATCCACCCCTGAACCCAAGCGCGATGGCATCGAGCCGGGCGCGACCCTGGAGGCCAGCAAATGAGCGAGAACGCCATCGGTTTCGAATCGGACGCCCATCCGGTCCTGGCCATCGAAGACCTGACCGTCTCTTTCGATGGGTTCAAGGCAGTCGACAAGCTCAATCTCTACGTGCAGCGCAATGAGGTGCGCGTGGTGATCGGCCCCAACGGTGCGGGCAAGACCACGGTGCTGGACCTGATCTGCGGCAAGACCCGCGCCACCTCCGGCAGCATCAAGTTCAACAACCACGAACTGACCAGGATGAGCGAACACGCCATCGTGCGGGTGGGTGTGGGGCGCAAGTTCCAGACCCCGTCCATCTATGAAAACCTCTCCGTATTCGAGAACCTGGAGATGTCCTTCCCGCGTGGCCGCAAGGTGTTCGGTGCACTGACCTTCAAGCGTTCGCCGGACGTGGTAGCGCGCGTGGAGGCGGTGGCCGCCGAGATCTTCCTGGACGAACAACTGCATACGCAAGCCGACCTGCTCTCGCACGGCCAGAAGCAGTGGCTGGAGATCGGCATGCTGCTGATGCAGGAGCCGGAGCTCTTGATGCTGGATGAACCGGTGGCCGGCATGAGCGTGTCCGAGCGCGAAAAGACGGCCGAGCTGCTGGGCCGTATCAGCCAGGGCCGCTCGGTGGTGGTGATCGAGCACGACATGGATTTCGTCAAGAGCATCGCCCACAAGGTCACCGTGCTGCACCAGGGAAAAATCCTGGCTGAAGGCAGCATGGAGAAGGTGCAGTCCGATCCCAAGGTAATCGACGTCTATCTCGGTCACTGAACTTTCCTCACCCTCGGAGCCTGCCATGTTCAAAGTCTCGCAACTCGCCTCCGGCTACGGCCAGAGCAAGGTCATCCACGATGTCGATCTGTCGGTGGCCAAGGAAGAAATCGTCGCCGTCATGGGCCGCAACGGCATGGGCAAGACCACGCTGTTCAAGACCCTGATGGGCATCCTGCCGCTGCGCGGCGGCAGCATCAGCATCGATGGCGTGGAACTCGGTGCCCTGGAAAGCCACCAGCGCGTCGAGCGCGGCGTGGCCTACGTGCCGCAGGGACGCATGATCTTTTCGCACATGACGGTGCTGGAAAACATCCAGACCGGCCTGCCCGCATCGGCCAAGGGCAAGGTGCCCGATGAACTGTATTCGCTGTTCCCGGTGCTCTATGACATGCGCACCCGCAAGGGCGGCAACCTCTCCGGGGGACAGCAGCAGCAACTGGCCATTGCCCGCGCACTGGCCACCAATCCGCGTGTGCTGCTGCTGGATGAACCGACCGAAGGGATACAGCCTTCCATCATCAAGGACATCGCCAAGAGCCTCAAGGAAATCCGCAAGATCCGTGCGCTGACCATCGTGGTGTCGGAGCAGGTGCTGAGCTTCACGCTGGAGATTGCGGACCGTTTCCTGGTCATCGACAAGGGCCGCTTCGTCTACGAGGACACGCGCGAGAACGTCGATGCGCCCACCATCAGCAAGTATCTGTCGGTCTGAGTCGACCGTCTTTTCAGAGGAGCAAGCCCATGCGACACGGAGACATTTCAGCCAGCCGCGACGCCGTCGGCGTGGCCGTGGTGAACTACAAGATGCCGCGCCTGCATACGCGCGGCGAGGTACTGGAGAATGCCAGGAAGATCGCCGCCATGCTGGTCGGCATGAAGCAGGGACTGCCGGGGCTGGACCTGGTGGTGTTCCCCGAGTATTCCACCCACGGCATCATGTATGACCGTGAAGAAATGTTCGAGACTGCCGCCACCATCCCCGGCGACGAGACTGCCATCTTTTCCGAAGCCTGCCGCATCGCCGGCGTGTGGGGCGTCTTTTCGCTCACCGGCGAGCGCCATGAGGAGCACCCGCGCAAGGTGCCCTACAACACGCTCATCCTCATCAACGACCAGGGCGAGATCGTGCAGAAGTATCGCAAGATCATGCCGTGGACGCCCATCGAGGGCTGGTATCCGGGCGATACCACCTACGTCTGCGACGGCCCCAAGGGCCTCAAGATCAGCCTCATCATCTGTGATGACGGCAACTATCCCGAGATCTGGCGCGACTGCGCCATGAAGGGCGCGGAACTGGTGGTGCGCTGCCAGGGCTACATGTATCCGGCCAAGGAACAGCAGATCATGGTTTCCAAGGCCATGGCCTGGATGAACAACCTGTATGTGGCCGTGGCCAATGCGGCCGGGTTCGATGGCGTCTATTCCTACTTCGGCCATTCGGCCATCGTCGGTTTCGATGGCCGCACGCTGGGCGAGTGCGGCACCGAGGAGATGGGCATCCAGTATGCCGAACTGTCGGTTTCGGCCATCCGCGATGCGCGCCGCAACTGGCAGTCGCAGAACCACCTCTACAAGCTGCTGCATCGCGGCTACACCGGCAAGATCAATTCGGGCGAATCGCCGGCCGGCGTGGCCGAGTGTCCCTTCGACTTTTATCGCACCTGGGTCAACGACCCGGCGGCTGCACGCGCCCAGGTCGAGGCATTGACGCGCAACAGTGCCGGTACGCCCGAATGCCCGATGCCGGGGATCCCCACCGAGCCGGCCGCCTGAGGCCGAAGGCGCAAGGCCTCATCACACACCCACCACCAAGGAGATCGCATGCAACACTTCAAGATCAAGCCCGGCGTCCCGCTGGCAGAGCAGGCTGAACTGGGTCACAACCGCTGGCACCCGGACCTGCCGTTCCTGGCCTCGGTCAAGCCGGGCGAATCCATCCTGATCGAGTCGCTGGACTTCCTCGATGCGCAGATCCAGGACACCGACGATGTCTCCGACGTCAAGAACGTCGACCTCACCCGCGCCCATCCGCTGACCGGTCCCTTCCACGTCGAGGGCGCCGAGCCGGGTGACCTGCTGGTGATCGACCTGCTGGACATCAAGCCGGTCACGCCGGTCGGTTTCTCGGGCGTGTTTGCCAAGGAGAATGGCGGCGGTTTCCTGGCCGACTATTTCCCCGAAGCCGACAAGGCCATCTGGGACCTGAAAGGCTTGTATGCCACCTCGCGCCATATTCCGGGCGTGCGCATCGCAGGCCTGACCCACCCTGGTCTGATGGGTTGCCTGCCTTCGCATGACCTGTTGGCCGAATGGAACCGCCGCGAAGCGCCGCTGGCCGCCAAGGGCTTGGCCCAGCCGCCCAACCCCAGCACCGCCGTGCTGCGCGGCCTGACTGGCGCCAAGTTCGACGAGATGGCCAAGGTCGCCGCCCGCACCGTGCCGCCGCGCGAGCATGGCGGCAACACCGACATCAAGGACCTGTCGGCGGGCACCCGCATCTTCTTCCCGGTGTACGTCAAGGGCGCAGGCTTCTCGATGGGAGATTTGCACTTCTCGCAGGGTGATGGCGAGATCGGCTTCTGCGGCGCCATCGAGATGGATGGCGTGAGCCACGTCGGCTTCGACCTCATCAAGGGCGGCATGGCCAAGTACAACATCACCTCGCCCATCTTCATGCCCAGCATCGTCAAGCCGCATTACGAGCAGTGGCTGACCTTCGAGGGCATCAGCGTGGAAAACGGCGTGAACTACTACCTCGATGCCACCGTCGCCTATCGCCAGGCCTGCCTGAAGGCCATCGACTACCTGACCCACTTCGGCTACACCGGCAGCCAGGCCTACATGCTGTTGACGGCTGCGCCCGTGGAAGGGCGCATCGGCGGCATCGTCGACATTCCCAACTGCGCCTGCACGGTGGCCTTGCCGACCTCCATCTTCGATCAGGACATCACGCCCAAGGGCATGCTCAACGACAAATCCTATTGGGGCCGCAAGGGCTAGCGAAGAACGCAGTGACGTGTGTGTTCCCGGCCGGGCGCAGGCCTGGCCGGGTTTTTTCGTGATAACGGATTGGTGAAGGAGTCCCCATGCCCTTGTATGACATTCGTTGCAGCCATTGCGAAGGCATCTTCGAACGCCTCATTCCCCTTCAGGGATTGCACGGCCAGACTTGCTGTCCCTATTGCAAAGAGGAGACGGCCGCCTCGCCCATGCCCACGGGCGGTCACGTGGGCTTGCAGGTCAAGCATCGCTGGCAGCCGCGCAACGGTGCCGAGCAGCTCGCCGGACAGGGTGCGACCGGGCCGGGGACGCACGCAGGCGCCGGCCGCAGCAGCGTGCTGCACAACTGCAAGGGCCACAGCTGCAGCATCTGCGCCACCTGAGAGATCAACTAGCGGTGGCAGGATCAGGCAAACAGGCGCGCCGCCAACACTAACAGGCCCACGCTGGCGAGGAAGCCGAACAAGGCGACCAGATCGACATCCTGCGCCTGTACGCGCCAGTGGCCTGCGCGCAGCGGCCGCCAGCGCGGATAGCGACCCAGTGTGATGAGCTTGAGCAGGCCGCAGCCGATCAGATAGAACACGATATTGAAGGCCAGGTGGCGCAGCAGGCCCAGCAGCAGGCTGATGAATGTGTCCAAGCGGGGCTCCTTACTCCAGCATGGCATCCAGCCCGGCAGAAAGTTCGCCCAACGAAGGCATGGCGCGCTCGGCCTTGTCCGGATCGTGCTTGACCAGCACCGGCATCCAGGCCGGGTCCACTCCCAGCTTCTTGCCAACGGCTGTCGGGTAGGTGGCCAGTGCGGCATCATCCTCCAGTGACAGCACGGTCACGCGTGCGGCCCACGCCCCCAGATGCACCCAGGCGGCCGCGCGTTCGAGGCGGCCTGCGCCCAGCGGATCGGGCACCGAGCGCAGCGCATTGACCAGCGTATCCGGAAAGTGCCAGATCGTCGCCAGTTCGGCTGATACGTCGGCGTAGTGGAAGCCCCAGGCCGCCTTTTCCTGTTCGGCACGGCCGGCGTCGAGCACGTTGCACTGCTTGTCCAGCGGGGCGACGGCGGACGCGGCCACGGCATGCAATTGCAGCTGGCCGATGCCATGCATCATGCCCACCGTGAAGACGGCGTCGCCATTGTCTTCGCCGTTGATGCCTGCATGCATGGCCAGCCAGCGCGCTGCCACGGCGCTGTAGAGGGTGTGCCGCCAGAACTGCTGCAGGTCCATGCCGCGGCTGTTCTTGAAGGCCGCCACCATGCCATTGCCCAGCACCAGGTTGCGCACCATGATGAAGCCCAGCATGCGCAGCGCATCGTCGACGGTCCCGATGGTGCGCGAGGCATGGAAGAACGCCGAGTTGGCCAGCCGCAGCACCTTGGCGGTGAGCGCCGGGTCGGCGGCGATCTGCTGGGCGATCTCGTGGGCGGAGACTTCCTCGCTGTTGAAGCTGGCCATCAGTTGCTGGACCACCTTGGGAATGGTCGGCAGCTTGCCGGGTTGGTCTACCAGGCTTTTGAGCTCCATGAAAGTTCCTCCGTGCAATGGTTTTAGTGGTTTTTACACCCAATTCCGCGAATTGCGGTTCCATTGTCGCAGAGATCGGACGATTTGCTGACGATCCAGGTCAGTATGATTGAAGTCTTACTTGACCGGAGTGCACCCATGGCAAGCCGCAAGACGTCCGACCTCCATCCCCCTCTTCAGCCTGCCACGCCCGCTGCGGCCTGGGGCGATGTCCCGAATTATGTACAGGATTGCGTACAGCGCAGTTTTCTCTTCCTCGATACCTTGCTCGACCGTGGCAACGACTATCTGGAGCATCTTGAGCAGGGCACGCCGCCGCTGTTGAAATTTGACCATGAGCTGGTGCTGGACGGCCACGACCTGCCCGAGCCCTGCAATTACGCCTTGCTTCGCCTGCAGCCGCCACCGGGGCTGCCGGTCGATCCGCAGGCGCGTCCCGTGGTGGTGGTTGATCCGCGCGCCGGACACGGTCCCGGCATTGGCGGCTTCAAGTTCGATTCGGAAGTGGGCATGGCGATGAAGGGCGGGCACACCGTGTATTTCGTCACCTTCCGCCCCGAGCCCGAGGATGGCCAGACGCTGGTCACGGTCATGGATGCCGAGGCGCGCTTCCTAGAAGAAGTCATGCGCCGTCATCCGCAATGCCCGGCCAAGCCGGTGGTGATCGGCAATTGCCAGGCCGGCTGGGCCATGATGACGCTCGATGCCGTGCGGCCGGAGCTGTTCGGTCCGCTCATGATGGTGGGTGCGCCGGCCTCCTACTGGGCCGGCAGCTCCACGCTGAACCCCATGCGCTACAGCGGCGCCAACCTCGGCGGGACCTGGCTGGCCTCGCTGGCCGCCGACCTGGGGGCCGACCGCTTCGATGGTGCCTACCTGGTCGAGAATTTCGAGAAACTCAATCCGGCCAACACCTTCTGGAGCAAGTATTACAACCTGTGGTCCGGGGTCGACCAGGAGGCGCCGCGCTTCCTGGAGTTCGAACGCTGGTGGGGCGGCTTCTTCCGCATGACCGGGGCCGAGATCGAGGCCATCACCGAGAATCTGTTCGTGGGCAACAAGCTGGCGCGCGGGGAGCTGGAGGTCAAGGGCAGGGCGGTCAATCTGCGCGACATCACGGCACCCATCGTGGTCTTCGCCTCCTGGGGCGACAACATCACGCCGCCGCCGCAGGCCCTGAACTGGATCATCGACGTGTGGGGCGACGAGCGCGCCATCGCGGCGGCCGGTCGTACCATCATCTACGTGCTGCACGAGAGCGTGGGCCACCTGGGCATCTTCGTGGGCGGCTCGGTGGCGCTGAAGGAACATGACCAGCTGGTGAGCTCGCTGGATGTCATCGAGAGCCTGCCACCGGGACTCTACGAGATGAAGCTGGAACGCAAGGACGGCCGCCCCACCCAGCGCTGGGATGCGCTGGAGCCGGGTGACTACACGGTGCACTACGAGCACCGCACCATGGAAGACCTGCGCAAGCTCAATCCCGAAGGCCGCGAGGAAGAGTCGCTCTTCTCGACCATCAGCCAGTGGTCGCAACTCAATGCCCAGTGGTACAAGACCTGGGTGCGCCCCTGGGTACGCATGGGCGCCACCCGCGAGAGTGCCAACGCGCTGATGCGCATGAATCCCTTGCGCATGCAGCGGCAACTATTCTCCGACAAGCATCCGGCTGCTGCCTTCATCCGCCAGCAGGCTGCTGCCGCGCGCGCCCACCGGGTACAGCTCGACCCCGACCATCCGCTGAAGCAGTATGAACGCCGCATGGCGCAGAAGATCACCGACGAACTCAACGCCTGGCGCGACCAGCGTGATGCCCGCACGGTGCGCATGACGCGCCGCCTGTTCGGCCCCAACGGCCTGGGTGCCTGGCTGCCGCCGCGCGAGCCCGATGCCGAGCTGGCCCAGCGCTGGGCCCAGCAGGAACTGGGGCGCTACCGCGATACCGTGATCGGCCAGATTGCCGAGGGCGGCTTTGCCGAGGCGGTATGCCGCATCGTCATTGCCGGCATGGTGTCCATCGGGGCCTTCGAACGGCGCAGCCTGCGCCTGGCGCGGCTGCTTGCACAGCTGCCGAACATGCATGCCAGCGTGTCGCCGCAGACCAACTGGGTGCAGTTGTTGAAGGAGCAGGCCCGCATCACGGCGGTGGCCCCGGTGGAAGCGCTCAATGCGCTGGGACAGATGTTGCCGGACCAGGCCAGCCGCGAGCGTGCCCTGGCCCTGGCGGCGGCCGTGATGATGATCGAACCGACGCTGGCCAATCCGCGCTCGGAAATCATCGAGCTGCTCATGGGCACGCTCGATGCCGACCCCGATCGCGTCATTGCGCTGGCGCGCAAGCTCACCACGGCCATTGGCGAAGACGGCGAGGTGCTGCCGGCGGCGCAGCCCGATGCAGCACCGGCGGCGGCACGCAAGCGTTCGCCCCGCAAAGCGGTTGCAGCCCCGGCGGCCGCCAAGCCAGCAGTCAAGCCAACAGCCAAGCCCAAGAAAGCTGCGGCTGCCGACCAGCCCGTGAAGGCCGCCAAGCCCCGAACTCGCCGCACCTGAGCGCAGGGTCAAGGCGCGCTCAGCGCACCCGCAGGCAGATTCCACAAGCGCTGCTCGCTGGTGGAAAGCGCGATCGCGCCTGCGGCCAATGCCGCGCGCGCATCCTTCTCATTGCAGACAAAGCCGGCCGCCACGATGGGCGGCAGCTGTTCGCGGTCGGCCGCCCCCAGGCGCGGCAGCATCGGTGCCGGCATCAGCTGCACCAGGTTCGGTCCGCTTTGTTCCAGCGCCTTGAGGCTGCGCGGCCAGGTGGTGCGATCGGTCACGAACACCTTCTGCATGGTGATCATTCCGGCACGGCTGGCGCGTAGCAGCGTGGCCACCCGGGTCGATACCAGCCCGGCTACGCCGATGCCGGCCAGGTAATCGATGGCGGCCTTGTCGTGGGCCAGTCCTTCACAGGTGTCCACGTTGAGGAGAATGAATTTGCCTGCGCTGTGCAGGGTAGCCATGACGGCCTGCAATTCCCGCAGCTCCACATGCGCCAGGATGCCGACTTCGGCGGCACTGTCGAGGAAGACAGGCAGATGCGTCACGCCATAGAGCGCGGCCATGACGGGGTGGCGCCTGAGCCTGGATTGCAGGGACAGATCGGGCGCCTGTGCAGAAGAAGCGACGCGGGAGAGGGAGGGTGCACGCATTGGAGTTCCTGGTGGATGAAAAAGGGAATGCAAGTGAGGTAAACGAAGAGTCCGGTGCAGCTATGTCAGGAGCCGTCAGTGTCCGTCCCCCGGCCCGCCGTGTTCCAGTTCGGCGCACAGGCGTGCCTGCCACAGGGCACGGCGGCGGGTGCGTTCTCCGGAGTCGATACGCGGCTTGAAGACGGCCTGCAGGCGGGTGCGGGCGCAGGCCTGGGGCAGGTCGTCCCACAGCAGGCCGTGGCTGCCGGCCAGGTAGGCGATGCCCCGCAGGCTGGCATGGGCGGCCTGCTGAGTGCGGCAGGCCGGCACGCCGGTCAGGTCGGCCTGCATCTGCAGCAGCAGGTCGCTGCTGGCCAGGGTGCCGCCGGTCATGATCTGCGACAGCCGCAGGCCTGCAGCCTCGGCATTGGCGCTCACGCAGGCCGCAACCATTTGGGCGATGCCATCCACCAGGGCGTGGGCCACTTCGGCACGGCCGGTGGCCAGCGACAGACCCTGCAGGGCGGCGCGGGCGGTGCTGCTGCGCTGGGGCGCCTGCAGCCCGGCCAGTGCCGGGACGAAGCTGACTCCGCCGGCCGACTTGACACTGGCGGCCAGGGCCAGCAAGCGCCGCGCATCGGGAAACCAGTGTTGGCGCTGGCAGGCCCAGGCCAGCACGGCGCCGGTGGTGGCACTGTAGCTTTCCAGGGCAAAGTGAGAGACATCGTTCTGGCGCCGCGCCGTCACCACCACACTGCCGCTGCAGGCAGCCTCCAGTGAGGCCGGAGCCGTCCGCGGGCCAACCAGCAGGTCGATGAAGCTGCCGGTGCCGTGCTGGCACAGGGCCTGTCCCGCTTCCAGGCAGCCCTGGCCGATGGCGGCGGCCAGCTGGTCGCCGGCGCAGGCTCGGATGGGCAGGACCGCACCCAGCACCCTGGCGTCGCTGCTGCCATAGTCATCGGCATCCTGGTAGAGCGCGGGCAGCAAAGCCGGCGGGAAGTCCAGCGCATCCAGCCAGTCCAGCGCATAGGCGTGGTGGTCCAATACATAGGCATTGCAGGCGGTGGCATTGGTGGCGCTGGTGGCCAGCAGGCGGCGGCCGCTGAGCTGCCACAGCAGCCAGGTATCGATGCTGCCAAAGCCCAGCCGTCCGCGGTCCCAGGCCTGAGCTACGGCAGGGTGGCTGCGCAGCAGGCGCGCGGCCCACAGGTAGGGGGAGCGGCTGCCGACCGGCCTGCCCAGGCGGGGGCGCAGGCGTGGGTCCCAGTGCGGGGCCAAGGCTGACAGGTCGGCCGCGTGGCGGCTGTCCTGCCAGGCCAGCGCGGGTGCCAGCGGGCGGCCGCTGGCGGTATCCCACAGCACGGCGCTGGCGCGCTGGTTGCACAGGCCGATGGCACGGATGCGCAGGCCTTTCTGGCGCGCCTGGTGCAGGGCGGCGCGGCAGACGGTCAAGGTCTGCTGCCAGATCAGCGCGGCATTCTGTTCCACCACGCCGCTGCACGGCGAGTGCGTGGGCAGCGGGCGCCGGTGCAGGCAGGAGACCAGGCCATTGGCGGTGACCACTGCGGCCCGCGTGCTGGTGGTGCCGGCGTCGATGGCCAGGACGGCCTCACGGGCGTTCATGGCGTCTTCTGTCGGTGGCGATGCCTTGTGCTACGGGCGCCGATACGTGCGGGCCCGTGTCTTCGAGATCCGGATGAAAACTCGTGCGCTGGGGATCCCAGCGCAGCCGCCAGCAGGTGAGGCAGGCCATGAGCGCCACCATGGCCACCAGCAGCAGGCAATAGGCCGTACCCAGCCAGGCTTGCAGCAGCGGGAAGGAGAACAGTCCCAGAGCCGCCCCGCCCGAACCCACCGTCCCGGTCACGCCATTGGCGCGCGCCCGCAGTTCGCTGGGGAACGACAGGGCCGACAGGCTCTTGCCATTGCCTCCTGGTCCGGCCGCATGGCATAGCAGGAACAGGGCGGGCAGCAGCAGCGCTTGCCAATGCGGCACATGTGGCCACGCGTCCGCCAGCGCCAGCAGCACCAGGCAGGTCGCGCCGAAACCCCAGGCGCAGGCCTGCCGCAGGCCGAGCCAGCGTGCCAGTGATGGCGCCAGCAGGCCGCCGCACAGGCCTGCCAGGTTGAACAGGAGCGTGCCCCAGGTGGCCTGGCGCAGGTTGTGGCCAAACAGGTCTGCACTGAGCAGGGGCAGGTACCAGCCGACGGCGAAGTACTGCACGGCCTGCCCGGCTTGCACGGTGGCGGCCAAGGCCATGCGCAGATGGTAGGGCGGGCGCATTACCTGGGCCAGGCCCGGTGCGGGCGCCGCGCGTGCCGATGGGATGGGAGCCACGGGCTGGTGTAGCAGCGCGTCCTGCGGCGTGAACCGGTGGCCGTGATAGAGCTGTCCCATGGCGTCGGCCGCGTCCTGCCAGCGCTGGCGGCGTGCCAGCCAGCAGGGACTCTCAACCAGGAACAGCATCTGCAGGTTCAGCAGCAGCAGGGCTGCCGCAGCCGTGGCGGCGACCGGATAGCGCCAAAGGCTGTCGCCGGGCGCCCATTGATCGGCCACCAGCGTGAGCAGGAGGTTGCCGCAGACGGCCAGGTACCACAGGGCCTGCCACAGGTTCAGGCGGTGCCGCAGGCGCGCCGGGGTGAGCTCGGCCAGCATCGCAATGGCGACTGCGAAGTCGAGCCCGAAGGCCAGGCCGGTCAGGATGCGTCCGGTCACGATGTCCGCAACATCCTGGCCGCAGGCCACCAGCACGGCGCCTGCCAGGGCCAGCACCTTGGCCAGCAGCAAGGGCCGCACCCGGCCCCAGCGATCGGCCAGCCAGCCGCCCAAGGGCTGGGCCAGCAAGGCGGCCAGGGCGGCGACGGCAGCCAGCAGCCCGATCTCGGGCGGACCCAGGCCGAGCTGGCGGCTCATCGGCGCCAGACCTACGCTGATGGCCGAGTGCGACAGAGCTTCCAGGAACAGGCCGCCCAGCAGCAGCCACCACACCAGGCCGGCATGGCCAGAAAGGACGGAACGGGAATCGATGAAGGCGACGACATCGTCGATGTCGCGCAGGGGGACTGCAGTTTGCACATGGCTCTCCTGAAGATGTCTGTAAGAGGCCGTGGCAAAGTGCGCGCGTGGTGAGACCATCCTACAGATGGTCTCTTATCTAAAAATCTGCCGGGCAATTCTATGAGCCCGGCGCCGGGCTTGTCAACGACTGGCAGGCCGCAACCGGCCGCCCTTGCGGGCAGTGCTCAGGGGCGTTCGCCGCTGGCCAGCAGTGCGCGCACGTGGGCGACCACTTGCGGCAGGTCGGCCACCGTATCGATGACGTAATGCGCACCAGCCTCGCGCAGGCGGGCTTCGGCCTGCGCCTTCAGGCGGGTGATGTCTTCTGCCGGAAGTGCGTCCAGTTCTGCGCGGGTCAGTCCGACTTCATTGCCGGACAAGGATATGCCGACGCTCCACATGCCGGCGCGTATGCCTTCCTCGATGCCGGGGACGGTGTCGTCGACCTTGATGCAGCCGGCCACGTCATCGATCTTCAGCGCCAGCATGTTGGCCAGTGCCATGTAAGGACCGGGGCGTCCGCCGGCGGACAGCTCGTCGCCCGCGACCACGTGATCGGGACGGATGCCCTCGTCGGCCGCCATGGGCAGCAGCACGTCCAGCACCTGGCGCGGATAGCCGGAGCAGGAACCGACCTTCAGGCCCTGTCCACGCAGCCAGGCCAGCACCTGTGCGGCGCCCTCGATGGGCTGCGAATACTGGCCGACCTTGGCGATCTGCATCGGCATGAAGCGGGCATAGAGGGCATCGACATCCGCATCGGTAGGCGCTTGGCCGTTCTGCTGCTGCCACTGCGCCGCGATGGCCGTATCGTCCAGCAGCACGCGGATGTGCTGCCACTTGGACAGGCCCATGGGACCGCGGGCCTGTTGCAGGGTGAGGTCGATGCCGAAGCTCTTGAAGGCATCGACGAAGATTTGCGTGGGCGCCAGCGAACCGAAGTCGACCAGTGTGCCGGCCCAGTCGAAGATGACGGCTTGCAGGTTGCGCGGACGGGCGAGAGTTGGGTGCATGGGATTTTCCTTGAAAGTGAGTCAGCAGAAGTCAATGGATGGCGGCGATGAAGTTGCGTCCGCGCGGCCCGCACAGCGCTGCCTGCAGGGCCGCTTCCCAGCGGTCTTGCAGGCCATAGTGGGCCGGGTCGGTGGACACGCCCAGCGATTCGAGCAAACCGGCCAGGCGCGCGACGGCCTGCTCGGTACTGGTGGCATCGAAGATCTGCAGCAACAGGGCATCGACCGCGCTGTCGCGCCCCATCGCCAGGCGCAGGATGTGCGGTAGCGAGAAGGAACAGGCGATGCCGTGCGGGACACCGCGCTGCAGCGTGATGTCATAGGACAAGGAATGCGCCAGCGCAGTCCGGGTATTGGAAAAGGACAGGCCGGCCTGGAGCGCAGCCAATGCCATCTGTTCGCGCAGGGCCAGGTCGTGAGGCTGGCGGACGAGCGCCGGCAGCGTGGCCACGATGGCGCGGGCGGCGCTGCTGGCCAGGGTCGAGGAGACCGGGTTGCGATGCACGTTCCAGATTGCCTCCAGCGCGTGGGAGAGCGCATCCAGGCCGCTGGCCAGCGTTGCCGGCGCAGGCAGGCTCAGCATCAGGCTGGCATCGATGATGGCGGCCTGCGGCCAGGTCCAGGGGCGATGCAGTGAATACTTGCGCCCGCCCTGCGCATCCCACAGCGTGGCCCAGGGCGTGACTTCGCTGCCGGTGCCGGCCGTGGTGGGGATGGCAATGAGCGATTTCAGATGCGCCGGGTCGGGTTCAAAGGGGGTGTCTTCGCGCAGATGTGCGAGCAGTTCGTCGAACTGCCCCGACGGCGTGGGCGCCAGCATGGCCTTGGCGCAATCGATGACGCTGCCGCCCCCGAGGGCGATCAGGCAGGGGACATCGGCGTGGCGCTGCCACAGGCGCTGGTACATGCCGGTCAACCAGCGCACGTCAGGATTGGGCAGGACGCTGTTGTCGATGCCAACCAGTTGCGGGCCCAGCAGGTCGGCGACCTGCTGTTGCAGACCCAGGGCAGCGGCCTCGGGAAAGGTGATCAGCAATGCGGGCCGGCCGCCCAGCAGCTGCGGCAATTGTGCGAGGCTGCCGACGCCTGCATGGAGATCGACAGGATTATGGAAATGCCACATGGTTTTTTTCTCTTCTTGCATCAAAACGGGGAGGGGCGAAGTCAATGGGAATGGCCGTCCTGGATCATGCGCCGCAGCCGGCTCGACAGGGCATCGGCAGCCACCACCATCAAGGTCACCACGACGATGCAGGTGGCCGTGTCCTGGTACTTGAACAGCTTGAGGCTGTTGACCAGTTCAAAGCCCAGTCCGCCGGCGCCGACCATGCCCAGCACGGTGGCCTGGCGCAGGTTGACCTCGAAACGGTAGAGCACGGTGGCGATCCAGGCCGTGGCCACCTGGGGCAGCACCCCGAAGACAATCACCTGCAGCGGCCGGGCTCCGGTGGCACGCAAGGCTTCCAGCGGGCCCTGGTCGATTTCCTCGATGCTCTCGGCAAAGAACTTGCCGATCATGCCCACGCCGTGTACTGCCAGCGCCAGCACCCCGGGGAAGGGCCCCAGGCCCACTGCCGAGACGAATACCAGCGCCAGGATCAGTTCATTGATGCTGCGGGTGACGTTGAGGCCCTGGCGTACCAGCGCATGCAGGGTGCGGTTGGCATTGAGATTGCGCGCGGCCAGCAAGGCCACCGGTACGGCGCCCAGCACCCCCAGCAAGGTCCCCCAGAGGGCGATCTGCAAGGTTTCGATGGCAGGGGCCAGCAGTGAGGGCAGCAAGCCCCAGTTGGGCGGGAAGGAGCGCGCCAGGAAGTCGCCGATCTGCGGCAGGCCATTGGCCAGTTCGCGCCACGACAGTTGCGTGCCGGCCGCACTCCAGGCCAGGATCCAGGCCGCCAGCAGCACAATCGCCATGAAGCCCAGCCAGCCGCGCAGCGTTGCCGGACGCGGACCGGTCCACAGGTAGCCGCGCTGTCCAGAAGGGGCGGCGGCCGGGGAAGAAAAATTCATGTCAGTGCTCCTGTTGCTGCCTGCAGGGCCGATGCCATCAGGGGCGATTCAGCCTCGTTCATTTCGGGCTTGCCGGCGTAGATGGCGTCGAGATGGTGTTCGTTGAGCGTTTCACCGGTGCCATCGAAGACCAGACGTCCTCCGGCCAGGCCGATGATGCGGTCGCCGAACTCGCGGGCGTAGTCCACCTGGTGCAGGTTGCAGAGCACGGTAATGCCCAGCTCCCGCGAGGCGGTGCGCAGGTAATGCAGCACCAGCCGCGCGGTCTTGGGATCCAGGCTGGCAATGGGCTCGTCGGCCAGGATCACCTGCGGCTGCTGGGCCAGGGCGCGGGCGATGCCGACCCGCTGGCGCTGGCCGCCGGAGAGCGCATCGGTGCGTTGATGCGCTTTGTGTTCCAGTTCCACCCGGCGCAGGCAGTCCAGGGCCAGGGCAATGTCCTGGCGCGAGAACAGTTGCAGGATCGAGGCCAGGGTGGAGGCCTGGCCGAGGCGGCCGGTCAGGGTGTTCTTGAGCACCGACAGGCGCGGCACCACATTGTGATGCTGGAAGATCATCGCCACCTGGCGCCGCAACTGGCGTACCTGACGGGCGCGGGTGTCGGTCGCATCGAAGCCGGCCACCCGGAGTTCTCCCGAGCTGGGCTGGACCAGCCCGTTCAGGCAGCGCAAAAGGGTCGATTTGCCCGCCCCGGACGGGCCCAGCACCACCATGAACTGGCCGGCCGGCACGTCCAGGTCGATCCCGCGCAATACGGCATAGCTGCCGTATTGCTTGGCCAGGCCTCGGATGTGGATCATTTCATGGCCTTCAGGTCCAGGTTCAGGATCTTGGCGGTCTCGCGCACCACGTCGTAAGCACCGTCGGTAGTGGGCACGAAACCGTTGAGGACGCCCTGGTCACCCCATTTCACGTCCTTGATGCTGGCGAAGGCGGCGGCGATCTTCTGCTTCAGGGCCGGGTCCAGATCCTTGCGCCAGACCATGGGCGACTCGGGAATGTCCGGCGAGGTCCACACCACGTTCAGTTCCGACTGCTGCACCACGCCCTTGGCCACGGCCGCAGCCAGGATGCGGTCGGCCACGGCGGCTGCGTCGACCTTCTTGTTGGCCACGGCCAGGATGCTGGCGTCGTGCGAGCCCGAGAAGATCACCCGCGAAAAATACTTGTTGGGATCGATGTTGAGTTTCTGCAGGCCGGCGCTGGGGAACAGGTGCCCGGAGGCCGACGAGGGATCAACAAACGCCATGGTGCGGCCCTTCAGCTGTTCCAGGCACTGCAGCCCGCTCTCCTTGCGGGTGATGATGAGGCTCTTGTAGAAGCTGCGGCCGCTCTTCTTGGTCTCGGCCACGGCGAAGGCTTCCACGTTGGCCACCGAACTGGCCAGCACGTAGGAGAAGGGCCCGAGATAAGCCACATCCAGCTTGCGCGAGCGCAGCGCTTCGATGATGCCGTTGTAGTCGGTGGCGATGAAGGGCTTGACCGGCATGCCCAGTTGCTGCTGCAGGCTGTCGATGACGGCCTTGCTGTTTTCCAGCATGGCCTGCGAATCTTCGGCCGGGATCAGGCCGACGGTCAGTGGCGGCACTGCGGCGGCAGGCGCGGCCAGCAAGACGGAGGTGAGGGCGCCCAGGCACAGGGCGAAGAAGCTGCGTCGCTGCATGATTGCATCCTTGTTGAGGGCGTCCCGGGGACGGGACGCGGTGAGCGGGGCGTCAGCGGGCCGATGGTTCGGCCATGGCGCTCGTCAGGAGCCGTTGCTGTTGGTGCGGCGCCGACAGGACAGAAGCTTAAAGAGACATTGTGACGCCCCTGTTATCGATATAATCGTGAAAATCGGATAAAGCTATTGATAGGATCTATAGATGACCCCTTCACAGTTGCGCGCATTCCTGGCCGTCGCACGCCATCGCGGCTTTTCGGCCGCTGCCCGGGCGCTGGGCGTGAGCCAGCCCACGCTGACCACCCAGGTGCAATCGCTGGAGCGGGAGCACAACGTGGAGCTGTTCTTCCGGCGCGGGCGACGTGTCGATCTTTCCGAGACCGCCCAGCGCCTGCTGCCGATTGCCCAGAACATCGCCGAGCTGGAGCTCGATGCCCTGAACCTGCTGGTCAATTCGGGCGCGCTGCACGTGGGCCATCTGCGCATTGGCGCGGTCGGCCCGTTTCACGTGATCGAGATGGTCGATGCCTATCGCGCCCGTTATCCGCAGGTGGAGTTGTCCATCAAACTGGGCAACTCCGCGCAATCCCTGGCTGACCTGGAAAACTACGTGACCGACGTGGCGGTGCTGGCCAGTTTCACCGATGACGCGCGCTTTCATGCGCTGCCCTACGCCGACCATGCGGTGGTGCTGTTTGCCCATCGCAGTCATCCTTTCTACCAGCGCGATGCGGTCTCCCTGGCCGAGCTGGACCAGCAGCCCATGCTCATGCGCGAGCAGGGATCCACCACCCGCCTGGCGCTGGAGAAAGCCATGCAGCAGGCCGGCGCAAGCCCACGGGTCGTGATGGAAATCGGCAGTCGTGAAGCCTTGCGCGAGGCGGTGGCGCGGGGCCTGGGCCTGGGGGCGGTTTCTGAGGCGGAGTTCATTGCCGATGAACGTTTTCGTATGGTGCGCATCGAGGGTGATCCGGTCAGCACCCACACCTACGTCTATTGCCTGGCCGAACGCAGGGAAGGGCGGCTGGTCGGCTCTTTCATGAAGATCGCCCAGCGCAACGCTGGCAACTGACGAAACTGAGGCAACTGAGGCAACTGGCACTTTGGCTTATCATTACGGATTGTTCATTTCTGACCAGGAAGCCCTACCGTGATCAAGCATATCGTCATGTGGAAACTGAAGGACCATGCAGAAGGCGCCGACAAGGCCACCAACCTCCTCAAGATGAAGGCCCTGCTGGACAGCTGTGCCAACGTGGTACCCGGCATCCTGAAATTCGAAGCCGTGCTGGCCCAGCCGGGCCTGGAAGCGACCTACGATGTGGTGCTCTATTCCGAGTTTGCCTCGCGTGAAGCGCTGGACGCCTACCAGGAGCATCCGGACCACGTGGCCATCAAGCCCTTCATCGGTGCCGTGCGCGAAGCGCGCCAGTGCATGGATTACGAAATCTGAGGCGGGCATGAGTCTGCCCATCACCGAGGTGTTCCCGCAGGGCAATCCTTATCTGGAAGCGCTGGGCGTGCAAGTGCTGGAGTACGGCGATGACCGTGCCGTCATGGCGCTCACGCTCAAGCCCGAGTTCATGAACAGCTGGCACGTGGCCCAGGGCGGCATCAGCATGACCCTGCTGGACGTGGCCATGGGCCTGGCGGCGCGCTCGGGTGCGCCGGATGCGAAATCCTCGGCTACCGTCGAGATGAGTACCAGCTTCCTGCAGCCGGCCGGCCATGCCGGCGAAACCATCATCGCGCGCGGGCATACCTATCACCGCTCCACGACCATGTGCTTCTGCCAGGCTGAACTGTTCAACGGCGATCGCCTGGTGGCCAAGGCCATGGGCACCTTCAAACTGATCCGCCGGCTGGACATCTCGCGCAAGCTGGATCACGAGTGAGCCACGGCCGGCGTTCTTTCTCAATTTTGCTGGGATACCCCACATGAACATCATCACAGGCAGCTGGGACGAGCTGCGCGCGCACGCCCAGCCTATCCGTTTCGAGGTCTTCGTCGACGAACAGAAAGTGCCGGCCGACATCGAGCTTGACGACATGGATCCGCATTGCGTGCACGCGGTGGCCTATGACGAAGCCGGCCAGCCGCTGGCGACCGGCCGCCTGCTGCCGGATGGCCACATCGGCCGCATGGCCGTGCGCAAGGCCGGGCGCGGCCAGGGCGTAGGCGGGGCGGTGCTGCAGGCCTTGATCGCGGCGGCCCGGGCGCGCGGCGATGCCGAGGTCATCCTCAATGCGCAGATACACGCCGAGGGCTTCTACCAACGCTATGGCTTTGCCAGGGAGGGAGAACCCTTCATGGAAGCCGGCATCCCCCACATCACCATGCGGGCCCGCCTGCAAGGGGCGGCCGGCTAGGGCCTTCAGGCCGGCGATGCGGACGTTGCTGCCGGCCGGGTCTCATGTAGCTTGAAGTAGCACAATTGGGCGCTCAGATCGCGCGCCCGCTCGGCCACTACTTCGGCGGTGGTGGCCAGTTCCTCGGAGGCGGCGGCATTGCGCTGGGTGGTGTCATTGAGCTGCATCACCGCTGAACCGATCTCTTGCACCCCTTCTTCCTGCATGCGGGCCGACAGCGTGATCTTGTTGATCTGCTGCGAGGCCTGGCGAATCCCGTTGAGCGTACCGGCAGCCAGGCGCTGGCTGGTCGCTTCGGCCAGTTCCACGCTTTGCTGGGCAATCACGCTGATCTCCTGCGCGCTGCCCTGGCTGCGCTCGGCCAGTTTGCGGATTTCAGCGGCGACCACCGAGAAGCCGCGGCCATGTTCACCGGCGCGCGCCGCTTCGATGGCCGCATTCAGGGCCAGCAGATTGGTCTGGTAGGCGATGTCGTCGATCACGCCAACCTGGCGCGCGATGCCGCGCATGGCCGCCACCGTGCTTTGCACGGCGGCGCCGCTCTGGTCGGCATCGGCCGCTGCGGTCAGCGCGATCTGGTCGGTGCGGCGCGCATGTTCCCCGGTCTGCTGGATGGCCAGGCTGATGCTGCTGATGGCGCTGTGCACTTCCTCCACGGCAGCGGCTTGCTCGCTGGAGGCGCTGGCCAGCGCTTGTGCGGTGGCATTGAGCTGGCGCGCGGAGTCGCCCAGGGACTGGGTGAGCAGGGTGACGCTGCGCATGATGTCGGTGAGCCGGTCGCGCATGCCGTGCATCGCATAGAGCAGGCTGCCGCGGTCGCCCCGGCGCAAGCTCACGGGTACACCGAGATTGCCCTCGGCGATCTGGTGCACGATGTGGGCGGCGTAATCGGGCTCGCCGCCCAGCTGGCGACGCAGGCTGAGGATGATCCAGAGCGCGATGGCCACGCCAATGGCCAGGGCCAGCCCGGCCATTTGCAGGTTGTGGATGCGCAGTTGCCGGTAGTCGGCCAGGGCGGCTTCATAGGAGCTGCGCGTAAAGCTTTCCTGCAGCTGGCCCAGCTTGGCCAGCTGGGTCGCCAGGCCCGCCAGTTCGCCGGTCAGTTCGGTCCAGCGCCGATTGGCGCGCAGCGGCTCGTTGCTGCGCAGCAGGTCCAGCACCTCGGCGCGTTGGGCGACGTAGCGCCGCCAACTCTGCTCGAAGCGCTCTGCCTCGGTCTGTTCCTCCGGTTCCAGCCGGGTCGCGCGATACGCCTGCCAGCCTTGCTCGAAGGTGGCGTCCAGCGCCGGAACGCGTTCCAGCAGGGGCTGGATGCGCTCGCTGCCGCTGCTGTCGTCACCGGCAGGAGCGGGAAGGTTGGCCATCATCAGGGAACGGCCCATGACGTCGCGATTGAGGTAGAGGGCGTCGCGCACCCGGGCGATGTGGATCAGCGCCATGGTGCGGTCTTCATAGACATAGCGCAGCTTGTCATTGCTCGACGCCATGCCCTGCATGTCGCGCCAGGCCAGCAGCAGCACGCTGCCACACAGTACCGCCACCAGGATGGCCAAGCGGGCGGTGACCGTCAGTTTTCGTTGCACGATGTTTTCCTTGTGAGTGCCGACCGGGTCCGGAGCAAGAATTTCCGTTCAGTCCTGCACAGAATATAGCGAATCTTGTTGCTATGCAGAATGAAGAATAAAGCAGTTTGCGTACCTCTTTAGTGACGCTATGTGGTTTCCCACAATACCCGCCCGGAAATGACTGCGAGATACTTGCGGCCGAACCGGGGAGGGGGAGTTCTCCCGGACAAACAATAAGTACCCGCCAGAACGGACGACGATCCGACAACGGCAGGCGGCAGGTCTCCACGGACCCGCCGGTCATCCATGTTTCAAGGAGAAAGCACTATGTCGGCGCAAAAACCGCCCCTTTACAAATCCCTGTATTTCCAGGTCCTGTGTGCCATCGTAATCGGTATCGCGCTGGGCCACTTCTATCCGTCTACCGGTGAAGCCATGAAGCCGCTGGGCGATGGCTTCGTCAAGTTGATCAAGATGATCATCGCGCCGGTCATCTTCTGTACCGTCGTCATCGGCATTGCCGGCATGGAAGACATGAAGAAGGTCGGCAAGACCGGCGGCCTGGCCCTGCTGTATTTCGAAGTCGTCAGCACTGTGGCGCTGGTCATCGGCCTGTTGCTGGTGAACTTCCTGCAACCGGGCGTGGGCATGAACGTCGATCCGGCTTCGCTGGATACCAAGAGCATCGCCGCCTACACCGCCCCCGGCAAGATGGGTTCGGTAACCGACTTCGTGCTGGGCATCATCCCCACCAGCATGGTGGACGCCTTCGCCAAGGGTGACGTGCTGCAGGTGCTGCTGGTGGCCGTTCTGTTCGGCTTCGCGCTGCACAAGTTCGGCGGCCGCGGCACGCTGGTGTTCGATTTCATCGAAAAGATCTCGCACGTGCTGTTCTCGGTGGTGGGTGCGATCATGAAGGTGGCCCCGATCGGTGCCTTCGGTGCGATGTCCTTCACCATCGGCAAGTATGGTGTGGGTTCGCTGTTCTCGCTGGCCAAGCTGATGGGTACGTTCTACCTGACCTGCTTGCTGTTCATCTTCGTGGTGCTGGGCATCATCACCCGCCTGCATGGTTTCTCGATCTGGAAGTTCGTCAAGTACATCAAGGAAGAACTGCTGATCGTGCTGGGCACTTCGTCCTCGGAATCGGTGCTGCCGCGCATGCTGGCCAAGATGGAAAACGCCGGTGCCAAGAAGACCGTGGTCGGCCTGGTGATCCCGACGGGTTACTCCTTCAACCTGGACGGCACCGCGATCTACCTGACCATGGCAGCCGTGTTCATCGCCCAGGCGACCAACACCCCCATGACCTTCGTGCAGGAACTGACGCTCCTGGGCGTGCTGCTGCTGACCTCCAAGGGTGCAGCCGGTATTACGGGTTCGGGCTTCATCGTGCTGGCGGCAACGCTGTCGGCTGTGGGCCACGTGCCGGTGGCCGGTCTGGCGCTGATCCTGGGCATCGACCGCTTCATGTCGGAAGCCCGCGCCCTGACCAATACCATCGGCAACGGCGTGGCCACCCTGGTGGTTGCCAAGTGGAGCGGTGAACTGGACAGCGAGCGCCTGACCAAGGTCTTGAACAACGAGACCGTGGAAGACGCGCAAGCACCGGAAGCGATCCTGGATCGTACCGAAGCCAAGATGCATCACTAAGCAGGCAGGCGGGGAGCCTCCCCGCACGCATTGCCTCATCGGCCCCATCCTCGCGTCCTGGTTGACGTGGCGATGGGGCCGATGTTTTTGGGAGCGGCTTGTTGATGGACAATACGCGGCGGACAATGAGGGAGCCAGCCACTTGGTTTCAGAGGACGGCGCGATAGGCCCAGAGCGCCTTGACGGTCTGCACCAGCCCTTGGCGCAACAGGATATCGAGATAGGTCTCCACTTCGATCGGTGGATTTTTCAATCTGGCTCGCTGTTGTTGCGCGGCTGTCGTGACTGCTGCGGCATCCAGGTCCATGAGGTTATGGACGAATTCGTCGGGATGTTGCGGTTCGATGCCGTAGGGGGCGAGTGCCTTGGGCGGAAAGTCGCGCGCGTTGAACGTCACGATCACGCTTGCTCCGCATCGGATGGCTGCCGCCAGTACGTGTCGGTCATCGGCATCGGGGAGGGACAGGCCTGGTATCAAGTCTTCATATCCTTCCACCAGGCTGTCTGGAATAGCGCGGTCCATCAGGTCGGACGTCCGGTCCAACTGGGCTTTTGCCAGGTCGGGACGATTGATCAGCAGATTTCGCTTCCATTCGTCGTGAATGGCCCGGCTCCAGCGCGCACGAAAGCACCCTGAAAGCCCGAGGCACATGAGGAAGTCCCGCAAGGCGGCAGGATAGAGAACGCATGCATCGTAGAGGGCTGTAAAGGGGGAATGCCTCATTCGTATCCCATTCCCAATTCCTGGGCCTGCTGCGCGAGTTCGTCCAGGGCTTCTGTGCTGATTCGTTGGCGCTCTTGCTTGTAGCGCATCAGGTCGGCAAATTTTACGCGCCGATGCTTGCCTGCGCGATGGAATGGGACCAGGCCATCTTCCAGCAGCTTGACCAAATGTGGGCGCGAGACGTTGAGCAGGTCCGCTGCTTCTTGTGTGGTCAGCTCGGCGTGTACCGGGACCACGTTGACCGCATTTCCGTCAGCCAGCTCGGCAAGGATCTGCACCAGCAGGCGCAAGGCCGACGTGGGCAGTTCGACGGCGTGCGGGCGGTTGTGTTCATCGAAGATCTGGATGCGCTGGCTATCGAGCTTTGTGCTCAGATAGGCGGCCAGTGCACGCTGGCCCTTGACGGCGATCTCGACTTCCTTGGCGGCGGGGAGTGACATGGTGGAGGCAGCGGACATGGTCATGAAGGGTCTCGGCGGAAAGATGATCTGGACTGGTCCGAGCATCTTATTCGAAACATTCGAAAATCGCAATAAACGAAAAACTGATCCTTGCGACCATCTTGTCCGTCCGGATCTTCAAGGCCGCACCGCCTGCATCACGAAATCCACAAATGCCCGCACCCGCGCCGACAGATGGCGATTGTGCGGATAGAGGATGGAGAAGCGCCGGGTACGATGCCCGGCTGACTGCAGCACTTCCACCAGTTCGCCGCGCTGCACGGCGGCTTGCGCGATGAAGTGATAGATCTGGAACAGGCCCCCGCCCGCAATGGCCCAGTTGACGCAGCCCAGCACGTCGTCATGGATGCGCTGCCGGCTCTGGAAATGAAAATCCATGTCGCGTCCCTGGGCATCCTTGAAGATCCAAGGCATCGCGCGCCCGGTGCTGGGCAGGATGAACTGGATGCAGTCATGCTCCCTCAGCGCCTCCACGCTCTCGGGCGTGCCACGCCGGGCGAGATAGGAGGGCGATGCAAAGACGCCCAGGGTCGCTTCCTCCAGCGTATGCGCAATCAGCCTTGAATCCTGCGGTACGCCCAGGCGGATGGCCAGGTCGTAGCCCTCTTCGACGAAGTCGATGACGCGGTTGGCGATGCTCAGTTCCACGTCGATCTGCGGATAAGCCGCTTGGAAACGGGGCAGCAGCGGCAGCAGCCGGTAGTGCGCGTAAGGCGTGCCGACGCTGATGCGCAGCGGGCCGCTGGGCACTTTCTGCTGGCCGGTGAGGATGCGTTCGGCCTCGGCGATCTGTTCCAGCGCCTGGCGGCATTGTTCGTGATACAGCTCGCCCTCGCGGGTGAGCCGGATCTGGCGCGTGGTACGGGCAAACAGCCGCACTCCCAACCGGGCCTCCAGCCGACTGATGGAGCGGCTTACCGAGGCCGGCGTCACCCCCAGTGCCTCGGCGGCGGCCGTGAAACTGCCCAGTTCCGCAGCTTTGCAGAACAGTTCGATGCTGCCTAGCTGGACGGGGTCGAAGTGGCGCATTTGTTCAATGAGGTAATGAATAAATTGATGGAGAGGCAGTTTATCTTCGATATTGAAGGTAATAAAGTGGCGGTCAGCTTGGTAATGCTGCTTTTATGCAGATGCCATCCCTCCCTCGTGAAGAAAGGAACAACATGCAAAAGCCCAACATTCTGATGATCGTCACCTCCAGCAGCCGCATGGGCGACACCGACAAGCCCACCGGCCTGTGGACCGAAGAGCTGGCTGCGCCCTACTACGCGCTGGTGGACGCCGGTGCCTCGGTGGTCATCGCCTCTACCGCCGGTGGCCGGGCGCCGATCGATCCGGGCAGCGTCAAGCCGCAAGGCCAGAACGATGCCATCGTCGAGCGCATGCTGGCCGATACCGAGCTGCAGCAGCGCATCGCCGCCACGCGCCCCTTGGGCGAGATCGAAGTCGCCGCCTTTGACGCCGTGTTCTTCCCCGGTGGCCATGGCACCATGTGGGACCTGCCCACCGATGCCAACGTCAAGAAGACCGTCGAAGGCGCCTATGCCGCCGGCAAGTTCATTGCTTCAGTCTGCCACGGTGCCGCTGGCCTGGTCTCGGCCGTGAACCCCGATGGCAAGCCGATGGTCGCTGGCAAGCGTGTCAATTCCTTCACCGATGCCGAAGAGCGCGAAGTGGGACTGGCCGAGGTCGTGCCCTTCCTGCTGGAAAGCCGCCTGCGTGAACTGGGGGGTGTCTTTGAAGGGACCGACAACTGGCAGGTGTTTGCCATCCGTGACGGCCAGCTCATCACGGGCCAGAATCCGCAATCCTCTGAGCGTGTGGCAGAGATCCTGCTGGGGGCGCTGGAACTGGCGGCCTGATCGGCTAGGTTGCTGCGAAAGATCAAAGGCTGCCCCAAGTGGTCAGCCTTTGGCTTTTTTGACCTGATTCGGGCGGCGGCAACCTGGTTTGTTGTGGCGAATTGTGTGGGCGAAAAAAAAGCCCACGACCTTGCGGTGTGGGCTTCAATCCAATTCTTTAGGAGGAAATTGGAGGAGACAGGTGTAACTTTACTGCTCCGCACCAAATTCATCCAATTTATCTTTCGTATATCAGATATTCGTTTTGGTTATTTCACGCGGGCTATCGTGAAGCCGGATAGTCAGACCGGGTGGGCGGTTCCGTCCTGCTCACCCTCGGCAGATGAAGTTTCCTGCACACGCGGTTTGCACGGAATCTTGCATGCCTTGTCCGTGGCCGGCTCGGCACTATATTGCATCGCCATAGGATCGACTACGTGCTCAGTCAACACCGGTTGGCCGACGATGGGCACGCGCAGGACCGTCGAGCAGCGCGTGCCGTAGTCCGGGGAGCGGATAAAGATGGGCGAGAGCATGCGCTCCTTCTCCAACCCCACCCCGGTATCGGGCAAGCGGCAATCATTGGCGCGGGTGCCATCGGTGAGCATCTCGAAGAAGGTCTCTTCGGGGGCCCCCTGGCACAGCAGGCTGGCGAATTGCGCCTTGGCACGGGTGAGCTTGGGCCAGGGGGTGTCCAGCAAGGCGTTCGACACCCCATAGACGCCGTACTCCAGGGGCTGCCCGTTGCGCGGATCGTCCTGGCCCCGGTTCGAATACCACACCATCGTTTCCCGGTTGCCCAGCAGCAGGTTGAAGCCGTTGTAGCGCTGTGCCTGTGGTTCGATCTGTCGCAAGTAGGCTTGCGGGTCGAGGTCGCCGGCCAGATAGTCGGCCACCAGTTGCCCACGGGTGGGCGCATCGGCGCGTCGCTCCGAAGGCGCGCGCACATTGGTGAGCGCCGCAAACCGTCCGTCCCGGGTCACGCCCAGCCAGGTACCTCCTCCTTGCAGATCGCGCCCGGCGTAGATCTGGGGATGGTCGTTCCACCAGCCGGCATCGGCGGCGGGGCGGGCATAGAATTCGTCCCGGTTGGCCGCCAGGATGAGGGGCATGCCGGGGATGACTTTCCAGGCGAAGATGATCAGGCACATGGCGCAACATCCTCGAACTGTTCAACGTGACGTTCGCCGCTGATGAGGGCCGCTGCACCGCAATCTGCCAGCGCGCGGTCCAGGGTCTGCGTGAAGTCTTCAGCGGAAGGGGGCAGGATGCCCTGGTAGATTTCCATCCAGGTCTGCAGGCCATCCTGTTCGCCGGGACGCCGCTTGAGCGCGCCGGCGATGCCCAGCCGCGCTTGCAGCATGGCTTGTACGCCTTTGATCTTGCCGAACAGGGCCGTCGCGTGAGCGCTGTCGACCCGATAGTAAATGTAGAGATCCATGGATGCGTCCCTATGGCTGCACTATAGCGAAGGCGCTCCGCTTACTGCGGATCGGCCAGCTCATAGGGAAGGGCGTGGAAATGCAGGGCCGGGCCATCGGCTGCCCCAAGATGCACTGCATCCTCGGCGGCGGCCAGCTTCATTTCCACCAGCGCCAGTGCGTGTTCCGCATCCAGCGCCTCGGCGTTGACCACCATGCCGCAGGGTTGCCCCGGATCGGCGGCAGCAAAGACTTCCTGCCCGGCGCGCGCCCCGGCGCTGGCAATGGTGGCCAGCATGGTACGGCGCTTGAGCTTGCCCAGGTACTGGCTGCGCGCCACGATTTCCTGGCCGGGATAGCAGCCCTTCTTGAAGTTGACGCCCCCGATCAGCTCGAAATTGACCATCTGCGGCACAAACTGCTCTTGCGTGGCTTGCACGATCCCCGGCACGCCTGCGCGGATGTCCGAGAGCCGCCAGGCAAGGCTGGCCGTTGGCGTCAGGTGCTGGGTCAGTTTGGGCCAGGCCGCAGTGAGGGTGTCGACCGCTGCGATCCACTGATAGCGCGCGCTGCCGCTGGCATCGGCCAGGCGGATCAAGGTGCCGTGGCTGTTGTCGATCTTGTCGTAGGGGGCTGCCGGCAAGACCGGGAACCATTGCGCCAGTGCATTGCTGGCAGCCGGTCCAACCAGCCCCAGCACCGCACGTTCGTCGCTGGCATCGGCCAGTTTGGCCTTGGCCCGCATGACAAACATCTGCAGGCGCTTCTGGATCGCCGGCTGCAGGCTGCGCGGCAGTTGCAGCCAGATGGACTGTTCGTCGCGCCACATCAGGAAGGTCGCCAGCAGGCGGCCCTTGGGGGAGCAATAGCCGGCCAGGCGCGCTGCGCTGCTGTCGAGCAGTTGCACATCATTGGTGAGCTGGCCATGCAGGAAGCTGGCGGCGTCCTCGCCGGTGGCGGCGATCAGGCCCAGGCTGGTGAGCGGGGCCATGAAGCTTTCCAGGCTTTGCGGTGCCGGGGCCGTGGGGCCGAAGCCCGTTACGTCGGCACTCTCGGCGTCGAACTGGGCGCCTTGTTGCGCCAGGAAGTCACGCCAGCCGGAGTGCGATGAGGTCATTTCTGTCATAGGAAATCTTTTACGGATTACGTCTTGCCAGGTCGGTGTGTCCGGCAAATTAGGCAACTGTCGTGCCAGCGATTATCATTGATGCCTCGATTATAGTGATCTCCGAAAAATCGCGTCGGAGCAACAAGGATTTTGCCTCTGGTATGAAGAAGTTATTTGTGACATTGCTGGTGCTGGCGGCCCTGGTAGCCGGGGCGGGGGTCTATTGGTCCAAGCAGCCCATCGTCGATCCCAGCGGCCAGGTCATTGCCTTCACGATCACGCCGGGCGCTGGCGTCAACGGCGCTGCCCAGCAAATTGCCGCCGCCGGCGTGCCGGTCAACCCGGACCTGTTTGCGCTGTATGCGCGCCTGTCCGGCGAAGGCGGCCGCATCAAGGCCGGCAGCTATGAAATCAAGCCCGGCTACACGCCGCAGCGCCTGCTGCTGCAACTGGTGCGCGGTGAATTCGCCCAGGAAGCGCTGACCGTCATCGAAGGCTGGACCTTCAAGCAGATGCGCAAAGCCATCGCCGACCAGCCCGCCTTGAAGCACGACACCGCCACCTGGACCGACCAGCAGATCCTGGCCAAGCTGACCAACGAATACACCTATCCGGAAGGCCTGTTCTTCCCCGATACCTATCTCTTCGCCAAGGGGGCCAGCGATATGCAGGTCTACAAGCAGGCCTTCGCCCTCATGAGCAAGAAGCTCAACGAGGCCTGGGCGCGGCGCGACCTGTCGCTGCCGTACCGCACGCCCTATGAGGCGCTGACCATGGCCTCCATCGTCGAGAAGGAGACCGGGCAGAAATCCGAGCGCGGCATGGTGGCCGGGGTTTTCGTCAACCGCCTGCGCACCGGCATGCTGCTGCAGACCGATCCGACCGTGATCTATGGCATGGGCGAGCGTTACCAGGGCAAGATCCGCAAGGTCGACCTGCTCACCGATACCCCCTACAACACCTATACCCGTGCCGGGCTGCCGCCCACGCCGATTGCCTTGCCCGGCGCGGCCTCTTTGGCGGCCGCCCTGAACCCGGACAAGACCGAGGCCTTATACTTCGTGGCGCGCGGGGATGGCACCAGCCATTTCTCCAGCAACCTGAACGAACACAACCAGGCCGTCAACCGCTACCAGCGTTGAGCCAGTCTTTCTTTTACCGTTTCATTCATTGAGTAGCGATACCTTCATGGCATCAGGCAAATTCATCACCTTCGAAGGCATCGACGGCGCCGGCAAGTCGACCCATATTCCTTTCGTCACCGAGCTGCTGCGCGCGCGCGGCCTGTCGGTAGTGGCCACCCGCGAGCCCGGCGGCACCGACCTGGGCGAACGCCTGCGCGAACTGGTCCTGCATCACAAGATGCATCTGGAAACCGAAGCCCTGCTGATGTTCGCCTCGCGCCGCGAGCACCTGGCCCAGGTCATCGAGCCGGCGCTGGCGCGTGGCGACTGGGTCATCTCGGATCGGTTTACCGATGCCACCTTCGCCTACCAGGGCGGCGGCCGCAAGCTGGCGCTGGACAAGCTGGACAGCCTCGAACAGTGGGTCCATCCCCATCTGCAACCGGATCTGACGCTGCTCTTCGATGTGCCGCTGGAAGTGGCGCGGGCGCGGCTGGATGCCGAACGCACGCTGGACAAGTTCGAGCAGGAAAAGGCCGATTTCTTCGCCAACACCCGCGCCGAATACCTGCGCCGCGCCGCGCAGTTCCCGCAGCGCTTCCGCCTGATCGATTCCACGCGTTCCATCCCGGTGATCCAGGAAGAACTGCGCGCCATCGTGGCAGCGCTGTGAGGGAGGCCGCATGTCCGTGACTTCTTCCGACGGTTTGCTGCCCTGGCAGGGCGAAAGCTGGCGCCAGTTGCAGCAACTGCGCAAACGCCTGCCGCATGCGCTGCTGTTCTATGGCGCGGCCGGTACCGGCAAGACGCAGTTCGTCGAAGCCTTCGCCAAGTCCCTGCTGTGCGAATCGCCCACGCCCGAGGCCCATGCCTGCGGCGTATGCGCCTCCTGCAACTGGTTCTCGCAATCCAATCATCCTGACTACCGGCGCGTGCGTCCCGAAGTCCTGGACGATGAGAGCGCCGAAGACGAGGCAGGTGAAGAAAAAAAATCCACCAAGGCCAGCAAGGCCCCCTCCAAGGACATCAAGATCGACCAGATCCGTGCGCTGGCCGATTTCATGAACGTTTCCACCCACCGCGCGGGCTTGCGGGTGGTGATGCTGTATCCGGCCGAAGCGCTCAACACTGCCGCCGCCAATGCCTTGCTCAAGACGCTGGAAGAGCCGCCGCCGGGCACCATGTTCCTGCTGTTGTCCAATCGCCTGGATCGCCTGCTGCCGACCATCCTGTCGCGCTGCCGCAAGTTTGCCCTGGCCGCACCCGGCCATGACGAAGCACTGGCCTGGCTCAAGCAGCAGGGCGTCAAGGATGCCGATGTGTGGCTGGCCGAGCAGGGCGGGGCACCGCTGGCCGCGCTGGAAGCCGCCCAGGGCGAGGGCCGTGATGCCCTGGATGAATTGCTGCGCCACCTGGCCCAGCCCGGCGTGGACGGCGCCTTGCGCGCTGCCGACAAGCTGCAGAAAACGCCGGCCGCCGACCTGGTCGGCTGGGTGCAGCGCTGGCTGTATGATTTGCTGTCGCTGAAGTCGGCCGGGGTGGTGCGCTACTATCCGCGTCATGGCAAGGAACTGGGGCGTCTGGCCGAGCGGGTCGATGCGTTGGCCGTGTCCAAGGCCTTGCGCGGCATGGGCGATCGCCGCGCCATTGCCGATCACCCCTTGTCGGCCAAGCTGTTCATCGAAGAAATGCTGATCGATTACGCACGCTTGTTCGATTGACTGCGCGCTGACCAGGCCGCCCCTGCGGCAAATCGCCGCGCCTGGGGGGCAGCGGCGTGCCGGACCGTATAATTCCGGCATGATGCCGCTGACCTCCTACTTCATTCCCGTCTCCGAGCAAATGAACCAGCCCCAGCACCTGTTGCTGTCGCGGCTGTTCTGGCTGCGCTGGGCCATGGTGGCGGGCGAGCTGCTGGTGCTGGCCGGGGCGCATGCCTGGCTGCATATTGCCTTGCCCTTGCCGGCGCTGCTGGCCCTGATCGGCCTGCAGGCCCTCATCAACGCTGCCACCTGGCTGCGCATGCGCTGGGCGCGGCCAGCCGAGCAGGCCGAACTGTTCATCCAATTGCTGCTGGATGTGGCGGTATTGACGGCGCTGCTGTATTTCTCGGGCGGCTCGACCAACCCCTTCGTCTCCTTCTACCTGCCGGCGCTGGCGGCAGGCGCTGCCACGCTGGCCTGGCCCTACGCCTTGCTGCTGGCCCTGTGTGCGCTGGGATGCTATTCAGGGCTGGTGTACTTCTACCAGCCGCTGCACATCCACGACCACGGGCAGGCGATGGCCTATCACCTGGCCGGGATGTGGATCAATTTCTCGATCTCGGCCTTGCTCATCACCTGGTTCGTCAGCCGTATCGCGGCGGCCGTGCGCTTGCGCGACGGGCAGCTGGCGCAGGCGCGCGAGCGGCAGTTGCAGAGCCATCGTATCGTCGCCCTTGGCACGCAGGCCGCCGGCGCCGCCCATGCGCTCAATACGCCGCTGTCGACGGTGGCCGTGATCGCCGGCGAATTGCGCCGCGACATGGCCACCAATCCCGCGCTGGCGGCCTATGAGGAAGACGTGCGCGTGGTCGAGGAACAGATCGCCGTCTGCAAGGCCGCATTGGAGAACATGCGGCTCGACGCCGATGCCCAGTTGCGCAATGAAGACAGCGCGCCCATCACGCCCTGGCTCACCAGCCTGCTGGAAGGCTGGCGCCTGCGCCATCCGGCCGTGTTGCTGGCGGCAGAGGTACATCAGCCGGGCTGGCGGGCCAGCCAGTTGCAGGACTTGTCGCAGATCCTGCTGACCTTGCTGGACAATGCAGCCCATGCCGTGCGCGGCCTCGGCCATCAGGGCGAAATCCGCATCCGCCTGGCTGCGGCCGAGGAGGGTGAGGGCGGATCTGCCGCCTCCGGCAAGCCGGGGCGCAACATGGCCATCATCGAGGTCTCCGACAATGGCGCAGGCATCAGCCCGGAACTGTTGCAGCGTCTGGGCCACGGGCCGGTGGCCAGCAGTTCGGGCGGTTCCGGCATCGGCCTGATGCTGGCCACTGCCAGTGCCACCCACCTGGGCGGCAAGCTGAAGCTGCGCTCGTCGCTCGGGCAGGGCACGGTTGCGCAGTTGCGCTTCCCCCTGGTATGAACCGCCATCCTTCATTTTTCTGGTTTTACGGATATACCCATGAGTGCCGCCTTCCTGATCCTCGATGACAATGACGTCTTTGCCAGCACGCTGGCACGGTCGCTGGCGCGGCGCGGCTTTCGTGCCGTCGTCGCCCACAACGGCGAAGAGGCGCTGGAAGCCGCACGCCGCGAGCGTTTCGACTACGTCACCATCGATTTGCAGCTGGAAAAGGATTCCGGCCTGCAATGGGTCGCGCCGCTGCGCCAGGCGCTGCCGCAGGCGCGCCTGCTGGTGCTGACCGGCTATGCCAGCATCGCCACCACGGTGCAGGCCATCAAGTCCGGAGCGGATAACTACCTGGCCAAGCCGGCCAATGTGGATTCCATCCTCTCGGCGCTGTCGTACGTGGCCGAAGGCGAGGCAGCCGAGGAGCCCGTACTGCCTGTGGAAGAGGCCTCGCCGCTGTCGCTGGAACGCCTGGAATGGGAGCACATCCAGCGCGTGCTGGCCGAGCATGAAGGCAATATCTCCTCCACCGCGCGGGCGCTGAACATGCACCGCCGCACCTTGCAGCGCAAGCTGGCCAAGCGGCCCGTGGCGCGCTGAGCGGTCGTCACCGGACCCTGTAACGAAAGGTAAGCGCCCGGCAAGCAGGGGCGACAGCCTGTCGGCATGGCTTTACAATAGCGGCCATGTATATCGATTCCCATTGCCACATCAATTTTCCCGACCTGGCGGCGCGCTTGCCCGAGATCTTCGGCAAGATGGCCGACAACCAGGTCAGCCATGCCCTGTGTGTCTCGGTGGACCTGCCGGATTTCCCGCAGGTGCTGGCCCTGGCCGAACAATATCCCAACGTCTACGCCTCGGTCGGCGTGCATCCGGACTACGAAGACACCCCCGAGCCGACGCTCGACGAGCTGATCCGCCTGGCGGACCATCCGCGCATCGTCGCCATCGGTGAAACCGGGCTGGATTACTACCGCCTGCAGGGCGACCTGGAATGGCAGCGCGAGCGCTTCCGCACTCATATCCGCGCCTCGCGGGCCACTGGCAAGCCGCTCATCATCCATACCCGCTCGGCCTCGGAAGACACCATCCGCATCCTGCAGGAAGAGGGCGCCAGCCCACAGGCGGGCGGTGTGGCCGGGGTCATGCATTGCTTCACGGAATCACAGGCGGTGGCCGATGCGGCCATTGAACTGGGCTTCTACATCTCCTTCTCCGGCATCGTCACCTTCAAGTCGGCCAAGGATTTGCAGCAGGTCGCCCGCACCATTCCGCTGGAGCGCATGCTGATCGAAACCGATTCCCCCTACCTGGCGCCAGTCCCTTTTCGGGGCAAGACCAACGAGCCGGGTTACGTGCGCCATGTCGGTGAATTCATCGCCGACCTGCGCGGCATCAGCGCGGCCGAAGTGGCGCGCCAGACCTCTGACAATTTCTTCAAGCTGTTCGGAATCAAGCCATGACCTTGCTGGAAAAGCTGCGCGCCCGCTTCGGCGGCATCGGCCGTATCGTCCTCTATACCTCGCTGCTGTTGCCGGGAGCCGCCCGGGCGGGGGCGTATGAAGATTATTTCCAGGCCATCCGCATGGACAATGTCTATTTCCTCAAGCAGCTGATGCAGCGCGGCATGGGGCCCAACCTGATCGAGCCCAAGCGCGGCTATACCGGCCTGATGCTGGCCATCCGTGAAGATTCGATGAAGGCCTTCGACGTGCTGGTCAATGCGCCCGATGTGAACCTGGAAGCCCAGGCCACCAACGGTGATACGCCGCTGATGCTGGCGTCCTTCTACGGCAATATCCCGGTGGTGAAGCTGTTGCTGGGCCGCGAGGTGGAGGTCAATCGCCCCGGCTGGACCGCCCTGCATTACGCCGCCATCAATGGCAGCTCCGAGATCGTCAAGCTGCTGCTGGATGCCTCGGCCTATGTCGATGCCGAGTCCCCCGATGACAAGATGACGCCCGTCATGCTGGCCGCCATGCGCGGCCGTGTCGCGGCAGTGGAAGTGCTGCGCGACAACGGCGCCGACCTCACGCTCAAGAACAAGGACGGGTTGACCGCCATGGACCTGGCCCGGCGCTACGGGCAGGAAGGCGTGATCGAGGTGCTCAACGTCAAACCGCGCCAGTAAGCCGCGCATTCGGTCTCGCAAAAGTAAACGTCCCGGCCACCTCACGGTGGACCGGGACGTTTTACATGGAACTGCCGCTTCAGCGCACCAGGATCTGCGGACCGACGTCCTTGATGTCCTTGGTGCCGGTCAGGGCCATGCTGACGTCGAGTTCCTTGCGCATGATCTCCAGCATCTGCGACACGCCATCGCCGCCCATGGCGCCGAGGCTGTAGAGGAAGGCGCGGCCGATCATGGTGCCGCGTGCACCCAGGGCGACTGCCTTCAACACATCCTGGCCGGAGCGGATGCCGCCGTCGAACCAGACTTCGATCTGGTCGCCCACGGCTTCGGCGATGGCGGGCAGGGCTTCGATGGAGGACATGGCGCCATCGAGCTGGCGGCCACCGTGGTTGGAGACCACGATGGCATCGGCACCGCTTTGCACGGCCAGTTTGGCATCTTCCACATCGAGGATGCCCTTCAAAATCAGCTTGCCGCCCCATTGCTGCTTGATCCAGGCGACATCGTCCCAGTTCAGGGTCGGGTCGAACTGGCTGGCGGTCCACTTCGACAAGGTTTGCACACCACCGGCCCCTTCGCCGCCCTTGATGTGGCCGGCCAGGTTGCCGAAGGTCTTGCGGCCACCCAGTGCACGCAGCGCCCAGCCGGGCTTGCTGGCCAGGTCGAGCAGGGTTTCCAGGGTCAGCTTGGGGGGCACGGACATCCCGTTTTTCAGATCCTTGTGGCGCTGGCCGAGGATCTGCAGGTCCAGCGTCAGTACCAGGGCCGAGCACTTGGCGGCCTTGGCGCGGTCGATCAGGGACTGCACGAAGCCGCGGTCGCGCATCACGTAGAGCTGGAACCAGAAGGGTTTCGTGGTCACGCTGGCCACGTCCTCGATGGAGCAGATGCTCATCGTGGAGAGGGTGAAGGGAATGCCGAACTTCTCGGCGGCGATGGCGCCCAGCATCTCGCCGTTGGCCCATTGCATGCCGGTCAGGCCGGTCGGGGCGATGGCCACCGGCATGGTCACGTCATGGCCGATCATGGTGCTGCGGGTGCTGCGTTCGTCGACGTTGATGGCCACGCGCTGGCGCAGCTTCAAAGAGGCCAGGTCGCGGGTGTTGGCGCGATAGGTGCTCTCGGTGTAGGAGCCGCTGTCGGCGTAATCGTAGAACGCCTTGGGAACGCGCTTCTTGGCCAGCAGGCGGAAGTCTTCGACACAGGTCATGACCGGCATGGTGTTTTTTCTCCGTTTTTTTGGGGTGCGGCCGGGGCCGCCGTGTGTTGGGATTGCAGGCACGAACCGGAATCGGACTGCGGACAAGGGATTGCTCAATGCCCGTTATGCTAGTGCATACCTGCCGGGCTTGGGGTGAATCCCTTTGCCGCCATCCATGAAAATTTTACGGTCAGGCCGCCAGCCGCCGCGCCGCTGCCATCCCGCTGCGCACCGCGCCTTCCAGGGTGGCAGGGTAGGCGCCCGCCACATAATCCCCGGCCAGTGCCAGTCCGGCGGGCATGCCGGCATTGTCGGGCCGCTGCAGGCCGGGCGTGCAGGCGAAGGTGGCGCGCTTTTCAGTGATGACGCGGCTCCACCCGGGCGTGGCCAGGGCTGTATCGCCGAAGTCGTTCGCCAGTTGGCGCGTGATGCCGGCAGTCAGTGCCGCGTGGCCCTCGGCGACGGCCTGGCCGGCAGCGCTGACGACGACCGCCAGCAAGCCTGCCTCGCCGCCCAATTGCCCGCGATCAAAGACGAACTGGCCCCAGGCCTGGCGCTGCGGGTCATCGGCCAGCGCCAGGAAGGCGCCTGGCAGCCGCACGGCAGACGAATATTGCAAATAGCAGGTGGTGATCGGTTCATGTTCCAGCGCCTGCAGCAGCGTCGTGTCATGCAGGCCTGCCAGCAGCTGCGCGGCGGCGTCGGGGCCGGTGGCCAGCACCACCCCGGCGAATTCGCCCAGGCTTTCAGCGGCGCGGTCTTCCAGTCGCCAGCTGCCTTCATCATTGCCCGGAAGCAGGCGCGCCACGGCTACGCCCGGCTGTACCAGCCCGCCGCGCTTGCCCAGATAGGTGGCCGCCGCATCGGGCAGCAATGCGCCCAGGTCAACGCGGGGAATCAGCATGTCGGAGGCAGCGCGGCGCGCGCCCAGGCTGTCGCGCAAGACGTTCAGGAAGACTTGCGCCGAAGCCCGCTCCGGCGGGGTATTGAGCGCCGCGATGCACAGCGGATGCCACATCAGGCGAATCAGCCGCGGCGTCTGCTCATGGCGCTCCAGCAGTTCGGCCACGCTGCAATCCTGATGCAGCTGCCAGCCCATCCAGCGCGCCGTGGTGGAAAAGCGCGCCAGCGCCATCTTGTCTTCGCGCGCCAGCCCTTTGGCGCGCAGCAGCGCCACGGCCACGTGCCAAGGTGCCGGCAGGCGGGGTGCCACGAAATCCATGCCTTCCGCCCCCGTGGCCAGCGGATAGCGCATCTGCAAAGGCAGGCGCAGCAAGGCGCTGGCCGGATCGACGCCGACCTGCTTCATCAGCGCCAGCGTGGAACGATAGGCCCCCAGCAGGATGTGCTGGCCATTGTCCAGCGTACGTTCGTCCAGTTCTACCCGCCGTGCGCGGCCGCCCAGCGTACGGGCCGCTTCGAACAGGCTCACACGATGGCCGCCGGCGGCCAGCGCCACGGCAGCGGCGCAGCCGGCCCAGCCGGCGCCGATGACGGCGTAATGGCGCGGTGCGCTCATCGGCAGAGCACCCGGTCAGCCGAAGACATAGGTCTTCCAGGCCAGCCAGAGCTTGCGGATGGGGGTGAGCGAGATGCGCTGGTTGAGCACGTGGTAGCCGTCGCGGGTGATCTCGTCGAGCAGGGTGCGATAGATGGCAGCCATCATCAGGCCGGGGCGCTGGGCACGGCGGTCTTCCTTGGGCAGCAGGGCGAAGGCTTCGTCATAGACTGCCTGGGCGCGCTCGACCTGGAACTTCATCAGTGCCTCGAAACGCTCGCTGTGGCGGGCGTTGAGGATGTCGGCAGCGGTGACATTGAATTGCTGCAGTTCATTGACGGGCAGGTAGATGCGGCCCTTGCGGCCATCTTCGCCGACGTCGCGGATGATGTTGGTGAGCTGGAAGGCCAGCCCCAGCTTTTCGGCAAAGAGCAGGGTGCCGGGCTGGGTATGGCCGAAGATGCTGGCCGAGAGCACCCCGACCACCCCGGCCACATGCCAGCAGTAGCGCTGCAGGCCCTGATAGTCCAGGTAGCGGGTCTGGTCCAGGTCCATTTCCATGCCATCGATGATGGCTTGCAGGTGTTCGCCCTTCAACTGGTAAGTGGCTACGTGCGGATGCAGGGCCTTGGTGACCGGGTGCGTGGGCTGGCCTTCCAGCATGGCGGCGATTTCCTTGCGCCACCACATGAGCTTGGTGCGGGCCACCATGGCGTCTTCAATTTCATCGACGGTGTCGTCGACCTCGCGGCAAAAGGCGTACAGCGCTGTAATTGCCAGCCGTCGCTGCGGCGGCAGGAACAGGAAACTGTAATAAAAACTGGAACCGCTGGCGGCGGCCTTCTGCTGGCAGTATTCGTCTGGAGACATGGATGCGTGGCGGGCGGTTGAAGCATGGGGGCAGGCAGCCTGGCGGCCCCTGCGGCAAAGGCGCTATGCTAGCCGAGTGCGCCCGGCAGGGCAAATGCCGGCTGCGGGTGACCCGCTGTTGAAACGGGGCTTCCAAGCGTCTATTGCGGGGCCCGGCGTTGTCCATTAAGCTCGGGACAAGCGCATTCCGGAAAAACAAATTCACATGACATCAAATCCGGATGAATTCTGCCGTTAATCGAAGCAGACGTGGCGCAGCACGGGACAAACCCCGTGCAAGCGCGGCATATCGGCAACCCCGGCCATCGACGATGGCCCCCTGGAGGCTGGAGACACTATGGACAGACTGGAAATCTTTCGCAACATCGCCTCGCAGGCTGGCCGCGGCGAGCTGGTATTCCCGGCCAACGTCAGCGCCTCGCTGAAGCTGCAAAAGGCCCTGGCCGACCCGGAATGCCACCTGGAGCTGGCGGCCAAGCTGGTGATGGCCGAGCCGCTGGTGTCAGCGCGTACGGTCGCCATTGCCAATTCGGCGGCCTACAACCGTTCCGGCGGGGAGATCAACAACGTGCGGGCGGCCGTGATGCGGCTGGGCTTCCGTACCCTCAATACCATCACCACCTCGGTGATCGTGCGCCAGCTGGGCCGTACCATCAACAATCCCGGCATGCGCATCAAGTCGGCCCAGCTGTGGGAACACTGCGCCCACGTGGCGGCCACCGCCTACGTGCTCACTTCCAAGCTGACCAAGGCCGATCCGGAGACGGCGATGTTTGCCGGCATCGTGCACGAAGTGGGTGGCTTCTACCTGCTTTCGCGCACGGATGACTTCCCGGGGTTGCTCGACGGCGGCACCGAGGACTGGATGGAATACGGCGAAAAGATGATCGGCCGCGCCGTGCTCAAGAAGCTGGGCGTGCCCCAGCCGGTGATCGATGCCATCGAATCGCTGTGGCATGGCGTGCGGGTGCTGCCGCCCCAGACCATCGGCGACGTGCTGCTGCTGGCCAAGGAACTCTCGCCGGTACCTTCGCCCCTGGCGCGCACTGCGGTGGCCGAAGCCGGTATCGGGGGCGAGAACCTCGTGGATGACTATATCGGGGACCGTTCGCTGCGCGAGATGCTGGATGATTCCGAAGAACAGATCCGCACCCTGACTGCCGCCTTGCTGGTCTGACACTGCGCGCGGCCGTTTCTTCCTGAAGCCCCGCCTGGCCAATGCGCCGGGCGGGGTTTTGTCATTGCGGCTGCGGCCTAACGGGTCAGGCCGCGCCAGCCCACGATGAGCCAGTCCGGCTTGCCCAGCTTGGGGCGCTGGCCGAAGACATCCCCTTGCACCGCCTCGATGCGTTCCAGGATGCGTAGCCCGCCTTGCACCACCATGCGCAGTTCCAGCCCGATGCGGCCGGGCAGGCGCCGCGCCAGGGGGGCGCCGGAAAGCATCAGTGCCCGCGCCCGCTCGACCTCGAACTGCATCAGCTGTTGCCAGCGCTGGTCGTTGCAGGCTTGGGCGATGTCGTTTTCACTGACCCCGAAGCGTTCCAGGTCTTCCAGCGGCAGGTAGATACGCGCCTTTTGCCAGTCGATGGCCACGTCTTGCCAGAAGTTGATGAGTTGCAAGGCGCTGCAGATGGCATCCGAATCCCGGAGGTTTTCTTCATTCGCCGCACCGTACAGGTGAAGCATCAGGGTTCCTACCGGGTTCGCAGACCGGCGGCAGTAGTCCAGCAGGTCCGGATAGCGGGGGTAACGGGTGGTCACCACATCCTGGCGGAAGGCCGAGAGCAGGTCCCGGAAGGGTTGCAGCGGCAGGGCGTGATCGGCGATGGTCTGCTGCAGACGGGTGAAGATGGGATGCGTGCAGGGCAACTGCTGCTCGATCAGGTCGAGCTGCGCGTCGTAGGCATGCAGCGCAGCCAGTCGTTCTTCAGGGCGGGCGTCGCCTTCATCGGCGATGTCGTCGGCGCTGCGGGCAAAGGCGTAGATGGCGGTTACGGCCGGGCGCAGGCGCGCCGGCAGCAGCAGCGAGGCCACGGGGAAGTTCTCGTAGTGATCGACGGCCATGGGGCGCGCGACTCAGTCGAACTTGTCCTTGAGCAGCGCCTCGATGGTGGCGATGCGGGTTTCGACCGTCTCCAGCAGGGCCTTGGGCATGGTGCCGCCGGCATTCAACTGCGCGGCCAGCGAGCGGGCAATGCCCATGGCGCCTTCGGTGAACTGCTTGCCATCCTTGGACAGCACGGCCGCGGCCGTGAAGAGGGTGGAGAACAGGATCTGGTCGGCGGTATTGTTCTCGATGAACTTGTTGAGCAAGGCGGTGTGGCTTTGCTTGAGTGCGTCGAATTCTTCCTGGGTAGGCATGGCGGGTCCTCGCTTGATGGCGCGGCCGGCGCAGGAAAAGCTCCCGCTCCAGCCAGCAAAGGCGCGGATTGTAGCAGTTCGGTACGCCGCTGCGCGCAGGCGGGCTGCAATCGGCCCGGTGTGCGTGGATTGCAGCAAAAAAGCCGGGAGATGAAGTTTTCTCCGGCAGACCCTTGCCATAGCCCGCCGGGGCCAGCAGCCTCGGAAGCAGGTGAAGCATTTTGCAAAAAAACGGAAGCCGGTAGCGAGGTCTGATTCGCTACCGGCTTGCTTGGGGTAAGCCACTCAATGCGCAGTGGCCCCAATCGGTCCCTCCATCAATGGCTGACCGCCAGCAAGACCTTGCCGTCGCCTCCTTGCGCCTGTGCCCAGGTGGTCTGTGTCGCCTTAGGCGGGGCGAAGCTGGCCATGGCTTGCACCAGCTTCTCGACATCAGTGTCCAGCAAGGATTTGCCGTCGGCAGTCTTGATGCGCTCGATGTGGTTGTCGGTCGTCCCGGCAGCGCCGGCATACCAGTCCTTCACCGTCACCTGGTCCGTTGTTCCCAGTACCTTGATGCGCAGGTCCTGGCCGGCCTTGCTGAACCACAGGTTGTCCTGCCGGGCGTCGGTGAAGCTGAGCGTGTCGACATTGCCCTGGGTGGCATCGTGGTCGTAAACCGTATCCTGGCCGTCGCCCTTGGCGAAGCGATAGCTGTCGTTGCCGGTTCCGCCGATGAGCAGGTCGTTGCCCTTGCCGCCTGTCAAGACATTGGCTCCGCCATTGCCGGCCAGGATGTTGTCGAGGTCGTTGCCGGTGGCATTCACGTTCTGCCCCGAGAGCTTGACCGCCTGGTCGGTGGTCAGGGTGTCGGCCGAGGTGACATCGGTGGCGTAGCGCAATTGCCGCAGCGTGACGTAACGGCTCATGTCGTCCGCTCTGCCGCGTCCGGAGTCGGCAATGTAGAAGCCGGTAATCTGCTCGGTATCGACCGAGTAGGCCACCCCGGTGACCGTGACGCAGTGGTTGCTGCGGTTGTTGCTGGCCATGGGCATGTCCCAGAGGCGGCTGGCATTGACGCTCAGGCCGACCGCCTTGCCCTCCTTGATGCTCCGGGCGACTGCCATTTCATCGAAGCCATGCGTGATGGTAGCGTCAATACCGAAATCCTTGAGCAGGGCTTGCTGGCCCTCCGGGTAGGTGCCGCCCCGGTGCTCCGGCAAGGGGTCGATGACGTCGCAGAGCATTTCGTCGATGGCGCGGGTGACCACTTCCTTTTCCGTGAGGGGCCGGCCGGCCAGCACGCCCATGTTGGCCACGACCGTCTCGCCGCAGGTGCCCAGGAAATCGGGGACGGCATCGCCCTGCGCGTAGTCCAGCAGGTAGGACTTCGGCATGCCGTACACCAGCACGTTGACGCCATTGATCACCGCGCTCTGCGGCTTGGTGGCATCGATCAGGACCAGGTTCTCGACATTGTCGGCAAGCGTGGTGCTGACCGTCGCATAGACCGTATCGGTGCCTTCGCCCGCCTTCTCGACCACGCGGTCGCCGCTGTTGTCGACGTAATAGCTGTCGTCGCCCTTGCCGCCGGTCATGGTGTCGGCACCGCCCAGGCCATCGAGGATGTTGTTGCGGTCGTTGCCGGTGAGCCGGTTGTTTTGCACATTGCCGGTGGCATCGAGGTTGTCGGCTTCCAGTGCCAGGTCCTGTTTGTCGCTGGCCAGGGCGATGTGCTTCCTGACCTTCACGCCGGGCAGCTTGTGTTGCGAGCCTTCATCGTCGCCGAACGGGGCGGGGGCGGTGAAGCTGTCCAGGTAGTGCGCTGCCAGTGCATTGCCGCCGGATGCGGCAGGCTTTGCCGGTGCGGTCAGCCCGGTCTGGGCGGACAGTTTGCCATCGGCTGCGGCGTGATCCAGGGCGGCGCCGGCCCCGCCATTGGCCCTGTTGAAGGGCTTGATGGCGTCGTTGGTGGTGATGGTGACGGAGCCGCTGGCGTTGGTGCAATCGCGCAACGTCTGCAAACTGACGTAGCGGCAGGTGTCGGTATCGCGCCCCCGGCCGGAATCGGTGATGTAGAAACCGTCCACCGCGCCGGTTTGCGCGCCGTAGCCCACGCCGATGATGGCGATCATGTGATCGGTCATGCCGACGTTTTCCGGAATGTTCTTGGCCCAGAGCTTGCTGCCATTGACCGTGACGATGACGCCTTTGCCCGCGAGGATGTCGCGTGCTACAGCGTTTTCGTCGAAGCCCTGGGTCAATGTCGAGGCCAGGCCAAATTCCTTGAGCAGGATCAGTTCGTTTTCCGCACTGATGGTGCCGCGCTTGGTGGTGGATTTGCTGGTGGTATCGCACAGTTTTTCGGCGATGGCCTTGTTGACCACGTCCTTTTCCGTTACGGACATGCCGGCGATGGTGGCCAGGTTGGCGATGCAGACCTCGCCTGACGTGCCTTCATAGCGGGCGACCGCATCCCCCTGGTTGTAGTCGAGATCATTGGAGAAGGCAAAGGGATTGCCATAGGTCAGTACGTCCGGGCCGGTGATGAGCTTGTGTTGCGGTTTGGCCGGGTCGGCCATCCTCGGATCCTCGGGCAGCGCCAGCTTCTTGATCGGATCGACAGTATAGAAACCCGAGCAACCGGACTGGAAATGCGCGGCCTTGTCCAGTTCGCTCAGTGAAACGTAGCGTGCAGCATCGCCGGACCGTCCGCGTCCCGAGTCGACAATATAGAAGCCTTGCAGGGCACCGGTGTCGGCCGCATAGACAGCGCCGGTCAGGTTGATCATGTGATTGACGTTGATCAGTTCCAGCAAATTCTTGTCCAGATCGCCACCCCACAGCTCATAGCCGTTCACGCCCATGAGCACACCTCTGCCCTCCTTGATGAGGGCGGCCAGCTTGTTGGGATCGTAATCCGTGATGGCCTCGACGGGCATGCCAAAGCTTTCCAGCAGCAGGCGTTGCATCCCGAAGACGGTGCCGCCGCGCTGGCTGGGATTGGAGCTGACGGTGTCGCACCAGCCGTTGTCGATGGCTCTCTGGACTACGTCTTTTTCGGTCACATCCCGACCGGCGATCATGAGCAGGTTGGCGATGCTGGTTTCTGAACAGGTGCCCATGTAGCCCGAGACGGCATCGCCCTGGCAATAGTCCAGATCTTGGTAGGACTTCGGGTTGCCGTAGACCAGCACGTCCTTGCCATCGATCTTGTCGCGCTGGGCTGGCATGGTCGTGGGGGCCGGCTGTTTTTCCGGGGTGGCTGGCTTGAGGCTGGAGGGCTGCACGGGTGCTGGTGCCGGCCTTGGCGCTGCAGCGGCAGGCTTGTTGCTGACGGCTGCAGGAGGGCTCGCGTGGGCGCTGGGTGGGGTGATAACCGGCGTCGGCGGCGAGACCGGGGTCAATGTTGGGGTAACGGCAGGTTTGGCGGGGCTGACCGTGTGGATGCTGGTCGGCTTGTCGACGCTGGCGGGCTTGTCGGGAGTCGCCGGCTTGTCGAGGCTGGCGGGCGTGTCGAGGCTGCCGGGCTTGTTGCTTGCGGGCTTAATGGTGATCGGGGACGGTTCGATGTGCGGCTTGACGTTGACGGGGGTTTTGATGGGCGACGGCTTGGCTGGCGGCGGTTTGGTGGGGCTGGCCACAGGCGGCTTGATGACGGGCTTGCTTGCGATGGCTGGCGGCTTGGTGGCTAACGGTGTGGCAGCGGGTTTTTCCGGTGGGTCGAAGAGCTTGATGTCGGGCGAGACCGGCGCAAAGATGATTTTGGTGACGCTGCCGGTCTTGATCTGGACGAAGCGTTTGTCGATGCGGGTGATGACCGGATCCGGGAGCGGGGCTGCGGCGGCGCGTGGTGCTTGCGTGGCGGAATGGGTGGACATGGTTTCCCTTTGAAGTACGCCGGTGAAGGCGAAGGCGTTCGAGGAAAGTCTGCGCAGGCTGCGTCTTTCCCCGGGGACGTGTGGCCTGCGGTGCCGCTGGGTGCGTACGGAGGCCGGATTGCGCCTCTGACGGACCCGGGCCGGTGCCGCAAGCTTGCTATATGAATTTTGTTGTCCCGGGGCGATTCAATCGGATTGAAATGCTTCGGTAAATCGCACAAAAGTGCCGTTGGCCGCTTGACAAGAATTGACCGCAAGGGAAATGCCAACGTGAGGGGACTGATGGTCGTTCAAAGCGGTGGCAATGAGGACTGGAAGCGGGGGAGGCGGGGAGGGGGCATGATATTTTTTTTATGCCGGAGTGGCCACGGTTTTGCTGGATGGGGAAGAGGAGCCTGTTGCAGAAATCAGAACAGTGCGACCAGGCCGGGCTGGATGTGATTCGTGCGCAGGTAGCGTGCGCCGGGATCATGCAGTCAATGGCAGCTGCGATGGCAAAGCCGGGGGCAGAACGGATTGTCTGGTGCGAGGAGGGGGACTCGAACCCCCACACCATTGCTGGCGTCAGGACCTAAACCTGGTGCGTCTACCAATTTCGCCATCCTCGCTGAAGGGGGTCGGGCACCGGTGCGATAGCAGTCTGGCAGGGCTTGCGCCGCAGACTTGCCGCTACCGATGCAGGTAGCAATTTGTCAAAGCGCGCCATTGTACTGCAAGGTCTTGTCACTGTGGGCGTTTTTCTGTGCGGACATTTTTGTGCCGCCGCTGATCGGTAGTACCATGCCGCTTCTTCTTCCAGCCAGCAGGATTGCCATGACACGCTATCGTCACTACAAGGGCGGCATCTATGACTATATCGACGAGGCCATCCTCGAAGCCGACCTCACGCCCATGATCATCTACCGCGCCGCCGATGGCCGCCTTTGGCTGCGTCCGCGCGATGTTTTCTTCGAAACAGTGGACCTCGATGGCAAGCAAGTGCCGCGTTTCGAAAAGATCGAAGATTGAGCTTCACTTGCCCTCGTCGGGACGTTTAGCCCGATGCAAAGCGGCGTCAAGGGTGGGCACAAGCTGAACAATATGCCTGCAAGGCGGTCTACCGCCTCTCTACGAAGGTTTCATTCACTTTATCCGGGCATCTCCATGAATCATCAAGCACGCGCCCTGGCCGGGGCGATCTTTTCCGTCTTCGCACTTGCCGCCACCGTTCCCCAGGCCTCGGCCGAAGAACTGGCCGACGTCAGCACCGCCTTCCGCTGGCTGGGCAAGAACGACCGCGTGGTCATCGAAGCCTATGATGACCCCAAGGTGCAGGGCGTGACCTGTTACGTCTCGCGTGCCCGCACCGGCGGCGTCAAGGGCACGGTCGGCCTGGCCGAGGACAAGTCCGAAGCCTCCATCGCCTGCCGCCAGGTGGCGCCGACCCTGCAATTCCAGGACAAGCTGCCGGTGCAGGAAGATGTCTTCAGCGAGCGCATGTCCATTCTCTTCAAGCGCCTGCACGTGGTGCGGGTGGTCGATACCAAGCGCAATACGCTGGTCTACCTGACCTATTCGGACAAGCTCATCGATGGCAGCCCGATGAATGCCGTCACCGCCGTACCGGTGGCACCTTCCACGCCGATCCCGGTGAAATGAGGAAAATTCTCTAAATTCTTTACCGCGGACTTTGCTGGCAGGCAATCCGCCGGCAGCAGCTGCGCGTTGGCGGGCCGCGCCGGGGCTGGCTCGGGGGGCTTCGGAGGGGATTTGCGGCTGTTTGCAGCGCGGCAAGCCCATTTTTGGACTATCGGCGCTTTTTGCGTATAAAATAGCGAGCTTTAGCGCGGCCGGGCAGGGCGCTTTTCGTCTGCAGTCTGATGATCGGGATGAAAGACAGCATGCTCCGGCTTACGGAATTCTTAACATTTGGACGATTTAAATGGCAACTGCAGTCGAAACCCTGAGCAAACTCGAACGTCGTATGACCCTGTCTTTCCCGCTGGCCGATGTTCAGGCTGAAGTGGAAAAGCGCCTGAAGGTGCGCGCCCGTACCGCCAAGGCACCGGGTTTCCGTCCGGGTAAAGTGCCGATGAAGATGGTTGCCGCCCAGTTCGGCTACCAGGTCGAAACCGAAGTCCTGAACGACAAGGTCGGCCGCGCATTCAACGACGCCGCCGTCGAAAACAACCTGCGCGTGGCAGGTTTCCCGCGCATCGAACCCAAGACCAGCGAAGAAGCCGGCGAAGGCAAGCTGGCCTTCGACGCCACCTTCGAAGTCTATCCCGAAGTCACCCTGGGCGACCTGTCCGGCGCTGAAGTCGAGAAGACCACCGCGGCCGTCTCCGACGCCGAAATCGACAAGACCATCGACATCCTGCGCAAGCAGCGCGTGCACTACCACGTCAAGGGCGAGCAAGGCGCGCACGGCGACGGCGGTGCCGACCAGTCGGCCCAGAACGGCGACCGCGTGACCGTGGACTTCGTTGGCAAGATCGACGGCGTCGAATTCCAGGGCGGCAAGGCCGATGCCTTCCCGTTCGTGCTGGGCGAAGGCCGCATGCTGCCGGAATTCGAAGCAGCCACCATCGGCCTGAAGGTCGGCGAGTCGAAGTCCTTCCCGCTGGCTTTCCCCGAGGACTATCACGGCAAGGACGTGGCCGGCAAGACCGCTGAATTCACCATCACCGTCAAGAAGATCGAATGGGCGCACATGCCTGAAGTCGATGCAGTCTTCGCTCAATCCCTGGGCATCGAAGACGGCGACCTGACCAAGATGCGCGAAGACATCAAGAAGAACCTGGAGCGCGAAGTCACCGCCCGCACCAAGGCCAAGACCAAGGACAGCGTCATGAACGCCCTGATCAAGGCCTCGGAGCTGGATGTGCCCCAGGCCCTGATTGACCAGGACGTCGAGCGCCTGTCCGAAATGGCCCGTCAGGACATGGCCCAGCGCGGCATGGACCCGAAGGTCATGCAACTGCCCAAGGAACTGTTCACCGCCCAGGCCGAGCGCCGCGTGCGCCTGGGCCTGATCCTGGCTGAAGTGGTCAAGCAGAACAAGCTGGAAGCCACCGAAGAGCAGGTCAAGGCCCAGATCGAAGACTTCGCTCAGAGCTACGAAGATCCGCAACAAGTGCTGAAGTACTACTTCTCCGACCGTCGCCGCCTGGCCGAAGTCGAAGCTCTTGTTTTGGAAGAAAACGTCGTCAACTACGTTCTCGGCAAGGCCAAGGTCTCGGAAAAGCCGGTTTCGTTCGACGAACTGATGGGTAATCAGGCGCAAGCGTAATCCGGTTTTCTCTAGTAGTATCAGAAAACTCTTACGCTTAAGGATGCATACATGACAGGTCTGATGAAGCAATCTGCACTGGACACCCAAATGCTCGGCATGGTGCCGATGGTGATCGAACAGAGTGGCCGTGGCGAACGCGCTTACGACATCTATTCGCGCCTGCTGAAGGAACGCATCATTTTCCTGGTCGGACCGGTCAATGATGCGATGGCCAACCTGATCGTGGCCCAGCTGCTGTTCCTGGAAAGCGAAAACCCGGACAAGGACATTTCCCTGTACATCAATTCGCCTGGCGGTTCGGTATCGGCCGGCATGGCGATCTTCGACACGATGCAGTTCATCAAGCCGCAAGTGTCGACGCTGTGCACGGGTCTGGCCGCCTCCATGGGTGCTTTCCTGCTGGCTGCTGGCGCCAAGGGCAAGCGTTTCTCGCTGCCGAACTCGCGCATCATGATTCACCAGCCTCTGGGCGGCGCCCAGGGCCAGGCATCGGATATCGAGATCCAGGCACGTGAAATCCTGTACCTGCGTGAACGTCTGAACACCATCCTCGCTGAGAAGACCGGCCGTAGCGTCGAGCAGATCAGCAAGGATACCGATCGCGACAATTTCATGTCGGCCGAGGCCGCCGCGGAATATGGTCTGATCGACCAGGTGCTGACCCAGCGCGCTTGAGTTTGCGTCATCGCATTGGCGACGATCCAACGCGAAAAATGCCCGAACGTAATACGGTTCGGGCATTTTTTTTGGCCCAATTTTGACGAAATTGGCACAGAGCGGCTTTTCGGGTTCTATTTGCTTGATAAATGGCACCTGGGCTGACATATAACGGTCATACGGCAGTCCCGTGAAGCAATTTGGGACAGCAAAAATGACCAAGCCGTGACGAATCCGGATTTCGCGGGTATGATCGGGTCGTAACTTTTACTCTAGTAGCTCTATGTCCGAGAAAAAATCTTCCAGCGGCGAAAAACTGCTTTATTGCTCCTTCTGCGGCAAAAGCCAGCATGAAGTGAAGAAGCTCATCGCCGGTCCTTCGGTCTTCATCTGCGACGAATGCATCGACCTGTGCAACGACATCATCCGTGATGAAGCCGCCAGCGTGGAAAGCGTCACCGGCACCAAGTCGGATCTGCCGACCCCGCAGGAAATCACCGACCTGCTGGACCAGTACGTGATCGGACAGGCTACTGCCAAGCGCATCCTGTCGGTGGCGGTCTACAACCACTACAAGCGCCTGAAGCATCTCGGCAAGAAGGATGATGTCGAGCTGGCCAAGAGCAACATCCTGCTGGTGGGCCCGACTGGTTCCGGCAAGACCTTGCTGGCACAGACTCTGGCACGCATGCTCAACGTCCCGTTCGTGATCGCGGATGCGACCACCCTGACCGAAGCCGGCTATGTCGGCGAGGACGTCGAGAACATCATCCAGAAGCTGCTGCAGAACTGCAATTACGAAGTCGAGAAAGCTCAGAAGGGCATCGTCTACATCGACGAAATCGACAAGATCTCGCGCAAGTCGGATAACCCGTCCATCACCCGCGACGTCTCCGGTGAAGGCGTGCAGCAAGCCCTGCTGAAGCTGATCGAAGGCACCATGGCCTCGGTGCCGCCGCAGGGTGGCCGCAAGCATCCGAACCAGGACTTCGTGCAGATCGACACGACCAACATCATGTTCATCTGCGGCGGCGCCTTCGATGGCCTGGCCAAGATCATTTCCGACCGTTCCGAAAAGAGCGGCATCGGTTTCTCGGCCAGCGTGAAGAGCCAGACCCAGAAGAGCAATTCGGAAGTGCTGTTGAACGCCGAACCGGAAGACCTGGTCAAGTTCGGCCTGATCCCGGAACTGGTGGGCCGTCTGCCGGTGATCGCGACCTTGAACGAGCTGGATGAAGAAGCCCTGATCCAGATCCTGGTCGAGCCCAAGAACGCGCTCATCAAGCAGTACGCCAAGCTGTTGCAGATGGAAGGCGCGGAACTGGAAATCCGTCCGGCCGCCATGCACGCCATCGCCAAGAAGGCGCTGGCGCGCAAGACCGGCGCACGTGGCCTGCGTTCCATTCTGGAGCACGCCCTGCTGGATGTGATGTATGAGCTTCCGAGCGAGCAGAACGTGGCCAAGGTCGTGGTCGACGAGAACACCATCACCAATGGTGCCAAGCCGCTGTTGATCTATCACGACCAACCGAAGGTCTCGGGCGGCTGATAGCCCGGCAAGTGAAGTAAAGAGCAGGAAAGGAAGGCCCCCAAGCGGGGCCTTCCGGAAGCAAGAAGCCACCACGAAGTCCGGTCACCGCAAACACGGTAAAATAAACCGGCGCACATAACTGGCTTCCATCGAAAAGCCACCCGGAGCTAGCTTCGCGTGTGGCTTTTTTATTTTGTTGCGATCATGACAACGCGCAGCTGGTGAATATTTCTTCCACCGGACTTGTGTTTTGGTCACTCGTGCCAACATCATTCACAGTACTTATTGATAAGGCCCGCCATGACGACTCCTATACTCACAGAACAATCGCAATTGCCGCTGTTGCCCTTACGGGATGTGGTTGTCTTCCCGCATATGGTGATTCCGCTCTTCGTCGGCCGCCCGAAGTCGATCAAGGCGCTGGAAGCGGCCATGGAGCAGGGCAAGAGCATCATGCTGGCAGCCCAGAAGGCCGCCGCCAAGGACGAGCCTTCGGCCGAAGACATTTACGAAATCGGCTGCGTGGCCAATATCCTGCAGATGCTGAAGCTGCCTGACGGTACCGTGAAGGTGCTGGTCGAAGGCGCGCAGCGTGCCCGCATCCATCACATCAGCGAACTGGAAACCCACTTCGTCGCCGACCTGACCCCTGTGGAATCCGAGCAGGGCGACGAGGCTGAAGTCGAAGCCATGCGCCGTACCATCGTGCAGCAGTTCGACCAGTACGTGAAGCTGAACAAGAAGATCCCTCCCGAGATCCTGACCTCGCTGGCCGGTATCGACGACGCCGGCCGATTGGCCGACACCATCGCCGCGCATCTGCCGCTGAAGCTGGAGCAGAAGCAGGTGATCCTGGAGATCTTCAACGTCACCAAGCGCTACGAGCATCTGCTGGGCCAGCTGGAAGGCGAACTCGATATCCTGCAGGTGGAAAAGCGCATCCGTGGGCGCGTCAAGCGCCAGATGGAAAAGTCGCAGCGCGAGTACTACCTGAACGAACAGGTCAAGGCCATCCAGAAGGAACTGGGCGAAGGCGAAGACGGTGCCGATCTGGAAGAGCTGGAAAAGAAGATCGCCGCCGCCAAGATGCCCAAGGAAGCCCTGGAAAAGGCGCAATCCGAGCTCAAGAAGTTGAAGCTGATGTCGCCCATGTCGGCTGAAGCGACGGTGGTGCGCAACTACATCGACACCCTGGTGGCGCTGCCCTGGAAGAAGAAGTCCAAGGTTAACAACGACCTCACCAATGCCGAGAAAGTGCTGGAAGGCGATCACTATGGCCTGGAGAAGGTCAAGGAACGCATCCTGGAATACCTCGCCGTGCAACAGCGCGTGGACAAGCTGAAGGCACCGATCCTGTGCTTCGTCGGTCCCCCGGGCGTGGGCAAGACCTCGCTGGGCCAATCCATCGCCCGTGCAACGAACCGCAAGTTCGTCCGCATGGCCCTGGGTGGCGTGCGTGACGAAGCCGAGATCCGTGGCCACCGCCGCACCTACATCGGTTCCATGCCGGGCAAGATCCTGCAGAGCCTGTCCAAGGTCGGCGTGCGCAACCCGCTGTTCCTGCTGGATGAAATCGACAAGCTGGGCATGGATTTCCGTGGCGATCCGTCGTCGGCCTTGCTGGAAGTGCTGGATCCGGAGCAGAACCACACCTTCTCCGACCATTACATCGAAGTCGATTTCGACCTCTCGGATGTGATGTTCGTGGCGACCTCGAACTCGTTCAACATCCCGCCGGCACTGCTGGACCGGATGGAAGTGATCCGCCTGTCGGGTTACACCGAGGATGAAAAGACCAGCATTGCGCAGCGATACCTGCTGCCCAAGCAGATCAAGAACAACGGCTTGAAGGAAGGCGAGATCAGCGTGGCCGAGTCGGCCATCCGCGACATCATCCGCTACTACACCCGTGAAGCCGGTGTGCGTTCGCTGGAACGCGAAGTCTCGAAGATCTGCCGCAAGGTGGTGAAGCTGCTGCTGCTGAAGAAGCAGGAGAAGAAGGTCACGGTCACCTCGCGCAACCTGGACAAGTTCCTGGGCGTGCGTCGTTATGACTTCGGCATCGCCGAGAAGGAAAACCAGATCGGCCAGGTGGTCGGCCTGGCCTGGACCGAAGTCGGTGGCGACCTGCTGACCATCGAAGCGGTGAACATGCCCGGCAAGGGCCAGATCATCCGCACCGGTACCTTGGGCGATGTGATGAAGGAATCGATCGAGGCTGCACGTACGGTGGTTCGCAGCCGTGCCCGCAAGCTGGGCATCAAGAACGAGGTGTTCGAGAAGAGCGACATCCACATTCACGTGCCGGAAGGTGCGACGCCCAAGGACGGTCCGTCCGCCGGTATCGCAATGACCACGGCGCTGGTGTCCATCTTCAGCGGCATTCCGGTGCGGGCTGATGTGGCGATGACGGGTGAAATCACGCTGCGCGGCGAAGTGCTGCCTATCGGCGGTCTGAAGGAAAAGCTGCTGGCGGCGCATCGCGGCGGTATCAAGACCGTGTTGATTCCTGAGCAGAATGTGAAGGATCTGGCCGAGATCCCGGACAACGTCAAGAACAAGCTGGAGATCATCCCGGTGCGCTGGATCGACAAGGTCCTGGAAGTGGCGCTGGAACGCCAGCCGGTCCCGCTGACCGAAGATGAAGCTATCGTCGAAGCGGCCGTCAAGCCGAAGGAAGGTGCGACGGACCCGGTTGTGAAGCATTGATCCTGCGGGAGTCCTCCGCTTTGAAAGGCGCCTCAGTTGAGGCGCCTTTTTTATGTACCCAAAGGCTTCATGTATCGGCCTGCGGGAATGTGTGTGAAAATCTCACTGAAAATCGCGTCAAGCCTGCGCCTTGGCTTGACAGCGCTGCAGATGGGCTTGTTTAATAGCCGCTGCGGAAAATTTCCGTCAGGCAAGCGATGGTGTGGAGGGCTCTGTCGCGATGTGTTCGAGCCGAGGCACTGTCGTTTGAAATCAAACAACCAGAAACTTGTTCGAGGGGCGTAAGTGAATAAAGGCGAACTGATTGAGCACATTGCCGGCGAGGCCGACATTTCCAAGGCAGCAGCGGGACGTGCAGTAGACGCATTCATTGGTGCAGTGAAGAACACGCTGAAGAAGAACGGCACGGTCACCCTGGTAGGTTTCGGGACCTTTGCCGTCGGCAAGCGTGCTGCGCGTACGGGCCGCAATCCCCAGACCGGCGCTGCCCTGAAGATCAAGGCGTCGAAGGTTCCCAAATTTAAAGCTGGCAAAGCTTTAAAAGATGCTATAAAATAATGTTCTTTCGTTGCTGAGGTAACAAAGCAACGAGACTGTGAAGTTTGCCGGGGCGCTTAGCTCAGTTGGTAGAGCGGAGCCCTTACAAGGCTTAGGTCGGGAGTTCGAGCCTCTCAGCGCCCACCAGCATCTTGCAGTCAGCACCAGTTTAGGAGCGGTAGTTCAGTTGGTTAGAATACCGGCCTGTCACGCCGGGGGTCGCGGGTTCGAGCCCCGTCCGCTCCGCCAAATAAAATGCCTCGTTCGCAAGAACGGGGCATTTTTGTTTTTGCGCAGCAAAAACCTGCGGAGCGGAGGGAGCCGCCTGCGCGGCTCCCGGCGGGGCGAGAAGGGAATCGCTTGCAAGCGATTCCGCGGCCTGCGCTTGTGTAGGAGAGCCCCTGCCGCTGCGCCAATTAAAACGCCTCGTTCGCAAGAACGGGGCGCTTTTTTTTGTTTTTTGCGTATGAATTCTCGCGTACTGGCTTCGTGAATTTCATCTGACCAAATTACGCCACAAGTCTCAAATAAATGTGAGTTTCAAGTACTTTTTCCATGTGGAAATGCTTAAACTAGTCCTGAATTTGCAGTTTCTCAAAAAACAGGAGACCGGCATTGCCGGGGCAGACCATGTTTTTGAAGGGACCCGGCCGGCTGCATGCGGGCCGAGGAAGAAGGGCAAGAGCCGCTCCCCAAAGATGTGAAGAGAACCCAGGAAACGCATTGCGGATTCGCAAAGTGGTGCAGTGTCATGGGCAAGCAGGGCAATGAGCGACGACGCGGGGCAAAGTCGTCCAGCCAAGGCCTGCACGTGGACATCAAATGGGATCAACAAGGGGTAGCGATGAAGCTCGCCAATTTCAACATCGGCGTCCGCCTGGGCGCCGCATTTGCAGTAGTCTTGCTGCTGATCGTGGTGACGGCCATGGTGGGCGTGAGGAACCAGTCTTCCAACAACGCTGAAATCAACAGCATCGTCAACGAGAAATACCAGCTCATCGCCTTGAGCAACCAGATCAAGAACAATGGCTACAAGGCCAATGCGGTCCTGTCCAACATCCTGCTGGCGACCACGCCCGAGGCATCGGCAAAGTACATGGATGACTACGCCGGCCTGCGCAAGGCCAACACCGAGGCCTACCAGAAGCTGGAAGGCATGCTCGATTCCGACAAGACCAAAGCGCTCTACGCCGAACAGACCACCGCCCGCTCGGCCTATGGCGTGGCCGTGCGCAAGTTCTTCGAACTGATGAAGAACGGCGAACGTACTGAGGCAACCACGCTCTACCAGGGCGACATGTCGCGCCTGCAGGTGGAGTACTTCGTCATGGTCGACAAGATGGTCAATTCGCTGGCCCAGGAAATGGTGGAAGACTCCCACCAGGTCGCGGAAGACGGCCACCTGGCCGTGATCCAGATGATCGTGCTGGCCGCTGTGGCTGTGGTGCTGGCGTCGGTGATCGGCGTGCTCATCACGCGCTCCATTACCGCCCCGGTGCGCCACGCCGTGGTGCTGGCCGAAGCCGTGGCCCAGGGCGACTTGTCCTATCGCCTCAATGCCGCCGGCAAGGATGAAATCAGCCGCCTGCTGCAGGCGCTGCAGCACATGAGCGATAACCTGCACGACACCGTCTCCAACGTGCGCAACGGCACCTCCGCCATCGACATGGCCGCACGTGAGCTGGCGCAGGGCAACCTGAGCCTGTCGGACCGTACCGAACAGCAAGCCAGTTCGCTGGAGGAAACCGCCTCGGCCATGGAACAGCTCACCTCGGCCGTGCGCCAGAACGCCGACAATGCCCGTCAAGCCAGCGAGCTGGCCCTCTCCGCTTCCGATGTGGCCGTGCGCGGCGGTGCTTCGGTGGAGCAGGTGGTCAACATCATGTCGGCCATCAGCACCTCCTCCGGCAAGATCGCCGACATCATCACGGTCATCGATGGCATCGCCTTCCAGACCAACCTGCTGGCGCTGAACGCGGCCGTGGAAGCGGCCCGCGCCGGCGAACACGGACGCGGCTTTGCGGTGGTGGCCAGCGAAGTACGCGGCCTGGCCCAGCGCAGCGCCGTGGCGGCCAAGGAAATCAAGTCGCTCATCGAGGGCTCGGTCGGGCATGTAAAGGCCGGCAGCACCATCGTCGAACAGACCGTCTCCACCATCGATGAAGTCATCGCCAGCATCAAGCTCGCCACCGACCTCATCACCGATATCAGCGCTTCCAGCAAGGAGCAGAGCGAGGGCATCGAGCAGATCAACCAGGCCATCAGCCAGATGGACCAGATGACCCAGGAAAACTCGGCCCTGGTGGAACAGAACGCAGCCGCCTCCCAGGCCCTGCAATCGCAGGCCGAGCAGCTCTCGGCGCTGATGGGCCGCTTCCGCCTCAGCGAGTTGCTGGCCAACGGCCATGCCGGCGGCTACGCCGCTTCCCCGCGCAATGGTCCGCGCGAAAAGATCATCCAGCCCGAGCTGTCCCTGATCCAGGGCTGATGCTTCATCCGGGCGGCGTGCCTGCCGCCTGAACCCGTATCTGCGAGGAGACCGCGCCCGTCGCATCACTGAGGGCGCGACAACAACAAAGTGTCCCCCTGCAAGCTGCTGCCGCACCAGGCCTGAAGAGGCCTGGCAGCCGGCTGGCAGGAGCGGACACGTCCGTTGCGTGCATCGCCGTGGCTCCAAGGTGCTGCGCGCAGCCCGCCCCCGTCCCTGCCCAGAAAGGTTAGCCATGACGCTCCACCACGCCCACGCCAGCAGTACCGAGAAGATGACCGATGTGCGCCAGGCCCTGGCCCACGCCCGCATCCAATCTTTCATCGAGGCCTATCGCCACGAAGGCTACCGCATCGCCGACATCGATCCCCTGGGTACGCTCTCGGTACCGGAGATCCCCGCTTTGCTGCCGCAAAGCCATGATCTGAAGGATGAGGACCTGGCCCTTGGCCAGCACCCCTTTCTGGAGGGGTTGGGCCTGACCAATGTGAAGGAATTGACGCATTTCCTGAGCCGCCTCTATTGCGGCCCGCTCGCGCTCGATGCCAGCGGCGTGCGCGACGAAGCCCGCCGCCAGTGGCTCTTCGGGCGCCTGGCTGCGCGCGACCACAGTGGCGAAGCGGCCTTGGGCGAACGTGCTGCCGTCCTGGCCCGGCTGGCCGCCGCCGAGCAATGGGAACACTACCTGCAACAAGACTATCCGCAGGCCAAGCGCTTTTCGCTGGAGGGTTGCGAAGCACTGCTGGTGCTCATGGATGCGTTGGTCGAGCGCAGCAGTTTCCATCAGCTGGAGCAACTGTTCCTGGCCATGCCGCATCGCGGCCGCCTGAACCTGCTGGTGAACCTGATGCAGATGCCGGCGGCCGAGATCGTCGCATATTTCGATGCGAAACGCACCACCGAGGCCGCCGCAGGCGCGGTGGACCTGCCTTACCACCTGGGCGCCGAGACCGTGCGCAGCACTGCCCACGGCAAGCTGGGCTTGTTCATGGCCCACAATCCCTCGCACCTGGAAAGCGCCTACCCCGTGCTGCTGGGCATGGTGCGCGGCTATCGCAGCGCGCATCCGCAATCGCCCGTGCCGGCCTCGGTGGTGATCCATGGCGATGCCGCCTTCTGCGGCCAGGGCGTGGTGATGGAGTCGCTCAAGCTGGCCCAGCACGCCGGCTATGGCGTGGGCGGCACGGTGCACGTGATCGTCAACAACCAGATCGGCTTTACTACTCCCAATCCGCTCGACCCGCTCAATCACGGCTACTGCACCGACATCGCCCGCATCGTCGGCGCGCCCGTGCTGCACGTCAATGCCGACCAGCCGGAGGCCGTGTTGCGGGCGGCGCGCATCGCCCTGGACTACCGCATGCAGTTCGGTGCCGATGTGGTGATCGACCTGGTCGGCTATCGCCGCTGGGGGCATGCCGAACAGGATACGGCGAGCGTCACCCAGCCGCTGCTGCACGGCTTCATCGACAAGCATCCGCCGGTCACTGAGCTCTATGCGCAAGCTGGCTGGCCCGGTTCGCAGGAGGGGGCGGCGCTGCTGGCGGCCAGCAGCCAGGCGGCCCTGGCGGCTTTCCGCGCCACCCGCCCGGCGCCACCCGCTGCGCCCAAGCCCACGGCGATGGCCCCCGTCGCGCCTGCGGCACCCGACCTGCAGCGCCTGCGCCAGTTCGTCGAACGCATGACACGCCTGCCCGAAGGCTTCGATGCCCATCCGGCCATCACCCGCCTGATCGCGCAATGGCAGGACAGCGTCAGCGCTCCCGATCATCCCTGCAGCTGGACCTTCGCCGAGAACATGGCCTATGCCAGCCTGCTCTCGGAAGGGTGGGGTCTGCGACTCTCGGGCATGGATGTGCAGCGTGGTACCTTCATGCAGCGCCATGCGGTCTGGCATGCGGTCGATACCGCACAGGGCGTGCAGCAGGCCTTCTGGCCGCTGCGCCAGGTCGCCGCAGCGGGGGCGGCGCTGGAGATCATCAATTCGCCGCTGAGCGAAGAGGCCGTGGTGGGTTTCGAATACGGGTTCAGCGTCCAGGCGGGTCCCGGTGCCATGGTGATCTGGGAGGCCCAGTTCGGCGACTTCGTCAACGGCGCGCAGATCATGATTGACCAGTACATCAGCTCAGGGCGCGGCAAATGGGGCTATCCATCGGCCCTGACGGTGCTGCTGCCGCACGGCTATGAAGGCGTGGGGCCGGAGCATTCAACCGGCTACCTGAGCCGCATGCTGCTGTTGTGCGCGCAGCAGAACATGCGCGTGGCCGTTCCGTCCAGCTCGGCGCAGTGGTTCCACCTCTTGCGTCAGCAGGCGCTGCAGGGCGATCGTCCGCTGGTGGTCTTCACGCCCAAGTCGGTGCTGCATGGCCAAGTGCGGTCCCAGTCACCGCTGTCGGCCCTGTTGCAAGGAGGCTTCCAGCCGCTGCTGCCAGACCAGGAAGCGCTGCCCGCCGCCCAGGTGCGGCGAGCCGTCCTGTGCAGTGGCAAGGTCTGCCATGACCTGGCCGATGCACGCAGCAAGGCGGGCGATACCGTGACCGCATTGCTGGCGGTGGAGCAGCTGCATCCCTTCCCGGTGGAAAAGCTGGGCGAGGTGCTGCGCAGCTATCCGCAGCTGGAAGAGGTGATCTGGGTGCAGGAGGAAGAACGCAAGCAGGGCGCGTGGCTGTGCGTGCGGGACGCCATCGAAGCGGCCTTGCCGGTGCAGGCGCGGCTGCGGGCGGTGACGCGCCCCGATACCGACTCGGGCCCGACCGCCTCCAAGACTACTCACTATGCGCAGCAGGCCGCACTGGTGCAGGCCGTCTTCCCGAGCTAAACGAAGGGCCCGGCAAAACGGTGGCGAAAAAAAACGGTGTACTTCATCCTGAAGTACACCGTCCACCCCCTCCGGTTGCCCCGGTATTCATCGCAGCTGATGTTGTAGTCCGCGCCTTGCCGGATCGTCAAGCTGCAGCGCAATGCGAGCAGCGTGATCCCTGTGTCAAAAGCGCGTCATCCAGGCTCGCCAGCTCTTCCATGGAGCATGATTCAATAGGTCAGTGTCACGGTCACGGTATCCGAGTAGGCGCCGGCCAGCGGTGTCTGGGCCGCAGGAATCTGGCCATACACGGTCAGCGTCTGGGTCAGGCCCGAACCGGTGCCGGTCTGGGTGTCGGTGCCGATGGTGGAGCCCCAGTTGTTGCTGCGGGCCGAATCGCGGTACAGCGCATAATTCAGGGTGCCGCCGCCGGCCGCGCTCATCTTGCGGTTGCTCACCGATGCGCCGGTGCCGGTGCCGGCATCCAGGCCGACGTTGTAGGCGGTGCCGTTGGTGCAGAGCACGGTGATGGTGCCGCTCTGGTTCACCACGCTCTGGGTGTAGGCGCCGAAGGCGATGGCCGAGCCGACCACGGTGCAGGCGGCGACCACCGAAGCGCTGATGGTCAGGGTGCCGCTGGCGGTCGCCGCGAAGGACGCCGGTGTGCTGGAGGCCAGCACGACAGCAGCGATGGAAGCAGCGATGAAGCGATTTTTCTTGATGAAGAACATGTGTTTCTCCTGGTCTGGCTGCCCCGTCCTCGCCCCTTGCAAGAACTTCCCTGTGCAGCGTTGGTATGGAGATACTTTAAATTCTGAAGCCCGCATCCGGCATCCGGGGATTCCCTATCAACCTGTCAATTCGCGTCAGGGAAAACCTGAATCGCAACGAGAAGCCTTCTCAAGCTCATCCGCTAGTAGGTGATGAGCACCGTGAGAGTGTCCAGATAGCTGCCGGCCTTCACGTTCTGGCCGCCCGGCACGCGCCCATAGACGGTATAGGTCTTGCTGACCGGGGTCAGGATCTGCAGCAGGTAGCCATCGGCGACAAAACCGGTGCTGGAAGACCCGTCGCCCCATATCGAAGTGCGTGCAGCGTCAACATAGGCCTGGTAATTCAGGCTGTTGGCACCGCTGAGCATCTTGCGCTGCGCGTAGGCGCCGCTGCTGCCGGCACTGAGCTTGACGGTATAGCCAATGAGCAGCGACACGGTGGCCTGGCAGGTCACGGTGATGCTGCCGGTGTTGTCGAGGTGGCCGCTCGATTGCGGGTCGTACAGGCCGAAGGACACCGGATTGGAGCTGGCCGAGCAGAGATGCTGAGCCTGGGCCGGCTGGCAGCCCAGCGTGATGGCCAGCGCCAGCAGCAGCGTGGCCAAGGGCGGGGGACGGACATTGTTCTTCATGTGCTCTCCATGATGCGGGCCATTTCCTTCCGACACTAGCGGCAGATCACAACTTCGTTGCGCATGCCGCCATCCCCGCCGGCCTCTGGCGTCAGGGTGGCCTGGCAGCGCGCGCCCGAGGGCAGCAGCACGTCCAGGGTATTGACCGGCCCCAGTTCCTGCAGATAGCTCACGCCGTCATAGCCGACCGGTGCCTGCAGGCCGCTTTCCCGTACGCGGATCGACGCGCCCAGGGGGATGAATTGGCCGGCGGCATCCTTGAGGATGATGGTCACATCCGAGGCGCGCCGGGCATTGAAGTGCACCACCACGCCGGAGCGATCGCGCGGCTTCACGTACTGGTCCGACTGGTCCAGCTGCAATGTCAGCGGCAGGTCCAGCACGTCCACCGAGATCTTGTTGACGTCATAGGCGCGCAGGTCCGTCAGCAGCAACTGGCCGTTGTCATCGGTGCGGCCGGCATAGCGGTTTTCGTTGTAGATGCCGACATTCTTGACCCCGCTGGCATTGACCACCGCAAAGCTGTCGTCGATCCAGTCGGTGGCAAAGGCGCTGCCATCCATGAAGGCCAGCGCACCACGCGCACCCAGGCGCTGGCTGGTGGCGTTGGCCGACTGCGAAGCGGCCGCGCTGAGGCTGCCGTAGCGGCTCTTGTAGTTGAGCTGGCCGATGCGCTGGCGATAGCTGCCCTCGGTATCCTGCAATTGCCAGCCGAGGTCGCCGATGGCCACCGTCGAGCGGCTGGCCTGCAGGGTGCTGGTGCGCTGGCCGTTGTTGTTGCTCACGCTGGCGCCGGCCACGTCGCGCCCGCCGAAGGGGATGATCAAGCCGATGGTGGCGCCGTAGCCGCTGCTGCGAAAATCGCGGTAAGCCGTGAGATAGAAGTTGGAACTGCTGCCCACCGACTTGAACCAGGTCAGGGTGACGGTCTCGCTGTCGGCCAGGCTGCTGGTGCCCAGTCCGGTGAAGAGCAGCGGGCTCTTGCTGCGCGCATAGGCCATGCTCAGCGAGCCGTATTGCCCCAGGTTCAGGCCCAGCGTGGCCAGCGTAGCGCTGCGCGAGACGGGAGCCCCCTGCAGCGCGCCGATGTCCTGGTAGCCCCGGGTGGATTGGGTGCGCGACAGCGACAGGCTCACCGGGTCGGCATTGCGCTCGATGGCCAGCGCGATTTGCTGGCCGGAATTGCCCTCGCTGCTGCTGGCGGCCAGCGAGCTGGCCAGCACCGCGCGGTTGCCCAGGTTGAAAACCGCGCCACCGCCGGCCAGCTTGAGGCTGCGCATGGCTTCGGCGTGGCCTTCCAGCGTGAGCCAGTCGCTCATGCCATGGCGCGCCGTACCGGATAGTGCGAACTGCCCATAGTCATTGCTGCGCAGCCCATAATTGCGCCGCACCCAGCCGCCCTCGGCGGAATAGGAAGACAGGCCCGGCTTCAACAGCCGGTCGGTGGCGTAGAAGTTGATGGTGCGGAAGGTCTGGCGGCCCAGTTCATCGGTTACGGCCACGGCGATCTGGCCGGCGCCGCTGGCGATGGGCGGCTGGCGGATCTCGAAGGGGCCCGGCGGCACCGGCTGGGAGAGCTGGCGCACGCCATTGACGAACAGGTCCACGGTGGACGGCACTACCGTTTCCCCGCCCAGGGACGGTGTGGGAAAGCGCACCAGGTCCGGGCGCAGGTTGAAGTCGGAGGCGTACTGGAACCCGCCCAGACGCACCGAGCGGCTCCACGCCAGGCTGCCGTTGATGACGTCGCCGAGGCGATAGCGGGTCAGGGTGGCCGGTTCCGAATAGGTATAGGTCGATTCCAGCCGGGCCGACACGCCGCTGCTGTTGCCGGTATAGCCCAGTCCGCTGGAACTGAAGACACTGCTGCCGGAGAACCAGCGCGCATCGAACAGCCCGCCCAGCGCATGCTGGCTCTGGCTGCTGGAGGCCAGCAGGTCGTAATTGAGCACCAGTCCGCTGGCCGCTGGTGACAGGGGTACTTTGCTGGCAATGCTGGCGGCGTCGATGTCGGTGGTGTTCATGAAACGGGCCGGGACCATCAGGTTGATCTTGGCGCCGGCCTCGTCGAGGTCGACGGCGGTGGCCAGCGCGCGCAAGGCGATCAGGTCTTCGTCAGCGCCATCGACCCGCAGCTTGAGGCTGCGCAACTCCGCCGCAGTGACGTAAAGCACTTGCTGGCGCCGCGTGAACTGTGCCACCAGGTTGGTGCCGCGCCCGTTGATGGAGACTTCCAGCAGCAGGATCTCGTCGCCCGGCTCAGCAGTGGCGGCCTGCGCCAGCGCGGCCGTAGCCAGGAGCGCAGCCACGATGAGGGACAGCAGCCAGTGTGCCTTGCGAATCAAGGCGCCACGGTGAGTTCGGCATCAATCGGCCCGGCATCGCTGTTGGCAGTCAGCTTGACTCTGCTGCCCACGGCAAGCGGGGTATCGCTCTCGATCAGGTATTGCCTGGAGATGCCGGCCAGGGTGTAGGGATTGCCGCCGGCCGGTGCACTGAGCTTCTTGCCGTTGGGCAGGGTCAGGGCCAGGTCCAGCAGCCGGGCACGCCGGTTGCCGCTGTTTTCCACCAGCAGACGCAGCGGCTTGCCGGCGCGCAGCTGGTATTCCAGCTGGGCCTTGGGCGAGCCGACCGGCGCAATGAAGACCGGCATGGAAATGCGGAATTTGAAGTTGATCGTGGCGCCTTCGGTGGCCGAGGGAATTTCGTCGATCAGCAGGCGGTAAGCGATCTCGCTGCTGGCGGCGGGCTGTCTGGCCACCACCCGGATCACCTGCGAAGCGCCGGGCGCGAGGTTGAATACCGGCGGGCTCAGGATCAGGTTCTGCGTGGGCTGCAGCTCGTCCTTGCTGTCGGCCTGGGTCCAGTCGTAGGCGCGCAGTTGCAGGGAAACGTTGTGATTGTCGTTGTTGACGATCTTGATCACGCCGGCCGTGCGCGACGACGACAGCTCCAATACCACCGGGGCGATCTCGAAATTGGACGCCTGGGCCGCCTGCCATGCGCCCCCCGTCATCAGGCCGGCCAACGCCAACATGCGTAGCCGCCGTCTCCATCTGGATGCTGATCTCGTCACGCTACGACATCTCCACTCTGGTTGTCAGGTCGCCGTCAGTTTCTTGCTAGATTAAAACGAAACAGGACAACATGTGTGAAGAGACGTACATTTCGGTCACGCAATGTGACTAATAATCAACAAATTATTTTCTGGAAGGTAACTCTCTGGCAGGTAATAGGCGCAGGCACAAAAAATGGCGTGGCTTCGTCAAGAGGCCACGCCATGCATTTGCTGGACCAACAGTGTCGCGCGCGGGAGCGCTGCCCAATCAACGACGGTCGATCAGTAGGAGAGGGTGATGGCGACCACGTCGCTGTAGCTGCCCGCGCGCGCTGTCTGGCCGCCCGGGATGTAGCCGTAGACCGGAATGCTCTGGCTGTTGCCGTTGCCAACGCCTGAGACCGTATCGCTGCCATTGCTGTTGCCCCAGGCGCGGGTGCGGCCGGCATCCTGGTAGAGACCGTAGTTGAGGGTACTGACGCCATCGGCGGTGCTGAGCTTGCGGCTGGTCACGCTGGCGCCGCTGCCGGTACCGGCATCCAGGCTCACGGTGTAGCTGGTGCCATTGGAACAGCTCACGCCGATCTGGGCATTCTGTTGCACCGCTCCGGCAGCGTAGGTGCCGAAGGGCAGGGCGGCACTCTGCACCACGCATTGCGAGGGCACGACGGCAGAAATATCGAGGTTGCCGGTCGACGACGCAGCCTGGGTCTGCAGGTTGACGCAGCACAGGAGACTGGCGGCCAGCAGCAGGGAATGTGAATGTTTCATCGGAATAGGCGCCGGCAGGACCCAGGCCAAGGGCCTGAAAAAACGGGTGAATGCTGAAATCTATTATAGAATTAATTCGAATAAACAATCGGAAAATGCCGGAAGCCAGCGTTTGAAGCGCCTAACTTGGCGCATTCCCGCAACAGCTTTCCACGAATTCGAAGAACTTGGTTCCATTTGCTGACAGAAAGAAAACAGTTGATATCGGTCAGACCTCCTTCCGATATCGGGACAGGCAGCAAGGAGACACTTCAGCAGCGCCTTCGATACCCTGGCGCAGACAGGGTGGCAGGGCGGCTGCGGGGGAGACGGCGGGGCCGCAGTGCGGTGCTTCGTCGTGCGCAATTCCCTGACATGCATCATGTGAAGACCCAGTGCAGCCTTGCTTCATGCACGCCGCTTCCGGGCGGGTGGCCGGGTAACCGGCAAGTAAGCCGGGAGCGTGACTGGCAGACCAATGAAACGTGAACCATGCCGATAACTAGACAAAGCGGACTGGCCCGCGCCAGCACCGGCATCTTCTTCCTGCTGGCCCTGCTGCTCTCGTTGGGAGTGGCGGCGTTTTCGTACCACAGCGTGCGCGACTTCGAACGTCGCGCCGTGTGGCTGCAGCACAGCTACACGGTGCTCAACAAGCTGGAAGAAGCCAATTCCACCCTGCGTGACGCGGTGAGCACTTCGCGCGGCTATGCGCTGTCGGGACAGGACGAATACCGCGGCAATTTCGAGGCTGGCGTGCGCCATCTCAACGCGCTGCTGCAGGACCTGCGGCGCCTGCTGAGCGACAACCCGCAGCAGCGCGAACTGCTAAGCCAGACCGAAGACCTGGTGATGCAGCGCCTGACGATGTCGCGCCAGCTGATCGAACTCAGTCCCGAAGAAGGCCGCACCCGCGTGCTCGAGGGAAAGGAGCTGGGCGAGCGTATCCGTGCGGGCTTTGAGCAGATGAAGGGTAACGAGAATGCCCTGCTGGCCACCCGTTCGCATGACACTGCCGTGAGCGCCAACCTGACCATCTTCATGGTGATTTCCGGCAGCCTGCTCAGCATTGCCCTGCTGCTGCTGGTCTACCGCAAGCTGCGCAAGGAAATGGCGCGCCGGGTAGAAGCCCAGCAGCGCGCGCAGGCCTATTCGGATGAAATCGAAGACCTCTACAACAACGCTCCCTGCGGCTATCACTCGGTCGACGAGAGCGACAAGTGCATCATCAAGATCAACGATACCGAGCTCAAGTGGCTGGGCTACACGCGTGAACAAGTGGTGGGCCGCATGACCCAGGCTGACCTGCTGGCACCGTCCAGCGCCGAGCGCTATACGCGCGAGCTGCATCCGCAGTTCCTCATGAAGCGCGAGATCAACGGCATCGACCTCAATTTCCGCCGCGCCGATGGCAGTCAATTCACGGCCCTGGTCAACGCCACCGCCATCCCCAGCCGTGACCGCAGCAAGCTCATCAGCCGCACCGTGATCTACGACATCTCCGAACGCAAGCGCGCCGAAGAGGAGATCGAAGCCCTCAATGCCGACCTGGAACGCCAGGCCCAGCACCTGCACAACGTGAACAAGGAACTGGAGAGCTTTTCCTATTCGGTCTCGCACGACTTGCGCGCGCCCCTGCGCGCCATCTCCGGTTATGCCATGATCCTGGAGGAAGACTACGCCCACGCCATCGACGAGAAGGGCCGCGAGCAGTTGCAGGTGATCCGGCGCAACGTGCGCAAGATGGACGCGCTCATCAATGACTTGCTCAAGCTGGCCAAGTCCACCACGGGCGAGCTGACCCTGCAGCGCTTCTCGATGGAAGAACTGGTGGGCCAGGTGGTGGCCGGCCTGCAGCAGGAAAACCCGGCCGTGGCATTCGAGGTGCCGCGCCTGGAAGGGGCCGTGGCCAATCGCGGCCTGATCGCCCAGGTGTGGGAAAACCTGCTCTCCAATGCCGTGAAGTTCAGCAGCAAGAGCGAGCAGCCGCGCGTGCGGGTGACCATGCAGGCTACGGCCGACGAATATGTTTATGGCGTGCACGACAATGGGGTTGGATTCGACATGCGCTATGCCCACAAGCTCTTTGGCACCTTCCAGCGCCTGCATCGCCAGGAAGAATACGCCGGCACCGGCATCGGCCTGGCCCTGGTGCAGCGCATCGTGGTACGCCATACCGGCCGCGTCTGGGCCGAGAGCAAACCGAAGGAGGGTGCCAGCTTCTACTTTGCGCTGCCGCGCAAGGGCGTGGTGCCCAGCCTGGGCGAGTCGCGCCGCTCGTCCGACGACAACTGAACCGGCACACTGAACCCGAAGGAGAACAAGGTCCCATGAGCATTCCGCTGCGCGTACTGTTCGTCGAAGACATGGAAGAAGACGCCGTGCTGATGGTGCGCGAGTTGAAGCGCGGCGGCTTCGAGCCGACCTGGGAGCGCGTCGACGACGAACAGGCCCTGTTGGCGGCGTTGCAGGCGCAGCGCTGGGATATCGTCATTTCGGATTACTCCATGCCCATGTTTTCCGGTGTGGAGGCCCTGAAGCTGGTCAAGGCCGACAATGACCAGACACCCTTCATCATCGTCTCCGGCGTGATCGGCGAGCAGACGGCGGTGGAAGTCATGAAGGCCGGCGCCCAGGACTATTTCCTCAAAAGCGCCATCGCCCGCCTGCCCCATGCGGTGGACCGCGAGCTGCGCGATGCCCAGGCGCGGCGCAAGCAGCGCGCTAGCGCCCAGGCCCTGCGCGAGATGCAGGCACGCTTCAATGCCTTCATGAACGCCGCGCCCATGCCCACCTGGATCAAGGACGCCCAACTGCGCTACAACTACGTCAACCCGGCGCAGTCGGCGTTCTATGGCATGACCCCGCACGACATGGATGGCATGACCGATGCCGAGCTGATGACCTCGGGCGGCGCTGAAGCCTCGCGTGAATACGACCGCAAGGTGCTGGAAGAAAAGTGCGAGCTGCACACCCAGGAAACCGTGTTCGACCACAACCACAATGCGCGCATCCTCGATGTGGTGCGTTTTCCCATCAGTGGTGAAGGCAAGGGCGACATGGTGGCCGGTCTTGCCATCGATGTGACCGAGCGCGAACAGTCGCGGCGCGAGCTGGAAATGGCGATCCAGCGCCAGCAGATCCTGTCCTCGCGCGTGATCGAGGTGCAGGAGCGCGAGCGCCAGCACCTGGCGCGGGGCTTGCATGATGACGTGGGCCAGTCGTTGACGGCCCTGAAGATCAACCTGGAAACCATCAAGAAGACCGGTTCCCTGGAAGGCCCGTCGCTGCAGAACGGCATCGACATCGTCACCGCCGTGCTGGCCCAGGTACGCAGCCTGTCGCTGGACCTGCGCCCGCCGCAATTGGACAACCTGGGCCTGATCGCCGCCCTGCGTTCCTACGTGGAGCAGAAGTCCAAGCTGGCCAACGTGAACGGCTGGTTCGAGAGCAGCGGGCATGATGAACAATTGCACCACGACATCGAGAACACCGCCTTTCGCATCGTGCAGGAAGCCGTCACCAATATCCTGCGCCATGCGAAGTGCCAGAACATCTGGGTCAAGATCGACCGGCAGCAGGACCAGGTGTACCTGAGCATCCGCGATGACGGCAAAGGTTTCGACATCGAACGTGCGCGCAGCAATGCCATTTCCGGCACCAGTTTCGGCCTGCTCAACATGGAAGAGCGGGCGGTGCTGGTGGGCGGTTCCATGGAGATCACTTCGGCGCCCGGCGCAGGGACGGAAATCGTCATGCACCTGCCGGTCGCCCCTATCGTGAGGAGAATGTAAATGCTGACCCGAATCATGCTGGCCGACGACCACGCGCTGGTGCGCAGCGGCATCAAGGCACTGCTGACCGCCATGCCGGGCGTGGAGGTGGTGGGCGAGGCGTCCGACGGCGCCGAAGTCATCGAAATGATCCCCCAGCTGAAACCCGACCTGGTGCTGCTGGACATCGCCATGAAGGGCATGAACGGCCTGGAAGCGCTGCGCCGCCTGCGTGGCGAGTATCCGACCATCCGCTTCCTGATGCTGTCCATGTACGGCAGCGAGGAATACGTCATGCAGGCCTTGAATGCCGGCGCCAATGGCTATCTCTTCAAGGATTCGGCCGCCACCGAGCTGGAAAAAGCCCTGTATGAAGTCAAACATGGGCGCCAGTACCTGGATTCGCACATCTCGCGCGAGGCGCTCGACAACTATATGAAGCGTGTTGCACAAAACGGGACGCCCGTCGAAGTGCTCACCCCGCGCCAGCGCGAAATCCTGCAGTTGATTGCCGAAGGCAACAATACCAAGGAGATCGCCTACCAGTTGAACGTCAGCGCCAAGACCATCGAGACCCACCGGGCGCAGCTCATGGAGCGGCTGGACATCCGCGACGTACCCGGCCTGGTGCGCTATGCGATCCGGACGGGAATTGCCACGCCGGACAAGTGACAAGGGATCTCAATGAAGAGATATTCACATTCAGGAAATTTCTGATTTTTTTTGAAAATGCCTGTGCAATAATCCCCTGACAGTGCGGAGATCGGCGTCCGTAGTGGTATTTCAAGCAGACCGCCGATGCTGGAACGAGGCCGCAGGGCAGTCGCAGCAGTGAAGCTCACTGCCGGGCGCTGTCCGGGGGATGGACCGGACAGGCGGCAGTGGTGCGATACAGGGTGGCCAGGAGATGGTCATTCAGACAATAAGTGTTCCAGCTTGAAATTAATTGAAGAAAGCGATCCATCCATGGATATCGAGCAATATGACATCATCCTCGTCGACGACAGCCCGGAAGTGGCCGAGTTGACTCGCCTGGCGCTGGGCAGCCGCAAGCTGGCTGACAAGCTGACCTGGTTTGCCGATGCGGAGCTGGCCGAGGAATTCTTCTTCCAGGGCGACTATGCGAGCCGCAAGGACCTGCATCCCTACCTGATCCTGCTGGACCTGAACCTGCCGCTGATGAGCGGCCACGATTTCCTGAAGATCATCAAGTCCAACGCCGCCACTTCGCATATTCCGGTGGTGATGTTCTCTTCTTCCGACGACCAGCGCGACATCAACCAGAGCTACGAACTCGGTGCCAATGGTTACGTGGTCAAATCCACGGATCCCAAGGAATTCATGGGCACGGTGGCCGATACCGGCATCTACTGGCGCAACCGCAATCGTCCGGCGCGCGGCGATGCACCGGCCACGCCCGCGCCCACGCCCTGAGCGGCGCGGTTAGCCAACGACAAAGCGCGGCCAGGCCGCGCTTTTTTCATGTCTTCATGTCTTCACGTCTTCACGTCTTCATGCCGCGTGAGAGCGGCTGCGTTTCATCCTGGAAATTGCCGCAGGCCTTCCAAGTCATTGATGGTAATGCTGCCGTAGTCCACCTTGAGCAGGCCGGCCTTTTCCAGCACCTGCAAGGCCTGGTTGGCGCGCTGGCGCGAGGTGCCGGAGAGGTTGCCGACTTCTTCCTGCGAGATCTGCAGGTTCAGCCCGATGCCGGGATTGAGATAGGGATTGAAGAGCGCCGCCAGGCAGCGCGCCACGCGGGCATCCGGCTCCAGCATGCGGTCGTATTCCACCAGTGAAATGAACAGCCCCAGGCGCTCGTTCAATTGCGTCACCAGGAAGCGGTTGAAGGGGATGCTGTTGTCCAGCAGCCAGAGGTAGGTGGCCTTGGGCATGTAGAGCAATTCACTCTCGCGCAGGGCCACCACGTCGTACTTGCGCGGTTCGTCCTTGAGCAGCGAGCCTTCGCCCAGCCAGCCGCCATTGGCCATGCCGGCGAAGGAGACGGTCTTGCCTTCGGGCGAGACGCTGCTCATCTTCAGCAAGCCCTCGTGCACACCGATCCAGTGCGCCACCGGGTCGCCCTTGCGGCAGACGTAACCGCCAGCCGGGATCTTGCGGCTGACCACCTCGGCCTCTACCCGGGCCAGTTGTTCTTCGGTCAGCGCCTGCGCCCAGATGCTCTTGGACAGCATGCGTCGAATTGATGTCTCCATGATGATGCGTCGCAATATCGAAAGTTTTGTCAATTGTCGGTGAGATGACATCCACTGGCAACCACTGCCTCTACTATCATCGCAAAAAAGGCCCAGGCAATAGCCTGGCCAATCATAGAGACAGGACAGCTGGCATGCCCGACACAATGACTGCTGCAGTAAGAGCAGCGTAAGCCTGGCGGCACAGACTGATCCGACACCGGGTTCGTTTCCTCATGCAATCGCATGAAGGAAACGAATCTTTCGAACCTGCACAAGAAGGTGGGAAATGGTGGAGACGAGACAAGACAAGGAAGCCGCGACCTTTCCGCGGCTGCTGCTGGCGCATGCCCAACGACGTCCGGAACGGGCGGCCTTCCGCGAGAAGGACCTGGGCATCTGGCAAAGCACGACCTGGCGCCAGGTGGCTGACGAGGTGCGCAGCTTTGCCTGTGGCCTGGCGGCACTGGGATTCAAGCGCGGCATGAGCCTGGCCATCATCGGCAACAACTGCCCGCGCCTGTACTGGGCCATGAGCGCGGCCCAGGCGCTGGGCGGCATGCCGGTGCCGCTGTACCAGGATGCCCCTGCGGCCGACATGGCCTACGTGCTGGCCGACGCCAATGTCGACTTCGTCATGGCCGAAGACCAGGAGCAGGTCGACAAGGTCTTCGAGATCAAGGAAAACCTGCCCCGCATCGCCCACGTCATCTATGACGATGAACGCGGCATGCGCAACTACCACCAGCCCGAGCTGCTGTCCTTTGCCCGCGTGCAGGAACTGGGGCGTGCTTACGAGCATGCGCATCCGGGTTTCTTCGAGCAGCAGGTGGCGGCGTGTTCGCCCGATGACGTGGCCATCATCCTCTACACCTCCGGCACCACCGGCAAGCCCAAGGGTGTTTGCCACTCGCACCGCGCGATGATCACCACGGCCACCACGCTGGTGGAGTTCGATCATCTCGATGAGAACGACGACATCCTCTGCTATCTGCCGCTGGCCTGGGTCGGTGACTTCCTGTACTCCTTCGCCCAGCAGCACGTGGCGGGCTTCTGCCTCAATTGCCCGGAGTCGCCCAATACGGTGATGACGGACCTGCGCGAGATCGGCCCGACGTATTACTTTGCGCCTCCGCGCGTGTACGAAAACATCCTCACGCAAGTGATGATCCGCATCGAGGACGCCGGCTGGATCAAGCGCAAGATGTTCCATGGTTTCATGAAGGTGGCGCGCCGGGTCGGCATGCGCATCCTCGATGGCAAGCCGGGCGTGTCGCTGGTGGATCGCCTGCAATACGCCATCGGCGACCTGCTGGTGTATGGGCCGCTGAAGAACGTGCTGGGCATGTCGCGCCTGCGCGTGGCCTATACCGGCGGCGAGGCCATCGGGCCGGACCTGTTCGACTTCTATCGTTCGCTGGGCATCAACTTGAAGCAGCTCTATGGCATGACCGAGACCTGCGTGACGGTGTGCATGCAGCCCTCGGGCGACGTCAAGCTCGATAGCGTGGGCCGCCCCATGAAGGGCGTGGAAGTGCGCATCGATGCCAATGGCGAAGTACTGGTGCGCTCTCCGGGCCTGATGAAGGAATATTTCAAGCGGCCCGATGCCACCGCCGAAGCCATCGACCAGGAAGGTTATTTCCACACGGGAGATGCAGGTTTCTTCGACAGCGACGGCCACCTGAAAATCATCGACCGCGCCAAGGATGTCGGCAAGATGGCCTGCGGCAGCATGTTCGCGCCCAAGTACATCGAGAACAAGCTGAAGTTCTTCCCCTTCATCAAGGAAGCGGTGACCTTCGGCAATGGCCGCGAACAATGCATGGCCTTCATCAACATCGACATGGATGCCGTGGGCAACTGGGCCGAGCGCCGCAATCTTCCCTACAGCGGCTATACCGACCTGGCCGCCAATCCGGCGGTCTACGACCTGGTGCGTGAATGCGTGGAAAAGGTCAATGCCGACCTGGTGGCCGATCCGCTGTTGGCTGATTCGCAGATCCATCGCTTCCTGATCCTGCACAAGGAACTCGATCCCGATGACGAGGAGCTGACCCGCACCCGCAAGGTCCGGCGCGGCTTCATCGCCGAAAAATATGCGGTCCTGATCGAGGCGCTCTATGCGGGCCATGCGTCGCAGTACATCGAGACCCAGGTCAAGTTCGAGGATGGCCGCCAGGGCATGATCTCGGCCGACCTCAGGATTGCCGACGCCAAGACCTTCAAGACGCTGCAAAGCGCCGCCTGAGCAGCACGCAGTCCCGTCCCGGCGGCCTCGATGCCGCCGGCTTGCAGCGTAGCCCGACCAGACCACTGCTGAATGAATCCGACCATGAAACGACACCTGTCTTCCGAAATCCTGCCCGCGGGACTGCCGCCGGTGACCAGCCCCGATGACGAAGCCCCGGCGGTGGCCGCCAATGGCCGTCGCATCGGCGAGGTCATCCTCGACCTGCAGAACATTTCGCTGTCCTTCGGCGGGGTGAAGGCGCTCACCGATATTTCCTTCGATGTGCGCGAGCATGAGATCCGCGCCATCATCGGACCCAACGGCGCCGGCAAGAGCTCGATGATCAACGTCATCAACGGCGTCTACCATCCGCAGAAGGGCAGCATCCTCTATCGCGGCCAGCCGCGCCTGGGCATGCATCCCAGCAGCATCGCGCGCCAGGGCATTGCCCGTACCTTCCAGAACATCGCGCTCTTCAAGGGCATGACCGTGCTGGACAACATCATGACCGGTCGCAACACCAAGATGCGCTCGGGCCTGTTTTCCAATGCGCTGTGGTGGGGCGCGGCCCGCAACGAGGAAATCGAACATCGGCGCAAAGTCGAAGAAGTGATCGATTTCCTTGAAATTCAGCACATCCGCAAAACCCCGGTGGGACGCCTGCCGTATGGCCTGCAAAAGCGCGTGGAACTGGCGCGCGCATTGGCGGCCGAGCCGCACATGCTGCTGCTGGATGAACCCATGGCCGGCATGAACGTGGAAGAAAAACAGGATATGTGCCGCTTCATCCTCGACGTCAACGATCAGTTCGGTACCACCATCGTGCTGATCGAACACGACATGGGCGTGGTCATGGATATCTCCGACCGCGTCGTGGTGCTGGACTACGGCAAGAAGATCGGCGACGGCACGCCCGATGAGGTGATGAGCAATCCGGAAGTCATCAAGGCCTATCTCGGGACTTCCCACTGAATGTGAAAACAATATAAATAATAAAAACAATATGGACATGGCAGGCAAGGAGACGACATGCAATTCTTCCTCGAAGTCACCCTGAGCGGTTTGCTCTCGGGGCTGATGTATTCCCTGGTGGCGCTGGGTTTCGTACTGATCTACAAGGCCTCCGGCGTCTTCAATTTCGCCCAGGGCGCGATGGTGTATTTCGCCGCGCTGGCGGTGGTGGGCCTGATGGAGAAGGGCATGCCGATGTGGGCGGCCATCATCGGTGCCTTCGTGGTGATGATCCTGGTGGGTCTGGCCACCGAGCGCTTCGTCTTGCGCAAGCTGGTCAACCAGCCGCCCATCACGCTCTTCATGGCCACCATCGGGCTGACCTTCTTCCTCGAAGGACTGGGCCCCTTGCTGTTCGGCAGCGAAGTGCGGCCCATCGACCTGGGCATCGTCGATGAACCGATCCAGTCGGTGATGGACAGCATCGGCATCGGCATTTCCAAGTTCGACCTCTTCGCCTCGGGCATGGTGGTGGCGCTGGTGGCGGCGCTGGCGCTGTTCTTCCAGAAGACCAAGGTCGGCCGCGCCCTGCGGGCGGTGGCCGACGATCACCAGGCGGCGCTGTCGCTGGGCATCCCGCTGCAGCACATCTGGGCCGTGGTGTGGGGCGTGGCCGGTTTCGTGGCGCTGATTGCAGGCCTGCTGTGGGGCTCGCGCAATGGCGTGCAGTTCGCGCTGACCATGACGGCCCTGAAGGCACTGCCGGTGCTGATCCTCGGGGGCTTCACCTCGATTCCCGGGGCGATCGTGGGCGGGCTCATCATCGGTGCTTCCGAGAAACTGGCCGAGATCTATATCCCGCCGGTCATGCAGGATGCCTTCGGCGGCAACTTCGGTGGCATCGAAGGCTGGTTCCCTTACGTGTTCGCGCTGCTGTTCCTGCTGGTGCGACCGGAGGGACTGTTTGGCGAGCGCCATATCGACCGCGTATGACAATCTGCTGATTCCAATGTTGGCGATATGTCGCCACGGGTGTCATGCAGGAACAAGGAGAACGCAATGCTGTACCGTGAAGCAGGACAATTCAAGACAAGCTACATCGCCGACAGCCAGATCTTCCCGATCCGCCAGGATCGCATCATCTTCACGCTCTTCATGGTGTTCGCCTTCGTGGGCGTGCCACTGTTGGGCAGTGAGTACTGGTTCTCGGCCATCCTGGTGCCGTTCCTGGTGTTTGCGCTGGCCGCACTGGGCCTGAACGTGCTGACCGGTTATGCCGGCCAGCTCTCGCTGGGGTCGGCGGCCTTCATGGCCGTGGGCGCCTATGCGGCCTACAACTTCCAGCTGCGCGTGGAGGGCATTCCCATCGTTGCCACGCTGCTGCTCTCGGGCGCCTGTGCGGCCATGGTGGGCGTGCTCTTCGGGCTGCCCTCGCTGCGCATCAAGGGCTTCTACCTGGCCGTGGCCACGCTGGCGGCGCAGTTCTTCGTGGTGTGGGCACTGACCAAGTTTCCCTGGTTCTCCAACAATTCTTCGTCGGGCGTGATCAGCACGCCCAAGATCGATTTCTTCGGCATCGCCATCGACACCCCGGTGCGCAAATACCTCTTCGTGCTGGCCGTGGTGAGCGTGCTGGCGCTGGTGGCCAAGAACCTGGTGCGCTCCTCCACCGGACGCGCCTGGATGGCCGTGCGCGACATGGACGTGGCCGCCGAAGTGATCGGCATTCCCTTGATGCGCACCAAGCTGACCGCCTTTGCCGTGAGTTCCTTCTATTGCGGCGTGGCCGGTGCCCTGTATGCCTTCTGCTACCTGGGCTCGGTGGAGCCGGACGGTTTCTCGCTGGACCTGTCCTTCCGCATCCTCTTCATGATCATCATCGGCGGCGTGGGCAGCATCCTCGGTTCCTTCCTGGGCTCGGCCTTCATCCTGCTGCTGCCGATCTTCCTGGACAACGCATTGCCGCCGCTGGCGTCGCTATTGCACCTGCCCTTCACCAATGCGACGGTCTCGCACATCCAGATGATGGTGTTCGGTGCCCTGATCATCTTCTTCCTGATCGCCGAGCCGCACGGCCTGGCGCGGCTGTGGCAGATCGCCAAGGAAAAACTGCGCCTGTGGCCGTTCCCGCACTGAGCGCCGCAATACCGTATTGAGGTAGGCGGAGGCCGGAACACCGGCCTCCGATCAAAGTCGGCAACGACAACAACAAGGAGACGAGACCATGAAAACCATGAAGCATCTGCGGCAGTGGCTGCTGGCCACCGCCTGCGCCGCCAGCCTGCTGGCACCGGCGGCGCCGGTCCTGGCGCAGGCCAGCGACCAGTTCATCGCCATCCCCAGCTACCGGGTCGGGCCCTATGGCACCAACGGCCAGTCGTATTACGGCGGCTATGTCGATTACCTCAACTACATCAACCTGAAGGAAGGCGGCGTCAACGGCGTCAAGCTGTCCTGGGAAGAGTGCGAGACCGAGTACAACAACGCCAAGGGCGTGGAGTGCTACGAGCGCATGAAGAACAAGAACCAGGTCACGCGCGGCACCGCCATCAACCCCATGGCCACCGGCATCTCCTATGCGCTCATCGACAAGACCGCCGAGGACAAGGTGCCCCTGGTGATGATCGGCTATGGCCGTACCGATGCGGTGGATGGCTCGGTGTTCCCGTATGCCTTCCCGTTGGTGACGACCTATCAGATGCAGGTCTCGGCCATCGTCAAGTACCTCACCGGCAAGAACAATGGTTCGCTGGCGGGCAAGAAGATCGTGTTCCTGTATCACGACTCGGCCTATGGCAAGGAACCCATCGTGGCGCTGCAGGCGGAGTCCTCCATCGGCAAGTTCAAGCTGGTGGAAATCCCGGTGGCCCACCCCGGCAACGAGCAAGGCGCACAGTGGCTGCGTATCCGCCAGGAGAACCCGGACTACGTGATCTTCTGGGGCTGGGGCGTGATGAACCAGACCGCATTGAAGGCCGCGCAGAAGGTCGGCTATCCGCGTGACAAGATCGTCGGTTCCTGGTGGGCCGGTTCGGAAGAGGACACCATCCCCGCCGGTGACGCTGCCAAGGGTTACCTGTCGGCCACCTGGAACGTGGCCGGCAAGGATGTGCCCGTGATCGCCGACATCGACAAGGTGGTCTATGGCGCGGGCAAGGGCAACATGCAGGACAAGAACAAGCTCGGCTCCATCCTCTACAACCGTGGCGTCTCGGCAGCCATTGCCACCGTGGAAGCGGTGCGCACCGCCCAGGACAAATACGGCAAGGGCAAGGTCATGAGCGGCGAGCAGGTGCGCTGGGGCTTCGAAAACCTCAACATCACCGATGCCCGTCTGAAGGCCTTGGGGGCGACCGGCCTGCTGCCTGAAATCAAGACCTCGTGCGACAACCATGAAGGCTCGGGCAAGGTCAAGATCCAGCAATGGGATGGCACGAAGTGGGTGCTGGTGTCGGACTGGATCGAGGGCAACAAGAACCTGATCCACCCGCTCTTCAAGGCCTCGGCTGCGAAATACGCAAAAGAAAAAGGCATCACTCCTGCCTGCATGAAGTAGGCGCTTGCGCCGGCGGCTTTGCACGTCTCCCACGGCCGCCGGTGCTTTTTTGGGAATGCGAACGACCATGAATGCCACACCGATCCAGACCAGTGCCGCGCCTTCCGCCGCTACGGCAGCGGTGGCCAAGGCGCTGGCCATCAACAACATCGAAGTGATCTATGACCACGTGATCCTGGTCCTGAAGGGCGTCTCGCTGGACGTGCCCGAAGGCAAGATCGTGGCGCTGCTTGGGGCCAACGGCGCCGGCAAGAGCACCACCCTCAAGGCCATCTCCAACCTGCTGCATGCCGAGCGCGGCGACGTCACCAAGGGCAGCATCGAATTCCGTGGCGAGCGCGTGGACCGCATGACGCCCAATGACCTGGTCAAGCGCGGGGTGATCCAGGTGATGGAAGGACGGCATTGCTTCGGTCACCTGACGGTGGAAGAGAACCTGCTGACCGGCGCCTACACGCGCGGCATCAGCAACGCCGAAGTGAAACACGAACTGGAAAAGATTTACGATTATTTCCCGCGCCTGAAGGTACGCCGCAAATCGCAGTCCGGCTATACCTCGGGCGGCGAGCAGCAGATGACGGCCATTGGCCGCGCCATGATGGCCAAGCCCTCCATGATCCTGCTCGATGAACCCTCGATGGGGCTGGCCCCGCAGATCGTCGAAGAGATCTTCGAGATCGTCAAGGACTTGAACAGCAAGGAGAAAGTCTCCTTCCTGCTGGCCGAGCAGAACACCATGGTGGCGCTGCGCTATGCCGACTTCGGCTACATCCTCGAAAACGGCCGCGTGGTGATGGAAGGTGCGGCCGGCGAACTGGCCGATAACGAAGATGTGAAGGAATTTTATCTGGGCGTCTCCGGTGGCGGCCGCAAGAATTTCCGCGACATGAAGTTTTACCGCCGCCGCAAGCGCTGGCTGGCGTAAGGGGAGGGCACCATGTCCGATCCGACACAGGTACTGGCCGAACTGGATGCGCTGGAGCGGCGCGATCCGCAACAGCGCGAGCAAGCCCTGATGCGCGCCTTGCCGCAACTGGTGGCGCGCGCGCAGGGTGCGCCGGGCTGGGCACGCATTCTGCAGGGCGTGGACGCGGCGGCGATCACTTCGCGCGCGGCGCTGGCGCATCTGCCGGTCACGCGCAAGTCTGACCTGAAGGAACTGCAGACCCGCGAGAGCCCCTTCGGCGGCTTGAACACGACCCCGGCGCGGCAGTTGCGGCGGCTCTTCGTGTCGCCCGGCCCGATCTTCGATCCCGAGGGGCAGGGCGCGGACTGGTGGCGTTTTGCCAGTCCCATGAAGGCGCTGGGATTGCAGGGCGGGCACATCCTGCAGAACTGCTTCGCCTATCACTTCACGCCGGCGGCCTTCATGGTCGAGGGCGCGGCGGCGCGGCTGGGCTGTGCGGTGATCCCGGCCGGTATCGGCCAGACCGAATTGCAGGTCAATGCGATGGCAGCGCTGAAGCCGGATGCCTATGTCGGCACCCCCTCGTTCCTGAAGATCATCATCGAGAAGGCGCGCGAGATGGGCGCCGATATCAGCAGCGTGCAGCGCGCCCTGGTCAGTGCCGAAGCACTGCCGCCTTCGCTGCGCAGCTGGTTCCATGAACATGGCGTGCCGCAGGTGCTGCAGCTGTATGCCTCGGCCGACATCGGCAACATCGCCTACGAGACCATGAGCGAGGGCGCGGTGCATTCCGGCATGGTGCTGGATGAATCCCTGATCCTGGAAATCGTGCGGCCCGGCACCGGCGATCCGGTAGCCGAGGGCGAGGTCGGCGAGGTGGTGGTGACGTCCTTCAATCCCGACTATCCGCTCATCCGCTTCGGGACCGGGGATCTGTCGGCGGTGGTGCAGGGCATTTCTCCCTGCGGGCGCACCAATACCCGCATCAAGGGCTGGATGGGACGTGCCGACCAGACCACCAAGGTGCGCGGCATGTTCGTCCATCCCTCGCAGGTGGCTGACGTATTGCGCCGCCATGGCGATGTCTTGCGTGCGCGGCTGGTGGTGTCGGGCGAGATGGCCAATGACATCATGACCCTGCATTGCGAAGTGGGTGACCCGGAAGATCCGGCCATTGATGTCAGCGCGCTGGCCGGTAGCCTGCGCGAGGTGACCAAGCTGCGGGGGGATGTGTTGCTGGTGGCAGCGGGCAGCCTGCCCAATGATGGCAAGGTCATCGAGGATGCCCGGAAATACGAATAAGTGAAGTAGCGGGCGAGGGATCGAAGCTGCCGGGCCACTTGCGCTTGTGCAGGTGAATTTTCGCGCATAAAATCATTGGCGGAACATCAGTTCCAACGTCGCTCGGACGGTTCCGGGCGCTTACGTGAAAGACACCCATGACGCAATCCGCCGATTCGCGCGATCCCTCGCGCACGCCTGCAGTATCCGCTTCTCCTGCTACTTCCCCGGACGCCTTCCCGGTCAGCTTCCCGCGCATCGAACGGCTGCCGCCCTACGTCTTCAACATCACCGCCGAACTCAAGATGGCCGCGCGCCGCCGGGGCGAGGACATCATCGACATGTCCATGGGCAACCCGGATGGCCCCACGCCGCCGCACATCGTCGAGAAGCTGGTGGAAGTGGCGCAGCGGCCCGATACCCACGGCTATTCCTCCTCCAAGGGCATTCCGCGCCTGCGCCGCGCCATTGCGCACTGGTATCGCAGCCGCTACGAGGTCGACTTCGATCCCGACAGCGAAGCCATCGTCACCATCGGTTCCAAGGAAGGCCTGGCGCACCTGATGCTGGCCACCCTCGACAAGGGCGATACCGTGCTGGTACCCAATCCCAGCTACCCCATCCACATCTATGGTGCGGTGATTGCCGGGGCCAACATCCGCGCGGTGCGCATGCGCCCGGGCGTGGACTTCTTCGATGAACTCGAACGCGCAGTGCGGGAGAGCTATCCCAAGCCCAAGATGATGATCCTGGGCTTTCCCTCCAATCCGACCGCCCAATGCGTGGAGCTGGAATTCTTCGAGCGGGTGGTCAAGCTGGCGCGCGAACACCAGATCCTGGTGGTGCATGACCTGGCCTATGCCGACATCACCTTCGATGGCTGGAAAGCGCCATCCATCATGCAGGTGCCGGGAGCAAGGGAGGTCGCGGTGGAATTCTTCACGCTCTCCAAGAGCTACAACATGGCCGGCTGGCGCATCGGCTTCATGGTCGGCAATGCGCGCCTGGTGGCGGCGCTGGCGCGCATCAAGAGCTATCACGACTATGGCAGCTTCACCCCGGTGCAGGTGGCGGCCATTGCGGCGCTGGAAGGCGACCAGTCCTGCGTGGAGGAGATCCGCGCCAATTACGAAAAGCGCCGCAATGTGCTGGTCAAGGGCCTGCATGAGGCGGGCTGGATGGTCGATGTGCCCAAGGCCTCGATGTATATCTGGGCGCGCATCCCGGAGCCGTATCGCCAGTTCGGTTCGCTCGAATTCTCGCGCATCCTGCTGGAGCAGGCCAAGGTCTGCGTCTCGCCCGGCATCGGCTTCGGCGAATATGGCGACGAGTACGTGCGCTTTGCCCTGATCGAGAATGAATCGCGCATCCGCCAGGCCATCCGTGGCATCAAGACCATGTTCAAGAACGCCAAGGGCGGCTGAAGGGCGCGCGCCGGGCCGGTGTAAAGGCTGGAACTGCATCGGCCCGGCGCAAGTCATACAACAGTCTTCACCCACTGACTGTTTTATATGATGAAAAAAATAATATTCGCCTGCCTTCTGGCGCTGGGCGCGTCGGCGGCCGTGCTGCCGGATGCCCAGGCGCAAGTATCCGTGAACATCAACATCGGCGCACCGCCCCCGCCGCGCGCCGAACCGCTGCCACCCCCGCGTCATGGCTATGTGTGGGCGCCGGGTTTCTGGGATTGGGATGGCTACCGCCACATCTGGCGCGAAGGCCACTGGGTGCGAGCGCGTCCCGGTTACGTCTACGCGCAGCCGGTCTGGCGCCAGGGACCGCGCGGCTGGGAGCTGGATCGCGGTGGCTGGCGCGGTGGACCGCCGCCGGGACATGGCCCGCGTCATGATGACTTTGATGACGACCATCACGGCCATCGTGGTCCGGGAGGCGGGCGCGATTGCCCGCCGGGCCATGCGCGCAAGGGTGAGTGCTGAAGCTCGCCGGCTTTGATCTGAATTGAAGTGATGAAACGAAACGGCCGCAACGTGAAGACGTTGCGGCCGTTTTCGCTGGCGGGTCGCGGGGATGGCGTCAGGTCTTGTCCATGAGCGCGGAGACAGCGAAGGAGACGATGCCGGCCGTGATGCAGATGACCGCCAGGCGGTAATGGGGAATGAGCTTGCCAATCCACGGCAGCAGGAAGTACAGGACGATGGCGATCAGGATGCTGGTCAGGAGTCTTTTCATTGTCGTAGCGGGAGGGTTGAACGCTGGGGCCTATGATAGTGCGAATCGTGTTGCGATGGCAGCGTCAGCCAGGGGCCAGTCCCTTCATGCCGGGGCGCGTGGGAGCCGGTGCGGCAGGCACGGGCGGCTTCACGGGCAAGGAGGGGGCCGGCGTGGCGGTCGGCGCGGGCAGCGGTGTGGCGCCGGGCGGGAGATTTTCGTCAGCCTGCTCGTTCTGGCGGCCGCCGCCATGGGCATTGAAGAAGTTGATGACGGTGCGTGAGGCATCGAGGTTCTGCGACGACTTGCCGCCATTGACGATGGGCACCACGCCGCCCGGCCAGGCGTGGCCGCCGCCCTTGACCTCGTAGAGCACCACGGCCTGCGGGTCGCTCTTGCTGGCATAGGTGTACTGGCGGATGGTGGTGCCGTCGTTGGCGCTATCGGGAATGTCGGCCACCGTCGGGCGGGCATTGGCGCCATCGGCCTTGACGAAGGCTTCGATGCTGCGTGCCACCGACAGGCGCGGCAGCTGTGAGACTTCCTGCTTGCCGATGCCGCCCAGGAAGGGAATGAAGGGATCATCGCTGCCATGGATGTGCAGCAGCGGCATGGAGGCCTTGACGCTCTCGGGCGGCAAGTCCAGCACTGCACTCACTACCGCCACCGCCTTGAACAGTTCAGGCGCCTCGGCGGCCATGCGATAGGCCATCATGCCGCCATTGGACACGCCCACCAGGTAGACGCGCTGCGGATCGGCCAGGCCATCCTTGACCAGCTTGTCGATCAGCGCGCGCAGGAAGGCCACGTCATCGACCTTGTGCATCTGCGCGTAACCGCAGCATCCGCCGGAATTCCAGGTGCGGGCATCGATGGCCAGGCCGGTGCCGTTGGGGTAGACGATCATGTAGCCGGCCGCCTCGGCCATCTCGGTCAGCCCGGTGGCGCGCGCCATCAGCGAGCCACTGGAGCCGCTGGCATGCAGCGCCACGATCAGCGGCTGCGCTTCACCGACGGCATTGCGTTCGGAAAAATAGGCGCGCGAGAGATTGCCCACGCGGATCGTCTTCAAGGAAAGATCGACCGCTTGCGTCGGCGCGCTGGCCAGCAGCGGCAGCGCGCACAGCGCAGCCAGCAGGCTGCGGCGCAAGAGGCGGGCGCAAACAGGAGGGCGAAACGGAAAACGGTTCGTCATGGCAGGCAGGATGCGTTCGCAAGGATGGGCGCCATGTTAACGCGCGGGACCGGGCGGCGCAAAATGATTTACACCTTGCGCCGTGGGCCCCGGCTGGCAGCGGCCGGGGATCAGCCGCGCGCCGGGATGCTGAGACCGCGCACCACGGCCGGACGCGCCACGAAGGCTTCCAGCGCGCGGGCCACATGGGGGAAGTCCTGGAACCCGACCAGCTCGGCGGCCTCATAGAAACCGATCAGGTTGCGGATCCAGGGGAAGGTGGCGATATCGGCGATGGAATACGTATCGCCACCCAGCCAGTGGCTCTGGGCCAGGCGTTTGTCCATCACGCCCAGGAGGCGTTTGGATTCGTTGACGTAACGGTCGCGCGGACGCTTGTCTTCGTATTCCTTGCCGGCAAAGCGGTGGAAGAAGCCGAGCTGGCCGAACATCGGGCCCACACCACCCATCTGGAACATCACCCACTGGATCACCTGGTAACGCGCGGCGGGATCGGCCGGCAGGAACTGGCCGGTCTTCTCGGCCAGGTAGAGCAGGATGGCACCGGACTCGAACAGCGGCAGCGGCGCGCCATTGGGGCCGTTGGGGTCGATGATGGCGGGGATCTTGTTGTTCGGATTGAGCGACAGGAATTCCGGCGACATCTGGTCATTGGTCTCGAAGCTCACCAGGTGGGCTTCGTAGGGCAGGCCGGTTTCTTCCAGCATGATGGAGACCTTCACGCCATTGGGCGTGGGCAGCGAATACAGCTGGATGCGGTCGGGATGTTGCGCCGGCCATTTTTGATGGATGGCGAAGGCGGACAAAGCGTGACTCATGAGATCGGACTCCTAGGCAGCAGAGATGAGGAGGTCGCGGTCCTGGGCGAATTTCTCGAAGGCCTCGACGGTCACCGGCCGGCAGAAGTAGTAGCCCTGGTAGGCATGGCAGCCGGCATCGGCCAGGAAGCAACGCTGGGCATCGGTTTCCACGCCCTCGGCGATCACCCCCAGCCCCAGGCTCTGGGCCAGGTTGACGATGGTCTTGGCAATCGAGGCGTCGTTGGGATCGATCAGGACATCGCGCACGAAAGACTGGTCGATTTTAAGCTGATTCAGCGGCAGCCGCTTGAGGTAGGACAATGAGGAATAGCCGGTGCCGAAATCGTCCAGCGAAAACTCCACGCCATAGGCCTTCAAGGCAAACATTTTCTGGATGATGTCTTCGACGTTGTCCACCAGCAGGCTCTCGGTGAGCTCCAGCTTCAGGCGGCGCGGGTTGGCACCGGTGCGCTCGATGATGTCCAGCACGGTCTGCACGAAATCATGCTCGCGCAATTGCGGCGCGCTGACGTTGACGGCAATGCTGAGCTCGGCCATGCGCGGCCGCTTGGCCCAGGTGGCCAGCTGCGTGCAGGCGGTTTCCAGCACCCAGTTGCCCAGCGAAAGAATCAATCCGGTTTCTTCAGCCAGGGGGATGAAGTCGCCCGGCGGCACCATGCCGCGCTGCGGATGCTGCCAGCGCACCAGCACTTCGGCACCGGTCACGCGGCCGCCTTCGACCACCTGCGGCTGGTAATGCAGCAGCAGCTGATTGCCCTCGATGGCCTTGCGCAGGCCGGCTTCCAGCGTGGCGCGTTCGAGCACGGCGGTCTGCATGGCCGGATCGAAGAAGCGCAGGGCGTTGCGACCGGTCTCCTTGGCCTTGTACATGGCCAGGTCGGCCTGCTTCATGAGTTCATCCACCGAAGTCGCGCGGCCCAGGAAGACAGTGGCGCCGATGCTGGCGGTGGTGCGGTATTCCACTTCATCGAGCTGGTAGGTCTCGCCCAGGGCGGCCAGGATTTTCTCGCCGATGGCGCGGGTCTGGGTGGCGGCTTCCTGCTGGGTGTCATTGAGCCCTTCGAGCACCACCACGAATTCGTCGCCGCCCACGCGCGCCACCGTATCGTTTTCACGCACGTTGGCCAGCAGGCGCTGGGCCACTTGCTTCAAGAGCGTATCGCCCTTTTCATGGCCGACCGTATCGTTCAAGGTCTTGAAGTGGTCCAGGTCGATGAAGAGCAGGGCGCCGCAGGTGCGCGTGCGCAGCGACAGCGCGATGGCCTGCTTGAGACGGTCCAGCAGGAGGGTGCGGTTGGGCAGCCGGGTCAGGGCATCGAAGAAGGCCAGTTCGCGGATGCGCTCCTCGGCCAGCTTGCGGTCGCTGATGTCGTGATGGGTGCTGACGTAATGGGTGACCTGGTTGTCCTTGTTCTTGACGGCCGAGATGGTCAGCCATTCGGGATAGACCTCGCCATTCTTGCGGCGGTCCCAGATTTCACCTTGCCATTTGCCGAAGCGGCGGACGCTCTCGCGCATCTCCTGGAAGAAGGCCGGGCCATGGCGATCCGAGCGCAGCAGCTTGGGATGCTTGCCGACGATTTCCTCGGCGGTATAGCCGGTGATCTCGGTGAAGGCCTTGTTCACGCGCAGGATCTTGCTGTTGGCGTCGGTGATGAGCATGCCCTCGCGCGAATCGAAGGCCACGGCCGAAATGCGCAGCTCGGCTTCGATCTGCTTGCGGTCGGTGATGTCGCGCGCACTGGTGCGGAATCCCGTGAAGTTGCCGTGGGCGTCGGCAATCGGCGCCGACGACAGCGAGAGCCAGAACACCGTGCCATCCTTGCGTACACAGCGGAACTCGACGTCTTCCCGCTTCTGGCCATCCATGCAGCGCGCCAGTTCGGCGCGGATGCGGCGCTCATCGTCGGGATGCACGATGGTGCCGATGAAGTCCGGCATCGACAGGCATTGCTCCACCGTATAGCCGGTGTAGTCGCGCACCGCGTGATTGATCCAGCGCGGCCGGCCATCCAGGCCCCACCAGACTTCCCAGTTGACGGTGCAATCGGCGATGGCGCGGAATTGTTCTTCGCTGGCGCGCAGTTCGGCGGTCATCTTCTCGGCGAGGCGCACGGCACGCTTGCGGCTGGACATCATCAGCCAGGCCAGCAAGGCCAGCGTGAGGCTGGCGCCGATGCCGGTGGCGGCGATGAGATGCTCGGCATTGCGGCCGAACTGGGCGGTGAAGGCATCGGTGGTGCTGATGGACAGCGTCCAGTTGTGGTTGGCCACCACCAGGTATTCATCGGCCTGCAGACGCGGCTTGTGCAGGGGGCCGCTGGCCAGGGGCGAGCGATAGAGCAGGGCCTGCGGTTGCTGGGTCACGCCGTCGTAGAGGGTGAAGGCAATGGTGCGGCTGCTCTCGCCATAGAGGCTGGCGATCACGTCGCTCATGCGGAAGACCGCATGCACCCAGCCAATCAGGCTGGCGCGGCGCTCGGTGATGGTGGACTGCGGCTTGCCGCGCTCATAGAGCGGCAGGTACATCATGAAGGCCGGCGCTGCCGGGCCCTCACTTGCCAGATCGATCTTGCCGGAAACGGTCGCCATGCCGGAGTCGCGCGCCTTCTCCATGGCCGCGCGGCGCACCGGGTCGGACCACTGGTCGTTGCCAAAGGCGACACGGTTGCGCCCCACATAGGGTTCGCGCAGGATGGTCGGGGCATAGGCCATGCGTGCGCCCGGCGGACGGATCTTGTAGTCGGCCAGGCCCTGGCGGGTCATGCGTGCTACGTGCGCATCCAGTTGCGATGCCGGCACCCACTCCTCGATGCTGATGGCCTGGATGCCCGAGAAATTGGCGTCCAGGTTGAGCGCCTCGACATAGTCACGGAACTGGTTGCGGTCGATGTTGCCGGTGGCCGAGACCAGGCCCTGCACGCCATGCAGCATCTGTTCGTAGGACGCCATGCGCTGCTCGATGCGACTGACCGTCTCGCGCAGGACCGAGGCGAACTGGGTGTGGACTTCCTTGGCGGCCGCTTCGCGCTCGTGGTCCCAGGCGGTCCAGGTCACGCCCAATCCTGTGGCCAGGACGATGACGGGTACCAGGATCGGGCGGATCCAGTTCACGGCTTGCTCTGGAATTCGACCATGGCCGCCGCCAGTTCCGCATTGAAGTACTTGCGGAAGATGCGCAGCACCGTGCCATCGGCCAGCATGCCATTGACCAGCGTACGCCATTTGTCCAGTTCGGCCGGCGAGAGCGCCTTGCGCGACATGATCAGGCCGTGTGGTACCGAGGGGTCCTCGAAGCCGATGATGTCGGTGGCATCACGAATGCGTTTTTCTTCCACCACCGGATAATCGAAGGGCTCCATGATCATGCCCTGGATGCGGTTTTGCAGCAGGGCTTCATAGAGCGGTTCCAGGCCGCCTGCCAGGGTGACGCGGTTGGCGGCGGTGAGCTGGTCCACCATGCGGTTGGCATTGCTGCTGTAGCGGAAGCTGCGGATGACGCCAAGCTGGAAGCGTTCGCTGCGGGCCACATCGGCCAGCTGCTTGATGCCTGCATCCTTGCGCACCAGCAGGTAGTACTTGTTGCTGAAGTACCAGGCGAAGGCAGCGAACTTGTCGCGGTCCGGATTGGTGATGCCCGAGAGGCTGAAGTCCAGCGCGCCCGATTCGATCAGCTGCCAGATGCGCGCGCGCGACATCAGGCTGACATTGACCTTGCAGCCGCTGCGGCGGATCAGCTCATCGGCGAAATCCTTGTCGATGCCGGTGTCGGTGGCGGCCGAGTAGAGCAGGCCGTGGTCGTGCAGCGCCAGCGTGTAAGGCCGCGAACAATCCGGACCGCCCGGGACGGCAGGACCAGCAGCGTGGGAATGCGGGGAAGCCAGCAGTGCAGTGAAAAGCGTGGCCGCGCTCGCACAGGCACGTACTGCGCGATTGCGAAAGAGTCGACTGAAAATACTACCCCCTATGAATACGCCACTGTGTGGACGCCCGCCAGCACCTCATGCGCAATCCTGCGCCGGGCCAATGGCGTGTCGTCCTTCCCTGAAATCACCGTACCAGGACGGTGTACTGACTTGTTGCTGTAGTTGTGTATCTGCCGCCCGTGGGGGTGGTGTGATGACCTGCTCTGCTGGCATGCGTGCCATGGCTGCATGAACGGTCCTTCACCAGATGCCGAGCGATGTTACCCGAGCAGATTCCAATGCGCAACATAATGCGTCATTGGCTGCAGCGTCAGGCTGCACGCGGCTGCGCGGGGCGTGCGCGGGAGCGTGGAAAAGCATGGATGAGCTGTTGCCGAAGTGAATAATGATGCACAAAAAAACCGGTATTTCCTCGACGGAAACACCGGTCTTCTGGTCGTGCCCACAATCAGGCCGCAGGGGCCTGGATGGCTCAGATGGAGAAGCCGCCCGAGACCTCCACGCGCTGGGCGTTGATCCAGCCATTGTCTTCACGCAGCAGCGAGGCGATCGCGGCGCCGATGTCGTCCGGCAAGCCGACGCGGCCCAGTGCGGTCTGGCCGGCGATGAGGGCATTGAGCTCGGCATTGTCGCGCACGCGGCCACCGCCGAAATCGGTCTCGATGGCACCCGGTGCCACGGTGTTGACGGCAATGCCGCGTGCACCGAATTCCTTGGCCATGTAGCGCGTCATCACTTCCACGCCGCCCTTCATGGCCGCATAGGCGCCATAGCCCGGCAGCGTGAAACGCGCCAGCCCGCTGGAGATGTTGATGATGCGGCCACCATCGGCCAGCAGCGGCAGCAGCGCCTGGGTCAGGAAGAAGGGACCCTTCAGATGGACTTTGTAGAGCGCATCGAAGTCAGCTTCGCTGGTCTCGGCAATGGCGCCATAGATGCCCATGCCGCCGTTGTTGACCAGGTAGCTGAATTGGCGGACCTGCCAGTGCCGGTACAGTGCATCGGACACTTGTGCTGCGAAGGCCGTAAAGCTTGCGCTGTCAGCCAGGTCCAGTTGCAGGGCCTCCACCGTTACACCCAGGGCTTCGATTTCTGACACCGTGGCCTCGGCAGCAGTACGGTTGCCGACATAGGTGAAGAGGATGCCCACGCCTTGGCGGGCCAGGTGCAGGGCCGCGTTCTTGCCCAGGCCACGGCTGCCGCCGGTGATCAGGGCGATGCGGGGAGAGGAATTGTTGGAAGAGGTTGCTGCGTTCATGTGAGGCTCCTGAAGTCGTTGAGAAAAGCAATTCAAGGGATGTTGCAAGACCACGGAGCCCAGTATATTGAGAAGAAAATGGCGAATAAATTTCGGATTTGCTATTAGACTTTTCAAGATTCCATAATAATCGGGACGATCGCATGAACCAGTTGGACACCCTCAAAATCTTCCAGCGCGTGGCCGAACTGGCCAGTTTCAGCGGTGCGGCGCGCCAGCTGGGGCTGCCCAACGCCAGCGTTTCGCTGGCCGTGCAGCAGCTCGAACAGATGCTGGGTACGCGCCTGCTCCAGCGCACCACGCGGCGCGTGCAGCTGACCGCCGATGGCGAAGCCTTCTACCGGCGCAGCCAGGATCTGCTGGATGAATTCGAGTCCCTGCGCGGCATGTTCCGTGCGGGTGGGCAGCCCTTGAGCGGCAAGCTGCGGGTCGACATGTCCAGCGCCATGGCGCGCGAAGTGGTGCTGCCGGCCTTGCCGACATTCCTGGCGCGGCATCCGCACCTGGAGATCGAGCTGTCGGCCAGTGACCGTCGCGTCGACCTGGTGGCCGAAGGCTTCGATTGCGTGCTGCGGACCGGCACGCTGGATGATTCCTCGCTGGTGGCGCGGCCCATCGGGCATCTGGCCCAGATCAACTGCGCCAGCGCGGCTTACCTGAAACGGCATGGCACGCCGCGCACCCTGGAGGACCTGGCCCATCACCAGCTGGTGCATTACCGCCAGGTGCTGGGCGGACGTTCACCCGGATGGGAGTGGTTCGACGGCACCCAGACCCGCACGCTGCCCATGGCCGGCAGTGTCACCGTCAACAGTACGGAGACCTATTACGCCGCCTGCCAGGCCGGCCTGGGCCTGATCCAGCTGCCGCTGGTGGGCGCGCAGAAACGCAAGATGCTCGATGGCGGCAAGCTGGTGGAAGTGTTGCCGCAATATCGTCCGGCGCCCATGCCCATCAATCTGCTCTATGCCAGCCGGCGCCATGTGCCGGCACGGCTGGCGGAGTTCATGGACTGGCTGCATGCGCTGATCTTTCCGCTCACGCAGGAAGGTGGCCTGATGCGTTGAACGATGAGGCCCGCGCTGGCGCATCGATTCAGGCGAGCATGGTTTGTCCGGCCGGATCGATGGTGACGGCCCCGCGCCCGATCTCGATGACGCGGCCGCCGACCTGGATGGCGCCATCGCTGCCGACGGTCAGGCGCAGGCGCGATGGACGATCGACAGCTGCGCCCTGGTCGATGGCGTAGCGCGCCGGCAGGCTTGCGCCGGTGGCCACGAGCCAGCCGCCCAGGTTGGCGCAGGCCGAGCCGGTGCCCGGATCTTCAGCCACACCGCCGCCCTGCTTGGTGAAGAAGTAGCGCGCCAGCACCTGGCCAGGGGCCTCTTCATCGAAGGCGAACACATAGGCTGTCTTGCGCCCCAGGCTGCTGGCCGGCCAGCGGTCCAGCAGGCCGCTGTCGGGCTGGGCGCGGCGTACTGCCTCGGGCGAACGCAGGGCAATGAGGAACTGGTCGGCACCGGTATCGACCCACATCGGATCGGCGGCCAGGTCGCTTGCGTCCAGGCCCAGCAGGGCGGCCACTTCGGGGCGCGACAGGGGCGAAGGCGCCGTGCGCGGGCCGCCGGGGCAGGGGGCGGTGAAGGTCCAGACGTCGCCCTCAGCTTGCACCGGCACTACCCCGGCCTTGAATTCCAGGCGCAGCGCATCGCCCGTTCCCAGCAGATCACGCACCACCTGCGCCGTGCCCAGCGTGGGATGGCCCGCGAAGGGCATTTCGTAGCCGGTGGTGAAGATGCGCACCCGCGCATCGGCGACGGCCGAGGGCAGGATGAAGGTGGTTTCCGAGAGATTGAATTGCAGGGCCAGCGCCAGCATGGTGGCCTCATCGAGGCCGCGCGCATCCTCGAACACGCACAGGGGATTGCCGCCGAAGGTCGATTCGGCGAAGACGTTGAGCAGGCGGTAGGCGTAGGTGGCAGGCATGAAGGTCTCGCAGCAGAGTCAGGAAACTTCCGCAAAAGCGGAAGCAGGAAGGCCGATTGTAGCGACGGCCTCTGCTGCGAGACAGGTACAGTTCACTCGTCCACGGCAATACAGTCACGGCCCAACTGTTTGGCGCGGTACAGGCGGCGGTCGGCCTGTTCCAGGAAGGCGATGCGCTGGTCCATGGGCGAGGGCACGATGGTGGCCACGCCCAGGCTGATGGTGACATGCTCGGCGATCTGCGACTTGGCGTGCGGGAGGGCGGCCTCGTTGATGATCGCACGGCAGCGCTGGGCTACCTGCAGGGCGGCCTTTTCATCGCAATCGGGCAGGATCAGCACGAATTCCTCGCCGCCATAGCGGGCAAAGAAATCGCGGCTGCGGGTAGCGCTCTGGCTGAGCAGCTGGGCCACCTGCTTGAGGCATTCGTCACCCCGGATGTGGCCGTAATGGTCGTTGTACTGCTTGAAGTAATCGATGTCGAGCATGATCAGCGACAACGGTGCGCGGGTATTGACCGCATTGGCCCATTCCACTTCCAGCGCCGAATCGAACATGCGGCGGTTGGCTACGTTGGTCAGGCCGTCACGATAGGACAGCGCCTCCAGCTCCTTCTGCAGCTCGGCCAGGCGTGCCTCGGTCTTCTTGCGTTCGGTGATGTCGAACATGAAGCCGATCAGCGCATTGGGGCTGCCATCAGGATTGCGCACCACGTGCACCACGTCGCGGATCCAGATGTGCTCGCCATCACGGGTCAGGGCGCGGTAGTCGGCTTCGTGATCGGCGCCGGCCTTGGATTGCGAGATGCAGAAGTTGACCACGGCCTCGCGGTCTTCGGCGTGGATGCGCATGGCCCAGTCCTCGGCCGTTTTCCAGCTCTCCGGGGTCCAGCCTAGCAGCTGCTCGATCTGCGGGCCGATGTAGGCGAACTGCATGGTGCTCCAGTCGATCTTCCAGGGAATCGCCTTGGTCGATTCCAGCAGGGTTTTGTAGACGGCGCTGTCGGGTTCCATCTGTTCTTGGATCGGATTGCTCATGATTCTGCGTGGCGGCGTGGGGTTGGTAGGTTGTCGTCGGGAAATGCTGCCGCAAGGCAGCACAAAATTTGCCGGCAAGCATAACCCGTCTTGCTGTCAGGACGATGAAAAAATGTGGCAATCCTTGCGCAAGCGCTACTTAAATTTCTGCAAGGCAATGCCGGAGGTCGTTGCTCAGCGTGGAATGCAGGGCTATCGTTTTTCCTTATACCCCTATCCTCATTCGGTATTTCCGCATGACTGGCCCGTGCGGATAGACTTCAGTCACAGCAGTTTTCGAGACGGAGATTGTTGTGTGGACCGCTACCACGGTCGATGTGTCTGGCAGTGATGCGCCGTACCCGGTGCAGTAATGGCAGACGCTATCTGAAACAAAAATTTTGGAGACAAGCAATGCAATTCCGTTCGGCAGCTGAGCCTGCCGCAGCGGCGACGCCAACCGTAGAAGGCGTTCGCGACTGCGCACAGGCTGTGACCCCAGTGAGCGCTCACTCGCCGGTCCTCGACCAGAGACCCGGCACCCCCGCGACAGACGGCTTGCATACCGTCTCCGCACACTTGACTGACCGTACTGCAAACCGTACCGGACCAGTTCCTGACACTTCCGGATTGGCCCCTGTCAGTCTGGGCGACAAATACACCGCCACCGAAGGCGCCATCTATCTCTCCGGCATCCAGGCGCTGGTGCGCCTGCCGATGCTGCAGCAGATCCGCGACCGTGCGGCGGGCCTCAATACGGCCGGTTTCATTTCCGGCTATCGCGGTTCGCCCCTGGGCGGACTGGACGAAGCCCTCTGGCATGCCCAGCCGCACCTGGCCGCGCACCGCGTGAAGTTCCAGCCTGGCGTGAACGAAGACATGGCCGCCACCGCTGTCTGGGGCACGCAGCAGGTCAGGCTGATCGGTCCTTCCGACTATGACGGCGTCTATGCCATGTGGTACGGCAAGGGTCCCGGCGTGGACCGCTGCGGCGATGTGTTGAAGCACATGAACCATGCCGGCACCTCCGCCCAGGGCGGCGTGCTGCTGGTGGCCGGGGACGACCATGGCGCCTATTCCTCGACCCTGCCGCACCAGTCGGACCACATCTTCTCGGCATCGATGATCCCGATGCTCTATCCCTGCAACGTGCAGGAATACCTGGACCTGGGCCTGCATGGCTGGGCCATGTCGCGCTATTCCGGCTGCGTGGTCGGGTTCAAGGCGTTGGCCGATACGGTGGAGTCCAGTGCCTCGGTGGATGCCGATCCCTTCCGCGTCGACATCCGTCTGCCGACCGATTTCGTGATGCCCCAGGGCGGCCTCAATGCACGGCTGTCCACCGATACCCTGGGCGTGCAGGCACGCAAGCAGGAAGCGCTGATGCAGGATTACAAGATCTATGCCGCGCTGGCCTACGCCCGGGCCAACAAACTGAACCGCGTGATGATCGACAGCCCCCGTGCGCGGCTGGGCATCATTGCCTCGGGCAAGTCCTATCTCGATGTGCTGGAAGCCTTGTCAGAACTGGGCATCGATGAAGCCTTTGCGGCCGAGATCAAGCTGCGGGTCTTCAAGGTCTCCATGCCCTGGCCGCTGGAACCGGACGGCGTGCGCGAATTCGCACAGGGCCTCGATGAAATCCTGGTGGTGGAAGAAAAGCGCCAGATGGTCGAATACCAGTTGAAGGAACAGCTCTACAACTGGCGCGACGATGTTCGTCCGCGCGTGATCGGCAAGTTCGACGAAAAGGGTGAATGGGTGGCTCCGCGCGGCGAATGGCTGCTGACCTCCAAGGCCGATTTCTCGGTGGCGCAGATCGCCCGCGTGATCGCCGCGCGCATCGCGCGTTTCCACACCAGTGACCTGATCAAGGCGCGCCTGGCCTTCCTCGATGCCAAGGATGCGGTGCTGACCAAGGCCGTCAATACGCCCCCGCGTCCGGCTTACTATTGCTCGGGCTGTCCGCACAACACCTCCACGCGCGTGCCCGAGGGCAGTTTCGCGCTGGCCGGGATCGGTTGTCACGTGATGGCCACCGCCATCTATCCGGAATACAACAAGCTGACCACCCACATGGGCGGCGAGGGCGCGCCCTGGATCGGGCAGGCGCCCTTCTCCAAGGTGCCGCACGTATTTGCCAACCTGGGCGATGGCACCTATTTCCATTCGGGCTATCTCGCCATTCGCGCCGCCGTGGCCGCGCGGGTCAACATGACCTACAAGATCCTGTACAACGATGCCGTGGCCATGACGGGCGGGCAGCCTGTGGATGGCACGGTCTCGGTGCCGATGATCGCGCAGCAGATGGCCGCTGAAGGCGTGCAGCGCATCGCGCTGGTCTCGGAGGACATCGGCCGTTACGCCGACCGCAACGGGTTGCCGGCGGCGGTGAGCCTGCATGACCGCAAGGAAATGGATGCCGTGCAGCGCGCGCTGCGCGAGGTTCCCGGTGTGAGCGTCATCATCTACGACCAGACCTGCGCCGCCGAAAAGCGCCGCCGCCGCAAGAAGGGAGAATTTCCCGACCCCAACGAACGGCTCTTCATCAATGCGGCCGTATGCGAAGGCTGCGGCGATTGTGGCGTGCAGTCCAACTGCACCTCGATCCTGCCCCTGGAGACGGAACTGGGCCGCAAGCGCGTCATCGACCAGTCTTCCTGCAACAAGGATTACTCCTGCGTGAAGGGCTTCTGCCCCAGCTTCGTCACCGTGACAGGCGGGCAGTTGAAGAAGTCGCGTACCGGCGTCCACAAGAAAGGCGCGGCCGACGATTTCGGCGCGCTGCCGGCACCGGCCATCCCTTCCTGCGAGACGCCGTTCAACATCCTAATCAACGGCATCGGCGGCACCGGGGTCATCACCATCGGCGCACTCATGGGCATGGCCGCGCATCTGGAAGGCAAGGGCGCGTCGGTGCTGGACATGACCGGCATGTCGCAGAAGAATGGTTCCGTGACCTCGCACGTGCGCATTGCGGAACGGCGCGACACCATCCGCGCGCAGCGCATCGCCACCGGGGAAGCTGACCTGGTGCTGGGATGCGACATGCTGACGGCGGGCGCTTTCGATGCCATTTCCAAGATGCGCCCCGGCCGCACGCGGGCGGTTGTCAACCTGCATCAGCAGCCGCCGGGCCAGTTCGCCAAAAATCCTGACTGGCAGTTTCCGTTCGAGGAGGTCAAGGCGCTGATCCTGGAATCGGTCGACCAGCAGGCCGACTTCATCGATGCCACACGCCTGGCCACGGCCCTGATGGGCGACGCCATCGCCACCAATCTCTTCATGCTGGGCTATGCCTGGCAGCGCGGTGAACTGCCTCTGAGCGAAGCTGCGCTGCTGCGCGCGATTGAACTCAATGGCGTGGCGGTCGAGGCCAACCAGAGCGCCTTCCGCTGGGGCCGCCGTGCCGCAGTCGACCTGCGCCGCGTGGAGCAGATCGCAGTACCGGCCCAGCCGGTGGTGGTGCATCTGCCGCAGTCGCTGGACCAGCTGCTCAAGCGCCGGGTGGCCTTGCTGACCGAGTATCAGGATGCCTCCTATGCTGCCCAATTCGCCGAAGTGGTCGCGGCCGTGCGTGCCGCCGAAGCGCCGCTGGGCAGCGACAAACTGACCCTGGCCGTCGCGCGCAATCTCTCGCGCCTGATGGCTTACAAGGATGAATACGAGGTGGCGCGGCTCTACACCAACGGCCAGTTCCAGAAGGACCTGGCGCAGCAGTTCGAGGGCTATTTCACGCTCAGCTTCAACCTGGCACCGCCGATCTTTGCGCGCAAGGATGGACAGGGGCGATTGGTGAAGGCGCGCTATGGCAGCTGGATGATGACGGCCTTCAAGCTGCTGGCGCGCTGCAAGGGGCTGCGCGGCGGTGTCTTCGATTTCTTCGGGCGTACCGCAGAACGGCGCATGGAGCGTGCGCTCATCGTGCAATATCGCCAGATGGTGCTGGCGTTGCTGCCCGCATTGACGGCGGACAACCTGGCCGAGGCCATCGCCCTGGCGCAGTTGCCGGAGCAGGTACGCGGCTTCGGCCATGTCAAGGAGCAGGCGGTACAGGCCATGCAGGGGCGACAGGCCGAGTTGATGGCGGCGTTTGCGCAAGCAGGCAAGAAGGCTGCCCCGAGTGCAACGCCTGCAGCGGCCTGACCGGTCCTGACGGCTTTGGCATCTGGATCCGCCAATGTCGTGCCGGTGACAACTGTCCGACGCGAATTCCATTAAGCTAGGCGCCAAAGCGGGAAGCCAAGCGCCCAACCCGCATTGCCTGGCAAGAACAACGAACAGGAGACAAGCATGGATTTTGAACTCAACGAAGACCAGCTGGCCTTCCAGCAAAGCGCCCGCGATTTCGCAGCGCGCGCCATGGCCCCCTTCGCCGCCAAATGGGATGAGGAGGCGCACTTCCCGCTGGACGTGATCGCCAAGGCCGGCGAGCTGGGCTTCTGCGGCCTCTACACCCCGGAAGAGGTGGGCGGCCTGGGCCTCTCGCGCCTGGATGCCACGGTGGTCTTCGAGGAACTGGCACGTGCCTGTACCTCCACGGCGGCCTATCTCACCATCCACAACATGGTCAGCTGGATGGTCGCCACCTGGGGCCATGCCGAACTGAAGGAAGAATGGTGCGAGCAACTGGCCGCCGGCCAGAAGATCGGCTCTTACTGCCTCACCGAGCCGGGCTCGGGATCGGATGCCGCTTCGCTCAAGACCACGGCGCGCCGGGTGGATGACTTTTATCTCATCAACGGCTCCAAGGCCTTCATCTCGGGCGCGGGCAGCACCGACCTGCTGGTGGTGATGGCGCGCACCGGCGGCCCCGGTGCGCGCGGCGTCTCGGCCATCGCAGTGCCCGGCGACACGCCCGGCATCAGCTACGGCAAGAAGGAAAGCAAGATGGGCTGGAACAGCCAGCCCACGCGCACCATCAGCTTCGACAACGTCAAGGTGCCGGTGGGCAACCTGCTGGGCGAGGAGGGCGAGGGCTTCGTCTTCGCCATGAAGGGACTCGATGGCGGCCGCATCAACATCGCCACCTGCTCGGTGGGGGCGGCGCAGGCGGCGCTGGATGCGGCGCACGCCTACATGAAGGAACGCAAGCAGTTCGGCCGTCCGATTGCCGACTTCCAGGCCCTGCAATTCAAGCTGGCCGACATGCAGACCGAACTGGTGGCCGCACGCCAGATGGTGCGGCTGGCAGCGGCCAAGCTGGATGCCGGCTCGCCCGAAGCCACCACCTATTGCGCCATGGCCAAGCGGCTGGCGACCGATCTGGGTTTCCGGGTCTGCAACGAGGCGCTGCAATTGCATGGCGGCTATGGCTACATTCGCGAATATCCGCTGGAACGCTATTTCCGCGACGTGCGGGTGCACCAGATCCTGGAAGGCACCAATGAAATCATGCGCGTCATCATCTCGCGCAACCTGCTCGGCCGCGACACGCTGGACGATATCCGCTGAACCCTCACGAGGAAACGCATGAGCACCTACACCAACCTGAAGCTGGAAAAATGCGGCCACACCGCCGTGCTGACCCTGTCCAATCCTCCGGCCAACACCTGGACCCGCGAAGCCTTGTCCGACCTCACGCGCCTGGTCAAGGACCTCAACGCCGACCGTGAGATCTACACCCTGGTCGTGACCGGCGAGGGCGAGAAATTCTTTTCCGCCGGCGCCGACCTCAAGCTCTTCGCCGATGGCGACAAGGCCATGGCGCGCGAGATGGCGCGCCGCTTCGGGGAAGCCTTCGAGACCTTGTCGGGCTTCCGGGGCGTCTCGATTGCGGCCATCAATGGCTACGCCATGGGCGGTGGCCTCGAGTGCGCCCTGGCCTGCGACATCCGCATCGCCGAAGAACAGGCCCAGATGGCCTTGCCGGAGGCCGCCGTGGGCTTGCTGCCCTGCGCGGGCGGCACGCAGAACCTGCCGTGGCTGGTCGGTGAAGGCTGGGCCAAGCGCATGATCCTGTGCGGCGAACGCGTCAATGCCGAGACCGCCCTGCGCATCGGCCTGGTGGAGGAAGTGGTCCCCAAGGGCCAGGCGCGCGAACGTGCGCTGGCGCTGGCCTTGCAGGCCGAGAAGCAGAGCCCGTCCTCTGTTGCGGCCAGCAAGCAGCTGATCCAGGGGGCGCGTCACAATCCGCTTGGCACAATCCTTCAAACCGAACGCGAACTCTTCGTCGATCTCTTCGATACCCAGGACCAGAAGGAGGGCGTCAATGCCTTCCTCGAAAAGCGCGCACCGAGCTGGAAAAACGCCTGAACGTTTCGGCACGGGGCCTGACGTTTTCTGCACCATGACCTGTTTTTGACGCGGCAAATGCGGCGTCGGAGCCGGCGTGGTGCGATGGCCTTGGGCTAGACTGGCAGCCTTGATCCACGTGATCCATTTGATCCAACCGATCCCGTCGAGGCTTTCCATGTCATCACGTATTGCCGCTTTTTTGTTTTCCCTTCTGGCGCTGTCATGCCTGCCCGTCGCGGCCGGTGCCTCCGACCTGTCGGACAAATTGTCCCAGCCCGATCATGTCCTGATCATGCGTCACGCACGTGCGCCGGGCGTCGGCGACCCCGCAGGCTTCACGCTCAATGACTGTGCCACGCAGCGCAACCTGAATGAAGAGGGCCGTGAACAGGCGCGCAAGATCGGCAACTGGCTGCGCCAGCAGGGCATCAGCCGCGCCATCGTGGCCAGCAGCCCATGGTGCCGCACCAAGGAAACCGCCAGCTTGCTGGGCTTCGGTACACCCGAGGTGCAGGATGGCCTGGCCTCTTTCTTCAACGATGCCGCCCAGGGCGAGACCGCCAATCAGCGGCTGGAGCAATATCTGCGCACGGTCTTGCCAAGCAAGGGCAGCCGGGCGCTGATTCTGGTCACGCATGACGTGAACATCGGGCGCTGGACCGGTGAAAGCGTGGCCTCGGGAGAAATGGTGCTGGTGCGGGTCGATGCCAGCGGCAAGCCGGTATCGCACAAGGTCTACGCCCGGCCCGACTGAGCCCCTGGCCTTCGCGCAGGACAACGGACGCCGCAGCGCTGCATGCCCTGCGGCGTTTTGTGTTAACGTGACCGGCTTCGTCGTCACGTCCGCCCGCGCCCATGCCCATCGTCTACCGTACCGACCTTCGCCTGACCGCCGATCAGTTCATCGACATTCTCTCCCGTACTTCGCTGGGCCCGCGCCGTCCGCTGGATGACCGCGAATGCATGGAGGCCATGGTCACCCATGCCAGCCTGACCGCCACCGCCTGGGATGGCGAACTGCTGGTCGGTGTGGCGCGCTGCGTCACCGATTTCGTCTACGCCTGCTATATGTCGGAGCTGGCCGTCGATGAGCAATACCAGCGCCGGGGCATCGGCAAGGAATTGATCCGCGCCGCCCGCAGCCGCCTCGGTCCGCGCTGCCGCCTGCGTCTGCTGGCTGCACCCGATGCGGCGGACTATTACGGCCATATCGGCTTCGCCCACAGCCCCCGCTGCTGGGAGCTGACGCCCGGGAATGAACTCAAATAACGCTATAAATCATTTATAAAGAATTGCCATGATCGAGATTCAAGCCTATCGCCCGGAACACGCACCGGGCGTGGTCGAGGTCATCCTGCCCATCCAGCAGGAAGAGTTCGGTATTCCCATCACGCTGGAGGGGCAGCCCGACCTGAAGGATATTGCCGGTTTCTACCAGAAGGGCCATGGCAATTTCTGGGTGGCGGTCGATGGCGGCAAGGTGGTCGGCACCATTTCCCTGCTCGATATCGGCAACGCCCAGGTCGCGCTGCGCAAGATGTTCGTGGCGGCCAGCCATCGCGGCAAGGAGCACGGCACTGCCGCGCGCCTGCTGGAAGGGGCCATCGCCTGGGCGCGTGCGCAGGGCGTGCGCCAGATTTTCCTGGGCACCACGGACAAGTTCCTGGCGGCGCATCGCTTCTACGAGAAAAACGGTTTCCGGCTCATCGAGAAGAGCACGCTGCCGCCTGCCTTCCCGGTGATGGTGGTCGATACCCGCTTCTACGCACTGGATTGCTGAAGCGCTTGCAGCGTCACAGCCGGCGTTGGCTGTCGACCCCGAAGTAAAACCATTCATTGCCCGGCAAGGCGCGCGGATTGGGGAAGACGATGTAGCCGTCGCCCGGTGCCAGCACCGCCTGGCCGTCGTGCCGGTGGCCGATCACTTCACCCTGCTGCACGCGGTCGAAGCTGGACCATTCACGGGTGAAGCGGTCCTCGGCATGTTCCATGTCGATCACGTCGACCAGGCGGATCAGCTGGATTTCCGCCACCGGGGGCTGCAGCGGCGCATCGATCATGCCATGCAGCGCCAGCGTCTGCAGGATGGCGCGATAGGCGACTTCCGGCGCTTGCGGATCATCGTGCTGGCCGCATTCCAGGGTCACGCCGTATAAACCCTTGCTGCGTGCGTATTCGGTGGTGCCGACGCCATATTGGCGGTCCAGCAGGTCGGGCGAGACCGCATGGCCTTGCTGGCGGCGGCGTTCGACCCCGCGCACATAGGCCCCCATCCATCCTTCCACCACGCGCTGGCAGCCCAGGTGCGCGACCATGCGCGCTTCGGCGGCAGCATGCGCAAAGGGTTCGACCTCGCCGGCATTGTCTTCCGGGCCGAGCATGGCGAAGGGCATGCCGCCGGTATGGAAGGAGTGCAGGTCGAGCAGGATCTCGTGTTCATCGATCCACGGGCAGAGCACGTTGCAGAGCTGGTCCTCGAAGTTGGCGGGGGCCGGATGCGGACGCAGGTTGCGGTTCAGGTTGCGGTCGCCCTGGCGTTGCCGTTTTTCATACGCCAGCGGATTGGTCACCGGCACCAGCGTCAGCAGGCCGCGCTGCAGGCGCAGTGCTCCGCTGTCGAGTTCACGCTGCAGGCGGGCGATGGCCTGGGTGCCGCAGGTTTCATTGCCGTGCACGGCGCCGAGGATCAGTAGGCGCGGGCCGGGCGTGAAGGCCGCATATTGCAGCCTGCGCAGGGAAGAGGGAGTGAAATCGGACGTCATCGGGTGGCATGTACGGGAAGCAGAAAGGGCAACGATACCCCGGTTCGGGCGGCGCTGCCAGTCGCCGCCGCCCGGGATCAGCGCAGCAGCTCCTGCCAGCCGGGCGTTACGGCCGTCGCCACGGCGTCGTGCGCATGCAGGCTTTCGAAGTGCGACACGCGTACCGAGCAGGCAGCGAAGCGCGCTTCCAGGGCTTGACGCAGTCGGCGCGCGGCATCTTCCACGTACATCAGGTTGGCGCCATTAACCAGCGCAAAGGCTTGCTCATCAGCGCGCCGTACGGCCGTCTGCACGGCCGTGCCCAGTGCGGCTTCGGCGGTATCGATTAAATCCAACAGCGGAAACCGCGCGGCAGCACCGCCGACCGCGATGTTCAGTTCGGCCTCACTACGCTGGCTGTGCGGCGTGGCCAGACTGGCGTGGCGCGCCAGCCAGCCCAGCGCGGCATCGCGGCCGATGGCCTCGTGCTGCGCGAAGTCGGCGGCAAAGGCATCCTGCAAGGCCTGGCGCGACAGTGCCGCCGAGCACGGACAGGTGGAAGAATAGGCGATGCGCACCTGCAAGCGCATTTCCAGCGTGGCATCGCGCAATTGCGCCGTCAGCGTGACCGGATAGCTCTTCCATCCGGTCAGTTCTGGCGTGACCAGCGCGGCTCGTTGCTGCAGCAAGGCGAAGTCCAGCCGCAGCAGGGCGGCGCGCGACTGGCAATCGGCGTGGCTTTCGCGCATCTGGCGCAGCAGTTCATGTACAGCGGTTGGCGTCAGGCGCGATCGAGTGGCGAAGGCGTCCAGCAGCAGGTACAGTCGCGACATGTGGATGCCCTTGGCCTGCGGATCGGGCAGGTCCACCGCCACTTCGGCGCTGGCCGGGAGTGGCGTGCCGTCTGCCAGCCGCAGCGGCAGGGCGATGCCGCACATGCCTACCCATTGCAGGGGCAGGGTGATGCTGGCGGGTTCGTTGCGGGCGACGTCGGGCAGGGTAGTGCGCTGGCTGATGAGGGTCATGCAGCTCACTCCCAGCCGGGGAAAGGATCGGCCATGCGCGCCCAGCCCATCGGACCTTGCGCCATCTCGGCATCAGTCAGCAGGCAGGCCTCCAGCTTGGCCGTCAATGCAGCCTGATCCATCTCCATGCCGATGAGCACCAGTTCCTGGCGCGCATCGCCGACATTGTCATCCCATTGTTCGAGGATGAAGTCGATGGACTCCTGATCCTGCGGCCACTTCTCGCGCGGCACGGCGGCCCACCATTTGCCGGCCAATCCGTGGCGGCAGACGGCTCCGGCCTGCGACCACGACCCCGCATGCGCCGGGCGGGTGGCGAGCCAGAAGAAACCCTTGGAGCGCACCACGCCCGGCCATTCGCTGTTGACCAGGTCGTGGAAGCGCTGCGGATGCATGGGCCGGCGCGCACGCCAGGCGAAGCTGGTAATACCGTACTGTTCGGTCTCCGGGACATGCTCGCCGCGCAGTTCCTGCAGCCAGCCGGGGGCCTGGCTGGCTTGTTCGAAATCGAACAGGCCGGTGTTCAGGACCTGGTCCAGCGCAACCTTTCCGAACTCCGATGTGACGATGCGCGCACGCGGATTGAGCTTGTGCAGGATGGCGTGCAGGCGCTCCAGGTCAAGCGGCGAGACTAGGTCCAGCTTGTTGAGCACGATCACGTCGCAGAACTCGATCTGCTCGATCAGCAGGTCGACTACGGTGCGGCTGTCTTCTTCGCCCATCGATTCGCCGCGTTCCTGCAGGCTGTCCTGGGAGCTGTAGTCCTTGAGGAAATTGAAGGCGTCGACCACCGTGACCATCGTGTCCAGCCGCGCCACATCGGCCAGGCTGGCCCCCTCCTCATCGGTAAAGGTAAACGTCTCGGCCACCGGCAGCGGTTCGGAAATGCCGGTCGATTCGATCACCAGCTGGTCGAAGCGGCGCTCGCGGGCCAGCTTGCGCACTTCCATCAGCAGGTCTTCGCGCAGGGTGCAGCAGATGCAGCCATTGCTCATTTCCACCAGTTTTTCTTCGGTGCGCGAGAGGTCCGCACCGCCATCGCGCACCAGCGCGGCATCGATGTTGACCTCCGACATGTCATTGACGATCACCGCCACGCGCCGGCCTTCGCGGTTGTGCAGGATGTGGTTGAGCAGGGTGGTCTTGCCGGCACCGAGGAAACCGGAGAGCACCGTCACGGGAAGCCGGCGGTCGCCGGGCTGGCGTTGGAGGGAGGTCATGGCGAGCGTGAAATCAGAAAAAGAGTGGGCGGAAGACCGGGGTCATCAGCAAAACTGATGACAGATTTGTCCAGGTAAATGCAACTGAGTTGCGAATATCTCATAAATGCAACCGTGTTGCAAATAATGGGTGCGGTGTTTCTGTGCAACGCGCTCTTGGGAGAGGCTTGCCAGTGGCGCGTCTCGGGTAGGAAAGTCCGGCTTGTGCTAGCATGGCGCCTCGCAACAAGGAGGTTTCATCACATGTCCCAGATCTTCCCGTACAAGGGAAACGCCGTCATCCCGGAGATCAAGAAGCTCGACAACGGCAAATTCATGGCTTGCTTCGTGATTCACGAAGGCAAGGATGGCAGCGGCAAGCTGCGCTACCAGCGCAAGGCGCCCACCAATGAGTTCGATACCGAAGACGAGGCGATCGCCTACGTCCTCGATTTTTCGGGCGACTGGATCGACGAAAATCCCATGTGATCCTGCCGTGCGCCGTTACCACGGCGCCGCAGGTCACAGGCAGGAAGAGCCGCACGGAGATTGATCCGTCGGCTCTTTTTCATTGGGGCTGCGACAAATTGCCACATTCGCAGGCACGGCCGCACGGCCTACAATCGCGAGCCTGTTTCCGTTTTCGGCGCTCCCCGCCCGCAGCCATGACCACCTCCTTCCAGCCCGCCGGCGATGGCACCGCCAACGCCGCCAGCTTGACCGTTCGTACGGGCGACACCCATCGCTCCGCCTTGCATGCCGTGCTGCTGCGCCTGCATTTCTACATTGGCCTCTTCGTCGGCCCCTTCATCCTGGTAGCGGCGCTGACCGGTACGCTGTACGTGCTGACCCCGCAGATCGAATCGCATCTCTATGCCGCCCAGCTCCATCACCAAAGCAGGGGCGAGGCCCGGCCGCTTGCCGAACAGGTGAGCGCCGCGCAGGCCTTCCTGGGGCCGCAGGCGCGGTTGTTCGCGGTGCGCCCGGCCAAGGCGGACGGATGGAATACGCGCGTCATGTTCAGCCAGCCCGGCCTGGGCGATTCTGAAAGCCGGGCCATCTTCGTCGATCCGGTCAGCCTGCAGGTCAAGGGCGACCTGATCGTCTATGGCACCAGCGGCGTGCTGCCTTTGCGCACCACGCTGGATTACCTGCACCGCAACCTGATGCTGGGTGACTTCGGCCGCAACTACAGCGAGCTGGCCGCTTCCTGGCTGTGGCTGGGGGCGCTGGGTGGGGTGTGGCTGTGGTGGCGCGCTCGCCAGCGCCGCGCTGGCAGCAAGGTGCGTACGCCGCGTCCGATGAACGCGCGCCGGCTGCATGCGTTGGTCGGGCTGTGGATCGTGCTCGGATTGGTGTTCTTCTCGGCCACGGGCCTGACCTGGTCGCGCTGGGCCGGTGAGCGCGTGAGCCAGATGCGCACGCAGCTGGGCTGGATCACGCCCTCGGTGTCGACCCAATTGCAAGCAGGAGCCCCGGCCATGTCCATGGGCGAACACGCCGATCACATGGGCGCACATGGCATGCAGATGCCCATGCCGCAGGCTAACGACCCGGCCCGTTTCGACATGGTGCAGCAGATCGCCCGCGCTGGCGGCATCGATGCCGCCGAGATTGAAATTCGCCCGCCGCGCGCGGCCCAGCAGGCCTGGGTGGTGCGGGAGGTGGATCGCTCCTGGCCGACCCAGGTCGATACGGTGGCCATCGATGCCGACCGCATGGCCATTACCAGCCGGGCCGATTTCGCTGATTTTCCGTTGATCGCCAAGCTGATCCGCTGGGGCGTGGATGCGCACATGGGTGTGCTGTTTGGCGTGGCGAACCAGATCCTGATGGCCCTCTTCGGCGTGGCCCTGACCGGGCTCATCGTGCTGGGCTACGTGATGTGGTGGCGGCGCCGCCCGGCGGCAGGGGCCAGCCTGGCACCACTGACGCAGGCGGTGATGCGCCTGGCTCCCCTGCAGCGCCTGACACTGGCGGTACTGGCCCTGCTGCTGGGCTGGAGCCTGCCCTTGATGGGGGCCAGTCTGTTGCTGTTCCTGCTGGTGGATGTGATCCGTTATTCCCGCGCGCGCCGCGTTGCGGCCTGATCATTCACTGAGCAGGCCATCGGCGGTCTGCTCGAACCACTCGCTGCCGCGTTGCACGAAGGTCTGTGAAGCGGCCAGCGCAAAACTTTTCACATCGGGCTCCCAGCCCAGCCGATGCACCACGATCTGGTGCGCCTCCACCTGCAGGACGTTGAAGGAATTGCTCTCGCCGCGTCCCCGGGTGGAGGTGGCCGTGCCTGCCTGCACCACCAGCGCCGAATAGCCGGGGATGTGATAGCGCCCGGCGCTGCTGACGGCTGAGCTGGTATGCACGTGACCGGCCAGCAGCAGGTCGGCACCGCACAGCGCGAAGGCGCGCATGGCTGGCACCGCCTGGCCGACCAGCCCGTGATGTTGCGGGCCTGGCGGCAGGTCGAAGGGATGATGGGTGACGATGATCTTGACCAGGTGATCGCCCACGCCGGCCAGTTCGCGCCGCGCGTGTTCGATCTGCCTGTCGTTCACGCGCCCATCCTGGATGGTCAGCGAGCGCGCGGTATTGATGCCGACCACGGCAATTTCCTCGTCCACGTACAGCGGCTGCAGATCGGCCGTGATGTGCCGCTTGTACTTGCGCAGCGGCTGCAGCAGGCGTGCCGCCACGTTGAAGAGCGGGACGTCATGATTGCCCGGCACCACCAGCTGGGGCTGCGGCAGCGCATTGAGAAATGCACGCGCCTGCTTGAACTGGCTGCTGCGTGCGCGCTGGGTGAGGTCGCCGGAAACAACGACCAGGTCCGGCTTGAGCTCGTGGACCTGGGCAATCAACGGTTCGATGATCTCGGGATCGGTGCGTCCGAAATGCAGGTCCGACAGATGGATGAGGGTACGCATCAGTTCTCCCCCAAGAGCTTCTCGATCAGGCCGGGTGCGCTGGTACCGTCCGCTTGCGGGGTGGCGAGCTGCGGCACGATCACGGTCAAGGAGGCCGCACGGATGCGGTAGTGCAGCGGTGTCTGCATCAGGTTGACCTCACCATCGGTGGCCACGCGCATGCGTTTCTTGTGTGTCTCGATGTGGATCTCGCTGCAGGTCAGCACGTCGAAGTCATGCGCTTCGCGCAGGCGCCCGAACAGCGCGTGCAAGGCCAGGCGCAGCAAGCCCCAGCGGCCGGTGCGGTGGCACACGTAGAGACTGAGCTGGCCGTCGGTCAGCGTGGAGCGCTTGCCGATGTCCAGGCCGCTCATCAGGTATTCATTGTTGCCGATGAAGACGAAGGGCGTGCTGCGCCAGTGTTCCTTGCCGTCGATGGACAGCCGCACGCGCAGGAAGGGATAGCGCCGCAGCGCGCCCATGGCGGCCCAGGTGAAGGCCAGCCATTTGCCACGGCCCAGGCGCGCCTGCTGCTTTTCGCGTTCGCGCACGATGTCGGGATAGAGTCCCAGGCTGGAATTGTTGATGAAGGGCGCGCCATTGACCTCGCCGCTGTCGACCCGGAGCTTGCGTCCGGTGGCGATGTTGGCGATGGCCCCATCGAGATCGAGGGGGATGTTGAGGTCTTTGGCGAAGTGATTCAGCGTGCCCAGCGGCAACACGCCCAGCGCGCTCTGGCAGTGCGGATCGGCCAGCAGGGTCGAGGCCACGGCATTGACGCTGCCATCGCCGCCGCCCACGGCGACCACCGCAATCTTGTCGCGCACGGCGTTGCGGGCGGCCTGCAGCATGTCTTCGCCGCTGTGCGCCAGATGCACCACGGCGTAGAGGCCGTGACGAGCGAACTCTTCGGTGATGTGGGCGGCCAGTTCCTCGGCGTGGCCGCCCCCGGCACGGGCGTTGATGGCGGCCACCACGTCAGGACGGCGTGGGGCGTCGGGCTGGCCATGGCGGGCGGGCAATTCCTGGGTCGTGTCTTGTTCTGTCATCCGCAGGTGAATAGGAAGGTGGTTTCAGAGCCCGTTGGAGCGCGGCGGCGCGTAATAGTGCCGCTGCCAGGTGAAAACCACGGTCGTCCACAGTGCGAACCAGGCCGTGCCCAGCAGCATCGCACCCAGCACGTCGCTCAGGAAATGCGCGCCCAGGTAGACCCGGCTGAAGGCGGTCAGCGCCACCAGCAGCAGGGCTGCGCCGATGACGGCGGCCTGCACGCCGCGCTCGCCGGTCTTCAGGCGCGTACCGATGGCGGCGGTCACCCCCGGCTGGTTGAGCAGGTAGGCGGCCAGCATGGCGTAGAGCAGGGTGGCGCCGATGGTGTGTCCGCTGGGAAAGCTGTAGCTGTGCAACACCAGGATGGGATCGTCAAAGCTGGGACGCAGGCGCGCGAAGAGCTGCTTGAGCGAGAAGTTGCACAGCATGCCGCCGGGCAGCACCAGCACCAGGTCGGTAACCCAGGCCCAGCGCTGCTTGCGGACCATGTGCCACAGCAGCAGTGCGCCCATGACCAGCACGCCGATGGTGCCATGCAGATGGGTATAGCCGAGGACCAGTTCGGTCAGGGGCGAGAAGGCATGCTGGTTGAACCAGTCCGCCAGTTGCTGATCCAGTCGCGTGAGCGCCCCCTTGCTGCTGACTTCGTAGGCGATCAGCCCAAAGAGCAGGACGGTGGCCAGCGCGGCCATCAGGCCCGTGGTGAGCGGCAGTCCGAGGTGATGGTCGCGCGCCACGCGGGCGCGCAGGAAACGCTGGAGGGAGGGGGAGGAAGAAGGCTGTCGTTCTGTCATCCGGCCATTCTAACCTCAGCCCCCCGTGCCCCGGCAAGAACGGGAGGCGCTGGTCAGATCTGATCAGGCGCAGGGATCGTTGCCCAGCGCGATGGCGCGCAGGGCTGGCAGGTCGCACAGCTCGACGTCGCGGTGGTTGACCTCGATCACGCCGGTCTTCTTGAAGTTGGTCAGCAGGCGGCTCACGGATTCCACGGCCAGGCCCAGGTAGTTGCCGATTTCCTCGCGCGTCATGCGCAACTGGAAGCGGGTCGAGGAGTAGCCCCGGCTGGCGTAGCGCGAGGACAGGTTGAGCAGGAAAGCCGCCATCTTTTGCTGCGCGGTCATGCTGCCCAGGGTCAGCATGACGCGTTGCTCGCGCGAAATCTCCAGGCTCATCATGCGATGGAACTGGCGCAGCAGCGTGGGCATGTCGCGGAACAATTCCTCCAGGCGCGTAAAGGGAATCTCGCAGACTTCGCTGTCTTCCAGTGCGACCGCCTCGCACAGGTGGTGGCCGGCACCGATGGCATCCATGCCCAGCAGTTCGCCCGCCATCTGGAAACCGGTGATCTGCTGGCCGCCATTGGTATTGCCCTGGAAGGTCTTGAAATGGCCCAGGCGGATGGCATAGAGCATGTCGAACTTGTCGTTGAGGCGGTACAGGCTCTCATCGCGCTTGACCTTGCGGCGGCGGTTGATGACCTGTTCCAGCCGCTGCATGTCGCCCTGGTCCAGCCCCATCGGCAGGCACAGCTGGTGCATGCTGCAGGCCGAACAAGAGGCGCGCAGTGCGTGCAGGGTGAGCGGGGGCGGCGATTGAATGGGCGTAGGGGCAGGTAAGCTGGACATAAGCGTTGGAGATTCCTCTGTGTTGTGGCGGCGTCGGCTGGCCAAGGCTTGGCGTGATGATATGTGATGCGCCACATTGTCATGCGGCCACGCTGCGATTTTTTTCGTTAATTTTACCACAGTTCTCACCTGTGAAACGCATTCGCAAGGGTGGCAAGCAAAACTTTCATCGGAGCAAGGCGCAACGTGCTTTTCGGTTACGCCAGCCGTTTGCGCATGGCGGACCAGGCTATTTCACCAGTTTCAGGACCGCCCGGAACTGCGGATGCGCGCTGTGCTGCAGCCATTCGTAGGCCACCATCTCCAGCGTGACGGGAACGGCGCCAGCCGCACGCAGGCGTTCGAAGGCCGCATCGCGGTCCACCGCACGGCGCGAACCGCAGGCCTCCAGCAAGGGCAGCACCGTGTAGCCTTGTTGCAGCAGGGAAAGCGCGGTCTGCAGCACGCAGATGTGGGTTTCACAACCGGCGACGATGATCTGCCGCACGGCTGGCGGAATGACTGGCAGCAAACCATCCGCACAGGCATCGAAATGCTGCTTGGACAGGGTCTTGTCGCACAGGCGGGCGATCTCCGGATGATTGGGCCCGAGCTTGTCGGGCGCCTGTTCGGTGGCCAGCACCGGCACGCCCAGCAGGCCGGCAATGCTGGCCATGCGCACCATCTGCGCCAGTACGGCCGGGCCATCATGGATGGCGGGCAGGAGTCTTTCCTGCGGATCGATGACCAGCACGGCGGATTGATGGGCCTGTATCAACATGGGAGTCCTGTTCATGATGGGCTTGGCAGGAATTGAACGTCTTGTGTCATTGACGCCAAGCGGGTGGGAATTCGACAATTTTTCCATCATTGACCCTTCGGAGCAAATCCATGCGCTTCTCCTTGCCTGCCCCTTCCCGTGGCGGTAGCCGCAATGCCGCTATCCTGGCGTTGTGCCAGGGCCTGTTCACCTGCGCCATCTCAATCGACCTGACCCTGACCGCGCTGACCGGCTGGCAGCTTGCGCCAGACAAGGCGCTGGCGACCTTGCCATTCGCCCTCATCACGGTGGCCGGTGCGGTGGTGACCTGGTTTGCGGCTTTCCTGATCCAGCGCGTGGGCCGCCGCTGGTCTTTCGTGCTGGGCGCCGCAAGTTGCTGTGTCGGCGGGCTCATTTCGGTGTGGTCGGTCTGGCATGGGCAGTTCTGGACCTTTTGCGTTGGCACGGCGCTGGTCGGTGTATTTCAGGCGTTTGCGCAGTATTACCGCTTGGCCGCTGCCGATGCGGTCGCTGAAGCGGCCAAGAGCCGTGCCATTTCCACCGTGCTGGCCGGGGGCGTCATCGCCGCCCTGGTCGGCCCGGCGCTGGCGGCCTGGAGCAAGGACTGGTTTCCGGCGGCACTGTTTGCCGGGGCCTATCTGGTGGTGGCGCTCATGGGGTTGTTGTCGGTGGCGGTACTGGTGCTGTTCTATTGGGATCAGGCCGAACCGGTAGCCGTTGCGCAATCGCCATCCGAGCTCGCACCCGCGCGCCCGCTGTCGGCCATTGCGCGTACGCCGGTGTTCATGGCTTCGGTCGCCAACAACGTGGCCGGGTCCATGGTGATGATGTTCATCATGACGGCCGCACCCCTGGCGGCGGTGGCCTGCCATCACGGCATCGATGATGGCGCGGCCATCATCCAGTGGCACCTGATGGGCATGTACGCGCCCTCTTTCTTTGCAGGGCGCCTGATCCAGCGCTTCGGCCTGGGGCCGGTGCTGCTGGCAGGGCTGGGCATGAACCTCGGCTGCGCCGTCATTGCCATGCTCTCGACCACGCTGCCCGCTTTCTACGTGGCCTTGCTGCTCTTGGGCGTGGGGTGGAATTTCATGTTCGTCGGTGGCACTACCTTGCTGGCGCAATCCTATACCCCTTCGGAGCGCGCCAAGACCCAGGGGCTGGCCGAGCTGATGCGCTATGCCGCCACAGCCCTGGCTACGCTGGGTGCCGGTCCCTTGCTGGCCCGCTTCGGCTGGGAAACGCTCAATGCGGCCATCCTGCCGGTGCTGCTGGGGTCGGCGCTGGTCACGCTGCGCTGGATGTGGGCCCAGCGTGCTGCGGGCACGGCGCTGGCAGCGGGCCTGCGCTAACATCGGAGGATGATTCCAATGACCCCCGAGCTTGCCGCGCAGGCCACACCGGCCCCGCGCAATGTGGTGCTGCTGGCTTACGCCGGCATGAACCTGCTGGATCTTGCCGGCCCCATGCAGGTGCTGGCGACCACCAACCGGCTGCAGGGCCGTGAAGTCTATCGCCTCCATGTGGCCTCGGCAGAGGGCGGGGCGGTGACCACCAGCGCCGGCCTGCCGGTGTTCACGCTGGCCCTCTCTGCGCTGGATGCGCTGCTGTGCGCGGAGGAACTGCACACCTTGATTTCGCCCGGCGGCAGCGTGGGTGAGGACTTTTGCATCGATACCGCCCTGGTAGCGTGGATCCGCCAGGCCGCGCCGCTGGCCCAGCGCGTCTGTTCGGTCTGCACCGGCGCTTTCCATCTGGCCGAGGCGGGCGTGCTGGACGGCTTGCGGGTGACGACGCACTGGGACTCGGCGCAAGACTTGCAGCAGCGTTATCCCGCCCTGGAAGTGGATGGCGAGCCCATCTACATCCGCCAGGGCCGCATCTGGACCTCGGCGGGCGTGACCGCCGGTATCGACCTGACACTGGCGCTGGTCGAACAGGACCTGGGGCACGCCGCCGCCATTGCGACGGCCCGCCAGCTGGTGATGTTCATCAAGCGGCCGGGCGGACAATCGCAATTCAGCACGCCGCTGGCCTCGCAGGCGAGCGGGGCGGGGCGCTTTGCCGAACTGCATGCCTGGATCGCCGGCAATCTGGAAGCGGATTTGCGGGTGGAGAACCTGGCGCGCCAGGCCAACATGAGTCCGCGAACCTTCGCGCGGCTGTACGTGGCCGAGACCGGCCGCACGCCGGCGCGCACGGTCGAGCTGATGCGCCTGGAAGCGGCGCGCCGCGCTTTGGAAGAAACCCGCCTGCCGCTCAAGCGCATCGCCAGCCAGTCCGGCTATGGGGAAGAACAGAACCTGCGGCGGGTCTTCCTGCGCCAGCTGGGGGTGAGTCCGGGGCAATACCGCGAGCGTTTTGCAGCCTTGTGACCGCTACTGGCCTGCACCCCGCAGGAAACGCTGCTGGTGGTGGCGGACTCCTTCACTGATGCGCTCCCAGGTGCGGGCCGGGAAGTCATCCGGCAGTTCGCCTTCGGCCACCGCCAGGGCATTCTCCGCGCCTTGTACCAGCGCCAGCATGGCTTGCCACACCGGTTCCCCGCCGTTTTGCAAGGCCAGTTGCCGCCAGTGGCGGGCTTCGATGGTATGGAAGTGGCGATGCGGATTGCGTCCGCGCAGCAGCATGGCCGGACCCGCCTGCCGTGCGCGGAACTGATTCGGGCCTTTGCCGAAGTAGGGCCACATTGACAGCACGTCATATAGCGGCGTCATCTCGTAACGGCCGCCCGCATGCAGGTGCAGCGAGAAATTCTTGGCATGGCCGTCGGTGGCCGCCAGCAGGAAGAAGGCCAGTTGCGCCAGCAGGAAATACGTCTTGTCGCCGCCCCGGCTGCTGGCGTTGAGCAGGCCCAGGCACTGGTTCAGGCCGGGCCCGCCCTGGCTTTCATACTTCATCGTCGGTGGCAGGCCGAAGGCCTGGCAGAAATCTTCCTGCGGCAGGCGGGCGATCCACCCTTCCTTCATCCTGACGCGGTCGAAACGCTCCACCGCCAGCACCGTATGACGCCCGAAATGTTCCACCCGTGCCGGAGCCACCGGCAGACCCATCGCTGCCAGTATGCGCGAGCACAGCCATTCGTTGTAGACCGAGTCCCCCGCATCGACCCGCTGCATCACGCCACCGATGAGGCCCAGCGGTAGCTTGATGATGTGCGTGGTCGGCGTGGCACCGAGGGGACGGCACCATTTGCCGCGATGCCAGGTCAGTGCCGTCTTTTCCTGTGCACCTGCGATCGAGATGCGCAGCGCATCTTCCTGGGCGCTGGCCGGGGGTGAGGACAAGGGCAGGGCATACAGCAACTGTTCGAGCATCGCTTCATCCAGGCGCTCGCAGTGGATGCTGCGCCAGCCTTGCGGTTCCTGATTCGGTGGCAGCAGTTGCAGGGCGCCCACACAGTCGCGTCCCAGGGCCTGCAACAGGTCGAAGACATCGGTGGAGGGCAGACGATAGCGCTGCCGCAGCCGTTCCCGAATATCGGCGTTGTCGGGGAGCAGGTTGTCGAAGTAGTTGCGCACGCTGTCGCCACGCAGCTCGCCCGAGGCGGTCAGCGGCAGGGACAGAGAGAGCGGACGGAAATGCGAGGAGCGCACCCACGTTGGCGCATAGCGGAAGCGGTGCACCTGGCGTTCCACGCTCCAGGTGCCGACCAGCTCACCGTTCATCCAGGCATGCAGCATTACCAGGAGCCCTGTTTGCGGGCGGGGATGAAGGCTCCCCCCGGCTCAGCGACGCCGTGGATCGGCTTGTCGGCCGCATGGACATGCAGCTTGAGACCAGCCCCCAGCGTCGACAGGAGCAGCAGCATCTGCTCCACGCTGACGGCGCCCGGATTGGCTTCGATCTCGGCAATGCGCGCCTGGCTGATGCCGATGCGTTCGCCCAGTTGCGCCTGGGTCATGTGCTGCTGCTTGCGCAAGGCACGCAGATGCTCGCGCAACTGGATGGAGAGGCTGATGGGAAAATCGTTGGCCATGGAAATTTCCTCGGGGCAATAATGCAGCAGCACCGGTGTGCATAGCGGAGGGCCGGGCTGTGCGGCTGTAGAGGAAAATATAGGGCAAAAGCGATAAAACTACAATATAAGAAATGTCTTGTTTTTGGTATTTATCGTTCAAATCCTATAAATTGACATTATCTGCTTTGGCTTGTATTCATGTTGCCGACGGGTCGCCTGGCGACGACGGCGTCAACGCAGTCAATGCCGCCAGCGAATCCAGCCACCACGACAGGGCGGGGCCCGCCGGATGGTCGGGTTTGTAGACGCACTGGATCGGCAGTTCCGCCCCTTGCGGCGGATGGTGGATGGTACTGATGCTCACCAGCCGGCCGCTGTCCAGGTCACTCCTGACGACGTGCAGCGGCATGTTGCCCCAGCCCATGCCGGCACGCAGCAGGGCGTGTTTGGTGCCCAGATCACTCATGCGCCAGGTCAGCCGCGAGTGCACCGAGAAATCCTGGCGCGCAGTGAGCTCGCTGCGGTCCGACAGCACCAGCTGGGTTTGCTGCTGCAGGAGCTTTTCGGAAATCCTTCCCTTTACCTTGGCCAGCGGATGGTCCGGTGACACCACCGCCACCAGTTGCACGCTGGGCAGCGTAATGCGCAGCAGGTTGGGCGGCGTGGTGGGCAACGTCCCCAGGATGCCCAGCATCGAGCGTCCATCAATGACGCGCTCGGCCACCGCCCCCAGCGCTTCGACTTCCAGCCGCACCGTCACCGCCGGAAAAGCCTGGCGAAAACGCTGCAACAGGTCCACCAGGCAATCGGTAGGGAAGAACACATCCACGGCCAGCGATACTTCCAGCTCCTGCCCGCGCGCATAGGAATTGGCCCGCACCTGCAGCGAATCGACGTGATCGAGCACCTGCCGCGCATCGGCCAGCAGTGCCACGCCGGGACTGGTCAGCTGTGGCCGGTAGCCACTGCGGTCGAACAGCAGCACACCAAGCTGGTCTTCCAGTGTCGCCACGGCGTAACTGACGGCCGATTGCGCCCGCGCCAGCTTGCGTGCGGCCGCCAGGAAACTGCCGCTGTCGGCCACCTGCACGAAAACCCGCAACTGATCCAGCGACAGGCGCTCAATATTCATATTGCCCTCAAGGTGCAGTGAAGTGATGAAGTGCCAACTATATCTAAAATTCAGATCATGATTATAAAAAGATAATCAGTTTTAGCAGACATCGAACTTGCCTATTCTGTCGTCACTGGCTGCAGCGAATGCCACCAACAGCAGAGCACAGCGAGAGCCGGTTAGATGATTGGCATCAGGCAACAACAGATTCAAGGCAACACGGCATCACAATTCAAACATCGTCGTTCACCCAAACACAGAGAGGCTTACCATGATCACCAACTTCACTACCTTCCGTATCGGCCGCGTTCTGCTGGCTTCCTTGTTCGTCATTTCGGGCATCTTCAAGATCGTCGGCTTTGCCGGCACCGTCGGCTACTTCGATAGCCTGGGCCTGCCGGTCCCGACCCTGGCCGTGCTGGTCACCATCCTGGTCGAAGTCGGCGGCGGCCTGCTGCTCATGAGCGGCCGTGGCGTGCGTCCGGTGTCGCTGGTGATTGCGCTCTTCACCGTCGGCGCGACCCTGTCGGCCCACCATTTCTGGACGCTCGAAGGCGCTGCCGCCCAAGGCCAGATGATTCACTTCCTCAAGAATGTCGCCCTGATCGGCGCGCTGCTGCTGGTGTCCTCGATCGACCCCCAAGCCCAGCCGGAAGAAAGCCGTTAAGCCCGATAGCGTCCTTGCGCATCCATCGACCATGATTCACCGGCCCGCACCCACGAAGTGCGGGCCTCTTCAGGAGAAACAAGCATGAGCACCCCCTACACCCGTCAAATCGAACGCCTGGTCAACGGCATCCCTACCCAGGATGGCGCCGGCGTGAGCCTTACCCGCGTGCTGACCCACGACCTGCAGCGCCGCCTGGACCCGTTCCTCATGCTCGACGCCTTCCACTCGGATGAGCCCAGCGATTACCTGGCCGGTTTCCCCGACCACCCGCACCGCGGTTTTGAAACCGTGACCTACATGCTGGCCGGCCGTATGCGCCACCGCGACAATGCCGGTAACGAAGGCTTGCTGGAACCGGGCGGCATGCAGTGGATGACCGCCGGCCGCGGTCTCGTCCATTCGGAGTTGCCGGAACAGGAAAACGGCCTCATGAGCGGCTTCCAGCTGTGGGTGAACCTGGCGGGCAAGGACAAGATGACCGATCCCGGCTATCAGGACATCCCCTCGGCGGGCATCCCCGAGACCGAGCCGCAACCGGGCGTGAAGGTCCGCGTATTGGCCGGCACCGCCTTTGGCGTGGCAGGCGCCATCAGCCGCGAGACCACCGAGCCGCTGTATCTGGACCTGAAGCTCGAATCCGGCGTGACGCTGGACCTGCCAATCCCGGCCACGCACAATGCCTTCCTGTATGTCTACGAAGGCAAGCTGGCCGTAGGCGCCGCAGGCAGCGAGACCCGCACCGCCGAGGCTGGCCGCATGGCCGTGCTCTCCAACGCCGTCGGTTCGGCCGGGGTGACCGTTCGGGCCGAGCAGGGCAGCCGCTTCCTGCTGATTGCCGGCAAGCCTTTGAATGAGCCGATTGCCCAGTGGGGCCCGTTCGTGATGAATACCCGCGAACAGGTGGAAGCCGCCATCGACGATTTCCGCGCCGGCCGTTTCTGAGCACACCTACCCTATGAACCCCAGCAGGCGGGCCGCCTTCCAGGCCCGCCGCACCAGGAGAGCACCATGAGCAACATTCTTCACCAGATCCACGGCCTGACCCGCGACATCGGTTTCCCGGTCCGGCGCCTGCTGCCGGCGGCGGCTGCACGCACGGTCGGTCCCTTCGTCTTTTTCGATCATATGGGACCGGTGGAATTCGATGCCGGCACGACCGAAGGCGATGTCCGTCCGCATCCCCACATCGGCCTGGCCACCGTGACTTACCTGTTCTCGGGCGCCATGATGCACCGTGACAGCCTGGGCGTGGTCCAGCGCATCACCCCGGGGGCGGTCAACTGGATGGCCTCGGGACGCGGCATCGTCCATTCCGAGCGCATCCCCGACGACATCCGCGAGCAGAAAGTGCCGGTGCATGGCCTGCAGATGTGGGTGGCCCTGCCGGCCGAGCAGGAAGACAGCGACCCGCTGTTCCGTCATTACGCCTCGGAGGACATGCCTGAGGCGCAAGTGGGCGGCGCCCGTCTGCATGTGCTGGCGGGATCGGCTTTCGGCGTGAGCTCGCCGGTGGCCACGGCCAGCCCGACGCTGTATGTGGCGGGCAGCACCACGCAAGGCGCCGAACTGGAGATTGCTGCCGAGGTGCAGGAGCGGGCGGTCTACGTGGTACGCGGTGAGGTGACGCTGGACGGCGAGCGCATGGAGCCAGGTACGCTGGCCATTCTGGCCCCGGGTGCGGCGGTTGCGCTCAAGGCCGTGGGAGAAACGGTCTTCATGATCCTGGGCGGCGCACCGCTGGATGGTCCGCGCTTCGTCTGGTGGAATTTCGTGGCGACCTCGCGCGAGAAGATCGAAGCGGCCAAGCTGGCGTGGAATGGACGTGACAAAAACGTGTTCCCGGATATTCCCGGCGAGACTGAGTGGATCCCGCTGCCGGCGCATTGATCAGCGCCCGAAGTACGACAACCAAAAAACCGCCTGCGGCATTGCTGCGACAGGCGGTTTTTTTTATCGGCCGTTGCAGCCGTTCATGCGCAGACCAATCAGATCAGCCCGATGATGCGCCCCATCTCGGTGATGTAGGGGCTGTCTTTGAGCACCTGGTTTTCCAGGCTGTCGGCGGCTCGGCGCAGGGAGTGCCAGGTATCGCCGACCTGTCCCGCATGCGGCTGCGGTTGGCTCAGGTGCTGGCGCAGACGGGCGATGTCGTCGCGCAGCTGGTCGGCTTCGGTACTACCAGCGGGCAGTTTCTGCAATTCCGCCTCGAACTGGCCGACCATGTCCAGCAGGCGCTGGTGGTCGAACGCTGGGGTTTGCATGGGCTCGCTCATGGATTCTCCTTCGGTGATGGACCGGCTCCATCATAGGCGCATCGCGCCCGGGCCGGCAAAAAAAGCACCGGGTTTTTGCCCGGCATCAAGTTCTGCTGTTTGGGTGCGCACACGGGGCACAAGTTCCGGCAGCGATGCGCGGCGGCCATGCTTTGTTACACTGGCGGCTGTTTTTGCGCGGCGCTTCCTGCGCCGCGCTCGCTGATCCCCTGATTCATGACCTCACACGACGATACTCCCGCTTTCATCACCTGGACCACCGGTGCCACTTCACATCAGCTGCGCTGGCATTCCGAGGCTGGCAATGCGCCCCCCAAGCGCGTCGTCGAGGCGGACGACCAGATGGCCGCCGATGCCGCCTACAAGCTGGCCTGCGAGGGTAGCGGCCTGCTCTGGCGCGGCGACTTCCAGAATGCACGCCAGCTGTTGCAAGCCCTGGGCCGACGAGTGGACCGCGCCCGCGAGCGCGCCCAGGCCAAGAGCCAATCCAAACCCGCCACCGCCGAGAGTCCGGCACAGGCCTTCCATCATCATCGCCAGATGCAGGCGCAGCGCGCGCGCATCCTGGGCATGCTGCTCATTCCCGTCGAGCCCGGTTTCGTGGTGCCGCTGCGCCGTGCGCCGGACGTGCAAGCCGCCTGCCGCGACGCCTATGCACCGGCGCTGCAGGGCACATCCTTTGCGGTCTCGCTGCGCGAGCTGCAGGGGCTGATCGGTGCGCACGAGTGGCGCAAGAAGGGCGTGGAGATCGGCGCGCTGGGTGGCCGCATCCACCCGTGGTATGGCGTTTTCTCGCCGGTGCGTGGCGAATACGTGGACCTGGTGGCCAAGGCGCCGCTGCCATCGACCGAACTGGCCTTTGACATCGGCGTGGGTAGTGGCGTGCTCTCCGCCGTGCTGGCGCAGCGCGGCGTGCGCAAGATCATTGCCACCGACATGGACCCGCGCGCGCTGGCCTGCGCACGCGAGAACCTGCAAGGGCTGGGTGTCTTGCCGCAGGTGGACTTGCAGGAGACCGACCTGTTCCCGCCGGGACGCGCGCCGCTGATCGTCTGCAATCCGCCCTGGCTGCCGGCGCGTCCCAGCTCACCCATCGAACATGCGGTCTACGATCCGGACAGCCGCATGCTGCTGGGCTTCCTGAAGGGGCTGGCCGAGCACCTCACACCACAGGGCGAAGGCTGGCTGATCCTCTCGGACTTCGCCGAACACCTGGGTTTGCGCGCACCCGGCATGCTGGCCGAGGCGATTGCCCAGGCCGGTCTGGAAGTGGTGGCACGGCACGACATCAAGCCGCGCCATGGCAAGGCGATTGATCGCGATGATCCGCTGCATGCGGCGCGCAGCAAGGAAACCACCAGCCTGTATCGCCTGCGCGCCCGCGCCTGAACGCACCTCATGCCAGCAAGGAGACACCATCCATGAACATGATCCGATGCCTGCCGCTGCTGCTGGGCGTGCTGCTCCTGCCGGCCACGGCCCAGGTGACCACCCGCGACCTGGGCGGCCATTACGGTCCGCAGCAGGGCGTCCCCGTTCCGATACCGGTCCCTGTCCCGGTGCCGGATGCGCTGAACCGCAACCCGCCACTGAGCGAACCCATCACCACCTCCGGCAACAGCTGCGCCTGCCAGGTGGCCGAGACCAGCGGCAGCGCCTGCATGATCTTCCTGCGCACCAATGCGGCCGACTGGATCGCCCGCAATGCGCCGCAGACGCCCCTGCGCTCGTCGGCCAGCGGGCGTTACTACGACGCCTCCTTCGCGCTGGCGGCCAGTGCCTGCGCGGCACGCAAGGTGGCACCGGGCAGTGTGAAGGTACATTGGCTGGATCGCCGCAATGCGATCCTGGAATGGAAATAGGGCGCTGATCCGCGCGCAGGGCTTCAGGCTGGCTCCTGCCAGGCCGGGAAATCCAGCAGGACCGCAAAATGCCCGTCGGGCAGATAGGCAAAGCGCATCTCGCCCGCATGCGCGCGCATGACTTCTTCCACGATGGACAAGCCCAGGCTCGCCCCCATGCGGTTCTCGCCGCGCGGGGCGAAGGGCTTGCGCAATCGCTCCCAATCCTCGGCCGCAATCCCTGGTCCGTCATCAATGAAGCTGAGGCGATGGCGCTGGCCATCGCTGTCCAGCCGCACATGCAACAGCCCCGGCGCGCCGTATTGCAGGGCGTTGTCGAGGATGTTCTTGATGGCCTCGCCCAGCGCAATCGGGTCGCCCTGAATCAGGCAGGGCAGGGGCGGCACATCCAGCGCCAGGTCGTGCGGCGTGCGCGCGCGATTGGACAGCACTTCCGTCATCTGCGAGCGCACCAGGTCGGCCAGATCGATGCGTTCCTGCAGGCGGCTGTCATTGCGATGCTGGACCATGGCGTGATTGATGAGCTGGTTCACCAGCGCGCCCAGGTGGCGCGTGCGTTCGCGCAGCAGGGCCAGGTGGCGCTGGCGCTTCTCTTCGCTGGGCTCGGTGGCCAGCAACTCCATCTGCGCCACCAGGGCGGTGACGGGCGTACGCAACTGATGCGCGGCGTCGCCGATCACGCGGCGCATGGTGGCGCGGTGGACCACCAGCCTCTCCATGAAGGCATTGATGGCCGAGACCAGCGCATGGGTCTCGGCAGGCACGGTTAACGACAGGGGGGAAAGATCGTTCAGGTCCCGCTCACGGATGGCCGCCTCGATGCGCTTCAACGGCGCCAGTGCCTGGTACAGGGTGAACATTGCTGCCAAAATCGTCAGCGCGCTCATGGCCACGATCACCACCAGCGCCTTGCCGCCCAGGCTTTGCGCAAAGGACATGCGTGCATTGTTGGTCTGCGCCAGCACGATGACCGCCCAGGGATGAGGGCTGTCGACGGGCATGCGGCGGCCGATGATGGCCATGCGCACGGGCGTACCGAGATAGTCCCCATCCCTCAGCAGCGGGCCTTGTTCCAGCTCGCTCCAGGGAATCTCCGGACGGAATTCGGCATCGCCCGCAATCACCCGTCCGCGCGGATCGAAGACCGCATAGATCGCATGGTCCCCGGTGCCCAGCATCGACAGCGCCGCCAGCGGCACATCGACATTGACTTCGCCGTGGTCGTACCAGGTGTTCTCGGCGATCTGCAAGGCACTGCCGGCCAGGATGCGGTCATAGGCCTGGCGTGCGGCCAGCTGGGTCGAGATCCAGATGGCGATGAGCAGTACGGCGGCGCTCACCAGCAGCACCGCGCCCACGCGCACCACCAGCCGCGTGTAGAGCGAGCGCCCGGCGACGACGTGCGGCGAGCGGCCCAGCATCAGTGCAGGGCGCCGGCCGGGGTGGACGCGGAAGGCTCACCAGCGGCCGGGGCGTGCAATACCAGCTGATAACCGAGGCCGCGCAGGGTGCGGATTTCGAAGGCGGCGGCGGCCAGTTTCTTGCGCAGGCGCGCCACGTATTGCTCGACCGTGTTGGCGTTGGGGGTGTCGTCGACGGTGAAAAGGCGATCCATCAGCTCATCCTTGTTAAAGATGCGCCCCGGCCGTGCGGCAATGATTTCCAGCAGCGTCACCTCGCGCCGGGTCAGCTCGATGGGCTGGCCGTCCAGCGTGGCGGTGCGGCTCTTGCGGTCGATGCACAGGTTGGCACAGTGCAGCAGGTTGGTCGATTCGCCGCCGCTCCGGCGCAGGAGCACACGAATGCGCGCGTCCAGTTCACGGAAGTCGAAGGGCTTGACCAGGTAATCGTCCGCGCCCAAGTCGAGTGCGCGCACGCGCTCTTCGATCTCGCCGCAGGCGGTGAGCATGAGCACCGGCGTGTGCTGGCCGCGGGCGCGCAATTGCTCCAGCAGGGCGAAGCCATCGGTTTGCGGCAGCATCACGTCCAGGATCAGCAGGTCGAAGGCCTCGCCCAGGCGGCGCGCGGCGTGGCCGCCGTGGCTTTCCCATTCGACGGTGTGGCCGATGCGGGCCAGGTGGGAAACGATGGCCTCGGCCACGTCGGCAGTGTCTTCGACCAGCAGGATGCGCATGGGATCTCCAGTGTTGTTTTCCGATGCCGCAGCTGTTGGACGCTGCTTGGGCAGGGCGCCATTGTATGCCCGAACCCCTCGCGAAAAAAAGACGTCAGGATTTAGTCAGATTCGTTACAGCTTGGCGGCCTAGCATCCGTTCCAGCATCAATAATTCTTATAAATCATTTGGAGACTGGCATGAGCGACCCTGCCCAAGCTGCGGCTATCCTCGACCCATCGCGTCCGCTGTTGGAAATCGACCGCGTTACCCTGCAATACAAGACCACCGATTCACTGGTCACCGCTACCCAGAACGTCAGTTTCAACGTCCATCCGGGCGACCGCTACATCCTGCTGGGCCCCTCAGGCTGCGGCAAATCGACGCTGTTGAAGGCCATCGGCGGCTACCTGCAGCCGACCTCTGGGGCGATTCGTCTCAAGGGGCGGGAAGTGCATGAGCCCGGTCCGGACCGCATGATGGTGTTCCAGGAATTCGACCAGCTGCTGCCCTGGAAGACGGTGCGCCAGAACGTGGAGTTCGCACTGCACGCCAGTGGCCGCCTGCAAGGCAAGGCTGCCGCCGAGCGCGCCGAGTACTACATCAGCAAGGTCGGCCTGGCCAAGTTCATCGACAGCTATCCGCACATGCTCTCGGGCGGCATGAAGCAGCGCGTCTCCATTGCCCGTGGCATGGCCATGGAGCCGGACGTGCTGCTCATGGACGAACCCTTCGCCGCGCTGGATGCACTGACCCGCCGCAAGATGCAGGATGAACTGCTGCGCCTGTGGGACGACACCCAGTTCACGGTGCTCTTCGTGACCCACTCGATCGAAGAAGCGATCCGCGTGGGCACCCGCATCCTGCTGCTCACCCCGCACCCGGGCCAGGTTCGCGCCGAACTCAACAGCATCGACCCCGGCCAGCTGGGAACGGCTGCCCAGGCCGAACTGGAAACCCGCATCAACGACATGCTGTTCGCTCATCACTGAGCCGCGCCGGAGACCTCATCATGCAAACCAATCTGCCCTTCGTCCGTCCGGAAATCCTGGTGGACCCCAATCCCGATGCCTCTGCCGAAGTGCAGCGGCCGCTGTCGGCCTTCGAGTCCCTGTATCGCATGGGCTGGCTGCGCAAGACCGTGATCCTGCTGGTACTCGCCCTGATCTGGGAAGTCTATGGCCGCTGGCTGGACAATGCCTTGCTCTTCCCCAGCTTCAGCGAGACGGTGCAAGCCTTCCTTTCCGGCATCGGCAGCGGCGTGCTGCTGCAGCGTGCGGCCGTGTCGATGCAGACGCTGCTGGTCGGCTATGGCCTGGGCATCCTGCTGGCCGGGCTGCTGACGACTGTGGCCATCAGCTCGCGCATCGGCAATGACCTGCTGGAAACGCTGACCTCGATGTTCAACCCGCTGCCGGCCATTGCGCTGTTGCCGCTGGCGCTGATCTGGTTCGGACTCGGTACCGGCAGCATCATCTTCGTGCTGGTGCACTCGGTGCTGTGGGCGGTGGCGCTCAATACGCATGGCGGCTTCCGGGCGGTGTCCAACACGCTGCGCATGGTCGGCCAGAACTATGGCTTGCGCCGCTTCTCGCTGGTGAAATCGATCCTGATCCCGGCCGCTTTCCCCAGCATCCTCACCGGCCTCAAGGTGGGCTGGGCCTTCGCCTGGCGTACGCTGATCGCAGCCGAGCTGGTCTTCGGCGTCTCCTCGGGAGCGGGCGGCCTGGGTTGGTACATCTTCGAAAACCGCAACCAGCTGGAAACGGCCAATGTCTTCTCGGGCCTGTTCTTCGTGATCATCATCGGCCTGGTGGTGGAGAACCTGATCTTCGCCCAGATCGAGAAGCGCACCATCCGCCGCTGGGGCATGCAGCACTGAGCTGCGGGGCCGTGGACCTTGTACGCATACAAGGTCCTGGCAAGCCATACATCAAGACACAACGATCCATACAAGACCGATAAACTGACGACCTTCAGGAGACAAGCATGCAACGACGTACCTTTACCAGCCTCATGATGGCCAGCGCCCTGGCGCTGTCCGCCGTATCCGGCACCGCCCGCGCCGAAGCGCAGGAAGTGCGCATCTCGCACGGCTATGGCTTGCTGTACCTGCCGCTGATGGTGATCCGCGACCAGAACCTCGTGGAAAAGCACGCCAAGGCCATGGGCCTGGGCGAGGTCAAGACCAAGTGGGTGCTGCTCGACGGCGGCAACGTCATCAATGACGCCATGCTGGCCGGCAACCTCGACATCGCCGGCACCGGCGCGCCGGGTTTCGTGACGCTGTGGTCCAAGGCGCATGGCATTCCGCGTTCGGAAGTGGTGGGACTGGGCGCACTGTCGACTTCGCCGCTCTGGCTCAATACCAACAACCCCAACGTCAAGTCGCTGAAAGACTTTACGCCCAAGGACAAGATCGCCATCCCCGGCATCAAGACCTCGCTGTCGGCCGTGCTGTTGCAGATGGCGGCCGCCAAGACCTTCGGCATCGAGAACTACGCCAAGCTGGACCCGTTGACGGTGAGCCTGTCGCATCCGGAAGCGATGGCGTCCCTGGTCTCGGGCAAGACCGAGATCACGGCGCACTTCACTTCGCCGCCGTTCTCCTACCAGGAAGCCAAGGCGCCAGGCGTCACCCGCGTGCTCAATTCCACCGACGTGCTGGGCCACATCACCATCGACGTGGTCTTTGCGCTCAAGTCCTTCACCGACAAGAATCCCAAGCTGACCCAGGCCTTCATGGCGGCGCAGGAAGAGGCCAATGCCTACATCGCCAAGAACCGCAAGGGTGCGGCCGAGATCTTCCTGCGCGTCTCCAAGCTCAAGCTGCCCCAGGAAGAAGTGGAGCAGATGCTGGCGGACCCGGGCACCGAGTTCACGAGCACGCCGGTGGACATCATGCAATACGTGATCTTCATGAGCAAAGCCGGCACCATCAAGACCAAGCCGGCGGTGTGGCATGACATGTTCGTGCCGGTGTTCAAGGAGCGCAAGGGAAGCTGACGGGTGAGCCCGGGTGCGGAGCCGGCAGTCTGCCAGGGTCCGCACGCTCCTGCTTGCCGTGCAGGATCAGTCGCAGGAATTGGCCCGCTGTACCGGCAGCGGGTGATAGTTGGCGCCGAGCTCGACCAATCGCATCGTGCACATCTTGTTGCGCACGTCCAGCTGCATGCGGGCCTCGTAATCCTTTCCGGCTTCGGGCACGAAGCTGCCCGCGATGAAGCAGGACAGCGACGATTCGCTTCCGGTGACCAGTGCCAAGGTAAAGGGCTGGCCAGCGGCAACCGTCAGCTCCGCAGCTTCATCCATCTTGGCCGGGGCATCGGGCATCCCCAGAGATCGTCCGCGATAGCCGTTGCTGCCGACGATCCCGCCGATCACGGTGCCCGCACCGGGTGAGCTCCAGTCGATGCAGCTCTTGCCGGGCACCGCCTTGATGAAGGCCCCGCCGCCAATGACCCTCAATCGGGCTCGCGCTCCCTCCGTGGGTTCTGCCACTGGCCTGAATTGCGTGCCGATGCCGGCGCATCCGGAAAGCGCCGAGATTGCCAATAGGCCAAGCGACAGCAGCAAGCTGCGCGAACGTGATGCAGTCATGGATTTCCCCTGAGTTTGATGAGGTGGGACCGGGTCCCTATTCGAATAATATTTTTCCGGGGAAACATTATACCTGCGCCGGGTGACTTGCCAAGCGGCAAGCTTTCGGCGGCCTGCGAGCGGCAGGGGCCTTCGTCTCCAGCCGGGCTGGGCGGGCCAAGTTGTCTGCAACGTAGCCAGAGCGTTGTGCGCTCTCCTTGCAAACATCAGATAATGGCCAGCTAGGATTCAAACATTGCCATCGATCTCTCTGTGTCTTCTGCATGTCCCTCAATACCGCCCTCCACTGGATCATCGATGAAGACCGCCTCTTCACCGACATGGCCGATTCGCCCGACAACCCCTGCACCGCCTGTGGCGGCTGCTGCGCGCACTTCCGCGTGTCCTTCTACTGTGGTGAACTCAGCGATGGCCTGGGTGGCATGGTGCCGGTGGAGCTGACCAGCAAGGTCAACGACACGCTGGCCTGCATGAAGGGGACCGAACACGGCCATGGCCGCTGCATCGCGCTGGTGGGGGAACTGGGACGGCCAGGTGTGGGTTGCCGCATCTATGCGCAGCGCCCCAGCACCTGCCGCGAATTCTCACCCTGGGAGGCGGACGGCCAGCCCAATCCCGAATGCCAGCAACGGCGCCAGGCCTTGGGCTTGCCGGTGCTGGCGGCATTGCCGCCGGAGCAGGCGGCGCCCGTGCTGCCCGCCTGAAACCTCAGCCTGGTGGCGCTTGGCTGCAGAGCGCAGCCAGCGCATCCCCCAGTGATTCGGGTCGGCCCTCGAAAAGGGTCTGCATGGCCTTGGGATCGGCCAGCAACGCATAAAGCGCGCTGCGTGCCGCATAGTCGGTGGCCAGGCGCACGGCCGCCAGGATGTAATCGTCCAGCGTGGCGGCGATGGTCCAGTCGGGCAAGCCCACGCGGCGAAACAGCCCTTCATCGATATGTTCGAACACTTCCGGCCCGGTCTTGCAGATGCCGGGCAGGCCCACGGTGAAGGCGTCGATGATGCCGTTGGTATTGCCGAAGGGCAGGGGCGAGAGAAACATGTCGCACCGGTTGAAGATCGACAGGTACTGCTGGTAAGGCTGGTGCGGATAGACCTGCGCACCCGGCACGTAACGCAGGATCAGCCGATGCAGCTGCGGATAGAGCAGCCCCTGCGCCTGCCCCACCAGAAAGTGCAGGCGCACTTGGCGTGCGCGGCCGTCAGGTTCCTGCGCCGCCAGCTCCACGATGCGCTGGCACGCCGACAGGAAGCGCGGGTTCAGCTTCATGGTGGTGGCGGCAATGGCCACGTTCACCACCGGCTGGTCGGGCCGCTCCAGGCGCGGCACGGCAAAGGGAATGGCGGTGGGACGATAGGGCTGGCCGTCGGCTGGCAGGCGCAGCAGCTGTTCGCTGAAGCAGGCCGGGTCGCCGACGAAATCGTCCTCCACGCTGATGTAGTCGATGCAGGGCGAATGCGTGGTCGCAGGATGCCCGAGCGCGGCCACCTGCAGCGGCGCCACGCGCAGGTTGGCGGCAAACATGGTGATGGGGAACATGCCCACGCTGGGCATGTAGAACACCCGCGGCCGGCGCGCCCGGGCAATCTCGCGCACGGTGCGCAGGCTGGCCATCAGGTCGGCCGGCTGCTCCAGCGTGATGAATTCATCGAAGACGGCCCGGCCCAGTTCATCCGTATTGGCCGCATAGCCCATGGCGACCACGTGGAAATGGCGGCGCGCGGCTTCCAAGGTCTTGGAGTGGGTGCGATAGATCGAATGCCCGCCCGAAAACCATTCCAGCAGCACCAGCATGACCGGCTTGCCATCGACCCGCGCCTCACCCGTTTGCGCCAGGTCGTGCAGGCCTTCGGCATGCAGCTTCTTCTGCAGCAGCTGGTTGATGGCGCCCTTGATGCGATGGCGCTGCGGCAGGTCGGCGTAGCTGCAATGCATGTACACGTCGTGCAGCACCCCGACCGGCAAGCCATCCAGCGACTCCAGTTCATGCAGCCGGTCCGGCAGCCACTGCAGCAGTGCTTCGCGCTTGGAGTGTGCCGCCGGTGTGCCGAGAAAGCGCGGCGACATCAGGGCCAGGAACAGGGCGGCGGCCAGAGGCTTGTTCTGCGCCCACAGCGCTTCCACGTCCAGCACCAGTTCCGACTCGGGGGAATAGAGCAGGCAGAACTTCACCAGGTCCAGCGGCTTGACCTCGAACACCTCCGACTGCGGGCCGCCGAAGTTGAGCGAGCGCAGGATGTGATCGGCATTGATGAAGTGGCTGGCGCCAAAGAGCGCGGAGAGCCAGCGCTGGAAGTTGATCAGTTGCCCGAAACCGTTGGGACTGAGATGAAAGCCCGGATCCGAGAGCAAGGCCGAGATGGCGCTGGTGACGCGGGTCAGCATGTGCTGTTCCAGCTCGGCCTGGGTCACTGCCGGCGAGACCTGCAGGGAAAACTTGCCGCTCAGCTGGCCGTACTGGCGATCGATCAGCTGCAGCAGGCGCACCAGCTCGCGCGCGGCCGGCTCCTGCTGGCGTGCGTAGCAAAGGTACTCGAAGTTTTCCAGGGAGAAAATATCGTCTTGGCGTGCCGTCATCGTTATTTCTCATTCTCGGGCTTGGACTGCGGGCATTGTGCCGTCTCTGCCGCCGCACTGCCAGTGATTTGGCAAGGGCCGGCGCGGTTCTGCGCCAGGGCAGGGAAGATCATGGCCAGCGCCAGCGGCGAGCGGTAAAGCCTGGAGGCGCCATGGGCGGCATCCGGAATCACCTGTTGCGGGTGCTGCACCTGGACTTGCCACCGCTTGGCCAGGAACTGTTCGTCGTCCAGATAGGCCAGTTGCCGCGCCAGCCGCGTCGGTCCCTGCAGGGCGGCCGCGCAGGATCGGTCAAGGTAACGATGCGCCGGATCAACATCGCGCCCGCCCACCAGGTAGCGTACGTCGCGGCCCGCATAGCGGACAAAGAGCTGGCGTGCGTCCAGATGCTGCCGTGCCAGGTAGTCCGGCGCCTGGCCCAGTCCATAACGGTAATCATCGTAACCGGCACAGGCGCCCGTGGCCGGGATGGCCAGGCCTGCGCCCTGCGGACGTTCCGGGCTCAGGTAGAGGTAGGACGAGGGACTGGAAAGCACGTAGCGCAGATGGAGCCCCGCCTGCTGCAAGATTTCCGGCACCGGGCTCATCAGTGCATGGCGCTGCATCAGCTGGGCACCGGCGGAGTGCCCGATCAGCACGATCTCGCGCAGGTCGGGAAAGCGCCGTGGGTCCGCCAGCCAGCGCAGCAGGTCGTCCATGGCCGCAAAGCTGGTAACCCCCTTGACGCCCCGGATCGAGGCCTCCCCCTGCATCCACGCATCGCCGCCCCAGACCGGCATGCCGGGCAAGATGCCGGGATCCTTGTGCGCCATGAAATTCGGCGCCAGCAGCAGGGTATTGCCTGGCGTCAATTGTGCCCGCTGCAGCAGGTCTTCTCCGAGGGCAAAGTAAGCGTCGGCATTGCGCTTGACCCCATGCACGATGATGACCGCGCGCACCACGTGGCTGGGCAACTGGCCCAGATCAGCGTTGGCAAAGACGGCCATGGCATAGGGGACGGCGCCGATGGTCAACGCCTGGCGCGAGGGTGGGGTCGTGGATTGGGCGGGGACCGTCGTCGACGGCAGAAACAGGGCTGCGGCGAGCAGCAGGGCGGTGAAAGAGGGTAGACGGGCCATTGGCGTGCCATAGGTTCAAGTGCAGGCTTGCATGCGAATGCATATCGCCAGAATATACCGCTTCCTGGCCCGGCCGGCGCCTTGGGCCCCTCCATGAGCAGCCTGGAGCCTGCGCGGCCGAAGGCTCAGTGCCGGGTCCGCGCCTGCAGCATGGCCGAGGGCGTCTGTCCGAAGAGCTTCTTGTAATCGCAGGAGAACTGGCTGAAATTGGCAAAGCCCCAGGCAGCCGCAATGTCGCCGATGCTGCCCACGGGCTGGCTGCCGTCGCCATGGCAGAGGGCGCGGCGCACACCGTTGAGGCGCAGCGAGCGCAGGTAGCTCATGGGGCTCATGCCCAGCACATCCTCGAAGCAATACTGCAGCGTGCGGCGGCTGACATGGACCGCCTCGCACAGCATGGGTACGGTGACCGGACTGTCTTGGTGGGCCAGGGCGAATTCGCGGGCGTCGTTGACGATGCGGCGGCGGCGCAGGAAGCTGGCACCGGCTTCGGCCTCGATCTCTCCCACGTCCAGCATGGCCAGCAGCGACACCAGCACGGCTTCCTGGCGCAACTGCAATGCGGCATGGTGGTGCGGGGCGCTGGCCTGAGCGGCCAGTGCCAGCAGGTCGTGGATGTGCTGGCGGCAATCGGCCAGGCCCTGGTGATCGACCTTGAGCAGTTCGGCCTGCCCCAGGCGCTGCCAGTCCGGCTGGCAGCCCAGGCGCGCGGCGCTGGCCTGCAAGGCATCGCGCTGGACCACGATGCCGTAGATCTGGTGCGCATCGGGCGTGACCAGTTCGAATTCGCAGGCGCCGGGTCGCGTCATCATCACATCCTCGCCGACCTGGCGGCCATTGATGCGCATGCCGCTGGTATGCGGCTCGATGCCGAACCAGTAGGCGTCGGGCCACACCTGGCAGGACTGGCGTACCGCGCGGCTGCTGGCTTCGCGGAAGATCTGCAGGCCGCTGCTGTGCCACTCCTGCAGCACCCCTTCGAAGGTCCCGCAGGTGATCTGGTCGTAGCGCTGCTCCCAATCGGTCAGGTTGTGCGCATGCTCATCCACATCGCGTGCGATGGCGGTGCGCAATGCCCGCTGGCTGTGCGTGGCAGGTGTGTCAGCTTGGGACAGTGCGAGAGGGGACATGGACAGGCTCCTTGATCGACTGGCGGCCGGCCGGCCGCGCAGTTTTGCCGAATTTCGATAACGCCGCCGAAATTGCCGTTGCTATATTTCGCAGGCCGGGCAGCGCTATGCGTGAAATCAAGCAAGCGCCATGCCCACCAGTCCTTTCACAGGGGCCGCCATGCAGCGGCTCCGACCTCGCGCCAAAGGGAGAAACCAATGAATGCAAGCTCTTCAGGGCAGGGCCATACGCTCAAGCCCGTCCTGTCCACCCTGCAGCTCTGGGCCATTGCGGTCGGGCTGGTGATCTCCGGCGAATACTTCGGCTGGAGCTACGGCTGGGCCAGCGCCGGTACGCTGGGCTTCACCGTCACGGCGCTGTTCATCGCGGCCATGTATGCCACCTTCATCTTCAGCTTTACTGAACTGACCACTTCCATTCCCCATGCGGGCGGGCCGTTTGCCTACAGCAAGCGCGCCTTCGGCCCCGTCGGCGGCTATCTGGCCGGGGCGGCCACGCTCATTGAATTCGTCTTTGCACCCCCGGCCATCGCGCTGGCCATCGGTGCTTACCTGAATGTGCAGTTCCCCGATATCGACCCCAAGCTGGCGGCGCTGGGGGCCTATCTCTTCTTCATGACGCTCAACATCGTCGGGGTGCAGATCGCGGCCACCTTTGAATTGTTCGTCACGCTGCTGGCGATCTTCGAGCTGCTAGTCTTCATGGGTGTGGTGGCGCCGGGCTTCTCGCTGACCAATTTCACCAAGGGCGGCTGGTCCGGCAGTGATGGCTTCAGCATGGCGGCGGTGCCGGGCATGTTCGCGGCGATCCCGTTTGCGATCTGGTTCTTCCTGGCCATCGAAGGCGTGGCCATGGCGGCTGAAGAGGCCAAGGATCCCAAGCGTTCCATTCCCATCGCCTACATCACCGGCATCCTCACGCTGGTGGTGCTGGCCATCGGCGTGATGCTCTTTGCCGGTGGCGCAGGCGACTGGACCAAGCTCTCCAACATCAACGACCCGCTGCCGCAGGCGATGAAACTGATCGTCGGCGACAACAGCAACTGGCTGCATATGCTGGTGTGGCTGGGACTGTTCGGGCTGGTGGCGTCCTTCCACGGCATTATCCTGGGCTACTCGCGCCAGATATTTGCGCTGGCCCGCGAAGGCTACCTGCCGGCGTATTTCGCCCGCGTCCATCCGCGTTTCAAGACCCCGCACCGAGCCATCCTGGCCGGCGGCGTGGTCGGGATCGCCGCCATCTACAGCGATGAACTCATCAAGATCGGCGGCCAGACGCTGACCGCCAACATCGTCACCATGTCGGTGTTTGGCGCGATCCTCATGTACATCCTGTCGATGCTCTCGCTGTTGCGTCTGCGCCGCACCGAGGCGGGCCTGGAGCGGCCTTTCCGCGCGCCGCTGTATCCGTACTTCCCGGCCTTCGCGCTCTTCGGTGCGCTGGTGTGCATGGCCACCATGATCTATTACAACCCGCTGATCTTCGGCATCTTCGTGGCCTTGCTGGCACTGGGCTATGCCTGGTTCCTGGCGACGGCACGCCAGCGTGCCGAAGGGGCGGCGGCAGTTGCGGAATTCTGAACGATATAAAACTTTTATACCGATAACTCCATACCGATAATTCGACTGGGCCATCATGAACAACAATCACAAACCGACGACCGACACCACCGCACCCGCCCTCAAGCGCCGTGGCTTCCTGGGCGGCCTGCTGGCTGCCGCAGCCGGTGGCGCACTGGCCACCATCGCCACGCCCGGCCAGGCGGCAGCCCGCGCTGAAGTCGCGCTGGACCGCGCCAAATGGGCTGCCCGCAATCACGACATGGTGGCGCGATGATCGCCGAGCATGGCAAGCTGGCACCGGGCTACCAGAGCGGCAAGCGGCCCTATGCTGTGTTCGACTGGGACAACACCAGCATCATGAATGACTGCGAAGAAGCGCTGCTGATGTACCAGATCAATACGCTGTCCTTCAAGCTGACACCGGCCGAGTTTGCCGCCATCACGCGCCAGAACGTGCCGCCCGGCCCCTTCAGCAAGGACTTCAAGAATGCCGCCGGCAACATCGTGGACCTGGAGGCCATCTGTGCCGACCTCGATGCCGATTACGCGTTTCTGTACGCCAACTACAAGGGCATGGCCGGCAGCAAGAGCCTGGAAGAAATCACGGCCACGCCGGAGTTCCAGGACTTCCGCGCCAAGCTCTACTACCTCTATGAAGCCGTCAACGACACCCATGGCGTGGCCGTCGGTTATCCGTGGGTGATCTATTTCTTCGCCAACATGAGCGTGGCCGAGGTGAGCGCGCTGGCCGAAGCCTCCAACGATGCGGCCCTGGGCGCGGCGCTGGCCAAGGTCAAGTACACCAGTCCGGCAGACCGCGCGGGCAAGGCGGGCGTGGTGAGCGTGTCGCACTTCCATGGCATCCGCCTGTGCACCGAAATCGCCACATTGATGGACGCCTTGCGCCGCAATGGCATCGATGTCTACGTCTGTACCGCCTCGCTGGAAGATGTGGTGGCCGTCTTCGCCACGCATCCCAAGTATGGCTATGGCGTGGGCCGCGAGCAGGTGATCGGCCTGCGCCTGGAGCGCAATGGCCAGGTCTTCCGCAACGCCTACCTGAAGGAGTGGCCATTGACCTGGGGCCCCGGCAAGACAGTGGCCATCAAGCAGGTACTGGTGGCGCAGAAGGGCTACGGACCGCTGTTCGTGGCAGGCGACAGCGATGGCGATTACGATATGCTGCGTGACTTCCCCGAGACCCGCTACGGCCTCATCGTCAATCGCATGAAGAACGGCAAGATCGGTGAGCTGTCCAAACTCGCGGCTGACCAGATCAGTGCCGCCAAGCCGCGCTTCCTGCTGCAGGGACGCCAGGAGTCGACCGGCAACTGGCTGCCGGCCGAAACCAGCATCAAATACGGCAAGACCGCACCGCAACTGCTGACCAGCTGATCGGGCAGCAGCGGGGCATGACGCACCGCTGCCCGAGCGCGCAGCGGTGACCAAGGAGGAGCATCATCATGGCCGAACACCGTTTCCGGCACAGTGTGGGTAGCGCCAGCTACGTGTTTCGCGATCTCAAGGAAGTGATGGCCAAGGCCAGCCCGGCGCGGTCCGGCGATCTGCTGGCCGGTGTGGCGGCGGGCAGCGCTGAGGAGCGCGCCATTGCCCAGATGGCGCTGGCGAACCTGCCGCTGAAGACTTTCCTCGAAGAGCCGCTGATCCCTTACGAAGAGGATGAAATCACCCGGCTGATCATCGACAGTCACGACCGCGCCGCCTTTGCCCCGATTGCGCACCTGACGGTCGGCGACTTCCGCAACTGGCTGCTGGCCGATGACACCGACAGCACGGTACTGGCCGCCGTGGCGCCCGGTGTGACGCCGGAGATGGCAGCGGCCGTCTCCAAGATCATGCGCAACCAGGACCTGATCCTGGTGGCCAAGAAGTGCCGCGTGGTCACCGCCTTTCGCAATACCATCGGCTTGCCCGGGCGCTTGTCCACCCGCCTGCAGCCCAATCACCCCACGGATGACGCCAGCGGCATCGCCGCCAGCATGCTCGATGGCCTGATGTATGGCAACGGCGATGCGGTCATCGGCATCAATCCCGCTACCGACAACGTGCCGCAGGTGGTCAAGCTGGTCGGCATGATGGCCGATGTGATCGCGCGTTACGAGATCCCGACGCAATCCTGCGTGCTCACTCACGTCACCAACACGATTGCCGCCATCGAGCGTGGTGCGCCGGTGGACCTGGTGTTCCAGTCGATCGCCGGGACCGAGGCGGCCAATCGCGGCTTCGGCATCGACCTGGCCATCCTGGGCGAGGCGCGTGAGGCTGCGCTGTCCCTGCAGCGCGGCACGGTCGGCGACAACGTGATGTATTTCGAAACCGGCCAGGGCAGTGCGCTGTCGGCCAATGCGCATCACGGCATCGACCAGCAGACCTGCGAGGCGCGCGCCTATGCGGTAGCCCGCGCCTTCAAGCCCCTGCTGGTCAATACGGTGGTGGGCTTCATCGGGCCGGAATACCTGTATGACGGCAAGCAGATCATCCGCGCCGGACTGGAAGACCATTTCTGCGCCAAGCTGCTGGGCCTGCCCATGGGCTGCGACGTGTGCTACACCAACCATGCCGAAGCGGACCAGAACGACATGGATGTGCTGCTGACCTTGCTGGGCGTGGCGGGCTGCACCTTCGTCATGGGCATTCCCGGTTCGGATGACATCATGTTGAATTACCAGACCACTTCCTTCCACGATGCGCTGTATGCGCGGCGGGTACTGGGTTCGCGGCCAGCCCCGGAGTTCGAGGCGTGGCTGCACAGGATGCAGATCTTCAATGCGGGCGGCCAGGATCAGGCATTCCGCCTGCATGCCGACATGCCCCCCGGTTTCCGCGAGACCTTGTTGCGCCTTCAATGACCATGGACGACAAAGAAGCCATTTCACCGCAAGGTGCAGAAAACGTCAGCCCCGGTGCAGAAAACGTCACGGCCAATCCGTGGGAGGCATTGCGCCGCTTCACTGCTGCGCGCATCGCCCTGGGACGCACTGGCGTGAGCCTGCCGACCGCGCCGCAACTGGCTTTCCAGCTGGCGCACGCGCAGGCGCGCGATGCCGTGCACCTGCCGCTGGATGTGGCTGCGCTCAAGGAACAATTGCAGCAGCACGGGCTCTGCACGGCCGAAGAGGTGATCGATGTGCAAAGCGCGGCAGCAGACCGGCTGGTCTACCTGCAGCGCCCGGACTTCGGGCGCAGGCTGTCGGAAACATCGCGCCGGCAACTGCTTGAGCGTTTCGGCACCGCGCCGCAACGGCGCTTCGATGTGGGCTTCGTGATCGCTGATGGATTGTCCGCGCTGGCCATCGTGCGCAATGCCGCGCCTTTCCTGGCGGAGGTGATGCAGCGTATTGCGCCGGAAGGATGGTCGATGGCACCGCCCGTGATCGTGCAGCAGGGACGGGTGGCGGTGGCCGATGAAATCGGCGAATTGCTGGGCGTGAAGCTGGTGGTGATCCTGATCGGCGAACGTCCGGGGCTGAGTTCACCGGACAGCATGGGTCTCTACCTGACCTGGATGCCCTCGCGCGGGCTGACCGACGCCAGCCGCAATTGCATCTCCAATGTGCGGCCGGAAGGGTTGGCTTATCCGGAAGCGGCCTACAAGCTGCATTACCTGATGGCGCAGGCGCACCAGCGTGCCCTGTCCGGCGTGGCCTTGAAGGATGAGACGGCCAGCGAGGGTGAGGAACTGGATGTGCGACGCAACTTTTTGCTTGGCGGGGATTGAGTCGACTTATCTGAAAGTCTGAAAGGGAAGCCTTATCGGGAAAAAGGAAAAGGCCGCGAACTTTCATTCGCGGCCTTTCCTTTTTTGCGCGGGGGAGGGCGATGCATCCACCCTCCCTCAAGCATCGACGCTTTACACCGATTCCAGCGCCTGGTTCAGCGTGGCGCTCGGACGCATCACGGCGAAGGTCTTCTCACGATCCGGCAGGTAGTAGCCGCCGATGTCGACTTGCTTGCCTTGCACCGAGTTCAGTTCTTCGACGATCTTCTGCTCGTTCTCGGACAGTGCCTTGGCCAGCGGGGCGAACTGCTTGGCCAGTTCGGCATCGTCCTTCTGGGCGGCCAGTTCCTGGGCCCAGTACAGGGCCAGGTAGAAGTGGCTGCCACGGTTGTCCAGCTCGCCGGTCTTGGTCGAAGGCGACTTGTTGTTGTCCAGCAGCTTGCCGGTGGCAGCGTCCAGGGTCTTGGCCAGGATCTTGGCGCGGGCGTTGCCGGTCTTGATGCCCACGTCTTCGATGGAGACGGCCAGGGCCAGGAATTCACCCAGCGAATCCCAGCGCAGGTGGTTTTCACCGACCAGCTGTTGCACGTGCTTGGGGGCCGAGCCGCCGGCACCGGTTTCGAACATGCCGCCACCGGCCATGAGCGGGACGATCGACAGCATCTTGGCCGAGGTGCCCAGTTCCATGATGGGGAACAGGTCGGTCAGGTAGTCGCGCAGGATGTTGCCGGTCACCGAGATGGTGTCCAGGCCGCGGATGACGCGTTCCAGGGTGTAACGCATGGCGCGCACTTGCGACATGATCTGGATGTCGGCACCGGTCAGGTCGTGATCCTTCAGGTAGGTGTTGACCTTCTTGATCAGTTCGGCTTCGTGCGGACGGTACGGGTCCAGCCAGAAGACGGCCGGCATGCCGGACAGACGGGCACGGGTCACGGCCAGCTTGACCCAGTCACGCACGGCGGCGTCCTTGACCTGGCACATGCGCCAGATGTCGCCTTCTTCCACGTTCTGCTCCAGCAGCACCTGGCCATCCAGGGTGACGATGCGCGCCACGCCGGCCTGGGCGATTTCGAAGGTCTTGTCGTGCGAACCGTATTCTTCGGCCTTCTGGGCCATCAGGCCGACGTTGGGCACGGTGCCCATGGTGGTCGGGTCGAAGGCGCCGTTGGTCTTGCAGAAGTTGATGATTTCCTGGTAGATGCGGGCGAAGGTCGATTCCGGCAGCAGGGCCTTGGTGTCTTCGGTCTTGCCGGCAGCGTTCCACATCTTGCCGCCAGCGCGGATCATGGCCGGCATGGAGGCATCAACGATCACGTCGTTGGGGGCGTGCAGGTTGGTGATGCCCTTGGCGGAATCCACCATGGCCAGGCGCGGGCGCTTGGCTTCATCGGCCTTCAGGTCGGCCAGGACTTCGGTCTTCTTGTCTTCGGGCAGGGTGTTGATCTTCTCGTAGACGCCGGACATGCCGTTGTTCGGGTTCACGCCGATTTCGGCGAACAGCTTGGCGTGCTTGGTGAAGGTGTCCTTGTAGTAGGTGCGCACGGCGTGGCCGAAGACGATCGGGTGCGAGACCTTCATCATGGTGGCCTTGACGTGCACCGACAGCAGCAGGTCGGTGTCGAAGGCGTCCTGCATCTGCTCTTCGTAGTAGGCACACAGTGCCTGCTTGCTCATGAACATGCTGTCGATGATTTCACCGGCTTGCAGCGAGATCTTCGGCTTCAGGACGATGGTTTCGCCGGACTTGGTGACCAGGTCCATCTTGACGTCCACGGCCTTGTCCAGGGTCAGGCTCTTTTCGCCGGCGTAGAAGTCGCCGCCGTGCATGTGCGCCACGTGGGTACGCGAGGCCATGGACCACTTGGCCATCGAGTGCGGGTGCTTGCGGGCGTAGTTCTTGACGGCGTTGGGCGCGCGGCGGTCGGAGTTGCCTTCGCGCAGCACCGGGTTCACGGCGCTGCCGGTGACCTTGGCGTAGCGCTTTTGCAGGGCCTTTTCTTCTTCGGTGCTCGGGTTTTCCGGATAGTCCGGCAGCTTGTAGCCGCGTGCTTGCAGTTCGCGGATGGCCGCTTGCAGCTGCAGGATCGAGGCGCTGATGTTGGGCAGCTTGATGATGTTGGCGTCGGGGCTCTGGGTCAGTGCGCCCAGTGCGGCCAGGTTGTCGGGGACTTTCTGTTCATCGGTGAGGTACTCCGGGAATTCAGCCAGGATACGCGCAGCCACCGAGATATCGCTTTCGACGACGTCGATGCCAGCCGCGGCGGTGAACTTCTTGACGATGGGCAAGAGCGAGTGGGTCGCCAGATAGGGTGCCTCGTCGGTCAGCGTATAGATGATGGTCGGTTTGCCAGTAGTCACGATGATGTCCTTGCGTTGGTGTGTTGATGTGCGTTGGTGCGATCCCCGCAGCGCCGGATGGACCGCCCTGGCTCTGTCGGCCTGGGCTGGCGCCACCTCCTTGTCGGCTGTGCTGCGTGGAAATTCGTCTCCCGGGGCGGCATGGCTGGCGTACTGCTGCCAGAAGGCCGCGGCAAAAAACAGCAGTAGTTTACTCCTAAGCGGGGCGAAATGCTTCAACTCTTATATAAGACTTGAAGAAATTTTTGCTTTTCCAAGGATTGCTGCCCCGTTCTCAATGCCTTGGCATGACTCTGCTATTGTCGTGGACACACTTTTTGTCGGTGTCCGGCAAAATGCCGTACAATTCATTTCATGGGAAAACGCATGACGCCAGCTGTCGCCACTGCTCGACTGGAAGCCCGGATCAGCCCGGAGCTTCAGCAATTGCTCAAACGTGCCGCCGAGATTGAAGGACGCACCTTGACCGACTTTGTCGTCGCTGCCGTCCAGGAAGCGGCGCAGAAGGCGGTCGAGCAGGCCGAAGTCATCCGTTTGTCCTTGCAGGACCAGCAGCGCTTTGCCGAGGCGCTTCTGGCTCCGCCACCACCTTCGGCGGCACTGCAGCGCGCCATGGCGCGTCATGACAAGTTGCTGCGCAGAGAAGAATGACGCGCCCGCCGTTGCTCGTGACGGCGCTCGATCCCGCCCTTCACGACCGTAGCCGCTTCGACTGCGGCACGCCTGCCTTGAACCGCTATTTGCGCGAACAGGTGACCCAGGACGTCCGGCGTCGCGTAGCTGCCTGCTTGGTCGCAGTGGACGACGATCAGCGGGTGGCCGGCTATTACACGCTGGCCAGCGCCAGCGTGCCGCTGGCGGGCCTGTCCGATGAGCTGCGGCGCAAGTTGCCTCGCTATGGCGCCATTCCCGCCATCCGTCTCGGACGTCTTGCGGTCGACCGGGAGTTCAAGGGCCGGGGTCTCGGTGGCGCTTTGCTGGTCAATGCATTGCGCCGGGCCGTCGCGGCGGAGATACCGGGCGCGGTTCTCGTGGTTGATGCCAAGGACCCGCAAGCGTCAGCCTTTTATCGCCATCATGGTTTCATCTCCCTCCAGGATGCACCGCTTACGCTGTTCTTGCCCCTCGCGTCGGTACGTTAAGCAAGCAGCATTTCTCCAGCAGCCCGTAAGAAAGGGGCGGCAAATCTGCGGCCTATTCCAATAAAGCGCTTCAACTCATCTATAAGAGTTGAAGAAATTTTTACTTTTGGCTTGGATGTGAGCCGCCGCGTTTGTTCCTTCCGTGGAATCTTTTAACCTATTTGGTTTAATCACCTGACAGGTTAGAATTCCGATGGAGAAGCACACCGCACATTGCAAGCTGCCCCTGCTCAGGTCGTTGATCGAGTCCGGTAGGGTGAGGGTGACCGCTACGGCCTTTCAGGGTGCGCGGGCTTGCGGCATCGACGATCTGGAAGGCATCTGTGCGGTGATTCTCGGGCTGTCCGTCCGTGATTTCCATAAAAGCATGACCACGCACGCCGACCATCGCATCTGGCAGGATGTTTACCACCCTCGGCTTGCCAGCGGCGTCAAGGTGTATCTCAAGCTGAGCGTGGTGGATGATGTGCTTGTCGTTTCCTTCAAGGAGCTATGAAATGAAATGTCCTTGCTGCGGTGCAGCTGAGCTGGTCCACGAAACGCGCAATCTGCCCTACACCTACAAAGGGCAGAGCACCCTCATTGAAGCAGTGACGGGAGATTTCTGTCCGGCCTGTGGCGAAGTCCTGCTCGATCGTGAACATGGCGACCGCTACAGTGCACAAATCGGCAAATTTCAGCGCACGGTCAACGCCACCTATGTCGACCCGGCCTATATCACGCGGGTCAGACGCAAGCTTGATCTGGACCAGCGTGAGGCCGCCGAGTTGTTCGGCGGCGGCGTCAATGCCTTTTCCCGCTACGAGAACGGGAAGGCCAAGCCGCCGCTTTCACTGGTGAAGCTCTTCAGGCTGCTGGATCGCCATCCCGGTCTGCTTGAAGAAATCAGGACTACCTGAGAATCTCGGGTTCGATCACGGACGCTGACCAAACAAAAAAGGGCCGCATTTCTGCGGCCCATCCCAATAGCTAGTACAAGAACCTGTCTCAGGCTGTCACTGCCTGCCGTGCCGCCTTGTTGCGATACAGGATCAGGGTGGCGATCAGACCGCACACGGCCGCCGTGCTCATCCAGAGCCCTGGAGCAGCCTTGTCGTGGGTGATTTCGATCAGGCCGGTCGCAATGGCCGGGGTGAAGCCGCCGAAGACGGCGGTAGCCAGGCTGTAGGCCAGCGAGAAGCCGGCGGTGCGCACGTCGGCCGGCATCACTTCGGTCAGGGCCACCACCATGGCGCCGTTGTAGCTGGCGTACAGGAAGGACAGCCACAGTTCGACGATCAGCATCTTGGCGAAGCTGGCGTCATGCACCAGCCAGTTCACGGCCGGATAGGCGGTCAGGATGGTCAGGACGGTGAAGGTCACCAGGATCGGGCGACGGCCGATGCGGTCCGACAGCGCGCCCATGATGGGCAGCCAGATGAAGTTGGACAGGCCCACGCACAAGGTCACGATCAGGCTGGCCTCGGTGGAGAGCTTCAGCACGTTCTTGCCGAAGGTCGGGGTGTAGACCGTGATCAGGTAGAACGACACGGTGGTCATCGACACCAGCATCATGCCGGCAATGACCAGCTTCCAGTTCTCGATCATCGACCGGAAGATCTGGCCCGTGCTCGGACGATGCTTGCGGCGCATGAACTCTTCGGTTTCCTGCAGCGAGCGGCGGATCACGAACAGCACCGGCACGATCATGCAGCCGATGAAGAAGGGCACGCGCCAGCCCCAGTCACCGACCTGGGCCGGTGTCAGGTTGGTCGAGAGTGCATAGCCGATGGCTGCGGCCACGATGATGGCCACCTGCTGGCTGGCCGACTGCCAGCTCACATAGAAACCCTTGTTGCCGGGCGTGGCCATTTCGGCCAGGTAGACCGACACGCCGCCCAGTTCCACACCGGCCGAGAAGCCTTGCAGCAGGCGGCCGATGAGCACCAGTAACGGGGCCAGCACGCCGATGGTGGCGTAGGAGGGGACGAAGGCGATGAGCATCGTGCCCAGTGCCATCAGCGCCAGGGTCACGATGAGGCCCTGGCGGCGGCCGACGCGGTCGACATAGGCGCCCAGGATGATGGCGCCCAGCGGACGCATCAGGAAGCCGGCGCCGAAGGTCATGAAGGTCAGCATCAGCGAGGCAAACTCGTTGTCGCTGGGGAAGAAGGCCTTCGAGATGTGGGTCGCGTAGAAACCGAACAGGAAGAAATCGAACATTTCCATGAAGTTGCCGCTGGTGACCCGCAGCACGGTGGAAAACTTCGATTGCGAAGAAGTGGATGTCGTCATGATATGTGCCTCGTTATCTGTTGGGCGGACCGTGTTGATTCCGGTCTTGCGCCTGTCTCGATCTGCCATGCGGCAGCTTGTGTCAGGATCTTTTTTGTGGGGACAGCTATTGCGCCGCCGATTCTATGCTCGAAAGTGTTCCATGAGACCCACTTGCGGCACTGCGCAAGCAAATATCGGTTTTTTCGATAGCTGGATGAAAGCTTCAGCGCCCATTCCCGTCGCAAAAAGCTGTTCGCATGACAAGCTGCGGTGTATCAAGGCGATCCGGAGTGAATTATGGTGCAATGCGGCATTGCGCATGACTTCACGCCGCACTGCTCATCCATGAAAGGTTCGTATGAAAACCGCCGTCTTCAGCGCCCGCCGCTACGACCAGACCCTGCTCACCCGCGCCAATGCCGCCTGCGGGGCAGCCCATGAACTGGTATTCCTGCAGGATCGCCTCGATATCGCCACCGCACAGTTGGCCGGTGGCTGCCAGGCCGTGGCCGCCTTCGTCAATGACGACCTGGGTGCCGCCGTGCTGGAACGCCTGGCCGCGCTCGGGGTGCGTTTCGTCACCACCCGTTCTACGGGCTTCAATCACATCGATACGCAAGCCGCACGGCGGCTGGGCATCACGGTGGCACGCGTGGCCGATTATTCACCTTACTCGGTGGCCGAGTTTGCCGCAGGCCTGCTGCTGGCGGTGAACCGCAAAATAGCGCGCGCCAGCATGCGCACGCGCGAAGGCAATTTCGAGCTGGAAGGATTGATGGGTTTCGACCTGCACGGCAAGACCGTGGGGGTGATCGGCACCGGCAAGATCGGCGCGCTGTTCGCCCGCATCATGGCCGGGTTCGGCTGCACGGTGCTGGGCAGCGACGTGCATCGCAATCCCGAATTCGAGGCGCTGGGCGGGCGCTACGTCAGCCGGGATGAACTCTTTGCCGCCAGCGACGTGATCTCGCTGCATTGCCCGCTGACCGACGCCACGCGCTACCTGGTCAATGCCCAGACCCTGGCCGGCATCAAGCCTGGCTGTATTCTGGTCAATACCAGCCGGGGCGGGCTGGTCGATACCGAGGCTGTGATTGCGGCCTTGAAGAGCGGCCACCTGCGCGGCCTGGCCATCGATGTCTATGAACAGGAGGCCAGCCTGTTCTTCCAGGACCTGTCCTCGACCATCATCACCGACGACGTGATCCAGCGCCTGGTGTCCTTTCCCAATGTGATCGTCACCGGTCACCAGGCCTTCTTCACCGAGGAGGCCATCGGCCAGATCATGCAGACCACCATCGCCAACCTGAATGATTTCGCCGCTGGCAACAGCCTGGGCGAGCGGCTGGTGGCCTGATCAGCGCGGATGCCGGCCGGCGTCGAACAGCGAGCCCAATTGCTCGCCGATGCGCGGGCGCAAATGTTCATGCACGCGCTGGATGATGTGTTCGGCATCGTCGGCGCCATAGGTCTGCGCCAGCTGGCGATGCATGTCGAAATGCAGGTAGAGCAGCCCGCGCAGGCTCTGGAAAGCGGTCGGATGAGCCTGGCCGCAGACCAGCTCGTTGTTGTCCATCACCTGGTTCAGTACGCCCGGATCAAACAGGCGTACCTGGCAGATCACGGCGCAGCGGACGATCTCCAGGTCCAGTGCTTCCAGTTCCTGGGTCAGTTCATCGGGAGTGTGGCGCTCGGCGCTCAGTTTTTCGCTCATGGCGGTCTTTCGGCGGAGGAGGGGGAGCGCTCAGCATAGCATTTGCTGCATTGCGGAAAACTTGTCGAAGATCAATTCAGGATGGATTGGTCAGAAATCGATCTGCAAATGTTATAAATGGTTTTCGCGGCGCGTTTTGAGGCCCGGCCAGGCGGACACAGGGCCCACCTGCCGGTCGTTCAACAGGTTCAGGCGGCTTCCACCATCGGATAGAAATCACGGTTCTCGCGCCCGATGCGGTCGAACAGCAATCTCAGGACGCGATTAGCGTCAGCACGGAAGGCTTCAGGCTGCTCGGCAATGGATTGCGCGTCATTCCAGCGCCGCGAGAACTGGCCGTACTGGGCTGAAATTTCCTTCATCTCTTCCTGATAAAGCCTGGCCTTGGCGGCCAGGGCGGGTGCGGCCTGCTGCATGGAAGGATAGAGATAGCGGTCCTCCACCGACAGGTGCAGCTTGATGACCGAGCTCATGGCGATGACTTCACGGGCAATCGCTGGCGCCTCTTCGGCGATGCCGTTGGCGCACAGCGTGCGCAGGGTGCTGACGTGGCCGATGATGTCGGCGTGTTCGCGGCGATATTTGTCCAGATTCATGATGCTTCCTGTTCCAGTGCAAAGAGGGGAGCCCAAAGCTCATTCCAGTGCGGCTGCGGGGCCGAAAAATTCATATCGGCTCTGTGCGGCCGGGATGCCGAGATCGGCGAGCGCACGCTTGATGGCTTTCATGAAGGGCTTGGGGCCGACGAAGTAGGCGTCCACATCGCGGGTCGCCGGCAGCCATTGCGCCAGCAGCGCCGGATTGATGAAACCGGTAGCGTGCGGGGCCGGGTCGGCAGCACGGGCCTGCTCATAGCAGAAGTGCGGATGCAGTTGCGGATGCCGGGCCGCCAGCTCTTCCACCTGGCCACGGAAGGCATGCACGCCACCATGGCGCGCTGCATGGATGAAGTGCACCGGACGGCCGGTCGGCAAAGCTGCGGCCAGCATGGTCATCATCGGGGTGATGCCCACGCCGCCGCTGATGAGCACCAGCGGCTTGTCGCTGCCTGTGAGGGTGAAGTCGCCCGAGGGCGGGAACAGTTCCACCACCGAACCCACGTGGATCTCATCGTGCAGATGGCGCGAGACCTTGCCCTGGGCTTCACGCTTGACGCTGATGCGGTATTGCAGCGGCTGGCCGTCCTGGCGCAGCGGGGCCGACAGCGAGTACTGGCGGCGCTGTTCCAGCCCGTCCACCACCATGCGCAGGCCGATGTACTGGCCCGGCTCGAAGTCCAGCAGCGCGCCACCGTCCTGGGGCATGAAATAGAAGGAAGTGATCTCTTCGCTTTCGGCCTCCTTGCGCGTGACCACGAAATTGCGCGCCCCGCGCCAGCCGCCCGGTGCGGCGGCCTTGGCGTCGTATTGCTGGCGTTCGGCGCCGATGAGGATCTCGGCCAGCTGGCCATAGGCAGCCGCCCAGGCATCGATGACGGCATCGGTGGCGATCTCGGCGCCCAGCACTTCACGGATGGCGCGCAGCAGGCAGTCGCCGACCATGGGGTAGTGCTCGGGCAGCACCTGCACGGCCACGTGCTTGTTGATGATCTGCGCGGCCAGCGGACCCATGGCTTCCAGGCGATCGATGTGGCGGGCGTACATCAGCACGCCATGGGCCAGCGCCCGCGGCTGGTCGCCGCTGGCCTGGTGCGCGCGGTTGAACAGGGGATGCACCTGCGGATAGTCGCGCATGAGCATCTTGTAGAAATGCGTGGTCAGCGCCTCGCCGCCCGATTCGAGCAGGGGGACGGTGGATTTGACGATGGCGAGTTGGGCATCGGTAAGCATGCTGGACCTTTCTGGAGAGTGGATGGGCCGGTGGATCCGGGTACCCTCCTTATTACAAAAGGCGTGCCACGCGTAGAAACCAATAAAATCAATGACTTGCTGATGATCCGTGTGCATATGACCTATGTCATAATGACTTTTATTTTCATTAGATGGAGTCAAAATGACTTCAAAAGCCCTGCTCGATGCCTTGCTGCCGCTGGTGGCCGACCTCTCGCGCCAGATCGATGACCGGGAGCGCTACCGGCGCCTGCTGCAGACCTTGCGCACGCTGTTTCCCTGCGACGCGGCCGCGCTGCTGCGCCTGGAAGGGGATCTGCTGGTGCCGCTGGCCATCGACGGCCTCTCCAGCGATACCCTAGGCCGGCGCTTTCGCATCGCCGACCATCCGCGCTTCGGGGTCCTGCTGGCCAATGCCGCACCGACCCGCTTTCCTGCCGATTCGAGCCTGCCGGATCCCTACGACGGGCTGGTCGACGGCTTGAATGACGTCCACTCCGGCGCGCTGGAGGTGCACGACTGCATGGGCTGCGCGCTGTCCGTCAATGGCCGTCCGTGGGGGCTGGTCACGCTCGATGCCTTGGGGGAGGGGCGCTTTGACGGGGTGGACATGGCCTCGCTGCAGGCCTTTGCTGCCCTGGCGGCGGCCACGGTCAACGTGGCCGAACGCATCGACGACCTGGCACAAGCCGGAGAACAGGCGCGCCAGCGTGCCGAGGCCTACCGGCTGGGCTTGGAGGAAAGCCAGGGCAAGCGCGAACTGATCGGGCAGAGCCAGGCCCAGCGGCAACTGATGGACGAGATCCGCATGGCCGCTCCCAGCGACATGACGGTCCTGGTCACCGGCGAAACCGGTACCGGCAAGGAACTGGTGGCCCATGCCCTGCATGCCGCCTCACCCCGCGCCCACAAGCCCATGATCAGCCTCAATTGCGCGGCCTTGCCCGATACCCTGGTCGAAAGTGAATTGTTCGGCCACGTGCGCGGCGCTTTCTCGGGCGCCGTCGCAGACCGGCGCGGCAAGTTCGAGATGGCCGATGGCGGCACGCTGTTCCTGGATGAAGTGGGCGAGTTGCCACTGGCGGTGCAGGCCAAGCTGCTGCGGGTGCTGCAGAGCGGACAGTTGCAGCGCGTCGGCTCGGACCGGGAGCACCGCGTGGACGTGCGCCTGATCGCCGCCACCAACCGCGACCTGGCCGAGGAGGTCAAGCGCGGCCATTTCCGGGCGGATTTCTATCATCGGCTCTCGGTCTTCCCGATCCGCGTGCCACCGCTGCGCGAGCGCGGGCGTGACGTATTGCTGCTGGCGGGCTATTTCCTGGAGCAGAACCGGGCACGGCTGGGCCTGTCCAGCCTGCGCCTCTCAGCCGATGCGCAGCGCGCGCTGCTGGACTATGACTGGCCCGGCAACATCCGCGAACTGGAACACCTGGTCGGCCGCAGCTCCTTGCGGGCGTTGGCCGCGCAGCCGGCGCGGCCGAGCATCCTGACGCTTGATGCCGCAGCGCTGGAGCTGGAGCATCCGCCCGCCGTGGCATCGGCGCCGGCGCGCGAGGCAGATACGCTCGCGCAGCCTGAACCAGGGCCGGCAGGCGAAGGGTTGCGCGAAGCCGTGGAACGTTTCGAACGCAAGCTGGTGGGGGAAGCGCTGGCGCGGAATGAGGGAAATCTCGCCGCTACTGCCCGTGAGCTGGGCCTGGACCGGGCCAATCTCAACCGGCTGGCCAGGCGCCTCGGGTTGAGGTAGCCACGGGACGGCGGTTTCCGGGCGGATGAAGGAAAAGAAGAGAAAACGGCCGGAATCGCTCAGGGCAGGCGCCCATCATGATTCCGGCCGTAACGGGCATGAAGTTTCAGGCCTCACGCCCCACCTGAGGAGACACTCAGGACGGTTGACGTTCCGCGTCCAACTCCGCCAGCTGGCCGCGAATGCGGATGGCAGTCAGGTTGCGGGCCGCAGCGGCGTCGTCATTGACATGTTGCAGGTCTTCAGGCGGTGCGCTGATGACCTTCACGGGGTTGCCTGCGGGAGCAGGGGCGATAAGGCCGGGGTTGAGTTGCGACATGATGATCTCCAAGCGATGAAAATCTCGTGCAGGCCCGCCGGTAATGCTGCCGGGCGGGCAGGGCAGCCATGCGTGATATGAACGTTTTGGCAAGCCAGATGATGCAATATTAGCCGGTTTGGGTGCGCTGCAACAGGTATCGGGCGGCTTAAATTTTTGTAGGAAGACGCGCAGTGTTGAAGCCTGGCAATCCTTGTGTGGCAGCAATGAGGAGCGCGGCAGGGGAGGAGTTTGCTGCGGAGCAAAAATAACGCGGACGCCTTTGCGGCTGTGCGATCAGCTCATCGCGTGCTGTCCTACGCAAGCTGCTGGCATTGGCCGATGCCAATCGCCGAAGCGAGGGTCTAGCCTATGCGTTCGCCTCATCCTCGGATGAGCCAACCTTACCGGAAGGAGTCTCCATGACCGAGCGCAAGCAAGATAATTCCAGCACCTACAAGATCATCGAAGTGGTCGGCAGTTCGCCCAACGGCACTGATGACGCCATCCGCAACGCCCTCGCCGACGTCGTCAAGACCGTCAAGAACGTGGACTGGTTCGAAGTTACGCAGTGCCGTGGCCATGTGGAAAATGGCAGCATCGGCCATTTTCAGGTCGGTCTGAAGATTGGCTTCCGCGTCGAGACCTGAAGCGTTCTCTCGCAAGCGGTTGCCACGGATGAGGCATGGCGGTGCGCAGTGAACTCCGCCATATGATGGCCAGGTCATGCCGTATCGGCTGACCACCTTGCGAAATTGAGAAATCATTTGGCAATTTCTGCAGCTCATCTGGCAGCGCAACGTAGCCAGCTCTACCGTGACCGATCAACGCAGGCCGGCAAATGGGTGCCGGCCTTTTGTTTTTTTCTTTCATTCTGCCGGGCTCCCGCCCGGGCATTTTCGCCGCGCTGCAACAGTAGGATTCATCCTACGCCATCTCAGGCCGCTGTCCGATAGTGAGCGGCTCAACTGGTCCGTATAACGTAATCATCGGCGCTCAAAAGACTGTCCAGTCCACATAAAAACAAGGACAAGTTTTCGCCTTGGCCAGCAGATCAAGCGGCGGCCAGGACGAAAACCCATGCGATGCGACGAGCCAAGAGTGCTTTCCATCTCAGGTGCTTTCACACATTAGGGGTCCATCTTGCAAGCTCGAGTTCTGTTAGTCAGCTCAGAGGCCGTACCGCTGGTCAAGACCGGTGGCCTGGCCGACGTGATTACGGCGCTGGCGGTATCGCTGCGCAAAGTCGGCATCGATGCCAGCATCCTCATGCCCGCCTATCCGGAGGCGGTGCGCAACCTCGGCGACACGGTACAGATCGGCTTGAAGCACGGTCTGCCCGGGGGCGCCGGCCGGCTCTTGCGCGGCACCATTCCCGGCACCGACGTGCCGGCGCTGCTGCTGGATACGGCGCGCTTCCGCCAGCGCGGTGCCAATCCCTACGTCGATACCGATGGCGTCGAGTTCAGCGACAACGCGCTGTGCTTCGCCGACCTGTCGCACGCGGCCGTAGCCATCTGCGCCGGCGAGACCAGCCTGCCGGTACCGCATGTGGTACACGCCAACGACTGGCATGCCGGGCTGATTCCCTGCCTGCTGAAGTTGCGCGGCCTGGATCATGTCGGCACCATGCTGACCATTCACAATCTGGCCTTCCAGGGCAATTTTGCGCTGGAGTCGGCCGAGCAGATCGGCATTCCACAGCATCTGCTGACCGGTGACGGCGTCGAGTATTGGGGCAAGCTGTCCTTCCTCAAGGCGGGTATCCGCTTCTCCGACTGCGTTTCCACCGTCAGCAAAAATTATGCGCATGAGATCATGACCCCGCGCTTCGGCTGCGGCATGGACGGTATTCTGTCCTTCCGCAAGCTGGACCTGCGCGCCATCCCCAATGCCATCGATGCCGAACTCTGGAATCCTGCGGATGATCCGCTGATCGCCCGCAACTTCAGCGTCGGCAACATGAAGGGCAAGGCCGCCTGCAAGCGTGACCTGCAGAAGCTCTTCGGCTTGCCGGTCGATCCCTTTGCGCCCGTCATGGGCCTGGGTTCGCGCATCTCGCACCAGAAGATGGCCGACGTCGTCATCGAAGCGCTGCCCGGCATCATGGCACGCCATCCGCGCCTGCAGGTGGTGATCCTGGGATGCGGCGACCACGATTACGAAGCAGCCTTCCTCGAGCTGGCCGAGCGCTATCGCGGCCGCATCGCCGTGCATATCGGCTACGACGAGCGTCGTGCGCATGCCCTGCATGCCGGCAGCGACATGCTGCTGCACCCGACCCGTTTCGAACCCTTCGGCCTCACGCCGCTGTACGCGATGCGCTACGGCGCCGTCCCCATCGGCTCGCGCGTGGGTGGCCTGGTCGATACCGTGTGCGATGCCGATCTCGATCCGCAGCACGCCACCGGTGTGCTCTTCGAGGGCGAGACTGCCGCCGACATGCAGCATGCAGTGGCGCGCGCCTTCGCGCTCTACAGCGACACCGAGCGCTGGCAGAGCGTGCAGCGCAACGCCATGAGCATCGACTGCGACTGGGCCGGCCCGACCCGCGCCTACATCGAGGCCTATGCCCACGTGGCCGACATGGCAGTGCGTCCGCTGTTCGCGCCACGTCCGCCGGCCGTCGAACGGCCCGCCGCTCAGGCCCATGCACAGCATGAGCGCGCGGTCAGTCCGGCTGCCGCCATTGCTGCGGCACTCGCGGGGGTAGTGGGCGTACCGGTGTCAGTGGCCGCCGCCTGAGCGACACCTGCGCGGGCCTGCTGAGCGCCTGGCCTGCGCGCTATTCCGATCTGATCCTCACCCGGTCCATGTGGACCGGGCAGTGGAGGTGTTTGCCGGCGCGCCGCTGCAACGCGCCGGTTTTTGCACCGGTTTTTGATTTCACTGTTCACTGTTTTGCGCTCTGTTTTGCGCCATTTCGATCAACCCGATAACAACAACAGGAGTGTGCATGTCCGGCATGTCTGTCACGGCGTACAGGGCTTCCACGAAGTCCATGGAAGAGGCTTCCGACGCCAGCTCGGCGCCCCCCGGTTCCGCTTCGGCGCAACCGTCTTCCCCCTCTCATCCCACTGATTTCCCGGAACAAACTGCCTTGTCCCTTTCCTTTGAAGAGCAGGGCCTGCTCGAAGCCTTGCTGGCCGGCCGCCTGACGCAGCCCTTCGGCTTGCTCGGCCCGCGCTATGCCAGCCAGTCCAGCGGCGTGTCCTCCATCCGCGCTTTCCATCCTGGTGCGGCGGCGGTGCGAGTGCGCTGCCGCCACAGTGGCGCGTTGCTGGGCGAATTGCAGCAGTTCGAGTTGCATGGCCAGCCCAGCGGCTTCTTCAGTGGCGTGGCCACTGGTCTCGATCAGCGCCGCCATCAAGTGCCCTATGTGCTTGAAGTGGACTGGGCGATCCCGGACGGCAGCCGCAGCGTACAAAGCACGGAAGACCCCTATGCCTTTGGCCTCCTGCTCGGGGAACTCGACCTGCACCTGCTGCGCGAAGGCCGCCACCGCCAGCTCGCCGATTGCCTGGGCGCACGTCCGATGGAGATGGACGGCGTCCCCGGCACGCGCTTCGCGGTATGGGCGCCGAATGCCGAGCGCGTTTCCGTGGTGGGCGACTTCAACCAGTGGGACGGCCGTCGTCACGTCATGCGCCTGCGCCACGAGTCCGGCGTGTGGGAGCTGTTCATTCCGCGTATCGGTCCCGGCGATGTTTACAAATACGAGATCCAGGGTCGCGATGGCGTGCTGCTGCCGCTCAAGGCCGACCCTGTCGCGCGCGCGACCGAACCCCCGCCGGCCACCGCTTCGGTGGTCGCCGATGCCCGTCCTTACCTGTGGCAAGACCAGCAGTGGATGGCCGAGCGTGCGCAGCGCCAGTCGCTGTCGGCGCCGATGTCCATCTATGAACTGCATCCTGCCTCCTGGCGCCGCGTGCCCGAGCAGGCACACCGCAACCTGAGCTGGGATGAGCTGGCCGATCAACTGATCCCTTACGTGGTCGGCATGGGCTTCACCCATATCGAACTGATGCCGGTGATGGAACACCCCTTTGGCGGTTCCTGGGGCTACCAGCCCATCAGCATGTTTGCGCCCAGTGCCCGCTTCGGCAAACCGGAGCGTTTTGCCGCCTTCGTCGACCGCTGCCACCAGGCCGGTATCGGTGTCCTGCTGGATTGGGTGCCGGCGCATTTCCCCAGCGACCAGCATGGCCTGGCGCAATTCGACGGCACCGCCCTTTACGAACACGCCGATCCTCGCGAAGGCTTCCATCAGGACTGGAATACGCTGATCTTCAACCTCGGCCGCAATGAAGTGCGCGGTTTCCTCATCGCCAGTGCCCTGGAATGGATCGAGCATTTCCATATCGATGGCCTGCGGGTCGATGCGGTGGCCTCGATGCTTTACCGCGACTACAGCCGCAAGTCGGGCGAGTGGGTGCCCAACATCCACGGTGGGCGCGAAAACCTGGAGGCCGTGGCCTTCCTGCGCGAACTCAATACCGTCGTGGCCCAGCGCTGCCCGGGCGTACTGATGATCGCCGAGGAATCCACCTCCTGGCCGGGCGTGACCTCGGAAGTCAAGCATGAAGCCGACCACCACGGGCTCGGTTTCAGCTACAAGTGGAACATGGGCTGGATGAACGACACCCTGCGCTACATGCAGCATGACCCGCTGTTCCGTCGTTATCACCATCACGACATGACATTCGGTTTGCTATATGGATTCTCGGAAAACTTCATCTTGCCGATATCGCACGATGAGGTGGTCCACGGCAAGCGCGCGCTGTTGAACAAGATGCCCGGCGACGAATGGCGCCGCTTCGCCAACGTCCGCGCGTACTACGGTTTCATGTGGACGCACCCCGGCAAGAAGCTGCTGTTCATGGGCAGCGAGTTCGGCCAGCCTGACGAATTCGATCACGACAAGTCGCCGTACTGGCACCTGCTCGACGAACACGGCGGCCATCCCGCCGGTCACCGGCAATTACGCCAGCTGGTCAGCGACCTGAACCACCTGTATCGCAGCGAACCGGCCTTGCACCAGCGCGACTGCCGCGCCGACGGCTTCTCCTGGGCCGTGGGCGACGACAGCGTCAACAGCGTGCTGGCGTATTTCCGCTATGCCGATGAAGGTCCGCCGGTGCTCATCGTGGTCAACCTGACCCCGGTACCGCGCACCAACTACCGTATTGGCGTGCCGTCGATCGCGCCCGGCCATCATGGTGTCTGGCGCGAAGTCCTCAATACCGATGCCGCCATTTATGGCGGCAGCAACAGCGGCAACATGGGCCAGGTGCAAGTGCAGGAATTCGGCTGGCATGGCCATCCGGCTTCCATCGAACTGAACCTGCCCCCGCTATCCACCCTGATCCTGCGTAGAGAGTCCTGATAATGAGCGTCGCCTTTCCTGATCGCCTGATGCCAGGCTTGCCTTACCCCCTGGGCGCCAGCTCCGATGGCCTGGGGGTCAATTTTGCGGTGTTCTCGGCCAATGCCACCCGCATGGATCTCTGCCTGTTCGACCCCTCCGGCAAGCGCGAGCTCAAGCGCATCACGCTGCCCGAATGCACCGATGAAGTGTGGCACGGCTACCTGCCTGGCGCAGCCCCGGGCCTGGTCTACGGTTTCCGTGCCCACGGTCCTTACGAGCCCACCAAGGGCCATCGCTTCAATCCCAACAAGCTGCTGCTGGATCCGTATGCCAAGCGCCTGGTCGGCCAGGTCCGCTGGACCGATGCGCTCTATGGCTACCGCCTGCACTCGGCCCGCGCCGACCTGTCCTTTGACCGCCGCGACAGCGCCGCCGCCATGCCCAAGGCCATGGTCACCGATGACGCCTTCGTGTGGGAACACGATCGGCTGCCACAGGTGCCATGGAACAAGACGGTGATCTACGAGGCCCATGTCAAGGGCATCTCCAAGATGCGCGATGACCTGCTGCCGCATGAACGCGGCACCTTCGCCGCCTTGTCCGATCCGGCCTTCATCGACCACCTGCTGCGCCTGGGCGTGACGACCCTGGAGCTGATGCCGGTGCACGCCTTCCTGCAGGACAGCTTCCTGATCGAACGCGGCCTGTCCAATTACTGGGGCTACAGCACGCTGTCGTATTTCGCGCCCGAACCGTCCTACATGTCCATGGGCGACCCCAACGAATTGCGCATGGCCGTGCGCCGCCTGCACAGCGCCGGTATCGAGGTGATTCTCGACGTGGTCTACAACCACACCAGTTGCGGCAGCGAACTGGGACCCACGCTGTCTTTCCGTGGTCTCGACAATGCCAGCTACTTCCGCCTGCTGCCGGGGCAGGAGCGCTATCACATCAACGATACCGGCTGCGGCAATACCCTGAACCTGTCGCATCCGCGCGTCTTGCAGATGGTGATGGATTCGCTGCGCTACTGGGCGCAATCTTTCCATATCGACGGCTTCCGTTTCGATCTTGGTTCCACCTTGGGCCGCGAGCCGCACGGCTTCGATCCGGGCTCGGGCTTCTTCGATGCGCTGCTGCAGGATCCGGTGCTGTCCAAACTCAAACTGATCTCCGAACCGTGGGATATCGGCCCCGGCGGCTACCAGCTGGGCAATCATCCGGCGCGCTTCGGCGAGTGGAATGACAAATTCCGAGACGACCTGCGCAAGTTCTGGAAGGGCGACGAGGCCATGCGCGGCGGCTTTGCCCAGCGCATGATGGGCTCGGCCGAACTGTTCGAACACAATCGCCGCAAGCCCTGGGCCACGGTCAACTTCATCGCTTCGCACGATGGGTTCACGCTGCGTGACCTGGTCAGCTACAACGGCAAGCACAACGAGGCCAACGGCGAGAACAACAACGACGGCCACAACGACAACGCCAGCTACAACTGGGGGGCCGAAGGCGAGACCGATGACCCGGCCATCCAGGCCACCCGCGCTTGTGTGCAGCGGTCCATGTTGGCCTCGACGCTGCTGGCGCAGGGCACGCCGATGCTGCTGGCCGGTGACGAATTCAACCGCAGCCAGGGCGGCAACAACAATGCCTATTGCCAGGACAACGAGATCTCCTGGATCAATTGGGAACAGGCACGCTCGCCCGAGGGCGCCGCGCTGACTGCCTTCGTCGGCCGCGTCACCGCCATCCGGCGCGACTTCGATGTCCTGCGGGCCAGCTACTTCCTGCATGGCAACCAGATGGTGGCCGATGGCTTGCCGGACGTAGCCTGGTTCGACGAATCGGCACAGCCGGTCACCAGTGAAGACTGGAACAACCCGGTGGCGCGCGCCATCACCCTGCAACTGGCGGGCAAGCGCCTGGAGCCGCACAAGCAGCTCAGTTCACGCCTGCATGACGCCGCCGGTACCGCTGCAGAAGGGCCGGGCGAGGCCCAGGAAGCGCCGCCCGATGTGCTGATGATCTTCGTCAATGCCGGTCACGAACCGATCGAATTCAGTTTCCCGCGCACCGAGGGCGAGTATTTCCTGCTGCTGGACTGTGCCCAGCCCACCGGCATGCCGGAAGGCGAAAGCGGGCAGGTCAGGGTCGACGGCAGCGCCAGCGTTCAGGTCCAGGCCCATACCTTGCAGGTATTTGCCAACCGGCCCTTGCACCTGTCCTCGGCCATCTATCCGCTGGCAGCCAACGAGTGGATCAAACGCAATGAATGGGGAGAACGCGCATGAGTGCCCGCTTTTCCGTGAAGCTGCCCTTTGGCGCCCAGGTCACGGCATCTGGCCAGGTACGCTTTCGCGTCTGGGCGCCTGGCGCCGATGCGGTGGCCGTGGACATCGTCGGACGCGGCCGCCTGCCGATGACGGCCGAGGACCCGGCTGCACCTGCCTGGTACGTACTGGAGACCGAGTGCGATCCGGGCGCCCTGTATCGCTACGTGTTCCAGAGCCGCGAGCAGGGCGAAGTCATCGCGCCGGATCCGGCCTCGCGCGGGCAGGCCGGTGACGTCTTCGATCCCAGCGTGGTGGTCGATCCAGACGCTTACCTCTGGCAGCACCCCAACTGGCAGGGCCGCCCGTGGGAAGAGACCGTGCTCTACGAATTGCATCCGGGCGCACTGGGCGGCTTTGCCGGCATCCAGCAGCGCCTGGCCGAACTGGCCGAGCTGGGCATTACGGCCATCGAGCTGATGCCGGTGGCGGAATTCCCGGGTGCCCACAACTGGGGCTATGACGGCGTGCTGCCGTTCGCACCCGATGCCAGTTATGGCACCCCGGACCAGTTGAAGGCCCTCATCGATACCGCCCACGGGCTGGGCATGATGGTCTTCCTCGATGTGGTCTACAACCACTTCGGGCCGGACGGCAATTACCTGCACAGCTATGCGCCGGATTTCTTCCGCCATGACATGAATACGCTGTGGGGTGCGACCATCGATTTCCGTCGCCCTGAAGTGGCGGATTTCTTTACCCAGAACGCCCTGTACTGGCTGCAGGAATATCGTTTCGACGGCCTGCGCCTGGATGCCGTGCACGCCATTTGCGAGCCCGGCTGGCTGGTGGCCCTGGGCCAGCGCGTGCGCGCCGAGATCGGCAGCGAACGTCACGTTCACCTGGTGCTGGAACATGACGGCAATGCCGCGCACCTGCTGGGCTATACCGCGGCCGTTGCAGCCGAGGCTGAAGTGGGCGAGATCGGCCAGGTGCGCGAGCGCTCCACCCATGTCTATGACGCGCAGTGGAACGATGACGCCCACCATGTCCTGCACGTGCTGCTCACCGGCGAGGATAGCGGCTATTACAGCGCCTACGCCGAGGCGCCGGCCGAGAAGCTGGCCCGCTGCCTGCAACAGGGTTTCGTGTACCAGGGCGAGGTCTCGCCGTATTTGGGCGAGCCGCGCGGCGAGCCCAGTGCCGACCTGCCGCCGACGGCCTTCGTCAACTTCCTGCAGAACCACGACCAGATCGGCAATCGCGCCTTTGGCGAGCGCCTGACGGTACTGGCGCATCCGCTGGCCCTGCATGCCGCACAGGCCCTGATCCTGCTGGCTCCGCAGGTGCCGATGCTGTTCATGGGAGAAGAATTCTGCGCCGTGCAGCCTTTCCTGTATTTCACCAGCCATCGCGATGAGGAGCTGGTGAAGGCCGTGCGGGAAGGGCGCCGCCGTGAATTTTCACGTTTCCCGCAATTTGCCGATCCCAAGCTGCTGGAACAGATTCCCGACCCCAACAGCTTCGCCACTTTCGTCTCCTCCATTCCCGAGCCCGGCCCGGCTCCCGGATCAGCAGCATGCCTGCGCCGAGCGGCCGAACTGCTGCACATCCGCAAGCTGCATATCGCGCCCTACCTGCGCGGTGCCAAGGCGCTGGGTGCACGCGCCATCGGTCCCAAGGCCGTCCATGCGCGCTGGCAGCTGGCCAATGGCAGCGTGCTCAACATCACCGTCAACCTTGATGAGGCGCCATTGCAGGAAGCGCTGGAAGACCTGGCCCAGCCTGCCGGGGCCGACGTGCTCTTCGACAGTGGCGGCGCACTGGAGGCGTTGGCTGCCGGGAGCTTCCCCGGCCATGCCATCCTGGCGTTGAGAGAGCCTCCCTGCGCCACCAGCGAGACCGGGAGTGCAGCATGAACGCCGCACTGCGCCAGCGTGCCGGCGAGGCTGCACCGGCCGCTCCTGCTGCGGTGAGCATGCGCCCTGGTGGAAACGATTTATATCGTTTGGCAGAACGTGCCGGCATCGCCGTCCACTGGATTGATGCCTACGACCAACCGCAAGTGGTGCAGGACGATGCCCTGCGCGCCATCCTGGCTGCACTGGGCCTGCCCTGCGACAGTCCCGAAGACTGCCGCACCAGCCTGGCCCAGCTTGATCGCGAGCATGCGGTGGGCTACCTGCCGCCGCTGCTCACCGGTGTGCAGCACCAGCCGGTGCAGCTGCCGGCGCACTCGCGCCTGCATGGCTTGTCCTGCCGCGTGGAGCTGGACAACGGCGCGCGCCTGACGCTGCTGATTTCGTCCGACCTGACCCAGCCGCCAAGCTTGCCGGCCATCGACGTGCCGGGCTATCACCGGCTGCTGGTGGCAGGCCATATCCTGACGCTGGCCATCGCGCCGCCGCGCTGCTACACCATCGCCGATGCGCTGGCGGAGCAGGGACGCGAGCGCGGCTGGGCACTGGCCGCGCAAGTCTACGGCCTGCGCAGCGACAGCCTCAAGGAGGAGCGCAAGGTCTACGGCGACGGCGGCCTCGGCCACTTCGGTGCGCTGGCCGAACTGGCGCCGATGGCGGCGCAATACGAGGCTGCTGCATTGGCCATGTCGCCAGTGCACGCGATGTTTGCCGCCGACCCTGGCCGCAGCAGCCCTTATTCGCCTTCCAGCCGGCTGTTCCTCAATCCTTTCCTGATCGACCCGGCCGGTATCCTCGGCGCCGATGCCCAGGCTCAGGTGCTGGCGGAGGGCGGCTCGGAAATGATCGCCGCCCATGAGCGCCTGCAGCAAGCCAATCTGATCGACTGGCCGCGCGCCGGGGCCCATCGCATGACCCTGCTGCGCCGCCTCCATGCCCTGTACCGCACGGAACATGCAGGCGACGTGAAGCAGCAGGCGGCCTTTGCCGCTTTCCAGCTGGACGGGGGCGCTGCATTGCGCGCTCACGCCTTGTTCGAAGCCTACAGCCATCACCTGAGCAGCCAAGGGGTCGACGGCTGCTGCGACTGGCGCCAGTGGGGCCAAGCCGGCCGCCATCCGGAAACGCCCGAGATGCAGGCCTTCGCGGCCGAGCATGCGGGCGAGATCGATTTCCACCTGTTCCTGCAGTGGCAGGCCGCACGCCAACTGGCCCAGGCGCAAGAGAATGCACGCCAGGCGGGCATGCCCATCGGCCTGATCGCCGATCTCGCCGTGGGCGCCGACAATGGCGGCAGCCAGGCCTGGAGCCACCAGGAGGAGATCGCCGCCGGCCTGACCGTGGGCGCGCCGCCGGATCGCCTGGCCCCGCAAGGCCAGAACTGGGGGCTGGGCGCGTTTTCGCCGCTGGCCCTGCGCCGCACCGGCTATCGTGGCTACCTGGCCATGCTGCGCGCCACCTTCGCCCAGGGCGGCGGTGTACGCATCGACCACGTGCTGGGCCTCAATCGCCTGTGGCTGGTGCCACAAGGCCGCGAGGCCGACGCCGGCGCCTACGTAGCCTATCCGCAGCAGGACCTGTTGCGTCTGATCGCGCTGGAGTCGTGGCGCCATCGCACGGTGGTTATCGGTGAGGACTTGGGCACGGTGCCGCCCGGTTTCGATACGGTGCTCGATGAGGCCGGTGTTTCGGGTATTCGCGTGCTCTGGTTCCAGCGCGACAAGAAGGGCTTCCTGCCGCCGTCGGACTGGTCGCATCAGGCGATCGCAGTGACCACTACGCATGACCTGCCGACGGTAGCGGGATGGTGGTCGGGTGCCGACCTGGCCTGGCGCGAGCGCCTGGGCCAGCTGGGCCAGGACTTGACTGTGGCACAGGAACAGCGCCGCGCAGAGCGCAGCCAGCTCTGGCAGGCGCTGGTGCAGCAGGGCCATGCCAGCGGCCCGCTGCCCGAAGTCGCGCCAGCGGCCATCGACGCGGACACAGAGGAGACCTTGCCGGTGTCGCTGGAGGATTGCGCCATCGCCGTTGACGCCGCGCTGGACTATGTGGCCGCCACCCCGGCACCGCTGGCCGTGGTCCCGGTAGAAGACATCCTGGGCCTGACCCAGCAACCCAACCTGCCCGGCATGACCGAGCCTCACCCCAACTGGCGCCGCCGCCTGCCCGAAGACACGCCGCAGCTCTTCGCCGCCTATGCCGCCAAGGCCAGGCTGGAGCGTCTGCGCCGTGCGCGCGGCGGCAACGCCAAGGAGATTTGATGCCAGCCCATTTTGTATCGCCAGACTACCCGGCGCGCAGCGGCATCCCGCGCGCCACCGCGCGACTGCAATTGCACCGCGATTTCCGCTTCGAACAGGCGGCCGCGACGGTGGATTACTACCACCGCCTGGGCATCAGCCATTTCTACCTCTCGCCCATCCTGGTGGCGCGCCCCGGTTCGACCCACGGTTACGACGTCGTCGATGCTACCCGCATCAATCCCGAACTGGGCGGCGAAGCCGGCCTGCGGCAACTGCACCAGCGCCTGCACGCGCAGGGCATGGGCCTGGTGGTCGACATCGTCCCCAACCATATGGCCGTGGGCCATCACAATGCCTGGTGGCAGGACGTCCTGCGCTGGGGCCGCCACAGCCGCCACGCCGAATGGTTCGACATCCATTGGGACAGCCCCGACCCCGCACTGACCGGCAAGGTCCTGCTGCCTTTCCTCGGCCAGCCCTATGCTGAAGCACTGGAAGCGGGCGAACTCATCCTGCGATTCGATTCGGAACAGGGCGAGCTGCAGATCGCGCATCACGATAATGTTTTCCCGCTTGCACCGACCGATTACGCCGCCGTGCTGGAGACCGCAGGCAGTGCGCGCCTGGGCGACGTGATGGCGGCCTTTGCAGCGCTCGACCCCGCCCAGGCCGACAAGGATGCCCGCACCTCTGCAGCCCGCGCGCAACTACGCCAACTTGCTGCCGACCCCGATGCACTGGCCGACATCGATGCCGCGCTGGCCGCGTTTTCGCCCAGCCAGCCGCACGGCCGCAGCGCCATGCATCAGCTGCTGGAGCGCCAGCACTACCGGCTGGCCTATTGGCGCAATGCCGCCGACGAAATCAACTGGCGGCGCTTCTTTGAGGTCAGCGAACTGGTGGGCATGCGGGTAGAGCGCGAAGATGTCTTCGAGGCCATGCATGCCGAGATCTTCCGTCTCTACGCCGAAGGCATCATCGATGGCCTGCGCCTGGATCACATCGATGGCCTTACCGATCCCGCCACGTATTGCCTGCGCCTGCGCGAGCGCTTGCGCGGCCTGCGGCCCGATCATGAGCCCTATGTGATCGCCGAGAAAATCCTCGCCGGTGACGAGGTCCTGCCGCCGGGCTGGCAGCTTGACGGCACCACCGGCTACGAGTTCATGGACCAGTGCGCGGCGGTGCTGCACGATGGCGAAGGCGAGCCGGTGCTGGACGAACTCTGGCGCGACATCGTCGGCGAATTGCCGGTCACGGCCGATCAACTGCAAAGCCACGGCCCGGGCGAACTGTGCCATTTCCCGACCATCGTGCAGGAAGCGCGGCGCAGCTTCCTGGTGCGCAATTTTGCGGCCGAATTCAACGCCTTGACGCTGTGCCTGCATCAGCTCGCCCGCAGCGCCACCCAGACCCGCGACCTGACGCTCATGTCCATCCGCCGTGCGGTGGCCGAGTTGCTGGTGCATTTCCCGGTGTATCGCACCTATGCGAATGCGCAGGGTATGCCCGCGCGGGAGCGTGAACTGCTGGCACAGACCGTCCAGAAGGCGGCGGCCAGCCTGCATGCGGCCGACCATGCTACGCTGCACGTAGTGGAGGGCTGGCTGGGCGGCGACCTGCTGCAGGATGGGCGCGACCAGCATCGGCGCGCCCTGCAACTGCGCGCCATCGCCCGCTTCCAGCAACTGACGCCGCCGCTGACGGCCAAGTCGATGGAAGACACCGCTTTCTACCGCTACGGCCGCCTGCTCTCGCGCAATGAAGTCGGCGCCGAGCCGGATCATCTGGCCTTGCCGGTGGCGCACTTCCACCAACTGGCGGCGCGGCGCGCCGGGCAGACCCCCGCCAGCCTCCTGGCTACAGGAACCCATGACCACAAGCGCGGCGAAGATGCCCGCATGCGCCTGGCGGCGCTGTCCGAGATCGCCGAGGAGTGGTCCACGGTCGTGCGTCACTGGCACCAGCTGAACGCGCCCATCGTCGCGGCCACTGCCGGCGAGCAAGGCGGTATCGATGCCGTCGACGAATGCATGCTGTACCAGACCCTGGTGGGCGCCTGGCCCGACGGCATGCGTGCCGGCGACGATGACCTCACCGCACTGGGGGAACTGGCCGAGCGTGTCATCGCCTGGCAGCGCAAGGCCCTGCGCGAAGCCAAGCGCCGCAGTGACTGGGTGGTGCCGCAAACCGAGTATGAGGCGGCCTGCGAGCGCTTTACGCGGGCGTTGCTGTGTGATCCGGGGCTCGATCCGCGTCATCATCCTTTCCTCACCGAGCTGGAAGATTTCGTGCGGCGGCTGGCTCCGCTGGGCGCAGTCAACAGCCTGTCGCAGACGATGCTCAAACTGAGCTCGCCGGGTGTGCCCGATTTCTACCAGGGCAGTGAACTGTGGGACCTGAGCATGGTGGATCCGGACAATCGCCGTCCGGTCGATTTCGCCCTGCGTGAGCGGCGCCTGGCCGATGCCGTCAGCCGTCCCGTCTCCCTGCGCGACTGGCAGAGTGGCAGCGCCAAGCAGCAATTGATCCACGCGGTGCTGCAGTACCGGCGCGATCATGCGGAGTTGTTCGCACGCGGCCAGTACCTGCCGCTGAGCACGCACGGCAAGCTGGCGCGCCACGTGATCGCCTTTGCGCGGCTGCTGCCGGGCAAGGACGGCGACGAGCACGGGATCGAGGCGTCGCTGGTGATTTGCACCCGTCTGGCGGGACATCTGCTGTCCTTTGAAGGGCGACGGGAAGAAGCCTTGCCGCTGGTCTCGGCAGAGGCCTGGGGCGATACCCGCATCACGCTTCCGCAGGTGTTGTCACACGCGGGCAGTGGCTTGCGCCAGTGGCGCAGCGTGCTCACCAGCGGGCAGGGCGGGCTGGAGGAGTGTGCCATGGCCGATGGCGAACGCGGGGGCAGCATCGCGGTGGCCGAGATCCTGGGCAGCCTGCCGGTGGAATTGCTGACGTTGCATCTGGGCTGAGCGTCGATGGCAGGATCCCCGGGCTGCTCCGGCCCGGGGATGCTCCGGTGGCCGACGGCTTGTCGCCCAAATTATTTACGGTTTCCTCTTTTCCTACATGGGAAAGTGCCGCCGTCCGATGTCATGCCGCTGCTGCACACCACTACCATGGCGCGATACCGGCATTCCGTCCGGATCTGCCCTGTCGTACAAGGAGTCTGCGCATGACCAAGTTGCCCGCCGCCGATCTGCAGCTGCCGCTGTTCACCTATGGCCAGCGCGAGTCGCTGACCGAGAAGAGTGCCTGGATCGCCCTGCAGGAACATCATCAATACAACGCCCGCCACTTCCGGCTGGAGCGCCTCTTCGCCGCCGATGACAAGCGCGGCGAAAAGCTGGTGGCCCAAGCCGCCGGCATCTATCTCGACTATTCCAAGAACCTGGTCACCACCGAGACCATGGCCCTGCTCATGAACCTGGCCCGCCAGTGCGGTTTGCAGGATCGCATCGAGGCCATGTTCCGGGGGGATCGCATCAACTCGACCGAGCAGCGCTCGGTCCTGCATACGGCCTTGCGCATGCCCGCCAGCGAACGCCTGGTGGTCGAGGGTGAAGATGTGATCGCCCAGGTGCAGCAGGTCCTCGCACGCATGGAGGCCTTCGCCGAGCAGGTGCGCAACGGCCAATGGACCGGCCACTCCGGCCGCCGCATCCGCCATGTGGTCAATATCGGCATCGGCGGTTCTGACCTTGGTCCGATGATGGCGTACGAGGCCTTGCGCCCCTATGGCCAATCTGACCTGAGTCTTCACTTCCTCTCGGACGTGGATGGGGCCGCCCTGTTGGAAACCGTGCGTGACTTGCCCGCCGAGGAGACGCTCTTCATCGTCTGCTCAAAAACCTTCACCACGCTCGAAACCACCACCAATGCGCAGGCTGCACGGCAGTGGCTGGTGGATCAATTGGGCGAGGAAGCGGCAGTGGCCCGCCATTTCGTGGGTGTGACCACCAATATCGAGGAGGCCAGCCGCTTCGGCATCGATCCGCAGAACATGTTCGGTTTCTGGGACTGGGTCGGCGGCCGCTATTCGATGACCAGCGCCATTGGCCTGTCCACCATGATCGCCATCGGGTCGCTGCACTTCCGCGAGATGCTGGCGGGCTTCCACGCCATGGATGAACACTTCCGCACGGCGCCGCTGGAGGCCAACCTGCCGGCCATCCTCGGCATGCTCACGGTGTGGTACACCAACTTCTTCGGCGCCACCAGCCAGGCCGTGCTGCCCTACAGCCAGTATCTCAAGCGCCTGCCAGCCTACCTCCAGCAACTGACCATGGAAAGCAACGGCAAGCAGGTGACCCTGCAAGGCGATGCCGTTGATTACCAGACCTCGCCGGTCTACTGGGGCGACAACGGCATCAACGGCCAGCATTCCTTCTACCAGCTGCTGCACCAGGGCACGCAGATGATTCCGTGCGATTTCATCGGCTTCTGCCAGCCGGCTCAATCCCTGGGCCAGCATCATGCGCTGCTCATGGCCAACATGTTTGCCCAGGCCGAGGCGCTGGCCTTCGGCAAGAATGCGCAGCGGGTGCGCGAAGAGGGCACGCCCGAAGCACTGGCCCCGCACCGCGTCTTCCCTGGCAACCGCCCCAGCAACAGCATGTTGGTCGACAAGCTCACCCCCTACAGCCTGGGCACGTTGGTGGCCTTGTATGAACACAGCGTCTTCACCCAGGGCGTGATCTGGAACATCGATTCTTTCGATCAGTGGGGCGTGGAGCTGGGCAAGCAACTGGCCAAGCGTACCGCGCGCCAGTTGCTCGATCCCGCCGAACCGCTGCACCACGACAGTTCCACCAATGCCCTGATTCGCCGTTATCGCAGCTGCAACTGAGACGACCCGATAAAGCACGCTGCCCACCCTTGTGCAGGAGAAGCCATGAGCACCATCATCGCCGCCCGTTTTGATCTGCAGGAAGAGGCCGCCCATGCGGTCTCGGTGCTGGAAGAGGCAGGCTTTGCGCGCGGGCGCATCAGCAGCTTCTTCGTCAATCCGGCGGGCCAGCATGACCGCTTTGCCGTGGGCGGTGACCGCGACAAGTCACCCGGCGCCGAAGAGACTGACCGCGGTGCCGCTGCCGGTGTGGCCGCCGGGGCCGGGGCAGGCGCGGCCGCAGGATTGGCCACGGCGCCCGTGACCGGCCCGCTCGGGGCGGCCCTCGGTGGCTTGGTGGGCGGCCATCTCGGTGGCCTGGTCGGCAGCCTCGCCGCCACGGACGACGAGCCCCTGCCACGCCGCGTGGCCGGCATGATGGTGGCCGTGGCCATCGAGGATGAGCAGCAGGGCAGCACGGTGATTCGTCTTCTGCGCGGCCTGGAGGCCAGCGAACTGGAGCGCGCCGAGGGCAGCATCCGCGAAGGCGACTGGGTCGATTTTGATCCGCTGTCGATACCACAGGCGGTCGATGAGCACGGTTAAGCAAGATCGCGCAGTGCGTTGCAGCGAAGTACCCCGAGCCCGGCACCTTGTTGCCGGGCTTTGCATTGGTGCTTGCCACGGCCTGCACGCGCGTGCATATTGTGAGTTTATAATCGTGCGTAACAATTGATTACCAGAAACGCACCCGGCCGGATTGCAGCCAACATCGCACCGGTCCGCAAGCAAGGATGTGCGCAGGGCAGAACAACAAGGAAATGTCGAGGGGGCGCACTGCAGGTCAAGCCAGGACGGCGCTTGACCGATGGCGATGCACCGTAAGAATGATCATGAAGCGGGCGAACGCACATGAGATTGCTGACCAAGGGCTTGCTGATCGTTGCCATACCAAGCCTGTTTGAACTACTGCTGCTGGGCGCGCTGTTCAACTCGCAGGGCGATGCCGAGGACGCCGAACGCTGGGCTTCGCATTCGCTGCAGGTGATGAACCAGGCCGCCGACCTGCGCGAACCCATGCTGCTGGAAGCCGCGCGCATCCGCAATGCCGTCCTGCTGGACCAGCCCGATACCTTGAGCCGCAGCGACATGTGGACCGACATCGAGGTCAAGACCGGCGAGCTGGCGCGCCTGGTGGCCGACAACCCGGCCCAAAGCAGCGCAGTGCGCGCGCTGCATGAATCCATTGCACGCTATCGCAACTGGGACGACAGCGCCCGCGAGCGCTTGATGCGCGGCCAGCGAGACGATGTGATCCGCCAGTTGCGCGATGAGCAGGGCCCGCACCGTCTCTCCGAATTTCTCAACCAGCTCGACAAGTTCGTGGAAGAAGAGCGGCGCCTCGGTGCCGAGCGCAGCGAGCGCGTCCAGGCTGCGCGCCGTTCGCAGACGTGGCTGCTGATCCTGGCGGTATTGGGCTCCATCGTCACTGCAGCGCTGGCTTCGCTGGCCTTTACGCGCAGCATCGGGGCCCGCGTGAACGTCTTGATCAGCAATGCCCGCTGCCTTTCCGAGGGCCAGCCGCTGGCCGCGCGGGTGGGCGGCAACGATGAGATCTGCCAGCTCGACGATGCCCTGCATCGCAGCAGCGAACGCCTCACCGAAGCCGCACTGCAGGCCCGGGGCTACCGCGAGGAACTCGAACAGCGGGCGCGCGAACTGGCCGACGTCAACACCGACCTGCGCCAGCAGACCCAGGACAACGAGATGTTCATCTACAGCGTCTCGCATGACCTGCGCTCGCCGCTGGTGAATCTGCAGGGCTTCAGCAAGGAAATCACCCACGCCACCCGCGACCTGCTGGACGAAGTCGATCGCCTCGCGCTGCCCGAGCCGGACCGCCAGCGCCTGCGCACGCTTGTCGAAGAGGACATCCATACATCGCTGCGCTTCATCCAGAATGCGGTGACCCGGTCCGCCGGCATTATTGACGCCATGTTGCGACTGTCCCGTGCCGGCCGTGTTGAATACCAGCCGGTGATGCTGGACATGCATGCCATCGCTTCGCGCATCGTCGCGGCCATGAGCGGCAGTATCCGCGCCAAGTCGGCCCAGGTCGAGATCGAGGCCAACCTGCCGCCTGCCTATGGCGATCCGACTTCGGTCGAACAGGTGCTGGGCAACCTGGTGGGCAATGCCGTCAATTACCTGGATCCGGCCCGCCCCGGCCATATCCGCATCGGCCACGTGCCCCAGGCCGACAGCGTGGTGGCCGCGCCCAGCCTGGTGACCTACTTCGTGCGCGACAACGGCCTGGGCATCCCGGCAGCCTACATGGACAAGATGTTCATCGCCTTCCAGCGCCTGCATGGCAACGTCGCCAAGGGCGAGGGCATCGGCCTGGCGTTGGTCAAGCGGGTGGTGGAGCGGCATGGCGGGCGCATCTGGGTGGAATCGGTGGAGGGGCAGGGCAGCTGTTTCTACGTCGCCTTGCCGGCCCGCCCGCCGGTGTCCTGACACCGCACACAGCCCATCAGGCGGTGCAATCAATCCATAGACAAGGAGAGCGAGATGGCCACAGAGCAGAGCGTCAACATCATCCTGGTCGAAGACGACGACGGCCATGCCTTGCTGGTCGAAAAGAATCTGCGGCGAGCCGGCCTGGTCAACGGTTTCCAGCGGCTGCGCGACGGACAGGAAGCGCTGGATTATTTTTTTGGCGGCGACCTGGCCCGGGCCGATCTGCAGCAGCTGGTGGTGCTGCTGGACGTGAACATGCCGCGCGTCAATGGCGTGGAGGTGCTGCGCCGGATGAAGCAGGAGGCCGCCATTGCGGCCATTCCCGTCATCATGCTCACCACCACGGACGACCCGCGCGAGATCGCCCATTGCTACGAGGTGGGCTGCAATGTCTACATCACCAAGCCGGTGGAGTACGAAGACTTCATCGAAGCCGTGCGGCGCCTGGGCTTCTTCCTGCAGGTGGTCAAGCTGCCGGCGCCGGTGCCGGTGGCCAGGGACAGTGAATCACGATGACCCTGCCCATTGCCCACGTGCTGGTGCTGGAGGATGACGAAGGCCTGCTGGCGCTGGCCCGCCGTGTCCTCACCAAGCGGGGCCACCGTGTCACCGCCGTGGCCGATGCCCAATCCGCACAGGCGGCGGTGCAGCAGGAGCGTCCCGACCTGCTGATCGTGGACTACAACCTGCAGGCGCTGGAAAGCGGCCTGGATTTCTTCCGCAGCCTGCGCGCAGCGGGGGTGGAGATCCCCGCCATCATGGTCTCGGGTGTCTCCGACGAATTGCGCATCATCGAAGCCTTGCGGGCCGGGGTGGCCGACGTGCTGCCCAAGACCAGCGACTATCTTGATCACCTGCCGCAGATCGTGCAGCGTGTACTGGAGCAGCAAGCGCAGGCGCGGCCGGACGGGCAAGGAGGGGAGAGTCTGCAGAAACTGCAGCAGGAGCGTGATGCATTGCTGGCGGCCCAACGCGCCGCCGAAGCGGAAATCGCCCGCCTGCGCGGCGCGCGCGAAGCCTTCCTCACGACCCTGTCGCAGGAACTGCGCACGCCGCTCAATGCCATCCTCGGCTGGACTCAATATTTGCTGCGCGATGCCAGCGATCCCGCCAGACTCAGCAAGGGTCTGCAAGTGATCGAGCGCAATGCGCTGCTGCAGGCGCAACGGGTGGAAGAGCTGCTCGATACCAATCGCATCCTCTCCGGCACGCTGCACCTGGTGGCCGAACCGGTACCGCTGGCCGAACTGATCCGCGATGCCCTGCTGGCCGCCGAGAGCGCGGCGGCCGCCAAGGAGATCGCGCTGCGTGCGGAGCGTGCCGAGGGCACGGTGGTGGGGGATGCCGCACGGTTGCGACAAGTGCTGGGCAAGTTGCTGAGCAATGCCATCCGCTTTACGCCGCCCCGTGGCTGGGTGCAGCTGTGCCTGCACCGGCAGGACAGCGAGATCGAACTGGAAGTGCGCGACAGCGGCCGAGGCATGGAGAGCACCGAGCTGGCGCGCCTGTTCCCGCAACCGGGCCCCTGCGCAGGCAGCCTGGGGAGCGCGGCTGAACTGGACCTGGGATTGGCCGTCGTGCGCCAGCTGGTGGAGTTGCACGGCGGCCGCTTGCGCGCGGCCAGCGCCGGTCCCGGGCAGGGTGCAAGTTTCTTCGTGAGGCTGCCGCTGGCCGCCTGAGGCGCTCCGGTGGGAGCGCCTTGCAGGCCGGGCCCGATTCAACCGGGCAAAATCGGCAGGGTGACGGTGAAGGTAATGATGTGATGGTCGCAGTTCACGGCGATCTTGCCGCCGTGGCCGTTGATGATCTCGCTGACGATGTAGAGCCCCAGGCCCAGGCCGCGCGCATTGCGCTGGTTGCCCATGGATTCCTTCTTGTAGGGCTTGAACATGTGCTCGCGCACCGCCGCCGGAATGGCCGGACCGTGGTTGGAGACCGAGATCGTGAGGACATCCTCGCGGCGGAACACGATGAGCGTCGACGGCTTGCCGATCTCGCCGTGATGGCGCGTATTGGACAGCAGGTTGGAGACCACCTGGCTGATGCGGTCGCCATCGAGTTCGATCTCACCGCAGTCTTCGGCTTCAAGGATGATCTCGTTGTCCGGATAGGCCATGCGCGCTTCATTGACGATTTCCGTGACCATCTTGCGCACATCCAGCGGACGGCGCTGGATATCCAGTCCCATGCCGCTTTGCAGGCGGCTGATGTCGAGCACCTGGGAGATCAGGCGATGCATGCGGCTCGATGAGGACGAAATGCGCTTGCTCAGGTTCGAGCTCGACGGCGAATGCTCGCGCACCTCGATCATGCGCGCGGCCATCATGATGGCCTGCAGCGGATCGCGCAGGTCGTGGCCCAGCGTGGCCAGCAGGGTTTCGCGCGCACGCTTGACCATGTTCTCGTTGGACAGCGCCACTTCCTGCAGGTCCAGGCGCAACTGGCTGGCGACTTCGGTTTCGGTCTTTTCCCAGGGCAGGCTCTTGCCGCGCACTGTCTCCTTCCAGACGGCGAAGGAGCCGCGCGGCGTCAGGCGCGGGCCAAGCGGGCCGATGCTGTATTTCTTTTCGGGGTTGCCGCCCCAGCGCACGTCTTCCACCTGTTCGGTGCGGAACCAGAAGGCATAGCCATCCTGTTCGCGATAGAAGCGTACGGCCAGCACGCCGCAGATATCGCCCATCACTGCCTTCAGTGCGGGAACGTCGGCGCCCAGCGCGCTGGTGGAAAAGATGTCGCCCGGTTCGTTTTCGTTGAGCCAGTTGATGAGCGCGTTGACGCCTTCACGCGGAGGCGATTTGCCGAAGACCTGGGTCTTGCGCTCCATGGAGATGGCGCCGCCATGCGCGTTCATCAGGCGCACGAAGCCGTCGTGGTCGGCCGCCAGGGCCAGCACGATGTCTTCGCGGTCGGTGACCTGGGCGACGATCTGGCGCCGCAGGTCGGCGCTGTATTCCAGTGCGCGGGCGCGTTCGCCGTTGAGATTGCGTTCCACCAGGGCGCTGACGAATTGCGAAAGCAGCTGGCACGACATGCGCACCGCATGCGGCACCAGGTGTGCTGTCATGTGGTGGCAGGCGATCAGGCCCCAGAGACGCTCGCCGATGACGATCGACAGGCTCATCGAGGCCCCTACGCCCATATTGCTGAGGTATTCGATGTGCACCGGCGAGACGCTGCGCAACATGCTGTGGCTCAGGTCCAGCGGGCCGCCGGTCAGGGGATTGTGATCCGGCTCCAGCGCTACGGTGGGCGCACTCACGTCGGCGATCAGGCGAATCGGATTGATCACGTACAGGCGCCGCGCCTGGGCCGGAATGTCGCTGGCCGGATAGCGCTGGCCGAGGAAAGGTTCGAGATCCTCGCGCTTGTGTTCGGCGACCACTTCGCCGCTGTCGTCATGCAGGAAGCGATAGGCCATCACACGGTCGAAACCGGTGATGCGGGCGATTTCGTCGACGGCCAACGTGAGCAGGTCTTCCACGCCAGGCTGGCGCTGGATGCGCTGGATGGCCTGGTGCGCGGCCAGGGCAAAGCCCTCCAGCGACAGCGCATCGGTGGGACGCTGTTCGAATTCGGCGATGAGCACGCCGTCGGATTTGTGGGTGACCAGGTCGAAGGCGCCGCTGTCGAGCGAAATCAGGCGCGAATCGACATAGCCATGGCGGTCTTCCAGCGCGGTATGAATGACCGCGCGAGCGGCCTCGTTGAGATGCTCTGCACCCAGCGGCTGCCCGACCTCGGGCAGGGCACCCAAGAGCGCAGCGGCATTGGCGCTGCGCGTGACCAGCTGGCCTTCGGGCGAAAAGCACAGGAGGGCGCCATGATTCTGGATGGAGCCCGGAATGTGGATCGGCTCCTGATCGCAATTGCTCAGGTCGACAGGTCGACGGCGCACTGCGTGGTAGGGATTGCTCATGCACTACTTTCTCGATGCCTGCCGGGGCGGGGCATCGAACTGCCGGCGCGTGGACCACCGCGGCCGCAAGTTGTAAGGGCGAAGGACGGCGCATCCAGAAGACCCCGGGTCTCCTGTCCGGCAGCCGATGGCTGCGATGGCAGATGATGCGACTTCTTAACTTCGGGAAAGGCCGATTATAGGCGTCATCGCCGAGCCGTGTGCAGGCTGAACAACAATTAATTCGCACTGCTGAGCTGAACGATCCGTGTTGTCTCGCGTGGCTGCATTTTTTCCATTTTGTCCTACAAGCCAATCGGGCGCAGTCCGATAGGACTCATCCGTGCCTGGTCCTAAGATCTCTCAAAACTCGCAGAAACAACGCGGCATGGCCGGATTTGTTGCTCCATGGATGGGGCCGGCGATGCCGCATGGGAAAAGAATGCCCGGTCCTGCGCTGTCAAGTCTTCAGAAACCACAATTCGTGCCGGCCTTTGCATCAAGCTCTTCCAGTTTGGCGCGGGCTGGCTAAAATGAAGTGTCATTCGAAGCGCGAGACAGTACGGCGACCTGGCGCAGATCAGGGAGCGAACACCCCATGCTGTCGATGAAACACAGGGAAAAGATCGATCACGGTGTCGGCCAGACGACACGGCTGGCCGATCAGTGGCAGCGCGAGCGCCTGCATGCCCAGGCCAGCAGCGATGCTGCACAGGACAAGCTGAAGTTGCAACCAGCCCGGCGCAAGTGGTCAGCGTCGGATCTTTGAGCAGGGTAGCCTCATGGACAAGTCTGATTCCACCCATCCTTATGATCCTCTGATCGCCATTTCCCAAGGCGACTGGACGGCCTATCGCAACCATATCGCCTCGCAGGGCCATGGGGGCGAGATCGAGCCCGAGCCCTTGCCGGCCTATCCCGAGCCGGCCCAGGACAGCGCAGGGCAGCCGCTGCACGGCGAGGAAGATATCCTGGCCTACCGGCGCCGCTGCGCACGCGCCTACATCGGCATGAATGGCCGCCTCGGCGGTCGCGCCTATCGGCCCAACGAACCGGTGATCCTGACCCAGGAAGCGGTGCAGGAACTGGCCGAACTCAATCGCCTCCTGCGCGAAGAGCGGGCGCTGAAAAAGAAGTCCGAGAAATCCAGCTGAATCTTCTCCGCGACCCGTATGGCCACGCCGTTGGTGTGTCCTCTGCATGGGCCTGCGCGTGTAGGTGCGCGGCGCGATTTCGTGTAGGAAAACAGGAAGTCTGCCAGCACCCTTGCGCCATGCGGTTTCGCGGCCGATGACGGTTTTTTCGTGGGCTGAGAGTGCGCCCGGAAGCGGCACGGGCTTCCCGTATAATCATCCGCGGCACGCAGCAGGCGCGCCGGGCGCATGCGCCTGGTCTGCAACGCCTGCTCCAAGCGGATGCGAACAACAATGAAGGGACCAGCGGGAGCAAGACGGCGCAAGCCTGTCGCCCGCCAGACCGACCTCGGTGCTCAAAGCTAGGCTTAAAGGTAAGTTTCACGACATGGCAGACATTTCTTGGTTGCGCGGTACAGGCCTGGCCGCGCAGATCGTTACGGCGACCGACTGGACCACAAGTCCGCTGGGTGCGCCGGCGCAATGGTCGCCGACCTTGCGCACCTCCCTCAACATTGCGCTGCATTCGCCCCTGCCGAGTCTGCTGGTATGGGGTTCAGCACGCCAGATGCTTTACAACGACGCATTCGCCGCCTGTATCGGCGCGGCCCATCCGTCCGCCTTTGGCGCGCCGCTGAACGGGTCGGCGCTCTGGCGCGGCGCTGGCCGTCTGTGCGAAGCGGCGATCGGCGCAGCCTTCAAGGGCAAGCAGCAGCAATTGCCGCGCCTGGCCCTTTTCCAAGAGACCGGGCAAGCCCAGGACATCGCCAGCCAGTGGGATATCACCTGCGTGCCGGTGTGGGAAGACAGCGCCGACGATCAGCCCGCGCAGGTGGCCGGGGTACTGTGCACGCTGGTGCGCGCTAGCGCCCTCGATGGCGCATTGGCCCATACCGACCTCCTGCGCGACCTGATGGAAGAGTCGCCCAGTTTCAAGGCCGTGGTGCGCGGCCCGCAGCACGTGTTCGAGCGGGTCAATGGCGCCTACTTCAAACTGTTCGGCGATCGCCCGGTGCTGGGCTTGCCGGCGCGCGAGGCGCTGCCGGAACTACTGGACGAAAATCTGTTTGCCTTGCTGGACCGGGTCTACCAGACCGGCCAGGCTTACACCGAACGCGGGGCCCGCCTGTTCCTGCGGCGCGCGCACGAGATCGGTTTTGCCGGCGCCGTGCTGGACTTCGTGTTCCAGCCGATCCGGGACGCCCGGGGCCAGGTGGCCGGCATCTTCATCGAGGGCAACGACGTCACCGAACGCTTCGTGGCCGAGGAGCGCTTGCGCATCGTCGACCGTGCCGGCGGGATCGGCATCTTCGAGTGGTTCCCGGTCTCCGGCAAGCTGGCGGTGTCGGATCGTTTCCGCCGCTTGTGGGGCTTGCCGGCTGAGGGCGAGGTAATCTCGCAGCAGCTGGTGGACATGATCGACGAAGAATTCCATCCCAACCTGGGCACGTCGCGCATCAAGGAGGGCGGCCCGCGCAATCCGCTGGAATACACCGAATACCACATCACCCGTCCCGATGGCGAGCAGCGCTGGCTGGCGCGCAAGGGCGAGGTGGTGGAAGACGATCCGCGCGCCGGTTCACGCTATGTCGGGGTGGTCTTCGATGTCACCTCGCGCAAGCTCATGGAGCAGGCCCTGGCCGCCTCCGAGGCCAGCGTGCGCGCCAACAATGCCTTCGTGCGGCAGCTGCTCGATTCGACCGACCAGGGCTTTTTCTCGATCGACCGCGACGGCATCGTCACGCTCTGCAATGCGGCCTTCCTGCAATTGCTCGGCTACGCCAGCGAGAAGGATGTGCTGGGACGCGACCTCCATGAGGTGATCGTCAGCGCCGGCGACGATGGCAGCCCGCGCGGCGGTTGCGCCGTGCTCAGGGCCGCACGTGAAGGCCTGACCTCGCATGTGGACAGTGAAGACTTCATCCGCGTCGATGGCAGCAGTTTCCCGGTGCAGTACCAGGCGCATCCGGTCTGGCAGGATGGCGAACTGCAGGGCGCGCTCTGTACCTTCATCGACCTCACCGAACGCCGCCGTGGCCTGCAGGCGCTGTCCTGGAGCGAGAACCGCCTGACCGCGATCTTCAACCAGGCCTCGGTGTGCTTCTCCGAGCTGGATTTGCAGGGCCGCTACCTGCGCGTGAACCAGGCGCTTTGCCGCATGCTGGGTCGCAGCGAAGCAGAGATGCTGGAGATGACGCTTGCTGATGTGACCCATCCGGAAGACGTGCCGATGAACATGAACCTGTTCAATCGCTGCATCGCCGACGGCAGTTCCTTTACCCTCGAAAAACGCTACCTGCGTCCGGATGGCAGTTCCTTCTGGGTCTCCAGCGACATCAGCCGCATCGTCGATGACGAGGGCCGTCCGCAGGCCATGATTGCGGTTTCCACCGACATCACCGAACGGCGCCGCGCCGAAGAGGCCTTGCGCGAACTCAACGACACGCTCGAACAGCGCGTGGTCGAAGAGATCGTCGAGCGCAGCCGTGCCGAAGCGGCGCTGCGCCAGATGCAGAAGATGGAGGCGGTCGGCCAGTTGACCGGCGGCGTAGCGCACGACTTCAACAACGTGCTGCAGATCATCGGCGGCAACCTGCAGTTGCTGCAGACCGATCCGCGCCTGGATGACCGCAGCCGCCAGCGCGTACGCACCGCCATCGGCGCCGTCGACCGGGGTGCCAAGCTGTCCTCGCAATTGCTGGCCTTTGCCCGTCGCCAGCCCTTGCAGCCGCGCAGCATCAACCTGGAGCGCGTGGTGCAGAACATGGATGACCTGCTGCGCCGCGCCGTGGGGGAAAACATCGAGATCTCCACCGTCATTACGCATGACCTGTGGAACACCATGCTGGACCCCAACCAGGTCGAAAACCTCATCATCAACACGGCCATCAATTCGCGCGATGCCATGCCCAACGGCGGCCGGCTCACGCTGCAGATCGACAACGTGCAGTTGAGCGACCCGGCCTTCCTCTCGCAGGCCGACCTGCAGCCGGGCGACTACGTGGAACTGCAGATCTCCGACAACGGCGCCGGCATGTCGCCCGAGGTGCGCGAGCGGGCCTTCGAGCCCTTCTTCACGACCAAGCGCGAAGGCGAGGGTACCGGCCTGGGCCTGTCGATGGCCTATGGCTTCGTCAAGCAGAGCCGCGGCCACATCAGCCTGCACAGCGAAGCCGGCAAGGGCACCACGATCCGCATCTACTTCCCGCGCTGCATCGACCAGGAAGTGCTGATCGACGACAACCGCGACATGGAAGTGCGCGGTGGCGACGAAACCATCTTGGTGGTGGAGGACGATCCCAACCTGCAACTGACGGTCATCGATACGCTCTCCTCGTTGGGTTACCGTGTGCTCAAGGCCGACAACGGCGAACGCGCCCTGGCCATCCTGCAGAGTGGCATTCCGGTCGACCTGATGTTCACTGACGTGGTCATGCCCGGCAGCGTGCCCGTCACCGAACTGGCGCGCCAGGCGCGGCAGCTGCTGCCAGACATCGAGATTCTCTTCACCTCCGGCTACCCGCGCGACGCCATCGTCCACGAAGGGCGGCTCGATGCCGGCGTGGAGCTGCTCTCCAAGCCCTATCGGATCAACCAGCTGGCGCAGCGCATCCGGCAGATGCTGTCCAATCGCGCACATCGCATCGAACTGGCCCAGCTCACGCGCGAGCGTGACCAGGCCAATGCCAGCGCCACGCTCCATATCCTGCCGGCGGGTGACAGCCAGCGGCCAGCAGAAGGCCAGGACGCGTATTTCGATCAAGCCGCCGCTGGCAGCGCCACCGAGGTGGCCACCGCGCCAGCGCAGACGCCGCAAGCCAGCAGCGGTCTGCGCCTGCTGGTGGTGGAGGACAACATCGATTCCCAGCAACTGGTGTGCGAACTGCTGGAGACGCTGGGCCACCAGGCGCGCGGCGTGGTCAGTGCCGAGGATGCGCAGCAGGCGCTGGGCGAGCAGAGTTTCGATGTGCTCTTCACGGACGTGAACCTGCCCGGCATGTCGGGGGTGGACCTGGCCAAACGCGCGCTGGAACGCTTCCCGGAGATGTCGGTGATCTTTGCTTCCGGCTATGGCGCCATGGTGGCGCGCAATGTTGGCTTTGCCTCGCACTCGCTGCCCAAGCCCTACGATATCGACCAGTTGCAGGAGATCCTCAAGAAGATCGCTGCTGCCTGACGCTGCGCCGCAGGGGCAGGGAAGTGCAGGCGCGGTGGGGCCTCGCTCTATTTGCCTCCCTGGTCTGCGTTCGATGTCCGGCAGATGGCCTGCTCACCCCGGTGGGCAGGCCATTTTTTCGTCGGCATCGGGCCTATTTCGAGGTGGGCTCGATCCTGGCCAGATGCTGGGTCGCGATGAGCACCGCGCCGCAGGAGGTCAGCATGCCCTCCACGGCGGCCCTGCGTCCCAGGTATTCGTAGCTGTCTTCACCTGCCAGGATGACAAATTCACATCGGCATTGCGGACAGTAGCCGCGATGGCCGACTCCCGCCATCGGCTTGCCGTACAACTTCACATTGGCAAAACCTTCCTGTACAACGCCGCCGTGCGAGGTGGGATCGTCAAGACGGATGATGGCCCTGGGCATGTGCGCTTCCTTTCATAAAAAAGAAAGCAGGAAAGATAAAGCCAGCCGTCCGGCTGAGGGCCATAGACGGCAAGAGATCAACCACATTCAGAATTTTTTGAAGCGCTGCCTCGAATCTGTTCGAGACCATTGCGCCCCGGCGCACAAACTTTGTAAGGGAGGTTTCCTTTTCTTGTCATATTTCATAAAATAAATAAGAACTATTATCGTTCGTATTAATTAAAATGAATATGAAGAGGAATCCCTTGCTCCAGACTTCCCTGCGTGCGCGCCCCAGCGCCATGTCGCGTGCCCTGCGTCCCGTCTATCTCAGCATGGCGCTGGCCGGCTCTCCCGCGCTGGTGCTGGCGCAGTCAACCCAGGCAGACGCTGCCGGCAGCCAGCTGCCTACCGTGACCGTTTCCGCCGCCGGTGCAGGGGAGGGTACGCAACACCTGCAGAGCCAGACCACTTCGGGCGCATTGGGATCGCGCTCCCTGCTGGAAACGCCTTTCTCGGTCACCAGCATTACCGCCGCCGATCTGGCCGACAAGCAGGTCAACAAGCTCGGCGACCTGTTCTACAACGAGGCATCGGTGAGCGACAACAGCGGCGGCTACAGCGCCTGGGCGTCCTACATCACCATTCGCGGCCTGCCGGCAGACTGGCAGAATTCCTTCCGCATCGACGGCAAGCCTTTCCTGGGCTATGGGATCACGCTGCCCTACGATCATTTCGAACGCATCGACCTGCTCAAGGGCTCGGCCGGCTTCATGTATGGATTCGGCTCGCCGGGCGGGGTGCTCAACTACGTCTCCAAGAAGCCGACCGACACGCCCGTGCGCAGTGTCTCGGTGGGCTATACCAGCAACAGCATCCTGAGCGAGCACGTCGATCTGGGCGGACGCTTTGGCAACGACAACATGTTCGGCTATCGTCTCAACGTCACGCATGACCAGGGCGAGACTTTCAATGAAGGCCACATCCGCCGCAACTCGGTGTCGCTGGCGCTGGACGGGCGTCTCACGCGCGACCTGACCTGGGATTTCCAGGCCATCTGGCAGAACAGCAATTCCACCGACCAGACCCCTTCGGTGGTCACCACCAACCTGACCGGGAGCCGCCTGCCATCGGTGGTCAGCGGGGCAGACAAGACCCTGGTCGGTCCGGGCCAGCACTTGGACACCAACTTCCAGCTCTACCAGACCGGGCTCACCTATCGCCTCAATCCCGACTGGAAGGCCAACCTGAGCTACAGTCACAGCACCGCCAAGCGTTTCCGCAATGAAGACATCGCCATGCTCTCGGACGCGGCCGGCAACTACAACGACTGGCGTTCGGACAGCCGCGAGGGACATACCTTCGACCAGTGGCAAGCCATGCTGGAGGGCAATGCCCGTACCGGCGGCATCGATCATCAGCTGGTCGTCGGCGCGTCCTGGCAGAAGCAGGTCAATGATTACTCGATCAGTTCGGTGTACCAGCAGATCGGCACCGGCAACCTCTACACGCAGAACACCAATGCGTATTACAGCAGCACCGACCTGCAGACCTATCACAACGCCATCATCACCCAGCAGGCGATCTTCGCCAGCGATACGCTGAATTTCTCGGAGCGCTGGTCGCTGCTGGCTGGCGGCCGCTACAACCAGTTCAAGCAGGACAATTTCACCACGGCCGGCGCACTCAGTTCGCGCTATGACAAATCGGCCCTGACGCCGACGGTGGCCCTGATGTTCAAGCCCGGGCGCAACACTACCGTCTATGGCAGCTATGTGGAATCGCTGGAGCAGGGCGGTGTTCCGGGCGTGACCAATACCAACTACGGCAGCCAGCTCAAACCGCTCAAGAGCAAGCAGTACGAGCTCGGTGCCAAGACCGACCAGCAGGACTGGAGCGCCACCGCTGCGCTGTTCCGCATCGAGCGCGCCTCCGAGTACACGCTCAATGGTGCGCTGGTGCAGAGCGGCCAGTCCAACTACCAGGGCCTGGAACTGGGGGCGTCGTGGCGTGTGGCGCCGCAGTGGCAGGTGGGCGGCAGCCTCATGCTGCTCGACGCCAAGTACGACCAGGGCAATACTTACAACGGCAATCGCGTGGCCGGTGCGCCGCGCAACATGGCCACGGCCCAGGTGGCCTACCTGGTGCCGCAGGTGGCGGGACTGAAGCTCTCGGCCGATGCCAAGTTCACCGGCACCACCATGGCGCGCGCGGCCAACGACATCGAGCTGGCCAGCTATACGCTCTTCAATCTCGGCGCCAGCTACACCACGCGCATTGGCCAGCACGATACGACCTTCCGGGCCTCGGTCAACAACCTGCTCGACAAGCGTTACTGGCAATACCAGTACGAGAACTACATCAAGCCGGGTGATCCGCGTAGCTTCAGCGTGTCGGCCAAGGTCGATTTCTGAGCCGGTCATGGCCGCCCTCCCAGCACTTCCTGAATCACTCCGCCACTTAGCCAGGTAAGCCAGCCCATGCGCGCACTTCTCGTTCTTCTTCATCGATGGTTCGGCCTGGCCGTGGCTGTCTTCCTGTTCATCGCCGGCGTGACCGGCGCAGTAATCTCCTGGGACCATGAACTGGATGCCTGGCTCAATCCGCAACTGTTCCATGCCCGCAGCGCCGACCGTCCCGACGCCGGACAGCCCTTGCCCGGGCTGGAACTGGCGCGCCGCGTGGAAGCGGCCGAGCCCAAGTTGCGCGTGACCTATGTGCTCACCGAGGCCGAACCCGGTCACACCATCAGCATGATGGTCGAGCCGCGCCTGGACCCGGCTACCGGCAAGCTGCCGGCCCTGGATTACAACCAGATCGCCGTCGATCCGGTGACCGGTGAAATACAGGGCCGCCGCATGTGGGGCGCGATTTCGCTGGCGCGGGAAAACCTGCTGCCCTTCCTCTACAAGCTGCATTACACGATGCATTTGCCGGACCTGGGCGGCATTGAGACCGGCATCTGGCTCATGGGCATCATCGGGATCGTGTGGGCGCTGGATTGCTTCATTGCGCTCTATCTTTCCTTCCCCAACTGGCGCAGCTGGCGCAAGTCGCTGGCCTTTCGCTGGCGCGAGGGCGGGCACAAGCTCAACTTCGATTTGCACCGCTCCGGCGGGGTGTGGATCTGGGGCTTGCTGCTGGTGCTGGCGGTGACGTCTGTGTCGATGAATCTGGAGCGGCAGGTCATGCGGCCGATTCTGCAAAGCGTCTCCACCCTGACCGCCGGCCCCTTCGATACGCGTACCCCGGTCGCACCCGAGAAAGTGCCGGAGCCGCGTATTTCACGCGAGCAGGCGGTCGCACTGGGACGCGCCCAAGGCGAGAAGCTGGGCCTGACGGAGCCGGTCGGCGGGGTCTTCTACTCGGGCATGTTCGGGGTTTATGGCGTGGGCTTCTTCCAGCCGGGCAATGACCATGGCGACGTGGGCCTGGGCAATGCCTGGCTGTATTTCGACGCCATGAGCGGCGCCTATGAAGGCGGCAAGATTCCGGGGCGCGGCAGTGCCGGCGATCTCTTCCTGCAGGCGCAGTTCCCGCTGCATTCCGGCCGCATCCTCGGGCTGACCGGGCGTGTGCTGATTTCGCTGATGGGCGTGCTGGTGGCGATGCTGTCGGTGACCGGGGTGATCATCTGGGTGCGCAAGCGCCGTGCCCGCCTGCAGCAGCGCGAGCGCCTGGCCGCTCAAAAGACACCGGCCCACGAGGGGCCGGTCGTAGAGGCGCGCTGAGCGAGCGCGAGACTGGATGACGGTGTCAGTGCGCCATCAGCACCGGCAGCGTCATGGTCTTGAGGATGGTCAGCGTCACGCCGCCCAGCAGCACTTCGCGGAAACGGGTATGACCATAGCCGCCCATGACCAGCAGGTCGGAGCCCTTGTCGGCGGCCAGCGAGAGCAGGGCATTGCCGATATCGAGCGTGGTCTGTTCCTGTGCCACTTCCACCTTCACGCCGTGGCGCGCGAGGTAGAGGGCGATGTCGGCACCGGGCTGCTCGCCGTGCGTGCCCAGGCGCTTGTCGGAATTGAAGAGCACCACGGTCACGTTGTCGGCCTGGCGCAGCAGGGGCAGGGCGGCCGTGATGGCACGCGTCGATTCCATGCTGCCATCCCAGGCGATGAGGGCATTCTTGCCCACGTGCTTGAATTCTCCTGCGCTGGGGATGATGAGTACCGGACGCGGTGAATTGAGCATGACGTATTCGGGCAGGTCGGTGAGGAAGCTGTCATCGGCGTCGTCCAGATCCGCCTGGCTCACCACCACCAGGTCGGCATAGCGCGCCTGCAGGGCCAGTCCGCCTTCGGCGTCGTCATCGACGAAACGCTTTTCGCAGGAGGGCACGCCGACGCTGTTGGCGATCTTGTCGAAGTTTTCCAGCGCAGCCAGGGCGCGGTCGCGGAAACCATCCATCTGCGCTGCGATGTAGGCTGCGCCTTCCATGGTGATGAAGCTGGAGATGCCGCTGACGGCGCTGCCGATCAGGTGCGCCTGCTGTGCGCGGGCCAGTTCGGCGGCAATGCGGATGCGCTGGGCGGCGTGGCGCGACTGGTCGACGTGGACCAGGATGGACTTGTAGCTCATGGTGGCTCCTCGGAAATTCGTGGGGGGAAGACATCCGGGGCGGGATGCCATGTAGGCAGATTAGGCCGGGCACCTCCATGCGTCCAGCGCAAATCCCGGGCTGCTTGACGCACGTCAATCCTGCCCCGTGGCTCTTGTAGGGAAGCATCGTTGGCTTGTTTCCATACAAGCACGATGCTTGCGGTATGCTTGTCGGCTTTCGCAACCTGCCTGCCGATCCGGGACTCTTCATGCCATCCATTTTCCACCTGGCCTACCACGTGCGCGACCTCGACCAGTCGCGCCGCTTCTATTGCGACCTGCTGGGTTGCGCCGAAGGGCGCAGCACCGAGACCTGGGTCGACATCGATTTCTTCGGCCATCAACTTTCGCTGCACCTGGGTGAGCCGTTTGCCGTGAGCAACACCGGCCATGTCGGCCATCATCTGGTGCCGATGCCGCACTTGGGCGTGATCCTGCAGCTCGATGAATGGCAGCAACTGGCGGACCGCCTCAGCGCCAGCGGCGAGGTGCAATTCGTGCTGGCCCCGCAGATCCGCTTTGCGGGTGAGCCGGGCGAGCAGGCCACGATGTTCTTCCTCGATCCCTCGGGCAACCCCATCGAAGTCAAGGGCTTCCGCGATCTGGCGACGGTGTACGCCAAATGAGCGCGCCCATGCCGATTCCCTTCGTCAGCCAGAGTGATCCTGCTGCGGTAGCGTCGTGGCTGCAGGCTTTACGCGCGGCCATGCCGGAGGAAGAGATCAAAGCCTTCAGCGAGCTGGACGCAGAGCAACGCGCGCAATGCCGCGTGGCCATTGTCGCCAATCCTGATCCGGCGCAGTTGAAACTGCTGCCGCAACTGCAGTGGGTGCATAGCGTCTGGGCCGGGGTGGAGCGGCTGGTGGCCGATCTCGGCCAGAGCGACTTGCAGATCACGCGCCTGGTCGATCCGCGCCTGGCGGCCACCATGGCCGAAGCCGTGCTGGCCTGGACGCTCTACCTGCATCGCGACATGCCGTATTACGCCCGTCAGCAACAGGCCCGGCAATGGCAGCCGCTGGACTACGTGCTGCCGGAGCAGCGCCGCGTGGGCATCCTCGGCCTGGGCGCGCTGGGCGAAGCGGCAGCCGCTGCGTTGCGCCAGGCACGTTTTCCGGTGCTGGGCTGGAGCCGTAGTGCGCGCAACGTGCCGGACGTGCGGACCTTCAGCGGCATGGACGGACTGGCGGAGATGCTGGCGCAGACCGACATCCTGGTCTGCCTGCTGCCGCTGACGCCCGAAACGCGCGGACTGCTGGATGCAGCGCGACTGGCACTGCTACCGCCTCAGGCACAGCTCATCAATTTCGCACGCGGCCCGATCATTGATGATGAGGCGCTGCGCCAGGCGCTGGATGCGGGCAGGTTGCGTCACGCAGTGCTGGACGTGTTCGCCACCGAGCCCTTGCCGCCGGAGGCCTGGCCCTGGTCGCATCCTGCGGTGACGGTACTGCCGCATTGTTCGGCACCGACCGATCCGGGCACCGCTTCAGCCATCGTGGCCGCCAATATCCGCCACTATCGCAAGACCGGCGAGATCGCCGCCAACGTGGATCTCAAGCGCGGTTATTGAGTGCGAGCTGCACGCTCAGTCCAGACGGTAATCCTTGCCGCAGCGGGCAGCCGGTGGCAAGGGCTGGCCGGCCAGTTCGCACAAGGATCGTTCTATCTCGATGCAGATGGCATCGAGTGCCAGGCCGTTGGGGGAGGCCGCAAACGGGGCCGATATTTCTCCCGCGATGGCCTCCAGCGCCAGGAACGTGTAGGAAACGAACACCGAAATCAGCGGCGTGGCATAGCCGATGGTATCCACCAGGCCGAAGGGCAGCAGGAGACAATAGAGATAGACGGTACGGTGCAGCAGCACGCCGTAGGCAAACGGGATCGGGGTGGACGCGATGCGCTCGCAGGCGCCGATGCAGTGGTTGATGTCATTCAACTGCTGGTCGCAGGCCCAGAGGTGGGCATCGGCAAGATGTCCGTCGCGGTGGGCGGCAGCCAGCATGCCACGCAACTGGTCCATCTGCTGCACCGGCAGGTATTGCGCCGGGGTACCGGCCGGCGCCTGCGGCAGCAGCCGTGCCATGTCTTGCTGCGCGGAGCTCTTGCGCAACTGGTGCTTGAGCGCGAAGGCCAGCGCGATCAGGCGCGCGATGAAGAGTGACTTTCGTCCTTCATCGCCTCCGGCCAGGCCATAGCGCAGTCCCTGTGAAGCCAGGGCGCGCGAGGCGATCAGCAGGGCGCCCCAGATCTTGCGTCCCTCCCAGTAGCGGTCGTAGCTGGCATTGTTGCGAAAAGCCAGGAAGATCGCCAGCGCCACGCCCATCAGCGTGAAAGTGGACGTATTCAAGGGCAGCTTGTCCCCGAAGATCTTGCCACCGGTGAAGACAGCCAGGGTAGAAAAGGTCGTCATCATGGCCATCTGCGGGATGATGGTGCGCAGGACCGAGCCGTTCCAGATGAACAGCATGCGGAACCAGTGGAGCTGTGGGCGAACGATCATGGCGCGATCCTGGCAAGACGGAAGGAAATGGTACGCCCCTGCGGTGGCTGGGAGGATGTACAGCTGCTGCGTACTCGCCTGCACACAGCCCGCCTGGGCCTGGTGTTTCCGCTATTGTCGGGCGATGGTAAAGCCGATGGTATTGTGCCCGCCGCTGCTGCTGGCAAAAGCGCGCCCGCCATGCATGCGCGCCACCGCCTTGACGATGGCCAGCCCCAGGCCGTGGCCATGGCTGCCGTTGATGTCCTGGCGGGCGCTGTCGACGCGGTAGAAACGGTCGAACAGGCGTGGCAGGTGCTGTTCGTCGATGGCCGGGCCGGGATTGGTGACGGCCACGCGCACCATCTCGTGGCCACCGGAAATGTCGATGCGCAACTGCGCGCCCTGCGGCGAATGCTGGATCGCGTTCTGGATCAGGTTGGTCAGGGCGCGCTTGAAGAGTGCCGTTTCCATGGTGGCCGTAGCGTCGAGGTCACCGGCCACCGTGATGGACATGCCCGTGTCATCGAGCACGAACTCGAAGAAATCCACGGTCTTCTGCACCGCCTCTGCCACGCTGGCCGGCACGCGCGCCGTCGCCGCTTCGCCCTGGTCGGAACGCGCCAGGAACAGCATGTCGTTGACGATGGAGCGGATGCGGTCCAGCTCTTCCAGGTTCGATTGCAGCACGTCCTTGAATTCCCCCGCACTGCGTTCGCGCGCCAGCGCCACCTGGGTCTCGCCGATCAGGTTGGCCAGGGGCGTGCGCAATTCATGGGCGACGTCCGCATTGAAGGCTTCCAGTTGCGTATAGGCTTGCTCGATGCGTTCGAGCGCGCCGTTGAAGGCATCGGCCAATACCGACAATTCCTCCGGCAAGGCTTCCACCGGCATGCGGGCCGACAGCTTGCGCGGCGAAAAGCTCTGCGCACGCGCCGACATGCGGCGCAGCGGCGCCAGCCCGGCACGGGCGATCCAGTAGCTGGAGATGACGGCCAGCACGATGCCCAGCAGCGAAGAAATGGTGGTGGCCACCAGGAAGGTGCGGCGCATCTCGAAGTAGGGGGCGCCATCGACACCGACCGTCACGCGCACTTCAGGACGATCCTCGAAGGCCGGTAGCGTGCGCGTCATGATGTGCAGCGGATAAGCGCGGCCGGGTAGATGCAGGCGCCCGACCAGCTTGCCGTCGGCATGATTGATGGCCGAGGGCGACAGCCGCGTGAGGTCGCCATAGGTGTAGCGGGGATCATCGCTGGCGATCCAGAAAAACACGTGTTGATCCGCCTGCGACAGCGTCGACAGCTTCAACTGCACGCGGCTCCAGCGCTCGGTATTGCCGGCGCGTTCGATCTGGTAGCTAATGTCGTTGAGGGTGGTGAAGAGGGCATCGCGTTCATGGCGCAGCAACTCGCCCTTCAGGACGGTGTAGAGCGCCACGCCGGCCACGGCGAAGATCAGCAGCGCCGAGGCGGCCGACATCAGCACCAGGCGCGCAGTGATGGACTGGCGCAGCGGCAGGCGGCGCTTCTTTACCGGTGCGGCAGCGGTCTCACTCATCGCCGGTATCGGAGGCGGCGCGCGGCTCCAGCACGTAACCCATGCCGCGCACGGTATGCAACAGCTTCTGCTCGAAGGGCGCGTCGATCTTGGCGCGCAAGCGCTTGATGGCCACTTCCACCACGTTGGTATTGCTGTCGAAGTTCATGTCCCAGACCAGTTCGGCAATGGCCGTCTTGGAGAGGATCTCGCCCTGTCGCCGTGCCATCACGGCCAGGAGGGCAAATTCCTTGGCGGTGAGGTCGATGCGCAGCCCGCCCCGGAAGGCCTTGCGCGAGATCAGGTCGATCTGCAGGTCGCCGATGCGCAGCTGCGGCGCTTCCTGCACCCGGCCACGGCGGGTCAGGGCCTGCAGGCGGGCCAGCAGTTCGAGGAAAGAGAAGGGCTTGATGAGGTAATCATCGGCGCCGTCATGCAAGCCCTTGATGCGGTCTTCCACGCTGTCGCGCGCGGTCAGCATGATGACCGGGGTCTGCTTGACGGTACGCAGCGAACGCAGCACGGCAAAGCCATCCAGGCCAGGCAGCATCACGTCCAGCACGATGACGTCGTAGTCATGCTGGATCGCCAGGTGCTGGCCATCGACCCCGTTGCTGGCCACATCCACCGCGCACCCCTGCTCGGTGAGGCCCTTGCAGAGGTATTCGGACATCTTTTGCTCGTCTTCGACTATCAGGATCTTCATGCGCTCTCCACTGGCGGCACCGGGAACACTCCCCGGCACTCGCCCATGCCGGATTCTACCTTCCCGGCCCCTTGTTGATGAACCGGCGCGGGTCTCAATGTTCCTGCGCCAGGCGCGCGGCCTTGCGTTCCTGCCTTGCCTTCTTCTTGCGTTCGTACCAGTAGTGCGCGCGGTCCAGGTACAGATAGACCACCGGCGTGGTGAAGAGCGTGAGCGCCTGCGACAGCACCAGGCCGCCGACCATGGCATAGCCCAGCGGGCGGCGCAGCTCGGAGCCGGCGCCATGGCCGAGCATGAGCGGCAGGCCCGAGAGCAGGGCGCACATGGTGGTCATCATGATGGGACGGAAGCGCAGCAGGCAGGCCTGGTAGATCGCTTCTTCCGGCTTCATGCCCTGGGTGCGCTCGGCGGTGAGGGCGAAGTCGATCATCATGATGCCGTTCTTCTTGACGATGCCGATCAGCAGGATGATGCCGATGAGGGCAATCACCGAGAGGTCGTAGCCGCCGATCATCAGGATCAGCAGCGCCCCCACGCCGGCCGAGGGCAGGGTCGAGAGAATGGTCAGCGGGTGGATGTAGCTCTCGTAGAGCAGGCCCAGCACGATGTAGACCGCGATCAGGGCCGCAGCGATCAGGTAAGGCTGCGAGGCCAGCGAATCGCCGAAGGCCTTGGCCGTGCCCTGGAAGTTGCCCACCAGCGTCTGCGGCACGCCCATCTCATCCTTGGTCTTCTGGATGATGTCCACTGCTTCGCCCAGCGAGACGCCCTTGGCCAGGTTGAAGGAAATGGTCACGGCCGGGAACTGGCTCTGGTGGCTGATCGACAGGTAGGAGGTCTTGGTGGTATCGACCTTCACGAAGGTCGACAGCGGCACCTGCTGGCCGGTCAGCGGTGAGGTCAGGTAGAGTTTGTCGAACAGTGAAGGATCCTTTTGCAACTGCGGCGTCACCTCCATGATCACGCGATAGCTGTTGATCTGCGTGAAGAATTGCGCCACCTGGCGCTGGCCGATGGCGTCATAGATGGTGGCGTCGATGAGCGAAGGCGAGATGCCAAAGCTGGACGCACGTGCCCGGTCGATGGTGATGACGGCCGCCGCGGCCTGGTTCTGCTGGTCGGAGGCCACGTCGGTCAGCTGCGGCAGCTGGCGGAAACGCTCCAGCATGCGCGGTGCCCAGACATTCAGTTCATCCAGGTCGGTATCGGTGATGGTGTACTGGTACTGGGTGCGCGAGAGGCGGCCACCGACGTTGATGTCCTGGCTGGCCTGCATGAACAGGTTCACGCCCTGGACCTTGGCCACCTGCGGACGCAGGCGCGCGATGATCTCGTCGGCATTGGTGGTGCGGCCTTCATCCTTGGGTTTCAACGCGATGAAGAATTGCCCGGTATTGAAGGTGGTGGAGCCGGCACTCATGGCGAAACCGATCACGTCCGGGTCTTGGCGCACCACCTCGGCTACCTTCAGCAGCCGCTCCTGCATGGCTGCCGAGGACGTATCCTGGGCCGATTCGGCAAAGCCGACGATGACGCCATTGTCCTGCTGCGGGAAGAAACCCTTGGGAATGAAGATGAACAGCACCACCGTCAGCGCCACCGTGGCGATGAAGCTCATCAGGGTGATGAACTGGTGCTTCATCACCACGTCCAGCCCGCGCTTGTAGCCATTGAGCATGGCATCGAAGCAGCGCTCGAACCACTGGTACAGCTTACCGTGCTGGCGGCCGTGTTCATTCTTGAGGAAGCGCGAGCACAGCATGGGCGTGAGCGTGAGCGAGATGATGACCGAGACCGCAATGGTCAGCGTCACCGTCACGGCGAATTCGCGGAACAGGCGTCCGACGATGCCGCCCATCAGCAGCAGCGGAATGAACACCGCCACCAGCGACACCGAGATCGAGATGATGGTGAAGCCGATCTCGCCCGCACCCTTCAGGGCCGCTTCCAGCGGCGACATGCCCTCCTCGACGTAGCGGTAGATGTTTTCCAGCATGACGATGGCATCATCCACCACGAAACCGACCGCAATGGTCAGCGCCATCAGCGAGAGATTGTCCAGGCTGTAGCCGACCACATACATGACCCCGGCCGTACCCATGATGGCCAGCGGCACCGTCACCGACGGAATCAGCGTGGCCGCCACATTGCGCAGGAACACGAAGATCACCATCACCACCAGTGCGATGGTCAGCACCAAGGTGAATTCCACATCCTCGACCGATGCGCGGATGGTCTGGGTACGGTCGATCAGGGTATTGACGTGGATGGCCGCCGGGATGGCCGCGCGCAGGCGTGGCATGGCGGCCTTGATGCGGCCCACGGTGTCGATCACGTTGGCACCGGGCTGCTTGGTGATGGCCAGCACGATGGAGCGGCCATTGGTGATGGTGTGATCGGCCGTATTGGCCGCACCGGCGAAGGCCCAGGCGGCGATCTTGTTGTTCTCCGGGCCGTCGATGGCGATGCCGATGTCCTTGACGCGGATCGGCGCGCCATTGCGCCAGGCCAGGACCATGTCGTTCCACTGCTCGGCCTTGAGCAACTGGTCGTTGGTATAGACGGTGAAGGCCTGGCGTGCGCCATCGACCGTCCCCTTGGGCTGGTTCACGGTGGTGGTGGCGATGACGCCGCGGATGTCTTCCAGGCTGATGCCCAGCGTGGCGATCTTGGCCGGATCGATCTGGATGCGCACGGCCGGCTTCTGCTGGCCATTCACGCTCACCAGGCCCACGCCCGAGATCTGCGAGATCTGCTGGGCCAGGATGTTGTCGGCATAGTCGTTGACCACGGTCAGCGGCAGCGCATCGGACTGCACCGCCATGATCATGATGGGCGAATCAGCCGGGTTGATCTTGCGGAAGGTCGGCGGATTGGGCAGGTTGGCCGGCAGCTGGCCGGTGGAGGCGTTGATGGCCGCCTGCACGTCCAGCGCAGCGGCATCGATGTTGCGGTTCAGGTCGAACTGCAGGGTGATCTGGGTGCTGCCCAGGGTGCTCTGCGAGGTCATCTGCGACAGACCCGCGATCAGCGAAAACTGGCGTTCCAGCGGCTGCGCCACGTTGGAGGCCATGGTCTCGGGACTACCTCCCGGCAATTGCGCGGTCACCTGGATGGTCGGGAAATCGACCTGAGGCAAGGGCGCGACCGGCAGCAGCGGCCACACCGCGATGCCCACCAGCAGGATGGCGATGGCCAGCAGCGTGGTGCCGATGGGGCGCTTGATGAAGGCGGCGGAGACGCTCACTTGGTGCTTCCTTTCGCTTCAGCGTTGGCGGCAGGCGCAGCAACAGCGCCCTTGGCCGGCTGCGGCTTGCTTTCCACGATGCGGCTGCCCGGCTTGAGCTTGTACTGGCCGTCGATGACCACGCGCTGGTCCGCCGTCAGGCCGCTGTCGGCACCCAGCACGGCTATGCCATCCTGGATGCGCTCGACCTTGACGGGCTGCATGTTGGCCTTGTCATCGCTGCTGATGGCATAGACGTAGGTCCCTTGCTGGTTGCGCTGGATGGCGGCCGCCGGGACGGTCAAGGCATTGCCGTGGCTGTTCATCTGCAGGCGCGCATTGACGTACTGGCCCGGCCACAGCTTGTGCTCGGCATTGTCGAAGCGCGCCTTCAGTTGCACGGTGCCGTTGGTGGTGTTGATCTGGTTGTCCAGCAGCACCAGCTTGCCGGTAGCCAGCACTTCCTGCGAATCACGCGCATAGGCGATGACCTTGAGCGCCTGCTGGCTGCTGCGCTGGGCGCGGTTGATGCCGACCACGGCTTCTTCGGGCAGGGTGAAGACCAGGGTGATCGGATCGATCTGGTTGATGACCACCAGGCCATTGGCATCGGCAGCGTGCACGATATTGCCCGGATCGACCAGGCGCGCGCCGACTCGGCCGGACAGGGGAGCGTTGATGGTGGTATAGCTCAATTGCACCTTGGCATAGGCCACTTGCGCCTCATCGGTCTTGACCGCCGCTTCCAGCTGCGCGACCAGGGCCTTTTGCGTATCGAGCTGCTGCTGGGTCGCCGCGTCCTGGCTGCGCAGGGTGTCATAGCGCTGCAGGTCCAGGCGCGCATTCATGAGGGTAGCGCTGTCCTTGGCACGCTGTGCTTCGGCCTGGGCCAGTTGCGCTTGCAGCGCGCGCGGGTCGATCTGGGCCAGCAACTGTCCCTTTTTGACCTCCTGGCCTTCCTCGAAGCCGACTTTCTCCAGCTGGCCGTCAATGCGCGTCTTCACCACGACACTGGCATTGGCGGTGACCGTGCCCACGCCGGCGAGATACAGGGGCATGTCGCGCTCCTGCACGCGGGCCACCGACACCGACACCGGCGGTGGCGCCTTGGCGGCGGGCTGGTCGGCGGCCGTGGCGTGTTGCATGAGGGTCCAGCCACCGACGCCGGCGCCGAGGAGCAGGGCGGTGGCGACAAAAATGGCCAGCGAAGAGCGTTGCGCAATGCGCGCAGTCTGGGGGGAGTTGGGTGAGGTGGTCATGCCTGAAACTCGTCCTGGAAGGGTCACGTTGGATTCGAAATGTGCAGTGCCCGCTTCAGCGGGCCGCCATCGGTGTCTGGGCACTGGCCGGATCGATTTGACCGGCCTGCCAGCCGCCACCGGTGGCCTTGATCAGCGCCACGCTGGCCACCAGCTGCCGCCCCAGCAGGGTCACGGCGCTGCGCTGGTTGGTCAGGGAAGTGGCCTGGGTGGTCACCACCGACAGGTAGGTCACGGTGCCGGCCTGGTATTGGCTCAGGGCCAGGCGCTCGGCCAGTTGCGCCGATTTCACGGCCTGGGCCTGGACCGCGCTTTCCTGGTCCAGCACGCGCAGGGTGGAGAGGTTGTCTTCCACATCCTGCAGGCCGGCCAGGACGGTCTGCTTGTATTGCGCAGCGGCGGCGTCATAGGCGGCCAGGGCGGCATCATTGCGGGCACTGCGTGCGCCACCGTCGAAGAGGGTCTCGGCCAGGGCCGCGCCCAGCGACCAGACCCGGCCAGGGGTGTTGAAGAGATTGGCGAAGGAGGCGCCGTTGTAGCCGCCGCTGGTGGAGAGCGTGAGCGTGGGGAAGTAGGCCGCCCGCGCCACGCCGATGTTGGCATTGGCGGCGGCCGCCAGGCGCTCGGCATTGGCGATGTCGGGGCGGCGCTCCAGCAGGTCCGAGGGCAAGCCGGCCGGCATCTGCGGCAGGCTGGCCTGCAGGCGCTGGGCGTTGGCATCCATGGCGCTGTCGCTGGCCTCGGCCCCCGGCAGCGGGGCCAGGCTGAAGGCGGCCGGGGCCTTGCCGATCAGCATGGCGATGGCGTGTTCCAGCTGGTTGCGGGTCGCATCCAGGTCGATCAGCTGCGCCTGGGCCGAACGCAGTTGGGTCTCGGCCTGGGCCACATCCGAGCGCAGTGCGGTGCCGGCTTCGTATTGATGGGTGGTCAGTTGCAGCGAGCGCGTATAGGCCGCCACGGTGCGCCGATACAAATCCTTTTGCAGGTCGGTCACGCGCAGTTGCAGGTAGTTCTGGGCCAGCGTGGCCTGGATCGCCAGGCGGGCGGCGGCCAGGCTGGCGGCGCTGGCTTCGGCGTTGGCGTCGCCCGCTTCGGCACCACGGCGGATGCGGCCCCAGAGGTCGGCTTCCCACGAGGCATTCAGACCCACGGTGTAGTTGTCGGCCAGGCGTTGCACGCCGTTGGTATTGGTTTGCGCGCGCGTGGCGCCGGCCTGCGCACCGACGGTCGGCCACAGGCTGGCACGGGCGACCGCCGCCGTGGCCTGGGCCTGGCGATACTGGGCGGCAGCCTGCTGGATAGTCTGGTTGGCGGCATTGGCCTGGCTGACCAGGTCATTGAGGATGGGGTCGCCATAGGCTTCCCACCAGCGCTGGCGGTCGTCGGCCTGGCGCGGTGCGGCCACTTTCCAGGGGCCTTGTTCCTTGTAGGCCTGGGGCAGGTCGATGGCCGGGCGCACGTAGTCGGGCCCGACGGCGCAGCCGCCCAGCAGCGCGGCCAGCGCCAGCACCGTCATTCCCTTCTTGGCGCGGAAGGGGGAGTGTTGTGGGGGATGAGTGAAATGACGAAGACTGACGCTGGCTGCGGCGCGGCGAAACGGGACGACCATAGGGCTCACGATGATGGCTTGCTGATGAAGGACTGGCCGACCCTGCGGCGCCCCTCAGCGCCCACGGCCGACCTCTGCTTACGGCGCTACTGTAAGCCCGGCCCCTCAACGCGAGGCTGACATCAATATGACAATTTTGTCAGCCAGGGCGTACATTGACGCAGGCTAGGCCCCATGGCCCGGTGCGGCCATGCTCGGAAATGAGTATTCTGCTTGCTTCGCCAGCGCCTTCACAAGGACCTCCATGCCCTTCCATTCCACTGCGCAAACCATGCTCGCCACGATCTGGAGCGCACTCGACGGCCCTCCTGATGCCCTTGCCGCCGTGCGCCTGACGGGCGAAGGCGCGCTGCCTTCCGTGTTTGCGACCACCGACCTGGCCCAGGCGTCGGTGGCGGCAGCCGGACTGGCGCTGGCGGGGCTGGTCCAAAGCGCGGGCGGGGCGACTCTTGACGTGATCTGCGACCGCCGCCTGGCGGCGATGTGGTTCAGCAGCAGCCTGCGGCCACAGGGCTGGGCGCCGCCGCCCTTGTGGGATGCGGTGGCGGGCGATTACCGCGCCGCCGATGGCTGGATACGCCTGCACACCAATGCCAGCCATCATCGTGCCGCTGCCCTGGCAGCGCTGGGGCTGGATGCAAGGCAGGCCACGCGTGAGGACGTGGGGCGCGCCGTCTCAGGCTGGCGCGCCAGCGAACTGGAAAGCGCCGTGGTAGCCCACGGTGGCTGCGCCGCCGAAATGCGCAGCCAGGCGCAATGGGCAACCCATCCGCAGGGCGCGGCCGTGGCGGCCGAGCCGCTGGTGGCCTGCCAGCGCTTCGAAGGAGCCGCTGCTGCGGCGCGCCCGGTCGATGCGGCAAGGCCGCTGGCGGGCGTGCGGGTACTGGATCTGACGCGGGTGCTGGCCGGCCCGACTGCCACTCGTTTGCTGGCTGCTTTCGGGGCCGACGTGCTGCGCATTGATCCGGCCTCATGGGAGGAGCCGGGCGTGGTCCCCGAAATGACCCTCGGCAAGCGTTGCGCCGGACTGGACCTGCGCCATCCGGCCGAGCGGGCCATTCTGGAAGCGCTGGTGCAGCAGGCCGACGTGATGGTGCACGGCTACCGTGCCGATGCCTTGGAGCGCCTGGGCCTGGGCGCGCAGCGGCGGCGGGAACTGAACCCCGGCCTGGTCGACGTGGCCCTCAATGCCTACGGCTGGAGCGGCCCGTGGGCGGCGCGGCGCGGCTTCGACAGCCTGGTGCAGATGACCAGCGGCATTGCCGAGGCCGGCATGCGGGCCGCGGGTAGCGACAAGCCGGTGCCGCTGCCGGTGCAGGCGCTGGATCATGCGACCGGTTATCTCATGGCGGCCGCCGCCGTGCGGGGGCTCACGCAGCGCCAGATCGACGGCGGCGGGAGCCAATACCGGTTGTCGCTGGCACGCACGGCGCGCCTGCTGGCTGATTATCCCGCCACGCCAGGCGAGGCGCCACTGGCCGCTGAAACGCCGTCCGATGTGCATCCGCACCGGGAGATGACCACCTGGGGCCCGGCGCAGCGCCTGCGTGGGCCGGTGAGCGTGGGGCTGGCCGAAATGGCCTGGGACCGGCCAGCCTCGCCCTTGCGCAGCGTCCAGCCCGCATGGAGCTGATTTCATTTAGCATGGGGGTCTTCGTGAAAACAACCAACGAGACGGCAACATGACCTTCCCGCTCAAAAAACTGGTGGCAGCCAACAAGGGCCTGCTGGCCTTCATCGCATTGATGGTGGTGTTTCGCAGCGCCATTGCCGACTACAACGTGGTGCCCAGCGGCTCCATGCTCCCCACCGTGATGGTGGGCGACCGCATCCTGGTCGACAAGCTGGCCTATGACCTGCGCGTGCCGCTGACCCACATCAGCCTGGCCCGCCTGGGCGAGCCGCAGCGTGGCGACATCGTCACCGTCGATTCAAAAGAGGCCGGTGAACTGCTGCTCAAGCGCATCATCGGCCTGCCGGGCGACGTGGTGGAGCTGCGCGACAACGTGCTCTTCATCAACGGCCAGGCGGCCAGCTATGGCCCCGCGCACGCACGGCCCGAGAGCGGCGATGGCGTGGACCAGGCGCGCTATCGCGATGAAAGGCTGGACGGCATGAACCACATGGTGCGCCTGTCCGACGCCCATCCCAGCCTGCACAGCAGCTTCTGCCCGGTGGTGGTGCCGGCTGATCACTACCTGATGCTGGGCGACAATCGCGACAACAGCATGGATTCGCGCTATTTCGGCTTCTTTGCGCGCAGCGAGCTGATGGGGCGCACTCGTCGCATCGCTTTTTCGCTGGATGCGGAGCAGTTCTACAAGCCGCGACTGGAGCGTTTCGGGCGTCGGCTGGACGCTGTCACCGTGCAGTGATGCGGTTCGGGAGATTTTTGTCACAAAAATCTCCGTTTTTTTGCTGTCAATCGCTCAAGTTGTCCAAAAGCATGCCGTTATCAAAGACGGAAAACATGCCTTTGTCATCTGGAGCACATCATTTCTCTCACCTTCATCTCCGACCCGGCCACCGGTCGCCGCAGGAATGCCGTCAGCCATGACGCCATCCTCGATGCCACTTATGTGATGCTCGAGGAGATCGGTTTCGACAAGCTCTCCCTGGAGGGTGTGGCCGCGCGCGCCGGCGTGGGCAAGGCCACCATCTACCGCTGGTGGCCCAACAAGAGCGCGCTGGCCATGGAAGCTTTGCTGCGCGCCGTAGAGCCCACGCCGCCCATCGGCGACAGCGGCTCGGCCCGTGAAGACATCGAGCAGCACATGCTGCAACTGTCCCAGTTGCTGGGCGGCAAGTCCGGCCGGGTGGTGCGCGAGATGATTGCACTGGCCCAGTTCGAACCCGAAAGCAAACGCATCTTCAATGACAACTACCTGGAGCCGCGCCGTCTGGCGCTGGTCAACGTGCTGCGCCGTGGTGCCCAACGCGGCGAGTTCCGGGAAGACGCCGACCTCAACCTGGTCTTCGACCTGCTGTATGCCCCCGTACTGCAGCGTCTGCTGACCGGCAGCGGCGAGATCGACGAGCGCCAGATTCAGTCCCAACTGAAGCTGGTCCTGGGCAGCATCGCGCTGTCCCAACCCTTTTCGACGCCTAGTAAAATTTCGAGCCAACAAGCGTAAATTTTGTTGAGCAGTACCATGATTGCACCTAGAATCCGAGACGAAACGTATCGTATTGGTTCTGGGCAAGTGAACTTTTGCGTCAAAAATCAGCGATTCCGGGCAACCGGGCCAAGCTGAAAGCGCCAGCAGACGGCGCGAAACGACGATAAAAATCTCTTTCTTCCTCCGCAGAGGGCGCGGAGGACAGCCCTCGGGAAATGCGAGCCGCCGGTGTGTCAGACGGCCTGTTTCTTCCCATGCGCCGGTGCAGGCCGGCGCTCTTCCAAGCGACGTTGATCCGAACAGACATTGCCGGTTTCCCGCACGGGGAGACTGGCTCATGGTTGCCGCAGCGCATTTGGGCGTCGTCATGACGGCGCAGCGGTGACCCAGGGGCAACCAAACATGCAAGACAGGCCAGTGCAAGGGGGAAACATGCACAGCAACGCCATGCAGCCATGCCGGGGCGGCAACGCCTCGCCACGCCGCGACGACCAATGCCGCCGTTACCGCAAGATGCGGCGATGGTGCCTGACCGGTGTCGTCGGCATTCCGCTGTTATTGGGATTTCTCTGGCTGCAGTTCGTGGCCGCGCGCAGTGGCGGTGAATTGTTCTATGCCGATCAGGTGTGCGATTGCCGCGAGGCGGTCTCGATGTGGGTACGGGATTACATCTGGACCCAGATGATCTGGTTGCCGGGCAATATGCTGTTCCTGCTGATCTGGATTGCTCTCGCTGTAAAGCTGTGGAGCGGCAAGCGCAGCGCAGGCTGACGTTATGCGGCCAATCGGCGCTCATCCGTCGATGTGCGCCACCAGCGGCAGGTGATCGGACGCCACGCGGGACATCGCCGAGCGGTGCACATGCACCTGCAGCAGGCGCTGGCGCGGACTGATCCAGATGCGGTCCAGTGCAAACAAGGGCAGCCGCGACGGAAAGGTGCGCGGCGCTGGTGCCGCTTCGAAGTGGGAGACCAGCCAGCGCAGGGTGCGTCCCCACATGAACCACTCATTGACGTCCCCCATCAGGATCACGGGCGCCTGGTTGGTATCAAAAGCCTGCAGCAGCCGCTTGATCTGGGCGCGGCGCTCGGCCGGTTTCAGGCCGAGATGGGTGGCGATCACGCGCAGCATGTGGCCGTGGCAATCGATATCTGCATCCAGCGCCCCGCGTGGTTCGCGGCTGCCGAAAGAAAGATCGATGCTCTCTTTGGCCAGGATGGGATAGCGGCTCAGGACCGCATTGCCATAGCGTCTTTCCTCGCTCTGCATGGTCGGGCCTTCCACTGCAAAAAATCCCGTTTCCTCCTTCAGCAGGGCCAGCACGTCGGGCTGGGCGCTGCCTCCCAAGGGGACCTCCTGCAGCGCGACCACATCGGCGTTGATCTCCTGCAACACCCGGGCGATGCGCCGGGGCGCAAAGCGGCCATCCGTACCTACCGCGCCGTGAATGTTGTAGGTGGCAACCGTGAGCGGCCACGGGTCGAGGTCATGCAGCGGCACGTCGCCGCTGAGGACGAGCTCGGTATCGGAATGCGCCTGCTGTGCCGCGGGGCGCGGCGGCGCAAGATGCGAAAAGGGTTCGGAACGCATCAGGCCTGCCTTGCCTCCACGCCGTGTTCCGCATTCAGGCGTGCCATGCCGTCGTCGTTGGATGGCGATGTTGCGGTGACTTTGCGCGTCTGGTCGGAGGCGGACTTGCCGGCCTGCTTGCCATTCTTCTTGCCCTCACGCGGCTTGAGCAGCTTTTGCAGTCCAAAGGCCATGAGCATGAGCGCAGCGGTCACGCCGACCAGGATCAGCACTGTCTGCATGCTGGGGTGGCGGATCGCTTCGGCCAGGTTGTGCGAGAAGACCACGGTCAGCACGATGCCAGGGAGCATGCCGATGAGCGTACCCAGCAGGTAGTCGCGCATGCCGAGGTGGGAAGCACCCGCCACCACGTTGACTACCGTGAAGGGCGCGATGGGCAGCAAACGCACCACCGCCATGGCCGCGATGCCGCGCTGGGCGAAGCGGCGGCTCAGGTTGTTGATGCGCGGGCCCAGCATGTCGCGCAGCGCGTCGTGGCCCAGCCAATGTCCCAGGCCAAAACCGAGCAGGGCGCTCAAGCCCACGCCGGCAGTGGCATAGAGCCCGCCATTGACCGGCCCGAAGACCACGCCCGCCACCGCAATGAGCACCGTAATGGGCACCATCAGCATGCCCGCCACGACAAAGGCGGCAATGACGATGGCCGGGGTAAAGGGCATCTTGTCGACGCTGCGGGCCAGGGCGATCAGGGAACTGAGATTGATCCACTCGCGCAGCGGCGTGAATCGCCAGGCCAGCGCGAAGACCACCAGCGCCACCGCCAGCACGCCCAGGCCGATCATGCGGCGCGGCACGGGCTTCCTGGCGCTGCGGGGCACGTAGGCATCGACGATTTCATCCGGGCTGATCGGACGTTCGGGGTCGAAGACCGCATTGTCCTGGGTCAATGCATCCAGTTCCGGAATGAGGCGCGGATCCATGGGCCGCAGTTCGCGCCGCTCGGGTTGGCGCAGGCTGGCGATGGCCGCGTGCAGGCTGTGCTCCCGCTGCAGCGCGGCCTGCACATCGGCGGGTGCCACACCCAGGTGTTCGGCCAGCAGCCGATTGCGCATGAGGGCAATGGCGTTGCGGATCTCCTCCTGCTTGCCGGCATCCCCTTGAACCTCGATGGTGAGATTGCATTCGGTATCGAAGGCCATGGAGCGATTGCTCATGTTGGCTGAACCCACCGAAATGAGCCGGTCGTCCATGGTGAAGACCTTGCTGTGCACGTTCAGGCAGGCACCGTCTTCCAGTCCGGGCAGGTGGGGGCAGTACATCTGGTAGCGCGCCTGGGCCTCCTGGCCCTGGTTGTCCAGCGCGCTCTTGAGACGGTGGTGGATGCGCGCGCGCAAGGCGCCCATGGTGGCCTGCTCCAGCCATCCGCTCTGCGTTTGCGGCGAAATCACGGCCACTTCCGGACCTTGGGATTCGCGCAGCCGGGCGCCGATGGCCTCGGACAGGACGTTGGAGGTGAAATACTGGTTTTCGAAGAACAGGTGCTGTTGCGCGCCGGCGATGGCGTCCAGGTACAGCTCACGCACCTCGAAGACACCGGGCCGGCCCTCATAGGCTGGCTCGGTACGGGAAATGCCGACCTGCAAGTCACACAGGTCCGGCTCGAATCCGTCCGGCCACGGATCCTCAGCCGGCAGGGCCAGCGCTGGCTGCATCAGCGGACGGCGCTCGGCATAGCCGGCCAGGCTCCAGCGGCGCCGTGCCAGTTCGCCGAGGGCGCGGGCGGCATCGCCATCGACCATGGCCTGTACGTCGTGGAAGGGCGCATAGGGCTTGTCGTCCGGATCGCGCCGCAAGGGGTGGTCTGGCAGGTGCTCGGGCGTGTCCCAGCGGCAGCGTGTAAGGTCCAGACCGCCGACGAAGGCCAGCTTGTCATCAATCACCACGATCTTCTGGTGATGGGAAGCCCCGACCGGATGCCGTGCATCGGTGCGGAAATGCAGGCGCTTGTTGCGCGGGCGGCCGGGCTTGCGCGCCATCATCCATTCGCGCTCCAGCGCGTAGAGCATGGCGTAGTCCCAATTGAGGACGTGGATGTGCAAGTCGGGCTGGCGCTCGGCCAGCGCATGCAGCAAGTCGCCAAGCTGCGGCGGCATGCCGTCGTCGCTGACCCCCGGTACCAGTACCGTGCGGCTGTCGATGTCCCACCCCAGGATGTAGACGCTGCGCCGCGCGTTGAGCAAGGCCAGGCGCAGCGCGCGGAAATAATCCGCAGCGTCGATGAGCAGCTTGAAACGCCCGGCATGTTCGCGCCGCCAGCAATTGCGGCCGGGTTGCAGCAGTACTGACGGGACGGATTCCTGGACAGTGGGGGACGACATCGGAGCCTCCGGGGAGTCGGTGGTCATGGGGTTGATGTTTGTTGTTTTGGGTGCTCAGGGTTTTCCCACCGAGATCGGATGCTCATCGTCCGTGGCAGGGTGCCGCGGCGATTGCTGGGCGGCGTCATCCTTGATCGCCTCGTGCGGCAACGGACGCGGCTTGCGCTGGTCCATGCCGGTTTCGGTGGCTTCGGTGGTTTCCTCGGGCAGGGGGATCTTGTCGCTCACGATGTACTCCTCTTCACTTGGTCTCGCAGGTGGTCATTGCGCGGGCTGGCCATTGGAGGCTGTCACGCCGCCATCGACAGGAAGATTCACGCCGGTCACGAAAGTGGCGTCGGGACTGGCCAGGAAGGCGATCACCGACGCGATTTCAACCGGGTCGGCACCGCGGCCCAGCGGAATGCGCTCGGCAAACTTGGCCAGTTGTTCCTGGTCTTCGGCGACATCGGCGGTCATGGCGGTGAAGGTCAGGCTGGGGCAGACCGCATTGACGCGTACGCCTTTGCGGCCGAAGTCCATGGCCATGGCGCGCGTCAGGTTGACGACCGCCCCCTTGGAGGTGTTGTAGGCCGCCAGATTCCAGTCCGCGCCCAGGCCCGAGACGGAGGCGACGTTGACGATGCAGCCGCGCGTCTTCTCCAGATGAGGCATGGCTTCACGGGCGCCGTAGAAGACGCCGTTCACATTGGTAGCCTGCACGTGGTGCCAGTCTTCCGGGCTGACCTGGGTGATGTCGCCTTCGGCGAAGATGCCGGCGTCGCTGACCAGCACATCGATGCGGCCGAAGCGCTCAATGGCGAAATCCACCATCTGCCTGACGTCTTCATGGTGCGACACATCGGTCTCACGCGCGGCCGTGCGCTCGGCGGGGAGCGAATCGAAAACCTTGGTCAGGGCGGCGGCGTCGCGGTCGGCCAGCAGAACCGAGGCACCTTCGTCGGAAAACCGCCGGGCCGTGGCTTCGCCGATGCCGGAGCCGGCACCGGTGACGATGACGACCTTGTCCTTGAAACGTTGCAATTGGGAGGGATTGAGGCTGGGCATGCGGAACTCCTGTTCAACTTGGAAGGCGTGAGGGCAGCAGGGCACGACCGGCCATGACACCAAAAGCTTCACATTAGGCCCTTCCCTGATCGCGGCCCATCGGACAGCTCCCCAAGCTGATGTAGGAAGATGCTGGCGTGGATCGCCTTTGCCGGGGCGAATGCGAGTCGCTGATAGTGGCAAAGATGAAGGTTTTTGTTGTCACGCAGCAGTAATACTTCAATGCAACAATGCGCCCCGCATCCAGACCGGCTGTTCATTCGTTCAGTTTCTTGGGAAGAAACTGGAACAAATGTACAAACGTCGCCGGTTCACCGCCACCTCAAGGGGACTTCCATGACCATCCGCATGCGTATCACGCTCTTGGTGATACTTACCTTCATCGCCATCGCCGGCATCGGCGGCTATGCGATGACGCAATCCCGCAGCAGTGCCGTCGAGGTGCGCTCGGTCACTGAGGGTGTCATGCCCAGCGTGCTGGCCTCGGCCGACCTGATGGGGCAGTTGAAGGACGTCCAGTTGGCCGCCATGGTGATGGTCAACGAGACCGACAACCAGCTGGTGGCACAAGAAAACGACAAGCTGGCCGAAAAGAAGGCGGTCCTCGAAAAGGCCTTGGCGGCCCAGGCCGGGCAAGCGGAAGGCGTGGCCCAGCGCGGCCTGATCGAACAGGCCAAGGAAAGCCTGGACAATTACTTCGGCGCCATCGACACCACGGCCAAGTTCAAGCTGGCCGGCAAGAACGAAATCGCGCAAGCGCAGTTCTTCGGCGGCGTGATGCAGTACCAGACCGAGCTCGAAGGCATCGTCAATACCCTGCGCATCGAGAAGAACCGCTTCAAGGACAACGCCATTGCATCGCTCAACGGCAAGCTGGCGCAGACCACCACCACCATCAGCATCGTCACCGTGGTGGCGGTGCTGCTGCTGGGCGGTATCGGCTTCCTGCTGTATCGCCAGATCACCGGTCCGATCAGCCGCATGGCCGCCATGATGGGCGAGATCGCCACCAGCCAGGACTTCACGCGCCGCCTGCCAGTGCAGCGCATGGATGAAGTGGGCCACTCCATCGTTGCCTTCAACGGCATGGTCGAGAAGATCGAGCAAGCCTCGGCCCAGGTGCGCCAGAAGACCGCCGACATGCAGGCCATGCTGCAGAACATTCCGCAGGGCATTCTCACCATCGTCGATGGCAACAAGGTGCATCCGGAATATTCCGCCTTCCTGGAAACGGTGTTCGGCACCACCGACATCGCCGGCCGCGACGTGATGGAACTGGTCTTCTCCAACACCAATCTCGGCGCCGACACGCTCTCGCAGATCGAAGCCATCGGCGGTGCCTGCATCGGCGAAGACGTGATGAACTTCACCTTCAACGAACACCTGATGGTCGGCGAAATCGAAAAGACCATGGCCGATGGCAGTGTGAAGATCCTTGACCTCTCCTGGTCGCCCATCACCGATGAGCAGGACCTGGTGATCCGCCTGATGCTGTGCGTGCGCGACGTGACCGAGCTGCGCCACCTGGCGGCCGAAGCCAACGAGCAGAAGCGTGAACTGGAAATGATCGGCGAAATCCTCGCCGTGGCGCCGGCCAAATTCAGCGAATTCATCGGCAGCGCCCGCCGCTTCCTGGACGAGAACGAGCAGATCGTCCACCAGAACCCGCAAGCCACGGCCTTTGCCATCGCCAAGCTGTTCCGCAACATGCATACCATCAAGGGCAATGGCCGCACGTATGGCCTGCTGCACCTGGCCAACGTGGTCCACCACGCCGAACAGCACTACGACGACCTGCGCCACCCGTCCAGCGGTGCCGCCTGGAACCAGGAAGAACTGCTGCTGCAGCTGGGCCAGGTACGCGAGATCATCGACCGCTACGCCCGCATCAACGACGTCACGCTGGGCCGTGGCGCCAGCGCTGCGGCCGACCAGGTGCTGCCGGGCTATGAACGCCATGTGCTGACGATCGACCGCAAGCACATCCAGGAAAGCCTGCTGCGCCTGGAAAACGTCAATACCGCCAACCTGCACGAACTGGTGGCCGTGCGCAACGACGTGCGCCGCACCCTGCGCCTGCTGGGTACCGAGACGGTCGAAGAAGTGCTGGCACCGGTGATCGATTCGCTGCCGGCGCTGGCCAGCGACCTGGGCAAGGCTGCCCCGGTGGTGCAGATCGACGACAACGGCTACGTGGTCCACAGCTTTGCCGCACCGCTGCTGCAGAACGTCTTCATGCACCTGATCCGCAATGCCGTCGATCACGGTCTGGAGTCGGGCGAAGAGCGCCTGGCCAAGGGCAAGCCCGAAGCCGGCACCATCAAGCTGGAAATGGGTGTGATGGAAGACATGTTCCAGATGGCCCTGTCCGACGACGGCCGCGGCCTGGCCCTGCACAAGGTGCGCCAGATCGGTATCGAGAAACAGCTCATCAGCGTGGACCAGGTGCTCACCGATGCCCAGATTGCGCGCCTGATCCTGCAGCCGGGCTTCTCCACCCGCAGCGAAGTGACCGAGGTCTCGGGACGCGGCGTGGGCATGGATGCGGTGCTGGACTTCGTGACCCGCGAACACGGCAAGATCGAGATCTGTTTCATGGACCGCGAGGAGGGCGCCGCCTTCCGTGCCTTCCAGATCATCGTGATGCTGCCGGAAAGTGTGGCGGTAGAAGTCGATGGCATCGATGTGCCCTATCCGGTAGCCGGCCAGGACCAGGCATCGGTGGCGGCCCATCCGCTGGTGCTGCCGCAGGGCGGCGATCCGCAGGTGGCCTGAGCGGTCTGCTGTCGTTACCCTGGAAACATCAACCTGCAGGAAATCAGATCCATGTTTGAATCCTTTCTCCTGGTGGCGCTGGGCGCCGCCCTGGCCGGCCTGCCGATGGCCGCGCTGTGGCTGCGCCAGAAGCGCCGTGCGCGTGAGCTGATCGACGCCGGCCAGCTGGAACGTGTGCGCGACCAGGCCCAGGCCACGCTCGCCGAGCAACAGCAGCAGTGGAGCGCGCACCAGCAACAGCTGGAACAGGATCGGCTGGCCGCGCAGCAGCACATGGCCGAGATGCGCCGCGAGAGCGAGGCCATGATGGCGCGCCTGTCCAGTGAACAATCGGATCATGTCTCGCGCGTGCGCCAGAGCTGCGATGAATCGCAGGACACCATCAGCAAGCTGCTGGGCCTGGTGCGAACCTTCGAGCGCTGGCATGACGACATGAACGAGCTGATCGCGCACAACCGCGAGATGCATCGCAAGAATGACGAGTTCGCGCTGATCGTGAACCAGGTCATCATCGTGGCCCTGAACGCCTCCATCGAAGCTGCGCGTGCCGGTGTGCACGGGCGCGGTTTTGCGGTGGTGGCGCAGGAGGTGCGTGACCTGGCGCAGCGGGCGGAGAAGCTCTCCAAGAGCTATCGCGCCAACCTGTACCAGAACGACCTGATCACCACCACCACCTTCCAGGACCTGCAAGCGGGCGGCAAGATGATCATGGGCGCCGTCATCGGCCTGGACCTGATCAACAAGAAGACCAGGCAAGCGCTGGCCGAAGCGGCATGAGCGCCAATGACATGGACGAACTGCAGGCAGTAGCCGAGATCGTGGCCGACGAGCGCATCAGCGCCAGCGCGCGCGATGGTTTCGATACGCTCTTGCAGCAGGCGCTGCGCAGCAGCCTGGTGCCGTCGGAGGCCACGGCGGAGATCTCGATGGTGGAAGGTTTGGCCGAGCTCACCGAGCAGAAGATGGTGGTGCTGACCATCTCCTCTTATCTGTTCCGCCTGATGGTGATGTTTCACTTCGCGCCGGACGCCGACACGCGCGGCCACTTTGCTCGCCTGACGCGGGTGTCTGCCAGCGAGATGGGCGAGCAGGCCCTGATGGATGCGATTGCCGAATGCGGCAATCTCTGCTGCGGCATCTTCAACCGCGAGCTGGGACGTTTCTTCCCGCACCTGGGCATGTCCACGCCCAACGTGATCGATACCCAGTGCGTGGCCTACCTGCAAAAACTCAATTGCGCGCACGTGCGGCATTTCGCCATCGACATGGCGGACGGGCCGCGCCTGCACGTCTCGCTGGCCGTCTCCGCTTATGACCGGCTGGACTTTACCGTGGCACCGGGCGAAGAGGCCGATACCACGGGCGAGCTGGAACTGTTCTGACCATTCAACGATTCGGGGGAATCTCATCACCATGCAAGCCACTGCCAGCCTCGACAACGCCATCACCAGCAAGATGCTGGTCCTGGACCGCGACGCCGACTGCTACGACACCATCAAATCCTTTTGCGAGCGCCACAACCTGGTCGGGCTGAAGGCGCATGAGGAACATGTGATGGCAGTCTTGCGCAGCAATGTAGACCTGGGCGGCATCATGCTCTCGGAAAGCCTGGCCGGACTGGGCGAGGGCGGGCCGGGCCTGGCGCGCCGCATCCGCGAGGTGCGTCCGGAATTGCCGATCTTCCTGCGCCGCCGCCGGGAAGCCGCTGATGTCGAATTGTCCGAACGCGATAGCGAACTTTTCAGCGCCGTCTATCGCATCGAGCACATCGATGCGCTGGCACCGGCGGTGGCCTCGTTGATCTTCAGCCAGCAATACCCCAATGCGCTGGTGCGCGGCATTGCCGAGATCAGCCGCATGGTGCTGGAGAGCCAGTTCCCCGGCATGCAGGTCGAGATCGAGCAGCCTTACCTGGTACGCGACCGGATCATCTTCGGCGAAGTGTTTACGCTCATTCCGCTGGAGAGCAGCTGGTGCCGTGGCTACATGATGCTGCAGGCCGAACAGAAGACGCTGCAGGCGCTGGCGCCGGAGGAATCGGGCGATTTCCGCAATCTCAACAATGCGCTGGGCGAACTGACCAACCTGATCTGGGGCTGGTTCAAGAACCGCTTCATCAACCAGAGCCAGCCCATTCATCAACTGAGCCAGGTGCCGATCATCATCAATCACCAGCATCGCTACATTTCCTTCGGTTCGGAGGATGCGCAGCTGTGCTTCAAGTACCTGCTGCGTCGTGACGACGGCGCACCGCTGGTGCTGCTGCAGCGCTTCATCTTCAACCTGTCGTGGTCGCCGGAGGATTTCACCGAGAACCAGACCTCGGTGGAAGAGCTGTTCGAATCCGGCGAGCTGGAACTGTTCTGAGGCCGGGGCAGCACCCCGGCATTGATTTACCTTCCCCTCAAGCAATTACGCAAATCAAGCAAAGAGAGAATTCAAGATGGCACAAATCCTGGTAGTGGACGATTCGAGCACCGTGCGCGCCGAAGTCGGTGACTTCCTCAAGAAAAATGGCCTGGACGTGGCCCTGGCCGTGGATGGCCGCGATGGCCTGGCCAAGCTCAAGAGCGATCCGGCCATCAAGCTGGTGGTGTCCGACGTGAACATGCCCAACATGGATGGCCTGACCATGGCCGAGAAGATCCGCAGCGAACTGGGCAATGCCACTGTGAACATCATCATGCTCACTACCGAGAATTCGCCCATCATGAAGGAACGTGGCAAGGCGGCCGGTATCAAGGGTTGGATCGTCAAGCCCTTCAAGGGGGAGGCGGTGTTGCCGACGTTCAAGAAGCTGGTGGGTGTTTGAGTCGATAAGATAGCTAAAGAGAACTCATTATCCTGCAGCATGATTCTTGATCGGCTCGCTTGTTTGCGAGCCGTTTTCATTTCCGGCGTTACTACTGTCCTGGGTGATTTGACGTGGCTACAATGATCGTCCGTTCATGATCCAATCCGTTTAAAACCGAGCGATATGCCGAAACTCAAGCAAGGAACGATTCTGCCCGGCCGCCGCGAAAACGCCGCCCTCACAAAGGCTGCTCTGTCCGACCCGGACACGCAGCTTCTCACGGCGGAGCAGTTCGCAGCGATGCATCCGGCGCGCGGACGTGGCAGATCTGCGGGAGTGGCTGGCGCAGCACAAGCTGGCTCGAATCACTTCTCTTCCAGCACCAGTTCGAAACAGATCAGCACGGGATTGCTGCCGCGCTTGAGCACTCCCTCACAGACCTGACCTTGGGGATTGATGAGGCCGATGTCCAGGCGGCCGACTCCATCACGCACTTCGCCCGATCGGACCAGGATTTCAGTGGCACGGTCTTCCAGCACGCGTCCGTCTTCAAATTCCGCCCCGATGATGCTGCCCACGCTGCCGCGCACGATGGCATCGCGCATGCCGTGCTCTGCGCAGGCCTGTTCGACGGCGATGGTCAGATCCTGGTCGGGGCGGATGCGTGCCAGTACCAGACGTTTTCCATTTGCTGAGAGCGGCTGGTCGCTCAGCCGGGTAGGGTAGAACAGGGTGAAATTGGTCTCGGGATCGTAGCGAGTCGCCATGGTGGCGTCGTGCAGGCCCCAGGCTTGCGCGGGCGTACTGGCACCGACCACGGTTTTTTCCATCATCAGGTGACCGCCCTGGCGCTGGCCGTCGCGGCCGCGCCAGATGGCGTGACAGTGCACGAAAGGCTCACCATCCTTGCGTCCGACGGTCGCGCAGGCGTATTCGATCACCGTTCCTTCTTCCCTCGCCTGTGGCGCGCTGTAGAAAGCGGCGTGTTGGTCATCCACCGCCAGTGCGGGCATGAGGTAGTGGAGGGGGGAGACAGGGAGATTGGCGAAGCGCACGGTACCGCCATCCAGGCCCGCGCGTGCCAGTGGAATGCTGATGGCGTCACGCAGGTTCATGCCGGCTTCGAGGGTGAAATCGAGATGCATCGCCGGACCGGACAGGGTAACGATGCGCTGCGGGTCGGGCGGGCCGGGGTGGCGGACGGTGCGGGCGAAGGCGGGGGCGGCTGTCATGCGGTCTCCTTGGCAGCTGGGCTGCGGGCGGTGCGGCTTTGAGGGGCCGTCGGGGCTGGTTGAGTTCGGGGATTATCGCGCGTTCGGTGGCGAGATGCCGGTGAATGTTTTTAAAGTATCAGCACGGAGATGAGGTTTACTACTGCATATGTTCACTCACAATGAGTGCTGACACTTGTGCGGACACCTCTGGCTCGATCAGCAGTACAGATTGAGGAAATGACCATTACAGTCCCGATACAGCGCACTGTACAGTTCTGGCGTCCCCCTCCTGCTGAACGAGACAGGATAGCGGCCTTGCCTCACATCACTTCTCGGCGATGCTCTCCTGCTCCCGCTCCGCACGGCGCCTCGCCCTGTAGGCGCCAATCTCCCCGATCTTCAACCCTTCCGGCAGCGACAGATACTTCCCCTGTCCCACGCGTTGCGCGTGATAGATGCCGGTATGTCCAGAAAATAGATAGGCCACCACGCAAGCCAGCGCCGCAAACGGACCGATCTCCGGCCCGAACAGTTCGATGGCCATGATGGTGGAGGCAATCGGCGTATTGGCCGCGCCCGCAAAGACCGCCACGAAGCCGATCCCGGCCATCATCGAAAACGGCAGATGCAGCAGGGGGGCCAGCGCATTGCCCACTGTCGCGCCAATATAAAAGAGCGGGGTGACTTCGCCGCCCTTGAAGCCGGTGCCCAGCGAGGTCACCGTGAAGACCATCTTGCCCAGGAAATCCCAAGGGGCCAGCGGATGCTGGAAGGCTTCCACGATCACCGGGATGCCCAAGCCGATGTAGCGTTGCGTACCCAGCGCCCACACCGCCACGGCAACGATGGCACCACCAATGAACGGTCGCAGCGGCGCATAGCTGACGTGACGCTTCATGAAGGCCGACAGGCGGTGCGTGCTGTTGGCAAACACCATGCCGACCAGGCCGAAGACCACACCAGCCGCGATCACCGCCGCCACGCTCCACAGCGCGACCGGTACCACGCCGCCCATGTGATAGTGGGTGTGATGCACGCCCCAGGCCAGCCCGACCTGATCGGCCGCAATGGCGGCCACGAAGCAGGGCAGGATGGCGTCATAGCGCATGCGGCCGATGGCCAGCACTTCCAGTCCGAACAATGCACCGGCCATCGGCGTGCCGAAGACCGACGCAAACCCGGCGCTGATGCCGGCCATCAGGAGAATGCGCCGGTCTTCCGTGCGCAGCCGCAGCACCGTGGTCAGCTGGTCGGCCAGCGCGCCGCCCATCTGCACGGCCGTGCCCTCACGGCCCACGGAGGCGCCGAAGAGGTGCGACATCACGGTGCCGAACAACACCAGCGGCGCCATGCGCAGCGGGATCACCTTTTTCGGATCGTGGATTTCATCGATCAGCAGATTGTTGCCAGCTTCCACTGGCTTGCCGGTCTTGAGGTACAGCCAGCCCACGGCAAAACCGCCCAGCGGCAGCAGCCAGATGATCCACGGATGGCTTTCACGCCAGCGCGTGGCGTAGTCCAGCGCGAAGAGGAAGAAGGCCGAGGCCGATCCGGCAAGGGCGGCGATCAGGCAGGCGATCAGACACCATTTGAGGATGTAAGGCAGCAGGTGCAGCTGTTCGGGGAGTTTTTGATTTTTCATGTGACCAGAGTGCTGAATGAACATCCTGGCACACCGGGTGCAGCGGGCGCGAAGCAGAAAGGCGAACGCCTACAGCCCCGGATTGCCAGGTCACTGTAGGCATCATCAGCCCCAACGTGAAGTTGGTGGCGGTTGAAGGAGGAATGCCATCTCCTTGACCCCGATAGTAGCAAGATTGAAGCTCATCGACAACGGCGCGTTGTCTGTTGTGGACATTCCCTACACCCATCATCCACGCAGGGCCGCTTCCAGGTCGCGCACGTGCAGCCACAGGCGGCCGCTGCTGCCGGCCGTCAGGGCGTGGGCGATCCGGCCGAACCACTGCGGATGCAGCCGCAGCGCCGTGCGGAAGGCCTGCAGGGCGTCATCCATGCGATGCACTTCCTGCAGGGCCACGCCCAGGTTGAGCGCGGCATCGGCATAGTCCGGGCGCAGTTGCAGCGCGCGGGCAAAGGCGTCCACGGCGGCGGTACCTTCCTTCATATCCTGCAGGGTCAGGCCGAGGTTGAACCAGGTCTCGGCTACCTCGGGACGCAGCCGGCACGCTTGCTCGAAGGCCTCACGGGCGGCGGGGAGATCGCCCAGTTCGCGCAGGGCGCTTCCCAGGTTGAGGAAGGCTTCCATGGCTTGCGGGGCCAGCGCGACGGCCTGTCGCAACGCAGCTACGGCCTGCGCATGCCGCCCCAGCGCCGACAAACTGGTGCCCAGATGGAAATGCGCCTGGCTCAGTTCAGGCTGATGTCGCGCAACTGCCTGGAAATAGTGGACTGCCGTGGCGGGATCGCCTTCGGCCAGCGCAATCCGGCCGGCCATGAGCAGCGAGGGCACATGCTGCGGCCGAGGCGCCAGGCTCAGCAGGATATGTTGCCGCGCTTGCGCCAGCGCCTGCCGGTCCAGCGCCAGCATGGCCAGCAGCTGATGGGCCGCCGGATGCTGCGGCACCATTGCCAGCAAGGCGTGGCAGGCGTGTTCGGCTTCTGTGGTACGCCCGGCATTGTAGTGCTGCAGGGCGGCGCCCATGATCTGGTCGGGAGCGGCTGGCGAGGCGGACATGGCGCGGGCAGGCGGTTGCTCAGCCAGCGGCGCGTTCGACGATGACGTAATGCTTGCGCACCGGCTCCAGCACTTCAAAGACGCCCTTGAAGCCCGCCGGGATCACCATCGCATCGCCCGGACCCGCTTCGGCCACATGGCCTTGCTCGTCGATGACGCGGCAGCGGCCTTCGAGGACGCAGAAATATTCATCTTTGTTGGCGGAGAAGGCGATGCGCCAGCTGCCTTTCTCGCAGGCCCAGATGCCGGCATTCATCTCTCCGCTGGCATTGGTGAAGTGATTCCACGTGGTGCGCAGCGGATTGCCTTCCAGGCGGCGGTCTTCGCGTGGGTGGTCGTGTTCGGGCGCAGGGGAATTCAGGCGGAACTGGGTGATGGCAGGGGTGGCGGACATGGTGAAGAAGTGAGCAGGCATTGGTCAACGGCAAGGCCAGCAGTGTAACAGCAGCGGGCCCGCTACAGTCGCGCTGGCTGGCACCAAGCTCGACGCCTTTGGTCACATCCGGACAGGCGAATCTGAACGAGGAGAGCATCATGGGCAAGATCTGGATCGGCATTTCCGGCTGGCGCTATGCGCCGTGGCGCGGCAGTTTCTATCCCGAGGGGCTGCGTCAGGACGACGAACTGCACTACGCCTCGCGGGTACTGCCGAGCATCGAACTCAATGGCTCCTTCTACGCCCTGCAGCGCCCGGAAAGCTACCAGCGCTGGTATGAAGTCACGCCGCCCGGCTTCCTCTTCAGCCACAAAGGCAATCGCTTCATCACGCACACCCGCCGCCTGCAGGATATTGATGGTGCGCTGGCCAACGTCTTCGCCTCAGGCGTACTGAACCTGAAAGAAAAGCTCGGCCCCTTCCTGTGGCAATTCCCGCCCAGCTTCCGCTATGAGCCGGAGCCGCTGGAACACTTCCTGAGCCTGCTGCCGCACGATACCGAGGCGGCGCAGCGGCTGGCGCGTGGTCATGAGCCGCGCATGGAGGGCAGGGTGGCGCTGGACATCGACCGCAAGCGCAAGCTGCGCCACGCCATGGAGATCCGCCATGACAGCTTCGTGGATGAATCCTTCATCAAGCTGCTGCGCAAGTACAAGGTCGCGCTGGTGATCGCGGATGCGCCCAAGAAGTGGCCCTATCAGGAGGACGTGACAGCCGATTTCATGTACCTGCGCCTGCATGGCGACAAGCGCCTGTACCAAAGCGGCTACAGCGATGAAGCCATCGACGCCTGGGCCGAACGCATCCTGGCCTGGGCCAGCGGCGGTCAGCCGGAGGATGGGCCGCGCATTTCCGGGCGCGCGCCGCGCAAGCGGGCCAGCCGCGACATTTACTGTTATTTTGATAACGATATGAAGGTCAAGGCGCCCTTTGACGCGCGCCGCCTGATCGACCGCCTGGGCCTGAAGCTGGACTTGCCGCCTCCCGGCCGCATGCTCGATGAGGATCAATGAGGTGAACTGGCGCGAGGAGCGGCTATAATATCGCCCCTGATGCGGACAAAATGGGCTGCAATATCAGTGACTTAGTGAAGTTTGCTGAATTGCTGAAGCCCGCCGCGTGAATTCATCCCGGTGCGGCCATGCGCCTGCCTTTCGCCTTCATATCGTGACTTACAGCATCAAAGAAATCTTCTATACCTTGCAGGGCGAGGGCGCGCACGCCGGCCGTCCGGCGGTGTTCTGCCGCTTTTCGGGCTGCAACCTCTGGACCGGCCGCGAGGAAGACCGCGCCCGCGCCATCTGCCAGTTCTGCGATACCGATTTCGTCGGCACCGATGGCGAGAACGGCGGCAAGTTCAAGTCGGCGGCTGAGCTGGCCGAGAAGATCAACAGCTTCTGGCCGGCCCGCCATGCCGCCAGCAAATACGTCGTCTTCACCGGCGGCGAGCCCCTGCTGCAACTGGATACGGCCCTGATCGAGGCCATGCATGCGGTCGGCTTTGAAATCGCCATCGAGACCAATGGCACCATCGAGGTGCCGCAGGGCGTGGACTGGATCTGCGTGAGCCCCAAGATGGGCTCGGAGCTGAAGGTCAAACGCGGCAGCGAACTCAAAGTGGTGGTGCCGCAGCCCGGCCAGCCGCTGGACGAATACGAAAAACTGGATTTCCAGCACTTCCTGCTGCAACCGATGGACGGCCTGCAGGCAGCGGCCAATACCCGCCTGGCCATCGAGATGGTCAAGAACAACCCCAAGTGGAAACTGAGCATCCAGACCCACAAGCTGCTCAATATTCCCTGACCGATTTTTTGCTTTTTTCTTCATGCGGCGCTGCGCCGCGTGATTACAATGGCTTCACCCGGCCTGCTGCACGGCTTGTGCGGCGGCCATCCTCGAAGAAACATTCATGCTCACCATTACCCGCAAACTCGAATTCGACGCCGGCCACCGCATTCCGGACCACAAGAGCCAGTGCCGCAACCTGCACGGCCACCGCTATACGCTGGAAATCACCCTGACCGGCGCGGTCATCGACATCGAGGGCAATTCCGACAACGGCATGATCATGGACTTCTCCGACATCAAGGCCCTGGCCAAGGAGCACCTGGTCGATGTCTGGGACCATGCCTTCCTGGTCTATGAAAAGGACGCGCCGGTACGCGACTTCCTGGCCAGCCTGCCGGGCCACAAGACGGTCATCATCGGCAGCATCCCGACGGTCGAAAACCTGGCCCGCGAAGCCTTCGCCATCCTCAAGGCGGCTTACAAGGACCGCTACGGCACCGGCCTGCACCTGCAGAAGCTGGTGCTGCACGAAACGCCCAACTGCTGGGCCGAGATCACGGCCGACTGATGGACGGCGCTGTCCTCCCGCAAGCCATTACCGAGGCCGACCTGCGCCACATGCGCGCCGCGCTCGACCAGGCCAACAATGCCTGGGCGCTGGGCGAGGTGCCGGTGGGTGCGGTGGTGGTCAAGGATGGCGTGGTCATCGCCACCGGCTTCAACCAGCCCATCGGCAAGCACGATCCGACCGCCCATGCGGAGATCATGGCGCTGCGCCGGGCGGCCGAGAAGCTGGGCAACTATCGCCTGCCCGGATGTGAACTCTACGTCACGCTGGAACCCTGCGTGATGTGTTCCGGCGCCATGATGCACGCCCGCCTGGCGCGCGTGGTGTATGGCGCGGCCGATCCCAAGACCGGTGCGTGCGGCTCGGTGGTGAACTTGTTTGAGCAAGACAAGCTGAACCATCACACCGAACTGCTGGGCGGCGTGATGGCCGAGGAATGTGGCCAGTTACTGAAAGAATTCTTCGCCATGCGCCGCGAACAAGTGAAGCAGCAACGCCTGCTGGACGCCGCCACGCAAGGCGATGCACAAGCATCAGGTGAACCAACATGACGATGACAACTGCTGGCCGTGAATTGCTGGAAGGACTGGTCCCGCCGGGAACGGGGGTGGCCATTGTGGCACCGTGTGGCCATGCCGGGCTGGACCCGGCCGGTGTGCAGCGTGGCGTGGCCTTGCTGGAATCGCTGGGCTGCCGGGTACGCAATTTCTATGACCATGCCCGGCGCTACCAGCGCTTCGGCGCCACCGATGAGCAGCGCGCGGCGCAACTGATGGAAGCGGCGGCCGACCCGGAAATCGAGGTCATCATGGGGCTGCGTGGCTCCTACGGCATGAGCCGTATCCTGCCCGCGCTGGATATTGCTGCGCTCGCGGCCAGTGGCAAGCTGCTGGTGGGCTACAGCGATTTCACGGCCCTGCAGTGCTGCCTGCTGGCGCAATCCGGCTATGCCGGTTTCCAGGGGCCGATGCTCTCCGGTGACTTTGGTGCCGAATCGCCCAATTGGGCAGCGCTGGCGACCTTGTGGCGCACGCTGACTTCATCGCAGGTGGTGGTCCACAACTATGACGGCCAGGCAGGTGCAGATCGCGCCCCCAATGGAGACCGCCGTACCGATCCGCTCAGTCCGGTGCTGCAGTGCTCGGGCAAGCTGTGGGGCGGCAATCTGGCGATGATGGCGCATATGGTTGGCCATCCGCAGTTTCCCCCGATTGAAGGTGGGATTCTTTTCCTGGAGGATGTGAATGAACATCCCTTCCGCGTGGAACGCATGATCCTGCAGCTGGAACAGTCTGGCGTGCTGGCCAGGCAGAAGGCCATCCTGCTGGGCGACTTCTCGGCCTACCGCCTGGCCGAGATCGACAACGGCTACGATTTCACGGAAATGCTGGCCTTCCTGCGCCAGCGCATCGCCACCCCCATCGTGACCGGCCTGCCTTTCGGCCATGTGCGCGATCTGGTGACGCTGCCGCTGGGCGCGCACGCGGCGCTCGATGCCCGCGGTGCAGAAGGCTTCACCCTGACCCTCTCGGATTATCCGACCCTGGCCCGGCGCTGAGACTGCAGGCGGCCCGGCGGGCTGCCTGCGTGCTCAGTGAATTAAACGTCACTTCTCCTTGATGTCGACCTTGACCGCGTCCTGTTCGACCGTGATCTTGCCGGGCTCGAAGGTCTTGCCGTTCATCTGCAGCTGTTCAGGCGTGAAGGTGTAGAGCGCGTAGTCGCGCAGGAACTGGTCGGCGGCCGCATTGCCCAGGGTGGTCAGCTGCTGCGCGTATTGCGGCGGCAGGTCGGTGCTGTCGACCTTGTCCACCTTGGGCGCATCCAATCGCAGCGAGCGCGTGGCCGGGTCGTACTTGAAGGCGCTGCTCAGGGTCAGCACCGCATTGACCGGGCGCTGCAGCAGCAGGGGATTGGCAATCTGGGCGTCCACCACGGTATTCATGCGGTTTTCCGACGGCAGCATGCCCAGGCGCGGGTTGCTGAAGGTCACGTCGAAGATGTCCATGTAGCGCATCTTGCGCGGGAATTGCGGGGTAATGGCGGTCTGCAGTTGCTGTCTGGAGACGGTGTATTCATTGGTCCAGATGTTGTAGCCGGGCTCGGCCGCGTGCGCCGGCAGCAGGGGCGGCGTGGATACGGCCAGGAGGGCGATGGCGGAGAGGATGGCTCGCTTCATGCTTGCGGTTTCCAGAGTGACAAAATGGGTCAGAGCGCGCCCAAGGGCGTAAAAATCCCGGGAATTGTAAGCCAGCGCTGCAGATGAGCAACGCAAACATTGAAATTTGGCAAGATTTTGGCGGTGCGCCGCCACCGCAACACAAGCCGCATCAGGCGTGCAGTGGTAAAATGCCCGGTTTCGCGCGCCAGGGGTTCGTTGTTGACAGGCGTACGCAAGTTACATTTTTGAAAAGGTTTTCGCAGTGCTATCCACCGCAAACATCACCATGCAGTTCGGCGCCAAGCCGTTGTTCGAGAACATTTCCGTCAAGTTCGGCGATGGCAATCGCTACGGCCTGATCGGCGCCAATGGCTGCGGCAAATCCACCTTCATGAAGATCCTGGGCGGCGACCTGGAGCCGTCGGGCGGCAACGTCAGCCTGGACGTGAACGAGCGCCTGGGTAAATTGCGCCAGGACCAGTTCGCCTATGAAGAAATGCGCGTGCTGGATGTGGTCATGATGGGCCACGTGGAGATGTGGGCGGCCATGTCCGAACGCGATGCAATCTATGCCAATCCGGATGCCACCGACGACGACTACATGAAGGCCGCCGACCTGGAAGCCAAGTTCGCCGAATACGACGGCTACACCGCTGAAGCGCGTGCCGGCGAGCTGCTGCTGGGCGTGGGCGTGCCCATCGAACAGCACACCGGCCCGATGAGCAATGTCGCACCCGGCTGGAAGCTGCGCGTGCTGCTGGCCCAGGCCCTGTTCTCCAACCCGGACATCCTGCTGCTGGACGAACCGACCAACAACCTGGACATCGACACCATCCGCTGGCTGGAAGAAGTGCTCAACGAGCGCAATTCCACCATGATCATCATTTCCCACGATCGCCACTTCCTGAACCAGGTCTGTACCCACATGGCCGACATGGATTACGGCACGCTGAAGATCTATCCCGGCAACTATGACGATTACATGCTGGCGTCATCGCAAGCGCGGGCGCAGCAGTTGGCCGTCAACGCCAAGGCCAAGGAAAAAGTGGCCGAACTGCAGGACTTCGTGCGCCGCTTCTCGGCCAACAAGTCCAAGGCCCGCCAGGCGACCTCGCGCGCCAAGCAGATCGACAAGATCAAGGTCGAGGACATCAAGCCGTCCTCGCGCGTGAATCCCTTCGTCCGCTTTGAAGGCGAAAAGAAGCTGCACCGCCTGGCCGTGGAAACCCAAAGCATCACCAAGACCTACGACCGCGACATTTTCAAGAACTTCAGCATCATGGTTGAAGCCGGCGAGAAGATTGCCATCATCGGCGCCAACGGCGCCGGTAAAACCACTCTGCTGCGCAGCATCGGCGGCGACGTGACCGGCCTGCATCCGGATTCGGGCGAGGTGAAGTGGGCAGAAAACGCCAACGTCGGCTATATGCCCCAGGATCCGACCGAGGAATTCGCCGGTGGCGAGACCCTGACCGACTGGATGGGTAAATGGACCCAGGAAGGCGATGATGACCAGGCCGTGCGCGGCATTCTGGGGCGTCTGCTGTTCTCGGGCGACGATGTGAAGAAATCGGTGAAGGTGCTCTCCGGTGGCGAAAAGGGCCGCATGATGTACGGCAAGCTGATGCTGGGCCGCCACAACGTGCTGCTGATGGATGAACCGACCAACCACATGGATATGGAATCCATCGAGTCGCTCAACATCGCGCTGGAAAAGTACGCTGGTACCCTGATTTTCGTCTCGCACGACCGTGAATTCGTGTCCTCGCTTGCCACCCGCATCCTCGAAGTGAAGAACGGCCAGGTAATCGACTTCCAGGGCGGCTACGAAGACTACCTGGCCAGCCAGGGCATCGAATAATTCCCCCAACCGCATCAGCACAGCATTGTTGACCGCCATGCAAGCAACAGCAACCAAGGTCGTCGAATTCGAGCGACCGCAAATGGAGACCGGCGGCAGTTGTACCGCCAATGCGTGGGCCAAGGTACCGGCCACGCCCAGCCCCGAGGAACGCGCGCAATTGAAGGCGCGCATCCGCCAGCTGCTCAAGGAAAAGCAGGCGGTGCTGGTGGCGCACTACTACGTCGATGGCGACCTGCAGGACCTGGCCGAGGAAACCGGCGGCTGCGTCTCGGATTCCTTGGAAATGGCGCGTTTCGGCCGTGATCATGCCGCGCGGACCCTGGTTGTGGCCGGTGTGCGCTTCATGGGCGAGACCGCCAAGATCCTCAGTCCCGAAAAACGCATTCTCATGCCGGACCTGGACGCGACCTGCTCGCTGGACCTGGGTTGCCCGGCCGACGAGTTCGCCGCCTTCTGCGACCAGCATCCGGACCGCACCGTGGTGGTCTATGCCAATACCAGCGCGGCCGTGAAGGCCCGTGCCGACTGGATGGTGACTTCCGGCATTGGTCTTGAGATCGTCCAGCACCTGCATGAGCAAGGCAAGAAGATCCTGTGGGCACCGGACAAGCACCTGGGCAGCTACATCCAGAAGCAGACCGGCGCCGACATGCTGTTGTGGCAGGGTTCCTGCCTGGTGCATGACGAATTCAAGGGCATCGAGCTGGAACTGATGCGCGCTGAAAATCCGGACGCGCTGGTGCTGGTGCACCCGGAGTCGCCCGAAGCGGTGGTAGCGCAGGCCGATGTGATCGGGTCGACCTCGCAGCTGATCGCGGCGGTGCAATCGTCCGATGCGCCGGCTTTCATCGTGGCCACTGACAATGGCATCCTGCACAAGATGCGCGCAGCGGCTCCTGGCAAGCGTTTCATCGATGCCCCCACCGCCGGCAACAGCGCCACCTGCAAGAGCTGCGCGCATTGCCCGTGGATGGCCATGAATGGCTTGCAGAACCTGCTGCACGTGCTGGAAACCGGCGCCAATGAAATCCACGTCGATCCGGTCATCGGCCAGCAGGCCGTAGTCTGCATCGACCGCATGCTGGACTTCGCCGCCCAGCGCAAGACCAAGGTCCGCCCGTCGGCGCGCCTTGAAGACGAACAGCAACTGTTTGCAGGAATCGGCCCCGCATGACGCTCCACGCCCTCAAGACTGCCTCGACCATCGCGGCCAGCAACCTGCGCAATCCCTTCGGTCCTTTCGATGCCGCGCTGCATGCGGCTTTCGACGCCAACGTCAACCAGGCCATCGCCGAAGATGTGGGCGACTGCGACTACACGGGCCTGTTGGTGCCGGAAAACGAATTCGTGAAGGCCCGCGTCATTGTGCGCGAAGCCGCCGTGCTGTGCGGTGCGCCCTGGTTCGAGGCGGTGATGACCCGGCTCGATCCGCGCCTGCAGGTCAGCTGGAGCTACGCCGAAGGCGACCTGATGGCAGCCGACAGCGAGGTCTGCACCATCGAAGGCCCGGCCCGTGCCCTGCTGACCGCCGAGCGCGGCGCGCTCAATTTCCTGCAGCTGCTTTCTGGCGTGGCCAGCGCTACCCGGCGTTACGTGGACGTAGTGCAGGGCACGCGCGCCGCCATTCTCGATACCCGCAAGACCTTGCCTGGCCTGCGCCTGGCGCAGAAATACGCGGTGCGCGTGGGCGGTGGCGCCAATCAGCGGCTGGCGCTGTATGACGGCATCCTCATCAAGGAAAACCACATCGCGGCCGCCGGTGGTATTACAGCGGCCGTGGCAGCCGCGCTGAAGCTCAACGCAGGCGTGACCATCCAGGTCGAGGTGGAAAGCATTGCCGAGCTCAATGAAGCCCTGCAGGCCGGCGCTGAGTCGATCCTGCTGGACAATTTCTCGCTGGACATGATGCGCGAGGCCGTAGCCGTCAATGCGGGCCGCGCTTTGCTCGAAGCCTCCGGCGGCATCAACATGCAGACCGTGCGCGCCATTGCCGAAACCGGCGTGGATCGCATCTCCATCGGCAGCCTCACCAAGGATATCCAGGCGACCGATTTTTCCCTGCGCGTGATCGGCTGACCGGCGGATCCCACCCCTGCATCGGCCTGGCGCAGCGGCTTGCGCCAGGCTTCATTTTTTTCCGGCACTGAGTGCAGGAACGTATCCCGGTTTTCCCCTTCCAACGCCAGATGCCAGCGACAATGGTTCGCCGGCGACGACGATAAACACAGGGGGAGCCCATGAAAACCTTTCACTGCGACAATTGCAGCGCGCAAGTCTTCTTTGAAAACACCGTATGTGGCAATTGCGGCTGGATGCTGGGTTATCAGCCCCAATTGCAGGCCATTGCCAGCTTTTCGCCGCTGGAGCCGGCAGCCGCGCCGACGCCGGATGCCGCCGCCGCTCCTGAAGCCGGGCCGGGACGCTGGCGCAGCGTCAAGCCGCAGAACGAGGGGCTGGTGTTCAAGCAGTGCGTCAACTACTGGCGCGAGAACATCTGCAACTGGATGCTCGATGAGCGCGAGCCGCACGAGCTGTGTGCCTCCTGCCGCCTCACGCGCGTCATTCCCAATCTCGACGAAGGCAACAACCGGGTGCTGTGGAGCCGCCTGGAGACGGCCAAGCGGCGCCTGCTGCATTCTCTCTGGACCTTGCAATTGCAGCCGGTACCGAAGATGGAAGATGAAGAAGCCGGCCTGGCCTTCGAATTCCTGCAAGACCTTCCGCATGGCGAGCGGGTGCTGACCGGGCATGCCGATGGCGTCATCACCATCAACATTGCCGAAGCCGATCCCGCCTACCGCGAACAGGCGCGCGAGCAGATGGCCGAGCCGTATCGCACGTTGCTGGGGCATTTCCGCCATGAAAGCGGCCATTATTATTTCGACCGGCTGGTGGCGCCCACCGGGTGGATCACGCCATTCCGGGAGAAATTCGGTGACGAGCGCCAGGACTATGGCGAAGCGCTCAAGGTCCATTACGAGAATGGCCCGCGTCCGGACTGGGAAGAAAACTTCGTCAGTGCCTATGCCAGCAGCCACCCCTGGGAAGACTGGGCGGAGACCTGGGCCCATTATCTTCATATGTTCGATACGCTGGAGACGGCCTATGCCTGTGGCGTGCAATTGCGGCCGCGCCATGAGGGCGAGCAGAAGCTGGTCATCAAGGCGCCGCCGGTAGCAGCCGGTTCCTTTGATGAGCTGGCCAGGGAATGGTTTGCGCTGACCTATGTGCTCAACAGCCTCAATCGCAGCATCGGCATGCCGGATTCCTATCCCTTCACCTTGTCCACGCCGGTACTGCAGAAGCTGCGCTTCGTGCATGAAGTGGTCAATGGCGGCGCACCGTCTTGAGGCTCGCAGGATTTCGATTGTTGCTTGTTGATTGAAGGGGGCAGGGAGTCATTCTCCCTGCAGCGACTCGAAGCGGCTCATCAATTCCAGCGGTAGAGCTGGCAAGGAGAGTTGCATGGGGCGTCCCTTCATCGTCGTCGGCGACAAGACCAGCCATGGTGGCACGGTCATTTCCGGCGATCAGACCTTTCTCGTTCATGGCAAGGCCGTCGCGCGGGTCGGCGACCTGACCAGCTGTCCCCAATGCAAAGGGACATTTCCCATCACATCCGGTGCGGGCGACATGAAGTCCATGGGCCAGGCACCGGCGCGTGACGGCGACCGCACGGCGTGTGGCGCCACGCTCATCGCCAGCCAAGGGGTGGCCACGCATTCGGAAGGAAAAACGGCAGCTCAGGCGGCCCCTTCCGGCACGGCTGCCAGCGCGGACAGAGAGCCTGTCCCGCCCGCGGCCTCGTCGCCTTCCTCGATTTGCCTGCCTTGTCTGGCTGCTGCCGCACAGTCTGGCCAGACCTTGTTGGTGCGCGCATGAGAACCCCATTGCCGCATGGCCGGATCAAGCCCCTGCCGCAGCCGCTGGCGGGAGAGCAACTGCATGTACTCGTCGATGGAGTCCATTTTGCCGATATGAATTTTTCGGTCCGCCTGGCTGAGCAGCCCGGTGCAACGAGTCTGTTCGCGGGCACGGAAGAAGAATCCTTGATGGAGGGCGGTCCCTGGTTGCTGGCCGTGCAGCGGCAGTCCTATGCACTTTGCCGCCAGTTGATCGCGCTGGAGCGGAGCCGGGCAGCGGTTTCCTGGATTTATGCAGCATTCGACACGGCCGCGCTTGCCGCGCACTTGCAAGCGCGCCTGAACCTGCGCCTGCCGGATGGCCGCTCGGCCCTGCTGCGATTCTGGGATCCGCGCGTGCTGGCGACGCTGGCGCGGCGGCTGGATGAAGCGCAACGTATCGCGTTCTTTCATTCAATCCGGCAATGGCATTTCGTGGTGGACGGCCGTCCGGTTCACATAGGGCGCGACCATGCTTGAACTCACGTCCGAACAATACCGGCAGTTCCTGCACATCGATACCCAGCACTTCATAGCCGCTGCTGCCGACCAGTATCTTGCGCAGCATCAGGACATGCGCAGCGATCCCGGCCGGAATGCGGTGATCGAGCGCATGCGCATCACCTATGAACGAGGCCGCTCGATGGGGTTCACCTCGACGTCCCATCTGCTGTACATGATGACCCTGGAGGCCGGTGCACCGGGTCTTTTTGGGGATGAGCTGATTCGCCACTACCTCAGCATGCCGGGGGCGACACCGGAGCAGCGGCTCGATGACTTCGACGCCATCCTGGCCAACGAATTGCAACGGATGAAGGAGGAAAAATAATGGCAGCCATTGCCGTTCAAGTCGGGCGCGCGGCGGCGCAACGCGCGGTGCCCGTGATCAAGCGTTGGTTGCCTCGTGCTGCCGGCGGCATAGGGGGTGTGGTGGTGGGGGAGCAAATCGAGGATCGCAGAAGCGAAGCGGACAAGGCCAAAGATGCGCCGCTGGCCAAGGCCGAGGTGGACGCGGCTGCGCGCGAGAAGTGCCGGGATTGTCCGCCCCTGGCGGGGCATGAGATCACCAAGAATTTCAAGGAACACAAATCATGGATGGATTATCAGGCGCGCGTTACTGGCATGCGTGCCGGGCCGCTGTTTTTGACGGAGTGGAAGTACGAGGGCCGGGAGTTTGATGGATTCAAGGCGACCGAATGTTTGTTGATGGATGCAAAGGCTGGATATGACCAGTTTTTTGTCGCCCCGAATCAGTTCAAGTACCACTTCCAACGCGAAATCATGAGCGACATGGTTGAGAAGGCTCGAAAGCAGCACGAAGTTGCGCTGCCTCGCCCGCCGGTGCAATTGAGATGGTACTTCCAAGAGCCCTTGTCTTTCCAATACATGGCGCCCTTGATCGCCCAGATTTCTCCGACCATTCAAACCATTCACCTTCCTTGAATCCAGATCAAGCATCATGAAACCTTTTGACATGCAAATATTCTTGCCTGCTCCTGTCGTTGCACAGGACCTGACGCAACGAATGGGAACAATCCATGAATTTGTCCGGAGCTTGGCTGAACAAGATGGGAATTTGCGACCACAGAACTGGTTATTGGCAACAGGCGATATGGAGGGGTCCTTCCGTTATCCTGCGTTCGATGGGGAAAAAGCTTCCTCGGCCCTGATTGCGGTTTATCGCGAGCGCTACCGAGGGGAGCCTGCTTCATCCTGCCGCCATGTGACGCTCTGGAATGGAGAAATGGAAGCAGGGCGTGGTGCCAGTATTGCCTATCAGTTTAATCACGCTGATGGGGCACCGGAAATCATCTCTCTGTCCGTCCAGGATATGTCCGTCTGGGCTGTGGCTACAGTGGTTGAAACTATTGAAAAGGTAGTTCAGCTTTTTGCGCCGAAAGTACTGTTTGTCCAGCCTGCCCGGTATCGCCCGGTGTTTCGGGACAAGCCCGGAGTCGGCTGGATGCTTTACCTGCCGAGGCAACTCTCGGCCAGGCAAGTCCCCGAAGCTGCCCGACTGGAGCCCGTGCACGACGCTGCCGGCCAACTGATGGGCACGATCATCATCAGCGTCGCCGATACGATCTTCGACATCGATAACCCCGCTCACGTACGCCTCGCCCATGACATCGAGGTCAGGCTGACGGATCAGAACTTGCTGCCACGCTATCCGGATCTGCTGATCTGACGGGAGGCTGGTAAATCGCCCAATAAAAAACCCGGAAGTTTCCTTCCGGGTTTTTAATCATGGGGCGCTCAGCAGGATTCAGTCATCACGCCCTTCCAGCGCACGGTTCAAGCTCAGCGCAGCCAGAGAACCCACAGCGCCGGACAGCAGGTAGAAGCTCACGTAGGCCATGCCGAAGTGCGCAGACAAGCCCAGCGCCACCAGCGGTGCGAAACCGGCGCCGACCAGCCAGGCCAGGTCTGAAGTCAGGGCCGCGCCAGTGTAGCGATAGCGGGCCTTGAAGTTGGCCGTCACGGCACCGGCAGCCTGGCCATAAGACAAGCCCAGGAGCGCAAAGCCGATCAGGATGAAGGCGTTCTGGCCGGACTCACCACCATTCATCAAGCTCGGGACGAAGGCCGACAGGATCGCGATCAGCAGTGCCATCGAACCCAGGGTATTGCGGCGGCCGAAACGGTCCGCAACCAGACCCGAGACGACGATGCCGACTGCCATGATCAGGCCGCCCCAGATCTGGATCACCAGGAAATCCGACGCTTCACGCAGCGAATACAACTTGATCCACGACAGCGGGAACACCGTCACCAGGTGGAACAGCGCATAGCTGGCCAGGGCGGCGAGGGCGCCGATGATGATGTTGCGGCCTTGGGTGGTGGCCAGCTCAACCACGCCGGCCGGCTCCAGTTCGCGCTCATCGAGCAGCTTGGCGTATTCCGGTGCCGACACCAGGCGCAGGCGCGAGAACAGCGCCACCACGTTGATGGCAAAGGCCACATAGAAGGGGAAACGCCAGCCCCATTCAAGGAAGTCGGCCGTGGTCAGCGTGGCCAGCATGTAAGCAAACAGGCTGGCAGCGATCACGAAGCCCAGCGGCGCACCCAGCTGGCCCAGCGCGGCATACCAGCCGCGCTTGTTGGGCGGGGCGTTCATCGCCAGCAGCGAAGGCAGGCCGTCCCACGCACCGCCCAGCGCCACCCCTTGACCAACCCGCAAGAGCGAGAGCAAGATGATGGCCCACACACCAATGTGTTCGTAAGTTGGCAATAACGCAATGCCCGCAGTCGAAAAGCCGAGCATGAACAACGCCAGCGTCAGTTTTACCTCTCGGCCGTAGTGCTTTTGAATCGCCATGAAGATCGTGGTCCCGATGGGGCGGGCCAGGAAGGCGAAGGCAAAGATCACGAAGGCGTAGAGCGTGCCTTCCAGTTTCGGTTCGTTGGGAAAGAAGACCGCCGGGAACACCAGCACCGAAGCCAGTGCATAAACGAAGAAGTCGAAGTATTCGGACGCGCGTCCGATCACCACGCCCACCGCGATCTCACCGGGTTCGATCGTGCCGTGCTCGTGGTGAGTGGAAGGATTGCTGGATTGAGGCCGGAGTTGACCGGAACCTTCACCATTGTGGATGCTGGTGCTTGCCATGGCTTTGTCTCCCACTGTTAGAGGTTTAGTCGCAGTACGTGCTACAAGTCCCAACCTGGCAGGTGGCAGCTAACAGGGTGGGACAAAACGTCCAATCGCCAACACACTTTATTGGCGTTACATTACCACGCTCTGATACATACGACTGGAATTTTCCTTCATGGTTTCTCAAATCCTCCGTCGCGGATTGCTCCTGCTTCCTGCGCTTCTGTTGGCTGGGTGCAACACCGTCGTGATGAATCCTTCCGGCGACATCGCTAACCAGCAAGCACGCCTGATCGTCATCTCGACCGCGTTGATGCTGCTCATCATCGTCCCGGTGATCATCCTGACGCTGCTGTTCGCATGGCGTTATCGCAAGAGCAACACTTCCGCTCCCTACGAGCCGGACTGGGATCACTCGACCCGCCTGGAACTGGTCATCTGGGGCGCACCCCTGTTGATCATCATCGCCCTGGGCCTGTTGACCTGGATCACCACCCACACCCTGGATCCGTACCGTCCGCTTTCGCGCATCGATGCCGAGCGCCCGCTGTCGCCCCAGGTCAAGCCGCTGGTGGTGGAAGTCGTGGCGCTGGACTGGAAGTGGCTGTTCATCTATCCGGAACAAGGCATCGCTACTGTCAATGAGTTGGCTGCGCCCGTGGATGTTCCCATCCAGTTCAAAATTACTGCCTCCAACGTGATGAATTCCTTCTACATTCCGGCACTGGCAGGCCAGATCTATGCGATGCCGAGCATGGAAACCAAGCTGCACGCCGTCATCAACAAGGCCGGCGAATATGAAGGTTTCTCGGCCAACTACAGCGGTGCGGGCTTCTCGCACATGCGCTTCAAGTTCCACGGCCTGGACCAGGCTGGCTTTGACGCCTGGGTGCAGAAGGCCAAGGCAGGCGCTGGCAAGCTGGACCGTGCCGAATACCTGAAACTGGAACAGCCGAGCGAACGTGAACCTGCCCGCCTCATCGGCAGCGTCGAGCCGGAACTGTTCCACGCCATCGTGAACCGCTGCGTTGCTGCTGACCAGGTTTGCATGGACAAGCTCATGGCCACCGACCTGAACGTGAAACCGGGCCAGCAAAAGGCCGAATGATTTCCTTGCCTGGTAGCCGTATCAGCGCAGCAGAACACCGCTGCGCCCCCATTTCCTTTTTCCCCGGGAAGTAAAGATGTCTGACAATTTTGACCTGATAAAGCTGATCTTCGGTCGTCTCAGTCTGGAAGCGATTCCATACCATGAGCCGATCCTGATCGGTACCTTCGCCATGGTGGCGCTGGGCGGCATAGTAGTACTGGGCCTGCTCACCAAATATCGCCTGTGGGGCATGCTGTGGCGCGACTGGTTCACCAGTATCGACCACAAGCGCATCGGCATCATGTACATCGTGCTGGCCATCGTCATGCTGCTGCGCGGTTTTGCCGATGCGCTCATGATGCGTGCACAGCAGGCCATCGCCTTTGGCGACAACGCCGGCTTCCTGCCGCCGCACCATTATGACCAGGTGTTCACCGCCCACGGCGTGATCATGATCTTCTTCGTGGCCATGCCCCTGGTGACCGGTCTGATGAACTACGTCGTGCCCCTGCAGATCGGTGCACGTGACGTGGCTTTCCCCTTCCTGAACAACTTCAGCTTCTGGATGACCACCTTCGGCGCACTGCTGGTGATGGCCTCGCTGTTCGTGGGCGAATTCGCCCGCACCGGCTGGCTGGCTTACCCGCCGCTGTCGGGCATCCTGTACAGCCCCGACGTGGGGGTGGACTACTACATCTGGGCCTTGCAGGTGGCCGGGGTAGGGACATTGCTATCAGGGATCAACCTGGTGGTGACCATCGTCAAGATGCGCGCCCCCGGCATGAACATGATGAAGATGCCGGTCTTCACCTGGACTTCGCTCTGTACCAACGTCCTGATCGTGGCTGCCTTCCCGGTGCTGACCGCCGTGCTGGCCATGCTGTCGCTGGACCGCGTCTTCGGCACCAACTTCTTCACCAACGACATGGGCGGCAACGCCATGATGTACGTGAACCTGATCTGGATCTGGGGCCACCCCGAGGTCTACATCCTGGTGCTGCCGGCCTTCGGCATCTTCTCTGAAATCGTCTCGACCTTCAGCGGCAAGCGCCTGTTCGGCTACACCTCCATGGTCTACGCGACCGTGGTGATCACCATCCTGTCCTACCTGGTGTGGCTGCACCACTTCTTCACCATGGGTTCGGGCGCGAGCGTAAACTCGTTCTTCGGCATCACCACGATGATCATCTCGATCCCGACCGGTGCGAAGATCTTCAACTGGCTCTTCACGATGTACCGTGGCCGCATCCGCTTTGAAGTCCCGATGCTGTGGACCATCGGCTTCATGGTCACCTTCGTCATCGGTGGCATGACCGGCGTGCTGCTGGCCGTTCCCCCGGCTGACTTCGTGCTGCACAACTCGCTGTTCCTGATCGCCCACTTCCACAACGTCATCATCGGCGGCGTGGTGTTCGGCATGTTCGCCGGCATCAACTTCTGGTTCCCGAAGGCCTTCGGCTTCAAGCTCAACGAATTCTGGGGCAAGTGCTCGTTCTGGTTCTGGCTGGTCGGCTTCTACCTGGCCTTCATGCCCCTGTACGTGCTGGGCCTGATGGGCGTGACCCGCCGCATGAGCCACTTCGATGATCCGTCGCTGCAGATCTGGTTCGTGACCGCTGCCGTCGGTGCCGGCCTGATCGCCCTGGGTATTGGTTCCTTCATCATCCAGATCGCGGTGTCCATCCGCGACCGCAAGAAGTTGGCCGATCTGACCGGCGACCCGTGGAATGGCCGTACCCTGGAATGGTCGACTTCCTCGCCGCCGCCTGCCTACAACTTCGCCTTCACCCCGGTCGTGCATGACAACGACGCCTGGGCTGACATGAAGAAGAACAAGTATCAGCGTCCGCTGGGTGACTTCGTGGAAATCCACATGCCCAAGAACACCGGTGCCGGCTTCATCATCGCTGCGCTGTCGGCAGTGCTGGGCTTCACCCTGATCTGGCACATGTGGCTGCCGGCCGTGGCAACCTTCGTTGTTCTGGTCGTCGCCACCATCATCCACACCTTTAATTACAACCGCGACTACTACATCCCGGCCGACGAAGTCGTCCGTGTCGAAGCAGAGCGCACACGTCTGTTGAATAGCCATGTCTGAAGCAATCAACCACACGGCCGACGCGACGCCTAGCTCGCGCTACTTCGTCCGCCATCACCATCCGGAGAACGGCACCCTGCTGGGCTTCTGGATTTACCTGATGAGCGATTGCCTGATCTTCGCCTGCCTGTTTGCGTGCTACGCCGTCCTGGGCCGCAACTATGCAGGCGGTCCGACCGGCGCCGAGCTGTTCGACCTGCCGCTGGTGGCGCTCAACACCGCGTTGCTGCTGCTGTCGTCGATCACCTACGGTTTCGCCATGCTGGCCATGCAGGCCAAGAAGCAGCAGAACACCATCATCTGGCTGATCATCACGGGTCTGCTGGGTGCCGGCTTCATCTACTTCGAACTGTATGAGTTCCTGCACCTGATCCACGAAGGCGCGGGTCCGTCCCGTAGCGGCTTCCTGACCTCGTTCTTCGCGCTGGTCGGTACCCACGGTCTGCACGTGTCCTTCGGCATCATCTGGCTGATCGTGCTGCTGTTCCAGATCAACAAGCACGGCCTGACCGAAGCCAACGGCCGCCGCCTGATGTGCCTGTCGATGTTCTGGCACTTCCTGGACGTTGTCTGGATCGGCGTCTTCACCTTTGTCTATCTGATGGGAGTCCTGCCATGAGCCGCGGCCACCAAGAACACCCGGCCCGTCCGATGGGCCATCACGACTACCACGGCCACGGTCATGACCATGGTCATGGCGACCACGCCGCCCATGGCACGATGAAGGATTACGTTACCGGCTTCGTGCTGGCCGTGATCCTGACCGCGATCCCGTTCTGGATGGTCATGAACAAGACCATCGCCAGCTCGGCGACCCTGGGCATCGTGCTGCTGGCCCTGGCGGCCGTGCAGATCGTGGTGCACATCCGCTACTTCCTGCACATGAACGGCAAGTCCGAAGGCGGCTGGAACATGCTGGCGATGATCTTCACCATCGTCATCGTGGTCATTACGCTGTCCGGTTCGCTGTGGGTCATGTATCACCTGAACCACAACATGATGCCGACCATGTCGCCGGAAAACATGCCTACCGAAACCGTGCCGCAGTCGATGCAAGGCATGCAGGGCATGCAACACGGCGCAGCCCCATCGAAATGAGCCCGACGCCAAGCAATGGCGTGACGCAAGGCAAAGAAAGCGGGGCGGCGCAAGCCGCCCCGGTATCCCGCACAAAGGCCAGCTTGCTGCTGCTGACGCTTTTGGCGGGATTTTTCTTTCTGGTCTTCGCTGCGCTGGGAACCTGGCAGGTCTATCGCCTGCAATGGAAGCTGGACCTGATCGCCAAGGTCGATGCCCGGGTGCACGCCGCACCGGTGGCGCCGCCCGCTGTGCAGGACTGGCCGAACGTGAGCGCCGAGCGCGATGAATACAAGCGCGTGGCCTTGAGCGGCCGCTACCTGTACAGCAAGACGGTTGCTGTGCAGGCCAGTACCGACCTGGGCAGCGGTGCCTGGCTGCTAACCCCCTTGCAGATGGCCGATGGCAGCTTGGTGCTGATCAATCGCGGCTTCGTGCCGGTCTCGCCGCTCAAGCTGGCGGACACGCAGTTGCCGGATGCGCCAGCGGGGCAGGTGAACGAAGTGAGCGGCCTGTTGCGCATGAGCGAGCAGGGCGGCGGCTTCCTGCGCAGCAACGACGCGGCTCAGAACCGCTGGTATTCGCGCGATGTGAAAGCGATTGCACAAGCCCGAACTCTGCCAGCAGGGCAGGTGGCTCCTTATTTTGTCGATGCTGACAAATCCTCCTCAGAAGCCAACGCCGCCAGCGCTCCCGATGCGCAGAAGCCCGTCGGCGGCCTTACCGTGATTGCCTTCCACAACAGCCACCTGGTCTATGCCCTGACCTGGTACGCCCTGGCGCTCATGTCGCTGGGTGCGGGCTATTGGGTGATCCGCGACGAACGCCGCTGGCGCCAGCGCATCCAGGATGCGCAAGCCAGGGGCTGAGCGATGACCGCCTCCGACACCGTCGCCAAGCGCAAGACCCTGCGCGAGCGCTGGCAGCGCCTGCGCCAGGGCGAGCAGAATCCGGCCGGCCACCAGAACATGCTGCTGTTGATCCAGCTGCGCTGGCTGGCGGTGCTGGGGCAGGTTTCCACGATTGCCTTCGTGGTGCTGGTGTTCGACCTGCACCTGCCGCTGCCGCACATGCTGGAGGTGCTGTCCTGCCTGATCGCCTTCAACATCGCCAGCCACCTGCGCTGGCATGAGCGGCGCATCGCCACCAATGCCGAACTGTTCCTGGCCTTGCTGGTGGATGTGGCGGTGCTGACCTTCCAGCTTTACCTGAGCGGCGGCATCACCAATCCCTTCGCCTTCCTGTACCTGATGCAGATCATCCTCTCGGCCGTGCTCCTGAAGCCCTGGTCGAGCTGGGCCATCGTTGGCGTCACCATGGCCTGCCTGGCGGGACTGGCGCTCTTTTCCGAGCCGCTGGCACTGCCGCCGGACCACAACGCGGGCTTGCTGAGCCTGTATGTGGAGGGCACGCTGATCTGCTTCCTGCTCAATGCCGGGCTGATGGTGTTCTTCATCACCCGCATCAGCAGCAACCTGCGCGCCGGGGATGCCCTGCTGGCCGACCTGCGCCAGCGTGCCGCTGAAGAGGACCACATCGTGCGCATGGGCCTGCTGGCTTCCGGTGCGGCGCACGAGCTGGGCACGCCGCTGGCTACCGTCTCCGTGATCCTGGGCGACTGGAAGCGCATGCCCGAAATCAGCCAGCGCGCCGACATGCTGGAAGACATCGCCGAGATGGAAGCCCAGCTGCAGCGCTGCAAATCCATCGTCAGCGGCGTGCTGCTGTCGGCCGGCGAGGCGCGCGGCGAATCGTCCATCAAGACCACGATCAACACCTTCCTCGACAGCGTCGCCGAAGACTGGCGCAAGACGCGGCCGGTGGAAATCTTCGAATACCGCAACCTGATCGGCCAGGATGTGCCGGTGGCCTTTGACTCGGCCATCAAGCAGATGCTGGGCAACGTGCTGGACAATGCCTTCGAGGTCTCGCCGCAATGGCTGGCGCTGGAGGTGCGGCGGGAAGGGGATCTGCTGCTCATGGAAGTGAGCGATCGTGGCCCCGGCTTCCCCGACTGGATGATCAACCAGATCGGCAAGCCCTACCAGTCCACCAAGGGCAAGCCGGGACGCGGGCTGGGCCTGTTCTTCGTGGTCAACGTGGCGCGCAAGCTGGGCGGACGCGTCTGGGCCCGCAATCGTGCCGCCGGGGGGGCGCGCGTGACGCTGGAGTTGCCGCTGTCGGCCATCAGCCTGGCTCCGCTCAATGAGGTGGCGCCGGGCAGCGAGCCGCCGGACTATCCCACCGGCGCTTGATATGCCGTAAGCCGTGCCTGACGCGGCTTTGACTGTAATCATTTCCTTTTTCTTCAGGTGCTGCCGGTGTCCGGCGCCGTCTCGCCTTACAATACCGGCTTTGGCAAAGTAGAAAAATAGGAAATGCACATGCCGGCTGATCGCCTGCTTCTGATCATCGAGGACGACGCCGCCTTCGCACGCACCTTGGGACGCTCCTTCGAGCGTCGCGGCTACACCGTCCTGCTGGCGGCCAGCCAGGAGGAAGCGGCGGCCCATCTGAAAGAACACAGTCCCGGCTATGCCGTGGTCGACCTGAAACTGGGCGGCAACGCCTCCGGCCTGGCTTGCGTGCAGATGCTGCATGCCCACGATGAAGCCATGCTTATCGTCGTGCTGACCGGCTTCGCCAGCATCACCACGGCGGTGGAAGCCATCAAGCTGGGCGCCTGCCAGTACCTGGCAAAACCCTCCAATACTGACGACATCGAAGCCGCCTTCGGCCACGTGGCTGGCGCCTCCGACGTCGAGCTGCCGGCACGCGCCACCTCCATCAAGACCCTGGAATGGGAACGCATCCACGAAGTGCTGGTGGAAACCGATTTCAACATCTCCGAAACCGCGCGCCGCCTCGGTATGCACCGTCGTACCCTGGCGCGCAAGCTGGAAAAACAGCGTGTGAAGTAATCTGCACACGGCCGCGCCAGCGGTTATCATTACGCCCGCCCCGTGCGCCGCAACGGCCGGGGCACTCTCACCAGAAGGGAATGACGTGAACCATTTCAACTTCCAGCGCGGCCTCCTGTGGGCGTGCGCCGCGGCCATCGTGAATCTTTCTGCCGGCGCAGCCCAGGCCCAGGAAACCATCAAGATCGGCGAGATCAACAGTTACAAGGCGCAGCCGGCCTTTCTGGAGCCGTACCGCCGGGGCTGGGAGATGGCCCTCGATGAAGTCAATGCCGCCGGTGGCGTGCTGGGCAAGAAGCTGGAAGTGATCGCCCGCGACGACAACGGCAACCCTGGCGATTCGGTGCGCGTGGCCGAAGAACTGATGGCGCGTGAGCGCGTGGCGCTGCTCTTTGGCGGCTTCCTCTCCAATACCGGTCTGGCGCTGACCGATTACGCCAAGCAGCACAAGGTGTTTTTCCTGGCGGCCGAGCCGCTGACCGACAAGATCGTCTGGCAAAACGGCAACAAGTACACCTACCGACTGCGTCCGTCCACTTACATGCTGGTGGCGTCCGTGGTGAAGGAAGCAGCCAAGCTGAAGAAAAAGCGCTGGGCCATCGTCTATCCCAACTATGAATACGGCCAGTCTGCCGTGGCCAGCTTCAAGACCCTGCTCAAGCAAGCGCAGCCGGATGTGGAATTCGTGGCTGAACAAGCCCCGCCGCTGGGCAAGATCGATGCCGGAGCCGTCACGCAAGCCTTGGCTGATGCCAAGCCGGACGCCATCTTCAATGCGCTCTTCGCCGCCGACCTGGGCAAGTTCGTACGGGAAGGCAATACGCGCGGCCTGTTCGATCAGGTGGAGGTGGTGTCGCTGCTGACCGGCGAGCCCGAATACCTCGATCCGCTGAAGAACGAAGCCCCGCAGAACTGGATCGTCACCGGCTATCCCTGGTACGCCATCAACACCCCCGAACACAAGAAGTTCGTCGACGCCTATCGCAAGAAATTCAACGACTACCCGCGCAATGGTTCGCTGGTTGGCTACAGCGCGTTGATGTCCATTGCCGCCGGTATCAAGAAGGCTGGCAGTACCGATGCTGACAAGCTCGCTGCGGCCTTCTCGGGGCTGAAGGTGGAGACCCCCGTGGCTTCCATCGTCTATCGCCCGCAGGATCACCAGTCCACGCTGGGCGCTTTCGTGGGCCGTACCGGCATCAAGGACGGCAAGGGCATAATGACCAGCTTCAGCTATGTCGACGGTGCCAGCCTGCAGTTGCCGGATGCCGAGGTCAAGAAGCTGCGTCCGGCCGATTGATCTGCCACGCTGATCTTGCTCACGTCCCAATGCGGCTGTCGCTGACGTCATGACGCTTGCCAGTCTCACTGTCCAGCTGCTCAATGGCCTGGCCGATGCTTCCGCGATGTTTTTGGTGGCGGCTGGCCTGTCGCTGATCTTCGGCGTCACCCGCATCGTCAATTTTGCGCATGGCTCGTTCTACATGCTGGGGCTGTATGTCGCCTACAGCCTGGTGGAGCGGCTGGGCAGCACGGCCCTCGGTTTCTGGGGTGCGCTGCTGCTGGCTGCGCTCACCGTGGCCGCGCTCGGTGCGGTGGTGGAAGTGCTGGTCCTGCGCCGCATCTATCGTGCGCCGGAACTGTTCCAACTGCTGGCCACCTTTGCCCTCGTGCTAATCATCAAGGATGCCGCGCTCTGGATCTGGGGGCCGGAAGACCTGTTCGGGCCCCGTGCGCCGGGACTCTCCGGTGCCGTGCAGTTGCTGGGGCGGCGCCTGCCGCAGTATGACTTGCTGCTCATCATCATCGGTCCGCTGGTGTTCGGATTGCTGTGGCTGCTGCTCAACCGCACGCGCTGGGGCACGCTCATCCGCGCGGCCACGCAGGACCGCGAAATGCTGGGCGCACTGGGCGTGAACCAGGCCTGGCTGTTCACGGCCGTCTTTGCGCTGGGCTGCTTCCTGGCGGGACTGGGCGGTGCGCTGCAAGGACCACGCATGCCGGCCAACCTGGCATTGGATCTCGATACCATCGGCAACGCCTTCGTGGTGGTGGTGGTGGGCGGCATGGGCTCGCTCGGCGGCGCATTTGCGGCCGCCTTGCTGATCGCGGAGGTCAAGGCGCTGTGCATCGCGCTGGGCAATGTCTCCTTGTTCGGCATCGAGGTCTCGCTTTCACGGCTCACGCTGGTGGTGGAATTTCTCGTGATGGCGGCCATCCTGGTGATGCGCCCCTGGGGCTTGCTGGGCAAGCCGCTGGCGCTGGTGCGCAGCGCCGCCGGCCATGACGCACCCCTGCGCGCGCCCGGCCGCAAGGCGCGCCTGGCGGGATGGGCCGCGCTGCTGGCCTTGCTGGCGTTGCCTTTGCTGGCAACGCGCTTCCCTTATCTGCCGGTGCTGATGGTGGAAATCCTGATCGCCGTCCTCTTCGCTGCCAGCCTGCATTTCCTGATGGGGCCGGGCGGCATGGTGTCCTTCGGTCACGCGGCCTATTTCGGATTGGGAGCCTATGCAGCAGCACTGGTCACCCTCAAACTGCAGTGGCCGATGCCGCTGGCCATGCTCTCGGGTGCGCTGGCCGCCATGGGCGGCGCGGTCCTGTTCGGCTGGTTCTGCGTGCGTCTGTCGGGCGTCTATCTGGCCATGCTGACGCTGGCGTTTGCCCAGATCGTCTGGGCCACCCTCTTCCAGTGGGACGACCTGACCGGCGGCAGCAACGGACTGGTCGGGATACGTCCGGCCGAAGCTGTGGCCTCGCCGCTGGCGTATTACTACCTGGCCCTGGGCTGTGCCGCGCTGGGCGTGTATCTCCTGCGGCGCGTGATCCATGCGCCATTCGGGCTGGCCTTGCGTGCCGCGCGCGATGCGGCCGTGCGCGCCGAGTCGCTGGGCATGGACGTGCGCCGCCTGCAATGGGGGGGCTTTGCCATCGCCGGATTGTTCTGCGGGCTGGCTGGTGTGCTGTTCGCTTTTTCCAAGGGCAGTATTTCGCCGGAAGTAGCCAGTGTCGGCCGTTCGGTCGATGGCCTGGTCATGGTCTTGCTGGGGGGCGTGCAAAGCCTGCTGGGCCCCTTGCTGGGGGCCGCACTGTTCACCTGGCTGCAAGACCTGGTCGCACGTGAGACCGATTACTGGCGCGCCTTGCTGGGTGGCGTGATCCTGTTGCTGGTGCTGCTCTTCCCGGGTGGCGTTGCAGGCGCGTTGCGCCGCGTGCGCCCAGCGGCCAGGGAGGAGGGCGCATGAGCCTGCTGCAAGTGGATCGCCTGCGCAAGTCCTTCGGGGGCGTGGCTGCGCTCGATGGCGTGTCCTTCGCGCTGCCGGCCGGGCAGATGCTGGCGCTGATCGGACCGAACGGTGCCGGCAAGTCGACCTGCTTCAACGTCATCAACGGCCAACTGCGGCCCGATGCCGGACGCGTCCTGCTCGATGGCGAAGACATCGCCGGCCTCGATGCACGCCGTATCTGGCGGCGTGGCGTGGGCCGCACCTTCCAGGTATCGGCGGCCTTTGCCTCGCTCACCGTCCTCGAAAACGTCCAGGCCGCCTTGCTCTCGCATCGTCGCCGGCTGTGGCAGCTGTGGCGTCCGGCGGCGGCCTGCCTGCGGGGGGAAGCCATGGACCTGCTCTCCCAGGTCGGCATGGCCGATCAGGCCGGGCGCGCCTGTGGCGTGCTGGCCTATGGCGACATCAAGCGCGTGGAGCTGGCCATGGCGCTGTCCAATGCGCCGCGCCTGCTGTTGATGGATGAACCTACGGCCGGCATGGCCCCGCGCGAGCGCCAGGAGCTGATGGCTCTGACGCGCCGCCTGGTCAGCGAACGCGGACTGTCGGTGCTGTTTACGGAGCACAGCATGGATGTGGTGTTTGCCTTTGCAGACGAGATCATCGTGCTGGCGCGCGGCCAGTTGATCGCCCAAGGCCAGCCGGAAGCGGTGCGCCAGGATGCCCGCGTGCGCGAGGTCTATTTCGGGTCCGGCGCCAGTTTCGGGAGCACCGCATGAGTGCGTCCTTGCTGCAAGTGCAGGGCCTGCATGCCTATTATGGGCAGGCGCATATCCTGTTTGATGTCTCGCTGGAAGTCGGCCGGGGCGAAGTGGTCGCACTCACCGGCCCCAATGGCGCGGGCAAGTCCACCACGTTGAAGGCCCTGATGGGCCTGCTCGAAGGCACGCAGGGCAAGGTCACGCTGGACGGGCGTGACATCACGCGCCTGGCACCTTTCCAGCGCGCAAGGCTGGGGCTGGGTTTCGTGCCCGAGGACCGGCGCATCTTCACCGAACTGAGCGTGCTGCAGAATCTAGAAACCGGCCGCCAGCCGCCCCGGCAGGGCGTACCAGGCTGGACCCCGCAGGCGCTCTTCGCGCTGTTCCCCAACCTGGGCGCCATGCCCCATCGCCCCGGCGGTCGCATGAGCGGCGGCGAGCAGCAGATGCTCACCATCGCCCGCACGCTCATGGGCAATCCGCAACTGCTGTTGCTGGATGAACCTTCCGAAGGCGTGGCCCCGGTCATCGTCGAGCAGATAGCCCGGATGATCCTGCAATTGAAGCAGCAGGGCATCTCCATCCTGCTGTGCGAGCAGAATACGCACTTTGCCGGCATGGTCAGTGACCGCACCTACACCCTGGATCAAGGCCGCTTGTTGGCGTAGGAAAGCGCGACCTTGCGCCAAGCTCATCCATGGGAATCCCGCCTGCAGCAAGGCCGGCGCCCGGTGCGATAAAAAAATGTAACAGGCCACGCGCGTTCCTGTTGCAAATGGCGGGGAACCGATGAGGTGCTCCGTGTCCAATCTCCTGAAAGCAGCTCGCTTCCCGTTGCCTCACTGCAACCGAAACCAGCCCAACGGAGAAAAATACAATGCCCACCATCGCCAGGCACCCCACGGTGCATTGGCCTGCCGACGACTTCAATGATGCAGGAATACGTAACGACCACGCCAAGGTCGCGGTAGGCGATGACGCCAACGATATCTTTTTTGCCGCCGTCGAAATGACGCGCATGCCGATGATCGTGTCGGACCCCAACCGGCCGGACAACCCGATCGTCTTCGTCAACAACGCCTTCATCAACATGACCGGCTACAGCCGCGCCGAGGTAGTGGGCAAGAACTGCCGCTTCCTGCAGGGGCCGGAGACCGACCGCGCCGTGGTGGCCCAAGTGCGCCAGGCCGTGACCGAGCGCCGCGAGATCGCCACTGAACTGCTGAACTACCGCAAGAACGGTTCCACGTTCTGGAATGCGCTCTTCATCTCGCCGGTCTATGACCAGCATGGCGAGCTGAAGTATTTCTTCAGCTCGCAACTGGACATCAGCCGCCGCCGCGATGCCGAGCAGGCGCTGGGCCAGGCGCGCAAGATGGAAGCGCTGGGCCAGCTGACCGGCGGCATCGCGCACGACTTCAACAATCTGCTGCAGGTCATCAGCGGCTACCTCGACATCATCAACCTGGCCCTGCGCAGCGACAGGCCCGACCTCGACCGTGTGGCGCGCAGTACCGACAGCATCCGCAAGGCCTCCGGCAAGGCCGCCATGCTGACCCAGCAATTGCTGGCCTTCGCCCGCAAGCAGCGGCTGGAGGGGCGCACCATCAATCTCAATTCGCTCACGGAAGGTTTTACGGATCTCGTAGAACGCACCCTCGGTGGCGACATCGAAGTGCAAACCGCGCTGGCGCCGGGCCTGTGGAATTGCCGCCTCGATCCGACCCAGATGGAAGTGGCGCTGCTGAACGTGCTCATCAACGCACGCGATGCGATGTCCGGCAAGGGAACGGTGCGCATCCATACAAGCAATGAAGACCTGACGTCGGAAGAACGCGCGATCCAGCTGGGCGTGAAACCCGGCCTCTATGTATGCATCGCCGTCTCCGACAACGGCCCCGGCATCCCGGCCGACATCCTGCCGCGCGTGATGGACCCTTTCTTCACCACGAAGGACGAAGGCAAGGGGACCGGCCTGGGCTTGTCGATGGTGTATGGATTCGTCAAGCAATCCGGCGGCTCGGTGCGGATTTCATCGGGGGTGGATCGTGGCACGACCGTGTCCATCTACTTCCCGGCCACGCAGGACCAGGTCGGCGGTGCCTTCGAGTATGACAACCGCACCCACTCGCAGGGTGGCAGCGAGCACGTCCTGGTGGTAGACGATAGAATCGAGGTTGCCGAGCTGGCCCAGGCAATGCTGGAAAGCCTGGGCTACCGCGTCAGCATGGTCAATTCACCGACTGAAGCCCTGCAGGTCCTCCGTTCAGAACCGAAAGTGGATCTGCTCTTCACCGACCTGATCATGCCCGGCAGCATGAATGGCGTGGTACTGGCGCGGGAGGCCCGGCGCATGATACCTTCCATCAAAATTTTATTAACTACCGGTTATGCCAGTGAATCGATAGAGCGGCATGGCGCCGATGGCGAGTTTCCCGTCATCGACAAGCCTTATCGCCACGATGAACTGGCCCGCAAGATCCGCATTGTCCTCGACGGCGCCACTGGCGTGAGCTGAAAACAAGAACAACAAGTCGTCCGTACACGTGCCCTCACACGAAGGGGAGTCGTCCCATGCAATTGGATCACCTGTTGGCCAGGGCGCAGTCCCTGGCCTATCGCATTTCGGCCGAATACAACGGCCAGCCCTTGCCCGATGACCGGCGCGCCTGCGCCGCCATCGGCTGCCTCACCGTGGCCCAGCAGCATCATTGCGGCATCATCCTGCTGCTGCGCGATGACATGCCGGTGCACGCCTCGGCCTTCGCCCTGATCGGCCACCATATCGAGACCGTCTTCAATGCCCTGTGGCTGTGGTATTGCGCCACTGAAGAAGAAATCACGCGCTTTCTCGCCGATGGCAGCGGCAAGAGCATGCGCCAATTGGTGGCGCAGGTCGACAGCGCCCTGGCCGGCCGCGACGGCCAGGAGGCTGCCATCGTGCGCGGCCATTGGGCGCGCCTGAGCGACTTCGTGTTTTCGGGCGAGCGCCGCATCCGCCACTGGCTCGACGCCAACGAGGTCGATGCCCTCTATTCCGAAGAGGCCGTCACCGAACTGGTGGAGCTGTCCAACTCCATGGCTGAACTCGGCCTGGCCAGCTATCGCACCATCTACGACAAGCACTTCACGGCGGTGCGCAACGACGCCGCCAACGGCCTCAGGCTGGACCTGGCCAAGTAAGGCGGCCGGCAGCCTGCGCCGCCGTGATGGCCGGCGACCACGGCAGACGGCCCAGCAGTGGCGCACCCAGGCGTTGCTCGAGCGAGGCCACCATCGCGTCCGCCTGTCCTTCCCCGGCATCGATATGGTTGGCGACCCAGCCGGCCAGTCTCAAGCCCCGCGCAAGAATGGCCTGCGCGCTGAGCAGGGCGTGATTGATGCAGCCGAGGCGAATCCCGACCACCAGCACCACCGGCAAGCCCAGCCGCGCTGCCAGGTCATCGCTGTTGTGCTCCGCATTGAGCGGTACCATGAAGCCACCCGCACCTTCCACGATCAGGACATCGCAGGCCGACTGCAACTGCGCATGGCACTGCACCAGGTGGTCCAGCGAGATCTCCACGCCTTCCTCCGCCGCCGCGATGTGCGGCGCCGTGGCCTGCCGCAGCAGGTAGGGGTTGACCAGGTGCGCCGGCAAGGCGGCATTGGAGGCCGCCTGCAGGGCTTGCACATCCTCGTTGCACCACGCGCCCTCTTGCAGGAAAGCCCCCGAGGCCACCGGCTTCATGCCCCCGGCCCGCAAGCCGCTGGCCGCATGCAGGTGGATCAGGGCGCTGGCCACGAGCGTCTTGCCCACGCCGGTATCGGTACCGGTGACGAAACAGCTGCGGCCGTTCATGCCTTCTCCTTCACATCGAGTGCCGCATCGAAAGCGGCATGCAGCCGCTCGCCCAGCCACTGCGCCTGTTCTTCATCGATGACGTAAGGCGGCATCACATAGAGGGCGGTGCCGATCGGGCGCACCAGCAGTTCACGCTGCGCAGCCTCTCGGGCGAGCCGGCGTGAAAACGCCGCCGCCGTCGCCGCATCGTCGACCTGCGCATCACATGCCCAGATCATGCCGCACTGGCGCACGTGCTTCACGCGGGCATCCTGTGCCAGCGGCTGCAGGGCTTGCGCCAGCAAAGGCGCGAAGTGCCGGTTGCGTTCGATCACCTGGTCCTGTTCGAAGATGTCCAGCGTAGCCAGGGCGGCGCGGCAGGCCAGCGCATTGCCGGTGTAGGAGTGCGAATGCAGGAAGCCACGCCGCACATCATCGTCATAGAAGGCCGCATAGAGGGCGTCGCTGGCCATCACCAGCGACAGCGGCAGGTAGCCGCCGCTGATGCCCTTGGACAGGCACAGCAGGTCCGGCCAGACGCCAGCCTGTTCGCAGGCGAAGAAGCTGCCGGTCCGTCCGCAGCCGACCGCGATTTCGTCGGCGATCAGGTGCGCGCCATGCGCATCGCACAGCGCACGCAGGCCGCGCACATACTCCGGGTCATGCATGGCCATGCCGGCCGCACATTGCACCAGCGGTTCGACGATGATGGCGGCGATGCGGCCGCTGCGTTCCTGCAGCAGCCTTTGCACATCGGCCAGGGCGAGGCGGCTGACATCGGCGGCGCTTTCGCCGGGCGCAGCCAGGCGCGCATCGGGCGAGGCCGCGATATGGGCCGGGCGCAACAAGGCCTCGTAGGCGCTGCGGAACAAGGGGGTATCGGTCACGCCCAGGGCGCCCACGGTCTCGCCGTGATAGCCGCCGGCGATGCAGATGAATTCATTCTTGTCTGCATGCCCGGCATTGCGCCATGCATGCACGCTCATCTTCAGCGCGATTTCTACCGCCGAGGCACCATCGGAGGCGTAGAAGCAATGGCCCAGTGCATGGCCGGTGAGTGCTGCCAGCCGCTCGGAGAGCTGCACCACCGGTTCATGGGTGAAACCGGCCAGCATGGCATGTTCCAGCCGGCCCAGCTGGTCGACCAGGGCGGCATTGATGCGCGCATTGGTATGGCCGAACAGGTTGACCCACCACGAACTGATGGCGTCGAAGTAACGCCGCCCGTCGGTATCGACCAGCCAGGGGCCATGGGCGCTGGCCAGCGCAATGGGCGGCGTGCGCTCATGCTGGCGCATCTGGGTACAGGGATGCCAGACGCTGCGCAGGCTGCGTGCGGCCAGGGGGCTTGTGGGGTGCATGCGGAAGTCTCCTCAGGCCAATGCCGACAATGCGGCGACCAGGCGCGCCACGTCAGCGGGGGTATGCAGGGCCGACAGGCTCATGCGCAGCCGTGCGGTACCCTTGGGCACCGTGGGCGGGCAGATCGCCGGCACCCAGATGCCCTGCTTACGCAGGGTGGCCGAGAGGGTGCGGGCGGCGGCGTTCTCGCCCACGATCAGTGGCTGGATCGCGGTGTCCGAAGGCAGCAGCGGCCAGGGCAGGGCAGCCAGGCCGGTGCGCAATTGCGCGGCCAGTGTCCGCAGCCGTTCACGCCGCCATTCTTCGCGCTCGATCAGAGCGAGGCTGGCCGAGGTGGCGGCCGCCAGGGCGGGAGGATGGGCCGTGCTGAACATGTAGGTACGCGCGCGCTGGAGAATCCATGCAAGCACGCCAGCCTCGCCAGCGACGAAGGCCCCCGCCACGCCGACGGCCTTGCCAAGTGTGCCCATGGTCAGCACATGCGGTGCACGTACCCCGGCCAGGGCCAGGCTGCCCCGCCCTTGCGGGCCGAGTACCCCCAGCCCGTGGGCGTCGTCCACCAGCAGCCAGGCACCGTGCCGGGCGCAGACTGCCGCCAGGTCGGCCAGTGGTGCCAGGTCGCCATCCATGCTGAAGACGGCATCGGTGAGCACCAGCTTGCGCCCGCTGCTGCAGCGGGCCAGCACCTGTTCCAGGCGCACTGCATCGTTGTGGGGGAAGACCTTCAGGCTGGCCCCGGACAAGCGCGCGCCATCGATCAGCGAGGCGTGCGCCAGGCGATCCACGATCACGGTGTCCCCTTTGCCCACCAGCGCCGCCGTGACACCGAGGTTGGCCATGTAGCCGCTCCCGAACACCAGGGCCGAAGGCATGCCGACAAAGGTGGCCAGCTCGGCCTCCAGTGTTTGATGGGCGCGGCTGTGGCCGCTGATCAGGGGTGAGGCGCCGGCGCCCATGCCGTAGCGTTGCAGGGCCTCGGTGGCCGCCGCGATGATGCCGGGATGGTTGGCCAGGCCCAGGTAATCGTTGCTGCAGAAGGACAGCTCCTCGCCGCCATCGACCTGCAGCAGCGGGCCTTGCGGCCCCTCGACCATACGCCGTGTGCGCAGCAGGCCCTGGCTGGCCAGTGCCGACAGCCCGGTGGTGAAATCTTGCATGGATGTGCTTTCAGAAAAAAACGGACAAGCGGCGCAGCGCCCGGTAGGCGGCATTGTCCTGCCAGACCGGTGGCGTGGCCCCGAGTCCCAGCGTGGGCAGGCGCTGCATCAGCGCGCTGAAGGCGATCTCGGCTTCCAGTTGCGTCAGGGCGGCGCCCAGGCAGACATGCGGCCCTTGGCCGAAGGACAGGTGCATGCCTTCATCGCGCCGGATGTCGAAGCGTTGCGGTTCGCGGAAGCGGCGTGCGTCGTGATTGGCCCGGCCGATGTGGAGGATGGCCAGTTGCCCGCGCCGCAAGGTCTGTCCGGCCAGCGCCACATCTTGCAACAGGCGCCGGCCGGTGTACTGCACCGGGCTGTCATGGCGCAGCATCTCGCGCACGGCCAGCCGTAGTGCCGCCGTATCGCCTGGCCGGTCCTTCAATGCCGCCCATTGTTGCGGGTGCTGCAGCAGGGCCAGCAGACCGTTGCCCAGCAGGTTGCGCGTGGTTTCGTAGCCGGCGAAGAGCAGGGTAGCGCACTGCGCCAGCAGTTCGGTGCGGTTCAGCTGACGGTCATGGTGCGCCTGCAGCAGCGTGTGCACTAAGCAGCCAGGGGTCAGGTCGGCCGGGCATTCCAGCACCTGCGTGAAGAACGCGCACAATCCCGCCAGCGCGTCTTGCGCCGCGCGCGCCTGGGCGGCATCCGGGGTCGGGCTGCCGATGAAGGCCGCGAGATCGGCAGCCCAATCGATGAACTGCGCAGGGACGCGATCGGGCAAGCCCAGCAGTTGCGCGATCACCAGTGCGGGCAGCGGCCGTGCAAAACGCGCGATGAAGTCGAATCCGGCGGCTGACACCGGATCGGCGACGATGTCATCAATCAAGCGATGCGCCAGTGCGGTGATGCCCGCCCGCTGCGCTTGCAGGTCGGCCGGTTTGAAGCCCGGATTGAGTACACCGCGCAGGCGGCGGTGCGCGCGTCCGTCTAGGAACAGCAGAGAACGCGAGAAGAGCCGCTTGAAGCGCTGCTGCGTCTGCTGGTCCTCGCCTGCAGCGGTGTGCTCGCCCAGGGCGCTGTTGATCCAGCGCGCCGCCCGCCGCACCGTGAAGCGTGGATCGCGCAGCGCACTGGCCACTTCCTCGTAGCCGCTGATGACCCAGGCCCCGCCGCAGTACGCCGTGCTCCAGTGCAGATGCATCAGGCAGCCGCAGGCGCCGCCTGCAGGCCCAGGCGTTGCAGCAGGTCGCGGTCGGCCGAGACCGGTGCATTGGCCGTGGTCAGCAGCTTGGCACCCAGGAAGATGGAGTTGGCACCGGCGGCGAAACAAAGCGCCTGGGTCGCATCGCTCATGCTTTCGCGCCCGGCCGAGAGGCGAATGACCGCATGCGGCAAGGCGATGCGGGCCACGGCCACCGTGCGCACGAATTCGAATTCGTCCAGCGGCGCCACATCCTGCAGGGGCGTGCCGGCAATGGGCACCAGGTGATTGATGGGCACCGACTGCGGCGGCACCGGCAGGCTGGCCAGCTGGGCGATCAGCCCGGCGCGCTGGGCGCGCGTCTCGCCCATGCCGATGATGCCGCCGCAGCACACGTTCAGCCCCGCCTCTTGCACCCGTTGCAGGGTCTCCAGCCGGTCCTGGTAGGTGCGGGTGGAGATCACCTGGCCATAGAAATCGTGGGCGGTATCGAGGTTGTGGTTGTAGTAGTCCAGTCCTGCCTCCTTGAGCGCCTCGGCCTGGGCTTGCTCCAGCATGCCCAACGTCATGCAGGTCTCCAGCCCCAGCGCGCGCACCTGGCTGACCATCTCGGTGAGGGCGGCCATGTCGCGCTGCTTGGGATTGCGCCAGGCTGCGCCCATGCAGAAGCGGGTGGCGCCCTGGTCGCGCGCGGCTTGCGCGGCCTGCACGACCTCGTCCACGCCCATGAGCTTGCCGGCCGGCACCTTGGCCTCCTTGTGATGCGCCGACTGCGCGCAGTAGCCGCAGTCTTCCGCGCAGCCGCCGGTCTTGATCGACAACAGGCTGGAGAGCTGGACTTCATTGGCCGGGTGGTGCTGGCGATGCACGCTCTGGGCGCGGTACAGCAGGTCGAGGAAAGGCAGCTCGAACAGCTGCGCGACGGCGCTGCTGTCAGTAGCCGCCACGGGGCGGTGGAAATGCAGTGGTGCGCTGGCTTGGGGAGTTTGGGCAGCGGCGGGGGAAGGGCACTGGCTCATCGATAAAATCCGGTCCGTGAGTGAAAAGGCTTAGAATTCAACGTCGGCGGATTCTAACTTCGCTCAATTTCGTTGAACAATTTATTTTTTCATAGATTATCTATAAAAACATGGCGCAATTTTCCGAGCATCCCAGCACCGTGGAACGCATCGCCGAGGTACTGCGCACGCGCATCATTCGCGGCGATATCGCAGGCGGGGCGGCGCTGCGGCAGGATCACGTGGCCCAGGAATTCCAGTCCAGCCATGTACCCGTGCGGGAGGCATTTCGTCAGTTGGAGGCGCAGGGATTGGTGCTCACCTTGCCCCGTCGCGGGGTGCGGGTGACGCAGGTGGACCGGGCCGCGGTCAAGGAGAATGCGGAGATGCGCGGGGCGCTGGAAATTCTGGCCTTGCGACACAGCGTGCGCAAGTTCGGGCCGCAACACATCGCCCGCCTGGAAGAGGCCCAGGAAGCCTGCGCCCAGGCTGGCTCGCTCATCGAATGGGATGCCGCCAACAACCTGTTCCACGACATCCTCTCCAGTGAATGCGGCATGCCGCGCCTGCTGGAGGTGTTGAAGCAACTGCAGCTGACCAATTCACGCTACCTGTTCTCGACCGGCTTCAAACGCGGCTGGCAGCCCCGCTCGGATCACGATCACCGCCTCATCATCGATGCGCTGCGCGACAAGAAGACCGACCGTGCCGTGCAGTTGCTGAGCATGCATATCGGCACCATGGAGCGGGTTGGTTTCGTCGCCGCTTAGGGACTGCCCTGGCGGGCGAAGGCCGAAGGCGGCACGCCCACATGGCGGCTGAAGGCCACGCTGAAGGTGGAGGCCGAGCTGTAGCCGACCTGTTGCGCCACCTCCGCCATGGAGCCCTGGTCGCGCAGCAACAGCCGCTTGGCCAGTGCCATGCGCCAGGCCAGCAGGTATTCCATGGGCGCCAGCCCGACTTCGCGGCGGAAACGTTCGAAGAAGGACGAGCGCGACAAGGCCGCCGCCCGTGCCAGTCGCACCACGCTCCAATCCTCGGCCGGATGCGCATGTATGGATCGCAGGGCCGAGGCGAGCCGCACATCGCCCAGCCCGCGCAGCAGCCCGGGGGAGGCGGCCGCGCCTGCATCGGCGCTGGAGCGCAGGGCTTCGATCAACAGCACCTCCAGGAGACGCGCCAGCACCACATCGCGTGCCGGACGTTCGGCGCGGTATTCGTCGCCCACCAGTTGCACCAGCGTGGCCAGGCGTGTGTGCGCCCGGGCCACCACCAGGCTGGGCAGCAGCGACAGCAGCAGCGGTGTATCGGGTGACTCGAAGACGCAATGGCCCACCACCAGTTGGACCTGTGGGGGCAGGCCCAGGGTGCCCAGGTGATAGCGGCCATCGGGCAGGCGCGGCGGTGGATTGTCTTCATCGAGGACGGCGTCTTCGCACGCTTCCATGCTGGCCAGGGTAAATCCTTGCATGGCCGGCGCCAGGAAAAAATCCCCTGCATGCAGCACGATGCACTCGTCCCCGGGGCCAACATCGGGCAGCGCACGCAGGATGCGGCAACTGCCTTCCAGCACGGCGCAATAGAACGCCAGCTCGGGCCGGGAGCGCTGTACGCGCCAGCCGCCGGCACCCTGCACATACTTGGTGTAGCGGGCGGCCGGCTGCAGCAGGCTGACCACTTCGGCCAGGGGATCGGTCAATGCGGTGTCGGACATGGCTGGACGATTGCAAATGAATAATGGACTCTGGATTGTAGCAAGTCCGGCGGTGGGCGCCTATGCTTTGCCTTGTTCTGTCCCACCTCACAAGGAAACGTCATGAAAACTGTCCTCATCACTGGCTGTTCGTCCGGCTTCGGCCTGAAAATTGCAAATTACTTCCTGCAACGCGACTGGCAGGTCATCGCCACCATGCGCTCTGTGCGCAGCGAGCTGCTGCCGGCCTCGCCGAACCTGGGCATCCTGCCGCTGGACGTGACCAGCGCCGCCAGCATCGCCGCCGCCATCAGTCAAGCCGGACCCATCGACGTGCTGGTCAACAATGCCGGCATCGGTGCGCTGGCCGCCGTTGAAGCCCAGCCCATGGAGCAGGTGCGCGAGATCTTCGAGACCAATACCCTGGGCAGCATCGCCATGACCCAGGCCGTGATCCCGCAGATGCGCCAGCGCGGCGCAGGGGTGATCGTCAATGTCACGTCCTCGGTGACCCTGCGCTCGCTGCCGCTGCTGGCGGTCTACACCGCCAGCAAGGCGGCCGTGAATGCCTTCACCGAATCGGTGGCGCTGGAGCTGGGCAGCGTGGGTGTCCAGGCCCGCCTGGTCTTGCCGGGGCGGGCACCGCATACCCGCTTCGCCGACAATGCGCGCCCGCGCATGGAGGGGGCCATTCCGGAAGCCTATGGCCCGCTGGCGGCGCAGGTGTTCAGCAATTTCCAGGACCATACCCAGATCACCCATGCCAGCGACGTGGCCGAAGCCGTCTGGCAGGCCGCCACCGATCCGGCCGCACCAATGCGCATCGCCGCCGGGGAAGACGCCAGGGAGTGGATGCGTACGGCCTCGGCATAAGCGAAGCTGCCCGCAAGGCCTTGGCACAAGGGGAAGTTGCGATGTATGGATTTTTGCTGGCCATGCATCCATACTAGACGGCCGATCCGCAGCCTGCGCCTGCGGACAACTTCACCCAGGATGCTCATGGCCAAACCGCAACCGCCGCACGTAACAGATCCCTCCCTGCACTGGATCGCCCGCTTTTCTGCCCAGGGCGGGCCGCGCTACCTGCAGATCGTCGGCTTCATGGAGCAGGCCATTGCCGATGAACGGCTCAAGCCGGGTGACCGCCTGCCGCCGCAACGCATGCTGGCCGAGCGGCTGCAGGTCGATCTCACCACGGTCACGCGCGCCTATGGCGAGGCGCGCCGCCGCCAGCTGCTCGAAGGACGCGGCGCGGCCGGCACCTTCGTGGCCGCGCCCAAGGTGGACCTGAGCCAGGTGATCGACTTGTCGATGAACATTCCGCCGCCCCCGACCGGTATTGACCTGGACGACCTGCTGCGCCAGGGCGTGTCACAGGTGCTGATGCACAGCGATGTCGATCTGCTGATGACTTATCACCTGGGCGGCGGCAGCAGCACCGACCGGGCGGCGGGGGCCATGTGGCTGCACGACATGCTGGGATCGGTCGATGACAGCCGGGTGCTGGCCTGCCCGGGGGCGCAGTCGGCCCTGGCGGCCTTGCTGCTGTCACAGACCCGGCCGGGCGATGCCATCCTGGCCGAACCGCTGGCCTATCCCGGCTTGCTGGCAGCGGCGGCGCAACTGGGGCGGCGCGTGGTGGCGGTGGGCGTCGATCATGAAGGCATGCGTCCCGACCTGCTCACGACCATGGTGCGCAAGCACGGTGCGCGGCTGGTCTATCTCAATCCCACCCTGCAGAACCCGACCACCCACACCATGCCGGCCACGCGCCGCGCCGAGATCGCCGCGGTCGCCACGCGGCTGGACCTGCGCATCATCGAGGATGATCCCTACTGGCGCTTTGCCGTGCATGCGCCCAAGCCGCTGGCGTACTATGCGCCACGGCACGTGTTTTACGTGTCCACGCTGGCCAAGTGCCTGTTGCCGGGATTGCGCACCGCCTACGTGCTCACCCCGGAAGGACAAGGCCAGGAAGAGGTGCTGGCGGCATTGCGCTCCTTCGTGCTGATGTCCACGCCGCTGACCACGGCGCTGTCGACCCAATGGATACATGATGGCACCGCCGCCACGCTGGCCGAGGGCATCCGCCAGGAAGCCTGGGCGCGGCAGGAGCTGGCCTTGCGTACGCTGGGCGATGAGAGCTTCGCCGAGAGCGGCGGCATCCATCTCTGGAAGGCGCTGCCGGCACATTGGAAGGGACAGGATTTCGTGGGCCGTGCCAGGGAGGCCGGGTTGAACGTGGTTTCGCAGGCCAGTTTCCAGGCGGGCGACAGCGAGGCTCAACGCGGGATGGTGCCGCACATCCGCATTTCGCTGGGGCGTTCGCGCAGCCGCTTTGAGCTGGTCCACGCCTTGCGGCGGCTGATGGAGCTGGCCCATCGCCGCAGCTTGCGGGAAGTCGTGGTGTAGCAGGAGCGAGTGAGGGCTAGGCGGCCAGGGCGCTGCGGGTCTGGCGCCGCGCAGCCGCCAGGATCTCGCCGACGGCTTCGTCTTCGGAGTGTGCCGCCAGGGGCAGGGAGCCCCGGGTGATTTCTGCGCGATCCTTCAGGATCGCGTAGGAGCCTTTCCAGCGGCCTTCGCTGTCATCGGCCTGGTAGACCAGCAGGTAACCGTCGAATTCGATTTTCTTCATAGGAGCTTCTCGCCAGGGCAAGGGGAGCATGCGCACCATGCTCGATGCTGCGCAGTATGCCCGTAGCGCTTGCTGCTGCCTGTCATCCGCCTTCGCAATCCCGTGTAGGACAAGTGCGCAAACTCAGCCTTGGCGCTAGCGGGACTGCATCGGGGCCAGCAAGCCATTGAGGGCATCGGCCACGATCAGCGCCGGCAGCGAGGCGCGGTCATTGCTGACGATCACCGTGTCCTTTTCCACGTCGCCGGGGAGCACCAGCTGGGCGATGTAGCGGCAATCGGCGCTGCAGGTATAGCGCAGCACGGTCTGGCCGCGCACGGCTTCGAGGATGTACTGGCCGTTTTCCATGCCGTAGTAGCGCACCGCCACCAAGGGCTGCGTGTCGCCCGCGTCCGGATCACGATAGAAGTACTGGCCATGCTCGGCACGCGCGTAATGCGGCCAGGGCATGCTGCCGGCGGGGGCCAGGTGGTCGATCTGGCGCGTATCCAGGGCCAGCCGCAGGGTTGGCACCGCAGGCAGCGGGATGGCTTCCGGCTGACGCGGCGCCACCGCCGCCAGGGCAGGCGCCGGCGCGCTGGCGGCGGCCTTCGGCTTGTCATTGGCTGTGGGCGCTGCCAAGGCCTGCAGCTCGCCCTGGCGGCGTTGATACCAGGCCAGCAGGCAATCGCGGTCGCGGCAATGTTCTTCCCGCCAGCGCCATTGCGCGTCGCTGGCGCTACGGAACGCCCGCACGTCGCCGGCCATCTCGCGCGCACGGCGATAGGTGCGGCCCAGTTGATCGTCCAGCGCCGAGAGCTCGGCATCGCGGCAGATGGTCTTTTCATTGGCCGACCCGGCGCGGCTGCAATCGAAGCTGGCGGCGCGGGCGGGCTGGAGTTGCAGTGCACCCAGCACGCTGGCGCTGCTGAACAGGAGGATGAGGGGCAGGGTTTTCATGGCGAGACTCTCCGTATTGCGGGGACGTGATGGGCGCCAGCATCGCACCGCCATCGGGGGCCCAAAACGCGGAGAAGACAGGGAATTTTTTTAAAATCTTTGCAGCTGAAAAACCATGTTGGGCCTTCTTCACAATTGCCCGTGCGACCTTCGCGCAAGCGGGCGCACATCCAAGTAGAATCCCGACTCCATCCGCACGCCCCAAGACTGACGGTGACTGACCCCGACGCTTCTCTTCCTGCTGCTTCCCTGCGCCCCGGCGAGCGCGCCGGCTTCCTGCTGTCCCGGCACTGGCGCGATACGCCGGCCGGGGTGGAGATCGAGCTGTGGGTGGCCACCGACGACGGTCCGCAATGCCTGCGCCTGCCGCCGCAGACGGCCGTGGCCTTCGTGCCGCAGGCGCAGGCCGAGCGCGTACAGGCCCTGATTGCCAACGAGCCCGGCATGGAACTGCGCGCCCTGGAACATTTGAAGGATGTCAGCCAGCGGCCGGTGCTGGGCTTGTATGCGCGCCAGTACCGCAAGCTGCTCAAGATGGAAAAGACCCTGGTGGCCGCCGGCATCAGCGTCTACGAGGCCGACATCCGCCCGCCCGAACGCTACCTGATGGAGCGCTTCATCAATGCGCCCCTGGCGTTCACGGGCGTGGACGATGGCCACGGCGTGCTGGCAGAGGCACGCATCCGCGCCTTGCCCGGCTATCGCCCGCCCCTGAAGCTGGCATCGCTGGATATCGAAACCAGCTGGCAGGGCGAGCTCTACAGCATCGCCATCGAAGGTTGCGGCCAGCGCAGCGTCTATGCGCTGGGGCCATCCAGCGGCGCGTTGGAGTCAGTGGACTTCGATCTGCAGTTCTGCCAGAGCCGCAAGGACCTGATCGACTGCCTCAATGCCTGGATCGCCCGCCATGATCCGGATGCGCTCATTGGCTGGAACCTGATCCAGTTCGACCTCAACGTGCTGCAGAAGCAGGCCCAGAAATACCAGACCACCCTGCGCCTGGGCCGTGGCGGACGGGTGCTGGAATGGCGCGAGCACGGCATGCGCGCCAACCACCTGCTGGTCAATGCAGCGGGCCGCCTGGTGATCGACGGGATCGAAAGCCTGCGTGGCGCCTTCTGGAATTTCCCTTCTTTCAGCCTGGAGAACGTGGCGCAATCCCTGCTGGGAGAAGGCAAGGCCATTGCCACTCCTTACCAGCGCATGGATGAGATCGACCGCATGTTCAACGAGGACAAGGCGGCCCTGGCCACCTACAACCTCAAGGATTGCGAACTGGTTACGCGCATCTTCGAGAAGACCGACATTCTCTCCTTCCTGCTGGAACGCGCCAGCGTGACCGGGCTGCAGGCCGACCGCAGCGGCGGTTCCGTGGCGGCTTTCACGCACTTGTACCTGCCGCACATGCATCGCAAGGGCTATGTGGCGCCCAACCTGGGCGACGCCGAGGCGCTGGCCAGTCCGGGCGGGTTCGTGATGGAGTCGCGCGCGGGGCTGTATGACTCGGTGATCGTGCTGGACTACAAGAGCCTGTATCCCAGCATCATCCGCAGCTTCCTGATCGATCCGGTGGGGCTGGTCGATGGCACCTTGAACGAACCGGAAAGCCAGACCGTGCCCGGCTACAACGGTGCGCGCTTCTCACGCCGCAGCCACAGCCTGCCGGCCATCATCGAACAGATCTGGCAGGGGCGCGAAGCCGCCAAGGCGCACGGCAACAAGCCGCTGCAGCAGGCGCTGAAGATCATCATGAACTCCTTCTACGGCGTGCTGGGTTCGACCGGCTGCCGCTTCTTCGATTCACGCCTGGCCTCGTCGATTACCCGGCGCGGGCACGAGATCATGCATCGCACGCGCGAGCTGATCGAGGAGGCGGGTTACGAAGTCATCTATGGCGATACCGATTCCACCTTCGTCTGGCTGCGCCAGCCGCATGGCGATGAAGCGGCGCGCCGGATCGGACTGGAGCTGACCGCGCGCATCAATGACTGGTGGCGCTCCCACCTGGCCAGCCAGTATCAGCTGGAAAGCGCGCTGGAACTGCAGTTCGAGGTTCATTACCAGCGCTTCCTGATGCCGCATGTGCGCGGAGCCGATACCGGCAGCAAGAAGCGTTACGCCGGCTACGTGCGCACCAGTGAGGGCGAGGACAAGGTGACCTACAAAGGGCTGGAAACGGTGCGCACCGACTGGTCGCCGCTGGCGCAGCGCTTCCAGCAGGCGCTGTACCTGCGCATTTTCCGGGGTGAGCCCTATCGCGATTTCATCACCCACTATGTGGCGGACCTGCTGGCGGGGAGGCTCGATGAATTGCTGGTCTATCGCAAGCGCCTGCGCCGCCAGCTCGACCATTACGAAAAGAACGTCCCGCCACACGTGCGCGCAGCCCGCATGGCCGACCAGGTCAACGAGGAGGGCGGACGTCCGCTGCAATACCAGCAAGGCGGCTGGATCAACTACGTCATGACGACCGCTGGCCCCGAGCCGCTGGAAAAGCGCCGCGCCGCCATCGACTACGGCCACTACCTGGAGCGCCAGCTGGCCCCGGTGGCCGATGCCATCCTGGTCTTCGTGGGAGACAGTTTTGTTGCGGTGACTTCGCCGCAGCAGGAATTGTTTTAAGGTCTGAAACGCGCCTCCCGATGAGGCTACAAGAGCATCTTGGCTTCTTGCGGCTCGCCCGGTTGCGGGTTTGATGCAGATCAGCGGCGCAGTGCTGCCGGGAGCGGCTTCGCCATGGGCTGCTTCATGCCCAAGGGGAGGGCTTGGGCAGCGGCCGGGGAATTTGTCCGCACTTCTTCAAGCAACTCGGGATGATTGCGCAGCAGGCGCAGCAGCTGTACCAGCGAAAGGGGCGGTCGCGTGGCGCCAGCCTCGTATCGGTTGAAGGCATTGATGCCGCCTCCGAACAGCACGCTTGCATCGCGCTGGCTGAGTTTGAGCGCTACGCGCGTTTCGGCAATCTCTGCCGGTTCAATGCGGGTGGCGTTCACCTCCCTGTTGAAGGCCAGCATGTCGGCAGAGACGCGGGACGACTCGGCGAAGTCGGTGATGGACTCGCCGCAGGCCGGGCAGAAATCACCCGTTACAGCTGAGATGGTCGTGGTTTCGCCCTTGTAGGTATAGGGTAGGTCACGGGTATCGTGCACCATTTCAGCGGCACCGCAGGTGGGGCATTTCATCTCATTTCTCCTTGAAGGAAACAATCAGCAGGGAATTCACCACGGTCAGCTTGACGTAGAGCTGGCCTACGTGGGTCATCGGTTTGTAGACATCCTGCCAAACCTTGTCATCCGCGTAGGTGGTCATGGCTTTGTGAAAGTCGCCTTCGGTCAGCGCCATCACCACCTCGAGCATCTCAATGAAGCCCAGGCCAAGAGCCGCCGCACCTGCTTTTGCCGTATGGGTCGCAGCGACGCGCTGCTGCCTGATCAAGTCGCGGACGGTCGAAAGCGGGCAGTGAGGCGAATTCTTTTCCATGAACGGAGTATAACCTAGTACGTGTATTGCACCAACTAGGTTATCTTGCGCCGTATCTTGCCTGTAGTGGCTTGGACCGTCTCCGTCTTGCACGGATAGCCCAAAGACAAAGGGCCGGATTCAATGAATCCAGCCCTTGGCTGACCTGCACGCCAACAGTGATTGTCTACGGTTGACGCATCACTGCGTTCACGATTCAGCGGTAATGCGAATCACGCTCACGGCCCTCGATGCGTTCGTGCTGCACACGCACGCGCACCGGCACGGGCTGGCGCTGCGACTTGCTGTAGACCTTCTGCCACAGCACGGCCCCGAACGCCAGGCTGCCCGCCAGCAGGTAAAGGGCGTAGAACGCGGCAAGATAGCTGGCGATATGCAACAGGGTCTGGATGATGGCCATGGGGTTCTCCGGGCAATGAATCAGTGTCGATGGGTGCATCGTATGCCTCTTGCCATTCTGCCGGTATCAGGGTTTTTCTGATGGCCGGATTTGCAACGCTTCGGGGACTGCCGGCGCCTGCAGGTGCTGCAGCAGCTTGCCCACCATGGCGATGACGGTCAGCCCGACGATGCAGAAGAACAACGCCAGCGGTGTCAGGCTATGGATGGAGACGAAACCGGCCAGCCCCATCATCCCCGAGGACACCAGTAGCAGCGCAAAGCCCAGGATGGCGCTGGTCAGTCCGGCAATGTGCGGGAAAATCGAATTGCCCTTGGCCATGAGCGTGGGATACATGGCCCCCGCGCAGAAGGCCATCACCAGCACCGGCGTGATGAGGGTCCACACCGTCAGTCCGACCAGCAAGGCCAGCGCCAGCATGGCGAAGGCGGCCGCCGTCATGACGCGCGCGCCGATGCGCAGCCGCTGTTCGGCCGAGGGCAGGCGGCGATGGTGGATGCGGTTGGAGATGCCGCCCAGGAAATACATCATCCCGATGGCCAGGGCCAGGTAGCCGAAGAAGGTCGGCGGCTGGTGCAAGGTGTTCTGCACCATGAAAGGACCGACGATGTTGAACACCAGCAGGATGCTGTAGCACAGGCCCTGCGCCAGGAAGCAGCTCTGGAACACCGGGCTGGCCAGCACCATGCGCGCATTCTTGAGGAGGGTGGCCGGATGCAGGTGCACCGGCTGGGCCAGTGTCTCCCGGTACTTCCACAGGATGGCCCACATGGCAAACGAATACACCAGCAGGAACACCAGGCAGGAGCGCCAGCCGAAGGCTTCCTGCAGGTGCGCGCCGATCACCGGCGCGATGATCGGCGCCAGCCCCCAGGCGATGGCCATGTAGGTGTAGGCATGCACCAGGGTTTGGCCGGTGAAGGAGTCGGTGATGATGGCCTTGGCCAGCAGGTTGGTAGCTGCAATGCCAAAGCCCTGCAGCACCCGCGCCGCGACGAAGGTTTCCAGGTTCGGTGCGGCCAGCGAGAGCACGCAGCCCAGCGTGAAGAGACCCAGCCCCAGGATCAGGATGCGCTTGCGTCCGTAGGCATCGGCCAGTGGCCCGAACACCAGCTGCCCGAAGGCATAGGCAATCAGGTAGCCGGTCACGCTGGTCTGGATCGCCTGGGCCGAGGTGGCATAGTCGACCGCCATCTCCGGCAGGGCCGGCACGTAGAGGTCGATGGCCAGCTGGCCGGCCGAGGCAAAGGCACAGATCAGGAACAGCAGGAACTTGGGATGGTTCGGCGGATGGCGCGGCAGATGCCGCGCGGCGGGACTGACAGGGTTCATGGAGAAGGGAGGCTGCATCGCAAAGACCGCTATTGTGAACCTTGGTGCGTTTTTCTGCTGGCGCTCGCTCTTTCGTTGAAAAACTGTCACGGATAGTAGAAAAATGAGCCGAATTATTTGGCAAGTAATCGGATAGTTTTAGAGAGAAATTCAAATTATTTCGACAAAAAAAGCGAAGTAATTCGAAATTGCTTCAGCATATTTGCTCCCTTCCGCACAAGGCAGAGCGCCCCACGTATCGTCCGTTTGCCGTACCCGCCCTCGGCGCCACAGCGCGCGCGGGCCGAAGGTGCGGCATCGTCAGACGAACCAGCGAGGGGAGCATGTCCATCTACAAATATTTTTCCATGCGGCAGATCGTGGCGGCACTGAGCCTGGTGCTCACCTTGCTGCTGGCGCTGCTGATCGCCCTGTCGGTGGCGGCCTCGGAGGCTGAGGACGGCGTGGCCAGCGCCTACGCCCGGCGCGAACACGCGCAGCGGCTGGTGGCCGAACTGCGCCAGGGGGCCGATGACCTCACGCGCCTGGCCCGCAGTTTTGCGGCCACGGGCGATCACGAGGCCGAACGCCAGTACCAGGCCATTACGGAAATCCGCGACGGCCGCCGCCCTCGCCCGGAACACTACGAGCGCATCTACTGGGATTTGGTGGATGCCGATGGCCGCCCCCCGCGTGCGGACAGTGCCGTGATCGTGTCATTGGGGGAATTGATGCAGCAGGCCGGTTTCAGCCGCGATGAGTTGAACAAGATGGCCGAAGTGCGCAGCCGCTCCGGGGTAGTGGCGGCCACCGAGTTGCGCGCCATGGAACTGGTTCGGCGGCATGTGCGGGACCGCGCGCAGCTCGATGCGGCCATCCGTGAAGACCTGCTGGAACAGGCGCGCCGCCTGCTTCACGAGCCCCGTTATGAACTGGCGCGTGCCAGCATGATGCGGCCGCTGGAGGCGCTGCAGGTCCTGCTGGACACGCGCACCTGGCAAGAGATTGCGCAGGCGCATCAGGCCCGCGAGCGCCTCGATACCGCCGTGGCGGAGGTGGCCGGCTTGCTGCTGGTGGTGATGGCGGTGAGCGTGGCCAGTCTCTATCGGCTGGTGGCCGGTCCCCTGTCGCAGGCGGCCCAGGTGGCTTCGCGCGTGGCCAAGGGCGACCTGTGCGCACGCATCGAGGGCGGCTTCAGGGGAGAGACCGGACTGCTGCTGTCCTCCCTGCAGGACATGCTGCAGGGCTTGAGCCACCTGGTACGGGAGGTGCGGCATGGGGCACAGGTCATGCGCGGCTCGGCCGGGGAGATCGCCGATGGCGCGCTGCACCTGTCCACCCGGGCGACCCAGCAGGCCGGATCGCTGCGCCAGACCGCCGCCGCCATGGAACAGTTGAACGACGCCGTCCAGCAGAGTGCAGCCCGCGCGCAGCGCGCCTGCACTCTGGCGCGGTCGGCCGGACAGGCGGCACTGGAGGGCGGCGTGGCCGTCAGCGAGATGGTGGGCAACATGCATGCCGTGCACCTGGCGGCCGGGCGCATCGAAGAGATCGTGGCGAAATTGGATGGCATGGCCTCCCAGACCAATCTGCTGGCCTTGAATGCCGCGGTCGAGGCAGCCCATGCCGGTAGCCACGGACAGGGTTTTGCGGTGGTGGCCGATGAAGTGCGGCAGTTGGCCAGGCGCTCGGCCGATGCCGCCCAGGAGATCAGGGCGCTGCTGGGCGAGGCGATGGCCGGCATCAACCAGGGCAGCCGGCGCGCGCAAGCGGCCGGGCGCACCATGCAGGAGGTGGTGGCGCAGGTCGGCCGGGTCAATCTGGTCATCGGCGAGATGGCCAGCGCCAGCACACGGCAATCGGCCGGCGCGCGCCGCATCAGCCAGGCGTTCAGCGCCATCGATCAGGCTACCCAGCGCAATGTGGCCCTGGTACAGCAATCCTCGGCCGCGGCCGAAGCCATGCGCCTGGCCAGCGAGCGCATGGCAGAACTGCTGGCGGGGTTCCGGCTGGAGAAGGGCGAGGCGGCGGTGGAGGTAACGTGGGCTGCGCCATCGCCATGAACCGGGGCGGCCCCCAGTTTCAGTCTTGCAGGCGGGCCCGCAACTGATCGAAGCGTTCGCTCCAGGACTGCTGCCATTGGTGGCGCCGGGCATCGTCCATCCATGCGGCATCGAGCCCGTTGCGCATGAATCCCTTGAAATCGTCCACCGTAGCGCCGAGCTGCAGCATCATCAGCCAGGCGCCGGTGGGCGTGACCAGGTGCAGGGTGGGATCATCGGTGTTGGGATGCAGGCGCAGCCCGGCCGCCAGCATCTGGCGAATCGGATGATCCTGCGCCCAGCGCTGCGGGGCCAGCGTGCGCAGATAGTAGGAATTGGTCGGCACCACCGTAAAGACCAGCTCGCGGTCGATGCAGCGCTGCATCAGATCGGGGTTGTCGACGATGGTGTAGCCATGGTCGATGCGGTCCACCTGCAGCAGCTCGATGGCCGTGGCCACGTTGTGCCAGGGCATGCCGAATTCACCGGCATGGGCGGTAGTCTTGAGGCCAGCCTCGCGCGCCAGGCGGTAGGCGGCTTCGAACAATTCCGGCGGACGGTCGTTCTCGCGGTAATCCATGCCGATGCCCACCACTTGCGGTGCGCGTGCGGCCAGCATCCACTGCACCATGGCGACGGCTTCTTCCGGACTGGCCTCGCGGTCGATGCTGGGGATCAGGCGGCCGATGATGCCGATCTCGCGTTCGGCATCGACGATGGCGCGCACGATGGCCTCCTGCGCATCGGCATAGGCAATGCCGGAGACGCGCACCGTGCCGGTGGGGTTCCAGAAGAATTCGCTCCAGGCCACGCCGTGGGCGTGGGCATCCTGCAGGTATTCGTAGGTGATGCGGTAGAGGTCGTCGGGCTGGCGGATCAACTCGGCGTCCAGCGCGCGCAGTACGCGCAGCACGCCGACCGGTTTTTCACCGCGGGTATAGAAGGCTTCGATCTCCTCCGGCGAGACCGGATGACCGGCGCGGGCGGAGAGCTCGCTGAAGGTCTCGCGGCGCACCGCGCCGAAGAGGTGGCAATGCAGTTCGACCTTGGGCAGCGCGCGCACGAATTGTTCGAGCGTGAGCGGGCCGGTGTCTTGTTGTAAGTGGTTGTCGAAGGTCATGAAACGCAAATCAGTAGAGAGGGCAGGGGCCAGTGGGCTGGGGGGCGGCGCCTTCAGGAGAGGCTGCCCAGCAATTCCTGCATCATGCATTGCATGGCACGCGGGCCATCGACCGTCATGGCGACCTCGGTATTGGCCTGGGCCCGGCGCGGCACGCGGAATTCGCACACCGTCATGCCGCGCGTGAGGCGGCCCTGCAATTCGATGTCCACCCGCGCCGGCTGGAAGCTGAACAATTCCGGACGCTTGAGCCAGATGGCCACCGCCGGGTCATACATCGGCATGGGCACCGAGCCGTCCGGACTGCGGATGCGCAGGTAGGCATCGAAGTAGCCCGCCAGCCACTTCGCGCGCGGTGTGCCCAAAGCCCTGACCTGCTGCACTTCGGCAGCCGTCACCAGCAGCTGGCGGCACAGGTTCAGGCCGAACATGCGCAGCGGGATGCCGGAACGGAACACCACATCGGCCGCTTCCGGATCGGCATAGATATTGAATTCGGCGGCAGCGGTGTGATTGCCCTGGTCGGCCGAGCCGCCCATGAGGATGATTTCCTTGACCATGCCCGCGATCTCGGGCGCGCGCTGCAAGGCCACGGCTACATTGGTCAGCGGGGCGATGCACATGAGCGTGATCTCGCCCGCATGCAGGCGGATCGCTTCGATCATGGCGTCGACCGCGTGCGGCAGCGGGTCGCGCAGCAGTTGCCGCGACTGGCGTGCTTCCAGGTCGGCAATGTCGACCTGGGGCAGGGCCTCACCGGTGGTGGCCATGCCGGATTCACCGAGGATGGCTTGCGCGGTCTCCACGGCACCGGCGAGCGGCCGCTCGCAGCCCGCATAGACGGGCACGTCGAGCTGGTAGTGCTGCTTGATGCGCAGCGCATTGTCGTAGGTGGTGACCAGCGGCGCATTGCCCGCGACCACGGACACGCCCAGCCAGTTCACCTCCAGGTTGGCCGACAGCATCAGCATGGCCAGCCAGTCGTCAAAGCCGGGGTCGGTATCGAGCCAGATCTTGTGCATGTTTGTCTTCTTCAAAGGTGGAGGGGAGCTCAGGCGGCCAGGGCCAGCGCGTCCTGCACCGGCAGGTCAAAGCGGACGGTGTCGCCTTCGCGGGCCGATGCCTGCGCAGCCGGGGCCATGCCGCGAACTTCGCCCAGGGCGCTCTGCAGCAGGTATTCGACATGCTCGCCGAGGAAGCCGCGCGAGAGCACGCGCCCCTCGTAGGGACCGCTGCCGACCTGCACCTGCTGCACGCGCCTGCCGGCACAGGCGGTGTTGGCCGGCAGGCCGGCGAGCGGCAGTTGTCCTGCCGCGCCGTGCAACTGGCCGTGGCGATAATCGAACAGATTCTCGAAGCCCATGAAGTTGGCCACGAAGCGCGTGCGCGGCGCATTGAAGAGCTGCTCGGGCGTATCGAGCTGCTCGATCTTGCCGCTGTTCATGACCACGATACGGTCCGACATGGCCAGCGCTTCATCCTGGTCGTGGGTCACATAGAGCATGGTGATGCCCAGTTCACGCTGGATGCGGCGCAGCTCGGCGCGCATCTGCACGCGCAGCTTGGCATCGAGGTTGGACAGCGGTTCATCCAGCAACAGCAGCTTGGGTTCGATCACGATGGCGCGCGCCAGCGCCACACGCTGTTGCTGGCCGCCCGACATCTGCGCCGGCAGGCGCGCTTCAAAACCGCTGAGGCCGACGGCGGCGATGACCTTTTCCACGCGCTGGCGCAGTTCGGCGGCCGGCACCTTGCGCAAACGCAGGCCGAAGGCCACGTTGTCGAACACGTTCAGGTGCGGGAACAGCGCATAGGACTGGAACACCAGCCCGATGTCGCGCTTGTTGGGCGGCAGGCGGCTGATGTCGCGGGCATCGAGCGTGATGCGCCCGGCGCGCAGGTCGATCAGGCCGGCGATGGCGCGCATGGTGGTAGTCTTGCCGCAGCCGCTGGGGCCCAGCAGTGAAATCAGTTCGCCGCGTTGCACGGCCAGGTCCAGGCCTTCCACGGCGGTCCTGGCGTTGCCGTAGCCGAGCGCCACTTGCTGCAGATTCAGGTAACTCATCAGGTTCTCACATCACATGTATTTGGAAATGCCCAGCACCTTCTCGGTGACCAGCACGAAGGCCATGGTGAACAGCACCAGCAGCGTGGACAGCGCCGCAATGGAGGGATCGAAACTGTTTTCCATGTGGCCCAGCATCTCGATGGGCAGGGTGCTGATGCCCGGACCGGTAAGGAACAGCGACACCGGCACCTGGTTGAAGGAGGTCACGAAGGCCAGGAAGAAGGCCGCAATCACCGCGCCCCGGATATTGGGCAGCACCACCAGCCGGAAGGTCTGGAGGCGCGTGGCCCCCAGCGTGATGGCGGCTTCCTCGATATCGACCCGCAGGTTGGCCAGGCTGGAATAGACCACCCGCACCGCATAGGGCGTGAGCAGCCCGACGTGGCCGATCAGCAAGCCCAGGAACACCGGCGCATCGACCAGCAGCACGAAGTGGCGCAACAGGCCCAGGCCTACCAGCATGGCGGGGATGATGAGCGGTGAAGTCAGCACCTGCTTGATCACCGCCATGCCCGGCGGTGGCATGCGCGACATCGCATAAGCTACCGGTACGCCCAGCAGCAGCGCGATCACGGTGGCCAGCAAGCCGATCTGCAGGCTGGTGCCGAAGGCCTGGCGGAATTCCTCGGCCTGCAAGACCGATACGATCCAGCGCAGCGAATAGGAGGGCGGCGGGAAGGCCAGCGTTTCGCCACCGCTGAACCCGGCCAGGAAGACGATGATGAAGGGGCCCAGCAGGAACAGCATCACGGCCCACAGCACCACGCGCGGGAAGAGTCCTTGTTTCATGTCGTCCTCCGGGGAGCGGCAATACGTTTGAGACCGGCGTTGACGGCCAGCGTCATCGCCACCAGGATCACCGCGATCACGTTGGCGGTGCCGAAATCACTTTCCACGCTGACCTTCTGGTAGAGCAGGGTTTCCAGCATCAGGACCTTGGGTCCGCCCAGCAGCGCCGGGGTGACGTAGGCCGTGACGCTGCCGGTAAAGACCAGGGTGCCGCCGACGATCAGACCTTCCTGCGTCAGCGGCAGGGTCACGCGGGTGAACACCTGCCAGGCATTGGCGCCCAGCGTGGAGGCGGCCAGCGCCAGGTCGGCGGAAATGTTTTCCATGGCGCTGACCAGCGACATCAGCATCAGCGGCAACAGCAATTGCAGCAGGCCCACAAAGACCGCCATTTCGGTGAAGAGCAGGCGTTGCGGTTCATCGGCCAGTCCCAGCTGCAGCAGCACCGCGTTGACCGCGCCATTGCGTCCGAACAGCACGATCCAGGCATAGGTGCGCGCAATGGGCGAGACCATCAGCGGCAGGATCATCATGCCCAGCACCAGCCCGCGCCAGCGCACATGCACGCGCACGATGGCCTGTGCAGCGGGATAGCAGAGCAGGGCCGAACAGAGCGTCACCAGGGCGGCAATGCGCAGGGTGCGCCACAGCACCTGCAGGTGCAGCGGCTCGGCAAAGAAGTCGGCGAAGCGGGCCAGGCTCCATTGCAGGGGGCCGCCGTCGAGGCTGTCGGGGCCGCCGATGCGGAAGGCATCCAGCAGCAACGCTGCCACCGGCAACAGGAAACAGACCGATGTGAAGATCAGCGCAGGCGTGACCAGCATCAGTCCGAGGCGTGATTTGGAAGAGGCAAGCATGGGGCGCTAACGGGGTCCGGAAAGAAAAGGGCGGCGCACTGCACCCGGCAGGCGTCGCCACGATATGAAGTGTTCAGCTTATTTGCTGATGCCCTTGTTCCACTGCTCCAGCCAGCCCGAGCGGTACTTCAGCAGGTCTTCCGGCTTGACGAACTTGAGCGAGGCGATGTGTTCACCGCCATAGGTATTGAATTCGGCCTTGTCCTTGGGCAGCACGACTTGCGTATTGACCGGCGAATCCACCAGTTCCATGGCCAGCGCCGTCTGCACCTCCTTGGAGAGCCAGAAATCCATCAACTGGTAGGCCAGGTCGGCATTCTTCGATTTGGCGACGATGCCCATCACGTTCATGCCGGCGGCCTGGCCCTCGGCGGGGATGGCCCATTTCAGCGGCATGCCGGTCTTCATCAGTTGCGACCAGGTGAAGCGTGCTACCGGCGCCACCCAGATCTCGTCCTGGGCAAACAGCGAGGACAATTGCGCACTGTTCTTGGTGAAGGTCACCACGTTGTTCTTGATCGAGAGGATCTTCTGCATGCCGGCGGCATAGTCGCCGCCCTTGCCACCCCAGGCCAGGTCGGCCATCTGCAGGGCCAGCGGGCCTTGCGTGGTGCTGACATCAGGCAGTGCCAGGCGGCCCTTCAGTTCGGGGCTCCACAGGTCTTTCCAGGATTGCGGGGCGCGCGTCTTGTCGCTGCGGTAGACCAGGCCGACCGAATAAATGGTGTAGCCGACCGCGTAATTGCCGCCGATGGGATTGCGGGCGAAGGGATAGATCTGGCTGTAATTCTTCAGCCTGGCATAGTCCAGCGGCTGCACCAGGCCCTTGCGCGCCGCTTCGAGCATGCCGAAGTCCGACAGCAGCACCAGGTCCACCACCGGATTGTTGCGGCGGGCGTCGAGCTTGGCGATGCGGTCGGCATTGTTGCCGGTTTCCACCACGATCTCGCAGCCGCATTTTTCCTTGAAGGGGGCATAGACCAGCTTGTTGAACAGCGGCTGGGAAATCGGATACGCCGACAGCACCAGCTTGCGCTTTTCCGCGTGGGCCGGGGCCGCCAGCAGGGACAGGCCGAAACCGGCCATGGCCAGGGCGGCGAAGGGACGAGAGAAACGAGCGGGCTTGAACATGGCGATCCTTGATACCGGTAAAACTGCATATTGTAGGCCCGGCCAGCGCGGGAGCCACTGGCCAGGCCTGGGGAGAACAAGTAATGCTTAGAACACGTGACGCATGCCCAGCATCAGCACGGCCTGCTTCTTGTCACTGGACGAAGGGAAGCCGAAGATGGTGGCCTTGGTCGCATCACCGGCGGCCAGCTGGTAGCTGTAGGTGATGGCCACGTCAGTGCGCTTGGAGAGGAAGTAGTCCGCCTGCAGGTTGATCTGGTGCCACTTCGGGTTCTTGTTGATGGTGTCGTACTTGCCGGTGGTGTAGAAGTAGGACGCGCCCAGGTTCAGGGCCGGCGTGTAGTGATGCACCAGGTTGATGTCGATGTTCTGCAGCGTCAGCTTGGTGTTGTCCAGGTATTCGTACTTGACGTTGCTGTACATGGCACCGAAGTCAGTGTTGCCTACGGTATAGAAACCGCCGGTGCCGGCGATGCGCTGGCGGCGTACGCCAGCCGAGCTGTTGACCGCGCTCTTGTTGAAGATCAGCAGCGAACTGGCGTAGTCGTTGCCCATGGCGCCATCGGGGCTCTTGCTGCTGTTGGGCTGGTCCATCTGGGTGTAGGCCACGGCCCAGCGGAAGTTGCCGCCCTTGTAGCCGGAGCCGATGCTCATGACGCGGTTGACCGATGCATCACCGGCGGCTTCGCCAAATCCATACAAGGCGGTGACGTTGAAGTCGTTGAACATCGGGCTGACATACTTGACCGAGTTCTGCACGCGCAGGTTGTTGTAGCCGTTGTCGTTGTCACCGATGTGCACGCCGTTGCTGGCGATGACCACCGGGCCCAGGTAGTCCTTGACCGCTTCGTACTGGCGGCCCAGCGTCAGGGTACCCATGCTGTTGGAGGCCAGGCCCACCCAGGACTGGCGACCGAACAGGCGGCCATTCTGCGAGGCGGCGCCGGTCATCATGTTGAAGCCGTTTTCCAGCGTGAAGATGGCGCGGGTGCCGCCGCCCAGGTCTTCCTGCCCGCGAAAGCCGATGCGCGGATTCTGGTTGGTGCCCGAGAGCGCCTCCAGGTTGTGCGGACCGCCCTGGTTGGTGAGATAACCCACGCCGCCCGAGATGAGACCGTAGATCTCGACCTTGCTCTGCGCCTGTGCCTGTGCGCCTGCCAGCGCTGCCGGAATGGCCAGCGCGCCTATCATCCAGTGTTTTTTCATGCCTGCCCCTGTGGTATTGAAGATGGCCATAAGACCGTTCATTGTTGGAATTTGCTGAGAACGGTGTGGAGGATAGGACAAGACGTTAAATAATATAATTTGTTTATATTTATAATTTCATAAATTCAATTTATAACGAGGCCGCGTTTCCCGTCAGCTGATTCTGCATTGACCGGGAGATTGCCAACTTGTTTTGCGGGCTTGCCATGATCAAACTGAATCAGAAAGTCACCCTGCGCCATCTGCAGGCCCTGGTCACCCTGGCCGACACCAACAGTTTCAGCCGCGCAGCGGATGCCCTGGCGGTGACCCAGCCGGCCTTGTCGGCTTCCATCAAGCAGCTCGAAAACCAGCTCGGCACGCGGCTTTTCGACCGCACCACGCATCAGATCAGCCTGACCGCGCAGGGCAGCGTGGTGCTGGAATACGCCCGCCACCTGCTCAATACGGCCAGCAACATCTTCGACGACATTGAGCACGCCATCGGCACCGGACGCCATCGCATCCGGGTCGGCGCGATTCCCTCGGCCGTCACGCTGACGGCGGCGGTGATCGCGCGCTACAACCAGGCGCATGACGAACATGTGGAAATCCTGCTACAGGACATGCCCAACGATGCCCTGCTCGATGCACTGCATTCGGGCAAGCTCGATTTCTGCGTGGGGATCAAGCCGCCCGATTCGCTGTCTTCACAGACGCTGGAGACGGTGACCCTGTTCGAGGATGAACTGGTCTTGATCGTCTCGCGCCGCCATCCCTTGTCCGGGGCCAAGGAGGTGCAGTGGCGCCAGATGGCGGGGGAAGAGATCGTGCTCTTCACCCAGGGCAGCGTGTGGGAATTTGCTTCCGCAGCGCTGATGCAGCACGGACTGGCGTCATCGCGGCGCTACCAGGTGGTGCACAGCGAATCGCTCTACGGCGTGGTGCGCTCGGGCATTGCCATCGGCATCATGCCCAGCCTCTACACCACCTACCTGCGCGATGACAGCCTGCACGTGGCCCCGCTGCGGCAGCCGACCCTGAAACGCAAGATCGTCCTCATGCGCCGCAATGAAGTCAGCCGCAGCCATTGGACCGATCATTGCTTCCGCGAGCTGCGCAGCGACCTGAAGCAGGCCAACCAGTGGTTCTGACGGCCCGCCGCAGCGGCCATCGTGCTTCAGTAACGCGCATCGGCCGGCTTCTTGTCGCGGGGCCAGTCCTTGGATTTTGGGGCGAAATCCGGGCGCGGCTGGTGCGTGAAGAACTCGGCCACGTCCACCGCATCCTGGTCAGACAAGCCGCCCTGGCCCAGCGGGAAGCGATCATGCAGGGCGATGGGCATGTTGCGTTTGACGAAGGCAGCGGCCGTATAGGTGCGCGCCATGCCGGCACCGATGTTGAAGGACTCCTCGCCCCATAGCGCAGGGTAGATCCACTGGCCGCTCTGGCTGCGGATGCCTTCGCCCTGCGGACCGTGACAGGCGGCGCACTGCGCGCGATAGATGCGTTCACCGTTGACCGGATCCGGCTTCAGATTGTGGTCGATCTTGCCGATGCCGCGGCCCGGCACTTTGCCACCGGGTTGCGCATCACGCCGCATCCACTCGATGTAGGCCAGCATGGCCTGCATATCTGTCGACCCCGGGGGCAAGGGCTTGCCGTTCATGGAGCGGGGGAAGCAGCCATTGATGCGATCTTCCAGCGTGATGACGCGCCCGGCGCGTGCGGCATAACTCGGGAAGGCGGCCGACACGCCCGCATAGGGTGAGCCGCCGCCGACGGTGCCCGCATTGAGATGGCAGCTGGCACAGTTCAGTCCGTTGCCAACGTGCTGCGGCAGCAGCAGGCCCGTCTCGATATTGAGACGGGCACCACGGATGAGCTGAGGCGCGTTTTTCTCTGTCAGCATATCGGCCAGGCGCGGCGCTTCGAAGCGGGGACCCACAGGATTTTTCTGCGGCGCGACCAGTTCGGTACGCAGCCGGGCGACCTCGCGCGCGGTGATATCAGCGTGTCGGCGCCCACCCCAGCTGGCCCGCGCAAAGTTGAGGATCTCGGCGATCTCGCCATCGCTCAACGCCGAAAACGCCGGCATGCTCATCGCCTTGGGCTGGGCATGCGTGGTTGCCGCGCGCCATCCGGTGAGCATGATGTGGATCAGCGAGGAGGGTTCGTCGCTTTGCAGGGTCGGATTGCCCGCCAGGGGCGGGAACAAGGCTTGCACCCCGTTGCCGTCGCTGCGATGACAGGTGGCGCAGAACTGTACATAGCCCAGCCCGCCGCGCGAGCTGTAGAGGTCGGCAGGGACGGACCCCGCGACAGTTGCGGCAGGCGTCGGTGAGGGCCGCTGCGGGGAGGCCGGGGACAAGCTGGCCAGATAAGTGCCGACGGCCAGCAGATCCTCGTTGCTCAGGTATTGCGTGCTGTGCTGGACCACGTCGACCATGTTGCCCGCCACCGTACCGAAACGGTTGCTGCCGGTGCGCAGCAGCCCGGCCACATCCTCGGGGCGCCAGCGGCCGCGCAGATCGAGCGCGCGCCAGTGCTCCACCGTCTCGCCGGAGAGGAACAGCGGACCATTGCCGCCGGATTCACTCATGGTCTTTTCCTGCATGCCGATGCCGCGCGGCGTATGACAGGCCCCGCAATGCCCCGGTCCCTGGACGATGTAGGCGCCGCGATTCCACAGGGCCGAGCGCGCCGGATCGGGCTGGAAAGCGCTGCGCTGGAGGAAGGCCATGTTCCACAGCGCCATGCCCCAGCGCTGGTTGAAGGGGAAGGACATTTCCGGCGGGCGGTTCGGCAGCGTCAGCGGCTTGACCGCCTGCATCAGGTAGACGTAGAGGGCGCGCATATCCTCTTCGCTCATCTTGGCGTAAGACGGGTAGGGCATCGCCGGATAAAGATGGCGGCCGTCAGCCGTCACCCCTTCGCGCATGACGCGATCGAATTGCGCGAAGCTGTATTGACCGATGCCGGTCTGGCGATCTGGCGTGATGTTGGTGGAGTAGAGCTTGCCGAAGGGCGTCTCCAGCGCCAGGCCACCAGCCATGGGCTTGCGCTTGTCCTGCGTGTGACAGGCCACACAGTCGCCCAGTCGGGCGACGTAGCGCCCGCGCAGGACTTGCTCGCGGGTGGAGGCATCGAGCGCGTCGCTGAAGTCGGACGGGAGATCGTCGGACAGGCTGGCCACGTTCGCCGGCAGGGTGGTCGGTGGTGCGGCGGCAACCGGCGGCGAGCAGAATGCAGCGCACAGTGCCAGGGAGGAAAGCATGGAAACAGTCAGGGGAAGAGGGGGGCGGCGAAGACTTGTCATGATGGTTCCGGGTGGTTATTCCGAGAGGGAAACATCAACCATTTAAACCTTGCTCCGCAGCCACATCGAGGTCTCGATCGGGACCGGCTTGATCTTGCGCAAAGCCCGTCGGCGCGGCCTGTGTCAGGTTTTTGATGGCTTTCACAAACCTGTCGTTCGCAACAAAAAACGCCACCCGAAATTCCCGGATGGCGTTGTCGGCAAGGACGGCGCAGCCTTCGCTGCGCGGGTGGCAAGTCCGCTTACTTGCCTGGCGAGCGCAAGGACATGCGCTGCAGGATCGGCATGCGGTCCCGGAACTGGTGCCACAGCGCACCCAGCACATGCAGCCCGACCAGGAAATACACCGCATTGCCCATGAATTCGTGCACCTCCTTGATGGGACCGCGCACGGCCATGTCCTTGGCCAGGAGCACCGGCAGGGTCATGCCGAAGAACACCACGTCGCGCCCACCGGCCTGGGTGAAGAGGATGCCGGTGATGGGCAGGCCGATCATCACGGCATACAGCAGCAGGTGCACAGTAGTGGCTCCGAGCTGTTGCAGGCGCGGCAGGGGCAACTCTGCGGGCACGCCCAGGAGCTTGCGCGCGATCAGGCGCACCACGACGAAAATGAGCACCAGCTGGCCGGCATGCATGTGCACCGTGCGCAGCAGGTCGCGCAGCGGATCGCCCTTGGGAATGTCGTCGCGGTATTCGATGGTGGCCAGCGCCACCACGAACAGCAGGAACATCAGCCAGTGCAGCGCGGCGTAGAGGGGGTGGTAGCGGGTGCCTTGCCCGAAGGCATCATTGGTCTTGTTCATCTGGGTTCCCATGGAAAAAAAGCTGACCCATGGTAAGCCACCAAACTTAGTCCGGCATTAGCCTGGCGCAAGAATTTACTGACCAATCCTGACGGTGGGCATCTAAGGCGCGGGAATATCCAGGATCACGCGCAACCCCACCTGGGATTGCTCATCGCTGGCCGCCAGGCGCACCACGATATCGAGCCGCGCCGCCACCGACTGCACGATGGCCAGGCCCAAGCCCGAACCCGATGCCGCCGCCGGGTCGAGCCGGAGGAAAGGCTGGAAGACCCGCTCGCGCTCGCTGGCGGGGATGCCGGGGCCATTGTCGACGATCTCCAGCCGTACCTGGCCCGGCGGCGTTTGCGCGGGGTCCGCCAGGGCCAGGCTGATGTAGCCGCCGGGCGGTGTGTAGCGGATCGCATTGTCGATCAGGTTGCCCAGCAGCAAGCTCAGCTCCACGGCGTTGGTGTCGACCGAGGCCTCCAGCGATCCGTCCACGCCGAGATCGATGTCCTTCTGCTGGGCCAGCGGCAACAGGTCTTCCAGCACCGGACGCACGACCTCGCGCAATGGGAGGCGCTGGCGCGCCGTCGCACCCGTCTGGTCCTGCGCCTGCACGCGCGCCAGGGCCAGCAACTGGGTCACCAGCGTACGTGCCCGCACCAGTCCTTGCTCCAGGCGTTGCAGGCGTTCGCGGGCGGTCTCGGAGAGCTCGCTTTGCTGCAGGCGTTCGGCCTGCAGCGAGAGGGCCGCCAGGGGCGTACGCAATTCATGGGCGGCATCGGCCACGAAGCGGCGCTGCGCTGTCATGGCGCCTTGCACGCGCGCCAGCAGCCGGTTGATGGCGTCCACGAAGGGACTGATTTCGGTGGGCAGGCCGGTCGTGGGCAGGGGGTCGAGCTGGTCGTCGCGGCGCCGGTCGATCTGGCCGCGCAGGCTGGCCAGCGGCGCAAAGAGCCGGCCCATGATGCGCTGGATCGCCAGCAGCAGCACCGGTACCAGGATCAAGACCGGAATCAAGGCACGCCAGGCGGCGCGCGAAGCGATGTGATCGCGCACGTCGGTTTCCTGCGCCAGGGCGATGCGCCGGCCCGAGGGCAGGGGCTGGACGTAGACACGAAAGTCTTCGTGAAACATGCCGACGGTCTGGAAACCATCGTGCAAGCCTTCCGGCAGGGGCAGCGCGGCACTTGCGGTGGCGGCCTGTCCCGGTGCGGGCAGCCACTGCACGCTGATGCGGGATTCATGATCGGCGCCCGGATAGCTGCCTACGGCGCCATCCGCGGGCAGGCTTCCGCCCAGGCTGACGATGAGCGAGCCCACTTGCAGCAGCAGGTCGTCCTGCAGGCGGATGGAATCACGATAGGCGCTGATGAAGCCGAAAGCGCCCGCGCCCAAAGCCACCAGCAGGATGGCCAGCGTCAGCGCCAGCGACAGGCGCGCTTGCAGCGAACCTTGCAGGCGTTTCATGGCGCAGCGCCCGCCCGCGCCACCATCCAGCCCATGCCGCGCACGTTCTTGATGGCCTCGCGGTCCAGTTTCTTGCGCAATCCATGGATCAGGAATTCGACGGCATTGCTCTCCACTTCCTCACCCCAGCCATAGATGCGTTCTTCCAGTTCGCCGCGCGAGAGGATGGCGCCAGGCCGATGCATGAGGGCCTGCAGCAGGGAGAATTCACGCGCCGACAGGGTCACGGGCGGCTGGCCTTGCCAGCGCGCGGTCTTCTCGGCCAGGTTCAGGCATAGCTGGCCGTTGTCCAGCACTACCGTGGCCGCGCCCGACTTGCGGCGCATCACCGCACGCAGGCGGGCCAGCAATTCGCCCATGGCGAAGGGCTTGAGGATGTAATCATCGGCGCCGCAGTCGAGGCCGTCGATGCGGTCCTGCACGCCATCGCGGGCGGTAAGGATCAGGACCGGCGTGGCAGCGCGCCCGCGCAATTGGCGCAGTACGGACAAGCCATCGGCACCCGGCAGGCCCAGGTCCAGCAGGACCGCGTCGTACTGCTGTTGCGCCAGCGCAGCCAGCGCCAGCGCACCGTCCTGCACCCAGTCAGCGGCGTAGCCAGCGTCCTTCAGGGCGGCACGGACTTCCTCGCCGATCATGGCGTCATCTTCCACCAGCAGTATTCGCATCGCTCGTCACGCCTCCCTCAACGCATCGGTCCACCTGACCGGATGGCGCTAGAGTCTAAGGCAAAATGCGTGGCGGCGGCAGAGCACGGGCGTGCATCTTGAACGGCATCAAAGCCGCCGGCCTGCGATGCGTTGTGCCGCAAAGGCGCGTGCAACCTCGATGGCCTGGTCACGGCTGCGCGCCGGGGCCGCGATCTGCACCTGCTGGCGCTGCACGACGCACAGGCTACGGCGGGAAGTGGATCGCCCGCGATAGATCGTCACGAAGGGTTGCCAGCCGGTATTGGCCAGATTGGCATAGGCTTCCAGGACAATCTCGTATTGCCCCATCACTTCGATGTGCATGATGTGCTCCCTGCTGCAATAGTGTCGATGGCGCGAGCATAAGCAAGCAGGAACGCGCACACCATGCTCCTGCACACTGTACTGCCGCCCGGCATGCGTGTTCTGTGCTGCATGGAGAAGCCTGGCCAGCGTCGCACGCGATACCCGGCCGTATCGCAAGCGAGGCGCAAAGTGGTTTGCAGCCCGGGCCAAGGCCGAACCGACAGCGCTGTTGCCGCACACCAATGCGGGCAGCAACTGTGTTCCACAAGCCTGCTGCGCTGTGTATGTACCGGGGCCGGTGCACGCCGCCTAGACTTCCTTCCCATGCACAGCCAGCCGTCGCCGACGGCGCAAGCAAGCAAGGAAGGCATCATGCGATTCCCCAGCATTGGCACCATGGCCAACATTGTCCGCTCCGATATCGCCCACAACAGTGAACCGGTTCAAGGTTACAGCCGCACCATGATCGAATGGGGCGCGCTGGCGGCCACGCTCGGTTTTACGGCGCTGCTCATCGCCAACTTCGTCTGGTCCGAGCAGCGCCTGGTGGTTGCCGATGAAACGGAACGCATGCAGAGCCAGGCACGCATCATCGAGGAAAACCTGGCACACCAGTTCCAGGGTGTGCGCCATGCGCTGGAGAGCGCACGCAGCGCCCTCAGTGATGACTCCGGCTGCGCCGCATCCTGCCAGCGCCTGCTGCTGCAATCGCTCAAGCGCGCCATGCCCGGGGTGCGTGCCATGGTGGTACTCGATACGCGCGGCCACATCCTGCGCTCGGCCGATGATCTCGATGACCGGCGGCTGGACGACAGCGATTTCCTCTCGCAGATCCCGCGCATGTCCTCGGGACAGATGATGTATGTCTCGCAGCCTTACGAAAACACGCCCGGCGTCTTCAACATCAAGCTCACGCTGCCGGTCACTACGCCCGATGGGCGCATCGAGGGCGCGGTCAGTGCCATTCTCAATCCCGACTATTTCGATGCCGTGATGCGCTCGGCCCTGTATGCCGAGGACATGAACATCGCCATCACCGGCGAGGACGGGCGGCGCCTGCTGTTCGTACCGGCCAACGCTGCCCAGATGCGCACAGGCAGCCAGCCCGGCAGCGGGCCGGAGGAATCCCTGCAGAAGCATCTGCGCGGGGGAGACGTCGCCAGTGTCATGCGCTTGCCGGATGCGCGGGGCCAATCCCGGCTGATCGTCCAGCGCACCGTGACCAGCCGCGAACTGGGGCTGGACAAGACCCTGGTCATCAGCCTCTCGCGTAGCGAGGCGCAGGTCAATTCGGGTTGGCATGAGCCGGTGCATTCCTTTTTTGTGATCTGGCTGCTGTTCGGTCTGGCAGCCACTTTGGTGCTGGGATGGCTGCAGCGGCGCCGGCGTGCGGTGCAAGCCCTGAACTCGCAGCGCGAATGGCAGCACGCCGAGATGACCGAGCGCATGGAGCTGGCGCTCTCCGGGGCCAACCTGGGCTTGTGGGACTGGCACATCCAGCAGGATATCCGTACCGTCGATGCGCGCGCCAATGCCATGCTGGGCTACGCGCCAGAGCGTCAGTTCAATGCGCCCGGCGAGTGGCGCACGCTGGTCCATCCGGAGCATATTCCTGCACTGGACCACGCGCTGCGCCTGCACCTGGCCGACAGTCGGCACAACTTCGAAGCCGAATACCAGATGCGCCACCAGGAAGGCCACTGGGTCTGGATCCAGTGCCGCGGCAAGCTGGTCGAGCGCGATGGCCAGGGCCGGCCGCTGCGCATGGTCGGCACCCGCATGGACATCAGCGCCCGCAAGGCTGCCGAGCAGGAGATCGCACGCCTGGCCTATTACGACGGCCTGACTGAACTGCCCAACCGCCGCCTCCTGCTGGACCGCCTGGGCCAGGCGGTGGCACGCTACGCGCGGGGCGGGCAGGTGGGCGCGGTGATCTTCGTGGACCTCGACAATTTCAAGGGGCTCAACGACACGCTGGGCCACGAAACCGGTGACCGTCTGCTGGAACTGGTGGCGCTGCGGCTGCGCCAGGTCACGCGTGAGGTCGATACCGTTGCCCGGCTGGGGGGCGATGAATTCGTGATCCTGCTGGAGAACCTGGGCAGCCAGGTCGAAGAAGCCGAGCACAATGCCGAGTGCGTCTGCCGCAAGATCCTGGTGGCGCTCAATGCCGGTTACGAACTGCAGGGCCACGAGGTGCGCAGCACGCCCAGCCTGGGCGTGGTGCTCTTCGGCAATGGCCGGCATACCGTCAATGACCTGCTGCGCCAGGCCGATATGGCCATGTACGAAGCCAAGGCGGCAGGCCGCAACACTTACCGTTTCTTCTGCCCCTCGATGCAGGAAGTGCTGGACCAGATGGCCATGCTGGAAAATGATTTACGTCACGCCCTGGTGCGCCGTGAACTGCGCTTGCACTACCAGCCCATCGTGCGCGCCGACGGCAGCCTCTCCGGGGTGGAGGCCCTGATGCGCTGGCAGCATCCGCAGCGCGGGATGGTGTACCCGGCAGAGTTCATCGGCCAGGCCGAGAAGGCCGGCCTGATCGTGGAGTTCGGCCAGTGGGCGCTGACCACCGCCTGCGAGCAACTGGCGGCCTGGGCGCACGACCCGCAGACGGCGCACCTGAGCATTTCGGTCAATGTCAGCGCACGGCAGTTCCGCCAGCCTGACTTCGCTCAATGCGTGCTGGAGATCCTGGAACGTACCGGCGCCGATGCGCACCGCCTCAAGCTCGAACTCACCGAGAGCATGCTGCTCACCGACCTCGATGCCCTCATCGCGCGCATGGCCATGCTCAAGGAGACCGGACTGGGCTTCTCGCTCGATGATTTCGGTACCGGCTATTCTTCGCTGAGCTACCTCAAAAAGCTGCCGCTGGACCAGCTCAAAATTGACCGTTCCTTCGTCCAGGACATGCTGCAGACGCCCCATGCTGGGGCCATCGTGCAGACCATCGTCAACCTGGCGCGGGGACTGGGGCTGGAGGTGGTGGCCGAAGGCGTGGAGACCAGCGAGCAGTGGGTGGCCTTGCGCCGGCTGGGCTGCACCGGCCTGCAAGGCTACCTGTTCGGCAAACCAGCACCGGTGGAGCAATTGCGTTGGGGTAGCCTGATGGGCTCGCCCACCAGCGCAGCAGAGCAGGCCGAGCCGGCCGCCCAGCTGCGCACGGCTCACCTGGCGTTGATCAGCCCACCCGCAGGGGCCTGAGCCAGCGGTCGCGCTGCCGGGTAGTGCGCCTGCGCTTCTTGTGCGGTACCGGCCAGCAGGCCGTGGCACAGTTCGCCCAGGGTGCGTACGGCGGCTTCGATGCCGTCTTCCCAAGGGAAGCTGTAATTGAGCCGGATGCAGTGACGGAAAGCACCGTCGGTGCTGAACATGTCGCCCGGTGCCACGCTGATGCCGGCGGCCTGCGCCAGCGCATGCAGTTCCAGTGCCAGGATGCCCACTGGCAGCGTGACCCACAGCAGGTAACCGCCTTGTGGCTCGGAACAGTGCGTGCCGGCCGGGAAGAAGCGCATGACGGCCGCGCGCATGATGCGCTGGCGCTGCATGAGCAGCTTGCGCAGGCGGCGCAGGTGAAAATCGTAGCCTTCGCTCTGCAGGTATTCAGCCACCGCGCGCTGCGGATGCACCGGCATGGACACCGTATTGAGGAACTTGAGCCGCTCCACCGTCTGCCGGTAACGGCCCGGCAGGGTCCAGCCGATATGGTGTTCGGGCGTCAGGCTCTTGGAGAAGGAGGAGCAGTACAGCACCCGCCCATCCTGGTCATAGCTCTTGGCCGTGCGCGGGCGCTGCTCGCCAAAGTGCAGTTCGCCATAGACATCGTTTTCCACCAGCGGCAGATCGTGCTTGGCCATCAGGCGAACCAGCGCCTCTTTCCTGGCGTCCGGCATCAGGTAGCCGAGCGGATTCTGGAAGTTGGTCATCACCGCCACGCCGGCCACCTCGCCGGTGGCCAGCGCCCGATCCAGAGAGGGCAGGTCCATGCCCTGGTCCGGATTGGTAGCGATGGGCAAGGCGCGCATGCCGGCCCGTTCGATGGCGTGCAGCAGGGCGTAGTAGGTCGGCGACTCCACGGCAATGGCCGCACCCGGCCGGGCGATGGCGTGCAGGCAGAGCTGCAGCGCCTCGGTAGCGCCCTGGGTGATGATGATTTCGCCAGCCTGCACCGGCAGCCCGGTCTGCAGATGCCGCCGCGCGATCTGGCGGATCAGGTCCGCATTGCCTGGCGGCAGCACCCCGATCAGCTGCCCATGCTCGCGCCGTTTGTAGAAACCTTGCGCCAGCTGGCTGATGCGCATCGACGGAAACAGGGCCGGATCAGGATAGGGCGAGCCCAGCGGGATACGCGCATTGCAGTTGATCGAGCGCAGGTTGTGCAGCACCAGTTCGACTGGCGTATTGGCCGCAGGCAGCCGGGTGTGCGGTACAGCTTGAACGGGTGTGGCTACGGGTGGCCCCGATAGCGGGCTCTGGTGCGCGCGAACGAAATACCCCGATTGCGGGCGGCTCTCGATGTAGCCCTGGCTCTCCAGCAGCAGGAAGGCACGGATCACGGTGGAGATGCTGAGCTGGTATTGCTGGCTGGCGCGGCGCACGGAGGGAATCTTCTCTCCCGGCAGCATCACGCCATTGAGTATCTGGCGGCGGATGGTCTCGGCAAGCGTTTCATAGAGTTTCATGGCGGTCCCCTGCTGGGCTATCGGATGGGCTGATGCTAGGGCTCCGGTATCAGGCCGCCAATAACACCAAGGTATGGCGCTTGACCCATCGCGACGGCCGTTCCCCGTCGCATGAGAAGCCACCTGCGCCAGCAGGGCTTCAGCGCCGGACTGCCCCCTTATACTTTGGTGTAATACATGCACCACTGCCTGCGTACTGGCCTTATACTCGCGTCCCAAAGGGGCCCGGCCATCCGCCGTGATCCCCACCGACGACAAGTTTCACCAGACTTGGATGACACAGGCGATGCAGCAGGGGGGACCCCACATGTACCGAACCATTCGTTCACCGGCAGTACCGGCCGCTGCGGCCGCGCTGACGGTGGCGATCTTTTCCGTTGACGCGCTGACCTCGCTGGACGTGGCCATTGCCGTGCTGTACGTGGCCGTAGTGCTGATGTCGGTATGGATCTGGCCGCGCCGTGGCGTGATCGGCGTGATGCTGTTCTGCATGGCACTGACCCTGCTCGCCTTCGTGCTGTCGCACGATGTGCTGCGTGACGATGCCGCCCTTGCGCGCTGCCTGGTCAGCCTGGCCGCCATTGCCATCACGGGCTTCCTGGCCGTGAAGGGACAGGATGCCACGCAGGCGCTCCTGCAGCGCGAAGAGGCGCTCAACCAGGCCCGCAACCAGCTGGCCCATGCCAGCCGCGTGAGTACCCTGGGCGAGATGACCGCCACCATTGCCCACGAAGTCAACCAGCCGCTGGCGGCCATCCTCACGCATGGCCAGGCCGGTTTGCGCTGGCTCAACCGGGATGAGCCGGAACTGGGCGAAGTACGCCGCGCCGTCGACGCCATGCAGCAGAACGCGCGACGCGCCAGCGAAGTGATCCAGCGTATCCGTGGCATGGCACGGCAGTCAGCGCCCAGCATGGTACCGCTGGCGGCGGCCCCCCTGGTGCAGGAGAGCTGCGACCTGCTGCGCCGTGAGCTGCACCGGATGCGCGTGAAGCTCAGGCTGGACCTGGCCACCGACCTGCCGCTGGTGATGGCAGACAAGGTGCAATTGCAGCAGGTCATCATCAACCTGGTCATGAATGCAGCCCAGGCCATGTCCGAAGCCATGACCGTTGCACCGGCCATCGAGGTGCGTTGCAGCCTGGTCCCGGCCGGCGAGGGGCAGGAGGGCGCAGCGATGATCCAGATCGAAGTCGCCGACAATGGCCCGGGCCTGAGCCAGGAGCACCTGGAGCGCATGTTCTCGGCCTTCTTCACGACCAAGAAGGACGGCATGGGTATGGGCCTGGCGATCTGCCGCTCCATCCTGGAAGCCCATCATGGCAGCATCCGTGCCGGCAATCGTACCCCGCACGGCGCGGTGATGCGGGTGTTGCTGCCGCCCGTAGCGGGAGAGAATGCGTGAGCCAGCCCATCCGTCCCGCGCCCAACCCATCGGCCAGCGCTTCGCCGCCCAAGCCGGTGGTCTATATCGTCGATGATGATCCGGCATTGCGCGAGGCGCTCGACAGCCTGTTGCGCTCGGTCGGACTGCAGGTGGTCGGCTATGCCAGCGCCGTGGAATTCCACCAGCGTCCGGTCCTGGCCGCACCTGCCTGCCTGTTGCTGGACGTACGGCTGCAAGGCATGAGCGGGCTGGATGTCCAGGCCGAGCTGGTGCGCAGCGGGGTGGACATGCCGGTGATCCTGATGACCGGGCATGGCGACATCCCCATGAGCGTACGCGCCATGAAGGCCGGTGCCATTGATTTCCTCACCAAGCCCTTCCGTGACCAGGACCTGCTCGATGCAGTGGCGGCCGCCCATGAAAAGGATCGCCACCAGCTCGCCCATCGCCAGGCCCGCAGCGGCCTGCAGGCGCGCTACGCCAGCCTGACGCCGCGTGAATCGGAGGTGATGTGGCTGGCCGTCAGTGGCCTGCTCAACAAGCAGATTGCCGGTGAGCTTGGCACCAGCGAAGTCACGGTCAAGATCCATCGCGGCCATGCCATGAAAAAGATGCAGCCACGCTCCTTCGCCGATCTGGTGCGCATGGGCCAGGCGCTGGAACAGGACGGCCTCAAGCCGCAGCCCTGAAAGCCGCGCCTGGCCTGGCGCCGCGCCGCTCATACCAATGTATGATTCCCGCCCCGGCGCGGGCTTGCTAACCTGCGATCAAGAATGCATCTCATCCATCGGGATGCACAGGACAAGCCGCCCCCGGGCATCACACGGGGGCGGCATCGCCAAGGGAATGCAGTGAATCACACAAGCAAGATCGCCGTCATCGATGACGACGCCTCCATGCGCGAAGCGCTTTCGGCGCTGATGCGCTCCATGGGTTGGCAGGTGCGCTGCCACGCCAGCGCCAACGATTTCCTCGCCGCCCAGGGCTACGACGGAACGGATTGCATCGTCACCGACGTCCAGATGCCCGGAATGAGTGGCGTGGAATTGCTGGAATGGCTGCGCGGCCAGCAAATGGCTACGCCAGTGGTAGTCATCACCTCCTATCCTACGCGCGTGCAAGAAGAGCGCGTGCAGGCAGCCGGGCTGGCGGTCTTCCTCGGCAAGCCCTTTGATGGTGACGAGATGGTGCATACGGTTGAACGCCTGTTGACGAAATGACCCCGGGGGGAATGATGGATCATCTGATGCTGCAATCGCGGCCGCTACCGCGCCGCTGGAAAGACAGTCTGCTGGCCCTGCTGCCGGCATGCCAGACCGCCCGGGAGCGCGACGTGCGCCAGCGCCTGGCCCGCCACACACGCTGGCCGATCTATGTGCTGCTCACCGTGGTGGTGGCCTGTGGTGCCGGTCTCTCGATGGTGATGCAGCACACCGTCGAGAACATCCGCAATGCCGCCGATCCGCTGGTGCATTGGACCCTCCACGGCCTGGGCATGCAGGACGTCACCGAGCTGCTGCGCGAGGATGGGCTGGTCGATATCAACCTGCAGCGCATTGCGCGCCTGGTGCATTGGTTCAACCTGCTGGCCCTGGCCACGGCGCTGTTCATGATGTATCACATTCGTGCGCGCTTTCGCTCGGAAGATGCACTGGCGCACCAGGCCGCGCACGACCCGCTGACCGGACTGGCGCATCGCCGCACGCTGGAGCGACGTATGGATCAGTTGCAAGGACATCCCCATACATTGGTGCTGGGCAGCGTGGATCGCTTCGAGCGCGTCATCGGTGCCTACGGGCATGAGTTCGCCGACGCCATGATCGTTGACATCGCCAGCCGCCTGCGCACCATCGCCGAGGCCTATCAGGGCGAGGTGTTCCGGCTGGACGGGGCCAATTTCGTGATCCTGTACCGCGAGGCGGCTGGCTCCGAGGACGTTGCCCGCGCACTGGTGGCCTTGCAGGCCGGGATGCAGCGGCCCTTTGGCTGCCGCACGCACGAGGTGTTTTCGCATCTCAGCCTGGGCGCTGTGGAATATCCGCGCCACGGCAGCGATGCCGTGCAGCTGCTGCGCAATGCCGACGCCGCGCTGCAGTCGGCGCGCGCCCAAGGCGGGAGCCTGGCTGTGACGTATTCGGAGGCACTCAACGCCGAGGCGCAGCGCCGTCTGGACCTGGAGGCTGAGCTGGTCCATGCACTCGAACGCGACGAGCTGGAACTGCATCTGCAGCCCCAGCAATCGCTGGCCGATGGCAGTCTGGTGGGTTTCGAAGCGCTGGTGCGCTGGCGTCGCCAGGGCCAGCTGGTGTCGCCGGGCGACTTCATTCCGGTGGCCGAGGAGTCAGGCCTGATCATCGAGATCGGCGAATGGGTGCTGGAACGGGCCTGCGCGCAGATCCATGCATTGCGCAATCTCACCGGGCGTGACATGGTGGTGGCCGTCAATATCTCGGCCAGGCATTTCGGGCATCCCGATTTCCTGGCAAGCATGCAGGCGCTGCTGGCGCGCACCGGCATCGCGCCGGCCAGCCTGGAGCTGGAGATTACCGAGGGCGCCGTGATGGAACACACCGAAGCGGCCATCGAACTGCTGCATGCCCTGCGGGCGCTGGGGCTGAAGCTGTCCATTGATGATTTTGGTACCGGCTATTCCAGCCTGGCTTACCTGAAGCGTTTTCCCATCGACAAGCTCAAGATCGACCGTTCCTTCGTCAGCCAGCTGCGGCCGCATTCGCAGGATGCGGCCATCGTCCAGGCCGTCATTGGCCTGGGCCACACGCTGGACATCAAGGTCATCGCCGAAGGGGTGGAGACGGTCCAGCAGCGCGAATGGCTCAAGCGCCTGAGCTGTGACGAAATCCAGGGCTATTTCTACAGCCGTCCGCTGGCCGAGCCGCAGTTGCTGGGCTTCGTGATCGGGCAATTGCGCAACGAACCGGCTGCGGCCTGAACCCTGCCTCAGGCAAGCCCCGCTGCGCAACGCCGTGGCGGGATCTTTGCAGGGAGCGGGCGGGGTGACACGCCATACAAGCGTGAACGGCAGGTGACCTGTCGCCTCTCTGGTCGATCAGGATGCACGCGATCTGAATGGATGTATGGACCAGCTTGCCGGGCGCCCCCTGCATCTTCACGGACTGCTGATGAGGCTAGGGCGATAACCCGGGTGACGGCTTTGTCATGGGGCGCGCTGGAACCCGTTCGGGACCAGCGGCAGAGAAGCAGATGAGTCCCCCCCGAGCTGCCGGCGCCGCGCTATGCGGTCCGATCTTTTCCCCCCTCCAGGGTGACTCATCCACAGGCGGCATTCTAACGGGGCTTGCCGGGAATGAAACTAGTCCAATTGGACTGGGTGGGCAGTCCTCAGAAATCCTGATCCACGAAAGGAGCCGGAGTAATGGGCATATCCGGCGTGTCTCCGACCGGCATATGTACGCCGTTTTTCTCCTGCATGGCACGGGCGGCGTTTTCGCTGCCGTTGTCAAACTTCATCTCCAACATTAAAATGAGAATTATTATTATCTAGAAATCTTGGCTCCCTCATGCCCGTCCCGCACCCCGCCGACGCCCAGCGCATCGACTCGCTCTACCGCGAGCATCATGGCTGGCTGCAGCAGTGGCTGCGGCGCAGGCTGGGCAGCAGCAGCGATGCCGCAGACCTGGCCCAGGATACCTTCCTGCGGGTGCTGGGCAAGCCGCAAGTGCTGGCTGAGGTACGCGAACCGCGCGCCTGGCTGACCCGGATCGCGCAGGGCCTGGTGGTGGACAAGGTCCGGCGCGACGAAGTCGAGCGCGCCTGCCTGGAGGCCATCGCCCATCTGCCGGCGCCGGAAGTGATCTCGCCCGAGGCCAGGATGCTGCTGGTGGAAGCGCTGGCCACCATCGACGCCATGCTCGAAGGCCTGGGGGCCAAGCCGCGCGAGGCTTTCCTGATGTCCCGCCTGGACGACCTGGGCTATGCCGAGATCGCCCAGCGCATGGGCGTCTCGCTGAGCAGCGTCGAAAAATACATGGCCGCCGCCATCCGCCATTGCTACCTGATGCGGCAAGCCTGGCAAGGCCGCTGAAGCGCTGCCTTTCACGCTGATGCCCGCCGATATGCCCGCCCATCCAATGCCTTCCGCCTCGCCTGACCCCGTATTGGAACAAGCCATCGCCTGGCTGGTCCAGCTGCGGGCACAGCCTTCCGGTGTAGCGCCGGATGCGGCCTTGCAAGCCAGGATCGATGCCTGGCGCGCGGCAGATGGCCGCCACGAAAGCGTGTGGGCCGAGCTGATGGCGGCAGAAGCCCAATTCCAGCGGCTGGTGGCCTTGCCGGTCGCGCCTGCGCAATGGCAGCAACCGCTCTCGGCGCTGAACCGCTCGCGCAGCCGCCGCCAGTCGCGCCGTCGCTGGCTTGGCGGGGTGGTGCTGGGACTGGGCAGCGTGGCCCTGGCCAGCTTCGCAGCGCGCCAGGCCGGGCTCTTCGACAGTCTTGCCGGCCAGCGCTACGCCACCGGGACCGGCGCCCAGCGCCGCGTGGCCCTGGGCGACGGCACGCAACTGGCCCTCAATACCGCCACCGCCGTGCAGTTGCAGTTCGATGGGCAGCAGCGCCTCATCGCCCTGGAACGCGGCGAAATCTTCATCGATACCGGCCGTGATGGGCTCTCGCCCCGGCATCGTCCTTTCCTGGTCCAGACCGCCCAGGCCCGCCTGCAGGCGCTGGGCACGCGCTTCGCCGTGCGCCAGCAAGACGGCGTGACCCGCCTGAGCGTTCTCGAAGGGCGGGTGGACGTGGACCCGGGGCAGGGCACGCGTACCGTGATCGTCCCCGGCGAAACGGTGGAGATCGATGCAAGCGGCCAGCTGCGGCGGCAAGCCATTGCGGCGGCCGCCATGGACCCCACTGGCTGGCTCGATGGCACGCTGGTGGCGCACGACATGCGCCTGGGCGACGTGGTGGCCGAGATGGCGCGCTATCGCCACGGCTGGCTGGTCTGCGAGGACAGCGTGGCGTCCCTGAAGGTGTCGGGGGTGTTCCAGCTGCACGATGGCGATGCCGCGCTGGAGTCGCTGGCGCAGGCGCTGCCGGTGCGCATCGAACAACGCACCCGCTTCTGGGTCCGGGTGACGGCGCAAAACAGCCGATAAGAATTTTCTGGCAGGGATTGCGGGTTTTGGGGGGCTGCTTCGGCAAACCTCATGAAACCAGTGAATGTTCTTGCCATTTTCCATGCCCGCCCTCATCCCGCCGCGATTGCACGCTGACCGTCTGCGCCGGCCCGGCCTTGTGCTGGGCTTGCTGCTGGCCTGCGCCGTGCCGGGCTTCGGCGGACTCGCCTGGGCGCAGGAGGCGAGGGCAGTGCATCGCCATTACCAGCTCGGTGCCGCACCGCTGGACGAAGCCCTGAACCGCTTCGCCCGTCTGGCCGGCATCACGCTCTCCTATGCGCCGGACATGGTGCAGGGTCGAACCGCCCCCGCCCTCGATGCCGATCTGGCGGTGGAAGAGGCCCTCGCGCACCTGCTGGCCGGATCCGGCCTGCGGGCGGTGCGCACGCCGGGCGGCGGCTATGGCCTGCAATGGCAGGGGCCTGTGCGTTCCGGCCATGACGCCATCCCCGAGCAAGACCAGCACCTGAAACAGGTCGTCATCGTCGGCCGTCCCGACAGGCTGGCAATGCACGGGGATCAAGCGGACTACGCCGCCACCCACGGCCAGACCGCGACCCGCACCGCCACACCGCTGCTGGAGCTCCCGCAATCACTCTCGGTGCTCACGCGCGAGGAGATGGATGCACGCGGTGCCGCCAGCGTCATGGATGCGCTGCGCTACCTGCCGGGAGCCAACACCCAGACCCATGGCGTGGATCCGCGCGGCTACGACTACTTCAACCTGCGCGGCTTCATCAATGCCCAGAACACCAGCAACTACCTCAACGGCCTGCGGCAGCTGGTGGCGGGCTTCGGCATGTTCCGCACCGAAGCCTATGGACTGGAGCGCATCGAAGTGCTGCGCGGGGCGGCTTCGGCCACCATCGGCCAGGCCGATCCGGGCGGCGTAGTCAATCGCATCAGCAAGCTGGCAGGGGCGGAGTCACCCGATGAACTGGTGCTCTCGGCGGGGACGTTCAACACCCGCCAACTGGCCGCCGACCTCAGCGGTACGCTGGATAAGGACGGGCAGGCGCAGGCTCGTCTGGTGGCACTGGTGCGTGATAGCGAAACCCAGTTCCGTTACGTCAATGGCCGCGCCGTGGAGAACGACCGCCTGTATCTGGCCCCCTCGCTCAGGCTGCGCCTGGGCAGCGACACCAGCCTCACCTTGCTGGCCGACTATCTCAAGGACCGCAACGGCAGCAGCCGCTGGACCGCTGACAATGCCGACGGAAGCCTTTCCCACACGCTGGTGGGCGACCCCGGCATCGACCGCCAGCGCGGCGAGCAATGGTCGCTGGGCTGGCAGCTGGCGCATCGCCTGAATGAAAACTGGCAGCTGCTGCAGGATTTCCGCCAGGCCGGCTTGCGTTCGCAGTACTCGGTCTTGAATCCGGTCAGCCTCAATGGCAGCGTGCTCACCCGCATGGCAGCGCGCTACGACACCCAACTGCAAAGCAGCCAGCTCGATACCCGCCTGCAAGGCCGGTTGCAGCAGGGAGCCGCTGAACACACCGTGGTACTGGGCCTGGACCTGACCCGCATGCATCAGGACGAGCAGCGCTATCGCGGCAACGCGCCCAGCCTGGACCTGGACGCACCGGTCTACGGCCTGCCCATCGCCATGGCCTCGCAACTGGTCGCGCGCTTGCAGGAGGACCTGCAGCAGACCGGGCTCTACGTGCAGGACCAGATTCGCTACGGATCGCTGGTCTGGACGCTGGGCAGCCGTTACGACCGCGTCACCGACACCAACCGCAACCTGGGCAGCGCAGTGCGTACCGACACGCGCGCCCATGCATTGAGCCATCGCGCCGGATTGTCGTGGAAGCTGTTGCCGTCGCTGGTGCCGTACCTGAGCCTGAGCACGTCCTTCCTGCCGCAGCCGGGGCAGGATGTGACTGGCCGGCCGTTCTCCCCCAGCCGCGGCCGCCAGATCGAAGCCGGCGTCAAGTTCCAGCCCGAGGCGGGACGGGCGCTCTACACCGCTGCGCTGTTCCAGACCACCAAGGATCATGTCCTCACCAGCGATCCGCAGAACGCCAGTTTCTCGGTCGACCAGAGCCAGGTGCGTTCACGCGGCCTGGAGCTGGAAGCGCGCGGTGCGCTGTCACCCGGACTGAACCTGCTGGCGGCCTACAGCTGGACGCAGGCCATCAATTCCGCCCATGCCGATGCGTCGCTGGTGGGCAAGACGCCCATGCTGGTGCCGCGCCATGCCGCCAGCCTGTGGCTGGACTACACGCCGGGCGCGGACTTGCCCGGCCTGGGCATGGGTGCCGGCGCACGCTATACGGGGGCCAGCTACGCCAATGCCGACAACAGCGTGCGCAACGCCGCCACGGTGTTGCTGGACGCGATGCTGCGGGTGGACCAGGGCCATTGGCGCTATGCCCTCAACGTCAGCAACCTGGCCAATCGCCGCAGCACGTCCTGCCTGGCCGAACCGACGCTGACCTGTTTCTGGGCCGAGGAGCGCACCGCCGTGCTCAGTGCCCGCTATCGCTGGTAGCACTTCACGAGGAGACCCGGACGCATGCATCACGCCACCGCACCCACCGGCCTGCAACAGCACTTCATCGGCCAGCGCCAGCGCCTGCGCGAGGCCGCCCAGCGCATCCTGGGATGTCCGCATCGTGCCGATGACGTCGTGCAGGATGCCTACCTCAAGATCGGCGAGCTGCAGGAACAGGAAAGCTGCGCCATCCGCCAGCCTCAGGCCTACCTGATGCGCATCGTGCGCAACCTGGCCATTGATCGTCATCGCCGCTGCCGCTTCGAAAGCGATGTCTTTGCCGACGAAGAAGCCGGTGAAGACATCCACGAAGAAGCCCACGGCCCCGAGGCCATCGCCATCGGCCGCCAGACCCTGGCACTGGTGAGCCAGGCATTGGATGGCTTGCCCGCCCGCACCCGGCGCGCGTTCGAGCTGTATCGCCTGACGGGGCTGAGCCAGCGCGAGATCGCCGTCGAACTGGGCATCTCGGTCACGCTGGTCAACTTCCTGATCCGCGATGCCCAGGCAAGCTGCCGCCAGTGCCTTGCGCTGACACCGCCGCCTTGACCTGACGTGGAGCGCGCGCTGCGCGTTTCTTCCACCAGATGACGATGCCGGTCACGGTGAGCACGCTCACCAGCAGGCCCAGCGCGGCCAGGAAGATACGCCACGGCAGGCCGAACACCTGGCCCATATGCAGTGCGCCGATCCAGTTGCTGAAGGTATTGCCGCTGCGGTCGCCCTGCGGCAGCCAGTGGCCACGGATATCGCCGGTGGCGGGGTCGATCAGCAAGCCGGTATTGCCGGCGTCGCTGCGGATGTCTGCATTGCTGTGGACCATGTATGCATACAAGCCCCGGCGACGATCCATACTCAGTTTTTCTTCGAAGTCGATGGCCAGGCCACGTTCCTGCGCGAAGCGCGCCATGGCCGCCCGTGCCATGGCATGGGCCTGTGGCCACTCCAGTGGCGGCTGCACCAGCGGCTTGGGCAGGGGCGCACTGCCGCGCCAGCTGGTATCGAAGGGCAGGATCTGCGACATCACCGGCAGATAGATCTGGTCGCGCAGGTTGAACATCACGCTGGACCAGGCAATGAGCAGCAGCATCACCCACAGCCATAGCCCGCAGGCACGATGCAGATCCAGATTGATGCGATAGAAACCGGCCTGCCACTTGATGAGCCAGGCCGGTTTCCATTTCACCAGGAAGGGCCGCGCGCGCGGCCAGGTCAGGATCATGCCGACGAAGCAGTCTAGGGTCCACAGTAGCGCCACGATGCCCATGAGCAGTGCGCCCGGCACGCGCGGCAGGGCCATCGAATGATGTACCTTGAACAGGAAGGGCATCAACTGCGCGGGCCGCAGGCTGATCGCGTTGCGGTCGCGCACGCCCTGCACCGTGCCATCGTAGGGATTGGCAAAGACCTCGTCATAACTGAGTCGATAGGGCTTGCCGGTGGACCAATCCAGCGCCGGTTCCGCGATGAAGCGCACCGTACGCCCCGCTTGCGGATGCAGGATCAACTGGTTGATTTGTGCCTGCGGTCCCAGCGCCCGTTCCACCCGTGCGCGCAACTGGTAAGGATCGAGCATCGCGGTGGCCGCCTGGCCCGGCGCCGGCTGCGCCAGGTGCAGCCCGGGTGCCAGCCAGGTGTCGAGTTCTTCCTCGAAGCTCAGGAGGCTGCCGGTGAGGCAGGCCACCAGCAGGAAGAAGGCGATGGCCAGCCCGGTCCAGCGATGCAGCAGGACCAGGTGGTGGCGGCGTGGCGCACGGCGACACAGCCAGGCGGACAGCGTGCTTACCATCGCGTGGTCAACTGCACGAGGCCGGTGCGGCGCGCGCCGTACTCGCAGAGTTCCGAGCAGAAGGCGTAGACGCGATCGGTCACGTTGTTGAGTTTGAAGGCCAGCTCAAAGTTGCGCCAGTCCGCATTGATGCGGCCCAGGTCCAGGCGCGCGCCGAAGTCCAGCAGCGTGACCGAAGGCACCTCGAAGGTATTGAGCGCATTGCCGTAGGCTCGGCCGATGTAACGCACCCCCGCCGAGACATGCGCACCGGCCAGCGCGCCACGCTGGAAGGCATAGTCCGCCAGCACGCCGGCATTGTGCCTGGCCGCACCGGGCAAGGCCTTGCCTTGGGTGTCGGTGCTGCTGCTGGTGGCATTGTTGCTGGTGACCTTGGCGTTGGTATAGCTGTAGCTGGAGGTCAGGCTCAGGCCCTCGGCGAGGGACAGCTTGCCTTCCAGCTCCACGCCTTTGGAGCGGGCCGCGCCGGTCTGCACCGAGTAGCCTGCATGGGCCAGGTCGGTGGTGGCCACGTTCTGGCGGCGCAGGTCGAATACCGCCAGCGTGAAGAGCGCATTGGTATTGACGGGCGCGTATTTCACGCCGGCTTCGTATTGCTTGGCGCGTTCCGGCTTGAGCATGTCGCCGCCGAAGCTGGTGCCGGTGGTGGGCGTGAAGGATTCGGTGTAGCTCAGGTAGGGCGAGACGCCATTGGCCAATTCATGCACCAGCCCCAGGTTGCGCGTGTTGGCGCGGTCGCTGCGGTCGGTCTGGGTGCGGGCGATGGCGTTGCTGACGGTCTGTTGCGAACGGTCGTGGCGGAGACCGGCGGAGAGGAACCAGCGTTCGGCGATCTTCAACTGGTCCTGCAGATAGACGCCCAGCTGGTCATCCACCGTGCGCAGATTGTAGTTCTCGGGCACGGCGGGAAGATTGCCGTAGCTGGTCGTGTAAATATTGGAGAGCACATAGCCCGCCAGGGTGTTGGGACTGACGTAGCCACGCACGGTCCCTGCAGTGTGATGGAAGTCCACGCCCATCAACACCTTGTGCTGCACGGCACCGGTGCTGAAGTCGGCCTGCAGCTGGTGGTCGGCGGTGAAGGTGTCGGACTCGGTGCCCAGTCGCCAGCGCTGCAAGGCGGCGGTCGCCGACTGCGTAGCCGGGTAGAAGGCGGCGAAGCGCATGCTGTTGCGGGTGCCGTTGTAATCGGTATAGCGCAGGTTCTGGCGCAAGCTCCACGTCTCGTTGAACTGGTGCGAGAACTGCGAGCTGAGCGACCAGTTTTCGTAGCGCTCGCCGTTGTCGGCGCTGCGGCCCACGGCCGTGCTGGTCGGGATCTGCCCGTTGCGATTGGCCGTGACCGTGCCGCTGGCCGGGAAGACGTTGTTGGACAAGCCTTCGCTGCGCTGGTACTCGAAGCGGCCGGTCCATTCGGTACGGTCGGACGGACGCCAGGTGATGGACGGTGCCAGGAACAGGCGTCGATCCACCGTGCCATCGACCTGGGTACCGGCGTCGCGTGCCAGCCCGGTGATGCGATAGGACCAGACACCGCCCTCATCGAGCGCACCGCCGAAGTCGCCGGCCACCTGCTTGCGATCAAAACTGCCGGCCTGCACCTGCAATTCACGCAGGGTGGTGGTGGTTGGTTTCTTGGAGACCACGTTAATCAGTCCGCCCGGGGCGTTCTGCCCGAACATCACCGAAGCCGGTCCATGCAGCAGCTCGATGCGTTCCAGTCCGTAGGGTTCGGGCGCATAGCGGCTGTAGCTGGCGTTGGAGGCGGTGAGCGTGCCGTCGCGGTAGAGCGAGCCGCCATTGTTGATGGGGAAGCCGCGCAGCAGCGAGGCCGTCTCGGAAATGGCGAAGGCCCCATTGGAGACCTGGATGCCGCTGCTGTAGCCCAGCGCCTCCGAGACCGAACGCGCCTGCTGGGTGGCGATCTGGTCGGCCGTGACGACCGAGATCGATTGCGGTGTTTCGGTGATGGGGGTATCAGTCTTGGTGGCGGTCGCGCTGCGCTTGGCGACGAAGCCGTGGACCGGGCCGGTGGCTTGTTCTTCCTGGCCAGCCGTGACGGTGACCTGGGGCAGCGCGGCATCGGTGGTGGTCTGTGCCCAGGCCGGGGCAGTGGCGGGCAGACCCAGCAAAGCCAGGCGCAACGCCTGCACCATCAGCCGCGGACGGGCAACGGGGGCGGGCAGGATAGCGCGGGCATGCAGGGAGGTGCGGCAGGTTTTTCTTGTCGTCATGGTCGGGAGCGTGGTCGCAATGAGGGATCGCCAGCGGCGCTGGCACGAGCCGGAGGGCCCGCTCTCTGGATGACGAATGAGACGTGTTCTTGTTTAGGGCGACGGGCGGCGCGACGAGAAAATCAGCGGCCGCCGACTACGCGAGGCCAGCTTTTCATCGCCCGGGAATGCGCGCCGCTTGTCGATGTTGAAATCAGGAAACGCCTGATGGCGCGGTGGATCGTCCCGTCCTATCTTGGTTTGCATAACGAGGAGGGAGTCATGTGTACCAATGCCATGAGCATCGCGCGGCGTCACCTGGGCATCATCGTGCGGCTGTGCGAGATGTCCGAGCAGGACCAGCCCATCGGCGAGCTGGTGCGCGCCACGGTCCGCAACTGCCTGCTGGCCATGCAGACGGCGGGGACCGAACCGATGGAGGCAGCCGAGATCATCGAACAGTTGCTGCAGCATGAACTGGCGGCCTTGCCTGCAGAGCGCGCCAAGTGCCGCAAACTGCTGGAAGCGGCCCACCTGCACGCCGAATACCTGACCATGGCGGAGCGCCGGGCTACGCAGTGAAAGCTGTCACGCGCGCTTGCTGCTTTTGTTCACGCGCTGGTCGATGCATCTTTTCGTACTGCCATGGCAGGCGGCCTATGGCGCCTTCTCTGCGCTTGGCTTCACACATCGATCCAGGCGGCAGCAGGCGAGCGGATCATTGCGTCAATCCAGCCCCTCGAACTGCTCTGGCGGCACCGGCCGTCCAAACAGATACCCCTGGTAGCGCGTGCACCCCAGCGCGGCCAGGAATTGTTGTTGCTCGCGTGTTTCCACCCCCTCGGCAATGACCTCCAGCCCCAGCGCATCGCCCAGCGTAATGACGCTCTTGGCAATGGCCACGTCACTGGGCGCAAACAAGAGTTCTCGCACGAAGGACTGGTCGATCTTGAGCTGGTCGATGGGCAGTTTCTTGAGCAGGGACAGCGACGAATAGCCGGTCCCGAAATCATCCAGCGACAAGGCCAGACCGTGATGCTTCAGCTCCAGCATCTTGTCGATCGTGGCCTCGACGTCATCGACCATGGCCGACTCGGTTAGCTCCAGCTTGAGGTGGCAGGGATCGGCGCCGGTCGCCTTGAGCGTGCCCAGGATGCATGACACGAAGTCGGGCTGGCGGACCTGCACCGCGCTGACGTTGACGGCGATGACCACCGGCTGCCGTCGTCCTGGGCGATTCCAGCGCACCGACTGGCGGCAGGCCTGCTCGAAGACCCAGTGGCCCAGTGGCAGGATCAGCCCCGAGGCCTCGGCCACCGGAATGAAAATGCCCGGCGAGACGCTGCCCCGGAAAGGACTGTTCCAGCGCGCCAGGGCTTCCACCCCGATCAGCCGTCCGGCCTGGTCGCGCTGGGGCTGGTAGTGCAGCAGGAATTCGCTACTGCCGATGGCGCGCCGCAGGTCGCTTTCCAGCCCGGTGCGGAAATGCAGCGCCTGCTCCATCTGCTGATCGAACACGCAGCAGGTATTGCGGCCTTTCTGCTTGGCCGCGTACATGGCCAGGTCGCCCCGGCGCAGCAGGTCTTCGACGCTGGCGCCATCGCCTTGCATGAGGGTGACACCGACCGAACAGGTGGCGAAGTGACTGAGCCCGTTCAGGTCGAAACGCTGCTCCATGGCCGCGACGATGCGCTGGCCGAACTGCAGGGCGGCGTCCTGCGCCACCTCGCTGCCTGACTGCGACTGCTCGCACAGCACCACGAATTCGTCGCCGCCCAGGCGCGCCACCAGGCCCTCACCGGCCAGTTCCTTCAGGCGCGCGGCGATCTGGCACAGCAGGCGGTCGCCGATGGAGTGGCCCAAGGCATCGTTGATATCCTTGAAGTTGTCCATATCGATGAAGAACAGCGCCGCCGCGTGCCCCTGGCTGCTGGCAGCGCCGATCTTGTCGAGCAGCAGGCGCCGGTTGGGCAAGCCGGTCAGCGGATCATAGAAGGCCAGTTGCCGGGTTTCGTCCTGCAAGCGTTTCTGGCTGCTGATGTCGATCTGGGTGCCCACATAGTGGCTGATACGCCCGTCAGGATCGGTGACAGCTGTCAGGGTCACCACGGCGCAGAAGGTCGTACCGTCCTTTCGCCAGACCCGCAATTCCCCTTGCCATTTGCCATCGCGCTGTACCAGCGCCCATAGCCTGGTGCGGAAATCGTCGTTGTCTTCGTCGCGCTGACAGGGCAGCAAGCCGCCCTCGGGCAGCTCGTGCAGCCGATATCCCGTCAGTTCGGTGAAGGCTGCATTGGCGTCCAGAACCTTGCGCCCGGCATCCATGACCCAGATCGCTTCGGAGGAGTGGAAGGCGGCCGCCGCAATGCGCAGCGAGATTTCGCTCTGCTGAAGCCGGGCGGTGCGGCGTGCGACTTCGCGCTTGAGGTAGGCGGCAATCAGCAGGGCGCAGGCCAGCAGCACCAGGGCGCCTCCCAGCAGCCACCAGAGATAGTTGGGCACGCTGGTGTTGCCGCGCCCCCATTTGCGCAGGATGTCGAAGTAGATGGAGGCGGGATCGGCCTGCCATTGGGCCAGCGTGCGGTCGATGGCGGCCAGGATCTCGGGCGCCTGCTGGCGGCCGCTGACGAAGAACAGCTTCACCGGCTGGAACACGATGCTGGTAACGGACAACTGGTAGCGGTCGGCCAGCATGTCGCCTGCTTGCTGGCTGGCAATGATGCCGTCGATCTCGCCTGCGGACGCCATCCTGAAACCGGACTCGATATTGTGCAGCGGCACCAGCCGGACCTTGATGCCGGAGTTGTCGATCAGGTTGCGGAAGTAATTGGCCTGGACCGAGTTTTCCAGCAGGCCGATCTTCTTGTCCTTGAGATCAAAGACCGAATTGATGACGACGCCGCGATTGCGATACAGGATGGACCAGCTGTAGAGCGCCGGCACCGCAGGGAACTGCAGGACCTTGGCGCGTTGCTCGTTCCACGCGACGTCGGGCAGCAAGTCGAGCTGGCCGTTTTCCACCTGCTGCAGGCAGGCCTGCCATTCACAGGGGACGAAGCGCAACTGCCAATGTTCGCGCTCGGCGATCAGGCGGATCAGGTCGATGTGCAGGCCGGTGGCGGTGCCTTCGCCATCGAAGAAGATCTTGGGGGGATTTTGATAGACCCCGACCGTGAGAACCTTGCCAGGGGCAGACGTGGGATTGGGTGGCGCTGTCTGAGCATGGGCCGCCATCGAGCTGCAGCAGACGAGCAGCCATAGCAGCGACCTTGACAGCTTGTTGCGCAAGCGCCGGGAACGACGCGCAGATGCCGCCCTGTCCCCCGTCGCAGCCAGAATGGGTACTGGAATCTTCATGTTGCCTGCGCCTGTCCCTGATTGGTTTTTTGACTACTTTATAGGACATCCAACCAAATGGAAACCATTATCGGCGCAGGCCGCCCCTGCGAGGGTGCGATCAGAAGAAGCCCTGAGTCGGCAGCCTCACCTGGTTTGCGCTCAGGTTGCCCAGGGCGTAGGCCTTGTGCGAGGTGGGGTTGTGGGTGGAGATGGTGCGGATGTTGCGCCAGTGGCGATCCAGGTTGAACTGGGCGAGGGTGGCCGAGGCCCCGGCGATATCGAACAGCGCCGTGGCGGCGTGATGGGCGATGCGGTCCACCGTGATCTTGGCGCGGGCGGCGGCAGCGGCCGCATCCTGCAGGCGATCATCGGCGTCAGACGCATTGGCCTTCAGGGCGGCATAGGCGCGGTCAGCTTCGGCGGCTGCGGCCAGCACCACGGCGCGGGTGGCGAAGGCATCGGCATCGCGTTCGCCGAGGGCAGTCAGCAGGATGGGATCCTGTGCGGCCGAGGGCGTGGGGGCGTAGTAGTAGTTGCGCTTGCGCTTGCTCAACAGGGCGGCGCCATCACGGGCCACGGCGCTGACCACGCCGGCGATCACCGAGGTCAGGAAGAGCTGGGCGATGGTCGAGCCGAAGACGGCCTGGCGCACCGGCACCTGGTCCGGCAGGACCACTTCATCGGCGGCCACCACCACGTTCTCGAAGACGGTCGTGCCGCTGCCGGTGAGGCGCTGGCCCATGCCGAACCAGTCGTCGACGGTCAGCACGCCTTCACGCTGGCGCGGCAGCAGCACCACCGCGCGGCGGCCATCTTCCACTGACACCGTCACGTGCAGCCAGTCGGCGAAGAGCGAGCCGGTGGAGTAGAACTTCTGGCCGTTGAGCACGTAGTGATCGCCCTGGCGCACCAGGCGCGTGGCCAGGGGCGAGTTGCCGCCGATCTGGGGCTGGCCCAGTTCGGTGTGGGAAGCCCCGACCAGGTCACCGGCCCGCACGCGCTCGCGCAGGCGCTGCACGCCGGCGTGCTGCAGGGGGGCATTGAGCAGGCGTTCGAGGGCGACATGGTGATTGCGCCAGATGTGGGCCACATTGGGATCGGCCGCACCCAGCTGGATGGCCGTATCGAGGGTCTCGACGAAGGTGGCGCCGCCGCCGCCGTAGTCGGCATCGAGGCGGCCGGCACCGAAGCCGGTGGCCTTGACTTCGGCGATGACGTCAAAGGGTTGTTCGCGCTGGGCGTCGCGCTGGGCAGCGCCATCGGCCATGCGTTGCAGGAGGTCGGGGGAGATTTGGCTCATGAGGTCGTGTCCGGTGTCGGCCTTGCAGCGGATGGCAAGGATGCGGACATCATAGGGTCACGAAGCGCCGGACCAAACTGCGAATTTCTTCTTAGCTTGCGCGGGCGGCGCATACTGCCGCCCGCGCGCTTTCAGCGGCTGCGCAGGCCGACGATCAGCGCCAGCCCCAGGGCGGCCGCACCGATCAAAAAGGTACTGAGGTGATGTCCGTTGCTCACCGCATAAAGCGCAGAGTAGGCGTAGCCCCCCAGCGCCTGGGCCAGCGCAAAGGCGACGGTGAGCCGGCTCCAGATGGCCTCGCGCGCGTGGGCGTCGTCGCTCAGGCCATGCAGCCGTGCCAGCGCCAGCGGCACCACCCCGGCGGGGAAGGAACCGATGATCACGGCCAGCACCATGAGCGCCGCCAGCTGACTGACCAGACCCAGCGCCAGCACTGCCAGCAGCTGTACGCCGAACGCTGCCAGCATCGACTTGCGTGCGCCCCAGCGGTCCGCTGCCCAGCCATAGAACAGCGGGCCGACCGAGGCGCCGATACCATAGGCCACCCAGGTGGCTGACCCCAGGGCAGTGCCGTGGTTGAGCTCGCGGGCAATGTAATCGACCAGGAACAGCATTTCCGGCACCAGCCCAAGCGCGGCCAGGGCGTACTGCACGAAGAGCAGCCGCAATGCCGGGGACAGCGGTGCTTTCTTCATGGAGGTCATGCTGCGCACCGCCGTGTGATCGTGCGCCGGCCAGGCAAACCAGCTGGCCGCCGTCAACAGCAGGGCCAGGCCGCCCAGGGCCAGCCAGGTGGCCTGCAGACTCAGCGACAGCATCAGCGGCACCACCGTCCCGGAGAGGATGACGCCGATACCGATCCCGAAGAAGATCGCGCCGCTGGCCAGTCCGCGCTTGCTGTGCGGCACCCGGTGCAGCACCACCCCAGAGACCAGCACCATGATGGCGCCGCCGGCGATTCCCGAGAGCAGGCGCCAGCAGAAGAACCAGACCTGCGACAAGGGAAACGCACAGCCGATGAAGGACACCGAGGCCAGCAGTGTCATCAGCCGCAGCACGGCCACCGGGCCCTGATAGCGCGCCATGGCACGGCCCGAGAAGGCGCCGACCAGGTAGCCGGCCAGATTGGCCGCCCCCAGGTAGGCCGCCTGGGAGGCATCGAACCATTGCGCGTGGATCATCACCGGCAACAGCGGCGTGTAGCCGAAACGCGCCAGGCCGATACCGACCAGGCTGGCCACCAGGCCGGCAAAGATGGCCGGCACGTAGCCGGTGGCTGCAGCGCCCGAAGGAGCAGGTGAGGAAGCCATGCCTGCCCGCCGATCAGCGCACCAGCGCGTAGTTGATCGGCACCCAGCGATAGCCGCTGCCATCCTTGACGATATGGCCGATGCCCGGGAAGGACAAGTGCGCGCCGGCGATGAGTTCCTTGGCGTCGGCGACGGCGTCGAAGGCCTTGCGGCGATCCTGCTGGGCTTCCTTCTCATCGGTATCGAAGCCGATGGTGATGTCGGGCTGCGGGAACTGCACGGCGGCCACATGGATCATGTCGCCCACGATCAGGAGACGCTGGCCCTTGCTGCTGACCAGGTAGGCGTTGTGCCCGGGCGTGTGGCCGTAGTTGGCCACGCTGGAAATGCCGGGCTGCAGTTGCGTGTCACCCTCGAACGGACGGAATTTGCCGGCGGCAATATAGGGCTTGAGCGACTTTTCGGCGACCTCGAAGAACTCCTGGTTGATGGGGCTGGCCTGGGCCTTGTTGGCGGGATTGAGCCAGTAGTCGGCGTCTTTCTTGTCAGCCCGCACCACGGCCTTGGGGAAGACGCGCTTGCCCTTGTGGGTCAGACCGGCTTCATGGTCCGGATGCAGGTGGGTCAGGTAGACCTCGTCGACCTGCTCGGGGCGGTAGCCGGCGGCCTTCAGGCTGGTGAGCAGATGGCCGCTGTCGGCGTCAAGCACGCCACCGGCGCCGGTATCGATGAGGATCAGCTTCTTGCCGGTATTGACCAGGAAGGCATTGACGGACGTCTCGACCGGGTCGCTGACGAAGGCAGCCTGCAGGCGCTGCTCCAGGTCTTCCTTGCTGACGCCGCGCAGCATCTTGCCGGCCGGCAGGCGATTGGTGCCGTCGGAGAGCGCGGTGACTTCGATGTCGCCGATCATGGTGCGATAGAAACCGGGCTGGTTCTTGTGCAGCGGCGCTTCGGCGTAAGCGGCATGCACCACGGCCAGGGCGATGAGGGCGGCAGAGGCCGCAGCCAGCGGACGCAGCAGCGCTGAATGAGTGCGGGAGGGGGTGGACGAAATCGCGTTGGATGAACGATGCATGGCAAGACTCCTCAGAGAGCGGCAACGCGGCCCAGGCCACCACGCCAGACCTGCGCAGGCAGTGAAGGCGGTAGCAAGAGCGGCGAAGCAGGGCATGGGCCGCCGTAGTGGCGGGGGACGGGGAGGAGTGTGCTCAGCAGCGGCTGCAGTGTCTAGCTATACGAAAGGATAGGTGGACTGATCCACGGACAGATGCCTCGCAGTCAAGAGAAGACTGCTGAGCTCTTGCCCTTGCGGAGAGCCAGCGGGCTTTCCAGAGGGCGCATGCCATTGCCGAAGGCTCAATGCCAGGAGGACCGGTAAAGCAAGGCGCCATCCTACATGGGTATGAGCCGCTGTCCGATGTCTGCCGCTGGCCTGAATTGCTAACTTGAACTCCATCACGGCGATGCGATAAACCGAACAACAAGAACCGTCGTCCGCCAGATTTAGTCGCCTCGCACGAACTCCCCGCCAATGAGATGCGACCTCAACAGCAAAGAGAGACAGGCTTTGGACCATCCTTCCTTCCCCGAATTTTCTCCTCGCATCTACGGCGTCGATCCCGACCTGGTTGCACCTGCCGGCTGGGACGATCTGCTGGGCCGCTGTGCATCTATGGGCTTCGATCACGTCCTGCTGTTGGGCGACCAGTGGATTGCCAAGCCGAACGGCGATGATGCAATTCAGTCGAGCGCTTCGCGGCTGGCGGAGATCGGCATACTCTGCCAACGGCACAGTTTGCAGCTGCTGGTGGACTTCACGCCGACCCGCTTGCATGCTGATGATCCGATCTTGCTGGATCATCCGGCGTGGTTTTCCAGCCCGCCAGGGATGCTGGAAGCGGCCGAGGCCGATCCGTTGCCTGACCCGCGATTCCCGCACACGCTCAGCGCAGCCGATGAGCTGCTCACCCGCCGGCCACGCTTTGATGAGCCCGGCGCAGCCGAGGGTCTGCTGACGTGGTGGGGGGCGCGCCTCACGCGTCTGCTGGAGGCTGGCGTGAGCCGATTCGTTTGCCGGGAGCCCGGCAGCATGCCGGTACCTGCATGGCAGCACCTGATGGTCATGGCACGCCGGCAGCACCCGAATTGCCGTTTCCTTGCCTGGACGCCGGGATGTGGCCACGATCAGCTTGATCAGCTGGTGGGCAGCGGCTTCGATGCCGTGTTCTCTTCGGGTGCCTGGTGGGACTTTCGTGCGCCATGGTTTTTTCGCGAATACCACAAGCTCGCGGCGATCGCCCCGGTGTTGGCCTTCCCGGAAGATCCGGCGGGTCCGCGACTGGCCCGCGCCTTGGGCTTGGACGATCTACAAACGCGCCGAGCAGGCGCATTGCGGGCGTTGCATTTCGCCACCGTCAGCGCAGCCGGTTGGATGATGCCGATGGGCTTCGAATTCGGTCTCACCGAAGCGCTGAGCCTGGCGCGACTGGCTGGCAGCGCAACACGATTGACCAACCCGAGCGCCTATCAACAGGCGTGTGCGGATGCCGATCTTGATTTCCGTCCGGAGGTGACTGAGGCCAACCGCACCCTGGCGCAAGACTCCGAGGCCCGTCAACAGCACCAGGAGAACGGCCAGCTCCTTGCCGCGCGAATTGCCTTGAGGCCCCTTAGCCCTCCCGATTCACCGTGGCTCCTCATGGAAAAACCAAGTGCCGTCTCTGAGGGCAGTCTGCTCATCGCCATCAATCCATTTCTGGATCGCTCGGTACGTGTGCAGGATGACAGTTGGCATGAGCGCCTGCGAACCGCTGCAGCGCCTGCGCTCGCGGAAGAGCTGGTCCTCGCGCCGGGTGCCGTGACACGGTGGCCGATGACGCCGCTGCAGGCCGTGCCTGGTGAACTGGACCAGACAAGGCCAGCGTCGCCTGAGATGCGCGCCCACCGCATTGCCATCGAGCGGGTCACGCCTGCCGTCGATGAAGGCCGCTTTGCTGCCAAACGCATGGTCGGCGAGCACTTCATCGTCGGTGCCGATCTCTTCATGGATGGCCACGATCATCTTGCCGCCGAGGTACTCGTGCGCGCAGCCGACGAAACGCAATGGCAGCGCATCCCCATGCAACCGGACGTCAATGATCGCTGGCAGGCCCGGGTGTCCCTCACCCAGCTGGGCAGGCATTACTTCTGCATTGAAGCCTGGAGCGATGAGTTCGAGACCTTCCATGACGGTCTGCAGAAAAAGCGTGCCGCGGGGCAGGACGTTTCGCTGGAACTGGAAGAAGGATGCCTGCTCATCGCCCGGCTGGCCAAGGAAGCGGCAGAACGCAACGTGGACGAGGACGTGCTGGAAGCCAGCACCGCCTTGCTGAAGTCCTTGCGATCCGCATCGGCGAGGAAAAAGCGCAGCGCCGATCCGCAGGCAGATGCCGACAAGCGGGCCGCCTTGCTGTGCGCAGAAAGCACCAGAGAACTGGTGCGTCAGTTGGCCGGGCCATCAGGCGCGCGCGCCTTTCTTGCGCGCACCCCGGTGGAATACCCGGTCGAGGCGGAACGTGCGGCGGCACGCTTTTCCAGCTGGTACGAACTGTTCCCCCGGTCGCAGAGCGGAAGCATCGCCGAGCATGGGACATTCGATGACGTCATCAAACGCTTGCCCGCCATCAGCGCAATGGGGTTCGATACGCTCTATTTCCCACCCATCCATCCGATCGGAAAGACACATCGCAAGGGGAAGAACAACAGCGTCACGGCTGCCGAGGACGATCCCGGCAGTCCCTATGCCATCGGCAGCGAGGCAGGAGGGCACGATGCCATCCATCCGCAACTCGGCTCGCTGGAAGACTTCCTGCGCTTGCGGGATGCAGCGGCGGGACAAGGGCTCGAACTGGCCCTCGATTTTGCGATTCAATGCTCGCCTGATCATCCTTGGCTGAAGGAACATCCGGGCTGGTTCGCCTGGCGTCCGGACGGATCGATGCGCTATGCCGAGAATCCGCCAAAGAAATACCAGGACATCGTCAACGTCGACTTCTACGCGGAACAAGCCATTCCCGATCTGTGGCTGGCCTTGCGCGATATTGTGGTCTTCTGGGTGCAACAGGGCGTTCACGTATTTCGTGTCGATAACCCGCATACCAAGCCTTTCCCGTTCTGGGAATGGATGATCGCCTCGGTACGCAGCCGCTACCCGCAGGTGATCTTCCTGTCGGAGGCCTTCACCCGGCCCAAGCCGATGTACCGGCTGGCCAAGGTGGGATTCTCGCAGTCCTATACGTATTTCACCTGGCGTCATGGCAAGCAGGAGCTGATCGACTATCTGCTCGAATTGACGACGGATCGCGGCGATGCCGCACAGCCTTGCGACTTCTATCGTCCCCATTTCTTTGTCAATACGCCGGACATCAATCCTTTTTTCCTGCAGCGCTCCGGCCGCGCTGGCTTCCAGATTCGCGCTGCGCTAGCGGCGACTTTGTCCGGATTGTGGGGTGTCTATAGCGGCTTCGAGCTGTGCGAGGCCAGCGCGGTGCCGGGAAAAGAGGAGTACCTCGATTCCGAAAAATACGAGATCCGCAGCTGGGACTGGCAGCGCCCGGGCAACATCATCGAAGACATCACCCTGCTCAACCGCATCCGCAAGGAGAACCCGGCGTTGCAGACGCATCTGGGCGTGCGTTTCCTGCCGGTGAGCAACGAGCACCTGCTCTGCTTCGTCAAGTCCACACCGGCCATGCCTTCCGGCGCTTCCAGTGCCACGGATGCGGCGCGATTCGGTGACAACACGGTGCTGGTCGCCATCAATCTCGACCCCTTCCAGACCCGGCAGGGCGATCTCGCATTGCCGCTTGCAGGCTTTGGTATCGCCGATCAAGGCGAACAGGCGCGCCTGCAGGTGGAAGACCTGCTCCATGAGCAACGCTTCACATGGATGGGCACCCATCAGTCGGTCGTTCTGGATCCGCGTGACCGGCCTTATCGCATCTGGCGCATTCGCGCAGGGGAGACATGAAGTGAATACGATCAAGGAGAGCGGATTGTCCGATGGACAGCAGCCGTCCACGCCGGGGATGGAGCATGAAAAGTTGCCTGACGGTGAAACAAAGGATGCGCCACGCAAGCGTTCGGCCAGGGCCAGGCAGAGCAGGAGCGGCATGCAGTTCACCCGCGATCCGCTGTGGTACAAGGACGCGGTGGTCTACCAGATTCACGTCAAGTCGTATTTCGATGCCAATGACGATGGCATTGGCGACTTTGCCGGATTGATCCAGAAGCTGGATTACATCAAGGGGCTGGGCGTGAATACGATCTGGTTGCTGCCGTTCTATCCGTCACCGCGGCGCGATGATGGCTACGATATTTCGGAATACAAGAACGTCCATCCCGACTACGGCAACATGAGCGATGTGCGTCGTTTCATCGCGGCCGCCCACGACCACGGCTTGCGAGTCATCACCGAACTGGTGATCAACCACACCTCGGACCAGCATCCCTGGTTCCAGCGTGCGCGCCATGCCAAGCCCGGCTCGGCGGCGCGCGACTTCTATGTCTGGTCGGACGATGACAAGAGCTATGCGGGTACCCGCATCATCTTCGTCGACTCGGAAAAATCCAACTGGACCTGGGACCCGGTGGCCAAGGCCTATTTCTGGCATCGCTTCTATTCGCATCAGCCAGATCTCAATTTCGACAATCCGCTGGTCATGAAGGCGGTGTTGAACGTGATGTCCTTCTGGCTCGACCTCGGCATCGACGGCTTGCGCCTGGATGCCGTGCCCTATCTGATCGAGCGCGAAGGCACATCCAACGAGAACCTGCCGGAGACGCATGCCATCCTGAAAAGAATTCGCGCCGAACTTGACCGCAAGTATCCGGACCGCATGTTGCTGGCCGAGGCCAACATGTGGCCGGAAGACGTGCAGCAGTATTTCGGCGAGAACGATGAATGCCACATGGCCTTCCATTTTCCGCTGATGCCGCGCATGTACATGGCGCTGGCCAGCCAGGATCGCTTCCCGATCACTGACATCCTGCGCCAGACACCCGCCATCCCGGCCGATTGCCAATGGGCCATCTTCCTGCGCAATCACGATGAACTGACGCTGGAAATGGTGACCGACGCCGAGCGCGATTACCTGTGGAATTTCTACGCCCCGGACCGCCGTGCCCGCATCAACCTGGGCATACGGCGTCGGCTGGCACCGCTGGTGGAGCGCGACTGGCGACGGATCCAGCTGCTCAACAGCTTCCTGCTCTCGATGCCGGGTACGCCCGTGATCTATTACGGGGATGAAATTGGAATGGGCGACAACATCCACCTGGGCGACCGCGATGGTGTGCGCACCCCGATGCAGTGGACGCCGGACCGCAACGGCGGCTTCTCGCGTGCCGATCCCGCTCGCCTGGTATTGCCGCTGCTGATGGATCCGCAATATGGCTACCAGACCATCAATGTCGAGGCGCAAAGTGCTGACCGCCACTCCATGCTCAACTGGATGCGTCGTCTGCTCAATGTGCGCAAGCAACACCAGGCGTTCGGGCGCGGCAGTCTCACGCTCGTGTACCCCAGCAACCGCAAGATATTTGCCTACCTGCGGGAGTACACCGAACCCAAGCCGGGCGCCTCCACCGAAACCATCCTGTGCGTGGCCAATGTGTCGCAATCGGCGCAGGCCGTCGAACTGGACTTGTCCGCGTTTGCCGGCCGCATTCCGATCGAGATGATGGGCGGAGCCGCGTTCCCCCCCATCGGCCAGCTGAACTACTTGCTGACCTTGCCTCCGTTCGGCTTTTATTGGTTCCTGTTGGCACCGGAGGCCAACATGCCCTCCTGGTATGCCGCCACCCCGGAACCGCTGCCGGAATACGTCACCCTGGTCTTGCGCAAGGGAGTGCAGGAAATCATGGATATGCCGGCACGGGCCCTGCTGGAGCAGGAAGTGTTTCCGCAGTACCTGCTCAAGCGCCGCTGGTATGCCGGCAAGCAACGCCAGATTGACAAGGTGGAGCTCAAGGAAGCCACTGCCTTGCCGATGTCCAAAAACCGTCCGGGCGCATTGCCCATCGTGTTGACCGAGATCGATGTGCATAGCAGCGACAGCAGCCCTGACGCACACGGCGTCGAGCCCGCTTCTCCAGCGGTGCATCGCTATCTGCTGCCGTTGGGCTTCATCCGTGAAGAAGACACGGTCTCGGCGCTGCCGCATCAACTGGCGCTGTCGCGTGTGCGGCGTGGCCGCAATGTGGGTTACCTGACGGACGCGTTCGCGCTCGATTCCTTCATCGTCGGGGTGCTGGAGCTGCTGGCCGGCAGCGCCGACATCAAGACCGGCTCGGGCCGCTTGCGCTGCACGCCGACGGCCGCGTTCGATCCGGCCATCCTCAACTCGGCACTGGAGTTACGCCGCATTACGCAGGAGCAGTCCAACAGTTCAGTGGTCATCAACAACGTGATGATCATGAAGGTGCTGCGGCAGGTCAAGCCGGGCATTCATCCCGAGATCGAGATGGGCCGCTATCTGACCGAGCGCGGCTTTGCCAACGTGGCGGCCACGCTGGGCGAAGTGGCACGCATCTCCGCCGAGGGCACGCCGTATGCCCTGATCGTCTTGCAGCGATACATCGACAATCAGGGAGATGCCTGGCAATGGAGCCTGGACACCTTGGAGCGTGCCATGCAAGCGCAGACGCCAGACGAGGCCCGCCAGCAGGCGACTGGCCGGGCTCAGGAAAAACTTGGGGCAGATGAGAATCCGGCCTTTGCCGAGCTCGTTACCTTCTCACGGCTGTTGGGGCAGCGTCTGGGCGAGATGCACAGCCTGTTGGGCCAACCCAGCGATGATCCGGCCTTCCACCCGGAACTGATCAGCGAGCCGATGTGGCGAGAATGGGCACAAGGAGCTGCGCATCAGCTGGAGGCGGCATTCGAGATCCTGAAGAAGAAGGAAGAGTGGTCCTCTGCCGCCGAGGCGGGCCGTGCGCAGCGACTGCTATCGCAACGGGAAGCCCTGCTGCGCCGGATTGACACGCTGGCGCGCGCAGCGCAAGGGTCGTCCCGCCTGCGTCTGCACGGCGACCTGCATCTGGGACAGGTGCTCATTGGCTCCACCGACCTCTATATCGTCGATTTCGAGGGTGAGCCGGCAAAGCCGCTGGAACAGCGGCGCGCGAAGGGAAGTCCGCTACGTGATGTGGCCGGGCTGGTACGCTCCTTCGATTATGCCGCCGCCTTCGGCAACACGATGGGCCCCACCGATCTGGATGAGGCGGCCCTGGCCAGCAAGAAGCGCATCCTGCAGCGCTTCGCCCCTGCCTGCAAGGCAGCGCTGCTGGAGGGATATCGCGCCGGAAATCCGCTGCTGGAGAAGGACCTGTCGCTCTCCGCTCAAGCGCAGCTGCTGGACCTGTTCACCATGGAAAAGGCCGCGTACGAGATTTGCTATGAAGCGGCCAACCGACCTACCTGGATGCATGTACCGCTGGAGGGCCTGGCCGCTATCGCCGATCGCATCCTGGGCGAGCAAGAGGACAGCTGGCGCAGGGATCATAACGTTTGAATCCGAGGATAAATCTGATGGACAAAGGAGCCACCATGGCAGGCTTGCCAAGCAAGCGTACCGCCGAAAAGGCAGAGCGCCAACCCTTGAACATCCTGCTGGACGAGGCATTGGCGAGCGCGCTGCTGGAAGGCCGGCTGGGCGATCCCTTTGCCCTGTTGGGGCCGCGTGAGATTGCCGATGCGCAAGCGGAGGGCGCTTCCGGAGCAGTCCGCAAACGTCTGTGGCTCTGCTGTTATTTTCCTGGCGCGATCGCGGTGCAGGCCTATTCACGGCCCGTCGGCGCGGCGGCCTCCCGAGCGGCATTGCTGGGCAAGTTATCCGAATGGAGGCCAGCTACCAGCGAGCCCCCTGTCCACAGCGGCCTCTTCTGCGGCGAGATATCGCTCTCTGCGCGCGCAGCCAGGCAAGACGTTCCCTATGTGTTACACGTCACTTGGCCTGGGCCTGATGGCAACGGGGTAGTTCAGGTCACCGAAGACGCCTATGCGTTCGGCCCATTGCTGAGCGATTTCGATCTGCATCTGTTTCGCGAAGGCCGGCACCGGGAGCTGGCCCGGCTCCTGGGATCGCAATTGGTGACGATAGACGGGGTGGAGGGCGTCCGTTTTGCGGTCTGGGCACCCAATGCACGGCGGGTATCGGTGATCGGTGATTTCAATCAATGGAACGGCCGGCGCAACCCCATGCGCTTGCGCCAGAGTGCCGGCGTCTGGGAACTGTTCGTCCCGCGGCTGCAGGAGGGTGCGTTGTACAAGTACGAGATCATCGGTCCGCATGGCGAGTTGTTGCCCGGCAAGGCTGACCCGATGGCGCGTGCGACCGAAGTGCCGCCGGCCACCGCTTCGCGCGTGGTAGACGACAGGAAATGGGTGGCCGGCCGATACTGGCAGGATGCGCAGTGGCTGCAGGAGCGCGCGCAACGACAGTCACGTCGGAAGCCGCTGTCGATCTATGAGCTTCATCCTGCATCCTGGATGCGCACGGCGGACCAAGGCGGGCGCAACCTTGACTGGATCGCACTGGCGGACCGCTTGATTCCCTACGTCAAGGGCATGGGTTTTACGCATGTGGAACTGCTGCCGGTGATGGAGCATCCCTTCGGCGGCTCCTGGGGCTATCAGCCCCTGTCACAATTTGCGCCCAGCGCACGCTTTGGTCCGTCCACCGACTTTGCCGCCTTCGTCAATGCCTGCCATGCGGCACAAATCGGCGTGATCCTCGACTGGGTACCGGCACATTTCCCCTCCGATGCGCACGGCCTGGCTTATTTTGACGGTACGCCCTTGTATGAACATGCTGATCCGCGCGAGGGCCTTCATCAGGATTGGAATACCCATATCTACAATCTCGGGCGCCACGAGGTACGCGGATTCCTCATTGCGAGTGCGCTGGAGTGGCTGGAGCATTTCCACGCGGACGGCCTGCGCGTCGATGCGGTAGCGTCCATGCTGTATCGCGACTACAGCCGCAGTGCCGGACAATGGATTCCCAATATCCATGGCGGCCGCGAAAACCTGGAGGCGGTGGATTTCCTGCGCGAGCTCAACCAGACCATTGCAGAGCGCTGCCCGGGGGCGCTGATGATCGCCGAAGAATCCACTGCCTGGCCTGGTGTGACGGCACCGGTAGAGCAGGGCGGCCTGGGATTTTCCTACAAATGGAACATGGGCTGGATGCACGACACGCTGCGCTATGTCGAGCGCGACAGCATCTACCGCCGTTACCATCATCACGACTTTACCTTCGGGTTGGTCTACGCCTTTTCCGAAGCCTTCGTCCTGCCCATCTCGCACGATGAAGTCGTGCATGGCAAAGGCACGCTGTTGCAGAAGATGCCCGGCGATGACTGGCAGCGCTTGGCCAATTTGCGCGCCTATCTCGGTTTCATGTGGACGCATCCCGGCAAGAAGCTGCTGTTCATGGGCTGCGAATTTGCCGAGCTCAGCGAATTCGATCCCGACCGCGCCCCGCACTGGGAGCTGCTGGATGATCCCCGCCATCGCGGTGTGCAGCGTCTGGTGAGGGATCTGAATCGCTTGTATATGCAGACGCCTGCACTGTATGACGGAGACACCGATGCCCGGGGATTTTCGTGGGTGGTCGGCAACGATGACGTCAACAGCGTCTTCGCGTATCTCCGCCATCCCGCACCCGACAGCACGGAAGCAGACGACGCACCCGTGCTGGTGGTGGTCAACATGACGCCGGTGCCGCGCCACCATTATCGAATCGGGGTGCCGCCGGGCGAGGCAGCCCGATATCAATGGGAAGAGATACTCAATACCGACGCCGATTGCTATGGGGGCAGCAACTCGGGAAACGGCGGCCATCTCACGGCTGAACCGCAAGCGCGGCATGGGCACCCGGCTTGCCTGGAGTTGACCTTGCCGCCGTTGTCGACCCTGGTGTTGCGAAGGTGTTGAAGCGTTTGCCGCCGAATGTACAGAATTCGGAAAAAATTCCGTCGGGGTCCGTATCACCATGATCGGCCCCGCGACCTCGGTGTCAATGGTGCTGTCCGCTTTGATTAGCGATTACAATGCGCATGATCTTATGAGTGGAGATCATGAATGCCCAAGGAGAACTATAACGATCTGCTGGCTTTTCTTGCCATCGCACGCGAGGGGAGCTTCACTCGCGCTGCCGCGCAACTGGGTGTGTCGCAATCGGCCTTGAGTCATACCATTCGTGCGCTGGAGGCAAGGCTTGGCGTGAGGTTGCTGACACGTACCACACGCAGCGTTTCGGTCACCCAGGCCGGCGAGCGACTGGTCGAATCGGTCGGTCCGCGATTCGAGGAAATCGAATCCGAACTGGCTGCACTTGGACAGCTGAAGGACAAACCTGCGGGCAGTATCCGCCTCACCTCCGCAGAACATGCTGCCAATACCGTTCTCTGGCCGAAACTCATCGAGCTGACGCGGGACTATCCGGAGATCAATGTGGAGATCTGCGTTGACTACGGATTGACCGATATCGTGGCAGGTCGTTACGACGCAGGGGTACGGCTTGGCGACCAGGTCGCCAAGGACATGATTGCGGTGCGCATCGGGCCGGATCTGAGGATGGCCGTGGTAGGGAGCGAGAGCTATCTTGCCGGAAAATCCCGGCCCCGGTCTCCCGCCGATCTCGCTGGGCACACTTGTATCAACCTGCGTTTGCCCACGCACGGTGGGTTGATGGCTTGGGAATTTGAACGCGACGGTCACCTGATGAAGGCGCGCGTCGAGGGACAGTGGACATTCAACAGCAGCACGCCAATCCTGCGGGCGGCCCTTTCGGGATTCGGGTTGGCCTATCTCCCGGAGGACATGGTCGCACCACACATCCAATCAGGCGCACTCAAGCGCGTCATGAAGAGCTGGACCCCGACTTTCCCGGGCTACCACCTGTATTATGCAAGTCGGCGCCACTCTTCGCCCGCCTTCCGTTTGCTGGTAGAAGCCCTGCGATATCCTTCGCGCGGCAAAGCCTGAACAATTACCGGCTCAATTAATGAGCCGCACTCATGAATTCATGTGGCATCAGGGGCTTGATCTGGCGATGCGTCATGATTTCCGAAGAGCTGCTTGTCCAAGCGTCGCTTCAAGGGCTTTGCCAATGTCACGCGCTGTTGATCCAGATTTCCGGAGGCCGAGCAACAACCCATGGCCTCCGTTATCTCGCCACGTACGACCGGGACTGCCGTTTGGGGTCCGGGTACAAGCGTGTCGCCATGACTGCCTGGCCGCGTTTCGGCCGGGAATGACGATAGCACCTTGGACATCGCGATCGATCCTAGAAGTGTTCTCATTGTTATCCGTTCATTCCTTGACGAGCGAACCGGACAGATACTGCTCATCGGTCACGTGTTCCATCCACTCCACATTCTTGCCGTCCAGCAGCTCGGTGATGGCGACGTGTGTCATCGCTGTGGTGGGCGTAGCGCCATGCCAGTGCCGGCGCTGGCAGGGGCAGCAGATCACGTCTCCCTCCCGGATTTCGGTTCGTGGCCCGCCTTCGCACTGCGTCCAGCCAATCCCACGGGTAACGACCAGGATCTGGCCGAGCGGATGGGTGTGCCAGGCCGTACGGGCGCCGGGTTCAAAAGTGACGATTGCGCCACCGGCGCGAGCGGGCTCCTCTCCCTGGAAGAGACTGTCGATGTGTACCGTGCCGGTGAAAAAGGCATCCGGTCCTTTGATGGTAGGCTGCGCGCCCTTGCGTGTAATTTTCATGGTGGTTGTGATGTTGTGATGGTTCATCAGGCTCGGACCGCCTTTGAGAGGACGTATCGACCGACACTGCCGGGGGTACCAATGACCAGTATGGTGTTGATGACCGACTCTGCAGCCATCGATGAGATCCCTTATTGCTGCGGGGCCAATTCGCCGAACCAGTATGACGAGGTCACACCACCGTCCATCAGGAAATCGCTACCAGCAATGAAGGCGCCATCGGCCCCCAACAACAAAGCGGCCACCGAAGCGACTTCGTCAGGCGTGCCGGCACGTCCCACGGGGCTGAGCTCCAGCATGCGCCGATAGCCTTCGGAGCGTGGCCCGCGAAGTTCATCGTTGGCAAGCGGAGTGATGATGATGCCGGGGCTGATCGTGTTGACCCGTGCGCCACGCTTGCCCCAGCGCACGGCTTCGGCCATGACCCGCAATGCATTGCCACGTTTGGAGAGCTGGTAGGCATGCAGTGAATCCGTGACTGCCTCCGGCGCCAGGAACGGCAGCGACAGCAATTCTTCCGTGGGGGTAGTCGCGAGGGACCTGCTTTGTTCAACGGACAAAGGGCCGAGACGATGGCCGGACTGCGAGGCGATCACCACGCCGGAGCCGCCACGTTCGATGACGTTGCCGAATTCTTCCAGAATGACCGCGGTGCCATAGAGGTCCACCTTCAGGATGGTCTGGGGTGACGCCTGGGAGGGCGAAACCCCGGCAGCGTGGATGAGGCCCGATACGTTCCCCAGCGAACTGGCTTTGCCAACCAGCGCCTGGATCGATTCCCTGGAGGAGATGTCGACGCTGGTCACATCGGCATCAAAGCCTGCATCGGAAAGAACGGCGGCGGCAGCTTGGGCGTTCTCGATGCGAATGTCGGCCAGCAGAAGTTTCTTTCCAGCCCCCACCCGACGGGCGATAGCCTGTCCGATCGAGCCCGGTCCAATGACTACGATGACGTCTTTCACGATTGACTCCTCATTCAAGTTTGGATGGACACATCGTAGCGCTCGCACACTCTTTTGATTAGTCATATGAAACCGCATAAACTTATGAATACTATTCATGAATTTCGCAGCCCGGCGAAACTGATTTTTACCGGCAACAGTGCGATCAACCAGGTGTTCTTTCGGCTCTGAAAGTCGGCGTGACTACCGGCACCACCAACGAAAGCTGGGCCCGGGCTAACCTGAAGGAATCGGATATCCGCGCCTATGACAATGGCGGTTTCGTCTTCAACGACCTGGGCAACGGGCGCATCGACGCGGTCATCAGCTCGCACTTCGGCGGCATGAAATACGCCAACGTGAACAAATTGCCGATCAAGGAAGTCGGACCGGTGCTGATCTACCAGTTGTCGGCACCGGCCATGGCCAAGGGCCAGCAGCCATTGAAGGAGGCAGTCAGCAAGGCGATTGGGGACATGACGCGCGATGGCACCATCGACCGGCTGGCGCGCCGCTGGGTAGGTGCCGAATTCGATATGGTGGGCGATATCCAGCGGGCCTTGCAGCAGCCGTGACTTGCTTGCCGCCGCATCGGCTCTTGTCTGCTATGGACAGGGGCCGATGGGGCCACTCCACTGTCACATTTCTCGGCCAAATAAGCTGCGCCCGTCGTCTTGTTGATGGCCATAGCCACCTCAGGCGCGCGATTCACTTGCCTTGATATCCTTGACCAAATCGGCCAACGAGAATTTGGAGAGGCTCTTCTCAAAATCGGATTGTGCTTTATCCAGCACCCTACTCATGGTGTCCTTGATATGGCAGCTGGTGGGACACAAAGGCTGAATCGGATAGCCGTGAATCGCGAAAACCGCCGGAGCCTGGCTTGCTTGATAGACGTCCAGCAAGTTGATGGAAGAGGGCCTGCGGGCCAGAAGACAGGCTCCCGCCTTGCCTCGTGTAGTTCTGATCAGTTCGGCCCGGGCCAGCTTTGCGATCGTGCGGCGCACGAAGGTGACATCGGCCCCGACGCTGAGTGCCAGCTTGGCGGAAGTCAGCGGTTCTTTATGGTTGTAGGCGAGCGCTGCCAACAAATGGCAGGCAACCGAAAACTGGAGATTGGTTTGAGACATGAGGGCAATTATATGCCTCCCACGTCGGCCAGCGTCTACGGCCGCTCCCCAGGCTGGATTGTCTGCAGGGGATCCGGGTCTCCAAGACAGTCATCCTCCCCGGAAGCGCGAGCGATAATCCGCCGGCGTAATTTCAAGACGATGTACAAAAATGCGCCGCATCGTATCGACACGCTCGAAGCCGCAACGGCGTGCGATGTCCGACAGGCCCAGATCGGTCGATTCGAGATATCGGCGCGCTGCATCGACGCGGGCATCGTTGACGAAGTTCATGATCGTCAGCCCGCTTTCCTTCTTGAACAGGCGCGCAAGGTTGCGTTCGCTCATCTGCACCTGCTCGGCCAGTGAAGACGGGGTGTGGTCGGTGGTAAGGTCGTTGAGAATGCGTGACTGCACCATTGCCACTACCGAGTTTTCCTTGCCCTGTACCTCCAGCAGGGGGCTGAACTGCGACTGGCCTCCATTGCGACGCAGATAGACCACCAGATACTTGGCCACGTCCTGGGCCATCTGCTTGCCATGGTCTTCCTCGATCAGTGCCAGCGCCAGGTCGATACCTGCGGTAACACCGGCAGTGGTATAGAGGCTGCCGTCCTTGATGTAGATATGGTCCGGCTCGATGATGGCCCTGGGGAAGCTGCTGGCCAGACGCGGGACGTCCATCCAGTGGGTCGTCACGCGCTTGCCGTTGAGCATGCCCGCAGCACCCAGCGCGAAGAGGCCATTGCAGATGGCGCCGACGCGTCGGCAATCCTTGCTCTGGCCACGTATCCAGTCGGTGATGGTGGTGTCGTCAAGGGTCTCGAAGATGCCCAGCCCGCCCGGAATGATGAGGGTATCCAGGTGCGGGCAGGGATCAAAGAGCGTGCGGTCCGGCGAAAAACTGATGCCGCTGGACGATGGCACCAGACCCCGTCTGGTTCCGATGGTCAGGATCTCGTAGCTGGCCTGGCCGCCACTGAGGATTCTCACTTCGGAAAAGGCATCCCCCGGCCCGGCGATGTCGAGCATCTGGAATCCCGGGAACAGCAGCATGCCCACGGTGATCTTGCGTGCCATCGTTTTCCTTTCAATCACTGCGGATGCCGGGCGGCCAACGGTACGGACTGTCCGCGATAGAGGATCTGCGACATCAGCCAGCTGGCCAGGAAGACCGCGACGATGAGCGCACCGAGCAGGGTATAGCTTTCATGCAGTTCGTGCAGCCATGCCCAGACCGGACCTTCCAGCTGGTAGGCCTCCTGCACCATGTCAGCAATATTGATGCCAGCGATGAGCATGGCCAGTACGGTGGAGGTCAGTGTCAGCGTCACGTTGTAGAACACCTTGCGTTGTGGCGTGATGAAGGCCCAGCCATACACGCGAAGCATCAATACACCATCGATGGCATCCACCGTCAGCATGCCCATGGTGAACAGACAGGGAAACAGCAGTACCGTCATCAGGCTCGCTCCCTGCGAAGCCTGCAAGGCCGAAGTGCCCAGCACGGCGACTTCGGTGGCGGTCTCGAATCCCAGTCCGAACAGCACCCCCAGCGGAATCATCTGCCAACTCGACTGGATGTTGCCGGTCAGTGGCCGCAGCAGCCGCGAGAGAATGCCGCCGGCAGCATGATGGCCATGCTGGGTAATACCGCCGCCCTGGCCTGATTTGCGATAGGTGTCCAGCAATAGCACTGCATTGAGCAGGCCGATGGCCAGCAGGAAGGCGACCGACACCACATTGCCGATAGTCGCCCCGAAGTTTTGTACCGCACTCAGATAAGGCGAGACCGACTGGGCCATCAGGCCGATGGCCAGCGAGGCCAGGATCACCACCAGCGAATGGCCGGTCGCGAAGGACAGGCCTACCGTCACCGGCTTTTTACCCTGGTGCATCAGGCGGCGCGTGACGTTGTCGATGGCGGCGATATGGTCCACGTCCAGCGCGTGGCGTAGCCCGAAACTGTAAGCCAGCAGAGCGGTTCCCAGCAAGGCGGCGCTGTCGCGCAGGCTCAGCAGCGCCCAGGCCCATACCGCCAGGTTGCCCAGGACCAGCGCCAGGACCATACGGCCGATTTTACCGTTGGCCTGCGACAGATCGGCAGCGCCCTCGGGATTGGGAAGATAGAGGTGTTTGACAAGCTTGAACATCTGGTGTCTCCACGGTGCAAGAGTTGGCGGTGCGGGCCTGAGGCCCTGTGGGCGTGGTCAGTGCGAGAGTCCCTGCTCGCGCAGGGACTGCAGCTCTTGGGCACTGAGAATGCCGTATTGCTCCAGCACCTTCAGCAGGGCCAGTGCATAGCGTTCGTAGTAATCCCAGGTGGTCTGACTGCCGCAGGCGTCGCGTTCCCATTCGGCGATGGTGGCGATGAGGTTCTGACGGAAATCTTCCCATTCGAAATGGCCGGCCTTGGACAGCGCCATGGCCATTCCGAACAGCGTTCTCTGCCAGTCTTCGCTGAAATACAACTTGCCCGAGCTGCGGGGCGGGGAATCGGGCTGGCCCAGCATCTGGGTAGCGGCATATTCTTCGAAGTTGGTGAACATGATGGACCTCAGGCAGTCGCTGGCAACTGCACCAGGGCCACGCCCATCATGGCTTCCGGCGTGACCAGGGCGGCCAGTTCCTGCTCGCTCAGATGCTCGGAATTGGCTGGACGTTCCGGCACCACGAACCAGCGGATCTGTGCGCTGCTGTCCCAGACCTTGACCGTCTTGTCAGCAGGGACCTCCACGCCGAACTCCTTGAGTACCGCACGCGGCTCGCGCACGCCGCGTGAGCGGAACACCGGATCCTTGTACCAGTAGGGCGGCAGGCCCAGCACCGGCCACGGATAGCAGGAGCACAGCGTGCAGATGATGAGGTTGTGGACGTCGGCTTCGTTGGCCACCGCTTTCATGTGTTCACCTTCGGCGCCGTCCATGCCCAGCGGGAACTCGAGTTCAGCAATCGCCTTGGGCGTGTCTTCCAGCAGACGGCGCTTGTAGTCCGCATCCATCCAGGCACGTGCGACGATGCGCGCACCATTGAAGGGGCCGGCTACGGTTTCGAAGTGTTCCAGCACGGTGTCCACCGAGTCGCTGCCCAGTACGCCTTTCTGGATCAGCAGGGCTTCCAGCGCGCGTACGCGGGCCGCGCTGGCGGATTCGCGTTGGTCGTCATAGTTGAACAAATCGCTCATGATGTTTTCCTTGTCGTTGTGGTGTCGTGACGGTGTAGCGGCACGCCCTCAGTTGGGTGCGCGCAGGTAGGCCTGGAACAGGTCAGCGAAGATGGCCGTATTGGGTTCGCTCTTGTCTGCGCCCCAGATATCAGCCGCATCGAACTGCACGCAGTAGACCTGCTGCGCCGGGCCGATACCATCGGGGCCGGTGGAGACGAAATACTCAAAGGCGCCCGGATAGATTTCCGTCACTACTCCCTTCTTGTTGCGCAGGAAGCCCGGCAGGCGGGTATGGTCCACCGCCACCGGATCGGCCACGTGCACCGTCTGGCCCAGTGAGAACAGGGGAGGCTGGCCAACCTCGCGCAGCCCGGAATCACCTTCGTTCAGATAGCGCTCGATCTGTTGTTTCAGGGCGGCATTGGGCTGCTGCGGCAGCGGTGCCTGCGGTGCATCGCGGTAGGTGGCGGTCATCTGCGCAACCTCATCGGCACTGACGTAGCCGGCATCGATGAAGAACTGGGTGATGCCCATGAGCCACTTCTCGTAATAGCGATACTTGAAGTATTCGAAAGGTTGCATGCCTTCGGCGCCGGTGCGCAGCGAGGCCCAGGTCCAGGTGTCCTGGAAGCTCGATCCCAGTTGCTCCACCGGATAGCGCGGCAGCGCGCCGCTGAGGTGGCGGCTCTCGGCCATCATGACGGTGTGGATGCCGAAGATGCGCTTTTCCCATTCGGCGACGAAGACGTTCTTTTCCAGATTAACGGGGCCAAGGTTTTCCAGGCCACCCAGGTAATGTTGGAGTTTCATTTTTCCTCTCGGTTGGATGAATCAGTAATGACTGCGCAAGCAGTGAGGTCGTCCCGGTTTGGCTTACGCCATTGCACGGCAGGCCAGAAAGCCGGTGCGCAGACGGTCGTGGTCGAGACCGCGACCAATGGCTATGAAAGTGCTTTGCGGCGACTGCTCGCGTGGCCATGGCTTGCCGGGCCGGGCGTCGGTCAGCATGTGCACGCTATGCACGTGGAACTGCCGCGCCTCACCCTGTAATTGCAGGATCGCCTTGGTACGCATGAGTTGTTCGCCACTGGTGTTGACCAGGCCGTTGAACCAGCGGTTGAAGGCGGCTGCTTCGATCGGTTCGCTGCACTGGATCGAGCAGGAGCCGATGCTGCTGTCGTGCTCGTGGTCGTGCTCGTCGGCTAGCAGACCCGGTTCGATCTCCAGTGCCCGGGGCAGGGAAAAGCGCTGCTGGCCGATGGCCAGCGCAGGCGCGATCCGGGCCCGGGAGCTTTCGATGATCAAGGCCACCGGGTTGATGGCACGGATCTGGCGATACGCCTGTTCCAGCTGCGGGGCGTTCACCAGATCCATTTTGTTCATGACGATCAGGTCGGAAAAAGCGATCTGCTCCTGCGCGATCTGGTCTTCGCCAAGGCGTGCCAGATTCACGGCATCGACCACCGTGATGACAGACTCCAGCTGGACCTGCTGCAGCAGTTCCGCCTCTGCCAGGAAAGATTGCAATACCGGCCCGGGATCGGCCAGGCCCGAGGTCTCCACGATGATGCGCTCGATACCCGGGCTACGCTGCAACAGGCTGCGTACGCCAGCGACCAGATCGGTGCGTACCGTGCAGCAGACGCAGCCGTTGCGGATCTCCAGGAGAATCTGGTCGTCGGCGTGGATGAGCGCACCATCCACGCCCACCTCACCGTATTCGTTGACGATGACGGCCGTATGCGTCTTGTCGAGGGCGTCGAGCTGATGATTGACCAGCGTGGTCTTGCCCGCGCCCAGGAAGCCGGTGACGATGGTGACGGGAATCTTTTTCATGGACATGATGGGGACCTCGTGCAGTGCAAGAAGATGGACATGTTGGACTCAGGCCAGCTTGTGGGCCTTGCCTTTGAGTGCTTCGCCGAATACCTCGGAGACGAAACCGAAGACCGCGCCCAGTACCAGCGCCGAGGCAGCCACCAGCGCCGGATTCTGCAGACCGGGCGTGGTGATGTCCTTGCCGGTGGCAACCGTGGTGCCGACGGTGGAAGCAAATCCCCAGACGATGGTCGGCAGGATGTCCAGGATCTTCAGTTGCGAAGCCTGCACCATGGCGGCGCTGCCGATGCCGACCAGGATCGCGGCATTCAGAGGGCTTACGCCTACGCCCGACAGGACCAGCAGAGTGCAGGAGGCAATGACCAGTCCGGTCAAGTTTGAGCAGACGCTCTTGACGAAGCCGGACGAGCCGCCGCCAACGATGAAGAACGATGCCCAGGCAATGAAGGTGACCCAGACGGGAACGGGAAAAACCGTCGCAGTCAGGTAGGTGTCGACGAAGGCCAGCAGACCGATGCTGACCGTGTAGGCGGAAATCTGTTTCATGGCAGGTCCTCAATTGGGGTGGATGGAGTGCAGGCGGGGGTGAAGCGGCTTGCACGGAAGATATGAGCAATTTCCGGTGCCGGTGTCATGCCACTGTCCCGGGGCGAATCAGCGGCGGCAGAAAATGCAGGCCAACCTGTCTGTTTGATGTCGCCTGAAAAATCCCGGACAAAGGGGAGGGCGTTGAACAGGTCGCGCAGCTGTGCCTTGGCGCGCGGTGGGTTGCGGCGACTGTGCCGCTCGTGCACTTATATCGGGCGCATTGCGTTCCCATTTCGGACGGAATGCACAAATTAGGACAGCAGCGCAGTGTCAATGCGAGTCCCGTTGCGCAGGGGGGAAAGACGGATGGACTTGCCGCCAATTTGATTTATTATGTGACTTTACAAGTCTCAAATTGGAGCGACTGGAACCGGCGATCTGCACCTGCGGACCTGCCGCGCAGCCAGTCCCATCAGAGCCGGATAAACCACACATCAACACCAGGACCGCGACGTGTCAATGAATGCAGAGCTACAGCAAGCTTTCGAAGTTATCCGTGAACAGGGGGCGCAGATCCACCATCTGGCGCAATTGCTGGAAGCCCAGATGGCGATGCGAGAATCGCAGAACACCATTCTGCAGTCTTTGTGCCTGTTACTTGCTGACCGACCCGAATTGCGCACACTGCTGGCGCAGGTCCACTCGCTCAGAGAGTTGCATCATTTGCGACAGGCGATGAGCGAGGACTTCATCGCTGCCTATCAGGATCACCTGAAGGCCATGCTGCCCGAATCCCTGCTCGCGGCCTGAATCATGACCGCCACGGGGGTGCTGGAGGGATCGCAATGGATGAGCGAGACCGAGCCGGGGCTGGCGGCGGATGACGACAGGCGCAACCACTACGCCGAGTTGACCGTACTCATCGAAGACATGTTGCGCCGTATTCGGCTACACCTGCTCAAGGCCCTGGCTGAAAAGCGTCCGGCGCGCGGGATGGTGGAACTGCTGGATTTCTATCTGTCGGAGCGGGTGCGCCGCTGCTCCGGTACGCGCTGTCCGCTGATGGTGATGGGCAGCGCAGCGCCGTCCGCAGCCTTGAGTGCGCGCGAGCGCTTCGCCAGCGGCCTGGCAGAGATCAAGGCGCTGTTGGCCGAGGTACTGGCCAGGATGGGCGTGAACCATCCCGGGCAACTGGCTGATTCACTCATGGCCGAGGTGTTGGGTTCGATCCTGCTGGCGCGCATCCTCGACCGCGAAACGGCTCACGCCTTGATGCAAGAGTGCGCACGGCAGATCAAGTTGCGCCTGGGCGTCGCCGATGTCCAGGCGCAACAGCAGGATGGTGGCGGGCGACCCTTGCCCTCTGCATCCGGGACTTAGCGGCTGTAGTAGCTATCGTCGAGCAACATGTCTTCGAAGAAAGCGCCGAAACGGCCTTGCGGATCGCGCAGATGGATCTCCAGGATCCAGCGCATGGCCGAGGGGCTGGCCTCGAAGTCGGCCAGCGAACCGGTGTGGATCGCGGCATGGGGGAAATCTGAAACCCGATGGCCAGGCAGGTCAAAATTGAGTTCCCAGCCCATGGCGCGAGCGGTCTTGTCGGCGAAGGCGTAGAGTTCCTGACCGCTCAGCCGTTGCTGGTCCCACACTGCGCGCACTTCATGGAACAGGCGTTCGGCGTCGGCAGCACAGCGTGCGTATTGGGCATGCTGGCCGACCACGAAGCTCTTGCCGCCGTCGCCTTCCCAGGCCTCCACACGCGGGGCAATGTCGAGAAAGAAGATGTCGTTTTCCTGCAGGACCACGCCAGGTACCGAAGCGACCTTCATCGGCTTGGTGGTATTGCTGCCGAAGCGCACGCGGGTGGGGTGCCAGCTCAGGGCCAGGCCCATTGCGGTCATGGTGTCCTTGGCCATGGCCACGGCATCTTCCTCCACCATGCCGGGACGTACCTGGGCGGCAATGCGGTCAATGGCTTCGCGTGTCTTCGTGCGCGCCAGCAGCATGCCGTCCACTGAAAATGCGGGGCCGATGCGTTCAGCCTGGTGGGGCTGGGGTTCGAGGGATTGAGGGGCGTGGTCGGGGCGTTGCATGGGGTTCTCCTGAGGTGAGCACCCGCGTTTCGGGTGTGGCGGCCATTATCGAAGCGTATGCCGCAGACGTGGTGCGGGGAGTGCATGCAGATCCGGTCAGGTGCAGGGTATTTCCGGCCAGGCCGGACTTGGCCCGAATCGCGCGCCATCTGTCCGTTTTCGATGGTCGTTGACACGCTGTGCAGAAGGCGGCCCATGACAGAATGCAAAACGCTTCACAACAAGGCCGGCACTGCTTCCAGAGAGCGTCGGCGCGAAGGCGCCGGACCGTCTCCGGCTTCATTCATCCGGTATTGAGGAGCTTCCATGTCCGTCGCCAAAATCATCCCTGATATTCGTCTTGCCGAAATCCGCATCGGCAAGAAAGCCAGCCTGGCGGCCAGCGGTTTGATCTCGGCGATCGACAAGCAGCCGCTGGCGGGGCGAGCGGAAATCACCGACAGCGCCGTGCGCGGCGATGAATACGGCGCGCCGCACCTGCACGGAGGCCCGGAGCAGGCCATCCTGCACTACCCACTGCAGCACTACGAATATTGGCGGCAACGTTATCCGAACCGGGTCGACCGCATGGTGGCCGGCGGTTTCGGCGAGAATTTCGTGGCTGACGGCTGGGACGAAAGCACCGTCTGTATCGGCGACATCGTGACCGTAGGCGAGGTACGGCTGCAGGTATCGATGCCGCGCCAGCCGTGCATACGCCTCAACCATCGTTTCGACATTGCGGGCATGGCGGTGAGCGTGCAGCAGATCTGCAAGACTGGCTGGTATTACCGTGTCCTGCAGCCCGGTACGATCCAGGCCGGCGACGGGAGCCAGCCGAGATAAAGCAAATTTTCGGATATAAGCCTAAAAGTAATATAGAAACCGATTTTTATGCCAAATTTTTGGGTGTCAGCTTTTCCAGCGGCTCTAGTATCAGAAGCCACGACTGCATAGTGGCGCGGAGGCTATGGATACTGGCGATGGTGTCGAAGGCAACTTCCGTGATGGTGTCCTCCCCCGTAGGAACGGAAATTCCGGCGCCGTTGATGACGGTGTGGGCCATACCGTGCAGTCTCAGCAATTCGTCACGCAAACCATCCTCAGAGCGCAGCTGATCGACCATGTCATCGAGCTGGTCGACCATCCGAAGGATGGCGGATGTATCGAAACCCTCCTCCAGTTCGGTTAAGGCCCGTGCATCGACTAGCCCGTATGCGCTCAGTGTAGTTCGGTGATGCATTGTCATGCTGCTCCTTCTGCGTCCTTAGTCGCTTGTTCCCTCGCGCGTTTTGCCGCCTGCCGGAACAGCGATTCTTTTAACCATGCCTCTGGCGGCCGTTTCAGGTCCAGATGGTAATTGCCAAACCGCTTGACCCCGGTGGTGCCGTACGGACTCATGAACGCTGCATCTTCTACGGCGATGTTTTCACCCTCGGCGTACAGTTCTTGAATAATGCGCATCATGTCGACCGTGTTCTGCAAGATCACCGCCGACGCCACTAGATCAATATAGCGAATCCGCTTCTGCTGCTCATTCAGATCATTCTCCGTGATGACATCGCCCCCGAAGTCCAGCCATTTGGTAAATGCGTGATAAGACTCGATCTTGTTCGTTGTTGCAGTGACCTCCTGACGCATTTCCTTCTGAGAAATCCAGCGTAAAAGATAAACCGTGCGAAGAACTCTCCCCAGTTCGCGAGATGCCGCAAAAAGGCGGTTATGGCGACCGTCGTGGCTTAGCTTGCGCAATAGCATGGGTGATGCCACGCGCCCTTGCTGGATTGAGATAGCGACCTGCATGAGGTCCTTCCAGTGGTTCCGAATGAGCTTCCAGTCGATGACATCGCTAAAGAGCCGATCAATGTGCTTATATCGTGTTCCTTTCTCCGCCTTATAGAATTTCAGATCCTTCCAGTTGCGGATTCGGGGCATCAACTGGATTCCGTTCAAGTACGTGAACGCAAAGACCACCTCCGATTGCCCATGTGTATCCGAGTAGACCGTGTCCGGTTGCACACTCAGGCCCGCTTTAAGCAGCCCTTCGATCACATAGATTGCCTCCAGCATACCCGGCGGTATGAAGTGGCGGAAATTCGCAATGTAGTTGTCTGCAACATGTCGGTACGCGACTGCGCCCATCTTGCGGTACCGGAAATGCATGCCAGCGAGCATGTTTTGCTCGTATATATCAAGGTGCGTACCGTCGGCGGCGACCTTTTTACCATCGCCCCACAATTTTGGCAGATCTAGCCGCAGGTAGAGCTCGGTCAGGTCGCGGCAGGCGCTATCCAGCTGCTCAAGGCTCATGTGACGCTGATTGACATAGGAAAGCTGGTGAGGGGTCACGCCGTTGGAAAGGTGCCGTGCAGCCTGATGCGGTCCCAGGTTGCAACCCATTGCAAAGACGGTAAGAAGATATCGCTCTCGCGCATTCCTCAATTTGGGGTCATCGCCGGACTGGGGGCCGAAATTCCGAGTAAAACCGGTCCAGTGTTCGATGTTAGCCAGGATATCGAGCAGATTACGTGGCACCAGACGATTTTCGATGGCCGCCTGGAGCGCGATGGCCGAAGCCGGGATTTCTCGTGCCGTGACTCGCCGCAATGTGGGTTCACCATTGGGGCTGATTGTGACGTCACCCGCGTGATTGGGAAATTCGTTGTCGACTTGCGAACTGGTGTCTGCCAACAAATTCTTTAAGTGATCGACAAAGCTGTCAGCGGTGCTGGGGATGCTGATTCGATCGCAATAGTCAGCGAGTAGCGCCTCGCATTCACTCCAGGGAAGCAACTGATCCCGATAATCGGCAAATGTGCCGGCACCCTCGATACACATGTCCCCGCTGCGCAGATCGCTGGCCAGGTGCGAGAAAACACACACCTCAAGATAACGCCGATTGGTAGGATTGCCGAGGCCGTGGGAGCGCCGCACCAGCTTGCGCCAGCGTTCCGACGCAAAGGATAGATCGACTTCGTCGCTGATCCATTCAGCTTTGCGATGTTCGTTTTCCAACACGACTTCCAAAGCCTTCAACAATGTTTTATCTTGAGTGGCCGGGTTGAACACCAATACCTTGGCCATCTGGAACATCGCCGCACGCCACGATTTGTATGGTTTCCATAATAATGGAAGATGATTGCCACCGCTCCACACGCGGATAGCCTCGCAGTCGCCATGTAAGCGATCAAGGCTTCCATGCGGAGCCAAGAGTTCACGGATGCGTTTTCCTGTAGGGGCGTCCTCCAAGCCTTCAGCTAGAATCTCAACGACCTGTTCCAATGTGGCGACGAGATCCTCACTTAGCTCTCGTTGCTTCGCCTGCAGAACTATCAGTTCCTCTCGGGCACTTTTGTGAATTGCGCCTATCCGCCGGATGAACATCTCGGCGATATCGTCACGAGCAGCTACCCGCATATGACATATCAAAGCAAGAATGAGGGTGTAGCGCTTCTGCGGCCGGTAGTTCTTCATTTCGGCGGCATCCAGGACAGCCGCACGCTCCGACAAATGTCGCAGCTTGTTAGCGGGAACATCGCGCAGAAGCTCACTGGCATCGGGAAGCGACTCAAGCCAATTGAGTTGGTCAATCACAAGATCGAGATGCTTTCTGGAAGCCTTCTTTGCCGATTGCTTTATTTGGTGATAGAGGGTTCTGCGCTGTGGCAAATCTGTTTCGAGAAGCCCGTCGAGCCAGCGTTTTTGCGTAGATGAGAGACGCTGCCCTATCTCGGTGTAAAAGATCGATTCTGCTCGCGCATGGGCCTGTTCAGCAATATTGTCCAGGGTACTGAACACTGGCAATTCGTATCCCAGTCGGACCAACTCTTCAATCGTGATGTTGATGATATCAACGCGCGTGTCCACCACAGCGGCTGCCCGTTCGGCGATGTCAATGGCAAGTGCCTTTGTCTTGACCTGGTCATAGGTCTTGACCCCAAGGAGAGCGCGTATCGCCTTGTGGTGTCGATAAGGGGAGGTGTCCGTGTCCGGATACGATATCTTCAGCACCGGCTGCATCCCGAGGCTGGCGGATATGTGCTCAACTACCTCGCCTGGAATGGAATCGATGGGCGGAAAATATCGGAGGAATTGAAAACACTTCAGATTGACCAGCAACGCCAGCCTACGTGCTGGCAATCTGGCAAAACTTTGCGCCCATTCGGCTTCTTCCGGACGGGGTGTGAAGGTTGTCTGAAGGTCTTTAAGCGTGAGCGTTCGCGGAAATCTTGGATACGCGGTCCGTTCGATACTGGCCATGGTGCGAGTATTCCTTGGCGGAGTCGTTCAAAGGCGAAATCATTGAAAGAACATGGGGAATTTTTGCGGCTTCCGGGACATTGCATCAGCCGCCGCGTCGTTGTCAATGGCAAATTTTCACGCTCTCGCTTATCCTGAATGCCTTGCTCAGCCTCGAATCACGACATGAATAAATTGTGGGCACGAGATGCACTAAACTGTGTCATGAAATAGCTCAAATCGTGGCCATCGGCCCATCAACTTTGTATTTTTGGGGATCCCCGCAGCCAATGAAAAAACGTCAAACCTACTCAACCATCCTCGAACGCGGCGGCAAAGTCTCATGGCCGAAGGCGTTGACGGACTGGAAGATTGGCCAACGTGTGTTCCTGTCCATTCATGACGGTGCGATCGCCGTCACCACCCTGCCATCGCGCTCAATGAATGGGCGAATATTTTCCGCTCGCGTAAGCCGAAAATTCAGCAGTAAGAATTTCTCAGCTAGCTGATAGCTATCAGCTAGTCCAACTTGAGCCGGCTCAAGTCGCAGAAGCTACTGTCCCCCTATTGTGACTAAAGGCAGGTAATTTCGCATGCGAAATTGTCCTCTACGCCGGACCATAGCCATCATCAGAGGATAACGTGGCAAGAATTCTCGTAGTTGACCTGGAGGCGACCTGTTCGGACGACGGCAGCATCCCGCCGGAAGAGATGGAAATCATTGAAATCGGTGCCTGCTGGACCACCGAAGGTGGCGTGGTGCTTGAGCGGTTTCAGCACTTGGTCAGGCCGCTGGCGCGACCGATACTCACGCCATTTTGCAAGCAGTTGATCGGCATCACGCAAGAAGAAGTGGATCAGGCACCAATGTTTCCCGTCGCCGCGCAGGCGTTGCGGGCCTTCATCAACGACGTGGTGTCGCCCGATACCGTCTGGATGAGCTGGGGAAACTATGACCACAAGCAACTGACCAGGGACGCCCAGCGTCACGGGATCGCAATGCCCTTGACCATGCCCCACCAGAATGCCAAGCGACTGTTTGCGAAGGCCCAGCGCATCGGCAAGGAAGTGGGCATGGTCCGAGCGTGCGCGCTGAGCGGGATCAGCCGAGAGGGGCAGCATCATCGCGGGTTGGATGATGCAATCAATATCGCCAGGCTGATGCCCTGGGTATTGGGACACGCCACGCTCGCGGAGCAGCGCCAAGCGAGCGTGGTTGTTTCGTAAAGGACCAGAGGATGTCATTCAACGTATTCATCGACACCGAGTTCACCGATTTTCTCGATCCGCAGTTGATCAGCATCGGCCTGGTCGCACAAAGCGGCGAGGAGTTTTACGCCGAGCTTCCCTACGAGGTTCGCGAATGCAGCGAATTCGTCAAGGCCGCCGTCCTTCCGCTCCTGGGATACGCACCACATGCGGAAATGACCAAGGATGAACTCTACCTGCAGATGACCAATTGGCTCAGGCTGGTACGGCCGAAGGACCAAGAAGTCTTCATTTGCTACGACTACCAGACGGATTGGGATCTCTTCTACGATGTGTTGGATGGACGGGTGCCGCCATGGTGTCGGCGCCGGCTTGTTGCTGACCGTATCAATGAGCTATTGCGGTACGAGTTCCACAAGCAGAATAAGCTGCCCGAGCATCACGCCCTGAATGACGCCAAGGCAAATTGCTACGCTTTTCGTGAATTGCCTCCAGCCTCTGCAGGCGAGACCATCGCATAGATCGTCAGGACAGCACTGGAGACGCTGCTAGAACGTCATATTAGGGAATCGCAGCGTGAAGCGCGTTTTCCCCTGTGACGAGCGTACGGTGACGTTCCCCTGGTGGGCCCGCATAATGGCCTGCGTGATGGATAAGCCCAGTCCAGCGGAATCGGTATCAAGCTTGGTGCGGGACTTGTCTGCTCGGTAAAACCGGTCAAACAAGTGAGGAAGATGCTCCTCCGGGATTTCGGGGCCGTCATTCTCGACGGCTACCAGCACGTCGCCTTCAGACCTGGCGATCGATACCGCGATGCTTCCAGCCGCTGGCGTGTAGCGCATGGCATTGGAGATCAGGTTGCTCAACGCGCGGCGGACCATCAAGCGATCCCCCCGGACGATGGCATCGCCCGTCAACTGTAGATTCACGCCTTTTTCTTCTGCCAAGGCATCATAGAAGTCTAAAAGCTCGGTAATTTCGTCCTGGAGCTTGAGCGGCTCATAGCTGGGCAGACTGATGCCGTTTTCCGTCTGGGCCAGGAACAGCATGTCGGAAATGGTTCTGGCCAGCCGCTGCAATTCCTCGGCATTCGAGGAAAGTGTGTCCCGGTAGGCCTCATTGGTGCGCTGCTGGGTCAAGACCACATCCGTTTGCGTGAGCAAGTTGGTGATAGGCGTGCGCAGCTCGTGGGCGATATCGGTCGAAAAGTTGGTGATGCGATGGAAATCTTGCTGGAGACGTTCCAGCATGGCGTTCAGCTTGGCCGCCAGGTCGGCGATTTCAACCGGTAACGTCTCGATGGGCGTGCGTTCGCCAAAGTTATGCGAAGAGACGGCTTGCACTTTGTCCGACATCGCTCGTAGCGGGGCTAACCCACGCCGGGCGGCCCACCAGCTGAGCAAGACCACAATCACCGCAGATCCCGCCACATACAAAATCAACGTCGTCTGGAAATTGCGCATGAAGTGGTCATGGATTTCCGTGTCGACCGCAACAATGACTTGCAGCTGCTCGCCGCTTTTGTCGTCTTTCAAGTAGGCTTTAATTGCCTGAAACTCCTGATGCTGGCCTGCATCGACGGAGAACGAATGACTGCTGGCGACACGTTTGGCTGCCGCCAGGATTGGCTGGGTCGCGTCGGCAAGCGTCGAATACATGGGTTGGCCACCGGCCGAGCTGATGTGAACGAAAAAGCCCGGGTGGTTGTGCAATGCTTCGCCGAACGTACTGGTGATGGCACCGGCACCGCGCTCGTTGACTACCATGCGGATGAGCTCAAGCTCCTTTTCTAGCAGCTGCTCGTCCTGGTCGGTAAAGTGCTTGGCCACGGTGGACATAATGAGCAGCCCAAGGCCCACCAGCACAGCCGTAGATGCTAGGGCAAACAGCGCGGTGAGACGAACGGTCAGGGACCGTTGGCGAATCACGCGGCGCTCCCGGGCGCGTCAGCGTCATCCAGAATGTATCCCACCCCTCGTACTGTCAAAATCAGCTTGTGATCGAAGCCGTCATCTACCTTGGCGCGCAGGCGCCGGATGGCCACATCGATGACGTTCGAGTCACTGTTGAAATTGATGTCCCAGATCTGGGATGCAATCAGTGAACGAGGTAGCACCTCACCACGGCGCCGTGCCAAGAACTCAAGTAACGCGAATTCCTTGCTTGTAAGCACCAGCTTTCGGCCGCCTCTGCTGGCGCTGCGTCGAGGGAGATCGAGCACCAAGTCTGCGACCGTCAAACGATCTTGCAGTACCACGTTGCTACCCCGGCGCAGCAAGGTGCGTACCCTGGCCAGCAGTTCAGAAAAGGCAAATGGTTTGACGAGATAGTCGTCTGCCCCCATTTCCAGCCCCTTGACCCTGTCGGAGACGCTATCCCGCGCCGTCAGGAACAAGACAGGGACCGTCTTTTGGGCATCACGAAGGGACTGGACGATACGCCAGCCATCCACGTCGGGCAGCATGACATCCAAGATGACCAGGTCATACGGCTCGGTCATGGCCAGGTGATAACCGTCCAAGCCATTTTTTGCCAAATCGACAACGAACCCGGCTTCGGTAAGTCCACGCTGAATGTATTCGCCCGTTTTGGGCTCATCTTCGACCACAAGAAGTTTCATTTTGAGAACACATAAGAAGATGGATACATGGTACGTCGAGTTCGCAAAGATGACGCAATCATTACAGGAATGTAATGCGCGGGTAATCCGACTGATCGCCAGCGCTACTTATCATCAGCGCCATATCCCCATTTCGGAGAGTTTTATCCTATGTCGAACTCATCGTTCCCTTTGAATTCCCGTCGCCGTTTTGTCAAAGGGCTGGCCGCTGGAGGTGTCCTTCTGGGGCTGTCGTCGCGTGCCCTGCAAGCGGTGGCTCAAGCTGCCGAAGCCCCGGCGAGCCCCTCGGCAGCGCCCGTTCTCACAGGTAACGTGTTTAACCTTGTGATCGCAGAAACGCCTGTCAATTTCACAGGTAAGCAGACCGTCGCTACGACGATCAACGGCTCTCTGCCAGGACCAACCTTGCGCTGGAAAGAAGGCGAGATGGTCACGATCAACGTCACCAACAAGCTGCGCGAACATACCTCGATTCACTGGCACGGCATTATCTTGCCGTTCCAGATGGATGGTGTCCCTGGGATCAGCTTTGCTGGCATCGCCCCTGGAGAGACCTTCACCTATAAATTCAAGGTAAAGCAAAGCGGTACCTACTGGTATCACTCCCACTCGGGGATGCAGGAGCAAACCGGGATGTATGGTGCGATCGTCATCGACCCCATTGACGCCGGCAAAAAGCTGGCCGACCGAGAACACGTGATCTTGTTCTCGGACTGGATGGATGAGAATCCGATGTCAGTACTCTCCAAACTCAAAAAACAAGGGGATATCTACAATCTGAACCGTGTGACGGCTGGGGATTTTGTCCGCGATGCACGCAAAGATGGCGTGAAGGCTGCCTTGGATAATCGTGCGATGTGGAATGAGATGCGCATGAATCCCACGGATTTGGGGGACTTGTCCGCAGCTGTTCTGACCTTCCTCGCTAACGGCGTCACGCCGGCCGGCAACTGGACTGCATTGTTCAAGGCTGGCGAGAAAGTCCGCCTGCGCTGTATCAACGGATCTGGCAACACCTTCTATGACGTACGCATTCCCGGATTGAAGTTGAAGGTGGTGCAGGTGGACGGCGTGGACATCGAACCGGTGAGCGTGGACGAATTCCGCTTCGGCCCGGGCGAAACGTGTGACGTGGTCGTCGAGCCCAAGGAAGATGCCTATACCGTGTTTGCGCAGACGATGGAGCGCACCGGCTACGCTCGTGGCACGCTGGCCACGCGTGCGGGGCTGGCAGCACCGGTGCCGGCAGTCGACAAACCGGAGTGGCTCAGCATGGGTGACATGATGGGCGACATGTCTTCCATGGCCGGCATGGATCATGGGGCCATGGGCCACATGAATCACGGTGCGATGGCGGGTATGTCGTCCATGAGCGGCATGGACTCGATGTCGAGCATGGACAGTATGGATTCCATGGACGGCAAATCCGGGGCGCAACCGATGCAGGGGATGGATCATAGCCAGCACCAGATGGCCTCGGCTAATCCTCTGAAGGTGCCCAGCAAGAAAGCGCGCCATGCCAAGACCGAATATGGTCCCAGCACAGACGCCCGGGTCGATAGTGCCCGTACCAATCTGGATGATCCAGGGGTGGGCTTGCGTAACAATGGCCGCCGCGTACTGACCTTGGCCGACATGCACACGATTGGCGGCCCGCTGGACAATCGTGGCCCCGAGCGTGAAGTCGAACTTCATCTGACCGGCAATATGGAACGTTACGCCTGGTCGCTCGACGGTTTAGAGTTCGGCAAGTCGACGCCCATTCATTTCCGCTATGGCGAACGCCTGCGGGTCATTCTGCACAACGACACCATGATGACCCACCCCATGCACTTGCATGGTCTGTGGAGCGAATTGGAGACGCCCAACGGAGACTTCCTCGCGCGACGTCACACCATTCCGGTACAGCCGGCCCAGCGCATCAGTTTCCTGGTCACAGCGGATGCTTTGGGCCGTTGGGCCTGGCATTGCCATCTCATGTACCACATGGATATGGGCATGTTCCGTGAAGTCGTCGTCAGCTAACCAGGACCTGCACCGAAAGGCATACCTAGAATGACTCTTACCCGCTATTCAACTCAGATTCTCGTGCTGGCCGTTGCATCGGCAAGCATGAGTGCAGCATTGGCCCAGTCTCACGAAGGCCATACCGCGCCTGCAGCTGGCTCGACCTCGCAGCCGGCGATGACCACCATGGACAGCATGGACAGCATGGACGGCGGCACCGCCAGTCCGACGGTGCCAATGGATCATGGGGCGATGAACCACGCCGGCATGAACCACGGCGGGATGGACATGGGGGGCATGGATATGGGCTCCAGTTCGACAGCGCCCGCAGATGCCCGAGACCCCCATGGCTATTCCAACGGCTACACTCTCAATACCGGCCCCTATGCCCAGAAAGACACCAGCGCATTGATGATGTCCGATATGCATTCCTTCGGTTCCTTCCTGGTGGATCGCCTGGAGCGTGTTCATACCCGCAATGGGAATTCTGTCGCCTACGATACCCAAGGCTGGATCGGCAATTCGTATGACAAGTTCTACCTCAAAGCCGAAGGCGATATCGAACAAGGCCGCGTAGGTGATGCCCGGACCGAATTGCTGTGGAGCCATGCGATTACTCCCTATTGGGACACCCAGCTCGGCCTTCGCGTCGACGTCGGCAGCAATCGACCTGGTCGCAATTGGCTCGCCTTCGGCGTCCAGGGACTGGCCCCGTACTGGTTTGAAGTAGAGGCGACAGGCTACGTTGGAGAGCAAGGTCGGACCGCCTTGCGCCTGGCGGCCGAATACGAGGTGTTGTTGACCCAGCGTTGGGTGCTTCAACCTCGCGTCGAGGCCAACCTGTACGGCAAAGAAGATCCTGAGCTTGGCATCGGACGGGGCCTGTCTAGCGCCGCCTATGGCGTTCGGCTGCGCCATGAGTTCTCCCGCCAATTCGCCCCTTACGTCGGAATTGAGCGCAACCAGAGTTTCGGCCGTACTGCCAGCTTCGTACGTGGTGCCGGCGGCAATGCCGGTGAGACCAGGCTCGTGGCCGGCGTACGCGTTTTGTTCTAAGTCTCCACCTTTTTAACCCTCCACAACATCTCCAAGGAGTATCGCCATGTCCTACCAGTCCCTGTTCGCTAAAACAGCCGTCACCATCGCTGCAGCCGCGTTCGCTACCGCAGCATTCGCTCACCCGAAGCTGCTTGGCTCGACCCCTGAAGACAACTCGACAGTGAGTGCGCCGGAAAAGATCGAACTGCACTTCTCGGAAAATCTCTCCAAGCAGTTCTCCGGCGCCAGCCTCTTGATGACCAGCATGCCAGGTATGAACCATGCTTCGCCAATGAAGATGGCGGCCAAAGTGTCGGGTTCGGATGATCCCAAGACCATGGTAATCACCCCGAGCCAACCGTTGATGCCGGGCGTGTACAGCATCGAATGGCGCGCGGTCTCGTCGGATACCCATCCGATCACCGGCAAGATTACTTTCACGGTGAAGTGAGCAGGTAATGGACGGGATGACCGTTTTGGTGCGCTTTGCGCTGTATCTGGACTTGATGCTTGTCTTTGGCCTGCCGCTGTTTCAGCTGCATGCACTGCGCCAGGCTGAGCGTTCATCCCCCTTGGGTAAGAAGTTCGTCGTACTGACGACAAGTGCAGCCGCCATCGGGCTAGCGCTGTCGGCGGTGAGCATGCTGCTCATGGCCAAGGCGATGACCGGCGCTACTGACATCAACTCGATTGAACAGCACATGTTCGAGATGATGTTGACCGACACCTCTTTTGGCTTGGCGTGGTGTCTGCGCATGGCGATGTTGCTCGTGGCCATCATGGCTGCGCTACTGTCGAATGTCCGGCCGACCGCGAGCGCAGTTCTGATGAGCGCAGCGGGAGGCACCGCCTTGGCCACGCTGTCCTGGGCTGGTCACGGCGCCATGGACGAAGGTGCGCGGGGACAGGTTCACTTGATTGCCGACATCATCCATCTGCTAGCCGCTGGCGGCTGGGTAGGTGCGCTGGCAGCGTTCATCCTGATGTTGGTTCTGCGTTATGGTAACGACCCCGCAGATGTTTCCCTACTCAGCCGAACGCTCAATGGCTTTGCGCTGATGGGTACACTGATCGTTGGATCGTTGGTGATCACGGGGGCGCTGAACTACTGGCTGATTGTCGGCCCTACCGTTACAGGGCTTTTTTCTTCTCCCTACGGGCAATTACTGATCGCCAAGCTCGGCCTGTTCGGCTTGATGCTGGCCCTGGCTGCCGCAAATCGCTACCGCTTAAGCCCGTTGTTGGAACGAGTCCAAGTTTCGGGAAAACACGCCACGGCGATTGCTGCTCTACGCAGAAGCCTTTTCGTCGAAACCTGTTGCGCGTTCCTGATTCTGGCGCTGGTCTCCTGGCTCGGCACCTTGGGTCCGATGACCGAATAAGTTCAATCCCAAGGAGGACAGAGAGTTACATGCTGGCGGATCGTTGCCCCTTATCGTAAAAGGAATAAAGATGAAAAAGTTCTTTCTGGCGAGCCTGCTCGCGCTGACTTCTGTTGCTGCGCACGCGGCCGGGGAAGCCATCACCGTGTACAAAGACCCAGACTGCGGCTGCTGCACGGCTTGGGCAGAACACATGAGCCAGGCCGGCTACAGGCTCCATGTCATGGACAGCAAAGAGATGCCTGCGATCAAAAAGCGCCTGGGCGTACCTGAATCACTTCAGTCCTGCCATACCGCCGTTGTCGAAGCAACGGGCCAGGTGATCGAAGGCCATGTTCCGGCCCCAGCGGTGGCCAAACTCATCGCATCCCTATCGACAAAAGGTGTCGCGGTACCAGGGATGCCCGTCAACTCACCCGGGATGGGAAAGATGGACGGAAAGTTGGTCACGCTAGACTTTGCCGGCAAGGAATTCTCACGAAATTAATCGCTACTGCGCTCCTGGGTACATTTCGTCCGTGGCGGGCTTACCAGCGTTTTCACATAGCTTTGACTTGCATCACCTGCAGTCTTTCTATGCTCACTAGACTTCATATAGAGGCTGCTGATTTGCATGCCTCCTAACGAATTGAGGAGAAATCATGAAACGCGTCACCCACCTGATCGGCACGCTCGCGATGGCAACATTTTCGGTTGCCGCATTGGCTCAAAACGCAGCAGAGCATGAAGGACATCATCCCGAGGCAGCTTCATCTGCATCTCCCGCAAAATCTGCTGCGGCAAGTGCCTCCATGGCACAGATGGATAGTCAGATGAAAACCATGCGCGAGATGCATCAGAAGATGATGAGCACCGCTTCTTTTGAGGAGCGCCGCCAATTGATGGCGGACCACATGAAGACGATGAAAGACAGTATGGCCATGATGCAAGGCATGATGGCAGCCAGGGCGGAGCATAAATCGCTGCCGTCCCCTGCGATGATGCAGAAGCAAATGGACATGATGCAGATGACCATGCAGATGATGATGGACTGTATGGAAATTCCAACGTCGAAGTAAGCCGCTGACGACGTGAGGGCGCGCTTCATGTGTCCCTCACGTTACCTGCTGGGTATGCCTGACACGGGAGAGCAGTAACTATGGATGAACACCACCACGATCATCACGCCGCACCAGTTCCAGCCATTGAAGCGGGATCGCCCCCGGAAAAAAGCCAGACTGATCCGGTTTGCCACATGATGGTGGCTCCCGATCCATACCGGAGGATTGAACACGGCGGGAGAGACTTTTACTTCTGCAGTGACAAGTGCATGGGCAAGTTCCGTGCAAATCCAGCCGCATTTGTCGGAGATTCATCAAAGCCCGAGGCGAGCACCGCGCCGGTTGATGGGGCTATCTATACCTGTCCCATGCACCCACAAGTCAGGCAAGCGTCGCCTGGAAATTGTCCCATCTGTGGGATGAGCCTGGAGCCGCTGCTACCATCAGAACAAGAAGAGGACGACCCTGAGCTGCGGGACTTCCAGCGCCGATTCTGGCTCACGTTGCCGTTGACGGTGCTTGTCACGGTACTGGCCATGGCAGGCGGTCGCCTATTCCCACATGGCCTGATCGGTCAAAGCTGGATCGAGCTCGCGCTCGGTACGCCCGTGGTCCTGTATGCCGGATGGCCGTTCTTGACCCGCGGTGTCGACTCGATCGTCCACCGCAGTCCCAATATGTGGACCCTGATCAGCACGGGCGTGGTAGCGGCCTATGGCTATAGTGTGGTCGCAACCGTCTTCCCCGAGCTATTCCCCAAGGCCTTCATGGAACACGGGCGGATCGGTGTCTACTTCGAAGCCGCGGCCGTCATCATCTCACTGACCCTGCTGGGGCAGATCCTGGAACTACGGGCGCGCTCGCAGACCTCTGCCGCCATCAAATCACTGCTCGGCTTGGCACCTAAAACAGCTAGACGGATCGCTGCAGATGGTACGGAAGAAGATATCCCCTTGAGTAACGTTCACATTGGAGACCTGCTACGGGTCCGACCAGGCGAAAAAGTCGCTACTGACGGGGTGGTCGTTGAGGGAGAGAGTGCCATTGACGAGTCGATGTTGACTGGCGAACCGGTACCCGTGACCAAGCGGCCTGGTGACAAGGTTATCGGAGCAACGATCAATGCCAGCGGAAGCCTGATCATCCGCTCCGAGAAGGTCGGGTCGCAGACCATGCTCTCGCAGATCGTTCAGATGGTCGCCCAAGCCCAGCGCTCACGCGCGCCCATGCAGCGGTTGGCGGACGTCGTCGCCGGTTACTTTGTCGTGATCGTGGTCGGCATTGCTGTACTGACGCTTCTAGGTTGGGGATTCTTTGGACCACAACCTAGCTGGGTCTATGGCTTTGTTAACGCGGTTGCGGTCCTGATTATCGCTTGCCCGTGTGCGCTGGGACTGGCTACGCCCATGTCCATCATGGCCGCCACTGGCCGTGCCGCAACCCAAGGCATCCTGTTCCGAGACGCAGCGGCCATCGAGAGCATGAAAAAGCTCGATACGATCATCGTCGACAAGACTGGCACCCTGACGGAAGGAAAGCCAGCATTCGATCGGATAGTCGCCGCACCGGGCAGTCAAGAGACGGAAGTGTTGCAACTGGCGGCAAGCCTCGACCAGGGAAGTGAGCATCCACTAGCGCACGCTATCGTTGCCGAGGCACGCCGGCGCCAGCTTTCCTTGATGACACCCAGCAGCTTTGAATCTTCCAGTGGAATAGGTGTTCGAGGCGTGGTCAACGGCGAACGGATGGCGCTGGGCAATACCACGCTGATGGAATCTGAAGGCGTCTCTTCGACACCGCTGCTGGCTGAAGCAGAAGCTTTGCGTGCCGAAGGTGCCAGCGTGATGTATCTAGCGAGAAACGGCGTGCTTTTGGGGCTGCTAGCGGTCTCTGATCCCGTGAAGGAAACTACACGGGAAGCGCTGGCTAGCCTAAAAGAAGCCGGGCTGACGGTGGTCATGGCCACCGGTGATGGCACAACCACGGCGAAAGCTGTTGCCGGAAAGCTCGGCATCTCCGAGGTCTATGGTGAGGTCAAGCCTCAAGACAAGCTCGCGCTCGTAGAACGTTTCCAGACCGAAGGCAAGATCGTCGGGATGGCGGGCGATGGAATCAACGATGCTCCGGCGCTGGCCAAGGCAAATGTCGGGATTGCCATGGGAACGGGCACCGACGTGGCGATCAATAGCGCTCATGTCACCCTGGTGAAGGGCGACCTGCGGGCCATCGCACGCGCGAGAGGATTGTCGGTAGAAACCGTGCGCAACATGCGTCAGAATCTGGGCTTTGCTTTTCTCTACAACGCCTTGGGCATTCCCCTGGCTGCAGGCGTGCTTTATCCCTTTACAGGGCAACTTCTGTCACCGATGTTGGCGGCCTTGGCGATGAGCTTGAGCTCCGTATCTGTGATCGCGAACGCGCTGCGCCTGCGCGGAGCAAGAGGCTAAGCGTCAGCTTGAAAAGGTCGTTAAGACTCTGATTGCCTATTTTTTCGAGGTCCCGGGCCGGGGTCTCTCAAATGAGCGCGCAATTCGGCACTAAGGCTTTCATGTGCCTCCAGCTTTGCCTGTAGTGCCGCACGTTCGATCTCTGCTTTTTGCAGCAGCTGGGCTGCCGTCACATTTTCTTGCTCCGCATGGGCCAAGCTCGCCTGCAGCTGCTCGTTGACAGCGGTTCGATCAGCCAACTGGGATTCCAGCATCTGATTTCGATTTGCCACCTCTTGTAGCGTGTCTAGTTTTTGCTGAAGTCGTGCTGCGACACTGCGTTGCTCATAGAGCGCTTGCTGTGCATGCGACAGCTCCGCTACGAGTCGCACGCCTTCTTGGTTAACGCGGGTCACTTCCTCTTGTTTGACGATGGCCTCCTGTCTGAGCTGGCGCAACTCGGCCTGTAAGGTCTGAATTTGCTGCTCATGGCGCCGCAGATCCTGTTCTCTCTGTTCTTTGGTTGCCGTTCGGTAGTGCTCAAGAGCCTCCCGGGCATGCTGGTGTTTTTCTTCCAAAGAGTGGCGGTGCTGTTCGTTTTCCACAAGGCGCTCTTGAAGGGCGCGCACTTGCACCTCAAGCGCGCGGTTTGCGGCCGTCTGCTCCTGGAACTGAGCACGAGTGTGCTCGTGAGCTTGGATCTCATGTAGTCGCGCAGCGTCGGCCTTTGCCAATCGCGTTGACAAGTCGGCCGCCGTCATACGCAAGGTCTCCAATTCAGCCTGCAAGCGGCCTGTGGTGGAATCGGCTTCAAATTTGGCAGAGCGTACCTGCGCATCCGCTTCGGCCTGGAGCTGCGCGGCAAGCCGTTCCACGAGATCCTGCAAGGCCTCGCTGATCGTACGCGATGGCACCGCCGTTGCGCCGTCTTCTTCCTCCAATTCCTTGAGATACTTGTGAATCGTGGTCTTCGACCCGGTATTGCCCAACTCGATGCGTACGGCATCCACAGAGGGGCGTCGTCCCATGGCCAGCAGCGTGTCGCGTGCCTTCTTGACCTCCGATTTGTATAAGCCGGTGCGTGCCATAGCGATCCTTGTTTTTGATAATGGATTACATAATACGTATTTACATACTAAATTAGAAGAGCTTTTCGAGGTGTTCTGGTAAGATTTACAGATTAAATATTGACTCGTTATGTCGCCTGATAGGCTAAAATTGGCCTCATCCGACTCCATCCACCTGTAATGCCGCCTTTTTGAGATTTAAGCACGATGATCCAGATTGACGACTACCTGCGCGCCGCCACCCGGGACAACACCCGCAAAAGCTACCGTGCCGCAGTGAACCATTTCGAGATTGAATGGGGTGGCTTCTTGCCGGCCACCGCTGATAGCATCGTGCGGTACCTGGCCGCCTATGCAGGCGTATTGGCGCACAACACCCTGAAACAACGCATCTCTGCCCTGGGTCAATGGCACGTCGACCAAGGCTTTCCGGACCCGACCAAGGCACCCGTGGTGCGCAAGATGCTGCGCGGCATCCAGGAACTGCATCCCGCGCAAGAAAAGCGGGCCAAGCCGCTGCAGCTTGAGGCGCTTGAGCAGACGTGCGCCTGGCTGGAACAGCAGCGCGAGCAGGCGAGGCAACAGGGCCGCTTCGGTGAACTGCTCCGCCACACACGCGACAAGACGCTGTTACTCATTGGATTTTGGCGCGGCTTTCGCAGCGATGAGCTGGCACGACTGGAAATCGAGCGCATCGACGCCGTGGCCGGCGAAGGCATGACCATCTATCTCCCGAGAACGAAGACCGATAGAAGCCTTAAGGGCACCACCTACAAGACGCCGGCATTATCGAAGCTATGCCCGGTAGCGGCCTACCTTGATTGGCTGGCTGTCAGCGGCCTCAAATCAGGCGCCGTCATTCGAGGTATCGATCGATGGGGCACGATCAGCGGGGGAGCCGTCAATGCAGCCAGCATCATCCCGTTGTTCCGCCGGATATTGAAGTCCGCCGGAGTCGCGGATGTACACCTCTATAGCTCGCACTCGTTGCGCCGAGGCTTTGCTAGCTGGGCCAGTGCCAATGGTTGGGAAATGCAGGCGCTGATGGAGTATGTGGGTTGGAAGAACGTCGGTTCGGCTTCGCGCTATGTGGATTCACCCGACCCTTACCATCGAGAAATGTTGGAACGTCTCATCCCGAAGACACCACCAGCCCTAGATCAACCCTGAGCAACGCTGCGCCCCTCGTCGACGAAGCTGCCGACATTGCAAAGGCAGTGCCGTAATCTGGCCACAGACTACTTGTCAGGTATCGCACTTTACTCCGCCGTGGATGCATTGTGCAGATTTAGAATGGCACACAGGTAAGGATTTGCTACTCAGTCATTAACAAGGAATACAAATGGGACAAGCGAAGATCAAACAGCGCGCCGCCTTTGCTGCGCACTCTATCGAAGAGTGGGAGGCCGAGGATTGCGTTAATTTTGCGGTAGCGCTAGCCAGACTTACCGGTTGGCTTCTGCACGTGGATTGGTGGTCAACGTCAACGGTACGACGTGAGGATATACCACTCGATCAGCTCACGGCGTTGAGGGTATATGTCGCAGACAATCACGACCGGATTTTTGACGTGCGAGGCGTCAAGAATATTATTGAATTCAATGAAGGCATCCTTTCCAAAATCGTCCGCAAGCGCGGATTTGGAAACGGAGGTGTCTATACGCGCTATTACGACGAAACGAAACTCTCTTCCTTGCCTTTGCGAAGCCAACCCAATGAGGCGTTAATTGCGCGTGCGACCAGAGAAATTAAGGCAAATCCTCACTACCTTGCAGCTATTCCGCCGCGTATCGAACCTTATATCCCCGCCTACAATGCAGCGCAATACACCTTTGGTAATTGCGCCGCATATGCGGAAGCCATGCATGAACTTACTGGCCTGAAGCCTGCCGCTCTCCTGGCAGTAAAATTCACGCCTCTATTTGAAGGTACTCAGCGCAATGAAGTAGGGTATTTCCACAGTGTAGTTCTTCATCCTGATGGAATGGCCGAGGATTCCTGGGGTAAAGCATCGGTCGCCGAGATTGCAAACCGATTTGGGGTAATCGAATTTACAGTTAGCACAGAGGAACATCCGCGTGTAATTGAGAAAATTCGGGAGTCTTCCGCAGACATTTATGCGGAGATCCTCCAAGAGGCGAGGAATGTCATACACGCGTTTCGTGTTCGCAGCCTTACATAACGAACCGGCTACGGTCCGAATTATCTATGTCACTCAATCCTTCGCGACCTCCTAAGGCAGCCAATGTGCGATTGTTCGCGCCTGAAAGCTGGGGAACGGTCACCCGTTACGCCAAGTTCTACGAGTCCACTCATCAACTAAGTCCCGAAGCTCGTAAAGCACTGAGAGGAATTTCAGGACACTTCGATAAGGCAAGAATATTCAGGTCACTTGCCGAAGATTTGCGCGCCGGCGCACTTCTTGATGTGGAATACTTGAATGCGCACGGATACACAGGACTTGAACACTCAAGAAAATTGGCAGCCGTAATCGAGTCTGAAATTCAGGAGCTATATTCGGCAGTTGATTGTGCTCGGCAAATAGTACATTGCCTCTTCAGGAAGACATGTCGAGGATTCCCGGATTCAACACGAAAAATGTTTCAGCGGGTTCGTGATGGTCAGCTAACTGGCCTTCCGCCGGAGCTGGAGCAGGCCTTTGCAAACGCTCATTGGTACTGGCAGCTACTTCACATGAGGGATGCGCTTACGCATAGCGACATAGGCATATGCCGCGCATCCGAAGGTAGTACCATCTCTTACTCCCATGACGGACTCTCGCAAGACGGGCAATCATTGGAGATTCCAGATATATTCCAGCGATTAGAAACTCTAGTTGCCAGCATAAATCAATTTATTGGGGAGGTTTTCCACTATCTCTATAGTCAACTCCGGCAAGAACCAGTAATGCAGATCTGCGGCATCTTTGAAGGGCGATTTTACTTTCGGCATGTCGCTCCGTTACCTGATCTTTCATTTCATAGTGGTGTTTGCGGGACGCGACACTATGAGGCATCTCCTGGCGGTCGGCGATGCCCACTCGCGGAGCAGTGTGCGGCGTTTGAGAGTGCAGGCACAAGGGATGATGTTGTGAATTAAGCACCGACACCGGGAAAGTTTGATGTAAATCGAAAACTATAATTCCATGAACCCACTACGTGAGCGCATTCGAGAAGAACGAGAAATTTTTCGCATGATAGGGCCGCGCGCATTTAGGCGGAAACGATTTATTGCGAAGAAAGATTTACGTCCTCTTCGGGTCGTAATTCGACGATCAATGCCTTTGAAACCGAATCCCAAGTGGGACGCCGTACCCAGCCAGCATCCATAGGGCATCTTAGTTACTTTTACGCTGACATCCGAAATTTTTCGTTATCTTGGCTGGCTCGCAAGAAGAGCCGGCCAACTTCGGCTTTTCCTTGCGCTTTTGGAGGCTCTTTATAACAAGTGGCAATAATAAGGCCCTCACAAATTACTTTTTCGCTTATATCCGAAAATTTGCTTTATCTCGGCTGTCCCCCGCGACACGCTGCAACTGGCAGAGCGGCCCTGCCCGCAGTGGCCGCTGGCGCGCATCCAGCATCACCTCTACGTCGATACCAGCAATCTGGCGGTCATCCGTGAACTGGCTGAACTGCCGTTGCTGGCGCCGCTGTTGCGCAATCTGTTTGCACAACGCCTGCAACGCGAACAGACCGAGGACTGGCAATCGCGCCTGGGCCAGGAGGGCGTGACAGCGGCCCACGTGATTGCGCAAGCCCGCGCCGAGGGGCGGCTGCCTTTGCGGGTGGAACGAATTCAATACGAAACCGCGCGTATCAAGTCCATCTTGCTGGCATCCATCGATGGCAGTGCCTTGCCGCCGGCGCCGGCTGGCGGCCATCTGCAGTTGTACCTGCCTGGGGGCAGGATGCGCCAGTATTCGTTGTGTCCCACCGGAGACGATCACAGCTATGCCATCGCGGTGGCGCTTGAGGCCGACGGCAGGGGCGGCTCGCGCTGGCTGCACGAGACGCTGCAGGAGGGCGATGTGATCGCCACCTCACTGCCGCAGGATAGTTACCCGCCGGCCAACGGGAACGGTCTGCACGTGATGTTCGCGGGAGGTATCGGGATCACGCCATTTCTGTCGATGATCGCGCATTTTCGCCGAAGCGGGCAACGCTACCGTCTGTACTACACCTGCCGTCGGCCCGAAGAAGCCGCCTTTGTCGATGCCTTGCGGGCGCTGTGCGGCACGGACCTGAACCTGCATGTCAGCGGCGAGGGCAGGGGACGTCTGGATCTGCCGGCCATCGTGGCGGCGCTACCCGAGGATGCGCATGTCTATTGCTGCGGTCCGCAGGCGATGGTAAGCGCATTGCAGCAGGCCATGCCGGGATCGGCGAAGCAGCGCCTGCATGTGGAGGCGTTTGCTCCACCGGCAGCTTCGGGTCAGCATGACGGCTATCGGGTCACGCTGGCATCGTCCGGACGCCAGCTCGACGTGGCACCCGGGCAGCGCCTGCTGGATGCTCTACGAAACGGGGGCGTGGAGGTGCCTTCGTCCTGCGAGACTGGCAACTGCGGGAGTTGTGTGATGCGCTACAGTGAAGGCCATGCGATGCACTTCGATACCTGCCTCACCGACGCTACGCGTGCCAGCTTCCTGGCGGCGTGCGTGTCGCATGCGATATCGCCGTCCATTACGCTGGCCCTCTGAAAGCAGTATGTCGCCGACGATACGGAGCAGAAGAAACAAGCAAAATAGATGATGTACATCATTTTTGCATGCATCGATATTGGGCGCGCTGCGTTGCTTCATGCCGGCCAGTGCGATGGCCTCGATTATTAACCAGAGATTAACCAGAGCCTGGCCTGATGCGCCACGCTCGCCCGTGCTTCCATCGCGGGAGTACAGCGCAAGTCTTACGGGCTAAGGGCCAGGTGCCGCAGCTCGCGCCGCGCCGCTACCAGGATCTGCTCGGCCATCTCCGGGTGGAGATCCCGGACGGCGCGCGCCATGGTCAGGCAACCCGTCATGGAGGCCATCAGCACCATCGCTCTGCTCCTGGCCTGCTGAGCGTCCTTCAATGGCAAAGCTTCTGCCAGCAGCGTTACCAACTCGTTGTAGCCGAACGTCAACTCTTGCTGGACCGCCTCGCCGACGCGCGGTCCCTCGGCCGCCAGTGCCGAGAGGGCACACCCTTTGCTGACATTGTCGAGATGCCGCCAGGAAAGATACAGCTCCATGTATGCCAGCAAATCATCATGGCCCTTTCCCCGAACGGCGAGCCAACCCTCGCGACGATGATTCAAGGACTCCCGACAGGCCTCCTGGGCGATGGCCGCCTTGGACGCAAACTGGGCGTAGAACGCACCCTGCGTCAAGCCGGCACGGGCGCTGATCTCCGCCACGCTGGTGCCATCGAATCCTTTTTGCTGGAATAGATGGATGGCCGCCTCGAGCAGGGCAGCACGATTCTCCGCAACCTTGGCTTTCGTGACTTTCACTCAACACTCCGCTCTATTAACTCGACTTGATTTTAATATCCTTTATTAATACTGTCTGCTATTATTAGGTCAATTAGATGTTTGTAAACATCCATAATTCGAGGCCGCTGGGTGGAGCGGCCCATCCCTCCAGAAGTATCTCCACGGGGAAATTGCTGACTTGCTCAGGCGGCCGGGGCCATCCATTCATGCATCCCATACCCCGGCCGAAAACGCGAACGCCGCGCATTGCTCCGTTGAACAATGCCGGCGAAGCAATGCCAGCTCCGTAGATCCGACATGCCAGAGGGAATATGAACATGGATACCAACACGCCTGCGCCAGGCACGTGCGGCCAAGGCAGCAAAATTATGTTCAGGAATTTCGAAGCCATCACCAAGCTGGTCGCAGCCTCCTTCAAGGTGAGCGACTGCGTCCTCACCTTGGTCGACCCGCCCATGGTCAGCATGACGGGCAGCACGCCATCGGTACCGCCTTGGGCCAAAGCCCTCTGTTCCCATATCGTCGAGAGCGGCCAGATGCTTGTGGTGGAAGATATCCTGCAGGACCCTGGCCTGGCCGCCTGGATGCATACCCCGGATGCGGGAGGGATACGCTTCTATGCCGGGGTACCTTTGCGCGGCGCCCAGGCAAATCTCATCGGCGTGCTCTGCATCATGCATGGCCAGGCACGCCAATTTGCTTCTGCCGAACGAGAATGGCTGACTGAACTTGCCTCGCTGGTCGTACAGGATATGGCCATGCGGCAGGCAGTGGCCCGGGTTGATCCGGTGAGCGGTTTACCCAACCGTCATCAACTTGCAGACGATATCGCCCTTGCTCCGCAAGAGATCCCGGCGCCCCGCATCATGGCTCACCTGGAGATACCTCGGGCCGAGACCGGCTTCGAGATCGTGACTACCTTCGGCGTCGAGGTCTATGAGGACATTCTGCGAAAGATTGCGCTGGTCATCAGCGAAACCTTCCATGCGCATGCCGACGTCTATCATTTTGGCGCCGGACAATTCGTCTTGGTCAGCCGTGGCGAGTCCGAGAGTTTCATCGACATCCTGCATGGCGGATTCGATATTCTGCAGTCGCGGCTGAAATCACGCCAGGTTCCGCTGCGGCTGCATGGCTACGGGGGCTACGTCGAGTTCGCCGCCCATGAGAAGCCCGCCGAGGTTTATCGCAAGGCACTGTCAGCGGCCCACGTGGCCTGCGCGCGAAACCAGATCTGGGCAGCCTATGATCGCCAGGAAGATGCAATGGCTCAGCGTTCATTCCGCCTGATCCAGGACTTCCCGGAAGCGATTGAGCAAAACCATCTGCGGCTGGTTTTCCAGCCCAAGCTTGATTTGATCAGGGAGGAACTATCCTCTGCCGAGGCCTTGGTGCGCTGGCATCATCCGGATCTGGGCGACATCTCCCCAAGCGAGTTCATTCCCCTGATCGAAAAGACCCGGCTGATTCGCCCCTTCAGTGACTGGGTCATGACGACCGCAATCAGCCAGTTGGGTCTCTGGACGCGCATAGGCTTGCTCACAAGTCTGGCCATCAACCTCTCTGGCAAGAACTTCCTGGAAACCGACCTGGCCGAACGGATCGCCAATCTGTGCAAGCTGCATCGGGTCGCGCCAGACACATTGGAGATCGAGTGCACCGAAAGCATTCTCATGGCGGATCAGAAAGCCTTGCAGATGTTGGCATCGGTGCGCAGTCTGGGGCCGCACATTGCCATCGATGATTTCGGAACCGGCTATTCCAACATTGCCTATTTACAGAACATCCCGGCCACCAGCCTGAAGCTGGACCGCTCCCTGATTGAGCATATCGTGGCCAACCCGCGCGAACGTGCGGTGTTGGAATCCTTGTTGCAGATGGCGCGCAACCTCGGTTACCAGGTGGTAGTGGAGGGCGTGGAGACACAGCAGCAATTCGATCTTCTCTCTGCCATGCAGGTAGATGTGCTACAGGGTTATTTCATCTCGCACCCGCTGGAGCGCGAGCAATTCGAGCAGTTCGTCAGTGACTATCAGCGCCACATTCACACTGCACGCGCCGGCGTGATGCCGGCCCCGCGCAGGCTGCAAGACCGGATGCGACAGCCGGTGGCCTGAAAATACATTATCCTCGCAGGCGAGGCAATGGTGCAGCGGCTGCCGATATGGATTGCTCCGGACCGCTATGGAAGCCTGAGCAGATCCTCGGCGCAGGAGCGGGGAAACTTGGATACATTTAAATTCGCATAATTTGTATTATGTAAAACCGAACCTCATGTAGTGTGATGTTCACGACCGTGGCTAACGTCCATAGTACTAACTTTGTAAATATTTAAGTACTAACTTTGTAAAGTAGGAGCAGCCACCCCGACTTACCCCAATCGAAGTGTCAGTCAATTTGAGCGCAGACATTCAGGTTTTCAACGCTCAACCAATGACGTGACGCGCAAGGAATCAGTCTTTCTATAGCAGTTTTAGCTCAACAGTCAGGCCTGACCGCACTGCTATGGCCCCTAGCCTATCTAGGCTTGCGTCTACCAGATCGCTATTGATGAGTTGATATACAAGTTGCTCTGAAATGTCGAGTTCGCGCGCAGCCTGGCTATATTAGTCAAAAACTTCGCGAATCCCGACGGGACCTCTATCTGAGCTCAGCCATCATAGTCTTTCCCAACGATGCAGCGGGCAGACCGGCCACGCCGGCGTTAGAATCAACAAGCGTCGGCGTGCGCGGGTGATGCCCACTCTAACCAGGCGGCGGCTTTGTCCATACGGCGCGGCGTCTCCCCGCCAGATGAAGGACGATGTCGGCCCATCATCTGCTTGGCGCATCTCGCGCACAAAGATCACGCCGTCGAACTGCTTTCCTTTGGCCTTGTGCACATTCATGACCTGGATACCAGGTGGTTCTGCGACTCCGTCCAAAAGTTGTTCTTGCGACAGAGCAACATCCAGTGCGGCGCGTGCGCGAGTGTAGGTACCATCGCGCAACCACTCGTCCGATAACGCAGCCGCGATACGTTGGCCTCGCCGGAAGGTGACGAGGTAATCGAGCTGCAAAGCGCTCCGAATCAACTCCTCGCGGCCGCTAGCGCGTAGAAAATGCTTCACCTGTAGCCAGTCAGCCGCCGGATCCCCCGTTAAGCCATGGTCACGTAACTGCGCCAGGATTTCTCGCAAAGCTATGACCAGCTTAATGTTCACCGCTTTGCCTGCCCGGATTTTGGTTGCCTGCTGCATTAGCTTGTCGACAGCTGCCTTCGCGCCACCGGTCGAGCGCCGCGCCGCAGCGATCAACTCCATGCACGTCGCAATATCGAGCGACTCCGCATCTTCCTGTTTTGGTTCAAGCAAGAAGGCGGCTAGGCGCGAGGTCAGCAACGCCTCTGCCTCATCAAACAATAGCTTGTGGCGAACAGTTTTTCCCTGATTAACACCCAGGCCATTGAGAGCATTCGACACCTTCAGTGCCCCACTCTTTCCCATGGTCAGTATCGCCACGGCGCCGACGGGCCCTTTGCCATCCGCTCGCAGATCCCGAAATAGAGGGTCGGCCGGGATTCCTGAAATTTTGGCCAAAAACCCGATAAGCCATTGATTAGAAAAGATTTTCCAATGTATTGGTAGTGGGCCGTATATTTTCTTTCTGAATCCCCGCGCTGAATCGCCCCCCCCTCGCAGCCAGCCGAGATAAGGACACATTGCCGAGGCCGAGCTGCGGCTGGCGATCGTGCGCGAGATAGGTCCCATGCAGCGCGCCACGGCGACTTTAGATGCCTCGCCGCAGTAGTGGGCTGCGGTTGCGCATTGTGTTTGCGGTTGTGGTCGAATTGCAGGCCGGGATCTTGGAAGTTTTGCGGAAATTGAATTAAATGCCAGAGATGGTTAAAACATTTCGCTGGCAGCCTCACTCTTCGGCACGAGAGTCGGTGACTAGTCCGTCGCACGCAAACGCCCAGCCCACGAATCCCAAAAGCGATATAGCCTGCAGAGAAAACAATTCAGTCCCATAGTCTGGATCGATTCCGTGTAAGACCTTGTGGCGTGAAAGCTTTCCGGGCCTGGGTTTACTCATCGGGAATTGCTCATCGAATGAGGCCAAAAAAGCTTTGGCCATCGAGCTCAGATCCTTTGTCTTGAGCCATGATGCAATTTCCGGAGCGTTTTTTGAAAGATTGAAAATGGACTTGTTTGAGACAGCGTGTGCAATGCCTTCAGCCACGACCAACGTAAGTGGGATTGACGAGATGTAGCGTCCCTCCTTGTGCAGTCGGAATAACTCTGCGATTTGAGCTGCATGGCGAGGATGGTCCTTGAGCAGGCGGGATTCAATGTCTGAAGCTAATTCTCGCGTCATCTTGGAAAAGAGCAGATCCAGGGTCGTCACATCCGCTTTGCACTTCTCAATTTGGCTGAGGAAAGAAATCCCGGTCTCAGGCTGGATAAACCAATTGTTGAGTGCAGCGAATCTCAGTGTTTGCTCATACCGCTCATTGAGGTTGGTCCAATCGAGGCTGGGGAGCGACAGGCTAGGAAATTTTAGGGCAGGCAGTGCGTTTAAATACGCGGTCGGCAGAAGGTGATCAAGACCCAGATGATTGGAGAACGCCGTTACAGCAAGAGGCATCTTCCATTCGCGAGCGAGATTGTCAATGGCTGGAAGTGACGGAAAATTGAGCTTGGAGAGCTTGGCCAGCTCAGAGAAAGGAGTCAAATTGAGATCTAGTTTCGGGAGGGATATGTTGAGCGCAGTTACTGCGTCAGAGGCCTTCCTCAGCGTATCACTCGGGTGCTGGCCGTCGTTCGCAGTCTTACTTGTTTTCTTTGGGTCCACCTGATCCCCTATTCGTGAGCAAAAAATCTGGAGCCGGCCATATGAGCGGCCCAAGCCCATTGTCCCATCAGATGTTGAGGGAACCCTCGGCTCGTCTTCCTGAAGAGGCAATGCACGACCTAGCGGGTACAATCAACTGCCGAACAGAGCTCCTGAATTTCTGATTCGATTACAGCTACTAATTTTCTTGAATGTTCGAGTTTAGTATATTCAATCAATTTCTCCGTCGTGAGAATTGGCATCTATGACAATCAATACTTCGCCATCACCCAAGGCAGCCAACGTGCGATTGTTCGCACCTGAAGGCTGGGGAATGGTCGCCCGTTACGCCAAATTTTACGACTCAACTCACCAGCTAAACCCTGAGGCGCGCAAGGCACTAAGAGGGATCTCAGGACACTTCGATAAGGCCGTGATATTCAGATCACTCGCCGGAGATCTACGCGCCGGCGTGGCGCTTGATGTCGAGCACTTGCACACACACGGATATTCTCCGCGAAGGAGCCGGACAATATCCTTAAATGGCACTACCTTTGGAACGCCACTGGCCCGTCTAGCGGGCCGTAGGAAGATCTGTGGTGCGCCAGCTTGCCCACGCCAGGTGTCTTTCCTCAGTTGCGCCCAAAATGCGCTCAGCTGCCGCGATCCAAATGAGTCTCCGCCAAGAAGACTGCCAGGGTCGACGCGGCGCCGACCGCGAGCCTTGCGTGGCGAGCCTGTAACCCTTTCGCTCCAGCAGCCTTGCCATGACCGGTCCCATAGTGGTTGCGAAGCTCTGCCACACCTTGGGTGATTGTGGCTAGATTGCTGAGCAGCCGCTTGATGGTATCGGCAGCCTTGGCTTGATCTGGGATGTTCGCCGGGGTGAGATCGAGTTCCTTGACCGCCAGCTTTACCAGTTCGGGGATGTCTGCATTTTTTGAAAAAGCAACGCTACGTTCTTCGAGGATCGTCTTGCAGCAAGTTTCGACGAGCTCCTTTGCCGTGCCGATTGCCAAGCTGGGGTCATTGACTACGGAAGACTCCATCCTGGTGATCTGCTGGGCGACATATCCAAGATCAGCAATAACGAGAGCTTCGCGGGCGGCTGCGATACCAGGCGTCTGGAGTAGGCCGACATCACGACCTACGAAAATTGGCCTCCCAGACATCCTAGTCTTCTCGACAAGCTGAAAACCGTCATTTTGAAGATATTGGTTAAACATCTGCAAGATCCGCTCGACTTCAGTAGGGTCGGAGCGAACCACAGGATGCAAGGTCTCGCAAAGGAAGCGGAGGAATGTCTCATCGTCGCCGTGGGCCAAGTTAAAGCGGCTGTCGTAAAAAATCCAGTCGTCGTCCCAGTCGAAGTTATTGACTCGATGCTGCCAGATGTCACCGGCTGCGTCGGCGAATCGCGGGTCCGTTGAAGGCATCGCCGACAGGTCGTATATCCGCGAGAGGAATCCGGATTCTTCCAGACGGCCACACCAATTAACCTTCTCGACGGACATGGCATCAATAATGTCGCGGCGGGTAAGTTCAGAAATTTTCACGACTACTCCGTAATGCGGTTGAGATTTTTCCTTGATCAGCAGCCTTCCCAAGTGGCCGCCGAGAATTTCACCATTAGGGGGCGGACGGGATTCTGGAAAAATGTAACTAAGCCGCCTTATGGATGTTGGGTACGGCGTCCCACTTGGGATTGGGTTTCAAAGGCATTGATCGTCGAATTACGACCCGAAGAGGACGTAGATCTTTCTTCGCAACAAATCGCTTCCGCCGGAATGCGCGTGGCCCCGTCATGCGGAAAATTTCTCGTTCTTCTCGAATGCGCTCACGTAGTGGATTCATGGAATTATAGTTTTCCGATTTGCATCAGGCTTTTCCCTTGTTGGCGCTTAACTTGCAGCATCAGCCCTGGTGCCTGTTTGTGTGGCCGACCAGCGCATGTGGTGATCTTGCGAAACAATTAGCCTGCACTCTTTCGCCGCTTTTCCCAGGTCTCCAGTGCGAACAAGGTAATAGTGTGTGCAGCATGGATGGCGAGTCGAGCATGACGGGGCTCAATGCGGTAGGACGTAACGCCAGCGCCATGCGCTGAGCTGGCATGAGTACGCAATGCTGCGATGCCCTCAACCGTGGCAAGCATACCAGTTAGAATAGTCTGCAGGTCGGTATCGGCAATGGCCGATGGATCGAATCCTAAGTGCTTGCGAACCACGGTCCAAAGTGGTTTCAGGTCTTGCTTGGCGGGCAGATCCAACGAGTTTTCTGCGATAAATACCTTGCAAAAAGACTCTAATATATTGCTCGCAGCCGAAACCGCTTCACGCGGTTCCGATTGAACGTTCTCCAACGCCCTAGAAAACTCTTCGTCAATGGCTCGATAGTCGAAAGACTTCAGCAAGGTTTCGAGCGTGCGAGATGCGGCTGCGCTCATCTGCGCGGCTACGACTCTTCCACCAGTTACATAACGTAATTTGCATTGCGCCAGGATCGCTTCAATTTTCTTTGCATCCGAACCATCATTCCAGGTTCCAATTGGCTGCTCCATATAGTTCTCGATCAGCCGTCCGAGCACTACTAACGGATCGACGGAGTGGTCCTTATTTGTACGACGGAGCCATTCAAGGGTTTTTACATGCTTACTCCCCTCGGGCGGCTCTCCTGGCGCGTCAGCGTAGGCAAAAAGACTGTCGAGAGATGCATGTGTCTCTCTGGCTGCGCAGGTATCTGCTACTACCGAAATTACTGGGGACGGAATAAGCTGCCTCATTGGGATTCATCCTTTCCATTTTGTTCTTATCTCATAGCTTCTGCTACTAGGATCCTCGTGATGCCATGGTGCCGTTCGTCAAGGGAAGGCTCGACAAGCGCATCACTTCATCGACTGGCGTTATCTAGCCCGAGAGGGTCACTCCATTTGGGCTCCAATGTAAGATTATGAGCTTCATATGTCCCGTCACTTTTCGGCGAAATGCGTAGGTGGATCTTAGTTAGAAATTTAGATGATGTAGCTATCCATTTCAGTACATCCACTTTCCCATCCTCGCCAGGAGGATCTTCGCCCGTGTCGTCGAAAGTCACCAGATCATGAACAATTCCCGCAGCTAGATCAGGTACGCTCAACAAATCGTCCAGAAAACTCTTATCAGCTAACGACTTCGCAAAACCAAGAATTTCAAAACCATGCGTCATGTACATAGCGCCGACACTTCCGAACAAACTTTGAGTGTGAGAAAAAGACCTCTCATGACCATCGGCATTGATATTGTCGTTATCGGAATACCAGAGCAACCTCTGTTGTTCATGAGTTAGAGCGGCGGTGAAGGCTGAAAGAATGTGAAGAATCCGAAGTAATTTTTCGCCAGTCTGAAAGTTCCATGTGCCAAATCCGCCATCTTGGAGTTGCTTCGTAATCTCTTTTTTTGCAGCAGCTTTCGACGGCGCGAAAACTGACTCGATCTTTCGATCTATTGCCACGGTTACGAGTGCACCATGGATCAAGGTATCAACCAACCTCAGATACTCCGGTAGCGCACGCTTTCTTGGGGCGTACCTTAGATCTTTAAATTTAAACTCACTGTACGGATGGTAAATCTTATGTTTTTGCCGCAACTCCTGCATGCGCGCTTGGAATGGTCCTGTTTTATCCATAGCAACGAACAAGAAGGAGTATGTTTGATATAGCGCGTCACTGTGCTCACCACCGTAATCTGACATCACGGCAATCTTCTTATCTCCGGAAAAATCGGGAAGCTCTGGCAGATTCTTCAACACCTCACCAAGCAAATGACAGAAATAGTTGTATTCAGGTCTGATAGCGGGTAGCTCGAATGGGCCTTGCTTGCGAATTTTCGGCGTTAGTATTCCCGCCTCGACCAACTTGGCTACGGCGCTAACGGAGAATGCCTGGTCGATTTGCATTGCCAGAGTTTTTTTATTAAACATAGATATCCACCTGAGCATTTTTTCTTTTCAGATTCACTTATCAACGCTGGCATTTAGGGTTCGCACCCTGCGGTTAATTGCGGTGCTGTTCGATTTTATCCTTGGGCGAGCGTTGTGCTTCAGCTCCATACAGGGTGCCGAGTCGGCCCAACAATGCCTGCCAACGCTCAAGGAGAGCCAATGCTTCAGAATCATTCTGCAGTGCCTGATTAACAGGTGAAAACAGGCGTGCATGGTTGTCGATGATTTGCCCCATCAGCAATGCGCAAAAGGAAATCGCGACGCTAGCGAGTTGTTTATAGTCCCCAGCCTGAGCGGCGTCACGAATCTGCAGCACGCTCACAAAGCCGGAGTGCGCATAGTTGCAAAAATGACTATACATGTCGTGAGCGTACTTACGAGGGAAGCCGGATTCCTCAGCTAAATCCATCCATCGGAACCCCATTTTCACATCATTCTTTTTTAATACCTTGTCTTTGATGTCCTTGGTGTATTGCGCGAACAGGCCGTCAGCACGGATCTCTTTGTCGAGTGCCTGGATGCGTCGATTGTCAGCTGAAACCACATGCTGCCACTGCGCTTTCGCGAGAACCCCGCCATGTAGTGCTTGCCGTTCGCGGAGACCGACGTATTCCCACACCTTGTAGCGGAGATGACGTAGCTCGGGCGTCTTCGCACAGAAAATAAAGTGGAACATCATGTATGTCTCAAAAGCTGCTCGTACTAAAACCGCAATCGAGGCGTGGTCGACATAGTGTGGATAAGCCTTGCCTTCGAGGGAGGTGCTCACGCCTTTGAATATCGTCTCGATGGACTCGAGATGCCGAAAGACTTTAATCAGCAGCACTTGAGCATGATTTTTCCATCGATCATCTGGTGCTAAAGGGTTACCAGCCTGGACTTCGATGAGTCGACCAAAAAGTTCTCGTAGCAGGGCAAAGTCAACCGAGGTGTCTAGCGAAGTAGATGATTTCATGCAACACCGTCGAGAGGAGTAAAAAAATCGGCTTGCGCACGGACACTCCAGTGCATTGCAATCAATCTTGTGCCACCAATTCCGCTGAAAGCGTCCAATTGTTGAAGCGAAAGTCCCACTGCTTGACGGCGCGCTCTAACAGCGGCCCCGATTTCATGAAGCCTAATCATGGCGCGTGCCCTCATGGGCGATGGACGCGTCGGTCGCCGCGTTGTCCGATCTCTGTGCGAGGATCTTGCCAATCAAGGCTGCTTTGTCCCTCTCTGCTTGGTCAGCCTTACGTTCCGCCGCGGCCAGTTGACTCTCCAGCATTTCAGTGTGCTTGCCAGCAGCCGCTACGCCTGCTTTGGCCTCGATGAGCGCCTCCTGCGCCATGTCGAATCGGCGCTCTGCTTCGGCGCGTGCCACAGTCCACTCCTGGAGTTGAGCGGCTTGCAGGTCCCGCTCCGAGCGAACCTGATGCAATTCAGTGTGCGCCTCGCTCAGGGCGTCGCGAAGTCGTTCTAGTTCGCTCATCTGGTGCGCTAACGTCGCCTCCTGTTGGCCAAGCGTCACTTGCTGCGACTCTAGGCGCCGCTGGCCGGCGATATTTTCCTGCTCAAGGCGCGCAAGACGCTGCTCGAAAGCGTGCCGTTCCTCGGCACGTTGGCGCGCCGCCGCCTCTTGGAAATGCTCAAACTGGGTGCGAGTCTGTGCCAATTGCTGATTCAAGATATGAGCCTCGGCGGAGCGATCACTCAGCCGTTGCAGGAGTCCAGCATTCTCCGTTTGAGCGGCCGTGAGTGCGAGAGCATTGGCTTGTAGATCCTGCTGGCATCTCACCAAGGCTTCCTGGGCCTGGGTGTGCTCTCGGACTAAGGTGGCGTGGGCTTGGCGGAGTTGTGCTTCGGCGGCCAGGGCTGCGTCTCTCTGGTTGCGCACGGTCGCCAGGGCCTGCTCATGTGCCTCGTTGACCGCCTCTAACTGCCTGGCTACATCATCCTGAAGCCGCTGGTAGACCCCCTTGACGGCCTCCACCAGATCGACCGGCAAGCCGGTGTCTCCGCTGGCAACCACTTCCTGATGTTCGGCCTTCCAGCGCTTGAGCATCGGGGCGATCGTGCTCTTGCTTCCAGTATCTCCGAGCGCTTCGCGAACCGTGTCGATGGTGGGTGCTTTACCAGCGGCGGCCAGCTGTGAAGCTGCTTTGGCGACTTGTGAGTAGAGGATGCCAGCACGGGCCATGGGAGCTCCATCAAATAAGGTATCGTATTACGTTATACGTAATAATACGTCTAAATACAATTAGAAAATTTATGATGAGATCAGTTATATAACACACTATAAGAAGCGTTATCGAATGTTATAGTGAGCCATATCCCCTTTATGCCGCCGCACTGCGGTACATAAGCCAAAATGAGCGACAAATTGCCCTCTCCTGAAATTATCCCAGCCATTGACGGTGCGGTGGCTGCCAGTACGCTATTACCTACGGATATTGAAGCGGCCCACAGCCATTTCCTCGCAGCGGCCACGTCCGAAAATACCCGGCGCACGTATCGTTCGGCCATTCGACATTTCCTGGCTTGGGGCGGGATCTTGCCGGCTGACGAGAATGCAGTGATCCGCTACCTGCTGGCACACGCTAGCAACCTCAATGCGCGTACTCTGGCGTTGCGCCTGACGGCCTTGTCACAATGGCATCTCTACCAAGGCTTTGCTGATCCTGCGAGCACGGCCACAGTCCGCAAGACACTGAAAGGTATCGGGCGCACTCACGGACGTCCAAAAAAACAGGCCAAGGCCCTCCCGGTCGAAGATCTTGAAAAGATCATCTTGAAGCTGGACTCCTTGGATACCCTCAAAGCCAAGCGGGATAGCGCGCTGCTACAACTGGGATTTTTTGGCGGTTTTCGGAGAAGTGAGCTAGCAGGCTTACAGGTTTCTGATCTCGCATGGGAACCGGATGGATTGATCGTGACGCTGCAGCGCTCCAAGACTGACCAGCAAGGCCAGGGGATCGTCAAGGCAATCCCCTACGGCACCGGCCCGTGCTGCCCAGCGACTGCTCTTGGAGATTGGTTGGAGGCCGCGGGAATTCGCGATGGAGCGGTATTCCGCTCCATTAATAAATGGGCAATGCTGGGAGAGCGGTTCATTCACCCCGCCAGCATCAATACGATCTTGGCTGATTGCGCCAGCATGGCGGGCTTGGACTACGTGCCGGATCTCTCCAGCCATAGTTTGCGTCGAGGCATGGCAACTAGCGCTTACCGCGCCGGGGCAGATTTTCGAGATATCAAGCGCCAAGGCGGCTGGCGCCACGACGGAACGGTACAGGGCTATATCGAAGAAGCTGGCAGATTCGAAGAAAATGCAGCAGGTCACCTACTAAAAAGGCGCACCAGCTGATTGCACCGGATCCAAGCGGGATACACCCACTTGGCGTGAGCCTCGGCCAGCCGCGCGATCTTCTTCGCAGAGTAGTGAGGAGTTATGCCAGTGCAATCCATCCGTGAGAGCACGGAGAAGCCCATCAAGATGATGACGGCGTTGCCCCCATACCGGCCATTCAAATTTCAAATGGCCGGCTTGCTACTTTAGGCGTGCGTATCGATCATCGTGCCCAGGGTTCCCGACATCGGCTTGGCCTTTTCGACTTCACCCGGGCGGCTATTGTCATGATCCCCGTCACTATCGACTTTGCTGGCGTTCTGGCGCGGATTGGCCGTCACAACATTGTTGTAAAAGCTACTGGAGAGACTGCTGATCGCTGAAGTCATGGATGGCTCCTTTAGTTGATGGATGTTGCCAGATAATAACTCTGGCAGCATGAGCCTATTGACCAAGACTTAGCCAGACCTTAGGCCGCCTCGATATCTGCTATCTAGCTTCTGCGGCAATGTTTTACTGCTTAATGTGGACTCAGTCTCGGCTAAGTTTTCCGGGATACATTTCCACATCTCTCAATCTTCATGCTCATTTTACAAAGAACGATGCGCCGTGATTGATGCAAGCCATCATCAGGTTGACCATCCGCCATCGTTCACTGCCAGACCTCCATCATGGAAAACATCAATAAGATTCTCTTCTTGTGGTTGAACGCCACTGCCCATCCCCCTCAGTTTGCCGTTGACCTGGCCACGGTCATTGCAACACTCCAGATCTGGATCATTCCGCTTACGATTGCCCTGATTTGGCTGCGCGGCGATGCGTGTCAGCGCAGAGCCATGCTTGCCGCGACCGCAGCCGGTCTGATTGCATTGATGACAAATCAATTGATAGGCATGATCTGGTGGCATCCTCGGCCGTTCATGATCGGATTGGGACACACACTAATCCCACACGCTGCCGACTCTTCTTTTCCCAGCGATCATCTGTCTCTTTGGTGGGCGGTAGCCTTCACTTTCCTACTCAACCCTTCGCTGAGATTCTCCGGGATTGTTCTCGGCTTGCTGGGCATACCGCTGGCATGGGCACGTATCTATCTCGGGGTTCACTTCCCGTTCGACATGGCAGGTGCCGCCATCGTGGCGATGCTTAGTACCACCCTCATTCACCATCTTCCTCATGGGTTTCTTGGTTCCATCTACAACGTCGCGATCCGTATTCATTGCCGCGTCTTCTCTAGGTTCATCGTGAAAGGGTGGATTCGTGGCACCACCTAAGTGAGAGCTAAGTCCAAGCACTCAGACTTCTCAATATCCAATTTTCATGAGGAGATCAACATGGACGGTCAACAAGTCAAGCTCCACCAGTACTGGATGAATAAGGTTCCCGAAATCGGCTTATCGTTCTGGATCATCAAGATCATGTCAACTACGGTAGGCGAGACTGGGGCGGATTTTCTGGCCTTCAATGTTGGATGGGGCCAGGCAATCACCAGTGCGATCATGGCAACCTTTCTTGCCACCGTTCTGTTTGCACAGTTGAAGACTCGCCGTCATATCCCTTGGCTCTATTGGACGAGCGTGATACTGGTCAGCATCGTGGGCACCCAGATTACCGATCTCATGACCGATAGCCTGGGTATTAGCTTGTATGTCAGCACCGGCATCTTTTCGCTGTTGCTCGCCCTGATCTTCTTAGTGTGGTATCGCGTCGAGCACAGCCTTTCCATTCACCATATCGTGTCACGTCGCAGAGAGCTTTTCTATTGGGCCGCCATCCTGTGTACCTTCGCTCTGGGCACCGCCGCCGGTGACCTGGCAACGGAAGCATTGGGCCTCGGATTTGCCTGGGGTGCGGTGACCTTCGGCGCGCTGATCGCAATCACTTACCTCGCCTGGCGTCGGGGTGGCAATGCGGTTTCCAGCTTCTGGATTGGCTACATCTTGACAAGACCTTTCGGCGCAGCGCTGGGCGATCTGCTGACACAAAACAAGGCAGACGGCGGCTTGGGAATGGGAACAATGTGGACCAGTGCCTTGTTCCTCGCGGTCATCATCATGTTGGTAGTCGCCGCCCAGATCGGCACAAGCAGGCAGCGATCGGCCTGACGGCTGTGGGCGATTAAACTTTGGCTCGCCGAACTGCTGCATCTGAAATCAATTTCGAAAGAAGATAGATGAAAACATATTCTGAAAATGTATTGGCCAAAGTGCCGGAAGTGACACTGGGATTCTGGCTCATCAAGATCGCCGCAACTACGCTTGGCGAAACTGGAGGGGATGCGGCCTCCATGTCGTTGAACCTCGGCTATCTGACCAGTACGGGCATCTTCGCGGCGTTCTTTGTGATTGCCGTGGCGTACCAGATCAAGTCCAAAACTTTCCATCCTTTGATCTATTGGAGCACGATTATTGCCACCACCACCGTCGGTACCACGCTGGCTGATTTCGCTGATCGTTCGCTAGGGATCGGTTACGCCGGTGGCACTACCTTGTTGTCCGTGCTTTTACTTGCATCACTGTTACTTTGGAAGCGCACGCTCGGTTCTGTTTCCGTGAACACAGTAAGCAGCCCGCGAGCAGAAATGTTCTACTGGATCACGATCATGTTTTCGCAGACATTGGGCACGGCACTTGGGGACTGGACAGCGGATAGTGCAGGACTGGGCTATACCGGCGCGGCTGCGGTTTTCGGTGGACTGCTCGCTTTGTTGGTGTTGGCCTACTACGGAACAAAAATCTCTCGCACACTGCTATTCTGGACGGCATTCATATTGACGCGGCCACTGGGAGCCGTGGTGGGCGACTTTCTCGATAAACCTTTGAGTGCCGGTGGCCTGGCTCTGAGCCGCTACGGTGCATCCATCGCATTGCTGGCATTCATGCTGTGCGCCATGCTGGTCTTCCGGCAGAGAGCGGCAACGGCATCACATTGATACCATTCGAATGGAGGCGACATGCGAGTACTGCTGGTCGAAGATGACGCGATGATTGGTGAGGCGATTCAGGCCGCCTTGAAGGATGCATCGTACGCGGTAGACTGGATCAAGGACGGACAAATCGCCATCACGACCATCACTGGCCAACACTACGATATCGCTCTTCTGGATTTGGGCTTACCTGGCAAGGACGGGTTAGATGTTTTGAGGAGCATACGCGCAAAAGACATACCAATTCCTTTGCTCATCATCACGGCGCGTGATGGCCTTGATGATCGCTTGCAAGGCCTAGATGGCGGCGCAGATGACTACGTCCTCAAGCCGTTTCAGATGGCCGAGCTGCTGGCCCGCATGCGCGCGGTTTTGCGGCGCAAGGGTGGAATCGCTTCTCCTTTACTCACCAATGGACTGCTATCGCTCGACCCGGCTAGCAAGGAGGCAAGTCTGCGAGATGGAGGCTCGATACAGTTGTCCAACCGTGAGTTCGCTCTGCTCCAGGCATTATTGATGCGTCCGGGAGCAATTCTGTCGCGCAGCGAATTGGAAGACAGAATTTATGGCTGGAACGAGGAAGTCGAAAGCAATGCGGTCGAGTATTTAATCCATTCCTTGCGCAGGAAGCTTGGCAGCGACATCATCAAAAACGTCAGGGGGGTAGGATGGATGGTCTCAAAAGCCGGCTGAACGAATCGGTTCAGTTGAAGCTCTCCGTCATACTTTGCCTGGCGATTTTAATAGTAGCCATAGTAGCGGGGGTATTTTCATTCGTTTCCGCGCTAGATGAATCGCACGAATTACAGGACGATATGCTTCGTCAAATCGCTCACCTGATGGAGCGTCAGCGACTTTCGCCTGCTTCTCCTGTGCCAGAGGTCAGTTACGCTTCTTCGAACGAAGAGTCTCGTGTCATTGTTCAACATCTTGGTTATTCCGCCAGCAAAGCGGAAATAGATGCTGAAGAAGCACTTCCTCTTTCGTCCACGTTGACGGTTGGTCTGCACGACATTGATGCGGCGGGAGAGAATTTTCGTGTGCTGGTTCAGACGATGCCTGGCGGCGAACGCATCGCTGTCGCCCAAGAATCTGATTTTCGCAACGAAATCGCCAGAGACGGTGCGCTGAGAACCATCATGCCTTTCTTGCTTCTGGTTCCCGTCCTGTTGTTGATCGTCGCCGATCTGATCCGAAAGATGTTCCGTCCCATTGCGGCATTATCCAAGGAAGTGGACCAACGCCAGGATGAGCAATTGCATCCGGTAGAGGCAAGTCATTTCCCCGTCGAGGTAAGACCGTTTGCAGTAGCGATCAATCGATTGCTAGGTCGGATAGATCAATCCATGGCCTCGCAGCGGCGATTCGTCGCGGACGCCGCGCATGAACTGCGCTCTCCCATGACGGCCATCTCTCTGCAGGCGGAAAGGTTGGAAGAGGCTGACATGTCCGAACAGGCAAGGCAACGCTTGCGCGCATTACGGGAAGGAATCGACAGAGGCCGTAACCTCCTCAATCAACTGCTAGCGTTGGCAAAAGCCCAATCATCCGTTTCCGCCGTGGCTACGCCTATCTCCGTCCAGTTCATTTATCGCCGCGTGTTGGAGGACCTGATGCCATTGGCCGAGTCCAAGCAAATCGATATCGGCGTGGATGGTCAGCGAGATGCCCACCTGTTGGTTGGCGAGCTCGATCTGTTTTCGCTCCTCAGAAATCTTGTTGATAACGCCGTTCGCTACACCCCGAATGGGGGCAAGGTGGATCTTGCAATCGAAGTTGACGATAAAAACGTGGCCTTGATTGTCGAAGATAATGGGCCAGGTATCCCGGTGGCCGAACGAGCGCGCATCTTCGAGGCATTCCACCGGTTGCTGGGCAGCGGTCAGATCGGTTCTGGGTTAGGTTTGTCGATCGTGAAGGCCATCGCAGACAGGTTGGGTGCAAGCATCACGCTTGGCTTTCGTGACGAATCTAGTCAATCCGGCCTGCGCGTGACGGTCAATATTCCGAGTCAATTAGTGAGCCAGATAGAAGTCGAAGTCAGTGAAATCTAAGGAGCTATTATGTCGAACAGTATTCAAGAACAATATTCGCCCGTTGCCAAGTTTTTCCATTGAATCACGGTGCTGCTTGTGCTCTATGGACAGCCATTTTTAACAAGGCCAACGCGGTCCTAGATGAAATATCTGACGTCTCAAGATTGAGTTCTATTGTCCGAGCGAAAAACTTCCCATCTTTTGGAAAAATTACATAATGGAGTTGTGGGAGATTGCCTTTAATGAGCAATTTCTTTTTTTTGAACCAACATGGCTGTACGGGAAACCTTGGTAAGGTTCCTCTAGCAGTTGACCACCCCTTCTCCCCTTTGAAGACTAGACATCTCTTGGGCAATGAATTGATCAATTGCTTAAGCTTGCATTTAGCTTGATTGGAGAAAGTATCTCGACGCTCACTTTTACTTACTTGGCGCCGCTTTCTAGGCGCCACCTGAGGATAACCAAGAGCCTCTATGCGTAAAACGTATTGATCGTTTTTTAAGCCAGCGGACCAATGAGAAATACTGTCTTCGATTTTTGGACGATCGCGCACGAATTCAATTATATTATTCTCTTGTGACGCCGCTTGCTCAACGCATCTCTTCCAAGAAATCCATAGATAGTCCGCTTCGGCCCTATCGCGGATCCACCTTAAGCCCTCCACATCTCTAAAATTATCAAGAAAATTTGGAATAAAATTGGGCATAGAAAAAGGTGAGGCTGGTTGAGGGTCAGGCCTTTTATTTGATGAACTATGAAATCCGTTCAATTTTTTAAAATTCGTTTCGCCACCATATAAGCAGAAGAATAAATAGGCTCTAATGAGCTGATTATTCCTTGCTTGCTCCGGTACGTGGTACTGAAGGGAAAAGCTCTCAAGGTCTGTTCTCCATCGATGGACCGGTGGCACAACGTGACGTCTTAGATAACGACAAATCGCGGAATACGTACTTCTAGTACTTACCCAAGGTGAATCCCCCAACATCTTACGGCGATACCATCGATAGCGTTTTTTTTGGGCCAGATTCCGCACTATCGTGTCGACAAATTCCGTGGAGGATCGCTTCAAGGAGGTGTGGTGAACCGTGACTACACGATTTTCTGAGGACGACCAGCTATCAAACACATAGGGAACTTCAGTCCGAAATACTTTTGACCAATATTGGATTGCCCTGTTGGTTTCGGCTTGTTGGTCGATCGTGCCTTTCAAATAAACATGGGCACCACAACGTGTCAGCCATTTTGTATAGTCCCGAAAGACTTGTACTTCTTCATTTGAGATCGTTGGGGAGCGCGATGCTTGCAGGCTGAGTAGCTCCTGTCTTCTGCAGGTGCAAAAACCTGCTCCCCCAATGATGGATCGATCTATTCCGTCAAGAAATGGCTTTCCGCACTTGCAGGCATCTTCCAGGGACTCGTCGTGTATTGGACATCGCCGTAAGGCTTCTAGCGACATCAGCACAGTGTGATAACCGGCATTCAGACATTTTGGGCAAAACCGAAGACTGGGAAGAAAGAGCGAATCCTTCAGCGGCAACCCTCCTAGGTGGGAAAACCTCAAGTCGTTGATGGAGATCCGACAGAGTCTAGCTACACGGCTCAGATTGATTGGAAGCTTTCCTGGAACTTGAACCCACGGTCTTTGGGCAAGTTTTTTTTCACCAATGGGGCTGCAAAAATCAGCTTGAAATTCATCTAACGTCGGACCGTTGAGAACTACAAAACGGTGCAGGGTAAGCCATACCGACTGAAAATCCTTGCTGGCCCAGTCGCCCCAGGCCACCCTGTAAGAGGTGGATTTTGTTTTCTCCTGATAGGCCGATCTTATTCTCATACCCGCCCCCTGCCAGGTTTCTTACGCAGGAAGGCCGCGGTAACAAGTTGGAGATGGCGGTCAAGAGCTGTTTTCGCGATGATTTCTGCAAGTGACTTTTCGGAGCATAATTCGTCCCAATTTTCACCAGCTGCATTGGCCTTCAGAATTGCTTCCACAGTACGAGCAAAATGCTGCATCGGAATCTCAATACTGGCCTGCATTTCGATGTACTCCTTGGGAAAGAATTTGACAAATGTCTCCCATAAAATTTGAGATAAGGAGGTAAGTTGGCCGGGCCGCATCCCAAATGCTTCGGTAAACGACGTGCGACTGTTTGCTGGCCATTCAGAATCATTCTCATAGCCAATCAGCACATATTCCACCTGTTCGATGCTGGAAATGCCATGGAATTGCGCTGAGCGAACAAAAAAACGTGCTGACACATGCGCATTTCCTGTGAGCGCTTGGATTGAATGAACATAATCCAGTTGATGAGACCCGATTTGAATTACGGTTAACATCACTCCAGCATTTTCTATCTCATTTTGAAGCCCAGTGAGCCAGATTAGCTCCTTATCTGTCATTGTTTGAGCTTCGTCAATCAGTAGTATTGCGGTGTTGGACGCACCACCTTTGGCGAGGGCAAGAAAACAGTTAATTGCCATTTGCTCCTTCTTGCGAGGTGTCTGCCGGGAACCCCAATACTTCTGACCAGCCGCTCGCAAAACGTCCGAAAAAAAAGCGCCTGCGCTGTTATGAGCCATAGTGCGGTTGACAATAACAAGGGGAATCTTTTTCCCGAATCTCTCGCTGAGAATCTCGCTAAGGAAATACTGAACTGCCCTGGATTTTCCATAGCGAGACGGCCCCCAGATATAGCCACCTGTAGCTTGCTCTTCAATCCAGTCCCCGATTACTTCTGCAAGTTGGTCAATCGCCGGCGTGAAAATGGCATATTGCTTGGAGAGGATGGGATGTTGGGGAGGCACCTTCATGACCATTTCATGCCTCTATTTAACAACCGTTCTGCGTCGGGCAGGTAATTGGCTTGGGGAGGTCGACGCAAAATCTGCCGTTGCATTTGTCGCAGCTGACCCAGTTTTATCGAATGAGCGAGATTTTTTTCCGGGATTGGATGAGCGAGAGTCCGCGATAAGTGCATCGATTTTCTCGCTGATTAGCTGATTCCGATCCACTACGTCTTGATGGGAACGGACTAAAGCCTCTCGTGCCTCAAGGTAAGCAGGATGAATAGGTAGTTTCCCTTTGGGGCAAGACTCAGCGAAATCAAGAAATTCCAATACTGGATCGACGTTTTGAGCCAAATGCATGACTTTTCTGGCAACGAGGGAATTTATCTGCTTACGAACACGCAGAGTGTGTGGAGTCAGGTGCCAAGGAGGATGGGCACGTAGGTGGCCAAGAATTTCGCCGTCTGAGGTCGAAACCATGATGACGCATGCGTTATATTCATCATCATTGATAGCCCATATTTTCTCTCCGACTAGATCTTGCCGGCGGTCGAGCCAATCAGCTGAATAACGGCTCCCCTCAAAATTGATGTATGGTCGCCGGCCAGTTTTATATCCCCCTTTCACCGTGCATGGTTTGCGTACGCTGAAAATGCAATTAACATCCATTGGATCCGCATACCGAGGATTGAAGTCGCCCCGACCGCTGAGGTAAATCAGCACTTCTAGCGGCGAGCGATTACCTAGACTTGTGTGAGGGGAAGCATTGTAGTTAGCGATAAATACATCAATCAGTTCCTGTGCGTATTCATATTGGAACTGACTAGTCACGGCGATCATTTCACCTGACTTACCAAGATTTTCAGACGCTTTCCCTCCGGTTGTGTTGCTCATGCGTTGAAAGCCGTTTTTCCCAAGTTTTGTGAAAAAACTTTCAATAAAGGGGCGGTCATCTTTACTACGACGTACCGCATAGCTGTTATTAGGGGTCACAAGCACTGTCCCAGCAATATCTCTTAGTTGTGTTTCCACCGTCTTGCAAGTATTTGCTAAAGCCCCATCGACACTAAACTCGTCATAACAGATGCCCACGAAGCGATCACTGCAACCAGATGGAAGCGCAGCGTTTGCGGTATAGGCTTCGTCGGAAAAAGTAATTTGTTTCCGCTTCCACTTACTGAGTGACATCTTGATCGCTTGAAGTACATCTGACTTGGAGACCTCTTTTCCCATTGAAAAATAGTATCCAAGCACTGCTCTGGTTAGGACTTCTAAAATAACGATTACCCAAAGCCGATGCACGATCTTAGGAGTCGCATCTCCGTCCAGCTGAGGAACCATCACACAAAATCTGCCGTCCAGCTTATGGGCATCAACCTCCACACGCTGAAACACCCTCAGTACAGGACGCCCGGTCCCATCTCCGGCTTTGGCTTTCTTCCCAAGATCCGCACCACCAATCGCCAAGGTTGCTTTGGCGGGATTATTTTCCATTGTTCGCTCAACAAAACGACGAATGGCGGCGTATCCAATATACTTGGTATTAAAAGGCCATTCCCCTCGAGCTTCAATCCCTTCCCTACGGAACTGCGTCAGCAACCACTGCCACAGTGCTTTTTTCGGTTTTTTGGATTCAGTCAGGCGTACTTCTGAACTGGCCTTCAGAATTCGCTTCTCAAAATCAATCCTGATTTGAGGGTAGCGATCGAATGCAAGTCGAAGCGCCCCGGATGTGCCGCGCCCCCAATCATCAACTGTCATAGGTCTTTGGCGGTTGTACCCCTTGATATTCTGATTACGAATAAGAGCACGCCATCCGTACAAACGACCGTCAGGATGAATTGCCAGACAGCGCTCCCGAATGAGTCGATAGACCTGGATTCCGCCGATACCACATCGGGCGCGTATTTCATCGTAAGATTTGCCGCTGAGATAAAGCATCACCGCGTGCTTTCTTTTAAGAAAGTCCAAGCGGTGCTCTTCTGCAAGCGCAGCAATGTCTACCGACGGCCAGAGAGATAGGTCGGCGCTATCGGAAAGGCCCTTGACACTACGGCCACGTTGCACATCCCCATCATCCATACGCTCACCTCGCTAGGCGGGGATCGTCATTGAATTTACAAAATTGGTACTTTCGGCGCGTAATTTACAAAATCAGTACCAGCCATTGGTACTGAAAGTGTAAGCCGAGCCTCGGCAAATTCAAGGAATACTGAGGGTTCAAGGGAAGTCGAGATTTACAAGATTAGTACTATGGCCGGCTAAGTATATGTATTGGTTATGTTTCCCAAATTGCAGGCCATAACATAGAACCCTATGTATGAAATGTTCATAATTTAATATAAGCCATTGATTTAAAATGCCTTTCCCTTCTGATTTCAATCAAGACTTGTCATAAGGTTGCTGCCGACTATCATAACGGCCATGCGAATAATCCCTTGCCGACTGTCCAATGGCCGCCGTATTCCAGTCTTGTTTCGAGATACACCGCCGCAACCGGTGTTGCTGCCATTTCTTTACCTCGCGCTCAAGCGGCAGTACAAGGCGTACAACACGATTCGTAATGATCTTGTTGATTTGCATTGAAAACTGACCCACTTTTGGAGTGAACCCCTCGGGCTGGACCAAGGTTGGTCGAGAAACTAAGCCGCTTGCCGAGCAAGTTGTGCTTCGAACTGGTTAGGTGATTGATAGCCCAGCGCCGAGTGCATACGCCGTTCGTTGTAAATCTCTTCGATGAAGTATGGCAGTCTCGCTGCCACGTCGTCGAATTTCTCATATCCGGCCAGATAAACCTCTTCGACCTTAAGCGTCTTCATGAAGCTTTCCGCCTGGGCGTTGTGATATGGATTGGCTGGAGCACTCATCGATCCTATCAGACCAAATTCCTCCAAAGAATCCCGGTATAAGGCACTGGCATATTGGCACCCACGATCCGTATGGTGAATGCAGGTGCCGGGCGCCGGCTTGCGAATTCTGTAGGCGGCCGTCAGCGCGGCCAGGGCCAAAGGCGTGTCTATCCGCTTAGATAAAGCGTAGCCGATTACCTTGCGGCTGCAAGCATCCAAAACAACGGCCAGGTAGATAAAGCCGGATGCTATTCGGATGTAGGTGATATCGGCAATCCAGACACGATCTGGCTCCGTTGGAATGATGTTCTGATAGTGATTAGGAAAGACGGCGACGTCGGTTTCAGTGCCGGCCGCCGGCTTGAACCTGCGCCGATGATGGCCGTATACCTCATGCTCACGCATGATCCTGGCTACGCGCTTGTGATTGACCACATGCCCGCGTGCCCTCAATTCCAACGTGATTCGACGATAGCCATAGCCCGGGAATACATCGTGGATGTCTTCTATCAGATGGGCCAGCTCAGCATCACCGAGTACGGCAGTAGCCGGCCTGGGCTGATAATAGTAGGTGCTACGCGGCAGATCGATCATTTGGCATCCTCGTCGGATGGAGCAGGCTTGGGGCCGCTGATGATCGATGAGTTCTCGCTGTTGCTGACGAGTCGTAGCCGTGGCGTTTTTTTGAGGAGATCCAACTCCATCGTCAGCTGGCCTACCTTCCGTTCCAACGCGGCAATATGTGCTTCGTACTCTGCAACCGTCGACGCAGCAGCATCTTCTGCATCCAGCTCACCGCGATCAAACTGCCCTAGCCACATCTGCATGAGATTGGCCGACAAGTTATGAGTCTTGAGCGCCTCGCGTCGCCCTATCTTGCCGCTGCGAATATCGCTGCATATCTGTATCTTGAATTGCGGGCTGTGCCGCCGATATGGACCTCGTGATGCCATGATGTCGCTCCTCCTGAGAAGGCTCGACAAGCGTATCACTTCATCTCCTAGCCTTGGTCCAGCCCGAGGGTTCACTCCATTTCCCAGGAAATTTGCATCCAAAGTTGACCCATGTTTAGACCACAATCCTGCTCATGACAGCGAGCGGGAGAACGGAGTGATAGACGTGGCCCTACTTGGAATTATTCGACGCTGGTACATCAGAGACCGCATCTCAATTCGGGAAATCGCCCGCAGGCTCGACATATCCCGCAACACAGTTCGCCGCTACATCCGATCCGATGTCAGCGAACCTGCTTATCCAGCAAGGCGTTCGCCAAGCTCGCTCGATGACTTCACCGCCAGGCTCTCCGCTTGGCTCAGCGCAGAGGCGGTCAAATCTCGGAAGCAAAGAAGGACCCTGAAACAGATGTTCCTGGACTTAAGAGAGCTGGGATACGAGGGGTCGTATGACCGGGTGGCTGCCTTCAGCAGGCAATGGAAGGTGGGTCAAATGGAGAGGGTCAAATCTGCGAGCAAATCAACACACGGTAGGACATAAGCCTATTTTGCCCACCCATAATAAGTTGGGTGGCGGCCGACTCAAATAAGGTGAACGAATCGCGACAGCGCTGATACTCATGCACGATGGCTATGCAGTGTTGTCGATCAATCTCGGCGTCATCTAATTTCATCGGTTTAGGGATATCCTAGAATTATTGGCAACGTTACATTGGTAGCGACACTTTAACCGGCAATGAAATAGGAAATCCAGGGAAATGACCGCGAATTGAGAGCCAGCGGTTATGAACATATTTTCGTGAACAAAACTAACTGCCGAGCAAGAAAAAAATCTGTTAATCAGTCACTTACTGCACTCCTGAACAAACAACATTGAAGACTCGTAAAATGTTATTTAGTTTTTGCTGGCAAGCGGCCCTTGCCTAGCCGCAACGGCGAACCTCCCATCATATGCCAACGCATGTGCGATACATCTGCTTGCTGAACGACGAAGGCCCGCAAAAGCATCTGCGGGCCTTCCTGTCTCAATGCTCAACGTACAGCATCCAACGCCCTCCGCTCCTGTTCCGTCAGTCTGGCCCGCTGTGCGGCAGTTACCGTGGAACCCAGGCCGATGACCTGGACCGGGCTTTGACGGTCAGCTCCTGTATTGCGCAATCCCGCAGCAACATCCGCCGCCGGCCGCTCGCTGCTGCTCACTGGTTCATTTCCAAATCCCAGTACCCGCACGGTAAAGACAGACGGCAGATTCTGGCGTGCTGCAGCACGACTGCCTGCTACCGCATCCTGGGCAGCCATGGCTGCGTTGCTGGCCGCGGCACTGGCATTGGTGAGCGCACCGATGTTCACCGCCGCGATCGCCGGCAGCCCGCTGGACTTGCCCTCAGTCTGGATGTTGGCCGCATTGACCACCTGCAAGGCGGCCACATTGATGTTGCCTGAAACGCGAATGCCAGCTTCACCCGCATCGATCTTGCCCAACGGTGCGATCAGATCCACATCTCCCGGCAGCACCTCGGCAATCGGCGCCAGTGTCGCAATACCCGCTCCGGTCGCCGGCGTCTGCGGCGAAATGGTGACCGAACCGACACCGTCATAAATCCGGCGCGGCGGCGTGTAGATCACGGTGGTCTTGGCGCCGCGTCCGGCATTGATGTCGCCTTGCGCGGACCAGGCCAGCACGTTGCCTCCGAACGTGGTCATGATACGGCTCTGCCCCAGCAAGATACTCTGCATGGAATATAACGAGATGTCGCCTCGCCCCCGCGTGATCAGGCCAGCGGATGCGGGCGGCGAGCTGCCTTCCACACCGAAGGTCTGGCCGCCACCCGGGGTAAGTACCTCAATATTGCCGCCGATGTCAGTATGGATGCCCGCCGCACCGTACAACAACAATTCGCCCTGGTAGCGCGGCCCCGGATACATGGCCGCAATCGCATTGCGTCCGCGCAGATAGCTCCCATAGCGCGGGCTCTCGGCATCGTTATACTCGCGTCCGGCCGCACGCAATTCGGAAAAATAGACACGGCGGGCAAAGATGCGCTGCTGCTCCGGCGCCAGTGCCCCAAAATACGCCAGCGCCTCCTCTCCCCTGCCCTGGAACCCATACCGGTCAGCCAGCCAGGCTGCCAGCTCGGCCTCGTAGGTCTTGGCCACCTTGCCAGGCTGGTCGGCCAGCGGCACGCCCCCTTGCGCCAGGTTGGCAGCATCCAGGTAGCGCGCCAGCAAACCAGAGTAACTCGCCCCCATCGCGCCCAAGCCTGCTTGCACAGCAATGTCCGCACCCGGTCGGTTGTCACCACGTACCACCGGGCCAATGCTGTTGAGACTGGCCTTGTCGTTCTGGATGATGTTTCGCCCCGCCGACACCTCCAATGTGCCGGGACCGGCTACCTGGAAACTGGCGTAAAGAATGTCGCGACCCGCCTCGATGACGGAAACATCCCGAGCATTGGTATGGACCACCAGATTGCCGCTGGTCATGGCCGGCATATCGTCTCGCGTCATCCCGTACAGATAATCCGAGGCATCGCCCAGGCGAGTCCCGGTATAGACGATGTCGCGCCCGGCTTTCACTGCAATCGGCCCGGCACCGACATAATCGGTCTGGCCGCCACGCACACCATTGGTGTAGCTGACCACCGAGCCGCTGCGCAAGCCGATGATGTCGCCCTGCAAAGCGTAGAAGCGCGAAGGTGCCGAGGCGTTGGCTGCAATCCCGGCGGAGCCTGCGACGGTGTTGGGTTCGAAGGCCAGCAGAGGAAGGTGTATCGCATCAAGCAGTCCGGAGTCCATGGAGACGTTGCTGATGATCTCGTTACCTGCTTGGGTCAGTCCGGCAAAGGCCGGCCGGCGAATGCTGGCCATGGCCGAGGTATCGGCACCGGAAACGCTGATGGCATAGCCAGACCCGTAAATCGAGCCGCCAGCCAGCAGTTCGATACGACGCTCTCCCAGCGGCGCCAGCAACAGGCCGCCGTTGTTCCACTGATTCGCCGGCGGCTCAGCCAATTGACTGGCTACTGACCTGCCGTAGAAGATGCTGCCGCTGGCCGCCAGCGCACTCACCTGCCCCGGCAGCAGGAACCAGCCACCGCTGGGGTTGAAGTCCCACTTGGTGGCCGAGCCAACGAGCACGCTTTCCGTGGCGCGGGTATCGAGGGCCAGGTTGCCGCCGGCACTGCGCAGCGTGAGCGCGGTACGATCGGTCCACAAATTGAACCAGGTCGTGCCGTACTCGTCGCTGCCCGCGGCAGCGCTGAAGGATTGTCCGTTCGGCGTGCCGACCAGGCCGGCGTTGGCCACGCCGCCCATGACCAGGTCGCCGCGACTGGAGACCTGCACGCCTGTGTCGCCGGCGACCAGCATGAGGCCGCCATAAGCCTTGGATGTGGTCGCCGTGTAGGGATCGGCCGCACGCAGTTCACGCTTGTCCTGCAGCGCACCGTACTGGAGTTCGATCGCGCCGATCTGGCTGGCACTGATGGCGGTAGCGCCCCGCAGGTTCACCAGCGCACCATAGGACTCATGCGCCCGCGCGATGCCGACTCCGGCTTGCGTGAGCATGCCTTCCGTATGGCTGTTCCAGCCGCCACCGATGCGCACATCCATGTCACCGCCGCCGGTCAGCTTTAGCCCGCCGTCATCCAACACTCGTCCACTGCCGCCTACGGCCAGTACCAGGCCCTGGGTACGCCCCGGTTGCGTGGCGGCCACAAGGTCTGTCGAGCGGGCGCTGACGATGCCTGCATCGCCCCCGACCCGGATGCTGGCATTGCCGCCACCCAGCGTACCCAAACCGGTAAAGCCAACGACGGACGGCCAGTAGAGCCCGACCGCACCATTCAAGGGCTGCTGATACGCATAGGTACCGAAGTTGATCCACCAAGCGGTCGGTACGTCTGCCGCCAGCGCAGTGCCGCCGCTGCCCTGGCGCCACAGCCAGTTACCCACGCTGCTGCTGCAGCCGGTCGACTGGGTACCGGTGGTCCAGGAGTCCCCGGTCAGGTTGCCTGCGACATCTACCCGCAGGTCGCCGCCGCCGTCGGGATACCAGGCCTGGTAGAGACGTCCCGGGCCGGCGACCAGTCGCTCGTAATCCGCCGCCAGCGGGCCCGTATCGGTGCCCAGCACGGTGCCGTTGTTGATGTTGCCGCGTGGCTGGTTGTAGGCCGCGTCCAGCGTGGCATTGCCAAGTGTTCGTTGGGTACCGGCGGTATAGACCCCGTAGGGCGACTGCATGCTGAAGTTGCCGCCAGCGGCCAGGTGCAGATCTCCGGTGCCGGTACGTAACACGCTAACGATGGGCGCGCTCGGTTTGGCGACAGGGGTCTGGCTGGGCAGGCTGCCATTGCCCTGCGCCAATGCCCAGAAGTCGGTTGCGAACCCGAAGTCAGCCCAGCTGGTTGCCATGTACAAGGTGATGAGCTGGGGTTCGGTCTTGCCCACCAGTTCACTGATGTTGCTCATGCCGGGCGGCAACCCGCCCGCGGCAGCGATCACGGCATTGGCGCCTTGCAAGGTCAGGCCAAGCTGGATGAAGCCTTGCGACGCATTCCAGAAGTCTGCTCCCAGTCCGAAGTCATCCCAAGACAACGCTCCGTACAGCGCAACGATCTCCTCCTTGGTTTTGCCCACCAGATCGGCGTTGCTCATTCCGGGGGGCAGTCCGCCCGCAGCCGCCACGATCGCGTCGACCCCCGCTGAATTCAGAACAGCGGGCGTGGCTCCGCCGACGCGGCTCTGCACATAATGGGTATCGGCCAGGATCAGGTCGCCGCTGCGCAACGTATTGCGAATCCGCCCGTCGGCGGCCGTGGTATCGGCGCCTGCCACCAGGCTCATGCTCCACGACTGCGATCCTTCGGGCAGCATCTGCGCGACCGCCCAGTTGCGGGCCTGGCGGCCACTGCCATCGGCCGGACGCAGGTTGACCGAATCGGCACCGGATGGAAGGACAACGTTGGTGCCGGCAACGATAAGCGCGCCGACTGGCAAGGCGTTTGCCCCCAGTTGGGTCATGGAGACTGGCAGGACCGCGCCCTTGGGCCAGGTCAGGCTGGCGCTGGTCATGGAGACCGGCAGACGGATACCCGCCAGCAGTTGGACACCGGCCGGCAAGGTCAAGCCGGCGGAGCCAACCATCGTGCCGGCAGCCAGCAGGACGCTGCCATCAGCCGCCCGTACATCGGCATCGAGGACCGTGCCTGATGGCAGTGCCAAGCTGCGGTCCAGCGTCAACGCTGCCGGCAGGACGGTACCGGCCGGCAGGGTCACATTGCCGGCTGTGATGGCGTAGTTGAGCGCCTTGCCCGCCGGATAGACAGTACCTTCGGCCAGCGTCACACCCGCACGCGGCACCACAACGTCGCCGCTGAAGGGTTGCACGCCGCTGCGCAGGACCCAGCCGTCATCATCGGGGGTATCGGGTGGCGGAGCGAAGCCGTCGGTGATGCTGCCGAAGATGGAAAGGTCGCCACCGGCGCGCAGGCTTAGCATGCCGACCTCGCCGGATCCGGAGGTGGAGGTTTTGGGAGTCAGCGGGTTGAGGCTGTTGTAGCGCAGCCCGGACAGGTCGAGGTCGCCCTGTACGACCAGGTCTCCTTGTGAGGTGGCACTGACGATCTCGATGGCGGGTCGCAGCCGGAAAGCCTGGCGGTAAGAGGCATTGTTCAGGCCAGCCAGCTTGTTGTTGAGCAGATTGGCATTGCCCAGCGCATGATCGATGAACAGGCTGGCCTCTGCGTGCTTGCCATCGAGATAGGCCTGGTCGATCACCTGATAGGGCCGTCCGCTGGCGGCAGGATCGCTGCCAAAGGGGGCATCGCTGTAGCGTTGGCGTCCGTAGACTGCAATCGTACGGGCTCCCTGGATCGTGACTGCCCCACGCGCGTCGATGGCGATATCGCCGAAGGTGGCCGCATCGGCGTCGCTGGCGCTCCCGGTACCGCCAATACGGCTGGCAAACAGATCCAGCGTTCCGCGTGCAATGCCGTCACCGCCGTTGGCGTCGGTACCGTGGCGCAAATCGATGCGTGCACCATCCTTCAGGCTCAATGTGCCGTTGCCACCATCGAGCTGCACGACGGCCCGATTGGGACTGTCGATGATGTGGCCGTAACTGTCTACCCGCAGCTTGCTGCCATGTGCATCGAGGATTGCACTACCGGCCAGCGTAAGCCCGTTGGCGGCGAACAGGCGGATACTGCCGACCTGCTCGCCGGAGGCATCAATGAGGCCGTTGACCAAAAGCTGCCCGGCATCCAGCGAAACATTGATCTGCTGCCCCTTGAGTTCATTGCCGATGACCAGATCGCCCTGGCGGAACTGGAAGCTGCGCTCACCCAGGAAGCCGCCGGCATTGAGCTTGTTGTTCAGGCTGGCAAAACCGGCCGTCAGGCTGCCCCCGCCCAGCGCCAGGGCACGCAGCTCCACACTGCCGGCGCGATAGGCAAGCACGGTGCCGCCGGCATCGTAGTAACCACTGCTGCTGCCCAGCAAACTGCCCTGCAGGTCCACGGTACCGCCCAGCGCGATCGCGGAAAGCTGGCCGGCATTATTGTTGCTGGCTGCCAGGTCGATCACCGAGCCTGCCGCCTGAAGGATGTTGCCGCTGCGGCTTTGCAAGCTCACATCCCCGCCCCAGGAATAGCGACTGGTATCGAACAGCCTGATTTCCCGACCGGCCAGGTCCAGCCAGGCCGCATTGCCCAGGCGGATATCGCCCTCACTATTAACACTGAGCTTGCCGCTGGGCAGGGCCACGGTGGTATCGATACTGACGGTGTTGCCGCTCAGGCTCAGTTCAGCACCCGTACCTACGATCGCGGTCGCCGCATTGGCCGCACCACTGGCGGGCGCGACCAGTTGCAGAGCGCCACCGGCGGTGATTCGATTGATCGAACCGGGAGCACCGGTCAACAGGGGCGCCTCCAGGGTCAGGTTGCCGCCTTGGTACTGCAGCCCTCCGGCGCCTGACAACTGCGACTGGTAGACCGACAGCGAACCCTTGGAATTGCCGCTGATGCGATCATTGGCCGCCATCCGTACGCTGGAAAAGCCAAGGATGGTACGGGCGAAATCATCCAGGCCGCTTGGACGACCATGGGGATCGACACCGAATTCAATCTGGTCCGCACGGATTGCCAGCTGGCCGCTGCCACTGCCGCGCCCGCCGGCGATAGGGGCCGGTGCATTGCCAGCCAAGCCGGCCCAGGTCAGCTTGGCCGTGCTGATGGAGGCCAGATCGCTGGCCGTTCCGTAGCCGTAAATGGCGGGTGTGGACAGCACCAGATTGGCCAACCGGTACTGGCCGGTCACAGGATCGAGCGTGCTCAGGTCGACGCTGCCGAACAGGTTGAAGGATTCGGCGGCGCTCAACTCCAAGCGCTCCAGTGCCGGTGCGCCGTAGGCTCTGTCGCCGCGCAGCAACCGGTCCAGGATCTGCTGGTTCAGGGTCAGGCCTGAAGTGAGCACGCCGCGTGCCGCAGCAGCAGCGAGCTCTGCCTGGCTGCCGGCATTGACGCTGCCCACCGCCAGCACCAGGTTGCGCGTGCCGAAACGTACCGCCTCGTCGAGCTGGAAATCGCCCCGTGTGGCGGCCACCAGGCTGCCCTCCGAATACAGTTCGGTGGTACCGCTGCACACTACGCCGCAGCCACCGATGAGGATGGCGCCACCGCCACCGCTACCGCCGCTGGCTGCCTCCGGGGGCAGCACGCTCAGGTCAGCGTTGGAAGCAGCCAACAAGGAGACGGCGCCGGGCTTGTAGATGAATCCGCTGTCGCTGCCAAGTGCGGCACGGCCACTGCCGATGGTATTGATACCGGCACCGGTTTCGATCACGATGCCGCCCGCGCTCTGGCCCGTGACCAGGAACACTTCCGGAGCACGCAGCACGGCGCCATTGCGCAAGGTGACGGACTGCGCCACGCTGTCAATCTCGATGATGTTGCTTTGATTGCTGCCGTTGCTGGCCAGCCCGTAGGTCGAGAGCAGGCTTCCGCCAATGACCATGCGTGCGGCGCCGATGCGGTTGAGGTCCGACGCATATGCCGAGAGCCCGATGAATCCGGCGCTGCGAACGGCGCCGTCGGCCAGGATTTCGATCGCACCGCCATATTGGGAAGTCATGCTGACTTCCCCGCCGCGCCCACCCTCCCCCGGCGTAAAGTCCGCCTGGCCGGCGAAACGCAGTGACTGGTCGTTGCTGGAACTGAAGAGGAGGTTCAGTGATTTCGCATCCGCAGGCAAAGCTGCGCGCACCGTCCCGTTCCGGACGGCCTGCTGCAACACGAAATCGCTGTAGCTGGTTTCGTTGTACTGCGCATAGCGCCGCATCACGCTGGCGGGCGTCACGATCAGCTGACTTGGCACATTGGCGAGTACACTGGTATTGGCCGTACCCACTTGGCCGGAGACGGCATAGGAGCCATTGCGCATGGCCACGCCGATGCCGGCAGGAGGTGCTTTGGCGTCGCCATTGATTTCCACGCGGAAGGCGCCTGGCAGCAGTGCGTAGCTGGACGGCAGCAGCGTGTAAACGCCGGCGGCCAGGCCTGGGATCTGATTGCTGCTGATATGGACCTGCTGACCGATGCGCGGATCCACGGCACCTTCGGCGTTGGCCGGGGCGTAGGCGGAGGCATAGCCCGGAAGAATCGCGTAGACCGGATTGGAGGACAGCGATGGCAGGCTGAAACCATTGGCACCCACCTGCATCAGTGCAGAGAACCTGGCGTCACTGGACCCGCCACGGCCGGACACGAAGCCTGCCCCGCGCACATCGCCACCACCGCTCAGGTCGAGCCTTGCGCCAGACTCAACGGCAATCTGTTCGCCAGTGATCTGAACGCTGCCACCCGCGTTGATGCCCTTGAGCGCGATGTTGTTGTCTTGGTAGAGGTAATTGACACCATCGGCCGTGCCGCCATAAGGCATCAGCAGGCCGGCGGCACTGACGGAGGTGAGACTGCCTGGTGCCAGGGTGATCTGACGGCTCCTGCCACGGCTACCTGCGGTACCCAGGCTGATGGAGCCCAGCGGTGCCCGCACCACACCGCCCTGCTCGACGTAGGCGGCTGCCAGGGTGATCGAGCCGAACAGGCTGTCGGGTACCGCAGGGTCACTGCCCTGCGCGTCGTGGCGCTGGATCAGCAGCCGACCATCGGGCGAAAGATCGCTCACCAGCTGGCGTCCTGCCGTCACCGATGATGAGGTGCCGGTGGCAGGATAAATCTGGCCGGCCTTGAGGATGATGTCCCCGGAGGAATTCAACTCGACATCGGTGAAAGCGCCGTTGCGCAAGCGAGCCCCCTTGACGAATCGCAAGTCGCCGGCGCTGTCTAAGGTGGCCTGCGTGAATCCGGCACGATTGACCGCCGTGACGCCGCTGGTGGCCTGCAGGCCCAGCGTGACAGCGCCCTTGATGTCGAGCAAATCGCCCTTCACCTCCAAGGTGGCCGTCGTGGGGGCAGTCGAGACGCCTCCCTGGTACGAAGGCCGCGTATGGAAGTCCATCGCCGCACCGTTGTCGGTAATGCCCGCCAGGAGCACATAGGGAGCCGCCAGCACGACCCGTCCGCTTGCCACACCGTCAGCCATCCCCATCCCACCCGAATAAAGGCGCAGTTCGCGCGTCAGGGAGAGGGAAAGATCGCCCGCAAAACTCAGCGCGCCGTTGCTGTAGAGCCGCAGGCTACTGAAGCCGCCGTCTGCAACCTGGTTCATGCCCAAGCGGGCGTAACCGTATTTCCATTGGCCCGGCAGCAGACTCGTAGTCTCTCCCTCGGCGCGTTGCGTCAGTACCAGGTCACGCAGGTTGGCCACCACGCCATTGCTTATCGAGCTGTAATTCGGCGCTTCCAGCGCCACGGTGAGCGTACCGCCAGACGCGCCTGTCCCGCCGCTGGCGGCGTTCATCGTGCCGTCCAGATACAAGCCATTGGCCGAGACCAGCTGGATATTGCCGCCGTCGCTGGCCACCGGCACCGCACCCCGGCCGTCCAGATCGAGCATCGCGGCCGCACCGGATGCCTGCAACGATGCACCCTTGCGCAATACCACGAAGGCATCAGAAGGCAAGGCCCGGCTGGCCGACTCGAGCAAGGTTCCGCCGACGATGATGCTGCCGCCCGGGCTCACGCGTCCATACGGATGACCGCTGCCATCGTCCACCACGTAGGCCAGTCCCGATGCATCCAAGACCGCATGCTCGCCCAGCAAGATGGCACGCGAACCGCCCGCGCCATCGCCCACGATACCGCCTTGCTCCAGGCTGACCGTGGTGATCCTGCGCGGCCCGAACAGGCTGATGCTGCCGCCATTGGCCTGCAACAAGCCATTCACGGTGAGGCTGCCCTGGCTGGAGAAGCTCATGCTGCGACCTGGGTCGACCGTTACACGCGCTCCTTCACCGACCGAAATATTGCCGGTCGCGCCTGAGACGTCACCGGTCGTGTCCCCTACCCCTGCCGCGAGCACGACATCGGCGCCCAGGCGCTGTGCTACGGTGCGCCGTGCCGGATCAGCCTGGAACAAAGGCGGCAGCAGCGCTGCGGGAACCTGCTTACGCGCGTTGGCGTCACGCCATAAGGCGGCGTCGCTCGGCAATACCGGCATGCGCACATCCAGTGCGGTACCGTCGGCCACGATGAGGCCGTTGTAGCCCCGTACTTCGTAACGCGAGAACCCGCTCTGGAACAGGTCCGCGCCAATCCGGGTGGGCCCGGTGACGCCTGCATTGCGCGCCAGCACCGTGCCAGCGGCCAGGCGTGTCCCGGCGGGAACCAGTACCCCACCCGCCGGCGCCAGCGAGCCCGCCGGCAAGGTAATCATCGACTGCCATACCACCTCGATTCCGTTGGGGAACACATCCTTGGGGACTACCCAGCCGGTAGGCATGGAATTGGTCAGGCGCAGTACCGTCCCCTTGGGGATGGGCGGGTGCGAGGCCTGGTCGTAGAAGGAATAGCTGTAGCGGGTACCATCAGCCGACTCAAGAGTGAACGCCCCATACTGGTTGGTAATGAGCGGCGGCGTCCAGTCCGCCTGCAGGGTGTACCAGATGGTCTGGTTGTTCTGGTCGCGAATGCGCGGCCCGCCGGAGTCCTGCGTCACGATGCTGCCTGCCGGAACATGATCAGTCAGCAGCGCATACGCGAATGGCAACGCTTCGCCAGCGCGCACCTGGTAATCCTCCGTCAGGGCGACGTCGAATTGCAGTGCATCGCCGGCCTTGAGTTGCAGATTGCCGACCACTACCGCGCTGGAAGACTCGACCTGCAGGCTGCCACCTCCACGCACGCCATAACCGCGCACGTCGCCCTCCATGGTGAGCGTGGCGCCGACCTTGGGCGAGCCGTTCGCAGCCAGTCCCGCCCCCAATTGCACCGAACCGCCCTTGCCGCCGCTGAGCTTGCCATTGCCGATGATCGCCGCACCCGAGGACACATCCAGCAGTGATTCACTCACCAGCCTCACATCGTCGGTAGAACGGATGCTGATCAGACCGCCATCGAGATAGGCCAGCATGCCCTGGTCACCGCCTGGCTGGGTCAGATCGCCAACGCGACCCGAGGCGTCCAGCCGCACACCGCGTTGCACGGTAACGCCGGCACTGCCACCTGCGCCGGCCTGGGCGACGCTGTCAACGATCAAGCCATTGTCGCGGACCTGCAGCAGCACGTTACCCAGCCGGATGCTGCCAGCATGCACCGTCAGGTTGGCCGCTACGTCCACCAGCGGGGCGAACAGCACGACCTCGCCGCCGTCAGCCAGCTGCAGCGCCTGGTTGACCTTGATCTCTTTGGTCGCGGCGATGCGCAGGCCGCCCAATCCGCTGTTGGTCAGGGCGGCGCTATCGAGGATCAGCTTGCCCTGGCGGGAGGCAGTCACGGGGTCTTGCAGCGCCACGCTGTCGGCCACGGCATTGCCGTTGTCCAGACTGACCTGCTCCACCAGGCCCTTGAGCGTGTAGCGCACGCCTCCCAGGGTGGCATCATAGACGGGGAGGTATTGGCCGGCGATCAACTGGGCCCGTTGTGCCGCCGAGAAGTGGGATTGCCGGTAACCGTCCAGATCGGCCTGTGCTGCCTTGGTCTGGCGCGGCCCCTGATACGTCTCGCTGACCACGCTGCCCTCCAGCACGGCATTGTTGGTGGCCACGATCAGTCGCCCGGCATCGCGGCCGACCGTATACCCGGTTTCCATACGGGTCTGCGGGGCAATCAGCGGATTGTAGAAATACTCGCTGGTCTTGCTGCCCCAGCGTACGTGGGTCTCCTCGAAACCCCGGTAGAGGCCGTCATACAGCATGTCGCCCGGCGCACGGCTGGCCTCGTAGAGCCTGCCGTCCGCTCCCTTGAGCCAGCTCTGGCGGATCAGGCCGCTGGCCACGTCAAGCGACCCACCGGAGAGGTTGATGCTGGAGCCGCGGCGGGTAACGAAATCGCCACCGGTAACAGTGATCGAACCGCCTTGTGCCATGCGCTCACCCGCGGTATGGCCGGTGGTACCGAGATAACCGCTGACTTCCAAGAGTCCGCCCGCGGTGTACCAGCGATCCCCGGCATAGCCGTTGGTACCGGCCGGCACGCGCACCAGGGTGCGGCGATCCACCCACAAGGTACTGTTGTTGAGCAGCGCAGCGTCGCGGTTGACAGCCGCATCGCGCAGCTCGTTGCCCTGTACATTGATGGCGAGGTTATTGCTCTCCATGGCCAGCCGCACCCCGACTGCCCCGGCCACATCCAGCGTGGCACCCTCGGCGACCAGGCTGCGTATCGGCGCGCTCACGGCGATCTCGCCTCCGGTGGCCAGGGTCATTGAGCCACCCTCGAATTGCACCGTGCTGCCGCTGACGATTTCGATGCGTGAAAGATCCTTGCGGTCCGCAACCGTGCTGAGGTTGTCAAACACCCCGTTGACCAAGTTCCCGCGTCCGACGCCGCTAGCCTGTATCAGCGCATCGCGCTGGCCGTCCAGCGCGGTGGTCGTGCTGTCGTCCACTAGGATGGCCGTACTCGAACCCGCGGCCACGGTCACGCTGCCGCTGCCGTCACTGGCGCGGTTAGAGAGGTGGATGGTGCCGCGCTTGGCCGTCGAGCTGCTCGACAGCAGCACGCCGGCCTGGGTGACCTGATGGCCAGTGAGGGTGATGTCGCCGGTGGATGCGACGATCAGGCCGCTGTTAAGCACCGCGCCGCTGGCCGAAGTGCGCGTCGCCGACACTTCGTTGCCGGCCGTAGTGGATCCCGCGTTGGCATCGGTGCCGACACCCTTGCGGATGGTGAAGCTGTCACCGGCCGCCAGGACTGCCTGGCCCGAGGGTGTCATGATGCGACCGGCATTGTTCACTTCGCTACCCATCAGCAGAACGTAGCCACCGTCCTGGATGGCCGACTGCGGCGCGCGCGTGGTGATCCGCGCCCCGGCCTGCACCACCAGGTTGCCAGCCGCATCGGTGAAGCTGGGCGCTGTGCCGGTGGTATCGACATACAGGCCGCGGTTGCTGAACTGGGCGTCGCTGATCCTGGCGGCGGCCGCCACCAGATTGCGTACGTCGACCTGGCTGCTGCCGCTGAACACTACCCCGTTGCGGTTGGCGATGAGTACGGTGCCATTGGCGGCGATCTGGCCCTGGATCTGGCTCGGCCGCGCCAGCGGATCATTGACCCGGTTCAGTACCGCCCAGTTGGCGTTCTGGGCAAAGTTGAGGATGGTGTTTTTGCCGATATTGAAGCTTTCCCAGTTCAGGATCGCCCTGTCGGCGGTCTGCTCGATACTGACCACGGTGCGGCCGTCGCCGCTGGACTGGGTGGGCGCGCGAGCGTTGAGCCAGCCGCGCGTGAGCGAATTGGTGTCAACCTTCAATCCACCTTCGGCCAGGCCATCCGGTACGTTGCCGCCATTGGCCAGCGCCGCCTGGCGCGCAGCTTCCTGTGCTGCCTGCTGGGCGGCAATGCCGCGTGCGAGCATGCCGAGATTGTCCAATGAACGCTGTAGCTGCAGGTTGGCCTGTTGCTGCTGCTGGGCCGGATTGCTGAGCCAGGCCGCTGGCGTCCCATTGGGGAGATACCCGGTGGCTGCCGCGCTGTTCTGCGTCGCGCCCTTGCTGACGAACCAAGCCGGGCTGAACGCCTGTTGTGCTCGCGCGTCCTGGACCGCCGTTGCCGCTGCCAGCAAGAGCACGGCGTGGGCGATGGGTGCCGGTTTGAAAGGGTTCATGTTCCTGCGTCCGCTGGCGGGTGAACGCGCTGCACACTGACGGCCATTGTTCATCTGTTTTTCATCCGAATTGGTCTGGGTGGCGAAACCGGCAAGACGGCGCGGCAAGAGACGCTCCGGCTTCGTGGAGGAACGGTCTGCAAAAAGCGCAGACGATTCCGACACGCCAAGACGAATGGCGGGCGGACAAACCGCAAAGAAACTGCACGAAAAAAACATGAAAAGCTCTGCAATCGGCTCCCATTTCCCTGGCGCCAGTCCATCGCGATCAGCTCAGCAAATAGATCCCGGCCGGCAAGACCTTGGCCTTCAGGTTGAACGTACGCTGCAACTGCGCCAGCGCCTGGTCCAGCGAGGCAATGTAGAAACTGCCGCTGACCGGCGCCTCGCGCACTTTGTCGTTGAGCAGCACGACGTCACCGGGGCGATAGCGATTGATCTCTTCGATGACCTGGCGCAGCGGTGTCTGGTCAAAGCGCAGTTCGCCACGCCGCCAGGCCGCTACCTGTTCAGTCTGCACCCCGCCGATGCCGCTGATGCGGCGCGCGTCGTAAATCGCCTGTTGCCGCCCCGAGAGCCTGCGCTGGCCGGCTGGATGGCTGATCACCACTTCGCCGGCCAGGCAGGTGACGCAGACCTTGTCGCCGAGATTGCGCACCTCGAAGCTGCCGGTACTGGAGGTACTGCGCGCCTTCCCGGCCAGCACCGTGAAGCTGCCGGCGATACCGGCCAGGTCCACCGCTGCCTCACCCTTGACCAGCTCAATGCCGCTGACCCGGCCATCGACCGACTGGCGCCGGATGCTGGTCTGGGTGTTGAGGGTGACCTGGATGCCATCACCGAGATCCAGTGCGCGCTGCTCCCCTACGGTGGTGGCATCGCCGCCCCACGTCTCGGCCGCCGGCCACAGTCCCAAGGGCGGATGCACGATGGCAGCGCCGGCCACGGCAGCCGTGGCGCCGCTGGCAATCCAGGCCAGCCAGAGACGACGGCCGCCATTGACATTACGCGGCGGTGAAACTTCCAGGCGCGCCTGCGCGGCCTGCAGAGCTGCTGCTTCGCCCAAGGTTTCCCACTCCTGGCGCGCTGCCTGGAAAGCCTGCTGGTGCGATATGCTCGCACGCAGCCAGCGCTGGAAGCCGTCCAGGTCATACTGCCGGGCCTTGCCCGAGTGCAGCAGGCGCAGCCATACCCAGGCTTGTCGTTGCATGCTCTGGTCTTCGGGATTGCGCATCTGTTTGCTAGTGTTCATTTCTTGTCATCCATGGCTGCCACATCGCCGTCCCCTCCTCTCACACTGCAAGACGAATGGACGAGCATAAAACCGCGAACCGGCTAGGGTACCTCGTCGCGGCGAGCCAGTAGCGTTTCATGCGCCTTCTTCAGGTCCGACTCGACGGTGCGCAAGGAAATATCCAAGCGCTGTGCCACTTCCTTCTGCGCCAGGCCCTCGAAATGCACCAGGGAAATGACGCTGCGCTGGCGCTTGGGCAGCGCCTCGATGTGCGCCAGCAAAGCCTGCACTTCAGAGCGGACCTGCGCCACATGTTCGGTACCCGGCGCCGGATCGGCCAGTTCCATGGCGGCATTGACTTCATCGAGCGAGACTGCGCGCGACTGGCGGCGCTGGATGTCGATGGCGATGTTGACCCCGATCCTGAGGATGTAGCCGGCCGGATTCTGGATGGTGTCTTCCTCTTCCCTCGCCTGCAAACGTAGCCAAGTATCCTGCAGCGCGTCGGCGGCCAGGTCACTGTTGCCGACGATGCGCCCCAGGCGCGACTTGATGCTGGCGTAATGCCGGGCCAGATAATCCATCAGCCCGGTGGCGAGCTGCTCGGTCATGGCGCGGGCTCCAACATGGCAGCATCTTCAGAGGCGGCCGCGCCGATCTCGCTCTCGCAGCGCAGGCTGGCCTGCGGGTCATTGGGGACGATCAGGAGGGTGATGGGCTGCGGCATCATCGAGGGCGGCAAGATATTCAGTTGGAGGGCGGCCAGGGCGTTGCGAATGGCCTGGTCCCGTTCGGCTTGTCCGCTTGACGTCAGCAGTGCTGTCTTCTGCAGGCGCCCGCTGCGATCGATACGAAAATGCAGCAGCACGCGGTAGGCGCCCGTCGCGGCCAGCCGCTGGCCACACAGGCAACGCCATATCTGTCGCTGCAGCCAGGCCACGTAATCTGCAGGGTCGTGATAATCGGGCGCATCGGGCGCGGTTTTCAGGATGAAGCCGCTGGCTGCGCCATCATCGAAGCGCTCGATCTGCAAGCCCGATCCGCGCAGCAAGCGTTCCAGTCCCGCTGCCGCCGTATAGCGCCCGTGCAGGGGCGCCGAGATGCGGTTGGCAGCGATCTCGCTGCGGTACAGCGTGGGTCGCCGGGTGGTCGCCGCATACTGCTGCAGTGCCTGTGCCAACGGCCCCGAGGCAATGTCGAAACTGAACTGCCGGGATGGCTCCGCGAGCGGCTGCGCCGCAAGAACGCAGACCGGGCCTGCCAGCAAGGCCAGCACCGTGGCGAAGGTAAGGGACGGATTCATGGACTGCAGCTCATCTTCGCTGGACGGGAGACACGCCTGCTGCGAATGAAAACCGTTAACTTAGCGGTCAAAAATGACCTGACGGTGACCGCACGATGACTGCGCCGGGAAGCCGCATCATCTCCGCCCACCGAACCACTGCTGAGCCTCCGGCATCCGGGCGATCCACTGGTCCAGCGTGCGCGCCATGGTGCGCGGATGCAGGCGCGGCCCCCCGTAGAACTCGGAGAATTCCAGTGCTGCCGGTGCGATGGTCCGGATCGCCTGGGCGCGAGACTGCCAGCCGCCGGCGGGGCGCTTTTCGCGCACCAGGTCCTGGACGTAACGGCACAATGCTTCCTCGCTGCCCGGCGCAGGCAGGACCTCATGTTCCAGAGCCGGCATGCCTATTGTCCTGCGGGCAGGGGGAAATCCAGCGACAACTGCAGTACCAGTGGCTGGCGCATGTCTGCTGGAGGCGGCTCCGGCAGAGGCGATGAGCTCAGCAGCAGACGAAGCCGGGTATCAACGCGCGCCTCGCCCAGCGAAGGCAGCTCCACCCGCTCCACCATCCCCTGCGGACTGATCCAGACGCGTGCCACCAGAGGTGGCAGCGGCGGCTTGCCTTCCTTGAGCACACGGTCCTGCAGCCAGGTGTGCAATTCCATGACGCCCTCCTGCTGGGCATCGCTGAGCCATTGCGCAAACTGGTTGCTGACCATCTCGCCGTAGCTGATCCAGTGCTGCGGTACGCCCTGGGCGCCACGACCAGGCGCCTGCGCGGAAAGTTCAGCTGCCATGCCCAGCCCGGCCAGCAAGCCCAACAACCAGCGCAGTGCCCGCCTTTTTCCTTCGTATAGTCGCATCAGCTCTTCCATCCTTCTCTTTCATCCGCAGAGGATCCCCACCGCCAGGGTGGATGCCCGCGAAGCGGGCGATTGCAGCGTGCCGATCTGGGCGCGACGGCTCTGCGTATACGGCACATCGACCTGCTGCAGGAACTGCCGGATCTCCTCCACCGGCACTGCGCGCACCTGCGTTGCCATGCCCGCGCGCGGCGCACCCGGCTGCATCGCGGCCACGCCCCCGCCGCTGCCGGCGGCCACCCGCTCGGCCACCAGTCCCAGCAGCAGGCCGCCCTCGTCCAGCACCGCACTACCGCTGGCGCCCGGGCGCGAGCCCGAGACCATCTGCAGCTCACCCGGATGGCCGGGCACCGTCAGCGCATTGGCCAGCACACGGCCGCGCTCCGGCAGCGCCTGCAACAGCGCATAGGCCTCGCTGAACACGGCGATGCTATGTCCGGCCGGGGCCCCCTGCTCGCTCAGTGTCGCCGCCAGGAGCGGCTTGAACGAAGTCTGCAGGACCGCCAGATCAGCCTCATTGCTCAGTGCCAGCACGCTCGCCACCACCACCCGCGTATTCTTGACCACATACACGGTCCGGCAATCGGTGACCGCATGCCGGGCCGTCAGCACATCGCCACGCATGTTGATGAACACCCCACTGGCCTGCACCGCCGGCACGACAGCATCGGCAGCAGCCAGTGCTGCCGGGGCCGCCAACAGCACCAGCCAGCGCAAGCCTGTGATCGCCCCCCACGCCATCGGCGTGCGGCAATCAGGCCGCTTCGCCGTGCGCCGGCTGCTCGGCCACCATGGCGCCCGCCGAGGCAACCGGTGGCACCGGCGACTTGCCGTCGTAGTTGCGCAGGTACAGGAAGAGCTGCCCCATCATCTGCATCCATACTTGCATCATGGTCACCAAGTAGTGCGGTCCCACACCGCCGACCACCATGACGTCCATTTCCAGCGAAATCATCTCGCCATGCTGGACCAGGCGCGCAAAGCGCCGGGCCCGATGCCACTCGGCAATCAATCCTTCGGGCAAGCTGCCTTCCTGTACCCGCAGCGGGCAACTCAGGGTGAAGTCCAGGTACTGGCCGGCGGTCGCGGCGGGATTTCCCCACAGGACCTGGAATCCCACGCCATGGCTGGCGCTGTGCAGCATCGGCAGGCCGTTCTGCTCCAACAGGGTGACCGCACAGCCGGCGGCCTTGATGGCCTCGGCGATCTGCTCGGGGGTGATGGTGTGCAGCAGGCCATCGGCCGCTGCCGGCGCAGGCGTGGCCGGGTTGTCGGTACCAGGGTTGGCTTGGCTATTGCTCATGTTGCTTGCTCCTCGTCGATGTGGTGGGGATGGCGTGCTCAGTTCGACTTCTGCAGCACGGCATCCAGTGCGGCGGTGTCGATATTGACGCGTTCGGCCGGGGCCAGCTTGTTCAGGTAGTCCTGCAGCAGTTGCTGCTGGCGTTGCTGGCGCAGCGCCATGCTCAGGCGCGGCTTCATCTCTTCCAAGGTGGCGCTGCGGGCGGGTTGCTGGTCGAGCAGCTTGATGATGTGCACACCGGTATCGGATTGCACCGGATCGCTGACCTGGCCGGTCTTGAGTTTAGAGACCGTCTCACGCACAGCCGGCACCATTTCCGGCAAGCTCAGGACACCGACTTCGCCGCCCTGTGCAGCGCTGCGCTCGTCTTGCGAGCGCGCCTTGGCCAGCGCCGCAAAGTCGCCGCTACGCGCCTGCACGGCCAGCTTCCTGGCCTCGTCCATCACCTTCTTCAGGTCGGCCGCATCGTTGGCGCGCACCGGCAGATAGATCTGCGCCACACGATAGGTCGCGGGCAGGTTGAAGTTGCTCTTGCCCTGCTCATAGGCCGCCGCCACATCGGCGGCCGACGGATAGTCAGCCGGCACCTGCGCCACCGACTCCAGGTAGCTGGTGCTGACGATGCGCGCGGTCACGTCCCTGACGGCGGCTTCCACACGGGCCTTGATCTCCGGACGATCGGCCCAGCCCTTGCTGCGGGCCTCGCGCAATACGGCCTCGCTGGTGACGCGCTGGCGCAGCCAGTTTTCCACGCCCTGGCGGTTCTCCTTGATGGCGGCGCGTTCGGCTGGCGGGGTCAGTTCCAGCATCTTCGCCACGTCACTCTCGGGCACGCTGACCTGGCCGAGGCTGGCCACGACCTTGTCAGCGGCCATCGCCCCGGAGGCGCTCAGGCCCAGCAGTGCGGCCATCAGCACGCCGGAAAACGCACGCAGGCGCGGCAATCCGCGTGCACTGGAAGTTGCGGAGGTATGGAGGCATTTCATGATCGGTTCCCATCAACAAAAAAAAGAAAATCCGCGCCTGCGCACAGGCGCGGTCATCACTTGCGACTCACTGCTGTGCGGCGCCCTGGGGAGCCGCCCCGGATGCACTGCCGGCGGGACTCGGAGGCAGGCTGCGTTCATCGAAGCGTCCCTCGTAGAGTTTGTCGCCGTAATCCTGGGCAATCTGTTCGTACTTCACCCGGCTCTGCGCCGCGAAGGGTTGGCGCACCGACATCAACGTGCCGACATCCATGCCTTCATAGGCTTGAAGGATTTCCTGCCCGACCTCAACCAGCCGCACATTCTTGGCCGTGCACTGGCTCAGTGCCTGGCGCTGGCGCTCGTCCTGCGCGGCCAGGCGCTGTCGTTCGGCCTCGGCAGCACGAGCGATCTTGAGCAAGCCGTCATAGGCGTTGCGCAACTGGCCGGCCTGCTCGCGGGCCCGGCCACTCTCGGCCTGGAACTGCTGGCGCGAGACGACGTCCTCCTTGCGGGCCTGGCGCTCGGCGGCCAATTGCGCCTTGAGTTCGGCTATTTCCTGGCGCAGCTTGCCGGTGTCAGCGGCCGGTTCCTGGAGCGGGCCGGGCGCGCTTGGCCGGCCGGCCTTCAGCACGGCCAGTTCGTTCTGGGCCTCCTGCAACTGCGTGGTAGTGGCCCGCAACTGGTTGCGCAGCCGCTCTTCCATACTGGCGCCTTGCTGGGCCTGGGCCGTACCGACAGTGCCCAGCAACAGCCCGGCCAGCAGCGCCGCCAGGGTGGCGCGGATCGAATCAGCTCTCATCGTGCGTCCTCAGAAGCGGGTGTTGAGTTCGACCTGCAGGGTATCGATCGACAACGGCGGGCCATATACCGAGCGCGTGGCGAACCAGCGGCCGCTCAGGTAGGTGTTCTTGTCGACCGCGTAATTGCCGCCCAGGTAGTAACCCCGGGCATTGGTGCCGCCCTGATGGAAGGTGGAGTCGTTGTAGGCGTCAGGCAGGGCATCGGGCTCGATGCGCTTGTACCCGGCCAGCACATTCCAGTCGCCGCGTACGGCCATGTCCGGACGGCCGAAGGTGGCCTGCAAGAGATAGGCGTTGGCGCCGCTCTTGAAGTCGCGCTGCGAAGTACCGCCAGTGCCACCGAAGTTGTTGACGATATTGTTGTTGGCGCGGCGGAACATCTCGTTCTGGTCATAAGCCAGGTTGCGGATGTAGTTGCCGTCCAGGCGCAGGCCGTAGCCGCCAGCTACGCGGGTATCCCAGCGCGCGTTGATGTCGAGCAGCTGGAACTTCGACGCCAGACCCACATACTGCGGCTGGGCAGTATTGGCCGGATCGGCAGGATTGAGCGCGATATTGCGCAGGAGCATCAGGGTATTGCCCTTCTGCATGAAGGCCGGCCGGCTCCAGTCGGAGTCGCATCCATCCGCGCCGGCATACAGGGCACAAGAGTTGGACACACGCCCTTCAATATTGCGGAAGTCGTAGTAGGCCAAGGCACCGCGCAGCTTGTTTTCATTATCCAGTTTCCAGTCTGCACCGACCTGGGCGCCCAACAGCCACTTGGTCTGGCTGGACATCTTGTTCTGGCTGCGCGACGGGCTGTTATCCGAAGAATATTCCAGCGGGATCAGGCCCAGCGTAGCGAACACCGAGATATCGCTGTTGGCCAGGGTCTTGTTCACGCGGGCAGCCACGCCGTCGAAGTTGAGGTCCGAGGAGAACAGCATGTCGGTACTGAAGAAGGGGTTGCCGAAACGTCCGCCGGTCACACTCAACATTTCGTTGAACTTGTAGGAAACCCAAGCCTGGTCGAGCCATACGTTCTTCTTGCTCAGCCCGCCCCCCAGGGTCTGGGTGGTTGACACCGGGCTGTCATCGCTGCCGGTGGCCAGCCGCACGCCGGCCTGGGTGGATTCAGAAATGTCGGCGATCACCCCGAGGCGCGCGCGCACCCGCAACTGGTTGGCGCGGTCTTTTTGCGTGTTGAGCAACTGGGGAAGCTGCAAGTTGGTGTTCGGGTTGACGTCGTAGCCGCTGCCAGCATTCAGGCTGCGCCAGTCGATCTGCGCATTGGTATTGCTGCCCGCGTAGTAACGTGACTCACCACGCACCCGCATGTCGCCTTCGATACGGATACGCTTGGTCCACTCGGGGGTTTCATTGGGCGCAGCCCATCCTTCGCTCTTGGCCTGGGCCATGATCTCACCCTTGACCTCGTCGCGGATCTGGTCGCGCACCGTGGCCGAAATGTAGGGAACGCGCACGTCGCCCGGTTCCAGGCGCGGGCCGGGGTTGCTGCTGGCGGCGGCCAGCTGGCGCGCTTGCTGGGCTTGCGCCATGGCCTCGGTCTGGGCCTGTGCCAGCAGGGCTTCGCCGACCTCCGGCTTGAGCGCACCGCTTTGCATGAGGCCGCGGATCAGTTTGACCATGGTGGATTCGGTGGCGCCGTTCGCCTGCGCCTGGGCCAGCGCCGGCATGCACAGCATCGCTGCGGCCAGCGCCAGCAGAGGCAGGCGCTGGCTGCGCAGGGCGGGCAGGTCCTGGTCGCGCCGGACCGGGGTCATCATCGAGAGTGTCATCGCTTTTTTCTGCATGAAAAGTAAATGGAATGGGTCGTCATTACCGCAGCCAGCCCTGCTCAGGGGCGCCGCCCGCGGATCGAAATACGTGCCGGTGAATGCCACGATGGCGGCGGCGTTTCGTCAGAACGGAAATCGCGCACCATCGCCAGCACAGCCTCATCGGTCTGGGTATTGCCGGTGCCCTGCACCAGCTGCACCCTGGTTACACGCCCCTCTGCATCCAGCCAGATATCCAGACGGATATCCTCGAAGACCAGTTGGCGGGTACGTGCATCGCGGGTAAAGGCCTGCTGCAATGCGCTGGAGAAGTAGCGTGAGTAGGAACCCGCCCCCAGTCCGCCGCCGGTGCCGCTCATGCCCCCGCCCCGCCCGGCTGCGATGCCGAAGGCATCGGTACCGGCCTGGGCGGCGCTATCCATGGTGACCGGGTCGCCCAGGTCCTTGTTGGGACTGGGGGTGCTGTCATCCTTGGGGGCCTCGGCCGGTACCGGCTCGGGTTCGCGCAGTTCGGGCTTGATCTTTTCGGGCGTGGGTTCGGGCAGTTTTTCGGGCTCCGGCGGTGGCGGTGGTGGCGGCGGCGGCACCATCACCATCGGTGGCCCGGCCACTTCGCGCCGGGTCGCTGCGGTATCGGTGAGCAGGTGCCAGACCAGTGCCACCAATGCGGCTACCGCTGCCAGAGCGATCAGCGGCCCCAGCCATCGGCGCGCACGAAGTGACGATGGCTGCGCCGGCGACGCCTTGCGCGGGAGATCATCGATCTTCAATCTATCCCCCGGCGCCTGGTTTGCCGGTGACCAGGCCGATCTGGTTCAGCTCGATCTTGCGCAGCAGATCCAGCACCTCCACCACCCGGGCATACTGGACCGAGGCATCGCCGCGCACGATCACCGGGAAGTCCGGCGTGAGCGCCTTCTCGGTGCGCAGGCGCTCTTCCAGCTCGGTCAGGCTCACAGGATAGGCATCCAGGAACACCTGGCCGCCGTTGTCGATGGTGATGGCCTTGGTTTTGGGTTTTTCCAGCGCCACGGCGGCGCTGGCCTTGGGCAGATCGACCTTCAGGCCGGGGATGCTGGCATTGCTGGTGAGGATGAAGATCACCAGCACCACCAGCAGCACATCCACGAAGGGGGTGATGTTGATGCCGCCACTGCGTTTCTTGACGCCGAAGCGTGAGGGGTTGGCCATGTCGCGTTCCTCCTCAGGCGCACTGCAGGGTGGCGCGCATCTGGCGGCCGGCGCCCTGCTCTTCAGCCAGGCGGGTAGCGAACTCATCGACGAACACCGCCATGTCGGCAGCAATGGCATCGGACCGCGAAGACAGCCAGTTGTAGCCGAACAGCGCCGGAATCGCCACGCCCAGGCCAGCAGCAGTACACAGCAGCGCGGCTGCCATGCCGGGCGCCACCGAGTTGATGTCCACCGCACCGGCCATGGCTGCCACCACGAAGACCAGCATGATGCCGATGACGGTACCGAACAGCCCGACGTAAGGCGCGCCTTCGATGGTGGTCGAGAGCCATACCATGCGGCTGGCCATGCGTTCGTTCTCGCGGACCATCACGCCGTCCATGGCGGCGCGGATGGCGCTGATGGTGGCGTCGGAGACGGCATTGAGATCGTAGCCGCGCTGGTGACGCTGCTGCATTTCCTCCACGGCCACGGCATACAGGCGCCACAGCGAGGATTGCTCGCGCACCTCTGCGGGTACCTGCTGGTTGCGGGCCAGCACGTCCAGCGCAGCACCGGCGGTGGCACGGAAGTGCTGCATGAAGACGGCGTTGGCACGTGCCGTCATGCCATAGCTGCGGCCCTTGCCGATCATGATGGCCCAGGAAAGTGCCATCATCAGTCCCAGCAAGCAGACCACCACCCAGGCATCGACCGGCATGGCGGCCAGGATGAAGCCGAAGTGGCTCTTGCCGGCCTGCTTCTCGTCGGCACCATACGCCAGCAGGCGCGACTGCCCTCCCTGCGAGAGCGCATCGGCCAGCAGCGCGGCGTCACTGCGCGCCACCTTGGAGAGGCGAACTTCGTCGATGGCACCATTGAAGGCAGCGCCCTTGCCGCCAGCCATGTCCGCGCCAATCGCAGCCGGCGTAGCCAGCGCCGGCAATGCCAGTGCCAGGGCCGTAGCGGGACGGCCATTCACGGACAGGGCCACGTTGCGGCCATCGGCCTTGACCGCCAGGTGCGACCACTGGCCAGCCTGCACGGGTTGTCCGGGGCTGCTGCGACGGCCGTTGACCTGTACGAAAGGCACGCCGTTGTCGATGCCGATGAGCAATTCATCGGCGCCGTTGCGACGGGCATAGAGGGTCTGGTCCGGACCCAGCTGGTCAGGACGCACCCAGGCCGAGAACGTGAAGTTTCCACCGGCCGCCAGCGCCAGTGAGGGCGAGGCCGGCAGCATCAGGGGCTGCCCCGTGAAACGCGCGCCCCGGCCGATGGCCGCGCCATCCAGACTGCTCACTGCGGTCTGGGCATGATTGCCGAAGGCGGTGCTGTCGCGCGGTGCGGCATTGGCTTCGCCAAAGTGATAGACCAGGGTGTAATCCGGATCGAAGCTGCGTTGGCCATTGGAGGCCGGCGGTGCTTTGGGATTGCCGTAGTACATCCACACCTGCTGCGGCGCGCCGACCGGCAACGCGGGAATGTCCACCCAGATCAGGGCGATGCCCAGGAGGGGATCGAACTGTTCGATCTGGTAGCTCAGGACGGTCTTGTCGTCACCGGCGATGAAGCGCAGGTCGTTGCCGCTTTCGTGTACGCCTTCAAAACTGAAATTGCCCGTATGCAGGCGCAGCAGCACCGGCACACGGCCGGCATCGGCGCCCAGCGCCGCGCCCTGCGGGCCGGCATCCAGCGTCAGCGGCTTGCGATAGGCCCAGTCGGGCTGCCACCAGGCCTGGGCCAGGTTGGGAAGGACGGCGCTGACCAGGGCCAGCAGCACAAACAGGATACGTCTCATAGCTAGGGTCTCCACAAACCGGGATGGATGATGTCTACAGAAATTGAAAGGGGTGTACTCAGTAGCTGGCGTTGACGCTGAAATTCAGGCGCCAGTCGTGGGCCTCGGTACGCGCCGCCTTTCTGAGCGGATAGGCCAGGTCGAGGCGGCCGCTGACACGCTGCAGTACCGTGAAGCTGGTGCCCAAGCCCAGCGAGGCCAGGTTGAAGCTGTCGCTCTGCTCTGGCAGCGGATCGCGCAGGCGCAAATAGCCACCGTCAGTGAAGACATAGGCGCGCCAGTTCTCGACCCAGGGATTGAGCCAGGTCAGGGGTGATGAACGCAGTTCCAGCGAGCCCACCAGACCGTAGTCACCGGTGGCTTCGGCCGACAGGTAGCCACGTACCGAGCTGGCGCCGCCGGCGGCGATCTGCTCGGTCGATACCAGTGCCGAATCGGTCATCTGCGCCGACACCCGCGCGCCGATCTGCTCGTTGCCGGACAAGGTGATGCTGCCGTTGAAATCGGCCTTGAACAGGGTGAAGCTGGGCGAGGACTTGTAGCGTTTGTAGTCGAATTTGTACTCGTCGCTGCCATAGCCGAAGAAGCTGCGGGTGCCCGAGACCATCGAGACATTGAGGCCGTACTGGCTGCGTTCTCCCTGGCGGAACCCGGCATAGCCCAGCGTGATCGGGGCGTAGCGCAGGGGCACGTTGTCGCCGCTGCCGCCCAGGCGGAGCGCTTCCTTGTTGTCTTTGAAATCGACGCCGGCCGACAGGGTGTGATACCACTCTCCGCTGGCCGGCACCGTATAGACCGCCTTGAGCCCGAAGGCATTGCCCTTGCCCAGGACGCTGGTGCCGCCCACGGTGGAGACATTGCTGTTGGAGACGTAGCCCGAGGCCTCGATGCTCCAGTTGGTGCCGCGCAGCGGTGCCGAGTAGGAGGCCGACCAGACGCGCGTCTGGCTGAGGTCTTGCGGCGTACCGAAGAAGCTGACCGACAGACTGTGTCCCAGTTGCCAGAGATTGTCGTAGGCCAGGCTGGCCGTGGCGCGCAGATGGCGGGTGTCGGCGCTGTAATCATTGTTCAGGCCGATGCTGCCGCGCCAGGGACTGCTGTCTTCGACCTTGAGGTCGACATCCATGGTGCCCGGCAGGCTGCCCTGCTTGACCAGTGGCATGACCTGGCGCTTGCCGCCGCGATTGAGGGCGCTCAGCTCGGCCTGCGCCTGGGTGAAGTCGGGTACCTGCCCTTCCTTGAGCGCCGGCACCTGCTCGCGGATTTCGCTGGGCGAGTTGTACTGGGCACCGACCACGCGCAAGCGGCCGACCTTGGTTTCGGACACCTGCAGGAATACGACGCCATCGCTGACCTGCTGCTCCGGCAAGTCCACATAGACCGACTGGTAGCCCTTGGCGTTGTAGGCCGCCAGCAGGGCATCCCGGGCCGCTTCGATATCCTTGAGCGTGCGTTTCGGACCGAGGAAAGGCGTCACCGCCTGCTCGATGCTGCGGGCGTCCAGCACCGTATTGCCGCGCACGATGTATTCGATGATGTCGACCTGGCGCGCCTGAGCCGCCGTCGGACTGATCTCGCGTGGTTCACCCGTGGCCGGCATTGCTGGCACCGTTGCCGGTGCCGTCTGCTGTGCCTGCGCACCGGGATGCCAGACCAGGTTGGCCGCGCCCACGACGCCGATTGCACCCAGCCAGGCAAAGGTATGTGGAGGTGATCGCCTGCTTCTGCCCGCCCCTGCTTTGGTGATTCCTTTTGCTGTTCGCATCTCTGAAATTTTCGCCCCGATTGATGTCTCTGCATGCGGCGCCGGTATCCCCGGTCACCGCCACGTGCCGGATCTTGTCCGGCCTGTACATGCATAGACGTCTGGCAAACGGGTAGTCCGCCAAATGTCATCAAACTTTCATAATTCTTTTTCAGCCGGGCGTTGCTGGCTGTCTGCGCGGTGGCATTGGAAACCCCCTGACCCGGCTTGCATGGCCCGGCGCGGCTGCTTTATGGACTTGTTGTGATGGCCGCCCGATTCGAACGCGGAGATGGTAGTCCGGGAAGATGACGTTCTCGTGACACTGTAAATCGGCGTAATTTTCGGTCAAGTCCGGTCCCGCAATGGTCTTGTCATTTGGGCGTGAACGGCTATGCTGATGGGCAAACCATCACCTATCCCATCATGCTCCATTGCTTCCCGCCCCTACGCCGCCTGCTGTTGACCCTGCCGGCCTGGCTGGTGTTGACCGCTACGCCGATGCTCTCCCATGGCCAGCCCGACGATGGCACGGCGCAGGTCTGCGCCGAGGTCGAGGTCAACGGTGTACGGGCACCCTCCTATGCTTGCCTGACCCAAAAGCTCAAGCCAGCCACCGTTGGTGCGGCCAATGGCGAGACCAGACCCGCGGCGCCAACCGGCGCGGAGCAGATCATCAACCGGCCGGGCAACCAGCTCGGCGTTTTCAACCACTCGGCTTTGTCCAATCGCATGGGCAATGCCTTGGGCAATTCAGTCTTTCCCCAGCGCCCGGCAGACGGACGCTGAGTCAAACGCCGGATCAAGGACGACTACGGCTCCCGGACGCGTTCCCATCCCTGCCTCAGCGCCGACGTTCTTCTTCGCGGATCATGTCGTAGAGCGCCTGTGCGGCCGGCGAGAGGTGCGCCGCCTTGCGCGTGATCAGAACCAGACTGCGAGACACCACAGGCTCGACCAGGTCGATCCTGCGCACATCAGGATAGGCCCCTTCCTGCACCGCCAGCCCCGGCACCACGGCGATGCCCACCCCCTGTGCCACCAGCCCCATCGCCGTCGAGCTGCGCTGCACTTCATAGAAGGAACGCAAGGCGAGGCGGTTGGCGTCCAGCACCGGATCGAGCAAAGTGCGATTGCCGCTCACCTCCCCGGCAAAGATCAGCGGGTAAGGCTTGAGCTGCGCCCAGGTGGCGCGGCGGCGTTTGGCCAGCGGATGGGTGTGGTGGCAGATCAGCACGTACCGGTCCGTGGTCAAGGGAACGCTTGCCAGCTCAGGATGATGTTCCCTGGCCATGTTGATGCCGAATTCGGCTTCCCGGCGCAACACCGCATCGGCCACGGCTGAAGAGGCGTGATCGAGAATCTTGATGCGGTTGTGTGGATAGCGGGCGGAATACGCCTGCAGGATGCGTGGCAGGTACTGCACCCCTACGGTGGGCACACAGGCGATGCAGACGTCGCCACGTCGCGCCATTCCGGTTTCCCGAATCTCCACCAGCGCGCCCGCCAGCTCATCCAGCAGCCGCCGGGCCTGGGGCAGGAAGTCCTGCCCGATGTCGGTGAGCGCAAGGGAGCGCGTGGTCCGCTCTATCAACGTGACACCCAGAAAATCCTCCAGCTTGCGCAAGCGCAGCGTTACCGCCGTCTGCGTGACATGCAAGGCGCCAGCGGCTCCCTGGAAGCTGCCTTGATCGGCAATCGCAACAAACGCCTGCACACCGAGGATGTCGATTTTCATGAGTAAAACTTATTAATCTTGCAGATAATTTCATTTTACTGCTTCTCGGCCAGCGCTCAAGATACAAGCCTCAAGCCAGCCAGGAGGGAGCCAGGTCATGAACATCACCTTATCGGACACGCAGCCAGGTCAGGATGAACCGGCGGCAAGCGACGCCGTCGAACCGCTCATCCTTGATCTTCTCGAATGGATAGGAGCAGATGGACGGCCTTACAGCGAAGTGATCGAAGCCTGGCGGACTTCCTGTCCACGCCTCCCGGTCTGGGAAGAAGCCAACGCGCGAAGCTATCTGGCACGCGTCCATGCACATGACGACATGGCCTGGATACAGGTCACCCAGGCCGGTACCGCTCATCTGCAATCCAGAAGAGACAGACTGCTCAACCGGAATCAACGCTCGCCACAGGAGCAAACCATGCCAACCTCTCCAGACCCCATGCAAGCCCAGGTTCAGTGGGATGTCAGCCAGTATCTGCGCTTCGGTGGCGAACGCCTGCGCCCTGCCCTGGACCTGATGTTGCATCTGCCCACGCAGAATCCAGCGCGTGTTCTCGACCTTGGGTGCGGCACCGGCAACCTGACCGCACTCCTGCAGCAGCGCTGGCCCCGGGCCGAGGTGCTGGGCGTGGATGGCTCCGATGACATGCTGGACAAGGCGCGCCTGAACGTGCCGCAGGCCAGGTTCATGGCTGCCGACCTCAATCATTGGGCGCCCGAGCACAAGCTGGACCTGATCTACACCAATGCGACCCTGCAGTGGCTGCCCGATCATGCGCAGCTGTTCCCGCGACTGCTGTCCTTCCTCAATCCTGGCGGTTGTCTGGCGGTGCAGATGCCGGTCATGCACGACGCGCCACTGCGGCGCGCGCAGGTTGAGCTGGCGAGGTCGCCCGCCTATGCCGATGTGCTGGCAGACGTGTCTGAGCGGCGCAATGTCCTGGAAGTGGGCCGTTATTACGACCTGCTACGCCCTCGTGTGGCAACACTGGACATCTGGCAGACGAGCTACCTGCATATCCTCTCGGGTGCGGACCCGGTACTGGAATGGGCCAGCGGCAGCAGCCTGCGTCCCTATCTTGATAAGTTGGAAGGCCAGCAATTACAGGCTTTCCGCACCGATTATGCGCGCCGCATGCAACAGGCTTACCCGCCCAGCGCAGACGGCAGCACGCTGCTGCCATTCCAGCGCATGTTCATCGTGGCGACCTTGCCTGACTGAGATGGCACTGCCACAAATGAAAACGGGGACCTTGCATGCAAGGTCCCCGCATCATCAACAGCAAGCCTCAGGGCGTGACCGGCGCCACATCAGCGCTCACGCAACCAGCGTACGTAGCCATCCCCAATGCGCTGCACCACCGACACCAGCAAAATCAGCACCGCAATGACGATCATCATGACCTGCGTATCGAATCGCTGATAGCCATAGCGGATCGCCAGATCCCCCAGCCCACCCGCGCCCACGGCACCGGCCATGGCCGAAGAGCTGATGAGAGCCACCAGCGTGATCGTGAATCCCCCCACGATGCCCGGCAACGCCTCGGGCAGATAGACATGCCACACGATGTCCCATTTCTTGCAGCCCAGCGCCTGCGCTGCTTCGACCAGACCGGGATCAACTTCGCGCAGGCTCACCTCGACGATGCGCGCAAAGAAGGGCGTGGCGCTGGTGGCCAGCGGCACGATGGCGGCCCAGACACCGATGGTGGTGCCCGCCACCAGGCGCGTGAGCGGAATCAGCGCCACCAGCAGAACGATGAAGGGCGTAGCGCGAAAACCATTGATGATGCTCCCCAATACCCGGTGCACGCGCGGCGAGGCCAGGAAACCGCCCGGCGCCGTCACGATCAGCAGCACCGCCAGCGGAATGCCCGCCACCAGCGCCAGTGCGCCCGAGATGCCGACCATCTGCAGCGTATCGACCAGCGCATTGCCATAGCGCTCGATGGGAATGGAAAGACTAAGTTCGAGTGACATATCCCAACTCCTTGATGTGATGCGCAACTGCTCCGGGCCCCTGCGTCAGGGCCTGCCAGTCGGGCGTTCCGGTGACGTCGGCCAGGGCGATGTAGAGCTGCCCGTGGGTATGGCCCTGGATGCGCTCCACGCTAGCCTGCAGCAAGCGCGTCTTGCCGCCCAGTGCCTGTGCCACGCGCAAGAGATCAGGCTCCAGGCCATCCCCGCCGCGGTATTGCAGTTGCAGGACGCGCTCATGCGGCCCTGCCGGCGGCGTAGCCTGCAGGTTTTCCAGCAGTTCGGGCGGCAAGCCTTGCTGCAGCGGTGCCAGCAAGGCCTGCGTGGCTGCGTGCGCGGGATTGCCGAACACCTGCCACACCGGCCCCAGTTCGGCGATGCGTCCCTGTTCCAGCACCAGCACCTGGTCGGCGATCTCGCGGATGACGCTCATTTCATGCGTGATCAGGATCACCGTGATGCCCAGCTTGCGGTTGATGTCGCGCAGCAGTTGCAGGATGGCGTGAGTGGTTTCCGGGTCCAGCGCCGAGGTGGCCTCGTCGCAGAGCAGGATCTCGGGTCCGCTGGCCAGGGCGCGGGCGATGCCCACACGCTGCTTCTGGCCACCGGAGAGGCGGCGCGGATAGGTACCGGCCTTGTCCTGCAGGCCGACCAGGGCCAGCAGTTCGCGCACCCTGCCCTCCACCTGCTGGCGCGGCACACCGGCCACGCGCAGGGGCAAGGCGATGTTGTCAAAGACGGTCTTGGCCGAGAGCAGGTTGAAATGCTGGAAGATCATGCCGATGCGCCGGCGCAATTGCACCAGTTGCGCATCATCCAGCGTGGCGATATCCACCCCATCGACTTCGATGCGCCCGCTGGTGGGCGTCTCCAGCCGGTTGATGGTGCGCAGCAGGCTGGATTTGCCGGCCCCGCTGCGGCCGATGATGCCGAAGATGCTGCCGGGCGCGATCTCCAGATCGATGTCCTGCAAGGCCTGCACCGGACCGGCCGACGAGAGGTAGGTCTTGCCGACCTGACGCAAGGCCACCCGGCCCTTGGGGCCGTTGCCGGGCCAGGGGTCCCCGGGAGCCGAGGCCTGCGCGGCAACATCATGCTCCGCCTCGGGACGGCTGGGAGCGGTCAGGGATTGTCTGGCCGTGATCGAGAGTTCCATGCGGTTTCCTTCCGGGACGGATGCGGCGGGTTCAGGGCTTCTGCCAGGCCAGCGTGTAGAGACGCTTGTCGCTGTTGAAGGCGCGGTGGATGTCGGCCTTGACGGTCTCGGAGTTCTGGTAGATGCGGATGAATTTCTGGATCACCGGATCATTCACGCGGCTGGCCTTGGTGACGAACTGGATGGCGAACCGGGCATCCTCGATCCCGGAATAGGCCAGACCGCTGGAGGGATCGAAGGCCTTGGCCGCCACGATGAAGTGCGGATAGCCCTGGGCCAGGTCCACATCCGGCGTGATGCGCACCAGCTGCGGGCCTTCCACTTCCACGAAGGTGAGCTTCTTGGGGTTCTCGACGATGTCATTGAGGCTGCCCAGGTAGCCGACGTTGGGCTTGAGCTTGATCAGCCCCACGCTCTGCAGCAACAGCAGGCCGCGCCCCTGGTTGACCGGATCGTTGGCGATGCCGACCTTGCCGCCCTGCGGCACCTGGGCGAAGGACTTGTGCTTGAGCGAATACAGGCCGACGTTGGACAGGATGCCGGTACCGGCGCTGGCCAGCTTGTAGCCGTTCTTCTGGATGGCGTTGTCAAGGAAAGGCTGGTGCTGGAAGTAGTTCAGGTCCAGGTCACCGGCATCCACGGCCACATTGGGTGTGGTCCAGTCGGTGAATTCGACGACTTGTACGTCAATGCCCTGGTTTTTGGCTTCCTTGGCGGCCACTGCGATGGAGTCGCCATAGGCGCCCGGTACCACGCCGATGCGCAGCTTGTCGGCGGCGTGCGCCACGCCAACTTGGGCAGAAAGTACGGTCAGGACAACCAGCAGATGACGGAAAAGACGGGAAGGCTGCATGCAGGACTCCGGAAACAAGTGATATGGGGAAAAAATGTTCAGTACGGTTTGAGGCCGCAAGCGGCGTCTCAGGACGCGAGCACCGCAGGTCGCGGGTGACGGGGCAGCAGCTCCAGGCAACTGGCCCGCCAGCGCCGCAAAGCTTCACAAGGTGCTGTGGCGAGGACAGGCGTCAGGGTCGCTTGCAGTGCGTATGGTGGCAGTCTGAAACTGCGGTAATCCGGGGAGGTGCGTGAAGTTTTTGGTGGGCATGATCTGATCGTGAAGTCGTCCGTCTGGGCCGCGCAATCCTGCTTCAACGCCGCCGCGAGCCTCGATTGTGGGCGACATGATCAGTTAGAGCCACAAAGTAAAACATGCTTGGATATCCGCTTTTTGCATGAAGCTTCATCGTGGGCATGGCGGGCAGGGCCGCGTAGTCATGGGCAAGAGAGGGGCCTCCCCTGCCCCGCTTTCAGGATTGCGCAGTGCCCGGTGTTTCCTGGTCCGTTTCTCCGTTCATTTTTTGCTGCTTCTCGTCGTTCCGGCTGCGCCACTCCTGCAGCAGCGCTTCGTGCGTTTCCAGCCTGGCGCGTACCGCGGCCAGTTCCCGTTCACCTTGCTGCCATTGCTGGCGCGCGCTGGCGGCGTCTTCTTGCGCCTTGCTGACCTGGGATTGCAACAGCGCCAGCGCCTCATTCCTGGCGGCCAGCTGGGCTTCCAGTACGAGCTTGGCCGACGCCACCTGCTGCAAGGCTTCCAGCTGCTGTTCGCGGCGAGCTGCCAGCGTGTGGTGCTCGGCCAGCGCCTGGCGTGCATGCGACAACTCGGCGATCAGGCGCACGCCTTCCTGGTTCAGGCGGGTGATGTCCTCCTGGCGGATCACGGCCTCCTGGCGCAACTGGCGCAGCTCGGCCTGCAAGCCCTGGAGCTGCTGTTCGTGGCGCCGCTGATCCTGGTCGCGCTGGTCCTTGGCAGCGCTGCGGTAGTGTTCCAGCGCGTCGCGGGCGTGCTGGTGTTTTTCTTCCAGGGACTGGCGGTGGCGTTCGTTTTCGTCGAGGCGCTCCTGTAGTGCGCTGAGCTTCACTTCCAGCGTGCGTGCGATGGCACTTTGTTCCTGGCGCTCGTCCCGGGTTTTCTCGTGGGCGGCACGTTCGGCGATCAGGGCTTTTTGCGTCTGATCCAGACGCAGGCCCTGTTCCCCATGGGCAGCCTTGAGGGCCTCCAGCTCCTGCAGCATCCGGCCCGTCGCAGCCTCCGCTTCGGCACGCACGGCACTGATCCGGATGTCGGCCTCCTCCTGCAACTGGGCGGCAAGACGGCCCACCAGGTCCTGCAAGGCATCGCTGATGCCGCGCGGCTGGCCTTGGGCGCCCTCCTCTTCTTCCAGTTCCTTCAGGTACTTGTGGATGGTGGTCTTGGAGCCGGTGTTGCCCAATTCCACACGGACAGCGTCCACCGAAGGGTGGCGGCCCATGGCCAGCAGCGAATCGCGTGCTTTTTTGACTTCTGATTTGTAAAGTCCGGTGCGTGCCATGGTCAGAATCCGTTATTTGATGATGTATTACATAATACGTAATTACGTAATATATAAAAAGATATTTTCAGGAATAAATAATGATTTTTAAGATGGGATATTGGATCATTATCCTATCTGATCCGGTAAAATCGCCTGAATCCTCCCTTTCTTGCCCGTAATAGCCCATGCTTCCCGACCAGCCCCGGATCGATATCGACGACTACCTCCGCGCCGCCACGCGTGAGAACACGCGCCGCAGCTATCGTGCAGCGGTCCGGCATTTCGAAGTGGAATGGGGAGGCTTCCTGCCGGCCACGGCCGACAGCCTGGTGCGCTATCTTGCCGATCACGCGGGCCAGCTGGCACACAACACGCTCAAGCAGCGCATTTCAGCCTTGGGCCAATGGCATGTGGACCAGGGCTTCCCCGATCCGACCAAGGCGCCGGTGGTGCGCAAGATGCTGCGCGGTATCCAGGAGCTGCATCCCGCCCAGGAAAAGCGGGCCAAGCCGCTGCAACTGGAAGCCCTGGAGCAAACCGTCGCCCACCTGGACCAACAGCGCGAACTGGCCCGCCAGCAGGCGCGCTTCGGCGACCTGCTGCGCCATACAAGGGACAAGGCTTTGTTGTTGATCGGATTCTGGCGTGGCTTTCGCAGCGACGAACTGGCGCGGCTGGAGATCGAGCGTATCGAGGCCGTGCCCGGTGAAGGCATGCGCATCCACCTGCCCCGCACCAAGACCGACCGCAGCCTCAAGGGCAGCACCTACAAGACGCCGGCGCTGTCGCGGCTGTGTCCGGTGGCGGCCTATCTGGACTGGCTGGCGGTGAGCGGCCTGAGCAACGGTCCGGTCATCAGGGGTATCGATCGCTGGGGACGCATCAGCGACGAAGCCGTCAATGCCGCCAGCATCATTCCGCTATTGCGGCGCATCCTGAATTCGGCCGGCATCGCCGATACCCATCTCTACAGCGCGCACTCGCTGCGCCGTGGCTTTGCCAGCTGGGCCAGCGCCAACGGCTGGGAGATGCGCGCCCTGATGGAATACGTCGGATGGAAGAATATTCACTCGGCGGCGCGCTATGTGGAATCCCAGGATCCCTATCACCGCGCCATGCTGGAGCGCCTGCTGCCCGAGAAGATGGCAGCATTGCCGCCCTGACGATTCATTCGCAGTCCGGATTGCCGTGCGTGCGCAGGCACTGGCTACGGGCACAGGCGGCGATGACCTGGTTGCGGCCGTATTCGTTGATGTCGACCGTCACATAGACGGGATATTGCTGGTACTCGGTGCGGAAGATGTCCTGGCAGACCGTATCGGTCCGATTGCCGTTGACCACCGAGCTGCAGCGCGTCTGCCCGGTCGGGACCTGGATGGGCCGGGTGCGCATTTCCATGCGCGTCTGCTGGATGATGGGGTATTGGGCATAAGCCGCCGGAGCGCACTGGCTTTCCGTTGCGCGATAGGCTTCGGTGGCGCAGCCGGCCAGTGCCAGCGTCATGGCCAGCCACGGGAGAGCGGCAGGAAAATTCATCAGGAAGATCTCGTTGCAGGTGGACTGGGCACAGATTGTAGCCGTGCCGGGCTCCAATCACCATGTGCGCGTACAGAGAGCGAAATCGGCAAGAGCGTGCCGATGTTGTATGACATTCACATCCAGCCGCTTCCAAGTGAATGGATGGGCAGACAATCCGGCCCCGCTCCCCTATCCTAGAGCCGCCGTCCTGCTGCCTGCGGGCCGCCAGTGCCGGCACCATAACCAGACCAACATCCAGAGACAGAGACCTTCATGAAACGATTCCTGCGCATTGCCCTTGCCACCACCTTGCTCTCGGCCGCCGTGGCCCAGGCTGCGGACCGCCTGCCGGTAATCCCGCCCGACCAATACACCCCTGAACAGAAAAAAGCGGCCGAGGAATTCCTGGCGGCCCGCAAGGTACCGGTGTTTGGCCCCTTCGAACCCTTGATGCACAGCCCGCAAGTGATGACCCAGGCGCGCTCCATGGGCGACTACCTGCGTTACAACTCTGCCATCGGCAATACCCTGAGCGAACTGGTGATCCTGATCACGGCGCGCGAATGGACCCAGGATTACGAGTGGTACGTACACTATCCGATCGCCATCAAGGCCGGCATCAAGCCGGAAGTGGCCGCCGCCATCGCCGATGGCCGCCGTCCGGATGGCCTGAGCGAAGATGAACAGATCGTCTATGACTTCTCGGTCGAACTGCATCGCAACAAGCGTGTCTCCGACCCCACCTTTGCCCGCGCCGAAAAACGCTTCGGCAAGAAGGGCGTGGTCGACCTGACCGGCATCAATGCCTACTACACGCTGCTGGCCATGCAGATGAATGCGGCGCAGTACCAGGCGCCCAAGGATTTCAAGCGGCTGGTGCGCTTCCCCGAATAAGGGCTGGCAGGACGTAAAAAAAGCGGCATCTCCGGACGCCGCTTTTTTGCTTTTTTGCTTTTATGCTGCTTCCTTCCGACCAATCAGTCCCAGGCCTGGTCAGGCACGATGGCCAAGGCCTGGAAAGCCGGCTTGGCAAACCAGTACCCCTGCATCAGGTCGATCCCCAGTGCCTTCAGGTGATCGCGTTCGGCACGGGTCTCCACGCCCTCGGCCAGGATTTCGATATCCAGCGCGCGGCAGATGGCGGCAATGCCGGCCACGATGGCCTGGCGCGGCTTGTCGGTATCGATGTTGCGCACCAGGTCCATGTCGATCTTGATGAGATCGGGCTGGTATTCGGCCAGCAGGTTCAGGCCCGCATAGCCGGCGCCGAAGTCATCGATGGCGGTACGAAAACCGAAACGGCTGTATTCCTTGAAGATGTTCACCAGGTGCGGACGGTCGTCCACGCGTTCGCCTTCGGTCACCTCGAAAATGATGCGTTCGATTGGGAAATCATACTTGCGGGCGGCCTTGAAGGTGCTCTGGATACAGACTTCCGGCCGATACACCGCATTGGGCAGGAAATTGATCGACAGGAACTCCGTCATGCCCAGGCGCGCTGCGCCCTCTACTGCCTTGGTGCGGCAGGCCTGGTCGAAACGATAGCGGTTGGTGTCATTGACCTGGGCCAGCACCGTGTACGCAGGCTCGCCCTGCGGCCCGCGCACCAGCGCCTCATAGGCATACACCGAGCGGGTGGACAGGCGCACGATGGGCTGGTAGGCATACTCGAATTCAATATCCAGCGCGCCCTCCTCCGAGCAGCCCTCGCAGGAGCGGCGCGCGGCGTCGTCTCCCGGGCTGGCAATGGAGGCTGGAATGATGGGGATCATGCTCTCTCCGGTAAATCATGGTTGTAAAACGGCAGCTATGCTAACTCATCTTGACCACGATACCAGAAGTTTCACAGCGTGATTGACTTCCAGCCCTCGCGCCGCCACTGTTCCAGCCCTGCTTCACCAAAGCGCCACAGGTGCAGCCAGCCGTGCTCCAGCAGCTGGCGCACGATGGCATGGCGCGCCACGACGCCATCGATGGCCTCGGCCGGCGCATCGATGACCACCGTCAGGCGCAGCGGCTCGTGTACCCATTGCTGGCCGTCATGCAGCGACTGGCGCGACAGGCCGATGCGCAGGTCGCCGCCATTGCCTTCGAACACGCCAATGGTGCCGCCCACCACGTTGTGCAGCAGCTTGTTGCCGCTGCCCAGGCGCTGCGGGTCGCTGGTGGAGGCGTGGTACTGCCAGTTGATCCAGTGGGCCACCAGCATGGGAGCGGTCATCAGCAGTTCCAGCACGCTGCCGTCCTGGTCCTGGCTGGCGTCGTAGTCGTGCAGGAAGCAGCGTCCGCCCAGGTCCAGCCCGCGGCTGCGCGCACGCGGCGCCACCAGGAAGGCGGCGTTACCCGTCAGGCCCCATTCGGGACGCGTCTCGGCGCCGTCATTGGCGCGCCGGCGCAGTTGCTTCAACAGCACCGGAGCGGCCTGGGCCGGCGCCATCCCCAGGCGCAGCGCGCGCTCGCGCCGCACGCGGTCGCCGGCTTCGGCCAGCACCGGTTGCAGCGCATTCCAGCGCGCACGGGCGGTCGCCGGCAGCAGGTCGAGGTCGAATGCTTCGATCTCGTCGGTGGTCGTGTTGTGCAGCACGGCCAGGAAATGGCTGTCCTCGGGGATGAAGACCTGCCGTTCCAGCAAGCCGCGCCGCACCTCTTTTTCATTGAGCAGGTGGGCCAGGGTCCTGGCATTGACCTCGCCGGTCTGGCCACAGCAGGCGCCGCAGTCCAGTGCCGCCGCATGCGCATTGTTGGCGGACTGGCTGCCATGGCCGGCCAGCAACACCAGCGGGGCTACCTGCCGGTCCAGCCCCATGGCATGCAGGACGCGGGCGGCCAGCGCCACCTTCTCGGCCAGGGGGACACCGACCAGTTGCGGCCGGCATACCTCGCGGTAACGCGCCGGCAATCCCGCCAGGTCGTCGCGCGCCCGCTCGGCCTGGCCCGGCCTCAGCCACTGCCACAAGCCGCCCAGCGCCGTGACACCGGCCACTTCCACGAAGGAAAACGCCGAGCCCGGCCAGCGCGTATTGCCCTGCCACTGTTCCTTGAAGGCCAGTGTCTTGCGCCGCGCCCGTGCCACGGCACCAGCCAGCACGCCGCCATCGGCCGCCGCCCCGGCCGGCGCCACCACATCCTGTACCTGGTAGGCCGGCGCCAGCAGGCCCGGCAGCTGCGGACGGCTGGCCTCGGTGGCCAGCGGCGTATAGGCCACCGGCAGCCCGAAGAACCCGGCAAAACCCAGGGTCTGGATGCCGGGATGGACGGCCTCCAGCGCCCGCCGCAGCGGTTCGCTGCGCACGTCGATGCAGAAGGCGGCCTGCACCTCGACCTTGGTCGCCTCAGTGGCGGGCTGCTGCAGCAAGGCTGCCGCCAGCTTGCGCTGGTAGCCCGCCTCCAGCGCGGCCTGCCACAGTTCATCAACCAGCAGGTCCTGGCGCGCTTGCTCCAGGCGTTCCTGCGAACGTGACCAGGCCTGCTGCACGGTATGGAAGGCGTGGCTGGCGGCCTCGTCGTCCTTGCACTCCAGCAGCAAGGCGCCCCAGGCCATGCGGATGGCCAGCAATTCGCGCAGGTGTTCATCGCTGCGGCCGGCCAGTTTCGCTTCCCAGCCCAGGTAGGCACACCAGGAGGCCCAGCCATTGACGGTCAGCAGCACCGATTCCAGATAGTCGGCCCACACCTCGGGCGGCAAGTCCATGCGCCGCATCACCCAGCGCTCGGCCTCGCGGGCACAGGCCGGCAGCGCCCGGATGCCGTCGGCGATGTGCGGCAGGCCCATCAACAGGCCGATGCCGTGGTCGTGTTCCAGCGTCTCGCGCCAGAAGGCGTACAGGCCCAAGCCGCGTTCGGGTTGCCAGTCGGCCTGGTGCTGGTCGAAATAGGCAGCGCAAGTCTGGCTGACCTGGTGCGTGATGGCCTGCCGCCAGGAAAGCCGGGTATGGCGCTGCGGATCGTTGTCCAGCACGTCGATGAGCAGCGGCAGTCGCGGCGGCGTAGTGGCCGAGGCCAGCACGCCCAGGCAGTGCTCAACGTCGAAACCGCGCTCCTGGGCCTCGACGGATTGGGCCAGCGCGTACTCCAGATCGGCTTTGCTGACGCGGCCCTGATCCCAGGCCTGCTGCAGTTGTTCCTTTGGCGGGAATACCTGGATCCCGCCCAGCAGCGCCATGCGCGCCGCCACCTGGCGCAGCGGCATGCCCACCCGCGACCAGTGCGGGTTGACGGCGATGGCGCGATCCAGTGGCCAGGCCGGGGCGATGGCGCCACAAGCGTCCTGGCAGGCCTGCTGCAACTGCTGTTCCAGGTCGGCGCTCCAGGCGGCTGGCGCGGTGGCGAGCGCTTGGCTGTCTTGGTCGAATACATTCATGCTCTTCTCCGGTGAGGCGGGCTCAGCCCTGTCCACGGCCATCGCTGGCGAGATTGTTCACGTTTTGCTCTGCAGCCGCCCGGCGGGCGCTGGGCGCCCAGTTCGAGGGCCACCATTGCAGCGCCAGGCGGGTATAGGCTTCATCCAGGTAGAAGCCGGCGTAGCTGCGGCGGCGCCAGGCGGCCATGGCGTGCGGTGCCAGTTGCAGCAGGCCCATGCAGACATACAGCGCCAGCATCGCCAGCAGTGCCGTCACCCCGAAGACGCTGCGCGGCGCGTCGGCAATGTGCAGCGGCAGCAGGTGGGCCAGCAGCGCCGCCACGGTCAGTCCGGCAGCCCCGAGCAATCCCAGCAGCCAGCCGCGCAGGCGGCCGGTGCCGGCTGCCTGGGAGCGCCACAGCAACGGTGCCCAGGCCAGCCCCAGGATGCCGCTCCACCACCACGGCCAGGCCGGATGCAGGCTCAGGCTGTGGAGGCCCGCTACCACAGCGATGCTGACCAAGGGCGCGAAGATGACGCTGGCAGCCGTCGGTACGGACGGGCTGTGCAAGGCCGCCAGCCGCGTCTCGCGCACCACCGAGGAAGCCGACAGGAACGCGTGCGCCTTGTAGAGCGAGTGCCCGATCAGGTGCAGGGCGGCAAAGAAGTAGAGGCCAGCGGCGCATTCCAGCAGCATGAAACCCATCTGCGCCACGGTCGACCAGGCCAGCTTGACCTTGATGCTGATGCGCGTCAGCATCACCAGCCCGGCCAGCAGCACGGTGCCGGCGCTGACGATGAGCAGCACGGCGCGCGCTGCGATGGCCTGCTCCAGCAAGGGCGCAAAGCGCACCAGCACGAAGCCGCCCAGGTTGACCACGCCCGCATGCAGCAGGGCCGACACCGGCGTGGGCGCTTCCATCACCTGGATCAGCCAGCCGTGCACCGGCAGCAGCGCGGTGCGCAGAATCACCGCCAGTGTCAGGCACAGTGCGCTGACCTGGAGGCCGGTGGACATGCCCTGTTGCGCCACATGCGCCCACAGCGCCGAGAAGGAACCGCTGCCCACCTCCACCCAGGCCAGCGTGGCAGCCACGATGAGCAAGACATCGGCCAGGCGGTCGGCGATGCTTTTCTTGTAGGAAGCCAGACGCGCAAAGGGGCGCTCGGGATAGAAGCACAGCAGCCGCTGCAGGGCCAGTCCGACGATGGCCCAGGCGGCGATGAGCACTACCCAATGGTCGGCCAGCAGCAGCAGGTGCACGGCCGTCAGCACCAGCGCCAGCGCAGCGGCATACTGGCGCTGCCCTTGCTCGCCCTGCAGGTAGCGCGCCGAAAAACTGCCGATCACCGTGCCCAGGGCCTGGACCAGCAACGCCAGCACCAGTCCCAGGGTGGACAGATGCAATACGCCCGGCCAAGGTGCGCCGTCACGTCCTGCGATGAGCGTAATCAAGGCCAGCAGCAGCGCCAGCAGGGAGAGTGAATGAAAAAGCCGCCACACGCGCGGCGGCGCCAATCGCGACAGGCCCAGCACCAGGGCTGCGGCCAGCATCAGCGCCGGCGGGGCCCAGGCACTGAAGGCCAGGAAAGGAATGGTCGTCATGACAAGAAACCTCATGCATTGGAATGGGACCATGATGCTTGCCATTGATCGTTCTGTAAATTACATTTATCAGAACGAATTCATTGATAAATACGAACGATGCGCCTAGAACAGCTTAACTTTCATCATCTGCGCTATTTCTGGCGGGTTGCCAAGCTCGGGCACCTGACGCGGGCGGCCGAGGAATTGCATACCTCGCAATCGGCAGTCTCGGCGCAGATTCGTCAGCTGGAAAAGCAGCTTGATGAAGATCTGTTCCTGCGCGAAGGACGACGCCTGAGCTTGACTGACACCGGGCAGCTGGTATTCAACTATGCCGACAATATTTTCGGCCTGAGCCAGGAGATGCTGGGCCGGCTGGAAGGCCGTTCGGCGGGGGTCACGCGCTTGCGGGTGGGCAGCGTGGCCACGCTGTCGCGTAACTACCAGGAAAACTGGATCCGCCCCATGCTCTCGGACCCCTCGGTCTCGCTGACGCTGGAGTCGGGGCTGCTGGAAGGCTTGCTGGAGCGGCTCATGCAGCACCAGCTCGACGTAGTCCTGGCCAACGAGACCGTCCCTTCCGACCCGGATCGCCCCCTGCACTGCCGCTTCCTGGGCAGCCAGGCGGTCTCGGTAGTAGGGCCGGCGCACCGCTGGGAAGCGCGCAGCCTGCGCATTCCGCAAGACCTGGAAGGGATAGACATGGCCCTGCCCGGGCCGCGCCACGCCCTGCGCATGCAGTTCGATGCCCTCTGCATCTCCAGCGATGTCCGCCCGCGCCTGCGCGCCGAGGTCGATGACATGGCCATGCTGCGCCTGATCGCGCGCGACAGTGGCTGGCTCACCGTCCTGCCGGAAGTGGTGGTGCAGGATGAGCTGCGCAACGGCACCCTGGTGGTGGCCGGACAGACCAGCGAACTGGTGGAAAGCTTCTACGCCATCACCACGCCCCAGCATCACTACGACGAATTGCTCGACCGCCTGCTGACGGGCGGCCCGCGTCCCCTCTGATGCGTCACCCAAGGTTGCCGCTCGAAACCCTCTGCGGCTCATCGTTGTCACGGAGAGTTTGCGTAACTATATGCAAACCAATACCATTATTAACAACGTGGTAATAGCGTACACTTTGGCCACTCAGGGGCAAGCTCGGTCTGACTTGCTGCTTCACTATAAGAAATCCGGCGGGCACGATGAGGAAGGCACTTTTCAGGTATCGCGACGAGCTGGTCAGGATAGAGCTCAAATGTCCGGGTGACACCGGCAGTGGCTGGACCTGGGATCTCTATATCAATGGCGTACTGCAATTCTGTGGCGAGGATGCCCCGTTTGCCTTTGCCGAGGAAGCCATGGCGGCCGCCAAGCAGGCCAGCCGGCACATGATTGACCTGCTGCACGCCGCTTCCTGAACTGTCCGGCAGGTCGACATGACCGCTGCGCTGGAAATACCACAGCCTGCGACCTCCCTCTTTTCTTTTCGATTCAGCTTGCACTCGGCATGCGACAGAATTATTATACATTTCAATATAATATATTAATGAATAATAATTCCCCATGACAAGTCCTGCCCCGATACAGGCCGACCCCATGCGCCGCGCTGCCGGGCAAGCGGTGGCAGCGCTGAAAGTGCTCGCCAACGAAGACCGGCTGCTGCTGATGTGCCAGCTTTCCCAAGCGGAGATGTGCGTCAGTGAGCTGGAAGAAGCGCTCGACATTCGCCAGCCAACGCTGTCGCAGCAACTCGGCGTGTTGCGCAATGAGGGAGTGGTCAGTACGCGGCGCGAGGGCAAGCGTGTCTATTACCGGGTCAGCGATCCACGCTTGCTGGAGATGCTGGGGCTGATGTATCAACTTTATTGTCCCAAGGAGTGAGCATGGACATTGCATGGAATGCCTTTACCCCCGGCGCATCGCTGGCCGGCGGCCTGCTGATCGGATTGGCGGCCTCGCTCCTGGTGCTGTGCAACGGCCGCATTGCCGGCATCAGCGGCATTGTCGCCGGACTGCTTTGCGCGCGTGCCGAGGGCAATGGCTGGCGCTGGATGTTCGTGCTGGGCTTGCTGCTGGCGCCCGTGCTCCATGCGCTGGCGACTGGTTTGCCCGCCATTGGCATCGATGCTGGCATCCCGGTCATTCTCCTGGCCGGATTGCTGGTGGGCGTCGGGACGCGTTACGGCGCAGGCTGCACCAGCGGCCATGGCGTGTGCGGCTTGTCGCGCCTGTCGCTGCGCTCGGCGGTGGCGACGGCCTGCTTCATGTTGGCCGGCTTCTTGACCGTCTACCTGTTGCGCCACGTGCTTGCACTGCAGGGAGCGCTGCCATGAATCCGCTGCGCAAGCTCGCCGCCCTGGCCGCCGGGCTGCTGTTCGGCCTGGGCCTGATCGTGTCGGGGATGGCCGATCCGGCCAAGGTATTGGGTTTTCTTGATCTGGCCGGTCAATGGGATCCCTCGCTGGCCCTGGTGATGGCCGGCGCCATCGCCATCGGCATGCCGGCCTTTGCCCTGGCGCGCCGCAGGTCCCGGTCGCTACTGGGCGCGCCCATGCAATTGCCCACTGCACGCGGGATCGACCGGCGGCTGGTGCTGGGCAGTGTGCTGTTTGGGTTCGGCTGGGGCCTGGCGGGCATCTGTCCGGGTCCGGCGCTAGTGTTGCTGGGCATGGGATCCCTGAAGGGCTTGGCGTTTGTCCTGGCGATGCTGGCTGGTATGCTGCTGTTCGCCTGGATCGACCGCCTTCAGGCGAAATGAACGAAAACACAGGCCGCAAGCCCTTGCCCAGCGGCTCCCGCCCTCAGCCGTACAGTTGAATGTGAAGAAACAACCCCAGGACCGCCCATGGACAAACTGCATATCGAAGGCCACTTTGACCCCGCCACCAGTACCGTCAGCTACATCGTGCTGGATCGCTCCACCTTGCAATGCGCGCTGGTGGACAGCGTGCTCGACTACGATCCCAAGTCCGGGCGCACCTCCACCCGCAGCGCCGATCACCTGATCGCGCGGGTACAGGCGCTGGGCGCCACGGTGCAATGGATCCTGGAAACCCATGCCCATGCCGACCACCTCTCCGCCGCGCCCTACCTGAAGCAGAAGCTGGGCGGCCGCATTGCCATTGGCGAGCATATTCGCCAGGTACAGCAGGTCTTTGGCAAGCTCTTCAACGCGGGGACCGAGTTTGAACACGACGGCAGCCAGTTCGATCACCTCTTCACCGAGGGCGAGACCTTCCACATCGGCCAGTTGCAGGCGCGCGTGATGCACACGCCGGGCCATACGCCGGCCTGTATCACCTATGTGGTGGAGGAGGCGGATGAGGTCGCCGCCTTTGTCGGCGACACCCTCTTCATGCCGGACTATGGGACCGCACGTTGCGACTTTCCGGGCGGCGATGCGCGGCGGCTGTTCCGCTCCATCCATGCCGTACTGTCGCTGCCGCCGCAGACCCGGCTCTACATGTGCCACGACTATCAGCCGGGTGGCCGCGAACTGCGCTTCGAGACCACCGTGGCTGAAGAGCGCCAGCACAACATCCACGTGCATGAAGGCATCAGTGAAGACGCCTTCGTCGCCATGCGCAGCGCGCGCGATGCCACGCTGGACATGCCAACCCTGTTGCTGCCCTCGGTCCAGGTCAACATGCGCGCCGGCCAGATGCCGCCGGCCGAAGCCAATGGCGTGCGCTATCTGAAGATTCCGCTCAACGCGGTGTGAGTGTGCTCAACTGTGGCCGGAGGATTGGAAAAATCCCAGCAGCGCCAGGCCGCCGATGAGCGCCAGGACAAGGATGCCGGCCACGATGGCGATGGCGGGCTTGGGCTTGCGATCAGCCATGATGAAATCTCCCTTGATGCATGAATGCGACGGATTGTTCGGAGCAATCGCCCATGGGCGGCTCACGCGCGTGCATCGACTCTAGCAAGCCGAGCCCGGCAATGGCATAAGTCTGCGCCTGAAGAGGGCCCTCATCACGCCTGTCATCCTCGTGGGACAAATGATGACCGGGCTGCGTCATCCGTACCTCATCCAAATACGAATTGCCCTCATTTTCGCTAATTGTCGTGGCCTTTGCGGCAGTGCCGCCCTAGAATCTGCGCCATTCCGCAACCCGCATATGAACAGAAGTGCCATGGCCAAATTCCATCTCGAACATCACAAGGTCGACGCCATCTCCTGGCTGCGTGCCGCCGTTCTCGGTGCCAATGACGGCATCGTCTCCACCGCCAGTCTGCTGGTGGGCGTGGTAGCGGCCAATGCCACGCATGAGAACGTATTGCTGACCGGCGTGGCCGGTCTGGTCGCAGGGGCCATGTCGATGGCCACCGGCGAATATGTCTCCGTGCATTCACAGGCCGACAGTGAACACGCTGCCCTGAGCCAGGAGCGCGAGGAGCTGGCCATGGACCCGGAAGGCGAACACCGCGAACTGATGGGCATCTACATGCGACGCGGGCTGAACCAGGAAACCGCGCACCAGGTTGCCACGCAACTGATGGCGCACGATGCCCTCGATGCACATGCGCGCGATGAACTGGGCATTTCCGAAACCACGGCGGCGCGACCGGTGCAGGCAGCGGTGGTCTCGGCCCTGAGCTTTGCGGTCGGCGCGGCCTTGCCGCTGGCGGTGGTCTTGCTGGCGCCTGCGGCTACGCTGCTGCCGGCCATCGTCATCGCCGCCCTGCTCTCGCTGGCGGTACTGGGCGCAGTCGCCGCCAAGACGGGTGGCGCCAATTTGTGGAAGGGCGCCCTGCGGGTGAGTTTGTGGAGCTCGCTGGCCATGGGTTGCACGGCGGCGATCGGTTCCTTCTTCGGCGCGGCGATCTAGACCTCAGAGCCAGCCCAGCCATTGCCCCCAGACCAGTTGCCCCAGATAACGCGAAGGCAGCAAGGTGAAAGCGCCGGCCACCAGGCAAGCGCCGATATACACCCGTTGCATGAGGCGCCGGTGCAGCGCGATGTCCCCCCGCATGACTGCAGAGAACCCGCGCCAGAGCAGCAAGGCCGTCACTGGCACCAGCAGATGCAGCGGCGTGTATCCCGCAATGTTGGGCAGGTCATGTGAACGGATGAAGAGCGACGAGAGCACGGTGATGACCATGCACGTCAACCAGGCATAGCCCAGGAGACGGTGCCATCGAGGCCGTACCGTGCGGCCCAGCCGGGTCCATAAGGCGACGGGCCCCAGGAGGACAGCGGCAAGCGCGATGCTCAGGTGCAGGGCAATGACGGGGGTGAGGGACATGGCGGGCTTTCAGCAAATCGATGGAGCGATTGTGCTGAGGCCCGAAGCGGGACGATAGCGGGATGCGACGAAACGGCGATCAGATGCTGCGAAATTGCATTATCTGTCGGCAGGCGCAATGGCTGGCGCGCCATCAGCCGGGCGTGAGCCCTTCGTCACCAATCAGTTCTTTCACACGGCGCGCCAGCACATCGGCCGCAAACGGCTTGGTCAGCACCTGCATCCCGCGCTCAAGATGTCCATGATTGAGCACCGCATTCTCGGCATACCCGGTCACAAAGAGCACCGGCAATTCCGGGCGTGGCGCGCGGATGGCATCGGCCAGCTGGCGGCCGTTCATGCCATTGGGCAGACCCACATCGGTGACCAGCAAATCCAGCTCCGGATACGCCACGAGCAGCTTGAGGGCCGAAGGCCCGTCTTCAGCCTCCAGCACGTTGTAGCCGAGATCGCTCAACACTTCCACCGTGACCATGCGCACCAGCGGTTCGTCATCGACCACCAGGATGGTCTTGCTGCCCGGCGTGGACGCGGCCATGTTCTCGTCGGGCAGCGGCAACTCGTCTTCGCCGGCTTCGCCCAGGTGGCGCGGCAGATAGATGCAGATCGTGGCCCCCTGCCCCAGTTCTGAGTAAATGCGCACGGCCCCGCCGGACTGCCCGGCAAAACCATACACCATGGACAGCCCCAGCCCCGTGCCCTGCCCGGTCGGCTTGGTGGTGAAGAAAGGATCGAAGGCGCGCGCCACCACGTCCGGCGACATGCCGGTGCCGGTGTCACTCACGCACAGCGACACGTACTGGCCGGGTTGCACGCCACGCTGCATGGCGGCGATATCGTCCAGCCAGCGATTGGCGGTCTCGATGGTCAGCCGTCCGCCGTGCGGCATGGCGTCGCGGGCGTTGATGCACAGGTTCAGCAAAGCATTCTCAAGCTGCCCCACGTCCACGAAGGTATTCCACAAGCCACCCGCAGCAATGGTCTCCACCGTGATGGCCGGACCCACGCTGCGGCCGATCAGGTCATGCATGTCGGCCACGATGCGGTTTAGGTCGGCCGATTTGGGATCGAGCGTCTGCCGGCGCGAGAAGGCCAGCAGGCGCTGCGTCAGGGCGGCGGCACGCTTGACGGCGGATTGCGCACCATTGAGATGGCGTTCGATGTCGGAGATACGCCCCTGGGCCAGCCGCACCTTCATGAGTTCCAGGCTGCCGCTGATGCCCGCCAGGATATTGTTGAAGTCATGCGCCAGTCCGCCCGTGAGCTGCCCCACGGCTTCCATCTTCTGCGCCTGGCGCAGGGCTTCTTCGGCTTCCAGCAAGGCCTGGGTGCGCTCCTGCACGCGTTGTTCGAGGGTGTCGTTGAGGATGCGCAGTGCCGCCAGCGCGCGATCACGCTCGGCTTCCACGGCGCGGCGGCCTTCGATGTCGATCAGGACCCCGGGGAAAGTGCTGGGCACGCCATCAGGCGTCAGTTCGACACGGCCGTTGGCTTCCAGCCAGTAGTAGCGGCCGTCACGCCGGCGGGTGCGGTATTGATGCGCGTAAGTGCCGCCACGCGCCAGGGTTTCGCGGATGCGGGCCGACAGCATGTCGCGGTCATCGGGATAGACCGCCTCCATCACATCGGCAATGGAGAGCTGTGACAGGTCCCGCTCCGGGGCCAACCCGAAGGCCTGCGCAAAACCTTCATCGACGTTGAGGCGATCGGAGGGGATGTCCCAGATCCAGGTGCCGATGATGGCCCCCGCTTCCAGTGCCAGCTGCACGCGCTGGACGTTTTCACGCAGTGCGGTTTCGGTGCGGCGGCGCGCGGTGATGTCGCGAAACAGTACCGAGACCTGGCGCATCTCCACCGGCCCCACCCGCGTGGCCGAGACTTCGATGTGGCGCCCCACGGCCTGGAATTCCTGTTCGAAACGCAGCGGCTGGCCCGTCAGCAGGACCTGTCCATAGACGTCCAGCCAGACCTGGGCGTTATCCGGTTCGATTTCGCGCAGGCGCTTGCCGACGATGCCCTCGATCCCGGTGTGCCGGTAGTAGCCGGAATTGGCTTCGATGTGCACGTAGTCACTGAGCGGCCCGTGCGGGCCATCGATGAATTCGATGATGCAAAAACCATCGTCGATGGCTTCCAGCAAAGCGTGCCGATACGCCCTGCTCAAGGGTGAATTGCCGTCCATTGCCGCTTGCTGATCCAAGATAACGCCCTTCCTCGTCGCGCTGTTCTGATTGAGTCTTCCGCCAACACACTTGCATCGTCACGGCAGAGCTTGTCGGCATGGTAATGGAATCCCCGGCCATACGGCCAGTTTTGCGGACAAATCCCCCGTCAGGACCACCCGGTATTGCTGCCCGTCAAATGGCAACCGGCTGCGTGTTGGCCTGCTCGTTCTTGTTGATTGGCCTTTATGACTCCCGCTGCGCGCGAAACGCTCCCGTCCACGCGAAATATTCCTGCCGGGCTGGACCACGTGGCCGCTCAGGAAGGCGCTGCGGCCGTATGCGGCGCGCAATCGTCGGCAATCTTCTGCCCCGGCGTAATGAGCGGGATCACGGCCGCCGCCGGTGCCACCAATGCCAGGGCAGCGGCGGCACCGGCCCGCGCGGCCAGTCCCTCCTTGCTGGCGCCGATGTCCGGATGGGCGAAGGTGCCGCGTACATACAAAGGCGTGCGCAGCGACAGGATGCGGACCTGCTTGGTCCGCGGGACCACGTCCAGGGCCAGCGTTTCCTTGCCCAGGTCGACCTGGCCCCGGATGTCGATGGCCGCATCTTCGGTGTTGAGGATGCCGTGGCGCACCCGGGCCAGACCATCCTTGACGCTGACATCGGCCGCACCACACAGCAGCTTCACCTGCTGGTCGCGATACAGCTTGGCGAAGACGGCATTGGCCAGGTTCAGGCCGGCCGCCTCCAGGATGAACTGGCTGATGGTGCCCTCGCTCAAGTCCGCCTTGATCTCGCCGTTGGCATGCGCCAGCATGGCCGCCACCGAATTGCCGCTGCCCGATAGCGTTGCCCGGCCGTCGACCTTGCCAAAGGTGGCATCGAACCTGCCCAGCTTCGGAAACAGCTGGCGCACCTGCACCCCTTGCAATTGCAGTTGCAGCTGCGCGCCGATCTCCGGCTGGCGTCCGTCGAGGCGGATCTCGCCTTCTCCCTTTCCGCCTGCCAATGCGAATTGCAGGGGCGCGGCGGTCAGCACCTGGTCTTGCAGGCGCAAGGTGGTCGATGCGTCCTGCAATTCGATGTCCGAATGCAATTGCACGCGCTTTGCATGCAAGCCGATTTCCGCATCCAGCTGGGCCCAGCGCTCGGGCTTGGCCGGATTCCCGGGAAGCACGCGCGCCTTGGACTTGTCTGCATCATCGGTCTGCTTCTTGCCGGACAAAGGGACGTAATCCGACAAGCGCAACAATCCGGCCTCGGCCTTGACGCTCAGGCGATTCTTGGGCGGGCCGCGATAGTAGCGGGCATCACCGGCGAAGTCGCTCTGGCCGACCTTGCCGGTGAAGTGTTCATAGCGCCAGTCCCAGGCGCGGGTCTCGGTATCGATGCGCACGATGCTGAGCTGGCCTTGCGTGGTAAAAGGGCGCGTGGCCGGCAGCGGAACGCCGCTGGCCGCGTAGAGACGATCCAGGCTCTCACCGCTGAGACGGATCTGCAGGTCGGCACGGGTCAATTGGTGAGGGTTGACGAGCTTTCCGGACAAGACGGTGTGCACCTCCCCCACATCGCCCTCGGCCTGCAGCGGATAGACGCTGTCCTCGTTGAGCAGGTCAGGCAAGGCACCGCCGCGCAGGCTGCCCTGCACCCGGCCTTCCTTGAAGCGCCCGGACACTGCCGCCTGCAAGACCAGAGCGGCGGGATTGGCGGGATCGGTGCTCGCCTTGCCGTCTTCCTTGCGGACCTCCGCCGCCTCATTGGCGGGGCTGGCCAGCGGGCGCGCATCGAAACGCAGGTCCATATCGAGCGGCTGGTCCACATAACGGATCAGGGCACGTTCGAAGACGATCTGATGGATATCGAAACTCCAGCGCGAGCGCGGCTGGTCCGAGAAGCGCCAGCTCTTGTGCTGGTCGTCCACGCGTTCCATGGCCAGGTCCAGGCCGTCCACGCGCAGGTCGGTGATGTGCCAGTGCCAACGCAGCAGCGGCAAGGGAGAAAAGTGCAGGTCCAGGGAGCGGGCACGCAAGAGGTGATCAGCACTGCGGGCCCAGTCGGGATTGCCGATGTGCAGGTCGCGCGCCGTGAAATGCAGTTGCGGCAGCCAGCCGGCGCCGCCCTTGTCATTCTTCGCCAGCGACCAGCCCAAGGTGATCGGGCCGTCGACCCTGATCTCCCGGGCCAGCACCGTGGAAAGCTTGTGCGTGATCCAGGGCTTGGCCAGGTTCCAGTCGAGGAGCGCAATGGCCAATACCAGCATGGCGATCAAGGCGAGCAGCATGAGCGCAGCCCATGCCAGGATCTTCGCTACCTTCGCCCATATCGTTGCCACCCTTATCGTTCCCGGATGCCCGCCCACGCGCATGTCTTCCCTTTTCGCTGACTGTGATGAATCGTGCAAACGCAACAGTATCAGCTTCCGGGAGAACCAGCGCTATAGGAGGGCCAGCCGCTTCTTTGTCAGAGGAGCGGCAACGCCGGGGTCTTTGCCACAGTGCGGCAAATCAGAAGGTTTCCCAGAGATCTTCATCAGCGCGGGCCACGGCCTTGCTTGCCGGTTTCGCAGTGGCCACAGCGCTCGCCTGCAAGACGCGGGGAGCGGGTGCCGCCTTGACCACCGGCGCAGGCCGAACGGTTTGTGTGGGCTTGGCAACGGGGGGCGGCGTCACGGTCGCGCCTTGCGCCAGTTTGAAGATGCTGATCGCCGTGGCCAGCCTTGCCGCCTGCTCCTGCAGGGCGCCTGCAGCCGCCGCAGCCTGTTCGACCAGGGCGGCGTTTTGCTGGGTGCTTTCATCCATCTGGCCGACGGCGCGGTTGATTTCCTCGATGCCGGTACTCTGCTCGACACTGGCCGCCGAAATCTCGGCGACGATGTCGGTGACGCTGCGCACGCTGCTGACCACCTGTTCCATGGTGTTGCCGGCGTCGGCCACGAGCGCGCTGCCACCCTCGACCTTGGCCACGGAGTCACTGATGAGGCCCTTGATTTCCTTGGCCGCAGCAGCCGAGCGCTGGGCCAGCGAACGCACTTCCGAGGCCACTACCGCAAAGCCGCGTCCCTGTTCACCCGCACGCGCTGCTTCCACGGCCGCGTTCAGGGCGAGGATGTTGGTCTGGAAGGCAATGCCATCGATGACACCGATGATGTCGACGATCTTGCGCGAGGACTGGTTGATCTCTTCCATCGTGGTAACCACCCGGCCGACGATTTCACCACCCTGCTTGGCCACCTCGGAGGCGGTGGTGGCCAGCTGGTTGGCCTGGCGTGCATTGTCGGCGTTCTGGCGCACGGTGGAGGTCATCTCTTCCATGGCCGAGGCAGTCTCTTCGAGCGATCCGGCCTGCTGTTCGGTGCGGGACGAAAGATCCAGGTTGCCGCTGGCGATTTCGCCCGAAGCGGTGGCAATGGAGTCAGTACTGCGCCGTACGCCGGAGACGATGTCGACCAGGTTGTCGTTCATCTTGCGCAGGGCCACCATGAGCTGGCCGGTTTCATCTTTGGAATGGGGTTCGATGCGGGTGGTGAGGTCGCCGGCGGCGACGTTCTCGGCCACGCGGACCGCCTCGTTGAGCGGCCTGACGATGGAGCGCGCCATCAGGTAGCCGAGGATGATGGAGGCCAGCACGGCCATGCCCGAACACGCCAGGGTGACCTGGATAGCCAGGGCGCCATCAGCCACTGCCTTGGCGCCTTCTGCCTGGAGCTGGCTATCCTGGGAATCGGCGAAGGCACGCGCCAAGGCCAGGTAGTTGTTTTGGGTATCGGTGATCTTGCGCAGCACGTAGTCGTCAGCGGCATCGCTCTTGCCGGCGCGGATGAGCGCCAGGAACTCACGCTCGCTGGCATCGAAGGCCTGGCGTGCGTCATCGAGCACCTTGATCTTCTTCTTGCCGACTTCCGTGACCTGCCGCGCGGCGATCTTGTCCAGGGCTTCCTTGGTCTGTTTGACCGCAACATCAAGCTGCCCGAATCGCTTTTCGTTGGCCTGCACGTTGTCGATATCGATGGCGATGCCGCGCAGGTACTTGATCTGTTCATTGACGCCATCGCGCAGGTCGAAAGCCCAGCGGACCTTCAGGTAGCGGTCATTGACGATCTGGTCGATACCACGATTGATGTTGTTGATCTTGACGAAGGCCGTGACGCTGACCACCGCCAGCAGGGCCACGATGACGGCGAACACTGCCGCCAGGCGCACTGCGACCTTGAGGTTTCCGAAATATGCAAACATGCTGGTTCCCTATGCTGTTCATTTATTGTTCTGTCTCTTCCGCTTCCTCGAAAATCCAGCTTCTTTTTATTGAACAGCGCGAACGCAGTTCCCTTGAACTTTTCTGTAGCCAGCATGATGCGACATCAGCGCACACCAAACAACAGGGACAAGTGACTATTTATGGAAGTGTCGCAAAGTCATCACACAACTAGATGTGTAAATGTATTTCCTGACAATTTGCTTTGCTTAAAACACCACGCCTGAACCGAGGATGATGTTGGCGTAAGGCGTGCATTCCCCCGTGCGGATGTACGCCTTGGCGCGCGCGGTGGCCTGCTTGAAATCCTCATGCGACATGCTGCGGCGTTGCGGCAACTCCAGCGCGGCGATCTGCGCAGACAGTGCCGGGCTGACGCTCTGCATTTCATCGGCCACGACGTGGAATTCCACCTGCAATTCGCTGAGCACCGTCTTGAGCACGGTCATGAAATCAGGCACGCCACGGGTGACGGCCAGATCGATCACAGGAACGCCCGCCGGCGCTGGCAGGCCGACGTCACCGATGACCAGGGTATCGCCATGGCCCATGGTGGCAATGAGCTGGGAAATGGCGGCGTTGAGCAAGGCAGTCTTTTTCATGGCAATGAAGGAAGAAGAAATCAGAGCACGACTTCGTCGCGCGTGGGAATGGAGGTTTGGGCGCCCACACGCGTGACGCTGAGCGCAGCCGCGGCCTGGGCATAGGCAATGGCGTCGAACTGGTCGCGGCCTTGTGCAATGGCGCCGATGAAGCCGCCGATGAAAGTGTCGCCCGCAGCGGTGGTATCGACCGCCTGCACCTTGCGCGCCGGAACGTGGCGCTGCTGGCCATCGGCGAAGGATCCATAGACGCCCTTCTCGCCCAGCGTTACCACCACGTTGCGAGCGCCCAATGCGTGAAGCTTGCGTGCCAGCAGCGGGATATCTTCCGACTGCTCCTCGGCCAGCATGGCCGCTTCGATTTCATTCAAGATCAGGTAATCGATCTTCTGCAGCAGTTCACGGGGCAAGGCTTGTGCCGGTGCAGGATTGAGCACCACGGTCTTGCCCAGGGCGTGAGCCAGTTCGATGCTGTGGATGACGGTGTCCATCGGCACCTCCAATTGCAGCAGCACGATGGCGGCCTGCTCGATGAGCGGGCGGGCGCGCTCGATGCGTTCCACATCCAGCCGGCCATTGGCGCCGGCGGCGATGACGATGCTGTTCTGGGCATGGGCGTCGACCATGATGGAGGCGATGCCGGTGGCTTCGCCCGCCACCTGGTCGATGTAGCGGTCATCGATGCCGCAGGCAGTAATGGAGTCGCGCATCTGGCCACCGAAGGCGTCGTCGCCCACGCAGGCGACCATCGCCACGCTGGTACCGGGCGCGGCCAGGCGGGCACAGGCCACGGCCTGGTTGGCGCCCTTGCCGCCGGGGATGGTCATGAATTTTTCGCCGGCCAGGGTTTCACCCGGCAAGGGCATGCGCGGTACGCGCAAGACCAGGTCCATGTTGACGCTGCCGATGATGACGATCATGTGTGTTCTCTTTGTTCTCTTTGTTCAGTTGCGTTGTGACGTGTTCAGTTCTGCTTGAGGCGCGGGGCGGTCGAGCCGCGCCGCTGGAGTTGCGGCGCCACCGTCTCGCGGCGCGCCGGCAGGCTGGGGTCGGCGATGCGTTCGAGCAGGAACTGCGCCGTCAGGTTGCCCAGCTTGCGGGTATTTTGGGCCACCGTGGTCAGTGGCGGATGAACGAATTGCGCCAATTCGATATCGTCGAAACCCACCACCGACAATTCGCCCGGCACCTCGATCTGCAATTCACCGGCGGCACGCAGCACACCGATGGCCATCATGTCGTTGCAGCAGAAGATGGCGTCCGGACGTTGTCCTTCGTCCCTCCCCTGCAGCAATTGCATGGCGGCCTGATAGCCGCCGATGCCGCTGAAATCCGCATGCAGCAGGTCGCCCTCGGCCAGCGCCAGGCCACCCGCCTGCAGTGTCTGGCGGAAACCCTGTACGCGTTCGTCCGACAGTTCCAGCCCATCCGGCCCGGCGATGCAGGCCACATGGCGGCGCTGCAGCTCGAGTAAGTGGCGCGCCGCCAGGCTGCCGCCGAGTGCGTTGTCGGTGCTGACCAGGTCGATGTCCAGTTCCTTGGGCGCACGGTCCAGCAGAACGGTCGGAATATCGAGCTTGCCCGCCGGGTTGAGATCGGCCTGGTTCAGGGTCGCGATGATGAGGCCATCGCAGCGCTTGGTCTGCAGGACCTGCAGGTAATCGCGCTGCTTGTCCGGATCATCGTCCGAATTGCAGAGGATGACGCTGTACCCGGCGCCATAGCAGTGGTCTTCGATCCCGCGTGCCAGCTCCGAGAAGTACGGGTTGGTGTTGTTGGGAATGATCAGGCCGATACTGCCGGTGACCTTGCTGCGCAATGAACGCGCCAGCGCGCTGGGCACGTAGTCCAGTTCCTTGACGGCGGCCAGCACGCGCTCACGGGCATCGCTGCTGACCGGGCGCGTCTGGTTGAGCACATGCGAGACCGTGGTATAGGACACCCCGGCCAGCCTGGCGACATCCTTGATGGTGGCCATGGCGTCTTCGCTCAGCGCGCGTGGCGTTGGCCGCGACGGCGATAGGTGTCCAGGATCACGGCCACCACGATGACGGCGCCGGTGATGATGCGTTTCATCGGTTCGCTCACGCCGACCTGGGCCAGGCCTGCTTCCAGTACCGAAATGATCAGCACACCGATGAAGGTGCTCACGATGGAGCCCCGGCCGCCCATCAGGCTGGTGCCGCCGATGACCACCGCCGCGATGACCTGCAGCTCCATGCCCACGCCGCCATTGGGATCGGCCGCTTCCAGGCGCGAGACCTGGAACAGCGCCGCGATACCGGCCAGCGCACCCATCAGCGCGAAGGCCAGGATCTTGCTGGGATTGGGGTTCACGCCGGACAGGCGCACCGCTTCTTCATTGGTGCCGATGCCGATCCAGTAGCGGCCCAGGACGGTGCGGGTCAGCACCAGTTGCGCAATGATGACGATGGCGATGGCCGACAGGAAGGCCGGCGACATGCCGAGGAGGATAGGCGAGCTGATCACGTCCACGGCGCTGCCGATGTATTCGGTGCGCGAGTTGGTGACCTGGTAAGCCAGGCCGCGCGCGATTTCCAGCACGCCCAGCGAGACGATGAAGGAAGGAATGCGCCAGTGCACCGAGACCAGTCCGGTCAGCGTGCCGCACAGCGCCGCCACCACCACGCCCAGCGGTGCCGCAGCGTACAGCGGCCAGCCCCAGCGCACCATGGCCATGGACAGCATGGAGGCCGCCAGCGCCATCACTGAACCGACCGAGAGGTCGATGCCGCCGATGATGAGGATGAAGGTCATGCCCACCGACATCACCACCAGCGGCGGGATGTCATTGGAGAGGGTAATGAAGGTAGCCGCGCTGAGGAAGTTCTCGCTCAGGAAGGCGAACATCACGCACATGGCCAGCAAGGCCGCGATCAGGCCCAGGTAGTTCTTGAAACCGGCCAGGTAGGCCGCTTGCCGGCTGGCGGCGGGGGTAGAGGAAGAAGTTTGCATCTGTCTCGTTGATTCTTGGCAGTTGATAGTCGGGGCTGCAGGGTCTGGCCGCTCAGGCGGTGTTGCCGGCCACGTGCGCCGCCGCGGCGGCTTCCTGGCGTCCCACATAACCGCTGAAGGCGGCCGCCAGGATGCGCTCCTGCGACCAGTCATCGCGGCTGAAGGTGTCGGCAATGCGGCCTGCGCTCATGACGGCGATGCGGTCACAGATCTGCATCAGCTCGCGCAGGTCGCTGGAGACCACCAGCAAGCCCTTGCCCTGCGCCGCCAGTTCGGCGAAGAGGCGATAGATATCGGACTTGGCGCCGATGTCGATGCCGCGCGTGGGTTCGTCAAACAGCATGATGGGGCAATCGCGGTACAGCCAGCGGGCAATCACCACTTTCTGCTGGTTGCCGCCCGACAGTTCTCCGGCGGCTTGTGCCACGCTGCCGCTGCGTATGCGCAGTTTCTTCACATAATCCTGTGCCACGCTGCTCTCGGCCGCGTGATCGAGCATGCCAGCGCGGCTCACGCTGCCCAGGTTGGCCAGCGAGGTGTTCACGCTGATGGCTTGCGGCAGCAGCAAACCCTGCCCTTTGCGGTCTTCGGTGACCATGGCGATACCGGCCTTGACCGCATCCTTGGGACTGCGGATGCGCGCAGGCTGCTGGCTGTCGCCAATGAAGATCTCGCCCTGATCGGCACGATCTGCGCCAAAGATCAGGCGCAGGAGTTCGGTCCGGCCGGAGCCGATCAGTCCGGCAATGCCCAGCACTTCACCTGCATGCAGCGCCAGGCTGGCCGGCTGCACGACTGGAGCACGTCCGAGGCTGCGAATGCGCAGCACCGGGGCACCGATGCGGCGGTGTTCGGCATCCAGATCAACCTTGGTCAGCTCACCGGCCATCAATTGCACCAGTTGCTCGGTCGAATAGCGGCCGATATCGTCATTGCAGACCAGCTTGCCATCGCGCAGGACCACGATGCGGTCGGCGATGCGCTTCAATTCTTCCAGCCGGTGCGAGATGTAGATGATGGCCACGCCTTCGGCGCGCAGGCGCTCGATACGCGAGAACAGCAACTCCACCTCGCGGTTGGTCAGCATGGCCGTGGGTTCGTCCAGGATCAGGCAGCGGCAGCTGCCGATCAGGTTGCGCGCGATCTCGACCATCTGCTGGTGGCCCAGGCCCAGGTCGCCCACCGGCGTCCACGGGTCCAGCTCACCCAGTCCGACCACTTCCATCTGGGCGCGGGCGGCCTCGGCCAGCTTCTTGCGGTCGATCCAGCCGAAGCGGCGCGGCAGTTTTTCCAGGAACAGGTTTTCGGCAATCGACAGCGTGGGGATCAGGTTCAGTTCCTGCATCACCATGCGGATGCCCAGGCCTTCAGCCTGGGTGCGCGATGTCGGTGCATAGGGCTGGCCATCCAGGGTCATGCCGCCGGCGCTGGCATCGACCAGGCCGCAGATGATCTTGGAAAGCGTGCTCTTGCCGGCGCCGTTTTCGCCGGTCAGGGCCAGCACCTGGCCCGCACGCAGGTCCAGGTCGATGCCATCGAGCACCGGTGCGGCATAGCTCTTGCCGATGCCGGACAAGGTCAGCAAGGGCGAAGCTTGGGAGGGAGAGTCGTTGGGCTGCATGGTTCTGTAGCGCACAAGGAGGGAGAGGCAAAGCCCTGCGCCCGGTCACGGGCGCAGGCACCTTGCAGAGAAGACGCTAACGAGCGTCGGTATTACTTGGTGACCAGCGAGACCTTGGTCTCGACCACGCCACCCAGGGCACTTTGCGGCTTCTTCTCGGTCACGGCCTTGAGCGCGGTCTCGATGCCGAAGACGGCTTGCTGCTGGGCGAACTGGTCGACGGTGGCCAGCACGCGGCCATCCTTCAGCATCGGCTTGATGGCGTTGATGTTGTCGTAGCCCACCAGTTGCACCTTGCCGGTCTTGCCAGCGGCACGGATGGCAGCCACGGCGCCCAGCGCCATGTTGTCATTGCCGGCCAGGATGGCCTTGATGTCAGGATGCGCGTTCAGGATCGAGGAGGCGACCTTGTTGCCCTGGTCGATTTCCCACTGGCCCGACTGCACGGTCACCACATTGGCACCGACATCCTTCATCGCATCCTGGAAGCCCAGGGTGCGCTGCTGTGCGTTGAAGGTGGTTGACACGCCTTCAATGATGGCGACCTTGTCACCCTTCTGCAGTTGCTTGCCCAGGAAGTCGCCGGCCAGCTTGGCGCCCTTGCGATTGTCGGGGCCCACGAAGGGCACGGTGATGCCCTTTTCCTTCAGGGCGGCGTCGTCGAGCTTGTTATCGATGTTGACCACGATGATGCCGGCATCGATGGCCTTCTTGACCACCGGCACCAGGGCCTTGGAGTCAGCCGGGGCGATCACCAGGGCATTGACCTTGGAGACGATCATCTGCTCGACGATCTTGATCTGGTTGGCAGTGTCCTGCTCGTCCTTGATGCCGTTGGCGATCAGGTCGAACTTGCTGGCGTTGGCCTTCTGGTATTCGCGGGCACCGTTCTCCATGTTCAGGAAGAACTCGTTGGCCAGCGACTTCATGACCAGGGCCACCTTGGGCTTGGCCGGAGTCTGTGCCAGGGCGGCACCGGGAAGGACTGCACATGCCAGGGCGGCGATGGCGAAATGGCGGCGGGTGAATTTGTTCATCTGGGTCTCCAGTATTGATGTTGCCGGCGTTTCCTAGAAGATAGACGCCGTTATAAGTGCGCAAACGTTTGCGCGGATTGGAGAATAGCACCGCAAAAACAGAAAATAAAGCTGCGGTGCAGCTTTTTTTGATCTCGGGAACATGAAGCACGAAGCGCCCGGCAGGCCCGCAGGCAAGCCGGAACGACAAACGGCGGGGAGCGCCCAACGGGCGCCCCCCGCCGCTCAGGCAGGTCAAAGCATTGATGAAAACACGAGGCGCGCGGGTTACCAGCACGGCACCGCTCCCATGTCCTCGCCCTTGCGCGGGATGGAAAACGGCATGCTTCAGGCCAGTACTGGTTCTGTGCCCTCGCCTTGCGTCAGACACGCAGCGCCGGGGTTCAGCCCAGGCTGCGTCGAGGTGAGTGTGAGAGGATCAGTGACCGAAATGCGTGCGGCGCCAGACGTAGGCACCGAAAGCACAGCTGCCCACGATCACGTACATCGCGTACCACACCAGTGCCTGGCTACCGTAGCTCATGAGCAATTCCATCAGTTTCATGCTTGTCTCCTCTGATTTTGATGGCCGGGCTGTTATTCGCCTGGCTTATCGTCCCAAGGGGTGAAAATGTCGAAACGACAATATCCCCGACTTGCTGCGGGCGCTGTTGTCAGTAGTGTCAGCATCGGCGCCCTTCCACGCCGCGCCGCTACAGGCCCGTGGAAGTATCTTGCTACTGCCAAAAGGTGATGTAAAGAATCGCTTGTTCTGCGCAGCAGCAATTCATGGCCGAGCTCGCTGCGCGCGTTTCGTTGTCGCATGGATTCACTTCGCGATGTGGAAACGGAAGGCCCTCCTTGCCCCCCTTTCCCCTAGGAATCGCACTAATGGTGTGCAAGAACTTATTTTTTATATAATTTTTTGCATTGCAAAACCGAAAGTTGGCTAAACGTCGTCAAATGGCGACTTGGTGCGTTTTGCGCGCGAATTTGTGATGTTTTTGCCAAGCATTGTGTCTATCGGAACGCGCAGAAAGAGATTGCGCCGTGATGTTCACGCTGGTGATATCTCTTTTCGCCACAACACCACTGTGCCCAGCAGGCCCGCCAGGATGGAACCTCCCAGCACGCCCAGTTTGAGTTTGGCTTCAAAGTCGGGGGTCAGTCCCTGGAAAGCCAGTCCGCCGATGAAAAGGCTCATGGTGAAGCCGATCCCGCACAGCATGCACACCCCCACGAACTGCCTGGTGCTGGCACCGGCTGGGGCGGCTGCCAGGCCGCTGCGGATCATCAGCCAGGCGGCGCCGAACACGCCTATGGTCTTGCCCAGCACCAGGCCGCCCATGATGCCCAGCGGGATAGGCTCAAACAGATTGCCCAGTGACATGCCCTCGAAAGACACGCCGGCATTGGCGAAGGCAAACATGGGCAGCACCAGGAAGGCCACCCAGGGATGCAGGCCATGCTCCAGGGCACCGGCCAGCGGCTCGCCTCGGGCATCGCGCATGGGGATGGCCAGGGCCGTGACCACACCGGCCAGCGTGGCGTGGATACCCGACTTGAGCACGCACACCCAGATCACCAGGCCGACGACGATGTAGACATCGGCACGGCGCACGCCGCTGCGATTGAGCAGCAGCAGCACCAGCGTGCCCACGCCGGCACCGGCCAGCATGCCCAGCGAGAGATTGTCGGTATAGAACAAGGCAATGACCACGATGGCGCCCAGGTCATCGATGATGGCTACGGCGGTCAGGAAGACCTTCAGCGAGGTCGGTACGCGCGAACCCAGCAGCATGACGATGCCGATGGCAAAGGCGATGTCGGTGGCCGCCGGGATGGCCCAGCCACGCAAGGCCACCGGATCTCCCAGGTTGATGAGGGCATAGATGCCGGCCGGCACCAGCATGCCGCCCAGGGCAGCCGCCGCCGGCAGGATGGCCTGCTTGCGGGACGCCAGTTCGCCCTCGACGAATTCGCGTTTGATTTCCAGCCCGACCAGGAAGAAGAACACCGCCATCCACAGGTCGTTGACCCACAGCAGCAGCGGCTTGGCCAGGACCACCAGACCGCCGATGTCGACCTTGCCCGGAACGCGGGTGAAGGCTTCGTAGGCTTCTTTCCAGCTGCTGTTGCTGATGATCAGCGCCAGCACCGCGGCGATGGCCAGCACGATGCCGCCAGCGGCTTCATGCGCGAAGAATCGGGTAAAGGCGTTGCCGCCCTGGGCCTGGTGAGGGGATGTGGTCAATGCCGGCTCCTTGGTGTGGTCGTCAAAACAAGGCCAGACTGTAACAAAGGCCGTGGCTTTTCTCCAATCTTTCGGCCCCTGCGCCCTGGCGAGCGCCCATAAAAAAAGGGCCGTCCCTCTCCACAGGAACGGCCCGACCCTCCACACCACAAACCTTCATGACGGTCCTTTCAACCGTCCGATGCGCCCGGATGCCGAGCGCATTGCTTCATCTATTCGCCAATCAGCGATACACCAGCACCGGCACCTTGCTGTGCGCCAGCAGCTTCTGCGTCTGGCTGCCCAGCAACAGGCGGCCCAGCGTGGAGCGCGCTTTGGAGGCCATGATGATGGCATCGCAATGCTCGCGCTCGGCCACGCGCATGATCTCTTCGTAGGGACGGCCGCCCTGGGCTACCTGCACCGTGCAGGGCACGCCTTCTTCGCGGGCCATCGCGGTAATCATTTCGACGCTGGCCAGTGCGCGTTCGCGGCCGGCTTCTTCGGTACGTGCCACATCGACGCCGACACTCACTTCAGGGATCGACAAGGCCCGCAGGTTGCCTGCCACCGACAAGCCGACCAGCGTGCTGCCGCAGCTCTTGGCCAGCGCGATGGCGGCCTTCACGGATTCGTTGCACAGACGGGAACCATCGGTTGCCAACAGGATGTTCTTGAACATGATGACCTCAGCAGGTGACTGGATTGCGTTGACTTGGTATGACTGCATACTAAGCCCCGCTCACCTGAACGGACTTGACATGCATCAAGCCGCACCGGCTGCGCCGCCAGAGCTGGCGCGCATTTGCGCTGGATCAAATGGAGCTGCCCGGCAGCCGGTTCAGGGGCGATAGGCCATGAATCGCGCCACCAGCTGCGCCAGCACCGGCTTGAGCTGTTGTGCCAGCGGTGCCTGCAGGGCGTAAGGTGCCTGCTCCTGCATGTAGCTGCGCTGGGCCAGTTCCAGCTGGAGGGCATGGACCTGCTGGCCCGGCTGCCCGTAATGGCGGGTAATGTAGCCGCCCTTGAAACGGCCATTGAGCACCGCCGGATAGTGCGGCGCCAGTTGCCCGGCCAGGGCCAGCAAGTCCTCGCCCAGGCCGGGCGCGCAGGCCTCACCGCTGGCCGTGCCGAAATTGAAGACCGGCAGTTCGCCCTCGAAGAGGTGGGGAATGACCGAACGTATCGAGTGCGCATCCCATAGCAGTGCATAGCCATGCAAGGCTTTCAGCCTTGCCAGTTCGGCCTGCAGGGCGGCGTGATAAGGGTGCCAGTAGATCTGCAGGCGGCGCGCAATCTCGTCGGCATCAGGCTCCCGGCCGCTGCGGTACAGCGGCAGGTTGTCGAAGGTCGTCAGCGGACAGAGCCCGGTGGTGTTCTGTCCCGGGTACAGGCTCTTTCCGTCGGCCGGCCGGTTCAGATCGATCACGTAACGTGAATGAAAAGGACGAATCACCGACGCGCCCAGGTCGGCGGCGAAGTCATACAGTTCGTCGATGTGCCAGTCGGTGTCGTCCACCTGCAGGCCGACCTCGCTGAAGGAGGCCTTCAGGTCATCGGGCAGGCGCGTGCCGACGTGCGGCATGGAAATGAGCAGAGGCGAGCTGCCCTGGCGAAGTTCATAGATCTCTTGCGGCGTGGCGTGCATCATTGAGTCCTCAATTCCTCAATCCTTCAATCCTTCAACAAGTCGGCAATGGCGCGGCGATAGGCCTGGCGGGCGCTGTCCTGGAGAGGATGCCGTCCTGCGCTCACCACCTGGCGCCCCCCGACATAGACATCCTGGATGGGCTGGCCATCATGCTCGCAAAACACCAGCGCCGAGAGCAGTTGCGCCGGGCTGCGGTCGGCCAGGTTGACGTCCTCGCCATCGAGCACCACGAAGTCCGCGCGCTGGCCCACCGCCAGTCCCGCAACAGCCCGCCCGCTGGCGGCAGCGCCACCCGCGAGGGCTTGCGTGAACAGGCGGTCTGCCGTGGCCGGTGCCGCTTCCGAGGCCAGCACGTTGCGGCGGCGGTGATGCAGTCGCTGGCCATATTCCAGCAGGCGCAATTCCGAGCGCAGGTTGATGGCGATATTGCTGTCCGAGCCGATGCCCCAGGGGGTCGCCGATTGCAGCAATTGGGCGGCATCGATGATGCCATCGCCGAGATTGGCTTCCGTGGTCGGGCACAAGCCCACCACAGCCCCGCTGGCCGCCACGGCCTGGTATTCCCCCTGGTCCATGTGGGTGGCGTGGATGAGGCACCAGCGGGCATCCACTTCCTGCAGCGAGAGCAGCCATTGCACCGGGCGCTGGCCGCACCAGGCCAGGCAATCCTGGATCTCGCGCCATTGCTCGGCAATGTGGATGTGGATCGGCGCATCCTGCCCGCCCCGCTGCTGCCGCAGACCACTGACCATGTCCGCCAGGCCCTCGGGGGAGACCGCGCGCAGGGAATGCGGCGCCAGCCCGTAGCGCCGCATGGGATTTTCCGGCAAGGCGTGCAGCAGGTGCTCGCGCAGGGCCAGCAGGCTGTCTGCCGAGCCGATGAAGCGCGCCTGCTCGGGGGTAGCCGGCTGGCTGCCGAAGCCGGCATATTGGTACAGCACCGGCAGCAAGGTCATGCCGATGCCGGCGTCCCCGGCAGCCTGCATCAGGCGCAGGGCGAGTTCGGCGCGGTCGGCATAGGGCGCGCCGCCGGGAGCGTGATGCAGGTAATGGAATTCGCAGACCGAGGTATAGCCGGCCTTGAGCATCTCGATATAGAGATGGCGTGCAATGGCTTCCTGGTGCTCGGGCTGCAGGCGCTGGGCAAAGCGGTACATCAGCTTGCGCCAGCTCCAGAACGAATCGGCAGGACTGCCCATGACTTCGGTCAGGCCGGCCATGGCACGCTGGAAAGCGTGCGAATGCAAATTGGGCATGCCGGCGATGACCGGGCCGCCAGCCGTTCTGGCCTGTCCGGGAGCGCTCGCCGGGCTGGCCTCGACCAGTGTGCCGGCCGCATCCCAGCGCAGCATTACATCGCTGCGCCAGCCTTCCGGCAGCAGGGCCAGGGGGCAGAACAGCGCATCTCCCGGCTGTTCAGCAGCGGAAGTTTGGTGCAGGTGTTGCGGCGTATGTTCGCCAAGCGAAACCATGTGCTCACCTTTTTTCTTTGGCGGTTCTGTGGAACGCAAACCATGCACGGGTTGGCGTGATGCAGATGCGTTCCTGGTGTATGCCGGACATCGCGCTGCCGCTGTTGGCGGGTGGAATCAGCGTGGCGCCGGCGCCTTCATCGCTTACATGAAAGATCCTTGTCAGTGGTTCGAAGAATGCAGACTACCAGCACTACCGAGCCCGGTGTACATGCCAGCTCGGGCAAGCGCATAGCGGGGTCTTCGCGCAGGCGCGCAAACTCGCCCCGGCGCAGGGGCTGCTGCAGGCCGTACTCATCCGACAGGCTGGCCGCCCCTTGCGCCACGTACACCAGTACGCTGTGCCTGGGCAGGCTGCGTGCATGCTGCTGGGCCAGCACCACCACCCTGCCCTCGGCGTATTCGCGCCGTACCATCAGGTTGAAATCCAGCGTGGGCGCGCCATGCAGCTGTACCGTGATGGCCTGTTCACCCGGGAAGGGATAAGGAACGAAGACCTTTGCCAGGTCGTGCAGCTGCCGGCCCTCGCTATGCATGGTGAAGCCGCCGCCTTCGAGCAGGACGATGGTGCGATCGATGCCGGCAAAGGTGGAAAACGCACCATCCGCGCCCACATCGGCCACGCTGGCACGCCACACGAAGCTGCCGAAATCGGCCTCGGGCGGTTCCACACAGAGTTCGCGGGTCTGGCCGCCCTCGTTCTTCCAGGGGACGGCGGCAATGCGCCCCAGCTCGCCTACGAACTCGATGGCACTGGCGCGCGCCACCATGCCGCAAGCCGGCGCAGGATGGACCTCAGGCGCCATGTACCACCTCCCGAGCCAGCATGGTTTGCAAGAAACTGCGGGTACGAGCTTCCCGGGGTGAAGTAAAGATCCCGGAAGGCGGACCGGATTCGACGATGCTGCCATGGTCCATCACCACGACCACATCGGCGACCTCGCGCGCAAAGCCCATTTCATGGGTGACGATCAGCATGGTCATGCCTTCGCCGGCCAGGTCCTTCATCACCTGCAGCACTTCACCGACCAGTTCCGGGTCCAGCGCCGAGGTGGGCTCATCGAAGAGCATCACCTTGGGTTCCATGGCCAGTGCGCGGGCAATCGCCACGCGCTGCTTCTGCCCGCCGGACAAGGTGCCGGGATAGTCGCGGGCCTTGTGCTCCAGCCCGACCTTCCTGAGCAGCCGCAGGCCTTGCTCCTGCGCCGTCTTGCGCGGCACGCCGCGCAGGCAGGTGGGCGCCAGGGTGATGTTGTCCAGCACGTTCAGGTGCGGGAACAGGTTGAAGGACTGGAACACCATGCCCACCTCGGCGCGCAGGGCATCGAGCATCGGCTCGGGCATCATGCGTCCGCCCTCCACTACCGGATGGCCACAGACCACCACGGTCCCGCCCTCGGCGGTTTCCAGCCCGTTCAGGCAGCGCAGCAAGGTGCTCTTGCCGCTGCCGCTGGGACCGATGATGACCACTACCTGGCTGGGGGCGACGGTAAAGTCGATGTCTTTCAGGACAAGGTGGCTGCCAAACGATTTGCGCAAGCCCTTGATGTCGACGATGGCCGGTTGCATCACACCCTCCCTTCCGAACGCAGGACTTTCTCGATGCGCCGTAGTACCAGCGTGGTCACGCTGGTGAGCACGAGATAGATGAGCGCGATGACCAGATAGGTTTCCAGCGAACGATAGGTGATGCTGATGATCTTCTCGCCTTCGTGCATCAGGTCGGCGATGGTCAGCAGCGACACCAGCGCGGAATTCTTGATCAGCGCGATGAATTCATTGCCCAGCGGCGGGATCATGCGCACGAAGGCCTGCGGCAGGACCACGCGGCGCATCGCCATGCGATAGGGCAAGCCCAGCGAGCGCGCCGCTTCCATCTGGCCACGCTCGATGGACTGGATGGAGCCGCGCACGATTTCCGATACGTAGGCCCCGCTGTAGATGCCCAGCCCCAGGATGCCGCACACATAGGCCGGCAGGATCACGCCCACGTGCGGCAGTCCGAAGAACCACAGGAACAGTTGCACCAGCAAGGGTGTCCCGCGCACCAGCGTGAGGTAAAAAGTGCAGGCCGCGTAGAGCGTACGGCGTTGCGGATTCAAGCGTCCCAGGCCGACCAGCAGGCCCAGCGCGCATCCCAGCACCAGCGAAGCGGCGGTGATTTCCACGGTCACGAGGGTACCGTGGAGGAGCGAGGGCCAACTGTCCCAGACGCCCGAAAAATCCAGTTTCATGAGGTGCTCCGGCAAAAGGAGTCGCTTGCCCGGTCAGCGCAGGGCGGACCGGGTCAACCATGGACGGGGAAATGAGAGCGCCCGGCAGACCTGTCAGGCCTGGCGCTCAGGACCTCAGTCTTTGCGGGTGAACCACTTGTCGGTGAGCGCGTCGTAGGTCCCGTTCATGCGCAGGGTCTGCAGGGCCTTGTTGAGCTGCTCGACCAGCGCGGTATCGTTCTTGCGCAGCGCGAAGCCATACAGCTCGGTGGTCAGGCCCTTGTCCAGCACGCGCACCAGGGGCTGGGTGCGGGCATATTCCACTGCGGCCGGACGGCCAGTCACGACCGCATTGACGCGACCGGTGGCCAGCAGATCGAACATGGCCTGGTTCTTTTCAACCTCCACGCGCTCCACGCCGGGGAAGTTGTCGCGCAGGTAGCTCACCGACTTGGTACCAACTTGCACCGAGACGCGCTTGCCGCGATTGAGGTCTTCCGGCACCTTGATGCTGGTGTCATCACGGCGCACCAGCACGGCCAGGCCGCCACGGTAATAGGGATCGCTGAAATTGACGACCTTGCGGCGCTCGTCGGTCATGTAGATGGCCGAGGCAGCGATGTCGAAACGGTTGGAGATGAGGCCGGGGATCAGGCCCTTGAAATCGATATCGATCCACTGGATCTTCTTGCCCATGGTCTTGGCCAGGGCTTCCATCAGTTCGATGTCGAAGCCGGTGCGCTTGCCATCCTTGACGAATTCCATCGGCGGGAAAGTGGCATCGGTACCGACGCGGATCACGTTGTCATCGGCGCGCGCGGCGGGTGCAGCAGCCACCAGCAGGGCCAGGCTGGCCGTGACGGCGCAAAGCAGCTTGGAAAGCTTCATCATGAGTTCCTCAGTAGAAACGACGATATGGTCTGGACGCCGGGAGACCGGCGCTACGGACAGCAAATCCCTGGGACCAGGGCCGAAACGGCCCCTGTCCCCCGCGTCCAGCCAGCACCGCCTTCTGCGGACGGCGCAGCCTGACTGGCTTAAAAACGATTACAAATACGCTGGGCCGATTCCACCGTCATGCGGACCAGTTCCTGTTCGCGGTTGCCCACGCGCAGGGCCGGTGCCATCAAGGTGATGGTGCCTTCGAGGCGGCCGTTGGAGGTCATGATGGGTACCGAGACGCCCCACACGCCCAGGTCCACTTCGCTCTCGCTGATGGAATAGCCGCGACGGCGAATCTCATCGAGCTGCGCTTCCAGCGCGGCGGCTTCCTCGGGCTTGTCGCCCAGTTGGTCGGCCAGCAGTTTTTGCTGGAGCTTGCGTGGCATGAAGGCCAGCAGGCTCTTGGCCGATGCACCCTTAAGCAAGGGATGTGCCCGGCCCTTGGTAAAGGAACAGCGCAGCGGCTGGTCGCTTTCTTCCATGGCGATACAAACCATTTGCCCATTGATCGGCACCAGCAAGCCCACGCTCTCACCGCTGCGTTGGACCAGTGAAATGATTTCCTCACGGCTCTGGCTGATGAGGTTGGAATTCTGGTCGAACCCCCACGCCAGCTGCACACCAGTCGGACCCGGCTCGAACGTGCCGGAATTCATGTGCTCCTGCAACAGTCCCCACTTCTTGAGGGATGCCAGGTGGCGATAAACGGTACTGACCGGTTGTTGCACCATCGCAGCAATCTGCTTGGCACTGACGGGCTTGCCGGCACGAGCCACGCCGGCGAGTACGTGGAGAACGCGATCAACGATGGTAGAGGTTTGTGGTGAGTCCATGACGGCAATATAAGGTTAAATTCTCACTTTGGGCGAACGATTCCCGTATATGGGGAAATAAATAGAAAAATTTTGAGCTGCTTTTTCATATATTCCCAGCGGGCGGCTGAATTTTCTCACCTGTAACGAAAATTGCCTCATGCTATTTTTTTACTGGGTAGTGCCGAAAATATTCTAGTGTCGACACTTCTTCCCTTTTTCGGGCAAAGTGCTATGATGAAACGCATCAAATCCAATAGATTGTCGACACGGTAAAAAACCCATGAGCGAGCTGATTGCACTGCCTGGTGCCGAACGTGATGGAGAAACGCTCTCGGAACATGTTTTTCGCAAGATCCAGAGCGCCATCGTGCAGGGCGAAATCGCCCCCGGCAGCAAGATTTCAGAACCGGAACTGGCGCGCACCTATGGCATCAGCCGTGGCCCCTTGCGCGAGGCCATCCACCGCCTCGAAGGCCAGAACCTGCTGGTGCGCGTCCCGCACGTCGGTGCGCGGGTGGTGTCACTGACCCTGGAAGGCCTGGTGGAACTGTTCCAGATCCGGGAATCATTGGAAGGCATGGCCTGCCGCCTGGCTGCCCAGCGCATGAGCCGCGCCGAGCTGGACGAACTGCGCCGGGTGCTGGACACCCACGAGAAGGACGAAGCCTTCCAGGCCGGACGCGGCTATTACCAGCAGGAAGGCGATTACGACTTCCATTACAAGATCATCCAGGCCAGCGGCAACCAGATCCTCACGCGCATTCTCTGCGGCGAGTTGTACCAGCTGGCGCGCATGTACCGCATCCAGTATTCCGCCGCCCCCAACCGACCGCGCCAGGCCTTTGCCGAACACCACCGCATCCTCGATGCCCTGGCCGATGGCGACGGCGAACTGGCCGACCTGCTCATGCGGCGCCACATCGGCGCCTCCCGCCGCAACATCGAACACCAGATCGCCCAGACAGGGCCCGGCAGCGCCGGCCAGCAGCGCGATCAGGCCTGAACGTATTGCTTCATACAACAACCATTCCATCAACGAGACACGAGCCAACCGCCATGAATACCCAATACCGCAAGCAACTGCCCGGCACCCGACTGGATTACTTCGATGCCCGCGCCGCCGTGGAAGCGATCCGTCCTGGTGCATGGGAAACCCTGCCCTACACTTCCCGCGTACTGGCAGAAAACCTGGTGCGCCGCTGTGATCCGGCGAGCCTCACCGATTCGCTGCGCCAGCTGATCGAACGCAAGCGCGAACTGGATTTCCCGTGGTTCCCGGCGCGCGTGGTGTGTCACGACATCCTGGGCCAGACCGCACTGGTGGACCTGGCCGGCTTGCGCGATGCGATTGCCGACATGGGTGGCGATCCGGCCAAGGTCAACCCGGTGGTGCCGGTGCAACTGATCGTGGACCACTCGCTGGCAGTGGAATGTGGCGGCGACGATCCGCAGGCCTTCGAAAAGAATCGCGCCATCGAAGACCGCCGCAATGAAGACCGCTTCCACTTCATCGACTGGACCAAGCTGGCCTTCGAGAACGTGGACGTGATCCCGCCCGGCAACGGCATCATGCACCAGATCAACCTGGAGAAGATGTCGCCGGTGATCCACGCCAAGGACGGCGTGGCCTTCCCTGACACCCTGGTCGGCACCGACAGCCACACCCCGCACGTGGACGCATTGGGCGTGATCGCCATCGGCGTGGGCGGCCTGGAAGCGGAAAACGTCATGCTGGGCCGCGCCTCCTGGATGCGCCTGCCCGACATCATCGGCGTGGAACTGACCGGGCGCCGCCAGCCGGGCATCACCGCCACCGACATCGTGCTTTCGCTGACCGAATTCCTGCGCAAGCAGAAGGTGGTGGGTGCCTATCTGGAATTCTATGGCGATGGCGCAGCCAGCCTGACGCTGGGGGACCGCGCCACCATCTCCAACATGGCCCCGGAATATGGCGCGACGGCCGCCATGTTCTCCATCGATCAACAGACCATCGACTACCTGAAGCTGACCGGACGTGAAGACGAACAGGTCAAGCTCGTGGAAACCTATGCCAAGGAAGCCGGTCTCTGGTCCGACACGCTGGCCAAGGCCGAATACGAACGCGTGCTGCGCTTCGACCTCTCCACCGTGGTACGCACCCTGGCCGGCCCCAGCAATCCGCACAAGCGCCTGCCGGTGTCCGAACTGGCCGCCCAAGGCATCGCCGGCAAGGTCGAGAACGAACCGGGCAAGATGCCCGATGGCGCCGTCATCATCGCCGCCATCACCAGCTGCACCAACACCAGCAACCCGCGCAACGTGATCGCGGCCGCCCTGCTGGCGCGCAATGCCAATCGCCTGGGCCTGGCCCGCAAGCCTTGGGTGAAGAGTTCGCTGGCACCTGGCTCAAAGGCAGTGGAACTGTATCTGGAAGAAGCGGGCCTGACCGCTGACCTGGAAAAGCTGGGCTTTGGCATCGTCGCCTTTGCCTGCACGACCTGCAACGGCATGTCCGGAGCGCTGGATCCCAAGATCCAGCAGGAAATCATCGACCGCGACCTCTACAGCACTGCCGTGCTGTCCGGCAACCGCAACTTCGATGGCCGCATCCATCCGTATGCCAAGCAGGCTTTCCTGGCCTCGCCACCGCTGGTGGTGGCCTATGCCATCGCCGGGACCATTCGCTTCGACATTGAACAGGACGTGCTGGGCGTGACTGCCGAAGGCAAGGAAATCCGCCTCAAGGACATCTGGCCCAGCGACGAGGAAATCGATGCCGTGGTGGCCAGCGCAGTCAAGCCGCAGCAGTTCCGCAATGTCTACACCCCGATGTTCTCCGCCCGCGTGGATCGCAGCCAGTCGGTCAGCCCGCTGTACGACTGGCGTGCCCAGAGTACCTATATCCGCCGTCCGCCCTACTGGGAAGGCGCGCTGGCCGGTGAGCGCACGCTCTCGGGCATGCGTCCGCTGGCCGTGCTGGGCGACAACATCACCACCGACCACCTCTCGCCGTCCAACGCCATCCTGCTCGACAGCGCCGCCGGCGAATACCTGGCCAAGATGGGCTTGCCGGAAGAAGACTTCAATTCCTACGCGACCCATCGCGGCGATCACCTGACCGCGCAGCGCGCTACCTTCGCCAATCCCAAACTGTTCAACGAAATGGTCAGGAAGGCCGACGGCAGCGTGCAGCAAGGTTCACTGGCGCGCCTGGAACCGGAAGGCAAAGTGATGCGGATGTGGGAAACCATCGAAACCTACATGGAGCGCAAGCAGCCGCTGATCATCATCGCCGGGGCTGATTACGGCCAGGGCTCCTCGCGCGACTGGGCCGCCAAGGGCGTGCGCCTGGCGGGTGTGGAAGCCATTGTGGCCGAAGGCTTCGAGCGCATCCACCGTACCAACCTGATCGGCATGGGCGTGCTGCCGCTGGAATTCAAGGCCGGAGAAAACCGCAATACCTACGCCATCGACGGCACCGAAACCTATGACGTCATCGGCCAGCGCCGTCCGCGCGCCGACCTGACGCTGGTGATCCACCGCAAGAATGGCGAGCGTGTGGAAGTGCCGGTGACCTGCCGCCTCGATACCGCCGAAGAAGTCTCGATCTATGAAGCTGGCGGCGTGCTGCAGCGCTTCGCCCAGGATTTCCTGGAAGCCTCCGCCAACGCCGGCCAGAACACCAAGGAACAAGCATGAGCCAAGTCCCCCAGATCCGCATTGCCGCCACCTACCTGCGTGGCGGCACCAGCAAGGGCGTCTTCTTCAAGCTGGACGACCTGCCCGAAGCCGCCCGCGTCCCGGGCCGTGCACGCGACAAGCTGCTGCAGCGGGTGATTGGCAGTCCCGATCCCTATGGCAAGCAGATCGACGGCATGGGCGGCGCCACCTCCAGCACCAGCAAGACGGTCATCATTTCGCGCAGCGAGCGGCCCGGCCATGATGTCGACTATCTGTTCGGCCAGGTCTCCATCGACAAGGATTTCGTGGACTGGAGCGGCAATTGCGGCAACCTGTCCGCAGCGGTCGGTCCTTTCGCGATTTCGGCCGGACTGGTGGACCCGTCCAAAGTGCCGCAGGATGGCGTGGCCGTCATCACCATCTGGCAGGCCAACATCGGCAAGACCATCGTGGCCCATGTCCCCATTCGCGGCGGACAGGTGCAGGAAACCGGCGACTTTGAACTCGATGGCGTGACCTTCCCCGCGGCTGAAGTCCAGCTGGAATTCATGGACCCGGCGGCCGAGGAAGAAGGCGCAGGAGGCGCCATGTTCCCCACGGGGAACGTGGTCGATACGCTGGAAGTGCCTGGCGTAGGCAGCTTCCAGGCCACCATGATCAATGCCGGCATCCCGACCATCTTCCTCAATGCCGACGAGATCGGCTACACCGGCACCGAACTGCAGGACGCCATCAACAGCGATCCCGCCGCGCTGGCCCGCTTCGAGACCATCCGCGCCCATGGGGCGATCCGCATGGGATTGATCAGCAAGGTGGAAGAAGCCGCGACCCGGCAGCACACTCCCAAGGTGGCCTTTGTCGCGCCGCCCAAGGAATATGTCGCTTCCAGCGGCAAGGCCGTCACCGTAGAGGATACCGACGTACTGGTGCGCGCCATGTCCATGGGCAAGCTGCACCACGCCATGATGGGCACGGCCGCCGTGGCCATCGGCACGGCGGCGGCCATTCCCGGAACGCTCGTGAACCTGGCTGCCGGCGGCGGTGAGCGCAACAGCGTGCGCTTCGGCCATCCGTCCGGCACTTTGCGTGTCGGTGCACAAGCCAAGCTGGAAGGCGGCCAGTGGGTCGTCACCAAGGCCATCATGAGCCGCAGCGCGCGGGTGTTGATGGAGGGTTGGGTGCGGGTGCCGGGGGATGCGTTCTGAGCCGAGGCTGCGGCCGGTAGCGGTTAACATGAAAAAGCCGGCCACCTTGCGGTGCCGGCTTGATCGGCTTGCGGGTCCAGGGTGGACTCAAACGCGGTAGATCTTCTCCCCGGTCTGGACGATCCTGAATTTCTCGTTGGTCAGGGGATCCAGCGCGCGACCATCGGCCAGCTTGTAGCTGCGGCTGAAGGCCTGGGCCGCTTCATCGGCCTCGTCCTGCTGCGTCTGGTACACCTCTACGTGGTAAGGTGCGCCGGTCTTGCCCTTGGCATCGAATTTTTCCACCAGATCCATATGTCGTCTCCTTAGTCGTGGCCTAGCGCCAAGGTCAACGATAGCAGATTTGGCGCGGCTTTCCAGCGCATTACATGTTGCAGCGCACAGAGATGAAGCTTTGTGCGCTACCTGCCTGCACCCTCATCAGAAGTGCAAGGTCACCCCGACACCGAACTGGCGCGTCACCTCGGCCTTGTTCAGGCCGAATTTGGCACCGGCATCGATATCCACCGTCTTGTTGGGCGACCAGATGGCGCCGACCAAAGCATACGACGGCAGCTTCTTGCTGCTGGCATCCGGATTCTGGGCCACGCCGGTATCGGCCACCAGGCGCCATTGTTCATTGATTCCATACCAGACCGCTGCGGAGGCGCGCCACAGGGTCTTGCGCTGGCCTTGCTGGTCACTCTCCAGCTTGAAACGGCTGTAACGCAGACCCAGGTTGCCGTGCAAGGTCCAGGGACCGGTCTCATAAGAGGCGATGCCGGTCAGGCCCATGCCGTTCTTGCCGGTCCCCAGACCCTTCTCCTCGTCGCCGCTGGGCATGAAGAATTCTGGCTTCAACGCCAGTGCGAGGCCATCGGCTTCGTAGTAGCGCCACTTCGCGCCCACCGAGACGTCGCCCACGCCAGTGCCGGTCGGCGACTGGAAAGTCTGCGGCAGGTTGAAGAACAGGTCCAGCTTGTCGGTCACGCCATAGGTGAACGTAAATGCACCCACATGGCCGGCGTTGCCGCTCTGCTTGCTCCAGTCGGTGTTCATTTCGAGCTGGATGCCGCCGGCTCCCTGCACGCCCGCGTCATCGGTCACCAGCGGGTGGGCGGCAAAGGCAGAATGGCTGGCCGCCAGCAGCAGCGCGCCCAGGCAGGACAATTTGATGGTTTTGTTATTCATGGAATGACCCCACTTTCTTGTGTTTTTTGATCGGTACGGCATTTGCCCGGCCGCCACGATGACACACCCCCGCCTGCCACGGGCGTGACAGAGCACGTCGCAGGCGACGGATACAGCGATGTGGTCGGAGCGAACCTAAGGGAAAGCGCGCCGCTGCCATGCCGGGACACATTAGCAAACATGCGTGCCTTGCATTGCGCATAGCAGAGGTGCAGGCAAGGCCCATTTGATGAATATGTCCTCGTTGGTGGCTGCGGTAAATGCCGTGGCTTTTACGGAAGGAACATCAATCTGGCTGGGTTCATCGAGCCTTGCTCGCCGCTGGAAGGGAAGTCCGGGCAGGGTCTGTTGATGACGAGGCAACGAGGGCCACAGGGGATTGCTGCGGCGGTCCTGACGGTCAACAGAGGCGCTTCACTTCCAGAGCGAGGGGGATAGTAACATCGGCGTCTGACAAAACAGCAACAAAAAACTTCGATTTTTGCTGACTAAATCTGACGATTCCTGCAGGCGGCTCACTGCGGCTGTTCGGCTGCGGCAGCCAGTTCCGGACCGATCTCGCGCAACACGCGGGTGGGCACCTTGAGCAAGGCGCCCCAGTCACTCCAATCCCAGGAAACGCGGCCGCACAGGTATTCCAGGCTGGAGAGCGGCAGCTCGAAGCGTTCGCCCAGTGCCAACAGGCGCGGCAGCAAGGCGGCCCGTTCGGCATCGCTGGCCACACAGACGTCGGCCACGCAGGCCGCCAGTTCCAGCAGGCGGATCAGGCGCTGCTGGCGGTCTTGCTCATCCATGCCGGTGTTGTCGGCGTCATGGTGATAGAGCACGGTTTCACAGAAGAGCTTGGGGAAGTGCCAATCCTGCATCATCGCCGCGGCTAGCTCCAGATGGTTGAAGCCGAAAATGTCCTTTTCTTCCTGACGCAGCTGGGTGCCCTGCGCACCCGTGCGCAGCAGCTCGCCATAACGCTTGGGACGCGCCGAAGCCAGACCCAGGCGGCCGATATCGGCCAGCAGGCCGATGGTGAACATTTCTGCAGGCGGGGCCACCTGCAAAAGGTCGCCCAGCGCCTGGCCGGCACAGGCCATGGCGGTCGAACGGCTCCAGAAGAGGTCGTAATCGAACTCCGTGCAATCCCCGCGCCGCGCCGATTCGGTCAGCGAGATCGCCAGCGCCATCTGGCGCACCGCGTGCAAGCCCACCATCAGCAGCAGCTCGACATTGACAGCGGCCACCATGCGGCCCTTGTTGATGTTGGGGATGTTGGCGATCTGGATCAGCCGCCCCGCCAGCACAGGGTCGCCCTGGACCTGCGCCACCAGTTCCGGCAGCGCGATGTCTTCCTGCTGGCACATCTGCATGATCTTCAGGCGCACGCCCGACGGAGCAGGCAGGACTTCGGAGTCCTGCAATTCACGGAAAACCTTGGGATCGACGTAATGAGACATGAGGATTCGTGTGATTCTTTTGAAGTTGATGCCTGGCGAGATGCCAATTTGAGTTGATGTCTAGCATACCCAAATAATAGGGGTTGTGCGTTGCGGCAATGCAAACGGAAATCAAGTTTTGCAGGGCAGTCCGGCTTGCTTGCTGACAGAAAGGCAAGTCATGCTCCGACAGCCGGCGCATGGGCTTGCCGCTAAGCTGAGAGCGTGTCGCAGAGCTTGCCCACTTTGCACAAAGCTTCATATAACTCGCTGCAAAGCCGCGACAAGAAGGCGCCAGGCATGGACAAAGCCGGCCGGACGCGGCACAACGGAGCCGCACGATTTTTCAACGCAGAGCAAGGACCCTAGCCGCATGGAAGACATGGTCGTGGTACGCAAGGAAGGTTTGTATTGCGTGCCTGGTGATTTCTACATCGATCCCTGGCGCCCGGTAGCACGGGCGGTCATCACGCACGCCCACGCCGACCACGCCCGCGTGGGCCATGGCCACTATCTGGCGGCCGCACCGGGCGCGGGGATCCTGCGGGCGCGCCTGGGTGCCGAGATCAACCTGCAAGCCCTGCCGTATGGTGAGCGCATCAGTCACAACGGTGTGCAACTGTCCCTGCATCCTGCCGGCCACGTGCTGGGTTCGGCGCAATTGCGGATGGAACATGAGGGCCGCATCTGGGTCGCCTCGGGCGATTACAAGCTGGAGCCTGACGGCACCTGTGCTCCTTTCGAGCCGGTGCGCTGCCATGCCTTCATCACGGAATCCACCTTCGGCATGCCGATCTACCGCTGGCAGCCGCAACGGGAAATCTTCGAGGAGATCAACCAATGGTGGCGTGGTAACGCCGCAGAAGGACGCGCCAGCGTGCTGTTTTGCTATTCCTTCGGCAAGGCGCAGCGCATCCTGCACGGCATCGATGCCAGCATCGGCCCCATCGTCTGCCATGGTGCGGTGGAACCCCTCAATCGCCTTTATCGGGAAGCCGGCATCGCCTTGCCGGAAACGCTCACCGTCGGCGAAGCAGAAGCCGGCAAACGCGGCAAGGCTGCAGCTTATGCTGGCAGCCTGGTGATCGCGCCGCCATCTGCTGCCGGCTCACCCTGGATACGCCGCTTCGGCGACTACAGCGATGCCTTCGCCAGCGGCTGGATGCGACTGCGCGGCACGCGCCGCCGGCGCGGCGTGGACCGTGGTTTCATCCTCTCCGACCATGCGGACTGGCCGGCCCTGCACGAAGCCATCCAGTCGACCGGGGCTCAACGCGTCATCGTCACCCACGGCCAAGTCGCCACCATGGTGCGCTGGCTGCGGCAGAACGGACTGGATGCCGGGGCTTTCTCCACCGAATACGGAGATGAAGAAACGGACGACAGCCCCAGCCCGGGCGCGGCCCCGAAGGAGCAGGAAGCCGGCCATGCGTGAATTTTCCCGTCTCTACACCGAGCTCGACGCCACCACCTCCACCACCCGCAAGCTGGCTGCGCTGCAGGACTACTTCGCCCGCGCCGACGCCGCCGATGCGGCTTGGGCGGTCTATTTCCTGGCCGGTGGCAAACCGCGCCAGGCAGTCCCCACTGGCTTGCTCAAGCAATGCGCCATGGACTATGCGCAGATCGACGAATGGCTGTTCGAGGAGTGCTATCACAGCGTAGGCGATTTGGCCGAGACCATCGCGCACGTACTGCCGCCGCCCAAGGGCAGCAGCGACCTCGGGCTTGCGCGCTGGATGGAAGAGCGCATCGCGCCCTTGCGCGGCGCCGATCCTGCGGTCATCCGCGCCGCGCTGTTTGCAGCCTGGGACGAGCTGGACTGGCAGGGGCGCTTCCTGCTCTCCAAACTGATCGGCGGCGGTTTCCGGGTGGGCGTGTCGCGCCTGCTGGTCACACGCGCCCTGGCCGCCGTCGCGCAGCTGGATCCCAAGCTGGTGGCGCAGCGCATGGTGGGCTGGACCGATGGCCGTGCCCGGCCCGACGCCCAGCGCTATGCGCAACTGATTGCGGCGGCCGAGGGCCAGGATGCGCAATTACAGGGCGGCCAGCCCTACCCCTTCTTCCTTGCGCATCCCCTGCTGGAGTCGCCGCAGGCACTGGGCCCGCTCACGGACTGGCAAGTGGAATGGAAATACGACGGCATCCGCGCCCAGCTGGTACGCCGCCATGGCAGCAACTGGCTGTGGTCTCGCGGAGAAGAATTGATCACGGACCGTTTTCCCGAACTGGCCGCGCTGGCCCTGCCGGACGGCACCGTCATCGATGGCGAGATCGTGATCCGCCTGCCGGATTCCGGCCCCCAGGCCGACCGCGTGGCGCCCTTCGCCGAGCTGCAGAAGCGTATCGGCCGCAAGACGCTCACGGCACGCCTGCTGGCCGATCTCCCGGCCGGCCTGATTGCCTATGATCTGCTGGAACAAGATGGCCAGGACCTGCGCACCCTGCCCCAGCACGAACGCCGCGCCCGTCTGGAAGCCCTGGTGCAAGCCCATGCGGTACCGGCCCTGATGCTGGCGCCGCAGGTTGCAGCGGCCGACTGGGATGCATTGGCGCAATTGCGCGCCACCTCACGCGAGCGCGGCGTCGAAGGCATGATGCTCAAGCAAAGGCAGGCGCACTACGGCATCGGCCGTACCCGCAACGTGGGCACCTGGTGGAAGTGGAAGGTCGATCCCTACTCCATCGATGCCGTGCTGATTTACGCCCAGGCCGGACACGGCCGGCGCGCCTCGCTCTACACCGATTACACCTTCGCCGTCTGGAATGCCCCGGACGAGAACGGCCAACGCTCGCTGGTCCCTTTCGCCAAGGCCTATTCGGGCCTCACCGATGCCGAGATTGCCGTAGTGGACCAGGCTATCCGCAAGAGCACCATCGAGAAATTCGGCCCGGTGCGCAGCGTCAAGCCGAGCATGGTCTTCGAGATCGGTTTCGAGGGCATCGCGCTGTCCTCGCGTCACAAGGCGGGCATCGCGGTGCGTTTCCCGCGCATCCTGCGCCAGCGCCTGGACAAGACCGTCGAGCAAGCCGATACCCTGGCCAACCTGCGCGCCCTGCTGGGGCCTTCGGCCAGCCAGCCGGCCGACACTGATCAGAAAGAACTGCACCGTGCCACGCAAGACGACTAAAGCCCGCTCCACCCAAGAGGTCGCCCTGGCCCAGGCAGAGGACTGGTTTGCCCGGCGCGGCTGGGAGGTCTTCGATTTCCAGCGCGCGGTGTGGCAGGCGGCCGTGCAGGGCAAGAGCGGCTTGCTGCATTCCGGCACCGGCTCGGGCAAGACCTATGCCGTCTGGTTCGGTGCCCTGCTCCATGCCGAACCCCGGCTGGGCCAGCCTGAGCTGCCCGCCAACCCTGGCGGCCTGCGCGTACTCTGGATCACCCCGATGCGCGCCCTGGCCGCCGACACCTTGCGCGCCCTGCAAGCGCCGCTGGCCGATCTGCTGCCGCAGTGGCAGGCCGGCATGCGCACCTGCGACACGGCTTCCGGCGAACGTGCGCGCCAGATGAAATCCTTGCCCCAGGCCTTGGTGACCACCCCGGAAAGCCTTTCCCTGCTGCTCTCGCAAGCCGATGCCCAACAGCGTTTTGCCAGGCTCGATGCCGTGATCGTGGATGAATGGCACGAACTGATGGGCAACAAGCGCGGCGTTCAGGTGCAACTGGCGCTGGCGCGGCTGCGGCGCTGGCGGCCGGGGATGGTGGTCTGGGGGCTGTCGGCCACCCTGGGCAACCTGGAGCAATCGCTGCAGGCCCTGCTGGGCCCGGCCGCCGCCGGACAGGGCGTGCTGGTGCGCGGCGAACAGCGCAAGCGCATCCTCATCGACACCCTCCTGCCGCCGCAACCGGCCCGCTTTGCCTGGGCCGGCCACCTGGGCATGCAGATGCTGCCGGCGGTAGTGGCCGAGATCGAGGCCAGCGGCAGTACGCTGGTCTTCACCAACACGCGCTCACAGGCTGAACTCTGGTACCAGAACCTGCTGGATGCCCGCCCGGACTGGGCCGGCATCATCGCGTTACACCATGGTTCGCTGGACCGTGAAGCGCGCGACTGGGTCGAACACGGCTTGCGCGATGGACGTTTGAAGGCCGTGGTCTGCACCTCCAGCCTGGACCTGGGCGTGGACTTCACACCGGTGGAACGCGTACTGCAGATCGGCAGCCCGCGCGGCGTGGCCCGCCTGCTGCAACGCGCCGGTCGCTCCGGCCACTCGCCCGGCCGCAGTTCGCGCGCCACGCTGGTGCCGACCAACAGCCTGGAACTGGTGGAGGCCATCGCTGCGCAGGATGCGGTAGCAGCCGGGCGCGTGGAGCAGCGGCCGGTGCCGGAGACGCCCCTGGATGTACTGGTCCAGCATCTGGTGACCATCGCACTAGGAGGCGGCTTCCAGGCCGACGCCTTGTATGAGGAGGTCAGGCAGGCCTGGTCCTACCGGGACTTGCGCCTGGACCAGTGGCAATGGGCGCTGGACTTCGTGGTACGCGGGGGCCAGAGCCTGACGGCCTATCCCGAATACCATCGCATCACCCAAGGCGAGGACGGCGTCTACCGGGTGGACGTCCCAGCCATTGCGCGTCGGCACCGGATGAACATCGGCACCATCGTTGCCGATGCCAGCCTGCACGTGCAGTACATGAAGGGAGGACGTATCGGCACGATTGAAGAAGGCTTCATCGCACGACTGCGTCCGGGTGACCGTTTTCTTTTCGGGGGCCGCGTGCTGGAATTCGTCCGGGTGCATGAGATGACGGCCTGGGTCCGCCGCAGCACGGCTGGCAGCGGTGCCGTCCCGCGCTGGCAAGGCGGCCGCATGCCCTTGTCTTCGACCCTGGCGCACGCCGTGCTGGACCGGCTGCAACAAGCCGAGCAGCAGCGTTTCGACGGGCCCGAGATGCAGGCCGTGCAGCCGTTGCTGGCCTTGCAGCACGCCTGGTCGGCGCTGCCAACCGGTGAGCGACTGGTAGTGGAAGCCCTCAAGAGCCGCGAGGGCCATCATCTTTTCTTCTACCCCTTCGCCGGCCGCCTGGTGCACATGGGGCTGGCCTCGCTGCTGGCCTGGCGCCTGGCCAGCACGCGCGCGGCAACCTTCTCGATTGCCGTCAACGACTATGGTTTCGAATTGCTGGCGGCGGAGGAAGTGGAGATGAGCCGCCTGGGGCCGCAACAGGCCCAGGCGCTCTTCAGCGAAGACCAGCTGCTGGAAGATGTCCTCTCCAGCCTGAACGCCACTGAGCTGTCGCAGCGGCGCTTTCGCGAGATCGCCCGGATTGCCGGACTGGTGAGCCAGGGCTATCCGGGGCAGCACAAGAGCGCGCGCCAATTGCAGGCTTCCTCGGCGCTGTTCTTCGAAGTCTTCCGCAAGCATGACGCCGGCAACCTGCTGTTGACGCAAGCCCAGCGTGAAGTTCTTGAACAGGAGTTGGAGCTGGAGCGCCTGCGAAGCACCCTGGCCGAGCTGCGCGCGCGCACCCTGACGCTGGCGCAACTAGAGCGCCCTACTCCGTTCGCCCTGCCGCTGATGGTGGAACGCTTCCGTGAGAAACTCTCGACCGAGAAACTGGCGGACCGCGTCGCACGCATGCTGCGCGAACTGGAAGGTGCCGCCGACAAGACCGCCTCTCGTGAACAACCCAAGCACGCCACCCGGCGCAAGGCCAAGCCCAAGACTGCCGCATGATGCACTACCCCAGCTTCGACGCCGATGGCGCCATCCTGACCATGCTGCCCGAACGCGCGCTGCTGTGGCGCGAGCGTGCCATGCTGATCCTGGCCGATGTACATTTCGGCAAGGCTGCGGCCTTTCGGGCCGGCGGCATCCCTGTACCGCACGGCACGACGCAAGCCAACCTGGAGGCCATTGATGCGCTGGTACAGCAGCATGCGGTGCGTCATATCGTCTTCCTCGGGGATTTCCTCCATGCCCGCGCGGGGCGTGCAGCGGGAACGCTCGCGGCACTGGCGCAATGGCGTGGCCGCAACGCGGGACTGACGCTCACGCTGGTGCGCGGCAATCACGACCATCATGCGGGGGATCCGCCTGAAGCACTGGGCATGGAGCTGGTCGATGAACCCTGGCGGGTCGGCCCGCTGGCCTTTTGCCATCATCCGCAGACGGTGGAGGGTGCCTTTGCCATCGTCGGCCATGTGCATCCGGTGTATCGCCTGTCCTCGGCGGGCGACAGCTTGCGGCTGCCCTGCTTCGTGGTGGATGGGCGCTGGGCCATGCTGCCGGCGTTTGGCGCGTTCACGGGCGGCTATCGTGTCGACGCCTTGCCGGGGCAACGCATCTATCTGGCGGCCGAGGATTGTGTCTTGCCGCTGCCGGGCTGAATCCCCATGCAATAAGGGGTATCATCGGCGCGCTGATATTCATACGAGGAGACCAAGACAATGACATGCAAACACCGCCTGCTGGCCCTTTCGATTGCACTCGGCCTGGGCGTGCTGGCCAACGCGCCGGCACAGGCCGATGCGCTGGCCGACATCCAGAAGGCCGGCGTGGTGCGCATCGGCGTACCGCAGGACTTCGCGCCCTTCGGCTCAGTCAATACGGACCTGCAATTGCAGGGGCTGGACATTGATGTCGCCAAGCTGATCGCCCAGAAAATGGGCATCAAGGTGCAACTGGTGCCGGTAGCCAGCGCCAACCGTATCGCCTACCTGCAGACCCACAAGGCTGACCTGGTCATCTCCACCCTGGGCAAGAACGCCGAGCGCGAGAAGGTGATCGATTTTTCCCAGCCCTATGCGCCCTACAACAACAGCGTGTTCGGTGTGGCCAGTGTTGCGGTGAGCGGCCCTGCGGACCTGGCCGGCAAGACCGTGGGCGTGGCGCGCGGTACCTTCCAGGACCTGCAGCTGACCGACACGGCGCCCAAGAGCGCCACCATCAAGCGCTACGAGGACAACAACGCCATGATCTCTGCCTATGTCTCGGGCCAGGTACAGCTGGTGGGTACGGGCGACTTCGTGGCCTATGCCCTGGCGGAGAAGGCGCCCAACAACAAGCCGGTGCTCAAGTACATCATCCAGGAATCGGCCTGCAATGTAGGCTTGAACAAGGGCGAGGCGGCCTTGCTGGGCAAGGTCAACGAGGTGCTGACAGCGGCCAAGAAGAGCGGCGAACTCAATGCCATCGTGCAGAAATGGCTCAATGTGCCGCTGCCGGCGAAGATGGCCAGCACGTTCCAGTAAAGCGCAAATTTGGGTGAAGCTTCATGCCGCCATGCTGCGGCATGAAGCTTTATTTTTCTTGCCCAAATTTCAGTCATGAATTAACGAACTTTTTCGATGGAGGGTAACGGCCCGGATGGGCAAAATGCATGGCACAAAAATGAGCGGCCTGATTGCTGAGCGCCGCTGCCATGCAGCAGTCGATGACGGGGGTAGCACGGGGACAACTTGATGCCAGCGTGGTGTTGAAGATCAACACACGTTCATTCGCAATGCAGCGCGAATGGCGGACCATCAAGATGAGGCTATCCCGTGACGCAAGATGCAGCACCGCCCGGCAGGCAGCACAGCGCGCCTGTTGCTCCACGCTTACTTTCCACACTCCTTTCTGGTTTCCCCTCTACGCTGTTCGGGCCCGGCCTGTCGCAACATGCGCGCCTGATCACGCTGGCCAGCGCACAGGAAGCTGGATTGCCCGAATCCTTGGTCGTGGAGCGCTTCCACGGCCAGGAGAGCGTCAATGACAATTTCCAGTTCGACATCGATGCCCTTTCGGTTTCCACCGATCTCGATCTCAAGCAATTCATCGGCACCGAGCTGACCCTGCGTCTGCTTCAGGCTGACGGCAGCCGACGTGCCTGGCATGGCTACTGCACGCAGGCTTTGTGGCTGGGAACCGATGGTGGGCTGGCGCGCTACCGGCTGCGGCTGGAATCCTTTCTTGCCTTCCTCGACCGCCGTCGCGACAGTTTCCTGTTTCAGGACATGAGCGTCACCGACATCGCCAGCGCCGTCCTGAAGGAATACCCGCAAGCTCATTTCGCACTGGATGTCACCCAGACGCTGTCCAGGCGTGAGATCTGCACGCAATATCGCGAGAGTGATTTAGCCTTCCTGCGCCGCATCCTGGCCAGCGAGGGGCTGAACTTTCGCTTCGAGCATCTGCAGGAGGGTGAGCAAGGCCAGGCCTCCGGCCAGCAACAGGCGCGGCACAAGCTGGTCATCTTTGACCGCGAGGCCAAGGCACCGGATCTGCCGGGTGGCGATACGCGCATCCGCTTTCACCGCATCGCCGCCACTGAGGCCAGCGATGCCATCACCGACTTCAGCGCCGTGCGCAGCGTACGTTCCAACGCAGTGGCGCTGGCCAGTTGGCATCCTGAGAACATTTCTTCACCTTCGGCCGGAGAGAGCTCCAGCCTGGATACCGGTGACGTCCCTGCCCTGCCGGTCTACGAGGGCACGGGCCAGCAGGACTTTGCAGACCAGCAAGCGGCCGCGACCCATGCACGTTTGATGCTGCAGGCATTTGAAATGCAGAACAAGCGCTTTGAAGGCGCAAGCGCAGCGCGCCAGCTCGGTGCTGGCATGCAGTTCACACTGAGCCAGCATGAGCGCTATCCCGAAGGTGAAAACCGCTTCAAGCTGCTCTCGGTCAGCCACAGCGCTCGCAATAATTTCGACAGCAACATTGCCCCGGTCATCGATCAGGTACTCCCCGCCTCGATGGGAAATCTGTTCGGCGAGACGCCCTCCTCGGCCAGCGCATCGGACGACGACCTCAGTACTGGCATCTACCGCAACCGCTTCGTGGCCTTGCGTGACGTGATCCCGCTGGTCCCCATCGTTATCACGCAACGCCTGAAACCGACTGCATGCGGCCCCCAGACTGCGCTGGTGACCGGCCTGCCGGATGCCGCCGTCACCACGGACCGCAATCACCGCGTCAAGGTCCAGTTCCATTGGCAGCGCGGGAAGTTGCCCAATCCGGGCGGCTTGCGCGAGACCGGCAACCTCGATGACAAGAAAGGCAACGCCCCCGGCAACGATGCCTCCGGTACGTGGGTGCGGGTGGCCGAAGCGCAGTCCGGCCCCAACTGGGGAAGCCAGTTCACGCCACGGGTTGGCAGTGAAGTGCTGATCGATTTCATGGAGGGGGACATTGACCGGCCCGTGGTGGTCGCGCAGCTCTATAACGGCAGCGATGTGCCGCCCTTCTCCGCTGGCGTGAATTCCGGGGCCAATCACGCCGGCACGATCTCGGGTTGGCATAGCACAGCGCACGATGGCAGCGGCTTCAACCAATGGGTGGTGGACGACACGCAATCGCAGTTGCGCATGCGGCTGGCGTCCAGCCAGGCCAGGTCCCAGCTCAATCTCGGCCATCTGATCGAACAGGCCGACACTGGCGCCCAGCGCGGCAGCTATCGCGGCCAGGGTTTTGAATTGCGTAGTGATGCCTGGGGCGTGATGCGCGGTGCGGAAGGCTTGCTGATTTCCTCGACGGCGCGCCCCGCTGCCGGGGCCAGCGTGACCAGCACGCAGATGGATGCTCATGAAGCCGTCGCCCAACTGAAGGGGGCGCAGCAACTGGCCCAGGCCATGGGCGACGCCGCCACGCAGCAACAGGCGCTGCATAGTGCGGAGGCTTTCCAGGCCAAGACTGATTTCATCTCCATCATCGATCCGGCTGACCAAGGCAAGCATCCGAGCAGTGTGAATGGCCAGGACGCGTTCAAGAGCCAGGCGGATTCCCGCGAGAGCGACAGTGCGCAGCCGGTCGAGAAGTTCGCAAAAGCCGCTGTGCTGATGGAATCCCCGACCAACATCAACTGGGCCAGCGCGGCATCCACCGTGCTCTACGCTGGCGAAAACCTTCACTGGACCACGCAGGGGGATAACCCCGCGAATTTCGAATCGCGCAGTTCGTTCAGCAGCGGGAAGAATTTGTTTTCCTTCAAACAGGGAAAGCGGACGGTTAGATTTGATCTCGACATCCACGTCAATGGTTGGTCCATCAACTGCACAAGAACTCGGGCCGTCGTCTGGGGAGTTGATCTTGGCTTAAGTCAATCAGGCGTACCGTCAGTAAGCAAGGTTTACATCATTAACCTTGATAGCAGGAAAATCATTAATCACTACACAATCACACGTGGTCCATTTAGTGCCGCATTCAGCGCGGATCATAGAACGGTGATAGTAGATGACTACGTGGTAGACCAAAATTCGGGAAAAGTGCTGAGCATGACCGATAACGTAAAGATAGCCACTGAATCTTGTCCATCATTCCCCGGAAAGCATTCGGAATAAAAGTAATTGATTAGTAATTCCGAAGCAGGTCAGCTCCGCAACACCACGTACGCAATTCTCATCGCCCTTGCTGCTCATCAGGCCAATGCAAGCGCAGCCATGGCTTCGCCATTGACATCAATTTGGAGAAAAAATGACACTCCGCAATACCGCGCAAGCGATCCTGATCACCCTTGCTGTCACCCAGGCAAACGGGCCAGGACGTTTAGACAGCCACTGATGAGGCAACCAGCGGTATCGCACATATTTGAGCCATGGCATATCGATGCCAACAGCAAAGATAAAGACGTACCACTACCTCATATGCAAATCACACAGAACAAGAAAACACACGCGCATCATTTCCACATCACCATCTTGGAAGAAAAAATTTTATGATCAGCAAATTTCCTCTTGTGCTGTTTCATACCTTGTTGATCCTTTGCACTGCGGCTTCGGCCAACCCGCACAATACAGATTTTCCACCTCTTGACGTTTATGGAGAGATAAAACATAACGCGTGTCTCCCCGAACAAAAGCAGTCCATGTTGAAAAGACTACCGGAGGACGCCCGGGGCTTAGTTGATGCCCTTTTATGTGTAAAGAAAACAGAAGCCAGCAAAACCTATTTGCTGAGGCATATGCGCAAATTCATTAAAAGAACAGGACTAGACGAAAATTATATTGAGCGCACCAAAGTGATCAAAGCCGACCCCGAGCTTGCAGAAGAACTACTGAGCGCAGGCGAAGCATGGGATGTAGATTTGGAGGTCACTGCTGACAGAATCCAGCTCGACTTCATGCCAAATGAAGTTTGCCATTCCAGTCGGAATTTGATTCGGCTCAAAGGAAAATGGTGGATCGCCGAAACCGATGATGCTTGCGATTAGCTTTTCACTCAGCCATCCAAGGCCCGGCAGACATCACTGACAGACAAAATGACGTAATGGTTTTTGTCAACCAAGCATGTGTGCAAGGTCGCACTCTCAGCTTTGCTCAAGGAAAATGGCTTCGCTACAAAATTGGCGAAGCATGCGATTACCTCTCACTATTTCTCTCAATGTTTTTCTTATTTCCAGATCCGATCAGCGCCTCAAACATTGAACTTCGCAATTCGTTCCGCGGCGGAGCAAATGGATTCGCATTCGAAGCAGGAAAACGTACAGTTTCAATTCCGCTCGGTATCCGAGAGAGCGACTGGGCCGTCAACTGCTCAAGAACCCGTGCCATTGCGTGGGGACAAGATCTAAGTAAAGCACGGATAGGTGCCCCGCCCGTTAATAAGATTTACGTCGTTGATCTAAAAAAGAGAAAGCCGATCAATCATTTCACGAGAACGAGGGGCCCCTACGAAGCGGCCTTCAGCAGGAATCACAGAACAGCGATAGTGGATCACGATATCGTGGATCTGACGACAGGAAAGGTGGTCGACGTGAGTTACGACATGAATCTTGATTTGGAAACTTGTTCCGCATTTCCCGGAAAGCAGTCGAACTAGTACGACTTCAGCTCTGTCAGCGCATAAATTCCCAATCACCTCAAATGATCTCAATGTTCACTCGCTTAGCCATCGCGTGTGTTGCCACGGCATCGGCAACGCTTGCCCTTTCCGCCACATCAGCACGGATCGAAGTAAAGCCAATTACGTACAACGGCTCGCTGCCTTATGTCGAATCCGGCGACGCCAAGCGTGACGCCCGCATTAACCATCGCATCTTCCTCGATTTGATCGGGCAGCCGGCTCCCGCCAGATATTCCGACGGCATCAAAATGCCCAAGGAGAAGATCGGATTCCAAGGCAGCTCGGATTTCGGTTTTTGGGTGTTGCGCAACGATGATCGGATACTGGCACTCGAGGTTGATAGCGAGGGCTGCGGTGCCTATTGCGAGCATTACTGGGCGCATTACAACTTCGATGCGGCTACCGGACGAAAGATTGCAGGTTCGGACATCTTCACGCCAGCAGGAGGTGCGGCACTGCTGAAGCAGAATCTCGCTAAGCGGCAAGCCGAGTACAGGAAAGCCATTGCAGACCTGAACAAGGAGGCTTTAGCCAACCGCAAGAAGCAGGGCATCACAATACCGTGGCCGCAGTCCATGCCCGACAGCAAACCAGACGAGGAAGAAGAGCGCATCGCGTCGACCATCGGCATGTACGAATCCTGCCAGGAGTCAATGCGCTCACCCGACTATGGCAAGTATTACAAATTGGATGATATCTCGCTGCAAATCGAACGTGAATCCATCACCTTTCTGTATGACCGCTGCAGTAATCACGCTGAGCGGGTGCTGGACGACGTGGGCGAACAGAAAGTCACTTACAAAATCGTCGATCTGACGCAGTACTTCACTGCTTACGGAAAGTACTTGTTCATGAGCGGCCCGCAAGCTGCTCCGCGTGCCGAACCGTATCGGCAGATTCTGAAAGGCCGAGTGGGGCAGGCGGCCATCACACTAGCATTGTCCGAACTCTATAGCGACGGTTCGCTGTCCGGCAGCTACTTCTACGATAAGTACCGCAAGCCGATCCCGCTGAGCGGCAAGGTAAATGGCAACGTCGTTGAGTTCACAGAGTCCGAAAGCAGCGATACACCTCAGCCGATGATTCGGGCCACGATCAAGGGCGACGAGCTATGGGGCCAGTGGATTGGAAAGAAGACCCTCGATTTCTGGGCTGCACCCTGATCGGGAAGCCCGTGGGCTTTCGTTCCGAGCAGATGGTTGAGCATCGCGACTGCGCGCCGCCGCGCCCCCGTCACTGCTGCTTCCGCCAATCAAAACTTGCTCGACACCCCCAACCCCCACTTGCGCTCAGCATCCCCGCTATCGGGCAGCAAGCCATTCGAATAATCCAGACTCAAGCCCACATTCTGGTTGAAGTTGTAAGTCAGCACCGACTTCCAGTAATGAATGCTGCGATTGCCCTGCAAAGCCTTCAAGCCGGTATAGGTCGTGGTGAAATCAAACGGCAAGGCCGGATTGGTGGAAGACAGCGTGAACCCCGCCTGTGCCCCCAAACGGATGAAGTCGCGATGCTGGTCCACCACATCCGGATCGCCCCGGTTGATGTAGATACCATTGCGGCTCTGGCCGATCAGAATCGGCTTGAACGCCAGCCCGTTGTTCCAGCGCAGGAAATCGTTGAGCAGACCCGGCCGCACCGGCGTGAGCGTGAAGTTGACCGTCAACAACCGGCTGCCATCGGTATTGTTGATCAGGTAATCGGGACGCGCCGTCAGGTCTTCGGTATTGGCCGTGTCCGCATGCGCGAAGTGAAAGGCCGACAGCATGCCCACCTGGCTGGTGCGCGTGGTGGTGATCTCCGGATTGCCGCTATCGTAGTTGGTCACCCGGTTTTGCTTGAAGCCGACATAAGGCACCGCCTCATAGGTGCTGCCCGGCTCTCCCATGGGCCGCTTGTCCAGCGAATAGCCGGCAAAAACCACCACATCATTGGTCCGCGACTGCGCCACATCGTCATTGGCCAGCGCTACACGCGCCCGATCGACCGAGGCGAATGCCGCCTTGTCGCGATGATCGATGGAAAGCTGGTCAGGATTGCCGCGAATGCGCAGCGGATCCATCCAGCTGGCCTGCTGTGACTGCGCCGCTGCGCCTGCAGCCGGGGGCGTGGCCGGGCCAGCCACTGGCGTAGCGGGCGCGGCCGGTGCCACCCCCATGCGCAAGGCCGCATCGGCATGGGCCAGCGTCGGAGCCGCACCCGAGGCGGTACAGCGCAGGGCCACACGGTTGTTGTCACGGAAAAAGGCCACCGCGTCGCTGCGGCCGCTGGGCTGGAAGCGGCCATCCTTGCCGTCCAGCAGCGATTGCATATCAGCGGCCATGTGGTCGACGTTGCAGCTATCTCCCTGGCAGGCCTGTCCGGCAGCCTTTTCAGTAGCACGCTTCTGCAGCAGCCAGGCCACCAGGGCGCGCGGCGAGTTCAGCGGCGCGGGCTCCTTGCCCACCGAGAGATAAGCGGTGCTCACGGGATAGGTACGGATCAGGGTCGCGGCCAGTTGGTCCTTGTCCAGGGTCTGGTCACTGGTGCAGAAGCCGCCGGCCTCGGCCGCGTGGGCCAAGGTCAGGCTGAAGGGCGTGGCCAGCAGGATGGCGGCGACAGGAAAAGGGAATCGTCGTTGCATCAGGGAGAAAGGAAGAAAGGGAGAAAAAGCAGGATACGGAGAGAGGGAATCGGACTTGCGTCCCCGCATGAAGAGCAAAGGCCGGCAAAGCCGGCCCCAAGAGCAGCGCGTTCAGCCCTGCGCCAGCGGCAGGCCGGGCAAGGGGCGCAATTCCAGCTGGCCCAGCAGGTAGGGCTGGATGACCAGCTTGTAGCTTTCCAGGTCAAAACCCTTGAGGCTGGCCGCCGGACGGCTGGTCAGCTGGCGGTTGTCTCGGTCCAGCGAACCGAGATAGCGCCAATGGTCGATCACATGCACCTGTTGCCAGCCGTCGCCCTGCTCCACCAGCGCCATCGGACCGGCATACGGCCACGGCAGGATGCGCAGGTCTTCCAGCGCCTGCATCAGGCGCTGCTGGTGCTGCTCCTGCGATTCCTCGCCGGTGCAGGCGCCACGGCAGCGGCGGATCTGGCGGCCAAAGCAGGCCATGCCAAAGCCATCAGCCTGCTCCATGCCGGTGGCGATGGAGCACAGGCCGTGACGCTCCACCATCTTCTGCAGCGCTTCCTGCGCGGCGCGCTCGCTGGTGTAGATGCCGAAGAGGTTCTCGGCACGGCTGAATTCGCGCTCCTCGACCTGGGCCACTTGTGGCTGGCCCGCCGCGTTCAGGCGCAAGGTGAACAGGCCGCGCTTGGTGCGCTGCTTCTTGTTGTGCGAAGGACGCAAATCGCGCAGCAGGCTGTTCTCCAGCAAGGCCGCACCCAGCTCGCCGGCGGTACGGCGGCATTCGATGCGGCGGGTCTGGCCGATCAGGAATTGTTCTTCATGATTGTGCAAATGAGCCAGCACGCGGCTGCGCAGGTTCACGCTGCGGCCCACGTACAGGGCCTGATCGTTCACACCGCGCAAAATGTAGACGCCGCAGGCAGCCGGCAAGGCTTCAATGCTTGCCCGATCGATGTGCAGCGGATAGCTGAAGGTCGCCGCACGATGCGCCGCCGGCTGGGGCGCATTGAAGGTGGCGCGGCGCAACTGCGCATGGCGCATGCCGCGCTGCCCTTCCTGCTCCAGCAGGCGGTCCACCAGCGCGGCCGGTAGCTTGCGCGGCTGGGCGGCGTGCAGCGCCGCCGGCGCCTGGGGCATCAGGGCGGGCATCACGGCTTGCAGGGGGCGGGTAAACAGCTGGGTCAGCGAAGTGCGGTGGCTGATGGTATTCATGGCGCTGGCCAAATCCTTCTTGTTGTTCATGTCACGGCGAGGCGTGCTCTGTCAGGTTGCAGACGGTCCGAAAAGACGGGGCCGTCAAGTTAAAGTGGATTATGAAGTTGCCCCTCTTGCGCCACAGTCGGCAGGAAGATGAAGATCGTGTAGGACATTGCCGCCTTGCTGAGCTTGTGCAGCGCCTCAGGCCGGATCGAAAGCCTCCAGCATGGCTCGTGTCAACCGCTGCGGCGCCTTGCCGAAATCGGCCCAGGGGTCGCTTTGTGCGAGGCTTTCCAGCCTGCCGGGCATGGTCGCCACGCGGAAATGGTCGGCTGTCATGCCCTGCTCCAGCTCTTCCCATGTGATCGGGACAGAGACCGGCGCCCCATCCCTGGCCCGCACCGAATACGCCACCACCGTCGTCGCGCCGGGCGCATTGCGCAGATAGTCGATGAAAATCTTGCCAGCGCGCGCCGCCTTGCTCATCCGGGCGATGAAGCGGTCCGGCAACAGCCGCGCCAGGTGCGCCGCCAGCCGGTGCGCCCAGTCCTTGACCAGCTCCCAGTCATGTTCCGGACGAATCGGCACCATCACATGCAGGCCCTTGCCGCCGGAAGTCTTCAGGAAGCAGTCCAGGCCAAGCTCATCAAGCAGACCCCGCACCAGCTGCGCCCCCTCCACCACCGTGGCCCAAGGCACATCCGGTGCCGGATCGAGGTCGAAGACCACCCGGTCCGGTTTGTCCAGCGCCCGCCCGGTGGCACCCCAGGCGTGCAGCTCCAGCACGCCCATCTGCACGGTCGCCACCAGGCCGGCGATATAGTTGACCATCATGTATTGCGCCTTGCCCTCGCCTTCCGGGACTTCGATGGTCTCGATGGCCTCAGGCATGCCTTGGCCGGTATGTTTCTGGAAAAAGCATTTGCCGGCATGGCCATCGGGGCAGCGCACCAGCGACAATGGCCGCTGCTTGAGCTCGGGGAGGATCCAGGGGGCGATGCTCTGGTAGTAGCGTGCCAGCTCCAGCTTGGTCAGCCCGGTGTCGGGGAAGAGAATCTTGCCGGGATGGGTCAGCTTGACGCCAGCGACCATCACTGGCTTGGAGAGGTCCTGCACGGGTTCGCTGCGTTTGCGGCGGCGCGAAGTGGCTGCATCGGCGCTTTCTTGCGGAGGGTCGTCGGCCGCTGCGGCCGGGGTTTCGCGCACAATCTTTTCGGGCTTTTTGTCTTCACGCAGGGCGACGAAGCTGCCATGGCGCAGGATGCCGGACTGGGTCCATTGCGCAAATTTCACCTCGGCCACCAGCTCGGGCTTGAGCCAGTGCACCCCGCGCCGCTGCTGGCCGGTGGGTGGGTTGAAGAAAGCGGGTTCATCCTGCTCCCGCTGTCGGAATTGTTTGAGCATGCTGGCCAGCAGACGCTCATCAAAACCCGTTCCCACACGCCCGGCATATTGCAGCCGCCCCTGTGTGTCATGAACGCCCACCAGGATGGCGCCAAAGCCGCTGCGCTGGCCGGCTGGTTCCGTATAACCCGCAATGACGAACTCCTGCCGATGCTCGCATTTGACCTTGAGCCAGTTGCGGTCACGCCGTCCGCTATAGGGCGCGTCGGCACGCTTGACCACGATGCCCTCCATGCCGTGCTGGCAGGCATGGCGAAATACTTCATCTGCGTGCCCGGCGATATGTTCGCTGTAGAGCAGCAAGCCCTGCTCATCACTGCCCGGGATCACTTCCCGCAACAGTTCCTTACGCTGACGCAGCGGCAGTTGGCGCACATCATGGCCATTGAGGTACAGCAGATCGAAGGCATAGAAGGCCAGGCGGATACCATTGGCCTGCTGGCGGTCGCCACGGGCCAGGTTTTGCAGGGCTTCGAAGCTGATGCGGCCCTCGGCATCCAGGGCCACCACTTCGCCATCGATCCAGGCCTGGTCGACCGGCAGCCTGGCCAGCGCCTCGGCCAGGACAGGCCACCGATGGCTCCAGTCCAGGCCCTCGCGGGTATAGATGGCCGCTCGGCCAGCGTCGATGCGGCACAGGCCACGATAGCCGTCGAACTTCAGTTCGCTGAGCCATTCTTCGCCTTGCGGTGCGCTGTCAGCCAGGGTGGCCAGCTGTACCTCGACCTTGTCGGGCATGTCGATTTTCGCGCTGGCTGCATCATCATCAGGGGAGGAGTCGCTTTTGACTTTGCCTGCTGGCGCAGCATCGCCCAAGTCCTTGACGCTTTCGGGACGCAACTCGGTAATGGCGGCGGCTTGGCCGGTCTGGGCAGCCTCATCGTCTTCCTTGATGAGCAGCCAGTTCTCCTTGCCCTCCTCGGCCGGCTTGCCCATGCGTACCAGGGCCCAGCGGCCTTGCAGCTTTTCGCCAGAAAGCGCAAAGCTGAGATGCCCTTTCTTGAGCCCGGCCTGCGGGTCGCCTTGGGGCAGCCATTGGCCGCGATCCCACAACACCACGTGGCCGGCACCGTATTGATGCGCAGGGATATCGCCCTCAAAGGTGCCGTAATCAAAGGGATGATCTTCTACCCGCACGGCCAGGCGCTTGTCGTGGGGATCGAGGCTGGGGCCTTTCGGTACGGCCCAGCTCTTGAGCACCCCGTCCAGCTCCAGCCGGAAATCGTAGTGCAGGCGGCGCGCGTGGTGGCGTTGTATGAAGAATTGCAGCGGCTCGGCCGCCTTTTCCTGACCTCTATGTCCGCGATTATTTTCACGCCCTGAAGGTTCTGGCGTAATGCTGAAATCGCGCTTGGCGTGATAGCGCTCCAGCGCTGAAGGCGCGCGGCTCATGCCTGGGCCCTCCTGGCGCTGCTGCGCGCAGAACTCTTGCTGGTCGCAGCCTTGCTGCGGGTTGTGGCCTTGCTTTTGGTGGCCGTGCGAGCTGCACCCTTGCTGCTACTGGCGCGCTTGGCGGACGGCTTGCGATCGGCCATCTTGTGGACCTTGGCGCCGCCCTCTTCCGCCTTTTCCTTGGCGGGCGATGGTGATTTGCCACGGCCTTCCAGGCTGCTCTTGAGCAAGGCCATCAGGTCCACCACCTTGGCGCCGCTGCTGGCCGGGACAGCCGCCTCGTCGGGCTCGGCGACTTCATGGGTCTGACGGCTCTTGATCTTCTTCTGGATCAGGGTCAGCACATCGTCGCGATAGGTATCGTGGAACTGTTCGGGCTCCCAGTCCGAAGACATGTGGTCCACCAACGCCCGCGCCATCTCGACTTCCTGCTTGGTCACGGCCGACTTCTTCGACTTGCGCGACGGTACCGGCAAGTCATCCGGCGCGCGCAGCTCGCTGGGATAGCGCAAGGTGATCAGTTGCAGCATGTCGCCCTGGGGGATCAACGCCGCCAGGTGCTGGCGGGTGCGGATGACGATCTGGGCAATGGCCATCTTGTCGCTGGCCAGCAGGGTCTCGCGCAGCAAGGCGTAGGCCTTGTCGCCGCCCTTGGCGGGGGCCAGGAAATAGGGCTGCTCGTAGTAGAGGATGGGGACCTGCTCGCGCTCCACGAAACTCTGGATATCGATGCTCTGGGTGGCCTCCACATTGGCCTGGCGCAGGTCCTCGTCGGACATGAGGACGAACTTGCCCTCCTCGTACTGGTAGCCCTTGATGATGTTTTCCCAAGGCACTTCGCGCCCGGATTTCTTGTTGTAGCGCTTGTAGCCCACCGGGGACAGGTCGCGCTTGTCGAGCAGCGTGAAATCCAGCTCATCATGTTTTTCGGCGGTATAGAGTTCGACCGGAATATTGATCAGCCCGAAGCTGATCGCTCCCTTCCACAGTGCGCGTCGCATCGCTTTCTCCGCAGGTTCGCTGATGGGCCGATTATCAAATTCCCGCGCCGGCAGCGCAGTCGGACTGGCGATGAAGCCCGCGTAGGAATGCGCCGCGCCTGCCCGCCGTTGCGGGCGTTGCTGCCTCCCGCCCGGTCTTCTCCTACATGGATTTACCGCACAGGCCGATACAGGCCCGCCACTGCCGGACTTACTCTTGAGTGATTCCCTCCCCGTCCCAGGAGCCGCCATGCCCGCTACCGTTGCAGACATCCTCATCGACACCCTCTACGAGATCGGCGTACGCCAGATCTTTGGCGTGGTCGGTGATGCCTTGAACCCGCTGACCGACGCCATCCGCCGCGACAAGCGCATCGAATGGATAGGCGTGCGCCACGAAGAAGGTGCCGCCCTGGCCGCCGCCGGCCAGGCCAAGCTGACCGGCCGCCTGGCCGTATGCTGCGGCACCACCGGCCCCGGCGCCAACCACCTGGTGGCCGGACTCTACGAAGCCCGCAAGGACCACGCGCCCGTGCTGGCCATCTCGGGCGGCGTACCGGCCGCCAAGCGCGGCACCGACTATTTGCAGGAAAATTCACCCGACATGCTCTTCCGCGACGTGGCGGCCTACAGCCAGGTGGTCACCAGTGCGGAACAGGCACCGGCCGTGTTCCACCAGGCCATCGCCCAGGCCTATGCCCAGCGCGGCGTAGCGCACCTGAACATTCCTGCAGACATCATCGGCGCCAAGGTCAGCGGCACCGTGCCCAGCATTCATACGCTGCGTGAGCGAACTGAACTGGCGCCGCCCGCCGCTGATATCGCCGCTGCCGCTGAACTGATCAACGCGGCCAGTTCGGTCGCCATCTTCGCCGGCAATGGCTGCCGGGGTTCCATCGACCAGGTGCTGGCCCTGGCCAGCAAGCTGCAGGCCCCGGTCATGCACACTTTCCGCGGCAAGGATCTGGTGGCCTACGATCATCCGCACTGGATCGGCGGCGTCGGCCTCATCGGCGGCGCGCCAGGCACCGATGCCCTGCATGGCGCGGAGGTGATGCTGATGCTGGGCTCGGATTACCCGTATTCGGAATTCCTGCCCACCAAAGCCAAGATCATCCAGATTGACGAACGCGGTTTCGTGCTCGGCCGTCGCGCCCCGGTCACGCTGGGCATTACCGGCTCGGTGGGACCCGCCGTACAAGCCCTGCTGGAAAAAGTCGAAGGCAAGACCGACGGCAGCTTCCTGCAGAAAGCCAATGCAGATCGCGAACGCTGGAACAGCAAGCTGGACAACGCCGCCGAGATCAAGCGCCATCACAAGAAGATCAAGCCGCAAAGCGTGGCCCGCGCCCTGAGTGACCTGGCTGACGACGATGCCCGTTTCGTCATCGATACCGGCGTGGTCACGCTCTGGTGTGGCAACTGGATCCGCCAGCGCGGCCAGCAGCGCCTGCTGGCCTCGTTCAACAACGCAGCGGTGGGCACCTCGCTGGGCCAGGCCAATGGCATCCAGGCGCTTGATCGCGAACGCCAGGTGATCGTGGGCGTGGGTGACGGCGGCTTCACCATGTTGCTGGGCGAATTCATGACCAGTGTGGAGCACAAGCTGCCGGTCAAGGTGATCGTCTTCAACAACCGCGAATGGGGCCTGGTGCATCTGGAGATGGAAGAAGCCGGCATGCCCGCCTTCGAAGGCTCGGAATTCCCCAATGCCGACTTCGCCGCCTTCGCCCGCGCCTGCGGCGGCCAGGGCTTTACTGCGCGCTCGCCGGAGGACTTGCAGGAAAGCCTGCAGCAACTCCTGGCCGCGCCCGGCCCTGCGGTACTGGATGTCTTCATCGATCCGTCAGAGCTCCCCGTCATGCCGCACATCAAGATGGAGCAGATCTGGAAATTCGGCCTGGCCAAGGTCAAGGAAAGCCTGATTGCCATGCAAGGAGGATGAACCATGGACACCATCGAACAGCAACGGGAAGACTACGCCCGGCAACTGCGTGCCCGTTTCGAGCAATACAAACGCTGGGCTATCGAGCATTGGCCGGTGGCCGAGCAACCCCTGGAGGACAGCGCCTTCATTGCCGCCGAACGTGAACTGGAACTGCTTACCGGCACCATGTTGCACCCGGGCCGCAAACCCGACGGGATACCGGCAGACGGCGTCCGGCAGGCGCAGTTCGAGGACGTGACGCCAGCCCCCTGGCCGTGAAGTCAGTCAGGGGAGAAAGCGTCCTCGCGCATTCTTACGTGCGGTTGCGTCTCCCGCTTATAGGGCTGCGGAAGCGGGAGAAGTAAGCTTCATTTCACAGGCTGCACTACTGCCAGCCCATTCCATCAGACCAGAAGGAGAAGAGCATGAGTGAAAGCAAATCCAGCAAATCGGGAAAGGACCATCGTCCCAACCAGTACGACACGCCGTCCGAAGTAGCCCTGGATGAAGCCAATGAGATGAGCTTCCCCGGCAGCGACCCGGTGTCGACCTCCAACATCACGCGCATCGAAAAGGCGCCCGAGATGGACAAGGCCAAGGACGACCACCAGAACAGCCACCGCGTCAAGGAAAACACCCCCAAGGCCAACTGATCCAGCTGCGCCCGATTTCTGGGCGGCCGGTGCATGCCGGCCGCTTTTTTATTTTGATGAAGGGAGAACCATGATGAGCAATCGCTACAACCAATTGAAGGTCGCCGTGCTGGTGACCGACGGCTTCGAGCAGGCCGAACTGCTGGAACCGAAAAAGGCGCTGGAAGCCGCCGGCGCCACCGTCCACATCCTCTCCGACAAGAGCGACAGCGTACAGGGCTTCAAACACGTCGACAAGGGTGAAGTCGTCAGTGTCGATGGCAGCCTGGATAGCGCCAACCCGGCCGATTATTCGGCCGTGCTGCTGCCGGGTGGCGTGGTCAATGGCGACGCCATGCGCCTGCTGCCGGAAGCCCGCAATTTCGTGCGTGCTGCCAATGATGCCGAGAAGCCCATTGCCTCCATCTGCCACAGTGGCTGGCTGCTGATTTCGGCCGGCATCGCCAAGGGCCGTACCGTCACCAGCTGGCCCAGCCTGCAGGATGATTTCAAGAATGCGGGCAGCCAGTGGGTGGACCAGGAGGTGGTGCGTGATGAAAACTTCGTCTCCTCGCGCAAACCCACCGATATTCCGGCCTTCAACAATGAATTCATGAAGCTCCTGGATGAACAGCAGCGCCGTGAACAGCGCCAGGGTCCGGCCGGCGCCTCAGATGACGCTTCTGCCTCTGCCGAAGGCGCCTCCAAGCCGCAACTGTCTGAAAAAGGCAGTGCCCCGGCCGCACCGCCCAACCATGAAAGCGAAGCTTTTGCGGTCGCCCATGGTGAATCGGCGCAAAGCGACGGCTAAGCAAGGATTCAAGCCGATATGAAGGAAAATGAAAATCGAGGGCGAGTCCCTCGATTTTTTTGGCCGCGCGAGCCGTTGGCCATGCGGCTCACCCCTGTGACATGAAGGAACTGATCAAACGGGAAGCCTCGAAAACAAGAATGCCGCCCGGATCTCGCCGGACGGCATTGGCACCACCGAATAGGCCAGGCGAGTAGCAGGCCTACCCCCGCGGCTCCCCTTGATGCTTGTGCATGGCTTCGGCCAGCAGCGCCAGGGCAGCCTTCTCGGCCGCTTTGCGTTTCTTGCAGATGCGCACCGGCTGGGCACCCAGGTCGTTCAGGTCCATATGCCAGAGTTCATCGATACGGGTATCGATGTAGGCGACGTATTTGTGCTTGTCCAGTTTGGTGACGCGAGGCATGAAGTGACCGGCTTGCTGCAGTTCAACGGAGCGGGCGAAGTGTTTCATGGCAAGTCTCCAGAGCACACGGGCGTGGCGGACGGCATGACGGGGGGCGGGAGTGAAGCTGACTTCAGCTTAGTCGATCAACGCCGCAAGGGAAGTTTTATTTCACTTGCGGTGTTGATCGGCTGAAGGGATGACGATTATTTCTTGGCGGCATCCACAGTTTTCTTCAGGTCACGGCCCATTTGCAGGTGTTCCTGCAGGCCTGGCAGGGTCTTGCTGGCAAAAGTCTTCACGTCCGGATCCTGCGCTTCCTTGGAAGACTTCTGGAACAGCTTGACCGCATCTTCATGGGCGGACACGCCAATCATGCTGGCATAGCGCTTGTCGAAGGTATTGCCCTTGAGCTTTTCCAGGATGGCGATCTTGGCGCGCTGGGCCATGCTGGGTTCGGTCGGCAGGGTGACATCCTTGCTCGAGGCCAGTTGCTTGAGTTGTTCGTCGACCTTGGTGTGCTGGTCGATCATCTTCTGGGCGTAGTCCTTGACGGCCTGGTTGCTGCTTTTTTCCAGCGCGATCTGGCTGGCTTCGATTTCAGCATGGCCGGATTCGGCGGCATTGGTCATGAAGCTCTTGTCCTTGCTGCTCACCGATTCGGCGGCGACATTGAAGGACAAAGCGGCACCCGCCAGCATCAGGACGCCGGCGCCGATCATGCGGCCGGTACAGGATTGCAGGCGAGATTGGGTAGTCGGTTTGATTTGCATGGATAACTCCTTTGGCTTGTGGATGATGATCAGCGGCTGGTGTACCAGGCCGGAATGCTTTCACTGTAGTCAGGAAGACGTTCGGCCAACATCAGACAGCGCCAATGACCGATGTAAGAATCGATGAGCGCAAGCGGGCCGTCACGCTTGGCCGGATCTACTGCTGGCGCCGCCGGTTGCGCAGGTAAAGCACCTGGCCGACGAGGGCAGTAAAGAGCAGGAACACGTTGGACACCACGAATACCCAGTCCCCCTGCAGCACGCTGTAGGTCACGAAGCCCGCCGACGCGGCAAGCTGGCCGGCAAAGAGCCAGTGCGAGACGCCTTGCGTGGAGCGGCTGCGCCATTGTTCATAGACTTGCGAAGAAATGGTCAGCAGGAGGATGAGGGTTGCGCCCCAGCCAATGAGGTCGGTGATCTGATCGGACATGATGGTCAACAGGAGCCGCGGGGCATGGAAGCTGATGGAGAGCCGATGGTGGACCAAGGTGGCGGCGTCCACAGTCGGCCGCTGCCGCGACGCGTTGTAGGAAGTTTTCCCGGCCCCGTTCCCAGCGTAGTGGGAGTCTTCGCACGGCCCTGCGCGAATCGGCCGACCCGACAAAGCGCGCATGTGGCATTGCGGAATGCAGCCTGCATGCCTAGTCTGGAACTGGAGTTGAAATAATCCGTTCACCCACTTGGAGGTCCCTATGCACGCTACCCGAACCATTGCCGACGTCATGACACGCGGCGCCCATACCCTAAGCCCTGACGATTCCGTCGTCCGTGCCGCCCAGGCCATGGAATCCCTGGACGTCGGTGCCCTGCCCGTCTGCGACGCCCAGCACAACCTGGTCGGCCTGGTCACCGACCGTGACATCGTCTTGCGCGCCGTGGCCCGCAATCGTCTTTCCGACAGCCTTCCCTTGAGCGAAGTGATGAGCCACGATGTGCTGTGGTGTTATGAAGATGAGCCGGTCGATGATGTGCTCGACGATATGGTGCAGCGCCAGATCCGCCGCCTGCCCGTGATGGACCGCGAAAAAAACCTGGTCGGCATGGTGAGCCTGGGCGACGTCGCCGCCAAGACGCAGAACAGCGGTGTGAGCGGTGCGCTCGCCGAGATTTCCCTGCCGGCGGCACCGGTGCGCCGCACTGAAGGGGTGTCGCCTTCTGGCGACTATGAATTGCCCGAGGTACGCAACAGTGACATGCATGAAGTCAATATCGGCCGAAGCTAAGGCCCGCGCGGATTTGCGGGGCATGCGGCAAGAGGCGATGTAGGTGTTTTCCTACGCGTTTATTGGACACTGTCCGATCTTCTTTTTTGCGCTGCATCGCTACTATGCATCTCAACGAACTCGAAACCGAGGACCCCACATTCCGACACGAACGTCCCCCTCCGTCGTGTCATGAATACGGTCCATCCCCCATCGGTTTATCCCCACGAGTCGTTTTCATAAGCAGAAATTCTCCGACGATTCCCCCGATCTCGGCGTCTTATATCCCTCCCCCTCAGGCCGCCTACCCCAGGCGGCCTTTTTTTTATCCGCGTTTTATCCTCGTTTTCAGCTGCCGCGCCCGGCGATATAAGCCAGAGCATCTGCATAGGCCAGTTCGCTGGTGGCGCGCAGCATGCTGCAGACATGCGTGGAGACCGGCTCCTGGGGCGCCTGCGGCGAAGCGCCGATGAGCACGATGCCACGGAAGCCGCCTTCCTCGGATTGCTGCACGCCCGGCTGCATGACGGGACCGCCCTCTGGTCCACCCGGCGGACCGCTCAGTTCGCCCAGCTTTTCGCCGCCGGGAATATCGATGGGGATGCTCATGGTCTGCTCCTCTGTTGAAGGTTGAAGGCCCGGTTTGGGCGAGCCGGCACGACCCGCATCCCTGACGCATGTCAGGCATTGCTGCATCCTTCCCCGCGCCGGGCCAGGAAGAAGTATTCTTGTCAGCATAAGAAACACTGAAGGCAAAGGCAGCAAGAAGCCACCGGCACTCTGCGTAGGAAGGGGCGAAGATGAGCCTGTTCCGGGTGCAGCCAGCGGGGAGCCGAGGGCTGGGGGATGCTGCCGCCTGGTGTTGTGGCCTTTACGTCCGGATCCGTCATGCCCATCGATTACCTGCGCCGTCTCACCAGTCCGGCGCGCACCGACCTTTCCAACCGCCACCTGGGGCGTTCGTTGGCCTTCATTGCGGGCGCCGTCAATGCGGGGGGCTTCCTGGCGGTGGGCCAATACACTTCGCACATGTCGGGCATCGTCTCTTCGCTGGCCGACAACCTGGTGCTGGGAGAAACCCTGTTGCTGGTGGCCGGCGCCAGTGCCTTGCTGTCGTTCCTGCTGGGTGCGGCCTGTTCGGCAGTGATGATCAACTGGGCCAGGCGGCGCGGCCTGCATAGTGAATACGCCATGCCGCTGATGCTGGAGGCGATGCTGCTGCTGTGTTTTGGCATCCTCGGCAGCAACCTGGAGAATCACCGGCTGCTGTTCGTGCCGGTGACGGCGGCCTTGCTGTGCTTCGTGATGGGTCTGCAGAACGCCATGATCAGCAAGATTTCACGGTCGGAGATCCGTACCACCCACGTCACGGGGCTGGTCACCGACATCGGCATCGAGATCGGCAAGATGTGCTACTGGACGCTGGCTCCTCGCCAGCCCGGCGAGGTGGTGGCGGAAGATCCCGTGCCGGGTGCGCGGCGCAAGTTCATGCTGCTGTCCTCGCTGTTGCTGATGTTCTTCCTGGGGGGCGTGACGGGTGCTTTCGGCTTCAAGGCGCTGGGCTTCCTGGCGACCATGCCGCTGGCGGCCGCGCTGTTCCTGCTGGCGCTGGTGCCGATGATGGATGATCTGGTACGCAATTGAAGCCTCCCATCGGAGGCGGGCAGCAGGCAACAAAAAAGGCGCTCTTCGCGCCTTTCGTTTTATTTTTATCAGTGTGGGTGCACCGCCCGGTTCCTGAAGCCAGTGGAGCGCAGGGTCCTTCGTTGGAACGGCTGCCTGATGCGATCAGGGTCCTGATACGGTGGCTGAGCCTGCCTGAGGTGGCCGCTGGGGCCGCTTTCTCAGCCTTGCTGCTGGGGATTGCTGTCCGACTGCTGCGGCTGCTGGGCGCCATTGCCCTCTTGCGGCGTACTCTGGTTCATTTGCGGCTGGGCCGATGCACTGGCGCCATTGCCACCATTGCCGTTCTGAGCAGCGGCGGCCGCGGCGGCATTCTTGCGGCCATGGCTGTTCAGACCACCCTTGCGTCCGGCTTCCCGGGCTTCGGCGGAGGTGAACTCATGGGCGGCACCCTTGGCGTGAGCGGCCTTGCCTCCCATGCTGGCGATCTGGCGCTGCTTTTCCCTGTCCATGGCGGCAAAGCCGCGATTGCTGTTCCCCGGATTCTGTGAATTTGCCATGTGTGACTCCTTGTCTTGGATGATCGAATGGAGCAGACATTTGCCAGCCCGCAGCCCTACTGCCCTGCGCGAGCACGCGGAATGGCAAGCCAACCTTTGTCCACATCTGCAGTGTAAAAAGCCTCACTGATCCTCACTATCGGAAGAGCTCCCCAGCCAAGGTCAGCAATGACTGACGGACATGTAGGAATACATGAAGATGAGCTTGCCTTTTCGTTATGAATTTCTTCGATTTCTCGTCATCCAGGCATTGCAGAAAGGAAATTTCATCTACTTTCAGGCGCGAAGGCAGTTTTTTTCACACCCCAAAACAATTACTGTATATTTATACAGTCCTTGCTTTTACCTGCATTTTCTTCTGCCTCACATCCGCGATTTTCTTTCCATGTTGACACCTGGCACTCCGGTTCCTCGTCCGGAAATCATCCACCCTTCGCTCTGGCTGGCCTCCCAGCTGGCGCGCGGTGGAGCGCGCGGTGTCGCCAGCGGATTCGAGGCCCTGGATGCCGAGCTGCCCGAACGCGGCTGGCCGCCCGGGGTGCTCATCGAGCTGCTGCTGCCGCAGGACGGCATTGGCGAGTTGCGCCTGTTGCGCCCGGTACTGGCGCGTGCGCCCGCCACTGCCCGGCGCCCGCCGCAGGCTGGCCGGATCGCCCTGCTGCAGGCGCCGCACCAGGTCAATGCCCCCGGCTGGGCGCATATGGGTGTGGACGCGTCACGGCTGCTGCAGTTGCAGGCCGATCATGCGGCCGACGCCTGCTGGGCTGCCGAGCAGGTCTTGCGGGCCGATAGCTGCCAGGCCCTGCTGATGTGGCAGCCGCGCTTGCGCAAGGGCGATCATGACCTGCTGCGGCGACTTCACGTGGCAGCGCAGGCCGGTCAGACGCTGTTCTTCATGCTACGGCCGCTGTCCTGCGCGCGCGAGCCTTCCCCCGCACCCCTGCGGCTGACGCTCAAGTCAGCGCGCGACGGGCTGGAGATCGGTTTTCTCAAGCGCCGCGGCCCGCTGCGCGAACAAAGCCTGTTTCTCCCTTTGCTGCCTTCACCGAATTTGCAACGCCATGTCACCCCTGTGGATCGCCGTACACCTGCCACTGCTGCCGCTGGAAGTCTTCCGTCCGAACTGGCTGGATGAGGCAGCGGCCGTGGTCTTCGAGCGCGACCGCGTATCGGCCCTGACGGCACCCGCACGCGCGCTGGGCGTGCACGAAGGCATGCGGCGCGGCGGGGTGCAATTGCTGGCACCGCAAGCGCATCTGAACGAGCGGGATATCCTGAGGGAGCAAACCACCTTGCAGCAAGCTGCCCTGGCCCTGCTGCAATACACGCCCCAGGTCACGCTGGCCGAAGAGGCCTGCATCCTGCTGGAAGTGGGCGCCAGCCTGCGCCTGTTCGGCGGCATCCGGGCCCTGTGCCGCAAGATCCGGGTAACCATCGCCCGGATGGGACTGTCGGCCACCTTGTCCTGCGCCGTCACGGCGACCGGATCTTGGCTGCTGGCACGCTACGGCTATGTGCGTACCCTGAGCCACCGTTCCCTGCAGCGCCGCCTGGACCGCTTGCCAGTCGTTCTGCTGACTGCCGCGCGTGCCCATCTGGAATGGCTGCACGGGCTGGGCTGCCGCCAGCTGGGCCAGGTGCAGCGCCTGCCCCGCGCCGGCTTGCAGCGCCGCTGCGGCAAGGAATTGCTGGGCATGCTGGATCGCGCCTATGGTGCCGCGCCCGAAGTGCATGACTGGATCGTGGCGCCACCGACCTTCCAGGCCCGGGTGGAGCTGCCGGACCGCATCGAGCACACCGACATCCTGGCCGCCTATGCCCAGGGCTTGCTGGCCCAGCTGGCCGGCTGGCTGACCGCACGCCAGCTGGCCATCAAGAAGCTGCGCCTGTGGCTGGAACATGAACGCGGACGGCAGGCCGTGGCGCCCACCGAGCTGCAGGTAGCGCTGTCGGTCCCGGCCTGGCAGGAAGACCACCTGCACACCCTGGTCAAGGAAAAGCTGGCCCGTTCCTCCCTGCCCGCCCCCGCCATCGCCCTGGGGCTGGCCGCCGATGAACTGGAAAGCCAGCAGGCGGCCAGCGAGATGCTCTTCCCTGAACCCGGCGGCAGTGCCGAGGATCACCAGCGCCTGCTGGAACTGCTGGTGGCGCGTCTGGGCGCGGACAAGGTGCAGCAGGCCGCCCCGCGCGCCGATCATCGGCCCGAGATCGCTAACCGCTGGTGCAGCGTGATGCAGAGCCCCGCCAGCCTGCCGGCTTCCCTGACTACCGATGCGGCGCGCTTGCCGCCGCGTCCGCTGTGGCTGCTGCCCGAACCCTTGCCCTTGCGGATGCAGCAGCACAAGCCCTTCTATCGCAGTGCACTGGAATTCACTTCGCCGCCCGAACGCATCGAAGCCGGCTGGTGGGAAGGCCGGCCCCTGACGCGCGACTACTTCACGGCGCGCGATGCCAGCCATGCCTATTACTGGATCTTCCGCCAGTGGCGCGGCGGCGAGTGGTCCGACGAGGAGCCGCAGTGGTTCCTGCACGGCCTGTTCGGGTAGGAGCACCGCATGCAAGCTTCCCTGCCCTTGGGCATTGCCCAGACCGGCCTGCCCGACTATGCCGAACTATATTGCCGGACCAACTTCAGTTTCCTGCAAGGGGCCTCCCATGCGCAGGAACTGGTGGAGCGTGCCATCGAACTGGGCTATCGCGCCCTGGCCATCACCGATGAATGCACCATGGCCGGGGTGGTGCGCGCCCATGCCGCCTGGATGGAACAGGTCAATCGCGGCAAGGCCAAGGATTTCAAGCTGCTCATCGGCAGTTGCTTCCGATTTACGGCCTTCAAGGACGAGCCGGCCCATCCCCTGGCCAGGATGACCCTGGTGGCCCTGGCCAGGAATCGCGAGGGCTATGGCAACCTCTGCGAACTCATCACCCTGGCGCGCACCCGCGCCGAGAAAGGCAGCTACCTGCTGTCACCGGAAGACCTGAGCCAGCCGCCGCCCGCCCTGTCGCACCTGCGCGCCCTGCCTGATTGCCAGCTGATCCTGGTGCCGGACTACCCGGCCGATGAAGAAACGCTGGATGCGCAATTGCGCTGGTTCGCCCCGTTGGCCCCCGGCCGCGCATGGGTCGGCATGACGCGCCTGTACCGTCCGCTGGACGACCTGCACCGCGCCGCCATCGACGCCGCCGCGCGACTGCACGGCTTGCCGCTGGTGGCGGTGGGCGATGTGCAGATGCACCAGCGTTCACGCAAATACCTGCAGGATGTGGTCACGGCCATCCGCGTCGGCAAGCCGGTGCAGGAATGTGGCCTGGCCCTGGCCCCCAATGCCGAGCAGCACCTGCGGCCACGCATGCGGCTGTCGCTGGTGCACAGCCCGGCCACCTTGGCCCAGACCTTGACGGTGGCGGCCGGTTGCCAGTTCAGCTTGGCTGAACTGCGATATGAATATCCTGACGAACTGGTGCCGCTGGGCATGAGCCCGGCCGACTATCTGCGGCAGGAAACCCTGGCCGGGGCCATTAAACGCTATCCGCAAGGAATACCGGGCGAGGTGCGCGCACAGATCGAGATGGAATTGTCCCTGATCGCCCAAAAGGAATATGAAGCTTATTTCCTGACGGTCTACGACCTGGTCAAGTTTGCCCGTTCGCGAGGCATCCTGTGCCAGGGACGCGGCTCGGCCGCCAACTCGGCGGTGTGCTACTGCCTGGGGGTGACCGAGGTCGATCCCACCTCCACCCGGCTGCTGTTTGCCCGCTTCATCAGCGAAAAGCGAGAAGAACCACCCGACATCGACGTGGACTTCGAGCACCAGCGCCGCGAAGAAGTGATCCAGCACATCTACCGCAAGTACGGCCGCCGCCGCGCCGCGCTGGCGGCTGCCGTGCACAGCTACCGGCCGCGTGGCGCCCTGCGCGAGGTCGGCAAGGCATTGGGTGTGGATGTGGCCATCGTCGATACGGTGGCCAAGTCGCAGCACTGGTTCGACAGCCGGGAAGAATTGCTGGCCCGCTTTGCCGAAGCCGGGCTGGACCCGGAACTGCCGCAGATCGGCCTATGGGCCAGCATTACCGGCAAGCTGCTGCGCTTCCCGCGCCATCTGTCGCAGCACACCGGGGGCTTCGTGATCGCGCGCGGGCAGTTGTCGCGCCTGGTGCCGATCCAGAATGCGGCCATGGAAGAGCGCTCCGTCATCGAATGGGACAAGGATGACCTGGAGTCGTTGAAGCTGCTCAAGGTGGACGTGCTGGCGCTGGGCATGCTGACCGCCCTGCGCCGCTCGCTGGAACTGGTGAGCCTGCGGCGCGGCCTGCCCCAAGTCATGCAGATGTACGACATTCCGCGTGAAGATCCGGCCACTTTCGACATGATCTGCAAGGCCGATACCATCGGCGTGTTCCAGATCGAAAGCCGCGCCCAGATGAGCATGCTGCCGCGCATGCAGCCGCGCACCCAGTACGACCTGGTGGTGCAGGTGGCCATCGTGCGGCCGGGGCCCATCCAGGGCGGCATGGTCCACCCCTACCTGCGGCGGCGGGAATTGGTGCGCAGCGGCGGCAGCTTCGACTATCCGGACAACACCAGCAAGAGTGGCAAGATCAGGAAGGTGCTGGAGCGCACCCTGGGCATCCCCATCTTCCAGGAGCAGGTGATGGATGTGGCCATCGAGGCTGCCGGGTATTCCCCCAGCGAAGCCGATGACCTGCGCCGCTCCATGGCCGCCTGGAAGCGCAAGGGCGGCATGGGGCCGCACCATGAACGGCTGGTGCTGGGCATGACCGACAATGGCTATTCACGTGAATTCGCCGAGAGCATCTTCAACCAGATCGAGGGTTTCGGCGAATACGGTTTCCCCGAAAGCCATGCCGCCAGCTTTGCCTTGCTGACCTATTTCAGCAGCTGGCTCAAGTGCCACGAGCCGGAAGCCTTTCTGTGCGGCCTGCTCAACAGCCAGCCCATGGGCTTTTACTCGCCCTCCCAATTGATCCAGGATGCGCGCCGGCATGGCGTCCAGGTCCTGCCGGTGAACGTCCTGCGCAGCCGCTGGGAATCCATACTGGAGCTGGACCCCGCCGGCCAGGCGCGTCCGGCGGTGCGGCTGGGCATGAGCCTGCTGCGCGGCATGCCCGAACAGGCGGCGCAGCGTATCGAGCAGGCCGGTGCCGAACGTCCCTTTGCCGATGTCGATGACCTGGCACGGCGCGCCGGGCTGGACCGCCACGCCCTGCAGGCGCTGGCAGCGGGCGATGCCTTGCGCGAGCTGGCCGGGCACCGGCGCGCTGCGCTCTGGCATGCGGTGGGCGCAGTGCCCGACCGTGACCTGCTGCGCACGGCGCCGCGCGGGGATGATGCGGTACAACTGGAGGCGCCCGGGGAAGGCGACCAGATCGTCGACGACTATCGCGCCATGAATCTGACGCTGCGGCGCCATCCGCTGGCGCTCTTGCGCCCGACCTTGCAGCGGCGGCGCTTCATGAGCGTGGCCGACCTGAACACTTTGCAGAACCGCCAGTTCGCCTGCTGCTGCGGCATCGTCACGGTGCGCCAGCGGCCGGGCACGGCCAAGGGGGTGATCTTCATGACGCTGGAGGATGAGACCGGTTCGGCCAACGTGATCGTCTGGCCTTCGGTGCTGGAAAGGCAGCGCAGCGAGGTCTTGAACGCGCGCTTGCTGGGGGTGTATGGCAGCTGGCAGTGCCATGGTGAAGTGCGCCACCTGGTGGCGGGACGGCTGGAAGACTGGACCCATCTGCTGGGTGAGCTGCAGCCGCGCAGCCGGGATTTTTTCTGAAACGGCCCTGTAAGGCAGCGTCCGGATCAGGCCGCCAGCGCCATCCGGAAGGCATTGCGCCCTTCGCTCTTGGCACGGTACAGGGCCAGGTCGGCTTCGTGAACCAGCGCATCCCAGCTCATGGACCGGCCCGGCTGCAATACCGCCAGGCCGACGCTGATGGTGACCCTCTGCCCATGCCCGAAATCGTGGTTGCGCACGGTCTCCAGTAGATGCTGGGCGATCTGGCGTGCCTTGGCTTCGGACCAGTCCGGGAAGACCGCGCAGAATTCCTCTCCGCCGTAACGGCCGACCATGCCACCCTGGCAGCACTGCCCGCGCAGCAAGGCGCCGATGTCGGCCAGCACGCGGTCTCCCACTAGGTGGCCGTGGGTGTCGTTGATGTGCTTGAAGTGGTCCACATCAATGAAGGCCAGCGTCAGTACCCGCCCGCCCTGCACCGCCCGGGCCAGCACTTCTTCGCCACAGCGCACCAGCTCGCGGCGGTTGAGGGTGCCGGTCAGTTCGTCTTCGGTCGCCAGGCGCTGCTTGTCGGCCAGCAGGCGTTCGAAGTAGATCATCATCAGCGACACTGCCAGCAGCAAGGAGCCGCTGATGGGAATGAGGTAGATCAGCGCCACACCCAGGTTGCTCATCTCCGGCGGCATGAACACTTCGGGATGCGACAGCGAGATCAACAGCCGGCTCACATGGGTGGCACTGAGAATGAGCAAGGCGCCGATGCCAGTCCAGCGGCCAAAGGACCAGCGTGGATAGCGCTTGGCCAGCGGCCCGGACATGCCCTTGATGAATTCATGCAGTACCAGGCAAAACACCAGTTGCAGCGCCCCCACGGCCAGGAAGGCGCGCTGGGTGAAATCGGCCCCGCCGATCAGCAGGGCCGTAAAGCACACGGCATAGCCGATGATGAGCATGACCGGCCAGTCCCGCGACTGGCGCTGGTAGAAGCTGCGCAAGCCGCACCAGGCCACGATGCCGGCAGAAAACACCAGCGTATTGCCCAGCAGCAGGCCCAGCGGACGTAGGTTGCCCGCCAGACCGCCGTAGACTGCCACAGTGGTGCAAATCCCCAGCGCCGAGAACACCCCCGAGAGCGCCCACAGCCGCGTGAAGCGCTCTGACGGCGTGCTGATGAACAGCCCGGCCATGATGACGCCACTGCAAAACTGTACGATGGCCAGCGCAATGCTGGCGGTGAAAGGATTCATGCGGATTCGCTTGCCCTTGCGGGCAGGTGTAGAAGGCATCGCGGCGGGCGATGCGGAAGATGCGCTCACAGGCGCATTGGCGGCGTCCTCACTGGCTGAGGGCTAAAGGACGGGCCGGGATCGGCGAAAGTGTAACCGATGGCGCAAGCTCAGCAGTGATTTTCAGCAATTCATCAAAAAATCTGAATTCTCATGCCATAAAACCGGGCGTTCATTCAGAATTATTCACGTTCCAGCGCCCGCGTATGTCCCCACTGCCCTGAACGGCACAGTTCATCCGTCACATCCAGCACCAGCCTTTCGACGGCCGCAGCGGCGGTGGTGAGCGGGATATTGCGCGAGGCGCACAGCACCAGGGTGCGCGAGATCTGCTCTCCGGCGATGGGGTGGGCGACCATGTCGCCGCGCTCGATATCCGCCAGCAGCGGCGCCACCGGCAGGATGGTGGCACCGATATCGGCCAGGATGGCCGATTTGAGGATGGCCACCGAGTTGATCTCGATGACGTTGTCCAGGCTCATGCCCTGGGCCCGCACCAGGCTCTCGATGCGCGGCCTGACCCCATGGGCCAGGCCGGGCAGGATCAGCGGGGCCTCGATAGCCTTTGCCAGCGGCACGCCCTTGCGGCCTTTCACCCCATAGCGTGACTTGGCGCGCGTGATGTACATCATCTCTTCCTCGATCATGGGCGTGGCCGCAAAGGAAGACAGCTGGCCGTCGTCAAACAGGACGGCCAGGTTGATGCGCCCGGACTTCAGTTGGGTGATCAGGTTGCCGGTCAACTCCTCGGTCAGTTGCAGGGTGATCTCGGGGTAGATCGAGCGCACCGCATTCAACAGCGGCAAGGCCAGCGCATTGGAGACGCTCTGCGGAATGCCCAGCGCCACCGTCCCCGAGGGTTTGTCGGTAGACTGCGCCACGGCCTGCTTGGCATCCTGCACCTGCTTCAGGATCGCCAGCGCGTGCTCATAGAAGACCTTGCCGGCATCGGTAGCGATGACCCCTTGGGCCGAACGATGCAGCAGTTGCGCCGCCATCTCGTCTTCCAGCTGGCGGATCTGCTGGGTCAGCGCCGGCTGGGCGATGTGCAGCACACGCGCCGCCCGCGAGAGCGAGCCGTGATCGACGATGGCCACGAAGTAGCGCAGTTGGCGTAATTCCATGCGATGAGTTTCCTGCTGGCACAAGTAGTTAAAAGAATTGACAGCTTCAGTAACAACCAGGCTGGCAAACCGGCACCCAATACCGGTTTACAAGCCAGGCCGGCTGTTGAACATGCGGGTACGGGCATTCTCGATATGGCCGCGCATGGCGCGCCGGGCGCCTTCCGCATCCTGCAGCCGGATCAGCTCGAAGATCTGACGATGTTCGTCCATGGCGTCCTGGGAGCGCTTCCAGGGCGGGATGTGCATCAGGTGGCGCAGCATGTTCACGGCGTGGCTGACATCGTATTCCAGCGTCTTCATCACCTGCACGAAACGCTGGTTGCCGGTGGCCTGGGCGATGGATTCATGGAAGCCGAAATCATAGTGATGGGCGATGCCGCCCACGCGGTTGGCTTCCTCGAATCCGAGCAGCAAGGCATCCATCTTTTCCAGATCTTGCTTGTTGCGCCGCAGGGCGGCCATGTAGGCGCATTCCGGTTCCAGCACCAGGCGCAGCTCCAGTCCGTTCATGATGTGGCCGATACGGGTCTCGGGTTCGCCATCGGGACGCGCCGGGGCCAATCCCGCCTTTTCCTTCACATAGGTCCCGGAGCCGCGCTGGGACTCCACCAGCTGATCTTCACGTAGCCGGTCCAGCGCCTGCCGCACCACCGGCCGCGAGACCTCGAACAGCGTGGCCAGGTCGTTTTCGGAAGGCAGCTTGCTGCCGACCGCGATGCGGCCCTCGACGATGGCATGGAACAAGGTTTCATACACGCGTTCAGCGAAACGCTCCGGCCGAACGGGACCCAGCCCGGCTGCAGCCAGGCTCAGGATGTCACCGGAAGCGCCGGGGCGCGGGGACTTGCTCGATGAGGGCATCGACACTCCAGTTAGGCAGAAAATGGCAGGAACAGCGTCAGCATGGGCCGCATGGTAGCGGATTTGTTGGTCTCACCGCCAGCCATCGACTGCAGGCAGTCAGCAAAGTAGTAAATTTATTTGACATCTTGAGTGCACAGGCTTAGATTCAGGCACAACAAAACAGCAGCACACGACAAAACACCAAGAGACAAGCCCCTACCCGGCCCCGTTCGGACTGACCGTCCGACGCTGGCCCGCGCCTGCATGGCATACCCTCCTGCTGTTTCCCTGTCCTGCTCCTCTTCGTGATTCGCCTTCAAGGACCGCACTGCCATGAAACAGCACTTCATCGACAATCGCTGGGTCACTCCCGCCTCCGGCGAAAGCATCCCCGTCATCGATCCCTCCGATGGCCAGGCCTTCGAGGCCATCGCCCGTGGCAATGCGGCCGACATCGACCAGGCCGTGAAAGCGGCGCGCCGAGCCTATGAAGGCGCCTGGGGCAAGCTTTCCGCCGCCGAGCGCAGCCGCCTGCTGATGAAGCTGGCCCACAAGCTCCAGGATCACCAGGAAGAACTGGCCCAGCTGGAAGGACGCGACTGCGGCAAACCCATGAAACAGGCGCGCGCCGACGCAGCGGCCATCGTGCGCTACTTCGAGTTCTACGCCGGGGCCGCCGACAAGCTGCACGGCGACACCATTCCCTACCAGGCCGGCTATACGGTGCTGACCCTGCGCGAGCCGCACGGGGTGACCGGCCACATCGTGCCCTGGAACTACCCGATGCAGATCTTCGGACGCTGCGTGGGCGGCGCCCTGGCCGCCGGCAATACCTGCGTGGTCAAGCCGGCCGAGGATGCCTGCCTGTCCATCCTGCGGGTGGCTGAACTGGCGGCCGAGGCGGGTTTCCCCGAGGGCGCGCTCAACATCGTCACCGGCTATGGCCACGAGGCCGGCGACCTGCTGGTCAAGCATCCCGATGTGGACCACGTGTCCTTCACCGGCTCGCCCAACGTGGGCAAGCTGGTGGTGCGCGCGGCCGCCGAGCATCACACGCCCGTCACCCTCGAACTGGGCGGCAAGTCGCCGCAGGTGGTGTTCGAGGATGCCGACATGGACGCCCTGCTGCCGGTGGTGGTCAATGCCATCGTGCAGAACGCCGGCCAGACCTGCTCGGCCGGCAGCCGCCTGCTGGTCCAGCGTGGCGCTTACGAACAGGTGCTGGAGCGGCTTGCCGGACTGTTCTCGCGGCTCAAGGTGGGCTCCTCGCAGATGGACCTGGACTGCGGCCCGCTGATCCGCAAGACCCAGCAGGAACGCGTGGCTGGTTTCCTCTCAGACGCGCGGCGCGACGGCATCGCGCTGGTGGCGCAAGGCGAGATCGCGCCCGGCGCCCCGGCCGGCGGTTTCTACCAGGCGCCGGCGCTGCTGCGCGACGTGCCGCCGCAGCATCGGCTGGCGCAGGAAGAAGTGTTCGGTCCGGTACTGGCAGCCATGTCGTTCGAGGATGAAAACGAGGCCATCGCCCTGGCCAATGGCACCGACTACGGCCTGGTGGCCAGCGTCTGGACCCGCGACGGCGGCCGCCAGCTGCGGCTGGCGCGCGCCATTCGCAGCGGCCAGGTCTTCATCAACAACTATGGCGCCGGTGGCGGCGTGGAACTGCCCTTCGGTGGCGTCAAGGCCAGCGGCCACGGGCGCGAGAAGGGATTCGAGGCGCTCTATGGCTTCACGGTGTTGAAAACCATCGCCATCCGCCACGGCTGACCTCCCTCCCCTCATTCAACACACGCAATTTTCAAGGAGACACATCATGCGTTTGCAAGACAAGGTAGCCATCGTCACCGGTGGCGGTTCGGGTTTCGGAGAAGGCATCGCCAAGGCCTATGCCCGTGAAGGCGCCTGCGTGGTGGTGGCCGATATCGGCGAAACCGGCGGCCTGCGGGTGGTCGAAGAGATCAAGGCGGCAGGCGGCCGTGCAGTCTTCGCCAAGGCCGACGTCTCCAAGCGCGCCGACATGGACCAGTTGCTGGCCAGCGCCCTGGAACACTTCGGCAAGCTCGACATCGTCGTCAACAATGCCGGCACCACGCATCGCAACCGCCCCATGCTGGAAGTGGAAGAAGACGAGTTCGACCGCGTCTATGCGGTCAACGTGAAGAGCATCTTCCTCTCGGCCAAGACCTTCGTGCCCTATTTCCGCCAGGTCGGCGGCGGTGCCTTCGTCAACATCGCCTCCACCGCCGGCATCCGCCCGCGTCCCGGCCTGACCTGGTACAACGGCAGCAAGGGCGCCGTCATCACCACCAGCAAGTCGATGGCCGCCGAACTGGGTCCGGACAAGATCCGCGTGAACTGCGTCAATCCGGTCATCTCGGCCACCGGCCTGCTGTCGGAGTTCATGGGCGTGCCCGACACCCCGGAAAACCGCAAGAAGTTCGTCGCCACCATCCCCATGGGCCGTTTCTCCACCCCGGAAGACATCGCCAATGCCTGCCTGTACCTGGGCTCGGATGAAGCGCAATTCGTCACCGGCGTGTGCATCGAGGTCGATGGCGGGCGCTGCGTGTAAGACCGCACTGCAAAAATGTTCATGCGATCGGTGAGGATAATGATTTGACAATGTCCTCACCGCCACTACAATGCGTGGCACCGTCAAGCGGTCACAAAGAACCGGCGACGTACAACAACGACACGTCAAACAACATCTGGAGCGAGACATGACCTACCAAGCAGGCGCAGCCGCCGACGGCGCGCGCGCATCCTTTGAAGACGCGACCTACAGCAAGGTCACCTGGCGGCTGCTGCCGCTGCTGTTCCTGTGCTATGTGGCTTCCTACCTGGACCGGGTCAACGTCGGCTTTGCCAAGCTGCAGATGCTGCAAGACCTGAAGTTCAGCGATACCGTCTACGGCCTGGGCGCGGGCATCTTCTTCCTGGGTTACTTCGTCTTTGAAGTGCCCAGCAACATGATCCTGCACAAGGTCGGTGCGCGGCTCTGGATCGCCCGCATCATGATCACCTGGGGCATCATCTCGGGCGCGATGGCCTATGTCACCACGCCGGAAATGTTTTACATCATGCGATTCCTGCTGGGGGTGGCCGAGGCCGGCTTCTTCCCGGGCGTGATCCTGTATCTGACCTACTGGTATCCGGCCGCACGCCGCGGCAAGATCACTGCGCTGTTCATGACGGGCATTGCCCTCTCGGGCGTGATCGGTGGCCCGCTGTCGGGCTGGATCATGCATGCCATGCCGGGCGTATGGGGTCATACCGGCTGGCAGTGGATGTTCATCCTGGAAGCCATTCCTTCGCTGATCCTGGGCGTTCTGGTGATCCTGTATATGAAGGATCGCATCCGTGATGCCGAGTGGCTCACCGAAGACGAAAAGCGCCTGCTGGAAACCAACATCAGCCACGAAGAAAGCCAGAAGGAACACCTGTCCCTGGGCGCCATGTTCGCCAACGGCCGTGTCTGGCTGGGTGCGCTGATTTACTTCTGCTTCGTCATGGGCCTCTATGGCGTGAGCTTCTGGCTGCCGACCATCATCAAGGCCACCGGCGTGTCCGATCCGCTGAACGTGGGCCTGCTCACGGCCATCCCCTACGCCTTCGCCGCCGCCGCCATGGTGTTGATCGGCCGCAGCGCCGATGCCCGTCGCGAGCGCCGCTGGCACGTGGCCATTCCCGCCTTCATCGGCTGCATTGGGCTGCTGCTGTCGACCCTGTACGGTAACAACACGGCGCTGGCGATGGCCTCGCTGACCCTGGCCAGCATCGGCATCCTGACCACCCTGCCGCTGTTCTGGAGCCTGCCGACGGCCTTCCTGTCGGGCACGGCGGCTGCGGCCGGCATCGCGCTGATCAATTCGCTGGGCAACCTGGCCGGTTTCGTCAGCCCCTTCCTGGTCGGCTGGCTCAAGGACACCACCCAGAGCACCAATGCCGGCATGTACGTGCTGGCGGCCTCGCTGGTGATCGGCGGCCTGCTCACGCTGAGCTTGCCGGCCAAGCTGGTCAACAAGTAAGCCTCGCACTGAAACGGCAAACGGCGGCTCGCTGCAAACGAGCCGCCGTTTTTTGTTGTAGGACAGGGTCAAGGCTGCCTGGCCGCTTGCGGCTCCAGCAGCTGCCGCATGGCCAGCTTCACCAGTTCGGCATGCGCTGCCTGCGGAAAACGCTGGCGCTGGCGTGCTATTAGCTGGTCTACCCGCGCCCGGTCACCGTGGCAGAGTTCGGTCATGCGGGCGGTCATCTCCAGATAGCCCTGCGGATCGTGCAAGGGCAAGTCCTCGCGCTGCACATGGCGCAGCCAGGCACGATCAGCGGCGTAGACGGCAAGAATGGCGAGGCAAATCAGCAGGGGCCAAAGCAGCATGAACATCTCCCGGTCAGCGTTCAGCTAAAGCGGCGATTGTGCGCGCAGGTGGCGCGCACAGCCATCGCGGCCGCGCGAGAAATGCCGCATTTGAATCGCGCCAGCTTCAGAGCGCCAGCCACTCCTGCTGCAAGGCCGGGTCCGCCGCCAGTTCGGCGGGCGTCCCTTCGAACACCATCTCGCCGCGTCCCATCACATAAACCCGCTGCGACATCTCCAGCGCCAGGGCCTGCTTCTGCTCGATCAGCAGTACCGCCACCTGGCGCTGGCGCAGCAGTTCCAGGTAATGCGCCACCTGCTCGACCATCTGCGGCGACAGGCCTTCGGTCGGCTCGTCGATCAGCAGCAGGACGGGATTGCCCATCAGTGAGCGTCCCAGCGCCAGCATCTGCTGCTCGCCGCCCGAGAGCGCGCCGGCGGCCACCTTGTAGCGCCGCTCCAGGGCCGGGAACAGCGAAAGTACTTCCTCTTCCCGCCAGCCGTTGGCCGCCGCCGGCCCGCTCTTGCGGCCCAGCAGCAGGTTCTGCTGCACCGTGAGTGCGGGGAAGACATCGCGGCTTTCCGGTACGTAGCCGATGCCGCGCTGCGCGATGGCGTAGGTGGGCAACCCGGCCAGAGAACGCCCCTCAAAAGCGATCTCGCCGGTACTGCGCACCTGGCCCATCAAGGCCTTGAGCAGGGTCGAGCGGCCCGCGCCGTTGCGGCCCAGGATGCTGACGATCTCGCCGCGCCCTACCTCCAGCGACACACCATGCAGCACATGGCTCTGGCCGTACCCCGCCTGCAAGTCACGAACCCTGAGCAGCGAAGAGGAGTTATCCATGGCGCCTCCGGTCCAGATACAGCGCCTGGACATCCGGATTGGCACGGATGCGCTCGGCGCTGTCGCAAGCGATCACGCAGCCGTTGTCCATGACCGCAATGCGGTCGGCCAGGCCGAAGACCACCTGCATGTCGTGTTCCACCATCAGCAAGGTCTTGCCGACGGTGACCTCGCGGATCAGCGCCACCATGGCCGCACTCTCGGCGCGGCTCATGCCGGCGGTCGGTTCGTCCAGCAGGATCACGGAGGCGTCGGCCGCAATGGTCACCGCCAGTTCCAGGGCACGCTGTTCGGCATAGCTCAGTTCACCCGCAGCCACCTCCGCTCGCGCGGCCAGGCCGACCTTCTCCAGCACGGACCGCGCCCGCTCGCTGGCATCGCGCAACTGGCCGATGCGGCGCCAGAAGGCGTAGCGGTAGCCCAGCGTCCACAGGAGCGCGCAACGCACGTTCTCGAAGGCGCTCAGGCGCGGAAACAGGCTGGTGATCTGGAAACTGCGCGCCAGCCCCAGGCGATTGATTTGTTGCGGCGGCTCGCGGGTGATGTCGCGCCCATGCAGCAGCACCCGGCCGGCATCGGCACGATAGCGGCCCGAGATGACGTGAAAGAGACTGGACTTGCCCGCGCCATTGGGCCCGATCAGGGCGCAGCGCTCGCCGGGCTGCAATTGCAGGTCGACGCCGCGCAGGATCTCGCTGCGGTCGAAGGCCTTGTGCACACCCTGCAGGACCAAGGGAGCTGGCGCAGTCATCGCGGTCTCCCCTGGCGATGCCAAGCCATGAGCGTCGCTGTTCCAACGGCCATGCACAGCACCGCGATCACCCAGGGCACAGGCGCATGCACGTCGATGCGCCAGCCCCAGAGCAGCAAGGGCGCGGCGCCTGCGCCGGTGTCGGCCAGACTGCCCAGGCTGGCCTGATAGGCCATTTCGGTGGCCAGGATGAGCCCGGCCAGCGCACACAGCGCCGCCGCCAGCCACAGGCCCAGGCGCAGCGCGCGCCTGGCGTTGATGTCGCCGCAGCGCAGATGCCAGACACGGTCGATGAGGCTGGCCAGTCCGCCCGGCGTGGTCATGACGATGAGGATGAAGAACGCACCCAGATAGAACTGCCAGGCCTGCGTATAGGCCGACAGCCAGGAAGAAAACAGCACACCCACCACGCCGCCCACGATGGGCCCGTAGAAATAGGCGGTGCCGCCGATGAAGGTAAAGAGCAGGATGGCACCCGAGCGCAGTGCGCCCACGTATTCGGCGCTGACGATTTCGAAATTGATGGCCGAGAGCCCGCCCGAGATGCCCGCAAAGAAGGCCGACAAGATCAGCGCCAGGTAGCGCACCCGCTGCGGGTCATAGCCGATGAAGGCGGCGCGCTCGGGGTTGTCGCGCACGGCATTGAGGATGCGGCCCAGGGGCGTGTGGCGCACTGCCCAGATGGCCAGGGCGCAGACCAGCAGCCAGCCGGCGATCAGGTAATACACCTGGATCTGCGGGCCGTAGCTGATCCCCAGCACGGGCTCGCCGATGACGCGGTTGCCCGAGATGCCGCCCTCCCCGCCGAAGACCTCGGGGAACATCAGCACGCAGGCCGACACCAGTTCCACCAGCCCCAGCGTAATCATGGCAAAGGTGGTGCCGGCGCGGCGCGTGGTGAGATAACCCAGCACCACTGCACAGAGCGCGCCGGTCAGGCCGCCCGCCAGCGGCACCAGCGTCACCGGAAAGGCCAGCGCACCGTCAGCCATGCGGTTCATGAGATGGATGGCCCCAAAGGCCCCCAGCCCCGAATAGACCGCATGCCCGAACGAGAGCATGCCGCCCTCGCCCAGCAGCATGTTGTAGGAGAGACAGAGCAGCACCATCGTGCCCATCTGCGAGAGCAGCGACAAGGCCGCACTCTGCGCAAATACCAGCGGCGCGGCCAGCAGCACCAGGGCAAAGAGCAGCCAGGCAAGCACGATCCTTCGCATCGCTCAGCCCTCCCGCCGGCCCATGAGGCCCTTGGGACGTACGACCAGCATCACCACCAGCAGCAGGTAGGGCAAGACCGGGGCCACCTGCGCCAATGTCAGCCGCGCCAGCGGTGCCAGCGCGCTGCCGGACGGCACATGCAAGCCCAGGCTGGCCAGCGAGACATCCAGCGCCACCGCAAAAGTCTGCATCATGCCGATCAAGAGCGACGTGATGAAAGCCCCGGCCAGCGAGCCCAGGCCGCCTACCACCACGACCACGAAGATGATGCTGCCCACGGCGGCGGCCATGCCCGGCTCGGTAACGAAGGCATTGCCGCCGATGACGCCGGCCAGCGCCGCCAGCGCGCAGCCGCCGCCAAACACCAGCATGAACACGCGCGGCACGTTGTGGCCCAGCGCCTCTGCCATCTGCGGATGGGTCAGCGCGGCCTGGATCAGCAGTCCGATGCGGGTATGGCGCAGCAGCAGCCACAGGGCCAGCAGCATCAAGGCCGCCACCAGCAGCATGAAGCCGCGATAGACCGGGAAGGCGGTGGAATAGAGCGTAAACAGTGTGCCGTCCAGTTCCCGCGGGATGCGATAGGGCACGGGCGAGCGCCCCCACACCAGTTGCACCAGTTCCACCACCAGATAGGACAGGCCGAAGGTGAACAACAATTCCGGCACGTGCCCATAGCGGTGCACGATGCGCAGGCCGTAATGCTCCACCAGCGCCCCGGCTACGCCCACGATCAGCGGCGCCAGCAGCAGCGCCCACCAGAACCCCAACAGCCCGGCCAGGGCATAAGCGACATAGGCCCCCAGCATGTAGAAGCTGGCATGGGCAAAGTTGGGCACGCCCATCATGCTGTAGATGAGCGTGAGGCCCGAGGACAGCAGGAACAGCAAAAAGCCGTAGCCCAGGCCGTTGAGGAAGGTGATCAGCGCGAATTCCAAATTGCCAGCCTTGCGGGGGAGATGCCGTATCGAGGAGGTTGAAGGGCCTGCCGCGCCTGTCCAGGCGCGGCAGGACGCAAAAGTGGAGCGATCCTATGGGATTCGCGCTTCTCTGTCAAAATAGCGGATTGCGGCCCGGTCCGGGCCGCGCGCCACAGGCTGACCATGACGCAATCCTATCCGCTGCCCCCTTTCGAGAACCGTTTCGCCGAGCTGCCGCCGGCCTTCTACACCCGGCTACAGCCCACGCCCCTGCCCGCGCCCTACCTGGTGGGCTTCAGCGAGGCGGCCGCGGCCACGGTCGGGCTGCCGCGCCCGGCCGATGATCACTTCGATTTCCTTGACATGTTCGCCGGCAACCAGATCGCACCCGGCTCGACGCCGCTGTCGGCGGTCTATTCCGGGCACCAGTTCGGGGTCTGGGCCGGCCAGCTGGGCGATGGCCGCGCCATTACCCTGGGCGACCTGCCGGCCGCCGACGGCCGGGGCCGCATCGAGCTGCAACTCAAGGGCGCGGGCATGACCCCCTACTCGCGCATGGGCGACGGCCGCGCCGTGCTGCGCTCCTCGATCCGCGAATTCCTCTGCTCGGAAGCCATGGCTGCGCTCGGCATCCCGACCACGCGCGCCCTGACCGTGATCGGCTCGGACCAGCGCGTCATGCGCGAAGCCCCGGAAACCGCCGCCGTCGTCACCCGCATGGCGCCCAGCTTCATCCGCTTCGGCTCCTTCGAGCACTGGTACTACAACCAGCGCTTCGACGAGTTGAAGATCCTGGCCGATACCGTGCTGGAACAGTTCTATCCGGAACTGGCCTCTGAAGAGAACCCCTATCAGGCCCTGCTCAAGGAAGTCACCCGCCGCACCGCCGCCCTGATGGCGCAATGGCAGGCAGTGGGCTTCATGCATGGCGTGATGAATACGGACAATATGTCCATCCTTGGCCTGACGCTGGATTACGGCCCCTTCGGCTTCATGGAGGCCTTTGACGCCCGCCACATCTGCAACCACACCGACCGCAAGGGCCGCTACAGCTACCAGATGCAGCCGCGCATCGGCCAGTGGAACTGCTTCGCGTTGGGCCAGGCCATGCTGCCGCTGATCGGCTCGGTGGAGCAGACCGAAGCGGCGCTGGCCGACTATGAAGTCATCTTCCAGGCGCACCATGGCGCGTTGCTGCACGCCAAGCTGGGGCTGCGCACGCAGCAGCCTGGAGATGAACAACTGATCGAAGCGCTGTTTGCCATCCTGCAAGCCAATGGTGTGGATTTCACCCTGTTCTTCCGCCGCCTGGGCGACTTGCGCATCGGCAATGCGGCTGACGACGAGCCCGTGCGCGACCTGATCCTTGATCGTCCAGCCTTCGATGCCTGGGCCGTGCAGTACCGGGCCCGCCTGCGCGCCGAAGACAGCGACGACGATGCCCGCCGGCTTGCAATGCATGCGGTCAACCCCAAATACGTGCTACGCAATTACCTCGCCCAGGACGCCATCGACCGTGCACTGGAGAAGGACTTCAGGGAAGTGGCCCGCCTGCAGCAGATCCTGCAACACCCCTTTGACGAGCAACCCGAATTCGCGCGCTACGCCGAACTGCCGCCGGAGTGGGCCCGCCATCTCGAGGTGAGTTGCTCTTCCTGAGGCCGAATCTGCAACTTTCTTCCCGGGCGGCCCGCATTTGCCCGTCGCCCGTCATCCCCAAGGAGCCAAGCATGAACAAACGTGTAGAAAAGACCGAAGCGCAATGGCGCGAACAACTGGACCCGATGGAGTACCAGGTCACGCGCGAAGCCGCCACCGAACGCGCCTTCACCGGCCGCTACTGGGATCATCATGAAGCCGGCACCTATACCTGCGTCTGCTGCGACACGCCGCTCTTCACGTCGGACGCCAAGTTCGATTCCGGCTGCGGCTGGCCCAGCTACTTCGAACCCATCGATCCGGCCAACGTGCGCGAGAAAGTGGACCGCAGTTATGGCATGATTCGCACCGAGATCATCTGCAACGTCTGCGACGCCCACCTGGGCCACGTCTTCCCCGACGGCCCGCCGCCGACCGGACTGCGCTATTGCATCAATTCGGCTTCGCTGCGTTTCGACCCGGCGTAAGCTGCACTTCCACCGTTTCATTGACTCACTGAAGAAGCCAACCCGATGAAGTTCCTGTTCGACCTGTTCCCCGTCATCCTGTTTTTCGGCGTCTTCAAATGGGCCGAGGGCCATCCCTCGGCCGCGCAGGACCTGGTGATGCAATACCTGGGCGGCGCCATGTCGGCCGGTGCCGTCACGGCCACCCAGGCACCGATCCTGCTCTCCACAGCGGTGGCCATCATCGCCTCGCTGGGCCAGATCGCCTGGCTGCTGCTGCGCCGGCGCAAGGTGGACGGCATGCTGTGGGTGTCGCTGGCCATCATCGTGGTCTTTGGCGGCGCCACCATCTATTTCCGTGACGATACCTTCATCAAGTGGAAACCGACCATCCTGTACTGGGCCTTCGGCCTGGCCTTGCTGGTGTCGCAGCTGTTCATGAAGAAAAATCTCATCCGCGTCATGATGGAAAAGCAGGTCACCCTGCCCGAACCGATCTGGCCGCGCCTGAACCTGGCCTGGATCGTGTTCTTCGCCGTCATGGGCGTGCTGAACCTGTATATCGCCTTCAATTATTCGCTGGACACCTGGGTCAACTTCAAGATGTTCGGCAGCATGGGCCTGATGTTTGCCTTCATCATCGGGCAGAGCCTGTTCCTCTCCAAGTACATGAAGGACGCCGAATGAGTGCCGCTGACACCCGTGTGCAGCGCATTACCGAGCGCCTGACTGCAACTTTCACGCCGCAAGCCTGTCTGGTCGAGGATGAGTCGGCCCTGCATGCTGGACATGCCGGTGCCGCCTCTGGCGGAGGACATTACAGGGTCCGCCTGGTTTCCGACTTGTTCGAGGGCAAAAATCGGTTGAACCGCCATCGGCTGGTGTATGATTGCCTGTCCGACCTGATGCAGCAGGAGATCCACGCGCTGGCCATAGTGGCACTCTCGCCGTCAGAGGCAACGAACTGAGACCAAGAACAAAGACCGACGCCTGCTTATCAAGCCCCTCCTGTTTTTTTCTCCGTTTTGATTCATTCCTTTCTTTTCTAGGATTCAACAATGACATTCAAACCCGCTCGTCTGCTGGTGCTGCTGTTCGCCATCGCTTCGATCCCGGCCTTCGCACAAAACCTGGCCGTGGTGAACGGCAAGGCGATCCCCTCCTCCCGCGCCGAACTGATGGTCAAGCAGATGACTGCGCAAGGCCAGCCTGACAGCCCGCAACTGCGCGGTGCCATCAAGGAAGAGCTGATCAACCGTGAAATCCTGATGCAGGAAGCCGACAAGCAAGGCCTGTCCAACAGCAGCGACGTCAAGAACCAGCTGGAACTGGCTCGCCAGTCCATCGTCATCCGCGCCCTGATCGCCGACTACCTGAAGAAGAACCCGGTCTCGGACGCCGACATCAAGGCCGAATACGACAAGTTCAAGGCCCAGGCCGGCGACAAGGAATACCACGCCCGCCACATCCTGGTGGACAAGAAGGAAGACGCCGAAGCCATCATCGCCAAGTTGAAGGCCGGTACCAAGTTCGAAGACCTGGCCAAGCAGTCCAAGGACACCGGTTCGGCAGCCAACGGCGGCGATCTGGACTGGGCAACCCCGGCCTCGTTCGTCAAGCCGTTCTCCGACGCCATGGTGGCCCTGAAGAAGGGTGACATCACCCAGACCCCGGTGCAGACCCAGTTCGGCTGGCACGTGATCAAGCTGGAAGATGTGCGCGCCGCCAAGGTCCCGACCCTGGAAGAAGTCAAGCCGCAGATCGCCGAAGCCCTGCAACAGAAGAAGCTGCAGGCTTACCAGGAACAACTGCGCGCCAAGGCCAAGGTGCAATAAGCCTTTCGCCCTGATCGTTGAATAGGACGGCTACGCGCCCTCCTCTTCCTCGTTCCCTCGCATGCCCGGCCAGGTCTCCTCGCCGGGCATGTTGCTTTTTAGCTACGATCACGCGCACAACTTCTGCAGCGCCGATCAAAAAGTCGCTCGAAAACCCCGGATTTCCAGTAAAGCGGCTTTGATTTTGGGATAAAAGCCATTTGATTTTCGGACGAACAAATTGGGGCTTTTGGGCTTGATTTTGGGACAAAGAAAACTGGCTTATCAATAAGCCAATGGCGTTTACGCTATTCTCCCGCCCTTTATGCGTCTCCGCCGCCAAGTTGGACCTACCCTTGCAATTGCCATAGATCGTTACCTCTCCGAGGTGTCACCGCTGAAGAAAGGGCTCGCCAGCGAACGTTCTATCGGGCGTATTTGGCTTAAAACTCGATTGGCTGGCCGTCCAGTCGACCGTATTCGAAATACCGATCTGATCGTCATCAGAGACGAATGGGCTCAACTGGTTAAACCTGCGACCATCGTGCGTCGCTTGGCATTTCTCTCCCATGTTTTTACCGTGCTCCGTAAGGACTGGGGTTGGCCAGACCTGGCGAACCCCGTTCAGCTTGTCCGCCGGCCGACTGTTACAGATGCCCGTGATCGTCGCCTATACAGGCAAATTCAGTTGCGTGGCGTCCCAGAGAGCGAATGTCCGCGATACGAGCTGGACTGGATTTTGGAGGCTACCAAGTCAGTCGAAATGCCGGTGATCGTCTCGCTGGCCGTAGAGAGCACCATGCGGCGCTCGGAGATATGCGGAATCTTGCGCGAAAACATTGATCTTCGGGGGGGCGTCGTGCTGTTACCGGACACTAAGAATGGCTCCTCGAGGCGAGTGCCGCTGACGCCATGGGCGCTTGATCTGTTGCGGCGTTATCTGACTAACAAGCCCTTGCGCGGCAAGATTTTCACGATGAAACCAGGATCAGTCACTCGAGCCTTCATACGGGCTCGTCAACGGGCCAGAGACAACTACCAGGCATTGTGCCGGCGCCACGGCCGTCGGCCGGTGCCGGAATACTTCAACAATCTCCGATTCCATGATTTACGCCACGAAGCCACCTCGGTGCTGGCTCCGATTCTGGAGCTCCACGAAATGGCGAAGGCTGGTGGCTGGAGGGATACGAGGATGCTCCTACGCTACTACCACCCCGATGGCCGCGAGTTGGCACGTAAGATTGCGCGCAGCCCGCTCGGCCGTCAGCAGGTGGCTCGGATTAAACGGCTGCAGGCTGCAGCCGTTCCACCGCCACCTGGTAGTAGTGGTCCGTTAGCTCAATCCCAGTGAAGTGCTTGCCTTGCTCGATAGCGACTAAGCCGGTCGTGGCACTTCCCATGAACGGATCTAGCACCCTGGCACCGCAGGCAGCTACCAGAGGCTTCATCAGGGTTACGGGCTTTCCCACTTGGTGCAGTTTCCCGCTGGGGCGCTGCTGAACCGAAAACACGCCGGGACTGTAAGTATCGCCCACCAGGGGACCCTTGCTTCCCCAGGCGAAGAACTCGGTCTGAGCTCGGAAGCCCCCCTTGTAGGGACGGCTACTGCTGCCCTTGTCCCATACGCCGACGCCGCGCCAGGTAAATCCTGCCGCCTGCAGTGCATCGGTCGTGACCGGCAACTGGCGCCAATCGCTGAAAACGACCATCAGGCCGCCAGCGGTGAGTTTTTCATAGCAGAGGGACATCCATAGCGCCGACCAGTGCAGGTAGCTGCGCTGATCCTTGCTATCGCCGCCGAAATCAGCGAATTGGCTGCCGGTGCTGCTCAGATACTTCGCCCCGGTGGAGGCGGCGCGCTGCCCTTTTGATTGCCCCCCACTGGAGTATGGCGGGTCCGTCACTACGGCGTCGAAGGTGCCATCGAGCTCCGGTAGGATAGCCAGGCAATCGCCTCGGTAGAGATCGGCACCAGGTAGGCGGATGAACGACGAATTGTTAAAGATCGGGGACTTTTTCACAGAGCTTCTCCTTCTTGTTTGACGCTCCGTGGCGTTCTGCGGCGGCGCCCTTGGCGCTCAACTGGTTGAGCGTCCTGCAGCGAGGGCACTTGATGATTAGGCGGACATAGAGGGCTTCCGCCAGTTTTTTATTGCATTGTTCACATCTGATTTCTTCCACGAGTTGCGCCTTGTGTTAGGCTTCGGGCGCCGTCGCGACGGTGACGGGCCTTGGCCGAACGCTGGCAGGTCAGCGGGAGGCGGCCTGCCTAGGTGGTGCAACACCCAGGTAGGTCGCCCGTCCTTTTTCCAGTGATCAGGCTCCGACTGGGGCTTCGGCAGGCGCCGGCGGTGTAGCCGTCAACCAGGCAGGTATCTCGCCGCCCCCATCGTAGCGCAGCGCCATACCACCGATCTCCACCACCGAGCTCATCTCATATTGTGCAAACACCGCCGGGGCGTCACCAGCCGCCGGGGTCTTTTCGTAGAACAAAACCTCCTTGCGGTGATCCTCGACCACTGTCCATTCTTCAGGCCCGCTGGAACGCGCCACATAACCGGGTTCCGTGGCGGGTGGCGGTGCAAGCTTTGCACCATAGGGAACATTAAAAGAGCCAGGTTGCATCGCCAGCTCGTGAGCGAGCAACGAATATAGATAAAAGCCCAGAGAATCTGCTTGGTATACGGTGATCGCTTCCATACATAGTCCTTTCTATAATCATTCTTTCATTCGATATTTGCACTGCAAATGCCCGCGCACTGGGTTCGCGGCAGTCGGATGCCCTCAGAAATCACGCCCACAACCTCGAGGTCAACTCCAGCTCCGGGAGCGGGAACCGCCTTGCGGTGGGTACCGGCACATCGGGCAGTGGCTCTGTCAGCACCGGGCTCTTCGGTGGTGCCGAGACTCGCCCGAGCAACGCCGCCTATGTGCCTCGCCTTCATGTTTAAGGCGACCATGTCACTGCAAATGCAAGAGCCCTCGGTTCGTACAAGGCGGACACGCTAAAGGCCCACAATCATGGCACCGGCTACCAGGTTATTTCTCAAGGCGGCTATGGCCAGAATAACGGCGGCACCTTTGCCTCGAGCGCGGTACCTGGCACAGTTACCGGCACATTTGGAACGGCGGAAACTGCGCCAAAACATACCGCATATGCCCCCCGTATCCACGTGTAGTCCGCCTAGATGTGCAAACGAGGCGAATAAGCAGTATTGGCGGCGCGTGTTTCGGTCGATGTCCGGGCGACTCGCGACGCGTTGAAGGTGAACTGGTTGAAGTCCCCGCTATTGCCGGTTGGGTAGGCACCGGTGCCTGATGCCGCTAGAGCGAACGCGCCGCTCGCGCTCGTTTGAATGTTGAGCTGCGAGCCGAAGTTGCCTGTGATGTTCTGGAGGGCATCAAGCTGGCGGCTACCCCTGGCCCTTGCATTTGCAGTGACTTGGTCGCCTTACACATGAAGGCGAGGAACATACGCGACGTTTCGGCCGCGTGTTTCGCTGGAGGTGCGCACCACACGCGAGGCGTCGAATGTGAAGCCATTGCCGCTGCCTGACGTTCCTGTAGCCCCTGACCCGTTGCCAGGGCCGGCTGCAAAGGCTCCAGACGCGTTTGTTGTGTCTCGCAAGATGACATTGGACCAGGTGCCTGTGATGTTCTGGATCGCGTCAAGCTGCCGGCTACCCAAGGCCCTTGCATTTGCAGTGTCAGCGTCAGTACCGGTGTAACGACGGAACATATTTCGCAGGTCCGGTATGCGGAAGGTGTTTGCATCCACATCAACGAAGTAGTGCCCACCGATGTTCGCCGTCCAGTTGGCCTGGGTGATAGCCAGGCTGTTTTCCTGCGCGTATCCCCACAGGCCCGCATAAGCGGCCTTACTCAGTACTCCGCCGGTCGCGTCGATTTCGGACGGCAGCGGTGCGAAGGTATGGCCATCCACAGGCCGGCCGCACAGAGGGCTCCGATAACCGGTGAAGTAAGCCGAAGTCGACCAAATCCAAACTTCACCCACTTCAGCCACGATGATGGGTCCCTTGTTGCTGGTTGGCAGTGCGCTGATGGAGTAAATAGCCCCAAACTTCGCCAAGATTGCCTGTCTGAGCTGAGTATTGTCACCCTTATTCAAGGCCAAGCCGGCCCATTCGATGAAGGAACAAATTTCTTCCTGAATTGCATTGTTGAATTCTGCTGTGAATTCGGTAGGTGGCCGATTGGTTGTGGGGTCTTCAGCTACCCAGCGATTGTTGTCGTGGCCTGGGCCATCAATTCGATGCATTGTAATAACCTCCTGCGCCTGTAATGTCTTCGAACCACAGATAGACGTGGGACTGTTTGAACTCGAATAGCGCCTTCCACAACTCAGCCGGATCTACCACCGAGCTGTAGTAGCGAACGCGGATGATGTATCTGGTGCGCGTTCCCCACATGCGATCACCGATCTTGCTTCCGATCCGCGCTGGACCAATCAGTTGGTCAATCTGGACAAGAGGGACGTCGAAGTCATGCGTTGCCGCGTCGTGGCCCCACAAGCGATCACCAATGTGACCACCGATGGCAGCCGGTCGGCGTGGCCGAGATTCCGAGATGCCGTTGATAGCTTCGCGGGCGACCCGGCGATACTCATCGATATGCCAGCTCCCGACCTTTGGGGTGTGCTTTGAGACCGCGCTGTCCAGAACTTCTTGGGTGGTTTCATCAATACGGACAAGCTCCTCAGAAACGGCCACTAGCAGGCTGTCGCCGAAGCTGCCTTCAGGCCACTGCCAGGCAGCACCGGGTGGCAGCAACGCTTGAAGAACATCCGCAAATTCCCGTGCGGTATGAATGACTATCTTCATACCCAGATAGCCGGGGAATAGACCAGCACTTCGCCTGCAGCCACAGCGATATCGGCGGTAGGCGCAATACGCTGATACTGGGTTGTGACGGTCGCGATGGCAGCATCCAGCTCGGCCATCGCCAGAACAGAGGTCTCACTGGCTTCGGACAAGATCGCGGCCAGAATCGCATTGTCGATTCCGGTGCGATTGGAGGCAGTGTCATAGCCTGCCAACAGATGCAACGAAGGAGCCACCGCTCGCTTGATGGGAGACGCCACGCGCCAATCTGCCGTCGCAGGCGCGATGCTGTAGAGTCTGTCGGCAACTGCATCGAGAACCGCCTGGGTAGGCAGTCGATCCGTCAAGCCATTGCAGATCGGACGAACCAGGACAGTTCCTATGCCTAGAACATGCCTCTGGACCAGAGCTGTGGTAACAGATGGATGAGCGCTCCGCGCCCAGAATCGATAGTCAGCATCCTTACCGGAGCGAGCACCAGTCGTGGTAATGGTCTGCCATTCATCGACCACGCGGCTACGCCAGTCTTCAAGGTCTTCATCTTCCTCACCGCCCGACAAGCCGTTGATACCCACCGTAAAGGTGTCATCGCATCCAGGGATGGGGTCAATCAGACGAAGCGTCTGACCGGCAACGAGATTGCCCGCCGAGCCAACGGAATTGCACTTCAAAGTAACGGTGGAAGACTGACCCAGGGTAATCGCGGCCTGGACGGTGTAGTCCAGGCTGTTGACTGTGCCACGGACCTGAGTACCTGCAAGAATCTGCACGCCATTGGCACCAGTAGCAGTAGCACCACCAGTCGAGGCAGTCGCTGCAAGGCGGTCCACGTTGTAAAGCGTTGCCCAGTCATACAGGCGCTCCAAGTCGCAGGCAAGCGGAGATGATTGCTTGTCAATCCATTCCAGGTGACCGTGGATGCCATTGGCAGTGCGAGCCCATGACACAGACACCGGATCACGCAACACCGCCGGCACCGCTGCCAAATCGGCCGCGATGCGCGTTTTGAGGTCGGTATAGCTTGGACGTGAGGTATAGGTGGTCACAACGGGACTCGCACAAGGAACTGGCGTCCATTGTGCAAGCCCGAGATTTCCATGAAAACGCTGGAAATGTTTCCAGCAGGTTCGGAGAGAGCCACTTCGTTGACCACGATGTCGGTCAGCGCGGAAGAATGCGCCATCAAGGCGGTCTTGATCATGTCCAGTGCTTCGCGTCGCGCTGCACTGTTCAGCGGTTGCCGACGCACGTACCAGAGCCCGGTGCCGACGGTGGCATCCTCGTACCATCCGCGCCGCTCGAATCGCTCCGAGACGCGGTCGGCAGGAGCCTCACCATCGGTGTACAGCACCGCGTACACGACGGTGGCCGCCTCGGTATTCTCGTCATCAACCTCTTCATCGAAGAGCGCGATATCTAACTGATTCTGACCAATAGGGATGAGTTTCAACATGTCAGTTCACCACCGATGTCGGATTGCCTGGCTGTGTGCTGGTGTGCGTATGGCCGCTGCCAACGTTCTTCCCGTTGTTGGTGAGCGGGCCGGCGACGTCCGCGCCTCCCGTCATCCTTGCTACGCCACCATTCGCCCCGCTGTAGCCACCCGTCGAGGCAGTCGTGCCCAACACCACCAAGTTACCGCCGATCTTGGCGTTACCGGTCGTCTCGAAGTCGGGCGTCTCAGCGATAACCTTGGTGGCGGCTTTCACCTCGATCACGCCGCCACGCTTGATATGCACCCAGTTCCCTTCGTCATCATGAAGCGCCACTTCGCCCTGGACGAGTTGTACCTGATACATTTTATGCCCAATGATGAGCGCTGCTCCGTAAGATCGGTCCCCACCAGGAAAAGCCAAATAGACCTGGCCACCTTCTGGCGGAAGGTATGAGAATCCGTAGGGCTCGACACGACGGATATTCTTCAATGGCTCGCCCTGCAGCACATTGACCTGCACCTTTTCAGGGCCGGTGCGAATGTTGGCCCCCTGTGCGAAGAGGAGCTGCAGCCGCCGCCAAACTTGATTAATCATCGCAGCCCCCGACTCTTGAAGCTCTTCAGTGCCTTCGCTCCCTTGACCGAGGCACCGCGCTTCGACTTCTTCTTTTCTTCGCCCAAGAACGCATTTCGGTCCATCACCTGCAACCGTGTCATCTTTCCTTCCTTCTCATCCAGACCGAAGGTGCGTTCTCCGATCAGGAACACGCCGTCAATATGCTCATCTGGATCTTCGGATGGAATCACAAGGCGCACTTGCGTGTTGATTTTCCACAGACGCCATTTTCCACTGGCATCCCGGTAGCGCCATCCAGGCACGTCCAACTCGATGCGATGAGCCCGCGCCATGCGCCGATTTCTCTCCAGCTCAGCACGACGGTCGCAACTGCCCAGGGACTGGCTGTGGCGATCCGCGACGATGTGCATCGGACGGAAGAAGGAAATACCACTGTCCTTGATCGCGCCCTGCAGGGCCTTGTCGTTGCCGTAGTCAAAGCTCTTGACCACATAGTCCGAGAACCGCAAGCGGAATTCGTCAATAGGCTGATACCTGGTGAAATGCTTTCCCTTCTCCAACGTAGTCACCGGTGCCTCGTCGTTGGGCTCTGTCAGAAAGAGACCGCCATCCGGCAGCGGATACAGCAGCATGTTGGATGCCCGGACCGCATTGATGATCGCATTGGCAGGAATCTCGGATTGCATGGAGAATTCCGGCACAACTGGCGTGTCGCCATCAATCTTTACAGGCACTTTGAAGATGCCGCAAATGCGTGTCACGATCTCACCTAGCTTCAGGCCGGAGAGCGTCTTGGAGTACTGGCAATCCACCAGCTCGCGACCGAGAGAGCGTGCATCCAGCAGAATGGCGCTGTTCTTGGCATCTACGGGACGGCGGAGTACATCGGTGCGAGTAGTGGTCACCAGCTCGCCATCAATGAGCACGTCGACCACGGTGTTGGCCGTCAGACCCAAGGGCGTGCCATTGCCTGGCCGGGTCAAGCCCAGACGTACCGACGCACAAAGGTCATCGACGGATTCCTTGATTTCGACATTTTGCCAATAGCCGAAGCGCTTACCGTCGAACCGCAGTTCGACTGATCCCTCATCCATAGATACGACCTTTCACAAACAAGGGATGGCGCACTGCGTTGCGCGCCAGGAACGCCTCTTCGTCAACCTCCATGAGGTAGGCCAGGACCACGGCCGGCCTGGAGATCGAGACATCGCGGGTGACAGTGGACTTCAGATCCTGGGAGAGCAAGGCGTCGATCACTGCCGCCCGGCTGTCGGCCGTTGGCTCAAAGACTGTATCGGGCAAGTTGGGCAACAGGTTGTCGATTGCGGCAACTACAGCGCTCAATGCTGTATCTCGATCCTCTTCCGCCTGATAAACGGATGTGGCCAGCTCAGCGGCGGAGGCGACCAGAAGGCGACTACGCAACGCATCCTCCCTTTGCAGGTTCCGACGAACCGCGCCATCAACGGCGGCGGTTCCCGTCAGTGCGACGGCGGTCGATGTAGTTGCAGCCTTGGATAAACGTACCACCAGGCGCGTGCGGTCCGCACCACCCAGGTCATCGCTGTAACTGCTGCCACCGAACATGTCGGTGAGCCCACGCAGGGCGGTGGCATATGCGCCTGGCATACCTGCAAGGGTAGTCAAGTCGGCCTTGATACCGGCGACCAGGCTTCGAATCTGATTGGCCCAGGTCAGCGGGAGCGTGGCCAGCGAGATAGCCTGGCGCAGCACCTCTAATTTCTGCTGGACGGCAGCGATATAAGAATTCAAGCCATCGGCGCTCATCGGCTCCAGCTCGAAGTCTTCCTCGGCCGCATCAGCCATTTTGTGAGTGCGGTCAATGGCCACATCAACTTTATCCTGGGTCGGCTGCTGCGTCTCGCCACCTTCCGCGAACTCGATGGTGACTGTTCCCATGCCACCACGTTCGTTGCTTTCTTCCAGTGACCAGCTCTCGGCACGCACCCACAGTAGGCCAAGCCAGGGATGAGTGAGCCAGGTCGCACCAGGTTCGGCAAGTTTCGCTAGCAAGCCATTACGCTCGAGGTCGTAATCCTTGCCGATGAAGTAGGCGTTGAGTTTCCAATCCCACGCCTTCTTACCGAGATCTTCCGCGCTGGGCACCTCTCCACCAGGATATTCATGCTTGGCGAGACGGCGGCCACCGCGAGCACTGTGGCTGTCCGTCAGAAACTCCATGCCACGAAAAGTGGCCGTGGCCATACGGTCTTCGTAGCTCATCAGTTCGGTGCTCCGGTCATGATGTTGCCGGTGTTGAGGGAAACGCTAGCACCTGTCGCCTGGAACGATTGCCCCTGCAGTACCAGACCCGGTGCGAGACCGACCGTGAACTTGGCGTTCATCTCGGCTGGCTTGGCGTCCATTGCCTTTTGTTCCGCGCCTTTGGATAGATCCTTATAGGCCTCCCAAGCGGCGCCACCCAGACCGCCGATAAGCGCGCCGATGCCTGTGCCTAAGAAAGGAACAATGCTACCTACAGCAGCCCCGCCCGCAGCTCCGTTCATCATGCTTGAGCCATAGCGAGTAATTGCTGAATCTTTCCCCAAGGTCGATTCCAGCGCATAGTCACCAGCAAGCGCAGCGATACCACCAATACCGCCGACCTTTGTGGCCATCAGTGCACGTTGCCCAATGCTACTGGCGGCCATCCCGCCTGCAAATCGACCAATCGCACCGCCACCAGGCAATCCCTTACCGCCCATTGCGAGCGAAGCTAATCCTGCTGCGCCTGCTAGTGCTCCAAGGGCAGTCGTGGCCAGAGTCGTTGTTCCAACGAGTAAAGGATGTTTCGCGGCCAGATCAGAGAATGCTTCAGCTGCCTTGCCGATGGCCGGCGTCAGCTGATCCATCGCGGCCTTCTGCCCCATCAGTTTGTCTTCGCCAGCTTGTTGAGCTTTGTAGCCGGCTTCATCGGCTAGGACGCGATAGCCTATGTCGGTCGCGGATCGCCCATCGCCCCCATCGCCTTCGGTGTATTTTTTCCCGTATTCGGCACGAACCTTTTCAAGCGTTTCCTTAGTGTAGTCGGTATTGTTCATCAATCCCAGAAATGCCATAAGGGACTGCTGATTGTGGAAAATCTTGCCCACTGCTGTACCTTGGACTTGGGCCGCCATGGCCTCCAGGATGTCCTTTCGACCGTCCTTATCACCCTTATCCAGACCCTCTAATTTTTTCTGAAGCGACTGGTAGGTCGTGTTTTTGGCGAAGATGGAATTCATCATGTCGAGGGTCGCATCGACTTTATCGATACCGCGATCCTGGTAATCCAGGAACACCTGGTCGACCGTCTTCAGGCGGCCTTCCTTCTGGCCCTTCTTAGCCTTCTGTCCATTTGCCAGATATTGCTCCGCCATAAAATTGCGGAAGTGAGGCGTGTTCAGTTCGTTGAGCAAGTCACGCAAGTTGTTGCCGGCCTCATCTTTGGTGCCAGCCGTGACAACGGATGCCTGATTCCAAGCTGCGAGTTTTGCAAAGCCTTCCTTACCCGATATGCCGAGGTTCTTCGCCATCGCCATCTGCTGCGGCAACCACTTGGCCATATCCTTCAACTCGAAGCCGCCTGCCTGGCCTGCAGCCAAAGCTGCACTCAAAATCTTCGGGATTTCCTCGGTGCCGATCTTGAAACTTTGCTTGGCCCGGATGGCAATGGTGGCAAGAGCGTTCGCGTCCGTATTGCCAGCGGTCGCCGCCTTCATGATGCCCGGCAGCATAGCAATGGCATCCTGATTGGAGACCGTGCCGGATGCAATGATTGTATCTAGTGCTTCTGCGGCTTGATCTCGGGTTCCACCGCCGGAACGACGCGCCTTGTTGATCGCGTCTTCAAGCTCTCTCTTTCCGAGAATCCGACCAGCCTCGTCACGTTCAGCGTAGGCGGTGTTCGCCATGTTGGCAAGGCGCATACCGTAATCCATCGCGGCTCCCGCTGGGGCTTTGAGGGTGTAGGCGGCAGCACCAACACCAGCGACCGCCGCACCTGTGAATTTCAATGCACCATAGGCTTTCTGCGCCGTGGTCAAGCGGCCCATCTCATTGGTGAGATCGGTGACCTTCTTGCGCATTTTATCGGCGGCGGCCGCTTGCTCTTTCCAGGATGCGAAGCCAGCTGACTTCAGCCTGTTATATGCCGCCTCCGTCTGCTGAATCTCTCGCTGGATGGCACGTTCCGACCGTACACCGAGCGTCTCTCGCGCCTGCGATAAGCGTTCGTAGCTACTACGCTGACGAGCAGCACTCTTTTCTGCTGCGTCAGCGGCCTTCTGGGCAGCGCGCTCGGTGGCGGTGGCCACCTTGTTGGCTTCCTGTTGTGCGGCCTGCGCCGCCGCACGCGTACCCGCTGTCGACCTGTCATTGAGTACAAGGTTGACTTCGACGTTAACAGCAGACGATCCGGACGACGACATAAAAAAAGCTCCAGTACCAAAAAGGTAACCGGAGCTTAAAAGCTACTGCACGTGAAGAACAGGAGGGAAATGTTTCCCGAGTACGACTGAGAGCTTAAATCGGAGGGCGTCCTGTTAATGCGCAGGCCATGCGGGCATAAATGAAGAGTTTGGCGAGCGGCATCGTCTCAATCACCGGCGCTTGTTGATGCATGACGTTCATCAGCAAGCCCACGGCGATCAGGACTCTTGTGACTTTTTTTCGGGCTCCTTTTCGCCTTCGAATTCTTTGGCATCCGCTTCGATCAGAGCATCTGCCATCGCCTCGGCGCGGCGGTAGTCAATTCCGCGCAACCGTTCGATCAGGCTCTCATCAGTGCCGGTGAGACTGGCGATCAGCGCAAAGCGCTGCGCAACACCGCCGCGCTTGTCGAACGACAGGTAGTCGGCTGCGACGGTGTATTCGCGGAATGAGAGTTCCTTGATTTCCTTGTTCTCAGTGAGCTTGATCGGGTGTTTGAGAGGAAGTTTTGCCATGATGGTAGTCAGGTTGGGAGGTTGATCTTGCTGTGCAGCTCGTAGCCCATCAGCGGCCACAGCTCGTTGCGGGAATTGGCGATGGCGACCTTCTCGCCGATTTCCTGGTCATCGTTCTCGCTGCTCACTGCCACCGAGGGGCGTCCGACCACAGCGCATTCGTTCTGGGTCGTGATAACAGCCCAGCGCAGCACCTTCCCGGATTTCGAGACGTATTTGACGATCTCGACGTCGACGATGTTGGCATCGACGTCGGCCGGGGTAATGCGAGGGGCTGTGGCGCCTTTCGCCTGGATCAATTTCTCGGTATCTTTTTCATTCATCAGAGCACCTCATAGGAATGGAAGACTGCTCACATCGGGCTAGCTACGGGCAAAGTGCCCATCTGTTGAAAATCAATTCGAGTAGCCGGTGTTGAGCATGAAAGCGGTATTGGCCGTGGCTCCATTCACGAACTGCGCTCGGTGATACCGCGTCATCACCGGAATGGACAATATCTGCGCAACGTTGGCGGCGACGGCAATCGACTTCGCAACACGCCAGGTCACGTTGTCGTTGGAAACCTGGATGTTCAAAGTTCCAGCCTGGTCCGCGAACGCGAACGCGTTGAACTGGGAGAACTTGGTAAAGTTTCCGGCTGCGACACCGGCATCCCTGGCCGTTGCACTGAGTGTCGCGTTAGCAGCTTGAGCTGCGACTGATTCGTTATAGTAGGCGCAGTCGTTTGCGTTCACACTTCCAATCACCGCTCCACCGTTAGATAGCGTAGAGGTCACGACCGGATAGCTAGTCGTCCGCTGCGACATCGCTGCGTACGCCCGTAAATTTCCACCAGCAAAGGCTGTGGAAATTCGAACCCTGATAAACCGGGCATCGATCTGCACCTTGAACAGCCTGTTGGCATTGGCTGCAACGTTGAAAGCCGCGACCAACGGATTCGTGCTGGCGGAGGTAGGTTCAATTGCAACCAGTGGCAGCGCAGGAGCAGCGATATTGTTGGTCTGCTCGAAGAAGACCTGACCAGCGGTGATGCCAGCGCTAGCGACAATTTGTATCAGCGCTGTTTGATAGCCGGACACATCCAGCCAACCATTCTCCACGCCGGTCAGTAAGTCGAAGTTCAGTGCGGCGAGCGCAGCCGGACCATCAACAGTATCGTCCGTCGTGAACGCTACCACCAGGGGCGTGTCACCAGCCGCGACCAATTGCCGCCCTTTGCTGTCGCAGGCCAGCTCCACCAATTGGCCCTGGCTGCTGCCATCCTTGTATTTTCCGAGAGCAAGCCCCGACATGATCGCCTCTTAAATTTCAGCTTACGGACGCATCAAGAGATGCGTTCGGATTCGTTGGACATGATGGTGAGCTTGCCGTCGCCATCGCCCACCGGAATGGGGTCCGACACGAATGCCTGGCTCATCATGTGGACGCTGCCATCCGCCATGCGGATGGTGATATCTTCGTTCTCGATATCGTTGATTGCCAGGATGTCGACGCCGGCCTGCAGGTTGATGGTCAGCTCGAGCTTCGCCGGCTGGGCGCTCTCGGTAAAGCCGCCGTCGGTCGCCTGGCGGCCTGCCTTGTGCGTGCGCTTCTTGCCGCTGGGCGTGAAGGACTGGCCCGATTCCGCCAGCGGCAACTTGCCAATGGATGGAACCGAGACCGTCTGGATATTGTTTAACTTTGCCATGTTCGTAAATCCTCTTTAAATCAGGATGGAATAACCTTGCGTGGCGCTTAGTAGGTTGGAATGGCCTTGTGGAACACCGACCGACCAGCCAGGATGTAGAACGGCGAATTGATCACCGGATCATCCGTGAAGTTGAAACGGCTCGGATTGTTCGCGTCCTGCTCCACCACCAGGCTGTCCTTGTAATAGCTGTAAGCTTGCACCCACCCGTATTCGCCCAGGAGCACATTCTTGTAGAGCGACAGCAGGTAAGCACGCACGCTGTCTTCCGTGGTGATCTTCAGGCCAGGACGATAGCCCTCGTTGGTCTTGGCCGCCGTCGAGCCACGGAAGCGCTTGATGGCCCCCATACGCTGTTCGTAGCGGATACGCTCCATCACCTCGGCCACGTTGATGTCGAGGTAGGCATCGTCACTGCTGCCGTCCGAGCGCTGCTGATACATCGAGATGAGGCGCTTGATCGAGCAGGAACCATCGGAGGCGACTTCCATCACCGACATGCCCTTGAACAGCAAGCTGTTGCCAGAGGTGAAGTCGTTGTAACTCAGGTCTCCCTTCACGTCCGGCAAGGTGATGCCTTCCATGGAGCTGACAGGGTTGTTGTACAGGCTCACTGCTGCTGCCGCCGCCAACGTGGCCGCCACTTCCCAGGTGGACTTCGGAGAGAATGCGATCCACAGATCTACGATGTGCTCGTAGTTCTTGGCGCTGCCGAAAGCTGCTGCCGACGCGAAGTCGCCGCGATAGGCGGTGAAGGCACGGAAGCCCGCCATGACCGGAACGGCGTAACGACGCTGGCTCTCGGTGTGCCATGCCGCCAACGTGGCCGCATCGTTGATGCCCAGAGAGACATAGCGGAACCAGCGCTTGCCGATGATCGATGCCAGATCACCTGGGGCCGGGTCGCCAGTGCCATTGGCCATCGCAGCCAGTGTCACGGCCATACCCGTCGGCGTGGTCTCACCAAACATATTCAGGCGCATATCGATGTTGTTGCCGCACGAACCCTTGTGACGGGCTGTCAGCGTTACCACGGCGTTCGCAGCTGCGGCAGTGACCGGAATATCGCTGCCGGCGTTGGTGATGGCCTGGGCAATCGCGGTGGCCAGTTGGGCCGGAGTCTGCCCAGTAGTGATACCGACCGATACCAGCTTCTGCGCGATGTACAGGGCGAGCGTGCCGTTGGCGGTCGCCGCTGCCGTCACGGTGATGGTGCCGGTCGCCTGCACACCGGCCGCGTTATCCGCGTAGGGCAGCATGAACAGGTCGAAGGTCGTATCCTTCTTGCGATAGGCCGCTGCCATCTGGGCGAGCATCGAGCCGGCACCGGCCTTGTTCTGAGCATCCCCGACACTGGAGATACGCACCACCTCGCCAGCAGCGGCCGTTCCGGTGGCCAGTTTCTGACCGACCAGCAACACGGCCGGCAGGTCGCTGGAGAGACCGGCCTGGCTCCCGTCGATCTCGATGTATGCGCCGGGATAACGCAACGCGGATGGCACTTCATTGAAGGTAATGCTCACAGTCTTTCTCCTGTATGGACCACCTGGTCAAACGGCGGTGGGTCGGGTAAATAGTTGGTGATCAGCGCCTCGAATTCATAGCGATCTCGCCAATACAGATCGCCATCGGTGTATTCCAGGACTTGGCCGCCCGCGAACTTCAGTGGCTTCTCTTTCCCGTTCACGGTTTCCATTTCCCATCCCAGCAACAGTCCTTTGACCGCCAGGCGGTACTTCAGCAGCATGTCGTCAGTGTCACCCTGGCGATGCGTGCGGACGTTCTCAATCGCAATCACCACATCGAATGCCAACGTCACTTCCTCGGCCCTCTCACCGGCATGTCGCACCTTGTCCGCTGCACGCACGATCCAGGCGGCCGGTAAGGGCAGCGCATCAGGCCGGATCTGCGCAAACTCGGCGGCACCTGCAACCTGGCGAAACCAGAAGCCGTCAAAGCCAGCAGGCTGGGGTTTCAAGTGCTGGATCAGCGGCGTCAACGAAATCACAATCCGACCTCATCGTCGTCCGACCAGGCAGAACGGTAGCGGCGCGAGCTGCTCACGATGATGGCGACATCGTCCGAAAGAACGGGATCGGTCGCGGCCGGTGGGATCAGGTTCACATCGCCCTTGCTGTGGGCCTTCAGCGTCGCGATGGCACCTTCATAGGCGTGCTTCACGTCATCGGTCATGCGCTCCGCGCCCTGAAGGTAATAGAGCGCGACCGTAGAGGCCAAGCGGGACAGCAAGGTTGTTTGTACTGTGGCCGGAATGCCATACGACAAAATCAAGGCATCCGCGTCGTGTAGTGCACCGTCGATGGTATCCAGGGCGACCGTCAAGGCTTGGCGAACATCCTGCGAGTACTGCGATAAGTCGCCTCCCGAGATCGCCACGCGCAGCGCTTCATCCGGCACCATGTTCATGTCGGTCGGCACCGCCAGTTGCGCGAGCCGCATGGCACTACTACGTGCCAGCAGGTCAGATCGGGAGGCGAAACCCATCACTTGTCCTCGACCGGAGCGATGGCGGCGTCACGTTCGGCAGCGGTCACCGGCCAGCCGACGATTGCGGAAATGGCATCGGTCTTAGGCTTGCCGTCATTGGTCCAGAGCGAGGCATCCTGCTTGTCCATCTTGCTGATGGCCGTGCGAATCGCCTCGAGGCGCAGCGCAGGATCTTCCGGAGCCGTGGTACCCGTACCGGCCGAGTTGTCTGCGCCATCACCGGAACCGGTGGGCGCAGCTGCTGGAGCGGCGGCGCTCTGACCGGACTGCGAAGTGGAACCTGCGCTATCACCTGCCTGTTCGCTCTCTTCATAGTCAGCCGGCTTGTCGACCGACACTTCCAGCATCTGCTCTTCTCCCAGGCGGTTGGCGGTGGCCTCATCGAGCTCCACCAGCTTCCGCCATGCCTCGGTAAATAGGAACGCGCAACGATAGAAGTGTTCGATACCCTTCTTCGGTGCCACGCGGACATACAGTGTGATCATCATCTTTCTCCATTCTTTGCTTCCTGCGGATCGCCCGGCCCGGCCGGACAATTCCGGCCGGGGGCAACAGGCGCTTCGCGGGGTGTCTATATAGTGAGGAACCCTGGCGCCGATTACATCCAGGGCGTGATGAGCAACTGCACCTTGTTGTAGTTGGTGTTCGACGCACCGGCCGCGTTCTGCGCAGCCTTCAGCATCGCTTCTGCTGCTGCCTGGTTGTCCGGGCCGGTCACCAGCAGATCCGGCACGATGCCCAGCTTGCGGTTGCCGTCGCCCTTCACCTTCATCATGGCCGCGTAGGCAGCGTTGAAGTTGGCGACGGTCAGATCAGCCTTGGAGCCGAAAGCGCACTGCCAGAAACCGTAGGCAGCTTCACCGCGCCAGCGGCCGCCGAAGCTGTACACATCGTTCTCGAACACGTTGCTGTTCTGGGGTGAGGTGATGCTGTCAAAGCGGACCGGGCTGCGCTCCTGCAAGAAAATTGGAGGGGCAGCACGCTTGGTGCACAGCAGAATCCAGGGCGCGCTGGTGCCGGCCTGCATGTTGCTGACGACTGTGGCTGTACCACTACCGTCCTCGTTCGGATAGATCGGGTGATCCGTGTCGAAGAAGTACTGGCCGTCGTAGCAGATCGAGCTGAAGCCGGCCGCCAGGGCCTGAAACACCAGGTCGTTCAGCAGATCGGTGGCGGCCTGGCCATGAGATTCGGCGATGGTGCCGTACTGGCCGACGTTGTCATCTTCGATGTCTTCGACCTTGACGTCGATGGTGGCCTCGAACTTGCGGTTCGGCACGTTGTAGGCGGTTTCCTTGAGGGTTTTGTGCAAGCGCGCACCGACCCATTCACGGAAGGACGGGAATGCCGAGAGCCACTCGTAGGTATTGGACTTGCCGTCGCTGATGATCTGCTTTGCGACCTTCTTCCAGTCATCCGACGACAGCTTCAGGCCCGCATTGAAACGGACTTTGAGGGTGGTTTTCAACGCATCCAGTTGGGCTTGCGTCAAGGTAGTGGCCATTGTGTTCTCCAGGAATTCTTAAGTGAGTAAAACTGCTCTGCGCTGACCTGCAGCCAGGACTAGTTGGTCTTCTTCGCTGCCAGGTAGTCTTCCTGGGAGACACCCATGCGGGTGCAATAGGCGATCTCGGTTTCGTTCAGGACGGCCTTGCCACCACCGTGCTCCTCGGCCTGGCGGTTCAGCAGGGCGACCGGCTTCAGGGTATCCAGGAAGCGGGTCAGCTCGGCCAGCGCCAACGACTTGGCGAATTCTTCCTGGGCCGGGATCAGATGGCCGGCCTTCTTGGCGTCATCAATCAGGCTGTCTTTCTTGGCCTTCTCGGAGGCCAGGGCCGCTTCGGCCTTTTCCTTGTCATAGCCTGCGACCTTGTTCTTCAGCTCGTCGCGCTCTTTCGTCAGCGCGATGACGTTGGTGCTCAGGCTTTCGCGTTCGTTGGTCAGTGCTGCTACCTGGGATTTCAGGGTGTCACGCTCAACCGTGAGCGCCGCCACCTGCTTTTCGTCAGCCATGTCGGCCTCCTTTTCTTGGGTTGATGAAACAAGATTCTTGCGAGCCAGGGCCACGAGTGCCTCCAGACCGTCCAGGCCAGGTGTATTGGTCAGCGCCACCGACAGAATCTCCAGCACGTCGCCCGTGTCGGTGTCGTAGGAGAAAACGGAACTGATATAGCGGTACTTCTTGTCTGCGATCAGTTGTGCGGTGTCGCCCACCCAGGAAATCTTGACGGCGTACAGGCCTCGACCTTCACGCCACTCCAGGGTGCGAGGAATCCAGCCGGCCGCCTCAACGCGCTTGCCGTTCTCTTTGGCGTGCAGGCTCTGGTGCTCGAAGTCAATCAGGATGTCGGTCTGCCTGGATGCGGCCAGAGCGATGACACGCGCCGCGATGCCGGCGTCCAACTGCCAGGCGTCACAGTCGGTCGGTCGCCCGTCGACAGAACGGAACGGACCAGGCGGAAGCATGTGGGCTTCGGTCGGTACGCCATTAGCGCCGGCCTGCAGCTCAAATGCCATTGCGGTAATGGCGCGATGTACGGTGGTGTGTTGCGACACTGAGTGCTCCTAAGCAGATGGGAGCATTCTGATCGGGTGTCGAATTTGGGTCACCGCTGGAAATGTTTCCAGCCAGTCGGAGGGGTGAAATGCCCAGGGGCGTTTTAAGGCGTTTTAGGGGGGAGGTGGGGCCGTCCTATTCCCAGGCCCCTTCTAGCCGTTTTTAAACGGCTTTCGAATGCAAACAGAATGATTCGGGAGGGATGGGAAGCTCGACAAGAGCTTTCTGGACTCAAAAGAGGCTGAATTGACGATCTTCGTCGTCTTCGCGGCAGATATTGAGGATGTGGCGGGAGGAGAGGCCGTAGCGATGCGCAAGGATGTTGATGCTGGTATGTGGGCGGTCCTTACGGATCTGCGCGTCCCGGACCATGATCAGCAGCTTGTCAGCCTTGGGAAGCCAGCAACGATTGCTAGCGTCCAAGTGCGGAGCGATCTTGGTACGCAACCTGGAGAGCTCATCATCGGAGAGCCCAAGGACGGCAGTGCGGTAAATCGGAATGGTGACATTGACGCCACCGTGCTCCATCAGCCATTCCTGGGCGCGTCTGATGCCGAGCGCAGACACGACCGCCTTCAGCACTGGAGGCAGGCGCTCCAGCACTTCAGGGTCAACACGCGGAAAGGTTTGGCGGCGGGTCATGGTCGTTGTTACTTGCGGTCAAGCCATTTTTTAAGGGATTCGATGACGGTCTGGCATTCTTCAGTGGTCAGGCTATCCAGGTCAGGCACGGCCTCATGCCGGAGCTGGCGAGCGCAGTACACCAGCAACGCATTGCGAGTGGCCTTCTCCACCTTGCCAGCCTGGCCGAGGCGTCCCCACAGACGCACTATGTGTGCGATCTGCGGCGGCACCGGCTTACTGCCGGCTTCCCCCTTAGCGAAGACTTTGCGCGAGCGTTCCCAGCCACGGCCTTGGTAATCATTCAAGGCCGCATTGAGCTGGGGGACGGTCATGGTGGTGGCCGAGATACGACCGTCGACCATCTGCGCTCCATGGCGGGACAGTAGATCCTGGTGCGATTCGGCGCTCCAGCCCGATAGGTTCTTCATGGCCCAGCTCTTGGCAATGCCGAGCAACTGGCGATGATGGGCGACCAGGTTGCTCACGGCAGATCCTTGCGCATCTCTTCGGCCAGGGTCTTCATCTTGCGGGCAATCGCGGCGGTCGCTGTCGCGTTCCGATACAGAGCCGGAAAGGAATCCATCATGTGTTCCGCGAACTCGACCCATGCCTTGCTGCCGCGACCACCCACCATGGCCGCGTGATGAAATGCCTTCAATTGATGAAAGTCAGTAATGATCGCCATGTCACACTCCTAGTTTCAAGAATTCCACCGCACCATATTTCTGTCGGCTGCACCACTTCAGCCAGGCAAAAAGTGCATCTGCCGCCGCGTCCTGATCTGCTGCTTCTGGAACACCTGGGACCAATAGCTTTCCTTCACTCGCGCCAAGTCCATGTCGAGCACAGACGCCCAATACAGAGTTCAGCTCCGCCTTCGGTCCCTGCGCAAAAGCGATGGCCCCAGATCCATCGGCTTCCTTCGCAGGAGCCTTGTCGCCGATTTCAATCAGGCCACTGGCCCAGCACCATGCAACCTGGGGACGCAGGTCGTAATACTCGACACAGCCACATTTCGGGCAGGTGAGGCTGGTAGAAGAGATGCCGCAACTGGTGTGGAACTGCTTGGGGAGCCACTGCGATTCCACGCCCTGATGCTTGCACTTACCGTTCGCGCATTTAATTAAGATGTCGTTCTTCTGCGCCATGTCACACCGCCGCGATGTTCAGGCTGATCGGGCGATACTGATCGGTCTCGCCTACGCGCTCGAAGAAACGGACATATTTCTTGCTGCCCGTGACCTGGGTGCTCTCGGCGATGGCACGCATGGCGTCCTGCCACTTCTCATCCTCGATGTCGAGGCGGCGCAGCTCCAGGACGCGGCCGGTATTGATCTTGCCTTCCTTGTCCGTCTGGAAGGCCGACTGCACGAGGATGCGGATCTCAGGGCGGCTATCTTCGCTCCAAGCGATGACGCACTCATCGACGAGCTGCTTGGCCGCCTGCAGGCGCTCATCGAACACGATCCGCTCAGAGATCGCCACCTCGATCCGGTAGCGCCCGTCGAAGGTGTACAGCGTCACGTTGCCCTTCGCACCGCCCAGTTTCACGTTGTACTGTTCTGCCGACATCTCGATGAAGGCATTGAGGTCCGCGAAGGCGCGATCCTTGAACTCGCGCAAATCCCGGCTGCGATCCAATGCGACCTTGATCAGTTCATTGACCAGCTCGTCGCGGGCCAAGTCGATAGGCTTGATCAGATTGATCGGCACCAAGCGGCCCTTGGCATCCTTCAGGTGGCCTTCGGGGATAACGGTTTGGACTGTCATGCTGTATTCCTCTCTATATATAGGCAATGGGATTAGTGGAGCGGCGTATCAGGGGCCTTGGTCGGCTGCTGGCCTGCCATGTCCAGGAGCGCGATGACTTTTCCCGCATGGCCTTCCTTGTGCGCGTCTACGAGCTGGTGCAGGAAGCGGCTGATGTCGTTGGCCACACAGGTCAGGGAGTGCAGTTGCTGGCACGTCTCCAACAACAGCCGGTTACTACGCTCCAGCTCGGCGCGCAGCTCTGGCACGCTGTCGAACGCTTCGGGGTTCGCCATGGATGGCCCCAGGGTGATGATGGGCATGCTCATGCTTCCCTCCAGGTCACAGTGACACCCATGAAGATAGCCACGCCATACTTCACGCCGCCCTTCTCGCACCAATAGGGCTTGGTGGCACGATCCAGCAAACGGGCAATGGAGCCGTCTGCCCCGCGTTCGATGAGGATGGTGGGCGTGCCGCTCAAGATTTCACCGAGCACCTGATATCCCATCTGACGCAGCCGGCGGGAGGCGGAATTCATGGTCGACAAGCGATGGGTCACCTCGGCCGTCAGCACTTTGAAGCGCTGTTCCTGGCTCAATGGGGAGCTGCTGGAAGCGGTGGTCCCTGGCGTCATGTACGCAACGTTAGTCATGGTGGACCTCACGCGAGCGACTGGAGGAACAGCGCCTTCTTGGCGACCGTATCGACCAGCTTGACGTCCAGGGGACGATCACGGCGGAATTCCTTGATCCCCGCGATCAGCCCCTCGGTCAGCATACGGGCGCTGCCTCGGCAGTAGGCGTACAGGCGTTCAATCACATCCTCGGCCACTTCCTCGCTGCCGAAGGCAGACTGCGTTAATGCAGCGGCGTCTTCGGTGGTGATGGCGCGGACGGTCTCCGGCCAGAAGCCGGCGCGAGAACGGATCTGATCGAACTGCCCGTGCTGCGGCTTGATGATGCCGGTCAGGTGTTCGGTGCCGGCCAGCACGATACCGATGTTCGCCAGGTCACGGATGCGGCGAATGGTGTGCAACTGGTGCGGCGTCAATGTCTCGGCCTCATCCACGATGATCAGGCTGTCAGTGTTGCGCAGGCTGGAGACCACTTCATCGAACTTGTCTGCGATGCTACCTTTCTCGACACCGGCCACCATGCGGGCGAGGCGCTTCGTCAGGCTCTGCGGCGTCATGGTGGGCGTGGCTTCGATGATGTAGGTATTGGGGTGGGTGTTGGCGTAGTGCTTGATGGCGAACGTCTTGCCCGTTCCCACGTAGCCGGTCAGCACCGCGAAGTTGCGGTAGCGACGTGCCATGTCGCAGCCCAGGTGCATCAACTTGAAGACACTGGTCTCCACTGGCGCCATCGTATGACCGCTGGTCTCATCGGCATGACGCATGGCCGAGGTGATTGCGGTCAGCAGCTTGGCCGGGCTGGTGGCGTAGACGCCCTTGATGATCTGATTCAGGCTGCTGCCCGAGATACGCGCCAGGCGCGCCAGCGCTGCTTGGGTGTACTTACGTTCAGCGATCCATTTTTGAATGTCCTGGATCAGGGCGATATCGGCCTTCGAATAGTGCGACGGCCAGGTCGTAACTTGCGTCATGGTTTCCCCTGTATTAAAGGTCGAAGAGTTCAATTTCGTCATCAGGTGTATCGAGCTGCTTGGGAGTCTGCATTTCCAGCGTCAGACCGCTGACCGTGGCGTCGACATCGATCAACGTGCCGGCACGCGCCTTGTGCTCGAGGAGCTTCTTCTCCAGGCGCGAGGCGGCGGATTCCAGGGCCTTCTGAGTCTTGTCGGCCAGGAAGGAGTCACCCACGATGCCAATGGCCTCCACCAGTGGTGCATCGCAGATCAAGCGACCATCGGCGGTGCGGATACTCACGCTGTGGTGATTCAGGATGTCGTATTCGACCAGCACCACCTTGCCGTTCCAGGCGTGCAGATCCGGGTGGACATAGCGGCGGTTCATCAGCTGCACCGATGCGCGCTGTACCTTGCGCTTCTCGCTCGGGCGCGCCATCTCCATCGCAGTGGCGTGAGGCGGGATTGGGTCCAGCTCTGCCCACTCCTGCCCCCTGGTGGCGTATTTATTCTCAGGGTGCGGGCGCTGGTGATAATCGGTCGCCAGCCAGTGTTGGTAGGCGTCAACGAACTGTGCCAGGCTAGGCAGGGCCAACTTGCCACTCTTGACCTCGCGCACAGTCTGATTCAAGGCGTCATGTGCCATATCCGGGCCGCAGTAGAACTGTGGCTGCCAGAGCTTGAGGAAGTCGTCACGCACGATGCGGTGATACCGCTCCACCTGGCCCTTGCCGCGAGGGTTGTACGGCAGCGAGTGAATGACCGCCTGCACGCCAGCACGCTGGTAATAGCTGGTGTCTTCCAGCTCGGTCAGTCGGTTCTTGTAGCCGGTGCCGTTGTCGACGTAGAGCAGCGGTGGCACATGGTTCCAGCGCTCGAAGATTTCGGCCCAGCCCATCATCACGTCATAGCTGCCTTCGTGCGCCATGATTCGGAAGCCCACCAGGTAGCCACTCTTGAGGTCGATCACATGCATGATCTCCGGCCGCCAGAGTTCACCGGTCATGGGGTGAGCGAGATACACGTCAGCACGGTAGCCGTCCGCCATGTAGATGGAGCCGGCCTGCAAATTGCGTGTGTGACGCTTTGTGAAGGCAGTTTGTTGCTGCTTGTACAGGTTGTGGCCAATGCGGGCGGCCGAGTTCTTTCCGGCCTGTGATGGCAACGATTCCAGGTAGCCGTATACCTGTTCGTAGGTGCATTCAAAAGCCCATACACGGCAAAGCTCCCGGTGCACCGCCGCGATGCTGGGCTTGCTGGGTAGGCTGTACAGTTCGATGGCCTTGGCTTCCCATCCACCTTCGGCGCGCACGCGGCCGCGATGCTTCGGTGCGAGCGCGGCGCGGCCACCAGCACGATCCAAGTCGATCCAGCGGTACAGGGTGCTGCGGCTGATGAAGCTCTGCGCGCCCTTGATCGAACTGCGGATAGCATCCTGCAGGCCGGGGTGCAGCGAGGCGCTCCGATAGCGCAGCTCCAGTGTAGCGATGGCCACATCCAGGCTCACGCCTGGGACGGCGATAACCCGTAGTGCCTCCACGATCAGCTTGCGCTGCTGCGCCTTGATCGCGGAGCGTGTTGTCGGGTTCGGTGCGCCGGAGGCCAGCAGCAATTCGGTGCGGGTCGCCAAGCGTGCCGGGTTGAGCGTTGAGACCGGTAGGCGCGTGTGTGATGCGACAGCCAGGGTGCGTGATGATCCCGCCATGTCAAGCTCCTGCCTGGTCGGCTGTCTTCAGGCCGCCTGCGGCCAGGCGCTCGATATAGCGATCCTCGGACATCGCCAGCGCATCCTCGTCGACCAGGGCAAGCATCTGCGCGAGATCAGAGTCCTGGCCGACCAGGCGATCCGTCCAAATCTCGATGCGGCGAATTCCGTTGAAATCGCACTTCAGCTCCAGATCGAGCACCGCCTGGCGGATATCAGCGCGCATGGGGCATTCGCTCCAGGGCTTGTTGCCGTCAGCGAGTAGATCCAGGATGGCCTGGGCCTTGCTCTTGCCACCCACCATCCGCTGATACACATCGCGGCAGATCGCCAGCTTGTTCAGCGCCACCACCTGGTGATCGCGGCCGACCACATTCCAGCGCAAGTGCTCATCGCAGTGCTTGGCGTGGTCGCTGACATCGAACGTCACGACCTCCATCAGAGCATCGATGCGTTCGCGGGCATCATCCGTAAGGAAAGAAAAACGATTGGATCGCAGCAGCGCCAGCAATTGGGCGGGCGTGTAGCGGTATGCAGTTCTGGACATAGGAACCCTCGATGTATTGTGTGGTGGCGTGTGAATCAGGCAGACTTCTTGGCAGCACGGTTCTTCGCGCCCTTGGGTCGGCCGCGACCACGCTGTGCTGCGTCGTCTGGCTCTGCCGCAATTTCCTGGTGTTCATTGACCAGGGCCGAGCGCATCACTTCGATCTCCTGCAGGAACCAAGTGGCTTCTTCGGTGGTAAGGGTTCCTGGCATGAACTGGGCGACATCCTGGAGTGCCGGCATATCGCCAAGCCCCTGGAGGCGCTCAATCAGGATGCGAGACCGGGCATGAATCGCCTGGGCGGCAAACCACACACTGTGGAGCTGCGCTTGGTACTGTTGCTCATCCAAAGAGCTGGGATCAATCTCCGCAGCCATCTTGTCCAGGATGGCCATAGCGCTGGCACAATGCGTGTCCATCAGCGCCGACTGCTGGCGCACGATGTTCGTTTCGGTGATGTAGGCGCGATTGCCTGGCGCATCTGCACGCAGGCGCTGGATCAGGTCTTCTTTCTTCTCCAGCTCGACTTCCAGGCGATTGGCGCGCTTTTGCTCGGCACGGGCATCTTCCAGACCATCGGCTTCCAGCTTGCGCACGCGCTCGCGCAGTTCGCTTGCGCTCATGCGGTCGATGTCGTCCATTTCGGCGAGCTGCTCGAGGACGTCATCGTCGTGGGTGACCAGTTCCAGGAAGGCGCTGGCACTTTTTACCTGACCACTCAAAAGTGCCAAATTGGCAGATTTGGATGTTTTGGCGGCCGCTTGCATGAAGCGTGCTGCCGACCGATAGCTGAAGCCCAGCATCTCTACACGCCGCTCAAAATCACCATGCGGCGTTACCTCGCGGAGCATCAGCATTCGCTTGCCCATCTCCAGCAATGACTCCACAGTGCGACGTTGGTAGAAGCGAATACCATCTTCCAGACCATCAACCGAAAGGGGGCCGTCATACCCCAATTCCTGGGCAAGAGCCATTGCCTTCGGGCTTGCCACGACGACCGCATTAGTTGCGACTGGTTTCGCCATTTCAATAATTTCCGCCGATGCGGGCTGCTTGGCAGCATTGCGTTTCATGCTGCGCTCCATCAGGCGGATTTACGAGCGGCGGCCTTCGTGCGACGAAGCACTGGACGATCTGACGGCGGCCAGATCTTATTCACCGGCTGCTTGATGATCTTCGCGATGTAGGCCTGGATACGCGCTGATTTGACCCGACCGCTAATTACTTGGCTCATGGTGGAGCCGGCTACCTTCAAGTCATCGGCGGCCATTGCTGGTGTCTTACCTGCCATACGCATTGCCGCTTTAATCTCTTCTGGGTGCATAATCTCTCCTGTTAGCCTAATTTGTTAGGTTGGTTCTTGATGCCCAAACTGGAGGGCATCGAGTTAGGGTCATTATGGGAAAGAATTCTTTCCCAGTCAATAGATTTATGGGAAAGAAATATGTCTCTTGGGGCGAGATTAAAAGAAGAACGCGAAAGGCTTGGCATGAGCCAACCGACCTTCGCAGCTATAGCCGGCACCACGAAACAAACTCTTTTTTCTTGGGAAAGCGGGAAGACCGCACCAGATGGATTTCAGATTGCTGCTTTTGCCGGGGCGGGAGTCGACGTTCTTTACGTCTTAACTGGGCAACGTAGCCAGCCTGCTATCGCGCCACTATCCGATGATGCGAAGGCTCTCCTAGACGACTACCAGCACTCAAGTTCGGAGGGAAAAGAAATCATTCGGGGGGTAGCCCTACAAGCAGCGCAAGCTAAGAAGAGCAAGCGGAGGGCATAGAGCGCGATTGATTCGCGCTGTAGCATCCATGAACGACCCGCCAGAGGACCCTGATCCTCCTTTGCCAACGGCAAGGTTGGTTCCATATCCAAATTGGCGGCACGCGAATGAAGTCGACCTACTGGGCGGCCGTCAGAAGGGCCTTCGCACCTATCCACCTGCTTGCTTGGCCGCCTGAAGATAACTAGAACGTAGACGCACCCGTACTTGGAGGAGGGTACGGGGCATCGAGGAAATCATTCTATGCAACCCATGTCGATAGAAAAAACCATGAAATGTAACTTAAGAAATATTTTTTTACTGCTATTTGCAGTTCCTTTACTTACCCTTGCGGCTTCACCGTCAAAGGAGAAATTTCTAAAAAACTATAACGCGTCAGCGAAGGAAATGGTTCCGTCGTTTCAGACCAGCAGTTGCAAACAGGTTCCAGCAAAAACTCCACCAGGGCGAAGTTTCACAACATGTCGTTTGACGATAGAGAACTCATTCCTCTCCGTTGAGAGTCTCGATTCGGCAGTCACGGCGGTACTGTTGGTGTTTGATTCCACGTATTTAGAGCATCCAAGCGACTTGACTCGCTCTGGAGGAATGCTATTACGATCTATGCGCGGAACTTATTATGGAGACTATCTAGCGACTGCTATGAAGGTCTTCCAGGAATCCAAAAGCACCAACTGGAAAAGAGCCTGTACATTTGATAAAGAATCCTCGTCGGAATTTTGTATCGGATCAGAGGACGGGATTCTCTTTAGCTTGGCAATCAACCGTAAGCCACAATAGGCAGGAAACATTTCCAGCCTCATCAATTCCTTCTTCGCCACGTAATCTCCGGTTGTCACGTCCAGTGACTAACAACCGGAGATTGCAATGAAACTTCCCCGTCTTTTCTGGTGGCTGTTCGCCACTGTCATCCTGCTGGCCTTCATCGGCCTGTTCTATCCCAACCAGCTCCCAGTCAGCCTCTACAAACTGTCCCTGGTCACCATGGCAGGCGTGATCGGTTATTGGCTCGACCGGTCGTTGTTCCCCTATGCTCGCCCCGACAGCTTCATTGAACCCGATGATGGCGAGGATTGCGGCGCATGTGGCGTGGGTACATCTCCCGACGAGGATCGCGCATTCATGCCGTGCTCGATTGCATTCGCAGCCGCGATGTTGCGAAGAGCATTGATCGTCGGTTGCGCCATGATCGCCATCGGCCTGGGGGCCTGACATGCGCGACAAAATCTCCGGCTTCCTGTTATGGGTGGTTTTCCATTTGGTCGCTCTGGCGTTGTTCTCCAAAATCGGCGTAGCGCAGACCATCCCAGCTCCTGCCATGAAGTACCGGGCAGAGCTGACACGTGCCGCTCACGCGGGATGGGGGCTTGATGCACCTGTGGCTGTCTTCGCCGCGCAGATTCACCAGGAAAGCGGATGGAATTCGGAGGCGATCTCACGCGTGGGTGCAAAGGGTATGGCGCAGTTCATGCCCGCGACAGCCCGCTGGTGGTGCGAAGCAAACGCTATTGCCACCAGTGCCTGCGTACCGGAGAACCCTGCCTGGGCGATGCGCGCATTGGTCGGCTATGACCGCTGGCTTTACGACCGTGTCCGTGGCCCGGACGAGTTCAATCGCCTGTGGGCGATGCTGCGCTCATACAACGGCGGGCTCGGCCACTGGCAGCAAGAAGCTGCCATCGTACGTCCTGCCATGGAGCACCTCGCCATTGACGGTGCATGTGGCAAGGCCAAACGTCATCCGTCATTTTGCCCGGAAAACCTCGGCTATCCACGGCGCATCCTGATCCTGCTGCAGCCACGCTATCAGACCTGGGGCCGGAGTGTGATGGCTCCATCTACCTGATCCTCTCAATGGAGATACCCATGTCATCTCAGATCGTAGCGATTGACATCATCACACAGCGTGCCCGCCAGGCCGCGAGGGACGGCATTCCCGCCACAGCCTGCCCCTATCCTGAAGGCTCTCCTGCAGCAGTTCGCTGGCTGGTGGAACACGCCAATGCCCAGCAAGCAGGCTCTCTCGCAGAGACCGAATAATGGCTACTGAAATCAATACTGAAGAGGCGAAAGCTGCCTTCAATAAGTACAAGTCCGAGAAAGTCAAAATGCTTATTGATTTCGGAGAGGTCAATGCTGCGAATCGCATTGATCGTGAAATGTCGGAGAGGGATTTCGTTGCTGGGTGGGTTTTGGCATTTGATCATGTAGGACTTCTTTCATCTGCAGGTGCCGCTCATGCCGGAGCTATGGCACAACCGGTAGGCATCATCAAGCATGACCCGATGGTGCATGGGTGGCATATGCAACCGTTGGTGTCGTGGGACAAGATTGGACTCGGCACTAAGCTCTTCACTGTCTCCGGCGATTGGATAGATGTTGAGAATACGCAGCCTCCGCACGAGGTTGATGTGCTGGTCAAGTGCAGGAATGGTGCATCAGTGACCTATGACATTGCTGGGCTGTTTCACGGCGAATGGTTATCTCAGATAACAGAAAAGCCATGCCGCCATGATGTCATTGCGTGGAAGCACATTGATGCGGGTTCGAAGGAAGCTGCATCATGAAATTTACCATCCCAGCCTGGGTAAAGATCCTGGCCAGCATCGCGGTTTGCATCGTTATTGTCCGTGCGCTCCTCGCCTATGGAGAGCACGAATACACCAACGGTCAGCAAGCCGAGCGCACTACCTGGTTGACCAAGGAAAACGCGGCTCTAACCCGCGCCAACAACCGCATCAAGGAACTGGAGGAGCAGGCCCGTTCCGCCGAGGCCAAGCACGGCCAAGCCATGGCCTCGATCTCAGCTCAATACCAAAAGGATCTGAAGAATGAACGTCTCGCAAAAGATCGCGCTATCGATGCTGTGCGCCGTGGCGAACTGCGCTTGTACGACCCAGGCGTCCGCGCCACAGGTGACAACAGAGTCGGTGGAGGCCAAGCCTGCGCAACTGACGCCACCACCATCGGACGTGATGGTGCCACGCGAAGCCAACTATCTGAATCGGCTTCTGAATTTCTTCTCGCTCTCGCCGGCGAAGCCGACGAAGTAGTACGCCAACTCACCGCTTGCCAGGCAGTGGTAAAGGCTGATCACCAAATGAAAGGACAAGAATGAGCCGGGAAGATGTTATGCAGTGGTCGCTGCTGCTGGGGATTGCCAACTTCCTTTTGACATGGGGCGTGGCGCTCTACATGTACTTGTCCAACAAGAACAAGGCAACCAATGCCCGCATCGACGCACTGGAAGCTAGGGTGACTGCTTCGATCATCGACCATGGCAATCGTCTGACGAAGCTGGAAGGTGGGCCGACACACCAGGATCTGGGGACCTTGCATGAGAAAGTCAACGATGCAACCAATGAAATTGCTTTACTTAATGGCACGGTCACCGGCATGAACCGTCTTTTAACCAGTATTGATGACCATTTACGGAGGCGTGGCTGATGAACGATTACGAGAAAATGCAACGTGCCGACTTGCGCCTGCGTGTGCTGCAGGTGCTTTCGTCCGTTCCTGGCTATCGCGCCAACGAGAGCCTGGTGCGCCAGCAGCTCCTCGAGCGCTATGCACACGCTCTGTCTCAGGATGCTCTGCGCGGCGAGCTGGCGTGGCTCAATGAGCAGGGGCTGCTGACGTACCAGGGCAGCGATATCGTCCTGGCATCGATTACCCAGCGCGGCCAGGATTGCGCTGCTGGCCTGGTTCAAGTCCCAGGCGTGAAGCGTCCGGGCCCGGACGAGATGTTGGTCGCCGCCGGCATTGGTATTTTGAGGCAACTCTGATGGCGCACTCTCCAGAAACACGCGCCAATGTTCGGCGGCTCTATATCGAAGGTATGCCTTTGAATGGTGTGGCGATCGCGTGCGACGTGAACTATGAGACTGCGCGCAACTGGAAGGCCAGCGCTAAAGCCAAGGGCGATGACTGGGATACGGCGCGCGCCGCCTATCGCATCAGCGATCAGGGCCTGGACGATCTGAACAAGCAACTGGTGGAGGATTTTGCGCGCCAGGTCATCACCACTACCCGCGAGCTGGAGTCGTCGACCATGCCTGCTGCCGACAAGGCGCAGCTGCTCGCGCAGCTGGCCGATGCCTATGCCAAGTTCAGCAAATCCTTCGGCCGCTTGAATCCGCAGTTCTCAGGCCTGTCCGTTGCCCTGGATACGGTGCAAATCATTGCAACTTACCTGCGCCGGGCCGACCCATCGGCATTGGCTGCGTTGCAGCCGCATTTCGATGAGATTGCGGCCATCCTTGGGAAGCGCCATGCGTGAATACGACTGGTCGGATGAATACGGTGATCTGGTCGAGGTCAAGAACCTCCGTGACTTCCAGGAACGCATGGAACAGATGGGCGAGGAAATTCGCCAGGCCATCGAACTGGAATGCGAAGCCTTCCCCGTAGATCCTGCGGCCAGCAAAATGCGCCGAGAGCGTGCCATTGTCGACTACCAGTTCTTTTGCCAAACGTATTTCCCGCACTACGTCCCGACGCCGCATTTCTCCCTATTCCAGCAGTTTGCTTTCAAGCGCCTGCCCGAGGTGATCGATGGCATCAAGGATGGCCGAGAGGTGCACCAGGCGCCTCGCGGCGAAGCCAAATCGACCTACGAAACACAGCTCAACAGCCTGTGGAACATCTGCCGATCCAACTACCTTGCCGATCTCGTTCCTACCGCGTCGAAGAAGGCGCGCAAGTGGATGATCGGCATTGTAATGAACACCCTGGAGCAGTCGGTCGAAATGCTGGAGTCGATCAAGGCCGAACTGGATACCAATCCACGCCTGGCAGCGGACTTCCCGAAGGCATCCGGCCGTGGCCGTGTTTGGCAGGCAACCACCATCCAGACCGCCAACGGCATCAAGATCCGGATCGGTGGCACCGGCAAGAAGATGCGCGGCATGAAGAATGGGCCGCATCGTCCCGATCTGATCTACCTGGACGATCTTGAGAACGACGAGAACGTCCGCGACAAAGAGCAGCGCGACAAGGTGGAATCGTTCGTGCTGAAAGCTGTCCTGGGCCTTGCCGGACCAGGCGGTGGCATGGACGTGTTCTGGGTCGGTACCAGCCTGCACTACGATGCAGCGATCAATCGTGTGTCGCGTAAGCCTGGTTGGCGGCGGCGGGTTTTCAAATCGATCATGCAATGGCCTGATCGCATGGACCTGTGGGAAAAATGGGAGGGTATCTACGCTACCTCTTCAGAGGATGAAGGTGAGCGTGAAGCCGCTGAAGCTGCTGCAGATGCGTTTTATCGGGAGAATAAGGAACTGATGGACGCTGGCGCCATCGTGTCCTGGCCCGAGGTTCGACCGCTTTATCGGTTGATGTGTATGCGCGCCATCGACCATGATGCGTTTAACCAGGAACAGCAGAACGAGGCAGGTAACGACGACACCGCTCCGTTCAAGACGCTGCAGTTCTGGATTGATCGTCGTAACGACTGGTTGTTCTTCGGTGCGATTGACCCATCGTTGGGCAAAAAGAACAAGAAGAACGACCCCTCGGCCATCTTGGTAGGCGGGCTTAACAGGCAAACCATGGTGTTGGACGTAGTGGAGGCCGATATCTGCCGCCGCGTGCCGGATCTGATCATCAGCCGCGCCATCGATCTGGAGATTGAATACCGGTGTCTCGCCTGGGGCGTGGAAACTGTCCAGTTTCAGGAGTTCATGTACACCGAGCTGATCAAGCGCGCCGCCTTGCTGGGCATATCTTTCCCCGGCGTGCCGATGGAGGAAAGCGTCGAGAAGGAGTTGCGCATCATCAGCTTGCAGCCCCATGTTGCTAACGGCAAGATCCGCACGCACCGCTCTCACGGTGTCATGAACGAACAACTCAAGTTCTGGCCGGAAGCCTCCCATGATGACGGCCCCGATGCATTGGAAAAGCTCTTCCGGCTGGCTAACCAATATAGCGGCGAATGGTTGTACACCTCTGCTGCTCCATCGCGGCGTGATCGCCGCAGTACCAGCCGCGTCAGCGGCCATTCTGACAATTGGGACGATGATGATTAAAGGAATTAGGGCGGTGCTCCAGCGCGCTTCTGGCAAAGTAAAAGCCGGCTTGGATCAGTTACAGGCCGGCGCACGTTCGACACAGGGTAACTCGCTCAACTATGCCTCGGTGAGCACCTTGGACCCGTCGCGGTTGGCTTCGGCCTTCGCTGCCGCAGACGAAGGCTTCATTACCGACCAGGCTGCACTGTTCGAGCTGGTGGAAGAGCAAGATCCACACATCTTCTCCGAACTGGCGAAGCGTCGCCGTGCTGTGACCGGCCTGGGATGGCAAATGGAGCCACGTGACGATGCCAACCAGTCCGAACTGAATCGCACGACCGAGCTGGCCGACATGCTCAAAAATATCCCTCGCTTTGAGGATGCGCAGTATGACCTGGCCGATGCAATCGGGAAGGGTTTTGCGGCGCTCGAGCTTGATTGGAAGCCGGGTAGCACCTGGCTGCCGCAGAACCTTCTGTGGGTGCCTCAACGGATGTTCCAGATCGACCGCGATACTGGCGCACTGCAGTTTCTCAAAATGGGAATACCAGAGGCCTTGCGGCCGTGGGGCTGGCTCATTCATGAGCATCGGGCGAAGTCAGGCTATATTGAGCAGGCGGCGCTGTTCCGTGTCCTGGCGTGGACATATGCCTATAAGGCATACAACGTTCGAGACATGCAGCGCTTCCTGGAGTTGTACGGTCTGCCGCTGCGCCTGGGCAAATACCCCGGCGGCATCCAATCCAAGCAGCGTGATGAACTGCTGCGCGCCGTGCGCAACATTGGTCATGATGGTGCTGGTGTCATTCCCAATACGATGAGTATTGAGTTCGTCCAGGCAACGAAGACCGGCACGGTCAGTGACTTCCTATCGGCGATTGAATATTGGGAGCGGAAGCAATCTCTGGCTATTCTGGGCGGCACACTCACCAGCCAGGCCGACGGCAAGACATCGACCAATGCTCTCGGCGAGATTCACGACAAAGTGCGGCGCGAGATCATGCTGCATGACGTTCGTCAGATCACGCCCAGCATCAACAACATGCTGGTGCGCCCGATTGCACTGATCAACGGCATGTTCCCGGAAGACCGGATCCCCAGTTTCTGCTATCTGACCGAGGAAACGGTTGATCAAGGCAAGATGGCCGACGTGCTCACCAAGGCCGCCAACATCGGCATGGAGATCGACGTCGAATACGCCCACCAAGTGATGCAGATTCCACGCGCTGACAAAAAGGCCAAGATGTTGGTGCCGCCTGGCTGCTCACTCGCTCAAACACCGGCCAGCGCCCTGACGCGCCTGGTAGCGCTCAGTGCCAGCCGACAGGCAGAGCCTGATATCGCGTCGGCCTATTCGGCCCAACTGGCAGCACTGTGCGCTCCGATGGAGCAAAAGGCCATCCAGCAGATCGCATCCATTATCGCTGAGTCGGGTGATTTTGATGAAGCGGTAACCCGCATTGAAGCCTTGAGCGCGAACAATCCGGCGTGGGCTCAAGCAATGGCTCTGGGCATGGAAGCTGCCACGCTGGCCGGCATGGATGCCGTGGCATCGGATGGTGAGGAATAAGCATGGCTGCATCGCCGGCCCGTCTGCCGTTCTCGGAAGCAATCGACTTTTTCCGAAACAAGCAGCGCCTGCCATCCTCTGGCTGGACGGACATCTATCAGGAACAGCACAGCCACGCGTTCATCGTTGCCGGTGCCGCGCATGACGCCCTGGTCGAGGATATGTATAACGCGGTTCGTCAGGCGCAGGAAGGTGGTACTGGATATCCCGCCTTCCGCAAGCAGTTCGGTGAGATCACGGCTAAATACGGCTGGGCGCACAACGGTTCGCCTGGCTGGCGCAGCAAGGTGATCTACGATACGAACATCACCCAAGCCTACAACGCCGGTCGCTACAAGCAGATGATGGAAGTGGTGCATTTGCGGCCGTATTGGCAATACGTGCATACCAGCACCGAACATCCACGCATGCAGCACTTGGCATGGAATGGTCTCATTTTGCCCGCCGACAGTAACTGGTGGGATACCCATAGCCCGCAAAATGGATGGGGCTGCAAGTGCAAGATCCGTTCACTGTCTCGTTCGGAGGCGAAGAACCTCTGGGAGGCCCAAGGAAAGTCTGGCCCTGACGAAGCGCCACCCATCGAATGGGAAGAGCGGGTCGTCGGAAAGAATGGAAGCAATCCTCGAACTGTGCGCGTTCCGAAAGGGATCGACCCGGGCTTCGCGTACAACCCGGGCAAGGCTTGGCTGGAGCCGCACACCGTGCCGCCGCTGCAAGGCTATGACGCCGTGCTGAAAGAGCGTGGTGCGACCTGGCCGACTGGTTTCACACCACCAGCCGCACCAGCGCCAACCTCGGTGCCACGAAGTCTGTTGCTTGCACCGAATACACCGCCCGAGACTGCTGTGAAGGAATTCCTGGATGTGTTCGGAGCCACGATGGAACGTGGTGCCGCTTATACCGACTCGGCCGGCACCACGATGGCCGTCACGAAGGCATTGTTCCAAGATGGCAATGGCGAATTGAAGTGGTTGACCAACCCGGACAAGGCATCGCGCCTGGAATACACCTACTTGCTGGCTATGACGCTGGTCGAACCGGACGAGATCTGGTGGAACTGGGAAAAATCACGTTCAGAGAGCGGCCGCTGGCTGCTCAAGCGTCGTTACCTACGTGCCTTCGAGCTGGAGGGCAGCGGCGAATATGGGGTGGTGGCGTTTGAGTGGGGAAGAACCGGTTGGACCGGCTCAACAGCTTTCGTTCCCGACCGAAAAAGCCCTGAAAACCGGGCGGCTTACTTCGACCGCCAGCGTATTGGCCGGTTGCTGTTCAAGAAATAAAAAACGCGGCCACTGTCCTGGGCCGCGTCGTGTGGCCGCATTGTGGAGGGGCTGGACAGAGCCGCTCTCGCTGGCACCACGGGGAGGATTTTATGCAATTTACCGTCGAATTTCAAGCCGACCACCTTGCGGCCATCCTAGAAGCCGTCCGGAATGAGGTGGCTACGCCCCAGCAGATGCTGGGGAGCATTGGCGAATCGCTATTCAACGCGAACCAGCACCGCCAGGCGCAGGGGCTGGCTCCGGACGGGACTCCCTGGCGGCCGTTGTCGCCCATGACCATCGGTACAGCTACCTGGAATGCACAGAAAGAGTCGTTCCGTAAGAAAGGCCAGTTGAGCCTGGCCACTGCCCGCCAGGTACAGGCTCGCAAGGGTAGCCGTATGCTTTATGCCCATGGCGACATGCTGGAAAGCTTCAATTATCAGGTGCAGGGGAATTCCCTCCGGCTTGGATTCAGCGACCAGAAGGCCGTGTGGCACCACTTCGGGACCGGCACCTTTGGCCCTCGTGGTTCTCCGTACACAATTTCCCCCAAAAAGGCCAAGGCACTGGCGTTCGGCGGCTTGGTGCGCAAGCGAGTCAACCACCCCGGCATCCCGGCTCGGCAGTTGGTCGGCTTTCCAGCGTCGGATCGGCAATTGACCGGCGAACTCATCCGTGACCATCTCACCCTGGTTTTAAATAGGGTTCGACGCCCGAGTAAATGAGCTTTGAATTTCGCGGGGCGGTAGTGGAAGTCGGGATTTATTAGGACCGGAACAGCGGAATATTTGGAGTTTTCTCGGTATTTATTCCGAATTTTTTACCGCATCCGTCCCAAAATCAAAATTTATTCCGTGATGGAGCTTCTCAGCAGCGGCGCGGGTTTCCGCCATTTTCGAGGGCCAAAACCTGTCCCATTTCTTGGACTACCCTACTTTTCCTCCAAAAATCCGCTGATTTTGGCCTTCTTGTCATACGGAAGACACAAACCAAGTTTCATAGTGAAGATTTATATTTATAAAATATATATCAAATAAATTTTTTATAAACATATAAATTCACTAAATAATTAAAAAAGAGGAATTTTCCTGCAGCATTTCGCGCATTTTGCGAACCATCGTTCTGATATTCTTCGATCCAGTTCCAAATAGGGACAGGCTGCGGCCGGCCACGTTCAATGCGGTCGCAGCGATAAAAGAGGTGTTTCGGGGAGAGGCACACAAGGCTGATCCGCGGCGCCATCAACATCACAACATCGTGCTTTCTGGAGAGAAACCTATGAAGAAGAGTTCCATGCTGCTGCTGGCAGCCGGCCTGACCACGGGCGGTGCAGCCTTTGCCCAGTCCACCGTGACCATCTACGGCATCGTCGACACCAGCATCCGTTATCTGAGCAGCGACAATGCCCAGGGCAACAGCAACGTGCGCGTGGACAACGGCGCGATCGCCAACAGCCGTATCGGCTTCAAGGGTACCGAAGACCTGGGTGGCGGCCTGAAGGCCATGTTCCAGCTGGAAAACGGCTTCAACGGTGACAACGGCTCCATGAGCAGCGCCAACACCATCTTCAACCGTCAATCCTGGGTTGGCCTGGGCGGCAGCTTCGGCAAGGTCTCCATCGGCCGTCAGAACACCCCGATGTTCGACCTGCTGGCTGACCACTTCGATCCGCTGACCGTGGGCAACTACGACAGCAACTCCTGGTTGCCGGCTGCTGGCAGCCTGGTGCGCAACAGCAACATGATCAAGTACTACGGCAGCTTCAGTGGCCTGAGCGTGGGCCTGTCCTACGCTGCCGGCGAACAAGCCGGTTCGGCACGCCGCGGCAGCCAGATCAGCAGCTCGCTGCAATACACCACCGGTCCCTTCTCCGTGGGCGGCGGCTGGCAGCAGACTGTGAGCGCCACCAACAGCGACAACAAGGACACCGCCTACAACCTGTCGGCTTCCTACGCCATCGGCGCAGCCAAGCTGTTCGCTGGCTACATCAACATCAAGGACAGCACCGGCACCACCGCTGCCTACATGGCCATGACCAACAGCGCCGCCGCGGCCGGTGGCGTTGCAGGCGTGCAGCGCAAGGACAAGGGTTACTTCTTCGGTACCTCCTACCAGGCCACCTCGGCCCTGTCCCTGACCGGCGCCTTCTACTACGACAAGAGCCAGAACGCTTCGGTCTCGGGCGTGGGCAATGTCGGCGACGGCAAGCGTTACGCCGTGGTGGGCTGGGCCGAGTATGCCCTGTCCAAGCGCACCCAGGTCTACACCATCGTGGACTACAACAAGGCCAAGGACGCAGCCCGCTACGAGCTGACCGGCCAAGCCGCTGGCAAGGACAACCTGACCACCGTCGGCGTTGGCATCCGTCACATCTTCTGATCCGGCTTGAGTGGGGCGCTTTCCCTCGGGAGAGCGTCATCACCCGAACGCGCAGCAGAAACAAAAAACGCAGTTCCTTTCGGAACTGCGTTTTTTTTCATCCTGCTTTTTTACTCCCTGCCCGACTGCCCCGCACATCGGGCAGTCGGATCAGGAAACTTCATTTCAAGCCATTTCCGGCTCAACCCACCCACTTGCGGGCATTGCGGAACATGCGCATCCACGGCGAATCCTCGCCCCACGATTCCGGGTGCCAGGACTGGGTCACGGTGCGGAAGACGCGTTCGGCGTGCGGCATGAGGACCGTGAAGCGGCCGTCCGGGGTGGTCACCGAGGTGATGCCTTGGGGCGAACCGTTGGGGTTGAACGGATAGGCTTCGGTGGCGGCGCCCCGATGGTCGACGTAGCGCATGGCGATGAGGGCACGGTCGATGTCGCCGGTCTGCGAGAAGTCGGCGAACCCTTCACCGTGGGCAGTGGCGATCGGCGCCTGGGTGCCGGCCATGCCCTGCATGAAGATGGAGGGCGAATCGGCCACTTCCACCATCACGAAACGCGCCTCGAACTGCTCGGACTTGTTGCGGGTGAACTTGGGCCAGGCTTCGGCGCCCGGGATCATGGACTTCAGGTTGCTCATCATCTGGCAGCCGTTGCAGATGCCCAGCGAGAAGGTGTCCTGGCGCTGGAAGAAGCGCGAGAACTGCTCGGCCAGCTGCGCATTGAACAGGATGGTCTTGGCCCAGCCTTCGCCGGCGCCCAGCACGTCACCGTAGGAGAAGCCGCCCACGGCAATGAAGCCCTTGAAGTCATCCAGCTTGGCGCGGTTGGCGATCAGGTCGCTCATGTGCACGTCAACCGCAGTGAAACCAGCCTTGTGCATGGCGTAGGCGGTCTCGATGTGCGAGTTCACGCCCTGCTCGCGCAGGATCGCGACCTTGGGACGCGCCGCTGCGCCCAGCGACAGGTAGGGTGCGGCGATGTCTTCCTGGGGATCGAAGCTCAGCTTGGGCGTCATGCCGGGGTCGGCTGCGTCCAGCAGGCGTTCGTATTCGGCATCGGCGCAGGCCGGGTTGTCGCGCAGGCGGGCGATGCGCCAGCTGGTCTCGCTCCAGACGCGGTGCAGCTCGGCACGCGGCTGGCTGTAGATGTTCTTGGCGTCGCGCATGAATTCGATCACGTCGCGGTCGTTGGGCTTGCCGATGATGTGGCTGCACGCGCCCAGGTTGTAGCTGCGCAGCACGTTCATGACCTCCGACTTCTGCTCAGCCGGAACCTGGATCACCGCACCCAGTTCTTCGCTGAACAGTGCGCGCAGGGTCAGTTCATTGCGGCGTTCGGCCACTTGGGTGGTCCAGTTCTTGGAATCGCCCCAGTCAGCGGCATGCTCGGCTTCCATGGTCAGGATGTCGAGGTTGACCGAGATGCCGGTGTGACCTGCAAAGGCCATTTCGGCCAAGGTGGCATACAGGCCGCCATCGGAACGGTCGTGGTAAGCCAGCAGGCGGTCTTCGGTATTGAGTTGCTGGATGGCGTTGAAGAAGGCCTTCAGGTCTTCTGCGCTGTCCACATCCGGCGTCTGGTTGCCGATCTGCTGCATCACCTGCGTGAGCGCCGAGGCCCCCATGCGGTTCTTGCCACGGCCCAGGTCGATCAGGATCAGGACGGTGTCGCCCTTGTCCTTGCGCAATTGCGGGGTCAGCACGCGGCGCACGTCGGTCACCGGCGCAAAGCCGGAGACGATCAGCGAGACCGGCGAGGTCACCGACTTGGCGCCCTCTTCATCGCTCCAGGTGCTGCGCATGGACAGCGAATCCTTGCCCACCGGGATCGAGATCCCCAGCGCCGGGCACAGTTCCATGCCCACGGCCTTGACGGTGTCGAACAGCGCGGCATCCTGGCCGGGCTGGCCGCAGGCCGCCATCCAGTTGGCCGACAGCTTGATGTCGCCGATCTCGGCGATGGGGGCGGCAGCGATGTTGGTGATGGCTTCGCCGACGGCCATGCGGCCAGAAGCCGGGGCGTCGATCACGGCCAGCGGGGTACGCTCACCCATGGCCATGGCTTCGCCCAGATAGCCTTCCAGGCCCATGGCGGTCACGGCCACGTCAGCCACCGGCACCTGCCAGGGACCGACCATCTGGTCGCGCACCGTCATGGCGCCGACGCTGCGGTCACCGATGGTGATCAGGAAGGACTTGTCGGCCACGGCCGGCAGGCGCAGCACGCGCTGGGCCACGTCCACCAGGTCCATGCCGGTCAGGTCCACCGGCGGCAATTGCTTCTCGACGTGCTGCACGTCGCGGTGCATCTTGGGCGGCTTGCCCAGCAGCACATCCATGGGCATGTCGACCGGGTTGTTGTTGTGCTCGGGATCGATCACCTTCAGCTGGCGTTCTTCAGTGGCGGTACCGACCACGGCGAAGGGCGCGCGCTCGCGCTCGCACAGGTATTTGAACAGGTCCAGGTGTTCCGGCAGGATCGCCAGCACGTAGCGCTCCTGGGATTCATTGCTCCAGATCTCGCGCGGAGCCAGGCCGCTTTCTTCCAGCGGCACACGGCGCAGGTCAAAAATGGCGCCGCGCTTGGCGTCGTTGGTGATCTCGGGGAAAGCGTTCGACAGGCCGCCCGCACCCACGTCGTGGATGGACTGGATGGGATTGTCCTCACCCAGCGCCCAGCAGGCGTTGATGACTTCCTGGGCACGGCGCTCCATTTCCGGGTTGCCGCGCTGGACCGAGTCGAAGTCCAGGTCGGCGGTATTGACGCCGGTGGCCATCGAGGAGGCTGCGCCACCACCCATGCCAATGCGCATGCCGGGGCCGCCCAGCTGGATCAGCAGGCTGCCCACCGGCAGGTCGTTCTTTTTGGTGTGCTTGGCGGAGATGTTGCCCATGCCGCCGGCGATCATGATGGGCTTGTGATAGCCCATCACCTGCCCGCCCACGTTCTGCTCGTAGGTACGGAAGTAGCCACCCAGGTTGGGTCGGCCGAATTCGTTGTTGAAGGCCGCGCCACCGAGCGGGCCGTCGATCATGATCTGCAGGGGCGAAGCGATGCGTTCGGGCTTGCCGTAGATGCCGCCCTGGGCGTGTTCATCGCGCTGGTCCACCGGCTGGGCCACGTCACGGGCGTTTTCCCAGGGTTGCACGGCGTGCGTGACCATCAGGTTGGAGACCGTAAAGCCGGTCAGGCCGGCCTTGGGCTTGGAGCCACGGCCGGTCGCACCTTCGTCGCGGATCTCACCGCCGGCGCCGGTGGAGGCGCCCGGGAACGGGGAGATGGCGGTCGGGTGGTTGTGGGTCTCGACCTTCATCAGGATGTGGGTCAGCTCGTCCGAAGCTTCATAGACGTTGCCCTTGGTGGCGCCGCGCTGGTAGAAGCGCGAGACGGTCGCGCCCTCGATGATGGAGGAGTTGTCCGAATAGGCCACCACGGTGCCCTTGGGCGCCAGTTGATGGGTGTTCTTGATCATGCCGAAGAGCGACTTGTCCTGCTTTTCGCCGTCGATGGTCCAGTCGGCATTGAAGATCTTGTGACGGCAGTGTTCGCTGTTGGCCTGGGCGAACATCATCAGTTCGACGTCGGTCGGATTGCGCTGGGCCTTGGTGAAGGCGTCCACCAGGTAATCGATCTCGTCATCCGACAGCGCCAGGCCCAGTTCGGTATTGGCACCTTCCAGCGCGGCACGGCCGCCGCCGATCACGTCCACCGACTCCAGCGGTTTGGCCTGCAGTTCCGAGAACAGGCCGGCGGCGTCCTGCGGGTCGCGCAGCACGGTTTCGGTCATGCGGTCGTGCAGCAGTGCGGCCACGGCAGGGATGCTGGCTTCGTTGAGCTTCTTGGCGCCGCCCAGCAGGCCCGTCTTGACCTGCACGCGGAAGATGATGCCGCGCTCGACCCGGTGGATATGGCCCATGCCGCAGTTGCGCACGATGTCGGTGGCCTTGCTGGCCCAGGGCGAGATGGTGCCAAAACGCGGGATCACGACGAAGGCATCGCCCTCATCGCTGCCATTGAAGGGGTCGCCATAGGTCAGCAGGCCGTTGAGGCGTGCCTCGTCCTCGCGCGTCAGGGCCTGGGATTGGCCGGCGTCGACGAAGTGCAGGTAGCGGCCGGACACGCCGGTGATGGCGGCATCGACTGCTTGCAATTGGGTCAGAAGGCGTTGGGTACGAAAAGCGGAAAGGGCATTGGAGCCCGGCAGGATCAGCATGGCGAGGTCGAGGCAGTTAGCTTGAATCGGGAAAACCGTCGCAGCATCGCGGCAGGGACCGGTCCACCGGCACCGGCCGGCCCCGGAGGTCGCATTGCACAGTGAAAAATCGTGCAGGCCGGGGGATGGCGGAATGATGGATCGTGCGCGCGTTTGCTGGCAGAGCCGGCATTATACAGTGGACACCGCGCCAAGTCCCGCGCAAAGCGAGCGGCCGGGCCGGCCCGTGTCCACCTGGGCGGCACCATGATGCAGCAGGCCGCTGTCATCCGGGCTGCGTCGCCGGACGTTGTCATTTGAAGCAGAAAATGTCCACCCTTTCGGGCAGGACGCAAGATGCCCTGCGGCAATATCCAAACTGCAAGGAAATTTCGCGGTATCATTCGGCCCGCACCGGAACCGGGCCAGCCCGGCGAGCCACGGCCGATGCCTACGACCACAGCGGCCCTGCCGCTTCCAAGACGAACAGAGTGAACAGTACACATCGACAGATCGCCGTCATCGGCGGGGGACTTTCAGGGATTTGCAGCGCCTACTTCCTGGCCGCCAAGGGCTATGAGGTCGCCGTCATCGAACGGCGCGCGCACGTGGCCGAAGAAGCCACCTTGGGCGATACGGGCCTGTTGGCGCCGGGGGCGGCCATGCCGCTGACCTTGCCGGGCGCCATGGCCACCTTCGCCTGCCGCTTCGAGGACGAGCCGCGCGTGCTCCTGGCCTCCGGGACCGATTTTGGCCGCCGCCGCTGGATGCGCGCCACGCGCCAGGCCCAGCAACACCACTTCGCCCAGAACAAGCTGCGCCTGTCGCGCCTGTCGGCCTATGGCCAGTCGCTGACCCTGCAACTGCAGGCGCATTACAACCTCGACAACGAAAACGGCAGCGGCGTCTTCCACCTCCTGCGCCAGCCGGCCGAAGCCGCCCGCATGGAAGCCATGCAGGAAGCCGCACGGCAATGCGAGTTCAAGCACCAGGTGCTGGACGCTGCGGCCATCCGCGCCCTGGAGCCTGCCTTTTCCTCCGAAGCCAAACTCGCGGGGGCGATCTACTATCCCGATGACCAGGCCGGCAACTGCGTGCTCTTTGCCAAGCAGATGCGCAATGCCGCCCAGGCGCTGGGGGTGAGTTTCCATTTCGATTCCCGGGTCACTGCCGTGAGCGCCGAATTCGGCGGCCGGGTCGCCCTGCAGATCGACTCGCCGCACCTGGCCGCACAGATGCGGGTGGACGCCGTGGTGGTCGCCGCCGGCATGGGCAGCGCCGAACTGCTGCGCCCGCTGGACACGGACCTGCCGCTGCGGGCGCTGCAGAGCTATTCGGCCCTGGTGCCGGTCAAGAACCCGGACGATGCGCCCAACATGGCGCTCTACGATGACAGCTACAAGGTGGCCATGACGCGCCTGGGCGGCCGCATCCGCATCAGCGGACTGCTGGGCTTCGTCCCGCCCAGCCAGACCTTGCCGCCCAAGGCCCTGCGCAACCTGCTCAAGATTGCCGGCGACTACTACCCCAATGCCGCCAATTACAACCAGGCGCATTTCTGGAGCAATACCATCGCCCTGCTGCCGCACGGCCTGCCCCTGGTGGGGCCGACGCGGCAAGGCAACGTCTTCGTCAACGTCGGCCACGGCGCCACCGGCTGGGCGGCCAGCGTAGGCTCGGCGCGCCTGCTGGCGGACATGGTCGGCGGCGAGGAGACCGAGATCCCGGTCGAAGGCTTGCAGCCGCGCGACGTGCTGGCCTGAACCCGCGGCAGCACCCGCATGCAGCGCGGCTTCGGCCGCGCGCATTTTTTTCCATCGCTGATTTTTCATCAATGATGGGCCTGCGCTGGCAGGACAATTCACTTAAAATCACACACGCGCTTGGCCATCGCCTGCGCAGGTGAACATTCCTGCACCCGGCTTCCGAGCGCCGCACCACGCCGCTTTCCCGCCACCCTCATCCAAGGCTCCAGCGATCACGATCATGAGCGCGCTCCATTCCGTTGCCGAGATCCGCAAGGTCGAACACCAGGCGCTGTCCGCCCTGCCCCCTTACACCCTCATGCAGCGCGCCGGTGCCGCCATCGCCGAGCAGGCCCAGCAATTGCTGTGTTCGGCCACGGCCTCTTCGCCCTCGGTGCTGATCCTGGCCGGCCCCGGCAACAATGGCGGTGATGCGCTGGAAGCGGCCTGCCTGCTGGAAGAAGCCGGCATCGAAGTGAGCGTGCAGCTGCACGCCGATGAAAGCCGCCAGCCAGCCGATGCGCGCCGCGCCCTGGCGCGGGCGCGCGAGGCCGCGCTGGAATTCATCGAGGGAACGGGGGATGCCCCGCTGCGGGCCCGCTCCTGGGCGCTGGTGATCGACGGACTGTTCGGCATCGGCCTGACGCGCCCGCCCGGACCGGCCTTGCGGGGGATCATCGAGTACGTCAACAGCCTGCGTTGCCCGGTGCTGTCCATCGATGTGCCCAGCGGCCTCAACGCCGATACCGGCAGCATCGTGGGCGGCCGCGAGGGCGTGGCGGTGCAGGCCACTCATACGCTGAGCTTCATCGGCGACAAGCCCGGACTGCATACCTGTGACGGCAGCGACCACAGCGGCCAGATCGTGGTCGATGCGCTGGAGATCGACGCTGCCCTGCTGCCGCCGGCGCGCGCTTTCCTCAATGGCCCGCAGAGTTTTGCCACCGCCCTCAAGCCGCGCGCCAACAACAGCCACAAGGGCAGCTACGGCGACGTCATCGTGGTGGGCGGTGCGCGCGGCATGGCCGGAGCGCCCGTGCTGGCAGCCCGTACAGCCGCCTTCGGCGGGGCCGGACGGGTCTATGTGGCCTTCGTCGATGATGGCCCGGCCTATGACGACAAACACCCCGAACTGATGTTCCGCCTGGCCGACCGCGTCGAATTCGGGGCCAGTGCCGCGCTGGTGGTCGGCCCGGGACTGGGTACCTCGCGCCATGCGCATGACATCCTGGCGCGTGCGCTCGATAGCGAAGCCGACATCGTGGTCGATGCCGATGCCCTGAACCTGATCTCGGCCGAACCCACGCTGCAGCACAAGCTGCATCGCCGCAGCCAGCGCAGCACGGAAGCCTGCAGCATCATCACGCCCCATCCGCTGGAGGCGGCGCGCCTGCTCGACAGCACCACCCAACAGATCCAGCACGACCGCCCGCAGGCCGCGCGCCTGCTGGCACGCCAGTTCAACGCCATCACCGTGCTCAAGGGTGCGGGGACCGTCATCGCCTTTCCCGATGGCGAGATTGCCATCAACCCCAGCGGCAACCCTGCCCTGTCCACGGCCGGCACCGGCGACGTGCTCTCAGGCCTGTGCGGCGCCCTGCTGGCGCAGGGCTGGCCGACCCGTGCCGCCGCACTGGCCGCCACCTGGATCCATGGCGCCGCCGCCGATCAGCTGGTGGCGGCCGGCCAGGGGCCGGTGGGCCTGACCGCCAGCGAATTCATCCCGGCCATCCGTGCCGTGTTCAACCAGATCCTCCGAGACCATGTCCAGCGCCGTCCTGCCGACCACCCGCATCGCCCACGACCATAAGCTGGGCATCCTTTTCCTGATCTCGGGGCTGTGGACGCTGTCGCTGCTCGATACCGCCGGCAAGCTGCTGGCGCTGGCCGGGTATCACGTGGTGATGATTGCGTGGATGCGCTACACCATCAACCTGTTCTTCATGGCGGCCACGCTGGCGCCGCTCTACCGGCGCCGTCACGGGCGCAGCATCCTGAAATCGAACCGGCTCGGGCTGCAGCTGGGTCGCGGCGCCTTGCTGCTGGCCTCGACGCTGATTTTCTTCTCGGTACTGAAGATCGTGCCGCTGGCCGAAGGCACGGCCATGAATTTTTGTGCACCGCTGATCGTGCTGGCGATTTCTCCTTGGCTGCTGGGCGAGCGCAGCTATCTGTCGCGCTGGATCGCGGTGCTGATCGGCTTTACGGGCATGCTCATCGTGATCCGCCCCAGTGGCGACATCCCGCCCATTGGTGTGGCGCTGGGGCTGGTCTCGGCCTTCACCCAGGCCTTGCTGTCCATCCTCAACCGCAAAGCCAGCCAGGCGGACAATCCGATGGTGACGCTCTTCTATGGCGCGCTGGTGGGCAGCATCGTCTCCACGCTCCTGGTGCCCTTCTTCTGGACCAGCCATACGCCGACGGTGGTGGAACTGGCGATCCTGGTATCGACCGGCATCACCAGCACCATCGGCCATTTCCTGCAGAACTCGGCCTACCGGCACGCGGAAGCCTCGGTACTCACGCCCTTCTTCTACGCCCAGATCATCTCGGCCTGCGGCATGGGCTGGCTGGTCTTCGGGCAGTTCCCGGACCAGGTCACGGTGCTGGGCATTGCCATCATCTGCGCCAGCGGCATTGGCATTGCCTATATCGAACACAAGCGGGCGCACCCGCTGCCGCCGGCTGATCCGATGGAATCCGTCTAGACCAGACGCCCGGCGGAAATCGTCAGGGTGCGCTCGCAGCGCGCCGCAATGCCGGGGTCATGGGTCACCAGCACAAGGGTAGAACCGCGCTCGCGGTTCAGTTCGAACATCAGCTGGATGACCGATTCGCCGGTCGCCGCATCGAGGCTGCCGGTCGGTTCATCAGCAAACAGCAGCGGCGGCTCGGTCACGAAGGCGCGTGCCAGTGCCACCCGCTGCTGCTCGCCCCCGGAAAGATATTTGGGATAGTGCTTCAGGCGGCTGCCCAGGCCCACGCGGCCCAGCATCTGTTCGGCCTTGGCCCGGGCCTGGCCGTCACCGCGCAGTTCCAGCGGCAGCATTACGTTTTCCAGGGCATCGAGGTGCCCCAGCAACTGGAAGGACTGGAACACGAAGCCCAGCTTGCGCTTTCTCAGCAGGGCCCGGCCGTCTTCGTCGAGGGCGTAGATGTCTTCGCCATCGAGCCGCACGGAACCTTCGCTGGGCGTATCCAGTCCAGCCAGCAGGCCCAGCAAGGTGGACTTGCCGGAGCCGGAGGCGCCGACGATGGCCACCGTGGTCCCGGCGGCCACGGTAAAATCGATGTCGCTTAGGATGGTCAGCCGGCCGGCAGGCGCGGAGACATCGGCAACGTGTTTGGATAACTGAAGGACTTCAATGGCGGCAATGACGGCAGAACTGGCAGGAGCGGAAGCAGGCATGCAGGGCAATCGGGCAAGTGGGTCCGGAACAGGGGCGAGGCGCAAGGCGCTGTTGGGCGCGGCAATGCGGCTGCTGGCGGGCGTCACGCTGGTAGTGGCGGCGACGAGCGCTTATTCTGCCCCAAAAAACCTGCTCGTGCTCGGCGACAGCCTCTCGGCCGAATACGGCCTGCAGCGTGGCACCGGCTGGACCGGCCTGCTGCAGCAGCGGCTGCAACAGAGCCAGGCGGATTACCAGGTGGTCAACGCCAGCATCAGCGGCGACACCACCATCGGCGGGCGCAACCGCCTGCCGGCGCTGATGACGCAGCACAAGCCGGAAGTCCTGGTGATCGAACTGGGCGCCAACGATGCCCTGCGAGGCCTGCCCCTGAAGACCAGCCAGGACAACCTGCAGGCCATGATCGACCTGGCGCGCCAGCAGAAGGCCAAGGTGCTGCTGGTGGGCATGCAAATTCCGCCCAATTACGGGCCCGACTACACGCGCCGCTTCGCCGGGATGTACCAGGACCTGGCCAAGGGCAACAAGGTGGCACTGGTGCCGTTCTTCTTCGAAGGGATTGCCGCCGATCTTTCGCTGTTCCAGGCTGACCGCATCCACCCCAATGAACAAGCCCAGGCCAAGCTGCTGGACAATGTCTGGCCGCATTTGAAGCCGCTGGTCGGGGTCAAGTAAGCACCCTCTCCGCTGCGACAGCGACACAAAGCAAAGCCCCTGTACCATCGCTGGTCACAGGGGCTTTTCCATTGAGCGCAGGCGCTTCAATGGCGCGCGTACAACTCCAGGAATCGCCGCAGCAATCCGGTCGATTGCGGCGTGTCGCACACCTTTTCGCACAGCGCCTGGGCGTCGATGCCGCAGCCACGATAGATGTCGGTGTAGTAATGCAGGTGCGCCCGCACGAACTCCGGCGAAAACTCGGGGTGGAACTGGGTCGAATAGACGTTGTGCTTGTGCTTGATGACGTGGTGCGGGTCCATCGGCGAGCGCGCCATGACGATGGCATCCTTGGGCGGACGCAGCACCGACTGCATGTGCAGCATGTGGGCCGGGAATTCCGGGGGCAGCACGCCCAGCAATTCATCCTGGCGGCAGCAATCCAGCGTCTTGACGTGCATGGTGCCCGCCGCCCGGCCGGCCGGGTTGTAGCCGACTTCGCCGCCGAAGGCGTGGGTCAGCAGCTGGTGGCCGTAGCAGATGCCGAACATGGGGGTGTCGAGCTCGGCGGCGTCGCGGATCCATTCGGCGGTACGCTCGCTCCAGTCTTCCTTGTCGGTCACCATGGCCGGCGAACCGGTGATGAAGACCGCCCGGTAGCTGCGCGGGCAGGACGGGCGCTGGCCTTCATAGACGTTCACGACGTCGATCTCGGTGTGGCACAGGCCGGCAGCGCAGCCTATCTGGTCTGCGTAACCACCGTAGTTGGTCTTGAGTGCGGGATTGGCATCGCCGGTTTGTATGATCAGGACTGGGGCAGGCATAAAAACGTGGTCGTATTCAGGGCAAGACTCGCATCGGACGCACTCCTCGTGGAAATACCCCCTGCGATGCTTTTCGAATGTCGACTGGAGAAAGCGACAACAAGTACGGCAGCCGTTTGTTTCCGAAACGGCGCAACATGACGTGCGGATGACAGGAATTTCATCTCGGCAGCACAAAAACTGCCTTTTCCCGCTAGATGGAAAGCTGACGAAACGCCAACGACGATGGAAGAAATGAAGCGGATTCCCCGATGCCGGCTCCCTTGCGCATCCCGCTCGAATGCAGCGCCGGTGTCCATGATGAAACAAAAAGGGCCGCTGGAAAAGCGGCCCGTGTAAATTTTTTAGTAAATTGTGGCAGTCACGCCGACAATTCCCCGCCTTGGGGCGACACTGCGCACCGATTCACGATCCCGGTGCGCCCTGTGCACGCATTGCCCCAAAGGCGGGCCCTGCCTTTGACCTTACTTGGCGGCGTCATCCGCGCTGACGGCGGCGGCCCCCTTCAGGAGCTTGGTCTTGGCCTTCTCGCGCAGGTAGTCCAGGTAACCCAGCGCTTCCTGCTGCGACAAGGCGGCGGTGATTTGCTCCTGCTCGGCCTTGCGGCGCGCGGCATCGACCGTCTTGGGCTGTTCCACCTTGGTGATGCGGTAGATCTGGTAGCCCAGGCCCGGGGTCTCGGCGCCGACGTAGGTCGGCAGCTTGGCGGTATCGGCCTTCATGACGGCGTTGAAGGCTTCCTGGGTCCAGCCCTCGGACTTCACGCGCGAGACTACCTTGGCCTCGCTGAAGCCGGTCGCATCATCCTTGGCTTGCAACTGGGCCAGGCGTTCCTGGCCGGCCTTGGTCGCCAGCGACTGCTCTTCGGCCAACAGAACGGCCTTCTGCACATCGGCCTTGACTTCCTCGAACGGACGCTTGGCCACCGGCTTGTAGCTGGTCATGCGGCCAGCCACCAGGGTGTTGGGGGCGGTCTGCACGGCTTCGGTATTGTGCTTGGCCTTGATCACGTCGTCGGTGAACAGGGCGGCCAGGAACTTGCCGTTGTTGTACGGCGCAGCGCCTGCGGCCGGATTGGGATTGCGGGTCACGCCGGAGGCGGTCTGGATCTTCAGCTTGAGCTTCTCGGAGACGGCCTTGAGGCTGTCGCCGTTTTCATAGACCAGGTTGTTGAACTGATCAGCCATTTCGGAGTACTTCTTGGCAGCGATCTGCTTCTTGATCTCGGCACCGATCTCGGCCTTGACCGAGTCCAGCGGCTTGACGGCCGCCGGCTTGATGCCGGTCACTTCGATGACGTGATAGCCGAACTCGGACTCGACCGGATCGCTGATCTCGCCCTGCTTCAGCCTGAAGGCAGCATCGGCGAAGCTTTCGACCATGGCGCCCTTCTTGAAGTAACCGAGGTCGCCGCCATTGTCGGCCGAGCCGGGATCCTGCGAATTGGCCTTGGCCAGCTTGGCGAAGTCGCCCGGATTCTTGCGCAGCTGCGCCACCAGGCCTTCGGCCTTGGTCTTGGCGGCAGCCTTGTCGGCGGCCGAGGCATCCTTCTTGACGGTGATCAGGATGTGGCTGGCGCGACGCTGTTCTTCGGTGGCGTACTGCTTCTGGTTCTGCTCGTAGTAAGCCTTGATGTCGTCATCGGTGACGCTGGCCTGGGCCGCCACGGCGGCAGCATCCAGCACCACGTACTCGATGTCGGCCTGTTCCGGGGTCTCGAAACGGGCGCCATTCTTGTCGTAATAGGCCTTGAGCAGCTCATCGGTCACCTTGGCCTGGCCAGCATAGCTGTCCGGCTTGAAGTTGAGCATCTGGACCGTGCGTTCCTGGTCGTTCAGGCTGGACAGGTTTTCGGCCACGGTCTTGGGGGCGAAGGCGGTGGTCTGGATGGCGGCGTTGAGCTGCTGCAGGGCCATCTCGCGGCGCAGGCCGGCTTCGTAGGACTTCTGGGTCATGCCCTGGGCGGCCAGCAGCACGCGGTACTGTTCATTGTCGAAGCTGCCGTCCGGCTTGGTCAGGCCGGGGATTTGCAGGATGCTCTGCTGCAGCGCCTGGTCGGGCACCACCAGCTTGCTGGCCACCACTTCGGCGCCCAGGGCGCGCTGGGCGATCAGGTTGTCGAGGATGGCGCGGCGCGCCTGCGGGCTATCGAAGATCTTGCTGTCGAACTGATTGCCGTACACCTGGCGCATGCGTTCGAGCTGCTGGCGATGCGCGGCATCCCACTCTTCCTTGGTGATGGTCTGGCCGGCCACCTTGGCCACGCCGTTGTCGTCGGTCAGGCGGCTGTAGCCTTCCAGGCCGAAAAAGGCGAACGACGGGAAGATGAACAGCAGCAGCAGGAACTGCATCAGGCGCTGGTGAGTACGAATGAAATCAAACATGTATAGCCAATCAATAAACGATCTGGTCAATGAAGGACAGCAGGGTTCAGCGCAGACTGCCGCTGCTGCGCGCCCATAAGAAAAAAGGCGAACTCGCGTTCGCCCTGATCCGGCGCAGGCCCGTCAGGCCCGGGAGACACAACGCATACCGTCGTGCTCGCGCGACATTATACACATGCCAATGCCGCGAGGCATCTTTGGCAGGGCTGCCGCTAGCGGTCCATCTGGGCCAGGGCCACGCTGCGCAACTGGAAGCGGCCGTCGTTGTTGAACAGCCAGCTCTCCGACAGCTCGATGCGGCCCTGCTTGAGCAGCGCCGGTGGCGGCTTGGGAAAGGGCGCGGCCGATTTCAGGCTGTCCAGGGCGCTGGATTCGGCGTGTTTGTCGCGGTTGCTGCGCAGGATCTCGCTCTTGACCAGGTTGCCGTCGCCATCGACCACGTACTTGATGACGATCACCGAGCGCAGCAAGGCCTGCGGGCGCTCCACGTAGACACTGGTGAAGTTGACCTGGGAAATGCGCTTGGCCAGGTCCACCTTGTAGCCGTCGACGGTGGTAGCCGTGGAGGTGGCGTCCTCGGTAGTCTTCTTCTGCTCGATCAGCGAGCGCGCCAGGGCATCGCGCTCCTGCTGGGTGCTCTCCGGTGCCGAGCAGGCCGCCAGCATGGCAGCGATGCCGACGCCCGACATCGCCAGGCGTACCCCCGGCCGACGGGCGGGCCTACCGTATTTGTTCATGTTCTCCTCCTGAGTGCTGAGCGATCTTGCTTCACTGGCCGCAAGGCGTCAATGAAGGATCAGGACAAATTTGGACCGCATTGCGGGCCCCGGATTCCCTTGCCGCGGGAGCTGCGATGACGATCCATAGCTTCAATCTATAGCAAGGATTCCGGCCCGCTATCACAGCAGGGGGTGTCATCCAGCAGTCATATTTGGGCCGTACCATCCGCTTGCCTTTGAACGGACCGGCCCATCCGGCGAAAGCCCGCATGGGGACTGCCTTTGGGCAACACCGCGAACCAGCTGGACACCCTCCGAAATGATGCAGACACCCTCTTCCGCCGCCACCCTCGCGATGCCGGTTTGCCCGACTGATGAAGCCGATGCCGGCGAGCGTTTCCTGTCGGTGCGCGGCATCGACAAGCGCTTCGGCGCCTTCACCGCACTCGACAGCGTTTCGCTGGAAGTGCGTCGGGGCGAGATGGTCTGCCTGCTGGGTCCCTCGGGCTGCGGCAAGACCACCCTGCTGCGCACCATCGCCGGGCTGGAGCGCCAGGATGCCGGTCAACTCTTCGCCGCTGGCCGCGATATTTCCGACCTGCCGCCGCAATCGCGCGATTACGGCATCCTGTTCCAGTCTTACGCCCTCTTCCCGAACCTGAGCGTGGCCGACAACGTCGCCTACGGCCTGCGCAACATGAAGCGTCAGGCACGCCAGGAGCGCGTGACCGAGATGCTGTCCATGGTCGGCCTGGCAGGCAGCCAATCCAAGTATCCCGGCCAGCTTTCCGGCGGCCAGCAGCAACGGGTGGCGCTGGCGCGCGCGCTGGCCCCCTCGCCTTCGCTGCTGCTGCTCGACGAACCGCTCTCGGCCCTGGATGCGCAGGTGCGCGAACACCTGCAACTGGAAATCCGCCGCCTGCAGAAGCAGTTCCGCATCACCACCCTGATGGTCACGCACGATCAGGAAGAAGCCATGGTCATGGCCGACCGCATCGCCGTCATGCAGCATGGCCGCATCGAACAGTTCGGCACGCCCGCCGAGATCTACCGCCGCCCGGCCACGCCCTTCGTGGCGGACTTCATCGGTCACGCCAACTGGCTGCCGTTTTCGCGCATCTCGGGCTCGCAGGTCACGGTCGGCGCCTTGCGCCTCGAAATCCGTCCGGAAGAAGCGGAGCTGCAAACCGGCCGCCTGTTCTGCCGCCCCGAAGCCGTGGAACTGTTTGCCACCGAGTCCTGCGCCAACCGCTTCCAGGCCCGCGTGATCGATCGCATCTATCTGGGCAACCGCTATCGCCTGGCCCTGGCGGCCGACGCCCTGCCGGGCCAGACGCTGCTGGCCGATGTCAGCGGCGAATCGCATGAGCGCCTGGCCGACCTGCACGCCCAGGAAGGCCTGTGGGTGGCGCTGCCGCGCCAGGCCCTGCAGGTCTTTGCCTGAGCCGGACCGTTCATGACGATGCAATCTTCCTTGCCGCCCACCTCCCCCATGCCTGCCCTGGCTCGCGATCGCACCCAAGCTGGCGCCCCGGCGGCGCGGCGTTCCCTGACAGACCACAGCCAGTGGCTGCCCGGCGCGATGAAATGCCTGCTGCTGGCCCTGCTCCTGCTGGGTCTGGGCGGACCGCTGCTGTTCATCCTGGCGCAAGCTGTCCTGACGCCCGAGGGCAGCTGGGCGGGCAGCCAGCCTTTCGTGACGCTCTTCGCCAATATCAATTTCCTGCCCATGCTGGGGCGCAGTCTGTGGGTCTCAACGGTGACCGCCGTAGTGACCGTGCCGCTGGCCTATATGTTCGCCTACGCCCTGCAGCGCACCTGCATTCCCTTCAAGGGCCTGTGGCGCGGCATCGGCCTGCTGCCGCTGTTGGCGCCGTCGCTGTTGCCGGGCATCGCGCTGATCTACCTGTTCGGCAACCAGGGCCTGTTCAAGGAGTGGATGGGTGGCAGCATCTACGGCTTCTGGGGCATCCTGCTGGGTGAAGTGTTCTACACCTTCCCGCACGCCATGATGATCCTGCTGTCGGCGCTGTCGCAGGCCGATGGCCGCCTCTACGACGCCGCAAACGCCATGGGGGCCTCGCGCTGGCGCATCTTCACCACCGTCACCCTGCCGGCGACGCGCTACGGCATCTTCGGTGCGCTGTGCCTGGTGTTTACGCTCACCATCACCGACTTCGGCGTGCCCAAGATCACCGGCGGCGCCTACAGCGTGCTGGCCGTGGAAGCCTACAAGGCGGTGGTCGGCCAGCAGCAGTTCGGACGCGGTGCCCTGATCGGCTTGCTGCTGCTGGTGCCGGCACTGCTGACCTTTGCCCTGGACGCCTGGCTGCAGCGCCGCCAGCGCGCCACCATGAGCAGCCGCTCCGAAGCTTACGTTCCCCGCCCCGACTGGCGCCGTGATGGCATCAACCTGCTGGCGGTGGCCCTGATCGCGGCGGCCATCCTGATGATGATCGTGGTGGCCATGGGGGCTTCCCTGGTCAAGCTGTGGCCCTACAACCTGCAACTCACGCTGCAGCACTACGACTTCGACAACATGGACGGCGGCGGCTGGCTGGCCTACTGGAACAGCCTGAAACTGGCCTGCGGCACCAGCGTAGCCGGGACACTGGTCATCTTCACCGGTGCCTGGCTGATGGAAAAGACGCGTGGCCAGGCCTGGCTCTCGCCGTTGCTGCGCATGCTGAGCTTCCTGCCGATGGCCGTGCCCGGGCTGGTGCTGGGCCTGGGTAGCCTGCTGTTCTTCAACCATCCGTCCAACCCGTTCAATTTCCTCTACGGGACCATGACGCTGCTGGTGCTCTGCTCCATCGTGCATTTCTATACCACCGCCCATCTCACCGCTGTCACCGCGCTCAAGCAGCTTGATCCTGAATTCGAAGCCGCCTCGCTGTCGCTGAAGGTGCCGCTGCTGCAGACCTTCCTGCGGGTGACGGTGCCGCTGTGCCTGCCGCAGATGCTGGAGATCTTCCGCTACCTGTTCGTGTCCTCGATGACCACGGTGTCGGCGGTGATCTTCCTGTATCGCCCGGATACGGTGCTGGCCTCGGTGGCGGTGTTGAACATGGACGACGCCGGCGATGTCGGCCCGGCGGCCGCCATGTCCACCCTGATCCTGCTGACCTCGGCGGCGGCCTCGCTCTTCATGCACCTGGCCGGCAGCCGCTGGCTGGCGCGAGCCCAGGCCTGGCGCCGTGGACGTGCGCATTGAGCCGGACCGGCAGCCCTACGATTTCTCCACCTTGCGTCCCCGACGCGTTTTCAACCCAGCCATTCACTGACGAAGGCCATCATGAAAAAAACCAAGCTGTTTTCCCTGTTCGCATCGGTGATCGGTGCCGGCCTGCTGTTCTCGGCCCAGGCCCACGCCGCTACCACGCTGACCGTCTACACCGCCCTCGAAGCCGACCAGATCAAGGCTTACCAGGCCGCGTTCCAGAAGGCCAACCCGGACATCGAGATCAAGTGGGTGCGCGACTCCACCGGCATCGTCACCGCCAAGCTGCTGGCCGAAAAAGCCAACCCGCAGGCTGACGTGATCTGGGGCCTGGCCGCCACCAGCCTGGCCCTGCTGGACAAGGAAGGCATGCTGACCCCATACGCCCCGCAAGGCCTGTCGGCCATCGACGCCAAGTACCGCAGCGCCGCCAATCCGCCGGCCTGGGTCGGTATGGACGTGTGGGCCTCGGCCATCTGCTTCAACACCGTGGAAGCGCAAAAGCAGGGCCTGCCCAAGCCGACCTCCTGGGCTGACCTGACCAAGCCGGTCTATGCCGGCAAGATCGTCATGCCCAATCCGGCCTCGTCCGGCACCGGCTACCTGGATGTCTCGGCCTGGCTGCAGATGATGGGTGAAGAAAAAGGCTGGGCCTACATGGACGCCCTGCACAAGAACATCGGCCAGTACACCCACTCCGGCTCCAAGCCCTGCAAGCAGGCCGCCACCGGTGAATTCCCCATCGGCATCGCCTTCGAGTACCGTGCCGTCAAGACCAAGAAGGAAGGCGCACCGATCGACGTGATCCTGCCGTCCGAAGGCCTGGGCTGGGATATCGAAGCCACCGCCATCGTCAAGGGCACCAAGAACCTGGACGCTGCCAAGAAGCTGGCCGATTTCTCCGCCAGCAAGGAAGCCATGGCCCTGTATGAAAAGAACTTCGCCGTGGTCGCCATTCCTGGCGTGGCCAAGCCGGACGAGCTGCTGCCGGCCGACTATGAAAAGCGCCTGATCAAGAACGACTTCACCTGGGCCAGCACCAGCCGTGACCGCATCCTGACCGAGTGGAGCAAGCGTTACGAAAGCAAGTCGGAGAAGAAGCAGTAATTCCAGGACTTGCCCGCAATACCGCGCCGTCACGGGCCCGAGACCTTCGGGCCGCTCCGTGACGGCGTACGGAGAGGACCGCAGGACGCCGCCAGAGCGTCCCCGCACAAGACGCCGCACAACATCTCGCCACTGACTCCGATGGAGCACTTCCCATGAACAATTCCCTCTCAGAACACGATCCGCAGCACTTCGACCTGGCCGTGGTCGGCTCGGGCATCCTCGGCCTGGCCCACGCCTACGCCGCCGTCAAGCGTGGCCTCAAGGTGGCCGTCTTCGAACGTACCGGCACGCCCCTGGGCGCCTCCGTGCGCAACTTCGGCATGGGCCTGGTGACCGGCCAGCCGCCCGGCATCATGCTGGACCTGGCCCGCGAAAGCCGCGCCCTCTGGCTGCACCTGGCCGCGCGCGCCCACTTCAGCGCCCGTGAAGCCGGTACCCTGCTGTTTGCCCGCAGCGAGGCCGAGCACGACGTGCTGCTGGAATTCATGACCGTGCGTGCGCGCCAGTACGACTACCGCGCCTCCCTGCTCGAAGGCGACAAGTTGGACGCGCTCTACAACGGCCGTTTCCGCCATCATCGCTCGGCCCTGCACGGCACCGAAGACCTGCAGCTGTATTCGCGCGAAGCCATGCCGGCCCTGGTGGCCTACCTGCATTCGCAGGGCGTGCATTTCCGCTTCAACACCCTGGTGCATGGCACCGCCGACGGCCGCCTCTCGACCACGGCCGGAGAATTCCGCGCCGAGCGCGTGGTGGTGTGCTCGGGCCACGATTACCTGACGCTCTTCGCCGACCGCCTGCAGCCGATGAACCTGAAGCAGTGCCGCCTGCAGATGCTGCGCCTGAAGACCGAGGAAACGGTACCGCTGACCCATGCCGTGCTGACCGGCCTGTCCTGCACCCACTACGGCGCTTTCTCGGACCTGCCGACGGCCCGCGCGGTACACGCCGAGATCGAGGCCAAGGCCCCGCTGCTCAACAAGCACGGGATTCACCTGCTGGTCAGCCCGACCCCGTATCAGGAGCTCATCGTCGGCGATTCGCATCACTACGGCACCGATTCGCCCCCGTTCAACAGTGAGGAAATCGATGAACTCCTGATCGGCCTGGTCGAACATACGCTGGCTTCGCGCGTGCAGGTCATCGAGCGCTGGCAAGGCGTCTACGGCAGCAAGGGACCGGGCCCGTTCTCGGCCCTGGCCATCGACGACCACACCTCGGTAGTGCTGATGCATACCGGTATCGGCATGAGCGTTGGCCTGGGCCTGGGCGAACGCGTGGTCAAGGCGCTGCTGGAAGGCGACAGCCTGCCGACTCCGGCCGCACAGCCGGCACCGGCCACTGCCCTGGCCTGATGGAGTGAGCTAGTCCGGTGACGGGGCGGTTTGCAGCGCCCTGTCACCGCCGTCCCCGCTGCCTTCCCGCCCCGATGGGCAGGCCGCTGACCCGCATGCCAGGCAAGATGCTTCACTTGCCTTTCGTGATTCCTGACAGAAAAAAATTTTTGACCTTCTTCCCCAAGAGGCGAGCCGCCGCGGGCAGTCGCTGCGGCGCAATAAGCTCATCACCCTGCAAAGCCTTGACGGATGCGCCTCTGCCTGCTGCGCCGCAACCAGAAACGGGCTTGCTGCGCTGTAAGCTTGTGTAAGTTTGGAGCAAGTCCTGCGTAAGTTTGGCGTCGCACACTCGCCGCATGGACAAGTGGGTCCTTACGCAAGCAATGCGAAGCCAATATCGCGGTTTGTGTCAGACGGGGAAGCGAGGGGAGTCGATTCTTCATGCTCTGCATGCTCTTCATGCTCGTTCTCCGGTGCGTTCTTGCATAACGCCCCATTGGTCCATCTGTTGCATTGTTGCCCTGTTGCCCTGAGTACCTGGTCGCAGTCCATGCAGTAGCACATTCATTAAAACCAAGGAGACAAACATGACCACAGCATCAGTCAATACGACTGCGCGCGGCATTACCCCGGAGGAGAAGAAAGTCATCTTCGCCTCTTCGCTAGGCACCGTTTTCGAATGGTATGACTTTTACCTGTACGGCTCGCTGGCGGCCATCATCGCCAAGCAGTTCTTTGCCGGCACCGACCCCAATACCGCCTTCATCTTCGCCCTCTTGGCCTTCGCCGCCGGTTTCATCGTGCGTCCCTTCGGCGCGCTGGTGTTCGGCCGCCTGGGTGACCTGGTCGGCCGCAAGTACACCTTCCTGGTGACCATCCTCATCATGGGTGCTTCGACCTTCATCGTCGGCGTGCTGCCCAACTACAACTCCATCGGCATCACCGCCCCGATCATCCTGATCATCCTGCGCATCCTGCAGGGCCTGGCGCTGGGCGGTGAATACGGCGGTGCGGCCACCTACGTGGCCGAGCACGCACCGGAAGGCCGCCGCGGCGCCTTCACCGCATGGATCCAGACCACCGCCACGATGGGCCTGTTCCTGTCGCTGCTGGTGATCCTGGGCGTGCGTACCTCGGTGGGTGAAGCCGCCTTCGCCGACTGGGGCTGGCGCATTCCCTTCCTGGTCTCCATCCTGCTGCTGGCCATCTCGGTGTGGATCCGCATGTCCATGAACGAGTCGCCGGCCTTCCTGAAGATGAAGGCTGAGGGCAAGACCTCCAAGGCACCGCTGACCGAAGCCTTCGGCCAGTGGAAGAACCTGAAGCTGGTCATCCTGGCCCTGGTTGGCCTGACCGCCGGCCAGGCCGTGGTGTGGTACACCGGCCAGTTCTACGCCCTGTTCTTCCTGACCCAGACCCTGAAGGTGGATGGCCCGACCGCCAACCTGCTCATCGCTGCAGCCCTGCTGCTGGCTACGCCCTTCTTCCTGTTCTTCGGCTCGCTCTCCGACAAGATCGGCCGCAAACCCATCATCCTGGGTGGCTGCCTGATTGCCGCGGTGACCTACTTCCCGATCTTCAACGGCCTGACCCACTTCGCCAACCCGGCGCTGGAAGCCGCCCTGCAAAAGTCCCCGGTGATCGTCACCGCCGACCCGGCCAGCTGCCAGTTCCAGTTCAACCCGACCGGCACCAAGAAGTTCACCTCGTCCTGCGACATCGTCAAGGCCAAGCTGTCGGCTGCTTCGGTGAACTACCAGAACGTGGCCGGTGCCCCGGGCTCGGTGGCCACCGTCAAGATCGGCGACCGCGTCATCACCTCGTATGATGCCGCCGGCCTGTCCAAGGAAGAGGCCGCCGCCAAGGACAAGGAACTGTCCAAGGCCCTGGCTGACGACATCAAGGCTGCCGGCTATCCGGCCAAGGCTGATCCGGACCAGATCAACAAGCCCATGGTCCTGCTGCTGCTGTTCATCCTGGTGATCTACGTGACCATGGTCTACGGCCCGATCGCCGCCTGCCTGGTCGAAATGTTCCCGACCCGCATCCGCTACACCTCCATGTCCATGCCCTACCACATTGGCAACGGCTGGTTCGGCGGCCTGCTGCCCACCACCTCCTTCGCGCTGGTGGCCTTCAAGGGCGACATCTACTACGGCCTGTGGTATCCGATCGTGATCTCGGTGGCCACCGTCGTGATCGGCCTGCTGTTCGTGAAGGAAACCGTTCACAACAACATCCACGAGTAATCTCGCAGTAACGTGCTCGCCGTCCGGCCTCTAGGCAGGATGGCGCAGCGCGAAGCCTTACCGGACCGGGCGCAATCATGATTGCGCCCGGTTTTTTTCATGGTGCAGGAACGCCCGAAGTTTGTGCCCTGCGAAACCTGAACAAATTGACCAGATCATTTTCATCAAAAATCATATTTTTGATAAATTGTCGTATATTCGTTATATTTGATTGAAATGAGGATGATAATCTAGTAAATTCACTACTGAGAACAGGCATCCCAAGGTCTGCGCGCGTGCTCATTCACTGCGCTTCCAACCGCTTCCAACCGCTTCCAGGGACGCCGTACCATAACTTGCAGAGCGGGGGATCCTCACCATGAACATAGTCCTGGTAGACGACCAGATCATGATGCGCGCCGGCCTGCGCTGCCTGATCGAAAAGCTGGAAGGCCAGCAGGTGATCGGCGAAGTGGAAGCCGGACCCGTGGCCCTGCATGTGATCCAGAGCGTGGCGCCGGACGCAGTCATCCTCGATCTCTCCACCGACACCCGCAAGGGCCTGGCCCTGCTGGCCGATATCTGCAGCAAATGCCCTGCCAGCCGCGTGGTCATCGTCGGCAACCCGCCCGATGCCGAGCTGCTGGCCGAGGTGATGCGCATGGGGGTGGCTGCCTACCTGCTCAAGCAATCCAATCCCGCCGAACTCGACATCGCCTTGCAGGCCGTGGCCCGCAACGAGTGCTACCTGACCCCGGCCGTGGCCAAGTCGATGATCAGCCACTGCCTCTACACGGGGCCCGCCCGGCAGGCCCAGGCCGATCCGCTCACGCCGCGCCAGCACCAGATCCTGGCCATGATTGCCCATCGCAAGACCACCAAGGAAATCGCCTACGAACTGGACCTGAGCGAAAAGACCATCGCCGCCCACCGCGCCCAGATCATGGACCGCATCGGCGTACGCGACGTGGTCGGGCTGGTCTTGTGGGCCGTCAAGAACAACCTGGTGGAACGGCAGACCTGAGCCTTCCTCCAGTAGCAGCTGCAGCCGTTTTTCCTGATCCCTTCGCGCAACTTCCCCCGCCCTCTCTGTTCCCGCTCCTGCCGCCCGGCACGCCAGTGCGGCGACTTTCCACCCCATCCTTTGTACGCAACAGCGCCCGTTGACCGCAGCACGCTTGCTTTCGCATTCGCCATGCGCAAAGCGCGGTCCTGTACGCATGGTCAAGGCGTCAACACGGCCGATCAGGACTAGGCAAGCGAAACCGGACTGCTCGGTTTTCCTAGGACATTTCCTATGTATCTCCTAGGACCAGAACCGATTCCGCCGGGCAACAAGCCCCCCCTACCATTTCACCTGCAAGACCGTCCGTTTGAGCACAATTTTTTTCCAGGAGGCGCACATGGCGCTCGTCAAGACTATCCAGAACTCCAACTATGAGGGCGCAACCGACCAGCGTGCGGCCGCCTCGACTTCGCGCCAGGCCGATGCCCTGCGCAAGAAGGCCCGCACCCTGGCCAAGCAGCAGCAGGCCGCCGAGCGCATCGCCGCCGCCACCGCCGAACTCAGCGCCGGCATCTCGGAGGCTTCTGCCGCCACCGAAGAGCTGAAAAGCGCCTCCGACCAGATTGCGCGCGGCGCCGAGCAGGCCTCCAGCGCCGCCCAGGAATCGCTGGCCGCCTTCCGCCAGGTCGAGCAGGCCATCGGCCGCCAGTTGCAGAATGCCGATCAAAGCCAGGCCCGCATGCTGAGCGTGCAGAACCAGGTCACCCGCACCAGCGGCGATATCGCCACCCTGGTCACCAACGTGGGCATTGCCGCCCAGCGCCAGTCCAGCTCGGTGACCATGGTGGCCGAACTGGAAAAGCAGGCCGCCAACATCGGCGACATCGTCAAGGCCGTGGCCCGCATCGCCGACCAGACCAACCTGCTGGCCCTGAACGCGGCCATCGAAGCGGCCCGCGCCGGGCAGCATGGCAAGGGCTTTGCCGTCGTGGCCGATGAGGTGCGCACCCTGGCCGAGACCTCGGAAAAAAGCGCCAAGCAGATCCAGGAACTGGTCGGCCAGATCCAGCGCGAGGTCAAGGCCGTGGTCGAAGGGATCGGCGCGGCCGCTACCACCGTCCTGGGCGAGGTAGAAAGCGGCAAGATGATCAGCGCCCAGCTCGACAACATCCGCCGCGATGCCCAGGTCATTGTCGCCGGCGTGCAAGAGATTGCCGTAGGCGCCCAGCAGTCGGTCGCCGCCACCAAGCAGGCGCTCGATGGCGCCCAGGAAATCGCCGCCGCCGCCGAAGAACAATCGGCCGCCGCCGTCGAATCCGCCAAGACCGTGGCCGAGCAAGGCCAGGCATTGTCGGAAGCAGAAACCACCTCGCAAGCGCTGTCGGAACTGTCCGAAGACCTCAAGAACTCCACCGATGTGGCCAAGAGCGCCGAGGAAGTCGCCGCCAGTGCGGAAGAACTCTCGGCCGCCGTACAGGAAATCAGCCGCGCCAGCGCCCAGATCATGTCGGCCATCGAACAGATCCGCAAGGGCACGCAAGTGCAATCGGTGGCCACCGAAGAATCGGCCACGGCCATCGAACAGATCTCGCGCGGCCTGCAGGTGGCACAAGCACGCGCCGGCACCAGCGGCGAACGCGCCACTGCGATCCGGGCGCTGCTGGGCGAGAACAAGAAGGCCGTCGATTCGCTCATCGCCGGCATCGCCAACTCGGTGGACGCCTCACGCGCCTCGATTCGCCAGATCAAGGACCTGGCCCTGGTCTCGCGCCGCATCGACAAGATCGTCGATGCCATCACCACGGTCTCGATCCAGACCAACATGCTGGCCGTGAATGGCTCCATCGAAGCGGCCCGCGCCGGCGAGTTCGGCAAGGGCTTCGTGGTGGTCGCCACCGACATCCGCAACCTGGCCCACGACTCGGCCGGCAATGCCGACAACATCAAGGACCTGGTCAAGGCAGTGCAGGACCAGATCGCCGTGGTCGAGCGCGACCTGGAAGAAATTGCCGACGCTGCCATCGGCGAAGCCGAAAAAGCCAAGGCCATCACCAGCGCCCTGGTCAGCATCGAAAGCGATGTGGCCGCTGTGGAGCAAGGCACGCAGGAAATCCTGTCGGCCGCCAGCGAGGTCGCTGCGGCCATCGTGCAGGTGCGCACCGGCACCGAGCAGATTGCCGCCGCCGCCCAGGAAGCCGACCGTGCCGCCACCGAAGCCGCTGCCGCCGCGCGCCAGCAGTCCCAGGGGGCCGAGCAACTGGCCGCCGCCGTCGAGGAAGTGGCCTCGCTGGCCGATGAGCTGCAAAGCACCTGACTCGCTGCTCCAGTGAACCCGTGGACCCGAGAAAGGCACACACAACATGAATGACGCATCCCTCATCGAGCGCGAGACGGCCCCGGCCGCCATCGCGCCTGCACCCGGCGCAGCGACGCCGCCGGCCTGCGCCGGCACAGCCGACGACGACCTGCCCCCGCCAGCCGCCGGCGACACCGAACTGCGCCAGTTCGTCACCTTCACGGTTGGCGACGAGGTCTTTGGCGTGGACATGGCGCCGGTACAGGAAATCATCCGCGTGCCGGAAGTGGTGCACGTGCCGCTGGCCCCGCAGGCGCTGCTGGGCCTGGCCAACCTGCGCGGCAAGGTGCTGCCCATCGTCAGCCTGAGCCGCATCTTCGGGCTGCCGGACCGGCCGGCCGACGATGCCAGCCGTGCCGTGGTGATCGACCTGGGCCAGCCGCTGGGCTTCGTGGTGGATCACGTGGCCAGCGTGGTCGGCGTGGACCTGCGCCAGATCGAAGACGTGGCCTGCATCGCCTCCTCGGTGCGCACCGAGCTGCTGTCCGGGCTGATCAAGGACGTCGGCGGCCACCCCATGATCATGGTGCTGGATTTTGCCCGGCTGGTGGCGGCCGAATTTGCCGAAGCCGCAACCGGCACGCGCGCCGGACAGACTGCCATGGATGGCGGCAGCACCGAAGACGTGCAGGCCCAGGGTGGTGATGAACTGCAACTGGTCAGCTTCATGGTGGCCGGCCAGGAATATGCGGTAGCCATCGAAGACGTGCAGGAAATCGTGCAGATGCCGCAGACCATCGTGCAGGTGCCGCATGCGGAGCCGCACGTGCTGGGCATCATGACCCTGCGCAACCGGCTCTTGCCGCTGGTGTCGCTGCGCCACATGTTCGGCTTGCTGCCGCGCCAGCAGGACCACAGCAGCCGCATCGCCGTGGTCGCCCCGGCGGCCGGGGACTCGGCAGGCGCCGTGGGAGTGGTCATCGATACCGTCAACGAAGTGCTGCGGGTGCCGCTCAACACCGTGGAAGCGGTCCCCACGCTGCTGGCGCGCGACCAGGGGATGGCCGATATCGCCCGCATCTGCCGGCTGGACAACGGAAAGCGGCTGGTGTCGGTGATCGACGCGGTGAGCCTGCTACGCCAACCGGCCATCGAAACCCTGCTGGAGGACAACGAGATGAATCAGGACAAGCAGCCCGAGACCCGCAGCGACGATGAGGAGCAGGTCGTGGTGTTCCGCTTCGGCGAGGAGGAATTCGGCGTGCCCATCGACAGCGTGCAGGAGATCGTGCGCGTGCCGGAGCAACTGACCCACGTGCCGCGCGCCCCGACATTTGTGGAAGGCGTCATCAACCTGCGCGGCGCCGTGCTGCCGGTGATCGACCTGCGCATGCGGCTGGGCCTGCCACGGGTGGAACGCAGTGACCGCCAGCGCATCATGGTGTTCCTGATCGACCAGGTGTGCACCGGCTTCATCGTCGATTCGGTGGCCGAGGTCCTCAAAATCGAACGCCGCGCCATCGGGCCCGCGCCTTCGCTGTCGAGCCAGCAGGTGCGCCTGCTCTCGCGCATGGCCAACATCGAGAAACAGAAACGCATGATCCAGCTGGTGGAACCCCGCTACCTGGTGGAAGGCGAAGAGCTGGCCCTGCTGGCCGGCATGGGACAAGCCGCGTAAGCCTACGCACGAGAAAGGACAGGAGAGAGAAGGATGAAGCTGCTCATCGTCGACGATTCAGCCCTCATGCGCAAGCAGCTGGGCGAGCTCTTCGAGCAGGCCGGTGGCTTTGCGGTGGCCTTTGCCCGCAATGGCCGCGAAGCCGTCAGCATGAACCTGGAATTCGCGCCCGACGTCGTCACCCTCGACATCAACATGCCCGAACTCGATGGTCTCTCGGCGCTGGCGGAAATGATGCTGCAACGTCCGGTGCCGGTGATCATGCTCTCCTCCCTGACTGCCCAGGGGGCGCTGGCGACCTTCGAAGCCCTGGCCCTGGGGGCGGTGGATTACGTAGCCAAGCCGGGCGGCACCATCAGCCTGGGCATCGATGTGCTGCGCACCGAACTGGTGGCCAAGGTACGGGGCGCTGCCAAGGCCAAGGTGAGCAGGCCCGACGCAGTGCCGCCGGCCCCTTCGCCGCGCACCGCAGTCCGCACCCGCACCATCGCACGGCCGGCCGATCCTGTCGGATCAGCGGCAGTGGCACCAGCCCCCTCGACGCCGCTGGACGCCCGCCAGCCGGGGGTGGTGGTCATCGGAGTCTCTACCGGGGGGCCGCGCACGCTGGAGCGCATCCTGCCGCAGTTGCCGGCGCACTTCCCCTGGCCGGTGGTGGTGGCGCAGCACATGCCGACCAGTTTTACCGCGCCTTTCGCCGAGCGCCTGGGCCGGCTATGCGCCCTGCGCGTGGTCGAGGCGGCGCAGCCCATGCCGCTGGAAGCGGGCACGGTCTATGTCTGCAAGGGCGGTGCCGACAGCATCTTCACCACGCGCAACGGCCGTCCCACGCTGGTCAGCCGCCCGCCGGACGCGACCCAGCTGTGGCATCCCTCGGTCCAGTTGCTGGGGGCCAGCGCCCTGCAGCTGTATCCGCCCCAGGCCATCGTGGGCGTCATGCTCACCGGCATGGGCAGCGATGGGGCCGAGGCCTATACCGAGATCCGGCAAGCCGGCGGACGCACCATCGCCGAAAGCGAACAATCCGCCGTGGTCTTCGGCATGCCGGCCGAACTGATCCGCCGTGGCGGCGCCAGCAGCGTACTGCCGGCCGACCGGATTGCAGGCCAGCTGATCCAGTGGCTGTGTCCCCTCACCTGATACGAATCACACCGATACGGAACTCATCATGCCCTTGAACAAGTCCACAGGAATGCCCAGCGCCAGTATCCCGGAAGTGGCCCGCGCCACGGCCCTGGCCAGCCTGCAGGCGGCGGACCCGGCGCTGCGCCGCAGTGCGGCCCAGATCCTGGCCGGACAGCCGGAGGCGGTACCGGTCATCCTCGATGCCCTGGAACGCGAATCGAGCCTGGCCGTGCGCACGGCCCTGCTCGATTCACTGGCGGCCACGCCCGGCGACGAGGCCGTGCAAGCCCTGGCCGGCTGCCTGCGCAGCGAGGACGCCTGGCTACGCAACGCCGCCATCGACCTGCTGCGCGGCATGCCCGAACAGGTGGCTCCCGTGATTGCGCACATGCTCATTGATCCCGAAACCGATATCCGCATCCTGGCCGTAGGCATCCTCGACACGCTGCGCCATGCGCGGGTGGAAGACTGGCTGCTGCAACTGATCGATGCCGAGACCGATGTCAACGTCTGCGGTGCCGCGCTGGAAGTGCTGACCACCATCGGCACGCCGGCGGCCATCGGTCCGGTGACCACGCTCATGCGCCGCTTTGCCGACGAGCCCTACATCACGTTTGCCGGGCGCCTGCTGCTGAACCGGCTTGGACGGGGCGCGTAATGAACGTTTCTGCAGAAGCCCCCACCAGCAACATCAGCGCCGAAGACTTCGAGCGCTTCCGTGAATATTTCTACCGCCGCAGCGGCATCCACTTCGAATCGACCAAACGCTACTTCGTCGACAAGCGCCTCATCGACCGCATTCAGGCAGCAGGCTGTGCCGACTTCCGCGAGTACTTCTCGCTGCTGCGCTTCGAGACCTCTGGCCGCGAATGGCAGCGGCTGGTCAACGAGATGACGGTCAACGAGACCTACTTCATGCGCGAGCACTACCAGTTTGACTGCATGGTGCAGTCGATGCTGCCCGAGCTGGTGGCGCGCAAGCCGCGCGGCGAACCGATGCGCATCTGGATCATGCCGTCGTCTTCCGGCGAGGAAGCCTACACGGTGGCCATGTACCTGCTGGAACGCTGGCCGGAACTGGCACGCTGGGATGTGGAGATCGTCTCCTCGGACATCGACACCCGCATCCTGGCCCAGGCCGAGGCCGGCCTCTATTCGCCGCGTGCGGTGCACCAGCTGCCGGCCGCCTGGCTGCAGAAGTATTTCACCCGCGAGGGGGAAAACTGGCGCATCAACCGCAGCCTGCGCGAGGTCGTGGCCTTTACCCGCGTGAACCTGAACGAACGCGCCGAAGTGGCAGCCTACCGCAACTACGACCTGGTGTTCTGCCGCAACCTGCTGATCTACTTCGACGACGCCTCGCGCCGCCGTGCCGCTGAAGCCTTCTATGACGTATTACGCCCGGGCGGTTTCATCTGCCTGGGCCACTCGGAGTCGATGAGCCGCATCTCATCGCTGTTTGCGATCCGCAAATTTGCACAAGCGATCGTCTACCAGAAGCCATTGGAGCAAGCATGAAACATATCCTCATCGTGGACGATGCTGCCACCGTCCGTCTGTATGAACGGGCCATCTTCGAGGACGCCGGCTATACCGTGCGCGAAGCCAGCAACGGGTTGGAGGCGCTGGAGACGGCGCTGGCCGCCTGTGCCGAAGGCCAGCAGCCCTTCGACCTGTACGTGGTCGATGTCAACATGCCGCAAATGGATGGCTACTCCTTCCTGCGCGCCCTGCGCCAGCACGACATCCCCCAGGCACCGGCCATCATGGTCAGCACCGAAGCCCAGGAATGCGATCGCCGCAAGGCCTTCGAGGCCGGCGCCAATCTCTACATCGTCAAGCCGGCGCGCCCCGTGCCGCTCTTGCGCAACGTCAAACTGATGCTGGGAGAAACGCAATGACGACCGCCTTCTCTCCCCTGCTGCTGCAATTCATGCAGGAGTCGCGCGACGGCCTGCAGGAGATCGCCAGCCGCCTGCTGGCCCTGGAACGCCAGCCGGCCGATCCTGAATTGATGGAGTCCCTGTTCCGGGTGGTGCATACGCTCAAGGGCAACTGCGGGCTGTTCGAGTTTCCCGAGATGTTCCGGGTGCTGCATGCGGCCGAAGACTTGATGAGTGCGGTACGCGACGGCCAGGTCGCCTATGACCGCGAGATGGCCGACCTGCTGCTGGAAGCCATGGACTTCGTGGCACGCCAGTTCGACGACATCGAACTGGCCGGCCAGCCGGACCCGGCCCAGGCTGCCCCGTGCGCTGAACTGGTGGCCCGCCTGCGCCAGCGCTGCGGGATGCAGCTGGCCCAGGGCGGTGGTCAGGATGCCCACCAGGCGAGCCAGCGCGCGGCTGAAGAAGCCGCCCGCAGCCGCATGACCGAGGCCCTGGCCCGGGTGCCCGCCAGCCTGCGCATGGCGTGGGCCGATGCCGCCCGCAACGGCGAGACCCTGCTGTGGGTGGAATACACACCGGAACCGGAATGCTTCTTCAAGGGCGAGGACCCGCTGCGCCTGGCCGCGCAGATGCCGGGCGTGCTGTGGCGCCGCGTGGTGCCCGGCAGCGCCTGGCCTGCCCTGGCCGAGCTGGATGCCTATCGCGCCAACCTGGTGTTCCAGGCAGTGGCCACGGCTGACCGCAGCCTGCTGGATGATCATTTCCGCTACGTGCCGGGGCAGTTCTGGATCACCGCCCTGCCGGCGGCGGCCATCGAAGTCAAGGACCAGACCCGGGCCAACGATGCGCTGATGATCGTGCAGACCCAGAACGATGCACTGTGGGCGCTCGAAGGCGCACCTTGGGTTCCTGGCCATCTGAAGGCCGCCGTGACGACCATCGCCAATTGCATGCGCGCCATCGGACGCCTGGATGTCTTGCCTGCACTGGAAGTCTGCGCCGAGGAAGCCCTGGCGCTGTCGAGCGTGGCGCCGGTGGTGGCCTGGATAGAGCAACATGCGCAAGTGCAGTCGATGGCCGAGGTGAGCGCACACGCGGAGGTGCAAGAAGAAATGATCGCCGCAGAGATCGCCCCACCGGCCGCGGTGGCTGTGGCCCCGGCGACGGCGGCAGTCACGCCCGCAGCGGCTGAGGGAGAGGCTCCCGTCAATTTCGGTCGCCGCGCCGAGGACAGCAATGGCGCGCGGGTCCTGAAGGTGGAACAGGAAAAGGTGGACCGCCTCATGAACCTGATCGGCGAGATGGTGGTGGCCCGCAACGGCCTGCCCTACCTGGCCTCCCGTGCCGAGAACCAGTACGGCAAGCGCGAACTGGGCCGCGATATCCGGGCCCAGCATGCGGTCATCAACCGCATCGTCGAGGAGATGCAGGATGCCATCATGCAGGTGCGCATGATGCCGGTGTCCTTCGTGTTCCAGCGCTTCCCGCGCCTGGTGCGCGACATCGCGCGCAAGCTGGGCAAGGAGGTGCAATTGCTGCTCGAAGGCGAGACCACCGAGGCCGACAAGAACGTCATCGAGGCCTTGGCCGACCCCTTGGTTCACCTGGTGCGCAATGCGCTGGACCACGGCATGGAAACGCCCGAAGAACGCCGCGCCGCCGGCAAGCCGGCCACCGGCAAGCTGGTCATGAGCGCACGCCAGGAAGCCGATTGCGTGGTCATCGAGATCGCCGACGACGGGCGCGGCATCGACCCCGCCGTGATCCGCCGCAAGGCGTATGCGCGCGGCCTGGTGGATGAAGCGGCACTGGAAAGGATGAGCGACCGCGAAGCCGTGAACCTGGTGTTCCTGCCCGGCTTCTCCACGGCCGAGGCCGTCACCGATCTCTCCGGACGCGGCGTGGGCATGGATGCGGTGCGCACGGCCATCGAGCGCCTGCACGGCAGCGTGCAGCTGGAGAGCCAGGCCGGCCAGGGCACCCGCCTGCAACTGTCGCTGCCGCTGTCGATGGCGGTGACCAACGTGATGATCGTGCAGTCCGGCGGCGTGCAGTACGGCCTGCCGATGGAAGCGGTGGTGGAAACGGTGCGCGTCCCGGCCGCCGACGTGCACCGCATCAAGCAGCACAATGCCGCCGTCCTGCGCGGGCGCATCGTGCCGCTGCTGGAACTGAACAGCCTGCTCGGGCTGGACACCCCGCAGCGCTGCAACGAGCACGACGAATGGGCGACCCTGATCCTGCGCGTGCACGGGCAGTACCTGGGATTGGTGATCGATGACTTCCGGGAGGTGGTGGAAGTGATCCTCAAGCCGCTCTCGGGCGTGCTCGCCGGCCTCACGGCCTATGCCGGATCGGCCCTGCTGGGCGACGGCTCGGTGCTGATGGTCCTCAACCCCAAGGAGCTGCTGAAATGACGATCGAATTCAAGGACGACACCCTGCACTGTGCGGGCGTACTGGCCGTGGAAGATGCCGAGGCCCTGCTGGCCCTGGTGGCCGGCCATCCGGCGGCCCCGGTGGACCTTTCCGCCTGCGAGCATGTGCATGCGGCCTGCCTGCAGGTGCTGATGGCGGGGGCAGCGAGCATCAGCGCCTGGCCGGGCGCGCCGGAACTCAGCGAATGGCTGCGCGCGGCCCTGCCGCAGCACTGAGCAGCCTGCGCCGCCAACGACCCGGGCAAACCAGACAAGCAGCATCAACCAGCAAGGAGTACCCAAATGAGCAAGACCATCCTGGTAGTGGACGATTCAGGCACCATGATCCTGAGCCTGAAAAACAATCTCGAAATTTCCGGCTTCAAGGTCATCACCGCCAACGACGGTGCGGCCGCCCTGGCCCGCCTGGGCCAGGCGCCCAAGCCGGATCTCATCATCACCGACATCAACATGCCCAACATGGGCGGCATCGAATTCATCGGCAAGGCGCGCGCCCTGCCGGGTTTCCGCTTCACGCCCATCCTGGTGCTCAGTACCGAGAGCCAGCAGGCCAAGCGCGATGAAGCCCGCAGTGCCGGGGCCAGCGGCTGGATGGTCAAGCCGGTGCCGGGCGCCGAGCTGCTCAAGATCGTCAAACAGGTGCTGCCGGGAGCCTGACATGGGAATCATCCACGCCCTGCGCACCCGGGTACGCGCCCAGCCGCACATGCCGGTGGAACCGGCACCGACCTGCCAGGCCGCCCTGGTGGCCAGCATGCAACTCGACGAAGAAATCGCCGTGCGCCTCAAGGGTGCGGTGGAGCAGACCGAGAATTCCTCGCTGGCCATCATGAGCGAAGCGCGCGCCCTGTGCGACCGCTCTGCGCAACTGCTGGAGCGCATGCAGCGCGCCAGCCAGGAAAACGAACGCGTACGCGACGAGATGCTGGAAACGGTCGATGCCCTGGTCGCCATGACGGAATTCCTCAAGAGCCTGCCGGAACGCATGCGCCGCGACGTCGAGAGCATCGGCCGCATTGCCGTGGAGATCGACAACCTCTCGGATCTGGCGCAGAGCGTTCAAGGCATCAGCACGCAGTCGCACCTGTTGTCGATCAACACGGCCATCGAGGCCAGCCGTGCCGGCCCGCAAGGCGCGGCATTCAAGGTGATCGCCTCGGAGGTGCGCAACCTGGCGGCCAATTCGCATACCGCAGCGGCTCGGATTCGCACCACGCTCTCGGAAGTGCGCAAGACCCTGCAAGACGAATTGGGCGGCAATACCGCACAATCGGCCGCCGACCTCGACCGCATCGCCGCCACCGCCGAGGCCGTGGGCAGGCTGCGCAGCAGCTTCGAGCACGTGCGCGATACCGGTGACCAGCAATACGCGCAGATGATGGCGCACGGCGAGGAACTGGTCGCCACCACCGGCAACATGCTGGGCCATCTGCAGTTCCAGGACGTAGTGCGGCAATGCGTGGAGCGCGTCCAGTACGCCGTGGACCGGCGCAATGCGGCCCTGGCCCAAATGGCGGGCGAGACCACGGTGATCCTGCCCGCGCATGAGGCGGCCACGGTGATCGCGCAGGTAGTCGTCGATTACGTGGAACAGGAGCACCGTCACCTGGTGCGCGAGCCGGACTTGCCGGCCATGGAATTGTTCTAGGAAGCCTGTGGTTTGCGGCCGCGCCGCGCGGGGATTGCGCCTTCAGCACGCGCCTTGGCCTGGACCAGGTCCAGCAAGCCTTGCGCAGCGATGGACAGGCTGCGCTCCTTGGGCGTGACGATCAGCAGCGGCCGCACCAGCCCGGGCGCGTCTACCGGAATGGCCACCAGATTGGGCAGTCGGAACTGGAACAGCGTCAGCTCCGGCACCACGCTCACGCCCAGGCCGCTTTCGATCAGGGCCGCCAGGGTGGCCAGGTGCTCGACCTCCAGCCCGGTGTGGATCACCGCACCCGGCCGCAGCACGGCATCCAGATGCTGGCGCACGCTGGTGGAGCGCGCCAGGTGGATCATTTCGCACCCGGCCAGTTGGGCCACCTTGATGCGGCGCTTGCCGGCCAGCGCATGGTCTTTGCGGCAGACCAGGTAGAACGGGTCGGCGCACAGGGGCTGCGTGGTGAACTCCAACAGATTGGGGCCCGGCGCGGTGAGGGCGATATCGGCCTTGCCCTGGCGCAGCAGGTCCAGGCACTGGTCCGAGATGGCATCGAACAACTCCACTGCCACACCCGGATGACGTTGCCGGTAAGCCGCCAGCACCGGCGGCAGCCAGCCTGCCGCCAGCGATGGCAAGGCCGCGATGGCCACCCTGCCCTTGCGCCGTGCGACGTAATCGTTCATGTCCGCCAGCGCCGCCTCCATGTCCGCCACCAGCTGGCGCGCCACTTCGACAAAGACTTCACCTTCGGGCGTGAGGCTCACGTTGCGGGTATCGCGCTCGAACAGGCGCGCGCCGGTCGCGGTTTCCAGCTTCTGGATCATGGCGCTGAAGGCGGACTGCGACACATGGCAGCGCTCGGCTGCATGGCCGAAATGACGGCAGTCGGCCAAGGCCAGGAAGGCGTGCAGCAGGCGCGTGGAGAGGTTGGCGTGCATGGTGGAAAACGGGATTGGATTATGCTGGAAAACCGGTCAATCAATCGAAAAAAGCGACTTTACAACAAAATCGGCCGCCACCTACACTCGCCCTGCTCACATCCGCGCACCCTGTACGGAATCATGTACAGAAGCTGAAGCAGAAAAACGGACAAACCGGCGCCGGATGTGCTGACACGACAAGAACATCACATCAAAAAAACCGGAGACACGCATGTTGGCCCTGCTCGGCTTTGTCACGATCGTATCCTTGTTCACGGCCATCCTCACCAAGAGGATGTCGCCCCTGGTGGCGCTGATCGCCATTCCCATCATTGCCGCGTTAGTGGGCGGTTTCGGCTTGCAGACCTCGAAGTTCATCGTCCAGGGCGTGACCGCCATTGCGCCGGTGGCCGGCATGTTCGTCTTTGCGATCCTGTTCTTCGGCATCGTCACCGATGCCGGCATGCTGGACCCGATCATCAGCCGCATCCTCAAGACCGTCGGCAGCCGCCCTACCCGCATCGTGCCGGGCACGGCGCTGCTGGCGCTGCTGATCCACCTCGATGGCTCGGGTGCGGTGACCTTCCTCATCACCATCCCGGCGATGCTGCCGCTGTACACGCGGCTGGGCATCGACAAGCGCATCCTGGCCTGCGTGGCCTCGATGGCGGCAGGCGTGAATTTCCTGCCGTGGACCGGGCCAATGATTCGTGCCTCGGCGGCGCTGCACATCCCGGTCTCGGACATCTTCACGCCGCTGGTGCCGGTGCAGCTGGTGGGCTTGGCCTTCGTGTTCATCGCCTCGTATCTGCTGGGCCTGAAGGAAGAGCGCCGGCTCGGGCTGGGCAAGGGATCGACGGTGGGTTTCGTGCAGCAGCATGAGCTCAGCGAAGCGCAACTGAAGATCCGTCGCCCGCAGAATTTCTGGGCCAACATCGTGCTGACGGTCTTCGTGCTGGGCGTCATGATCAGCGGCAAGGTCGATCCGGTGGTGATGTTCATGATCGGCGTGGTGCTGGCGCTGATGATCAACTATCGCGACGTGACCATGCAGCGCGAGCGCATCGATGCCCACGCCAAGGCGGCCCTGCTGATGGCCAGCATCCTGTTTGCGGCCGGCGTGTTCACCGGCATCATGACCAAGTCCGGCATGCTCTCAGCCATGGCCAAGACCGCCGTCGGCTTCGTGCCGCCCGAGATGGCCGGCCATATTCCGGTGGTGCTGGGGGTGCTGTCGATGCCGCTGTCGCTGCTGTTCGATCCCGACTCCTTCTACTTCGGCGTGCTGCCGGTGATCGCCGAGGTCAGCCACATGCTGGGCGTACCGACCATCCAGGTGGCCCAGGCAGCGCTGTTGGGCCAGATGACGACCGGTTTCCCGGTCAGCCCGCTCACGCCCGCCACCTTCCTCGTATGCGGCCTGGCCGGGATCGAACTGGCGGACCACCAGAAATACACCATCCCCTTCCTCTTCGGTGCTTCCGTGGTGATGACCATCGCCTGCGTGGTACTGGGGCTGTTCCCGCTGTTCTGAGCGCGGGCCACCGGAAGTGCAACACCCTGTTTTGGAGAAGCGCATGACCCAAGATCCACAGCGCACCGTGCGCATCGGCGCCGGTGCCGGCTATTCAGGCGACCGCATCGAGCCGGCCGCCGAACTGGCCGAACACGGCCAGCTGGATTACCTGATCTTCGAATGCCTGGCCGAGCGCACCATCGCCATCGGCCAGCAAGCGCGGCTGGCAGACCCGAGCAAGGGTTACGACCCGCTGCTAGCCGAACGCATGCATGCAGTGCTCAAGACCTGTGCCACCCAAGGCATCCGCATCATCACCAATATGGGCGCGGCCAACCCGCTGGCGGCGGCGCAACGCGTGCGCGAAATCGCGCGTGAACTGGGACTGAGCGGACTGAAGGTGGCAGCCGTAGCAGGCGACGACGTGCTGGAGGCCGTGCAGCAGGACGCATGGCGCATCGAGGACAATGGCCAGCCGGTCGCTTCCCTCGGTGAACGCCTCATCTCGGCCAATGCCTATCTGGGCATCGCCCCCATCGCCGAAGCCCTGCAGGCCGGGGCCCAGGTCATCATCACCGGCCGCGTGGCCGACCCTGCGCTGGTGCTGGCGCCGCTGGTACACGAATTCGGCTGGGCCGCCGATGATTGGGACAAGCTCGGCCAGGGCACCCTCATCGGCCATTTGCTGGAGTGCGCAGGACAGATTACCGGTGGCTATTTTGCTGATCCCGGCAAGAAGGACGTGGCCGGACTGGCGCGGCTGGGGTTTCCGATTGGTGAAGTGAAGGCTGATGGCAGTGCCGTCATCACCAAGGTGGCAGGGTCCGGAGGACAAGTCACGGCCCGCACCTGCAAGGAGCAATTGCTCTATGAGATCCATGATCCGAGCGCCTACTTCACGCCGGATGTGATTGCCGATTTCTCGCAAGTCCGCATCGAAGAAGTCGGGCCGGACCGCGTCGCCGTCACCGGCGGCCGTGGCCGTGCGCGACCGCAGACGCTCAAGACCACGCTGGGCTACCGCGACAGTTTCATTGGCGAAGGCCAGATCTCGTATGCCGGGCCGGGCGCGCAAGCGCGTGCGCAACTGGCCGGCGAGATCGTGCGCGAGCGGCTGGCGCTCACGGGTGTACAGACTGAAGAACTCCGCGTGGACCTGATCGGCATCAATGCCATTGCCGGTGAACAGATGTCGGCGCATGCGCCCGAGCCGCACGAAGTCCGCCTGCGCGTGACGGGACGAACGGCCAGCATGAAAGAGGCGGTCCGCATCGGCAACGAAGTCGAGACGCTTTATACCAACGGCCCGGCCGGTGGCGGCGGCGCCACCAAGTCGGCCCGCGAAGTCATCGCCGTGCTGTCGCTGCTGCTGCCGCGCACGCTGGTGCATCCATCCGTTTTCATCGAGGAGGCCTGAGATGCTGCTCAGAGAAATTGCTCATTCACGCGCCGGAGACAAAGGCGACATATCGAATATCTCCGTAATCGCCTATCGGCAGGAGGACTATGCGCTGCTGGAGCGGACCCTGACGGCCGAACGCGTGCGTGTGCATTTTGCCGGGGTGGTCCGTGGGGAAGTGGTGCGCCACGCGCTGCCACATCTGGGGGCACTCAACTTCGTGATGCAACGCGCGCTGGGTGGAGGGGTTACCCGGTCACTGGCGCTGGATGCGCATGGGAAGGCCTTGTCGGGGGTGATGCTGGACTTGGAGCTGGACTACTGAGCAGGTCGCCCTTGCAGGCGGTGTCAAAGGCTGGCAGCCTCCATAAATACGGGTGCGATCATTCGAACCGGATCGGCTCGGCAGGACTGCGATCAAGAAGGTCCTCCAGCGCGCTCACATCCTCATTGATGAGGCCATGCTCTCGATTCATCTGGCAGAGCGCGTCGCCCATTCGCAGATGGCCGCCAGGCTCCACCACACCGTTCACTAATTCAGGGACCTCTGCTTCAGGGCTGTATGGCTGCAGGGCAGCGCGCAAGGTGGGCGCCACAGATTTGCTCGAAAGAAATGGCGGTTGATCTGTCTTGGACATGGATATTCTCTTTTATGTTGAGATAGCCGAATTTGGCGCAACAATTCAAACTCGTCCAGAGCCAAAATCCCGTCTCGCAGGAAACGTGCTCGGTAGCGTTCATTCGCTGCAAAAACGCGAGAAAAGACCGACGTTGTTCGATCGGCTTCGCTACCGTAGCCAAAATTCATTTCCCAAAAGAAAAATAAGCAATTTTTCGCCGATACTTCTTGCCAGAACTAGGTATATTGCGACTGTCCAAACCCTGCAAGATTTGGTATCGTCCGCCCGTGATCGATTCTCGCACTGCATCAGCGCCCCCCGCTGACACACTCCCCCCCGATATGAAAAAACCAATCCGACTCGGCACTCCGCTGTCTCCTTCCGCTACCAAAGTCATGCTGCTGGGCTCCGGCGAACTCGGCAAGGAAGTCATCATCGCCCTGCAACGCCTGGGCGTGGAAGTCATTGCCGTTGACCGTTATGAGAACGCCCCTGGCCAGCAAGTCGCCCATCGCGCCCACGTGATCAACATGACCGACGGTGCCGCCCTGGCCGCACTGATCGAGCAGGAGCAGCCCGACCTGATCGTGCCCGAGATCGAGGCCATTGCCACTGAAACCCTGGTCAAGCTGGAAGAAGCCGGCCGTGCCCGCGTGATCCCGACCGCGCGCGCTGCCTGGCTGACCATGAACCGCGAAGGCATCCGCCGCCTGGCCGGCGAAACCCTGGGCCTGGCAACCTCGCCCTACCGCTTCGCCGACAGCCTGGACGAACTCAAGGCTGCCATTGACCAGATCGGTTTCCCCTGCGTGATCAAGCCGGTCATGTCGTCTTCCGGCAAGGGCCAGTCCAAGATCGACGGCCCCGACGAAATCGAAGCCGCCTGGAACTACGCCGCCGCCGGTGGCCGCGTCGACTCCGGCCGCGTGATCGTCGAAGGCTTCATCGACTTCGACTATGAAATCACCCTGCTGACGGTGCGTTCGTTGAACGAAAACGGCGACACCATCACCAGCTTCTGCGACCCCATCGGTCACGTCCAGGTCAAGGGTGACTACGTCGAGTCGTGGCAGCCGCACCCCATGCCCGGCGCCGCCCTGGAAAAGGCCCGCGACATCGCCCGCAAGGTCACCGAGAACCTCGGCGGCCTGGGCCTGTTCGGCGTGGAACTGTTCGTCAAGGGCGACATGGTCTGGTTCTCCGAAGTCAGCCCGCGTCCGCATGACACCGGCATGGTCACCATGGTCAGCCAGGTGCAGAGCGAGTTCGAACTGCACGCCAAGGCCATCCTCGGCCTGCCGGTCAATACCGCCCTCAGGAGCCCCGGTGCCTCCGCCGTGATCTACGGCCAGCATGATGCACGTGGCATCGCCTTCGATGGCGTGGCCGAGGCGCTGCGCATCCCGGGTGCCGACATTCGCCTGTTCGGCAAGCCGGAATCCTTCGCCCGCCGCCGCATGGGCGTGGCCCTGGCTTCCGGTGACAGCGTAGAAACTGCACGCATCCGCGCCAAGCAGGCCGCGGCCAAGGTCAAGCCGGTGATTCCGCAGTGATCTGGCACTCAGTCGCATGACATGAACGGGCTCCGACGAAAATCGCGGCCCGTTTTGTTTTGGGCGGGCAAAATCATCACGCTTGTGCCGGAAACGATATAAACGATATGCCTACGGCATGCCGCTATAATCACCGTCTCCCTCCACAACAGCAGCTTTGCTCACGATCATGAAGTGTGATGTCGCCATCCTCGGCAGCGGTCTGGCCGGTCTTTCCGTCGCGCTCCACCTGGCCGAGAAGTACCAGGTGGTGGTGGTTTCCAAAGGCGAGCTGCTGGACGGGGCCAGCAACTGGGCGCAAGGCGGCATTGCTGCCGTGCTCGATTCGGGCGACAGCCACGCCCAGCATATCGACGACACGCTGGTGGCCGGCGCCGGCCTGTGCGATGAAAGCGCCACCCGCTACATCGTCGAACACGGCCGCGAGGCCATCGAATGGCTGATCGCGCAAGGCGTGCCCTTCACCCGCGACGACAGCGCCGAGCTGGGCTATCACCTCACCCGCGAAGGCGGCCACAGCCAGCGCCGCATCATCCACGCCGCTGATGCCACCGGGCACGCCGTGCAGGTGACGCTGGAACAGCGCGTGCGCGCCCACCCCAACATCACGCTGCTGGAACATCACTGCGCCATCGACCTGATCCACGCGCGCAAGCTCGATCCCAAGGCCGAACCGCGCTGCCTGGGCGTGCATGTCCAGGACACCGCCAGCGGCCGCGTGCTGGCAATTGCGGCCGGCCGCACGGTGCTGGCCACGGGCGGGGCCGGCAAGGTGTATCTCTACACTTCCAACCCCGATTCGGCCACCGGTGACGGTATCGCCATGGCCTGGCGCGCCGGCTGCCGGGTGGCCAACATGGAATTCATCCAATTCCATCCGACCTGCCTGTATCACCCTTACGCCAAATCCTTCCTCATCAGCGAGGCCTTGCGCGGCGAAGGGGCCTTGCTCAAGCTGCCGGCGTCGGCGGGTGCTCTGGCGGGCCAGCGTTTCATGCCGGAACACGACGAGCGTGCCGAACTGGCGCCGCGCGACATCGTGGCGCGTGCCATCGATTTCGAGATGAAGAAGCGCGGACTGGACCATGTGGACCTGGACATCAGCCATCAAAGCCCGGCCTTCATCGCCGAGCACTTCCCGACCATCCAGGCGCGCTGCCTGGAGTTCGGCATCGACATCACGCGCCAGCCCATCCCGGTGGTTCCTGCAGCGCACTACACCTGCGGCGGCGTGGTGACCGACATGGCCGGCCGCACCGACCTGCCAGGCTTGTACGCGGTCGGCGAGACGGCCTATACCGGGCTGCATGGCGCTAATCGCCTGGCCAGCAATTCGCTGCTGGAATGCCTGGTGCTGGGCCGCTCGGCCGCCGAGGATATTGAACGGGAATTGTCAGCGGGCACTTGGCGCATCGCCGAGGTACCGCAATGGGATGAAAGCCGCGTCAGCGATGCCGACGAGGAAGTGGTGATCGCCCACAACTGGGACGAGCTGCGCCGCTTCATGTGGAATTACGTCAGCATCGTGCGCACCGACAAGCGTCTCGAACGCGCCCAGCACCGCATCCGCCTGCTCAAGGAGGAAATCGACGAGTATTACGCCAACTTCCGCATCTCACGCGACCTGCTGGAGCTGCGCAACCTCGTGGATGTGGCGCAGCTGATCGTCTCCAGCGCCCTGATGCGCAAGGAAAGCCGCGGCCTGCACTTCAGCCAGGACTATCCGCGCACCCTGCCGCGCGCCACGCCGACCATCCTGCCGGGACGCCCGTAAGCGGCTATTTGCGCTGGCGGTACTGCTTGCGGTAGACGTTGGGTGCGGCCAGCACGTCGGCGACGGTCTGGCTGTAGCGGGTGGCGGCCTCCCCTTCCAGGGTATCGAAGTGCAGCGCGGGCCGTTCGCGGGGCACGGGCATGCATTGCGCGACCGGCATGCCTTTGGGCAGTACGCCGACAAATTCTTCATCGGTCCAGACGGCCGGGAAATTGATTCCGGCGTCGTGGAACTGGTCCGCATCCACCAGTCCCGAAAGCAGCCTGAACGGCAGGTCGTGGCGGTTCACCGGATGCGTCGCGAAGAGTGACCAGCCAGGTTCCAGTTCGATGGTCCAGAAGCTGTTGAACTTCAGCACCAGCGCATCGCCTTGTTCGAATGGTGTGCCGGTGACCTGCGCGGGCGGATGAAAACTCAATGGCGCGCGCGGATGACCGTCCACGGTGGTCGCCGGGGCTTCCCAATCCCAGCTGAAGCTGCCTTTGTCCACGTGCACATCGCAGGGCAGCAGGATCATGAAACCATGGGCCATCGCATCGATGAAGGGCGGGCATTGCTTGACGGTGCGGATATCGCGGTCATGCAGCGCGGAGAAGGCCTTGGTCGGCATGCTGCGGATCCAGTCGGGGATCAGCTCGCGGGCCAGGCGGGGGCGTGGGAGATGGTCAATCAGCGCAGGATCGCAGCGGAAGTGGATTTGCGGTGGGGGCATGGCTAGTTGGCAGCAATATGAGCGACTGAAAACGAGACTGAGCCTGAAAATTCTTGTTCGGTGAGCCAAATGCAACGACGTCCTTGCAAACTCCGTCTATTTCGCGCCCTCTTTTTCAAAGGTGGCTCATGACCACCGGCTTTCGGAATCGCTGACGTACATGTTCGCAGTTACCTGTCTTGTTCCGTTCGCCTCCACTGTACTCGACATGGTCATTGCAATAGACTGCCGGCCAATCGAAGTGGTACAGTCAAAACAACGTTTCAATCAGGAACCGTAGCTTCAGATCAACATAGAACACCCCATTACAAGACAAAAACAATACAAATTTCGCCGATCAACATGCATCGGGATGCCAGTTTCCCAATAGTAGCGGAAGTAAGTATTAAGTCAGCGGAACCTTGAACGCATTCGGCGTCTTGACGGTCTGCGACCCTGACCATGCTATCGTTGAAAATCTGGAGGATCTTCGGATCATCAAACCTCTACTGCTCTTCAATCATCGACAAACTAAATCCCACGATATCTTTGGCTCAAAAATAGGGGCGGAAATAACACCAAAATGAACAACATATTAATTACCGGGGCTGACGGCTTCATCGGGAAAACTATTATCGAGAGACTCGTTGCACAACATAATGGAAACGTCAGAGCAGCCGTCAGGCAGCCAAGCCAAGCGTTATCCGAGATAGTCGAAGTCTGTGAGGGCATGGATCTGGCGAAAAATCCAGACTGGGCGCCCGCCTTGCAAAATATTGATACTGTCATTCATTGCGCTGCTCGCGTGCACGTAATGCACGACAGATCGACAGATCCGCTTTCCGACTTCAGAAAAGCGAACACGGAAGGAACCTTGAGTCTGGCACGACAGGCTCGAGCGGCGGGAGTGAAGCGATTCATTTTCCTAAGCAGCTTGGGTGTCCACGGTGAAAGCACGTCCGGTATTCCGTTCAAGGCCGACGATACGCCGCGACCGCACTCGCCCTACACCCAATCCAAGCTGGAGGCTGAGAAAGGTCTGACGGAGCTTACACGTGATGGCCAAATGTCGCTGGTAACCATCCGCCCGCCGCTGGTGTATGGTCCGAACGCGCCGGGCAACTTCGGCATGTTGATGAGAGCAGTGAAGTTGCGCCTGCCCTTGCCCTTCGGGTCGGTAGAGAACAAGCGGAGTTTCGTCTTCTTGGAAAATTTAGTGGATATGATCATTTGCTGCATCGATCACCCAAACGCCGCCAACCAGACATTCCTTGTATCAGATGACGAGGATTTGTCTACAACTCAGTTGCTAAAGAAAATTGGGGCGACACTGGGAAAGCCATCGCTACTGCTTCCCATCCCCACCGTCATCCTGCATGCAGCCGCAAAATGCTTTGGCAAGGAAAAAGTCGCACAGCAATTGCTTGGATCTTTGCAGGTCGATATCGAAAAGACAAAGACACTTTTGAACTGGAAACCGCCGGTAGGTGTTGATGATGCCTTGCGCAAGACGGCCGGCATGCAAAAATAATTTCCGGCAGCAGATGACAATTTCCGCCCTTGGTTCTTGACGGGCTTCGATTGAAGAAGTGTTCAGCTTTTCTATACCTCTGCTACTGCAGCGTTAGGACCAGAATCTCGGTACGCCAATGAGATTCTGGTCAGATCCCATAAAACAGGATGTGCAGTGTCGAGGGGACGACGAGCATCGCGAACGCCCGAGCAAATGCCGAATATTATCGAGCAATGATCATGGCTTAACCGCACGCGAGCCAGAGTTGAGGTCCCTTACCGCCTCACTCCCACTCTCCCATCAACAAGCCATAAAATTCCTTATGCAACAATAAGTTACAAATTACCAACCATTTAATACCATGAAAAATACCATAGTAGAAATATGCACAAGGCAGTAAGGGCAGCGTCAGAGCGGACCATAGTTCGCCCTATGGTCGGCGTGTAGTCTCACAGTTCCACCGGCACCGCTTACTTACATTCAACGCCCGACCGTCAGAATCAGGCTGGTTGAATTCATTGAAGCTTAGGACTCGAGTGTCCCCCTCAGAAACCGGTCGTTGAAGAGAGAGCAATTCTTTTCCATTTGTTCTCGAAGCCTTTGCCAGCAACACCTACGGCTTGGCAGACCTCTTACCCAAGTGTTCGTTTAGCCAGAGGCCAAGCAGTTCATCGTTCTCAGACGTCGAGATACCGTGAGGGCCGATGGTGACGGCGAATGAATCGCTAATTGGCCTCAGGGTGGTCGAGGTAGTCCAAGCCATCAATCGCTTCCGGACGAGTTCCTCGCAGACCGTTCGCACATCGAAACCCTCACTTTGCGCATAGCGCAGCAGACTTTCATCCATCAGGTCGAGCTCTCCACGCGTCGCGGCGGCCTGCATCAGAACCGTCTCTTCCACTTCATTCTCGACGGGTTCCCAGCGACGCTCCGCTGATTCGCCTGCGCCATGCTGGAGGACACCTCGGTCGTCGCGGTATGTGATCTGCCGTGTGTCCGTGGATTCGTCCAGTGCCATCTTGCAACTCAACAAGGGCGACAATGTCTCCATTTGGAGCGTGTCATCCATCGGAACAGCGTGCTGGAACGTCGTCACCATCTTGGTCCACAGCTGCTCCATCAGCAAGCGGATGGGGTTCTCCGAGTTCGCAGCCATCATTGGCCAGAAACCTTCGTCATCGAGGCTGGCGACGTAGGGTTGCCCGTTCAATTTGACGACCGAGTTTTGACCGCAAATGACGAGGGTAGGCATGCGCTCGGGTTCCATGATTTCTGCCTTCTGCGCTTGCTCAATGAAGCCATCCGACAAGCTGGAGGAAGAGGCGTAGCCGTTGTAGCCGAAGATCACTCGGACTGGCACCAGTTGCTCGTGTTTGAACACATCAAACAGCAGGCGCAAATGCATCGGATACGTATCGACAGCGGCATCACCTTTCGGATACCAGCCTGTCGTCCGCGCAAACGACTTGACCGCTGACACCAAGGTTGCGCTTGTCCCCCCGGTAGCCCGGCGCGCATCGGCGTCAAGCTGAAATACCGCCGCCATCTTCTTCATCCCGTCGGCCAGCGCCGAACCGTACAGATTCTTCTTGACCTCGAAGACGGCAAGAACGCGCTCGACTGGCCAGCAGTAGGCCTTTGCATACGGGATTTCTTCCCCCTCGCCGCAGACGACCATGATATCAATTTGCGGACTCAGCTTGCCATTGTGGCCGCGAACGAACCCCGTCACTACGCGTACATCAAAAGACTCCGGAATTGATTGCTCCAGTAGCTGCGAGGTCAGGCCCTCGTACATATCTCCGATTGTCACGGTGTGCGTGACGTCCACGGCGGCGAGCTTTAGTGCTTCGGCCTCCAGCAACTCCCGCAAGAGTTCAGCGATGCTATTGATCATGGAAAGAACGCTGCAAAGTCATATTTCCCGCCTTCGCGATACGGCCTAACCTCACCATTTCCCATCCTGATGATCCAGAAAGACGCGCAATTATCAATCGTCACTCCTAATTTTCTAGTTGGACACTGAGCCAGAGGGCATTACCGACTTCGTTTCCAAGTTTCCAGCGATATCTTCTTAACTCCTCGCTAACGATCACTTCAACTTCGTCAATGGGGACTTTGAAGACAAAGCTGTAATTCTTGTGTTTTTTGCTTGGGAAGCTCGTTTTGTAGTGTGTGTTAAATTCTGGCTGGCAGGCCCGAATTAAAGCGGCCTCAATAAGAGATGTCATTTGATCGGGCGGAAAAGTCCCCACCGCCTGAGCCACGCCGTTACTCCACAAAGTGTCTACCTCATGCTGATTGTCAGCATATTCATATACGGGACCTGGAAACTTCAAGAGCTTAATGAAAATCTCTGCCTGGGGCTCGGACTTTAAATAGCGATCCACAATTTTTGCAAACGTTGCGTGCCCCTCCAGACGCAAATACTCTTCGGTCGGCTCGGTTTGTCCAACATATAGAACTTCAAGGATGAGCAAGTTATTTTGTGCAGGTGCAACAAAACTCAGAAACTCGAAACAGGTCGCGAATAAAAATTCGGCACCGTTGCTTAGCTTTGCCTTGATTTCAGGGTATTTCGTATATTCAACGTTTTCAAGCTCCGTTGATATGCCGTCTACTGTTATAGATGTCTGGATATCAATGCTGATTTGCTCGAATTCGGTAACGCCACGCTGAACCTTTGTTGCAACCTTCTTTTGTGTACGGTCGAAACTCTCAAATATTATCCTTGGTGCGCGGCAAATCAAGTAGTGCCTAAATCCTTCTCTGGCAATGTGTTCGCGCCCGTCGCTGCTAGTTAAATCGTCAAACGAGCCAAACGTCGTATTTGTGCAGACAAAAGAGACTCGGACGGGTAATTTTTTAAACATGACACACTCCCATATCTTCTGCAATCCGTCTTTCTACACCCACTCTCTTGGCAACGTATGCTGAAAAAGTTCGTTCAAGGCACCCGCAACGATTCCAAAGCCTTCCGTCCCACCTAGGAGTGAATCGGCCCGGCTTCACTAGACGCTCGAGAGCCGTTCGAAATACTGCCTTTCATACTCTACCGGCGATAACCCATTGTTGAAACTGTGCCGGCGCCTGGGGTTGTAAAACATTTCGATGTAATCAAATAAGTCGCGCCTGGTGTCTTCCCGGCTAACGTAGGTCTTTCGCCGGATGCGCTCCCGCTTCAGTAGCTGGAAGAAACTCTCCGCAACCGCATTGTCGGGACCATTCCCCCGCCGGCTCATGCTTTGTTTGAGTCGATGCGCTTTCAGGAAATCCTGCCAGTCATAGCTGCTGAACTGGGCGGATTCAGCCGGTCGTCGCAACGCTGAATTGTTGAACAGATTTCAGGTGCTCGTCCAGGGCTTCGGCTGGCGTCTTCCAGCCGAGTGTTTTTCGCGGTCTGGTATTCAGCGTATTGGCAACGGACTGGAGCTCTCGAACACTCCACCGGGATAAGTCTGTGAGGTGTCTAGTGAAGCCGGGCCGATTCAATTCTTCATCTCCAGAGTGACCGACACAGCGCTCTTCTAAGGCTACTCTTTCGATTAAGAAAGTGGCTAAGTTCACGGAACCCCGGGTCAGCCCGGTTTCATTCGGTTCGGATCATTTATCCATATCGACAATCTGGGCCTGTGATCCTTGATCAGCACCCATCACCCTCGCCAGTTATCGGCACGCTTTTTGAAGTCGATCTGCTTCCACTCCGCTTTCCAGAGCGTGAGATATTTCACGTCGCTGGACGAGGGTTCGGGGTCGCATTTCTCCACATACACGACGCACGGCATGATGACAGCGTCCCCGATCAGAAGCGCTTCCCCTTGTTCCAGCGCGGGCATGCCCTCGGTCAGATTGCCGAGGGTATCCGGCAATAGGCGACGGACATAGCTTTGATCATCGGGATTGGTGAGGCGCATTGCCAGGAAGTTGGAGCATTGCGAAAAAATAGTTTCTGAAATTTCAGACGGCCGCTGGCTCGAAATGAGAAGGCTAATGCCGTACTTTCGGCCTTCTTTGGCGATGCGTTCGATTGCAGCCAGGGAAGCCTTGTAGCGAGCAAGGCCACTCTTTGGCGCGTATTTGTGCGCTTCCTCATAAACCATCAGGAATGGCTGTTCAGTCTTGCTTTCAACGCGCCGAGCATAATAGCAAAAATCGAACATTAAACGGGAGATCAGCGAAACGGTAATGCTGAGCAGTTCAAAGGGGATGCCGCTGAGGTCGATGATGGTGACATTCGACTCGGCTCCCGCCTTGTAGCCGGTAAACTGTTCAAGTACCTGCTCCAGGGTCGCTGCTTTGGCCTTCGCACCGAATATGAAGTCAAGCCGGGAGTTGGATATCTTTGATCTAATCCGACGCTCGAATTTGTCGATGCTACCGTCGGCATAGTGGCCTTTGTTGATTTTGCTACGTTCCGGGGCCGCGAATTCCCGCAACGCTTTGCAATAATGCTCAAGCTGCGCCTCCACGTCATCGAACTTTTCGGTCGTGCCGTCCTTAAACTTGATATGCAGCGAGTTCTCAGCATCTTTTGTTTCCCGCGTCAGGTTGCGGAAAGCGTTCGCTACGTGCTGAATGTCATATCGAAGCGGACTGTCGAAATTGACCTTCTCGACGGCAGGATTGCTGATCTTCTTGGCGATGGTCACTACGGAACGGAGCAGCGACTCCTGGTTGTAATTGTTGTTGTCCCCCGACTCAAGGAACATATCCTCCATCTCGTCTTCGTTGAGAAGCCAATATGGCAGGACGAGGTCATCGACGGTGATGACATTCGCCTTCGGAAACGCCGTGGCATATTCGGAATGAAGATCGAATATCAGGATATGAGAGTTGTTGAGTCCCTGGTATTCGCCGGTTTTGGCAGATATCGCCTTTTGCAGAACTGACGACACACTCGATGATTTGCCCGATCCCGAAGCACCAACAACGGCAATATGTTTGTTGAAGAACCGGTCGCCATGAACAGGTACGACGATATCACGTTGCCGAGTCAACGAAGAAAAGCAAAAGCGTTCTTCAGCCGCATAGCAGTCGGCATAAATGGCTGCGATTTCGGCTTTAGTCGCCGGGACCACCTTCTTGGGTGGAATAGCTAATTCGTCGCCGCCACGATTGAATTTTCCGTCCTTAAGGGTCCCGAGAGGATAGGCGTCGATCATATAGACGCGCTTGTAGTCAGTGCCTCCATCGCCTTTAACCTCTTTCATTTCGATTGAAAAACTTTCGATAATACAGATGAGGGAAACGTTTTCGTTGTCGGAGACTTTGAGAAAGGACCCAACACGGAGAGATTCACCCGCCGTCTGGAAGTTCAACAGATCATCAACGGCTACTCGAACCTTGTTAGGGTAAACGGCGACAACTTCGGCATTGGCGATTTCCTCAGTCATTGTAAGTCCTCAGATAATTTTCTTGATTGTAGAGATGCTGCTGACGGGGATCGAATACATCCGACTCTTTGGGTACGACATCGCAATGGTCGCAGGGCGTTCAAGGAAGAAGTCATAGATGTGGCACAACTTCCGTCCCATCCCATCGAGGACCTCCTGCAACTGGATTTCGTCGTCCACAAAACGAATTTCGATCTGGTGCTCTTGGGTTTGTAGGCTATGGACATGATCGCTGCGGAATGGCGATCCGCGATATGGGAAGCCGTCCACGAAAACTGTTCCAGTATCGAAAAGCTCGTTTTTCACTTGCGTAGTAAGTTTTTCATCTGCGCCGCGTAGCAGGATGAATGGTGCATACCGGTCAGAATTCTGGATGCGGCGCTTCTTAGCCGAACTCCAGTTGTTGCCGATTGCCCTGAGTTGATCGCAGACAACCGAAGGGTCTGTTGCCGCATTGCATTCAATGATGAAAGCGCGGACGATTCCTGGGCCGTTCGTCGGCGAGAAATACAGGCGTTTCATATGCTTCGCATACTCGATTGCTTCCTTCTCTCGTAGAAGCCAATGATTATGGACAGCTTGAGTGCCCTTGAGCACTTCCTGCAGATTACGACGAGTGGTCTTGCGATTGTTGTGATCTTTTTTTGTGGCTAGTGTGGCAATGTAATCGAGGGCTATTGGATAGTGAAAGCCCTCAGCCTCAACCGCTGAGACGTCTTGGTTCTTCCGTATTGTTTCGATGACGAGGTTGCGATGTTCAGAAAATTCCGTCGAAATTTGTATACTGAAGTTTTTGCAGAACGCCCCAATCAATTCATCAGGCACTGCCGCTCCGTCGAGTAGGGATTTCTTCTCGTACGTTTTTGTACCTTCAGCAGTCTTCACTTCCTTCCGGTATTCCATTACCGATTTAAATCGCTCGATGGAAAACTCACCAATATCGATCTTAACTTCTGAAAAGTGCCCGTACAGCAGATATTTTCGGCCTGCCCGTTGTGCCTCTTCGAGCCCATGGAAATGAACAAAGAGCTTATGCAGGGGATCACGCAGCACCGATTCTGTCAGATTCTGCTCCGCGTAGTATTTTACCTGGCCGTAAATTACGCCTTCCTCGGTGTAGCGGTCGAAGTCTTCAATGCCCTCGATGACGACTTCATCGTTCAGGTCCGCGTTCAGGATTTCGAGCAAAGTAGCGTCGAGTTGGTAAAAATACCCCCTGATCGAAGCTGTCGCTTCGCGTTTCTTGTCTACCTCCAGCATCCAAGCCTCCGAATCAATCCCTGATTGACATTATAGGAGAGAGCAGCTTTTGGCCCCGCTCTCTCGCACATCGAAACACCAGCATGACGATATCGCGTGCGCGACGAGGAAGCCTAACGTCTGCGGGAAGACATCGGCTAGCTTGTCCGTGCATAACCCACCAGTCGAGCGGTCTTCGGATCATAGGCAGCCTCGGTAATCGAACCATCTCGGATACGCTGAACCGCCTCGTCAATCACGTGGAGCGGCACCAAGAACCACTCCCTTGGCCTGACCGGGTGTCCAAAGCGATCCTCGATGGTGAGGTCGAGCTGTGCAGCGCCGAACAAGTGATGAAAGATGTTTTCCAGTTTGACGCGATTTAGGTTGTGGAGCTTGTAGGTGGCAACCACCTCCACACCCGCCAGCAGGTACGTGGCATCCTTTTCAGCGCCTGCAATGCGGGTCTCTACGCTACCGCCTGTCACACCTATCTTGTGAATCAAATCACGGTGTTCTGCGACGAATGGATGATTGGAAAGGCTCCGCAGCACGTAGATAGTTCCGGTTTCAATGTCGTCAGACTCCGACGCGTCGCCGAAAAGCGGTCCCATATCGGGGTCGGATAGACGCCGGCCTGTCTCGTCCTTGTACAGCGCCCGCTGCAATGAGCGCCGGAGTAAGTTGCTTTCAGTTCCATTGGCATAGATGACCCGCAAGCGCGCGTCGCTCTCGCCATTCGGGGCCTTAATGGTGTCGCCAATTCCCGCTACATAGGCAAGTTGGCCGCCCACAATGAAATAGTTGCCGTCCGCCACGCTCGCATCGCGACCAAAGCGCAAGGCCTTGCGCACGCCGGACTTCAACTCTTGTTCCGCCCGCTCGAACAGTGGCTGGAATCGCTCAAAGTCGTTACAGGCAATACGGTCCGCAACGTCTTCGGCGGCGCGCTTTTCAACACTTGAGCGGACGTGCCGTAGCAGGGTGATGTCGTTGTCGTCGGCTGTTTCGGTGCTAACACCCAACTCGGCCAGCAATGCGTCGTCGTCCAAGGTATCAACATTGGTACTCGCCACCTCAACACCGGCCAGCAGCCCCGGATCGTCTAGCTCTGCCAAAAGGGTCCGCGCTTCCGGCAGCTTGCGCAACTGATCGAGCCTCACGGCATAAAGCCGCTCGAAAATGTCCCGGCCTTCGCCGTGCTGGGGCACTTGTCCATGTGCGTGGTGGAAGCGAAGGATATCCTCAAAGCCCGCAATGATGCGTTCCTCACGCGGAGTCCGGCTGAATACCTTGAGCGGGGCAACTTCAACACCCAGCGCATCCAACAGTTCGTCGTCGTCCATATCAGCCATTCGCGCCTCCCGCTTGTGCCTGCGCTGCCTTGGCCTGTGCGCGGTAGCGTGCAAAGGCAGCTACTCCTTCGGCCATGCGTTTTTCCCAAGCGTCGGCCGAGTTGATGTCAGGCAGGCGGCCACGCTCGTTCTTGAACTGCAAGGCCCGCGTTGACAGATCGCGGGCTTCGTCCTCGGGGATGCTAACCTTCTTCGCCGCAATGGCAGCTTGCACTTGACGCAATGACTTCTCGTCCATCGCCTTGGCCAGCACCGCGTAGGCGGCGTCAAAAGGGTTGATGTGATCGATAAGGTCAATGTCGAGGTCACGCACGTTGACGAACTTGCGAACGCCATCCAGCAAGGCCGTACTGCCCTGTACACCGCTGCTGCCGCTGGCGTCTGCTTGAGCCAGGGCCAGCTTCGCCTGCTGGGTGATGTTCATGGCGGCGATGGCGTGCTGCCGGACGGCCTCCTGGTCACTCTCGCTAAGCTCTGGATAGCGCTCGCGCACGATCTTGCCCATGCGCAACTGCGTCAGCTCTTCAGGCAAAGTGTTTTCCTTGTCGAACAGACCACGTTCCAGAGCGATCTTGTCCTGCAAGAAGCTGGTGACCACCTCATTCAAGTCTTCCTTGCAGATACGAGTGGCCTCGGGCGTCTCTGGCTTGGCCAGGCCGTTGATCTCGACGTGGTATTGGCCCGTGGCCTCGTTCACGCCGACGTTGACGCCGCCCTCCTGGTAACCCTCGCCGCCGTTATAGAGAAAGCCGTCCTGGGCACCCGCATTCTTGGGAGTGAACTCGTAGCGGGGTGCCAGCACCTGCTCCATCAGCAAGCTAGCAGAAATTGCCTTGAGCATGTCGTTTACGGCCTCGGTCACGGCAGACTGCTCGGCTGCCGGCTCCGCAATAAGGTTGGTGAAGCGCGACCGCTCCTTGCCTTTGGCATCACGTGTGGCGCGGCCGATGATCTGCACGATTTCGGTCAGGCTGCTTCGGTAGCCAATGGTCAGCGCGTGTTCGCACCAGATCCAGTCGAAGCCTTCCTTGGCCATGCCCAGAGCAATGATCACGTCCACATGGTCGCGGTTGTCCTTTTGCGCCGGGTCTTTCAGCGCACCCAATACCCGCGTGCGCTTGGCCGGATCGCTGTCATCCACCAGATCAGCCACCTTCAGCACACGACCTTCTTTGGTCTGCACCAGATGAAAGCCCGTGGCGGGGTCAACGCCTGTCCAGGTGCCCAACCCGTGCATGATCTCATCCACTTCGCGCTGCTTGTCCTTCAGGCTCTCGCGCGCGTTTACGTTGGGAATGTGGACAATGGTCTTCAGCGCCGGGTCCAGCACCTTGGTGACCGCATCGACATATGGCCCGGTGTAGAAGAAATAACCGATATCCAGCGACTTGAGCCACTGGTAGCCATTGAGCTGTTCGTAATAGGTGTACGTGATCGTCTCGAACCGTGACTCATCCGCAGGGCCCAGCACCGCCTCGCTGTCGCCACGAAAATAGGAGCCAGTCATAGCCACCAGATGCACCTTGTCGCGGGCTATGAAAGCACCCAACTGGCTGCCTAGCACGTTGTCCGGATTGCTGGAGACGTGGTGAAACTCGTCGATAGCGATCAAGCGGTTATCAAAGGCAGCGATTCCCATCTCTTCCACTGCAAAGCGGAAAGTCGCATGCGTGCAGACCAGCACTTTGTCTCTGCTGGCCAGGAATTGGCGCACCGCACCCACCTTAGATTTGGCCGCGCGGGGCTCATCACCACCTGGCGCGTTGCAAAGGTTCCACTGTGGGACTACCTCCCAGTCCCAATAAAAGCCGAATCTGGTCAAGGCCTCGTCAGCAAAACTGCCGCCTATGGACCGCTCGGGCACCACCACGATAGCCTGCCTCAGGCCCTGGTTGTGCAGTTTGTCCAGCGCGATAAACATCAACGCACGGGACTTTCCCGAGGCTGGCGGCGACTTGATCAGCAGGTACTGCTCACCACGCTTCGCGTAGGCACGTTCTTGCATTGTGCGCATGCCCAGTTCGTTGGCCCTGTTCGATGCGCCCGTCCGTGCCGTAAAGATGGACACCGACGGTACCGTGTAGGCATTAGTAGGGTTGCCAACGTGGTTGCTCATGATGTTTTCTTTCTCCCCTTTGCTGGCTTCGCGGCGGGCTTAGTCTTCTCTGTTACCGTCATCTTCGTGTACAGCTCAAACAGCTTTTCGAGACGCTCAGTGTCATTTTTGAAGCGGCGGCCAATATAAATTCGTTCCAGCACCTCGTCATTGCGCTCGTGGGCACGACGTAGGTTATCCGGCATATTCTCCGGGTCGTAGAGGTCGGCGATGGTGGCAGGGAAATGTGATTCACGGGCCAGTAAGATATCTTGGGCGCATTGCGCCATGTCGGCCTTGCTCTGTTCCGTAAGCAAAGGGACCGGAAAGGTGTTCCAACCGAGCGTGTTCGAGTAGCGAAAATCTGTTTTTAATCTTCCACAAACTGCACCAATCCAGATTATGTGCAATCTAGACGCTACTATTGAAAAATTCCATAAATCAGCACCGTAAATTACGCGCGCCAAGTCCGAAACAATCGTGTCATCGTTTGTTATCGCACAAGGAATATATTCACGCCGAGAGGAGGAAACTTTAGGCACGGCAACCGCCAAAACAGAAGAATGCGGCGCGAAAACGAATCGATGCGGTGTATTGACCCCTCCTTTCGCCTGATCGCCTCGACTCGCCTCACGGGCATGCTGAACCTGCTGCAACCTTTTTTCTATTTGAAGATTGGTACGGGCATGATCGATAGAGTTATCGTCAATCCATAAGCACCAACGATCCCCACCGTTAATCAACTCCCGAGACCCAATAAACCGTTTTAAATAACGCGCGTGATGAGGGTAATCGCCGATAAATTTTAGCCCTTCAGCGTAAGTCATAATCAGATGGCCACCATCTGATGGACTATTACCAGTCATCATCTTCGGTAAATCACTAATTGGCTCAGATCGCTTTGCTACGACAACTTGCGAGCCTTGCGTCAAGTACGGGCTAATTGACGAAACAGTTCTTTCCAGATCATCACTATAGATTTTCTTATCTCTACCTGAATTCGCTCCAATACCAACAATAATGCATGTAACCCCGGCATTATTGGCCGCATTATTGCTCCATGCAAACGAGGTATGAGCAAAAACAATGTCTAGACCCAAATCAAATATGTAGGGCCATAGCATTGCAACTTGCTCGCCCTGACAGATCGAGTTTGTGGCTACAAAAGCTGCTAAGCCGTCGGTGCGCGAAACATATTGAGCAGCCTTGACAAACCAACCGGCAACGTAGTCTAGATCCTTGAAGGATGAGACAATCCCGCCGAAAATCGATTTCAAGTCCTCCTTCTGCTCGTCCTTTTGATTTACGCTTCCCTGATACGGGGGATTGCCACAAATATATGTTTCCCCTCCTTCATTCTCAAAATTAATTTGTGCCTGATTAAAAGGGCCGCCGAATAGGTCTTCAGCCAAAACTTTCACGCGTGTCCCAGTCGGCGGGCATATGGTCAACCAGTCGAGCCGCAATGCATTGCCGCAAACAATCCAATTCTGTGCGTCCAGTGGTAGAAACTCTGCAAGAGCGTCCTTCTGTCCGCGATACAGCACGTCGCACTGGAACTCAGCAATGATAAGTGCTAGGCGCGCAATTTCTGCAGGGAAGTTGCGCAGTTCGATACCCCTGAAGTTGGTCAGTGGAATCTCGCTACCCAGATGCAGTTCCCCCCTCCGGCGATTGATCTCCGCCTCTATCTCACGCATCTGTTTGTAGGCGATGACCAAAAAGTTACCTGAGCCACAAGCTGGATCAAACACCCGGATACGAGCCATGCGCTTGCGCAGGTTCAGCAGCTTGCGCTCGTTGTCACCGGCCTCGGTCAGCGCAGCACGTAGGTTGTCCAAAAACAGTGGGTTCAACACCTTCAGGATGTTGGGCACGCTGGTGTAGTGCATGCCCAGGGCGCCGCGCTCCTCGTCGTCAGCCACAGCCTGGATCATGCTGCCGAAGATATCGGGGTTGATCTCGCGCCAATTCAACGCCCCTGCGTGCAGCAGGTAAGTACGTGCCATGCGCGTAAAGCGCGGCACCTCGGTGCTGCCTGAGAACAGACCACCGTTCACGTAGGGGAAATTATTGGCCCAATTAGGCAAACGTGGCAAGGCCGTGGCGCGCTCGGCCGCCTTGATATTCATCGCGCGGAAGATTTCGGACAGCACCTCGTGTGCGTCGCTGCCGTCGCTTGCGCTCATCTGATCCACGGTCTGGGTAAATAGGCCGTTGCCGTTGAAAATGTCGGTGTCTTCGGCAAAGAAACAAAATACCAAGCGCGCCATGAAGTGGTTCATGTCTGGCCGGCGGGCATCGCTGGCCCAGTCCGGGTTCTCACGCAGCAGCTCGACGTAGAGTTTATTCAGGCGTCCCGTGGCGCGCACGTCGATTGGGTTGTCCTTGATTTCCTTGATAGTGGAAATGCCAGCGAGCGGCAGCAGGAAACCGAAGTGGTTCGGAAAGTCCGAATATGGGCTGACAATGGTTTCACCACTAGCCAGTTCCTCGGCTTCCAGCGTCTGCCCATCGGTGGCAAGGATAAATTTAGCCTTCGCCTTCGTCGTGGCGGGGCTGGCGCGCAAGGCCTTGAGCCCCGCACCCGGAGTGCCAGCCTCGCAAACCGCGATGTGGATGTTGTTGCGCAGAAGCACACCACCGGCGATGTCTGAGGCATTGTTGTTGCCCGTGCGCAGACGCTTGAGAGTGGTGTCCTTGTGGCCGAAGGCAGCCAGGAAGGCGTAGGGAAACTCAGCCGCATCGAAGGGCTGGAATGCTAGTTCTGAAAGGGCTTGCTCGATTTCTACTGCGTTCATGCAACCTCTTGCCTATGTGACTTCTTCCCGCTCGCGCCTGGCTGGGGCTCACCAGGCGACACGTCGCTACGGGGCGCCACTTTATAAATGGTTGTCCGCGAAACCTTGTAGCGTTCTGCGATCTGGCCAACCGGGATAGTTGGGTCAGACATCAGGCGCTTGATCTCTCTAATTTGTCGTGCATCCAACTTTGGCTTGCGTCCCCCAGACCGGCCACGCGCTCGTGCCGCGACCAGACCAGCCCGTGTCCGCTCCCGAATCAGATTGCGCTCGAACTGTGCCAGCGCCGCAAACACATGGAAGACCAGCTTCCCAGCCGCGCTAGTGGTCTCGATCTTCTCGGTGATACTCTCGAAACCAATCCCGTTCTCCTCCAAGCCGGCGACGATCTGCACTAGGTCCGGAAGGCTACGTCCGAGCCTATCCAGTCTCCACACCACGAGGGTGTCCCCCGCTCCTAGCGCTTTCAGACAATGGTCAAGTTCCTGTCGAGCAGCAGTCTTGCCGCTCGCCGCCTCTTCGTAGACGGAGCTGACCCCAGCCAGGCGCAGCGCGTCGCGCTGCAGATCCAGGTTCTGGTCATCCGTCGAAACGCGGGCATAGCCGATCCGTTGATTCATTGACAGTTGCCGGACGTTGAAAAATTGATGGGAATTTTAACAGATTGAGGTGTTTCTGGCAGCTCGTCAGCATGCAGCGCAGCGGCATCCTGACAACCACCGTTTGCCAGCAATTTTGGCAAATGGGCTTCAGTTGCTCCCTCATTACTTACACAACAAGGTGCAAATACCCCTAAAGGAGCAATCCTCAGGAACTGATTAGCCGTCGCTGCAGATGGCGTACATAGAAGGTGCAGGATTCTGCACGGTACCGTGCAAAATAAAGACACGTTTTGTGCGCGGACTTACTGAGCGGCGAATCGCAGTATTATTCCTTTAAAACAAATACAGTGAGGCATATATGGCGAGGTTCACGCAACAACAACGAAATAAAGCGCGCGAGCGTTTTCTTGCAGAGCATCCGGAGATAAAACGGCACATTGACTCAATCACCGACGAATATGCCAAGAATTGCAACAGCAGCTTGGAAGATTGCAGGTCATTAGAGACAATGCTTGCGATAGATGATTATGCAGAGAAAAACGGACTCGATGATCACGAACTATTTTTGCACTACATTGCAGACAGCGCGGAAGAGTTTCAGCGTCTTTTAGCAGAGTGGCGAGCCATGATCGCTGACATTGATCCGCTGAAATTCCCGGCAAGCTAAAACCACATCGCCGCTATGGCTTATGCAAATTTTTTAGCGGCTAAAATTTCTAGCTAGAGATGAGTCCTTACAGCCTGCACGGCAGAGTACATCCTCTCCTGATTAGCTCGAATCTCCTTCAGGACATCAGCAATCATCCGTCCACCGCCCAATTTCTCAGTCGAGTAAAACTTCGATTCGTCGGCAAGCCAAAGCTTCAATAACCCTCCCAACCGCCCAAGATCAGCGTTTATTTTAGCCAACTCTCTGACGCACTCATGATCCAATACAGATGACATGCGTGCCCCCTGCCCCACCAATCGCAGGTAAGTGGAAACACTATGGCCGCTGATCTTTGCCAGTCCCTCAATCGTAGTACGCTCCTCGGGCAGGCAATAGACTTTAATTGGGTTGCAACCTTTTCGAGTCGCGGAAGCGACGCCCACATTTGCTGCTTTCATCTTTTCCTTTACAAGCTAAAGGAGCAGGATTCCCGTTGAGCGCCAGCCGGCGCGAATAAGGGAAGTGAAGTAGGCCCATTCGCTCCCGAGTGGGCCTACTTCACACATCCTGCCCGCATTAACGCCGTCAATTTTTCGCGAGCAGCCCCGATTCCTCCAGCCTTCCCGGCTCGATTTCATGAAAACTCGATTACCGCACTCAAATTGCGCTCCTCGAACGCAAATTGAACGCTGGCGACTCAGAAAAACATGGGCTTAGAACAGAAGTTGAATAGTTCAATCATGTCAAAGCAGATCTTCTTTTTTTGGAGCAGGATCAAATCCGAATCCTCTTGCAAGAGAGGCGTTCCTCGGCGAACCATCGCGCCCGATCTGCTCCACTTTCAGCGGTCCTAGAGACCGTTTTCCAAGATGAATCTGATTTACGTAACGGCGAAAGGCCTGATAGCTAAAAGCAATGCGCCCCTCTTCAGATAAGGCCCGATAAATGGCAAGCACAGACCAACCATCATCAAGCGCGAGTTGAATGTCATTACGAAGCGCCAAAACCACTGCGCGATTCGCATGAGGTGACGCCGTTGTCTTGCTTTTGACACGATCAGCAATTCGTTCAGATAGCGTTTTCAAAAAATCTCCCAATTAATCCTCAAATACACTCCATCCAAAGATCATGAATACCGCTTTCTCGCCCTCTTTACCTCTGCGTCCTTGATTTGCCCGCGTATCGATGCGAGTTGAGCCTTAGCGACATCTCGTCCACTTGGTACCGCAGCCTGCTCGCCATGCACTACGGCCAGGCCGGTCGCCGCTGCGCCGGCCTTCAGCTTTTTCTGATATTCCAGAGCTGCGGCGGGCACAAACTTCCCGACCCCAGCAAGTTCGGCGAGTCGATGAAGCAAGCCAATTGGAGACTTTACGGCGCGCCTCAACATATGCCCAGCCAACTCGTAAAGAACTAGCTGTCGCTGATCGACTGGGCACCTACTGAGAATTTTTTCGCAATGCGGACGCAGTTCATCATTCAACTCTGGTGGCCAATGAATATCATCCACCGCGGAGGTGGTGTTCTCAGCGCCTGGTGCAGCAGTATTTTCTATCGCTACAGTAGTAGTAGTAGTTTTTTGTTCTTTTAGTTCTTGTTTAGTATTAGTTCTTATTAGCGTCGGCTTCTCCGAATTCGGCAAGACCGCAACCGGTTTCACCGCATTCGGCTTTTCCGAACGTGGTGACTTAGATCGCTGCGGAATACCACCTGGCGGCGAATCAGTTAAATCCCAAAAAACCTGCGAAAACCGCCCCGACTGCCGCTCTCGCCGAATTGCCAAATATCCAGCCGCCTCCAATTCCTTTAACCCGGCTCGCGTCCCATCTCGGCCAGTCGGCTTCAGACTAGACAGATGCGCAAGATAAAAGCGAAAGTTGTCAGGAACTGAGAGCATAAAAATTAGCAACCCCAAGGCTTTCCAGGATAAACGCGGATCGTGAATAATATCGTTCGGTATAGTCGTAAAGTCTCTCTGAACGTGTCGACGAAGAATAATTGGCTCCCCCATACCTCTAGCCACCTGCCAGAAATTCGGCCACCTGAGATGTCCGAAAGTAGACTCGTCCTCCGACCTTCAACTTCGCCGCGTTAAATTTCGCAGCCCACTCGCCCGGACCTCGAAGGCTTATCCGCAACCCATCAGGCGACCTGTCGAGCACTGCGGCCAACTGACTCAAACTCAATAGAGGGCCATATCGCCTTACGAGTACTTCTTCCAATGTCATCAGTAAATCTCCAGAAACAACCGAATGTTTCCGAAGAATAGATATTAGAAGAATTGCCTACACCTCGATGATTGGCCATAATGGTTGTCATGGCCAATTATTTGACAATCGAAATTTGGAAGGGCTGTGATCCCGCCGTTGCCAAAGCTACCAGTCAGTTTTTGAATCAATGGCACCCCTTCTCGGCTGTGTCGAGGCGCTACCCCATAGTGCAACTGATACAAAAGACAATTGATCCAGCTGTCTTCGCATATTTCGCCACCCTTCCTGCGGCATACTCTGGCTTCTTTCCAGGGGCCAGCACTCAGATCAGTTTTAGTACGATTATTCGACAAGTTGGCATGGAGCCGACGAATCGGCTTCAGCGCCTGATGCTGCGCCAATTCATCAACACGATTGATACGCAAGACGAGAGAGATACTCAATTTGTCGCCACGCTCGAAACCCTGATTGAGTTAATTGGGGCTTGCGTCTTGAAAAAAAGCTGCTCGGGTTCCACTGCGCGATACTCAGGGCCGACCGCGCGAACTTAACAGCATGCGCCGACTTTCGTTTTGTGAATTTTGCGGCGCATATTCGGAATTAAGCACCTTTGCCAAGCAGGAATTCAGCTGGCGCGGCAATTCCGAAAATGATGAATTGAGACTAAGCAGCCGATACTGCAACAATCATCGGCCGAAGCTGGCAAACGGCGAATGGAATCCCAAGTACAGGCAAGCCAAACGATCCTTGAATCGATTCAATCTGGAATTGGAAAGATGCACTCGCCAAGCGACCAGGAGATCAAAGCGAGGGGCGGCTCAAAGTGGAGATGCAATTATCGATGACTACTTTTTTCATTTTTTCACCCAGCAGACCCTGACACCGGCAGACCAAGCGGATCTTCGCAATTTGGCTCGGAAAATGGTCGATAGAAATTTCACGGACTCCAAAAAGAAAATCCTCGCACTTCAGCTATCTGGACTTAACCAGTCGGAAATTGCCCGAGTACTGACGACAGAGGAAAAAACCTTAAGCAGACAGGCCGTATCTAAAGCCCTGGCATCCATTTCCGATGAACTACGTCTTTGAATTATGGAAGCTCCTTAAGCCCATGAGAACGTCAACCAAAATGACCAATTAATGCGCAAACAAAACATATCTCTGCTGGCATCATCGTGCACATCCCTGCCAATGCTTAAAGAGGAAAATAATGTCAGCTATCACGACTAAAGTGCTTATAAATCGCAAAAAGCTACTGACAATGATCCCACTGTCAGAGCGCACTATTTTCAACATGGAACAGCGTGGACAATTCCCTCGTCGAATTGCATTGACATCCCGAAACGTCGCATGGGATTTAGCCGAAGTCGAGGCGTGGATTGAGACCCGCAAAACTTCGGGCGTTCAAGCTTCACGCCCTGGCCTTGCTTCCTGGATCATCGCTTAAGACTTCTGTTGGCATTGAAAATAGGTCTACGCCAGAAGAAGCAAACCTGACCTTGATTGGCTGGTACTAGGGCCGCTTTGCGGTCCACTCATCGATCATATTTGCCCAGTCCTGCAACATTCCGGTACGCTGCTCGCGGTATTCGGCCTTGTTATAAACAGCTCGCACACCTTTTTGCTCATGCGCCAAACACTTTTCAATCCAGTCAGTGTTATACCCGGCTTCATGCAATAAGGTACTCGCAGTGCGTCGCAAGTCGTGCGGTCCAAATTTCCCAAGTACCCGCCCCTCCTTCTGAGCCAGCCGATATGTCAAGGTCAGAACCTGGTTGAGTGTGGCGCTGCTCATCGGCAAATCGGAGTCGTACCGCGAAGGCAAAACATACTCAGATCCGCCCGCAAAAGTCTTGAGAGCTATGAAAATATCTAGGGCCTGCCTAGAAAGAAACACCAAATGAGGATTACGCCTCTTCATCCGTTCTTTCGGGATAGTCCAAAGCGCCTCACTAAAATTGATCTCGCTCCAGGTCGCGTTAGTCAGTTCACTTTTGCGAACCATCGTCAGCAGCAATAGCTTAGCCGCCGCCCGAATTGAAGGGGTAGTACCAATACGCTCAATGTACTGGTACATCAAACCGATTTCTTCCGGCGACAGCGCCCTGTCACGTGGCTCAAATCTAGCTATCGATGCCGGTCTCACTAGCTCAGCCGGATTCTCAATCTTTTGCCCACGCTCGATGGCCCAGCGAAAAATCTGAAAAACAACCTCTCGCGCATGAACGGCCGTCGCCGGCGCGCCGCGCTCCACAATGGCATCCGTCAACATTCGCAAGTCCTCGTGACCGATTTCAATCAGCTTCTGACTGCCGAATTTGGGTCTCAACTCGCGCTCGAAGATAGAGCGCCGCATATCGCGTGTCGAATCGGCCATTTGATATCCACGTAGCCACTTTTCTGCCCAAGCGCCGAAAGTCTCGATGTCTTTAACGCGTGCCTTATCTCGCGCCTTTTCTTTCGCCGGCGACTTCCCAACGGCAATCAGCTTCTTGGCCTCGCCCAGCCGCTCCCGTGCTTCTGACAAAGTAATTCCGCCAATACCATAGCGTCCGAACGTTATGGTTTCCTGGCGGCCATGAATGGAATAGTTGTAGCGAAAAGAGATGGATCCGGCGGGCGTTACTGCGACATAAAGGCCATCCCGATCATTCATTTTGTACAGTTTGTCAGTCGGCTTCAGATTGCGCAGCTTGGTATCGGTCAGCATAAATCCCCATTTTTGGCGTCGTCGATACCATGTGAAAAAAGCTCGTCCTAGGTCACACAATACTGAATAAAATCAATTAACTAGCATAATTCAGTACCATGCCCGCCCCAACGAACAGCTCATGGTATCGACACATGAACATGGCATCACGCATTGATAATACCAGCTCCAATACCACGGATAAATCTTGCTTGCCGCAACCAATCCTTGCCAGCCAATGCCAGGCCAAAACGCAAAAAAGCCCGCAGTGACGCGGGCTTCCGGGTGATGCGATGCTTTCAGTTGCCTGGCATTGCCAGACCCGAAATCATTCCCACTCAATCGTCGCCGGCGGCTTCCCAGAAATGTCATACACCACCCGGTTCAAGCCACGCACCTCGTTGATGATGCGATTGGACACGCGTCCCAACAGTTCATGCGGCAGATGCGCCCAGTGCGCCGTCATGAAGTCTTGCGTCTGCACCGCACGCAAGGCCACCACGTATTCGTAGGTACGGCCATCACCCATGACGCCCACCGACTTCACCGGCAGGAACACGGCAAAGGCCTGGCTGGTCTTCTCGTACCAGCTTTGACCATCTTCATCCTTCGTATTGCGCAGTTCTTCGATGAAGATCGCATCCGCACGGCGCAGCAGGTCCGCGTACTCTTTCTTCACTTCACCCAGGATACGCACACCCAGGCCAGGACCCGGGAACGGATGGCGATACACCATCTCCGGCGGCAGGCCCAGCGCCACGCCCAGTTCGCGCACTTCGTCCTTGAACAGTTCGCGCAGCGGCTCCAAAAGTTTCAGGTTCAGCGTTTCCGGCAGGCCGCCGACGTTGTGGTGGCTCTTGATGGTGTGGGCGGTCTTCTTGCCCTTGCCGGCGCTTTCGATCACGTCCGGATAAATCGTGCCCTGGGCCAGCCACTTGGCGCTGGTCAGCTTGGCCGATTCAGCCTGGAACACTTCCACGAACTCGCGGCCGATGATCTTGCGCTTGGCTTCCGGATCGGTCACGCCCGCCAGGTGGCCCATGAACTGTGCGGTGGCGTCCACATGGATCACCTTCACACCCAGGTTCTTGGCAAACATCTCCATGACCATCTTGCCTTCGTCCAGGCGCAGCAGGCCGTGGTCGACGAACACACAGGTCAGCTGGTCACCGATGGCGCGATGGATCAGCGCTGCGGCCACGCTGCTGTCAACACCACCCGACAGGCCCAGGATGACTTCATCGCTGCCCACTTGCTGGCGGATCATTTCGACGGCTTCGGCGATGTAGTCCGGCATGTTCCAGTCCGACTGGCAGCCGCAGATCTCGTGCACGAAGCGGCCCAGCATGGCCTTGCCCTGCACCGTGTGGGTCACTTCCGGGTGGAACTGCAGGCCGTAGAAACGGCGCTCTTCGTCGGCCATGCCGGCGATGGGGCAATTGCCGGTGGACGCCATGAGCTTGAAGCCGGCAGGCATTTCGTTGACCTTGTCGCCATGGCTCATCCAGACCTTCAGCATGCCGTGGCCTTGCGCATTGGTGAAGTCGCTGATGTTGTCCAGCAGCTTGGTGTGGCCGTGGGCGCGCACTTCGGCATAGCCGAATTCACGCAGGTGGCCGTTTTCGACCTTGCCGCCCAGTTGCTCGGCCATGGTCTGCATGCCGTAGCAGATGCCCAGCACCGGCACGCCCAGTTCGAAGACCGCCTGCGGGGCACGCGGGGTGTCGCCTTCGGTGACGCTGTTGGGGCCGCCGGAGAGGATGACGCCGGCCGCGCCGTAGTTGCGCACGAACTCGTCGGTCACGTCATGCGGGAATACCTCGGAAAACACACCGGCTTCGCGCACGCGGCGAGCGATGAGCTGGGTCACCTGGGAACCGAAGTCGAGGATCAGGATTTTCGAATGCGAATGCGTGGACATGGGCAGTGAGGTCTGGCTACGTTAAAAATGGACTTCTGAAAAGATCAACAGCCCGACAGCCTGGCACAAGGCCGGTGGACTGTCGGGCTGTGGCCGCATCGAAAATTACTCGGCGCGGTAGTTCGGGGCTTCCTTGGTGATCTGCACGTCGTGGACATGCGATTCACGCATGCCGGCCGAGGTGATCTCAACGAACTCGGCGCGCTCGCGGAAGTCGTCGATGGAGGCGCAACCGCAGTAACCCATGGAGGAGCGTACGCCACCCACCAGCTGATACAGGATCGCCACCACGGAGCCCTTGTAGGCAACGCGGCCTTCGATGCCTTCCGGCACGAACTTGTCTGCGGTGTTGTCGCCGTCCTGGAAGTAGCGGTCGGCCGAACCGTCCGCCATCGCACCCAGCGAACCCATGCCGCGATACGACTTATAGCTGCGGCCCTGGTACAGGATCACTTCGCCCGGGGCTTCTTCGGTACCGGCGAACATGCTGCCCATCATCACGGCCGAAGCGCCGGCGGCCAGCGCCTTGGCGACGTCGCCCGAAAAACGGATACCGCCGTCGGCGATCACCGGAACGCCAGTACCCTTGAGGGCTTCAGCGACGTTGGCGATGGCCGAGATCTGCGGCACGCCGACGCCGGCGACGATACGGGTGGTGCAGATGGAGCCGGGGCCGATACCGACCTTGACAGCATCCGCGCCATGTTCCACCAGAGCCTTGGCGGCGGCGGCGGTAGCGATGTTGCCGCCGATGACTTCGACGTGCGGGTAGCGGGTCTTGACCCACTTGACGCGGTTGAGCACGCCAGCAGAGTGGCCGTGGGCGGTGTCGACCACGATCACGTCCACGCCAGCCGCCACCAGCAGCTCGATGCGCTCGTCATTGTCCGGTCCGACGCCGACGGCGGCGCCCACGCGCAGCTTGCCGTGTTCGTCCTTGCAGGCGAAGGGGTGTTCGGTGGATTTTTCGATGTCCTTGACGGTGATCAGGCCGCGCAGCTCAAACGCATCGTTGACCACCATCACGCGCTCCAGGCGGTGCTTGTTCATCAGGCGCTTGGCTTCTTCCGGATCGGCGCTGGAGCCGTTTTCCTTGACGTAGACCAGCTTGTCGCGCGGGGTCATCTTGGCGCGGACTTCTGCGTCCAGTTCTTCTTCAAAGCGCAGGTCGCGGTTGGTGATGATGCCGACCAGCGCCTTGCCTTCCACCACCGGGAAGCCGGAAATGCCATGCTGCTTGGACAGCGCGATGACGTCACGGATCTTCATGGTGGGGGGAATGGTGATCGGGTCGCGGACCACGCCGGACTCGAAACGCTTGACCTTGGACACCTCGCGCGCCTGTTCCTTGGGCGTCAGGTTCTTGTGGATGATGCCGATGCCGCCCTCTTGCGCCATGGCAATGGCCAGGCGGGCTTCAGTCACGGTGTCCATGGCCGCCGAGACCAGCGGAATGTTCAGCGAGATGTTGCGCGTCAGGCGCGTGGTCAGGGAAGTATCTTTGGGGAGGATGTCCGAGAAGGCCGGAACGAGCAGCACATCATCGAACGTGAGTGCTTTTTGGAGAAGACGCATAGTGTTTCCTATAGGCGCAAAAGCGAATTATACAGAAAAGCTGAACGCGCGTCTTGCTCTACTTGCGTTTCTCCCTCCGGGCGTCGTAAAAATGCCGGAAGGCTGGGATGCTGGGCCGGGCAGCAGCGCCGCTCAAGGGCGGTCCGCTTGCTCCCGGTGCGCGGCACGGCGGCGGCGCGACTGCTTGGGGTCCGCAATCAGCGGCCGGTAGATCTCGATGCGGTCGCGTGTGCGCAGCACCGTGTCGAGCGTCTTGATCTTGCCGAAGATGCCGACCTTGCACACCGACAGGTCGATGGCCGGCTGCTCGCGCAGCAGGCCGCTTTCCAGGATAGCCTGCTGGATGGTACTGCCGGGGGCTACCTGCAGCTCCTGCAGGATCTGCAGGCCGGGGGCCGCGTAGCAGAGCTGGACTTGCAAAAAGGCCTCTTCAGCCATATATCTGTTCGGCGCGTTTGCAGAAGGAATCGACGAAGCTGTTGGCAATCATGCTGAAGACCGGCCCGATCACCCCTTCGAGGATGCGGCTGGAAAATTCATATTCCATGTCGAATTCGATCTTGCAGGCATCCTCGCGCAGCGGCTTGAAGGTCCAGCGGCCTTCGAAATGCTTGAACGGGCCTTCTACCAGGCGCATGGTCATGCTGGTCGGGCGCACGTTGGTGTTCTGGGTGCTGAAGGATTGCTTGAGGCCGTGATAATTGATCTTGATCTTGGCCGTGAGCGTATCATCACTGCGCTCGGAGACCTCGGCACCACCACACCAGGGCAGGAATTCAGGGTAATCCTCAACCTTGTCGACCAGGTTGAACATCTGCTCCGCGCTATAGTTGATCAGGACGGTTTTGTGTACGACTGCCATCGAGGGTGATCCGTTTGATAAAATCGCAAAGGCACAATTTTAACCGACGAGACGAATTTTTATTTAGATGAGCATTATTGATAACAAAAAGGCCTTTTTCGATTACTTCATCGAAGAGCGATTCGAAGCAGGCCTCGTCTTGCAAGGTTGGGAAGTCAAATCGATCCGCGCCGGCCGCGTGCAGCTCAAGGAAGCCTACGTGATCGTGCGCAATGGCGAGGTCTACCTGTTCGGCTGCCACATCAGTGCGCTGACCAGCACCTCCACGCACGTGCATCCGGAAACCACCCGTACCCGCAAGCTGCTCCTGAATGCCGCCGAGATCAGCAAGCTGATCGGCAAGGTGGAACGTTCCGGCTACACGCTGGTGCCACTGAACTTGCACTACAGCAAAGGCCGCGTCAAATGCGACATCGGCCTGGCCAAGGGCAAGAAGCAGCACGACAAGCGCGAGACCGAAAAGCAGCGCGACACCCAGCGCGAAATCCAGTCGGCGATGAAGCAGCATCGCCGCTGATCCCTTCCTGCCTCTCCTTGACTGCGACCACGGCTGCCTTGTGCAGCCGTTTTCATGTCCGCAAGCAGTGCGCTCAGCTCCACCCGGCAAAGCGTTCGCGGCAAGCGGCCACGATCTCTTGGACCACACTGCCCCACTGCCCGCGCTGCTGCTGGCGGAACAGCCTCACCGAGGAATACCAGGCACTCTGCCCGCCCTGCACGCCCCAGCGCCACTCGCCTTCCAGCCGCTGCGGCAGGAAGCACGGCAAGCCCAGCGCGCCGGCCAGGTGAACCACGGCGGTATCGACGCTGATGACCAGATCCAGCGCGCAGGCCAGCGCTGCTGAATCGGCCCAATCCGCCAGCGGGAAGGTCCTGAGCCTGTCCGCCAGCCCTTGATGCACGTTCTGATCAGCCAGCGGGATCTCGACTTGCAGGCTGACCACCTCTACCGGCAGCTCAAACAAGGGCAGCCACTCCGCCAGCGGCACATCGCGGCTGGGGTGCGGCGTGGCGTACTGACGCCCGGCCCAGGCCAGGCCGATGCGCGGGCGGCGCGGTGACGCCTCCACGCCGTCGCCGAGTTGCTGCTGCCACTGCTGAAGGCGGATCGGATCCACATGCAGGTAAGGCGCAAACGGCGCCTGGCTCGGATGCGGCAGATCCAGCAGGTAAGGAAGACTGAGCAAGGAAGCGTGGCAATCATGCGGACCAGCTTCACTCACATGCGGCACGCAGCGGATTTGCGGAAAGGACGGCGCAAGCACCGCCAGCAAGCCTGCGGGGGCGCACAGGGTGACCTGAGCCGCCTGCGCTGCCACCAGCGGCAGGTAGCGAGCAAATTGGAGGCAATCGCCCTGCCCTTGTTCAGACCAGATGAGGACGTGTTTGCCACTGAGCGACTCGCCAGGCTGCCAGCGCGGGCTGGGCGTGGCGATGGCGCGCCGGGCCAATTCCGGAATCTGGAAGCGCTCTTCATGTTCGCGCCAGCCCTCGGCATAGTCACCGCGAATGAGCAGCATATGCGCACGCCCCACGCGGGCTTGAGGGAAGTCCAGATGGCAGCGTAAAGCTTCTTCATATCCGGCCTGCGCAGCCTCGATGCGCCCCATGCGGCGCAGGATGTCGGCGCGATTGAAGGCGATCAGGGCGCGTGCTTCACCGTCGGCCGCGTCGTCGCGATAGCAGGCCAAGGCCTCTTCATGGCGGTTGAGCCGCAGCAGGATATCGGCATGCAGGGCCTGGTCCTCCAGCGCAGCCAGCGGGCGCGCTGCTTCGATGGTGGCCAGGGCGAGCAGCGGCTGATCGAGTTGGTAATACAGCCGGGCCAACAAGGTCCGCTGATCGGAACGCGGGGCCTCCGCAAGCGCGCTGGCCCACTGCTGCAGGACGGCACGATGAGCGACGCGGGCTTCGTCATAGTCGGGCACCAGGTCGAGGCAGCTTTCATAGGCTGCTGCTGCGGCGGCCAGGTCGCCCGTCTCATGCAACAGGCTGGCTCGCTGCATGAGCACCGGGAGGAAGCTGGCATCGAGCATCAAGGCCTGATCCAGCGCAGCGATGGCAGCCTCGGGCTGCCCGGCGCCGCGCAGGGCGATGGCCTCGCACATCAGGCCCATGATGCCGGCCAGGTTGGCAGGGTCGGGAGCATTCATGGCCGGCAGCTTAGCATGGCTGCCGCGCCCGGCACTGCCCTTGCCGTCACGCCGTGGTGTCGATCAGGTTGCCGGTAGTCTTGCCTGCGGCCAGCTTGCTCTGCAGGCTTTGCAGGAAGCTGGAGAGCGAAGTCGTGGACGAGGACGCTCCCAAGGAACCGAGCAGGTTGCTGAACGCACTCTGCAGCGAGGACACCGTGCCGTCACCGGAGCCAGAGTCGGTGCCATTGCTGTTGCCGGAGAGGCTGGAGATGAGGCTCTGAAGATCCGCTTCCAGCCCGCCTCCCGGTGGCGGCGGAGGGCCGCCGGGCGTGTAGGCGCGAGCGGTGGCATCGGTACTGGTTGAACTGCCAGTGCTGGTGGTGCTGGTGGAGCTGGTCGTACTGCTCGTGCTGCTGGCATCGCTGGTGGCCGCTACGCTGCCCGTGCTGCTGTCCGAGGACGAGGTGGTGCTGGCCGGTGGCGGTCCCGGCGGCGGATTGTTCTGGCCCTTCAGGGCCGCCATCAATTCCTGCAGGAAGGCATCGAGCTTGGAATCGACGTTGCCGGAGGAGACGCTGCTGCTGGAGGAAGTGGTGGTCGCTGACGTCACCGACGTGGCACTGGTGGCGGAGCTGTCGAGATCGACGCCGAGCGCAGACAGGATATCCTTGAGCGCGCCGATCAAGCCACCGCCCTTGTCACCGCGCGGCGGCGGTGGCGGCGCATCCATGCGCGGCGAGGCGCTGGTGGAAAACCCGCTGGTCCCGGACAACCCCGACAGATCGGCGAGACTGAAATTGCTGGACGACACGCTGCTGATGGCCATGACGGACTCCTTTTATTGTGCGCAATGCCCCATGCATCGCTCCCTTGTACGCACCAAAAGTATCGGTCATCAAGGCGTGTTAAGTTCACGCCTGCTGCGTAAAGCCGAGTAAAGTCTTGTTAAGCCCGTGTCGGCAGCACTCCCGCGCGGGCCAAGCCTGGCGCGGGTTGCCGGCAGGCACTTGTGAACTTCCCTGTCCCGGAATGCGAGTTCGCGCGGCATCCGGGCATACCGCAAGGCGCGGTAAATGAATGTAAAGATGCAATTGTAAAGAAGGCCGGAAACACTTCTGCAAAACCTTTTACGGCATATTACGGGCTGCCGACGCCCTGCGGCCTGGAGGCAGGGCAATTCGAGAATGGAATGCAGCAATGTCTAAAGTGCTTTTGATCGACGATGACGTGGAACTCGTCGAGATGCTCAAGGAATACCTGGAGCAGGAAAAATTCGAAGTCAACGTCGCACATGACGGCGAAGCCGGCGCCGCCGAGGCGCTCACCGGCCAATACGCCATCGCCGTGCTGGACGTGATGATGCCGCGCCTCAATGGCGTGGACACCCTGCGCCGCATCCGCGCCAAGAGCAACATGCCGGTGGTGATGCTGACCGCCAAGGGCGATGACACCGACCGCATCATCGGTCTGGAGCTCGGGGCCGACGACTACGTCCCCAAGCCCTGCACGCCGCGCGAGATCGCCGCGCGCATCCGCGCCATCCTGCGCCGCGCCTCGGCCGAAAGCAGCGAGCAGGCACCCTATTCGCCGCTGGCCGTGGGTGCCCTGTCGATGTGGCCGGAACAGCGCCGCGCCACCTGGAATGGCCGTCCGCTGGAACTGACCAGCAGCGAATTCAACCTGCTCGAAGTGCTGGCCCGCAATGCCGGCAAGCCGGTCAGCAAGCAGACCCTGTCGGAGCAAGGCCTGGGACGCCCGCTGGCGCGCTTCGACCGCAACATCGACGTCCACCTCTCCAGCATCCGCCAGAAGATCGCCGCGCTGGGCAGCGACAAGAGCTGCATCCAGACCGTCTACCGCCTGGGCTACCAGTTCATCAAGGAATAAAGTGGGCCGGCTTTTCTGGAAGTTCTTTTTCTTCATCGCGATCGCCCAGATCACCGCCACCTTCGGCGTGGGCGTGCTGTTCTGGATCGAGAACCTGGAACGCAGCAACCGCAGTTCGGAGATCGACCTCAGTCCGCCGGCTTCCTTCATGATCCGCGCGGCCGCCGCCACCCTGCAGTTCGGTGGCCCGGAAGCCTTGCGCAGCCTGATCAACGAGGGCCGGCCGCATCGCCTGCAGCTCTATGCGGTGGACGAAGACAACCAGGACCTGATGGGCCGCGAAGTCTCCCCGCATCTGGTGGAACAAGCGCGCCGCGTGCTGGCCACCGAACGCGAGCGCCGCGTGGTGGAACTGGTCAAGGCCGCCAACGGCCACAGCTACCTGATGTTCGTCCCCACGCCCAACGACGAGTTCGGTCCGCCCCCGGGCGGCATGCCGGGCCGCGAGCCGCGTTACATGAAGGATCGCGGCGGACCCAAGCCGCTGTTCTTCCCCACCATGCCCATTGCCGTGGCGCTGGTGGCCAGCCTGGTGTTTGCGCTGCTGCTGGCCTGGTATTTCTCGCACCCGATCCGGCACCTCAAGAATGCCTTCAACCAGGCCGCCAATGGCAACTTGGACCAGGAACTGGAACCGGTCATGAGCGCGCGCAACGATGAACTGGCCGACCTGGGCCGCGACTTCGACGCCATGACGGCCAAGCTGCGCACCTTGATGGAAAGCCAGCGCCGCCTGCTGCACGACGTCTCGCACGAGCTGCGTTCGCCCATTGCGCGCCTGCAGATGGCCATTGGCCTGGCGCGCGTGCAGGACAAGGACAAGCTGGAACTGACCCTGGAACGCATCGAGCGCGAAAGCGTGCGCATGGACAAGCTGGTGGGCGAATTGCTGACCCTCTCGCGGCTGGAAGCCAACGTCCCCGGTTCGATGGAAGAAGCCATCGCCATCGAGTCCATGCTGGCCGACATGACCAGCGACGCCAGCTTCGAAGCCGAGGCGCTGGGCAAGCGGGTGGAAAGCCGCATCGATGGCCGGGTGCAGGTCAAGGGCAATCCGGAACTGCTTTATCGCGCCATCGAGAACGTGCTGCGCAATGCCATCAAGCACACGGCCCCCGAGACGGCGGTGCAATTCGTGGCCGAGATCGACGAGGTCAACAAGCTGCTGCACCTGTCCATTCTCGATCGCGGACCGGGCGTGCCGGAGGAAGAGATGGACAGCATCTTCGAACTGTTCTTCCGCAGCAGCCGCACCAAGAGCAACAGTGCCGGACATGGACTGGGGCTGTCGATTGCACGGCGCATCGTGGAAGCGCACCAAGGATTCATCCGCGCCGCCAACCGGCCCGATGGCGGACTGCGGGTGGACATCACGCTACCCTTCATGGCCGATGAGCCGGCACGGGGAGACACTGCCGAGATCTGATCGCCGCCTCGCGTGCGATAGGCACGATATGAACAATATAAACGATATGCACCAAGACCAAGCCCCGTCCGGCTTTACGCCGGACGGGGCTTTTCAATGGGGTTTGGGTGGATGAATTATTGCGCAGCAGAAGGCAATGCCGCCGGATTGACGATGGCATTCATCAACCCGCGCTGCACCGCCACTTGGAAGGCCTGCAGCTCGCTCACGCCCTGCTCCGGCGGATAAGGAATCGGCAGGCGGTTCATCAGCACCGCCCAGGTCCAGCCATCGGCACGCGATTGCAGGTAGGCGTAGGTGCCGGTAGTCAGTGCGCCACTGTGGGAGAGGATCTCCACGCCATTGCTGCGGGTCACCACCCAGCCCAGGCCATAGTTGTTCTCGGCCTGTGCGGGATTGCGCTGCTTCATCAGTGCCAGCGTCTGCGGTTGCAGCAAGCCGGCAACGCCCCGCCCCTGCGTCGCATCGGCAAAGTGCACCAGGTCGGCGGCCGTGGCGATCCAGCCGGCGGTGGCATCCATGGCCTTGAAATGCAGGGCCGAATAGGATTCCGGCCCGGTGGCGCCACTACCATCGCGATCGGCCACGGCGGGCCAGCGCGGATCATCATAGTAGACGGTCTCGTTGGCGGCGCGCTCGATGCGGTGGTCGCCAGCGATGGCGGCATCCTCCACTGCAGCGGGCTTGAAGACCAGTGCCTGCACCGCCTCTTCATAGGACATGCCGGACTTCTGTTCCACCAGGCGTCCCAGGACGTTGTAGGCAAAATTACTGTAGAAGTACTCCGTGCCTGGCGCCGCATCCAGCAGGCGCTCTTTGAGCACGTAGGCGATCACGTCGCGGGCCGAGGCCGGAGCGGCCACCTGGCGCGCCTTGGCGATATTGACCAGGTCATATTGCGGATCGTAGTCGCTGCCACCCCAGCCGCTGGTGTGCTGCAAGAGATCTCGCAAGGTAATCTTCAGGACCCGCTGGTCCAGTGGCTGGGCAAAGTCGGGATAGGCCGCATCGGGCAGCAAACCATCCGGACCGAACACGGGCCGATCCAGCACCTGCGGCAACTCCTTCTCGAAGAGCTTGAGCACTGCCACCGCCGTCACCGGCTTGGAGACGCTGCCGATCCGAAAACGCGTCAGCGGCGTGACCGGCGTATTGGACTCAGTCACCGCCATGCCATACCCGCGCTGGTAGACCAGCTTGCCCTGGTAGGCAATGGCGATGCTGGCGCCGGGCACGGGATATCGGCCCAGCAATTGCGTCATCTGCTGGTCGACGCGTTCGGCCAGGGCGGCGGTGTCGGCGGCTTCCTGGGCCTGCGCGGAAATGCAAGCCGACAGCAAACCGGCCGCCATCAGCGCCGCCCACGGCTTGAACGATAAAACGGAAACGAAACGTGGACGCATGGCTTACTTCTGCTGCTTGACGACTTGCAGGGCCGAGGCGATCAGCCCGCTCATGTCCGCCAGGTTGGCCGGCACGATGATGGAATTGTTGGTCTTGGCCAGCTTGCCGAAGGCGTCCACATACTGTTCGGCGACCTTCAGGTTGACCGCATCCGAACCACCCGGCTGCTCGATGGCGGCGGCGGTCTTGCGAATCGCTTCCGCGCTGGCTTCGGCGATGGCGAGGATGGCCGCAGCCTGGCCCTCGGCACGGTTGATGGAGGCCTGCTTCTCGCCTTCGGAGCGGGCAATCGCGGCTTCGCGCTCACCGGTGGCGATGTTGATCTGTTCCTGCTTGCGCCCTTCCGAGGCAGCGATCAGGGCGCGCTTCTCGCGTTCGGCAGTGATCTGGGCCTGCATGGCGTGCAGGATTTCCTTGGGCGGGGTCAGGTCCTTGATTTCATAGCGCAGCACCTTCACGCCCCAGTTCTCGGCCGATTCATCGATGGCACTGACGATGGCGGTGTTGATGTGGTCGCGTTCCTCGAAGGTTTTATCCAGCTCCATCTTGCCAATCACCGAGCGCAGCGTGGTCTGCGCCAGCTGGGTGATCGCCGCGATGTAGTTGGAGGAGCCATAGGAGGCGCGCATGGGGTCGGTGATCTGGAAGTACAGGATGCCGTCGACCTGCAGTTGCGTGTTGTCCTTGGTGATGCAGACCTGGGGCGGCACGTCCAGCGGGATTTCCTTGAGGATGTGCTTGTAGGCCACGCGGTCGATGAACGGCACCACGATGTTCAGGCCCGGGGCTAGCGTGGCGTGGTACTTGCCCAGGCGTTCGACCACCCAGGCGTGCTGCTGCGGGACCACCTTGACCGTCTGCACGACGAAGACGATGGCAAGGAAGAAAATGACCAGAGTAACGCTACCCAGCATGAAATTCTCCTGAAAACGAGAGGGGGGAAGGAAATGAAGACGCCGATCAACGCGGCGCCACCAGCAGGCGGCTGCCACGGATTTCGCGGATGACGAAGCTGCCGGGACTGGCATGATGGCCGGGCAGCAGCTCGACATCCCACTGCGCGCCACGATAAGGCACGCGCGCCATGAACTGGTTGCCGTGCACTTGCCAGGCCGGGACCTCGACGCTCTGGCCGATATCGAGCAGGAGATTGGGATCATCGTTGGCGCTGCTGCGGCGCAGCCGCCCATACGGGCTGCGGCGCAGACCGAGCACCGCAGCCACGCCGACCACGGCGGCCACCAGCAACTGCCACTCCAGCATCAGGCCGCACCAGGCGGCGACGGCACCGGCCACCAGGCCCAGCGCAATCATGAGCAGGTAAAAGGTGCCTGTGAAGAGTTCTGCACCTAACAGCGCGCCGGCCAGCACCAGCCAGAGTGACCAGTCCGTCATCGTCGAATCCCCATGAAGAAAACTGCAAACACCCGCAGTCTACTGCAGCTTGAGAAAATAAAACAAAGGCGCGGACATTTCTGTCCGCGCCTTTCACTTCTTTCGAAGTTGGTCGTCAGTGACGCTTAAAGCTTCATCACTTCTTGCTTCATCACTTCTTGGCCAGCTGCTGCCAGGTGTCGATGACGGTATCGGGATTCAGCGAGATGGACTCGATGCCTTGGTCCATCAGCCATTCGGCGAAGTCCGGATGGTCCGAAGGACCCTGGCCGCAGATACCGACGTACTTGCCCTTTTCGCGGCAGGTGGCGATGACCTTGGTCAGCAAGGCCTGCACGGCCGGATCGCGCTCGTCGAAGTCGGCGGCCAGCAGTTCCATGCCGGAATCGCGGTCCAGGCCCAGGGTCAGCTGGGTCAGGTCGTTGGAACCGATGGAGAAGCCGTCGAAGTGCTCCAGGAACTGCTCGGCCAGGATGGCGTTGGACGGGACTTCGCACATCATGATGACGCGCAGGCCGTTCTCGCCACGCTTGAGACCATACTTGCCCAGCAGACCAATGACCTTCTCGGCCTGGCCCAGGGTACGCACGAAGGGCACCATCACCTCGACGTTGGTCAGGCCCATGTCTTCACGCACGCGCTTCATGGCCTGGCATTCCATCTGGAAGGCTTCGGCGAAGTCGTGGGCCAGGTAACGCGCGGCACCACGGAAGCCCAGCATCGGGTTTTCTTCGTCCGGCTCGTAGCGCGAACCGCCGATCAACTTCTTGTACTCGTTGGACTTGAAGTCCGACAGGCGCACGATCACCGGCTTGGGCCAGAAGGCCGCCGCGATGGTGGCGATGCCTTCAGCCAGCTTGTCAACGTAGAAGGCCTTGGGCGAAGCATGGCCGCGGGCGACCGATTCGACGGCCTTCTTCAGGTCGGCGTCGATGTTCGGGTATTCCAGGATGGCCTTGGGGTGCACGCCGATGTTGTTGTTGATGATGAATTCCAGACGCGCCAGGCCGACACCGCCGTTGGGGATCGACTGGAAGTCGAAGGCCAGCTGCGGGTTGCCCACGTTCATCATCACCTTCAGCGGGATCGGGGGCAGTTCGCCACGGGCCACTTCGGTTACTTCGGTTTCCAGCAGGCCGTCGTAGATCTTGCCTTCGTCGCCTTCGGCGCAGGAGACCGTCACCAGGGTGCCGTCCTTCAACACTTCGGTGGCATCGCCGCAACCGACCACGGCCGGCACGCCCAGCTCACGCGCGATGATGGCGGCGTGACAGGTACGGCCACCGCGGTTGGTGACGATGGCCGAGGCACGCTTCATGACCGGTTCCCAGTTGGGGTCGGTCATGTCGGCCACCAGTACGTCGCCCGGCTGCACGCGTTCCATTTCAGCCGGATCGCTGATGACGCGCACCGGACCGGCGCCGATCTTCTGGCCGATCGCACGGCCAGTGGCCAGCACGGTGCCGGAGCTCTTGAGCTTGAAGCGCTGTTGCGCATCGGTCGCCTTCTGCTGCGACTTCACCGTCTCCGGACGGGCCTGCAGGATGTAGAGCTTGCCGTCGCGGCCGTCCTTGCCCCATTCGATGTCCATCGGACGCTGGTAGTGCTTCTCGATGATGGTGGCGTACTTGGCCAGTTCCACCACTTCGGCGTCGGTCAGGGAATAGCGGTTGCGCAGTTCCACCGGCACATCCACGGTCTTGACCGAACGGCCGGCCTTGGCTTCGCCGGTGAACTCCATCTTGATCAGCTTGGACCCCAGGTTGCGGCGGATCACCGGCTGCTTGCCCAGTTCCAGCATGGGCTTGTGGACGTAGTATTCGTCCGGGTTCACGGCACCCTGCACCACGGTCTCACCCAGGCCATAGCTGGAAGTGATGAAGACCACATCCTTGAAGCCGGATTCGGTGTCGATGGTGAACATCACGCCGGCCGCGCCCACGTCCGAACGGACCATGCGCTGCACGCCGGCCGACAGGGCCACTTCGGCGTGCGTGAAGCCCTTGTGGACGCGATAGGAAATCGCGCGGTCGTTGTAGAGCGAGGCGAAGACGTGCTTCATCGCTTCGAGCACGTTGTCGATGCCGACCACGTTCAGGAAGGTTTCCTGCTGACCGGCGAAGGACGCGTCAGGCAGGTCTTCTGCGGTGGCGGAGGAGCGCACGGCGAAGGACATCTCGGCGGTCGAATCGGCCACCAGCTTGTCGTAGAAGGCACGGATTTCCTGGTCCAGGCGGGGCTGGAACGGGGTCTCGATGATCCATTGACGGATCTCGGCACCGGCTTGCGCCAGCGAACGCACGTCATCGATGTCCAGGCCTTCGAGGCGCTGGGCAATGCGGGCGGCCAGGGTCGGGCCGCCATCGGCGCTGTGCTCCAGGAAATCACGGAAAGCTTGCGCAGTCGTGGCAAAACCGCCCGGCACGCGTACACCGGCGCCGGCCAACTGGGAAATCATTTCTCCCAGCGATGCGTTTTTGCCACCGACGGACTCGACGTCCGTCATGCGAAGAGTTTCAAAGGAGGCTACGTATACCGCCCCCTGGGTGTTTGCTGCGTTGGACATGACTACCCCTAGCTTGATGATAAGAAATCTTCGCGGGCGCGGCATGGGTCGGTTTATTTTTGTTATTCTGCGACGGTTGCGGCAGCAGGTGCGGCTTCGAGGACCAGCCCAGGGACAGCATCAGGCGCGCAGCCACACCGAGGACGTTTGCCATTGCAAACATCATCAGGAATTCGGGCAAATTGCGCAGCGACATGACGGTCATCAAGATGGGCTTCTCGAAATTGTTGCCAAGCATTGTACCGCGTGAAATCATTTTTGTTCGTAGCACCCAATACTTTTTCTATTTTCCAAAAGACAACTAAATGCTCGACCCCATGCCGATCCCGCACCCTTCCCCCGTCGTGGCCGCCAACCGCACCGTGTTCTTCGTCTCCGACGGTACCGGGATCACTGCGGAGACCTTCGGGCATTCGGTGCTGAGCCAGTTCGAGCTGCGTTTCAAGCAGATCCGCCTGCCCTTCATCGATACCCTGGAAAAGGCCCACGACGCCACCCGCAAGATCAATGAAGCCTACGCGGTGGATGGCAAGCTGCCCATCGTCTTCTCTACGCTGGTGAAGTCGGAACTGTCTTCGGTGATCCGGCGCGCCAAGGCCATGCACATGGACCTGTTCCAGACCTTCGTGGAGCCGCTGGAGCAGGAACTGGAGATGAAGTCCACCCACACCATCGGCCGCAGCCACAACACCACCGATTCCGAGGAATACCGCAACCGCATCGAGGCCATCAATTTCTCGCTGGCGCACGATGACGGCCAGTCCAACAAGAACCTCTCGGAAGCCGACGTGATCCTGGTGGGCGTGTCGCGCTCGGGCAAGACCCCGACCAGCCTGTACCTGGCCATGCAGTTCGGGATCAAGTGCGCCAACTATCCGCTGATCCCGGAAGACTTCGAACGCGAAAAGCTGCCCAGCGGGCTCGTACTGCACAAGAAGAAGATCTTTGGACTCACCATCGCCGCCGAACGCCTCTCGGAAGTGCGCAATGAACGCCGTCCCGGCAGCAAGTACGCCGCGCTGGAAAATTGCCGCTATGAAATCAACGAGGCCGAGAAGATGATGCGCCGCGAAGGGATACGCTGGATGTCGTCGACCACCAAGTCCATCGAGGAAATCGCCGCCACCATCCTGCAGGAGATCAAGCTGGAGACGCGCTGACCGACTGTCGGCGTGAAAATTCAGTGCGCACGCGGGTGCGCTTCTTCGGACCGTTGATGGTGGTTTCCATGGTGAAGGAGTCTTCACCATGGGCTGTATACACTGCGTTATAGCAGTCCGGGCCGCACAGGTGATCAGCGGCCGGTATCAGTTCCTGTCCGCGTAACAGATAGTCCTGATAAGGCTGGCCGACGCGCTCGCCGTCGGCGAACAGCACGCACAGGCGCTCCGGGCCAAAGCGATAGTCAAAGACGCGGGAAAACGGAATCAAGCGGCCAGGCGCGCCGGTCATGCGCAGTTGGCCCTGCTCGCGGTAGACCAGCTGGCCCGGCGTCTGGCCTCTAGTGAAACTTAGTTCACCTGACGCCGTGGCTTGCGGGCTTTCGCTGCCTTCCCAGATGGTGCGGCTGAAGATCCATTCCCCGAGGAAGTAATCGGCCATGGCGGCCAGATCGATGGGGGGAAAAGCAGCCATGATACGCGCCGCCCTCAGCGCCCGACGGTACGCTGGCGCAGTTGTTCGAACAGGCAGACGGCCGCTGCCGCCGCCACGTTGAGCGACTCCATCTCACCCAGGTGCGGGATCACCACTTCATGGGTGGCCGCATCCTGCAAGGCCGGCGACACGCCCTGCCCTTCATGTCCCAGCAACCAGGCCACCGGGCCGGACAGGTCGCAATCGTAAATGGTCTGGGCCGCGTGCGAACTGGTGGCCAGCAAGGGGATGCGGCTGGCGGCGCACAGAGCGACCAGGTCGGCATTCTCGAAGATGTCCAGCACGAAATGCGCGCCCATGCCGGCCCGCAGCACCTTGGGTGACCAGGCGGCGGCGGTACCCGGCGAGCAGAACACTTGCTTCACCCCAGCTGCGGCTGCACTGCGCAGGATGGAGCCGAGATTGCCCGGATCCTGCAGGCCATCGAGCAGCACCGCTGATTCCTTCAAGGCAGCCGGGGCCACCGGCTCGGGCGTACTCACCAGCAACAGCAGGCCCACGCCGTTCTCCACGGTACTGATGGCGTCATACAGCTTTTCGGCCAGCACCAGGCATTGCGCGTGCAACGCTTCACATTGGGCCAGAATCGGCGCTACTTCCGGGTGATACTGGGCGCTCTCGGCCACCACGCACACCTGCGGCGCGCCGCGATGCTGCAGCCAGGCCTGCGCCAGGTGCACGCCATCCAGCAGGCTCTGGCCGGCGCGGCGGCGGGCCTGGCTGCTGGTGGCCAGTTGCTTCAAATCCTTGAAGACCGGGTTGTCCTTGGAAGTGATCAGTTTCATGCCTGTCTCGCTCACGCCATCACCACCGTCTGGCCGGCCAGCAAGGCCCTGACCGGCGCATAGGAACGCCGATGCACCGGCGAGACGCCATGCAGGCGCAGCATTTCCAGGTGCAGCGGGGTCGGATAGCCCTTGTGGCGGTCGAAACCGTAGTGCGGATAGGTGTCGTGCAAGACCAGCAGTGCCGCATCGCGCGCGGTCTTGGCGAGGATGGAGGCGGCCGAGATGGCCGGCACCTTGTCGTCGCCCTTGACGATGGCTTCGGAGCGGATGCTCATGACCGGGCAGCGGTTGCCATCGATCAATGCCAGCGTGGGCAGAGTGGAGAGTGCTTCCACCGCGCGGCGCATGGCCAGCATGCTGGCGTGCAGGATGTTGAGTTCGTCGATCTCCTGCTCGTTGCAGGAGGCAATGGCCCAGGCCAGGGCCGATTCCTTGATCTCCAATGCCAGGCTATCGCGCGCGGCTTCGGAAAGCTTCTTGGAGTCGCGCAGGCCCTTGACCGGACGCGCCGGATCAAGGATCACGGCGGCGGCGAAGACCGGACCGGCCAGCGGACCACGGCCGGCCTCATCGACGCCGCAGATGATCTCGCCGGTAGTGTCGTCAAACAAAGCCAGGGTCTGGGGGGCCGCCTTGGGCATAGCAATTTCCTTCATCAAACTTTCACACGGATCGCCGCAGCGATCCTTCTTTCGGCACGTCAACGACGGCGCGCGCCAATGACTTCACACACCGCGTTGGCGCTCTCCCGGCTGGTATCGCGCAGCAGGGACTGGTGCATGTCGGCAAAGCGCCGTACCAGCCGCTGCTGGTGCGCATGGTCTTCCAGCTGGTGCCACATGGCGTCTGCCAGGGCTTGGGGCGTGGCCTGGTGCTGCAGCAGTTCCGGCACCAGGAAGTCGCGCGCCAGGATATTGGGCAGGCCCACCCAGGGCTGGTAAGCCATGTGTCGCATGATCTGGTAAGAGGCCCAGTTGACCTTGTAGGAGATCACCATCGGCTTCTTGTACAAAGCCACTTCCAGCGAGGCCGTGCCCGAAGCTACCAGCACCGCATCCGAGGCTTCCATCGCACTGTGCGACTGGCCACGGATGACGCTGATGCCAAGATCTTCATATCCGCCCTGGCGAATCTGCTCTTCAAAAAAGGCCATCTGCCGGTCACCCGCCATGGGCGTGACGAACTGCAATTGGGGATCGCGCTGCCGCAACAGCCGTGCCGCGGCGAGGAAACCTTCGCCGTTCTGCTTCAGTTCGCTCATCCGGCTGCCCGGCAGGATGGCCACCACCCTGCCCGGCCCGGTCAGTCCGAGGCGCTGGCGTGCGCCGGCGGTATCGGGTTGCAGCGGGATCACCTCGGCCAGCGGATGGCCGACGTAGGTCACCGGGACGCCCGCCTGGCGGTACAGGTTTTCCTCGAAGGGAAAGATCACCAGCATGTGCGACACCGCGCGCTGGATCTTCTTGATGCGCCAGCCACGCCAGGCCCAGATCTGCGGGCCGATGAAGTGGATGGTCGGGATGCCGGCCTTTTTGAGCTGTTCTTCCAGGCCCAGGTTGAAGCCGGGATAGTCCACGCCCACGAAAACATCCGGACGGTCCGCCAGCAGCTTGTCGCGCAGCGACTCCTGGATGCCCTTGATCTCGCGGTAACGCGGAATCACCTCGAACAAGCCACGCACGGTCAGCTTGTCCATCGGCCAGTCGCTGGCAAAACCTTGCGCCATCATGTGCTCGCCACCGATGCCGTGCAGGCGTACCTCCGGCAGGCGCTCGCGCACCCCGGCCAGCAGGCGGCTGCCCAGCAGGTCGCCCGAGCTTTCGCCGGCCACCAGTGCAATCGACTGGCGGCGGGTAATGTCAGCGGATGATGCCACGGGCCGAAGCCTCGATGAATTCGCGCAGCAAGCGGATGTGTTCAGCGCTGTGGGCCGACTTGGCTTCCATCTCCGCCAGTTGCTGCTTGGCTTCCTCCAGCGGCAGGCCGGCGCGGTAGATCACCTTGTAGGCGCGCTTGATCTCCATGATCTGCTCGCTGGTGAAACCACGGCGCTTCAAGCCCTCGCTGTTGATGCCAGCGGGCACCGCACGGTTGCCCGCCGCCGTCACGAAGGGCGGCACGTCCTGGCTCACGGCCGCCGTAAAGGCGGTCATGGCATGGGCGCCGATATGGCAGAACTGGTGCACGGTGGTGAAACCACCCAGGAACACGTGGTCACCCAAATGGACGTGGCCGGCCAGCGTGGCATTGTTGGCCAGGATGATGTGGCTGCCCAGCTGGCAGTCGTGCGCCAGGTGGACGTAGGCCATGATCCAGTTGTCGTTGCCGATGCGGGTTGCGCCGCCATCCTGCACGGTGCCCCGGTTGAAGGTGACGAATTCGCGGATGGTGTTGCGGTCGCCGATCTCCATGGTGGTGGGCTCGCCGGCGTACTTCTTGTCCTGCGGTGCGGCACCGATGGAGGCGAACTGGAAAATCTCGTTGTCACGGCCAATGGTGGTGTGGCCTTCGATCACCACATGGGGACCGATGCGCGTGCCCGCGCCGATGCGCACGTCAGGACCGATGACGGCATAGGCGCCGATCTCGACCGATTCGTCGATCTGCGCTCCGGGGGCAATCACTGCGCTGGGATGGATCTTGGACATGTCCTGTGCTTCGATGGGTTCACTTGTTGCACATCTTGCAATGAAGCAATCTGCACAATGAATCAGGCCCGGCGCGATCTTGCCGATCACCGCCGGGCCTGGCTTGATGCGTCAAGCCTGCAGGCAGGCCTGGACTCAGGCGCTCTGGCTGGCGTCGGCGGCGCTGCGCATGGTGCACATCAGGTCGCCTTCCACAGCCACCTGGCCGTCCACGGTGGCCACGGCACGGTATTTCCAGATGCCACGGGCACGGCGGGTGATTTCCACTTCCATCTTCAGTTGGTCGCCCGGTTCCACCGGACGCTTGAAGCGGGCATTGTCGATGCCGACGAAGTAGACCACGGTATTTTCATCGGGCTTGCGGCCTTCGGTCAGGAAGGACAGCAGCGCCGCAGTCTGGGCCAGCGCCTCGATCATCAGCACGCCCGGCATCACCGGCTTGTGCGGGAAGTGGCCGTTGAAGAATTCTTCATTCACGGTCACGTTCTTGATCGCGGTGATGGTCTTGCCGCTCTCCCAGTTCAGCACGCGATCAACCAGCAGCAGCGGATAACGGTGCGGCAGGTACTGTTTGATTTGATTGATGTCGAGGCTATTCATTCTCTTCTTGATTCTCTGAAAGCGGGGCTTGGCCTGCTTGTTCTTGTGTCAACGTTTTAAGCGATTTTTCCAACGCCCGGATTTTCTCACGCATCGTGCCTAGATTGCGCACCAATGCAGCGGATTTTTCCCAGTCGCGATGTTCGGTGATGGGATAGAAGCCGGTGTATTGCCCTGGCTCAAGGATGGAACGCAGGGCCAGCGTACCGGCCGAGACGTGCACCTTGTCAACGATGGTGATGTGGCCGTGGATCATGGCCGCGCCGCCGATGGAGCAGTATTTGCCGATTTTCGCGCTGCCCGCGATGCCGGCACAGGCGGCAATGGCGGTATGGGCGCCGATGTGGCAGTTGTGGGCGATCTGGATCTGGTTGTCGAGCTTGACGCCCTCCTCGATCACGGTATCGGCCAGGGCACCGCGGTCGATGGTGGTATTGGCGCCGATTTCGACGTCATCACCGATCATGACACGGCCGACTTGCGGAATCTTGATCCATTGCCCGGCTTCGTTGGCGAAACCGAAGCCATCGGCGCCGATCACCGCGCCCGAATGGACGATGCCGCGCGCACCGATCTCGCAGGCGTGATGCAGGGTGGCACGGGCGTGGAAATGGGTGTCCTCACCGACCTTGGCGTGGTGGCCGATGAAGCTGCCGGCGTCGATGCGGGCGCGGGCACCGATGACGGCACCGGCTTCGATCACCACCAGCGGGCCGATCACGGCGTCCGGCGCGACCTGGGCCGAAGGATCCACCACGGCGCTGGCATGGATGCCGGCGGCGGGACGACCCTCAGCTTCGGCCTGGAACATCTGGGCGGCGCGGGCGAAATAGGCGTAAGGATTGCGGGTGACGATACGGGCACCGGCATAGCCCTGCACCTGGGCGTCGTCCGTCTCGGACAGGATCAGCGCCGCCGCCTGGGTCTGGTCGGCTTGCGCACGGAACTTGGGATTGGAGAGGAAGGTGATGTGGCTGGCACCGGCGGCATCCAGCGGCGCGATGCCATCGACCGCGATGGCCGCATCACCCTTGATCTGACCGCCCAGGCGCTCGACCAGTTGCTGCAGTCGAATACTCATCTTGGCTTTTCCGAATGATAGGCGTTGCTTGGCTGACCGTAGAACAAAGGCCACCCTGAAGGCAGCCCCTGAAGCGACATGCGGGCGCAGGACGTTGCCGTCCGGCGCCCGCATGGTGAAGGCGGCAATTACTTGGCCAGTTCCTTCAGGACCTTGTCGGTGATGTCGATGCGCTTGGAAGCGTACACGGCTTCCTGGAAGACGATGTCGTACTTCTCGGCTTCGGCGATCTGGCGGATCACCTTGTTGGTGCGTTCCAGCACCACGGACAGTTCCTCGTTGCGGCGCTGATTCAGGTCTTCGCGGAATTCGCGCTGCTTGCGCTGGAATTCCTTGTCCAGGTCGGACAGGTCACGCTGGCGCTTGGCGCGGTCGGAGTCCGACAGCACGGCGGCGTCCTTGTCCAGCTTGTCGGACTGGGTCTTCAGGCGCGCGGCCATGTCCTGCAGCTCACGGTCACGCTTGGCGAACTCGGCTTCCAGCTTGGTCTGTGCGGCCTTGGCCGGCGCCGCTTCGCGGAAGATGCGCTCGGTGCTCACGAAGGCGATTTTCGAGCTCTCCTGCGCATGGGCGGGAGCAATGCTCAACAGGCAGGCAGCCATCACGATGGACTGCAGGGACAGGAACGATTTGGTCATGAACTTCAAGATTACTCTCCGTATTACGAATCAATGATGACCGCTTTAGAAGCCGGTACCCAGTTGGAACTGGAAGGACTGAGACTTGTCACCCGTCTTCAGGTTCAATGGCTTGCCGAAGCTGAGCTTCAACGGGCCAATCGGCGACACCCAGCTGATACCGACACCGGCCGAATAGCGCAGGTCGTTCAACTTGATGTTCTGGCCGTCGGCGAAGACGTTGCCGCCGTCAAAGAAGGTGAACCAGCGCAGCGTGCGGTCCTGGCCCGAGCCCGGGAACGGGAACTGCAGTTCGGCATTGCCGTACAGACGCGAGGCGCCGCCCATGGAGTCGCCGTACTGGTCCTTCAGGCTACCCAGCGAGGAGGCTTCATAGCCACGCACGGTGCCGATACCGCCGGCATAGTAGTTCTTGAACACCGGATAGGGCTTGCTGCCGATGCCGCGGCCATAATCCACTTCGCCATTCAGGGCCAGAGTGACGGCCTTGCTGAAGAAGGGCTGGAAATACTGGTGCTGATAGCTGGCGCGGTAGTACTTCAGGGTGCCCACGTAGGAGACCTCGAAGTTGGCGCGCTGGAAGCGGCCGGTGGTGGGCACCAGGGCCGAATCGCGGCCGTCACGCTGCCACGCGATGGTCAGCGGGATGCTGGTGGTACGGGCGCTGCCAACACCGCAGCTGGCGTCGTTGATCACATCGCAACCGGCCGCGCCGGCGCCACCGAAGTCGCGCACATACTGGCGATAGATCGACGGGCTGGTGGTATCGGTGCTGACGTTGGTGTTTTCCACGCCGACGCCAAAGAACACGCGATCCAGTTCCGAGAACGGCACGCCGAACTTGATGCTGCCACCCAGCGTCTTGACGCGGTAGTCACCGGTCGTATAGACCGAAGGACGAATGGTACGCAGGTAGACTTCGTAGGTGCGGCTGATGCCGTCATCAGTGAAGTACGGGTTGGTGGTCGACACCGAGATCGTGCGATAGCGCGAGCTGGTGTTGATGTCGATACCGACCGTGTTGCCGCTGCCGAAGGCGTTTTCCTGGGAGATCGAGCCGGTCAGGCTGAGCTTGTCCGATTGCGAGAAGCCGGCACCGACCATGATGTTGCCGGTCGGCTTTTCTTCGACCTTCATGTTCACGTCGACCTGGTCGCTGGTACCCGGCACTTCGGGGGTATCGACCGTGACTTCCTTGAAGTAGCCCAGGCGGTCCACGCGGTCGCGCGAGAGCTTGATCTTTTCACCGTCGTACCAGGAATCCTCGAACTGGCGGAATTCGCGGCGGATCACCTCATCGCGGGTCTTGGTATTGCCGGCGATGTTGACGTGACGCACGTAGACGCGCTTGCCCGGGTCGACCATGATGGTGAAGGCGACTTCCTTCTTCTCGCGGTCCACGTTGGGGTTGGCGTTGACGTTGGCGAAGGCGTAGCCGAAGTTGCCCAGGCGTTCGCCGATCTTCTTGGTGCTGTCGGTCAGTTTGGCGCCGGAATAGACGTCGCCCTTCTTCAGCTGCACCAGCTTGGCCAGTTCCGGCTCCATGCCGAACATTTCGCCGTCCAGCTTGATGTCGGAGACGGTGTACTTCTCACCTTCCTTGATGTTGACGGTGATGTAGATGTCTTTCTTGTCGGGCGTGATCGACACCTGGGTCGACTCGATCTGCATTTCCAGGTAGCCGCGATCCAGGTAGTAGGAGCGCAGGGTTTCGATGTCGCCTTGCAGCTTTTCCTTGGAGTACTGGTCGGCCTTGGTGTACCAGGTGAACCAGCCCGGGGTGGTCAGCTTGATCTGGTCGCGCAGGGTGCTGTCGGAAAAGACCTTGTTGCCGACGAAGTTGATCTGCTTGATGCGCGAGACGTCACCTTCATCCACGCCGAAGGTAATGGCCACGCGGTTGCGCTCCACCGGGGTGACGGTGGTGGACACCTTGGCGCCATACAGGCCGCGCGAGAGGTATTGGCGTTTGAGTTCCTGTTCGGCACGATCGACCTGCGAACGGTCGAAGATGCGCGACTCGGCCACGCCGATTTCCTTCAGGGCCTTGGTCAGCTGTTCCTTGTCGAATTCCTTGATGCCGGAGAAGTCGACGCTGGCAATGGCCGGGCGCTCGACCACCTGCACCACCAGCACGTCGCCTTCGGCTTCGATGCGCACGTCACGGAAGAAACCGGTGGCATACAGCGCCTTGATCGCGGCGGTCGCCTTTTCATCGTTGAAGGTATCGCCCACGCGCACCGGCAGGTAGCTGAAGACGGTACCGGCTTCAGTACGCTGGATGCCTTCGACGCGGATGTCCTTGACCACGAACGGCGTGATCGCCATGGCCTGGCTGGAGCACAGGGCAAAGGCGGCAGCGGCAATCAGGCGACGGGAGAGAGTCGGGATGGGATGTTGCGCAGGGTGTAATTTCATCTATCGTTCATCAACAGTTTTTCGCTGCGGCACTGCCTGACATGATGCTGGTAAGCAATTGAAAACGGATTCCTGATCCATTGCCAATTGCTTAACAACTGCCATCGGAGTTGGCCGGCAAATGTAAAAAATCCGGTCTTTCGCGCCATTCTCGTCGCTGCTCGCATGCTCGACGAGGATGGCATCAGGCCGGATTCATCCTTGGAACATCAGTCGCACGATATCGTTGAATGCAGCAACGAGCATCAGCGCCATCAGTAAGCCCAGGCCGGCACGCTGCGCGATTTCCCCAAACCGCTCGGAAACGGGCCGTCCTGTCAAAATCTCCAGCGCATAATACAGCAAATGACCGCCGTCTAAAACCGGGATTGGCAACAGATTCATCACGCCCAGGCTGATACTGATGAAGGCCAGGAAGCTGAGGTAGCTCACCAGGCCCACGCGGGCGGTCTGTCCGGCATAGTCGGCGATGGTAATGGGACCGGTGATGTTCTTGAGCGAAACCTGGCCGACGATCATCTTGCCGATCATCTTGATGGTCATCACGCTGGTATCCCAGGTGCGCTGGGCGCCCTTGGCCACGGCCGTGAAGGGATCATCGCTGACGGTGGCCATCTCGGGGGCCAGCGGCACTTCGACCTTGATGCGGCCGATGCGCTTGCCGCTCTCACCCTCTTCCACCGTATCAGGCGTCACGCGCACTTCCAGCGGCGTGCTGCCACGCACGGCTTGCAGCAGCAAGGGCTTGCCGGCCGACTCCCGCACCTTCTCGACGAAGGCCAGGCCATCCTGCACCGGCACGCCATCGATGGCGGTGATGCGGTCGCCGCTTTGCAGGCCCGCGGTCTTGGCGGGACCCTCCATGATCTTGCCCAGCACGGCCGGCGGACGCGCCAGCGACAAGCCCAGCTTGGCCAGGAAGTCGCCTTCCAGTTCATTGCTGTCGATGCCACCCAAGCGCAAGGTGACGGTATTGAGCAGCTTGCCGCTGCCGTTGGGATTGGGACGTTCGACGTCGATGCGGGCGTCCGCCTTTTCCAGCACCAGCTGCATCAGCTTCCAGCGCACTTCGGACCAGACCTGCACCGGGGCGCCATTGATGGCCGTAATGCGATCGCCTGCCCGCAGGCCGGCCTGGTAGGCCGCCGTCTGTGCGGTCGCCGCACGCAGTACCGGCACCGGTTCGGGCACGCCGTGCATGTAGAGACCGGCAAAGAGAAGAATGGCCAGCAGGAAATTGGCGATCGGGCCGGCGGCCACGATGGCGATGCGGCGCCAGACGGATTGACGGGTGAATTCGCGCTTGAGATCTGCTTCCGGGATGTCTTCCAGCGGCTGTTCACGGGCGTCCAGCATCTTCACGTAGCCGCCCAGCGGCAAGAGGGACAGCGCCCATTCCGTCTGGTCACGGCCGAAGCGGCGCGACCAGATCACCCGGCCCATGCCGACCGAGAAGCGCAATACCTTCACACCGCACCAGCGCGCCACCAGGTAATGCCCCAGCTCGTGGACAACCACCAGGCTGCCCAGGGCGACGAAGAAAGCGATCAGGGTATGCAGCAGGTTCATCGTGAAATCAGGGCCTCGGCATGATCACGCGCCTGCCGGTCCTGTTCCAGCAGAGCCGTGATGTCGTCGGCTTGCCGGTTCGGGATGGCGGACATGACCGTTTGGATCAGGGGAGCGATCTTCCCGAAGCCGATGCGGCGATCCAGGAAGGCTTGCACGGCGACTTCATTGGCGGCATTGAGAATGGCCGCCAGCGTCCCGCCGGCTCGCAGGGCATCATACGCCAGTTTCAGGCAGGGGAAGCGCTGGTAGTCGGGCGGGAAGAAGGACAGTTGCGCGATCTGCGCCAGATCCAGCGGCGCCACGCCTGACGCGATACGCTCGGGATAGGCCAGTGCGTTGGCAATGGGCGTACGCATGTCGGGGTTGCCCAGCTGCGCCAGCACCGAACCATCGGCGTAGGACACCATGGAATGGATCACGCTCTGCGGATGGATCACCACCTCGATCTTGTCGGCCGGCGCACCGAAGAGCCAGTGGGCCTCGATCACTTCCAGGCCCTTGTTCATCATGGTGGCCGAATCCACCGAGATCTTGCGCCCCATCACCCACTTGGGGTGGGCCACGGCCTCTTCCACCGTGACCTGGTCGAGGGTGTTCACATCGCGATTGAGGAAGGGGCCACCCGAGGCCGTCAGCAGGATCTTTTCGACACCATGGGCCGCCATCGAGCGGCTATACCCGGCCGGCAGGCACTGGAAGATGGCGTTGTGTTCGCTGTCGATGGGCAGCAGGCTGGCGCCGTGCGCCTGCACCGCATCCATGAGCAACTGGCCGGAAATGACCAGCGCTTCCTTGTTGGCCAGCAGGATCTTCTTGCCGGCACGGGCTGCCGCCAGGGTCGAGGCCAGTCCGGCGGCGCCGACGATGGCCGCCATGACCATGTCGCAACCGTCGGCCGAGGCGATGTCGCACAAGGCTTGCGGGCCATAGGCCACTTCAGTGGGCAGCTTGGCCGCGCGCAGCAGGTCCTGCAATTGCGCCGCCGCGTCGGCCGAGCCCACCACCGCCACTTGCGGACGGAAACGCTGGCATTGCTCGGCCAGTTCAGCCACGCGGGCATGGGCGCTCAATGCGAAGACGCGATAACGGTCGGGGTGGCGGGCCACCACATCGAGCGTGGACACGCCGATAGAGCCGGTGGAGCCAAGAATGCTGATGGACTGCATGGAATTTCCAGGACGAAAGCGGCGACTCAGGAAGCCGCCAGCCAGAGATCGACCAGCGCTGCCAGCGGCAGCACCGGGATGAGCGCATCGATACGATCGAGCACGCCGCCATGGCCGGGCAAAAGGTTGCTGCTGTCCTTCATCCCGGCGCGGCGCTTGAGTTGCGACTCGAACAGGTCGCCGACGACGCTGGCCACCACCATCAGGCTGAGGATACCGACAAAGCCGCCCCAGCCCCAGTGATTGAACAATTGATACTGGAAGGTCTCGCCGCCGCTCATGGACATGGCGACCGCCGCCGAAATCACCAGCACGGCCAGCCAGCCGCCGATGGCGCCCTCCCAGGACTTGCCTGGGGAAATGGTCGGCGCCAGCTTGTGGCGGCCGAAGCCCTTGCCTGAGAAGTAGGCGCCGATATCAGCCACCCACACCACGGCCATCACCGAGAGCAGGTACAGCGGCGAATGCTGGAACAGGTCCACGATGGCCACAAAGCAGCCGAGGATGGAGAGCATGTAGGTGCCGTTGAGCAGGCGATTGCCGAAGGCCTCGATCTTGGGCAAGCCCAGCCCGAGCGCCGGAACGAAGCGCAGTGCCCACAGCAGCACGCACAGCACGTAGAGGGCGCGCACGCTGGGCAGGCCCGAAAAGAACAGGATCACACTGAAAACCAGCGTCCAACCCAGTGCCCACACCGTGGGACGCGGGCTCTTGAAAAGGCGGAAGCATTCCCAGGCGCCAGCTGCAAAGAACACCAGCACCGCCATGGCAAAGGCCGGGAAATAACCGAAATAAAGGATGGGCAACAGGATTGCCAGGAGGATCAACGCCGTGATGACACGCGTCTTGAGCATCAGGAAACCTTTTTCTGGTCCAGCACCTGGGCACTGGTGCGCCCGAAGCGGCGCTCGCGTTGTTGGTAGGAGCCGATGGCCTGGTCCAGCGCCTTGGCGTCGAAATCAGGCCAGAAGGTCTCGGTGAAATACAGTTCGCTGTACGCGAGCTGCCACAACAGGAAATTGGAGATGCGCTGCTCGCCGCCGGTGCGGATGAAGAGGTCTGGCTCGGGGGCGTAAGCCATGGCGAGATAAGGGGCCAGCTCTTCCTCGGTGTAGTCGGTCGCGCCCGGCTTGTCCTTGACCATTCTGGAGACGGCCTGCATGACATCCCAGCGGCCGCCATAGTTGGCGCAGACGGTCAGGGTCAGGCGGTTGTTGCCGGCGGTCTGCTCTTCTGCCTTGGCGGCCATCTCCTGCAGCTTGGGATCGAAGCGGCTCATGTCGCCGACGATGCGCAGGCGGATGCCGTTGTTGGCCATCTTGCCGACTTCACGTTCCAGTACCGTCATGAACAGGCGCATCAGGACCGAGACCTCGTCGGCCGGCCGGCGCCAGTTCTCGGAACTGAAGGCAAACAGCGTGAGGAATTCGATGCCGCGTTCGGCGCTGGCCTCGACGATGGAGCGCACCGCATCCACGCCCTTGGCATGCCCCGCCACGCGCGGCAGGAAACGTTTGGTCGCCCAACGACCGTTGCCGTCCATGATGATGGCAACATGGCGCGGAACCGCGGAAGTCTCCGGAACCGCCTGAGTTGAGCTTTGGTGCTTCATGTAAATGATTTATTACTTTTCCGTGCACGGGACGCGAAGCGCAACATGGTAACGGGCCGCAGCCGCTTTGACAAACCGGCACGTCTGCTTCTCCCTTGCCTCTCCCGCTCCCTGCCTGCACTTTTGCTGTCTTGGACTTGTTCGTGCAGCGCGGCCGCCATGGGCAGCCGCGCCTGGGACCTGCTGGACGGCTTACACCGTCATCACTTCCTTTTCCTTGTCGGTGACCATCTTGTCGATGTCGGCCACGAACTTGTCGGTCAGCTTCTGGATCTCGTCCTGGCCACGACGCTCGTCATCTTCCGAGGCAATCTTGTCCTTGACCAGTTTCTTCAAGCCTTCATTGCCTTCGCGGCGGATGTTGCGCACCGCGATCTTGGCGTCTTCAGCTTCGCTCTTGACCAGCTTGACCATTTCCTTGCGGCGCTCTTCGGTCAGCGCGGGCATCGGCACGCGGATCAGGTCGCCGTGGGTGGCTGGATTCAGGCCCAGATCGGCTTCACGGATGGCCTTCTCGATGACGGCAGCCATTTTCTTCTCGAAAGGCTGCACACCGATGGTGCGGGCATCAATCAGGGTCAGGTTGGCGACCTGCGACAGGCCGGTGGGCGAACCATAGTATTCGACCATCACTTGATCCAGCAGGCCGGTGTGGGCACGGCCGGTACGGACCTTGGCCAGGTTGGCCTTCAGGGTTTCGATGGACTTGGCCATCTTCTGCTCGGTATTTTTCTTGACGTCAGCGACACTCATGCTGCTCTCCTAACTTTGGTGCAATAACTTGGCTTGTCTTGATGGCAAATGCCTGAAAGACGGGCATTGTAAACGGGAATCCCGGCCTGCGGCCGGTTTCTGCACTGCAATATCGCAGCGCCCTGCTTCAGACGTGGACCAGGGTCCCTTCGTCGGCGCCCATGACCACGCTCTTCAACGCGCCCGGCTTGACGATGGAAAACACCTTGATCGGCAGTTTCTGGTCGCGGCACAGCGCAAAGGCGGTCGCATCCATCACCTGCAGGTGCTTGGCGATGGCTTCATCGAAGGAAATCGACTGGTAGCGGGTAGCTGCAGGATCCTTCTTGGGGTCGGCGGTGTAGACACCATCCACCTTGGTGGCCTTCAGCACGATCTGGGCGCCGATTTCCGAGCCACGCAGGGCGGCAGCGGTATCGGTGGTGAAGAAGGGGTTGCCGGTACCGGCGGCGAAGACCACGATCTTGCCTTCCTCCAGGTATTGCAGCGCCTTGGGGCGCACATAGGGCTCGACCACCTGTTCGATGCCGATGGCCGACATCACGCGGGCCGTCAGGCCGGCCTGGCGCATGGCATCGGCCAGGGCCAGCGAGTTCATGACGGTGGCCAGCATGCCCATGTAGTCGGCGGTCGCGCGATCCATGCCCTGGGCGCCCGGCGCCACGCCGCGGAAGATGTTGCCGCCACCGATCACGATGGCCAGTTCCACGCCCAGTTTGCTGATTTCTGCTACATCCGCGACCATGCGTTCGATGGTCGCGCGATTGATACCGTAGGCGTCGTCGCCCATGAGTGCTTCGCCGGAGAGTTTGAGGAGTACGCGCTTGTAAGCTGGTGTTGTCATTGCAGGGCTCCGTGTTCTGTCCGAGGTTGAATTACGTATTGACGCGCCGGCACTGGCCATCACCCGACGAAATGGCGCTGTTTCGTCATCAGGAGGTTGTCCGAACGCATGAGGGGATTGTGTTGCTGCGCCCTGTTGTTTCTTGCTGCTACTGCATGCTGTGCTGCTTGCCGGCGGCTGCACGTCAGCATTCATCCGACGGACGATCCTGACTGTAGATGCAGGCGACTCCGAAAGTTCCCGGAGCCCGGCTTAAAAAAACGGGCCTCTCGGCCCGTTTTTCCTGCGACGCTTACTGAGCTTGTTTCGCTGCAGCCACTTGCGCTGCCACTTCAGCTGCGAAGTCGTCCTGCTTCTTCTCGATGCCTTCGCCGACCACGTACATGGCGAACGACTTGACGGTGGTATTGGCCGCCTTGAGCATCTGTTCGACGCTTTGCTTGTCGTTCTTCACGAAAGCCTGGTTGAACAGGGACACTTCCTTGAGGTACTTCTGCACCGAACCGTCCACCATCTTGGCGACGATGTCAGCCGGCTTGCCGGATTCGGCAGCCTTCAGGGCGGCGACCGAGCGTTCCTTCTCGATCAGGTCGGCCGGCACTTGCTCAGCCGACAGGGCGACCGGCTTCATGGCGGCGATGTGCATGGCCACGTCCTTGCCGACTTGCTCTTCTGCGCCGTCGAACTCGACGATCACGCCGATACGGGTGCCGTGCAGGTAGGCAGCCAGCTTGCCGGTGGTTTCGAAACGCTGGAAGCGACGGAACGACATGTTCTCGCCGATGCGGCCGATCAGTTCGGTGCGCACTTCTTCCAGGGTCTTGCCGTCGGCCAGCTTGCAGGCGCCCAGGGCAGCCACGTCAGCCGGATTCTGCTCGACCACCAGCTTGGCAGCGGCTTCGACCAGACCGATGAACTCGTCGTTCTTGGTCACGAAGTCGGTTTCACAGTTCACTTCGACCAGGGCGCCGACGTTGCCAGCGATGTAGGCCGAGATCACGCCTTCTGCGGTGATGCGGGAAGAGGCCTTGGAAGCCTTGCTGCCCAGCTTGACGCGCAGGATTTCTTCAGCCTTGGCCATGTCGCCATCGGCTTCGGTCAGCGCCTTCTTGCATTCCATCATCGGCGCGTCGGTCTTCGCGCGCAGATCGCCCACCATTGCTGCGGTAATTGCCGCCATACTTTTCTCCTGACTTGGAGGCATCCCGCGCATGCGGCATGCCTGAAACTCGAAAATTGAATCAAAAAAAAGGGGCCACTGCGTCACTACCCGCTGTCACCCCTTTTTGGACTACCGTACTACCGGAAGAGCAGAATCAAGCCTGCTCGACCTCGACGAATTCATCGCCCTTGACTGCTTCGACGACGTCGTTGACGGCGTTGGCGCGGCCTTCCAGCACGGCGTCAGCCATGCCGCGAGCGTACAGAGCGATCGCCTTGGCGGAGTCGTCGTTACCCGGGATCACGTAGGTGACGCCTTCGGGCGAGTGGTTGGTATCGACCACGCCGATGACCGGAATGCCCAGCTTGGCGGCTTCGGTGATGGCGCCCTTGTGGTAGCCGACGTCGATGACGAAGATGGCGTCAGGAATGCCGCCCATGTCCTTGATGCCGCCGATGGCCTTCTGCAGCTTTTCTTGCTCGCGGCTGAACAGCAGGGCTTCCTTCTTGGACAGCTTCTCGACCGAACCGTCTTCCAGCGCAGCTTCCATATCCTTCAGGCGCTTGATGGAGGTCTTGATGGTCTTGAAGTTGGTCAGCATGCCGCCCAGCCAGCGCTGGTCAACGTAGGGCACGCCAGCGCGCTGCGCTTCGGTGGCCAGGATTTCGCGGGCTTGACGCTTGGTACCGACGAACAGGATGGTGCCGCGGTTGGCCGACAGCTGGCGCACGTACTTGACGGCTTCCTGGTACATGCCCAGGGTCTTTTCCAGGTTGACGATGTGAATCTTGTTGCGATGGCCGAAAATGAAGGGGGCCATCTTGGGGTTCCAGAAGCGGGTTTGGTGACCGAAGTGGACACCGGCTTCCAGCATTTCGCGCATGGTAACGGACATGAATTTCTCCAGGGTTAGGTCTGGAATCCGCTCGGTCATCCGGCTCATGCAGCCGGACACCCTTTTAGCGAACGGATTCGCGTTTCAAAAGATAATTTACGACATTTATTGCCAAAGAGACATGAAGAATCATTCCGCACACCGCATTCGACAACCGACCTGAGGTTTTCAGATCAGCCCGGCATTCTACTCGACCCATCACTTTTGTTCAAGTAGCACATGAAGATAAGCGATACAGCCATACTCAAGCCCCGGCAAGTCGGCCGGAGCCGGCAAAACAGAAAGCACCCCTGTCGTCTATAATCCGGACTTGACGATTTTCTAGCGAATTGCGATTCATCATGGGCAACATCACCATCAAGACCGCCGAAGACATCGAAGGCATGCGCGTGGCCGGCCGCCTGGCCGCCGAGGTGCTGGACTACATCACCCCCTTCGTGAAACCGGGCGTGACCACCGGCGAGATCGACCGCCTCTGCCACGAGTACATGACCAACGTGCAAGGCAGCATCCCGGCCCCGCTGAACTACTGCCCGCCGGGCTACACGCCCTACCCCAAGGCCATCTGCACCTCCCTCAATGACGTGATCTGCCACGGCATCCCGGGCGACAAGGTGATGAAGAACGGCGACGTGCTCAACATCGACGTCACCATCATCAAGAATGGCTACCACGGCGACACCAGCCGCATGTTCTTCCTGGGTGAGCCGTCCATCCTGGCGCGCCGCCTGACCGAAATCACCTATGAATGCATGTGGCTGGGCATCTCCAGGATCAAGCCGGGCGCCCACCTGGGCGATATCGGCCACGTGATCCAGCAGCACGCCGAAAAAGCCGGCTACAGCGTGGTGCGCGAGTTCTGCGGCCACGGCATCGGCAAGGTCTTCCACGAAGAACCGCAGGTCTTGCACTACGGCCGCCCCGGCACGCTGGAGAAGCTGGAAGCCGGCATGATCTTCACGGTGGAACCGATGATCAACGCCGGCCGCCGCGAAATCCGCGAAATGGGCGACGGCTGGACCATCAAGACCAAGGACCGCAGCCTGTCGGCCCAGTGGGAACACACCGTGCTGGTCACCGAGACCGGCTTCGAAGTGCTGACCGTCTCCCCGGGCATGCCGGCACCACCGGCCTTCATCCAGAACCAGGTCGCCACCCCGGCGTGATCCTGGCTGCCGGAACCATGTGCCCTCCACCCTGCGCACAGTTTCCGGCACGAAACCTGCTTGGGGCGCAAAGCCGCATGGGGATGCGGCTTTGTTCATATAGGCGCCGCCCCGCCGCCCTGCTTGCTCTGATTGCCTACCACGATGCCCACACTCGCCATCACGCTCAAGAAACAGCTCAAGGCCGCGCGCCAGCAAGCCATCGAGGTGTTCCAGTCCAACCACAAGACCGAGCAGTTGCTGGCCCAGTTGCGCCGCAACGTGGATGAGGCACTGACTACCGCCTGGGAAGAGCTGGGCATGTCCGGCAACGCCGCCCTGGTGGCCGTAGGCGGCTATGGCCGGGGCGAGCTGTTCCCGCATTCGGACGTGGATGTGCTGATCCTGCTGGACCAGGCCCCGGATGCCGCCAAGAAGGAAAAGCTGGAATCGCTGGTGCAGCTGTTCTGGGACATCGGCCTTGAAATCGGCCACAGCATCCGCACCATCGACGAATGCCTGGATGAATCGGCCGCCGACATCACGGTGCAGACCAGCCTCCTGGAAGCCCGCCTGGTGACCGGCAACCGCGCCCTCTTCAAGAAATTGCAGGAGCGCTACCAGGCCGCGCTGGACCCGCTGGCCTTCTTCCAGGCCAAGACCCTGGAAATGCGCCAGCGCCACGTCAAATATGAAGATACGCCCTACAGCCTCGAACCCAACTGCAAGGAAAGCCCCGGTGGCCTGCGCGACCTGCAGGTGATCCTGTGGGTGGCCAAGGCGGCGGGGCTGGGCAATTCCTGGGGGGAATTGGCCGAGCACGGCATGCTGACCTCCACCGAGGCGCGCCAGCTGCGCCAGAAGGAACGCGCCTTCAAGGACATTCGCATCCGCCTGCACATCCTGACCGACCGCCGTGAAGACCGGCTGGTCTTCGACATCCAGACCCAGATCGCCGAGACCTTCGGCTTCAAGACCACCGATACCCGCCGCGCCAGCGAATACCTGATGCAGCGCTACTACTGGGCGGCCAAGGCAGTCACGCAGCTCAACACCATCCTGCTGCAGAACATCGAAGCCCACCTTTTCCCCCAGCAGGCGGTACCGCGCCCGCTCAACGAGCGTTTCAACGAGGTCAACGGTTTCGTCGACATTGCCCACGACAAGGTCTTCGAGGAGACACCGTCGGCCATGCTGGAGGTTTTCCTGGTACTGGCAGAACATCCGGAATTGAAGGACATGTCGGCGCGCACCCTGCGTGCGCTGTGGCACGCGCGCTTCAAGATCGACAACGCGTTCCGCGCCGATCCGGGCAACCACCGCCTGTTCATGCAGATCATCCAGAGCAAGCGCGGCATCATCCACGCCCTGCGCGGAATGAACAGCAGCAGCGTGCTCGGACGCTACCTGCCGAACTTCCGCCAGATCGTCGGCCAGATGCAGCACGACCTGTTCCACGTCTACACGGTAGACCAGCACATCCTGATGGTGGTGCGCAACGTACGCCGCTTCACGATGAGCGAACATGCGCATGAATATCCGTTCTGCAGCCAGCTCATGGCCAACTTCGGCCAGCCCTGGGTGCTGTATGTCGCGGCGCTGTTCCACGACATCGCCAAGGGCCGGGGTGGCGACCACTCCAAGCTGGGCATGGCCGACGCCCGCGCCTTCTGCGAGCAGCACGGCATCTCGCCGGACAATACCGAGCTCATCGTGTTCCTGGTGGAGCAGCACCTGGCCATGTCGCACGTGGCGCAAAAGCAGGACATGTCGGACCCCGACGTCATCACCGCCTTCGCCCAGCTGGTCAAGGACGAGCGCCACCTCACCGCGCTCTACCTGCTGACGGTGGCCGATATCCGCGGCACCAGCCCCAAGGTCTGGAACGCCTGGAAGGGCAAGCTGCTGGAAGACCTGTACCGCATGACCCTGCGCGTGCTGGGTGGCGAAGCCCCCTCGGCCGACCGCGAACTGAAGAATACCCAGCAGGAAGCCATCAAGACCCTGCGCCTGTACGGCCTGCCGGCCGACGCCCACGAAGCGCTGTGGAAGCAGCTGGACGTGGCCTACTTCCTGCGCCACGACGCCTCCGACATCGCCTGGCAGACGCGCTGCTTCTACGACAAGGTCGACACCGGTGTGCCGCTGGTGCGCTGCCGCCTGGCACCCATTGGCGAAGGTGTTCAGGTGGCGGTCTACACGCCCGACCGCCCTGACCTGTTTGCGCGCATCTGCAGCTATTTCGATGAAAAAAGCTTCAGTATCTTCGACGCCAAGATCCACACCACCCGCAACGATTACGCGCTGGATGCCTTCCTCATCAATGCCCCGGTCTTCGCCAAGAACTACCGCGACATCATCAACCTGATCGAGCACGAACTGGGTGCCCTGCTGCAGTCCGACGCGCCGCTGCCGGCCCCGTCCAAGGCCCGCCTGTCGCGGCTGTCGCGCACCTTCCCGGTCAATCCCTCGGTGGACCTGCGCCCGGATGAACGCGGCCAGTACTACCTGCTGTCGGTCTCGGCCAATGACCGCGCGGGGCTGCTGTATTCGATCTCCAATGTGCTGGCCAAGTACCGCATCAACCTGCATACCGCCAAGGTAATGACCCTGGGCGAGCGGGTCGAAGACGTGTTCCTCATCGACGGCCCGGGCCTGTCCCAGCCGCGCAACCAGATCATGCTGGAAACCGAACTGCTGCAGACCCTGCGCATCTGACCCGCATTACCCTGTCCGCGCTGCCGCCCATGTCTGGCGCGGCGGCGCGGCTGGCCGTACAATCTCACCCTCGCCGCTGGCCGGCCTCCGTTTTTCGCAAGGCAATCCCCATGACTGAACCTGTAAGACTTTCCAAACGCATGTCCGAACTCGGCCTGTGCTCGCGCCGCGAAGCCGACGAATGGATAGAAAAAGGCTGGGTGCGCGTGGACGGCCAGGTGGTGTCGGTGCTGGGCAGCAAGGTGCTGCCGCACCAGAAAGTCACCGTGGAACGCCAGGCCAGCGCCGAGCAGGCCCAGCGCGTGACCATCCTGATCAACAAGCCCATGGGCTACGTCAGCGGCCAGGCCGAGGATGGCTACAAGCCGGCCATGGTGCTGGTCAACGAACAGTCGCGCTGGGCCGAAGACCAGACCGAGATGCGCTTCCACCCGCGCCAGTTGAAGAGCCTGGTGCCGGCCGGACGGCTGGACATCGATTCGGTGGGCCTGCTGGTGCTGACCCAGGATGGCCGCATCGCCAAGCAACTGATCGGCGAGGATTCGGCGGTCGACAAGGAATACCTGGTGCGCGTGCAATACACCCGTCCCGGCAAGCTGCCTGAATCCGATCTCAAGCGCCTGAACCACGGCCTCATCATGGATGGCAAGCCGCTGCGCCCGGCCAAGGTGGTGTGGCAGAACGAGGACCAATTGCGCTTTACCCTGCGCGAAGGCAAGAAGCGCCAGATCCGCCGCATGTGCGACATGGTCGGGCTGAAGGTGATCGGCTTGAAGCGCGTGCGTATCGGTGGCGTGAAGCTGGGCGAGCTGCCCACGGGCCAGTGGCGCTACCTGCGGCCGGACGAGAAGTTCTGAACGCGATTTCCTGAATGAAAAAACGGCCCTGACTCACCATCAGGGCCGTTCTTTTTTGCCGCAGGCAAAAAGGATCAGAGGAAACGATCCAGGATCTTGCGACTGTGCTTGTCCAGCGCCTTCTGGTCGCGGATCAGGAACTGGATGCCGTGGCTGTCGGCAATGAGCAGCGCCGGCGCGGCCAGGCGGCGGATATCTTCCTCGCCCTTGAGCGTGAAGGTGGTGGTGCCGCGCGTGGTCTGCACGGTCCAGTCGCTGGGCGTGGCGAAGGTCGACACGCTGACGATGCGCTGGATCTCCGGCATGAACTCGCGGCTGGCCAGTTCTTCCTCGATCAGGCGGCGCGTGGGCGCATCCACTTCCTCCAGGGTATCGATCCAGGCCAGCTCGTGGCCGTCGCTGCTGACCAGGGACAGGCCGCGATCGGGCGAGGTGACCGGAAATGCACGTACCGGAATCACGTGCTCGTGCAGGCCGCCCTGGGCGTCGGTCAACACCAGGCGTCCAAAAGCGTTGCGCTCCAGCGTGAAGCTTTGGGCTGAATGGTTGGTGGTGCTCATGGCTTATTCGCCCTTCTCTTCTTCGCTCACCGAGACCTCGGCATCGCCATCAGGGTTACGCGCCTGGGCCTGGTAGAGCTTGTAGTAATGCCCTTCCCGGGCCATCAGTTCCTCGTGGTTGCCGACCTCGACCACCTGGCCGCGATCCAGCACCACCAGGCGATCGGCCTTGCGCAGGGTCGACAGGCGGTGCGCGATGGCAATCGTGGTGCGGCCCTGGACCAGGTTGTCCAGCGCCTTCTGGATTTCCTTTTCGGTGGTGGTATCGACCGAGGAAGTGGCCTCGTCCAGGATCAGGATGCGCGGGTCGATCAGCAGCGCGCGCGCAATCGAGATGCGCTGGCGCTCACCGCCCGACAAGGCCTGGCCGCGCTCACCGACCAGCGAGTCATAGCCTTGCGGCAGGCGCAGGATGAACTCATGCGCATGGGCCGCACGGGCCGCGGCGATGATTTCCTCGCGGGTGGCTTCCGGCTTGCCGTAGGCGATGTTCTCGGCAATGGTGCCGAAGAACAGGAAGGGTTCCTGCAGCACCAGGCCGATGTTGCGGCGGTATTCGGAAATGGGCAGCGAACGGATGTCCACGCCATCGATGCGGATCGCCCCTTCGGAGACATCGTAGAAGCGGCAGATCAGGTTGACCATGGTGGACTTGCCCGAACCGCTGTGACCGACCAGGCCGATCATCTCGCCCGGCGCAATGGACAGGCTCATGTTGCGGATCACCGCGCGGTTGCCGTAGCGGAAGCCGATGTTGCGCACTTCGATGGCGCCCTTGACGTTTTCCAGGTGCACCGGGTTGGCCGGTTCTGGCACGCTGGAGACGTGGTCCAGGATGTCGAAGATGCGCTTGGCACCGGCGGCGGCCTTTTGGGTCACCGAGACGATGCGGCTCATCGAATCCAGACGGGTATAGAAGCGGCTGATGTAGGCCAGGAAGGCGGTCAGCACACCAACCGTGATCTGGTTGCTGGAGACCTGCCAGATCCCGAACACCCACACCACCAGCAAGCCCACTTCGGTCAGGAAGGTGACCGTGGGCGTGAAGAGCGACCAGATCTTGTTGACCCGGTCATTGACCATCAGGTTGTGGCGGTTGGCTTCGCGGAAACGCGCCACTTCGCGCTTTTCCTGCGCAAAAGCCTTCACCACGCGGATGCCGGGGATGGTATCGGCCAGCACATTGGTCACCTCCGACCAGATGCGGTCGATCTTCTCGAAACCGTGGCGCAGGCGATCGCGTACCACGTGAATCATCCAGGCGATGAACGGCAGCGGCAACAAGGTCACCAGCGCCAGCCAGGGATTGATCGAGATGAGGATGGCCGCCGTCATGATGATCATCAGCACGTCGATGGCGAAATCGAGCAGGTGCAGCGACAGGAACACGCAGATGCGGTCGGTTTCCGAGCCGATGCGCGCCATCAGGTCGCCGGTGCGCTTGCCGCCGAAATATTCCTGCGACAGCCGCAGCAGGTGCGCATAGGTGGTCGTGCGCAGGTCCGCGCCGATGCGCTCGGACACCAGCGCCAGGATGTAGGTGCGCGCCCAGCCCAGCCCCCAGGCCAGCACCGCCGCGCCCAGCAGGCCCGACAGGTACAGCGTGGCCAGGTGGGTATCGATGGGGGTGCCGTTCTGGAATGGGATCAGCACATTGTCCATCAGCGGCATGGTCATGTAGGGCGGCACCAGCGTGGCGGCGGTGGAGGCCAGCGTCAGCAGGAAGCCCAGCAGCAGCGAGCCCTTGTAGGGCTTGGCGAAGCGCGAGAGGCGGAACAGCGCCCAAGTCGACGGTGGCGCTTCCTTGGTTTCCGGGCAGATGGCACAGGTTTCCTGGCCTTCGGGCAGCACGGCCTTGCAGGTCGGGCAGACGTCGCCCTCCTCTTCGGCCTGCACCCCCGAGGCCAGCAGGTCGCGCTGCTGCTCGAAGAGCTTGATCAGGCGCAGCGCCTGCGGATTCTGGGCCAGGGTATAGCGCCAGGCGGCCAGCCGGCTGGCAGCGTCGCACAACTCCAGGGTACCCACACCGGCGTGGTCGACATGCTTCAGTTGCAGGTCGGGGCGATAGGCCCACTCTTGCCATTGCTGGCCGTCCGGGGACAGGGACAGCAGGCGGCGGTCGGTGGCCAGCACCAATGAAGGCTTGAATTGCAGCTGGGCGTCCAGGTCCAGTTCCAGCCAGGCCAGCACGGATTCCCCCTGGGCCAGGCGGGCAGCAGTTTCCGTTTGCCAGCGCTCGGGCAGGCTGGCGGTCGCGGAAGGAGTTGAGTCAGTAGTCATGTAACGGCAGCGTTGAGGCCCGAAGTGAGCAGTTTGGCTATTGTTTTAGGAGGTGCAGGTCTCGCCGGACCTGTTGTCTTGATGCCTGCAAGGATGTGCCAGCGGGCAGCGCGCGATTATAGCGCAGCGTCCCCCGCTGCCAATCCACGATCTGCCCACCCAAACGCCAGCGGCCTTGCGATAACGCGAGAGGTGGTCAAATGGTGTACCGGAGGTTTCACTTGATGGAACATCGAGGTGATCTTTCCCGCATGATGCGAATGGCTGATCTGCCAAAGGGTTCATCTCATGCGCAGGCCGCCGGATTTTTCGGCCGCATGGCCACGGCAGCGGGACAGTCTGCGACAATATCGTTCATCTCCATCCCAGCCTGCCCGCATGCATCCAGCCTTCCTCCCGTTGCGCCCTGCCCGTCTTTGCCGGTTCAAAGCGTTCATTTGATTGCCGCAGGACAACATCATTTTTCATTCAGTTCTGCCATCTGGCAAATGCAGTAAACCAAAAACCATCCTGCGCGTTAGTGAACCATGCGTTATTCTGACAGAGCGCTGACCGGCGTGCGCAGGGCGGCACGAGCGATGCAGCCAGCATCGGCATCCTGGCTTGGGCAATTACAGCGGACTATCCACCACACATGAAAAACATCGAATTCCTCCGTTTTCTGAACCTCAAGGGTCCCAACATCTGGACCTACCGCTCCGCCCTCGAAGTGTGGATCGATATCGGGGAACTGGAAGATTTTCCCTCCAATACCATTCCCGGCTTCGTCGACCGCCTCACCACCTGGTTGCCCACCCTGATCGAACACCGCTGCAGCTACGAAGAGCGCGGCGGCTTCGTGCGCCGTCTGCACGAAGGCACCTGGCCCGGCCACATCCTGGAACACGTCACCCTCGAACTGCAGAATCTGGCCGGCCTGCCCGGCGGCTTCGGCAAGGCGCGCGAGACCAATGTGCGCGGCGTCTACAAGGTGGTGGTGCGTGCCCGCCATGAAACGGTCACCCGCGCAGCGCTCTTTGCCGCCCGCGACCTGGTGATGGCCGCCATGGAAAACCAGCCCTTCGACCTCGACACCACCCTGCGCAAGCTGCGCCGCATGGTCGACCGCCTGTGCCTGGGCCCCAGCACCGCTTGCATCGTGGACGCCGCCGACGAGCGCCGCATCCCCACCATCCGGCTGTCCGAAGGCAACCTGGTGCAGCTGGGCCACGGCTGCAAGTCGCGCCGCATCTGGACTGCCGAATCCGACCAGACCGGCGCGATTGCCGAAGGCATCTCCCGTGACAAGGATCTCACCAAGTCGCTGCTGGAAACCTGTGGCGTGCCGGTGCCCGAAGGCCGTCTGGTGGACAGCCCCGCAGACGCCTGGGATGCCGCCCAGGACATCGGCCTGCCGGTGGTGGTCAAGCCCTGCGATGCCAATCATGGCCGCGGCGTGTTCATCGACCTGAACACCCAGGAAGAAATCGAGACCGCCTACAAGGTCGCGCTGGAAGAAGGCAGCGGCGTGCTGGTCGAGCGCTTCGTGCCGGGCCTGGAACACCGCCTGCTGATCGTCGGCGGCAAGCTGGCCGCCGCCGCCCGTGGTGAACCGATCTTCATCGTCGGCGATGGCAAGTCCACCGTGCAGGACCTGCTGGATGAACTGAACCGCGACCCGCGCCGCGGCCTGCTGGAAGAACACCTGCTGGACCCGGTGCTGCTGGACCGCGAACCGGCCGCCGTGCTGGAACTGCAGCGCCAGAACCTGACCACCGAGTCGGTCCCCGCCGCCGGCCGCCGCATCCTGCTGCTGCGCAATGGCAACGTCTCCTCCGACATCACCGACCTGGTCCACCCCAGCGTGGCAGCCGCCGCTTCCCTGGCCGCCCGCATCGTCGGCCTGGATATCGCCGGTGTCGACATCGTGGCCGAAGATATCTCGCGCCCGCTGCAGGACCAGGGCGGTGCCATCGTCGAGGTCAATGCCGGTCCCGGCCTGCTGATGCACTTGAAGCCCTCGGACGGCAAGCCGCGTCCGGTCGGCGAGGCCATCATCGACAACCTGTTCGGCCCGGAAGAAAACGGCCGCATCCCCGTCGTCGGCGTCACCGGCACCCATGGCAAGACCACCATTTCGCGCCTGATCGCACGCATCGTGCACCTGTCGGGCAAGCACGTGGGCCTGGCCTGCGGTGAAGGCCTGTACTTCGGCGAACGCCAGATTGAGCGCGGCAACCGCGCCACCTGGGACGCCGCCCATCGCGTACTGTTGAACCGTGCGGTGGAAGCTGCCGTGTTCGAGAACGGCAGCGCCGCCATCCTGGCCGAAGGCCTGGCTTATGACCGCTGCCTGGTCGGCGTGGTCGCCAATATCGATCCCAACGACAGCCTGCCCGAGTTCTACATCGAGAACGCCGAGCAGATCGCCACCAAGGTCAAGCGCACCCAGGTCGACCTGGTGCTGCCGGAAGGCGCTGCCGTGCTCAATGCCGACGACCCGCTGGTGGCCGACATGGCCCAGCTGTGCGATGGCGAAGTCATCTTCTTCAGCACCGATCCGGCGTCCGAACTGCTGGCCAGCCACCTGAAGGAAGGCGGCCGTGCCGTGTTCCTGCGCGGTGGCGACCTGATCCAGGCCGAAGGCGAGCGCCAGTGCAAGGTCAGCTCGGTGGATGCCATCCCCCTGACTGAAAACGGCGCGGTGGCCTACCAGGTCGAGAACGTGCTGGCCGCCGTCGGCGCCGCCTGGGCCCTGGGCATCGGCCCCGAAGTGATCCGTGCCGGCATCGAGCTCTTCGGCACCGAGCGCGCCGAGGAGCAAGGCCTGAAGTTCAAGAGCCAGGCCGCCTGAACCGGCGTGACCTGCAAGACCGACTGAATCAAGATCAAGAGACATCTAGGAAAACGAGTCCATGGACGTATCCCGCATTCGCGCCCTGCGCGGCCCCAATCTCTGGAGCAGACACACTGCCATCGAGGCCATCGTTTCCTGCCCGGAAAACGAGCGCGTCATCGATGACATGCCCGGCTTCGAACTGCGCCTGCGCGCCCGCTTCCCGCAGATCGGCTTCCTCGAACCCGATGGCGGCAAGCAGGTCGTCTCCATGGCGCACGCCCTGGCCGCTGCCGCCCTGGCGCTGCAGAACCAGGCCGGCTGCCCGGTGACCTTCAGCCGTACCGTCTCCACCGTCGAGACCGGCATCTACCAGGTGGTGGTGGAATACAGCGAAGAAGAAGTCGGCCGCCTGGCCTTCGACCTGGCACTGGAACTGGTGCGCGCCGCCCAGGCCGACACCCCCTTCGACCTCACCGGTGCGCTGGCCCGCATTCGAGAACTGGATGAAGATGTGCGCCTGGGCCCCTCCACCGGCTCCATCGTCAATGCGGCCATCAAGCGCGGCATCCCCTATCGCCGCCTGACCCAGGGCAGCATGGTGCAGTTCGGCTGGGGCAGCCGCCAGAAGCGCATCCAGGCTGCCGAGACCAGCAACACCAGCGCCATCGCCGAATCGATTGCCCAAGACAAGGACCTGACCAAGATGCTGCTGCATGCCGCTGGCGTGCCGGTCCCCAACGGCCGCGTGGTCGAGACCGTGGAAGATGCCTTGAAGGCCGCCGAGGAAATCGGCTCGGCGGTGGTCATCAAGCCGCTGGACGGCAACCAGGGCAAGGGCGTGGCCGTCAACATCAGCACCCCCGAACAGATCACCCGCGCCTTCAACAACGCCGCCCTGATCAGCGATGAAGTCATCGTCGAGCGCTACCTGCCCGGCCACGACTTCCGCCTGCTGGTCATCGGCAAGACCCTGGTGGCTGCGGCCCGCCGCGATCCGCCGCAAGTCATCGGCGACGGCGTGCACACCATCCGTCAATTGATCGACCAGGTCAACGCCGATCCGCTGCGCGGCGACGGCCACGCCACCTCGCTGACCAAGATCCGCCTGGACGATATCGCCCTGTCGGTGCTGTCCGGCCAGAACCTGGACCCGGAAGCCATTCCCGCCCAGGGCGTGCGCGTGGTCCTGCGCAACAACGCCAACCTCTCTACCGGCGGCACCGCCACCGATGTCACCGACGACGTGCATCCGGACGTGGCCGCACGCGCGATTGCGGCCGCGCAGATGGTCGGGCTCGACATCTGCGGCGTGGACGTGGTCTGCAATTCGGTGCACATGTCGATGGAAGAACAAGGCGGCGGCATCGTCGAAGTCAACGCCGCGCCCGGCCTGCGCATGCACCTCTCGCCGTCCTACGGCAAGGCGCGCGATGTCGGCGAAGCCATCATCTCGACGATGTACGACGATGGCGACGATGGCCGCATCCCCGTGGTGGCCGTGGCCGGCACCAACGGCAAGACCACTACCGTGCGCCTGATCACGCACCTGCTGGCCAAGACCGGCCTGCGCGTGGGCATGACCAATACCGATGGCGTCTACATCGACGGCCAGCGCACCGACACCGGCGACTGCAGCGGTCCGCGCAGCGCCCGCAATGTGCTGTTCCACCCGGATGTGGATGCCGCCGTGCTGGAAACCGCCCGTGGCGGCGTGCTGCGCGAAGGGCTGGGCTTTGACCGCTGCGCCGTGGCCGTGGTCACCAACATCGGCATGGGCGACCACCTGGGCCTGTCCTACATCAGCACCGTGGAAGACCTGGCCGTGGTCAAGCGCGTCATCGTCGAGAACGTGGCGCCGACCGGCACTGCCGTGTTGAATGCGGCGGACCCGATGGTGTCCAAGATGGCCTCCTCCTGCCCCGGCTCGGTGACCTTCTTCGCACTGGACCCGACCCACCCCATCATGGCCACCCACCGCGCGCAGGGCCACCGTATCGTCTATCAAGACGGCGACGCCATCGTGGCCGCGCAAGGTACGTTCGAAAAACGCCTGAAGCTGTCCGGCATTCCCCTGACCCGCAGCGGCGCCATCGGCTTCCAGGTCGAGAACGTGATGGCTTCCGTGGGTGCAGCCTGGGCCCTGAACCTGGACTGGGAACAGATCACCGGCGCCCTGGCCAGCTTCATCAGCGACAGCGGCACCGCCCCGGGCCGCTTCAACCTGTTCGACTACAAGGGTGCCACCCTGATCGCCGACTACGGCCACAATCCGGATGCCATCCAGGCCCTCATCAAGGCCGTCGACAGCCTGCCCGCCAAGCGCCGCTCGGTGGTCATCAGCGGTGCCGGTGACCGCCGCGACGTCGACATCACCCGCCAGACTGAACTGCTGGGCGATGCCTTCGATGAAGTGGTGCTGTACCAGGATCAGTGCCAGCGCGGCCGTGAAGACGGCGAAGTCATTGCGCTGCTGCGCCAGGGCCTCGAAGGAGCCAAGCGTACGAAGGATGTGAAGGAAATCAACGGCGAATTCGTCGCCATCGACACGGCCCTCGCTACCCTGCAGCCAGGCGACCTGTGCCTGATCCTGATCGACCAGGTGGAAGAGGCGCTGGCGCACATCGACCAGCGGGTGAAGGAAAACGCCTGATGGCCGATACGCGGTTTCATCGGTCCTGAAAAAAACATCCCGGCCTGGTGCCGGGATGTTTTTTTGCAGCGTCGTTGTTCAGTCGTCCTGGTTGGGATCCAGGTCCGGGAACAGCACTTCCGTGAAGCCGAACTGGCGGAAGTCGCGGATGCGCATCGGATACAGGATGCCCTGCAGGTGATCGCATTCATGCTGCACCACGCGGGCGTGGAAACCGTCGACGGTGCGGTCAATCTCGTTACCGTGCAAGTCCAGTCCCTGATAGCGCAAGCGGCTCCAGCGCGGCACCACGCCGCGCATGCCGGGCACCGACAGGCAGCCTTCCCAGCCCTCTTCTTGCTCGTCCGACAAGGGCGTGAGCACCGGATTGATGAGCACCGTCTCCGGTACCGCCGGCGCCTCCGGATAACGCTGGTTGTGGCCGAAGCCAAAGATCACCAGCTGCAGGTCTACCCCGATCTGGGGCGCAGCCAGCCCGGCACCGTTGACGGCACGCATGGTCTCGAACATGTCGTCCACCAGCTGCGCCAGTTCAGGGGTACCGAATTGCGTGACCGGCTGCGCCTGGCGCAGCAGGCGCGGGTCGCCCATTTTGAGGATCTCGCGTATTGCCATTGAAGCTCTCCATGAAAGACGCCCGGCAGGAACCGGGCGTCATTGTGCAAGCGGTGCGCCGCGCAACATGCCGGCGCCGGACAGCAGCGGCGATCAGCGCGCCTTGCTGGCCATGTCCTGCAGGTATTCCGAGAAGGCCGGACCGGTTTCCGGGTGCTTCAGGCCCATGGCCACCATGGCCTTGAGGTAACCCAGCTTGGAACCGCAATCATAACGCTGGCCCTGGTAACGGTATGCCAGCACGGATTCGGCCTGCATCAGCTTGGCGATGCCGTCGGTGAGCTGGATCTCGCCACCGGCGCCGCGCGGGATGTTTTCCAGGTAGTGGAAGATGCGGCTGTTCAACACGTAGCGACCCACCACGGCCAGCGTGGACGGGGCTTCTTCGGGAGCCGGCTTTTCGACGATGGCGTTGATGCGCTCCAGGTCCGGCTGGTAAGGCGTGGCGCTGACGATGCCGTATTGGCGGGTATCGTTCTTGGGCACTTCCTGCACGGCCAAGAGGCTCATGCCTTCACGTGCGTAGATGTCGGTCATCTGTGCCAGCACCGGCTTGACGCCCTCGTCGGTATCCATGAAGTCATCAGCCAGCAGGATGGCGAAGGGTTCTTCACCCACCACCGGACGCGCGCACAGCACGGCATGGCCCAGGCCCAGCGGCTCGGACTGGCGGATGAAAATGCAATTGACGTTCTTGGGCACCACGTTCTGCACGATCTCCAGCAGCTTCTTCTTGCCGGCAGCTTCCAGTTCGGCTTCCAGCTCGTAGGCCTTGTCGAAGTGGTCTTCGATGGCGCGCTTGTTGCGGCCGGTGATGAACACCATTTCCGTAATGCCGGCGGCGACCGCCTCTTCCACTGCATAGTGAATCAGCGGCTTGTCGACGATGGGCAGCATCTCCTTGGGCTGGGCCTTGGTGGCGGGCAGGAAGCGGCTACCGAGACCGGCGACAGGAAAAACGGCTTTCTTGATCTTCTTGATCATCATGACTCCGAGGTAAGGATGGGTCTTGTTATGTTGTTATGGTGTTATGCGGTGAATCCTGCTCCGCAGTCCGGGAACGGGACTGCTTACGGGCGGCATTCTATATGAATAAAAAGACAATGTGATTACGTTTCTGACGGATCCTGACCGGTGCAAAGTGCTTTCAATGCGTCCTCGTCGAGGATGGCGATGCCCAGCTCCTCAGCCTTGGCCAGCTTGCTGCCGGCTTCGGCCCCGGCGACCACGTAACTGGTCTTCTTCGAGACCGAACCGGAGACCTTGCCACCGGCTGCTTCGATGAGCTGCGAGGCTTCATCGCGGGACAGGTTGGGCAAGGTGCCGGTCAACACGAAGGTCTTGCCAGCCAGATGCTTGGCACCGGCCTCGACGCCCTCGCTTTCGGGCCAGTGCACGCCGACCGCGCGCAATTGCTCGACCAGCTCGACATTGATCGGATCATTGAAGAAGGCACGGATCGAGGCGGCGACCACCGGACCGATATCGGCCACTTCCAGCAGTTGTTCTTCGCTGGCGGCGAGCAGCTTGTCGATGCCGCCGAAATGGCGCGCCAGCTCCTTGGCCGTGGCCTCGCCCACGTGGCGGATGCCCAGCGCATAGATGAAACGTGCCAGCGTGGTGGTCTTGGACTTCTGCAGGGCGTCCAGCACGTTCTGCGCCGATTTCTCGGCCATGCGGTCCAGTTCGGCCAGGGCCGACAGCCCCAGGCGATACAGGTCAGCCGGCGTGTTGACCACCTGGCGATCCACCAGTTGCTCCACCAGCTGTTCGCCCAGGCCTTCGATGTCCATGGCGCGGCGTGAAGCAAAATGCTGCAGACCACCCTTGCGCTGAGCTGAACATTTCAGCCAGCCGCCCGAGCAGCGCGCCACTGCCTCATCTTCGGCCCGCACAATGGGCGAGCCGCACACCGGGCAGTTGGCCGGCATGACGAAGGCGCGCGCATCGGCCGGACGCTTCTCGGGCACGAAGGCCACCACTTCCGGAATCACGTCGCCGGCGCGGCGCACGATGACGGTGTCGCCGATCTGGATGTCCTTGCGGCGGACTTCATCTTCATTGTGCAGGGTGGCGTTGGTGACCGTGACCCCACCGACGAAGACAGGGTTCAGGCGCGCCACCGGGGTGATGGCGCCGGTGCGGCCGACCTGCACTTCAATGTCCTGCACCACGGTCAGGGCTTCCTGGGCCGGGAACTTGTGGGCCAGCGCAAAGCGCGGGGCGCGCGAGACGAAACCCAGGTGCTTCTGCTGGTCCAGCCGGTCCACCTTGTAGACCACGCCATCGATCTCGTAAGGCAGGCTCTCGCGCTTGGCACCGATGCTGCGGAAAAAGTCCAGCAGACCGGCAGCCCCCGTCACCACGGCGCGCTCCTTGCACACCGGCAGACCGAGTTGCTGGTACCAGTCCAGCAGGGCCGAGTGCGAAGCCGGCATCTCGGCCCCTTCCAGCACGCCGATGCCATAGGCGAAGAAGCGCAGCGTACGTTGCGCGGTGATGCGGGAATCCAGCTGGCGCAGGCTGCCGGCGGCGGCATTGCGGGGGTTGGCGAATTCCTTCTGCCCGGCATCGCGCTGGCGCTGGTTCAGGCGCGCGAAGTCATTTTTGTACATCAGCACTTCGCCGCGCACATCGATCACCTGCGGCAGGTTGTCCCCGTGCAGACGCAGGGGAATGGCGCGCACGGTACGGATGTTGGCGGTCACGTTCTCGCCCGTGGTGCCGTCGCCGCGCGTGGCAGCCTGCACCAGCACGCCGTTTTCGTAACGCAGGCTGATGGCAAGGCCATCGAACTTCAGTTCGGTGGCGTAGCGCACTTCCTGCAAGGTTTCCAGGCCATCACGCACGCGCTTGTCGAAGGCTTCGATGTCTTCGTCGGCAAAGCCGTTGCCCAGCGAGAGCATGGGGATGTCATGGCGCACCGGTTCGAACTGCGGCAGCGGACCGGCCCCCACGCGCTGTGTCGGCGAATCGGGCGTGAGCAATTCGGGATGCGCGGTTTCCAGTGCCTGGAGTTCCTGGAACAGGCGGTCATACTCGGCGTCCGGAATGCTGGGCTGGTCGAGTACGTAATAGCTGTGGTTGTGGCGGTTCAGTTCGTCGCGCAGCACACGGGCGCGCGACAGCCAGTCCGGCTCCCCTTGCGGGGGCCGTCCGGCGGAAAACAAGTCGTCTTGCATCGTAGGGGGAGTAAAAACGCGGCCTTAGCTGAACAAGCGCAAGGCACGGGTGGAGCCGGCGGGGATCTCGGCCGATTCCATGGCGCTGTAGAACGCGGCCACCTGTTCGGCGATATCGGAGAGGGCTTCATCGGTCAGGGGCTGGTCGCTGTCATCGACGATGACGCCACCCAGGCGGGCCGACAGCGACTTGGCGCAGGCCACCAGAGCACCGTAGCCATCGCGCGACGGGGCCACGCGGGGCACGTCCAGCAAGAGCGTGAGGCGATCGGTGGTTTCATCGGTCGGCGTGGCATTGGTGGAGAGGGCGAAGAGCACTTCACCTTCGCCATCCTGCATCACCAGATAGCCTTCAGTGCGGCGATCGAAGCCCTGGCGGGTCAGCGCAGCCAGCAAGGTCGCCAGGCTCCAGGGCGCGCCTTGCGAGCGCACGTTCACCGACAGTTGCGCATCATGGTCGATGATGAACTGATGCAGCGCCTGGGCGGTGCGGATGACGTCCGGCATGTCCGGCAGTTCCGGCTCGCCCGAGAGCGAATCGGTCAGGTCGCGCAGGCGCATGACCAGTTCCGAATACTCGATCTCGTTGATGGCATTGCTGCGGTTGGCCAGTTGCGCACCGGCCAGCAAGGCGTTGTAGATGCTGCCGTGGGCGATGGCTTCCCAGTCGCCGTCGGTGGTGCGGCCGATGAAGTGCACCGGCTTGTTGCCGACATGGCGCAGGCCTTGCAGCATGGGCAGCAGCTTTTCGCCGCGCAGCGGATTGTCCAGGGCGATGGGGATGTTGCAGTCGATCAGTTCATCCACCGGCAGTTCGCGCTTGGGGGCCAGGCGGGCCTGCATCTCAGGCGGGGGCGTGAAGGCCGGGACGGCATCGCCCTGCTCTTCGGCACCGGCGATGACCTGGGCCACGGTCGATTGCGGCGCCTGCGCCAGGGCCTCACCCAACACGGCGTCCTCGGCTGCCGCCGTGGCAGGCGCGGCCGACACCGGCGGCTCGCCCAGGAAGGGTTCACGCGGCTCGAACTCGGCCTGCTCCTGATAGGCCTTCACCGGAGCCGGTACCGGCTTGCGTTCGGGCAGGTCATACAGGGACGGCTCGGTGCGCTCGGCACCGGGGTCGAGCACGGGCTCGGCCGTGCGCGGTACGGGCGCGCTGCGTTCGGCGGGCGGCACGAAGACGGGTTCGGCAGCCGGCTCGTCCGGCGACATCAATACGTCATCATGGGACGAAGAAAAGGCGCGCTCCACGGTCTTGCGCGCCTTGTGCTCCTGCCACTTGTTGTAAGTGATGACCCCGGCGACGAAGACGCCGCCCAGGATGATCAGGCTGGTCTGGAGATCCATCATCATGCTGCACGACCTTTCAGGCTGGCGGGCTGGAGGGCGCCATCATGGGCGCCGCGTGGCATGGTCGACTGGGAAAAGCTGCTCATCGAAGAAATCCGAATCCTATCAATCCAAGAAAGCCTGGACCGCGCGGGCCGCTCACACGGCGCTCCGTCGATGCTGCCACAGCGCTGGCAGCCGCCTGCACCGGCTCAGCGGAGCCATGCAGGGCAATCGGACGAATCGGGTACGGCAAGTGCGCGGTCAAGATATTGTTATTTTTCCATGGCCCGTGGGGGCCGAATCAGAACGGTTCCAGCTGGGGCTTGCGCCCGCTGCGGGCTGGCCGGCAAGGCTTTCAGGGTACGGTCACACCCCTTGCTTGTCAAGCCGACAAAGCCGCAGGCCGCTGCCGCACAAATCATCAGGCGGCCTGCTCGGCGCTGGAGAAGTTGGCGGCCGACTCCATGTCCACCGCCACGATGCGCGAGACGCCCTGTTCCTGCATGGTCACCCCGATCAACTGCTGCGCCATTTCCATGGCGATCTTGTTGTGGGAGATGAAGAGGAACTGGGTGTACTCCGACATGCGCTTGACCATGTTGGCGAAGCGTTCGGTGTTGGCATCGTCCAGCGGCGCGTCCACTTCGTCGAGCAAGCAGAACGGGGCCGGGTTCAGCTGGAACATGGAGAACACCAGGGCGGTAGCGGTCAGGGCCTTCTCGCCACCGGAGAGCAGGTGAATCGTGGCGTTCTTCTTGCCCGGCGGCTGCGCCATGACCTGCACCCCGGAATCGAGGATCTCGTCGCCGGTCATGATGAGCTTGGCCTGGCCACCACCGAAGAGCACCGGGAACAGTTCCGAGAAGTGGTGGTTGACCTTGTCGAAGGTGTCCTGCAGCAAATCCCGGGTTTCCATGTCGATCTTGTGGATCGCATCCTGCAGCGTGGTGATGGCTTCGTTCAGGTCGGCGTGCTGGGCATCGAGGAAGTGCTTGCGCTCGGAAGCCGTAGCCAGTTCGTCCAGCGCGGCCAGGTTGACCGCCCCCAGCGCCGCGATGGCATTGGTCAGTCGCGTCACTTCGCCTTGCAGGTAGGACGGACGCATGTCACTGGTCAGTTTTTCCGACAGCGCTGCCTCGTCGGCCTGGGTCTGCGCCAGCGCTTCGGAGAATTGCTCCTGGTTCAGGCGCGCGGCCTGTTCCTTCAGTTGCAGTTCGGTGATGCGGTCACGCTGGGGCTGCAGGCTGCGCTCGGCCTGCATGCGCGATTCTTCATGTGAACGAAGTTGCTGGGACAGCTGATCCAGCTCATGGCGGGCATCGGCCAGCGCACGCTCCTGTTCGCTGCGGCGGTCCAGCAATTCCTGCAGGCCGGCCTGCGCGGCCTGGTCATCCAGGCTTTCCAGTTCCAGCGAGCCTTGCTGCATGCTGGCAAACAGTTGCGCCGCCTGTTCCAGGGCGGTGGCGATGCCACGCTTCAATTCCTCGATCTTGTTACGGTGCGACTTCTCGGCGAACTCGGTTTCCTGGGCGGCGCGTTCCAGCTCGCGCAGGCGGGTGCGGGCGTCGTTGAGCTGCTGTTCCTTGTTCAGGTAGTCGGTCTGACCATTCTCGTGCTGCTCCTGCAGTTCGGCCAATTCGATGTCCAGCTCTTCGAAGCGAGCCTCGGATTCGGCTTGCACCTGCTGTTGTTCAGCCTCCTGCATGGAGATTTCTTCGAGGTCGGTGGCGATCTGGGTGCTGCGCTGGTTGAAGCGCTCCTGCACTTCGGACAGCTTCATCACCTCGATCTGAAGGCTGTGTGCCGATTGCGTGAGCGAATTGACGCGCTGGCGCAGTTCCTGCAGGCGCTGCGATGCGCCCGACAGGGCTGCCTCGGCGCGCACGGCGCGGCCCTTGGCCTCCTCGGCCAGCATCGACTGAGCACGTTGCTGCTTGGTGATGTTCTCGATTTCCTGCTGGCGCGCCAGCATGCCGTCCTGCTCCGAATCCGAGGCATAGAAACGCACGCTGGCATTGCTCACCACATGGCCCTGGCGGGTCACGAACAAGCCGCCCAGCGGCAGCTTGGAGCGCTCGGCAAAGGCGGTGGCCGTGTCGTCGGCGATGTAGATGTGATTGAGCCAGTCGTTCATCAGGGCGCGCAGGCCCGGATCATTCAACTGCAGGAGCGTGACGAAGGGCTTCAGGCCCGCCACCGGCTGGGCTTCGGGCTGGGCCAGGCCGGCATTGGGGGCGTACAGCGCCAGCTTGGCCGGCGGGGCATCGCTGAAGAAGGCCTTGGCCCAGTCCAGGTTGGACATTTCCAGGGCCGACATGCGCTCGCGCAGCACCGCTTCCAGCGCGGTTTCCCAGCCGGATTCGATGTGCAGCTTCTGCCACAGGCGCGGCAGCTCGGCCAGGCCGTGCTTTTCCAGCCAGGGCTGGACCTTGCCCTGGGCCTGCACACTTTCCTGCAATTGCTTCAGGGCGGAGAGACGGGCTTCCAGCTGGGCGTTGGCCGAGGTTTCCTTGCTGACCAGTTCCTGGGCGGCGCGGCGCTCTTCTTCCAGGCGCGGCAGTTGCTCCTGCGCCTCTTCCAGATACATGCTCGCCTCTTCCAGCGAGGCCTGCTTTTCTTCCAGCTGCATGCGCAGGTTGGACAGGTGGGTCTCGTCAGGCAGGGCCATGCCGCTCTTTTCCTGCAGCAGGCGTTCGCGGCGCACGGCCAGGCCCGAGAGGATGTTGGAGGCATTGCGCTGGTGCGTGGACTGCAGTTCGATCTGCTGCTGCACCTGCATGATCTTGCCGCGCGACTCGGTGGTCTTGACCTGCGATTCGCGCCAGGCCGATTCCAGCGAAGGCAGGCGGTCGCTGGTGTCCTGCACGGCGTGCTGGGCTTGCTCCACGCGCATGCCGAATTCTTCCAGCTGAATCTCGGCTTCGGCCAGTTCTTCCTGCTGCTGCGTGCCCTGGCGCTGCCACTGGTCGCGCTGCGCGCCCAGCGAGTTCAGCTGCGCCTGCAGGCGGTTGCGCGATTCGATGACGAACTTGATCTGCGCTTCCAGGCTGCCGATCTCGGAATTGGTCTGGTACAGGTGGCCCTGCGCCTGGTGCAGGCGGTCGCCGGCGGCGTAGTGCGCCTGGCGCATGTGCTCCAGTTCGGTTTCGACGTGGCGCAGCTTGGCGGTCTGCTCTTCCAGGTCGATCTGGGCGCGTTCGATTTCCTTGAAGAAGCGCTCCTGCTCGGCCTTGGCCTCGTTCTTGCGCAGCAGCCACAGCAGCTTCTGCTTTTCTTCCTGGTCGTTCTGCAGCTCGTGGAATTTCTTGGCCACGGCGGCTTGCGCTTCCAGCTTTTCCAGGTTGGCGTTCAGTTCACGCAGGATGTCTTCCAGGCGCGTGAGGTTTTCGGTGGTGTCGTGCAGGCGGTTTTCAGTCTCGCGGCGGCGCTCCTTGTACTTCGACACGCCAGCGGCTTCTTCCAGGAAGATGCGCAGCTCTTCAGGACGCGCCTCGATGATGCGCGAGATCATGCCCTGGCCGATGATGGCGTAAGCGCGCGGGCCCAGGCCGGTACCGAGGAAGATGTCCTGGATGTCGCGCCGGCGCACCGACTGGTTGTTGATGTAGTAGGAGGACGTGCCGTCGCGGGTCAGCGTGCGCTTGACGGCGATTTCGGCGTACTGGCCCCACTGGCCGGCCGCCTTGCCGGCGGAGTTGTCAAACACCAACTCGACCGAGGCGCGCCCGGCCGGCTTGCGGTGGGTGGAACCGTTGAAGATGACGTCCTGCATCGACTCGCCGCGCAGCTCGGAGGCCTTGGATTCACCCAGGACCCAGCGCACGGCGTCGATGATATTGGATTTGCCGCAGCCATTGGGCCCGACCACACCCACCAGCTGCCCCGGAACCTGGAAGTGCGTAGGCTCGACGAAGGACTTGAATCCAGATAATTTGATGGAAGTTAGACGCACGTTATCGACAAATTGAATCAGTTAAGAGGAAGCGGGATTTTTGCTTCCGGAACGGCCGGTATCATAACATCGCACAGGGCCGGACAGACCAAAAACCGCGCCAGAATGCCTGCTTCCGCCCTTTTATCCCATGCCCCCTGGCGCATGAAAAACGCCGCACCGAGCGCACCCGGTACGGCGTCCATTTCTTCATTTCAACAAGAGATAATCAGAAGGTTTCCCAATCCCCATCATCGTTTGCGGGCGATGGCCTGGCCGCAGAGGCCGGTTTGGCGGGGGCTGCAGGCTTGCCCGGTGGCGGGAGCGGCGCTGCCGCCTTGTCCAGGGGCTTGGCCGCAGGCTTGGGCAGCGGCTTGACCGGACCCGGCGCCTTGGCCGCCACGGTTGCCGCCTTGAAGGCTGCCATCGGCGCGGGCGCGGCTGCAGTCTCCTCGCCGTCGACGCGGAAAGTCGCCACGGCGGCCTTCAGGCGCCTTGCCTGCTCTTCCAGCGAACCGGCGGCAGCGGCCGCCTCTTCGACCAGGGCTGCGTTCTGCTGGGTGACCTGATCCATTTCACCGATGGCCAGGTTGACCTGCTCGATGCCCCGGCGCTGCTCTTCGGAGGCCGCCGAAATCTCGCTGACGATGTCGGTCAGGCGATGCACCGCCGACACCACCTCGCCCATGGTCTCGCCGGCGCGGGCGACCTGGTCCGAGCCATCGCCCACGCGCTGCACCGAATCCTCGATCAAGGCCTTGATTTCCTTGGCCGCCTGGGCGCTGCGCTGGGCCAGCGAGCGCACTTCCGAGGCCACCACCGCAAAGCCGCGCCCCTGCTCGCCGGCGCGGGCGGCTTCCACCGCCGCATTCAGGGCCAGGATATTGGTCTGGAAAGCAATGCCATCGATCACGCCGATGATGTCGGAGATCTTGCGCGAGCTTTCCGTGATGCCTTCCATGGTCTGCACCACCTGTCCCACCACTTCGCCGCCGCGCTTGGCGATTTCCGAGGCATTGTTGGCCAGTTGGCCGGCCTGGCGGGCGTTGTCGGCGTTCTGCTTGACGGTGGCGGTCAGGGTGTCCATGTTGGAGGCCGTGGTGGCCAGCGAACCGGCCTGCTCTTCGGTGCGCGAAGACAGGTCCAGATTGCCCGCTGCAATCTCGCGCGCGCCGATGTCGATGGCATCGGTACCCTGGCGGATGCCCTTGATGACGCCGCCCAGCCGCTCGCGCATGGTGGCCATCTCGAAGAGCAGGCTGCGGTTGTCGCCGGCACGGGTATCGACCCGCACCGTCAGGTCGCCGTTGGCAATACGCGTGGCGATGGCCACCGCATAGGCCGGCTCGCCGCCTAGGCTACCGGTGATGCGGCGGATGATGGCCAGCATCATCACCGACACCAGCACGCCGACGGCGACCAGGATGCCGAGCAGCTTGAAGAGGTCAGAGCGGAACTGGGCCTGCACATCGGAGAGGAACACACCGGTGACGATGAACCAGTCCCAGGTCTTGTTATGCACCACGTAGCTCATCTTGGGCGTGCGGTTGCTGTCATCGGTGCCGGGCAGGCGGCCCATGTATTGCACGAAGCCCTGCCCCTTCTCCTGGCCGACCTTCATCATCTCGACGTAATAAGCCTTGCCTTCGGAATCCTTGCGGTCGGCCACGTTCTTGCCGATCATCGACTTGTTGGACGGCAGCATCAGCACCACCGGGCGGGAGTCGAAGATGAAGAGATAGTTGTCGCCGTCGTAGCGCATGGCGGCGATGCGTTCCAGGGCGTTTTGCTGGGCCTCTTCCTTGGAAATCTTGCCGGCCGCGACATCGGCCACATAGCTGTTGACCACACCGTTGGCGGCCTCCACCACGCGGCGCAGGCCGTCCTTGCGTTCATCCATCATGTTTTCACGGGCGCTGAAGGCAGACCAGGCGGCCAGCGCCAGCAAACCGATCCACATCACGACCAGCGCAGACAATAGCTGCGCCTTGAGGCTTTTCATTCTTGTTCTCCGGGAATGGGTGGGCCGCCTGGTGAACGGTCCCGTTTTGGCGAGCGTCCACAATACTCCCTGACTCTCCCTGACAATCCCCTGAATACACCGCGTAACTGTCCCTGATTTTTCGGATTGCACCTTTTCTTTGCCGGCATGCGGGAAGATGAACACGCGCCCGTTCAGGATCACCACAGCCGTTTTCTTGTCAGCCAGGCATGTCAGGGACTCAACATCGGACCGACCGGGAGCGCGGCAATGCCTTCAAATGACGGTATAATCGCAAGCTTTCCCAGCCCTTTGCCGTGGCCGCCCGATCTCGCTGACGCCCTCGCGAGACGCTGGCCCGGAAAGCTTTACTCCAGCCCAGCGACGTGAATCCCCTACTCGACAAACTGCAGCCCTATCCCTTCGAAAAGCTCAAGAAGCTCTTCGCCGGCATCACGCCCGACCCTGCTTATCGCCCGATCAGCCTGGGCATCGGCGAGCCCAAGCACCCGACACCCGCGTTCATCCAGCAAGCGCTCACGGACAACCTGTCCGGCCTGGCCTCGTATCCGGCCACCCTGGGCAGCGACGCCCTGCGTGGGGCGATTGCCGACTGGCTGCAGAAACGTTATGACATCCCACGCCCGGACCCGGCCACCGAGATCCTGCCGGTGATCGGTTCGCGCGAGGCCCTGTTCTCGCTGACCCAGACCGTGGTCGATCCGACCCGGCCGGGTGCGCTGGTGATGTGCCCCAACCCGTTCTACCAGATCTATGAAGGCTCAGCCTACCTGGCCGGTGCCGAGCCCTACTTCGTCAATTCGGACCCGGCCCGCAACTTTGCGCCGGATTTCAGCCAGGTACCGCAAGAGGTGTGGGAACGCGTACAGCTGCTGTTCGTTTGCTCGCCCGGCAACCCCACCGGTGCCGTGCTGACGCTGGAAGACTGGAAGGAACTGTTTGCCCTGTCCGACCGCTACGGCTTCGTGATCGCCTCCGACGAGTGCTATTCCGAAATCTACTTCAAGCAGGATCCGCCGCTGGGCGGCATGCAGGCCGCGCGCCTGTTGGGCCGCGACTATTGCAACCTGGTTTCCTTCTCCAGCCTGTCCAAGCGCTCCAACGTGCCGGGCATGCGCTCGGGCTTCGTGGCCGGGGATGCGGCGATCCTCAAGAAATTCCTGCTCTACCGCACCTACCACGGCGCGGCCATGAGCCCGGTGATCCAGGCCGCCTCCGTGCTGGCCTGGCAGGACGAAACCCACGTCCAGGACAACATCGCCAAGTACGTCACCAAGTTCTCCCAGGTCACGCCGCTGCTGCAGGAAGTGATGGACGTCGCCCTGCCTGATGCCGCCTTCTACCTGTGGGCCAAGGTCGACAAGCTGACCAACATCAGCGACACCGAATTCGCCCGTCGCCTCTACGCCGAATATAATGTGACGGTGCTGCCCGGCAGCTACCTGGCGCGCGAGGCGCATGGCGTCAATCCGGGCGCCGGCCGCATCCGCATGGCGCTGGTGGCCGAAGTCGAAGAATGCCTGGAGGCGGCGCACCGCATCGTCGCCTTCACCAAAAAACTGGCCAGCCAGGCTTGAGCCCGGCGACAACAAGCCAGTTTTATCCCTCTTTCACCCAACCGTTCATAGATATCAACATGACACAGTCCATTCAGCAAATCATCGATCAGGCGTGGGAAGACCGCGCCAGCCTGTCCCCCAAGAGCGCCCCGGCCGACATCCGCAATGCGGTGGCCGAAGTGATCGCAGGCCTGAACGATGGCACCCTGCGCGTCGCCAACCGTCAAGGCGTCGGCCAGTGGGAAGTCAATCAATGGGTGAAGAAGGCCATCCTGCTGTCCTTCCGCCTGGAAGACAACGTGCCGATGTCGGCTGGCACCGGCTACCCGCAGTTCTACGACAAGGTTCCGACCAAGTTCGCCAACTACACCGCTGAAGATTTCGCCCGTGGTGGCTTCCGCGTGGTGCCGCCCGCAGTGGCCCGTCACGGCTCCTTCATCGGCCGCAACGTGGTGCTGATGCCCTCCTACGTCAACATCGGCGCCTATGTCGATGAAGGCACGATGGTCGATACCTGGGCCACCGTCGGCTCGGCTGCCCAGATCGGCAAGAATGTTCACCTGTCCGGCGGCGTCGGCATCGGCGGCGTGCTCGAGCCGGTGCAGGCCGGCCCCGTCATCATCGAAGACAATTGCTTCATCGGTGCCCGTTCGGAAGTCGTCGAAGGCGTCATCATCGAAGAAAACTCGGTGCTGTCCATGGGCGTCTACATCGGCCAGTCGACCAAGATCTATGACCGCGAAACCGGCGAAGTTCACTACGGCCGCGTGCCGGCGGGCTCGGTGGTGGTGCCGGGCAACCTGCCCTCCAAGGATGGCAAGTACAGCCTGTACGCCGCCATCATCGTCAAGAAGGTCGATGCCCAGACCCGCTCCAAGACTTCCATCAACGAACTGCTGCGCGGCGAGTAATTTCGCCCCGGCGGCTTGCCTGAAGTCCTGAAGCACCCACGCGCCGCGCCGGTCGTCCTGTCCGGCGCGGCGTCGTATTCTAGTGGCCTGTTTTGTGAGAATGAGCATGAGCGACAAGATCACCCTTTTCGGCATCCCCAACTGCGACACCGTCAAGAAAGCCCGCGTGTGGCTCGACGAGCAAGGGATCGCCTTTGACTTCCACGATTTCAAGAAGGCCGGCCTGACCGCCGAACAGGCACAAGCCTGGCTCAAGGACGTGGAGCGCGACGTGCTGGTCAACCGCAAGGGCACCACCTGGCGCGCCCTGCCCGACGAGCGCAAGGCCGCCATCAACGATGACGCCGCTGCGGTAGCCCTGATGGTCGAAAACCCCTCGGTGGTGAAACGCCCGGTGCTCTTCGATGGCAAGCAGTATCACGTCGGCTTCAAGGCCGATCAGTATCAACACATTTTCGAGAAATGATCATGAGCAAGACGCTGGCCCTGACCCAGGAATTGATGTCCCTTTCTTCCGTCACCCCCGAAGACAAAGGCTGCCAGGCCAGGCTGGCGGAATTGCTCACACCGCTGGGCTTCGTCTGCGAGACCATCCAGTCCGGCGACGTGACCAACCTGTGGGCGCGCAAGGGTACGGCACAGCCGCTGGTGGTCTTCGCCGGCCACACCGACGTGGTGCCCACCGGCCCGCTGGAGAAGTGGCAGTCGCATCCCTTCCAGCCGACCCTGCGCGACGGCCGCCTGTATGGCCGTGGCGCGTCCGACATGAAGACCTCGATTGCCGCCATGGTGGTGGCTTGCGAAGAGTTCACGGCGGCCCATCCCGAGCACAAGGGTTCGATCGGCTTCCTCATCACCAGCGATGAAGAAGGCCCGGCCATCGATGGTACGGTCGTCGTCTGCAATGCCCTCAAGGCGCGCGGCGAACAGCTGGATTACTGCATCGTGGGCGAACCGACCTCGGCCAAGACGTTGGGCGACATGATCAAGAACGGCCGCCGCGGCACCATGTCGGGCAAGCTGACCGTCAAGGGCATCCAGGGCCATATCGCCTATCCGCAACTGGCGCGCAACCCCATCCACCAGGCTGCGCCGGCACTGGCCGAACTGGTGGCCGAGCAGTGGGATGCGGGCAACGAATACTACCTTCCGACTTCCTGGCAGATTTCCAATATCCATGGCGGCACCGGTGCCTCCAACGTGATCCCGGGCGAAGTGGTGATCGACTTCAACTTCCGTTTCTCCACCGCCAGCACCGTGGAAGGTTTGCAGCAGCGCGTGCATGCCATCCTCGACAAGCACGGCCTGGAATATGACCTGAAGTGGACCGTTGGCGGCCTGCCCTTCCTGACCCCGCGCGGCGACCTGTCGGATGCGCTGTCCAAGGCCATCAAGGACGAGACCGGACTGGATACGGAACTGTCGACCACCGGTGGCACGTCGGATGGCCGCTTCATCGCCCAGATCTGCCCGCAGGTGATCGAGTTCGGTCCGCCCAATGACAGCATTCACAAGATCGATGAGCACATCGAAGTGCGCTACATCGATCCCCTGAAAAACATCTACCGCAAGACGCTGGAAAACCTGCTGGCCTGAGCGGCCAGCCTTGCATTGAAGAGAACATCATGACCCCCAACAATTTCTCCACCGTGCGCGACCTGCTGCGCTACGCCGTGACCCGCTTCAACACCGAGCAGCTGTTCTTCGGCCATGGCAGCAGCAATGCGCTGGACGAGGCGGCCTACCTGATCCTGCATACCCTGAAGCTGCCGCTGGATCAGCTCGATCCCTTCCTCGATGCACGCCTGCTACCAGAGGAAATCGCCTCCGTCATGCGCGTGATCGAACGCCGCAGCAAGGACCGCGTCCCGGCCGCCTACATCACCAATGAAGCCTGGCTGGGTGCGTATCGCTTCTACGTGGATGAACGCGTGATCGTGCCGCGTTCCTTCATCGCCGAATTGATTCCGCAGCATTTCTCGCCCTGGATCCAGGATCCGGAAGCCATCGTCAACGCGCTGGACCTGTGCACCGGTTCCGGTTGCCTGCCGATCCTGCTGGCCGATGCCTTCCCGAACGCGCAGATCGATGCCGTCGACATCTCCGCCGATGCGCTGGCCGTGGCACGCAAGAACGTGGACGACTACCAGCTGCAGGAGCGCATCAACCTGGTCGAGTCCGACCTGTACACGCAACTGCCGCTGCGCAAGTACGACCTCATCATCAGCAACCCGCCCTATGTGAATTCCGGTTCCATGAGCAAGCTGCCCCAGGAATACCTGCGCGAACCGCAGCTGGCCCTGGCCGGTGGCGAGGATGGCATGGACCTGGTGCGCAAGATCGTGGCCGGCGCTGCTGAGCGCTTGACCCCCGAAGGTGTGCTGGTGGTCGAGATCGGCAATGAACGCGCCTTCGCCGAAGCCGCCTTCCCGGAACTGGAACTGACCTGGCTGACCACCAGCGCCGGTGACGATATGGTGTTCCTGGTCACGGCCGAACAACTGCAACTGGCCTGAACCTGAGCGTCAGCATCCGCGTTAGCGCGCTCCAACGATTGTGAATCACCGATGATCCGTTTCCAGCAAGTTTCCCTCCAGCGCGGCGTGAAGCCGCTTCTGGAAAATGTCGACCTGACGCTCAATCCGGGCGACAAGATCGGCCTGATCGGCGCCAATGGCGCCGGCAAGTCCAGCCTGTTTGCCATGCTGCGCGGCGAGCTGCATGCCGACCAGGGCAATGTCGATTTCCCCGCGCGCTGGCGCATGGCCTATGTCGCGCAGGAAACCCCGGCGCTGGACCGTCCGGCCATCGAATACGCCATCGATGGCGACGCTCACCTGCGCCAGCTGGAAGCCGATCTGGCCCGCGCCGAAGCGCAGCCGGATGACAAGCACGACGGCAACCATATCGCCGAGCTGCATACCGCCTTGGCCGATGCCGATGCCTATACCGTGCGCTCGCGCGCCGAGCAATTGCTGCTGGGCCTGGGGTTTTCGCTGGAACAGATGGCGCGGCCGGTGGCCAGCTTCTCGGGTGGCTGGCGCATGCGCCTGAACCTGGCGCAGGCGCTGATGTGCCCGTCCGACCTGCTGCTGCTGGACGAACCGACCAACCACCTGGACCTGGATGCCATCATCTGGCTGGAAGACTGGTTGAAGCGCTACGAGGGCACCCTGCTCATCATTTCCCACGACCGCGATTTTCTGGATGGCGTGGTGAACGTGATCGTTCATATCGATGATCGAAAACTGAAGCGTTATTCCGGCAACTACAGCAGTTTCGAGCGCCAGCGCTCGGCCCAGCTGGAACTCATGGCGGGCATGATCGAGAAGCAGCAGCGCCAGCGTGCGCACCTGCAATCCTTCATCGACCGCTTCAAGGCCAAGGCGACCAAGGCCAGACAGGCGCAGAGCCGCATGAAAGCCCTGTCGAAGATGGAAGAGCTCGCACCCCTGCGGGCGGCCGCCGAATTCTCCTTCGAATTCCGCGAGCCCTTGTCGGCACCGAATCCGTTGCTGGTGATGGAAAAGGTCAACGCGGGTTATCACATCGAGGGCAAGAATGGCGCGCCCGATGAAGACAAGATCATCGTGCATGGCATCGATTTCTCGCTGCAGAACGGCCAGCGCATTGGCCTGCTGGGTGTCAACGGTGCGGGCAAGTCCACGCTGATCAAGACCGTGGCCGGCGAGATCGATCCGCTGTCCGGTACGGCCCGCCTGGGCAAGGGGCTGGTGATCGGCTACTTCGCCCAGCATCAGGTGGAAATGCTGCGCCATGACGAATCGCCGCTATGGCACCTCACCCGTCTGGCACCGGATGTGCGCGAGCAGGAATTGCGCAACTTCCTGGGCAGCTTCAACTTCAACGGCACCATGGCCACCTCGTCCATCGCCCCCTTCTCGGGCGGCGAAAAGGCGCGCCTGGCGCTGGCCCTGATCGTTTGGCAGCGCCCCAACCTGCTGCTGCTGGATGAACCGACCAACCACCTGGACCTGGAAACGCGCGAAGCGCTCACCATGGCGCTGGCGCAGTTCGAAGGCACGCTGGTGCTGGTCTCCCACGATCGCCACCTGCTGCGCGCCACGACCGACCAGTTCCTGATCGTGGCCGAAGGCAAGCTGCAACCCTTCGATGGCGACCTGGACGACTACAAGGACTGGCTCTTCAAGACCAAGCTGGCCGCCCGCAATGATGCGGCGGCCGCCGCACCTCTGCCCACGGCCAGCCAGCCGGTGGCCGAGTCCCCGGCCTCGCTGGTGGACCGCAAGGAGCAAAAGCGCCTGGAAGCCGAGCAGCGCCAGAAGATGTCGGCCCTGAAGAAGCCCATTGAAGCCCGGATCAAGCGCCTCGATGAACAGATCGCCAAGCTCAATGCGCGCAAGGGCGAGATCGATGCGCGTCTGGCCAGCCCGGATATCTACGACGCCGCCAACAAGGAAGAACTCAAAACGCTCATCACCGACCAGGCCTATTGCAGCAAGGAACTGGACCAGCTCGAAAATGAATGGCTGGAGCAGCAGGAAGCGCTGGAGCAATTGCAGGCCTGAGCTGCGGGAACCGCGTCGGGCATAAGCTTTCTACATCAAAGTATTAAGCCAGCCCTTGCAGTTCGGCAAAACGAAGGCATCATTGCGGCCTGGCTGCAGTTTTTGTGGCGAAAGTTTTTATAAGGACATGAACATATGAAGAAGAACATCAAGCAATGGCTGCTGGCCGGTGTTGGCGCTACCCTGCTGGCGTCCAGCCTGAGCGTGTCGGCGGCGGACCTGCTGGAATCGGTCAAGAGCAGCGGCACCCTGAAGGTGGCGCTGGAGGGCAACTATCCCCCGTTCAACTTCAAGGATGCCAAGACGGGCGAACTGACCGGCTTCGAAGTCGATGTGGCCAAGCTGCTGGCAGCCAAGCTGGGCGTCAAGCCGGTCTTCACCACCACCGAGTGGAGCGGCATCCTGGCGGGCCTGGGTGCGGGCAAGTATGACGTCATCATCAACCAGGTCGGCATCACCGACGAGCGCCAGAAGGCTTTCGACTTCTCCGAGCCGTACACCCTCTCCAGCGCCCAACTGATCGTGCGCAAGGATGAAAAGCGCGAGTTCAAGAGCCTGGACGACCTGAAGGGCAAGAAGCTGGGCCTGGGTCAAGGCACCAACTTCGAACAGAAGGCCAAGGCCGTGGCCGGCATCGACGTGCGCACCTATCCGGGCTCGCCCGAGTACCTGGCTGACCTGGCTGCCGGTCGCATCGACGCTGCCTTGAACGACAGCCTGCTGGTGGGCTACATCCTGAAGTCGACCAACCTGCCGCTGAAGGCTGGCAGCCCGATCGGCACCGTCGACAAGATCGGCATTCCCTTCCGCAAGGGCAATCCGGAGTTCAGGGCTGCGCTGAACAAGGCCCTGGCCGACATCAAGGCCGATGGCAGCTTCAAGGCCGCTTCTGAAAAGTGGTTCGGCATTGACGTGAGCCAGCCGCCGAAAGCACAATAAGGCGCGCTCAACACAGCGCTGCACCCCGCCCGGGATGATCCGGGCGGACCGACTTATCCCCGCATCGCGGGGATAATTTTTTTATTCGAATGCTTATGGAAATCCTCGAACTGCTGCAGCAAGCTGCCCCGACCCTGGCCAAGGGCGTGGGCTACACCCTGCTCTTCGCGCTGGCCTCCATGGTCGGTGGCCTGGTGCTGGGCTTCGTGCTGGCGGTGGCGCGCATCGTTCCCTGGCGCCCCATCCACTGGCCGGCCGCCGTGTACGTCAGCATGATGCGCGGTACGCCCCTGCTGGTGCAGATCTTCGTGGTCTATTACGGCTTGCCGGGGATCGGGATCGAATTCTCTCCGCTGACGGCGGGTGTACTGACCCTGAGTCTCAATGCCGGTGCTTACCTCTCGGAAAGCCTGCGCGGCGCCATCCTGGGCGTGACGCACGGGCAGTGGAATGCTTCCTACAGTGTCGGGCTGACCTATTTCCAGACCCTGCGCTACATCATCGTGCCCCAGGCGGTGCGCATCGCGGTGCCGTCAATGAGCAATACGCTCATCAGCCTCATCAAGGATACTTCGCTGGTGTCGGTCATCACAGTGACCGAACTGATGCTGGCCACCAAGGAAGTCATTGCGGTCACCTTCCGCCCGCTGCCACTGTACCTGGCCGCTGCCGCCATCTACTGGATGCTGAGCCTGTGCTTCGAGGCCCTGCAGCACCGGCTGGAGAAGCGGCTGGGCAAGGCGCACCAGCACTGATCGCCGCCCCTTCTGATCACCCGTCCCAAAGCAAAAAGCCCGAATGCGATGCACTCGGGCTTTTTCGTTGGCTTTTTGTTCACTTGAGCGGGAATCTTTCACCCGTAGCGAACTCAACGCTTGACGCGGTAGATATCCTGGCCGACTTCATTGATCTGGCGACGCAGTTCGCGGCGTTCATCGGCACTGAGCTTGCCGTTGCGGCGCTGGTCCTGGTCGCTGGCGATCTGGTTGCGGTGATCTTGCGGGCTGAAGTCACCGGCATGCTGCCTGAAGTCGCCCGGCTGCCCCGGCATCGGCCGGCCGCCCTGCGGGGGGCCAGCCAGCGCGGCCGCTCCCACACCGAGCGCCAGCATCGCTGCCAGACATAGCTTGTTGACGACTGCAATCTTCATAATGCGATTTTTTCCGGAGACAGAGAATCAGGGAAGAGAAAGCGGTACCGACGTTGCTTTCCCGACGTGATTCCAGTTTAGGCCGCAGGCCGCGATGGTATAAGATGATTAAGGTAAGGTATGTAACAGTTTGTAATGGATCAACCGCCCCGACTTGCTCAAAATCGCCAAGACGCTACCATAGGCAACATGAATACGACCCACGGCAACAATACTAATACGACAACATCCGCCAATCAATTCAAAGTGTTGGTGGTGGATGATGACATCCGCTTGCGCGACCTGCTGCGCCGCTACCTGACCGAGCAAGGTTTCAATGTAGTCACGGCGGAAAACGCCCAGGCCATGAACAAGCTCTGGATCCGCGAACGCTACGACCTGCTGGTGCTGGACCTGATGCTGCCCGGCGAAGACGGCCTGGCCATCTGCCGCCGCCTGCGTGGTGCCGGGGACCAGACGCCCATCATCATGCTCACCGCCAAGGGTGAAGATGTGGACCGCATCATCGGCCTGGAAATGGGCGCCGACGACTACCTGCCCAAGCCCTTCAACCCACGTGAACTGGTGGCCCGCATCAATGCGGTGCTGCGCCGCAAGGGTCCGGATGAACTGCCGGGTGCCCCTTCGGAAACCCCGGAAACCTTCGAATTCGGCGATTTCATCCTGGACCTGGGTACCCGTACCCTGAAGAAGAACGGCGACACCATTTCCCTGACCACCGGAGAATTCTCGGTACTGAAGGTGTTTGCACGCAATGCCCGCCAGCCGCTGTCGCGTGAAAAGCTGATGGAAATGGCCCGTGGCCGCGAATATGAAGTGTTCGACCGCAGCCTGGACGTGCAGATCTCGCGCCTGCGCAAGCTGATCGAACCCGATCCGGCCAATCCGCTGTACATCCAGACCGTCTGGGGCCTGGGCTATGTGTTCATCCCGGAAGGGAAACCGCGCTGATCTCCCGCTTCACCCCTGACCTGCAGGCCGTTTGCCGATGAAAACCCGCCCTCAATCCGGATGGTTCAGCAACGGCCTGTTCTGGCGCACCTTCTTCCTCCTGACCTTCCTGATCACCGCCAGCATGGTGGCCTGGGTGGCCAGCTTTCGCATGGTCGAACGCGGACCACGTGCGGAGCAGCTGGCCGCACAGATCGTCTCGGTGGTCACCATCACCCGTGCGGCGCTGACGCACTCGGCCCCCGAGATGCGCCGGGAACTGCTGTTCGACTTGGCCAGCAATGAAGGCATCCGCATCTATCCGCTGGAGAAGAGCGACCGCATCGTGCCGCCCGAGGACTCACCCATCGTCCCGGAACTGGAGTACTACGTGCGCCAGTCGCTGGACGAGAACACCATCTTCGCCTCCAGCGTCAATGAAGTGGAAGGCTTCTGGATCAGTTTCAATATCGACGATGACCAGTACTGGCTGATGCTCGACCGGGGCCGGCTGGACCGCACGTCCGGGCTGCAATGGCTGGGCTGGGGGTCGATTGCGCTGTTCCTGTCGCTCATCGGGGCGGTCTTCATCTCCACCCTCATCAACCAGCCGCTGGCGCGGCTGACGGCGGCCGCTCGGGCCATCGCCAAGGGCCGGCAACCCGAGCCGCTGCCTGAATCCGGCCCGACCGAGATCGAGGAAGCCAACCGCAGCTTCAACCAGATGGTGGCCGACCTCAATCGCATCGAATCGGACCGTGCCCTGATCCTGGCCGGCATCTCGCACGACCTGCGCACACCGCTGGCGCGCATGCAGCTGGAAGTGGAGATGGCCAACCTGTCCGATGAATCGCGCGACGGCATGCATTCGGACCTGGCGCAGATGGACAGCATCATCGGCCAGTTCCTGGACTACGCGAAACCCTTCGATGCCAACAGCCTCGAAAGCATCGACCTGGCCGGCGTACTGGACGATGTCGCCGCCAAGTCTGCCCGCCTGTCGGATGTGAAGCTTTCTACCGAGATCACGCCCGCCACCGAAGTTGCGGGCAATGGCACCGAGCTGGCGCGCGTATTCAGCAATCTGATCGAAAATGCACGCCGCTACGGCAAGACACCCGGCACCGATTGCGCCGAGATTGATGTACGCAGCCGTATCGAGGGCCATCAGGTGGTCGTGGACGTGTTTGACCATGGTCCGGGCGTACCCGAGAGCGAATGCGAACGCCTGCTGCGCCCCTTCACCCGTCTCGACACCGCCCGCGGCCAGGCCAACGGCTCCGGTCTGGGCCTGGCCATCGTCAACCGCATCGTGCTCAAGCACAACGGCAAGCTGCTGTTGAAGGGCCATGAAGACACCCATGGCGGACTGCTGGTGCAAATTTCCCTACCCTTGAAGGGCCATCGCCGCCATGCCTGAGCGGGCATTCAACTGGCGTCGGCTGCCCTGGCTGCTGGGCGCCGCCCTGCCAGCCCTGGCCTGCGCCCAGACCCACGCGGACCGCAACCTGAGCATCACCGCTGCCGGCAGTGACGGCAGCAAGCGTCCCATCGTGATCATTTCACCGGTCATTCCGAACGGTCCCTCACCGCTCGCCATCGCGCCGCCCCAGGGCGGTCCGGCAGGCGCCTATGCCTCCGACGAGCCAGGCCCGGACATTCGCGCCCGCAACGCCGACTACATCACGCAATTCAAGGTGGTGGGACAGATACCAACCGGCGCGATCATCCGCAAGGTCAGCTGGCGCTATACGCTGGCCAGCAAGCCGCCCGGTTTCGAGGCCAAACTGTGCTGGAAGGATGCAGGGGTATGCTGGGACGTGAGCCAGGCCAATGCCGGCAGTACTGAATTCTTCAATGGCCGCGACGCCAGCCAGCCCTTCCAGCTGCATTACGGCGTGCGCGGTACGGCCCGCACGGGCGAGTCCCCCATCAAGGGCGAAGTCAACCAGGTCATCGTCACCTTCGACACGCCCGGCTGATCCGGTACAGGTTCAGCCGGCGTAGTCGTCGATCTCGCGCGCTTTCTGCAAGGCGTCGTCGATGCGTTCCACCGCGATCACCTTCAAGCCCTCGATGGCTTGCTTGGGTGCATTGGCCTTCGGGATCACGGCAATGGAGAAGCCCAGCTTGGCGGCCTCGCGCAAGCGCTCCTGGCCCCGCGGCGCCGGACGGATCTCTCCGGCCAGACCGACTTCCCCGAACACCACCAGGCCACGCGGCAAGGGCTTGTTGCGCATCGAAGAATTGATCGCCAAGAGCACCGCCAGGTCGGCGGCGGGTTCAGTAATCTTCACACCGCCGACTGCATTGATGAAGACATCCTGGTCGAAAGCCGCCACCCCCGCATGACGGTGCAGTACCGCCAGCAGCATGGCCAGCCGGTTCTGCTCCAGGCCGACCGACAAGCGGCGCGCATTGGGCACATGCGAGCTGTCCACCAGGGCCTGGATTTCCACCAGCAGCGGGCGCGTGCCCTCCTGGGTCACCATGACGCAGGAGCCCGGCACCTGGTTTTCGTGCTGGGAAAGGAACAGGGCCGAAGGGTTGGAGACCCCTTTGAGCCCCTTCTCGGTCATCGCAAACACGCCCAGTTCGTTCACCGCCCCGAAGCGGTTCTTGAAGGCGCGCACCAGGCGGAAGCTGGAATGGGTATCGCCCTCGAAGTACAGCACCGTATCGACGATGTGCTCCAGCACGCGGGGCCCGGCCAGCGCGCCTTCCTTGGTCACGTGGCCGACCATGATGATGGTGATGCCGGAAGTCTTGGCCACCCGCGTCAGTTGCGCCGCGCATTCGCGCACCTGGGCCACCGAGCCGGGGGCCGAGGTCAGGGCATCCGAGTAGACGGTCTGGATCGAGTCGATCACGGCCACTTCCGGCTTGTGCTCGGCAAGGGTCGCCAGGATCTTTTCCAGCTGGATCTCGGCCTGCAACTGCAACTCACGCGCATCCACCGCCAGGCGCTTGGCGCGCAAGGCGATCTGCGAGCCGGACTCTTCGCCGCTCACATAAAGCACTTTCTTCAGTTTGGAGATATTGGCCAGCGCCTGCAGCAGCAGCGTGGACTTGCCGATGCCCGGGTCGCCGCCGATGAGGGCCACTCCGCCCGGCACCAGGCCACCGCCCAGCACGCGGTCGAATTCCTCGATGCCGGTGCCAAAGCGCGGCACGTCGATCGCTTCGATATCGGCCAGGCTCAGCACCGGCGCGGTCTGCGCCAGGCTTTGCGGGGTCGACGAATAGCGATTGCCGCCAGCGGTCTCTACCAGCGTCTCGACCAGGGTATTCCACTGGCCGCAGGCCGGACACTGGCCGGCCCATTTGTTGCTGATCCCGCCGCATTCGGTGCAGGTGTAATTGGTCTTGACCTTCGCCATCGTCGCCTTGCTGCTTTCTGCTCTACCTGGGGTTGCCTGCTGAAACTTCCCGGAAATTTGCCAGGAGGTTCATCTTTTTTCGTTCAGTCCACTTCACGCACCGCCACCCGTGAGGCCAGTGCGCACATCAGTTCATATCCGATGGTACCCGCCGCAAAGGCGACCTCATCGATGGGTAATTGCTGGCCCCACAACTCCACGCGGCTGCCCACGCCGGCGCCAGGAAGCTCGGTCAGGTCCACGCACAGCATGTCCATCGAGACCCGCCCGACGGTGCCAGTCTTGATACCGTCGACCAGCACGGGCGTGCCGTTCGGTGCATGGCGCGGATAGCCGTCGGCATAGCCGCAGGCGACCACACCGACACGCATGGGCTTATCCGCCACGAAGCGGCTGCCGTAGCCGATGGCTTCACCCGGGGGGATGTCCTGCACGCCGATGATCTGGCTTTCCAGCGTCATCGCCGCGCGCAGGCCGAAATCGGCGGCACTGCCACCGCCCGGGGTGCCACCGTACAGCATGATGCCGGGGCGGACCCAGTCATGGGCCAGCTCGCCATGCATCAGGTCGGCAGCAGAATTGCAAAGACTGCGCGCACCGGGCAGCCCTTCGGTACCGGCCTGGAAGCGGCGCACCTGCTCCGAGAGCGGCAAGGACGGGTTGAGCGCATCGTCGGCATTGGCGAAATGGGTCATCATGGTGATGCTGCGCACGCTGGCGATCTTGCTCACGCGCGCATGGGCAGCGTGGAAGGCCTCGGGCTTGAAACCCAGGCGGTTCATGCCGCTGTTCATCTTCAGGTGCACATGGAAGGCGGCTTCGGTGACGAATTGTTCCAGGAGCGCAATCTGCTCTTCGCAATGCACGGCAAACTGGATGTCATGGCGGGCCAGCACCGGCAAGTCATCGGCCTCAAAGAAACCTTCCAGCAGCAGGATGGGCTTGGTCCAGCCCAGCTCGCGCAGGCGGACTGCATAATCCGGCTCCACCAGCGCCAGGCCGTCGGCATCGGCGAAGCCGCGCATGGCGCGTTCCAGCCCGTGGCCATAGCCATTGGCCTTGAGCACGCCCCAGACGCGGGCGTTGGGCGCATGGGCGCGGGCGACGGCAAGATTGTGTTGAAGTGCGGAAATGCTGATGGAGGCGACGATCGGTCTTGGCATGATATCCAGTGGCAGTAACGAGGGCAGATGGCTCACAGAGGGCCTTCGCGGGTAGGCGAACGGCCGATCTCGGCTGGCAATGCGCACGGCGAGCAGCAAGGCCGCCATGGGCCTGCCTGTCGCGGTTCGCCCGGAAGTTTTTGTCCAGCGGGGAACAAGCGGGCATTTTACCGGACGAACATCTTTATGGTTGGACTTATGACGGAGCGTGCATGGTTTCATGGTATAAAGCTACCCGGACATCATTTGTTATACATCTTGGACAGGGATGAATCGCGGTTTCTATACCATCATGGCGGCGCAGTTCTTTTCGTCGCTCGCCGATAACGCGCTGCTGATCGCCGCCATCGCCCTACTTGCCGAAATGCATTCGCCAGCGTGGATGACCCCGCTGCTGAAGCTGTTTTTCGTGCTTTCCTATGTGCTGCTGGCGGCCTTCGTGGGCGCCTTCGCCGACGCCTTCCCCAAGGGCAAGGTCATGCTGATCACCAACATGATCAAGATCGTCGGTTGTTCCCTCATGTTCTTTACCGTGCATCCCCTGCTGGCCTATGCCGTGGTCGGCTTCGGTGCGGCAGCCTATTCGCCGGCCAAGTACGGGATCCTCACCGAACTGCTGCCGCCGGAAAAACTGGTCGCGGCCAATGGCTGGATCGAGGGACTGACGGTGGGCTCCATCATCATGGGCACGGTCCTGGGCGGGGCGCTGGTCAATCCCAAGATTTCAGCGGTGATCTTGAGCTTCGATTTCCCGATGATTGACCTGCCCATCGATACCCCCACCGAAGCGGCACTGTGCATCATCTCCTGCATCTACATCGTCGCCGCCCTCTTCAATTTCTACATTCCTGATACCGGTGCCCGCTACGAGCACCAGCAACGCAATCCCATCCGCCTCATCGTCGACTTCGCCGGCTGCTTCACCACCCTTTGGAAGGACAAGCTGGGCCAGATCTCGCTGGCCGTGACCACGCTCTTCTGGGGTGCCGGGGCGACGCTGCAGTTCATCGTCCTGAAATGGGCGGAAAAGTCGCTGCACATGCCGCTGGACAAGGCCGCCATCCTGCAGGGCATCGTCGCCGTGGGCGTAGCCCTGGGCGCGGTGGCCGCCGCCCGCTTCGTGCCGCTGAAAAAATCACTGACCGTCATGCCGCTGGGCATCATCATGGGCATCGTGGTGATGCTGATGACCACCACCACCTCGGTGTGGGTGGCCTATCCGCTGCTGGTGATCGTGGGCGCACTGTCGGGCTACTTCGTGGTGCCGATGAACGCCCTGCTGCAGCATCGCGGCCACGTGCTCATGAGCGCAGGCCATTCGATTGCCGTCCAGAACTTCAACGAGAACCTCTCGGTGCTGACCATGCTGGTGCTGTATGCCTTCATGGTGCGCATGAACCTGGATGTCAATACCGTCATCATCATCTTCGGCTCCTTCGTGGCCGGCATCATGTATCTCATCATGCGCCGCCATGCCGCCAACCAGCGCGAGCACGACTCGCTGGCGCTGATTGGCGAGGACAAGCATCCCCACCACTGATTTCACGATGGATTGAAGGTCTGGACCGGCGGTTCAGACCGAGACCGGCACGATGGCGTGCTGAACCGTTGCGGCTGCACGCGCTTGCCACTGCGGCGGTACGACAAAGCCGCGCATGACTTCCAGCCAATGCGGCTCTGAACCTTCCTTCAAGCGGCATTGCGCCACCATGACAGGGTTGTCGTCAGCAGTGAAGATTTCTTCCAGGCGGCCGAGCAGCTGCGCCAGTGGGAGGCACTGCCCTGCCGGCAGGCGAGCCGGCGCCAGCCAGGACAGGCGTGGCAGGACGGCATAGCCGGTGGTGCCATCATCGATCTCCTGCAGCGCGGCTGCATCACACCAGAAGCCCCGGCAATGGTCGGCGGCAATGCCCATGGTCGGCGGCAGGTTCAGTGCCGCACCCAGCGGATAGAACAGCCATCCCTTGACCAGGGCGCGCGCCGCCACTACGGGAGCCGGCAAGACTGCCTGGGCCGCCGGATGTTCGGACAGCTTCAACTGCTGATCCATGATCTTGCGCATCTTGCGGCCGAGCGAGTCGGCCAGGTTGGGACCGACGAAGGCATCGGCCTGCGTTGCCGCAGTCAGCTCCCGTGACTGCAAAAGATAGAACTTGGTGGCGAACTCCCAATGCACGACGCCGGCATCGCTTTCCGCCTCGGGCGAACGGACCAGGAAATCGAATTCGCCCAGCGTCTCCCGCGTCGGTCCCTGATTGCGGACCTGCAAATTGGCGGCGACCAGGCAGTCCTGCTGGCGCAGATAGAAACCGAGCAGTTTTTCGGCGTACCGGCCCAGGCGTCCTGAGGGCTGTTGCGCCAGGTGGGCGTGCAAGGCCGCATTCATGGCCGGATCGTATTGCAGGTCATGCAGCCAGCCGGCCACCTCGGGCGAAAGCTGGCCCAGCGTGGCGAGCCTTCCCGCCCAGCAGGCCGCCGCCGGCGCCAGCAGATCAGGGGCATACAGCAGCCAGGCCAGGGCGCGCACGTGCGGGTCCCGCAGATCGGGCCAGCGCTGGTGGAAGCGCGCCTGATGCGTGCTCAGGTCCATGCCGGGCATCGTTTCAGCGGGCTTGCGCAGCGTAGGTGCTCATGACCAGGCACAGGTCGGCCCAGGCCTTGCTCTTGTCGCTGAGCGTGCGCAGCAGATAGGCCGGATGGTAGGTCACCACCAGCGGCAAGTCCTGATAACGATGCACCGTGCCGCGCAGGCGCGAAACCGGCGTGGCCGGATCCATGCCCAACAGCGAAATGGCCGCCGTCTTGCCCAGCGCCACCAGTACGGTCGGCTGGATCAGTTCGATCTGGCGCTGCAGGTAAGGCAGGCAGGAGGCCACCTCCTGCGGCGAAGGGGGGCGGTCGCGCCCGTTGTCATCCGTGGGTCGGCATTTGACGATGTTGGCGATATAGGCGTTCTCACCGCGCTTGACACCCATGGACAGCAGCATGTTGTCCAGCAGCTTGCCGGCAGGACCGACGAAAGGTTCACCCTGTTGATCTTCATTGCGGCCGGGGCCTTCGCCGATGAAGAGCCATTTGGCCTTTTCATCACCTACACCGAAGACGGTATTCTTGCGCCCTTCGCACAGCCCGCAGCGGCGACATTCGGAAACCTGCTGCTTGAGCTGCGGCCAGTCCATGGACTTGATGCGGGCAATCATGGGGTCGACGGCGGGCGCGTCTTCCTCGTCGTCGCCGTCGGGGATCAGTACGGGTTCGAGCGAAGTGCCGAAGTCCATCTCGTCCAGCCAGGAAGGCGGGCCACCTACTTCCTCGACCGGAGCACGCGGGCGGGCGGGCGCAGCGGGAGCCGGACGCGCAGCAGGAGCAGCAGGCGTGGACGGTTGCGCCACCGGAGCGGCGACGGGCGGCTTGGATCGGGCCACGACGGGTTCAGGCGCGATGACCTTGGGCGCATCGACAGGGGCAGCGGGCACGGCCGCAGCCGCTTCCTGAGCAGGCACTTCCGCCTGCGCGGTCTGCACCTCTTCCACCGCCAGTTCACGCCGCACCCAGACCGGGCCGATGCCCAGCGCATCCAGCAGGGCCAGGGAGGAGCCGAAGCCCGGATCTTGTTTCAATTCTTCACTCATAAGGGCAGGCTCATGACGATAGCCCCTTCTCGGGTCTGGTTGGCGGCGGGATAGTAATTCTTGCGCCGCCCGATTTCGGTAAAGCCATACTGGCGGTACACCTTGGCCGCATGCACGTTGGATTCACGCACTTCCAGCAGCATGGTGCGCATGTGGTGCTGGCGTGCCAGCCCGGTCGCCTGGTCCAGCAGCATGCGGCCCAGGCCCTGATGCTGATGCAGGGCGGCCACGCTGATATTGAGCAGATGGGCTTCATCCACGGCCAGCATCACCAGGAAGTAGCCCAGCAACTCGCCGTGGGCATCCCGCAGGGTCTGCGCCTGGTAGCCGCTGTAAAGCGAGTCCTGAAAATTGCCGCGCGTCCAGGGATGGGAGTAGACGGCCTCTTCGATCCTGACCACCGCATCCAGATCGCTCGCGCCCATGGCCGCAAACTGCAGCCGCCCGTAACGCGGATGCGAGACCGGCAGCGGCATGGCCAACTGCTCGCTCATGCCGCGCCCTTGGCGGCATCGCGCACTTCGCGCTCGGCCGTGGTCAGGGCCACCTTGTTGCGCAGGTAAAGCGGCTGCGCCTGCTGTGCCGGCAAGGCCACTCCGGCGCTGAAATGAACCTGGCCCAGCGTCGCCACCTGGCGCGCATGCGGCATGGCCTGCGGATGCAGGCTGGCGAAGGCGGCCGAGCAGAAATCGGTACTGAAATGCCCGGCATAGACCGACAAGCCGTTGCCGCAAGCATGGGGCCTGCCTTCAACCGGTACCTGGGCGGCCGAGGACAAGGCCGGTTCGGCCAGCACATCCCAGCCACCGCCGGTGCGGGCGCGGTAGCGCGCCCAATAGACTTCCCCCATGCGGGCGTCGAGAATGGCCAGCACATCGCCGGCCTGCGGGTTTTCATCACGGCAGGCCTGGGCTGCCGCTTCCAGGGTCACCACCGGGACCACCGGACGCTCGCAGCCAAAGGCCAGCCCCTGCACCACGCCGCAGGCGGTGCGCACGCCGGTGAAGGAGCCCGGGCCCACGCCAAAGGCCAGCGCATCGCATTGCGACAGCGCCAGGCCGGCATCGGCCAGCAATTGCTGGATCATGGGGAGGATGGCGTCGGAGTGGGTCTGGGCGCCGACGGACTGGCGCGCAATCAGTTCGCCCCGGTAGAGCAAGGCCGCCGAGGCCAGCTCGGTGGATGTTTCAATGGCAAGAATCGTGGACATCCCGCTATTTTACCGTGCGGCGCGCAATTGTTCGGTACGTTTGCCGCTATCGTGAGCCTTTATGCGGCAGCGCAAAACCCTTCGCGCCGAAGGGGGTAAAATAAGCGCGCCATGTCCTACCAGAAATTAGACCAAACCAACCGCCGCCCCCTCGCCGAGGCGCTTCGCAACGACACCTGGGTCGTGGCTTGCCTGTGCGCGAACTGGTGCGGCAGCTGCCGCGAATATGAAGTCGCCTTCCAATCCTGGGCGGCCCGCTATCCGCAGCATCACTTCGTGTGGATCGATATCGAAGACCAGGCTGACCTGGTCGGCGATCTCGACATCGACAACTTTCCCACGCTTCTGATCGAACGCGGCGCCACGGTGGCCTTCTTCGGCCCGATGGAACCGGATACCCGTCTGGCCGAGCGCATCCTGCTGGCCCAGGTCGACAAGAGCGACGCCGACCTGCAGCGCGAGGCCGCCAGTTCCGCCGAACGCCGTACCTGGCAGGAAGAATGCAGCCTGCTGGACAAGCTGGCTGATGTAATCGGCTAGGGTTTCCCTAAAGTGCTGTTGTTCAGGTCAGCCAGGGATCGGTTTCCGGGTGCGGGAAACGCGCACTGATGAAATCGGCAAAACTGCGCACCTTGGCCGACAACAGCCGGCGGCTCGGATACACCATCGAAATGACCACCTGGCCCATGTCAAAGCCCGGCAGCACCTGCACCAGCTTGCCGCAGCGCAGGTCGTCCCCCAGCGAATAGGAGGGACGCAGCACGATGCCCATACCGGCCAGCGCCAGGTCGCGCAGCAGCACGCCGCTGTTGGAGACCACCTTGCTGACGATGGGCACATCCATCACGCCGGCCTCGGTATTGACATGCCAGTGATGGCGCAAATATTCATGCGAGAAATTCAGGCAGCTGTGGCGCGACAGGTCTTCGGGCTGTTCGGGCGCACCGGCGCGCTCCAGGTAGGCAGGTGAAGCACAAAGGATCACCCGGGCTACACCCAGCTGCCGCACGATCATGCTGGCATCGAACTTTTGCATGCTGCTGAAGAATCCGATATCGATGCCCTCTTCCACCAGGTCGATGGAGCGGTCCGAGAGATGGATGTCGAGCCCGACTTCGGGATAGGCCTGGGTGTAGGCGGCCAGCATCTCGCCCAGTTGCGACTGGCCGAAACCGGCGTTGGAATAGATCGCCAGCGTTCCGGCCGGGCGCTTGGTCTCCAGCGAGACCAGGGCCTCGGCATCGTCGACCTCGGCCAGGATCATGTGGACCCGCTCCAGATAAGCCTGCCCGGCCTCGGTGAGCGAAAGACGCCGGGTCGAGCGGTTGAGCAGACGCGTGCCCAGGTGCGCCTCCAGGTCCGCGATGAAGCGGGTCGCTACGGCATTGGAAATGTCGAGCAACTCGGCGGCACGCACGAAACTGCCCTGCTCCACCACCTTGGCAAACACCCGCATTGATTGCAGCCGATCCATTTTTCAAGCCCCTGATTGTTCCAGAAAGAGAAATAGTCAATTCCGATTAAACCTATTTTTCTTTGTCTTCGCAATATTTACACTGCAGTCATCGGTTAGCGCAATGCAACAAAGCAACAAAGCAACAAACACCGCGCAAGCCGGCTTCGCCAGGTCGCCCACGAGTGGGCTTTCCCACAAGGAGAGCATGGATCCGTCCCACGACTCGCCGGCCCCTGGAGAAGAAGACCCATCAACCCAAACAGAGGACCTTATCATGAACATCAAGAACATCATCGTTGCCGCCTCCCTGCTCGCCGCTGCCGGTGCTGCCATGGCTGAAGCTCCGTTCCCCCCGGAAACCCCGTTCCACTCGACCCAGACCCGTGCTGACGTGAAGGCCGAACTGCAACGCGCCCAAGCCAACCACGAAATCGCTTCGCGCAACGAGTACCCCATCATCCATCAAGCTCCCTCGCAACTGAGCCGCCAGGATGTTGCCAACCAGGTGCAGCAAGCCAAGAGCCCGGCACAGAGCCTCTACACCGGCGCCTGATCGGAACCGCTCTGCATCCGAACCCCGGATGGACCGATTCCACCCCGGCAGCGTTCCGCACCGGCGCATCCCCCGCGTTACCTTGCATGAACGCGAACGAGTGCCTGCCGCCTGCGTCTGAACCACCGCGTTGGAAGCGCGCAAGACCGTAGCAGCTTCAAAGCAGTACCGCAGCAACACGTACCGCAGCACCATCTGCCATGCCGCCAGCAACTACCGGGCGCATGACAGCTGGTGCACCCACGCTTGACTCCCCTCCTCCACACGATCCCCCACTTTCTTCACCGGCCGTGCATTTGATGCATGGAGTGCGCATTCTCATCGCCCGAGTCTGGCAAATCGTGCGCGCAACGCTTCGATCGCGCTCTTTTTTGCTGCGATGCGACATGCAAAAATCCCCGCAAATGCTTGCCAGATCACGCTTTCCCTTGAGATTTTGGCGCACCGCATGTAAAGTCAAGGGTTTGTTCCCTCCGGCCTAGCTAAGGGTTTTCTTGTCAAAGTCGGGCCACCTTTTTTTATCCCCTATGGCTTTATACGTTCACAAATACGGCGGCACCTCGATGGGCTCGATCGAGCGCATCCAGAATGTCGCAAAGCGCGTTGCCAAATGGCACGACGCCGGCCATCAGATCGTTGTCGTGCCTTCGGCGATGTCTGGTGAAACCAACCGTCTCCTGGGCATGGCCAAGGAAATCATGGCCCAGCCCGACGGCCGTGAGCTGGACATGCTGGCCTCGACCGGCGAACAGGTCTCGGTGGCACTGTTGGCCATCGCCCTACAGGCGCTGGGCAAGCAGGCCGTCTCCTACGCCGGCTGGCAAGTCCCCATCAAGACCGATTCGGCCTTCACCAAGGCGCGCATCCGCTCCATCGATGATGCCAAGGTCCGCAAGGATCTGAACGCCGGCAAGGTCGTCATCATCACCGGCTTCCAGGGTGTGGACGCCGACGGCAACATCACCACCCTGGGCCGTGGCGGCTCGGACACCTCGGCCGTGGCCGTGGCCGCAGCCATCAAGGCGGCGGAATGCCTGATCTATACCGACGTCGATGGCGTCTACACCACCGACCCGCGCGTGGTGAGCGATGCGCGCCGCCTGAAGACCGTGACCTTCGAGGAGATGCTGGAAATGGCCTCCCTGGGTTCCAAGGTCCTGCAGATCCGCTCCGTGGAATTCGCCGGCAACTACAAGATGCCGACCCGCGTGCTGTCGTCGCTGACCGACCCGCTCACGCCGCTGGCCGAAGAAGCCGCCTCCGGCACCCTGATTTCGTTTGAGGAAGACAAGAACATGGAACAAGCAACCATCACCGGCATCGCCTTCAGCCGCGACGAAGCCAAGATCACCGTGCTGGGCGTGCCCGACCGTCCGGGCATCGCCTACCAGATCCTGGGCCCGGTGGCCGACGCCAACATCGAAGTGGACATGATCATCCAGAACCAGTCGGTGGAAGGCAAGACCGACTTCACCTTCACGGTACCGCGCGGCGAATACGCCAAGGCCGTGGAAGTGTTGAACAACAGCGTCAAGGCGCACATCGGTGCGGCTGCCATCAATGGCGACACCAAGGTCTCCAAGGTCTCGGTGGTGGGCGTGGGCATGCGCAGCCACGTGGGCATCGCTTCGCAGATGTTCCGCACCCTGTCCGAAGAAGGCGTGAACATCCAGATGATCTCCACCTCGGAAATCAAGATCTCGGTGCTGATCGACGAGAAGTACATGGAACTGGCCGTGCGCGCCCTGCACAAGGCGTTTGACCTGGACAGCGCCAAGTAAATCACGCACCGCGCAAAGCGAAGACCGCAACGGTGAAAAAACAGTGTTTATTTGCAAGACGACTGTTGACCGGATGCAAATGAGAAGATATTATCTCGGTCTTCGCTGAGGCAACGCAGCAATGCGAAAACAGCCTTCAGTGTGGAGACGTGGCCGAGTGGTCGAAGGCACTTCCCTGCTAAGGAAGCATACGGGCTTAAACCTGTATCGAGGGTTCGAATCCCTCCGTCTCCGCCAAGAATATGTGGTAAGAAACTGATTAATAAGGACTTTCCAGATTATTCAGCTTTCTTACCCACATTTCTACCCATCTTTAGTGAATCAGATGCTTTTCATCTCGCTGATTCATCACCCGATTCAAATACTCCTCAATCTCGTCGCCACACCACCTAGTGCACCTCTTTGAGAGTTTCACCGGCTTGGGAAATGACTTTCCCGTTTGACTATTCCACGCCCACACCGTACTAACCCCAATACCAAATTTCTCTGCAACTTGCTTAACGCTAAGCAACACTCCTTTCGACATAGACCCTCCTCAGCAAAATCCAGACGCAAAAAAAGCCCCATCTTTGTTCGATTGGAGCTTCAGTGGTCTGGCCTAAATTGTGTAGCTGTTATTTAATCAATAAGCACGCACGTTTTAGATAGTTAATAAAATGCCACCCGTTTAAGGCGGCGACATAAATTTATCTCAGCCCTTACGTTATCGCAAGGCGTATATTATAAAGTTGCAATAATACTACACAAAGAAACCAGCCTGTCAGAGTTGCAAGGGGTGCTGAACCTAGCCCCATAACCCGAAAATGGCAATTGATTGCTTTTGGGAAATATCTTGAACTAGTTGTCAGCCAAGGCTTTGTATAAGGTTGCCCTTGATACCTTGAACTCTTTGGCAAGATCGCTCTTGCTGGCCCCCGCTGTAACCCGCTCCCTGATTACTGCTACATCCGACTCCGAGAGGCTTCTAGCACGGCCTAGATGCTTCCCTACGCGCTTCGCAGCATCAATCCCTTCTCTCTGCCTCTCCTTAATCAATTCACGCTCAAACTCGGCAAATGCCCCCATCATCGAAAGCATGAGGGTGTTCATAGGGTTGGCCTCTCCAGAGAAGGTTAATCCCTCTTTAACAAAGGTGACGGTAATACCTTTGCCGGTGAGCTGATTGATGAGTGTTCTTAAATCAACAAGGTTACGCGCCAGTCGATCAATGGAGTGAGTAAATACGTGATCACCCTCCCGGACAAACCCGAGCATTTCTTGTAGAGCTGGACGATTGGCATTTTTTGCAGATGCCTTGTCAGTAAACGTTTTGTCCAGTGCTACACCTTCTAACTGGCGATTAGTGTTCTGATCGACCGAAGACACTCTGATATAGCCAACCCGCATTTGCAGCCCTCAATATGATGGTGTCTTTAAATGATAACCGACCTTTTGAGAAAAGTGTAAATAAATCGAATAATTGAGCTTTTAAGACGGCTGGAACGTGCTATTTATGGCGCTCTTGCACCTGTATAGAAAGCTACACCTTTGTAGACACGGGGGTGTGGAGCTAATGGCGAGGAGTTCGCAGCTAAGACCAGGGAGATAGGCACACTGGTTTGTTGAGCATTACGGGCTGTGTGCAGCCTCAAACTCTGTATTTGCGAGTATTTGCTCTTATTGTGCGGTGCTAGTTATTACATCAAGGTTTGAGCATTTCCCATAACTCTAGATTGACAGCCCGAGCTAATCTTTCCATATTGTCTACAGAGATATTTCGCTCACCTCTCTCAACCTGTCCTATGTACGTTCTGTGGAGTTCCGCAGCTTCTGCTAGCGCCTCTTGGGAGATACCCAGTCGTTCGCGAGAAGCGCGTAATACCAGCCCAAATCTCGTTCGAGCTGACAGTTTCGCAGGTGATTTTTCTCTAGCTTGCACATGCTGGAGAATGGATTTATGTAGACTTTGTATCTACAGAGTTTAAGTAGCAATGATATGCTGCGGGGTAATTCGCACCAAAACACTTTTCGGGGGAAATTATGTTTTTGCTTAGGCTTGCTGTAATAGGATTTTTAGTTTTCTACGGTTGGAATATGGGCCAATTTTCTGACTTGAATGACTTTGGGAAGGTGGTGGCGGGAAGCTTTTTCGTAACCGCACCCATCCTCTATTTTTTGCCCTCCTACGAAGCATGGCTGAATCGACATCCGAAAATCTACGCAGTCTTTACTTTGAATCTATTGCTCGGGTGGACTTTGATCGGATGGGTTGCTGCCATTGTCTGGGCGCTCACCCACAATCCAGGGGATGGCAATAAAAGAGATGTATTTGATTTATTCAAGGCATTTTATGGCGTGGACGAGCCTCCACCCTCGGGCCAACATATTGGCAATACAAAATCCGAAGGTAATGGCCTAAAAAAATGCCCTTACTGCGCAGAGGACATAAAAATTGAAGCAATTAAGTGCAAGCATTGCCAAAGTGAATTGTCTACGTCGGTATAACTCATTTCTTTGGCATCCGAACCATGCCCAACCTAACCCTAGCAATCACCCTCAATGGGCGAATTTAAAATTGAAAAAACTTATTGTCTTGTTTGCGATATTTTTGGCTGGTTGTGCCAACATGGCGCAGCCGTTATCAACCCCATCCGGTAGGCCGGAAGTGACAATTACTGGCTCAAATACTTCGGAGGTGAAGTCAGTAATTTCTAATGCAATGATGAATCGAGGGTTCTCGGTCAAGAATGATAGCGAGTCTCTCATTACATATGAAAAAACGATTGATGACGTATTGACTGCATCATTATTTGGCACAAGATTTAATACCAAACCCGCATCTCGTATTAGTTTTAGTTTTGCTTCGAGCGCGGGAACCGTCAGAGTGCTTGGAAGTATTGCAGTTATTAGCAACCCTGGCAGCGGGTTTGAACAAGCAACCGATTTCAGTCAGGGAAGCAAGGATGCTGAAAATATTCAAGCAATGCTGGAGCAGGTTAAGCGGGTAATTGTCAGTACTAATCAGGCTAGTCAACGCATGAAGGATTAACCTAAACGTATGCTTGCAGCTCCCTGTTGTAGATTAGCGGGGAGTCGCCTATGAGCTTGAAGCTGACTGCCAAACCTTTCCTATAGAAATGCTGGTAGGCGAGCCAGCTAGGCAAAGATTTTAGAGTTACAGCTACGATCCCGCGTTTCCGATACCGCTCCATATCCGGCCCGGTGATGGCTCCCTTGAATACGATTATGAAGTTGTCCGGGCCAATCTTCTCTTGCACCAATCCTTGCTTGTATGCCGAGTGAGACCAACAGTATTTAAGCTCATCAATTCGCTCAAGTGCTCCGCCACGCCACCTGCTTTGCGCCTCCAGTCTGTTGGCCGATGTTCGTTTGGTGGTCGTGCTATTTAACGCAGCACTCTTATATTCGATGTGTATCCCGGTAGCCTGGTGATAAAAATCAGCTTTTGCGCAAAACTCGGCTCCTTCCTTATCGAGGAACGTGGCTGGTAGGTAATCGTTGTAGCGGATACAGCCATACTTCTCGAAAAGTGGTGCTGCCGATGCCTCCGCTTGTGAATCAAATTTCTTGGTCATTATTTTCTAGTCCTCCTGTAAGTTCGCCTCCGTCAACTTCAGTCCCACAACAAGTTGTTGTACTTCGTATTTAGAAATAACTTTGAAGCATGGTTGTCATGGGTGTCACAATGACGGAAAGGCTTGTGTGCATTGGGTTTTAAGCTGACAGGCATCCCCATTGAAACCCTGTCACATGGGTGTTATTGGATGTCACAGTACGCTGGGAGCTGCTTCAAACTTGGCAAGCGCCGTTTCCTTTGATAGTGATCTCGGATGCCACAACGTTATCGAATTGCGTTTGAATCTCCCGCTTACGTAGCCAGACTCATTGAGAAGCCGCTTTATGTATGTGTCCTTTTGTCGGTTATATCCTTCACTAGCCAATGCCTCCTGGATGCCGTTATACGTAAAAACAGGCTCGTCCTCTAAGTACGCAGATAAAAACCCTTCAATAGGACTCTCACTCATCCCAATCATCGCTTTAAGGGTCTCGGTCTGATGGACGTATTTCCTATTAAACCCTTCCATCGAATAGGTCTTAAAGTAGTTGTAGACCTTGCTAAGACTGTCCGGCTCCTCCAGCCATTTAGCGAGCTTGGCGATGAAATCAGCCGTTTCTTCTAGAGATGTGCGATGCTCGATCCGCTGAGGCACGTACCATCTGCGTTCGTCCTTATCCAAGCGTAACGGGCGCAGCTCATTGCTTGCTAAAATTACTCGGGCATACGTATCTACCATCCGTGGCATTTCGTGTTTCGGCTCGATTGCCACCCTTGGCTCGGACAATGCAGATTTAAGTTTGGTCTGCATGTGATCGCTACTCGTCTTTGCATCGTCAAGCAATATCAGTAGATTGTGAGCAAGGGCAACTGAGTGCTTTCCCATCAGCCCGTCGTAGTCCTTTACAAGGTGCGTATGCCGGATGATGGGCGAAAGGATGTTATGAAACAAAAATCCTTTGCCTGTGCCTGCCGCTGATGACAGAAGCAGATGCCAAGAGGGCCGGTGCTGCGGATTCTGCACAATGTCTGCCATCCATTGCACGCAAACATGCCTTTCCTCGTTTATAGGGAATAGGCGCTCAAAGAACTCCAGGAAGAGAGGCGAGACTTCGCACGATTCGCTGCTTGTTTGGAATGGCTTGTGAAGATTTACCCATGTGCTACCGTAAGAAGATATATACCTACCGCCATCGGGTAGGAATACCTCCCCAGATATCAGCTCAAGAGAACACTTGATATAGTCAGTGATTCCGGTGGCATCCGATTTGGTATCGTCCCATCTCTTGAAGCGCAATGGCAATACTGATAGCGGCTCCGTCGCGTTGCTGATCCAGTTGTACAGAACCAGTTCTTTGAATTTGGTATTCACAAGCAGGCAAAAACCTTCTTGCTCTAAATGCTTTCTAAACTTTTGGAATTGCTGGTTTGATGGTACTGCTGTCAAGCTGGTCTCCTGCCGTGGTGGCGATAGTTAATAGGTAATCGAACAGTTCTGATTGGGTCATGCCGTACTGAGCCATAAGCCCAAGAAAAATCCCCCAAGATGGGGGATTCATGTACAGATACTTTCGAGCGAGTGGTTTGGTGTGGGCAGTTGGCATGTCTTAATTTGTCGTAGATGGCGTCAGATTCACTGCAAAACACCCAGGCGCGAAATACTGGACGTTATTGAGATCGATCATGTAACCCTTCTTGATCCAAGCCTGTAGCTGGCTCAAGAAGATTACAGGCACGCTTTCTACAATTTCTACCAGCGGCGGAGAAGAGTCCATAAAATCCAATCGAGCCTGTTCTTGAGCTGCAAGGATCAATTCCTGCTCTCTATTTTTTCGCTGTTTCTCGGCCTCTCGTTCTAAAGAATACTGGTAGTACTCTTCATCCGTCATCAGCCGACTTGCTTCGTATTCTTCTCGTACTTGTTGAGCCTTATCCTCCTGCTCTTGCTTAATGGCTTCCTGAAGAATACTGTCGTTATGTTGTCGAATTGCTTGCAGTTCTGCTGGTGAATAAAGCCTGCTGATATCTACGTGGTAGGTTACACCGGGTGTAAATGTGATTGCGCTCATGTTGTCCCTTTCAAATGTTTTTATAAATTTTCTCCGCCCGCAGGAGGATGGATCGGTACAGCTCTTCGCCACGTTCTGTGATGATGATCGGCGATGCGGTAGCTGATAACTTAGATAACTCTTCCTTGACTGCCCTTTCATCCCATTTTTGAAAAAGGTGTGGTAGAGAGAGGAGATTGAGCGAGATTGCTATGATGCTGAGATTACTCGTCAACACACTTAGAATTTTTAGAACTCGCTCTTTGTGAGCATGGATAATTTGACTCATTTTCAGTACGAAACTTTACGGCCACGCTTTTGGGGCATTAGTAGTAGTGCTGCATCGGCTGAAGTGATGATGCCTGCATTTATCAGCCGCAAAACATCCTTGTAGATGGCCGTGGGAGACACAGAGTTACGCCGCAGGCGGCTGAGCAAGCCTTTCACATGATCTGCTGACCAGGCCTTACCTGTCGCTGTCAGCAGGTAATGAGCGTTAAGCAAACTGGCAATGTCCCTAAAATTAATACCTGCTTTTAGAGACTGGACTAGAACCAAGATTGCTTTGGTAGGATTGAAAGTACGGATTTGTTCAAAATCTTCAGGCATAGAAAACTCCTTCAAAATAAATTGAATAATTAGTAAGTAAAGTTTGGGGAATGGTGTAAACAAAAAAGCCACCCCGAGGACGTACTGAGGTGGCTTATGGTGTTTGCGAGAAATGTATTTCTCACATTTATAATTATACTCTACTGAAGCTTATTTGTCAATATATTTTTTACAAAGTCAAGGGAAATTTTAAATAATTAAAGACTCTGCGAACAATAAGCTGCCCAGTCTTCCATAAGTCCTCTACGCTGCTCAAGCAAGTCAGTCCTGTCATAGGCCGCAGCCACTTTATCCGGGTTTGAATGTGCCAAGGCCAATTCACTGACTTGGTATGTATAGGCCGTCTCAGAAGAGCACCAGTCCTTGAAGGCCGAGCGAAATCCATGCACAGTGAATGTATAGCCATGCCTACGAAGCATCTGAGTAAGAGTCATATTGCTGTATGGCATACCTTTGGCATTTGCAAAAATGAACTCTGATCCATTGTTGCGCTGCTCCTCCAGAATTTCCATACATCTGGATGACAATGGGATTCGATGCTCTTTTCGACCTTTCATTCGCGCAGCTGGAATAACCCTAACCTTCCTCTCGAAATCAATTTCTGACCAAAGTGCGTTCAAAACCTCCCCCGAGCGAGCCGCAGTCAAAATCAAGAATTCAAGGGCGTTCTTGGTAGTATCCTCCGCACCACTCGTTTTAATCGTCCTGATAACACTCGAAACTTTGTCATAAGGACAGGCATCATGATGAGTGACCTTCTGCCTACCAGACGGTAATGCTTTAGCAATCTGATCCCAAAGGTTTGCCTCCAGTTCTGTGCGATAGTCTTTTGCAGAAGCCCAATCCAAAACGCACTTGATACGTTGCCGAACCCTCGATGCAGTTTCGCGCTTTTCATTCCAAATAGGCTGAAGCGCTGTCAATATGTCAGCCTTGTTGACGTTGCTGACAGACTTATTTCCAAATACCGGATAGGCATATGTTTCTAGAGTGCTGCGCCACTGAGCAATGTGTTTCCGGTTACTCCATTCGACTTTATGGAGTTCAATATACTGGATAGCACAATCTCTAAAGGTTAGATTACTTACAAGCGACCTCTCGGCCTTTCTCTGCTCAATAGGGTCTTTACCGCTCTTCACCATTAATCGATAGCGGGTGGCGTCCTCTCGCGCCTGAGCCAAGCTAACATCAGGATATGATCCAAGGCCCATATCTCGACGCTTACTATTCAAAGCGAATCTGTATATCCATGATTTGGCAGTTGGACTACTGACCTGCAAGTACAGCCCCTTACCATCAAGATACAGACCTGAATTAACGAGTTTGTTAATCTTGAGCACCGTCAATCTACCCATCATTCTACCCATCTTTTATTATTAGATTCTAGTGTATATGCTTAGACAAAGGTAGACAACCGGAAAGACTCCACTCCTTTAAAATCAAATACTTGCGTACTTAAACAGGCCACCTTAGACACAAGATAATACGGACTCCGTCTCCGCCAAAGCTTCAAATGAAAAACGGGTCCTGATGGACCCGTTTTTCATTTCTGCCCTTCCTGCCCTCCCCCCACCCCCCTCATCCAAGACATGCGCTTCGATTGGAAGGCCGGACATTCCATCACTCGGACCTGCGCGCCCTCCCGGACCCACTGTTACGCACGCGAATCATCTCGGCCAGGATGGAAATGGCGATCTCATGGGGAGTGCGGCTGCCGATGTCCAGGCCAACCGGCCCATGCAGCTTGGCGATCTGATGTGCATCGAGGTCAAGCTGCAGCAGCCGTTCGCGGCGCCGCGACTGGTTCAGCCGCGAGCCGATGGCACCGATGTAGAAGGCATCAGTCTTCAGTGCTTCCATCAAGGCCATATCGTCCAGCCGAGGATCATGGGTCAGTGCGACCACGGCACTGCGCCGATCCAGCCGCATCTCCAGCACCAGGTCATCGGGCATGGCGTGTAACACCGATACGCCCGGCAATGACCAGGCGAGCCGGTGTTCTTCACGTGGATCGCAGACGGTGACTTGATAATCGAGGGCACTGGCGATCTGCGCCAGGAACTGCGAGAGCTGGCCTGCACCGATGATCAGGAGGCGCAAGCGGGGACCGTGAATGGTGGTCAGCGCATGCTCGTCCAGGCGCAACTGTTCGTCCTCCCCGGCCTCTTCCAGCGTGACCTCGCCACTGCCCAGATCCAGACGGCGGCGGGTCAAGGACCGCCGCTGCAGCCGCGCCAGCAGTGCCGGCATCTGGCTGTGGGCAGCAAGCGGCTCGACCAGCAGTTCAACCGTGCCGCCGCACGGCAGGCCGAAACGATGCGCGTCATCGGCAGAGATGCCGTAGACGAGCCGTTGCGGCAGTCGGCGCACCAGGCCGTCGGCGCGTGCGTACGCGATCAGGTCATCTTCGATGCAGCCGCCCGAGACCGAACCCACCACCACACCATCGCCACGGATGGCCATGGTGGAGCCAGCCGGCCGCGGACTGGAGCCCCAAGTCCGCACGACGGTGACGTACTCGCAGGCCTGTCCCTGCTGCAACCATTGCACGCAGGCTTGCAAGACCTGCAGATCGATACTCTCCATGCGGGGTCCCGACTCAGCCGGGACAAGGCATGCCAGCGGCGGCCCACATTTCCAGCATCTGCACGAACTGTTCATGCGACATCGGCGGGATGGTCCGGTCCGCACCGGGCGACCACGCCCACAGCACCAGCGGATCAGTCTTCATATGCTCGATGACCTGGGCGCCCGTCTTGCGATTGCCGTTGCGTGCCGGGTCGCGCATCTGCTCGCACACCGCCTTCTTGTCCAAGCCCTGCCAGCGCATGGACAGCGGTGCCAGATGCCAGTTGGGTGCACCAGGGACTTTGCCCTGCGCGGTATTGGTGGCCTGATGGCAGGCTGCGCATTGGAGCACGGCCGATCCATGTCCATCCTTGCCACGCACCACCTGCTGGGCATGCAGCACGCCCATGTCCTTTTGGTGCGGGGCTTCTGCCTGGTGGCAGTTCAGACAGCGTGGCGACATCACTACGCTGGAAATCGGTTCGAACAGCGCACCATCGTCCCGTCCCCGGTTGCCGGCGGCCTGCGCCTGACCAAGGGCGCACAGGCCCACCAACAGCATTGCCGCGAGCGAGCGCATCATGATTGCCCCGCTGCTTTGTGGATCGCCGCGCGAATGCGGGGATAGGTGCCGCAGCGGCAGAGGTTGCCCGACATGGCCTGATCAATGTCCTTGTCGCTGGGTTTGGGGATGGCGCGCAGCAATGCCACTGCCGCCATGATCTGGCCCGACTGGCAATAGCCGCACTGTGGCACGTCGATCTCGGCCCAGGCACGCTGCACGCGCTGGCCCACCGGCGTGGCACCGACAGCCTCGATGGTACCGAGCTTCTTGCCCACCGCTGCCGATACCGGCATGACGCAAGCGCGGGTTGGCTGGCCGTCGACATGGATGGTGCAGGCGCCACACAGTGCTGCGCCACAGCCATACTTGGTGCCGGCCATGCCCAGTTCGTCGCGCAAGACCCATAGCAGCGGCGTATCGGCTTCGGCCTCTACCTTGACCAGCTTGCCGTTGATGTTCAGAGAAATCATATGTGCTCCTGTCAGCTTGACTGCAACGCTGCCACGATTGGCAACTTGCGGATTCGTATTCCGGTGGCCGCATGCACGGCATTGGCCAGCGCTGGCATGACGCCGGAAGTCCCCGGTTCGCCCATGCCGCCAGGGGCTTCCTGGCTGGCCACGATATGGGTTTCGATGCGCGGGGTTTCGACCATGCGCATGACCCGGTAATCGTCGAAGTTGCCCTGCTCGACGCGGCCGTTGCGCAGCGTGATCTGGCCCCAGAGGGCGCCTGAAATACCGAAGATCACCGCGCCCTCCACCTGGGCCTGCACGGTATCGGGATTGATCACCACCCCGCAGTCCAGGGCACAGACAACCCGCTCCACCTTGACCTCCCCTTGCTCAACCTTTGCATCGACCACCATGGCCATGTAGGTGCCGAAAGCAAATTGCACCGACAAGCCGCGCCCGGTGTTGCCATCGCGCGGCCCTCGCCAGAGCGCTTCGCGGGCAGCCACTTCCAACACCTTGCGGGCACGCGGATTGTCCTGGAGCAGGGACAAGCGGTATTGCAGGGGATCGATACCGGCGGCAAAGGCCAGCTCGTCGATGAAGCTCTCTACGACAAACACGTTGTGAGTGGGGCCAACGCCGCGCCAGAAAGCGGTCGGCAGCGGCGGCTCATGGCGGGTGTAATCGACCCGGATGGCGGGGAAGGCATAAGGCGGACGCTCGGCGCCATCCAGCGATTCTTCATCGTAGCCATCCTTGAACGCCGGCGGCAGGAAACGGCCCAGCACTGAAGATCCGGTCAGGTGGTGGAACCATGCGACCGGCATGCCCCGGGCATCGATACCCGCGCGCAGGCGGTCGAACCAGTAAGGACGGTACATGTCGTGACGGATATCATCCTGACGGCTGTAGATCACCTTGACCGGATGCTTGACCTGGGTGGCAATGCGCACGGCACGCTCGACACCATCGATTTCGAGCCGGCGTCCGAAGCCGCCGCCCAGCAGGAAGTTGTGCACGGTCACCTGGTCCAGGGACAAGCCGGTGACCTTGGCCGCCACGGCCCGTGCCAGCGTCATCACTTGTGTGCCCGTCCACACCTCGCAATGGTCAGGCCTCACATGGACGGTACAGTTCATCGGCTCCATCGCGGCGTGTGCCAGGAACGGAAGTTCATAGGTGGCCTCCAGTACCTTGGCGGCGCCGGCAATGCGTGCCTCGGGATCGCCCTCGCTGCGCACGCGCGCCGCGCCCTCGCCACTGGCGCGACGCATGTCGGCAACGATGGTGTCGGTCGACAGGTGCGCACGCGGTCCTTCGCGCCAGGTCGGCCGCGCCGCCAGCAAGCCCTTCTGGGCCGCGCCGTAGTGGTCTGCCACCACGGCCACACAGTCATCGAGCCGCACCACCTGCCGCACGCCGCGCACGCGCAGTGCGGCGGCTTCGTCCACGCTCTCCAGGCGCCCGCCGAGTGTGGGGGTGATGGCCAGAGCCGCCACCTTCATCCCGGGCACTTGTACATCGATGCCATAGCGCGCCGAGCCATCGAGCTTGCCGGCCGTATCCAGGCGACGCACCGGCTTGCCGATCAGGCGAAAATCGGCCGGCTGCTTCAGCGTGATGGCCTGCGGCGCTGGCAAGGGCAAGGCTGATGCTGCATCGACCAGGGAACCGTAAGCAAGCTTGCGGCCACTTGCCGGATGCAACACGGCCCCGCTGCGGGCCAGGCAGCCAGCAGGATCCACCTGCCAGCGCTGGGCAGCCGCCTGGACCAGCAGCATGCGGGCCGCCGCGCCGGCCTGGCGCATCGGCATCCAGGCCGCGCGCATGGTGGTGGACCCACCAGTCACCTGAAAACCCAGCGCCGGATTCATGTAGCGTTTATCGTCGGCACCGGCATGCTCCAGCACGACGTCATGCAGTTCGACTTCGAGTTCTTCGGCGATCAGCATGGGCACGGAAGTGTAAGTACCTTGCCCCATCTCCACGTACGGCATGGTCATGGTGATGCGGCCATCGGAGTCGATACGCAGCACTGCACTGGGTTCCCAGCTGCTGGCGGCGTGCGCAGGCAGTGCGGCACTTTCGCGCGCGCCAGCCTGGGGCAACAGCACGCCCAGCATGAGGCCGCCGCTGCCGGCTGCCAGGGTTTTGAGGAAAAGTCGACGGTCAGTCATGGGCGGTCCTGGCGTGTCCGTGCTGCGGCCGTCCCGATTACGGGAGGGCCACGTCAAGGCAAGTAGAAAAGAAGTCCAGAGGCAACCAGCGTGGTGAGGAGCCGCAGCGGGTGCCAATGGCGGATGAAAGACGGTCCAGGCGACACCGAAGCATCACATCGGCGTGTTGGCTCGCGTTTTGGACAAGCCAGATTATACGGAGCCGAACAAGCTGCAACTGCCAGGATCAACGCAAATCCGGCCATCCCGCCGAGCTTGCCTTGGCGATGCAAATGGACTGGTCGATGGCAGGAATGTGCAGGCTTCCTGTCCCTCCCTACCTGCTTGGGGATGCTATATTCCGGCGTCCCGTTCCGTTGGACCCTGCCCTGCTTGACTGCAGGCGGTCCCGGTGCGGATGACTTTGCGCTGCTTGCTCCATCGAAAGAACGCTGCTCCGTGCGCGGCCCATTGATGAGGTCTTGTAGTGGAAAGTTGGCACTTGTATGCTGGCGGGACCGAATTTTTCTTCTGTGAGGTCCCTTGGTCGCCCGTGTCGCATTGCTTGTCTATCCCGGATTCCACATCGTGGATCTGTCCGTTCTTTCCATCCTTGGAATTGCCAATCACTTTTCCCCGGGCAGCTACGCCGTGGAACTGGTCTCCATGGGCGGAGGATACGTCAACAGCAGATCCGGAGTGCCCATCGGCACGCAGGCCATCGACGATTCCCGCTACGACACCCTGGTCGTGGCCAGCACCCCCGGCGTGCCCACTGCCTGCCCCGGCATGCTGGAACACTTGCGCCATGCCAATGAAGACTGCCGCCGCATCGCCGGGATCTGCACCGCAGCCTTCCTGCTGGCCGAAGCCGGTTTGCTGGACGGCCGTGCCGTCACCACCCACTGGAGCTTCGCCGAAACCCTGGCCACGCGCTTTCCCCGGCTAAACGTGCGGCCAGACCAGATCTATGTGCGCGACGGCAAATTCTGGAGTTCGGCAGGCATGACGGCCGGCACTGACATGGTGCTGGCCATGGTGGAATCCGACCTGGGCCATGAGATCACGCGTGCCATCTGCAAGACGATGGTACTGAGTCACCGCCGCCCGGGCGGCACCAGCCAGTTCTCCATCCTGGCCGAGATCGACCCCAAGCAGGAACGTATCCAGCGCGTGCTCAGTTTCATCCGGGAAAATTTGCGGGAGCCACTGACCATCCAGCAATTGGCAGACCACGTGAATTGGAGCGCACGCCATTTCAGCCGGACTTTCCAGGCCGAGACCGGCCTGTCACCGGCCAAGGCGATCGAGAAACTGCGCGTACAAGCGGCGCAGTCACTGATGGAAAGTGGCCATTCGACGCCCTCCCGCATCGCCATGCAAACCGGTTTCGGTGACGACGAGCGGATGCGGCGTGCCTTTGCCAGGGTGCTGGGCGAATCCCCGCAAAAGATCCTGCGCGACATTCGTACCCGCAAGCAAGCCTGAGTCTGCCCGCGTTGAGCTGACGAACATGCTTCACGTCGCACAGGATGAGACCGCGCAGTTTCCTTACTGAATCACCCCGCACGCCAAGCGCACGCCCCCGCCACCGAGCGCAGCTGGATGATCCGAGTGATTATCCCCGCCCACGTGCACCATCAGCGCATGGCCTCGCACTTCAGCCAGCGTCTTCAGGCGCGGCGCCAGCACCGGGTACTCGGCCTTGCCGTCGGCATTCACGTACAGGGCCGGCAAATCGCCCAGATGGCCCTCGCCGTAAGGCCCTTCATGCTTGCCCGTCTTCTGTGGATCCCAATGGCCGCCGGCGGCCAGGGCAGGCTCCATCTTTCCATCCTTCTCCAGTGGTGCACAGGAAGCGTTCTGGTGCACGTGGAAGCCATGCACGCCCGCAGGCAAGCCCGTCAATGCCGGCTGGAACACCAATCCATAAGGAGTCTCGCTGATGGTCACCTCGCCCGCCAGCGCGGCTACTCCCTGGCCATTGACCAGGTTCAGCGCCACCTTGATGGGCGGCTCCGCCGCCACGGCCAGCGATGCTGCAGTGGCGCAGGCCGCCAGGGCCAGCTGTGCAATACGTCGTTTCATGATCGTTCTCCTTCGTGGGTTGAAAGGTGAAGAATAGGCACTGACACGGCCGTCGGCTGAAAAACAGCGAAATACGCGATGAAATCTGGACAACATTCTCTGGCCGGACCGAAATACTTCGAGAGAATGCCCGAAAGTATTACATTTCTCGCAATCTGGCCTCCAGCTCAGGACCGGATCCGGCACAGGACAACACGGAAATCGGGGAGAAACAGCAGGCGACCGGGCAGCGCGAAGGCACTTGCCGGCCAGCGTCATCATTGCTCGGGCAGACCTGCCGCAGGCAAGGCGGGCGATACCGCTTCCTGCATCACGTTGAGCTTGCGCCCTTCCAGCAGCATGGCATGGAAGTCCGCTGCCGGAATCGGGCGCGAGAAGAGGAAGCCCTGCAACTCGTTGCAGCCGGCTTCGCGCAGGAAATTGAATTGCTTTTCGGTCTCCACCCCTTCGGCGATGACCTTGTGGCGCAATTGCTTGGCGATGCCGATGATGGCGCTGGCGATGGCGCAGTCATTGGTATCGTCAGGGATGCCCATGGTGAAGGAGCGGTCGATCTTGAGCGTATTGATGGGGAAGCGCTTCAGGTAGGACAGGCTCGAATAGCCGGTCCCGAAGTCATCCAGCGAAATCGTGATGCCCAGGCTGCAGATCTTTTCCATGATGGAAATGACGCGATCGGTGCTGTGCATGAGCATGCTCTCGGTGATTTCCAGCTCCAGCCAGTCGCCGCTGAGCGAATGCCGGTTCAAGGCCGCCCGCACGCGGTCCGGCAGGGAGCGGGTGAATTCGCGCGCCGTCACGTTCAGGGCAATGCGGATCGGCGCCAGGCCGGCTTCTTTCCACGAGCGCGCCTGGCGGCACACGGCGTCCAGCACCCAATCGCTCAACTGCACGATCAGACCCGTTTCTTCAGCAATCGGGATGAATTCGCCCGGCAGCAGCAGTCCGCGCTCCGGATGCTGCCAGCGCACCAGCGCCTCGCCACCGGTGATGGCCAGGGTGTTCATATCCACCTTGGGCTGGTAGTACAGCAGCAATTCGTTGTATTCGAAGGCGTGCAGCAAACCGGTTTCGATGCGCAACAGGTCCAGCGTGTTGCGGTTCATCTCTTCGCTGTAATAAACGTAGCCGTTTTCGTTGTTGTCGCCGCCCTGCTTGGCCCGGTACATGGCGATGTCGGCCAGGCGCAGCAGGGTTTCGGTGTCGCCGGCGTCTTCCGGATACATGCTCACGCCGATGCTGGCGCCCACGCGCAGCTCGTGGCCATCGATGAAGAACGGATCATCGAAGACGGCCAGCAGCTTCTGGGCCACGAAGCCGGGATGGTAATCCTTGTCGATGTCGAACAGGGCCACAGCGAATTCATCGGCACCCAGGCGTGCCACCACATCCTGCTCGCGCAAGGCGCGGCGCAAGCGCAGGGCCACTTCCACCAGCAGCATGTCACCGGCCACGTGGCCCAGCGTATCGTTGATGGGTTTGAAGCGGTTCAAGTCGATGAACATCACGCAACCGTGCATGCTTTCATGGCGGGCTTCGGTGAGCGCCTGATCCACGGTGCGGGTGAGCAAGGTGCGGTTGGGCAGGCCCGTCAAGGCATCGTAGTAGGCCAGGTGATGGATCAGCTTCTCGGCGTTCTTGCGTTCGGTGATGTCGTTCAGATAACCGATCAAACCGATCGGATGGCCGCTCTGGTCGCGCATGACCGACAGCGACAGGCTGGCCCAGAACACCTCGCCGGACTTCTTGCGCCGGCGTACCTCCATCTCGCGCCCGCCCTGCTCCAGGAACAGGTCGTGCAGGGAATCTTCTTCCTCTTCGTTCTCGTAGAGGAAGAGCACGTTGCGGCCGATGGCCTCCAGCGCGCTGTAGCCGAAGAGCTGCTCGGCGCCGCGGTTCCAGCTGGTGATGAAACCGGCCGGGTCCATGGTGATGACCGACTCGTGCATCTGGTTCAGGATCTGGGCCTGCTGCTCCAGCTTGGCTTCGATCTGGTCCAGCGAACGGGCGCGCTTGTCGGTCTCGGCGCGGCGCTGCATCAGGCGGCCGAGGAAGGTCGCCAGCATGGCCAGGCGCGTACGCTCCAGTTCAGTGTAAGGACGGGTCAGGGCCGGGAAGACGAAATACCCGAACTGCGCGCCCTCATGCTCCACCACCTGGCACAGCCCATCGGGCGTGGCCGCTGGCAGGCTGACCACGTAGCGTCCGCCGGGACGCTTGAGCAAGCCGGATGCAATCCCTCCGAGCGCGGCGTGCAAGGCCATGCCCTGCAGGTTCTGCATGGCGTCCAGCAGTGCCGAACAGCATGCCAGATCGTCAGTGCCCACGGAGGAGATCATTGTAATCACGCCTCGCTGCTGACGCGTGTGGCCCAATTGAAGGCCTCGATGAGACAACGGCAATACACCTCGGCATCCAGGCCTGCGGCATCCAGATCGACATGGCGCAGGGGAATGCGGCCGTCTTCGGAGCGCTCTACCACGTCCAGCAGCTTGCCCAGGCGGCCGGTGCGGCGCACCAGCGCATTGACGATGTCTACCGGCAGCTTGAGCGGCTCGATGATATCGTTCAGGGGCATGCCCAAGAGGATGTCCAGCAGCGAGAACATGCCGATGATGAAGGCGCGGTCCAGCTCTTCCTGGGTGCAATCCACCTTCTGTGCCATCGCTTCCATCATCGCGGCACGGGCGGCTGCGCGCGGCAGCAGCGGATTGGCTGACTCGTCGCCGGGGAAGCGGGCATACAGCAGCAGTTGCAGCCAGCGCTGCAGCTGGCGGCGGCCCAGCAGGTTGATGGCCTGGGTGAAATTGGTGATGTGCGCCGAGAAACCGAAGGCAGCCGAACTGACCAGCTTGAAGAGCTGATAGGACAAGGCCGGGTCCTGCTTGAGCAGGGATTCCAGTTCGTTGGCATCGGCGTCGCGTGCTACCAGCTCCAGGAGCTTCAGCAGGCGGGCACGGGAAATCGAATTCTTCTGCGACAGGCGGCTATCCGGGTGCAGCGCATAATCGCCCGAGAACCAGCGGAAACCTTCAGCCCGGCAGGCATCAAACTGAATGGCGTCCCCGACGTTCTCCGCCAGATGCGGGCCGCGCAGGCGTTGCAGCCATTGTCCGGTTTCAGGCAGGTGGCCCACGCCGGCATCCAGCGCCATCGATTCGACAAAGGGGAACACGCTCGCGCCCTGCGCCGGCAAGCCGTCGGCGATGATGGCAAAGCCCCGGCTGTAGAGCCAGTCCAGCGCATCGATCTTGCCGGGGTCCACGCAATGTTCGACCGGCACCCGCAAAGCGAGCTGGCCCTGCGGAATCTCCTGCCGGAATTCCGGCGCGAAGACGGCCGGGTCGCGCACCGGGATGATGCAGCTCAGTCCGCCCAGTGCATCGTGCAGATCAAATTCGTTGAACAAGCGAGACAACAAGGCATTGTCATCTTCGACCGCAGGTGAAATATGCAGCGACAGCGCAGTCCAGACGTGGTGGACGTCCGCGACCGGCTGCAAAAACACGAGTGGGAATGGAACGCTTTTATCCTGAACAGCCATATTTTTATCGTGGCGCGTCGCATTGATTTGCTGAGACGCTCTGCAATGTTAAAAGAATATTAACAAGTTTCCCAGCAGAATACTTAATTAAAATTAAATTTTTTCTAAATATACCCGATAAAGAGCCGCTTGCAACACGGCTTTACTCTGACAAGAAAATTTCCTGCAAATCATTGAGGAAACGGCGTCCGAGATCGGTCGGCCGGATCAAAGCGTGATCGCGATACAACATGCCTTTTTGCTCTGCCAGATTCAGTGATTTTTCGATCTGGTTCAGGCTCATGCCGGTGCGTTCAGCAAAGAGATTTGGTGAGAATCCTTCCGTCAGGCGCAGGGCATTGAGCATGAATTCGAAGCCCAGGGCATCGCGGCCGATCTCGGCTTCCTCCTGGACGGGCGTACCGGCCTTGGCATGCTCCAGATAAGACTGGGGATGCTTGTAACGCATCTGGCGCACGATGCGGTGCGGGAACGAAAGCTTAGAATGCGCCCCGGCACCGATGCCGAGGTAGTCGCCGAATTGCCAGTAATTCAGGTTGTGGCGGGCGCGCCGCTTGGGCTGGGCGTAGGCCGACACTTCATAGTTGAGGTAACCGGCGGCCGTGGTCAGCTCGGCGATCATGTCCTGCATGTCGGCGCTGGCATCGTCATCCGGCACCGGCGGCGGATACTTGGCGAAGAGCGTATTGGGCTCCAGCGTCAGGTGATACAGCGACAGGTGCGGCGGCGCGAAGGCGATGGCCGTTTCGATGTCGTACCGTGCCTCTGCCAGGGTCTGCTGCGGCAGCGCATACATCAGGTCGAGGTTGAAATTGTCGAAGTTGGCCTGCGCGATCTCGACTGCCTTGCGCGCCTGGTCGCCATCATGGATGCGGCCCAGGGCGTGCAGGTGCTGGCCGTTGAAGCTCTGGATGCCGATGGACAGGCGGCTGATGCCGCTATCCCGGTAGGAACGGAACTTGTCGGCTTCAAAGGTGCCAGGGTTGGCTTCCATGGTGATCTCGATGTCGCCATCGAAGGGCAGCAAGGTACGGAGGTCCGACAGCAGGCGGTCCAGCCCGGCGGCCGACAGCAGGCTGGGCGTGCCGCCGCCGATAAAGATCGTATGGATCTTGCGGCCCCAGATCAGCGGCAGCGACTGCTCCAGGTCGCTGCGCAGTGCCTCCAGGTAGGCTTCTTCCGGGAAACTGCCCTTGACCTCATGGGAATTGAAGTCGCAATACGGGCACTTGCGCACGCACCACGGGAAATGCACGTACAGCGACAGCGGCGGCAAGGCCGTCAGTTGCAGGCTGCCGGGCTTCAGGAAGGCCAGCGCGGCCTGGGCCGGGCCGCTGGCCGCCTGGCCGGCAGGGAGGTCGGCCGGGATCGGCTTGATAGGGATCATGCCAGCTTCTCGACCAAGGCACGCAAGGCCTGGCCACGGTGCGAGATGGCATTCTTTTCGGCGGCCGTCAGTTCAGCGGCCGTCTTGCCCAGGGAGGGCAGCAGGAAATACGGGTCATAGCCGAAGCCGCCCTGCCCGCGCGGCTGGTCGATGATCTCGCCCTTCCAGACGCCATCGGCGATGACCGGTTGCGGATCATCGGCATGGCGCACGTAGACCAGTACGCAGTAGTAGTAAGCGGACTTGTCGGCATGGGCCGCCAGATCGGCGATGAGCTTGGCGTTGTTGTTGGCGTCCGACTTGGGTTCGCCGGCGTAGCGGGCGGAATAGACGCCGGGCGCACCGCCCAGGGCATTCACGCACACGCCCGAATCATCGGCCAGCGCCGGCAGCCCGGTGAGGCGGGCAGCATGGCGGGCCTTGGCCAGGGCGTTCTCGACGAAAGTGCCGAAGGGTTCTTCCGCTTCGGGCACGTCGAATTCGCCTTGCGGGCGCACGTCCAGTCCGATGTCGCCCAGGAGACTGGCGAATTCCTTCAGTTTGCCGGCGTTGTTGGACGCCATCACGATCTTTTGCTTGGGTTGCATGTCTGGTCCTGATCTTGGCGGGGCGCGCGGGATGGGCATGACAGCCGCTGCGCCCCAATGAAAAACGCCATGTCGGTGCGGCACATGGCGTTTTTGTTCATATCGCTTCTAGGCGGCATTGTACGGCGATTTGCGCCGGGACGTGGCCGCCGATTACAGGCCCAGGGCCTGCTTCTGCAAGCCGTTGAGCGTGGCGATGCCTTGCTGGGCCAGGTCCAGCAGGCTGTTGAGGGTGGCGCGGTCGAAGGCAGCGCCTTCAGCGGTGCCCTGCACTTCGACGAAATGGCCGCCATCGGTCATGACCACGTTCATGTCGGTATCGCAATCCGAGTCTTCCAGATAATCCAGATCGAGCACCGGGACGCCCTGGTAGACGCCTACCGAGATCGCCGCCACGAACTGCTTGACGGGGATGGTTTCGATCAGGCCGCGCGACTTCAGCACGCTGAAGGCGTCATAGGCCGCCACCATGGCACCGGTAATGGCAGCGGTGCGGGTGCCGCCATCGGCTTGCAGCACGTCGCAGTCCAGCTGCAGGGTGCGCTCGCCGAAGGCTTCCAGATCGAAGGCGGCGCGCAGGGCGCGGCCGATCAGGCGCTGGATCTCCTGGGTACGGCCGGACTGCTTGCCCTTGGCGGCTTCACGGTCCATGCGGGTATGCGTGGAGCGCGGCAGCATGCCGTATTCGGCGGTCAGCCAGCCCTGGCCCTTGCCTTTAAGGAAGCCAGGGACCTTTTCCTCGATGGAGGCGGTGCAGAGCACGCGGGTATCACCGAACTCGACCAGCACCGAGCCTTCGGCGTGCTTGGTGTACTGGCGGGTCAGGCGCACGTCGCGCAATTGCGAAACGCTGCGGCCGCTGGGGCGATGGGAAGCTGTCATGGTGATCCTTGTCTTGGTCTGGGCGAGGCTGGGCGGATGGCGGGCGGCCAATTGGCCCCCAAAACCGCCGGTTTGATGTTTTTGATAGCGCGGCGCCGCCAAACTTCATTAAAATGCGGGCTCCGACCGGGTGGCACCCGGGCAGGCCGCACAGGCGGTGCCGGAACGTTCAAGTCCGGCATTGTAAAGGAACACGATGTCCGCCGTCGCGGCATCCTCCATTTACCTCCCTGGCCACCCTGCCCGCCCCGCCCTCAACCCTGATTCGCCGGCGCGCCCTGCTGCGCCGCCCGCCCGCTTTATGGAGTCCCGACCTTGACCATCTACAGCATGACCGGCTATGCCGTCACCACCCGTGAAACCACTGCCGGCACGGTCACCCTGGAAATGAAGAGCGTCAATTCGCGCTTCCTCGACCTGCAGTTCCGCATCAACGATGACCTGCGCGCGGTCGAACCGATGCTGCGCGAAGCCATCATGGGCCGCCTGGTACGCGGCAAGGTGGAATGCCGCCTGTCCTTCGGCCGCAAGGTCGCCAGTGGCAACAGCCAGGCCCTGAACCACACCCTGGTAGGCCAGTTGGCCAGCCTGCAAGACCAGTTGCGCGCCCAGTTCCCCGACGCCGCGCCGCTGTCGATCAATGAACTGCTGCGCTGGCCGGGCGTGATGGAAGAAGCCGAAATCAGCCAGGACACCCTGCAAGCCGACATCCTGGCCACGATGCAGCAGACCCTGGACGCCTTCGTCGAATCCCGCGCCCGTGAAGGTGCGGCGCTGCAGGCCGTGATCCTGGCCCGGGTGGATGCGATGGAAGCCATCGTGGCCCGCATCACCCCGCTGGTGCCGCAACTGGTCGAGCAATTCCAGCAGAAGGCCACCGAACGCATGACCGAAGCCCTGGGCCTGGCCCTGCAGACGCAGAACGGTGCCGCGCCGGTGGCCACCCGGGAGGAGTCGCTGGAACGCATCCGCCAGGAAGTGACCCTCTATGGCATCCGCATCGACATCGCCGAGGAACTGGCGCGCCTGTCGGCCCACCTGGGCGAAACCCGCCACATCCTCAAAAAGGGCGGCCAGGTCGGCAAGCGCCTCGATTTCATGATGCAGGAGCTCAATCGCGAGGCCAACACGGTCGGCTCCAAGGCCGCCGTCAAGGAACTGGCCGATGCCTCCATGGAACTGAAGCTGCTCATCGACCAGATGCGCGAGCAGGTGCAGAATCTGGAATGATGCCGGCCGCACAGCCCCATTCCGACCGATATTGATTAGTTAATAGTTAAAAGACATTTTTCAGCGAGGACCCCATGCCCGTCCAAAAACCCACTTCCGGTAGCCTCTTCATGGTGGTTGCCCCGTCCGGCGCCGGCAAATCGACCCTGGTCAACGCCCTGCTCAAGCAGGAGCCGGCCATCAAGCTGTCCATCTCCTACACCACCCGCGCACCGCGCCCGGGCGAAGAGCATGGCCGTGAATATTATTTCACTGACGTGGAAGATTTCCTGAAGCGCCAAGCCGAAGGGGAATTCCTCGAATGGGCCGAAGTGCACGGCAACTACTACGGCACCTCGCGCCTGATGATTGCTGACCAGATCGCCAACGGCACCGACGTGCTGCTGGAGATCGACTGGCAAGGCGCGCAGCAGGTGAAGAAACAATTTACCAATGCGATCGGCATCTTCATCCTGCCGCCTTCCATTGCTGCGCTGGAAGAGCGCCTCAAGAAGCGCGGACAGGACGAACCGCACGTCATCACGCGCCGCATCCTGGCCGCCGGCGGCGAAATCGCTCACTCGCCGGAGTTCGAATATGTTATTATTAATCAAGAGTTTGCCGTCGCTTTGTCCGAACTGACGGCAATCGTCCAGGCCGCCCGCTGCCGCTTCCCGCAGCAAGCCGCCCGCAATGCCTACCTCTTCACCCAGCTGGGCATCCACGCGAGCTAAGCCGCACAAGCCAGACCAGCAACCCGGCGCCGGACCCATCAATCCACAAGCAAGACCGTCATTCAGGAGTATCACATGGCCCGCATTACCATCGAAGATTGCCTCAAGCAGATCCCCAACCGCTTCCAGTTGACCCTGTCGGCCACCTACCGTGCCCGCCAGCTGCTGCAAGGCCACACCCCGAAGGTGGAAGCCAAGGACAAGCCGACCGTGACCGCCCTGCGCGAAATCGCCGCTGGCAAAGTCGGTATCGAGATGCTCAAGAAGGTTCCGGCCTGATCCTGGTCCGTCCATGAAGCTGATAACGGACAAGTATGAGCCTCACCACTACCGACTCCACCTTATCAGCCGCTGCTAGCTCCAAACGTGCCGCCGGTTCCGGCCGCACCGCAACTCCCCTCGAAGTCGCCCCTGCCGCCCACAGCGGCGTGGCGACTTTCGCGCATCTGATCCCCAAGCTCGAAGAGTACCTGACCCCTTCCGAACTGAAGAAGGTCAAGGAAGCCTATCGCTTCGCCGACGAGATGCACCTGGGCCAGATGCGCAAGTCCGGCGAGCCCTACATCTCGCATCCGCTGGCAGTGGCCGAGATCTGCGCCGAATGGAAGCTCGACGCCCAGGCCATGATGGCGGCCTTCCTGCACGACGTCATGGAAGACCAAGGCGTCAAGAAGGAAGAACTGATCGAGCGTTTCGGCGCCTCCGTGGCCTCGCTGGTGGATGGCCTCTCCAAGCTGGACAAGATCGAATTCCAGAGCCAGGTCGAGGCACAGGCGGAAAACTTCCGCAAGATGCTGCTGGCCATGGCGCGCGACGTGCGGGTGATCCTGGTCAAGCTGGCCGACCGCCTGCACAACATGCGCACGCTGGGCTCCATGCCGCCCGAGAAGAAGCGCCGCATCTCGCGCGAGACCATGGAAGTCTACGTGCCCATCGCGCACCGCCTGGGCCTCAACAACATCTACCGCGAGCTGCAGGAGCTGTCCTTCGCCCACCTGCATCCGCTGCGCCATCGCACCCTGCTCAAGGCCGTCAAGGCGGCGCGCGGCAATCGCCGTGAAGTGGTGACCAAGATCATGGAATCGGTCACCAGCACCCTGATCGCCGCCGGCATCCCGGCCCAGGTCGATGGCCGCGAAAAGACCCTCTACGGCATCTACCGCAAGATGCGCAACAAGCACCTGAGCTTCTCGCAGGTGCTGGACGTGTACGGCTTCCGCGTGGTGGTGGACAGCTTCGCCAACTGCTATGTTGCGCTGGGCACCCTGCACTCGCTGTTCAAGCCCATGCCGGGCAAGTTCAAGGACTACATTGCCATTCCCAAGTTGAATGGCTACCAGTCGCTGCACACGACCCTGATCGGCCCCTACGGTACACCGGTCGAGTTCCAGATCCGCACCACCGACATGCACCGCGTGGCCGAATCCGGCGTGGCTGCGCACTGGCTCTACAAGGATGACGAAGGCAGCCTCACCGACCTGCAGCAGCGTACCCACGCCTGGCTGCAGTCGCTGCTGGACATCCAGAAGCAGACCGGCGATTCGGCGGAGTTCCTGGAGCACGTCAAGGTCGACCTGTTCCCCGATTCGGTCTACGTCTTCACGCCCAAATCGAAGATCATCGCCCTGCCCCGTGGTGCCACGGCGCTCGATTTCGCCTACAGCATCCACACCGACATCGGCGACCAGACCACTTCAGCCATCATCAACCACGAACCGGCCGCGCTGCGCTCGGAGCTGCACAACGGCGACATCGTCGAGATCATCACCTCGCCGACCTCGCGCCCCAGCCCCAACTGGCTGGGCTACGTGCGCACCGGCAAGGCCCGTTCGGCCATCCGCCACCGCCTGCGCACGGCCAACAAGGTCGAATCGCAAGCCGTCGGACGCCGCTTGTTGGGCAATGCTCTTCATACGCTGGGCATCGAACCTGAACTTCCTTCCCATATCGTCGAGCGCTTGCTGAACGAATCCAGCGCCAAGACCATGGATGACCTGTATGCCGAGATCGGCATCGGCACCCGCATGGCCCCGCTGGTAGCACGCCACATCATGACCATGATGGATACCGGCGTGAGCGTGCCGCAGCTCGATCCGGAAGGCCACATGCTGCCCAACAAGCCGGACCCGGTGGTCATCACCGGCAGCGAAGGGGCCTCGGCGCAGTTGTCGTCCTGCTGTATGCCGATCCCGGGCGATCGCCTGACCGGCTATTTGAAGCCGGACCAGACCCTGATCGTACATACCCAGGAATGCGAGACCGCCAAGCGCCTGCACGAGAAGGAACCGGACCGCTGGATCGACCTGGTCTGGGGCCATGACCTCAATCGCCGCTTCGATTGCCGCATCACCATCCTGATCCACAACGAGCGCGGCACGCTGGCGCGCATCGCTGCCGAGATCGGCGAGTCCGATGCCAACATCGTCTCGGTGGCCATGGATGACGAAGGCGGCAATGCTTCGATGAAGTATCTGCGCTTCACCATCCAGGTCGAAGATCGCGTGCACCTGGCGCGCCTCATGCGCGGCATCCGCAAGATCGACAGCGTCGCACGTATCCTGCGCGAACGCGGCTGATCCTGCCCCGCCCGCCTCTGCAAACGCCCGCTGATGCGGGCGTTTGTCTTTTCCGGCATTCGTTTTGAAGGCAGCGCATGGCCGGGAGTCTGACAAGGCAAGTCTCGCTTCTCTGATAGGCAAGCGACGAAGAGACGAGGAAACTCAACATTGGGCTTCATCCGCCTAAAAGAAAAATGAATATAAATAATATAAATCGCCATGCCAAAAAAACTGATCACGAGGACGCCTCGTCCCTCCGCGCGCCAGGACATCCTGAAAACCGCCCAGAACCTCAAAATGGCCCGCTCTGCCCACGCCTACGTGCGCGGCAGCACCCTGCGCTTCTACAACTGGCTCAATGAAACCCAGGCCAGCAGCTTGCCCGAAGGCCCGGCCATCTGGATCTGTGGTGACTGCCACATCGGCAACCTGGGCCCGGTGGCCAATGCCGAGGGCAAGATCGATATCCAGATCCGTGACTTCGACCAGACCGTCATCGGCAACCCATCGCACGACCTGATCCGCCTGGCGCTGTCGCTGGCCATGGCCGCGCGCAGTTCGGACCTGCCGGGCGTGATCACGGCCAAGATGATGGAGGTGCTGGTGGAGGGATATGAATCTGCCTTCCGCCCCGGTGACGACCTGCGCCTGGGCAAAAAACCGCAGTCCGTGCGCGTGGCCCTGAAGACTGCACATCGCCGCACCTGGAAGGAACTGGCACATGAACGCATGCAAGGCAAGACCGTGCATATCCCGTTGGGCAAACGCTTCTGGTCGGCCTCGCGACAGGAAAGAAAAGAGATCACGGCGCTGGTGGAGTCCGCTCCGGCCCGCGCATTGCTCACGGCCTTGCGGCATCGCGAGGACAACGCTGCCATCAAGATGCTCGATACCGCCTACTGGATGAAGGGATGCAGCTCGCTGGGCCTGCTGCGCTATGCCGTGCTGCTGGATGTGAACGAACAAGCCAGCGAAAGCAGCGACCTGTGCCTTTTCGATATCAAGGAAGCGGTCACCGCCGCCGCGCCCCGCTACCGCGATGCCGGCATGCCCCGCGACAACGCCGAACGGGTCGTCACCGGTGCACGCCATCTTGCACCGCACCTGGGTTCGCGCATGCTGGCCACGCGCCTGCTGGAGCGCCCGGTGTTCGTACGCGAACTGCTGCCGCAGGACCTGAAACTGGAGATCGATCACGTCAGCCAAGAGGAAGCCCTGCGCGCCGCCCGCTATCTGGCCCGCGTCGTCGGCCAGGCCCATGCCCGCCAGATGGATGAAGCAACTTGCCGCGCGTGGCACACCGAACTGGCGCGGCAACGGTCGAAGACGCTGGAAGTGCCGTCCTGGCTGTGGCGCAGCGTGGTCGACCTGGTCGCCAACCATGAGCGCGCCTATCTGGAGCATTGCCGGCGCTACGCCCTGGGCGAACAGGCGGTGGAATTCTGAGCCGCGCTCAGGCCGCTTTCTGCGGCAGGGAAAGCGCAGCAGTCTCGCGTTCCAGTTGCTCCTGGCAGGCCTGCGCGCCCTTGTCGGCAATGCCGCGCTCCAGCTTGTCGGCGAAGAATTCGATAAGCGCACTGACCGCACTGGGCAATTGCCGCCGGTGCACGTACACGGCATAAAAGCCCATGGTGTCGCGCTGGTAATCCGGGAGGATATTGATCAGGCTGCCATTGCGCAGGTCTTCGGAGGCCAGCATGGTCGGCAGCAGCGCAATGCCCAATCCTGCCCGCGCCGCACGCAACTGTCCTTGAGCGGTGTTGATGCACAGGCGCGGTACCACCCGCACGTTTTCCGGACCGTGCGGCCCTTCCAGTTTCCACACCGTATGCTGGGGTGCCTGCGACGTCGCCAGGCAGGCATGGCCCACCAGGTCGGCCAGCGCCTGGGGCGTGCCTTCGCGCTCGAGGTAGCGCGGACTGGCGATGAGAGCCATATGGCTCTGTACCAGCTTCCTGGCCACCAGGCTGGAGTCGGGCAGCACCCCGCCACGGAAGGCCAGGTCGATACCCTCGGCGATCAGGTCGGCGCGCCCGTCATTGAGCACGAACTCCAACTGCACCTTGGGATAGAGATGCATGAACTCATGCATCCACTCGATGGAGAAATTGTCGAAGAAGTCCACCGGCGCGGCCACGCGCAGGCTGCCGGACGGTTCGCCTTGGCTTTCCGTCAGGCTGGCGCTGGCGTGCTCGATGTCTTCCAGGCCCGGCGCGCAGCGCTCGAAGAATTCCCGCCCCGCCGCCGTCATGTTGAGCTGGCGCGTGGAGCGTTGCAGCAGCCGCACCCCCATGGCCGCCTCCAGCGCCTGCAGGCGGCGGCTGATGGTATTGGGCGGCATGGACAGCTTGCGCCCGGCGGCGGCGAAGCTGCCGGCCCGCACTACATGGACGAAGAGCCAGATATCGTTGAGGTCTAGCATGGCGATGTTCGATTCCCACCAAAAATGGATCAGTGAAATGCGATTCTCGCATCTATTGGAAGAAATGAAAACTGGGTATCGTTGACCCCAATGCAAAGGCGTTCACCGAAGGCCTTGCCCACCGAACAACGAAAGGACACACCATGAGCACTCTTCTGCATATCGACTCCAGCGCCCGCAACGGCGGTTCCATCTCCCGTCAGCTGACCGCTTCCTTCGCCCAGCAATGGCAAGCCAAGAACCCCGGCGGCAAGGTGGTGCACCGTGACCTGGCCGCCAACGCCCTGCCGCACCTGAGCGAATCGATGCTGGGTGCCTACTTTACTCCGGCTGATGCCCGCAGCGCCGAGCAGGCCGACGTCATCAAGCAATCCGACGCCCTGGTGGACGAACTGCTGGCTGCCGATACCATCGTCATCGGCGTGCCGATGTACAACTTCGCCCCGCCGTCCACCCTGAAGGCCTGGATCGACCACGTCTTCCGCGCCGACCGCACCTTCAGCTACACCGAAACCGGCCCGGTCGGCCTGGTCAAGGGCAAGAAGGCCGTCATCATCCTCTCGCGCGGCGGCAAGTATTCCGAAGGTCCGATGGAAGCACTGGACTTCCAGGGCAAGTACCTCAAGGGCGCACTGGGCTTCATCGGCATTACCGATGTGGAACTGGTGGTCGCAGAAGGCGTGTCGATGGGTGAAGAAGCCGCCAAGGCTGCTGTAGCCGGCGCTGAAGCCAAGATCAACGCCACCGTCTGATCCCCGCCTTCGCAACACTCTGCAACGGGGCGCGCCGCCAATGCGGTGCGCCCCGTTTGCTTTGCTGCGCCTTCAATGGTTGCCCAGGTCCTTGTGCATGCGGCGCAAGCCCAGCCAGACGCAGGCCGCCACCACCGGCACCACCAGCCCGGTGGCCAGGTCCGGATTGATGGGCAGGCCCGCCGCCTTGGCCGCCTTGCCGGCATAGCCCAGCAACCCGATCACGTAATACGAGATCGCCGCCACCGACAAGCCCTCCACGGCCTGCTGCAGCTTCAGTTGCTGGGCGGCGCGGGCATTCATGGATTCCAGGATCTGGCGGTTCTGGCGCTCCTGCACGATGCCGATGCGCGTACGCAACAGGTCGTTGGTATGGGCGATGCGCTCGGCCAGCGCTTCCTGGCGGCGGGCGATGGCCTGGCAGGTATTCATGGCCGGGGCCAGGCGACGTTCCATGAACTCGCCGATGGTCGGCACCCCTTCGATGCGCTGCTCGCGCAATTCCTCGATGCGCGCCTGCACCAGGCGGAAATAGGCTTGCGAGGCCGAGAAGCGATAGCTGTTCTCCAGCGACAGCTTTTCGATGCGCGCCGCCAGACCGGTGATCTTGCGCAGGATGCGCTCATCCTCGGCCATCTCTTCCGGGGTGCCGCTGGTGGATTGCTCGGACTGCACCATGGCGGCCGTCAGCGCGGCCAGGTCTCCTTCGATTTCGTTGAGCAGGGGGCCGGACTGCTGCGCATGCGGCAAGCCCAGCAGCGCCATCATGCGATAGGTCTCGATTTCAAGAATGCGCTGCGCCAGGCGTCCGCCCTGCAATTCGCGCAAGCCGATATCGCGCACCACGAAGCGCGAAAAGCCATCCGACTGGATCTGGAAATCGGTCCAGATCTCGCCTCCCTGCAAGACCTTGCTGGAACTCATCAGCTTGCCTTCGAAGATGTGCTGCATCTGGCGTGCAGTGGCAGCCGTATCGTCAGCGCCCGGCTCGACCACCACGTGCGCGGCCACCATCAGCTTGCCCTTCAGTCCCAGCAGCCACTGCTGCGGAATATGCGCCAGCGGCGCGCGGGCAAAGGCCTGGTCGGTGCCCAGCTCTTCCTCATGCGCCTGGGCGAAGGTGTAGGTGGCGAACTCGGTATGACATTCCCACTTCAGGCGGAAACGGCCGAAGTCATGATAGAAATGCTTGGCCTCGCCGCCCGGGGCGACCACGCCGAAGTGCGCGCACAGTTCGTCCAGCAGGACATGCTGGGCGCTGGCGTGACGGCCGCCGTTGCCGTCTTCGCGTACGTAGACGGCCAGGTGCGTCAAGGTTTCCGAGCGCGTGAGCTGCAGGAAGGGGCGCGAATGCACCTCGGCGGCCAGGACGACGCGCTGCGGGTGATTCAGGCTGGCAAAAACGATGGACATGAACGTTCTCGTGGAGGATTGAAATTCGGTTTGCCGGGCGCGGCGAGCGGCGCACGCGGCGTCAGCCTGCCCGCATGCAAATTGCACGCCGGGCCGCCGTCACAAGGGATAAGGAGGAGCGCTACTGCGGTGCCGGATACGTCACATCGAGGATGGTCAGCTGCTCTACCCCCGACGGTGTCTGCAGCACTACTTCATCGCCTTCACGGGCCTTGGTCAGCGCCCGCGCCACCGGCGAGATCCAGCTGATCAGTCCCTTGAGAGGATCGAGTTCATCGATGCCCACGATGGTGACGGTGTGCTCTTCGCCGCGCTGGTTTTCGTAGGTCACGGTCGCGCCGAAGAAGATCTGGTCACTGCCGTGGTGCACGGACGGATCGACCACCTCGGCATTGTCCAGCCGCTTGGTGAGGAAGCGGATGCGCCGGTCAATCTCGCGCAGGCGCTTCTTGCCGTAGAGGTAGTCGCCGTTTTCGGACCGGTCGCCATTGGAGGCGGCCCAGGACACCACGCGCACCACTTCCGGACGCTCTTCATCGATCAGGTGCAGCAGTTCATCCTTGATGCGCTGATGCCCCTGCGGGGTCATGTAGTTCTTGCTGCCGGCGGGGATGGCCGGCAAGGCGATGTCATCATCGTCGTCGGCACCGTCGGATTCCTTTACAAAAGCCTTGTTCATGCTGGAGTGGGGTTGGTATGCAGGTTGACGCTTATTGTAGCCGCATGCGAGCGCCTGCAACGGTACAGTTGCGGCGATTAATCCGCGGCGCACCTGCCGGGCTCGCCCTTTAAGGCGCACTCGGCGATAATCTGCACTCGCGCCTGCGCATGCCGTCCATGCCAGGTTCTCCAACTCGCCTGCTCGCGCCCATGTCTTCCATCGCTCCCCGCTATCGCATCGGTCTCATTGCCAACCGCGCCCATCAGGACGCCTCGGATTCCGCCCTGGTCCAGCTGCTGACCGGTTCGCGCCATCGCATCGAAAGCCTGCAACCCGAACTGATCGTGGTCGGCCGCACGCTCGATGCCATCGGACAAATGAATCTTCTGCCCGGCTATGAGCACCTGGTGCGCTTTCCCTATGGCCGCCATGGTGGCCTGATGAAGCTGGTCTCGCGCACGGTCGACCCTGATCCTGCCCGCACGCTCGATGCGGTGATCTACCTGATCGATCCGGTCGACCCCTCGTCCACCTTCCCGGAAGCGGTGGCCCTGAAGCGCCAGTGCGTGATCCATGGCAAGCCCTTCCTCTCGACCCTGGCCGGTGCCCAGGAGTGGTTCGAGCTGGAAGCCCTGGCCAACGGGGCCGCGCCCGACAGTTTCCTGGATGACCGTTTCCACCTGAAAGACGAGGGCATCGCCCTGATCGCCCACGACGCCATGAAGACACGCATGCTGGAGCTGGCCGAAAAGCATTTCGATGTGCTCGACCAGTTTGCCTTCCGCTGTGCCACCGGCACCACCGGCGGCCTGCTCAACCAGCTGGCCGTCAAAATGAAGGGTGAAGCCGGACGCAACTGGGTCAAGCCCTTCCTCTCCGGCCCCTTGGGCGGGGACGCGCAGATCGCCGAACTGATCCTGGAACGCCAGTGCCGCCGCGTACTGTTCCTGGAAGACCCGCACGTGGCACGCCAGCACGAGGCCGACATCCAGCTGCTGGAGCGCGCCGCCCGCACCGTCACCGGCTATGCCTCCTGCATGAGCGACGTGAAATGGGGCGACCGCTGGCTCTCGCTCATCAAGGCGCGCGCCGTCTGATCGCTGGATGACTGACCCGACCTTGCCGCCACGCCGGCCGCCGCGCTGGCGCCGGCGCCTGCTGGCGCCGCTCATCTACACCGCAGCCCTGCTGCTGATGCTGGAAGAGTGGCTGTGGGACGCCACCCAGGCGGTGCTGGCGCGCATCCCTGAATGGCCCTGGCTGGTACGGCTGCAAAGCTGGGTGGAACGGCTCTCGCCTTACGCCGCCCTGCTGATCTTCCTGGCACCGACCCTGCTGCTCTTGCCGGTGAAAATCCTGGCGCTGATGTCCATCGCGCACGGCCACCCTACCCTGGGTGTGATCATCGTGCTCACTGCCAAGGTACTGGGCACGGCGCTGGTGGCGCGTATCTATGCCCTCACGCGCCGCAGCCTGCTGTCGCTGGATTGGTTCCAGCGCTATCACACCCGGTTGTTGGACATCAAAGCCCGGCTCACGGCGCAGTTGCAGGCCACGGCCGGCTGGCAGCAGGTACAGCGTCTGCTCAAGGCGGTCAAGTCGGCCATCGGTGAGTTCAAGCGCAAACTGGCCGTCCGCCTGGCAAGCCACCCGGGCGCGCCGTCCTCTCGCCTGTTGCGGCTGCTGCGCCGGCTGGTGGCCCGCATGCGCAGCAAGTAAATTCAGATCCTTAATCGTCAAAATGAAAAGGGCTGCCAAAAAGCAGCCCTTTCTCATGGCGACGCGCCAGCAGCATCGGCACGAACGCGTTCAGTCATCGTCATCCTCATCGTCATCGATGTAGCCCTCCGGCGGTGGCGACATCTGCATGCTGGCCTGCTGTCCGATGTTGTTGTTGGCGATGCTGTTGCCCCATTCGAAGGCCTGCTTTTCGGCGGCAAAGAAATCGTCTGCCGACAGTTGCAGCTCTTCCAGCAGGCGCTGCATCTCCTCCTGGTCGGGCGCGCGCAGCTCGGTGCACTCCACCAGGCGCAGCACGGTGCCATAGAAACCGGTGCGGCGCAGCAGCGCTTCGCGGATCTCGGTACTGACGGTGATCTGGCGCAGCACGGTTTCCATGCTCATGCCGAAGAGCGCATCCACCAGCGACATGATGCCGACCGTAAAGGCCATCTCCGACATCTTGCGGCGGCCCGGCCGGATCTTGGCCGTGATCAGTTCCAGCATCTTGCCGCGCGTGGCCGCCAGGATCATCAACGGCGACATGGAATGGGCGCGATCCTTGTCGGTATTGGCAAACAGCAGGATCTGCAGCCAGCGCTTGAGCTGGCGGCGGCCCAGCACGATCAGCGCCTGGCCCAGCGAATCGATGAACTTCTGGAAACCGTAGACGGGCGTATTGACCAGTCGCAGCAGGGTGAGCGACAGGGCCACGTCGCGCTTGATGTAGCGCACGATCTCGGCGTTGTCGACATTGCGCACCAAAAGCGTAAGCAGGTGCATGATGATCATCTTCGAGGCTTCCAGCTTCTTGCCCTGGAGGATCATCGGCTTGGCGAAGTAATAGCCCTGGAAATAATCGAAGCCAAACGTCATGCAGTCATTGAACACCTGCAGGGTCTCGACCTTCTCGGCCAGCAGTTCCTTCTGCGCCCGCTTGAAATGCACCGACAGCTTGAGCAGCTTGCTGGGATCGACTTCCATCACGTCGATCTTGATGATCTTCACCAGCGGCAGCAGCTCTTCGATCTCCTGCGACTCGGCCACCACATCGTCCAGTGCAAATACGTAGCCGGCGGCCACCAGTTCACGCACCCGCGTCACCAGTTCGGGCGTGACGCGCACCGTCTCCAAAATCTCCAGCACCACCTTGTCGGCCGGCAGGAAATAGATGAAGTCGCTCATCAGCACGGCCGCATCGACATTGATGAAGCCGTGCAGGTTGCCGATGACATTGGACAAACCCAGCTCGGAAGCGTGGGCAATCACGGCCGCCGTGGCCGTGACATCATCCTTCACATTGGCCGGACCGAAGGCAGCACTGCGAAACAGCAGTTCGTAGCCGATCAGGTCCTGCTCGCGGCTCAGGATGGGCTGGCGCGCCAGGAAGAAATCCAGGGCCTGGTGCGCAGGAAGGGGCGAAGCGGTTGGATCGGCTGACTGGTCTGACATGGTTGGTTTTTTACGGGCCCCTGGCGTTGCGATCAATCTTGACGTGCAGCAATCCGCTTATTGTATGCCGATTTGGCATGGTTTCAGCGACATCACGACTATTCAAAGTGAAAAAATTCACAAATACTCACAAACCCGCTCTTGCCTGCCTCAATTTTCGCCGGATTCGAGCAAATACTCCGCAGTGTCGTCCACACCCAGCACCTCGATCAGGTAGGGCATGACTTCCTTCAACTGGGCTTCCAGCGTCCAGGGCGGGTTGAGGATGAACATGCCGCTGTTGTGCAGTCCAAAACCATCCGGCGCCGGGCCATGGATGGCCAGCGTGACGTTGAGCCAGCTCTTGGCGCCCAGGCGTTTGAGGCGTTCGGGCAGCTGGCGCGATTCGTTGCGATGCAGGACCGGGTACCACACCGCATAGGTGCCCGTCGGGAAGCGCGTGAGCGCATCGGCCAGCACCTGGGCCACGTGGGTGTAGTCGCGCTTGTCTTCGTAGGGCGGATCGATGAGCACCAGGCCGCGGCGCGACGGCGGCGGCAGCAAGGCCTTGAGGCCCTGGAAACCGTCGCCCCGGTACACCATCACCCGTTTGCCGCGTGCGGCCGGGCGCTGGCCCTGGGCGGCGGCGTGGGCTTCGAGCTTGCGGAAATTATCTTCCAGCACCTTCACTTCGCTGGGGTGCATTTCGAACAGGCGCAGGCGATCCTGCTCGCGCATGGTCTTCTCGGCGCAGTAGGGAGAGCCGGGGTAGTAACGCATCTTGCCGCTGGGATTGAGCGACCTGACCAGGTCGACATATTCCTTCACCATCGCCGGCAGGTCCTTGCGGTCCCACAGCTTGGCGATGCCGGTTTCATATTCGGCGTTCTTGCTGGCGTAATCTCCATCCAGCGCATAGACGCCTGCGCCGGCATGGGTGTCGATGACCATGTAGGCAGGGTCTTTCTGCCCGAGATAGCGCATCAACTGGATGATCACCATGTGCTTCAGGACATCGGCGTGGTTGCCGGCGTGGAAAGCGTGGCGATAACTCAGCATGGAAAATTCACTTCTAGGATGGGGGGTTGAAATCGGGTGGCACAGCCGCTCGCATGAACTTTGCGCCACGGCCACCGTTGAGGTGGAATGTTTCGCATTTTATCAAGGATAAGTGAGCAGTTGTCGGACACCTCCGCCATTGTTACAAACGACGGCGGCGCCAGCGCGTACAAAGAGCGAGTCTGCGGCCTTGCCTGCCCTCAGTTTCCGGCGCGATCCAGGCGGAAATAGGCATCCAGCAGCGAGGTCTTGAAGACCACCCCCAACAGGCGCGGGTCTTCTGCACTGGCGATGACGGGCAGGCGCTCCCCCTGGTGATCGAGGAACAGCTGCAGCGCCTCGCCCAGGGACATGTCGGGCGTGACTTCATGCAGGAAATGCGGCCGCAGGAAGTCCCGGGCGACCCGGCCTGCAGGTTCCTTCTTGTCCAGCAGCCAGGAAGTGATGTCCTGCAAGGCCACCACGCCCTGGTAGCGCTCATGGGCATCGACGATGTAGACGTACTTGACCGGGTATTTCAGGAACAGCGCGCTGACCTCCTCCAGGCTGGCCGTCTCGGTGAGTACCGTGTCGGCCGGGCGGATCAGGTCGCTCATGTGGGTGCCGCGCAGGCGCAGCCGTTCTTCGTTGTCGCGGTGGCGCTTGAGGGTGATCTCGTACATCGAGCGCCCGTCCGTACTGCGCGCCACCACATAGGCCACCACGCAGGACAGCATCAGCGGCAGCACCACCTGGTAGCTCAGGGTCATCTCGAAGATCATCAGGATCGCCATCAGCGGCGCATAGGAGGCGGCCGCCAGAAAGGCGCCCATGCCCACCATGGCATAGGCGAAGGGCTGCGACATGTGGAACGGCAGCAAGGCCTGCGCGGTATCGCCGAACAGGTAACCCACCGCCGCGCCGACGAAGAGCGTAGGCGTAAAGATCCCGCCCACTGCACCCGAACCGACCGTGATGGCGGTGGCCAGCACCTTGACCACCAGCACCATCAGCACGGCCTGCCACAGCCAGGTGGTATGGAGCAACGAATTGACCAGGCTGTAGCCATTGCCCCAGACCTCCGGCACTTCGATGGAAATCAGCCCCACCAGCAACCCGCCCACCCCCAGGCGCACCGGCAGCGGCAACCTGAACTTGCCGAAACCCTGCTTGCCCAGTTCCAGCACCCGCAGGAACTGCGGCGCCAGGATGCCGGCCAGCACGCCCAGCACCACGAACAGCAGCACTTCCCAGCCACCGATCTCGGGGAAATACGGCATCTCGTAGGCGGCGCGATAACCCGGCAGCTCGCGCATGGTGATGTTGGCCACCACCGAGGCCACCACCACCGGGCCGAAGCTTTCCATCACCAGCGAGCCGAGCACAATCTCCGTAATGAAGAAAGCGCCCGCAATGGGCGCGTTGTAGGCCGAGGTAATGCCGGCGGCGGCCCCGCAGGCCACCAGCAGCCGCAGGCGAGATGAAGGAAAGTGCGAAAACTTGCCCACCAGCGAGGCGCACAGTGCCGAGAGCTGCACCATCGGGCCCTCTCGCCCGATGGAGCCGCCCGAGGCAATCGAGGCCAGTGAAGAAATGCTGCGCAACAGCGTATTGCGCACCGGAATGGCCCCATCGCCGATGGCCACCGCTTCCATATAGTCGCCGCCGTTGCCGGCCGGGGTGCGCTTGGCCCACACCAGGAACAGGCCGGCGATCACGCCGCCGCAGGTCGGCAGCAGCACCCGCACCGGCCAGGACAAGCCCTTGGCGATATCGACGAAGCTGCCATCATGCCCGGTCAGCCAGATCTGCAGCAGGGCGATGCATTCGCGGAAGGCGATCGTGGCCAGCGCCCCGACGAAGCCGGCCAGCGCGCCCCACAGCAGCATGGAATGATTTTCGGAAACGCGGCAGGCATTGAGGACCCGCAGCCGGTACTTGATCCACAGCTCATGCATGGTCGTCTTCGCCCTCCGGATGGGCCGCGCTCATCAAGCCCTGCAGATGCCCGAGATCGGCGGCGATGCTGGCCGCCGCCTTTTTCTGCATGCGGCGATAGCGCGCCAGCACTTCCTGCCCCAGCTCGGTGACGGCGGCCCCGCCCCCGCGCGCGCCGCCCGTGGCCGTGGCCACCAGCGGGCTGGCGAAGCAGCGGTTCATCTCCTCCACCAGCAGCCAGGCGCGGCGATAGGACATCTCCATCTCGCGCGCCGCCCCGGAAATCGATCCGGTTTGTGCAATCGCCTGCAGCAGGTCGGCCTTCCCCGGGCCGAAGGCAATCGTCTCGCCCTGCATCACGCGCACTCGTAGGGTCTTGGAATCAGTCATGCGCGTGATTGTACAAGGGTCTGTTCACATTTAATCTGCGAGATGCGTTGCCCCCAGAAGGCGGGCTGGCAAGGCGCGCGTCAGGGCTGGTGGTGGTGCCACCAGCCCTGACGTGCAACGCGGCCAGCGCGCCTTCTGGGGGCAACCCTCCGGGAGAGGCCGCCAAGCGTCGCCTGCCGTTGTTGCAGCTCCTTGCCGTGGCACCACCACGGCGCGTCGCCGCGCCTAGGCAGACAACGCTTGGCGACCTCTCGCACTCGCAGATTAAATGTGAACAGGCCCTAGTGGGCAGTCCGCTGCGGCCAGACGGCTGCACGCAATTGACGTTCGTTATATCCTTGCGTATATTTCGCCGACCTGCCGGGCTTCTGCTTTTTTGCTCTTTTCTTCATTTATCGCGACCAAGGACTGCACGATGCTAAAGACCGCCCGCCTGAAAGCCGCTCTGGGTGCCGCTTGTGCCGCCACGATGCTGTTGGCCACTACCAGCGTGCAAGCCGCCGACCTGGTGGTGTCAGCCGCAGCCAGTCTCACCAATGCCTTCAAGGAACTGGCCCAAAACTTCGAGCAACAGCATCCGGGTGTGAAGGTCATTACCAACTTCGGCGCTTCTGACATCCTCATGCAGCAGATCGTGCGCGGCGCACCGGCCGATGTTTTCGCCTCGGCTGACCAGACCGCCATGGATAAAGCCGCCGCCGAAAAAGCCGTCGATTCCTCCACCCGCAAGAATTTCGCCGCCAACCAGATCGTGGTAATCGTGCCGCACGACGCCAAGTTGCAACCGGCAGCACTGGCGGACCTCACCGGCGCTGGCTACCAGCGCATCGCCCTGGGCAATCCGGCCTCCGTCCCCTTCGGCCGCTACACCAAGGCCGCGCTGGAGCAGGCCGGACTGTGGACGCAAGTGCAGGCCAAGGGTGTGATGGCCGAGAACGTCCGCACCAGCCTGGATTACGTGGCACGCGGCGAAGTCGATGCCGGCTTCGTCTTTGCCACCGATGCGGCGGTCATGCCGGAGAAGGTCAAGGTCGCCCTGCGCATCCCCTCCACCACCCCGGCTACCTATCCCATCGCGGTGACCGCCGGCACGAGGCAGCCGGCACTGGCCGCGCAGTTCGTGGCGCACGTACTGTCGGCCAGCGGGCAGGCGGTGCTGGCCCGCTATGGCTTCCAGAAGCCCTGATCGCTTGACGCGGCGCGCCTGATGCATCCGGTCTGGACTCCCCTGCTGCTCTCGCTCAAGGTCGCAGGGCTGGCGACCCTGCTCAACCTGCTGCTGGGCGTGGGCGCCGCCTGGGGGCTGTCGCGCTGGCGCTCGCCGCTGCGCGACTTCATCGATTCGATCCTCACTCTCCCGCTGGTGCTGCCGCCGACAGTGCTGGGCTATTACCTGCTGGTGCTGTTCGGCCGGCGCGGCACCTTCGGGGCCTGGCTGGAGAGCCTGGGCATCCAGCTGGTCTTCACCTGGCAGGGCGCGGTGCTGGCTTCTACCGTGGTGGCCTTTCCGCTGGTGCTCAAGGCGGCGCGGGCGGCCTTCGAGAGCGTGGATCATCAGCTGGAAGATGCCGCCCGCGTGCTGGGCGTGTCCGAAGCCGGGGTGTTCTTCCGGGTCAGCCTGCCGCTGGCCACGCGCGGGATCATGGCGGGTGTGCTTCTGGCCTTCGCCCGCGCCCTCGGGGAATTCGGTGCCACCCTGATGGTGGCCGGCAACCTGCCGGGACGCACGCAAACTTTGTCGGTGGCCATCTACGAAGCCGTGCAGGCGGGGGACGATGGGGCGGCTACCTTCCTGGTCGTGGTGACCTCGATCACCTGCATCGTGCTGCTGATGGTGGCCGGGCGCCTGATGCCGGATCGCGCACAGCTGCCGCTCCGGTAAGATTGCTTCACCTTCCCCTCCTGCCAACTGACACCTGAACGATTACGTGAGCGTCGAACTCCACCTCCAGAAAGAGCTGCGCGCTGCTGATCGCGTCTTTTCGCTCGACCTCACTCTGGCCTCCGACAGCCAGCGCATCGTGCTCTACGGCCCGTCGGGTTCGGGCAAGAGCCTGACCCTCAAGGCCATCGCAGGCTTGATGCGTCCTGACAGCGGCCACATCCGCATACAGGGCCGCACGCTCTTCGACAGCGCGCAAGGCATCGATGTCCGCGTGCAGGAGCGCAACGTCGCCTACCTGTTCCAGGACTACGCCCTCTTCCCGCATCTGACGGTGGCGCAGAACATCGCCTTCGGCCTGGCACGCGGCAGCGTCAACCTGCGCCGCCCGGCCGGACATCCGGCCGTGCGCCAGTGGCTGCAGGCCTTTGAACTGGAGGCCATCGCCCACAGCCGCCCGGCGCAGATTTCCGGCGGCCAGCGGCAGCGGGTGGCGCTGGCGCGCGCGCTGGTGGCCGAACCCGACATGCTCTTGCTGGATGAACCCTTCTCCGCACTGGATCTGTCCCTGCGCCAGCGCATGCGCAACGAGCTGGCCGAGCTGCAGAGCCGTCTGCAAGTACCGATGCTGCTCATCACCCATGACCCGGCCGATGTGGAAGCACTGGGGCAGACGGTGTTCGAACTGCGCGACGGCCGACTGCATCGTCCCTGATCCTGGCCGCCTGATGTCCGGGAGACGGACGAAAAAAAACCGCACTCTTGTGGAGTGCGGCATCAATTTCGGGGATCTCCCCGCCGGCCCGCGCAAGGATGCGGGCCGGCGTTACATCACACACATTCACTCGAACTTCGGCATGGTCCTGGCTCAGGCCGCCTTCTTGGCCTTGTCGTCGAAGAATTGTTCATCTTCGGTCGAACCGTGCAGGGCCGTGGTCGACGACTGGCCTTGCTGGATGGCCTGGGTCACGGCGTCGAAGTAGCCGGTGCCGACTTCGCGCTGGTGCTTGACCGCCGTGAAGCCCTTGGAGGCGGCGGCGAATTCGGCTTCCTGCAGTTCCACGAAGGCCGACATCTGGTTGCGGGCATAGCCGTGCGCCAGGTTGAACATCGAGTAGTTCAGCGCATGGAAACCGGCCAGCGTGATGAACTGGAACTTGTAGCCCATGGCGCCCAGTTCGCGCTGGAACTTGGCGATGGTGGCGTCGTCCAGGTTCTTCTTCCAGTTGAAGGACGGCGAGCAGTTGTAGGCCAGCAGCTTGCCAGGGAACTTGGCGTGGATGGCTTCGGCGAAGGTCTTGGCAAAGGCCAGGTCGGGCTTGCCGGTTTCGCACCAGACCATGTCCGCATACTCGGCATAGGCCAGGCCACGCGAGATCGCCTGGTCGATGCCCGGATGGGTCTTGAAGAAGCCTTCCACGGTGCGCTCACCCGACAGGAAGGGCTTGTCGTTGGCGTCCACGTCGGAGGTCAGCAGGTCGGCGGCTTCGGCATCGGTACGGGCGATCACCAGGGTCTTGGTGCCCATGACGTCGGCAGCCAGGCGAGCGGCGTTGAGCTTTTCACAGGCTTCGCGGGTCGGCACCAGCACCTTGCCCCCCATGTGGCCGCACTTCTTGACCGAGGCCAACTGGTCTTCGAAGTGCACGCCGGCCGCACCGGCTTCGATCATCGACTTCATCAGTTCGAAGGCATTCAGGACGCCACCGAAACCGGCTTCGGCGTCGGCCACGATGGGCGCGAAGAAGTCGATGTCGTCACGGCCTTCGGACCACTGGATCTGGTCGGCACGGGCGAAAGTGTTGTTGATGCGCTTGACCACCATCGGCACCGAGTTGGCCGGGTACAGCGACTGGTCGGGATACATTTCACCGGCCAGGTTGGCGTCGCCGGCGACTTGCCAGCCGGACAGGTAGATGGCCTTCAGGCCGGCCTTGACCTGCTGCATGGCCTGGTTGCCGGTCAGGGCGCCCAGGGCGTTGACGAAGGGCTCATCGTGGACCAGGTTCCAGAGCTTGTCGGCACCGCGCTTGGCGATGGTGTGCTCGACTTGCAGCGAGCCGCGCAGGCGGACCACGTCGGCAGCGCTGTAGTTGCGCTTGATGCCCTTCCAGCGGGGGTTCTCTGCCCAGTCGCGTTCCAGGGCCTGGATTTGCTGTTCACGTGTGCTCATGTGGATCTCCTTGTTGGTCAATATGAAGTGGCTTGAAACCGGATGAAATCGTTGATTCCATGACTTCATAGTAGGCCTGGCGAAGCGGAGCAACAATGTCTTATATAAGATATCTGTAAAATTTTTATATCAATAAAAACAGTTACTTACGAGCGTGATTTTGCGATACGAAACGAAAATCCGGAGAATGAAAAACAATTTTGATGCAGCGCACCGGCACTTTTCACCATACGAAATGAAGATTTCGTATCGTAAAAAATCGATGAAATGAAACCTCTTGCACGCACATCGTTCATAGGAAAGCGATCTTTGATGAAGGCATCTACAGCAACCGTTGCCGCGCCAAAGTCCCCGAAGCACGCTTTTTCCGTCATCTTGCCGCCGCCAGAACTGCTTTTGTCTTACCGATGCAGTCTGGTTGTCTAATTGCAAAAGAAGGCAGAGAATAAGCGCCTAACTCATTCCAAAGCGGCGATGCAACGCCGCCCCTGTCTACATGCATTACGCCCTGGACATTCGCACCTTCCTCTTCAGTCATTATTTCTATACGGGTGTGCGGATCGCGATCGGGGTGGTCGGCCTGACCCTGCTGGTGTTCAACGTGGCCGACATGCCGACCACGATGACGGTCTTCCTGGGGGCACTCTGTACCAGCCTGATGGACCTGCCCAGCCCGCTGCGCCACAAGTTCAACGAGATGCTGGCCGGGGTGCTGCTCTGCACGGTGGTGATGCTGGTCATTAGCCTCTGTGCGCCGGTGCCGTGGCTGGTCAGCGCGATGATGGTGGTGGTGAGCTTCTTCGCCAGCATGATGGTGGTCTACGGCAAGAAGACCATGCCGCTGCAGTTCGCCGCGCTCATGGTGATGACCCTGTCGATGGAAAACCAGGTCCCCATTGCCGACGCCTTCCTGCATGCTGGCCTGTTCCTGGGCGGCGGGCTGGGCTATCTGGCTTATTCGATGGCGGTGTCGTGGTTCCTGCGCCGCCGCATCAAGCAGCAGGTGCTGGCCGAGGCGCTCTTCGAGCTGGCGCGCTACCTGCGCATCAAGGCTGACTTCTACGACGTCAAGCACGACCTGGCCAGCCAGTTCAACCAGCTGGTGCGCCAGCAGATCGTGGTGGCCGACAAGCAGCAGGCCTCGCGCGACCTGATCCTGCGCGACCTGCATACCAAGCAGGATGGCCTGCTGGTGCAGGTGCACCTGTCGATGCTGGAACTGTATGAACAGGTGCTCTCCACCCACGCTGATTACGCCTTCCTGCGCCAGCACTTCGGCGAGACCGATGTGATGATCTTCCTGCGCGACCTGGCCACCAAGGCGGCGCAGGATATCGAATCGATCGCCTATGCGATCACCCGCAAGAAGGCCTCCGAACCCAGCGTGAACTACAAGGCCGAGCTGCGCGCGGTGCAGTTCGAGATGCAGGAACTGGCCCGGCCCGGTCCGCGCCAGGCCTCGCAGGAAGCGCTCACGCTGCTGCGCGTGACCTACAACAAGATCCGCGACATCATCGAATTCATCGGCCAGGTGCACCAGGCCACGCAGAACCCGGTCGATCCCCTACCCATCCTGCCGGGTTCGGACATGACCCCCTTCCTGACCCAGCAGAAATTCAAGTTCAACATGCTGCTGGTGAACCTGCGCTGGCAGTCGCCGATCTTCCGCTTTGCCATCCGGGTGGCACTGGCGGTGACCACGGGCCTGTGGATCGCCGGGCTGCTGCCCTACATGGCGCACGGCTACTGGATCGTGCTGACCATCGTCATCATCTTGAAGCCCAATTTCAGCGCCACCAAGCAGCGCATGGCGGACCGCCTGATCGGCACCGTGATCGGCTGCCTGATCACCATGCTGATCCTGCGCTTCGTGCACAACCCGCCGGGCCAGCTGGCGGTGCTGTTTGCCGCCAGCGTGGCGGCCCCCGCCTTCACCTACATCAAGTACCGCTACACGGCCATTGCAGCGTCGGTGCAGATCCTGATGCTGCTCAACCTGCTGGTACCGGCCGGTCACCAGGGCGTGATCGGCGAGCGGCTCATCGATACCCTCATCGGTGTGGCCATCGCCACCGTCTTCAGCTACGTGCTTCCGGCCTGGGAGTACCGCGACCTGCCCAAGCTGCTGCGCAATGTGCTCAAGTCCAGCCAGCGCTATCTCACGGCCAGCCGCGATCTGCTGGAAGGCAAGGTCAAGGATGATTTCTTCTACCGGGTCTGCCGCAAAGGTTTCATGGACAGCCTGGCCGCGCTCATCTCGGCGCTGGTGCGCATGATGGACGAACCGGCCACCAAGCAGCGTGCGGTGCGTGAGCTGAACCGCTTCATCGTGCAGAACTACCTGGTGGCCGCCCACATCGCCGCCCTGCGCCTGATGCTGCGCCGGCATCAGGAAAACATGCCGCAAAGTGCGGTGGCCAGGCTGATCGAGGAGACCTACCTGGAAGCCAGCCAGCACCTGGCCGAAGCCCAGCGCCTGCTGGCGCCCAAGCCGAGAAAGCGTGGCGGTGCCGTGGTGGTGTCGCCGGAGGCGGCCGAGGACAAGGCCCTGTCCGGCAAGATCGAACTGATCGGCCCGGTCACGCCGGAACCGATGCCGGCCGAGGCCAGCGCCTGGTCCGGCTGGGACAACCTGCGCCGCCGTACCAGCCTGCTGAACCAGGATTTGAAGGAAATTGTCAGCCAGACCGAGGCCATCGACCGGGTGCTGCGCAAGACCGCGGACTGAGCGGCTCTCCACGCCCAAACAAAAGCCCGCACGCGGCGGGCTGGAGTGCTTGCTAGCGAAGGTGAAGGAAAACGTTCAAAGCGCGGTGCGCGAGACCAGCACCCCATCCACGTCGGCGTAGATCCAGTCACCCGGATGCACGGCCACGCCAGCAATGCCGACCTTGATATCCGCATCCCCCGCACCCTTGCGGAAGCTGCGCTGCGGATGGGTCGCCAGCGCCCGGATGCCGACCTCGCAGGCATTGAGTTCGGCCGCATCGCGCACGCAGCCATTGACCAGGATACCGGCCCACCCATTGTCCTGCGCCAGCTGTGCCAGGTTGCCGCCGACCAGGGCGCAACGCAGGCTGCCACCCCCATCGACCACCAGTACGTGGCCGTTGCCCGGGGTTTCCAGGGTCTTGCGCACCAGCACGTTGTCTTCGAAGACCTTGAGCGTACGCGCCGGACCGGCAAAGACCTGCTTGCGGCCGAAGGAGGCGAAGATCGGCGGCAGCACATGCAGCGTGCCAGCGGCCAGCTTGTCTTCGTTGGCGTCGCACAGGTCGCAGGTGGCAAAGCTGGCAAGGGTCATGGGGTTCTCCGGGCGTTCGATGATGGGTCAGGGGGGCTGCTGAAGGAAACTTCACACCGACAGGATGCGATGCAGGCGCTTCTGGTCGAACATACGTGAATCGGCCACCCGCAGCAAGGTTTCCACATCCAGCCCGTCGTCCGGATAGAGCGATACCCCGACCGAGGCATCGACCGTGTACTGCTGGCCATCACGCCCCTCGATGGGCTTGTTGACCGCATGGCGGATCTTGTCGGCGATGCTGCGGGCCACCTCCATCTCGGTCACGCCATGCAGGTAGACCACGAACTCGTCACCGCCGAAACGCGCCACCGAATCATCGTGGCGCAGGCTGTGCTGCAAACGCTCGGCAATGGCGACGAGCACCTTGTCGCCCTCGTCATGGCCGTATTCGTCGTTGACCGCCTTGAAGCGATCCAGGTCGATGAAGAGCAAGGCGAAATGCAGCGGCACGGCTTGCGAACTGTTGCGGCGGCGGAAGTCGATCTGCGCGATCAGCGAATCGCGGTTCAGGACATTGGTGAGGCGGTCGGTGCGCAGGTTGCGCTCCATCTCCACGAAGCTTTGCGCGAGCTGGCCGATTTCATCGTTGCGATCGATATTGAGCGCCGGGAACGGGCTGCCATTGCCAATGCTCTTGGCCGCCAGGGTCAGCTTGCGGATATCGCGCAGCACCCAGCGCAGCAGCAGGAAACCGATCACGAAGGTCAGGCACACCGCCAGCAAGCCCAGGATCAGCGTCTGGTAGACGCCGCTGGTGACCGAGCCCAGGAAGTCCGAGCGCGGCGCCGTGCTGATGGCCAACCATTCGAGTCCGGCCGGGTCGCGATGCAGGCGGAACGCCACTTCAATCTTGCTGCCCTGGCTGCGCGAACCGAGCAGCACCAGCTTGTCGGGCTCGGCGCTGTGCGTGCCGAGATAGCGACGCACTTCGTCGAAGGCCTGCTGCACCATGGGCGACCGGCTCTGGGCGGCATTGAGCCGCAGCGGCTCGCTGCCCTGCTCGCCGGCCTGGTAGATGGGTTCATCCAGGGAGGTGGCCACCATGTCACCCTTCATCTCGGTGACGAAGGCCACGCCGTGGGCCGACAGCGGTACCTGGTGCAGCAGCGTGGTCAGCTGCTGCAGGCCGATGCTGCTGTTGGCCACGCCCAGCAGGGCGCCGTCAGCATCGAAGATGGGCTTGGAGAGATTTATGCCGACGATGTTCTTGACGCGGTAATCGATATAAACCGGGGACCAGGTCTCGCGGCCCTGCTGCACTGCCTGCACATACCATGGGCGCTTGCGCGGTTCGTAGTCCTGCTCGGCGACCAGCTTCATTTCGGTACCGGGCCCGCGCAGGTAATAGACGAAGTTTTTCTGCCCGGGCTCACGCACGCTGTACATGAAGACGCTGGGCTGCTCCTGCTTGATGCCCAGGAAGCTGCCGTCGGCGCCGCCAAAGTAGACGTAGCTGGGTTCATCGAAGAGCGAATTGGCCAACCACAGGCGCTCTTCAAGCTCCTTGCGGCCCTTCGGGAAAGGCAGGGTGGCCGGCGCCTGGCCGGCCTCGGCCGGCGGCACCGGCTGCGGCGCCACCACGTTCAAGGTTTCGCGGGCGCCCATGGTCTGGCGGGTGATGGCCTGGCTGACGCGCCCCATCACTTCGGTCAGGGCATTGCGCGCCAAGACCTCGGTGGCGTCATCGCCTGCGCGATAAAGAAACCAGCCGATGGTCAGCACCAGGCAAACCATCAGGAAAATGAACGGCAAAATGAATAGCCGTTGCAAGGACGATTGCTTCAGAATCGCCCCCTGCCGTGCCATGAGTCCCTGCTTCCTTGCGCCACGCGCTGACCCTTTATCACCGAATAGACCATGAATTCCTTGCTGCCAGGCAATGCAGTACCGCCTTGGGATTGCTGTCGGGGCTTGCGCCCCTTGTCGATGGCGCACCGGTCTTCTGTAGTTGTGGCGCGTCCCCCTTGGGTGAAGTAAATATCACATTCGCCCTCTCTTGGGGAGCGTTTTTTGCAATGCGGCGAAAGAAACCGCAGCCAGCAACCCTTCCAAGATCCGCGCTGGGCGCGGTTTAGTGAAAATTCGTCAATTATTTTAAATGTATTACAACTTTTGTGGACGAATGCACGCAAACCAGGCCGGGACCTGCACTTCCTCTCCACAAAGGACGTAAAAAAGCGGCGGGACATGAACACATGTTCCCGCCGCTTTCCCGGCCAGGCCTATCTCTGACCGGGATTTCACCTGCCCGCTGATCAGGCCTTGCTGAAGGCCAGCTGGCCGTTCTGCACTTCTACCTGCACCACATCCTTGGGACCGAACTTGCCCGCCAGGATCTGCTTGGACAGCGGATTCTCGATCTCCTGCTGGATGGCGCGCTTCAGCGGACGAGCGCCATAGACCGGATCGAAACCAGCCTCGGCGATCTTCTGCAAGCCGGCCTCGCTGATCTGCAGGCCGATATCGAGCTTGGCCAGGCGCTGCTCCAGGATGCGCAGCTGGATCTTGGCGATGGCGCCGATGTTCTTGGCGTCCAGCGCGTGGAAGACCACGATCTCGTCGACCCGGTTGACGAATTCCGGGCGGAAGTGCGTGCGCACCTCGGCCATCACCGCCAGCTTCACCAGTGCCGGATCACTGTCTTCCATGCTCTGGATCTTGTGCGAACCCAGGTTGGAAGTCATCACGATCACGGTGTTCTTGAAGTCCACGGTACGACCCTGGCCATCGGTCATGCGGCCATCATCGAGCACCTGCAGCAGCACGTTGAAGACATCCGGGTGCGCCTTCTCGATTTCATCGAGCAGGATCACGCTGTAGGGCTTGCGACGCACGGCCTCGGTCAGGTAACCGCCCTCTTCGTAACCGACATACCCCGGCGGCGCGCCGATGAGGCGCGCTACCGAGTGCTTCTCCATGAATTCGCTCATGTCGATGCGGATCATGGCTTCTTCGGTATCGAAGAGGTAAGAGGCCAGCGCCTTGCACAGCTCGGTCTTGCCCACGCCGGTCGGGCCCAGGAACATGAAGGATCCGTACGGCTTGCTGGGGTCGCCCAAACCGGCACGCGAACGGCGGATGGCGTCGGACACGGCCACGATGGCCTCTTCCTGGCCGACCACGCGTTCATGCAGCACGTCTTCCATGTGCAGCAGTTTTTCGCGCTCGCCCTGCATCATGCGCGAGACCGGGATGCCGGTGGCGCGCGCGACGATCTCGGCAATTTCCTCGGCACCCACCTGGGTACGGACCAGCTTGGGCTTCTCGCTCTTGACGCCGGCGGCATCCTTCTTGTTCTGCACCTCCAGGGCGGCTTCCAGCTCGGCCAGCTTGCCGTACTTCAGCTCGGACACCTTCTGCCAGTCACTCTTGCGGGTGGCCTCTTCCATCTGCAGGCGCACCTTCTCGATTTCTTCCTTCAACTGCTGGCCGCCCTGGGCGGTCGATTTTTCCGCTTTCCAGATTTCTTCCAGGTCGGCGTATTCACGCTCGAGCTTCTCGATTTCTTCCTCGATCAACTGCAGGCGCTTCTGCGAGGCTTCGTCCTTCTCGCGCTTGACGGCTTCGCGCTCGATCTTCAACTGGATCAGGCGGCGGTCGAGCTTGTCCATGACTTCCGGCTTGGAGTCGATCTCGATCTTGATCTTGGAAGCTGCTTCGTCGATCAGGTCGATGGCTTTGTCCGGCAGGAAGCGATCGGTGATGTAGCGGTGCGACAGCTCGGCAGCGGCCACGATGGCCGGGTCGGTGATGTCCACGCCGTGGTGCACTTCGTACTTTTCCTGCAGGCCGCGCAGGATGGCGATGGTGGCTTCCACGCTGGGCTCATCCACCAGAATCTTCTGGAAGCGGCGCTCCAGCGCCGCATCCTTCTCGATGTACTGGCGATATTCATCCAGGGTGGTCGCGCCCACGCAATGCAGTTCGCCGCGGGCCAGGGCCGGCTTCAACATGTTGCCGGCATCCATGGCACCTTCGGCCTTGCCGGCACCGACCATGGTGTGCAGCTCATCGATGAAGACGATGGTCTGGCCTTCATCCTGGGCGATTTCCTTGAGGACGGCCTTGAGCCGCTCCTCGAATTCGCCGCGGTACTTGGCACCGGCCAGCAAGGCGGCCATGTCCAGCGACAGGACACGCTTGGACTTGAGGCTGTCCGGCACTTCACCGTTGACGATGCGCTGGGCCAGGCCTTCGACGATGGCGGTCTTGCCCACGCCGGGTTCGCCGATGAGCACCGGATTGTTCTTGCTGCGGCGTTGCAATACCTGGATGGCGCGGCGGATTTCATCGTCGCGGCCGATCACCGGATCGAGCTTGCCGGCGCGGGCGCGCTCGGTCAGGTCCAGGGTGTACTTTTTGAGGGCTTCACGCTGGCCTTCGTCCTGCTGGGAGGACACGGAAGCGCCGCCGCGCACGGCCTTGATGGCCGCTTCCAGCGCCTTGCGGGTGAGGCCGTTGTCACGGGCAGCGCGGCCGGCGTCGGACTTGTCGTCGGCCAGGCCCAGCAGCACCATTTCGCTGGCGACGAACTGGTCGCCGTGCTTTTGCGCTTCCTTGTCGGCCAGGTTCAGCAGGGCCACCAGCTCGCGGCCGACCTGCACCTCGCCGCCATTGCCGGACACCTGTGGCAGGCGCTTGACGGCCGCCTGCAAGGCACTGGAAAGACCGTTCACATTCACGCCAGCGCGCTGCAACAGCGAGCGCGCGCCGCCGTCATCCTGGTTCAGCAGTGCCAGGATGAGGTGAACAGGTTCGATATATTGATTGTCGTGGCCGACGGCTTGGGATTGCGCATCGGCCAGCGCTTCCTGCAATTTGGTGGTGAGTTTGTCGAGACGCATGGTTCGCTCCAATTTTTCAATGAGATGAAAGTTGGGCCAGCGCCTGCGATTTTCAAGCAATGATCGTGCCGCCCGGTTTGATCTGCATCAGGTCACGCCAAGTGCTCATCCGGCCAAGGCGCGATAGCTTGCAAACCCGGCAACACAAAGGACGATGGAGCCCAGCAGATGCAGGCCCGAGTGCCCGATGGCCCACAGGTAGTCGCCCCGCTGCAAGAGGATCATGGCTTCGGCCGAGAAGGTCGAGAAGGTGGTCAGCCCGCCCAGGAACCCGGTGACGGCAAACAGGCGCCATTCCGGCGCCAGCGCCGGATGCTGCTCGAAATAGGCGACCAGCAATCCAATGACGTAAGCGCCGATCCAGTTGGCCGCCAGCGTACCGAGCGGGACGAAGTGCCCCTGGATATTCCACACTACGGAGATGCGCCAGCGCAGCCAGGCGCCCAGTGCTGCTCCCATTCCTACTGCCAGCCATCCCATGGCATTCCCCTTGATTGATCAGGCCAGCGGCCCGCTGCGTGCGGCCAGGCCCTGCATTTCCTCGCGCAGGCTGCCCAGGCGGGCCAGCGCCTGATGGTCTTCCTGCAAGGTCCGGTCCACTGTTTCGTGCATCCAGTCGACCCAGGTGCTGATCTTGGCATCCAGGTACTGGCGGGAAGGATACAGCGCATAGACCCCCATGGTCTGCAAGCGATGTTGCGGCAGCACCCGCGCGATGGTGCCGGCGCGCAAGGCATCTACAGCCGAATAGATGGGCAGCACACCGATGCCCATGCCCTCGCGGATGGCGGTGAGCATGGCCTCGGCCACGTTGACCTGGAAGTTGCTCCTGACGGCGACGACGGCCTCGCCTTCCGGCCCTTCCAGCACCCATTCGACCAGCGGTGAAATGGGACTGACCAATTGCAGGCAGGCGTGATTGAGCAGATCGGAGGGCTGCTGTGGCAGGCCGTATTTGTCCAGGTAAGCCGGCGAGGCGCACAGCAGGCTGAAGGTACTGCCGAGCTGACGGTAGATCAGCCCCGAGTCCGGCAGCTCGCGCGCCACCACCAGGGAGACGTCATAGCCTTCTTCGAGCATGTCCGGAATGCGCTGGGCCAGGGTCAGTTCCACGGCCACGTCCGGGTAGCGCTTGTGGTAGCCGGAAATGGACGGGATGACGTAGCGCTGGCCCAGGCTGGTCATGGCGTGGATGCGCAGGCGGCCCGAGGGTTTGACATAGGCGGCGCTGGCTTCGGCCTCGGCTTCATCGACATAGGCCATGATCTGCTGGCAACGCAGCAAATATCGCTCGCCCGCTTCGGTCAGGGCGATGCGGCGCGTGGTACGGTTCATCAACCGGGTGCGCAGATGCCGCTCCAGGTCGGCCACAGCCCGCGAGACGTGCGCCGTAGTCAGGCTCATTTGCTGGGCTGCCTGGGTAAAACTGCCGGCTTCCACCACGCGCGCGAAGACGCGCATGTTTTGCAGGGTATCCATCCTCTTCCTATCACTCTAACAAGGCACAGGCCTCCACCAACCACAACGGCCTGCAACAGACGCAATGCGCCATGCCAGCATTGTTACCCAGAACGAAGCAATGATTATTACCAAATCCGATATAAACCTTTGCGAAATACCGTATTTTTTTTGAAATAATTACAAAATAGAATACGTTACTTCTGATATTTGCACATTTTTGGGTAATTCCATGACACGTATCGCCTTCTCCAAGCTGCCCGCACTGACCGTCGTTGCGCTCTCGCTGACAATGGCCGGTTGTGCCGACCAGGGCGGCATCCAGCCGCAGGCGCAGGTGCGCGACGTGGCCGTGCTCGACGCCGGCCAGGCCATCCGCCAGGCGGCCAGCCAAGCCGGCTGGCCGCAGCGCGCCTGGTGGCAAGCGTATGGCGATGCGCAACTGAACCAGCTGGTGACCCGGGCCGTGGCCGGCAACCCGAGCATGGCGGTAGCCGCCGCCCGTGTGCGCCAGGCGCAGTCGATGGCCGTCGTCGCCCATGCCGGTGAATTGCCCAGTGCCCAGCTGGATGTGTCGGTGGGCCGCAAGGACTGGTCCGACAACGTCTATTACGGCGCGGCCTTCCGCGACAAGCTGACCTGGAACAATACCGCGACCCTGGGTCTTTCCTATAACGTCGACCTGTGGGACCGCAACAAGAACACCACCCTGCGTGCCGAGGATGAAATGCACGCCGTGGCCGCCGACGCCCGTGCCGCCCAGCTTGACCTGGAAGGCAATGTGGTGCGCACCTACGTGCAACTGGCGCTGCAGTACGGCCTGCTGGACAACACCGAGGCCATGCTCAAGGAAGAACAGAAGATCCTCGACCTGGCCCAGCGCCGCTTCAAGGGCGGCCTCGGTACCCAGCTGGAAATCACCCAGGCCGAATCCCCCCTGCCGGAAACCCGCCGCCAGATGGAAGCCCTGCAGGAAAACATTGCCCTGATCCGCAATCAGCTGGCCGCGCTGCTGGGCGCCGGCCCCGGTGCCGCCGACGGCATCACGCGGCCAGCCATGCAATTGCAGACCGCCCTGGGCCTGCCCAGCGCACTGCCGGCCGACCTGGTGGGCCGCCGCCCCGACATCAGCGCCGCTCGCTGGCGCGTGGAAGCGGCTGCCAAGGGGATCTCGGTGGCCAAGGCGGCCTTCTATCCCAACATCAACCTGCTGGCCGGCATTGGCCCGGCAGCGGCTGGCGGCGGGCTGTTCTCGTTCCTCTCCGCCCCCAACCTGCAAACCACCTATGGTCCGGCGATCTCGCTGCCCATTTTCGAGGGCGGACGCCTGCGTGGCCAGCTGGGTGCAGCCAGTGCCGGCTATGACATCGAGGTGGAGCACTACAACGCCCTGCTCTCGCAAGCCTTGAAAGGCATCTCCGACCAGGTCGTGACCCTGCAGTCGGTGGCGCGCCAGCAGAAGCAGGCACAGGAATCGGTGCAGGCGGCGCAGAAAAACGTCGACATCGCCACCCGCGCCTACCAGCGTGGCCTGACCGACTATCTCAACATCCTGCAGGCGCAGACCCAATGGCTGCGCCAGCAACAGATCGTGCAGCAATTGCAGGCACAGCGCCTGTCTGCCTTTGCCGCCCTGCAGACCGCACTGGGCGGCGGCATCGAGGATGAAGCACCGGCCAAGGTGGCGGCAAAATGAATACCCCTGCCCTTTCCATCAAAGCCCAGTTGCGCGAGGCCGCCACCGACTGGTGGCGCAGCGATGCGCCGACCTGGGTCTATGTCTTCAAAATGGTCTTTGCCGGCTTGCTGGCGCTGGGCATCGGTTATGGCCTGGACCTGGAGTCGCCGCGCTCGGCGCTCATTACCGTGTTCATCGTCATGCAGCCGCAAAGCGGCATGATCCTGGCCAAGAGCTTCTATCGCGTCATCGGTACGCTGGTCGGTTCGGCCGCCGTGGTGGTCTTCGTCGGCCTGTTTGCCCAGACCCCGGAACTGTTCCTGCTGGCCTCGGCGCTGTGGATCGGGCTGTGTACCGTGGGCTCGGCCCATAACCGAAATTTCCGTTCCTATGGCTTCGTGCTCTCCGGCTATACGGTGGCCCTGATCGGCCTGCCCTCGGCCCTGCACCCTGCCGTCACCTTCGATTCGGTGATGACGCGGGTCAGCGAGATCATGGTCGGCATCGTCTGCGTGGGCCTGGTCAGCGCATTGGTGTTGCCGCAGGCCAGCGCCCCCGGGCTGGTGCGCATCATCCGCGGCCGCTTCACCGCCTTCGTCGACCTGATCAGCGCGACGCTGGGCGGCACCGCCGACCGCAAGCAGCTCGAAGCCACCAATGCCCGCTTCGTGGGCGACATCATCGGCCTGGAGGCCATGCGCAGCTCGGCCATCTTCGAGGATCCCGAAGTGCGCCTGCGCAGTGGCCGTCTCTCCCGCATGAACAGCGAGTTCATGGCCTTGTCGACCCGCGTGCATGCGCTGCACCAGCTGATGAACCGCTTGCACGACAATCCGGCGCCGAGTGCCCGGGTGGTGATCGAAGCCATTTCTCCCTACTACCGCGAAGTGCAGCCCCTGCTCACCCGCGCCAGCGGCGAGCCGGTCATGAGTGCGCTGGACGCCGCCGACGCGGCCCTGAAGCTGGATGCCTACAAGCTTGAACTGCCGCGCCGCGTGCGGGCCACGCGCAATACGCTCTCCGAGCAGTGCCAGAGCGACAGCGCCATGCTGGACTTCGATACGGCCTCTGAACTGCTCTATCGCGTCATTGAGGAACTGCACGCCTACACGCTGACCTATGCCTCGCTGACCCAGCGCCACCACGAGCGCGAGCAATGGGAGCACTCCTATGCGCCCAAGACCAGCATGACCACCGCCTTGATCGCCGGTGCCCGCGCCGCCATCGTGATGCTGGCCCTGGCCGCGTTCTGGATCGTCAGCGGCTGGCCCAGCGGCGACGTGGCCGTGCTCAATGCAGCGGCCTTCTGCGCCATTACCTCGGCCGCGCCCGATCCGGCCAAGGCGACCCGCACGGTAGCCATCGGCGTGCTGTTTGCGGCGGTAGCCGGCTACTTCTATACCTTCCATATCCTGCCGCGCCTGGATGGCTACTGGATGCTGGCCAGCGCGCTGATGCCGGTACTGATGCTGGCCGTCTACCTGACGACCCGTCCCGCTTATGCAGGTTACGGCCTGGGAATCTGCATTTTCTTCCCCTTCCTGGCGGTGCCGGACAATTTTGCACACTTCAATGCGGCCGGTTATCTGAACGAGTCCGTGGCGCTGGTGGTGTCGCTGATCGTGACAGCGGTCGCCTTCATGCTGCTCTTGCCGCCGACCACCGACTGGACCGTGCGCGTGCTGGAAAAGCAGTTGCGCAAACAAGTGGTCGATGCCTGCTTCGGCAAGCTGGCTCATCTGGCCTTGAAGTTCGAAAGCGGCACCCGCGACCTGATGCACCAGATCACCATGTTCACCAGCAGCCGCCCGCTGCTGCGCCAGAAGGCGCTGGGCTGGATGTTTGCCACGCTGGAAGTGGGCCACGCCATCATCGAACTGCGCAGCGAATTGCACGGCATCCGCACCGAAACGCCGGATCTGTTGCCGCCCCCGGCCTACGCCGCCCTGGACCGGCTGCGCGAGGCCATCCCGGCACTCTTTGCCCGGCCTTCGGCGGCCACCCTGGCCACTGCGCTGGCCGCCAACGATGCCACCATCGCCGAAGTCCAGGCCGCCATCGGCCCGCATTACCGCGAGCGCAGCGAACGCCATCGCCTGCAGCGCACCTTGAGTTACCTGCATTTCATCCGTACCGCCCTGCTGGACGAGCAATCACCGCTGCACACCATGCGCGCCGGGGGCCAGAACAACACAACGGGAGCCCGCCATGCCACGTGAGATTTCCTTCTTCGACGCCTATATTCCGACCGTCCTGCTGCTGGCGGTGGTAGCCGCCGTGCTGGCCATGCTGGCCGACCGCGTGCTGGTGCGCTTCGGCTTCTACGAGCTGACCTGGCACCCTGCCTTGTTCCGGGTCAGCCTGTTCGTCTGCCTGGCGGCCTTGCTGGGGCTAGCGGTGTATCGCTAGCGCACCGCCATTGCTTGCGTACTCATCCCTTACGAAAAGATAAAGAAACAATCAGGAGTAGTTCATCATGCCGGTCAAATCGATCTTCCGCGTTCTCATCACCACGGCCATCTTCCTGCTGGCCATCCTGCTGGCCTGGAGCCTGTGGCAGCACTACATGCATTCGCCCTGGACCCGTGACGGCCGCGTGCGCGCCGACGTGGTCAATATCGCCCCCGATGTCTCGGGCCAGGTGGTGGCCTTGCCGGTACGTGACAACCAGCTGGTCAAGAAAGGCGACCTGCTGATGGAAATCGACCCGGCCCGCTACACGCTGGCGCTGCAGCAGGCGGAGGCTGCCGTCACGGCCCGCAAGGCCGATCTGGATGTGCGCAAGGCGGAAGTGGAAGCGCGCCGTGCCGACCTGAACATGCGCCGTGCGCAAGCCCGCCGCCGTGCCGATGTGGATGCGCTGGTGGTTTCGCGCGAAGCCCGCGAAGATGCCGGCAGCCAGGTCACCGCCTCGCAAGCCCAGCTGGAAGCCGCCCAGGCCCAATTCCAGGGAGCGCAGGCGCAATACCAGGCCGCGTTGTCGCAGCGGGACACGGCCAAGCTGAACCTGGAACGCACCAAGGTCTTCTCGCCCGTGGATGGCTACATCACCAACCTGAGCGTGCGCCGGGGCGACTATGCGGCCGCCGGTGCAGCCAAGATCGCGGTGATCGACAGCCATTCCTTCTGGGTCTATGCCTACTTCGAAGAAACCAAGCTGCCGCTCCTGTCCATCGGCGACCGCGCCAAGATCCAGCTGATCAACGGCGCCTCCATGGAAGGCCACGTCGACAGCATCGCCCGCGGCATCTATGACCGCGACAACCCGCAGAGCCGCGAACTGACGGCCGACGTCAACCCGACCTTCAACTGGGTACGCCTGGCCCAGCGCATCCCGGTGCGCATTCACCTGGACAAGGTGCCGGAAAACGTCTTGCTGGCCTCGGGGCTGACCTGCACGGTGGTGCTGGAGCCGGGCAGCGGCAAGCAGCAGGCGGTGGCAAAGAATTGATGACGTTGCAATGAGATGAAACGATGAGGCGACCTGGTGACAGGTCGCCTTTTTTTTACGGACGCTTGCGCATGACGGCGCCGACGCACATGCCGACCGGCTTGAGCAGCTTGTCGGCCGTGGCCAGGGTGGGACTGGACGCACCCCGTTCGATGTCCTGCAGGGTGCGGGCCGATACGCCGCATACCTTGGCATATTCGGCGATGGTCAGACGCAAGGTGGTGCGGATCTTGCGAACCACGGCCGGCACCGGCAACGTGGGATCGGCAGCCAGTTCATCGCGCGGCGCTTTTCCATCTGCTCGATGGCGCTCAGGGGCTTGAAGCGTTTGTCCATTCAGAGCGCTTTTGGGTTGATGGCAGCCCAGTCAATGCGCACAGGGGAATTCTGCCAAACAGCCTCAATTGAAATTGAGCGGAAAATCATCATTTCCTCACTTTAATATCACTATTAGCGACGAAAAATTGACTAATAGTGATAGTTTGGTGTGGAAGTAGACCTTTTTCAGTCCGCAAACACCTGCCACACCAGCCACACATTGGCCGCCGAAATGGTCACGAAGAGCAGCCAGGCCAATGCGCTCACCCACCAGCGGTTGACCAGGTCGCCCATCAGATCGCGGCGGCTGGTGAGGCGGATCAGCGGATACATGGCAAAGGGCAGCTGCAGCGACAGCACCACCTGGCTGGCGACCAGCAGCTTGCCTACCGAGTGCGGTCCCAGCGTGAGCACGCCGATCAGCGCCGGCACCAGGGCCAGCGCGCGGGTGATGACGCGGCGCTGCCAGCAAGGAATCTTCAGTTTCAGGAAACCTTCCATGATGACCTGTCCGGCAATGGTGCCGGTGAAAGTCGAACTCTGTCCGGAAGCGAACAAGCCCACGCCAAACAGAATGGCCGCCATGGCCGACCCGGTGATCGGGTCCAGCAGGTGGTAGGCCTGATCGAGCTCGGCAACCTGCGTATTGCCGCTCTTGTGGAAGGCCGAGGCCGCCAGGATCAGGATGGTGGCGTTGATGACCATGGCGATCAGCAGCGACACCGTGGTATCGACCCGCGTATAGCGCACCGCCTCCAGCAGCGAGGCCGGATCGCGCTGCACGCTGCGGGTCTGGACGATGGAGGAATGCAGGTAGAGATTGTGCGGCATCACCGTGGCCCCGATGATGCCGATGGCCAGATACAGCGGTTCGCGGCTGGAAATGGCCTGCAGCGAGGGGACGAAACCCTGCATCACCTCATGCCAGTCCGCCTTGACGAAAGCCAGTTGCGCCAGCAGGCAGGCAGCGATGGTGATGACCAGGCCCAGGATGATGGCTTCGACCTGACGGAATCCCCTGCCCTTCAAGCCCAGCACGATCAGCGTATCCAGCGCGGTCAGCAGCACGCCCACCGGCAACGACACCCCCAGCAGCAGGTTGAAGGCCAGCGCGCAGCCCAGCACCTCGGCCAGGTCGCAGGCGATGATGGAAAGTTCGGCCAGCACCCACATGCCCTTGCCCACGGCCGGCGGATAGTGCTCGCGCGAATGCACCGCCAGATCCTTGCCGGTAGCGATGCCCAGCCGCGCGCACAGGCATTGCAGCACGATGGCAGCCAGGCTGGAGAGCATCACAACGAACAGCAGCTGATAACCGAACTGCGAACCCGCCTGGATGGACGTGGCCCAGTTGCCCGGATCCATGTAGCCGATCGACACCAGCAGCCCGGGGCCGACGTAGATGCGCAGCTTCTGCCAAACAGAAGCACCACGCGGCACGTTGACGGTACCGGCAACTTCGGAAGGACAGAACGGTGCCGTGGCCGTCGTGGGCAGACCCGGGATACGGGGAAAGCGGAAAGTGAATGGCAAGACGAAAATCCCCCTGTGTGCCGTTGATGGCGTCGCCGGGATCAGTGTCCCGGGCGATGCTGACTTATTGCGCCCACTTGGCCAGCGCCGTGTCGTCGCTCTCGCGGGCATCGACCCAGCGGGCACCGTCAGGCGTTTGTTCTTTCTTCCAGAACGGGGCCTGGGTCTTGAGGTAATCCATGATGAATTCGCAGGCGGCAAAGGCTTCGCCCCGATGCGGTGAAGTCACCGCCACCAGCACGATCTGCTCGCGCGGCTGCATCGGGCCGACGCGATGAATCACCAGCGCATCGAAGATGGGCCAGCGTGCCTTGGCTTGTTCCACGATCTGCTCCAGGGCACGCTCGGTCATGGCCGGATAATGTTCCAGTTCCATCTCCGAGACCGCCGCGCCATCGTTGAGATCGCGCACGGTGCCCACGAAACTGACTACGGCGCCGACGCGCGGATTGGCCAGGCGCAACTGGGCCACTTCAGTGGAAAGATCGAAATCGGCAGTCTGGACGCGGACGGGCATGGTTCAACAGGAAATGAATGCAGGCTGCGATTCTACCAGCGCCAGCCCGCCCGCGAGTGCAGCGGCATTACACCAGCAGTCCCCACAGCAGCAGCGTCATGCCCAGCCCGATCACCGAAACCAGGGTCTGGATCACCGACCAGGTAGCCAGGGTCTGCTTCAGGTTCAGGCCGAAGTATTCCTTGACCATCCAGAAGCCGGCGTCATTGACGTGGCAGAAGAACACCGAGCCGGCACCAATGGCCAGCGCCATGAGCGAATTGTGGGTGGCAGAGAGGCCCGCCACCAAGGGCGCTACGATACCGGCCGTAGCTGTCGTTGCGACAGTGGCCGAACCGGTGGCCTGGCGCAGCGCCACGGCAATGATCCAGGCCAGCAGGATCAGCGGCATGTGGGTGCCATCGGCGATCTTGGTGATGGTGTCGCTGATGCCAGCCGACAGCAGGGTCTGCTTCAGTCCGCCACCCGCGCCGATGGTCAGCAACAGACCTGCGATGGGCGGCAAGGCGCGGCGCAGCGTGGCACCGACTTCAAAGCGGCTGCTGCCCTGCCCCCAGCCCAGTACCACCACGGCAAACAGCACCGTCACGGTCAGCGCGATGATGGGTTCGCCGAAGAAATTGAGCATCTCAAACAGCTCGGTCTTGGGCGTGACCCAGATGCGCGCCACGGTGCGGCCCAGCATCAGCACCACCGGCAGCAGGATGGTCACCAGCGCCACCAGGAAGCTGGGCTGCGACTGGCCTTCACGGGCGCTGAACAGTTTGCCGATCTGGTCCGGTTCGGCCAGGTTCAGGCGCGGCGCGATGAAGTTGCCGTACAGGGGACCGGCGATGATCACGGCCGGGATGGCCACGATGAAGCCCAGCAGCATGGTCGTGCCCAGGTCGGCATGCAGGGCGGACACGGCGATCAGCGGGCCCGGATGCGGCGGCAGCAGCGCGTGCAGCGTGGTCATGCCGGCCAGTGCAGGAATGGCCACGCGCAGGATGGGCAGTTCGGAACGGCGTGCCATGACGAAGATGATCGGGGCCATCATCACCAGCCCCACCTCGAAGAACAGCGGCAGGCCGACCACCAGCGCCACCAGCGCCATCATCCAGGGGATGATGCTGCCGCGCGCATAGCGCAGCAGGGTATTGACGATGCGGTCGGCTGCGCCCGATTCGGCCATGAGCGCACCCAGCATGGCCCCCAGGGCGATGATGATGCCGGCTTCGCCGAGCAGGCTGCCGGCCCCTTTGCTGAAGGCTTTGGCGATGTCTTCCAGCGGCAAGCCGGCACCGATGCCGGCCACGAAGGTACCGATGAGGATGGACAGGAAAGGTGCGATGGACAGGAAACTGATCAGCACCACGATGGTGACCAGTGCCGCCAGCGTCACCAGCAGCAACTGCGTGTCCTGGGCCGCCCAGGCGGCCAGATGGGTCGAAATCAAGATAGATCCTTCTACAGGTGTGGATGAATGCGCATCGCTTCATTGAACGATGTCTTTTGCACCCCCTCCGCAGACCTGTTTGGCGCAGGCCTGGTCTCCTCCCAAAGAATCGGGATTCCGAATGTCCGATCTCAGCCCGCTGGATGCGGGTCTTCCGTCTTTTGCCAGACGCTGGCCAGCCACGGCTGCTGCTCGCGCGGCAAACCGTCAGGGCGGTAATAATGCCGCAATTCAACGAAGCCTGCTGGCAGCAGGTAGCCACGCCAGCCTTCCAGGCTATGCCAGACGCCATAACGCGGACCGCTCCAGCCCTCCAGATCATTGCCGCGCGGATTGGAACTGAAGAGGATGCCGCCCGGCTTCAGGCTGGCGTGCAACTGTCCCAGCACGCGCGGCAAATGGGCCGCCGGCACATGGAACAGCGAGGCATTGGCAAAGATGCCGTCGAAGCGCGCCACCGGCAGATCCAGTTGCAGGAAGTCCTGGTGCAGGACTTCGCAGCCGCTGGCCGCTCGTGCCATGTCGACGAACTCGGCAGTGCCGTCCAGGCCCACTGCCACGTGGCCGCGCCGGGTAAATTCGATCAGGTCGCGGCCCGGGCCACAGCCGACATCGAGGATCGTGAACGGTCCCTGCCCGGCCTCTCCCGCCCTGGCGTGCAATGCATCGAGCAGGGCCGCCATGTTCTGGCTGACGTCATGGTCCCAGGTCCCTTCGCGAAAGCTTTCGGCATGGCTGCTGTAATGCGCAATCGTGCCGGCTACGGGATCGCGGCGGGGGCTCACCTCAGCCTCCAGTGACGGGCGGGAAGAAGGCCACTTCGCCGCCATCGACGATTTCGGTATCGGCCTCGGTCATTTCATGGTCGTAGGCCATGCGCAGGTTCTTTTCCGGTCCGAGCACCTCGGCCCAGATGCCGCCCCGCTCCATCAGGAAGGCACGCACGTCGCCGACGGTCTTGACGCTGTCGGGCAGTTCGATGATTTCCTGCGAGGTCTGCAGGGCTTCGCGCACGCTGGCGAAGAAACGAAGTTCGATTTTCATGGAATTTCCTTGAGGGTGGCAGCAGCCCCTTAGTGGGCGATATGAATCTTGCTGCGGATATGCTTGAGGTGCACCACGATGGTAAAGGTCATCATGACCAAAAGCGACCAGGCACTCCACTTGCCCAGGTGCACGGTGGACCAGGCCCCCATCTGGTTGGGGTAGCGCCAGATGCCGAAGAAGGTACTGATGTTCTCGGCCAGCCAGATGAAGAATCCGATCAGCAGGAACGCCAGCAGCAGCGGCATCTTGCGATCGCGGTCCAGCGGACGGAACAGCACCGTGGAGCGCGCATACAGGCCCAGCGCGCAGGCCGCCAGGTACCAGCGGTAGTCACCGATGTAGTGATGGGTGAAGAAATTGACGTAAATCAGCAAGGCGATCAGGGTCGCCATCCAGTAAGGCGGATGATGCTGGATGCGCAGGTCGAACAGCCGCCAGGCCTGGATGATGTAGCTGCCAACGGCGGCATACATGAAGCCGGAGAACAGCGGCACCCCGAACAGCTTGGTATAGGCGAAGTCAGGATAGCTCCACGACTGGATCGCCCCCGAGGTCTTGAACACCTCCAGCGCAAAACCGACCACGTGGAAGACGCTGATCGCCTTGAGTTCGGCGATGGTCTCGATGCGGGTCGATACCATCCAGACCTGCACCAGCAAAGCGAAGAGCAATAAGGCGTCATAGCGCGGAATGCCGAACAGACCGGCGCGCGGCATCAGGAACACGGCCGCAAAGAACAGCCCCGCGAACAGGCAGCAGCGCGCCTCCTTGAGGCCGAACATGAGGAACTCCAGCACGAAGCGCCGCCAGCCGGTGGCTTCCCTGGGAATGCTGCTGCTCAGGTACTGATCGATTTTCGCCAGTCTCATCGATGCTCCGCTGCGTTCAGTTCAGCAGGTGATCGAAGGCCAGGAACTGCACCGTGTCGCCGACGGCAATGGTCTGCCCCGGCGGATTGTCAATCAGGCCATCCGCCCAGGCAGTCGAGGTCAGCACTGCCGACCCTTGGCTGGGGAACAGATCCAGTCCGCCCTGGGCATTGCGGCGCACGCGCAGGAATTCCTGGCGGCGGTCAGCGCGCGGCCAGTCGAAGTCGGCGCGCATGGCCACCGGTTGGGGCAGCACCGCTTCGCGCGGCAAGCCTTGCAGACGCAAGATGAAGGGCCGCACGAAGAGCAGGAAGGTCACGAAAGAGGACACCGGATTGCCCGGCAACCCCAGGAAGAAAGCTTCACTTGCCTGTTCTCCCGCCCCTGGCCCGCGGCGCACCTGGCCGAAGGCCAGCGGCTTGCCAGGCTTCATGGCGATCTGCCACATGTTGATGCGGCCCTCGGCTTCGACAGCAGGCTTCACATGGTCTTCTTCCCCCACCGAGACGCCGCCGCTGGTGATGATGAGGTCGTGCCCGTGCGCGGCCTCGCGCAGGGTCTGGCGGGTCGCCTCCAGACTGTCTGGCACGATGCCGAAGTCGCTGACCTGGCAGCCCAGTTTCTGCAACAGGCCGCGCAGCAGGAATCGATTGGAGTTGTAGATGCCGCCCGGCTTCAGGGGCTGGCCGGGCATGGTCAGTTCATCGCCCGTGAAGAACACCGCCACGCGCACCGGCCGCAGCACCTGCAGCTGCGCCTGTCCGATGGAGGCCGCCAGCCCCAGTTCCTGCGGGCGCAGGCGGGTACCGGCGGCGAGGATGGTGCTGCCCTGGCGGATGTCTTCACCGATCATGCGCACCCACTCACCGCTCCTGGGAACATGGCGGATCACCACGTGCTCTCCTTCGGTCTCGCAGGCTTCCTGCATGACAACGGCGTCGGCACCTTGCGGCATCATCGCGCCGGTAAAGATGCGCGCCGCCGTCCCCGGTTCCAGCGGCTGGCCCACGTGGCCCGCCGGAATGCGCTGCGATACGCGCAGGCGCGCCTGGCCCGATACGCAATCCGCCGCCCGCACGGCGTAGCCATCCATCTGCGAATTGTCCATGCCGGGCACGTCGATGGAGGCCGTCACGGGCGCAGCCAGCACGCGTCCACACGCCTCCAGCGTATCGACGGTCTCGCTCTCCACCACCGGCACGGCGGCCGACAACAAGGTATCGAGCGCCTGGTTGACGCTTTGCATGGGCGGGCGGGCCGGCTTGTCGGATGAGGGGGCAGCGGAAGGAGTGGGCGTGGAGGACATGGCAGGCCTGACGGAGAAGATCGAAGTTCGGGACAAGGGTGAAGCGTTGTTTTCTGGTCGATACAGCGACCCGACATTCTAATGCAATCGCCGCCCGCACGCGCTCCATGAAAAACGCCGTCCGGGCCAATGGCGCGGACGGCGTAGAGATGCTAAGGCACGGCTTACAGACCGGTGTGTTCGGCCACGTAAGCCTTCACCCGGGCGGCATCGGCCGGCATCACTTCGAAGCGCTGCGGCAGCGCCTCGATGTTCTCGAAGCCCGCCGGACGGTCGGCGTCGCGGCCCAAGGCTTCGCGGATGGTTTCATTGAACTTGGCCGGCAAGGCCGTCTCCAGCACGATCATGGTCACGCCCGGCGCCAGATGCTCGCGCGCTACCTTGATGCCATCGGCGGTGTGGGTGTCGACCGTGATGCCATAGGCCTTTTCAGCGAAACGGATGGTCTCCAGACGGTCGGCGTGGGTCGACTTGCCGGAGGCAAAGCCATACTGGAGGACGCTGGCGAATTCATTGCCATCGCTGCCGGCCTGGCCGCTCAGGTCGAAGCCACCTGCGGTCTCGACCTTGTGGAACAGGGATTTGACCCGTGCGCTGTCGCGGCCCAGCAGGTCGTAGACGAAGCGCTCGAAGTTGGAGGCCTTGCTGATGTCCATGCTGGGGCTGCTGGTGTGGTAGGTCTCGGCGGACTTGCGCACGCGGTAGTGGCCGGTGCGGAAGAATTCATCGAGCACGTCGTTCTCGTTGGTGGCCACCACCAGCTTGTCGATGGGCAGGCCCATCATGCGGGCGATGTGGCCGGCGCAGATGTTGCCGAAGTTGCCCGACGGGACGGTGAAGGAGACCTTCTGGTCGTTGCTGGTCGTGGCTGCCAGGTAACCACGGAAGTAGTACACCACCTGCGCCACGACACGCGCCCAGTTGATCGAATTGACGGTGCCGATCTTCTTGGCGGCCTTGTATTCGAGATCGTTGGAGATGGCCTTGACGATGTCCTGGCAATCATCGAAGACACCCTCGACGGCCAGGTTGAAGATGTTCGGGTCCTGCAGGCTGAACATCTGCGCGGTCTGGAAGGCGCTCATCTTCTTGTGCGGCGACAGCATGAAGACGCGGATGCCCTTCTTGCCGCGCATGGCGTATTCGGCGGCGCTGCCGGTGTCACCGGAGGTAGCGCCGACGATGTTCAACTCTGCGCCCTTCTTGGCCAGCGCATATTCGAACAGGTTGCCCAGCAATTGCATGGCCATGTCCTTGAAGGCCAGCGTGGGGCCGTTGGACAGGCTTTGCAGCACCAGCTTCTTGCCGTCTTCTTCCTGCAGGGTGCGCAGCGGGGTGATCTGGCTTGCATCTTCACCGGCGCGGGTATTGCGGTAGACGTCGGCGGTATAGGTCTTGTGGGCCAGCGCCTTCAGGTCGGCTTCGGGAATGTCGGTGGCGAATTTCTTGAGCACCTCGAAGGCCAGGTCGGCATACGACAACTTGCGCCACTGGTCCAGCTCGGCACCACTGACCTGCGGATAAGTGGCCGGCAGATACAGGCCGCCGTCAGGAGCCAGGCCGCCCAGCAGGATATCGGAAAAGGAAGGAGTTGCAGCGTGACCGCGGGTGGAGACGTATTGCATGTCGATTAGGATGCGCCGGCAGGCGGCGGGAGCGTGGAATGGGAGGAAAGTCCACGATTATACGGCCAGCGGGCCTTGCACAAAAGCGCGGCATGGAAGAAAGCTGCACCTGCACAAAGGGCCAGGACGCCCAATCCCGGACTGAAGAAACAATTGTTGCACTGGATCATCATCGCGATGGCGCAAGCTGAAATAAAACGTTACCACCCTTGAAAGCCTGGCATGGCCGGGCTATGCTGCGCCACTTCGTGCAGCGCGCCGGGATGGCGGGAATGTTTGCACGCTGGCCACATCAAAGATGCACTTCAAACTCAAAAGGATGGAAAACGGCATGAACCACAAGATCAAGACCCTGCTGGCCACGGCCGGCCTGTTCGGCGCCATGATGGCGAGCCTGCCGGCGCACGCCGAAAACTGGCAATCGCTGGGCGGCTCGGATACGGCCGAACTGCTGGTGGACACCGACTCCATCGTCGACGCCAACGGCATTCGCGAGGCCTGGTCGATGTGGAACTTCAAGGAAGCGCGTCCCAACAGCGGCGACAAGGATTTCCCGGCGCTGAAGTCCTACAAGGACCTGCACCAGTACAACTGCAAGGCCGGCACCATGAAGCTGGTGCGCGAGATCATCTTCGCCGACAACGACGGCAAGGGCGACAAGCGTGACCACAGCGATGCCCTCAAGGGCATGCAGTTCGTCCAGCCCAAGTCGATGTCGGTGGGCGACGCCATGCTGCAGGCAGTCTGCGATTTCGAAGTGAAGAAATGATCATAGGGGCGTTGACCGCCCCTCCCCGACCGAAAGAAAAACGGAGCCCGCGGGCTCCGTTTTTCGTTGACGCGATGGCAGCAGGCCGGATCAGCTCAGTTCTTCAAGGCGGATCTTGGTGACCTTGCCGACCACCGTGGCCAGGGATTCGATCTTGGCAATGGCGGCCTCGATGTTCTTTTCTTGGGTCTGGTGGGTCAGCATGATGATGTCGGTCTGCTGCTCGCCTTCACCCGGCTCCTTCTGCAGCATGGCATCGATGGAGATGGTCGAGTCGGCCAGGATGCGGGTCACGTCGGCCAGCACGCCAGCCTGGTCGGCCACGCGGATGCGCAGGTAGTAGCTGGTGACCACTTCGCTCATCGGCAGCACCGGGGTATCGGCCATGGCGTTGAGCTGGAAGGCCAGCGAAGGCACGTGGTGTTCCGGATCGGCGGTCGCCAGGCGGGTGATGTCGACCAGGTCGGCGATCACGGCCGAGGCGGTCGGCTCGGAACCGGCACCCTTGCCGTAGTACAGGGCTTCACCCACGGCGTCGCCACGCACCACCACGGCGTTCATCGCACCCTCGACATTGGCGATCAGGCGCGAGGCCGGGATCAGCGTCGGGTGCACGCGCAGTTCGATGCCCTTGGCAGTCTGGCGGGTGATGCCCAAGAGCTTGATGCGGTAGCCCAGCTTCTCGGCGTAGGTGATGTCGCTGGCCTGCAGCTTGGTGATGCCTTCCACGTGGGCCTTGTCGAACTGCACCGGGATGCCGAAGGCGATCGAGGCCATGATGGTCAGCTTGTGGGCCGCGTCCACGCCTTCGATGTCGAAGGTCGGATCGGCTTCGGCGTAGCCCAGGCGCTGCGCTTCCTTCAGCACCACGTCGAAGTCCAGGCCCTTGTCGCGCATCTCGGAGAGGATGAAGTTGGTGGTGCCGTTGATGATGCCGGCCACCCACTGGATGCGGTTGGCGGTGAGGCCCTCGCGCAGGGCCTTGATGATGGGGATGCCACCAGCCACGGCCGCCTCGAAGGCCACCATGACGCCCTTTTCCTGCGCCGCCTTGAAGATTTCATTGCCATGCTTGGCGATGAGGGCCTTGTTGGCCGTGACCACGTGCTTGCCGTTGGCGATGGCCTTGAGCACCAGGTCGCGGGCGATGTCATCGCCGCCGATCAGCTCCACGACGATATCGATCTCGGGATCGTTCACCACCAGGTTGCCGTCATTGACGACCTTGACTTCTCCCTGGGTCAGTTCGGTCGCGCGGGCAGTATTGCGAGCGGCGACCATGGTAATTTCAATGCCCCGGCCTGCACGGCGCGCAATCTCTTGCTGGTTGCGCTTGAGAACATTGAAAGTACCGGAACCCACGGTGCCGATGCCGAGCAAACCTACTTTGATGGATTTCATATTGTCTTCGTGGTTGGTGAAAAATGACCGCCACGCCGCAGGCAGCGGCCGTGACGGGTACTGCAAAACGGATCAGGCCGTGCCGTGGCGGCGGCGATAGCCTTCCAGGAAGTGCGCGATGCGCCCCATTGATTCGGTCAGGTCGTCGGTGTTGGGCAGGAACACCACGCGGAAGTGGTCCGGCGTCGGACAATTGAAGCCGGTGCCCTGCACGATCAATACCTTTTCCTCGGCCAGCAGTTCGTAGGCGAATTCCTGGTCATCCTTGATCGGATAAACCTCCGGATCCAGGCGCGGGAACATGTAGAGCGCCGACTTGGGCTTCACGCAGGTCACCCCGGGAATGTCGGTCAGCAGCTTGTGGGCCAGGTCGCGTTGCTTGGTCAGGCGGCCATTGGGGGCGACCAGGTCATTGATGCTCTGGTAGCCGCCCAGCGCGGTCTGGATGGCAAACTGGCCGGGCGCATTGGCGCACAGGCGCATCGAGGCCAGCATGTTGAGGCCCTCGATGTAGTCGCGCGCATGCTTCTTCTCGCCCGAAACCACCATCCAGCCGGCACGGTAGCCACAGGAACGATAGTTCTTGGACAGGCCGTTGAAGGTGATGAACAGCACATCATCGGCCAGCGAGGCCAGCGAGGTGTGGGTATTGCCGTCGTAGAGCACCTTGTCGTAGATCTCGTCGGCCAGGATGATCAATTGGTGCTGGCGCGCCAGCTCGATGATCTCCTTCAACACCTCCACCGAATACAGCGCGCCGGTCGGGTTGTTGGGGTTGATGACGACGATGGCCTTGGTATTGGGGGTGATCTTCTTCTTGATGTCGGCGATGTCGGGCTGCCAGCCTTGCTGCTCGTCGCAGACATAATGCACCGGGGTACCGCCGGAGAGGCTCACGGCGGCCGTCCACAGCGGGTAGTCCGGCGACGGCACCAGCACTTCGTCGCCGGTGTTGAGCAGCGCATTGACGCTCATGACGATCAGTTCGGAGGCGCCATTGCCCAGGTAGATGTCATCGATGGTCACGCCCTCGATCTTCTTTTGCTGGGTGTAGTGCATGACCGACTTGCGGGGCGCGAACAGGCCCTTGGAATCGGTGTAGCCGGAGGCATTGCCCATGTTGCGGATCATGTCCTGCACGATCTCGTCGGGCGCATCGAAGCCGAACGCGGCCAGGTTGCCGATGTTGAGCTTGATGATCTTGTGGCCCTCTTCCTCCATCTGGCGCGCCTTTTCCAGCACGGGACCCCGAATGTCGTAACACACATCTGCCAGCTTCTTGGATTTCTGAATCGGTCGCACAGCTCTTCCTCTAATCGTTTGGCCACAGGCGGCGTCGGCCCCTGCCTGTCCTGTCCTGCTTCATCGGCCGCGGGCGCCGGACCGGAACCTTTATCCAGCGGCCCCCTCCATTACCACGCTTGCCGTCATTTTCCTGCACGTTTTTGCCTGCTGCAGTGCAATGTAAAGCACCTGCAAAGCGGCTTGCGGCGCTGCCTCTTGGGCTTGCCGGGAACCGGCCATTTTGCCCAAAGCTAAGCATTTTATCAATCAAATAGGCGTGCGCCGGGGTCGGAAACGGCTACAATGGCGCACTTTACGACCGCGTTGCTGCGATGCATGTCGACTTGACATCATGGCCCGGCCGTTCGCCCCGCGGGGCCGCCTGCAACCCATCCTGCCCATCTGCGATGAAGCTCCATTCGACCGAAACCAAGCAATACCAGACCGTCACCGCCTATGATGAGGACGGCGTCGAGCTCAATGCCATCCGTTTCACCAACAGCCTCTTGGTGCTGCCCGAGACCGAGCCGGTGCCCTGGCCGGTAGAGAGCTTCGAGGCGCTCACTGCCGAGCATTTCGCCCAGATCGATGCCACCGCACCGGACGTGGTCATCCTGGGCACCGGCGAGCGCCAGCGCTTCGTCCACCCCAAGCTGACCACGGTGCTGACCGCGCGCCGCATCGGCGTGGAGTGCATGGACAACCAGGCCGCCTGCCGCACCTACAACATCCTCATGGCCGAAGGGCGCAAGGTCGCCCTGGCGCTGATCATCGCGCCCCAGGCCTGACGCCGGCACCTGCCGCGACAAGAAACCCAAGAACACGCAACAAGGAACCGCTGTCAATGCGCGAACTGTACAAATCCAAGGCGTTCGTCTGGACGCTGCTCATTCTCTTCCTGCTGGTCTGGTTCTGGATGCTGGGCGCCCGTGTGCTGGTGCCCACCGACGAAGGCCGCTACGCCGAAATGGCACGCGAGATGGTGGCCACGCAAGACTGGATCACCACCCGACTGAACGGCATCAAGTACTTCGAGAAGCCGCCCCTGCAAACCTGGATGAATGCCATCACCTTCGAGCTGTTTGGCCTGGGTGAATGGCAGGCGCGCCTGTGGACGGGCCTGTGCGGCCTGCTGGGCATCGGCCTGGCGGCTTATACCGGTACCCGCGTCTTCAACGGCCGCGTCGGCTTCTATGCCGCGCTGGTGCTGGCCTCCAGCTTCTTCTGGGCGGGCATGGGCCACATCAACACGCTGGACATGGGGCTGTCGGGCATGATGACCATCGCCCTGTGCGCGCTGTTGATGGCGCAGCGCGACGGCGCCTCGCGCGAGGGCCAGCGCAACTGGATGCTCCTGTGCTGGGCCGGCATGGCGCTGGCGGTGCTCTCCAAGGGCCTGATCGGCATCGTCCTGCCGGGCGCAGTGCTGGTGCTCTATACCGTCTTCGCACGCGACTGGGCGATCTGGAAGCGCCTGCACCTGGTCAAGGGACTCATCCTGTTCTTTGCGATCTGCACTCCCTGGTTCGTGGCGGTCTCGCTGCGCAATCCCGAGTTCCCGCAGTTCTTCTTCATCCACGAGCACTTCCAGCGCTTCACCACCAAGATTCATAGCCGCACCGGCCCGTGGTACTACTTCATCCCCATCCTGGTGCTGGGCATCATTCCCTGGCTGGGCGTGTTCTTCCAGAGCCTGTGGAAAGGCACCCGCGAGCAGCGCGACACGGCCGGCTACAACAGCTTGAACGGTGGCCGCTTCCAGCCCAAGCGGATGCTGCTGGTGTGGGCGGTGTTCATCTTCGTGTTCTTCAGCATCTCGGACTCCAAGCTGCCGTCCTACATCCTGCCGATCTTCCCGGCGCTGGCCCTGCTCATTGCCTGCTACCTGGAAGAAGCGGATTACAAAGCGCTGGCCTGGGCCGGTTCGCTGGTGGCGCTGCCCTCGGCGGTGGCACTGGCCTTCATCCCGCGCGTGCCGTTGATGGCCAAGGACGCCTTCTCGCTGCCGCTCATTGAAGCGCACGTCCCCTATCTGTATGCCGCGACCCTGATCTTCTTCGTCGGCGGCATCGCCGCCATCCGCCTGGCGCGCCAGCACAAGGACTGGGCGGTGACCTCGCTGGCTGCCACCGCTCTCGTGGCGGGACAGTTGCTGATGCTGGGCCATGATCCGCAAGGGCGCTACTCGGCAGGCGTGGACTACGTCCCGGCACTGCAGGCCGAGCTCAAGCCGGAAACCCCGATCTATCTGGTCGGCCGCTATGAGCAAGCCCTGCCCTTCTACCTGCGCCGCACCATGACCCTGGTGCAGCACGCCGATGAGATGGAATTCGGCCTCAAGCAAGAACCGCAACTGTGGCTGCCGACCATTGACGCCTTCGTGGCGCAGTGGGTGGCCGACAACGCAGCGGGCAAGAAGGATATCGCCATCATCGCCCCGAACATCTATCAGCAGCTGCTCGAACGCAAGCTGCCGATGCGCCTGATCGGCCAGGACCCGCGCCGTGTCATCGTGGCCAACGATCCGGCGCCCGCACCTGCAGCTGGCGGCGAGAAGAAAGCGGCGAAATGAACCTGACGACCTTTGGCTTCATCTTCGTCGGCATATGCCTCAACGCCGTTGCACAACTGCTGCTCAAGGCCGGCACCAATGCCGTCGGCGCGATCCACCTGACGGCCGACAACTGGTTTTCCACCGGCATCAAGCTGGCCACCCAGTTGCCCATCATCGGCGGGCTGTCCTGCTACGTGATCTCGGTGGGCGTGTGGATCATCGGGCTCTCGCGCGTGGATGTGACCATCGCCTACCCCTTGCTGTCGCTGGGCTACATCATCAACGCCATCGGCGCATGGTACTTCCTGGGCGAGGCGATCTCGCTGCAGCGCCTGCTGGCCATCGGCGTGATCATCGTCGGCGTTGTCTTGCTGACCAGAAGCTGATTTACAATAACGAGTTGCCGTGCGCCCACTGCGCCGGCGCTCGCCGCGTTCGTTCGTTGGCGCCCTCCCCTGAACCTAGCCTGACCGGATTCCACCATGAGCCTGCCCTTCCTGCCGTTTGCCAAACCCACCATCGATGAAGCCACCATCACCGCTGTCGGCGAGGTGCTGCGTTCGGGCTGGATCACCAGTGGCCCCAAGGTGCAGGCATTCGAAAAGGCCTTGTCGGACTACCTGGACGGGCGCATCGTGCGCACCTTCAATTCCGGCACCTGCACCATGGAAATCGCCCTGCGCATCGCCGGCATCGGCGCGGGCGACGAAGTCATCACTACCCCGATCTCCTGGGTCGCCACCGCCAACGTGATCCTGGAAACCGGTGCCACGCCGGTGTTCGCCGACATTGATCCGGTCACGCGCAACATCGACCTGGACCGCCTGGAAGCTGCCATCACCCCGCGCACCAAGGCCATCATCCCGGTCTACCTGGCCGGCCTGCCGCTGGACATGGACCGCCTCTACGCCATCGCCGCCAAGCACAATCTGCGCGTGGTGGAAGACGCCGCCCAGGCACTGGGTTCGACCTGGAAGGGCAAGCGCATTGGCGCCTTTGGCGACTTCGTTTCCTTCAGCCTGCAAGCCAACAAGAACATCACCAGTTCCGAAGGCGGTTTCCTGGTGCTCAACAATGCCGAGGAAGCCCGCCTGGCCGAGAAATACCGCCTGCAAGGCGTAACCCGCAGCGGCTTCGACGGCCTGGAAGTCGATGTGCTGGGCGGCAAGTTCAACATGACCGACGTGGCCGCGGCCATCGGCCTGGGCCAGTTTGCCCATATCGACGCCGTCACCGCCCACCGCAAGGAACTGGCGCGCCACTATTTCGCCTGCTTCGGCAGCGATTTCGAAGCCAACTTCGGCGCCCAGCTGCCGGTGGCCGACTTCGAGAACTCCAACTGGCACATGTTCCAGCTGGTCCTGCCAGAGCGCATCACCCGCGCCGCCTTCATGGAAAAGATGATGGAAAAGCAGGTCGGCATCGGCTACCACTACCCGGCTATTCACTTGTTGAAGCTCTATCGTGAACGCGGCTTCAAGGAAGGCATGTTCCCGGTGGCCGAACGCGTCGGCCAGCGCATCGTCTCCCTGCCCATGTTCAATGCCATGAGTAAAGATGACGTTGAGCGCTCGGTTGAAACGGTAAAATCCGTGCTTGGTTGATTTTTGCGGATCATGCAAGGAATTTGACGAAATAATTCGGCATAATTCGATTTATTTGCAATTTCGCAAGTTCACAGCAGTACATTTCCCTGGCCTGAACGCCGCGATGAAGCTGATCGCGGCGCATCGGGCCTTTGATTTATGGCAGCCGATACCAATCCCTTTGTGTCGGCACCGCGTAATTCCAGCAATTTTTTGATATTTGATGAAACCAGAACTGTCCGTCGTCATCCCGGTTTACAACGAGGAATCCGGGCTCTCCAAATTGTTCGAGCGCCTCTACCCGGCGCTGGACGCCTTGGGCTACAGCTATGAAGTCATCTTCGTCAACGATGGCAGCCGCGACCGTTCGGCGGGCATCCTGGCCGAGCAATACCGGCTGCGTCCTGATGTGACGCGGGTGGTACTGTTCAACGGCAATTACGGCCAGCACATGGCCATCATGGCCGGCTTCGAAGCCACGCGAGGTGAAGTCGTGGTGACCCTGGACGCCGACCTGCAGAACCCGCCGGAAGAAATCGGCAACCTGGTGGCCAAGATACGCGAGGGCTATGACTATGTTGGCTCGATTCGCCGCAAGCGCCAGGATGCGGCGTGGCGCACCTATGCCTCCAAGGCCATGAACCGCCTGCGCGAAAAGATCACCCGCATCAAGATGACCGACCAAGGCAACATGCTGCGCGCCTATGGCCGCAACGTCATCGACCTGGTCAACCGCTGCAGCGAGGTCAATACCTTCGTGCCGGCATTGGCTTACACCTTCTCGCGCAACCCGACCGAGATCGTGGTGGAACACGAAGAACGTTCGGCCGGGGAATCGAAGTATTCCTTCTATAGCCTCATCCGCCTCAATTTCGACCTGGTGACCGGCTTCTCGCTGGTGCCGCTGCAGTTCTTCTCGCTCCTGGGCATCGGCCTGTCGTTCGCATCGGCGGCGCTGTTCATCCTCATCGTGCTGCGCCGCCTGCTGATCGGCGCCGAAGTCGGCGGCGTGTTCACCCTCTTTGCGATCACCTTCTTCCTGATGGGCGTGATCCTGTTCTCCATCGGCCTCCTGGGCGAATACATCGGCCGCATCTACATGCAGGTGCGGGCACGCCCGCGCTATGTGGTGCAGGCCATCCTTGAGAAATCCTCTTCAGAAGACAAGCAAGCCTTATGAACGCCGTCGTCTTTGCCTACCATGATGTGGGTGTCCGCTGCCTGAAGGTCTTGCTCGCCCGTGGCGTGCAGGTGTCGCTGGTGGTGACCCATGAAGACAACGCTGCCGAGAACATCTGGTTCGGCTCCGTGGCCGGCCTGTGCCGCGAACACGGCATCGCCTGCATCACCCCCGCCGACCCGCGTTCGCCGCAATTGCTGGCGCAGCTGCAGGCCTTGCAGCCGGACTTCCTCTTCAGTTTCTACTACCGCCATATGCTGCCGGTGGAAGTGCTGGCCTGCGCCCGCCGTGGTGCCTACAACATGCACGGTTCGCTGCTGCCCAAGTACCGCGGCCGTGTGCCCATCAACTGGGCGGTGCTGCATGGCGAAACCGAAACCGGCGCCACCCTGCATGAAATGACCGTCAAGCCGGATGCCGGCGCCATCGTGGCGCAGACCGCCGTGCCCATCCTGCCCGACGACACGGCGCATGAAGTTTTCGGCAAGGTCGTGGTGGCCGCCGAGATGACGCTTTGGAACGTGCTGCCGGCCATGCTGGCGGGCCAGACCCCCAACCTGCCCAACGACCTGTCGCAGGGCAGCTATTTCAGCGGCCGCAAGCCTGAAGATGGCCGCATTGACTGGCGCCGTACCGCCGGCGAAGTCCATAATCTGGTGCGCGCGGTGGCCCCGCCCTATCCCGGCGCCTTCGAGGAAATCGCGGGTGATAAAATTACGGTCACGAGAACCCGGCTGGTTCCGCCAGCGGCCCATCCTGCCCTGCAGCGGGCCCATGGTACGCAAGACAAGTTCTTCGAAGGCGGCAAGTTGTACGCCCGTTGTGGCGATGGCAACTTCCTGCAGATCCTGGGGATCCAGATCAATGATCAGGATGCTTCCCTCAACAATTACCTGAAATACATGGCCTCCTGAAGTCCGGGCCATTCACTAGCTCTCTACATTATGAAAAAAGTCCTCATTCTCGGCGTCAACGGCTTCATCGGCCACCACCTGTCCAAGCGCATCCTGGAAACCACGGACTGGCACGTCTATGGCATGGACATGATGACCGACCGCATCACCGACATTCTGGAAAACGAGGCTTACAAGTCGCGCATGCACTTCTTCGAGGGTGACATCACCATCAACCAGGAATGGGTGGAATACCACGTCAAGAAGTGTGACGTGATCCTGCCGCTGGTGGCCATTGCGACCCCGTCGACCTACGTGAACGCCCCGCTGCGCGTGTTCGAGCTGGACTTCGAAGCCAACCTGCCGATCGTGCGTTCGGCTGCCAAGTATAAGAAGCATCTGGTCTTCCCCTCGACCTCTGAAGTCTATGGCATGTGCCATGACGAAGAATTCGATCCGGAAGAATCCGAACTGATCTGCGGCCCCATCAACAAGCCGCGCTGGATCTACTCCTGCGCCAAGCAGCTGATGGACCGCGTGATCTGGGGCTACGGCATGGAAGCCGGCCTGAACTTCACCCTGTTCCGTCCGTTCAACTGGATCGGCGCCGGCCTGGACTCGATCCACACCCCGAAGGAAGGTTCGTCGCGCGTGGTGACCCAGTTCTTCGGCCACATCGTCCGTGGCGAGAACATCTCCCTGGTCGACGGCGGCCAGCAGAAGCGCGCCTTCACCTACATCGATGACGGCATCGACGCCCTGATGAAGATCATCGCCAACGAAGGCGGCGTAGCCACCGGCAAGATCTACAACATCGGCAACCCGGTGAACAATTATTCCATCAAGGACCTGGCCGACATGATGCTCAAGCTGGCCGCCGAGTACCCGGAATACGCCGACACTGCCAAGCAGGTGCAACTGGTGGAAACCACTTCCGCCGCCTACTACGGCAAGGGTTACCAGGACGTGCAGAACCGCGTGCCCAAGATCACCAACACCTGCGAAGAACTGAACTGGGCGCCCAAGACCACCATGGCCGACACCCTGCGCAACATCTTCGACGCCTACCGCAGCCAGGTGGCCCAGGCTCGCGCGCTGATGGACTGACCGGTCGCTCCCTGCCGGCCTCATGCAAACCGCGCTTCGGCGCGGTTTTGCTTTTTGTGCCTGTTTTGTGCCTGTTTCGTGCCAGGGCCAGGCAGAACAGATCGCCCTGATGACACTGCATTGCCCCGCATGCTGCGCTGCTGCATATTGTTCTATCCTGCGCAGGATGCTAGTCTCGCAACTTGTCACCGGCCGCCGCAGTCCGACGCCCGGCGCGCCACCCCGACAGCAAGCTAGAACATGGCGGACCACCGCCCATCACCCTCTTTCCGGTCCAGCGAATTGCCCAAACTCACTCTCAAGATCGACGCCGACACCTACCGCGGCACCCGCGTGGGCGTCCCCAACCTGATCAACCAGTTGCGCCGCCATCGCGCTGGTGCCACCTTCCTGTTTTCGCTCGGCCCCGACCACACCGGCTGGGCGTTGAAGCAGATCTTCCGTCCGGGCTTCTTCAGCAAGGTCTCGCGCACCTCGGTGGTGGAACACTACGGCCTCAAGACCCTGATGTACGGCACCCTGCTGCCGGCGCCGGACATCGGCAAGACCTGTGCCGACTTCATGCGTGCAGCCAGGGACGCCGGTTTCGAATGCGGCATCCATACCTGGGACCACCGTGTCTGGCAGGATGACGTCCGCACGGCCGAGGCCCAATGGACGGTGGAGACCATGCACAAGTCGCATGCCCGCTATCGCGAGATCTTCGGCGACGCGCCGCGCACGCACGGTGCTGCAGGCTGGCAGATGAACGATCACGCTTTCGTTCAACTGGACCAGTTCGGCATGGCCTATAGCTCGGACGGCCGCTCGCAACTGCGCGAAGACGGCCGCCTGGCCGACGCCGATGCCGGTCCGCATCGCCTGGCAGCCTTTGGCAAGCCGCTCTCCTGCGTGCAGCTGCCGACCACCCTGCCCACCCTGGATGAAATCCTGGGCCGCGAGATCGGCGGCAAGATGATTGATGCCGGCAATGCGGCGCAATTTTTGCTTCAACTGACCAAACAACCACGTGACCATGTGTTCACGCTACACGCGGAACTTGAAGGACAGAAACTCGGCCCCATTTTCGAACAATTGCTCACCGGCTGGCGCGCCCAAGGCTACGAACTGGTCTCCATGGGCGACTACTACCAGAGCATCAAGAATGACGTCCTGCCCATCCTGCCGATCGCCTGGGGCGAACTGCCTGGCCGGTCGGGCGAGATGATCGTGCAGGCCATGTAAGGCTGCACAAGGGCTAGCAGATTGGCTTTATCAGGGCCGGGGAAACCGGCCCGCCAACCATCCACCAACAAGACTTCACCTACGGGGCGCCACTTTGACAGACCGACCATCCCTCCAGAACAAGACCGTGCCGGACTTCTCGGCCGCCATGACCAGTGGCAAGACCTTCAACCTGGCCGACTATCGCGGCAAGAACCTGGTCCTGTACTTCTACCCCAAGGACAACACCCCCGGCTGTACTACCGAAGGCATGCAGTTCCGTGACCTGCATCCGCAGTTCCAGGCTGCCAATACCGACATCTTCGGTATCAGCCGCGACAGCCTGAAGTCCCATGAAAACTTCAAGGGCAAGCTGGGCATGCCTTTCGAGCTGATCTCCGACCCCGATGAAACCCTGTGCACCATGTTCGATGTCATGAAGATGAAAAACATGTATGGCAAGCAAGTTCGCGGCGTGGAGCGCAGCACGTTTGTGATTGACGGCGCAGGCAAAGTGGTGAAAGAATGGCGTGGAGTGAAGGTTCCTGCACACGTGGATGAGGTGCTGGCCTTCATCAAAACCCTGGCCTGAATGTAGTTCGATTCCTGAGACAAGCGGTCCGGTTACTGCAGCGCAATAGCCCTCTCGGCTGTGGCGAGCTGGTTCCGGACGGCAACGATCGATTCAGGCCGCGGCGCGGGTACCTGGCAAGTCTCTGCGACGCGTTCCAACCATGCGGTCAAACGATACAAGCCATTGAATTCAAACAGAAAAACGTTTGCTGGAAGCCGTTTCAGGTTAAGGCCCGTGGCCTGCCGAAACGGCTTTTTTACTTTTTACTTTGCCACCCCTGCCGTCCAGGCCAATCAAGCCCTCGCCCATTCCCTGTCTGCCCTCCGTACGGCAATGGCTGCTACGCCGCAGCACAGGTGCAAGGATTTCATTGGCATGCCCGGCCTTGCAGCAAGATCCCGCTCTTTGCTGTCTGATGTATTGCTTCACCTGTTCGCTCTGACAAAGCGGTGTTTTCTTCATCCACTTCCGAGGTCCTGATGCCCCTGCCCAAAATGCCGAGCAAACCAGCTTCGATGCTGTCTCCCGAGGACTATCCCAAGGCCGATCGCAACAAGCCCGTCAAACCGAACATCACACTCGTTGAAACCTCCGCTGCCGTAGTTGCACCCCAAGCAGTTGCAGTTGCCGTTGCCGACGTCTCCGACACCAAGGTCACCGCGCCGCGTGCGCGCATCACCGGCAAGACTGCCGCCGTGGCCGAGAAACCGAAAGCCGCTCCCAAGAGCGCAGAAGCCCGTCCCAAGTCGCCCACCAGCCGCGTGGCCGACAAGCTGGGCAAGTCCAAGCTGTTCGTGCTGGATACCAACGTGCTGATGCACGATCCGACCTCGCTGTTCCGCTTCGAGGAGCATGACATCTACCTGCCCATGGTCACGCTGGAAGAGCTGGACAACCACAAGAAGGGCATGTCCGAAGTGGCGCGCAATGCACGCCAGATCTCGCGTTCGCTGGATGCATTGGTATCGGACGTGGCCGAGGACTCGATCGACCTGGGCATCCCGCTGTCCAAACTGGGCAACAAGGATGCCAAGGGCCGCCTGTACTTCCAGACCAAGCTGCAGAACGCCGCCCTGCCCGAAGGCCTGCCCGAGGGCAAGGCCGACAACCAGATCCTGGGCGTGGTCCGCGCGCTGGACCAGCAGTATCCGGAACGTCCGGTGGTGCTGGTCTCCAAGGACATCAACATGCGCCTCAAGGCGCGTGCCATCGGCCTGCCGGCGGAAGATTACTTCAACGACCACGTTCTGGAAGATACCGACCTGCTGTATTCGGGCATCCAGCAACTGCCGGATGACTTCTGGAACAAGCATGGCAAGGGCATGGAGTCCTGGCAGGAAAGCCGCCACGGCACCAGCTACACCTACTACCGTGTCACCGGCCCGTACGTGCCCTCGCTCCTGGTCAACCAGTTCGTCTTCATCGAACCCAAGAATGGCGAACCGGCTTTCTACGGCCAGGTCAGCCAGATCAACGGCAAGACCGCCGTACTGCAGACCCTGCGCGACTTCGGCCATGCCAAGAACAGCGTCTGGGGCATCACTGCGCGCAACCGCGAGCAGAACTTCGCGCTGAACCTGCTGATGAACCCGGAGTGCGACTTCGTCACCCTGCTGGGCCAGGCCGGTACCGGCAAGACCCTGCTGGCGCTGGCTTCGGGCCTGGCGCAGGTGCTGGAGACCAAGCTCTACAACGAAATCATCGTCACCCGCGTGACGGTGCCGGTCGGTGAAGACATCGGTTTCCTGCCGGGCACGGAAGAAGAGAAGATGGGCCCCTGGATGGGCGCCTTCGATGACAACCTCGAAGTGCTCAACAAGTCCGATGGCGATGCCGGTGAATGGGGCCGCGCTGCGACCCAGGACCTGATCCGCTCGCGCATCAAGATCAAGTCGCTCAACTTCATGCGCGGCCGCACTTTCGTGAACAAGTTCTTGATCATCGACGAGGCCCAGAACCTCACGCCCAAGCAGATGAAGACCCTGGTCACGCGCGCCGGCCCTGGCACCAAGATCGTCTGCCTGGGCAACATCGCCCAGATCGACACGCCCTACCTGACCGAAGGCTCCAGCGGCCTGACCTATGTGGTCGACCGCTTCAAGGGCTGGGCGCACAGCGGGCATGTCACCCTGGCGCGCGGCGAACGCTCGCGCCTGGCCGATCACGCCAGCGACGTGTTGTAAGCACTTTTCTTCCGCATCAAAGCAAAAAGCCACGTGAAAACGTGGCTTTTTGCTTTTGGGCGGCCGCTGCGCTTGCAGCGACCGTGGCGGACAGCTTGTTACAGCACGTGCACGCCGATCCACCAAGCGATCGCCGCCACGAAGGCCGACGCCGGAATGGTGAAGATCCAGGCCCAGACGATGTTGCTGGCCACACCCCAACGCACGGCCGACATCTTCTGCGCCGCGCCCACGCCGACGATGGCGCCGGTGATGGTGTGGGTGGTCGAGACCGGAATGCCCAGTGCAGTGGCGATGAACAAGGTGATCGCGCCACCGGTTTCGGCGCAGAAACCGCCGACCGGCTTCAACTTGGTGATCTTCTGGCCCATGGTCTTGACGATGCGCCAGCCGCCGAAGAGCGTACCGAGGCTGATGGCGCAATAGCAGGAAATGATGACCCACATCGGCGGCGCATCCGGAGAGGAATAGCCGGAGGCAATCAACAGCATCCAGATGATGCCAATGGTCTTCTGCGCATCATTGCCGCCGTGCCCGAGGCTGTACATGGAGGCCGACAGCAGCTGCAGGCGGCGGAACCAGCCATCGATCTTGCGTGGTGTGGAGCGGAAAAAGATCCACGACACCACGAGCATCATCAGCGAGCCAAACACCAGGCCCAGCACGGGCGAGAGCACGATGAAGAGAATCGTCTTCAACAGGCCCGCCGAGATCAGCGCGCCGGTACCGGCCTTGGCCACGGCCGCGCCGACCAGGCCGCCGATGAGGGCATGCGAGGACGAGGACGGGATACCGTAGTACCAGGTCACCAGGTTCCAGAAGATGGCCCCGATCAGGGCACCAAAGATGACGTACTGGTCAACGATGGCCGGTTCGATGGTGCCCTTGCCCACCGAAGCCGCCACGTGCAGCTGGTGGAACACGAACACGGCCGCCAGGTTGAAGAAGGCCGCCATGGCCACGGCGGTCTGCGGACGCAGCACGCCCGTGGAGACCACGGTGGCGATCGCGTTGGCGGCGTCGTGGAAACCGTTCATGAAGTCGAACAGCAGGGCCAGGACGATCAACAACGCGAGAATATGTAAGCTGATTTGGATTGTTTGCATGGGGAAACCGTTGTATGAAACCAGCGGCGTCCCCGTCGGAAATCGAGGGAATCGCCGCTACGCCGGAAGATCAGGCGTTTTCGACGATGATGCCTTCGATGATGTTGGCCACGTCTTCGCAGCGATCGGTGACGGTTTCCAGGATTTCGTAGATGGCCTTGAGCTTGATCAGGGTGCGCACGTCCGGTTCATCGCGGAACAGCTTGGACATGGCCGCACGCATGACGTGGTCAGCGTCGGACTCCAGGCGGTCGATTTCCTGGCAGATCGACAGGATCTGGCGCGAGTTGTCCATGTTGGACAGCAGGCCCACGGCCGACTGCACCTTCTCCGCACAGGACAGGCACAGCTCGGCCAGGCGCTTGGCTTCCGGCGTGATGGCCTTGATGTCGTAGAGGGAGATGGTCTGGGCCGCGTCTTCCAGCAGGTCCAGGATGTCATCCATGCGGGTGATCAGCTGGTGGATGTCATCGCGGTCCAGCGGCGTGATGAAGGTCTTGTGCAGCAGTTCGATGGCATTGTGCGTGACCTTGTCGGCTTCCTTCTCGACGGCTTCAATGGCGTGCACGCGAATTTCAAGGTCGTCGAAATTGGTCATCAGCGCCACCATTTCTTTCGCGCACTTGACCGCCAGCTCTGCATGCTGATTGAAAAGGTCAAAGAATTTGCCTTCAGTCGGCATCAATCGTCCAAACATTTTTCTCTCTCATCAATGGTTAGCGCTCATGTAAAGCGCCGTTTCGAACCGGCCTGCGGCTGCCCCTTGGAAGCCGGTACCCCGCCCTGCCGGTCCTGCACGAACGGCCTTGGGAGCCGTTCGCCTTGCATGACACGGGCGGCCCGACGCCGCCCGTGATCCTTGTGCAGCGACACGCCCTGGTGGCGCGCCGCCGTTGGCATCAGTCGCCGCCGTAAGGCTGCGCCAGATTGCCGATATAGTTGTCGTACTTGGTATACATCCCCAGGAAGGACAGGCGAATGCTGCCGATGGGGCCATTACGCTGCTTGCCGATGATGATTTCCGCCGTGCCCTTGTCGGGCGAGTCCGGATTGTAAACTTCATCACGGTAAATGAACAAAATGACGTCAGCATCCTGCTCGATGGCGCCCGATTCGCGCAAGTCGGACATCACGGGACGCTTGTTGGGACGTTGTTCCAGCGAGCGGTTCAGCTGCGACAGCGCGATCACCGGGCAATTGAGTTCCTTGGCCAGGCCCTTCAGGCTACGCGAGATTTCCGAGATTTCGGACGCGCGGTTTTCAGAAGAGCTGCCACCGTTGCCCGACATCAGCTGCAGGTAGTCGATGATGATGAGCCCCAGTTTGCCGCATTGGCGCGCCAGGCGGCGCGAACGTGCGCGCAATTCGATGGGCGACAGCGCCGGCGTTTCGTCGATGTAAAACTGAGCATCGTTCATCTTCTGGATGGCGTGCGTCAGGCGCGGCCAGTCTTCGTCCAGCAGGCGGCCGGTACGCAGGCGGTGCTGGTCCAGGCGTCCGACTGAACCCAGCATACGCATGGCCAGCTGCGCGCCACCCATTTCCATGGAGAACACCGCCACCGGCAGGCCCGACTCGATGGCCACGTGTTCGCCGATGTTGATCGAGAAAGCCGTTTTACCCATGGAAGGACGGCCGGCCACGATGATCAGGTCGCCCGGCTGCAGGCCGGAGGTCATCTTGTCCAGGTCCATGAACCCGGTCGGCACGCCCGTGATGTCGCTGGAATTGTCGCGATTGTAGAGTTCGTCGATGCGCTCGACCACTTGCGTGAGCAGGGGCTGGATTTCCATGAAGCCCTGCGAGCCGCGCGAACCTTCTTCGGCAATGGCGAAGATCTTGGATTCGGCCTCGTCCAGCATGGACTTCACATCCTTGCCCTGCGGATTGAAGGCATTGCCGGAAATCTCGTCGGCCACGGTAATGAGCTTGCGCAGGATGCCGCGATCGCGGACGATCTCGGCGTAGCGGCGGATGTTGGCCGCAGAAGGCGTATTTTGCGCCAGCGCATTCAGGTAGACCAACCCGCCCACCTCTTCGGCCTTGCCGCTGGTGGACATGGCTTCGTAGACGGTGATGACGTCGGCAGGCTTGGTGCTGTTGATGAGCTTGACGATGTGCTCGAAGATGATGCGGTGATCGTAGCGGTAGAAGTCTTCAGCGCTGACGAAGTCGGCGATACGGTCCCAGGCTGCGTTGTCCAGCAGCAGGCCGCCCAGCACCGATTGCTCGGCCTCGATGGAGTGGGGCGGCACACGGAGCGCATCGAGCTGGGGGTCCGATGACTCTCTCTGGCCACGGAAAAATTCTGGATTGCCGCGGGACGATTCTTTCATGGCGCGCATTATAACCTGCTGATGTGAAGCCGTAGGTCCGTCCGAACGTTTTTGCACGACCAGATGCTTCATGCGAACGGATGCAATATGAAGCCATTGACATACCCCGCCAGGCAGATGGCCAGCGGCAGGATGCCTTTGCACAACTGACAATAAAAAAGCCAGGCGAACCCGGCTTTTTTATTGCAAAACGAATTGCAGCAAACAGGCGTATTACGCTTGCTCGCCCTTGACTGCGATGGTGACGTCGACCACCACGTCGGTGTGCAGAGCCACCGACACCGGGTGTTCGCCAACGGTCTTGAGCGGACCGTTGGGCAGGCGCACTTGCGACTTCTCGACAGCAAAACCCTTCTTGCCCAGGGCTTCAGCGATGTCGAAGTTGGTCACGGAACCGAACAGACGGCCGTCAACGCCGGCCTTCTGCGACACTTCCACGGTGGCGCCGGTCAGCTTTTCGCCTTGGGCTTGGGCAGCGGCCAGCTTCTCGGCAGCAGCCTTTTCCAGGTCGGCGCGCTTGGCTTCGAATTCAGCGATGGCTGCATCGGTAGCGCGGCGGGCCTTGCGTTGCGGGATCAGGAAGTTGCGTGCGAAACCGTCCTTGACGCGCACGACATCACCCAGACCGCCGAGATTCACGATTTTTTCCAACAGAATGACTTGCATGTTTTTCTCCTATTTCTCGACGCTGATTAGGCGTTGTGCAGATCGGTGTACGGCAGCAGGGCCAGGTAACGCGCGCGCTTGATGGCGGTGTCAACTTGACGCTGGTAGTGGGCCTTGGTACCGGTCAGGCGTGCCGGCATGATCTTGCCGTTTTCCTGGACGAAGTCCTTCAGGGTGTCCACGTCCTTGTAATCGACCTGTTCAACGCCAGCGGCGGTGAAACGGCAGAATTTCTTGCGCTTGAACAGCGGGTTTTGCTGTTGGCGCTTGTTTTTCAGCTTGCTTTTATCGAACTTTTTACCGAATGCCATGGTTGGCTCCTGTATCTAAAAATTGGGTAAGGTCTGTTTGGCTACCTTGCGCCGCTCAATCCGGCGCGACCGGGCCAAAATCAACGATATGAAACACGACGCTCTTGCTATTGCGATTCCTGCGGGCTAAAAAGCCGGTGAACCGGAAGACTTCACCCAGTGCCGCCCTGTTGAGCGCACCGGAGATTTCCCCCGCTGCCAGCGCCGCGATCTCGAATTCGACCTGACGCTTCATGCCTGCCTCCGTCTGCTCCGACTGATGCTGCAACCTGGCAGTGACAATCGGGATACCGGCCGGCGTATAACGCAATACATCACGTTCGGCCAGGCTGGCGATGACTTGAAGCTGGTTCACTCTCCGCTATGGTGTCGCAGCGCTTAAGCTGCCGGTGCTTCGGTACGGCTCTTGGCCGCGTCTTCCTTCTGCACAGCCTTCAGGATGGGGGAAGGACCGGTTTCGGCCTTCTTCATCTTGACGGTCAGGTGGCGCAGGACGGCGTCGTTGAACTTGAAGCCGGTTTCGATTTCAGCCAGCGTTTCGCTGTCGACTTCGATGTTCAGGCAGACGTAGTGAGCCTTGGCCAGCTTCTGGATCTGGTAAGCCAGTTGGCGACGGCCCCAATCTTCGACACGGTGGACCTTGCCGCCGCGGGTGGTGACGATGCCCTTGTAACGCTCGATCATCGCCGGCACTTGCTCGCTTTGGTCCGGGTGGACGATAAATACGATTTCATAATGACGCATGTAGACTCCTTATGGACTTATTGAAGACGCCCACCCCGGCGTCAAGACGGGTGTGGGAAGAGGAAAACCCGAGATCATACTAGGTTTCCGTCCTGACAGCAATGCCAGCGTCACGCCACTGCGGCCGCAGGGCCACAACGCGGGCCCTGCACATCGCCGCCAGCGGCTCAGAACCAGATTCTTCAGTTGCAGCGCACTCTATATAAATAAGAAAGCGTGCCTTTTCCGCACCGGAATATGCATGTTGCCGTTGACACAAGGATTGTACCTGTATAAAAATACAGACTGTTCATCCAGACAGCCTTCCCTCCGAGAAAGGCCACCCTCATGCTCAAACTGACTGCGCGCCAGGAACAGATCCTGAACCTGATCAAGAACGCCATCGAGAACACCGGCTTCCCTCCCACGCGTGCAGAGATCGCCGCCGAGCTGGGCTTCCGTTCGGCCAACGCCGCCGAAGAGCACCTGCAGGCGCTGGCCCGCAAGGGCGCCATCGAGATTTCCCCCGGCACCTCGCGCGGCATCCGCCTGCGCGAATCTGGCACCGCAGGTATCAGCACTGCACGCCAGATGGCCCTGCCCCATCCCGCCCTGATGCAGCTGAGCCTGCCGCTGATCGGGCGCGTGGCGGCGGGTTCGCCCATCCTGGCCCAGGAACACGTGGAAAAGACCTATCAGGTCGACCCGGCCATGTTCCCGGCCAAGCCCGACTACCTGCTCAAGGTGCGTGGCATGTCCATGCGCGATGCCGGCATCCTGGACGGCGACCTGCTGGCCGTGCGGCGTGCCGACCAGGCGCGCAATGGCCAGATCGTGGTGGCCCGCCTGGCTGACGAAGTCACGGTCAAGCGCTACCAGAAGAGCGGCAGCGTCATCACCCTCTTCCCCGAGAACCCGGAATTCGAGCCCATCATCGTCAAACCGGAAGAAGACCAGTTTGCCCTCGAAGGACTGGCCGTGGGATTGCTGCGCAGCTGGAACTGAAGCCTGCACGGCGTGCAGGCCCGGCTACCGGACAAGCGCCCCGGCAGGCCTCCCATCGCTTGTTGATACATGAACCTCCGCCTAAAACGGAGGTTTTTTGCTTTCTATTCACCTCTTCGCCTGTGACGGGTTGCGCATATCATCCTGACTGGATAGCTATGCCCGGCGCAACCGATGCGCCCAACCAAGAGGACCCTTTTCGATGTCGACGCGCAAGAGCAGCAACAAGCACGGCAAACACATTCCGGCCCCGGCGGCCGCCAAGTCCAACCTGCAGGATCTGCTGGATATCCGCAAAAGCCTCGACTTGCTGGACAGCCGCAAAACCGAGGAAGCCAAGAAGCTCTGCATGGCCGTGCTCGCCAGAGCCCCCAAGCTGGTCTTTGCCAACCACGCGCGTGGACTGGTGGCCATGCAGGAGGGCCTGTTCCCGGAGGCGGAAACGTATTTGCGCAAAGCCATCGAGGCCGACCCCGACAATGCTGAATACCTGAGCAACCTGGCCGGTACGATCCTGAACCAGGACCGCATTGACGAAGCCATTGCCATCTACGAGCACGCCATCTCCATTGACAAGGAAAACCGCGCCGCACGCATCGGCCTGGCCAATGCCCTGCACGAAAAGAACGACCCGGAAGCCTCGGTCGCCTACTTCGAGGATGCCGTCAAGCGCGAGCCCAATGCGCCCGGCCCCCTGTCCCATCTGGGCCGCGCACTGATCGAGGCGCACCGCTTCAACGAGGCCGTAGCCATCATTCTCAAGTCGCTGGAACTGCAGATCAACTTCGCACCGTCGCATACAGCCCTGGGCGAGGCACTCCACGCCATGGAAATGTACAACGAGGCAGTGGAGTCCCATAAGACCGCCATCATCCTGGATCCCCAGGACACCTATGCCCATAACAAGATCGCCGACACCTATCTGAAATTGAACCGGATCCAGGAAGCCCACGAACACTTGCTGCGCGTCATCGAAATCGCGCCCAAGGATCCCAATGGCTACGTGAAGCTGGGCTCCAGCTATTTCAGCACCGGCGACCGCTTCGACGACGCCATGCGCATGTTCAACCAGGCCCTGGCCCTGGACCCCAAGCACGCCCTCACCTACAACAACATCGGCGCCATCCAGCACGATCACGGCGACAGCGAAGATGCCATCGGCAACTTCCGCAAGGCCCTGGCGATCCGCCCCAACTATCCGACCGCCAAGCACAACCTGGCATTGACCCTGCTGCTGCAGGGGCAGTTCGAAGAAGGCTGGGAGTGCCATGAGAGCCGACTGATCACCAAGGAACGGGCTCACGTCTACCGCCTCATCCACAAGCTCTTCGAGCTGATTCCAAAATGGGACGGCAAGTCCTCGCTGGCAGGAAAATACATTCTGCTGATGCACGAGCAGGGCTTCGGCGATAGCATCCAGTTCCTGCGCTATGTGCGCCTGGTGATGGACCAGGGCGCCCGCGTGGCGGTGCATGTGAAGAATCCCTTGTACCGCCTGTTCCAATCCTTCACACCGGAGATCACGCTGGTGCGGGAAAGCGACCCCTTGCCGCCCTGCGACTGCTCGTACGTACTCATGAGCCTGCCCTACGCAATGCGGACCCACACGGTGGATGACATCCCGCGCTATCCGGAGGGGTACCTGGCCGCCGACCCCATCCTGGCGGCCACCTGGCGTGAAAAAATTAACACGATGTCAAGATCCGAGCGCAACCTGCGCATCGGCATGGTCTGGGGCGGCAATCCTGAGCACGGCAACGATCGCCACCGCTCCATTGCGCTGGATACTTTCAAGCAACTGTTCGATTTGCCGAACATGGAGTTCTACTCTTTGCAGAAAGGCAAGCCCCTGGAGGCCCTCAAGGCCCTGCCCGCCGAACTCCCCGTGTTCAACCTCGGCGACGATTGCCAGGACTTTGCCGATACCGCTGCCGTCATCAGCAACCTTGACCTGGTCATCAGCGTGGATACCTCCGTGGCCCACTTGTCCGGAGCCCTGGGCCATCCGACCTGGGTCTTGCTGCCCCATATCCCGGACTGGCGCTGGCTCAATGAGCGCGAGGATTCCCCCTGGTACCCGGGCATGCGCCTGTTCCGGCAGCCCGCCATCAGCGATTGGAACTCGGTGCTCAAGCGCGTCGGCGAGGAGTTGATCATCATGCAACAGAAGAAAGCCCAAGGCTGAGCGAACCCGGCAGCCTCGTCACTCCGCAGAAACCGTCCCTCGGGGCGGTTTTTGCTTTTCAGAACATTTTTCTTGGCCGCAACAGCAATTTTGCTAAAGTTTTCCGGATTGCCGTCGAAAAAGGATTTGCTTGGACTTTCAAAGCACGCAGTTTTAGTTCGGAAAGCCTTGAAAAAGATTTTTTGCAAATAGCCCTAAACTTTTTCCAAGACTGCCCGATAAAGCAATCAACAGAGGTTGAAACGCCTGGGGCTCATGGGTAGAAGACCAACGTTAGGCACTGAAACTCGGATCATCGGTCTCAAATCTTAGGAGAATTAACATGGCAGCAGTCATTAATACCAACATTCCGTCGCTCAATACGCAGCGGAACCTGAATGCGTCGCAGTCGTCGCTGAACACCTCGATCCAACGTCTGTCTTCCGGCCTGCGCGTCAACAGCGCCAAGGACGACGCCGCCGGCCTGGCTATCGCCGACCGCATGAACTCCCAGATCAAGGGTCTGGCAGTTGCTCAACGTAACGCCAACGACGGTATCTCGATGGCGCAAACCGCTGAAGGCGCTCTGTCGACCGTCGGCGACAACCTGCAGCGTATGCGTGAACTGGCCGTTCAAGCTTCGAACGGCACCAACAGCGCGCAAGACCGCAAGACCCTCAACGACGAATACACCCAGCTGTCGCAGGAAGTGTTCCGCGTTCTGAACGGCACCAGCTTCAACGGCCAAAACCTGTTCACCGGCGTGGGCCAAGGCGCCTCCGCTGGCGTGGGCTCCTCGTCGGCCAACGTGTCGGCTTCCCTGACCCTGTCGTTCCAGGTCGGTGCCAACGTGCAAGACAACAAGCTGAACGACCAGATCACCATCACCCTGGATGACCTGTCGAACAACTCCACCATCGCTACCGTCATCGGCACCAGCGCCAAGGGCCTCATCGGTCTGGGCGACACCTCCGGCGTGAGCACTGCGCAAGCGGCCTACACCTCGGCCAAGGCCAATCTGGACAACCTGTTCGCCACCGGTTCGTCCCTGTCGGCCAGCGCCCTGGCATCGTCGGCTGTGTCCCTGCAGACTGCCGTTGACAGCGCCAAGCTGTCGCTGGACCAAGCTGTTGCCAACCCGTCCGCTCAGAGCGATGCTCAGAAGGCCATCCAGAACCTGGACAAGGCCATCAGCCTGATCTCCTCCAAGCGTGCCGAGTTCGGTGCCGTGCAGAACCGCTTCAGCGCCGTCATCAGCAACTTGCAGGTGTCGAGCGAGAACATCACCGCGTCGCGCAGCCGTATCATGGATACCGACTACGCGCAGGAAACCGCGAACCTGACCCGTGCGCAGATCCTGCAACAAGCTGGTACCGCGATGCTGTCGCAGGCCAACTCGGCGCCGCAGCAGGTCCTCTCGCTGTTGAAATAAGCCAGATAGCTAGGTAGGATGACGTGCGGGGGATAGGCCTTATTCTCCGCACGTTCCTTTAAGGAAGGGAGTAGCACCATGTCGATTGCCCCACTTAATATCACCGCTGCTGGCGACTCCGGTACTGCATATGCAGCGCCGAAGGCGGCCGAGAAGCCCGATCCCGTGGTATCGACGGTCGCACCGGCGACCACCCCGGAAGCTCGTCGCGCAACCGAATCTGAACTCAATGATGCCGTGGGCAAATTGAATGATTTTGCGGCTGCCAATGCTGCCGCGTTGAATTTTTCCAAAGACCAGGACACCGGCAAAACCATCATCAAGGTGGTCGATACGGCAACTGATACCGTGATTCGCCAGATTCCCAGTGAAGAAGCGATCGCCATCGCCAAGTCGATCGACAAGATGCAAGGCTTGCTGATCAAGGAAAAGGCTTGAGTTTTTCCTCGAGTCTGGTACGAACTGCAGTGGCTCGAACAACCGCATGCGTCAATGTGCTTTCATTGCGCATGACGGATTCGGCTACCCCAGTTCATAACGGATTCAGATAGTTTTCCGCACAGCGTCCCCCTCTGCCCCGACGCCGTACTTGAGAGCCCATCTCCTCTTGACCGCGCTGGATAACTGCTCAGCGCTGTGCCTCACGCAAAGATTCAGGAGTTGAACCGTGGCCACTTCAACCGGCACCATTTCCACATCGGCAGGCCCGCTCGATGTCTCTACCCTGGTCAGTCAACTGATCTCGGCCGAAAGCCAGACGCAGCTGACCCCGCTGACCACCCAGGCCAGCAGCTACAACACCCTCATCTCCGCCTATGGCAGCCTCAAGGGTGCCCTGTCGAGTTATCAGTCCGCCATCAAGGCCCTGACCGCAGCCAGCTTCAGCGCCCAGAAGAGCTCGGTAAGCAATGCCGGCACCGGCACCAACCTGACCACCGATCCCTTCACGGCTGACGTCAACAGCGACAACTCGACCAAAATCCTGGCGCAGAAGCTGCAATCCGCAGGCGTGAGCAGTGGCACTACTTACAATGCTGGCGATTCGATCGCCATCAAGATAGGCACCAATTCTCCGACCTTCATCACCTTGCAGGCCAATTCGACCCTGGCTGGCGTGCGCGATGCGATCAACGCCTCCAAGGCTGGCGTGAGCGCCTCCATTACCACCGACGGCAGCGGCGACCACCTGGTGCTGGAGTCGACCACCGGCGGCACCGCCAACACCATCAAGGTTTCGGCCAACAACAGCCTGTCCGCGTTTGCTTACGATCCGTCGAGCTCCACGCCGAGCACCATGACTCAGACCCAGGCACCGCGTGACGCCACCAAGGCGGCTTCGGGCACTTACTCGGTAGCGGTCTCGCAACTGGCGCAGACGCAGAAACTGAGCTCGGCCAGCATCGCACCGGGCACCACCTTCGACAACGGCATCCTGGCCATCAAGACCGGTACCGGTTCGACTGCCATCATCCAGCCTGCCACCAATACCCTGGCCGGCGTGCGGGACGCCATCAACAGCAGCGATGCGGGTGTCAATGCCACCATCGTCAGCGACGGCACCAACGACCACCTGGTCATCACTGCCAAGGACAGCGGCGCGGCCAATACCATCAAGATCACCGGCACCGGCAACTATTCGGTCTTCAGTGCCGACCCCAGCGGGACCGTCATCTCGCCCAACGTCAGCACCAGCCAAACCTACACTTCCGGCACGCTGAACCTGAAGGTGGGCGACACCACGGTGGCCATCAACCCCACCGCCAACGGCAGCGGCAACATCGACCTGAACCAGGTCATGAGCGCCATCAACGGCGCCAGCGCGGGCGTGACCGCCTCCATCAGCAATGACGGCACCAACAACCACCTGGTCCTCACCCCCACCGGCAGCAGCGCCACGGCGGCAGTCTCCCTGACCGGTACCGGCGATTATTCAGGCCTCACCATGAGCGGCATGGGCCAATTGCTCAAGGCCCAGGATGCCAAACTGTCCATCGATGGCGTGGCCGTCACCAGCACCAGCAACAAGGTCGAAAACGTCATCTCCGGCGTGACGCTCAATCTGTCCAAGGTCACCACCTCGGCCGACAACTTCACCCTGAACATCAGCAACGACACTTCAGGCATCACTACTGCAGCCAACAGCTTCGTGACGGCTTACAACACCCTGGCCAAAGCAGTGGCCGGGATGACTGCACAGACGCCCTCCACCACCCTGGGCCAGGCCAACAACTCGGCACCGCTGGCCAGCGAATCGTCGGTGCAGACCATCATGAACCAGCTGCGCAACACCCTGTTTGCCAACGTCGATGGCGGCAATGGCATCAGCAGCCTGTCCGACATCGGCATCAGCTTCCAGAAGGATGGCACCCTGGCGCTGGACGCCACCAAGCTGTCGACGGCGACCACCAACAATTTCGCCGGCATTGCCAATCTCTTCACTGGCACCGATCCGGATACGACCAACACTACATCGTCCAAAAATGGTATCGTCACCAAGTTGCAGACCCTGCTGACGAACCTGCTGAGCGACAGCGGCATCATCGCCTCCAAGACCAATGGTCTGCAGGCCAGCCTGAAGATCAACCAGGATCGCCAAAGCACGGTGCAGACGCGCTTGTCGAACCTGAAGGACGACTACACCAACCAGTTCAATCGCCTCAACACCACCCTGGCCAGCATGCAGTCCACGCAGAGCTACCTGACCCAGCAATTGGCCAGCCTGGCCAAGAGCGGTTGAAGCATTACCGCGAACATAGGAGAACGTCATGTTCGGAAGCATGAAACGCGGCGCCAACGCCTACGCCAATATCGGGGTAGAAACCGGCGTGATCGCCGCAAGCCCCCACAAGCTCATCACCATGCTCTTCGACGGCGCATTGGTGGCCATCGCCCTGGGCAAGAAGTCCATGGGCGAAGGCAACATCAAGGACAAGGGCGAATCCATCACCAAGGCCATCCTGATCATCGACAATGGCCTGCGCGCCAGCCTGAACAAGGAAGTCGGCGGCGAACTGGCCCTGAACCTGGATTCGCTGTACGAATACATGAGCCGCAGGCTGTTCGAGGCCAATGCCACCAACAACCCGGCCATCCTGGACGAAATCCACGGTCTTCTCGATGACATCCGCTCGGCCTGGGAGCAGATCGGCCCCAACGCCGCGCAATCGGCACCGCAGATGGCTTTCCTGCAAGACAGCGCCCAACCCAGCTTTGCAAAGGCTTGACTGACATGAACGGTGATGACGTCATCGCCCTCTACGAGTCCATCTCGCAATTGACCGACGAGATGCGTTCGGCCGCCCGCGCCGGCGACTGGGATCTGCTGGCAGCGCTGGAGGCCCAGTGCGGCCAGCACATTGCCAGCCTGCGCAACAGTGAAGAAAACATCACGCTCTCCGAGCCGCTGCGCCATCGCAAGGTCGACATCATCAAGAAAATCCTGGAAGACGACCGCGATATCCGCAACCTCACCGAACCCGGATTGCGCAAGCTCTCGGCGCTGATCCAAAGCAACCAGACCGAACAGAAGCTCCTCAATACCTACGGCATGGGTAGTTGAGCATGTTGCCGCGGGCCGATATCGCCAGCGCCGTCCAGCCCGTCAATCCAGTCGAAGCGGCCACTGCCGTCGTTTCGGTTGCCGATGCCAGGCAGGAAGCCTTCAGTCGCCTGGCCCAGATTGCCATCGGCCAGCAGATGTCGGGCCGCATCCTCTCCAACTTCAACGACGGTACCTTCCTGGTACGCATCGCCAATACGGCCGCGCGCATGGTGCTGCCCAACAGTGCCAAGGTCGGCGATACGCTGACCCTGACGCTGGTCTCCAAAGATCCCCGCCCCACTTTCTCGGTCAACGAAGGCAGCATTCGCCCTGACGAGGAAAGCGCCTCGGTCGCCTTGAGCACGGCCGGACGCGCCATGCAGAAGGACCTGAAGTCGCTGCAGTTCGTCACGCGCGATGACAGCGGTGCCGGCCAGATCGCGCAGAACGAGGATGTCGCCGCCGACGCCCAGGCCAAAGGCGCGCGCCAGGGCCAGTCAGGCGCACCGGCCAGCACCACGACCACACTCAGTCACGCAGGACGATTGATCGACAACTTGCTGCACGCTTCGCAACAAGGCGACGTGGCCGACCATATCAATGCGCCTGCCCCGCTGCTGCCCAAAGCCAGCGTCCCGGCCGACCAGATGGCGGCTGCGCTCAAGGATGGCATCAGCTACAGCGGTGTATTCTATGAATCCCATGTCGCCGCCTGGGCCGCCGGCCAACGTCCCGCGGAAGAGCTCATGAAGGAGCCGCAAGCCCAGGTGGCCGCTCGCAGCGCTGGCGAGATCAACCTGCTCAACGACAGCGATCCGGCCCAGAACCAGCTGGGGCAGATCATCAACCTCCAGCTCAATGCGCTGGAACAGCAGCGCGTGGTCTGGCATGGCGAGATCTGGCCGGGCCAGAAGATGGAATGGGAAATCAGCCAGGAACACGGCCAGGACAATCCCGACTCACGCGGCAACGACGAAGAAAACGCCCCCAGCTGGCACAGCGTGGTGCGCTTCAATTTCGCGCACCTGGGCAGCGTATCGGCCTCGATTCGCCTGATTGGCCAGCAGATCCACGTCCAAGTGAAAGCGGACAATGAAGCCGCCGCCGCTGCCTTGCGCGGCAATACTGGCCTGTTTGCCAACGCCATGGCCGCCGCCGGCACCTCCCTCGACTCCCTGATCGTCAAGCAAGCCGATGGAGAAACCTAACATCCCCCTGCAAAATGCCGTGGCCCTGGCCTACAACGCCAGCCAGGCAGCCCCCCAGGTAGTGGCCAAGGGCCGCGGCCTGGTGGCCGAAGCCATCATCGCGCGGGCGCGCGATGCGGGCGTCTACGTCCACGAATCGAAGGAACTGGTCTCGCTGCTGATGCAGGTCGAACTGGACCAGCAAATCCCCCCTGCCCTGTACCGCACCGTCGCTGAATTGCTGGCCTGGCTATATCGTATTGAAAATATGCAATTAAGCGGGTCTGTGATGTATGATACAGGGTCAAACTATTCCAATAATTCCTCTGGGGAAAGCGATTCTACTCGCTGAATTCCGACGTACACGACGCACAGATGGCTAACAACGACGAGATCGACGACGACAGCCCATACCGGGTTCATTCACGGCGGGAGATCATTGCCCTGCTGACCAGCATGATGGAGAAGAACCAGCTCCTGAGCCTGCTGATCAAGGGCGGATCCGAATCCGTGATCACTTCCATTCTGGAAGTCGATGAGGATGACGACTCGCTCATCATCGATGCAGCACCCAGCGCCATGCTCAACGAGAGCATCGTGGCCAGCAAGCGCATCGGTTTCGAAGCCCTCTACAACAGCATCCGCATCACCTTCAACGTGGACGGTGCCCGCAAGGTCGAGTATCAGAGCCGCCCGGCCCTGAAGGTCGGCATCCCGGAAAGCCTGGTACGCCTGCAACGGCGCGAATACTTCCGCATTCCCACGCCCATCGCCAAGCCGCTGCGCTGCACCTTCCGCATCACCCAGGCCGATGGCTCGTTTGTCACCGTCGTCACGCTGCTCAACAACATCAGCGCCGGCGGCGTCGGCATCACCGACGAGAAAAAGCTGCTGCCCTCTACGCCGGGCGCCGTGTACGAAGACTGCCAGCTTGAGCTGGGTGACAACACCCTGGTCTCGGTCAAACTGCAGGTGCGTGACTGCAAGGAATTCAAGATGACCAACGGCAAGGTGGTCAACCGCTTCGGCTGCCAGTTCATCGACATCCCGCGTACCGTCCTGGCCGCCATCCAGCGCTTCATCACCAAGCTGGAACGCGAACAGAACGCCAAGGCCTCCGGCATGATGTAAGCGGCGCGCCCGTGCGGCGGCGCCCAACAGCAAAACACCCCAGCCACCGGATAGCCGGCCGCTGGGGTGTTTTGTTATCGCAGGCCGCGCCGGCAAGCAGCCCGGCCCATTGCCAGAAAATTCACACCTGCATGGTCATGATGTCACGATAAGCCGAGACCAGCTTGTTGCGCACCTGGATACTGGTCTGGAAGGAAATGCTCGCCTTCTGGGAAGCAATCATCACATCCGACAGGTTTACGCTGTCATCGCCCATGGCAAAGGCCTGCGACATCTTTGCGGCCTTCTGCTGGGAATCATTGACCTGGTCGATCGCACCCTTGAGTACGTCCGCAAAGTCCACGCGCTGCGCCGGCTTTTCTGCCGCCACGCCGCTCTGGACCGGAGCCACGCCACCCTGGGCGCGCGCCGCGGCCGCTTTCAACTGGGCGACCATTGCCTCGATCTTGCTGGTATCAATCACGCTGTCGATTGCCATTTCCCACCTCTTGAGTTCATTTTTTGCCGCTTGGCAAAAGTACAACACGCACTTCCGCCAACTACAGCAGCACCTTAACACTGCCGCATTGACAAAACACCCCAATAAGCGGGGAATTTGCCATTCTGTTCGGGCGATCAAATTCTTCCTGTCAACGGACAATCCACACTGAGCAAAAAACCTCACAAAGGTAGGCAGTGATCAAAGTCTTTATCAAGCTGGCAATCGAGGGAACGCCAGAGGGGAAATCATGGCGGTAGCAGCCGACGGCACGATGACCGGCGAAACCAACAATCCGGGCGAACTCGGCAATCCCGAGGGCATGCCCCAGGGGCAGGCTGCACAAGGCGGCATGATGGGCTACGCCCGTTCGCCGCAGGGCAAGCGCATCTTGCTCATCATTGCTGCCGCTGCCACCCTGGCGCTGATGGCCGGCATCTGGCTGTGGAGCCAGAAGGTCGAGTACCGCGTCCTGTTCGCCAATTTCAATGACCGCGACGGCGGCGCCATCGTGGCCTCCCTGCAGCAGATGAACGTGCCCTACAAGTATTCGGACGGCGGCACGGCCATCCTGGTCCCCGAGAACATGGTGCATGACGCTCGCCTGAAGCTGGCCTCGCAAGGCCTGCCCAAGGGCGGCAACGTCGGTTTCGAACTGATGGAAAACCAGAAGCTGGGCATTTCCCAGTTCCTGGAGCAGGTCAACTTCCAGCGCGCGCTGGAAGGCGAACTGGCACGCTCGGTGCAATCCCTGGCGTCGGTCCAGACCGCTCGTGTCCACCTGGCCCTGCCCAAGGCCTCGGTGTTCGTGCGCGACCAGCAGAAGCCGACTGCCTCGGTGATCCTGAGCCTCTACCCGGGCCGTTTCCTGGACCAGCAGCAAGTCAGCGCCATCGTCCACCTGGTGGCCAGCAGCGTGCCTGAGCTCTCACCCAAGGCGGTGACCATCGTCGACCAGAACGGCAACCTGCTCTCCGACACCACCAAGCAAGCCCAGACCAACACGCTCGACCCGACCCAGCTAAAGTATGTCCAGGACATGCAGCAGGACATCGTCAAGCGCGTCGAATCCATCATCGCCCCCATCGTCGGCAACGGCAACGTGCGTGCCGAAGCAACGGCCGATGTCGACTTCTCCCGCAGCGAGCAGGCTTCGGAGGCCTACAAGCCCAACCAGACCCGCGACACTGCCGCCGTACGCAGCAAGCAGAGCAGCGAGGCCAACAGCGCCACGTCGGGCACCTCGGGCGTACCGGGCGCACTGACCAATCAACCCCCTGCCCCGGCCACCGCGCAGATCGTCAATCCGGCGGCCGCCAACGGCGCGGCCAATCAGAATGGTACGGCAGCCACGCCCAATGGCGCGGCCCCGACGCCTGCGGCCAGCGGCAACTCGCGCAAGGACGAGACCATCAACTACGAGGTCGACAAAACGGTCCGCTATACCCAGCAACCCATGGGTGGCGTGCGCCGCCTGACGGTGGCCGTGGTGGTGAACTACAAGCGCACCCTGGACAATACCGGCAAGATCGTGATGCGCCCCCTGACCGAGGCCGAGCGCAATCAGATCACCGACCTGGTCAAGGAAGCGATGGGTTACAACAAGGATCGCGGCGACTCGCTCAACGTGGTCAATACCCAGTTCAGCACCGACATGGAACCGGAAGTGCCGCTGTGGAAGCAGCCGGGCATGATCGAACTGGCCAAGGAAATCGGCAAGTACGTGCTGGTGGCTGCGGTCCTGCTGTTCCTCTACTTCCGTGTGCTGCGCCCCATCGTCTGGAAGCTGTCGGGCCGCGAAGAGCGCGAGCGCCTGGCCAAGGAAAAGGCCGAGGCCGAAGCCGCCGCCGCTGCCGCCGCGGTTGCCGCCGGCTTCGATCCGGACGATCCGGACGCCATCGTCAACCTCTCCGGCGAGCCGGCAGTGGACGAACGCGCACAGTACAAGGCCAATCTGGAAACCGCCAAGCAGTGGGCCAAGAATGATCCGAAGCTGGTGGCAAGCATCATCAAGTCATGGGTGAACAATGAGTAACGACGGCGTTCAGAAAGGTGCCATCCTCATGCTCGCCCTGGGCGAGGATGAGGCCGCCGAAGTCATGAAATACCTGGGCCCGAAAGAGGTCCAGAAGCTCGGCGCGGCCATGTCGGCCCTGCGCAACGTCAGCTTCGAGGAAATCAACGAAGTGCTAGAAGCCTTCGTCGCCGAGACCGGCCAGGCCTCCTCGCTGGGCCTGGATTCGGACGAATACATCCGCAGCGTGCTGACCAAGGCCCTGGGCGACGACAAGGCCACTTCCCTGCTCAACCGCATCCTGGGCGGGCGCGATGCCTCCGGTATCGAAAGCCTCAAGTGGATGGACGCGCAGTCGGTGGCCGAGCTCATCCGCAACGAACACCCGCAGATCATCGCCACCATCCTGGTCCACCTCGAGCGCGACCATGCCTGCGGCATCATCAACAATTTCACGGAACGTTTGCGCAACGACGTCATCCTTCGTATTGCAACCCTGGACGGCGTGCAGCCGGCCGCGTTGCGCGAACTCAATGACGTGTTGACCAAGCTGCTGACCGGCAACGAAAGCCTCAAGAAACAACAGATGGGCGGCATCCGCACCGCGGCCGAAATCCTCAACTTCATGTCGGGCGAGAACGAGACCGCAGTGATGAACAACCTGCGCTCCTACGACGAGGACATGGCACAGAAGATCATGGACGAAATGTTCGTCTTCGAGAACATCATCGACATCGACGGCCGCGGCATCCAGCTGCTGCTGCGCGAAGTCCAGTCCGAGTCGCTGATCGTGGCCCTGAAGGGTGCCTCGCAAGGCCTGCGCGACAAGATCTTCGCCAACATGTCGCAGCGTGCGGCCGAGATGATGAAGGAAGACCTGGAATCCAAGGGACCGGTGCGCCTGTCCGAAGTCGATGCGCAACAGAAGGCCATCCTGCAGATCGTGCGCCGCCTGGCCGACGAAGGCCAGATCGTGCTGGGTGCCAAGGGCGAGGACGCGTTCGTCTGATGCGGTTGAGGCAGATGCAGGGTGCCGTCGGCATGCCGGCCTGAGGAGTCAAAGAAGCCATGCGTGCAAAGATCATTCCCAAGGAAGAGATGACGCCCTACCAGCGATGGGAGCTGGCGTCGTTCAACGAAGAACCCGAACCGGAACCGGAACCGCTGCCCGAGGAAGAAGAATTCCTCGAAGAACCACCACCGGTCCCGCAGCTGACGGCCGAGCAGCTCGATGCCATCCGCGAGGCCGCCCGCCAGGAAGGTTTTGCCGAGGGCCGCGAACACGGCCTGCAGGCCGGCCGCTCCGAAGGCTACGTGGCCGGGCTCCAGCAAGGCCAGCAGGAAGTCAACGAAATCATCCAGCACTTCCGCCAGATTGCGGTCAATTTCAGCACCGAAGTCTCGCAGTGCAGTGAAAAGATGGCGCCCGAACTGCTGGACCTGGCGCTGGACCTGGCCAAGTCCATGCTCAAGACGGCCCTGAACGTGCGCCCCGAACTGATCCTGCCTACCGTGAGCGCGGCCATCCACGCCCTGCCGGTGCTGCAATTGCCGGCCAGCCTGGCGCTGCACCCGGAAGATGCGGCCCTGGTACGCGAGCACCTGGGCGAGGAACTGGCCCAGCAAGGCTGGAAGATCGAGGAAGACGCCCAGCTCGAACGCGGCGGCTGCCGTGTTGAAACCCGCACCAACCAGATCGATGCCACCACCCAGACGCGCTGGCAGCGCTTGGGCGAGTCGCTGTCCAAGCAGCTCGACTGGCTGGAATGATTCACCCGACGTGATTGCTACCTGAACGGGAGACCCGCATGAACTCCCCGATGCCTTCCCATAGCAGCCTGTGGCAAGCCTACCTGCACAACTGTCGCAGCCTGGTCGCCATGGCCGAGCCTACCCGCACGGCCGGACGCATCACGCGCGTGGCCGGCCTGGTGATGGAAGCGGTCGGACTGAAGCTTCCTGTAGGCAGCCCCTGCAATGTTCCGCTGCCCAACGGCATGATGATCGAAGCCGAAGTGGTGGGATTCCAGGATGAACGTTTGTTCCTGATGCCCCAGAGCGATGTCGAAGGCATCGTCCCCGGCACCCGCGTCTATCCGGTCGAACCGGTCCGCCCGCCTCCCCGCACCGGTCCCATCAGCTTCACCCCGCGCCGTGCCGACGAGCACAGCCGCCGCCTGCCGGTCGGCGACGAGTTGCTGGGCCGCGTGCTCGACGGGGCCGGCCGCCCGCTCGACAATCTCGGCCCCCTGCATACCGAACGCTCGGCCCCGCTGGCCGTGCGTGCCGCCAACCCGCTGGGACGCGCACCGATCCGCGACATTCTGGACACCGGCATTCGCGCCATCAACACCATGCTCACCGTCGGCCGTGGCCAGCGCATGGGCCTCTTCGCCGGCTCCGGCGTGGGCAAGAGCGTGCTGCTGGGCATGATGGCGCGCTATACCAGCGCGGACGTGATCGTGGTCGGCCTGATCGGTGAGCGTGGCCGCGAAGTGAAAGAATTCATCGAGCAGATCCTCGGCGCCGAAGGCCTGGCGCGCTCGGTCGTGGTGGCCGCGCCCGCCGACACCCCGCCGCTGATGCGCCTGCAGGGCGCTGCGTACTGCACCTCCATTGCCGAGTATTTCCGAGATCAGGGCAAGGATGTGCTGCTGATCATGGATTCGCTGACCCGTTACGCCATGGCCCAGCGCGAAATCGCCCTGGCCATCGGCGAACCTCCGGCCACCAAGGGCTATCCGCCCTCCGTGTTTGCCAAGCTGCCGGCCCTGGTGGAACGCGCCGGCAATGGCGATGAAGGTGGCGGCTCCATCACCGCCTTCTACACCGTGCTCACCGAAGGCGACGACCAGCAAGACCCGATCGCCGATGCCGCCCGCGCCATCCTGGACGGCCACATCGTGCTCAACCGCCAACTGGCCGAAGCGGGCCACTATCCGGCCATCGATATCGAACAGTCCATCAGCCGTGCCATGCACAGCATCACGGATGCCGACCATCAACGGCGTTCGCGGCACCTGAAGCAATTGTATTCACGTTTCCAGCGCAACCGCGACCTCATCAGCGTCGGCGCGTACGCCGCCGGCAGCGATCCGGTACTGGATGAAGCTATTGCCTTGTTGCCAAGAATGGAGTCCTTTTTGCAGCAGGGCATCCATGAGCAAGCCGATGTATCAGAGAGCTTGAGGCAACTTACCGCTCTATTCGGGTGATTGAGCGCGCATCCTCAAAAATATAATCAGAGTGATCATGGCTACCCCCTCCGCACTTGATACGCTGATCGAATTGGCGACCAAAGAGACCGACGAAGCGACCAAACGCCTCGGCCGGGCTATTCGCGTGAGTGAAGAAGCGCAACAGAAGCTGGGCATCCTGCAGCAATACCGCGACGATTACGCTGCGCGCTTCCAGGAAACCCTGACCAATGGCTTGACCGCCCTGGCGTATCGCAATTTCCAGCTGTTCCTGGAAAAGATCGACAACGCCATCGACGGCCAGGTCAACGTGGTAAAAAGCAGCCAGCAGCGCGTGGCCGAAGCGCGCGCCGCATGGCAGGCCTGCGAGCGCAAGCGCATGTCCTACGACACACTGGCCACGCGGGCGCGCGACCAGGAAATGCGCAAGGAAAATAAGCGAGACCAGAAGTCCATGGACGAGCATGCCGCCCGCATCAGCTTCTACAAGCGCTGACCGCTGAGGCGGCCAGCCAGGCAAGACCGAAACCGACACCGCGCAAGCGAAGAACCGCAAACAGCATCCTAGAGCAGCAGACCGCATTTACCGACAGGCCACCATCATGAACACTTCCCTGCCGCTGTTGAACGTGATCACCGGCTCCCAGGCCGCCACGGGTTCGCGCTCGGGCAATCCGGCCGACAGCTTCTCGGCCGATGTGCCCTTCAACCAGGTGCTCAACAGCCAGGTCAATACCCGCGTGCAGGACAACCAGGCGCAAGCGCGCCAGGCCCAGCAGAACGCCGAGAACCAGGCCGCCAATGCCCAGGCCGCCGCCAGGCAGGCTGCAGCCAACCAGGCAGCAACCAGCCAGAGTGCGGCCAATAATGCCAGCAAGAACGCCGCCAACGATGGCAGCGACCAGAGCAGCCAGGTCAGCGACAAGGACGAAGACGAGGACGGCAGCGACACCGCAACCCAAGCCTCGGCCGAACTGCTGGCCCTGGTCGCCAACATCGCTCAGAACGCAGTCCAGCCGGTCGCTGACGGCAAGGCCAAGGGTGACAGCAGCGAGGCTGACCTGCTGGCCCAGGCCAAGCGCGGCAGCGGCAAGCTGTCCCTGAGCGACCAGCAGCAGGCGCTGGCCGACGACAAGCAAGGCAAGATCGATCCGGCCGCGCTGCAGGATGCCATGGCCGCCGCCAAGGGCAAGCAGGAATCCGCCGCCAGCGAACTGGCCCGCAAGAGCAATACCGAAGCCAATCCAGCTCCGCAGGCCAGCAACGCCAAGGACGCCAAGCCGGCCATCGACCTGGGCGCTGCTGCCAAGGCCGAGCCCAAGGAAGATGCCAGCACCCTGGCCGGCCGCGCCCAGTTGAACAAGGCCACGCCCGAGGTTGCCGCGCCGGCCGCCAAGCAGGATGCCGCACCGGCCGTGCCGACTCCGGTGGTGCTGCCGGCGATGCAGCAAGCCGCAGTGACCAGTCAGCCGCAGGCCGTGTTCACCCCCGCCTACAGCGACAAGATCCAGTCCAACGTCGGCAGTGCCGGCTGGAACCAGGCCCTGGGCACCAAGATCACCTGGATGGCGACCGCCGGCATGCAGAGCGCCTCGCTGAGCCTGAATCCGCCCGACCTGGGCCCCATGCAGGTGGTGCTGAACGTGCACAACCAGCAGGCCGACGCCACCTTCATCACCGCCCAGCCCGAAGTGAAGCAAGCGCTGGAAGCGGCCATGCCCAAGCTGCGCGAAATGCTGGACCAGGCCGGCATCCAGCTTGGCCAGGCCAATGTCCAGACCGGCATGCCCAACCAGCAGCAAGGTGCCGGCAACGGCCAGCAGCAGGCCCGCAGCGGCAGCCCGGGCAGCTTCGGCAAGGAGCAGGAAGGCGATGTGGCCCTCAACGGGACCACTGCGGCAACGGCCACCACCAGCGGACTCGGACTGGTCGATACCTTCGCCTGAGCGCCGGGTCGTGCCTGGCGCCGCAAACCTTAAAAAATAAGCAATTTTCGTCCGCGCAGGACTCAACAATGCGATTTGCCTGCCGATAAGCAGATAAGCCCCCAACCCGCGCAGACGAACTGAAAGGAATAGTAGATGGCAACAAAAGGAAAAGCCCCGGCCAAGGGAGCTGAAGCAGAAGCAGCACCGGCAAAGTCGAGCAAGAAGATGCTGTTCATCATCGTGGGTGCAGTACTGGTGCTGGTCATCGGCGGCGCCGCAGCTTTCTTCATGATGGGTGGCAAGGGCAAGAAGGGTGAGGATCACGCTGAAGAGAAGGTCGAAGCCAAGGCACCGACCTTCGTGGTGATCGAACCCTTCGTGGTGAACCTGCAGCAGGAAACCGGCGACCAGTACCTGCAAGTGGCAATGACCCTGCAAGTGCCGGACGGCCAGACCGCTGAAGCCTTGAAGCTCTACATGCCGCAAGTGCGCAGCCGCCTGCTGATGGTGCTGTCCAGCAAGAAGGCCTCGGAGCTGCTCACCAGCGAAGGCAAGCGCCGTCTGACCGACGAGATCATCGACCAATTGGGCGAACCGTTCTCGGGCAAGGGCAAGGGACCGCAGATCACCGACGTGTTCTACACCTCGTTCGTGATCCAACAGCAGTAACACCGTATCGAAGTCAGAGATCGTCGACCATGGCCGAGCATTTTCTATCACAGGAAGAAGTCGATGCCCTTTTGAAGGGCGTGACGGGAGATGAAGACGAAGAAAAAATCGTCGAAGAAGCTCCTGGTACGGTACGTACCTACAACCTGGCCACGCAGGAACGCATCGTGCGCGGGCGCATGCCCACGCTGGAAATCATCAACGAGCGTTTCGCGCGTCTGTTCCGCATCGGCTTGTTCAACTTCATTCACCGTACCGCCGAAATCTCGGTCGGTCCGGTGAAGGTGTCCAAGTACAGCGAATTCATCCGCAACCTGGTGGTGCCGACCAACCTGAACCTGGTCCACATCAAGCCCTTCCGCGGTATCGGGCTGGTGGTGTTCGACCCGCAGTTCGTGTTCATGCTGGTGGACAACATGTTCGGCGGCGATGGCCGCTTCCACACCCGCATCGAAGGCCGTGAATTCACGCCCACCGAGCAGCGCATCATCATGCGCGTGCTGGAGATCACCTTCGAGACCTACGCCAAGTCGTGGGAACCGATCTATCCGATCGAATTCGAATTCATTCGCTCGGAAATGAATACGCAGTTCGCCAACATCGCCACGCCCAACGAAGTGGTGGTCTCGACCACCTTCACCGTCGAGCTGGGGCCGGTGTCGGGCGAGATCCACATCTGCACGCCCTACTCGATGATCGAGCCGGTGCGTGACCGCCTCACCAGCAGCATGCAGGGCGAGGCACTGGAAGTGGACAAGCGCTGGATCCGCCTGATGAAGCAGCAGATCCAGACCGCAGAGGTTGAACTGATCGTCAATTTCGGGACCGCCCGAGTCAATTTCACCGATCTGCTGCACATGCAGGTCGGCGACGTCATTCCGCTGCAGACCAATACGACCGTCGAGGCACAGGTTGACGGCGTACCGGTGATGGAATGCAGCTACGGCCAGTCCAATGGCCAATACGCGTTGCGCGTTGAAAAACTGCTGTCCATCACCCATCAAGAAACACCGGAAAGCTTTCAAGGAGATTAGTAATGGCTGATGAGAACGTAGCAGGCGCAGGCGCGGCGGAGGACGATCCGTGGGGCGCGGCCATGGCCGAGCAGACCCAGGCTGAAGAGGCGCAGAAAAAAGGCGAGATGGAAGACGAGAAAGGTATCAGCGCGGCTCCCGCGATGGCCACCGTCTTCAAGGACCTGAGTGCCGCCGATATCAAGACCAATACCCCCAACGACATCGACTTCATCCTCGATATCCCGGTGCAGCTGACCGTGGAACTGGGACGCACCAAGATCGCCATCAAGAACCTGCTGCAGCTGGCCCAGGGCTCGGTGGTGGAGCTCGACGGCATGGCCGGTGAACCGATGGACGTGCTGGTCAACGGCTGCCTGATCGCCCAAGGCGAAGTGGTGGTGGTCAACGACAAGTTCGGTATCCGCCTGACCGACATCATCACGCCGGCAGAACGCATCCGCAAGCTCAACCGCTGAGCGGGATGGCCTTTGTTTTGATGAGACGTTTTGACGCAGCATCGATGTCGCAGCGCTGGTGCCGGATGCGTCCGGCACTGATGTCGGCCTGGCTCCTGCTGGGCGGCACCCTGGTCGCAGCCGCCCAGGCCTGGGCCGAGACGGCCCCTGCAGCCGGCAGCGCTGCAGCCCAGGCGGCACCGGCAAGCGCAGCAGCACCAACGGCGGCAGCCCCGGCAGCGGCCGCAGCCAGCACTTCTCTTCCCTCTTCCTCCGGCAGCGTTTTTACCATGCTCTTCGGGCTGATCGCGGTATTGGCCGTGATGGCCGGGGTGGCCTGGCTCTTCAAACGTTTTGGCCTGGCCCACAGCATGGGTGGCAATGCCGTGGCCAAGGTGGTCGGGGGCGTATCGGTAGGTACGCGCGAACGGGTGATGGTGGTCGAAGTGGGCGAGCAATGGATCGTGGTCGGCGTCGCCCCCGGCCGGGTCAATGCCCTGGCCACCCTGCCGCGCCAGGAAGGCGTGGCTGACCGGCCGGCCGCGGCCGGACCGGCCTTCGCCACCTGGCTCAAGCACACCATGGATAAACGAAATGGCGGCGCCGGCAACGGCGACCGTGCGGGTAATGATGGCAGCACACCTTAAGCCGCAAGGCATCCTCTCTTCCCTGCTCCGCCGGTCCGGCGCGCTCCTGCGCAGCCGCTACTGGTGGATGGCGCTGCTGTGCCTGCCCCTGGCGGCCTCGGCCCAGCAAGGCCTGCCGGCATTGAACAGCATGCCCGCTCCGGGCGGCGGCACGAATTATTCGCTGCCGATCCAGACCATGCTGTTCCTCACCTCGCTGTCGTTCATTCCGGCGGCGTTGCTGATGATGACCTGTTTCACCCGCATCGTGATCGTGCTGTCGCTGCTGCGCCAGGCGCTGGGCACGCAGTCCACGCCGCCCACCCAGGTGCTGGTGGGGCTGTCGCTGTTCCTGACCTTCTTCGTCATGAGCCCGGTGTTCGACCGCATCTATACCGAGGCCTACCAGCCCTTTGCGGAAAACAAGATCCAGATGATGGAAGCGCTCGACAAGGGGGCCGCGCCCCTGAAGGAATTCATGCTCAAGCAGACCCGCCAGTCCGATCTGGCGCTGTATGTGAAGCTGTCTCGCGGCCCCGCGCTGCAGGGCCCTGAGGACGTGCCTTTGCGCCTGCTGGTCCCGGCCTTCGTCACCAGTGAACTGAAGACTTCTTTCCAGATCGGCTTTGCCATCTTCATCCCCTTCCTCATCATCGACATGGTGGTGGCCAGTATCCTGATGTCGATGGGCATGATGATGATGTCACCGGCCATCGTTTCGCTGCCCTTCAAGCTGATGCTGTTCGTGCTGGTGGACGGCTGGCAGCTGCTGATCGGTTCCCTGGCCCAGAGTTTCTACTAGCCCGAGCAAAGATCCCTATGACACCCGAAAGCGTCATGACCCTCGGCCGCCAGGCCATGGAAGTCACCCTTCTGCTGGCCGCGCCCATGCTGGCCACGGCCCTCATCATCGGGCTGGTGGTGAGCATCTTCCAGGCGGCGACCCAGATCAATGAACAGACCCTGGCCTTCATTCCCAAGCTGGTCGGCGTGTTCCTGGCCCTGATCATCGCCGGCCCCTGGATGCTGACCATCATCCTCGACTACATGCACACCATGTTCAGCGGCATCCCCGCCATGGTCCAGTAGGCTGTGCGCGGGGCTGCGGCCCGGCGTCTCTTTCTCCATGCTTACCTTCACCAGCCAGCAACTCTATGCCTGGGTCGCCATGTTCATCTGGCCGACCACGCGCATCCTCGGGCTGCTGTCCATCGCCCCGCCCTTCGGCAGCGCCAGCGTGCCCATGCTGGTGAAGGTGCTGCTGGGCATCGCCATCGGCGTAGTGCTGGCGCCGGACGTGCCGATTCCGCCGGCCATCGATCCGATGTCGATGACGGGCTTGCTGATCCTGCTGCAACAGTTGCTCATCGGCCTGTCCATGGGCTTTGCCATGCGGGTGGTATTTGCCGCCGTGGAGGCAGCGGGCGAACTGACCAGTTCCACCATGGGCCTGTCGTTTGCGGCCTTCTTCGATCCCCAGACCCAGGGCCGTACGGCCGCCATCAGCCAGGTTTTCTCGCTGCTGGCGACCATGGTCTTCCTCAGCCTCAATGGCCATCTGCTGTTGCTGCAGGCGATGGCTGAGAGCTTCCATACGCTGCCCATCACGGGTGTGCCGATCACCACCGAAGGCTTCCACGAACTGGCCCTGTGGGGCGCCAAGGTGTTCAGCATGGGCGTGCAGCTGTCGCTGCCGCTGCTCATCGCCCTGCTCATCACCAACTTCGGGCTGGGCATCCTCACCCGCGCGGCGCCGCAGCTCAATCTGTTCGGGATCGGTTTTTCGATTACCATGCTGGCGGGCTTCATCCTGATCGCCTTCGCCCTGCCCTACATGCTCACCCCCTTGCAGCGCTTCCTCGCCGATGGCATCGAGATGGTGCGCCTGCTGGGCAGCGTGCCGCCGGTCAATGCGCTGCCCAAACCGTAAGCGACCGCCCCGCTGTCACAACATTTACGTCTTCTGACACACGGCGCGCGCCGCCAGCCTCACAATGACGCCTTTGCGCGCGGCCAACGCTCAGGCCGACTCTCATTTTTTCGCATGAACTTTGCCTACTTCCGCCGTCCCAAAATCATCTTCCTGAGTCTCGCCGTCCTGCTGGCCGGTGGCTACCTGGTACACCGTGGGCTCACTCCGCCGCCACCGCCCAGCTACCTGAGCGCCGTCGCCACCGTCGCCGACATCCAGGACGTGGTGCTGGCCAGCGGCACGGTCAAGGCCTACAAGCAGGTCAGCGTGGGTGCCCAGGTATCGGGCCAGATCAAGTCGCTCAAGGTGGCCCTGGGAGAGCGCGTCAAGAAGGGCCAGCTGGTGGCCGAGATCGATTCCCTGACCCAGGCCAATGCCCTGGCCAGCGCCGAATATTCGCTGCAGAACCTGCAGGCCCAGTTGCGTGCCAAGGAAGCCAGCCTGAAGCAGGCCCAGCTGGCCTATGCGCGACAACAGATGATGCTGGCCGGGGACGCCAGCTCGCGCGAGAACTTCGAGAGCGCAGAAGCCACCCTCAACACCACCCGCGCCGACATCGCCGCCCTGCAGGCGCAGATCAAGGATGGCGCCATCAAGGTCGACACCGCGCGGCTGAATTTGGGCTATACCCGCATCACTGCGCCCATCGACGGCGAAGTGGTGGCCATCGTGGCCCAGGAAGGCCAGACCGTGAACGCCAACCAGTCCACCCCGACCATCATCAAGGTGGCGCGCATGGATACGGTCACCATCAAGGCGCAGATCTCCGAAGCTGACGTGGTGCGCGTCAAGCCTGGCCTGCCGGTGTTCTTCACCATCCTGGGCGACCCCGACCACCGCTACCGCACCACCTTGCGCGCCATCGAACCGGCGCCGGACTCGATCCTGCAGGACGACACCGCCACCAGTACCACGGCCAGTACCAGCAGCAGCGCCAGCTCCACGGCGATCTACTACAACGGCTTGCTGGACCTGCCCAACCCCGATGGCAAGCTGCGCATCTCGATGACCACCCAGGTCAACATCGTGCTCTCCGAGGCCAAGGACGCGCTGGTGGTGCCCTCCACGGCGCTGGGCGCAAAGGATGCTCAAGGCCGCTACACCGTGCGCGTGCTGGACGCGCAAGGCCAGGCGCAGGAGCGCCAGGTGCGCATCGGCATCAATACCAATGCCCAGGTGCAGATCGTTGAGGGACTCAAGGCCGGCGAACGCGTGGTAACCGGTACCGCCCTGCCGGGCGCTGCCGACAGCAGCAGCGAGCGTCGCGGCCCGCCACCGGGCAGGTAAGGCCGCCATGACCACGCCATTGCTGCAATTGCGCGGGCTGCGCCGCGACTTTCCGGCCGGAGATGAACACATCACGGTGCTCAACGACATCAACCTCGACATCGTCGCCGGCGAGATGCTGGCCATCGTCGGCGCCTCGGGCTCGGGCAAATCGACCCTGATGAACATCCTCGGCTGCCTGGACAAGCCCAGCGCCGGCAGCTACCTCGTCGCCGGGCGCGAGACGGGCAAGCTGGCACCGGACGAACTGGCGCAATTGCGGCGCGAGCATTTCGGTTTCATCTTCCAGCGCTATCACTTGCTCTCGGACCTGGACGCCACGGCCAACGTTGAAGTGCCGGCGGTCTATGCCGGGCAGGAGCCGGCCCAGCGCCGCCAGCGCGCCGCGCAGCTGCTGGCGCGGCTGGGCTTGTCCGAGCGCGGCCACCACAAGCCGGGCCAGCTCTCGGGCGGCCAACAGCAACGCGTCTCCATTGCACGTGCACTGATGAATGGCGGCGACGTGATCCTGGCCGACGAACCCACGGGCGCGCTGGACAGCCACAGCGGCCACGAGGTGATGAACATCCTCAAGGAATTGCACGCCGAGGGCCACACCATCATCATCGTCACCCACGACATGCAAGTGGCCAGCAATGCCCAGCGCATCATTGAAATCAAGGATGGCGTCATCATTGCAGATCGCCGCAACGACACTGTCACAGCCGCGCCGGTGAGCGGTGTGATCAAGCAGGAACGCCAGCAGCGCCGCCAGGCCAGTGCCTGGCGCGCCGGGCTGGACCGTTTCAAGGAAGCGCTGCGCATGTCGCTGCTGGCCATGAATGCGCACCGGCTGCGCAGTTTCCTGACCATGCTGGGCATCATCATCGGCATCGCCTCAGTGGTCTCGGTGGTGGCGCTGGGCAGCGGTTCACGCGAGCAGATCCTGTCCGACATCAGTTCCATGGGCACCAATACCATCGACATCTTCCCCGGCACCGACTTCGGCGACATGAAGTCGGCCGCCATCCGCACCCTGACGCCCGCCGATGCCGCCGCCCTGGCCGAGCAGAATTACGTGGACAGCGTCACGCCCAGCGTGGCCACGGCCTCCTCGGCGCGCCTGGGCAACATCTCGGTCAATGCCACCATCAATGGCGTGGGCGAACAATATTTCCGCGTGCGCGGACTGAAGATGGCCCAGGGCATGAGCTTCGATACCGAGGGCATCCGCCGCCACGCGCAGGAAGTGGTGATCGATGCCAACACCTACAAGAAGCTCTTTCCCAACGGTGGAAACGCACTGGGTGAAGTGATCTTCCTGGGCAGCGTGCCCTGCCGCGTGATCGGCGTGACGCAAAAGCGCGAGAACGGCTTCGGCAACAACAGTGCACTCAATGTCTGGGTGCCCTACACCACGGCCATGAGCCGCGTCATCGGCCAGCGCTACCTGAGCGGTATCACCGTGCGGGTGAACGACCAGGTGCCCAGCGCGGCGGCCGAACAAGGCATCACCCAGCTGATGACGCTGCGCCATCGCACCAAGGACTTCTACCTGTTCAACACCGACAGCATCCGCCAGACCATCGAGAAAGCCACCGCCACGCTGACCTTGCTGGTGTCGATGATCGCGCTGATCTCGCTGGTGGTGGGCGGCATTGGCGTCATGAACATCATGCTGGTGTCGGTCACCGAGCGTACCCGCGAGATCGGGGTGCGCATGGCCGTGGGGGCGCGCCAGGGCGACATCATGCAGCAGTTCCTGATCGAAGCCGTGCTGGTCTGCCTGGCCGGCGGCTTGCTGGGCGTACTGCTGGCGCTGTCCTTTGGCGCAGTGTTTGCGCACTTCGTCAGCAGCTTCCGCCTGATCTATTCCACCGCCTCCATCGTCAGCGCCTTCGCCTGCTCCACCCTCATCGGCGTGGTGTTCGGCTTCCTGCCGGCGCGCAATGCCGCGCGGCTCAATCCGGTGGACGCCCTCGCCCGCGAATGAAATTGCACGCCATGACCAAGCTCCTGCCTACTCCCCTTCCATCGCGCCTGGCACTGCTGCTGGCACTGGCCCTGCTGGGCGGCTGCAGTAGCCTGGTGCGCACGCCCTACACGGCACCGCTCACCCAGACCCCGCCGGCCTGGCAGCAGGCTGATCCGGCCGCCACCGTCAACGCCAGCCGCTGGTGGCAAGGCTTCGGCGACGAGACGCTCTCCGCCCTGATCGACGAGGCCCTGCGCAAGAACAATGACCTGGCCGTAGCGACCATCAAGGTGAGACGTGCCCAGTTGCAGGCCGGGATCGCCGAAGATGCCTTCGTCCCGGCCCTGAGCGCACAGCTGGGCAGCAGCGGCAGCAAGGCGTTGGATGGCAGCCGCCAGGCCAGCCGCGCCAGCCAGAATTCGGTGAGCCTGTCCTATGAAGTCGATCTCTGGGGCCGGCTGGGCGCCAACTACGACGTGGCGCGCTGGGAAGCCCTGGCCACCGTGCAGGATCGGGCGGCCACTGCGCTCTCCCTGGTCGGCACCACCGCCAATCTCTACTGGACCGGTGCCTACCTGAACCAGCGCCTGCGCAGCGCCGAACAAAGCATCGCCTATGCGCAGAAGACGCTGGACCTGGTCCAGACCCAATACCGCGCCGGCGCCGTCTCTTCGCTGGAGCTGCTCACGGCCCAACAGAACCTGCTGAGCCAGCAATCCAGCTATACCGAGCTGGTGCAGCAGCAAGTCGAGAATGACAATGCCCTGGCGATCCTCTTCGACAGTCCGCCCGGCCAGCGCCGCAGCCTGCCACCGGCCCTGCCGCAGCAAGCCTTGCCGGCGCTCGATGCGGGACTGCCGGCCGAGCTGCTGGGGCGGCGCCCTGACCTGCAAGCAGCCGAATTACGCTTGCGCGAAGCCCTGGCCAATGTCGACCTCACCCGCACCAGCTTCTATCCCAAGCTGAGCCTGACCGGTTCGCTGGGCAGCAGCAGCGACGCCTTGCTGCGCCTGGTCCAGAATCCGGTGGCCTCGCTGGCTGCGCAACTTAGCTTGCCCTTCCTGCAGCAGACCCAGATGAAGCTGCAGGTCGGCGTCTCCCAGGCGGACTATGACAGCGCCCTGGCCCAGTTCCGCCAGAGCCTCTACAGCGCCTTCAGCGATGTCGAAAATGCCCTCTCGGCGCGCGAGCAATACGCGCGCCAGCAGGCGCTGCAGGCACGCAATGTCGAGGTGGCCCGGGCGGCCGAACAGCTCTACGAATTGCGCTACCGGGCCGGATCGGCCACCTTGCAGGCCTGGCTGGACCAGCAGGACAAGCGGCGCAGTGCCGAGAACACCCTGGCCCAGGTGCGGCTGAACCAGCTCAAGAACCAGATGACCCTGTACCAGGCGCTCGGTGGCGACGCAAAGGCTGACCCGCCGCGCTGAAACGGCATCGCAGCAGCGCGCACCAAGCAAAAAGGCGAACCCGGAGGTTCGCCTTTTGCCTGTTTCCTTCACTGCGATCGGCCTGCAACGCCGTCGCCGTGAAAGAAAGTTCCTTATTTCAGATAGTTCAGCAAAGTCAGGCCACTGGTGGTGACGAAGACCTTCTGCGCTGCCGAGAGATAGGTCTGCTTGAGGGTCAGATCGCTGATCAGCTCGCTGGTATCGGAGAGGTTGCGGCCCAGCAGGTTGTTGATGGTCTGGGTGTAGTTTTCCTTGTTGACCTCGCCGGCTGCATCCAGGTTGTCCAGTTCGTTCTGGCGGGCCCCGATGGAGGCCTTGACGGTGGAGACGCTGCTGGAGAGCGAATCGATCTGGGTGTTGAATTGCGCCAGGTTGCGCGCCAGTGCCGCCTGGCTGCCCACCACCGGGGTGCGCGCCGCATTGGCCGCATCCGATTGCAGCTTCAAGGCCGCCGTGGAGGTGAATTGCGCCTGGTAGGCAGGATCGTCCGGCTTCATCGCGTCCAGGGTGGCCTGTGCGGCCTTGTAGGCGGCGATCGGGGTCTGGCCGCTGCCGGCCGGATAGACGTAGGCGTTGGCCGCCGCGTCATCGGCCTTGTTGGCCGCTTCGGTCACCGGCACCGACAAGATGTTGATCATGTTGGTCATGGTCTTGAAGATGTCCTGGCCGTTGCCCTGGAACACCGTCTGACCCGATGCACTGATGTCCATCTGGCGGGTCGAATCCACCTGCAGCGTCATGGCGCCCTGGTCACCGTTGTAGGTGACGCCGCCGGTACCGTCCAGTGTGAAGGGCTGGGTGGTGCTCTTGAAACCGGCGAAGATGTAGTTGCCCTGTCCGTCCTGGGCATTGGCATAGCCCAGCACTTCGTTGAGGTTGCCCTTGATCTCGGAAGCCATGTTGATACGCTCGGCGTTCGAATACGAGGCATTACCGGCCGTGATGACGTTGGACTTCAGCTTGGTCAGCATGTTGGTCAGGCTGTCCAGGGTACCCTGCACGGTCGACAGGGCGCTGTTGGCATTCTGGCGATTGGTCTTGAACTGGTCGTTCAGGGCGGATGTCTGGGTCATGTCCAGGGCGCGGGCGGCGGCCACCGGATCGTCCGAGGGCAACAAGACCTTCTGCTGCGCCGAAACCTGCTGCGTTAGCTTCAGGATCTGGCTCTGCATGTTGGTCAGGTCGTTGTTGCTCGACTGATAGAGCATCTGGGTGCTAATACGCATGATCTTCTTCCTTTAACTGATTAACCGCCCAGGGTGAGCAGGACATTGATCATGTCGCTGGCGGCCTGGATGATCTTGGCCGCCGCCTGGTACTGCTGCTGGTTGCGGATCATGTTGGCCAGTTCCTCGTCCTGGTTGACGCCGGACTCGGTCTGCTGCTGGGTCTGGATCGCCGTCAACCGGGTCTTTTCGGCCGTGTTGGTGACGTTGATCTCGTTGGTCTTGTTGCCGATGGTGGCCACCAGCTGCGAGTAGGAACCCTGGAAGCTGGTGCCATTGATGGTATTGGCCGTCTGCAGGCCGGCCAGCGCCAGCGCGTTGCGGTTGTCCGACGAGGCGTTGGTATTGGCAGCAATGGTGAACTGGTCGCCATTGGAAGGCTGGCCCGAGATCTGGAACTTCACGCCGCTGATCTCGTAGGTGTCCCCTGCCGTGTAAGCCAGGCTGGTCGCACCGCCGGCGATGGCGGTGGTGGTGCCATCCTTGTGAGTGATGGTGCCGCCGCCGGCAGGCACGGCCGGCGAAATCGTGAATGCCGGAGGTGCTGCCGTAGTGTCGTAGGTCAGTGTGGTGGGCTTGGTCAGCGGCGTGGTTGTGGTCAGGTATGGCGCCGTGACCGAACCGGCGTTGATGGTCGCCGTGCCCTTGTTGGCTGCCACCGGGGCGAAGTTGAACTTGTCGCCCACCGACGGGGTGCCGGTCAGGGCATAGGTCACGCCGCCGCTGCTGATGGTCATGCCCGGCGTGTAGTTGAAGGCCGTACCCGCCGGGACCGAACCGGTGGTGCCATCCGGATTGGTGAAGGTCACGGCCGGTGCAGGTGCTGCCCCTGTCCACGCCGCCGTCAGCTGCACCTGCGTGCCGCTCAGCGATGCCGTGAACGAGACCGACGATCCCTGCTTGAAGGTGGCCGGATCCAGCGAGGTATTGGAAATGATCGCATTGCCGGTATTGGTACCCGGCGTACTGGCGTTGACGTTGTTGGTCGCGTTGGCCGAAGTCGAGATTGGCGCCGCCGTGGCCAGCAACTGCGTGTTGTTCAGCGCCAGCGAGAAGGCCGTGGCGCCATTGGCGGTCGGCTGAATCTTGTAGGTATTGCCGCTGGCCATGGTCGGCGCGCCACCCGGAGTCGCACCGTTGGAGTAGGTCACGCCATCGAGCGTGACCGGGAATGTGCCGGGCGCCTGGACGGTCTTGGTATTGTCCGACAGGCGCGTGAATGTGTAGTTGGTGCCGTCGTAGCTCAGCGTATAGTCGCTGGTGGTCAGCGCCGACGGATTGGTGATGGTCGCCGTCAGGTTGGTCGTGCCGGTATTGGTCGGGAAACCGATCAGGTTGGGCGAACTGACGTTGAACATGTTGGTGCCGGGATTGCCGTTCTGGTCCAGGCCCAGCTGTTGCTGCTGGTTGAACGCGGTCCCCATGGCAATGGCGATGCGGCCCAGGGCATTCTGGGTCGGATCCAGGGTCTCGGTGCGGTACTTCAACAAGCCGCCGAGGCTGCCGCCATCGTAGAAGAAGCTGTCCGGAATGGTCGCCGTGCCGCCACCCGGCAGCACCTGGCCGACCTGCAGGCGCGAGACGTCGGTGGGTGAATTGGTCACCGTCAGTTGGGTGATCTGGTCACCGGTCACCAGCGACTGGCCGGTACCGATGAACACGCTCACCGCCCCCGAATCCTGGGGCACGGTGGTGATCTTGACGTACTTGTTGAGCTCGGCCACCAACTGGTCGCGCTGGTCGAGCAAGTCATTGGGCTGCTGCCCGCCACCACTGCCCACGGCGCTGACGATGGCCTGGTTCAGCTTGGCGATCTGTTGCGCGTAGGAGTTGATGCTGGTGACGGTCGAGGTGATCTGGCTGTTGACGGCAGCGCTGCTCTGCTGGAGCTGGTCGTTGATGCTCGACACGCGTGCCACCAGGGTCGAGGCCTGCGACAGCACCGACTGGCGCGAGGCCTGGGTATTCGGGTTGGAGGCCAGGTTCTGGATGGCCGCGAAGAAGTCCTGCAAGGCCGGCGACAGGCCCGCCTTGGTGTCGGCCACCATGTTGTTGATCTGCGAGATCTGCGCGTAATACGAATCCAGCGAACTGGCCGAACTCTGCGAGGCCAGGGCCTGCTTGGTCAGGAAATCGTTGTAGATGCGCTTGATCTGGGTAACCTGGGCACCCTGGCCGACGAAGCCATAGCCGTAGTTGATGCCGCCGGCCGAGCTCTGCACGACTTCCTGGCGGTTGTAGCCGGGAGTGGTGGCATTGGAGATGTTGTGGCTGGTGGTGGCTTGCGCCGCCATGGCCGCCTGCAACGCGCTTTGCCCGATACTGAAGATGTTAGTTGCCATGCTAGGTTGTCGTCCCTGAAAGCTTTTAGCGGAATAACCAAGTCAACGGCAGGATTGACCAAAACTTTAGAGTGACCAGGCCAAATTTGTTTCCGGCCGGAACCGATGAGCTTGCCACGCGGACACGCCCTGCGGCGCTGGAAAATCAGGCCGAGAGCGACTGGCGGATGATGCGCGAAAGCTTTTCCGCATAGTGCGGATCGGTGGCGTAACCGGCGCGCTGCAGTCCGTAGGCGAAGCCGTGCGCATCCTGGGCGCTGGCCAGCACCTTCTCGTAGCGCGGATTGCTGCGCAGCAAGTTGGCATAATCCTTGAAGGCATCGGCATAGGAATCGTAGGCGCGGAATTTTTCCACGCGCTTTTGCGGCTTGCCGTTGATGTATTCGATGGTGGTAGCCTCGACCACCTTGCCGGTCCAGTTGCCGGTGGCCTTGATGCCGAACAGGTTGTGCGCCGAGCGGCCGTCACGGGTGACGATTTCCTTCTTGCCCCAGCCGGTTTCCAGCGCCGCCTGCGCCAGCATGAACTTGGCCGGAATGCCGGTGATCTTGCTCGCCATTTCCGCATCGGCCTGCAGGCGGTTCTGGAAAGCTTCCACGTGGGCCGGCTTGTTGGAATTGCGACGCTGCTTGTTGCGGCCATCCTGATCCGTGCCCTCTGCAGCCTGCTGGCTGGCGAAACTCTGGATGAACTTCGCACGGTCGGCATCGCTCATGTCCTTGACCAGCGGGATGCCCATCGGCAGCCCCTCTTCACCCGGCGTCGGATTGCCCTCCAGGTCCTGCGCATCCGGCAGCTTCTTGGGCAGCGAGGCCGAGAGCTGGCGCGTGAGCACATCGGCCAGGCCCACTCCGCGCTGGGCCAGGCTCTGGCTGAGCTGCTGGTCGAGCATGGAGGTAAACATCTTGGTCTGCTCGTTGTCGAACGGGCCGTTTTGCGGAGTGGCATCCCGCATGCTCTTCATCACCATGTTCAGGAACAGCGCCTCGAACTGCTTGGCTGCGCCCTTGATGGACTCCGGCGAGTTCTGCTTGGCAGCCTCGCGCAGGCCGTTCAGCCCATTCGCATCGACAGCCAGACTCTCGGTCGGATTGGATGGGTTGATCTTGTTGAGCATGGATGACCTTGGTGAAATGCGTTGGAGGTTGGATCGGCCCGGACCGTCAGATCACTTCGAGTTCGGCACGCAGGGAGCCGGCTGCCTTCATGGCCTGCAGGATTGCCAGCAAGTCCTGGGGCGTGGCACCGATGGCATTGAGCGCCTTGACCACATCGGACAGCGAGGCCCCGCCCTTCAACAGCATGACCTTGCCGGGCTCCTTGTTGATCGACACCTGGGCATTCTGCACGCCGGCCGTCTGGCCACCCGCCAGGGCATTGGGCTGGCTGACCGCATTGTCGGCCTGGATCACCACCGACAGGTTGCCGTGCGAGACCGCGCAGGTATCGAGCATCACGCTCTGGTTCATCACCACCGAGCCGGTACGGGCGTTCAGGATCACCTTGGCGGCCAGCTTGCCGGGGGTGACGTCCACGTTTTCCAGGGCACCGAGGAAGGCCACGCGATCGCCGCTGGAAATCGGCGCACGAACACGAATGACGCGGCCATCCTGGGCCACGGCGGTGTCATTGCCGAAGCGCTTGTTGAGGGCATCAACCACCCGGCTGGCCGTCGAGAAATCATTGTCGTTCAGTTCCAGCATGACCATGTCGCCGCCACCGAGGGAGCTGGGCACGGCCCGTTCGACGGTGGCACCGCCCGAAATGCGGCCCGCCGACAACTGGTTGATGACGGTGCTGCTGCCTGCGGCCGAGCCGCCCGCACCACCGACGACGATGTTGCCCTGGGCGATAGCGTAGATCTGGCCGTCAGCACCTTTCAACGGCGCCATCAGCAGCGTGCCGCCACGGATGCTCTTGGCGTTGCCGATGGAAGAAACCGTCACGTCGATCAGCTGGCCCGGCTGGGCGAAGGCAGGCAAGGTGGCCGTCACCATGGCCGCGGCCACGTTTTTGAGCTGCATGTTGCTGCTGGTGCCGGTAGGTACGTTCACGCCCAGCTGCTGCAGCATGCTGATGACGCTTTGCACCGTAAAGGGAGTCTGGGTGGTCTGGTCGCCGCTGCCATCGAGGCCCACGACCAGGCCGTAGCCGACCAGCTGGTTCTGGCGCACGCCCTGGATGCTGGCCAGGTCCTTGAGGCGCTCGGCGTTGGCCGGCGCGGCCGCAGCCACGCACAGCGCTGCCACGGCAGCCGCCGACAGCAGCTTGCTGCCCATCCTGATCATGTCCATGGCGAAAAATCCTTTCCGGGTCATTGCACTACTCCACATCAGAAAGGAGAAACGCTGAAGAAGAATCGGCCCAGCGAAGACATGAAGTCAGCCATGTCCACGCGGGTATTGGTACGGTATTCCACCTTGGCGTCGGCCACCAGGGTCGAGGAAACGGTGTTGCCGGTCTGGATGTTGTCGGGGCTGACGGTGCCGGAGAAGCGCACGTATTCCACGCCCTTGTCCAGCGCCACCTGCTTTTCACCCGAAACCACCAGGTTGCCGTTGGGGAGCACTTCCACCACGGTCACGCCGATGGTGCCGGTGAAGGTATTGCTGGAGCTGGTGGCGCCCTTGTCCTCGAACTTGGAGGACGAGCTACCGGAGGCGGACAACTCCTTGATGGAAGTGCCGAAGATGGTCGGCGCAGGCGAGGCCACCGTACCCGTCTTGCTGGCCGAGCTGCCGGCGGACTTGCCGGCACTGGTCTTTTCGTTGATGACGATGGTGATGGTGTCACCCACCAGGCGCGCGCGACGGTCTTCCAGCAAGGGGCGGTAGACCGCCGACTGGAAGATCGCACCCGAGGTCGGCGGCGCATAGGACGCCGGTTGCGGACGCGCCGTCTTGGGACCGGACACGATACTGTCCGGCACGGTGGTGCAAGCGGCGACGCTCAACACGCCCGCGATGGTGGCCAATTTCAGCATGCTCTTCATCATTGCCTCGTCCTTCTTCTGCTACCGACTGCCTTGTTCAAAAACCACTGCACGACTGCATTACAGCTGCGAAATCTTGGCCAGCATCTGGTCGGAAGTGGTAATGGCCTTGCTGTTGATTTCGTAGGCGCGCTGGGTCTGGATCATGTTGACCAGTTCTTCCACCACGTTCACGTTGGAGGTTTCCACATAACCCTGCCACAGGGCGCCGGCGCCGTTGGTGCCCGGGGTATTCGGGTTCGGGGTACCGGAAGCGGCGGTTTCCACGTACAGGTTCTCGCCACGGCTTTCCAGGCCAGCCGGGTTGATGAAGGTGGCGACCTGGATGGTGCCGATCTGGGTGGTGGCAGTGGAACCAGCCTGCATGATCGAGACCGTACCGTCACGGCCCACGGACAGCTTGGTAGTGTTGAGCGGAATGGTGATCGGCGGCTGCAGGGTGTAACCGCTGGAGGTCACCATCTGGCCCTGGCTGTCGGTCTGGAAGGAACCGTCGCGGGTGTAGGCGGTGGTGCCGTCGGGCAGCAGGATCTGGAAGAAACCGTTGCCCTGGATCGCCAGGTCCTTGTCATTGTTGGTCTGGTTGACGTTGCCCTGGGTGAAGATGCGTTCGGTGGCCACCGGGCGCACGCCGGTACCGATCTGCAGGCCCGAAGGCAATTGTGTCTGCTGCGAGGACTGGGCACCGGGCTGGCGCACGGTCTGGTACAGCAGGTCTTCGAAGACGGCGCGCGAGCGCTTGAAACCGTTGGTGCTGACGTTGGCCAGGTTGTTGGAGATCACGTCCAGTTGCGTCTGTTGCGCGTCCAGGCCGGTCTTGGAAATCCACAGGGAACGAATCATTTGTTTCTCCGGTAATCAGCGCTTGCGCTGCGGGTGCATCGTTGAGGTCAGGTGCGTAGGCAGCATCAAGACAGCGACAGGATCGAGGTCGCCTTGGTCGCATCGCTTTCGGCGGTCTGGATCACTTTCATGTTCATTTCGAACTGGCGCGACAGGTTGATCATGTTGACCATCGCCTCCACCACGTTCACATTGCTGCCTTCGAGCGCACCACTGGCCAGGCGCACGTTGGCGTCGGGCTGGGCGGCGCCGGTGATGGTGCGGAACAGGCCATCGTCGCCGCGTTTGAGGTTCTTCTCGTCCGGGTTCACCAGCTTGATGCGGCCCAGCACGTTGACCGCATTGGGAATGCCGTTGGTCGGGATCGAGGACACCGTGCCGTCGGCCGCGATGGCCACCGTGGTATCGGGCGGAATGGTGATCGGGCCGCCGTCACCCTGCACGGACTGGCCGTTCTGGGTCTGCAGGATGCCGTTCTCGTTGATCTTGAAGCTGCCGTTGCGGGTGTAGGCTTCGCCGCCGTCGGCGGTCTGCACCGCGATCCAGCCACGGCCCTGCACCGCCACGTCCAGCGCGCGGCCGGTATCCTGGATCGGACCCTGCGAAAAATCATTGCCTGCCGTGGAATCGACTACAAAGGCGCGCGTGGGTAAGCCCTCGCCCACCACCGGTGCCGAACGGAAGGTATTCAATTGGGCGCGAAAACCCGTGGTCGTGGCATTGGCCAGGTTGTTGCTGGCGCTGGCTTGTTGCTCAAGCGTGTGCTTGGCGCCCGACATCGCTGTATAGACCAGACGATCCATAAAACCCCTTAGTGGCGGCGCCCATCCCTGGCACCCCCGGTTGAAACCGGCCACCGGCGACGCCGGCGGCCTTGCAGCAGGCGCGCCACAGGGCGCGCCGGGCAGACCTTATTAACGCAGGCTGACCAAGGTCTGCAGCACGGTATCTTGCACCTTGATGGTCTGCGAGTTGGCCTGGTAGACACGCTGGGCCACGATCATGTTGACCAGCTCGGCCGTCAGGTCGACGTTGGAGTCTTCCACCGCACGCGCCTGCAGGGTGCCGAAGGTACCCGTGGTCGGCTTGCCTACCAGCGGGCTGCCGGCCGCGCCGGTAGCCTGGTAGAGGTTGTTGCCCAGCGGCTGCAGGCCATTCGGGTTGGCGAAGTTCACCAGCACCACGGTGCCCAGGTTCTTGGTCTGCTGGTTGCTGTAGGAACCGATGATGCTGCCGTCCTTGTCGATGGAGAAGCTCGACAGGGTACCCGGCGGCATGCCGTTCTGGTTCTGTGCCAGGTTGACGAAGGCCGAGCCGGTCTGGGTCGAGCCGGCATAGGAGATGTTGATCGGGTTGGCGAATACGCCGCCGGCCTTGACCACCGTTCCCAGAGTGGCAGTACTCAGGGTCAGGCCGGTGGTGGAGGTCAGCGCACCGGTGGCATCGAAGGTCATTGTGCCCACGGCCAGGGGGGCAGCAGGCGTACCGCTGGTCAGCGTGGTGCTGTCGACCTTGGCATAGACGGTCCAGGTGGTCGTGGGCGGCGTTCCGGTCGGTGCAGCCTTCGAGTAATAAGTCTGCACGCTGTACGGATTGCCCAAGCTGTCATAGATGGTGACGCCGGTCGAGTTGTTGTAAGTGGTCGGATCGTTGGCGTTGAACACGGTCGTTGCAGGAATGGCCGTCACGCGGGAATCCAGGTTGACCTTGGTGGTGATGGTCGTCGTGGGGGTCGCCGGGATGGCCGAGGTATCGATCTGCAATGCAGTCGGGTCCCCACCCGATGCGCCCGCCGCCCAACCCATCAGGTAGGCACCGTTCATGCTGGGGTTGACGATGTAGCCGTTCTTGTCCAGCTGGAACTGGCCATTGCGGCCGTACATTGGCGACTTGTTGTCCAGCGAAGCCGCCACCTGGAAGAAACCGTCCCCATTGATGGCGATATCCAGCGGATTGGCCGACGAGGTGATGTTGCCCTGGGTGAACTGTTGCGACACATTGGCCACGGTCACACCAATACCCACCGGCGAATTGCCGGAGCGGTTCATGGAGTTGGCGTACATGTCGGCAAACTGTGTCTGCGACTGCTTGAAACCCACCGTGCTGGCGTTGGACACGTTATTACCGATGACGTCCAGGCTCTTGGCTGCGCCGTTCAGTCCGCTCAGACCTTGCTGAAAACTCATGAGATATCCCCTTGTTCCGAATGTTGTCGGTAATGACGATTAAAGAATTTGCACGACGTCGGTCGGCTTGATGGTGCCGACATTGGTGACGTTGAGCTTGACGCCGTCCGACGCAGTCGAGACGCTGGAAACAGTGCCGAACGACAAGGTCGAAGCGGACACCGCGGTGCCATTGTTGGAGGCACTGACCGTGAAGGTATAGTTGCCGTCGGCCACCTTGCCGCCGGTATCATTGGAGCCGTCCCAGATCACCGGCACCACGCCGGCCGCCTGGGTGCCCAGGTCGGTGGTGTGGACCACGGCGCCGGTGGAGTCCTTGATGGTCACCACCACCGAGGAGGCGGTACCGGAAAGGTTCACGCCGAACACCGCCTTCTGGCTGGTGGTTTCCTTGCCGTCGGCGTCCTTGGTGGTATCGCTGGTCAGCTGGATGCTGTTGCCCGGAGCCAGCACGCTGTGTCCGATCATGTTGGCCGTGGACAGCGCTTGCGAAGAATTGAGATTGCTCATCAGCGTGGACAGCGAATTGTTCAGCTGGCTGATGCCCGAGACGGTCGAGAGCTGGGCCATCTGCGTGGTCAGCTGCGAGTTGTCCATCGGGTTGCTGGGATCCTGGTTCTTCATCTGCGCGATCAACAGCGTCAGGAAGCGGTTCTGGATCGCGTCCGGGCTGTTGTTGTCGAGGCTGGAAGAATTGCTGGTCGACGAGCTGCTGCTCGTACCGTTCATTGCGCTGAGCAGGTCATTGGAGACGATTGCCATGGTTCAGGTCCTGTTGACTGGCCGCTTATTGGCCGATGGTGAGGGTCTTGACGAGCATGGCCTTGGCCGTGTTCATCGTTTCCACGTTGGTCTGGTAAGAGCGGGAAGCCGAGATCATGTTGACCATTTCCTCGACCGGATTGACGTTGGGCATGGCCACGTAGCCATTGCCGTCGGCCATCGGGTGCTTGGGGTCATAGACCAGCTTGGGCGGGGCCTGGTCCTCGACCACGGCCGCCACTTTCACGCCGCTGTCCTTGACGCTGCCCACGGGAATGGCTTCGAACACCACCTGCTTGGCCCGGTAGGGCGTGCCATTGGGGCTGGTGGCGCTGTCGGCGTTGGCGATGTTGCTGGCCGTGGCATTGAGGCGCTGGGACTGCGCGCTCATGGCCGAGCCCGCCACGTTGAAGATGTTGGAAAGAGACATGGTTTATCAACCCGGTTGGATGGCGTTCAACATGGCCTTGATCTGGCCGTTCACGGCAGTGACGCCGGCTTCGTAGCGGATGCCGTTGTCGACGAATTCATTGCGTTCCACATCCAGATCGACGGTATTGCCGTCCACGCTGCCCTGGGCCGGTGTGCGGTACTGCAAGGCGGTGCCGCCGATGCTGCCCGGACCGGTCTCGGGCGCGGTGCCAGCCACGTGGCTGGCGGCCGTGCGGTCGAGCTGCAGCGGCGGGATGGTGTTGGATTTGTTGTCCAGCGCGTTCTTGAGCGCGTCGGCAAAGTTGACGTCACGCGCCTTGTAATTGGGCGTGTCCGCGTTGGCGATGTTGGACGCCAGCACCTGCTGGCGCTGGGCCCGCAGGTTCAGCGCCATCTCGTTGAAACGGAAATAATCGTCGAGCTTAGAGACCATCAGGTCCTCCGGAAGTACCGTCGCTGCGCCGCTCTCGCTTGCCGTTGCCCTGGCCGCTCGCGGACTGCGCCGATGATGGAATTACGTAGGCTTGATCATACGTTCGCACCACTAACTCTAAGGGGCGATAAAGAGAGAAAAGCCTCCCCTGTTTGCGCTTTTGACCTCGCGCGCGCGACGTAACATGGCTGCCAAGATTCGCCTATGCCCACTCCGGGCAAGTTGCACAAAATGAAACATGCTTTCCGCGCCCTGCGCCACACCTTCGCCGCCCTCGCCTTGCTGGCAGCCGGCCTGGGCGTGGCTGCGCCCGCCCTTTCCCAGAACGACCCCAACACCCCGCAAAAACAGGACTTGCAAGCCTTGCAACAAGTGGCAGAGCAATTCCTCAAAGGCCAGACCTCGGGCTTGCCGGGCAGCGTCACGGTCGCCGTCGATCCGGCCGATTCCCGCCTGACCCTGGCCGCCTGCCTGGAACCGCAAGCCTTCATGCCCAATGGCGGGCGCCTGTTCGGCCGCACCACGGTCGGCATCAAATGCGTGGCGCCCTCCCCCTGGACCATCTACCTGCGCGCCAACGTGCAGGTGATCTCGGATTACCTGGTCGCAGCCGTCCCGCTGGCCCAGGGCCAGACCATCAGTGCCAGCGACATCACCCGCATTCGCGGCGACATGTCTACCCTGCCCAGCGGGGTGATCACCGAGGAATCCCAGGTCATCGGGCGCGTGGCCAACATGTCCCTGCGTGCCGGTACGCCGCTGCGGCTCGATGCCATCCGCAACCAGCGCGTGGTGCAGCAAGGCCAGGCGGTGCGGGTAGTGTCGATCGGCCCGGGCTTCCAGATTTCGACCGAGGCGCGCGCCCTGACCAATGCCAATGAAGGCCAGATGGCCCAGGCCAGGACGGCAGCCGGCCAGGTCGTCAGCGGCATCGCCAAGGCCGGCGGCATCCTGGAAATCAATTATTGAACCGGATACCGGCCGGCTATCGCATTTTATCTATTGATATGAAGCAATTTCCGGAGAGGCGCTACAGAGGCGGAACGCAGCGGCTCGTCCGGAAGGAAATGTGAAGAAAACTCCCGAAATCGGCGCATTTGAGGTGCGGGAATGTTAAAGTTTGCCCAGAACTGGTCGATAATCCATACGACAGGCGGGTGCGAAGCGCCCCCACCCTACAAGGAATACTGCCGTGAACGTTAACGACGCCCTCAAATCCGCTGCCCTCAACACCGAGCAGGCACAAACGCAGACCCGCAACAATGCTGCCACCGGCACTGCTGCGGGCGACAGTGCGGCTGCCAAGGCTGCCACTTCCGACAGCGTGCGCTTGTCCAGCACCTATCAAGCGCTGGAAACCAAGGTCAACGGCGACAGCGGCGCCTTCAACACCAAGAAAGTGGCCGAGATCAAGGCCGCCATTGCCAATGGCACCTTCCAGATCGACCCGGACAAGATCGCCGATGGCCTGATCGATACCGTCAAGAATCTCATCAGCGCCCGCCCGGCCTGATTGCCGTTCGCCTGTACCGAGGATCTCCCGCATGAATCCGGCCAGCCATCTCTCCCTGGAACACGCCGCCCTTTCGCGCCTGGTCGACAAGCTGACCCAGGAGCAAGCCTTGCTGACCGAGGCCACGGCCGAAGGCCTGACCGACATCATTTCCGAAAAAGCCAATATCGTGGCCGAAATGTCGACCTTGGCCGGCAACCGTCACGCACTGTTGCGCAAACTGGGTTACAGCGAAGATGAAACTGGCATGCAGAAGTGGATGAATGAACACGCCAGCGATGCCGACCGTGATGTCTGGGCCGGCCTCTTCGAGCTGGCGCAGGATGCCAAGGAACTGAACCGCGTCAACGGCCTGTTGATCGGCAAGAAGCTCTCCATCAATCAGAGCGCCCTCACCATCCTGCAAGGCAAGACCGGCACCGGCAATTTCTACGGCCCGGATGGACAGAACAGCATCAAATCCTCGGGCCGTCGCCTGGGCGTTGTGTAAGCCTCCTGCTCACGCCTGCTGAGTTGCCTCTCCCCAACAAAAAGCCCGGCATTGCCGGGCTTTGTCGTTGCTGCTTAACGGAATGCGCCTTGCGCGCAAGAATCTTCAGGCTACCCCGCTCCAGGAATGCTCGCGCAGATAAGAGCGCATGCGCGAGATCGCCTGGCTGTGCAGCTGGCACACCCGCGATTCGGAAACGCCCATGACGGCGCCGATTTCCTTCAGGTTCATTTCCTGCTCGTAGTACAGGGCCATGAGCAGTTGCTCGCGCTCGGGCAAGGCCTTGATCGAATCCACCACCGCTTCACGGAAACCGCCGTCGATCAGGCTCTGCAGCGGATCATCGTCGCCTTCGCCGGTCTGGTAGCGGTCCAGGAAATGCTCATGGCCGCCGTCGTCGTCGTGGAAATCCTCGTAATAGATCAGTTGATGGCCACCGCAGTCGGCCAGCAGCGCCTGGTATTCAGCCAGGCTGAGCTTCATGTGCTGGGCCACTTCGGCCTCCTGCGGCTGGCGGCCCAGCTGCTGCAGCAGGCTTTGCAGGGCCTCTTCGACCTTGCGGGCATTCTGGCGGATGCTGCGCGGCAGCCAGTCGCTGCTGCGCAGCTCGTCCAGCATGGCGCCACGGATACGCTGCACGGCATAGGTCTCGAACTGGGCGCCATGGTTTTCCTCGTAGCGGTTGACGGCGTCGAGCAGGCCCATCATGCCAGCCTGGATCAGGTCGTCCACCTCTACACTGGGGGGCAGCTTGGCCTTGAGCTGATGCGCCAGTTTCTTGACCAGCGGCGCATGCTGCTCCAGCACGTCGTTCTTGCCCTTCTTTCCCTTGACGTTATACATGCACGTCACACTCCCAGACTGGCACCGTCGGTGGCCATGCCGTATGCGCTGCGTGCTGCATCCGGACCTTCCGTGAAGCGCTTGGACAAGCGCTGGAATGCCAGCGCGGCACCGGCGAACGGGAACACGTCCATCACCGCCCGGCCCTGCCCGGTGGCGCGGCGAATATGATCGTCGGCCGGAATGGCGCCGATGAAATTCAACTGGGCTGCCAGGTAACGGCTGGCCGCCTGGGCCATGTTGGCGTAGACGGTACGGGCTTCGGCTTCGGTGGCATCGTTGACGATGAGACTGAAGGGACGGCGGCCGATCCGGTCGCTCAGGCTCTTCAGGAGCACATAGGCCGATTTGATCGACGAGGCCGTGGTCGAGACCTGGATCACGATCTCGCCCATCTCCATGGTCGGCACCGGCAGCGACAGGTCGCGCGCCAGCACGCCATTGACCAGCGTGATCTCGGCCTGCTCGATGAGGCTGTCGAAGATCTCGGCCAGGCGCCCCGCATGGGGATCGGTGGCCGACGGCACGCTGCGGCGGGCGATGCGCGCCATCGAAAAACCTTCCGGCAAGCGTCGCGTGGCTTCCACCATGGGACGCTCCATGCGCGCCACTTCCTGCAGGGTCGCCACATCGTGTCGCAAGCCGATGCGGGTCAGGAGACCCGTCGTGGCGACGTCGCCATCCACCACCAGCACGCTGTGCTTGGCTTGAGACAAGGACGCTGCCAGATTGATGAGCATGGCACTCTTTTCTTCCTCACCCAGCACGGAGAAGAACGTGAAGAGCCTGGGCACCGGACGCTCCAGCATCCTGCGCAGGCCGGCTGCCTGGTCGATATCGTAACTAGCCAAAGCTCACCTCACGCAGTCCACGGTCATTCATGGACATGGCAGTAGGCCCGATCACGCCGGGCAGCTCACCCTCCTGGAACTCGAAAGGAGCGGTTTCGCGCTTCTGCTTGAAGGCGCGGTCAGCCAGGTAGAGCTTGTTGGCCACGTGCAGGTCTTCGGGGACGCGCTGGCCATTGGCCACGTAATGCAGGTTGAGCTTGTGGCGGATCACCACATCGAGCACATTGCCGATGGTGGCGGCTTCGTCGAGCTTGGTGATGATGCAGCCGGCCAGACCCGAGCTGGAATAAGCATGCACCACTTCGTTCAAGGTGCCGCCGGTGGCGGTGGCATTGAGGCACAGCAGGCGCTTGATGTCCACGCCGGCACCGGCCAGCATGGCGTCCTGCTCGGCCACCATCTGGTCGCGCTGGCCCACGCCGGCGGTATCGATCAGCACGGTGTGCTTGCCCTTCAACTCTTCCAGGGCGATGCGCAGGTCGGTCTCATCCTTGACCGAATGCACCATCACGCCCAGGATCTTGCCGTAGATGCGTAGTTGTTCGTAGCCGCCGATACGGTAGCCGTCGGTGGTGATGAGCGCCAGCTTGCCGGAGCCGTGGCGCATCACACAGCGCGCTGCCAGCTTGGCGGTCGTGGTGGTCTTGCCCACGCCGGTGGGGCCGACCAGGGCGAAGACGCCGCCGTTTTCCAGCAGTTCGTTCTCGTTGGCCAAGGTATTGAGATTGCGCGCCAGTACCGACTTGACCCAGAACATGATGTCCTGCGACTTGGAGTTGGCGGGCAGGTTTTCGGTGATCAGGCGCGACAGGCTGGCAGAGAAGCCTGCAGCCAGCATTTCTTTCAGGACGACGCCCTTGAGCGGATCACGCTTTTGCGTACCCCCCCAGGAAATTTCGGCCAGCTGGGTTTCCAGCACGCCACGCATGGAGCGGATCTCGCTCATGACTTCCGACAGGATTTCGTCGTAGTCCTTGCCGTCGAATTCCGGCAAGGCCGAACGCTGACGCATGTCCTGCTCGCCCGACTCCTGTGCCTGCTGCGCCGAGGCCGCACGGCTGGCATCCTGCTCCGCACGGCGGCTGCGCCAGACGCGGGCATCGCTGGCCGGAGCAGCTTCGGGTGCACGGACCGGTGCGCGCCCATGAGCGGGCTGATCCAGCAAGGGAGCGTTCTCCGGGCGCACCGTGCGGGCCGGCTGCTGGGCCAGCGGCGAGGACAGCAGCGCCGGACGCTTGGTTTGCGCTGCCGGCGCGCCGGACTGCTGCTGCAAGGAAGCTGCCTGGGCACGCCCGTTCGGGTCGCGCGCGCCAGTCGGCGCCACCAGGGTGGTCATGTCCTCATTGGCCATGGCCAGGATCTCCACCCCGTCAGGAATATTGCGGTTGGAGAGAATGACGGCATCGGGGCCAAGCGCCTCGCGAACCTGGCGCCAGGCCTCGCGAGAAGAATTGGCGATAAATTTCTTGACGTTCATGCTTGCCCTCCAACTAGGCTGGTAACTTTAATCGTTTTCGACTCGGGTACTTCAGCGTGCGACAGCACGCGCAACTGCGGCATGGCGCGACGCAGGAAGCGCGCCAGCAAGGTCCGCAGCGGTGCGCCGACCAGCAGCACGGGCGACAGGCCCATCTGCTCCTGGCGCTGCGCCGCCATTTCGGTCTGCTGCACCAGCGAATCGGCCAGGCCCGGCTCGATGCCGCCGGTGTCGCCGCTGGCTTGCAGTGCCTGCATGAGCAGGCGTTCGAGCTTGGAATCGAGCGCCATGACGGCCAGCTCGTTCTCGCCCGGGAAAATCTGTTGCACGATGGCACGGCCCAACGCAATACGGACAATCGCCGTCAAGTCGGTCGGATCCTGAATGCGGGCAGCGTGTTCGGCCAATGTTTCGATGATAGTGCGCATATCGCGGATATGCACGCCTTCCAGCAAAAGGTTCTGCAAGACCTTCTGGAGCGTGCCCAGCGGCAGCATCTTGGGCACCAGGTCTTCCACCAGCTTGGGGGCTTCCTTGGCCAGGTGATCCAGCAGGCTTTGCACTTCCTGGCGGCCCAGCAGCTCGGCTGCGTGCGTGGTGATGAGGTGGTTCAGGTGAGTCGCCACCACGGTACCGGCATCGACCACCGTGTAACCCATGGTGGAGGCCTGTTCGCGCAGACTGCTGTCGATCCACACGGCCGGCAGGCCGAAGGCAGGATCGGAGGTCATCATGCCCGGCAGCGGACCGGTCACCATGCCCGGATTGATGGCCAGGTACTGGCCTGCATGCGCCTCGCCATTACCCACTTCCACACCCTTCAAGGTGATGCGATAGGCCGAGGGCTTCAGTTCCAGGTTGTCGCGGATGTGAATCGGCGGCGACAGGAAACCGACTTCCTGGGCGAACTTCTTGCGGATGCCCTTGATGCGCTTGAGCAGTTCGCCGCCCTGTCCCTTGTCTACCAGCGGAATGAGACGATAGCCCACTTCCAGGCCCAGCGTATCGACCGGCATGACGTCGTTCCAGGTCGCCTCTTCCGCTTCGGACGGCGCAGCGGCCGAGGCGGCCGCTTGCGGCGCCGTGGCCGCGGCTTCGGACTTGGCCTTCTCAGCACGCTTGCTGATGGCGTAGGCACCACCGCCCATGGCCGCTGCCAGCAAGATGAAGGCGATGTGCGGCATGCCCGGGATCAGGCCCATGCCGCCGATGATGACCGCGGTAATGTAGAGCACTTCCGGCTTGGCGAAGAGCTGGTTGATGAGCTGTCCGCCCACGTCCTGGTCGTTGGCCACGCGCGAGACCACCACACCGGCAGCGGTCGAGATGATCAGCGAAGGAATCTGCGCTACCAGGCCGTCACCGATGGCCAGCAGCGTGTAGTTCTTCAACGCGGCATCGAAGGCCAGGTCGTGCTGCACCATGCCCACCACCAAACCGCCGACGATGTTGACCACTGTGACGATGATGCCGGCCACGGCGTCGCCGCGCACGTACTTGGAGGCACCGTCCATGGCGCCGTAGAACTCGGACTCCTGTGCCACTTCCTTGCGGCGGGCACGGGCTTCGGGCTCACCGATCATGCCGGCGTTGAGGTCGGCGTCAATGGCCATCTGCTTGCCGGGCATGGCGTCCAGGGTGAAGCGTGCGCCCACTTCAGCGATACGGCCGGCACCCTTGGTCACCACCATGAAGTTGATGATGGTCAGGATCACGAACACCACGATACCGACGGTATAGTTGCCGCCGATCAGGAAGTGGCCGAAGGCCTCGATCACCTTGCCGGCCGCATCCGGGCCGGTGTGGCCTTCGGTGAGCACCACGCGGGTGGAGGCCACGTTCAGTGACAGGCGCAGCATGGTCGACACCAGCAGCACCGCCGGAAAGGCGATGAAGTCCAGCGGCTTGACCGTATAGAGCGCGGTCATGAGCACGATTACCGACAGCGAGATGTTGAAGCTGAACAGCAGATCCAGCATGAAGGCCGGCAGCGGCAGCACCATCATCGCCAGCATCATGACGATGAGGATCGGGGCCGCCAGCGCCCGGCCGCTCTTGAGCGGGACCCAGGCCGGGATTTTCATGGTATTGAGTTTGGTTGCCATCGTTACTGCCTGTTTCTATTCTTGGGGCCACGGGGCTTCTTGGGCGAGGTGGCCGGATCGAGGTCCTTGGGCACGTTCAGTTCGGTGGGCTCTACCGGACGATCGCCGCCAAACTGACCGAAGGTGCGCAGCTGGAACACGTAGGCCAGCACTTCGGCCACTGCCGTGTAGAGCGCCTCGGGAATCTCGTCACCGATCTCGGTATGGGCGTGCAGCGCACGCGCCAGGGGCGGCGCCTCCAGCAGCGGCACCTTGTGCTCGCGCGCCAGTTCGCGGATTTTGGCGGCGACGTCGTCGGCACCCTTGGCCACGACCTTGGGCGCGCCCATCTTGCCTTCGGTGTACTTCAGGGCGACTGCAAAGTGGGTCGGGTTGGTCACCACCACGTCGGCGGTCGGCACTTCGGCCATCATGCGGCGGCGGGCCATGGCGCGCTGCATCGCACGGATCTTGCCCTTGATGTGGGGGTCGCCTTCGGATTCCTTATGTTCCTGCTTGACCTCTTCGCGCGTCATGCGCAGCTTGCGGCCGTAGTTCCAGATCTGGTAAGGCACGTCCAGCGCGGCAATCAAAATCAGCGCCGACACCATGGTGATGAAGCTGATCCACAGCAGTTGCGCCGAATGCGCACCGGCGGTCTTGAGCGACTCCACGCCCAGGCCCATGACCGCATCCATCTGGCCGCGAATGGCAAGCCAGGCGACGGTCCCGACCAGCAGCGTCTTGAGCACAGCCTTGCCCAGCTCAACTAAGGAATTGACCGAAAACATGTTGGCAAAACCGCTGATGGGATTGAGCTTGCTGAACTTGGGCGCCAGTGAGCTGGTGTTGAAGAGCCAGCCGCCCAGCATGAGCGGCGCGGCCATGGCGGCCAGGGTCATCAGGAAAGCCAGGGGAATCATCGAAATGGCCACCTCCAGCAGGTGGGCATTGAGCATGTCGAACAGCAGCGCCGGATCAAAAGCGGCTGCCCGTTCGAAGGTGAGAGTGGCCACCAGGATGCGGTCCAGGCTGGTGACCACCGGGCCGCTGAAGAGCCAGACGCAGCTGCCGCCGACCAACAGCATCAAGGTCGTGGCCAATTCGCGCGAACGCGGGACATCCCCCTGCTCACGGGCACGCTCAATGCGTTTGCCCGTGGCGGGTTCGGTCCGCTCCATATCGCTGTCTTCGGCCATCCGCCGTATCCCCCTGCTAAACCGCTTTTCCTCCAGCGCTGGCGCTGGACGGATTTGTAGAACAATAGGCTAGGATTATTGGCGAGCACGCGCCCTGAGCATCAGGGGAATAAGGGCGAAAAGGTCCCCCATTTCGGACTAGGCAAACACCCAAGGGTCTGCCTGCGGCAAAACGCTGCGCATCGAACCTGAAAGAGATGAAGAAAGTCAAGCTGGACGGGCCCTTGCGCCCGCCCGCGCGGCCTGGAGGCCGCCTCCGGCGTAGCGTACCGGCCACATCAACGCAAAACGCCCCGAACTTGCCTGATTGGCAAGTTCCGAGGCGTTTTTTATCCTGACCGGGAAATGCGGATCAACCGGACTCAGAAGCCCAGGCTCTCCAGCAGGTCGTCCACCTGCCCCTGGTTGGCGATGACATCCTTGCCAGCCGGGTCAATCTGCGGACCGTTGAGCAGGCCCGTGTCTTCGCGCTTGGTCTCAGAAGGCGCGTAATCCACCAGCAACTGCACCAGTTGCGACTCCAGGTCATGCGCCAGCTTGGTCACACGCTTGATCACCTGGCCGGTCAGATCCTGGAAGTCCTGGGCCATCATGATGTCCAGCAATTGCTGCTTGGTCACGCTGCTGTCTTCGCTGGCCTGGGCCAGGAAGGCGGAGGTCTTGGCCGCCAGCGCACGGACATCGGCTTCGGCAAAACTGCCGGTGGCAGCCGCGTCCCATTGCGCCTTGAGCTCGCTGGCACCTTCGTTGATGCGCTCCTGGAGCGGGCTGGCCAGCTCGGTGGCATTGAGCACGCGCTGGGCGGCCTGCTCCGTCATGCGCGCCACGTATTCGAGGCGGTCACGCGCGTCCGGCATGTCGCTGGCGGCTTTCTCCAGCAAACGGTCGAAGCCCAGGCCGCGCAAGCTGTCGTGCAGGTTGCGCGTCATGTGGCCGATGCGCACCAGCACCTCGTCGTTGACCCCGGCGCCCTCGGCGGTGGGCGTACGGGCAGGATTGGCGGCGTTATCCACCTCAGCCACCTGCGGCCATCTTTTCGAAGATCTTGCCCAGCTTCTCATCGAGCGTCGCTGCGGTGAAAGGCTTGACCACGTAGCCATTGGCGCCGGCCTGGGCGGCGGCGACGATGTTTTCCTTCTTGGCTTCGGCCGTCACCATCAACACGGGCAGCTTGGACAGTGCCGGATCCTTGCGGATTTCCTGCAGCATGGTCAGGCCATCCATGTTGGGCATGTTCCAGTCGGAGACGACGAAGTCGAACTGGTCGCTGCGCAGTTTCTGCAGCGCCTGCACACCGTCTTCGGCCTCATCCACATTGGTGTAGCCCAATTCCTTGAGCAGGTTGCGCACGATGCGGCGCATGGTCGAAAAGTCATCGACGACTAAGAACTTGGTATTGGGACCGGACATGCTGAGACTCCATCTGAACAATTGAATTCTTGGTTATCGGCAAGTGCCTGCGCTAACTTGAACCGAACCCTCTTATTACCTCGGCACGGGCCTATTGCCCATGCTGACCCTCATCTGCCTCGCATTGTAGTGCAGCAAAACAAAATTGGCGGAACAATAAGCGCTGAAAAACGCTTCATACGCGCAATGCGCGGCTTCCGTGTTCCGCCAGCCACGCCAGCACCCGGCCCGGCATGGCCTGCAACGACAACACTTCGTGGGCAGCCCCGATGGCGATGGCCTCGCGCGGCATGCCGAAGACCACGCAGGATGCTTCATCCTGGGCAAAGTTGTAGGCGCCGGCGTTGCGCATTTCCAGCATGCCCTGGGCGCCATCCTTGCCCATGCCGGTCAGGATCACGCCCACCGCATTCTTGCCGGCACAGGTGGCGGCCGACTGGAACAGCACGTCCACCGAGGGGCGATGGCGGTTCACCGGCGGGCCCTGGTCGAGCTGGGTCATGTAGTTGGCACCGCTGCGCACCAGTTTCAGGTGCGAGTGGCCCGGCGCGATGTAGGCATGGCCCGGCAGCACGCGTTCGTTGCCGGCCGATTCCACCACCGAGATCTTGCACAGGTTGTTGAGGCGCTGGGCGAAGGAGCGCGTAAAGCCTTCCGGCATGTGCTGGGTGATCAGGATGCCCGGGCAGTCCGAGGGCATGCGGATCAGGAATTCCTTGATGGCTTCAGTGCCGCCGGTGGAGGCACCGATGATGATCAGTTTTTCACTACTTGTGAGCGGATTGCGAATCTGCGGCAAGACCTCGCCGGGCGTGGCGGCCTGCTCGGCCGCGCGCGACGGACGGGCGCGCACGCGCGCCTTGGCGGCGGCGCGGATCTTGTCGGCGATCATGTCGGCATACTCCTGCATGCCGCTCTGGATCGAGATCTTGGGCTTGGTCACGAAATCGATCGCGCCCAGCTCCAGTGCCCGCAGGGTGATTTCGGAGCCGCGCTCGGTTAGCGACGACACCATCACCACCGGCATGGGGCGCAGGCGCATCAGCTTTTCCAGGAAATCCAGGCCATCCATGCGCGGCATTTCGACGTCCAGCGTCAGCACGTCCGGATTGGTCTGCTTGATCAGCTCGCGTGCAATGATCGGGTCCGGCGCCACGCCGACCACTTCCATGTCCGGCTGGCTGCCGATGATCTCGCGCATGACACTGCGAATCAGTGCCGAATCGTCGACGATAAGAACTTTAATTTTCATCACTCAATCACTCAATCACTCAAACTCAATGTTGCAGGTTGCCCTGAGATGCTTTGGGTATTGTCCACCCTGCCCCATCAGAACAGATCCACCTCGCCGCCGACCGGCTTGGTAACCAGCTTGCTGGCGTAGGCTTTTTCGCGATTCACCAGCGTGTCGTTGTGCATCTGCTTCAGCTTCTTGACCAGCACCTTGCCGGTACGCGGGAAGAAATACACCTTGCGCGGATAAATGTCGTTGAGGTCTTCGGCGACCACGCGGATGTTTTCCGCCTTGAGGTAGCGCCGCACGAATTCGGCATTGCGCTCGCCCACGTTGATGGCCGAGAAGCCGCGCAGCACGTTGCCGCCACCGAATACCTTGGCCTCCAGGTTCTCGCGCCGCGCGCCGCTTTTGAGCACCTCGTTGATCAGCACTTCCATGGCATAGGTGCCATAGCGCGCCGAGGCCGACACCGGGCTGCCGTCGTCGCCGCCGCCATCGGGCAGCATGAAGTGATTCATCCCGCCGATGCCGGAGACGCGATCACGAATGCAGGCCGACACACAGGAGCCCAGCACGGTGACGATCATCATGTCCTTGCTGGTGAAGTAATACTCACCCGGCAGGATCTTGGCCGCATCGCAATCGAAGGTGCGGTCGTAGTAGAGATTGGTGGCAATCTGCTCCGATGCGTGGCTCATGGCTTGGTCCTTGCGACACGCTGGTTGGCGTTGAGCTCATAGACCGTCTTGCCCTTGAGCTTGAGGGCGTCGGAGACGTACAGGAAATTCTCCGAGTGACCGGCGAACAGCAAGGCGTGAGGCTTCATCAAAGGTACGAATCGGGACAGGATCTTGCTCTGGGTCGGTTTGTCGAAATAGATCATCACGTTGCGGCAGAAGATCACGTCGAACTGGCCGCTGAGGGGCCAGCCATCGCCCAGCAGGTTCAATTGCTTGAAGGTGATCAGCTTGCGCAATTCGGGACGCACGCGCACGTAGCCTTCGTGGCTACCCTTGCCGCGCAGGAAGAATTTCTTGACCCGCTCGGGCGACATCTTCTCGATACGCTCCATGGGATAGACGCCGTTGGCACCAGTGGCCAGCACGTTGGTATCGATGTCGGTGGCCACGATCTGCACCGGTGGCGTCATCGAGCCATAGGCTTCACAGGCGGTCATGGCGATGGTGTAGGGCTCTTCTCCGGTGGAGGCGGCCGAACACCAGATGGTCGCGGGTTCCTTCAGGGTCTTGAGGAAGTCCGCCAGGATCGGGAAATGGTGCGCCTCGCGGAAGAAGGAGGTCAGGTTGGTGGTCAGCGCATTGGTGAAGGCTTCCCACTCTTCGGTGTCGTGGGTGCGTTCCAGCATGTCGAGATATTGCTGGAAGGAGGTGATGCCGGTGGCCCGCAGGCGCCGCGCCAGACGGCTGTAAACCATTTCCTGCTTGCTGTCGGCCAGCGCGATGCCGGCCCGCTGGTAGATCAGGCCACGCACTCGCTCGAAATCGCGGCTGTTGAAATCGAACTCCTTGCCGGATGATTCGCCCTTGCCTGGTACCGTCGGCTTCACTATCGTTCCTTCCCTGGCGCGGCGCATCGCGGCGCCGCTTGCTGTCTGTCGCCCGCCCCATCCGGGCGGACATCCCCTTGGCGCATAATCTATCAGGCGCCAAGCGGGGTCAAGCGAATCAGCCTTGGAAATGAAACGGTTTTACCCCCCTATTGCGGCAAGTCAATCAGAGCCTGGCGTGCATAGCCTTCTCAATCCTTGGAAATCCTCACCGGCCGCGTGGGACCGGCCGCCCCGGCAAGCGCGCTGCGCCCGGTGAAGTCGCCGCAATGGCCGTGGGCGTGGCGGGCGCCGCCTGTGCCGGCGCATGGCTGGACCGGTAACCTACGCGGAAACCGCCCCAGTGCTTGCCGTTGACGTAGATCGGCACCGACAGGTCATGCATCACTTCGCCGGTATCGCGCTTGTAAGTCTGCAGCAGGAAGGGCTTGGTATTGGCACCGCAGCGTTTGCCGGTGCGATCGCTGAAGATGCGTTTGGTGCGGTTGTTGACCAAGTCAGTGTCGTAGTCGCCGGTCAGGGGCTGCGAGAACTTCTTGTTGTGCGTCGGGAAATAGCCGTTGTTGTCTACCGCACCCGCATAGGCCAGTTGCGGCATGCTGGCCAGCAGTCCTTCCTGGATCGCCGGCAGCACCCGGTCGGTGAAGCCGTCGAACTGGCTGGAATGCTTCTGCGGCGAGGTATTCGGGATAGGCTTGTAGCTGCGGTCGAACAAGGCCGCCTCGCTGATCTGGCCAGACCGGATCGACGCCTCGAACAGCTTGCCCACGGCCTGGGCCGCCTCGGTGGCGGCCACCCGGATATCATCGTGCCCGCTGCGCGCGCCACCATCGATGATGGCTTCGAAAACAGCCTCGGCACGTTCGGAGAGCCCCATGGCAGAGGCCGCCACGCGCGGCAGTTCGCCATCGGTCTGCAGCATGCCGTTGCGGATGTCGGTGATCGCCTCGGCAATCTCCTGGGTGGTCTGCACGTGTTCGCGCGAGGCCACCGCGATTTCCTCGATCTGCTCCTGTGACTGACTGGCGGAGCGCTCGATGTTGTTGAGCAGGCCGTGCACCTTCTCCACGTTCTGCGCCGCCTCCAGCACCCGGCTGCTCAGTGAATTCATGCCGCTGGCAGCGCGCTCGGCTTCTTCGGTAATGGCGCGCACCATCACGCCGATGTCATCGGTTGCCTCCTTGGTGCGCTGGGCAAGCTGACGCACCTCACCGGCGACTACCGCAAACCCTCGTCCCTGCTCGCCCGCGCGCGCAGCCTCGATGGCCGCATTCAGGGCCAGCAGGTTGGTGCGGGCAGCGATCTCGCTGATGACTTCGGTGATGCCGTGGATGCGGCGCGATTTTTCCTGCAGTTGCGCCATCATCGAGGAGGCCGACAGCGCATCCGTGCGGGCCTGGCCGATCTGCTGCAGGCCGCGGTCCACTTCTGAGCGTCCGCTGACACTTTCGGTGCGTACTTCGGCGGCGATCGATGAGGCGCGCTCGGCGTTGGCCGCGATCTGTTCGGTCGTAGCCGCGTTCTGCTCGGCACTGGCGGCAATGCGGTCGGCGGCCACCACGTCCTTGCTGATCTTGGTTTTGATGGTATCGACAAAGAAAGAAGTCTCCGCCGCACCGATCATGATGTGATCGATCTCGCCACTGATCTTGTCGACCAGTTGACCATCCCTGGGTTGCCCGCGCCGCTGCGCCAAGGCAAACCCGGCCAGGCCCAGCAGGACTGCAAACCCACTGCTGCCGGGCGCAGTGAGCCACTGCTCTGCACCGGCGGCATGCAAGGCCAGCGCTGTGCCCCCACCGAGCACCAGACCCGCCACCCAAGGCAATGCAACCGTCCACGCCTGTGCGAATGCACCGGTCCCCGTGTTCTTCCCCATCCTTGTCTCCTCGCGGATTTTCCGCTTTTCTTCACCTGCTCCACCACAGGCGTGATTGCGGACGAAACACGCCGCATTGTCCTGAGGCTATAGCGGCCAGCTTACGCGTAACTGAATGAACAAAGCTTCATATAGCCATATTGCCACAGCACAAGAGCCCCGGTGCCCTCGCGGCATCGGCCGCTTGCCAATTTGCGACACAGGGCGGTTATAATTCCCACTTCTATAGGATAGGGGGGTATGGTATATGGCACACCTGACACAGGACACAGACGCCCTGCTCAAGCGCGTACGCCGCATCGGTGGCCAGGTGCAGGCGCTGGAGCGCGCGCTGGAGGGTGAAGCCGACTGCGCCAAGAGCTTGCACCTGGCGGCGGCCATCCGGGGCGCCGTGCATGGGCTGATGGACGAGCTGATCGAAGCGCACGCACGCGAACATGTAGCCCGCCCCGGACTGACCGATGAACAGCGCCAACAAGGGCTGGACGATGTCCTGGAAGCGATCCGCCGTTATGCCAAATGAAGCCCAAGGAGTCCCCATGAACAATCCCGTCACCTACCGCCACGAGCACATCTATCTGGGCGCCAATCACGACCGCAACACTCGCCGCACGCTGTGGGTGGTGGCGTTGACGGCCGTCATGATGGTGGCCGAGATTGCCGCCGGCTACCTCACCGGTTCCATGGCCCTGCTGGCCGATGGTTTCCACATGGCCACCCATACCGGCGCGCTGGCTATTGCGGCCGGCGCCTACGTATTTGCGCGCCGGCATGCGCATGATGGCCGCTTCAGCTTCGGCACCGGCAAGGTGGGTGACCTGGCCGGCTTTGCCTCGGCCCTGGTGCTGGCGGTGATTGCGGTCGGCATCGGCGGCGAATCGCTGTGGCGCCTGGCCAGCCCCACTGTGGTGGACTTTGGCGAGGCGATCCCGATTGCCGTTGTGGGACTGATCGTCAACATCGCCAGTGCCCTGCTGCTGATGGAAGGACACCACGGGCATGGGCACGGTCATGATCACGGCCATGCCCACGCGGCAGCACACACCCACCATGGGCATGCGCAACATCACGGCCATGGGCACGACGACCATCACGGCCATCATCATGACGGCCATGACAACAACCTGCGTTCAGCCTACCTGCACGTGGTAGCCGACGCCCTTACCTCTGTGCTGGCCATCGCTGCCCTGCTGGCGGGCCTCTATCTGGGCTGGACCTGGCTGGACCCGGTCATGGGTGTGGTGGGTGCGGTGGTGATTGCGAACTGGTCCTACAGCCTCTTGCGCGCGAGTGCGGCGGTGCTGCTGGACGTAACCGACGCCCAGGTGGCGGCGCGCATCGAGCAGGCGCTGGAGGACGAGCCGGTGCAGATCGAGGACCTGCACGTGTGGCGCATCGGCCCGGCTGCGCGGGCGGCCATCGTCAGCGTGTCGACCAGCGCTGCCGTTACGGAAGCGCAGCTGCGCGGGAAACTGGCCTCAGTCAATGAATTGCGCCACCTGACGCTGGAGTTGCGCCAGGCCGGATGATTGCGCAGTGGATCGCATTTGGAAAAGTGAAGAAAAAGACAGCGGCCGAGGCCGCTGTCTTTACGTCTGCCGACTTGATTCAGCGCCAGCCGCGATGCCAGCCGTAGTGAGGATGATGCCAGCCCCAGCCGTAATAGGAGTGATATTCCCAGACCCAGCCCGGGCCGGGCGAGGCATAAGTGGGCTGTACGTAGACCACGCCCGGTGGAGCAACATAGGTCGGCTGGGCCACGTAGGCCGGCCGGACCGTGGGCGGGGTGACCACGCAGCCGCTCAGGCCAAAGGCGGCAGCCAGCGCCGGTATCAACAATAGGGATTTCATGGACTTGCTCCTGATCTTGTTTGGCGGAATAGGCCGGCCCACAGGGGGGGGCCGGCAGCCACTCGGAGGTGGTGATCAGGTAACGAGCTGGGCTGTGGGTGGGCGGACGTGAAATTGTTTGTTTATGTAACCTCGGCTACAGATGGAGCCTTCTCCTTCACGGGGACAGGCGGAATGTGGCGCCCCAGGAACGCCGCCAGCGGGCGTTCAACGTAGCGGTTGATCAGGTAGGCGCCAGCGATCATGACAGAAATGATAAGCGCCAGCAGTACCCATTTGTTGAGCCGGTGACCGATCAGGTTGAACAAGACCATGCCCACATTCATATGAATCAGATAGATGGGATAGGAAAGACTGCCCAGCAATCGCGAAAAACGCGCATAGCTGGCTGATGTCGTGCGTGGCAGGATCAACAGCACGAACAGCACGTAGAAAGACAGGCAAATCAATGCAACCATCTCCCCGTGGAAGACCAGGCCGGTGAAGTGGGCGGCGCGTTCCGACAGGGCAAGCCATTCATAATGAATGCCCACAGGGATAGTCAGGACCAACAGGATCAGCCTTGACCACGAGAAGCCTCGCTTGGAGATCCGATAGAAAAGACAGCCCGCTATGAAGAAACTGGCGAAATTGGTGATCAGGTATTTTTCCACCACATTCACATCGAGAACGATCTGCACGATGGAAAGCAGCAGCCATGCGGCCAGAACCCATTCGATGTTGCGCATCTTGCCAAGCAGCAAGACGAGCAAAATGAGCAGATAGAATTTCAATTCGACCAGCAATGTCCAGTACACGCCATCGACGAACCCCACGCCAAAGAACCCGTTGAGCATGCTCATGTTCAGTACGTAGCGTGCAACGGTGAGATGGAAGATGTGATTGACGAAGACGTAGGTCAGGATGAAGGTGACGGTGCAGCAGAACCAGTAAGCCGGATACAGGCGTAAAAAACGGGAACGCAAGAAACCGGAAGGCTTGGCATCCTCCGAGCTCATCAGGATAACGAATCCGGAAATCATGAAGAACAGATTCACCGCCAGGTAGTTGTACTTGACGAAATTGGCTACCTGACCGTAGAAAACAGGGGAATAATCATCTTCGGGAGAGAACCCTCTCGCAAGATAGTGCAGCAGCATGACGCCAACCGCAGCGAGAAAACGCAGGGTATCGACATCGTGGTAGCGCCGATGAGCTTGGGCTGCTTGACCGGGATTTATCATGGCGAGGCGACATTTCCGAAAGACAATGTGACCTCGCATTACCCAACTGGTTGCACCTCGACACGATCAAACCGCCAAAAAAATAAAGGCCTGAAATCAAAAAATTCTGATTTCAGGCCATCGCTGCACTCTTTCACCGGGACGCCCGCAAGTTCTCTGCCGTGAACAAGCCTCATGCAGAATTATCGCAATCGCTCTTGCACAAACCGCCGCGATCTTGCTCGCATTGGCGTTTCGACAAAACGATAAACCAGTGCAGAGACGCCCAGCACGATCGCCACCAGGACGATCCAGGCCAACACGACTTCGGATGAGGATAATTGGGGCGTGCTACGTCCGCCCACGATCACTTCCGGTTTCTTCAGGATCACGCGCATCACCTGGCTCAGAATCCAGATGACCGCCACGTGCGACATGTACACCGCGTAGGAGACCGATCCCAGCCAGGTCAGCGCCTTGACATTGAGCAATCGGTTCAGATAGCCGTCCTTGACCGACACCAGACTGGTGATGAGGAGCGCACTGAGCAGATAGATCACCAGGTCGTATTGCTCCCACGGTTTGACCTGCAGGAACACGATAATGACGGCGAACACCGCCAGGGACAGCGACTTGGGCAAGGTCGGCATCCTTCGCTCCACAGCCCAGGCGGTGAGGCAACCGATGAAGAAACCGGCAAAACATTTCAGCAGGTCACTGAAGCCGTGGGTCTCTCCCGCCCATAACAACACCAGAGCGACCAGTGCCATGATGAAGAAGTTGAAGCCTGCTTGACCCGTGTTGCCCATCTCTTCCCCTTTTCGAACTGCCCATAACAACGCAGTGAATCCCTGTTCCCGTCTTGCTCATCCCAAGCCATGTCGGCAACGACACCCAACCAGCAGCGTGCCGACCTGCCCGTGTCGCCCCGACACCGTCGTCAAATACACCCCCTGAAACTACCGGCCACCAGTCAATGTGGTCAGGCTGGCTCCGACCGCACATGCTCAGCCATCCTCAAGGCCATGGCAACAATGCTCAAGGTCGGATTGGCATGCCCGTTCGTCGGAAACACCGAGGAACTGAGCACCAGCAGGTTGCGCACGCCGTGCACCCGGCAATTTACATCGACTACGCTGTCCTGTGGCGACAAGCCCATGCGGGTGCTGCCGATATGATGCCCTCCTACCGGCAAGGCCCTGGTAACCTGCTCGCGCAGCTCGCCAAGATCGAAATCAAGACGGCAATTGCGCGTCTGCTCCAAGAGCGACTGCATCGTCAAGAACGACGCGATGCCGGACTCGACATCTTGCGCCGTCATGCGCCAGCGGACATCGACCCGCTTCATCCCGTAGCGGTCTCGCGTATCCAGCAAGCTGATCCGGTTACCCGCGTCGGGCACCTGTTCGCCGTTGAATTCCAGTGGATAGGTGCCGTTGCGATTGGGGATCAGGGTATAGGGCAGTTTGCGCTTGGCCAGCTTGCGCTTGACCACCAGGTCATAGGCGAAACCGAACACCGAACCCGGGTTCATGACGACGTTGCGCAGATGGGCCAGACGCCGGGGATTGGCCGCCTGGCTCTGGCTGCCGTGGTTGAGGATATCCTGGTGCTCGGTAGGCAGGATGGATTTGGCAAGATAAATGGCCGAGAGCACGCCGCTGCCATGTCCGGGATCCCCGTACGAAGGAAAATGCAGGCGCAGCGTCGAGTTGAGCAAACCGCGCTGGCGTTGCAGCTCGGGCGTGAACTGCAGCTTGCGCCGTGCGTAGACCCCATCGACGGTCTTCTGGAAACTGAAGCGGGGACGTTCGCCGTTCAACCGCATTTCACCAAAAATCAGATCGACGTGGCAGGCGTAATAACGGCCCAGGCTATGGTCCAATCGCTGCCAAGCAGGCACAGTCTCCCGCGTGCACAGCAACAGGCGCGTGGCTTCCAGACCGCCGCCGGCAAGGACGAACTGTTGGGCACGCAGTTCGACTTCGGTGTTGCCATCATGTAGGACCGCAGCCTCGACGCGCGAACCATCGGAGCTCACCACCAGTCTGGTGCAACGCGCACGCAACACCACCCTCACCTGGGACGACTGCTTCAACTCCTCGGCAAACTTCGTGGCGAAATCGGTGGGCAAACTGTATCGCTCAATGTATTCCGTGAGCGATCCGCTCAGCTTCGGCAGCTCTGCAAACATCGGCCCGCTGCCACCCGTCAGGCAACCTGGCGTGAAATTAGCGTCACCGGCATCGCAGTACTGCATGGCCTCTGGCAAATAACGGGCATATTCTTCAAAGGAAATCGGCCATCCGCTTTGCGGCACGTAATCTCGGCGCTCGAAGTCGACCCGATCCAGCGGGACGCATCGCCCTCCCCACAGGTGGCTCGTCCCGCCGAAGCGCTGCCGCCGATATTCCGGTGTGGCCGGGTGTGGAGCATGTGCCTGGCCCTGGTAAGCGTCGTCATCCAGCGGCTTTTCATTCCAGTCACCCCCATCCACAAGCAGCACCCGCTGTCCCTTGCGAGCCAGCGCAATGGCCAGGCTGATCCCGGCTGGCCCGCTACCGATGACACAGAGCGGATAATCCTGAAGAGCGGCGATATCGCAGTCGGAGAGATAGTCGATCACGGTGGTTTCTCCTTGCTTATGCGTCGGCACGCCCGTGCGCTTCGAAAAGCCGCTCGAGCTTACCTACTTCGGTCCCCAGGTGATGCTTCTGGCGCACAGCCTGGGCGCCATGGCGCCCCATTTCTTCCAGCCGGGCCACCGAGGCTGAGGTCACGCTATCAATGGCGGCCACCAGTTCTTCCACCGAGCCGGGAGAGACGACCCAGCCATTGACCCCGTCTTCCACCAGTTCGGGAATGCCCGCGATACGCGTGCTGATCACCGGACGGGACAGCGCCAGGGCCTCCATCACCACCACCGGAAGACCCTCGGCAAAACTGGGCAAGACCAAGGCACGACTGCGCTCGATCTCTTCACGTACTTCAGTGCTGCTCTTCCAGCCCAGGATACGAATCACATTGGCCAGCGGACCGCCAGCGATGGTCTTCTCGATGAAGGGGCGCAGCGGCCCGTCGCCCACCAGCACCAGCTCGCAAGGCTTGCCCGCATTGACATGGCGAGTGACCGCCTCGATCAGCAGCGGAACACCCTTTTCGGCGCAGAGACGGCCGACGAACACCAGTCTGGGCAGCTCGGGAACGGGCAACGCCGGCGCATCCTCGAAGGCCGGGCCAACGCCGCAACGTACCACGTTCAGCCGCGGCCACGCGGCCACATCCGAGAACAGCATGCACTGGCTCTTGCAGAAGTGCGTAATGGAGGCCGTAAACGCGGATCGCTGCACTTTCTCCCCCAGCGCCCATGCCACCGGGTGAAAGAAGATGCCCGGACCGTGGACGGTCATGCTGTAGGGAATGGCACAAATCATGGAGGCATACATCGCCACAGTCGCCGAATTTTCTGCAATGTGGTTGTGCAAAATCTGCACCTTGAGCTGTTGCAGGCGGCGGGCCAGATAGCACGCTTCGATCACGTAGACCACGTGCAGCAGTGCAGAACGTATTCCCGGAACGCGCGATCGCCTGGCGAGCTTGAAAACGGCCAGCAGTTCAGCCGGAAAGCGCCGAAGCGCCCAGAAAAATGCACCCAGCAGGGCCAGCGGGCCGTTCTCCAGGATGTAGTCGGTAGTCTCCTGCTCCTGCCGGACCTCCGGACTTACCCGGGCATCTGCCGCTTCTCTGCGGATCGAGAAGGTATCGACGCGATGTCCTCGTCTTCTCAGCTCCAGCACTTCATTTCGGATAAACGTATCGCTTGCACGTGCATACACGCTGGTGAGATAGGCAATTCTCATGGGGTCATGGGTCCGGCAACGGAGTGGATCTCGTATCAGGTAACCCGGACGTATTTGCAACGGCGACCACGCCCGGAACGGAAAGACGACAAAGGATCAGGCCGCCAGGAGGCAGGCCATGCGGGCTCAGTGTCTGGGGCGGACGATACCGTTCTCGCGCGCCCATGCCGCCGATTCGGCCAGTCCCTGCTCATAGGAGCGCGGGGCAAAGTGCAATTGGTCGCGTGCACGGTCGTGTTTCAACTTGATCTGCTGGCGCCACAGCTTGAGAAGCGAGGGGGGCACCGCCACCGGCAGGAACTTGGTCGGCAAGCGCAGCTTGCGCAGCAGGATCTCCGAGATCTTGATGATGGGTGCACCGATCTTCGCATCCAGTTTGATGAACTTGGGATTGACGCTCTTGACCGGGACCGCATCGAGTGCAATGGCCAGGTCACTGAAATACTGGTTCCAGCGCGGACTGTCTGGGGCAGAAAGATTGAAGATCGCCGGCTCCTGCGGCGCTGGTTCGTGACGCAAGGACAGCAAAACCGCCTCTGCCACGTCATCCACATGGATCAGGTTGGACCATCCGTCCCCTTCCGCGCCAATATTGCCCAAGCGGCCCGCCACCAGCAGACGCGCAATACGCCCGACCCACATGTCGCTGCCAGGACCGTGCACACATCCCGGCCGCAACATGACCACCTGGTTGCCCGCCTTGGCATAGGCCCACATCGACGCCTCGGCCTCGCATTTGGCCTTTGCGTACCAGCCCAGCTCCGGGTCCAGCGGGGCGTCCTCGGACAGTTCACCTTCCTGGCGCCCGTAGGCGGCCATCGAGCTCATGTGGATGATGCGTGGCTTGCGGGTCGCCAGTGCAGCCTCCACCAGCAGCTTGGCACCGGTAGCAATCACGGGGCCATTGCCTGCCACGCAGTTGACGACCGCATCGACATCGGCCAGGGCAGCTTTCAAGCTATCCAGATCGAGCGTGTCCACTTGGCGGCGTTCAATGCCGGATGAAGCCGAGGCTTGTGCCGCGCGACGGCCAGCGATGACGGGGGTGGCCCAATCGCTCTGGCCAAGCATCGACACGATGCGCTGACCGATAAAACCTGACGCACCGAGAACCAGTACCTTCATCGTCACTCCCTAGTAAGATTTTCTTGATCAGGCGCGCACGCCGTCTCTGGATGCAATATGGCTGGCCAACCTGAGCGACATCGCCACGATGGTCAAGGTCGGATTGGCCTGGCTGGAGGTAGGAAATACTGCACTGCCGGCAACGAACAGATTGGCTACACCATGGACCTGGCCATCCGGATCTACCACGCTGGAGCGCGGATCCGTCCCCATGCGTGCCGTACCGATGTGATGGCCGCCATAGGCGCCGAAACGCATCAACTCGTCTTCGAGCTTTTCGCCATCGTAGACCAGACGGACGCGGCCATCCTTGTTGAACTCTTCGGCAAAGACATCCAGGGTGCGGCGGATGCTCTCGATGTCGGCGCGATGATAGCGCCAGTCGATGCGCATTTTGGGCATGCCCAGCGCATCCTTCTCGGAGGTCAGCGTGATTCTGCTCTGCGCTTGGGGGATCTGTTCGCCGTGCAGGTCGAGACTGAATTTGTTGGTCTTGTTCCTCAGCACGACGGAGGGGAACTTGCGCGCGGCGAGGGTCCGTTTGCTGACCCAATGCGTCAGGAAGCGAGCCGTATCCAGAGGATCGAGTGCCACGTTGGCGAGATGCCGCACATACGTGCCGACGCCCCGCTCTTCTCCATCCTTGAGGCGCTTGCCGTACTCGTAACTGATCAGGTTCTTGGCCAGATACAGCCCGGAGAGGATGCCGCTGCGATGGGCCGGATCCGTGATACGCGGAAAATGCAGACGCGCCACCACATTGTTGACGCCCAGTGCTCTCTGCTCGGGCTCGGTCAAGGCCAGACGGCGACGGCAATAGATCCCGTCCGGACTGACCAGATACCCGTGGCGTACCGAAGAGGTCGGCATGTCGACCGTAACTTCGCCAGCATTGCCGGCGATGTGGCACATGTAATAGCGGCCGACGACGTCATGCAGGTTACCGATCCCGGCACTGTGAACGTCACGCGAAGCCAGCAGCAGGCGCGGCGTTTCGAGGCCACCGGTGGCCAGGACGGTGCGCTTGGCCTTCACCGTAAAGTGCACGCCCGCCAGGGTGGCGAAGCGGGCGCCGCGCGCCTGAGCGCCATCCTGCTCCAGCAGGATCCCGGTACAATTCGCGCCGAGCACAACCTGGGCAAAGGGCGACACCTCCAGGCGCCGAAAATAACGGTGAGCGAAATTGGTAGGACGGGAGAAACGCTCCAGTCCATCCGTCCTCACCCGTTCGCTCTGAAAACCGTCGAAGAGCGCGGAATCGGCCTGCGGGAAAACATCCTTGGCACTATAGGCGTAGCGGCCAGCCTCCACGAGGGCATTGGCCTGCTCGTAGTAGGGTTCCAGCTCCTGGTAGGCGAATGGCCAACCTGAATTCTCGACATAGGAACGCGCTTCGAAATCGATAGGATCGAAGGGCATGCAGCGCCCGCCCCAAATATTGGTCGATCCACCGAAACGGCGTTGCCGGTATTTATCGGGCGGACTGTGCATCTGCTCGTCTGCCACTTCACCCTCATAAAGGGCCTGCGTCGCCGGATCCTCCTTGAACTGGCCAGCGTCGAGCAGCATCACCTGCTGCCCGCGGCCGGACAATTCCAGCGCCAAGGTAATGCCGGCCGCGCCACCGCCGATGATGCAGACATCGGTCTCCAGTGTTTGTCCCGGCGTGAGACTGCTCGCGTCAAGAATCATGATTGTTTGTTGAACGGAAGTGAACTGCGAGGGCAAGCGATCATCCGGCGTCCCGTTTGGTTCGGATCCACTCGACCTGGCGATTGAAGATGAAGCGGACGTACATGGGCAATTTGGCCAGGATGTAGACGGGAACGCGGCAAAGATCCAGACCAGAGACGATGTCTGCGGCAAATCGGGCACGCGCCAGCAGCACAGCCGCTACCAGCATGACCACACCAGCCACGCCGAAGCACAGGGGCCACTTCCAGCCCAACAGCAGGAAGGCCGCCAGGCTGGCCACAGTGCCGACAAGCTGCAGCAGCGCCAACAGCGCCAGCGGCGGCACCAGCAGGTCCAGGACCTGCGCGGCAAAACGCCATTTACCGCGCAGAAGCGCCGACAACAGCAGTTTGGGACCATTGCCGACCAGCAGCGCCAGGTGGCCATGCTCCCATCGGGTTCGCTGGGTCAATTGCGCATCCTTGCTGGCGGCGAAGACGGTTTCCAGGCCTGCATCCTCGCAATAGATGGGGGGAAATCCTTGCCGACCCAGTTCGAGGCCCAGCTGCATGTCCTCAGCCAGGTGTCCGCTGGCCAGGTCAGCCGTTGAAATCAGGGGCCATGGATAAGCAATCCCTGAGCCGGTGAGGCCGCAAGGCAAGCCGAGCTTGGCCATGCCCTTGGGCCGCACGTGGGCCTTGACCCGCATGGCAAACTCCGCAAGGCGCATCTTCATGCTGCTGTCAGGCGCAACGGTCATGAATTTGCCCTGCACCGGGCAGCCGTGCCGGTGGCTATCCCTGGCCAGATACTCTAGGCAACCCGGCTCAAGCGCACAATCGGCGTCGATGATGATGACAATCTCGGGAGGATTCGCTTCCAGGAAGCGCACCCCGTGGTCGAGGGCGTAACCTTTGCCGCGCAGTACCGGATTGCTTCGCTCGGCCACTTCTGCTCCGGCAGCACGCGCCACCTCGGCCGTATCGTCGCTGCAATTATCGGCAATCACCACCACGCGATCACCCGGGTTGAGTTGCGCGCGTATCTGCGCCAGTGTCGGAAGCACGCCGGTCGATTCGTTGTGGGCTGGTACCAGCACGGCGATTCGTGGCCGAGGTGTGTCCTCAGCCTTCCTGGCACGCGCAGGAAGAAAAGCCAACAGCACTTGCGCCAGCAGGACGAACGCTGGCAACGCGAGTACCGCGACCACCACCAACAAGACCACCTGGGCTCCCGTCGCTATCCAATTCATCGCATCACCCATCGACTTTCCTCATCAACAAAACACAGTGACCTACGGCGACATCCGGTTTTCTTTTTTATGCTGCAGTGCAAACTAGTTAATAATACACCAACAAGGCGAGCAACTGACTGGCGAAAAAGGGCGCAAGATCAAAATTGCTCGCCGAAAATCGCAGCACTTCGATTTACAAAATGAAAAGTTGTTCAATCGAATTGCCGAGCAATACGGATCACATGAGCAACATTCCCTTGGCCCAGCCGAAAAATGCGCGCGCAAATCCAGGCAGCGAGGGATCTACTCAAGGAAGCCTCTGCCATTCTGCTTCAGAATGCGAAGGGTATTGCATATGAAATTTGAATCACGTGAGGAGGGGGAGGCGCTGCGACGCTCGCAGGCCCGTGAAGAACTGGCACTGGCGCCAAAAACCATGCCGACAATAAAAAAACCGCATCCGGAATAATCCGATATGCGGTTTTTAAACTGCTGCGATGGATATCGCAAGCAAACATCTATTGGTCGGGACGGTGTGATTCGAACACACGACCCCTTGCACCCCATGCAAGTACGCTACCAGGCTGCGCTACGCCCCGACTGAAGACAAAGATTATAGGCTGCCTATGTTATTAAATCAACTGTTTCTGCAAAACATTTTTAATCATTTGTGGAAGACGGTCATGAGTTTCGGAGTCATCACCTCAGCCTTAGGGACACGGTGTCAGGCTGAAGCTCCCATCAGCGCCCGCCAAAGAATTCATTCATCAGGAAATTCTGCAGCCCCTTGGTATCTTCCAACCGTGCCGACAAGGTGACCACCCTGCCCAGCTTCTGCGAATCGAAATTGAAATCGCCCTGATAGTAGCGGCGAATCAGCGCAATCATGCTGTTGACTACCGCCAGCTGCACATTGCCGCCAAACCCGGCATCCACCTCGATCACCTGGTTTAGGCTGCGGCGCTGGTCGGTGGTCCAGCCGCGGAAGCTGTATTGCGCCACGCGAGGACCCATGCTGACGATCTGGAAGACACCGTTGGTACCTCGCCCCCGCCGCTCCTGGAAGGCGATATTGGCACGGGCGATATCGTTGGCCGAAGGATTTTCCGCAGCGCGCGCAGCGGCATTTTCTTGCGCGGCGGCCTGCTCGGCCTCCTCCCGCTTCTGGCGATTGCGATTGAGCGATGCCATGAAATCTTCAGCAGGCGCGGCAGGCGCCGAGGCCGCCGCATTGCTGCTCGGCGCCTCGCTGACGGGCAAGGGCGTGCGTTGTGGCACGGACTGCCGCGCAGTGGGCGCACTATGCCTGGGCGCAGGCTTGGCCACAGGCTTTTTCTCGACCGGCTCGGGCTTTTTCGGCTCAGGCGGGGGCTTGGGCGGCTCCGGCAGAACCACCGGCGCAGCAGGACGGATGAAACTGACCTGAAGAGGTGCATCCGGGCGGCCGGGGGACTGCAGCGTGGGCGGCGCTTCATTCAGTTTCGCGCGCACGAACATGAACAACAGCGCATGCACCAGTACGGACGAGGCAATTCCCAGCGCCGTGCGGCGCCGAGAGCGGGAAACGACATCTGTTCTGGTCGACGAAACGATAAAACTCATACGGTGTGAAGACAGCGGCGAATGGACGGCCTGCGATTCATGCCGCCACGCCCCGGTACGGGCACCTCATGCGCCCTTCCCGCTCCTGCCCTGCTTGCCCATCAACAAAGGCGCCATTTTAGCCGGTTTTGGCTTGCGCACGGGCTCCCTCCCTGCGCAGTGCTGATACCGCCCCTTCAACGCCAGCGGCGGTGGCCGCCCCATCCACTGCTGTACCCGAAATAGAAAGACGAAGAGGGATAGCTGTAGGCCGGATAAGCAGGATAGGCCGGGTAGGCAGGATAGGCGTAATAAGGTGAATACACCGGTTGGGCCGGATAGACCGCCGCGCCATTGTAAGGGCTGGCAGGTACGGCCACGCATCCGCCCAACAGCAACGTGGCGGGCAGAACGGTCAACAGCAGAACAGAACGCAGCTCAGGTTTCATGAGAACTCCTTCGGCGCAACAACGCCAATGTGCCACTATCCCCTGCTCGCGGCTCGCCATCCAATCCCCTTACTATTTGTTACGTGGTTCATTTAAGTTGCAACCCAACTGACTCAATCTTCACCTACCGTTGCTACTGTGTATACCGGCGCAGCCATAATGAGGATGGGCCATGCTTATATAATGGCACGGCAACAAACCCAGCCGGACCACCCTCCGGCCCACAACCAAAACGAGACCTCCCGGCCCGCCCTGCCCTGCTCGGCGTCAGGCTTCATCATCAACATCACATCATGACCACCCCTGCCTCTACCCGCCGCGCTCCCGTCGTCGTCATCGCCCCCGATTCATTCAAAGGTTCGCTCTCTGCCGAGGAAGTTGCCGCTGCCATTGGCGCCGGCATCCACGCTGCGCTGCCCGATGCGCAGGTCCGGCTCTGCCCGATTGCAGATGGCGGCGAAGGGACCCTCGACGCGCTCATGCATGCAGGCGGAGAACGCCTCACCGTTCCATGCCGCAATGCCGCCGCACAGGCAGCATCAGCCCCGGTGGGTATCCTCAAGGATGGCACTGCAGTGGTGGAGTCAGCGGCCATCGTCGGCATCACCGATGACGCCGGCATGGCCGTCGCAGTTCAACAGCGCACCACGCTGGGCGTAGGCGATGCGATCAGGCAGTTGCTGGATCACGGGGCACGCCGTTTCCTGGTCGCGCTGGGCGGCAGCAGCACCAACGATGGTGGCGCCGGACTGCTGGCGGCGCTGGGCGTGGAGTTTTTCGACGCTGCCGGCGAAATCGTGCCGCCGGTACCGGCACAGCTGCAACGCGTGGCGCGGGTGGATGCCTCAGGACTGGATCCGCGCATCAAGGAGGCGCATTTCGTGGCCATGTCGGACGTCGACAACCCGCTGTGCGGCCCCGAGGGGGCGACTGCCGTCTTTGGTCCGCAGAAAGGCGTCACCCCCGACCAGGTGGCAGCGTTGGACGCCGCCCTGGGCCACTTCGCGCAAGTGCTGGAGCAGGCCCTCGGCCATCAGGCAGCCGGCCAGCCTGGCGCCGGTGCAGCCGGCGGGCTCGGCTATGCGCTGCTGATGCTGGGTGCGCAGTTCCGCTCGGGGGCGGAAACGGTGGCCGACCATATCGGGCTGGACCAAGCGCTGGCGGGAGCCGATTGGCTCATTACCGGCGAGGGCCGCAGTGACGCGCAGACCCTGCACGGCAAGGCACCTTTCATCGCCAGCCAGCGCGCGCGCCGCGCCGGTGTGCCGACCACCCTGCTGTCGGGCGGGATTGACCGCACATCGCTGGAAAAGCTGCAGGGCAGCTTCTCCGGATGTTTTTCCATCACCTTCGGCCCCATGAACCTGAAGGAAGCCATCGCGCAGGCACCCGGGCTGCTCAAGGATAGTGGCGAGCAGCTGGCGCGCTTGTGGCAGGCCGCTGGCGGCCGCTGAACCAACTTTCCCCTCACAACGTAGTGCCCCCCCGATTCAAAGGGGGCGCTTCGCTTGCACCTCCCAATCCCCTCCTTAATTGCTGCGGCAGTTCCCCCCCTCCCCCTAGCCCTCAGCATTGCTCCTGTTTCATCGCGATCACCCCACCCGATTGCAGCCAAAAAATGACTCGGAATCCCCGCAATGCGTAAATTAACTAAAAAACAACATTCTTGAGGGCTGCGACAATTTCAAGGCCGGTTTGTTGAGAACAAGCAATGTAAAGAGAGCAAAAATTATATTTTCATTTTTGCAATATCAATTTTGCAACTTAAAGTATTATTTTGATAACTTTATGGCCTTAATGTGTTGTTTTTTAGGCAAAATAATTGCCCCATGGATTTGTTGATTTCCGCACTGCACAATTGCCCCCTAATGCCCTACAGAAACTCTGCAAATCCTTTACTGGCGCGGCTTTCCGCCCGACTAAAAAAATCACGAAAAGTAGATTTTCACGTCAAATTTTATTGCTCAGCTCCAGACCAAATGTTATAGTTCCGACATCAACGCATTTTTTGTAACAACCGTCAGAATTTGTCAGGAATTGTTTGATTTCTGGCAATACAGATTGACTGTGACGCAGTTGTCCCAGGGCAATCCAGCAAGTATCAAAGTGAGTTGATTTGGTTTGGAATGGAAAGCGCCACGCGCAATCCTCTTCATAAATAGTCGTAAACTTAAAGGATTGATCCCATGAAAAAGCTTCTCGTCACTTCCGCGATTACTCTCGCCCTGGCAATGGCTGGCACTGCAGCCCATGCAACTACCTTCACGTTGAACCCCACCAACGGCAGCGCCAGCATTTCCTCGCCCGACTACGCTGCAGGTACCAGCTTCGACAACACCTACAAGTTCACCATCCCCAGCCTGAGCGACCTGTCGGCCTCGATCACGGCGACCTTTGTCAAAACGACCAATGGCGGCGTGCAGACCCTGGTGCTGAAGAATCTGGACACCAACGCCGTCTATGGCAGCACCAAGTTCACCAACACCATTGGCAACAAGAACTACACCACCTTCGCCATCGACGCGACCCACCTGACCACCGGCAACTATGCACTGCTGATCACCGGCAAGGGCAGCTACGGTGGCTCCTTGATCCTGACGGCCGTTCCCGAAGCCTCGACCACCGCCATGATGCTGGGCGGCCTGGCCTTCATCGGCATGATGGCACTGCGCCGTCGCCGCAACGAAAAGAACGAGTCGGCCCTGCCGACCGGCATGGCTGCTGCTTGAGCAGTCTCCGCGCCAAAGAAAAACGCCCGACTCGTCGGGCGTTTTTTTTCGCAGCAGCAAATGAGCGATGAGAAGAGCGTCAGGGCGTCTCCAGCGGCATGTGCCGTGCTTCTCAAGCAAGACCCCCGCGCCGCTTACAACCCAGACTTCTCTCCGGACGACACCACTTTCGCAGGCGCACCAACCACAGTCGCCCCCGCCGGCACATCATGCAACACCACCGACATGGCGCCAATCTTGCAACCATCTCCCAGGCGCACCCCACCCAGCACCTGCGCATAGGCACCAAATTCGACGTCATCACCGATGACCGGTGAAGGGCCGTCCGGATGTCGATTGCCAATGGTCACGCCCTGGCGCAGCGTGCAGCGGGCACCGATGACTGCCTGGTCATTGATGAAGATATTGCCGAAGTGCCAGATCCTGAGCCCGGGACCGATACGCGCACCGCGCGGCAAACTGATCCCGAACGCTGTCTCGGTGAAGCGAAAGACAGGCCAATACACCGCATTCTGAAGCTTGCGAACCAAACCCGCCGGACGCGCATCGATACGCCGGCCCCAGCGATAGACCCAAATGGCCCAGATCGATTGCTCCTTCAAGAATGGGCGGGGCACATCGTAGCGCTCCAGGTCAGCCAGCCAGTCAGGGTCCCGCGACATCAATATTCCTTTCAAAATCGGTCATTCTTGAAGCTTCTTTCAGCATTCGTTGCGATCTTGCTGCCTTGGCATGATTCCCGAAGAAAAATTCACAAGGTGACAACAAAATACCGCGATTATTTCACCATTTTTTTAGACGAAAAAGGCGACTGTGCAGCGCAACAATATGATAAATTTGCCAAACAATCCAGCAACTGCGATTAATTGACGCGAAAAATTTCCGATTGGCAAAAAGTGCTCAGGAACTTTATTTCGCTGTCCGGTTCAGTTCAGCTGGCTTCATGAAGCATCACACTTCCTCACGGCACGACCGGTTTGACGGCGCCAGCTCGGAAGTGGATGGGACTTCGATTCGTGACAAGAGCAAATGCCCTCGTGCTGCTCCGGAAAAAGGAAACGGGTTTTGCCTGGAGATTCTTTCCGTAGCGCCGCAATGATGGCAGGGACCTGAACAATGGAATCGTCGTCACCCGGCCGTCGCCAAGCGGATGACATCGTGGCGCAGACGTCCGGTACTTCTGAATGGATCCACCCCTCTCATCTGAAAGCGCTTCCATGATCACGGTATCGAGCAGGCCCGAGACTTCCACCCTACTGAACTTCTCTTGCCTCTCCTGCAGGAAACGAGCCCGCCCCACCATGGCCGCAATGCAGTGCGCTATGCCTGCTCCCGCCGTCCCGCAAGCGTGAGGCCTGCCATGCGCTGCATCGCCGTCATCCCCGCCCGTTACGGTTCCAGCCGCCTGCCTGGCAAGCCGCTGGCCGACATCCTGGGCAAGCCCATGATCCAGCATGTGTATGAACGCGTAAAAGGCCTGCAAGAACTGGCCGAGGTGGTGGTGGCCACGGACGACGAGCGCATCGTCGCCGCCGTCACCGCCTTTGGCGGCAAGGCCTTGCTGACATCAAAGGACCATCCTTCGGGCACTGACCGTCTGCGCGAAGTGATGCAACACCATCCGGCTGATCTCTATCTCAATGTGCAGGGCGACGAGCCCCTGGTGAATCCGGAACACCTGCGCCAGCTGCTGCAGGCCATGCTGACCGCACCCCAGGTCCAGGCTGGCACCTTGTGCCATCCGATCAGCGCTGCCGAGGCAGACAATCCCAATACCGTGAAGGTGGTGCGCAACCGCGCCGGCGACGCCCTGTACTTCAGCCGCGCACGCATCCCCTTTGACCGCGAGGCCAGCGGCAAGACCCGCTACTTCAAGCATATCGGCGTCTATGCCTATCGCGCCGAACTGCTGGAAGCCTTCCCCCGCTTGCCGCCCAGCGACCTGGAGAGCTCGGAAATGCTGGAGCAGCTGCGCATCATGGATGCAGGCTGGCAGATCCGCGTCATCGAAGTTGACCATGCCGCGCCGGGCGTGGATACGCCCGCCTGCCTGGAACGCGTGCGCGCCCTCATGGCCGGCCAGCCCGACCCGGCACTCAAGGCCGGCAGCCTGGCCGACATCAAGCTGGTCATCACCGACATCGATGGTGTGCTCACCGATGGCGGCATCTGGTACGACGACAGCGGCGAATGCCTCAAGCGCTTCCACGTGCGCGATGGCATGGGCATCAAGATGCTGCAGGAGGCCGGGATCAATGTGGCCGTCATCTCGGGACGCGACTCGGCTACGCTGCGCCGCCGCCTGGCGGACCTGGGCATTACCGTCTTCCACCTCGGCGCCAAGGACAAGGCCGCTGCCTGTGGTGCCATCATGGCGCAGTATGGCGTGCAGGCCGAGGCGACCGCCATGATCGGTGACGACAGCATCGACCTGCCCGGCTTTGCCGTATGCGCATGGCCGGTTGCGGTGGGCGACGCGCCGGATTACGTCAAGCGCCACGCGCGCGTGGTATTGGCCAAGGCGGGTGGCCAGGGGGCCTTCCGCGAGTTTTCCGACAGCATATTGAACGCGCTGAACCGTTCAGCCATCTATGACAGCGTTGCTGGTTATGCCCAGGCGATGAGCCGCATGACGCAGTGACCTGCCTCAACAAACCAAGTGAGAACAGCATGAGAACAACCGGAATCCGGGTCTTCCAGGAACAGGCGCAAGCCTTGAACATGATCGCCGATCGCCTGGCCGAGGAATTCGAGCAGGCAGTCGAACTGATGTACAGCACCCGCGGCCGCGTGATCGTCTCCGGCATGGGCAAGTCCGGCATCATCGGCAGCAAGATCGCCGCCACATTGGCCTCCACTGGCACCTCTTCCTTCTTCGTGCATCCGGGCGAGGCCTATCACGGCGACCTCGGCATGTTCACCGAAGCCGATACGGCCATCCTCATCTCCTATAGCGGCGAAACCGAAGAGGTAATCCGCCTGATTCCCTCGCTGCGCCACTTCGGCCTGCGCATCATCGCCATCGTCGGCAAACGCAATTCGACCCTGGGCAAGAATGCTGATGTGGTGCTGGACGTATCGGTGCCGCGTGAAGCCTGTCCCAACAACCTGGCGCCGACCACCTCCACCACCGCCACCCTGGTGATGGGCGATGCGCTGGCAGTGGCCCTGATCGAAAAACGCGACTTCAAGCCCAACGACTTCGCCCGCTTCCACCCGGGCGGCAGCCTGGGCAAGCGCCTGCTGACCCGGGTCAAGGACGTGATGCATACCCAGGTACCCTGGGTCATGCGCGATACCCCGCTCATCGACGTCATTGGCCAGATGACCGAAGGCGGCCTGGGCATGGCCCTGGTCAGCGCCGACGGCAATCGCCAGACCCTGTGCGGCGTGATCACCGACGGTGACCTGCGCCGCGCCCTGGCCGCGCGCAAGGATATCTATCACATCACCGCAGCCGACCTGATGAACACCTCCCCCAAGACCGTGGAGGAAGACGAAATGTTCGTCGATGCCGAAGCCAAGATGCTGGAACTGAACATCACCGCCCTGGTGGCACTGAACGCGCAGCACCATGTGGTGGGCGTGCTCAAGCTGCTGGATGCGAAGCGGCTTTGATCGCGGCGCAAATATACGTATTCTCCCCTTCAGGCGCACGCGCAATGCGCCGGTATTTCAACATCACCCTCCTGCATGAGGAAACGGAACATGATCAAGATCAATGAGATTCAGGTTGGAAACGAACTGCCCTTCGTGCTGTTCGGCGGCATCAACGTGCTGGAATCGGAACAATTCGCAGTCGACGTCTGCGGTGAATATGTGCGAATCACCAAGGAACTGGGCATTCCCTACGTCTTCAAGGCGTCCTTCGACAAGGCCAACCGCTCCTCCATCAAGAGCTACCGCGGTCCGGGCCTGGAAGCCGGCCTGAAGATCTTTGAAGCAGTCAAGAAAGCCCACGGCGTACCAGTCCTGACCGACGTGCACGAACCCTACCAGGCCGAGGAAGTGGCCAGTGTCTGCGACGTCCTGCAACTGCCCGCCTTCCTGGCACGCCAGACCGATCTGGTCATCGCCCTGGCCAAGACCGGCAAGGTCATCAACATCAAGAAGCCGCAATTCGTCAGCCCGCCGCAGATGAAGAACATCGTCGAGAAGTTTGAAGAAGGCGGCAACACCAATGTGATGCTGTGCGACCGTGGCGCGCAATTCGGCTACGACAACCTGGTGGTGGACATGCTGGGCTTTGGCGTGATGAAGCAGGTCAGCGGCAACAAGCCTGTGATCTTCGACGTGACCCACGCCCTGCAACAGCGCGAATCTGGCGCCGCCGCATCGGGTGGCCGTCGCGGCCAGGTTACCGAACTGGCCCGCGCGGGCATGGCACTGGGCATCGCCGGCCTGTTCCTGGAAGCCCACCCGGATCCGAGCAAGGCCCTGTGCGACGGCCCGAGCGCATTGCGCCTGTCGCAGCTCAAGGCGTTCCTGGAGCAGGTCAAGGCGGTCGATGATCTGGTCAAGAGCCTGCCTGAACTGGATACGCATTGAGCATGGCGGCTCCCATCGAGGCTGGCAAGCCGCCGGTGCAAGGCGCGGCAAGGCCGGCGCGCGCTGCGTTGTGGTTTGGCCTGGGCCTGTATTTCAACAGCGCGCTGTTGTTGCTGGCCACGCCGATTTTTACGCGCCTGCTCAGCAGCGAGGCCTACGGCCAGGTAGTGCTCTACACCTCGTGGGCCCAGGTGCTGACCATCTTCGGCACCCTGTCGCTCTCGTCGGGCGTATTCAACAATGCGATGCTGGACTTCCCTGGCGAGACCGATGGCTACATGACCTCGATGCTGGGGCTCACCCTGGTCTCCACGCTGGTCACGATGGCAGTGATGGCGGTATTGATGCTGGTCTGGCGCGATGTGACGACCCTGGGCCCCACCCTCCTGGGCTTCATGGGGCTGCAGATGTTCTTCAACGCGGCCTTTCTGCTCTGGCAGGCCAAGGAGCGCTTCCAGTACCGCTACAAGGCCGTGGTCGGTGCCGGCATTGCCGGCTCGGTGCTGGGCGTAGGCGGCGCGATGTGGCTGGTACCCTATCTGCCGCAATGGCAGGTGCAAGTACGAATCATGCTTCCGCTGCTTCCGCCGATGATCGTCGGCGCAATCGTGCTGGCCCTTCTGCTCATGCGCAGTCACCGCTTGTACAACCCGGTCTATTGGCGCTACGCCCTCGGCATCAGCCTGACGCTGATTCCACACTATGGTGCTCAGGCGCTGCTGCAACAGGTCGACCGTTTTGCAGTGGACGCCTATGTCGGCCGCGCTGCCGTCGGCGCCTACGGTCTGGCGGCGGCGGTGGCCTCGGGCATCACCTTGTTCTGGACCGCGATCAATACCGTCTGGGCGCCCTGGATGCTGCGCCGTCTGAAAGCTGAGGACAGCGCAGCCGTGGTGCCGATCGCTACCCGCATCGTGGCCGCCGTCACCTTGCTGAGCCTGGCCGTGATGTTCGCTGCCCCGGAGATCGTCCGTTTCCTGGCGCCTCCCAGCTATGGGCAAGCGGTCCTGGTGCTGCCGTGGATGTTGCTGACGAGCGTGGCACAATTCGCGCAGAGCATCTGTCTCACGGTTCAACTGTTCCATAAGCGTGCCCGCTGGATCACTGCGGTGTCGCTCCTGGCTGCGGTGTGGGCCGTCGGCCTCAATGTCTGGCTGGTTCCCAGCTTGGGCATCGTCTCGGCCTCCGTCATTGCGACCTCCAGCCAGCTCCTGCTGCTGGTGCTGCATGCCGCACTGCTGCGCACGGCGGGGTACACCTTGCCGCTGAAAATGATGCCGGTACTGGCACTGCTGGCGCTGGGTGCGGCCTGTGCAGAACTGTGCCGCTTCCTCGGCGACCAGCTTGTCTTGCGTGCCGCGCTGCTGGCAGCGAGCATGCTGGCCTTGGGTGCGCTGGCCTGGCAGATGCGACGTCTTCAACGCCGGAGGGCCTGATGCTGCAAGTGGATTCATTGTGCGTCTGCATGACGCCGCTGCATGTCCTCATTGCCGAACGCATTGTGCATGCGCGTGGCCGCAAGTTCGCGCGCGGCCTCTATCTCTGCCACGACGATACGGCCAAGCATCGCTTCTATGCCGAGCGCCTGTCCGCCATTTGCGAGACGACCGACTTCAAGGCAGAGGTTCAGCCGGTGCCGTCCGGTCCCCTGCGCCATTGGCATTGGGTGCGGCTATTGAGACGAATGCGTCTGCGGCTGGCGCAGCAATTTGCGGGAATCAAGGTCAGGGAAGTCGTGACCTCATGCTCTGCAGACCGGGCGCTGATGGCCCTGCTGGCCGTCTTGCAGCCGTCGGAACTAAGTACTTTCGATGACGGATTCGCCAATATCGATCCGTCGCCCCCGCCCATCTTCGTGCACACCCGCTGGCCGCAACGGCTGATTCTCCAGCTGGCCGGCATCGGCTGGTGGCCGGAACGCGTACATCAACGCTCGGCACGCCATTTCACGATCTACGATCAAGCCAACGTCGTGCAACGCCTGCAGCGCTTGACCTTGGGGGCAGAGGATCTTGCCGTACCCGCTGCAGGGGATCAGGCAGCCTCCAACGAAGAGGATATCGTCGTCTTTCTGGGGCCTTATCCCGAAGTCGGGCCGGAAATACTGGAGGCGTTCGAGCGTGCCGCCCGCCAACTCAAACCCATCGGCTATTTGCCTCATCCGCGGGATGCACACGGATTGCTCAAGTCGGTACCACGGCTGGAGAGCCTGCTGGTCGCCGAGGATTTTGTCGTACAGCAGCTACGCAAGGCCGGCAGCGCAGGGGTGCGCGTCTATGGCTACAACTCCTCCGGCCTGGTTAACCTGGCGGCCATCCAGGGTGCGCGGGCCTACAATTTTGTCCTCAGCGGTACCGCGCCCAGCCCGGGCGGAAGAATGATGGAGCAGATGGGCGTCTCTTTGCTGGATTTCTAAGCGGTATCTCCGCGCCAGAAAAATGGGCTGGTCCCCGCAAGGGGCCAGCCCATTTTTCATACCCGCCAGGAAAGCAGGACACCCTCCTGGCGTGATGGTGGCGTGATGGTCAGGCGCGCTTGTAGACGTCGTCAAAGCGCACGATATCATCCTCTCCCAGATAGCTTCCCGACTGCACCTCGATCAGATGCAGCGGCAGCTTGCCAGGATTCTCCAGGCGATGGGTCACGCCGATGGGCAGGTAGATCGATTCATTCTCGCTGAGCAGCGTCACTTCCTCGCCCCGAGTGACCAATGCGGAACCGCTGACCACGACCCAATGCTCGGCGCGATGGTAGTGCATCTGCAAGGACAGCTTCTCGCCCGGCTTGACGATGATGCGCTTGACCTGGAAGCGTTCGCCCGAATCAACACTCTCATAGCTGCCCCAAGGACGGAAGACGCGCTTGTGGTGGACGTGTTCAGTCCGCTTGGCATCCTTGAGCTTGTCAACGAAGGCCTTTACGTCCTGCACCTTGTCACGATGGGCCACCAGGACGGCATCATCGGTTTCCACGACCACAAGATCCTCCACGCCCAGCACCGCGACCATGCGGCTTTCGGCACGGACCATGGTGTTCTTGACCTGCTTGAGGTGCACGTCGCCACGCACCACGTTGCCATCGGCATCGGCCGGCAACACTTCGTGCAAGGCGCTCCAGGAACCGACATCGCTCCAGCCGATGCTGGCCGGCACCACCACGGCGCGGGCGGTATTTTCCATCACCGCGTAGTCGATCGACTCGGAGGGCGAGGCTGCGAATGCAGTCTCATCGAGGCGGCAGAAATCGAGATCAGTGTAAGCCTTGGCCACGGCTTCCTTGACGGCCGCACCGATCAAGGGACGATGTGCCTCCAGCTCGGCCAGATAATCGCGCGCCTTGAAAAGGAACATGCCACTGTTCCAGTAGTAACCACCCTGTTGCAGGAAGCCGGTAGCCGTGGCCAGATCCGGCTTTTCGACGAAACGGTCGACCAGGAAATTGCCGCTCCCGGCGCTATCGGCCGCACCCCGGAGGATGTAGCCATAACCGGTCTCGGGATGCGCAGGCTCGATGCCGAAGGTCGCCAGTGCGCCATTCTGCACAGAAGCCAACGCGCGGCGAACTGCCTCGTGGAAGGACAGCGCATCGGTAATCACATGGTCAGCGGGCAGCACCAGCATGATCGCTTCCGGATCCAGGCGCTGCAGGTGCAAGGCGGCGGCGGCCACGGCGGGCGCCGTATTGCGGCCTTGCGGTTCGAGCACGATCCCCAGCGGGCGCACGCCGATCTCGCGCAGTTGCTCGGCGATCATGAAGCGGTGGTCATTGCCGCAGACCACCAACGGTGCCTGCACCTCGGGCCAGGAGCTGACCCGCGCCACGGTTTCCTGCAGCATGGTCTGCTCGCTCACCAGAGGCAGAAGCTGCTTCGGATAGGCTGCACGCGACAGCGGCCACAAGCGGGTTCCCGAACCGCCGGACAAGATGACGGGATAAATTTTGGTATTAGACATTAAGCACTCCTGGTTTCCTGATTTGCACTGCGCGATTTGAGGCGGCGATCCCGCGCATCGTTCCATTGTTCGTCCGGCTGATCGGAGGTATGTTTCATCTCGCCTTCGTGGGTGACACTGTAGGCGCCATACACGACGCTGTTCTCGAACGTGGTACCGCTGGCCACGCGAGTATATTCGAAGAGCACGCTGCGAATCACCTTTGCGCCACTGCAAATATGGCTTCCATGGCCGATCCAGGCCGGACCGACGATGGTGGAGCCGGCGGCGACATGGGAGCCGGCACCGATATAGACCGGCCCTTCGATGGTGGTGCCCTCCCATTCGATGCGGGTGTTGAGGCCCACCCACACACCTTCCTGAATCTGGGTGCCGGGAACATACATCTGCGCCACTTCGCCCTTGAGCACGCTTTGCAGCACCGACCAGAAATCGGTGACGTTACCGATGTCGATCCAGTTGAAGAAGCGATTCTGCGCATAGAACGGCAATTGTTTTTCTACCAGCAACGGGAACAGGTCTGCGCCGATGTCGAAGAACTTGTCCTTGGGAATCAGGTCCAGCGCAGCCGGCTCCATGATGTAGATACCGGTGCTGGCCAGATTGGACAAGGCTTCTTCCTGTTTGGGTTTTTCCTGGAAGGACTTGACCTTGCCATCTTTTTCGGCCACCACGATGCCGTAGCTGGAGACCTGCTCCATCGGCACTTGTTTGGTGATGACGCTGACCAGCGCGCCCTTGCGGCGATGTTCGAACAGGGCGGAATGAATATCCAGGTCGATCAGGGCATCGCCACAGATGACCAGCGTGGTTTCATCGAAGAAACCGCCGAATTCCTGGATCTTCTTCATGCCACCGGCCGAGCCGATCGGGTCGGGAAAGACCTGGCCATCATCATCCACATAGCCCTCGAAGGAATAGCCGATACGCGCGCCGAAACGCTGGCCTTCCCCAAAGTAATTCTCGATGCGATCGTGCAGGTAGCTGACGTTGACCATGATGTCCTGGATGCCGAACTTCACCAGATGCTCGATCAGATACTCCATCACAGGCTTGCCCAGAATCGGGATCATCGGCTTGGGCAGCGCGTAGGTCAGGGGTCGGACACGGGTTCCCTTGCCCGCTGCCAGAATCATTGCTTTCATGTTGGGCCTCTTTTCTTTCTGACTTTCTGAATGTGGATCGGACAACCGTGCCTGCAGGGCAAACCCTGAAGCTGTTTCAAGCGACAGGCTCAAGCAAATACTGTGCGCAATGCAGTTCAAACTGCCGGCGCAGTGCGGGTGATACATTGATGACCGACCAGGCGCGTTCATTGGCCAGGCAGGCGCCATACAGCAAAATCAGCGAGCCAAGGGCAGCACTATCCACATTGGCCAATGCACTGCAATCCAGCACGAAGGCAGCATCGGAGCGTGCGGCCCGATCCAGCAACAGCCTCAGCCTGTCGATATTGGGTTGGCCCACTGCGCCTGAGAGGCGCAGCCTGCATGCCCCACCCTCGATGTGCAGTGTCATCTCGGCACTGGCAAAGTCGGCGCTGGGGACGGACGATCGGCGTGCCGCCACGGCTGCGGGAATGATGGTACTGAACAGCAGGCGCAAGAGATTGACGCCGTCATTCCAGTAGCGGCGCCAAAGGCCTGGCTCTTCCTTGATGCGCCAGATCCACTCCAGCCCCGATTTCTGTATCCAGATGGGCGCGCGTGAAACAGTACCGGCCACAAAATTGACGACTGCGCCAAGGTGACTTACCAGCGGGACACGCAGCGAAGACAGATTGTGCTGAATCCATGCCTGCCCCTTTTTTGCTCCCAACGCTACCACCAGGAAATCGGCGCCGCTGTCGTTGATCTTCTGGATCGTAGCCGCATCGCTCATCTGCTCGACGCTTCCAAAGCCCGGGCTGTCAAATCCCACCGCACGCATGGACGAAGCATCGGCGTTGAGCTTTTGGCTGGCGCGCTCGGCAACGCCAGGCGGACCGCCAAAGAAATAGACGCTCATCGCAGCCACACCATTCTTGCCTGATTCCTGGCGCAAGGTGTCGAAGAGGGTCGAGCCGGCGACACGCTCCTTGAACGGCAAGCCCAATGCCTTGGCAATCCAGACCAGCGGCATGCCATCGATCACGGAGAGATCACTCTGAATCACCGAGAGGCGGAACTTGGGGTCGTCCAGACATGCGATGGAAAAATTGAGGTTGGGGGTAGACAAGAAGCACCTGCGCCCCTGTGCGCTGGCCTGCTGCATATGACGGGTCGCCTCGGCGACGCCCACCAGATCGAAGGGCAGGCCCAGGATGCAATAGACGTCGCGCGCGAAAACAGATGCATCCTGCACCGCGATAGGGAACTCGTCTGTAGGGGCCACCAGCGTCGTGTTCATCATTTTGCTTTCCATCAAGTCGAAACCTCATCCTTTGTATATTTTCGCCGGCTGGCCGGGAGTGGTCCTTTCAAAGAGACCTGTTCCGCTTGAACTATCTGCACGCAATTCGTTCCATGAGACATCAGTGACATGCGTCAACTATGTGCAACACCATCAATTTCGCTCCAACAACATCGGCGTGCATCGCCCGCCCTACACCAAACGCGTCGTTAAAGTTATGCTTGATGGCACAAGAATAAAACCGGAATCTGCCATCCTCGACCAGCCAATCTCTTCAAGACCTTCAGCATTTTTGCCACTTCACCGGAGTACCACCATGCCTCAACAGTCCTATTGCACTTCACCATCCAAACGGACCCTGATTGCCGCCCTGCTTTCTCTGACCAGCATGTCGGCGATGGCCCAGGAATGGGGCACCTATCTCAAGCCATTCGCTGCGGACTCGCTGTGGAACAGCCGGCCTGTGAATCCGACTTTCGGCGATGAAGTCATCCCTCCCACCACCGTGCTTCCGAAGGTCACCAACAAGGACTATTCAACCGGCATTTTCCTCGCCTCGCCGAATGACCCGCCCGTCACGATCACCGGTCCGGCCGGCAGCAAGGGCCTTTACAACGCTGATCCGGAAAACTACCAGGACGTCACCCTTCCGCATTGGCCCGCCTCCGTTCAGCCTGCGCCTGGCACTGACGGCCACGCTGATGTACTCGATCCCACCACAGGCATCCTGCACTCATTCTGGAAGCTCAAGCAGGAAAATGGCAAATGGGTCGCCAATCTGTATTCCTGGACCAGAATCAATGGCAGAGGCTGGGCCGATCCCGGGCAATACTATCAAGGCGCACGCGCGGTCGGCATACCCGCCTCAGCTGGGCTGATCCGTATCCACGAAGCCGCCGCAAAGCCTCAGTTCTATCCGCATGCGCTGGGCATGTCCCTGGCCTACACGGGGCTGAGCGCAAACCCGAGCTATGTCTTTCCGGCAACCTCGGGAGATGCACAAGCCGCCAAGGTGAACAGCGGCACGATTCCCGAAGGCTCCTTGCTGATGCTGCCGCCCGACTTCGATACCAGCAAAATCACCAACGAGGAAGTGCGACGCATCGCCGAGACCTTGAAGCGCTTCGGCGCCTACGTAGTCGACTCAAACGGTATTACTCCCTTCATCATCTATGCGGAAGTCAATTCCATCGCCAACCCTCTGAGCTTCGGAACCTACGCCGATGCCACGCGCGAACTGCAATTGATTCGTGCAGGTCTGCGACGTGTCACCGGCGCCAGCAGCTGGGTCGACGGCAACGGAAAAACCTTCGTGCCCAACAAAAATCTCAATCTGCTTTCGATGCGCGGCGTTTGGGCCCAGCAATCAGGCAACGTGCTTGCCAAGTACAGCTCATGGGATCAGGCAGTCGTGTTTCCTGCGACCCAGTCCGTCTCCGAGGTCGTGAACTACTCCAACCGAGGCATGAACCAGGTCAACTGGGCCAAGCCTCAAATGGGATCCCAATACAAGCTGACAGCCCGTACCACGGGTGGCGGCAAATTGCGTGTCACCATCTATGATCAGCTCACGGGCAAGGTGGTAACGGACACCGGATACCTGGGCAACAACGAAAGCAAAACCTTCACCTGGAACGCAAACTCGCCTCGCTTGACCGTCTATGCCCAGAGCGGCGTTGGCAACGGCTCACATATCGGCGGCGAACTCCTGCGGGCTGACTGATAGGGAACAAGGCCAGTCCAGCGAAGGCGCGCAGCCCATGGATCACACTGCGCGCCTTCCATGACCCGCTGCAACCGCAGCGACGGCGCCACTATCAGCGGAAGCGCGCACGCACGGCGCGCAGCGGCCCATCAATGAACCTATCCACCAGCATCGCGAACACCCAAGCGCCCGCCAACGTCAGCAGGCCACGCAAAAACGCATTGTCGATCACCAGTTCCAGGTTAGTCCACAAGATGTGGTGAGACAGATAAATGGAATAAGAGTACACACCCGTTTTCTTCACCCATGCCAAGTTCAAAAAGCGGAAGGGGAAACTGCGCGGCGCATGGACCGAATAATAGAAGAGCGGAATCAGCGCCAGACCTTGCAACGAATAGCGCAGCGTCTCGCGGAACACATCATTGCGCACTCCCAGCGTCAACAGGAGCAAGACCGCACCCGCTGCGACAGCGATCAGGCGACACCGTGCCTGCGCCAACTTCTCGCGCCAGGCAGCCGAAAGAGGCAGGGTCGCGAGAATGCAGCCGTACAGTATGGAATCGATCCGCGTGTCGGAGGCAAAATAGGTGCGATCGGCCGAAACGTGCATGACCATGACCAGGTAACACCGCCAAGCAAGAACCAGGAGGCAAAGCCCGGCCAAATATAGCGGGATGTGTCTGCGTTCGGCCTTGTGCAGCATCAGCACGAACAGCGCGGGAAATACGAAATAGAAGTGCTCTTCCACCGCCAGTGACCAGAACACGCCCGTGCCGTAGGGAACATACTCATTTCCCGCAAAGAAGAGGCTGAAATAATTGGCGAAATACAGCAATTGGGCAAAAAATCCCGTCCACGTCGCATGTCCCGCCAAGATCCCGGCATACGTCAGCGTATAAGCAAGCACCAGTGTCAGCAGCAAGGGCGGAGTCAACCTGAACAGTCGCCGCAAGTAAAAATGCGGGATATTGATGGTTGAGTTAGCGGCAAACTCCTTGGCCAGCAAGGTCGTAATAAGGTAACCGCTCAGGAAGAAAAAGATCGTCACGCCCAGCCCGCCCGGGATGATATGGCCCAAGCCGGCATGACTGAAGGCAACAATACCAATGGCCACCGCGCGCCATCCGTCAAGGGACGCAATCTCTTTCCGATCGGCGTGCGCATTGGTCATGCCAGAGCCCCAATCATGCACACGTGCGGCGTGCGTTGCCCACCATCGAGCAAATCAGAAGAAACGTAATTTTCCATAAAATAAACTTCGGTCGATATGGACAGCCGGTGGCGAAGGCAGCCCATTATTTGCAGAGTGCTTTGGCTGAGTGTTGAATCCCGGAGAGTTTGCCTGGCGTGACCTCGCGGCCCGACGTCTGGGAAAGGTTGAAGTAATACAGGGCCCAGCCCATGCCGATGAAGAGCCAGAAATACCAATTGAAGGCGAGGTAGCCAAGCATGTTGTCCGAAACGCAGACCACCAGGTATTCCACCAAGGCGCAGATCATGATCCCGGCAGCCAGCCGGTCATATGCATACAGCCGGAGCAGCACGCGCAGAGACTGATAGAAAATCGCAAGATAGGCCAGCAAACCGATGAGGCCACTGTCGAAGAACAGCTGGACGAACACGTTATGCGCGCCCCACTGGACATCTCCGGCCAGCGGGAAGAAGACGCTGGCGTAATGTCCAAACGATTCGATTCCATACCCGGTCAGGTAGCGCGACGGGGAAATCCAGCTCAACGCCGACTCCCAGAGGTAGACGCGCCAGGCAAACGAATTGAGCCGTGCATAGGTAGTGACGGTGTTGCCGTTGTGAAGATCGGCAAGTCGATCCTGGACACTGGGCACCATCAGCGCCAGAACCCCCAACACAACGATATAGATCAGGTAGCGGCGCTCAAAAATGAGGCCATACAGGAGAAACAGCACCAAACAGGACAGCCAGGCGCTCCGGGTCTGCGTGAACAGGAGCATGACAAACAAGAGCCCGGTGTACCCGATCAGCAGCCCCTTTTTCAACTGGCTCAGTTCAAATGTGGGACTCTTGACCATATACAGGCTCAAGGAAATGACGAGGGTCAGATAAAAAGCAAAAATATTGGCATGCCCAAACGTGCTCTGCAGCCGGAATCCTGTCAGCCCCCCGGACGCATGCATTGCCGTGCTGATCAAGCCGTAGATCACCGGAATGACCGATGACGCCATGAACAACCTGATGATGAAGCGGAAATCCTCAGGGGTCCGAACGATATAGAACGCGCAGACGAATACCGAGAAGTAAGACAACATCGACAATAGCGACTTGAAGGCTGGCACTGTCGCCGGCGAAACGAATGCGCTGACAAACTCGATGGCAAGAAAAACCAGCCAGGCCATCGCGGCCTTGCGGGGCAGGAGCTTCGGCTTCTCAATGAAGAACAACAAGGCAATCAAAATGATGAGCGCGTTGATCGCGCCGCCCAGGCCTGCCGAGGCCCCACCGGCGGCGCCCACGCGGGTCGACTCCAGCACGATGTCGCCGGAGGCTCTGAGCAACAGCACAGCCAGCAGCAACAGCCTTCTGTTGAAGACGAAGAGTCCCCCAAGCAGAAGCAGGACCGGAATGGCCGCCAGCCGCATATAGCTGTCGCTCAACAGGTCGGCCAGCACGGGCAGGGCCAGGCCTGCGAGCACAGCGACAAATGAGGCTGCACCGAGCAGCACCATCTGCGACGTATCCAGACTAATTTTTTTCATGCTCCTACGCATCCTCAACTTGGGCTCTCATGTTCTTTCGGTGTCTGCTCTGACGCTACAGCTGCTACCCAATGCACTGGCTGGCGCTTTCGCAGGAAGAGACAAGCCATTACTTTCTATCGCGGTACCAACAATCCAGGGGCAGTCTTGTCAGTGGCCATCACCAGGTCCTGCAGGAACCGTCTTTGCAACTCATAAGCTTCGGCCTGGCCAGCGGTGTCCTGAAGCAGGCTGGAAGCACGGACCAGGATCCCGTCTGATACGCGGCCATCCAATCCATCCTTGAAGATTTTCCAGCGTGCCGCGAATCCTCCGTTGGGGAAACCATCACCAATGCGGACCCAATAGCTGACCGCTTCAATACGATCTTTATTGAAGGCCACGAACCGTGCGCCCTCTGCCGGCCCGGAAAGTGCGTTGACCGGAATGGATGCCGCACCCCGATACTGAAGATTGAACCCCTGTGCCACGTAGCACACCTCCGGCAGGTGAATCTTGACATCCTGCGTCTGTTCGCTGGCGTAGGCCAACGCCAGCATCACCATCTGGCCTTCGGCATTGACATAGGTGCGCGTGAGCACATCATCATAGGGTTGGTCCGCATTGCGTTCGGTTCCGTCGTCAAGACCGACGTTGACCTGCAAAAACGGCGACGGTACCTCGCGCCAGTCGCCAAACCGCACTGGAATGAGGTCGGCGAATTTTCCCGTCTTGACCACGTTGACCTCGTGCGGGACGAGCAAATGCACAATGCCCACGGAGACCAGCATCACGATCACAAGAGGCAAAGCCACCCGGAGGTTCATTGAAAACTTGCCGCTATCCTGCAATATGCTGCCAGCCCGCTTTCTCTGCAGCGCTTCCGGCACAGCCTTTCCTCGCCAGCGCGCATGACGTACCGCTATCCAGCGCAACACCCCATCCAACCCGATGATCAATGCCAGCGCGACGAGGAACAGCAGCATCCCCGCAAAGCCATGCAGGAAGCCCTGCCCGGCGGCATCGCCGAGATAGTAGGTGATGAGGGCCAGCACCATCACCCGAACAGTATTGGCCGTAAAGGAAATGGGAACGATCAGTACCGCCAGCAGGAAATTGCGGAACAGGGATTGGTGGCGGACCAGGTTCATGTAGAGCAAACCCAGCGCTTCCAATGTAAAGAGAGAGTTCAAGCCGGCGCAGGCATCGGCCACCAGCAATTGATAAGGGCCGATATAAAGTATGACGCCGCTGCGGGCAATCGGATAACCGAAGCCACGCAATACCAGCTCAGAGGCATAGGAAACGCCAATCTTCAAAGGCTGCGTCAGGAAGTCCACCACCGAGGCCGGCAGGGGCACCATGAACAGCATGAAGAAGAAAGCGAACCACAAGCGGCCGCAGGTACGCACACCGAATTGCAACAGGACGATCCCGACCAGAATCGGGATCAATGATCCTGCCTCCATGAACAATACCGTCTGCGAGCGGCCAAGGACAAAGCACACCAACCCCAGCAACACGGCCAGCGCACCGGCAAGCGGTGCAGGGTTGCGCTCGATGAGGCCATCCTGATGCAATTGCCGGATGCGTACGAACATGTAGCAACATGCGACGACCAAGACGATCGGGCCATGGGCGTTACGCTCAGTGCCCCACACCCCATGGAAGAGATCGATGAAGCTCGGTACGTACATGGCCGCCAAACCCGCTGCCAGCACCAGCCAGGGAAGGCCGGAAACACGTGGCTCGGGTATCTGGCGGATGGTCTCTACAGTCATCGTGGTGCTCTCAGTGAATCGGGCCGACGTCAGAATTCATTGACCACACTGCCCACTACGGCGACCTGCGAGCTGGTGAGATTTTCGGCCAGGGTGCGTACCGCTGAGATATGCGATACGTTGGTGCGAACCACCACCAGGCTTGCCCCGGTACGTACCGAGATCATGTTGCCGTCCGCATACTGTCGACCGGCCGGTGTATCGACCAGGATGACATCGAAGTCCTGCACCAGATCTCCCAGCAACTGCGTGAAGTTCGTGCGGCCCAGCAATTCCTGCGGGTTGGGCGGGGTCGGACCAGCCGTCAATACGGACAGGTCCAGCAAATCAGGCACGCGCTGCAGCGCGTCGGCCGCGCTGCAGCGGCCTGCGATCACGCCAGACAGACCGTTGCGATTGTCCAGGCCGAACAGTTCGTGCTGGCACGGATTGCGCATGTCGGCGTCGATGAGCAAGGTACGTTCGCCCAGCTGCGAAAACACGACAGCCAGATTGGATGCAATGAAACTGCGCCCTTCCCCGCTCTCCGGACTGACGATCGACAGCGCCTTGTGCTGCCGGTCGATATCGAACCAGCGCACCATCAACTGGCTGCGCAGTGCACGCAATGCCTCGACCTGCTTGCTGAACGGATTGTAGGCGGCCACCACCTTCTCGCTGACCTTGCTCTCCCCCTTGAGCAGATAGGGGTAGTCGAACTGGCGCGAAAGCGCCTGATCGATATCGGATTGCGTCAGCAATCCCAGTTGAATCGCCGCATCGCCAAAACGCAGGCCGCGTTCACGCTGCAAGCGCAGGATCCGTTCCGCATTCTCGGTGGAGAGCTTGCCGCTATCCACCAGGATCGCACCAATTGAGCGATTCGGCAGGGCTGTGCCCTCATTGAGTGTCAACGTTGCTGTAGTCATGTTATTCCCGGGGAAAACTGTTTTTTCTTGACATTGAAAACGGGCTGATCATCAAGCCGGCTTCCCTCTTCCGAAGCCGAAACGTCGACCACGCTGCACGGCCAGGGGGCGCGTGATGGAGCCCAGTACAGGCAGCCCCAACTCATCGGTCAGATCCTGCTCCGAGCGAACACGGCGATTGGTCAATTCCAGAGCCAGCGCGGCCAGCACGCCGAGAATGCCACCCACGAAAATCGCCAGAATCAGGTTCAACAGGATCTTCGGACTGGCAGCATTGGGCGGGGGCACAGCGGCCGACAGCAGCGAAATATCGGACTGGTTGGATTGACCCTCCAGGCTGGTTTGCGCGAAACGCTGGGAATTGAGCTCATAGGCGCGCTGGGCGCTCTCCAGTTCACGGCTGAGCACTGCCAGCTCATCACGCGTGCGATTCATCTCCAGCACCTTGCGCTTCTGGGCTTCGAAATCGGCGCGGATTTCAGCTTCACGCTTGGCGAGAATCGTCGCGGTACTACCGACGGACTTGGAGACCGAAGAAGTCGCCGCAGCAAGCTGGGCACGCAGGCCATCCCGCTCTGCCTTGGCCGAGAGGTAATCAGGATGGTTCACGCCCAGTCGCTTGGAAATCTGCTCAAAGCGGGCCTCGGACGTTGCCAGGTTGGACTTGAGCGTCTGGATCAGCGAGTTCGAATTGACATCGGGAGATTCGACAGCCCCCCCGGCTGCAGCCTGGCGGCTGCGCGACTGCGCTTCCGACAGGGCGCCCTGCGCCGCCACCAATTGCGACGAAAGGTCATTGAGGCGATTGGTCTCGACATCAGTACGATTGTCGATATTGGTGATGCCGTGTTCCTCTTGGTATTTGGACAGTTTGGTCTGCGCCTGCTCGTAAGCGTCACGCAACACCTTGGTCTGCTCATTGAAGTAAGACGAGGCCTTGCGGCTCGGATCGAGCTTGAGCTGCATGCTCACGCGCTGGTACGACGCAGCAAATGCGTTGGCCACCAATGCTGCAAACTGAGGATCCTGGGCCTTGAAGGTAATGTCGATGACACTGCTTTCCTTGGAGGCAATCGCATCCAGTTTCTTCAGCAAGACGACCGCCAACCAGTTGCGAATGTCCATGTCACCGTGATTATCGGCCTGGTAGGCATCCTTGACTTCTTGCTGGTCAACCAGCTTCAGGCTGTCAATGACGCCCAGCGCTACCGATGGGCTGTTGATGATGGCCACTTGTGTCGGCATGAATCCGGGCAACGCCTGCGGCGCCACCACCAGGCCGGTGACCGGGTCGGACGCCTTGTAATTCAGTACGACCGACGCGGTCGCCTTGTATTGCTTGGGCAACACAAGGCTCACCACCAGTGCAACCACCACGGTAATGGAGAGAATGTACAGAATCACCTTTCGATGAGCCTGAAGAATCAGAATGAATTGAGATAAGTTCATGGGATCACGCCTCCTGGTTGGCGTCTTGGATAGCTAAACGGAAAAATGCTTCGGGCAGTGCAGAGCGCATCGGCTCAGAACCAGCTTTCCTTGACATAGACGACATCATCGGCCTGCAGCAAGTCGTCCTTCTTGAGCGTAATTTCCTGCAGATTGCCGTCAGGATCGCGACGCTTGACCAGCAAGCCACGTTCCGTCCCGCGCTGGGTCAACCCGCCACCGACGGACAAGGCTTGCAGAAGCGTCGTGCCGCGCTCCAGCTTGTACATGCCCGGACGCTGTACTTCACCGTAGATATAAAAGCGCAGCGAGCGCTCAACATAAACCACATCGTTGCCCATCACTTCCGGCAATGCGGTGGTATCACCGCTGTGGGTAATCGCGTAGATATCGACCAGTTGCTTGGTCACGGTCTTGCCATCATTGCGCACGATGGTCAGTGCATCGCCACCATCCGGAGAGACGCCCCCTGCCAAGGCGACGACATCGGCCACGTTGCGCTTGCCATCGAGTGGATACCGCCCCGGTTTATTCACCTGGCCAAGAACCGACACCATCTGGCTCTGCGGCACAGTCACCAGGATGTTGACCTGGGGATTGACGAGGAAGCCGCCCTTCTTGAGCAGGCCGGCAATTTTGGTCTCTGCCTGGGCGGTCGAGAGACCACCCACCTTGACCTCGCCGATCAGAGGATAGCTGACAATCCCCGCCTCGCTGATCCGCGTCTCGAGGGACAAGTCATCACTGCCGTAGACCTTGATCCGGACCACGTCGCCTGCGCCGAGCAGGATATCGTCAGCCTGAGCAAACAGACTCCAGCTCGCAAGCATCAGGCCGATTAACACGAACACCACTTTTCTCATCATTGTCATTACTCCGCAGTACATCAGGTTCTTGATTCAGGCGCAGAGCGCCCGGATGTTGATCAACTCTTGCTTACTTGAAACCCGCCACTCCGCGCGAGATCGCCTCATTCTTGGCGGCCTCTGCATCATTGGGTGCTTCACCGGATGCCTCGCCCGCGACTGGTGCGGTGAGGTCCTTGAAGGATTTGGCCTGTACCGAATACTCGATCTTGGCCTCTTTCCTGAGGCGTTCCACCAGTTGTTCCGACGCTTGATTCTGCCTTTGCGTCATCAGGTATTGAACGATCTGCGGCGAAGCCAGCGCCAGCGAAAGCGGGGAGCTCTTGACGTCCTGCACCGAGGTCAGGATCGCTGTCGGCCCCTCGATCACCACGAACATCGCGCCACGATCCAGAGTCTTGAGCGTGGCATTCATCTGGGGCGGCAAGTCTGCCGAGGTCTTGACCACCTGCTGGCGCGCATATTGGATACGATGCGAGTCCAGCCATGCCATGACATCTTCCAGACGCTTGCCCGTCTGCTCCATCAGGGCATTGAGTTCGGGCGTCAAGTTGCTGCGTGCAATGATCAGCTGCGCAAATTCGTACTGCTTGCGCTGCGCAAACCAATCCGGATTCTTGCGATAAAGATCTTCCACTTCCTGATCGAGCGGCCGTGTGGGCGCCTTGACCTTGCTGGCCACATAGCTCTGTGCCAGTACCAGATTGCGGGCACGCTCCATGTCAGCCAGTACCGCGGGCTCATTGTCGAGCTTGTCCTTCTTTGCGGCATTGATCAGCAATTGTCGTGCCACCAGACCGTCGAGCAATTGCTTGGTGACCTCGGCGCCACCCGACTTGGCCAGTTCATTATTGATCTGGTGAATGGTAATTTCCTGCCCATCCACGTTGGCGACCACCTGACTGGAGGAGGACGCCTTCTTTTCGCCGCAGGCGGCCAGGGCCGCCATGAGCAATGCCGAGACCACGGCCTTGGCCATGATCGAGTGATGTTGTCGAACTGCTGCCGTCCCGGTTTTCATTTGAGCAAGCTCTCTTCTTTTCTGTATCACTTGTTGCCGGCCACGAGGGCCGGTGTTTTGCGCCTCCGTCCCTGCCAGGAAGCCTTGAGCGTCAGTAGGCGTTATCTCGTTTGACCACCATGCGCACGGTCTGGAAGATGATCCAGAGATCAAATACCAGGGACCAGCGGCGCAGATACTCCAGGTCGAATTCAATGCGTGCCTTCATCTTGTCCAGTGTCTCGGTTTCGCCGCGCAGGCCATTGACCTGAGCCCAGCCGGTAATGCCCGGCTTGACCTTGTGACGCAGCATGTAACCCTTGATCTGCTTGCGATACAGCTCATTGTGGGCCACCGCGTGCGGACGCGGACCGACGATGCTCATGCGCCCTTGCAAGACATTGAAGAACTGCGGCAGCTCGTCCAGCGAACTGGAGCGCAGGAAACCACCAATCTTGGTCAGGCGCATGTCTCCCTTGGTCGCCTGGGTGACCTTGCCGCCATCTTCCATCACCGTCATGGAGCGGAATTTGTAGACCACGATTTCTTCGCCATCCAGCCCATAGCGGCGCTGCTTGAAGATGACGGGACCGGGCGAGGTCAACTTCACGCAGATGGCAATGACCATCATGACCGGCAACAGCATGAGAAGGATGCCCGACGCCAGGACCAGGTCACTCAAGCGCTTGACCAGATTGTTGGTCCCCGTAAAGGGGGTCTCGCAGATCGCCATCACCGCCATGCCGCCTACGTAATCGAAGCGCGCCTGGATCAGGTTGAAAATATAGATGTCGGGAATGAAGTAAATCGACGCAGTCGTGTCCTGCAGCTCGTCGATCATCTGCAATACGCGCGGTTGCGCCGAAATCGGCATGCTGATGTAGACCATGTTGATGTTGTTCTCCCGCACGTAGGCGGCAACATCAGTCATTTTCCCGTGCAGCGGCGTGTAGGTACCGGGGGGCTGGCGATTGAGCTCCCGGTCGTCAAAGAATCCCATCAGCTTGATCATCAGCGAGGGGTATTTCTCCATGCGATCGGCCAGCTTCAGTGCCGCCGGGTTGACCCCGATGATGATGGCCCTGCGCACTTCGCCCTTGGAATGCAAGTCGCGCATCACGCGCGACTGCAGGTGCTGGGAAATGATCAGGCCGATGGGCGTGCTGGCCACCCAGAAGAAAATCGCGCGCAGCGAGAGATTCTGATAGAACTCGCAGATGTAGGCAACGAGCACCAGAACAGCCGCCACGGCGATCCAGTCCATGACCGGTGCCATGACAGAGGGCCCCTTGGGGTTACGCCGAATGCGCCGCTGGTGCAATTCCGTGAAGAAATAAGACGAGAGAAAAAAGGCCATGATGGCCAGGACCCAGTAGTCGCCATTGAATGGATGGCCGTGGAGCCGCACCAACACCCACAAATAAGCCACGATCAGCGCCGGTTCGACGAAGCGTTTGAATACCATCGTGAGGGTATTGGGCTTGACGTTGACCAGTGGCAGACCATCATGCAGGTCACTCATTTTGGGGGCCTCAGAATTCATAGCGAGAAGTCAGGGAAACGCCGTTGGACAAATAGCTGAAATTGCTGATGTTGGACTGCAGGTTTTCGCGATATACCGCCAGCACCAAGGACAACGAATTCGTCGGGGAGTAGGTCAGGCTCAAGCTGGCCTTCTCATAATTATCACGACGGTTGGACGGCGTGATACCGGTGACGATGGCAGCCCCGTTGTAGTTGCGGCGCTCGTAATCGAAGAGCCCGTCAAAGCGCAGCTTTGCCGTCGGCGTATAGATGGCAGCCAGGCTGACGCCCGTGGTCAGCGAGAAATTGGCATCCACATCATTGACACCACCGATCTCACGCCACAAGTTGGCCTTGAAACCGGTCTTGTCCGTGGGCGCCCAGTCGCCAGTCAAACGTGCGTTGAAACCCCGATACGCATTGCCGTTGATATCGGAATTGCGGTCACGCTGCGTAATGCCACCCAGGAACTGCAGCTTGGTCTTGGCGCTGTAAAGCCAGACAATCTTGGCCTTGTAATCCTCTTGCGTGAACGAATTGTTCAGCGTGGTATTGCCAACCTGTGTATCAAAGGGGTAGTGACCCGTCGTCCTGCGAACTTGAATACCGGCAATACTGCCGCTGCGGGCGGTATAGTCCAATCCCAGCTCGGCCACGTCCTGGGTGAAGTTGTTCTGCTGCTGGGCCACGTTGTCATACGCCAAGCCAAATTGCGAAGCCACGGCGCGCACCGTCCAGTCCGGATGCAGCTGCCACGCAAGGTTGGCGTATTTGACGTCCAACGTACGAATATTGGTTTGCAGCACGCGCAAGTTCTGAAACGGCGTCAGCGACCGGGAATAGACATAGCCCACATTGCCGGACAGCCGCTCACCCACCACCCATGCCCAATCTGCCTTCAAGTCGCGGGCAATATTGTCGAACTGCTTGAAGAAATCATAGGAATTCTTGGTCGCACTCGCATCCACAAGAATGTGCTGGCGGCTGATCATCCGATCGAGGCGCAGCCCTCCCGTCGTGCTCTGGACGTTGTCAGAAATCTTCGTCGTACCCAACGCGGCCTGAGCAGCCTCCGGGCTACTTACTCGCAGCAGGTTATCGTCATGCAAATAGTTGTACTGCACATACGGAACAACCACCTGACCGGGGTCTGCCGCGTATGCAAGAGGGCAAGCCACCGACACCATCAGAGCGCACATTTGCACCCGGGTCTTGCGCTTGCTGCTGTTGCGAAACTGCCGTGGCATCACGAATCAGAGCCCTTTCTTTTTTAGTTCTACTTTTAAAACAATGGCAATGTTTGGCGTCCGCATTGCTGCACCGCAACACAGAAAAAATTAGAAGTTATCATGCATGATTTTTCTGAATTAGGCAAAAAAATGTGTAGAAGATTGCCACATAGAAAAGAATCACGTAAGGATACTCGCCACCAAAAACGGGGCAATCAGACAAGAGAGAATGCCCTTGTAGGACAAATGGAGAATTTGTAATTCAACAACATACTCGTCAAATCACATAAACTATTTATATCGCAATGCAACAAAAACTGAACGTTTATCTTGCGACAAGACTCACAGCGCTTTCTCCCTGCCCCGCAAATCGCTAAGATGCCTTGGCGAATCTCCGCCCGCCGCCTCCCCGGCATCCACCACCTTTAACTTCATTGAATGAACTGGCACACCATTACATTTTTCGGCGACAGCACCATGACCATTCCCGGCGCGTGCATCCTGGCACTCTGGCTGGGCATCAACCGCATGTGGCGGCCGATGCTGGCCTGGTTGCTCGCTTTCGGCGCAGCCATGATGATCGTGGTCATCAGCAAGCTGCTCTTCATGGGTTGGGACATCACCCTGCCCATGCTCAACTTCACCGGCTTCAGCGGCCACACGGCCTCTTCCAGCGCCCTGTATCTGTCGATTGCCTTGCTCCTTACTCAGGACAGCAGTCGCTGGCGGCGCGCCCAGGTGCTGACGCTGACCGCGTTCCTGGTCACCGCGGTGGGCCTGTCACGCCTGATGATCAAGGTCCATTCCGAATCCGAAGTGCTGCTCGGCCTGCTGGTGGGCGCCACCGCAGCCTGGGCTTTCGGGCTGTCGCTGCGACAGTCGGCGCCACCCTTGCGCCACCTGCTTCTGCCATTGGGCCTGGCGGTTGCCCTGATGATGACCGGATTCGACAAGCCCGCCCCGACCCAAAGCTTCCTGCAGGAACTGGCGAAGAATCTGTCCGGCCGCACCGAGGTCTACATGCGCCATGAGCCGCTCTGACCCCCTCCCCTCATGAAAAATGCCGTCCAGCGCATGCTGAACGGCATTGGCGATGCCCCGTCGCGCTCCCGGAAATCAGGCGGCCAGCATGCCTGAAGCTGCAACGCGGCGGCGACGCAATGCAGCCGCCCCGACGACGAGCACCAGGCCCGCCACCATCAAGAGGTATTCTTCCGGCTCGGGCACCGGCGCCACTGCAGCCAGGTTGCCCGTAAAGGCTTGCAGGTGGAGCTCGCCATTCTGGGTCAGGCTGTTGACGAACACGCCGCCCTCGATGTTCTGGTTGTTCGTCAGGCTGGCGCGGGTTGCCAGGATGGAGCCGCCGAACTGGTTGTTGATGGTCAGGCTGGTCGCGTTGTAGAAGTTCCAGACAATGGACTTTGCCAGGGATTGTGCCTGCCCACCCAGGAAGTTGGCACCGATGACGGCTGAACTCACGCTCGAATTGATGATGATGGTACTGGCGCCATTGGCAGCAAACGAAAACTCACCCGCCGAAAAGACCGAGGCGCTGGTGATGTTGTTCAGGTCGAATACCGCCACACCCTTGTTGTTGGCCACGGCATTGAAGGTCGCCTTGTTGCCCACGACGGACACCGTGCTGTTGGCCACGGCGCTCTTGAGCGTATTGGACAAGGTGGACAGGGTGGTGCCGAAATTGGTCGAAGCAGCCGCCGATGCGTTGGTCTGGATCAGTGCACTCGGGGTTGATAGCCGGGGACCATTGAAGTTGGTCCCGTTGCTGCCACCCACTACATAGGACGCGCCATTCAGGTTGCTGTTGCCGACCGCCCCACCGATGTAGCTCGAACCGCTGTTGACGGTGGAATTGGTGAAGGATCCACCAATATACGAACCCAATCCGTTGACGTGGACATTGCTGGCGCTGCCCATCACGGTCAGTCCGGCATAGTTGGAGTTCGGCGTGCTGCCGGTATGCTGCACATAGTCGCCGCCACTGACCGAGCCTCCGATCCAGGCGCGACCGTCCACGTGGGAGTTGGAGTTGACATTACCCAGGGTGATCAGGTTGAACTGGTTGAGCGCCTCGGCACCAGTGAGCGGGGAAGTCGCCGCATGGGCAGCTTCGGTCAGCGCCAGGGTAAAGATGGGAAGAACAGCAACGCTGCACAATACCGACTTCGAAAAACGCGACATGAATCGTTACCTCTATAACGGACGCCGCCTGTTGGTGTCGGATCAGGGGCAGGACTGAACGATGGCGTTACACCGACGCAAATCTACACAAATAGTTGTAAATTTTTTATTAATTTTAATGCAACTATTGTTATTTGATCAAGACCAAAGTGCAATTGCGCTGACGTGATATTTTTGCAACACGTATCGCGATTGCCGCCCTATCCAACTGCGGCGATCACCCGTTGAGATTCTTCGTCATGTAGAGGGCATCTTCGCCATAGCTGGCCAGGTGTTCCCGGCCCTGGACCGACACCTGAGCATCGTCCAGAAATCCCGCTGCCCGCCAATAGCCACTGGACCCGTGCACAGCGACCAAGGCCGCCTTGGGCAAGCCATGGGTCTGGCAAAGTTCAGAGAGCGCCTCCACCAAATGGCGACCCAGACCGGAACCCCGCGCTGCAGGCAGCAGCGCCACATCATGCAGATGCAGGCAATCGGCCGCCGGATCCAGTCGCCCCAAGAAGGTGTTGAGGGCCGGAGGAAAACCTTGGCGCGCGGGATGCATGAAGGCATAGCCGATCACCTCTGCCGCCCCCGCCCCTTCCCGACGCACGGCGATAAGGCATCCGGATGCAAACAGTGCGAGGCGCTCCGCGAAGACCTCTTCAGCTTCGAAATAACCGACATGAACTTGTTCGGCAATCGCCATCACATGTGGCAGATCCTCGGCCCGCATGGGGCGCCATTGGTAACGCATCACGATGAGTCCTCTACGCGCCGGTCTGCCGGCATGGCCCGAAAATGAACACGCCACACGGCGGTCACGAAGACCGGCGTGTGGCGCGAAGAATAGGAATCGGAGAAATCGGCCAAGCCTGTGTGGGCTCAGGCAGCGGCCCCCGGCTTGAGCATTTCCAGCACGGCTTGCAACTCCGCGCGCAGCGCATCGATGGCCGCCTCGTCCAGGCTGATGACGGGAGGCTGCGGCTCTTGCGGCTGCTCGGCCTCGTGCGTGCCGTCGAGCTTGTTGCGAGCGCCACTGATGGTGAAGCCTTGTTCATACAGCAGTTCACGGATGCGGCGGATCAACAGCACTTCATGGTGCTGGTAATAACGCCGGTTGCCGCGGCGCTTCACCGGTTTGAGCTGGGTGAATTCCTGTTCCCAGTAGCGCAGCACGTGCGGCTTCACACCGCACAGTTCGCTGACCTCGCCTATCGTGAAATAACGCTTGGCCGGGATGGGCGGCAAGACGATGGCCGCCGGTTTGTTGACACGATCGTTCATAGATTAGACGGACATTTCAACGGCGTCGCCGCTGGAGAGTTCCACCATTTCCTTCAATTTCTGGCTGGCGTGGAAAGTCACGACGCGGCGCGCAGTGATGGGGATTTCCTCGCCAGTCTTGGGATTGCGGCCAGGCCGTTGCGGCTTGTCGCGCAGCTGGAAATTACCGAAGCCGGACAGCTTGACGGCCTCGCCACGTTCGAGAGCGTTGCGGATCTCGTCGAAGAAGGTTTCCACCATGTCCTTGGCTTCGCGCTTGTTCAGACCGACCTGCTCGAACAAAAGTTCGGCCAGCTCGGCCTTGGTCAGCGTCGGCAGGTTCTTGTCGGCCTGCGAACGTGCCTGGGATTCCAGTACGGCACGATGCAGGTCGGCGTCCAGCACGGATTGAAATTCGTTCGAATTCACGTTGTTCATGGCGATGAATGACTGGGCCTCAACCGATTCCGGTCTGTAATTATTTTCGCTCTCGGACATCACATCAGGCACGCAACCTGGCACCGAGCTTGGCGCTCGCCGCGGCCACCAGTGCATTCACCGCAAGGTCAACCTTGTCATCCTGAAGGGTGTTTTGAGTATCTTGCAAGGTGCAGCGGAACGCAAGGCTTTTTTCGTCCGCTTCGAGACCACGGCCTTGATATTCATCAAATAAAACAAGGGCTTGCAAGATGCCGCAGTCCGGATTAGCCTGCTTTTCGGCGGCAAAAACATCCAGCAATTGCTGAGCGCCGACCGACTGTTTCACCACCAGCGCGATGTCGCGGCTGACCGCCGGGAACTTGGAAATTTCCGAGTAGGACGGCAGCTCACGCTCCTGCAGCGCCTCGACATCCACCTCAAAGACCACGGGCGCCAGCGGCAGGTCATACTTCTGCTGCCACTTCGGATGCAGCTCGCCGATCACGCCGACCACCTTCTCGCCCAGCAGTACGTGTGCCGTGCGTCCCGGATGCAGCGCCGGATGTTCGGCCTTGACGAAACGCAGCGCGCGCGGCGCGAACAGCGCTTCGAGGTCGGCCTTGACGTCGAAGTAATCGACGTTGCGGGTCGGCTGGCCCCACTGTTCGTCAGCCACCGGGCCATAAGCCAGCGCGGCTACGCGCTTGGGCTGCTCGAAACCGGCGACGGCCAGCGGGCCGTCGGTGATGGCGGCGTTCTTGTGGAACACGGCACCCGCTTCGAAGACGCGGATACGTGCCGCCTTGCGGTTGACGTTGTAGCGTGCATTGGCGACCAGGCCGGCGATGAGCGAAGAACGCATCACGCTCATCTGGCTGGCGATCGGGTTCAACAGCTTGATGGGGTCGGTGTTGCCGGCGAAGTCGGCTTCCCAGGCGCTTTCCACGAAGCTGAAGTTGACCACTTCCTGGTAGTCCTGATCGGCCAGCAGGCGACGGATGGCGAACAGCGAACGGGTGTTCTCGGGCGCAATGCGCATGGCATTGGCGGCCACCGGCGGCAGCGCCGGGATGTTCTCGAAACCGTAGACGCGGGCGACTTCCTCGATCAGGTCTTCCTCGATCTCGATATCGAAGCGATAGGACGGCGGCGTCACCGAGAACAGCCCAGGCTGGTAGTCGGAAGACAGGCCAAGACGTTTGAAGATATCCGACACCATCTCGTCAGTGATCTCCACGCCAATCACCTTGGCTGCGCGCGCGGTGCGCAGCGAGACCGGTTCGCGCTTGGGCAGGTTGACGATCTGGTCGTCCACCGGGCCCACGCGGGTCTCGGGCGTGCCGCAGATTTCCAGCAGCAGCGCCGTGATGCGCTCGATGTGATCGACCACGGTGGCGAAGTCCACGCCGCGCTCGAAGCGATGCGCGGCATCGGTCGAGAAGTTGTAGCGGCGCGCACGGCCCTGGATCGCCTGCGGGAACCAGAATGCGGCTTCCAGGTAGATGTTGGTGGTCTCCAGCGAGACCGCAGTGGCGTCGCCCCCCATGATGCCGGCCAGGGATTCGATTTCCTTGTCGTCGGAGATCACGCCGACCCACTCATCGACTTCCACGGTATTGCCGTTGAGGAGCTTCAGGGATTCGCCCTTGCGGCCCCAGCGCACGTCCAGGCCGCCATGGATCTTGTCGAGGTCGAACACGTGCGAGGGACGGCCCAGCTCCAGCATCACGTAATTGGAGATGTCCACCAGCGCCGAGATCGGTCGCTGGCCGCTGCGCTCCAGGCGCTGCTTCATCCACTGGGGGGTGGCGGCCTTGGCATTGAGGCCACGGATCACGCGGCCGGCAAAACGGCCGCACAGGTCGGGCGCGGAAATGCGCACCGGCAGCTTCTCGTCCAGGTTGACGGCGGCGGCCTGATAGACCGGGGCCTTCAGGGGCGTGCCCGTGAGCGCAGAAACTTCACGTGCCACACCCAGCACCGACAGGCAGTCCGCCTTGTTGGGGGTCAGCTTGATGGTGAACTTCAGATCGTTCAGTTGCAGGTAGTCGCGGAAATTCTGGCCCACCGGTGCATCGTCGGGCAGCTCCAGCAGGCCGCCGTGATCTTCCGACAGCTTCAGTTCGCGGGCCGAGCACAGCATGCCCTGCGACTCCACGCCGCGCAGCTTGCCGACCTTGATCTCGAAGGGCTTGCCATCGGCACCCGGCGGCAGCACGGCGCCGACCATGGCGCAAGGCACCTTGAGACCAGCGCGCACGTTGGGCGCGCCACAGACGATGTTGAGGATGGTGCCGGTATGAACATTGACGCGGCACACGTTCAGGCGGTCCGCATCCGGATGCTTGGAGACTTCCAACACTTCGCCCACCACCACATTGGTGAAGGGAGGTGCGACCGGTTCGACTTCCTCGACTTCCAGGCCGGACATGGTCAGCAGGTGCGACAGTTCATCCGAGGTCATGGTCGGATTGACCATGGTACGCAGCCAGTTTTCAGAGAATTGCATGATTCAGACTTTCAGCTATCGGCTTTGAGCTATGAGCCGGAGGCACGCCGCGACAGCGCGGCGCCCTGCGTGATCGAATTAATTGAATTGCTTCAGGAAGCGCAGGTCGCCTTCGTAGAACAGGCGCAGGTCGTTGATCCCGTAGCGCAGCATGGTCAGGCGCTCCAGGCCGGAGCCGAAGGCGAAACCGATGTACTGCTCGGGATCTAGGCCCATGTTGCGCACCACCGTCGGATGCACCTGCCCGGCACCGGAGACTTCCAGCCAGCGGCCCTTCAGGGGACCGCTGCCGAAGGCGATGTCGATCTCGGCCGAAGGTTCGGTGAAGGGGAAATACGAGGGACGGAAGCGCACCTGCAGGTCGTCGGTCTCGAAGAAGGCCTTGACGAAGTTGAGGTACACGCCCTTGAGGTCGGCGAAGCTGATGTCCTCGGCAATCCACAGGCCTTCGACCTGGTGGAACATCGGCGAGTGGGTGGCATCGCTGTCGACGCGATAGGTGCGGCCCGGTGCGATGACCTTGATGGGCGGCTTGTTCATGCGGGCGTAGCGCACCTGCATCGGGCTGGTGTGGGTACGCAGCAGCAGCGGCTTGCCCTGGGTGTCGTTGCCTTCGATGTAGAAGGTGTCCTGCATCGAGCGCGCCGGGTGGTTCTCGGGGCTGTTCAATGCGGTGAAATTGGTCCAGTCGGTCTCGATCTCGGGACCGTCGGCGACATCAAAACCGATGGAGCGGAAGATTTCTTCGACGCGCTGCCAGGAGCGCATCACGGGGTGGATGCCGCCCACGCCACGGCCACGGCCCGGCAAGGTGACATCGATGGCTTCCGCATTCAGGCGCGCCTGCATCTGGGCATTGGCCAGTGCATCGCGGCGTGCGGTCAGCGCGGTTTCGATCTGTTCCTTGGCGACGTTGATGATCGCCCCTTGTACCTTGCGCTCTTCCGGCGCCAGCTTGCCCAGTCCCTTCATCTGCTCGGTGATCTGGCCGGTCTTGCCGAGGTACTTGGCCTTGGCGTTTTCCAGTGCGGCGGCGTCGGGCGCGGCGGCGAAATCAGCCTGCGCCTGCGTGACCAGTTGGCCCAGGAGTTGGTCTAGGGGATTCATGCGGTAAGTCTCGCTCCAATCGAAAATCCGACGACGAAGTCGAAAAGGAAAAAAATCCACGAAACCGTGGATCAAAAACATACGGGGCATCGGTGTATCACCTCTGCCCCGCAGGATTTTGCAGCGCCGGCTGCTCGTCTGACTTGCGTCCGATGTTGCGGCCGGCTACCGCAAACACGCTGTCGATTTAGGCGGCAGCGATGTTGGCCTTCACCTGGTTGACGATGGCAGCGAAAGCAGCCTTGTCGGTGACAGCCATATCGGCCAGGACCTTACGATCCAGTTCGATCGCAGCCTTCTTCAGGCCGTTCATGAACACGCTGTAGGTCACGCCGTGCGAACGCGCAGCGGCGTTGATACGGGCGATCCACAGTGCGCGGAACACGCGCTTCTTGTTACGACGGTCACGGTACGCGTACTGACCAGCGCGCATGACTGCTTGCTTGGCGATACGGTAGACGTTTTTGCGACGGCCGCGGTAACCCTTGGCGAGTGCGAGGACTTTCTTGTGGCGGGCACGTGCTGTTACCCCACGTTTGACTCTAGGCATAGTAGCTCCTTAGTGTATGGTGAGGTTAAGCGAACGGCAGCATTGCGCGAACGGAATTCAGGTTCGTCTCATGGACGCCCTCGGTACCGCGCAGTTGACGCTTGTTCTTGGTGGTCTTCTTGGTCAGGATGTGACGCTTGAAGGCTTGACCGCGCTTGACGGTACCGCCCGGGCGGACGCGAAAACGCTTCTTCGCGCTGCTCTTCGATTTCATCTTAGGCATAGCAACTCTGTCCTTTCGGACAGCTCCATTTTTTGATGATTGCAGGTGGCAGCACGCTCGCTGCTCTTGGATGCCTGCTCTCACTTATTTGACAGCGGGTGAACCCGCTGCTTTTGCCTGGCGCAATTGCCTGCGCCCTGCAAATCCTTTGTCGGCCCTACACTGCCGCCACCGCCGGGATTGCCCCGATGGTTTCGGCATGGACGACACCGGAGGGGTGTCGTCGTGATACGGCTAGACTGAAATTGCGACGTACAACCTGGAAAACTGAAAAAAAATATAAACGCTTTAAACGATATAAACGCTATAAACGATTTATTTCTTTTTCTTGGGCGCCAGCACCATGATCATCTGGCGGCCTTCCATCTTGGGAAACTGCTCGACCTGGCCATACGGTTCCAGGTCAGCCTTCAGGCGCTCCAGCACGCGCATGCCGATTTCCTGGTGAGCCATTTCACGGCCGCGGAAACGCAGCGTGATCTTGGTCTTGTCACCCTCTTCCAGGAACTTGGTCAGGTTGCGCAGCTTGATGTTGTAATCGCCATCATCGGTACCCGGGCGGAACTTGACTTCCTTGACCTGGATGACCTTCTGCTTGAGCTTGGCCTCGTGTGCCTTCTTCTGCTCCTGGTACTTGAACTTGCCGTAGTCCATCAGACGGCAGACCGGAGGTTGCGCGGTAGGCGCAATCTCGACCAGATCGACTTCAGCCTCTTCGGAAAGCCGTAAGGCTTCGGCCAGGCTGACAATGCCCAAAGGCTCGTTGTCGACACCAGAAAGGCGCACTTCTGGCGCAGTGATCTCGCGGTTGAGGCGATGCGACTTGTCAGTAGCTATTGCAGTTTCCTTTTAAAATCCAATGAATTAAGCCGTGCTCTTGCGCTGGGAGGAAGCCCTAGGCTTCCCCGTCTCAGGCTTTGGCAGCCACCTCATCCTTGAGGCGTTCCACCAAGGTGTCGATGGACATGACGCCCAGATCGACATTGCCCCGCGCTCGCACGGCCACAGTGTTGGCATCCCGTTCTTTATCGCCGACAACCAGGATATAGGGCGGCTTCTGAATGGAATGCTGCCGTATTTTATAGGTAATCTTCTCGTTGCGCAAATCGGTCTCTACCCTAAACCCTTGTTTTTTCAGCGTTTGTGCAACGTTCTGCACATAATCCGCCTGCGCATCGGAAATATTCAGGATGACAACCTGCGTTGGCGCCAGCCACAAGGGCATGGCACCGGCGTGGTTTTCGATCAGGATGGCGATGAAGCGCTCCAGCGAGCCGACGATAGCCCGGTGCAACATCACGGGCACCTTGCGGTTGTTGTCTTCCGTGACATATTCCGCACCCAGGCGTGCCGGCATGGAGAAGTCCACCTGCATGGTGCCGCACTGCCAGGAACGGCCGATGGAATCCTTCAGGTGGTATTCGATCTTGGGACCATAGAAAGCGCCCTCGCCCGGCAGCTCTTCCCATTCCGAACCGGAGGCGCGGATGGCTTCACGCAGGGCGTTTTCAGCCTTGTCCCAGACTTCTTCCGCACCGATGCGCTTTTCCGGACGCAGGGCCAGCTTCACAGCCACTTCCTTGAAACCGAAGCAGTCGTAGACTTCACGCACCACGCGGTTGAAGGCGGCCACTTCTTCCTGGATCTGGTCTTCGGTACAGAAGATGTGACCATCATCCTGGGTAAAGCCGCGCACGCGCATCATGCCGTGCAGCGCGCCGGAGGGCTCGTTGCGGTGGCACTGGCCGAATTCGCCGTAGCGCAGCGGCAGGTCGCGGTAGCTGTGCAGGCCGGAATTGAAGATCTGGATATGGCCCGGGCAGTTCATGGGCTTCAGGGCATAGGCACGGTTTTCCGACTCGGTCGTGAACATGTTTTCACGATAGTTTTCCCAGTGGCCGGTCTTTTCCCACAGCGAGCGGTCCAGAATCTGCGGCGCCTTCACTTCCTGATAGCCGTTGTCCTGATAGACGCGGCGCATGTACTGCTCCACTTGCTGCCAGATGGTCCAGCCCTTGGGATGCCAGAAGATCAGGCCCGGGGCCTCATCCTGGAAGTGGAACAGGTCCAGCGCGCGGCCCAGCTTGCGGTGGTCGCGCTTTTCAGCCTCTTCCAGCATGTGCAGGTAGGCTTCCTGGTCTTCCTTCTTGGCCCAGGCGGTGCCGTAGACACGCTGCAGCATCTCGTTGTTGGAATCGCCACGCCAGTAAGCGCCAGCCAGCTTCATCAGCTTGAAGACCTTCAGCTTGCCGGTGGAGGGCACGTGCGGGCCGCGGCACAGGTCGGTGAAGCTGCCTTCGGTGTACAGCGACACGTCTTCATTCTGCGGAATCGAGGCAATGATCTCGGCCTTGTAGGCTTCGCCGATGGACTTGAAGTAAGCCACGGCTTCATCACGCGGCAGCACCTTGCGGGTGACGGGCTCATCCTTCTTGGCCAGCTCGGCCATCTTCTTTTCGATGGCTTGCAGGTCTTCCGGGGTGAAGGGACGCTTGTACGAGAAGTCGTAATAGAAACCGTTGTCGATGACCGGGCCGATGGTCACTTGCGCCTCGGGGAACAGCTCCTTGACCGCATAAGCCAGCAAGTGGGCGGTGGAGTGGCGAATCACCTCCAGACCGTCCGGATCCTTGTCGGTGATGATGGCCAGGTCGGCATCCTTGTCGATCAGATAAGAGGTGTCGACCAGCTTGCCATCGACGCGGCCAGCCAGGGCCGCCTTGGCCAGGCCGGTGCCGATGTTGGCGGCGACCTGCGCGACCGTGACCGGGTTGTCAAACTGGCGTTGCGAACCATCGGGAAGACGAACTGAAACCATTGTGCACTCCATGTCGGCAGCCTTGCTGCCTTGCCTGTTGAGGGTAATGTCGGAAAGAAGGACGAAAAAAAACGCGGACCAGCCGCGCTTTTTCAAAGGACGAAAAAGAACCCGACTAGCGTCGCGTGAAAACCTCGGTGGTAGTTCGCGGTGTCATAACCGGTTTGCCTTTCTCGCTCTTACAGATGAGGGGATGAATTCTGGAGGCCGCTGCCAGCAAGGACAGATCAGACCATGGCCGCGCATTATAGCAAACTTTGCACGAACATCGGCAGCGCTCCCGCATGGCACCGCCGGAACCACCGTCGCCACGATCTTGCAGGTCGATACGGCCTCCCGGAAACAGCGATGATTAGCAAGCCCCTTCACTTTCACCAACTCATAAGCGAAGTTTGACCCCCAAAAGCAAAACGGCATCCGAGGATGCCGTTTTTACATTGGGGCCCAACTGCGCCCAAATCCCGACTCAACCGCCGATTACGCGTGGGCCATCGTAGCGCGCCGCGCCAGGATCTTTTCGATCTTTTCCTTCAGGGTGGCCGCCGTAAAGGGCTTGACGATATAGCCATCCGCGCCCGACTGCGCCGCCATGACGATGTTTTCCTTCTTGGCTTCGGCCGTGATCATCAGTACCGGCAAGTGCGCCAGAGAAGGCGTGCCACGGATTTTCTTGAGCAGCGTCAGGCCATCCATGCCCGGCATGTTCCAGTCGGTCAGCACGAAGGTCACCGGCATGGCACCGGCCTCCAGGATCTTCAGTGCGGAAGAGCCATCATCGGCCTCCACCATCTTGGTGTATTCGAGCTCCTTCAGCAGGCCGCTGACAATGCGACGCATCGTCGAAAAGTCATCAACCACGAGGAAATACTGATCATCTGCTGCCATAGGGAAATTCGCTGAACCGTGAAAATGAGGATTGGAGATGTTGTTGCCGAAAAAATTCGACGCAAGTGTAAAGCATTTTTAGATGCTTCCGCGAAACATCTCGCGCATTGCTTCAGGAAATGCGCTTTTTTACACCGACGATTGACCCTTCGCAAAGCCAAGCGCGCAGCCGGAGTGAGGTCCGCGCCAGCTGCAGTCATAACACAGGGGAGGTGAAAGAAATGCAAGAAAAGGAAGGCAGAAAAACAAAAAGGAAGCCGCCAATGCGCTTCCTTTTGTTGATTTCTGCAGATTTCTTCAACCAACCCTTTCACCTCATCACGAAGCAAACGAATTGGTAGGCACGATTGGACTCGAACCAACGACCCCTACCATGTCAAGGTAGTGCTCTAACCAGCTGAGCTACGCGCCTATCGAAGACTGCAAGAACTTGATAAAACAAAAAAGGAAGCCGAGAACGCGCCTCCTTTTGTTTGCTTCGCCCCAACTCACCCATCCCGAACGGGACCAGAAGAATTGGTAGGCACGATTGGACTCGAACCAACGACCCCTACCATGTCAAGGTAGTGCTCTAACCAGCTGAGCTACGCGCCTAACGAAGAAACGAGAGTATAGGAGGCTTTTCAAAATTTGCCAAGGGGTAAATGATGAAAAATTAAAAATAGTTAGCGTATTTCGCCAAGTATCCAGCCTCCCTGCCCTCTCCCGCCTGTACCACCAAACAACTGGGCATTACTGTCGCTTGGCCTCGATCACACCCTTGACCTCGCGAATCACCGTGAGCGCTTTCTGCAATTGCTCGGTCGAGCCGATCTCGGCCGTGAAGGCCATGCGCGCATGCCCCTTCACGCTTTGCGTGCTCACCCCGATCACGTTGATCTTGTCGCGCAGGAAGATATCGGAGATATCCCGCAGCAAGCCCTGGCGGTCACTGGCCAGCACGAAGATGTCGACCGGATACACGGTATCGCGTGCCGGCGCCCCCCAGGTGGTCTGGATGACCCGCTCCGGCGCATGCAAGCTCATCTCGGCGAAGTTCTTGCAATTGACGCGGTGGATGGACACCCCCTTGCCGCGCGTGACAAACCCGGCAATCACATCGGGCGGCGCCGGCTTGCAGCAGCGCGCCAGTTGGGTCAGCAAGCCATCGGTACCGACCACCAGCACGCCCGACTTGGCGCCCTGCACGATGCTCGATGCGCGGCTCTTGCGGGTGATGAGGGCTTCGTCATCGATCTCGGGTTTCTTTTCCTCGCCCTCATGGAGCGCCTGCTCCACGTGCCGCAGGCTGAATTCTTCCTTGGCCAGCGACAGGCAGAGGTCGTCGACCTTGTCGAAGCCCAGCTTCTGGGCCAGTTCTTCCAGGTTGACGGCGGTCTTGCCCTCGCGCTGCAGGGTCTTTTCCAGCAGGCCACGGCCCACGGAAAGCGTCTCCTGCTGCTCGATGGCATTGAACCAGGCGCGAATCTTGGAGCGCGTGCGCGAGCTGGCGGCGTAACCTGCACCCAGCCAATCACGCGACGGCCCGACGCCGGCGCCGCTCTTGGCCGTGATGATCTCCACCGTCTGGCCGTTTTTGAGGGTGGTGTTCAGCGGCACCATCACGCCATCCACGCGCGCCCCGCGGCAGCGGTGGCCGACGTCGCTGTGCAGGTGATAGGCGAAGTCGATGGGCGTGGCCCCGCTGGGCAATTCGATCACCCGCGCCTGGGGCGTGAGCACATAGATGCGCTCATCCAAGGTGGCCGACTTGAGCTTCTGCACCCAATCACGGCGCACTTCTTCCTGGTCCACCACGGCATCGGTGACTTCGTTCTTCCAGGCCAGCAGTTGACGCAGCCAGGCGATTTTCTCGTCATATTTCTGCGCCGAGAAATTGGAGCCGCCACTTTCCTTGTAGCGCCAGTGCGCCGCCACGCCGTATTCGGCGAAGTGGTGCATTTCGTGCGTACGAATCTGCACTTCCAGCGCCCGGCCATCTTCGGCCATGACTACCGTGTGCAGGGACTGGTAGCCGTTCTGCTTGGGACGCGAAATGTAGTCGTCGAACTCTTCGGGAATCGGCGTCCAGATGTCGTGCACGATGCCCAGCACTGAATAACAAGTCTTCACATCATCGACGATGACGCGGAAGGCTCGCACATCGTAGAGCTCGGAGAAATCGATGGACTTGCCGCGCATCTTGTTCCAGATGCTGTAGATGTGCTTGGGCCGGCCACTGACCTCGGCGCGGATATCCTGCGCCGCCATCTCGGCGCGCAAACGCGTGATCGCGTTGGCCACGAAGGCTTCGCGCTCCAGCCGCTTTTCTTCCAGCATCTTGGCGATGCGCTTGTAGGTCACCGGCTCCAGGAAGCGGAAGGACAGGTCTTCCAGTTCCCACTTCAGTTGCCAGATGCCCAGCCGGTTGGCCAGCGGCGCGTAGAGATCGAAGGTCTGGCGCGCATACTGGGCACTGGCTTCATTCTCCTGCTTGGTTTCGGCGAAGTAGCGCAGCGTGGCCACGCGCGAGGCCAGGCGCACCAGCACCGCGCGCATGTCGGTGGCCATGGCCAGCAGCATCTTGCGCAGGGTTTCCACCTGGGCGGCGGCCTGCTGGGCGGCGTTCTTGCCGCGCAAGACTTCCTGGTTCTGGGGCTGGAAGCTCAGGCTGTGAAAACGCATCAGCTGGCGCACATTGCCCACCAGCTCGGCGATTTCCTTGCCGAAGCGCTCTTCCAGCTTTTCTTCCAGCTCGGGGTGCAGCATCTGGGCTTCGAAGGCCAGCCCGGCGATGCGGGTGGCGGCATCGACATTGAGGGCGGTCAGCACGGTGGCCACCGAGACCGCGAATTGCAGCGCGTTCTGCCCGGACAGGATTTGCCTGTCGGCATAGAGCGGTTCGAGTTCGGCCAGCGCCTGCTCGACCCGTGCGACATCGTCAGGACCGAGGCCGGCGGTAATGGCCGCCAGGCCTTCGCCCTGGGTACTTGCTACCGAAACCATAAATTACTTCTGTGCAGCGACGATGATGATTTCCACCAGCAGTTCGGGACGGGCCAGCTTGGCTTCAACGGTGGCGCGCGGGGGCGCATTGCCGGGGGCGACCCACTCGTCCCAGACGGCGTTCATGCCAGCAAAATCCTTCACATCAGAGAGAAAAATCTGGCACGACAGGATCTTGGTCTTGTCACTGCCGGCTTCAGCCAGCAGGCGGTCGATATGGCCCAGCACTTCGCGGGTCTGGCCTTCGATGTTCTGGGTGGCGTCTTCGGCGATCTGGCCGGCCAGGTAGACGGTACCGTTATGAATGGCGGCTTCGGAGAGTCGCTTGCCGACGTGCAGACGTTGTACGGACATGAAATTTCCTTCCTAGTAAAACCCGGCGGCAATGCGCGCCGGTGATGAAAAACGTAATCGGATCGGGAACCGCTCAGCCCAGCAGGAACTGGCGCGCCACCTCGATCTGCGGTGCATGCATGAAGGTGGGAGCGTGGCCGACGTCGGGCAGTTCCACCAGTGTGGCCTTGGGGCCGCGACGGGTCATTTCCTGCGCCACTTCCGGAAGCAGCAGGTCGGACTGGGCGCCACGCACCACCAGGGTCGGACAACGGATCGCGTCATAGGCCGCCCACAGCATCTGCTCGGCCGCGCTGGCCGCTTCCGGCGTAGTCAGTTTGAAGGGGACGGCCAGGCCCAGGTCGTAATGGCGCACCCACTTGCCCTCTTCATTCTGGCGCAGCACATCCCTGGCCAGCTTGTGCCATTCTTCATCGCTGTGCTGACCGAAACTGACGGAAATGGTGCGGATGAACTGGGCCGCTTCTTCGAAGGTATCGAAGCGCACATCCTGGCCGATGTAGTCGCCAATGCGCGCCAGGGCGGCGCCGTTGATGGAAGGGCCGATATCGTTGAGCACCAGGCGGCGGATAGGATTGCCCGGCAGCGAGGCCAAGCCCATGCCGATCAGGCCGCCCATGGAGGTGCCGAACCAGTCGACGATCTCGGCGTCGACCCGCGCCAGCAGGGTCACCATGTCGCTCACATATTGCGGGACTGTATAGAACTGCGGATTGGCCAGGCGTCCTGAACGGCCGCGTCCGACCACGTCGGGGCAGATCACCCGATAGGTATCGCAAAGCTCGCGGGCCATGCGGTCGAAGTCGTCGGAGACCCGCGTGACGCCGTGCACGCACACCAGCACATTGGGATTGCGCGCATCGCCCCACTCCTTGTAAGCCATGGTGTGCAGGCCGGCGGGTGAAATGCACTGCACTGTCTTGACTACCGCTTCAGTCATGGTGAGGGCCTTCCAGATGAAAGAAGTCGTCATTCTACCCTTTCAAGACAGCTTGTCGGCCGGAAATGGCACCCTGGAACAGGAGGGAATGCTGTCTACCGGCGGCAAACGAGGCGCACGACGTGCCGGCCTCCGCCCGCAAGAAAATTTCAGGAATTTCCGCAGGAAAAAACAAATGATGCGGCGCAAGTCGCTGCTATAATGCGTCCCTTTTCCGGCGGCCCTGGCCGGTACCCCTCATGCCCGAGTGGTGAAATCGGTAGACACAAGGGACTTAAACAATTTGAGCCTTCGAGCGGAAACGCCCGAAGTGACGCCCGTCAAATTCGGCGAAAGCCCTCGATGCCCCGCATCGGAGCCAACGCCGAGCCAAGCCCGGCAACAATGGGAAGGTGTAGAGAGCAGACGGCGGGCACCTACGGCCGCAAGGCTATGGTGAAGGCGTGCTCCAGACCACGAACAGCGCATGCGCTGGCGGCGAAAGCCGAAGTGGTAAGAAAATCCCTCGCCGCAAGGCGTGCCGGTTCGATTCCGGCCTCGGGCACCAATCAAAGACCTCCCCTGCTGCGCAGGCCGGAGCATCCACTTGCTCAATGCCTTGCGCAAACGGTGCTGCCAACTTTTCGTCGGCCAGCACGGGGCTCATCCATGGCGTTGAAGCCTGACGCGGCAGCCCTATGCGCATGCATCAAGCCTCAATGTATCGACCGCCCAACGCCAAGCCGACCGAACCAGGGCCTCGCCAATGACGTGCCGCGATTGCGGAGCTGTAGGCGTGGCCAGACTGGACGAAGGCACAGGATTCATGCGGGACTGATTGCTCGCTTTCTTTCCTCCAGGACAGAAAGCAGCATGTGGCCATTAAAAAAACTGGAAGACTTTCACTCGTCTTTGCGTCCGACACCTATAATTATCAATCAAACCATAGAATTAACCGATGCCCCATAGGTTCCGCGCCCAGAACTGCTCGGATCCATACCAGGGCTGCACACCAAACCTCCTGAGGAGTAAGGCCGCCATGGTATCTAAGCCACCAGATCCCGCACGTTCAGCAGAGCGAAGAGAAATCTGGATCGATTACCTCAAGGCAATTGGAATAATTCTGGTCGTCTACGGACATGTCGCCCGCGGCGTGTACAACGCGGCTATCCCGCTGGATCAGCAGCGCTACCAACTGATCGACAGCATCATCTACAGCTTCCACATGCCGCTGTTCTTCTTCGCCTCGGGATTGACCGTGGCCAATTCCCTTGCCAAATATGGCACTGCGGGTTTCATCATGGAGAAGCTGCGAACGCTCGCCTATCCCTATTTCGTCTGGTCGCTGATCCAGGGACTGATCGGCCTGCTGCTCTCCAGGCTGACCAACCGACAACTGGAATTGGCCTCACTCCTGCAGATCCCCTGGCATCCCCAAGACCAGTTCTGGTTTCTTTACGCGCTGCTGCTGATCATGATGGTATTGGCCCTGCTGGTGAACTGGCTGGGACTGCAACGCCGGTACTGGTTGCTGGCGCTCTTCACGGCAGGCTTCATTTTCCATGTGTATTTCCCCTTCACCATGGTAGACGGCTTCGTTCTCTCGTACGGGGTCTATACCGTCCTGGGCCTGTGCTTTGCCGACTTCCGAGGACGCCTCATGCGGCACGCGCACACCCTGGCCCCTTTATTGGTATGCGTGGCGATCATTGCACAATACGTGTTTCATATCAGCTTGCAGCTGCGCACCGATCCGGACCACAAATTCACCTTGCCGCTTGCGGTGGTGTGCATCCTGGCCCTGGTTGCGCTGTCCATGCGAATGGAATTGCTGTCCCGCTGGAATTGGATGCGGGAGATTGGCAGGCTCTCGATGCCGATCTTCCTCATGCATATCCTGTTTGGTAGCGGAGCCCGCATCGTGATGAACAAAGTTCTTCATCTGCAAGATCCCCTCGTCCACTTGATCGTAGGCACGGCAGCCGGGGTGCTGCTTCCAATGGTGGCATATCGCGTATTGATCAACTGCAAGGCTGGCTATCTGTTTGCCCTGCCGGATAGCCCGCAGCATCAACTGCGTCGAAACTAGGTTTAGCTGATGCCATCGCACTCGCAGACTGAAGCTTGCCTGCACCCCAGCATGCCGCACCATCTCTGTCCCTGGCGCGTGCCAGCGCCAACTCGACAGTCGGATGCACCTGGATCGGTTCGGTATTGAGAGGGTGTCGCGCACCGGCGCGGCGCCTTGAAAAGCATCAAGGTACGCGCCCGGAACGACAAGCGCAGCATCCCGCTCAGCGCTTGAGCAACTCCAGCGCATCCTCGGCCACACTGCGCAGGTTGGTGATGGTGGCATTGAGATCGGCCAGCTCGGCCGGAGTGGGCGGCTGGTCCATGCCATTCTTGACCAGCGAGGCCTTGATGATCGTCGCGGCCATCTGCCACGCAGCCTTATTGTGTGCGTCCACCAGTTCCTTCTGGATGCGCTCCAATTCCGCTTTCTGATTTTTGTCCATGTTCCTTGACGAGGCCGTTTGCGAATGTGCCCGGCTTGCCCGGCAGATTCATGATCGTCCCGATGGAAGACCACTCCCTTGAATCTCCTAACATTACTTTCAGTCAGGCAATTCGACAAGTGATTTTACCTTCATGTCGATCCCCTGCGCGCGTCTTCATTCCTGTTCTCATCGGGTGATACGCCATCTGTTACGGATCTTTACCATCCGCCCAAACTCTGAGCTTCCTGAATCCTTTACAATTCACGCCACCTCTCACTGTTGCCGGAGATCCGCTGCATGCCGCGCCCGCGTTTTTCAATTTTCTTGTTGCTCGTCACCGCCGCCAGCCTCGGCCTGACCGCTTGTACCACGGGCAAAACCGCCTTCTATCACCAGGAAGAATTCAACGATACCAGCGCCTTCTCGCGCAGCTTCCCCGGCAGCGAAAAAGCCGTCTGCGAAGCCGCCCGCCGCGCACTGCTGGGCCAGGGCTACGTGATCAACAAATCCACCGACAACACCCTGGACGGCAACAAGAGCTTCCAGCCCGCCAGCGACAAGCACATGGAAATCGCCTTCCACGTGGTCTGTGCCTCCAATGGCAACGGCAAAAGCTCGACCATGTTCGCCAGCGCCACCCAGGATGGCTACGGCATCAAGAAGAGCAACAGCTCGGCCAGCCTGGGCGTGAGCGTGCTGGGGTCGGTGTCGATGCCCTTTGCCGCCAGCGATGACTCAATGGTGCGCGTTTCCAGCGAAACCATCCGCTCGCCGGACTTTTACGATCGCTTCTTCGGTGCGGCTGAACGCTACCTGCTGGTCGATGTCGATGACGACACCACCCCCGCGAAAAAATAAGCCCAGCCCGATGTCAGCAGTGCACAACTGCTGCTCATTGAATGAACGAAAAAATGGCGGCCTTCAAGCCGCCATTTTTCTTGCCTGCTGCCCGGGAATCAACGCCCCCAGTAGCCATAGCCCGGGGGCGGCGGCGGACGATGCCAGTGGCGGTGATGGCCACGATGGTACTCGCGCTCCACATACACCGGCGCCGGTGCGTAATAAACCGGTGCCGGACGCACGTAGACCGGTGCCGGGCGCACATATACCGGCGGCGGCGCATACACGGGGGCCGGCTGTACGTAGACAGGCTGCGGAGCCACGTAAGCGGGCACGCCGATGTTGACGCCGATGGAGACATGTCCGGCCATGGCCGGTGCTGCGGACAGACCGGCAACGGCAGCAAAGACAGCCATGCCGGCAATCAGGGAAATCGACTTTTTCACGATAGCTCCTCGTTGTTCTGAATGACGTAGCGTGACTATATCCCCCGAAACCTGACAACTCTAGGCGAAAGCCGTAAGGGTTGTAAGCAAATGCTTCACAAATGTTAAGCGCAATGTGAAGCAAAATTTGGCTGTCCCCGCGCCCGTCACGGCAGCAGGCGTCAAGCGTCAGGCTGCATTCAGGCTGCGCTGTGCAGTATCGGCTGCACGGACTTCGGCCAACTTGGCGACGGTGGTCGCACATGCGTGTGCGGCTTCACGTCCCTTGACCAGGAAATGCTGGTGGAAGTAATCGTGGTGCTCGCTGTGCGAATGGAAGTGATGCGGGGTCAGCACGGCCGAGAACACCGGCACTTCGGTCTCCAGCTGCACTTGCATCAGTGCCGAGATGACCGATTGCGCCACGAAGTCATGGCGGTAGATGCCGCCATCGACCACCAGGCCGCTGGCGACGATGCCGGCGTACTTGCCAGTCTTGGCCAGGACCTTGGCGTGCAGGGGGATTTCGAAGGCACCGGGCAGTTCAAAAAAGTCGATGCTGGAGGTGGGCCAGCCCAGCTTGGCCATTTCCTCGGTGAAGGCGATGCGGCACTGGTCGACGATGTCCTTGTGCCAGCTGGCCTGGACGAAGGCGATGCGTTGACCGTGATGGGAAGGTACGGCAGACAGATGCGATTGATGCGATTGCGACATGGTTCAGGACTCCTGTTCGATGAATAAACAGGGCGTGGGAATGCGCGGCCGCGCGCACCGCCAGAAAAGCGGCACGACACCGGACATCCCGTTCTCTTTCATCCGGACTATGACCGTCGGCCCCGGAATCACACCAGGTCTGCTGACCCCGGCTCGTCGTGGCGACAGGCCGGGCGCTCGCGGGCTACATGCAACACCGCAAGGCGCCGCCTGATTACCGCCGGTGGGGAGTTTCACCCCGCCCCGAGAACTTGTTGCCGCGCAGCGGACCGAAAGTCCGCCGAGACAGCAGCCGCGACTTTAGCACGTGAAGAAAAATGCTGCAGGCGCGCAGGGCAAATCAAGCCAACCAGCTTCAGGCACCCTGCCCCACTGACTCCAGCATGCCGCGCGCAATCTCGCGCTCGCCCATGATGACGCGCTGGGCACCATGTTTTTCCAGGTGCTCGATCTCGGCATCCGAATGGGCGCGCGCCACCACCTTCAGTCCGGCATTGAGCTCCAGTGCATTTTCGATCACCTGCCCGGCTTCGAACACTTCCGGTATTGCCACCAGCAGCCAGCGTGCGCGCTCCACGGCGGCAGCCTTCAGGAGTTCGCTCTGGGCCGCATTGCCGTACAGCGCCGGCACGCCATCCTGGCGCAGTGCTTCCAGATGCTCGCGCTGCGCCTCGATCACCACGAAAGGCTTGCCCTGCGCGCGCAACTGCTCGCCGATGCCACGGCCGACACGGCCATAACCGACCAGCACCACGTGATCCTGCAGGTCCACCGTGGGTGGCACGTCCTGCACGTCGGCAGGTTTGGCGTGACGCGCTTCGTAGCGATCGAGCAGCGAGAACAGCAAGGGATTGATCAAGATAGACAGAATCGCGCCGCCCAGGATCAGGTCGCGTGCCATCGGCGAGAGCAGGTCCAGCGACAGGCCGAGTGTGGCCAGGATGAAGGAAAATTCACCAATCTGCGCCAGGCTGGCGGAAATGGTGAGCGCCGTCGAATTCGGGTGACCGAATGCGCGCACGATCAGCCAGGCCGCCAGCGACTTGCCGACCACGATGATGAGCACGGTCGCCAGCACCAGCAGCGGTTCGCGCACCAGGATCGACGGATCGAACAGCATCCCCACCGAGACGAAGAACAGCACGGAGAAGGCATCGCGCAGCGGCAGTGATTCTTCGGCGGCACGGTGGCTCAGTTCGGATTCGGACAGGATCATGCCGGCGAAGAAGGCCCCCAGCGCGAAGGACACGCCAAACACATAAGCCGACCCCAGCGCAAAGCCCAGCGCGATGGCCAGCACGGCCAGGCGGAACAGTTCACGCGAGCCGGTATCGGCGATGCGCTCCAGGATCCACGGAATGACGCGGCGCCCGACGATGAGCATCACCGCCACGAAGGCCACCACCTTGCCCAGCGTCAGCCCCAGGGTCAGCAGCACGGCATTGCCGGAGAGTGCCTCGCCCTTGCCGCCCAGGATGCCGGAGAGCGCCGGGATGAGCACCAGCGCCAGCACCATGGCGATGTCCTCGACGATGAGCCAGCCCACGGCGATGCGGCCGCGCTGGGTTTCCACCAGGCGGCGTTCCTGCAGCGCTTTCAACAGCACCACGGTACTGGCCACCGACAGCGCCAGGCCAAACAGGAAGCCCTCGCCGAACGGCCAGCCCAGCAGCCAGCCCAGGCCCATGCCGAGCAAGGTGGCAATGGCGATCTGCGCCACTGCACCGGGGATGGCAATGTTCTTGACCGACAACAGGTCCTTCAGCGAAAAGTGCAGACCGACACCGAACATCAGCAGGATCACCCCGATCTCGGCCAGTTCCTGGGCCAGGTCGGCGTCGCCCACGAAGCCGGGCGTGAACGGACCGATGGCGATACCGGCCACCAGGTAGCCGATCAACGGCGGCATTTTCAGGCGATGGGCCAGGGTCCCGAAGATGAAGGCCAGGACCAGGCCGGCGACAATGGTGGCGATCAGGGGAGTGTGATGGGGCATCAGTCAGGGTTCCTTTCTAAGGTGGATGAATTTGTTGGAGATGACTGTGACACTGGCTGTCTGCCGGCTGCGTGCCTGCGTGCAAACGCAGGCACGAACCTTCACAAAGACTAACACGCGCATGAATACGCGGGCATGACAGCCACTCAGGCGCCGTCGCTGGCGGGCCGTACTTGGCGCGGTGCGGCCCGCCAGCGCGGCATCAGCGTGCAGCCTGCAAGGCGGCGATGCGCGACTCCAGCGGCGGGTGGCTGGAGAACAGGCCCAGCCACGATTCGCGGCCGGAGATGCCGGAAGCCTGCAGGTTCTGCGGCAGGCCATCGGACTGCAGGCCACCCAGGCGGCGCAGCGCATTCATCATCGGCACCTTGGAACCCATCAGGGATGCAGCACCGGCGTCGGCGCGGTATTCGCGCTGGCGCGAGAAGTACATCACGATGATGCTGGCCAGGATGCCGAAGACGATTTCGCAGACGAACACGGTCACCATGTAGCCGATGCCGGGGCCGCTGTTTTCTTCGTTGTTCCTGCGCAGGAAGGAGTCGACGAAGTAGCCGACGATGCGCGCGAAGAACATCACGAAGGTATTGACCACGCCCTGGATCAGGGTCAGCGTGACCATGTCGCCGTTGGCGATGTGGGCCACTTCGTGGGCCAGCACGGCTTCCACTTCTTCCTTGGTCATGCCTTGCAGCAGGCCGGTGGAGACCGCCACCAGCGAATTGCTCTTGCTGGCACCGGTGGCAAAGGCGTTGGGCGGGCCGTCATAGACCGCCACTTCCGGCATGGGCAGCTGGGCGCGGGTGGCCAGGGTCTGGACCGTTTGCAGCAGCCACAGTTCGGTGGAATTCTGCGGCTGCTCGATCACGCGCGCTCCCGTGGACCACTTGGCGATGGTCTTGGACATGAACAGCGAAATGAAGGAGCCGCCAAACCCCATCAGGCCGCAGAACACCAGCAGCATGCCGAAGTTGAGGCCGTTGGCAGTGAGGTAGCGGTTCACGCCGAGCAGGCTGGCAGTGAAGCTCAAGACCAGCATCACGGCCAGGTTGGTGACGAGGAACAGAACAATGCGTTTCATGATTTTTCCTGATGAACGAAAAGGTGCCGTACGCAAGCGCAGCACGGCAGATGCAACGATGGGAGTCAATGGTCAGGCGTGCGCGGCAAGGCAGGACACTGCCGCCGCGCGTGCGCCCTGCCCGCAGCAGGTACGCACGACAGGAGGCTCAGGCCAACGGCGGAGGACGCAACTGGTCGCGCAGGTAGGACGACCAGCTCAGGCTTGACGGAAAGGCGTGGGGAAACGGAAACCAGTGCAGTCCGGGCGTGGCGATGGCCGCCGGCAAGGCAGGATCTTCCAGCTCGCCCTGGGCGCCAGGCTGGTCGTCATCGTCGCTGGCAGGCACCTCATCGCCCGTCAGGCTGCCCGCAGCCAAGGCATCGGCCGCAGCCGGCCAGGAGGTGGCGACGGCGGCCGGGCAGGCATGGCCGCTGCCCTTGGCAAACGCATGCAAGTGCGCAGAGGAAGATGCGGTGGCCGGGGCCTGCAGCTGTTCACGCAACTGTTCGCGCAGCTGCACCTCTCCCGTGGCTGCCAGCAGTTGCAGCGGGATCAGCAGAGTCAGCAGCAGGAGCAGCAGTCGGCGCATCAAACCCTTGGTGAAGAAAAAAGCGAAAAAACATGGTAGACCGGCCAGGAGAGGCCCCCAGGAAAACTACGGGACCTTGCCGGTGCGTCAGGCTTTTGTCAGCATGAACGGATGCGCATTATACGCAAAATCGCCACCCGGACGTGACGGCCGGTTCCCCCCGGAAATCAAGCTACAAGGCAAGTTATCCACAAAAGCTGTGAACAAGCCTGTTGATAAGCAAGCTGCCATTTTCTGACATGCTTGCTCAGCAAGGGTTTCCTATAAATTGCCCTTGAATTGCACAAAAGTGAAGAAATTTCCTTGGGGCATGCCTCCCCCTGGCGGGGTCAATCGGTCGCGACCACCTTGTTGCGCCCGCCCAGCTTGGCGCGGTAAAGCGCCGCATCGGCCGCTGCCATGAGCTGACGTCCATCGGCTTCGCCCCCGACGCAACGCGTACACACGCCCACGCTGATGGTGACGCGATGGGCTACCAGCGATTTGGCGTGCGGTTCGGCCAGCGCGTGAACGCTTTCGCGCAGGGCCTCCGCTGTGTCGGCGGCTTGCGCAGGCGTGAGCCCTTCCATCAGGAGGATGAATTCTTCACCGCCATAGCGTGCCAGCAGGTCAGCCGGCCGCTGCAAGCCGGCCTGCAGCGCTGCGGCCACGCGCTTGAGCACCTGGTCGCCGGGGCCATGGCCGTAATGATCGTTGTACTGCTTGAAGAAATCGACATCCACCATGAACAGCGACAGTGCTGCGCCAGTCGGCCCCACGCGCTGCAAGGTCCGGGCGAAATGTTCATCGAAATGGCGGCGATTGCGAATGCCGGTCAGGCCATCGGTGCCGACCTGGCGCTTGAGCACGTCGGAATGGGACTGCAGCATCTTTTCGCGCCGCACCGAGTTGCTGGCATCGCTGATCTGGATCAGGCAGAGCCGCTCGCCCTCTTCATTGTCGAAAGGCGTCAGGACCACCGATTGCACCATGCGCACCCCACCTGCGGCAGCGGCATGCTCCGGGTACAGCGGCAGCGGCGAGCGGTGCAAGGCGCTGGAGAGCACTGCCGGCAGGCCGTAATGGAGGGTATTGTCGATGGCCCGCAGCAAGGCCGGCGACACCGGCTGGCCGAAGCACGCATCAAAGCGCGCCCCCAGCGCCTGTGCCGCAGGCACCCGGCTACAGCGGGCCACCCAGGCGTTCCAGAGCAGGACATGGCGCCGGGCATCGAGCATGATGAGGCCGCCGTGGAGCTGCTCCAGCACGTCCTCGGCGCGGAAGCGGGGTGCTGCGGCGGTGTTCATGCCAATCCGATCTTGCCCAGGTAGCGCTGCACGTTCTCCACCAAGGCGTGCAAGGAAGAAGAACTGAGCAGGAAGATCAGGTGGCCGTCGGTCTGGTGCTTCTCGATCACCAGGTCGATATGCAGTACCAGCACGTAGCTGTCATCGCTGCCGGTGGCCGCCAGGCGTGCCGAGATGTCTTCCGGGGAAGACACCAGGTATTGCGGCAGCGAACTGTTGAGGGTGATCTCCAGCATGTCGGCCATGGCCGAGAGGCAGGCATTGAGGATGATGTTGCCCAGTTCGCACATGGCTTCGCGCTCGAACTCGGCCAGCTCGTCCAGGCTCATCTGCGAGCCCATCATGTCGCGCACGATGGACAGCGCGCGGTCCTCGGTGAAGAGCAGCACCGCCTCGGCATCGAAGGGGCCGTCAAACTTCTGGCTCACGGTGGCAAAGCGCCCGCGCGTGCGCGGCAGCACCTGCTCGTCGATGGCGGCCGTGCGCAGCACTTCCACCGACGGCACCGACAGGCGCACTTCGTCGCCCACGATTTCCGACAGGCTCTGCGCGGCCCGCCCTGCGCCCACATTGAAGATCTCGGTCAGGGCATCGCGTTCGATCTCATTGAGAATGCTCACAGCGCGCCCCGGAAATGCAGCAGGGCCTGGCCAATCGATTTTTCCGTGACCGGCTTGGCCACGAACAGCGCCCCCAGTTGCTGGGCGCGGGTCTGCACCGCTTCCTGGATGTTGGCCGAGAAAATGGCGATGCGTACCGACGGATGCGCCTGCAGGATCTGCGCGGCGGCATCGGTGCCCAGCATGCCGGGCATGTTGATGTCCATCGTGCAGTAGTCGGGCACGCGCTGCTCTACCTGGGCAATGGCTTCCTCGCCGGTACCGGCTTCCATCACCTGCCAGTCCGGATGCACGGCCAGGACGTTGGCCTTGATCACCATGCGGGAGACTTTGCTGTCGTCGACGATGAGGAGGGTCTTGCCGCTATCGTTGCTTGCCATCTTGAATCACCTTGAACATCAAAAAACTGAAGAATGCTGACATGTTGCCATCTGTTAAAAATGATAATTCAAACGCAACATGCTTCGTATTAGGGAATTCCTGATATGAAATAACCTGCGTCATGGAAACATCACAAAAAAAGAGACCCGAAGGTCTCTTTCTCATTGGCCCATGTCATATTTCCGGGCAGTGGGAACACTGCGTTTTTCAGCAGCACCGCCCCACCCGCCCCTTGCCCCCATAGCGCGCTTCCTGCCGCTCGCGGAAGAATTCTTCATAAGTCATCACGCAGTGATCCGGATGAGAGGCCTTCATGTGGGCCACGTAGTTATCGTATTCGGGCATGCCCACCATCAGGTTCAGCGTGCGGCCGACCTGGCGCCGCCAGGCCATCAGTTGCGCCAGGGCGCCAGGTTTGCTCATGCTGTTCTCCTTGCTGCAAAAAAGTTCACTGCGGGGCTACGGCACTGGCTGGCAGCGCCTGGTAAGCCGATTCCTTGACGCTGGGCTGGTGCGCCGCACGGGCTTTGATCACGGTACGGATACCGAACACCAGCACGCTCACCACCACCAGCATGAACATCGCGGCCAGGCCGGCATCGACGTAGTCGTTGAAGATGACCTGGCGCATCTGCTCAATCGACTTGGCCGGGGCCAGCAGCTTGCCTTCATCCAGCGCTGCCTGGTACTTCTGCGCATGCGCCAGGAAACCCACGCGCGGATTGGCATCGAACACCTTCTGCCAGCCGGCGGTCAGGGTGCAGATCAGCAGCCAGGTGGTGGGCACCACGGTGACCCAGGCAAAGCGGTCACGCTTCATCTTGAACAGCACGCAGGTCGCCAGGATCAGGGCGATACCGGCCAGCATCTGGTTGGAGATGCCGAACAGCGGCCACAGGGTATTGATGCCGCCCAGCGGATCGACCACGCCCTGGTACAGGAAGTAACCCCAGCCGGTCACGCACAGGCCGGTGGCGATCAGGCTGGCTGCCCACGAGTCGGTACGCTTCATCGGCGGGATGAAGGCGCCCAGCAGGTCCTGCAGCATGAAGCGGCCGGCACGGGTACCGGCATCCACGGCCGTCAGGATGAACAGTGCTTCGAACAGGATCGCGAAGTGGTACCAGAAGGCCATCATCGCTTCTCCCGTCACGCCGGAGAGAATTTGGGCCATGCCCACGGCCAGGGTCGGCGCGCCGCCGGCGCGCGAGATGATGGTATGTTCACCCACGGCCTGGGCGGTATGAGTCAGCATCTCGGGGGTGATGTGGAAGCCCCATTGCGAGATCACCTGGGCCACGTTCTCGGGCGTGGTGCCAATGAGCGCAGCGGGGCTGTTCATGGCGAAGTAGATGCCCGGCTCGATGCAGGAAGCCGCAATCAGCGCCATGATCGCCACGAAGGATTCCATCAGCATGGCGCCGTAGCCGATGAAGCGGGCGTGCTTTTCGTTTTCCAGCAGCTTGGGCGTGGTGCCCGAGGAAATGAGCGCATGGAAGCCCGAGACCGCACCGCAGGCGATGGTGATGAACAGGAACGGGAACAGCGAACCCGACCACACCGGACCACTGCCGTCGATGAAGCGGGTCACCGCATGCATCTTCAGGTGCGGGGCGATGAAGATGATGCCCAGTGCCAGCGCCACGATGGTGCCGATCTTCAGGAAGGTGGACAAATAATCGCGCGGCGCCAGCAGCAGCCACACCGGCAACACCGAAGCGACGAAACCGTAGCCGATCAGCATCCAGGTCAGCTGCTTGCCGTTGAAGGTGAACATCTGGCCCAGCACGGCATGTTCCTGCACGTACTGGCCGCCGACGATGGCCAGCATCAGCAGCACGAAGCCGATCCACGAGACTTCACCGATGCGGCCCGGGCGGATGTAGCGCGAATACACGCCCATGAAGAGCGCAATGGGAATGGTCGCGGCCACGGTGAAGGTGCCCCACGGCGACTCGGCCAGGGCCTTGACCACGATCAGCGCCAGCACCGCCAGGATGATGACCATGATCATGAAGGCACCGAAGAGTGCAATCACGCCCGGCACCTGGCCCAGTTCGGACTTGATCAGGTCGCCCAGCGAGCGGCCGTCGCGGCGGGTGGAGATGAACAGCACCATGAAGTCCTGCACGGCACCGGCAAAGACCACGCCAGCCAGGATCCACAGCATGCCCGGCAGATAACCCATCTGCGCGGCCAGCACCGGACCCACCAGCGGACCGGCGCCGGCGATGGCAGCGAAGTGGTGGCCGAACAGCACGTACTTGTTGGTGGGCACGTAGTCCAGGCCGTCGTTGAACTTGTAGGCCGGCGTCATGCGCGCGCCATCCAGGCCCAGCACGCGCTCGGCGATGAATTTGCTGTAGAAGCGGTAGGCGATCAGGTAGACGCACACCGAGGCCACGACCAGCCAGACGGCATTGATCGATTCGCCGCGCTGCAATGCGACGTAGGCGCAGGCCCCGGCGCCGCCCAGGGCGACAGCCAGCCAGCCCAGTCTGGAAACCAAGCGGTTCATTGTTCTCCTCCTTGCGGATATGAATTGTTGTGGGAAATCTTGTTGTCGTCAGTGCGTCGCCGCCCGGGTCCACGTGAAGGAAACCGGGCCAACGGACGCACTGCGCAGGATGCCCGCCAGTATCGGCATGCCCCTGCTGCCCCACAAGCGCAGCACTACGCAGAGCCGCTACGTAGAATTACGCAGGATGAAGGGATTTTCTTTCGGGGTGATAAGCGGCGGACAAACGATATGAAGATTTACGCGGCCGGCCGAAGGCTTTGGGTAGAATCGCGGGCATGAAACTGCGCCAGAAAATCATCTTCCTTGCCATCGTCCCGCTGTGCCTGGCCTTTGCGGCCATCGCGCTGGTGGTGCGCTACCAGGCGGTGGAACTGGCGCGCCAGCAGCGTTCCACCATCGAGGCGGCCTACCTGGCCAGCAAGAATACGGAGCTGCGCCACTATGTGGATCTGGCCCGGCATGCGCTGGCCCATCTCTACGACACCGGGCGCACCGATGACGCCATCAAGGAAGAAGCCCGGCGCATCCTGGCCGACCTGGAGTTTGGGGACGATGGCTATTTCTTCGTCTATGACGACCAGGGCCGCAGCATCATGCATCCGCGCCAGCCGGAACTGGTGGGGCGCGAGATGTGGGACTGGCGCGATGCCTCCGGCAGCCCGACCATCCAGCACCTGATCGAACGCGCCCACCAGGGCGGCGGCTTTGAGCGCTACTTGTGGCGCAAGCCCTCCAGCAAGACGGTGGCGCCCAAGCTGGGCTACGTGATCGCCCTGCCGCGCTGGGGCTGGGTGATCGGCACGGGCATCTACCTGGATGATGTGGAAGCGGCGCTGGCCCAGATCGATCACCAGAATTCCGGCTACCTGCACCAGACCATGCTGCTCATTGCGATCATCGCGTTGTCCAGCGCGCTGGCGGTGGGACTGGCCGGCCTGCTGCTGAACCTGAGCGAGCATCGCGTGGCCGATGCCAAGCTGCGCCAGCTGGCCCAGCGCGTGGTGCGTTCGCAGGAAGAAGAACGCGCGCGCCTCTCGCGTGACCTGCATGACGGCATCAGCCAGTGGCTGGTCTCCATCAAGCTGCAGATCGAAGCCGCGCTGGAACGCCTGCGCGGCACCCCGGAACAAGCGGCAGCCGCCCGCGCCGGCTTTGAAAAGACCGCCACCCAGATCAACGGCGTGCTGGCCGAAGTGCGCCGCATCTCGCACGATTTGCGGCCCGCCATCCTCGATGATCTGGGACTGGCGGCGGCACTGGAGCACCTGTGCGGCGAGTGGCGCGAAAGCAGCCCGCAGACACAGATCGTCTTCGCGCAGGAGGGCCATCACGAGGACGGCGCGGCACTCTCGGACGTGGTCAACACGGTGCTCTTTCGCGTGGCGCAGGAGGCGCTGACCAACATTGCACGGCACGCCAACGCCAGCCAGATCCGCATGCGTCTCTATGACGGCCACAACCTGCTGATGCTGCAGGTGCAGGACAACGGCAGCGGCTTCGATCCCGGCCAGGTGGACGATCATTCGCGCCACGGTATCGGCCTGCGCAACATGCGCGAACGCATGGAAGCCGTTGGCGGCGAGCTGGCCATCGATTCATCGGCTGCCGGCACCAGCATCAGCGCCATCATTCCCCGCTCTTCCCTCTTCCCTTCGCCCCATGTCTGAGACCGCCACGCCCATCGCCCCTGCCACGACGCGCATCATGCTCATCGACGATCATCCGCTGGTGCGCGACGGCTTGCGCGCGCGACTGGAAACCGTGCCCGGACTGGAAGTGGTGGCCGAGGCCGGCAATGCCGAAGAAGCCTTGGCCGCCGCTGCCCGCCATCAGATCGATCTCACGCTGATGGACATCAACATGCGCGGCATCAACGGCATCGAGCTGACGGCGCGCTTTCATGCGCTGCATCCGGAGATTGCGGTGCTGATCCTGAGCATGCATGACAAGGCCGAGTACGTGATGCAATCGATCCAGGCCGGTGCGCGCGGCTATGTGCTCAAGGACGCACCCAGCCAGGACATCGTGCATGCCATCGAGACGGTGCGTTCGGGCGGGATCTACTACAGTGCCGCACTGGCACGCCAGCTGACCCAGCCACTGCCGGTGCGCGAGTTGCTCACGCAGCGTGAACGCGAAGTGCTGCAGCACATCGCCAATGGCGAATCCAACAAGCAGATCGCCCGCGAGCTGGACCTGAGTGTACGCACGGTGGAAACCCATCGGCTCAACATCAAGCGCAAGCTCAATATCGATGGCCAGGCTGAACTGATCAAATTTGCGGTGGAGTCGCGCGGAGCGGGCTAGCGCGTGGGGCTGGCCGAGACGTCCAGCGCAAGCAGGCGAGCATAGGGGATCTCGGCGCGATGGGCTGCGGCGCGCAGGGCGATGTCCCTGAAGTCTGCGACATCGGGACAGACAGCCGCGCCCTGCCCTGCACGCCATGCGGCACAGGCGTGGAGCATGCGGATGGTGCCGGCATGGCAGATCACGATGACGCCCTCGGCGGGCGTGGCCAGCAAGTCGTCGAAGGCTTGCCACATGCGGCTTGCCACGGCGGTCAATGTCTCGCCGCCGCCGGGCGCGTAATGCGCAAGATCGGCATTCCAGGCCTCGACTTCGGCCCAGGGGATGTCATCCCAGGCGCGCAGCTCCCACTTTCCGAAATCCATTTCCTGCAGCCGCGCATCCACATTCGGTGCGGGTCGATGCATGGCCCGCGCAAGCAATTGCGCCAGCTTCGCGCAGCGCTGCAGCGGACTGGTCACCAGCGGCCAATCAGGCGGCAGCGCCTGCAACTGGGGCAACAGTTGCGCCACGCTCTGCGCCAGCATCTCGGGCGCGACCGCGATATCGCTGCGTCCGTAACAGGTGCGCTTGTCCACCAGCGGCTGGGGATGGCGAATCAACTGCAACAGCATGGCTCAGGGATTCCACCAGGAGGGCAACGCGGCAAGCGCACCGAGATAGAAGGCCGTCTCGCTCAACTGCTGGACCGCACCCAGGCAATCCCCGGTATAGCCGCCGAGGCGACGCCGGAAACGCGAGGCCAGCCAGAGCGTCGCCAATGCCGCCAGCAGCGCGCCGGCGGCAATGCGCTGCCATGACATCATGCCCAGCGCGATCACCCCGATCACCGGCAGCACCGCGAAGAAGGTCGCCACCACGAATTCGCCGTGTCCCATCTGCTGCGCCAACGGCTTGACCTTGCCCTCCTCGCGCACGTACTCCATGCGCCAGATGAGGCAAGTGGCCAGCCAGCGCGAGAGCGGATGCGCCATCCCCAGCACGGCCAGCACCTGCAGCGGCAGCAACGCCTGCAAGGCCGCCAGCTTGGCCAGCAACAGCGCGACGATACCGATTACGCCATAAGTGCCCAGGCGCGAATCACGCATGATCTCCAGCGCACGTTCGCGGCTGACTGCCCCCCCGAGGCCGTCGCAGACATCGGCAAAACCATCCTCATGAAAAGCGCCGGTGAGCCAGATCCCGGCCGCGGTGGACAGCAGCACCGCCACCATCTGCGGCCAGAACTGCACGGCCAGCAGGTAGACCAGGGCACAGGCCCAGGCCACGATCCAGCCGACCAGCGGAAAATAGCGCGTGGCGTGTTGCAGCCAGTGCGGCTGGAAGCCTACCCAGCGCGGGATAGGGAGCCGTGTGAAGAACTGCAGCGCCGTGAAGAACAGGCGCAGCTGGTACAGCGCGCCGTCGCTGCGGGGTGGCGGCGGTGAGGTGAAGTCTTTGTCAGACATGCTTTTCGCTGACGCTGGCCGAGGAAAAGGTCGCCATGCGTTCCAGGAAATTGACGGCCGCACGCAGCAGCGGCAAGGCCAGCGCGGCCCCGGTGCCCTCGCCCAGGCGCAGGTCCAGCTGCATCAGCGGCGTGGCCCCCAGGTACTGCAGCATGCGGCGATGGCCGGCCTCATCCGAGCAATGCGAAAACACGCAATATTCCAGCACCGCCGGCTGCAGGGCCGCTGCCACCAGCAGCGCCGAGGTGACGATGAAGCCATCGATGAGGACCACCTTGCGGCGCTGTGCCGCACCGAGCATGGCACCGGTCATGAAGGCGATCTCGAAGCCGCCCAGGGCCGCCAGTCGCTCCAGCGGCGCACTGGCTTGCGCATGCCGGTGCAGTGCGCGTGTCACCGCATCGGCCTTGCGGGCGACGCCCTGGGCATCGAGGCCGGTGCCAGCGCCCACGCACTCTTGCACCGGCAGGCCTGTGAAGGCCGCCATCAACGCGGCAGCGGCGGTGGTATTGCCGATCCCCATTTCGCCGAAGCCCAGCACGTCGGCCTGAAGCGATTCGGCGAACTGGAGGCCGGCCTGCAGCGCGGCCTGGCATTGCTGCGCCGTCATCGCAGGGCCTTCGCAGAAGTTGGCAGTACCGGGGGCGATCTTGCGATCCAGCAGGCCCTCGCGCGGGCCGAAATCGTGATTGACGCCGGTATCGGCGATATACAGCGCACATTCATTCTGGCGGGCGAAGACGTTGATCGCGGCGCCGCCAGCCAGGAAATTCTCCACCATCTGCCAGGTCACGCTTTGCGGGTAGGCCGAGACGCCCTCTGCCGTGACGCCATGGTCCCCGGCACAGACCACGATGGCACTCTGGCGCAGCACCGGATGGTCGCTGCCCTGGATCAGGCCGATCTGGCGTGCCAGGCGCTCCAGCGCACCGAGGCTGCCGAGAGGCTTGGTCTTGTCGTTGATGCGCGCGTCAAGACGAGCGGCCAGGGCGGCGTCGAACGGAGAGGCAATGGCGGGAATGTGCATGGAGAGAGGCTCTGCGCCGCTGGCTGCGGCAGGATCAAGGGAGCGTCAGTATACGAGATCGCCGCTGGCTGCGGCAGGACAGATAACGGCCGAGGACAAAAAGAAAGGGAGCCCGCAGGCTCCCTTCATGGTGATTTCAGCGCGTGTACGTCACGCCTTGGCCGCGGCCTTGTCGAGCACGCCGAAGATGGTCGAGGCCAGTTCGTTGGCTTCGAACTTGGCGACGTAGGCATCCCCACCCACGCTCTTGACGTGGTCCTCGTTGGCCGAACCGGACAGTGAGGAGTGGATGATGACCGGGATGTTCTTCAGGAAATCCTCGCGCTTGATGTTGCGCGTGAGGGTAAACCCATCCATTTCCGGCATTTCCAGATCGGTCAGTACGAAGGAAATCTTGTCAGCAATCGGCTTGCCTTCGGCGCGGGCTTCCTTGGCCAGTTTCTGGATCTTGTCCCAGGCATCCTTGCCGGTGACATGCATCTCGAAAGGAATCTCCATGGCACGCAAGCCCTGCTCGATGAGGGAACGGGCCACCTTGGAATCGTCGGCGGCAATGGCCACCGCACCGGGGCGCATGCCATGGCCGGCGCTCTTTTCCAGGTTTTCCATCTTCATGTTGCGCTCGCTGGGCATGATCTCGTGCAGGATCTGCTCTACATCCAGCACCTGAGCCAGGCGGCTGGTGTCCTTGTCCTGGTCCAGGCGCGCGATGCTGGTGACGAAGGCGCCACCGCTGCTGGTTTCGGCCGAGAGGACCTGGCTCCATTCCAGGCGCACGATCTCGTCCACCGATTCAACCGCAAAGGCCTGGGTACTGCGCGCGTATTCGGTGACCAGCAGGATGTTGAGGCCGGTCTTGGGCACACAGCCCACCACCGCCGGCAGGTCGATCACGGAGATGATCTGGCCACGGATGTTGACCATGCCCAGCATCGGCGAATGGGTGCCCGCCGCCTTGGTCACCGGCGGCATGGGAACGATCTCGCGGATCTTGAAGACATTGATGCCGAACAGCTCGGAACGTTCGCCATGCGGATCCGCCCCCAGGCGGAACAGCAGCAGCTCGAACTTGTTGGATGCGGTGAGATTGGTTCTTTCGTCAATCTCTTTCTGGAAATTGTCCATGCCCCCTCCCCAGGATGCAAATAATGGTGTCAGGCGAAAAGCCTGATTCAGCAATGTAGTAGGGAAAGATGGTCGTGGCAATCAGGCAATTGCCGATAGCCGACATTTTTCATTCTTGCCTTGACGCATGTACCGAAATACCACGCTGCATGACCACAATGAGAGACGCACCGTACCGTCAGGACGGAGAGGCAGACGTTCATCTGGAAGACTGCGTGCGTTTGGATGCGCAAGACGCGCGAAGCTTGAAGAAACGAAAAGGGAATCAGAACGGAGCGCGCACAACATGCAGTGCAGAAATGAAAAGAGGAAGCCCGAAGGCTTCCTCTTTCAATTTGGAGCGGGAGAAGAGTCTCGAACTCTCGACCTATACCTTGGCAAGGTATCGCTCTACCAACTGAGCTACTCCCGCATGGGACTTTTACATCTACTGCCACAGGCTGCCGAAGCTGCCTGGTTTGAAACTGGAGCGGGAGAAGAGTCTCGAACTCTCGACCTATACCTTGGCAAGGTATCGCTCTACCAACTGAGCTACTCCCGCATGGGACTTTTACATCTACTGCCACAGGGAGCCGAAGCTGCCTGCCTTGAATCTGGAGCGGGAAACGAGTCATGCACTAGAGCGCTAAGTCTCTGTTTCCCAATCACTTTCTCCACTGTGGTGATCAGCGAAGAACTCAATTATAGCCTTGTTTTTCGCCCTCGGCAACAAAGTTCATCCAACCACTTCCACCAGCGTCCAAGGATGATCCATCCACCCGTCGTTACGCCTGATGCGTCCAGCTGCTGAGCGGGTTCGCTATCGAACTCCAACTTGCGACGATCATGACTTGCGCTCGCTCCGCAGGCAGCGCGGGGTGGTGTCGCGTGGACTACCTGGCACCTGGACGGCTGTAGGACACAACCGCCGGCATCGGAACACCGCAAGTACTCATCTTTACATCGCTGCGGCTAACTTCGCCGGAGCGCAACGCGGCGCCAGTGTAGTGGCAGCCAGCCTCAACGAAGGCGTGCAGCAATCCGGTTCATCTGCTCGATCTCCGCGCGCTGGCCATCGGAAATCGCTTGGCATAGGTTGACGAGTTCCGGATCTGAGAGCTGCGCCTCGCGGCACATGAGGATCGCTCCCGAATGGTGCGGGACCATAGACGCGATGAACTGTCGATCGCCGATTCCGGTTTGAGCACGGGTAGCGGCAAAAGAACCGAGTGTGAGAACGGCAAACAAGCCGTACAGCACGAGATTGAGCCGCCGGTTTGGAAACATGCCGGGCATTGTCGCTAGCATGAAGATGCCCATTGGCGCCCACATAGTGACCGCCATGTAGAGCATGTTGAGATTGTTTCTGAAGTCCCTGGCGCCGTCGATCATGCTGAACATTACGAAGTACATGACGACGAGGCCCAACACCATGTTCACCCAGAACTTGGCGTATGGTCGGCCGTGCTTACCCATCTGACCGGATGTGTGATGTTGATGTTCATGGGAATGTTCAGCCATCTCCGTCTCCTATGTGCTGGGGCAACCTGGCAGGGTCACTGGTACTGCGGCAGATACTTTGTCGATATATCAGCATGTGGAGCGATGCATCACTAACCGCTGATTTCCAGTCCCCAACTGGACGTAGGGGCGTCGAACGCTTCAACTCGCTGGTCTTGAACCGTCTGGATATCAGACCATACCAAATCGGTCTTGATGGGCTTTGCGCCACCTATGACGCTGGTACCGTGAGCGCCAATATCGAGCTTGCGTCCTCATCGCTCGATGGGCCGGCAACTGATCGATTCTTGCATATCAAGCAAGACAAGGCCACCTGCGGCGGACGCCAATGGCCTCCTCCGCCTTCGCTTAGGGCATCGCCTCAAGCGTCCGTCGCAGGCCATAACGACACAACAGCCCTTGGGCAAGAAAGGAGCCGGTGATGTAGCGCACCCGAAAGGAGACGAAGACATGCACAAGGACATTTCAACATCAAAGGTGTTCTATCGTCCCATCGAGGCGGCCATCCGATGGGCTGGGTTGCTGCGGTATCTCCCGATGATCCTGGCCACGATCGCGTCACCGCGTGTCCTGCCTCGGTCGCTGAACTGCCCTCGATGGAATGAGTGCCGGCTGCACTCGGAACGTATCTATGACGGCATCCTCAACGGAGAGCTGCCCTACGGCAAGAACGGGATCACGCTCAATGATCCGAACCTGCTCAATTCTCTGGATCTGACTGTTCGCCATGTCGATCTAAAACGCTGGATGCGCACCCACTATCCCGAGCACCGGCCAGGATTTCTGTTCAGCCGTGGCGAACGCATGGCGCATCCTTTCATCACCATGGAAACAGGACAGGCGATCCTCGTGGAGCGGCTGGCCCTTCAGGCCGCGCTTGAACAAGCCCGACGTGAGATGCGAGAACTGCAGGAGCAGCACGACACGCTACTCAAGCAATCCTCGGTGCTGTTGGCATCCAAGCAATGCGAGATCAGCGAACGGGCGGAAACGACCTATCTCAACATCATTGGAGGGATGTTGACGCTGATGCTGAGCCAGTCGCCTTCAGGCGTGCCCTATTCCAGCTTCAAAACGCAGGAGGCCCTTGTCTCTGCATTGGTCGCCCACTACGGCGGCACCATGGGCATCACTGAGCGCACCTTAAACGGAAAGTTCGCCAACGCTAAGAGGTACGTTCGTAGCGCAAGCGCATGAGGTTATCCAGCTTGTATGTGCAATCGCGGAGATTGCATTTGCAATGTCTTTCCGCAGCCAGGTCTATTGAATAGAGGTCACGCCAACAAACGCCACCGAGCGTTCAGGAGTGACCGCCATGTCGCAGACCCCTGTACTCCCGCCGAACGAGCGCCGCATCCTGCGGCTCGATGAAGTCGAAGCGAAGTCCGGCTTCAAACGCGCCCACATCTACAACCTGATGAAGAAGCGCCAGTTCCCTCAGGCGCTGCGCCTGGGCGTGCGCGCTGTCGGCTGGGATTCGATCGAAATCGACCAGTGGATCGCCGAGCGCCTCAACCACCGGACCTGACCCGCTCTCCCGCGGACTTCCCATTCCCAGCCGGAGAGCGCCATGCAGGTCGTGTCCATCATTTCAACGAAGGGCGGCGTCGGCAAGACCACGACGGCCGCCAACCTGGGCGGGCTCGCCGCGGACGCGGGCCTGCGCGTGCTGCTGCTCGATCTCGACGTGCAGCCCACCTTGTCCTCCTACTACGAACTGACCCAGCGCGCGCCGGGCGGCATCTATGAGCTGTTGGCCTTCAACGAGCGCGACCTTGGCCAGCTCGTGTCCCGCACGATCATCGCGGGCCTGGACCTGGTGCTGTCCGACGACCACCGGGGCGAGCTGAACACGTTGTTGCTGCATGCGCCGGATGGCCGCCTGCGGTTGCGGCATCTGCTGCCAGCACTTGCTCCCCTCTACGACCTGGTGCTGATCGACACCCAGGGCGCGCGTTCCGTGCTGCTGGAGATGGCGGTGCTCGCCTCCGATCTCGCGCTGTCGCCCGTCACGCCGGAGATCCTCGCGGCACGCGAGCTGCGGCGCGGCACCATGCAGTTGCTCGAAGACATTGCGCCGTACCGGCACCTGGGCATCGAACCGCCGCCGCTGCACTTGCTCATCAACCGCGTCCACCCGGTGTCCGCCAACGCACGGCTGATCCAGCAGGCCTTGCGCGACCTGTTCCAGGACAGCGCCGGCATCCGCGTGCTCGCCACCGACGTGCCGGCCATAGAAGCGTATCCACGTGCCGCAACGCGCGGCCTGCCGGTGCATCGGGTCGAGCACCGCCAGCCGCCCGGCAGAGTCGCCCCTGCCGCGCTCGACACGATGCGCGCGCTCGCCAGCGAGTTGTTCCCGCAATGGCAGGACCGACTGGCTCAAGTATCCGGCCGCCCGCAGCGACCTCTTGATCCTGGGAGGCCCCATGGCGAACGCACATGAGCTGGCCCGCGGCCACAAGCGGCTGCGCGCCCTGATCGAGTTCGCGGTCGGTGAGGGCTGGCACGTCAAGCGCACGCCGGGCGGGCACCTCAAGTTCACCAAGGCCGGCTGCGCGGCGATCTACACGAGTTCGACAGCGAGTGACCACCGGGCCGAATTGAACGCCCGTGCGCAGATCCGCCGCGCCGAGCGAGAGGCCCGCATGGCGCCGGCCGGCGGTCGTGGGGACTGCGAGGGGTGCGGCCATGGCTGACATGACCTCGCAGGACATGGCAGGCAAGCTGCTCGCGGCCGGCTTCGAGCGCAGCGGCCCAGCGGCTACGGCCTTGAGCGACCCGATCGCGGACACGCCCATGGTCGTGACGCTGGACCAGTTGCGGCCCTACGACCATGACCCGCGCATGAAGCGCAACCCGGCTTACGAGGAAATCAAGGCATCCATCCGCGAGCGCGGCCTGGACGCGGCGCCGGCCATCACGCGCAGGCCCGGCGAGGACCACTACATCATCCGCAACGGCGGCAACACGCGACTGGCGATCCTGCGCGAACTCTGGTCGGAGACCAAGGAAGAACGCTTCTTCCGCATATCGTGCCTGTTCCGACCATGGCCGGAGCGCGGTGAAATCGTCGCGCTGACCGGGCATCTTGCCGAGAACGAACTGCGCGGCGGCCTCACGTTCATCGAGCGCGCGCTCGGCGTCGAGAAAGCACGGGAGTTCTACGAGCAGGAGAGCGGCGCCGCCCTGAGCCAGTCGGAACTGGCCCGCCGCCTGGCGGCCGATGGCTTCCCCGTCCAGCGGTCGCACATCACCCGCATGGCCGACGCGGTGCGCTACCTGCTGCCCGCCATTCCCACTGTGCTCTATGGCGGCCTGGGGCGCCACCAGGTCGAGCGGCTGTCGGTCATGCGCACGGCCTGCAAACGCACCTGGGAGCACTACGCCAAGGACCGTTCGCTGCCGCTGGACTTCGACAGTTTCTTTCAGGAGGTGCTGGCGCAGTTCGACACGCAGGGCGACGAGTTCGCGCCGCAGCGCGTGCAAGACGAGCTGATCGGCCAGATGTCCGAGCTGCTGGGCATCGGCTACGACGTGCTGGCGCTGGACCTGACCGAATCGGAAAGCCGCCACCGGGCGCTGGTCAGTGACCCGACGCCACCTGCGGCGCAGCCGGCGTTGCCTTCGCCCACCGCCGGCACGCCGACTCCGCCGGGCGCAGCATCGTCCATCGCCACGCCTGCAGCGGCGGCCGGTCCTCCACCCGCCAGCCCTCCGGCGTCCGAGCCCACCTTGCGCCACGACGACACGGCGGTTGGCGAAGCGGCCACGGGAAGCCAGCCGGCCGCACCGGGCGATCTGCTTCGCGAGCACATCGTCTCGCCAGCACCGACGACAGAACGGCTCCAATCGATCCAGCGCATGGTCGCCGACCAGTTGGGCGATGCGCTGCCGCCCGACTTCTCGGCGAGCGTGCTGCAGTCCATCCCGGTGCAAGCCGGCGGACTCTATCCGATCTCCGACGTCTGGTACATCGACGCCGGCCTGGACACGCCCGATCGGCTGCGCATCCACATCGCGCAGTTCGCGCGCGAGATCGCCGGGGAGGCAGGCCTGGACGAGTGCATCGAGGATCGCGCCGATGGCATCGGGTTTGCGTGCCGCGCCCGCGGCCAAGCCCCGTCGCCGCTCGGCCGCGCGGTGCTGACGCTGCTCACTTCCCTGACGGGTCAGCCCGTCGCCGAAGCGGGCCTGGACGGCGCGCAGCTCGCCGCCGACCTGCCGACCCTGTTGCACGGCCAGAGCCAAGGCCATGGCAGCGGCGCAAGGCGCTTGAGCGACACGGCGTTGGTCAAGCTCTTTCGGCTGCTGCGCCTCGCCCGGCGTCTGCTGGACCTGGAAGCCGGCACCACGGCGCCCGGGACGTGAGCGAGGGAGGCCGCATGTCCACATCGCATCCGCTCAACCAGGCCGTGATTGCCCAGGCGCTGTATGACCTTCGCAACGGCCAACTGCGCCGCTGCAAGGCCATGGGCTTCGGCGAGGCCGAGCTGGATGCGCTCAAGCACCCCGCGCTGATCAGCGTGCTGGCCAACGCCAGCGTCTCGTGGTGCTCGGTCACGGTCAACCGCGAAGTGCTGCAGCGCCTGCTCAACCAGGCACAGGACGTGGAGAAGGAAATCGCCACGGTCGATCGCATGCTGCGGCTGGGGGCCAGCACGGAGATGGTCAGCCGCTTCTATGGCCTGACCCATCAGGAAGTCGCCCTGCGGCGGGAGATCCTCGGCCTGCCCAAGCGCAAGGGGCGCCACCCCGTCCTGGACGAGACCCAGGACACCGAACTGTGGCGGCAATGGAAAGCCGTGACCAGCAGCAGGAACGTCGATCTGGAGGACGAGACCTCGATTCTCGATGCGGCCATGGACCTGGCCGAGGGCATGTCGCTGCCGCTCTCGGTGGTCTGGGCCGCGATCAGGAACTGGGTCGATCAGGGATTGGGCTAGGCCATGGCCGTGGACGACACCGCCCCACGAGCCCAGCGCCCTGGCCCCATCGCACTCGCCGACCTGTTCGACGCTGCGCTGAAGGACCTCGCGCCCAAGTCCAGCTCTGGCGCTCCCGCGTCCCTGCCTGCTCCAACGCCCACGCCTCCTACGTCCGGCGACGCCTTCCTGTTCAGTGGCAATCGGCACGAGAGCGTGCCGCGGCGGCTGTTCCTCGACCGCCGCCTGACACCGCTGGAGCGCAACGCCTGGCAGGTGTTCCGATTGATGCTCAACGACGATGGCGTCACGGCATTTCCCACCTATGAGCAGTTGCGCCCCTGGCTGGCGTCGATGCCCTGCGCAGGCCAGGCCTCCCATGAGACCGTGGCGCGGGCGCTGACGCTGCTGCGCCTGACGCGCTGGCTGAGCCTCGTGCGACGACGGCGCGACCCCAAGACCGGTCGCATCCTCGGCAACCTCTACGTCCTGCACGACGAACCGCTGACGCCGTTCGAGGCGATGCAACTCGACGCCGACTACCTGGCCCTGGTCAGCCAGTCGCTGGGGCATTCGGCCAAGGCCGTCCAGGTGGTGGGACTCAACACCCTCCAGGAGATCGCGGACGACCCGATGCTGTCCGGACGCACCTTGCCGTCGCGGCTGCAAGTGCTCGCCGAGCGCCTGGCCGACCAGGGCATCACCGCCTCCGAAAGTTATCCACAGGAGGATGCGGTCCACGATTCCGAAGAAGGGCCCGCGAGCCTTCTTCGGAATGGCGATCGCCCATCTTCGGAATCCGAAGCAGGGCCGAAACCCGCGCCAGACGGCGCTCTTCGGAATTCGAAGCAGGACCGTACAGTACGTAGTAGTCGTATTGATGAAGTACGTACTACCGCGCAGGCGCGTGCGCTGGGCGACCTGCAATGGCCCAAGCGCTTCGCGGAACTGAAGGCGGAACAGCAGGCCGGAGCCAAGATGGCGTTGCAGCAGGTGGACGCTGCCCTGCGGCAGGCCGTGCTGGACGAATGGGCCGCACGGTGCGGCAAGCATGGCATCCGCAACCCCGCCGGTTATCTGTTCGGCATCATCCAGCGCGCCATGCGCGGCGAGTTCAATGCCTGGGCCAAGCAGACCGGCCCGGCACCGCCAACACCATCGGCGGCGCGAGCGCCACCAACCGAGCCGCCGCGCAACGTCGTGCCGCCCGAGGTGGCCCGGCAGCACATCGAGCGCCTGCGCGATCTGCTGCGCAAATCCTGAGCACAGGGCTTGTCAAAGCCGTGAAGTAGATCTCCATGGCGGTCGGCAGAAACGGTCCCCTGGGGACGGCTGTGCGGTGAAGCGCCGGGCGACGGCGCGACATGCTGCGCAAAACCTGAGTAGAGCGCATGCAAGACCATGAAGCAGACCTCCATGGCGCTCAACGGAACGGTCCCCTGGGGACGGCTGCGCGGCGAAGGATCGTGTCGAACGGCAGCGCGACGTGCGGTGCAGCACGCATACCGTCAACAACCGAGGACGGGAACGCCGATGTGAGTGCCCATCTGCGGAGCGGTCCCCAGGGGACCGTTGCGCGCTGCGCCGCCAGCGCGCACAGAACCGGGGGTCGGCTCATTTCGGTTTGTTGACTGACTGCCTTCCGCTGCATGCGGATGCTGGCGGCTCCCTGTCCACCAGCGAGCGATCACCATGGCAACCAGCAACGAACCATTGCAACTCAACCTCGGCTCCCTGCGCAGCGCGATGTCGCTGACGCTGCACACCCACCACGCCTCGCGCATCTGGCATGGCCGCGCCGCCGCCGAGGGGCGACCCGGCATCGTCGGCCTGAACGGCTACATCGCCGTGATGAACAAGATGAAGCGCGGCTCGGAGCAGGACGACCCGTACAGCGACTGGTGGATGTTGCGCATCGAGGAAAAGCTCGACCAGACCAGGACCACGTTGCAATCGCTGCGCGAGCAGGTTGACCAGGCACTGGCCGGCGTGCCTGCGGCGTTGAGCCTGGGTGAGAACCTCAACGTGCAGCCGGTGAAGCTCCCCTTGTTCGTGAACGCGCAGCTCGGCTTTGCCGCCGTCTATCTGCTGGCCGACTACGACGACATCGCCCGCAAGCTGATCCTCGCCCACCACACCGCGCTGATCGATCGCTCGACGTTGGAGCGCTGGCTCAACGAAGGTGCCCACGCGCTGCGCAGCCTGTTCAGCCTGGCCCAGCAATACCGCTACTCGGGCTGCACCCGCGACGACTTCGCGGCCAAGAACGCCGCAGCTCGGGCAGCATTGGAGAAGTTCGGCGAACTGCCGCAGGACGTGCTCGAAGGCATGCGCCGCTCGAAGTTTGCGCCGCCCGTCGTGCGCCGTGGTCTGCAACAGCGTGGTGATAGCGCTGCCGCAGCCGCATCTCCCACCGACGAAGGCGCTGCCGCCGATTCGGCCGAGGCCAAGTCCACAGCCGCCGGCGAGGACGAACCGGCATGAGCGACCCGAACCGCGAACCGCGCTACTTCCGTCGTCTGGAACAGCCAGCCTTCATGCGGCTGGAACACGCGGCCTCTCTAAAAGGCCTTTTAAAGCCTTTTAAAGGTAAAGGGGACTTCGAGGCCTGGGCCAGCCAGTGCTTCGCCATGCGCGACGAGTTGATTGCCCTGGCGCAGCGACAGGTGCTGCCACAGGCGTGCGGGCATCCCTTCCACCTGCTTCCCGTCGAGCTGGCCCAGCAGACCACTGGCGCAGGCACGACCTTTCTTCGCTGGCGCAAGCACGATCGATCGGCCATGGGCGTGGCGTTGTGGCAGGAGCTGATGGCGAGCCCCAGCACGCCGGTCAACCTGCTGCACGACCTGCACGAGATCGAACTGCAGCGCGTCATGCTGAACATGCAGATCAGCCTGCTGCACACCCTGGGCAGGCAAGCACAGGAATGCGCCAGCAAGGCCGCGCAGGCGGACAACACCTACCTGCGCCGGCTCGCGTCCGTTCCTGCCGCAGTGCGCGATCGGTGATTGCGCCTGCCATCCGAGCACGCGCCCGAGCCCAACGAGGCACGGGTATTTCAACCACCACGGAGATTCCAACATGAGCACACAATTCATCGGCGAGGGCAACATCGGATCGCCTCCCGAGTACCGCGAATTCCCCAATGGCAACGACGATCCTCGCCGGTTGCTCCGGCTGAACGTGTACTTCGACAACCCCGTCCCCACCAAGGGCGGCGAGTTCGAGGACCGCGGCGGCTTCTGGGCGCCGGTGGAACTCTGGCACCACGACGCCGACCGCTGGCAGCAGCTCTACCAGAAGGGCATGCGGGTGCTGGTCGTCGGCCGCATGGAGCGCGACCCCTGGACGGACAACGAAGATCAGCCGCGTGAGACTTGGCAGGTCAACGCGCGCAGTGTCGGCATCCTGCCGTACCGCATCGAGTCTGTGGCCCTCAGCCCGAAGCCACAGGAGGCAGAGCCGAAGCCCCAGGCCACCCAGGAATCGACGGCGCCGAAAGAGACCAAGCGCAGGAAGTGATCGGGCATGGAGGGCGGCTGCCGCAGTGCTTCGCCGCCCTCCATGCGCTGCGAATTATCCCCAGGGGATAGCTCCACCAACGTCCACCGAGTTCCACGCGCGCTCCCGGAAATCGCGGCTCTCGGCCCGCACACTTCCGGCCACGCACCTTCCCCGCACTCGCCATTTCATCGGCGTGAAAGCGGTCGCTGCCGCATGCGGCTTGTTTGCTGCTGCCAGGGGCTGCGCTCGGCATCCTCGATCCCAGCAACTCCATGAACAACAGGAATCGGGATGGACGGATATGCGGCTGTTCTTGTGCGAGAAGCCCTCCCAGGGCAAAGACATTGGCCGGATTCTCGGCGCCACGCAGCGCGGTGAAGGCTGCCTCAACGGTTCCGGCGTCACGGTCACCTGGTGCATCGGCCATCTCGTGGAGGCGGCGCCGCCCGAGGCCTACGACGAGCAGCTCAAACGATGGTCCGTTGAGCAGTTGCCCATCATTCCCCAGCACTGGCGGGTCGAGGTCAAACCGAAGACCGCCACGCAATTCAAGGTCGTCAAGGCGCTCTTGGCGAAGGCGACTCACCTGGTTATCGCCACCGATGCCGACCGCGAGGGCGAATTGATCGCCCGCGAGATCGTGGAGCTTTGCGGCTACCGCGGCCCCATCGAACGCCTGTGGCTGTCGGCGCTCAACGATGCGTCCATTCGGGCGGCACTGGGCAAGCTGCGGCCTTCGGCCGAGACGCTTTCGATGTACCACTCGGCGCTGGCGCGCTCCCGTGCGGATTGGCTCGTGGGCATGAACCTGAGCCGGCTGTTCACGGTGCTGGGGCGACAGGCGGGTTACGACGGCGTGCTGTCGGTCGGCCGCGTACAGACCCCGACGCTCAAGCTCGTTGTGGACCGCGACCGCGAGATCGCGCGCTTCGTGTCCGTACCATACTGGGCCATCGCCGTGTCCCTGTTCGCAGGCGGTTCGACTTTCGCCGCGCAATGGGTTCCACCCGATGCGTGCACCGACGACGCAGGCCGCTGCCTGCGGCAGCCGGTCGCACAGCAGACCATGCAGCAGATCCGCGCTGCGGGCAGTGCCCACGTCGTGTCGGTGGAGACTGAGCGTGTCCGCGAAGGCCCGCCGCTGCCGTTCGACCTGGGCACCTTGCAGGAAGTGTGTTCCAAGCAGCTTGGGCTGGACGTGCAGGAAACCTTGGAGATTGCCCAAGCCCTGTACGAGACGCACAAGGCCACGACGTACCCCCGCTCGGACTCCGGCTACCTGCCCGAGAGCATGTTTGCCGAAGTGCCCACCGTTCTCGACAGCCTGCTCAAGACCGATCCCTCGCTGCGCTCGATCATGGGCCAGCTCGACCGCTCGCAGCGCTCGCGCGCCTGGAACGATGGCAAGGTCACGGCGCACCACGGCATCATCCCGACGCTCGAACCGGCGAAGCTCTCCGCCATGAGCGAGAAGGAACTGGCCGTGTACAGGCTCATCCGGTCGCATTACCTGGCGCAGTTCCTCCCTCACCACGAGTTCGACCGCACTGTGGCCAAGTTTTCGTGCGGGGGGCAGAACCTGGCGGCCACGGGCAAGCAGGTTGTCATCCCGGGTTGGCGCCAGGTGCTCGCCGAGCCGCAGGCCGAAGACGGTGATGGCGAGGGCGATACTGCGGTCCGCGCCCAGGTGCTGCCCGCGCTGCCGAAACTGTATGAGGGCCTGGCATGCCAGGTGGCCGACGTCGATCTCAAGGCACTCAAGACGCTGCCGCCCAAACCGTACACGCAAGGCGAGTTGGTCAAGTCCATGAAAGGCGTCGCCAAGCTGGTGTCCGATCCCCGCCTGAAGCAGAAGCTCAAGGATACGGTTGGCATCGGCACCGAAGCGACGCGGGCCAACATCATCGGCGGCCTGATCGCTCGCGGCTACCTCGTGAAGAAGGGGCGCGCCATCCGCGCCTCGGATGCGGCTTTCACTTTGATCGATGCCGTGCCTGCGGCGATTGCCGACCCTGGCACCACCGCCGTCTGGGAACAGGCGCTCGACATGATCGAGGCCGGACAGCTCACCCTGGACGTGTTCATCGGCAAGCAGGCCGCGTGGATTTCGCAGTTGATTGCGCAGTACGGCAGCGCCTCCCTGTCCATCAAGGTTCCCCAAGGGCCGGCATGCCCGCAGTGCGGCGCACCCACGCGCCAGCGCAGCGGCAAGAGCGGCCCGTTCTGGTCGTGCAGCCGCTACCCGGACTGCAAAGGCACGCTGCCAGTCGAATCCGGCAGCTCCAAGCGCGGCGCCTCGCGCCCGCGCCGTAGCGGCCGCAAAGGCTCCTGACCGCCCCCGTTCCCCGTGAGCCGTGCCCGCCTTCGGCGGCGTGGCCCCTGTCCCGCACTCCGCCGCATGCCCTGCGGGACGCCCAGCGCGCAACGCCTTCTTGATCCGTGTGCGCGTCCCGCCCAGCCGTCCCCGGCCGCGGGACCTGAAGGTAGCTTCTCTGCGAGCCGCACCACGCGCGTTCTGTTGATCTGCGTTTCTTCCGCCCTCTGCGAAGGGTCTCCCGGTGGCTTGCCAGGCTGCACGAGCCACCGGGAGACCCTTCGTGGTCAGCGGTAATCGGTGCCGGTGCCCGCCGGTGCAAAAACGGGCTCCCTTTGTGCGCGGATGTGCGCCAGACGATGCCGGCCCCAGCCACGACATGGGCCGGGTGTGATTGCTTGATGAGCAGACGGTTCTAGCGACGACCGGGCCTGCCAATCAGCCCACGGGTGGTTCCTCTTTTCTCCCGAGCCGAAGGCCGTTGGGCCTTCGGCGCCATTCTCCTGCCCATCAACGTCCCGGCCCGGCCATTGGCCTGGGCCACACGAACAGGAGAGACGACATGCACCCTCAACCTTGCGCACCGCTGCTGTACGGCAGACGGAGGTCGAGAACGGCATGCCCGCCTATCGCGCGGCCATCGCCAATGGTACGCTCGGCTGCAGCCGAGGCCGTAGCCCAAAGGCTGGACTACCTCTTTTGCAGAGGTAAACCTCGGGATGAACTGGGCGAAAACATGCCTTATGTGCCCGCCTTACGGCGAGCTGTTTCCGATGCTTCGCGCAGGATTTCCCGCCCCCCATTCGCTGCGATTGCGGCCACGATGACGCCCAGCACCAGATCCGGGATGTTCGACCCGAACCCCATCACCAGCACCCCGGACAGCACAATCGCACCATTGACGATGGAGTCGTTGCTGGTAAAGATCGCTGACGCCTTGAAGTTCACATCTTCCCCGCGATGGCGGCGCAGTAGTCTGAGGCACACTAGGTTCAAAGCCGCGTTCAGCGCGGCCATGGCCATCATGGCTGGGCCGACAGGCTCTTCCCCTCCAGCGAAGCGGCGTAGGACTTCCAACAGCAGCAGCGCGGCCAGGCCGATTAGCAAGAAACCCGACAAGCGGGCCGCGCCCACCTTGACCGTTGCCGCACGACCGACGGCATACAGGCTAACCGCATAGACCGACGCATCGGCGAGGTTGTCCAACCCGGCGCCCATCAGCGCCGTAGAGCCAGCCCAGATGCCAAGGGCAATGCCGGCGGCGGACTGCGTCAGGTTGATCAGCAACACAGTCAGAAGAATCTTTCGGTCCTTCGCATCGCTCGCATCTAGGCGGCCCAACTCGTCGTTTTCGTGATTTCTGTGGTTTTCAGCCATGCATTGTTCCTTCCAAATCGATGGATGCTGAAGCCTGTAGCGGCTGGAGAGTCAAGGCGCAGATGCAACGAACTTGCCACAGGGTCTTCCCGGACGCCCTTGACTCTACCGTAGCTAGAAGGTTTTCCAATCCAGTCAGAGCTTTAGGACAGAACAGATGAGCACCAATGCGCCCCCTTCATTGCGACTGTCATCCGGTATGGCTGCTATCCACTGATCCGTGGCGCCACTGCGGTTGTGCTCTTCGGCGAGCTCGCGACCGGCCGGCCGTCTTTTCCGACGGAGCTACTCACAGTGATCGTCGCGCTCGCTTGTGCCGCCTTGCTAGAGGGCGGGCGGCCTTTCCACTCCCCGTTGAGCCAGTAGCGGCGTTCCAAGCTGTGGTTGGCCGTCGGCGCATGGCTCGGCTTCTTGGTCGTGCATCTGGCCTTCCAGCACTCCAATCTGGGATACCGGGTCGGGCCGTTGGGATTGTTGATCGGGGTGGCTGAAGCCCATCGCTGGCATCACAAGCGTGAGCACGAAGACGCCCAAGTCAACTACGGCGATTTCTGGATGCCCGGGGGCCACTTGTTCAGCGCTTTCCGGTCGCAAAAGCACACGCTGGGCGCCAAAGAGTGACACTCAAGAAAGATGGACTTTCCAATGGACTACGGCCCGCAGCTTGTCTATCCCTTCCGGAGCCGGCCAGCAGCGGCAAACGCTTGCGCTGCTGGCTATACGATCTTGCCCACGTCGCATTCTTGCGCGAGTCGGGCCTTGCGGCTTCTTGCGAAGCGATCGCGAGTTGCGTGGCGTGCCCATGAGTCGGGCCGCGTCGTGGCGCACTGCTACCTTGGCCTGCACCTGCACCTGCGCAGCCACGCCGCGATGCTCGGTCTGGCCTGGAGAACCCGTAAGGTGGCGGAGATTGCGGCGCGCAGGTCGTCCGGCTCGCGCTGGCTCCTGTGGGCCACGCCCTCGGTCGCACGCCGTCTCAAAACGTCAGAATCGCGCGCTTTCGCATGATGGAGCGCGGCACGTGGCTCTCAGAACTGGACCCGATCACTTCCAGCACCGATGACACGCTCGAGCTTCAGGCGGGCTCGGCCAAGCTGTTGAGAATGCCGCACTCGCGCGAGGTTCGGGCGCTATCGCAGGAGCGTCGCAGATCCATTAACTCGCGCTCCAAGGCGCGCAATTCCTTCATCTTGGTCCGCACTTGCGCGATATGAGCGTCGACCAGCGCGTTCACCTCGCCGCAGCCCAACTCTGGCCGATCCCGTAAGTTCAGCAGTTGACGGATCTCATCCAGCGTCATGTCCTTCGCCCGGCAGCGGCGGATGAACAGCAAGCGCTGCAAATGGACTTCGTCATAGAGCCTGAAGTTGCCCTCGCTACGTGCAGGCTCGGGCAGCAAGCCTTCTGACTCGTAAAAGCGCACGGTCTGCACCAAGCAATCTGCCTTCTTGCCCAGTTCACCGATCCGCATCATGGTTGCTTCCTATAAAAAACTTGACTCTATATCTACTAGAGGTTTTCTAATGATGGCATCCGGGGAAAACCTTGTCAATGAAGAGCGATCTATGAACAAAGAACCTTCCAGCCCATGCGCCTGCTCCGGCGGCAATGGCCAACAGACGGCGTGCGCCAGTGAGCAGGCCAGCACTGAAACCACCGTTTTCCACGTGAGCAACATGGATTGCCGCAATGAGGAAGCACTGGTGCGGCGAACGCTGGAGGGCATGCCCGGTGTCGAGCGGCTCCTGTTCGATCTTCCGCAGCGTTTGTTGACCATTTCGCACCGCGAAGTCTCGGCCGATGCCTTGGAGCAAGCGCTGAATTCGGTGGGCATGAAGGCTCAGGCTGTCCGAGACGCCGCCGTGTCGACCACCTACCGCATCGAGAACATGGACTGCCCGAGCGAGGAGAAACTCATCCGCTCGCACCTCGGGGCAGTCGAGGGAATTCAGGACCTCGACTTCGACCTCGCTGAGCGCACCCTGTCGGTGAAACACCTCGCTCAGGCACGCGCGCAGATGGAGCAGGTCCTGGCCTCGATCGGCATGCGCGCCAAGGAGCAGACCTTCGGCCACACGGGGCCGATCGAAGCCGCGGCTGTGATCCCATCCTCGGCCCTGCAGCAGCAACCAACCGCTGCCGTTTCCGCGCCGCCGATCGGCGAGCGGGTGACGTACCGGATCGAGAACATGGATTGCCCGACGGAAGAAGCGCTGATCCGCGACCGGCTGGGCAAGCTGCCGGGTGTGACCGCGCTCGACTTCAATCTGATGCAGCGTGTGCTGGGAGTCCAGCACACGCTGGCGACCTCAGCGCCGATCGAGAAGGCGCTTGCTTCCATTGGAATGCAGGCTGCGCGGCAGGACATGCAGACAGCCACCACGGTACTTCGCATCGCGAAGATGGACTGTCCGACCGAGGAAAGTCTGATCCGCGGCAAGCTGCAAGGCATGCCGGGCGTGCAGGGAATGGATTTCAACCTGATGCAGCGCACGCTCACGGTTCGGCACACACCCGACGCGATCAAGCCGGCAGTCGAAGCCATCGAATCGCTGGGCATGGAAGCCGAGGTCCAGAGGACTGATGAGCCGCGCGATGCCCCGGTGGCCGCGCACAAGACCAATTGGTGGCCGATGGCGGTTTCGGGCGTTGCGGCGGTGGCCGCCGAAGGCGTGTACTGGGTCAACGACGGCAATCATTGGGCCGTGATCGTGCTGGCACTGGTTTCGATCTTCACCGGCGGCCTCAGCACCTACAAGAAGGGCTGGATCGCGCTGAAGAACCTCAACCTGAACATGAACGCCCTGATGGCCATCGCGGTCACCGGCGGCATGGCGATCGGCCACTGGCCGGAGGCCGCCATGGTCATGTTCCTGTTCGCGTTGGCGGAAGTGATCGAGGCGAAGTCGCTGGACCGCGCCCGCAACGCCATTCGGGGGCTGATGGACTTGGCGCCCGAGACCGCGACCGTGCGGCAGGCCGATGGCTCATGGACAGAGCTGCCGGCCAAGGAGGTCGCAAAGGGCGCGGTGGTCCGCGTGCGTCCTGGCGAGCGCATCGCACTGGACGGCCTGATCACCTCGGGTCGATCGGCCATCAACCAGGCGCCCATCACCGGCGAGAGCCTGCCCGTCGAGAAGGCCGAAGGTGACCAGGTCTTCGCCGGAACCATCAATGAGACCGGCTCTTTCGAATACAAGGTGACCGCAGGCGCCAGCGACTCGACGCTCGCGCGCATCATCCATGCCGTGGAGTCCGCGCAGGGCAGCCGTGCGCCCACGCAGCGCTTCGTCGACCAGTTCGCCCGCGTCTACACGCCGGCGGTGTTCGCGGTGTCCGTGCTGGTTGCCGTCGTGCCGCCGCTCGCCTTCGGCGGCGCATGGTTTGACTGGGTCTACAAGGCCCTGGTACTGCTGGTGATCGCCTGCCCCTGCGCTCTGGTCATCTCCACGCCGGTCACCATCGTCAGCGGCTTGGCCGCTGCCGCCCGACGCGGCATCCTGATCAAGGGTGGCGTCTACCTGGAGGGCGGGCGCAAGCTCAAGGCGTTGGCCCTGGACAAGACCGGCACACTCACACATGGCAAGCCCGAGCAGACCGACTTCGTGCCGCTGATCGGCGAGGCGCAGGAAGTTGCCGCCTGGGCCGCAAGCCTCGCGGCACGCTCGGACCATCCTGTGTCTCAGGCCATCGCCCGCAAGGCGAACCGTGACGGCATCGCGCTGCACGAGGTCGACGACTTCGCGGCGCTGCCTGGCCGCGGCGTGCGCGGCCGCGTCGCCGGGCGCATGTTGCACATGGGCAACCACAGGCTCGCCCAGGAGCTGGGCCTGAGCGAAGCGACGCTCCAGGCTCGGCTGGAGACCCTGGAGCGCCAAGGCAAGACAGCGATCCTGCTGATGGACGATGCGACCGTGCTCGGCATTTTTGCAGTGGCCGACACCGTGAAGGAAACCAGCCGTGAGGCGGTGGCCGACCTGCAGGCGCTGGGTGTGCGCACGCTGATGCTGACGGGGGACAACCAGCACACGGCCGCGGCCATCGCTGCCCAGGTCGGAATCTCTGAAGCCCGTGGTGACCAACTGCCCGAAGACAAGCTCAAGACCATCGAAAGCCTGGTCGGCGGCGAGGGCCAGGTGGGCATGGTGGGCGACGGCATCAACGATTCGCCCGCGCTCGCCCGTGCCGACATCGGCTTCGCCATGGGCGCGGCCGGCACCGACACCGCGATCGAAACAGCCGACGTCGCCCTGATGGACGACGACCTGCGCAAGATCCCCGCCTTCATCCGGCTGTCGCGTAGCACTGCGGCGATCCTCACGCAGAACATCGTTCTGGCCCTTGGCATCAAGGCGGTGTTCCTTGCGTTGACGTTCACAGGGCATGCCACCATGTGGATGGCTGTGTTCGCTGACATGGGGGCAAGTCTTTTGGTTGTCGTCAATGGGCTGCGCCTCCTGAAGTTCAAGGCGGCATGAACAATGGATGAACCATCTCTTCGCAAGACGCAGTGGTACTCACTCGCGATCGTTATATTCGCCGGCGATCAGGCAGCTAAGAGCTACATTGACGCGACAACTCCCTTGGGTTGGTCGCACGAGGTGGCGTCATTCTTCAACCTAGTTCACGCTCTCAATCCCGGCGCGGCGTTCAGCTTCCTTGCTGGCGCGGGCGGCTGGCAGCGGTGGTTTTTTCTGGCGATCGCGTTCGCAATATCGGCATGGCTCGCATGGCTGCTCTCCCGGCCGCTGCGCAAAACGGAAGGCCTTTCGTACAGCCTCATTCTGGGCGGCGCATTGGGCAACGCGTTCGACCGCGCCACGCGCGGGCACGTTATCGACTACATCGACTTTCACCTGCACGGCTGGCACTGGCCCGCCTTCAACATCGCTGACATGGCCATCGTGGGCGGGGCGATCGCGCTGGTGGCCCAGTCGTTCATGAGCGTGGAGAACCCGGCCGCCACAAAGGAGTCCCAGTGACATTGGGACGATCCGGAAATTCGCAATGCACACGGTGCAGGACACCAATCTGAAGAGAACGGCCCCCAGCATGAGCGGCCGCGGCTTGGCCCTCATGCTAGCGCCCACCGCCGCTTTTGCTGCAACGCCCTGTTGCGATGGCGGCGATTGCTGCAACGACGTCGCAATGCCTTGCTGTGAATAAACAGCACGCAAGCCAGTTGACCTGGCAATTATGAAAGTCCATCACGGCGATGCTGGCCTTTTTCGTTCCAATGAGCCGTCACGGAGAGGTGATGATGAAGCTATGCCGGGATCCTGCAAGCTTTAGGACGGTCTTCTTTACCGCATAGCGATATGCTGATGTCACCCGTTCGCCTCGCCTGGCAAGTACAAGTAGTTCGTCGCGGTTTTCTGGCCGTGTCCGCCCGCTTCGCTGGCCCTTTTGCCCCAAACAAGCGCAATCATGCCTGCGTTACCACCAAAGTTCGCCCCCGCCAGTTGCTGTTCCTAAAGGGCATCAAGCTCAACGCCATCGCCGACCGGCCAGCGTATTTCGCATCGCTGCGTGCCCGTCGGGGCCAGCCCATCGTCATCCTCGCAGAGCTGGGACCGGACGAGGCATTCGCCCTGTGGAAGCAGCATGTACTGGGCGACAGGCCTCGCTGACCCAGTTTCGCCTCATCCTCCTGACAGCCCCGCACTTATTGCGGGGCTTTCTTTTTTCCGCGTTCGCCAATCGGGGCTGTTGCAAATGCCGATTTCCGGCTGACGCGGCTCGCCTCGCGCATGAAGCTGCCCGCATGTGTCGCTGATTCGTCAGCACCATGCCAGCAGCCAGAGTTTCCAGGCTGCCGCGGATTCTTTCCGCGCTACCCGCCAGTCCGCCATCGCATCGAGTCTGCGGACGCGCGTCACCCGTGACGCCGATGCTTTTTTCTCAACCGCGTGCGGGAGCTGCCATCCCGTGAGGGACGAGGCCCCGCTTTTTCCAAGGAGCCCGTCCATGTCCCAGCAAGCCTCTTTCGGCCAGTTGGCCTTGATCCATTGCGGCAAGTTCCTGCCGCTCGAAATCCTGCATAGCGCCGCCGGCCACTACATCGGCACGCGCGATACAGAAGGTCCCGTTTCGCGGGAATCCTGCCAGTACTTCCGCAGCTATGCCGCGGCTCAACGTGCCCTCGAAAGAGGCGGCTGGTCCCAGCTCGCCACACCCTGATCCAACTGGAGGAACCACGTCATGAACCAGCTTTTGCCCCAGGAAGTCGTCGATCAGATCATGCGGGAAGAGCAGCATTTCGCCGCCGCGCCCCAAGCCTTCTTCGAGGTCTGGAAGCGCGGCGTCGAGATCGCAGGCCCGCAATGGTTTGGCGACGGCACGCGCGAAGGCCTGAACCAGGCAAAGAGCAAGTGGGATCTGCGTCCCGACATGCTGCGTGCCAACGACGCACTCGGCGTCCTGAGCAGCGGGGAACGCATGTTCCTGTCCGCCATGTTCAGCTTCTACAACGCGCGCGAGGGCGGTGCCATGCTCAAGCGCTGCCACTTCCAAGGACTGTCGGACTTCGATGGTCTCGATCTGCAACGTCGCCAGGTGATCGCCGACCTGCTGCTGAACTACAGCGGTTGGTGAGCCGGTCCCTGGCACACCTTCATCACTGCGTTCACGGGACCCCATGAGGGACATGCGCCTCGTTCGAGGCCATGTCCCTCGCGTTTTCTCCCCGCCCAGCGCCATCCGGCATCAGGCGGTTTCCCCTGCGGATGCCATCGTCCGCAAGGGCTGGCTCCGTTCATTCATCGAAAGGAGCCTTCATGGCCAACAACTACTACGAAGCCACCGGCGTTCTCGTGCTCGACCGTGTGACGCCCGTCATCCAGGCGCTGTTCGGCGCCTTCGCGCTGGACGAGAGCCACCCCGGCAACGGGCAGGCCTACATCGCCCAGATCGCCGAGACCACCAATCCGCAATGGCCGGACGTGCTCGATGGCCTGGAAGACCTGGCCACGCAACTCGGTATTCCGATGCCGGACGACGAAGGGCTGTCGATCCCGCCGCTGCTCGAACTGCTCGCCGTGCACTTCCGTGCCGATGAGGACGAAGAGCTGGGGAACTTGATCGACCGTCATTCGTTCGAGGACACCGCCGATCTCGACGCATTGTTTCTGATCGCCACCCGGTTCGATGACGGGCACCACCTGACCGCCATCCAGTTCGAGGGCTGCTGGTACTGCAGCAAGCCGCGGCTGTTCGAGTTCGGCGGCAACGGCTGCTACCTGAGCCGCGAGGTCCGCTTCATCAGCTCCTCCTCCCAGGCCCTCCAGCTCGGCGACCAATTGCGCAAGACCATTGTGGCCGCCGACATCGAAGAGGCTTCGGCCCTGATCGCGCTGGAGACCATCAATCTGCTGGCGGGCGTCAGCGACGAGCCATTCCGCATGAATTTGCGCCGGCGCGTCGCCGAGCGATTGGCCCAAACGCCAACGATCAGCGTCACCTGACGCTGTTTCCTTTCTTTCCACCCACCGGGGTCAATTCCCGGTGGCGGGGATTTGCTCCATCATTATTCTGTTGGAGAAATCCCATGTCCCAGAATCCCAATCCCTTTCTACGCGGCTACTGGAATCTGAAAATCGTCCGCACGCTGTCCATCAGCTACGAGGACGGAAGCCCGCATGTTTGGCGAAACATCCACCCGAGCCAGCAGCACCTCTGCGACGCGGCGCTGGTTTCTTCTCCTTGCATCATCACCAGCGACTTCGCGGTGGTCAGGACTGGCACCGAACCTGTCGGCGCCGCACTGATCGCCGAATGCGACGCGGCTGAAGGGGGCAGCGGCGAAGGCATGGTGGGTGCCGTGGTGTACGCGATCCACGGCGACGACTTCGACGGCCGCCCCGTCCACATTGGCGACACCTATTCGGCCGAGGCCGCACGGGAAGTCGTGCAGCGGTTGAGCTTCGAGACCGGCTACTACAGCCGGTGCTGGGAAATCAGCAGCGCGCACATCAGCCGCGAAACCGGCCAGTACCTGGCCAACCTGGCTGACCTCGCGACGCCGGAGGCCTTTTTGTTCATCGCGTTCCGGATTCCCTACAGCCCGGCGATCGGCGTCAAGCTGATCTCCACGCCCTGGACGGACCAGCACCTGCAGGACGTCGAGGGGATCGCCGCCGAGCAGCTTCGGCAGGAGCACCGCAGCAAGGGCATGCCGGACGAGCTGGCACAGATCCTTGAACTGGCCGGCCAGGCCGACGTGCGCATCCTCATCCTCGATGCCGACGCACCCGTGTTGCCGGGCCTATCGCTGGCCGGCGAATAGCTGCCACACACATCCCCGGCCTTCCTTGTCCTCACCGCATGCCGGCCCGGTCTCCCGCCAGAGAGCCGGGCCGGCGCACTTTCACAGGAGCGATCCCATGTTCCCCGACCTCATCACACCCGCATCCGACTTCGAGCACCAACTCGGAGCCTGCGTCAACGCCATGAGCCAGGAAGATGCCATCGGCCAGATCCTGGTATTCGAGCGCATGAGCGGCACGCTGCACATGCGCCATATCGCCAGCGCCGACCTGGTGGACACCGACGTGGACGACTACGAAATGGTCGTCTTCGACGGTGGCAACACAAGCGGCGACACGTGGAAACACGTGTTCTTTCCGCGTCAGCGCGAGCACTACTTCGTGTACCAAGCCTGATTCCTCCAGCCCCTTTCGAGGGGCTTTTTCTTGCCCGCAGCACAGGAAAACGGTTGTGGTGCGGTGCCGTTTCCTGCGGGCAGGCAGACCGCCCCAGGGCCATGCTTGCCCCATGTTCGTCGGCGTTGCCGGCACATGCCCAGGCAGTCGAGACCTTCGAGGCTGCAAGCGCGGGAAACCGTGCTGGTCGTTTCTTCCTACGGACCTACCGCGTCCATCCACGCCACCCACAAGGGACCTCTCCCTTGCGGGCGGGGAATCCCTTGTTTTTCCTCAAGGAGTTTCCCCATGGATCGTTCCCTCATCAAATCCATGATGCCTTCGCTGGTCGCAGGCCATGTGCCCCGCAACGTGCGGTCGTTCAAGTACCGCGTGTTCGATGATCAGCCGCTGTCCTCAACGCTGGGCTTCGCCATCGACCCCCAACCCTTCGACGGCAAGGTGGTCGCCGCGACCGACGATGCCATCGTCGTCAAGCTCAAGCCTTCCGAGTTCGCGGTGCTCGATCCCAGCCTGGTGACCACGGTTCCTGCCGAAGGCGCCAAGGTGCATGTCCAACCCTATGCCCGTCGTCGCTTCGACGGACTGCGCGCGGACACGCCGGAGGTCATCACCGAGGAGACTTCGGACGGCACGCCGTACACCATCACGAGGCACATCCTCGGCTCGGCGCCGGCCAAGCTGCCCATTCCCACGCCGCAGTGCATGGAGTTGGGCCAGCTCATCGAGCAGTTGGAGGAGATGCCGGCCCCCGATCGCTTCCGGCGCATCACCCACATGCTGGTGGATGCCGGTGCCCGCGACTTCACCTGGGTCGATCCCACGCCCTCCAAGATCATCGAGACCCCGCCGGCGATCAGCTTCACGGTCTCGACCGCGAAGTTCGAGGGCCGGGTGACGATCCTCTACGACCGCGGCGGAGACACCTACGTGGTGGAACTGCACCGTCAGAACGGTGAATCGGTCGAACTGGTCGATCGGCACGACGAGGTGTATTTCGACATGCTCGGCGAAGTGCTGGAGAGGCTCATCGACGACGGGCGCTGGCGCCAGATCGACGTGAGCATCCTCGACGCGAAAGCGGCCCGCAAGCGCCAGGCCGTCCCGGCATGACGCCCCGCAGCGAAACCGGGCGGTCCTGCGGCTGACCCGAGGCATCCGCCACGGCGTTCCAGCCGTTCCGGCCGCGTGCACTACAGGCCCTTCATCCCATCGGATGGAGGCCTTTCTCATTCTTCCACACAGGAGATTTCATCCATGTCACTGCGATTCAAAGGCGCTGACCTGCGCCCCGTGCTGACCGAAGCCATCGCCAATCAGGGGTCGTCTCAGAAAACGGAAAAAAATCGTACGCTAAGAGCCGAAGTGGGCCCTTTAGCAGCAATGCAAAGCTGCGATCAACGGGCAGGAAACATTGCCATGGTGCGCGTTGCACTCTCTCACTAGCGTCGACAGGGCCTCTTCCATCCGCGTGAGGTCCGCCATGCGTGCGCGCACATCGGCCAGCCGGTGAGCAGCCAGTTCGGCCGCCTCGCTGCAATGGGTGCCGTCCTCCAGTTTCAGGAGCTGGCCGACTTCATCCAGGCTGAATCCCAGGCGCTGGGCTGACTTCACGAACTTCACCCGCGCCACGTCCGCCTGCCCGTAGCGGCGGATGCGACCGTAGGGCCGCTCCGGCTGGGGTAGCAAGCCCTTGAGCTGATAGAAGCGGATCGTCTCCACGTTGACCCGGGCTGCCTTGGCGAAGGCCCCGATGGTCAGATTCTCTTGAGCGTTCTCCATGGCGCTTGACTCCGTAGTTGACTACGGAAGTAACGTTACAGCATCAAGCGAAGTCCCGGAAGGAGAACCTTATGTCGGAACCCAAGAACGGCTGCGGCGCACTGGCGACCGGCGGCGTCGCGGCCGTCCTCGCCTCGGCCTGCTGCCTCGGCCCCCTTGTCCTGGTCGCGCTCGGCTTCTCTGGCGCGTGGATCGGCAACCTGACCGTGCTGGAGCCGTATCGGCCGATCTTCATCGGCGCAGCGCTCATCGCGCTGTTCTTCGCCTGGCGCAGCATCTTCCGACCAGCCCATGCCTGCAAGCCCGGCGACGTTTGCGCCGTGCCCCAAGTGCGGACTGCCTACAAGGTGATCTTCTGGATCGTGGCCGCCCTGGTTCTGGTTGCCCTCGCGTTTCCCTACGTCCTGCCGCTGTTCTACTGAAAGGAGATCACCATGAAGAAACTCACCACCCTCACCACCCTCATCGCCCTGGCCGCCGCTCTAAGCGCGCCCGCCTGGGCTGCCACCAAGACCGTCACCCTGTCGGTGCCCGGCATGACCTGCGCCGCGTGCCCGATCACGGTCAAGACGGCTCTGTCCAAGGTCGCCGGCGTCGAGAAGGCCGAAGTCAGCTTCGAGAAGCGGGAGGCCGTCGTCACCTTCGACGAGGCCAAGACCAATGCCGACGCCTTGACCAAGGCCACCGCAAACGCGGGTTACCCGTCCAGCGTCAAGCAGTGAGGGCGTAATCATGGCCGAGGCGATCACCCTCCACATCGAAGGCATGACCTGCACGTCGTGCGCCGAGCACGTCCAGCAGGCTTTGACGAACGTGCCCGGCGTGCGCGCGGCCTCGGTGTCCTATCCGCAGCGGCAGGCCGAAATCGAGGCGGATGCAGGCGTGAGCGTGGCCCCGCTGGTTGCCGCAGTGGCCACGCTCGGCTATCGCGCACGGCTTACCGACACGCCGAACAAGCCTGCCGGCCTGCTAGACAAGGCGCTGGGCTGGCTCGGTGGCGAAACGAAGCATGTTGGCGGTGAACAAGCGCTGCACGTGGCTGTGATAGGCAGCGGCGGCGCGGCGATGGCGGCTGCCTTGAAGGCCGTGGAGCAAGGCGCCCGCGTCACGCTGATCGAGCGCGGCACCATCGGCGGCACCTGCGTCAATGTCGGCTGCGTGCCGTCCAAGATCATGATCCGCGCCGCGCACATCGTCCACCTGCGCCGCGAAAGCCCGTTCGATGCTGGCCTGCCGGCCGCAGCGCCCGCTGTACTGCGCGAGCGGCTGCTGGCCCAGCAACAAGGCCGCGTCGAGGAGCTGCGCCATGCCAAGTACGAAGGCATCCTGGCAAGCACTCCGGCCATCACCGTGCTGCGCGGCGAGGCCCGGTTCAGGGACACGCGCACGCTGACCGTGGCGACCGCTGACGGCGGCACGCACGAGGTGAACTTCGACCGCTGCCTGATTGCCACCGGCGCGAGCCCGGCGCTTCCGCCAATCCCGGGCCTTGCGGACACACCCCACTGGACCTCCACCGAGGCGCTGGAAAGCAGCTCGCTCCCCGAGCGGCTGGCCGTGATTGGTTCCTCCGTGGTGGCGGTCGAGTTGGCGCAAGCCTTCGCCCGGCTGGGCAGCCAGGTCACGATCCTGGCGCGCAGCACGCTGTTCTTCCGAGAAGACCCGGCCATCGGGGAAGCCGTAACAGACGCCTTCCGCGCCGAGGGCATCGAGGTGCTGGACCACACCCAGGCGAGCCACGTTGCCTATGCGGGCGGGGAATTCGTGCTCACCACCGGGCAGGGGGAAGTGCGCGCCGACAAGCTGCTGGTCGCCACCGGTCGCGCGCCGAACACGCGCAGCCTGAACCTTGAAGCGGCAGGCGTCGAAGTCAATGCGCAGGGAGCCATCGTCATCGACCGCGCCATGCGCACGAGCGCACCGCACATCTTTGCTGCCGGCGACTGCACCGACCAGCCGCAGTTCGTCTATGTGGCGGCGGCGGCCGGCACGCGCGCCGCGATCAACATGACCGGCGGCGACGCGGCGCTGGACCTGACGGCGATGCCGGCGGTGGTGTTCACCGATCCGCAGGTGGCGACCGTGGGCTACAGCGAGGCGGAAGCGCACCACGACGGCATCGAGACCGACAGCCGGCTGCTGACGCTCGACAACGTGCCGAGGGCGCTCGCCAACTTCGACACGCGCGGCTTCATCAAGCTGGTGGCGGAAGCTGGCTCAGGGCGGCTGATCGGCGTACAGGCGGTCGCGCCGGAAGCGGGCGAACTGATCCAGACGGCCGCGCTGGCGATCCGCCACCGGATGACCGTGCAGGAGCTGGCCGACCAGTTGTTCCCCTACCTGACCATGGTCGAGGGACTGAAGCTCGCGGCGCAGACCTTCAACAAGGACGTGAAGCAACTGTCCTGTTGCGCCGGATGAGGAAAAGGGAGGTGTTCGATGAACGCCTACAGCCGCGCCAACCGCCGCATCTACGCGGCCTTGTCCGATCCCCTGTCGGCCACCCACCGGCACCGCCTCGACGATCTGCTCAAGCGCCACGACAACGGCAAGACGACCTGGCTGGCCTGGCTGCGCCAGTCGCCCGTCAAGCCGAACTCGCGCCACATACTCGAACACATCGAGCGCCTCAAAGCCTGGCAGGCGCTCGACCTGCCTTCCGGCATCGAGCGGTCGGTGCACCAGAACCGCCTGCTCAAGATCGCCCGCGAAGGCGGCCAGATGACGCCCGCCGATCTGGCCAAGTTCGAGGCACAGCGCCGCTACGCGACCCTGGTGCGCTCGCCATCGAGGGCATGGCCACCGTCACCGACGAAATCATCGACCTGCACGACCGCATCCTGGGCAAGCTGTTCAACGCTGCCAAGCACAAGCATCAGCAGCAGTTCCAGGCGTCCGGCAAGGCGATCAACGCCAAGGTGCGGCTGGCCACCTCGATCAAGCAGGGCACGGTGACGGCCTCGCTGATGCTCAGGAAACTCGGCAGCTACCCGCGCCAGAACGGCCTGGCCGTGGCGCTGCGCGAGCTGGGCCGCATCGAGCGAACGCTGTTCATCCTGGACTGGCTGCAAAGCGTCGAGCTGCGCCGCCGCGTGCATGCCGGACTGAACAAGGGCGAAGCCCGCAACGCGCTAGCCCGCGCCGTGTTCTTCAACCGGCTGGGCGAAATCCGCGACCGCAGTTTCGAGCAGCAGCGCTACCGGGCCAGCGGCCTCAACCTGGTGACGGCGGCCATAGTGTTGTGGAACACGGTCTATCTGGAACGGGCCTCAAACGCCTTACGCGGTCACGGCCAGACTGTCGATGACGCCCTGTTGCAGTACCTGTCGCCGCTGGGCTGGGAGCACATCAACCTGACCGGCGATTACCTCTGGCGCAGCAGCGCCAAGATCGGCGCGGGCAAGTTCAGGCCGCTACGACCGCTGCAACCGGCTTAGCGTACGATTTTTTCCGTTTTCTGAGACGTCCCCAATCAGTGCCGCATTGTCCTGGTCAAGGATCAGGGCGTGTACTTCCTCGCCGAGCGTGGGGAGCGTCGCCCGGATGGGCGCCAGGCACTGCTCGCCTACGCCGTCGGATGCAACCCGGACACCGACCCGTTCGATGACTGGTGGCACCTCGCCGGCCGCGAGCTGGGCGGCGATGACTTCGCGGAGTATTTCGACCCGAAGGACGGCCTGTTCACGCGCCTCCAGCACTCGGCGGACGATCTCGTGCTTTCCGCCACCGCCACGCACCTGTCCTTAGCAGTGGTGCCTCCCGCCTGACGCGGCAACCGCCTCGCAGCCCCCGCATCGGGGGCCTTCTTTTGTTCGCACCGCCGCCATCGCCGCGCGTGCGCGTTTGTCTCCAGCCGCCGAGGCACGCCCCGCCGGCCACAACGCCGGCATGCCACCGGAGACAACCGCATGAACACGCCATCGACCTCGCCGAGGCTGCACCTCCTACCGGTGTCGCTGCGCACGGCCAATGCATTCGTTCTGTCGCACCATCGCCACCACCGCCCGGTCCAGGGCGCGAAGTTCGCCCTGGCCGTCACGCTGAGCGACAGCGACCTGATCCACGGCGTGGCCATTGTCGGCCGCCCGGTCGCGCGGCACCTGGACGCTGGAAGTCACGCGGCTGTGCACCGACGGCACACCCAGCGCCTGCAGCAAGCTCTACGGCGCGGCCTGGCAGGCGGCAAGGGCGCTGGGCTACATACGCCTGCTCACCTACACCATGCCCGACGAAGGTGGCGCCAGCCTGCGCGCCGCCGGCTGGCGGCTGATCGGCGCGCGCGGTGGCGGCGCCTGGAGCCGTCCCGGCCGTCCGCGCGCCGATACCCCCGAGCACCTGCGCGGCGCCAAGTGCCTGTGACAGGCGCCGGGTGGCGCGGACAAAGGGAAGCGCCCGGGTGCCGATTGATTGCTGCCGCGCGCGCGAGGCCCCGCCATGCTGGCCCCATGCCTGCTGACGTCGTCAGCGACATGCCAGGCAACCATCGGTCTTCGAGGTTGCGGCGCAGTTCCCACTGCGTGACCGAGCCAGCTCGCACCGCATCCTTCCGCGAGCGGCCACCAGCCTCTGGTGGCGGATGCTTTCGCCTTATCAACCCACCGCGGGGTCACGCACCTTCCCCGCATGCGTGGGCCGGTGTGTCTCCGCTTCATCCCAATGGAGATTCACCATGAACACCACGTCCAACGAGAAATCGTATTTCGACCTCCACACCTCGGGCATCGGCTACATCCAGCGTGTCCGTGAAGTGCCCGTCCGGGGCGGCCGCCGTGCGCAGCCTTTCCTGGCATGCACCATCGCCGCGCTGGTCGGCCCCGCCCGGGACCCCAGCTACCGCTACTTCGACGTCAAGGTCTCGGGTGCCGAGGCCAAGAAGCTCGTTCAGCGCTACATCGGCGTTGACGATCCCAAGCAGCGCCCGCTGGTGCGCTTTCGCCTCGGTGACCTGTGGGGCGATGTGTACATCCGCGACAAGGGTGAGCAGAAGGGTCAGGCCGCCGCGTCCCTCAAGGCGCGACTGCTCAAGGCCGAACTGATCGACCGGGCCGAACTGGCTTCGATCGAGCAGCACGAGTTGATCACCCGCGGCATCGGCTATCTCAATCGTGTGAAGGACGTCACCCCAAAAGCTGGCGACTCGTTCCTCTCTTGCACCGTCGCGGCACTGGCCGGGCCTGTCGATGAACCGGAGTATCGGTACTTCGACACCATCGTCGCCACCCCGGAAGCCGAGCACCTGGTTCGCCGGTGCGTTCAGGCCGTCGAGGGTGACCGCAAGGTGCTGATCGCCTTCCGTCTGAACGACATGAAGATCGATCCGTACATCCGCACCAAGGGTGAGCACGCCGGGGAACCGGCCGCCAGCCTGGAATCGACGCTGGTCCACATCGGTCTCATCAAGATCGACGGCACCCAGGTCTATCCGACGAGCCAGGCGCAAGCCGAGGCGCCGCCGGCCGAAGACGCATCCGCGTCCGAAGCCGACGATGCCATCGACACGGCCACCGAGCCCGCCGAGCGCGAGCCCGAGGCGCAAGTCCAGGAGCAGGAGCCGGCATTGGCTGCTTCGTTCTGATCCGGCACGGCCTCTCACGGGGCCTTGTCGCTTTTCCTCCCCACGTACGCCGCGTCCCCAGGACGCGTGCTTGCGCATTTCATCCCCCGAGTTCCGCGTGGTCTCACGGCCACGCGGTTGTCGAATTTCTCAAAGGAGATCAGCCATGTCTCTGGTATCCCGCTTTGCTCCGCAATCCCCGATCCTGCGCTCTGATCGCCCACTCTCGGACGACCGCATTCGTGCCGTCGTTCCGTCGATCTTCGCCGACGCTCCACATGGGAGCCGGTCCGATCGGTATGCCTACATACCGACCTCGACCGTGCTGACCAAGCTGCGCCAGGAGGGCTTCGAGCCCTTCATGGTGTGTCAGACGCGCGTGCGCAACGAAGACCGGCGCGAGTACACGAAGCACCTCATCCGACTTCGCCATGCAAGCCAGATCAACGGCGACGAGGCGAACGAGATCATCCTGCTCAACAGCCATGACGGCACGAGCAGCTATCAGATGCTCGCCGGCATGTTCCGGTTCGTCTGCCACAACGGCCTGGTTTGCGGTGACACCACCGCAGACATCCGCGTTCCCCACAAGGGCGACGTGGCCAGCCAGGTGATCGAAGGTGCCTACGGAGTCCTCGAAGGTTTCGAGCGCGTGCATAACGCGCGCGATGCGATGCGCACCATCACCCTCGATGAGGGCGAAGCGGAGGTCTTTGCGAACTCTGCGCTCGCACTCAAGTACGACGATCCGGCCAAGTCCACGCCTGTCACCGAGAGCCAACTGCTGGCCCCTCGGCGATGGGACGACCGCAAGAACGACCTGTGGGCCGTCTTCAACCGCGTCCAGGAGAACCTAGTCAAAGGGGGCCTGAACGGACGCACGGCCAACGGCCGCAATCAGCGCACCCGTCCGGTGCAAGGCATCGACCAGAACCTGCGCCTGAACCGGGCGTTGTGGCTGCTGGCCGAAGGCATGCGCCAGCTCAAGGCGTGATGCCACGCGGACCTCGCCCACCTCGGGCGAGGCCATTTCCTCTCATCCACCGGGTGCCGTCGGCGGCCCGTCATTCATCATCAGGAGAACCATCATGGCAACCCCATCGGCTTCCGAGAAATCTGTTGCGCCCATCGTCGTCCCCGGCCAGCTCACGCTGCGTACCATCCGCGGCAAGAACGGCCCGTTCACGGTTGGCCGCCTCGCGACGCACCTCGGTACTTTCGAGGTCAAAGACCCGGAGCTGGAGCAGTACCCCGAAGGCAAGTACGACGGGGAATTCATCATCAGGTACATCTTCCCGAAGTCCTATCCGGTCGGCGGCGGCATGCGGTTCGAGATCCGTGCCAGCCTCGACGGCATGACGCTCAACGGCATCGACAAACTCAGCCGCGACGAAGCCCGCAGCTTCGCCACCCAGGACGTCGATCCGCTCGATGAAGAGCAAGGGGCGCAGCCTGCGGCAACGCCGGCCAAGCCCACCAAAGCGTCCAGGCCCGCCAAGCCCGCACCCGTGCAGGCGTCCGCGGACCCGCTGGTCGATACCACGCCCTTCGGCGTGGATGCGCCACCGCCTGCTACGGCCGCTGCCCCCGGCAGCACCGAAGACGGTGACGCCGCGCTCTTCGGCCTGCTGTGGCCGCTGGGCGAGTCCGTGAAACTGGATTCGACCATCGACCGCCGCACCCTGCGCGCGCAGATCGCCCGCCTGGGCGAGCTGGGCTACGCGCTGGACTTCAAGACGCAGGAGTGGAGCCGCCAGGCCGAACCAAAACCTGCGTGATCGCAGACGCCGCATGCGCGGTGTTCTTCATCCACCCGCCGGGGTTCCTTTCCCATGCGGGGGAGGCCCTGGCCATTTTCTGGAGGTCTCCATCATGTCCACCATCGCTTGCGATACCCCGCGTTCAACGCTGGATGAACCCGCGTGGCGGGACCTTTGCAAAGCGGCCGCCGCACACGCCCAGCGCGGTTGCGGCTTGTCCTACGACCACTACGTGACGCTCTTCAGTTCGGCGATCGACGCACAGGCCAATCGTTTGCCGGATGAGCAACGTGCTCAGGCTCTCGAAATCGCGGCCCAGGAATGGGACTACGCAACACCTGCCGAACGGCAGGAAACCCAGGACTGGAATGCGGAGCATGGCTATTGCTCGCACGGGATCGAGTTCGGCTACTGCCCGGCCGGTTGTGATCGAGACGATGACGACTGGGATTGAGGGCGACGCATAGGTTCCTTCGCCGCAGATGCGGCATTCCATCACCCGCTGGGGGTTCTTCCCCACGGGGAGGCCTTCAGCTCAACTTTTCGAGGAGGCCTCTCATGGGCTGGTATTTCTCAAACCAATCGCGGTCCGAACTGATCGCGGAACTGATCGCACCGCAAGAGACCGAGCGCGCCAGCGTCAAGGTCATCGCTCACACCCTGCGCGGCAACGTGCTGTGGTCCGTCGCCGAAGTGACCGCCAAGGTCGAAGGCGTGCATCGTGATCTCGCACCGGGCCAGTCCCTGCGCTACATCCGCTGCGATCTGCTTGAACGAAGCGGCGGCCAGTGGGGCTACAAGTCCTTGGACGAGTCCATGCACCCGTACTACTACACGTGCCCGCTGTCCTATCTGGACCTCGCACCGGAGCAGTCCGCCGACTGGCGTGCAGGCGTTCGCGCCTACCACGCCCGGCGGCGCACACCCACGGCATCCGCGGCATCCGCCGCGGCGTCGATGGCCTGAGCCAGGAGGAACCGACATGGACCCGATCCTGGCAACGCTTCCGCCCTCGTTGCTGGCACTCGTTGAAGGGAGTTTGTCCAACGACGAAGTGTCCTCCGACGAGGAAATGCTGGCGTACTTCATCGACAACGGCCTCACCGAGGACCAGGCACGGCAGGCACTGACCTACCGCGACCAGTACCTCAACAACATCTACCTGGAAGGCTTCACGCCGATCACTTCGGCGGACGAGCCGCTTCACTTCAACCCGCACACCCGGCAGTTCGAGCCGGACTGAGCGGTTTTCTTCCACCCCCTGGGGCAGTACTTGCCCCAGCGGGCGGTGCTGTTCCCGTTCATCCGAGGACACCACCATGCCCGCAAACACTTCTTCCACGCTGTACCGCATCGACGAATGCCCGGACGTGATGGCCGACGCCTGCGTCGGCGATGACCAGGGCAACCTGATCTTCCTGTCCATCTGGGCGCGGGACACCGCCGTCCAGCAGTTCCTCGCTCGCCTGACCCTCGGGCGCGACGAGCAGGGACTGGACCAGTTCCACGTCATCACCGACCAGGGCGGCAGCGTCCCGGTATTCATCGGCAACGTCGATCGCCTGGAAAAGCGCATCACGCGCGCGTACCGGCGGACGCTGTTCGGCTCGCTGTCCAACGTGTGGCTGTTCGACCGGCGCTGCGTCAAGCCCGACAAGGCCAACGCCAGCGCATTGGCACTGCTGCCACGCGACAGCGCCCACAGGCTTGACCGCCTGTGGATGCTGGTGCGGGACACCTGCCCGTTGCCGCTGCTCGATCACTGGCGCGAGACCGTGCTGGAACTGCTGCAAACCCGCGAGATGCTGGCCCGCCTTCCGTTCGCCCTCGGGCCGCTGGAAGGCCATCGGCTCGCCATCGACGTGCCGGCGCTGACCCTGGCGCTCGGCTCCCTGATCCGCAGCGACGCGCTCACCGCCTATCCGTATCCGGCCAAGATTTGGACGCCGGAAGCGGTAGCGGCTTGACCCACCCTCGGAGGCACGCCTTGGCGTACTTCCGTGTTTCATCCCCGCCAACCAGGAGACTTCCATGGCCCTCATGTTCCCGCGGCTCGCCCGCAATTTCGTCAAGAACGGATATTTCCCGACCGACGAACCCACGCTCGAAAGAGCGCTCAACGCACTGATGCCCAGCGACGGGCCGATGTGCATCCTCGATCCCTGCGCCGGCGAAGGCGTGGCGATCGCCGAAGCCGCCCATGCCCTCGGGCGCGAGCAGGCAAAGGCGTTCGCCGTCGAGTTCGACGCGGAGCGGGCGCGCCATGCCCGCGGCCTGGTCGATCACTGCCTGCACGCGGACCTGATGGACACGATGGTCTCCAAGCAGTCCTTCGGGCTGCTCTGGCTCAACCCGCCGTATGGGGACCTGTCCAAGGACGTCAACGGCAACATCGGCTATCAGGGCCAGGGCCGTGCCCGCCTTGAAAAGCTGTTCTACCAGCGCACGCTCTCGCTGCTGCAATACGGCGGCGTGCTGGTTTTCATCGTCCCCGGCTACGTGCTCGACGCGGAGTTGGTCGGCTGGCTGACGCGCCACTACACGGACCTGCGCATCTACCGAGCGGTGGAGACGCAGTTCAAGCAGGTGGTGATCTTCGGACGCCGGGTGCGCCAGCGCGAGCAGGTGCCCGATGGCGTCAAGGCCGTGCGCAATCTGCTGTTGCAGGTAGGGCAAGGCGAAGTCGAAGCCGAGGAACTGCCGAGCGAGTGGCCGTTCCTGCCGTACATCGTCCCCGCCAGCCCGGCCGAGCCAGAGCATTTCTTCCGCGTGACGATGGAGCCCGAGCAGTTCGCCGATGAGGTTGGCAGGCTGCAAGGCTTGTGGCCATCGCAGGACACGCACCTGGGGGCTGCGCAGCAATCGCTGCGTCCACCGGCGCGGGCCTTGTCCCGCTGGCATCTCGCCCTGGCTCTGGCCGCGGGTGCGATCTCGGGGGTTGTGCGCTCCAAGACCGGGCGCGTGCTCGTCGTCAAAGGTGACACCCACAAGGACAAGACGCTCCAGCGGGAGTTCACCGAACGCGAAGACGGCTCCATCGCCGAGACCCGCATCCTCACCGACAAGTTCGTTCCCGTCATCCGCGCGTGGGACATGACACCTGGCTCCGCGACACGGGGCGAGGTGTTGACCATTCGCTGATCCACCGGACGCGCTGCCGTCCTGCTGTACCAACTCGAAGGAGAAACACCATGATCCCCAATCCGTTCAAGCGGCCTGCGCCGCACAAGCAACCGTTGTTCGCACCGAGTACGTTGAAGTTGAGCGAGAAGGTGCATTGGCTGGCCCGGCGAGGCCTGATCGACCCCTTGGCCTATGTCCAGCGCCATGTGCGCGGGGACTGGGGCGAGATCGATGAGGCCACACGCCAAGCCAACGACGTGGCGATCCAACAGGACAACCTAATGATCTCGCAGTTCAGGATCACGCCGGACCTGGCGCTGATCGTCAAGACCAGCGAGGACCACCAGACCACGGTGGTCCAGCTTCCCGAAGAGCGGGACCTGATCTGAGGCCCCACATCGTCATCCTCATCCACCTGACGGAGCCACTTCACTCCGGCAGGGGTGTCGTGGCTCAATGACTCATCAAGGAGGAGCCCATGGCATCGCATCGCATCGAAACCTACTGCCAGCGGCTGGCGTTCCCCATCGGGGCGCTCATCTTCAGCAGAGGTGTAGACCGCCTGGTCCGCGCGGGTCGCCTGGACCCGATCCCGTACTTCAGGCGCCACACCCGTGGCGACTGGGGCGACGTCAACATCCAGCAATGGCAGACGAACAGCAGCGCGCTTCAATCGGGCGCGTCGCTGGAATCGCACTACGTGATCCATCCGGGGCTCGCCATTCGCATCGTCACCGATTCGCAGCGCTGCGCAACCGTCATCGTGCTTCCGTCCGAAGACTGAGCACGGTTCACCTGCGGGCCGCCCAGGCCAGCACCTTCAACCACCCTCAGCCACGCGTCGATTCTCTTCCCACCACGGGGCATGCCATTGCCCCGCTGGGGGTGGTGCATGCCCCATTTTTCTTTGGAGCATCACCATGTCCCTCGATCTCGAAACCACTGCCGCTGAATCCGCGCCCGTACAGGGCGAACTGCTCGACGCGGAATCTTCCCCTCTGACCCTGAGCCTTCAGGATTTTGTCGGCGAGTTCGGCGACGAACTACTCGACGCCCTCAACAGCGCTAATCCGCCGGTCTATACCGGCCAACCGCAGGCGCACCGGCAACTGGTGGTCGCCAGCCTCAAGCGCAAGCTGTTCCCAGCCCAGGCCGAAGTCGTCCACGCCGCCGCCGAGCTGCTGATCGACCGTGGCGAACGTGCTGCGATCGTCAATGGCGAGATGGGCTGCGGCAAGACGACCGTCGGCATTGCCACGGCCGCCGTGCTCAACGCCGAAGGCTATCGCCGCACTCTGGTGCTGTCGCCGCCCCACCTGGTTTACAAGTGGCGGCGCGAGATCCAGGAGACGGTGGCCGGTGCCAAGGTGTGGGTACTCAACGGGCCGGATACGCTCGTCAAGCTCATCAAGCTGCGCGAGCAGTTGGGCGTGCAGCCCACGGGCCAGGAGTTCTTCGTCCTGGGGCGCGTCAGGATGCGGATGGGCTTTCACTGGAAGCCTGTCTTCACCACGCGGCGCACCCGCCACGGCGACGTGGCGGCCTGCCCGGACTGCGGCACGGTCATCACCGACCTCGACGGCGAGCCGGTCAACCCGATCGCGCTCCAAGCCGAGGAGTGCCGCAGGAAGTGCGGCCACTGCGCCGCGCCCCTGTGGACACTGATCCGCCCGCGCAGTCTGTCCGGCAGCGACCAGTCCTCGGCCGTGCTCAAAGCCTTAAAGCGCATACCGACCATCGGAGAGGTCACCGCGCAGAAGCTGATGCAAAAGTTCGGTGACGGGTTCCTGGCGTCGATGCTCGGCGACAACATCCATGAGTTCATCAACCTCATGGATGGCAACGGCGAGCTGGTGTTTTCCGACCGTCAGGCCACGCGCATGGAACGTGCGATGGCCAACATGGAGTTCGGCTTTGGCGAGGGCGGCTATCAGCCGTCCGAGTTCATCAAACGCTACCTGCCGCAAGGCACGTTCGACCTGCTCATCGCCGATGAGGCACATGAGTACAAGAACGGGGGCAGTGCCCAGGGCCAGGCCATGGGCGTGCTGGCGGCGAAGGCTCGCAAGACCTTGCTGCTGACCGGCACGTTGATGGGCGGCTACGGGGACGACCTGTTCCACCTGCTGTTCCGAGCCCTTCCGGGGCGGATGATCGAAGACGGCTACCGCCCGACCACGAGCGGCAGCATGACCTCGGCTGCGATGGCGTTCATGCGCGATCACGGGGTGTTGAAGGACATCTACTCCGAGAGCACCGGCACGGCGCACAAGACGGCCAAGGGCACCAAGGTATCGGTGCGCACGGTCAAGGCCCCGGGGTTTGGCCCCAAGGGCGTGCTGCGCTGCATCCTGCCGTTCACGATCTTTCTCAAGCTCAAGGACATCGGTGGCAACGTCCTGCCGCCGTATGACGAGGAGTTCCGTGAAGTCGCGATGGACACGGCGCAAGCCGCGGCCTACCGCGATCTGGCGGGTCGGCTGACCGCGGAGCTGAAACAGGCTCTGGCGCGACGCGATACGACCTTGCTGGGTGTGGTCCTCAACGTGCTGCTGGCCTGGCCGGATTGCTGCTTCCGGTCGGAGACCGTGGTGCATCCGCGCACGCGCAACACCTTGGCGTTTGTCCCGGCTCAGTTCAACGAGTTCGAGATCAGCCCCAAGGAGCGTGAGCTGATCGACATCTGCAAAGAGGAGAAGGCGCAGGGCCGCAAGGTCCTGGCCTACACGGTCTATACCGGCACGCGCGACACCACGTCGCGCCTGAAGGTGTTGCTGGAGCAGGAAGGCTTCAAGGTGGCGGTGCTGCGCGCGAGCGTGGATGCCAGCCGCCGCGAAGACTGGATCGCCGAGCAACTGGACCGTGGCATCGACGTGCTCATCACCAACCCCGAGTTGGTCAAGACGGGGCTGGACCTGTTGGAGTTCCCGACGATCGTGTTCATGCAGTCGGGCTACAACGTGTACTCGCTCCAGCAGGCGGCACGCCGCTCCTGGCGCATCGGGCAGAAGCAGCCCGTGCGTGTGATCTACCTCGGCTACGCCGGTTCCTCGCAGATGACCTGCCTGGAGCTGATGGCCAAGAAGATCATGGTCTCGCAGTCCACCTCGGGCGACGTGCCCGAATCCGGGCTCGATGTCCTGAACCAGGACGGTGATTCCGTCGAGGTCGCACTGGCCCGGCAGCTTGTCGCCGCATGACACGTTCCACTTACGGCCCTTCGGGGCCGTTTTTTTTGCCGCTCCCGGTAAATCGGACGCTGCCTGGTTCGCATTGTTTGCTGCCGCTCGCGGCCTGAGCGGCGATGGTGAGGGCTGGATGTTTCAGGACGCCGAGCTATGTGCCCCTCTCCACCGTGGTTTCACTATCCCGAACGCCGCCTTCTGGCGGGATTTCTCGGCCTGCTGTGGTCGGTGCTGGCCGGTGGCTGCGCGACGACGACTGCGCCGGTCGCGCCCGACACCATCGCGGAAGTCTTGGCCGCGCCTGAACCCGAGGCTTCCGAGTACATCCCGGTCGTGCGCTACGCCCGCTACACACTGGTCGAACTGGCACCCATGGCGGCGCAGCGCGACCTGTTGTTGCAGACCATCGACGTGTCCATGCCCGAGGATGCCCGCGCCACGGTCGGGGATGGGCTTCGGCACGTGCTCAAACGCAGCGGCTATGGCCTGTGCCAGACCGCGCATGCCGTGATCGAGCTGTACGCGCTGCCGTTGCCGGCGGTACACCTGCACCTCGGCCCCATGACCTTGCGCGATGCGCTGCTCACGCTGGCTGGCCCGGCCTGGGAACTGCACGCGGATGACCGCGCACGGCAAATCTGCTTCGAGCGGCCCGGCGATCGCGCGGTCGCCGAGTCCCCATCCGAGCCACCCGCCACCGAGGCGGTGCAGACGTTCCCGCTGGCACCCATGGTTTCGGGAGGCCAGCCATGAACGCCCCGCAACCTGCCCAGCGATCGACCGCCGCCGTGGTGGTGCAGAGCCTGATGTGGCTCTGGTTGATCTTCCTCAGCGTCTTGGCGGCCCTGGGCTACCAGGCCCTCAGCGACCAGGCCGACCAGGAGCGGCTGGATTCCCGCCTGCAACGCCTGGAAGCGCAGGCAACTGGCTTGGCCGAGACGATCGAGGCCATCCAGCAGCGCCCGGCCGTCGCGACGGACGCTGACCTCAAAGACACCCGCCAGATTCTGGAAGCACGCGCGGCCCAGGTCGAGAAATCTCTCAGTGGCTACGCAGCGGCCGACGACCTCCAGGCGCTGCGCGCGGAGGTCGAGCAGATCAAGGCGCGCCAAGCCGCCGCGCGTGCCACCGCACCCGCCCAGCGGCGCGCATCGCGCACGTCCGCCGCCTCCAAGACCGAGCTGCCGCCGCTGCCATTCCGCGTCGTCGGCGCCGAACTGCGCGCCGGCCAGCGCAGCGTGTCCGTCGCGCCGAGCATCGGGGACTTCACGCCCGCCCAACTTCAGGTGCTGCTGCCCGGGGATGCGGTCGGCCCGTGGCGCCTGCAGGCGATCGAGGGCAACACCGCAGTGTTCCAGGCCGGCAACCAGACCCGCCGCGTGGCGATTCCCTGACCGGAGCACCCCATGAAGCCGTCGATCCTCCTTTTCGCGGTCCTGGTGGCGTCGTCGCAATGGCCCGCCTGGGCGCAGCAGCCCGCAACGACCTCGGCGCGCAACGCACAGAGCCAGGAGCGCCCGCTGGCCGCCCGCGTGCTGGACGACCGGGTGGCAACCGAATGGGGCTTGCAGCCACAAGAATGGGCACGCTACCGCGAGCTGATGGATGGGCCGCTGGGTATCTACTCGCCCAACCTGGACCCGCTGTCCGCCCTGGGCATCGAAGCTCGCACGGACGAAGAACGGCGCCGCTATGCGGAACTGCAGGTGCAGGTGGAAGCGCGCCGCGTCGAGAAGCTGCTCGCCTACCAGCGCGCCTACGACGAGGCCTGGCAGCGCCTGAATCCGGGGATGCAGCGCGTGAACCTGCCCGACGACAAGCCGGGCGCCGGCCCATCCAGCAGTCCCTTGCGCGGCAGCGGCCGCATGGCGGTGTTCGTCAAGGACGGCTGCGCAGCCTGCGGACAGCTCGTGCAGCGCCTGCAATCCTCGGGCGCGGAGTTCGACCTGTACATGGTGGGCAGCCGCCAGGATGACGCGCGCATCCGCGACTGGGCCAAGCGCGCGCAGATCGACCCGGCGCGCGTGCGCGCCGGCAGCATCACGCTCAACCACGACGGCGGCCGCTGGCTGTCACTGGGCCTGCCCGGCGATCTGCCCGCCGCCGTGCGCGAAGTGAACGGCCAATGGCAGCGCCAGCCGTAGCCATGCCCCTGCGCGCACTGGTGCTCACTGCCGGCCTGTATGCCGTTGCCGCCCTGGCCCAGGAGGTTCCGCCACCGGCTTACCAGCTTGCCGCCCAGCGCGCAGGCATCCCCTCGACCGTGCTCTACGCCGTGGCCTTGCAGGAGAGCGGCATCCGGCGCAACGGGCGCCTGGTGCCGTGGCCGTGGTCCCTCAACGTCGCCGGCCAGTCGCGCCGCTTCGCCACGCGCGCCGACGCCTGCGCTGGCCTGCAGCAGGCGATGCGCGCCACGCCGCACACGCGCATTGATGCGGGCCTGGGCCAGATCAACCTCGGCTACCACAAGCACCGCTTTACCGGCGCGTGCGACCTGCTGGATCCGTATCGCAACCTGGCCGTTGCCGCCGAGATCCTGAAGGAGCAGCACACCCCCGGCGAGGACTGGCTGCTGGCGATCGGCCGCTACCACCGCCCCGCAGGCGGCGAGCCCGCCGCCCGCTATCGGCGCAGCGTGTCGCGCCACCTTGCCCGCGTGCAGGGCACGCGACCAGCCGCCGCGGTCCTCGCGGCGCGCCAGGAGACCTCCCCATGACGAAACCCCATCCCGCCCATCTCGCGTTCACGGGCCTACTCATGCTGCTGTCAGGCCTGCCGCTGGCCTCGCGTGCCGGCGAGCCACTGATCGTTGTCGAGGACCGTGGCGGCACGTCGGCATTGCCGTACTACGAAGCCCTGAATCTCCAGCCGCGCGCCAACGCACCGGCGCGGCCGTCCATCCCGACGCCCCAGGTTCCTGCCACACGGGCGGACGAAGCCGCGATGCTGCCGGTGCGCAGCGCCAAGCTCACGCCCGGCACCGTCGCGCGACGGGTGATCGAAGCGCCCGGCCTGCGGCCGTTCGTGGTCATCGGCGACGACGAGGCTTCCCGGGCCTGGTTGCAGCGCCGCGCCGCCGCTTTGCGCGAACGTGGCGCGGTCGGCCTGGTCGTCAACGTCGAGACCGCGCAGGGCCTGGCGCGGCTGCGCGCCCTGGTGCCGGGCGTGCCGCTCGCGCCCGTGGCCGGCGACGACCTGGCCGATCGCCTGGGCCTGCGGCACTACCCGGCGCTGATCACGGCCACCGGCATCGAGCAATGAAGCCATGTCGGGCAAACAGCCGGTCGAGGTTCTGCTACGCCCAGCGGTGGAGCTATACACCGTCGCGGCGTGTGCAGGCGCCGCGTTTCTGTGCCTGGTGGCCCCATGGTCGCTCGCGCTGAGCCCGGCCATGGGCATCGGCAGCGCCTTGGCGTTCGGCGCCTACGGCGCGATCCGCTACCGCGATGCCCGCATCATCCTGCGCTACCGGCGCAACATCCGCCGTCTGCCGCGTTACGTGATGACCAGCAAGGACGTGCCGGTCAGCCAGCAGCGCCTATTCGTGGGGCGCGGCTTTCTCTGGGAGCAGAAGCACACGCATCGGCTGATGCAGACGTACCGGCCCGAGTTCCGCCGCTACGTCGAGCCGACGCCGGCCTACCGGCTGACCAGGCGCCTGGAGGAACGGCTGGAGTTCGCGCCATTGCCGCTCTCGCGCCTGCCGAAGCTCACCGGCTGGGACGCGCCTTTCAACCCCGTGCGCCCGTTGCCGCCTGTCGGCGGCCTGCCAAGGCTGCACGGCATCGAGCCCGACGAAGTGGACGTCAGCCTGCCGCTGGGCGAGCGCGTCGGGCACTCGCTGGTGCTGGGCACCACGCGGGTGGGCAAGACGCGCCTGGCCGAGTTGTTCGTCACGCAGGACATCCGTCGCAGGAATGCTGCCGGCGAGCATGAGGTCGTCATCGTCATCGACCCCAAGGGGGATGCCGATCTCTTGAAACGGATGTACGTCGAAGCCCAGCGCGCTGGCCGCGAAGGCGAGTTCTACATCTTCCACTTGGGCTGGCCGGAAATCAGCGCCCGCTACAACGCCGTGGGCCGCTTCGGTCGGATCTCGGAAGTGGCGACACGCATCGCGGGGCAGCTCTCCGGCGAAGGCAACAGCGCGGCGTTCCGCGAGTTCGCATGGCGCTTCGTGAACATCATCGCCCGCGCCCTGGTGGAACTGGGGCAGCGCCCGGACTACATGCTGATCCAGCGCCACGTCATCAACATCGACGCGCTGTTCATTGAGTACGCCCAGCACTACTTTGCCAAGACGGAGCCCAAGGCCTGGGAGGTGATCGTCCAGATCGAGGCCAAGCTCAACGAGAAGAACATCCCAAGGAACATGATCGGGCGCGAGAAGCGTGTGGTGGCGCTGGAGCAATACCTCTCCCAGGCGCGCAACTACGACCCTGTGCTCGATGGCCTGCGCTCGGCGGTGCGCTACGACAAGACCTACTTCGACAAGATCGTTGCATCGCTGCTGCCGCTGCTGGAAAAGCTCACGAGCGGCAAGATCGCCCAGCTCCTGGCGCCGAACTACTCCGACCTGGCCGACCCGCGCCCGATCTTCGACTGGATGCAGGTGATCAGGAAGCGCGCCGTCGTCTATGTCGGCTTGGACGCGCTGTCCGATGCGGAGGTCGCCGCAGCGGTCGGCAACTCGATGTTCAGCGATCTCGTCTCGGTGGCTGGGCACATCTACAAGCACGGAATCGACGATGGCCTGCCGGGCGCATCGGCTGGTGCGCGCGTGCCGATCAACGTGCATGCGGACGAGTTCAATGAATTGATGGGTGACGAGTTCATTCCGCTCATCAACAAGGGCGGTGGCGCGGGCCTGCAAGTCACCGCCTACACGCAAACGCTTTCGGACATCGAGGCCCGCATCGGCAACCGCGCGAAGGCCGGCCAAGTGATCGGGAATTTCAACAATTTATTCATGTTGCGCGTGCGCGAGACGGCCACCGCGGAACTGCTGACGAGGCAGTTGCCGAAGGTCGAGGTCTATACGACCACCATCGTCTCGGGCGCGACGGACAGCTCAGACATCCGCGGCGCGACGGACTTCACGTCGAACACCCAGGACCGCATCAGCATGGCCAGCGTGCCGATGATCGAGCCGTCACACGTCGTCGGTCTGCCCAAGGGCCAATGCTTCGCGCTGCTGCAGGGCGGCCAGCTTTGGAAGGTGCGCATGCCGCTTCCGGCGCCAGACCCCGATGAAGTGATGCCGACGGACTTGCAGCAACTGGCCGGGTATATGCGCCAGAGCTACAGCGAGGCCACGCAGTGGTGGGAGTTCACCAGTTCCGCAGCCTTGCCGCATGCAGCCTTGCCCGACGACCTGCTGGATGACGCCGCTCCAGCCGAGCCTGACGCGGTGGCCACCGGCGCCGACGACAGCACCGGCGAGGCCGCACCATGAAGGATGCCGCCTCGACCGCGCAGCGGGAGCAGAACCAGCGCCAGGGGCTGATCGTCGGCACCATCACCTTGCCGTTCCGGCTGCTCGGGGTGCTCATCGGCTCGCTGCTGTTCTCGATCGTGGTGGAGTGCGTCGGCATGCACCTGTTCTGGAAGGACCAGGGCTGGCGCCACTCCCAGCAGATGCTGCAGTACGAACTCGGGCACCTGTCCAACCACTTCACGCGCAGCGTGGTGGTGCAGGAGCCCGGGCGCACGGCGCACGAGCTGGTGGATACCGGGTACGAGTGGGTGTTCGTGCGCTCGGGGTTGCTGGAGCGCATGAGCCAGACCGCCGAGCGCGCCCGCGCGGCCAGCCACGGGCAGAGCCGCAACTTCCGCTACTACATCAGCCAAGTCTATGTCTGGGCCGAAAGCTACCTGATCGCTGCGGCCTTCACGACGCTCACCTTCCTGGTGCGCCTGCTGGTCCTGGTACTCACGCTGCCGCTGATCCTCACTGCAGCATTCGTCGGCCTGATCGACGGCCTGGTGCGACGGGATGTGCGCCGGTTCGGCGCGGGCCGCGAATCCGGCTTCATCTACCACCGCGCGAAGGCCAGCCTGATGCCGTTGGCCGTGCTGCCTTGGGTCACCTATCTCGCACTGCCCATAGCGGTGCATCCTCTGGTCATCCTGCTGCCCAGCGCGGCGTTGCTGGGGATGGCAGTCAGCCTGACCGCAGGCAGCTTCAAGAAGTACTTATGAGGTGACACGGGCGGCACTGCTCTGCAAAGCCGTGTGCCGTTCATCGGTTCTGCAGGGTATCAAGAGCAGCATCCAACGCCGTAACCGCCTCGACGACCGTTCTTACCGTCGCCCGATCGAACTCATGATCGCGCTGAGCGTCGTGCACACCGCTATTGAGGTAACCCCATTCAATACTCGTACCGCTGACATTGAGCAGCCTGACCAACGCCCCTACGGCATCCGGCGCACCCGCATGTTGCGCCGCGATACGCTCGACGGCCGACCGCAACTTGGTGCATTTATTGTTCAGCTCCCAAGGCGCGCGGGGCCCGCTCAGCTTGATGTCGATCCGGCCGTCCGCCCGCCGACCCAGCCACGTCCACAGGCGGTCCGTCAGACTCTCCAGCGCCGGCCGGGCCTGGCGCAGTGCCTCGCGTTTCTCGTCAGCCGCCAACGCCTGCTGGGCCAGAAGAACATAGTTCTTCGCTGGCGGGTCGCTGTCGACCCGCAGTTCGTGCTCTCCCTGATGCGGGAGAAACTTGTAGCGCTTGATGGCCGCGGCGCGGCGCACGCCCAACTCCTGCTGGATGCGGTGCAGGAACTCCTCTGCGTGCGAGGTGAGGATAACCTGCTTGCCGTGGAGCAAACCGTCCTCGAAGAAGGTACGCCAGATGCCATCGCGATGGTCGTCGTCTATCGCATTGACGACGTCATCGAAGATGACCACGGGGCAGCCCTGCGCGAGGTTCTTGGCAAGCAGAATCGCCAGACCCAAGCATTTGATGTGCCCTTCGCTGAAGACGATCAACGCGTCGTAGCGCACGCCCGGCTCGCCGGCGAACTCCACCTCGATCTTGCCGTTCTCGGCCACGGGCAACCACAGCGCGTGCAGCAGATCGCCGGGCGGATCGGCCCGGTTGAATGCGTTGTAGAGATGGCGGGCTTGGTCTCCCAGCCCCTGTAGCAGAACCCCCGGCAGAGCGGTCAGGTATGCCTGAATCTCGGGTAGGAAGCCGTCGTAGGCGGCCTTGACCCGCTGATGGTGCACCACCACCGGCATTTCGTCCGTGGCCGCCTGGATCAGGCCGCGGTTCGCGTCGTCGAATTGGGCCACGGTTTGGCGGGCGGCCGCCAGCTCCTGATCCGCAGTCGTGCGCATGGTCCGCAGCCGTTCGATCTCCAGCTGATGCTGTTGCAGGCGGTCCCGCTCCTGGGCCATCGCGCCGCGCTGGGCATGCACGTCGCGCGCCTGCGCGTCGAAGCCTTCGATGATCTGTGCGATCCGTAAGAGGGCTTGCCAGGCGCGCTGGTCCCCATTCACCCAGCCGCCGAGCCAATTGCCCGCCGACGTGGGAGGCAGCAGTGGCAGGCCCGCGGCCTGCGATTCGGCAGGACAAGCGACCCCAGCCGCCGCCACCACGCGGCGCATTTCGTCCCACAGCGCTCGGACCGCCTCGCTCAACTGCGTCCGATGCCCGGCCTCTTGCTGCTGCAGGACGGCCAGTTGCGCGAGCTGCTCCAGGCCCATTCGCGCCCTGGCGAACGGGTCCTGTGCCACAGCGGCCAGTCCGGTTCCACATGCCGGACACGCGGTCGCCCCGTCCGCCAACGCTTGCACGGCCTCGTAGAGCTTCGCGTACGACACCTCGCCCGCGCGGGCCGCGAGTTGCGCGGAAGACGCTTGCCACAGTCCCTGGACGCGGTAGGCCTCTGCCAGCAACGCTTGCAGGCGGGCCTGGGTCACCTCGTGAATGGCAGGCGGGTTGGCGTCCAGCTGAGCCTGGACATACGGTAGCCGTCCTTGCTGCTGCGGCGTACCCAGCAGCCAGTCCACGCAGGCTTGATAGGTCGCGCCAGGTGACATGCGCTGCGCCAAAGCTTGTTCCAGGCCCTCGACCGCTGCGATCTTCTGCGGGTAGGCGGCGATGGTCTGTTCGGAGTTCGCCAACCGCAGGCGACGCTGCGCCAGCTGCGCCGCCTGCACGCCGGCAAGCATCAGGTCCTGATCGAGCGAGGGGTTGAAGCCGCGCACGAACTCGCTGAACTGGTCCACGCCGAACAGGGTGGCGATGAGCTGGCGCTGATCGCTCGGGGTCCGCGCGGCGATTCGGGCGAAATCGTCGAGGCGGTTCTTCTCGATGAAGCAGAAGCGATACTCAGCTTCGTCGGGCTGGACGGCCTGCGCTTCGCCCGCCGCCGTAGACGACAGGACTGGCGCGACGTGGCGGCGCAGGCGAGCGTTGTTGCAGTACGTCCGCTGGTCGACCCGCTTGGCCTGCGCTTCGCTGATCGAACCGAGCATCGCCACTTCCAAGGCTTCGCAGAAGCTGCTCTTGCCGGTGCCGTTGGCACCGTAGACCAAGGTGATGTCATGGCTGAGGTCGAACGTCTCCTGCCGCATGAATCCTCGAAACGGCCCGACTTCGAGCTGGTGCAGTCGCCCGAGCGCCGGCCCGTTTTCGGGGCCGCGCGCGTCCCCGTCGTAGGCGACAGGCATCTGCGCCAGATGCGCGATGGCCAGCGGCGCCAAGCGCGTGGAGCGCCCCCGGCGTGCAGCACCGACCTCGGCCAGTGGCTGCAGGTGATCGAGCACCAGGTGCGCCAGCCGGCGCACGTCGTCGTGCACGTGCCGCTGCGCCAAGTGCGCCAGGAACCGGTGGTACTCCGAACGTATGCTTGCCACAGCGCCCCCTCACTTGGTCAACCACTGACCGTAAGCCTCCACATCGATCATGGGGACCGTTCCACTGAACTGAAGCTGCGCGATCAGCTTGAAAAGAAACGCGGTCGCCGGCTTGTTTTCGTTGGTGTAGCTGTACGCGCCGCTGGCTTGGTCATAGAAAAAGTGCCCGTGGGCGGCAACGCATCCGATGTCCAGACGCCCCTCGGTGAGGTTTGCGTTCAGCGCCTTGTCCATGGATGGACCCAATGCAGGACTCCATTCGCTCTCGAAGGTGAGCAAGCCACCCAGAATCGGAATCAACGGCTTCGCTGGGTAGGTCCCGCCAGCGTGCGGGATCGGCAGGCTCGTGCGGTGCAGCCTGCGCACACTGGCGACCTTCTCCTGGGCATAGGCCACAAGCCCCGCGTCAGCCGTCTGCTTGGCCTCGAAAACGGCGTACACGCTTTCGGCTGGAATGATCGTCTCGTTCTCGTAGGTGAAGATAAAAGGCGAATATTGCCGATCAAACACCACCACATCGATCTGCTGGCTGAAGTTCCCCAGGCTGTCCACCACATGCGCCTTGGCCGCCTGGTACCGTTTGGGCAGATAGGTATCCAGCATGTCGATCCAGACGTTCTCGCTCGCATCCCCCTTCGTACCCGGGTGACCGAAGGTCTTGCGTACTACGGACAAGCGCTGCTGGATGTCCTCATGCAGGGACGACAGGAGCTGGGAAAGCGACCACTGGGACATGCTGTACCTCGATGGGACGTGTATGGAAGCCGATGGAATCAGGACAGTGGGAACTTGGGGCCAAACAGTGCGCGCCAGGCGCGAAGCGCTTCGATATTGCGACCACGACGCGCGTGGTCGATGGCGATGCTTGCGTCTTGGCTCGCCTGGAACAGCAGCTGCTGCGCGCGCTGCTTGCGCGCGGCATCCATATCGTTGCTGATCGCCGGGCCAAGTCCGGCGGGATCCGGCCACTCGTCATGAACTCGATCGGCAAGCGTGGCAAAGAACGACTGGATCTCGCGATCGAACGATCCTCCCCAGCCGCCGTAAAGACACTCAAGGGCCATTACCTCGATCAGGAACGAGGGCTTCACCGGCTTCAGATCGCCGTGCTTGGGATTGTTGTTCCAGTACTTCACCATGCGCACGAGACCTTTCCACTCATTGCCATAGGCTTGGTGCGCTGCGGTCGCCTTGTCCTTATGGATCTCCGGGTCCGTCTTGATCCACTTTCCGGACGCCGTATCGGGGATCTCATACTGGTCGCCGGTATCGAATGCGGGCACCGCATCCACGCTGACCACCCGGTAGTCCGTGTTGTCCTCCGCGTCGATGTGAACACCGAAATCCACGTTGATCGAGCGCGCCTGTTTGCGCACGGCCGCCGAACCGTATTTCTCCACCAATGCAGAGTGGAAATCATCCAGCACTACCGATGCGGCCTTGCCGTGGTAATGCTTCTCCGAGTCCTTCAGCACGAAGAAGATGTCGATATCCTTGAGCGGCTTCGTCTTCGTGTATCGAGCATAGGAACCGGTCAGGAAGCTGCGCGCAATGCCGAACTTGGTCTGCAGGTAGTCCCGCACTTCGTTCTGGCGTTGCGAGGCATTCTTCTGTTCGCGTTCGTTGAGTTCCAGACGCGACTTGAACTTGCGAAAAGCTTCATCGATCGACAGCATCAGCGTTGCCTCCAATATCCGGCCTGACCCGCCAGGCCGCTGTGTTCGACAGTCGAGCCTAGGCTCTGCTTGACCATTCCATCCGTCGAGCGATAACTTCCTTTGCTCCATCCCTCCACATCAGGTCGCCCTGGCTTTGTATCGAGCATTAACTTGTACTTGGCCTGCGATGGCAGCAGCCCAGCTTTCTTGATCGCGTACTTCAACTGCTCGGTATCTGTCCAGAAGCTGCCGTCGCCATCGGACCACCCATACACGATGTCGATATCCCATCGGGTCACGAGCTTGTCGGTTGCCGGGTTGTAGATCTCCAGAATCACCTTGCGCAGATCACCGGTCCCGAGCCACGTCTTGATGGCTCGGGTATTGCTCTCCCAGCGATCCGCAAAGTGCTCAGGGTCCAGCCCACTGAGCAGGATGATGTCTTTCAAGCTCTTGAGGATGTTGTCGGTCACATAGGTAACCGAGTGCGTGTACGAGTAGGTGGCGACGGTGCTCATGACTTGAGGAAACCTCCGAGGTCGAGCGACAGCGCTTGCCCAGCATCGGCCTGCGCCTGCGTGGCAATTCCTTGGCTCAAGTCCCGTGCAATGATGCGAGAACTGTGCTTTTTGAGCGCGCTTTGCACCCAGCCGAGCTGCTCCTTCGGACACGGCAGCGAGACTCCCCAGTCTCCCTTCAACGGCTCGAACCCCAAGACTTCTTCGTTGGCATCATCACCATAGATCGCGTCTTCGTCGAAGAGGCAGTAGATCCTGGTCCGTGGTCCATCGCATGTCGCAACGATGGGCGCGCTCTTGGGTGCCTGGTCGGCGATCAAGCTGGCGGCCACGCCCGTCACGGCCCTGAGTTCAGAGCGAGCCGTGCCGTCCTTGCCCTGAGTGAGCAGTTCGACAATGGCATCCCATGTCTGCAACGCATCGCGGTGCGGCGAGCTGCGAAACGTCCGGCTGACAACGGTGGTCATTTTTGCTTCCCTCCTTGAAGGCGCATTTGCTTTGCCTGTCGTATCGCACTGCGCAAGTGCTCTACGGAAAGCTTGTTCGGATCGATAGCCACTTGCGGGTCGGCCGCGAGGGCGTTGGCTACGACCTTGCGAATGGCCCGACCATCCAATCCGACGCACTCGCCAGCGCACGCGTCGAACTGGTGAGCCGAGGAAAGCTTGCCAATCCCCGGAAATGTCTTTGCCAGGCCATTCAGGCAGTCCACTAGGATCTGCTTGCAGGCATCCTTGCCGGGCAGTGGCACCTCCATCACCATGTCGCAACGAGATAGGAAGGCACTGTCGACGGCCTGTGGGAAGTTGCTGGTGGCCACGAACAGCAGATGCGGGTTGCGTTCGGCCAACATGTCCAACTGCACCAACACCGCGTCGGTGGCCCGGTGCACATCAACCGGGTTGGCTTCCAGGCTGAGCTTCGCTCGATCAGCCGCAAGCGTTTCGACCTCGTCCAGAAGGACGATCGTCGGGCCCGCCGCTGCGGATTCTGCGATCGATTGCGAGAACAGGTCTGCCACGGCGCGTTGAGTCTTTCCCATTGCAGAGCTCGTCAGCGTGTGAGGCTCCACTTCCAGCAATCGAAACTTCGCAGAAGAAAAAGATTCGGCCACACGATGCGCCAAGCCCCGTGCCAAGGAGGTCTTCCCAGTCCCCGGCGGGCCGACCAACAAGATCACGCCGTGCAGGGGGAGTACCGTGCGCTCCACCTTGGGGCGCACCGTGAAGTTGACGATCGCTTGTGACAGCAACTGTTTTTTGATGGCTTCGTCCATCACGATCGAATCCCACAAGTCACCCAGCGACTTATCCGGCAGCTTCCAGCTTCGATGGATGCCTTTCGGCAAAGTGGCGTCTGATGAAGGATTCTTGGTCATCCGTGGCTCTCGGCGGGTCAGAGAATGGTGCGATAGGTCGCCAGCACCTTGGTCGTTTGCACAAGGCCTTGGCGCAGCAGGATTTCGAGATAGCGGTCCACATCGATCGGCGGATGCTTGAGTTGGGCACGCTGGCGCTGCGCAGCCGACACTACGGCGGCCGCATCCAGATCCAGCAGGTTGTCCACAAACTCATCGGGGTGCTGCGATTCGATGCCGTACGGAGCCAGCAGATCGTTCGGGAAATCACGTTCGTTGAACGTCACAATCACGCTCGCACCGCAGCGAATCGCCGCAGCCAGGACGTGCCGATCGTTCGGATCGGGTAATGTCAGGCCTGCCACGAGCGCTTCGTAGCCCTCCACCAAGCCGTCCGGAATGGCCCTGTCCATGAGATCCGACGTCCTGTCGACCTGAACCCGGGTGAGATCGGGGCGGTTGATCAACAGATTGCGTTTCCACTCCTCATGAATGGCTTGGCTCCACCGCGCCCGGAAGCGGCCAGACAGGCCGAGCCACATCAGGAAATCCCGCAGTGGCGCGGGATATAGAACGCACGCGTCGTAGACGGCGGTGAATGGGGAATGCCTCATTCGTATCCCATTCCCAACTCTTGCGACTGCTGAGCGAGTTCGGCCATCGCCTGCTCACTGGCGCGCTCGCGCGCTTCCTTGTACTGCATCAGATCGGCGAACCTCACCCTGCGGTGCTTGCCGGTGCGATGAAATGCCAACACCCCATCTTCTAGCAGCTTGACGAAATGGGGACGGGACACGTTGAGCAAGTCCGCCGCCTCTTGGGTCGTCAGCTCTGCATGGACGGGCACCACCTTTACTGCATTGCCATCGGCCAACTCGGCCAGGATGTCGACCAGCAGGCGTAAAGCCGAGGTAGGCAGTTCCACCTGATGAGCCTGTTTGTGGTCATCAAAGATCTGGATGTGCTGCGTCTCGAACTGGGTTGCGAGGTAAGCCGCCAAGGCACGTTGACCCTGGACGGCTGCCTTAACCTCTCCCGCGGCGGGAAGGGTCATCTTGGATTGGGCAGTGGCGGTGGTCATGGGTAGCTCCTAAGCGAAAACGGTTGCAGAGCCGATCATATTCGAAACACTCGAAAAACGCAATAATCGAAACTCCACCCGGGCTTTTGTAGGTTCGCTCGCGGTATGCCCAATCCGGTCGTCCGCCAGTTCCTATTGTTTGCGGCCTAAAACAGCCCTGATCTCCACGATCACCCCATTGCTGATCACACAGGAATGGCGCGATGGTGGCTTCGATCTGGCTGCGCGCCGCGCATCGCGGCGTGCCCACTTTTCTCGTGACGGCCCTCCTGCTGGGTCAGTCCCAGATGGCCTTGGCCGAGTCTCCGGCACAGCGCCAGGAGCTGGTCGCCGCACTGCGCCAGCTCGACGCGCTGGAGCGCACCGTCGCGGACAGCGCCGCGCATGCCCCCATCCAGCCGGGCGAGCGCTACCACTTCGACTACCCGCGGCTGCTGGCTGACCTGGCGCGCGTTCGCGCCGGCATCCAGTTTCACCTGACGCCATCGCGCGCTCAGCCGCGCGACCCCTCCGAACTGGCCGGCGACTACCGCACCGAGCGGGCGGCCGAGCCGCTGCCGGCGACGACTGCGGGGGGCAAGCAATGAACGGCGCCCAGGTCTCGGCATTTCAAGCCAACAGCGGCATCGCGCCTTCCGCAATGGCGACCGTCCTGGTCGGCGTCGTGTTCGCGGTCCTGCTCGTGTGGGGCGTCTGGGCCATCCGAACGGCCTACGTGGGGTGGTCCGAGAGCCGCCTCAACCAGCGCCAGTTCCTCGGCGTCTGCATCCGCTTCGTCGCGATGTACCTCGTCCTGAGTTTCTTCCTTCTGTCCTGACCTGAAAGGCCCGACCATGCACAACCGCATCCTCACTTCCCGTCTCGCCCAGCGCGCCGCCATGGCCCTGGGCGCCGCCGCGCTGCCCGCGCTGTCGTTCGCGCAAGGCCTGCCGCAGTTGGAGAACCCGACCCGCGGCACCGGCAACGGCATCATGGAAACGATCAGGAACTACGGCTACGACATCATCATGCTCGTAGCCCTCCTGGTCGTGGCGTCGATGTTCATCGGCGTCTGCTACCACGCCTACGGCACCTACGCGGAAATCCACACCGGCCGCAAGACCTGGGGCCAGTTTGGCCTCACCGTCGCGATCGGTGCCGTGCTGCTCGTGATCGGCATCTGGCTGCTCACCGAAGCCACCGGCATCCTGTAAGGCGAGGCCGGTATGTCCGAGCAGCAGCACGTCCGTGCGGACGGGACGGTCACGTTCCTTCCGCATCGGCTCAACCGCCACCCTGTTGTCGTGCGCGGCCTCACCGCCGACGAACTGTGGATCTGCTGCGGCCTGTCCGGCGCCGCCGGCCTGCTGGTCGGCGCGCCGCTGTCCTGGGTGTTCCGCACGATCGCCATCGCGCCGACGTTCGTCGTCCTGGGCGTGGCCCTGGGCGTCTTCATCGGCGGCGGCATCCTGCGCCGGCTCAAGCGCGGGCGCCCCGACACCTGGCTGTACCGGCAACTGCAATGGCGCATCGCCACGCGCCATCCACTGATGGCGGGATGGGTAGGCGGCCACGTGCTGATCTCGCGCTCCGGCTTCTGGTCCACCCGAAGGTCCGTTGCAAGGGGGGCACGATGAGCCGCTTCAAGAACGAGATCACCCACCTGCAGGCGCACATCAAGACCTTGCGCCTGGGCGCGGGCGCGCTGGTCATTGTCGCCCTGGTCATGGGCGGCGGCTGGTGGAGCGCGCCGCGCGACCTGACCATCCACGTCCCGCCCGACCTGCGCTCTGGCAGTACCCGCAAGTGGTGGGAAGTGCCGCCCGAATCGGTCTATGCGTTCACGTTCTACGTGTTCCAGACGCTGAACCGCTGGCCGACCAATGGCGAAGAAGACTACTCGCGCAACCTCCACACGCTCTCGCCGTACCTCACCCCGTCCTGCCAGGCCTTCCTTCGCGCGGACTACGACTACCGCCGCTCCACCGGCGAGCTACGCCAGCGCGTGCGCGGCATCTACGAGATTCCCGGCCGCGGCTATGGCGACGACCCCACGGCGCGCGTGCGCACCGTGTCCGATCGCGACTGGGTGGTGACGCTGGACATCACGGCGGACGAGTACTACGGCGCCGAGCAGGTCAAGCGCGCCCTGGTGCGTTATCCGATCAAGGTCACGCGGGTGGACGTCGATCCCGCCCGCAACCCGTTCGGCCTGGCGCTGGACTGCTACGAAGGCGCGCCCCAGCGCATCAGTGCACCGGAGCCGGCGCGCCCGGCGTCGAGTGGCCTGTCTCCGCAAGCGCCTCAAGGAGGAAACACCCCATGAAGCATCCTGTACTCGCGCTGCTGGGGCTACTGGCCGTGGCCGCGGCACCCGTCGCCCAGGCGGTGGAGATCCTGCGTTGGGAACGCATGCCACTGGCAGTGCCGCTGAAGGTCGGTCAGGAACGCATCGTGTTCATCGACCGGAACGTGCGCGTGGGCGTGCCCGCGGGCGTGGGCGAACGCCTGCGCGTGCAGAGTGCGGGTGGCGCGGTGTACCTGCGCGCCAGCGAGCCGATCGAGCCCACGCGGTTGCAACTGCAGGACGCCGACACGGGCGCGCTGATCCTGCTGGACATCGCAGCCGAACCGCCCAAGGACGGGGAAGCCGAGCTGGAGCCGGTGCGCATCGTCGAGGGTGACAGCGCACCGGGACGCTATGGCGAGCAGGCCGACAGTGCCGAGGCCCCGGCACGCGCCCAGGGCCAGGCAGGTGCGCGGACCGCGCGGCGCGAAACTCCGGTCCCTGTCGTGCTGACGCGCTTCGCCGCGCAGAACCTCTACGCACCGCTGCGCACCGTCGAGCCGCTTCCGGGCGTCATGCGGGTCAACCTGCCCCGCGACCTCGACCTGGACACACTGATGCCAACGCTGCCGGTGCGCGCGGTCGCGCTCGCGTCGTGGCGCCTGGAAGACCAATGGGTGACTGCCGTGCGCCTTACCAACACCGGCGCCGACTGGGTCGCGCTCGACCCGCGCGTGCTGCAAGGCGATTTCCTCACCGCCACCTTCCAGCACGAGGCGCTGGGCCCGCGCGGCACGCCCGAGGACACGACCGTCCTCTACCTGGTCACGGGCGGCCGCGGCCTCGCGCAGTCGCTGCTGCCGGCGATTCACCGCTTCGACCCTGCCGTGCATCTGCCGCAGCCGGACGGCGACGAGAACGCCAAGGAGGCCCGCCATGCGCAGTAACGGCCTGCTCAAGTGGCTGATGATCCCTGTCGCCATCCTGGTGCTGTTCGTCGGTATCCGGCTGTTCTCGGGTGGAGGCAGCACGGCGCCACCCGCGGCGGACAACGGCGCCCAGCTCACGCCCGAGGAAATGAAGGCGCTGGGCATCGAAGGCGACACCCCGCGCGACACCGTGGCGACGCTCGTTGCCCAAGTGAAGCAGTTGCGCACCGAGCTTCAGACCGCGCTCTCGGACAACAAGTCGCAGCGTGAAGAGAACCAGCGACTGCGCCAGCGCGAGAACTCCATCGACCAGCGCATCAACTCGGCGCTCGAATCCGAGCGGTCCAACCTGCGCCGCGACCAGGAGCAGGCGGCCAGCGCGCGCCAGCAGACCGAAGGGCTGCTCGCCGACCTGCAGCGGCGCCTGGACAGCATCGGCGGGCGCGGCGGCGGCCATGCGGACCTGCCCGTGGGCCTGGGGCTGCAGGGCGGCGACGAGGCCGGCATGGAGGGCGGCGTGCGGTGGGTCGAGCCGGACGACGCAAAGCCCGCCGAGGGGCGCAACGGCGGTCGTGGCGCGAGCGGCGGAATGAGCTTCCCCACGAGCTTCGGCCCGGCGCAGAGCACGCTCGAAACCACCGCGGAAACCGTGGCCAACGCGGGCGCCCGCGCCTCTGGGGTCAAGAGTGCCAAGCCGGTCTATACCGTGCCGACCAACTCCACGCTCATGGGTTCGGTCGCCATGACCGCGCTGATCGGCCGCGTGCCGATCGACGGCACGGTCAACGATCCCTATCCGTTCAAAGTCCTGGTCGGGCCGGACAACCTGACCGCCAATGGCATCGACATTCCCGACGTGGCCGGCGCCGTGTTCAGCGGCACCGCATCGGGCGACTGGACGCTTTCGTGCGTGCGCGGCCAGGTGCGCAGCATCACGTTCGTCTTCAACGACGGCACGATCCGCACGATCCCCGAAGACCGCGAGGGCAACCAGCAGAACAACCAGCAACGCGACGGCTTGGGCTGGATCAGCGACCCGCACGGCATCCCCTGCGTCAGCGGCGAGCGGCGCAGCAACGCCCAGCAGTACCTCGGCTCGCAGGCCCTGATCACCGCGGCCGGTGCCGGCGTGGCCTCGCTCATCGAGAGCGACAGCGGCCGCATGTCCTATGTCGGCTCGGACGGCTCCATCGGCACCGTGGGCATCACCGGCCAGGAAGCGGTCGGCCAGATTCTCGCGGGCGGTGTCCGGGACATGTCGGCCTGGGTCAACAAGCTCTACGGCCAGGCGTTCGCCGCCGTCTATGTGCAGCCCGGCGCCAAGGTCGCCGTCCACCTCGAAAAACCGCTCGCCATCGACTTCGATCCCGAAGGCCGCAAGGTCGATCACCGCGCAGGAGAAAGCCATGCTCTCGAACTCGATTAAGGGCCTGGTGCTGGCCCTCGCCGTCGCGGTGCTCGGCGGCTGCGCCACCAGCAAGGAAAAGCTGCTGACCCACGGTGACCGCACGATGATGGACATCTGGCAGCAGGAGGCCGGCGACGGCGGTGGCGCAGCCGGACGGAACGCCGGCCGCCAGCTGCTCGATGCGCGCCAGAGCCTGCGTCGGCCCCTGACCGACGCCGACGTGCAGGCCGCACCTGTCGAGCAGATGCGCTACACGCGCACCGCGCGCAATGAGGTCCACCGCCAGTTCCAGCGCCTGCCCAATCCCGATCTCGTGATGTACGTGTACCCGCATCTGGCCGGCACCGATCCCGTGCCGGTGCCCGGCTACACGACCGTCTTCCCGCTCTACCAGCGCATCCAGTACGCGATGCCGGGCGAGCGCGTGGAGGACTACTGATGCGGTGGAAACTCCCATGGCCGAAGCTGGCCGGCGCCGGCTCCAGTAGCCCGGCTAGCGATGAGCAGCCGGACAGCTGGCAGCGCCACGTCGAGGCCTTGCGCCAGGCCGGCATCCCCGAACCCGGTTCGGCAGTCCACGGCCGCAAGCCAGCGACCGTGGCCGACGAGCAGGCGCTGTACGACGTTGCGCCGTCCTTCGTGGAACTGCTGCCCTGGGTGGAGTTCTTGCCCGGGTCGAAATCGATGCTCCTGGAGGATGGCCAATCGGTGGCGGCGTTCTACGAACTGGTGCCGCTGGGCACCGAAGGCCGGGAACCCGGCTGGCTCGCGCATGCCCGCGACGCCCTGGAAAACGCGCTTCAGGACAGTTTCGATGAACTGGACGAGAACCCGTGGGTGCTCCAGCTCTATGCCCAGGACGAACCGAGCTTCGACCAGTACATGCAGACCTTGCGCGATTACGTGCAGCCACGTGCGCGCGGCTCGGCGTTCACCGAGTTCTACTTGCGCTTCTTCGGCCACCACCTGCGCGCTGTGGCCAAGCCCGGCGGCCTGTTCGAGGACACGGTGGTCACGCGGCTGCGCTGGCGCGGCCAGACGCGGCGGGTGCGCATGGTGATCTATCGCCGTGCAACTGGGCAGGCAAGCCGCCGCGGCCAGACGCCCGAGCAGATGCTGAACATCGTCTGCGACCGCCTGTGCGGCGGCCTGGCGAACGCCGGCATCCAGGCACGGCGCATGGTCGCAGCCGACGTCCACGACTGGCTGCTGCGGTGGTTCAATCCGCGCCCGGCGATGCTTGGACCGAGTGCAGAGGACCGGGAGCGCTTCTACGCGCTGGCGCGCTACCCCGACAGCACCGAAGAAAGCGAGGCCGGCGAAATCGAGCTGGCGAGCGGGCGGGATTTCAGCCAGCGGCTGTTCTTCGGCCAGCCACGCTCCGACGTGGAGCACGGCACCTGGTATTTCGACGGCATGCCGCACCGCGTGCTGATCACCGACCGGCTGCGCATGCCGCCCGGCACCGGACACCTGACCGGCGAGACCCGCAAAGGGGATGCCATCAACACGCTGTTCGACCAGATGCCGGAAGACACCTTGCTGTGTCTCACGATGGTCGCCACGCCGCAGGATGTCCTGGAAGCGGATCTCAACCACCTGGCGAAGAAGGCCGTGGGCGAGACGCTGGCGTCGGAGCAGACGTTGAAGGACGTGCAGGAAGCCCGCTCCCTCATCGGCAGCGCACACAAGCTCTACCGGGGGACGCTGGCATTCTACCTGCGCGGACGCGACGAAGCGGAACTGGACCGGCGCGGCCTGGACCTGGCGAACGTGATGCTCAATGCTGGCTTGCAGCCGGTGCGCGAGGACGACGAGGTGGCGCCGCTCAACAGCTACTTGCGGTGGCTGCCATGCTGCTACAACCCCGGCCAGGATCGGCGCAAGTGGTACACCCAACTGATGTTCGCTCAGCACGCGGCGAACCTGTCGCCGGTGTGGGGCCGCGCTCAAGGTACGGGGCACCCGGGCATCACGATGTTCAACCGCGGTGGCGGGCCGATCACCTTCGACCCGCTCAGCCGCCTGGATCGGCAGATGAACGCCCATCTGTTCCTGTTCGGCCCCACCGGCTCCGGCAAGAGCGCCACGCTCAACAACCTCTTGAATCAGGTCACGGCCATCTACCGACCGCGGCTGTTCATCGTGGAGGCTGGCAACAGCTTCGGCCTGTTCAGCGACTTCGCACGCATGCTCGGGCTGACGGTAAACCGGGTCAAGCTGGCCCCAGGTTCGGGCATCAGCCTCGCGCCATTCGCAGACGCGCGTCGGCTGATCGAGACGCCCAGCGACGTGCAGACGCTCGACGCCGACGCGCTGGATGAAGACCCGCCACCAGATGCCTCGGCCATGGAGGCGGACGAGCAGCGCGACGTGCTCGGCGAACTGGAGATCACGGCGCGGCTGATGATCACGGGCGGAGAGGACAAGGAGGAAGCCCGGATGACGCGGGCTGACCGCTCGCTGATCCGTCAGTGCATCCTCGACGCCGCCGAGCACTGCGTGGCCGACAAACGCACGGTGCTTACGCGCGACGTGCGCAACGCGTTGCGCGCCCGCGGCCAGGACCCGACGCTGCCCGAAATGCGCCGCGTGCGGCTGCTGGAGATGGCGGATGCGATGGACATGTTCTGTCAAGGCACGGACGGCGAAATGTTCGACCGCGACGGCACGCCGTGGCCCGAAGCCGACATCACCTTGGTTGACCTCGCGACATACGCCCGCGAGGGCTACAACGCGCAGCTCTCCATCGCTTACATCAGCCTGATCAGCACGGTGAACAACATCGCCGAGCGCGACCAATACCTGGGACGCCCGATCATCAACGTCACCGACGAAGGCCACATCATCACGAAGAACCCGCTGCTCGCGCCCTACGTCGTGAAAATTACAAAGATGTGGAGGAAATTGGGGGCCTGGTTCTGGCTCGCGACGCAGAACATCGACGACCTGCCGCGCGCCGCGGAGCCCATGCTCAACATGATCGAGTGGTGGATCTGTCTCAGCATGCCGCCCGATGAAGTTGAGAAGATCGCGCGGTTCCGCGAACTCTCGCCCGCGCAGAAGGCGCTGATGCTTTCGGCGCGCAAGGAAGCGGGGAAATTCACCGAAGGCGTCATCCTCTCCAAGAGCATGGAAGTGCTGTTCCGCGCCGTGCCGCCGTCCCTGTACCTCGCCCTCGCGCAGACAGAACCCGAGGAGAAGGCCGAACGCTACCAGCTCATGCAGCAGTACGGCTGCACCGAACTGGAAGCGGCTTTCAAGGTGGCCGAGAAGATCGACCAGGCCCGCGGCATCGAGTCGCCGGCCCTGGAACTGTCGTAAACCGGAGAACGCCATGGAACAGAAACGTCCTTCCATTCCGATGCAGGTCCAGGCGTTCCGCCGTCGCCGCTGGCGGCCTCGCTGGCCCTGGGTATTGGCTGCTGCGCTGGTCGCGCTGCTGCTGATCTGGCTGGTGTCCCGGACGCCCGGCGAATCCTCAGCGCCGTCGCGCGCGCCGGTCAGCACGGCGCAGGTCGCTGGGCCACCCTGGCAGATGGGCAACCCGGAAGGCCGTTTCACGCTGACGCTCTATGCCGACCTGGAATGCCCGTTCTGCCGGGAGTATTTCCCGCAGCTCAAGCGCTGGGTCGGCAACAACACCGACGTGGCGCTGCAATGGCATCACCAGCCGCTGGCCGCGCACGAGCCTGCCGCGTCGGCCGAGGCACGTCTGGCCGAGTGCGCCGCCGAAGCGGGCGGGCATGCGGCGTTCTGGCAGGCGGTCGAATGGGTCTATGCCCACACGCGCAGCGACGGCCAGGGCTTGCCCGATGGCTTGCGTTACCCCGAAACAACGTCAGCCATCGAACAGTGCATGGCTAGCGAGCGCCCCAACGTGGCCATCCGCGCGCAGGCCGCGGAAGCCACCAAGAGCGGCGTGACCGCCACGCCGTCGCTGCGACTGCTCGATCGCCAGACGGGCCAGGCCATCCTGTTGCAGGGGCCGATCGAGGGCGATGCCTTGCTCTCGGCCATGGACCTGCTGGCGGCCGGGGAAATGGCCAGCGACGCGCCGGGTTCGCCCGCCACCCCCACATCCGAAATGCCTGCCGACGTTGTCGGCGACATGCCCAGGTAGCCCTCGGTCTTGAAGGCTACGGCGCGGCTCGCCGCGCTGACCGCTACCCGTTCGCTTTCGCATCCTGGCCGCGAACAATCACCGCCGCGCGGTGATGGATGCACCTTGTTCCGCTGTTTCCATCCCCAGGAGGGCTTGCCCTCCCAGGGTGGCGCCCTCCGCTCACTTTCTGGAGGTCCGCCATGTCTCTCGTCGCCAACGACTCCTGCGTGGAGCCACGTTTTGCCCCCATGTCCCAATCCGATGACTGGATCATCCGGCAAGCCATCGCGCTGCTGGAGCAGCGGGTCTTCAAGAAGGGGCCATCCCTGGAGAGGCCTGCCGCCGTCAAGGACTACCTGCGCCTGAAACTGGCCGCCGAGCCCAATGAAGTCTTCGCCATCGTGTTCCTCAACAGCATGCACGAGGTGCTGGCCTACGAGCCGATGTTCAGAGGCACGATCCATTCGACCTCGGTGCATGCGCGTCCGATCGTGCAGCGTGCCTTGGAACTGAATGCGGCAGCGGTCATTTTTTCTCACCAACACCCTTCGGGCTGCACGGAGCCGTCGAGCGCGGACCGTGCGTTGACCCAAACGCTGAGGGCCGCGTTGTCGCTGATCGACGTGAGGGTGCTGGATCACCTCATCGTCGGCCAGGGCACGCCGTACTCGTTCGCGGAATCCGGCCTGCTGTAGCGACGGCATCGGCTCCCTGATCCACGCGGAGGCTTCGGCCTCCGCTTTTTCATGGGCGCGAGACAAGCAGGTATGCGGGCAGTGCGCGATGCGCATTGTTTGTTGGGGCCGCGTCGGCTTCGCGTTTGACTACTGCTCTGATCAACTTCAAGGGCACGCGACATGACAGCATCCCTTTCCAGGTTCGCGCCGGGCTGGCGAACCCTCGGCCGGGCCGTGGCGCTGCCGGCAGCCCTGGCCGTTTTCAGCCCGGCCACCTTCGCCGCCGACGTGGTGGTCGTCACCGACAGCCGCCACCCGGTCAAGACCATGGGCGGCGAGCGGCTGATCGAGCTGGACGAAGCCCACAGGATTGAAGCGGAGCTTTCCGCGGGACTGCCCACCGACCCCGAACAGGCGACGGCCATCGTCAAGCGCCGGCTGAATGGCGGCGGTGCCGATCTGCAGCGACGCATCGCTTCCGCATACCAAGGCGTTACCGACGCATGGAGCCTCGGCATCACCAGCCTCCCGGCCGTGGTGGTGGACAGGCGCTATGTGGTCTATGGCGAGCCGGATGTGGCTCGCGCTGTCGCGCGCATCGAGCAGCACCGGAGGACCCAGCCGTGACCCGACCATTCGACCTGATGCGCCGCCTGCGCGCTGGCGTGGCTTCGTTGCTGCTGCTCAGCGCCACGGGCAGCTACGCCCTCAATACAGCGACCATCATCGGCTCGGTGGCATCGCCCGATTGCCTCGAATACCGCGTCGTCGGCATCTGCTACTGGCTCTACTGCACATGGACGGGCTGCACCGTGCGCACGTCGATCAAGGTGCGCCACTACATCCCCGATGCAGTGGTGTCGTCGTACTCGAATACCGGAGAAAACCCCTGGGTCGAAGTCCAGGCAATGAGCACGCCCAACCCGTCCGCCCAAGCTGGCGGCGACGGAACGACGAACGAGGATCACGAAAACAGCCTCGCCAAATTCAAGAACGCGGATGTCATCGGTCACCCCGGCGCAGAGGTGTTCAACCAGTTCGTCTCTTCGTCAGGCTACTTCTGTGAGGGCGCGGGCACGGCGTTTATGCCGTACTTGCTCAGCACCCTGGATACGCTGGCCTGGCGCTACAACGTGCCCGAGATGGCCTACCCGGAAGCGCTGATTCCGGGCCGGCGCGAAGTCGGTGCCCGTACCACGATGAATCTCTGGGGCAACGTGTATCCCCGTGGCGGCTTCCTGCACCAGACCGACGACTTCAAGGCCGGCGCAGTGGTGGCCCAGCGTGCGGGCGATGTGGTCACGCGCCGCGGGCAGATCCACGTCTATCAGCCGTTGCTTGCCAACTCCCGTGACGGCTACTGGCCGGCCGGCGCGCTGATGGAGGGCGATGCCTCGACCGGCAAGTGGCAAGAACTCACGCCCGTCCTGTCCTCGTCCTGCACGGTCTTCCCGCGCAGCGGCTTCCTTACCCAGGCCCAGCAAGGCGACTACGCATGGGCGCTGTGGCGGCCGTATGCCTGCTGCGAGCGCCGGGGCCAGGTGTTCCTGGGCAGCGTCGATTTCCTCTGAGGGGGTGCCATGAAGTTCCGTCCTGCATTCAATCCGTTCTCCCGCCGGGTACGTCGCACGGAGATCGTCCTGGCACTGGCCGGCGCGCTCGCGCTGGGCAGCGGCGTGGCCTGGGGTCAACTGGGATACCAGACCAGCGGCAGCGTCATCGGCGATGACGTCATGTACTCGATCGGTGGCGGCAACGCCGTGTCGATGGGACGTGCAGCCGGCATGCGCTCCATCGGTGTCGGCGTGGGTTGGAACAGCAACTTGATCTGCGGCGACATGAGCATCCAGACCACGTTGAAGAACCAACTTAACGGCATTACCAACGGCTTCCAGCAAATCATGTCGTCGGTGATCCAGAGTGCCACCAGTGCGGTGGCATCGTTGCCCGCACTGATCATCCAGCGGGCCGATCCCGGTCTGTACAACCTGCTCACCAATGGCGTGCTGCAGGCGCGGCTGGATTTCGACCGCAGCAAGCTGACGTGCCGTGCCATGGCCGAGAAGATGGCCGAAACGGCGGGCGGCCAACTCGGCTGGAGCCAGATGGCCGAAGGGCTGGCGCTGCGCGATGCCGTGTCGAGCACGGATGCGGTCTCGGCCATCGAGCAGGCCGAGACGCGCCGCGGCAATGACGGCGTGCCGTGGGTCGGGGGCAGCAACGCGGGCGGCTCCGGCCAGCCCGCGATCAAGGTCGTCGGCGATGTCACCCGCGCTGGCTACAACCTGGTCAACGGCCGCGGCGTGACCGACACCTCGTCCATTGCGCCGGCCAGTTGCAGCAGTCTCTCGTGCCAGACCTGGACCTCGCCGCAGGCTGCCGTCGAGTGGGCCACGCGCGTGCTCGGCGAGAAGGAGCAGCGCACGTGCGATGCCTGCACCAAGACCGAGACGACGCCGGGCGTCGGGCTCACGCCGCTGATCCAGGAGGAGTACGACGCCAAGCTGCAGGCGCTCCAGGACCTGGTAACCAAGGCCAAGAACACGACGCCGGAGAACCTGCGCGAAGCTGGCAGTGCGTCGCTGCCGATCACGCGCGGCGTGATCGAGGCGCTGCGCGACGAGCCCGACCAGCACCTGCTGTCGCAGCGCCTCGCGTCCGAGGTCGCGCTGGCATCCGTGCTGGAGAAAGCGCTGCTGCTGCAGCGCACGCTGCTCACGGGCAAGAAGGAGCCCAACGTCGCGGCGAACGAACTTGCCGTGGAGGCGGTGAACCACGAGAGCGACACGCTCGACCGTGAGATTCGCAACCTCAAGACCGAACTGGAGCTGCGGCGCGAACTGGCGAACAACTCGCCCATGGCGATCATCCAGCGCCACGGCGCGCGCGCGGCCGGTTCGCGCGGCATCTACGAGGGCGATCCTGTGCCGGACCGTCTCGACCAGCTCCAGAAGGGCAATCCGGGGAGTCGGCCATGAGCCCGGCGCGCATGGCCTGGCGGCCGCTGCGCTGGTTGTTCAGCCGGCGCGCGGCGAAGACGCTGCTGTGGCTGGTGCTTATCGTTGCCGCCGCAGTGGGGGCGAACGTCGCGGGCATCAACCTGGTCGGCAGCGTTGCAGGCTGGGAACGGTGGCTGGCGGCCTCCGCAGGGTATTTCTTCATCTGGCGGCTGTGCGTGTACGCGGCAACGGCCTATGGATGGTTCTGGATGCGCCGCCGGGTGCTGGCCCGCGAAGACCAAAGCGGGACAGATGGGCAGGCGCGGCGCCGGCTGATCCGTACCGAGGTCGCCGGCGTCGTCGCCATCGTCGCGCTGGAAGCCAGCCTGTTGATGCAGGCCGCTTGAGGGGAGATCGGGGCCATGACGCTCTTCACGACCGACTATCTGGAGTACTACCTCACCCTCGTGTCCTGGATCGTCAACAACGGTATCTGGGCCGTGCTGGTGTCCAGCGGGGTGTTCGCGCTGCCTTTCGTCGCCATCGTCGTGCAGGAGTGGCTGAAGGCCCGCGCGGAAGGCGCTGACGAGGGCAACAAAGGCGTTCTGAGTGCCGCCCGTATCGAGAACCGGGTGTTCGTCGCGATCGTGGTGGTGATGTTCGCGGGCATTCCGTTCATCGACGTGGACCTCAGCACCATCCAGTACGACAGCTCGCGCTCGGCGCAGTGCCAGGTCAGCGTGCCGCAGCCCACGGAAACCGGCTGGTCGCAGTCCTTCAGCACCATCAACAACCAGTCGGCGAAGGTGCCGGTCTGGTGGGCTTTCATGCACGCGCTCTCGCGCGCCGTCACGAGCGCCTCGGTAGCGGCGATCCCGTGCGGTACGGACCTGCGGCAGATGAGGATGGAGATCGACGCGACCCGCATTGACGACCCGGTACTGGCTCAGGAGGTCGCGGACTTCTCGCGGGATTGCTATGGGCCTGCGCGGGCCAAATTGTTCATGCAGCGCCCGGATCTCGATGAGCAGCAGATGCACGACGTAACCTGGATCGGCTCGCGCTTTTTCACGGACACGGGTGGCTACTACGACAGCTACCGCTCCAGCACGGCGCGCGAGGCATGGCCCTATGACGACACCCGCGATGCAGGCCTCGCGCAGGTTGCCAATGGTGGCGGCTACCCGACCTGCAGGCAGTGGTGGTCAGACGGCAGCAACGGCCTGCGCGCGCGGCTGCTGGGGCAAGTGGACCCGACCCTGCTGAATCGCCTGGCGGGCTGGGCCGGGTTCCTCAGCCGGGCCGAGGTGGACGATTCGGTGATCCGCGCCATCGCGTCACCGCGGCAGCAGAAACTGAACCAGGGCAGCGTCTATACGGACTACAGCGGCCAGATCGACAAGACCCTGCCGAACATCGTGACGCGCGCCACGGGCGACGTGGGGATGGCAGTCGGCGCGATTGCCGCGTTTCCTGCCATGGATGTCGTGCGCCAATCCCTGCCCATGATCCTCGCCTTACTGAAGATGGCGCTGGTCATCTGCATCCCGCTCGTGCTGGTTGTGGGCACCTACGACCTGAAGACGGTCGTCACCGTCAGCGTCGTGCAGTTCGCGCTGTTCTTCACGGACTTCTGGTTCCAGCTCGCACGCTGGATCGATTCAACGATTCTGGACGCGCTTTATGGCTGGGGCTTTGGCTGGAACCGGCCGCACACCAACTTTGACCCGCTGGTAGGGTTGAACAACGCCTTCGGCGACATGCTCCTGATGTTCGTCATGGGCACGATGTTCCTGGTTCTGCCGGGATTCTGGCTGGCGAGCCTTACCTGGGTTGGGATTCGGGCCGGGCACGTCATCCAGGGACTTTCCGATGGCAGCAAGAGCGCCGGCCAAGCTGGCGGCAAGGGTGCCGGGGCGCTCACCGGAGGAAAACTGAAATAGCGCGAGGCCGGTCAGTCGTCGGTGTACAACTCGTGCGACGTGTCGTTGTACAGGTTGGGATCGTAGCCCGGCGTCTTGCGCAGCTCGGTGAGGTCGGTGAAAGGCCACTCGTCCTCATCCGAAGTATTTGCAGCAGCAGCCCATCCCGCCGCCGCAACGCCCAGCATCACGAGTGCAAACCAAAACGCAACGTAGAGCAGCACCCCCAGTACAGCCAGCTTGGCTACCCACACGAGCGCGGTAGCGCCAGCTCGCGGCATGCCCTTGGACACCAACCAGTTCGACGCCCGCCGTTCGCGTCGCGCATAGGCACGCCATCCGCGGCCAAAGGCGCGGCCGAGGCGTTCTGCGGTGCTGGTGCGGGTCGTCGTGTTCATGGTCGTCTCCTGCTGTTGAGGAATGCCTATTCCAGTTTGCTCCACTTCATTCGGTTTGCGGCTTCAATGTGTTTTCTTGCTGCTTCAGGACGCTTCGTCATCCGGCCCCACCGGGCCGGGGTCGGGTTCAACGCCGATGCGGTAGGTAACAACGAAACGCGGCCAGTCCACATGGTCCACCAGGTCGATGTCCTCGATGACGCCAACCTTCGCTCCCGCACGCTCGAACAGGGCGATGCTCTTGGCGGGATAGTTGTTGCGCGACGGATAGAGCACCCCGTCGAACAGCGCCTGGCCATCATCTCCGAGCATCGCATGCACCTGGGCGGACACCCGCTGCGTGTGCGTGTAGTCGCGGCTGGCCAACTGCTCCAGGTTCAGGCCGAAGTAGCCCGCCATGACGCCCTGCGCCGTGAGATCGGCCAGAAACACGTCGTCCATCACGCCTACTGCGCGCACCATCCGGGCTTGGACTTCTTTCAGCGCGATCGAGCGTTGCGTGTCCGCAAGCCACTGGTGCTTGTGAAACACCGACTCCATCAGCGCCGTGGGCAGGTCGCGCCCCAGGTAGAGCACGCCGTAGGCCCCCGCTGGGTCATCGTAGCGATTCGTGCTGCTGCGGCCATAGTACAGCGGGCTGCCCCGATAGACGACGCGGCTCACATGCTGGAGCAGTTCACCGGCATCGATCAGGAACGAAGGCAGCTCGTGGCTCATGGCGGTCTCGCTTCAATGCACCTGGACGCCCAGCACGTTGAACACGGCCTCGGCCACGTCATCGATCGTGCCATGCGTCACCGCATCCACGGGCGAGCGACCACCCAGGCCTTCGAGGGGTTCGGACAGCGCGCGGTAGATCGTCCAGTGGTCGATGCCCTCGACCTCCTGGAGCACGGTTTGGGTCAACTGCTGCTTCACCGGGTCGAGCTGCCAGTCGGGCAGCTTCTGGCCGCGCGGCCCCACGTTCAGCGCCAGCAGCCGACGGGCGAGGATGTCCTTGTAGATTTGCTGGCGCGACTTGTCCGCCAGCTTGGCGAACTCGGCAGGCGGCAGGTTGTCCGGCTGGTTGAAGGCTTCCAGCAGCAAGGCGCGGCCTCGCTGGACATCGGTTTCAGCCGGTGTCCAGCGCGTGTCGGAGCGCAACGCGGCCGCCTTGCGCTGCAAGGCCTGCGCCACCGTTTCACCTTCCAGGTTGGCGGGCAGCGTCACCGCCTCCACGCGCTCGTGGATGAACGCCTGCAACTCAGCCGCGAACGCCGGTGCATCCCGGATTTCGACGGTATCGGCGAAGCGTCGCACATCCTCCACCGTGACTCGCGGCAGCCGGTCGGCAATGAATTCGATCGCAGTGGGCATGGTCAGCTCCCAGGTAGGTTTGAGACAGGATTCACTCTAGTCTCCTTTGTCGCATTTGTCAACTTAGTCGCCCGGGTGGGAGCCTACCTGGCGGTGTTGCGCCCCGGCAGCATAGGCCGGGGCCCAGCGCCAGGTCGCCGTCTAATCCATTCGTGCGGGTTCCGCATTGACGCTGGAGCCGCAGCCCAGGCCCCGCTATACCGAAACGGTTAAAGGCCAAAGGGTCGAAACGGCAAGGGAATGGGGTGCAAGGGGAAAGGCCCTACCTTGAAAAGGCCAAAAGGCCTCCCGCCCGGCCCGCCATCAGGACACCGACATGCTCTCCCTGTTCCAGCGAAAACGGCCCCCGGTCGCTGCCGCGCCGTCGCCAGCACCCGCCACCGACCTCCCGAAAGGGTTGATGCGGCCGGAGTCGGCCGCATCGTTGCTCGCCACCCCGCGCCGGCAGAAGCTGCTGGAACACATCTGGCAGCGCACCTCGCTTTCGCGCAAGCAGTTCGCCTCCCTGTACCGCGCGCCGCTGGAGCGCTACGCCGAGCTGGTCCAGGCCTTCCCGGCTTCCGAAGCGCATCACCATGCCTACCCGGGCGGCATGCTCGACCATGGCCTCGAAATCGTCGCCTACAGCCTAAAGCTGCGGCAGTCCCATCTGCTGCCCATCGGGGCCAGCCCCGAAGACCAGGCGGCGCAGGCCGAAGCCTGGACTGCGGCCGTCGCCTATGCCGCACTGCTCCATGACATCGGCAAGGTGGCCGTCGATCTGCACGTCGAGCTGGCCGACGGCAGCACCTGGCACCCATGGCACGGCCCGCTGCGCCAACCGTACCGCTTCCGCTACCGCGACGACCGCGAGTACCGGCTTCATAGCGCCGCGACAGGCTTGCTGTACCAGCAATTGCTCAATCGCGATCTGCTGGACTGGCTCAGTGGCTATCCATCCTTGTGGGCGCCGCTGCTCTACGTCTTGGCTGGGCAGTACGAGCACGCCGGGGTTCTGGGCGAGCTTGTCGTGCAGGCCGACCGCGCCTCCGTCGCCCAGGAGCTGGGCGGCGATCCCGCGCGCGCCATGGCCGCGCCCAAGCACTCGCTCCAACGCAAGCTGGTCAACGGGCTGCGCTACCTGCTCAAGGAAGAGCTGAAACTGAACCAGCCGGAGGCCTCCGATGGCTGGCTCACCGAGGACGCGCTGTGGCTGGTGAGCAAGACAGTCTCGGACAAGCTGCGCGCGCACCTGCTGTCCCAGGGGGTCGATGGCATCCCCGCGAACAACACGGCCGTGTTCAACGTGCTACAGGATCATGCCATGTTGCAGCCCACCGCCTCCGGCAAGGCCATCTGGCGCGCAACTATTACCAGTGAGAGTGGCTGGTCCCATGCCTTCACGCTCCTGCGCCTGGCCCCGGCGCTGATCTGGGAGCCCTCGGAGCGACCCAGCCCATTTGCGGGAACCGTGACCGTGGACAACGCCGGCGAGGCCGAGGACGGGCCGCGCCCGTCCGCACCCGACGCTGCATTGCTACCTGGAGCAGCGGTGGCAACGGAGAAGGAGCCCGCAGCAAGCAGCCGTCCAGATCAGTCGGGCGGAAGTCACGCCATACCTCCCAGCACGCAGCGCAATCCGGCCGACCCACTGGAAAGCATGCTGGCGATGTTCGAGACAACGCCTGAGCCGGAGCAGTCCGTCGAAGCCCCGCCAGAGGGTGCCGACGATGCAGCGGTGCCGCTCGACCCTCCCGCATCGGCCCCAGGTCCTTCGGCGCCGACCGCCGCGCCTGCGCCGCACGATTTCGCCTCATTTACCGGGCGGCCATCGGGCGAGCATTTCATGGCCTGGCTGAAACAGGCCGTCCAGACCCGCAAGCTCATCATCAATGACGCCAAGGCCCTGGTACATACCGTGTCCGACACGGTTTACCTGATCAGCCCTGGTGTTTTCCAGCGCTACGCACAAGAGCATCCAACCATTGGGCCGCTTGCGAAGGACGCGGCCCTGCAGGACTGGCAGTGGGTGCAGAAGCGCTTTGAAAAACTCGGACTCCACAGGAAACAGCCATCGGGTCTGAACATCAGGACGTGCGAGGTCATGGGACCGCGCAAAACGCGCCAGGTGCATGGCTATTTGCTCGAAGACCCATCGCACATATTCGATGCCGTTCCACCGAACAATCCTTATCTGTCGCTCAAATAGCCGACTAAGAGGGGAAGTGCCACACGTTCTGTTTGAACGGGTGGCAAGCTTCAGTCGATCCGAAGAGGCTCGAACGACTTGACGAGTTGGTCCACCGCCTTGACCTGCCGCAGCAGCGGTTCGAGCGTGTCCAGTGGCAGAGCGCTGGGTCCGTCACAACGTGCATGCGCCGGGTCGGCGTGTGCTTCGAGGAACAAACCGCCAATGCCGACCGCCATGCCGGCCCGCGCGAGTTCGGGCAACTGTTGGCGACGCCCACCCGAAGCCAACGCATCCGCTTCTCGCCGCTGCAGGCTATGGGTTACGTCGAACACCAGTGGCAGGCCACTGCTGGCAACGCTCATTTCGCGGAAGCCCAACATGTCCACGACGAGATTGTCGTAGCCGAACTGCGTGCCACGCTCGCACAGCAGGACGCGCGGGTTGCCAGCCTCGTGCAGTTTGTGGACGACATGCCTGATCTGGCCCGGGCTGAGGAACTGCGGCTTCTTGACATTCACTACCCGACCGGTGCGGGCAATGGCGGCCACCAGATCGGTCTGCCGGGCCAGGAAGGCCGGAACTTGCAGTACGTCGGCAACGGCAGCGACCTGCATGGCCTGCTCAACCTCATGCACGTCGGTCAAGACTGGGCATCCGAACCGCGACTTGACCGCATCGAGGACCCGCAGCCCTTCCTCCAGGCCGACACCTCGGAAAGAATGGATCGACGAGCGATTGGCCTTGTCGAACGACGCCTTGAAAACGAAGGGTATCCCCAGCTTGCGCGTCACCTCCGCGAAGTGCTCAGCCGCAGCCAGGGTCGTATCGAGATCCTCGATGACGTTGATGCCGCCGAACAGCACGAACGGCAGGTCGTTGGCGACTGTGATGCCCTCGGAAATGGCGACGTGCAGGGAGGTGGCTGATGATGTCGATCGCATAAAAATTCCTCTCGTGATGTCAACGACCGCAGGCGAAAGCGCCGAGCGTCGTCGGCGAAGAATGCCTCACGGTCTTGAGCTTTGCGTGCAGACGCGTCCACAACAGCGCTTACAGGGTCCGACCGGGGTCCGCACCGGCGACTCCGCCCGTGACCACGGTCTTCCTTCAGCGGCTCACTGAAGACCGAGCGCCTTCATCAGCCTCGGCTTCTGGCTCGCGAAGGTGCCATAGAAGACCTCGTCGCCGACGATCGTGATCGGGGCCACGCGCACGCCGGTTCGTGACTTGGCCTCCGCGGAAATCTTCGGGTCGGTCAGGTCGCGCTCTTCAAACGCGATGCCCTGCTGGGACAACCACTCCTTTAGTGCCCGGCAGTCCGGGCAAGTTGGAGTGCTATAGATGAGGATGCGCGGGGTGTTGGCTTGGTTCATGGTCGTGCCTTCACTTGCCCCGAGCGACAAGCCAACTCTTCATCATGGCGATCTCGCCTTCCTGCGCGGAGATGACCTCCTGAGCCAACTTGCGGACCTCCGGGTTCTTGCCGTACTGCAGCGCCACCTTGGCCATGTCGATCGCACCCTGGTGGTGCGGGATCATGCCGCGCATGAAGTCCACATCGGCGTCGCCGCTGAAGTCGATCATCATGTCCGCATGCATGCGGTCGTTGCCGGCACGGTAGGCGGCCGTCGAGGCATCGCCCGAGCTGCCGGCCGCCGCCTGCTGGCCGTTGTCGCCCAGCCACTTGTTCATCATGGCGATCTCGCCTTCCTGCACGGTGATGACCTCCTGGGCCAGCTTGTGAACCTCCGGGTCCTTGCCGTACTGCAGCGCCACCTTGGCCATGTCGATCGCGCCCTGGTGGTGCGGGATCATGCCACGCATGAAATCGACGTCGGCGTTGCCAGTGAACTGCGCTCCCATCCCGGCGTGCATCTGGTCGTTCACGGCGCGATACGCGGTCGTGGAAGGACTGTCATTGGCCGAGGCGCTGGAGGGCATCGCGTGCCCTTGGTGACCTCCGCCCGCACTGGCCTGCATCGCTTCACCCGACGGGACGACCACCTTCTTCTGGACGGCCATCAGGCCGGCGGCGACCACGACGGCGCCCGCAATGAACAAGAGGCTGAACTTGTTGACCTTCATGAAAAAACTCCTTGAATGAGGTTGATGGGTTCACTGTAGGGCCTCCCATTGTTGGAAGGTCAAGCCCTTATTTCGCCCGTCACTTGGCGCTGCACGGCGGTGTGCCCATGCCCATTTCAGTTGCAAGTAATTCTCAACAAAGGTAGGATGTTAGGACGTTAATAGCGAGAGTCCAGGATCATGTCCCAGCAACCGAAAGTTCACGACACCAGCGATTTCCCCATCGTCCGCTTCGACGGCGCAAGCATCTACAACGGATACAGCAGCGCCTGGTGCGCGGAAATGGATGAACTCGTCGCCTGCGGAAAGCCCTTCGTGCTTATCTACGTCGCGGGAGGGCCAGAAGAGACTCTCGACGATCGCGCTCAGCGCGGCGTCTGGCTGAAGACTCACAAGGAGACGCTTGGCGGCACATTGCTCGCGCTCATCCACGTCGAACCGGATTCGGATAAGCGAGCCCAGTTGGAGGCCATGCTGCCAAAGCTCGTCCAGGCTTTCGGTACACCGCAGTCCACCCGGGCCACCCACGCCGATGCCGAGGCGCTGGCCCGGTATGTCCTGGCGGGTGGTCGCGTCGAAGATTCGATATGAACAGCACCGTCCGGTCGCTGTAGCGCACCAAGGGCCTATCCATGAGGACCGGCTACCGCGTGCTCTCCGGGAAACAACCCGCGTTCCGATCAACGGGGCCGGCGACCGGCTGCTCGATGGAAAGCGGCATTGCCAGCGCGGGAGTCGCGCTCGGATCAACCCGATTTCTCAAGTGCCGCAATCAGCGGAGCGACCACGTTCCGCACAGCCGCCGCAGCTGCTTCTCCATCCTGGCGCTCGATAGCATCCACGATCGCCTCATGGGTCGCGAGACCCGGCTCGGGCAGTTCCTTGTCCTTCAGCGCAGTCAGCGTGTTCATGCGGACCGAGTTCGCGAAGTAGCGGTACAGCTCAGCCAGCGCGCCGTTGCCGCACATCCCGGCGATCGCGCAGTGGAAAGCCGTATCGGCCTCGGCAAAGGCCGCGCTCGATGCGTGTTGCTCCTGCTCGCCGCGGGCCTTCAACAGTCGGCGCAGCAGCCCAACGTCCGCCTTGGACCGATGCACCGCGGCCAACCTGGCCGCCTCGGTTTCCAGCATGCAGCGCAACGCGAAGTGCTCTCGCAAGCCGGAACGCCCGACACGGCGCATGACCTCGGCCGGATCGATATTGGTTCGCACGTAGGTGCCATCACCCTGGCGGACTTCCAGGACCTGGCCGTGCGAGAGCACGCGAATGGCTTCCCGCACCGTGTTGCGGCCAACCTCCAGCATCTCGGCCAGTTCCTGCTCCCTGGGGATGCGCTCGCCGACCTTCCAGGCGCCTCCCTCGATCTGGCCGCGGATCAGCTCAATCGTCGAATCGACGAGCGAACGCCGCGGCGCCTGTGGGAGTGTGAAGCGGTTATTCATCGCGGTTCTCAAATGACGTAGAGACGGGAGCCCATCGGACCTCGATTGTAGCAACTCAGGCCTTATACATAGGATGATTCTATGTATTTGACAAAAGAGCAATTGCCGACGGCCTGTGCTTCGTTGCGCGCGACATGCGATTTTCCACCACGCCCGTGCGAGCGGGATTTTTTTCAACACCTTTTGGAGTATTTCGACCATGAACAACATGCAGCACGCCCTGTCATTCAGGCCCCTTCGTTCTTCAGACGGCTTGCGCTGCCGTCCGGTGCAGGCTTTGGGAGCGATATTCCTCGGGCTGGCTTCACTCGCCTATAGCGTCACGTCGCAGGCGGCAGATGAGCCAGAGAACGTGAAGGTGGTCCGGCAATACCTTGACGCCTGGAATGGCGGGCGAACCGACGCGATGGAAAAAGTGCTCGATTCCAACGTCGTCTATTTCAATACCAGCAATGAAGCGTCCCGCACTGGGCCTCAAGCCATTACCGAAGTCTCGCAGTTTCTGATGAAAATCCTGCCCGACCGAAAAATGAAAATCCGTTCGCAGCCGGTTGCCTCCGGCGATGGTGTGGCGATCGAGTGGGAATTCACCGCCACCAAGAACAGCAATGGCGGGACGTCGCCCTCCAGTTCGACCATCAGTTATTTCGGCGCGAGCTTCTTCCGTGTTTCGAACGGAAAGATTGTCTATGCCAGCGACTACTACAACCACAACACCATGCAGAAGCAGCTTCAGCAGTAACGTAAATCCGCAAACAGGAAATCACCGACATGTCCCGCTTCATCATGCACAAGCCCTCGGCGCCGCCAGCGCAGCGGTGAGGCAAGCGCTTTTCCTCAATCCAAGGTAATTGCGCTGGTGACTTGATGAATATCTGACACGCCGGTTATCGAGCCTTGTCTCGATGAAATAGAAATCCCGAATGAAACTACCAACCACGAAGCAGGAACTCCTTGACAAGGTTCGCGCCAGCCACCGAAAGCTCGGGGTAGAAGCTGCCACCATTCCCGCCAGCCACTACCGGCACACGGCCATGATCTGGCAGGAGCCGCGCCTGCATACCAACGCTGCGATGGTCCTGGTGGACGTCATCGTCTGGAACACGATGATCCTGCAGTTCGCGCATGATCGGACGCCTGGACCTTCGGCGTCCTTTTACTCGCCGAGTGCGATGGCGCAGCGGGCCGAGCGTCTTTCTGCCGGCTTCCAGCGCCGTTTCGCGGGCAGAGACCTTCGCGAGCTGGAAGCCATGCTCACGGAGGGACAGGACCGGGTGCTCGACTGCGTGGCGCACCATTCGAACGCCTCGCTTTTCGATCCCGCGTTGAGCCCGATGAAGACCCTCGGGCGCAAGATCCAGTTCTTCACCTCCACCGCCTACGACGACGCGCTGTCGAGGCTGCGCCAGTGGAAGCAGGTGCTGTAGCGGCCGAGGCGACCCACTGCGCGGAGCGCCTCTTGCACCGCTCCGATCAGACCGGAGCTGGCAGCGCCGGCTTTCGCGCGGCCTGCCACAGCAGCGGCACCAGGATCAGCGCCAGGGCCGGGAAGATCATCCAGTTGACCGCCTGCCAGCCCGAGCTGTGCAGGATCGATCCCGCGAGGAACGACACGGCCGCCGTGGCGGCGAAGACGAAGAAATCGTTCATGCCCTGCGCCTTGCTGCGCTCGGCCGGGGTGTGGCAATCGGTGACCATCGCCGTCGCGCCGATGAAGCTGAAGTTCCAGCCGATGCCCAGCAGCGCCAGCGAGCCCCAGAAGTGGGACAGGCCGAGCCCGCCCAGGGCCACCACCCCGGAGGCGGCGAGCAGCACCATGCCGACGGCGGTCACGCGCTCCTTGCCGTAGCGCACCATCAGTCGCCCGGTGAAGAAGCTCGGCCCGAACATCGCCAGCAGGTGCCACTGTATTCCTAGGGCGGCGTTGTCCACCGAATGCCCGTGGTTGACCATCGCCACCGGCGCGGCCGTCATCACGAACGCCATCACCCCATAGGACACCACGCCCGCAGCCACGGCCAGCAGATAGCGCGGCATCGCCAAGAGCTGCAGCACCGTCCGACCGCTATCGGCGACTGCTTCGGCCTGGGTCTGGCTCGGCGTGCGCAGCATCAGCAGGATCGGCAAGGCGATCAGCGGCAGCAGCGCCTGGCTGAGGAAGCTGCCAACGTAGGGCGTGCCCGCTACCGCATCGCGCGTGAAGATCACCAACTGCGGCCCGATGATGGCGCCCGCGAGACCGCCCACCATGACCCAGGAAATGGCCTTGGCCTTAAGCGCGTCCTCGGCGGTGTCGGCGGCTGCGAAGCGGTAGCTCTGCACATACGCGCCGTAGAAGCCCGCCAGGAAGGTGCCGGCGCAGAAGATCCAGAACGAGGCCAGCATGATGCCCAACGCGGCGATCAGGCCCGAGGCCACGCCGAAGCCGACCCCCACCACGTATCCGTTGCGGCGGCCATGGTGCCGCATGATGAAGGCGGCAGGCAAGGTGCCGATGGCAAGACCCAGGCCGAACAGACTCACGGGCAAGGTGATCCAGGCCGAATTCTTGGCAAGCTGCTGGCCGACCAGCCCACCCAGCGACATCACGATGGGCGCGCTGGCGCCGCCGAGCGCCTGCGCGGCGGTGAGAACGCCGATGTTTCGGCGCGTGATGCTCTGGTCGGTCATGGGCGTCTTTCTTATTCGTTTGTCTGGCCGGAAATATTACACGCATGAATATATATTCAGTTATATGGACATGCGATGCTCACGAACCATCGCGAGCCGGTCCATCCTCGGAAGCCCCGGCGGAAGCAGCACCGTGCAGGGCCAATGCGAGCAGGTGCTCTTTCACCTGGATCAGTTGCTCCATGCGTTCCTCAACACAGGCGAGATGGCCTTGGACAGCCTGCCTTAGCAGCTCAGGTTCCAGGAACCCCTCATGTGCCCAACCCAGTAGGCGGCGCACGTCATCCAGGCCGATTCCCGAGGCACGGTAGTTGCGAATCAGGTGAAGCCGTTCGACATGGGCCGGGCCATAGCGCCGATAGTTGTTGCGTGACCGCTCCGGGGCTTGCAACAGGCCCTCCCGCTCGTAGAACCGAATGTTCTCCGGGGGGGTGCCCGTCAAGCGCGCAAGTTCACCGATCCTCATCCGGTTCTCCGTGCGCAACGATGGGGAACGCCGCCGTTGCGCATAGCCCTTATCCCGGCGACCGGGCGGATGGTTGCCCGGTGGCGCCCGATTGCACCGTGTGCTCAGTCCAGCCGCCACCCAGCGCCTTGTAGAGGTGGATGAGGTTGTTCAGCCGCGTCAGGCGCGTGCGCACCAGGGTCTGCTGCGCACCGTACTGTGTGCGTTGCGCATCGAGCAAGGTGAGGTTGTCGTCCACGCCTTCCTGGAAGCGTTGCTCGGCTAGTTGGTAGGCTTTCTGGCTAGCCGCTACCAGGAGCTGCTCCGAGCGGATCTGCTCATCAAGCGTGCGCTTGCCCGCCAAGCCGTCAGCCACCTCAGCAAAGGCCGCCTGGATAGACTTCTCGTAGTTGGCGATTTCGATCCTCTTTTGTACCTGTGCCACGTCCAGATTGGCTCGCAACGCGCCGCCGCGGAAGATGGGCAGCGTGATCTGCGGCAGGAAGCTCCAGGCCCGCGAGCCCGAATCGAACAGGCCGTCCAGCGAAGCGCTGGCCGTGCCCGCCGAGCCCGTGAGGCTAATCGTCGGGAAGAACGCGGCCCGCGCCGCGCCGATGTTGGCGTTGGCGCCGATCAGCATCTGCTCGGCGGCGCGGATGTCCGGCCGACGCGCGAGCAGTTCGGACGGCAGGCCGCTCGGCAGGTCGGTCGGCACGATGTCGTCCGGCAGCGCCACGGCCTCGTCAAGCTGCCGGGACAGCTCCGGCGTCAGCGGCTGGCCCAGCAGCAGCACCAGCGCGTTGCGGTCCTTGGCCGCCTGCCGCGTGTAGGCGGCGCGGTTGGCCTCGGCGGTGCGCAGCGCGATCTCCGCGCGGCGCAGGTCGAGCTGCGTGGAATTTCCCGCTTCCACCAGTTGGGTGGTCAGGTCATAGGAGCGCTTCTGTGTGGCGAGGGTGTCGCTCGTCAGGCGCAGCAGTTCCTGGTCGGCGCGCAGCGTGAGGTAGGCGCTGGCCACCTCGGACACCAGGCTCATCTGCGTGGCGATGCGGGTCTCGTCGAGGGCCAGGTAGGACGCCAGCGCCCGGTCGTTGAGGCTGCGGATGCGGCCCCACAGGTCCAGCTCCCAGGCGGCCGTCACCCCGGCCACGTCGTAGCGCCGGAGCACGTCGCTTTGCCCCGTGGTACTGAGGTCGGCCGGTACGCGCTCTGACGCGCCGCGGGCGGAAACGCCCAGGTTCGGCAGCATCTCGGCACGCTGGATACGGTACAGCGCCTGAGCCGCCTCCACGTTGAGCGCGGCTTTGTGCATGTCGCGGTTGTTCTCCAGCGAAATGCCGATCAACTGCTGCAGCAGCGGGTCGCGGAAGAAGTCCCGCCAACCGATCTCGGCCGTGATCGCGTCGTCGGGCGTCGCGGCCGCCAGTTCCACATAGGCCGCGCCCGAGGGATAGGCCGTGTCGATCGGCGCTGCGGGCCGGTCATACTTCGGTGCCATGGAGCAGCCAGCCAGCGCCGCCGCGAGGGCGAGCGGCGCCAGCGTCCTGGCGGGTCGTGTGAATGCGAAAGATGTTTTCATGTCGTATGTCCTCCTGGCCGTCATGCGTGCTGGTCGGTCATGCCGCCACGGGCATGGCGCGCTTCGCGGCGCAGCGCCAGCTTGCGCACCACAACGTAGAACACCGGCGTCAGCACCAGGCCGAATACCGTCACGCCCAGCATGCCGGCGAACACCGCGATGCCCATGGCGTGGCGCATCTCGGCGCCCGCACCGCTGGCCAGCACCAGCGGCACCACGCCAGCGATGAAGGCGAACGACGTCATCAAGATCGGGCGCAGCCGCAAGCGCGCGGCTTCGAGCACGGCTGCCAGCGGATCGGCCCCTTCGCTTTCCTTCGCGCGGGCGAACTCCACGATCAGGATCGCGTTCTTGGCAGCCAGGCCGACCAGCACCACGAAACCGATCTGCGTGAAGATGTTGTTGTCGCCCCCAGAGAGCCAGACGCCGGCGATCGCCGAGAGCAGCGCCATGGGTGCAATCAGCAGCACAGCGAACGGCAGCGACCAACTGTTGTACTGGGCCGCCAGGAACAGGAAGGCGAGCAGCACCGCCAGCGCGAAGATGTAGATCGCCGTGTTGCCAACCCGTTTTTCCTGGAAAGTCAGGTCCGTCCATTCGTAGGTCATACCGTCCGGCAGCGATTCGCTCACGATCTTCTCAATCGCGGCGGTGGCCTGGCCGGACGAGTAGCCCGGCGCTGGCCCGCCGCTGATGTCGGCCGAGGGAAAGCCGTTGTAATGCATCACCCGGTCGGGGCCGGAACTGCGCTCGATGGTCGCGATCGCGCTCAGCGGGATCATGTCGCCCGCTGCATTGCGCACCTTGAGCATGCCTATGTCCTCAGCCTGCATGCGGAACTGCGCATCGGCCTGGGCCATGACCCGGTAGGTGCGACCGAAGCGGTTGAAGTCGTTGACGTAGAGCGAGCCAAGGTTGACCTGCAGGGTGTCGAACACCTCGGTCAGCGATACGCCCTGCGACTTGGCCTTCACCCGGTCGATGTCCACCTGCAACTGCGGCGCATTGGTCTGGAAGCTGGCGAGCATGTTCGCCAGCTCGGGCGCCTGCATGGCCTTGCCCATGATCTGGCCCTGTGCTTGTGCAAGCGCCTCGGGACCCAGGCCCGCCCGGTCCTCGATCTGCAGCTTAAAGCCGCCCATCGAACCCAGGCCCGGCACCGGCGGCGGCGGGAAGATGCCGACGAAGCCGTCCGGGATCTGGCTGAACTTGCCCATGAGCTTGCCCTGGATGGCGAAGGCCGACAGCGACGGGTCCTTGCGCTCATCGAAGGGCTTGAGCATGGCGAACATCAGCGCGGTGTTCGGCTGGTTCACCGGTCCATTGACCGACAGGCCCGGGAAGGCCACCACGCTCTCGACGCCCGGCTCAGCCAGTGCGATCTTGGTCATCTCCTTGACGACCGCCTCGGTGCGATCCAGCGAGGCGCCGGTCGGAAGCTGGGCGATGCCCACGAGGTAGTACTTGTCCTGGGCCGGCACGAAGCCCGCAGGCACCTTGTGGAAGCCCAGCCAGGTCAGGCCCAGGAAGCCGACGTAGAGCAGCAGCACGATGGCGCTGCCGCGCACCGCGCGGCGCACGCCCCCGACGTAGGAATTCGAGGCGCGGTCGAAGAAGCGGTTGAAGCGGCGGAAGAAGCCGCCGAACACGCCGTCGATGATGCGCGTGAGACGATCGGGCTTGGCCGCGCCGTGGTGCGGCTTGAGCAGGATGGCGGCCAGCGCTGGCGACAGCGTAAGCGAGTTGATCGCCGACAGGATGGTCGAGAACGCGATGGTTAGCGCGAACTGGCGATAGAACTCGCCCTGCAGCCCCGACAGGAACGCCGAGGGGATGAAGACCGCTGCCAGCACCGAGGTGATGGCCAGGATCGGGCCAGTCACTTCATCCATCGCCTTGCGCGCCGCGTCCTTGGGTGATTCGCCCAGCGCTATGTGGCGCTCCACGTTCTCCACCACCACGATGGCGTCATCCACCACGATGCCGATGGACAGCACCAGTCCGAACAGCGACAGTGTGTTCAGCGAGAAACCGAACATGTGCATCACCGCGAACGTGCCGACCAGCGAGACCGGCACGGCGATCAGCGGGATGATCGACGCGCGCCAGGATTGCAGGAACAGCACCACCACGATCACCACCAGGAAGATGGCCTCCAGCAGCGTGACGGCGACGGACTGGAGCGAGGCGCGCACGAAGACCGTGGGGTCGTAGGCGATCCTATACTCAATGCCGTCGGGGAACTTAGCTTGAAGTCGGTCCATTGCCGCGCGCACCGCGCTAGACACATCCAGCGCGTTCGCGCCCGGGCTCTGGATGATCTGTATCCCCACCGCCGGCTCGCCATTGAGCAGGCTGCGCAAAGAGTAGGAATCGGCCCCCATCGAGATGCGGGCGACATCCCGCAGGCGAGTTACCTGGCCGTCGGCGCCCGTCTTCACGACGATCTCGCCGAATTGCTCCTCGCTCGACAGTCGGCCCAGAGTGTTGACCGTGACCTGGAACGCCGCCGAGGCATCCGGCTGCTGACCAACCGAACCAGCGGCAACCTGTATGTTCTGCTCGCGGATGGCGGCAACCACGTCGCTCGCGATCAGCCCACGAGCAGCGACCTTGGCGGGTTCGAGCCAGACCCGCATCGAATACTCCCCGGCGCCCCAGACTAGGACATCGCCGACGCCTGGCGTACGAGCCAGCTCATCCTTCACATGAAGTGTGGCGTAGTTGGAGACGTACAGCGGATCATATCGACCTCCAGGCGAAAGCAAATGCACCACCATGAGAACGTCCGGCGACGTTTTCTCGGTGACAACACCGATGCGCTGAACTTCAGGCGGTAGGCGCGGCAACGCCCGCGAGACCCGGTTTTGCACCTGGATCTGCGCAATGTCGGCGTTGATATGCTGCTCGAAGGAGACGGTGAGCACCATTTTCCCGTCGGTGGACATCTGAGACTGCATGTACATCATGCCTTCTACGCCGTTGATCGCCTGCTCCAGCGGTGATGCCACGGTATCGGCGATCACTTGCGGGTTGGCACCGGGATAGCTAGCGGTGACCTGCACCGTGGGAGGCGTGACCTGCGGGTATTCGCTCAGCGGCAGCTGGAAGTAGCTGATCGCGCCCGCGATCAGCATCAGCACCGACAGGACGATGGCGAAGATGGGCCGGTTGATGAAGAAGCGGGGGAAATTCATTTGCGGGCCTCCGCCGAGCCGGCCGCGCCGTCAGCCTTGGCGGGGTCCGCGCCGGCGGCCGGTGCCGCGGGCGGCTGCATGGGCACCATGCGCGGCGTGACCGCCATGCCGGGGCGCACGAGGCCCTTGATGATGATCTTCTCACCGGCCTGCAGGCCGCCGTTGATGACGCGCAGCCCGTCCACCACCGGCCCCAGTTCGATGGGCCGGTACTGGGCCTGGTTGTTCTCGCCCACGACCAGCACGTAGTTGCGCCCTTGGTCGGTGCCCACGGCCTGATCGTCGATCAGGACGGCCTCGCGCGCCGCGCCGGTGGACAGCTTGGCCCGGGCGAACATGCCGGGTGCCATGCGCCCATCCGGGTTGGGCACAACGGCGCGCGCGCGGATCGTGCCGGTGCTTCGGTCAATGGTGTTGCCCACGAAGTCGAGCGCGCCCCTGTGCGGGAAACCCTTGTCCGTGGTCAGCCCGACCTGCACGGGCAGCGAGGCCTTGCCGCCGGCGCCCGCAGCGGGCCGCGAGCGGCTCACGACGTTGAGGTACGTGGCTTCGTCGATGTCGAAGTACACGTGCAGCGGGTCGATGGACACGATCGTGGTCAGCAGCGTGGCCGCGCCGGCGACACCGCCGCTGACCAGGTTGCCCTCGGTCACGAGCACGCGGTCAACGCGCCCGGCGATGGGCGCCGTGACGCGGGCGTAGGACAGATCCAGCCGCGCCGCAGCGACGGCGGCCTTGGCCGCTTGCACCTGGGCCTGGCGCGCACTGCGCGCGGAGACGGCATCGTCGTAGGTCTTGCGCGCGACAGCGCCGGTCGCCACCAGGCGCTCGGCGCGGTCGAAGTCGGCCTGGGCCTGACTGGCCAGCACCTCGGCCTGTTGCAGTTGCGCCGCAGCCGTGTCGAGCGTGACCTGGAACGGTCGGGGGTCGATCTGGAACAGCAGTTGTCCCTTGCGCACCAGGCTGCCCTCGGGGACGCTCACAGCATCGACGGCGCCGCCGACCCGCGAGCGCAGCTCGACGGTCTTGGGCGCGGCCAGGAAGCCGGTGTACTCGGCCGATGGCGCGACCGTGCGGGTGATGACCTCGGCCACGGGCACCTGCGGCGCCATCGGCGCGCCCGCCGGGGGCGCCGCGGCCTTGCCCTCGTCCTTGGCGTCGCGGGCAGCGATCGCTATCCCCCCGACGGCTGCGATGACGCCTGCCACCACAATGATTCTGATTTTTTTACGCATGGAAGTGACCCTTTCTTGGATGCAGGACTCCGGCCCTTCCGAAGCGCTCTGCAGACATTTGTGTGGAGGCTAGGCGTTACAACGACGGCAAGGTCAAGCCCTCTTGTTGCCTCAGCGGGCAGACGGCACGGACAAGGTGGTGGGACGCCCGGCGTCGTCGCCGTGGTTGGCCTCCGGCGCGCCCTTGAAGCGCAGCAGGCGCAGTGCGTTCAGCGTGACCAGGGCCGTGGCGCCGGTGTCGGCCAGCACGGCAACCCACAAGCCGGTGATACCCAACACGGTGGTGACCAGGAACAAGCCCTTGAGGCCAATGGCGAATACGACGTTTTGGTGAATGTTGGCCATCGTCGCCCGCGACAGGGCCACCAGGTGGGCCACGTCCGTGACGCGGCTCTTGAGCAGCGCGGCATCGGCGGTTTCCAGCGCCACGTCCGTGCCGCCGCCCATGGCGATACCCACGTCGGCGGTCGCCAGGGCCGGCGCGTCGTTGATGCCGTCGCCGACCATCGCCACCTTGGCATCACGCTTCATCTCGTTGACCAAGCGCAGCTTGTCCTGCGGCAGCAGCTCGGCCTCCCACTCGATGCCCAGCTTGCCGGCGATCGCCTGCGCGGTGCGGCGGTTGTCGCCGGTCAGCATGACCGAGCGCACGCCCATGGCGTTGAGCTGGGCCACGCCTTCGCGCGCGTCGCGGCGGGGCTCGTCGCGCAGGGCCAGCAGGCCCAGAACGTTCTTGCTGGCTTCGTCGAACAGGACCACCACGGTCTTGCCGCCATCCTCCAGCTTGTCGATTTCCCTGCGGTGCGCGGCTGTCAGCGTGGCCGTCTGTTCCGCATGGGCGGGCGATCCGACAGCGAGCGCACTGCCGTTCACGGTGGCGCGCACCGCCTTGCCGGCAATGGCCGATGCGCCCGTGGCCTGGGGAATCGCCACGTCCAGGCTCTTGGCATGGGCGACAATGGCCTTCGCCAAGGGATGGTTTGAGCCGGACTCGACAGCGGCGGCAAGCGCAAGGACCTGTTGATGCTTGAACAGCCCGAAGGGCAGGACCTCGGTGATGCGCGGCTTGCCCTCGGTCAGCGTGCCAGTCTTGTCGAAGGCAATGGCGCGCACGCGGCCGATGGTTTCCAACGCGTTGCCACCCTTGATCAGCAGGCCCCGTCGCGTGGCCACCGCAAGGCCCGAGGCGATGGCCGCCGGTGTGGAGAGCACCAGCGCACATGGGCAGGCAATCAACAGCAGTGCGAGGCCGCGGTACAGCCAGGTACCCCAGTCGCCACCCATGGCAAGTGGCGGAACCACCACGATCAACGCCGCGATGGCCATGACGGCAGGGGTGTAGTAGCGGCTGAACTTTTCGATGAAGCGAGCCGTGGGCGCCTTGGAGGACTGCGCCTGCTCCACCAGTTGGATGATGCGAGAAATGGTGTTGTCCGATGCCGTCTTCTCGACTTGTACTTCGAGCACGCCATCGACGTTGATGGAGCCGGCGAACACGTCGGCACCGATAGCCTTTTGACGCGGTACGGACTCGCCGGTGATAGGCGACTCGTCCAGGCTGCTTTCACCGCGGAGGATCTTGCCGTCCGCAGGCACCCGGTCACCAGGGCGCACCAGCACGCGGTCGCTCACGCGCAGGGAAGCGGCGGGCACTTCGCGCTGCCCGCCCGCGGCATCGAGCAGTACCGCCGTCTTAGGCACCAGGGAGGCCAGCGCCTTGATGCCGGCGCGCGCGCGGCCGGCGGCCACGCTTTCCAGCAGCTCGCCGATCGCGAACAGGAACACCACGGCAGCAGCTTCCTCGGCCTCGCCTATCACGAGCGCGCCCAGCGAGGCGACGACCATCAGCGTTTCGATAGAGAACGGCGAGCCTGACACAGCCAGCGCGAAGGCTTTGCGAGCGAACGGCAGCACGCCCGCGATCACCGCAGCGGCGAAGATCCATTCAGCGTAGCCAGGAACGAACTGCGCGATCGCGTAGGCCGAGCCCATCAGGCCGCCCAGGCCCAGCACGTGCTTGCCTTTCTTCGTCTGCCACCAGCGCTGATGGCGCGCCGTCGATGCTGCTGCTGGGGCCGCGGGTGCTGAGCCATCATGGCGGCGCACGTCGGAGACGCCGAAGCCCAGGCTCTTGATGGTCTTCTCGATGTGGCCGAGCTGCGTGGGGCCGCCAGACGCGAGCGTCAATTCCAGCGTTTCTGCGGTGAAGTTTATGCGGGCATCGGACACGCCATCCATGCGAGCGAGCGCCGTTTCGATCTTGCCGACGCAACTGGCGCAGTCCATGCCCTCGACGCGCATGGACACGTTGGGGGGCGTGCTGGGTGCTCCACGGGAGGCAGAGGCCGGCGCATGGTCATGCCCGCTGCAGGCCCCGTGATCGTGACCGTGGTCATGGGCATGGGCATGGCCGTGAGCATGGCCATGCCCATGGTCATCACCGCACGCTTTGCCGTGCGAATGATCGTGCCCGTGGTCGTGGGCATGCCCATGGTCATGGTGGCCGCCGCAGCCGGCGTGGTCATGCGCGTGGGCCGCATGGCACGGTGCAGGTGCTGCGGACATTTCGGACGCGGGCAGTGCCTGCACGTCGAAGCCCAGGGACCGGATTTTCTTGGCAATGTCGCGTGCAGTATTTCGGCTACTTGTGCTGCGCGTCAACGTCAGCGTCTCATTTGTAAAATTAACCTGTACATTTGATACGCCATCAATTCGACCAAGCGCTGTTTCAATCTTGCCGACGCAACTGGCGCAATCCATACCTTCGACCCGAAAGCCCAGTTGTTCGTCCTGCGCTCCTGTGCCGTCCAATGTTTCCAAAGACATATCAATCTCCTGGTTCTCTGAGTAATCGCCGTGGCAGGACGCACAAATCAGCGATCGGAATGTTATGCAAACAAATGAACACTTGTTTGTATGTTTATTCAAAAAAAAGAAAGAATCTCTTTCTGGCTGAACCATCCGACCGCTGCTTTATGCAGCTGCCATTAAGTCATTTTTTGTTGCGCAGCATCTGGTAGGTTTCAAATGCGGTGCGGTAGGCATCACTATAGGTATCAGGCGTCTGCTCACCAGCCCAGAATCCAGCCATTCCCGCAACCTGCCAATCTGCCAAATCACTCTTTACTTGAGCACGAGTCAATGCCACCGGAGCCTTGTAAGCCGCAACCAGCTTGAGCTGGAGATAGCTCTCGTAGGCTTGTTGGTAGGCTTGGGTGTGCGAAGCGGTGGTGATTCCGCGCGAGGTGAACGCGTGCATGCCGGAGATTTTCCACAGTTCCAAATCAGCCATCACTTCAGCACGAGTCTTTCCTGCTGAGGGCGCCTGATACATATCACCTTGGGTCAATTGCAAGTAGCGCTGAAAGGCAGCCTGGTATTGAGGGCTGAACGTATCCGGGCCGCTTTCGCCGCGAGACAACGCTTCCAACCCAGATTGCCTCCAAGCAGCCAGATCCTCCTGGACCTGTTGCCGTGTCATATCTGCGGCGAACGGTTGAGCGTTTACTCCAGCAGCAAAAAGTGCGGAAAGCAGAACAGCAAAGCGAATTTTCTTGGACATGGTCAATACTCCTTGACGTTAAAAATAATGGCGTGGTCCTTACGCCTTTCGGATACCCCGTAGACAAATAATAACACACATGAAGATATGTTCAAGTGTTTATTTTTAGAGTGCTTTTTGCTTGGGGTCTTCTAGGCATTCAGCAAGGCGCGCCGGTGTCTCTCTAGATTAATAGCCAAAAAAAGCCTACCCCTTGAAGGCGTAGGCCGGCGCGCACTCACATGTTCAGTCAATCGTCGTGTCTGTCCTCCGAAATGTGAACCGCCATGTCCTGGAGTACCTGGCTGACGTGCTGGTCGGCAATGCCGTAGAAGATGTGCTTGGCTTGGCGCTCGCCGCGCACGAGGCGCGCGCCGCGCAACAGGCGCAGGTGATGGCTGACCAAGGACTGCGACAGGTCTAGCGAGCCAGCAATGTCGCCCACTGCGACCGATCCGCGCATGCACTGCAACAGGATTTTCAATCGCGATTGGTCGCCCAGCAGGCGGAAGGTCTCTGCCAGAACAGCGACGTCACTTTGCGATAGTGCGAGGACATCAGTGGTCGTGCCGTGGTTAGAGGTCGAACATTGCACAATAGCGGCGCTGGTGGTTTTGCGGGATGTCATGGATTCAAACCCTCAAGTGAACTGCGAACCGTCTAGCACGGCCTCAATGCTTGTGACCGGGAGCGGAGTGGTCATGGTCATGATTGTGCTCACTGTGGTCGTGGCCGCTGTGGTCCTGACGGCCTGTCGTGGGTTGCAGGCTGCAGATGTTCTCGTCAGCCTCCGAGTTCCAGTCGATTCCGACTGTGGCGTGTTCGATGCTGAACTGCTCTCGCAGCACCGCCTCGACGCGCTTGACCACAGCTCGCGCCTCCTCGTCCACGTTGGGTCGAACGTGTAGCGTGGCCATCGTGCGACCGGAAGTGAGTTGCCACACGTGAACATGGCTGACAGCCGCCAGGCCGGGCACAGTGCTCATCAGGCCTTGTTCCACCTTTTCCGGCGAAGCGTCCTCTGGCGCACCCTCCAACAGGATATGGATCGACTTGGCCAGGAGCTTCCAGGCGCTGCGCAGAATCAACGCCGCTACTAGAACCGACAGGATGGGGTCGATCGGAGTCCAGCCGGTGAAGTAGATGACGATCGCTGCAACGATGGCGCCGACAGAGCCGAGCAGGTCACCCATCACGTGGAGGATGGCACCTTTCACATTGACGTGATCGGTTTCGCCGCGGGTCATGATCCACAGCACGAGGACGTTGATCAGTAAGCCGAGCACGGCGACGATCATCATCGGGCCGGCGAGGATGACGGGCGGCGCCTGCAGCCGCTCCCACGCCTCGTAGGCGATCCATGCGACGATCGCGAACAGGGTCACGGCGTTCAGGAAGCCGGCGATGACCTCGAAGCGCAGGTAACCGAATGTGCGTTTGCTGTCGGCTGCGCGGCGACCGAATCGGAAGGCAGCGTAAGCCAGGGCAAGTGCCACGGCGTCGGTCAGCATGTGGCCAGCATCGGCAAGTAGGGCTAGCGAGCCCGACAGCACGCCGCCGACAGCTTCCACGAGCATGAAGCCGAAGATCAGGAAGAAGGAAACCAGAACCTTGCGCTCGTTGGCGCTCGTCACTGTGGGGGTGTGGTCGTGATCATGGTCGTGACCATGGTCATGTGCATTGGATTGGGACATGGGCGCCTCTGCTGGTTGAGTGTTTGACTATGGCGAAATATAACACATGAATATGTGTTCATGTGATATATTTTCGCTCACCCTTCTCAGCCTCCGAAGCCATGCGTTGTGATGCCGCAACGAGAAAATGTGCCTATCCTTTCGGCCAGATACGGTGCAGGTCATCCAGAATCAGCTGGTGATGGTGCCTGCCTTGGTCTGCGTGTGTGCGTAAATGAGGGTGATCCGGCGGCAAGCTGGGGTGGTCATGCGCCACGTCAGAAGGGTCGCTGGCCGGCCACAGCCAGAGCGTCAGCGCCACGCCGGCCAAGCCGACCAGGGACATGACAATGAAGGTCGATGGCAAGCCCATGACCGCGCCGAAGCGGCCGGCAAGTGGGTAGCAGATGAGCCAACAGGCGTGCGACAGCGCGAAGTGTGCCGCGAAGATCGCAGGACGGTCCTCGGCATGGGCCGAGCGGCGCAGAAGACGGCCGGATGGCGTTTGCGCCACGCTGTAGCCAAAGCCGATGATCAACCACAGCGGCAGCAACAATGCATAGCTCGGCAGCAGTGCGCCGATCCCCGTGCCCACGACCAGTACGGTAGCGCCGGTGAGCATCGCGGTTCGGTCGGCCACCTTTTCCAGTAAGGATGGCAGAACGAAGGCTGCCACCATCGAACCGCCTCCGAATGCCGCCAGTGCCGACGCCACTTCGACCTCGCCTAGGCCAAAGCGCGCCTTCACGAGAACCACCGTGTTCACGATCACCATGGCGCCCGCCGCCGAGACGGCCAAGCTGATCGCCAGCAGGCCCCGCAGGCGTGGCGTAGCGAGATAGATGCGTGTGCCGCGGGTCGTGCGATCCCAAATGCCGCGGCGCGGTCCGGGAATAGTTGTGGGCAACCGCACGCTGACCACGAGCGCGGCTGAAACGAGGAAACCGAGCACTGTTCCCGCGAACAGGTTGTGAAAGCTGATGACGGTCAGCAGCGCAGCAGCCAGCATCGGGGAAATCAGGCTTTCCAGGTCATAGGCCAGCCGGGACAGCGACAGCGCCTTCGTGTAGTCCTCTTCATCGGGAAGGATGTCCGGGATAGTGGCTTGGAAAGTCGGCGTGAAGCCGGCGGATGCCGCTTGCAGGACAAAGATCAGCAGATAGATCTGCCAGACCTCGGTGACAAAGGGCAAACAGATCGCGACAACCGCTCGTACCAGGTCCAGCGCTACGAGCAATGACCGTCGCGGGAACTGGTCGGCGAAGGCCTGTGCGACTGGAGCGACTCCCACATAGGCCAGCATCTTGATAGCCAGCGCCGACCCGAGCACCGCACCTGCATCGGCCCCGGCCAGCTCGTAGGCAAGTAGGCCGAGCGCTACCGTCATCAGGCCTGTGCCGACGAGTGCGATCACCTGCGCGGTGAACAGGTGGCGGTAGGTGCGGTTCTTTAGGACGGAGAGCATCGAGAGACCTCAGAGCAGTCTGGTTAGCGCCTTCATTTCGGCTAGAACGGAGTCCTCATCATGAGATAGGCAGTGGTCGATGTGGTCATGGATCAGGACGCGCTTGGCCGCTGTGACGGCGCTCTCCACCGCAGCGAGCTGGCGAGCGATGTCCAGGCAGGTTTCTTCTCCTTCGATCATCCCGATGACGTGTCGCAGATGACCCTCGGCGCGCTTGAGCCGTTTCACGAGATCTGGGTGGCTGGTGTGCTTGTGCATCTCTTTCATGCAGCAATCATATCCCCCCCCGGGGGATATGCTCAAGGAGTCTGCATAGCTGTTTGCGCAGTGGATTAGCCCCACCTCGCCTCTCGATGTCTTGCGCCCGACGCCCTCTCTAAGGCGATTGGTGCTCAAAGGATGTAAGGTTTTCTTTCCCATTCATATGAATAGATATACAATTGTTCATATCTAAGCCAGTGAACAGTGGCTTTTCAACGACAAGCACTTGCTCGGAAAGAGAACACCCAGCCGGGGGTAAGTACTGATGCAACACCGATGGAGAATTGAATGCTTCGCAAAGACATACGCAAGGGATGGATATGGGCGGTATCCACGCTTTGGGCCGGCACCGTGCTAGCCCAGCCAGTAGCCGCCCCTCACGTCCCATCCAGACCAGACAGCCACATGGTCGCCCAATTGTGGGAGTCAGCTTGGCAGCGGCAGCCAGAAGCCGCTGGAGAAGGCGCCTGGCAGCAGGCCGCCCAAGCACGCCAAGAGACGGCCGGCAGTTGGGTGGCAGGTCCGATGGCGCTGGAAGCCTCCACCAAAACTGATCGGTTCAACAACCGCAACGGACAGCGCGAATATGAAGTCGGGGTGGCTATTCCCCTTTGGATGCCTGGTGAGCGCGCCTCGTCGGCACGCTGGGCGGACGCGGAAAGCCTCGCGCTATCCAGCCGGATGCTGGCCGCCAAGCTACGCACGGCCGGACAGGTTCGCCAGGCATGGTGGGCATGGCAGCGTGCCCAGGCCGAATTGGTGGCGGCGCAGGATCGCACCCGCAGCGCGGACGAGTTGGCGCAAGATGTGGCTCGCCGGGTTCGCGCGGGCGACCTGGCGCAAGCCGACAGAAACCAGGCCGATGGCGCCTTGGCGTCGGCTCGTAGTGCCCTGGCCATTGCTCAGGCCGAAGAAATCACGCAGCGCGAGGCGTTGTTGGCACTGACCGGCATCGAGAGTATCCCGTCGCAGGCCGATTCCGCGCAGCCGGAGCAGTCAGGTGTCCGAGTTCAACCGGCATCGGCACAGCCGTCCGGCGCGTTGTTGGGTAACCACCCTGCGCTGCTGGAACTGCAGCACAAGGCGCTGGCGGCCCGCCGCTCTGCGGAACTGGTGTCCCATCAGAAGTACGCCAACCCCGAACTGACCCTGGCGACCACGCGGGATCGGGGCGGCTACGGCGAACGCTACAACCAGACGATCACGGTGGGTGTGCGCATTCCCTTCGGTACGGGTAGCCGTCATACCGAGCAATTGTCCAGCGCCAATGCGCAGGCACTGGAGGCTGAGTCGGCACTCGCGGCCCAGCGCACCCGGCTACTCTCGGAAATTCGAACTGCCCAATCGCGCGAACTGGCAACCAGCACCCAGATGCAGGCCGCTTCGGAGCGCCAGCGACTAGCCCAACAAACGCGCACCTTCTACCAAAAGTCGTTCGCGATGGGCGAGACGGACATGCCGACACGCCTTCGCATCGAGCAGGAGGCCACCGAGGCCGAGCGCGCGGCGCTGCTCGCCAAGGTGGAGCATGCCGCGGCCATCTCGTCCCTGTTGCAGGCACAAGGCACGCTGCCGCAGCCGACCGAGACTTTCACTGACATCTCCGGCACGCGCTGATCGGCGCGCGCTCAACCATCCTGGAACCTTAGAAATGTCGCAATCCTCTTTCTGGCGTGCAGCTGCCTTGTCCAGCCTCCTGCTTGGCAGTAGCGCAACGTGGGCCGGCGACGGCCATGACCATGGCGAAGCCGCTCCTGCCCCCGCAGCGGCCGCGCTTCCGCGCTTTGCCGCAGTTTCCGATGACTTCGAACTGGTGGGTGTGCTGAACGGCCAGCGTCTCACACTCTACCTCGACCATGCTGCCGACAACCGGCCGGTGACCGATGGCGAGCTGACCCTCGAGCTGGGTGGTCAACAGGTAAAGGTCAGCTCACACGGGGTTGGAGAGTTCGAGGCCGATCTGACTGAGCCGCTATCCGATGGCGAGACCTCAATCATGGCCACTATTACTGCGCAGGGCCAATCGGACCTGTTGACGGGCGTTCTCGATGTTCATAGCGAAGACGCCGAACACGAGCATGCCGTCGCATCCGGCCGTGTGGTCGTACTAGGTGGCGGTGCCGCAGTCCTCGGCGTCGGTGTCCTAGCGTGGGCGCTGCGCAGACGTACACGCACCAACGGTGCACTGCGAGGTGCAGCATGAAGCGCAACTTCCGTTTCCTAATGACGACGGCCATGGCGGCTGCATTGGCTCTGGCTGCTCCCGCGTTCGCTCACGACGGCCATGACCACGGCGACGAAGCGCCGGCTGCGTCTTCCAATGGCCCCCAGCGCCAGCCTGATGGCAGCGTGTTTCTTCCGAAACCGTCGCAACGTCAGATCGGTGTACGCACCCAGCTGATCAAGCAGGAGCCCTTGGCCCGCAGCCATGAACTGGCTGGCAAAGTAATCATGGACCCGACGACAGGCGGCAAGGTCCAGGCAATGGTAATGGGCCGGCTGGTGCCCGGGCCGGATGGTCTGCCGCAGATCGGCCAATCCGTGCGCAAGGGCCAGGTGCTGGCTTACATCGAACCGGCCAGCGGTGTGCTGGAGCGCTCAGGCCAGATGGCCCAGGTTGCCGAGCTGCGTGCGGGCCAAGCGCTCGCGCAGAAGCGCTTGGCCCGGCTGCGCGAGCTGTCGGAGACCGTGCCCCGCAAGGAGATCGAAGCAGCCGAAAGCGAAGTGAACAGCCTGACCGAACGCGCCCGCGCCTTGAGCGGGGGCCTCGCCGGCAGGGACGTACTGAAGGCCCCAGTCAGCGGCGTCATCGCATCCAGCCCCGCAGTTGCCGGGCAGGTCGTGGATGCGCGCGAACTGGTGTTTGAGGTGGTCGATCCGACCCAACTGCGCATCGAGGCGCTTGCCTACGATCCGGCAATGGCACAGAACCTGGCCGGTGCTGCACTCGCAGTAGGCGGTCAGAAGGTGCCGCTGAGCTTCGTCGGTGCCGCCAGCAGCCTGCGCGAGCAGGCCCTGCCCATGCTGTTCAAGGGCACCAGCGAAAGCCTCTCGCGCTTGGCGGTCGGTATGCCGGTGGTGGTCTTCGTGCAAGAGGCGACGACGGTACCTGGCTACCGCGTGCCTTCCGGTGCGCTGATGAAGAACCCTGCCAACCAGAACATCGTCTGGGTCAAAGACCAGGCCGAGCGCTTCGAGCCGCGTGTCGTGAACATCACTCCTTTGGATGGTGCATCCATCGCTGTCACTTCGGGCCTGGCGGACGGCGACCGCGTGGTTGTCGAGGGCGCGTCCCTGATCAATCAAGTTCGTTGAGGGGCACCATTCCATGTTCAAGTGGCTTCTCGAAAATAGCTTACGAAACCGGCTCCTGGTCATCATCGGGGCGCTGGTGCTGATGGCGTATGGCGCGTTCACCCTGACGCGCACGCCGGTAGATGTCTTTCCCGATCTCAACAAGCCGACCGTCACTCTCATGACGGAGGCTGGCGGCATGGCTGCCGAAGAAGTCGAGCAACTCATCACGTTCCCGCTCGAAACGGCCATGAACGGCCTGCCCAGCGTCGAAAGCGTGCGCTCGGTCTCCAGCGCCGGGCTTTCCTTCATCTACGTGACATTTGACTGGAAGACCGACATCTTCCGGGCGCGCCAGATGGTCTCCGAACGCCTGACGTCCATGGAGGAAGGGCTAGCCCCGGGCGTGACGCCCACTATGGGGCCAATCAGCTCAGTGATGGGCGAGATCATGCAGATTGCAATCCCCATCGGTGCCAAGCCCTCAGGGCAGAAGAACGCAGCCCCGCCGCTGTCGGCCATGGACACTCGCGAGTACGCGGACTGGGTGCTACGCCCCCGGCTGATGGCCATACCTGGTGTTGCCCAAGTCATCCCGATCGGAGGCGAGGTCCGTCAGTTCCAGGTCCAGCCCAACACCACGCGAATGTCAGAGCTGGGCGTGACTGCGTCCGATCTGGATGCGGCTCTCAAGGGCTTCTCCGCGAACACTTCCGGCGGCTTCCTGGAGATCAATGGCCGCGAGTACCTGATCCGCAACCTGGGCCGCACGTCCCGACTCGACGACCTGCGTAACCTGCCTCTCGCGGTGCGTGCGGGCCAACCCATCCTGCTCCACCAGGTCGCCGATGTTCAGTTTGCGCCAGCCATCAAGCGCGGCGATGCGGGCTTCGAGGGCCTGCCAGCCGTGATCCTGGGCATCCAAAAGCAGCCCACGGCCGATACGATTGCACTGACCCGCTCGATCGAGTCAGCGTTGGCGGACATGAAGGGCTCACTGCCGGCTGGCATGGCCGAGCCACAGGTGACCTTCCGACAAGCCAACTTCATCGAGGCGTCCATCAGCACGCTGCAAGGCAAGCTCATCGGCGCATCGGTCTTCGTGGCGGTGATCCTGTTCTTCTTCCTGGGCACTTTGCGCCCCCTGGTGATCGCGTTGACCGCGATTCCTGCCTCGATCTTCGTGACCGGGCTGGTGTTCCACTATTTCGGCCTATCAATCAACACCATGACGCTCGGTGGGCTGGCGATCGCCATCGGCGGTCTCGTGGACGATGCTGTGGTCGATGTGGAGAACATCATGCGGCGGCTCAAGGAGGACCGCACCCGCCACCCTGAGAACCGGCTGACGCCCCTGGTCATCGTTGCCAGGGCCTCGATGGAGGTTCGCTCGGCGATTCTCTACGCCACGATGATCATTGTGCTGGTGTTCCTGCCCCTGTTCGCGCTGCCGGGGATGGAGGGGCGCTTGTTCGTGCCGCTGGGCATCGCCTTCATCGTCTCCACGCTGGCCTCGCTGCTGGTCTCTGTGACGGTCACTCCGGTGCTTTCGTACTACCTGCTGCCCAAGATGAGGACGCTGGACCATGGCGACACTCGGCTTCTAGCCTGGTTGAAGACGCGCTATCAGGGCGGCCTGCAGCGGGTCTTGCAGCGGCCGCGTGCCGCCCTTGGCATGGCCGCTGTGGCTGTCACACTGGCTGTCGCCGCGGTGCCATTCTTCCCGACCACGTTCCTGCCCCCGTTCAATGAAGGAACGTTGCTGGTGGGCCTGCGCCTGAATCCCGGTGTGACGCTGGCCGAATCTTCGGCGCTTGCCCAGCAAGCCGAGCTGCTGGTCGCGCAGGTGCCAGAGGTGCAGCACGTGGGCCGGCGCAGCGGACGGGCCGAGCTGGACGAGCATGCCGAAGGCGTGCATGTCAGCGAGCTGGACGTGGGCCTGCTGCCCGCCTCGGAGCTAAAGCGCTCCATGGAGGAGATCACCGCCGACATCCGTTCGCGTCTGGCTCACTTGCCCGGCTCCATCGGCATTGGCCAGCCGATCTCGCACCGCATCGACCACATGTTGTCGGGGGTGCGCTCGCAGATCGCCATCAAGGTGTTCGGCGAGGACCTGGACGTCCTGCGCGGGCAGGCGGATCTGCTGCGCGCCAAGCTGGCCGGAATTCCGGGGCTTGCTGACCTGGAGATCGAAAAGCAGGTCCTAGCGCCGCAGATCAAAATCCGCGTGGATTATGCGGCGGCGGGACGCTACGGCGTGGCCGCACCGCAAATTCTGTCCACGCTGCAAAGCCTGGTCGAAGGCGAAAAGATCACCGAGGTCATCGAGGGCAACCGCCGCTTCGCGCTGGTGGTTCGCCTGCCCGAGCAGGCGCGGTCGATTGAGGGCTTGAGCCGCATCCTCATCGACACGCCCATGGGTCGGGTCCCGTTGTCGCGCCTTGCCACCATCGAAGACAGCGACGGCCCCAACCAGGTCAGCCGCGACGATGGCCGTCGACGCATAGTTTTGTCGGCCAACGCTCAGGGACGGCCGCTGTCCGAAGTAGTGGCCGACATACGCAGCGTCGTCCAAGAAGTGCGCTTGCCCGAAGGCTACTTCATCACGCTGGGCGGCCAGTTCCAGGCACAAGAGGAAGCCTCGCGACTGGTGGGCCTGCTGTCCATCGTCTCCCTGACGCTCATGTTCGTGGTGTTGTACACGCGCTACAAGTCGGTCGTCCTATCAGCGCTCATCATGGTGAACATTCCATTGGCCCTGGTCGGCGCCGTGTTGGGGCTGTGGCTGTCTGGCCAGCCGTTGTCCGTGGCCGCCCTGGTCGGCTTCATCACGCTCGCGGGTATTTCTGTGCGCAACGGCATCCTGAAGGTGAGCCACTACCTCAACCTCATGCGCATGGAGGGCGAGGACTTCGACCAGAAGATGATCGTGCGTGGCTCGCTCGAACGGCTTTCCCCGGTTCTGATGACCGCGCTGGTCACGGCCTTCGCGCTGGCCCCGCTGCTGTTCGAGGCGTCCCGACCCGGTACTGAGATCCTGCACCCCGTCGCGGTGGTGATCTTCTCGGGGCTGGTCAGCTCCACGCTGCTAGACACCTTCCTTACACCCGCCATGTTCTGGCTGTTCGGCCGCAAGCCTGCCGAACGCCTGCTGGACGACCGCGACGCGGAGGCATTCTGATGCAACGCCTTCTGTCACCCGATTTCAACCACCGTAACCCTATAGGAGCTTTCATGTCTGTTCGATTTCGTTCCCTCACGGCCGGCACCGCCCTCGCCCTGGCATCCGTCACCGCCTTCGCCGCAGGCGACCATGACCACGCGCATGACCACAAGCCGCTGCATGGTGGCGTCGTGACCGAAGTCCGGGACGTGGACTACGAGTTGGTCGTTCAGCCCGCAGCAGCGCAACTCTACCTGCGCGACCACGGCAAGCAGGTCAATGTAAGCAACACCAAAGCCAAGCTCACACTGTTGACCGGCTCACAAAAGCAGGAGGTGCAACTCACGCCTGCCGCGGACGGAAGCCGCCTCGAAGGCAGCGGGACCTTCGCCGCAGCCAAGGGCACGAAGGCCGTCGTCCAAGTCGAACGTGGGGGCAATACCGCGAGCGCCCGGTTCGTTCTGCCGTAGTGTTCAACGTGATCGTCAGGGAACGAGCTGTAATCTGGCGACCACCTGACAAAAGGCGCGACATAGGCGCTCACTATTTCCTCAAAAACTTTGGAGATGTAAATCATGGAAATGCATTTCGACGTCATTGTTATCGGTGCCGGCCCAGGCGGATACATCGCGGCCATTCGCGCTGCCCAATTAGGCATGAAGGTCGCTTGTGTAGATGCCTGGAAGAACAAGGACGGAAAGCCAGCACCTGGCGGCACCTGCAACAACATCGGTTGTATCCCTTCGAAAGCGCTACTGCAGTCGTCAGAGAACTTTGAACAAGCCAAGCACCACTTTGGCACGCACGGCATCTCCACGGGTGATCTGCGCATGGATGTGACCACGATGTTGGAACGTAAGAATCAGGTCGTGAAGTCCAGCAACGAAGGCATCCTTTATCTGTTCCGCAAAAACAAGGTCCAGTTTTTCAACGGCCTGGCGTCTTTCACCAGGACTGTCGATGGTGGCTTCGAGGTGAGCGTCGCCGCCGATGAGGCTGTTACCTTGGTGGGCAAGCAGATCATCGTTGCCACAGGCTCCAACGTGCGGCCACTCCCCAACCTACCGTTCGATGAGCGGGTCGTGCTCTCCAACGACGGCGCGCTGGACATCGCGGCCGTGCCCGATCGGTTGGCCGTCATCGGTGCCGGCGTGATCGGCCTGGAGCTGGGCTCCGTTTGGCGCCGCCTGGGGGCGGATGTCACGATCCTCGAAGGCTTGCCCAGCTTCCTGCCAATCGTCGACCAAGCCATCGCCAAGGAGGCGAAGAAGGCGTTCGACAAGCAAGGCCTGAAGATCGAACTAGGTGCGAAGGTTCGCGAAGTCAATGCAACCGAGGCTGGCGTGACTATTCACTACACCGACAGCCAGGGCCAGACGCAGTCCTTGCAGGCAGACAAAGTGATCGTGGCTATCGGCCGTGTGCCCAACACCGAAGGCCTGAATCCGGCCGCCGTGGGACTCCAACTGGATGAGCGCGGCGCCGTGCTGGTGGACGATGAATGCCGCACCAGTGTGCCCGGCATCTGGGCCATCGGTGACGTGGTGCGTGGCCCGATGTTGGCGCACAAGGCGGAAGAGGAAGGTGTCGCAGTGGCCGAGCGCATTGCCGGCCAGCACGGTCACGTCGATTTCAATACGATCCCCAACGTCATCTACACCAGCCCAGAGATTGCCTGGGTAGGCCGCACCGAGCAGCAGCTCAAAGAGCAGGGCACCGCCTATCGAATCGGTTCCTTCCCGTTCATGGCCAATGGCCGCGCGCGTGCGCTGGGCGACACGCCGGGCCTCGTCAAGGTGATCGCCGATCCTGCCACTGATGAGATACTCGGCGTGCATGTGGTCGGCCCGCAGGCCAGTGAACTGGTGGCCGAGGCCGTGATCGCCATGGCGTTCAAGGCCAGCAGCGAAGACATCGCCCGCATCTGCTTTGCCCATCCGACCCTCTCCGAGACGTTCAAAGAGGCCTCGCTGGCCGTGGACAAGCGCGCGCTCAACTTCTGATTGATCGGAAGCGGCATCCAAACCACCTCACCGAACGCAGCTGCGGGCGGTGGGGCGCATATCGCCATGGAACGTAGGCCACGCCGCAACGGCATGCTATGCCCAACAGTTACTCGTCGTTGTGGTCTTCCGCGATGTGGGTGGCCATATCCAGCAGCACCTGGTTCACGTGCTTGTCCGCCACCTCATAGAAGATCTGTTTGGCTTGGCGCACGCCCTTGACCAGGCGAGCACCGCGCAGCAGCCGCAGGTGGTGGCTCACCAGCGACTGCGAGAGTTCGAGGGTTTCAGCGATGTCCCCGACCGAGGAAGAGCCTTTCATGCAGCACAGCATGATTCTCAGCCGGGACGGGTCACCCAGGAGGCGGAATGTCTCAGCCAAGATGGTCACGTCATTCTGTGACAGCGATTCCAAATCGGCGCTGGGACCCTTCGGTGGGGTACTGAATGGCTTACTTGTATTCATTTTTAAAATATTTCCTAACCTCGAATGGCTGTTTTCGCCCTTCAGAATTAACAAGGCAGCGGCCGCTTAGGCGCGCGCAGCAAAGAACCAGTGCGAGCCTGGCAGGCAAGGCCTCCGTTCCCCGTGCACCGGGTCATTTCTGAAACCTGACAGCATCCGAAAAAGCGCTTGACCTTCCCACGATGGTAAACCCTAAGCTCCCTCCATGTCGAATTTCAACTATGGGAAGCACACCATGAGCATGGCAACAACGAGTAGTGCTGGCGCCCAAGCAGCGGCAATCAGCCTGCCCATCGAGGGCATGACCTGCGCAAGCTGTGTCGGCCGAGTCGAGGCCGCCCTTGCCAAGGTCGAGGGCGTGGCAAGCGTGTCTGTCAATCTCGCCACCGAGCGAGCGGACATTCGCCTGAACCGTCCTGTCGATCGCATGGCGCTGATCCAGGCGATCGAGAAGGTAGGGTACGACGTGCCTCAGGGCACCATCGAGCTGGCGATCGGAGGCATGACCTGCGCTTCGTGCGTGGGCCGCGTCGAGAAGGCGCTCAAGGCGGTGCCGGGCGTCACTGAGGCTGTGGTCAATCTGGCGACCGAGCGCGCTACCGTGCGTGGCGTAGCATCCGTGCAGGATCTGATTGCTGCTGTCGATAAGGTCGGCTACGAGGCCAGCCCGGTCGATACAGGCATGCAGGCCGACGAGGAAGCTGCCGAGAAAAAGGACGCCGAGCGCGCCGAACTCAAGCGCGACCTGACCCTGGCCGCCGTGCTGGCGCTGCCTGTGTTCGTGCTCGAAATGGGCTCGCACATGATTCCCGGCATGCACGAGTGGGTGGCTTCCACCATTGGCATCCAGCAGAGCTGGTATCTGCAGTTCGTGCTGACCCTGCTGGTGCTCGCCATTCCGGGCTGGCGCTTCTATGAGAAGGGCTTCCCGGCGCTGTTCCGCCTGGGTCCCGACATGAACTCGCTGGTCGCGGTCGGCACGGCCGCGGCCTTCGGTTATTCGATGGTCGCCACGTTCGCGCCCAGTCTGCTGCCGGCCGGCACGGTGAACGTGTACTACGAGGCGGCAGCCGTCATCGTGGCGCTGATCCTGCTGGGCCGCTTTCTTGAGGCACGGGCCAAGGGCCGCACCTCCGAGGCCATCAAGCGCCTGATCGGCCTGCAGGCCAAGGAGGCGCACGTGCTGCGCGACGGCCGCATCGTGGACATCCCGATCAACGACGTGGCGCAGGGCGACATCGTGGAAGTGCGCCCCGGCGAGCGCGTGCCGGTCGATGGTGAAGTGACCGAGGGCCGCAGCTTCGTGGACGAGTCGATGATCACCGGCGAGCCGATTCCCGTCGAAAAGGCGGAAGGCAGCACCGTGGTCGGCGGCACCGTCAACCAGAAGGGTGCGCTGACGCTGCGTGCCACCGCCGTGGGCGGTCAGACCATGCTGGCGCAGATCATCCGCATGGTCGAGCAGGCGCAAGGTTCCAAGCTGCCGATCCAGGCCGTGGTGGACAAGGTGACGCTGTGGTTCGTGCCCGCCGTCATGCTGGCCGCGGTGCTGACCTTCCTGGTCTGGCTGGTGTTCGGCCCGTCGCCCGCGCTGTCCTTCGCGCTGGTCAATGCCGTGGCGGTGCTGATCATTGCCTGCCCTTGCGCCATGGGTTTGGCGACGCCGACCTCCATCATGGTCGGCACGGGCCGGGGCGCCGAGATGGGCGTGCTGTTCCGCAAGGGTGAAGCCCTGCAACTGCTCAAGGACGCCAAGGTGGTGGCCGTGGACAAGACCGGCACGCTGACCGAGGGCCGCCCGGTCCTGACCGACCTGGAGATTGCCGACGGCTTTGACCGCAACCAGGTGCTGGCGAAGGTCGCCGCTGTCGAATCGCGCTCGGAGCATCCGATCGCACGCGCCATCGTCGAGTCGGCCGTGGAAGGTGGCATCGCGCTGCCGACGATGACAGACTTCGATTCGGTCACGGGCATGGGCGTGCGCGCCACCGTGGACGGCGCGCGTGTCGAGGTCGGTGCCGATCGCTTCATGCGTGAGCTGGGGTTGGACGTGGGCAGCTTCGCTCGCACGGCCGAGCGCCTGGGCAACGAGGGCAAGTCACCGCTGTACGCCGCGATCGACGGCCGGCTGGCCGCCATCATCGCGGTGGCCGATCCGATCAAGTCCAGCACGCCCGCGGCCATTGCCGCGTTGCACCAGCTCGGCCTGAAGGTGGCGATGATCACCGGCGACAACGCGCGTACCGCGCAGGCCATCGCCAAGCAACTGGGCATCGACGAGGTGGTGGCCGAAGTGCTGCCCGAGGGCAAGGTCGAAGCCGTGCGCCGGCTGAAAGCCAGCCACGGCCAGATCGCCTACGTGGGCGACGGCATCAACGACGCCCCGGCGCTGGCCGAGGCCGACGTGGGCCTGGCCATCGGCACCGGCACCGACGTGGCGGTGGAGTCGGCCGACGTAGTGCTGATGTCGGGCAACCTGCAGGGCGTGCCCAACGCCATCGCGCTGTCCAAGGCGACCATCGGCAACATCCGCCAGAACCTGTTCTGGGCGTTTGGCTACAACACGGCCCTGATCCCGGTGGCCGCTGGCGTCCTGTACCCCGCATACGGTGTGCTGTTGTCGCCGATCTTCGCGGCTGGCGCGATGGCGCTGTCCAGCGTGTTCGTGCTCGGCAACGCGCTGCGCCTGCGCCGCTTCCAGCCGCCGCTGGCGGCGGATACCGCTCATTGAGAAAGGAGGAACACCATGAACATCGGTGAAGCATCCAAGGCCTCGAAGGTCTCGGCCAAAATGATCCGCTACTACGAGCAAATCGGTCTGATCCCTCCGGCTGACCGCACCGATTCGGGCTACCGCGCCTATACCCAGGACGACGTTCACCGGTTGCATTTCATCCGGCGTTCGCGCGACCTCGGCTTCTCGGTGGCCGAGATCACGGACTTGCTGGGACTGTGGAATGACAAGTCGCGCCAGAGTGCTGATGTAAAGCGTCTGGCCCAGCAACACATCGACGAGTTGGACCGGCGCATCGAGAGCATGCTGGAGATGGCCGCGACGCTCAAGGCGCTGATCCGGTGTTGCGCCGGCGACGAACGGCCCGACTGCCCGATCCTGCACACGCTGGAGCAGCCCGATATCAGTGACAACAAGCCCGAAGCGCGCACTGGCGCAGTGCCGCGCCGCGCGCGAGCCAACGCAGCAGGAAAAAAGCCGTGTGCGCACTGAGCAGCCAGGAGAGATATGCCCAAAATCACCGTCTTGCCCCATCCTGAACTGGCGCCTGAGGGAGCCGAACTGAACGTGCCAGCAGGCACTTCGATCTGCGAGGCCCTGCTGGACAACGGCATCGAGATCGAGCATGCCTGCGACATGAGCTGTGCCTGCACGACCTGTCACTGCATCGTGCGCAAGGGGTTCGATTCTCTAAACGAAGTCGAGGAATGCGAGGACGATCTGCTCGACCGGGCCTGGGGACTGGAGGCGCAGTCGCGGCTGAGCTGCCAGGCCATCGTTGCGACCGAAGACCTGACCGTCGAGATCCCCAAGTACACGATCAACCATGCCAAGGAGAACCACTAGGAGCCTGCGTGCTGCCTCAGGCGCACCGGCCTGCGGCAGGGTTGCTCTGGCAGATGGAGGACTGACGGCATTGCCGCCAGATAACCAACCCGTGGGCCAGACCAACCCGCGAGCCAGGTGTCTACACTCCCTTTGCACGGTCGTCGGTTAGGCTGGAAAGGTCATCAACGTCCTTAAATCCGTGACGGCCGGCCCATGGAAAGTCCCACAGGAGAAGTCCTGCATGTCTGCGCCCAAGCTAGCCACGCTCTACCGAATGGTCATGCCCGGCCATACCTGCCCCTACGGGCTGAAGTCGCTCGATCTGCTCAACCGCAAGGGCTACGAGGTCGAGGACAAACACTTGGCAAGCCGCGAGCAGACGGATGCGTTCAAGAAGGAGCATGGCATCGAGACCACGCCCCAGGTCTTCATAAACGGGCGGCGCGTGGGCGGCTACGACGACCTACGCAAATTCTTCGGCATGTCCGTGAAGGACAAGAACGCCGTGACCTAGACCCCTGTGATCGCGCTGTTCGCCACGGCGGCCGCAATGGCGCTGGCGGCGAGCTGGGCGGCCTTCGGCCAAGTCTAGAGCATTCAGGCGGCAGAGTGGTTCGTGGCCTTTGCCATGTGCCTCCTGGCGCTGCAGAAGCTCAAGGACGTGGACGGCTTCGCGACGACCTGCTGGCCAAGCGCTGGGTTCGGTATGCCTATTTCTACCCGTTCGCGGAGGCCATCGCAGGCGTCCAGATGGTCGCGGGCGTGGGGATGTGGGTGTCGATTCCGTTGGCGCTGTTCATCGGGACCGTCGGGGCCGTGTCGGTTTTCAAGGCGGTCTATGTCGATCGCCGGGAACTCAAGTGCGCCTGCGTGGGCGGGGACAGCAACGTGCCGCTGGGCTTCGTGTCCCTGACCGAGAACCTGATGATGGTGGCGATGGCCCTGTGGCCAAGGTCGGCCTACCTTGGGATGCACTGAGCGCCGCGCCAGGTACGGCGCAGCGCACGTGCTCGCATCGGCCGTCCTGTGTGCATGCCGGCCACGATGCGGTGTTACTGCGCGCGCGGCGGGAAGCCAGCTTCGCTCAGGGCCGCGGCGATCTGCTCTTGCGAGGCCGAGGTCTGGACCTCGACACGGCGGGTCGGCGGGTCCGTGACGATCTTGGCGTTGGGGTCGATCATTTGGATCGTTTTCGTCACAGTGCGGGCGCAGCCGCCGCAGGTCATGTCTTCGAGATGGAATTGCATGGAAAACTCCTTTCGGGTTGGGGTGTTTGAAGTGTGCTCCTTGCCACCGTTGGAAGGTCAATCGCTATTTGCATCCCCGCCACACCAACCGGCCGAATGCTCATAGGGGCAAGGCCGTGGTGCTCTTTACGCGATCCAGCACGAAGCTGGTCTTGCAGTCCTGCACGCTGGGGTGCTTGAGCAGCGTGTCGAGCACGAAGCGGGAGTAGTGAGCCATGTCCATGACGACCACCCGCAGCAGATAGTCCATGTCGCCGGTCAGCGCATGGCACTCCACAACCTCTGGCCAGTTCTGGACAGACGCGCGGAACACGTCCATGGGATTGCGCTTGTGCGAGTCGGAGTACTGGGCCGACTTCTACACGAAGTTCTTCAACTTCCAAGAGATCCGCTACTTCGACATCAACGGCGAGTACACCGGCCTAGCCTCCAAGGCGATGAGCGCGCCGGACGGCCTGATCCGCATCCCGCTGAACGAGGAAGCACGCCAGGGCGGCGGCCAGATTGAGGAATTCTTGATGCAGTTCAGCGGCGAGGGCATCCAGCACATCGCCCTGCTGTGCGACAACCTACTCGATGCGCTCGACCGCGTGCAGATGGCCGGTATCCCGCTGCTGACCGCCCCCAACGACATCTATTACGCAAACTTGGAAAAGCGCCTGCCCGGCCATGGCCAGCCCGTACCCGAGTTGCAGGCGCGCGGCATTCTGCTCGACGGCACGACCGAAGGCGGCCAGCCCCGCCTGCTGCTGCAGATATTCTCCGAGCCGCTGCTTGGCCCGGTGTTCTTCGAGTTCATCGAGCGCAAGGGCAACTACCGCGAGGGCTTCGGCGAAGGAAACTTCGGTGCCTTGTTCGAGTCGATGGAACGCGACCAGATCAACCGTGGCTCGTTGGAAATCAACCCGGCCTGATTTGGGCCTTTCCATGAAGGCAGAGCGCCTTCAGTCCTACATCTCGCGAGCCCCTCTGTGGGCTCGCGCTACTTTGGCGTCAGTACTGCCTTAGCCGCTCAAGCATTGAGCGGGTTGGCTTCGGCGTCACGTTCCGAAACAGTTGCTACCGCCCTTGACTTGAGTTAATACATGAACATATGTATTCTTATTCAGATACACCGATGGCCTTTTTCCTCGCCCTGAAGAGGGACCCAGCACTACGTCGCCCCCTCTAAGCGCACTTCGGCAGCAATGCGCCGTGGCCAACCCAATGACCAGGATTGCTGAAGGACGTGCCCATGGAACTTCGTCATTTGCGCTGCTTCGTGGCTCTCGCCGAAGAGCTGCATTTCACCCGTGCTGCGGAGCGCTTGCACATCGAGCAGCCGCCGCTGTCCCGCACGATCAAGGAATTGGAAGACGAACTGGGGGTGCTGCTCTTTGACCGCGATCGGCGGGGAACGCGGTTGACGCCAGCGGGCACCACCTTCCTTCAGGACATTCGCAGGCTGTTCACCAACCTGGAGCAGGCACGAGAAAACGTCAGGGCGATCGCCGCAGGCCTAAGAGGCAGCGTGCGCATCGCCATCTCCGATGGCGCCATCGACCCGCGGCTGTCTGCACTTCTTGCCCTGTGCCGCCAGGAGGAGCCGGAGATCGAAATACGGCTCTCCGAGGTCACCCTGGCGGAACAGTTGCGGGGACTGCGATCCGGCGACTTCGCGATCGGTTTCGCACACACCGCGGACGTCGGCGACGGACTGGTGACGGAGCCCATCTGGCAGGACCCGCTGGTGGTGACCGTGCCGATCCGGCACCCGTTGCTGGCCCACAAGGAAGTGTCGCTACGTGAACTCGTGAGTTACCCGCTGGTGATGTGCGATCCGCAGCTTTGCGAGGGCTACTGCCGCGAATTGACCCGGCTGCTACATCCCCTGGAGCGCGAGTCCACCATCGTTGAGCATGTCTCGTCGCTGGACATGATGCTCACATTGGTCGGAGCTGGTTACGGCATCGGCTTCGCAACGGCGACCCGAATCGCGGCGTGTCAACGTCCCGACGTGGTGATCCGGCCGTTGGCGCTCGATTCGGCCGTCATCATCACCTACCTGCTTCGGCCCGAAGGCGGTAGCGGACTATCCGCACCCGTAGAGCGCTTCATCGAGCGTTTGCGTTCGCCAAAGAGCGATTAGCTACGACGCCTGCGCCACATCCGGCGTCACGCATCGCCCTGAAGGTAGAGGTTGCGCTCCGTGGCCGTCATCAGTTCGGCCGAGCTGATCTTGAGAGCCAGGGAAATTTTTAGAATGAGAGCGAGTGTCGGCATGTGCTCGCCGCGCTCAATCTTGCCCATGTGCGAGCGCGCGATCCCCGCCAAGCCCGCGAACTCATCCTGAGCAATCCCCTGAGCCAGGCGAGCGGCTCGCACCGCTTGCCCGAACGCCAACGCCGGTGCGGACTCATAGGTGGTTACTCCGGCGGGCCGTCCAGGCCGAATAGTGCGCTTCTGCATTCGCAGAAGCGTCATGGAATCACTGATCTTTAACCACGTTAAAGATATCTCTTGAGTATGATGTCGGCTGCTCTTTTCGATCCCGTTGCCTCTTGGGGGCATCCATGCACAACGCCATCAGACCGTCCCCGAATTTCACACTCGCCATAGCGCCAGGTGTGCCGTCTTCACGGCTGTCGGCGCTGCTTGCACTGCAGCGAGCGCACGAGCCGGGTGTCGCGATCGCCGTGCGTGAAGTTTCGGATCAAGAGCTGGTAACGGGCCTGCATGAGGGCCGCTACGACGCGGGGCTATCTCTTAGCAGTGCGGGGGATCACCTGACGAGTAGCCGGAGGCTGTGGTGCGAAAGCATGGCCGTCGCGATACCACCGCGGTTCCGTTTGGTTGATCAGGCGAAGCTCACCATCTCCGATCTTCAGGACTATCCAATCTATCGCTGGCAGGCGGAGGCTTGTCCCTTGCTGGACGAGAGGTTGGCCTCCCTGATGCCAGTGGACCAAGAGAACATCCTGCCTGCAACTTCATTCGAGATGATGGCGCTGTGGGTTTCAGCCGGCTACGGCATCGGCGTATGCGCGCAATCGCGCATCGAGCGTGCCCATCAATGGGGGGTAAGCATGCGACCGCTCGCCGATGGCCCCTATGAGATCGTGACGTACCTCCAACGGCCCCACGCGCAAGCAGATTCTGCTGCCAAGCGTTTCGAGCGCAGGGCGCTGCAGATCGCCGAGGCAGGCGCCCTGTAGCAGGCACTCCTATAGGCCGGAGCCGTCTCATCCCGGCCATAGGTTGCAGCATGGGACTAGACCGGACTAGACCCCTTCAAGCACCGCTGCGCTGTCCACCAGTCGGCGGACGCTCTGCCGCACGTCCTCGGGGATGGGCCGCGGGGCAACGGCCTCGGGCACATCCGCATGGTGCTGGTAGTCGCCCATGAGAACCCGGATGATTGCGGGCACGTTCGTTGGCGTGACCGCATCAATGGCCGCACGATCACCCAGGTCGGGGTGAGGCTGGGTCAGCATGCGGTACAGGTCCCACGAATCGGCGTGCGGGCATTGGTTCATGAGCACTTGGGCCAGCTTGTGCTTGAGCGGCACCAGTTGCCAGTCGGGAACCCGCTGCCCCCGGTTGCCCAGGCTGATCGACAGCAGCTTGCCCGCCTTCAGCTCGCGGTTGATCTGGTCCTTGGACTTCCCGGCCAGCTTGCCGAACAGCGGGACCGGCAGATTGTTCGGCGACTCGTAGATGGCCAGCATTTCCTCGCGCTCGCGCTGGATCGCGGAGACTTCCGGCTCCGGGGCATGCACCGGAGGCGGCGGCACCTGCGACAGCCGCTGGAACATGATTCCGCCGCTGTTGGGGGTCACGACGATAGGCGTGGCCACCACGGGCGGCACGCCGGGGACAACAGGCTCAGCAGTCGTGGAGACCGCGCCCACCACTTCCTCCACTTCCGCCATTGCCGGCACCCCGTCGATACGGATGGTCAGATGCGCGCTCGCGGCTTCGACTTCACCCTGTTCGAGCAGGTCAAGACGGTCTGCCCAGTCCTGCATCATGCGACGCCGAGGCTCCACGTACTTGGCGTGGTTGTAGGCCGAACTCACCTTGTTGGGGTCGGAGTGCGAAAGCTGAGCGTCCACCCAAATCTTCGGGTATCCGATCTCGTTGAGCGCGGTCGAGATGGTGCCGCGGATGCCGTGGCCGGTCAGGCGCCCCTCGTAGCCCATGAGCTGCACGGCCTTGTTGAGGGTGTTCTCGCTGATGCGCTTCTTGAGTTCGCTGCGATGCGACAGCAGGTACTTCTGCGCTGGACGCATCACGCCCAGGAGATAGCGCACGATCTCGATGGCCTGCAGGGACAGGGGCACGATGTAGGGCGGCACGTCCTGCGGCCGCTTGCCGGCCTTGCGCATTTCGTCCTGGAGTTGCTTGACGACCTGCGGCGGGATGATCCACAAGCCGCGGTCGAGGTCGAATTGCTCAGGCTCGGCCAGGCGCAACTCGCCCGTGCGCACCCCCGTCAGGAACAGCAGCCGGACGCCAAGCTGGGTCTGCCAGCCCCGGGGGTTGTAGCGCCGGAGCTTCTGAAGGAACTCGGGCAGCTCGGGCAGGTGCAGATAGGGGTTGTGGGCCACCGGGGGCTTGGGCTCGGCCACCACGTCCAGGTCCGCGGCCGGATTGACTTCCAGCCCTTCGGCGATGACCAGGGCATAGCGGAACATCTGGTTGAACCAGGTGCGGACCTTCTCGGCGGTGGTGAACGCCTTGCGTTTCTCGATCGCCGCCACGACGCCCACGAGCTGGGGCCGTCGAATGTCGTAGATCGACATCTTCCCCAGGGTAGGCAGCACGTCCTTGTTGAAGATGCGCAGGATCTGCGAAAGCGTGCTCTGACGGCCTTCCTTGAGTTCCTTGCGGCGATGCTCGACCCAAGCATCGAAGACGTTCTTGAAGGTGTATTCGCCCGCCAGCTTGGCCGCGTGCCGGCGCTGGTCGCGTTCGATTTGGGGATCAATGCCCTTGGCGAGCAGAACCTGAGCCTTGTCCCGCTCGGCGCGGGCCTCGCGCAGACTGAGGGCGGGATAGCCACCCAGGGACATGCGCTTTTGCTTGCCCAGCCAGTAGTATCGGAAGATCCACGACTTGCCGCCTGCGGCAGAGACCATCAGGCCCAGGCAGTCGTTATCGGAGAGGGTGTAGCGCTTGCCGGTGGTTCTTGCCTGCCGGACTGTCAGATCAGAGAGTGCCATTTCGAGGCTCCTAAGTTATGACTTAGGCCTAATGCTCGTCATGGTTCCCGCTCAGCCCCAGCAACTATCCGGTAGCCGTCCCAACCGTATTCTTGTGCCTCAATTGGTCACTCAAAAACGGTAGCTGTGGGTGGATTTCCGTGGCGCTCGCTGGAATGAAAAAAGGGGCCAAAGCCCCTCTTTTCAACGACTTACAGACGTCAGTAGAAGTCTGTAGATCACTATCTGGAGCGGGAGAAGAGTCTCGAACTCTCGACCTATACCTTGGCAAGGTATCGCTCTACCAACTGAGCTACTCCCGCATGGAGCGTTTTGGAGGCGGGGGTCGGGATCGAACCGGCGTAGACGGCTTTGCAGGCCGCTGCATAACCACTTTGCTACCCCGCCTTGGGGACACGCATACTACCTAAAACACGTGTTGTTTGCAAACATCTTTTTTGACTTTTTATCGACTTGCGCCGCAGCCAAACTTTCAATGCTCGCTCACCTATCACAATAAAAAAAGGAAGCTTTTTCAGGCTTCCTTTTTTCCAAGTAACTTGGAGCGGGAGAAGAGTCTCGAACTCTCGACCTATACCTTGGCAAGGTATCGCTCTACCAACTGAGCTACTCCCGCATCGAAAACAGAACGCTATTATAAGGCGCCGTTGGTATTTGTCAACTATCGATCTTAATTATTTAATTATTTTTTTCTGTTCCCGGCATCGGCTTCCCTGATCATCGGCATGGCGCGGCGCAGGTAGTACAGCATCGACCACACCGTCAGCACCGCTGCCACCAGCAGCAGCAGGCTGCCCCACAGTCGCGTATCGATGAAGCCGAACAGGCTGTCGTAGTACAGCAGCATGGGGATGGCGATCATCTGGGCGGTGGTCTTGATCTTGCCCAGCGAACTGACCGCCACCGACTTGGAGGCGCCGATCTGGGCCATCCATTCACGCAGCGCCGAGATGGCGATCTCGCGGCCGATGATGATGAAGGCGATCACCGGATGCACACGGTCCAGGTGCACCAGCACCAGCAAGGCGCCGGTGACCATGAGCTTGTCGGCCACCGGGTCGAGGAAGGCACCAAAGGCGGAGGTCTGGTTCCAGCGGCGCGCCAGGAAGCCATCGAACCAGTCGGTAGCGGCCGCGACGATGAACACGGCCGTGGCGGCGATGCCTTGCTCGTAGCGGTTCAGCCCGATCTCAGGCAGGTAATAGACCCCGACGACCAGAGGAATGAGCGCCACCCGCAACCAGGTCAGCAGAATCGGAATATTGAAGGGCATACGTCTTGGTGGGTTGGAGCGGCGTACACGAAAAAAAATTTACCGAATAGTAGCAGAGTCGTCCCTTGCTGCGCCCGCCTTTACGTCGGCGCGCGCAGCAACGGGTCATCAGAGGCGAAGAACTCAATGCAACTGGCGATAGATTTCTTCGGCCAGCTGGCGCGAGATGCCTTCCACAGAGGCCAGGTCATCCACGCTGGCATCGACCACCCCGCGCAGGCCACCGAAGCGCACCAGCAGGCGCTGGCGGCGCTTGGCACCGATGCCCTCGATCTCTTCCAGGCGCGAGGTCTGACGTGCCTTGGCGCGCTTGGCGCGCATGCCGGTGATGGCGAAGCGGTGTGCTTCGTCGCGGATCTGGGCGATCAGCATCAGCGCGGCCGATTCCTTGCCCAGCTCCTTGGGGGCACGGCCATCGGCAAAGACCAGGGTTTCCAGGCCGACCTTGCGCCCTTCCCCCTTGGCTACGCCGACGATGAGACTGATGTCCAGGCCCAGTTCGGTCAGCACCTGGCGCGCCATCTCGACCTGGCCTTTGCCGCCGTCGATGAGGACGATGTCCGGCATCACGCCCTCGCCATTGGCGACCTTCTCGTAGCGGCGCGTGAGCACCTGGCGCATGGCGGCATAGTCATCGCCGGGCGTGATGTCGTTGATGTTGTAGCGACGGTATTCACCGTTCTGCATCGCATGGTGATGGAACACCACGCACGAGGCTTGCGTGGCTTCACCTTGCGTGTGGCTGATGTCGAAGCATTCTGCGCGCAGTTCGTCCAGATCTTCACGTTCCAGTTCCAGCACCTCAGCCAAGGCACGTGTGCGGGCCTGCTGCGAACCCTGCTCGGACAGCAGGCGTGCCAATGCGATCTCGGCCCCCTTGGCGGCCATTTCCAGCCACTGGCGACGCTGGCCCTGCGGCTGGAAGGTCAGCGTGATGCGGTGGCCGCACTGCTCCATCAAGGCCATCATCAGCGCCGGATCATCGAACTCGGTGCCGACGATGAGCGAGCCGGGAATGAACTTGTCGATGTAGTGCTGGGCCAGGAAGGCCTTGAGCACTTCCACTTCGATGCTGTCCTCGGCGGTGTCCATCGCATCATCCACGTGCGTAGGAAAGTAGGCGCGGTCGCCGAGATGGCGGCCGCCGCGCACCATCGCCAGATTCACGCAGGCACGTCCGCCCTGCACCGTCACGGCGATGATGTCGATATCGGCGTCGCTGACCGTCTCCATGCTCTGCTGGTGCAGCACGCTGGAGAGCGAACCGATCTGGTCGCGCACCGCAGCGGCCTGTTCGAACTTCAGGTCGGCGGCGAAGGCGTGCATCTTCTGCTCCAACGCTTCCATCACTTCGCTCTGGCGGCCGCGCAGGAATTTGGAGGCGTTCTCCACGTCGAGTGCGTAATCCTCGCGGCTGACCAGGTTCACGCAGGGACCGCTGCAGCGGTGGATCTGGTGCAGCAGGCAGGGCCGCGTGCGGTTGGTGAAGACGGTGTCTTCGCAGGTGCGCAGCAGGAACACCTTCTGCAGGATCTGGATCGATTCCTTCACTGCCCCGGCATTGGGGAACGGGCCGAAATACTGGCTGCGCTTGTCCACCGCGCCGCGATAGTAGGCCATGCGCGGGAAGGCGTGGCCGGTGATCTTCAGGTAGGGATAGGACTTGTCGTCGCGAAAAAGGATGTTGAAGCGCGGACGCAGCGTCTTGATGAGATTGTTTTCCAGCAGCAGCGCTTCGGCCTCGCTGCGGGTGACCGTGGTTTCCAGGCGCGCGATGCGCTCGACCATCATGGCGATGCGCGGGCTGGTCAGGGTCTTCTGGAAATAGCTGGAGACGCGCTTCTTGAGGTCGCGCGCCTTGCCCACGTAGAGCACGTTGTCTTCAGCGTCGAAGTAGCGATAGACACCCGGCAGGTGCGGCAGCCGGGCAACCGTCTCCAGCACGACTTCACGCGGATCGGGGAGCGGGGATGCAGGAATCTCGGACATGAGCGAAAGCGAAGAACTTACAGCGACTGCACCAGCGCGCGGGCGGCCAGGTAGCGCGGATCGGCTTGCAGCGCATCCCAGGCCAGCGCCTCGCCACAGGGCAGCAAGGTCGCGCGGCGCGCGGCAGAGGCGGCGTCGGTGCCGCCCTGCAGACCGGCGAGAATGGCATCGGCCTTGTCCGGCGAATTGCAGATCAGCGCCACATCGCAGCCCGCATCCAGTGCCGCCTGTGCGGCCTGCAGCGGACCACCGGCGACACTGGCACCGTGCATGCTGAGGTCATCACTGAAGATCACCCCCTGGAAACCGAAACGCTCGCGCAGCATCGAGAGCCAGACCTTGGAGAAACCGGCTGGTTGCGCATCCACCTTGGGGTAGATGACGTGCGCCGGCATCACGGCGGCCAGGCTCATGCCCAGCCAGTCATAGGGGGTGGCATCGTCGCCGAGGATCTCGTCGAGGCCACGCTCATCGACCGGAATGGCCACGTGAGAGTCGGCCGTGACGAAACCATGGCCGGGGAAATGCTTGCCGCAATTGGCCATGCCCGCCAGCGCCAGGCCGTGATTGAGGCTCTTGGCCATGAGCGTGACCACACGGGGATCGCGATGGAAGGAACGGTCACCGATGACGCTGGAGACGCCGTAATCCAGATCCAGCACCGGGGTGAACGACAGGTCGATGCCACAGGCGCGCAGTTCGGCGGCCAGCACGAAGCCGGTGGCCGTGGCCACCTTGGTGGCTTGCAGCACGTCGCGATCCCACAGCTGGCCGAGCTGGCCCATGGCCGGCAGGCGTGTAAAACCATCGGTGCGGAAACGCTGCACGCGGCCGCCTTCGTGGTCCACGGCGATCAGGACGCCGGGACGCGCCTGACGAATGGCAGCGGTCAGCGCAAGCAGTTGTGCGCGGTTTTCATAGTTGCGGGCAAACAGGATGACCCCGCCCGTCAGTGGGTGCTGGAGGCGCGCGATATCGGCGGCGTCCAGCGTGGTGCCGACCACGTCCAGCATCACCGGACCGAGCGGCTTGACGGCTTGATTCATGACTTCTCCACGATGACAAAGGCGACGGCGTATTCCACTTCGTCGGTGACGGAAACCTGGGCGCTCAGACCCTGCTCTTCCATCCATTCTTGCAAGGCGCCGCTGCAGACCACCACCGGCTTGCCGCTGGGCGCGTTCAACACCTGCATGGCACGCCAGGTCATGGGCATGCGCATGCCCATGCCGATGGCCTTGGAAAAGGCTTCCTTGGCGGCGAAGCGGGTGGCCAGGAAGCGCACGCCGCGCGCTTCCACCTTGGCCTTGCGGCGCAGGTATTTTTCCATTTCCTGCGGGCCCAGGATCCTGGCGGCAAAGCGGTCGCCATGACGCCCCAGGGTCGCCTCCAGGCGCGAGATCTGGAGGATGTCGGTACCGATGCCGTAAATCATGCGGCGCGCCTCAAGCCTTGGCCTTGAGGGCGTCCAGGCGGGCCTTGACCATGATGGCCTTCATCTCGGAGACCGCATTGCGCCAGCCGGCAAAGACCGCATGGGCAACCACGGCGTGGCCGATGTTCAGTTCAGCGATCTCGGGGATGGCGGCGATGGCCTGGACATTGGTGTAGTGCAGCCCGTGGCCGGCATTGACCTTCAGGCCGAGCTTGACCCCAGCCTGCACGGCGATGCGGATGCGCTCCAGCTCTTCCTGCTGTTCGCGCTCGCTGGTGGCGTCCGCATAACGGCCGGTATGAAGTTCGATGACAGGGGCGCCCGATTCTGCGGCCGCCTGGATCTGCTCCACATCCGGATCAATGAACAAAGAGACGCGAATGCTCTCCTGCTGCAACTGGCGGATCGCCGCCTGCACGTCGGCAAAATGGCCGCGCACGTCCAGGCCGCCTTCGGTGGTGACTTCGGTGCGCTTCTCCGGCACCAGGCAGACATCCTGCGGCTGGATGCCACAGGCGAAATCGATCATTTCCTTAGTCACGGCGGCTTCGAGGTTCATGCGCGTCTGCAGCAGCGGACGGATGGCCTTGACGTCTTCATCGCGGATGTGGCGGCGGTCTTCACGCAGGTGCAGGGTGATGGCATCGGCACCGGCTTCCTCGGCTTCCAGCGCGGCGCGGATGGGATCGGGATAACGGGTGCCGCGCGCATTGCGCAAGGTGGCGACGTGATCGATGTTGATGCCCAGGTCGATGACCGGGCCGGCAGGCTGCAGGAAACTCATGGTGTCAGGAAGCTTCGTTTGAATGATGTCGGGATGTGCTCAAGGCTGCACGTGAAGAACCGTGCAGCCAGTTCTGGATTGTAGCGGCTCGGGATCGCACGCGGGAACAGACGGGATCAATTGGCAGCATGTTCTGACCGGCGGCAAAGGAGCCGCCGCGCCATCACAGCTGCATCAGGTCGATCAGGATCTGGCGCGTGTTCAGTTGCGCACCGCCCAGGTGATGCGACAACAGGTAGCGCATCAGGAACTTGCTCTGCAATTGCGTGGTGGGGTCGCTGTAGTCTTCGCGCTCCATGTCCAGCAGCGTCTTGCCGGAGACCTTGGGCGCACGGTCGGAAATGCGCTCAGGACGCGTGCCCTGCTCGGGATCGACGACGTAGATGCCGTCGGGCTGCACGGTCTTGCCGCTGGCCACGCAATGGCTCCAGTTGCCGGCCACGCCGGTCTGCCTCAGCAGGATGCGTTCGAACTGGCGCAGCACGATGGGGGCGTTTTCGCCGTGGGCCAGCTTGTTGAGGGTGGCCACGTAATGGTCGAACAGCGCCGGGTGCGCATCTTCGCGCGCCAGCAGCTTGACCAGCAATTCATTGAGGTAGAAACCGCACAGCAGTGCCGATTTTTCCAGCGGCAGCAGGCCGCCTACCCATTCGGCATCGGTCAGCGTACGCACTTCGGACTTGCCGCTCCACGACAGCGACAGCGGCTGGAAGGTCTGCAAGGCACCACGCAATTTGGAATGCGGACGCTTGGCCCCCTTGGCCACCAGCGCAATGCGGCCGTGATCGCGCGAGAACACGTCGATGATCAGGCTGGTTTCCTTGTAGGGATAGCTGTGCAGCACGAAGCCCGGCTGCGCCAGTACCTTGTGCTCCTTCTCCGGCACCGCACGGCTGCGCGCACGGGGCGCGGCCGGCTTGCGCGCCGGGGCCTTGGCCGGTGCCCGGGGCGCGACCGGCGCGGCCGGATCAGCTACCTGGCCGTCGAGCTGGGGTTCGTTGAGCATGGTGGTCATGGATATCCGTCCTGAATGCGTGAAGCCACGTCGTTGGGGCGCGGCGTAATGCCATGATTATGCAGGGATTGCGCGCAGCCCGCAGAAGGCCGCACGCGGGCTCACTCGTAGCCGTAGGCGCGCAGGCCGGCTTCGTTGTCGGCCCAGCCCGATTTGACCTTGACCCAGATCTCCAGGTAGACCGGACCACCGAAGAGGCGCTCCATGTCCAGGCGCGCCTGCGTGGAAATTTCCTTCAGGCGAGCGCCCTTCTGGCCGATCACCATGGCCTTGTGGGTGTCGCGCTCGACCAGGATGGCCGCGAAGATGCGGCGCAGGTTGCCTTCCTGCTCGAACTTCTCGATCAGGACCGTGCTGGTATAGGGCAATTCTTCACCGACGAAGCGGAACACCTTCTCCCGCACGATTTCAGAGGCCAGGAATTTCTCGCTGCGGTCGGTGATGTCGTCTTCGTCGAACATCGGCGGATTCTGCGGCAGCAGCTTGCGCACTTCTTCCTGCAGGCGATCGAGCTGGAAGCGCTGCTTGGCCGAGACCGGCACCACGGCGGCGAAATCATGGTGCGAAGCCACTTCGCGGGCGAAGGGCATGAGCGTGGTCTTGTCCTTGTTGCGGTCGGCCTTGTTCAACACCAGGATGCAGGGCACGTTGGCCGGCAGAAGATCAAGCACCTGCTTGTCGGCCGGGCCGAAGGTACCGGCTTCGATCACGAAGAGGATCACGTCGGACGCCGTCAGGGTATTGGTGACGGTGCGGTTCAGCGTCTTGTTCAGGGCATTGCTGTGACGCGTCTGGAAGCCCGGCGTGTCGACGTAGACATACTGGGTGTTCTCGATGGTCTGGATGCCGGTGATGCGGTGGCGCGTGGTCTGGGCCTTGCGCGAAGTGATGCTGACCTTGGCGCCGACCAGCACGTTCATGAGGGTCGACTTGCCAACGTTGGGACGACCGACGATGGCGATATAGCCGCAACGGTAATCGCTCTCGGGGGTCTGTGCCGACGCGTCGTCGGCCATGGGGGAATCTGTCATGCTGTTCTGGATTGCGAGGCGGATGAAGCCGCCGAAATGGGTTCTGCTGCGGCCGTTTCAGTGCGGTCGCCGGTGGTCTTGCCTTCGTTGCGCGCCGCAACCGGCGCGCCCTTCTGTTCCTTGGGTTCCTTCTGCTCCTTTTGCTCCTTCAGCGGTTTGGCAGGTTTGCTGCCATTGGCTGTCGAGGCGTCGGGACGATTGCCCTTGCCCGCCTCGTGCTCGGGGGCATCCGGCTGGATGGTCGCAATGCCGGCCAGTTTGAGCTGGGTGGTGCGGGTACGCGGCTTGCGGCCGGCCGACGGGGTCTTGGCCAGCGCCAGCTGCACCGCTTCCAGGGCCAGCTTGGCGGCGGCCTGCTCGCCGGCGCGGCGACTGCCGCCGGTGCCGAAGACCTGGATGTCCAGCTTGGGCACCAGGCATTCGATCTCGAATTCCTGGCTGTGGGCCGCACCATGGGTGGCGATGACGTTGTACTGCGGCAGCGGGATCTTCTTGCCCTGCAAAAACTCCTGCAGCAGGGTCTTGGCATCCTTGCCCAGGGTCTTGGGATCGACGTGTTCCAGTACCGGGACGTAGAGCGAGCGAATCACCGCACGCGCGGCCTCGAAACCGGAATCGAGGAAGATGGCGCCAAAGAGCGCTTCCAGCGTATCGGCCAGGATCGAGGGACGGCGGAAGCCGCCAGATTTGAGTTCACCTTCACCCAGGCGCAGGAACTGCGAGAGCTCCAGCCGCTGGGCGATTTCATACAGGGATTGCTGCTTGACCAGATTGGCGCGCAGGCGCGAGAGGTCGCCTTCGTCGATCTTGTCGTAGCGTTCGAAGAGCAGCGAGGCCACCACGCAGTTCAGCACCGAATCGCCGAGGAATTCCAGCCGCTCGTTATGCAAGGCGCTATGGCTACGGTGGGTCAAGGCCTGCTGCAGGAGCGAAGCATCCTTGAATGGGTGGCCTAGCCGTTGTTGCAAGAGTTGAGGATCCATTTTTTCATCCGTCATTCAGTCTGCCGCCCCGATACGCGCAGTGGCGCGTGGATCGGGGATTACCAGCCTGACCAGTCAGCGGGATCGGTTCAAAGCAAAGCTGAAAACTGCTCCGGGTCTGCCTCCACAATGCAAAGTTGCCAGTTGGAAACCGAAGAAACTGCGCAAGCTGCTGGACCAGGATGCGGCGCGCTCTTAGTGGAAGCTGCCGATCCGCTTGATATCGCCCAGGTTCATCCAGACAAAGAAGGCCTTGCCGACGATGTTCTGGTCCGGCACGAAGCCCCAGTAGCGACTGTCGAGGCTGTTGTCCCGGTTGTCGCCCATCATGAAATATTCACCCGGCGGCACCGTGCAGGCGAAACCTTCGGCGTTGTAGGTGCACAGCTCATGATGCGGGAAGGCATCGGGATTGGGCACGAAGTTGGGAGCACGCTCATCGGTGAGAATCTTGTGCTCCACGCCGGTCAGGTTTTCCTGCCATTGCTTATAGTACGTCAGATTTTCGTCGTCCAGATAATCCGGCAGCGCTTTGTAAGAAATTTGTTCACCATTAACCGTTAAGCGCTTGTTTTTATAGACTATTTTATCACCAGGCACGCCCACCACGCGCTTGATGTAGTCCACCGACATGTCCTTGGGGTACTTGAAGACCATGACGTCGCCGCGCTGCGGCTGGTTCACTTCGATGATCTTCTTGTTGATGATGGGCAGGCGGATACCGTAGGTGAATTTGTTCACCAGGATCAGGTCGCCCACCAGCAGCGTCGGCACCATCGAGCTGGACGGAATCTTGAACGGTTCATACAGGAAGGAGCGCAGGCAGAACACCAGCGCAATCACCGGGAAGAAGCTGCCGGAATACTCGATCCAGGCTGGCTGCTTCAGGTGGCGCGCCTGCAGGTCGGCGCGGGCGCTGGCGACGGTGCCGTCACGCTTGACGCCTTGCGCCTGGTCGCGCGCGACACCGGCGTCGAACTCGGCCAGGGCGGCGTCGGCGCGGGCGCGGCGCTGCTTGGAGAGGAAGAAGGTGTCGGCAAACCAGATCACGCCGGTCACCAGCATCAGCACGAACAGAATGAGTGCGAAGTTGCCCAACAAAGCCTGCATGTTATTTATCGTCCACTTGTAAGATTGCCAGGAATGCTTCCTGCGGAATTTCGACCGAGCCCACCTGCTTCATGCGCTTCTTGCCGGCCTTCTGCTTTTCCAGCAGCTTGCGCTTGCGCGAGATGTCGCCGCCGTAGCACTTGGCCAGCACGTTCTTGCGCATGGCCTTGACGTTTTCACGCGAGATGATGGTGGCACCGATAGCCGCCTGGATCGCCACGTCGAACATCTGGCGCGGGATCAGTTCGCGCATCTTGGCCGCCACCTGGCGACCGCGGATCTGGGCCGCGGCACGGTGCACGATGATGGCCAGCGCATCGACCTTTTCGCTGTTGATCAGCATGTCGACCTTGACCACGTCGGCCGCACGGTATTCCTTGAACTCGTAGTCCATGGAGGCATAGCCGCGCGAGGTAGATTTCAAGCGGTCGAAGAAGTCCAGCACGATTTCGGCCATCGGCATTTCATAGGTCAGCTGCACCTGCTTGCCGTGGTAGCTCATGTTCATCTGGATGCCGCGCTTCTGCGTGCACAGGGTGATGACCGAGCCCACGTATTCCTGCGGCATGTACAGGTTGACGGTGACGATGGGTTCGCGGATTTCCTCGATCTTGGACACTTCCGGCATCTTCGACGGGTTGTCCACCATCAGCATGGTGCCGTCGCGCTGCTGCACTTCATACACCACCGTCGGCGCGGTGGTGATGAGGTCCATGTCGAACTCGCGCTCCAGGCGCTCCTGCACGATTTCCATGTGCAGCAAGCCCAGGAAGCCGCAGCGGAAGCCGAAGCCCAGCGCCTGCGACACTTCTGGCTCGTACATCAGGGCGGCGTCATTGAGCTTCAATTTTTCCAGCGAGTCGCGCAGGGCGTCGTACTGGTTGGCTTCCACCGGGAACAGGCCCGCAAACACCTGCGGCTGCACTTCCTTGAAGCCGGGCAGCGGCGCCGGGGCCGGCTTGCCGGCCAGGGTGATGGTGTCACCCACGCGCGCGGACTTCAGTTCCTTGATGCCGGCAATGACGAAACCAACCTGCCCTGCCGTCAGGGAGTCGCGTGATTGCGACTTGGGCGTGAACACGCCAATGCTTTCGGTCAGGTACTGGGTCTCGGTGGCCATCAGCAGGATCTTGTCCTTGGGACGCAAGGTGCCATTGACGATGCGCACCAGCATGACCACGCCGACGTAGTTGTCGAACCAGGAATCGATGATCAGCGCCTGCAGCGGTGCCTCAGGGTCGCCCTTGGGGGCCGGCACCTTGGCCACGATGGCTTCGAGCACGTCTTCCACGCCCAGGCCGGTCTTGGCCGAGCAGGGAGTGGCGTCGGAGGCGTCGATGCCGATCACGTCTTCGATCTCGCTCTTGGCGTTGTCGGGATCAGCGGAGGGCAGGTCGATCTTGTTCAGGACCGGCACCACTTCCACGCCCAGGTCCAGGGCGGTGTAGCAGTTGGCCACCGTCTGCGCTTCCACGCCTTGGGAGGCGTCGACCACCAGCAGCGCGCCTTCGCAGGCCGACAGCGAGCGCGAGACTTCATAGCTGAAGTCGACGTGACCCGGGGTGTCGATCAGGTTGAGGTTGTAGATCTGGCCATCCTTGGCCTTGTAGGCCAGGGCTGCGGTCTGGGCCTTGATGGTGATGCCGCGCTCGCGCTCGATATCCATCGAATCCAGCACCTGGGCTTCCATCTCGCGGTTGGACAAGCCCCCGCACAACTGGATGATGCGGTCGGCGAGCGTGGACTTGCCGTGATCGATGTGGGCGATGATCGAGAAATTACGGATATTGTTCATTAACAGACTGGAAACGATGAAAAAAGGCGCTCTGTAGCGGGCTTTGCCCAGCCGAGCGCCTTTGCAACAGCTTATTCGACCCGGCATTTTACCGGAATTCACCGGGACAAGCCCGACTTTCCGGTGCCAAGCCGCGCAGCCGGACCTGGCTGCGACAACACAACTTATTTCATTTCGGCAACAAATGCCTGCAGCCGCGCCACATCCAGATGGTAATGGCACAACTCCTGCCACTGGCCATCGCGGCCCTGCCCCATCAGCACCGGCACCAGCTCGTCGTAACGCGCAACGAGCGCCTCATCGGCATCCACATCGACCATCTCGATCGTGGCCGGGATCTCGCCCAGCGCCTGGCGCAAGGCCTCACGCAGGTCTTCACACAGGTGGCAGTAGCTGCGCGAATAGATGATGAAGTGCAAGGCTTGCCCTGCAACGGGGGGCGAAGATGGGGTGGTCATAGGCTCGTATGAAAGTTTCTTCCCTCAGCTTGGCGCAAACCAAGGAAAAAGGCTGCGGCCCCTGCGAGCCGCAGCCTTTCTGGTGAAGGATCAGGCAATTTTACGGAAAAATGACCCGGCTTCAGTTGCCGCCATTCGGACGCAGCGGCACGAACTGCGAGGAGTCGCCACGGCGTACCAGGACCGCTGCCCGCTTCTTGGCATCAAGCTTGGCCACCAGCTGGCCGAACTGCTTGCTGTCGTTGACATCGACCTCGTTGAGGCGCTGGATGACATCGCCCGGACGGATGCCGGCGGCGGCAGCGGCACCACTGACGTTTTCCACCAGCACGCCGTTGTCGACCTTCAGCTCCTTCTTCTGCGCGTCACTCAGGTCGCTCACCACCAGGCCCAGGGAGTTGGGGGTGTTGTCGGGCTTGGCCTTCTTTTCCTCAGCCTGCTTGGGCTTGTCGGCTTCCAGCTCGACCACGGTCACGCTGACATCACGCGCACTGCCCTTGCGCCAGATATTGACAGTGGCCTTGGCACCCGGCTTGGTGGCACCGACCATGCGCGGCAGGTCGCTCGGTCGCTCGATGGCGGCACCGTTGTATTTCAGGATGATGTCGCCCGCCTCCAGGCCCGCCTTGTCGGCCGGACCACCGGCTTCCACGCGTTGCACCAGCGCGCCTTGCGCGCGGGCCAGGCCCAGCGATTCGGCCACATCCTTGGTCACTTCACCGATCTGCACGCCGATACGGCCACGGGTGACGCGTCCGCTGGCCTTGAGCTGGTCGGCTACCCGCAGCGCCTCATCGATGGGCACCGCAAAGGAGATCCCCATGAAGCCGCCGGAACGACTATAGATTTGCGAGTTGATGCCGACCACCTCACCCTTGAGGTTGATCAGCGGACCACCCGAGTTGCCCGGATTGACCGCCACGTCGGTCTGGATCAGCGGCAGGTAGTCGCCGGTGTCGCGCGCCTTGGCCGAGACGATGCCGGCAGTCACGGTGTTTTCCAGGCCGAAGGGCGAGCCGATGGCCAGCACCCACTCGCCGACACGGATCTTGTCGGAGTCGCCCATGTTCAGGCGCGGCAGGTTGCTGCCATCGATCTTGAGCACGGCCACATCAGTACGGGTGTCCGAGCCCACGATCTTGGCCTTGAATTCACGCTTGTCGGTCAGGGTCACGTAGACCTCGCTGGCCCCATCCACCACGTGCGCATTGGTCATGATGAAACCATCGGCCGAGATGATGAAGCCCGAGCCCACGCCGCGCGGCACTTCTTCCTGCTGGCCCTGGCCACCCTGCTTGCCGTTGCCGCGCGGGGTGCCCGGCTGCTGCTGGCGCGGGATGGGGATGCCGAAGAAGCGGCGGAAGAATTCCTGCATTTCCGGATCATCCATGCCACCCTGCCCCTGGGCATTCTGGCGCACGCGCTCGGTGGTACGAATATTCACTACCGCCGGACCGGTGCGCTCGACGATGTCGGCGAAGTCAGGCAAGGCTGCCACCGTGGGCGAGGCCACGGGGGGTGCCGCCAGCACGGCCGGTGCTGCAGCGAAGACGGAAGCGGCCAGCATGGCGCCGGCAAGGGTGTTCTTCATGGGAGTCATTGCAACGGTCTCTTTTATTTGGATTTCAGTTCAATGGAATTGGCGACCTGACGGATCGCAGCGGCAGGCACTTCTCCCACCACGGTGAGCCAGTAATCTCCCTGGCGTTTGCCCAGGATGTTCATGGCGCCCTGCTGTATCGTACCCTCTTCCCGGCCTTGGCTGCCCGGCTCGATAAATACCGAGATGGCGGCCAGTCCGTCGGAAAACACGGCCTGCAAGACTTCGCGTTCAGCCGGACGGTTCTGGGCCGGTGCCGCACCCGCCTCACCGCTATCGGAAATCACGCGCCGCACCTGCTGGATCTTCTGGAAACCTGGCGGCGGCATGATCTGCCAGGCCGACAGGTCGGCCGGCACCATGGCCGCCTTCTCGATGCGCCAGCCGCGGGTGTCCTTGTAAGTGGGGTTGACCCGGGCGCGATCAATCCCCCCGATGTCAATCTGGGTAAAGGCAATCTGTTCGATCACCTCGCCGCCGCTGTCCAGTGTCTGCGCGCGCAGCAGCAGGCCGGTGGCCTGGTCGGCGCAGAAACGGTAGCCGTAGCGCAGCTTGTCGCGCGGCGCCAGCACGATGGCCTGGCAGTTGCGGCCGGCCACCCGCTCATCGCCATCGGACTGCAGCCGGTAGTAGCGGGCCAGATCCTCCGGACGCGCATCGACGATGGCCGGGAAGGTGTCGCGGGTGACCCGCTTTTCACGGCGCACGATGCGCTGCCCGGGGTCATAGCTGGCGACCTCCTCGTTGTCGCGCACGAATTCGCGCGGCTTGCCGTCAAGCAGCTCCAGCTTTTCCAGCTCACTCTTGCCGGCCACCACGTGGGTGACCCGCGAGCTGCGCATCTGCGCGGCCTGCTGGTAGACGAAACTGCCTGAATAATTGAGACGCTGGGCAGCAGATTGCATTTTTTGCAATTGCACCAACAATGCGGAAGAAGTGGAGGCTTCGCCGGCCGCAGTTGTGGAAACGCCATCCGCCGCTTCAGCGGATGGCGCCAAGGAAAAACCCAACAACGTGGTCAGCAAGCACAGTACGCCGTACAGACGCCCCGTCAGATGCATCTTACTTGTCTGCGTCCGAGGAGAAGGCTGCGGAACGGGTGTATTGCGCCGAACTGTAGGAAGGCGAGAATCGCTGATGGGCGAACAGGTAGTCGTCGATGCGCGGATCGCGCTTGACTTCACCCTGCTGGGCCAGCGAGCTCAGTTGGTTCACGTTCTGCGGATTGCCGTTGGTATCGGCGACGGTGGCAATGGCCGAGGGCACATTGACCGGTGCCGAAGCCACCTGGGCAACAGGCGCTGCGCCCTTGGCGTCGGCCGTCACCACCGCCTGCTGCGGCATGGCCACGAACACGGCGGCCACGGCAGCTGCAGCCGCTGCGGCGCTGGGCATCAGGAAACGCACCAGGCGGCCGGGACGGCTCGCGCGGTGGTCGCCATTGGCAGCCGCCACAGCTTGCGCCACCGGCGCAGCCACGACTGCCTTGACCGGCTCGGCCACCGCAGCCTGCGGCGCGACGATGGTCGGTTCGGCATCAAGCAGCGCGCTCATCTTGGCCGAGAAGCCAGCGCTCAGTGAGACATCCATCTCCTCCGAACGCAGCACCTCGCCGATGCGGTGGTAATCCTCCCAAGCGTCCTGGGCGTCCTTGGAAGAACGCAAGGCCGCGAAGGCAAGGGTCATTTCTTCAGATCCCAGCTCGCCATCAGCGAGGGCTGAGATCTGTTCTTTAGTTGTTACTTTGGTATCCATGTGCAGTCACCCGGCAAATATCTTAGTTCCATACCCGCTTTATTATTTTCTTTTTAACAACAGGCTTGTGGCCTCATCACCAGCGCTTGTCCGCCGCCGTATCCAGCAGTGGACGCAACTTCTCGGCAATTGCTTCCCGGGCGCGGAAAATGCGGCTGCGCACGGTGCCGATCGGACAATTCATCGCATCTGCAATCTCGTCGTAGCTCAACCCCTCGATCTCGCGCAACGTGATGGCAGTACGTAATTCTTCCGGCAATGCCTCCATCGCCACGTTGACCGTCTGAGCAATCTGCTTGGTGGCCAACATCGACTCTGGAGTGTTGATGTCCCTCAGATGGTCTGCATCGTCAAAAGTTTCAGCTTCTTCTGCATCTGCTTCTGTCGAAGTTGGCGCCCTGCGGCCCATGGTAACCAAATAGTTCTTGGCAGTGTTGATACCGATGCGGTAAAGCCAGGTATAGAAGGCCGAATCGCCGCGGAATTGCGGCAACGCGCGATATGCCTTGATGAAGGCTTCCTGCACCACGTCTTCGGCTTCGGCCTGGTCGCGTACCAGGCGCGACACCAGGCGCATCAGCTTGCGTTGATACTTGACTACCAATAGCTCGAACGCCTTCTTGTCGCCACGCTGGACGCGCTCAACAAGCTGTTGGTCTATTTCGCGTTCTGTCGTCAAACCGGGTTCCTTGTTTTTTATGGCCGTGTTGTTTTATCGTCATTGCCTCGCGCAGATGCTTCCAGCGCGGCAATTTTCAAGTCTGCCGGCCTTATTTTTCCAGCATCCTTGCCTTGGCCGTATTGTGACTGATCAGCCAGCGGCACGCCACGGAAAGTGCACGGAATGTATCTTCGGAGACGGAATCCGTGAGAATGGGGATGGTTCGGGTCTTGCCATTTTCCAGGCGCAGACGCAGGAACAGCATGCCCGGCCAGATGGTGCTGCCCGCCAGCAGCTGGGCCAGCCCGGCTTTCATGACCTGCGGCTTGGCACGCGCCGAGGGCAGCAGGTGCTCCACGACACGAATCTGCCCGGTACCGGAAATATGCAGCCAGATCACCTTGCGTGCGCGCAACACCAGCGCCATGGCCAGCGCCGCAGCCAGGATGCACGCCATACCCAGCAGGATGCGGGCAGTCCACGATAACGCTCCCGGCAGGCCGAACACCAGCAAGACGCCGATCAAGGCTACACACAGCGCAGCGAAGGCAGTCACCAGGAGGAGCAAGCGGGAAGGTTTGATATCCGCAGACACTGCGATCGACATGGGTTGCCCGGGCGGAAAGTGCGCAAAGTGCGCCATCAAAACGACAAACCCGGCTTCCGAAGGGAAGCCGGGTCTTGCATTTTACATCTTGCCGATGACCAAGGTACCGTTGGTGCCGCCGAACCCGAAGGAGTTCTTGACGGCAATATCGATCTTCATGTCCCGCGCCTGGTTGGCGCAGTAATCCAGATCGCATTCCGGATCCTGGTTGAAGATGTTCATCGTCGGCGGCGACACCTGATTGTGCACTGCCAGCACGGTCAACACCGTTTCCAGGCCACCAGCACCACCCAGGAGGTGGCCGGTCATGGATTTGGTCGAATTGACAACCATCTTGTAAGCATGGTCGCCGAATGCGGCCTTGATCGCGTCGGATTCGTTCTTGTCGCCCAGGGGGGTCGACGTACCGTGCGCGTTCAGGTACTGCACTTCATCCGGATTGACGCCGGCATCGCGCAGTGCATTGAGCACGCAGCGGCGCGGACCATCCAGGTTGGGCGCAGTCATGTGGTAAGCGTCGCCGCTCATGCCGAAGCCGAGCAGTTCTGCATAGATCTTGGCGCCACGGGCCTTGGCGTGTTCGTACTCTTCGAGCACCATCACGCCGGCACCCTCGCCCAGCACGAAGCCGTCGCGATCCTTGTCCCAGGGGCGGGACGCAGTCGCGGGATCGTCGTTGCGGGTCGACAGTGCGCGCGCCGAAGCAAAGCCACCGATACCCAGCGGGGAAACGCTGGATTCAGCGCCGCCGGCCACCATCACATCTGCATCGCCGTACATGATCATGCGTGCGGCAGAGCCGATGCAATGCAGGCCGGTGGTGCAGGCGGTGACGATCGCCAGGTTGGGGCCCTTCAGACCGAACTTGATGGACAAGTTGCCCGAGATCATGTTGATGATCGAGGCCGGAATGAAGAAGGGGCTGATGCGGCGCGGACCACGGTTGGTCAGTTCGGCGTGGGTTTCTTCGATCAGCGGCAAGCCGCCGATGCCCGAGCCGATCATGACGCCGATGCGCTCGGCATTCTCATCGGTCACCGTCAATCCACTGTCCTGGATGGCCTGGATACCGGCGGCCATGCCAAAGTGGATGAAGGTATCCATATGACGCGCTTCCTTGGCGGGGATGTAATCCTCGATATTGAAGCCCTTGACTTCACCGGCGAAGTGCGTGGTGAAGGGGGTTGCGTCGAATTTGGTGACGGTAGCGATGCCGGACTTGCCTTCCTTGATGGCACTCCACGTATCGGCGACGTTGTTGCCGACAGGCGAGATGCATCCCAGGCCGGTAATGACTACACGACGTTCACGAGTGCGGCTCAAGCAATTCTCCTGAAACTTTGACCAAAGCCCTTATCAGGCCTTGACTTGCGACTTTGCGTAGTCGATCGCCTGTTGCACGGTGGTGATCTTTTCAGCTTGTTCGTCGGGGATTTCCATTTCGAACTCATCTTCCAGTGCCATGACCAGCTCGACGGTGTCCAGCGAGTCGGCGCCCAGGTCGTCCACGAACGACGATTCGTTCTTGATGTCGGCTTCGGCGACGCCCAGTTGCTCAGCGACGATCTTCTTCACGCGTTGTTCGATATCGGACATAGTGTTCCTCCAGAGGGATGATAGGTTACAAAAGTGCGCGCATTTTAGCAGGTTTGCGCGCGGAAAATTTACTTTTAACTATTCCTGGCAAGATTGTGCCAAGTCCAGCTTAACTGCAAACAAAAGTCGCCAAAAGGACTTGAATCAAGCCCCAAAGACTTACTCAACCCATGTACATGCCGCCATTGACATTGAGGGTCGTACCGGTGATGTAGGCTGCTTGCGGCGAGGCCAGGAAGGCCACCGCATAGGCGATCTCCTCGGCCGCGCCCAGGCGTCCCAGCGGGATCTGCTGCAGGATGGCGGCGGACTGCTGTTCGTTCAGCGCCTTGGTCATGTCAGTATCGATGAAGCCGGGCGCAACGCAATTGACGGTGATGTTGCGGCTGCCGATCTCTCGTGCCAGCGCGCGGCTCATGCCGGCCACACCGGCCTTGGCGGCGGCATAGTTCATCTGGCCGGGATTGCCGGCCTCGCCCACCACCGAGGTGATGTTGATGATGCGGCCGCTACGGGCCTTCATCATGCCGCGCAGCACGGCGCGCGAGAGGCGGCCGACGGCGGTCAGGTTGGTGGCGATGACGCTGTCCCACTCCTCGTCCTTCATGCGCATGGCCAGCTGGTCCTGGGTGATGCCGGCATTGTTGACCAGGATGGAGAGCGCGCCGAATTCCTTCTGCACCTGCTCCACCAGCGCCACGCTGGCCTCGGCATCGTTGACGTTGAGCACCGCGCCACGGCCGGCTTCCGGACCCAGCGCCGCCAGGTATTCGGTGATGGCGGCAGCGCCCGACTCCGAGGTCGCCGTACCGACCACCTTGGCACCCTGACGGGCCAGTTCGGTGGCGATGGCGCGGCCGATGCCGCGCGAAGCGCCGGTCACCAGGGCGACCTGGCCTTGCAGATTCAATGCACTCATTTCAGCAACTCCAATACTTTGTTCAGGGACTCCTGGTCGACGATGGCTTCACCCACCAGCTCACCATTGATGCGCTTGGTCAGGCCGGTCAGCACCTTGCCGGGACCGCATTCGATCAGGTGGGTGACACCGTCGGCACCCATCTTCTGCACCGTCTCGACCCAGCGCACGGGCGCAGCCGCCTGGCGCACCAGGGCATCCTTGATGGCAGCCGGATCGTTGACCACGGCCACATCGACGTTGTTGATCAGCGGGATCTGCGGCGCGGCGAAGGCGACGTTGGCCAGATAGGCTTGCAGGCGGTCCGAAGCCGGCTTCAAGAGCGAGGAGTGGAACGGCGCCGACACCGGCAGCGGCAGCGCGCGCTTGGCGCCCTTGGCCTTGGCGATGTCGCAGGCACGGCCGACAGCGGCCTTGTGGCCGGCGATCACGACTTGTGCGGGGGCATTGAAGTTGACGGCCTCGACCACTTCACCTTGCGCCGCTTCGGCGCAGGCAGCGCGCACGTCTTCATCAGACAGGCCAAGAATGGCGGCCATGCCACCCTGCCCGACCGGCACGGCTTCTTGCATGGCTTGCGCGCGGAAGCGCACCAGCGGTACCGCATCCTTGAAGGCGATCACGCCGGCGGCGACCAGCGCCGAATATTCGCCCAGGCTGTGGCCGGCGACGAGCGCCGGTGCCTTGCCGCCTGCAGCCAGCCAGGCGCGATAGAAGGCCACGGCAGCCGTCAGCATGACGGGCTGGGTGTTGGTGGTCAGGTCCAGGTCTCCCTTGGGACCTTCAGCGATGAGCTTGCCCAGGTCGAATTGCAAGGCGTCGGAAGCTTCTGCGACGGTCTGGCGCACGACTTCATTGTCGGCGAAACCATTGAGCATCCCGATGGCCTGCGAACCCTGGCCCGGGAAGACGAAAGCGAATGTAGTCATGCTTGGAGGTAGATAATTTGGATGAAAATGCAGGAAATCGAAGAGGCCAGTGCACCAGAGGACTGCCGCAGCAGCCCCCTGCCCGCTTTACATGCGCGCCAGCACGGCGCCCCAGGTGAAGCCACCGCCGACGCCTTCCATCATGACGGTATGACCCGGCCGGATGCGGCCATCGCGCACCGCCTGGTCCAGCGCCAAGGGAATGGAGGCGGCCGAGGTATTGCCGTGTTCAGCCACGGTGACGACCATCTTTTCCAGCGGCAGGCCCATCTTCTTGGCCGTACCCTGCATGATGCGGATATTGGCCTGGTGCGGCACCAGCCAGTCGACGTCAGTGGATTGCATCTGGGCCGCTTCCAGGGCTTCGCGCGCCACCTTGTCCAGCAGCGACACGGCCAGCTTGAAGACCGCCGGGCCGTCCATGTACAGGTAGGCGCTGCCAGCGACAGCGCCGTTGTTGACGCTACCCGGCACGCACAGGATGTGGCCATGGCTGCCATCGGCGTGCAGCTTGGTGGCCAGCACGCCCGGTTCCTGCGAGGCACTCATGACGATGGCGCCGGCGCCGTCGCCGAAGAGCACGCAGGTGGTGCGATCCTTGAAATCCAGGATGCGCGAGAACACTTCGGCGCCAATGACCAGAACGTTCTTGTGAGCACCCGATTTGATGAAGCTGTCTGCCACCGACATGGCGTAGACAAAGCCGCTGCAGACGGCCTGCACATCCATGGCCGGCGCGCCATTGGTGATGCCCAGCTTGCGCTGGAGCACGCAGGCGGTGCTGGGGAAGCCACCCAGGTGATCCGGGGTGGAGGTGGCCATGATGATCAGGTCGATGTCATTGGGCTGCATGCCCGCCGCCTCCAGGGCGCGCTGCGCCGCCTGCAGGGCCAGGTCGCTGGAGAGCTGGTCCGGTTCGGCATAGTGGCGCGCGGAGATGCCGCTGCGGGTGACGATCCATTCGTCCGAGGTCTCGATGCCCTGCTCGGCCAACTGCGCGGCCAGCTCATGGTTGGTGACGCGCTTGGCCGGCAGGTAGCTGCCGGTGCCGACGATTTTGCTGTAAGTGGTCATGCCGTCTTCTTGCTCTGTTAGTTCGGTTGATCCAGCGAGACCGGCGCCGGCTCGAAAGCCTTGGCAGCGGCCTCGGCCGTGCGCCCCTGCTCTTGGGGCATCAGCTCCGCCATGCTGGCGGCAATACGGGCGAGCACATCATACTTGGCCGCATCATACGCGCGGCGGATGGCCCATTCGAACGCATACACATCGGCCCCGCCGTGGCTCTTGAAGACCAGGCCCTTCAGGCCCAGCAAGCTGGCGCCATTGTAGCGGGAAGGATTGAGGCGGCGCGACAAGGCCTTGATGGCGCCATAGGCGATCAAGGCACCGAGCTTGTTGATGATGCCCTTCTTGAACTCGCTGGTGAGCACCTGCTTGACGAAGCGCCCCAAGCCTTCAGAGGCCTTCAGGGTCACGTTGCCCACGAAACCGTCGCACACCACCAGGTCGGTCGTGCCTTCGAAGATATCGTTGCCTTCCACGTTGCCGTAAAAGTTGAGGATACCCTTCTCATGGTCGGCCCGCAGCAGGGCGGCAGTCGCCTTGACCAGCTCGTTGCCCTTCATGTCCTCTTCACCCACGTTCAACAGGCCCACGGTCGGCTTGGCCTTGCCTTCCATGACCGCGACCAGGGCCGAGCCCATGAGTGCAAATTGATGTAAATGCTGTGGCTCGCAGTCGACGTTGGCGCCGAGGTCGAGCATGTAGGTGGGGCCATCCTTCTGATTGGGGAGGATGGTGCAGATGGCCGGACGATCCACGCCCGGCAGGGTCTTCAACACATAGCGCGAGACCGCCATGAGGGCACCGGTATTGCCGGCCGAGACGGCGGCGTGGGCTTGGCCCTCCTTGACCAGGGTCACGGCCACGCGCAGGGAAGAATCCTTCTTGCGGCGCAGGGCGACCTCGATCGGGTCGTCCATGGTCACCACTTCGGTGGCGTTGTGAATGCGGATGCGGGCTTCGCCGGCCAGCTTGAATTTCTTCAGCAGCGGCTGCAGCACGGCTTCCTGGCCGACCAGGATCAGCTCTGCATCAGGTTGGCGCTTGAGGAAGGAGGCAGCGGCCGGGAGCGTGACTGACGGGCCATGATCGCCACCCATGCAGTCGATTGAAATTTTGATGGTCATCGATTTGATTCAAAGCCTTGCCAGCCCACATTATGAGGCAGATTGCAAAGCCTTCAAAATGGCACACTTGGACAACGCGCCAAGTGAAGCTTCACGCAAGCAGGCAGGCAGGTCCGCTGACGGATGTCGCGGACATAAAAAAGCGGCGCAAAATGAACCTCCTTGAACAGAAGCTCATTGCGCCGCTTTTCTCCAAAAACAGCAAGCTCAATGAATGAGATTACTCGTCGTTCTTGGTCTTCAGCACCTTGCGACCACGGTAGAAACCGTTGGGGCTGATGTGGTGACGCAGGTGGGTCTCACCAGTGGTCGGCTCCACAGCCAGCGGAGGTGCAGTCAGAAAGTCGTGTGCGCGATGCATACCGCGCTTGGACGGGGTCTTTTTGTTCTGTTGAACGGCCATGATTACTCCTAAACCTTACTTAAGATTGAAAATTTTAACACATCGGATCGGTGTTTCTCCACACCCGCTGTGCCGCTGCCCGGCCTTTGCCAGACATTCCCCAACAATACTTGTTACTGCTTCAACTTCTTCAGTACCTCAAACGGGGAAGCCCGTTCAGCACCTTTGGCCTCGGCCGCCACGCTACCGTCAGGACAGACGTCATGCTTGGGTGCCACCGGCAGGGCCAGCAGCGCATCGTCCTCGATCAGGTAGTTCACGTCGAAGGCTGCCGAACCGACGATGACATCGATCTCATCATCATCCAGCAGTTCTTCGATGGTGTCGGCTTGCGCCTCATCTTTTGCCAATACCAGCAGCGACTTCGAATCAATCTCGAAATTCAATGCCGTCAGGCAACGCTGACAGATCAGATTAACTGCACCCGACACTGCCAGACTGAGTTGAGCATGTCCCAGCTTGTCGATATCGCCGGACAGAGTCCAGTGAATCGTGCCGGAACGGTCAACCGTCTCTTGCGCCAGACGACCTAATTCAGCAACCGGAATCTCACCCTGCGCCTGCTGTTTCAGCCTGCAGAATTCGAACGCGTCGATAACAAATGCATTCATAGCCAAAGCAGAATCCGGAAAACCTGCGATCATAACAGAAAATTTCCTTACCAGTCAAAGCCTTAGCGCTTTGCTTGCGAAATTCTCGCGAAAAATGGCTTCATCGGAGGAAGCACTCTCACTTTTGTGGCGAATTTCCGCCAAAATCCGGGTTTTATTGTTTCAGCACGGCGCGTGGCGCGCCTTCACCATGACACAACACCGCACCGATTCCACCCTGCCCCGCCTGATCCTGGGCTCCAGCTCCGTCTATCGCAAGGAACTGCTGGGCCGCCTCGGCCTGCCCTTCGAGACCATGGTCCCGGACATCGACGAAACCCCGCAACCCGGCGAAACCCCGGAAGCCACGGCCTTGCGGCTGGCGCGCGAGAAGGCCGCTGCCATTGCCGCCAGGACCGGACCGGCCCTGGTGATCGGCTCGGACCAGGTCGCCACGCTGGACGGCCTGCAGATCGGCAAACCCGGCAATCACGCCAATGCCTTGAAGCAATTGCAACTGATGCGCGGACGCGAAGTGACCTTTCATACGGCGCTGTGCCTGTGGGATGGCCGCCAACGCGATGCTGCCGCCGCTGCGCAGGTCTGCAACGTACAGACCTTAGTGCGTTTCCGCGACCTGGAAGATGCCGAACTGGATGCCTACCTGCATATCGAGCAGCCCTACGACTGCGCCGGCAGCGCCAAGAACGAGGGCCTGGGCATCGCCATCCTGGAGAGCATTCGCAGCGACGACCCCACCGCCCTCACCGGCCTGCCCCTGATCGCCTTGACCGGCATGCTGCGCCGGGCGGGCGTTCCATTTTTCACCGCCGGCCGCGCGGCTCAGTAATTGCGGCGCGGATAGCCTTCGGCCAGGATACGCTGCCAGACCACTTCGCGCTGATCCTTGTCCATGAAGACCCATTGCGCCACCTCATCAACGGTCCGGCCGCAGCCGCGGCAGACATCATCAAAGGTGGTGGAGCACACGGCCACGCAAGGCGTGTCGGGGCGCTCGGGGGCGGAGGGAACGGCGGATTGCGAAGAAGAGCTGGAAGACATTGAGTGAATCTGAATGAGGAAGATGAAGCATTGCGCAAGCGGCCCGCCCGGATCCAAACGGAATACAGGCAAAAAACTTCACTTGGCCAATAACGCGATGCTTCGCATCTTACCAAGAACCGAAGGCAAGCTCTCCCTGCTGATCGAAGGGATATGAAGAGTTCATCATCCCCGAACCAAACCAACAGGCAAAAAAAAGCCCGCGACCAAGAGGTGCGGGCTTGAATCCAATTTCTTAAGGAGATTGGAGGAGACAGGTGCAACTATAGCGATGCGCCCCGGCCGAGTCTGCTTTATTGTGGCAATAGCAGATATTCACATTCTTCATATCTGCCGTCAGAACCGCGCCACAACAAGTATCCGCCGCACCATCCGGCGTTCACCCCATCCGCAAATCACCCTGCACCGCCGACGTCATCGGCTTGGGCGGGTTGCCGCCCTTGCGGTCACAGGCTTGCAATGACAATAACAGAGCGATCACCAGCAAAATCAGCGCATTCGTTCTCATCACAGTCTCCCGGAATGAATTCCCTTGCAAAGAATGCCACCTTCCGCCCGCCCTGCCCGTCTGTCAAGCCGATCAGGCGGCGCTGCGCAGGCTGGTCACCGCGCCGGTTGCCGGCAACGTGCGGGCGGCCGCCAGGTTTTTCTCATAGAGGGCCGCAATCATGTCCGACTGCGTCAGCATGCCGGCCAGCTTGCCATCGGCCTGCACCACCGGAATCTGGTGCAAGCCATCGGCCATGCGCGGCACCAACTCCAGCACCGGCGTATCGACCTGGGCGGTAATGACCGGCCGGCTCATGATCTGACCGACCACTTCCGGCTTGTCCGAATGGGTGAACGGCACCCGGTGCAGCAGGCGGCGCAACTGCGCGGCCAGGCCCGTATGCACTTCCACGCCGGCGTGCTCCAGAAAATTTGTACGGCTGACGATGCCGATGACATGCCGCCCGCGGTCGAGCACCGGCAAGGCCCGTAGCTGATGCTCCTGCAGCAGGCGCCAGGCCTCGTCCAGGCCGGTGGCGAATTCCACCGCGACCACATCGCGCGACATCACGGCGGCACACAGGGTCTGGCCGAAGCGACGGTGATAGGCCCGCATCTCGGTTTGCAGGAAGATTTCTTCCAGATCGTCGCGGCCGATGTCGAGCACCTGGTTGAAATCCTTCAGGACTGCATCCAGATCTTCATGCGAGAACCCCAGCCGCGAGATCGGTAATTCATCCCGGGTCTGGTGCGGATGCGCTGCGGCGCTTTGCTGGGCATGCGGATAGCGGCGCCCGGTGGCGTTGTTGTAGAACAGCGCGGCCACCAGCAGCAGCGCCGAATTGAGCAGCACCGGCGAAAGCACGAAGGCGTAGCCCATGTCATGCACCACCGGCCCGCCCAGCACCGCCGTCAAGGCCACCGCTCCGCTGGGCGGATGAATGCAGCGCAGCAGGAACATGCCGCCAATGGCCAGCGCGATGGCCAACGCCGCCGCCAGGGCCGGCTCCTGCACCAGCTTCGCGCAGGTCACCCCAATGAGCGCCGCACAGAGGTTGCCACCCAGGATGGACCAGGGCTGGGCCAGCGGACTGGACGGCACTGCAAACAGCAACACGGCAGACGCTCCCATGGGCGCGATCAACCAGATGGTGCTTGCCTCATGCGGCAGCAGCGCGTAGCTGATCAGGCCGACCAGCAGGATGCCGAACAGACTGCCGGCGCAAGCACGCATGCGTTCGAAGCGATCGACATTGGTCTTGGCAGGAATAAAACTTTTCAACCACAGCAAGATAGAATCGGGCATATCCCTTCCGTGACGACGGGTCTTCAACACGGCACGCGGCGTGACAGCGCCCGCGCCAAAGCCACAATTACATCACAAGATGATATATATGTCCCGTTTGACCTCCTCCCTTTTCCTTCACTGCCAAGGCGTGTGCCGATGAATGCCGCGCCCCGCCTGCAAAAAGACGATTTCGAAGCCCTGTCGGAATTTCGCTACCAGTTGCGCCGTTTCCTGCGTTTCTCGGAAGATGCGGCCCAAGGTGAAGGCCTGACACCCCTGCAATACCTGCTCCTGCTGCACATCAAGGGCTATCCCGGGCGCGAGTGGGCCAGCATCAGCGAGCTGGCCGAACGCCTGCAGGCCCAGCATCACGGCGTGGTGGCGCTGGTCACGCGCTGCGTGAAGGCCGGCCTGGTCACGCGCACACCGGACGACCGCGACAAGCGCCTGGTCCAGGTGCGCCTGACCGAATTGGGCGAACAATACCTGCATCGCTTGGCGCAATTGCATCGCAACGAGCTGCAATCGCTGTCGGGCGTATTCCAGGTGTCGCACATTTCGGCCTTCAACGACCGCGACTGAACGCCACCACCGCCCCAGCGACAGCGGTCTTGTGGATGTCCGCAAGACCCGCCGGGGCCAGCTGCTGTTATGCTTGCGACAACTTCTCTCCAGCCTTTCCCATGACCCGCAAAGCCGATCCTGCCGCCGCACCCGCCCGCGCCATCACCAAGGAAGACGTGGCGCGTGCCGCCGGGGTATCGCACATCACGGTCTCGCGGGTCATCAATACGCCGGAAAAGGTCTCCCCCGCCACGCGCGAACGGGTCGAATCCTTCATCAGCAGCATGGGCTATATCCCCAACATGCTGGCCGGCGGCCTGGCCTCACGCCGCACGCGCATCGTGGCGGCCATCGTGCCGACCATCAGCCATTCGATCTTTGCCGAGACCGTGCGCGGACTGTCCGAGCAACTGAGCCTGCAGGGCTACCAGTTGCTGCTGGGGCAAACCAATTATTCGGAAGACGCGGAAACCGGCCTGGTGGAAGCTTTCATCGGCCGCCGGGTGGATGGCCTGGTGCTGACCGGCGTGCAGCATTCGGCGCGCACGCGCCAGCGCCTCAAGGCGGCCGGCATTCCGGTAGTGGAAACCTGGGACATGAGCCCGCAGCCCATCGACATGCTGGTCGGCTTCGACAACCATGCGGCCGGGCAGGCCATGGGGGAGTATCTGGTGCGCAAGGGCTATCGCCGCATGGCTTTCGTGGGCGGGGATGATCCGCGCGGCCTGGCGCGCTTTGCCGGGATGCGGGATGCGCTGCTGGCGCAGGGCGCGCCGGAGCCGGTGCATCTGGTGGTGCCGATGGGCAGCTTCCTGCAAGCCGGACGCGAAACCATCTGCCGCCTGCTGGCGCTGCAGCCGGACATCGAGGCCGCCTTCTTCAGCAACGACGTCATGGCCGCCGGTGCGGCACTGGAGTGCGCGCGGCGCGGCATCGCCGTGCCGCAACGCATGGCGCTGGCCGGATTCGCCAATCTGGAGATCGCCACCGAAGTCCTGCCTGCCCTCACCACGGTGCAGATCAGCGCACACCAGATCGGCCTGACGGCGGCCGAGATGCTGCTCACCCGCTTCGACGGGCAGACCGTACACGAGCCGCTGTGCGACCTGGGGTATTCGATCCTGGAACGCGAAAGCACCTGACACCACCGTTGAGGCCGCACCGGCGCAGTTCAGGGTTCTTCGATCTCATCCCCGGCCAGCTCGACGCGGTTGCGTCCCAGGCGCTTGGCGCGGTAGAGCGCCATGTCGGCGCGCTTGGTCAGCCTGTCCAGCGCCTCGCCACCGTTGAGGGCAGCCACACCGAAACTGGCCGTGACCTTGATCCGCCGATCTCCCTCGATGTCGAACACACATTCTTCCAGGGCGACCCGCAGTTTGTCGGCCACCGAAGCGGCCTGCACCAAGTCGGATTCGGGCAGCAGGATGATGAATTCTTCGCCGCCATAACGCGCCAGCACATCGACCTTGCGCAGCAGCTGCGCCACGCACTGGCTCACGCCGATGAGCACCACGTCGCCCGCCTGATGGCCATAGGTATCATTGATGCGCTTGAAATGATCGATGTCGAACAGCACCACCGACACCGCCCGCCCATAGCGCTGGGCCACGCCCAACTGCTGGTCGGCATGGGTATAGAAGGCCCGCCGGTTCAGCACGCCCGTGAGGAAATCGGTGTTGGAAGAGGTCTGCAGCTGGGTGATCAGGGCTTCACGCTCCTTGGCCAGGCTGTTGCGCTCGCGCATGCGCTCCTTGAGCACGCGCAGCGCGCGCATCATGGCGCCGATTTCATCCTGATGCCGCACTTCGGGAATCTGCTGCTCCAGCTTGCCCTCCACCAGCCCCGAGACCAGATCGGTAGCCTGCACCAGCGGCCGCACCACGCGCCGGCCGATCAGCACCACCAGCAACTGGAAGAACAGGCAGGCCACCAGCGTCAGGGAGACCACCAGCGCCAGCAGATTGCGGGCACGCGTGTTGTGGCGCTCGGCCTGCTCCAGCAAGTCAGCCAGCAAGAGATCGCGCAGATCGGTGATGGCGGCCATCTGCGGCACATAGAACTTGAAGAGGTCGGCGGGCGTGACCGCATAGTCGCCGCCCTTGAGCCCGACCTGTAGCAGGAAATCCAGGAACTGGAAGCCGCTGTCGAAATATTCTTTCTCCACCCGCTCCTGGGCCGCCGCAAATTCCTCACGGCCGCCATAGCTGGCGAGCTGGGTGCCGATGAAGCCGCGCAGCAGTTCGATGCGCCCGTAGAGCCGGCCGATTTCGATCACTTCATCCTGGGTCAGCTGGCGATGCGCGATCAAGGGCGCGACGAAGCGCGAGCCCACCTGCCCCGCATATTCACGCAGGCTGGCCACCGCGCGCACGGCCGAGAGGCCATCGCGCAGCAAGGGGTCGGCACGGTCGGCCTCGTTGCTCAGATCGATGACTACCCGCACCATCAGCGGCACCAGGTCCACCATGCTGCTCACGGCGGCTACCACCAGCACATCGCTGCGGTTCTCCGGTGCCAGGCGTGACACCCGGTCCACGTTGGCCCGCGCCGGGACCAGCCCCTGCTCCACCTGGCGGACCTTGTCCATGGCCCAGGACTGGCGCAGCCGGGCATCCGCGTCCAATGCCGCATGCAATTGCGCCAGCGCCGTATCGCTCTGGCTGCGGGCTGCAGCCAGCTTGGCCAGCATGTCCTGTGTCGGCGTCGCGCCGGCGCCCATGATGGCATTGGCGGGCCCGCGCTCGGCGGAAATCTTTTCCATGGCCAAGAGCGCCAGCCGCAGCTTGCGCAAGGCCGGCACACTGTTGGCGCCGCTACGATAGGTATTCCATTCCGTCCACACCAGGGCCACGGCAAATGCCAGGAACAGCATCAGCAAGGCGATGGAGATCAGCCGGAACAGACGATTCAAGGACATGATGAGCCCGCCAGGGAAAGCAAACGCAAATGCAAATGCATGAGACGAATATATCAAGCCGCGCTCGATCAGGGCACGGCTACTGCGCGAGCGGGAAGAAAATTTGATCCGGGTATCGCAGCGGCGCCACGAAACAGGAAGCACCCTCCCAGCGGCTGGGACGGCCTGGTGCGGACCGGGTGCTCTCCCCCTCGAAAAGCATCCGGCGGCCAGGAAATGACAATGCGCAGAACGCACTCCCGTCAGGAAGAAGCGCGCCCGGAATTCTCCGGCAACGTCTTCCCCACAGGGCGTAAAAAAAGCCGCACGAGGCGGCTATTTTTACAGCGCGGGGTGAACCGCGTAAATGCTGGCGGAGAGGGTGGGATTCGAACCCACGGTACGGGAAACCGTACGCCTGATTTCGAGTCAGGTACATTCGACCACTCTGCCACCTCTCCGGTTAACTTCGGTCGTTCCACTGCGTGGTGCAGCGAAGACAGCGACTATAGCAGAAACATTTTCGGAGTGGAACTATTTTTTGAAAAAATCTTCATAAAAATTATCTCCCCGCCATTGCATCCTGCCGCTGACGCGCTATCAACAACACTCGCCGAAGATCATTCATACATAAAATGGCCGAGGTGAATTGCTTATCATCATCTTGTCATAAATCACTTCTAGCATCCGTAAACTATTTTCTGATGCATCGCCGTTCTTTGGAACCTTCAACCCCGGATTCAGCCAGATGGCTCCCCTCTCCAGCACTTCCTTCCCGCTCGGCGCCGAAGTCGTCGACCTGATCGCCCGCGCCTCCGGCGCAGCCTTGCGCAGCGCCGACGATCCAATGTTGTCATTGCTGCATGAGATCATCGCCCAACGCAAGCTCTCGGCGCTGTTCCAGCCCATCGTGCGCATGCGCAATGGCGAGATCCTGGGATATGAAGGGTTGATCCGCGGGCCGTCCAATACCCCGCTGCATTCACCGCTGGCGCTGTTCAAGGTGGCACGCGCGCACAACCTGTCGGTGCAGATGGAATACCTGTGCCGCCACATCGTGCTGACCCGCTTCGCGCAACTGGGCTTGCCGGGCAACCTGTTCCTGAACGTCTCGCCGGGTGCGCTCATGCAGCCGGAGGCGATCCAGGGCGAGACCCTGCGCTATCTGGAAAAGCTGGGCGTCAATCCGCAGCGCATCATCATCGAACTGACCGAGAACGAACCCACCTACGACTATGCCCTGCTGCGCAATGCCGCCATGCATTACCGCGACATGGGCTTCCAGATCGCCATCGACGATCTGGGTGAAGGTTTCTCCAGCCTGCGCCTGTGGTCGGAGCTACAGCCGGAATACGTCAAGGTGGACATGCACTTCGTGCAAGGGATCAACCATGATCCGATGAAGCTGCAGTTCGTGCGTTCGATCCAGGAGATTGCCGAGAAGTCCGGCTCCATCGTCATCGCCGAGGGCATCGAATCCCAGGCCGAGCTGCTGACCATCCGCGACCTGGGCATTGCCTGCGGCCAGGGCTACCACATCTCGCGCCCGCTGCCGGAGCCGCCGGTCTCGATCTCGGACGATGTCACCAAAACCCTGCGCCGCGACAAGGTGCCGCTGTCAGCCAACAAGTATGGTCCCGGCAAGCGCAGCGCCACCGTCGCCAAGCTGCTGCGCGAGACCCAGTACGTCAGCCCGGAAGTGACCAATGATGCGGCCTACGACATGTTCGTCAATGATCCGCAGCTGCAGGCCCTGCCGGTGGTCAGCAATGGCTTGCCGATCGGGCTCATCAACCGCTACAGCATGGTGGAGCGCTTTGCCCGCCTGTACGGGCGCGAACTGTATGGCAAGAAGTCCTGCGCCTTCTTCATGGACCCCAATCCCATCCTCACCGAGCAGGACACCAGCCTGCAGGACCTCTCCAACCTGCTGGTGCATGCCGAGTCGCACCACCTCTCCAACGGCTTCATCATCACCGACCGTGGCCAGTACGTCGGGCTGGGCACCGGCCACGACCTGCTGCGCGAGATCACGCAGATGCAGATCGACGCCGCCCGCCACGCCAATCCGCTCACGCAATTGCCGGGCAACGTACCCATCAACGATCACATCGAATACCTGCTGCAGAGCGGCGTGGAATTCTGCATCTGCTACTGCGACCTCGACAACTTCAAGCCCTTCAACGACGTCTACGGCTATCGCAAGGGCGATGACATGATCCAGGCCACCGGCCGCGTGCTGCAGCAGGCCTGCGACCCCAACCTGGACTTCATCGGCCACATCGGCGGGGACGATTTCCTCATCCTGTTCCAGAGCGAGGACTGGGAAAAGCGCTGCCGCACCATCCTCGATACCTTCGAAGCCGACACCCGCGTCTTCTACTACGACGAAGACGTGCAGCGCAATGGCTACTACACCGAGGATCGCCAGGGCAACCGGGTCTTCCACCCGCTGGTCTCGCTGTCGCTGGGCTCGGTGAAGATCGAACCCTCGCAATACTCCTCACCGCACCAGATCGCCTCGGCCGCCACCCGCGCCAAGAAGGAAGCCAAGAAGATCCAGGGCAACAGCCTCTTCATCGAGCGCCGCATCCCGACGACCTTCTCCTGGGCGCTCAAGGACGCTTAGCCAGTCTTCTTACGAAAACGTTTTCTCGCCCGGTGCGACGATAAAAAAACGGCTGCCTCTTGCAAGGCAGCCGTCTTCATTTGGCGCTCAGCAAAACTGAATCAGGCGCCCGGTACCAGCTTGGTCACGCCGCCCATGTAGGGCTGCAGCACCTCGGGGATTTCCACGCTGCCGTCGGCCTGCTGGTAGTTTTCCAGCACGGCCACCAGGGTGCGGCCCACGGCCAGGCCGGAACCGTTCAGGGTATGCAGCAGTTCGGGCTTGCCCTGGGCATTGCGGAAACGGGCCTGCATGCGGCGCGCCTGGAAGGCTTCGCAGTTGGAGACCGAGGAGATCTCGCGATAGGTGTTCTGCGCCGGCAGCCAGACTTCGATGTCATAGGTCTTGGCCGCCCCAAAGCCCATGTCGCCGGTGCACAGGGTGATGACGCGATACGGCAGGCCGAGTTTTTTGAGGATGGTCTCGGCGTGGCCCAGCATCTCATCCAGGGCTTCGTAGGATTTCTCCGGATGGACGATCTGCACCATTTCCACCTTGTCGAACTGGTGCTGGCGGATCATGCCGCGCGTGTCGCGGCCGTAGGAACCGGCTTCCGAGCGGAAGCACGGCGAGTGCGCCGTAAACTTCATCGGCAGCGCGTCGCCGGCGACGATTTCATCGCGCACGAAGTTGGTCAGCGGCACTTCGGCCGTGGGGATCAGGTACAGCGCGGCGTTCTCGGCCTCGCCTTCCTGGCCGCCCTTCTTGGCCGCGAACAGGTCCGCCTCGAACTTGGGCAACTGGCCGGTGCCGCGCAGGCTATCGGCGTTGACGATGTAAGGGGTGTAGCACTCGGTGTAGCCATGCTCCATGGTGTGGGTGTTGAGCATGAACTGCGCCAGCGCGCGATGCAGGCGGGCGATGCCGCCCTTGAGCACGGCGAAGCGCGAACCGGTCAGCTTGGTGGCGGTATCGAAGTCCAGGCCCAGGGGCGCGCCGACGTCGACGTGATCCTTGATCTCGAAGTCGAAGCTGCGGGGCGAGCCGACCTTGCGCAGCTCGACGTTGCCGCTTTCGTCATTGCCGGCGGGCACGGATTCGTGCGGCAGATTGGGCACGGCCTGCAGGAACAAGGTCATCTGCTGCTGTACTTCTTCCAGCCGGGTGGCGGAAGCCTTCAACTCGTCGCCGATGCCGTTGACTTCGGCCATCACTGCGGAAGCGTCTTCACCTTTGCCCTTGAGCATGCCGATTTGCTTGGACAGCGAATTGCGCTTGCCCTGCAGTTCTTCGGTACGGGTCTGGATCTGCTTACGCTCGGATTCCAGCGCATTGAAGCCGGCCACGTCCAGGACGAACTTGCGGGCCGCCAGGCGGGCTGCGACGTTCTCGATGTCTTTACGGAGGAGTTGAATGTCGATCATGGGAAGAAATTACGATAGGGTTGATGCTCGAAACCGCGATTGTACCAAGTCGCGCGCCCGCCACGGGCCTCCCGTGCGCCCTGAGCCCAATAAAATCCGGCCGCAGCGGTAGCCGCCACCGCCCATGCGGGTTACCATGCGGCCCATTGCATCCCTCATGAGACCCGTTTGCCCATGTCCGTCCAGCCCGAATCCCGCCCGCCGCGCGAAGTCCCCGTCCTGTTTTCCCTGCTGGGCCTGGTCGCCGCCCTGGCCGTGGGCTTGTGGGCCGGCATCCACTACATGTCCAACGAGGCGAGCCTCTTCTACGGACTGATCGCCGGGCTTTCCTTCGGGGCCACCTTCGCCTTCGGCCAGCAGATCAAGAACCGCCTGGTGCCGCCCAAGGTCCGCAAGACTGACTGGAAAGTGCAGGCACCGGGCGCTGCCGAGCTGTCGCCCACGCGGGTGGCGGCCCAGCAGGCACGCAAGATCAGCGTGGAATTCGATGATGAAGAAATCCGCACCATGGTGCGCGGGGCCAAGCGCGAGGGCATCGCCTGGAGTGCAGTCGATGACGTTACCATCCGCATCAGCGACGATGCCCTGCCGCAACCGCAATGGATCCTGGCCGGCAAGAGCGCCGAGGGCATCAAGGGCGTGCTGGTCCCTAATGACGCCGATGGCCTGGAAGCCTTGATGGAAGCCATGAAGACCCGCCTGCCCGGCTACGACGATGACAAGAACTATGAAACCGTGATCGCCGCCATGTCCGCCATGGAAGGCAGCTTCCACGTCTGGCACCGCCCTGTGGCCTGAGGCACCTCAGCGCAGCGTCTTGGCACCCGGCGCCAGGGCCGGCTCCTGCGCCAGCCGCTGTACCAGAAATTGCACGAAGGCGCTCAGGCGCGGCGGCAGATGGCGCGTAGCCGGATACAGCGCCCACAACTCACCGCAATAACGCGTTTTGAAACTCCACTGGGGCAGCACCTGCACCAGTCTCCCCTCCTCCAATGCTGGCCTGGCGATGAAATACGGCAAGCTGGCAATTCCCAAATGCCGCAACGTGGCATCGAGCCGCACGCCGGTATGGTTGGCCGCGTACCTTCCCCGCACTTCGACATTGACGGTCTTGCCCTGCCGGCGAAAGCGCCAGCGTGCGTCCGCCGGTGATTCACCGAGGTAGATGCAGCTGTGGTCCTTCAGGGCCTGCGGGTGGGTGGGCGACCCGTGCTGCTGCAGGTAATGCGGCGTGGCGCACAGGAGATGGTCGATGCGCATCAGGCGGCGGCCCATCAGGCCCGGGGGCGGCTGGTCGGTAATGCGGATGGCCAGGTCGACCTGGTCGTCGATGAGATCCATGTAGCGGTCTTCCAGGCGCAACAGCACGTCCACCTTGGGATGGGCGGCCAGGAAATCCGGCATATGCGGATGCACCAGCGCATGGCCGACCGCCTTGGGCACGCTCACCCTCACCTGCCCTTGCGGCTCGGCATCGAAGGCAGCGGAGACGGCCAGCACGGCTTGCGCGGCATTGAGCATGTCGCGGCAGCGGGCGTGGATTTCCTCGCCACTTGCGCTCAGGCGCAGCTTGCGGGTGGTCCGCTGGAGGAGTTGCGTACCCAGCGCCTTTTCCAGGCGAGCGATGGCGCGGCTGGTGGCCGAGGGCGTGGCCCCCAGCTGGCGTGCGGCTTCGGAGAAACTGCCGGTCTCCACCACCTTGGCGAAGACGGCCATTTCGTTCAGGAGGGCGATGCTTTGATTTGTGCTCATGGTGCAAAGATCCTTTGCGTCGGTGCCGGATTATCGCAACTTCGTGCGGCCGCTACAATGCACGACACTCGCCGCAAGCCCCATTGAAAGCCTCGCCATGACTGAACGCCTCTACCTGACCGACCGCGCCTTGCGCGCCGACATCCACGTGCTGGACTGCACCCCGCAGGACGATGGCCGCTACGCCGTGCGCCTGTCGGCCACGCCCTTTCATCCGCAGGGTGGCGGACAGCCCAGCGATACCGGCCGCATCGGCGACGTGGAAGTGCTGCGCGTGGTCAGCGAAAGTGAAGGCATCGTCCATTACACCGCAGCTCCCGTAACTGCCGGCCCGGCCGTGGCGGCCGTCGACGCCGAGCCGCGCCAGTTGCATACGCGCTTGCATTCGGGGGGCCATGTGATCGGGCAAGTGATGGCGGAACTGGGATGGAAGCCGACCAAAGCCCATCACTGGCCGGGAGAAGCGCGCGTGGTGGGCGTGGCTGCTGCAGCTGATGGCGCGGCCCAGGAACTGGTACCGGCCGAACTGGAGCGGCGCTGCAATGAGTTGCTGGCGCAGGATCTGCCCTGCGTGATGGCCATGGACAATGGCTTGCGGCAGATTGGATTTGGCGAGCTGCCCGCCTATCCTTGTGGCGGGACGCATGTGGCGGCGCTGGGGGAGATCGGGCAGATTCGGATTGAATCGGTGCGGATCAAGAAGGGGGAGGCGTTGGTTCGGTATGACGTCATCCGCTGAGTGCAAATCTGGCTCGACCGAACATGGAATCAAATTCGTTCTGGAATGACTGAAATAAATCGGGTATTTCTCTCCGTCGAGTCCAATGCCGCACCTATGGACGATTTCTAACGCAAGTCGCCACACGTACCGTCTGAGCTTTTTGACCATGCTCCGGGGTGATGATGGCAAAGGCAAGGCAGCTGAAGCTTGCAGAACAAGCTGAACAACACAAACAGCAGGACTCTCCCAAAACTCAATTACGAGAACCTGGGCCGCAGAGTCTGGCCGCTGAACATCACTACAACATTCCGGAATTTGACTTGCAAGATCTTCCCGCCTTGGAATCTTATTCGTGATTCTGATTTTCTTTGGAAATGAAGCCTATAGCTTCAATACAGAAGGAAATGGCTTAAGAAAAGAATTTCCGAAAATGATCCCGACCATTATTTTCTGGCTGGTGTTTTCCCTTGTTTCGACCCTTTTAGTCACTAACCACCTCGCTGCAAAAAAGCAGCAAATTCGATTGCAACAAATATGATTACACCAACGAATTAAATGGCGGAATCAAAGAATTTCAAAATCAAAAGTATTCAATAAGCATTTGTGGAAGCGGGATAAATCACGGAGGAATTCTTGCTGACGATGCTCCGGACCTGGCTGAACTGGAGGACCACATCTTTGCGATGCCGCCTTAACTCATTGATAGATTGAAACCAAATATTTATTTTAAAAGTTAAGCAACTTGGCACAAAAAAGAGCTATCAATGAGGAGTAGTAAATTTCAACCCGATCCACTCCTTCATTAAAGGAAAAAAATGACAAGCTACGCTGATCTCCAAGCGCAAATCAAGAAGCTGCAAGACCAGGCTGAAAAGCAGAAGGCAAAAGAACTGGAAAGCGTTATCGCCGGCATCAAGCAGCAAATCGCTGAATACGGCCTGACGGCAGAACAGCTTGGATTGGCGCCTGCCAGAAAGAAAACCGTCAAGAAAGCTGTCCCCAAAACGGCCGTAGTGATGTACCGAAATGGCGATCTCACCTGGTCAGGCGCTGCCCGTGGCCGCAAGCCGGGCTGGGTCAAGGAGATCATGGATGCGGGCGGCGATATCGAGAAATATCGCGTGAAGGGTAAATCCCATCGATGAAAAGCGGCCCGGCTTTGTTGAAAAAGCACCTGATCAGGTGCTTTTTTTCTTAATTCTGCCCTGCTTCTTCATCCCACTTCTTCAGCAGGGTCAGCTTCTCACCAATCTTGATTTCCAACCCTCGCGGCACGGGCTGATACCACCCCGGCTCGGCAATACCGTCCGGCAGATAAGTCTCCCCCGCCGCATAAGCATTGGGCTCATCATGGGCATACCGATATTCATGCCCATATCCCAATTCCTTCATCAGCTTGGTCGGCGCATTGCGCAGATGCACCGGCACTTCGCGGCTCTTGTCCTGCTTCACGAAAGCGCGCGCCGCGTTGTAGGCGTTATAGCCGGCATTGCTCTTGGCCGCCACCGCCAGGTAGATCACCGCCTGCCCCAGCGCCAGTTCACCCTCGGGGCTGCCCAACCGCTCATAGGTCAGCGCAGCATCATTGGCGATCTGCATGGCGCGCGGGTCGGCCAGGCCGATGTCTTCCCAGGCCATGCGCACGATGCGCCGCGACAGGTAGCGCGGATCGGCACCACCATCGAGCATGCGCGTCAACCAGTACAACGCGGCATCCGGATGCGAACCGCGCACCGACTTGTGCAGCGCTGAAATCTGATCGTAGAAATTGTCGCCGCCCTTGTCGAACCGGCGGCTGTTGAGCGTCAAGGCGTTCTGCAGGAATTCCGCCGTCACCACCTGGGTACCGGTCGTGTGCGCGGCAGTCTGGGTCTGCTCCAGCAGGTTCAGGAAGCGCCGCGCATCGCCATCGGCGTAACCGATGATGGTTTCCGTGGCTTGGTCATCGAACTGCAGGTCGCCCAGCGCCTTGTCCTGCGCACGCTTGAGCAATTGCTTCAGCTCCTCATCGGTGAGCGACTTGAGCACATAGACATGCGCGCGCGACAGCAGCGCCGAATTGACCTCGAAGGAAGGGTTCTCGGTGGTGGCACCGATGAAGGTCACCAGCCCGCTTTCCGCATAGGGCAGCAGCGCATCCTGCTGCGACTTGTTGAAGCGGTGGATTTCATCGACGAACAGGATGGTGTGCTTGCCCATCGCCAGATTCTGCTCGGCCTGCTCCATGGCCGCACGGATATCCTTCACGCCCGAGAACACCGCCGAGAGCGCAATGAATTCGCAATCGAAGGCGGTAGCGGTGAGCCGCGCCAGCGTGGTCTTGCCCACGCCCGGCGGCCCCCAGAAGATCATCGAATGCGGCTTGCCGGACTGGAAGGCCAGGCGCAGCGGCTTGCCTTCGCCCAGCAGGTGCGACTGCCCGATCACCTCATCCAGCGTCTTGGGCCGCAGGGCCTCCGCCAGCGGCGCAGCCGGCTCTTGCGCGAACAGGTCAGCCATGGGCAGCCTCCTGCAGGCAGCGGGAATGAACAGGCAACGAGGACGGCCACAGGGCGGCCAGGGAAATAAAGTTCATAGTCATCAGGATGCGGGCGCAGCGCCGGATTGCAAGGCGCGTTCACCAAAGGCCGTAGTCTAACGCAGCAGGCCGCTGCGAGGGCAATGGCGCGATCAAGGGCTGCGCCTGCAGCCATCGGGCGCAGCGGTTAAAATGCGGCCTGCGCGTTTTTCTTCACATCGTCCTTTTACCTGCCCTTCCCTCTGCTTTCCATGCCCTTCGTCGTCACCGACTCCTGTATCCAGTGCAAGTACACCGATTGCGTCAGCGTCTGTCCCATGGACTGCTTCGTGGAAGGCCCGAATTTCCTGGCCATCGATCCGGACGGCTGCATCGACTGCTCCATGTGCGTGCCGGAATGCCCGGTCGGCGCCATCTACAACGCCACCGACCTGCCCGCCGCCCTGTCGCACTTCGAGGACCTCAACGCCCGCCTGGCCAAACTGCCCGGCTGGAAACCCATCACCAAGGCCCAGCCGCCCCTGCCCGATCATGCACAGTGGAAGGACGTTGCCGACAAGCTGCCCCTGCTGAAGATGCCCGAACCCTGAGGCGCATGCACCTCACATGAAAACAGCCCCGCAAGCGCAAGCCTGCGGGGCTGTTTGACGTAAAGGGGAAGCCGATCAGTTCTCGAACACGTCTGCACCCTTCGGCACCGTGAAGTTGAAGCTGTTGCCCTTGAGCGGCGGATTCTTCTCAAAGCTGTCGAAGCTCAGCACCGAGACCTGGCCAAAGGAATCATGCAGCTCCATGGCGACCGGCGTGCCATTCTTCAGGCCGATGCCGATGTTGTCGAAGGTCGTGTCCTTGCCTTTAGGCACGGCTTGCAGCCATTCCAGGCCATCTTTGGTGCCGGCTTCCTTCAGGGTGAAGTTTTTTTCCAGATCATTGCTGCCGAAGAGGATGGCAGCCGGCGAAGAACCCAGCGCATTGCCCAGTTTCTTGGTGGTGACCTGGTTGAGGTCCTTGTCGTAGATGAAGAGTTTTTCCCCATCGGCCTGGATGACCTGCTCATAGGGCTTCTGGTAGGTCCAGATGAATTTGCCCGGCCGCGAAAACACGAAGCTGCCGCTGGACGTATTGACCACCTTGGAGCTGCCGTTCTCGACCCGCACCATGCGCTGGGTAAAAGCCCCCTTGGCCGATTGCGTGCTGCTGACGAACTGCTTGAACTGGTCCAGCGCGGCGGCCGAAGCGCGGCCCGGGGTCAGCGCGGTGATGGCGATGGCACCGGCCACCGCCAGTGCCGAAAGACCGGCCGCCATGACCAGGCGGCGCAGGTTGAACGTGCGGGCTTGCGCAGTGCGCGAGCGGAAAGCGTTTCTGGAATTATCCATGTTATTCGATTCCTTCTTGACGGATGCCACCTGCAAGGTGGCGGCCGGCGCGACAGTGGCCGGCCTTCTGGGCGTGCTGTTGATGACGGGATGCAATCTGGCGCAAATCTGGGCTGGAAGTCGGCTCGGAAACCGGCTCATTCAGCCGCATCGCCGGCACCTGCCGGCACCAGGATTTCACGGTTGCCATTGGATTGCATGGTGGAGACCAGGCCGCTTTGCTCCATCTGCTCCAGCAAGCGCGCCGCGCGGTTGTAGCCGATGCGCAGGTGACGCTGCACCAGCGAGATCGAGGCCCGGCGATGTTTCAGGACCACGGCCACGGCCTGGTCGTACATCTCGTCGCCTTCGCCGCCACCGGCACCGGCCGCAGCACCGCTGCCACCGCCACCGTCAGCGTCCTCCAGCACGCCTCCCTCTAGGATGCCCTCGATGTAATTCGGTTCCCCCTGGGCTTTCAGGTGCTCCACCACGCGATGCACTTCATCATCCGAGACGAAGGCACCGTGAACCCGCACCGGCAAGGCCGTGCCCGGGGCGTTGTAGAGCATGTCACCCATGCCCAGCAGGGCTTCGGCGCCCATCTGGTCCAGGATGGTGCGGGAGTCGATCTTGGACGACACCTGGAAAGCGATGCGGGTAGGCACGTTGGCCTTGATCAGGCCGGTGATGACATCCACCGACGGCCGCTGCGTGGCCAGGATCAGGTGGATGCCGGCCGCGCGCGCCTTCTGGGCGATGCGGGCGATCAGTTCTTCCACCTTCTTGCCCACCACCATCATCAGGTCGGCCAGTTCGTCGATGATGATGACGATGGTTTCCAGCTGCTCCAGCGGTTCCGGCGCATCCGGGGTGAGGCTGAAGGGATTGGGGATCTTCTCGCCGCGCTTCTCGGCATCGATGATCTTCTGGTTGTAACCGGCCAGGTTGCGCACGCCCAGCTTGGACATCTTCTTGTAGCGGCGCTCCATCTCTTCCACCGCCCAGTTCAGGGCATGGCCGGCCTGGCGCATGTCGGTCACCACCGGCGCCAGCAGGTGCGGAATGCCTTCGTAGATCGACAGTTCCAGCATCTTGGGATCGATCAGGATCAGGCGCACCTGGCGCGGCGAGGATTTGTACAGCAGCGAGAGAATGGTGGCGTTGATGCCCACCGACTTGCCCGAACCGGTGGTACCGGCCACCAGCAAGTGCGGCATCTTGGCCAGGTCGGCCACCACCGGATTGCCGGCAATGTCCTTGCCCAGCGCCACGGTCAGGCTGGAATGGCTGTCGTTGTAGACCTTGGAGCCGAGGATCTCGGTCAGGCGCACGATCTGGCGCTTGGGATTGGGCAGCTCCAGGCCCATGAAATTCTTGCCCTGGATGACTTCCACCACGCGGATCGACGTCAGCGAGAGCGAACGCGCCAAGTCGCGCGCCAGGTTGACGATCTGGCTGCCCTTCACGCCCGTGGCCGGTTCGATTTCATAACGGGTGATCACCGGGCCGGGATAGGCCGCCACCACCTTGACCTCGACACCGAAGTCGGCCAGCTTCTTTTCGATCAGGCGGCTGGTGAATTCCAGGGTTTCCACCGAGACCGTCTGCTGTGCCGGCGGTGCTTCATCCAGCAACGACAACGGCGGCAATTCGCTGTTGAGGTCATCGAAGAGGCTGGTCTGCTTCTCCTTCTGGACGCGGTCGGATTTCTGCACTTCCACGATTTGCGGTTCGATGCGAATCGGCGGCGCCTCGACGATCTTGGCGCGTTCCTGCACCACGGTTTCCTCGCGCTTGACGGCGGCTTCCTGGCCGGCACGGCGATCGGCCCGGGCGGCGAAGAAGTCGCGCACCCAGAACAGGCCATCCTCGATCATGCCGCCGATGCGTTCCACCGCCGCCAGCCAGGACACCTGGAACAGCAGCGAAAAGCCCAGCCCGAACAGCAGCAACAGCAACAAGGTGGAGCCAGTGAAGCCGAAGGTCGGCTGCATGGCCGAACCGATCATCTCGCCCAGCACGCCACCGGAAGAATGCGGCAGCTTGGGCGCAAAGCGCTGCATGCGGGTGAATTCGATGCCCATGCTGCCGGTGAGCATGAAGACAAAGCCGACCGCGCGGATCAGCGGCTCCTGGTGATGCTCCGGCTCCACCGGCTGGGCCACCAGGAAGCGGTTCGACAGGCGCCGGTAGCCGGTCCACACCGAGCGCCCCAGCAGCACGCACCACCACCAGGCCGAGAGCCCGAAGATGTAGAGCAGCAAGTCGGCCATCCAGGCACCGACGCGGCCGCCCCAGTTGCCCACACGCGGCACGGAGCTGGCCACCGACCAGCCGGGGTCGGTCTTGCCATAGCTCAGCAGGATCAGCGCCAGATAGGCCAGCAGGGCCGCCAGCGCCAGCCAGCGCGCCTCCGATAACAGCCGCACCAGACGGTTGGGCATGGGAGGCGCCGGCGTCTTGTTGGTGCGGATGTGGGCTTGACTCGTCTTGGACATAACTTCCGTACAAAAAAAACACGCCGTCATTGTAACGGCATTGAATTGGCGCTTCGCGGTTTTGCGCAGGGCGGCGGGAAACCCGCTGCACTGACCTTGATCGTCCGCTATCGTTCTGGTCGTGCTGTCATTTTGTTCATATTCTGGACAGCATCACTGCTACTGCCCGCCCCGCCCGCCGCTATTGATGGCATAGCGTAATTCCATGAGCCCGGTCGGGGGCATGGACTATAATCTTACCCGTTTTGCAGCGCGGCAAACGGCAAACTTGTGCGCTGGCAACCCACCCCGCTTGTGCCGGCCGGTCTGATTGATCTGCCAGACCGGCCGGGAATTGAAATCCCCGGGAGTCGCCTCATTTGCAGAAGCGATCCCACAACATTTGATGAGTAGCTTATGAGCACGCCCAAACATGCCAAGGTCCTGATTCTCGGCTCCGGCCCCGCCGGCTATAGCGCCGCCGTCTACGCCGCGCGCGCCAACCTGAACCCGGTGCTCATCACCGGTGTGGAACAAGGCGGCCAGCTGATGACCACCACCGACGTCGAGAACTGGCCCGGCGACCCGCTGGGCGTGCAAGGTCCGGAACTGATGCAGCGCCTGCTGCAGCACGCCGAGCGTTTCAATACCGAGATCATCTTCGATCACATCCATACCACCAAGCTCTCCGAGCGCCCGTTCCGCCTGATCGGCGACAGCGGCGAGTACACGGCCGATGCCCTCATCATCGCCACCGGCGCCTCGGCGCAGTACCTGGGGCTGCCTTCGGAACAAGCCTTCATGGGCCGTGGCGTGTCGGCTTGCGCCACCTGTGACGGTTTCTTCTATCGCGGCCGCGAAGTGGCCGTGGTCGGCGGCGGCAACACCGCCGTGGAAGAAGCACTGTACCTCTCCAACATCGCCAGCAAGGTCACCATCGTGCACCGCCGCGACAAGTTCCGCGCCGAGCCCATCCTGATCGACCGCCTGCTGCACAAGGTCACCGAAGGCAAGATCGCCATCCAGTGGCACTCCACCCTGGATGAAGTGGTCGGCGACGACAGCGGCGTGACCGGCATCAAGATCAAGTCGACACAGGACGGCGCCATCACCGAGATCCCGGTGCACGGCCTGTTCATCGCCATCGGCCACAAGCCCAACACCAGCATCTTCGACGGCCAGCTGGAGATGCAGAACGGCTACCTGAAGACCCGCACCGGCACCGAAGGCTTTGCCACGGCCACCAGCATCGACGGCGTCTTTGCCGCCGGCGACGTGCAGGATCACATCTATCGCCAGGCCATCACCAGCGCCGGCACGGGTTGCATGGCGGCACTGGATGCACAGCGCTACCTCGAAGGGCTCGAATAAGCAAATAAAGCCATGTAAAATGCTGCGGTGCGAGAACTCGCAACGCAACGGGCACTCCAAAAGCCGGTGACGAGTTATCGTCCCGGCTTTTTTGTTTCACTCGAGCAATCCAACACAAGAATCATCAAGACCGAGGAAAACATCGTGCCCTATCATTCATCTCCCTCGCGCGCTGGCGCCCGATCGCCCGGCGTCAAGGCGGTACTGGCCACCATGAGCCTGGGCGCCGTGCTGGTGGCCTGCAGTGCTTCCCGCGACACCCCGGTGGCCAATGCCACGGCCGGCCAATGCGATGCCTCCCGCGCCGATCACCTGATCGGCGAGAACTACAGCGGCTACATCGAACGCCAGGCGCTGGCCGAGTCCGGTGCCACCGACATCCGCGTGCTCAAGCCCGATGACGCCGCCACCATGGACTTCAACCCGCGCCGCCTGAACCTGCATGTCGATCCTGGCCTGGTCATCATCAAGGTGGCTTGCGGCTGAAGAGCTCGCCCGCTTCTGCTAAAGTAGTCACTTAGGGAACAAACCGCTACAGGGTTGGGTGGCTGTCATGGCGACAATGAAGGATTTCTCGGCGCTCCAGGGATTGCGCCGCGATCTGCAGGAACAGGAAAAAGCGCGCGCACAGGCCTTGGCCGAGCGCCAGCGCCAGGAAGCGGCAGCCCGCGAGGAAGCCAACATCTTCCGCAACAGCATCGGCCAGGTGGCGCCCCTGCGCCCGGAAGTGGTCGACAAGGCCCATTACCTGCCGGAACCTCCCCTCCCCATTCCACGCCAGCACCTGGCTGATGAACAGGCCGCGCTGCTGGAGTCGCTCTCCGACGAGTTCACCGTCGACACGCTCATGGACAGCGACGAAAACCTCAGTTTCGCCCGCCCCGGCGTGGGCATGGATGTCTTGAGCAAGCTGCGGCGCGGCAATTGGGTGATCCAGGCCCAGCTGGACCTGCACGGCTATCGCCGCGACCAGGCCCGTGAAGCATTGGGTGAATTCTTGCGCCAGTCACGCCGCCGCGGCCTGCGCTGCGTGCGGGTGATCCACGGCAAGGGACTCGGTTCGGTGAACAAGGAGCCCGTGCTCAAGCACAAGGTCCGCAACTGGCTGGCGCAGAAGGATGAAGTGATGGCCTTCTGCCAGGCGCGCGCAGCCGACGGCGGTGCGGGTGCGCTGGTAGTGCTGCTGCGTTCGAGCGAACGGGCCTGAACGCCGCTTCAGTCAGCAGCCAGGTTATCCAGCATGGCCACGATGGCCTCGAAATGCGGCCGCGCGGCGGCATCGGCGCTCAGGCAGGCCTGGCGCACCCCGGCCAGGGCTGCACGCTGCTTCTTGCCCGATTCATCTTCCGGCTGACCATGTGCCAGCAACTCTTCCAGCAAACAGCCATAGGCCCGCACTTCCATGGCTTGCACGCCCCAGGCATGCGGCTGTCCGGCATCGTAGAACCAGGCCGCACCGAAATCGCCGAGCAGGGCTTCGCCCTCCCGATGCAGGATGTTGTGACCGTAGAGGTCGCCATGGACGATGCCCTGCGCGTGCAGGTGGGCCGCTGCCGAGGCGATATCGCGTGCAATGGCGATCACCTGGCTCCAGGCCAGTGTGAAGCCTTGCGCATAGACATCGCGCGAGCAGGATTGCAGGCTGGGCGGGCCGGCCAACACCTTGAAATCGGGATCGATCAGCGGCATCACCAATCCCTGCACCGCTTGCGGATGCCCTTGCAGCCGGCCCAGCACGGGTATCAACCCGCGATGGCTGCCGGCCATGATGCAGGCCGCCATCTCGCGCTCGGGCAGGCCATCGCTGGTGACCGCACCCTTGAAGAGCTTCACCGCCACTGGCTGCGACCCCTCCTCCACGGTCCAGCTGGCAGCGTGGATCACTCCTGAGGCGCCTTCCCCCAGCTTCTCGCCCAAGACCAGATCATCCCAAGCTATGGCCGCAACTTGCGCATTGCGGTCCGCCGTTTCCTCCACTGCTTCACACCAGGGATTGCCCGCCATGGCCAGCCAGCTCAGGCGTGGCAGGGTCAGCAACCAATGCGGAAATGCCTCCAGCATATTGGCCGACAGGCGCAGCAGTTCCAGGTTGCGGCAGGCCGCCAGTTCCGGCGGCAGCGTGCGCAGGCGGTTGCCCGCCAGCATCAGCTTCTGCAGGCGCGGGCACTGCCCGATGCTCGATGGCAGCTGTTCAATGCGGTTGTCGGTCAGCACCAGCCAGCGCAGCGTGGGTGGCAGTGATTCGGCAGGAACATGTTCGATCCGGTTGGCCTTGAAGCCGATCATCTCCAGCGACGGGCAGCGCCCCAGCACGGCCGGCAATTCGGTAAAGGGATTGTCGGAACAGAAGACGATGCGCAGCCGGTGCAGACGCGGCAGGTCCTCGGGCAACGCGGTCAGTTCGTTGCCGCTGAGGTCCAGAATCTCAAGGGTTTCCGCCAGGGTGAAGATTTCTGGCGGGAATTCGCGCAGGCCGCACGAGAGAGACAGGCGGGCAATGCCTTCCAGCGCGCCGCTGCGCAGTTGTTCCAGGGTGTGCATGCAGAGAAGTGAAGAAACGGACGAAAACGCGGATCTTACCAGCCGCCGGCCGTCTCGCTCAGAACAAATCCAGCTGGACATCACCCGCCAAGCGCCCCTGCCCCGCCGGCACCACCAGTGGCCGCTTGAAGCGGCTGGCATCCAGCGTAGCAAAAGCCCGATTGCGATGATCGATACCCAGGCGCCGGCTAGCCTTCTCGAAGCGCTGATGCAGCAAATCGGCCCAGACCCCGGTGCCGCGCATGCGGGTGGCGAAATCGGCGTCGTAATCCTTGCCGCCGCGCATGTCCTGGATGCGGTTCATCACCCGCGCCGCACGGTCGGGGAAATGCGCCTGCAGCCACTGCCGAAACAGCGGGCTGACTTCCCAAGGCAGGCGCAGCACGATATAGCCCGCCTGGCGCGCCCCGGCCTCCACGGCCGCTTCCATGACGCGCTCCAGGTCCGGTTCGGTGACGAAGGGGATCACCGGTGCAATCGACACGCTCACCGGAATGCCCGCCTCGGCCAGCGTGCGGATGACCCGCAATCGCCGCGCCGGGCTGGCCGCGCGCGGCTCCAGCGTGCGCGCGATGGCCGCATCCAGCGTGGTGATCGTCACCGCGACGATGGCCTGCCCTTTGGCCGCCATGGGGGCCAGCAAGTCGATATCGCGCTCGACCAGCGAGGACTTGGTGATGAGCGCCACCGGGTTCTCGCAATCGTGCAGGATCTGCAGGATGCGCCGGGTCAGCTGGCGCTCGCGCTCGATGGGCTGGTAGGCGTCGGTATTGATGCCCACCGTGATGGTGTCGGGTTCATAGGACGGCTTGGCCAGTTCGCGCAGCAGCACCTCGGGGGCATTGCGCTTGGCCACCAGCCGGCTTTCAAAATCCAGCCCAGGGGACAGGCCCAGGTAACTGTGCGAGGGCCGGGCGAAGCAATAGATGCAGCCGTGCTCACAGCCCCGGTAGGGATTGAGCGAAAGCGAAAACGGCAAATCCGGCGAGCTGTTGCGGGTGAGGATGGAGCGGGCGTCTTCCTCGGTGACGATGGTCTTCAGGCGGGGCGGCTCATCCTCCTCGGTACTCTCAGCCGCCTGCGGCCCGGCCTCGGCAAAACGGACGGACTGCCAGCCATCGTCGAACTCTTCCCGCGCCACCGATTCATAGCGGCCGCGCAGGTTGGTGACCGCCCCCCGCCCTTTCTGGGCGGTCTGATCGCGATGAATGAAGGTTTCTGGCGTGAGGGTGGCGTCGTCCTCACCGGAGGCGGCCGACCGGGCCGGCTGCTCAGGAAAAGGCCGGGCAATGCCCTGCGGGAATTTGGGGAAGGAGGCCACGTAAAGCTCATCTATACTGTATTTATATACAGTATTTTGCCTTCACTTCGGATGCGCTGCAAATGCTGTTTCAATTTGTCCGGCTGCCACATTAATCGGTTATGCTTGTTCACCCTCAGCTTCCCATCAGAGAAGAAAGCCGACATAAGGGGGAACAAGGACCGCCAGAGGTCCCAAGGAGACAAGGATGCATTACCAGGCAAACCGGCCCGGTGCCGGTGCATTGCTGGGCGCTTCGCCCCTGGTGCAGGCCAGCGCCGATGGCGTGCCGGACCTGCAGGCCATCGAACGCTCGCACCAGCGCAGCTCGTCCTACGGCATCACGCGCGGCCAGCGGCCCGACCTGGATTCACTCTCGCGCGCCGACCTGGCCCAGACGCTGGAAGCCAACCAGGCCCTCTCCGGCCATGCCCGCCCGGTCATGGAAACCCTCTACGACCAGATTCGCAATACCCACAGCATGGTGCTCCTCTCGGACGCCGAAGGCACCATCCTGCATACGCTGGGCGACAGCGATTTCCTAGCCAAGGCCGACCGTGTAGCCCTTGGCCCCGGTGGACGCTGGTCAGAACAATTGCGCGGCACCAATGCCATCGGCACCGCCCTCTTCGAGCAGAAGCCCACCACCGTGCACGCCCAGCAGCACTACCTGGATGCCAACCGCTTCCTGACCTGTTCGGCCGCCCCCATCTTCGACCATCGCGGCCAGGTGCTGGGGGTGCTGGATGTCTCGGGCGAATGCGGCAGCTTCCACAAGCACACCATGGCCCTGGTGCGCATGTCGGCGCAGATGATCGAAAACCACCTGCTGGCCGGCAGCTTCCCCGATTGCATCACCCTGCACTTCCACAGCCGCGCCGAATTCGTCGGCACGCTGGTCGAAGGCATCGTCAGCTTCACACCGGGCGGGCGTTTCCTGGCGGCCAATCGCAGTGCGCAGTTCCAGCTGGGGCTCACACTCTCGGCGCTGCAGTCGCATACCTTTGCGTCGCTCTTCGGGGTGCCGCTGTCGCTGCTGTTCGAACACCATCGCAAGGCCGCGTCGGGCTTGCTGGAGCTGTGCCTGCACAACGGCATCCGCATCCATGGCCGCGCCGAACTGCGGCTGCGCGACCAGCATTTCCAGAATGCGCGCGAAGCCGTGATCGAAGCGCCGGAAGTACTGCCCGCCAGTCCGGCCGCGCGCCACGCCCCGCCTGCCCGTCCCCATCCGGGCCAGCCGCGCGGCGGCCTGCAAGCGCTCGATACCGGGGACGCCCGCATGAGCGCCATCATCGCCAAGTTGCGCAAGGTGATCGATCGTGACATCCCGGTCCTCATCACCGGCGAAACCGGCACCGGCAAGGAGTGGCTGGCCCAGGCCATCCACCGCGAAAGCGCGCGCTTCCACGCCACGCAAACCCGGGGCGGCGCCGCGCCCTTCGTGGCCGTGAATTGCTCGGCCATTCCCGAGAACCTGATCGAGGCCGAACTCTTCGGTTATGAAGACGGCGCCTTCACCGGTGCCCGCCGCAAAGGCGCACTGGGCAAGATCGCGCAAGCCCAGGGCGGCACCCTCTTCCTCGATGAAATCGGCGACATGCCGCTGGCCCTGCAGGGGCGCCTGCTGCGCGTGCTGCAGGAACGTGCGGTGACGCCGCTGGGCAGCCAGCGCGTCATTCCGGTGGACTTTGCTCTGGTGTGCGCCACCAACCAGCCCTTGCGCGAGATGGCGGCACGCCATGCTTTCCGTGAAGACCTTTACTACCGCATCAACGGCTTGCAGGTGAAGCTGCCTGCCTTGCGCGAGCGCAGTGACCTCAGTGCATTGATCGACCGCATCCTGGAACAGGAAGGCGGCCGCCATGCGCCGCGCTTCGATGCCAAGGCCCTGGCGTTGCTGCAATCCAGCCGCTGGCCGGGCAACCTGCGGCAACTGTCCAACCTGATCCGCACCGCCCTGGCCATGGCCGATGGCGAGGCCTGGATAGGGGTGGAACACTTGCCAGATGACTTTCTGGACGAGGCAGCGCCGCTGCAGGCGGGTTGCGGGATGCCTGCCCCGGCAGCGCATGAAGAAACGGACGAAAAACCGCTCTCCATGCACGACAGCGAATGGGCCGCCATCGAGCGCGCCCTGCGCACCCATGACGGCAACGTCAGCGCCGCCGCCAAGGCACTGGGGGTGTCGCGCAATACGCTCTATCGCCGCTTCAAGTCACGCGGGCACTGAGCGGGGCAAGCGCGTCATATTCCTCATCGGTAAAGAGCCGCGAGCGCGTCAGGAAGCGCTTGCCGCTGCCGTTCTCCAGCGAGAACATGCCGCCGTTGCCGCTGACCACGTCGATGATGAGTTGCGTGTGTTTCCAGTATTCGAACTGGTCGGCGCCGATGTAGAACGGCACGCCATCGATCTCCCCGAGATGCACGTCGGTGTCACCCAGCGTGAAGTCGCCGGACGGATAGCACATCGGCGCACTGCCATCGCAGCAGCCCCCGGATTGAAAAAAGATCAGCTCGCCATGCCGCGCCTTCAACTGGCGCAGCAATTCCACCGTGGCCTCGGTGGCCGTCACCCTGGGCAATGCATTCATTCGCCGCTCTCCTGTTGAGTCTGGATCTGCCAATAAAAGCGGCACCGGCCGCGGGAGTTGCGGACCGGTGCCGAAGCTGCCTTGCTGCAAGGAGTCAAACGAAGTCACGCGATCAGAAGAAGCCCAGCGCCTTGGGGCTGTAGCTGACCAGCAGGTTCTTGGTCTGCTGGTAGTGGTCCAGCATCATCTTGTGGTTCTCGCGGCCGATGCCGGACTGCTTGTAGCCACCGAAGGCTGCATGCGCCGGATACAGGTGATAGCAATTGGTCCACACGCGGCCGGCCTGGATCTCGCGGCCCATGCGGAAGGCGCGCGTGCCATCTCGGGTCCACAGGCCCGCGCCCAGTCCGTACAGGGTGTCGTTGGCGATGGCCAGGGCTTCTTCCTCATCCTTGAAGGTGGTCACCGAGACCACGGGCCCGAAGATTTCTTCCTGGAAGATGCGCATCTTGTTGTTGCCCTGGAAGACGGTCGGTTTGACGTAGTAGCCAGTGGCCAGGTCGCCGCCCAGTTCTTCACGTCCGCCGCCGGCCAGCACCTTGGCCCCTTCCTGCTTGCCGATGTCGATGTAGGAGAGGATTTTTTCCAGTTGCTCCTGGGAGGCCTGCGCGCCGATCATGGTGCTCTTGTCCAGCGGGTTGCCCTGCTTGATGGCGGCCACGCGCTTCAAGGCACGTTCGATGAAACGGTCATAGATCGATTCCTGCACCAGCACGCGCGAGGGGCAGGTGCAGACCTCGCCCTGGTTCAGCGCAAACATGGCGAAGCCTTCCAGGGCCTTGTCGAAGAATTCGTCATCCTTGTCCAGCACGTCAGCGAAGAAGATGTTGGGGGACTTGCCGCCCAGCTCCAGGGTCACCGGGATCAGGTTCTGCGAGGCGTACTGCATGATCAGGCGGCCCGTGGTGGTCTCGCCGGTGAAGGCGATCTTGGCGATGCGCTTGTTGGAGGCCAGCGGCTTGCCGGCTTCCACCCCGAAGCCCTGCACGATGTTGACCACGCCCGGCGGGATCAGGTCGGCGATCAGTTCGATCAGGACCATGATGGAAGCGGGCGTCTGCTCGGCCGGCTTCAATACCACACAGTTGCCGGCGGCCAGCGCCGGGGCCAGCTTCCACACCGCCATCAGGATGGGGAAGTTCCAGGGGATGATCTGGCCGACCACACCCAGCGGCTCATGGAAGTGATAGGCGTAGGTATCGCTGTCGATGGTGCAGATGCTGCCTTCCTGGGTGCGCACGGCGGCGGCGAAATAGCGGAAGTGGTCGATGGCCAGCGGGATGTCGGCGGCCATGGTTTCGCGGATGGGCTTGCCGTTGTCCAGGGTTTCGGCGGTGGCCAGCAATTCGAGGTTGGCTTCCATGCGGTCGGCGATCTTGAGCAGCACGTTGGCGCGCTCGGCGGGGGAAGTCTTGCCCCAGCTCTTCTTGGCGGCGTGGGCGGCGTCCAGCGCCAGTTCCACGTCTTCGGCGCTGGAACGCGCCACTTCACAGAAGGCGCGGCCGATCACCGGGCTGATGTTCTCGAAGTATTCGCCCTTGACCGGCGGCACGAATTTGCCACCGATGAAGTTGTCGTAACGTTGCTTGAAGGGATCGCGTACGCCGAGTTTGCTGATGTCTGCCAGGTTCATGTCGTCTCCGTTCGGGTTATGGTTGAAATCCCGCTGCGATCATGGCCGCAGCGGAGGTTCACCCTTCAAGATGGCAAATCGCATGCCAGCCCGCAAACCCGCTCTGCAAGCGGCTCTTGCGCCAGCGCCATTGTCACGCTGTGTCAATCTGGCGCAGCCTGGGACAGCGTGCCGCAACAACCTGCCACACCCTGAGCGCTTTTCTGCAGACGTAAAAAAACCGGCCAGTGGCCGGTCTTTCGCAATGCGCGGAGATCAGTGAATCAGACGGCATCCGGGCCGGTTTCGCCGGTACGGATACGGATCACCTGCTCCACTTCCTGCACGAAGATCTTGCCGTCGCCGATCTTGCCGGTGCGGGCAGCCTTGATGATGGCGTCCACGGCCTGCTCGACCACCTTGTCGTCCACCACGACCTCGATCTTGACCTTGGGCAGGAAATCGACCACGTATTCGGCACCGCGATAGAGTTCGGTATGGCCCTTCTGGCGTCCGAAGCCCTTCACTTCGGTGACCGTCAGGCCCGTGACGCCGACTTCGGCGAGGGATTCACGCACCTCGTCCAGCTTGAACGGTTTGATGATGGCGGTCACTTGTTTCATGGCAATTCCTCTCTTGGTATGTCGTAAAGAAACGATCTCAACGATCTATTGAATAGCGAATACAACCTCTGTTCTTATTTTACTGGCAAGACCGTGGCGCCCTGCCCACTTGCACATTGTCAATCAGGCGTGCCCGGCTTTCAACCTTCTTGAGCCAGCCGGGCCATAAAAAGCCGGTTTTCAGGCCTCCAGGTCGGGAATGCGCTCCAGATCCTGCAGCCAGACCGTGGCCTCGCCATCGCTGGGTGCGCGCCAGTCGCCACGCGGCGAGAGCGAGCCGCCCGAGCCGACCTTGGGGGCATTGGGCACGCAGGAGCGCTTGAACTGGCTGGTCTTGAAGAAGCGATAGACGAAGATGCCCAGGTTTTTCTTGATCTGCGGCAAGCTGTACTGGTTGCGCGCGCCGTGCAGGCCATCCGGCCAGTGGCCGATGCCGCGGTCCTGCCAGGCGCTGTGCGCCAGGAAGGCCACCTTCGCCGGCGTGAAGCCGTAGCGCAGGATGTAGTAGAGATTGAAATCCTGCAGCTCGTAAGGGCCGATGAAATCCTGCGTACGCTGGCCCGGTTCGCCGTCGGAGGCGCCCGGCACCAGTTCAGGACTGATTTCGGTTTCGAGGATGTGGATCAGCACTTCCGGCTGCTTCAGTTCCAGCGAACCGGATTCGGCCACCCAGCGCACCAGGTGCGTGATGAGCGTCTTGGGTACGCTGGCGTTGACGTTGTAATGCGACATGTGGTCGCCCACGCCATAGGTGCACCAGCCCAGCGCCAGTTCGGACAGGTCGCCGGTCCCGATGACGATGGCACCGTGATGATTGGCCAGGCGGAACAGGTGATTGGTGCGCTCGCCGGCCTGCACGTTCTCGAAGGTGATGTCATAGACCGGCTCGCCGCGTGAATACGGGTGATCCAGGTCCTTCAGCATCTGTTCGCAGCTGGGGCGGATATCGATCTCCTGCGCCGAACACCCCACTTGCGCCATCAGCTGATGCGCCTGCACCAGCGTGCGGCTGCTGGTGGCAAAGCCCGGCATGGTATAGGCCAGGATATTGGCGCGTGGCAGGCCCAGCTTGTCCATGGCCTTGGCGCAGACCAGCAGCGCATGGGTCGAATCGAGGCCACCGGAAACACCGATGACGACCTTCTTGATGTTCGAGGAAGACAGGCGCTGCACCAGTGCCTGCACCTGGATGTTGTAGACCTCGCGGCAGCGCAGTTCGCGCTGTTCGGCATTGGCCGGCACATAGGGAAAGCGCGCGACCCGGCGCTGCAGCGGCAGGTCCTGGTCTTGCGGCACCTGCACGTCGAAGCGCACCACTTCAAAGCGGCGCACTTCCTCCGCATGGCGGCGCACCGACTGGCCAAACGTGGTCTGGTGGAAGCGTTCGCGCGAGAGGCGTTCCAGGTCGATGTCCGCATAGATCACGTGACCGCCTTCGGCGAAGCGCTCGGACTCGGCCAGCAGTTCACCGTTCTCGCAGATGAGGGCTTGGCCATCCCAGGCCAGGTCGGTGGTGGACTCGCCATTGCCTGCCGACGAATACAAATAGGCCGCCAGGCAGCGCGCCGATTGCTGCGACACCAGCTGATGGCGGTAACCCGACTTGCCGACCACGATGTTGGAGGCCGACAGGTTCACCAGCACGGTGGCACCAGCCAGCGCGGCGAAGGAGGACGGCGGGATCGGTACCCAGACGTCTTCGCAGATCTCGATATGGAAACGGAAGTCAGGGATATTGCCGATCTCGAACAGCAGATGGCTGCCGAAGTCCACGTCCTGGCCCAGCAGGCGGGTGCGGCGGGTGACGGCGCAATCGGCGCTGCTGAACTGGCGCGCTTCGTAGAATTCGCTGTAGTTGGGCAGGTAGCTCTTGGGCACCACGCCCAGGATGCGGCCGGCATGCACGACCACCGCGCAGTTGTAGAGCTGGTGATCGACCTTCAGCGGCAGGCCGACAACGAGGGCCGGGGCGATGCGCAGGGAAGCTTGCACTACCGATTGCAGGGCCTGCAGGGAAGCCTCCAGCAAGGCGCGTTGCTGGAACAGGTCTTCGCAGCTGTAAGCCGACAGGCCCAGTTCGGGGAAGGACACCAGGGCCGCGCCACGGGCGGCGGCCTGTTCGGCCAGGGCGATGGTGCGCTCGGCGTTGAAGCCGGGATCGGCCACCTTGCAGTCCGGCACTGCCACGGCGACGCGGGCGAAACCGTGGTGGTAGAGATTGAAGAAGGGGCTAGGCATAGCGTGTGTTGGACTCCGTGCTCTTCGCCATGGCGGCGACGCGTTCTGTTCATTTTGCGTAGAATGCCTGTTCCAGCGGGGCCGAGGGCCGCGCCAACTTTCGCAGGTCACTCGCAGTCCATGGATTATCGCACGCGAATCGTTTCTTCTCTGGCCGAGATCGGTCCGGCCCGCTGGGATGCGCTGGTCGCCGCCCAGGCCGAGGGCAATCCCTTCCTTTCTTATGCCTTCCTGCATGCGCTGCATGAGAGCGGCAGCGCCAGTCCCGAGTCCGGCTGGGAGCCGCATTACCTGACGCTGTGGCAGGGCGAGGGCCAGCAAGAGCAACTGGTGGCCGCCCTGCCCCTGTACCGCAAGTTTCACTCGTATGGCGAATACGTCTTCGACTGGGCCTGGGCCGAGGCTTACCAGCGGCATGGCGTGGAGTACTACCCCAAGCTGCTCTCGGCCATCCCCTTCACGCCGGTGCGCGGTGCGCGCCTGATGGCTGTCGATGAGACAGCACGCGGCGCTCTGGTGGCCGCGCTACGGGCGCTGCAGGAGCGAAATGAAGTTTCCTCCACGCACATTCTCTATCCCCCGCCGGAACAGGCGCAGCAGCTGGCTGACGCGGGATACCTGCTGCGCAGCGGGGTGCAGTTCCATTGGCACAATGAAGGGTATGGCAATTTTTCGGAATTCGTCGATACGCTGGACCGCAAGAAGCGCAAGAACATCCTGGCCGAACGGCGCAAGGTGGCCGAGCAAGGCGTGCGCTTCGTCTGGCTGCGCGGGGCCGAGATCACGGAGGCGCACTGGCGCTTCTTCAACCGCTGCTATCGGCACACCTATGCGGCGCACTATTCCACGCCTTACCTGAACCTGGATTTCTTCCGCCGCATCGGTGAAACCATGCCGCAGCACCTGCTGCTGACGGTGGCGCTGCGGGGGGATGAGCCGATCGCATCATCCCTGACGGTGTATGACGCCGACACGCTCTACGGCCGCTACTGGGGCGCGCTGGAACACGTGCCCTGCCTGCATTTCGAGACGGCGTATTACCAGCCGCTGGAATTCTGCATCGCCGAGAAGATCACCTGGTTCGAAGGCGGCGCCCAGGGCGAGCACAAGATGGCGCGGGGTTTCCTGCCGCAGAAGACCTGGTCGGCGCACTGGCTGGCGCATCCGGGGTTCTATGATGCGGTGGAACATTTCCTGTCACGCGAGAGCAATGGCATCGATGGCTATATCTCGGAGCTGAATGAGCACAATCCTTTCCGGGATGCGCCGCGCTGAAGATGTGCAAAAAAACGGCCCGCATATCAGAAGCGCCGACTCCATTCAACAATAAATGATTTAAATTTTTTAAATCTTTTTAGCATTCATCAGCTACGGTGGCAGGTCTTTGATATGAATCTGTCCGAAAAATTTGCCCGAGATATCCTTTTAAACAAATACAACGCAGCCATACTTGAGTCTCTTCATCAGCTTGCATTGAAGGATGCGTGGTTGGTGGCCGGGTGCTTGTTTCAAACTGTTTGGAATGTGCTCGCACAAACTACGCCAGAATCCAATATCAAAGATTACGATATCTTTTACTTCGACCCTCATGATTTGTCGGAAGAAGGAGAAATGCTTCAGCAACGCAAAGCCGATGAAATTTTAGGAAATCTCGGCGTAAAGATAGAAGTAAAAAATCAGGCCCGTGTTCACTTGTGGTATCGGGAATATTTTGGATATGACTATCCAAAATCAAATGCAGCAAAGGATGGCATCGATAGATTTTTGATGCTGGAGGCTTGCCTGGGCGTATCGGTGAGCTCCGGAAATCTGGAGATCTATGCGCCAAATGGGGTTCACGGTGTTTACTCTGGAAGACTCACCCCCAATCCATTGACAAATCACGCGGACCTTTTTGATGAGAAATTCAACTCTTACCAAAGACGTTGGCCTTGGCTATCTCGGAATGATGTCTGAAAAACGTTAAAGCTGATCCTCCCTGCTTTCACAGACATAAAAAAACCGGTCCGCGCATCACACGGACCGGTTTTCATCAAAACAGACAAACGATTTAAATCGTTTAAATCCTTTAAATTATTTATAGCCCACGCGATCCAGCATCTGCAACACCTTCTGCTGGTTGGCACCGACCGCACCCACATTGATGACTTCGGCCTTGAACGGACCCATCTTCACCAGTGCCGGATTCTCGGTCTTCACGTTCTTGACGGCGGGCCATTCATTGTTGCCTTCAGCAAAGTAGCGCTGGGCCGAATCGCTGGCCAGGTATTCCAGGAACTGCACGGCTTCGGCCTTGTGCGGCGCGTTCTTGGCCACACCGCCACCGGCGATGTTGACGTGCGCACCGTAGCTCTTCTGGTTGGGCCAGACGATGCCGACCTTTTCCATCAGCGCCACCTCTTCCGGCTTGGTGGAACGCAGCAGGCGCGCCACATAGTAGGAATTGGAAATGGCCACGCCGCACTCACCCGAACCGACCGCCTTGATCTGGTCGGTATCGCCGCCGACCGGCTGGCGTGCCTGGTTGGCGACCATGCCCTTCAGGATGGCTTCGGTCTTGGCCGCGCCTTCATGCTCCAGCAGCGAACCGAACAGCGACACGTTATACGGGTGCGAACCGCTGCGGGTACACAGCTTGCCCTTGTTCTTCGGGTCGCCCAGGGCTTCGTAGGTATCCACATCTTCCGGCTTGACGCTGGCCTTGTTGTAGACGATCACGCGGGCACGGGTGGAGAAACCGAACCACTGCGTGCCGTCGCTGCCTTCCTTGCTGTGCAGGTTGGCGGGGATGCGCTCATCGAGCAGCTTGGACTTGACCGGCTGGAACAGTCCTTCGCTCTGCGCCTTCCACAGGCGGGCCGCATCCACCAGCAGGATCACGTCGGCCGGGCTGGAAGCGCCTTCGCTCTTCAAGCGCGCGAGAATGCCTGCATCGTCACCGTCGACACGGTTGATCTTGATGCCGGTGGCCTTGGTGAAATCGGCGTAGAGCGCTTCGTCAGTCTGGTAGTGGCGCGCCGAATAGAGATTGATGACCTTCTCCTGCGCGAAGCTGGAAGCGGCAATGGCAGCCAGCACGGCGCCGACGGCGAGTTGACGGTGGAACATGGACCATCCTTTTCAAAAAGAGTAAACGACCGCCGTCGCGGGAACGGCGTTTTCTTTTGGCGCGGAAGGCGGTCCTGGGATATCGGACTTGGCTGTCGCAGTGGGCAATCTCGGGATCGCCTCGTTGTGGGCGCATGGCGTTGGCGCCATGGCTGTGCGGTTCATAGACCGCTGGCGACTATAGCACAAACAAGAAGCATTATCATCTGCGCGCATGTGCATCGCGCAGGCCGCCATGAAAAACGCCCTTGCCGGCTGCCGCTCGGCAAGGGCGTATCAGGCGCGATATGAAGAAATCAGATCACTTTGACCGCAAAGTCCACACCGATGCCGGCCCACCATTCCTGTTCCTTCTGGAACCAGAAGGAAATGCTCGGATGCTCCTTGATGTAATCGCGGCGGATCTCCAGGTCGATGCGGCTCTTGAGCTTGACCCGCACCTTCTCCAGGTCCAGCGTGATGTGCGCATGGCGGAACATCACCGCCAGCCGCAAGGCCAGCACCGCCTTGGCGAAATCGACGTCGGCCAGCATCTCGCTGATCTTCTTCAGGTTGCCCTTCTGCCCGAGGATGAGCGTGCTCATCAGGCGCTGCTCGCGCGTGGTGAAACCGGGCAAGTCGGCATTGGCGATCATGTAAGCCGAATGCTTGTGATACCCGGTTGGCGAGACCACCAGACCGGTTTCGTGCAGCAATGCGCTCCAGTAGAGATAGCGCACATACGAATCGGTGGCCGGTTTCAAACTCTCGAAAAAGCCCAGCGCCGTATCGGCCACGCCATGGGCGCGTGCTGCATCGACATGGAAGCGGCGGGCGAATTCTTCCACCGAACGGTCGCGGCGGTCGGCCTTGGTGGCGCGCAATTGCAGGTCCCACATCACGCCCATGCGCAAGCCGGCCTCTACCGGGCTGATGACTTCGATGCCGAACTCCTGCATGAAACCGATCAGCACGGCGAGCCCACCCATGATGACGCCGGCGCGGTCCGGCTTCATGCCGTCCAGCGAAATCTGGCTGACGTGGCCGAAATCGATCAGGCGCTGCATCAGGTCGGCCAGGCTGGGCAGCGTGACACGCCCATCGCCCATGTCGTTGCGGCGGATGGTATCGGCGATGGCCCGCATGGTGCCAGAGGATCCGTACACATTGACGCTGGCCGCATCGAAGCTGAAGAGGTGCACCGCATCTTCCACATGCGAACGCGCGGAAATGATGGCACGCTCGAAGGCCGCTGCCGTGATCGCCCCATCAGGGAAGAAAGCCAGGCTCTGGTTGACGGTACCAATGCCGAAGGATTCGACGTGGCGGATATGTTCGCCCAGGCCACGGATGACTTCGGTGGAACCGCCGCCGATATCGATGACCATGCGTTCTTCACCGGCATCGGCGAGTACGCCGGCCACGCCCATGTAGATCAGGCGCCCTTCTTCCTCGCCGGAAATGATCTCGACCGGATAACCGATGGCGCGCTCCAGTTCCGGCAGCAGCTCGGCGGCATTCTTGGCCACGCGCAAGGTATTGGTCGCCACCACCCGCACGGCGGTCAGCGGATAGTCACGCAGGACCGCGCGAAAACGGGTCAGCGAATCGATGGCGCTCTGACAGGCCTGCGGCGTGAGGTTGCCGCTCTTGTCGATGCCTGCGGCCAGGCGGATGGGGTCACGCGCGCTCTTGATGACGCGTATGCTGTCGTCCTCGTACTTGCCGATATGCAAGCGAAAACTGTTGGAACCGAGATCTACCGCAGCAAACATGCATTTCCTTTCGCGACGGCTCCGGGCGAATCCGCCCGAAACAATTGCTAAATAATTTAAACCGCATCCTGTCTCCATAACGACAAGATAATGGGCGCGCATTACACTTTGATGACAGCTTGCACCCTGTAAAATGACGGCTCAGCGAAGTCGTGCTGCGTTGCACATATTATTTTATACAATTTATCCCATTTTCCCTTCCATGCCCGGCATTCTTTATCTGGTTCCCAACACGCTGGGAACGACCGAGCTTCCCGCAGACGCTGGCGCATTGCATCCGCTGGAGTCCATCATCCCGCGCCAGGTGCAGGCCATCGCGGCACGGCTGGATTATTTCGTGGCCGAGAACGCCAAGACCACGCGCGCTTTCCTCAAGCTCCTGGGCAGCAGCATGGCGCTGGCCAAGCCCATCCAGGAAATCCAGATCAGCGAACTGAACGTCAACACGCCCCCCGCCGCCCTGCCCGCCTTGCTGGCGCCGCTGCTGGAGGGCCGCGATGGCGGCCTCATCTCGGAGGCCGGTGTGCCGGCCGTGGCCGACCCCGGTGCCAACCTGGTGCGCCTGGCGCATCAGCATGGCATCCAGGTGCGGCCGCTGGTCGGGCCGTCGTCCCTGCTGCTGGCGGTGATGGCCAGCGGGCTGAACGGCCAGAGCTTCGCCTTCAACGGCTACCTGCCCACCGACGCCGAGGCCCGCAGCAAGCGCATCCGCCAACTGGAAGACCGCTCCCGCAAGGAGAAGCAGACCCAGCTGCTGATCGAAACGCCCTATCGCAACGGGGCCATGCTGGAGGCGCTGGCGCAGTCCTCCCAGCCCGGCACGCTGATCTGCGTGGCGACCGATCTTTCGCTGCCCACCGAAACGGTACGCACACAGACCGCCGCGCAATGGAAGGCGGCGCTGGCGGCCAACAAGGGGCCGGACTTCCACAAGAAGCCGACGGTGTTCCTGCTGCTGGCGGAATAAGCATCGCAAAAAAACAAAGGCCGGTTGCATCAGCAACCGGCCTTTTGCTTGGAAGCTGCGGAGTCGCTCAGCGCAACTGCGACAACGGCGCCGACATCAGGGTCTTGGCAAAGCCCGCACCGAAGGCCACACCGAATTTCTTGAGCACGCGTTCGGAGAGATTCTCGGTCTGGGTGTAGTCCACCACATCCTCGGCCTTGATCACATCGCGCGCCACGCTGTCGACCGTGCCATAGCCATCGGCCAAGCCCAGTTCGACGGCCTTGGAGCCGGTCCACACCAGGCCCGAGAAGGTATCCGGGGTTTCCTTCAAGCGCGTGCCACGGCCCTGGCGCACCACTTCGATGAACTGCTGGTGGATCTCCTGCAGCATCGATTGCGCATATTCACGCTGCTTGGGGCTTTGCGGGCTGAAGGGATCGAGGAAGCTCTTGTTCTCGCCCGCCGTCAGCAGGCGGCGCTCCACACCCAGCTTGTCCATCAGGCCGGTGAAGCCGAAACCATCCATCAGCACGCCCACCGAACCGATCAGGCTGGCCTTGTTGACGTAGATCTTGTCGGCCGCCACGGCGATGTAATAGCCGCCGGAAGCGCACATCTCTTCCACCACCACATAGATCGGCTTCTTGGGATAGGCCTTGCGCAGGCGGGTGATCTCGTCGTTGATCATGCCGGCCTGCACGGGGCTGCCGCCGGGGCTGTTGATCTTCAGGATCACGCCCACCGAGTCGCTGGCCGCAAAGGCCTTATCAAGCGCCGGAATGACCACGCCGGCCGAGCCCTGCCCTTCGGATTCGATGGTGCCGCGAATCTCGACCAGGGCAGTATGGGTGCCCAGCGGTTCACTCTCGATCTTGTTGTAGGTGAAGGCCATCCAGCCGCCCAGCACGATCACCACCAGGATGGCGATGCGGAAGAAGATGCCCCAGCGGCGGCGGGCGCGCTGTTCCTTGACGGCGAACAGGGCCAGCTTTTCCAGGACGTCGCGCTCCCAGCCGCTCTTCTTGTCCTCGCGCACGCTGGCGGGGATGGAGGAAGACGGTGCAGCAGGCGGCGGAGAGGCCGGGGAAGACGAAGAAGACTGAGGGGGACGGTCTTGCGGGTTGTCAGATTCGTTGTTGCTCATAGGCTCACTCTGGGCAGCGCCATCGCGCTGCACTGGTTTTTTCCGCGAAGCTCATGCCTCGACGGGCTGGACGATGTCATCCGGACGCCAGAACACCTGGCCGTCGCGTTCCACCGCCATGATCTTACGCAAATACGCGCCGGTACAAGGTCCGCCTGCGCATTTTCCGGTATCGGGCGCATAAACCGCGCCATGTGTTGCGCACATGAGATACAGGCCGCTGGATTCAAAGAATTCGCCCTCGGCCCAATCCAGTTCGATCGGGACATGGGCGCAGCGATTCAGATAGCCATAGACCACGCCGCCATAGCGCACCACGAAGCCGGTAGTCTCATCCCCATGCACCTGCACCGGGAAGCGCTTGCCCAGACCGCCCTCCTGGAGGGCGGCTGAGGGGCAGATGAAGATTTCTTCAGGCGTCGTCATGGCAAGCCGCTTCAGGCGTGCTCATTGAGCCATTGATGCAGCTCGCGGATGGAACGGGCTGAATAAAGAGGCGCCAGGGTCTGCAGCTGCTGCGGCGGATGCGCGCCGAACTCCACCGCCACCCCCTTGGCTCCGGCGTTGATGGCCATCTGCAGGTCGTGGGTGGTGTCGCCGATCATGACGGTACGGTGCATGTCCTGGCCCAGTTCGCGGGTCAGTTCCTGCAGCATGGCCGGATGCGGCTTGGAGAAGGTTTCATCGGCGCAGCGCGTGGCATCGAACTTGGAAAGCAGGCCGGTACTGTTCATGGCCCGGTTCAACCCTACCCGGCTCTTGCCGGTGGCCACGGCCAGGAAATAGCCCTGCTGCGACAGGTCGGCCAGCATCTCGGGCACGCCCTCGAAGAGCGTGAGGTCCTTGTCCTGCCCGAGATAGTGATGGCGATAGCGCTCCACGATGCGCGGATAGTACTTCGGGTCCACATCCGGAATGGCGGCCTGCATCGCATCCTGCAAGCCCAGGCCGATCACGTAGGAGGCCGCGCTCTTGTCAGGAATGGGCAGCCCCAGGTCGCGCGCGGCCGCCTGGATGCAGCGCACGATGGTCGAGGTGCTGTCCATCAGGGTGCCGTCCCAGTCGAAGACGATCAGGTCAAATTGCTTTCTTGCCATGTGCTGAGCTCTTTCCGCTGGCATGCTTCCGGCTCGGTTGCCATTGTGGCAATTGCCAGATGAGCATGCGTTTCTGTTAATGCCGGGCAGAAAGTATCACATCCCGGCCGTCTGCGCGCATCCCTTCACTCTTCGGTTCCGGCCAGCATGTTGTGGGGCAGCAGGTCGCCCTCGGCACCGCCTTCGAGGCTGCGCAGGAAGCGGGCGCATTCCTCGGGCAGGCCGGCCTTGAGGGTGACGGTCTCGCCGCTTTCCGGATGGCGGAAACTGATGCGCCAGGCATGCAGGAACATGCGCTTGAAGGCCACCCGATTGCCATCGGCCTTCTGCAGCGACTTGTTCAAAGTGAAATCGCCGTACTTGTCATCGCCCACGATGGGGAAACCGCTGGAAGAGAGGTGCACCCGGATCTGATGGGTGCGGCCGGTCTTGAGTTCAGCTTCCAGCAGGGCAAATTCGCCGAAGCGGCGCAGGAGCGAAAAGATGGTGTGCGAAGCCTGGCCATCGGCCTGCACCCGCACGCGGCGCTCGCCGTCCGGGGTGCTGTACTTGAAGAGCGGCAACTTCACATGCTGGCGGGCATTCTTCCAGTCGCCCTGCACCAGCGTGAAATACCGCTTGTCGGTGGTGCCTTCGCGCATCTGGTCGTGCAGGTTGGTCAGGGCCGAACGCTTCTTGGCGATCAGCAGCACGCCCGAGGTATCGCGGTCCAGGCGGTGCACCAGTTCCAGGAACTTGGCCTGCGGGCGCGCTGCGCGCAGCTGTTCGATCACGCCATAGCTCACGCCCGAGCCGCCGTGCACGGCCACGCCGGCCGGCTTGTCGATGACCAGCATGTGGCTGTCTTCCAGCAGGATGCGGAATTCCGCGCCCGGAACCACCTGTTCTTGTTTTTCGGCAACTCGTATTGGCGGCACGCGCACCACATCCCCTTCGGCCAGGCGATAGGTCTGGTCGATGCGGCCCTTGTTGACGCGCACTTCGCCCGACCGCAGGACACGGTAGATATGGCTCTTGGGAACACCCTTGCAGATACGCAGCAGGAAATTGTCAATCCGCTGCCCGGCTTCTTCGTCGGAAATGGTCAGCAACTGCACCTGGGGAAGGTTCTGCGAGGCGGCTTCGCTCCGGGAGGCAGGCGCGGTTGCGGCGCTTTCAGAAGCCCCCCTAGAAAATCTCGCTAAGTCCTTCATTTTGAATATATAATCGTTTGACGCTGAACAAAAAATCAGCGTCAGTAGAATAAAAAGGAACATTCTACACAAGAGGAGACTTCGTCAGCCTCGCTCATTTGCAAAATAGACGGAGGGGGCCCCGAAAACCACGACGCGCGGCATCGCAGACGCAATAAAAGCGCTGCAACGGTTGACAATACAGCCGATCATGCCGCTTGCCTGGTCCACGTAAAGGCCTCGAAACGAGTACGCACCTTCCCTGCGCGATTCCAGTTTGCACCGCAGTTGCAATCGGACAGCGCGCCTGGAAGTGGAACAGAATTGTTTGGATCATCAGGATAAAAGTCTGGCAAGACTCGCATCCGGTGTTCCGGTTCAGGTCCGCAGCGCACAGCCCCCGGCAAAGCAGTATCTTGCAGCGCATCGGCGGCAGGCTCATCCGCCCGCCCCTCTTGCAGCGCATTGCCCGGGCCAATGCCGCAGTCCTGGCCGAAGCATCGCGAAGCTTGCCGGTTGATGCAACAGAACCCGATCGCCGTCGCCAACCCATCACCATGTTACGTTTGGCTCCACAGACCAGCTTACCGTCCGCAGTTGCCTGCGCGACCGCCTATGGCGGAGCGCGCGGCGCGGATACGGTGCTGCCCGGCGTTCCCGTCTGCCGCATCCGCGCCCCCTTGTGCTGGAGCGCCCGCTAAGGCGCATTCACACAATCAAGGCAATTCCCTCCCCCAATCACTTCGTTCTCGCGTACATCCCCTGTACTTTTGGCCCGCTACCACATACGGACGGGCCATTTGAAGGATCTTCGGATCCCGGAGTGAAAACATGAAACGTATGTTGTTCAACGCCACGCAGCAGGAAGAACTGCGCGTAGCGATCGTTGACGGTCAGAAACTGATCGACATCGACATCGAAACCACCGGACGCGAGCAGCGCAAGTCCAACATCTACAAGGGCGTCATCACCCGCATCGAGCCCTCGCTGGAAGCCTGCTTCGTCAACTACGGCGAAGAACGCCACGGCTTCCTGCCCTTCAAGGAAGTGGCCCGCACCTATTTCAAGGAAGGCATTGACGTCCGCAACGCCAGCATCAAGGAAGCGCTGCGCGAAGGCCAGGAAATCATCGTCCAGGTCGAGAAGGAAGAACGCGGCAACAAGGGCGCGGCCCTGACCTCGTTCATCTCCCTGGCCGGCCGCTACCTGGTGCTCATGCCCAACAACCCGCGCGGTGGCGGCGTGTCGCGCCGCGTCGAAGGCGAAGACCGCCAGGAACTGCGCGAAACCATGGACAAGCTGGACCTGCCCAACGGCATGTCCGTCATCGCCCGCACCGCCGGCATCGGCCGCAACGTCGATGAACTGCAGTGGGACCTGAACTACCTGATGCAACTCTGGCGCGCCATCGAAGGCGCCGGCCAGTCCGGCTCGGGCGCCTTCCTGATCTACCAGGAATCGTCACTGGTCATCCGCGCCATCCGCGACTACTTCCAGCCCGACATCGGCGAAATCCTGATCGATACCGACGACATCCACGACCAGGCCCAGCAGTTCATGGCCCACGTGATGCCGGACATGGTCCACCGCGTCAAGCGTTACCGCGACGACGTGCCGCTGTTCTCGCGCTTCCAGATCGAACACCAGATCGAGACCGCCTACTCGCGTACGGTCCCGCTGCCTTCCGGCGGCGCCATCGTCATCGACCACACCGAAGCCCTGGTGTCGGTGGACGTGAACTCGGCACGCGCCACCCGTGGCAGCGACATCGAGACCACCGCCTTCAACACCAACCTCGAAGCCGCCGATGAAGTGGCCCGCCAGTTGCGCCTGCGCGACCTGGGCGGCCTGATCGTGATCGACTTCATCGACATGGAGAACTCCAAGAACCAGCGCGAAGTGGAAGGCCGTCTCAAGGACGCCCTGCACCACGACCGCGCCCGCGTTCAGATGGGCAAGATCTCCCGCTTTGGCCTGATGGAACTGTCGCGCCAGCGCCTGCGTCCGTCGCTGTCCGAAGGCAGCCACGTGACCTGCCCGCGTTGCAACGGCACCGGCCACATCCGCGATACCGAATCCTCCGCCCTGCAGGTGCTGCGCATCATCCAGGAAGAGGCGATGAAGGAAAATTCAGCCGCCATCCACGTGCAAGCGCCGGTGGACGTGGCCGCCTTCCTGCTCAATGAAAAACGGGGCGAAATCCTGAAGATCGAGACGCGCCATCGCGTCACCGTCATCATGATCCCCAACAAGCATCTGGAAACCCCGCACTACAAGATGGAACGGATCAAGCACGACGATCCGCGCCTGGACGAGGGCCAAGCCAGCTACACCATGGCCGAGCAAGCCGATACCGACATCGGCTACAGCAAGCGCCAGAAGGAAGAAGAGCGTCCGCGCCAGGAAGCCGTGGTCAAGGGCATCACCCCCGACCAGCCGGCCCCGATCGTCGAACGCAAGGCCCCGGAACCGGTGGCTGCCCCCGTGCCGCCGCCGACCCTGGCCCCGGAATCGGGCCTGCTGGGCAAGATCTTCGCCTTCTTCCGCAAGAAGCCGGTTGCTCCGGTGGAAGTACCGGCCCCGGTCGAAGCCAAGGCGCCGGCCAAGCGCGAAGGCGATCGCAATGGCCGTAGCGGCGACCGCAACGGCCGCAACCGTAACCGTGGTGAACGCGGTGAGCGTGGCGATCGCGCCGAACGTGGCGAGCGCAATGCAGAGCAGCGTGCACCCCGCGGCCCGGCCGCCGTCGAACTGAAGACCGGCGAGGCTGCGGAAGCCAAGCAGGCCCGCCCGCCCCGTGGTCCGCGCGAACCCAAGGAAGGTCGCGAACCGCGCGAAGGCCGTGAGGTGCGCGAGGGCCGTGAGCCGCGCGAAGCCCGCGAAGGCCAGGAACCGAAGGAAGCCCGCCGCAACGAGCCGCGTGAAGCCCGTGAGCCCCGCGAACCGCGCGAAGGCCGCGAGCCGCGCGAGGGTCGTGAAGGCCGCGAAGGCCGTGAACCGCGCCAGCCGCGTGAACCGCGCGCCCCGCGTGGCGAACGCAAGGACCCCAAGTCCGAGGAAGGTCTGCCGCTGGAAGTCGCTCTGGCTGCCGGTGCAGCCACTGCAGGCGTGGCCGTTGCCGCTGGCGCCGTGGCGCTGTCCAATGACGAGCAAGCCGCCCAGGTGGACGCTGCGCAAGTGGAAGGTTCCGAAGGCGCTGATGGCGCCGAAGGTGCGGAAGCTGCCGAAGGCGGCACCGAGCCGCGTCGTCGTCGCCGTCGTGGCGGCCGCAACCGTCATCGTCGCGAACGTGATGAAAACGGCAACGTGATCGACAACGGCGAAGCTGAAGGAAACGAGCAATCCGAAGCCGCCGAAGGCGTCGATACCGTCGCCGTGTCCAGCGCCGCTGTCGCCAGCGTGAACGTCGAGACCGTCGTTGCCGAAACTTCGGCGGCTCCGGTGGAAGTGGCGCAAGCCGCTGTGGCGCAAGCATCGTTTGCCGCCTCCCCGGTCCCGGAACAAGCCCCGTCCGAGGCTGCCGTGCACGTGGAAAGCGGCGTGAACTCGGTCGAAGCTGTGGCCGCTGCCGCTGCTGAAGCGACCCAGGCCGTGTTCTCGAACCAGCCGGCCATCGAACCGGCGGCCCCGTCGATCGATGCCAGCTTCGCCCCGACCCCGGCCTTTGAGCCGGTGCAAGCCCCCGCTGCTGCTCCGGCCGCATCGGAAGCCCCGGTCGAGGTGGTGCATGCTGCACCGGCTGCACCGGCTGTGCCGCAACAGATCAGCCTGCTTGACGCTGTCGAAGCCAGCCCGGCACCGGTGGCCGTCGAACCGGCTCCGGTGGTGGCTCAAGCCGCACCGGCACCCGCTGCAGCCCCTGCGCCCGCAGTGGCTGCCAGCACCGGCAACGCTGCCCGTTCGGAGTCGCTGGAGCAGATGCTGTCGCAAGCCGGCCTGACCCTGGCCACCACGGACCCGGTCAAGCTGCGCGCCGCCCAGGAAGCCGCTGCTGCCTTCGTCCCGGCACCGCACGTGCCGCGCGAGCGCAAGCCGCTGCCGCCGCAGTCGAGCGAACCGCTGGTACAGGTCGAAACCCGCCGTTAAGACGGATTCCGGCCACCCCTCCGCAGGGTGGCCGGAAAGCTGGAAATATCGGCAATGAACAAGGGAGCTTCGGCTCCCTTTTTCATGTCTGACTGTTTTCGAATGAAGCCTTGGCCTTCACCGCCCATCGGCAACGGACCTCCTATTTGGTCACAGTTGCCCCTTCGCCGTCACGATACAGTCACGGCAGTCCACCACGACGCTGCAAGCCAGACACCAGCAGGGCCGCGCATCGGGCGGCGGCGCGCGCCAGATTCAGTTGCACGCATACACTATATGCATGATTGTGCATCTGCGCGGCGGCCGCAGGCGTGCTATCGTTACACACCTTTTCTCGTCAGATCGTATGAACAAGCGCGTCATCCCCATCGTCGATGTCCGGCAAGGCCCGACTGCCAGTGCGGCCGGCCTGCTCACGCCAGTGGCCGTCGAGCCGACCGGCTGGCTGGGCGACAGCCTGGGACGTCCGCTGCACGACCTGCGCATTTCGGTCACTGACCGCTGCAATTTCCGCTGTGTCTATTGCATGCCCAAGGATGTCTTCGACAAGCAATACCAGTTCCTCCCGCACTCCGACCTGCTGACCTTTGAAGAGCTGACCCGCGTGGCGGCCCAGTTCGTGGCGCATGGCGTGCGCAAGATCCGCCTGACCGGCGGCGAGCCGCTGCTGCGCAAGAACATCGAAACCCTGATCGGCATGCTGTCCGCCCTGCGCACCCCGGAGGGCGAAGAAATCGACCTGACCCTCACCACCAACGGCACGCTGTTGAAGCAAAAGGCCCAGGCGCTCAAGGCCGCCGGACTCAGGCGCGTGACGGTGTCACTGGATTCGCTGGATGACGAGAGCTTCCGCCGCATGAACGACGTCGATTTCCCGGTGGCGCGCGTGCTGGAAGGGATCGAAGCGGCGCACGCCGCCGGACTGGGCCCGATCAAGATCAACATGGTGGTCAAGAAGGGCGTCAACGACGACCAGATCCTGCCCATGGCGCGCTACTTCAAGGGCAGCCCGGCCATCCTGCGCTTCATCGAATACATGGACGTGGGCTCTTCCAACGGCTGGCGCATGGACGAAGTGCTGCCCTCGCGCGAAGTGGTCCGCCGCATCGCCGCCGAGATGCCATTGGAAGTGGCCGACCCCAACTACACCGGCGAGACCGCCGAACGCTGGCGCTATGTGGATGGCAGCGGCGAGATCGGCGTGATCTCCAGCGTGACCCAGGCCTTCTGCCAGGACTGTTCACGCGCGCGCCTCTCTACCGAAGGCAAGGTCTACACCTGTCTCTTCGCCAGCGAAGGCCACGACCTGCGCAGCCTGGTGCGCAATGGCAGCAGCGATGCCGAGATTGCCGGTGCCATCGCCGCCCTCTGGGGCCAGCGCGGCGACCGTTATTCCGAACTGCGCAGCGCCATGCAGGCGACTCCGGCGCGCAAGGTCGAGATGTCCTACATCGGCGGCTGATCCGGCACGCCTGCCCTGCTCCTTCCTCTTCCGTACCATGTCTTCCGCCGCCACCGCCGCCAGCCACATCACCGGCCTGGTACTGTCTGGTGGCCGTGGCACGCGCATGGGCGGCGTGGACAAGGGCCTGCAAGTCCTGCATGGCAAGCCGCTGGTGCAGCATGTGCTGGAACGCCTGGCACCGCAGGTCCGCACCCTGGCGATCAACGCCAACCGTTCCCAGCTGGAGTACGCCCGGTTCGGCTACCCGGTCTGGCATGACCTGCAGGGGGACTTTCCCGGTCCGCTGGCCGGTCTGCAATGCGGCCTGGCCCATTGCCACACGCCGCTGCTGGCCACCGCCCCGTGCGACTCGCCGCTGATCCCCTATGACCTGGTAGCGCACCTGTACGACGCCCTCACCGCCAGCGGCGCACAGGCCGCCATCGCCGTGACTGAGGGCTTGCACGGGCGCCAGCGCCATCCTGTATGCTCGCTGCTCCAGACCAGTACGCGCGCCTCGCTGGACGCCTTCCTGGCGGCGGGCGAACGCAAGATGGACCGCTGGTTTGCCAGCCTTGATTGCGTCGAAGTGGATTTCCCCGACGAGCGCGCCTTCAGCAACATCAATACCGGGCTGGATTTGCAACAGCTCCAAGCAGAACAATGACCGAGACCCACACCGCCACACTCCACGACATCGTCAGCTGCATCAGCGGCTATGACCCCAACGCCATGACGGTGGCACGCGCGCAAGCCGTGATCCAGGAATTCATCACGCCCATCGAGGCCGTGGAAAAGCTGGCCATCCGCAGCGCCCTCTCGCGCGTGCTGGCGCGCGACATCATTTCGCGCATCGACGTCCCGGCGCACGACAACTCGGCCATGGATGGCTATGCCCTGCGCGGCGAAGACGTCGCCGACGGCCGGCAAGTGCGCCTGCAGATCATCGGCGCGGTACACGCGGGTGAACAATTCGCCGGCAGCGTCGGCCCCGGCCAGTGCGTGCGCATCATGACGGGCGCACCCATGCCCGAGGGCTGCGACACCGTGATCCCGCAGGAACTGACCATCGACGCCGACGCGCAAGGCGTGACCCTGCCGGCCGGCCGCGTACGTCCCGGCGACAATCGCCGCCTGCGTGGCGAAGACCTGGCCCTGGGCAGCGTGGCCCTGCCGCGCGGCCGCGTGCTGCGGCCCTCCGACATCGGCCTGCTGGCTTCGCTGGGCATCGCTGAAGTACCGGTGCAGCGCCGTTTGCGCGTGGCCTTCTTCTCCACCGGCGACGAGTTGCGTTCGGTCGGCGAGCCGCTCGATGCCGGCTGCGTCTATGACTCCAATCGCTACACCCTGCACGGCATGCTCACGCGCCTCGGTTGCGAGGTGCTGGACATGGGCGTGGTGCCGGATGATCCGGCCGCCCTCGAAACGGCGTTCCGCAGCGCCTGCGAAGAGGCCGATGCGGTCATCACCTCGGGAGGCGTCTCGGTCGGCGCGGCCGATTACACCAAGCAGATCATGGCCAGCCTGGGCGAGATGACGTTCTGGAAGATCGCCATGCGCCCCGGCCGCCCGCTGGCCTTTGGCCGCATCCGCTCGCGTGGACGGGAGGCTTATCTGTTCGGTTTGCCGGGCAATCCGGTGGCGGTGCAGGTGAGTTTTTCCTTCTTCGTGCGCGATGCGCTGCTGCGCCTGGCCGGTGCCGAAGCCCATCCGCTGCCGCGCCTGCGGGTGAAGACAGCCACCGCCATTCGCAAAAAGGCCGGCCGCACCGAATACCAGCGCGGCATCCTGGCCCCGGACGAGAACGGTCACTGGCAAGTACGGCTGACCGGCATGCAGGGCTCCGGCATCCTGCGCTCGATGTCGGACGCCAACTGCATCATCGAACTGGAACATGAGCGCGGTGAGGTCGCTGCAGGTGAAGAGGTGGCGGTGGTGCTGTTCGACGGCCTGGTGTGATGCTGGCTTTCAGGCGCAGATGAAGAAAAAGGGACGGCAAGCCGTCCCTTCTGTTTTCCAGCCTCTTGAGCCCCCTCTGCAGGTGAAGGAAGAGGCCAATCAGACGCCCTCGGCATCCTCGCCCAGATCCAGCTCCCCGGTCCCCAGCAGCTTCTGCGCATTCTCCACCGGCAGCGCCTCCACCGACTTGAGCTTGCGCGTCATCTGGCGGGTGCGGGTCTCGGCCTGGTCGATGTTCTTGGCCGCGCGCTCCAGCGCCGTCTTGGTGGCGGCCAGCACTTCGCCGAACTTGCCGAACTCGGTCTTGACTGCGCCCAGCACCTGCCACACCTCCGACGAACGCTTTTCCAGTGCCAGCGTGCGGAAGCCCATCTGCAGGCTGTTGAGCAGCGCCGACAAAGTCGACGGCCCCGCAATGGTGACCCGGCAGGTGCGCTGCAATTCATCCGACAAGCCAGGCCGGCGCATCACCTCCGCATACAGCCCTTCGGTGGGCAGGAAGAGGATGGCGAAGTCCGTCGTCAGCGGTGGCGACAGGTATTTCTCGGCAATGGTCTTGGCCTCGCCGCGCACGGCCCGCTCCAGCTCTCGCCCGGCGGTGGCCACGCCGTCGGCATCGGCACGCTCGGCGGCATCGACCAGGCGTTCGTACTGTTCCTTGGGGAATTTGGCATCGATGGGCATCCAGACCTGGCCTGCGTCTTCCTTCGCACCCGGCAGGCGGATGGCGAATTCCACCCGCTCGCCGCTGGCCGGAACGGTCTCCACGTTCTTGGCGTACTGGTCGGGAGTGAGCATCTGCTCCAGCAGGATTTCCAGCTGCACTTCGCCCCAGGTGCCGCGCGTCTTGACGTTGGTCAGCACGCGCTTCAAGTCGCCCACGCCGGTGGCCAGCTGCTGCATTTCGCCCAGGCCCTGGTGCACCTTGTCCAGCCGGTCCGAGACCAGCTTGAAGGATTCACCCAGCCTCTGCTCCAGCGTGGCGTGCAGTTTTTCGTCCACGGTCTTGCGCATCTCTTCCAGCTTTTGCGCGTTGTCGTTCTGCAGGTCCTTGATCTTGGCTTCCAGCGTGGCGCGCACCTCGGCCATGCGTTGGGCGTTCGATTCGGTCAATGCAGAGAGTTGCTGATTCAAGGTGTCACCAAAGCGCTTGAGCGAGACCGCCTGCTCTTCCCGGTTCACCTGGGCCTGCAGCGTAATGGACTGCCGCATGCTTTCCAGTTGCTGCGTATTGCTTTCATTGAGCTTGACCAGTTGCTGCGCAAAACCGTCGATCTGCTGGTTCTGCAAACCCGCCACGCTCGTCAGTTGCGTGGCCAGCGTCTGCTGCAGATGGGCGAAGTTCGCGCCCAGTTCCTGGCGCGTGCTCTGGGCACTGGCCTGCACCTGGCTGCGCAGCTCGCGCTCGATGCGCTCGCCGGTCTCCTGCTGGTGGCGTTGCAGGTCCTGCTTGACCTGCAGCAGCGCGTCTTCGATGACCAGTGCAGTGTCGTCCTCCTGCCGCTGGCTGCCCCGCAGCAGGATCAGCACTTGCAGCACAAGGCCGGCCACCACCAGGCCGGCGAGGATCATTTCAAAAAGGGACATGGGACCAATCCAGTGCGTGTTACTCAGGCTTGTTGCGCATCCAGTCGGCGGTCTGGTAGAGCGCGGCCAGCAGGCGCTTCATCAGGTCTTCCGGCAGGCCGACGTCCTGCATGGCCCAGGTCATGCAGCGCAGCCACTGGTCGCGCTCGGAGATGCCGATGGGGAAAGGCAGGTGACGCGCCCGCAGGCGCGGATGGCCGAATTTTTCCATGTACAGGCTGGGCCCGCCGGTCCAGCCGGAAAGGAACATGTAGGTCTTCTCGCGCGAACCGTCCAATGAAGGCGGATGCAGCGCGCGGATGCCGGCGAACTCCGGCTCCAGGTCCATCAGGTCATAGAAACGGTCGACCATCTCGCGCAGCTTCTCTGCGCCGCCGATGAGTTCGAACGTGGTCGGTTGGTTGGGATCTTCGATTTGCATAAGACCGCCATGATACCGCAGCCGGCCGCCCGCGTCGGGCGGTCCGGCTGCCAATGCCAAGCTTGCTTGATCTGTATCGGATCAGGCCTCGCGCAAGGTCTGCAGCGGCGGACGGCGCAGCACGTGGCGCAATCCGGCCCAGCCCCCAAGAGCCGAGCAAGCCGCACCCAGCCCCATGCCCGCCACCCACACCAGCGGACTGAAACTCCACTCGAAATTGAAGACGTAATGCGCCAGCGCCCAGCCGATGCCGGCCGCCCCGCTGGCCGCCAGCAGCCCGGCCAGCGAACCCACCAGCAGCACCTCGATGCGCTGGGCGCGCGAGAGCTCCTGGCGGGTCGCCCCGAGCGCACGCAACAGGCCCGCTTCACGGACACGTTCATCCTGCGACCCTGCCAGTGCAGCGTACAGTACCAGTACACCTGAACACAAAGTGAACAGGAACAGGAACTCTACAGCTGCAATCACTTGACCGACCACTTCCTGAATCTGTGCCAGTACACTTCCGATGTCCACGACGGTCAGATTGGGGAAGTCGCGTGCCAGCGTGTTGCCCAAGGCCTCCTGCTGCGGCGTCAGGTGTACCGCCGTGATCCAGCTTTGCGGCGTATCGCGCATGAGCGTCGGGTTGAGGATGACGAAGAAATTGACCCGCAGCGAACCCCACTCCAGCTTGCGCAGGCTGGTCACGGGGGCTTCCACCAGTTGGCCGGCGATGTCGAATTGCAGCTTGTCTCCCAGCTTGATGCCCAGGGTCTGCGCCAGCCCGCGCTCCACCGAGGCTTCCGGGTGGCTGTCGTCGTACCAGCGGCCGCCCACGATGCCATTGCCGGGGGGGATGTCGCGCATGGTCGAGAGATTGAATTCACGGTCCACCAGGCGCTTGGCGCGGTCTTCCTGATAGTCCGAGGGATTGACCGCGCGCCCGTTGATCTGCACCAGCCGCCCGCGAATCATCGGATACAGTTCCGCATCCCGCACCCCGCCCTGGCGCAGTGCCTGCTGCACGGCCTGGCGCTGGTCCGGCTGGATATTGATGATGAAGCGGTTGGGGGCATCGGCCGGCGTGGCTTGCCGCCATGCGCCAACCAGGTCGCCTCGGATCACGGTCAGCAGCAGCAGCGCCATCAGGCCCAGGCCCAGCGCCACCACCTGCATCACGGCGGCGGCCGGACGACGCTGCAAGCCATCGATGGCGAAGCGCCAGCTCTGGCGATCCACCAGCCCGCGCAGCGAACGCAGCGCACGCAGGCACAGCCAGGCCACCAGCGCGAAGAGACCGAAGCCGCCGAGGAAACCGGCGATGGTCAGCAGCCCCAGCTTGAGATCGCCCGCCTGCCACAGCAGCAAGCCGGAAAACACCAGCGTGCCCAGCACATAGGTCCCCACCGTCAGCGCCTGCGGTGCGCCCTGGTCGCGCCGGATCACGCGGTTATGCGGCACGTTGCGCAATTGCAGGATGGGCGGCAAGGCAAACCCGACCAGCAGCAGCAGACCGGTCGCCACGCCCTGCAGCGCCGGTGCCCAGCCCGGTGGCGGCAAGGCGGTCGGCAGGAAGTTGCCCAGCCATTGCAGCAGCGCAAAGTGGGCGGCAAAACCGACCAGCATGCCGATGAAGCTGGCGGCGAGCCCGATGAGAATGAATTCGGTGAGATAAAGCGTGGTCACCTGCGCCTGCGTCATGCCGAAACAGCGCAGCATCGCGCAGGCATCCAGATGGCGCAGCATGAAGCGGCGCGCCGCCATGGCCACCGCGAGCGCGGCCAGCATGGCCGACAGCAGCCCGACCAGCGACAGGAATTGTTCGGCGCGGTCCAGCGTGGCGCGCATTTCAGGGCGGCCGTTTTCCAGTGATTCCAGGCGCACGCCGCGCAGCTTGTCGGCTTCGATCTGGCGTTCGATCTGCTGCTGGTAGCGCTGCACGGCCTCCCCCGGCCCGGCGATCAGCAGGCGGTAGGTCACGCGCGAACCGAGTTGCACCAGGTGCGTGGCGGCGAGGTCGGCTTCATTGAGCATCACGCGCGGCGCGAAGTTGACGAAGGCGCTGCCGCGATCGGGTTCGACCGCGATGACAGCGGCGATCTTCAACTGCAGATCGCCCAGTTTGAGGGTGTCGCCCACTTTCACGTCGAGCTGGGACAGGATCTGCGGATCCACCCAGAGGGTCCCCGGCTGCGGAATGCCGTCGGCAGGCCGGTCGCGGCCATCGCTGCCCTGCAGCCGCAACTGGCCGCGCAAGGGATAGCCCGCCGTGACGGCCTTGATGGACGAGAGTACCGAGCGGGCCGCATCGCCCTCCCCGGCTTGCGCCATGCTGGGGAAGACCTGGGTCTGCGCCTGCTGCAAACCTTGCGTAGCGGCCTGCTGCAGCCATTGCGGTGACAACGGCTGGTCGGCCGCCACCAGGAGATCGGCCCCCAGCAACTGGTGCGCATCGCGCGTCATGCCGGCGCGCATGCGGTCGACGAAGAAACCGACCGAGGACAGTGCCGCCACTGCCACGATCAAGGCAATCAGAAGGAAACGGAGTTCACCGGTGCGCCAGTCGCGCAGGGTCATGCGCAATGCTTGTTGGAACATGCAGGGCCAGTCGTCAAGGAATCAGGGTTCAGGAAAATACATGAAAGCGTCAGCGCAGCCACACCGCCACCACGCCCACCGCCAGCAGCACGCAGAAAGCGCCCAGCATGCGCAGGCGGCGGCGCATGGCATCCATGGTGGCGACCAGTTGCGCATTTTGCTCGGCCAGGGTGTTGATCAACTGGCTGGCTTCGAGCTGCTCGGCTTCCAGCTGGACGATGCGCTGGGCCAGCTGGCCGACGTCGCCGGTGACCGGCGCGGGCGGCGCGGCATCGACTGCGGTCTTGGCCTTGCGTGTGCGCGACCACAGGTCACGCGCGCCCTTGACGATGCCGGGGGTGGCCTGGACCACGTCGCCCCAGGGAATCAGTTTGATGGCGGACAGCCAGCTCAATCCCATCTGCGCTACTCCTGAAAAAGATTTCGATAAGGAAAATCGGATACGGCTTGTTGCAATTTCGTTGCAGAAACGGGCGAACCGGCCTGCTCTGTCTTCTTCTAAGACAGGCAAAATGTCATTTTATCCCGACAAGCTGCAAGCCTTCTGAAGCTGCCTCGCCCCTGAACAACCGGAGTCCCCCCCATGAAAGCCCCCCTGTCCCTGCTGGCAGCGACCCTGCTGCTGTGTGCCGGCAGCGCCTTCGCCGCCGATTGCACCAAGGCCGCCACCCAGGCCGAGATGAATGCCTGCGCCTCGCAGACCCTGACCCAGAACGACGCCGACCTCAACGCCACCTACATGGCCTATCGCGACAAGCTCAACAAGGCGCAACAGAACCAGTTGCGCGAGGTGCAGCTGGCCTGGCTGAAGTATCGCGACCTGTCCTGCCGCTTCGAGAGCTCGGCCAGTGCCGGCGGGTCCGCAGCTTCACTTGCGCTGCAAACCTGCCTGGCCGAGAAGACCCGCCAGCGTGCGGACGAACTGAAGAATCTGGCTGGCTGCCAGGAGGGCGATCTCAACTGCGTGCGCTAGTCAGAACATTAACTTTCATGCTGTAATGCTCGCGTCTGAAGAATCAGACCGATCAGACCCACGAATCCACCTTGCCCCAGGGAGTCTCTCATGAAAAAAATGCTCTTCGCCATGACCTCGTTCGCACTGGCCGCCCCGCTGCTGCTGGGGTCCCCCGCCATGGCGCAGAATACCCAGCAGGACAAGATGAAGCAATGCAACGCCGACGCCGCCGGCAAGAAAGGCGATGAACGCAAGGCCTTCATGTCCTCCTGCCTGAAGAAGGAACAGCCCAAGCCGGCCACCCAGCAGGACAAGATGAAGCAATGTAACGCCGACGCTGCCGGCAAGAAGGGCGACGAGCGCAAAGCCTTCATGTCGTCCTGCCTGAAGAAGGACAAGTAATTTCCCTTCACGTCCCGCCAACCCGGCCGGGACGCCCAACAAAAAACCCGCAAGCTGCCTTGCGGGTTTTTTGTTGTCTGCGCAGAGCAATCAGTGCTGCGTGCGCTTGAAGAAGAACAGCCCGGCGCCCACCAGCATCAGCACGCCCCCGAAGAAACGGTTCTGCGCCTTGATCGCCTTCTGGCTACGGAAGAAGCGTTGCAGGCGGCTGGCCGCAAAGGCGTAGCCGTGCATCACCACCAGGTCCACCGCCACCATGGTCACGGCCAGCACCAGCAGCTGCAGCCACAGCGGACGCTCGTGATCGATGAACTGCGGCAGCACTGCGACCATGAAGACGATGCCCTTGGGGTTGGTGGCATTGGTGAGGAAACCCGTCATGCAACGCTGCCACCAGTGCTGGCCGCGCTGGGCGCGCGCCACGGCATTGGCGTTGTCGAGGGCTTCGCCTTCCTGCTCCGAGGGCACGCGGGCGCGCCACTGCGAGAAGCCCAGGTAGATCAGGTACAGGGCACCGGCGATCTTGACCCCGTTGAAGGCGGTTTCGGAAGCCACCAGCAACGAACCCACACCGGCACCGGCAATGATGAGGACCACCACCAGCGCGATTTCCAGGCCGAGGATGGTGGCCGTGGTGCGGCGCAGGCCGTAATTGAGGCCATGGCTCATGGAGAGCACCGCGCCCGATCCGGGCGAGATGGCGATGACGCAGGCGGCGAGGAAAAATGCAAACCAGGTTTGATAGGCCATGAGAAAACTCGATGAGGCAACGGGAAAGAAGGAACGGTACGGCACACGGTACAGCAGGCAAGCCCGGAACAGCTGAAATGCGGCTGCACCAACGTGTTGGCCATTATAAGCAAAGCAGCAACGAATGCTTACAAATCCACGATGAATTGAAACACTTTCACGTCGTCTTTCACGTCGGCGGCTCGTTATAGGAAGCAAGGCGACACGACATGATGAAGCGATTACGCAAAATCAAGCGCCGAGCGTAACAACCACTTTCTAAAGGAAATTGCCATGAAAACCAAATCCGTCATCGTCGCTTCCCTGCTGACCGCACTGGCCCTGCCGGTGTTCGCACAGACCGGCAACGCTGCGCCGGCCGCGCCAGCAGCAGCCACGGCCAAGGCGGAAGCCGGCAAGACCGACACCGCGCCCAAGGCCAAGACCACCCATCACGCCAAGCACAAGAAGGCGGACAAGTCGGAGAAGAAGGCTGACGCCAAGAGCGAAGCCAAGACCGACAGCAAGGCCGATACCAAGGCCACCACCGATACAGCGACCAAGACCAAGTAAGACCGTACCGGGACAGTCCCGGTACAGATAGCAGATACATCGCAGTGAACTAGCAGACACGCAGCACACACCGTACACACCGTACATACCGTACTACTGACGCAAACAGACGCTTGTCTCTGAAAGGACATCACCATGAATACCAAGACCATCATCGTTGCCTCCCTGCTGTCGGCCCTGACCCTGCCGGTGTTCGCCCAGACCGGTGCAGCCGCCGCCCCCGCCGCTCCGGCTGCCACCACCGCCGCTCCGGCCAAGACTGAAGCCGCCAAGACCGAGACCGCACCGAAGGCCAAGGCCACGCATCACGCCAAGCACAAGAAGTCGGAAAAGTCGGAGAAGAAGGCTGACACCAAGACGGAAGCCAAGGCTGAAAAGAAGGACGCCGGCACTGCGGACACCAAGACAGCCGCCACCGACACCGCTGCCAAGACCAAGTAATCCAGGCAAGACCGTACCGGGCCAGTCCCGGTACAGATAGCAAACACGTAGCAAACATGTAGCAAACACATAGCAGACACATCGCACACACCGTGCACTGCGTACTACTGACACTGACCAGACACTAGTCGTTGAAAGGACATCACCATGAAGACCAAGACCATCATCGTTGCTTCCCTGCTGTCGGCCCTGACCCTGCCGGTGTTCGCACAGACCGGCTCTGCCGCCGCCCCGGCTGCTCCGGCTGCTACCACCGCCGCCCCGGCCAAGGCGGAAGCCGCCAAGACCGAGACCGCGCCCAAGGCCAAGGCAGAACATCACGCCAAGCACAAGAAGTCGGAAAAGAAGGCGGACAGCAAGACCGAAAAGAAGGCCGACAAGAAGGAAGCTGCCGGTGCAGAAAAGCCGGCCACTGATGGCGCCAAGAAGTAAGCCGTCCGCAAGGAGCAGCACCCGGGCATCGGATTCGTCTCCTGCCCGGACATGTCAGGGATGACAGGGATATCGCCCCCGCACCATCAGGTTCGGGGGCGATATTTTTTATATCATTTAAATTGTTCTCTTTGCTGCGACAGCATGCTCAGACCGATATGCCCGATGCAGCTCAATCCTGCTGCCACCTCAGGGCAATGCGTTCTCCCGCCTGCGCAAAATGCGCACAGTCCATGCCCACGCCTGCGGCAAACAGCAGATCCTCACCCGCCCACACCAGCGGAAGGTAAGGCCGTTCCCACGCAGGGACATCGGCGCTCTGGTACTGCTGCTTGAGGCTGCGCGCCGGACGATTCTGCGCCAGCTTGATGCGCTCTCCTCCGCTGCGTCCACACACCAGCAGCGATTGCGCACCCAGCCACGCGGCATCGAAGCCGGGCCGCACATCGCCGTCGGAAACGGGCTCGAAATGCAGGGTGCCGTGAAAGACCGGCACGTGGATCTGCGCCTGCCCGCTCCAGCGCAACGAGAGTGATGCGCCCTCATCAGGCAGGCTGCGGCGCGGTGCCAGGAAGACGCGCTCGCGGTAGCGATGCACTTCGCCATCAGGATGGGAGACGCACAGCTGCGCTTCCACATCGGCCTCCAGCAATTGGCTACGCATCTCCTGCATCCACGCGGCCGACGGCATGCGCATGCCGCGCAGTCCGAACCAGTGACGCATCAGGTTCAGGAAGCGCTGTTCGCTCAGGGCACGCAGCGCAGGCATGCGCAGGTGATCGCCTTCACGACATTGCGCCAGATCCTGTTCGGCCACTTCGCGCAGCAATTCCTGCGCGCCCTGCGCATGCCCGGCCGCACGCGCCAGACGCTGCTGATAGCCGGGGAAGACCTGGCCCAATGCCGGCATGACCTGATGACGCAAGGCGTTGCGGGTGTAGCGCGGATCGCTGTTGGATTCATCCTCGATCCAGGCGAGCGACCAGGCGCGTGCGCCCTCTTCCAGCTGCGCACGCGGGATGGCCAGGAAAGGCCGTGCGATCAGCGTGTCCGCATCGCCCAGCAAACCGGGCGCGGCATTGCATTGATCCATGCCCGACATGCCCGCCAACCCGCTGCCGCGCAGCAGTTGCAGCAGTACCGTTTCGGCCTGGTCGTCGAGATGATGGGCCGTCAGCAGCAGGCGCGCACCCTGTGCGCGGCACAGCCGCCCCAGCGCGGCATACCGCGCCAGCCGTGCCGCTTCTTCCACGCCGCTGTCGCCCACCCTTTCCAGTTGCACGCGTTCATGCGCACAGGGGATACCGCGCTGCGCACAGACCTGCTCGGCATGCGCCAGCCAGGCATCGGCATTGGGCGAGAGCCCATGATGCACATGCAGCGCCACCACGCGGGCGCCGCTTTCACGCTGCCACTGCGCGGCCGCTTCCAGCAGCACCGTGGAATCGAGCCCACCGCTGAAGGCCACGGCCAGCGTGTCCTGCGCGGGATCGAAAGCGGTCGCGGCCAGCGTGGCGTGCAATGCCTGCAGCAGCTTGCCGGTGATCTTGCCGGAGGAAGGAGAAGAAGAGGATTGATCGGACATGGGAAACCGGCACCTGAAAAGACAAACGCCAGCGAAGCAATCGCTGGCGTCCGGGAAGAAGAAAATGCGAACCGAAAACTTATTCGGCCGAATTCAATTCCTTGAACTTGCCATAGGCCATCAGCTTTTCGTGACGTGCGGCCAGCAGGTCCTTGGTCTTCATGCCCTGGAACTGGCGCAGCGAATCCGATAGCGCGCGCTTGAGCAAACCGGCCATCTGCTTGGGATCGCGATGGGCGCCGCCCAGCGGTTCATTGACGATCTTGTCGATCAGGCCGATGGCCTTCAAGCGATGAGCGGTCAGGCCCAGCGCTTCGGCCGCATCAGCGGCGCGGTCGGCGGTCTTCCACAGGATGGAAGCGCAGCCTTCCGGGGAGATCACCGAGTAGGTCGCATATTGGAGCATGAGCACCGAGTCGCCCACGGCGATAGCCAGCGCGCCGCCGGAACCGCCTTCACCGATGATGGTGGCGATCAGCGGCACCTTCAGTTCGGCCATCACGTACAGGTTGTGGCCGATGGCTTCGGACTGGCCGCGCTCTTCGGCATCGATGCCGGGGAATGCGCCCGGGGTATCGACAAAGGTAAAGATAGGCAAACCAAACTTCTCGGCCACCTTCATCAGGCGCATCGCCTTGCGATAGCCTTCCGGCTTGGGCATGCCGAAGTTGCGCATGGCGCGTTCCTTGGTGTCGCGCCCCTTCTGGTGGCCGATCACCATGCACGCCTGGCCGTTGAAACGGGCCAGGCCGCCGACGATGGACTGGTCGTCCGCAAAGGTGCGGTCGCCGTGCAGTTCGTGGAAATCGGTGAAAATCTCGCGCACGTAGTCCATGGTGTAAGGACGCTGCGGATGGCGCGCAATCTGCGAAACCTGCCAGGGCGTGAGCTTGGCGTAGATGTCCTTGGTCAGCTGCTGGCTCTTCTTGACCAGGCGCTCGATCTCTTCGGAGATGTCGACGGCCGAGTCATCCTGTACAAAACGCAACTCTTCGATCTTGGCATCCAGCTCGGCGATGGCCTGCTCGAAGCCCAGAAAAGTCGTTGTCGATTTACTCATTGTGTTCCTTTTTCAACAAGTCCGATGATGTGGCGAGAATCGCTGACAATGCCGACCCGGTGCGGGTTGCGGCGCGATGATCCCCGGCTGCATCGGTTTGCCTTCAAATCTTGGGAGGTGCGGAGTATACACCAGCACGGCCCCGGCGCAGCAGCGCCGGACGCACCCACTTCCTCTTGGATCAATAATCGGAGGGCAGCGGGTCCAGGCTGCGCCACAGATACCAGGTCGCCACGGTGCGCCACGGTTCCCAGTTCGCGGCGACTTCCCGCGCATCGCTGCGCGAGACGGGCTCGCCCGAGAAATAGCTGATGCTGATGCCCTTGAGCAATCCCAGGTCATCCAGCGGCAGTACGTTCGGGCGCAGCAGATTAAATATCAAAAACATCTCGGCTGTCCAGCGGCCAATCCCGCGGATCTGGATCATCTCGGCAATGACGGCTTCGTCTTCCATCTCCGCCCATTTGTCGGGATGTACCGTCTTGGCCTTGAAGTGGGCCGCCAGATCGAGGATGTATTCGGCCTTGCGCTTGGACAGGCCGCACGCCGCCAGCCCTTCCGGACCGGTGCGCATCACCTGGCTTGGCGTGCAACGCGGACAGGCTTCCAGGAAGCGCTGCCAGACCGCATTGGCGGCCTTGGTCGAGATTTGCTGGCCGATCACCGAACGCGCCAGCGTGGTGAAGGCGTCGCCGCGCACCGTCAGCTGCAGGTCCCCGAACTGCGGGATGATCTTGCGCATGATGCGGTCGCGCTTCATCAGCTCGGCCTTGGCCTCTTCCCAGTAGGCCGGCACGATCAGGCTGGGATCGGCTTCGCTGGCTTTTCGGTTGGTATTCAAATCAAGCTCTCCGCCACTCGGTCAGGCCGCCCGGTTTGTCTTCCAGAATGATGCCGGCCGCAGTCAGCTCGGCACGGACCCGGTCGGCTTCGGCGAAGTTCTTGCCGGCCTTGGCCGCCTTGCGTGCTTCAATCAGGGCTTCGATCTCGGCTTCGCCCAGACCGTCTGCCGCTGCCACGCCGCCCTTGAGGTACTCGGCCGGTTCGCGCTGCAGCAGGCCGAGGATGCCGGCCAGCGCCTTCAACTGGCGCGCCTGCGCCGGCGAACGGTCACGGTTGACCTCATTGGCCAGTTCGAACAGCACCGAGATCGCCACCGGCGTGTTGAAGTCGTCGTTCAGGGCCTCTGTGAACCTTTGTGCATGCGCTTCATCGGCCACCAGGGCGCCGGCTTGCGGCGGCACATCCTTCAAGGCCGTATACAGGCGGGTGAGTGCCTGGCGGGCATCGTCCAGATGCGCATCCGAGTAGTTCAGCGGGCTGCGGTAGTGGGCGCGCAAGATGAAGAAACGCAACACCTCCGGATCGTACTTCTTGAGCACGTCGCGAATCGTAAAGAAGTTGCCCAGGGACTTGGACATCTTCTCGTTGTCGATGCGCACGAAACCGTTGTGCATCCAGTAATTCACGAAGGTGTGCTGGTGCGCGCCTTCGGACTGGGCGATTTCATTTTCATGGTGCGGGAACTGAAGATCCTGGCCACCGCCGTGGATATCGAAATGGTCACCCAGCAGGTCGCTGGACATGGCCGAGCACTCGATGTGCCAGCCCGGACGGCCGCAGCCCCAGGGCGAATCCCACTTGGCTTCGTCCGGCTCGCTGGGCTTGGCCGCCTTCCAGAGCACGAAGTCCAGCGGATCGCGCTTGCCGGTGTTCACGTCCACCCGTTCGCCGGCGCGCAGGTCGTCCAGCGACTTGCCGGAGAGCTTGCCGTAGCCGGGGAAGTCGCGCACGGAGTAATTGACGTCGCCATCGCTGGCCTTGTAGGCCAGGCCGTTCTTTTCCAGCTTGCCGATCAGGTCCAGCATCTTCGGCACGTATTTCGTCGCACGCGGCTCATGGTCGGGACGCTGCACGCCCAGGGCGGCGGCATCCTCGTTCATGGCCTCAATGAAACGATGGGTCAGTTGGGCGATGGTCTCGCCGTTTTCGGCGGCGCGATGGATGATCTTGTCGTCGATATCGGTGATGTTGCGCACGTAGGTCACGGCGTAGCCGGAGGCGCGCAGCCAGCGCTGCACCATGTCGAACACCACCAGCACGCGCGCATGGCCGATATGGCAATAGTCATACACGGTCATGCCGCACACGTACAAGCGCACCTTGCCGGGTTCGATCGGGGAAAAGGTCTGCTTGTCACGCGCCAGCGTGTTGTAAATCTTGAGCTCGCTCATGGGATGGGAATTCTGGGGTTGGCGTTGCCGCTGTGGGCGACGGGTTCATGCACTACCTGGGGCCGGCACCGGACTAAAACGTGGCGCTGGCAGGCCCCTGCCTGGGTTTCATTGTTCTAGCAGCAGTTGCAACATGAACGGGTCACGGTAGCCAAACCTCTTTTTGTCTTACTTGTTTGATATAAAATGCCAGCTTTCTTCGAATTTCTTCGAGTATAGCATCGATAAAACCATGGCCCCAGAATCACAAGAAGAGACATCCATTCATGGTTTGCGCGGTTTGATCAGCAAGACTGCCCACAAGACGGCAGTGTTGTCCAGCCTGGTGGCGGCCCTCTTCGGGGTGCCCGCCACGTTTGCGCACGCCAGTGAAATGTCTGACATCAACAAGCTGATGCGGGCCGGACAGTATGCCGAAGCACTGACCAAGACCGATGCCGTGCTGGCGAAACACCCGCGCGATGCGCAACTGCGTTTCACGAAGGGCCTGATCTTAGCAGAACAAAACCGTTCTGCCGAGGCCATCGCGGTGTTCACCAAGCTCACCGAGGACTTCCCCGACCTGCCCGAGCCGTACAACAACCTGGCCGTGCTGTATGCGGCCGACGGCCAGTACGACAAGGCGCGCGCCTCGCTGGACATGGCCATGCGCACCAATCCGACCTATGCCACGGCGCTGGAAAACCTGGGCGATGTCTATGCCAAGCTGGCCAGCCAGGCCTATGACAAGGCGCTGCAGATCGATCCGGGTGCCAACGTGCCGCAGCCCAAGCTGACGTTACTGCGCTCGCTCAACGGCAACACCACCGGTGGCACCGTGCCGCGCCTGGCTTCGGCCGCCTCCGCCCAGCGCGACGCCAAGGCCAAGGCCGAGGCGGCTGCAGCCGAACAGCAGGAGCGCAATCGCGCCCTGGCGGCCGAGAAACTGGCGCAGCAGGCGGCGGCCGACAAGGCTGAAGCCGAAAAGACAGCCATCTCCAAGGCCACCAGCGAGAAGGAAAAGGCTGCAGCCGACAAGGCGGCCGCCGAGAAAGCCGCTGCCGACAAGGCTGCCGCAGACAAGGCCGCAGCAGAGAAAGCTGCAGCAGACCGGGCCGCCGCCGAGCGCGCCAAGGCCGAGAAGGCCCGCGCAGAGCAGCTGGCCGCCGAACAGGCGCGCGCCCAGAAGGCCGCTGCCGACAAGGCTGCTGCCGAGCAGAAGCAGAAGGAACTGCAAGCGCAGAAGGACAAGGAACAAGCCGACAAACTGGCCCGCGAACAAGCCGCCCGCGTCGAGAAGGACAAGGCCGCCCAGGCGGCCGCCGAGAAGGCGCAAGCCGACAAGCTGGCTGCGGCCGAGAAGGCCAAGGCCGACAAGCTGGCCGCCGCCGAAAAGGCCAAGGCCGAGAAACTGGCCGCTGCCGAAAAGGCCAAGGCCGACAAGGCCCGTGCCGACAAGGAAAAGGCCAAGGCCGAAGCCAGCGCCGAACAGGACAAGGCCATCGTGCTGGCGGCCTTGAATGGCTGGGCCAAGGCCTGGAGCGACAAGGACGTGCGCAGCTACCTGGGCCATTACGCCAGCGACTTCGAGACGCCCCGTGGCGCCTCCCGCAAGGAATGGGCCGAAGAGCGCCGCGCCCGCATCGAGGACAAGGGCCGCATCAGTGTCAAGGTCAGCAATGCCACGGTGAGCATCAATGGCAACATCGCGACCGTGCGCTATCGCCAGATATATAATTCGGATCGGCTGACGGTGGACAGCCGCAAGACCCTGATTTTCGTCAAACAGGGCAATCGATGGCTGATCAAACAGGAACGATCGGGAGGGTAATTGGTGGCTAGCGCTTTGCAAAGGCGTCCCGCGCGCATGCTGGGACGCCTGTTGATGTTGTGCCTGGCGGGTCTGCCAGCGATGGGCAGCGTGGCATCGTCTTCTTCCATCCCGCCGCAGGGCAATACGGCCGGAGCACCCGCTGCCAAGCCGGATCCGGAAGCCCTGCTCATCGATATCTACAAGGACCTCGGTGCCAACCGCCTGCGCGAAGCCCAGGCCAAGGCCGACGCGCTAGTGGCGGCCTATCCCACCTTCCGCCTGGGCCACCTGGTGCGCGGCGACCTGCTGTTGATGCATGCCCGTCCGGTGCGCAACTTCGGCGCCATGGCCGACGGCCCCAGCGACAAGCTCAAGGAATTGCGCGATGAAGCCATGGTGCGCATCCGTTCCCTGCAGGAAAAGCCGGACCCCAAACTGATCCCCAAGGCGGTGCTGCAAGTGGGCGACGACCAGAAGAACGTGCTGGTGGTCGACACCACCCGTTCGCGCATGTACGTCTACGAGAACCAGGGCGGCGAACTGAAGTTCCAGACCGACTTCTACATCTCGCAAGGCCGCTTCGGCGCCAACAAGACCAAGTCCGGCGACCAGCGCACGCCCATCGGCGTGTATTACGTGAACAATCGCATCCCCGGCCCCAAGCTGCCCGATTTCTATGGCACGGGAGCCCTGCCGCTGTCCTACCCCAACGAATGGGACAAGCGCAACGGCCGCAGCGGCTATGGCATCTGGCTGCACGGCACGCCCTCGGACAACTTCAGCCGTCCGCCGCTGTCCTCCGATGGCTGCGTGGTGCTGGCCAATCCGGACCTGCAGAACCTGTATTCCACGGCCGAGGTCGGCAAGACGGTGGTGGTCATCAGCCAGCACGTGCAGTTCGTCGACAAGAATGAATGGGCCCGGCAGCGTGATGCCGCCTCCTCCATGCTGGAAGAGTGGGGCCAGTCGCTGGAGAATGCAGATGCCGACAAGGTACTGTCGTATTACTCTCCCGAATTCCGCTCGGCCCAGGGCGAGAACCTGGCCACCTGGTTCGGCCGCCAGCAGAAGAGCCTGAACGGGGCGCGCTATACCAGTGTCAAACTGCGCGATGTCAGCCTGTTCCGCTATCCCGGCACACCGGAAGACATGATCGTCAGCACTTTCACCCAGGAAAGTGCGGTCGGCAAGAGCAAGAACGCGATCCGCAAGCGCCAGTACTGGGTGCGTGAAGGATCGCAATGGAAAATCATTTACGAAGGCAACGCATGATCCTCTCCCGCCGTACTCTGCTGCGCATGACCGCAGCATTCACTCTCTCGGCTACGCTGGCCGCTCCTGTGCTGGCCGCCGATGCACCGCGCGTGCTGCTCAAGACCAGCATGGGTGACATCACCCTGGAACTCAATCCCGAAAAGGCCCCGGCCTCGGTCGACAATTTCCTGAAATACGTCAAGAAGGGCCAGTACAACGGCACCGTCTTCCACCGCATCATCAACGGCTTCATGATCCAGGGCGGCGGCTACGACCAGAACATGCGCGAGAAGGCCACCGAGGCGCCCATCAAGAACGAGGCCAATAACGGTTTGCAGAACGAGGTTTATACTGTGGCCATGGCGCGCACGTCGGCACCCCATTCGGCAACGGCCCAGTTCTTCATCAACGTGGCGGACAACCGCTTCCTGAACTACCCCGGCCAGGACGGCTGGGGCTACGCCGTTTTCGGCCGGGTCATCGCCGGCACCGACGTGGTCGACAAGATCAAGCAAGTGCGCACCGGCGCCGGCGACGTGCCGGCCACGCCTGTTGTGATCGAATCGGCCACCCTGGTCAAGTAAGGCCGGCCTGCCGTCACGCAGCCAAGGCGGGCCCAAGTCGCCCGCCGGTTTTTTTCATTCCCCCACAAGCAAAGGATTCATCATGGCAGTTCTGCTCACCACCAACCACGGCACCATCAAGATCGAACTGGATGCCGAGAAGGCCCCCAAGACGGTTGAGAACTTCCTGGCCTACGTCAATGCCGGCCACTACAACGGCACCATCTTCCACCGCGTCATCGACGGTTTCATGATCCAGGGCGGCGGCTTCGAACCCGGCATGAAGCAGAAGGAAACCCGCGAGCCGATCGAGAACGAAGCCAAGAACGGCCTCAAGAATGAGCCCTACACCCTGGCCATGGCCCGCACCGCCGCCCCGCACTCGGCCTCGGCGCAGTTCTTCATCAACGTCAAGAACAACAGCTTCCTGGACTTCCCGGGCCAGGACGGCTGGGGCTACTGTGTCTTCGGCAAGGTCGTCGAAGGTACTGAAGTGGTCGACAAGATCAAGGGCGTCAAGACCACCCGCGCCGGCATGTTCGCCGACGTGCCCGCAGAAGACGTGGTGATCGAGAAGGCAGAAGTGGTCTGAGCCTGATCCGGACCGCTGACTTCACCGACCATGACTGATTTCCAGTTCATGCAGAAAGCGCAACCGACGGTTGCGCTTTTTGTTTCCGACCTCCATTTGCAAGCCGCCCTGCCCCGTACCACCGAGGCTTTTCTGTCCTTCCTGCAGCGCCATGCAGTACAGACGCAGCAACTGTACTTGCTGGGTGACGTGTTCGAGTACTGGGCCGGTGACGACGACCGTACTGCTCCCTACAACCAACTGATTGCTGACGCACTGCGAACTGTACAGGTGCAAGGTGTGCAACTGTACTGGATGGCAGGCAACCGCGATTTCCTGGTGGGCCAGGCATTTGCCGATGCCGCCGGGCTGACGCTGCTCGACGACCCGCACGTCATCACCGCTGCCGGCCGCACGCTGGCACTGGCCCATGGCGATGCGCAATGCACCGATGACCAGGCCTACATGGCCTTCCGCGCCCAGGTGCGGCAACCGGCTTACCAGCAGCAGTTCCTGGCCATGCCGCTGGCGCAGCGCAAGGCCATCATCGAAGGCATCCGCAAGAACAGCCAGGACGCCAACCAGAGCAAGGACATGGCGATCATGGACGTCAATGCCGGCGCCATCGATGCGCTCTTTGCGCAGACCGGCACCGATGTCCTCATCCACGGGCATACGCACCGCCCTGCCCTGCATCGCCTGGATGGCGGCAAGCTGCGCTATGTGCTGCCGGATTGGGAATACGACGTGGACACGCCGCGTGGCGGCTGGATCAGCCTGACGGCCGACGGAGCGCTGCACCGGCATGATGTGAACGGCGACGAGATCGCCTGATCTCGCTGTACATGCTTCATCGCTGCGGCAGATGCCGTGGCGAGCTACGCAGCCGGCCTGAAGCCGGCTGCGCTCCTTCTCCTCAATCGACCAGCCGGTTCAGTTGCGCGGCGTCGAATTGTCCGGCCTCTTCAAGGCGTCGACACCCTATCCCCGCACCCTGCAAGGCGGCCAGCACGGCTTCCAGTTGCTGCTCCTGCGCGGCCACCTGGTTGATGAGTCCGTGCAGCGCCTTGGACAGCGGATCATCGCCATTGGGCATGACGCCATAGGCCGCAAACAGGCGTGCTGCCGCCTGGTCACGCCCGGCCGGCGCGGCATTGCGCTCGACGATGCGCGCCGGGTTACCCACGGCCGTGGCGCCGGCCGGCACTTCCTTGGTGACCACTGCATTGGAACCGACCTTGGCCCCGTCCCCGACCGTAAAGCCACCCAGCACCTTGGCCCCGGCACCGATGATGACGCCGCGCCCCAGTGTCGGATGGCGCTTGGCGCCCTTGGCCAGCGATGTGCCGCCCAGGGTCACGCCCTGGTAGATGGTGGAATCGTCACCGACGATGGCGGTCTCGCCGATGACCACCCCCATGCCGTGATCGATGAAGACACGGCGGCCGATGGTGGCGCCGGGATGAATCTCGATGCCGGTGAGGGTACGGCCAAGCTGCGAGATGAAGCGTCCCAGCCACTTCATCTCGGCCTTCCAGCAAGCCTGGGCCCAGCGATGCAGGATCACCGCATGCAGGCCCGGATAACAGGTCAGCACCTCCCAGCTATTGCGCGCGGCAGGGTCGCGCTCACGGATGCTGGCAATGTCTTCTCTGAGTCGGCTGAACATGGTGTGTTTCCTGAAACGTTGAGTGAAAACGGCGATTGAAGTGAAACTTGAAGTGTTCCAAAAATGGAACGGCCAAAAAAAATCGCCGGACACGAAGTCCGGCGATGGTGTCATGCGGGATGACCGGACTTACTTGGGCAAGCGCTGGCGTCGCGCCTCGTACAGACAGACGCCGGAAGCCACGGAAACGTTGAGGCTCTCGACCGAACCGAACATGGGGATGTTGACCAGCACGTCGCAGGTCTCGCGGGTGAGACGGCGCATGCCTTCGCCTTCGGAGCCCATCACCAGCGCGGTGGGGCCGCTGAAGTCGCCTTCGTAGAGCCCCTTCTCGGCATCATCGGAGGTGCCGATGATCCACACACCGCGTTCCTTCAGGTCGCGCATGGTGCGGGCCAGGTTGGTGACGGTGATGTAGGGCACGGTGTCGGACGCACCGCTGGAGACCTTCATGGCCGTGGCATTCAAGCCCACGGCGCGATCCTTGGGGGCGATCACGGCATGCGCACCGGCACCATCGGCCACGCGCAGGCAGGCGCCCAGGTTGTGCGGATCGGTGATGCCGTCGAGGATCAACAGCAGCGGCGGACCGACCACGGCATCCAGCAGTTCATCGAGGGTGCGCGCCAGCGACAGCGCGGCGGCCTTGGCCACCACGCCCTGGTGACGGCGCGTGCCGACCATGGCCGCCAGACGCTGGTCGTCGGCCTGGATGATGCGCACATTGGCTTCCTTGGCGGCATGCAGCAAATCCAGCATGCGGCGGTCGCGGCGCTCGGCATCCACGTAAATCTCTTCCACCGAGGAAGCCTCGTGGCGGATGCGGGAGGTCACGGCATGGAAGCCGAAAATCATTTTGCTCTTCATAGATCCTGCTTGTGTCTTTCGTCTTGCTCGGGGCAACTGCCCCACGTTCCATCAAACCCGGACTGCGCATTGCGCAGGTCCGGGGACTTGCTCATCGCTTCTTCTTGCCCTTGCTGTAGCCCTTGGACGCAGCGCGCTTGCGGTCGGCTTCGCCGGGGCGTGCCGGGGCGGTGCGCGCGGCACCGGCCTTGGCTTTGGCGCCACCCTTGGGCTTGCTGCCCGCTGCAGCGGCAGCTGGCTTGGCGGCGGCGCCCCTCTTGCCACGGGCTGCCGGCTGAGCTTCATCGGCACTCTGCCTGCCGCCACCGGACTTGCCGCGCGCGGCGTTTTCAGCGCGCTTGGCTTCGTTCTTGATGAGGGTGCGGATGCCGGGCTCGTTGACCAGCGCCAGGTCGATCTTGCGGGCATCCAGGTCCACGCGGCTGACCTGCACGGTGACGCGGTCGGTCAGCTGATAGCGGATGCCGGTACGTTCGCCGCGCAGTTCGTGGCGCGCTTCGTCGTACTGGAAGTAGTCCGCACCCAGTTCGGTGACGTGCACCAGACCTTCGATGTAGAGCGCATCGAGTTGGACGAAGATACCGAAGGTGGCCACGCCGGCGATGGTGCCGGTGAATTCCTCGCCCAGCTTGTCGCGGATGAAGTAGCACTTGAGCCAGGCTTCGACGTCGCGCGAGGCCTCATCGGCACGGCGCTCATTGGCCGAACAGTGCAGGCCCAGGGCTTCCCAGATCGCCAGTGCGCTCTCGCCGCGCGGCTTCTTGCCGGCCGCCTTGTCGGTGGCACGCTGCAGTGCCTGCGCCTTGCGGGCGGCGGGCGAGATCGAGGTGTTCAGCGCCGTGCTGTCGATACCCTTGGGCTCGTAGCGCTTGCCTTGCAGCACGGCCTTGATGGCACGGTGCGTCAGCAGGTCGGGATAGCGCCGGATCGGGCTGGTGAAGTGCGCATAGGATTCATAGGACAGGCCGAAGTGGCCGATGTTGTCCGGGCTGTAGACCGCCTGCTGCATCGAGCGCAGCAGCATGGTCTGGATCAGCACCGCATCGGGACGCGCCTTGACCTTGGGCATGAGCTCGGCGTAATCGGAGGCGCTGGGGGTGTCGCCACCGCCCAGGATCAGGCCGATCTGCTTGAGGAAGGTGCGCAGCTGCGTCAGCTTTTCCTTGGTCGGACCGGCGTGGATGCGATACAGCGCCGGGTGATCGTGGCGCTTCAACAGGTCGGCCGCGCAGACGTTGGCGGCCAGCATGCATTCCTCGATCAGGCGGTGCGCATCGTTGCGGGTGCGCGGCAGGATTTTCTCGATCTTGCCGGCGGCGTTGCAGACGATGTAGGTCTCGGTGGTCTCGAAGTCGATGGCACCGCGCGCCTGGCGTGCCGTCAGCAGCGCCTGGAAGACTTCGTACAGATGCGTCAGGTGCGGCACCAGGCCGATGCGGCGCGCCGCTTCCGGGCCCTTGGTATTGGCCAGGATCGAGGCCACTTCGGTATAGGTCAGGCGGGCCGCCGAGTGGATCACGGCCGGATAGAACTGGTAGGCCTTGATCTCGCCCTTGGCGGTGATGACGGCATCGCACACCAGGGTCAGGCGGTCCACGTCCGGGTTCAGCGAGCACAGGCCGTTGGAGAGCTTTTCCGGCAGCATCGGGATCACCCGGCGCGGGAAATACACCGAGGTGCTGCGCTCCAGCGCATCCACGTCCAGCGCGTCGTTGGGCTTGACGTAGTGGCTCACGTCGGCAATGGCGACGATGAGGCGATAGCCCTTGGTGCGGCCGATCTTGACGGGTTCGCAGTAGACGGCATCATCGAAGTCGCGTGCATCTTCGCCATCGATGGTGACCAGGGGCACGTCGCGCAGGTCGACGCGGTCCTTGAGGTCGGCGGCCTTGACTTCGCTGGGCAGCTTGGAAGCCAGCTTCTTGGCGGCTTCCGAGAATTCATGCGGCACGCCGTACTTGCGCACGGCGATTTCGATTTCCATGCCGGGGTCGTCGATATCGCCCAGGATCTCGACGATCTTGCCCACGGGTTGCGTGTAGCGGGAAGGATGCTCGGTCAGTTCCACGCTGACCACCTGCCCGGCCTTGGCCTTGCCCGGGGGGCCGGCCAGCAGCACGTCGTGGCCGATGCGCTTGTCTTCGGGGGCCACCACCCAGACGCCGTTCTCATTGAGCAGACGGCCGATCACGTGGGTATTGGCGCGTTCCACCACTTCGACGATGGTGCCTTCCGGGCGGCCACGGCGGTCGGTGCCGGTGATGCGGGCCTGCACGCGGTCGCCGTGCATGACCTTCTGCATTTCCTTCTCGGGCAGGAACAGGTCATCGGCCCCTTCATCGGGCAGCAGGAAACCGAAGCCATCGCGATGGGCGGAAACGCGGCCCAGGATGAAGTCCGGCGAGTGGGTCAGCTTGTAGTTGCCGGCGCGATCCGGCTTGATCTGGCCGTCGCGTTCCATGGCGTTGAGGCGGCGCGTGAGGCCGTCCATTTCTTCCGGCTTGACGCCGAGCGCAGCGGCCAGCGCGGCAGCGTTTTGCGCGCCCGAGGAAGTACGCAGGATGCCGAGGATCTCTTCCCGGCTGGGGATGGAATAGGGGAATTGGCTCAAAAGTTTCGTTTCGCGCAATTGTTATAAATGCCAAGGCGAAGGTCGCCCAAGCGGACGGATGTGCCTAGTGTAACGGAGTTGCGGCCATTTACCTAACCGCAATACGAAGGCAAAAAGGGGGCGAGGCATCGTATTGCAACGAAAATGATGGCACGGCAGCGAAAAAGTTGTTGACAGCGCTTTCAGACCGTCTATAATCACGGTCTTCGCTTTACAGCGCAGCCCACGTGGCGGAATTGGTAGACGCGCATGGTTCAGGTCCATGTGCCGCGAGGTGTGGGGGTTCGAGTCCCTCCGTGGGCACCAAAATAGAAAAGGTCGATTGACGAAAGTCAGTCGGCCTTTTGTATTTTGGGGTCCACGAGCAAAGCGCCTGCGCGCTTTGCGGGAGGGACGAGAAAGTCCGGCCTTGCAAGGCCGGACGGGGTCGCGGGACGCGACCGAGTCCCTCCGTGGGCACCAAACAAAAAAGGTCGAATGATGAAAATCATTCGGCCTTTTGCGTTTTTTAGAGCCTCCCATCCTGAGACACTTGATGAAGAGAATGTTTTGCGATGCACTTGAGACATGAATACACGCATCCCATCCCCAATAGGCTGGTTAATTGATAAGCAGCTCGTATTGATGGCCAATCTATAAAGTCCAAAACAGATTTCAGAGCACAAAGAGGTTTGGCAAAGTACATGCCGCCGCTGCCATCGAGCGTACAAAGCAAAACCTCACCCCAAAAATCTGATTAGGCTGGGAAAATCTTCGGGGGGGTAATCGCATCAGAAATCTTCGCGGCCGTCGGCCTTGGACTCCTCGGGAATTCGAATTTTCCCAATTGAGCTCAATGGTAGTAACCACAGGTCGAAATATAATAGAGTGTCAATCTCAATTAATATTGAATTCTCTTAGCGGTAAGCCCTGTTTGTGTTATTGCACTAAATACTGACCCAGGATTTGCATCGAATCCTGACCCGTACGAGTTTCTATTATTACGCAGATGCCTTTTCTGCGGCTCCTCCTTTCTTCGTGTTTCGAGTGGAACTGTTCTTGAAACGGTAGCTGTCATTGCCTGTTTCGACAATGTGGCAGTGATGAGTGAGTCGGTCGAGTAGAGCGGTAGTCATTTTGGGGTCTCCGAATACGGTTCCCCATTCTCCGAATCCGAGGTTAGTGGTGATGATTAGGCTGGTACGCTCATAGAGTTTGCTGATGAGGTGGAATAGCAAAGCCCCGCCTGCTTGGCTGAATGGAAGATAGCCAAGCTCATCTAGTATTACGAGATCAGTATGTAGAAGGCGTGTTGCCAAGTTTCCCGCTCGCCCTTGTTGCTTTTCCTGTTCAAGCATGTTCACGAGCTCGATTGTGGAGAAATAGCGTACGCGGGCACCGTGATGCTCAATATGTTGATTTGCTCGCAGATTTGACCCTCTCCATTTGACCCACCTTCCATTGCCTGCTGAAGGCAGCCACCCGCTCATACGACCCCTCGTATCCCAGCTCTCTTAAGTCCAGGAACATCTGTTTCAGGGTCCTTCTTTGCTTCCGAGATTTGACCGCCTCTGCGCTGAGCCAAGCGGAGAGCCTGGCGGTGAAGTCATCGAGCGAGCTTGGCGAACGCCTTGCTGGATAAGCAGGTTCGCTGACATCGGATCGGATGTAGCGGCGAACTGTGTTGCGGGATATGTCGAGCCTGCGGGCGATTTCCCGAATTGAGATGCGGTCTCTGATGTACCAGCGTCGAATAATTCCAAGTAGGGCCACGTCTATCACTCCGTTCTCCCGCTCGCTGTCATGAGCAGGATTGTGGTCTAAACATGGGTCAACTTTGGATGCAAATTTCCTGGGAAATGGAGTGAACCCTCGGGCTGGACCAAGGCTAGGAGATGAAGTGATACGCTTGTCGAGCCTTCTCAGGAGGAGCGACATCATGGCATCACGAGGTCCATATCGGCGGCACAGCCCGCAATTCAAGATACAGATATGCAGCGATATTCGCAGCGGCAAGATAGGGCGACGCGAGGCGCTCAAGACTCATAACTTGTCGGCCAATCTCATGCAGATGTGGCTAGGGCAGTTTGATCGCGGTGAGCTGGATGCAGAAGATGCTGCTGCGTCGACGGTTGCAGAGTACGAAGCACATATTGCCGCGTTGGAACGGAAGGTAGGCCAGCTGACGATGGAGTTGGATCTCCTCAAAAAAACGCCACGGCTACGACTCGTCAGCAACAGCGAGAACTCATCGATCATCAGCGGCCCCAAGCCTGCTCCATCCGACGAGGATGCCAAATGATCGATCTGCCGCGTAGCACCTACTATTATCAGCCCAGGCCGGCTACTGCCGTACTCGGTGATGCTGAGCTGGCCCATCTGATAGAAGACATCCACGATGTATTCCCGGGCTATGGCTATCGTCGAATCACGTTGGAATTGAGGGCACGCGGGCATGTGGTCAATCACAAGCGCGTAGCCAGGATCATGCGTGAGCATGAGGTATACGGCCATCATCGGCGCAGGTTCAAGCCGGCGGCCGGCACTGAAACCGACGTCGCCGTCTTTCCTAATCACTATCAGAACATCATTCCAACGGAGCCAGATCGTGTCTGGATTGCCGATATCACCTACATCCGAATAGCATCCGGCTTTATCTACCTGGCCGTTGTTTTGGATGCTTGCAGCCGCAAGGTAATCGGCTACGCTTTATCTAAGCGGATAGACACGCCTTTGGCCCTGGCCGCGCTGACGGCCGCCTACAGAATTCGCAAGCCGGCGCCCGGCACCTGCATTCACCATACGGATCGTGGGTGCCAATATGCCAGTGCCTTATACCGGGATTCTTTGGAGGAATTTGGTCTGATAGGATCGATGAGTGCTCCAGCCAATCCATATCACAACGCCCAGGCGGAAAGCTTCATGAAGACGCTTAAGGTCGAAGAGGTTTATCTGGCCGGATATGAGAAATTCGACGACGTGGCAGCGAGACTGCCATACTTCATCGAAGAGATTTACAACGAACGGCGTATGCACTCGGCGCTGGGCTATCAATCACCTAACCAGTTCGAAGCACAACTTGCTCGGCAAGCGGCTTAGTTTCTCGACCAACCTTGGTCCAGCCCGAGGGGTTCACTCCAAAAGTGGGTCAGTTTTCAATGCAAATCAACAGTTAGCTAAAGCAACCGAGTTTGTAGACTACTTATTGCAAGAGGAAGAGCGTGAAGCGCAGCTTTTCTCCCTTGTGCCTGAGGAACGTTTTATTCAGCGAATAAAGTTCAAGTTAGAGGAAGAAATCGATAATGTTCGGAGAAGCGCTGATCGCCAAAGGTTTCGCAACTGAATCTCTTGACCAATGATATCTTCGATGCTAACGTCACCCTGCCGTTAAGCCTGTAGGCAGGCACATGAAATATATGGTTTGGATTGGCTCCCACAAAGAGATTTGTGGGAGCCAATGTTTTTTGTACGCTTTTCACCAACAGAGAAGGCCCATTGACGAAAGTCAGTTGCCTTTTTGTATTTTGGGGTCCACGAGCAAGGCGCCTGCGTGCCTTGCCCCTATTTTCTTACCCCCGCAAACGAAACACGCTCACGGTCTCACTCAGCCCCGCCGCCTGCTCCTGCATCTGCCGCGCCGCTGCGGCCGCCTGTTCCACCAGCGCCGCATTCTGCTGGGTCGCTTCATCCATCAGGTTGATGGCCTGGTTGACCTGTTCGATCCCGTCACTCTGCTCCTGCGACGCCGAGGTGATTTCGGCCACGATGTCGGTCACGCGGCGCACGCTGGCCACCACCTCTTCCATCGTCGTACCGGCCTGCTCGACCAGCCTGCTGCCCGCCTCCACCTTGCCCACCGAGTCACCGATGAGTTCCTTGATCTCCTTGGCCGCGCTGGCCGAGCGCTGCGCCAGGGTGCGCACTTCGGAGGCGACCACCGCAAAGCCGCGCCCCTGCTCGCCCGCACGCGCGGCTTCCACGGCGGCGTTGAGCGCGAGGATATTGGTCTGGAAGGCGATGCCATCGATGACGGCAATAATGTCCACGATCTTGCGCGAGGAATCATTGATCGAGCCCATCGTGGCCACCACTTCCGAGACCACCGAACCGCCCTGCACCGCCACCTCCGATGCCGACACCGCCAGCTGATTGGCCTGGCGTGCGTTGTCGGCGTTCTGCTTCACGGTCGAGGTCAGTTCTTCCATCGCCGAGGCGGTCTCTTCCAAAGAACTCGCCTGCTGCTCGGTGCGATTGGACAGGTCCAGGTTGCCATGGGCGATCTCGCTGGAGGCCGTGGCGATGGTATCGGTGCCCTGGCGCACCCGGGTGACGATGCCCACCAGGTTGTCATTCATTTCCTTGAGTGCGCGCATGAGCTGGCCGGTTTCATCCTGGCTGCGCACCTCGATATGGTTGTCCAGATGACCCTTGGCCACGCGGCTGGCCACATCGACCGCCTTGTGCAACGGTGCCGTGATCGAGCGCGTAATGGCCCATGCCAGCGCCACACCCAACAGCAGCGCCACGGCGCCCAGCACGATCATGAGCGTCCGCGCATTGCGGAAGAGACTATCGATTTCTGCGGTCTGGTTCTTGATGAGGTCGGACTGCATCACGGCCAGCTTGTCGATGGCGGCCAGATAGACGCGCGTACTCGGCAGCAGCAGCTCGTCGACCGCCTTGCGTGCCCCCTCTTCGTTGCCCGCCTCTTTTTCCTTGAAGACCTGCGCATTGGCCGCCAGCACCACCTTGCGGCGTTCGTTGATCTCGGCCAGGGCAGCCCGCCCGGCGTCATCGGTGATCAGCTCTTCCATGCGCTTGACCAGCTCATTGTTCTTGCTGATGGTCGCGCCGATCTCCTGCTTGTAGAACTTCTGCTGTTCGACATCCGGATTCTTGGCCGCGGCCACGATGCGGCCGACGTTGAGTTCGATGGACCGATAGAAGGTAATGACCAGCCTTTCCTTGACCAGTGCATCGTTGACCATCGTGTCGTTGAGACTCCCCACCGCCTGCAGCCGCCCCACGCCAATGGCGGTAATCACCAGCATCAAACCCAAAATCGCGGCAAAGCCCAGCCCCAGCCGGGTGCCGATCGTCATTTTCTTCATCGTTTCCCCATCTCCCATTGCACGAGACGCATGCGGATCGCAGCGCCCTCCCTCGTTCTCCGCATCGTATGCGGATGCCTCATTATCGGCCAGACGATAGCCACCTTGAGATGAGACGCGTCAAATCAATGAAAATCTTTTATCATTCACACAAAACGCTACCGATCAGTAGCCACCGCCGGAATGTGAGCCCGCTCGACCCTTCACGGTCCGAAGTCCAACCCATTGAAGAAGCACACCAACGCAATGCCCCAATTCGACAAGTCCCTGGTCTGGTTCCGCCGCGACCTGCGCCACACCGATCATGCCGCCCTCTACTACGCGCTCTCGCAAAGCCAGTCCGTGTGGTGCGTGTTCGTCTTCGATACCGACATCCTCGATGCATTGAAGGCCGATGGCGTGAAGCAGGATCGCCGCGTCGATTTCCTGCTGGCCAGCGTGGCCGAGCTCGATGAGGCCTTGCGCAAGGCCGGCGGTGGGCTGATCGTGCTGCATGGATCGGCTGTTCAGTGCATTCCCGAGCTGGCCGCCGAGCTGGGCGTGCAGGCGGTCTTTGCCAACACCGACTATGAGCCGGCCGCCATCGAGCGGGATGCGGCCGTGGACAAGGCCCTCAAGAAACACGGCGCACAACTGCTGAGCTACAAGGACCAGGTCATCTTTGAAAAGGACGAAGTGCTGACCCAGTCGGCCAAGCCCTTCTCGGTCTTCACGCCCTACAAGAATGCGTGGATGGCCAAGCTGGCCGCAGCCGGGGGGGACTTCTATCTCAAACCCTATCCGGTCGAAAAATATTTCAAGGCCCTGGCCAAGCCACCGGGCAAGGCGCATCACGAGCTGCCTTCGCACCAGGCACTGGGATTTGACCCCAGCAATTTGCAGGAACTGAAGATTCCGACCGGCATGTCCGGTGCCCAGGCCCTGCTGGAGGATTTCCTGGGCCGCATCGGCGCCTACGGCACGGCGCGCGATTTTCCTGCAGTGAAGGGTCCGTCCTATCTGTCGATCCACCTGCGCTTCGGCACGGTCTCCATCCGCACGCTGGCGCGGGCTGCGATGCAGGCCATGCATGCTGGTCAAGGCGCGGCAGGTGCGGCGGTGTGGCTGTCGGAACTGACCTGGCGCGATTTCTATTTCATGATCCTGCATCACCATCCGCGTGTGACTGCCAAGGCTTTCAAGCCCGAGTACGATGCGATCAAGTGGGAGCACGGCAAGCATGCCGAGGAATTGTTCGCCGCCTGGTGCGAGGGACGCACCGGCTATCCGCTGGTAGATGCGGCCATGGCCCAGATCAACCAGACCGGCTACATGCACAACCGCCTGCGCATGGTGGTGGCCAGTTTCCTCACCAAAGATCTGGGCATCGACTGGCGCTGGGGTGAACAATATTTTGCGATCCATCTCAACGACTTCGACCTCTCGGCCAACAATGGTGGCTGGCAGTGGGCGTCGTCCTCAGGCTGTGATGCGCAGCCCTACTTCCGCATCTTCAACCCGGTCACGCAATCGGAGAAGTTTGATCCGGACGGCAAGTTCATCCGCCGCTACCTGCCGCAACTGGCCAAGCTTTCCGACAAGCGCATCCACGCGCCGTGGACGGCCACACCCGATGAGCGCATGTCGGCTGGCGTGACGCTGGGGACGAACTATCCACGGCCCATCGTCGACCATGCAGAGGCACGTGAACGCACGCTGGAGCGCTATGCCGTGGTCAAGAAAACGGAGAAGGCCGAGTAAGCGCATCGCGCCAAATCAAGAGCGAAAAAAAACGGACCCTCGGGTCCGTTTTTCATGCGGTCGGCATCTCATTCCGACATCACCGGCTCGACCTTCTTGTCCTGATCAAAGCGGATCGGCGGCACGCGCCGCACCATCCACAGTCCCACCAGCGCGGCCACGATGGCAATGGCGATGCCCATGTGAATGGCCCCGACCAGGGCCTCGCGTGCCGCTTCCAGCAAGGCCGAACCATCATGTCCGGCCTGCATCAGCTGGGCCAGCAGGACCGACTGGATGTCATGGTTGACCAGTACTTCAGGATCGCTGAAATCCTTGAGCCACTGCGCTGCGTGGTCCCCTTCCAAGGCCTTCTGCACGCCTGCGCCATACATCTGGCTCACCAGCGTGCCGGTGATGGCCGTGCCCAGCATGCCGCCGATCATGCGCAAGGACTGCAGCAAGGCGGTAGCGATGCCCAGGTGCTCGCGTGCGGCGGCCTGCTGGGCAAACACGGTGAGATTGGGCAAGACCAGGCCCAGCCCGAAACCACCCGCCAGCATCACTGTCAGCAAAAAGCCGTTGCCGGTACTGCGATCACACAGCACCACGCCCAGACAGGACGCAGCGATCAGCGCAAAGCCAAGGTTCATCATCAGGTTGGGATTGGGAATGCGCGTGATGATGCGGCCATTGACGATGCTGGCCACGGTAATACAGGCTACCAGCGGTGTGATGAGCAGCCCCGCTTCACGCGGGCTCAACCCGAATCCGCCCTGGAACAGCAGCGGCGCATACATCAGCAGCGAGAACATGGCAAAGCCCGCCAGCACCGACAAGACAAACAGGCTGGCCAGCGCCTTGTCGCGCATCATCTCGAAGGGCAGGATGGGCTGAGCGGCGCGCTGCTCCCACTTCCACAAGGCGTAGAAGGCGGCCACAGCCACGGCCAGCAAGACCATCATGCCACCCGTGATGCCGCGCTTGGGCAGCAGTTCCACCAGCAGCTGCAGGCTGCCCAGCGAGAGCGAGATCAGCAGCGCGCCCGGCCAGTCCAGCCGCATCTTGCCCGCATGCTGCATGTGGCGGATGTGCGGCACGAAGCGCCAGACGAAATACAGCGACAACACGCCGATGGGCAGGTTGCAGTAGAACACCCAGCGCCAGCCCAGCCCTTGCGTGAGGAAGCCGCCCAGCGAAGGGCCCACTGCCGTAGCAATGCCGAAGGAAGCCGACAGGATGATCTGCCAGCGCAGCCGCACGCGCGGATCGGGAAACAGGTCAGCGATGGAAGCGAAACAGGTGCCCACCAGCATGCCGCCACCGATGCCCTGCAGCCCGCGCGCCAGCACCAGGAACAGCATGCTGTTGGCCATGCCGCACAAGGCCGAAGCACCGACGAAAACGACGATGGACGCAATCACGAAAGGCTTGCGCCCGAAGTAATCACCGAGCCGCCCGAAGATGGGCACGGTAATGACCGAGGTCAGCAGATAGGCCGTGGCGACCCAGGCATAGAGATCGAAGCCCTTGAGCTCGGCCACGATGGTCGGCAGCGCAGTGCCGACGATGGTCTGGTCCAGGGCCACCAGCATGATGACGAAGCAGATGCCCAGCGTGGCCAGCAGGGATTCGCGGAACGGCAGGACTTGGCCGCTGGAGTGGGCGGCATCGGTGTGTAGGGCCATGTGCGGAGAACGAATGTCCGAAGTTGCGCGCGTGCGCCAATCCGACATTCTAGCGCCGCATGGCACGGCCTGCCCTGCGTGCTACAGCAGCAGTTCGTAGCGCTGCTCGTTGAGCTTGACGCCCCAATGCGAGCCGATGCGCTCCTCGGTGAGGATGAATCCGTGACGCTGGTACAGGTTGTGCGCGGCGTGCAAACCCTCGAAGGTCCACAGGTAGATGGAAGGGAAATCGCACTCCGCGCAGAAGCGGATGGCCTCGGTCAGCAGGGCATCGCCCACGCCGCGTCCACGCAGTTTTTCGGAAGAAATGAACCAGCGCAGCCACGCGCCCTGCTGCTGCGCATGCTGGCCGTCGATGGTCAGCGAACCTTCGACGCGGCCGTGTACGGTGGCGGTCCAGAAGCCATCGCGGCTGTCGTCGTAGCGGCTCATGAAGGCCGCCAGCTCGGTGGCGATGCGGGCTTCGAAATACACGCCGAAGCTCCAGTTTTCGGTGTAATACGCGGCGTGCAGCTCAGCTACACGCCCGATGGCGCCTGGCAGATAGCCGCGCCGGATGTGGATGTCGTCCATGGCTTGCCTCCCCAAGATGGGCGGCGCTGGCCGTGGCGCCACCCGGCTCGCCAGCGGCGGCCGGGCAGCGTGCGGCACGATCAGTCGCCAGCGATGGTCATGTTTTCCAGCAGGATGGAACCCGTTTCCTTGGTACCGCGAATGAGCGTGTCGTTACCCACGGCCACGATCTGGCGCAGCATGTCCTTCATGTTGCCGGCGATGGTGATTTCTTCCACCGGATACTGGATCACGCCGTTCTCGACCCAGTAGCCCGAGGCACCGCGCGAATAGTCACCCGTCACGTAGTTCACGCCCTGCCCCATCAGCTCGGTCACCAGGAGGCCGGTGCCCATCTTCTTCAGCATGCCCTTGAAGGTATCGGCCTTGGTGGTCAGGTCCGAGCGCAGCGTCAGGTTGTGCGAGCCGCCGGAGTTGCCGGTGGTCTGCATGCCCAGCTTGCGGGCCGAATAGGTCGACAGGAAGTAGCCCTGTACCACGCCATCCTTGATGACCTCACGCTTGACGGTGCGCACGCCTTCTTCATCGAAGGGCGCGGAACCCACACCGCCGACCACGTGCGGATCTTCCAGGATCTGGATGTGCTCCGGGAAGACCTGCTGGCCCAGCGAATCGAGCAGGAAGGTCGACTTGCGGTACAGCGCACCGCCCGACACGGCTTGCACAAAGGCGCCCAGCAGACCCGCTGCCAGCGGCGCTTCGAACAGCACCGGGCATTTGCGGGTCGTGAGCTTGCGCGCGTTCAGGCGGGCCAGCGCGCGCTCGGCGGCGTAGCGGCCGATGGCTTCGGGCTTGGCGAGTTTCTTGGGATCGCGTTTGGAGGAATACCAGTCATCACGCTGCATGCCCGCGCCCTTGCCGGCGATGGGCGCCACCGAGATGGTGTGGCGCGAGAACGGGTAGCCGCCCATGAAACCACGGCTGTTGGCCGCGATGAAATGCGAGTGCTGTACGTAGACGCCAGCCCCTTCGCTATTGGTGATGCGCGGGTCGGTATCGAGGGCTGCGGTTTCGCAGCGTTGGGCCAGCGCCACAGCTTCTTCGGCGGAAATGTTCCATGGCGAAAACAGTTTCAGGTCGCGCGGGGCCATTTCCAGCATCTCGGCGTCGGGCAGGCCGGCGCAGTCATCGATGGCGGTGAAGCGGGCGATGTTGTAGGCGGCCTCGACCGTTTCCTTCAGTGCCTGCTGCGAGAAATCCGAGGTGCTGGCGTTGCCGCGCCGCACCTGGCGGCCTTCTCCGAGGAACACGGTCACACCGATGCCCTTGTCCTTGTTCTGCTCGATGGTCTCGATCTTGCCCTTGCGCACCGCTACCGACAGGCCGCTGCCCTCGCTGATGTCGACGGCGGCGTCCGAGGCGCCCTTGTCCCGGGCATAACGCAGGACATCCTGCGCCAACTGCTTCAACTGGTCCTGACTGTGCGTGAATGGGGTATCGCTCATGAGCCTGTTTTCTCTGAAATGCGGGTAAAACGGTTATCATAGCAGTCGTTAAGCTTTATTTCTCGAAGTCACGATATGCCCAATGCCAACCGCGGTGCTGTCGGATTCCAATCCAGCGAATTCGAACAGGAATACGACCGCCCCTCCAAGTCCCAGCTCAAGCGCGAGATGGATGCCCTGCAAAAGCTGGGCGAATCGCTGGTCAATGAACCGCGCGACCGCGTCAAGCGCGTCCCCATGCCCGAAGACGTGCGCGACGCCATCCTCGAATGCCAGCAGATCAAGGACCACGAAGGCCGTCGCCGCCAGATGCAATACGTGGGCAAGAAGATGCGCACGCTGGAAGCCGACGAGATCGCCATCATCCAGAAGACCATCGACAGCTGGCACGGCGCCTCCAAGGCTGAAACCGCCGCCATGCACGCCCTGGAACGCCGCCGCGAAAAACTGCTGGCCGATGACCAGGCACTGACCGAACTGCTGAACCGCCATCCCGAAGTGGATGTGCAGCACATGCGTAAGCTCATCCGCAATGCCCGCAAGGAGCAGGCGGAAAACAAGCCGCCCAAGGCTTACCGCGAAATCTTCCAGATCCTCAAGCAGTTGCAGGCCCAGGCTGCGCGCGCCAAGAGCGAAGCCGCCGAGGATGAGACCGACGAGCAGGATGACGATGAGCGTTGAGGCCGTGACGCCCGTCGCACGTGAGGTGCTGCGCGTCGGACTGGTCTCCATCTCCGACCGCGCCTCCGGTGGCGTCTACCAGGACCAGGGCATCCCGGCCCTGCAGGAATGGCTCACCAAAGCGCTCACCAGCGCCTTTGAAGTCGAGACCCGCCTGATCCCCGATGAACGCGCACAGATCGAACAGACCCTGGTGGAACTGGTCGATGTGGCCCGTTGCGACCTGGTGCTGACCACTGGCGGCACCGGTCCGTCGCGCCGCGATGTCACGCCCGAAGCCACGCTGGCCATCGGCACCAAGGAAATGCCGGGCTTTGGCGAGCAGATGCGCCAGATCAGCCTGCAGTTCGTACCGACCGCGATTCTCTCGCGCCAGGTCGCCGTCATCCGCGAGACCGACGGCCATGCTGCGCTGGTGCTGAACCTGCCCGGCCAGCCCAAGTCCATCCGCGAAACACTGGAGGGATTGAAGGACGAGGACGGCAAGATCAAGGTGCCCGGCATCTTCGCCGCCATCCCCTACTGCATCGACCTCATCGGCGGCCCTTACATCGACACCGATGAAAGCGTCTGCAAGGCCTTCCGCCCCAAGTCGGCGATCCGCCCTGCCAGCAAGTAATAGTAGCTCAGCGGCCCGCATGTCGATGCGGGCCCGCCCTCCCTCTCAGTTCGGACACTTACCCTCATCCGGCCCGCCGCACAGCGTGGCCGCATTGAGCAGATCCAGATACTGCTGCAGTCCGGCCGGCGTGATCCGGTAGGGATACTGTTTCAGTGCGTTTTCAGTCGGCGGGCGCCAGCTGAACTGCACCACGAACAGTTGCTGCTTGCCCTGATACACCGCCAGTACAGTTCCCTCGCCATAGGGCGCAACTGGCCCGGTACGGTCGCAGAAGCCACCACTGACAGAGACGGGAATATTGTTGGTGCTGCCATCCTTCTGCGCCATCGCCACGAAGCGCCCCGGACAATTGCGCTGGGCTCCCTGCATCACTTCCGTCAAGGCCACCTGCGCCACGGTGAGGTTGCGCGCCTGGATGTTGGCCACCAGGCCGGCATCGGGATAGCCACGGCGCTGCACGCCCATGTAGCCCTCGCGCCAGGAGTCATGCGCTTCGTTGGCTGGCAGGAAATCGACCACGTAATTGCCGTCCGGATCGCCATCCATGTAGGCCAGGCGCCATCCTGGCGGGGGCGAGATCATCAGGTTTTCGCCGCGCGGCTGGAACAACCGGCCTTCGGCTTCGGCATGGCCGGCCAGGGGCGCCATGGCCAGCAGGGAGGCCAACAGCGAGGCCAGCAGGCGGCGCGAGGGGATGCACTTCATGGGTTTTCCTTTTGCAGCGCCGCCATCGCGGCGGCGTTCATCGTATGATGTGAGCCCATTGCAGCACAGACGCTGCGCATGACAACGGGCAAGGCCGTATTGTGCTCCCGCGCCGGGACAGACACAAATGCCGCGCCCCGCCCTTTCATCCACCGACCGCAACAGGAACCGCACGCCTATGTCCGCCCCCCTCGAGACGATACAGATCGATACCGCCCCCAACCCCACTGCCTCCGTCATCTGGCTGCACGGCCTGGGTGCCGATGGTTCGGACTTCGTGCCCATCGTGCGCGAGCTGGACCTGTCGGGCTGCCCGCCCATCCGCTTCATCTTCCCGACCGCGCCGACCATGCCGGTGACCATCAACGGCGGCTACGTGATGCGCGCCTGGTACGACATCTTCGCGCCCGACCTGGTCCGCCGTGAAGACGAACCCGGCCTGCGCGCCTCGCAGGCCGCCATCGAAGCACTGATCGCGCAAGAGCGTGCACGCGGCATTCCCTCCGAGCGCATCGTGCTGGCCGGTTTCTCGCAGGGCTGCGCGATGACCTTGCAGACCGGCCTGCGCCACCCGGAACGCCTGGCCGGCCTGATGTGCCTGTCGGGCTACCTGCCGCTGGCCGCCACCATCGAAGCCGAACGCCACGGTGCCAACCATGACACGCCCATCTTCATGGCCCACGGCACCATGGATCCGGTGGTGGTACTGGAGCGCGCCGTCAAGTCGCGTGAACTGCTGACCCAGCTGGGCTACAAGGTCGAGTGGCACGACTATCCGATGCAGCACTCAGTGTGCGGCGAGGAGGTCGAGGATATCGGCGCCTGGCTGACCAAGGTCCTGGCCTGAGTCCGAGCACGCAGCACCCGCATCCGCCCCCGAACCTGCAGCCGCAATGACAACGCCCCCGCACGATGCACTCGTGCGGGGGCGTTGTCGTTTTCCCTGCGCAGTGTTACGCGCAGGGCAGCCTTGCAATTACTTCAGGCGGAACTTCAGTTCCTCGCCGGCCTGGCGCATCGCGGTCTGCACGGCCGGGACCTTGGCCAGTACGTTCAACAGGCCGAAGTCGTGGATCATGCCGTTGTAGCGCACGCTGGTCACGGCCACGCCGGCGGCTTGCAGCTTGCGGCCATAGGCTTCGCCTTCGTCACGCAGCACGTCGTTTTCGGCGGTCTGGATCAGGGTCGGCGGCAGGCCGGCCAGTTGCGCCGGGGTCGCGTTCAAGGGCGAGGCAGTGATTTCCTTGCGCTTGGCGGCGTCGGTGGTGTAGCTGTCCCAGAACCACTTCATCATGTTCTTGGTGAGGAAGTAGCCATTGGCGAACTGGTTGTAGGAACCGGTTTCGAAGTTGGCATCGGTCACCGGCCAGAGCAGCACTTCCGAACGCAGGGCGGGGCCGCCCTTGTCCTTGGCCATCAGGGCCACGACAGCGGCCATGTTGCCACCGACGCTGTTGCCGGCCACGGCCAGGCGCTTGCCGTCGACCTTGATTTCCTTGCCGTGCTCGGCCACCCACTTGGTGGCGGCATAGGCCTGGTTGATGGCCACGCCGTAGCCGGCTTCCGGCGACGGGGTGTAGTTCACGAACACGGCCACCGCACCCGAGTTGGCCACCAGGTCACGCACCAGGCGTTCGTGGGTCGGGAAGTCGCCCAGCACCCAGCCGCCGCCGTGGAAGAACATGAAGGCCGGCAGGGTCTTGGTCACGCCCGCCGGACGCACGATGGTCAGCTTGATCTGCTGGCCGTCGGCGGTGATGGTCTTTTCCGACACGTCCGCCTTGGGCAGCTCCAGCTTCACGCTGGCTTGCGCACCGACCAGCACGGCGCGCGCATCTTGCGGCGAGAGCTGTTCCAGGGGCTTGCCACCGCCGGCTTCGAGCGCTTGCAAGAAGGATTGGGTGGTCGGTTCCACGCCGGCATCACCGGCGGCATAGGCGTTGCCAAAAACCAGGCCGATGGCGGCGACGGCGGCGAGTTGCTTGAACGAGGTCATGATCTTCTTCCTTTTCTCTAATCTCAGATGAGCGAATCGGTGGGGTTCACCGGGTAAGTGCTGCGAGGGAACTGCATGTTTGTTGCTTTGCTGCCTGGTACTGCTGTACTGCTGTACTGCTGTACTGCACTGGCCGTTGCCGGCCAGAAAACTGTCGATGCCACGATAAAACTAAAAGCCTATTAAATAGCAAACTACTTAGTTGGCGCTATTGGCTCTGCGTATAACTGCTGCCAAGAGAATGTGATGATTTCACTCTGCACACTGCCTTGAACCTGCCGATGCCAGTTAGCCGGCTTTCTTGCGAGCTACTCATCAACAATATACAACACTATTTAATAGCGCGCTATCTATTTAACTTTCAAAAAGGGACTTGGCCTGGTCGCCGCGTCCCTTCAACCTGCCCCGCTCACTCGCCCGTATTCTTGTGCAGGCGGGCACGCAAGGCCATCAATTCTTCCTTCATCGCGGTCAGTTCCGCGGCCGTCGACTCGGTTGCCCGCAACACTTCGCGGGGCAGCTCCACTGCCTGTTCGCGCAGCTTGTCACCTTCTGCGGTGAGCGAGACGACCACTTGCCGTTCATCGCTGGCCGCACGTTCCCGGGTCACCAAGCCCTGCGCTTCCATGCGCTTGAGCAGCGGGGTCAGCGTGGCCGAATCCAGCACCAGGCGTTCACCGATATCGGACACCGTCAGCTGGTCCTGCTCCCACAACACCATCAGCACCAGATACTGCGAATAGGTGATGCCCATGTTGCGCAACAGCTTGCGATAGAGCTTGCTCATCGACAGCGAGGTCGAGTACAGCGCAAAACACAACTGGGCATCCAGCAGCGGGGCCGACTTGCGTTTGTCTGTTTTCGAATTCATGCAGCGCAGTTTAGCGAGGCCAAAATTAAATAGCAAGCGATTTAATAAAAAAATTTACGCGTTGTCGTCGCAGCGTTGCCACGCCCCTTCACCGGGCACGCAGGACGTGATTGCGCACCATCGCGAAGCAGGCTGGACCAAGAACGATGGGCCAATGCGCCATGCCACGGGCCATTGCCCTCTTCGCAGCCATCCGCCGGGAGGCCCGCCCCGCCTGCATTCCCGGCTGGCGATACCGCTTTTCCGTCGGACGCGAAGCTGATGCCATGGCACGCTTCCTGCATGTCTTCTTTGTTGTATACATTGACGTATCCGTGCTTGCCTTCACCGTGTCCATCGCCTAAGCTGGCCCGATGGCCGTGGCAGGCGGGCTTGCCGCCCAAGCCGGTTGCGCTCGATCCGTGATGACTTCTGAAAGGAAAAACGAATGAACCAGCGTGTCTCCCGTTTCCTGCTGTCCGCGATGTCCTCGGCCGTGCTGGCCGCCTGCAGCCTGCCCGCCTGGGCGGCGACGCTCAACATCTCGCTGGACGCCGACCCCGGCAAGCTAGACCCCACGCAGTCCTCCATGCTCAACGAGCGCATCGTCTACCAGAGCATCTTCGACAAGCTGGTGGACCTGGATGGCGAGGGCAAGATCATCCCCATGCTGGCCGAGCGCTGGACCGTCTCCGAAGATCAGAAAACGTACACGCTGTATCTGCGCAAGGGCGTCAAATTCCAGGATGGCACGCCCTTCGATGCCAAGGCGGTGGAATTCAACTTGCTGCGCGGCCAGGAGAAGACCTCCCTGCGCCGCAATGAACTGAAATACGTCACCAAGATCACGGTGGTCGATGAGCACACCATCAAGCTGGACCTCTCCACGCCCTTCGCGCCCTTCCTCTCCATCCTCACCGACCGCGCCGGCATGATGTCGTCGCCGGCGGCCGTGAAGAAATACGGCGAAGACTACGTCAACCATCCGGTCGGTACCGGCCCCTTCGTCTACGAAGGCCGCCTCAAGGGTGCCACCATCACGCTCAAGAAAAACCCCGACTACTGGCGCGCCGGCCTGCCCAAGGTGGATGAAGTGGTCTACAAGATCATGCCGGACGTCAATGTGGCCTTCAACAACCTGCGCAGTGGCCAGGTCGACATCAGCAACCGCTTCCCCTACAAGGAAATCACCAACGTCCCGGCCAACGCCAGCTATACGGTGCTCAACAAGCCTTCTCTGGGCTTCCGCGGCTTCTACATGAACACCGGCAAGCCGCCCTTCGACAAGAAGGAAGTGCGCGAAGCCGTGGATATCCTGATCGACCGCAACGCCATCGCCAAGGTGGTCTACAACAATGCAGTGGCGGCCGGCCATTCGCCCTTCTCCAAAGCGCAATTTGCCAATGGCCCCAGCGACGTGCCACCCAAGGTTGACCTGGCCCGCGCCAAGGCCCTGCTCAAGGCAGCCGGCAAGGAAGGCGGCTTCAGCTTCAAGCTGACCTTGCCGACCACGCCCGATGAATTGCAGGTCGGCCAGATGATCCAGGGCATGCTGCGCCCGGCCGGCATCACCGTCACGCTGGAGAAGACCGAACTGGCCACCCAGATCGAGGCCGGCAAGGCCGGCAACTTCGAAGGCCTGTTCGTGGGCTGGAGCGGCCGTTCCGATCCGGACCAGAACATCTATGACTTCGTCACCACCAACGGTTCGCTGAACTATTCACACTTCGGCGCCAAGGAAGTGGACGACCTGCTGCAGCAGGCCCGCGTGGAAGGCGACCAGGCCAAGCGCAAGGGGCTCTATGACCAAGCCATGGCGATCCTGGTCAAGGAAGTGCCCTACATCTACACCGTGCATGACAACGTGCTGTTCGGCATCGCCAAGTCGGTCAAGGGCTTCCAGTACGTGCCCGATGGTGTGATCCGCACTGCGACCGTGTCCAAGTAAGTCCCATGGCCACGACGATCAAGCTGCCCAAGCTGGCCCGGCGCCTGCTGCTGTCGGTCCCCACCCTGCTGCTGGTGAGCATGGTGGTGTTTTCCCTGCTGGCGGTGCTGCCGGGGGACCCGGTGGCCGCCATCCTCGGCATGGAAGCCACGCCGGAAGCGGCCGCCGCCCTGCGCCTGAAACTGGGGCTGGATGATCCGCTGCTGGTGCAGTACGGGCGCTGGCTGTGGGCCGTACTGCATGGCGACCTGGGCCGCTCCTTCATCGACAACACCCCGGTGGCCGATGCCTTGTGGCAGCGCCTGCCGGTGACCATCGAACTGGCCATCGGCAGCTTTTTGGTGGCGGTCGTCATTGCGGTGCCGGCCGGCATCCTGTCGGCGGCCCGCCCGCGCGGCTGGGCCAATGCGGTCGGCACCTTGATTGCCTTGTTCGGCATGTCGGTGCCGCACTTCTGGCTGGGCATGCTGTTCATCATCCTGTTTGCGGTCAAGCTGGGCTGGCTGCCGGCCTCGGGCTTCGTGCCGCTGTCGGTGGACTGGCACGCCAACCTGATCGCCATGATCATGCCCATGGTCGTGACCGGCCTGCGTGAATCGGCCATCCTCATGCGCATGGTGCGCAGCAGCTTGCTGGAAGTGCTCAACGAGGATTACATCCGTACCGCCTTCTCCAAGGGCCTGCGCGACTGGCAGGTGGTGCTGGGCCATGCGTTGCGCAATGCCATGATCCCGGTGGTCACGGCCAGCGGCCTGATGGTCTCGGGCATGCTGGGCGGACTGGTCATCACCGAAAGCATTTTCGGCATTCCCGGCATGGGCAAGATGATCGTCGACGCCATCTTCCAGCGTGACTACGTGACTGTACAGGCCGGTGTACTGGCCGCTACCGTCATGGTGGTCATCGTCAACCTGTGCGTGGACCTGCTCTACAGCGTGATCGACCCGCGCATCGCCCGCTGAAGTCTGCCCAACGCCTCCAACCATGACGTCTCCCGACATGAACCCTCCCTCCCCTGCGCAGGCCCTGCCGGCGCTGCCCCGCTGGCGTACCCTGCGCCGCTTCAGCCGCAACCGTCTGGCGGTGATCGGTGCGGTGATCATCGCTGTACTGGTACTGTTGGCCATCACTGCACCGGTACTGGCCCGGTACGATCCCATCTTTGACCAGGACTACGGCAACCTGCTGTCTGGTCCCAGTGCCGAGCACTGGCTCGGTACGGATGACCTGGGCCGCGACATCTACACCCGCATGCTGTACGGTTCGCGCATCTCGCTGCAGGCGGCGCTGATCTCGGTCGGACTGGCCTTTTCATTGGGCGTGCCCATCGGCATCGTCAGCGGCTACCATCGCGGCGCGGTCGATGCCATCGTCATGCGCGTGGTCGATGCGCTGCAGGCTTTTCCTTCGCTGATCCTGGCGCTGGCCCTGGCCGCCGCGCTGGGGGGCGGTTTCTACAATGCCATGGTGGCCGTCGGCATCGGCTTCACCTCGTCCTTCGTGCGGCTGGCGCGCGGGCAGGCCATGACCATCCGCAACCTCGACTACGTCATGGCCGCACGCTCCATCGGCGCCGGGCACCTGCGCATCATGTGGCGCTACATCCTCCCCAATTCGCTGGCGCCTTTGGTGATCCAGGCCACCTTCGCCATGGGCACGGCCATCATCGCCGAAGCCGGGCTTTCCTATCTCGGCCTGGGGGCCAAGCCGGAAGACCCGAGCTGGGGTTCCATGCTGCACATCGCCCAGGGCTACCTGAACACCACGCCGATGCTGGCCATGTGGCCGGGGCTGGCGATCTTCCTGGTGGTGCTGGGTTTCAACCTGCTGGGCGATGGCATCCGCGAAGTGTTCGATCCCAAACTGAGCCGCTGAGGAACCGCCATGCTCACCATCGAAAATCTCAAGATCGAATTCCTCAGTCACGGCCGCCGCGTTGCGCCCGTCGATGGCGTTTCCTTCTCACTGGGCCAGGACGAAACCGTGGGCCTGCTGGGTGAATCCGGTTGCGGCAAGAGCGTCACCGCCCTGTCCATCCTGCGCCTGTTCCCCATGGCCAGCCAGGCCAGGCTGTCGGGTGCGATCCGTTTTGGCGAGCGCGACCTGCTGCAGGCCGATGACGCCACCCTGCGCGGCATTCGCGGCAAGGAGATCGCCATGATCTTCCAGGAGCCGATGACCTCGCTGAACCCGCTGCATCGCATCGGCGAGCAACTGGGCGAGATGCTGCGCATCCACACCTCCCTGCCGCGCCAGGAGATCGACGCCAAGGTCGTCGCCATGCTGGAACGCGTGGGCCTCTCGCGCGCAGCGCAACTGGTGGACGAATATCCGCACAGCCTCTCCGGCGGCATGCGCCAGCGCGTCATGATCGCCATGGCCTTGCTGTGCCAGCCGCGCCTGCTGGTCTGCGATGAACCGACGACCGCGCTGGACGTGACCATCCAGGCGCAGATCCTGGACCTGATGCGCGACCTCAAACGCGAACAGAAGACCTCCATCCTCATGATCACCCACGACTTGGGCGTGGTGGCCGAGATGTGCCAGCGCGTGGTGGTGATGTATGCCGGCCAGGTGGTGGAGCAGAGCAGCGTGGAAGATCTGTTTGATCGCCCCGCCCATCCCTACACGCATGCCCTGATGCGCGCGCGCCCGGCGCTGGATGCCACACCTGGTGCGCCGCTGACTGCCATCCCTGGCAGCGTGCCGCCGCCCGGCACCGTCACGCAAGGCTGCCGCTTCGCCGCCCGTTGCGCGCGCGCCCAGGACATCTGCCGCCAGGAGATGCCGGTACTGGAACATCTGGGTGATGGCCACAGCGTGCGCTGCTGGTATCCGCATTGAAGGTATAGAAGGCCCGATCATGACGACACTTCCTCCCCTGCTCGAAGTCCACGGACTGAAAAAATATTTTGCTTCCGGCAGCAGCACCGTCAAGGCCGTTGACGATGTCTCCTTCAGCCTGGCTGAAGGCCAGACCCTGGGCCTGGTCGGTGAATCCGGCTGCGGCAAGTCCACCACCGGGCGCAGCGTGCTGCGCCTGATCGAACCCAGCGAAGGCAGCGTGCGCTTCATGGGCCAGGAACTGACCCTGCTGCCCGAGGGCCAGCTGCAGGCCATGCGCCGGCACATGCAGATGGTGTTCCAGGATCCGTATGCCTCGCTGAACCCGCGCATGACCATCGGCGAAGTGCTGGAAGAACCGCTGCTCGTGCACCAGCTGCACGACCGCGCCACCCGCAAGCGCAAGGTGGCCGAAGCGCTGGACATGGTCGGGCTCAACCCGGCCTATGCAGCACGCCATCCGCATGAATTCTCCGGTGGCCAGCGCCAGCGCGTGGGCATCGCGCGCGCCATCATCACGCGGCCCAAGCTGGTGGTGGCCGATGAGGCCGTCTCAGCCCTCGATGTCTCCATCCAGGCGCAGATCCTGAATCTTCTGCGCGAGCTGCAGCAGGAGCTAGGGCTGACCTATCTGTTCGTCTCGCACGACCTGGCCGTGATCCGCCATGTGAGCGACAGCATCGGCGTGATGTACCTCGGACGCATGGTGGAAACGGGCACATGTGAAGAGGTCTACACCCGGCCGCGCCATCCCTACACGCAGGCGCTGCTGTCGGCCATACCACGTGAACATCCGCGCCAGCAGCGTGAGCGCATCATCCTGCAGGGCAGCATCCCCAACCCGGCCGCCCCGCCCTCGGGCTGTCATTTCCATCCGCGCTGCCCGTCCTGCATGGAGGTGTGCAAGACCGAAGCACCGCCTGCGGTCAAGGTCAGTGCCACCCATACCGTAGCCTGCCACCTGAGCCGGCCCGAGCTGACGCTGCGCCCCACGTAATACGCAAGCCACCCGATAAAATACGCCCCTGAACCAAGAACGAGAGACCGCCATGCCCGCCTTCCCCGACTTCAGCAGCAACCACTATCCCTACTTCTCACGTCGCAGCGCCGTCTATGCCCGGCGCGGCATGGTGGCGACCTCGCAACCGCTGGCCGCGCAGGCCGGGCTGGAAGTCCTGCAGCGCGGCGGCAATGCCATCGATGCGGCCATCGCAGCCGCTGCCGCATTGACGGTGGTGGAACCGACCGCCAACGGCATCGGTGGCGATGCCTTCGCCTTGGTCTGGCATGGCGGCAAGCTGCATGGCCTGAACGCCAGCGGCCCGGCCCCGCAATCGATTTCCGCCGACAAGCTCACCAGCGCCGGCCTGAAGGACGTGCCCAAGTACGGCGCCCTGCCCGTGACCGTGCCCGGCACGCCCAGCGCCTGGGCCGCCATGGCCAAGCGCTTCGGCAAGCTGGCGCTGACCGATTCCATGGCCGGCGCCATCACCCTGGCGCGCGAGGGCTTCCCGGTCTCGCCGATGGTGGCGCATGCCTGGCAGGTGGCGCAGCAGAACTTCAGGCGCGAGTTCAAGGAGCCGCATTTCCAATCGTGGTTCGATACCTTCTGCATCGATGGCCAGGCACCGCAAGCCGGCCAGTTATGGCGCTCGGCGGGCCATGCCGCCACCCTGCAGGCGATCGCCGAGGACAATGCCGAGGGCTTCTATCGCGGTGCCCTGGCCGAAAAGATTGCGGCCTTCCTGCAGCAGGCCGGCGGCTACATGCAGGCCTCCGACCTGGCCGCATTCCAGCCGGAATGGGTGGACCCCATCGGCGTGAATTATCGCGGATATGACGTTTGGGAAATCCCGCCCAATGGCCACGGCATGGTGGCCCTGATGGCGCTGAACCTGCTGAAGGCTTACGACTTCTCCGAGCGCGACACGCTGGCGACCTATCACCGCCAGATCGAAGCCATCAAGCTGGCCTACGCCGATGGCCTGGCGCATATCGCCGATCCCGCGCACATGAAGGTGACGATGGAGCAATTGCTCTCGGAGGCCTATGCCGATGAACGCCGCAAGCTGATCGGCCCGCGCGCCACGCTGCCGGTGGCCGGCGACCCGTCGCGCGGCGGCACCGTGTACCTGTGCACGGCCGATGCCGAGGGCAACATGGTGTCCTTCATCCAGAGCAACTACATGGGCTTTGGTTCGGGCCTGGTGGTGCCGGGTACGGGGATTGCGCTCCACAATCGCGGCAACAATTTCACGCTGCAAGCCGGGCATCCCAATGTGCTGGCACCGGGCAAGCGTCCGTATCACACCATCATTCCCGGCTTCATGACGCGCAATGGCCAGGCCGTCGGCCCCTTCGGCGTGATGGGCGGTTTCATGCAGCCTCAGGGCCACGTGCAGATGGTGATGAACACGGTCGACTTCGGCCTCAATCCCCAAGCCGCGCTGGATGCGCCGCGCTGGGAATGGGAAAAAGGAAACAAGGTCAGCATCGAACACAGCACGGCCGAACATCTCTTCCGTGGTCTGGGCGGGCTGGGCCATGAAGTGGCGTGGTCGGGCAACCAGCTGGGCTTCGGCCGTGGCCAGATCATCTGGCGCAATGACGAAGGCGTACTGTGCGGCGGGACCGAACCGCGTACCGATGGCAGCGTGGCCGCCTGGTAAAGAAAGCCCATCGTGAAAAGCCTGGCTGCTCCCGCCCCCGCCGCTGACGCCGGCGCGCTCGCCTCCGATCTTGAGGGCGAAGACGCGCTGGTGCGCAATGGCTCCCTGCCCGAATATGTCTATGCGCAATTGCGGCAGGACATTTTCGACATGCGCCTCTTGCCCGGCGACCAGATCACCGAAACCGAAATCGCCGCGTATTTCAAGGTCTCGCGCACGCCGGTGCGGCAGGCGCTGCAACGCCTGCAGAACGATGGCCTGATGCAGGGCTATGTACGCGGTGGCTGGGAGGTGGTGCCGATCGACTTCAAGCGTTTTTCCGATCTCTATGAAATGCGCAAGCTCATCGAGACGCACGCAGTGCGCCGCCTGTGTGCGCAGGCGGGAGACCAGTCCGTGCTGGCCGGCCTGCGCGCCACCTGGTGCGTGGCCGCCGAGGCACGCGAACCGGACGGACCCAAGGCGGCCCTGCTCGATGAAGTCTTTCACCAGACGCTGGTGCGCGCGGCCGGCAACCAGGAGATGGCCGAGTCATTCGATCGTCTGACAGACCGCATCCGCATCGTGCGGCGACTGGATTTCCTGTACGGTGATTGCCTGCACTCGACCTACGAGGAACATGCCGCCATCCTCGACAGCATCGCCGCCGGCGACGCCGAGGGCGCAATGCGCCTGATGGGCGAGCACATCGATGGCAGCCATGCGGAGGTCAACCAGATCACCTTGCATCGGCTGCACAGTGCGCGGGCGACGGCGACCACCAAGCCGCCGGCTTATGTGTCGGTAAGGGTGCGGCGGTCGTTCTGACCAATGCTGACCTGCCCTGAAAGTGTGCCGACGCTGTGTTAGGCTTCCCGCCTGACTTCAATTTGCCAAGCGGGGAGACACACATGAAAGTTGCCGTGATGGGCGCAGGTGCCGTGGGATGTTATTTCGCCGGGATGCTGGCGCGGGCGGGACACGAAGTAGTACTGGTGGGCCGGCCGCAGCACGTGGAGGCATTCAATACCAAGGGCCTGCGGCTGGAAGCCAAAACCTTCGATGAGACCATCCCCGTCAAGGCCAGCACCGATCCGGCCATCGTGGCGGGTGCCGACCTGGTGCTCTTCTGCGTCAAATCCCCCGATACCGAAACGGCTGGCGCGCAACTGCGGCCGCACCTCGCCCCCGATACCCTGGTGCTGACGCTGCAGAACGGCACCGACAATGCCGAGCGCCTGCGCACGGTGATCCCGCAACCGGTCTCGGCGGCGGTAGTCTACGTGGCCACCGAGATGGCCGGACCCGGCCACGTCAAGCACCACGGCCGTGGCGAGCTGGTGATCGAACCGGCCGCGCGCAGCCAGCAGGCCGCAGAGGCCCTGATCGCAGCCGGCGTGCCAACCGAGATTTCCGAGAACGTGCGCGGCGCGCTGTGGCTGAAACTCATCATCAACTGCGCCTACAATGCGCTGTCCGCCATCACCCAGCTACCCTACGGCAAGCTGGTCGAAGGCGTGGGCGTGCCGGAAGTGATGGGCTACCTGGTCAGCGAATGCAAGGCCGTGGCCGCCGCCGAGGGCGTGACCCTGGCCGGGGATGTGGATGTGGCGATCCGCAAGATCATCGAGACCATGCCCACGCAATTCTCTTCCACCGCCCAGGACGTGGCGCGCGGCAAGCCCAGCGAAATCGATCACCTCAACGGCTACATCGTGTGGCGGGGACAGGCGCATGGCATCGCAACGCCGGTGAACCTGACCGTGCATGCGCTGGTCAAGCTCATTGAGAGCAAGGCATCCTGAAAGAGAGTTCTCTTAACGCAGCATCGCCGACATCGCCGACAAACTGTTGAGCACCCGCACCGCATATTCCGCCGTGGGCGCATCGAATTCGACGGTGACATTGTCGGTACGCTCAAGAATCGGCAACTGGCTGAAGAGGTCGGCCAGCGCCACCGTCTGCGCCTGCAGGCGGCAACGCAGCGGGCCGCGCAGGGGCAGTACCGGCATGGCCTCCGGGTTGGCCACCAGCGCGGTGACCGCCTGGCGGGCGCGTTCTTCGAGCAGCACGCAGGACTGCCGTGGCGTGAGCGAATCGCCGCTGTTGGCCCCATAGGCCTTCTTGGTTTCAGCAAAGACCGCATGCGGGAACAGCGGTGCATTCTCTTCGATGAAGGCATCATCGCCGCTGCCGAAGATCACCGGCACGCCATGTTCGGCCGCCAGTGCGCCATACAGCCCGGCCTCGCCCAGTTCCTGCCCGCCCAGCCACACGCGGGCGAAGGCAAAGCTGTTGGTGGTGTGCGCCAGGATGCCGCGTCCTTGCGCACGCGAGTGGTAGCCCACCAGCATGACCGCATCGATATCGTGGTCCACGCCGCCCATCATGCCCAGCACGCGCGGCTTGCCCAGCACCATGCGCGCCTCGGGGTGCAGCAGGTCCGGCAGCAGGTTGCGGAAGCCGCCGTGCGAATCGTTGACCTTGATGGCCGTGGCACCGGCCGCCAATGCGCCACGGATGACGGCATTGGCCTCCTCGGTCATCCAGCGCCGGGCGCGTTCATATTCGCCATTGCCGGCGCGGGTCTGCTCGGTGTGGAAAACCCCGGCCACGCCTTCGATGTCGACGGAAACCAGGATGTTGGCACGCTTGTTCATGAGGCGGTCTTTCAGGGGAAGCAATTCAGGAAGCCAGGCGCTCGCGCAGGCTCACACGGACATGGCCATCACGCCCGCGCACGGTCTCGGCCGCAAAGAGCGCATGCACGATGGCTTGTTCGACGCAATCAGCGGCCGCATGGAACAGCGGGTCCAGCAGATGATCGGCCAGCAGCGCCAGGTGCAGGCAATCGGCATCAGCCTCGATGGCCTGGGCCGTGGAGAAGGCCAGCGCAATATCGCCGCTGCCATGGCCGTAGGCGGACCCGGTGCGCGCCAGTCCGGCCCCGGCGCGCGTGGCCAGGCGCTTCAGCTGCCGCGCATCCAGCGGCGCATCGGTGGCCAGGATCATGATGATGGAGCCCTTCTCGGGCGCGGTATCGGGTGTTTCGCTGGCAGCCAATCGCGCGCCCAGCGGATCGCCCGCCAGGATCAGTTCGGGCAGCCGCCCGAAGTTGGAGAGCACCAGCGCTCCGACGGTATAGGACTGTCCCGATGACTCCAAGGTGGCCACGCGCGAAGCGGTACCGATACCGCCCTTCAGGCCAAAGCTGGACATGCCCCGCCCTGCCCCGACCGCACCTTGCGCCACTTCAACCGACAAGGCCGCCATCGCTGCCTCAAAATGCTCGGGCTGCACGGCCATGGCCTGCAAGTCGTTGAGATAGCCGTCATTGCATTCCAGCACCAGCCCATTGACCGTGGGCAGGCTGCGCCCGCATTCCGGATTGCCGCGCACCGTGTGAGCGATTTGCGCATTGAGCAGCGTCCCCACGGCAAAGGTGTTGGAGAGCGCGATGGGCGTTTCCAGCAAACCCAGTTCCTCCAGCTGCACCAGCCCCGCACTCTTGCCAAAGCCATTGATGACGGCCGCCGCCGCCGGCAGCTTGTGGGTGAAGAGATTGCCGCCATGCGGTGCAATCACGGTCACCCCGGTCTGCACTGCGCCGGCATCGAGGGTGCAGTGACCGACACGCACGCCCTCCACATCGGTGATGCTGTTGCGCGCACCGGCGGGCAAGCGGCCAATATGTGGCACCTCCAGCGGCACCTGCAGGGTCATCATCAGCGCTGGTCGATCTTGGGATCGAGCGCGTCGCGCAAGCCGTCGCCCAGCAGGTTGAAGGCCAGCACGGTCAGGAAGATCGCGATGCTGGGCACCAGCGCCACGTGCGGCGAGGTGACCATGTCGGCGCGGGCTTCGTTCAGCATCAGGCCCCACTCGGGTGTGGGCGACTGCGCGCCCAGGCCGAGGAAGGACAGGCCGGCCGCCGTGATGATGGAGGTGCCGATACGCATGGTGAAATACACCACGATGGCCGAGATGGTGCCAGGGAAAATGTGCTTCCACATGATGGTGGTGTCGGACGCACCGATGCTGCGGGTGGCCTCGATGTAGGTGAGGTTTTTCAGCTGCAGCGTATTGCCGCGCACCAGGCGCGCAAAGGCCGGGATACTGAAGACCGACACCGAGATGATGACGTTGATCATGCCGCCACCCAGGATGGCGACGATGCCGATGGCCAGCAAAATGCCAGGGAAAGCGAAGAGCACATCGCAGATGCGCATGACGATGCGGTCCCACCAGCCTTCATAGTAGCCGGCCAGCAGGCCGAAGACGGTGCCGATCACGGCGCCGATGGCCACCGAGAAGAAGCCCGAGGCCAGCGAGATGCGCGCGCCCATCAGGATACGGCTGAAGATGTCGCGGCCCAGCGAATCGACCCCGAACCAGTGGGTCCAGGTCGGCGGCGAATTGAGGGCGTCGTAGTCGAAGAAATTCTCGGCGTCGAACGGCACGATCCATGGCGCCAGGATGGCAATCAGGATCAGCAGCAGGATGAACACGCCCGCATAGACGGCCAGGCGCTGCTTCTTGAACTTGCGCCAGAATTCGCGCCAGGGGGTGCGGATCTTCTGGCCGGAGGCGGCGACGGCGGCCGGATCGGGCGGCGGCAGCGGCGCGCCGGTTTCGGAGGTAGTGGCCAGAGGCGAATTGGAGAGCGACATGATTCCCCTCACTTGAAACGGATGCTGGGGTTGATCACGGCATAAAGCACGTCCACCACCAGGTTGATGAAAATGAATTCCAGCGAGAACAGCAGGATCTCAGCCTGGATGATGGGGTAGTCACGCATCTCGACGGCATCGACCAAGAGGCGTCCCATGCCCGGCCAGTTGAACACCACCTCGACCAGGATAGAGCCGCCCAGAAGGAAACCAAACTGCAGGCCCATCATCGTCACCACCGGGATCAGCGCATTGCGCAGGCAGTGCTTGATGACCACCACGGTCTCGGTCAGGCCCTTGGCACGGGCGGTGCGCACGAAGTCCTCTTGCAAAATCTCGATGAAGGATGAACGGGTAAAGCGCGCCATCACCGCAGCCACCGCCGCGCCCAGCGTCAGCGAAGGCAGGATGTAGTGGCGCCAGGTCTCGTCACCGACGGTGGGCAGCCAGCCCAGCTCGACCGAGAAGACCTGCATGAGCAGGATGCCCAGCGAGAACGCCGGGAAGGAAATGCCGGAGACGGCCAGCGTCATGCCCAGACGATCCGGCCACTTGTTGCGCCACACCGCCGAGGAGATGCCGATGACAAGACCGAACAGCACGGCCCAGATCATGGCCACGATGGTCAGCCACAGTGTGGGCCAGAAGCGCGCGGCGATCTCTTCGGAGACCGGGCGCTTGCTGCGGATGGAACGGCCGAAGTCGCCGTGGGCGGCATTGATGAAGAAGTTGACGAACTGCTCCGGCAGCGGCTTGTCCAGGCCGAGGTCGGCGCGCACCAGGGCGACCGTCTTTTCATCGGCTTCGGGGCCGGCGGCCAGGCGTGCCGGGTCGCCCGGTAACAAGTGCACGAACAGGAAAACCAGCACCGCCACCAGCAACAGCGTGGGAATGAGGCCTAACAGGCGTTTGATGACATAGGAAAACATGGGACTCTCTGAATAAGGCTGCCCGTCGCTGGTGTGTCCACACCCTGCGGTGGAGTCGCTCCCTGCGCTGCCGGCTTGCATGGCAACGCATCGTGAATCTGTGGGGGAGGATGGCCAGCCACCCTCCCCGCTTCATTGCTGCTCTTTTCTGCTCGTTACGACGATGCAGAGAACCTGCCCAGTGCTGCAAAACTGCATGACGCGGCCTCACAGCACTGCATTTTTGCATCGGCCCGCAAGGGCCGACCACACGGCGCCTGCTTACTTGGTGAACTCGATGTTCTCAAATTCGTAAGCCTGGTCCGGCATGATGTAGATGCCCTTGAGGTTCTTGGCACGGGCATACAGCAGTTTTTCGGTGACCAGGAAGGCCCACGGTGCATCCTTCCAGACTTCCTGCTGGGCGTCCTTGTACAGCGCTTCCTTTTCCTTGCGGTCGGAGACGGTCAGGGCCTTGGCGATGTCCGCATCGACCTTGTCGCTCTTGTAGTAAGCGGTGTTGAACAGACGCGGCGGGAAGGATTCCGATGCCAGCAGCGGACGCAGGCCCCAGTCGGCTTCACCGGTGGAGGACGACCAGCCGACGTAGAACAGGCGGATCGGGGCGGTGGCCGGATCCTGCCAGCTTTCCACACGTTCCACGCGCTGACCGGCTTCCAGGGCCTGGATCTTGGTCTTGATACCCACTTGCGCCAGTTGCTGCTGCAGGAACTGGATCACCTTCATGGCGGTGGTATGCGTGTAGGCCGACCACAGTTCGGTCTCAAAGCCGTTCGGGTAGCCGGCTTCAGCCAGCAGGGCCTTGGCCTTCTTCACGTCATAGGGCCACGGACCGGACTTGAAGGCGTAATCCACGCCTTGCGGCAGCACGCCATCCATCGGGGTGGCGTAGCCATTGAAGGCCACCTTGGCCAGGGCATCCTTGTTGATGGCGTAGTTGATCGCTTCGCGCACCTTCGGGTTGTCGAACGGCTTCTGCTTTACGTTCATCGACATGTAGCGCTGGATGATGGAGGGACCGGCGATCACGTCCAGGTTGCCCTTGCCCTTGAGCAGGTCAGCCTGTTCGTAGGGCAGCGGATAGGTGAACTGGGCTTCGCCGGTCTGCAGCATGGCCGAGCGCGAGTTGTTGTCCACCACCGGCTTCCACAGGATCTCGTCGACCTTGGGGTAGCCCTGCTTCCAGTAACCGTCGAACTTGGCTACCTTCACGTAGTCGGTCTGCTTCCATTCCACGAACTTGAAGGGACCGGTACCGACCGGGTGGAAGGCGATGTCCTTGTTGCCGTACTGCTTCAGCGCAGCCGGGGAGATCATCGCGGCCGACGGGTGCGCCAGCACGTTGATGAAGGCCGAGAACGGCTCCTTCAACACGACCTTGACGGTGTAGTCGTTGAGCACTTCGGTCTTGGCGATGCGGTTGAAGAGGTTGTAGCGCTTCAACTTGTTGTCCGGGTTGGTCACGCGGTCGAAGACGGCCTTGACGGCGTCGGCCTTGAAGACGGTACCGTCATGGAACTTCACGCCTTGCTTCAAGCGAATGGTGTATTCCAGGCCATCCTTGCTCACCAGGTAGCCTTCGGCCAGCACCGGGATGAGCTTCATGTCCTTGTCGAAGCCATAGAGGCCCTGGTAGAAGGACTTCATCACCGACAGCGACAGCGTATCGTTGGCGTCATACGGGTCCATCGTGGTGAAGGTCGACGCTACGGCCACGGTAGCAGTCTTGGCGGCGAAGGCATTGGCCGCGCCGAACTGCAGGGCGGCGCCCAGGGTACCCAGGGCCAGCCATTTGGCGGCGCTCATTGCTTTGTTTTTTGCGGATGCGGACATTGGTCTCTCCTGATCAGTGACGCTTGAGTGGTTACAGCTTGATTGAGATTACTGCGCTGACTGCATTTACCAAATTACAGATACGACTCGGGAACATCACGCCCGCGCTCAAAACGCGCCGGCAATACGGTGCTGGGCCACGAAGTGCCCCGGAGCCACTTCCCGCAGCGGCTCCACTTTGGGCTCATCGCCCACCAGCCGGATCGGGCTGGGAATTTCATCGGTCATCAGTTTCTTGCCCGGCTGGCGCAGGGTCGGATCGGCCACCGGCACGGCCGCCATCAGCTTGCGCGTGTACGGGTGCTGGGGATTTTCGAAGATGGCGCGGCGCGGTCCGATCTCCACGATCTGGCCCAGGTACATCACCGCCACCCGATGGCTGATGCGCTCCACCACCGCCATGTCGTGCGAGATGAAGATGAAGGAGATGCCCAGCTCGGCCTGCAGGTCCAGCATCAGGTTGACGATCTGGGCCTGGATCGACACGTCCAGGGCCGACACCGATTCATCGGCAATGACGATCTTGGGGTTCAACGCCAGCGCGCGGGCGATGCAGATGCGCTGGCGCTGGCCACCGGAAAACTCATGCGGATAGCGCTGGCCGTGCTCGGGCGTCAAGCCCACGCGGGTCAGCAGCGCATCCACGCGTTCCTGCGCGCCCTCCTTCAGGCCGTGCACCAGCATCGGCTCCATGATGGAGTAGCCGACGGTCATGCGCGGGTCCAGCGAAGCGAAGGGATCTTGGAAGATGAACTGGATGTCGCGGCGCAGCTCGCGCAATTCCGAACGCGGCAATTGCGCCAGGTCGCGGCCGCCGAACTCGACCTTGCCGCCGGCGATGTCGACCAGGCGCAGCAGCGAGCGCCCGGTAGTGGACTTGCCGCAACCGGATTCGCCGACGATGGCCAGGGTCTCGCCGGAATAGAGATCGAAGCTCACCTTCTCGACCGCATGCACGCGCTGCTTGACGCGGCCGAAGATGCCGCTCTTGACGTCGAAGCGTGTCGTCAGGTCGCGCACCTTGAGGATGGGTTGGCGCTGCGCGGCGATTTCCGCCTGCGCCTGCAGTTCGCTGGCGATCAGGTCGGGACGCACCTCGGCCTGCGGCGCAATGCCAAAGCGCAGCGGCTTGTCAGTGCCGCGCATGGAACCCAGGCGCGGCACTGCCGCCAGCAGGGATTGCGTGTAGGGGTGGGCCGGTGCGGCAAACAGCGTCTTGACTTCGTTCTCTTCGACCTTCTCGCCACGGCACATCACCACCACGCGGTCGGCCACTTCGGCCACCACGCCCATGTCGTGGGTGATGAAGATCACGCCCATCTGCATCTCCTGCTGCAGCGAACGGATCAGTTGCAGGATCTGGGCCTGGATGGTCACATCCAGGGCCGTGGTCGGTTCGTCGGCAATGAGCAGCGAGGGCTTGCAGGACAAGGCCATGGCGATCATCACGCGCTGGCGCATGCCGCCGGAGAGCTGGTGCGGATGGCGGCCCAGCACGCGCTTCGCTTCAGGAATGCGCACCATCTCCAGCATGCGCAGCGCTTCGGCCTGGGCGGCGGCGCGGCTCATGCCCTGGTGCAGGCGGATCGATTCGGCAATCTGCTCGCCGACGGTGAAGACCGGATTGAGCGAGGTCATCGGTTCCTGGAAGATCATGGCGATCTCCGCGCCCCGGATGCTGCGCATGGTGGCGTTGTCAGCCTGCGCCAGGTCCAGCGACTGGCCGCTGCGGCGCAGGAACTGCATGCTGCCGCTGGCGATCTTGCCGCCGCCGTGTTCGATCAGGCGCATGATGGCCAGCGACGACACCGACTTGCCCGAGCCCGATTCACCGACGATGGCCAGGGTCTCGCCCTGGTTGACGTGGAAGGACAGGTCGCGCACCGCATCGACCGTCCGTTCGGAGGTGGCAAAGCGGACATTGAGCTGACGGACATCCAGCACGCGTTGGGACTGTTGCATCTTGATTCTCTCCTGCTCGGCCGCTTCAGGCCGGTGCTGCGTAAATGGCGGTGACCGGGGCCAGTTCGCCACAGCCCCAGGCGCGATACATGCCTTCGGTATTGAAGGGCAAGGCCAGGTTGCCGTGGCGGTCGATGGCGATGACGCCACCGCGTCCGCCCACCTTGGGCAGGGTCTCGAAGACCACGGCGCGGCTGGCTTCTTCCAGCGACTGGCCGGCATAGGCCATGCGTGCGCCGATGTCGTAACAGGCGGCGGTGCGCATGAAGGCTTCGCCGGTGCCGGTGGCCGACACGGCCACGGTGGCGTTGTTGGCATAGCAGCCGGCCCCGATGATGGGCGAATCGCCTACGCGGCCAGGCTGCTTGTTGGTGATGCCGCCGGTCGAGGTGGCCGCAGCGAGGTTGCCGAACTGGTCCAGGGCGACGGCACCGACGGTACCGAACTTGTTGTCCGGATCGATGGGTTCCTTGGGCTCGGCGGCTTTTTCTGCGAAGGCGAAGGAGGAGGCATCGTGGTCCAGCATCGCGCGCGACTGGCCGCGCACGCGCTGCCATTGTTCATGGCGGGCATCGGTATGGAAGTAAGCGGGTTCGACCGTGACCGCACCATGGCGCGCCGCAAAGGCTTCGGCCGCAGGGCCGACCAGCAGCACGTGTTCGCTCTTTTCCATCACCGTGCGTGCGGCCAGGATGGGGTTGCGCAGATTGGTCACACAGGCCACCGCGCCGGAGGCGAGGTCAGCGCCATTCATGACACAGGCGTCCAGCTCATGCTTGCCTTCGCTGGTGTAGACGGCACCATGGCCGGCATTGAAGAGCGGGCAGTCTTCCAGCAGGCGCACGGCTTCGGTGACGGCTTCCAGCGCCGAGCCGCCGGCGTTGAGCACGGCCTGGCCGGCGGCGACGATGTCGGACAGGGCCTGGTGATAGCGGGCCTCGTCCTCGGCCGAAAGCGAAGCGCGCGTGATGGTGCCTGCGCCGCCGTGGATGGCAATTACCGGAGTGGTCATGCGTTGGTCTTTCCTTTGGTTGGGGCGCGCTTGGCGGCCGCCCGCACGGGCTTGCCGACCGGCGTGGTGCCGGCGCGCTGTTGCTGCTGGGCCAGGTACAGCCAGGGCAGCACGAATTCAGCCATTTGCGTGGCGGCCTGCACCGAGCGGCGTGCGCGATGCGCCACGGCATCGCACAGGGCCTGGATCAGGATCAGTGCGGCCGCATCGGAAGTGGGCGCGAGGCGGCCATCGGTCTGGGCATACAAGGCGACGTCGGCCAGCGGCACCAGCGGCGATCCGGGCGTGTCGGTGAGTGCGATCACGCGTGCGCCCTTCTCCACCGCGCGCTGGGTGAGCCAGACGGTGTCGGCCGCATAGCGCGGGAAAACCATCGCAATCACCAGGTCATCGCTGTCGAGCTTGAAAAACTGGCGCGCCGCCTGCGAGGGGCCGCCCGCCATGGCCACCGAACTGACGGTGCGCACATAGGGTTCCAGCGTATGGGCCATCAGGCCGGAGAGATAGGCCGAGGCACCGAAGCCGGTGATGAAGATGCGCTGCGCCGAGAGGATCATGTCGACCGCCTGCTCGCAGTGTTCCGGCGTGAGCATGCGGCGCGTGGCCTCGATGTTGGCGATGTCGCTGTCAAAGGCGGCCGCCATGATCTCGGCGCTGGTGGCGGTGCGCTGCACCTGCTCGCGCAGTTTTTCCACGGGGGCCAGGGTGGTCGCAAAATCCGAGACCAGCGCGGCGCGGAAGGAGGCATAGCCGTCGAAGCCCAGCGCATGGGCGAAGCGGTTGGCGGTGGCCACCGAGATGCCGGCGGCTTCCGAGAGTTCATCGATGGTCATGGTGGCGGCGCGGAAGGGATTGCCCAGCACATAGTCCGCCGTCTTGCGGTGCGACTTGGACAATTGCGGATACAGCTTGCCCACGGCCTGCGCTACCGCACCGGCTCCCTGCAAACTGATGTTCTTCGGCTGTTGTGTCACCGCCCGCTACCCCGTCGTCATTGAATTCACTGCCCTCGGCAAACGAAACGCAAAAGAAATAAATCGTTTAAATCATTTATTCCGTTTGCCAAGAGCCCTGCCACCACTGTTCTTGCCATGTTCTTGTGCTGTTGCGCCCGCTGATGCGGACGTTTTTATCATCGTGCAGGACATATCATTTATGTCATTCCCGCCGAAAAAATGTAAATATATTTTCATTTTCACGGCGAGTAAAGAAAAAATACTTTCAAAAATCGAATATCCTTATAACGCACCAGAAGCACGCGATAGCGCGCATGAAATGCACCGGATGTGCGCCAGATGAACGAAGATTCATTGCGCAGCGCACCAAAAATGACGGACTGAACCGGGATCTGAAGACGATAAAATACGCCCCTTCACTCCGCCCTGCCCGCTCATGAATATCCGCTTCCTTGAAACCTTCGTCTGGCTGGCCCGTTTGCGCAATTTCCGGCTCACGGCCGAGCGGCTGCATACCACGCAGGCTGCCGTTTCCAGCCGCATCGCCTCGCTCGAACAGGATTTCGGCGTGCGCCTGTTCGACCGCAGCGCGCGCGAAGTGGCGCTGACTGCCGACGGCAGCAAGGCGCTGGTGTATGCCGAGCGCATGGTCAAGCTCATGCGCGAGATGAAGGACGACATGTCCGATCGCGAAGTGTTTGCCGGCGTCATCCGCATCGGCGTGATCGAATCCATCGTGCACAGCTGGTTTCCGGATTTCCTCGGACGCCTGCATAAAGCCTTTCCGCGCCTGCAGATCGAGATCGTCAGCGACACCACCATCCACCTGCACGAGCAGTTCAGCAAGAGCAACCTGGACCTGGTGCTGCAGGCCGAACCGGTGATCGGCCCGCAGGTCAGCAACATCGCGCTGTGCGAATTTCCCATGCGCTGGGTCGGCAGCCCCAAGCTCGACATCGGCAGCGAGACGCTCTCGCTGGCCGACCTGGCGGCCTTCCCCATCATCAGCTTCGCCCGCAATTCGGGGCCGCATGCGGTGATCGAGCGGCTGTTCTCGGGCAGCGAACGCGGTGAGCGCACCTTGCACATCAACTGCATCGCCTCGGTGGCCACCATGATCCGGCTGGCCACCGATGGCTTCGGCATCACGGCCGTGCCGCCGGCCATCATCCAGCGCGAACTCAACGAAGAGAGCCTGCACCTGCTGCGCGTGGATACCGAGTTCCCGGCACTGGCCCTGATCGCCTGCTTCCGCGCCGATCATGAGAATCCGCTGACCGAAACCGTGGCCCGCATCGCGCAGGAAACGGCGTCCGACTTCGCACTCAATTGGGGCCAGGAGATCGCGCGGCTGCCCGCCCCGCTCGGCTGAGATCGCCCGCCCTCCCGCCTGCACGCTGCCTTGCGCGCCGATGAGCGGACACGCCAGGGCGGCACCATCCTGAAGCAAACAGCGCCCTGCTTTTGCTCATAAGATTTTTCAATCAAGGCCGTTCAGATTTTCTTGTTGGACAGCGCCCGCCCTGCATCCCCATACTGAATTCAGACCGGCGCCTTCGGGCTGGCTCCGGAAGATCCCGGCCCTGCAGTACTTGCAGCCGCTCCCATCCCAACCATGCAGAACACAACACGGCGCCGTCACGCGGACGCCGGCCACACTTGAGGAGGTTTTCCATGTCGTATTCCCCATCCGCTGCGGCCACCGCGGCGCCCCCGGCCAGCAGCAGTGCCAGCCTCGAGGGGACCTATGGCAAGATCGCCTGGCGCCTGATTCCCTTCCTGGTCTTCCTGTTCGTGCTGGCCTGGATCGATCGCGTCAACGTCGGCTTCGCCAAGCTGCAGATGCTGCAGGACCTGCAGTTCTCGGAGGCGGTGTATGGCCTGGGTGCGGGCATCTTCTTCATCGGCTATTTCCTCTTCGAAGTGCCGAGCAACCTGCTGCTGGAAAAGATCGGCGCCCGCAAGACGCTGGCACGCATCACCATCCTGTGGGGCCTGGCCTCGATGGCCATGGCCTACGTCACCACGCCGACCAGCTTCTACATCCTGCGCTTCCTGCTGGGCATCTTTGAAGCGGGCTTCTTCCCCGGCGTGGTGCTGTATCTCACTTACTGGTTCCCGGCCAAGCGCCGTGCCCGCGTCAATGGCCTCTTCATGACCTCCTTTGCCATCGCCGGTGCAGTCGGCGGCCCGATTGCCGGGCTCATCATGAGCAGCATGGAAGGCGTGGGCCATCTGGCCAACTGGCAATGGCTCTTCATCATCGAAGGCATTCCGTCCATCCTGGCAGGCTTCGCCGTGCTGGCCTGGCTGCCGGAAAAACCGGCCAATGCCAAATGGCTGAGCGATGCTGAAAAAACCGCCGTCACGCAAGTGCTGGCCGCCGAAAACAGCGCACCGGGCAAGCACTTCTCCTTCAAGGATGCCTGTGCCAACTACCGCGTCTGGATCTGCGCCGCCGTGTATTTCTGCGTGGTCAGCGGCAATGCCACCATCGCCTTCTGGGCACCGTCCATCATCAAGGAAATCGGCGTCAAGGGTAACCTGCAGATCGGCCTGATCTCGGCCATCCCCTTCGTGGCCGGCACGCTGGCGATGATCTGGAACGGCTTCCACTCCGACAAGACCGGCGAGCGCCGCCTGCACAGCGCCATCGCCACGCTCATCGCCTGCATCGGCTTGATCGCCACCGGCATGACGCTGGGCAATGCGACGCTGGCCCTGTGTTCGCTGACGCTGGCGGCCATCGGCATCCTGGCGGCCTTCCCGGTGTTCTGGTCGATTCCCGGCGCTTTCCTGGCCGGCACGGCAGCCGCCGGCGGCATCGCCCTGATCAACTCCATCGGCAACCTGGCCGGCTTCGTGGCCCCTTACATGATCGGGGCATTGAAGACCAGCACCGGGTCGCTCTCCTCCGGCCTGTATTTCGTGGCCGCGCTCGAATTCCTCGCCAGCTTCCTGGTGGTGGTGTTCGTCAAGAAGCACTGATGATGCACTGATCTCCCCCTTGGCTGGCCGCCTCCCCGGCCAGCCTCTCCTGAATCACCCTGTAGGAACAGAAACTCATGAAGCTGACCTTTACCCTCCCCGATCAATCCCCCCTCCAGGCCGACATCGACACCCTGGTCATCGCCGGCTGGGCCGGCCGCGACATGGCGGCCATCGAACATCACATCGAAGAACTGGAAGCCCTGGGCATCTCGCGTCCCAGCGCAGTGCCGCTGTTCTATCGCGTCTCGGCCAACCAGCTCTCGCAGGCCGCGCAGGTGCAGGTGCTGGGCGAGGCCTCTTCCGGTGAAGTGGAGACCTTCGTCTTCAACAGCGGTGGCGAGCTGTATGTCTCGATTGCCTCCGACCACACCGACCGCAAGCTGGAAGCGCACAGCGTGGCCTTCTCCAAACAGGCCTGCGTGAAGCCCGTGGGCAGCAGCGCGTGGAAGTTGTCGGACGTGGCCGAGTACTGGGATGAACTGGTGATGCGCTCCTGGATCGAGGAAGACGGCGCCACCAAGCTTTACCAAGAAGGCACGCTGGCCTCGCTGCGCACGCCCGGCGACCTGATCGCGCGCTTCACGCAAGGCGGCGCCACCCTGCCCGAGGGCTGCGGCATGACCTGCGGCACCGTGGGGGCCATCGGCGGCATCCGTGCTGCGGCGTCCTTCACGATGGAACTGTTCGACCCGCGCCGCCAACGCGCCCTGCGCCACCATTACGTGGCCGAGTCGCTGGCCGAGGTGGCCTGATGCCACGGGGCGGCCCAAGGGGCCGCCCATGCGCCTTTGTTGGATGCGCCAGGCAATGCGATACTTGCGCATCTGCGAATTTGTCCTCCGACCACACCGACTTCCTCATCATGCCGAGCACACTCTCCCAACTGGCCGCCGACCTCGATGCCGGCCGCATCACTTCCCTGCAACTGACCGAACAAGCCCTGGCCGGCATCGCCGATCCGGCGGGCGAAGGCGCGCGCGTCTTCACCAGCGTCTACGCCGACCAGGCGCGCGCCGCCGCCCGTGCTTCCGATACCCTGCGCGCGGCCAAACTGTGCCGCTCGCCGCTGGAAGGTGTACCGGTCTCGGTCAAGGATCTGTTTGACGTGGCCGGTGAAACCACCCTGGCCGGCTCGGTCGTGCTGCGCGGCAAGCCCGCTGCCACCGCACATGCGGCCGTGGTACAGAACCTGATGAAGGCCGGTGCCATCGTCATCGGCAAGACCAACATGACCGAGTTCGCCTATTCGGGCCTGGGCATCAATCCGCATTACGGCACGCCGCAGAACACCTGGGAGCGCAACGTCGAGGGCGGCCGCATTCCCGGTGGTTCTTCTTCCGGGGCGGCCATCTCGGTCACCGATGGCATGGCCTTTGCGGCGGTCGGGTCCGATACCGGCGGTTCCGTGCGCATCCCCTCGGCACTGAACGGCCTGACCGGATTCAAGCCCACGGCCTCGCGGGTGTCCATGCAAGGTGTACTGCCACTGTCCGCTTACCTGGACTCGATTGGCCCGCTGGCTGTCTCGGTAGAGTGCTGCGCCATCATGGACGCTGTACTGGCCGGTGAAACCTATGTGTCCGTAGTCGCCCATCCGTTGCGCGGCCTGCGCCTGCTGGCCCCGACCAATGTGGTGCTGGACGCCATGGACGAGACCGTCGGCAAGGCCTATCGCGCCGCGCTGGACAAACTCGCCGCCGCCGGTGCCGTCATCGTGGAAGCGGAAGTACCGGCCTTCAACGCCCTGGCCGCCATCAACGCCAAGGGCGGCTTCACCGCTGCCGAAGCCTACGCCTGGCATCGCGCCTTGATTGCCGAGAACGCCGCCGGCTACGACCAGCGCGTGGTCTCGCGCATCCTGCGCGGCAAGGACATGAGCGCCGCCGACCTGCTCGACGTGCTGCACGCCCGCCCACGCTGGATCGCCGAAGTGCAGGCGCAACTGGCCGGCTACGATGCGCTGGTGATGCCGACCGTACCCATCGTCGCGCCCCGCATTGCCGAACTGCAAGCCAGCGATGACGCGTATTACGCCGCCAACGGCAAGATCCTGCGCAACCCCACGCTGATCAACTTCCTCGATGGCTGCGCGGTATCGCTGCCCTGCCACGCAGCGGGCAGCGCGCCGGTCGGACTGTCGCTGGCCGCGGCTGGCGGCGAGGACAAGCGCCTGCTGTCTATCGCCCTGGCGGTGGAAGGATTGCTGGCCGCCTGATCCGGACCATTTGCTCCCTTGACAAGGCTTGCGCATGCGCAAGCCTTTTTTGTGCGCGCTTTTAGCCGCATTTACACGCTGTTACCGACAAGTCCTGCCCGGAAGGGAACATTCCGCCCTGCCGGGCGCCGAATCCACGGAATTTTCATTAGAATGCGCTTTTGCAGCGCAGGATGGCCCTTGGCGGGCGCCCGCGCTGGATGAACAGACAACAACCCTCCGGCATCAGCCACGACCACTCATCTGCATGGCAACCAAAAAAACAACCCCGTCCGATTACAGTGAATCATCGATCCGTGTCCTCAAGGGACTGGAGCCGGTCAAGCAGCGTCCGGGCATGTACACGCGCACCGAGAATCCGCTGCACATCCTCCAGGAAGTGATCGACAACGCCTCCGACGAAGCGCTGGGCGGCTACGGCAAGAGCATCATCGTCACCATCAACGCCGACGGCAGCGTGAGCGTGGAGGACGATGGCCGCGGCATCCCGGTCGGCCTGCACCCGGAAGAAAAAGTCCCCACCGTCGAGATCGTCTTCACCCGCCTGCATGCGGGCGGCAAGTTCGACAAGGGCTCTGGTGGTGCCTATGCCTTCTCGGGCGGCCTGCACGGCGTGGGCGTCTCGGTCACCAATGCGCTGGCCACGCGCCTGGAAATCACGGTCTGGCGCGAAGGCGGCGTGCACACGCTGGCCTTCTCGGGCGGCGACGTTATCGAGAAACTGCAGTCGCGCCCCGCCACCCGCGAAGACAAGAAGTCCGGCACCCGCGTGACCGTCTGGCCGGACGCCAAATATTTCGACTCGGCCACCATTCCGCTGGGCGAGCTGCAGCGCCTGCTGCGCTCCAAGGCGGTGCTGCTGCCGGGCGTGAAGGTCACGCTGATCAACGCCAAAACCGGCGACACCCAGAACTGGCAGTACGACCAAGGCCTGCGCGGCTACCTGATGGAGCAACTGGCCCAAACCGGCAGCGGCGAAACATTGATCCCGCTGTTTGAAGGCGAACAGTTCGCCGGCAAGGATGCCGAAGGCTTCGCCGAGGGCGAAGGCGCCTCCTGGGTAGTGGCCTGGACCGAAGAAGGTGCCGTGGTGCGCGAATCCTACGTCAACCTGATCCCCACCTCCAATGGCGGCACCCACGAATCGGGCCTGCGTGAAGGCCTGTTCTCGGCGGTCAAGAGTTTTGCGGAAATGCACTCGCTGCTGCCCAAGGGCGTGAAACTGTTGGCTGAAGACGTCTTTGCGCGCGTCTCCTTCGTGCTCTCGGCCAAGGTGCTGGATCCGCAATTCCAGGGCCAGATCAAGGAACGCCTGAACTCGCGCGATGCCGTGCGGCTGGTGGCCGGTTACTCGCGTCCGGCGCTGGAGCTGTGGCTGAACCAGCACGTGGAGTACGGCAAGAAGCTGGCCGAGCTGGTCATCAAGCAGGCCCAGAGCCGCCTGCGCTCGGCGCAAAAGGTCGAAAAGAAGAAATCTTCCGGCGTGGCCGTGCTGCCGGGCAAGCTGACCGATTGCGAATCCTCGGATGTGACGCGCAATGAAATTTTCCTGGTGGAGGGCGACTCCGCCGGCGGCTCGGCCAAGATGGGCCGCGACAAGGAATTCCAGGCCATCCTGCCGCTGCGCGGCAAGGTCCTGAACGCCTGGGAAACCGAGCGTGACCGCCTCTTCGCCAACAATGAAATCCACGATATCGCGGTAGCCATCGGCGTCGATCCGCATGGCATCAATGACACGCCCGATCTCTCCGGCCTGCGCTACGGCAAGATCTGCATCCTCTCGGATGCGGACGTGGACGGTTCGCACATCCAGGTGCTGCTGCTGACGCTGTTCTTCCGTCACTTCCCCAAGCTGATCGAGAAGGGCCACATCTGCGTGGCGCGCCCGCCGCTCTATCGCGTGGATGCCCCGGCGCGCGGCAAGAAGCCGGTGCAGAAGCTCTACGCCTTGGACGATGGCGAACTCGAAGCCATCGAAGACAAGCTGCGCAAGGATGGCCTGAAGGAAGGCGCCTGGAGCATTTCCCGCTTCAAGGGCCTGGGCGAGATGAATGCCGAGCAGCTGTGGGAAACCACCATGAACCCGGACACGCGCCGCCTGCTGCCGATCAGCTTCGGCGAGCCTGGCGTGCAGACCTCGGAAGAGCGCTTCAACATGCTCATGGGCAAGGGCGAAGCGGCCTCCCGTCGCGCCTGGATCGAAGAGCACGGCAACGAAGCCGAAGCGGACATCTGACATGCACCGCCCCGCGTTCCTGCACACCAGCGCCCTCGCCGCCCTCCTGGGCGCGGCGGCGCTGCTCTGTGCCGGACCGGTACAGTCGCAGCAAGTGGTCCGGTACACCGATGCCGATGGTGTACAGCACATGCGGGTGGAAGCAGCGGACAGTGGCCGGGACAGTACCGGTACGGCTGCCACCGGAAAGAAATCCAAGACCATTGTGTACCGGTACACCGATGCCGATGGCGCCGTGCACTTCTATGCCCAGACCCTGGACGACCCGGACAAGCTCATGGCCAGCAGTGCATCGCTGCTCAATCATCCCGGCAGCAAGGAAGCGGTGACGCCGGCCGATCCGCCATTCGTCAAGACCATGCTGGCCCATCGCGATGCGCGCAAGTACGACAGCCTGCTCACCGAAGCGGCCCGCGAATTCGGTCTGGATGCGGCACTGCTGAAGGCCGTCATGACGGCCGAATCCGGCTTCAATGCCACGGCTGTCTCCAGCAAGGGCGCGGTAGGCCTGATGCAGATCCTGCCCGATACGGCCGAGCGTTACGGCCTGCAGGGGGATCGCCGCAAGACGCTGCACCAGAAGCTGACCGATCCGAAGATCAACATCCGCCTGGCCGCGCGCTACCTGCGCGATCTGATGGCGATGTTCCCGCAGCACGTGGAACTGGCCATTGCCTCCTACAACGCCGGGGAAGGCGCGGTGCAGAAGTATGGCAACAAGATCCCGCCCTATCCCGAGACCCAGGGCTATGTGCGACTGGTGTCGCGGTTCTATGAACTGTACCGGCCCGCCGGCGCATTGCGCCTGGCGGCCGGCGAGCGCGGTAGCGCCAATGCCAGCGGCAATGCGCGCCTGAAGGTGACGCTGCCGCCGCGCGAGCCCGCCATCAACGATTAACCCAGTCAATACGAACACAACAAGACAAGCTCCATGACCGATCAACCGACCCTGTTTGACCAAGCCCCGGCTGCGCCCGATGGCGAATCGCTGACGCTGTCCACCTTCGCCGAACGCGCCTATCTCGATTACGCGATCTCGGTGGTCAAGGGCCGCGCCCTGCCTGATGTAGCCGACGGCCAGAAGCCGGTACAGCGCCGTATCCTCTACGCGATGAACGAACTGTCGCTGAACTCGGCGGCCAAGCCGCGCAAGTCAGCCGCCGTGGTCGGCGACGTGCTGGGCAAGCTGCACCCGCACGGCGACCAGTCGGTGTATGACGCGCTGGTGCGCATGGCGCAGGATTTTTCGCTGCGCTATCCCTTGATCGACGGCCACGGCAACTTCGGTTCGCGCGATGGCGATGGCGCAGCGGCGATGCGCTACACCGAAGCCCGCCTGACCCCCATCAGCAAATTGCTGCTCGATGAAATCGACATGGGCACGGTGGATTTCCAGCCCAACTACGATGGCTCCACCGAAGAGCCGCGCCTCCTGCCGGCGCGCCTGCCCTTCCTGCTGTTGAACGGCGCCTCCGGCATTGCCGTGGGCATGGCCACTGAAATCCCTTCGCACAACCTGACCGAAGTGGCCAAGGCGGCCGTGTCGATGATCCGCAATCCCAAGATCACGCACGCCGAGCTGATGGAACTGATCCCCGGCCCGGACTTCCCCGGTGGCGGCCAGATCATTACGCCCAAGTCGACCATCGCCGAGATGTACCAGAGCGGCCGTGGCAGCCTGAAGGTGCGTGCGCGCTGGAAGATCGAAGACCTGGCGCGCGGCCAGTGGCAGGCGGTCATCACCGAACTGCCGCCGGGCGTGTCCTCGCAGCGCGTGCTGGAAGAAATCGAAGAACTGACCAACCCCAAGCTGAAGCTGGGCAAGAAGTCGCTGACACCTGAGCAGCAGACGCAGAAGGCGGCCATCCTGGGCCTGCTCGATGCGGTGCGCGACGAGTCCGGCCGCGAAGCGCCGGTACGCCTGGTGTTCGAGCCCAAGTCCAAGAACCAGGACCAGACCGAGTTCATGAACACGCTGCTGGCGCAGACCTCGCTGGAGACCAGTGCCTCGCTGAACCTGGTGATGATCGGCGGCGATGGCCGTCCGCGCCAGAAGAACCTCACCGACATCCTCACCGAGTGGATCAGCTTCCGCTTCGAGACGGTGACGCGCCGCACGCAGTTCCGCATGCAGAAGGTCAACGACCGCATCCACATCCTGGAAGGCCGGGAAGCGGTGCTGTTGAACATCGACAAGGTCATCAAGATCATCCGCGAATCGGACGAACCGAAGCCGGCCCTGATGGACGCCTTCAAGCTCTCCGACCGCCAGGCCGAAGACATCCTGGAAATCCGCCTGCGCCAATTGGCGCGACTGGAAGCCATCAAGATCCAGCAGGAACTGGCCGAACTGCGCAACGAGAAGACCACGCTGCAGGACCTGCTGGACAATCCGTCCTCCATGAAGCGTCTGGTCATCAAGGAAATCGAAGGCGACGCCAAGACCTATGGCGATGCCCGCCGCACGATCATCGAAGAAGCCGAGCGCGCCACCTTCGAGCAGAAGGTGATCGATGAGCCGGTGACGGTGATCATTTCGCAGAAGGGCTGGGTGCGCGCGCGCACCGGCCATGGCCACGATGCGACGCAGTTCACCTTCAAGGCCGGTGACGGTCTCTATGGCGCGTTTGAATGCCGCACGGTGGACAACCTGCTGGCCTTCGGTTCCAACGGCCGGGTCTACACGATCGCGGTCAATGCCCTGCCCAATGCGCGCGGCGATGGCGTGCCTGTGACCACGCTGATCGAACTGGCCAGCGGCAGCAGCATCCAGCATTACTTTGCCGGTCCGGCCGATACCACGCTGTTGCTGGCCTCTGATGCGGCGGCCGGTTTCATTGCCAAGGCGTCCGACATGTTTGGCCGCGTCAAGGGCGGCAAGAGCTTCTTCACGCTCGATGAAGGCGCGCTGCCGCTGGCACCGACGCCGGTGGCGGCTGACGCCAGCGCCGTGGCCTGCGTGTCTGCCAATGGCCGCCTGCTGGTGTTTGGCCTCGATGAGATGAAGACGCTGTCTTCCGGTGGCCGTGGCGTGAACCTGATGGAACTGGAAAAGAACGAGAAGCTGGTCGCCGCCCAGGCCATCAGCCAGAAGGGTGTCGTGGTCCATGGCACCGGCAACATGAGCAAGCCCAAGGAGATTGCCTTGAGCGGCGAGAAGCTGCTGGCGCACGTGGGCAAGCGCGCACGCAAGGGCCGCGTGCTGGAATCGCGCATCAAGGCGACGGGGCTGCGTTCGCAGGGTTGATGCCCGGTTTCTTTTTGCGGTGAAGTCGCCCCCTGTGCAGTTTGGCAGGGGGCGATTTTTTTTATGGCTTGCACAACTGATTGCTTCGTGAGCAAGGGGTGGTCGAAGCATTTCGAATGCGGGGTGGAGTTTTGGGTGTTGGCGTGGAAGAGCCAACGCCTGATGGGGAGAATGCGCGCTCATTGTTGAAAGTGAGGAGCGCGCAAGATGAAAATCATCGGATGGATTCGTGAAGGCGACCGGGCCGCCTGCGGCGCAACGGTGATCGAGGGCGACCCTACCTGTCGCAGTCATGGACGCGCTTATGCGTTCGTCGGTGCGCGAATGGCTTGTCCCAAGAATTGCGTCATTGCGCAAGGGTTCGTGCGCTCGACGCTGACCAATGGACGTGCGCAGGTTATTCATGGCATGAAAACCAGTGGCGGCTGTCCATGCCTCTCCTCGCTTAACGACATCGATGGCGTAGGAAATAGCGACGGAGAGACTATCGCTGAACAATACTTCCGCAATGCCGATGGGCAGTGGACGGGTATCCCCGCGCATTGTCCTCCCGACGAGCCCTACGATGAACAACTGCACATCGTCGCACCAACCATAGAAGGTGTTCCATACCACATCGAAACAACTGACGGCCGCAGATTCTCCGGCCGTATTTTGGCTAGTGGACTACTTCCCCGAATCGATACTTACGAGGAAGATGAATACATAGTTTTGTGGGGAGACGATGCTCTGGCAAAGAGTCAAAGGAGCGCATCATGACAGAAAAAAAGCTGGTGCAGCAGCTAAAGGTACGTACCAACTCAATCAAGGATTCAGTATGCAGGGTTGAGGCTCCTTCGGTAAGGTTCTCCGAACTATGGGCCTCTTATCCAGGGGGAAGTCCTTGCGATGGAAAAGAACAGGATGGGAAGCCAGCATTTAGCGATCAGTGTGCTATTCGCGTAGGCGTCGCTTTAAAGAAAGTCGGTGTGACCTTCAAATCCTATCCGAGCAAGGGGAAATGCTGGTTCAAAGGCCATACAGATCACTTGCTACGCGCCAGAGAGCTTGCAGAATGGCTCAAACTCCAGCCGTTTGTAGGCTGTACCAAACCCGTCGACATCAAAGGCACTGACTGGCAAGAGCGAATAAAGGAAAAGACGGGGATCGTCTATTTCGCGGATTACTGGCGTCGAACAAACCGTAACGGCACCGAAGAAAGCCAGCCCACCGGCGATCATATCGATCTCTGGAATGGCAACAGGTTGACGACAGGTAGCGGTAGCCTCAGGGCAAGGCTAACGACATTCAGCAGATTTACGCTAGGTTTCAACAACGGCCTGATTTATTCGGATCTGGGCAGGGCGACCCAAATTCTTTTTTGGGAGATCAAATGAGAAGCTGCTTTGCACTTCCATTGCTTAGTATTGTGGGCATTGCATGCGGAGCTGCAGCGGGAGCGCTCAATACCGCCTTCATCACGAATTGCGGAGAAAGTTGCCCGGACGACCCGCTGCTGGGGGCGCTGGGATGTTCCATCACATTTCCCGTTATCGGCCATCTCCTGCGCAACAAGACGCGGCAAACGGTCGCCAACACCATGCTGGTTGCCGTGGCACTGGCTGCCACCGTCCTGCTACCGGCCCTCGCTATGTATGCCTACAGCCTTCACGAGAAATATTGGAGACTGCATGGCAAGCAGGTTTATCCGGATATCGAATACAGCCTCATGGTGATTTCAGAGGATCCACTCCCCACACTGGGCATCGCCGAGGCTGAACGCTGTGTCATCAACAATGACCTGCGTTGTGGCGAAAACCCGCAAGTGATTCCAGCCCTGTGCCAAAGCGGATTCGTATCACTGCCACGGAAACATTGGTCCTCTTTCAAGCGACTCCCGAATGAAGATCTGCAAGGCCACGCGCCTGGCGATGACGACCGGAAATATTATTTAAATGATTTATGCCAGCAACAGGCGACATCAGTGAGTCAACCATGAACAAGATCAAGGCTGCGGTCTCTCACCACGAGCGTGAAATCGCCGAACTGCGCGCGAACCCTGTACTGGCCATCGAGTACCTGAAGGCTGCTTTGGAGTCACTGGACAGTCCGGATGACCGCCCTGCCGCGTTGCTGGCACTGCGCGCCATCAGCGAAGCGTATGGCAATGACGGCACCTGAAAACGCGTCACCCAATCGCCACCGACACCCGATACACCAACACCCCCAGCAATCCAAAGGCCCCCGCCAGCATGCAATAAGGTGCCCAGCGTTGCGCGCGTTGGCCGTAGCCGATCAGCAGCAGCGCAATGCTGATGAGCGGTATCCAGGTTGAGGGGCTGTTGAAGTCCATGATGATTGCTCCCGGTTGATTGCATCGCTAGTCATGTGGGCACGGCAACTGCGCGCGCCCTCCTCCATCACGCCATCTGGCTGATGGTCTTTCTGAACCGGCCCAGTGCAGCTACAAACAGGACCAGGCCAATTGCCAGGATGGCCAGCAGTTGCGGCCAGATCACTTCCAGGCCAGCGCCCCGGTACAGTATGGCTTGCCCCGCCGCGACAAAATGCGTCGTCGGGGCGGCCAGCATGATGTCCTGTACCGGTACAGGCATGCTCTCGCGCGGCGTGGAGCCGCCCGACAGCAGTTGCAGCGGCAACAGCACCAGTACGGTGAGCATCCCGAACTGCGGCATCGAACGCGCCAGCGTGGCCATGAAGATGCCCATCGAGGTGGTGGCAAACAGATGCAGCACCGTCACCAGCATGAACAGCGCCAGCGAGCCCTCGATGGGCACCTGCAAGGCGCCCCGCACGATCAGCAGCAAAGACATCAAGGCCGCCAGCGCCACCACCGAACCCATGGCCCACACCTTGGCCAGCATGATCTCGGCCGGACTCACCGGCATCACCAGCAGGTGTTCGATGGTGCCGTGCTCGCGCTCGCGGATGAGCGCCGCCCCCGTCAGGATGATGGAGAGCATGGTGACGTTGTTGATGATCTCCATGAGCGAACCGAACCAGGATTGCTCCAGGTTGGGATTGAAGCGCATGCGCAAGGCCAGCCCCACCGGCGCATCGCCAGCGGCCTCGCTGCGCCGCACGAATTGCGTGACTTCGTTGCTGACCATCTGCTGGATGTAGCTGTTGCCGGTGAAAGCCTGGCTCATGCGCGTGGCATCCACGTTCAGCTGGACCGCCGGCGCGCGCCCGGCCAGCACGTCGCGCTGGAAATCCGCCGGAATGTCCAAGACGAAGGTGTAGTCGCCCGCATCGAGCCCGGCATCAGCCTCCCGCGCCGTCACCAGCCGGGCCACCTTGAAATGCGGCGGATAGAACAAGGACGCAATGCGTGCCGACAGCGGCGAGCCATCGTTGTCGACGATGGCGATGGCGGCATTGTGCAAACTCTCCGGCATGGCCGTGGCGGCCACATAAATGGAGAGCGTGAAGGTGTAGGCGATCAGCACCAGCATGGCCGGATCGCGCAGCAGGCTCCACAGCTCCTTGACGCCGAGACGAAAAATGTTGGACAGGCTGGCAGGCGCGCGGCGCATCTCATTGCTCCTGCTTCTTCAACAGCCACACCGACAACCCCAGGATCACGGGTGCCGCCAGCACCAGCGGCCAGAACGAGGCCCCCAGGTCACCCACCGCCAGCGCCTTGCTGAACACGCCACGGCTGATGGTGAGGAAGTGCGTGGCGGGATAGACCTGCCCGATCAGCGCACCCATCCCTTCAAGCGAAGAGACCGGATTCAACAGTCCGGCGAACTGCACGCAGGGAATGATGGTACCGATCATGGTCACGAAGAGGGCCGCAATCTGGCTGCGCGTAAAGGTCGAGGCAAGCAGCCCGAAGCCGGTCGAGCAGATGATGAACACCAGCGCCGCCAGTGTCAGCGTGAAGAGACTGCCCTTGACCGGCACCCCGAACACGGTCACGGCCAGCAGCGTCAACATGGCGAAATTGAGCATGCCCAGCACCAGATAAGGCAGCTGCTTGCCCAGCAGGAATTCGGTACGCGTGACCGGCGTGACGTAGAGATTGAGGATGGAGCCCAGCTCCTTCTCGCGCACCACCGACAGCGCCGTCAGCATGGCAGGGATCATCATCAGCAGCAGCGGGATGATGGCCGGCACCATGGCCGGGAGGCTCTTGACGTCAGGGTTGTAGCGATAGCGCGTCTCGATGGTGGCCGGCTGCGCCAGGCGTTGACCCAGCCGGTGCGTGGCCATGTCGGCCAGCCACAGCTGATGCATGCCCTGCACGTAACCGCGCACGGTCTCGGCGCGCGTGGGCATGGCGCCATCGACCCAGGCCCCCACTTCCACCGGCTTGCCCCGCGCAATATCGCGGGCGAAGCCGGGCGGGATCTCAATAGCCAGGGAGATCTCGCCGCTGCGCATGCGGCGGTCCAGGTCCTGGTAATCGCGGATGGGCGGCTGCTCGATGAAGTAGCGCGAACCCGAGAGATTGAGCGCATAGTTCTGGCTCAGGCCGGTCTGGTCACGGTCGAGCACGGCGTAGCTGAGGTTTTCCACGTCGAGGTTGATGCCATAGCCCATGATGAACATCAGGATCACCGTGCCCAGCAAGGCCAGGGTGGCGCGTACCGGGTCGCGCCGCAGTTCCAGGCTCTCACGCTGGCTGTAGCTGAGGGCGCGGCCCAGGCTGGTGCGCAGGCGACTGTTGCCAGCTGGCGCGTGGTTCCGGGCCGATGTGACTTTTACATCAGGCGCAGGCGTCATTGCGCCCTTCCCGGCCGCTTCTTCCAGGTACCCAATGAAGGCTTGTTCCAAATTGGCCGACCCGCGCTGGCGGATCAGTTCCTCCGGCGTGGCGCTCACCAGCACGCGCCCGGCATGCATGAGCGAGATGCGGTCACAGCGCTGGGCCTCGTTCATGAAATGGGTGGAAATGAAAATCGTCACCTGGTCGCGCCGCGCGAGATCGATCATCAATTGCCAGAACAGGTCGCGCGCGATCGGGTCCACGCCCGAAGTCGGTTCATCCAGGATCAGCAGCTCCGGCTTGTGCACCATCGCCACGGCCAGCGAGAGCCGCTGGCGGATGCCCAGCGGCAGGCTCTCGGGCAGGCTGTCCATCACCTCCTGCAGGCCGAAGCGCTGCGCCATCTCTTCGGTGCGCGCCGCGATCTGCTCCTGCGGCACGCGATACAGCCGCGCATGCAAGACCAGGTTCTGGCGCACGCTCAGTTCGCCATACAGCGAAAAGGCCTGCGACATGTAGCCCACACGCGCACGTGTAGCCATGTCGCGCGGATCGACGGCCTGGCCAAACAACCAGGCCTGCCCTTCGCTGGCCGGCAAAAGGCCGGTCAGCATCTTCATGGTGGTGGATTTGCCGCAGCCGTTGGAGCCCAGGAATCCGAAGATCTCGCCGCGCCGGATGCGGAAGTCCACATGATCCACCGCCACGAAATCGCCGAAGCGCATGGTCAGGCCACGCGCTTCGATGGCGATCTCAGCTTGCCGCGCCGGGTCCAGCGGTGTCACCTGCACGGGCTGGTGGCCGCGCCGTTTATCGGGTGGCAGCAAGGCGATGAAGGCCTCTTCCAGTGCCGCCGTACCGGTGCGCGCATGCAGCTCGGCAGGCGTGCCGGTGGCCAGGATCTGGCCGTCATCCATGGCTACCAGGAAATCGAAGCGGTCGGCCTCTTCCATGTAGGCTGTCGCCACGATGACGCTCATGCCGGGCCGCTGCTGGCGTATATGCGCGATCAGGTCCCAGAACTGCGCACGCGAGAGCGGATCGACGCCGGTGGTGGGTTCGTCCAGGATCAGCAGGTCAGGGTCATGGATCAGCGAACAGCACAATCCCAGCTTCTGCTTCATGCCGCCGGAGAGCTTGCCCGCCGGCCGCGCCAGGAAAGGCGACAGGCCGGTGCCGGCAGTGAGCGTATCGATGCGCTGGCGACGCTCCTGCGCGGACTGGCCGAACAGCCGTCCAAAGAACTGCAAATTCTCTTCCACCGACAGCGTCGGATACAGGTTCTTGCCCAGCCCCTGCGGCATGTAGGCGATGCGCGGGCAAACCGCTTCACGATGCGAAGCGTGGCGCATATCGCCACCGAGCACCTCCACGTCCCCTTCCTGCAGGGCGCGTGCACCGGCCACCAGCGACAGCAGGCTGGATTTGCCCACGCCATCGGGCCCGATCAGGCCGACCATGCAGCCGGCCGGAATCTCCAGTGTGATCGCCCGCAGCGCAGGTTTCTGGCCATAGCGCAGCGACACGCCCGACAGGCGCGCCACCAGGCTCTGACCAAGGGCCTCCTTCATTGCGGGACCTTCGCCGCCAGCGTGGCAGGCCAGTCACGCGCAGGGTCGGTCCGCACCCAGGCCACGCCGGGCAAGCCGGTCTTGACCAGGGTCAGGTGCTGGCGCAGCAGCGCCGGATCGATCTGCGCCTTGACGCGAAACATCAGTTTCTGCCGCTCGCTGGCCGTCTCTACCGTCTTGGGCGTGAACTGCGCAGTGCTGGCCACGAATGAAATACGCGCCGGGATCACGTATTGCGGGGCGGCGTCCAGCACGATGCGTGCCTCGCTGCCCAGCGCCAGCTTGCCGGCGACGGTCTCGGGGACGAAGAAGGTCATGTAGACATCGCTCAAGTCCACCAGGTTGAGCAGCTTGCCGCCCCCGCCCAGCACCTCGCCCGGCTGGACGATGCGGTATTGCACGCGTCCGGCGCGCGGGGCGACCAGCGTGCTGTCGTCGATGTCGACCTTGATGCGCTGGACCGTGGCCACTGCGGCCGTGACCGTAGCGCGCGCACCGCTGACCTGGGTGCGGGCGGCTGCCACGGCGGCCTGGGCGGCGGTCACTTGTGCCTTGGCTGCCGTGACGGCCGCTTCCATGCTCAGCACGCGGGCACGGTCGTCGTCCACTTCCTGCAGCGAGGAGGCCCCTTCCTTGACCAGCACCTCCGAGCGCGCCAGGCGACGCCGTGCCGCATCCAGCTCGCTGGCGCGCTGCGCGGCCTGGGCCAGCGCGGCCTGATGGTCGCTCTCGCGCACGGCTACCTGGGCCTCGGCACTGGCCACGGCCGAGACCGATTGCTGCTGGCGCGCCTGGGCCTCGTCGCGCTGGGCTTCCAGCGACAGTATCTGCATGCGGGCCAGCGGCTGGCCGGCGCTGACGAAGTCGCCTTCATTGACGAGGATGGCATCGACCCGGCCACCCAGCTTGGTGGCCACATCCACTTCGGTGGCTTCGATGCGGCCGTTGCCGCTGGCGAATCCCTCGCCGGGGCCGCTGTGATGCAGGCGCAGCCAGGCATAGGCCGCAGCGCCGGCGAGGATCACGGCCAGCGCGGCGGCCAGCAGGGGTTTCTTGGCGTGAGGGAGCGTCATGGTCGGGGTCCGGAAGAAAGGGGGAAAGCCGCAGGCGCATTGCTGTCGCCACCCAGCGCCGCATACAGCGCCACCGACGAGGACAGCAGCGCACGCCGGATCTGCACCCGCTGCTGGCGTGCACTCAGCAGGTCGCGCTGGGCATCAAGCACGTCGAGGAAAGGCGCAGCGCCGTTGTCATAGCGCAGCGTGGACAGGCGCGCCCGCTCGGCCTGGACCTGCACCGCCGTCTCGGCAATGGCCAGCTGGCGGGTCAGCCACTGGTGCGCGGCCAGTGCATCGGCGACGTCGCGGAAGGCGGACTGGATGGTTTTTTCGTAATTGGCCACGGCCAGGTCGCGCCGCACTTCGGCCAGGTTCAGGTTGTTGCGCAGGCGGCCTGCCGTGAAGATCGGCAGCGACAGGCTGGGCGAGAAACTCCAGGCATGGCTGCCATCGCGGAACAATCCGCTCAGTTCAGCGCTGGCCGTGCCGAGGTTGCCCGTGAGCGAAATGCTGGGAAAGAAGGCCGCGCGTGCCGCACCAATGTTGGCATTGGCCGCTTGCAGGCGATGCTCGGCAGCGGCCACGTCGGGGCGGCGCGTGAGCAGCAGTGAAGGCGTGCCGGGCGACAGCTCCGGGAACATCACATCCAGTGCCGGCCGCGCCTGGCCGACTGGCAGTTCCAGTGGCGAACCGACCAGCAGCGTGAGTGCATTCAGACGTTGTGCGCGTTGCTGCTCCAGCTGTGCGCCCAAGGCCTGGGCTTGCGTGAGCAGGGTTTCGATCTGGGTCAGGTTCAGGCGCGAGGTGGCGCCGACCTCGACCCGGCGCGCAAAGATGCGATAGCTCTCCTGGCGGCTGGCGATGGTGTCGCGGGCGATGGCCAGGCGTTCGTCGATCTCGGCCAATTCCAGCCAGGCATCAGCCACCTGGGCCACCAGGCTCAGGGCAGCGGCACGGCGGGTGGCTTCGCTGGCCAGCGCGGTGTGCAGCGCGGCGTCATCCAGGCTGCGCAGGCGGCCCCACAGGTCCAGCTCCCAGGTGCTCAGGCCCACACCGGCCTGATAGGCGCTGCCGACCAGCGGGCGTCCGGTCAGGTTGAGGTCGGCCGGAGTGCGCGAGCGATCCAGGCCGGCCTGTGCGCCAACGGTGGGAAACAGGTCGGCGCGCTGGATGCCGTAGAGCGCCCTCGCCTCCTCGACCCGCAAGGCCGCTGCGCGCAGGTCGCGGTTGTTGGCCAGGGCCTGGGTGATGAGGGCTTGCAGTTGCGGATCGCGGAACCAGGCTTGCCAACCGAGTGCCGGTGCGGCTTCACCTGCGCCATCGACCTGCTGCGGATAGTGTGCCGCCACCGGTGCAGCGGGCCGCTGGTAATCCGGCGCCATCGACTGGCAGGCCACCAGCAGAAGCGGCAAGGCAGCCAGCAAGGGACGGATTCGCAGAGAGGGTTCGCACATCGTTGATCTCGGCTCAGGCGGGAAATGTGGTGACGAAATTCTTCGTCTTGTGTGTCCACATTATGAAGATGCCTGCTGAAAACCCGATTGATGTACGTCAGGTTACTGACTGATGAGTCGGTAACTTATGAAGAATGTGAAAGGGAAAGGCCGGAGGGTGGCCGTTTGCGGGGGGGATGCGAGAAAAGTGCGGAAGGCGCGCCGGGCAACGCGGCTTTACTGCGCCACGCCCACCTGATCCACGTAATGCTGCACTTCGGCGACGACGGCCGTGAACAGGTTGCGCAGCTCGGGCAGGCTGGCTGCGGCGCTCTGGGGTGGTTCGGCGCGGGACTGCACCTCGACGGCCTTGAGCATGTCAGTCAGCACGCCGGCACCGACCAGGGCCGTCGTGCTCTTGAGGCTGTGCGCCTCGCGTTTGACCTGCACCGCATCATCCTGCTGGATGGCTGCATCGAGCCGCGCAAAGGTGGCTGGAGCGCTCTTGAGGAAGGTGCCGAACATGTGCCGGCAGGCGGCAACATCCCCGCCCATGGCATCGAGCAAGGGTTCGGGGTTGATGTGCTGGTATCGGTGGTCGTTCACGCGTTTCTCCCTGTGGCCGACGCAATATACGCAAAATATTGCTCCTGTGCCAATTTCTTTTGAGCAGCCGGTCCGGCGTACGGGCGCGCCGGGTCGTGAGCGGTGACTACACTGCAGTGCAGAGTATGTAACGTAACCAAGCAGGTAACTGGCGTCAATCACAACCATGGCAATGGACGCAAAAAACCGCCCGATCAGACGGGCGGTGAGTGCGAGGCGGCGGCCTTTGATGGCCGCCGCTCAGTGCCAAGGCTGCAATCAGGCGGCGCGTTCCAAGCGCTGGACGTTGCTGTCGTCGGCGGCTCCGATTTCGATCTTGCGCGGCTTCAGTGCTTCGGGGATTTCACGGACCAGCTCGATGTTGAGCAGGCCGTTTTCCAGGTTGGCACCGACCACCTTGATGTGGTTGGCCAGCTGGAAGCGCTGTTCGAAGTCACGGGCGGCGATGCCACGATGCAGGAAGTTGACCTGCTTGTCTTCCTTCTGCTTGCGGCCGGTGATTTTGAGGGTTTCGTTTTCGGTCTCGATGTCGATTTCGCTGCGGGCGAAACCGGCCACGGCCATGGTGATCCGGTATTTGTCCTCAGCCACCAGTTCAATGTTGTACGGCGGATAGCTGGGCTGATCAGCGCGCTGGGCGTTGTCGAACATCTGGGCCAGGCGATCGAAGCCGATAGCGGTACGGTACAGGGGGGAGAGATCAAAAGTACGCATAAAAATATCCTTTCAGTTAAGCGATGTTTTCGTCGCAGACCTCAACGTCGAGCATCTGCTGGTACCGATCTAGGGATGGGGATTTTGGTTTTCAAGAGATTTTTAGAAAAAATTTGAGCCCTCTTTTGTATTGCCATCCGATACGCGATTTTTCCCTCCAAGCAAGCCGACATCGCGACACGTGTGTCATTGCACCATCGAAAAGCCAGACGCTTTCACGGAATTGCCTACCGTACGATCCCACTCCTATCCGATCTCGATTTTTTCCTAGAAAAAGTCAGAGCATCTTTGAGATTGCCTGCCTATTCAGGCGGGCAACGCGCCATCAGCGGACTTGTTTGGCATGCTCGCTCCTCTTTCAACTTCATGCGATCACGCAGAGACAAAAAGATGAGCTACAGAAATTTGGCACCAGGAATCTGGCTTCCAGCCAACATGCTGTTACTGAACATGTCGCTCCCACATGCGAGACAACTGTCCTCTGCAACGTTAGTGTCGTCGTCGCCTAGTATGCCGGCGCGAAGGCCCTGAACATGTTCTGGCGCGCATTCATCCGTGAAGGAGATACCGTGATCCCTGGCGGAGGCTTGGTCCAACCCAAAGCGCAAAGTCCTCGCATTCGGTATAGCGGGAAATTGGCTTGCTTCGAAGGTGATCCTGTCTACTGCAATTCCTGCAAGAGCTGGGGAACTACTCAATGTGTTCAACCATTTCGTCCGCACAGGGGGCCCGACGGCAGGCAAGTCAATCTTGATGGTGACCTATGTCTTTGCAAATGCCCTGAACCGCCCAGACTCAAAGCCTTGCATAGCGATGTCCGGATGGGATTCGAGGGTGAGCTGCGCCACGCATCCAGCTCACATTCTGGCAGCCGGCAAGACGACTTCTCCCCTGCCGCTCTCTACGATCAGCGTTTTTTGGTTCAACACGCTCACAGCCGCGCACCAATGGCAAATGTCAGATACAGAATCACGCTGGCTGACGGCAAAACGTGTATCGGTCTGACAAACGAAGACGGATTCACTGAAACGGTGTCCTCCGATACTGCGCAACACGTCAAACTTGAGGTCCCTTTTTATGACGACAACCCAAACACTCTTGACCCCTGCCTCGGATCCGACACCTGTCGTTGTTAATATGCTGCCTGAATTGAGCGGTCCACAATGGGTAACACGATTTCCCGGCAGCAATCGCACAAGCGATCTGAACAGCAGTTTTCGTCAATCTGCAGAAGACTTCATCGCGGCGTTGAGAGCTGCAGGAGCGAATGTCAGAATATCGGCCACATACAGGCCGCGTGAACGCGCTTACCTGATGCACTATTGCGTGAAGATTTCGAAGGGCCTGATTGCACCTGACAAGGTTCCCAAGATGAGCGGTGTAGAAATAGAGTGGGATCACGGTGATGGACGTGCCTCCAAAAACGCTGCAGCAGAAATGGCCAGAGGCTACACAATCGTTCATCCCCCCGCTTTGATTTCCCGGCACACGGAACGTGCCGCCATCGATATGACGATCACGGGAATCATCGGAAAGACGATGCTTGACGCATCTTCGCAAGCTGTTGAAGTCACCGACAATACCGTGCTCTATCGCATTGGTGCGTCTTATGGATGCCATAAGCTCATTCCCGACCCGCCGCATTGGTCCGATAACGGGACGTGAAAAGCGATGAAACTGTTACCAATCATCTATTTGCTGGTGCTCTCCCCGCTGGCACAAGCGCAAATCAACATCGGCTTCTACAAGCAAGAAAAGAGCGGCCTGAGCCTTTACACGACCGCCCCACTGACCGCAATTCACAGGATTGCGCTTTGTGCCGATCCGTCTGATAACCCGTCAGCTTGCTATTGGCTCAAATCAAATGAGTTCAAGCAAGCTGAAGCAGTGGACGATGTCATGGCAGAGCAGACAGTGATGCACTACCGCATGAGCAGGCACATCAGTCCTGGCATCAAGACAGGACAGGGCATCGCGATCATCAACGCTGAGCAGGTCAGGCGCTCGGCCAACAGCAGCTTCATCGCAATCGCCCAGCGCAAGCACTACAAGATTCTGATTTGTACGGGTGTTGAAGGAATCAACCTTGAGCTGCTCGATGGCCCGCGCAAGCTTCACAGCCTGTATTTCTATCTCGGTTACGATACCCTTCCCACTTGTGAAAATACCGGGCCGATCGACGTCAAGAGCCAGTAAAGCGGAATATCAAATCACTACCAGACATAGAAGACGTGCTGAAAGCCTTCCTCGCCACAATGGCAACAACAGAAGATGCCTCATGGATTCTTTATGTTGTCGCTCTTTTTCAGGTCTCGGTTGCGGTCCTTCATCTTGAAAAGCGGTTTCACCATCGGACCATATCGACCATCCTTCTGGTCGTCTCCGCTCTGCTGGTTCCACTGCTTTTGATCGCCGGGTTTTACATTGCAATGCGACCCGTCGCATAAGAGTCACCGTATTTCGAATGCGTCTTACGTCTGCCAGCCCCTTGAAAACTGCCGATCCAGCTCCACGGCCACACGTTCGCGCTCGTTGCGTACCGCCTGCGCGCCCGCAGCCAGGCCCTCCATCACGGTAAAGCGCAGGTCATGCAGCCCGATGGTCGCCAGCGCCACCTTCAGATAGGGCGTGAGGAAATCCGCCTGCCGTGCCGTCGCGCCGGTGAAGCGCCCGCCGGAGACCACCGCCACATGCACCGGCCGGTCACGCAGCAGGCCGGCCTTGACATCGGGGGTGATGGCAAAGGTACGGCGCACCCGCACCACGTGATCGATCCAGGCCTTCAGGACCGAGGGCACGGTGTAGTTGTGCATGGGCGTGCCGATCACTACCTGGTCGGCCTGCTCCAGCTCTTCAATGAGACGGTCCGAGAGGGTCAGCGTGCCCTGCCCCGCATCACTGCCGTCCGAGGCGACAGGGGAGCCCAGTGCATCGGCATAGGCGGCATCGACATGCGCAATGCCGGTAGCGTAGAGGTCGCGCAGGATCACCTGTGCCTGTGGATGCTGTGCGGCCATGCGCTCGACGATCTGGCGCGAGAGCCACCAGGCATTGGAGGCCTCCTGACGCGGCGAGGCAAGCAGATGCAGGATCTTCATGCGGCACCTCCGATGGCCTTGCCAAAGCGCAGTGCGCCAGTCAGCATGCCCTGGCGAAAATAGAAGCGCTGTGCCAGCGCATTGGCCATGCCGGTATCGAGCACCAGGCGCACGCAACCGGCCTGGGCCGCCACCTCCTCCATCGCTGCCAGCAGCCGTTCGCCCCAGCGTTTGCCGCGCTCAGTACCGGCGGCCACCAGGTCATCGACATAAAGGAAAGGACCATAGACCAGGTTCTCTTGAAAGCGATAACCGGCGAGCGCAACGACCTTTCCCCGATCCCAGGCGGCCAGGATGCGGTAGCCCTGAGGGATGGCACGGCCGATGCGCTGAAGGAACTCGTCGCTGTCGCGCAGATGCGGACGCAGTTCGTGCATCACGGGAAAACAGGCCAGCTGGTCGGAGGCGCTATCGGCGTGGCGTAGCGCGTCGTCGGTGAGGCGCCAGTCAGGCGCAGGAGTGATTTCGGAAACCGGGTCCATGGTAGAAGGGTCGATGCGATCAGAGTTGGAAAGAGCCTCATCCTAATGAGTCGATGGCATAATCAGGAGATCCAAGAAATGACATTTCGACTGGTCCATGATTTCCCTGCCTCCCTCCTCCCTGATCCGACTCGACAGCAACACCGGCGAAGCGTACTACCGCCAAATCTACGCACGCCTGCGCAGCGCCGTGGCTGACGGCCTGCTGCAGCCGGGTGACCGCATTCCCTCGGCACGGGCACTGGCGACTGAACTGGGATTGGCGCGGGGCACGGTGGAGGCCGCCTATTCGCTGCTGGCCGCCGAAGGTTACGTGGAGGCGCGCGGACAAGCCGGGACCGTCATTGCCGCCGGGGTCCGCCCGGCATTGCAGGCAGCGGCCGGCAAGGCAACGGCTGCCCCTTCGCGGACATCGCCCGTGGCGGCGCGCCATCCTCTCCTCCCGGACGAGGGGCAGGCCGAACCCAAGGGTCCGCGTCCCTTCCAGATGGGCATCCCGGCGCTGGACGCCTTCCCGCGCAAGATCTGGGCACGCCTGGCCGCACGCGCAGCGCGGGCCACGCAAGCCGCCGACATGCTCTATCCCTCCCCGGCCGGACTGATGGCACTGCGCACGGAGATTGCGCGCTACCTGCAGTTCTCACGCGGGATCGATTGCCGGGCCGAACAGGTCTTCGTCACCTCCGGCTATCGCGACAGCCTGAACCTGATCACCCGCACCCTCCTCCAGCCGGGCGACAAGATCTGGGTGGAAGACCCCGGCTACACCCCGACCGCCGCCCTGCTGCGCGCGGCCGGCATGCAGCTGGCCGGCGTGCCGGTGGACGGCGACGGCATGCAGGTCGAGTACGGCCAGCGCCATGCAGCCCGCGCACGCGCCGCCGTGGTCACGCCAGCACATCAGAGCCCGACTTGCGTGGCCCTGTCGCTGCCGCGCCGCCTAGCGTTGCTGGAATGGGCCGCGCGTGAACAAGCCTGGATCGTGGAAGATGACTACGACGGCGAATACCGCTACGTCAGCCGCCCCTTGCCTGCACTCAAGAGCCTGGACCGCGAAGACCGCGTCCTCTACGCCGGTACCTTCAGCAAGGTACTGTTCCCGGCCATTCGCCTGGCCTACCTGGTGGTGCCGCAATCGCAGGTGGAGCGCTTCAGGCAGAGTGCGCAGCTCTTCTCCGGTGCCGCGCCGGCCCTGACGCAGCATATCGTCGCCGATTTCATGGCCGAGGGGCATTTTGCCCGCCATATCCAGCGCATGCGGCGCCTGTATGCCCAGCGCCGCACCATGGCCATCGCCGGTCTGGAAGGCGTGTTGCATTCCCATGTACGGATCGATTCGCCGCCCGGTGGCATGCATCTGCTGTTGCGTCTGCAGGGCCGCCGCTCGGACCGGCTGCTGGCGGAAAAGATGCGCCAGCACGGCATGTTCAGCCGCGCCCTGTCGGAATGCCTGCTGGCACCGCGCCCCGGAGTGCCACCGATGATCATGCTCAGCTTCACCAACATCGACAGCCGCCGCCGTGCCGCCGAGCTGGCAAGGCGCATCCTGCCCCTGCTGGCACCCGCCTGACATGGACTAGTTCGAATCACCATTCTTGGCACTTATCGACTGGTCCATGCAGGCGCATGATGGCGACTCGTTTCCATCCCATCCAGGAGCCAGTCCCCATGTCCGCCCGCATCGATCTCTACAAGAATGCCACCACCGCCTATGACGGCCTGCTGTCCGTGAACCGTCATCTCAAGCAATGCAGCCTGCCCGCCGACCTGGTGGAGCTGGTGTTTTTGCGGGTGTCGCTGATCAACGGCTGCGCCTACTGCATCGACAAGCATTCGCGTGATCTTCTCAGCAGCGGCATGCCGGTCGACAAGCTGGTGCTGGTCCCGGTCTGGCAAGAAGCCGGTCCGCTCTTTACGCCGCGCGAGCAGGCGGCACTGGCCTGGGCCGAAGTGGTCACGCGCATCGACCAGACAGCGGCGCCGGATGCGGATTACCAGGCCGTGATCCAGCACTTCACGGCACAGGAATACAGTGAGCTGACCATCGCCATCGCGTTGATGAATGCCATGAACCGGCTGGCCATCCCTGGCCGCATGCAGCCACAGGCAGCGCGCGCCTGAGGCACCGCGCCCGACCTCAGGACGACTTCAACGCCGCCACCAGCGTGCGCAGCGCACCCTGCAGGCGCGGCTCCTTGACCCGGGCATGCAGCCTTACCTGGGCCAGTGGCAGCCTGGGCAAGCCCAGGCGTTCGCCCACGTCCACCGCGCCGGGCGGAGCACTGCGGTGGAGCAGCGCCGACACCGCCAGGCCCGCACTGACCGCCGCCCCCACGGCCAGAATGCCGCCACCGACGAAGACCTCCACCCAAGGGATCCCCGCCGCATCGAGCCGTCGCAAGGACAGCTCGCGGATGCGGCAGGCCGAGGAAAAGGTTGCCACCCGCAAGGCCGGACCGGCCCAGCATTGCGCATCGGGATGGGCGAACCAGCCGATGCGTTCTTCCATGACCAGCTTGCCGCCCTTGTCCTGCGGTTCGCGGCGCACGATGACGGCATCGAGCTCGCCGCGCTCATAGGCCGGCATCAGGTCATGCGAAGAACCCACGCGCACCTCCACCACCACGCCCGGATCAACCGCGTGCACCTGCGCCAGCGCACGCGGCAAGGTGGCGCCGGCCACATGGTCGCTGATGCCGACCGAAAAGCGGACCGGGCCCTGGTCCAGCTGTTCCAGCGCACGTTCATGTGCCGCCAGCAGGCTGCGTGCGGCCGGCAGGAACTGCTGCCCTTCGGCCGACAGGCGCACCTGGCGCGGCGTGCGTTCCAGCAGGCGACGGCCCAGGCGCTGCTCCAGCTTCTTGAGTTTGAAGCTGATGGCCGATTGCGTGCTGTCCAGCGCTTCAGCCGCCCGGGTGAAGCTTTGCAGGTCGGCGGCCAGGACGAAAGCCTGGACGGCATCCAGATCCAGCGGTTTTTCCATGGTGCAGGGTCCTCACGCTCCAAAATCCATGATGAAGAATTTCAATCATTGAAATCATCAATCAGTGGTTTTTCAAATGATTGCACCAGCATAGCATGCAAGGCATGGAGAGAAAGCGCTCCGTCATTTCAACCACACCTGCAAGGAGAACATCATGCCCCTGGTCCGCATTTCCGTATTGCGCGGCAAGTCCCGCAACTATCGCCGCGCCATCGCCGACAACATCTACGAAGCCCTGCGCGAGAGTTTCAATGTGCCCGAGGAGGACCGCTTCATGGTCATCACCGAGCATGATCCGGAAGACCTGATCTTCAGCCGCAGCTACATGGGCATGGCGCGTACGGATGACTTTGTGCTCATCCAGCTGACGGTCAGCAATACCCGCACCCAGGCCCAGAAGAACGCGCTCTACGCCGCCATCGTGGCTCGCCTGCAGCAGAACCCCGGCATCGGGCCGGATGACGTGATGATCAGCCTGGTCGAGGGCGACAAGGGCAACTGGTCATTCGGGCGCGGCCTGGCGCAGTACGTGATGTAGCGTGCATCGGCTGCAGGCCGCGCTGCGGCCTGCTAGGATGTCGCTCATTGTCATCACTGCGCGGCCACCGCGCCTCTTCCATGCCCCCTGCGACATCCTGCCTGCGGCAGCCCCTGCGACACCTCACCCGTGGCCTGGCGGTCGTGCTGCTGGCTGCCGGCCTGACTGCCTGCTCTTCCTCCAGCAAGTACTACGATCCCAACAAGAGCAATCGCACCGAGACGGGGTTTCGCAACAACTACCCGCAGCCCGAACGCGGTTCCCTCTTGAAATGGCAGTGGGAGCGCCTGACCCAGGGCCTGCCCAAGCCGCCCGACAACAATTACCAGTTTCCCGTCGTCAAGCCCGACCTGGCCTGGCTCAAGGCCAACCACGGCAGTCCCAGCGTGACCTGGATCGGCCATGCCACGGCGCTGGTGCAACTGGGAGGCAAGAACGTGCTGACCGATCCCATGTTCTCGCAGCGGGCCTCGCCCTTCTCCTTCATCGGACCATCGCGCAAGGTGCCGCTGCCGGTACAGATCAGCGAGCTGCCGCATATCGACGTGGTGGTGATCTCGCACAACCATTACGACCACCTGGACCAGGCGAGCGTGGAGCAATTGAATCTTCAGGCAGGCGGGCCGCCGCTGTTCCTGGTGCCGCTGGGGGTGCGTGACTGGTTCCTGGCGCTGGGCATCACCAACGTGAAGGAAATGGACTGGTGGGACAAGACCGGGCTGGACAACCTGGACATCTACTTCGTCCCCGCCACGCACTGGTCGGCGCGTGGCGTGTTCGACCGTTCAGAGACCTTGTGGGGTGGCTGGGTCATCCAGGCGGCGGCGCAGCAAGCGGGTGCCGAGCCCTTCTCGGTTTATTTTGCGGGGGATACCGGCTATTCGAAGGACTTCCGCGACATCGGCGAACGCTTCGGCCGATTCGATTTGGCGCTCATCCCCATCGGGGCCTACGCGCCGCGCTGGTTCATGCAGAACCAGCACGTGGACCCGGCCCAGGCCGTATTGATCCATGAGGACGTGCGGGCCAAGCGATCGGTCGCCATTCACTGGGGTACCTTCGAGTTGGCCGACGATCCGCTCGACGAGCCGCCCAGGGAACTGGCCAAGGCCCTGCGTGAAGCCGGGCTGCCGCAAGAGCAGTTCGTGACGCTCAAGCATGGGGAGACGCTCAAGCTGGATCAGTGAATCAGGGAGTGCATCAACAACAAGGCCCGCATCGTTTCCGATGCGGGCCTCGTCAAGCATGCGTTCGTGCAAACCGCGCTACCTCTGCCAATCAATCCACAATGAACAACTTCGCCCCCACCGCCGTCGACGACCGGTGCGGCTCAGCATCATCGGCCACCTGATAGCTCATGCCCGGCTTGAGGACAAACGTGCGGCCATCCTCCAGCTCGGTATGCAGCTCCCCTTCCAGGCAGAGCAGCACATGTCCTTTTACGCACCAGTGATCGGCCAGGTAACCCGGCGTGTACTCGACCATGCGCACGCGCAGGTCGCCGAACTGGCAGGTGCGCCACCAGGCCGTACCGGTCACGCCGGCATGCTCGGTGGCGGGGATCTGGCTCCAGTCGGTGGTGCCGAAGGGCAGATTGGCGATCTTCATCCGTGAAACGCTCAGCCCTGCTTACAGCTTGGAAGCGATCAGCTTGCCCAGGCGCTCCACACCAGCACGGATCTGCTCCGGCGGCACGGTCACGAAGGACAGGCGCAGCGTGTTCTTCTGCGCCACGTTGGCGTAGAACGGGGCGCCGGGGACGAAGGCGACCTTCTCCTGTTCCACTGCTTCGTTCAACAGCGCGCTGGCATCGAGGTGCTCGGGCAGCGTCACCCAGATGAACATGCCGCCTTCCGGCTTGCTCCAGCTGCAGCTGGCCGGGAAGTACTGTTGCAGGGCGTCCAGCATGGCCTGGCACTGGTCGCCATAGAGCTTGCGGATGGTCGGCACGTGCTGGTCCAGGAAGCCGTCCTTGATGGCTTCGTACACCACCATCTGGGTCAGCTGCGCAGTGTGCAGGTCGGTGGCTTGCTTGGCCTGCTCCATCTTCAGGATCAGCGGACGCGGCGCCACCACGTAGCCCAGGCGGATGCCGGGGGTCAGCACCTTGGAGAAGGAACCCATGTAGATCACGCCCGACGGATTCATCGACAGCATCTTGGGCAGCGGCGCATTCTGGTAGCTCAGGGCACCGTAGGGATCATCCTCGATCAGCGGCAGGCCCAGGCGGGCACAGGTTTCCACCAGCTTGAAGCGGCGCTCTGTGGGCAGGGTGCGGCCGGTCGGGTTCTGGAAATTGGGCAGCGAATACAGCATGCGCGCGCCGCTGGCGATGGCTTCGATGGTCTCGGGTTGCAGGCCGAATTCGTCGCTGGGCACCGACTCGAACTTGGCACCATACAGCGAGAAGGCCTGCAGTGCGCCCAGATAACTCGGGGTCTCGACCAGCACCTTGCTGCCTTCGTCGATCATCACCTTGCCCAGCAGGTCCAGGCCTTGCTGGGAACCGGAGACCATCAGCACCTGTTCGGCAGTGATCTGTGCGCCATCGGTGGAGAGCGACGCGGCGATCCACTCACGCAGCGGCAGATAGCCATCGGTGGGGCCGTACTGCAGGGCCATCTTGCCTTGCTGGCTCAGCACGCGGTCGAAGGCGGTCTTCATGTGCTCGACCGGGAAGGTCAGCGGCGAGGGAAGGCCGCCGGCGAAGGAGGTGATGTCCGGACGCATCGTCACCTTCAGGATTTCGCGGATGGCCGAGCTCTTCATGGCTTCGGCGCGCTGGGAGAACTGCCACTGCAGCGGTGCGGGATTTTCGAGTTTCATACGGGTCGTTCAGTCTGTATTCGGTGGTGAGGTCATGGGCCGGGCGGCTTCTGTGGCCGCCACTGCCCTGTCATGCAAGGCGATCAGGCGATCTCGGCGATCATTTCGATTTCGACGCAAGCGCCCATGGGCAGCTGCGCCACGCCGAAGGCGGAACGGGCGTGCTTGCCGGCGTCGCCGAAGACTTCGCCGATCAGCTCGGAAGCGCCATTGGTCACCAGGTGGTGTTCGGTGAATTCACCGGTCGAATTGACCAGGCTCATCAGCTTGACGATGCGCTTGACGCGGGTCAGGTCGCCGCCACAGGCCGCCTGCAGGGTGGCGATCAGGTCCACCGCCACAGCGCGCGCGGCCAGCTTGGCGTCGTCGGTGCCGATGTCGCGTCCCAGCTGGCCAACCCATACCTTGCCATCCTTCTTGGCCAGGTGGCCGGAGAGGAAGACGGTATTGCCGGTTTGTGCATACATCACATAGGCTGCTGCCGGGGTGGCCACGGCGGGCAGTTCGATGTTCAGTGCTTTCAGCTTTTCATAGACGGACATGCGGTACTCCCTGTTGGACAGCGCCCGCTTGCGACCAAAAGGCAAAAGGCCAATGGCTCGCGCGTTGCGCGTTGACAAAATGTGAAAAAACAAGTGTTCGATTATCTCAAAAAACGGCCGCTTTAGCCCGACCCAGCTGAACTATTTCGGCTCGCAAACCCGGTCAGAGCTGCGTCAGCGGCTTGCCGCACCCTGCCTGCGCGGCCTTCAGCGGCGCACCGCCATGCGGCGGCCGATGGCCACCACCACGATCACGGCCAGGGCAAAGAGCATGTTGCTCGCATCCAGCGCTTCATGGGCGATCACTGCCGCGCCCAGCAGGCTCATGAAAGGTTGCAACAATTGCACCTGCCCTACACGGGCGATGCCGCCCAGGGCCAGGCCCTTGTACCAGAAGAAAAAGCCGATGAACATCGAGAACAGCGACACATAGGCAAAGGCCAGCCAGGCCGGCGACGAGGCGCTTACGCCATACTGCCAGCCCAGCCACACCGACACCGGCAGCATCACCGGCAAGGCCACCACCAGCGCCCAGGCGATCACGTTCTGGCCGCCCATGGTCTGCGCCAGGCGTCCGCCTTCGGCATAGCCCATGGCCGCAGTGACCACGGCGGCAAAGAGCGCGAAATCAGCCAGATGGAAACTGCCGCCCCCTTCGCGCAGGGCAAAGGCGATCACGATGCCGGAGCCCGCCAGCGCCGCCAGCCAGAAGCCCTTGGAAGGCCGCTCACCGAAGCGCAGCGCGCCGAACAGGGCCGTGGCCAGCGGCAGGAGACCGACCACCACGGCACCATGGGCGGCCGGGACATAACGCATCGCAATCGAGGAAAACAGCGGGAAGCCCACCACCACGCCCAGTGCGGTGATGATGAGGCCGCGCAATTGCTGCCGGGTCGGGCGCGGGGCCTTGATCCAGGCCAGCAGCACCAATGCGCAGACCCCTGCCACGACCGCGCGGCCGAACGCCACGAAGGCCGGGTTGAGCTCGGCCACCGCAATGCGGGTGAAGGGCAGCGTGAGGCTGAAGATGGCCACGCCGATCAGGCCCAGCCACATGCCGCGGCTTTCGTGGCGGGCCGTGCCAGTACCGGGCGCTGCTGCGGGGTGGCTGGTCTTGCTGCTGGCTTGCATGAGGGTCCCCTGAGGTCAAAACGCGTTATTGATATAAATGATTTCCATGTTCTGCCGCTGCTACAGCCAGATCGCCAGCGCCGAATAGAGTGTCAGCAAGATCATGACTGCCGCAAAGATCGCGCGCCACCGGGGCTGTTCGAGATAGCGCCGCAAGAGCGCACCGGCACCGGCCCACACCGACACGCAAGGCAGGTTGATGGCACAGAACACCGCACAATAAATCAGGATGGCCAGCCATCCGGACTGCTCATGCAACAACGGCATGAAGGCCGAGGCACCGGTAATGGCCATCACCCAGGCCTTGGGATTGGCGAACTGGAACATGGCGGCCGCCCGGAACGACATCGGCCGCACCGCCCGCTCACCCGCCCCGGAGACGGCCATGCGGCGCAACTGCCAGGCCAGGTAGAGCAGATAAGCGCAGCCCAGTGCCTTCAACAGCAGCACCACTTGCGGCACCGCCACCACCAGCTCGCCTATACCGAATGCGCATACGGCCAGCAGCACGCCGAAGCCAAAAGTGATACCGAGCATGTGCGGCAGCGAGCGACGGAAGCCGAACCAGATGCCCGAGGAGGTCAGCATGATGTTGTTCGGCCCCGGCGTGATGGAGGAGACGAAGGCAAACGACATCAGCGGCAGCAAGGCTTCGATCATGCGTTTCTCCTTTGCGCAGCCTGCGCCAGCGACATCACCTGGGCCGGTGCCAGCAGTGCATCGGCAGCCGCACCGGGGCGCGCCAGGATACCGGCAAAGACGTCATGGTCGACATTGCCGCCGGAAAGCGTGACGCCGATCTTCTTGCCGCGCAGCCGCGTGCGCAGCTGCAGGGCGGCCGCCAGCGCACAGGCGCCCGCGCCTTCGGCCACGTTGTGGGTGGCGATGAAGGCCAGCTTCATGGCATCCATCACTTCGTCATCGGTGACGGCCACGACCTCATCGACCTGCGACAGCATCACCTGCAGCGAAGCCTCATCCGGTACGCGGCAGGCCACGCCATCGGCGATGCAGGTCGAGACCGGTGCCTCGATCTTGCGGCCCGCTTCGAACGAGAGCTTGTAGGCCAGCGCATGCGCCGAGACCACGCCGATGATGCGCGTCTTGAGTCCCAGTGCATTGCGGGCGGCGACCGCACCGCACATGCCCGAGCCCTGGCCGATGGGCACCAGCACCACATCCAGCGCGGGCTGGGCGGCAAACAATTCCATCCAGTAGGTCGACACGCCCGCCACCAGGTCGCGATGGAAGGAAGGGATCATGTGCAGCTGCTGCTCGCGGGCCAGGCGCTGGGCGTGCTCGCGGCTGTCCTGGAATTCGCGGCCGTGTTCGATCAGGTCCACGCCGAGGGCGCGCATGGCGGCGTTCTTCTCGCGGCTGTTGCCCTCGGGCACGACAATGGTGGCGGGAATGCCGAAGCGGCGCGCCGACAAACCGACCGACTGGCCGTGATTGCCGCGTGTGGCGGAAATGACGCCGGACAGTTGCGGCTGCTGCCGGGCCAGGTGATGCAGATAGACCATGCCACCCCGCACCTTGAAGGCGCCGGTCGGTGCGTGATTCTCATGCTTGACCCACACCTCGGCACCCAGGGCCTGGTTCAACAGCGGCCAGCACAGTTGCGGGGTCGGCGCCATGCCGGCATAGACGATGCCGGCCGCCTGCTCGATCTCGCCCAGGCCGGGCAGCAGTTCGCTGGCAGCGCGCGGGGCTTGGCTGGCTTGGATGGACAGGCTGGTCATGACGATGGTCTCCTCGAAAAGATGCGAAACAAGAGCACTCTTCACCGCGTCACCGGGCACTTTGTCGCCAGGTCACTTACTCTTGCATTGGCTGACATCCTAGCCGACAATACCAGTACAGTACCTATACACTTTTCCAAATAGTTTCAAACATTGTCACGGTAAAATGACCAATACAGTCAAGCATCTGCGCAGCATCCCTGCCAAGACAGTTGTCGCTGACAGCGGCCTGCCCGGCTGGCCCCTGCTCATTCGCGAGGGTGGCGAGTCCCTGGTGGAGCAGATCGTGCGCGGCGTGCGGGCCCGCATCGACGACAAACTGCTGCGGGGCGGCGCGCGCATGCCCTCGATCCGGCAGTTTGCCGATGCCCATGAGATCTCGCGCTTCACCGTGGTGGAAGCCTTTGACAGGCTGGTGGCCCAGGGTTACCTGGAGTCGCGCCGGGGCTCGGGTTTTTATGTCAAGGAGCGGGTGGCCATTGCCAACGGCTACGGCAACATGGCCGCGCAGGCCGAAGCGGTCGCCGAGGCCGAGCGTGGACTGGACGTGGTCTGGCTGGTGCGCAACATGTTCCGCCAGATGCCGCCGCACAAGATGCCCGGTGGCGGCCTGCTGCCGCCGGACTGGCTCGATGGCGAACTGATCGCCAACGCCCTGCGCGCCATCAGCCGTGACAACCCTTCCCTGCTGCTGGGCTATGGCACGCCGCTGGGTTTCCTGCCGCTGCGCCAGCAGCTGCAGCTCAAACTGGCCGAGCTGGAGATCGCCGCCGCCCCCGACCAGTTCGTGCTGACCACGGGCGTGACCCAGGCCATCGATACGGTGGCGCGGCATTTCCTGCGGCCGGGGGATGTGGTGTTCGTGGATGATCCGGCCTGGTTCCTGATGTTCGGCTCCTTTGCCGCGCTGGGCGCCAAGATCGTGGGCATCCCGCGCCTGGCCGATGGCCCGGACATTGCCCAGTTGCGCGAACTGGCGGAGATCCACAAGCCCAAGCTGTACGTGATCAACTCGGTGCTGCACAACCCGACCTCGACTTCCCTGTCGGCCGCCAAGGCATTCCAGGTGCTGCGCATCGCCGAGGAACATGATTTCATCATCGTCGAGGACGACATCTATTGCGACATGCATCCGGGTTCCGCGGTACAGGCGGCCACGCGCATCGCGGCGCTGGACCAGTTGCAGCGGGTGATCTACCTGGGGGGATTTTCCAAGACGCTCTCGGCCAACCTGCGCGTGGGCTTCATCGCCACCTCGGCCGAACTGGCGCGCAGCCTGGCTGACCGCAAGCTGCTCTCCACCCTCACCACCGGCGAGATCGGTGAGCGCGTGGCCTACCGGGTGCTCTCCGAAGGACACTACCGCAAGCACGCCGAACGCCTGCGCGCACGCCTGAACGGTGCGCGCGACAAGGTCATGCGCCAGCTCGAACGCATGGGCATGGAAGTGGGCGATCCGCCGCCCTGCGGCATGTTCCTGTGGGTGGAGACCGGGCGCGATACCAATGTGCTGACCGAAGAGGCGATGGAAGAAGGATTCCTGCTGGCGCCGGGCAGCCTGTTCTCCCCCGCCCAGCTGCCCTCCACCCGCATGCGCATCAACGTGGCCGGGATGTCGGACCCCGGCATCTGGCGCTTCCTGGAACGGGCGATGGATCGCTGACCATCGCCCTGCCCGCTCTTGCCCGCTCTTGCCCGCTCAGGCCATCAGGCCGTCACCAGGTGGATGCGGGCGATTTCCTGGTTGCTGGCGTTGTAGAAGGCATAGTCGGTCGAACCGGGGAAGTAGACGTAATGGTCCGAGCCGTTGGCCATGATCTGCAAGCTCTCGGTGGTACTCATCTTGACCGTGAGGATCTTGGAGATGCCGCTGCCGGCCATGCCCATCTGGCGCACGTCATCGGCCGTGATGATCACGTTGGTGCCGCTGCCCGCACTCACGTCCAGCGTGGTGATGCCGGTGACCTTGCTGGAGAAGTTGCTCAGGTTCAGCGTCGACCCCAGGTCGTCAAAGTGCAGCGTCGTCACCCCGGCGCCCCCGCTGATGGTGTTGATGTTGGAGGTGCCGGTGGTCTGGTTGACCATGTCGCTCTTCGCGCCCGCCGCACTGTGGGAACCCGCACTGACGTTGATGAGGTTGTTGCCGGTGCCGACCGAGACGGTATTGGTGCCGCCATCGACGACATTGAAAATATCGGTCCCCGAACTGGCGCCACCGCCGCTGAGCACGTTGGTCGTCGTCGTGCCGCGTGCGGAGAGAGTATTGGCTGCGCTGTTGCCGGTCAGGGTGCTGTCGACGTTGGCGCTGCCTTCCAGGTTGGCAATGCTGACGTAGCTGTCGCCGCTGGCGTCGCCGCCACTGCCGCCCGCGACCAGGCTGGCCGAAATCGCGCTGCCGGTCGAATACAGGTAGCTCACCGTATCGCTGCCCCCTGCCCCGCCGTTGAAGATATTGGCTGCGCTGTTGGCGTAGAAGGTATCGCTGCCGGCGCTGCCGGTGGCATTCTGGATGTTGACGTAGGTATCGCCCGCCGCATAGCCGCCGCTGCCGGTGCCGTGGAACAGGTCCACCACGACCGGCGTGCTGCCCGAGCGCGTGTAGTTGACCGTGTTGTTGCCCGTCCCGCCATTGAAACTGTTGGCCACGCTGCTGGCATAGAAGGTATCGTTGCCCGAACCGCCGGTGAGGTTGGCGATGTTGGTGAAGGTGTCGCCCACCGCATAGGTGCCGGTGGCCGCCAGGGTGTTGGTCAGGTCCACCGTCACGCCGCCGGTATCGTACTCGTAGCTCACCGTATCGACGCCGCCGCTGCCGCCGTCGAACTTGTTGGCCTGGGTACTGGCCTTGAACAGGTCGTTGAAGGCGCTGCCGATGACGTTGTCGATGTTGAACAGCGTATCGCCGTCGGCATCGCCGCCGGTGCCGGTGCCGTTCTTGAGATCGATGGTCACGGCCGAGCCCGAACCGGCATAGGAGGCATAGGTCGCCCCACGATTGGTGAGAGCCGCCGTGATGGTGTCAGCTCCGCCGCCGCCTTCCAGCACCGATTGAGTACCGGACGTCGCGAAACCGGTCAGGGTGTCGTTGAAGGCGCTGCCGACCACGTTCTCGATGTTGACGTAAGTATCGCCCTGCGCATAGTTGCCGCTGCCCGAGCCCGAGGACAGGTTCACCGTCACGCCGGTGGTGCTGTCGCTGCTGGTGGAGAGCGAGTAGTTCACCGTATCGGAACCACCCGCGCCGCCATTGAGCTTGTTGGCATTGGCGCTGGCGAAGAAGGTATCGCTGAGGCTGCTGCCGATCAGGTTGTCGATGTTGTAGAGCCGGTCACCGGCGGCATCGCCTCCCGTGCCCACGCCGGTCTGCAGGTTGATGCTCACGCCTGCCGTGGAACCCGCGTAGGACGCATAGGTATCGGCCCGGTTGGCGACCACCGCCGTGATGCTGTCGGCACCCTTGCCGCCGGTCAGTACCGAGGTGACGCCTGGCGTGGCAAAGCCGGTGAGGGTATCGGCCATGTCGCTGCCGATCACGTTCTGGATGTTGCTGTAGGTATCGTTCTGGGCGAAGTTGCCCGAGCCGGTGCCCGCGCTCAGGTCCACCGTGACACCGGTGGCATTGCTGCTGGTCGAACGGGCGTAGCTGACGGTATTGGAGCCGAGGCCACCTTCGAGCGCGTTGCCGGCGGCACTGGCGATGAAGGTATCGTCAAAGTTGCTGCCGGTGAGGTCCTGGATATTGACCAGGGTGTCGCCCGCCGCATAGCCGCCCGAGGTGCCGGTGCCATCGGTAAAGTTCAGGTCCACCGTGACCGCCGCGTTGGAACTGGCGTAGCTGACGCGGTTGTGCAGCGAGCCGGTACCGCCGTCGAAGCGGTTGCCCAAGGCACTGGCGACGAAGACATCGTCGTAGATGCTGCCGGTGAGGTCCTGGATGTTGGTCAGCGTATCGCCTGCCGCGTAACCGCCCGAGGTACCGGTGCCGTTGGTGAAGTTCAGGTCCACCGTGACGGCCGCATTCGAACTGGCATAGCTGACCCGGTTGTGCTGGGTGCCGGTGCCGCCGTCGAAGTTGTTGGCCACGCCGCTGGCCACGAACGTATCGTCAAAGGCGCTGCCGGTCAGGTCCTGGATGTTGGAGAGCTTGTCACCGGCCGCATAGCCACCCGAGGTGCCATTGCCGTTGGTGAAGTTCAGGTCCACCGTGACGGCCGCATCCGAGCTGGCGTAGCTGACGCGGTTGTGCGTGCCGCCGCTGCCGTCGATGACATTGGCCACGCTGCTGGCCAGGATGGTGTCGTCGAAGGAGGAACCGATGACGTTGGGGATACCGCTGTAGCTGTCGCCCTGGGCGAAGCCGCCGGTGCCGGTTCCCGCGGCCAGGTTGACCGTGACGGCCGCCGTCGAATTGACATAGCTGACCGTATCGGAACCGCCGCCGCCAGTGAAGCTGTTGACGTTGTTGTCGGCGATGAAGAGATCGGCGTAGCTGCTGCCGATGACGTTCTGGATGTTGCTGTAGGTGTCGCCTGCTGCAAAGCCATTGCTGCCCGCACGCTGGAACAGGTCCACGGTGACGCCGACGCCATCATTGGCGCGCGCATAGCTGACCGTGTTGGTCCCGGCACCGCCCTCGAAATTGTTGGCCGCGGCACTGGCCACGAAGGTGTCGTTGAAGTCACTGCCGGTGAGGTCCTGGATGTTGACCAGGGTATCGCCGGCGGCATAGCCGCCCGAGGTGCCGGTGCCGTCGGTGGAGTTCAGGTCGACGACCACGCCGGCGGTTGAACTGGCATAGCTGACCCGGTTGTGCAGCGAGCCGGTACCGCCGTCGAAACGGTTGCCCAGTGCGCTGGCGACGAAGACATCGTCGTAGATACTGCCGGTGAGGTCCTGGATGTTGGTCAGGGTATCGCCGGTGGCATAGCCGCCCGAGGTGCCGGTGCCGTTGGTGAAGTTCAGGTCCACCGTGACGGCCGCATTCGAGCTGGCATAGCTGACCCGGTTGTGCTGGGTGCCGGTGCCGCCGTCGAAGTTGTTGGCCACGCTGCTGGCCACGAAGGTATCGTCAAAGGCGCTGCCGGTCAGGTCCTGTATGTTGGAGAGCTTGTCACCGGCCGCATAGCCACCCGAGGTGCCATTGCCGTTGGTGAAGTTCAGGTCCACCGTGACGGCCGCATCCGAGCTGGCATAGCTGACGCGATTGTGCGTGCCGCCGCTGCCGTCGATGACATTGGCCACGCTGCTGGCCAGGATGGTGTCGTTGAAGGACGAACCGATGACGTTGGGGATACCGCTGTAGCTGTCGCCCTGGGCGAAGCCGCCGGTGCCGGTTCCGCCGGCCAGGTCAACCGTGACGGCGGCCGTCGAATTGGCATAGCTGACCGTATCGGAACCGCCGCCGCCGGTGAAGCTGTTGACGTTGTTGTCGGCGATGAAGAGATCGGCGTAGCTGCTGCCGATGACGTTCTGGATGTTGCTGTAGGTATCGCCCGCCGCGAAGCCGTTGCTGCCCACGTGCTGGAACAGGTCCACGGTGACGCCGACGCCGTCATTGGCGCGCGCATAGCTGACCGTATTGGTCCCGCCACCGCCCTCGAAATTGTTGGCGGCGGCACTGGCCACGAAGGTATCGTTGAAGTCACTGCCGGTGATGTCCTGGATGTTGACCAGGGTATCGCCCGCCGCATAGCCGCCCGAGGTGCCGGTGCCGTCGGTGGAGTTCAGGTCGACCACGACACCCGCATCCGACCTGGCATAGCTGACCCGGTTGTGCGAGCTCGCCGTGCTGGTGCCGCCGTCGAAACGGTTGGCCACATTGCTGGCCACGAAGGTGTCATCGAAGCTGCTGCCGGTGAGGTCCTGGATGTTGGTCAGCGTATCGCCTGCCGCGTAACCGCCCGAGGTACCGGTGCCGTTGGTGAAGTTCAGGTCCACCGTGACCGCTGCGTTCGAGCTGGCATAGCTGACCCGGTTGTGCGAGGAGGCGCCACCGTCGAAGTTGTTGGCAGCCAGACTGGCGACGAAGGTATCGTCGAAGCTGCTGCCGGTGAGATCCTGGATGTTGGCGAGCTTGTCGCCGGTGGCGTAACCGCCGGAAGTTCCGCTGCCATTGGTGAAATTCAGGTCTACCGTCACGCCCGCATCCGAACTGGCATAGCTGACGCGGTTGTGCGAGCTGGCCGTACTGGTGCCGCCATCGATGCTGTTGGCTTCGCTGCTGGCGATGACCAAGTCGTCCAGCGAGGAGCCCACCACGTTCTGGATGCCGGTGTAGGTATCGCCTGCAGCAAAGCCGCCGCTGCCACTGCCGGTGACCAGGTTGACGGTGACGGCCGCCGTCGAGAAGGCGTAGCTGACCGTATTGGAACCGAGCCCGCCGGCCAGGACGTTGGTGTTGCCGTCGGCGATGAAGGTGTCGTCGTAGGCCGAGCCGATCACGTTCTGGATGCCGCTGTAGGTGTCTCCCCCCGCAAAGCCATTGCTGCCGGTGCCATGGAACAGGTCCACGGTGACGCCATTGCCGTCGCTGGCCTTGGCGTAGCTGACCGTATTGGTACCGCCTCCGCCGACGAAGTCGTTGGCCGCCAGGCTGGCGATGAAGGTGTCGTTGGCGGTGCTGCCGGTGACGTTCTGGATGTTGACGTAGGTATCGTTGTCGGCATAGCCGCCGCTGCCGCTGCCCAGCACCAGGTCCACCGTGACCCCGGCGTTGGATGCGGCATAGCTGACCCGGTTCGAGCCGGCCCCGCCGTCGAAGTTGTTGGCCGCTGCACTGGCCACGAAGGTGTCATTGCCGACCCCGCCGGTGAGATCCTGGATGTTGGAGAGCTTGTCGCCCTGCGCATAGCCGCCGGAGGTGCCGGTGCCGTCGGCGTAGTTCAGGTCCACCGTCACTGCGGTGGTGGAGGCGGCATAGCTGACGCGGTTGTGGTTGGAGCCGGCGCCATCAAAGGTATTGGCGTCGGCGCTGGCCACGAAGGTGTCGTCGTAGGCGCTGCCGATGAGGTTCTGGATGTTGCTGAAGGAGTCGCCTGCGGCATAGTAACCGCCGGTGCCGGTACCAATCGCATTGGTCAGGTCGATCGTCACGCCGCCGGTCGAGAAGATGTAGCTGACCGTGTTGGAACCACCGCCGCCGTTGAAATTGTTGACGTCGGCGCTGGCGATGAAGGTGTCATTGTAGGCGCTGCCGACCAGGTTCTGGATGTGCGCCAGCACGTCGCCCTGGGCATAGCCGCCGAAGGTGCCGGTGCCGTCCGTGTGGGTCAGGTCGACCGTGACGGCGGCATTGGAACTGGCATAGCTGACCGTGTCCGAACCGCCCAGTCCGCCGTTGAAATTGTTGGCGGCAGCACTGGCGATGAAGGTGTCGGAGTAGGAGCTGCCGACGATGTTCTGGATGTTGGTGTAGGTATTGTTCTGCGCGTAGCCGCCGCTGCCGCTCATGGTGATCATGTTCACCGTGACCGCACCGGTGGAGGCACCGTAGTTCACCGTATCGGAACCGCCGCTGCCACCGTCGAAGTGCACGCTGTCCACGCCGGCGATGAAGACGTCATTGTAGGCTGAGCCAATCGCATTCTGGATGTGGTTGTAGCTGTCGCCCTCGGCATAGCCGCCGGTGCCGCGTCCGGAGACGAAGTTGATCGACACCCCGGCCGTGGAACCCGCATAGCTGACCGTATCGCTGCCGCCGCTGCCACCATCGAAACTGTTGACGTCGGCACTGCCCACGAAGGTATCGTTGTAGGCGGTACCAATGACGTTCTGGATGCGCACGTAGGTATCGCCCGCTGCCGCCCCGCCGCTGCCCACGCCGCTTTGCAGGTTGACGTTCACCCCGGCGTTGGAGCTGGCATAGGACACCGTGTTGGACCCCAGCCCGCCATCGAAACGGTTGGCCTCGCCGCTGGCCACGAAGACATCGTTGTAGTCGCTGCCGATGACGTTCTGGATATGTGTATAGGTGTCGCCCTGTGCGTATCCGCCGGTGCCGGTGCCGGTGACCAGGTTGACTGTCACGGCACTGTTCGATGAAGTGTACGACACTGTATCGGACCCGCCGCTGCCACCGTCGAGCCGATTGACCGCCGCATTGGCCACGAAGGTATCGTCGAAGGCGCTGCCGCGCAGGTTCTGGATATTGCTCAGCTGGTCGCCCTGGGCATCGCCGCCGGTGCCGGTGCCGGTCACCAGGTTGACCGTCACGCCGGCCGAGGAACCGGCATAGCTGGCCGTGTTGACATTGGTGCCGGTACTGTTGACACCGCCCACGATCTGGTCGGCCCCTGCCCCGCCCTGGAAGAAGGTATTGCCGGTCCCGCCGATGAGCACGTCGTTGCCGCTGCCGCCGTAGAGCAGGTCATTGGCATTGCTGCCATAGACCGTCACACCGCCGTTGCCGGCATGGATTTCGTGCGGCAGGCCTTGGGCCGGCAGCACCAGCACCGGGTCGCCGGTGGCCGGATCGAGGTAGCTCAGGTCGCCATAGCCGGTGGCATCCTTGACGGCCACGTGGCGTGTATCGTTCAGGGTGAGCTGGCCATTGGAGGTGGCCACCACGGTGGTGAAGCTGAGGTCGAAGGCCTGGTGTACCGGTGAGGATGAGTTGGCTTCCACCGTACTGTACTGGAACTGTATCGGGAAGTCGGTCTGGCCGGCGGCTACCGTCATCTGGAAGCGTCCGCCACCGAGGTCGGTGCCGTTGACGATGGACATGCCCGCCGGCACGCCCGAGACCGTCACCGACAGCACCGTGCCATTGCCGGTGATGGTGACATCGAACACCTTGATGAAGGTGCCGGCATTGTTGCCCGCCGCGTAGATGGTACGCACGCTGTCAGGGGCATTGATGACCTGGGTACTGAACTGCAAGGGCAGCCCGGCATCGGTGGCCGAGACAGGAATGCCGCCGCTGCCGTAGAGCGTGTCGCCAGTCTGGGTGGTGGTGGCCAGGTTGACCAGCTTGATCGCCATGGACGGCTGGGACGGATCGACCACGATGGTGGAGGGCTTGCTACCCGGGCGTTCCGGCGGCAGCTGCGGTTCCGTCGGCTTGGTCGGCGCGTCGTTGGAATTCGGATTGATCTGGGGCGAAAAGACCGGCGGCGTATTGGACACCAGGTTTTGTGCTGCCGCTGCCGTGGCACCGACGGTGGTGTGCGTGGTATCGCCACCGACCACCGCCCCGGCCGAGGTGGAGGATTTGGACGTGCCGCTGCTGCTGGTCAGCGAGGCCGAATTGTCGCTGATGATCTGGGCGAACTGGGTCGCGCCTTCGTTGCCGATGCTGGCCGAGTTGCGGTCCACCGTCACCTGCTGGGCCGGCGCCACGTTGGGCGGCGAGACCACCGGATCGGAATTGAGCACCCGCGACTGGTCATTGGGCTTGAGCGAGATCTTGCCCACCGTATCGAGCAGCTTGCCGGTGTCCGCGCTGATGTCGGTGAACTTGACCTTGGACTTGTCGTCCATGGCCTCCATGGCACCGCCGGCCAGCACCACCTTGGTGCCATCGGCCATGTGCAGCACCATGTCCACGTCGACCACCTGCACGTGCTGCACGGCCGCGCGGGTGGCGCTGACCTGGAAGCTGCCGGCCTGGTCGGGCATGACCACGCGCACGGGTCCTGCTACCTTGTCCGCGGAGTTCGCTTGTGATGAGCTTGCGGTTGCCATGTTTCCTCGCTATCGAAGATCGTTCGGATGTCGGATCTGAATCTGAAACTGAATTTGAAACTGAATCTGGTTCAAGGTGATCCTGCCGGGCAGGATCACTGCAAAATCTGGTCGCGCGGTCCGTCTGCCACGATGCGCCCGCCATCGATGACGATGATGCGGTCCACGTGGCGCAACAGCGCCGGGCTATGGGTGGCCACCACCAGCGTGCGCGGGCCGGCATAGGCTGCCAGTCGCTCGATGATGCGGGCCTCGGTCTGCTGGTCCACGCCGGTGGTCGGTTCGTCCAGCAGCAGGATGCGCGGGGTGCAGGCGATCACGCGCGCCAATGCCACCATCTGGCGCTGGCCACCGGAGAGATTGCCGGGTGCCTTGATGGCCTGGTCCAGGCGCAGCTCGCCGCGCGCGATCAGGTCATCCAGCGAAGACACCGCCAGCGCCGCCTCATAGACCTGCCCCGGCACGCGGTCACCCACGAAAATGTTGGCCGCCACCGTGCCATCGAAGAGGAAGGGTTCCTGCGGCTTGAAGCCGATGCAGCGCATCCGTACCTCGGGCGCGTAGGCCGTTACGGCCACGCCGTCGATGAGGACATGCCCTTCGTCGGGCTTGTGCAAGCCGGCCAGGGCGCGCAGCAGCGTGGACTTGCCGGAGCCCGAGCGGCCCACCAGGCCGACCTTCTCGCCGGGCTGGATGGTCAGCGAGATGTTCTTCAGGGTGGCGTTTTCTTTGTGGTCCAGGTGCAGCAGCAGGTTGCCGACCTGGATCAGGCCACGCATCTCCTGGCGCAGCACATCGGCGGTCGGGGTCTGCTCCTGTTCTTCAAAGAGCTGGTCGAACTCGGCGCGGGCACGGCGGAACATCTCGATGCGGCCCAAGAACGCCGCCAGCGACGACAGGACCGTAGTGGCGCGGCTGATCAGCAGCGAGCAGGCGATGAGCGCACCGACGGTGAGCAGGTTGTCTTCCACCAGATAGACACCTACCACCAGCGTGGCCACCGAGATGAAGGTGTAGCCCACGGTAGAGATGGCATAGCTGGTGTTCATCCAGAAGCGGCTCTTGGCCTGGGCCACGGCATTGGCGCCGGCATCGGCCAGAAAGGCGCGCATGAGGCGGTCTTGCAGCGGCGTGGTCTTGAGCGTTTCCATGCCGTAGACGATGCTGGCCAGTTTATCCACCTTGCCGGTACCCGCCTTCATGGCCGCATGCGCGTAGTCATTGGCCGGGACTTTCAACAGCAGCTGCATGCCCACCAGCAGCCCTCCGCCCACCAGCAGCACCCACACCATGTGGCCGCCGATCAGGCCCAGCACCACCAGGTACAGCGCCAGGAAAGGCAGGTCCACCAGCAGCAGCATGTAGTTCGATGAGAGCAGGTCGCGCGCGGCCGAGAGATCACGGTAGCGCGCCAGCACCACGCCCACTGGCGCCTGCACCTTGGCCGTGAGCAAACGGCGCGCCGAGACTTCGTCGAACTCGCCATCCAGGCGCCCCGCCAGTTGCTCGGTGTAATACACGCGGATGATGCGCAACACCAGCTCCAGCCCGATGAAGAGCAGCATGCCCAGCGTCAGCGCCCAGAGCGTTTCCGGGATGTGGTTGCCCAGCACCTTGTCGTAGATCAGCCGCGAATACAGCGGCATGAGCAAACCCAGCAGGTTGACCAGGATGCCGGCCACGATGATCTCGACGAAGCGGCTGCCATAGGCGCGCAGCAGCGTCAGGTAAGTGGGATCGGCGCGCAGGTCCGTGCGGACTTGCGGCTGATCGATGTGGACCTGTTCGCTGGCGTTCATGGTGGGTGGCGGTCGTCGTCAGGCCGGCATCAGGCCTGGCCGCCGCGATTGGTGGCGGTGAGTTCGCGGATGGCTTCGCGCAGCTCCAGGCGCAGGTCCTTGACCATGGTCTGGCGGCCGCTGCGCATTTCTTCGATGACGGTCTGCCAGTTGATGTTCTGGCGCATCAGCGCTTCGGTGATCGAGGTCAGCGATTGCGGGATGGCGCCCAGGTTCTTGACGCGGTCGTTCTGCATGGCCATGTGCTTGGCCAGGTCGATCTGCAGCTGGCGTGCCGAGAGCGCATCGCGCGCCATGTTGCTGGAGTTCTCGCCGATGGTGTTGCCCAGTTCGTTCAGGCGTGCTGCCACGGTAGCCTGCAGTTCGCCCTGGTACTGGATGGCGCCCATCTCGTCGGCCAGGCGCACCGAGATCTGGTTGAGCAATGCCGGCAGCTGCGCGATATTCTGCGCGTTCTTTTCGTTCATGTTGGAAATCTCGCCCTGCTGGGTCTGCAGCGAATTGAGCGCAGAAGACAGCGCCAGCTGGCCGGCCTGGATGGTGGTGACGATCTGCGGCAGCACTTCGAAGGTGCGGTTGGCGATGTCGCCATTGACCGAGAGGCGTTCTTCCAGCGAGGACAGGCTGTCGGAGAGATCGCGCGCCGAGGTGATCTTGGTGTTGATCAACTGGCCGACGTTGCGGATTTCTTCCAGCGTCTGCTGCGCGGTCTCGTGCATGCGCGGGCCGAAGGCGACCAGCTGGCGCAGGCTGCGCGATTCTTCCATGCTGTCGTTGAAGAGCTGGACGATGTTGTTCAAGCGGTCGTTGAGGCCTTCGAGCTTGATGCCGGCCTGCAGCGACGCTTCCGAGCTGTTGCGCGCGGCCATGATGGATTCGCGCTGCAGCACCATGAGGTCCTGCAGGAATTCGGCGAGGAAGGTTTCCGACACGCCCTGGCGCTGGGTGGCCGCCGGGCCGCTCATGTCGTGCACCACGTGCTGCACCATGTCGCTGATGCATTCGCGGGCGCGGGTGACCAGCTTCTTGCTGGCCGCACGCAGCGGCGTCAGGGTCAGGCCCAGCGCCAGCGAGCCGATCAGGCCGAACATCGAGGCCGAGAAAGCGGTACCCATCGAGGCCAGCGGTTTTTGCAGGTCGGCCACCAGGTGCATGAAGGAGGCATCCATGTCGCCGGCCGTGCTGGCCTTGCCGAAGCCGTCGATCAAGGCCGCAGTGCTGACCAGGGTTTCGAGCAGGCCGATGAAGGTACCGAGCAGGCCCAGCGCGATCATGAAGCCGGTCAGGAATTGCGGGAATTCGGTCTTGGCATCGAGGTGCGCCCGCAGGTCATGCAGCGAGCCTTCGATGGTTTCCTGCTCGATACGGGAAGTCAGCCGGCCCTTGGTGCTGGCCACCGACACCAGCACCTGGCCGATCTCGGTGCCTTCGAATTCAGGTGCTTTCACCAGGCTGTCCATCGATTCGCCCGCCTTGGTGCGGTCGTAGAACTGCATCAGCTTGTCGTATTCCCAGTTGACGCGATACAGGTTGTAGACGATCAGGCCAATGCCGAACACCGCCACCGCGATGATGAACAGGTTCAGGAAGGGATTGATCTGGATCGCATGCCCCACGAATCCCCGGAACAGGAAAGCGCCCAACAGCAGCAGGAGCGTCGGGATGGCGGCAAGTGCGTAGAACTGGCGAAGGTTTTTCATACGTGCGAGGTTCCGGAAAAAAGAACGCAGGGAAAGGGGATGGTGCAGAAAACGTCAACCGCCGCAAAGCCTTTGTGGATGCGGCTTTGCGGCGAGCAATACATCAATTTTTGCTGGGCGGTGCAGTTCATCGCGGCTCCCGCAGGGCACCCTGGCCGAAGCGTGACAGCGGCGACATCAGGTACTGCCACACCGTGCGGCGGCCGACGATGATGTCGGCGCTGGCGGTCATGCCGGGCATCAGCGCCAGCTTGCGCTGCAGTTCGTTGTCGCCGCGCTGCACGGCGATCTTGATGCGATAGCTGCGCTCGCCGCGGGGATTGTTTTCGTCCGGCACGGTGTCGGCACTGATCTCGGTGACCACGCCTTCCATGGCGCCATAGACGCCATAGTCATAGGCCGAGACCTTCACCCGCGCCTTGGCACCGGCGGCCAGTTCGGCGCGATCGGTGGGGGAGATGCGGGCTTCGATGACCAGCTTGTCGTCGCTGGGGGTCATCTCGATGATGGGGTCGCCCGGACGGACCACGCCGCCCACGGTATTGATCATGACGCGGTTGACCACGCCATCCATGGGGGCCTTCACCTCCGAGCGCGAGACGCGGTCATTGCGCGACTTGATTTCTTCCTGCAGGCGCGCCAGTTCGGTTTCCGCCGCCGTGAGTTCGGCGCGGGCGTCCGAACGGAAGCGCGAGGACGCTTCGCCCATCTTGGCCTGCGATTCGGCGATGGCCGCTTTCAGGCGCGGGATCATGGCATCGTTGGCCGAGAGCTTGCTCTGTGCATCCTGCACGCGGGCGGCGGCCTGGATGTCTTCCAGCTGCGAGGCGGCATTGCGTTCGAGCATGTTGTGGATGAGCTTGTACTGGCGCTGCGCCAGGTCCAGTTCGCTGGCCTGGCTCTTCTGGCGGCTGACCGCTTCGCCCAGTTCGGCCTGGCGTTGCGCGGCCTGCTCGCGCAGCACCGACATTTCCTGCATGAGCTTGGCCGAGCGCGCGGCGAAGGCAGCTTGCTCGCTTTGTACGGCCGGGTCATCGTGTTCGAGGTCGGCCGGCATCTGCAGGCTGGTGGCGCCGGCCGCTTCGGCCGAGAGGCGCGCGATCTTGGCGCGCAGGCCGAGGATCTTGACGCGGCCTTCACCGAGATCGGCATTGGCGCGCACATCGGCTATCGAGATCAGGGTCTGGCCCTTCCTGACCACCGCGCCCTCGCGCACCAGGATGGCCGAGACGATGCCGCCTTCCAGATGCTGGATGACCTGGTTGTGTTCAGAGGCGACGATGCGCCCGCTGCCGCGCACCACCATGTCAATGGGCGCCAGCATCGACCAGATCACCAGCAAGGCCAGCAGCAGCGTGCAGGCCAGCACCGCCAGGCGCGGGCGCGGCATGGCCTGCAGCTCGCCCAGGCGGCGGTCCAGGCGCGGCGCCACGCGGCGCATGAAGCCCTTGCTGCGGGAACGGATCCCGTGGCCGGTGCCGGGCTTGAGCGAGAGCGTCATTTTGCCGAGGCCTGGTATTGCACGATCACGCGGGCATCATTGCCGCTGCCGTTTTCATCGGTGGCCACGCGGCTGGTGACGCGTTCCTTGTCCACGCCGGCGTCGATGAGGTAGTTGCGTACCGCAACGGTCCGATAGAAGGCGCGGCGCCGGCTCTCGCTGTAGGCACCACTGCCGATCACGCCGGTGACCACGATCTTGCCCTGGCTGGATTTGGCGCGGCGTACCCAGTCGCCGATGCTCTTGTCGAGCGCCTTGGTGCCCTCGTCATTCAACTGGGTGGAGTCGGCGTCGAAGTTCAGGGTCACCGCTTTCTCGTTGGCGTCGATACGCAGGCCGGGCGCGACTTCCTTGTCGTTGGGTTCGGTCTTGACCTGGATCGCATTGGGGCTGGAGGGCGCGGCGGAACTGCGCAGGCTGCCGTTGTCGGACTGCAGGGGCGGCGCGGCCAGCTTGGCCTTGAGGCTGGCCACTTCGCGCTTCAATTGTTCGATTTCCTGCGCCTTCTCCCTCTCGCCGGGGGTTTCGGCACTGTTGGTACTGGTGCTGTCGGCGGTGGCGATGGTGTCGGTCTTCTTGGCCTTGGACTCGCCCACGACCTGCACCTGGCCTTGCGAGATGAGCTTGCTGACCTTCATCTGGGCCAGCTTCTGCGAGTAGTAGAACAGCGTCACCACGAACACCACCACCACGAAAATCATCACCAGCACCACGTTGGACAACGCGTCCACGAAGCCTGGCCAGAAGTTCTGTTCCTTGCCGCCCTCCATCATTCCCCCGTCTTGTTGGACGCCCGCGTGGGCAGGGTTTCCAGTGCCGATGCGCGACCGGTGTTGCGCAGGATCTGGTAGCTCAGGTCGGCCTGCTGGAACAGCAGGTTGGCAAAATCCATGCGTGCCTGGTAGGCCTGCTGGTAGGCGTCCAGCACATCCAGCAATTGTTTGCTGCCGGTGGAGAGCTGCTCCAGGAAGACATCGGCCACGTTGGCATTGGTCAGATAGGCCTGGCGCGAAATCTCCATGCGCTTTCTCACCGCGCCCAGCGTGCGGTAATTGATCTCGATCTGCTCACGCAATTTACGTTCCAGGTCCAGCGCGGTATTGCTCTTTTCGACGTACTTGGCACCAGCCTGCTTGGTGTAATACAGGTCCGAGCCGCCATTGAGCAGGTTCATGCTCACCACCATCATCAGGCGGCGGTCGGTGGTCAGCTGCAGGCTGTTGTCGGTGGTATCGATGGCACCGCCCGCACCCCGGGTCTTGGTCTGGGTCCATTCCAGGGCCAGCGTGGGCGAGAACTTGGCGCGCGCCGACTTCAGCTCCTGGTTGGCCGCATCCACGTCGCGCCGCGCGGCGCGCACGCCGGGGTTGGTCTCGTAGACATCCTGCAGGGCCAGCTTGGAGGTGTCCGGCACGGTCGGCATCATGTGGTCCGGCACTTCGATCTGCTCGATCTTGCGGCCGGTGATCTGGTTCAGCGACACCATGGCGCTTTCCAGCGCCCCTTCGGCCTCGGCCACGGCGGACTGGGCGGTCAGCGAGCGGCCGCGCACGCGTTCGAAGTCGATGCGGCTGGCGCCGCCGCCTTCGAGGCGCTTGTTCATGTAATCCAGCAAGTTGCCCATGCGCTGGGCGTAGCTGCGCGAGAACGACAGCGTGGCATAGGCGCGCATGACGTCGTAATACGCCTTGATGGCGTTGTAATACAGGGTCTCGCGGGCGTCGTCGCGGCGCAGGTCGGCGGCGTCGGCCAGCGAGCTGCTCTTGCGGTAGTCGTAATACGAACCGGGTGCGAAGATCGGCTGGCGGCCGATCAGGGTCACGTCCCAGCGCTTGTGGTACGAGGCGCGCTGGATCAGGCCAGTATTGGGGTCGATCACCGAGGACGGCGACGAATATTCATTGCCCTTCTGCGCCCGTACATCCAGGGTCGGGCCGAACTGGCCGGCGGTGGCCTTGGAGGCATAGCGCGCCTGGTCGGCCTGGGCGGCGGTGGCGGCGTAGCTGTAGCTGTTGTTGAGCGCCAGGTCGAGCACGCTGCGCAGGCTCAGGTCCGCAACCGTCTCGCCTTCGGTGACGATGCTGATCTGCGGCAGGACGATCTGGTTGCCCGCGAAGTCCGGGTCGGACTGGCGCAGCAACAGCAGGATTTCGTCCTGGGCCGAAGGCGGCGGGGTGTCGGCGGGCAAACCCGGCAGACGATAGTCCGTCGCCGATGGCCCGGCCGGATCGGCGCCCAGCCGGATTTGCGGCGGAGCGTCCAGTTTGTTGTCGAAGGTGGCCGGTGTGGCCGGTGTGGCTTGCACGGCGGCCGCGGCGTCAGCGGTCGGCGGCTTGTCAGCCGCCTGGGGCGCAGAATGCGCGGCCAAGCCCAATGAAACGCCCAGTATGAAACGCTTGCTTTTGAGAACTCTCATCAACACGATCAGCCGGCATCCCACCGGCCTCCCCTACCCAACCCGCATCCCAGGAAAGAATCGTCAGCCCGCTGCGATTCCCGTCATCAAGCCGGGCACTCCTGTTCTTTTTCTTGGGAAGCTCCGGCCTGCACATCTGTTCGATCACCATGATCGAAATTGTTACCATTTTGTCAAAACAATTTTATCACCGGCGGATTGCTACTCAATTACAAATAGCAACAAAAAACCGTTTAATTTCAATTGACTTGATAAAAGTTAATTTCGGCAATTATCGTCAGCTTGTTGGCTTCGTGCCATCAGGAAATACCCCAATGCTCACGAAGTGAACAAAAATGCCAAAAATTGCGGTTGAAAAACCACAAGTCTCTCCCTATATCCTGCCCACAGACGATTACCTCTGCCTATTTCACTCATCCATTTCTTCAATAAGGACAACCACATGGCAACCGAAAAACAGACCATGGGCTTCCAGGCCGAAGTCAAGCAACTGCTGCGATTGATGATCCACTCGTTGTATTCGAACAAGGAAATCTTCCTGCGCGAGCTGGTCTCCAATGCTTCGGATGCGGCTGACAAGCTGCGCTTCGAGGCCATCAACAATGGCAGCCTGTTCGAGGACGATCCGGAACTGAAGATCAAGATCAGTTTCGACAAGGCAGCGCGCACCATCACTATCTCCGACAACGGCATCGGCATGAACCGGGACGAGGCCATCTCGCACCTGGGCACCATCGCCAAGTCGGGCACCAAGGAATTCTTCTCGCGCCTGTCGGGCGACCAGCAGAAGGATGCGGCCCTGATCGGCCAGTTCGGCGTGGGCTTCTACTCGGGCTTCATCATCGCCGACCGCATCACGGTCGAGACGCGTCGTGCCGGCACCCCTGCCTCTGAAGGCGTACGCTGGGAATCCGAAGGTGCGGGCGACTTCTCGATTGAGCAGATCACCAAGCCGGGCCGTGGCACCGACATCATTCTTCACCTGCGTGAAGGCGAAGATGAATTCCTTTCCGCCTGGCAACTCAAGTCCATCATCCGCAAGTATTCCGACCACATCTCCCTGCCGATCCTGATGAACAAGGAAGAATGGGATGAGGAAAAGAAGGAAACCGTGCAGAAGGACGAGCTGGAGACGGTCAACCAGGCCAGCGCCCTGTGGACCCGCAGCAAGTCGGAGGTCACGCCGGAGCAATATGAAGAGTTCTACAAGCACGTCTCGCACGACTTCGGCGCTCCCCTGGCCTACACCCACAACCGCGTGGAAGGCCGCAGCGAATACACCCAGCTGCTCTACATCCCGGCGCGCGCCCCGTTCGACCTGTGGGACCGCAACAAGCGCGGCGGCATCAAGCTCTACGTCAAGCGCGTGTTCATCATGGATGATGCCGAGCAACTGATGCCGGTGTACCTGCGCTTCGTCAAGGGCGTGATCGATTCGGCTGACCTGCCGCTGAACGTCTCGCGCGAGATCCTGCAGGAGTCGCGCGACGTGCGCGCCATCCGCGACGGTTCGGCCAAGCGCGTGCTGAGCCTGCTGGAAGAGCTGGCCAACAGCGAAGACCAGGCACAGAAGGACAAGTACACCACCTTCTGGACCGAGTTCGGCCAGGTGTTGAAGGAAGGTATCGGCGAAGATGCGGCCAACAAGGAGCGCATCGCCAAGCTGCTGCGATTTGCCTCCACCCACAACGACAGCGATGTGCAGAATGTTTCGCTGGCCGATTATGTGGCCCGCATGAAGGAAGGCCAGGACAAGATCTACTACGTCACTGCCGAGACTTACCAGGCTGCCAAGAACAGCCCGCACCTGGAAATCTTCCGCAAGAAGGGTGTGGAAGTGCTGCTGCTGACGGACCGCGTGGACGAGTGGATGCTGTCCTTCCTGACCGAGTTCGAAGGCAAGGAGCTGGCCTCGGTGGCCAAGGGCGGCCTGGACCTGGGCCAGCTGGAAAACGAAGCCGAGAAGAAGCAGCATGAAGAAACGCAAGCCGAGTACAAGGAACTGGTCGAGAAGATGAAGACCGCCCTGGGCGACAAGGCCAAGGAAGTGCGCGTGACCTTCCGCCTGACCGATTCCCCGGCTTGCCTGGTGGCCGACGAGAACGAACTGTCGGGCAACCTGGTGCGCATGTTGAAGGCAGCCGGCCAGGCGGCACCGGAATCCAAGCCCACGCTGGAAATCAACCCGGACCACCCGCTGGTGCAGCGCCTGAAGTACGAAGAGGCGCGCTTCGACGACTGGTCGCACATCCTGTATGACCAGGCCCTGCTGGCTGAAGGCGGTGCACTGGCCGATCCGGCCAGCTTCGTGAAGCGCTTGAACGACATGCTGCTGGCCATGGCCGCCAAGTAAGTTCGTTCATCTGCCGGACCGTGCCGGCAGGCCGTCATGGCCTGCTGGCAGCAGCGCCGCCTGCGGGGACACTCGCAGGCGGCGTTTTCATTCATATCGGCTTGCAGCCACGATCCGGGCTGGTTAACATCGGCCTATGGAATTGCACTTCATCAATCCCCGCAAGAACGCCCTCGCCTATCTGGTCAAGATCCTCTCCGGCTGCCTGATCCTGTGGTACGGGCTGCGTGCGCTGGGCATCGAGGAACCCTACTGGGCCATGATTTCGCTCATCATCGTGACCGAGCCGGACATGACGGTGGCCAAGGCCAATTTCAGGGCGCGGCTGATCAACACGATTTCCGGCTGCATCGTTTCCTGCATTGCGCTGGTGGTATTCGGGCCGACCTTTCTGGCCATGCTGGTGGCGCTGACTGCAGCGGTGGTGGTGGCCATGCTGCTGCAGAACTATCCGAGCAACTGGCGGCTGGGACCGGCGACCGTGGTGATCCTGCTCTCGGCCGCCTTCACCGGCAACGGCCTGAGCCAGGAACTGCACCTGGCCTTGATGCGGGTGGGCGAAGTCATCGTCGGCAGTACCGTGGCGCTGTTGCAGACGGTGATCTACATGTGGCTGCTCAAGGTGCGCAAGCCTGAGCCGAAGGACGAGGCAGCTGGCTCCTGATGCCCTCTCGGAAATCGCAGGTCCGCTGCCAGAGAGGTGAAGCAACAGGCGAAATGGCCGAAAAAAAGCAGGGCCGCAGCCCTGCTTCTTCATACGCTTCGCAAAAATCAGTGCGTCACGCGGGTGGTACGGCCGTTGGAGAGCAGGCGCACGCGTTCGCCGATGCGGAAAGGTTCATCTGCATCCTGGGTGATGGCCCGCAGCTCGCCGTTATCCAGGCGCACGGTGATTTCCAGGCCCGGACGGTTGTTCAGGTGGGCTTCAGCCTGGTTGCCCAGGACACCACCGGCCAGTGCGCCGACGATACCGGCCGCCAGGGCACCATTGCCGCCACCGATGTTGGAACCGGCCGCGATGCCGCCCAATGCTGCGCCACCGAGGGTACCGACGCCGGACGAGCCTTTGTCGATGGTCACGTTGCGGATCGACTCGACCACGCCCATGCGCACCGTCTGCTCACCCTGCGCCTGGCGGGTGTTGTAGACGCTGGCCGAGTTGGGGGTCACTGCGCAGCCGGCTACCAGGGAGCCCAGGGCTGCGATCAAAAGCAATTTCTTCATACTAAAAACTCCGACTGAGAACTATTTGGCCCGTCTCCGGGCGGCGGGGGGATTCGAGCGTCCGCGCGAACGCAACATGATCGCGCATCTGGCGCGCAAGCACACATTCCTTTACATCTTAATACAAAGAGGCCGCGCGTCGGCATTCGTTCCCGCAAGGACTTCTTCAGTAGGCGATGTGCCAACGCCGGTACAGCAAGGCCAGCACGAACAAGGGCCCCACCAGCAGAAACCGCAGGTCCTCGAAGAAGGATGGCTTCTTGCCTTCGATGCGGTGGCCGATGAACTGGCCGACCCAGGCCAGCACGAACACCGTCGCCGATACCGGCAGGACCGCTCCCAGGGGCAGCCGCGCCAGCACCACCAGCATCACCGCCGACATGGCCAGCATGCCCACTGCAAAGGGTGGCGACAGGCGCAGGTACCAGGCCAGCGCAGTGGCAGCCACCAGCAGGGCCACGGCGGGCGAGACGATCCAGCACAGCCCCAGCAGCGCAAAGACGATGGCCGGCACACAGATGCAGTGGATCAGTTCATTCATCGGATGGCGATGGCTCTCGGCATAGCGGGCCAGCAGCACATCGATGCGGCGCGGGGTGACGGTGCTGGTGCTGTCCATGGAGGGCTCCTCGCTCAATGGCCGGGCGTAGCCTCAACGGCCGCCGGAGACGTCGATGAAGGTGCCGGTGGCATAGGAAGACTCTTCCGACAGCAGCCACAGGATGGCATGGGCGACTTCCTCGGCGGTGCCGCCGCGCTTCATGGGAACGGCATCCTTGAGCCGGTCAACGCGGCCCGCTTCGCCGCCGCTGGCGTGGATGTCGGTATAGATCAGGCCGGGACGCACGGCGTTGACGCGGATGCCTTCGGCGGCCACTTCCTTGGCCAGACCGATGGTGAAGGCATCGATGGCGCCCTTGGAGGCGGCGTAGTCCACGTATTCACCGGGGCCGCCCAGCTTGGCGGCCATCGACGACAGGTTGACGATGGCCCCACCCTGCCCGCCGTGGCGGGTGGACATGCGCTTGACCGCCTCGCGCGCGCACAGCAGGCTGCCGGTGACGTTGGCGATGAGCACCCGGGTGATGCGTTCGGCGCTCATGGCCTCCAGGCGTGACTGGTGTTCCAGGATGCCGGCATTGTTGACCAGGGCGGTGACGCGGCCCAGCTCCTGGTCGGTGGTGGTGAAGAGGCGCAGCACGTCCTCCTCTTTGGAGACATCGCCGGCGACGGTAATGGCGCGGCCGCCGGCGGCGCGGATCTGCCCGGCCACCGATTCGGCGGCCTCGCGGTTGGAAACGTAGTTCACGCACACGGCGTAGCCGCGTTGAGCTGCCAGCAGCGCGGTGGCCGCGCCGATGCCACGGCTGCCGCCGGTGACGATGATGACTTTATCTGTCATGTTCAGTTTCCCTTGAATGAATGGCCCGGCGCGTGACGCCAAGGCAGCTTACGCTAAGATGTGAATTCTTGTGCATTTTGCCGCAAGCCTGACGCCTCTGCAGCCGCGCCATTGTGCACGCACTGCGAAGCAGGTAGCGCTTGCTGAAATTCTTTTCATCCTGGCCGTTTCCATGCCTGCTCGCCCTTCCTCTGCCGCCGCCCCTTCGCCTGTCCTTGAGGCTGCCCGCGCTGCCGATATCGCCACAAATGATCCCTTGCTGGCCAGCTTTGCGCCGGTGGTGGCGCCGGATACGCGCATCCTGATCCTGGGCAGCCTGCCGGGAACGGCTTCGCTGGCGATCCGGCAGTATTACGGGCATCCGCGCAATGCCTTCTGGCGACTGGTGGGCGAAGTAATCGGGGTCGACCTTTACGCGATGGACTATGCCGCCAGGCTTGCCACCTTGCTGCAGCATCGCATCGGCCTGTGGGACGTCATTGCCCACGCCAGGCGCATCGGCAGTCTCGACAGCGAAATCAGGGATCACAGCGGCAATGACTTGCTGACGCTGATCGCCAGGCTGCCGGCATTGGAGACCATCGCTTTCAATGGCGGTACCGCCGGCAAGATCGGGATCAAGGCGCTGGGTGCCAAGGCGGAAAACTATCGGGTGGTGGTGTTGCCGTCGAGCAGTCCGGCGCATGCGGCGTTGGCGTATGAGGATAAGCTGGCCCGCTGGAAGAGCTTGGCAACGCGCGATCACTCATTCAACACGGACTGATTGAGAATCCCGGCGCTCTCCATCAGGGCTGCCAAAGGCCCAGCATGCCGCCCCTCATCGAGCGGATATTTCCTTGCGCCGGGGAATGTCGGCCATAGCCTTCATGGTGCCACCCAAGGCTGCCAAGCGCTTGGCTGCCTGGACGCGCACAAAGGTCTTGATGGCCTCGCGGAACAAGTCCTCCTTTTCCATGGAAGAATCTGCCAGTTCCACGGCACGTTCATAGAGTTCGTCATCGATGGTCACTATGATGCGCATGCCGACCCCTCGTCATGGCTACAGCAATACCTGATCTGATTCCGCATCATGGTAATGCCGGGCCGATTTCACTTCCGGAAGAACAGATAGTCATAAAACTCCCCCGAAAACCCGCCATTGAAGATCAAATACTGTAACGCCTTCGCGAAAAACACGATGGCGCAGAAGACGATGGCCAGCTTCAGGCAGAGGATGAGGTTCTTGAACATGGCGCAAGTTTAATGGAGCACCGGCCGCCAGCGCACCACCCCGACGGGAAACACACAAAAAAAAACCGCCCGGCCAGACGGCGGGCGGTGCAAAGAGCATTGTTTGAGGCGGGGCTCAGAACGCCGGCACCAGCGATCCCTTGAACTCGGTCTCGATGAACTTGCGCACTTCCCCCGACTGGTAGGCCTGCACCAGCTTCCTGGCCCAGGGCTTGTCCTTGTCCTCGACGCGGGTGGCAATGATGTTGGCGTAACGGCCGCGCGGATCTTCCACGGCGATGGTGTCCTTCTGCAGGGACAGGCCGGCCTTGTAGGCGTAGTCATTGTTGATCGAGGCGGCCGCCAGGTCGTCCAGCGAACGTGGCAGTTGCGCCGCATCCAGTTCGATCAGCTTGAGCTTGCGCGGATTGTCGATGATGTCCAGCGGGGTGGCGTTGACACCGTTTTCGCCCACGCCCGGCTTGAGCTTGATCAGGCCAGCCTTCTGCAGCAACAGGAGCGCCCGGTTGCCGTTGGACGGATCATTCTGGATGCCAACCTGCGCCCCGTTGGGCAACTGGTCCACCGATTTGAACTTGCGCGAGTAGATGCCCAGCGGCGCCGTGATGGTCAAGCCGACCGGCACGATCTTGTAACCACGCGCAGCGATCTGGCTTTCCAGGTAGGGACGGTGCTGGAAGGCGTTGGCGTCGAGGTCGCCGGAGGCCAGGGCCGCATTGGGCTGGAGGTAATCACTGAAGACCACGGTCTGGATCTCCAGGCCGTCGCGGGCAGCGACTTTCTTGACGACTTCGAAGATGGCTTCGGCACTGCCGACCGAGATACCGACCTTGATCTTGTTCTTGTCCTGCGCGCTGGCGCCGTGCGGGGCCAGCACCAGGGCCAGCGCAGCAGCGGCGGCGATACGCTTGATGATTGCAGCCAATGGCATGGTAACTCCGGAAATGATGAGGTCCGCATCCTCACATGCGCGCGCGCCCGGCAGAAGGAATGAATTCGCATGTCGATATGCGCAAAGCGCGCAGCGGCCACTGGCAGGCTCCCAAGGCAAGGTATCATTCGGCATCCGCAGGCAGCCTCCCCGGCTGCCGCGCCGTTTCATTCATATCATGCTCATCCGAAGAAAATCCATCGAAGCCCAGGCCAATACCAAGGCCGGTCCCAATCGTCGCCGCCAACAGCTGGAGGCCGACGCCAGCAAACCGCGCAAGCCCAAATATGCCCCCGTGACCCTCTCCGAACTGGAAGGCGTGCGCTACCTGCATTTCGGGACCGAGTGGGTGCAAGGCGCCATGCGCATCCGCAAACCCGACTGGATCGAACTGGAATACGCCCAGCAGATGATGGCGTGGATGCTCTTGAACCGCACGCCCCGTCACATCGTCCAACTCGGCCTGGGCACCGGGGCACTGACCAAGTTCAGCTACCGGCAATTCCCCCAGGCACAGGTGACGGCGGTGGAACTCAATCCGGCTGTCATCGCCATCTGCCACAGCATGTTCAAGCTGCCCGAGCCGGATGAGCGATTGATGATCATCGAAAGCGATGCCATGGACTTCATCGTCCATGCAGCCAGCCACGGCATCATTGATGCCCTCCAGGTGGATCTCTACGATGCCACGGCGCGTGGCCCGGTGCTCGACAGCCCCGAGTTCTACCAGGCCTGCTATGACAGCCTCGCGCCCGGGGGGGTGATGACGGTCAACCTCTTTGGCGACCACCCCAGCTATGCCAAGAACCTGCGGGCCATGGAATACGCTTTCGATACCGTGGTCTCGCTGCCTGAAGTCCATGACGGCAACGTGGTGGCGCTGGCCTTCAAGGGTGCGGTGACCTTCGATTTCCCCGAACTGTATGCGCGCGCCGCCTTGATCGAGAGCCAGACCAAGCTGCCAGCCAAATCCTGGGTCAACGGGATCAAGGCGGGCTTGTAAGCGCGCCGCTTCATAAAACCAGGCCGGGCGTGGCGCTGGCGCCTAAGAGATAAAATATTTTCATCTTTTCCCAAAAAAAGCTTGCGCCACCCGGACCTCCCTCCTATAATGCGCTCTCTCTTGCAGCACTGAGGCAACAACGAAGTGCAGCAACGGGGCGTTAGCTCAGCTGGTAGAGCAGCGGACTCTTAATCCGTAGGTCCACAGTTCGAATCTGTGACGCCCCACCAAAATTTCAAAAGGCCTCCCGCACCGAGGCCTTTTTCACTTCCCGGTTGACCTGATCGTTTCAGGAACACCACGGGGCGTTAGCTCAGCTGGTAGAGCAGCGGACTCTTAATCCGTAGGTCCACAGTTCGAATCTGTGACGCCCCACCAACAACGAAAAGCACCACGAGCGATCGTGGTGCTTTTTTCGTTTTTGCACGTCTTTTGCGTGCTTCTGCGAACCTCCGGCCTCAGACTCCTCTGCTCAAGAATCGGGCCCCTCGCGATCATTTCCAGCCTCTCACGCTCCCTGCCCTCGCACCCGCCTTTTTTGCAGCCTGCTGCTCACTCCCTCATCTGCGCGGAAGCGCCAGGGTCGGATTGCTCGGCACTTGCTCCCTGCGCCGAATCCGCCGGCACCTTGCGTTGCCGCCCCGGGCGGATACGCTTGGCCTCGGTGGCCGATGGCAGGTCACGCTTTTTCTTCGCTGACTTCGACATCTGCGACAAGCCCGACAAGAGCTGCACGAGCGAGCTGCGCAGGGTGACATCCACGGCACGATAACAGGCAATCAGTTCACTCTCCTGCTGGGTGGGCGTAGTACCCCGCACGCCGGTCAGCACATAGGTGACATCCACCCCGATCTCGCCCAGGCCGTGCAGATAATAGGCGTCCGGGGCGGTCTCGCCGATCTCGTACTTGATTTGCGTGCGTGCCGTGATGTCGAGCTGGTCGGCTACCGATTTCTGTGTATGGCCACAGCGGCCCCGCTCTTCAGCCAGGCGATCACCAAGTATTGTCAAAAATTCAGTTTTATTCGATGACATATGAAAAGGACCTCTCCTAGAATGTTGCTTTCAGTCCAACAACGAGGAGACATCTTATGGCACACAGGCAACAAAACGAACGCAAGCCCGCAAAAGGAGCGACGCGTCTGGTGAATTTTCGATTAAATGAGGCGGAATTCGAGGAAGCTGCCCTCTTGGCGCAACAAACTTACCGCTCGCGCGCGCTGTTCTTGCGCACGATGTATTTGCTGGGCCTGCAGGCCTATCGCCGCCAGCATCCCGTGGACTGATCCTTGGCGCGTGAAACGCGCACATCAGGCGGAAGAAAAAGGGGACTGCCGTCGGCGTCAGAGGATGCCCAGCCGCAGCAGGAAATCTTTCACCGCCAGCAACACCTGATCCGGTCGTTCCCGATGAGGAACATGGCCACATTGCGCCAGCAACCGGAATTGGCCCTGCCCCGCGAACGCCGACGGCAGGCTGGCGATCATGCGCGGATGCGCCAGGCTACCGAATTCATCCAGGTCACCATGCAGTGCCAGCACCGGGCAGGCGAGCCTGGCCAGCATGGGCGCCAGCGACCAGTGCGCAAAGGAAGGCGAGAGCCAGGTATCGATCCAGGCCGAGAGCACCCAGCGCGCCTGCTGCAGGTCGTTGCCGTGGTATTTCGCCAGGCGCGCCAGCTGGACCGGGTCGGCAAAGCTGGCGCGGGCGTCGCGAATGCCTTCCAAGGTCCGTTCCTCAACGAATGCCTGGGCGGATTCGGTGATCACGGCCAGCACGCGCTGCGGCATCTGCGCCGCGGCGGATACAGCCATGCCGCCTCCCACGCTATGACCGAAAAGAATGGCTTGCGCCACGCCGAAATGCTGCAGCACAGCCTGCAAGGATCCATGCGCTTCGGCCGCGATGAAGTCTGCCGGCAGCGCCTCGCTGCGCGCAGTGGATTGCCCGAACCCTGCGCGATCGTAGGCGATCACTGGCAGTCCCGTACATTGCGCCAGGCGGGCGGGGAAATCACGCCACAGCGCCACCGCCCCCAGGGAATCGTGCAGCAGCACGACCGGGGTGCGCCCAGCCAGCGGCCCGCCCCACAAGGCAGCGTAAAGGTGTGCGCCCTCTTGCGCGATGAACGCTTCCTGCCGTTCGGACATGCGTGCTCCTCGGGTCAAACAGGCCACGCCAGACAGACCTGGCGAACCAGCACGAACTGGAAATAAAAAGGCGCACCGGGAGGTGCGCCTGAATCAGCCTTCAAGGGGGTATGGCTCCCCCTCAATATACCGGACACGCTATCAGCTTGCGCGACGTGCGAGCCCCAGTATCACGCCAGGCGCATGGCTGATGCTGCTTCGCTTGCAGTGCTCAGTGATGCGCGCCGCCGCCCAGATAGGCGGCCTTGACCGCCGGGTCGTTCTGCAGCTTGTCGGCGGGTCCGTGTACGGAGATCTTACCATTCTCCAACACATAGCCGTAGTCCGCAACATTGAGCGCGGCAGCGGCGAACTGCTCCACCAGCAGCATGGTCACGCCCTGCTCCTTGAGCCGCACGATGATGCGGAAGACCTCGTCCACCAGGATCGGGGCCAGCCCCATCGAAGGTTCGTCCAGCAGGATCACTTCGGGATTCAACATCACCGCGCGCGCCATGGCCAGCATCTGCTGCTCGCCACCCGAGAGGGTACCTGCCAGCTGCGTCTGCCGCTCCTTCAGGCGCGGGAACAGCTCCAGCGCGCGTTCCAGGTCGTGCGCGATATCACCCTTGGGGCGGGCCCGCGTAAAGCGCGGGAAAGCACCCAGCAGCAGGTTGTCGGTCACGCTCATGGTGGCGAAGACACGCCGGCCCTCCGGCGAATGCGCCAGGCCATAGCGGGCGATGCGGTGCGAATCCAGGCCGGTGATGTTCTTGCCGCCGAGCGTGACTTCCCCGCCCTTCGGTTTGATCATGCCGGAAATGGCGCGCATGGTGGTGGTCTTGCCGGCACCGTTGGAACCGATCAGGGTCACCACCTTGCCCTTGGGGACGTCCATCGAAATGCCATGCAGCACCTCGACCTTGCCGTAAGCGGCGTGCAGATTGGAAATGGTCAGCATGTTCAGGCTCCCGCGGGGCTGGGTGGGTTGTCGTGGGCATCGCCTGCGCCACTGCCGAGGTAGGCTTCGATGACCTTGGGGTCAGCCTGGACCTGGGCCGGCTTGCCTTCGGCGATCTTCTGTCCGAAGTCGAGCACGGTGACGGTATCGCAGATCGACATGACCACGTCCATGTGGTGTTCGATCAGGATGATGGTGATGCCGGCTTCGCGGATCTTGCGGATGATGGCGACGAGCTCCTTGATGTCCGGGGCAGTCAGGCCAGCGGCCGGTTCATCGAGCAGCAGCAGGCTGGGGTTCAGGCCAAGCGCACGGCCGATTTCCAGCAGGCGCTGCTTGCCGTAGGGCAGGTTGCGCGCCTCCTCGTTGGCCAGATTGGCCAGGCCCACGAACTCCAGGATGGCGGCTGCACGTTCACGGGCGGCCTGCTCTTCGCGCACGTAGCGCGGCGTATTGACCATCACGTCGACCACGTTGCTGTTGAAGGTGTGATGCAGGCCGACCAGCACGTTTTCAGTGGCCGTCATTTCACCGAACAGCTGCACGTTCTGGAAAGTGCGCGCCACGCCGCCCAGGGCGATGGTGGAGGGCGTATTGCCGGAGATCGGGCGGCCATCGTATTCCACCACGCCATCGGTAGGACGATAGATGCCGGTCAACACGTTCATCATGGTGCTCTTGCCCGAGCCGTTGGGGCCGATCAGGCCGTGCACGGTGCCTTTGCGCACATCCAGGTCAACCCGGTTCAAGGCCTTCAGGCCACCGAACTGCATCAGGATCTGGTTGACCTTCAGCAGCGTGGCGCCCTCGTCCTTGACGGAGTCGGTGGTGATGACGGCGCGCTCCTTGTCACCGGCGATCTGCTGGGCCACCGGTACGTGTTTGGTCAGCATGCGGCCGAACAGGCTGCGGCAGAAGCCGACGATGCCGTCCTGCAGGTAATACACGACGAACAGCGTCATCAGACCGAAGATGGTCAGGCGCCAGTCGGTGATGTTTTCCAGCTTGTACGAGAAGGCCGCCATGGCGATGGTTGCCACCACCGGCACGGCGATGCCGCGCGCGGTCTTGGTCCCTTTGGCCAGCTGCACGCCGGCGCCGATCACCACGATCACGGCCAAGACGGTCGCGATCTGACGGAACAGCGCGATGTCAGACAGCAGGCTGGGCAGCATCACCACGATCAACGCGCCGATCAGCGAGCCGATACGCGATTTGCGGCCACCCATGATCACCGCCAGCAGGAACAGGATGGTCAGTTCGAAGTTGTAGGTATTGGGCGAGATGTACTCTTCCGAATACGCATACAAAGCGCCCGACAAACCGGCCAGCGCCGCGCTGATGATGAAGGCATAGACCTTGTAGCGATACACCGACACGCCCATGCAGTCCGAGGCGATCGGACTGTCGCGCAGCGCCTGGAAGGCACGGCCCAGGTTGGACTTGAGGATGCGATGCACCACCAGCATCGAGATCACCATCAGGATTGCCACCAGGTAGAAGAACTGCACTTCGTTCATCTTCTCGCCGCCCAGCAGCGGCTTGGCGACCTTGATCCCAAGCGGGCCTTCGGTGAGGAAGGTCATCTCGTTGATCAGGATCTGGATGATGGTCCCGAAGGCCAGCGTCACCATGGCCAGGTAAGGCCCGGTCACGCGCAGCGCAGGTAGCGCAAGGATGGCACCGAAGACGGCGGTCACGGCAATGGCTGCCGGGATCGTCACGAAGATCGGCAGGCCCAGCTTGAAGAACAGCACGCCAGCCGCGTAGGAGCCGATGCCGAACAAGCCCGCATGGCCCAGCGAGACCTGGCCGGTGTAGCCGACCACGATATCGAGCCCGAACAGCAGGATGGCGTAGATGAGGATGGTTTCGATCAGGTGCAGGTAATACGGGTTGTGCACCACCATGGGAATGCCGCCCAGCGCGGCGATGCCCAGCAAGGACAGCAGCAGGATTTTCTTGTTCATGGCATCAGACCTTCTTGATCGCAGTTTTGCCGAACAGGCCTGCAGGTTTCACCGCCAGGACCAGCAGCAGCAGCACCAGCCCGGGCACTTCCTTGTAACCGGTCGAGATATAGAAACCGGTCACGGTCTCGGCCACACCCAGGATCAGGCCGCCCACGATGGCGCCCATGCCCGAGGTCAGGCCGCCGATGATGGCCACGGCAAAGGCTTTAAGGCCCAGTGCTGCACCCATGGTGGCGCCGGTCAACGTCAGCGGTGCTACCAGCACGCCAGCGAAGGCGGCAGTGGCCGAAGACAGGGCATATGAAAAAGTGATCACCATGCTGGTATTGATGCCCATCAACCCCGCCGCATCGCGGTCGTTGGAGGTGGCCACCACGGCCTTGCCGTAGATCGACTTGCGATTGAACAATTCGACCGCCGCCATGATGAGCAAGGCGCCGATCACCACCAGCACCTGCATCGGCTGCACGTTGGCACCGAAGACCTGGAAGGGTGTGCCGGAGATGGGCGACGGGAACGGCAGGTCGTCCTTGCCCCAGATGTTCTCGGCGACGTTCTTGAAGATGATGGCCAGCGCGATAGTGGACATGATCCAGCCGAATTCGGACTTGATCTTGATGGCCGGACGCACGCCGATCCATTCCACGAACATGCCCTGCAGGGCACCGAAGACCAGCACGATGGGAATCATCAGCCAGTAGTTGAGATAAGGCCCGCCGTGGATGTTGCCCACCACGGAGAGCCCGACCAGCGCGCCCAGCATCAGGGCTTCACCCTGGCCGAAGTTAAGCGTGCCGGACGTGGCAAAGGTCAGTTGGTAACCGAAGGCGATGACGGCATAGATCATGCCCAGCGCGATCCCGGAGAAGACCAGTTGTAAGAGGATGTCCATTGTATTTCCCAAGAAGCGGCTACCGCCGGGTGGCGGCGTAGAGCTGCAACGATCCCGCGGCGACCGCCCCCGGCGCCGTTAGAAATTCGTCAACAGATCGTGTGAAAAAGGCCAGCCCCCGGATCGCAAGGACTGGCCTCTTCGACTGCGTTACGTGAAGTGAAGCGAGTCGGTTCTTATTTGCCGAGGATGACGCGGCCGTTCTTGACCTCGCCCATCACGACCATGCCAGGCTTGATGGCTTCGTGATCGTCATGGGTGAACGGCTTGTCATAAGTGGTGACCACGCCTTCAACCTTGGTGTTGAGGTTTTCCAGTGCAGCACGGACCTTGTCGCCATCGGTGGTGCCGGCCTGCTTGATGGCAGCAGCCAGCAGCATGATCGAGTCGTAGCCCTGGGCAGCCGAGACGGCCGAAGGCATGCGGTCAACCTTGTAGGCTTTCTGGTAAGCCTCGATGAAGGCCTTGCGCTTCGGGTTGTTGCCGTCCTGGATGAAGGTTTGCGGCATGCGGGCACCGTTGCCGTTCTTGCCGGAGTTGTCGATGAAGTTGCCCATCGACAGCGGCCAGCTGCCGATGATGGGCACCTGCCAGTTCAGCTTTTCCATGCCGTTGGCGATCTGCGCCAGTTCCGGGCCGATACCGTAGGTCAGCACGGCTTGTGCGCCGCCCTGCTTGGACTTGAGCAGCTGGGCCGTCATGTCCACGTCCTTGATGTTGTACTTTTCGACCGCCACCGGGGTGACCTTCTTGTCGGCCAGCACCTTTTCCAGGTCTTCACGGCCGAGCTGGCCGTAGTTGGTGGAGTCGGCCAGGATGGCGACCTTGGTGAACTTCTGCTTGTCGACCGCTTCATCGGCGATCATCTTGGCCTGGATCTTGTCGGCGGCCGAGGTGCGGAAGATGTAGTTGTCCTTTTCCTTCTCGAACTGCTTGGTGATCACGGTGCCGGTGGCCACGTTGTTGATCACCGGGATCTTGGCTTCCTGGTAGAAGCGCTGCGAGGCCAGGGCCACGCCGGTGTTGATGAAGCCGACGGTGGCGACCACCTTTTCCTTGTTGATCAGTTCCTGGGCGATCTGCACGCCGCGTTCGTTCTTGGCCTCATCATCGCGCTCGACCAGCTGGATCTGGCGGCCCAGCACGCCGCCGGCCGCATTGATCTCGGCCACGGCAAGCTTGACGCCATCACGCATGGACACGCCCATCGGGGCAGAGCCACCGGTGTAAGGGCCGGAAACGCCGATCTTGATCGGATCCGCAGCCTGCGAAGTGAGCGCCAGGCTCATCAGGGCAGCAGCAACAAAGGCTTGGGTCTTGTAGCTCATGTCATCCTCCAGAATGTAATTGTTGGCTAGCACGCGAGCGGGCATAGCGCTTTTGGAACCCGCTCCGTGTGAACGAATTCTCCGCTCCCCCTCCGCTCTGTGGCGAATCCTTGCGGGAGTGTCGGGCCGATTCTGTCCCAGTTTCCTTGCGCCAAACTTACAGGCTTGTCAGGAGCTGTCGCAGCTTCTCAGGCAATGCAGTGGATTTCTCTTTCTTGAAATCGACCCAGACGATTTTTGCGGCACCGTCAGCATAAATGATCTGTTCATCGGCAGCGTCGCGGATGACATACGTAGTTTCCACACTCGTGCGCCCCAGGTGCCCCGCGCCCATCTGCACCAGGATGCTGGCGGGATACTTCATCTGGCGGCGGAAATTGCAGTGCGCATTGACGATCACCGGGCCCTCCTCGCCTGCGACGGTGGGGCCGAACACCTCTTCGAGCCACTCGATGCGGCATTGCTCCATGAAACGGAAATAGAGCGTGTTGTTGACGTGGCCGAAGGCGTCCATGTCGCCCCAGCGGATGCGTTGCTGCGAGACGTACAGGGGCTTGCTGGCGGTGGCTTCGTGACTGCTCATCGTGGGTCCTTTCCCGGTTTGATTCATCAATGAATGTAATTTTTTTCATGCGCAACAGGTCTGCCCTGTCGCATTTGCGACGCAGCTACGACCCGCGTGCTGTCGCTTTTCCTGCGTCATTAATGGGTCATGCAGCCTGCGCGCAACAATTCAATGGTTGCAGGGATCATGAGCGGGGGTAATGACATCCACCGAATACGGCATGAGACCAGCCCAGAAAATCCCATAAAATACGGCACTTGCGGAAAACCGTCCGCGTTGGCGCCACGAGCCGATCCACGCCGGCGCGGGCGACGGTTTGCGTGCATTGTTTCAGACATGAACGAAGGAAGCTGAATAAAAAGGCTGCTAAATCGCCATTCCCTCTAGCGTTCCTTCGAAAAATACTTAACAATAGCACGATCGTTCGAAAAACAGGCAGTTCACATAACACGGGACACCCATGACTTCTTCTCAAGACTTGCTCGCACAATACGGCCCTCGCGAATCGATGGAATATGACGTCGTCATCATCGGCGGCGGCCCTGCTGGCCTGGCGGCGGCGATTCGCCTCAAGCAGCTGGCTGCGCAACAGAACCGGGAAGTCTCGGTCTGCGTGCTGGAAAAAGGCAGCGAAGTCGGCGCCCACATTCTTTCCGGCGCGGTGATGGACCCGCGTGCACTGACCGAACTGATCCCCGACTGGAAGGAACAAGGTGCACCCCTGAACACGCCGGTGACTGAAGACCGTTTCCTGTTCCTCTCCGAGAGCAAGGCCTACAAGACCCCCAACTGGCTGCTGCCGACCTGCTTCCAGAACCATGGCAACTACGTGATTTCTCTGTCCAACGTCACCCGCTGGCTGGGCCAGCAGGCCGAGGCGCTGGGCGTGGAGATCTTCCCGGGCTTTCCGGCGGCGGAAGTGCTGTATCACGAGGATGGCTCGGTCAAGGGCGTAGCCACCGGCAACCTCGGCATCAACAAGGAAGGAGAACCGACCGGGGACTTCCAGCTGGGCATGGAACTGCACGCGAAATACACCTTCTTCGCCGAAGGCGCGCGCGGCCACCTGGGCAAGCAGCTCATCGCCAAGTACAAGCTCGACGCCGGCCGTGATCCACAGACCTATGCCATCGGCATCAAGGAACTGTGGGAAGTGAAGCCGGAGGTACACCAGCCCGGCCTGGTGGTTCATACCGCCGGCTGGCCGCTGGCCAATGACACCTATGGCGGCTCCTTCCTGTATCACCTGGAAAACAACCAGGTCGCGGTCGGCTACGTCGTGGGCCTGGCCTACCAGAATCCGTATCTTTCGCCCTTCGAGGAATTCCAGCGCTACAAAACCCATCCGGAGATCCGCAAGTTCTTCGAAGGCGGCAAGCGCATCTCCTACGGGGCGCGTGCCATCACGGCCGGTGGCGTGCAGTCGCTGCCCAAGCTGGTCTTCCCCGGCGGCGCGTTGCTCGGTTGCGATGCGGGCTTCCTGAATGCTTCGCGCATCAAGGGCAGCCACGCGGCCATCAAGAGCGGCATGTTGGCCGCAGATGCCGCCTTCGCGGCGCTGGGCGAAAATCGCCAGTCCGATGAGCTGGCGGCATACCCGGCAGCCTTCGAGGCTTCCTGGTTGAAGGAAGAACTGCACAAGGCGCGCAACTTCAAGCCCTCGATGAGCAAGGGATTGATCACCGGCACCCTGCTGGTCGGTATCGACCAGGTGCTCTTCGGTGGCAAGGCGCCGTGGACCCTGCGCCATACCCACGCCGACCACGAGTGCCTGCGCCCGGCATCTGACTTCGCGCCGATCGCCTACCCGAAGCCGGATGGCAAGCTGACCTTCGACCGCCTGTCTTCAGTCTTCATCTCCAATACCAACCACGGTGAAGACCAGCCCGCGCACCTGACGTTGAAGGACAAGAACGTTCCGGTGCAAGTGAACCTGGCCAAGTACGCCGGTCCTGAATCACGCTACTGCCCGGCAGGCGTCTATGAATTCGTGAAGAACGAGGACAATTCCGATCGCCTGCAGATCAACGCGCAGAACTGCGTGCACTGCAAGACCTGCGACATCAAGGACCCGACCCAGAACATCGTGTGGGTCACCCCGGAAGGCGGCGGCGGGCCCAACTACTCGGGCATGTAAGCGCCCTGCCCTATCCCGCAGAAAACAAAAGCCGCATCCTTGTCGGGATGCGGCTTTTTCATTGAGTCAGCGTCGGTCTCAGATGCCGGCCGGGCGTTCCGGCGGCGTCCAGCTGCTATTGACGATCTTTTCCAACCAGAACATGCCGATCACGGTCTTCACATCGGTGATCTGGCCATTGCGCACCTGTTCCAGCAGCTCGGCCAGCGGGGCCTTGTAGATGTCGAGGAATTCACCTTCATCCAATTCACGCTCGCCCTCTTTCAAACCACGCGCCAGATACAGCACCAGGTGTTCGTCCGAGTAGGCGATGGCATTGTGAATGGTGCACACGTACTGCCATTCGGTGGCGGTGTAACCGGTCTCTTCCTTCAGTTCACGCTTGGCGCAGTCCAGCGTATCTTCGCCCGGATCGATCTTCCCGGCCGGGAATTCGATGAAGACGCGGTCCAGCGGATAACGGAACTGGCGCTCCATGAGCACGCTGCCGTCATCGAACAGTGGCAACACCGCCACGGCGCCAGGATGCTTGATGTATTCACGGGTGCTTTCCTTGCCGTCCGGGAGCACGATGGTGTCCTTCTGGACCTTGAGGAAATGGCCGTCGTAGACCTGGCGGCTGTCTTTCTGCGTCTCTTTGAGATGGGCGTCCATGATTTGAGCGAGGGAGTGAGGGGGTGAGGAAAAAACCAATGGCTGCGCCTGCAGCTCGCGCCCAATAAAAAAGGCGCCGGTCCGTGACCGACGCCTCATCCAGGCTGCTTCAGGCGTGCTGCTTGCGCAGGTAGCGCATCACGTAGCCGGGGTAAGCCAGCACCAGGAACAGACAGCCGGTGATGGCATAGAATTCCCAACCCTGAGTGAAGACGTTGCCGATGCCCGCTTCCAGCAGATGGGCGACCACACCGACGACGAAATACAGCACCACCAATTCCAGCAGGCGCAGCCAGATCGGCTTGATCCAGGCGGCGTCCTTGCTGAGCGGAATCAGGCCGAACAATTGCTGGTTGAAGAAAGGCAAATTGGCCGCCAGGGCGGCCAACAGCATGACGATCCAGCTGAACAGGGAAACGTTCATTCCCCTGTTTCCTTATGCCACAACCTTGCTGAGGAAGGTCGCCAGGGTGCTGACGATGGCATTGGTGCAGGCATCCATCAGGTGACCCGGCCACAGGCCCACGGCCAGGGCGGCAATACCGTTCAAGCTCAGCACGACACGCATTTCCGGCGTGGCGACGATCTTGTTGGTGTCGGTGGGCTCATCAAAGTACATCACCTTGACCACACGGATGTAGTAGAAGGCACCGATCAGCGAGAAGACCACGGCCAGCACCGGCAACCAGATCTGGCCAGTAGCCATGGCGGCCTGCAGCACCGACAGCTTGGCGTAGAAGCCCACCAGCGGGGGGATACCGGCCAGCGAGAACATCATGATCATCATCACGGCCGCGAACCACGGGCTGCGCTGGTTCAGGCCCTTGAAGTCGTCGAGGGTGTCGGCTTCGAAGCCCGAGCGCGACAGCAGGATGATGACGCCGAAGGAACCCAGGGTGGTGATCACGTAGGTCACCGCGTAGAACAGCGAAGAGCTGTAGGCGTTGACGGCCGAGAACAGGTTGCCGTCGACCACGCCCGACATCATGCCCAAGAGCATGAAGCCCATGTGCGAGATGGTCGAGTAGGCCAGCATGCGCTTGATGTTGGTCTGTGCGATGGCGGTGACGTTGCCCAGGATGATGGACAGCACGGCCAGCACCATCAGCATCTGCTGCCAGTCCACGGCCAGCGGCAGCATGCCTTCGACCAGCAGACGGAAGGTGATGGCGAAGGTCGCCAGCTTCGGTGCGGCACCCAGCAGCAGGGTCACCGGGGTGGGCGAACCTTGGTAGACGTCAGGCACCCACATGTGGAAGGGCACCGCACCCAGCTTGAAGGCCAGGCCAGCCACCACGAACACGATGCCGAACACCAGCGGGGTGCGGTCAACGGTGCCGGAGACGATGGCGCGGAAGACTTCGTTCAGTTCCAGGGCACCACCGGTCGCGCCGTACAGCATCGACATGCCGTACAGCAGGAAGCCGGAGGCCAGTGCACCCAGGATGAAGTACTTCATGCCGGCTTCGGTGGAAGCGGCGTGGTCACGGCGCAGGGCCACCAGGGCATACAGCGACAGCGACATCAGTTCCAGGCCCAGGTAGATGGACAGGAAGCTGTTGCCGGAGATCATGACCATCTGGCCCAACAGCGCGAACAGCGCCAGGGCGTAGTATTCGCCGCCCAACGGACCACCGGTGATGCCGCGAGCCGTGTTGTACTGGCGCGAGTAGATCAGCGTGACGCCCACCCCCAGGTAGGTGAACAGCTTCAACAGGTTGGCCAGCGGATCGGACACGAACATGTTGTTGAACGTGTAGACCGTAGCGCCCGTATTGAGGTCGGCAAAGGTCAGTACCGCACACACCACCAGCGCTGCCAGGGACAGTAGATAGGTGATGACGCGCTTGCTTTCCGGCAGGAACATATCGATCAGCAGGATCGCGGAAGTCGCGATCAGCAGAAATATTTCCGGATAGACAGGGATCAGATTCATGTTATTCATTTAGTTACTACCGCTTGTGTACGCCCGCTTGTGTCGCGACCTTGATCGCGCCGCCCGACCGGCAATGCCACACCGGCTCGTCTCGTTACTCGTTGTTGCCCAGCTTGGTTGTCAGCGGGACGCGAGCGCCCCGCCCTTCACTTCTGCGCAGATCAGTTGATCTTGGAGACCGCCACGTGCTTCAGCAGGTCGGTCACCGAGGTCTGAATGCTGTCGGTGATGATGCCCGGATAGATACCCATGACCAGGGTAGCGATCGCCAGCAGGCCCAGGATCAAGAACTCGCGGCCATTCAAATCGACCAGTTCGGCCACATGATGGTTGGTCACGGCGCCGAAGATGACGCGCTTGGCCAGCCACAGCGAGTAGGCTGCACCCCAGATCAGGGCGGTGGCTGCCAACAGGCCAATCCAGAAATTGAACTTCACTGCACCCAGGATCACCATGAATTCGCCGACGAAACCGGAAGTGGCCGGCAGGCCGCAGTTGGCCAGCGAGAACAGGATGAAGAAGAAGGCGAAGCGCGGCATCTTGTTGACCACACCGCCGTACTGGGCAATCTCACGGGTGTGCATCTGGTCATACAGCACGCCGATACACATGAACATCGCGCCGGAGACGAAACCGTGCGAGATCATCTGCACGATACCGCCCTGCACGGCCATGTCGTTGAACATGAAGAAGCCCAGGGTGACGAAGCCCATGTGGGCGATCGACGAGTAGGCCACCAGTTTCTTCATATCCTGCTGGACCAGGGCCACCAGACCGATGTAGATCACGGCCACCAGCGACAGGAAGATCATGAAACCCGACAGCGCATGGCTGGCGTCCGGCAGGATCGGCAGCGAGAAGCGCAGGAAACCGTAGGCACCCAGCTTCAGCATGATCGCAGCCAGCACGATGGAGCCACCGGTCGGTGCCTGCACGTGGGCGTCAGGCAGCCAGGTATGCACCGGCCACATCGGCACCTTCACGGCGAAGGCAGCCAGGAAGGCGAAGAACAGGATCTTCTGTTCCATCATCGACAGCGGCACCTGGTGCCAGGTCGGGATCTCGAAGCTGCCGCCCGACACGTAGTACAGGTAGATCAGGGCGATGAGCATCAGCAGCGAACCCAAGAGCGTGTACAGGAACAGCTTGAGGGCTGCATACACGCGGTTGTCGCCGCCCCAGACACCCACGATGATGAACATCGGGATCAGGGTCGCTTCGAAGAAGGCGTAGAACAGCATCGCATCCAGCGAAGAGAACACGCCGATCATGATGCCGGAGAGGATCAGGAAGGCACCCATGTACTGGGCCACGCGCTTCTGGATCACCACCCAGCCGGCCAGCACCACGATGACCGTGATGAAGGCGGTCAGCGGCACGAACCACAGCGAGATGCCGTCCAGGCCCAGGAAGTAGCTGATGCTGAAGCGGTCGATCCAAGGCGTCTTTTCGACGAACTGGTAACCGTGCGCCAGCGGATCGAAGTGCTGGATCAGCGGGAAAGTAACGACCAGGCCGACCAGCGACCCGAACAGCGCCAGCCAGCGGGTCAGGCCCGGATTGCTGTCGCGGCCCAGTGCCAGGACGAGGATGCCGAAGACGATCGGTACCCAGATCGCGAGGCTCAAGATGGGAAATGTTGACTGCATCATGGTTGTTATTTACTCGGACAGCTTATTTGGCGAACGGGAACGGCATGAACCACACCAGGAAACCCAGCACCCCGATGATCATCACGAACGCATAGTGATAGATGTAACCGGACTGCCAGAGACGCGTGAATTTCGAGAACCAGCCGACGACCTTGGCGCTGCCGTTGACGAACAGGCCGTCGATGATGCCACGGTCGCCCACGGTGGACAGTCCGCTGCCCAGCAGGCGGGCACCGCCGGCGAAGACCACTTCGTTGAACTTGTCCATGTAGTACTTGTTGTCCAGGATGGTGTAGATGATGCTGAACTTTTCCTTGAACCAGGCCGGCACGCGCGGATTGATCATGTAGCAGTAGTACGCCACGACCACACCGGCGATGGCCAGCCACAGCGGCGCGCTGGTGAAGGCGTGCAGCACCATGGCCACCGGGCCGTGGTATTCGTGGGCCAGTTCTTCCATGACCTTGTGGTTTTCACCGAAGAAGATCACGCCCTTGAAGAAGTCGCCATACAGCATCGGCGAAATCGCGAAGAAACCGACGATGACCGAGGGAATGGCCAGCAGGATCAGCGGCAGGGTCACCACCAGCGGCGACTCGTGCGGCTTCTGACCCGGCGCCAGGCCGTGGTGCTCATCGTGGCCGTGATCGTCGTGGGCATCGTGCGCATGATCGTCATGCACGCCGTGGGCCGCAGCCGGGGCGTGGTGATCATCATGGCCGTGCGCCTGGCCGAAGCGCTCCTTGCCATGGAAGACCATGAAATACATGCGGAAGGAGTAGAAGGCCGTCACGAAGACGCTGGCCAGCACGGCGAAATACGCGAAGCCCGAACCGGCCAGGTGCGACTCGGCCGCGGCTTCGATGATCGAATCCTTGGAGTAGAAGCCCGAGAAGAACGGGGTGCCGATCAGCGCCAGCGAACCCAGCAGCGAAGTGATCCAGGTGATGGGCATGTACTTGCGCAGGCCGCCCATGTTGCGCATATCTTGATCGTGGTGCATGCCGATGATGACCGAACCGGCACCCAGGAACAGCAGTGCCTTGAAGAAGGCGTGGGTCATCAGGTGGAACACGGCCACCGAGTAGGCCGACGCACCCAGTGCGACGGTCATGTAACCCAGCTGCGACAGCGTGGAGTAAGCCACCACGCGTTTGATGTCGTTCTGCATGGTGCCCAGAAAGCCCATGAACAGCGCCGTGATGGCACCGATCACCAGGATGAAGGACAGCGCCGTGTCGGACAGTTCGAACAGCGGCGACATGCGGGTGACCATGAAGATACCGGCCGTCACCATGGTGGCGGCGTGAATCAGCGCGGAAATCGGGGTCGGGCCTTCCATCGAGTCCGGCAGCCAGACGTGCAGCGGGAACTGGGCCGACTTGCCCATGGCGCCCACGAACAGGCAGATACACGCCACGGTCAGCAGCATCCAGTCAGTACCCGGCAGGGTCAGCTGGGCCAGCTCGGCGCGCTTGTCGAAGACTTCGGTGTAGTTCATCGAACCGGCGTAGGCCAGCAGCAGGCCGATACCCAGGATGAAGCCGAAGTCACCCACGCGGTTGACCAGGAAGGCCTTCATGTTGGCCTTGATGGCGGTCGGGCGGGTGTACCAGAAACCGATCAGCAGGTAGGACACCAGACCCACCGCTTCCCAGCCGAAGAACAGCTGCAGGAAGTTGTTGCTCATGACCAGCATGAGCATGGAGAACGTGAACAGCGAGATGTAGGAGAAGAAGCGGTTGTAGCCTTCATCTTCGGCCATGTAGCCGATGGTGTAGATGTGCACCATCAGGGACACGAAAGTCACCACGCACATCATCATCGCCGTCAGGCTGTCGACCATAAAGCCGATCTCCAGCTTGAGGCCGGCCACCGTCATCCAGTTGTACAGCGTACCGTTGTAGGTGGCGCCGTCCAGCACTGCGAGCAGGGTCTGGATGGAGATGATGGCGGCAATCAGCACGCCCAGGATGGTCGCGGTATGCGACACCTTGCGGCCAACCACGTTGCCGAAGAATTTGGTACCCAGCAGACCGGCGATGGCCGAGCCTGCCAGCGGGGCCAGGGGTACTGCAAGAAGAAGATGTGGGTTAAGTTGCCCAGCCATGATGAACCTTATCGCTTATTGGCTGCCCCGCCCGCAGCGCTGCTGCAAGGGGGCCTCCCATCTTTAAATGAAATTCAAACCAGAACGCAAAAACAGGACGCTGCGGATGCCGACTCAGCCCTTGAGGCTGTCGAGGTCTTCCACGTTGATGGTATCCAGGTTACGGAACAGCACCACCAGAATCGCCAGACCGATGGCGGACTCAGCCGCAGCCACGGTCAGGATGAAGAACACGAAGATCTGTCCGCCCGCGTCACCGAGGTAATGCGAGAAAGCAATGAAGTTCATGTTGACCGCAAGCAGCATCAGTTCGATGGCCATCAGCAGGACGATGACGTTCTTGCGGTTCAGGAAAATGCCGACGATCGAGATCGCGAACAGGATCGCGCCGATGATCAGGTAGTGAGAGAGCGTGATTGCCATGATTCTTGTTCGCCCTTCTTAAGGTTGTTGACCGGCGGCCGGCTTGTCGGCCGCTGCAGCCGCAGCGTCGGCTGCGGGTGCATTGCGGGTGGATTCGGCCTTCATGCTGACCAGGCGCACGCGGTCCGATGCCTTGACCTTGACGGCCTGGGCCGGATCGAAGTACTTGCTGTCCTTGCGTTTGCGCAAAGTCAGTGCCACGGCGGCGACGATGGCCACCAGCAGGATCACGGCCGCGATTTCAAAGGCGTAGACGTATTCGGTGAAGATCAGCTTGCCCAGCGGCTTGGTCTGGCCCAGCGTATCGGAGACGGCCGGCACCTGCGACTCGTAGACCCAGAAGCTGTTGAGCAGCACGGCTGCCATTTCCAGCACGATGATCACGCCGATGGTGGCCGCCAGCGGGAAGTAGCCCCAGAATCCTTCGCGCAGCTTGTCCATGTTGATATCGAGCATCATCACCACGAACAGGAACAGCACCATCACCGCGCCGACATAGACCAGCACCAGCACGATGGCCAGGAACTCGGCCTTGAGCAGCATCCAGAGGCCCGCTGCCGAGAAGAAGGACAGCACCAGGAACAACGCCGCATGCACCGGGTTGCGGGCCGTGATGACGCGAACGGCGGCGATTACCACCAGCACCGCGAACACGTAGAACAAGACAGTTTTAAATTCCATAATCAACCAGAAGTTGGTTCATTCAATCAGCACGGGGACCGCACAACAGGCCACCCCATCGCAATACATCCGACACCTTGCCGCAAGCCCTGCACCACCCTGCCCGGCCGCCCCGTATTTCGCAGGGCCACCCGGCAGCACCGATCAACGGTAGGCGGCGTCGGCCGCACGTGCAGCGGCGATTTCGTTTTCGTAACGGTCGCCCACTGCCAGCAGCATTTCCTTGGTGTAGTACAGGTCGCCCCGCTTTTCACCGTGGTATTCCAGGATGTGCGTTTCGACGATCGAATCGACCGGGCAGGACTCTTCGCAGAAACCGCAGAAGATGCACTTGGTCAGGTCGATGTCGTAGCGGCTGGTGCGACGGGTACCGTCCTCACGCTGCTCGGATTCGATGGTGATGGCCATCGCCGGGCAGACCGCTTCACACAGCTTGCAGGCGATGCAGCGTTCTTCACCGTTGGGATAACGGCGCAGCGCATGCAGGCCGCGGAAACGCGGGGACATCGGCGTCTTTTCCTCGGGGAACTGCACGGTGATCTTGCGCTTGAACAGGTAGCGACCGGTCAGGGCCAGGCCCTTGAACAGTTCGCGGAGCATCAGGCTGCCGAAAAAATCCTTAATAGCTTCCATTTTTAGCCTCAGCCTTCCAACTTATTTCCAGATATTCCAGGGCGACTGGATCCAGATCGCCACGACCACCAGCCAGACCAGGGTCAGCGGGATGAACACTTTCCAGCCCAGACGCATGATCTGGTCATAGCGGTAGCGCGGGAACGATGCGCGGATCCACACGTACAGCGACAGGAAGAAGAAGGTCTTCAAGCCCAGCCAGATCCAGCCCGGGATGAAGTCCAGCGCGGACACCGGAGCCGACCAGCCGCCGAAGAACAGCAGTGCGGTCAGGATCGAGATCAGGATCATCGCGGCGTATTCGGCCAGGAAGAACATGGCGAAGGACATGCCCGAGTATTCGATCATGTGACCGGCCACGATTTCGGATTCACCTTCCACGACGTCGAACGGGTGGCGGTTGGTCTCGGCCACGCCGGAGACGAAGTAGATGACGAAAACCGGCAGCAGAGGCAACCAGTTCCACGACAGGAAGTTCAGGCCCATGGAGGCGAAGTGACCCTGGGTCTGACCCATGACGATATCGGTCATGTTCAGGCTGCCCGACACCATCAGCACCACCACCAGGCAGAAGCCCATGGAGATTTCGTAGGACACCATCTGTGCCGAAGCGCGCATCGCACCCAGGAAGGCATACTTCGAGTTCGAAGCCCAGCCGGCGATGATGATGCCGTAGACTTCCATCGAGGTAATGGCCATCAGGTACAAGAGGCCGGCGTTGACGTTGGCCAGCACGTGTTCCGGCGAGAACGGCACCACAGCCCAGGCGGCCAGCGCCGGCATGATGGTCATCACCGGTGCCAGGTAGAACAGTGCCTTGTTGGCCTTGGACGGGGTCGAGATTTCCTTGAAGATCAGCTTGACGGCGTCAGCGATGGGCTGCAACAGACCAGCAGGACCCACGCGGTTGGGGCCCAGACGCACGTGCATCCAGCCGATCAGCTTGCGCTCCCAGTAGGTCATGTAGGCCACGCTCACCAGCAGCGGCACCATCACCACCAGGATCTTGACCAGGGTCCACACCAGGGTGAACAGGGTCGGACCCAGGTAGGCCGGGCCTACCGTATTGATTTGGGCGATCAGGTGATCCATTTTTACGCTTTCTCCACGACGATTGCGCCAAACATGCCGCCCAGTGCAGCGGTGGAGGCGTGCGCAGCAGCGACGCGAACCACGTTTTCCGGCAGTTTCTTATCGATGGCTGCGGTCAGCGCAGCGCTGCCCGAACCTTGCTTGACATTGACCTTGTCGCCTTCAGCCACGCCCAGCTTGGCAGCCAGGGTAGCCGACAGCCATGCCTTCGGAGCCTGGCCGTCGCGGGTTTCCAAGAGCGGCGGCGAACGGCGTGCGATGGCGTCGGCGAAGTAGATGGGCACATCGGCCACACGCTCGACGCCACCGGCGGCAGCTTGCACAGCCTGCGCTTGCACGCTGGCGATGTTGTTCAGGCGCGCCGACAGGTCGGTTTCCTTGCCCAGCAGCTCGTCGCGGATGGATTCGGCGGTTTCGTAATCGAAGTTTTCCAGTTCCAGCAGGTTGCCCAGCACGCGCAGGACCTTCCAGCCCGGACGCGCATCGCCGGCCGGCTTGACGGTACCGTTGAAGCTTTGCGCACGGCCTTCGGCATTGACGAAGGTACCGGCGGTTTCGGTGAAGGGTGCGATCGGCAGCAGCACGTCGGCGTAGTCAGCACCGTGCTGGTAGGCCGACATCACCACGACCATCTCGGCCTGGCCCAGGGCGGCACGGGCCGCTTGCGGATCGTAGCTGTCCAGTTCCGGCTCGGCGTTCAGCAGCAGGTAAGCCTTGCGCGGCTGTGCGAACACGGCAGCAGCGTTGGCACCCTTGCCCGGGGTCGGCACGGCGTTGGCCAGGTAGCCGCCCACGGCGTTGCCGCCATCGGTGAGCACGCCCAGCTTGGCACCGGTCTGTTCGGCGATCCACTGTGCAGCAGCATGCAGTTGCGCAGCTTGCGGATGCTGGACGGCAGCGTTGCCCAGGAAGATGCCACGGCCTTCGCCCGACAGCAGGCTGGCGGCGGTCGCGCGGGCAGCATCCGATGCCACCACGCCAGCGTAGGCGGCGGGGGCAGCCACACCCTTGGCTTCAGCCACGGCCACGGCCACTTCGGCCAGGGCGGACAGCCATGCCGAAGGCGCGGCGATGATCTTGTTGGCGATCGGCATGAGCAGATCGTCGTCGGTGGCGTGCAGCACGCTGACCTTGGCACCACTCTTGGCGGACTGGCGCAGGCGGGCCGACAGCAGCGGGTGATCCTTGCGCAGGAAGGAACCGATCACGAAGACGCGGTTCAGCTGAGAGAATTCGACGATGGACATGCCCAGCCACGGCTTGATCTGGCCATCCAGGCCGAAGTCGGACTGACGCAGGCGGAAGTCGACGTTGTCCGAACCGACACCGCGCACCAGCTTCTGCAGCAGGCTCAGCTCTTCCAGCGTGGAATACGGGGTAGCCAGCGCGGCGATGGAATCAGCACCGTGTTCGTGACGGATATTGCGCAGACCGTGGGCGACGTATTCCAGCGCGGTCTGCCAGTCCACTTCCTGCCACTTGCCGTCCTGCTTCAACATCGGCTTGGTCAGGCGTTGTTCGCTGTCCAGCGCTTCATAAGCGAAACGGTCCTTGTCGGAGATCCAGCACTCGTTGACTTCTTCGTTTTCGAAGGGCAGCACGCGCATGACCTTGCCATTCTTGACCTGGACGATCAGGTTGGCGCCAACGCTGTCGTGCGGGCTCACCGACTTGCGGCGCGACAGTTCCCAGGTACGGGCGCTGTAGCGGAACGGCTTGGAGGTCAGCGCACCGACCGGGCACAGGTCGATCATGTTGCCCGACAGTTCGGAGTCCACGGTCTTGCCGACGAAGGTGGTGATCTCGGAATGTTCACCGCGGCCCAGCATGCCCAGCTCCATCACGCCGGCCACTTCCTGGCCGAAGCGCACGCAGCGGGTGCAGTGGATGCAGCGGTTCATTTCCTTCATGGAGATCAGCGGACCGACGTCCTTGGGCTCCACGACGCGCTTCTCTTCCTGGTAGCGCGAGGAGGAACCGCCGTAACCGACGGCCAGATCCTGCAGCTGGCACTCACCGCCCTGGTCGCAGATGGGGCAATCCAGCGGGTGGTTGATCAGGAGGAATTCCATCACGCCCTTCTGGGCCTTGACGGCCTTGTCGCTGGCGGTGCGCACGATCATGCCGTTGTTGACCGGCGTGGCGCAGGCAGGCAGCGGCTTCGGGGCCTTTTCGACCTCGACTAAGCACATGCGGCAGTTGGCCGCGATGGACAGTTTCTTGTGATAGCAGAAGTGAGGGATGTACGTGCCGATCTTGTTGGCAGCGTCCATGACCATGCTGCCTTCTTGCACTTCAACCTTCTTGCCGTCTATTTCGATTTCAACCATGGCTGTTTGCCCAAGCTAAATATTCTTTGCCAACGATACCGGCGGAAGGCTTATCGCATCCCGCCAGCATCCCCTGCCCTGTTCAGATGTAAGCCGGAACCAGGCAGTGTTTGTGCTCGATGTGGTATTCGAACTCTTCGCGGAAATTCTTCACGAACGCGCGTACCGGCATCGCCGCTGCATCACCGAGCGCACAGATGGTGCGGCCCTGGATGTTGTCGGCTACCGAGTTCAGTACGTCCAGATCTTCCATCTTGCCGTGACCGTTTTCGATACGCTCCACCATGCGGTACATCCAGCCGGTGCCTTCGCGGCACGGCGTGCACTGGCCGCAGGATTCTTCGTAGTAGAAGTAGGACAGGCGCAGCAGCGACTTGACCATGCAGCGCGTCTCGTCCATCACGATCACCGCGCCCGAACCCAGCATCGAGCCGGCCTTGGCGATGGCGTCGTAGTCCATGGTGGTGTCCATCATGACGTCGCCACGGATCACCGGTGCGGACGAACCGCCCGGGATGACGGCCTTGATCTTCTTGCCGCCGCGCATGCCGCCCGCCAGTTCCAGCAGGGTGGAGAACGGCGTACCCAGCGGGATCTCGTAGTTGCCCGGACGCTCGACGTCGCCCGAGATCGAGAAGATCTTGGTACCGCCGTTGTTGGGCTTGCCCATCTCGGCGTAGGCCTGCGGGCCCACCTTGAAGATGAAGGGCACGGCCGCAAAGGTCTCGGTGTTGTTGATGGTGGTCGGCTTGCCGTACAGGCCGAAGCTGGCCGGGAACGGCGGCTTGAAGCGCGGCTGGCCCTTCTTGCCTTCCAGCGACTCCAGCAGCGCAGTTTCTTCGCCGCAGATGTAGGCACCGTAACCATGGTGCGCATGCAGCTGGAAGCTGAAACCGGTACCGAGGATGTTGTCACCCAGCAAGCCGGCCGCACGGGCTTCTTCCAGGGCTTCTTCGAAACGCTCGTACTCGGCGAAGATTTCACCGTGGATGTAGTTGTAGCCGACGGTGATGCCCATCGCGTAGCCGCCGATGATCATGCCTTCGATCAGCGCGTGCGGATTGTAACGAATGATGTCACGGTCCTTGAAAGTGCCCGGCTCACCTTCATCTGTATTGCAGACGAGGTATTTCTGGCCCGGGAACTGGCGCGGCATGAAGCTCCACTTCAGGCCGGTCGGGAAACCCGCACCGCCGCGGCCACGCAGGCCCGAGGCCTTGAGGTCGGCGATGACTTGTTCCGGAGTGATCTTCTCGTTGAGGATGCGCTTGAGCGAATCGTAGCCGCCGCGCTTGACGTAATCCTCGAGATGCCAGTTCTCGCCGTTCAGGTCGGCGAGGATCAGCGGTTTGATGTGGCGGTCGTGCAGGCAGGTCATTTCTTCAGTTCCTCCAGCAGCGCGTCGATCTTTTCGTTGGACATCCAGCTGCACATTTGATGGTTGTTGACCAGCATGACCGGTGCGTCGCCGCAAGCGCCCATGCATTCGCCTTCCATCAGCGTGAACTGGCCGTCGGCCGTGGTTTCGCGATAATCGATGCCCAGCTTGTGCTTCAGGTGATGGGCAGCACGCTCGCCACCCGACAGCAGACACGGCAGGTTGGTGCACACGGTGATCTTGTGCTTGCCCACCGGGCTGGTGTTGAACATGTTGTAGAAGGTCGCGACTTCCTGCACGGCCACGGCGGGCATGCCGATGTAGTCGGCAATTTCCTGCTGCAGCTCGGCCGGCAACCAGCCATGTTCCACCTGGGCGATGCGCAGCGCGGACATGACCGCAGACTGGCGCTGGTCCGCCGGGTATTTCGCGAGTTCGCGATCGATTTTCTTAAGGGCTTCTTGACTTAACAGCATATCGTTGGCCATCCATGCGCATCAGTACTGCGCGGTTATTGGATATTCCCCAAACCTGACGGGCTTCCTGAGAAGCCCGCCTTGACTCTTACTATTCGACTTATCGGTCGATTTCCCCGAACACGATGTCTTGCGTACCAATGATGGTGACCGCATCGGCAATCATGTGGCCCTTGGCCATTTCGTTCAGGGCTTGCAGGTGGGCAAAGCCCGGGGCACGGATCTTCAGGCGGTACGGCTTGTTGGCACCGTCGGAGACCAGGTAGATACCGAATTCACCCTTGGGATGCTCGACGGCAGCATACGCTTCGCCGGCAGGCACGCGGAAGCCTTCGGTGAACAGCTTGAAGTGGTGGATCAGGTCTTCCATGTTGGACTTCATGTCCGCACGTTTCGGAGGCGCGATCTTGTGGTTGTCAGTGATGACCGGACCCGGATTGTTGCGCAGCCACTCCACACATTGCTTGATGATGCGGTTGGACTGGCGCATTTCGGCCACGCGCACCAGGTAACGGTCGTAGCAGTCACCGTTCTTGCCGATGGGAATGTCGAAGTCCAGCAGGTCATACACTTCATACGGCTGCTTCTTGCGCAGGTCCCAGGCGATGCCCGAGCCACGCAGCATCGGACCGGTGAAGCCCATCTGCAATGCACGTTCCGGCGAGACCACGCCGACGCCGACCAGACGCTGCTTCCAGATACGGTTATCGGTCAGCAGGGTTTCGTATTCGTCGACATAGGTCGGGAAACGATTGGTGAAGTCTTCGATGAAGTCCAGCAGCGAGCCCTGACGGTTTTCGTTCAGTTCGCGGATGGCCTTCTCGTTGCGCACGATGGAAGCCTTGTACTGCGGCATGCTGTCCGGCAGGTCGCGATAGACGCCGCCCGGACGGTAGTAGGCCGCGTGCATGCGGGCGCCGGAGACGGCTTCGTAGCAGTCGAACAGGTCTTCACGCTCACGGAAGGCATACAGCAGCACGCCCATTGCGCCCACGTCCAGCGCGTGCGCGCCGATCCACATCAGGTGGTTCAGCAGACGGGTGATTTCGTCGAACATCACGCGGATGTACTGCGCGCGCAGCGGCACTTCCAGACCCAGCAGGCGCTCGATGGCCAGCACGTAACCGTGCTCGTTGCTCATCATCGAGACGTAGTCCAGGCGATCCATGTAAGGCACGGATTGCAGGAAGGTCTTTTGTTCGGCCAGCTTTTCGGTACCACGGTGCAGCAGGCCGATGTGGGGGTCGGCGCGCTGGATGACTTCACCATCGAGCTCCAGCACCAGACGCAGCACGCCGTGCGCGGCCGGGTGCTGGGGACCGAAGTTCAGCGTATAGTTTTTGATCTCTGCCATTATTTGATCCCGTAGTTTTCTTCACGAATGATGCGCGGGGTGATTTCGCGCGGCTCGATCGTTACGGGTTGATAGATGACGCGTTTCTGTTCGGCGTCGTAACGCATTTCGACATAGCCGGACACCGGGAAGTCCTTGCGGAACGGGTGGCCAATGAAGCCATAGTCGGTCAGGATGCGGCGCAGGTCGGGGTGGCCATCGAAGAGGATGCCGTAGAAGTCGAAGGCTTCACGCTCGTACCAGCCAGCCGAATTCCAGATCGGATCGACCGAGGCCACGATGGGCAGGTCGTCATCCGGCGCGAACACGCGCACGCGCACACGCCAGTTGTGCGAGATCGACATCAGGTGCGACACCACGGCAAAGCGCGGACCGTCCCAGGCACCATCGCCATAGGTCGAATAATCCACGCCGCACAGGTCCAGCAATTGTTCGAAACGGGTGTCGGCATGGTCGCGCAGCACGCGCATGGCCGACAGGTAGTCAGCGGCCTTGAGCACCACGGTAACTTCACCGAGGGCCACGGTCAGGTTCTGAAGATACCCTCCAAGCGCATTACGCAGGGCGGCTTCGAGAGTTTCCAATTTTGTCGTCATACTGCCCTCTTAGCGCGCGATGGTGTTGGTGCGCTTGATCTTGTTCTGCAGCTGGATCACGCCATACAGCAGCGCTTCCGCCGTCGGCGGGCAACCCGGCACATACACGTCGACCGGCACGATGCGATCGCAGCCACGCACCACCGAGTACGAATAGTGGTAATAGCCGCCACCATTGGCACAGGAGCCCATGGAGATCACCCAGCGCGGTTCCGGCATCTGGTCATAGACCTTGCGCAGCGCCGGCGCCATCTTGTTGCACAGGGTGCCGGCCACGATCATCAGGTCGGACTGGCGCGGCGACGGACGGAACACCGCACCGAAGCGGTCCAGGTCGTAACGCGACGCACCGACGTGCATCATTTCAACTGCGCAGCACGCCAGACCAAAGGTCATGGGCCACAGGGATCCGGTACGGGTCCAGTTGATTACCTTATCCAGCGAGGTGGTAACAAACCCCTCATTCAATACGCCTTCAATAGACATGGCTTACTCCCAATCCAGGGCACCCTTTTTCCAGATGTACCAAAATCCGACAACAAATTCAGCGATGAAGACCATCATCGTGACGAAACCTTGCCAGCCCAGCTCACGCATGGACACGCCCCAAGGGAAGAAGAAGGCGGTTTCCAGATCAAACAGGATGAACAGGATGGCGATCAGGTAGTAGCGCACATCGAACTTCATGCGCGCATCTTCGAATGCTTCGAAACCGCATTCGTAAGGAGAAGTTTTTTGAGCGTCCGGCTTGTGCGGACCAAGAAGACGACCGAGGAGCTGGGGAGCGACACCGACACCGATGCCGACAAGAATAAACAGGAGGACTGGGAAGTAATTTTCGAGGTTCACGATTGGCCGCTATGCGTTGGTTTATCGATGGGAATGATTCTCAATATCAATCAGAAACTTCCTCGACAAAAAGCCAGCTCAGGCACTAGGACCTTCGCTGGCTTTTCATTTCATTTCTATGGTGCCGACGACGAGACTCGAACTCGTACAGCTTTCGCCACTACCCCCTCAAGATAGCGTGTCTACCAATTTCACCACGTCGGCTTGAAGCAGCTATTGTACCTTCATTTGTTACTCTTGTTCAATGCACAATCAGCGAAAAAGAAAGATTCTTCCTACTTTATTCTTCGATTATTTCAGAATCCGCAAAGGCTTATTTCGGAATCTGATTCGACTGGTCGCCCGGCTTGGCAGCTTCGGTCGGCGCAGCAGGTGCAGCTTGCTGGGCAGGAGCGGCCGGCGCCTGCAGATTATCCATCACGCTGCCGCTTTGTGCAGTGTGATGATTGCCGATGAAGGTCAGGCCCAGGGTCGCCACGAAAAAGATGCCCGCCGCCACGGCCGTCGACTTCGACAGGAAGTTCGACGAACCGGTCGCACCAAAGAGGCTGCCCGATGCGCCAGAGCCGAAAGCGGCACCCATGTCGGCACCCTTGCCGTGCTGCAGCAACACCAGACCGATGATCGCCAGCGCTGCCAGCACCTGAACTACAACCACTACCAAAAACAAAGTATTCATTTAAACAAGTCCACTCTTGATGTTTCAATCGCCTGCTGCATCTGCGTCAAAGTATCGCTTCCGCAACTGACAAACCCCTTACTTCACTTCAGGCCGCCGCCTTGATGATGGCCAGAAAATCTGCCGCCTTCAATGCCGCGCCGCCGATCAGGCCGCCATCGATGTCGGCCATGGCCAGCAATTGCTCGGCGTTGTCGGGCTTCATGCTGCCGCCGTACAGGACGCGCACCTTGGCCGCCGCTTCCGCACTCTTGGCACCGAGACGCGCACGCAGCATCGCATGCACTTCCTGGGCCATTTCCGGCGTGGCAGTCTTGCCGGTGCCAATCGCCCAGACCGGCTCGTAGGCCACCACGATGCGGGCTCCCTCTTCCACGCTCAGCGCCGCGAGTACGACGTCGAGCTGGCCGCCCACGATTTCATTGGTCTGGCCGGCTTCGCGCTGTTCCAGCGTTTCACCCACACAGACCACCGGCACCAGGCCAGCCTTCAATGCCGCTACCGTCTTGGCCGCCACCGCTGCATCGGTCTCGCCATGATAGGCGCGACGCTCGGAGTGACCCAGAATGACATATTGCACACCAAATTCCTGCAGCATTGCCGCAGACACCTCACCGGTGTAGGCGCCGGCAGCATGCGCAGACATGTCCTGCGCACCCAGCGCCACGGCCGAACCAGCCACCGCACCCTGCACTTGCGCCAGATAAGGCGCCGGCACACAGACGGCCACATCACATGCGTCAGCCGGCAGGCCTTCCTTGATACCAGCCACCAGGGCTGCATTGGCAGCCAGGCTGCCGTTCATTTTCCAGTTACCGGCTACGAGTTTGCGACGCATAGGCTGATTTCTACGAGATGGGTGTCAATTTGGATAACCTCGTATTGTAGCCGGTACAGGCGCTTGGCGCAAAGCCGGACTGTCCCGGACGTGCGCCCTGCCCTCATCCGGTCACAGTTCCAGCATGATCTTGCCGATGTGGGCGCTCGATTCCATCATGGCATGCGCCTGGGCCGCCTGCTCCAGCGGGAAGCGATGATGGATCACCGGCTTGATCTTGCCAGCCTCGATCAGCGGCCACACATGCTGGCGCAAGTTCGCTGCGATGGCGGCCTTGAAGGCGATCGGGCGCGGACGCAAGGTCGAGCCGGTGATGGTCAGGCGGCGGCGCATGACCTGCCCCATGTCCAGCTCACCCTTGCTGCCGCCCAACTGGGCGATGAAGACCAGGCGGCCATCATCGGCCAAAGACTTGATCTCGCGCGGCAGGTAGTCGCCGCCGACCATGTCGAGGATCACGTTGACGCCGCGGCCATCGGTCAATTCCTTGACCACGGCCTCGAAATCCTCGGTTTTGTAATTGATGGCGCGTTCTGCACCCAATTCTTCACATGCGCGACACTTGTCAGCGCTGCCAGCCGTGGCGAACACACGATGCCCCAGCGCACGGGCGATCTGGATGGCCGTCACGCCGATGCCGGAAGAACCGCCCTGCACCAGCAAGGTTTCTTCACCTGACAACTGGCCACGGTCGAAGACGTTGCTCCACACGGTGAAGTAATTTTCCGGCAGGGCCGCCGCCTCCAGCGCGCTCAAGCCCTTGGGTACCGGCAGGCACTGGGCCAGCGGCGCCGCACAAAACTCGGCATAGCCGCCGCCCTGCACCAGCGCGCAGACCAGGTCGCCCAGCTTGAAACCGCTGTCGCCCAGGTCGCCGGCCACGATCTCACCGGCCACTTCCAGGCCCGGCAGGTCGGATGCGCCCGGCGGCACCGGATAGTTGCCGGTGCGCTGGAACACGTCCGGCCGGTTCACGCCCGCCGCATGCACCTTGATGAGCACTTCGCCTGCCTTCAGTTCCGGCACGGGCCGTTCACAGGCCTGCAATACCTCGGGGCCGCCAAATTGCTTGATTTCGATTGCGCGCATGTGTCCTATCCTTCAATTCAATGGGGTGTGATGGGCTCAGAGCGAAGCCGCCGCCCGCGCTGCCGTGTCATACAGCCCGGAAGCATTGCGCAGCAGCTGGGCCGCCTCGCCGATGGCCTGGTTGGGAATGCCGCTCTCGGCCTGTACCTCGATGAGGCAGCGCTCGCGCACCTCGCGGTACTTCATGCACAGCGCCTGCCCGGCTGGAGTCGTCGAAAACAGCAGTTCCTTGCCGGCCTTCTCGCTCTTGACGTAGCCAGCCTTGACCAGCTTCTTCAAGGCATAGGTGACCACGTGGGTGTCCTCGACGTTCAATACGAAGCAGATATCGGCCAGCTTTTTCTTGCGGTCCCGGTGATTGACGTGATGCAGCAGCGAGACCTCGATGGCCGTCATGTCTTTGGCACCGGCGGCGGCCATGCAGCGCACCATCCAGCGGTTGAAGGCATTGCTGGCCATGATGAGGGCATATTCCAGCTCGGAGAGCTCGGCACTGCGTTCGGACACCAGATGCTGCGATGACACGATCTTGGTCGGGCGCGGTGCCGCGATGGCCTCCGGCAATTCAGTCTGGACGGGCTTGGACGTCTCGTTGTTCTCTTGGCTCATGGGAAGCGTGGGGCTCAGGACGACAGAATGGCAACACTATAGCGCAAAGATTAAATAAATAATTTATCGACATATTGTTTATATTTTCTTTGAAATGTAATATCCGCAAAAAAGCAGGGCATCACCAGACGCACCTTGACCCCGGCAGCGGCATGGCCGGGTTCTCAACAAGAATCTCAGCCGAGGCGAGAGACACATGCAGCCACCCCAGCTCCACCCTTTGGGCGACCGCGCACTGCTCTGCAGTTTGCCGGCCCCTGCCACCCTGCCCCAGCAGCAACGTATCTGGGCACTGGCCACCCTGGCCAGTGAATGGGAAGAAGTCAGCGAAGTCGTGCCCGGCATGAACAACCTGACCCTGATCACCAAGCGCCCCGTGTCTGACCTGGATACGCTCACCGAGCGCGTCCTGAAGAGCTGGCCCAAGCTCGGCAGCACCGCCAGCGAAGGCCGCACGGTCGAGATCCCGGTGGTCTACGGCGGCAGCGCCGGTCCTGACCTGGACAACGTGGCCCGTCACACCGGCCTGTCGACCAGCGAAGTCATCGAACGCCACAGCCAGGCCGAGTACGTGGTCTATTTCCTGGGATTCCTGCCCGGCTTCGCCTACATGGGTGGGCTCGACGCCAGCCTGGCCACGCCGCGCCACACCACGCCGCGGGTGAGCATCCCGGCCGGCTCAGTGGGCATCGGCGGCGAGCAGACCGGCATCTATCCGATGGCCTCCCCCGGCGGCTGGCAACTCATCGGCCGCACCGCCCTGCAACTGTTCGATCCTTCCCAGCAACCGCCGACGCTGCTGCGTCCCGGCGACCGTGTACGCTTTACCGTGGAGCGCGTGGCCTCATGATCGACATCATCCAACCCGGCATGCTGGCCTCGGTGCAGGACATGGGCCGCACCGGCCATCGCAGTCTCGGCATCCATCCCGGCGGCGCACTCAATACGCTGGCCCTGGCCAGCGCCAACCTGCTGGTGGGCAATCCGGTCGATGCGGCCGGACTTGAAATCACCATGGGCGTGGCCGAGCTGCGCTTCACCCGCGACACCCGCATCGCCCTCGGCGGTGACGATATCGGCGCCACCCTCGATGGCAAACCCGTCGCCGCCTGCTGGAGCATTCCGGTGCGCGCCGGCAGCGTGCTCAAGCTGAGCCTGGCGGCCGCCGATTCCCCCGAGCAGGCCCCGCGCCACAGCATGCGGACTTATCTTGCTGTGGCCGGTGGCATCGATGTTCCCGTGGTGCTGGGCTCACGCAGCACGGACCTGAAGGCCGGTTTCGGCGGCCATCAGGGACGCGCCCTCAAGCGTGGCGACAAGCTCCCCATCGGCGACGCCAGCGCAGCCTCTGCAGCGGTCCACGGCCCCGCCTTCGGCGTGCGTTCTCCGCGCTGGAGCGGCCTGGCCCTGCGCGCCGACGAACACAGCCAGCACGTCACCCTGCGTGTGCTGCCCGGCCCCGAATTCGATCAGTTCAGCAAGACTTCGCGTGAAGCGCTGTGGTCCGATACCTGGCGCGTCACGCCCAACAGCAACCGCATGGGCTATCGGCTCGAAGGTCCGGAACTCAAGCGCAAGCAAGGTCGCGACATGCTCTCGCATGGCGTGGTGCCGGGCGTGATCCAGGTGCCGCCCTCAGGCCAGCCCATCATCCTGATGGGCGATGCCCAGACCACCGGCGGCTATCCCAAGATCGGCGTGATCATCGGTGCCGACCTGTGGAAGCTGGCGCAAGCGCCGCTGAACGCCACCCTGCGGCTGGAACCCTGCGCGCTGGCTGATGCCCTGGCCGCCGCTGAAGAACAGCAACGCTATCTCGACTCCATCCGCGCCACGGTCGCCGCTCTGGACTGGTCGCGCGCCACGCTCTACAAGAAATAAGGGAACGCCATGCATATCGATCTCAATGCCGACCTCGGCGAAGGCTGCGACACCGACGAACAACTGCTGACCCTGGTCAGCTCCGCCAACATCGCCTGCGGCTGGCACGCTGGCGACGCCAGCACCATGCGCCGCAGCGTGCGCTGGGCGATCCAGAACCACGTGGCCATCGGCGCCCACCCCAGTTTCCCCGACCGTGAAAACTTCGGCCGCAGCGCCATGCAATTGCCGCCCGAAGAAATCGTCAGCGGCATGCTCTATCAACTCGGTGCGCTCGATGCCATCGTGCGCGCCGAAGGCGGCCGCATGACCCACGTCAAGCCGCACGGCGCGCTCTACAACCAGGCCGCCAAGGATGCCGTGCTGGCCAATGCCATCTGCGCTGCCATCCGCACCTTCAATCCGGAACTGAGCCTGTATGGCCTGGCCGGCAGCGAACTGATTGCCGCCGCCCGCCATGCCGACCTCAATGCGGTCGAAGAAGTCTTTGCCGATCGCGCCTATGAAGCCGATGGCAGCCTGGTCGCGCGCAGCAAGCCCGGCGCCATGATCGACAACGATGCCGACGCCATCGCCCAGACCCTGATGCTGGTCAAGCAGAAGAAGGTCAAGGCCATCGACGGCAGCCTGGTCGAAGTCAATGCACAAACCGTATGCCTGCACGGAGATGGCGCGCACGCCCTGGATTTCGCGCGCCAGATTCGGGCACGCCTGCACGCCGAGCAGATTGCCGTGCGCGCGGCGGTATGAAGGATTTTTCCGGCGTCGTCGCAAGACGCAGGAAAGTAGGCACCCGCCGTTGAACATGGGGTGCTGCAAGCTGTAGTTCGTTTCCGAAAACAACAAGAAAAGCCGCCAGCCCGAGGCTCGCGAGGCCGCAGGAAAAGTCACGCCCCTACCCTTTGCAGATTCTCGCAAAGCCAGTACGGGCGCGGCTTTGCGGGACATCGCTGGCACGGACCTTGCACCATGGCGGCAGGATTTTTCCTCATTCACATAGGGAGTTTTTCATGGAGAGTACGACACTGTTGCCGCTGATCGGGATACCGATCGTCGTCGCCGGTTTTGCCTTGCGTTTCAACCCGCTGCTGGTAGTCACGGTTGCGGGTCTCACCACCGGCCTGTCGGTCGGCATGGACTTCGGCATGCTGCTGGAAACCTTCGGCGAGAAGTTCGTCAACAGCCGTTCGCTGGCGACCTTCCTGCTGATCCTGCCGATCATCGGCCTGTTGGAACATTACGGCCTGAAGGAACGCGCCCAGGCGTGGATCGCCAGTATCGCCAGCGCCACCTCGGCGCGCATCCTGATGCTCTACTTCATCCTGCGTGAAGGTACGGCCGCACTGGGCCTGATCTATCTCGGCGGCCAGGCGCAGACGGTGCGTCCGCTGCTGGCACCGATGGCCGAAGGCGCAGCAGTGAACGCCTATGGCGAAGACCTGCCGCAACACATCCGTGACAAGATCAAGGCCCATGCCGCCGCCTGCGACAACATCGCCGTGTTCTTCGGCGAGGACATCTTCATCGCCTTCGGCGCGGTGCTGCTGATGGATGCCTTCCTGAAGGAAAACGGCATCACCAACATCGAGCCGCTGCACATCGGCCTGTGGGCCATCCCCACTGCGCTGTCGGCACTGGTGATCCACATGTTCCGCCTGACCCGTCTCGACGCTTCCATCCGCCGCGACGTCGATGCGTGGAAAGCTACCCAATCCGCTGCCAAGGTGTCCGCATGAATACGCTCATCTCGATCAACCGCATCTACTACCTCATCGGCATCATCGTCATGATGCTGACCGTGATGACCCTGCGCGACAAGGGCAACCCCAAGCGCTTCACCACGGCCCTGTTCTGGTTCCTCTTCGGCGCCGTATTCCTGTTCGGCGACCTGCTGGTGGAAAACCTGGGCAAGTCCATGGCTCACCGCATCATCGGTGGCACCGTGATCATCATCTCGCTCATCGCCGGCACCGGCCTGCTCTCCATGGGCAGCTATGCGACCTCCACACATGAAGAACGCGTGGCGTCGGCCAAACGGCTGGGCAACTGGCTGTTCTTCCCGGCGGTGCTGATTCCGGTCATCACGGTGGCCTGTACCGTCCTGCTCAAGGGCGTCTCGGTCGGTGGCCTGATGCTGCTGGACCAGAAACAGCTGACCCTGGCCGCCCTGTGCGTGGCTTGCGTGTGTGCGCTCATCGCCGGTTGCGTGCTCACCCGTGGCACGCCGCTGCAAGCGGTACGCCAGTCGCGCCGACTGGTGGACTCCATCGGCTGGGCGGCGATCCTGCCGCTGATGCTGGCCATGCTCGGTGGCGTTTTCGTGGCCGCCAAAACCGGCACCTCGGTGCAGCAGGTGGTGAGCCTGTTCGTCAATCCGGACAATCGCTTCCTGGTCGTGGTGATCTACTGCGTGGGCATGGCGCTGTTCACGATGGTGATGGGCAATGCCTTCGCCGCCTTCCCGGTGATGAGCGCGGGCATCGCGCTGCCCTTCCTGATCCTGGGGCATCACGCCGATCCCGCACCGCTGGTGGCCATCGGCATGTATTCCGGCTATTGCGGTACGCTCATGACGCCCATGGCCGCGAACTACAACATCGTGCCGGCTGCACTGCTGGAACTGAAGAACAAGTACCAGGTCATCAAGGTGCAGATCCCGACTGCACTGACGCTACTGACCGTGAACGTGTTCCTGATGTACTTCCTCGCCTTCCGCTGATCTGATCGGAAGGCCTGACCGGGCCGCATGCGCTGTTGCGGCCCGGTCGCCCCACTTGCTTCAAGGAGTCCCCATGCAACTCACTCTCGACCGGGCCGAACAGTTTGCCCGCATGCCGCTGGCCTACCTGCGCCAGGAATATCCCAACCACATCATGCACGTGCTCAACGGCCCCGAGGATGTGCTCTCGCCGCGCGCCCTGCATCCGGTCTTCTACGGCTGCTACGACTGGCATTCGGCTGTCCACGGCTTCTGGCTGCTGCTGCGCTGCGTGCAGCGCTATCCCGAACTGCCCGCACGCGGCGACATCGAGACCATCTTCGACGAGCACTTCACGCCCGAACTGATGGAACGCGAGACCGATTATTTCCGTACCGGTGGCCGCGCCTCGTTCGAACGTCCCTATGGCTTCGGCTGGATCCTGGCACTGGACCAGGAGCTGGCGCAATCCACCCTGCCGCGCGCGGCCGCCTGGCGCGCCGCGATGCAGCCGCTGACGCTGGAGATTCGCCGCCGCCTGCTGGAATACCTGTCCAAGCTGAGCTATCCGATCCGCGTCGGCACGCACTACAACACCGCCTTCGCCCTGGCGCTCTCGCTGGACCAGGCACGCCACATCCAGGATGGCGAACTGGAGCAGGTGATCCTGGCCAGCGCGCAGGGCTACTACGGCAAGGACACCGACTACCCCGCCCACTACGAACCCGGCGGCGACGAATACATCTCCGGTGCGCTGACCGAAGCCCTGCTGATGAGCAAGGTCCTCCCGGCGCAGGACTTCGCGGCCTGGTTCGATCGCTATCTGCCGCGCGTGGCGGAAGTCGAACAGATCATGCAGCCCGCCCATGTCTCCGACCCGACCGATCCCAAGATCGCGCATCTGGATGGCCTGAACCTCTCGCGTGCCTGGTGCATGAAGAACGTGCTGCGTCACCTGCCGACCAATCACGCGGCACGCAGCGCCATCGAAGCGTCGATCCAGCGCCACATCGCGGCCTCCATCGACCAGGTGGTCGGCAGCCACTACAGCGGTGGCCACTGGCTGGCCAGCTTCGCCATGCTGGCGCTGGAAGACTGATCCACACGCCCCACTCCTGCAAAAAAAGCCCTCGTTCCCGATGACGGAAAACGAGGGCTTTTTGCTGGAATGCAGACCGATTCTACTCAGCCACTTCCTTGCGCAAGGCTGTCTGCCCGGTGTGCGTCGGCATGGTCGCCGAGATCACCCGTGCACTACGCTTGAAGGTGAAATACGCCCAGGCCCAATCGGCCATCACCATGATGCGGTTGCGGAAACCGATCAGGAAATACACGTGCACGAACAGCCAGAACAGCCAGGCCGGATAACCCGAGAACTTGAGCTTGCCGACCATGGCAATGGCAGCGCGGCGACCGATGGTGGCCAGCGATCCGTAATCTTTGTAGACGAAGCTCTCGGCCGGCTGCCCCGCAATGTGATGCTTGATGTTGCGCGCAGCCACGCGGCCCATCTGCTTGGCCGCCGGTGACACGCCCGGCACCGGTTTGCCATCCGACTGTGCGGCAGCCAGGTCACCGATCACAAACACTTCGTCGTGGCCACCAATACAGAGCTGCGGCGTGACCGGTACACGACCAGCACGGTCCACCGGTACACCGAGCTTCTTGCCCAGCGGCGAGGCCGCTACACCCGCCGACCAGATCACGGTACGCGTGGCCAGGCTTTGCTCGCCATCGAAATTGGCATAGCGCACGCAGGTCTCATCGATGTGCACCACGCGGCAACCGGTGCGCACGTCCACACCGAGCTTCTGCAATTGTTCACGGGCTTTCTCGGAGAGGTCTTCCGGATAGGCCCCCAGCACGCGCTCCGAGCCCTCCACCAGCACCACGCGGGCGGAATGCGGATCGATATTGCGGAATTCGCCCGAGAGAGTATGGCGTGCGATTTCCACCAGCGTACCGGCCATCTCGACGCCCGTGGCCCCGCCGCCGATGACGGTGAAGGTCAGCCATTCCTGGCGGCGGCGCGCATCTGTCTCGCGCTCGGCATGTTCAAAGGCCATCAGGATGCGCTTGCGGATCTCGAAGGCATCTTCCAGCGTCTTCAGGCCCGGGGCCAGCGTGCTCCATTCATCGTGGCCGAAGTAGCTGTGCGTGGAGCCTGCGGCGACGATGAGGTAGTCATAGGACAGCACGCTGCCGTCTTCCAGCGTGACGGATTTGCCGGCGGTATCGATCCCGGTCACCGCCGCCATCAGCGTGGTGAGGTTGCGCTGCTGCGCCAGGATGGCGCGAATCGGCGCGCTGATGGCCGGGGCCGACAGCCCGGCCGTGGCCACCTGGTACAGCAAGGGCTGGAACAGGTGGTGGTTGCTGCGATCGATCATGGTGATGCGCACATCGGCGTGGGCCAGTTCACGCGCAGCGGCCAGACCGCCGAAGCCGCAACCGATGATGATGACGTGGGGCATTGCCTTCCTTTCAAAAGTAACGTGTTGTTCTGTCCGCGCAGGCCGGTCAAATGAATCTGACCTGGCCGCACGGCTGTCCCCTACTCTCTATTCGGATCTGCGGATCTGCCTGTTGGCAGTACCACGCCCCCCCCTGATGAGCGCAGCACACCGGAACCTTGATGTCCCTCAAAGCAGACGGACAGAATCGCACACTTTTGGTTCTAAATCACTTGGGCAGATTGTCCGCATCCTCTTGCGCGCATAAAAAAATCCCCCGGCCTTGCGGCACGGGGGATTTCCTTGTTGCCTGTTCAGGCAGAAGGGATTACTGCGCTTCTTGCGGAGCGGCAGCGTCGCCTTCTTCAGCCTGGGCAGCCTTCATCGACAGCTTCAGGCGGCCGCGGTCATCGGTTTCCAGAACCTTGACGCGCACTTGCTGGCCTTCCTTCAGGTAGTCGGCCACGGCGTTGACGCGCTCGTTGGCGATCTGGCTGATGTGCAGCAGGCCATCCTTGCCCGGCAGGACCTGGACGATGGCGCCGAAGTCCAGCAGCTTCAGGACGGTGCCTTCGTAGATCTTGCCCACTTCCACGGAAGCGGTCAGCTCTTCGATGCGGCGCTTGGCTTCCTGGCCAGCCGACGCATCCACGGAGGCGATGGTGACCACGCCTTCGTCGCTGATGTCGATCTGGGTGCCGGTTTCTTCGGTCAGCGCGCGAATGACGGCGCCGCCCTTGCCGATCACGTCACGGATCTTTTCCGGGTTGATCTTGATGGTGATCAGGCGCGGTGCGAAGTCGGACAGCTCGGCACGGCCGGCCGGCACGGCTTCCTGCATCTTGCCCAGGATGTGGTGGCGGCCTTCCTTGGCCTGCTCCAGCGCGACCTGCATGATTTCCTTGGTGATGCCCTGGATCTTGATGTCCATCTGCAGGGCGGTAATGCCGTTGGCAGTACCGGCCACCTTGAAGTCCATGTCGCCCAGGTGATCTTCATCGCCCAGGATGTCGGTCAGCACGGCAAACTTGTTGCCTTCCTTGATCAGGCCCATGGCGATGCCGGCCACGTGGGCCTTCATCGGCACGCCGGCGTCCATCAGTGCCAGGCAGCCGCCGCACACCGATGCCATCGAGGAGGAACCGTTGGACTCGGTGATTTCCGAGACCAGGCGCACCGAGTAGCTGAACTCGTCAGCAGCCGGCAGCGCGGCGATCAGCGCGCGCTTGGCCAGGCGACCGTGGCCGATTTCGCGGCGCTTCGGGGTGCCCACGCGACCTGTTTCGCCGGTGGCGAACGGAGGCATGTTGTAGTGGAGCATGAAGCGGTCGGAGTATTCACCCAGCAGACCATCGATCTTCTGTTCGTCGCGTGCGGTACCCAGGGTCGCGATGACCAGGGCTTGCGTTTCGCCACGGGTGAACAGGGCCGAACCGTGGGTACGCGGCAGCACGCCGGTACGGATCGAGATCGGACGCACGGTGCGGGTGTCGCGGCCGTCGATGCGGGGTTCGCCTTCCAGGATCTGCGAACGCACGATCTTGGCTTCCAGGTCGAAGAGGATGGAACCGACTTCGGCAGCATCCGCAGCCACGCCGTTGTTGGCAGCGGCTTCAGCGACCAGGGCTTCGTTGACCTGGGCGGTGACGGCCTTGAGCTTTTCGGTACGGGCTTGCTTGTCCTTGGTCAGATAGGCTTCGCGCAGCGGGCCTTCGGCCAGTTGCGAGACGCGCGCGATCAGGGCTTCGTTCTTGGCCGGGGCGGTCCACTGGACTTCCGGCTTGCCGCCCTCACGCACCAGGGCGTGGATGGCTTCGATGACGGCCTTGGACTGGTCGTGACCGAACACGACGGCGCCCAGCATGACTTCTTCGGACAGCTGGTCGGCTTCGGACTCCACCATCAGCACGGCGGTTTCAGTACCGGCCACCACCAGGTCCAGCTGCGAGGACTTCAGCTGCGAGGTGGTCGGGTTGAGGACGTACTGGCCGTCGATGTAACCCACGCGGGCGGCGCCCACCGGGCCATTGAAGGGGATGCCGGCCAGCGACAGGGCTGCCGAGGCACCGATCATGGCGGGGATGTCCGGATCGATTTCAGGGTTCACCGACAGCACGTGGATGATCACCTGCACTTCGTTGAGGTAGCCTTCCGGGAACAGCGGGCGGATCGGACGATCGATCAGGCGCGAGGTCAGGGTTTCCTTTTCGGAAGGCTTGCCTTCACGCTTGAAGAAACCGCCGGGGATGCGGCCGGCTGCGTAGGTCTTCTCGATGTAGTCGACCGTCAGGGGGAAGAAGTCCTGGCCGGGCTTGGCTTCCTTGCGGGCCACCACGGTGGCCAGGATGACGGTGTCTTCCACCGACACCACCACGGCGCCAGAAGCCTGGCGAGCGATTTCGCCGGTTTCCAGGGTCACTTGATGCTGACCGTACTGGAAGGTCTTGGTTACTTTATTGAACACGGTATTTCCTTTCTTTTATGGAGCCTGCCCCGACTGTGTCCGCGGTGCACGGCTTCCTTTTGCCGACAGATTTTCAGGCGCTGTCGTTCACCTCACCACAGTGGCCGGCGAAACCGGTCACTCACGACGAACGCGGCATTGATCACACAAAACAGCCTGCCGCGATGAAACGATGATGCATTCCTGCCCCGAGGGAGGGCGTTTTGCGATGGTTCGCCCCGGCTTATGCCCGAGCTTGCGGAATCGCAAAAAACAAAATGCCCGCGTCAACGAGTGACGCAGGCATTTCGTGGTGGTCCGGGGCGCAAACCCCGGGACCCAGACGCGGAGTCAAATTACTTGCGCAGACCGAGTTTCTCGATCAGGGCGCGGTAACGGTCAGCGTCCTTGTTCTTCAGGTAGGACAGCAGGCTCTTGCGACGGTTGACCATCTTGATCAGGCCACGACGGGAGTGGTGATCCTTGACGTGGGCCTTGAAGTGGCCGTTCAGGTCGTTGATGCGTGCGGTCAGCAGAGCGACTTGCACTTCCGGAGAACCGGTGTCGTTCGTGCCGCGGGCGTTTTCGGAGATAATGGCAGCCTTGGCTGCTTTTTCGATGGACATTGCTTTTACCTTTCACAAGCGGTGTGCGGAGCGTCGGAAACTGGCCTGCCCTGCATACCGTGAACAAAAAATGAGAATCCGGTCAAACCGACCGGACGCGAAATTATATAGCAAAAAACCATTCCGACCAACATTGGCAAGCACAGCCGCACACTTGCCGCCGATGACGCTGCGTCCCTGCCACAGCCGGACGGAATGACAACTTACTCAGGAGTCGACATGCTTTCCCCCGTTTCCCTCATGCAACGTGCCCGCCCCACGCTGGCGGCCGCCCTGCTGGCCGCTGCTGCCCTGTCCGGCTGTGCCTCGATGCTGCAACCGCCGGTGCAGCCGGGCGAGCCCGAAGAGCAGGTCGTGGCTCGCCTGGGCGCGCCCACCAATGTGTATCCGGATGGCAACGGCCGCGTCTTTGAATACGCTGCCGGTGCCTTCGGCCAATACCAGTACATGGCCCGCATCGGCCCCGACCAGCGCCTGATTTCCTACGAGCAAGTCTGGACGCTGCAGAATTTCCACGCCATCCGCGCCAAGCAGGACACCAAGCTCGACGTGCTGCGCCGCGTGGGCCGTCCCACCGAAGTGACGCGCTATGCCCGCATCCCCTTCGAGGCCTGGAACTACGGTTTCAAGGAAAGCGGCGTCTGGAATTCGCAGATGACCGTGTATTTCAACGACCAGGGCATCGTGGAGAAGATCGAGAACGGTCCTGATCCGCGCTTCGATGATTCGCGTTTCCGCAACTGAGCACGCGCATCCCCTGCCCTGCACCTGCACGATGAACAAAGAAGAAAGGCTGCTCGGATCACTCCGGGCAGCCTTTCTTTTTCAGCGCAAGAACTGCAGCGTACTTACACCACCGTCGCCAGCGCCAGCGTGAACAGCAGCGCCAGCACCGAGACCAGGGTTTCCATCACGGTCCAGGTCTTGAAGGTTTGCGGCACGGTCATGTTGAAGTATTCCTTGACCAGCCAGAAACCGCCGTCATTGACGTGCGACAGGATCAGCGAACCGGCACCGGTGGCCAGCACCATCAGTTCCGGGCGCACGCCGCCGACGGTGGAGACGATGGGCGCCACGATACCGCAGGCGGTCGTCATGGCCACCGTCGCCGAGCCGGTCGCCACGCGGATGAGCGCCGCGACGAACCAGCCCAGGATCAGCGGCGACAGATGCGCATCGGTGGCGATGCCGACGATGGCCTTGGAGACGCCGCCGTCCATCAGGATGCGGCCAAAGCCCGCGCCCGCACCCACCACCAGCGTGATACCGGCGATGGGGGCCAGACACTCGTTGGTGAATTTCAGGATCTGGTCGGCGCCGAAGCCACGGGCGCGGCCGAAGGTCCAGAAGCTCACCAGGGTGGCGATCAACAGCGCGATCACCGAATTGCCGATCAGGCGCAGGAAATCATTGGCGAAGGTCTTGGGGGCGAAGAACAGGTCCGCCCAGCTGCCGATCAACATCAGCGCCACCGGCAACAGGATGGTGAAGAGCGTGATGCCGAAGCCCGGCAGCTCACGGTCCTTCTTGCTTTCATCCACGAATTGCGAGATCAGCGGATTGTCCGGATTGGGGATCACCACCTTGGAGATCAGCTTGCCGAAAATCGGACCGGCGATGATGGCTGTAGGAATACCGACGATCAACGCATACAGGATGGTGCGGCCGATATCGGCGCTGTAGGCGGTCACCGCCAGCAGCGCCGCCGGGTGCGGCGGGATCAGGCCGTGCACCACCGACAGGCCGGCCACCATGGGAATGCCCACCAGCACCATGTTGGTCCCGGTGCGCTTGGCGACGTTGAAGGCGATCGGCACCAGCAGCACGAAACCGACTTCGAAGAACACCGGCAAACCGACGATGAAGGCCACCGTCATCATGGCCCAGTGCACGTTCTTTTCACCGAAGGCCTTGATCATGGTGTTGGCGATGCGCTCGGCACCGCCCGACTCGGCCATCATCTTGCCCAGCATGGTGCCCAGGCCCACCACCAGCGCGATGTGGCCCAGCGCATTGCCCACGCCAGTCTCGAAGGCCTTGACGATATTGCCCATGGGCATGCCCACGGCCAGGCCCAGCAGCAGCGACACCACGATCAGCACGATGAACGGGTTCATCTTGAATTTGGCGATCAGCACGATCAATGCGATCACCGCTACCAGTGCATAGACCAGTAGCGCACTTCCTTGTACAGCCTCCATCTGTTGCTCCTCTTCAGAAGGTAAAAGACACCGCCGGCGATACCGCACCCCTGCCGGCAAACATGAACTGCAAAACCTGCAAATTTTTTAAATCGTTTAAATCGTTTGGATCTTTTATGGCGTTTGTTCTTCTTGTTCTTCTTGTTCGTTTTGTTCTTTTTGTTCTTTTTTATTCTTCTTGATCGAGGCGAGGCGGCCGGTCACCGCCCGGCCCCGGCGGCATCAGCGCTTGAACGCCACGCAATCCACCTCGACCTTGCAGTCCACCACCATGCTGGAGACCACGCAGGCACGCGCCGGTGGATTGGCGCCGAAGTATTCCTTGAAGACCTTGTTGAAGGAGGGGAAGTCGCGCGCATCATCGAGCCACACGCCACAGCGCACCACGTGCTCCGGGCCGTAGCCGGCTTCCTTCAGGATGGCCAGCACGTTCTGGATGGCCTTGTGCGACTGCGCCACGATGCCGCCGTCGATCACTTCGCCGTTCTCCATGGCCACCTGGCCCGAGACGTACAGCCAGCCATCGGCCGCCACTGCGCGCGCGAACGGCAGATGCTGGCCACCCGTGCCGCTGCCACCTTCCACACCAAATCGTTGAATGCTCATTGCTGCTCCTTTATTGAACTCGGATACGAAACCGAAAAATGAATCTGAAAAGCGATTTGAAACTTGAAGTTGATAATCAATCTCTGACGTTTTCTGCCACTCAGGCTGACGTTTTCTGCACCGTGCGCGCCAGGAAGCATCCGGCGCGCGCGCTGGTGGATTGCTTGTCCTGGCCGCGATAGGCCAGTTGCCCGTTGACCCACACCGCATCGATGCCATGCGCCGGCTGCATGGGATCGGTAAAGCTGGCGGCATCGCGGATGGTCTCGGGATCGAACAGCACCAGGTCGGCGTGATAACCCTCGCGCACGAAACCACGCTGTTCCAGGCCGAAGCGCTGGGCCGACAGGCCCGTCATCTTGTGCACGGCAGTGGCCAGCGAAAACAGTTTCTGCTCGCGGCTGTAATAGCCCAGCACCCGCGGGAAAGCCCCCCACAGGCGTGGATGCGGCAAGGGGTCATTGGGCAGGCCATCGGAACCGACCACGGTGGCCGGATGCGAGAGGATGCGATTGACGTCGTCATCCGACATGCAGTGATACACGGCCCCGGCCGGCATCAGGCGCGCGGCCGCGGCGTGCAGGTCCACGCCCCAGTCGGCGGCGATCTGTTTGAGCATCTTGCCGCCCTGCTCCGGATGCGGCTCGGACCAGGTGACCTGGATGTCGTAATCCGAGGTGACCTGCTTCAGGTCCAGCGTGGAAGAGCTGGCGGTATAGGGATAGCAGTCGCAACCCACGTGCTGGTGGCGCGAGGCGGCCTCCAGTGCCTGCAGCACTTCGCTGCTGCGGCCCCAGTTCTCCACGCCCGCGCACTTCAGGTGCGAGATCACCACCGGCACCCGCGCATGCTTGCCGATGCGGAAGGCTTCGTCCATCGCATTGAGGATGTCGGCGAATTCACTGCGCAGGTGCGTGGCGTAAAGCCCGCCGAATTCGGCCAGCGGCTCGGCCAGGGCCAGCACTTCTTCCGTGGGGGCGTTGATGGCATTGCCGTAGGCCAGACCCGTGGAAAGGCCCAGCGCACCATGCTCCAGCGCCTCGCGCAATTGCGCGCGCATGCCGTCGATTTCCGCATCGCTGGCAGCCCGGTCGAGACGGTCCATGTGGTTGTTGCGCAGGGCCGTGTGACCAACCAGTGCAGCCACGTTGATGGCCGGCTGCGCGGCATTGACGGCCTCGACATAGCTGGCAAAGCTCGGATAGTGGAAGGCCTCGGACTTGCCCAGGAGGTTCATCGGGTCCGGCGGATCGCCCTTGAGGGTGACCGGTGCAGCACTGATGCCGCAGTTGCCGACCACCACCGTGGTCACGCCCTGCGAGAGCTTGGGAAACATCTCCGGCGTGCGAATGACGTTGGTATCGTCATGCGTGTGCGCATCGATGAAGCCGGGCGAGAGCACGCGTGCGGTGCCATCGATTTCCTGGTCGGCCTGCCAGCCGGAGAGCTGGCCCACGGCGACGATGCGGCCGTTGCGCACGGCTACATCGGCCGCTACCGGTTCGGCGCCGCTGCCATCGATGACCAGGGCATGGCGGATCAGGGTGTCGCAGTGCTGCAGGCCGTGCTGCGATTGCGGGGCGGATGTCATGTCAGTCTCCCAGTGGCTGGTGCAAGTCGCCGCCGCCGCGATGGGCATCGAGCACGTACTTGAGGCGGCGCAGGCGTTCCTGGCTGCTTTCCTTGTGCAGCAAGGCCAGCTCCAGCACCAGCATGTCCAGCGTCGCCATCATGGCGTAGCGCGACGAGGACGGTTTGAAAATCAGGTCGGTTTCCAGCGTCTTGATGGGCAGCAGCACGTCGGCCATCTTGGCCAGGGGCGAGCCGAGGGCGGTGATGGCGATCAGCTTGACGCCGTATTCACGGGCCACCTCGCAGCTGGCCAGCAGCTCGGGCACGCTGCCGGTGGTCGAGAAGACCAGCAGCACGTCGTCCTTGTCGAGGGTGGCCGCCACCATCTTCTGCAGCACCGCATCGTGATAGGTCGCCACCGGACGGCCCAGGCGCACCAGGCGATAGCGCGCCTCGTCGGACATCATGGTGGAGCCGCCGCCCATGCCGAAGCAGTAGATCATGCGCGCACCCAGCAGCAGGTGCGCGGCTTGCATCAGCATGTCGGGGTTGAGCATGGCGCGGTTCAGTTCCAGCACCGCGTGGATGTCGCGGTAGACCACATCGGCCAGTTCCGGCGGCTGCTCGGAGGGCACCGTCTTGGCACCATCGAAGAAGCGCTGCCCCACCGCCACCGCTTGTGCCAGCAGGAACTTGAATTCGCGCACGTCGCGGCAGCCCATGGCCTTGGCAAAGCGCGTCACGCTGGCCACCGACACGCCCGCCTTCTCGGCCAGCTCGCCGATGCTGGCGCTGGCAGCGGCGGCGAGATCGCCCAGGATCGCTTCAGCCACTTTCTGTTCGGCCAGGCGCAAGGTACTGCTGCGCTCGGTGATGCGGGAAATGATGTCCAATGTCTGCGCCATGGGAAGGAAAATTCAGTCTGCGGGAATGGGCGGGCGATCAAACCAGCAACCCCGGAAGGGTGCCGCGGAAACAATTTATGTTATTTACTAACACGGCGTAAACATAGTAAATTCAAGGCTATTATTACGTCAATCCTAATTTCACAGGAATTAAAGCGATGAGTGATACAAACTACCAAGGCCAGTTTCAGGCCGGCATGATCGACCCGCTCAACAAGGGCCTGGGTGCGCTGGCGCAACCCCTCACCCCGCAGCAGGCGGGCAAGGTGCGCTGGAACCTGCTCAATGAAGACATCAGCCTGCCAGCTGCGGTGTTGTATGAAGAAAAGATCGCCCACAACCTGAAGTGGATGCAGGACTTCGTCGGCCAGTACCAGGTCAAGCTGGCCCCGCACGGCAAGACCACCATGGCCCCCAAGCTCTTTGCACGCCAGCTCGACACCGGCGCCTGGGGCATCACCCTGGCCACTGCCCACCAGACCCTGGCCGCCTATCACCACGGCGTGCGCCGCGTCATCATGGCCAACCAGCTGGTGGGCAAGCGCAACATGGTCATCATTGCCGAGCTGCTGGCCGATCCCTCGTTTGAATTTTTCTGCCTGGTCGATTCGGCTGCGCTGGCCGATCAGTTGGGCCGCTTCTTTGCCGAGCACAAGCAGACCCTGAACGTCCTGCTGGAACTGGGCCCCGCAGGCGGCCGTACCGGCGTGCGTGACGAGGCGCAACAACAGGCGGTGCTGGCCGCCATCAGCCGCTGGGACAGCCTGGCTCTGGCCGGCGTGGAGGTATATGAAGGTGTGCTCAAGGAAGAGGCCGACATCCGCCGTTTCCTGCAGCGCGCGGTAGCCTGCCTGAAGGATCTTTCCGCGCAAGGGCAACTGGCGCGCCGCCTGGCGCAGGGTCAGGCGATCCTGACCGGGGCCGGTTCGGCCTGGTATGACGTGGTCGCCGAGGAATTCGCCCAGGCCGACATCGGTGCCGCGCTGGACGTGGTGCTGCGTCCGGGCTGCTACCTCACCCATGACGTGGGCATCTATCGCGCCGCGCAATCGCAGATCCAGGTGCGCAATCCGGTGGCGCACAGCATGCGCAGCCAGTTGCAGCCGGCACTGCAGCTGTGGGCCTACGTGCAATCCATCCCCGAGGCCGACAAGGCCATCATCGCCCTGGGCAAGCGCGATGCCGCTTTCGATGCCGGCCTGCCGGCCCCGGTCACGCGCTTCCGCCCGGGCCAGGATACCCAGCCGCAAGCCACCCCGGCGCACTGGGAAGTGACCGGCATGATGGACCAGCACGCCTACCTGAAAATTGCCGAGGGCGACGATATCCGGGTCGGCGACATGATCGCCTTCGACATCTCCCACCCCTGCCTGACCTTCGACAAGTGGCGGCACCTGGTGGTGGTGGACCAGCGTTTCGATGTGACCGACATCGTGCAGACCTTCTTCTGATCGATGCCCGGGAAAGAACAGCGAAAGAACAGCACATGAACAAACCCATCCTCGCCTACGGCGAAGCCATGGTCGAATTCAACCAGCGCATCGACACCCCGCGCCAGTACCTGCAGGGCTTTGGCGGCGACACCTCCAACTTCGCCATCGCGGCGGCCCGCCAGGGTGCCGCGTCGGGCTATGTCAGCGCCGTGGGGGACGACCACTTCGGCCAGGACCTGCTGGCGCTGTGGCGGCGCGAGCAGGTCGACGTGCAGCACGTGGCGGTGCACGCCAATGGCAGCACCGGCCTGTACTTCGTCACGCACGACGATGACGGCCATCACTTCCACTATCGCCGCGCGGGTTCGGCCGCCAGCCGTTATGGCGCGGGCGACTTGCCTGTGCAAGCCATCGCCGCAGCAGGTGCCCTGCACCTCTCAGGCATCAGCCTGGCCATCAGCGAGAGCGCCTGCGACGCCGGCCTGGCTGCGATGGCGCATGCGCGCGCGGCCGGCGTGACCACCTCGCTCGATACCAACCTGCGGCTGCGTTTATGGCCGCTGGAACGCGCCCAGGCGAAGATGGCCGAGGCCTTCCGCCTGTGCGATGTCTGTTTGCCGAGCTGGGAAGATGTGTCGATGCTGACCGGACTCAATGACCGGGACGCCATCGTCGATCACTTGCTGGATTACGGTGTGAAGCTGGTGGCCTTCAAGCTGGGCCATGAAGGCTGCTATGTCGCGACCCGCGAGGAGCGCCGCATGGTCGCGCCCTATCCGGTGCAGGCACTGGATGCGACGGGCGCGGGGGACTGTTTTGGCGGCGCCTTCATGGCCGAGCTGATGGCCGGGCGCGATCCCTTCGCGGCGGCACGCTATGCCAACGTCGCGGCCGCCCTCTCCACCACCGGCTACGGTGCGGTGGAACCCATCCCCCACCGTGACCAGGTGGAAGCGGCGCTCAAGGCTGCGGCCTGACCCACGCCTTGCCTCGTGGCGCGCCGCTTCACTGCCGGCGTGCCACGAACAGCATGCCGGCCACTGGCTGGCGCACTTCCTCGCGCAATACTTCATCAGTCTGGTGCAGCGGCTCCATGCCCTGCGCCTGCAGCAGGGTGCGCACGTAATCCGGGCCATGGCGGTAGCGTCCGCTGGCATGCAGGCAGTGGCCTTGCACTTCCACATCCTGGGGTGTAAGCACCTCCACCGTGAAGATGAAGTAGCCACCCGGCCGCAAGGCCGCGGCCACTGCCTTGAACACGCTCTCCAGCTCCCCGAAATAGATCATCGTGTCGGCCGACGTGACCAGGTCGCAGCTCTGCGGATGGCGCAGGAGATAGTCGGTGATCTCGGCCTTTTCCAGCTTGTCGTAGTGGCCGGTGGCCGCTGCCTTTTCCAGCATCTTGCCGGCCAGGTCGACACCGGTCAGGTGATGTGAATAGGGTCGCAGGTGAACACCGCACAGCCCGGTCCCGCAGCCGATGTCGATGGTGGCGAACTGGCGCGCGGCTTGCGCCGCCAGCGCCACGCCCTGCGCGATCAGCGCAGGGCCGCGGTAGTCGAGGCTGTCCAGCAGATTGCTTTCGAAGGTCTCGGCGTAACGGTCGAAGTGCGATTCGATGTAGCCATCCGAGGCGCGCGTGGGCACATCCCGCTGCGAGCAGGCGGCCAGCATGTGGGCCGCAATCGGGTTGTCGGGCTCACTGGCCAGCCAGGCACGATAGGCTTCTGCGGCTTCTTCCAGCCGGCCGAGGAAGTAGAAGGAAATCCCGACCATTTCCCAGGACTTGCCCTCCATGGGCGGCAGCACATAGGCGCGGCACTGGTAATGCGCGGCCTGCATCTTGTCGCCTGCGGCCTCGTAGAGCTTGCCCAGGTGCAGCAGCGGCGGCGCGAATTCCGGTGCGATCTCCACGGCGCGCCGGAAGGCGGCAATGGCCTCGTCGTTGCGGCCCTGCTGCAGACAGGCTGCACCCAGGTTGTTCCAGACCGTGTGATCGTCGGGCGTGATCTCCAGCGCCGCACCGTAGGTCTCGGCGGCTGCCTCGAACTCGCCGACAGCAAAGAACACATTGCCCAGATCGTTGTGCCAGGCGGCATTGTCGGGTTCGAGGGCGCTGGCCAGTTCCAGCTTCTCCACCGCCTCCGCATGGCGCCCGGCCTGGTGCAGCCAGATGCCGTAGAAGTGCAGCGCCACCGGTTCGATGGGATCTTCCTCCAGCACGGCCTCATAGACGGCCCGGGCTTCCTCCAGGCGGCCGGCCATGTGGGCGTCAATGGCCGCATTCAGGCGCGCCGCATGGGGCGACGCAGTGGACGTACTGTACAGCGGCTCAGGCATGGCCTGCTCTCCCTTATAAAGCGCAAACGGCGCGGGACAACATGCCCGCGCCTTTACATGATCTTTACAAGTCTGCAGCAGACTGCCCTTTCGGGCAAGACCTGATTCTCCGTGATGGATGCCAGATGCTACTGGAAAGCCAGGCTGTGGCCGATGCTGCCCAGGCGGCGCAGGGCCTGGTCCAGTTCGCGGGTGAAGGGATGGCCGCAGCAGATGCGCAGGAAGTGGCCGTAGCGGTTGGAGTTGGAGAAGATCGCTCCCGGCGAAACACCCACCCCTTCCAGCAAGGCGCGCTCGAACAACTGCTGGGAGCAGACCTGTACCGGCAATTCCACCCACAGCCCGACGCCGCCATTGGGCACGTTCAGGCGCGTGCCTTCCGGGAAATAGGCGGCAATCGACTCCGCCATGCGCTCGCGCTGTTCCTTGAGCAACTGGCGCAGCCGACGCAGATGGCGGTCATAGGCGGGGCTGGCGATGAAGTCGGCGGCGGTGACCTGGGTCCATTCCTCGTTGGCGCGGGTGTGGGTGAACTTGAGCATCTTGACCCGCTCATGCCAGCGCCCGCCGTTCATCCATCCCAGCCGCATGCCGGGGGCCAGCACCTTGTTGAGCGATGCGCAATAGATCACATTGCCGCTGCGGTCGCGGCTCTTGAGGCTGGAGGGGGGCACATTGCCGTCGGCCAGCTCGGTGTAGGCGTCGTCTTCGATCAGGGGCAGGCGCAATTCTTCACACAGGCGTACCAGCTTGTCCTTGTGCTCGTCGGGCATGATGCAGCCCAGCGGATTCTGCAAATTGGGCACCACCACCACGCCCTTGATGTTGCCGTAGGTGCGCACGGCCAGTTCCAGCGCTTCCACCGAGATGCCGGTGTGCGGGCTGGTCGGGATTTCCAGCGCCTTCATGCCGAGGTTTTCCAGTGCCTGCAGCAGGCCGAAGTAGGTGGGCGACTCCACCGCGATCGTGTCGCCCGGCCCGGCCACCGCGCGCAGGGCCAGGTTGAGCGCTTCGATGCAGCCGTGGGTGACGACCACTTCTTCATGATCGATGCGCATGCCGTGATGCAAGGCACGCCGCGCCACCGCCTGGCGGAAGGTGGCATTGCCGTTGTGCGGCATGGCACTGGTGAGCAGTTCAGGCCGCTCGCGCAGGGCGCGCATGGCGGCCTGCTTGAGGGTTTCCACCGCATAGAGCTCGGGCGCACAGGTCATGCCGGAGAGGTCGATGCGGGGCGCCCCGCTCTGGCGCAGGGCGATGTACTTGGAGACCTTTTCGTGGATGCCCGCATATTGCTCGGGATCGATGGCCATCAGGCTCTTGGGCTCCTGCACCGGGCGGATCGCCGAGCGGCGCGGCTGGCGCACGAAGTAGCCGGAACGCGGACGCGCCTCCAGCCAGCCGCCCTCTTCCATGTGGCGCAGCGTCTGCAAGGCGGTCGACAGGCTCACCTGGTGCTGGCGCATCAGGTCGCGCACCGAGGGCATGCGGTCGCCGGCCACCAGGGTGCCGGACTGGATGGCGCCTTGATAGTGTTCGGCCAGGCGCCGGTACAGCGGTTGACGGCCGGTCTCGGGGGGAGCGGCCAGGGCCGTCGGCGGGGTGAGCGGCGGCGGTACCGCAGGCTGCGTGTCGGGGAGGAGGAGGCGGGTATCCATAACAGTCATCATCTTCTTGAGGCCAAGACCGGAACAGATACAGAGTAGGCGAAAAGCAGGGGTAACAGAGCAAAAAGCTGCCGCCTGTTACGCAGCAGAGTGAATTTTCCTGTGCCTGTTGCGCCTGCGCTGCCGTCCCTAGACTGCAAGCAGGCCCATTCGACAAGGAGAACACCATGCCCGCCCCGCTTCCCGCTCGCACCACCACCCAGACCCTGCCGCTGGCCGCCGGCCAGCCTCTGCAACTCTGGCTGCCTGCCGGCAGCCAGCTGCTGTGCCAGGCACCGCAACTGCGGGTGACCGAATCGGCGCACTGGCAGGCGGACCGGTTGGTCAGCCGCCAGACCCGGCTCAACGACGGGGAAAGCATGGTGCTGGCCCGCGAAGGCTGGGTCGGCGTGCTGGCGCCGCAAGGGGGCGAGCTGCTGTGCCTGCGTCCGGTGGCGCAGCCATGGTATGCCCCTTTGCTGGCCTTGCTGCGTCCCCTGCGCGGCGCACGCACGGCGCCTGAATGGGGACCCGGCCGCTGAACAACCGGGCCACGCAGACGCGCACGAGTTGATGAAAATTAACGTTCCAACAACAAAACCGCATCATCCGCGCTTTTCAAGCAATAAAATTGCGCAAAAGAGGGTGAACGGGCGATGGAAGAGCTGCAGCAGTTTCCGTAAAACTATTACACTTCATCATCAGCAAAAGATGAAGTGTCATGCAGAACGAATCCTCCCTCGCCCGCTCCGCCCCGGCTTCCATCCCGGCCCTTTCTGAACAAGAGACTTTCGACCTGACGCCTGTTTCCTTATGGAAAGAGGACTACAGCGGCCTCAAACGCCTGTTCGACCAGTGGCGCGCCGATGGCGTGACCGACCTGCGCAGCTATCTGACCGCCGATCCCAGCCGCGCCCAGGCCTGTGCCATGCAGATCCGCGTGGTCGACGTCAACCGCCGTACCCTGGAATGGTATGAAGCGCGCGACCTGGCGCACCTGGTGGCCAACCTGGACAAGATCTTCCGGGATGACATGATCGATACCTTCATCGATGAAATGGTGCAGCTCTGGAATGGCGGCACCACCTTCTCCAGCTATACCGTCAACTACACCCTGGGCGGCAAGCGGCTGGACATCCAGCTCTCCGGGCGCATCATGCCCGGCAGCGAAGAGAGCTGGGACTACGTGTTGCTGGCCATCGAGAACGTCACCGAGCGCGAAACCGCCCGCAAGAAACTCTCCCGTAGCGAAAACTACGCGCGCGGCCTGTTCGAATATTCACCCATTTCGCTGTGGGTGGAAGATTTCAGCGCCGTCAAGCGCCTCTTCGACGACCTGCGCCGCATCGGCATCACCGATTTCCGTACCTTCACGGATGTGCATCCGGAATTCGTGGAGCGCTGCATGCAGGAAATCCGTGTCATCGATGTGAACCTCCAGACCCTGTCCATGTTCGGGGCCCCGGACAAGGCCACCCTGCTCTCGCGGCTGACCGACGTCTTCCGCGACGACATGCGTCCGCATTTCAACGAACAGTTGATCGAACTGTGGAACGGCAACCTGTTACACCACCGTGAAGTGGTGAACTACTCGCTGACCGGTGAAACCCTTCACGTCCATCTGCAGTTTTCTGTCTTCCCGGGACACGAAAACAACTGGGACCTGGTGCTGGTGGCGCTCACCGACATCACCGCCCGCAAGAAGGCCGAAGCCTATCTGGAATTCCTCGGCAAGCACGATGAACTGACCAAGCTGCACAACCGTGCCTACATGGTCGATGAACTGAACCGCCTGGAGCGCAAGGGCCCCTTCCCGGTCAGCGTGATCGTGGCCGATCTCAATGGCTTGAAGGAGGTCAACGATGAAATGGGCCACGCCACCGGCGACGCCCTGCTGCGCCGCGTGGGCGAAGTGCTGGGCAAGGCGGTGGAACGTCCGGGCAGCGTGGCGCGCACCGGCGGTGACGAATTCGCCATCGTGCTGCCGGCCACCGACGAGCGCGGCTGCCAGTTGCTGATGGACCAGATCCAGAAACTGGTCGAAGTGAACAATCAGTATTACTCCGGCGTCGCGTTGAGCCTGTCCATGGGCGCGGCTACCGGCGTTCCCGGCGAGCGCCTGGAACAGGTGGTGCAGCGGGCCGACAGCCTGATGTATGAAGCAAAACGCCATTATTACGCCAGCACGCCAGGCCTCGAGCGCCGTCATCCGGACGACTGAAACCATGCTCGACGCCCCTGCCTGCCCGCGTGAAGAACTGGCCCTGGCAGCGGGTGCGGAAACGCTCGCGGCCGATATCCTGCGCTGCACGCCCGGCCAGCCGGTCCGCACGCTGGTGCTGCATGGGGCCGGGCAAGGCGATCGCCAACGCCAATGGCCGCTGCGGCAGGCCTTGGCGGCACGCGGCTGTGCCAGTGCCGCCATCGATTTTTCCGGCCATGGGCAAAGCAGTGCCCTGCTGCCCAATTCCCTCTCCAAACGCCTGGACGAAGCGCAAGCCGCGCTGGACCGTTTTACCGTCGCCCCCCGCACTGTCGTGGGCGTGAGCATGAGCGGTGAAATCGCCCTGCGCCTGGCCTGCCGGGCGGAGAACCAGATCACCCATGTCGTCACGCTGGTCGGTGCGCTCTACGATGGTGCCGCCTTTACGCTGCCTTTCGGAGCAGCCTTCAGTGCGGCTTTACGGCGCCCGCACAGCTGGCGGGAGGCCGAGGTGCTGCAGATGATGCGCCATTATCGCGGACGGCTCACCCTGGTCCGCGCCAGCGACGACGCCGTCATCCCGGCCGAGATCGCCGAACTGATCCGCCAGCACGCTACCGCTGCCAGCGCATGCCGCATCATCGATTTGCCGGGCGTGGATCATCGAGTCAGCGAACGCAGCGCGCAGGATGCCGCCTTGTGCGCACAGCTGGCCGCGCTCATCACCGACTGAACATTCTTGAGGAAAGGCGCCCCGGTTCAGGCCAGGGTCGAGATCAGGCCGCCGACCACGTTCTGGTTGACGATGTCCTCGACAATGGAACCGGTCAGGTCAGGCTGGGACTTGAGCAGCAAAGACAATTCCGAACTGAGCCCCTGCCCCGCAAACATGCCCGAGCCATCATAGATGCCCGAGGTGGAGCCCGGCACGATGATGCTGCCCAGCACACCCTGGTAATAGCTCTGGGTGGCCTGGTTCTGGGTCAGGTCAGTGGAGGTGCCGGCCGAGGAGCCGGCGTTGACGATGGAATCGAACAGCCCCGCTGCATTGTAGGTCAGGCCGGAATTGCCGGAAGAACCGCCGCCCAGGGTCACGATCACCGAAGCCTCCGAAGACAGCTCGACCGCCTGCGCCACGGCCGCAGGATTGCTGGCCGCAGACACCGGATTGGGCGTGCCGCTGGAACCGCTGCTGCCCAGGCCGTAAGGGTCCAGGCTGCCCAGCGTGGTCAAGGGGGAGGATGTGATTGCCATGTTCATACCATCAACGCGCGATATGCAATAACGCGCCTACCATGGGATTTTAGGAAACTCTGGCCTGCCCCGCAAGGCATGCCTGGCGGCGGCGACGGGCGCATGGCTGGCGCCATGAAAAACACCCGGCCGGGGCCGGGTGTTTCTTGTCTTGCAGCAAGAGGCTCAGCGAACCGAACCTCCACAGGCATCAGTGCGGCGTATCGCCATGCTCATCCTTGGTCTGCACGATGCTGACCGGCTTGCCCTTGAGGCGGCGCCAGAGGTAGACGCCATAGCCGGACAGGCCATACAGCACGAACAGCCCGAACAGCACCTTGGACGGATCGCTGGAAATGAGCACCAGCGCCACCACCACCAGCAGTGCCGCAATGAAGGGCACGGGCTTGCGGAAGTTGACATCCTTGAAGCTGTAGAACGGCACGTTGGTGACCATGGTGATGCCGGCGTAGAGGGTGATCACCCAGCCATACCAGCTCAGGTCGGTGCCGGCAAAGCGCAGGTCATCCATCAGCCAGACGAAACCGGCCACCAAAGCCGCTGCCGCCGGGCTGGGCAAGCCCTGGAAGTAGCGCTTGTCGACCACGGCGATGTTGGTATTGAAGCGGGCCAGGCGCAAGGCACCGCCGGCGCAATACACGAAGGCCGCCAGCCAGCCCAGCTTGCCCATGCCGCGCAGCGACCATTCATAGACCACCAGCGCCGGGGCGGCACCGAAGGAGACCATGTCGGAGAGGCTGTCGTACTGGGCGCCGAATTCGCTTTGCGTGTTGGTCATGCGGGCCACGCGGCCATCCAGGCTGTCGAGCACCATGGCCACGAAGATGGCGATGGAGGCGTAGTCGAACTTCAGGTTCATGGCCATCACGATGGCGTAGAACCCGCAGAAGAGCGCGGCCGTAGTGAAGGCGTTGGGCAACAGGTAGATGCCGCGCGAGCGCCGCCGTGCCACTACCTGCCCGGCCTCGTCCAGTTGCGCGGCCTTGGGGCGGCGCAGCGATTTCGGGAAGGGAATGCCGGCTTTGGCCTTGCGTCGTCGTAATGTGGGCATCGATGTCTATCAGTGAGGAGGACGGAAATCGCAGCACGCAGTCTGCGCTCGGGCCTCATCCGTGAGGCCGCTGCAAGTACAGGCTGGCGCGCGCCACGGTGAGGCCTTCATGGTGTGATCAGAGTTCGGCCAGAATGGTTTCGGTGGCCGAGACCTTTTCACCGACGGTGACCTTGGGAGTGGCCGTCAGCGGCAGGTAGACGTCCACGCGCGAACCGAAGCGGATGAAACCGTAGCGCTGGCCACGGGCCAGGGTATCGCCCGCCTTGACGTAGCACAGGATGCGGCGCGCGATCAGGCCGGCCACCTGCACGCAGGTCACGCTGTGACCGCTGGTGGTGGTGATGGCCAGGGCATTGCGCTCGTTTTCCAGCGAGGCCTTGTCGAGGTCGGCATTGACGAACTTGCCGGGGAAGTACTGCACCTTCTCGATCTTGCCATCCACCGGGGCGCGGTTGGAGTGGACGTTGAAGACGTTCATGAAGACGCTGATCTTCAGGGCTTCACGGTCGGTGTAGGGGTCATGGGCACGGGCCACCACGACGATGCGGCCATCGGCCGGGGACAGCACGGCATTGGCGGCTTGCGGGATCACGCGCGGCGGATCGCGGAAGAACTGCAGCACGAACAGCGCGATGATCCACAGCGGGAAGGACCAGGCGCCGCAGAAATAGGTTGCCAGCGCTGCCACGACCACGGCGATGGTCAGGAAGGGCCAGCCTTCACGGGCGATGATGGGATGGGGATAGTGGTTATTGTTCAATGTTGCTCCAATGATCGCGCAGTGCTCGCGGAAAGTTCAAAAGTAAAAGCGTGCCTATTCTAGTCCAGCGCCCGTTAAATGCAATGAAATGCGCCGCCATCCGGCCGGTGGCGGTGCATCTGGGGTCATCCAGGACAATTTTCGAGAACCGGGCCAGGGCGTTGCCCGGCAGCGGCTCAGCGCGGCTGCGGGCGGGAGAAGCTCAGCTTGAGCTCATTGCGCGCCAGACCGCGCGGACCGGTCAATTGCATCTGTCCGATCAGAATCGTCACTTCGGCATCGGCATAGTCCAGGCCGGTGACTTCAGTGATCTGGCGCAGGTCGCCCTGGCGGCGTTCCTGGGGCTCGTCGGCGATGACGCCCGGCGGCTCCTTGGCCAGCGGTGCACAAGCCTTCACATCGTTGACCAGGCGCTGGTAGGCGCGGCCCATGTCGGCCGGCGTGGCATAGCGCCAGATGCAGGTGTAGACCGAGGAATTGCCGGCAATGGCGCAGCTCTCAGCGCCATCGAGCATGAAGTTGGAGAGATAGACGGGGCCACGCTTGTCGCCCTTCATGACGGAATCGGGACCGTCTTTCTTCCAGCCGTCGAAGTGCGACTGCGACTGCTGGTGGATGGCGCGCAGGTCGGCGCAGATGTCGGCGTGCGCCGTGCTGGCCACCAGTGCGGTGAACAGCGGCAGCAGCAGCTTGGTGATGGTCCGCATGATGAGATGATCTTCTTGAAACGGAAAGGGAGGCCGATTATAGCCTCCCTCCCCTGCCAACCCGAGCGGGTTGACGATTCTTGACGCGGCTCCGGTCGGAGCCATCCGCATTACTTGAAGCGCACCTTGCCCACCAGGCGCATGCTCACGGTGGATTCGCCCGGCTCGAAGCTGGGCTCGGCTACCGTCGTGCTTTCCTGGACCATGTCGGCACGCATGGCCTTGGCCATCATCGGGGCCGGGGCCGGCGCGGCGTAGTTGCCGGAGCCCTCAAAGTCCACGGTCTCGATCACTGCATCCGACGGGGCGCGATGCATGGCATTGGCGATGAAGCCGATGCGCTCTTCCAGGTTGCGATAGGTCGCATTGACCAGGGTGGCATCGAGCTTCTTGGCGGCCGCCGGGCTCAGGCCGAATTGCAGGCCGTTCAGGCTCATCAGGGCTTGGGCCGAAGAGACGGTCTTGGGCAGCGCGGCCAGGTTCTCGGTGGTCATCTCCAGATACTGGCCGACGCGCCATCCCACGACTTGCCGTGCCTTGGCCGGTTGGCGTGGCTGTTGCGGCGTGACCTGCGGCGGTTCGGCATAGACCGCGTAGGTGTAATAGCCATAGCTCTTCAACGTGGCTAGCGTGTCCTGGCGCTTGAGCAGGTCGATGCCCTGCTTCATCTTCTGGTTCACGCGGGAGGCGGCAGCAGCCTTGTCCTTGTCCTGCTCTTCGACTTGCAGGGTGACGCGCGCCTGGTCGTTGGGCACGCTGATCTCGCCATTGGCCGGGACCACGACCATGGACCCGGTGGTCGGGACCGGGGCCGGGGCGCTCATGGCGGTCTGCGCCTGGGTGGCGATACAGGCGGTAGCCAGAACGGCGCCCAGCATCAGTTTGCGGGAAGGTGTCATAAGGGATCCTCTTTATTCTTGGTCGGTGACGGGGTGATGATAGCTTCATATCGAAAGCATCAACCCTGCACTTCGACGAGCGCCGTCAAGGATTGGTTCTTGGCCAAGTGCAACAAGGCGTAACACAATGACAATTCAAGCACCCTCGCCTTGCCCACGCACGAAAAAAAACGCCACGGCGAACCGTGGCGTTTTCCTGGACTGCAGCTTGCAGCGGCAGATCAGTTCTTGGTCTGGTCGACCAGCTTGTTGGCCTTGATCCAGGGCATCATGGCGCGCAGCTTCTCGCCCACGATTTCGATCTGGTGTTCGGCGTTGATACGACGACGCGACATCAGGGTCGGTGCACCGGCCTTGTTTTCCAGGATGAAGCTCTTGGCGTATTCGCCGGTCTGGATGTCTTCCAGGACCTTCTTCATGGCAGCCTTGCTCTCGGCGTTGATCACGCGCGGGCCGGTCACGTACTCGCCGTATTCGGCGTTGTTGGAGATCGAGTAGTTCATGTTGGCGATGCCGCCTTCATAGATCAGGTCGACGATGAGCTTGAGTTCGTGCAGGCACTCGAAGTAGGCCATTTCCGGCGCGTAGCCAGCTTCGACCAGGGTTTCGAAACCGGCCTTGATCAGTTCCACGGTACCGCCGCAGAGCACGGCTTGTTCGCCGAACAGGTCGGTTTCGGTTTCTTCGCGGAAGTTGGTTTCGATGATGCCGGCACGGCCGCCGCCGTTGGCGGTGGCGTACGACAGGGCCAGGTCACGGGCCGAGCCGGACTTGTCCTGGTGCACGGCGATCAGGTGCGGCACGCCGCCACCTTGGCTGTAGGTCGAACGCACGGTGTGGCCGGGGGCCTTGGGGGCGATCATGATGATGTCCAGGTCAGCGCGCGGCACGACTTGGCCATAGTGGATGTTGAAGCCGTGCGCGAAGGCGACGGTGGCGCCTTGCTTGGCGAAGGGAGCGACGTTTTCTGCATAGACCTGGCCGATGTTTTCGTCCGGCAGCAGGATCATGATGACGTCGGCATCCTTGACCGCGTCATTGACTTCGGCGACCTTCAGGCCAGCCTGTTCAGCCTTGTTCCACGAAGCGCCACCCTTGCGCAGGCCAACAGTCACCTTCACGCCGGAATCCTTCAGGTTCAGGGCGTGGGCGTGGCCTTGCGAACCGTAACCGATGATGGTCACGTTCTTGTTCTTGATCAGGGACAGGTCTGCGTCTTTGTCGTAGAAAACTTTCATGATTTTTTCCTATGTTCCGAGTAACTCGAATTTGAATGTATGTATGTGTGTGTGATGCGTACTGCTGGCGCGGTCGATCAGATCTTCAGGATCCGTTCGCCGCGGCCGATGCCGGAGCCGCCGGTACGGACCGTTTCCAGGATCGCGGTGCGATCCAGGGCGTCGATGAAGGCGTCCAGCTTGCTCTTGGCGCCGGTCAGCTCGATCGTGTAGGTCTTCTCGGTGACGTCGATGATGCGGCCACGGAAGATATCCGCAGTACGCTTCATCTCTTCCCGTTCCTTGCCCACTGCGCGCACCTTGATCAGCATCAGTTCGCGCTCGATGTGCGCGCCTTCGGTCAGATCGACGACCTTCACCACCTCGATCAGGCGGTTCAGGTGTTTGGTGATCTGTTCGATCACATCATCCGAACCCGAGGTCACGATGGTCATGCGCGACAGGGTCGAATCTTCGGTGGGTGCAACGGTGAGCGTTTCGATGTTGTAGCCGCGTGCGGAGAACAGGCCCACGACACGGGACAATGCGCCGGCTTCGTTTTCGAGCAGCACAGAAATGATATGGCGCATGTTAGAGATCCTCCGAACCCAGCAACATTTCAGTCAAACCCTTGCCCGCCTTGACCATCGGCCAGACGTTCTCGGTTTGATCCGTGATGAAGTTCATGAAGACCAGCCTGTCCTTCATGCCGAAGGCTTCGCGCAGCGCGCCGTCGACATCGCCCGGTTTCTCGATTTTCATGCCGACGTGGCCGTAGGACTCCGCCAGCTTGTTGAAGTCCGGCAGCGAATCCATGTAGGACTCGGAATAGCGCGAACCATAGTCGATCTGCTGCCACTGGCGCACCATGCCCAGGAAGCGGTTGTTCAGCAGAATGATCTTGGGCGTCAGGTGATACTGCTTGCAGGTCGCCAGCTCCTGGATGCACATCTGGATCGAGGCTTCGCCGGTGATGCAGGCCACCGTCGCATCGGGATTGGCCATCTGCACGCCCATGGCGTACGGCAGGCCCACGCCCATGGTGCCCAGGCCACCGGAATTGATCCAGCGGCGCGGCTTGTCGAAACCGTAATACTGCGCGGCCCACATCTGGTGCTGGCCGACGTCGGAGGTGATGAAGGCATCGCCCTTGGTCACTTCCCACACCTTCTGCACCACGGCTTGCGGCTTGATGAATTCGTCGGAGGTGGCGAACTTGAGGCAATCACGCTTGCGCCATTCGTTGATCTGCTTCCACCAGGCATCCAGCGCCGCGCCGTTCTGGCGGGTCTCGGCCGCATCCAGCTGCGAGAGCAGTTCCTGCAGCACGTCCTTGACGTTGCCCACGATGGGGATGTCGACCTTGACGCGCTTGGAAATCGACGATGGGTCGATATCGATATGAATGATCTTGCGGGCGTTCGAGGCGAAGTGCTTCGGGTTGCCGATCACGCGGTCATCGAAGCGCGCACCGATGGCGATCAACACGTCGCAGTGCTGCATGGCCATGTTGGCTTCGTAGGTACCGTGCATGCCGGGCATGCCCACGAACTTGTCGCTGGACGAACGATAGGCGCCCAGGCCCATGAGCGTGTTGGTACAGGGGTAGCCCAGGCGATCGACCAGCTTGTTGAGCTCGGGCGAAGCATTGGCCAGGATGATGCCGCCGCCGGTGTAGATCATCGGGCGTTCGGCCGACAGCAGCAGCTGCAGCGCCTTGCGGATCTGGCCCGAGTGGCCCTTGTCGACCGGCTTGTAGGAACGCATTTCCACCGCCTTCGGATACTCGTAGGCGCAGGTATGCATGGTGATGTCCTTCGGGATATCGACCAGGACCGGGCCGGGACGGCCGGTGGTGGCGATATAGAAGGCTTTCTTGACGGTTTCCGCCAGGTCCTTCACATCCTTCACGAGGAAGTTGTGCTTCACGCAGGGGCGGGTGATACCGACGGTGTCGCACTCCTGGAACGCGTCCTGGCCGATGGCGGTCGACGGCACCTGGCCGGAGATCACCACCATGGGAATCGAGTCCATGTAGGCCGTGGCCAGGCCGGTGACCGCATTGGTCACGCCGGGGCCGGAGGTCACGATGGCCACGCCGACCTTCTGCGAGCTGCGCGAATACGCATCAGCGGCATGCACGGCGGCCTGTTCGTGACGAACCAGGATGTGCTGGAATTTGTCTTGCTTGAAGATTGCGTCGTAGATATAGAGGACGGCGCCACCAGGATAGCCGAAGACGTGTTCAACACCCTCTTCAGCCAGGCAACGGACGAGTATATCCGCGCCGGTGAGTTGCTCAGCACTCATGCTGCTTCCTTTCAAGGTCCATTGGAAATTGATCGGATGTTCTCTCCTGACGGAATCGCATTGGTCGTCTTGCCGGCGGCATCCCTTCCTTGTGCGGTCACGCCGTTTCTGCGCTCCAACCGTAGTGGAGTTTGAAACGTCGCTCAACGCGACTCGTTCAGCCTTGGTACAAATCGACTTCTACAGATTCCTCGCGCTTGTGGCACGGGTTAGAACAAACAAGCTTTAAACCTATAAAGCGTTTCCTCGAACCGGCACAACCTTATGTGAAGCACCGGCAAGGAATAAAAACGCCCCAGATGTGGGAGGCGGGAAACAGGACAGTAATGGCTTGCATCATTTTGGTCAAGCGAATTCCGGTGAAATCGTTGTCAATACTCGCGTTCGCGGGCGGGCCCGAGGATAAACTTCAGGACAAAAGGGGCCATATTTGCTAGCATTCGGTCTGCTTTTTGACGATTTCTTGCATTTTTCGCATCTTGGCTGGTCAATATGCAGGATTTTTCCTGAATTGACCGGTGACCCATCCGGCACACCGTATTGCATGGCAACTGACAAAGAACTCTCTGATTTTCTTGAAAGTGTCGAACGCCGCGCCTTCAAACAGGCGGTGTATGCCGTGCGCAAGGATGAAGCCGCGTTGGACATCGTTCAGGATGCAATGATCAAGCTGGCCGAGAAGTATGGCGACAAGCCGGTCGATGAGCTGCCGATGCTGTTCCAGCGCATCCTGCAGAACACCATTCATGATTTCTTCCGCCGCGAAAAGGTGCGCAACACCTGGGTGAGCCTGTTCTCCAGCTTTGGAGGCAATGGCGGCGACGGCGAGGGCGGCGACGATTTCGACCTGCTGGAGAGCCTGGAATCGGAAGACGGCTCCCAGGCCGCCGAATCCAGCGCGGACAAGGTCGAGCGCGAGCAGACGCTGAACCTGATCGATGCCGAAATACAAAAGCTGCCAACGCGTCAACGGGAAGCATTCCTGATGCGTTACTGGCAGGACATGGACGTGGCGGAAACAGCCGCCGCCATGGGTTGCTCCGAAGGTAGCGTCAAAACCCATTGCTCCCGCGCAACGCACGCGCTGGCTCAAGCTCTCAGAGCCAAAGGAATCTCATTATGACCAACAAGGAAATGCAATTCGCCTACAAGGTGAAGCTGGCGCTTGACGCCAATCTCGACAACCTGTCTGAGGACACGTTGCAAAGCCTGTCGGCTGCCCGCCGCGTGGCGCTGGCCCGCAAGAAGCAGGCGCCGATCCACAAACGTGTGGAACAGCCGGCGCTGGCCGGCGCCTTCGGTGGCGCCATGATGTCGCCCGAGAAACCGTCGTGGTGGAGCCGCCTGGGCGTGGCCGCCCCGCTGCTGGTGGGCATCATCCTGTTTGCCGGCATCTACCAGCATGAAAACGCCAAGCGCGTGAGCTACCTGGCTGATATTGACGCGGCCGTCCTGTCCGACGAGCTGCCGCTGTCGGCTTATCTGGATCATGGTTTCAACGCCTTCCTGGCTGAAAAGGGACAATAAGACGATGCACAAGACCACCGGCACTCCTGTAAAGGCTACCGCCCGCTTCTCGCGCATTGCGCTGGCGCTGGCGGTGCTGGCCGGTGGACTGAGCTGTGCCTGGACTGTGGCGCAGAACGCGCCCTCCACTGCAGCGGCACCGTCGGCCGCACCTGCTCCTGCCGCCAGCCCTGCTGCAACGGTGGCCGGCACGCCGGCGGCACCGGCCGCCGCCCACGCCAACAAATCCGCCGGCAAGAGCATTGCACGCAAGCCCGAGAACAAGCTGGCCTGGGCCAACCTCTCGCCCACCCAGCATCAGGCACTGGAGCCGCTGACCGGCGAATGGCCGCGCATGAGCGAGTTGCAGAGGGAAAAATGGCTCGAGATCGGCAAGCGCTACGCCAACATGAAGCCCGAAGAACAGCAGCGCCTGCATGAACGCATGCGCGACTGGGTCAAGCTGACCCCGGCTCAACGCAGCGCTGCCCGCACCAATTACGCCCGCGCCAAGAAGCTGGACGCGGAAGAAAAACACGAGCAATGGGCCAAATACCAGCAGCTGTCTGAAGAACAGAAAAAGAAGCTGGCCGAATCCAAGCTGCCCAAGCGAGTAGCCAAGCTGCCGACCTCGCCGTCGGCGGCCGCACCGACCATCCAGCTGCCTGCCGAGGCGCTGGATCGCTCCCTGCCGGTCACCCCTGCCCAAGTGCCCGTGCCTGCAGCCGCTCCTGCTCCAGCGCCTGCCCAAGCGCCGGGCTCGCAGGCCACTCCCGTGCCGGCAATTGCACCAACCGCATCGACGCCTGCGACCGTGGCTGTCAGCGCAGCGGTGGCGCCAGTGACCGGCACGACAGGCGACGGCAAGTAAATCCCTCTCTTCATTGAATGTTTCCGTTGCCCGTCTGCGGCGATGGATTGAAACCGCCCCGTTGGGGCGGTTCGCATTTGTGCCCGCACCAAGACCGGGCGAGATGCCGTTGAGGGCGGATCTCCGTCCTCGTACGTCCCCAGCTTGCTCTGCCTCAAGCCTTCACATAGGCAAGCGCGCCTGATTGCATTACCATCTGCCGGCCGCAGCGCACGCTGCGTGCACAGATTCTTCACGCCACCCTAGCCAGAACGGAACGAACAGGAACATGCCGGAACTCACCACGCCCTCCCTGCGCCGCCGCATGAGCAGCATGCTGTATGAATCGATGCTGCTGTTTGGCGTGCTGTTCATGTCTGGCTGGCTGTTTTCGACCTTGCTGCAGCAGCGCCACGCTCTCTACCTGCGCCATGCGCTGGAAGGCTGGCTGTTCCTGGTGCTGGCGGTGTACTTCATCTGGTTCTGGACGCACGGTGGCCAGACGCTGGCCATGAAGACCTGGCGTTTCCGCGTGGTCGACCGCGACGGCCAGCCCTTGCGCCTGTGGCGCGCCGCCTTGCGCTTCGTGCTGGCGTGGCTGTGGATCCTGCCGGGACTGGCGCTGGCGTCGCTGGCGCGCGGCCAGGCCTGGCTGCTGGTGCTCATCCCGGCGGCCAACCTGCTGCTCTGGGCCATGAGCTCGCGCCTGGACCCGAACGGGCAATTCCTGCACGACCGCCTGGCCGGCACCCGCCTGATCGACGCCGTCCCGGCCGCCAAGGCTGCAGCAAGCATGCAATCCAAGTCATGAAGCCGACATGAGCGCTTCCCCGCGCTCTGTTATGCTCTCGGGCGAACGCATGCACCCGCATGCCCCTGTACCTGATCGCCCGGACTGACGCCCGCATGATTTCACGCATCTCCAGAACCCTGCTCCTCATCCAGTTCGGCATCGCGATCCTGTTCTATTTCCTGTTGCGGCATTTCGACTGGCCCATCGTGGCCGCCGCAGTCGGGGGCGTGCTCATCGTGCTGCTGCTGCGCGCCCAGATCACGGCCAACAGCTTCTTCCTGACTTGGCCCTATCGCGGCCGCACCTCCAATCCGGTCGAGATCACCTGGCTGCAGGTGGCCACCCTGTTCCTGCGCGAATTCCGCGCCACCATGCTGTGCTCCTCGTGGGCCATGCCCTTCCTGCGCTTCGACCAGTTCAGCTATCCCGATACCACATCCCTGCCGGTGCTGCTCATCCACGGCTATGGCTGCAACAGCGGCTACTGGCGCTGGCTGAGCCTCGAACTGCGCGAAGCCCACATTACCCACTACGCGCTGGACATGGAGCCGGTCTTCGGCAGCATCGATGAATACGCGCCCCTGGTCCATGCGGCCGTGCAGCGGGTACAGGCCGAGACCGGCCAGAAGAAGATCGTCATCGTCGCCCACAGCATGGGCGGCCTGGCGGCCCGCGCCTACCTGCGCGACCATGGCTGCGACAGCGTGGCGCGCGTCATTACCCTGGGCTCGCCGCACCACGGCACGGCCATCGCCAACTTCGGCATCGGCATCAACTGCGGGGAAATGAACTGGCTGGGCCGCTACGAAGAAGGACAGAGCAGTGAATGGCTGCAAAAACTGGCCGCCACCGAAGAAGCCGATGCTCTGGGCCATATCGTGTCGATCTATTCCCAGCACGACAACATCGTCTCGCCGCAAAGCTCGGCCCACCTGGAGGGCGCCTGGAACATCCCGGTCATCGGGATCGGCCACGTGGCGCTGGCGCTGGAACCCTCCATCCACAAGATGGTGATCGACCTGATCCACAACGCCCGCGACTGAGGCCCGCAAAGCAAGATGCCGTCCGGCAGGCGCGGGACGGCATCGTGTGCGAGACGGGGCGGCCAGTAGCTGCCCCGTGGAAAGACTTACTTCTTGGAAGCGTCCTGCAGCTGCTGACCGGCCTGCTGCATCTTTTCACCGGTCTTCTGGGCCAGGTCCTTGGCGCCTTCCTTGGTCTTTTCGTAGGCTTCCTTGGCATCGGCCTTGGCCTTGTCCATGGCGCCATCGAGCTTGGAACCGGATTCGGCCGCCTGGTCCTTGGTCTGGCCGGTCACTTCATCGAGCTTCTTGCCGGCTTCCTGCACGGCGCCGTCAATCTTCTTGCCCAGCGCTTCGGCCGGACCCGGTTCTTCCTTTTTCTGGCAGGCCGCCAGCAAGGTAATGGCGGCAAGGCCCACGGCCACACCGGCCAGCAGTTTGGACATCTTCTTCATGTTTTCATCCTTTCCGTTCATGTTTAACGATCCCGATCTGACGGGATTGGAGGGGAAGATAGCACAGCAGCCTGCCCCGGCCTGAGGCTGCCAAATTTGCTTACATTTCTTGCAAATTCGTCGATCATCGCGAAATATCGCTGAACATCAGCATTTCCTCTTCCGAAAAGCCGGCCGCGCGCCGCGCTTCCAGATTGAAGGGGCCGCGCAGGGGCGGAGCGCGGTGGCGCTGGCACAGCTCGGCGAAGGTCGTCACCGGATCCAGCCGGCGCTGCTCGCACAGCCAGTTGAACCAGCGATTGCCGATCAGCACATGGCCGACCTCGTCGCGCATGATGATGTCCAGGATCTCGGCGGCAGCCAGGTCACCGGCCTGCGCCAGCTTGGCGCGTACTGGCGGGGCGGCATCCAGGCCGCGCGCTTCCAGCGTGCGCGGCACCAGGGCGATGCGGGCCAGGACGTCGTCCTTGGTGGACTCGGCCATATCCCACAGGGCATTGTGGGCGGTGAAGTCGCCGTAGTCGTGACCCAACGTCTTCAGGTGATCGGCCAGCAAGCTGAAGTGATAGGCTTCCTCATCGGCCACCTGCAGCCAGTCTTCATAGAACTCGCGGGGCATGCCGGCGAAGCGCCAGACCGCATCCAGCGCCAGGTTGATGGCATTGAACTCGATATGGGCCAGCGCATGGATCAGCGCCGCCCTGCCTTCGGGCGTGCCCATGGAACGATGCTTCACCTGCAGCGGAGAAACCAGCTCGGGTCGCGCCGGGCGCCCGGGAATGCCGCTGCCGGATTCGGTGGCCGCCAGGTCCTCGGCTTCCAGCTCCAGTTGGCCGGCCTGCCACGCGGCGCGCAAGGCCCGCACGGAACTGCACTTGGCGGCAGGACGGGTTTCTTTCAGGCAAGACAGCGCGGCGCTACGCAGGCGGGTGAATGAAAAGACTTCATCTGGGGACGAGACGTGATCCAAGGAACTGACTTTCAGGGAAGGTAAAATACGCGGTTGAGGATGCCGCCTTTGTCTCCATATGAAGACAAACGTCCACCAATGCAAGACAAGGACAAGGCAAAGGGGATCGGCATCGCCCACCGACCAGCAGGTAACGAGGAGACAATTTTATTATGGCGATCTACCAATTGGCGCAGGACATTCCCGAGATCCACGAAACCGCCTTCGTGGCCGAGTCGTCCACGGTGGTGGGCAAGGTCAAGATGGAAGCCCATTCCAGCGTCTGGTTCAACGTCGCCATCCGTGGCGACAATGAGCTCATCACCATTGGTGAGAACAGCAACGTGCAGGAAGGTGCGGTCTTGCATACCGATCACGGCTATCCGATGGTGATCGGCAAGAACGTCACCGTGGGACACCAGGCCATGCTGCATGGCTGCACCATCGGCGAGGGTGCGTTGATCGGCATCCAGGCGGTGGTGCTCAATGGCGCCAGGATTGGCAAGAACTGCCTGGTCGGGGCGGGTGCCCTGGTGACCGAGGGCAAGGAGTTCCCGGACAACTCCCTGATCATCGGTGCGCCCGCCAAGGCAGTTCGCCAGTTGAGTGAAGAAGATATCGCGCGCATGCGGGCTGGCACCGACAGCTACGTGCAGCGCGCGCAACAGTTCAAGACCCAGCTCAAGCGCATTGCCTGAGCGGTCAAGCAAAGGAAACGATGAAAGACACGCTGCAAAAATTCCTGGTCGACAACGCGCCCGTTCGCGGCGAGCTGGTCGAGATTTCGGACACCTGGCGCCAGGTGCAAGCCCGCCGTGACTATCCGGTCGCGGTGCGCACGCTGCTGGGCGAGATGCTGGCGGCCTCCGCCCTGCTGTCGGCCAACCTGAAGTTCAACGGCATGATCGTCATGCAGATCCATGGCGATGGTCCGGTCAAGCTGCTGGTGGTCGAGTGCGACTCCGAGCTGCAACTGCGCGCCACGGCCAAGCTGGCCGATGAGGCCGAGATCGCTGACGATGCCACGCTGACCGACCTGGTCAACGCCAGTGGCAACGGCCGCTTCGTCATCACCCTCGACCCCAAGGACAAGCTGCCCGGTCAGCAAGCCTACCAAGGCGTGGTCCCGCTGGATGGCGAGAGCGTGGCCACCGTCATCGAGAATTACATGCTGCGTTCTGAACAGCTCGATACCAAGCTGTGGCTGGCAGCCGATGAAAAGGTCTCGCGCGGCCTGCTGCTGCAGAAGCTGCCCTCCATCGGTGGCAATGCGGCTCCGACCGCCAAGCCGGAAGGCGAGCTGGAAGACTGGAACCACATGGTCATGCTGGGCGATACCTTGAAGCGCGAAGAACTGCTCTCCACCGATATCGCCACGCTGATGCATCGCCTGTTCTGGGAGCAGACCATCCGCGTCTTCGATCCGGTGCATCCGCAATTCCACTGCTCCTGCTCGCGCGAGAAGGTCGGCAACATGCTCAAGATGCTGGGCCAGGAAGAAGTGGCTGAAGCCTTGTCACAGATGGAAAAACTCGCCATCGACTGCGATTTCTGCGGCCAGCATTACGAGTTCGATGCGGTGGATTGCGCGCAGCTGTTCGTGGCCGATGTGGGTGGCGCGAGCGAGGTGAGTGACGCGCGGCATTGAATTGATGCGAGGGGATGGCAGAAGAATTTCGGTAAAAATGGAAAGATCATCGTCACGGCCATCCTGAACGAAAATCCGGCAATACCCAAACCTATAATCGCCAGATGACTTCCACTCTCCGCCCCCTCGCCGACAAGTATCCCCAGGCCCGTGAAGCCGGCCCGTCTGCCCTCGGCCCGCAGACTCAAGAAGAGCACAGCCTTCTGGCACTGATCGAGGAAGGCCTGCAGGCGGGCCCTTCCATCGACATCGCCATCGACGACCTCGCCAGTCAACTGCGCGAGCGGATTCGCACTAAAGCTTGATGGTTGCGCATGCGCATCCGCCTGTCTCCGATCGCCCAGCGCGACATCCTCTTCGTCTCCGATTATTACGCTGACTTCTCGCCGCACCTGGCAGAACGTTTCAACGAAGAGCTCACCCACACCCTGCACAACCTGACCCGGCAACCGGGCATGGGCTCACGACGCTATGCTCACCTGCTGCCGGATCGATCGCTGCGGATGTGGCAGCTGGATCACTTCCCTTATCTTCTGTTTTATCGCGTGCAGGATGAAGTTTTCAATCTGCTGCGGGTACTGCACGAGCGGCGCACCATGTCAGCAGAAGCGCTGCGCCACTGAACTGTCGTTTACTCCGCATCCGGCACCAGCAAGGCCATCTGCGCAGCATCCAGATACGTCCACTCCCCTTCTTCCAGTTCCAGCGCCTCCAGCTGCAAGCCACCGATGGCAGTGCGCCGCAAGGCGCTGCAATGATTGCCGGCCGCGGCCAGCATGCGCTTGACCTGGTGATACTTGCCCTGCTCCAGCACGATTTCCAGCAGGTTCTCGCCCAGCTGGCGGCAACGGGTTGCAGCCAGCGGTGCCGGTTCGTCATGCAGTTGCACGCCGGCCTTCAGTTGCGCGATCAAGGCCTCAGTCACCGGCTCGGCCGTGGTGGCGGCATACACCTTGGGCACGTGGCGCTTGGGCGAGGACTGCGCGTGAATGAAAGCACCATCATCGGACATCAGCAGCAAGCCGGTCGTATCGTGATCCAGCCGGCCCACGGGTTGCACGTCGCGCCAGGTGAACTGTTCCGGCAGCAGCGTCAGCACGCCCGGGTGGTGGCTGGGCTTGCGCGAGCATTCGATGTTCTGCGGCTTGTTGATGGCGATGTAGACGTGCTCGCGGTATTCCCACTCTTCCTCGAAGATGGTCAGCACCAGGCCATTGGTATCGGGTGTGGCGCGGTAATCATCCACCACCTCACCATGGATCGACACTTCACCATCCTCGATCAGCTCGCGGCAATATTTGCGCGAACCGAAACCCTGCGATTGCAGGACGCGGTCCAGGGTCAGCTTGGCCATATCAGCCTTCTCCTTGTTCGATTTGTTCTTGCCGGCCGGCCTTGGCCTGCTTCGGCTCCAGAATCTGGCGGGCGATGCCGCGCAGGATGTTGACCTCTTCGGTCTCCAGCTGGGCGCGCGAGAACATGCGCTTCAGGCGCGGCATCAGCTTCTTGGGATTGTCGGGATTGAGGAAATCGATGGCCACCAGCGCTTGCTCCAGGTGCGCGAACATGCCCTCGATCTCGGCCACGCTGGCGCTCTGCCCGTGGAAACCCACCTCGCCCGGCGCGCGTGCATCACCGCTGGTCTGCATGGGGCCACCCTGCACTTCCAGCTCGGTCATGCGGCATTCATAGGCCAGCACCTGCACCGCCTGCGACAGGTTCAGCGAGGAATAGTCCGGGTTGGCGGGGATATTGAGCAAGGCATTGCACTTCTGCACCACCTCATTGGGCAGGCCGAAGCGTTCATTGCCGAACAAGAGGGCGGCATTCAATCCGGTATCACGCGAAAGCTGCCCCGCCAGCTCGCGCGGCGAGACCACCGGCGGCGAGAATTCGCGCAAACGGGCACTGACGGCCGCGGCGAAGTTGCATCCCTGCAACGCTTCTTCCACGCTCCCCACGATGCGTGCATTTTGCAACACATCCAGTGCGCCGCTGGCGAAGGCAATAGCTTCATCTTCCTTCACCGCGTCCGGAAAGCGCGGATTGACCAGCACCAGCTCCGAAAAGCCCATGGTCTTGATGGCCCGTGCGGCCGAGCCAATGTTGCCGGGACTGCTGGTATTGACCAGCACGAAACGCAAACGGCTGAAAAGAGATTGTCCTGACACTTGCTTGTTCATTTAAAATAGCGGGATTCGCGCCCCAGGATCAGATGTTGGCAAAACGCCAATGTTGCAGCAAGGCTGTCAACCCAGGTCGACTTTGTTCGCCGACTTGACCGACGCCACTGCCCCTGGACTGCCTGGCAAACCCGCAAGCATAACAGCCGCGGGCGGCGCAACGCTCATTAATTTCATCGTCGCACTGGTTTGACTGCCGGGTTTCGCCTGGCCAGCTGTTCCGCATGCTTGTCGCGGAAGGCCGGCTGGTCGGCCATGGCGACGATGAGCAACGCAGCCATCGTCTTCGGTGGCCGCAATTTTAACGGAACCATCGGAATGATCATCCCACCCATGCTCAATACGGCGATCAAGGCAGCCCGCCGCGCCGCTACCATCATCAACCGCGCGTCCTTCGACGTGTCGCTGCTGAAAGTGTCGAAGAAGTCGCACAATGACTTCGTCACCGAGGTGGACAAGGCAGCCGAGGATGCGATCATCGACGTGCTCAAGAACGCCTACCCCGACCACGCCATCCTGGCCGAGGAATCGGGTGCCTCCGACAACCTGCACGATGAAAACGAAAACGTCTGGATCATCGATCCCCTGGACGGTACCACCAACTTCATCCACGGCTTCCCGCAGTACTGCGTCTCGATCGCCCTGCAACAGCGCGGCATCATCACCCAGGCTGTGGTCTATGACCCGACCCGCAACGATCTCTTCACCGCCTCCAAGGGCGCCGGCGCCTACCTGAACGAAAAGCGCATCCGCGTGGGCAAGCGCGACAAGATCGCCGATGCCCTCATCGGTACCGGCTTCCCCTTCCGCGACCTCGATGGCCTCAACGAATACGTGACCATGTTCAAGGTCATGACCGAGCACAGCGCCGGCCTGCGCCGCCCCGGCGCCGCTGCCCTGGACCTGGCCTATGTGGCCGCTGGCCGCCTGGACGGCTTCTTCGAGAAGGGCTTGAAGCCCTGGGACATCGCCGCCGGCTCCCTGCTGGTGACCGAAGCAGGTGGTATCGTGGGCACCTTCAAGGGTGACTCCGACTACCTCTACAAGGGCGACGTCATCGCCGGCAGCCCGAAGATCTTCGCGCAGCAAGTGAACCTGCTGTCCGAATTCGCCTGATTGGCCTGATCGTCCCTCCTGCAAGACCGCGTCTCCTCATTGCGTCCGGCATTGCTGCTATAGTGCGGCTACCGGCGCAGACCGAGGAGACGACATGACCATTGCTTCCCAGCAAGCCAGCAACGACCAAGCCACCTGCGCGTTGCCACCCGGCTACCACAGCGTGACCCCCTACCTGATCGTCAAGACCTCCGCCGAGGCCATTGCCTTCTACCGGCGCGCGTTCGGTGCGGCCGAGATCATGCGGCTCGACGGTCCGCACGGCAAGGTCTGGCATGCCGAGATCCAGATCGGCAATGCCCGCGTAATGCTGGCCGACGAACATCCCGAGCTCGGTTTCCTCAGTCCCCAGACCCTGGGCGGCGCGGGCGTGAGCCTGCTGGTCTACGTGGCCGATGTCGATGCCGTCTTCACCCGGGCGCTGGCTGCCGGGGCCGTGCAACTGCGCCCGGTACAGCACCAGTTCTATGGCGACCGCTCCGGCACCCTGCGCGATCCTTTTGGCCATGTATGGTCGATCGCCACGCATATCGAAGACCTCAGCAATGAAGAAATTTGCGCGCGCTCGCGCGAGATGCTGGCACGCCGCTGCAAGAAACTGGCCGACGAGAAGAACTGACCCCACCTGACCAACCCCGCACGCCAAGCCATGCCCTTTGCCCTCAGCGACAACCGCAAGATCCACTACCAGGTCGAGGGCAACGGCCCGCCCCTGCTGCTGCACCACGGTTTTACCAGCAGCCTGGAAGCGTGGCGCTTCTTCGGCTTTACGGCGGTGCTGCGCGAGCATTTCCAGGTCATCCTCTTCGATGCGCTGGGCCATGGCCAGAGCGACAAGCCGCACGATCCCGCCGCCTATACCCAACTGCAGCGCTGCCGCGATGCGCTGTCGGTGCTCGATGCAGCGGGCGTGGAGCGCGCCCATTTCTTCGGCTATTCCCTCGGTGGCTGGGTCGGCTACGGCCTGGTGCGCCATGCGCCGCAGCGCCTGCGCAGCCTGATCCTGGGCGCAGCCCATCCCTATGAAGATCGCAGCTGGGACGGCTTCCACGGCATCGACGGACGCGACCCGGAGGCTTTCATCGCCACCTTCGAGGGCCTGCTCGACGAGCAGATTGCGGCACAGGTGAAGATGCTCATCCGCGCCAACGACCTGGTGGCACTGGCCGCGGCCGCCCAGCAGCCGCGTCCCTCGCAGGAAGACCTGCTGGCCCGCATGGACCTGCCCTGCCTGCTCTTCTGTGGCGACGCCGATGCGCGCCATGCGGCCGTGCAGCGCACGGCTGCCCTTTTGCCGCAAGGGGAATTCGTCAGCCTGCCGGGCGTGACGCACTTCGGCGGGCTGATGCAAAGCGCCCTGGTGTTGCCGCCGGTGCTCGATTTTTTGATGCGTCACAAAGGATGAGCTGAGCCTCCCTGCCTGCACAAAATAAATCACGTAGGGCGCGGGATGCGCTGTTATACTGCGGCCTGCGCGGCGTATAGCCAGTCAAGTCCGCGCCCTCCTCAAGTGTCAACCCGTTTGCCTGCGACTGGCGCCCGTACGGGGCCACAGGCCAAACCCAATTTCAGAGTCTCATGTCATTTTCCGCGCTCGGCTTGTCCGACGAAATCGTTCGTGCCGTTTCCGAACAAGGCTATACCTCCCCCACCCCAATCCAGGCCCAAGCCGTTCCCGCAGTGCTCTCCGGCGGCGACCTGCTGGCCGGCGCCCAGACCGGCACCGGCAAGACCGCCGGCTTCACCCTGCCGCTGCTGCAACGCCTCTCGGCCATGCCGCGCCAGAAAATCAACGGCCACCTGCCCATCCGCGCGCTGATCCTGGCACCCACCCGTGAACTGGCCGCCCAGGTCGAAGAAAGCGTGCGCCAGTACGGCAAGTATTTGCCGCTGACCTCCGCCTGCATCTTCGGCGGCGTCGGCATCAATCCGCAGATCACGCTCTTGAAGCGCGGCGTGGACATCCTGGTGGCCACCCCTGGCCGCCTGCTGGACCACATGCAGCAAGGCACCGTGAACCTGCAGCACATCCAGATCCTGGTGCTGGACGAAGCCGACCGCATGCTGGACATGGGTTTCATCCGCGACATCCGCAAGGTGCTGGCCGCCCTGCCGCCCAAGCGCCAGAACCTGCTGTTCTCGGCCACCTTCGCCGACGAGATCAAGAAGCTGGCCGACAGCCTGCTGAACAACCCGGCCCTGATCGAAGTGGCACGCCGCAACTCCACCGTGGAAGTGATCGCCCAGAAGATCCACCCGGTCGACCGCGACAAGAAGCACCCGATGCTGGCGCACCTGATCAAGACCCACCAGTGGAAGCAGGTGCTGGTCTTCACCCGTACCAAGCACGGCGCCAACAAGCTGGTCGAACAGCTGGCCCGCGACGGCATCACAGCCATGGCAATCCACGGCAACAAGAGCCAGTCGGCCCGCACCAAGGCTCTGGCCGAATTCAAGGACGGCAAGCTGACCGCCCTGATCGCCACCGACATCGCTGCCCGTGGCATCGACATCGACCAGCTGCCGCACGTGGTCAACTATGACCTGCCCAACGTGCCGGAAGACTACGTCCACCGCATCGGCCGTACCGGCCGTGCTGGCGCCACCGGCGAAGCCGTGTCGCTGGTCTGCGTGGATGAACGCGACCTGCTGCACGACATCGAGCGTTTCATCAAGCGCGAGATCCCGGTGGAAGTGATTGCCGGATTCGAACCGGACCCGACCGCCAAGCCGCAGCCGATCCAGCTGCGCAGCGGCCAGGGCCGTCACCAGAACGGCGGCGGACGTGGTGGCCAGCGCAGCGCCCCGCGCAAGCCTGCCGGCAACGGCAATGCGGCAGCACCCAAGCCGGCCGGCGGCAACGCCGGTCATGGCCAGGCAGCCAAGCCGCGCGCAGCAGCCAACGGCAATGGCAATGGCAACGGTAACGGCAATGCCGCCCGTGGCCAGGGTGGACGTGGCAATGGCGGCGGCAATGGTGGCAACGCCGGCAACGGCGGAAACAATGCCAACCGTGCACCGAAGCCTGCCAATGCCAACGGCCAGCCGCGCAATGCCGGCCAGCAGCAGCGCCAGAGCGGTCCGCGTCCGTCGGCCCTGACCCATGGCGGCCAGCGCGCAGCGGGCAAGTAAGTCCGCAGGCAGCCTGCTGATCAACATCGTTCATCGTCCATGAGAAGAAAAGGAACGACATGAGTGTGACCGTCATCAAGGCCGACCTCGGCAACGCCGTCCACGCGGCGGCGCTGTTCGAGACCCTCAATGCCTACGCTTCCGACGCCATGGGCGGCGGCAAGCAGCTCTCCGGCTACGTGCGCGAGAACCTGGCAGCCGAGCTGAAGAAACGTCCCACGGCCCATGTCTTCCTGGCCTTCGATGGCGACACCCCGGCAGGCCTGGCAACCTGCATCGAAGGTTTCTCGACGTTCGCGTGCAAGCCGCTGCTGAACCTGCATGACCTGGCGGTGATGCCCGCCTATCGTGGCCAGGGCGTGGCCCGGCTGCTGCTGGCAGCAGTCGAGGAAGAAGCCCGCAAGCTGGGCTGCTGCAAGCTCACGCTGGAAGTCCTGGAAGGCAATGCGGTAGCGCGTTCGCTGTATCGCTCCTGCGGCTTCGAGGGATATGAACTCAAGGCTGAAACCGGCAAGGCGATGTTCATGCACAAGCCGCTGGATTGAACGCTGTCTGACTGAGCACAAAAAATGCCCGCATCATTGATGCGGGCATTTTCGTTTTTTGGGCTGATGCTTCACTGTCGTCAGCCCCGGCACCTCAGGTCCGGCCTGGAACGGCGCGCACGATGAACAAACTTTCATCCGGCCGCTTGGCCGCACCCCGTGCGGGCCCGGCCATTCGCCATCAAGCCGCCATCGCCATGCCGCGCGACTTGCCGGAACTGAGATAGCTGGCGATGGAATCCTGCGTCACCTCACCCACATAGCTGCCATCGTTGGCGATGACCGGCATCCAGCTGGTGCTGTGCTTGTACATCTTGGAGAGCACCACGCGCAGGTTCTCATCCGGATCGGCATTCATGGTGAAGGGACGCACCATGTCCTCGGCCACACCCGTGTTGCCACGCACATCGCGACGGGTCAGGTAACCCAGCGCACGGTTGTCGGCATCGATGATGGTGAGATAGCGCGAATCCTGGTCGTCCATCAGCGCCAGGGCCTGGTCGCAGGACACATCCGGCTGGGCCGTGGCGGGGGTGGTCGCGGCCTCGCCGGCACGCACCAGCAGCAGGCGCTTCAAGGTGTGATCCTGGCCCACGAAGGCGCTCACGAAATCATCCTTGGGACGGGCCAGCAAGGTGTCCGGGTTATCGAACTGCACCAGCTTGCCGGCGCGGAAGACGGCAACCTTGTCGCCCAGCTTGATGGCTTCGTCGATGTCGTGGCTGACCATGATGACGGTCTTGTTCAGCTGGCGCTGCATCTGGAAGAACTCATTCTGGATCGATTCGCGATTGATCGGATCGACTGCGCCAAAGGGTTCATCCATCAGCAGCACCGGGGCATCGGCCGCCAGTGCGCGAATGACGCCGATACGCTGCTGCTGGCCGCCGGACAACTCACGCGGATAGCGCTTGAGGAATTTCTTCGGATCCAGCGCCACCATGGCCATCAGCTCGGAGGCACGCTCCTGGCAACGCTTCTTGTCCCAGCCCAACAAGCGCGGGACGATGGTGATGTTTTCCTCGATGGTCATGTTGGGGAACAAACCGATCTGCTGGATCACGTAGCCGATGTGGCGGCGCAGTTCCACTTCATCGATGCCGGAGGTGTCCTGGCCGTTCAACAGCACGCGACCGGAGGTCGGGTTGATCAGGCGATTGATCATCTTGAGGGTGGTGGTCTTGCCGCATCCCGAGGGGCCGAGGAAGACGCAGATCTCCCCTTCCGCCACCTTCAGGCTGACGGCATCCACCGCCTTGACCTGTGTGCCATCCTTTTGAGTGTAGGTCTTGCTCAGTTGGTCCAGTTCGATCATTTTTGTACTCCTTTCGGTGTCAGGATTTTCTGCAGACGTTGCAGCAGGGTGTCCGCGATGATGGCCAGCACGCTGATCATCACCGCGCCCACCACGAGTTTTTGCATGTTGCTCTGGCTGATCGCATGCAGGATCAGCACGCCCAGCCCACCGGCACCAATGACGGCCGCAATGGCCATGACGCCGATGTTCATGACGACGGCGGTACGCACGCCGCCCAGGATGACAGGCACTGCCAGCGGCAGGTCCACCATGCGCAGGCGCTGCCAGAAGGTCATGCCGATGCCGATGCCGGCTTCCTTGATGCCGGCTTCGATGTTCTCCAGCGCCAGGTAGGTGTTGCGCATGATCGGCAGCAGCGAATACAGGAACACGGCGGTGATGGCCGGCAAGGGGCCGATGCCGGCGCCAAATTGCGAGAACACCGGGATCATCAGGCCGAACAGCGCGATGGAAGGCAGCGTCAGCACGATGGTCGCCAGCCCCATCAGCGGACCGGCCAGCCAGCGCACCCGTACGATCAGGATGCCCAGCGGGACGCCGATGGCAATGGCCAGGCTTACCGCGATGCCCACCAGTTCAAGGTGCTGCAGGGTCAGCTCGAGGATGCTGCGCCAGTCCGATTGCAGGTATTGGAAGATGTTCATGGTTCCCTCCTCAGATCAGGCCGGCTTGCTTCAGGAAATCGGCCGCCACCTTGGCCACCGGTTCCTGGTCGATGTCGACGCGCTTGTTCAGTTCGGTCATGGTCGCCGTGTCGATCTTGGCGGCCAGGGCGTTGAGTTGCTCGGCCAGCTGGGGGTTCTTGTCCAGGATGTCCTGGCGCACCACCGGGGTGGCCTTGTAGGCGGCAAAGTATCCCTTGTCGTCCTCCAGCAGCTGCAGGTCAAAACCCTTGATGCGGCCATCCGAGGCGTAGGTCAGGCCGACGAACAATTGTTCATTCTTCAGCGCCGTGTAGACCAGCCCCGGGTCCATCTGCTTGACCTCGCTGCGATTCAACTTGAAACCATAGAGCGCCTGCATCGGACCCAGGCCGTCGGGACGGGAGGCGAATTCATAATCCACGCCCAGCAGGTGCTGCTTGTTGCCATCCTTGTCGTCTTCGTTGATGCGGTCGGCCAGATCCTGCAGTGAACGGATGTGATACTTCTCGGCCACTTCACGCGGCATGGCGAAGGCGTAGGTGTTGTTCAGTTCAGACTGGTTCAGCCAGGTCAGGCCGCGCGGCGCGTCCAGGTCCTTGACCTTCTGGTAGATCTGGTCGGGATCGAGCTTGTCCTCGATGTGGTTGTAGACGATCAGGGCGGTGCCGGTGTAGTCCCAGACGATGTCGATCTGGCCGCTCTCCAGCGCCGAGCGCATCAGGGTGGTGCCCAGGCCGCTCTTCAAGTCGGTGTCGTAGCCCTTGGCGCGCAGGTATTGCGCGGTCATGTCCGAGAGCAGCAACTGCTCGGTGAAGTTCTTGCCGCCGATGACCAGGTTCTGGGCCTGGGCACGAGCGGTGCCGAACATGGCCAGGCCCAGCGCCAGGGCGCACAGGGCATATTTTGCGATGGTCTTGGTTGTCATGCTTTCCTCTCTACCGCTGTGCCGGAAGCTGCTGGCGTGCGGTCGTTCTTGTGATGGGAATGAGCTGCCGGATCAGGTGCGCAGCCCGCGACGCGCCAGGTAGAAACCCGACAGCGAGGTCACCAGGGCATCCAGCACCAGCGCCAGCAAGGCGGTGGCGGCAGCCCCCAGCAGCAGCTGGCCGTGATTGTTCAGGTAGATGCCGGGGAAGATCAGCCCACCCAGGCTCTCGCCGCCGATGAGCATCGACAGCGGCGCGGTGCCGACGTTGATGGCCAGCGAAGTCCGCACGCCACCGACGATGATGGGCAGCGCATTGGGCAACTCCACACGCAACAGGATCTGGTACGGCTTCATGCCGATACCGCGCGCAGCTTCCTTCATGGCGGCCGGCACGTTCTTCAACCCCTCGTAGGTGTTGCGCACGATGGGCAGCAACGAAGCCAGCCACAGGGCCAGGATGGTCGGGCCATTGCCGATGCCGAAGGCAGCCAATGCCAGCGCCAGCACGGCGATGGAGGGGATGGTGTTGCCGATGTTGAAGATCTGGATGAACTTCTCTGCACTGCGTTGCGCGCCCGGGCGGGACAGCGCGATACCGGCCGGAATGCCGGTGGCCAGGGCCAGCACCATCGAACTGAAGACCAGTTCCAGGTGCTTGCCGGTGTAGTAGACCAGGTCACCGCGATACTTCTGGATGACGTCCGGACCGATCCACCAGACCAGGCCTGCAATAACCAGCGCAAAACCGAACGCGCCGGCGAAGACGTGACGAACACGTGTCATGTTACCCCCTGTTGGTATAGCCGAGGCGACATGACGCCGCGACGACGGGTTTCTGGGATCAAGTTGTATTGGGTTCGCTTGCCCGTTGGGCGTATCGTTTGGATGCGAACCGAAGCTGCAAGGGCAGCGATGAAACCAAAGCGATGGTGCCAGCCTCGGCATAGTGCACACCGGACAGGGATGGGAACGATTCACCGTGGAGAACGGGAGGGCGTTCGCGCTGCCAGCCGGAAATTTGGACAACCCGCACACTGCGGATCGGACACTGCTAAGAGTCGTTGTTGAACAAGAAACTTTGCGACCAAGATGTCGCGAAGAAACGATAGTTTAAAGCAATCGCTTAATGCTGTCCAGCAATGTAGCAATGTAAATCGATAACTTACAGATCTGAAGCACTTTTAAAAGTTCCCAACGGCGGTCAATATGCTGCTAAAAGTGGACATCCTGAAAACCACCAGCTCGGCGCTATCCCTTGCCACAAGCGGCTCCCGCCGAGCTTGACTGATGAGCAACATGGGCCAAAAAAAATCGCCGGACCTCTCTCCGAGGCCGGCGAAATTTTTTTCGCAAACGCGGCAGGATGTCGCCGCGTCTGTGCTGCGCTGTCAGCGCATGGCGCCAAACACCTTGCCCAGAATGGCGCTGCCGGTGCCGACCGGATCCTTGCGGATGGCCTTTTCTTCCTCGCCGATCATCAGGAACAAGCCATTGAGCGCACGCTGGGTGACATAGCCTTCCACGCTGCCCTGCTCGGCGCTCACCAGACCGGACTTGGCGACCTGGCCCATGACGGCGTTGTAGCGTCCGGAGAGGCCGTTCTTGTCGGTGATCTGCTTGACGATGGGCAGGAACTTCACGGCCAGTTCGCCCGAGGTTTTCTGGCGGAAGAAGTCGGTCACGGAAGTATCGCCGCCGGCCAGGATGTTCTTGGCGTCGCTCACCGACATCGATTTGACGGCATTGATCAGCAACGGCTTGGCCATCGGCACGGCGGCCTCGGCGGCGTGGTTCATGTCGGCCACCAGTCCATCGACCTGGCCGCCCATGCCGGTCATGCGCAAGAGCGGCATGGCCTGCTCCAGGGCGCCGGGCAGCTGGATCTTGACCTTGTCATTGCCGAGGAAGCCATTGGGCCGCCCCAGGTTGGCCACGGCGGTATTGGCGCCCTTTTCCAGCGCGGCTTTCAGACCGGCGGTGGCGTCCTGGTTGCTCAGGTCCGAAAGCGAAAAGGCGAAGGCACTGCAGCAAGCCAGCAAGAGACTGGCTGCCAGCGTGCGGCGCAATGCGGAAACGGGAGAAACGGGAATACGGAAAACGGACATGTGCAACTCTAGGGTTCAGGATGCCGGGATGATAGCAGCCCGGTATCCTGCCCAGGCTTACTTCCCGCGCGAGAGCTCCAGCCCGGCATTGTGCGGTAGCTTGCCACTGATCGGCACGGAGGCCACCGAGAACAGGCCGATGACCAGGAAGGCCGGCCAGAAATCGGCTTCGACGATGGTGGCATGGCCCTGCAGGTGGTTCGACAGTTGCAGCACGATGCCGGCCACCGTCACGCCCAGGCCCAGCGAGACTTGCTGGATCACGCTGGCCAGGCTGGTGACGCGGCCGGCGTCGCGGCTGTCGATATCGGCATAGGCGATCGAATTCAAACAGGTGAATTGCAGCGCCGGGAACACGCCCCCCATCAGCACGATGGTGACGATGAGCAGGTAAGGCGTATGCATGCTGAAGATGCCGTAAGCCGCCAGCGCGATACCGGCAAACACCGCATTGACCATCAGCACCGTCCGGAAGCCAAAACGACGCAGCACCCGGCTGGCCAGCAGGCGAATGAAGAGCGCCCCGAAAGCCGAGGCACAGGTGATGCTGCCGGCCTGGAAGGCCGTCATCCCCAGCCCTTCCTGGAGCGCCAGCGGCAGCAGGAAAGGCACGGCGCCCAAACCAATGCGAAACAGCGAGCCGCCCACCACACTGGCATGCAGCGTGGGAATGCGCAGCAGGCGGAAGTCCAGCAGCGGATACGGGATCTGCGTGGAATGGCGGTAGTACATCACCAGCGCGATGGCGCCGATCGAACACATGGCCACCGGCGTGGCGCCATCGACCAGGTGGCTGCCGAAGAGCGACAGGCCCAGCATGATCATGGCCGCCCCCACAGAGGTGAGTACAAAACCCTTCACATCGAGCGGTGCCGGATCGTCTTCCTTGAAATTCTGGATGAAGCGATGCGACAGGTACAGGCCCAGGAAGCAGAACGGGATATTGATCAGGAACACCCAGCGCCAATGGAAATAGGTCGTCAGGAAACCGCCCAGGAGCGGCCCCACCACCGGCCCCAGCAGCGCCGGCAGGGTGAGGTAGCTGACTGCCTTGACCAGTTCGGATTTATCGATCGAACGGGCGATGATGACCCGCCCCACCGGCACCATCATGGCCCCGCCGATGCCCTGCAGGAAGCGCGCCGCCACGAAGGTCACCAGGGAACCCGAGACCGCACACAGGATGGAACCGGTCATGAAGACGACCATGGCCGCACTGAACACCTTGCGCGCGCCCAGCTTGTCGGCCATCCAGCCGGAGATCGGGATGAACACGCCCAGCGCCGCGACATAGGCGGTCATGGCCAGTTTCAGGGTGATCGGGTCCTGGTTGAGATCCCGGGCGAGCGCGGGGAGCGAGGTGGCCAGCACGGTGGCGTCCATGTTTTCCATGAACAGCGCACAGCCAACAATGAGCGGAATGAGCAGCGAAGGTCGCACGGTAGGCAACGGGGCAACAAGGCGGAGGACAATGGCGAAATTCCAGGGAGGCTCTTCGTTTGCCGGTCTCCTGAAGGGGAACAGTTTATACCAGTTGGCCTTTTCTTGCGGGCAAGCCGTCGGATCGCCGCAACGATGTGAAGACTTTGGCAGACAGTGGGCCGCCATCTGACCACTCTCTTCACAGTGCGTCCAGGGCACTTTGCCGATGAGCCCGTGTCACAATGCAGCACGGCGGATCGTGCGCAACACTCTTCATAGCACGCGATAAGCTGCCTCACCCTCATTTGGAGCCTGGATGAACATCAACAACAACACCCACAGCAAAACCCTGGGCTATCTGCTCTGGATCTTCGGATTTCTCGGCGCGCACCGCTTCTATTACGGCAAACCCGTCACCGGCACGATCTGGTTCTTCACGTTGGGCCTGTTGGGCATAGGCTGGATCGTCGACCTGTTCCTGATCCCCTCGATGGACCGCGAAGCCGACCGCCGTTTCGTGGCCGGCGAGATCAATTATTCGGTGGCCTGGCTGCTGCTGACTTTCCTGGGCATCTTCGGCGCCCATCGGATGTACATCGGCAAGTGGATCACCGGCATCGTCTATTTCTTCACCGGCGGCTTCTTCCTGCTGGGCGTGCTCTACGACTTCTGGACGCTCAACGCCCAGATCTCCGAACGCAATCACGGCGCACGCGCCTGATTCCCGCCGGCGGCCCTTCCGGCCGCCCTACTTCTTCAATGCCTTCATGCGCTTGGCGGCCAACTCCACGGTGTGGAGCTGCTCCTTGCGCTTCATCGATTTCCAATCCTTGATTTCATCCCGGGTGCGGCCGCAGCCGGTACAGACTTCGTGCTTGAGCTTGCACAGCGAGACACAGGGGCTCTTGACGTCTTTTGCCACTTCCGGATTCCACTTCGTTCATGTTCAGACAGTCCTGACTGTACTGCAATGCCGGAAAGCCTGCTCGCGCCGCGCCCTCCAACGAAAAAGGCCCGCATCCTTGCGGATGCGGGCCAGCCCACGACTACCTCTGCTACGGTTACTACAGTGCTACAGGTACTGCAGCCGCCTGCTTTCCCCGAGTACCAGTCTTTCAAGCAAGCGACTGGACGGGAGTATCCGCGTTTACTGCGCCCATGGGCATAGGAAAACTCTGAAAAATCAGCCTTGATTTGTGATGGGCTGCTATTCCGTTTTGCCGGACTGTTCCTTCTTATCAGATTTGTCCGATTTTTCGGATTTGTCTTGCTTGAAGCGGGTCACCAGCAACTGGTTGATGCGGTTGCCTTCAATGTCCACCACTTCGAACTTGAAGTCCGAGAAGAGCACGAAATCGGTTTTCTTGGGAATCTTGCGCAGCATGTACATGATGAAGCCCGACAAGGTCTCATAGCCCACCGGGTTGGGATACTCGTCGATGTCCAGTTCGTTCATGACATCGTTCAAGGGCGTCAGGCCATCCATGAGCCAGGAGTTCTCATCGCGCCGCACGATCTGCTGCTCTTCCTCGGTGATGGCCAGCAGGTTGCCCATCAGGACACCGGTCACGTCGGTGATGCTGATGATGCCCACCACCAGCGCATATTCATTGACCACGATGGCCAGGTCTTCATCCATGGCCTTCATGCGTTCCAGGACTTCCCACAGGTTCAGGCTGTCGGGGATGGAGAGCGGCGTATGCACCAGGCCCTTGTCGGCCAGGGAGAACTGTTCACCCTTGAGCAGGCGCTTCAACACATCCTTGCTGTCGATATAGCCCAGCACCGCGTCAATGTGGCCATCGCAGACCAGGAAGCGCGAATGCGGGTGATCGATGATCTTCTGGCGGATCATGTCTTCGCTGTCGGTCAGCAGGAAATAGACGATGCTGTCGCGCGGCGTCATGGCCGAGGGCACGTAGCGGCTTTCCAGCTCGAACACGTTCTCGATCAGGTGATGCTCCTGCGTGAGCAGCACCCCGGCCTGCGCGCCCGCATCGACCATGGCGTGGATCTCGCTGGGCGTGATGACATCCTGGCGCACCTGCGGCAAACCGAACAGCGTGAAGATCCACTTCGACAGGCTGTTGAAGAACCACACCAGGGGCCTGAAGAGCGTTTCCAGCAGCAGCATGGGCTGCACCAGCGCGACTGCGGCGCGCTCGGGCGCGGCCATGGCCAGGCGCTTGGGCATGAGGTCGGCAAAGAGGATGAAGAACGCCGTCACCACCAGGAAGGACATGGCAAAGCTGATGTTCTCCAGCAGCGGGCCGACATAGAAGCTGCTGACGATCTCGCGCATGTGCGGCGTGAGCGCCGGCTCGCCCACCACACCGCCGAGGATGGCCACGGCGTTCAGGCCAATTTGCACCACGGTGAAGAAATTGCCCGGCTGGGCTTGCAGCGAGAGGACGCGGTCGGCATTGTGCACGCCCTCCTTGGACATCATCTCAAGACGGATCTTGCGCGAGGCGGCAATGGAGATCTCGGCGCAGGAAAGAAAGGCGCTGACCACGACCAGGAGCAGGATCAGCAGCAGACTGGTGAATATGCTCATGTTGTTCATGTTGTTGTTATCTCATTGATTTGACGTGACATTCTCTCGCGCAACGGGGAGAAAAAGCAAATTCACGCCAATCAACGGCCAAGTGAAGCCTCCTGCCGGCCGCGCAGCAGGGTCCTCCAACTCAAACTTTGCTCACTGCCTCAATACACGTCGCGCCGGTAACGCCCCTGTTCCGCCAGCGCCTGCAGGGCGTCCTCCCCCAGGATCTCCTGCAGGGCCAGTGCCACGCCGCCGGCCATGCCCTGCAGGCTGCCGCAGACGTACAGGCTGGCGCCCTCTTGCACCCATTGCCGCAGGACATCGGCGGCTTCGCGCAGCTTGTGCTGCGCGTAGATACGCTCGGGCTGGTCGCGCGAGAAGGCCAGGTCCAGCCGTTGCAGCCAGCCTTGGGCCTGCCAGTCCTGCAGCTCCTGCTGATGGAAGAAATCGTGCTCACGCGAGCGCTCGCCGAACAGCAGCCAGTTGCGCCGCTGGCCCGCCGCCACGCGCTCGCGCAGATGCGCACGCAGGCCGGCCAGCCCGGTGCCGTTGCCGATCAGGATCAGCGGGCGATCATCGCCGGGGCCATGAAAACTGCGGTTGCTGCGCACGCGCAGGGCGATCTCCTGCCCCGGCTGCGCATGCAGCCCCAGCCAGCCGGAACCCAGGCCGGCGCGCCCATCGGGCAGATGCATCAGGCGCACCATCAGTTCGAGAGCGCCATCGGCGGGCAGGGAGGCAATCGAGTAGGCGCGATGCGGCAGCGCTGGCAAGGCCGCCAGCAATTCCTCATCAGGCAGCCCGCGCAGTACGGCGAGCTGGTCAGCCTCATGCGGCAGCAGACGTGCGGCCAGTGCAGCACGCAGGGAATCGTCCTGGCGGTCGATCGCTTGCAAGAAGGCATCCACGGCGGCCGCGCTGTTGTGCGGGCCGATCTCGGCGATATCGCCTGCCTGCCATTGCGGGGATGGCAGATCCAGTGGCGTAAGGCTCAGGTGAAACACCGGATCCCCCAAGCTGCCCGGATTGAGCACGCGCCGCCCGGCCAGTCGCCAGCGGCCATAAGCGGGCGCGCTCCAGTCGGCTTCATCGCTATGGCCACTCATGACACCCAGTTGATGCTGCCAATGCCGCAGCGCGCCTTCATCGCCGTTGTCCACCTCGATGGCATCGAACAGCGGCTGTGCATGGCGGCGGCACAGCCAGGCGTGCAGCGCATGGCCGAAGGCGCAGTATTGCTGATAGCTGCGGTCGCCCAGGGCCAGCACGCCGAAACGCAGGTCCGGCAATGCTGCACTATCACTGCTGCCCAGTTGCCGGGCCAGTGCGGAGGCATCATCGGGGGCATCCCCCTCACCGGTGGTGCTGGCCACGAACAGGGCCAGGCGCGTGGCTTGCAGATCGGCATCGGTCAACTGTCCGGCAGGAAGCACGCGCACCACCAGGCCACCTGAGCGCAGACTTTGCGCGGTCTGCCAGGCCAGTTGCTCGGCTGTACCGGTCTGGCTGGCAAAGACAACCAGTACGGTTTGCGGGCCAGTGGCCTGTACAGTTCCCCACTGGGCCTGCTGCAACTGCTGCGCGCGACGATGCCGGAGCAAGGTCATGACGCAGAACACCAGGTAAGTCAGCGCCACCAGCGCGGCCATCAGGTATCGGGTCTGCATGGCGTGGCTCACTCCAGCATGGCGGCCAGGGCCGGGGTGAGGGTTTCCCGGAAGCCATCGGCTTGGCGGGTGATGAAGAGCGCGGCGATCCCGCGTTCGCGGGCAAAGGACAGTCCGGCTTCCTCGCCCAGTACAGTCAACACGGTCGCCAGGGCATCAGCCACCATGCATTGCCGGTGCAGTACCGTGACAGAGGCCAGTGCAGTGCGCACAGGTGTACCGGTACGGGGATCGATGGTGTGCGCATAGCGCAGGCCGTCGTGATCGACATAGCGGCGATAGTCGCCCGAGGTGGCGATGGCCAGGCCGTGCAAGGCCACGACCATGCCGGGGCTGTCATCCTGCGGGGGGCGTTCCAGCGCCACCCACCAGGGCTGGCCATCGGCCTTGACACCCTCCCCCAGCAGTTCGCCGCCGACCTCGGCCAGCCAGCTCACGCAGCCGCATTCACGCAGTGCCTGTGCGACCAGGTCCACCGCATATCCCTTGGCGATCCCGGAAAAATCCAGATGCACGCCCCCGGCCTGCTGCACCTTGCGCTGCGCGCGGTCGAGCCGGATGCGCTGCCAGCCGCAGCGCTGGCGGGTCGATGCCAGCAGGGCCGGGTCAGGCAGGCGCAATGCGTCCCGCTGCACGCTGCCTGCACCGAACCCCCACAAGTCCACCAGCGGACCGACCGTAGGATCGAAGGCACCGGCGCTGTCCACGGCCATGGTGAGCGCGGCATCGAGCACGGTGAAGAAGTCCTCCGGCAAGGCATGCCAGCTGCCGGCCGGTGCGCGGTTGAAACGGCTGATGAGGGAATCGGTTTCCCAGGTACTCATCTCGTCGATGACCCGCTGCAGCCGGGCCGCGATGGCCGCAGCCAAGGTCTGCTGCGTGAGGCTGCGCGGGGCCAGCGCCTGCACGCTCCAGGTGGTACCCATGGTCTGCCCGGACAGGCGTTGGAGCGCCACATCAGGCGGCAGGATGGACGGAGCTTGCAGGTCGACGGGGATCAGGACGCGGTGGGACATCGTCATCTTCGGCAATGAAAACGGCGCCTGCAGTGCAGGCGCCATCGGGGTCAATCAAAGGCGATCAAAGGCGATCAAGCAATCAGGGCAGCACTTCGATGGTGGCGATGTAGGTCGCACGACGTTGCGTGGCCTGTGGCAGCGAGGTCTTCTGGTCGGAGACGCTGGCTTCCATCCAGTACATGCCCGGGCCGGCCCACTTCACGCTGAACTTGCCGTCGGCATCGGTCTTGAGCTTGCTGTCTTGCAGCTTGTCGCGATAGCGGATGCCGCCGGGTACCAGTTCCACTTCCACCTCCGCAGCCGGCTTGCCGTCGAGCAGCAGCTGGAAAGTGGCGGTATCGCCCGCCACCAGGTCAGTGGGATGGGTCACCGGTTGCAGCTCCAGGCCCACGCCGGTCGGGGCCAGCGCGGCCTTGCTCGGCTTGCCGGCGGTGACGAAGGTTTCCACCCGGCTGTTCATCTGGGTCACCTTCAGTTCGGTGGCGTTGGCCGGGATTTCCTTGGCCAGGGTCTCGGCGGTACCGCGCCAGCGCTTCTGCTGGCCATCCACCTTGTAGCTGGCGAAGACGCCATTGTTGACCACGGCGATCTTGTAGGTGCCGGGCTGGCTCAGCTGCACATCGAAAGTGCTGCGGTACTTGCCGGTGGAGGCATTGACGGCTTGCACCGGCTTGCCTTCGGGGCCGGTCACGACCAGGCCGTCCAGGCGCAGCGGGAAGTGTTCGAAGTAGAACAGGTCATTGGAGACGGCAGCATCCACCGTGACCCAGGCTTCATTGCCCGACAGGACGGTGGACGAGGGCAGCAGCCACTGGCGGTGTGCGTGGGCCGACAGCGGCAGGCTGATGGCCAGGGCCAGGGCGGCGATCTTCATGGAGCGGCCGGCGAAGTGCTTGAGGGAAAACGACATGGCAGGTTCCTTGTTCTGGTTGATCTTGGTGAGTAGTCAGCGGGGTCGAGCCATCAGGGCTTCAGTTCCAGGGCCACGGCACCCAGCTCGCTGCTGCCTTGGGCCTTGGCGCTCTGGGCGGCCTTGGGCGGCCACTGGAACGGCACCTTGACCAGCTCGCGGCCGCCGACTTCACGCGCGGCTTCCACCATCAGCACATAGTCGCCGGGAGCGAGATTGGCGATCGGTCCCTTGCCGGAGCCGACATTGAGTTTCTGTTCACCCGGTGCACGGGTCGCACCGCTGACGCCGTCGATGGGCATCTGCTGCTCACGCCCACTGCGGCGCCACCACTGGCGCATGTCCTTCAACCACTTCTCGCCTTCCTTGTCCTTTTTCTTCACGTCGTACCACACCGCCAGGTTGGCGGCCACGCTCTGGTCGGCGCGCTCGATCCAGGCGGCCAGATAGGGCCGGTGGTATTCGGCCACGTTCAGGGTCGGGATTTCAATCTTGACGTTCATCTCCGCTGCGCCGGCCGGGGCGGCAGCGGCAAACAGCGCTGCCATGGCCAGGGCCAGGGCAGTCGGTTTCAACAGGGCGGACTTGCTACGCTTCATGGGACCTCGCTAAGAAAACAGGATGACTGGCTGCAAGCCGCAAGGGCCTGTCTGGCTAAGGGAAACGACGAATTCAGTGAATGAAGACCAGCGCCAGCAGCAAGGGCGCTACCAGCCCCAGCGCCACCAGCGGCCAGGTGGCCGGGCGCTTGCCGGCGTGCATCTGCAGCAGGAACAGGCCGGTGATGCAGAACACCAGGCAGGCCACCGCAAACACATCGATGAACCAGCTCCAGGCCGCACCCGTATTGCGGCCCTTGTGCAGGTCATTGAAATAGGAAATCCAGCCACGGTCGGTCTTCTCATACTCGACCTGGCCATCCTCCAGCGCCACGCGCAGCCAGGCATCCCCGCCCGGTCGCGGCAGCGCCACGTAGACTTCATCGGCCGACCAGTCGGCGCTCTGCTGGTCCACCGTCACTGCCAGTTCACGGCCGGCCCAGTCGCGCACGGCGGGTGGTAACGGCGCCTTGCTGCCGCCTTTGGCATCGGCCGCTTCAGCCTGTTGGCGCAGCGGCGCCAGCATGGATTCGGGCAGCGTGGCCTTGCGATGGGTGACCTGGGGCTTGGCCTCGATCTGCGCCGCGTGATTGAGCGTGAGGCCGGTGGCGGCGAACACCAGCATGGCCACCAGGCAGATGCCGGAACTGATCCAGTGCCATTGATGCAGATGCTTGAGCCAGAAGGCACGGCGTTTCTGGTCGGCAACAGCAGGCAAGGAATGGGCGGCAGCGGGCTTCATGAGACGGTAGCGGCAACGAAGGCGAGGCCGGGAAACCTCGCACCAAATAATAATAATTCTCAATTATATCTGGACTCGTCCGCTCATCGCTAGCGCCTGCGTGCACATTTACTTTGCGATACATGACGATACAAAAACGGCATCCCGCGCCACCAGGGTGGCGGGAGATGCCGTCGGAAAAACACTATGCGCCGGTATCAGCGCAGCAGCTCGTAAGGCCCGCCCTTCTCCAGCGCGCGTTGGTAGGCCGGGCGCGCATGGATGGCTTCGAGGAACTTGAGCAGGTTGGGATAGCGCCCGTCGAGCCCGCCCCGCGCGCGCATGCCCTCCACCGGGAAGCTCATCTGGATGTCGGCCCCGGTGATGCTCTTGCCGGCGAACCAGCCTTCCTTGCCCAGTTCGGCTTCCATGTAGCGCATCTGCCGCTCGACCTGAGGGGCCACCAAACGGCTGCGCATGCCGTCGGACAGCATCCGCGCAATCGGACGGATCAGCGCCGGCACCGCCTTGGGCATCTTGCTGAAGATCAGCCCCAGCAGCAGCCAGGGCATGGCCGAGCCCTCGGCGAAGTGCAGCCAGTAGCGGTAGCGCAGGCGCTCGGGCGTGCCGGGTGCGGGCAAGAGGCCGCTGTCGGCGCCGTAGCGTTCCAGCAGGTATTCGACGATGTTGCCCGATTCGGCCACCGTCAGTTCGCCATCGGTGATGACGGGCGACTTGCCCAGCGGATGCACCTTCAGCAGCTCGGGCGGGGCCAGCATGGTCTTGGGGTCGCGCTGGTAAAACTTGATCTCGTAGTCCAGGCCCAGCTCTTCCAGCAGCCACAGCACGCGCTGGGAGCGGGAGTTGTTCAGGTGATGCACGGTGATCATGGCGCGGTCCTTGTAAAATGCGAGGCGACAACTCTAACACCATCAAGAAACCCGCCCCATGGCCGTCACGCCTCTTTACAAACAATTTGCCGACCAGCTCGCGGCCTCCATCCGCGAGGGCGTGCTGCGCCCGGGCGAGCGCATCGCCTCGGTACGCATCGCCAGCCAGCAGCACAAGGTCAGCGTCACGACCGTGGTGCGCGCCTACGAACTGCTGGAAAGCCGCGGCATCATCGAGAGCCAGCCGCAGTCCGGCTACTTCGTGCGCGAACAGGCCGAAGCCCTGCCCCCTCCTGTGGTGAAGACGCCCTCCCAGGCCGATCATCCGGCCTGGCAGGAATCGACCGAGGTCGACGTCAGTCGCCTGGTGCTGGCCACGCTCAAGACCATCCAGCAGGATGGCACCGTGCCGCTGGGCTCACCCTATCCCAATCCGGCGCTGTTTCCTTCGCACCGGCTGGCGCAATACGCCGGCCGCATCGCGCGCCACGCCAGCCAGTCCAGCGTGTTCGACGACCTGCCGCCGGGCCACCCGGACCTGCTGCGCCAGATCGCGCGTCGCTATCTGGAAAACGGCCTCAAGGTTGATCCGGAAGAAATCGTCGTCACCGTCGGTGCCACTGAAGCCATCAATCTCTGCCTGCAAGCCGTGGCTCGTCCGGGCGACACCATTGCGGTGGAGACCCCGACCTTCTACGCCATGCTGCACGCCATCGAGCGCCTGGGCATGCGGGCACTGGAAATCCCGACCGATCCGCAGCGCGGGCTCGATGTCGGGGTGCTGGAAGAGCGGATGAAGACGCAGCCGGTAGCGGCCTGCATGGTGATGCCCAACTTCCAGAATCCGCTGGGATTCCAGATGCCGGACAGCGAAAAGGAAAGACTGGTGCGCCTGGCCGAACAGCACCAGATGCCGCTGATCGAAAACGCCGTCTACAGCGAGCTGTATTACGGCAATGCCCATCCCTCGTCGCTGAAGAACTACGACCGTGAAGGACTGGTGCTGCATTGTTCCTCGTTTTCCAAGAGCCTGACCTCGGCCTACCGCATCGGCTGGGCCATGCCGGGGCGCTATCGGGCGCAGGTGGAAAAACTCAAGTTCCTCAACACCCTGGCTACGCCCACCGCGCCCCAACGCGCCATCGCGGAATACCTCACGCAAGGCGGCTACGAACGCCACCTGCGGCGCGTGCGCCGCGCCTTCGCGCAGCAGCGCGACATGATGCGGCACTTCGTGCTGCGCTTCTTCCCGGCGGGCACGCAGGTGTCCGAGCCGCAAGGCGGTTATGTGCTGTGGGTGGAGTTGCCGCAGGGGGTGGATGCGATGGAACTGTATCGCCGCAGCCTGGCGCTGGGGATCACGGTGGCACCGGGGCGCATCTTTGCGGCGACCAACCGGTACAGTCACTTCATTCGATTGAATTACAGCTATGCCTGGTCCCGGGAAACCGAGCAGGCCTTGAAACTGGTAGGGAAACTGGTGGAAGAACTGGCAGGGTGAATGGGCGGCGCGCCGCATCGGTGCACCGCCATCCGCCGTTACTGAGGCGACACCAGCAAGCTCGCGCTGCCGGTCCCATCCTCATTCATCTCGACCTTCACCACGCCGGCCTCTTCCAGCGCCGACAGGAAACGCCGCAAGGTACTCATGCGCAATTGCGTGCGCTTGGACAGGCGCGCCAGCGACAGCGCCCCGCCCTCCTTCTCTTGGGCATCCGCCTGCAGGGTTTCGACGATCAGCAGCACTTCGGGCGGCACGCCCATCTGCTGCGCGCGGGCCTGCAGGTCGGCGTCCTCCTGGCCGGGCATCTCGGCCACACGCATGCCGGCCTCCATCAAGCTGCCGAGCGCTGCACCGCCGAACGCGACAACAGCACCGGAATGGACTTTGAAGTGGGCGTGCGCGCCTTGTCGGCAAAGCTTTCCAGCGGCACCAGCGGATTGGTCTCGGGATAGTAACTGCCGATACAACCGCGCGGAATGTCATATTCCACCAGCAGGAAACCATCGGCACGGCGCTCCACGCCGTCATCCCAGACGCTGGTGATGTCGACCCATTCACCATCCTTCAAACCCAGCATCTGCAGGTCCGCCGGATTGATGAAGACCACGCGGCGCTGGCCGAACACGCCGCGATAGCGGTCGTCCATGCCATAGATGGTGGTGTTGTACTGGTCGTGCGAACGGGTGGTCATCAGGGTCAGCAGCTTCTGGCCATGGATCGCGCGGGCACGATGGATGGGCGTGTCCTTGGGGATCTCATGGACGATGAAGTTGGCCTTGCCGCTGCCGGTCTTCCAGACGCGGTCGCGCGAGGCCACGCCCAGGTGGAAGCCGCCCGGATTGGCGATGCGCTCGTTGTAGCCCTTGAAGGCGTCATACACCTTCTCGATGGCATCGCGGATGCGCGAATAATCTTCGGCGTACCACAGCCAGTCGATCTTCGGACCATTGTTGCGCGACTTCATGGTGGCCTCGGCCAGGTGCGCCACGATGGCCGTTTCCGACATCAGGTGTTCGGACGCCGGCTTGTTGATGCCGTAGGAGACGTGCACCATGCTCATCGAATCTTCCACCGTCACGCCCTGCGGACCGGACTTCTGCACGTCGATCTCGGTGCGGCCCATGGTCGGCAGGATCAGCGCATCCTTGCCATGCACCAGGTGGCTGCGGTTGAGCTTGGTGGTGATGTGCACCGTGAGGTTGCAGGAACGCATGGCCTCGAAGGTGCGCGGGGTATCGGGCGTGGCCATGGCGAAATTGCCGCCCAGGCCGATGAAGACCTTGGTACGGCCTTCCAGCATGGCCATCACCGAACCCACGGTGTCATTGCCGTGATGGCGCGGCGCCTTGAAACCGAACACCTGTTCCAGGCGATCCAGGAAAGCCGGGGTCGGCTTCTCGTCGATGCCGACCGTGCGGTCGCCCTGCACGTTGGAGTGGCCGCGCACCGGGCACAGGCCCGCGCCCTGGCGGCCGATGTTTCCGCGCAGCATCATCATGTTCGACAGCAGCTGGATGGTGGCCACCGCATACTTGTGCTGGGTCAGGCCCATGCCCCAGGTGGCAATGACTGCCTTGCCCTTGACGTAGACCTGGGCCAGTTTCTCGATGTCCTCGCGGGAGACGCCGGACTCGGCGATGATGTCGTCCCAGCTTTCGGCGCGCGCCTGGGCGGCGAATTCCTCGAAGCCGGCGGTATGTTCCTCGATGAACTTGACGTCGATCACGCGCTCGGTACCGGCCGCCTTGGCCGCGTCGTCCAGTTCGATGGTGCGCTTGATGACGCCCTTGATCAGCGCCAGGTCACCGCCCAGCGTGGGGTGGATGAACATGGAGCTGATGCGGGTGCTGCCCATGGTCAGCATCTCGACCTTGCTCTGCGGATCGGCAAAGCGCTCCAGGCCGCGTTCCTTCAAGGGGTTGATGGCCACGATGGTGGCGCCGCGCTTGGAGGCGTGGCGCAGCTCGCCCATCATGCGGGGGTGGTTGGTGGCCGGGTTCTGGCCGAACAGCAGCAGCGTGTCGCAATGATCGAAATCTTCCAGCAGCACCGTGCCCTTGCCGATGCCGACCGTGCCCGGCAGGCCCACGCTGGTGGGTTCGTGGCACATGTTGGAGCAGTCGGGGAAATTGTTGGTGCCGTACTGGCGCACGAACAGCTGGAACAGGAAAGCGGCTTCGTTGCTGGCGCGGCCGGACACGTAGAAGTCCGCCATGTCCGGATCGGGCAAGGCGTTGAGGTGCTTGGCCATCAGCTCGAAGGCGGCGGACCAGTCGATCTTCCGGTACTTGTCGGTGGCGGCGTCATACACCATGGGATGGGTCAGGCGGCCGTGCTCTTCCAGCTCGTAATCCGATTGCTGCATCAGCTCGGTGACGGTGTGCTTCTCGAAGAACTCGGGGGTGACGCGCTTCTTGGTGGCTTCGGCGGCCACGGCCTTGACGCCGTTTTCGCAGAATTCGAAGGTGGAGGTGTGTTCGCGGTCCGGCCATGCGCAACCGGGACAATCAAAGCCGTCAGGCTGGTTCTGCGACAACAGGGTACGCAAGCCCTTGCCGTCGGCCACGTGTTCCTTGACCAGGTTCAGCGCCACGTATTTCAGTGCGCCCCAGCCGCCTGCGGGTTGATTGTATTGCTCGATTCTTGGTTTGGAAGGCATGATGTCTCGGGTCGGAGTGGAGTCCAGTGTAGGCGAAGTCTAGGTCACACCGGCCCCGGCCGGAATGCACAGGAAGCACCGGCGGATTCAAGCACAGTGCCGCGCAAGCCACGCGTGCAAAGACTGGCCGACTGGCTGTACAGCCGCTGCAGACGCGGGTGTCCGCTTTTCTGTACCGTCACTGTCAGGTCGCTGTACTGTTATCCGTACCGGTTCCTGCAGGGCTCAGTCGTCCAGCGGCAGCGCCAGTGTCTCCTTGATCTCTTCCATCACCACATAGCTCTTGGACTGCGCCGCCCCCGGCAGCTGCAGCAGGATGTCGCCCAGCAGCTTGCGGTATTCCGCCATGCCCCGGATGCGCGCCTTGATGAGGTAGTCGAAGTCGCCCGAGACCAGATGGCATTCCTGCACTTCAGGAATGCGCAGCACCTCGCGGCGGAACTGTTCGAACATGTTGCCGGACTTGTGATTGAGCGTGATCTCCACGAAGACCAGCAAGGTCGCCCCCAATGACTCGGGATTGACGCGCGCGTAATAGCCGCTGATGACGCCATCGCGCTCCATGCGCCTGACCCGTTCGATGCAGGGCGTGACCGACAGGCCGACCTGTTCGCCGAGCTCCTTCATGGAGATGCGGCCATCCTTTTGCAGCACCGCCAGGATGCGGTGATCGAGCTTGTCGAGGGTGCGGATGGACTGTTGCTGGGTTCTCATGAAATTTTCCCGTTTCAGCGCGATTTTCATGAACCGTTCATGAAATCAGCCATAAATACACGAACAAACACTATTTATTCGCCCATATCATAGCTGAATCTTCTAATCCACAAGCCTTTTGCAGCGGCATCAACGAAACGGGGAGTTCAGCATGCGCGTCGTCATTCTTGGAAGCGGTGTCATCGGGGTCACCAGCGCCTGGTATCTGGCCAGGGCCGGTCACGATGTGACCGTGCTGGACCGCCAGCCCGGCCCCGCGCTGGAAACCTCCTTCGGCAATGCCGGCCAGATCTCGCCCGGCTATGCCTCGCCCTGGGCCGCGCCCGGCATTCCGCTGAAGGCCATCAAGTGGATGTTCCAGGAACATGCCCCGCTGGCCATCCGCCCGGACGGCACATTGAACCAGCTGCGCTGGATGTGGCAGATGCTGCGCAACTGCAACGCCGAGCGCTACGCCGTCAACAAGGAACGCATGGTGCGCCTGGCCGAATACAGCCGCGACTGCCTGCGCGACCTGCGCGCCGATGTCGGCATCCCCTATGAAGGCCGCCAGCAAGGCACGCTGCAACTGTTCCGCTCGCAAGAACAGCTCGATGGCGCCGCCAAGGACATCGCCGTGCTGCAGGAAGCCGGCGTGCCCTTCGAACTGCTGACCCCGGAACAACTGGGCGGTGCCGAACCGGCGCTGGAGAAGGTGCGCGGCAAGCTCACCGGCGGCCTGCGCCTGCCCAATGATGAAACCGGCGACTGCCAGCTCTTCACCACCCGCCTGGCCAAGATGGCCGAACAACTGGGCGTGAAATTCCGTTATGGCGTCTCGATCGACGCCCTCACCATGGCCGGTGGCAAGATCGCCGGCGTGGTCTGTGGCAAGGAACTGGTGCAAGCTGACAGCTACGTGGTGGCCCTGGGCTCCTACTCGCCGCAACTGCTGCGCGACATCCCCGGCCTGCCGGGCATTCCGGTCTATCCGCTCAAGGGCTACTCGATCACCGTGCCGATCACCGATGCCTCGGCCGCACCGGTCTCCACCATTCTCGACGAGACCTACAAGATTGCCGTGACCCGTTTCGATGACCGTATCCGCGTGGGCGGCATGGCCGAGATCGTCGGCTACGACACGGCCCTCAAGGCCAAGCGCCGCGCCACGCTGGAACTGGTGGTCAACGATCTGTTCCCCGGTGCAGGCGACACGAAGCAAGCCAGCTTCTGGACCGGCCTGCGCCCGATGACCCCGGATGGCACGCCCGTGGTCGGTGCCACTCCGGTGTCGAACCTGTACATCAACACCGGCCACGGCACGCTGGGCTGGACCATGTCCTGCGGTTCGGGCCAATTGCTGGCCGACCTGATCTCGGGCCGCCGCCCTGCCATCGCCCATGAAGACCTGTCGGTGGCGCGCTACATGGCCTCGGGCAGCCCGGTGCAGACGCCGCGCCTGGCAGGGGCCTGATCACCTGATCTTGCATCCATAGTCTCTTCTGCTTCCCTCGCAGAATGGTTGGCCGGAGCGAATTGCTCCGGCCTTTTTTATGCGCGCGCGGCCGGATGCGATGAGGGCACCTGCCCCGTCATTCGCTTGAACATGGTCGAGAAGGCCGCCGGCTGTTCGTAGCCCAGGTCATAGGCAATGGCCGTCACCGGATGGCCCAGCGCCAGCCGCGAGATCGCATTGACAACACAGGCCCGCAGCCGCCATTGCTGGAAGCCCATCCCGGTCTGCGCCAGGAACTTGCGGGTGAAGCTGCGCTCGCTCATGTGCAATTGTTCGGCCCACTCGGCCGGACGCGAACGAATCGACGGCGCCCGCATGAACTCCCGGCATAGCGTCCCCAGCTTCTCCTCCTGCGGCAGGGGCACGTGCATGGGGATCTCGCGTGCGCGGCCGATCTCCTTGAGCAGCAGATGCATCAGTGCCTCTTCGCGGCTGTCGGGCGCGTAGTGCGGATCGATGCGGGTGGCTTCAATGAGCAGCTCACGCAGCAACGGAGGCACCTCCAGCACCTGGCAGGTCTGCGCAGCGCGGGGTGCATGTTCCGGTTCGACGAAGGCGCTGCAGGTGGTGACCGGCAAGAGCATGCGGCTCTGGTGCTCGCGCCCGGAAGGGATCCACACCGCGTGCTGCGGCGGCACCACCCAGGCGCCGTCCTGCGTCACCACCTGCATCAATCCCCCCAGCCCGAAGAGCAACTGCGCCCGCCGATGGCTGTGCCAGGCCTGCAGCGAGCCGCGCGCGTAATCGGCGCCGGCCGCCACCACGGGGCGGGCGATGCGGTCGACCCGGTCGATGGGCAGCGGGGAACGGGTGGGAGAAGGCTTGCGCATGGTCTGGTCTCGCTTGGCGTACATTCGAAAGTAGTAGCCCGATGATTGAAATTCCGCCACCACGAAGCGCACTCGCAGCTTGGCGTAAATTCAAACATTCTTGACCCAAGCACGAAAGTCAGTCAAGCCGGCCTAGCCTACTCTACGGTTTTCATCCAACGATTTCGCCATGCCTCCTCCCCTCCTCTCCGGCATCCTGGTCGCGCTGATCTGGGGCGTGCAACCCGTGATCTCGCGCTACGGCTTCCAGCAGGGCTTGACGCCCCTGGATGCGACGCTGATGCGCTTTCTCACCAGCGGCTTGCTGATCCTGCCCTTTGCCTGGCGGCGCGGACTGCGGGGCGCCTGCGGGGTCGGCTGGACACGCGGGCTGGTGCTGTTCCTGCTGTCGGGCCCCTTGTTCAGCCTGGTGCTGGTGGCGGGCGTGAACTATGCACCCGCCTCGCACGGCGCGCTGATCCACCCGGCCTTGACGCCCTTGTTCGGCATGGCGATCAGCCGCTTCGCCCTGGGCCAGCGTGAACGCATCTCCCTGTGGGGCGTGGCGCTGCTGCTGGCGGGGCTGGTGCTGGTGGCGCTCGATGGACTCCGCGCCAGCGGCGGGCTGGCGCCCGATGGGGCATGGCGGGGTGACCTGCTGTTCGTGCTGTCGGCGCTGATGTGGTCGAGCTACCTGGTGCTCAATCGCACCTGGAAAATCGCGCCCCTCGATGCCGTGGCACTGACCCAGGTGCTGTCGCTGGCGTGCATGCTGCTGGCGTTGCCGTGGCTGGGCACGCAGACCTTCAGCAAGCCCGCTTCCGCCCTGCTGCTGCAGAGCGCCTATCACGGCATATTGGTGAGCATCGTCAGCGTGGCCCTGTTCAACTGGGTGGTCGCACGCCTCGGGGTGAAGGCGCTGATGTTGAACGCGCTCTCGCCCCTGTTTGGCGTACTGGCCTCGGCGTGGGTGCTCGGCGAGCCGCTGCCGGTGTCGATGATGATCGGAGCGGTCGCCATTGTCGCCGGACTGGGCGTGGCCCTGAAGACGACGCGCCCGCTGCGTCCGGCGGGCCGCTGAGGAACGCCGCCGCCCCTGCCCTCAGGGCCGTGCCGCCCCGTTCACGGCGAGGTACACCGCATAGAGCGACGTGGTGGCGGTGATGAAGAGCCGATTGCGGCGCGGTCCGCCGAAGACCACGTTGGACACCACTTCGGGAATGAGGATCTTGCCCAGCAGCGTGCCATCGGGCGCATAGCAATGCACGCCATCGCCGGCGGAGGTCCAGAGGTTGCCCAGGGCATCGATGCGGAAGCCATCGGCCAGTCCCGGATCGATGGTGGCGAAGACTTCGCCGCCCTTGAGCGCGACCCCGTCGGCCACGTCGAACACGCGGATGTGATGCGGCCCGTCCGGGCGGTGCGTGCGGCCGGTATCGGCGATGTAGAGACGGCGTTCATCGGTGGAGAACGCCAGGCCGTTGGGGCGTTCCAGGTCGCCGGTGACCAGGGTCAGTTCCCCGCTGTCACCGTCGATGCGATAGACATTGCAGGCGCCGATTTCGCTCTCGGCCTGATAGCCTTCGTAGTCGCTGTTGATGCCGTAGTCGGGATCGGTGAACCAGATCGAGCCATCGGACTTGACCACGACATCGTTGGGTGAATTGAGGCGCTTGCCCTGCCAGTGCGAAGCCAGGGTGGTGATGCTGCCATCGTGTTCGGTGCGCACCACGGCGCGGTCACCGTGACGGCAAGCGACGATGCGGCCCTCGCGGTCCAGCGTATTGCCGTTGTTGAAGTGGGCGGGCTGGCGGAACACGCCCGCGCCCGCCCCTTCGGACCAGCGCATCAGGCGGTTGTTGGGGATGTCGCTCCAGATCACCTCCTGCGTCGCTGGCAGCCACACCGGGCCTTCGGCCCAGCGGCAGCCCTGGTAGAGGCGATCGACCTGGGCGGTGTTGATGACCAGGCGGGCAAAGCGAGGGTCGATGTGCTGGAAGGGGGTCTCGGGAAGGGGCATGGGTCTCCTTTCAGTGAGTTCTGCGGATCTTTACCCTGCGAGCATGCTTGCAGGCTGACCAGGGAATCTGTTGTTGATCATATTCGATTCTGGTTCAAGCGTCGTATCCGATAACGGAGGCGTCGCAGCATGCTCTGTTGCTCAAGGCGCTTTCTTGCAGCTCAGACGACGGTTCAGCGGTATAGGCCGCAGAACCGGTGCCAGCTCGACCAATTTGATGGAGCAGTAGTTACCGCCTCGCTCCATCTGCGCCCTGACCTCGTAGTCCCGGCCTTCTTCCGGCGTAAAGCTACCCGACACGTCGCACCCGCCCCCGTTGGGGACGCTGTTCATCATTGAAATCGTGATGGGCTCGTTCGCCGCGACCATGATCTCGGCAGCGGTACCAGGATCAGCAGGCGGATATGGCATGCCGATGGCGCGGCCGCGATATCCCTTGCTGGTCAGCCATCCGCTTAACACCGTCCCGGCCTGCTCTGGCCCGGCATTCAGGCAATCCCTGCCAGGGATCGCAATGACGTAATGATTGGATACCACGCGCACACGCGCCATGGGCCCCTCCTTGGGCTCGGTGAAGGGGCGGAACTGGGTAGGCATTGCGCAGCCCAGTAGCGAAAGGGATAAACAAAGAGGAATTAAAGTACGGGCTTTCATGGTTCTTGCCTTTGGATGTGTTTGCTTTCATTGCTCCGCATGAGCGCGGACAACGGCGCCATTACATGGAGTGCATCGGATATGATCAGGCCCTGAACGCTGCAGTGCCAAATGGCCAATCAGGGCAAGGGATGGAACGTCAGCACCATCTCGCGCGGAACATCGGCCGGATACCCCGGCACCGCCATGATCGCCTTGCGCACCGCCTCATCGAAGGGCGGCAGGCCGGAGGACAAGATGCGTTCCAGGCTGTCCACCGCGCCCGTCGGTGTCAGGCGCAGGCGATAGCTCACAGTCGGATTGAAGGCCAGATTGCCGGGCGGCGTATAAACGATATGCGGCCAGATCAGCCGCGTCACGCGCTCCCCCTGGGCATACTGGGTCGCCGCCGGGTTCACGCTGGGGAATGTGGTCGGGGCTGGCTGATAAAGTGACTCTCTCGGTGCAACAGGTGCAGGACCCGAGCTTCCCCCGATGATTCTGGCCACCGAACCCAGCAGGAACACGATCAGGAAAAATCCCCTGAAACCTCCAAAGCCCCCGCCTCCCGAACTGGCGGCCGGTTTGCTCGTCCCGGCCCCGGTGGACGGCGGCATCTGCATGCCCTGCTGGCGCCACTGCTCGAAATGCGCCATGCCCGTGACCACATGCATCCATTCCGGATAGCGGCTGATCAGCGGCTGCAGCACCGGCAACAGCTCGGCTGCTTCGCGCCGGTCCGGCATGGCCGGCTGCCGCAGGCGCGCGATGGCGACGCGGGATTGACTGACCTGCGCGGGTTTCATTTCCAGGAAATGATGATATTGCCCGATCGCCTGCCCCAGGTAATTGCCCACCGGCCCCATCGTCGCCAGGCGGGCGATGTCGGTCTCCCACTCGAACACCTCGATGGCGGCAACGAACAGATACTCATGGCCGCTGCGCCAGCCCTGCGCCAGCAACTGCGCGATGCGCAGCTCCAGCCAGGGCCGCGCGCGCAGATCCAGCCAGGCCTCCTGGGCGAGGATGTCGCGCAACAGGCTGGTCCAGGAAGGCAGATGATCGGACTGGCGACTTCCCGCCAGCGCCTCGAACCGGCTGACCACGTTGGGCCATTGCGCCTGGGCCTGCGCGATCCATTCGGGCAGCACCGGTTCTGCGGGCGGGGCATTGACGCCTTCGTGCTGACGATAATGCACCGCCGCCTTGGGTGGCGCGAAATTGAGCACAGGTGCAGCAACGGGCGGCGCCGGCTCTTGCGTTGCCTCTTCGCTCGGTCCGCGCTGCTGGCCCTGCTGATCGGCCAGTGCCGGAGAGCCGGCATCGTTGGCCGGCCTCGGGCGGGCAGTACGGCACCACGCCAGCGCAGCCTCATACGATTCGCGCAGGGCCTGGAATTCGATGGCCTGCTGCTCCTGGTCGATCTGCTTGAGTTCGCGCGCATAGGCGCGCCGCACGGCACGCTCGTCAGCCTGCCCATCCAGGCCGAGACGATGCAGGAATACCGGGACCTGGTTCATTGCGTCTCCCCGTTGGGCAGCAGGATGGTAGCCTGCCGTTCGACGTGATCGAGCAGTTCGGTAAACTGCCGGGTCTGGACGGCAATGCGCTCGCTGTCCTGGGAATCGAGGACCTGTTCATAACCGGTGATCTGCATGCCCAGCCATTGCCGCGTGTCGCCCCGCAACTGCTGGTACAGCCGTTCGGCGCGGGCCAGCAGGGTGCGATATTGCAGGCGGTCACGCGGATGGATCTTGAGGCTGGCCAGGCGCGCCAGCGAGGCGGCGATCTCGTCTTCATCGAGCAGGCCGGGTGCCGATTCGATGAGCAGGTTGTAACTGGTGCCGGTGCCGTGTGCCACTGCATCGATCTGCAGCAGCCCATTGACGTCATAGGTAAAACGCACGTCGATGGGTTGCTGGCCCAGCGGCCTGCCGTCATCGGAGACGGTAAGGGTCCCCAGATAGATGTTCTCGCGCGTGAGCCGCGCTTCCCCCTGGAAGATGTTCAGGTCGACCTTGGTCTGCTGGGGTGAGGTCGGGAAATAAGTCTTGACCTTGCTCACCGGCACCGTGGTATTGCGCTCGATGACCGGATCCATGTGGCCGCTGGAGCGGCTGCCATCGCCCAGCTGCATGGCCACTTCCACCCCCATCGAATAGGGCGCGACATCGGTCATGACGACTTCCTTGAGCGCCTGGTCGCGCATCTTCAGGCCGGCCTGCACCGCTGCACCCAGCGCCACCACTTCATCGGGGTTGAGGTCGATGGCGGGGAAGCGGCCGAACATCCGGGCGATCATCTTGCGCACGATCGGCATGCGGGTGGCGCCACCGGCCAGGACCACGCTGTCGAGTTCGTCCAGCGGGATGGCTGCATCCCGCAGGGCCCGCTCGACCGGCGCGCGCAGCCGCGCCAGCAGTGGCGCGCAGAGCGTATCGAGGCGGGCTTCATCGAGCGCCATTTCATAGTGGCGGCTGTCGTAATCGAAGGCCAGCGTGGCAGTGGGTGATTCGCTCAGGGTGCGCTTGGCCTGTTCTGCGCGCGCATGCAACAGCTGCGCGAACCGGGGTTCATTGCGCAGCTTGTCGCTGATGTCCTGTTCGCGGCAGAACGCATCGACGATGGCCTGCACGAAGTCTTCGCCCCCGAGGAAATTGTCCCCCGCCGTGGCACGCACTTCCATGACGCCTTCGAACAGATCCAGCACCGACACATCGAAGGTGCCACCGCCGAGATCGACCACCAGGAACTTGGTCTCACCCTCGCGTTGGTGGATGCCGTAGGCCAGCGCTGCCGCGGTCGGCTCGTTGAGCAATCGTTCGACCTTCAGGCCGGCCAGCCGGGCAGCATCGCGCGTGGCCTTGCGCTGGGCATCGGAAAAATAGGCCGGCACGGTGATGATGGCTTCGCTGACCTCGGTGCCCAGGGCTGCCTCGGCGTCGGCCTTGAGGGCGCGCAGCACCAGCGCCGACAGTTCTTCCGGACGGAAGTCGCGCTTGCCGACACGGATCGCCTTGTCACTGCCCATGAAGCGCTTGAAGACAGCGGCTGTGGCCTGCGGATGGGTCTGTAGCCGCTCGCGTGCAGCCTTGCCGACGAGGATGCTGCCATCCTCATCCACGCTCACGCAGGAGGGCGTGAGCACCTCCCCCAGACTGTTGGGAATCAGGCGCGGCTTGCCGTCCTCCCAGACCGCAACCAGACTATTGGTGGTGCCCAGGTCAATACCGACGATGTGGTTCATGGGCAGTGGCTCCCCAGCCCATAGCCATGCACGGGCAGACGACGTTTGGCGTAACGCATTCTTTTGATACCCCGATGAGAATTAATAATTTTTTTAAGATGGTTACATAATTCAGTGGGGAAAGAAAGTGACCGATGGCGGCAATTTGCGAGCGGTGCGTTAGCGAGTTGGGTGCCGATGCCACTTGATTCTGATGGACTCGACGGGCGGCGTCTGGAGCAGATAATGAGGTGCGTCGGGGGGACTGCATTCGTTGCAGAACTGGCACTGTCCTTGCGTCAGGTGGTTGATCTAGGACTGGTTGAGGAGACACTCCCCTTTGAGCCGCTAGTCACGACCTGGTTGATGCCATGATGGTGGGGGGCTGGCCCTTCTGATGAAAAACAATTGCGAAGCACGGAGTCTTCAAGATGGGGTATTCACAAATAGTTGCTGTCATTGTCACGCTCGGTACCTCGGTAGCAAGCTTTATCGTTTGCGACTATGCATGGGCAAGCTGGACGCTGTACGCAATTGCCGTTACAGGTTTTGTGCTTCTGGGAGGTGTGCAATTGTGGCCATGGAAAATAAAGTCGCTGCGCCCGGTGGGAGGTGGTCTGCTCATGGGACTTGTGGCAGCGGCAGCAAAGTTTTTCTACTCCTGAAATCGATTGCAGGATTTCACGGACGCGGGGACGGTCCTCGCTCCACGGGAAAACGGGCCTTCGGCTTCACGTCCTGCCAGTCTCGACAAGCTGTGGAAGTCCGCACTGGGCCAATTACAATGACCGAATCATTCCTGGCCGACGAGGGCCTGCAAAGTTACCCGTGCGGCTGACAAAAATCGGCCAGTTCCCTACCAGGGAGTCTCCGAAATGACGCGTCAGCAGGTACTTCTCAGATTGATAAGGAAAGTACCAACCATCACTCTCTTCCCGAATATGCGATTCCAATAGCGCGTACGTAACACCGTCTGATGCTTTGGAAAGTTGTTCAAGATGAGTCAATGCCATTCGCTTTGCAACTGCATAATCAATGCTCATGCAAGCCCTCCTATTTTTCTGAGATTCAATTCGTGATGTCGCTCGCGCTGATGATATTGGTCCAAGACGATTTGCAAGATTTAATACGAGCAGTCACGCAGATGGCCAGCTACTCTTTTCCAAACTTTCTCCCCCGCAAAAATGCGGTGAATATGGACATAGATGATCAGGGTGAAGCGAGGGCCTTACAAGCATCAGAAGTCACCGCATCGTATCTCATCGACACATAGACTGCTGCCTTTCCCATATAAAAGCTTGAATGAATCACCAATTGAATCCCCTCTTTGCAATACGTTCCCTTGGACAAGAGCCTCCATCCGTGCGTTTCAAGGTTGTCTTTGGACGGAGAACGCCATAGCTCGGGGTCGACGATCAAATTGGCCGACGCTACACCAGACTTGGAGAGTTCTCGATTGGAATGAATTTCCAGATTCGCATTTTGCGCTTGCGTAATCCATTTCATTTCCTCCTTCATTATCTCCAGCTGTTTATGCGTTGGCCCAACGTTCTTTCCCGTTACAATCCCGTAAAGAAAACCTGCCAGGAGAATCGGCATTAATACTGCCACGAGGCGTTTTTTTATTTGGGTTGGGCTCAACTCCATCAGACGCTTTCGGTGCTTGAAGGTAGCTCGGATATCATCAGAATGTCTTGGCGGATGCCACTGTCATTATGGTCCTGACATTGGCGGCATGGATGTACACTTGCGGCACCAGCACTTCCTGCGTGCTGCCATCGGCCAGCGTAACGGTCTGCTTGACCAGCCAGACAATGTCCGTCTTCAGTTCGGCAATCTGCGCATCGGTCAGCGCCACGCCCAGCGTGTAGCGCTGCGACTGCGCCACCTGCACGCCCGCGTTCATCAAGGCCTGGTATTGCGCTTCATTGCTGCTGTATCCGGCCAGATACCGTTGGCCGGTGATCTGCTGCACCTGCCGCTGGATCAGTTGCTGCTCGTAGAACCCATCCCCAAGCTGCCGCACGCCGGCAGACAATCCCAGCTGATTCAACATGAAATCCGACGACAGCCAGCTGCGCGTGCCCACGAACTGCGGATCGGTCTGCACCAGGAAGCGCTGCGCCGGGCCGGCATTGATGCGGAAGAGCGCATTGTCAGGCAACGTCAGGTCGAGGTTGGCGATGCGGATGCTGGCCGCACCTGCCGTGGCAGTACCTTCCGCGCGGTCTTAGATCAAATATTTTTAAGACACACTTTCAGCCTTGCAATATCAGTTTTTATCGCTGTCAGGTCTTAATTCTTGCAGTGACTGATTAATCTCTATCCCACTAATTGATTCATCACTTTCTTCATAGTCGGTGGGCTTCGAGTAGTCGAATTCAACATCAAATTTTCCATCGGGGAATAACGTAAAATTAAGACCCCAAATACGCTCTCCTGTCCGTCTCAAAAAATCGTCTCGTAAAAATAAAGCCGCATCACCCGGATTGATTGCTGAATTAGGCCAATCCACGCCATTCTTATCTATTCGTCCCTGATCCGTAAGAAAAATTTCTGTTCTAGCCATCTCGGAGAAGATGGTGGATTTGCAGCTTACCGAGTCCCACTTACGGCTATGAATAAAATCAAGACATGCATTTGCCAATTCTTGATAAGCCAATTCTAAGGTGTCAATTTTTTTCATTGTCTAAAGTCAAACCGTTTAAATTCGTTTCCGATTTTCGCCAATACGGTAAATGTATCAGGACGAACCCCTCCCCCACTCGGATATCCGACGCTAATTTGTACGCTGATATCTTTTCCAGATTTCAACTCATCCTTCAGATAATTTTCCATAGATTTCCAGTCGCCCCGATTCAGCGTTGAAGCCTGCGGAACAATATTGATTCGGTCCCCTGCGCCACCAAGACTACTTGCAATCAAATGCCCACCGTCATCTCCTGCACACCCACTCTTACCAGCACAAAGTTGCTGGTAGCCGTTTCTATCCATAGTATTCAGGCTCAAACTCCCTTCAACTTTTGTTACGCGGCCAGATGCGTCTGTAATATAACTATGTCCGTTATCTAATAAGTATGCTGTCTTCGGCGCTAACTGACCGCTTGTTCCGGTGTTAATCGAAGGCTCCCAATTTCCCTTTGTACCAGCGGGAACATCAACAATCCGCGTTGCCCCATTTCGCGATGCAAGCTGCTCAATTGCATCAATTTCTTCAGCCGTTCGCGAGACGCTCTTGGTTGTGCCTGCAGATACCCTTTTTAACGCTCCCTCTTCCACATTCATCAGGCCTTGGGGAAGATACTTCCCCAACACCTGAATCAAAGCGCGCTTCCCCGCCTCAACCCCAATTTCCTCAAGCGGGATACGCTCGCCGGGATACGTCTCGATGTCGAACGACGCAATAACTCTCTGACCTTCCGTCGAACGATAAGCACCAAACAGCGCTTGATTACCCTCCTGCGCCTGGTCATTTGATGTCTTAGCGATGAAAGCACCTAGCGGGATAGTAGCGCAACTCGCCCCGGCACTAGGCCCACACAGGGCAAGCCCTCCAACGGCAAGCCCGCCACCACCGACCATCCCTATCGTTCCAGCGACTAGATCAGACAGCCCCTTCGCCCGCTGCCTGTATTCACTATTACGAGTAATGAAATCCGAAATATCATCAAAACGAGGAATATAGACAAACTCTCCCGTCTTGCGTAGGGTCTCCAACTCATTCTGATAGGTCGCCCCCTTATCCTGCAACCCCTTCAAGAGGCTGTAATACGGATCACTCGGCGGCACCCCATCAGCGCACCTCACCAACGCACAAGCCGCTGCATTCAAGCGCTGTTGCTCTTCCGGTGTCTTCCCGTTCTTGAGCGCCGACAATTTCTCCGATTCGGACTCATGCAACTGTCGATTGTTTGCCTCGACATGAATACCGGCAGCCAGTCCAGATGCTCCCCCTGCAAGTCCACCCAGTGCAGCCGCCGCCGCCTGCGCCATAGCCTGCCGTATCGGCAAAGGCAAACTGGTGTTATCAATCAGTTTGGCAAGCTGCGGCATTGCCACTGACGAAGTCGCTGCCCCAATAGCACCACCGACACCACCACCAAGCAATCCGGCAGCGGTATGCAAGGCAGTTCGATACAGGCCCCCTTCATTCCACTTATCACGCTCAGCAATCAACGCAGCCTTCTCGTCCTCGCTCTGCGCAACTTCGATCTTTGCGTTGAGTTCGTTGACCTTGGTTGTCGCGTAACTGCCGATTTCCTTGGCCGCATTCTTTCCAAACAATTCCGTAATCTGCGCCTGCGCCTGCACATCCGCCTGCAAAGCCTGCGCATCCCACTGCTTGGTCAACTTGCCGCTGGTATCCCGGTCACTGCTCACATCAGTATTGATGCTGGCAATGGTCTGCTCGGCCGTCTTGCCGGTCTTGGCTTGTTGGGCCTTGTCGTCCGTGATCTTGATATCAGCCTGGCTGATACCGCTGCGCGTCGTGCTGCTTTCACTGCCGCTGCTCGTACCAAAACCAATTCCCGTTCCATTCATCGACGACTTGCCGCCGCTGAAACCGCCACCGACGCTGACGCTCTGGCTTTCCGCCTTGTAGTCGCTTCGATTCTGGATATCAGATTGGGTCAGAGTCTCGGTCTTGAGGCTATTCTTGCCTTCCGCTGCGGCCTTGTCGGTACTGGCGATCTTCGCGCCCACAAGATCCGTATTTCCAGCCACGTTGATCTGGAATCCACCGTCGCCCGCGCGAACCCCCGATTGCTCGTTGACGCTCGCATAGTTGCCGTTGACACTGCTGCGGCTTGCACTGATGCTGCCGCTCATCTTGCCCATACCGACCGAGATGCTGCCGCCCAGGCTCTGCTGATTGCTCTTGTAGGTACTGGTGTCCTGCAGGCTGGCAATCTTCAAATCACCGTGACCACTGGTACCCACGTCCATCACGACCTGCTTGCCACTGACCACCGCCCCACTCAGTGTGGTGTCCGTACCCGAGCTGATCGTGAGCTTGTTGCCCGCATCCACGTGCGTATTGACCTGTGTCACGTCGCTGCCGTCACCGCGTCCACGGCTGCCAGAGGCACTGGCGTTGAACATCAGGCCGTCCGTGCCGATCGATACACCAACCGAACCAGAACTGCTCTGGTTGCTGCTGTGCTGTTCGGAGGTGTTCTGTGCTGCCAGCAGGCGCACTTCATTGGCGGCCTTGAGCGTGGCGTTCACGCCCGCTTTGATGTCGCTGCCCTGGATGACGATGTTGCTATCGGCGCCACCACCTTGTGCGCTGATATTGATACTGCCGCCAGCAGTAACGGACGATCCGCGCACCGTATTGCTGGACTGTTCAGAACGGCTTTCGCTGCTGCTGCTCCCAACGCTCAAGGCGAGATCGATGCCACCGGCCTTGTCGGCATCATTGGCATCCCGCGAGGGCGTCTTGCCGGTGGTCGGGTCGGTTGGTCCGGTGGCGATCTGGTTGGCCTTGCCGTCAATCGTGCTGCCTTGGCCGGCCTTGATGGCATCACCTGCGTTCTTGGCCGCAAATCCCATGTTGGCCACGGCCAGCGCCTGCATGCGGCCATCCTTGGTCTTGCTCGCAGCATCAGCCATCTGATCCACTGTCTGGATCGCAGAGATCACCGGGCTGGTGACCGCGACCGTCAGGCCACTTTGCTTGAACTTGTCTTCGGTAGTGGTTTTGCTGGCCTGCTCTGCTGCCCGAATCTCGACCGACTTGGCCGCAATGTCGATATCGCCCTTCGGTGCCATCACATCGCTGCCTACTTGCGTGTAACGATTGCCGGCAACGATGCTCACGTTTCCATCCGTACTGCCCACGGTAGAAGCAGACGCTGTCTGTCCCTGCGTCTTTCCGTCATGGCTCTGCTCACGTGTGCCTATGGTCACGCCGAAGCCTGCCCCCATCACGCCACTGGTGGTCTCCTGCCGGAAATTGTTCTTGGTACTGCTATCGACTGCGGCAACGATATTGACGTCATTGCCCGCCGCCATGCCAGTCCCCAATGTGGAGACCACATTACTGCCCTTGACGTTGATGTCATTGCCCGCCCGCACCGCCACCGTATTGCCTGAGAAGGTCGTCCCCTGGTTGACGGCCTCACTACTGCTGTCATCCGTGCTCACGGTCCGCGAGGCCAGCATGCCGCCGCTGTCGGTCTTCTTGTGCTGGTCCCGTGCGCTGGCCGTGCTGACATCGGTGCCGATGTTGACGTTGTTGCCTGCTGTTGCAGCGAGTGAGCCTTCGGCGTTGACGTAGGCTGCTTGCGCATTGATGTCGCGGCCAGCCGTGACGCTGATCTCCTTGCCTTGGATCGTGCTGCCGATGGCGTTGTCGCGGTTGACTTCGGCGCGGTTGTTGCTGTCCCAGGTGATTTTTTCCTGTGACGTTTCATGCACCGTGGACAGGTTCACATCCCGCTGTGCAACTAACGTCACGTTGTCCGCAGACGTGCTGCTGGCCTTGAGATTGATGTCTCGTCCAGCCACTGCGGTCAGCGAGCCATTGGCCTCGGACACCGACATCGACGCATTCTGGTTGATGTTGGTCCCGCTGGTCACCGCATTGGCCGTCGCTACCGTAGTGGCAGCGCTGTTGATGTCACGCCCCGCACTCGCCACCAGCGTATTGCGCGCGTCGATGGTGCCGCCGATGTTGTTGACGTCCTGCGCCGCCGCCACCGTCACCGCACTGCCGCTGATGCGTCCGCCCAGGTTCTGCACATTGTTGCCTGCCAGCGAAACACTCTGCCGCCCCGCAATCGTGCCACCGCTGTTGACGATATCCTGCGCCGCCTGGAAGGCCACATCATTGCCCGCGATCAGCGTGCCCTGCCCGGTCACCTGCACATTGGAGGCATGGATGTACACCTGCGGCACCAGCACTTCCTGCGTGCTGCCATCGGCCAGCGTCACGGTCTGCTTGACCAGCCAGACGATGTCCGTCTTCAGTTCCGCAATCTGCGCATCGGTCAGCGCCACGCCCAGCGTATAGCGCTGCGATTGCGCCACCTGCACGCCCGCATTCATCAAGGCCTGGTATTGCGCTTCATTGCTGCTGTATCCTGCCAGATACCGCTGACCGGTGATCTGCTGGACCTGCCGCTGGATCAGTTGCTGCTCGTAGAACCCATCCCCAAGCTGCCGCACGCCGGCAGACAATCCCAGCTGATTCAACATGAAATCCGACGACAGCCAGCTGCGCGTGCCCACGAACTGCGGATCGGTCTGCACCAGGAAGCGCTGCGCCGGGCCCGCATTGATGCGGAAGAGCGCATTGTCAGGCAGCGCCAGGTCGAGGTTGGCGATGCGGATGCTGGCCGCACCTGCACTCGCGCCCGAGGCTCCCGATACCGACGAGGCCACCGCGCGCACCGAATTCTGCCGGTTCGGTCCGGCCCCGCTGGTGGGCGTGATGTCCAGCTGGAAGTTGGTGACGATGTCCTGCGACTGATATGGTGCATCGTCGTAGCGCCGATCATCTGCGCTGAAACTGTGGCTCTTGACGTAGGTGTAGCTGGCCGAGCCCGTCGAGACCACGCGCTGGCGGCCCAGCGGACCCGTGTTGTTGAGGTTGGTGCCGTTGACGCTGTCGCCGGCCACCGTGCCGCCCGCGATGAACTGGCTGGCGTAGTTGTTGACCGTGCCGGCCGCCAGGCTCATGTTGCCGCCGGAGGTGATCATGCCCGGATCGCTTTTGGTGACGACCGTGCGCGTGATCTGCTCGGTGCCGTCGTAGATGGTCCATTCGCGGTAGGAGCGGCTGTTGACGTTGTTGTTGAAGGCGGCAATCTTGTCGTTGAGCACGAACAGCGCGGCGACGTACGCGTCGTACTTCGGCTTCCAGACGTCGTAGGCCGCTTTCCATGCGTCGTAGACATCCGCCGGGACCGGCACCGGGTAGCATGAGTCATAGCACATCTCACCGGGCCGTGGCTCTGCGCCCGGTCCTGCACCCGGATCGTCCGGTGGGGTTACCCCCATGACCGCCCAGACGCGGTCAGTGGACGTGTAATTGATGACCGGTGGGATGTAGATCGCATCGGCATCGCCCATCGCCCCCTGGCTGTAGGGAGGAATGTAGGCAACGGCCACCGCGTTGTCTCCACGGTTGCCACGCGAATAGTCAAACGGCGGACCGTAGCGCTCGGCTGGATAAGCCGCCGAGGGCAGCAAGAGGCGATAGTTGTCTTCATCGCCCATGGCGCGCCAGTTGGACGCATCCAGGATCTCGCCGGAGCCACGGTTGTAGAGCCATGCCGACTTGGAGTCCAGCAACTGCGACGACCCGTTGAGCCTGAAGCTGACAATGCGATTGCCCGGCCCCGTCTGGTCCGTCGTCTCCAGATGCGCATTGGTGTTGTTGATGGTCCCCGCTGCGATGCTCAGGTTGCCATCGGCATTGATGGTGGCACTGCTGTTGTTGATCTCGCGGGCGCTGCCGGTGGCCTTCTTGTTGGCGTCCAGCGCGCCGCCGATGGCCATGTCGCCCACCGAATAGATCAGCCCGTGCTCGCTGTTGTTGACCACGCCCGCGCCGATGTCGAGGCGGTTGCGCGCGGCAATCACGGGTGCGCTGGTCACGCCGTTGACGGTCTCGGCCTGGTTGTTCAGCACGTCCGCACCAATGGCGATGTTGTCGCCATAGATGCGGCCGGTGCCGAGGTTGTTGACGGTGCTGCTCTCGATGACGGTATTGACGCCATCGATCAGGCCACGGTTGATGAAGGTGTGAACATCGGTGGCCTTGAGCCTCAGCGTATTGCCCACCAGCGAGCCGCTGGCCTGGTTGTCGATGGTGGCGGCGGTAAGCATGAGCGTGCCGCCCGCACCGACCGCGCCGGCATTGGCAAAGGTGCCGGCCGTGCGCAGGTCGATGTCGCCACTGGCCCCGATCTGGCCGGTATGAAGAATCGAGGCCACCAGGTCGATGCGCAGGTCCTTCTGGCTCAAGAACCTGCCGCTACCCGTGAAGGAATACGCCAGCACGCTGGTCTGCTGCCCGGCGATGACGGTGCCGTTGCTGTTGTCGATGACCAGCGCGCGGCTGGCCGGCGCGGCGTCGGTCAGGCTGGCGCTGTTGGTGGCGGAGATCAGGCCGGCGTTGTTGTCGATGCGGGTGCTGGCGGTGAGCGTGACGGCGTCCCCGCGCAGGGCGCCCTGGCGGTTGCTGATGTCGGCCGCGCTGACACTGACAGTGGCGCCTTCCATGCCCTGGTTCTGGCCCTGGGTGTTGTCGTTGCGTACGGTCCCGGCTTGCACGTTGACGGTTGCGTCCGAGCGGATCAGGCCACCGCTGTTGTCCACGCTGCCGCTGCCCGTCTGCAGATCCACACCCTGCCTGGCCTGCAGTGAGCCGCCGCGATTGGTAACGCTGCTGCCCTCCACGGCCAGCTTGCCATTGGCGCCGATGACGCCAGCATCGTTGTCCAGGCCGGTGGTCTTGAGACTGATGTCGCCGTTGGAAGAGACATTGCCGCGATTGACCAGCGACCCTGCCGTCACGTTCAGCGGACCTTGCGCCACGATGCCGCGTACGCTGCCGGAATTGGCGTTGCGTACGGTGCTGCTGCCCGCATCCATGTTCAGCGCATCGCCCGCTTGCAGCAGGCCTCCGTCATTGCCGACGTCGCCGCTGCGGATGTCGAGCTTGCCCTGCGCGACGATGTCGCCGCTGCCGTTGTCGAGCGCGCCGCTGGCAATGCGGATGTCACGCGTTGCGGCGATGTTGCCCTGGCGATTGTCGAGGGACTGGTTCTGGCTGTCGATGCGGATGTCGCTGGCGCTGAGCTTGCCGCTGTGGTTGTCGATGCCTGCCGCCGTCAGCGAGAGGGCTTGCGCGGCATTGACCTGGCCCTGGTTGGCCAGGGTTCCGGTGGTCGTCACGTTGACCGCATCGGTGCTGGAGGCCAGCGTTCCCCGGTTGGCCAGGCTGGCGGCCTGCACGTTCACTTCTCCGTTGGCGGCCAGCGTGCCGCCGTTGCTGACGCCCTGCACGGCCTCGATGCGCAAGCGTTCACCGGCATTGACGCCGCCGCTGTTGTCGAGACTGCCGACCTGCAGCTTCACGGCCTGCGCCGCTTCCATGCGTCCGCTGTTGCCGGTGCGCGCGCTGCTGCTGACGTTGAGCGCACCCTGCGCCGCACGCACGGTGCCGCTGTTGTCCACGCTGGCGGCGTTGATGCTGGCCTCGGCATTGGCCTGCAGCGTGCCGCTGTTGCGGATGGCGCCGGCTGCCTGCACCGCCAGGGTGGCGCTGCTGCCGATGGTGTTGCGGTTGTCGAGACTGGCGGCGGCGATCTGCACGCCGCCCTCGCCGCCGATGCTGCCGCTGTTCTGTACCGCCCCGCTGGCTTGCACGGCCAGCGTGCCTGCGCTGGCGATGCTGCCGCTGTTGTCCAGCGTGGTGGTGTTGAGGCTGGCCGCGCTCTTGCTGCCCAGCTCGCCCGCATTGCTGATGCCGCCTGTGGCCTGCACCGCCAGCAAGCCGGTGGCGGTGATGCTGCCGCTGTTCTCCAGCCGGCCGTCGGCAGTCACGACGGCCTGCCCCGCTGAAGCGCCGATGCTGCCCGCGTTGCGCACGCCCACGCCGTGTTCGGTGGAGGTGAGATAGATGTGGCCGGCATACATGCCGCCCAGCTGCGCCACGTCGATGGCCACCGCCGGTGCGGCATCGGCCGCGGCCACACCGGGGACCACGCTGGCGTGATCGGCACTGACCGTGTTCAGGCCGGCACTGACCTTGAGCTCCGGCGCCCACACGCCCGCATTGACCTGCACGGCGCGCGCAATGATCTCGGCGTAATCGGTGCGGCTGGCATCGAGGCCATTGCCCTCGATGCGCACCGCACCGCTGGCCACGCGATAGCTCTCCAGGTTGCCGTTGACCATCTGCGGCACGCCGGTCGCGAGCGTGGCGCGGTTGGCGTTGATGAAGCCGCAGCCGGAACAGGTGATGCCGGCCGGGTTGGCCACCACCACCTGCGCCCGCGCCCCGGCCACTTCGAGATAGCCGCGCAGGTAGCTGGGATTGGCCGAGTTGACCTGGTTCACGATCACGCGCGCCGCGCCTGTGGCCAGCCACGGGTTGCCGGCCACATAGCCGCCCAGCTGGGTGCTCGTGGTGCCCTGGGCGTTGTTGAGGATGGCACCGTTGGGCCCGACATCGAACTGGCGATAGCTGTTCACCGATACGCCCGCCGTGCTGGGCGTCTGGATGTTGATCACCGGCACGCCATTGGGCGTGACCAGCACCGTCGGCTGCTGGTTGCGCGGGGCGTTGCGGTCGCCCAGGATCTGCGCATGCGCCACCGTGTTCATGGCCAGAGCGAGCGCCACGGCCAGCAGCGAAAAGCGCAGGGCCGACGGTAACAGGTCCGGCATCGCGGCACTGGCCGAAGTCCGGCCATGGTGCTGGATGCTGGAGGCGATTTCTGCAACGGCCATCAGTTGGCCGCGATGCCGGTTGAAAACCAGCTTGTAACGCTGACGGTTCATGAACACCCCGGGTCTCGTTGTTGTTGTCACCGGCTACGCCAACGAACCCCGATTCGTTGCTTGTCGTTGCCAGTTGGAAAGATTTTTCTTGCCAAGGGCAGGATGTTAATTTAGGTTAACGAGGAAGGGTGATTTTTCATTGCACGAGAAGTTTTCCTGTAGGCAAAATCCAACACTTGTTTTGCCGGACTCCCATTTCCTTTTGAATCCCTTGCCCGGCGCGGGTGAGGGACGTATTGGCCATGTCTTCGACGTTTTCGATTCTTCGTTCGCCCTCCCGCAGAGTTGCGCTCATCCTTGGCCTGAACCTGGTCACTTCTGTTGCCCTCGGGCAAACCGCTGTCAACCAGGAACAGCTGCAGCGTGAACGCGAACGCGCCTTGCGCCAGCAGCAAGAGCAGCGTCCTGACGTGAACCTGGGCAGCCCCGCCGCCAGCCCGATGGCGCAAGACTTTCCCGAGCATGAGCAAGCTTGCCGGGTGATTACCTCGATTACGCTGGAGGGTGAGCAGGCCGAACGCTTTCGCTTTGCGCTCGACAGCGTGAACGGGCCACGCGGTGCCGTGGGCCGCTGTCTGGGCACGCAAGGCGTGAACCTGGTGCTGGCGCGGGTGGAGAGCGCCATCGTCGCGCGCGGCTACACCACCACGCGCGTGCTGGCGCGTCCGCAGGACCTGTCGGCGGGCCGGCTGGTGTTGAGCGTGGTGCCAGGGCGCGTGCGCCGCATCCGCTTTGCGCCCGATGCCGATGCGCGCGGGACCGCCTTCAATGCGCTGCCGGTCAACCCGGGCGAGATCCTCAACCTGCGCGATATCGAACAAGGACTGGAAAATTTCAAGCGCCTGCCGACCGTGCAGGCCGACATCAAGATCACGCCGTCCGAAGACGAGGGCGCCCAGGCCGGGGACAGCGACCTGGTGATCCAGTACCAGCAGGCGTTCCCCTTCCGTCTCACGGCGACGCTCGACGACGGCGGCGCCAAGGCCACCGGCAAATACCTGGCCGGGCTGACATTGGCCTATGACAATTGGTGGACCCTCAATGACCTCTTCTACGTGAGCATGAGCCGCAGCCTGAACCACTATGGCGACCACGGCAGCCAGGCCTATACGCTGCATTACTCCCTGCCCTGGGGCAACTGGATGGCGGGGGTCACGATGTCGGGCAACCGCTATCACCAGACGGTGGCTGGCGCCTTCGAAAACTTCGTCTACAGCGGCCGTTCCGAAACCACCGAGCTGAAGATGTCGCGCCTCATCCATCGCGATGCCGCCAGCAAGACCACGGTGTTCGGCAAGGGCTTGCTGCGCAAGGTCTACAACGCCATCGACGATCTGGAGATCGGGGCCCAGCAGCGCCGCACCAGCGCCTGGGAAGCGGGCCTCAATCATCGCCAGTACCTGGGTGACACCATTGCCGATGGCACGCTGTCGTATCGGCGCTCACTCGATACGCAAGGCGCCGAACCCGCCTCACCCTTCGACCTGCCGCAAGTCGGCACGCGCTATGGCCTGTGGCTGCTGGATGCCTCGCTCAATGCGCCGTTCCAGCTGGCCGGTGCGCGCTGGCGCTATGGCGCCACGTTGCGCGCGCAGTGGAACCGGGGCGCCCTGCCGCCGCAAGACCAGTTCTCCATCGGCGGCCGTTATACGGTGCGCGGCTTTGACGGCGAGCTGACCCTGCAGGCAGAACGCGGCGGGTTCCTGCGCAATGAACTCGCACTGGGCCTGGGCGAGAGCCAACAGGAATTGTTCGCCGGTGTCGATACCGGCGTGGTCGCCGGCCCCACGGCGCGCTTCCTGACCGGCCAGCGGCTGACCGGCGCTGCGCTGGGCTTGCGCGGCAGCGTGGCCAAACTGAGCTATGAGATGTTCGTGGCTACGCCCCTGGCCAAGCCGCAAGGCTTCCAGACGGCGGCCGTCACGGGGGGGTTCAATGTGCAATGGGCCTTCTGAGCGCAGGCCCTTGCCGGAAAAATCCCACACCATCCACGGCCGATGGCTGACTGCCGGGGCAGAACGATTGCTCAATAATGGCCCGCATGGACCGGCGCCGGATCTCCCGGCGCACAGCGTCCGAGGAGACCATCATGGACCGCATCGCCGCAGCGCCCGAGCACTCATCGTCATCGTCATCGTCATCGTCATCGCCTTCCGCCCCGCCGCCCGCCGACGCCCGCCATCAGGATGAGGCCGCCGACATCGCCCGCGCCAACCAGCTGCGCTACGTCAACGACGGCATGCCGGGTATCCGCCGCAGCCGGCGCGGCAAGGGCTTCGCCTACCGCGATGCAGACGATGTGCTCATCCGTGATGAAGAGGTGCTGGCCCGCCTGAAGTCGCTGGCCATCCCGCCCGCCTGGAAAGACGTATGGATCAGCCCGCACGCCAACGGCCACATCCAGGCCACCGGACGCGATGCGCGCGGGCGCAAGCAGTATCGCTATCACGCCCGCTGGCGCCTGGTGCGCGATGATGCCAAGTACCTGCGCATGATCAGCTTTGCGCGTGCCCTGCCCGGCATTCGCCGCGTGGTCGAGGAAGACCTCAAACGCCCCGGCCTGCATCGCCAGAAAGTATTGGCGGCCGTCGTGCATCTGCTGCAGACCACCTTCATGCGCGTGGGCAATGACGAATACGCCAAACAGAATCAATCCTTCGGCCTGACCACGCTGCGCCATCGCCACGTACGCGTGGATGGCAGCGATGTGCTGTTCCGCTTCCGCGGCAAGAGCGGCGTGCAGCATGACATCAAGCTGCATGACCCCTATGTGGCGCGCATCATCCGCAAGATGCGCGAGTTGCCGGGACAGGAACTGTTCCAGTATGTGGATGACGAAGGCCAGCGCCACTGCATCGATTCGGGTGACGTCAATGCGTATCTGCGCGAGGCGGCGGGCGAGGATTTCAGTGCCAAGGATTTCCGCACCTGGGCCGGCACGGTGCTGGCCACGCTGGCGCTGCAGGCCTTCGAACGCGTGGACTCGCAGGCACAGGCCAAGCAGAACGTGGTGCGCGCCATCGAGAACGTGGCGCGGCGCCTGGGCAATACGCCTTCGATCTGCCGCAAGTGTTACGTGCACCCGGCCGTGATCGAAAGCTATCTGGAGGGAAGTTTTGCAGAGCGGCTGGAAGAGCGGGTGCAAACCGAGCTGGTGGAAGAATTGCAGGACCTGTCACCGGAAGAAGCCGCCGTGCTGGCCCTGTTGCAGCAGCGCCTGCAGGAGACCGAAGAAAAGAAAGAAAAGAAAGAGCGCAAGCCCGCGCGCAAAACAGCAGCGCGCAAGACCCCTGCCCGGGCCCGTCGCGGACCGGGCGCGCGCGAGGCCGCGCGCACATGAACCGCCGCCGCTCAGCGCGCGCGGCGGAAGGTCAGGTTGTAGCGGCAGCGCCATGTAAGCGGGTGCTCGCCGTCACGCAAGGTATCGACGCCATGGAAGGCCAATCGCGCCGGACCGCCCCACACCACTACATCTCCGCTTTCGAGCCGCATGCGCTGCGGTTTGTCGGTGCGCGCCATGCCACCGAACAGGAAGGTCGCCGGCAACCCTAGCGAGACGGAGACGATGGGCTGGTCCATGTCCAGTTCATTCTTGTCCTGATGCAGCGACATGCGCGCACCGGGTTCGTAGCGATTGATGAGGCAAGCGTCAGGAGCGAATCCTGCAAACCCCGCCGCCGCTGTGGCGCGCGCGGCCAATGCCGCGAACGCATCGGGCATGGCCGGCCAGTCGCGCTCGGCCAGCGGATCGAGAGACTGGTAGCGATAGCCGCGACGATCCGTCACCCAGCCATACTGGCCGCAATTGCTCATCGCCACCGACATGCGGAAACCGCCCGGGGTCTGCATGTGGCGCAGGGGCGAGGCGGCCAGAACGCTATCGATGGCAGCCACCAACACTGCCGCTTCCTCTTCGTCGACAAAGGCGCGCAGCAGTAGCGCACCTTCGGTGATGGTCTCCACCGAAGGCTCCCGCGCCAGCCCCGCGAAGAGGTCAGCGGTCATTTGGATGGCTCCGCGCGGGGTGGCGGATTTTCAATGAATTGGCTCACTTCTTCGAGCGTCGGCGCGATGAAACGCAGCGGCCGCGACAGGCTGCCCACCAGCGAAGCATGCGAGGTGTTGTCGAAGTAGCGCTCCACCACCGGCACCTGCTGTGCGCGCAGCAGCTTGGCCAGGCCACCGGTATTGCGTTCGGCCGAGACCAGTTTGTCCTTGTGCGAGGCGATCAGCAACGTCGGCGGCGCACCGGCCTCCACATGCCGCACCGGTTGCGAATCCGGCGGCGAATCCGGCGCGAAGAAGACCGGTTTTACATCCTCGTTTTCGATGGGCAGGAAGTCATAGGGGCCAGCCAATCCGATCCAGCCGCGCAGTTGTGCCGGCGAGGCACCGGCTGCGCGCAGCCAGCGTGCATCGAGAGCCACCATGGCGGCGTTGTAGGCGCCGGCGCTATGTCCCATGACAAAGACGCGCTGCGGATCGCCGCCCAGCTCACGCACCGAACGCAAGGTCCAGGCAACCGCCTGGGCACTGTCCTTCACGAAATCGGGATAGCGTACCTCGGGATAGACCCGGTAATCCGGCAGCACGGCGATGAAACCGCGCGAGCTCAGGGCCTCGCCGACGAAGGCGTAATCCTTGCGGCTGCCCTCGTTCCAGCTGCCGCCGTAGAAAAAGACCACCACCGGCAAGCCTTGAGCGGAGGCGGTGGCCGGGGCGTTGGCGGGACGATAGATGTCCAGCTTTTGACGCGGGTTATCGGTGTTGGCATAGGCCACCCCTTCGGTCTTGACGTAGGAGGAAGCGGGCGTGACGGCATTGATGGCCGACAGCGGCGAACAGGCGACCACACCACCCAGGATCAGTACCGCGCCCGCGAATGCGAGACCAGCCTTGCCAAGAACATGCATGCGCAACTCCAGCAGTAATCGAGGACCTATTGTAGCCGCGCAGGGCAAATGCTTCAGGCACCCTTGTCTTGTGCAGAAGTCGCTTCGCGTGCAAGCAAGGCCGTCTTGCGCGCGATCCCCCAGCGATAGCCGGAAGGCGAACCGTCGAGCCGCACGATGCGATGGCAGGGAATGAGCACGGCGATCTCGTTGCGCGCGCAGGCATTGGCCACGGCCCGTACCGCCTTGGGCTGGCCGATGCGCGCAGCCAGTTCGGCATAGGTCAGCGTGACACCGGGCGGCACCGCCCGCAGGGCTTGCCAGACCCGCTGCTGGAAGGCCGTGCCGCGCACGTCAAGGGGCAAGGCAGCGCCCTGGCGCGGATCCTCCAGCGCGGCCAACACCTGGGCCAGCGTCTGCTCGAAGGCGGCGTCGCCCGGCGCGAGATCGGCGTGGGGGAAGCGGTCCTGCAGTTGCTGTACCAGCAGTTCCGGTTCCTGGCCCAAGGTGACGGCGCAGATGCCCTGCCCGGTGGCCGCCACCAGCAAGGCTCCCAGCCAGCATTGCGCCACCGCGAAGCGGATCTGCTCGCCCTGGCCGCCGCGCCGGTAAGCGGCCGGCTGCATGCCCAGCTGCGCCTTGCTCTGCCCATAGAAGCCGCCACTGGAATGAAAGCCCACCTCGTAGAGCGTATCGGTCACGCTGGCTGCGCTGCCCAGTTGCGCACGCAGGCGCGTGGCACGGTGCGCATCGGCATAGGCCTTGGGCGTGAGGCCGGCGTGCTGCTTGAAGAGGCGATGAAAGTGGTAGCGGCTCAAGCCCACCGCCTGGGCCAGGGTGGCCGTATCAGGTAGCGCATCGGCCTGTTCGATCAAGCGGCAGGCCTGCGCGACGGCCTGCGCCTGGCGTTCCTGCAGCGGCGGCTGGTCCGGCTTGCAGCGCTGGCAGGGACGAAAGCCGGCGGCCTCGGCCGCAGCGCGGCTGGCATGCCAGCCCACGTTCTTGCGCAAGGGCGTGCGCGCGCCGCACGACGGTTTGCAGTACACGCCGGTGGTGCGCACCGAATACCAGAAGCGGCCATCGAAGGAGGCATCGCGCTGCTGAACGGCTTGCCAGCAGACCTCCGGATCGAGGCTTGCCTCCTCGTCGGCGGCGGCAGGTGAAACGGCGGGAGAAGTCATGGTCAGCATGGGGCGCTCCAGGGATCGGATGCCACTGATTCTAGGCCTGCGCCAGCGGGGCCGCACTCGGGCGATTGCTTTTGAATTCCGCTGCCGCTAAAAAAACGATCATTCGGGGATTCAATGATTGGAGGGCCCAATCATTGAATCCTCGCATCATGCTTTTTTTGCGCCTCACTGCGAGAAGCGGATGCGCTGGCGCGACTTCACCGGCTGCATCACGTGTTCCAGCGGCAGTTCGTGGGACTGCTTGACCTTTTTGAGGGTGATGTTGGACTTGACGTTGGTCACGCCCGGCAGGCGCAGCAGGCGCGTCATCATGAATTCGGAGAAGGCCGCCAGGTCAGGGGCCACGATGCGCAGGATATAATCGCCTTCGCCGGTGACGGAGAAACACTCGGTCACCTCCGGCATCGTTTCCACGGCCTTCTCGAAGAGTTCGCCACGGGTTTCGCCCTGGCGGTCCAGGGTGACGGTAGTAAAAGCGGTCACGCCCAGGCCGACCACGGCCGGGTCCAGCACGGCGGTGTAGCGCTCGATGACGTGGGCTTCTTCCAGCCGCTGCACGCGGCGGCTGATCTGCGAAGTGGACAGGTGGACTTTCAGGCCCAGCGCGCTATTGGTAATATGGCCGTCTCGCTGCAGTTCGGTCAGCAAGGCCAGGTCGTAGCGATCCACGTTGATGATGCTCATTTGTCTCTCCAAAGTTCATATTTAAGAATTATTTGTGCATATTATCTAATATCTCGCGCAAAAAACAATCACAAATTGCAGTCTTGACGCAATAAACTCCTCGCATGGGCCGCGCTTGCCGGCCCTCCCCACACGAGGAGACACCAGATGGGCCACGCAGACACCCAGTTCGCCACCGCAGCCGCCACCAGCAACACCCAAAACACCAGCGGCGACCTGTTCGACAACCCCATGGGCACCGACGGCTTCGAGTTCGTCGAGTACACCGCCGCCGACCCGGCCGGCATTGCCGCCGTGCTGGAGCTGATGGGCTTCACCGCAGTCGCGCGCCACCGCTCCAAGAACGTCACCCTGTATCGCCAGGGCCAGATCAATTTCATCCTCAACGGCGAACCCGGCAGCAATGCCGCCGCCTTCGCCCAGGTGCACGGCGCCTCGGTGAATGCCATGGCTTTCCGCGTCAAGGATGCGGCCCATGTGTACAAACGCGCACTCGAACTGGGTGCTGAAGGGGTGGAAGCCAAGCTGGGCCCGATGGAACTGAACATTCCCGCCATTCGCGGCATCGGCGGTTCGCTCCTCTACCTGGTGGACCGCTATGGCGACCATGGCTCCATCTATGACGTCGACTTCCAGTTCTTCCCCGGCGTGGAGCGCAATCCCAAGGGCGTGGGCCTGACCTACATCGACCACCTGACCCACAACGTCATGCGCGGCGCCATGGACGCCTGGTCGTCGTTCTACACGCGCCTGTTCAACTTCCGCGAGATCAAGTATTTCGACATCGAAGGCAAGGTCACCGGCCTGCGTTCGCGCGCCATGACCAGCCCCTGCGGCAAGATCCGCATCCCCATCAACGAGAGTGCCGACGACAAGTCGCAGATCGAGGAATTCATCAAGCAGTACAACGGCGAAGGTATCCAGCACATCGCCCTGGGTACCGACGACATCTACCAGACCGTGCGCGCGCTCTATGCCCGTGGCGTGCCGCTGCAGGACACCATCGCCACCTACTATGACCTGGTGGAACGCCGCATCCCCGGCCATGGCGAAGACCTCGCTGCCCTGCGTGAGCTCAAGATCCTGATCGACGGCGCGCCTACCGACGGCCAGGGCCTGCTGCTGCAGATCTTCACGCAGAACCTGATCGGGCCGGTGTTCTATGAAATCATCCAGCGCAAGGGCAATGACGGCTTTGGCGAGGGCAATTTCAAGGCCCTCTTCGAATCGATCGAACTGGACCAGATGCGCCGTGGCGTGATCTGATCCCCCCTCCCTGCGAGCCGGCTGGTCGCCCTCTTTGGAGTGGCCAGCAACAAGGCGCAGCGCCCTCCGGGGCCTGCGCCTTTTCTTTTTTTTACTTTCCGTGGCTCAAGCTTTGCCGTGGGCTGCCGTAAATTGAAGCAGTAGTCCCCTTGCAATCCTTGCGCCCCGCCGGGCTGGAGTTCGCATGAACGTCGCGTATGAACAAGAACAACCTGTCCACGCAGAAGTCGCAGTGGCAGACACGCTGGACCATGACCCCACCGAGCTGGTGGCGCAACTGAGCCATCGCATCCTGATCCTGCAACAGCAGGCGCAGTCGCTGGCCCGCTTCCCGGCCAACCGGGATGGCAAGCAGCAGCGCCAGTTGCTGCAGCAGCAGATCCGCACGCTCTACCAGCAACTGTTTGCGCTGGAACAGCAGCAGGCGCAATTGCGCCGCCGCAATGAAAACTACCTCAGCATGGCACTCTCGGTCGCCGCCCACGCCGCCCACCATCACGCCCACGGCGAGACGCTGGCGCCGGCCCTGTAACGCCTGCGCGCCTCAATAGCGCAGCCGCGACAGGCTCACCAGGCAAGCCGCGCCCGCCAGGGCCGCGGCAAAGCACAGCACCGGCGCATAAGGTGCCGCCGATATCCCCATGAGCATGGCCACTACCGACGCCCCCACCGTCTGCCCGGTCAGGCGCGCGGTTCCCAGCATGCCGCTGGCGCCGCCGGTGCGCTCGCGCGGCGCCGCGCTGATCATGGTGCGGTTGTTGGGCGACTGGAACAGCCCGAAGCCAATGCCACAGACCGCAAACATGGCCAGCGTCATGCCATCGGGCGTGCTGCGCTCCACCGTCAGCAAGGCCAGCAATCCCAGGCACATCACGGCCAGCCCGATCCCGCCCAGCAAACCCGCCGAGATGCGGTCCGAGAGCTTGCCGGCCACCACGCCGGTCAGCGCCACGGCCACCGGCCAGGCCGTAAGCAGCATGCCGGCACGCGCCGCGCTCATGCCCAGGTAATCCTGCAGCATGAAGGGCAGCATCACGAAGACCGCCATCTGCGCCGCGAAAGAGCAGAACGAGGTACCGATGGAGAGCGCAAACAGCGGTATGCGCAGCAAGTCCAGCGGCAGCATGGGGGCGCTTGCGGACTGCAGCTTGAGCAGCAGGACCAGGCTGATGGCGGTGAGCAGCGCGCAGCCTGCCACCACCCAGCCGCCCTGCAGGTGGCCGACGGCGTCGATGGTATAGAGCAGCAGCCCGATGAAACCCATGCACAGCAAGGCACTCTGGCGGTCGAAACGGCGCGGCGAGAGCGGATTGGCCGGCAAGGCGCGGCTGCCCACGGCCAGCGCCGCCAGGCCCAGCGGGATATTGATCAGGAACAGCCAGTGCCAGGAAGCCAGGTGCAGGATCAGGCCCGCCACGCTGGGGCCCAGCGCATTGCCGGTGCCGGCCACCAGGGCGTTGTAGCCGATGGCCCGGCCCAGCTGCCGGGCCGGATAGATGAAGCGGATGAGCGCCGTATTGACCGAGAGGATACCGGCCGCACCCAGCCCCTGCAGCACCCGCGCCAGGCTCAGTTGCAGCATGTCGCCGCTGGCCGCGCACGCCAGCGAGGCCAGCGTGAAGAGAAACAGCCCGCCCAGGTACACCCTTCGGTAGCCGATCACTTCCCCCAGCGAGGCCAGCGGCAGCAGGCACACGGCCATGGCGATCTGGTAGCTGTTGATGACCCAGATGGCATCGGCATTGCTGGCCTTGAGATCGGCGGCCATGGCCGGCAGCGCCAGGTTGGCGATGGAGCCATCGAGTACGGCGATGCTCAGGCCCAGCACGACGGTTGCAATGGCCAGCAGGCGCTGGCGCGGTGGCAGGCCATCGTGGTCGTGGGAAGAGGAAGGCGGGACGGTAGTGACGGACATGGTGCGGCCGGGCGTGCCGGAAAAGCGAAGAATGAAAAAAGGAATGGGCGCCGCAGCGCCCAGGTCGATGAGTGCGTCAGCCCGCCTGGCGGAAGGCCGAGATGGGGGTCAGCTTCTTGTCGCGGGGAATGTTGAACTTGGTCTTGGGACCGAACCACTTGACCCACAGGGCATCGATCTGGCCGTCCTTCTCCATGGCGGCCAGGGCCAGGTTGACCGCATCGAGCAGCCGGCGCTCGCCCTTCTTGACGCCCAGCGCGGTCGGCTCCCAGGCCAGCGCACCTTCGACGAAGCGGAAACGCCCGCCGGATTCATTGACGAAACGAACGCCCGAGGGCATCGAAATGGCCAGTGCATCGGCCTGGCCCTGGGCCAATGCCAGGAAGGATTGCGGCGTGTCGGCGAACGTCAGCAGGGTGGCCCGGCGCAAAACGCGGCGCGCAGCCTGCTCCGGGGTGGAGCCCCGATTGGCGCTGATGCGCTTGCCCTCCAGGTCCGAGACCAGGTTCAGGCCGGAGTCGCTCTGCACGATCAGCTTGATCGGATTCTGATAGTGCGAGGCGGTGAAATCGATCTGGCGCGCCCGTTCATGGGTATAGCCCAGCGCCGCCGAGACGATATCGACGTCACCCTGCATCAGCGCCGGCAAGCGCGCTTCCACGGTCAGGCTGCGCTGGCGCATCTTCACGCCCAGCTTGGCTGCAATGGCGCTGCACATGTCCACATCGAAGCCGACGATCTGGCCGCTCTGCGGATCGGCGAAGCCCAGCGGCTCATTGCTGGCCAGCGTGGCGCAGATCAGCGAGCCGCGCGCCTGGATCTCCTCCAGACGGTCGGCGCGAGCCGCAGCCGGAACACTCCAGGCACAGGCCAGCAGCAGGCTGCCCATGCCCAGTTGCTTCAGGTGCTGCGAAATCTTTTTCATGCTTTTCCTCATCGAGTGTCGAGCATAGCCCGAAACAATCCCGCATGTCACTCGCAGGAAACAGTTCCCAGCACAGTTGCAAACAAAACCAGACACTTGCCAATACAGTTGCCTGACAGTAGCAGGGACACATCAGCTGACATGACATGTACAGGGTGGCCTCGCTACCAGACACTGCCCGCCCCTCTCCCCCAAAAAAAACGGCCCGGTCGAATGAAGACCGGGCCGTCACGGGCAGGGTGGATGGCAGGCTCAGCCGTGTCCGAGATAAGCCTTGCGCACGTCGCTGTTGGCCAGCAGGTTGGCACCGGTATCGGACATGACCACGTGGCCGTTTTCCAGCACGTAGCCACGGTCGGCCACGCCCAGCGCCTTGTTGGCATTCTGCTCGACCAGGAACACGGTCACGCCGCTGTCGCGGATGGTGCGGATGATCTCGAAGATCTGCGCAATCACCAGCGGGGCCAGGCCCAGCGTGGGTTCGTCCAGCAGCAACAGGCGCGGCTTGCTCATCAGGGCGCGGCCGATGGCCAGCATCTGCTGCTCGCCGCCGGACATGGTCCCGGCCCGCTGCGCCGCGCGTTCCTTCAAACGCGGGAACAGTCCGAAGACATACGCGATGCCCTGCTCGATCTCTTCATTGCTGGCGAAGAAGGCCCCCATTTTGAGGTTTTCCAGCACGGTCAGGCTGGGGAAGACGCGCCGGCCTTCGGGCGAAATGGCCAGCCCGCGGCGCATGATCTCGTGGGTCGGCAACTGCGTGATGTCCTGCCCTTCGAAAAGCACGCGGCCGCTGGAGGCGCGCGGACGGCCGCACAGCGTCATCAGGAGCGTGGTCTTGCCGGCACCGTTGGCACCGATCAAGGTAACGATCTCGCCCTTTTCCACCGTCAGCGATACGCCGTGCAGGGCCTCGATGGCCCCGTAGTGGGTATGCACCTTGTCAAACTGCAGCATCATTCTTCTCCCAGGTAGGCCTTGATCACACGCTCGTCGCTGCGCACCTGTTCGGGGGTGCCGGTGACGATGGGCTTGCCGTGCTCCATGACCAGGATGCGGTCGGAGATGCCCATGATGAGGCTCATGTCGTGTTCGATCAGCAGCACGGCCACGCCGTGGTCGCGGCGCAGGCGGTCGATCAGTTGCGACAGCTCCTGCTTCTCCTGCGGGTTCAGGCCGGCCGCCGGTTCATCCAGCAGCAGCAGGCGCGGCTTGGTGATCATGCAGCGGGCGATTTCCACCCGGCGCTGCAGGCCATACGAGAGCGTGCCCGCCTCGCGGTTGGCCAGCGCCGTCAGGCCCAGCTGGTCCAGCCAGTAGGCCGCGCGCTGCAACGCTTCCTGCTCGGACTTGCGATAGGACGGCGTCTTCAGCAGCCCCGACAGCAGGTTGGTATTGACCTGCTGGTGTTGCGCCACCAGCAGGTTTTCCACCACGGTCATGGACTTGAAGAGGCGGATGTTCTGGAAGGTGCGCACCAGCCCTTGCTGGGCCACCTGGTGGCTGGGCTGGCGGGCAATGGAGACGCCATCGAGCGCAATCTCGCCCGAGGTCGGCTGATAGAAGCCGCTGATGCAGTTGAAGACGGTGGTCTTGCCGGCCCCGTTGGGACCGATGATGGCGAAGACTTCGCGCTCCTGCACGGCCAGCGAGACGCCATCCACGGCCAAGAGGCCGCCGAAGCGCATCGACAGGTTCGACACTTCCAGCATGGTTTTCACGGTCGGGTTCATTGCGGCAACTCCACATGCGGACGGGTGGCAGGCAGCAGTCCTTGCGGACGCCACATCATCATCAGCACCATCACCAGGCCGAAGATCAGCATGCGGTACTCGGCGAAGCTGCGCGCCAGTTCCGGCAGCACGGTCAAGAGGATCGCTGCCAGGATCACGCCCAGCTGCGAGCCCATGCCGCCCAGCACGACGATGGCCAGGATCAGGGCGGACTCGATGAAGGTGAAGGATTCCGGTGTCACCAGGCCCTGGCGGGCGGCGAAGAAGGAACCCGCCAGGCCGGCAAACGCCGCACCGAGCGTGAAGGCCGAAAGCTTCACGCGGGTCGGGTTGATGCCCAGCGAGCGGCAGGCGATCTCATCTTCACGCAGGGCTTCCCAGGCGCGGCCCATGGGCATGCGCAACAGGCGGCTGGTGACGAAATACGTAAAGAACACCATCAGCAAGGCCAGGAAATACAGGAAGATCACCATATGGCCGCCCTGGTAAGTCAGGCCCAGCAACTGGTGGAAGGTGGTGCCGTCTTCGGTCAGCGGATTGCGCGCCATGACCACACCGAACACGGTCGGCTTGGGGATGCCGGAGATGCCATCGGGGCCGCCGGTGAGGCTGGTCATGTTGTTGAGCAAGAGGCGAATGATTTCGCCAAAGCCCAGCGTAACGATGGCCAGGTAGTCACCGCGCAAACGCAGCACCGGGAAGCCCAGCAGGAAGCCGAACAGCGCGGCGGCAGCAGCCGAGAGCGGCACGCATTCCCAGAACGAGAGGCCGAAGTACTGGTTGCACAGCGCATAGGTGTAGGCACCCACGGCATAGAAACCCACGTAGCCCAGGTCGAGCAGGCCGGCGAAACCGACCACGATGTTCAGGCCCAGGCCCAGCACCACGTAGATCAGCGCTAGGGTCATCACATCGACGTAGCCGCGCGAGCCGAAGAAGGGCCACACCAGCGCGGCCATCAGCAGGATCAGCACGGCAGCGCGCTGCTGGCCCGGCTGCATGCGTGGCAGCGCCGGCAGCTTGATGCCGGCACGGCTGCGCGAGAGCGCAGGCTTGGCCAGCTGGAACAGGAACACGGCCAGCACCGCCACCAGCACCGGGGTCCAGTGGGTATTGAGGACCACGCGGTAGCCCTCCAGCTGCAGCTGCATGCCCAGCAGCGGGATGGTCAGTACGGCGGTCACCAGCGCCGCCGCCACGGCATTCTTGAAAGTCTCAGGCATCACGCCTCCTTGAATATGTCGTTGTCCGTCGAGCCGTGCGGGCTCAGACCTTTTCGATGTCGGGCTTGCCCAACAGGCCCGTGGGACGGAACAGCAGGATCAGCACCAGCAGCCCGAAGGACACCACGTCCTTGTATTCGGAAGGCAGGTAGCCGGCCGCGAAGGTCTCGGCCAGCCCCAGCAGCACGCCACCCAGCATGGCGCCGGGAATACTGCCGATGCCGCCCAGCACCGCCGCCGTGAAGGCCTTGATGCCGGCGATGAAGCCGATGTAGGGGTTGAGCTTGCCGATGGTCAGGGCGATCAGCACACCGCCGACCGCCGCCAGCATCGCACCCAGGACGAAGGTGAAGGAAATCACCTTGTTGGTATCGATGCCCAGCAGGTTGGCCATGCCCATGTCTTCAGCGCAGGCGCGGCAGGCGCGGCCCATGCGCGAGCGCGCGATGAACAGCGTCAGCGCCACCATCAGCACCAGCGTCACGCCCACGATGACCATGCGCGAATACGGCACGGTGACGGTGAAGTCGCTGCCCATCTGGAACTCCAGCGCGCCCGAGATCAGCACCGGCACCGACATGTCGCGTGCGCCCTGGCCGATCTGCACGTAGTTCTGCAGGAAGATGGACATGCCGATGGCCGAGATCAGCGGCACCAGGCGCGGGCCGCCGCGCAGCGGACGATAGGCCACGCGCTCGACGGTCCAGCCATAGAGGCCGGTCACCAGCACCGAGACGATCAGCGCGCCACCCAGCAGCAGCGGCAAGGGATAGCCGGACTGCACGCCGATGGCGGTCAAGGTCACCAGGCCGACATAGGAGGCGATCATGTAGATCTCGCCGTGGGCGAAGTTGATCATGCCGATGATGCCGTAGACCATGGTGTAGCCGATGGCGATCAAGGCATAGATCGCACCCAGCGAGAGCCCGTTGACGAGCTGCTGGGTCAGTTGAGGGAGCAATTCATTCATGAGGGAACCCATAAAGTGGAAATGCCCCATCCGGACTGCAATGGGGCATTTCGCGGTTTGACGTCAGGTCAGACAGTCAGGCCAGCGATCCGGGGCGAATCACTTGGCTTCGGTCTTGGTGGCGTCCTTGTGCCAGGTGAAGACGACGAACTTGAACGCTTTCAGGTCGCCCTTCTTGTCGTATTCGACGTTGCCGATGGGGGTCTTGAAGCTGTTGCCGTGGATGTAGGCGGCGACCTTGTCCGGGTCGGTGGACTTGGCACCGGTGATGGCATCGGCAATGATCTTCACGGCCGAATAGGCCGGCATCTGGAACGGGCCGTTGGCGTCACGCTTGGCGGCGGCGAAGGCCTTGACCAGGGCGGCGTTGGCCGGATCGGCGGCGAAGTCGGCCGGCAGGGTCACCAGCATGCCTTCGGAGGCGGGGCCGGCGATGGCGGTGATGTCCTTGTTGCCCACGCCTTCGGGGCCCATGAAGACGGCCTTGACGCCCTGTTCACGCGCCTGGCGCATGATCAGGCCCATTTCCGGGTGGTAGCCGCCGAAGTAGACGAAGTCCACGCCCTGCGACTTCAGCTTGGTGACGATGGCCGAGTAATCGCTGTCACCGGCATTGATGCCTTCGAACACCACCACCGGCACCTTGGCCGCCTCCAGCGCCGACTTCACCGACGAGGCCACGCCCTGGCCGTAGGACTGCTTGTCGTGCAGCACGGCGACCTTCTTGGGCTTGAGCTTCTCGATCACGTAGCGGGCGGCGGCAGGACCTTGCTGGTCATCGCGGCCGATGGTGCGGAAGATGAACTTGTGCGGCTTGGCTTCGGTCAGCTGCGGTGCGGTGGCCGACGGGGTAATCATGACCACGCCTTCGTTCTCGTAGATGTCGGAGGCGGGGATGGTGGAGCCGGAGCAGACGTGACCGATCACGTACTTGATGCCCTGGCTGACGATCTTGTTGGCCACGGCCACGGCCTGCTTGGGTTCACAGGCGTCGTCCATCATGACGGCTTCGAACTTGTTGCCGTTGGCGCCGCCGGCGGCGTTGATCTGTTCGATGGCGGTGAGGGCACCGGCCTTGACCATGTCGCCGTACTGGGCCACGGCACCGGTCAGGGGACCGGCGATGGCGATCTTGACGGTCTCGGCGTGGGCCACGCCGGCGAAGGCGGCAAAGGTGGCGGCGGCCAGGGCGATCTTGGTCAGACGGCTTGCAAACTTCATTGTCGTTTCCTCCAGGATGGAACGGATTCAAGAGGCGCCGTTACCTGGCCAACAGGCCGGCGCGCGTAGGGTTGTGGATACCTGACCCCGTTTTACGGGAGGCTGGCCGCAACATGGGGGCAGAGTGTAACACTGCCGTCATATGGGGCAACTTTTTTTTGAAATTTCGTCAAACCCCATCATTTATGCGCTGTGGCCTTCGATTTTTCGCACATTTCATGCTGTTTTTCTTCATTTTCCCATATTCGGTGCAAACCTGCACTGCAGCATGAGCGAATTCGGTGCAAAGTCCGCAAAGCCTTGATGGGAGCCGATTCGCGGCCGAAAACGGATTTCCCGTGGCAAGCCCGGCTTGCGCCATTTACAATACCGCCTCGCCCTTCGCATTCCCGCAGAACAAGACCTGGTTTCGATGCTTCGCTCCCCTCTTCTTCCCTCCCGCCGCCTGCGCCCTGCCCTTCTGCAACTGCTGGCCACAGCCGGTCTGCTGCCGGGACTGGTCCTGGGCGGCGCCAGCCCGCAGGCGCAGGCGGCCGAGGTGCGCCAGTACCAGTATCACCAGGTCTTCATCAGCACCTGCCGCGCCGATCCGCGCAGCGACACCATCCGCATGTACTGGAAGGACGCCAGCGGTACGCCGCTGGGCAACTTCAACCGGCTCGATGCGCATCTGCGCAGCCAGGGGCAGGAGATGGTCTGCGCCACCAATGCCGGCATCTACGACAAGCAGTTGCAGCCGCTGGGGCTGTACGTGGAAGGCGGCAACCAGCTGCGCCGCCTCAATACGCGCAAGAACGCGTATGGCAATTTCTATCTGCAGCCCAATGGGGTATTCGTGTTGAGCGAGCGCCAGGCCTACATCGTCGAGACCTCCGACTATGAAGCCGAACTGGGCCTGTGGAATGGCGTGACGCGCTACGCCACGCAATCGGGTCCGCTGATGATCGTGGACGGCAAGATCAATCCGCGCTTCGATCCCGAGTCAGCCAATACGGTGGTGCGCAATGCGGTGTGCCTGGATGCGGCCGGCATCGTCACGCTGGCCATCGCGCGCAATCCGATCAGCTTTTACGATTTCGCCAGTTTCCTTCGTGATGAGCTCAAATGCAGTGACGCCTTGTACCTGGATGGCAGCATCTCGCGCATGTATCCCACGCTGGAAGCCAATATGGGTCCGGCGTTCGGGGCCATGATTGCGGTGGTGAAGGGGCATGGGGGGAAGTAGTTCGCGCCGCTATAAAGACGGCGGAGACACAGTGTTTTGCCCTCCCGTTGGAGGGACAAAAAAAAGCCCGCAGCCAATGAACTGCGGGCAAGTTCCCTATCAAGAGGGAGGTTGAAGGAACAGTTCAACCACCCGTACGACTGCAAGCCGCAAAAAAAAGTTCGGAAAGATTTTTCCAGGAAATGCGCCATTTGCCCCCACGGGCCAGGTATCCCGCAAGATTGTTCATATTCCCGGGATACGAGCCCTTTCCAGCCCCCCAAAAGAAAACGCCGCGACAGCTGCCCGTCGCGGCGCATGCAGTGCTGTTCCCACTGCGGGAGAGGGTGCGGCGCTTGCCGTCTTGTTGGCTCTTGTTGTGAGGCGTTTACTTTTGCGTACCGCTGTCGCCAGAGGCGGCCGGGGTGCTCGGCGTGGTGGCCGAGGAATCCGAAGGCGTGGTCGGGGTCGGGGTCGCCGGGGTGGCGGTCGAGCCCGCAGCCGTACCGGAATCAGCCGGTGCCGGGGTGGTCGGGGTGCTGCTTGCCGGTGCCGGTTCGGATGCGGCCGGCGGGGTAGCGGCAGGGGTGGCAGGCGCTTCGTCGCGCTTGTTGCAACCAGCCAGCACAGCGGTGAACACGGCGGCAGCCAAGAGGGTGTGGCGAATCTTCATATGTTGCCTCCTAAAGTTGTTGAGGGGGGATTTGCCAAAATGCGGTCTGCCAGGCACAGAGTGCAGGCTTGCCGAGATCTGGCAGCTTCTGGACACCGATTATTCCCGTTCCGCCGCTCCCACGCTGTCAGAAAACGGCGCATCTTGATGTCAGCCATCACAGGCAATATGACAATCCTGACAATACATTTCCCCCTGAAAACCCGTATCATCGCCTCCCATGATGACCTTCACCGCCCGCTTCCCCGCCCTCGCCCGCCTGACCGTCCTGCGCCGCGCGCTGGCCCTTCCCGCGACCGTGCTGGCGATGGCACTGCCGCTGGCCGCCCAGGCCGACATCACGCCAATTTCCCCCGCGCAATGCGCCCAGATGCGGGCCGGCAAGGTCATCACCTCCGGCAATCCGGTCCCCTGCACGCGCCTGGCCACGGTCAGCTTCGACTACACCGATTTCGGCGGCGCCACCCGCCAGGGCAGCGTGGTGGTGCTCGACGCGCTGGCGCCGCAGGTCGAGGCGCTGTTCGGTGAACTGCTGCTGCGCTCCTTCCCGCTGGCCGGTGCGCAGGGGCTGGAAGCCTATGACGGCGACGACCAGCGCTCCATGGCCGCCAACAACAGTTCGGCCTTCAATGGCCGGCCCATGACCAGCGGCGGTGGCTGGTCCAAGCACGCCTATGGCGCGGCCATCGACATCAATCCGCTGCAGAACCCTTATGTGAGCAAGGCCGGCAGCCCCGAGCAGGAAGTCCTGCCGCCGCAAGGCGCGGCCTACCTGCAGCGCGCACCGCTGCAGCCGGGCATGGCCGAGGAGGTGGTCAGCGTGTTTTATGAACATGGATTTCTGGTCTGGGGCGGCCAGTGGAAACAACCCATCGATTACCAGCACTTCGAGATCGGCAGCCGCGGCTTCATCCAGAAACTGGCCAGCCTGCCCAAGGCCCAGGCGCGCGCCGAGTTTGAACGCTATGTGACGCGCTATCGCCAGTGCGCGCATCCCGCCACGGGCAACGCTGCCCCGCCCGCCGACGACGATGCCCCCGAAGACACGCGCCTGCGCGACCAGTGCGCCGCACGCTTGCGCAAGTAAAGCTGCCGTCCACGCCCAACAGGTAAAGATGCGCAAGTTTCGGTAAACCGGCGCAGCAGCCTCATGGTGCGCCCCTATACTGCCCCGGCAATACCGGTCTGGGCGCTGGCCCGGGGGACAGCCTTACTTGAGGAGTGCACGCATGTCGACCAATTCCATTTCCGCCGTTTATCACGGCAACGCACCGGCGGGCGGCCAGCAGGCAGCGAAGAAGCCGGCCGTCAATTTCAATGACGTCCTGAAAGCCGCCGGACAGTCCAACCAAGTGGCCCAGTCCACTTCCGCACAGCCCAGCAGTACAGATACCAGCACCTTCACCACGACACCGACCCGCACGGTGTAAGCAGAATTATCCTGCCCACCATGACAAAGGCCGGACAGTGCGCAAACACTGTCCGGCCTTTGTCCTGACACTCCGGGAAACTGACCCGGTACGGCTATACTGCGATCTCTGACGCCAGGAGCCGCCATGCCAGATCCGCTGCACCCCGAAGCCCTGCACATCCGACTTGCCCGCCAGGACGATTACCCGCAATGGAAGATCCTGTGGGACGACTACAACGCCTTCTACGGCCGCAGTGGCGCCACCGCCCTGCCCCTGGACATCACCCGTTCCACCTGGTCACGCATCCATGCGGCCGATGAGCCGGTGCACGCCCTGGTGGCTGAATCCGGTGGACGGCTGCTGGGACTGGCGCACTACCTCTATCACCGCAACACCATCCTGATCGGCCCCGCCTGCTACCTGCAGGACCTGTTCACCACCGAAGCCGCGCGCGGCCGTGGCGTGGGACGCGCACTGATCGAAGAACTGTACCGGTACGCCGCAGCGGACGGTGCCGAGCGAGTGTACTGGCACACCCACCATACCAATGCCACGGCCCGCAAGCTCTACGACCACCTGGCCGTGGATTCGGGCTTCATCGTCTATCGCAAGAACCTCTGATACCAGTTGATGCGCGCCGGGTTCAAGCCTGGGCGTTGGCCTCATTGAGCGCATTGACGATGTCGGCGCGCTTCAAGTCAGGTGCAAACTGCTGGATGAAATCGAAGGCATAGCCGCGCAGGTAGGCACCGCGCCGCACCGCCAGCCGGGCGATGTTGGCCTTGAACAGGTGGGAGGCATTGATGGCCACCATCTCCGTGTGCTTGCCCTGGTCCACCGCCATCGAGGCCACCAGGCCCACGCCCATGCCCAGCGAAACGTATTGCTGGATCACGTCCGAATCCATGGCGGTGAGCACGATGTCGGGCTCGATGCCGGCCTGGCGGAAGGCTTCGTCGATGTGGCCTCGACCGGTAAAGCCGACGTCATAGGTGATCAGCGGCCAGGTACCCAGATCCTCCAGCGTGACCTGTTCCAGCCCCAGCAGCGGATGGCCCTTCGGCACCACGATCACGTGGCTCCAGGTATAGCAGGGGAAGGACACCAGTTCCTTGAATTGCGACAGGCCTTCGGTGGCGATGCCGATGTCGGCCTTGCCCGAGATGACCCATTCGGCAATGTGTTCCGGGGCGCTTTGCTGCAGGGCGATGCGCACCTGCGGGAAGGCATCGCGGAAGGCCTGCACCACGCGCGGCAGCACGTAGCGCGCCTGGGTGTGGGTGGTGGCGATGGAGAGCGTGCCGCTCTGCTCGCCGGCGTATTCCTTGCTGGCGCGGCGCAGGTTCTCGGCCTCCAGCAGGAGCCGCTCGACGATGCCCAGGATGCCCTTGCCGGGTTCGGTCAGGCCGGTCAGGCGCTTGCCGTTGCGCTCGAAGATTTCCACGCCCAGCTCTTCTTCGAGCTCGCGAATCTGGCGGCTCACGCCGGGTTGCGAGGTGAAGAGCACATTGGCCACTTCAGTCAGGTTGAAGCCGCAGCGCGCGGCTTCGCGGATGGAACGCAGCTGTTGGAAATTCATCGTGCCTGCCCTCCGTCCTGCTGCGCAAAGACCTGCAGGCGGCGCGGACGCACGACCAGGGTCTCGCCATTCTTCAAGCCCAGTTGCGCAAAACGTTCATTGGGGATGACGGCTTCGATCAGCTCGGCATTGTCATCGCGCTCCAGTTCCAGTTGCGCCAGCGGACCGATGGCATGCGAGCGGCGCAGTTGCACCACGATGCCTTCGGCACCGGGCGAGTAGCGTTCCACATCCAGATCATGCGGACGCACGAAACCGACACCGGCCGCATCGCGGGTATCGCCGTGGCCGGGCGCCTCGAAGCGGGCACCGCCGGCGTCCAGCACGCCTTCATGCAGGCGGCCATGGAACAGGTTCACATTGCCCAGGAAGCCGTAGACGAACGGCGAAGCCGGATGGTTGTAGACCGTCTCGGGCGTGCCGATCTGCTCCACTTGCCCCTTGTTCATCAGCACCACCTGGTCGGCCACTTCCAGGGCTTCTTCCTGGTCGTGGGTGACGAAGATGCTGGTGACGTGCAGTTCATCGTGCAGGCGGCGCAGCCAGCGGCGCAGTTCCTTGCGCACCTTGGCATCGAGGGCGCCAAAGGGTTCGTCCAGCAGCAGCACGCGCGGCTCCACGGCCAATGCGCGGGCCAGTGCGATACGCTGGCGCTGGCCGCCGGAGAGTTGCGGCGGATAGCGGTCGGCCAGCCAGTCCAGCTGCACCAGCTCCAGCAGGCGCTTGACCTTCTCGCGGATGACCGCTTCCGAGGGGCGCTGGGCGCGCGGTTTCACGCGCAGGCCGAAGGCGATGTTCTCGAACACGGTCATGTGCTTGAACAGCGCATAGTGCTGGAACACGAAACCGACCTGGCGTTCGCGCACGTGGCGCACCGAAGCGTCTTCGCCATCGAGCAGCACCTGGCCCGAATCGGGCGATTCGAGACCGGCGATGATGCGCAACAGCGTGGTCTTGCCGCACCCGGAAGGGCCCAGCAAGGCCGTCAGTTCGCCCGCCGGGAAATTGAGGGACACGTCGTTGAGCGCGGTGAAGCTGCCGAAACGCTTCTGGATGTGATGGACTTCGATGCTCATGATGACTCCTTAGGCTTGTTCGCTGGCGCTGTGCTGCTGGTGCAGCCGCCACTCGATGACGCTCTTGATGGCCAGCGTGACCAGGGCCAGGAAGGCCAGCAGCGAAGCCACGGCGAAGGCGCCGGTGATGTTGAATTCGTTGTAGAGGATTTCGACCTGCAGCGGGATGGTGTTGGTCTCGCCGCGAATGTGGCCGGAGACCACCGAGACGGCACCGAACTCGCCCATGGCGCGCGCATTGCAGAGGATCACGCCATACAGCAGGCCCCACTTGATGTTGGGCAGCGTGACGTGCCAGAAGGTACGCCAGCCGGAAGCACCCAGCACCAGCGCGGCTTCTTCTTCCTCGCTGCCCTGCGACTGCATCAGCGGGATCAGTTCGCGCGCCACGAAGGGGAAGGTCACGAAGATGGTGGCCAGCACGATGCCCGGTACGGCGAAGAGGATCTTGATGTCATGCTCGCGCAGCCAGGGGCCGAAGTAGCCCTGCAGGCCGAACAGCAGCACGTAGATCAGGCCCGAGATCACCGGCGAGACCGAGAACGGCAGGTCGATCAGGGTCAGCAGCACGTTCTTGCCACGGAACTCGAACTTGGCAATCGCCCACGCGGCCGCCACGCCAAAGACCAGATTCAGCGGCACGGCGATGGCCGCGGCGACCAGGGTCAGCTTGATGGCAGACCAGGCGTCAGGCTCGGTGATGGACGCCACATAGACATCCCAGCCCTTGCGCAGCGCTTCGTAGAACACCGCCACCAGCGGCACGAACAGGAACAGGGTCAGGAAGGCCAGCGCGATGCCGATCAGCAGCGCACGCACCCACCAGGGTTCGGTGATGGCACCGGGGGTCAGCGGCGGCTCGCCACGGGCAATTGCATTGGCTTGCGGGGCAGCGGAAATGGGGGCAGCGCTCATCTCAGATCCTTTCCGACTGGCCGCGCTTGCGGGTCCAGGCTTGCAGCAGGTTGATGGTCAACAGCAGGATGAAGGAAACCAGCAGCATGACCATCGCAATGGCGGTCGCACCGGCATAGTCGTACTGCTCCAGCTTGGTGACGATGAACAAAGGGGTGATTTCAGAAACCATCGGCATGTTGCCGGCGATGAAGACCACCGAGCCGTATTCCCCGGAGGCGCGCGCAAAGGCCAGCGCAAAACCGGTCAGCAAAGCAGGTAATACGGTCGGGAAAATCACCCGGGTAAAAGTCTGCCAGCGGCTGGCACCGAGGCTGGCGGCGGCTTCTTCGAGCTCGCGCTCGGCTTCTTCCAGCACCGGCTGCACGGTGCGCACGACAAAAGGCAGGCCGATGAAGGTCAGTGCCACCAGCACCCCCAGCGGGGTGAAGGCAACCTTGATACCCAGGGGCGCCAGCAGCTTGCCCAGCCAGCCGTTCTGCGAATACAGCGTGGTCAGGGCGATGCCGGCCACCGCCGTGGGCAAGGCGAAAGGCAAGTCCACCAGGGCATCGATGATGCGCTTGCCGGGGAAGCGATAGCGCACCAGCACCCAGGCCACGATGCCGCCGAAGATCACGTTGAGGAAGGCCCCGATCAGCGAAGCGCCAAAGCTCAAGCGATAGGACGCCATCACCCGGGGCGAGGTCACCGCGTCGATGAAGCCGCCCCAGGTCAAGGTGAAGGTCTTCAAAAACAGCGCCGACAGCGGGATCAGCACGATCAGCGCCAGGTAGAAGATGGTAAAGCCCAGCGACAGCCGGAAACCGGGCAATACGCGCCGGTTGGCGCTGCCCGCCGAGCGGGTCGGCGCGGCCCCGGGGGCGGCAAGGGAAACAGGGGATGCGGACATGTCGTTCTCTTGTTATTACAAATGCGACTATAGGTGAGCGATATTCGCATCCGATAGTTATAAAGAGAACGAAGCTTTTTGCATGTCCTTAGAAGGAAAGCGCATAAAGCCGGTCGAGAAACCGTCTTTATGCGCTCATGGGGGGGAGGTGAAGAAACAAGCTTCAGGCGATGCGTTCAAGCAGCTCCAGCAGCCACTGCTGCCCGTCGGTCCAGTCGCCCAGGCCCGATTCGGAGTTGATATGCCCGCGTGCGCCCACCGAGCGGAACTGCGCGCCCCAGGCCTCGGCCCAGTGGCGGGCGCGCTCGGCGCTCATCCAGGGATCATTGTCACTGCCCACGACCAGGGCCGGATACGGCAGCTTGTGCCGCACCGCTGCGCTCAGGTTGAACTTGACCGGATCGGGCGGTGCCACCAGCAAGGCCGCCACGATGGGATGCGCAGATCCGCCGGAAGCCGCCTGCAAGGCCGCCGTGCGATGCACCGTGGTCAGGCAGCCGAAGCTGTGCGCCACGATCACCGTCGGGCGGCCATCGCGCGCCAAGACTTCGCCCAGGCGCGCCGACCAGCGCGGCAGGTCGGGGGTTTCCCAGTCATCCTGCTGCACTCGCTCGAAAGCGGGATAAAGTCGCTGCCAGCGCGATTGCCAGTGTTCCGGACCGCTATCGGACAGGCCCGGTGCCACCAGCACCCGGAAATCCGCCAGCCGGGCCGGTGTCGTGGAAGAAGAAGGAGAAGTCAGACTCATGCAGGCCCCGCAGCGAGTGATGAAGTCATGCAGTATGCCTTACGCGGCATCCTTCAGGCCAAGCAAGGTGTCCGGCAGGCGTGCGGCCGGCACATCCCACAGATAGCCTTGGGCCAAAGTGGACTGGGCCAGTGCCTGACAGTACCAGGCCAGTTTGTCGAACACTTCCTTGTTTTCAACTCGCTTGAAGAAGATGCGCACCCCCTGCTCGGCCGCCCGCAGCAGCAATAAGGCCACGCTGTCCGGGTCGGCCAGTTCGCGCGCATCGACCTTGATGAGATCCGGCTTGACCTTGTCCAGCAGACCGAGTGCCTCCAGCGGACTGTTGGCCGAGACCCCCAGGCGGAAACCGTTGCGGCGATAGTTGTCCAGCACGTAATTGAGCAGCCAGCGCTGGTTGGGCGTGACCACCGGCAGTTGCAGCACGATGCGTTCGTGCGGCAGTTCCAGCGCGGCCAGGATGCGGCGATAGGCCACGCCGTGATTGTTGTTGACGGCAGCCAGCAGGCGCGCGTGCACCGAGAGGTGCAGCTCGGGGGCCTCTTCGCCCGCCTGGCGGTAGTAGTTGATGGCGTGCAGCATGCGGCACAGGCGGTCCAGTTCCACCGACTCGTCGTCGCTGGCGGCCTGGTCCAGCAGTTTCCACAGATGCAGGCCGTCGTCGACGGCCGAGTGGCTGCGGGCGAAGGCCTCGCAGGCGACGATGTGGCCATCGTCGAAGCTGCGCACCGGCTGGAAGGCCGAGGTCAGCGAAGTATTGAAGAAACGCCCGGCGGCGCGCCCCTGTTCATCCAGCCAGACCTTGGCGGACGCGGTGCCGCCAGTATGCTGCGCATCGAGGCGGGCCAGATAAGCCTTCAGTGCCTGATATGCCATCGGGCCTGCTCCTGAAAAAAAGACACCGCCCGGCCGGCATCACCGGCCAGGACGGCCAGACGATCACAGCTTGGCGATCGAGACTTCGGTGGCCTTCACCAGTGCCACCACTTCGCTGCCGATGGTCAGGCCCAGGTCCTTCACGGAGCGGGTGGTGATGACCGAGGTCACGATACCGGCCGGGGTTTCCACATCCACTTCGGACACCACCGAACCTTCGATGATGGCCTTGACCTTGCCCTTGAACTGGTTACGGACGTTGATTGCTTGAATGGTCATGCTCTGCTCCTTGATGAAACGGCGTCGGCACCTGCCGCGCCGCATGGGTTGAAATGGGCTACAACTGAAAAAACTGAAAATCGGGTCAAACCTTCATGCGGTCAAACTCACACCGCCCACTGCACCTGATGTACGCCGCGTGGCGTGAAGAAATCTTCAGATGGCTCCGTAGCCGCCTCACTGCCGGGGTGCCGCAGCACGCGCGCCAGGATGGCTTCCTCCAGCGCGGCAAACTGGGCCTGGCCACGTGAACGCGGGCGCGCCAGGTCGATGCGCTGGTCCAGTGCCACGTGGCCATCCTCGATCAGCAGCACGCGGTCGGCCAGGGCGATGGCTTCCTGCACGTCGTGGGTCACCAGCAAGGCGGTGAAACCGCGTTCGCGCCAGAGCGACTCGATCAGGGCCTGCATCTCGATGCGGGTGAGCGCATCGAGCGCGCCCAGCGGTTCGTCCAGCAGCAGCAATTGCGGGTCGTGTACCAGCGCACGCGCCAGGGCCACGCGCTGGCGCTGGCCCCCGGAGAGCACCGCCGGCCATTCGCCGGCACGCTGGTCCAGGCCGACCTGGCGCAGGGCATGGAGTGCCTGCGGTGCGGCCTGCCTGGGCAAGCCCAACGCGACGTTGGCCTGCACCCGCTTCCAGGGCAGCAGGCGCGCATCCTGGAACATGATGCGGATCTCGGGCTCGCCGCTGCCTTCGTGTTCATAGACGACCTCGCCGCCGCTGGCGCCATCGAGCTGGGCCACCAGGCGCAGCAAGGTGCTCTTGCCGCAGCCGCTGCGGCCGACGATGGCGACGAATTCGCCGGGTTCGATGTCGAGGTCGATGTCGTGCAGCACCGTGCGTCCGCTGAAGGACTTCGACAAGGCGCGCAGCCTGAGGCCTACGCCCCGGCCGGCGGCACGGCTGACTTGCTGGTGTTCCTGGGTGTCATTGCGCATGATGGTTTCCTGATGCATTCATGGGGCTCTTCATTGGTAGCCGGGGTGCCAGCGCAGGAAGAAACGTTCCAGCGCCCGCGCCGCGGTATCGGCCAGCTTGCCCAGCAAGGCGTAGAGCAGGATGCCCACCAGCACCACATCGGTTTGCAGGAATTCGCGGGCATTCATGGTCATGTAGCCGATGCCGGCCTGCGCCGAGATGGTCTCGGCCACGATCAGCAGCACCCACACCAGGCCCAGCGCAAAGCGCAGGCCGACCAGGATGGAGGGTAAGGCGCCCGGCAGGATCACGTCGCGATACAGCGGCCAGCCGGAGAGGCCATAGCTGCGCGCCATCTCGATCAAGCCCTGGTCCACCGAGCGGATGCCGTGGAAGGTATTCAGGTAGACCGGGAAGAACACGCCCACCGACACCAGGAACAGCTTGGCCGTCTCGTCGATGCCGAACCACAGGATCACCAGCGGGATCAGGGCCAGCGCCGGAATGTTGCGCACCATCTGCAGGGTGGTATCGAGCAGCAGTTCGGCTGAACGCAGGCTGCCCGAGAGCAGGCCCAGGATCAGTCCCAGCCCCGCGCCGACCGCAAAGCCGGAAGCCGCGCGGCCGCTGGAGACGGCCAGGTGGCGCCACAGCTCGCCGGAGGCGGACAGGTTCCACGCGGCCTTCAATACCGCGAACGGTTCCGGCAGGATGCGGCTGGATAGCCAGCCGGCCTGTGCGGCGATCTCCCACCACACCAGCAGGAGCAGCGGCAGCAGCCAGCCGACCCAGGCGCCACGCGGCTTGCGCGGGCCCTTGGCAGCGGCCTTGGGGCGCGCCTGCTCTTGCGGTGCAGTGCTGGCGAGCACGGGATTGGATGCGCTGGTCATGCCGGCCTCAGCTTGCCGACACGCGCACCGGCGCGGGCTTGGGCAGTTCGGTATTGCCGACGATCTCGCCGAAGGGACCGGCCAGGCCTTCGCGCTGGGCGCGCGGCAGCAGCGGGAACACCAGTTCGGCAAACCGGTAGGATTCTTCCAGGTGCGGATAGCCGGAGAGGATGAAAGTATCGATGCCCAGGTCCGCATATTCCTTGATGCGCGCAGCCACGGTCGGGCCATCGCCCACCAGCGCGGTGCCGGCACCGCCGCGCACCAGGCCCACGCCAGCCCACAGGTTGGGGCTCACTTCCAGCTTGTCGCGGCGGCCGCCGTGCAGGGCGGCCATGCGGCGCTGCCCTTCCGAGTCCATGCGGGCGAAGTTGGCCTGGGCCTTGGCGATGGTCTCGTCGTCCAGGCGGCTGATGAGTTCATCGGCGGCGCGCCAGGCGGCTTCATTGGTATCGCGCACGATCACGTGCAGGCGGATGCCGAAGCGCAGCGTGCGGCCGGCCTTGGCGGCGCGTTCGCGCACGCGGGCAATTTTTTCGGCCACGGCCGCCGGGGGTTCGCCCCAGGTCAGGTAGACGTCGACCTGCTCGGCGGCCAGGTCAATGGCTTCGTCCGAGGAGCCACCGAAGTACAGCGGCGGATACGGTGCCTGCACCGGAGGATAGAGTGCCTTGGCGCCCTTGACGCTGAGGTGCTTGCCCTCGAAGTTGGTCTCTTCACCGGTGTGGGTCTTGGCCAGTACGTCGCGCCAGATCTTGAGGAATTCGTCGGAGATTTCATAGCGCTCGGCATGGCTGCCGAAGATGCCATCGCTCTCCTGCTCCACCGGATCGCCACCGGTGACCACGTTGATGAGCAGGCGGCCATTGGAGAGGCGGTCGAAGGTCGCGGCCATGCGCGCCGACAGGGTCGGTGCGGTCAGGCCGGGGCGCACTGCCACCAGGAATTTCAGCCGCTGTGTCGCATCGATCAGGCTGGCCGCAGCCACCCAGGCGTCTTCGCAGGAACGTCCCGTGGGCAGCAGCACGCCGTCATACCCGAGGGTATCGGCCGCCACGGCAATCTGCTTCATGTAGTCGTGGGTCACCGGGCGCGCACCTTCGGAGGTGCCGAGGTAGCGGCTGTCGCCGTGGGTAGGGATAAACCAGAAAACGTTCATGCTTGACTCCTGTGCTGCTGGACTAGAGGTGGTCGATGTCAGTGTTGTTTATTTGAGGACGGCGTCGCTGACCTTGAGCTGCTTGGGGATCAGCTTGAGTTCAAAGAAGGCGTCGGCGATCTTCTGCTGCTCGGCCAGCACCTGGGCATCGACCGGCTTGTAGATGTGGGCATAGCGCTTCAGGCCCGTCTGGATGATGTCGGCATCCAGGCCCTGGATGGGGGCCAGCTGGGCGGCGGCTTCAGCAGTGTGGGTACGGACCCATTCGCCTTCACGGGTGATCTCTTCCAGCAGGATCTTCTCGACCTGCGGATTCTTGGCCGCGAAGGGACGTGCGCTCAGGAAGAACTGGTGGTGACTGACCGCCCCCACGCCCGAGGCCAGGCGACGTGCACCGACCTGCTTTTCTGCGGCGGCCTGGAACGGATCCCAGATCGCCCAGGCATCGACCGCACCGCGCTCGAAGGCGGCACGGGCATCAGCCGGGGCCAGGTAGACCGGCTGGATGTCGCTGTACTGCAGGCCAGCCTTTTTCAGCAAGGCCACTACCAGCCAATGCACGTCCGACCCCTTGTTGAAGGCGATCTTCTTGCCCTTCAGTTCGGCCACGCTCTTGATGGGAGAATCTTTTTGCACCAGCAGGCCTTCGGCATCCGGGGTCGGGATCTCATAGGCGGTGTAGACGAAGTCGGCACCGGCCGCTTGCGCAAAGACCGGCGGCGCTTCACCGACGTAGCCGAAATCGACCGAGCCCACGTTGAGCGCTTCCAGCAGTTGCGGACCCGCCGCGAACTCGGCCCACTTCACTTCCACGCCCAGCGGCTGCAGGCGCTTTTCCAGCGCGCCGTGGGCTTTGAGCAGCACCAGGGTATTGGCGGCTTTCTGATAGCCGATGCGCAGCAGCTTGGTTTCCTGGGCCTGTACCGGGGCAGCGCCCAGGGAGAAGGCCAGTGCGCCCAGGGCGATGGCCGAGAGGCGCTGCAGGGTGCGGCGACGTGGGGAAAGGATGGTCTTGTTCTTGTTGGCGGACACGATGTTTTCTCCAGATTCCGGAAATCCAGGCGTGCAGCGGGCCTTCCGCTGCACAAGCCGGTGATTTTTCAGTCGAGGGCTAAGCCGGAACGAATCCGGCCAGGTTCAGTAGGAAACGCTGTACTGCAACTGCGAGAAGGGAATCTCGCGGAATTGTTCAGGTGCGACCTTGTGCAGGGCTTGCAGGCTGGCCGAGAGCTGCTCCACGCCTTCATTGACGCGGGCTTCGATGGGCGCATCCAGCACCAGGCCGTTTTCTTCACTCCAGGTCACCTGCGCCTCGGTGGCGTAGATGCTGGGCAGCACGTGCTTGGGGTTCAGCGACGACAGCACCGGGCGCAGCGCATAGTCCAGCGCCAGCATGTGCGACTGGCTGCCACCGGTGGCCAGCGGCAGCACCAGCTTGTTGGTCAGGCCGAACTGCGGCAGCAGGTCCAGGAAAGCCTTCAGGATGCCGCTGTAGGCCGCCTTGTAGACCGGCGTGGCGACCACCACGGCCGAGGCTTCTTCGACGGTGGCCAGGGCCGCCTTGATGTCCGGATCGTTCCAGTCGGCGCGCAGGATGGCCTGTCCCGGCAGGTCGCGCACATCCAGGCGCGCATAGCGATGGCCCAGGTGGGCCAGCTTGTCGCCGACGTGGTGCAGCAGACGGGTGGAACGGGAGGGCGCCGAGGGGCTGCCGGCCAGTAACAGGATGGTCATGTCGTGTGCTTGTTTGAGTGCGGCGGGAACCGGCCTGGCCGGTTCCCTGCTACGGGTTCAGATCACTTCTTGTTGGGGGCGTAGAGCTGGTCGAAGGTACCGCCGTCAGCAAAGTGCGTCTTCTGCGCCTTCTGCCAGCCGCCGAAATCCTTGTCGATGGTCACCAGGTTCAGCTTCGGGAATTGCGAAGCGTACTTGGCGGCGATCTTGGGATCGATGGGACGGTAGTAGTTCTTGGCGATGATTTCCTGGCCCTGTTCCGAGTACAGGTACTGCAGGTATTCCTCGGCCACCTTGCGGGTACCGCGACGGTCAGCCACCTTGTCCACCACGGCCACCGGCGGCTCGGTCAGGATGGAAATCGAAGGCGCGACGATGTCGAACTTGTCCGGGCCCCATTCCTTCAAGGAGATCAGGGCTTCGTTTTCCCAGGCCAGCAGCACGTCACCGATGCCGCGTTCGACGAAGGTGATGGTGGCGCCACGGGCGCCGGAATCCAGCACAGGCACGTTCTTGAAGAGCTTGGCGATGTAGTCGCGCGCAGCGTCATCGCTACCGCCCTTTTGCTTGGCATAGGCCCAGGCCGCCAGGTAGTTCCAGCGGGCGCCGCCCGAGGTCTTGGGGTTGGGGGTGATGACGGAAACACCCGGCTTGATCAGGTCGCCCCAGTCCTTGATGCCCTTGGGATTGCCCTTGCGCACCAAGAACACGATGGTGGAGGTATAAGGCGAGCTGTTGTGCGGCAGGCGCTTTTGCCAGTCGGCCGGCAGCAGCTTGGCCTTTTCCGAGATTTCATCGATGTCGTAGGCCAGGGCCAGGGTCACCACGTCAGCATCGATACCGTCGATCACCGAACGGCCCTGCTTGCCGGAGCCGCCGTGAGAAGCCTTGATGGTGACGTTGTCGCCGGACTTTTCCTTCCAGTACTTGGCGAAGGCTTTGTTGTAGTCGGCGTAGAGTTCGCGCGTCGGGTCGTAAGAGACGTTGAGCAACGAAATATCGGCCGCGTGCGCCAGCGAGGCGGCTTGCGCCAGCACCAGGGCGGCGGCGACCGATTGGATGATCTTCTTCAGCATATCCGTTCCCGAATGTTCTGTTGTTTTGGAGCACACAGGTTAATGAGCCTGCTGACCAAAAAGAACGAATACTTTCTTCTCTCGATATGCGAAAAACAGATATGAAAGAACACGGCGCCGGAATAAGGATCCCGGTCTATATAACCAAAGTCTTGGTTGAGGAGACGAGCGTGCTGAAACGGTGCCAGGCTGCCCTCCCCGCCCGACGCGGCTTTGCGGCCCGCACACTGGGCTATGTGAAGCTCCCGTCATGCAAGAAAAGCACGACCGGACTTTTTGTTCTTTTCACATTGTGGTATAACCTTCATATTGCAACGCACCAGGCCGCGCCATGAAAAAAGAAGCTGCAGGCGAGACAGAACAGATTTCAATCCAGGTCATCGAGCGCATGGTGTCGCTGCTCGACGCGCTGGCGGAATATCCCGACCCGGTGAGCCTGAAGGAATTGTCGGCGGCGACCGACCTGCATCCGTCGACGGCGCACCGCATCCTCAACGACCTGGTCGTGAAGCGCTTCGTCGACCGCGTGGAGCCGGGCACCTATCGCCTGGGCATGCGCCTGCTGGAACTGGGCAACATCGTCAAGAGCCGGCTATCGGTGCGGGAAGCGGCGCTGGACTTCATGCGGGCGCTGCATCGCAAGACGCACCAGACGATCAACCTGTCGGTACGGCAGGCCGATGAAATCGTTTATATCGACCGCTCCTTTTCTGAACGTTCCGGCATGCAGGTGGTGCGCGCCATCGGCGGCCGCGCGCCGCTGCACCTGACCTCGACCGGCAAGCTGTTCCTGTCGGTGGACGATCCCAAGAACGTGCGCGCCTATGCCACCCGCACCGGGCTGGCCGGGCACAACAAGAATTCCATTACCGACCTGACCAAGCTGGAGCGCGAACTTTCCATGGTGCGCGCCCTGGGTTATGCGCGCGACAACGAGGAACTGGAACTGGGCGTGCGCTGCATGGCCGCCGGCATCTGCGACGACAGCGGCAAGCTGGTGGCCGGCCTGTCGATCTCGGCCCCGGCCGACCGCCTGCAGGATGAATGGGTGGATGATCTGGTGAGCACGGCCAGCCAGATTTCGTCGGCGCTGGGGTATCGCAAGGATCGCGGCTGAGCGCGCCCCCCCCCCTGCAGACTCACCGGGCAGCAACGCGCTGGCCGTCCGCATTCACCACCACTTCCCCATCTTCCTTCGCAAACGAACCTTGCTGCGGATGCGGCAGGATGTCCAGCACCAGTTCAGAAGGACGGCACAGGCGCGTCCCCTTCGAGGTCACCACGAAGGGCCGGTTGATCAGGATCGGATGCGCCAGCATCGCATCCAGCAACTGCGCGTCCGTCACGCCGAGATCGTCCAGGCCCAGTTCGGCATAAGGTGTGCCCTTCTGGCGGATGGCTTCGCGCACCGTAAGACCAGCCTCGCGGATCATCGTCTCCAATTGTTCGCGGCTGGGCGGCTGCTGCAGGTACTCGATGATGGTCGGTTCTTCGCCGCTGTTGCGGATCATGGCCAGGGTATTGCGGGAGGTTCCGCAGGCAGGATTGTGGTAGATGGTGGTCATGGTGAATCTCCGTGTTGAAGTGGATGGCATCCCGGGATGATCAGGCCCCGGCACCCAGCCTGAGCGCCAGTGCCGACAAGGTGACCAGCAGCACCGGCAGCGTCAGCAAAGCGCCCGTGCGGAAGTAGGCCCCCCAGGAGATATGAATGTTCTTGCTGTCCAGCACATGCAGCCAGAGCAAGGTCGCCAGGCTGCCGATGGGGGTGATCTTGGGGCCGAGGTCGCAGCCGATGATGTTGGCGTAGACCATCGCTTCCTTGACCACACCTTGCGCCGAGGTGGCGTCGATCGATAACGCGCCGACCAGCACCGTAGGCATGTTGTTCATGATCGACGACAGCAAGGCCGTCAGCACGCCCGTGCCGAGGGCGGCGCCCCAGACGCCGTGCGTAGCAAATTCATTGAGCACACCGGTGAGCGCGTTGGTCAGCCCGGCATTGCGCAGGCCGTAGACCACCAGGTACATCCCCAGCGAGAAGAACACCACCTGCCAGGGCGCGCCCTTGATGACCGCGCGGGTGGAAATGACTTGCCCCCTGCCGGCCACGAACAGCAGGATCAATGCCCCGGTGGCCGCGACCACGCTGATCGGCAGGCCCTGGCCCTCCAGCCAGAAGAAACCGGCCAGTAGCAGTGCCAGCACCCAGCCACCGGCAATGAAGGTAGCGCGATCGCGGATCGCGCTGGCTGGATCACGCAACTGCGACAGGTCATAGCGGGCCGGCAGGTCGCACCGAAAACGCAGCAGCAATACCAGCAGGGTAGCCGCCACCGCGACCAGGTTCACCGGCACCATGACCGAAGCGTATTGCGCAAAGCCGATGTGGAAAAAATCGGCCGAGACGATATTGACCAGGTTCGACACCACCAGCGGCAGGCTGGCCGTATCGGCGATGAAGCCGGCCGCCATCACGAAGGCCAGTGTCGCCGCCGGCGTGAAGCGCAGTGCCAGCAGCATCGAGATGACGATGGGCGTCAAGATCAGTGCGGCGCCATCATTGGCGAACAAGGCCGAGACCGCCGCCCCCAGCAGGATCAGCAGCACGAACAGCATGCGGCCACGTCCCCCGCCCCAGCGGGCAACGTGCAACGCGGCCCATTCGAAGAAGCCGGCCCGGTCCAGCAGCAGGCTGATGATGATGATGGCGATGAAGGTGCCGGTAGCGTTCCAGACGATATGCCAGACCACCGGGATGTCGGCGAGCTGGATCACGCCGCAGGCCAGCGCCAGGGCAGCACCGCCGCAGGCGCTCCAGCCGATGCCCAGGCCCTTGGGCTGCCAGATGACCAACGTCAGTGTGAGCAGGAAGATGAGAGATGCGGTCAGCACGTTCTTTCCCGCCTCAAGGTGTTTGAACTGTCGCCGGGACGATACCGCCGGACGGCGCGCAGCACGCAGCCACGGGTGTACAGGGATTGCCACCGCAGCAGTTGTCCGTCAGGAAGCGCAAGACTTCATTCATGCGCGAAAAGTCGGCGACATAGATGACGTAGCGCCCTTCCTGGCGCGAAGTCACCAGACCGGCGTGGGACAGCTCCTTCATATGGAAGGAAAGCGAGGACGGCGCGATGGCCAAGGCTTCGCCGATCTTGCTGGCGGCAGACCCTGCAGGACCGACTTGCACCAGGTGACGAAAAATGGCGAGGCGGGATTCCTGGGCCAAGGCGGCCAAGGCAGTAATGACGGCGCTGGTTTCCATGCGCTTCTCCGATTAATTCAATATTTCAATTATTATTGAAATATTGAATTAAAACAAGCCGTCCAGACGGAAAAGCTTCGCCTCCGCCATAAAAAAAGCGAACCACAAGGTTCGCTTTTTGGTTGAAGCAAAAAAGATAACGGACGAAATCAGCCTTCGTCGGCCCGCACCATCTTCACGCGGGTCAGGTTGTTGGGCTGGTCTTCCACCAGCCACTTGCGCATGCGCGCGGCATCACCCACGTGGGACAGGCGGCCCTTGGAATCGAGGAATACCATCACGATGGGACGGCCTTCGATGCGGGTATACATCACCAGGCAGTGTCCGGCTTCGTTGATGAATCCGGTTTTCTGCAGGCCGATATCCCACTCCTTGTTGGAGGTCAGGCGGTTGGAGCTGTTGTACTGCATGGCGTGGCCGCTGGGCTCGACCATGTACTTGGGGTCGGTGGAGTACTGGCGGATGATCGGATAGTTGTAGGCCGCCACCACCAGCTTGGCCAGGTCACGGGCGCTGGCCACGTTCTGGCTGGACAGGCCGGTCGAATCCACATAACGGGTATCGGTCATGCCCAGCGAGCGGGCCTTGGCGTTCATCGCCGCCACGAAGGCCGGCAGGCCGCCCGGGTAGTTGCGGCCCAGCGCCGAGGCGGCGCGGTTCTCGGAACTCATCAGGGCGATGTGCAGCATGTCGTCGCGGCTCAGGGTCGCGCCCACGCGCAGGCGCGAGCTGCTGTGCTTTTCGCGGTCGACGTCGTCATCGGTGACGGTCAGGGTTTCTTCCATGTTCAGGCGCGCTTCGACCACCACCAGCGCGGTCATCAGCTTGGTGACCGAGGCAATGGGGAGCGCAACTGAAGAATTCTTCTCGAACAGGACTTGCGAGCTGGCCTGGTCGATCACCAGCGCCACGTTGGAACGCAATCCGACAGGATCGGGGGTCAGATTGAGGCCGGCCAGGTCACCGGCGGTCATCACCGGTGGCACCACCGGGATGGACGGCGCGGCCGAGACGCGCTGGTAGCTGACCTGGCGCTTGCCCTTGACCACGCTGACCTTGCGGACCAGTTTTTCGCGATTGTTCAGGGAGCCTTTGGCCACCGTCTTGCTGACGGCCTGGGCCGGGCGCTTGGCCACGACTTTCTTGGCCGGGGCCTTCTTGGCGGCATTGTTGACTGTCTGGGCTGCGGCAGGTGCCAAACCAGCGTGGATGAACAGTAATGATGTGAAAATGGCCAGCGCTGATTTGATCATAGGTGGAACTCCCCCCAATTTACCCTGAAAGTACACAAGAGAAACGTTGGCAGTGTAGCAAAATGCAGATTTTTCGCAAGAGAATTAAGACGTTAGCGCATTTTTTTAAACACGTTTCTATCTCCGCGCCCGATTCGGTGCCCCACACTTTTTCGGGATTTGCCTGCAATATTGCCGGGTTGGTGCTCGATGTTTTTCGATTTTTCTCTAGCAAAACCCAGGCCAACGAGACGGCATTCTACCAGTCTAGCTGTCAGCTTTCGGTCACAAACACGATAACAGACAGCAATACTGACCCCAGATGTTCGCTTTGCGATTATCCAAAGTGAATGGATAACGAGGCAGTGTCCCATATCGTTGACGCCCCGTCTGCTGCCTTCAGGGACGGGGACGGGGCGTTTGGATGGACCGCGATCTTGTGCACCGGCGCTGGCCGGTCAAGCCTTGCGCGCCTGGAGCATGGCCACGTCAATGGAGAAGGAACAGGCCGCATCGAGGGCAAAATAATCCTTCACCTCGCCGGGGGCCGCCTGCCACAGGGCGCGAATGGCGGTGATGTTGTCTTGCGGAGTGCGCATGCGGGCTACCCAGGAATCGAATTCCAGGCGCAGCTTCCAGGTCTTGTCGTGGTCGATGGCAAAACCGGCAGCCTTGAGCAGCTTGCGCCAGGAGTTCAGGCTGACATTGCGTACATGTGAAGTATCACGCAGCAACTCGATGGCCTGCACATAGGTATCGGCCAGGACGTCCGCCGGGGCGGCGGTGTCGATGATGATGAAACGTCCGCCCGGCTTGAGCACGCGAAATGCTTCATTCAGGGCCTGCGGCAACTGACGCCAATGGTGGGCCGAGAAGCGCGTGCAGACCAGGTCAAAACTGCCATCGGGAAAATCCAGGCGATCGGCGCTGCCCTGGCGCACGGCCAGATTCTCCAGGCGACGCTCGGCGGCGGCGCTGGCGACCACCTTGAGCATCTCTTCAGACAGATCATAGGCAATCACCTGCTCCACCACCGGTGCCACGGCGAAACTGGCGTGACCGCCACCGCAGCCCAGGTCCAGCACCCGTGCAGCGGGGATGGCGGCGGCGATCTGCGCCAGCTCCTGCAGGTCGGCGCCCTGGGCGTGGACGCTGCTGGTGAGGTAGGCGGCGGCGGTGCTGCCGAACTGTTCGGTGACGACTTGCTGATGGCTGCGCATGACGGGGCTCCGGGGTGAGATGAAGGAAAAGACAGCAGTGCTGTCAGGAAAACGCCAGTCTAGCGAATCCTTATCCTGTTACAAGTGAATCATTTATACTATTACCCCGACCACCACCCTGCCCTGCCTTCATGGAACCCGACCTCGCCCGCCGCGCCCTTGGCGACTTCCTCAAATCCCAACGCGAACAGACCGCACCGGCCCAGGCCGGCCTGCCGCATCTGGCCCATGGACGGCGCCGCACCCCCGGCCTGCGGCGCGAAGAGGTGGCGCAACTGTGCGGCATCAGCGTGACCTGGTACACCTGGATCGAGCAGGGGCGCACGGATTCGGTCTCGCCACAGGCGCTGGCGCGCATCGCCGATGCGCTGCACTTGCCGCGCGCCAAGCGCGCCTATCTGTTTGAACTGGCGGGAAAAAAGGATCCGGTGTTGCCGGAGCAGCAGGCCGCCACCATGGTTGCCCCAGAAATCCTGGAAGTAGTCAGTCAGTTCCGCGCCCCGGCTTATTTGCTGGATCGCTATTGGAATGCCGTGGCCTGGAATCCGGCCGCCAGGAAGCTTTTTACAGGGTGGCTGGATGACAAGGAAAAATCGCCCAACCTGCTGCGCTTCATGTTCAGCAGCACGGCCGCGCAATCACTGACGGTGCAATGGGAACAGCGGGCGCGGCGGCTGGTGGCCGAATTCCGCGCCGATAGCGCGAGCCTGCTGGATGATCCGGAACTGCTGGCGCTGGTGGAGGAATTGTCAGCGGCCAGCCCGCTCTTCCAGCGGGCCTGGCGTCTGCAGGATGTGGTGGAGCGCGAAGGCGGCGAGCGCCGCTTCCTGCATCCGCAGTCGGGTGAATTGCTCTACCGGCAGGTTAACTTCCGCGTGGCGAACCGGCCGGACTTGAAGCTGGTGACGCTGATGCCGGGCGTGCTGAGGCCCGACTGAACAAATCCGCGCGGTCCCGCGCAATTACTTGCGTACCACGAAGGCCACGCCGATCACGCCCACCAGCATGCCCAGCGCACCAACGAGGCTGAAGGCTTCGCCAAACATCAGCCAGGCCATCACGGCCGTGGTCGGCGGGGTGAGATACAACAGGCTGGTGACGCTGGTGGCCGCGCTGCGGCGGATCAGGGCGAACAGCAGGAAGATGGCGCCAATGGACAGCGCCAGCACCGACCACAGCAGCGCACCGATGAACTGCGGGGTCCAGTGCACGTTGCTGAAGTGCCAGTCCAGCCCTTCGATGGCCACCGCAAAGGGCAGTACCACGACGATGGAGGCCATGAACTGGATCGCCGTGCCGGTGCGCAGATCGAAGTGGGCACAATAGCGTTTCTGGTACAGCGTACCGGCAGTGATGCACAGCAAGGCAAAGACGCACAGCGCAATGCTGGCGGTGGACAGGCCGATCAATGAAATCTTGTTGGCCACCACCAGCCCCACCCCGCACAGGCCCAGCGCCAGGCCGACCCACTGCCGGCCCTTCACCGATTCGCCCAGCAAGGGCGCGGCAAAAGCGGTCAGGATGGGTTGCAGACCCACGATCAGGGCCGACAAGCCGGCCGGCATGCCGATCTTGATGGCACACCAGACCCCCGCCAGGTAGCCCGCCTGCAGCAGTACACCGGCCACGGCCACATGGCGGATGCGGCCATGTGGCCAAGGGGCGCGAAACAGCAGCACCAGCGGCAGCAGGAAGACCAGCACGCCGGTGAAGCGCAGCAGCAGGAAGGTCAAGGGAGGGGCATACGGCAGGCCGAACTTGGCCACGATGAAGCCGGTACTCCAGATCAGCACGAACAACAAAGGCACCAGGCTCATCAGGAGCTGGCGAGGCCGGCGGGCGCCGGCGGCGGATTGCATCATTTCTTTTCCATCAGCGAACGCATGGCAGGCAGTGCGTCCGGGTCATCTCATCGTGCGCTCCAGCGGGCGGCGTGGAGGCTGGCGAGTCTTATCGTTTGTAGGTGAACGGCCACGGTCTGTTCGATCTCTCTTCCGTAACCGCCCGCCATCGTAACCGCAACCGGGATTTTATGCTCGTGGGCGTAACTGAAGACGGTCTCGTCCCGCGCCGCGAGGCCAGCCAGGGTCAGCTTCATCTTGCCCAGGCGGTCGCCCTCGTGGGGATCAGCACCGGCCAGGTAGATCAGCAACTGCGGGGCGAAGCTTTGCTGCAGCGTGTTCAGGGCCGCGCGCAGGGCTTGCAGGTAGTCGGCGTCGCCCACGCCATCAGGCAGGGCGACATCGAGATCGCTCTGCTCCTTCTCGAAGGGATAATTGTTCTCCCCATGCAGGGACAAGGTGAAGACGGAGTCATCCCGCGCCAGGATGGAGGCCGTGCCATTGCCCTGATGCACATCGAGGTCGACGATGGCCACCCGGGCGGCACGGCGCTCGGCTTGCATCAGGCGGGCCGCAATGGCGGCGTCATTGAAGACGCAAAAACCTGCACCATGATCGGCATAGGCGTGATGGGTGCCGCCAGCCAGGTTCACTGCCACGCCCTCGCTGAAGGCGGCGCGGCAGGCGGCGATGGTGGCGCCGGATGAACGGCGCGAGCGCTCCACCATCTGCGGCGTCCAGGGAAAACCGATCTCGCGCTGCTCGGCCGCGGTCAACTGGCCGGCACTGGCGCGGGCGATGTAATCGGGATGATGCGCCAGCGCCAGTTCGCCGTCGCTGGCGGGCTGGGCCTCATGAAAATCCAGACCGGGTACGGTCGCCGCCGCCCCTTCCCGGATCATCCGGTATTTCACCATCGGGAAGCGGTGACCCGGTGGCAGTGGCAAGACGAAGTGGTCGCTGTAGTAAGCCTTCACATTTTTTCCTGTCGTGATTTTTCGACTTGTCGCAGCGCAACAAAATTGCTTGTTGCAGGGCGCAAACGATTGCGCGCATACAATTGATAACCGCTTTTGATGCTGCAATGCAAATAGCACATTCGGATTGATATCATTGCTAGGAAAATCCTCAAAAACTCGCTAAGTGCTTGATTAGACTTGGATCAACTTTGAAGCGCTTTTCGCGTTTCTCACACGATGAAACGTTTGACTTTATGCATGATTGAACTAAAATCGGCCTTGTGCATCGCATCATATTCAAACAAGAAATTACATCGGAGATTTACCTTTCAGTGTCGATCGGTCCGTAAGCAATCACTGTCGCTGCCTTGTTCATCAACCCATCAACGAGAAGGATGTTTCAACATGACGACCTACACCGAGCAATTTTCCGCCGCTGCCAAAGCCAACGCTGAAGCGCAAATCGCCCTGTTCAACCAGCTGGCCAGCAAGACCTTTGAAGGCGTGGAAAAACTGGTGGACCTGAACCTGAAGGCCGCCAAGTCCTCGCTCGAAGAAACCCAGGCTGCAGCGCAAAAGCTGTTCGCGGCCAAGGACCCGCAGGAATTCTTCACCCTGACCAGCTCGCACGCCCAGCCGACGCTGGAAAAGTCGGTGGCCTACGGTCGTCACCTGAGCGGCATCTTCTCCAGCACCCAGGCTGAACTGACCAAGGCTGCCGAAGCCCAGATCGCCGAAGTCAACCGCAAGGTCGTGGCGATGATCGACGAAGCCGCCAAGAACGCCCCCGCCGGTTCCGAGCAGGCCATTTCGATGTTCAAGTCGGCCATCGGCAACATGAGCGCCGGCTACGAGCAGTTCACCAAGAACGCCAAGCAAGCCGCTGAAGTCCTGGAAGCCAACGTGACCAACGCCGTGGATCAGATGTCCCAGGCTGGTGCCAAGGTGACTCGCGCTGCCAAGAAGTAATCTCCGGGTTTTCCCGCAGAAACGAATGCCCCGGTCTGGCCGGGGCATTTTTTTTGACCTGCACCAGCGCCAGCGCCAGCGCCAGCCCAGCCTCAGTTGCTGATCTGATACTCGGCGTGCAGCGCGCGCAGGCCTTCCTGCATTTTCTCGAAGGCCGGTTCCACCTGGGCCGGGTCACCCTTGACGCCCAGGTCGATGTGGCGGCGGGTCTTGTCGTCGCCCACGTGCGGCAGACTGAACACCTTCACCAGCGGGAATTGCGCTTCGATGGCTTCCATCAGCGGGGTCAGGGTCGACTCCATTGCTTCGAACACCAGCATGGAGCGCTCGGCCCAGGCCTGGCGGTGGAACTGGTCGGCGTAATGGGTCTCCAGTACCCATTCGAACATCGGCCAGGCCATCACCGGGAAGCCCGGTGCAAAGTAATGGGCTCCGGTGCCGCTGGTGTTGTTGAGCCAGAAACCGGGGATCTTGTTGTAGGGGTTGGGAATGATGGAGGCGCCCTGCGGAAATTCGCCCATCTTGAGGCGGTGCAGGTTGTCCGTTGCATTGAAGTCGGGCGTGGTGCCGGCTTCGCGGGCCATGTCGGCGATGCGCTCCTGGATCTTTTCCTTGGCCTCGGGATGCAGCACTACCGGCACGCCCAGTGCAGCGGCTGCGCACTGGCGGGTGTGGTCGTCAGGGGTGGCACCGATGCCGCCGGTGCAGAAGACCACGTCGCCGGTGGCCAGCGTGCGCTTGAGGGTGGCGGTGATGCGTTCGGGGTCGTCGCCGACGTACTCGGCCCAGGACAGTTGCAGTCCGCGCTGGCTGAGCAGCTCCAAGACCTTGGGGAAATGCTTGTCGATGCGGCGGCCCGAGAGGATCTCGTCGCCGATGATGATGAGTCCGAATGCCATGAGTCTGTCTGCCCGATAGGTTGATGAAACACTGCGGCGATTATGCCCGATTCAGGCCGGGGACGGATTGCCCTGCCCCGGGTTCGTCTCGGGCAGCGGCCATCAAACCGGCGTCAACGTGGCGTCACGTCGATGACGTTGGTGTCTGCAGGCCCATCGGGGGCCTGGCCGCTGCGATAGCGCAGCAGCGCTTCCAGGCAGTAGAACTGGAACCACAAGCCGGTGAAGACGAACACCACTACGTACAGCCAGATCGCCACCGCCGCCAGCGCCGGCAGCAGGATCACCGACAGCACTCCGCCCAGCCACAGCAGCGTGGGTGCCGCACCGAGCGCACCGGCGATGGTGCCCACGGCCAGCAGCGGCCAGCGATGCAGGTGCAGGACGGCACGCCGTTCTTCGGTGCTGGCGTAGTCGGCCAGGGTGTCATAGGCCATGACGCGATAGGTCAGCCAGCCCCACAGCAGCGAGTGAATGACGAAGGCCAGCGGCGGGATCAGGAATACCCAGATCGTGGCCAGCCACAGCACCGTGAAGACGGCGAAGCACCACAGCGAGGTCCACAGGCTGCCGGCCACGCTGCCGCCGTGGCGCTTGTCCAGCATGGGATAGTGGCGGGTGCCGATGTGGCGGGCAATGGCCGGGATGGTGAACAGGCCCACGAATACCAGCGCCGTCAGGATCATCAGCGGCAGCAGCGTCCACATGGCCAGCAAGGGCACCAGTACCGTCTTGAGCGCACCCATGCCGAACCAGGCCAGCATGCCGCCGATCTCGCCGAACATGCCGTGGGAGACGAAGTATCCCTGCAGCCAGTCGATGATGGGTTGCAGTCCCAGCCACAGGCACACGGCCCACAAACCCAGCGACACGACGAAGGGCAGCACCGTCAGCCACAGCATGCGGATATGCAATTGCGCCAGCAGGGCACGCCCGAAGGAAGCGATGAACAGGCGCATCAGCGGGGCTTCCTGCGGGTGAATTCGACCAGGCGTTTCAAACCCAGCCACTGCTGCGACCAGAAGCCGCGTCCGTAATCACGTCCCTTGCCGGCCGGCGGCGGCAGCTGGTCGCGCACGCCGGTCATGGCGAAGCCCTGGCTGAAGTGCGCCGTGCGGAAGAGCACATCCCAGATCGGGAACAGCACGGCGAAGTTGTGTCCGCCCAGGGAATTGCGGCCCCGGCTTTCATGGCCCAGGCCGATGGCGTGGTGGGTCCGGTGAAAGCGCGGCGACACCAGCAGGTATTCGCCCAGGCGGCCAAAGTGGATGCGCACGTTGGCATGCTGCAGGCTTTGCAGCATGCGCGAGAGCGACACCAGCAGGATGTATTGAGAGGGTTCGACGCCGATCAGGACCGCAATCAGGCCGAAGATGATGTCGTGCACCAGGTTGTCCAGCATGTGGTTGCGGTCGTCGCTCCACAGGTTCATGTTCTGCTGGCTATGGTGCAGGCTGTGCAGCGCCCACATCCAGCGCACGTTGTGCTGGGCCCAGTGGTAGATGTATTCGCACAGGTCCAGCACCACCATGTAGAGCAGAAAGCTCACCAGCGCGCGGTCGGTCACGCCGGGCCAGACCTGGTCGAGGTTGAAGGTGCCCCAGCCTTCCAGGTGCAGGGCTTCGGAAAGATAGGACAGCGCCGGATCAAGCAGCAGGAAGGCAATGATGGGGATGATGCCCAGGCGCTGCAGCACGGTGTAGATGAAATCATTCCAGCGGGCGCGCGGGTCGGTGATGGGATGCACCGGGATCACGGACTCCAGCGGGCGCAGGATCAGGAACAGGATCACCAGTTCACAGATGCCCACCAGGACGAATTCGGTGCCGGTAAAGGCTTCCTCGACGAATTCCCCCATGCCGATGAAGAACACCAGCGGTTGCACCAGGGTTTCGAAGAGCCAGCCCTGGACGGTGGCAAAGAGGTCGGAAATGGTCTGGATCATGGATAGCGTTGATTCGGTGTGACGATGGCGGCGGCAGCTCCCCTCCCCTGGGCTGGCGCCGGCTTGGACTGGTGTCCGGGATCAGTGTTCCTTCCCGGTGGCAAACAGGTGACGGTAGGACGGATGCTCGCGCAGCGTGGCAAAGCAGAACCCCTTCTGCTCCAGCCCGCTGATGAGCGGCTCCAGCACAGCTGGCGCCCACGGATCCTGGCGCGACCAGATGCCCATATGGGCCAGGAAGATATCACCATCCTTGAGGCCATCGAGGGCTTTCTTCAACAGCATCTCGTTGGGGAATTTGTCGCTGGGCAGTTCATCGCCCGAGAAGCCGGCCGGCGCCCAGGCCACGTGGGCATAGCCGCAGGATTGGCCGGCCTTGAGCAGGTTGTGGGTCAGGCGGCCGCCGGGCGCACGCCAGAGCGGATCGAGCTTGTGGCCGGTCAACTGCTGGAAGCGCTGGTCAACACGCTTCATTTCCTCGCAATACTGGGCCGGCGTCCATTGCAGCTTCTTGCCGGCTTGCGCACCGAACTGCGGACGTACCTCGATCTTGCCCTCGGGCAGGTCGCGCACCACGTAGACGTGGTCGAAGGTATGGGTGCCGAAGGCGTGCCCCTCGGCCACCAGCCGCTTCCACAGCGGCGCCCAGGCGGGATCGAGGGAAAAGTCACCGTGGATGGTCTTCTCGTTGGCGAGGAAGAAGGTGGCCTTGATGTGGTGGCGCCGCAGGGTCTGTTCGATCAGTTCGGCCTGGGACTGGCTGCCGGTATCGAAGCTGAGGTAGATCCTGCCCTTGCAGGCGGGGGCTTCCGGTGCCGCCGATTGCGCAACGGCCTGGCCGGCCGCCAGGATGGCGAACAGGCACAGGCCGCGCAGAGAGGGTTTCAACGCACTCACCGTCATCGGCGGGTCCTCCACGATACGTTCGGCATTACAGGTCCGGTGCGCGGTTGTGGAGGTAGATGCCGTGCGGCGAGCGGCCCACCGGGATCACCTTGGTCACCGAACGCGTTTCCAGGTCGATCACGGCGACCTTCTTGCTCCAGCGCAGGGTGGTCCACATGGTCTTGCCATCGGCGGTGACTTCCATGCAATCCGGGCCGCCGGGGACCTTGATGGTGCCGACGTTTTCCAGGGTGGTCATGTCGACCACGCTGATGGTGTTGGCCACGCGGTTGGAGACGTAGACGTAGCGCTTGTCGCCCTGGCCGCGGAAGTTGTGGGCGCCGATGCCGGTCTTGATCTTCTTGACCATCTTCTGGGTGCGCCAGTCGATCACTTCAACGTAGTCGCTGCCCATGATGCCGACCATCAGGTACTTGTTGTCGGGGGTCATGATGATGCCGGCCGGCAGCTTGCCCACCGGCATGGTCCACTTGACCTGCTGGGTGGCCAGGTCGATGGCGCTGATCTGGTCGCTGCCCTGCTGGGTGATGAAGGCGGTGGTGCTGGCGTTGTCAAAGGCGATGTGGCTGGGGGTCTTGGCCAGCGGGATACGCTTGGACAGCTTCAGGTCCTGGCCGTCATAGCTGTAGACGTCGACGCGGTCCAGACGCAGGCCGGTGGCCACGAACCACTTCTGGTCAGGGGTGAAGCCGATCTGGTAGGGATCGATGATGTCGCGCAGCTTGCGCTGCACGGCACCGGTTTTGGGATCGAGGAAGAGCAACTGGTTGCCGGTGGCGCTGGCCACGATCAAGGACTTGTTGTCCGGCGTGGCCATGAGGTGGTGCGGCTCCTTGCCCACCGAGAAGGTCGAGAGCTCCTTCTCGCCGGTTTCGTCCAGCAGCGACACGGAAGCGTCACCGGAATTGAGCACCACGACCACGTTGGCATGGGCCGGGGCGGCCATACAGGCCAGCACGGCCGAGACACAGGCGGCGCGCAGGGAAAGGGATAAAAGTTGGCTGAATCGACGCAACATGAAGAACTTTACTCAAAAATGCCTGATCTATCGTGCAGGGAGCACGTCCTCGGCTCTTAACGCTCGCTGCGACGATCCCGCTGACAGCCCACTGAGGCAATATGAAAATTTTCTAGATTTTTGGTTTACACTGCCTGCCGATCCGGTCGCATGACGCCACCGGGGCGGCCTGAACACCAGTCGCAGCGCGCCTGCGACGCCTGACGCACGACCTGGTACACGCAATGTTTCCATGAAGCATTTCACATGGTCAGCAATGGTCAGGAGTCTGGCCCACCGGCCGCCAACCCAACCCCTCACCGAAAGGAAACCGATGTCCATCATCACCACAGCTTCCGGGCTGCAATATGAAGAAATCAACGTTGGCGCTGGCGATGAAGCCAAGGCCGGCAGCCACGTCACCGTGCACTACACCGGCTGGCTGCAGAACACGGACGGCACCGCCGGCAGCAAGTTCGATTCCAGCAAGGACCGCAATGATCCGTTCGCCTTCCCGCTGGGCGCCGGCCACGTCATCAAGGGTTGGGATGAAGGCGTGCAAGGCATGAAGGTCGGCGGCACCCGCAAGCTGATCATCCCCGCAGGCCTGGGCTACGGCGCCCGTGGCGCGGGCGGCGTGATCCCCCCGAATGCCACACTGATCTTTGAAGTCGAACTGCTGGCCGTCTGAGCCCGAGGGAGGAGAGACATGAGCACCCTGCAAGAACAGTTCGAAGCCGCGGTGGCAGAATCCAAGAGCCTGCCCGAGCGTCCCGACAACATGACCCTGCTGAAGATGTATGGCCTCTACAAGCAGGGCAGCAACGGCGACGTGCAGGGCGAGCGCCCCGGCATGACCGACTTCGTGGCCCGCGCCAAGTTCGACGCCTGGGCCGCCCTGAAGGGCAAGCCGCAAGCCGAAGCGCAGCAGGAATACATCGACATCTTCAATGAACTGAAGGGTTGATGCGGCAGCGACGGCGGCATCCCGGATCCAGGGATGCCCGCCGCCCGCCAATGAAGAAACGGGCGCACCTGGTCTCAGGTGCGCCCGTTTTGCTTGGTGCTTCAGCAGCAGCGGCGAATCAGCGCGCCGCCACGTCCGGATTGAGCAGGTTGGGCGGACGCTGGCCCGACAGCGCCGCGATCAGGTTGTCAGCCGCACAGTTGGCCATGGCCAGGCGCGTGGGCGTGGAGGCGCTGGCGATGTGCGGGGTCAGCACGACGTTGCTCAAGTCCAGGAATTCCGGCTTGAACGAAGGTTCATTCTCGAACACATCCACCCCGGCGGCAGCGATACGGCCTTCACGCAGGGCGGCGATCAGCGCTGCATCATCGACGATGCCGCCGCGCGCGATGTTGGTGAGCGTGGCGGTCGGTTTCATCAGCGCCAGCTCGGGGGCGGCGATGGTGTGGTGCGTGTCCTTTGAGTAAGGCAATACCAGCACGACGTGGTCGGCCTGTTGCAGCAGCTCTTCCTTGCTGACATAGCGGGCGCTGTTGGCGCGCGCTTCCTGCTCGGGCGCCAGGCGCGAACGATTGTGGTACAGCACCTGCATGTCGAAGCCCAGCGAACGGCGGGCGATGGCCTGGCCGATGCGGCCCATGCCGATGATGCCCAGGGTGGCGCCATGGATGTCGGGGCCCACGAAGCTGTCATAGCTCCACTTCTTCCACTTGCCGGCGCGCAGGAAGTGCTCCGATTCGGTGATGCGGCGCGCAGCCGCCATCATCAGGGCCCAGCCGAAGTCAGCAGTGGTTTCATTGAGCACGTCGGGCGTGTTGGTGGCCATGACGCCGGCTTTTGTAGCGGCAGCAACATCGATGTTGTTGTAGCCCACGGCCATGTTGCAGACCGCCTTCAGTTGCGGATTGGCGGCGAAGAGCGCGGCCGTCACCGGCTCGCTCGGGGTGGTGAAGAGGCCATCCTTGCCATTGGCCTTGGCCAGCAGCTCATCGGCGCTGTAGATGCGGTCGTCCTGGTTGGATTCGACCTCGAAATGCTGCTCCAGGCGGGCCAGAACTTCAGGGAAGACGGCGCGGGCGACGAAGATCTTGGGTTTCATGCGGGTCTCGTGGTCTCGGTTTCGTTATCGGAAGAAAGCGGGGGTAGCACTCAGAAGAGCAGGAAGCTCATGACGATGAACAGCGGCACCAGGATGCCCACCGACCACGCCATGTAGCCGAAGAAGCTGGGCATGCGGATGCCGCGCTCTTCGGCGATGGCCTTGACCATCATGTTGGGCGCATTGCCGATGTAGCTGTTGGCCCCCATGAAGACGGCGCCGGCGGAGATGGCCGCCAGCGTCGAGGCCAGCGGCCCCATCAGTTCCCGCGCATCGCCGGAGGCGGTGTTGAAGAACACCAGGTAGGTCGGCGCATTGTCGAGGAAGGAAGACAGCACGCCCGTCATCCAGAAATACATCACATCGTCCGGTTTGCCGTCCGGACCGGTCACGGCGTGCACCACGGCGGCAAACGCGCCCTGCTCGCCCGCCCGCAGCATGGCGATCACCGGGGCGATGGTCAGGAAGATGGCGGCAAAGAGCTTGCCCACTTCCAGCATCGGGCCCCAGCCGAAGTCATTGCCAGCGCGTGCAGATGTAGGCGTGAGCCACAGCGACAGCAGGATCACGCCCAGCAGCGCGCCATCGCGCAGCAGGTTCTGCCATTCCAGCGGCGTACCCAGCACCTCGGTGGCCACGCCCGGTTTCCACAAGCCGCTCATCAGTACCAGACCGACCACTGCGCCCAGCAGCAGGAAGTTGAACTTGCCTTCCAGCCGCAGCGCCGAGTCCGGCGTGGGATCGAGCGGGCGGCGCTCTTCGCGGTTGAGATAGAAATGGCGATCCAGCAGATAAAAGATCAGCAGCAGCGCACCGCACAGGAAGGCCATCGGCCCCAGCAGGTGGCGTGCGGTCCAGAAGAAATCCACGCCCTTGAGGAAGCCCAGGAACAACGGCGGATCGCCCAGGGGCGTGAGCGAGCCCCCTGCATTGGCAACCAGGAAGATGAAGAACACCACGACATGGACCGTGTGCTTGCGGTCATCGTTGGCGCGGATGAGCGGGCGGATCAGCAGCATGGCCGCGCCGGTCGTACCCATGACGCTGGCCAGCAAGGTACCCAGTGCCAGCAGTCCGGTATTGAGTGCGGGCGTGCCATGCAGGTTGCCACGTACGCAGATGCCACCGGCCACGGTGAAGAGCGCGGTCAGCAGGATGATGAAGGGAAGATATTCCGCCACCAGCGCATGCACGCTGATGGCCAGGGCCGCATACGCACCATGCAGGGCCGCAAACGGCAGCAGGAAGGCCAGCGCCCAGGCCCCGGCGATCTTGCCGAAATGGTGATGCCACATGGCCGGAGCCAGCAGCGGCAGCACGGCAATGGACAGCAGAACGCCCGCGAACGGCAAGGCCCAGGCCAGGGACAGCCCGGCACCGTCGAGTTCGGCACTCCACCCCGGCAGGGGAAAGAGCACAGCCAGCAAGGCAAAAAGGGCGGAATGAGTATGTCGGGTCAGCAAATGTCGTCCTGATGGAAGGCAGAAGGAGAAACTCCCCGGGACCACCTGCCGGCGCAGGTCGTCACGAGGAGTCACACTATAGCAGCCGACATGCGGCCCGCATGCCCCAAACGCCCGAGTGGAAAAACTTTCAGGTATCGTGCAAATCCGGTCAAGCCTTGATCTGGAATACCTGGCGCAAGTAATTCACATAGGCCGGGTCATCGCACATGTTCTTGGAAGGCGTATCGGACAGCTTGGCCACCGGCTGGCCATTGCAGCGGACCATCTTCATGACCACCTGCAAGGGCGTGTAGCCCAGGTCATTGGTGAGATTGGTACCGACGCCAAAGGCCACCTTGGCGCGATCCTTGAAGCGCAGGTAGAGCGCACGCACCTTGTCGAAGTCCAGGCTGTCGGAGAACACCAGCACCTTGCTGGAGGGATCGACACGGTTGTCACGGTAGTGCTGGATCAGGCGCTCGCCCCACTCAAACGGATCGCCCGAATCATGGCGCGCGCCGTCGAAGAGCTTGCAGAAATACATGTCGTAGTCGCGCAGGAAGGCATCCATGCCATAGACGTCGGAGAGCGTGATGCCGAGGTCGCCCCGATACTCGCGCGCCCACATCTCAAAGGCGAACGTCTGCGAATCACGCAGGCGCGGACCCAGCGCCTGGCAGGCCTGCAGGTATTCATGCGCCATGGTGCCCAGCGGGGTCAGGTCATGCTGCATGGCGTACATCACGTTGGAGGTACCGGCAAAGTGGTTCCCCATGTGCTGCTTCATCTCGTCGATGACCTCGGCATGCCAGCTGCGCGAGAAGCGGCGGCGGGTGCCGTAATCGGCAATCTTGCAGCCGGCCAGTTCGGCATCATCGGTGATGACCGACATCTTCTTGCGCAGGCGCGCCCTGCCCTCTTCCAGATCGGGCGAACGCTGGGTCGCGCGGAAATACACTTCATTGACGATGGCCAGTACCGGCACTTCGAACATGATGGTGTGCAGCCACGGCCCCTTCACCTTGATCTCGATCTCGCCATTGCCGGCCGGGTCGGGCTGGACCGTGATGTATTTTTCGTTCAGGTGGAACAGGTCGAGGAAGTCGACGAAGTCGCTCTTGATGAAGCGCAGGCCGCGCAGGTAATTCAGTTCATCTTCCTTGAAACGCAGGCGGCACAGCGCGGCAATCTCGGCGCGGATCTCGTCGACATAGGGTGTCAGGTCGATGTGTTCGTTGCGGCATTTGAACTTGTATTCGACCTGGGCGCCGGGGAAGTGATGCAGGACCACCTGCATCATCGTGAATTTGTACAGGTCAGTGTCGAGTAGGGATGTGATGATCATGAAGTCCGGATGCGGACATGCCGCATGCTGCCATGTTGATGGTCCACGTGCATGAGGGCTGCCCCGGAGCGCGCCGCGTCATGCGTTGGCCACGCCCTGAAGCGTCGCGACCGCTATCTTAACCGAGATCGTACAAAGCAAAGCCCCCTGCCATGAGGGGGCTTTGACAAGGCCTGGGGCGGCGCAGGACCGGATTACTTGCCCGCCGAAGCCGGACGGCGTCCGCGCACGTAGGTCGGCGGCGGCAGGTAGGCAGTGCCTTCGAGGTAGCGCCATTCGCGCATGGTGCTGCGTCCATCCTTCTGGGAGACCAGGCCGATGAAGGCACCCATCGTGGATTGCTGGTCCAGCGCGCGGAAGCTCAACTCACCCAGCGGCGAGGACCAGTGCAGGCCGCGCAGGGATTCCAGCAGCACTTCGCCGTCCCCGCCTTCGCTCTTCTTCAGGCCGCCCGCAATGGCCATCATGGTGCTGTAACCCAGCACCGCCGACAGTTGCGGACGCTCGCTGAATTTCTTCAGATAGGCTTCCAGGAAGCGCTGGTGCTCCGGCGTATTGATCTGGTCCCACGGATAGCCCACAGCCAGCCAGTCGCGAATGGCTTCACTCTGGCTGGGATCGAGGCTCTGCGCACCGGCCGAGCTCATCGATACCACCCGCATGCCGGCAAACAACTGCTGGCGATTGCCGGCCTGCACGAACTTCTGCAGGTCCTCGCCGAAGGTGGCATTGAAGATGGCATCCGGACGCGCCTGGCGGATCGCCCGCACCACATCGTCGGCCTTGATCTTGCCCATGGCCGGCCACTGGTCGCTGACGAATTCCACATCCGGACGCGCCTGTTTCAACAGCATCTTGAAGCTGGCCACAGCGCTCTGGCCGTATTCATAGTTGGGCGCCACCATGGCCCAGCGCCGGCCCGGCATGCGTGCGGCCTGCTCGGCAAGCATTGCGGCCAGCATGTAGGTCGAAGGACGCACGCGGAAGGTGTAGCGATTGCCCTTGTCCAGGGTGATGGCGTCCGAGAGCGCATCACCCACCACCAGCACGGTCTTGCTGCGCGAGGCCTCGCGTGCCACGGCCAGGGCCACGTCGGAGAGCATGGTGCCGGTCAGCACTTCCACGTGCTCCTTGCTGACCAGCTCCCGGGCGTTGCGGGCGGCCTGGTCGGCATCGCCCTGGTCGTCGCGGGTAACGAGTTCCAGGGGGCGCCCATGGATGCCGCCGGATTCGTTGATCTGTTCCAGCGCCAGCGCCAAGCCATTGCGATAGGCTTGCCCGGCAGTGGAGGCACGCCCCTGGCTGTTGATCTCGCCGATGCGGATGGGCTCGGCGGCGGCCGCGCCCGCAGGCAGCGCAAGGGACACGGCGAAGGCCAGCGCACCGAGCAAGGCGGGCAGCAGCGAAAAACGGAATCGGGGGGAGGACTGGGGGCCTGCAGCGTTCACGCCGGGACTTCCTTCTGAAGATGTGCGACAAGCCGCGCCATACCGGCGGACCTGGCTCCAGGCGCTGGAACCGCAGGCCACAAGACCCTGGCGGCGGCTGGGCTTATCGCGAGCTTGTTTATTTACTTATACGTAATCTGTATAAGCCTCATTTGTGGGAAAAATCGAATTACCTTAAAATACAAGGCTTTGCGGCGGGTTGCGCAGCGGCATCACCAGCGCCTCTCACAGGCCTCCACCAGGCGTCCACAAGATGCCAGGAAGCTGGAAAATGCACCTCAACCACAGGTTGACCAGCCGCAACATGATTTTAACCGTGCCATATTGCCATCAATTGCGGCGCAGTTAGCCATCGGTTTGAAGAAATTTTACAGATAGGACAGTTATGACCCACGTTGTCACCGATTCCTGCGTCCGTTGCCGCTACACGGATTGCGTGGATGTTTGCCCGGTGGATTGTTTCCGCGAAGGCCCCAATTTCCTCGCGATTGACCCGGATGAGTGCATCGATTGCGCCGTCTGCGTGGCCGAGTGCCCGGTCAATGCGATCTACGCGGAAGAAGACGTGCCGGCCGACCAGCAGCAATACATCGCCCTGAACGCCGATCTGTCCCGCAGCTGGCCCTCCATCACCAAGACCAAGGCACCGCTGCCGGAAGCCGAGGAATGGAAGGACAAGACCGACAAGCTGCAATACCTGCAGCGCTGATTCCTGCGGAGAATCAAGTGGACCGGGCCCGTCCCGGTCGACAATGGCGGTTGCGCATCCAGCCCGGCAGTTTCATTGCCACGCCAGATGCGCAGCCGTTTGCATTTGGCCGCCAGCAATACCCCTGAGAGCCTCATGGGCAGGCTGAACTGCCCGCTGCTTCGCCGTCCTGTTGCGCTCTCGGCAAGCATCTCGCATCTCTTTTACCTGGCCTCTCCCCCGCCAGCGGCCCTGCCGCCAGCCAGCGCCCAACGCAAGAGGGAAAAGCCGCTCTACTGATCTGATCTACTGAAACAGGAATATCAAGAAAATCATGGAAAACAATGTCCAGACTGCGGCAGTCAACGGTGTCATCGATGCCGACGCCGTCATCATCGGCGCCGGCCCGGTCGGCCTGTTCCAGGTGTTCGAACTCGGCCTGCTGGAAATCAAGGCACACGTGATCGATTCGCTGCCGGTGGTCGGCGGCCAGTGCGTGGAGCTCTATCCGGACAAGCCCATCTATGACATCCCCGCCGTGCCCGTGTGCACCGGCCAGGAACTGACCGACAACCTGTTGAAGCAGATCGAGCCCTTCTCGCCCACCTTCCACCTGGGCCAGGAAGTGACCCTGGTGAACAAGCGTGAAGATGGCCGTTTCGACGTCGAAACCTCCACCGGCACCAAGTTCATCACCAAGACAATCTTCATCGCGGCCGGCGTGGGCTCGTTCCAGCCGCGCACCCTGAAGGTCGAAGGCATCGAGCAGTTCGAAGGTTCGCAGGTGTTCTACCGCGTCAAGGACCCGGCCCTGTTCGAAGGCAAGAACATCGTCATCTGCGGCGGCGGCGACTCCGCCCTGGACTGGGCACTGAACTTCGTGGGCAAGGCTGAATCGGTAATCCTGCTGCACCGCCGTGAAGAATTCCGCGCCGCGCCCGCGTCCGTGGCCAAGATGAAGGAACTGTGCGAACAGTACGAGATGCAGCTGGTCATCGGCCAGGTCACCGGCACCGAGATCAAGGATGGCAAGCTGTCCGAGGTCAAGGTTACGGGCGCTGACGGCGTCACCCGCCGCCTGCCGCTGGACATGCTGCTGGTGTTCTTCGGCCTGTCGCCCAAGCTGGGCCCGATCGCCGAGTGGGGCCTGGAGATCGAGCGCAAGCAACTGAAGGTGGTCGATACCGAGAAGTTCGAGACCAACGTCCCGGGCATCTTCGCCGTGGGCGACATCAACACCTATCCGGGCAAGAAGAAGCTGATCCTGTCGGGCTTCCACGAAGCCGCCCTGGCCGCCTTCGGCGCTGCGCCCTACATCTTCCCGGAAAAGAAGATCCACATGCAGTACACCACCACCTCGCCCAAGCTGCACAAGATCCTGGGCGTGGAAAGCCCGGTCTTCGACTAAATCGTCCTCGCAAGACCCCAAGTGCCGCTGCAAGCGGCCTGCAGAGCCCCCGTCCGGTACGGGGGCTTTTTGTTTATGAAGCTTTTTGCAGAAACCTGTGGGGCCTGCGCCACTGGTCTGACCAGCAAGCGGGGCGTAAGGCAAAGCGTGCTATGCTACCGCGTCGCAACAAGGAAAAAGTTGACAGATTAGACATAATATGAAGTCTGTCAGCCGATGATCGTCGCCAAACGTTTGTGGCACATGCTTGCTGCGCACCTGGTCCGGGTTATCCATCCGGACGGGAAAGCCAGCCGGTGCTTGTATAAAGGTCAGCTATGCTTTATCAACTGCATGAACTCAATCGCGCGTTCCTGAACCCCATGATGCAATGGGCCGAAACCTCGGCCAAACTGTTCTCGGACCCGGTTTCCCCGCTCGCCCACACCCCTTTCTCGCAACGCATCGCCGCCGGCTATGAGTTGCTGTATCGCCTTTCCAAGGAATACGAAAAGCCCCTCTTCAACATCGGCGAAGTGCCGGTGGACGGCAAGCCGGTCGGCATCTCCGAGGAAGTGGTCGAAGAAAAGCCCTTCTGTCGCCTGATCCATTTCAAGAAGGACCTGTCGGCCCGCCAGAGCGCCGCCCTGAAGCAGCCTACGGTGCTGGTGGTGGCGCCCCTGTCCGGCCATCACTCCACCCTGCTGCGCGAGACCGTGCGCGCGCTGCTGCAGGAACATGACGTCTTCATCACCGACTGGACCGACGCCCGCATGGTGCCGGTCGAGGCCGGCGAATTCCACCTGCACGATTATGTTTATTACGTGCAGGACTTCATCCGCACCCTGGGCCCGGACGTACACGTCATTTCCGTGTGCCAGCCCACCGTGCCGGTGCTGGCGGCCATTTCGCTCATGGCCAGTGCCAACGATCCCAAGCTGCCCAAGAGCATGACCATGATGGGCGGCCCCATCGATGCCCGCAAGTCGCCCACGGCGGTCAACGACCTGGCCACCGAGAAGCCCTTCTCCTGGTTCGAAAACACGGTGATCTACAGCGTGCCGGCCAATTATCCCGGCTTCGGCCGCAAGGTCTACCCCGGCTTCCTGCAGCATGCCGGCTTCGTGGCCATGAACCCCCGCCGCCACGCCCAGAGCCACTGGGATTTCTACATGCACCTGCGCGATGGCGACGATGCCTCCGCCGAAGAGCACCGCAAGTTCTACGACGAGTACAACGCCGTGCTGGACATGCCGGCCGAGTTCTACCTGGAGACCATCAAGGTGGTGTTCCAGGACTTCAACCTGGCCCGTGGCACCTGGGAAATCGAGGGCAAGCTGGTCCGTCCGCAGGACATCAAGTCGGTCGCCCTGTTCACCATCGAAGGCGAACTCGATGACATCTCCGGTTCCGGCCAGACCCAGGCGGCGCAGGAACTGTGCAGCAGCATCCCGAAGACGCGCAAGCAGCATTTCACGGTGCCCAAGGCAGGCCACTACGGCATCTTCTCGGGCCGCCGCTGGCGCGAGATCGTCTGTCCGAAGATTGGCGAATTCATCCGCGCCAACGCGTAAAGCAGCTCACTGCGGCAACAACGGCACCCCGTCTCCACGGTGGTGCCGTTTTGCTTTGTGGCCGCGGCATGACTTGGCGGCGGTTTGGCCGGATAATAGCGCCCTTGTCCCGTTGAATTGCCTGACCGCCGTGCCGCCATCCGCCACCACCGCCTCCGCCACCCTGGCCGACCGCCTCGAAGACCTGCTGCCGCAAACCCAATGCACAAAATGTGGCTACCCGGCCTGCCGTCCCTATGCCGAGGCCATGGCCGAGGGGCTTGCCCACTATAACCAGTGCCCTCCAGGCGGTCAGGAAGGCGTGGCGCGGCTGGCGCAACTGCTGGGCAAACCGGTGATCCCGCTCGATCCCGCCAACGGCAGCGAACAGCCACGCCGCCTGGCGGTGATCGATGAAGCCGTCTGCATCGGCTGCACGCTCTGCATCCAGGCCTGCCCGGTCGACGCGATTGCCGGTGCGGCCAAGCAGATGCATACGGTGATCGAATCGCTCTGCACCGGCTGCGACCTGTGCGTGGCGCCCTGCCCGGTCGATTGCATCAGCATGGTCGAGGCCACGCCAGGCCGCACCGGCTGGCAGGCGTGGAGCCAGGAACAAGCCGATGGCGCCCGTGCGCGCCATGACTGGCGCACCCTGCGCCTGCAGCGCGAGAAGGAAGAAAACGATGCCCGCCTGGCCGCCAAGGCTGCGGCCAAGCTCAAGGAAGTGGAAGCAGCGGCAGCCGGCACGCCCGAGGAACAAGCCGAACTGGCCCGCAAGAAAGCCATCATCCAGGCCGCCATGGAGCGCGCGCGCCTGAAGAAACTGCAAGCCGAACAAGCCAGCCCCCAGCCCGACAGCCCACAACCATGAATCCGACCAAACGCCGCGAGATCTTCGCGCGCCTGCGCCAGGCCAACCCCACGCCCACCACCGAGCTGGAATACACGACACCGTTCGAGCTGCTGATTGCCGTGCTGCTGTCAGCCCAGGCGACCGATGTGTCGGTGAACAAGGCCACGCGCAAGCTCTATCCGGTGGCCAACACGCCCGAGGCTATCTACCGCATGGGGGTGGACCAGCTCATGCCCTATATCCAGACCATCGGGTTGTATCGCACCAAGGCCAAGAACGTCATCGAGACCTGCCGCATCCTGATCGAGGAACACGGCGGCGAGGTACCGGAGTCGCGCGAGGCGCTGGAAGCCTTGCCGGGGGTCGGCCGCAAGACCGCCAACGTGGTCCTCAACACGGCCTTCGGCCATCCCACCATCGCGGTGGATACGCATATCTTCCGGGTCTCCAACCGCACCGGCATCGCGCCGGGCAAGGATGTGGACGAAGTCGAGCGCAAGCTCATCAAGTTCGTGGCCCCGGAATTCCGCCAGGATGCGCATCACTGGCTGATCCTGCATGGCCGCTACACCTGCATCGCGCGCAAGCCGCAATGCTGGAACTGCCTGATTGCCGACCTCTGCGAATTCAAGCAGAAAACGCCACTTCCGGCCAAGGGCGTCTGAGAGCGCGCTAGCGCGGAAGTCCGTACAGGCGCGTGACCGGCACCCAGCGCTGGTCCTGAACTTCATACAGGGTAAAAGTCGGGTTGAGCAGGTCGCCTTCCTCGTTGAAGGCCACCGGTCCGCTCACGCCCTCGAAGCGCAAGCGGTGCATGGCCCGCGCAACCGCATCCGGATCGGTGCTGCCGGCCTGGCGCAGGCCCAGCAGGATGGACTGCGCCGCTTCATAGGCGAAAACCGCATAGAGGTCGATGTCGGAATCGAAGGCTTCGCTGTAGCGCTGGCGGAACTGCCGCCAGCCGGGCATCTTGTCCTGTGGCGGCCCCGGCTCCAGTATCAGCGTGCCATTGGCATCGGGTCCGGCCCGCATCAGGAAAGGCAGCCCCAAGGTCCCGGGCGAGGCCATCAGGCGAGCGTCGATCTTCAGGCGCCGGATGGACTTGGCCAGCACCCCGGCCTGCCAGTCCAGTCCGCCGAAGAAGATCAGGTCGGGCTTGAGCGCACGCGCCTGCAGCAATGGCTGGTTGAAATCCGATGTCTTGTCGCTGACGTTGAAATGCGCCAGGACCTTGCCGCCCTGCGTCTCGATTTCACGCCCGAACTGTTCGGCCAGGCTCTGGCCGAACGGCGTGCGGTCATCGATGATCACCACGGAGCGCACCGCCAGCTTGTCGACTACGTAGCGTGCCGACCAGCGCCCCAGGCTTTCGTTGTTGGGAATGGTGCGAAAAATGCGCGGGTAGGACAGTGCCGTGAGCTTGCGGCTCATCGCCGAGGGCGTCACCTGGATCACGCCCGCAGCATGGTAGAGCGGCGCGGCCACCAGGCTGGTGCCGCTGGTCCAGTGGCCGACCACGCCGATGACGCGCTGGCCGATCAGGTAGCGGGCGACGTACTCTGCCGTGCCGGGGTCTGCCCGGTCATCCTGGGACACCAGCTTGAGCCGGTAATGCTTGCCGGCGATGACCACACCGCGCCGGTTGGCCTCGTCCAGCGCCAGTTGCACGCCATTGCGCATGCTGCGGCCCACGCCCATGGAGGGGCCGCTCAGGGGGCCGGCAAAGCCGATGGCCAGGGTGGATTCGTCAGCCGGCTGCTCGTCGCTGGCCGTGCTCGCCTTGGCCGACGCCGAAGGGGCCGCCAGCGCGGCCTGCGCGCAGCAGCCCAGCAGGGCCAGCACCATACAGAGCAACAGCCGCGTCCATGTTCGTGGACGTCGCACAGGCCCAATCAGGCTTCCGCCAAAACGCATGCATGCTTCCTTCTCGCTGCCCGGCCTGGCGTTTCCCCCATCGCGCCAGGGCGATGCGGCCGGGTACTGCATTGGATGGATTATTCAGATGCTTGTCGTATGGAAAGAATATTACTTCATCTGGACCTGTCGTGCCGCAGGCCTTGGCCGGCCTCCTGAACGGGGCGGCAGACCAGCGTAGAATAGCGCTTTATCCCAGATTGATGCACCGCCATGTTCACGCCGTCCCAGCACGATGTTCGCCGCTTCTTCTGCGAAGCCTACCGCAAGCACCAGGGCAACCAGGTCCTGACGCCCCTGGAAGCCATCGCCCGCGACTGGATCCTGCAGCATCCGGAATACCACGATGCCCTGCGCGACGTGGACGAAGCACTGGCGGCCGACTATTCGATCGAACGCGGCCAGAGCAATCCCTTCCTGCATCTGTCGATGCACCTGTCGATCACGGAACAGATCTCCATCGACCAGCCCCCCGGCATCCGCGGTGCCTTCCAGCTACTGGCCCAGCGCCGTGGTTCGGAACACGATGCCCATCATGAAATCATGGAAGCCCTGGGGGAGATGATCTGGAACGCCCAGCGCAATGGCTTGCCGCCGGATGGGGCGGCTTATATCGAGAATATCAAGCGGCGGGCGCAGGGATAAGCCTTCACGCGCACAACAAAAAGCCACGCCGCAACTCTCTTGCGGCGTGGCTTTCTTTCATCTGCAGCAGGCGCAGCTTACTTGCGCACCACCAGACTGCCCGGCAGGCTGTGCAGATAGGCGGCAATATCGTTGATGTCGCGATCCGTAAGCGGCTTGGCCTGGCCGGACATGATGGCGTTGTTGCGGCCGTTCATGGCGGTGTCGCCCCGGCGGTAGGCCGTCAGGGCATGCTTGAGGTAGTCCGCATGCTGGCCGGCCAGCTTCGGGTAGCCCGGATCGATGGGCGAGTTGTAGTCCTTGCCGTGGCAGGAGGCGCAGTTGTACTTCTCCACCAGCGCACGGCCATTGGCTACATCGGCGGCACTGGCCACTTGCGACAGCAAGGCGGTGGCACCCAGCAGCGACAGGGCAATCAGGTTCTTCTTCATCTCGTGGCTCCCCTTACTTCTGCTGCGAATAGTAGGCGGCCAGGTCGGCGATGTCCTGGTCCGACAGGCTGGCGGCCACGCCCATCATCGAAGGATGCTTGCGCTCCCCCTTCTGGTAGGCGCGCAGCGCGTTCTCGATGTACTTGGCGGACTGTCCGCCCAGCATCGGCACCTGGTAGACCTCGGGATAGCTGGCTTTGTAGCCGGGGATGCCATGGCAACCAATGCACATGGAGACTTTGTTTTCAGCGGCCTTGGCGTTGCCGACGATGTCGGCCGCAGATGCACTGCCGAGCACGCCAGCCAGGGCAAGAAACACGAGGTGTTTTTTCATGTGAGCAGGGTAAGTGATTGGACTTGCCATCCGCCAGCCTCAACCTCGGCGCGGCGGACACCCGACGAAACGCATCTTTTGCTGCCAGCGGCAAACTTTATCGTGCTTGTTCGATTGCCCTGGTATTGCAGGTTTGGCTGTTCTGCTATGGCTCAACCGGTGTTTCGGCTCAAGCTTGTCTCTCCACTCCCCCTGCCTTGCGCAAAAAACGCTTTCGATTCTAACCAATAAAACCGGCAGCGTCATCCCTGCCCGCAAACCCTCCCCGACAGACGCAATCGCCCGCCAGACAAGGCCGGGCGGGCGATCGATCCATTATATGCGCTGCAATATTAACGCTATGGCATTTGGTTGATGCCAACGCTAGGCGACATGCCGCGTAGCCTGGACGTGCATATCTTGCCCTGGCTCAAGTGAAGCCAGGCGCGGTTGCCGGTCGTCCCGGCGCGCGCCGCCCTCGCCTTCATCGTCGTCATCCTCGTCTTCTCCGGCGTCATCCTGCACTGCCGCATCCGTTTTTTGCGGAAGAATGAAGAACAAGGGCCGGACGACGAAACGGCGCAACACCGCCCGCATGGCGATATTGCGGGCGCGGCGCGGCAGGTCGCGCGAACGCAGCGCCAGCGCCAGTGCGCAGGCGAAGGCCACGGCCACCGACAGCAGGGCAGTGGCGGCCACACCGCCGGCGGCCAGCCAGAAGGCGGGCGTCATCAGGGTTTCCCAGCCGAGAGTGAAGACCGCTGCAGTGAGCGCGCCTGCAGCCAGCGTGACATGGCGCATATCCAGGGGCAGACTGAAGAACGCTGCCACCACCGGTGCCAGCCCCAGCAACACGGCCAAGGCCAGGCTGCCGGCGATGGTGGCCACGTTGCGCTCCAGCCAGGCGGCACAGCGCTGGGCGCGCATGGCCCCAAGACCGTGCACCAGGCGGCGATGGTTGGAGACCACTTCCCGTACCCGGCGCAGGGCAAACCAGTTGTCGGCAAAGCCGGCCGCGAGACTGGCCAGCCACAGCAATACGCCGGTCAACGCGGCGTACAGGGGCGTGGGCCCTACCAGCGAGAGCGCGGCGATGGCCTGGCGTGCCTCGCTGGCCGGCATCGGCTGGCTGCCCAGCGCGAACCAGCCCAGGGCGCACAGCGCGGCGGTGACCGGAATCACCGCCAGCAGATTGCCAAAGATGCCTGCCGACTGCGAACGCAGCAGTTGGCCGGATTCGGCGATCAGGTCACGCATGCCCTCGGCATCCAGGTCCCCCATGCACGAGGCCAGGGCCGGCGCGGTCACGGCCGGCTGGCGCGTGGCCAGCACGCCGCCCAGCGCAGCAATGAGCAGGAAACTGGCGGCGTAGTTCAGCGAAGCCAGCGCCCCATCGACGAAATGCACCGCACCCAGCGCCGACAGGCTCTGCTTGACCAGCGCGGTGGCGGCGATGACCGCACCGCCCACGAGACCAGCCCGCATCACCCGGCGATAACCGGCACCGTCGCGGGCGATGGCCTGCTCCCGGTGATCGGCATTGCGCTCGACCATCTTGCGCGCCAGCAGGGCAAAACTGCGCCGCATCAGGCCGCGCACCGAATCGCGGTGATGGTGCGCCGAGATCAGGTCGCACAGCAGCAACTGCATGCGCCCCGCCCCGGCCAGCGCCGCCGGGCGCGCGACCATGCCGGGCACGGCCGGACTGATGACCGGACCAGGCACGCCGGAGCGCACATCGATGAGCCGCCCGATGCGCTGCAAGTGCGCCCGCATGCGTTCGACACGATAGACCAGGCTCACCGAGACGCCGTATTCATCCAGGTGTGCATAGATGCGGTCGGTCTGCGCATGGCACACCGCGACCAGCATGCGCACGCTGCGCAAGGCGCCGAGGTCGCCCGGCTGGGCGCGCAGCCAGGCTTCCATCTCGCGCCGCAGCGCCAGGAAGGGCGTGGCGCGCATGGGCATCTTGGGTTCCAGCCGCTGGCGGAAGGCCGGGCTGATGCCATCGGCCACCACGGTGGTGGTCAGATAGGTGATGGCTTCCTCGATCTGCTGCCAGTACATGTGGGAGATGCCGTCATCGGCCATCAGCTTCCACAGCCGCTGCAGCAGTTCATTGTCCAGCTCCAGCAGCCAGGCAGCATCATCCGGATCGGGGAACATGGCCGTAAACAGCGAAGAGAGGTCAGTGGGCGAAAGGTGGCGCGGCAGGATCAGCCGGGCCAGGCGTTCGGTCAGCTCGCCGAAGAAGCCGGGTTCGTGCGGCAGGCCGGTGGTGGAGAAGAGTTCGGGGCCGGTGGCTTCACGCAGGGTCTTCTGCAGCGCGTTCTGGACCGCGCGCCGCACGTCGCGGTGCTGGTCCAGCCAGTCCAGCATGATGGCCAGCCGCTGGCGGCGCACCTGGTGCCAGGCCTGGCGGTCCAGCAGCGAGACTGCGGGACGGTGGCGCAGCCACTCGGCTACGTCGATCATCCAGTTGGCCCGCTCGTGCCAGCTGGCAGCCGGGTCGATGCGGCGCATCAGGACTTCCAGCTGCCGGCCGACGTCATGACGGTCCATGTAACGCGCCTGCATGCCGTGACGCATTCGTCTCCACACCACCAGCATCTTGAAGAAAAGAAATTTCATGGGCAGTGAGCGCCTGGGGCGCTTTCAGTTTGTTGCATGCGTAGCCCTTGATATAGGAACGATTGAGCAGAATTCAAGCCGTCGCAGGTGCGCCGGTGTTGGCCGGCTTTTCCCTTATACTCGAAGAAATGTCCGGCGCGGCTGCTGCAATGCCGCATCTTCCCGGCAATCCAACCACAGCAACCTGACAAGGACAGCATCCATGCCAGATCATTCCACCGCTTCATCCCATCCAGGCAAATTCACCGGCAGCGACAACTACGTTGCCACCGACGACCTCAAGCTGGCGGTCAATGCCGCCCTCACCCTGCAGCGTCCGCTGCTCATCAAGGGCGAGCCCGGCACCGGCAAGACCATGCTGGCCGAGGAAGTGGCGGCCGCCCTGGGCCGCCCGCTGCTGCAGTGGCACATCAAGTCCACCACCAAGGCCCAGCAGGGCCTCTACGAATACGATGCGGTCTCGCGCCTGCGCGATTCGCAGTTGGGCGACGAGCGCGTCAAGGACATCCACAACTACATCGTCAAGGGCGTGCTGTGGCAGGCCTTCACGGCCGAGGAGCCGGTGGTGCTGCTGATCGACGAGATCGACAAGGCCGACATCGAATTCCCCAACGACCTGCTGCGCGAAATCGACCGCATGGAGTTCTACGTCTACGAGACGCGCGAACTGGTGCGCGCCAAACACCGGCCGCTGGTGGTCATCACCTCCAACAACGAGAAGGAATTGCCGGACGCCTTCCTGCGCCGCTGCTTCTTCCACTACATCAAGTTCCCCGACAAGGAGACCATGCAGCAGATCGTTGACGTGCACTTCCCGCACATCAAGCGCGACCTGCTGGCGCGGGCGCTGGACGCTTTCTACCAGGTGCGCGAGGTACCGGGCATCAAGAAGAAGCCCTCGACCTCGGAACTGATCGACTGGCTCAAGCTGCTCATGGCCGAAGACATCCCGCCCGAAGTCCTGCACAGCCAGGACAACAAGGCCGTGGTCCCGCCCCTGCATGGCGCGCTGCTCAAGAACGAGCAGGATGTGCACCTGTTTGAGCGCCTGGTCTTCATGTCGCGCAACAATCGCTGAACCTGCCGCCATCCACCGGAGCTGCCATGCAATTCCTCTCGCCGATCACCCTGAAGGGCCAGTTCGCCACCGTCGAACCGCTGCATCCCGAGCACCACGATGCGCTCATTGCCGCCGTGTCGGACGGCAAGCTGTGGAAGCTCTGGTACACCGCCATCCCCAAGCCGGAAAACATGCGCGCCGAGATCGAACGCCGCCTGCACCTGCAGCAGCAGGGCAGCATGCTGCCCTTCGTGATCCGCCGCAATGACACCGGTGCGCTGTGCGGCATGACCACCTACATGAATGCCGATGTGGCCAACCGGCGCGTGGAGATCGGCTCCACCTGGTATGCCGCCAGTGCCCAGCGCACCGGCATCAATACCGAGTGCAAGCTGATGCTGCTCACGCACGCCTTCGAGGACATGCACTGCATCGCCGTGGAGTTCCGCACCCACTGGATGAACCAGCAGTCGCGTGCGGCCATTGCACGGCTGGGGGCCAAGCAGGATGGCATCCTGCGCAATCACCAGCGCATGCCGGATGGTTCCTATCGCGACACGGTGGTGTTTTCCATCATCGAATCGGAATGGCCGACGGTGCGCCGCCATCTCCAGTTCAAGCTGGGCCGCTGAGGCGGCTGCGGGATTGCATTCATGCTCATCGATTTCTTCTACACCGTGAAACAGGCTGGCGTACCGGCCTCGATCAAGGAATTCCTGACCCTCCTGGAGGTGATGGACAAGCAGGTCATTTCCCCTTCGCTGGATGAGTTCTACTTTCTCTCGCGCCTCACGCTGGTGAAGGACGAGGCGCACTTCGACAAGTTCGACCGCGCCTTCGGGGCCTACTTCAAGGGGATAGAAACGATCTTCGAGAAGCGGCCGGAGATTCCGCTGGAATGGCTGGTCAAGCAATTGCAGCGCGACCTCACGCCCGAGCAGAAGGCCGCCATCGAGAAGTTCGGCTACGACAAGCTGATGGATCGCCTGAAACAACTGCTGGAAGAACAGAAGGAACGCCACGAGGGCGGCAGCAAGTGGATCGGCACCGGCGGGGTTTCTCCCTTCGGCCATGGCGGCTTCAACCCGGAGGGCATTCGGATCGGCGGCAAGGGCGGCCAGCGCAGCGCAGTGAAGGTGTGGGAAGAACGCGAATACAAGGACTACGACGGAGAACGCGAACTGGGCACGCGCAACATCAAGGTGGCGCTGCGCCGCCTGCGCCGCTTCGCGCGTGAAGGACTGGACGAAGAACTGGCGCTGGACGACACCATCCGTGCCACCGCCAGCAATGCCGGCTACCTCGACATCCGCATGCAGCCCGAGCGCAAGAACAAGATCAAGGTGCTGATGCTCTTCGATGTGGGCGGATCGATGGATGACCACATCGCCCGCACCGAAGAATTGTTCTCGGCCGCACGGACCGAGTTCAAGAACATGGAATTCTTCTACTTCCACAACTGCGTGTATGACTACTTGTGGAAGAACAACCGCCGCCGCCACGCCGAGCGTTTCCCGACCTGGGATGTCCTGCGCAAATACACGCCGGACACCAAGCTCATCTTCGTGGGCGATGCCACCATGAGTCCTTACGAAATCGTGCAGCCGGGCGGTTCGGTGGAATACAACAATGCGGAGGCGGGTGCAGAGTGGCTGCAGCGCTTTACCAGCACCTTCCCGCATTTCGTCTGGCTCAATCCCGAGCCGGAAGGCCTGTGGCAATACCGGCAATCGATCGCGCTGATCCGCCAGCTCATGAACAACCGCATGTTCCCGCTGACCATGGATGGGCTGGAAGGCGCGATGCGATTGCTCAGCAAGTAGCGGCTCAGGCTGCGACCGGGGTATAGCCCGCTTCCTCGATGGCCTCGGCAAACTGCTGCGGCGGCAGGCTGCTGTCGATGACCACGCGCTTGTCGGCCACTGCAATGTCGACCTTGGCATTGGCGTCCACCTCTTTGACTGCCTTGGTGATGACGCCTGCACAGTGGTTGCAGGTCATGTCGTTGACGGTGAAGGTGGTGCTCATGGCGTTTCCTTTCATGAAGTGAAGTCAGTGACGGAAGCTTAAACCTTCCCACCACGGCAAGGTCAAGCGCAGCTTTGTGCATCCATGCGACAATCGGGCTTGACCTTACCATCATGGGAAGGATGATGATGCAGGCATTGATCCATCCTTCCGGAGTCGTTGCCATGTCCTCTTCCTCCCCTGCTGCCGCCGAGATCAGCCTCGATATCGAAGGCATGAGCTGTGCTTCCTGCGTGATGCGCGTGGAGAAGGCGCTCAAGAAAATCCCCGGTGTGACCGAAGTGAGCGTCAACCTCGCCACCGAGCGCGCCAGCATCGCCACAGCCGCATCCGTGGCCCCGGCTGCCCTGATTGCCGCCATCGAGAAGGCCGGCTACCAGGCGCACCAGCACATCCCTGAAGAAACCGCCGCGCCGGCCAGCGCCAAGAAACAGCTGCCAAGCTGGTGGCCCGTAGCCGTTTCGGCCGCGCTGTCGCTGCCACTCTTGCTGCCCATGCTGCTGGCCCCGCTGGGCATCGGCTGGAGCCTGCCCCCGCTGTGGCAATGGCTGCTGGCCACGCCCGTGCAGTTCTGGCTGGGCTGGCGTTTCTATCACGCCGGATGGGGTGCACTGCGCGCGCGTTCGGGCAACATGGACTTGCTGGTGGCGCTGGGGACCAGCGCGGCTTACGGGCTATCGGTCTGGCAATGGCTGAGCATGCCGGACATGGGCGAAGACGCCATGGCCATGCCGCATCTCTACTTCGAAAGCTCGGCCGTGGTCATCACCCTGGTGCTGCTGGGCAAATGGCTGGAAGGCCGCGCCAAGCGCCAGACGGCCGACGCCATCGCCGCCCTCAATGCGCTGCGTCCCGACCGTGCCCGCGTGCGCCGTGACGGACAAGACATCGAGGTCCCGCTGGCCCAGGTGCGCGTGGGCGACCTGGTGGTGCTGCGTCCCGGCGAGCGGGTCCCGGTCGATGGCATCGTCAAGGAGGGCCGCAGCCATCTGGATGAAGCCCTGCTGACCGGCGAGAGCCGCCCGCAAGCCAGGCAAGCCGGCGACCATCTGGCCGCCGGTGCCATCAATGCGGAAGGGGTGCTGGTCTTCGAAGCCACCGCCATCGGTGCTGAAACCATGCTGGCGCGCATCGTGCGCATGGTGGAACAGGCGCAGGCGGCCAAGGCCCCGATCCAGCGCCTGGTGGACAAGGTCAGCGCGGTCTTCGTGCCTGCGGTGCTGCTGCTGTCGGCCCTCACCTTCCTCGGCTGGGGCCTGGCGGCAGGCGACTGGCAACAGGCCCTGCTCAATGCGGTGGCGGTGATGGTGATCGCCTGCCCTTGCGCACTGGGCCTGGCCACGCCCACGGCCATCATGGCCGGCACCGGCGTGGCAGCACGCCACGGCATCCTCATCAAGGATGCGCAAGCGCTGGAGATCGCGCATCGGGTCGATGTGATCGCTTTCGACAAGACCGGCACGCTCACCGTGGGCCGTCCGCGCCTGACAGAACTGCACGCCGGTGAAGCCACCGGAGAGGAACAGGACGATGCCTTGCTGGCCCTGGCCGCCGCCCTGCAAGCCCGCAGTGAACACCCGCTGGCGCGGGCCGTGCTGGACGCGGCTGCCGCACGCCCGGGCCTGGTGATCCCGCAAGCTGCCCAGGTGCGCAGCGTGGCCGGGCTGGGCATCGAAGGCCATGTCGATGGCCGCGCACTTTTCCTGGGCAGTAGCCGCTGGATGCAGCTATTGCAGGCCAGCGCCCCGGCCCTGCAAGCGTGTGCGGACCAGTTGCAGGCGCAGGGCCGTACCCTGTCGTGGCTGGCCGAACGTGAGGCGGGCCATGTGCGCATCCTGGGCCTGCTGGCCTTCGGCGACGAGATCAAGCCCGGCGCGCAGCAAGCCATCGCCACCCTGCATGCCCTGGGCATTCGCACCGCCATGCTCAGCGGCGACAACCGGGGGGCCGCACAACAGGTGGCCGCCACACTGGGCATCCAGGATGTGCGCGCCGAAGTGCTGCCCGGCGACAAGGCCGAAGCCGTCGCTGCCCTGCGCGACAACGGCGCACATGTTGTTGCCATGGTTGGCGACGGCGTCAACGATGCCCCGGCGCTGGCCGCTGCCGATGTGGGCATCGCCATGTCCACCGGCACCGACGTGGCCATGCAGGCCGCCGGCATCACGCTGATGCATGGCGACCCTGGCCTGGCGGCCCACGCCATCGACATCTCGCGCCGCACCTACGGCAAGATTCGCCAGAACCTGTTCTGGGCGTTCATCTACAACCTGGTCGGGATTCCGCTGGCCGCCTTCGGCCTGCTCAACCCCATGCTGGCGGGCGCGGCGATGGCGTTTTCCAGCGTGAGCGTGGTCAGCAATGCCCTGCTGCTGCGCCGCTGGCACCCGCATGGGCCTGCAAATACGGAGAAGTGAACATGAATATCGGAGAAGCCGCCACTGCCTCGGGTGTCTCGGCCAAGATGATTCGCCATTATGAAGAAACGGGCCTGATCCCCAAGGTCGGCCGCACCGATGCCGGCTACCGCGTCTATGCCGAGCGCGACGTGCACCTGCTGCGCTTCATCCGCCAGGCCCGGCAACTGGGGTTTTCCATGGCCCAGGTGAGCGACCTGATCGGGCTGTGGCTGGACCAGTCGCGCTCCAGCCGCAAGGTCAAGCAACTGGCCCAGACCCACATCGGTGAACTGGAGCAGCGCATCCGTGAACTGCAGACCATGAAGGGCACGCTGGAACGCCTGGTGCACGACTGCCATGGCGACAATCGCCCCGACTGTCCCATCCTCGATGCCCTCGGCGCGCAGCCGGACTGCTGCGCCCACGCGGAGTCGCAGGCATGAGCGTGCTGCGCTGGGGCATCATCGGCTGCGGTGCCGTCACCGAAAAGAAGAGCGGCCCGGCCTATCGCAGCACGCCCGGTTTCGAACTGGCCGCCGTCATGCGCCGCGACGCCGCCCTGGCCGCCGACTACGCACAACGCCACGGGGTGCCGCGCTGGTTCGACGATGCCGATGCGCTCATCGGCGATCCCGGCATCGATGCCGTCTATATCGCCACCCCGCCCGATACGCACCTGCACTATGCCTTGAAGGTGGCCGCTGCCGGCAAACCCTGCTGCGTCGAGAAGCCGATGGCCCCCAGCCATGCCGAATGCCTGCAGATGCTCGAGGCATTCGAGGCGGCGCAACAACCGCTGTTCGTGGCCTATTACCGGCGCTCGCTGCCGCGTTTCGAGCAGCTGCGCCAATGGCTGCAGGAGGGCCGCATCGGCACGCCCCGCCACGTGCACTGGCAACTGGCGCGCACCCCGCATCCGGATGACCTGCAAGGGCGCTACCGCTGGCGTACCGATGCCCGCATCGCTCCGGGTGGCTACTTCGATGATCTGGCCAGCCATGGCTTGAACCTGTTCTCGCACTTCTTCGGCGACGTGGCGCAGGTGGCCGGGGCCAGCGCCAACCAGCAAGGCATCTACAGCGCCAGGGATGCGGTGGCGGCCAGCTGGCGCTATCAGAGTGGCGTGACCGGCAGCGGCAGCTGGCACTTCGGCAGCTTTGAACGGGCGGACCGGGTGGAGATTACGGGCAGTGCGGGCAAGCTGGAGTTTTCCATCTTCGAGGAGCAGCGGCTGGTGCTGACCACGCCGGCAGAACGCGTGGAACTGGCCATTCCCAATCCGGAACACATCCAGCAATACCACGTGGCCAACCTGCAACGGCACTTGAGCGGAGGTGCGCCTCACCCATCCTGTGGCGACAGCGCTGCGCAGACGGCGTGGATGATGGAAGCGATCCTGGAAAAACGGTGAAATCCTTCACCTGCATGAAAAATGCATGGCTTGCAGCACGCAACCCGACTTGCGATGATAATTACCCTTCATATATCACTAAAAATTACGTTATCCAGCTAGTACCAACAACAGCAAATCACGGGGGGGACCGTCCGACATGCCACAGAGCAATCACCTGACTTTCATCGAGACCGACACATTGCGCATCGGCTTTGAAACCAGCGGCCCGCCAGAGGCCCCCGCCGTGATCCTGCTGCATGGCTGGCCGGACGACGTGCGTACCTGGGACGCCTTCCTGCGTCCGCTGCGTGCGGCCGGCTACCGCGTGATCCGGCCCTACCTGCGCGGCTACGGCCCGACCCGTTTCCTCTCGGAATCGACGCCCCGCAGCGGCCAGCTGGCCGCGCTGGGCAGCGACCTGATGGCCTTTGCCGATGCCCTGGGCCTGGAGCGCTACTCCGTCATCGGCCACGACTGGGGTGCACGGGCCGCCTATATCGCCGCCTCGCAGACCCCCGAACGCATCGCCCATTGCATCGCCCTCTCGGTGGGCTGGGGCACCAATACGCCGGGGCAGCGGCTGTCGCTGCAGCAATCGCGCAATTACTGGTACCACTGGTTCTTCGCCACCCCGCGCGGCGAAGCCGAGCTGCGCGAGGACCGCCGTGGTTTCGCGCGCTTCATGTGGAATACCTGGTCACCTTCCTGGAAATTTGCCGAGAGCGAATTCGCCAATACCGCCGCCTCCTTCGACAATCCCGACTGGGCCGAGATCTGCGTGCATTCCTACCGGCATCGCTGGGGCTTCGCCGAGGGCGATCCCGCCTATGCGGCGCTGGAAGCCCGGTTGCAGGACACACCGCGCATCATGGTGCCCACGCTGGTGCTGCATGGCACCGAGGATGGTGCCAATCATCCCTCGACCTCGGAAGACCGCGAGCCCTACTTCGGGGCCGCCTACCGCCGCGTACTCATCCCGGGGGCCGGGCATTTCCCCCAGCGCGAAAAATCGGAAGAAGTCGTCGAGGAAGTGCTGGCCTGGCTCGCCCGCCCGTCCTGAGCGGGGACTTCAGTGGCAGCCGCCCCCGTGGCTGCCGAGATTGGCCGGCTTCATGTCATCCGGCAGGCTGGCCAATCCTTGCAGGATGCCGCAGTCGCGCGCCGGCTGTTCCACCTCGCACTGGGCGCGCAGCTGGTGCAACTGCTCCTGCAGGGCCTGCAACTGCACGATGCGCTGGGCCACGTGGCCGATGTGCTTGTCCAGCAGCGCGTTGACTTCGCCGCAATTCTGCTCGGGTGCGTCGCGCAGGCGCAGCAGTTCGCGCACTTCATCGAGCGTCATGTCCAGCGAACGGCAATGGCGGATGAATTGCAGCCGCTCCACATGGCGCGCGCCATAGAGCCGGTAATTCGACTGCGAACGTGTGGGCTCCGGCAGCAAGGCTTCCTTCTCGTAATAACGAATGGTTTCTACCGGGCACTCCGCCTGGGCGGCCAGTTCGCCGATCTTCAATGTATCCATGGGATCCTCGCTTGACCTTGTAGTTACTTCAGGGTTTTTAATATACCCCTGAAACCTGTTGGCTGCACAAGGAGGCCTCAATGGCTGGACATTCCCACAAGCACGATCACGATCATTCACATGACCACGCGCATGAGCACGACCATCCTCACATCGAGGCATGGCACGGCTGCTGCTCGGGCCATGCCTGCGCCAGCAATGAAGCGGCTGCCCCTGCCCCGATGCCCGCAGCGCACCTGGAAGGCAAGACCGAGGAAGCCGTCTTCTTCATCCAGAAGATGGATTGCCCGACCGAAGAAAAGCTGATCCGCGAACGGCTCTCGCAGATGTCCGGCGTAGGCTCGCTGGAATTCAACCTGATCCAGCGCGAGCTGACGGTTCAGCACCAACTGCCCTCCATCGCCACGCTGGTGGACACTTTGAAGGCGCTGGACATGCTGCCGGCCGTGAAGTCCGATTCACTGGATGCCGACGCCGGCCGCGATGCCCCCGACCAGGCCGCCGCCTACCGCATCCCGGCGCGCCGCTGGGCGCTGCTGGGCTTGGCCGGCGTAGCTGCGCTGGGGGCCGAGGTGCTGGCCTGGACCAGCGGCAATGACCGCTCCCTGCCGGTGATCGCGCTGGCGCTTGCCGCCATCCTGCTGGGCGGCCTGGGCACGCTCAAGAAGGGCTGGATCGCGCTGCGCAACTTCTCGCTGAACATGAACTTCCTGATGTCGCTGGCCGTGATCGGCGCGGCGGTCATCGGCCAGTGGCCGGAGGCGGCAGTGGTGATCGTGCTGTTCACCCTGGCCGAGATGATCGAAGCGCTGTCGCTGGACCGCGCCCGCAACGCCATTGCCGGCCTGATGGCCATGACGCCCGACATGGCGACCCGGCGCGGCGCGGACGGTGTCTGGTCAACTGTACCGGCCCGTACCGTGACAGTGGATGAAACTGTACGGGTAGCGCCTGGGGAACGTGTACCGCTGGATGGCCTGGTACTGTCAGGCAGCACCAGCATCAACCAGGCCTCCATCACCGGGGAAAGCATACCGGTACAGAAGCAGCCCGGTGACCCGGTCTTTGCCGGCACCATCAATGAACAGGGCGCTTTCGAGATGCGCGTGACGGCCGTGCAAGGCGACTCGACCCTGGCGCGCATCGTCAAAAGCGTGCAGCAGGCGCAGGGCCAGCGCGCCCCGACCCAGCGCTTCGTGGACAACTTCGCGCGCTACTACATCCCGGCGGTGGTGCTGATGGCTTTACTGGTGGCCGTGCTGCCGCCGCTGCTGATGGGTGCGCCCTTCCAGCCGTGGCTGTACAAGGCGCTGGTCCTGCTGGTGATCGCCTGCCCTTGTGCGCTGGTGATCTCCACGCCGGTAACCATCGTCAGCGGACTGGCCTCGGCGGCGCGGCATGGCATCCTGGTCAAGGGCGGCGTCTATCTGGAGCAAGGCCGCCAATTGCGCGCGCTGGCATTGGACAAGACCGGCACGATTACCTTCGGCAAGCCCGCCGTGACCGATGTGGTCTCGCTCCAAGCCGGGGCGGATCAACAGGCGCTGCTGCAACTGGCGGTCTCGCTGGCATCGCGCTCGGACCACCCGGTCTCGCGCGCCATTGCGCTTCAGGAAGACATCGTCACCCTGGAGGTGAGCGACTTTGCCGCCCTGGCCGGACGCGGCGTGCAGGGGCGCATCGGCGGACAACTGCTTCACCTGGGCAATCACCGCCTGGTGCACGAGCTGGGCCAGTGCAGCCCGGAGCTGGAGGCGCGCCTGCAAGCCTTCGAGAAGCAGGGCAAGACCACCACCGTGCTGTGCCGCGAGGGCCAGCCGCAGTTGCTGGTGGCGGTGGCCGACACCGTGCGCCCCAGCAGCAAGGAAGCGGTGGCCGAGCTGCGTGCGCTGGGCGTGGAAGTCATCATGCTGACCGGCGACAACAGCCATACCGCACAGGCCATTGCCAGCCAGACCGGCATTGCCGATGCGCGCGGGGACCAGCTGCCGGAAGACAAGCTCAAGGCCATCGAAGCACTCAGTGCGCGCCATGGCGTGTGCGGAGTGGGCATGGTCGGCGACGGCATCAACGATGCCCCGGCGCTGGCGCGGGCCGACATCGGTTTCGCCATGGGCGCGGCCGGCACTGACACCGCACTGGAGACGGCCGACGTGGCTCTGATGGATGACGACCTGCGCAAGATCCCCGACTTCATTCGCCTGAGCCGTAAGGCCCACACGGTCCTGGTGCAGAACATCAGCATTGCGCTGGGCATCAAGGCGGTGTTCCTGACGCTGGCGCTGGTGGGCATGAGTTCACTGTGGATGGCGGTGTTTGCCGACATGGGGGCCAGCCTGATCGTGGTCTTCAACGGCCTGCGCCTGGTGCGCGGCTTGCGCCAACGCAAGGCCACGGCCTGAGACTGGCCGTACAGGTTGATCGCAGGGATGGCCCCGGTCTATACTGCCGCCCATGATGCTGCGCGCAAAACTCCTCCTGCTCTGGCTGCTGGCGCTGGCGATTCCCGTCCAGGGCTTCGCCGCCGTGCTGCAGGCCTGCGCGCCTGCGCAGCAGCAGGCGGTGCAGCATCATGCGCCGGCAGTGCAAGCGCATCAGATGCAGCATGAGCAGCATGAGCAGCATCAGCATCATGACCAGCAGGCCCATCAAGGCCATCATGCCGATCATGGGGCGGCAACACAGATCGCCTCTGCCGACGCCAGCCACACGCCCCATCAGCCACATCACACGCATTCCTCCTGCAGCTTCTGCGCCGCCTGCACAGTCGGTGGCTTGTTGCCGCTGGCTTTGAGCGCACCGCCTGCGCCTGATCTTCCCTCGCGCGAATTCATTGCGCTGCCGGCTTCCGGCTTCGTCGGCTACCTGCCGGAAAACCCCGACCGTCCCCCTGCCCTCGCCTGATCCCTCCCTGCGCACCTTCGCGTGCGCCTGAGCCTCGTGTGCGCTGACGTCAGTGCGCGCGCGGCATGACGATCATCATCAGACGAGGATTCCATGATTCCCCAAGTTTCACGTCCCTGGCGGGCCGCTACCGTGGCCGCCTGCGCCTTGCTGGCCGGCTGCGCGCAGCTGTCGCCGGATGGCGGTTTCGGCCAGGTCGAGCAGACCAGCCAGCAGCGCCTGGGCCAGGCGCCAGCCTGGAACCGCAGCCCGCAACAGACCCAGGCCAGCAGCGAGCGCGTGCGCGCCTTGCTGCACGACCCTGCGGGCGGTGCAACGCGACTGGCCAGTGCCGACGATGCGGTGCAGATCGCCCTCCTCCACAATCCTGACCTGCAGGCCGATTTCGCCGGGCTGGGCGTGGCCGAGGCCGACCTGGTGCAAGCCGGCCGCCTGCCCAATCCCGGTTTCTCCTTCAAGCGCACCCATGCGGGCGACGATCTCAAGATCGAGCGCAGCCTGTCACTGGGCCTGATGCGCCTCATCACCATGCCGACGACTGCGCGCATTGAACAGCGGCGCTTCGAGCAGGTGCGCCTGTCGCTGGCCGCGCGCGTGCTGACGCTCGCAGCGCAGACGCGCCAGGCCTACTACCAGGCGGTGGCCGCACAGCAGGGCTTGCAGTATCAGGAGCAGGTGGCCGATGCGGCCGAGGCAGCGCATGAACTGGCGGCGCAGATGGCGCGGCTGGGCAATATCAGCCAGCTCGATGGTGCGCGCGAGCAGTTCTTCTATGGCCAGGCGCAGGCCAGCCTGCAGCAGGCGCGCCGACAAGCGGCGCAGCACAAGGAAACGCTGGCCCGCCTGCTGGGCCTGGCACCGGATTTCGCGTTGCCGGCGCAATTGCCGTCCCTGCCCAAGCAGCTGGAGGCGGTCGATGACATCGAGCAGCAAGCCCTGCAGCAGCGCCTCGACGTCCAGGCCGCCCGCACCGAACTGGAAGGCCTGCAAGCTTCGCTGGGACTGACACGCGCCACCCGCTTCATCAACGTGCTGGACCTGGGCGCGGTGCGCACCACCGAGAGCAGCAAGCCCAATGAAAACGGCTACGAGATCTCGTTGGAGATTCCGCTCTTCGACTGGGGCGAGGCGCGCACCGCCAAGGCCGAGGCCATCTACCTGCAGGGTGCGCACAAGCTGGCTGCGGCTCTCCTCGATGCACGCGCCCAGGCACGTCTGGCCTGGCGTGAGCGGCAGGATGCCTTTGCGCTGGCACGGCGCTACCAGGATGAACTGGTGCCGCTGCGCCAGCGCATCGCCGAAGAAAACCTGCTGCGCTACAACGGCATGCTCATCAGCGTCTTCGCCTTGCTGGCCGATGCGCGCGAACAGGCGGCCACGGTCAATGCCGCCATCGATGCCCAGCGTGATTTCTGGATCGCCGACGCCAGCCTGCAACAGGCGCTGGGTGGCCGTCCCCAACCAGGAAAGCAACCATGAACCCGAACGACAAAGCGCGCCGCCACTTCCTGCAAGGCGCGGCGCTCGCCGTAACGGCCGGTGCCGTCAGCCGCGCCGGTGCCGCCGGCCTGCCTGAAGCCCCGCTGCAAACCAGCGCCGCCACGCAGCCTCCGCTGCAACCCGCCACTGGCCGCCCTTACCAGCCGGTGGTCACGCTCAATGGCTGGACCTTGCCCTGGCGCATGAAGAACGGCGTCAAGGAATTCCACCTGATCGCCGAAGCCGTGGAGCGCGAGATTGCGCCCGGCATGAAGGCCAGGCTGTGGGGCTACAACGGCCAGAGCCCCGGCCCGACCATCGAGGTGGTGGAAGGCGACAAGGTGCGCATCTTCGTGACCAACAAGCTGCCCGAAGCGACCTCGGTGCACTGGCACGGACAGCGTCTGCCCAATGGCATGGATGGCGTCTCGGGCCTGACGCAAGCGGCCATCCCGCCGGGCAAGACCTATGTGTATGAGTTCACTGCCAGGCGCGCCGGCACCTTCATGTATCACCCGCATGCCGACGAGATGGTGCAGATGGCCATGGGCATGATGGGGTTCTGGGTGACGCATCCCAAGGATCCGGGTGTCATGCGGGTAGATCGGGATTTCGTGTTCCTGATGAATGCCTACGACATCGCGCCGGGGGCCTCGGTGCCCAAGGTGAGCACCATGCTGGACTTCAACCTGTGGACCTGGAACAGCCGCGCCTTCCCCGGCATCGACCCGCTGGTGGTGCGGCAGAACGACCGCGTGCGCATCCGCGTGGGCAATCTCACCATGACCAATCATCCGCTGCACCTGCACGGCCACGAGTTCAGCGTGACCGGCACCGATGGCGGCTGGGTGCCACCCGCCGCGCGCTGGCCCGAGGTCACCACCGACATTGCGGTGGGCCAGATGCGGGCCATCGAGTTCGATGCCACCGAGGAAGGCGACTGGGCCCTGCACTGCCACAAGGCGCATCACACCATGAACGCCATGGGCCATGACCTGCCGACCATGATTGGGGTGGACCAGTCCAAGGTCGTCAGCAAGATCAGCCGTCTCATCCCGGACTACATGGCCATGGGTGACAAGGGGGGATCGATGGGCGAGATGGAGATGCCCCTGCCCGACAACACCCTGCCCATGATGACCGGGCGCGGACCGTATGGCCCCATCGAGATGGGCGGCATGTTCAGCACGGTGAAGGTTCGGCGCAACCTGGCGCGGGATGATTACCGCGATCCGGGCTGGTATCGCGCACCGGCCGGCACGGTGGCGCGGGAATGGCAGGGTGAGATGCCCGAAGCACGGCGGGCAGCGCCATCCGGCCCGGCTACGCCGGCCACGCTGGAGGTCATCAAGCCGGGCGGGCATCAAGGGCATCATTGAATAAACGACTTGTTGAGCACCTCTGTCATCAGATTTTTACATCATTGTTTTTGGATCAGCGAGCTTGCGTCGCTGAGAACTTCACGAAAGGAAAGACCATGTTACGACCCCTCCTCCTCACCACGGCCCTTTGTTTGACCGCGCTGGCGGCGCACGCGCAGGGCGATGCGCCCAAAGTGGATGGCGAAATCCGCAAGGTCGACACCAGCACGGGCAAGCTCACCATCCGCCATGCGGAGATTCCCAATCTGCAGATGGGCGGGATGACGATGGTGTTCAAGGCCGATCCCGAGATCCTGGCGCGGGCGCGCGAAGGCGAGAAGATCAGCTTCACCGCCGACCGCGTCGATGGTGCGTTGACCGTGACCTCGCTGGAAGAAAAGCGCTGACCACTCAAGGGGTGCCGGGACGATCCACAATTTCGTCGTCCCGGCGACCATCCTGCGGGAGACTTGGCGGTATGATCGGAGTTCGTTTCATCCATCCATAAGAGGCGGCCCTGCCGCCGCACAACAGAGGAGACTCCGGCATGTCCCAAGCGATCGAGCAAACCCCGTCGGCCTATGGCTATCCGCTGCTGATCAAGCAGTTGCTGCACAGCGCCCTGGCCACTGTCCCCGATCAGGAAATCATTTACGGTGCGCGCCGCCTGACCTATGCGGGTTTTTACGAGCGCGTGCAGCGGCTGGCCAATGTGCTCAAGGAAATGGGTCTGCAGGCCGGCAATACGGTGGCGGTGATGGACTGGGACAGCAATCGTTATCTGGAGTGTTTCTTTGCGGTGCCGATGATGGGCTGCGTGTTGCAGACGGTGAATGTGCGGCTCTCGCCGGAGCAGATTGCCTACACCCTCAATCATGCGCAGGCCGATGTCTTGCTGGTGAATTCGGATTTCATGCCGGTGTTGAAGCAGATTCGTGGCGAGTTGAACACCCTCACGCGCTGCGTACTGCTGACCGACGATGGCAGTGCCTGCCCGCAGGGGCCGGGCTTTGCGGGGGAATACGAAGCGTTGCTGGCGCAGGCGGCTGCGCAGTATGACTTCCCGGACTTTGACGAGAACGCGCGCGCGACGACCTTCTACACCACTGGCACCACGGGCTTGCCCAAGGGCGTGTATTTCAGCCATCGGCAACTGGTCCTGCATACGCTGGGCACCACGGCCGGGCTGGCGTTGGCCCCGCAGCAGGGGCGGTTGCATCGGGACGATGTCTACATGCCGTTGACGCCGATGTTCCATGTGCATGCCTGGGGGCTGCCTTATGTGGCGACGATGGCGGGGGTCAAGCAGGTGTATCCGGGGCGCTATGTGCCGGACACGATCTGCAAGCTGATCCGTGAGGAGAAGGTGACCTTCTCGCATTGTGTGCCGACCATTTTGCAGATGGTGTTGACCTCCGAGAAGGCGCGGGAGGTGGATCTGTCGGGATGGAAGATGATCATCGGCGGTTCGGCGATGACGGGCAGTCTGGCGCGCATGGCGCGGGATCGGGGGATTGATGTCTTTACCGGTTACGGGATGTCGGAGACGTGTCCGGTATTGACGCTGGCCCAGGTGCCGACCGAGGAGCTGGGCGGCGAGCGCGAAGCCGCGCTGCGCGTGAAGACCGGGCGGCCGCTGCTCCTGGTGGCCTTGCGCACGGTGGATGGCGAGATGAATGATTGTCCGCGGGATGGCAAGAGCACCGGCGAAGTGGTGGTGCGTGCGCCCTGGCTGACACAGGGATATCTGCATCAGGCGGAAGCCTCTGAAGAATTGTGGCGTGGGGGGTGGTTGCATACCCAGGATATCGGGCATATCGATGCCGAAGGCTATCTGCAGGTCACGGATCGGATCAAGGATGTCATCAAGACCGGCGGCGAGTGGGTCTCTTCGCTGCAGATCGAGGACATCATTGCGCGGCATCCGGCTGTGGCTGAGACGGCCGTCATCGGGGTGCAGGACGGTAAGTGGGGGGAGCGGCCGGTTGCGCTGGTCGTCCTGAAAAAGGATGTGACTGCGGTTTCCGAAGAGGATATCCGGCAGCATGTGATGGCTGCAGCCGAGGCTGGGAGCATCTCTCGCTATGGCGTGCCGGATCGGGTGCGGTTTGTTCCTGAATTGGCGCGTACCAGCGTCGGGAAGCTCAACAAGCGGGTGATGCGGGAGCAGTATCCGGTTGTTGGAGGCTGAGTTTTTTTGGTCTTGGCTGCGTGCTTTTCTGGTTGTTAGGCTTGGCGTAGTCTGCACGGAATGCTTTCCTGCGCTCTAGCTTAATTCTGTTCTCTCTCCGGTCGGAAGAACGCGCCGGGGGCGGCCCGGCAGCCGCTCACTTTTCTTGTCTCGCCAAGAAAAGTAAGCAAAAGAAGGCGACCGCAACTCCGCCGCCCTCCTTCGGAGGGTCCCCGCTTCAGTACCCAATAAAACGGGAAAAATAAAGTCGCTTCGCTCCGGTTATTTTTCTGATCCGTTTTATTGGGTACTGAAGCGGCGGCGCAGATGCGGACAACCGAAACGGCTCGCCTTCGGCATCGCAAAGGACACAACTCGCCTTCGGCCTCGGGTTGGCGTTCTTTAGCCTTCGATACGTCGCTGCGCGACTACTCAGGGCGAACGGACGGAAATTATTTAAACAATAAAAACTAAAAAGAAAATATCCAAACTCAAACCCAGAAAGGGAGTGGGAACGATCGACCAGTCGATGCCGCAGGCGAGCCAACCCAAAGCCGAAGGCGAGTCGGAGACGCGGCGAGGCCGAAGGCGAGCCCGTGGGGGTTGCTGTCCCCATAGAGCCAGCCGCCGCAGCGGAGCGAAAAGTGGATCAGAAGGATAGTCGGAGCGAAGCGACTCTATCCTTCCCACTTTTCGCTCTGCTGCGGCGGGGACCCTCCGGAGGAGGGCTGGCTCTTTGGGGTCGCCTTCTTTTGCTTACTTTTCTTGGCGAGACAAGAAAAGTGAGCGGCTGCCGGGCCGCCCCCGGCGCGTCCTTCCGACCGGAGAAAGAAAATAATTAAGCTAGAGCGCAGGAAAGCATTCCGTGCAGACTACCCAAAACCTAACAACCAAAAAAGCACGCAGCCAAGACAACAAAAACAAAAACGCCGCCCGACCAAAGGCCGGACGGCGTCCAAGAAGAAGCCCAGCGGATCAGTTGAAGATCACGGTCTTATGTCCATTGAGCAAGATACGATGCTCGGTAAACCATTTGACAGCGCGCGCCAGGACGACGCATTCGATATCGCGTCCGATGGCGGTGAGGGTATCTGGCCCCATGGAGTGATCGACGCGTTCGACGCCTTGCTCGATGATGGGACCTTCATCCAGATCGCCGGTGACGAAGTGCGCGGTTGCCCCGATCAACTTGACGCCGCGATCATGCGCCTGATAGTAAGGCTTGGCGCCCTTGAAGCTAGGCAGGAAGGAGTGGTGAATATTGATCGCCCGCCCGCGCAAGGCCTCGCACATCTCAGGCGAAAGGATTTGCATGTAACGCGCCAACACTACCAGATCGATCTGGTTGGCATCGACGATTTCCATGATCCGCTGTTCCTGGGCGCGCTTGGTCTCGATGGAAGAGCCGGTGGCCAGCGGCAGATGATGGAAAGGAATGTTGTAGCTCGCAGCCAGCTGATAAAAATCAGTATGGTTGGAGACGATGGCCGGAATCTCCACCGGCAGCAAACCGCTCTTGTAGCGGAACAGCAGATCGTTGAGACAGTGACCGATCTTGGAGACCATCAGCATCACACGCGGCTTCTTGCCTGCATCATGCAACTGCCAGTTCATCTGCAGCGAATCGCCCAGCACGCCGAAATCCGCACGCAAGACCGCATCCGACACGCCCGCATCTTCCGCAGAAAAATGCACGCGCATGAAGAACAGCTTGGACTGCGCATCGCCAAACTGCGCCGAGTCGATGATGTTGCAGCCGTGATCGGCCAGGAAGCCCGAGACGCGATGCACGATGCCGCGCTGGTCCAGGCAGGACAAGGTAAGAATGTATTCCGGGTGAGCCATGAGTGAACTGAGGAATGAAACCGAGAAGCGCCAGCGTCCTGTCGGCGGCCCCACGCAAGGGCAGCACCGGCCCGGCTGACCGGGCCAAAGGACGCAAGAACGAAAAGCGCTATTGTCGCACGGCCGGGCCATGCGGACAAATCCGGCGCGCGCAAACGCCCGCCAGACGCGTCAAAGCAAGGTCATTCCAACAAAAATCACGGCAGATCGGCACGATTTGACAACAAATCGCACCCTGCCCCGGAAATTATTTCCAAATGGAAACCAGACCAACAACACGCCCCGCTGGCCCGGCCTCAGGAGACCTGCTCACCAGATGGCGCGCGAGACTGCGTACTCGCCACCATCCGCAGGGGAGCTCAGGCCGTCTTCTGCAACAAATCCTTTTGCTCGTGACCGCCGCCCACCTGCAGGTCACCGGCCAACTGGCCACCTTCTTCGATCACCAGCTTGCCGTAACGAATCTTGCCGGTCACCTTGCCGCTGGAATAGATCACCAGCTTCTGGCGCACGGTGAGGTCACCATCGAACTCGCCACGGATCTCGGCCAAGTCGATCTCGGCAGAACCCTTGAAGGCACCACGCTCGGCAATCTGCACCACACGGCAGTTGATGGTGGCTTGCACCTTGCCTTCGACGACGAGCGTGTCGCAGTCCTCGATCTCACCCTTGACCTTGATGTTGGGGCCGACGGTCAGCTTGCTGCCGCTCTCCTCGGTCGCGGCCGGTGCGGTGCTGGAAACGGAAGAGGGATATTGGGTAGGTTTGTTCACGCTGGTCACATTGCCGCCTGGTGTAGAAGAGACGTTGCCCGCACTGCTGAACGGGGAATTGGTCGAACTGGTTTCGCGTTTGCCGAAGAGGGATTCCGAGCGAAGCATGTGATCTCCTGAAATGGTAGTGCCTGATGCGTAAAAATCTACGCGCGAAAAATAAGCCTGCGCCAAGGTGCGCAAGACGAGGTCGTGACGCTCACCGCAAGCGCGGTGGCTGAAAATCGCCCCCGCACGGTCATCGGAAAAACCGGCAACGTGGGGCGGCGCGTCCACCTGCCGACAAGGCCGACAAGACGACGAAGAGGGATCCCACGCCAACATCCGCCTGAGAAACGGAGTGTCCGAACGCGATGTATCCGGACATTGTCCGCGAGGAAACCTGTGCGATTCGGCAGGATGCCTTTTGCAAAGTTCACCGCAAATTTGTAACAGTGGACACTGTTTTTTCAGCGGCGCATTTCGCAATGAATACAGGGCAAATTATTTATATTTTGAAGTGCCTTGTAACTAAAAAAAATGTAACAGTTGTTAGAACAATGGCGTCGCCTCATGGCGACACCACCCCCATCAACACCCGCTCTGGATATGGCTTTCAACGAATAGGTCGAGTTCTGCCACGATCCATATTCACCTCCACACCACGGCAAAAAACTTAGAATTCAAGCGGTGATTCCATCGATTGAAAGAGGGGCGAACAGCATCCATCCCGCAGCCATGGATGAACGCAATTCAATCCACGGATGAGCCAGATTCATGCAGCAGAGCAAGGCCGCGCCATCGCCGCGCAAGGGACGGCGCACGATGTGTCGTGATGTAAGCGTTGAAAATGAATGTCATCGGGGCAAGCACAAGCGCGGCAGGCGATTTATGATGTGACCCATTGCCCGGCCAGCGGCTTGCACCCGCCCCGGCCCGGCCCCTCTCCTCTTCCCTGACGACACCATGAGCAACGATAGGATCCCTTCGCCGGAATCACTGGATTCCTTTGGCGCCCATCTCTTCCCGGCGCGCCGCAATTCCACCGCAGCACGCACCCTGGCCGGCCTGATCGCCATGATCAGCTGGTTCGCCTTCGTGGCGCAGACCGACATCACCATCAACCGCCTGCTGGCGCGCGGCGGCGGCATCCTCGATGGACTGGACAGGCTGACCATGTACCTGACCAACCTCACCATCCTCATGAGTGCCTTGTGCTTTACGTCGCTGGCGCTGTCGCTGAAGTCACCGATGAGCCGCTTCTTCCGGCAAGCCTCGGTCATCTCGGCCGTGGTGACCTACCTCGCCTTCGTGGGCATCGCCTACAACCTGCTGCTGCGCCACCTGTGGACCCCGACCGGGTTCCGCGCGCTGGTCAACGAGAGCCTGCACACCGTGGTGCCGCTGCTGGCGATCGTGTACTGGATTTTTTTCGTACCGGTCTTCCAGGCCTCGCTACGCAAGTCGCTGCTGTGGCTGGTCTATCCGCTGGGCTACCTGCTGCTGACCTTGTGGCGGGGGGCACTCTCGGGCTTCTACCCGTATCCCTTCATCGACGTCAACGCGCTCGGCTACCCGCGCGTGATCCTCAACGCCAGCCTGCTGCTGGCGGCCTTCGTGGCATTGATGGGCTTGTTCATCGCGGTCAACCGCTCAGGCAAACCGGTCCTGCAGCGCCGCTAGGACGCTGCAGAGACGTTATCGCGCCAAGCCGTGTCTTGCCCGGCGACTTCAGGAGAGTGGCTCGGTAATGGCCAGCACCAGCATGAAAAGCATGCAGGCACAGTAGCTCGCACCGATCAGAAAATATTGGGCAACTTTGAGCATGATGAATCCCTCGGCAAACAGAACCGCAACGGCATCGGCATGGCCTGCCATCCCCTGGCAAGGCCCGCCGGCCTGACCCGGCCGCGGGTCTGGAACACCCGGCGCAACCGGGGCGGTCGCCGCATTTTAGGCGGTGCGCGGCGCATGGATGGCATCCTAGCCCCTGTTTTACCTAATCTTTCACTGTCTCTTGGTGCAGGATTCATCATTTTCTTGATTGCAAGCCTGAGCGAAAAGACACATCCTTGTCACAAGGTCGCGCTAAGCTGGCCCCGCAACGCGCCAAACCTCACAACAATATCCGACAGGAAATCCATCCATGAGCAAGCACGACGACGACATCGCCGGCAGCCAGCCTGCGTCCGGCGATACCCCCCAGATCCCGCAACAACCCGGCCGCCGCCGCTTCCTGGGCAGCATGGCGGCCCTCAGTGCCGGCACCACCCTGGCCGCCTGCGCCACTGAAGGCCAGGGCCCGGTGCCCTACCCCAGCGGCAACCCGGCCGAGTCCGCCGCGCTGGACCGCGCCCTGCGCGAGAACGTCAAGACCATCGTGGTGATCTACGCCGAGAACCGCAGCTTCAACAATCTCTTCGCCGATTTCCCTGGCCTGGAAAAGCCGCTCTCCTCGCTCAAGCCCTCGGACTACCAGCAGCGCGACCGTGACGGCAGCCTGCTCAAGGAATTGCCGCCGGCCTGGAATGGCGTGCTGATCCAGGACCAGAGCGTGGAAGGCGTCAACTATGCCGGCGGCAAGCAGTACCAGACCAACTTGCCCAACGCGCCCTATGCCCTCAAGGGCCCGCAAGGCGAAGCCCTGCCGCTCTCCCTGGTCACGCGTGACCTGTGGCACGTGTTCTACCAGAACCAGATGCAGATCAACGGCGGCAAGAACGACGGCTTCGTCGCCTGGGCCGATTCCGGCGGCCTGACCATGGGCCACTATGCGGACACCCGCTACAACCTGCGCCTGTGGGACGTGGCGCGCGAGTTCGTGCTGTGCGACAACTTCTTCCAGGGCGCCTTCGGCGGCTCCTTCCTGAACCACCAGTACCTGATCTGCGCCACTGCGCCCTACTATCCCAACGTGATGAGCTCGGTCTCGCGCACGCAAGTGGCCAAGACCAGGAACAACGATCCGCTCTCGCCGGAACTGGTGCCGGCCGAAGGCAGCCCGGCCAGCGCCCTGCAAGGCCCGCCGAAATTCGGCCCCAGCGCGCTCACCCCGGACGGCTACGCGGTCAATACCATGGCTCCGCCGTACTGGCCGACCTGGAGCCGCGACCGCAACAACCCGGCCTATGCCGAACCCAACCAGCCCAGCGTGCTGGTGCCGCAGACGCACGAGCACATCGGCGACAAGCTCAACAAGAAGGGCATCGACTGGGCCTGGTACGCCGGTGCCTGGCAGGCCACGCTGGATGAGTTCAAGGATTCCAAGGGCATCCCCAAGATCCCCAATTTCCAGTACCACCACCAGCCCTTCAACTACTTCAAGAACCTGGGTCCGGAAAATCCTGCCGAGCGCAACAAGCGCCTGCGGGATGGCGGCCTGGGCGACGAGTCGCGCACCAACCGTTTCCTGGCCGATGTCGAAGCGGGCCGCCTGCCGCCGGTGACCTTCTACAAGCCGCAGGGCAACCTCAACCTGCACGCCGGCTATGCCGACATCGCTTCGGGTGACCGCCACATCGCCCACATCGTCAAGAGCCTGCAGGCCAGCCCGCAGTGGAAGAACATGGTGGTGGTCATCACCTTCGACGAGAACGGCGGCTGGTGGGATCACGTGGCCCCGCCCAAGGGCGACCGCTGGGGTCCGGGCACGCGCGTGCCGGCACTGGTGATCTCGCCCTTCGCCCGCAAGGGGACGGTGGATCACACGGTCTATGACACCGCCTCCATCCTGCGCCTCATCACTCGCACCTTCGGCCTGGAAAAACTGGACGGCCTCAAGGAACGTGACGACGCCATGATCGCGCGCGGCCAGCAACCCATGGGCGACCTGACCAACGCGCTGCAGTTCAAGGCCTGATCGACCGCTACCCAAGAAAGACAAGGCCGCCGCAGGAGAACCCTGCGGCGGCCTTGTCTTTGGGGCGTGAGTGGCCTTACGCCAGCCAGGGCGGCGCCGTCTCGCGCAGGTTGATCTTCCTCGGGATCAGCTTGAGATCGAGGAAGGTATCGGCGATCTGCTGCTGCTCGTCGAGAATGGCATGGGTGATCGGCAAGGTGCCGTAGGTGTAGCGGCGGACCACTACGTCCAGCACGCTCTTGGGCAGGCCCAGGATACCGGCCAGTTCGCTGGCGTAATCATCGGGGCGCGTTTTGGCAAACTCATCCACCTTGCCCAGCTCTTCCAGCGCAATGCGGATCAGGTCGCCATTGTCCCGCGCGTAATCACGGGTCGAAAAATAATAGGCACGATTCTTGACCACACCGTCGGCGTCGGCCAGGATGCGCGCCTTCAGGGTCTGCTGGGCGGCCGCCAGATACGGCTCCCAGATGGCCCAGGCATCCACCGAGCCGCGTTCAACCGCGGCGCGCGCATCGGCTGGCGCCAGCCAGACCGGGGTCACGTCGCCATATCGCAGGCCATGCTTTTCCAACAGCTTGACCAGGAAGTAATGCACATTCGAACCCTTGTTCAAGGCGATGCGCTTGCCCTTCAACTGCGCCGGTGTCTGCAGGCTGTCATCCTTGACCAGCACCGCCTCCACATAGGGACGCGGCACGGTAGCCCCCACGTAGACCAGCGGTGTGCCCGCCGCCTGCGAGAAGATGGGCGGTGCTTCGCCGACGTCGCCGAAATCGATCGAGCCCGCGCCCAGCGCTTCGAGCTGCACCGGACCGGCGCTGAACTCCACCCATTTCACGGTGGCCCCCAGCGGGGCCAGGCGCTGCTCCAGCGTGCCGTGCGCGCGGATGATGCTCAGCGCCCCTTTCTGGTAGCCCACCCGCAGCTGGCGCGTGGCCGCGTGCGCCAGGCGTGGACTGAAGGCCGCAGCCGCACCGGCCGCACCCAGTGCCAGCCCGGCACCGATGAGGCGGCGGCGCCTGCTGTTCAATTCCACGGTGGCGAGGGTGCGTTGGCGTTTGTCTTCGTACTGCGGCATGGGGGCTCCGTCTTTCATGGTTGAGGTCGATACATCGAGCCTCACAGGTTAGCCAGCCCCCTGCAGGCTGCGAACGAATCATTCCTCCTGTGCATAGAAGAAAAGCGGATAAGTCGCGCCATGCATACCAGCTGCCCTCAAATGCCGCCGCTGAGCTTGCACATCAGGTTGTCATGCGAGACCAGGATGACGTTGATGCCGGCGTTGCCATTGTCCATGCGGAATTCGCTGTTGCCGTTGGAGAGCGAAATGATACGCACGGCCCGCGTGGCGGTCTCGGTCATGACAGTTTCAGCGGCCATGTTCAGGCAGGTCAGCACGCAGCCGCTGCCGGCGGCGCAGCTGCGGGTAATGTCGCTGGCCACCGGCGTGGGCGCAGCCGCTGCGGCCGGTACCGGAACTGCGGCCGGCACCGCCACGGGAACCTGCGCGCGCGCTGCTGCGGCGGGAATGAGCAAGATGGACAGCAGCAACAGCAGCGTCCGCGGAGACGGCAAAATACGCAGCTCTGGCATGAAAGCTCCTCCTTGGTTAGAGAAATCTGATGGAGCCCGTATTGCATCACAAACAAAAAAAGGGCGCACTTCCTTGCGGAAGTACGCCCAAAAGTAAGCCCCCCTCAGGGCTTCCCGGTAATCCTGTCGCGATGTCCCGGCACGGCATGGGCGGGACGTCAGCACAACAATTCGGCCAGAGTCGCTTTCCGGGCCGGTGGCCGGGAAGGCGCAGCGCAACGGCTGCATCTGGTATGGGTGAACTTTACGTGGTTGCCTGACCGGCTCCTATCGGGAGCTTCCTGACACGCGGGCCAAACAGATCAGGAAATTCCTGAGGGCCGCCGGCGTGCATCGCGCCAGGCTGCCGGGCGGACCGAATATCCGGGGCCTGGAGAGGAGGATTTGCGGCAGATCAAAACGGCATATGGATATGCGCAATGATCCTTTGCAGGAACCTTGATTCAAGGTTAAAGTCCATTCCCAGAGCAGATTCAACAGCGGCGCCACTTTTCAGATAGAACTGGGCGCCGCGAATCGCTCTTCCTGGTGTCTCCCCTCTCCTCTTTGCCTGCCCGGCGCCCCGCGCGCATTTTTGATAGCATGCGGGCATGGAACCTACTCACATCCCCGAACTGAACGCGCTGGCTGACTCGGTCGAGTCTGCGGGCCTGGGCTTGTCTGCCGTCGTCGCCGGCCTGCGCACCTCGCGCGAAGTCACCAACAAGATCCGCTACCGCGGCGAGATCCGCGAACTCCCCTCGCGGGAAGCCATGCAGAAACTGTTGCAGCATCTGCAGGCCGCGCTGTTCCCCACGCATTACGGCCATACCGATTTATCCGATGAGACCATCGATTATTTCGTTGGGAGCCAGTTGAATGCCGCCTTGTCCATCCTGCGCGAGCAGGTGCGGCGGAGCCTCTATTTCAGCAGTGACGTGGAGGAGGATGGCCTGCTGCGCGAGCGCGCCACGGCCATCACGCGGGACTTTGCGCATCAGTTGCCGTCGGTGCGGGACATCCTGGTCAGCGATATCCAGGCCGCGTATCACGGGGATCCGGCGGCCTCCAGCATTTCGGAGATTCTGCTGTGCTATCCGGGCACGACGGCGATCATCTATCACCGCCTGGCGCATGCCCTGCATCAGCTGGGGGCGCCGCTGCTGGCGCGGCTCATTGCCGACATTGCGCATTCGGCCACCGGCATCGACATCCACCCGGCCGCGCAGATCGGCCCCAGTTTCTTCATCGACCATGGTACGGGGGTGGTGATCGGCGAGACCACCATCATTGGCCGCAACGTGCGCCTGTACCAGGCCGTGACGCTGGGCGCCAAGCGTTTCCCGCAGGAGCCGGACGGTTCATTGGTCAAGGGAATTGCGCGCCATCCGATCGTCGAGGATGACGTGGTGGTGTATGCCGGCGCGACCTTGCTGGGCCGCATCACCATCGGGCGCGGCTCGGTCATCGGCGGCAATGTCTGGCTCACGCACAGCGTGCCGCCCGGCAGCAACATCTCCCAGGCGGAGATGTTGAGTGATTGCCGCCAGCCCTGAGGGGGAGCCGGGTTTCAGGCGCCCAGCGGCAGCCAGCGCTGCAGGAAGAACAAGCCGCCCAGCAATGCCAGGCCAAACACGAAGACCAGCCCGATGAGCTTGCGCTCGCCGGGCTGCAAGGGTTCGAGGGCATAGCTGCCCAGTTCCTGGTAGATGTGAGGTTCGTTCATGCGAGCTCCGCAGGCTGAGGGATGAAGAATGAGCCTCATGCTAGCCAGCTGCTGCCTGCTTGTGAACGAATCGATCAGCGCATCGATATCCGCTGGCCGCATAAGGCGGCCCCCTCACCCGCCATGCTGCCCCTGCGCAGTTGCCGCCAGCGGCACCGGAGCGCGTCCGCAGGCAATGGCGGCCAGGGCCAGGGCCGTGGCTGCCAGGCTGTAGAGCCAGAGCGAAGTCATCACCGGCAGCAGCAGCCCGGCCAGCATCGGCCCCATGCCGGCGCCGATGTCCCGCCAGATCGCGCGTCCTGCCAGCGCATGCACGCGCTGTGCGGGCGGCGTGCGGGCGGCAACGATGGGGGCCAGCAGCGGCAGTTGCAGGGCCCGCAGGATCACGATGAGGCCGGCGAAGAGCCACAGCAATCCACCGCCGAAGCCCACCAGCGCCACGCAGGTGGCCAGTGACAGCGTCACCAGTACTTTCACCGCACCGAAGCGTTCGGCCAGCCATCCACCCAGGGGGCTGAGGACGATTTCCCCGGCGTAGCGCAGCGCCATCAATACTCCCGCCACCAGTTCGCCATCAGCGCCGAAGGATTGCTTGCTCATGTAGGCCAGGCCGACGATGAAGAGGCCATCCAGGGTCAGCCCTTCGAGGAAGGACCACCAGTCCAGGGCATTGGGCAGTTTCCAGCGGCGTGGCTGGGGCGGTGCGTAGGCGTGCCGGGGCAGGCGGCGTGCGGCCAGCAGGCCCAGCAGCGCGGTGGTCGCCACCAGGGCGAACACCATGCGCGGGCCGATGTGGGGTGCCAGCAGTGCTGCGGTGGGCAGCCAGAGCATGGGGCCGATGGCGATCACGCCGCGCGAGCGTCCCGAGCGGCGGGCTGCGCCCTGGGGGTTGGCGGTGGACATGGCCTGGGTGGAGAGGTTGAGTCCGGCGAAGGCCATGCCCCACAGCAGGCGCAGTGGCAGCAGGGCCCAGAAGCCGCTGGCGACCGTATAGCCGAGGGCGCAGAGGATGGCGGCGCAGACGGCCAGGGTGCAGGTGGGGCGGTCGCCGCGTTGTGCGTAGAAGCTGGCGACCCAGCGGTAGCCGGCGATGCGCACCAGGCGGTTGGCCGCGAGCAGCACGCCGGCCTCGGCGAGGCTGACGTGGAACTGGGCGGCGTACATGGGCAGCAGCAGGTAGAGGACGATATCGCAGGGCAAGGCGGCCGAGAGCGACATGGCGGCGTGGCGCGAATCGATATCGGCCTGGCGGTGGTCTGGCGTGGTCATGGGGGCCGATGATGCGCCGCGCGGGGTGGGCTGACAAACGATATTAATTCCGGGCATGCGTGATAATATTTGACGCATGGCCGATCTCACCCTTCCGCTCAATGCCATCCGCGCCTTTCTGGCAGCGGCCCGTCACCAGAGTTTCACGCTTGCGGCGCAGGAGCTCAATGTCACACATGGCGCGATCAGCCGCCAGATCAAGAACCTTGAAGACTATCTCGGCATGCCTTTGTTCGAGCGGCGCACGCGGCAGGTGTTGCTGACCGAGCGTGGGCGGCAGTTCTTTGAGGAGGCCAGTCCGGCGCTCGATATTCTCGCCAATGCAGCGCGGCGGGTGATGCGGGATGCGCCCACGCGCACGGTGGTCATCAATGTGCGACCTTCCTTTGCGGTGCGCTGGCTGATTCCGCATTTGTCCGATTTTGTGGAGCGGTATCCGGGGATTGCGCCCCAGGTGGTGACCAGTACGGCGACCGTGGGCAAGGCGGGCTCTTCGTTTGATATCGCGATACGGCGGGGGGAGACCAACTGGCCGGAGACCCTGAAGGTGCAGCGGTTCATGGAGGATGAGCTGGTGCTGGTGGCTTCTCCTGCACTGCTGCAATCCATGCCGCTGGAAGACGTGTCGCAGTTGGCGCGGCATACCGTGCTGGTGTCGCGCAGCCGGCGCAATGACTGGGAAGACTGGCGCAAGCTGGCCGGTTTGAAGCGCTCACGCTCGCAGGCGATGCTGCATTTCGATCACGTGCATTTTGTATTGCAGGCGGTCATGGATGGGCTGGGGGTGGCCTTGTCGCCCGTATCACTTGCGGACAACGATCTGCGCTCGGGGCGGCTGGTGTGTCCCTTCCCTGATCTGCGCTTGACCCTCGCACCCTACTACCTCGGGATCAGCTTGCAGGCGGGGGCTGAGGCGCAATTGTTTGCCAAATGGATTGGTGAATATCGTGGGGCTTTGATCGGTGGTTGATTTGGTTTTTTGTCTTGTCTTGTCTTGTCTTGGCTGGGTGCTTTTCTGGTTGTTAGGTTTGGCGTAGTCTGCACCCAATTTCTTCCTGCGCTCTAGCTTAATTCTTATCTCTCTCCGGTCGGAAGAACGCGCCGGGGGCGGCCCGGCAGCCGCTCACTTTTCTTGTCTCGCCAAGAAAAGTAAGCAAAAGAAGGCGACCGCAACTGCGCCGCCCTCCTTCGGAGGGTCCCCGCTTCAGCACCCAATAAAACGGGAAAAATAAAGTCGCTTCGCTCCGGTTATTTTTCTGATCCGTTTTATTGGGTGCTGAAGCGGCGGCGCAGATGCGGACAGCCGAAACGGCTCGCCTTCGGCATCGCACCCCCTCCGACTCGCCTTCGGCTTTGTCTTGGCGTTCTCTAGCCTTCGATACGTCGCTGCGCAACTACTCAGGGCGAACGAACGGAAATTATTTAAACAAAAAAACAAAAAAACACAAAAGGAAAAAACCAAAACCCAGAGCGGGAGTGGGAACGATCAAAAGGTCGATGCCGCAGGCGAGCCAACGCAAAGCCGAAGGCGAGTCGGAGATGTGGCGAGGCCGGAGGCGAGCCCGTGGGGGTTGCCGTCCCCATAGAGCCAGCCGCCGCAGCGGAGCGAAAAGTGGATCAGAAGGATAGTCGGAGCGAAGCGACTCTATCCTTCCCACTTTTCGCTCTGCTGCGGCGGGGACCCTCCGGAGGAGGGATGGCTCTTTGGGGTCGCCTTCTTTTGCTTACTTTTCTTGGCGAGACAAGAAAAGTGAGCGGCTGCCGGGCCGCCCCCGGCGCGTCCTTCCGACCGGAGAAAGAAAATAATTAAGCTAGAGCACAGGAAAGCATTCCGTGCAGACTACCCCAAACCTAACAACCAGAAAAACAAACAGCCAAGACAACAAAAACCAAAAACCAACTAAGGAAAGAAGAAAACATTCTTAGCCACAAAGAGAACGGAGCGTTCTAATAACGCCAAAGCGAAAAAAGCAAAAGGAAACTCTGGCATGTCATTAGAACTCTTCTGGTTCCTCCCCACGTCGGGCGACACACGTTACCTGGGCAAATCCGATTTCGGCCGAGCGCCCACGCTGGACTACATGCGCCAGATCGCGGTGACCAGCGAAACGCTGGGCTACGATGGATTGTTGATCCCGACGGGAGCGTCCTGCCTGGACCCATGGGTAGTGGCTGCCAGCCTGGTCCCGGTGACCCGGCGCATCAAGCTGCTGGTAGCGCTGAGGACCTCACTGGGCGGCCCCGGCCCGTCGGCAAGGCAAGCCGCAACACTGGACCAGGCCCTGAACGGCCGCCTCCTGCTCAACGTGGTGCCTGGGGGAGATGCCACGGAACTGGAAGCCGACGGCGTCTTCCTGAAACATGACGAACGCTACGAAGCTGCCGACGAATACCTCACCATCTGGCGCAAACTGCTGCAGGGAGAGACCGTCAGCTACGAAGGCAAGCACTTCCGCATCCGCAACGGCCAGCTATTCCATCCGGCAATACAGCAGCCCTACCCGCCGCTGTATTTCGGCGGCTCCTCCCCTGCCGCGCACGACCTCGCCGCCAAGCATGTGGACGCCTACCTCACCTGGGGCGAACCACCTGCCGCCGTCAAACAGAAGATCGAAGACGTGCGTGAACGCGCCGCCAAGCAAGGCCGCACGGTCAGATTCGGCGTACGCCTGCATGCCATCGTGCGGGAAACCACGGCCGAAGCCTGGGCCGACGCCGAACGCCTCATCAGCAAACTCACCGACGAAGACATTGCCCGCGCCCAGCAGAACTACGCCAAGATGGACTCAGTGGGACAACAAAGAATGGCCGCCCTGCACGGCGGCCGCCGCGACAAACTGGAAATTGCGCCCAACCTGTGGGCCGGCGTGGGCTTGGTGCGGGGCGGCGCCGGCACCTCCCTGGTGGGCGATGCGGTCACGGTCGCCGAACGCCTGCAGGAATATGCGGACCTGGGCGTGGACACCTTCGTCCTCTCCGGCTACCCGCACCTGGAAGAAGCGATTCGCTTTGCCGAACTGGTCTTCCCCCTGCTGGGCAAGAACGCCGTCACCTTGCGTGACCGCGCACAAACCGGCGGCGCCTTCGATATCCGCGCCGCCGCATCGGCTTCCTGAACGCAAGAGCGCGTCAGGAAATCAGCTTGATGTAACCCGCCGCATCAAGAAAGCCTTCAACCGAAAATGGCGCGGCCGGCTTGAGCTTGAAGATCCATTGCTCATACGGCGCACCATTGATGGCATCAGGCGACTCCACCAGCAGCGAGTTGATGGCGATGACCTCGCCATCAACAGGCGCATGCAAATCCGACGCCGTCTTGTTGGATTCGACGATGCCCGACTCGGCGCCTTTGGCCAACACCTTGCCCACGGCCGGCATATCGACATACACCAGCGGCCCCAATTGCTCCTGGCCGAAATCGGTAATGCCGATGGTCAGCGTGCCATCGTCTTCAAGCTTGACCCACTCATGGGTCTCGGCATAGACCAGATGATCCGGAATGTGCATCACTGTCTCCTCATGGAAATAATTTACTTGGCCTCGGCCTTGCTGCCATCAGCAAACACCGGCTCGCCCAGGTTGAGCATCAAGCGATTGGCCCAGGCAAAGATGGCCACCGAATGAATCAGGTCCAGCACTTCCAGTTCACTCAAGCCCACGTCAACCAAGGCCTTGATCTGCGCCGCCCCGATCTCGCCCGGCGTCTCGGTCAGCTCGGCCGAGAACTTGGCAATGGCCTGCTCGCGCGCATCCACACCGGCACCGTAAGGCGTATCGAACACCTGGCGCACCGTATCGTTGCGCTTGGCCAGCTGCTCGAAACGCTGCGCATGAACGGAAGCGCAATACACGCAGCCATTGATGCGCGAAACCACCAGCGAACCCAATTCGCGCTCCGCACGCGAGAGGCCGCCCGGGGCATACATGATGGCGTTGAAGGCCGCCGAACGCTGGCGCAGGATGTCGGGCTGGTGCGCCAGGAACAGGTAGTAGTCCGAGGTCTTGGCCTTGGGATGGCTTTCTTCCAGCACCTTGACCTGGTCTTCACTGGCCGCCTCCAGCTGGATCACGTCCAGCCAGGCATCCCATTCCAGGGTCTCATTGGTAAAACCGTTGGCCTTGATGATCTCGCTCATGCCGACTCTCCTTGTTGGGCCGCCGCAGCACGCATGGCCTTCAGGCCCGCGACCACGCGCAATTGATAGGACACGAAAGCGATCAGCTGCGACAGTGCCACCACCGCCGGCGTGCTGATGCCCGCGGCCGGCAGCTTTTCGATGGCAGCCTTGTCGCCTTCCACCGGACGCTGCGTCAGCGCACGCGTGAAAACCAGCATGGCGCGCAGGCGGCCCTCCGGCAATTGCTCAGGCTCACCGCTGTCAGCCACCGCCAGTTGCGCAGCATCGGCCGGCACCGCTTCTGCACGGGCACGGTAATGCGCGGCCAGGTCGGTGGCACCTGCCAGGCGGCAAGCGTAGAGCGCCACCAGCAGGCGCTCATCCAGGCCGATGCCTTCCAGGGCCGGATCGAACAGCGTGTCATAGCTGCCCTGTGAAGCCACGGCCACCTTGTCGCGCTGATGGCGCAGGCCGTGCAAGGGGCTGCCAGCGGCCAGGCCGGCCAGCTGGTCGATGACATCCTTGCTGATGTCGTAGACGGGGGTACTCATGCGTTTTCCTTTGTGGATGAATGCCTGGCCAGCGCGTCGCGCAGGAAGTGCTGCGCCTGCTGCCAGGCGTCGAGATCGGCGCGGGCATTGGCGGCGGGTTCGCCGCCACCGGTACTGATGCGCCCCGACACCGGATGCGCATACGTGGTCTGCGTGGTCGGGACGAAGGGGAACAGGATCGAATGGCCGGCATGCGCATAATTGCGCCACACCACCGGCCAGGGGTGGGACACTTCGGCCAGCTTGTCCTTGACCATCGCGCAATACAGGCTGGAGGGCCAGGAGCCATCATCGGTAGCCGACAGCAGCAGCACCGGCCCGGCGATCTTCTCCACCGGAATGCGGGCGCGCGCCACCGCTTCCTCGTCCTGCAAGGCAGTGAGCATGGCCAGCTCATGGCGATGCGGTGCCGGGCCCTCGTCAAACGGTATCCAGCTGGCCGTGCGGTTGTCCTGCCACTGATGCGGCAAGGGCTGGCCGCGCAGCAGCCAGGTCGGACCTTCGCGGCCCACGGCCGGATCAGCCGCGTTCTGGCCGCTGTGCACCAGCGCACTGGGGACATAGGCCAGCACCGCCGATACCTTCTGCGGGAAGGTCGCCCCCAGCAGCAGCACCAGTTCGCCACCGCGCGACTGGCCGCTGATGGCGACGAAATCGTGCAACGGCTGAACCTCGGCACGCAGCCAGTCCAGTCCGCGTTCGAAATACTCCAGCGGTGTATTGGAAATGTAATCCGACAGGCCCGGTGCCTTGAAATACGCCAGCGCAAACGCAGCCACCCCGCGCGAGGCAAACAGCGCCGCACGCGGCTCGTTGATGCCGCCACCGGACCCGTTGAGGATCATCACCGCCGGATGCGGTCCGGGCGTGGCCGGCAGGAAGAGCGTACCGACCAGCCCCTCCTCCCGCACCTCGCGCCGGGTCACCCCGGCAGCGGCCAGCCGCTGTACCAGTTCGGTACTGGCCGGCGCGCACGGGGCCAGGCCCGGCTGATCCAGCGACGAGACCGTCAGCGTAGTCACCAGCGGTGCCATGACATCGGCTTGGAAGTTGTCGCGGCGGCCGGCTTGCACCGGCTTCTGCGACCACAGCAAACCCATCGGATCGATGCCGTAGTAATCGCCATCGATGGCCGGGTTCATGCTCACGTCGACGTGGCCATAGGCATCGGCGATGTAGCACGCCGAACTGCGCCACTGCGCGCCGTTGCGCAGGGTGGAGGAAGAGATGCGCACCGGCTCGCCCGGATGCGCACCCCGCACGATGATGCGGCGGGGTACGTCGATCAGGTCGTCGGCCGGGCTGACCTCGATGGAGAAGTTGGGCATGTCCTTACTTCTTGTCCTGGGTCACCATCATGGCGGTGGTGCGGTCGCTGCTGATGGGGGTGACCTTCAGGCCCTTCTTGGCAGCCCAGATGTTCTGGTAGTGGTACAGCGGGATCACGCCCACTTCATCCGACACGGTCCTGGCAGCGCCACGCAGGATGGCCTCACGCTTGGCGGCATCGAACTCGGCGGTCGAATCGGCCAGCGCCTTGTCCACGGCCGGGCTGCTGTAGTGGTTCCAGTTGGACGCGCCAATGCCCTTCTTGGGATCGACCGTGCCCAGCACGTTGACGAGCGCGTAACTGGCTTCGCCAGTGCCGTTACCCCAGGCCAGCACCGAGACGGCGAACTCGTTCTTGTTGGCACGCGAGGAATAGGAAGCCCATGGCAGTACCTCGACCTGGGTCTTGATGCCGATGCGGGTCCAGAACTGCGCCACGGCCTGCATGGTTTCCGGTGCTTGCGGATAACGGTCGTTGGGCACGTGCAGGGTCAGCTTGAAACCTTCCGGGAAACCGGCTTCGGCCAGCAGCTTCTTGGCTTGGGCAGCGTCGAAGGGAATGTTCTTGATCTCCGGGTTGTAGCCGAAGGTATCGGCCGGCATCCACTGGTTGGCTTCGGTGGCCGCGCCCTGCAGGATGCGGTCGATCAGGGCCTTGCGATTGATGGCCAGCGACATGGCGCGGCGCACGCGCACATCCAGCAGCGGGTTCTTCTCCAGTTGCTTGCCGTTGTTGTCGGTGATGAAGGGGCTGGGGCCTTCATGGAAGCTCGGCTGGATCAGCAGCACGCGCAGGCCGTTGTAAGGGTAGACCTTGACGTTGGGCGACTGCTTGAGCTTGGCCAGGTCCGACACCGACACCTTGTCGATCACGTCCACGTCGCCCGACAGCAGCGCGGCGGTACGCGCGGCGCCATTGTTGATGTAGCGGTAGTTGACCTTTTCCCACAGGGCCTTGCCGTTCCAGTAGTCGTCGTTACGCTGCATCACCACGCGGTCGCCCGGGGTGTAGGAGACGAACTTGTAGGGACCGGTACCGACCACGGCTGCACCACTGTTGTAGTTCTCGGTGGTCGATTTTTCGCCCACGTGCTTGCTGACGATGTGCACCGAGGCCAGGTTCAGCGGCAGGTCCGGGTTGGGGATGTTGGTCTTGATGACCAGGGTCAGTGGATCCTTGGCAGTGACCGATTCCACCGTGCGCAGGTAGCCGGCGAAGGTGGCCACGCTGCCCGGTACGGCACGGGCGCGCTGGTAGGAGAAGATCACGTCGTCCGCGGTGAAGGGCTTGCCGTCCTGCCACTTGACGTTGGGGCGCAGCTTGAATTCCCAGGTCTTGGGGTCGATGTTCTTCCAGCTCACGGCCAGGCCCGGGACCAGCTTGTTGTAATCGTTCTGGACCAGCAGGTCCCAGAAATGCAGGTCCACCGAACGGTCACCGGCGTGGTTGTTCAGTTGCGGATCCAGCGAGGAAAGCGGATCGGCAAAGGCGATGTTGAGGTTCTGCGCATGCGCGGCATCGGCAGCGGCAGCCAGCGCGGCACCGGTCAGGGCGACGGCCAGCAGGCGGGTCAGGAGGGTTTTCTTCATGGTCGGGTTCCTCTGTGGTCAGGGTAGAAGCACTGCGGGGTTGCCAAGTTCTTGACTGCTCGGTTCTTCGTTTCTGTCGTTTCTATCGGTTCACATCATCTCAGCGGCCATCATTGAGATGGCAGGCACTCAGGTGCCCCGGTGCGATCTCGCGCAGCAGCGGCTGCTCTTCACGGCAGCGCTGCGTGGCATGCGGGCAGCGCGGGTTGAAGTGGCAGCCGGTCGGCGGGTTCAGCGGACTGGGGATCTCGCCCTTGATGGCGGTGAATTCCTTCTTGCGCGCGCCCATGCGGGGCACCTCGGCCAGCAGCGCCTGCGTATAGGGGTGATTGGGCTGGCCGAACAGTTCGCCCACCGGTGCACTCTCCACCACCCGGCCCAGGTACATGATGACCACGCGGTCCGACACGTGCTCCACCACGCCCAGGTCATGGCTGATGAACAGATAGGTCAGTCCCAGTTGCTCGCGCAGATCCATGAAGAGATTGAGGATCTGCGCCTGGATCGACACATCCAGCGCCGCCACGGCCTCATCGCACACCAGCATCTGCGGCTGCACCGCGAGTGCGCGTGCAATGCCGATGCGCTGGCGCTGGCCGCCGGAGAACTGGTGCGGATAACGGTCGCGCAGCGCCGGGTCGAGACCGGCGCGCAGCAACTGCTGGCAGACATAGGCATCGAGGTCGCCCTCGACCTTTCCATTCACTTGCGCCGCTTCGCCCACGATCTGGTCGATGCGCAAACGCGGATTCAGGCTGGCATAGGGATTCTGGAAAATCATTTGCACCTGCAGCCGGGCCTCGGCTTCTTCCTTGCTGCTGAGACTGGCGCGGTCGCGGCCGTTGACCAGTACCTGGCCATCGGAAGGATCGAGCAGGCCGCAGGCCACCCGGCCCAGCGTGGACTTGCCGCAGCCGGATTCACCGACCAGCCCCACCACTTCACCCGGCAAGACCTTCAGGTCCACCTGGTCCAGCGCATGGGTGACGGCCGGCGGGCGACTCCAGCCGCGCGCCTGCAACTGGCGTTCCAGCCAGCCCTGGCGGCGCTGGCCGAAGCGACGGCTGACGGCACGGGTTTCGATCAGGGGAATGACGGCCTTATCCATGGTGCTCGTTGCTCTGTGTGCTCGGGGTCGGGTGATAGCAGCGCACCCGGTGCGCCGGCAGCGGTTCGCTGATCGCCGGGGCCACCAGGCACTGCTGGGAAAGGCGCTCGCAGCGCGCAGCAAAGGCGCAGGTCGGCGGCAGGTGCAGCAAGTTGGGCGTCATCCCGGGAATCTGGCGCAGCCGCGCACCGCGCCGGTTGTTGCTGGGCAGGCTGCCGATCAGGCCTTGCGTGTAGGGGTGCAACGGCGCATCGAGCACCGCATCCACACTGCCCTGCTCGACGATGCGCCCGGCATACATCACCGCCACTTCATCGGCCAGTCCGGCCACCACCGAGAGATCGTGCGTGATCCAGATCAGCGCCGTGCCATGCTGGCGCGCCAGCTTCTGCACTTCCGACAGGATCTGCGCCTGGATGGTCACATCCAGGGCCGTGGTCGGTTCATCGGCAATGATGAGGTCGGGCTTGTGCAGCATCGCGATGGCAATGGCCACACGCTGGCGCATGCCGCCCGAGAGTTGATGCGGATAGGCCTGCAGCCGTTCTTCCGGACTGGCAATACCCATCATGCCCAGCGTATCGCGCGCCAGTTCGCGCGCCTGCTGGCTGCTGACCTTGCTGTGCGCCAGTACGGCGTCGACCATCTGCGCTTCCACCTTCAGGACCGGGTTCAGGGTCATCATCGGGTCCTGGAAAATCATGGCGATGCGGTTGCCCTGCAGTTCGCGCAAGGAGGTCTTGTCCATGCTGACCAGGTCGCGGCCCTGGAACAGGATCTCGCCGCCGACGATGCGGCCCGGCGCATCGACCATGCCGAGGATGGAAAAACCGGTCACGCTCTTGCCCGATCCGGATTCACCGACCAGGCCAAGAATGCGGCCACGGCCAACCGACAGCGACACATCATCGACCGCCGGCAACACGCCTTCGGGCGTGAAGAAATGCGTGCGCAGGTGGCGCACCTCAAGTGTGAGCGCGCTCATTTCTGCCACCGTGGGTTGAGGATGTCGCGCAGGCGGTCGCCGACCAGGTTGATGGCCACGATCACGACCAACAGCGTGATGCCGGGATAGAAGCTGATCCAGTATTCGCCCGAGAGCATGTATTGGTAACCATTGGAGATGAGCAGGCCCAGCGAGGGTTCGGTGATCGGCACGCCCAGGCCGAGGAAGGACAGCGTCGCTTCCAGCGTGATGGCGCGTGCCACCTGCAGGGTGCCGATGACGATCAGCGGCGGCAGGCAGTTGGGCAGGATGTGGCGCACCATGATGCGCCAGGACGACAGGTTCAGGCCTCTTGCGGCTTCCACGTATTCCTTGCGCCGTTCCACCAGCGCCTGGCCGCGCGCAGTGCGCGCGTAATATGCCCACTCCAGTACCACCAGCGTGGCCATCACGTTGAAGATGCCCTTGCCCACGTAAGCCAGGATCAGCATCGCCACCAGGATCGAGGGGAAGGACAGCACCAGGTCGGCAAAGCGCATGAGCACCGTATCGACCTTGCCGCCCGCATACGCGGCCAGCAAGCCGATGAGCGTGCCGATCACGCCCGCGATCAGGGCCGAGCCCACACCGATGCCCACGCTGATGCGCAGGCCGTAAAGAATGGCCGAGACCAGGTCGCGACCCTGGCCATCGGTGCCGAGCCAATAGGTATAGGTGCCAGCGCCATTGATGCTGCCCGGATGCAGGCGCGCATCGAGCACATCCAGCTGCATCAGGTCATACGGATTCTGCGGCGTGATCCAGGGTGCGGCAATGGCGCCGACGATGAGCAGCAGCACGATCACCAGCCCCAGCATGGCCGAGCGCGAGGCCACGAAGTGGCGCATCACGCGCCGCCACGGAGACTCGCGGCGCGGGGCCTGGAAGGCCGACAGCTCGGCCACGCGGGCGCGCACCTGTTCTTGCGTCATGGTCACTTCGGTCTGCGGCGCGCTCATGCACGGGCCTCCACCCGCACGCGCGGATCCAGTAATTTGTAGAGCACATCCACCACCAGGTTGATGGTGACGAACATGCAGACGATCACCATCAGGTAAGCCACGATGACAGGACGATCCAGCGCATTGATGCTGTCCAGGATCAGCTTGCCCGCACCGGGCCAGGCAAAGATGCTTTCTGTGACGACCGCAAAGGCAATGGTGGAGCCGAACTCCAGCCCGACCACGGTCACCAGCGGAATGAGCGTATTGCGCAGCACGTACATCAGTACCACGCGCGCCAGCGACAAGCCCTTGGCACGGGCGAACTTGACGTAGTCCATCGGCAGCACCTCACGCACATTGGCGCGGGTGAGGCGAATCACCAGCGAAATCTTGAACAGCGAGAGATTGATGGCCGGAAGGATCATGTGCCGCCAGCCGTCGGCGGTCAGCCACGACCATTGCACGCCGAACAGTTCGGCAGTCTGGCCGCGTCCGCCCGAAGGCAGCCAGCCCAGCGTGACCGAGAAGGCCATGATCAGCATCAGCCCGATCCAGAAGGTCGGCAGCGAAAACCCGAAGATGCTGGTAGTCATCACCAGGCGCGAGAAGGGATGATCCGGCTTCATGCCTGCGAACAGTCCCAGCGGCACGCCCACTGCCAGGGCCAGCAGCAATGCCGCCACGGCCAGTTCCAGCGTAGCCGGCAGGCGCTGGAAGATCAGCAGGATGGCCGGCGTGTTGTAGACGAAACTGTTGCCCAGGTTGCCGTGCAGCGCGCCATTGAGGAAGGCCAGGTACTGGCGCCACACCGGCTGGTCCAGTCCCAGTTCCTTGATGATGCGCAGGCGGTCCACCTGGTCGACGTCCTGGCCGATCAGGATATCGACCGGGTTGCCGATCATGTGCAGGCCGAAGAAGACGATCACCGTCATCAACAGCACCACCATCAGCGCCTGCAGCACGCTTTTTGCGATGGCCCCACTCATGCGGGCAGCTCCCAGGGCGATTCGGTCCACTCGTCGCCTTCCAGTTCCGGTTCCTCATAGGACTGGATGTTGCGGTAGTGGTAGTCGATGTCCTCGCTGTACATCAGGGCGGCAATGCCCTGCGCCAGCCGGTAGGCGCCGTCGCTGATGGCCGGAATGTCGCCCGACACCGTGCCATGGCTGGCGGCGGCCGGATAGCAGAAGCAATGCACGCGCTCCAGGCCCGGCAGGCTGCCCGGCGTCTTCTGCTGGAACTCGAACACCGGGCCCAGGTAAGGCGAGTCGGCCAGTTCTTGGTCTTCCTCACCGGCGGGCGGGGTGTAGCGGTCGCTCCAATTGAGGACGTGCGGGGCGATGTCCTTGAATTCGCTGCGCAGGCTCCAGTCGATCTTGAAACCGGTGGAGAAGAACAGGAAATCCAGTTCCAGCGGACCACGATTGGTCTGCAGCAACAGCGTCCCATCCGGCTTGACCTCAACGGATTGGATGGCCGTGCCCAGCAGGAAGCGGGCATTGGCAAAGCGCGAGACGCGGCGCGTGCTGCCAGAGGGCGGCGGCACTTGCTGGGCGTTGACGTAATGGCGGATGCGCCACTTCCATTCGTCCGGCAGGTGCAGATGGCCGTTGACCAGGCCGGGGCTACCCGATCCTTTACCCTTGTTGATGCGCGGCAGGTCCTTGCGTCGGATCAGCAGGTCCACGCGTGCGGCCCCCTCTTCCAGCGCGGTCGCGGCGCTGTCCATGGCCGAGGCGCCACCGCCGATCACGCCAACGCGCTTGCCCTTCAGACTGGCGTAGTCGAACAGGTCGGAAGAATGCGCCCAGCGGTCACGCGGCAGTTGCGCCGCCAGCGGCGGCAGGAAGGCACCACCCAGGCCATCGCGGCCGGTGGCCACCACCACGCGACGGGCCAGCACGGTCGAGGTACCGGCAGGCGATTGCAGCTGCAGCGCCACGATGCCGTCGGCGCGCGGCTGCACGGCCAGCACGCGGTGTTCGTTGCGGATATCGAGCTGCATGACGCGGCGGAACCAGCGCAGGTAATCCATCCACTGCAGGCGCGGGATCTTGTCCAGCGCTTCCCACGCCTCCAGCCCGAACTGGGCCTCGAACCAGGCGCGGAAGGTCAGCGCCGGAAAGCCCAGCGCCGGGCCGGTCAGGGTCTTGGGGGAACGCAGGGTTTCCATGCGCGCAGTCGTGGCCCAGGGGCCTTCGAAGTCCCTGGGCGACTGGTCATAGATCACATTGGGAATGCCCAGGTGCGACAGCGCCACCGAAGCGGCCATGCCAGCCTGGCCGCCACCGATGATGGCCACGTCGATCACCGGCACGCCGTCGCGCAGGGTGGCCGGGGTCCAGGACTTGCCGGGCAGTGCCAGCCATTGCAGGTCCTGGCGTACGCGCGCCTCCAGGGCGGCCAGTCCTTGCGGGGGGGCAACGGGGATCAGGGTCGGTTCGGTGTCGTGCATAGCGCCTCGTCAAAAGCATGAAGAGACGTCGCCGGCACAGGCCTGCGATCGTCTCGATTCGGGTTTTGTGATGCAACGCCCTTCCCGGTTGACGCTGCTTGCTTGGGTTTTACTACACTGCTACTGCGAAATCATTTACAACAATTCATCATGCAGGCTGGCATCGCGCTTGACGAAGCCCTGCAAGGTGCTGCGGGCGGCCTTTTCCACGGCATCGATCAGGCGTTGCGTGACGCCCTCGACCGGCTTGCCATAGGGCGTGACCACGCCAAAATAAAACGGAATCTCCATCGCCAGCCGCTTGACCACCATGCCCTCGATGGGCATGCCATAGGCCGTGGCCGGCTCCACCAGCGCCACGCCCAGCCCGGCGCGGGCAGCCATGATGGCATTGAAGGAGGTGTTGGTATCGATGGCGACATCGAGCTGGCTGTCCTCACCCAGCGCGATCTCCACGCGCTGGCGCAGGCGATAGCGGTTGGACATGGTGATGACGCGCTGGCCGCGCAAGGCGGCGCGGGTGAGCTTGTCCTTGCCCGCCAGCGGATGATCGGCGCGCACCACCGCCACGCAGGGCGCTTCGCCGATCCAGTGCAGGTCCAGCCCGCGATGGGCCACCGGCAGCGAGGTCAGCCCCAGGCTGACGGTGCGATGCAGGACCGCATGCACGACCTGCTCGGCCGAGGCGCTGCGCAAATGGACGTGTTCGGGAAAGGCGCGCTCCTTGTCGGCGGCCAGCAATTGCAGGGCCGCCGGGGCGATGGTGGAGGCCAGCGCGGGGGTGGCAACCAGGTGGACGGGATGGACTTCTTCACGGGCGATTTCCTGCGCCCGTTCGCGGATGCTGCGCAGGCCGACCAGTGAACGCTCCACTTCCTCGTAGAGCAGGAAGGCCTTGGCCGTGGGCGTGACGCGCGGACCGTTGCGGTCGAACAGGGCGTAGCCCAGCTCGGCCTCCAGTTCGCCGACGGCCTTGCTGACGGCGGGCTGCGAACGGCCCAGGCTGCGGCCGGCACCGGTCACGCTCCCCAGGGTCATTACGGCCGCAAATGCCTCCAGCTGATTCAGATCCATCGAAATCGCTTTCCTTGATCAAGGTCCTTGCATATGATTTTCGAATTATAGGTTTGCTTGTATTCTATTTCAGTATAATAATTTTGTATAAGCAAATGCATGGGGCGGCATGTGACCGGGAATCGCGCTGCCCTCCTGTCTTGCGGCCTGGCTGATCGAAATGCCTGCGGGCAATTTTCGAAAATCGTATATACAAATGCGCGCAAAGTCGTTATCCAAATAAGGTAACCAGCGTTACTGTAGATACCGGCCCCTGGCCACCCTGCTCAACTGGAACCCTCTGGACTCTCCGGAACACCGTCATGAACGCCCCTGCTCCCTGTCGCCCGCCGGCCGATCTTCGCTTCCCCATCTATCTGGACTATGGCGCCACCACGCCGGTCGATCCGCACGTGGCGCGTGTCATGTGCGACTTCCTCACCGAAAAATTCGGCAATGCGGCCAGCAGCTCCCATCCCTTTGGCTGGGAAGCACGGCGCGCGGTGGACAAGGCGCGCGCGCAGGTGGCCGGCCTGGTCGGCGCCCGTCCGGATGAAATCATCTGGACCTCGGGCGCCACTGAATCCAACAACCTGGCCCTGAAAGGCTGTGCCCACGCGCTGCGCGCCCAAGGGCGGGGCAAGCATCTCATCACCGTGGCGACCGAACACAAGGCCGTGCTGGACACCATGCATACGCTGGAAAAGGCCGGCTTCGAGGTCACCTACCTGCAGCCCGGCGCGGATGGCCTCATCACGCCGGCCCAGTTCCGTGCGGCGTTGCGGCCGGACACGCTGCTGGCCTCGGTGATGTATGTCAACAACGAGATCGGCGTGATACAGCCCATTGCCGAGCTGGGTGAACTGTGTGCCGGGCACGGTGTGGTGTTCCACGTCGATGCGGTGCAGGCGGCCGGCAAGATCGCCATCGACCTGCAGCAGCTGAAGGTGGACCTGATGTCCTTCTCGGCGCACAAGGTCTATGGCCCCAAGGGCATAGGCGCGCTGTATGTACGGCACAATCCGGCCCTGAAGCTGGAAGCCCAGATCGACGGCGGCGGCCATGAGAACGGCATGCGCTCCGGCACCCTGGCCACGCACCAGATCGTGGGCATGGGCGAAGCCTTTGCCCTGGCCGGTGACTTGCTGGAAGAAGAAGGACGCCGCATCCGCGCCCTGCGTGACCGGCTCTGGTCCGGCCTGGCGGACCTGCCGGGGGTGCAGCTGAACGGCAGCGCCGAGGCGCGCGTACCGCACAATCTCAACGTGAGCTTCCCGCCCACACGCTACGGCACACTGGGCAGCCAGTTGCTGGGCATTGCCGTGTCGGCCGGTTCGGCCTGCAATTCGGCGGCTTCGGCGCCCTCCTTCGTGCTGCTGGCCATCGGCCGTTCGCCCGACGTGGCACGCAATGCCGTGCGTTTTTCGCTGGGGCGCGGCACGACCGAGGCCGAGATCGATTACGTCGTGGCCACCGTGCGGCAGGTGCTGGCGCATGAGGTCGAGACGGAACTGCTAGCGGCGCATTGAAACGGATGGGGCGGCGAGCTTAGTTTTCAGACAAGGTGCGCGCCGGCCCCGTCATTCCCGTTTGTTAGGTTTTAACTAGCTTTTTCTCTCATAAGCTAAGAACTTTTTATAAGTTCTCACGTGGGTCACGCCCGGTTAGACTCGGGGCCGTTTCCTTAGAACTGACCAACGTGATTCGCATCGAGCAACTCCACAAGACTTACCGTGCCGGCCAGCGCGACATCATCGCGCTGCAGGACATCAACCTGGACATCGCCCAGGGAGAGATCTTCGGCATCATCGGCCGTTCCGGCGCCGGCAAGAGTACCCTGATCCGCACCCTCAACGTCCTCGAACGCCCCGACAGCGGGCGCGTCCTCATCGACGGCGAAGACATCACCGGCCTGGGCCATGAAGCCCTGCTCGGCCTGCGCCAGCGCGTGGGCATGATCTTCCAGCATTTCAACCTGCTCAACGCCAAGACGGTGGCGCAGAACATCGACTGGCCCCTCAAGATTACCGGCCGCTACACGCGCGAGCAGCGCGCCGCGCGCGTGACTGAACTGCTGGAGCTGGTGGGGCTGGACGCGCACCGCGACCAGTATCCGGCGCAGTTGTCGGGCGGCCAGAAGCAGCGCGTGGGCATCGCCCGGGCACTGGCCAACTCGCCGCGCCTGCTGCTGTGCGACGAAGCCACCTCGGCGCTGGACCCGGAGACTACCCAGTCCATCCTGCGCCTGCTGCTGGACATCAATCGCAAGCTGGGCCTGACCATCGTGCTGATCACGCACGAGATGGAAGTCATCCGCAGCATCTGCGACCGCGTCGCCGTGCTGGACCAGGGCGCGGTCGCCGAACAGGGCCGCGTGGTCGACATCTTCCTGCGCCCGCAGCACGCCGTGACACGATCGCTGCTGGCCGAAAGCCACGCCTGGGATGCCAGCGATACGCTCTACCAGCGACGCCCTGATGGCGCGCTGGTGCGCCTGACCTATGCCGGTGAAGTGGCGGCACAACCCATCCTGTCGCAACTGACGGCAGCGACCACGGCACTGGCCACCATCGTGCGCGGCACCGTTTCGCGCATCAAGGACACGCCCTACGGGCAATTGCTGGTGGAATTCTCGGGCGGTGACGAAGCCGTCGCGCAAGTCCTGGCGCGCTTGCGCGACTCCGGCATCGATCATGAGGTGCTGGCATGAGCGCGCTGTCTTCCCTGTCTGCCCTGGTGGGCCAGATCGACCTGTCGGTCATCGACTGGAGCGAGGTCGGCGACGCCACCGTGGAAACCCTGGCCATGACCGGTGGTTCCCTGTTCTTCACGGTCTTGCTGGGACTGCCGCTGGGCATCCTGCTGTTCCTGACCAATCGCGGCCAGCTGCTGGAACAGCGCGCTCTGTACTGGGTGCTGTCGCTGGTGGTCAACGTGCTGCGCTCGGTGCCCTTCCTGATTTTGCTGATCCTGCTGATCCCCTTCACGCTGTGGCTGGTGGGCAGCTCGCTGGGCGTGACCGGCGCCATTCCGCCGCTGGTGATCGGTACGGCCCCCTTCTTTGCCCGCCTGACCGAAAGCGTGCTGCGCGACATCGACCGCGGCATTCTCGAAGCCTGTACCGCCATGGGGGCGCGGCGTCGCCAGATCATTTTTGGCGCGCTCTTGCCCGAAGCCCTGCCGGGCCTGCTGGCGGCGGTGACCATCACCGCGATCACCCTGATGTCGTATGCCGCGATGTCGGGCGTGATCGGTGGCGGCGGCCTGGGCGACCTGGCCATTCGCTATGGCTACCAGCGCTTCCAGACCGAAGTGATGGTGGTCACGGTGGCCATCCTGGTGGTGCTGGTGCAGTTGCTGCAGTTCTTTGGCGACCGCCTGGTGCTGCGCTTCACCCGCAAGTAAGGCAGTAACGAACGGCAGTCCATGTTTTTCCGGGTGCGCTCCCCACGAGGGAGGCTCCCACACCACGTCAACCGACGTTCAATCGTTATACAAAAGAATGGAGAGAACCATGATCCGCAAACTGATCCCACAACTGGTGGCCGGTGCCGCCCTGGCCTTCAGCGTGGGCGCCCACGCCGCCGACAAGCTGGTGATTGCCGCCACCCCCGTGCCGCATGCCGAGATCCTGGAACACATCAAGCCGGCCCTGGCCAAGGAAGGCATTGAGCTGCAGGTCAAGGTCTTCACCGACTACGTGCAGCCGGCCGCGCAGACCAACGAGAAGCAGGTCGATGGCAACTTCTTCCTGCACCAGCCCTACCTGGACCAGTTCAAGAAGAGCCACAAGAACGACATCGAAGTGCCGGTGGCCAAGGTCCATGTCGAGCCCTTCGCTGCCTATTCGCAGAAGTTCAAGAAGGTCGCCGACATTCCTGACGGCGCCACCATCGCCATCCCCAATGATCCGTCCAACTCGGGCCGTGCCCTGCTGCTGCTGGCCCGCAATGGCCTCATCAAGCTCAAGGACAGCTCCAACATTTCCTCGACCCAGAAGGACATCGTGGAAAACCCCAAGAAGCTGAAGTTCCGCGCCCTGGAAGCGGCCACCCTGCCGCGCGTGCTGAACCAGGTCGACGTCGCCCTGATCAACACCAACTATGCGCTGGAAGCCAAGCTGAACCCGGTCAAGGATTCGCTGTTCATCGAAGATGCGAACTCGCCCTATGCCAACCTGCTGGTGGCGCGTGAAGACAACAAGGACAGCGCCGCCATCAAGAAGCTGGCCGCCGCCTTGAATACCCCGGACGTGAAGAAGTTCATCGAAGAGAAGTACAAGGGCGCAGTCGTTCCGGCCTTCTGATGCATTCGGGCAGACTGCACCGTCTGCCTGTCACACCGCCGGTGTGTCCCGCAGAGCCGGGACCACCGCAGAAGCGTGCATAGCGCCAGGCCGGTGTGTTTTACTGCAAGCCACGGAGTGATCCGTGGCTTTTTTATGCGCCACTGAATCGACCGCTTTGACCTCAGCCATGAACGGTCATCAAGGGACGAATCCGGGACTTGATGACCGGCAGCAGGTCCCGATAGGCGATGCGCACATCGTATTCTGACTGGAGATTAAGCCAGAACAGTGGATCCATCTTGAAGTAAACGCCGAGGCGTACGGCGGTATCTACTGTCACGGGCCGCTTGCCGTTAATGATTTCACTGATGCGCGAAACCGGCACATCGATATCAGATGCGACACGCGCGGCAGTCATTCCCATGGGCTTGATGAATTCCTCAAGCAGAATTTCGCCGGGATGAATCTCTTCCAACTTTTTGCTCATGATGCCTTCCTAGTGATAGTCCACGATCTCGACATCGTGGGCCGCTCCATCTACCCATCTGAAACAGATACGCCACTGGTCACTCACACGAATGCTGTGCTGCCCTTTGCGATCTCCCTTGAGCAGTTCGAGTCGATTACCCGGCGGCACTCTCAATGCGCCCAGATCACGGGCACCATGGAGCATCTGGAGCTTGCGCCGAGCCACCCGTTCGATATTGCGAAAACGGTGAACGGAGAAACTGTTGAAGAGCATCTCGGTTTCTGAACAGGCAAATGAATGAATCATCTGAATAAGGATTGTATAACGTGGGACGAGTTCTGTTAAACAGAACCCGCCTGACAGAACACGCAATCCTAAGAGATGCCAGGGCCAAATAACGCTTTGTCAAAAATTTGAGTTCAGATATCAAAAATTATCGAGCACCGAGACAAGCGCAAACTTGGTGAACCCCCGCCCCAAGATCGCCCCTCCCCGCCCCGCCATCAGCCAGTCCCGATCGGCATGACGCCATGCCGGATCAGCATCGCCCGCATCGATGCGGCCAGCGTGCACGCTCAACCCTCTTCAGTTGCTCAGTGGCCGTACGCTTGCTGGCATGGTCATTGCAAACCCGCCCGGCACGATACAGTCCATACAACGAAAGGGATCACATGAAATTTGCCAAACCGGTGCTGGCCATCTCGCTGGCCCTGCTGGGCCTGTCCACCCAAGTCGCGCAAGCGGATGCACTGGCCGATATCCAGAAGGCGGGCACGGTGCGCATTGCGGTGCCCCAGGACTTCGCGCCCTTCGGTTCGGTCACGGCCGACCTGCAGCTGCAAGGCCTGGATATCGACGTGGCCAGGCTGATCGCCCAGAAGATGGGCGTCAAGGCCGAGCTGGTGCCCGTGGCCAGCGCCAATCGCATCGCCTACCTGCAAACGCACAAGGCCGACCTGGTCATCTCCACCCTGGGCAAAAATGCCGAACGTGAAAAGGTGATCGACTTCTCCCAATCCTATGCCCCCTACAACAACAGCGTCTTCGGCGTGGCTTCGGTGAAAGTCAGCGGCCCCGAAGACCTGGCCGGCAAGACCGTGGGGGTGGCGCGCGGCACCTTCCAGGACCTGCAACTGACCGACACCGCTCCCAAGAGCGCCACCATCAAGCGCTACGAAGACAACAACGCCATGATCTCGGCCTATGTCTCCGGACAGGTGCAGCTGGTGGGCACCGGCGACTTCGTGGCCTACGCGCTGGCCGAAAAGGCGCCGGCCAACAAGCCCGTGCTCAAGTACATCATCAATGAATCGAGCTGCAGCGTCGGACTCAACAAGGGAGAAGCCGCCTTGCTGGCCAAGGTCAACGAGGTGCTGACGGCCGCCAAGAAAAGTGGCGAACTCAACGGCATCGTCCAGAAATGGCTCAACGTCCCCCTCCCGGCCAAGATGGCCACGACCTTCCAGTAAGCAAAACGGCCCGCCAAGGCGGGCCGTCTTCCTGCGCGAGACCGCTTACTGGTAAGTGGTCGCGATCTTCTCGGGCAGTGGCACGTTGAGCCACTTCTGCACAATGCCATTGAGCTCCCCGCTCTTCTTGGACGCCGTCAGTGCATCGTTGACCTTGGCCATGAGCGCCGGCTCGCCCTTGTTCATGCCGACGTAGCAGGTCGATACGTTGATGATGTACTTCAGCAGCGGCTTGTTGGTCGGGGTCTTCTCGGCCAGCGCATAGGCCACGAAGTCGCCCGTACCGACGATCTGCACCTGGCCCGACACGTAGGCCGAGATCAGGCCGTTGTTGTCTTCATAGCGCTTGATGGTGGTGCTCTTGGGCACGCTGTCGGTGAGCATCAAATCCTCGAAGGTGGAACGGGCCACGCCCACGGTCTGGTTGGCCAGGTCGGCCGGGCCGGAGACCTTGATCGCCGCCACGCCGAAGACGCTGTTGTTGTAGGGGGCATAGCCCTGCGAGAAGTCGATCACCTTTTCGCGCTCGGCATTCTTGCCCAGGGTCGAGATGATGAGGTCGATCTTGTGCGTCTGCAGGAAAGCCATGCGGCTGGAGATTGGCACGGGCACCAGCTCGGCCTTCACGCCCAGGCCACGCGCGACCAGTTTGGCCACTTCGATGTCCAGGCCCTGCAGCTGCAGGTCGGACGTGACCGAGCCGTAGGGCGCAAAGTCCTGCGGTACGCCGATCTTGACCACGCCGGCTTTCTGGATGTCAGCCAGGTTGTCGGCACAGGCGGTACCACTGAGGGTGGCCAGAGCGGCCAGGGCGAGGATGGTCTTGACGAACTTCATGAGGGTTCCCTTGTTGTCGTGGAGGTCGGACGTCGCGTGCAAAAAAATCAAGTGAGCAAACACTTAGAAAATCACGCGATTGACTATGCGTGCGTACCCGGCCGTTGCCCAGGAGCAGGAACGCCAGGACGCTGTCCTGTCTGTGCAAGGAGCATGCCAGCGCCCGGTTGCTGGCGTAAATCATTTCCCTGGCAGCCCGTCGCGCCGGAACTTCGATATCGCTCCCGGTATCAATCAGCGTACTGCCTGAAGTTTTAAGGTTTGCGCAGTTGGCCATGCACACTGTGTCTGCCCGCCAATGCCCATCCCCCGAGCGAAAGCCGGAATACGAACCACTGCGCAAAAGACATGGCAACACTGCAAAATCTAAGGATTGGAAAACCTGTCCGCTCGGTCAATACTTTAGAAATTCGCTTGACACGATCTGCAAGCAGGAATAAAAAGCGGGGGCATCATCGCTGTTGCGATCTCGTCAAAGATCAGCCTCAGCATTCCCGCCCAATAAGAGCGGACAGATAATCATCGTAAAATCGAGGAAATAAGTTCTTCTGTCTTCACGATCAAAGTTATATTGCCGCAGGCATTCTACCAACGTCATTTCCAGACCAATCACAAGGGAGATACCCATGCCCAAGCGTTCCAAGACCGTCGAGCCCGTCGTGGTGGTTCCACCCCAGTTCCTGACCGAACCGGATGGTTTCCTCAATGTTCCGGTGAGCCGCAAGACCCGCGACCACATCCATCACCTCAAGAAGAGCATGCGCGTCTCCAGCCAGGCCGAAGTGATCGAAAAAGCCGTGGCCATCGTGCGCGCCATCGACCTGGCCGCCAAGGGCGAACTGCCCGACAACTGAGGCCTGCGCCAAGGCCGGTTCACGTTCCATCTTCCTCGCCGCAACCGGCCCCGGTTGCGGCTTGCTTCCCACATCCCTTTGCACCAGCCGTCGCGGGCCATGGCTCATCGGCGGCGCCAATTGCCCATAAAAAAAGCTGCCCGATGTCCGGACAGCTTTTCTTGGGTGACGCCACCTGAACAGCCCCTGCGCCTTATCCCAACGCTGAGCGCGCCTGCTGCGGCAAGCGGAAGACGGCCACCTTCTCGGCCAGCTCGGCAGCCTGCCCTTGCATGGAACGCGAGGCAGCAGCGGCCTCTTCCACCAGGGCAGCATTCTGCTGGGTGACTTCATCCATCTGCGACACGGCCTGATGCACCTGTTCGATGCCGGCACGCTGCTCTTCGCCGGCGGCGCTGATCTGTCCGATGATGGTATTGACCTGGGCCACGCTCTGCACGATTTCGTCCATGGTCTGGCCGGCCTTCTTGACCAGCTGGGCACCGGAATCGACCTTCTCCACCGAGTCGCCAATCAAGACCTTGATTTCCTTGGCGGCCGCCGCCGAGCGCTGGGCCAGGCTGCGCACTTCGGTGGCCACCACCGCAAAGCCGCGTCCCTGTTCGCCTGCGCGCGCCGCTTCCACTGCGGCGTTGAGCGCCAGGATATTGGTCTGGAAGGCGATGCCGTCGATCACCCCGATGATGTCCACGATCTTGCGCGCGGAGGCATCGATGGCGTCCATGGTGCTGACCACCTCGCCCACGATGGCGCCACCCTGGCCGGCGATGTGCGAAGCGGCTTGTGCCATCTCGGCGGCCTGGCGTGCGTTGGCGCTGTTTTGCTGCACGGTGGAGGTCAGCTCTTCCATCGAGGAAGCGGTTTCTTCCAGCGAGCTGGCCTGGTGTTCGGTACGCGCCGACAGGTCCTGGTTGCCGGCCGCGATTTCCTGTGACGCGGTGGCGATGGTGTCCGCCCCCGTGCGCACGTTGGCGACGATATCGACCAGGGCGGTATTCATCTCGCGCAGTGCGCCCAGCAGGTCACCGGTTTCATCCGGCGCGCGGTCGTTGATGGTCTTGGTCAGGTCGCCATTGGCGACCTTTCGGGCCGCATCGACGGCATCGGCCATGGGTACGGTGATGGAGCGGCTGATGGCCAGCGCAGCGATCAGGCCCAGCAGGATCGCCACTGCCGCCGAGACGCCGAGGATAGTTGCAGAGGTAACATAAGTTGCGTGGGCGGCCTCGCTGGCGGTGCGCATCTGGCCTTCAAACAAGGCAACCAGTTGCTGGAGCGTGGCCAGCAGTTCGCCCTGGGTCTTGTAGCGCGGACCGAACAGCAGGCGCTGTGCTTCCAGGTTCTGGTTCTTCAGGCCAAGGGCGACCACATCGCCCGTGAACGCGAAATACGCCTTGCTTTGTTCATCGACCAGGGCAGACAGACGGCGGCCCTCGTCGGTCACCACACGGGCGCGGACAAATTCGAGGGCCTTCTGGAATTCCGCCAGATCCTTGTCGATGGACTGCTTGTTGCTGTTCATCTGCGCATCATCTTCGAGGATGATGATGTTGCGCGCCGACCGGGCGATGTTCATCATCAGGTATTGCATCTTCTGGGCCGCATTGACCTTGGGATAAATTCCGCTGCTCAACTCGGAGGAAGTCGCATCCAGGGAGGACATGCGCGTGATCCCGATGAAGGTAATGATGACCAGCAACAGCAGGAGGGCAGCAAAGCCCGCAGCAAGACGGGTGCCAAGGCGGAGACGGCGGAGAGGATTCATGTGGATTGCGCAGTGGAGTCGGACAAGGCCGGCGGGAGTACCGGCACGGCGATGATAAGACGGATGAGCTGCCGGCTCAGGGGGGAATAAAGGGGCAGAGACAGGTCTGATCGGCCCTTGCAAGCTTGCCCCGGACCTGTCTCACCTTACCGCCAGCTGCGGCGCGCTATTGGCCCGCCGCCTTCTCATCAAACCAGCGCTTCCAGGCGGGCACCGCCGTGGCAAAGGTGCCGCGATGGGTGGTCGGCCCGGTGGAGACCGCCTGTACCCGTGCGTTGCCGGCGCCCATGGCCTGCGCATAGGTCATCGCCATGCGGCCCACGCCGGGGGTGATGGCCTCGTCGGTTTCGCCATAGTAATTGCGCACGTCCGAACGGATCACCCAGCGGTAGGCCTGGGTGGTCGCAATCAGGCGGCCGTAGGCCGACCGGGCGAAATATTGGGGGTCAAAATATTCGGGCCGCATCAGCTTGTGCAGGTCGGTCGGGATATCGGCCACATTGAAGGGCTGGCGATCGTAGGCTTTCTTGGCCACCGGATAGGACGCATCGGTGAGCACCGAGCGCGCCAGGCCGGGCACGCCATAATAATTTTCGAAGGCAAAGGCCGACAGGATCACGATGCTGTTGAGCCAGGCAGCATCGTTGGGGCGCGGAAAAGTGAGAAATCCTTCGAGCAGTGCAAATACGTCCAGCGGAGCACTGGCCGTGGTGGCCGCATCCACCTTGACACCGGCCGCTTCCAGTTTTTCGAGGAAGGCCATGGTCACGAAACCACCCTGCGACCACCCGGACAGGAACAGCTTGTCCTCCCCTACGCCCATGCTGGCCAGCACGCTGCGCGCAGCCAGCAGCATGTCGTAGGTGGCTTGCTGGTGACTGCCCTTGACCATGTAGCCTTCCGGCTCACCGGAAATACCCATGCCGAAATAATCCGCACCGATGAGCGCATAGCCCTGTCCGGCGAACTGGGCAATCATCAGCTGCGTTTCGGGTGATTGTTCGGGGAAGGAGGGCACCTGCTGGCGCTCGTAGACGGTGCCGTGCTGGTAGGACACCAATGAAAAGGACCTGGCCGGCGTGTCCGGCAGCGCCAGCAGGCCCGAGGCCAGGATGGGCTGGTTGCCGCGCTCCGGAATCACGGAAGGATACGTGATGCGGTAGAGCAGCACGGCATTGCGCGCGGGCGAATAGGTGACGGGCACGCCGGAGAAGGCCGGCGTGTCCTTTTGCAGGATGGTGTTGAGCTTGTCAACATCCCAGCGGCCGATCATCTGATAGCGCACGCCGGAAGCCACCGCCTGCACCGCCGCAGTGGCGGCTGCCTGGGCCGGGGCCGCAGAGGGCAGGATCGACAGGACCGCGCCCAGGACGCCAGCGGCCAGGCTGGCACGCATCAGACATGACTTCATCGCTTCCCCTTTTCTTGTATCGGAAATGAATCGCTGCAATCGTTTGCACCAGCACCGCCTGCGCATTACCGCCAGCCTGGCGCATTATGACGAGCCACAACGCAACGCAAAACCGGAACAGCAAGGTCTTTACTGCGCAAGCGCAAGTTTGGCCATGACGTGACTTCTGGTATAAACGTGGACTGGAACGTCGCTGCCTCCCCCCCGGTGCGGACGACGCCATTGACCTTCCGATATCGAGAAAAGAGCAAGCCATGAACAAGCGCCCCCACTCACGCTTCCGCTTCCTGAAGCTGGCCGCCCAGGCTGGCCTGATATGCGCCGCCACTCTGAGCCATCAGGTGCACGCGCAGGCCAACCTGGACTTCTTCTCCAACACGGCCGTGGCCGACCTGAAGAAGGAACAGATCAATTCCCTCTACGCCGCCATTACCGCTTCCCTGGATGCCGGCGTGAGCGGCAAGACCTCGCAGTGGACGGACGGGCCCAAGCCCGGCACCACGGCCAAGATCACTCCGACCTTCGAGCAGAGCACCCCGCCCTGCGCCAATGTGGACCTGGTCGTGAGCAGCAAGCGTGGCACCGAACCGCTCAAGTTGCGTTATTGCAAGAACAGCGCAGGCAAGTGGGCCTTGAGCAACTGAGAACAGCCACTGTGCCCCACTGACCCGGCATACAGCCCTCGTGCAGCACGCGGTGGCGGCTTCGGCCCCACCTGTGCGCTGCTGGCGGCAGCATCACCGGGCGGCGGTGCAGCGTGCCATCGGCATGCTTTTTGCTCATTGCAGTACATTACACCTTCCCCCTCAAGGTAGCTTTTCACTATGGCTGATACAGACCAACACTTTCTCGTCGTCGATGATTTCTCGACGATGCGCCGCATCGTCAGCGGCCTGCTCAAGGAACTCGAATACACCAAGATCGTGGAAGCCGATGATGGCTCCACGGCGCTGAAAATCCTGGAGTCCGGCGCTTCCAACATCACCTTCGTGCTGACGGACTGGAACATGCCCGTCATGGATGGCCTGACCCTGCTCAAGAAAATCCGCGGCACGCCTGCGCTGGCCCACCTGCCGGTATTGATGATCACGGCCGAAGCCAAGAAGGAAAACATCGTCACGGCCGCCCAGGAAGGCGCCGATGGCTACATCGTCAAACCTTTCAACGCCACCACGCTCAAGGAAAAGATCGAAAAGATCCTGGCGCGGCGCGCGCAGATGAAATGAGAGCGCGCTGATGGATATCCCCGCCAATGACGATCAACAAGACGCGGAAGTGGGCAGCATCATCAAGCATGTCTCGATGACGACACGCATCCACGAAACGCTCTACACCCTGGAGAGCCGCATCATCCAGGAAGCCGCCGGTGTGCAACGCTCGCAGTATCGCGTGCTGCTGGAACGCAATGTCATCAAGGACTGGACCGAAGGCGACGTCGCGCAGTACTTCGGACTGGACATCTACTGAGCCTGGACGCGCTCACTGCGCCGCCGGCGTGAACTCCTGCGCATGCATCCAGGCCGCGTGCCTGGGTGCGCGCCGGGTGCGCGCCCATTCGTCCAGCATCTCCCACTTGACCTCATCAAGACGCTGCAACTGCTGCGGGCTGGCGCAATCGGCTGCCAATTCCACACGGTGGCCGCTGGGATCGAAAAAATAAATGGATTTGAAAATAGTGTGATCGGTGACCCCGACCACGTCGATGCCATCGGCCTGCAGCCGCTGCATGACCTCCTTGAGGGTAGCCTCGCTGTCGACCTTGAAGGCGATGTGCTGCACCCATGCCGGGGTATTGGTGTCGCGCCCCATGGGCGGTGAATTGGGGATCTCGAAGAAGGCCAGCACATTGCCCTGGCCGGCATCGAGGAAGACGTGCATGTAAGGATCGGGCGCCTTGGTGGACGGCACCTGGTCTTCGGCAATGGCCAGGATGAAATCCATGTTCAGGTATTTCTGGTACCAGAGGACGGTTTGTCTGGCGTCCTTGCAGCGGTAGGCGACGTGGTGGATGCGGTCGATCTTCATGGCAGTCTCCTGAAAAGTTCATTTTTCAAATTAGTAACGGTTGTTACTATATGGAGAGCGCACAGCCCGGGTCAACGCGCAAGTTGCGCCGGCCTTGCGGCGCGTGCATGCTTCTTGATGTGGATCAAGCGCGCAATGGCTGCGCCCGGATGGTAACGTCTGTTACCATCCGGGCATGAAACTGCAAACCTTCTTCCCCTATCAATTGGCGCAGCTCGCCGAGGCCGTGAGCCGGTCGGTCGCCGCTGTCTATTCGGATCGGTTTGGCCTGAGCCGGGATGAATGGCGCATCCTGGCGGCCCTGGCCGAAGAGGGCCAGATGCAGGCCAGCGACCTGGTCCCGCACGCCTCGCTGGACAAGATGCAGGTCAGCCGGGCGCTGGCGCGCATGGAACAGGAGGGATTGGTGGTGCGCCAGCCCAGCCCGGACGATGCGCGTGCGCGGCTGGTCAAGCCCACGGCGCAGGGCCGCAAGCTCTACCGCAAGATCGTACCGATGGTCCAGGCGCGCGAAGCCTATCTGTTGCAGGCCCTGGAGCGCAACGAATGTGAAGCTTTGCTGCAGGCCATGGAAAAAGTCCGTCTGCGCGCAATGCACGCCCTGGACGAGCCCGACTGAGATTTGTCCGTGCCTGGCTGACTTCATTGTGCGTGCGCCGCTGATAACGCAGCCAGGCCGGCGGGGCTATCTTGGGGTTTTCAGGGAGACCGCCATGAACTTGCCAGAAAACGCCGCGCAACACGACGCCGAGCACACCGAGGATCAATCGCGCCGCCCCAAGGAAGGCCCCACCGAGACCCGCTTCGAAAAGGAAGCGGAAGGCCATGAAGGGACGCTGGGCGGACAGCCGCCGCTGAACGCACCGGCCGGCATCCAGCGCGCCGGACGCGGCGGGGTACTGGTGGAGAAAAGCCCGAATGCGGCCAGTGAAGATCCCGAGGCCGACAAACCACAAAAGCCGTAATGAAGGGCCGGGGCCCCGGCTAGGCGGACCAGGCCAGCGTCGGTTTCCTGGCGATAAATTCGCGGAAGACCGCCCTGTCCCGTCCTGCTTCCTTGGCCTGGTAAAGCGCCTTGTCGGCGCTTTCGACCAGTTCGCGCGGTTGCCAGGAAAATCCGTCGCCGGAGGCGATGGAGGTGACGCCGATACTCACGCTGACCAGTCCCTTGTGGGAAGCTGCATGCGGAATGCCCAGGGCCTTCACGGCCTCGATGATTCGTTCGGCCACCACCAGGGCGCCGGCGCTGCCGCACTCTGGCAGCAATACCGAAAATTCTTCGCCGCCGTAGCGCGCGACGGTGTCGATCTCGCGCTGGGCTGCATGGGTGATGGCGGCCGCAATGTTCCTCAGGCAGACGTCGCCCACCACGTGACCATAATGGTCGTTGTATTGCTTGAAATGATCCACATCGATCATGAGCAATGAAAACATCCCACCCACCCGCGCGAAGCGCGCGGCCTCTGCGTCCAGCAGTTCGTCGAAGTGACGGCGGTTGACGGCGCCGGTGAGCCCGTCGCGGCGCGACTGCTTCTGTAGCAATTCGAACATCGTTTCAAGCTCGCCCCGGGCGCGGACCGCCTCGGCCTGGGCACGCTCCCGCAGCGACACCTGCGCCACCATCTTGTTGCCGCCGTAGGCGATGGCCAGCAGCAGCAGCGCGACCCCGATGGCCCGCACAATGGCGTGGCGCAGCCAATTCTGCAGGATCTCGTCTTCCGATACGGCCACGATGACGAACAGCGGATAATTGCCCAGATGCTTGAAGCCATGGATGCGCGACACGCCGTCCTGGTGGGAACGTATCGTTACCTGGCCGGCGTCTGCCGTGCTGACGTGCTGCTGGAACAAGGGCGACTGCGCCAGCGATTTGCCCATGGAGTCAGCCAGCAGCGGACGGCGGTACAGCACGGTGGAATCATTGGAACCGAACAGGATGGCCCCCTGCTGCCCGATATCGAACTTGTGATAGTAGCGCTCGAAGAACTGGATATCGAGCGTAGCCAGTACCACCCCGCCGAAGGTGCCATCGGGCTTGTTGAGGCGCCGGCTCATGGTGAGCACCCAGTGGCCGGTGGACTTGCTGCGGATGGGCTTGCCGATGAAGACGGTGTCGCGGCGATGCGCGCTGTGATACTGGAAATAGTCACGGTCGCTGTTGTTGAACCGTGTTTCGAGGACGGGCTGGGAGGTGGCCACCCACCTCCCTTTTTCGTCGTAGATGAACAGGCCTGCCAGTTGCGGGACCTCGCCCACGTTGCGCACCAGGAAGTTGTGCAGACGCTCCTTGCCTGCGGCGGCCAGCGGCTTGCCCTGGGCCTGCTCGATGACGGCCTTGAGCACGATATCGACTTCGTCCAGCGCCTGGTCGGCATGCTGGGCCAGCGCCAGCGCCATGTTGGCGGTGGCGCGCGAGGACTCCTCCATCTCGGCCGTACGCTCGTGCCAGCTGGTCCAGGCTTCCAACAAAATGATGATGATGCACACGGCAGCCACGAATCCCTTGGCCGCCCGGGACGCCACCTTGATCGGACACACTTCCATTGCTCCTCCCTGAACGGTGACGTCTCGTGAGGCCATTATTGTTCGCGCCGGGAGGCTTCGCTATCAGAGATTGCCTGAGATGAAACGTCCGCGCGCGCCCCGTGCGGGCGCGCTTCTCAGGATTTTCCCGATGGCCTGCGTTGCCCTGACCGGTTTAAGCTGGACGGGAGGAGTAAAAATGCTAAACAGTTTTGCAGAAGAGATTGCCCACCGATATGCGTTGATCGTGCAGGAGCTGGCCGAGATGGCCGGGGCCAACCTGATCGTCGGCGACCTGATCCGCAATGCCACCCGAAATTGCCTGGTCGGCATGCATGCGGCGGGCGCTGAACCCTGCGAAATCAGGCAGCATCTGGGCGCGCTGATCACCCGGCGCATCAGCAGCTTGCAGATGCAAAGCGGACGCACGCTGGCGGCCTGGGTGCATGCCCGCAATCATATGGAATTTCTGCTCTTCATCGAGGAGAACGAAGCGCTGGCGCTGTCTGCAGATATCCCGGCAGGCGCGGCGGATACGCTCCATTGAGGCGGCCGCGATACTACGGCACAGCACATCTCTCAGGGCGTTTCCCGCTTGCTGGCGCTGCGACGTTTCCGCACGGTGTGGCGATTTGCCTCTGTGCCGGAAAGGGCGCGGGTCTCCCGCACAAGATCGACAAAGGCCCTCAGTCCCGCAGGAACGTATCGATTCTGCGGGTAATACAAACCGAGGCCAGGGTAGGAAGGTGTCCAGTCCGACAAGACCTGGACCAAACTCCCTTCAGAAAGAGCCTGCCGCGCTGACCACTCGCTGACGTAAGCCAACCCGGCCCCGCCCACGGCGGCTGCCAGCACCAGGTGATGGTTGTCCAGCAACAGCGGACCGAATACCTCCACCTTGCGTGTCTTGCCGTGCTTGCTGAATTCCCATCGGTAAGTCGGCCCGTTACCGTAGCGCATCCGGATACACACATGGTCCGCCAGGTCACCGGGCGTTTTGGGAAAACGCCGGCCCTCGAAATAGCCCGGCGCCCCGACCACGATGTGGCGCTGCTGCCCGCCCAAGGGGAAGCTGATCATGTCCTGGGGAATCTGATCCACCAGCCTGACCCCCGCATCGAAACCCTCTGCCACGATATCGACGAGCCTGTCGTCAGAAACGATTTCCACGGACATGTCGGGGTAACGCTCGCAGAACGCCAGGACCAGCGGCCCCAGGATCTGCGATGCGGCAGCCTCTGCCATGTTCAGGCGCAGGGTCCCGCGCGGGGAGTCCCGGTGCTCGTTGACGGACTCGGTGGCAAGGGCAATTTCGTTGAGCGCGGGCTGCACCCGATCCAGGAAGGTCTGCCCCGCTTGCGTGAGCGACACGCTTCGGGTGGTTCTGTTGAACAGCCGCACACCCAGATGCTGCTCCAGTGAAGAGACGGCGTGGCTGAGCGCTGAAGGGGATACGCCCAATGCAGTCGCGGCACGGCGGAAATTGCCGTAGGTCGCCACCGCGACAGCCGCATTCAATTCAGAAATGGCAGTAGATCTCATTGTTCGATTTTGCTCATCATTTCATGCTGGATTGCATGGCTTATCAGAATTATCTCCGCAATCTATGCTTTCGTCACCGGGTGCCTGGCTGACGACGGCGTTGGCCAGGCATGGCCCATCAACCACGCTGACGCAGGTATTCACCATGCAAAGAATCAAGACCCGCTTTGACTTTTCCTCCACCGCTGCACAAGTCCTTGAAGGCGTTGATCTCACCGGCAAGACGATGATCGTCACGGGCGGGGGCAGCGGTATCGGATATGAAACGGTACTGGCGCTGGCCAGCGCGGGGGCCGCCGTGACGATTGCGGCGCGCCGGCCGCACGCCGCAGAGGCCGCTGCGGCCAGCTTGCGCCAGGCATCGGGAAACAGCGCCATCGATGTGCGCGAGCTCGACGTTGCCGACCTCGCTTCCGTGCGCCGTTTTGTTTCGGCATGGGACAAGCCTGTGCATGCGCTCATCAACAACGCCGGCGTGATGGCCTTGCCTGAGCTGGAGCGCAACGCGCAAGGAAGGGAGATGCAGTTCGCCACCAATTTTCTTGGCCATTTCGCCTTGGTGCAGGGCCTTCATCCCTGGCTGAAGGCGGCAAACGGGGCACGCGTGGTCTCGGTGTCCTCCACGGGAAGCTTTTGGAGTCCGGTGCTGTGGGACGATATGGATTTTCGGTTCATCCCCTACCACCCCATCATGGCTTATGGCCAGTCAAAGACGGCCTGTATCCTGCTTTGCGTTGGCATCGCGCGCAAGTGGCGCGGCGATGACATCACGGCCAACGCCTTGAACCCCGGCGCAATTGCCACCAATCTCCAGCGCCACACCGGCGGCCTGAAGACGCCCGCGCCATTCCGAAAGACGCCTCAACAGGGTGCAGCCACCTCCGTTCTTCTGGCGGCCTCGGGCGAACTGGAGGGAATTACCGGGCGATATTTTGACGATTGCAATGAAGCGGAGATTGCCTATTGCCGACCTGAGCTTGCCTTGGGGAAGGTCCCCGCCTATGCCCTGGATCCTGCCAACGCCGACCGGCTCTGGCAGATTGCCGAAGAGATGATGCAATCATCGGAGCTCTTCAAGGCTTGAGTGCACCAGCTCCCGGGACGACAGCGCAACGCCGTCGAGGCCCGGCACTGCGCTGAACAGCTCCACCAGGAAATCCAGGAACACGCTGGCCCGTTTTGGCAGCGTTTTCTGCGCTGGGTACAAGGCATTGACCGGGCTCGATCCCAGGCTATGCGTGTCCAGTACCGTCCGCACCCGCCCACTAGCAAGCTCGGCCGCTACCATCCATGACGGTAGGTAGGCGATCCCCAAATCCTGAAGCACCGCTTGACGAACACCATTGAGGTTGTTCAGGCGAACCCGTCCGCCAACGTTGAATTCACCTTGCTTGAATGGCCAGGTCTTGTTGCCGCCAGCGAGCAAGGTGTAAATGATGCATTCATGACGAACCAGGTCCTCCGGCTGCTCCGGTATCCCTTTCTTCTGCAGGTAAGCGGCGCTGGCCACACAGACCCGCTGCGAAGTCCCTACTCTTCTTGCCCGAAAGGCGCTGTCCTTGAGCGTGCCGCCACGGATGGCAATGTCGATGCCCTGGGCGACCAGGTCAACATATTCATCGCTCAGGCAGAGATCGACATCGACGGAGGGGTAGCTGTCGAGAAAGCGTGGCAGCGCCGGCAGGATGATGTCAGAGCCCACACTTTCGGGGCAGGCCACTCTCAGCAGTCCATGCGGGTCTTGCTGACCGCGCATGTCGGAATCTGCTTCCATGAGAACGTCCAGGGCATGGCGCGCCTGGGCATAGTAGCGTTGACCGTCTGCGGTGGGGAGCATCTGGCGCGTGGACCGATGGAGCAGCCGCGTCCCCAGCAGTTTCTCCAGGGACGCAATATGGCGACTGACGTTGGGCTGGCCGATCTGCATCTCCTTGGCAACCAGGGAAAAACTGCCGGTTTCCACCGAACGAACGAAACATTCGATCCAAAGTAGTTTATTCACGCCGCCCCCGTCCGCTCATTGGCTCATTTATCTCGTTTAAGCATAAATGATATGGCGAGCGCTTGTCTTCTCTTCGCCCCTTCATCGACGCACACTGCCGCTACGTCTCGCCCCTTTGGATGTACCCCAACGTGAAAGATGATCATGGAAAAGAAATTGGAAGGAAAAGTAGCCGTCGTCACCGGCGGTAGCACCGGCATCGGTTTTGCCATCGCAAAACGCTTCGTCGAACATGGCGCAACGGTATTGATCACCGGGCGCCGCAAGCCAGAGCTCGATGCTGCCGTGGCGGCCATTGGCGCTCAGGTAGAGGGCGTGCTGGTGGACTCGGCCGATGCGTCCCAGCTGCGCGCGTTCTTCGATCATATCGGCCAACGGCATGGCCGGCTCGATATCCTGGTCGCCAATGCGGGCGGTGGCGCACTCCTGCCGTTTGGACAGATCACGGAAGAGCATGTTGACGATACTTTCTCACGTAACGTGAAGGGAACCCTGTTCACCGTCCAGACTGCATTGCCCTTGCTGCGCGAAGGATCTTCCGTGATCCTGACCGGGTCGACTGCGGCAAGCGGAGGGACCGAGGCGTTCAGCGTCTACGCTGCATCCAAGGCAGCCGTACGCGCGTTTGCCCGCAACTGGATCGTCGATCTCAAGGGCCGGGGTATCCGCGTCAATACCTTGAGTCCTGGCCCCATCAAAACGCCGGGCCTGGTTGATCTGGTGGGTTCCGATCCGGCGCAGCAGGAAGGATTTTTGGAACACCTGGCCTCGCTTATTCCCATGGGCCGGGTGGGCGACCCGGATGAGGTGGCCAAGGCTGCCGTGTTCCTTGCCTCGGAAGACGCCAGCTTCGTCAATGGCATCGAGCTCTTCGTCGACGGCGGCATGCGCCAGATTTGAGCGTAGGCACGGCACAGTCACGGCCACCTGTTGAACAGCAGCACTCAGCTGCCCTCCAGCGGCTCATCCCATCGACCCGTGGATTGCAGGATCGTATCCATGAACGCCCTCGCCGCGATACTGAGGTATTGATCCTTGCGTCGCAGCAACATCGCTGTTCGCGGCACGGGCGCTGGATCCAGCAGGATATTGCTCACGCCCGGGATCCGGGCACCGATGGCGTCGGGCAAGATGGTGGCCATTTGGCTGTGCTTGACGATCTCAACGAGCGTATTGATCGTATCTGCCTCGATCGAAATAGTGGGGAGCAAGGACTGGTCTTCGAAGTAATGATCGATGTAAGTCCGCGTGACGAAATTCGGGGTGAGCAATGCCAGTTCCATGCCGGCCACTTCGGCGGCACGCACGGAGCGGGCTTGCGCAATCGGATGCGAACTGGCGACCACCAGACAAAGCTTTTCCAGGAACAGCGGAATGCACTCGATGTCGGCACTGCGCTCAAGGCTGAAAGCAATGCCCAGGTCGACCTCGTCGGCCAGCACGGCTGCCGCGACGGTGTCCATCGACATCTCGCGAAGTGTGACGCGGATGCCGGGAAACCGCGCGTGGAATTGCGTCACCAGCGGGGCGGCGATATAGGCCATGAATGTGGGGGTCAAGGCCAGCCGCACCAGACCTTTGGACAAGTCGCGTACATCATCCATGGCCCGGTGGCCGCACTCCAGTTCATGCAATGCACGCCGCACATGCGCGAGATAGGCATGGCCCAAATCCGTGAGCACGATGGTGCGCCCGCTGCGGTCAAACAATGCGGCGCCCAGCCTTTCCTCCATCTGCAGAATCTGCTGCGAGAGCGCCGGTTGCGACACATGCAAGGCCTCCGCCGCACGGGTGAAATTCCCATGCTCTGCGACAGCGATCAGGTAGCGAAATTGGCGAAGCTGCATGGAGGTCTCATCCGATTTTCTTATGACAACGATTCTAAACAGGTCTTGGACGAAAAAGGGGAAAGTCACGATCATGATTTATCGCAGTGATTCCTCCTGAGGGAATGGACTTGAACAGACTGCGATCTTTCTTGATCGGAGGAAACTCAAATGACCAGTACCTGCGAGCCCGTCCTCGCACTTGCCGACGCGCATTCGCGCATGAACAGGGTGGAAGATCAGCTCGCCATTGCCAGGGCGAGCCTCGATTGCGTATCCGACGCCATTGTCGTCATCGATGGCACGACTAGCCGGATACTTCATTTCAATGCAGCCAGCCAGATTCTGCTGGAGCTCGGGGAGGCGCCTTCAGCGGGCATGCACTTCGATGTGCTTCGCTCTCGCCTGAGGACGGAAGATGGCGATGTTCCCACCATGGGAGCGCTGTCGATGGTTTATGCCAACGGGAATGAATATCGTCTCCATCGTTTGCGCGGCACGGTGCTGCCGGTAGAAATACGCTCCACCGCGCTATGCCTGCAACACAAGGAAGTCATGATCCTGGTGCTGCGTGACATCAGCCGCCGCGTCCAGGCCATCGAGGAGTTACGTGACGCAAGCTTGCGCTGCGGCATCACGTTTGAACAGGCGGCGCTCGGGCTTGCGCACATCTCGCTTGACGGCAAGTGGAGCAAAGTCAACCCGCGACTTCTTGGTATCTCGGGCTATGAGCACGACGAGTTGCTCAACAAGACAGTGCGTCAGGTCACGCATCCGGACGATATGAAAAACGATGAAATTTCCTATCGAAAATTGATGCGCGGAGAGCTTCCCTACTTTACGCGCGAGAAGCGCTATATCCGCAAGGACGGGAGCATCGTCTGGGTCAATGTCACCAGCTCGGTCGCGCTTGAGCGTGATGGACAGCCCAAGTTCTTCATCGCGATGATCGAGGATATTACCGAACGAAAACGCGCCGAGGAGCGCGTCGAATATCTGGCCAGCCATGATCCCATGACCGGCTTGCCCAATCGGCGCCGGCTGCATTGGTATCTGGAAAAGACGCTGCACGGTGCGCGCCGCAACGACTCGCATGTGGGGGTGGCTTTCATCGACATGGACAAGCTCAAACACATCAACGATACCTGCGGCCATGAGCAGGGAGACACGGCCATCCAGCGTTTTGCCCAACAATTGCAGCAGCAGATCAGGGGCGAGGACATGGTCGCCCGCATTGGTGGCGACGAATTCGTCATGGTGCTGACCGGCGTCAAGGCCCGTAGTGACATCGAGGCGATTCTCCGGCGGACCTTGCGTGCATTGGCCAATGAAAGGCTGGACGACGGGCGCCGCTTGTCATGCAGCATCGGCATCAGCGTATTCCCCGAAGATGGGCAGGACGCACAGGTGCTGATACGCAATGCAGATTCGGCGATGTATCAGGCCAAGCAAAACGGAGGGGCCGATTTTTCCTTCTACTCTGAAGACCCTGAGCTCAGACCACCGCCATCGGCCATGGCGGTCAACCTCTTCACGCAAGGCTTGCCATGAACACCTCCATGATCCAGGAAATATTACGGCGCAAGATGTTGCAAGCGGTCTTCCAGCCCATCGTTGCGACTTCCCGCAGCGAGATCATCGGCTATGAAGGTCTCATCAGGGGCCCTGCCAGCTCCGGCCTGGAATCTCCCGGCGCATTGTTCGCGGCGGCCCGGGCAGCAGGATTGCAACCCCAGCTCGAACAGGAATGCGTTCGGCTGTTGTGGACGCGTTTTGCAGCCCAGAGGCTGCCTGGCAAACTTTTCCTCAACCTCAGTGCTGCCATGTTGCTTGAGCCCGCCACGCACCAGCGCGAATTTTTGAGGGAATTGGCCGCACTGGGTTTTGCTGGCAACCGTATCGTCATTGAAATTACCGAAGAACACTGCATCACGGACTTTCGCCGCCTGCGCCGAATGACGCGTCTTCTGCGCCGCTATGGCATGTCGGTGGCGGTCGATGATCTGGGTGCCGGATATGCCTCGTTGCGCATGTGGCTTGAATTGCGACCGGCTTGCGTCAAGATCGACATCGTATTTGTCCGGGGCGTAGACCGCGACATGCTCCGCCAGGCGTTTCTGCGGACCATCTGCGATCTGGCGCGCGCATCCGGTAGCCGCGTGATTGCCGAAGGCATAGAGACGGAAGAAGAATGGGCCTGCATCCGCAAGCTCGGCATTGATTTCGGCCAAGGCTATTACATCCAGCGGCCTTCAGGACAGCCCCTGGTGTCGATGGAACATCGAACCATGGGCGACTATCGGAAAACAGCTTAGTCGCGAAAAGCAACTAAGCCTGCGTAGAGGCGAAAGCCAATGATCAGCACAGTCGAACAGCACAACTGCAAATGAGTAGAACAGAGAAAAGGCCCGCATTGAACTGCGGGCCTTTGTTCGTGATGATGGGCAAAGCGGACAGCATTCAACGGGCCGCCGCTCCCGATGAGCGGCGGAGATGGCGTCGTGCTCGCCATTTCCTACAGAACTTAGAGAAATGCGCTGATCGCTGTGGCGACTTACGTGGCTTTACGATGGTGCGGCTTTCGGGTCCTCGGGACCAATTTGACGACAACACACTATCGGGTATTTACCACAATGAACCTCGACTCGTTCGCACGTTTTGGCTTGCACACTAGGACACTACGCTTGATGGCCTCTTTTTCCGGCACTGTCGCGCTGGGTCTTTTTGCCCAGGCAACGCATGCAGAGCCTTCACCTGCACTGGATCGCTTCAGCCTTTCCGCAGGCGGCTATTACGTTGATCCGACCTTCAGCGTCCAGGGCAATACGCGTTACGGTTCAGCTCAAAGCGGTGACATCGACCGCAATCGCACCACGCTGCCGCGGGTTCGTGCCGAACTGCTGCTGGGTGACAGCCATGGCTTGTCCTTCGACTACTTCCGCTACCGCAACGACTATACCTACAGCACCTCACGCTCGTTCAACGTCGGCGGCACGCCGGCTATCCTGGCCGGCAGCGCGAACGCCAACATCGAAGTGGATTTTGCCTCCCTCGCCTACAAGTGGTGGCTGGGTTCGGGAAATGACGTGTTCGGGATCGGCGTGGGCGCAGGCTACTACCGGGCACACTACGATCTGCAGGCCAACGGCGTCTTCAACGGTTCGGCTGGCGCACTCAGTGAAAGCCAGACCGAGAAGACCTTCGCGCCGCTGCTCGAGCTGGGATGGAAGCATGCGTTCAGCAAGGACTTGCGCATCTATGCCGAAGCCTCTGGCGTGAAGAAGAACTGGGGCACAGTGACCGGCCACATCTACGGTGGCGCACTGGGGGTGGAATGGTATCCGCTGAAAAACATCGGCATCGGCGCTGACTACGGCATCACCCGCATTCATATCGACCGTGACGGCGGCAATTCCCAGGCGGCCTTCGATATCAAGCTCAAAGGACCTTCTGCTTACCTGAAGATGCGGTTCTGATCTGCGCCCTGCACTGCACGACATGCAGCTTGGATGTGTGGCTGCATGTTCCATGGCACAAGCCTGATTGAACGACACAAAGAAAAAGGCCCGCATTTCTGCGGGCCTTTGTTCATGCTGGCGGAGAGAGGGGGATTCGAACCCCCGATAGGCTATGAACCTATACACGCTTTCCAGGCGTGCGACTTCAACCACTCATCCATCTCTCCTGGATTCGGGTTCGCATACAGCGAAGCCATGCATTATAGCAAGCTTCACGCCGAAGCCAAGTCTTTTCTGCATATTTTTCAAAAAGACCATGAAAAAACCGGCAGGACCCGGCGTCCAACCCACAACGCCCTGCCCTGCCGGCTCGCCTCTCACCGCCTTGCAGCGGCGATTTCAGGCTTACTGTGCTTCCTTCAGCTGATCCAGGATGGCCGGGTTTTCCAGCGTGGAAACGTCCTGGGTGATCGCCTCGCCCTTGGCCAGCACGCGCAGCAGGCGGCGCATGATCTTGCCGGAGCGCGTCTTGGGCAGGTTGTCGCCGAAACGGATTTCCTTGGGCTTGGCGATGGGGCCGATTTCCTTGGCCACCCAGTCGCGCAGTTCCTTGGCAATCTGCTTGGCTTCTTCACCGGTCGGGCGCGGACGTTTCAACACCACGAAGGCGCAGATCGATTCACCGGTGGTTTCATCCGGCTTGCCCACCACGGCGGCTTCTGCCACGATGCTGTTGGCCACCAGCGCCGATTCGATTTCCATGGTGCCCATGCGGTGACCGGACACGTTGAGCACATCATCGATGCGGCCGGTGATGGTGAAGTAGCCGGTCTCCTTGTTGCGCACGGCGCCGTCGCCGGCGAGGTAGATGTTGCCACCCAGCTCTTCGGGGAAGTAGCTCTTCTTGAAGCGTTCCGGATCGTTCCAGATGGTGCGGATCATCGACGGCCACGGACGCTTGACCACCAGGATGCCGCCATTGCCATTGGGGATGTCATTGCCGGTCTCGTCGACGATGGCCGCCGTGATGCCCGGCAGCGGCAGCGTGCACGAACCCGGCACCTGGGGCGTGGCACCCGGCAGCGGAGAAATCATGTGGCCGCCGGTCTCGGTCTGCCAGAAGGTATCGACGATGGGGCAGTTCTCGCGGCCGACGTTCTTGTAGTACCACATCCAGGCTTCCGGATTGATGGGCTCGCCCACCGAACCGAGGATGCGCAGCGAGGACAGGTCGTATTGCTTGGGGTGGATCTTCTCATCCGCATCGGCCGCCTTGATCAGCGAACGGATCGCAGTGGGCGCGGTGTAGAAAATGGTGGCCTTGTGACGCGCCACCATGTCCCAGAAGCGGCCGGCGTTCGGATAGGTCGGCACGCCTTCGAAGACGATCTGGGTCGCACCCACGGCCAGCGGACCGTAAGCGATGTAGGTGTGGCCGGTGATCCAGCCGATGTCGGCGGTGCACCAGTAGACATCGTCGGGCTTGATGTCGAAGGTCCACTTCATGGTCAGCACGGCCCACAGCAGGTAGCCCGCCGAAGAATGCTGCACGCCCTTGGGCTTGCCGGTGGAACCGGAGGTGTAGAGGATGAACAGCGGATGCTCGGCATCCACCCATTCCGGCTCGCAGGTGTCGGGTTGGTTGGCCACCACGTCGGAGAGCCAGAGGTCACGGCCTTCGACCCAGTTGATCTCGGCACCGGCGCGCTTGTAGACCACCACATGCTTCAGGGTATCGCAGCCGCCCATGGCCAGGGCTTCGTCCACGATGGACTTCAGGGGCAGCTGCTTGCCGCCGCGCACCTGGTAGTCCGAGGTCAGCACGGCTACGGCACCGGCGTCGATCACGCGCTCGTGCAGGGACTTGGCGGAGAAGCCGCCGAAGACCACCGAGTGCGTCGCGCCGATGCGGGCACAGGCCTGCATGGCTGCCACGCCTTCGACCGACATGGGCATGTAGATGACCACGCGGTCGCCCTTCTTGATGCCCAGCGATTTGAGGCCATTGGCGAACTGGCAGACCTTCTGGTGCAGCTCGCGATAGGACACGCGGGTCACCTTGCCGTCGTCGGCTTCGAAGATGACGGCGGTCTTGTCGGCATTGCCGTTTTCCAGGTTGACGTCCAGGCAGTTGTACGAAACGTTCACCTGGCCATCGGCGAACCACTTGTAGAACGGGGCGTTGGATTCATCCAGGGTCTGGGTGAAGGGCTTGTGCCATTTGAGGTTGTCCTTGGCCAGCTTGGCCCAGGTCCCTTCGTAGTCTTTCTCGAATTCGGCGTTCAGGGCGCCGTAGGCGTCCATGCCCGAAATGGCGGCGTGACGGGCCAGCTCGGCCGGCGGTGCGAATACGCGGTTCTCTTGCTTGAATGTCTCGATGTCTGCCACGGTAGTCTCCAGTAGGTTTGTTTTTGCTTTCCGCAAAACATAGGCCGTTTCACTTACTCAGTCCTTACACAAGCAGCGCCCATCCGGGCGGGAGGCCGCTTGCATCAGGGCTGGGGGCGAAGCCGGCACCCTCGCGCCAGCCCGGGCAGGACAACTCCCGGCTGGCTCCATAGACGCAGACCTTCATATCGCTGCGATGTTCTCTGATGATCCAGACAACATATTGGCATTCTGGCACAGGACGATGTTTCCCGCAGGCACTGCCGATGCGGGATACAGGCACAGCGCCGGAAATGGCCCAAGGGCGTGTAGAATACGGCCCCAAATCCGAAGCCGCGCCGGGAAGCACCGCCGCAGCACCATCATCGGATATCGCCACAATCCGCCAGAATCAAGCGTAGCCCAGACACATGAAAAACTCGTCGCCCCAGCCTCCCCGCAAGATCGGCATCCTGCCCAACCTGATTTTCATGAGCCGCTGGCTGCAGCTGCCGCTCTACCTGGGCCTGATCCTGGCGCAGTGCGTCTACGTCTATCACTTCTGGGTCGAGCTGGTGGATCTGATCGGCGCGGCCATGGGCAGCGCCAGTTCGCTGGACCACATCCTGGATGCGGTCGCCATTCCCGGCGCCACCCGCCCCGACAAGCTCAATGAACAAACCATCATGCTGGTGGTATTGGCCTTGATCGACGTGGTGATGATTTCCAACCTGCTCATCATGGTGATCGTGGGCGGATATGAAACCTTCGTCTCCCGCATGAACCTGGAAGGCCATCCGGACCAGCCCGAGTGGCTCTCGCATGTGAACGCTTCTGTGTTGAAGGTCAAGCTGGCCACGGCCATCATCGGGATCTCGTCGATCCACCTGCTCAAAACCTTCATCAATGCCAACCTGTACGACGCCAAGACCCTGATCGCGCAGACCGGCATCCATATCGCCTTCCTCTTGTCGGCCATGGCCATCGCGTATTGCGACCGGCTCATGGTGCATCCATCCGAACCCGCCGACAAGCCGCACTGACTTTGCCTCATCCAAACCGAGAGAACCAGCCATGACCATCATCAAGCAAGACGATCTCATCGAATCCGTCGCCGCCGCGCTGCAGTACATCAGCTACTACCATCCGGCCGATTACATCGCCCATCTGGCCCGCGCCTACGAGACCGAGCAGAGCCCGGCCGCCAAGGATGCGATCGCCCAGATCCTGACCAACTCGCGCATGTGCGCCGAGGGCAAGCGTCCGATCTGCCAGGACACCGGCATCGTCAACGTCTTCCTGAAGATCGGCATGGGCGTGCGCTTCGAGGGCTTCTCGGGTTCGATCGCCGACGCCGTCAATGAAGGCGTGCGCCGCGGCTACTCGCACCCGGACAACGTGCTGCGCGCCTCCATCGTGGCCGACCCGCAGTTCGAGCGCAAGAACACCAAGGACAACACCCCGGCCGTGATCCACATGGAACTGGTGCCCGGCAACACCGTGGACGTGCAGATCGCCGCCAAGGGCGGTGGCTCCGAGAACAAGACCAAGTTCGTCATGCTCAACCCCTCCGACAACCTGGTGGACTGGGTCCTCAAAACGGTCCCGACCATGGGCGCCGGCTGGTGCCCGCCGGGCATGCTGGGCATCGGTATCGGCGGCACCGCCGAGAAGGCCATGCTGATGGCCAAGCAAGTGCTGATGGAAGACATCGACATGTACGAGCTCTTGAAGCGCGGCCCGCAGAACAAGACCGAAGAGCTGCGTATCGAGCTCTATGAGAAGGTCAACGCATTGGGCATCGGCGCACAGGGCCTGGGCGGCCTGACCACCGTGCTGGATGTGAAGATCATGATGCACCCGACCCACGCGGCTTCCAAGCCGGTGGCGATGATCCCCAACTGTGCCGCAACCCGTCACGGGCACTTCGTGCTGGATGGCTCGGGCCCGGCCTACATGGAGCCGCCGTCGCTGTCGGACTGGCCGGAAGTGCACTGGGTGGCTGACACCGAGAAGTCCAAGCGCGTGAACCTGGACACCCTGACCAAGGAAGAAGTCGCCTCCTGGAAGCCGGGCCAGACCCTGCTCTTGAACGGCAAGATGCTGACCGGCCGCGATGCCGCCCACAAGCGCATCCAGGACATGCTGGCCAAGGGCGAGAAGCTGCCGGTGGACTTCACCAACCGCGTGATCTACTACGTCGGCCCGGTCGATCCGGTGCGCGATGAAGTGGTGGGTCCGGCAGGCCCGACCACCGCCACCCGCATGGACAAGTTCACCGACATGATGCTGGAGCAGACCGGCCTGATCTCCATGATCGGCAAGTCCGAGCGCGGCCCGGCCGCCATCGAGGCGATCAAGAAGCACAAGTCGGCCTACCTGATGGCCGTGGGTGGCTCGGCCTACCTGGTGTCCAAGGCGATCAAGTCGGCCAAGGTGCTGGGCTTTGCCGACCTGGGCATGGAAGCGATCTACGAATTCGACGTCAAGGACATGCCGGTGACGGTGGCCGTGGACGCCAACGGCATCTCGGTGCACAACACCGGTCCCGCCGAATGGAAGGAAAAGATCGCCCAGAGCGTGTCCCTGTCCAAGATCCCCGTCACCACGGCCTGATTCGATACCAGGCCGACCCCGTTGCAGGAGCGCGCGCAGCACCATGAATGAAGCCGTCAAGCAGGTCAGTGCGCCTTCTGCCGCAGGGTCCGACAGCAGTAGCCCGATGCCGGCCGCAGCCAACGCTGCGGTCGGCATTTTCGATTCCGGCATCGGCGGCTTGTCGGTGCTGCGGCACATCCATGCTGCCCTGCCCCGCGAACAGCTGCTCTACTTCGCCGACTCCGTCTATGCCCCGTATGGCGACAAGACCGAAGCGCAGATCGTGGAGCGCTCGCTGGCCATTGCGTCCTTCCTGCTGGAACAAGGCGTCAAGGCTCTGGTGGTGGCCTGCAACACGGCCACGGCGGCGGCCATCCAGGCGATACGCGCGCGCTGGCCGCAACTGGTCGTGGTGGGCATCGAGCCCGGCCTCAAGCCTGCCGCCCAGCAAACCCGCAGCGGCACCGTCGGCGTGCTGGCCACCCGCAGCACGCTGGCCAGCCAGCGCTTTGCCTTGCTGCAGCAGCAGATGGAAGCCCAGTATCAGGTGCGCTACCTGCCCCAGGCGTGTGTGGGGCTGGTGGATCTGATCGAGAAAGGCGAACTGTTTTCGCCGGCCACGGTGCAACTGCTGGAGCGCTACCTGGGTCCGCTGCTGGAACAAGGAGCCGATACGCTGGTGCTGGGCTGCACCCACTATCCCTTCGTGCGTCCGGCCATCGAAAGCGTCTGCCAGCGACTGGCCGGGGGCGTTCCCGACATCATCGATACCGGCCAGGCCGTGACCCGGCAATTGCAGCGCCTGCTGGCCACCGAAGGCCTGCAAGCGCAAGCGGCCACCGGTTCGCTGGCGGGCTTCACCACGGCCAGCCGCTCGACGCTGGAACAGGCGTTCCGGGGACTGCTCAAGCTCGATCCGCCGGTACAGGCCTTGCAGCCGCAGGCGGGCGGTTGACGCAGTTCGATGAAGGTGCGGAAAGAAATTTCAGGGCAATTGCCAATTTGCATTGAAATATGTTGCCATTCCCTGCAAGTGTTTGTATAATCTTTTGCTTACTTGATGACGGACGCAAGTCTGTCTGACAGTCGACGGTGGCTGTAGCTCAGTTGGTAGAGTCCAGGATTGTGATTCCTGTCGTCGTGGGTTCGAGTCCCATCAGCCACCCCAAAGATTCAATCACAAAGCCCAGTTAAATGACTGGGCTTTGTCGTTTCCGTCCCTCAGGAAATTCGGGTGCCACCGCTGTGTCGCCCGATTCCGCCAACAGGCCCTGCGCCAGCCCCGTTCCCTCCTCTCCTCAACGCTGCCGCGCTTTCCGCAGGGCAACAAATTGGTTAAACTGCCGCGTGGCGCTTCCAGGCCAAGTCGAACCCGAACAGTCCTGCCGATCAACACGAGGAGATGAACATGATGTCCGATGAAACCCGGTTTCCCGATCTCTTGGCTCAGGCCAATCAACTGGAGTATGACGACGCCGACGGGGATGGCATCGAGTTCGAGCCCTATGATGAATTCCTTTCGACGGACGAGACCAAGCGTTGGTTTCAGTCCTGGACCGGCAACCCCACTGCCGACGCCTCATGCTTTCGCGTGTTTGGGCAGGATGGCACGGGCGGCTATGTGGCATTCTGGACGATCCGCCCCGACGCGGACTTGCTTGAACAGCCGGTAGTCTTCATGGGATCCGAAGGCCAAACTGCCGTGGTGGCGCGTAGCTTCCATGACTATCTCTGGCTTCTTGCAGCAGGACTGGGACCGTTGGAAGCGGCGTGTTTTCCGGAAGAGCCACGAATAGCTCAACCCAACTTGCGGAGTTCGCAAGCAAAAATGCGGCACCTGGTCGGACCGCATCTGACGTCATGGAAGATGCCAACAACGAATTCCCGACATTTCATCAATTCATCGAATCGCAGTGCCGATGAAGTCGCTGGTATTGATCAAGCCCAGGTAACTGGACATATTTTCAAATGAAAAAGCCACTCATCAATTGAGTGGCTTTCTTTTTACGTAGAACATTCAATGTCATTGAAAGCTCTGTTTTCAGGAAGCTGCTTGAAGTCAGACTTTAATTTTTTAAGCTTATCTTCCTGACCGGCTGCATCAATAAAATAATCGCCGGGCTCGTTAGTGTTACCTGACAAATTTCCATGATGCAGGTTAAATTCGCCAGTTAGATGGTATTTCTTCTTAATCGCAGCGACGATTTTTTCATCATTTGCCGGGTTTCCATACTTGTCATCAAGAGCGTAAAAATCTTGGTCTATCTTAATCTTCTCCGGTGTAGCAACTGACTTGTTTGTCGCATAGCTGATAAGCCATTGTTTATCGCCATTGGAAGTATTCATGGAGTGATTGGGATCAACACCATAGTCAATGCGAGTGAGCCATTTATATCCATTGGGTGTCCGCTTATTATCCAGCTCGCCCAAATCACTACGATAAATGGTCAGTTTCACATCAGTAGAAATTCCTAGCTTGCCGAGTTCTTTGGCTACTGCGATCCCCGTGGCTACCCAATCATTTGATTGGCCTCCTTCTATCTTGATGTCTGCATCAAGTACAGAAAAGCCATTTTTGAACAGATGATTATTAATAATTCTGCAAACCTTAAAAGGCAGAATTCTGCCAACCTTTTGATTGTCTGTTGGCTTCTCGCTGTCGTTCAATTTCGCTGATGTATTTGAATCACAGGCTAATAATATTGAGCTAAAAAATACTCCAATAACTACCTTGAACAGCCTATTTTTTTGCATAAATATTTCTCCATTTACTATCGATTTAATCCTATCAGCCAGCCACACTAAAGATTGATGCAAAAAGCCCGGTCCTCGAGACCGGGCTTTTTTTTCAGAGTCCACTGCTTTTACATGGAGACTTCAAGGCGGACCACAGCCTTGCTTCCGGTAGCCGCTGCATAGCGCGCCAGGGTTCGCATCGACGGCATGCTACGGCCGCTTTCCAAACGCGCGATGGCCGACTGCGACGTCTGCATCTTTTCTGCCAATTCCCGCTGACTCAGGCCCGCCCGCACACGCGCCCCGATCAACTCCTGCGCCAAGGCAAATTCGCCTGCCAACAGATCGTATTGCTCGCGGACCGCAACATTGGAGAGCAGTTGTTTCTTCAGCTCAATCAAATCAGGCATTTTCTGATTCTCTTCATTCATGGGGCAGGCAGCTTCTCCAATTTGCTATCTCGCCGCCAAGAAATCCGGCTCCCCGCGATCGCACTCAGGAAAACCTCAGTTGATCATCCCCGTCGAATACGCATACTTGATCAGTTCCGCATCCGTACTCAGGCCCAGCTTGCGCATGGCATTGTTCTTGTGGGTGCTGATGGTGCTGGGCGTACGGGAAAGACGCACGCAGATTTCCCCCAGCGACTGCCCTTCCACGAACAGGCGCACCACTTCCAGCTCGCTCTGGGTCAGCTCGCGCACCAGGCCGAAACCTTCACCCTGGGCCCAGCTCATCTCCAGCTCGCCACGCAGCGATACCGGGAAATACAGCTGCTTGCTGCTCTGGGTGGCCAGGCAGGCGTTGATCAGTTCATCGGTCTTTTCACGCTTGTTGATGACGGCGAACACCCCCATGCGATAGAGCCGCCGGATCACGGCACCATTGTTCATGGCCGTGTAGACGATCACCTTGGTCGACGGATGCTCGGTCTTGAGCCGCTTGACCAGCGCAAAGCCATCGGACTCGTCGCTGTCATCGGCCGGCATGGCGAAGTCGGTGATGACGATCTCGCAGGGCGAGCGCTTCAAGGCGCTGATCAACGCGTCGCCATTTTCAACCTCCAGGTCGATGCGGATTTCCGGCAGGCGCGCCAGCTCACCCCGAAGCGCTCCCAGCACGATGGGATGATCATCGGCTATGGCAACGTGCAGGACTTTCTTCAAATTCATGCTACCCCCAAATGGTTCAATTGACTGACAGGTGGCGATTCCGCGACATCAGTGCCCGCACTCATCCTCCCCCGGTTTGCCTCGACTTGCGGCCCTCGATTTGACTGCATCGATGTCGTCTCCCTGCCTCGGGCGATGCCGCTTCGGCATCGCAAAAACTTCCACCCCTAGGAGATAGAGAAAATCTGGAGAAAATAGAAAGAAAACCGCGTTTTTCCTTCGAAAAATCGAATTAATTCGAGGTGTCAATAGAAAACATTCGAGCCACAGCATTTAGTGGCGATATCTAAAAAATTATTTGCACCCCTACTCGTTATCTTGTGAAGTTCCCGCAAATTTCACAAGGGCTCAATCCGGCCTGCGGGCCGCACATCCTCACCAATAGTCCTCGGTCACGAACTGGCCACCCCCGGTGCGCCGCAATGGCGTCATGCCGCGTTCGCGCAGCAGTTCGCGCACCTCGGTGACCATATCGGGGTTGCCACAGGCCATGACGCGGCTGTGCTCCGGACTCAGGAGCAGGCCGCAGGCCTGTTCCAGGCGGCCTTCCTTGAGCAGGGTCGTGATGCGTCCGCCCAGCCAGCCGGGTTCAGCCGGCAGGCCGGTCTCCCGCGTCACGCAACGTAGCAGATGCAGGTGCGCCGGCCAGCCCTGCTCCCGGGCGTGTTGCTGCAGCCGGGAGAAGGTCTCGGCATAGGCCAGTTCCTCGCGCTGGCGCACGCCATGCACCACCACCAGGTCGGTGAAGCGCTGCCATACCTCGGGCTGCTGCAGGATGGAGAGATACGGCCCCAGCCCGGTACCGGTGGCCAGCATCCAGATCTGCTCGCCATCGACGAAGCGATCGGCGGTCATGAAGCCATAGCTCAGTTTTTCCACCCAGACGGCATCGCCCGGCTGGAGCTGGTTCAGGCGGGATGTGAATTTCCCTTCGGGGACGATGACGGCGTAGTACTCCAGGTAATCGTCCCCTTCAGCCGAGGTGATCGAATAGGCACGGGAGACCACCTCGCCATCGATCTCCAGCCCCAGGCGCGCGAACTGGCCGGGCGTGAAGCGATAGCCCGCCGGGCGCGTGGTGCGAAAGCTCAACAGCTTGTCGGTCCACCGGTGCAGCCACAGCAGGCGCTCGCACGTCGCCTTGTCGGAATACGCATCAATACTCACCATACCGGTACTGCTCACTGAATTCTCCTTCGATTTGCTGCCAGATTGCCCGTACGGCAAGTCCTGCCGGGGCATTACAATAGCGGGATGAACAAGATGGCGCGCAACACGGCGCTCCATCACGCAATGACGCAATGACGCAATGACGCAAGCGGCGAGCGAAGACCACGCGCAAAGGATGACATCCGGGACGACCTGGAAATGAAGCTCTCGCCGCCTGCACCGGCCAGGAACTATCCACGCTGCGCGCGGGTCAGGCCTGGGTGGCGTGCGCCGCCAGCCCTCATCCTACCCGACTTGCCCTGCGGCGCGTCAGGCCGGCCGCCTCAACCGACAACCGATGATGCAGTGAATCAATGACTTGGACCCGCAGCCTGGCCATCGCCTTTTTATTTTGCGCCGCCGACACCGCCCATGCCGCCTACAAGGTGCAGATCGACGCCCCCAAACCGGTGCAATCGCTGCTGAAGGATTTCCTCGATATTTCGCGCTACCAGGACCGCGACGACATCAGCGATGAGCAGCTCAAGTTCATGATGGATACCGTCGGCGACCAGGTGCGCGAACTGAGCTCCACCGAAGGATATTTCACCCCGGTTACCAACGTCAGTGCACAAACCGAGGCCGCAGCCGACGGCAAGCAAGCCGTGCGCCGCATCACCATCAGCGTGGACCCCGGCCCGCGCACTGAAATCAGTATGGCCGAGGTCAGCGTCACGGGCGTGGCCGCGCGGGACGACCAGGCAACGGTGGCGCGCATTCGCGAGGATTGGTCGCTGCCGGTGGGCCAGCCCTTCCGTCAGGAAGACTGGAACCGTGCAAAGAACGCCGGCCTGGAAAAACTGCAGCAAAAGAAATACGCCGCCGCCCGCATCGCCAGCTCCGAGGCGCGCGTCGATCCGGACGAACACCAGGCCGACCTCGCCGTGCGCTATGACAGCGGCCCGGCGTTCACATTGGGGCCCTTGCAGATCACCGGCACGCGGCGCTATCCGGAAAGCATCATCCGCAACGTCAATCCGCTCGCCGTGGGCGAACCCTATGACGTCAACCGCCTGCTGGCCCTGCAGCGGCAGATCCAGAACACGCCGTATTTTTCCAATGCCATCGTGGCCATCGATGACGATCCTGAGCACCCCGAGCAAACGCCGGTGAAGGTGCAGGTCACCGAATTCCCGGCCCAGCGCATCCGTACCGGGGTGGGCTACAGCACCGATACCGGCGCGCAGCTGGAGGGCCGCTATTCGCACTACAACGTCTTCAACAAGGCCTACGTCTTCGACAGCCAGTTGCGGCTGGAGCAGAAGCGGCAATATGGCGTGCTGTCGCTGGCCATGCCGCCGGATGAAAAAGCCTTCGTCAACAGCATCAACACCTCCTACGACCGCACCAAGCTCGAAGGCATCGACCTGCGCAGCCAGCAGGTCGGTTTCAAGCGTGCGCGCAACAGCGAAAACTACGACACCACCTACTCGCTCACCTACTACCGCGACGAGCTGAGCCAGGAAGATGGCAGCACCCTGCCCGCCAACACCGTCGTCACCCCCGGCAAGCACCGCGCCCTCGTTCCTGGCTTTGCCTGGTCACGCCGCAATGTGGATGACCCGATCTTCCCGCGTAAAGGCAACCTGCTGACGCTGGAAGCCGGCTTCGCCCTCAAGGGCTTGCTGACCGACCAGAGCTTCTCGCGCCTGTATGGCCGCTTCAAGCAGTTCGTGCCGGTTGGCCGGCGCGACATCGTGGTGCTGCGCGCCGAACTGGGCGGGGTCTTCACGGCAGGCAGCGCCGGTGCGGTGCCGCCCTCGCTGCTGTTCCGTACCGGCGGCAATGACTCGGTGCGCGGCTACAGCTACCAGAGCATCGGCAACGAGCAGAACGGCACCGTCTATCCGACCAAGTACCTGGCCGTGGGCAGCTCGGAATACCAGCGCTGGTTCAGCGAGAACTGGGGCGCGGCCGTGTTTTACGACGTGGGAGCGGCGGCCGACAACTGGAACAACAAGACTTTCTATCACGGGGTCGGCACCGGCGCGCGCTGGCGCAGTCCGGTCGGCACGCTCAACCTGGACCTGGCCTATGGCATCCAGAAGCGCCAGATCCGGCCGCACATTTCGCTGGGCATCGCTTTCTAGCGTGGCCTGCACCGTGCCTGACTCACCATGAACTGAATCCGAATCACCACCGAGCATGAGCGAACCGCAACACGATCCGCAGCAAGCCCCCTCCGCACCGCCGCCGCGCCGTCGCGCCAGCCGCGTCCGCCGCATCGCCGCGTTGAGCGGCGGCACCGTGGCCGTGCTGGTGCTGGCCGCCGCCGGTGCCGTCCTGTATGCCACCCAGACCGAGAGCGGCGCACGCCTGCTCTGGAATACCGCCGTCAAGACGCTCGACGGCAAGCTCTCAGGCCAATTGCTCGGCGGCACCGTCGCTGATGGCCTGCGCCTGCGCGACCTGCATTACCAGGACGAGAAGCGCATCCTCGACATCGACAGCGTGGACGCCCGCTGGCACCTGTCCCTGCCGGGCCGCAAGTTCAGCATCGATTTCCTGCGCGTGGGCAAGGTGCGCCTGAACCAGCAACCCTCGCCGTCCGAGCCGAGCAGCATGCCCAGTTCGCTGGAGATACCGCTGGCGTTGGACATCGGCGAGATCAGCCTGGCCAGCCTCAGCCTGACCCAAGGCACCTCCACCACCGAACTCTCCAAGCTGAAATTGCACGGCAGCTCCGACGGCGTGCAGCACACGCTGGTGCTCGACAGTCTCACCACGCCCTTCGGTGACACCACCGCCCTGCTGCACCTGAACGGCAAGCAGCCCTTCGCCATCGGGGGTGGGCTGGAACTGGCCGGCGCTTACCAATACGGCGAGAACAAGGAGCAATACCAGCTGGCGGCACAACTGTCGGGCTCGCTGCGGGAACTGGGCATTGCCCTGACTGCCGGCGGCGACAAGCTCAAGGGCCAGGCCGATATCGTCGCCACGCCCTTTGCCAGCGTGCCGCTCAAGCGCGCCAAGGTGGACCTGCAACACCTCAATCCGCAAGCCTTCAACGCCGCCGCACCGGCCGCCGACCTGAACCTGCGCGCCGACCTGGCGCCCCCGGCTGGCCTGGCCGCCGACGCACCGCTGCAAGTCGCCGGCCGCGTAGAGATCGACAACGCCCGTCCCGGCAGCCTCGACCAGCAACGCCTGCCGCTGCTCTCAGCCAGCGCCGACCTGACACTGGACCTGCAGCAGCAAACCCTGTCGCGGCTGGAGATCCGCCTGCCGCAGCAAGCGCGCATCGAAGGCAGCGGCCAGTTCCGTCCTGGCAGCAGCGAGCCGGGCAAGCAGGAACCGCTGTCCGGGCAATTCAAGCTGCGCGTGAGCGAACTCGACCTGAACCAGCTGCATCACCAGGTGCGCCCCACCCGGCTCTCCGGCCCGGTGGATCTCACGCTGGCGCCCGACGCCCAGCAACTCCTGCTGACCCTGCAGGACAGCACGCTCAAGCTGCACGTGGATAGCGTGATCGGCAAGGACCGCGTGCAACTACGGGAGGCCTCGCTCACTGCCGGCAAGTCGCGCCTGGAAACCTCGGGCACGCTGCAGACCGTCGATGCCATGGATTACGCCTTCAAGGGCCGGCTGGTGGACTTCGATCCGACCGCCGTGCTGCAGGCAGTGATGCCGCCCGCAAGTAATGGCAAGGGCCGCAAACGCACTGCCGTTGCGGCTTCCAAGCCCATCCCGGCGCGCATCAACATGGACTTCAATGCCGCTGGTGCGCTCTCGCCTGAACTGAAACTGAAGCTGGGCTTCCGCATCCACGACAGCACCTACGACGCCCTGCCCATGAGCGGCCAGGGCGACATCAACCTGGCCGGCATGCGCCTCTTGCCCAGCCGCGCCAATGTGCAGATTGCCGGCAATACGCTGGATCTGGACGGCAGCTTCGGCGCCGCCCGCGACAAGCTCAAGTTCAAGGTCGACGCGCCGCAACTGGCGCGCCTGGGTTATGGCCTGGGCGGGCTGTTGCGGGTGGACGGCATCCTCAGCGGCACGCGCGAACGCCCCAACCTGCTGGCCAGTTTCCAGGCCGAGCAACTGGCCTTCGGCCCGCACAAGCTGCATCACCTGTCCGGCCAGAGCGAGTTGCACAGCAACCTGGCTGCCGGCGTGGCTTCGCCCGACAACCGCCTGGCCCTGAGCCTTGAAGGCGATGGCTACAGCGGCCCGCAAGCCGAACTGGCGCGCCTGTCGCTCAAACTCGATGGCACCTATGCCAGCCATACGCTGGCCCTGCAAGCCAAGGGCAAGCTGGCCGACCAGGTACTGGACCTGAACCTGGCCGCGCACGGGAAAGTCACCGAAAAGACCCGTGGCAACTATGGCTGGGCCGGCAGTCTCGACCAGTTCAGCAACCAGGGCTTGCCGCGCATCGCCATGGCCAGTCCGCTCACGCTGGACGCCTCGGCCGAGGGCATCGAGGCCGGCAGCACCCGCATCGAGATCGACCGCATGGCGCTCGACCTGAAGCGCCTGTCCTATCGCCAGGGCCGTCTGGCTTCGGCCGGCCAGGTGCGCGCGCTGGACGTGGGCCGGGTGCTGGAACTGGTCCAGCAGTTCACCGGTACGCCGCCCCCGGTCAAGACCGACCTGGTGCTGGACAGCGACTGGGACTTCAGCCTGGCCGAGACCGCCAGCGGCACCCTGCAGATTGCGCGCAAGTCGGGCGACGTGCGGGTCACCACCAGCGTCGGTGAAGCGGCGCTGGGCTTGTCCGAACTGCAGCTGCGCGGCCAGTTCCAGGGGGAGCGCATGAACGTCAGCGGCCGCATCAACGCCGCCCGCATCGGCACGCTCGAGCTCGGTGGAGACGTCGGCCTGCGCCGGGTGGATGCGCTGCTGGCGCTGGCCGCCGAGTCGCCGTTGAACCTGAAGGCCAGTCTCGATGTGCCCGAACTCAAGCGGGTGGGCGACCTGATCGGCCCGCAAGTGAGCCTCAACGGCAAGCTGGCCGCCAACCTCAACGCCGGCGGCACGCTGGCGCAACCGCGTCTTTCCGGCGCCATCAATGGCGACAACCTGGCCGTGACCGAGTTCGACCAGGGCATCCAGTTGAAGGAAGGCATCGTGCGCATCGTCATGGACAGCAACGTGATCGATCTGCGCCAGATCGAATTCCATGGCGGGCGCGGCACCCTGCGTGCCGGCGGCAAGATCCAGCTGGGCGCCGACAATCCCGACCTCAACGCTACCCTCACGGCCGACCACCTGGAACTGTTCGCCAGCCCGGACCGCCAGTTGATGCTCTCCGGTGAAGGCAAGATCAGCAACGTCAACGAGCAGTTGCGGGTCGATGGCAAGTTCACCGTGGACCATGCCCTCTTCGACCTGCCCAAGAGCAGCGCGCCCAAGCTGGGCGACGACGTGGTCATCGTCAGCCGCAGCGGCAAGAACCGCGTAGGTGCGGCCGCCTCTTCACAACAGAAACTGGAAGCGGCCACCGAAAAACCGGCCAGCAAGTTCGCCCCGCTCATCAACCTGGCACTCGACCTGGGCAATGACTTCCGCTTCCGTGGCAGTGGCGCTGACCTGCTTTTGCGGGGCGACATGAACGTTCGTAGCGAACCGCTCTTGCCGCTGCGCGCGACCGGCACCATCAACGTCGCCGAGGGCAGCTATGAAGCTTTTGGCACGAAACTCAATATCGAGCGCGGCATCATCAACTTCCAGGGGCCGATTGCCAATCCCAACATCAACATCCTGGCCATGCGGCGCAACCAGGACGTCGAGGCCGGGGTATCGGTCACCGGCAACGCCAACCAGCCGCGCGTGCAACTGGTGTCCGAACCCAACGTGCCGGATGACGAAAAGCTGTCCTGGATGATGTTCGGCCACGGCACCGACAGTTCCAGCATCGGCCAGCGTTCTGCCAGCAGCCAGGCGCTGGCGCTGGTAGGCAACATGGGCGGCAAGCGCATTGCCAAGGACTTCGGGCTGGACCAGTTCAGCATCGGCTCCAGCGAATCGGGGCTGACCGATGAACAGGTGGTCAACCTGGGCAAGGCCATCACCGAGAAGATCACGCTGGGCTATGAGCAAAGCCTGCAGGGTGCGGCCAGCGTGGCCAAGGCCACCTGGCAGATCTCGCGGCGCTGGTCGGTGGTGGCACGGGCGGGGACCATCAATGGCCTCAACATCCTGTTCAGCCGCCGCTACGACTGAAGCACAAAACACGCGCGATGCCGGCAGGCAATGGCGCCAGGGCTTGCGCGCCTGGTGCCGAGCTTGCCCTTGCGAGGGGGGAATTCTGTTAATCTCCACACAAGTTCAGGACATCCCTGATAGACGCGCCCAAGAGCTGACATAACAATGCAACAGGGCAACAAAGGCGCCGGGGGGCAAAGCCGTTTCCGGGGGAAAGCGACAACATGCCAGAACATAGAATTCAGCGCGCATCCAGGACAGCCAAGCTGTTCGTGGTCGTGGTCTGTCTCATCATCGTGGTGCTGGAGGCCTGGTCGGCCTGGCGGGCCTATGAGGTGGCCGGGGACGAGGCCATTCGCAACGCCTCCAACATGGCCCTGGCCCTGACCCAGCATGCCGACCAGTCCTTCAAGGAAATCGACGTGGTGCTGCTGGGCATCCAGGAGCACATGGAATATGACGGCCCCGGCGTAGCGGGTCGCCAGCGTACGCACGACTTCATGGTGGCCTCGGTGGCGGCCGTGCCGCAGCTGGCCAGCCTGTCGGTGTACGACGAAGCGGGCCTGTCCATCGGCACCTCGCAGTCCACGCTGGAACATCGCTACATCCAGGATGACTACTTCGTGCACCACCAGCGCGTGCGCAGCGACCTGGCCTACATCGGCAAGCCCATGCGCAGCCGTACCACCGGCCAGTGGATCGTGACCATGAGCCGGCGCGTGAACCATGCCGACGGCAGCTTTGCCGGGGTCGTGGTGGCCGACGTGGATCTGTCGCACTTCCAGCGCTACTACGAACAATTTGCCATCGGCCGTGATGGCGCCATCCTGTTCGGCCTCACCGAAGGCAGCCTGATCTATCGCCAGCCGCTGCTGAGCGATTCGATCGGACTGGACCTCTCCAAGTCGGTGCTGCTGACCCAATACCTGAGCCGGGCGGATCAGGGCAGCTTCGAGATGCGTTCCTTGCGCGACGACATCGTGCGCCTGACCAGCTTCCAGCGCTGCAACCTCTATCCCCTCTTCGTGGCAGTGGCCCTGTCCAAGGATGACGTGCTGGAAGACTGGACACGGCGCGTCTGGATCCGTGGCGTGGCAGTGATGCTGCTGCTGGTCATCATCGGCTTTGGCGGCAACCGGCTGGTGGCGCAAGTGGCCGGGCGCGAAAATGCCGAACTGGAAGCCATCACGGCCCGTACCGAACTGGAGCGGCTCTATCGCACCCTGGAGGCGCAGTCGCAGAAGGATGGCCTGACCGACGTCTTCAACCGCCGCTACTTCGATGCCGCCCTGACGGCCGAGCTGGCGCGCCTGAACCGTTCCGGCGAATCGCTCTCGCTGATCATGGTGGATGTGGACCACTTCAAACGCTACAACGATACCTACGGCCATGCCGCCGGCGACATCTGCCTCAAGCAAGTGGCTGCCGCCCTCAACGGCGTGGCGCGCCGCCAGGGCGACATCGTGGCGCGCTACGGCGGCGAGGAATTCGCGCTGATCCTGCCCAACTGCAATGCCGCCAGTGCCAATGCGATTTCCAACCGCCTGGTGCAGGCGGTGCGTGCGTTGGATATCCCGCATGAAGGCAGCTCGGTGGGCCACGTCACCATCAGCGTGGGCGCGGCCAGCCTGGCCAGCGGCAAGGGCGCGCAGGTCGATGCCCGCGAACTGATCGATACCGCCGATGCGGCCCTCTATCGCGCCAAGGAGCAGGGGCGCGACCGCGCCATCCAGCACGACTATCCACGCTTGTCCGTCATCCCCGACTATCCTGGCCTGAGGTGAACGATGCGCTGCCTGATCCGCTACCAGCTGCGCGACGAAGAAACGCCAGCCCACCATGAATTCAGCACCGAAGCGTCGGACGCCGAGCAGGTCATCCTGCACCTGACCGAATTCCTGCATCCGGAAGTGGTCTTTGAATTCCTGCCGCTAGGGCCAGGCCAGCAGGACAGCATCCCGCAACTGCGCGCCCGCATGGCGCATGCACGCGATTACCTGGAACAGTATTGCGGGCTCAAAAGCCTGTCCTACATGCTGCTGCCGGAGGGGGCCAGTTCGGCCCAGGGTAAATGGACCAGCGTGCTGCTGGGGGGCCAGCTCTCGGCGGTCGGCTTCAGCCACGAAGACAGCCAGGCAGCCGGCCCCTGAACCGCTCAGGCCGGTTCGTGCGCCGGCCCCAGCAGCAGGCGCCGGTCCGCCACGCACCGCACGATATCCACGTCATGGGTCACCAGCAGCACCGCGCTGCCTGCTTGCCTGGCGTGTTCCACCAGCAGCGCCATGACCTCCTGCTGCGTGAGCGGATCCAGGCGCGAAGTCGGCTCATCGGCAAAGATGAGGGCCGGACGCATGAGCAGCACGCGCGCCAGCGCAATGCGCTGCAACTCGCCGCCCGAGACCTGGCGCGGCAAGCGCTCCAGCAGGGCCAGCGAGACGCGCATGCGCGCCAGCAAGCTTTCCAGCTGCTGCCAGTCCAGCCCATGCAATCGCACCAGATCGCGCAGCGATTGACGCAGCGTGACGGCGGGCGCGAAGGCCGCTGCAGGATCCTGGTAGATCTTCTGGAAGGCGGTGCGGGACAGCCCGGCGCCACGCTTCACCTGCCCTGCATCGGGCGCCAGCAGGCCCAGCACGATATTGCCGAAGGTCGTCTTGCCGGCCCCGCTGGGCCCGCTGACGGCCACGATTTCGCCGGCATGCAGGCGGGTGCTGATGCCGCTGAAGAGCTGCTGCTGGCCGAAGGATTTGGCCACATCGCTGACCTCAACGACCACCGGCGACGGCGGGCTGGCCACCGCTTGCGCCCTTGGCTGCGCCCAGCATGCCGGATCAGCCTCCAGCAGCTTGCGCGTATAGGCATGGCGAGGCTGGGCCAGCAGCACATCGGCCGGGCCGCGCTCGACCATGCGGCCCTCCAGCATCACGGCCAACTCTCCGCCCAAGGCACGCGCCAGCCATACATCGTGGGTGATGCACAGCAGGCTCATGCCCTGCTGCTGCGCCGTCTGCAGCAAGGCCAGTACCTCGCCGCGCCGGTCGGCATCCAGCCCCTTGGTCGGTTCATCGATGATCAACAAGGGCGCACCGGCCGCATGCGTGGCCAGGAAGGCCACGCGCTGGGCCATGCCGCCCGAGATCATGAAGGGATACTTGTCGGCCGCATCCGCCAGCCCAAGGCTGGCCAGTGCCTGCGCGGCCAAGGTGTGCGCTTCTTTGCGTGCGGCGCGCAGGCTCTCGTCCTGGGTATCGGCGGCGGGATGGCTGACCAGTTCATAGGTTTCGGCCACCTGGCGCGCCACTTTCATGGTCGGGTCCAGCGCCAGCCAGGGTTCCTGCGGCAGGAGCGCAATGCGCCGTCCCCAGCCGCGCTGGCGCAGGGCGGCATCGGCCGCATCACTGCGCTCACCATTGATCTCGATCTGGCCGCTGCTGCGCAGGCTGGCCGGCAGATTGCCCATGATGGCCTGGGCCAGCAGCGACTTGCCCGAACCGCTCTCGCCCAGCAGGGTCATCACCCCGCCGCGCGCAATGGAAAAATCGATGCCCTGCACCAGCGCGCTCTGGCCGTGCCAGACGGACAGGTCCTGCACGCGCAACGCCGCATGGTCGGAAAGTGTGTTCATGCCTGCCCCTTCTGCGGTGACAACAACAGCAAACCCAGCAAGGTGAGGAACAGTACCCCTACCGGCGCACCCAGCAGCCATGGCGCCTCGCGGTAATAGGGCAGCAATTCGATCATCATCACGCCCAGTTCCGGCGTGGGCGGCTGCAAGCCGACGCCGACGAAACCCAGTGCCGACATCGCCAGCACCGCCCCCGCCAGCCCGAAGCGCATCAGCGTGAACAGGCGCGGCAGCAGCGCCGGCAGCAGGTGGCGCCGCACGATGTAGCCGGGACCGAAGCCCAGCAAGCGCGAGGCTTCCACCTGCGGGCTGGCCAGCAGGATGCGGCTGGCCGCCCGCACCACGCGGAAATACTCCACCCACAAGGCCAGCGAAATGCCGACATAGAGCGGCCAGAACCCGCCCGGCGCAAACGCCGCCAGCAACAGCACCAGCAGCAGGCCCGGCAAGGCCAGCACGGCGTCCGCGAAGGCCGCCAGCACGCGCTCGATCCAGCCGCCGCACCAGGCCGCCAGCAAACCGATGAGCACGCCCGGAATGGCTGCCGAGAGCACGCTCACCACCGCCAGCGACAGGGACAGCCGGGTGCCATGGAGCAGTCGCGCCAGCATGTCGCGGCCCAACTGGTCATAGCCCAGCGGATGGTCCAGGCTGGGCGCTTCCAGAAAGCGCGCCAGTTGCTGGCGCGCCGGATCGGCATCGATCAGCAAGGGCCCCAGCCAGGCGAACAGCACGATCAGCACCAGCAGCAGCCCGCCTGCGATCTGTGCGCAGCTCCGGCGCCGCGCCTCGGGCTCAAGCAAATAATCGGAAGACAGGCTCATGGTTGGCGACGCGGATCGATGAAGGCGCAGGCGGCATCGACCAGCGCGTTGAAGAGAACGAAGAGCAAACCCAGCACCAGCGCCGTGCCCTGGATCATCGGCACGTCCCGCCCGAAGATGGCATGCACCAGCGCGTGGCCGATGCCCGGCCAGGCGAAGATGGTTTCCACCAGCACCACGCCTTCGACCAGCATCACCAGCTGCACGCCCAGGTAGGCCGTGACAGGTGCAGCCACGTTGCGCACGCCATGGCGCAGCAAGGCCTGCGCGGGCGTGAGCCCCTTGGTCAGCGCAAAAGCGAAATACTCCGAGCCCCGCACCTGCACCATCGCATCGCGCGCCACCCGGCAGGACACCGCCGCCAGCCCCAAGGCCAGCGTCAGTGCCGGCAGCAGGATGCCGCCGTGGTCGGTGTGCCCGGCCGCCGGCAAGGCGCCCAATTGCACCGAGAACAGCAGCACCAGCACCAGTCCCAGCAGGAAAGACGGCAAGGCCCGCAACAACACCGACACGGCCAGCGTGGCGCGGTCCAGCCAGCCACCGGGATGCAGCCCCGCCAGCACGCCCAGGGTCGGGCCGATCAGCAGCGACAGCACCATCGCCAGGAAAGACAGGCGCAGCGTGGGGCCGAGCTGATGCGTGATTTCCACCAGCACCGGCAGCGCCGTCACTTGCGACACGCCCAGGTCCAGATGCAGCAGGCGGCTCCACCACTGGCTCAAGGCCATGAACCAGGGTTGATCCAGGCCCAGCTCGGCGCGCACGGCCAGGGCCGCTTCCGTGGTCACCATGTCGTAGCCATAGCGGCCGGCGGCGATGCGATAGGCCATGTCGCCGGGCAGCAGGCGCGTCATGAAGAAGCACAGCGTGCCGACCAAGAGCGCCACCAGCGCCGCTTGCAGCAGGCGCTGGCCCAGGGCGCTGGCCAGTTGCCGGCGCGTGGCCGGAGGTAAGCTCAGGAGGCGGGTCAGGTCCATTGCAGGGAAGCGATGCGGTAACTACGTTCAAAGGGATCGATGCTGGCACCGCGCAGGCGGCGGCTGACGGCGCAGGTCTGGCGATACCAGACCACCGGGATTACCGGCAACTGCTCTTGCAGCACCGCCACGATGCGCGCGCGTTCGGCGCGGCCGCTGTCGGTGCTGCCGGCCGGCATGGCCGCCAGACGGGCCAGCAAGGCCGGCACTTCCTCATTGCGCCAGCCCATGGCGCCCCAGTCGCCGCCCTGCGGGCCGAAATCCTGCAGGAGACTGGCCACCGGGTCGGGCAGGTTGCCGTAATTGCGCGCGGCCAGCGCCAGCTGCAACTGGCCGCTGCGATGGCCGGCGGGAATGTCGCTGGAATTGCCGATGGTGACGCGCACCGCAATGCCGATCTGGCGCATCTCTTCCTGCAGGGCCGTGGCGATCAGCGGCAGCTCGGGACGATCGACGAAGGTGGTCAGCGCCAGTTCCAGCCTCTGGCCATCCTTCCAGCGCGTGCCATCGGCACTGAGACGCCAGCCGGCTTCTTCCAGCAGGCGGCGCGCCTGCTTCAGATCGGTATGCAGGGGCGCCAGGCGAGTGTCATGCCAGCGCGCCAGCGACGGCGGCAGCAATTGCGTGGCCCCCAGGTCAGCATCGCGCAGCAGGGCACGCGCGATGCCCTCGCGCTCGATGCACAGGGAGATGGCGCGGCGCACCCGCACATCGGCCAGGAAGGGATGGCCGGCGTTGAGCTTGAGGATGGTCGTGCGCGGCAGCATGGCCGACAGCAGCACGGCACGGGGACTGTCCTGCAGCGCGCGGATGCTGGGCGGATCCAGCGAGAAGGCCAGGTCGGCCTGCCCGCTCTGGACCAGCAGCGTGCGCGTTTCCGCGCGCGAGACGCTGATGTAGCGGGCCCGCTGCACTGCCCTGCCCGGCGCGGCCTCCACCCGTTCGACATCAAACTGCTGCGGCAGGCTGATCGACTTGATGCGAAACGGCCCCGTACCGAGAATGGCGACCACATTGCCCCGCGCATCGAAACTGGCCGGGGCCAGGATCTGGGTGGAGTAATGCGTGAGCAGGTAAGGCAGCGGACCAAAGGGCTGGCGCAGGGACAGTACCAGTTCACTTTGCTGTACAGCCATGCCGGTGATCCCTGCCAGTTGCAGTACACCTGGCCGGACAGCGGCGCGCTGCAGGCAGGCCAGGATGCTGGCGGGCGTGACTTCGCTGCCATCGTGGTAGCGCCGTGCACGTGCCAGCGCAAAGCGCCATTGCAGGCCATCGGCGCTGACCTGCCAGCTCGTGGCCAGGCCCGGTTGCAACTGGCCGGCATCATCGACCTCCAGCAGGGTCTGCACGACCTCCATGCGGGCAAACATGTAGCCGGAGCGCGAAGGGTCGAGCCCGGTCATCTCCCACGGGCCGACCACGGTCAGGACATCGCTGCCTGCCTGGGTGATGGCATGGGAATGGGGCCCGGCCGCGTCATCGCCATGCGCCCAGGCCAGCGGCCAGGGGGTGGCTGCCAGCAGCGCCAGCAAGGCGCGCCTGCGTGGCGCGGGGGGTGGACAAGCCAAGTGGCGCTCCTTCAGAACTTGACGTTGAGCGCCAGCGTGGCGGTACGCTCATCGCCCGGCATGATCCACACATTGCTGTAGGAGCTGCTGTAATAACGCTTGTTGAAGAGGTTGTTCACGTCCAGCGACAGCTTCATCTTGGGCGTGAACTGCCAGTAAGCCAGGGCACGCGCCGTCACGTAGGCGGGCAGCTTGAAACTGCCGGCCTGGTCACCGGTACGGTTGCCCACGTAGTTCAGGCCACCACCGATACCGTAGGGCGAGCCACTTGCGGACGCATCTTCAAACACCGCCAGTACACTTCCCGATACACGCGGCACGTTGATCAGCCGCGAACCCACCGCCAGGGTGTTGTCCTTGCTGACGTAGGCGTCGGTATAAGCCAGGTTGCCGGTGAGCCGCCAGTGGTGGCCCAGGCGTGCATTGGCATCGAGTTCCACGCCCTTGCTGCGCACTTCGCCGGCGGCAATCGAGAAGGACGCATTGGCCGGATCGGTGGTCAGCACGTTCTGCTTGGTGATGTCGAAGACGGCCAGCGTGGCGCCGCTGCGCTGGTCCTCGCTCTGGAACTTCAGGCCGATTTCGGCGGCGCGCGAGGTCTCGGGGTTGAAGGCATTGCCGCTGACATCGCTGCCGCTGTTGGGACGGAAGGATTTGCTGGCGCTGACGTAGGCTGACCACGCAGGCGTGAACAGGTAGGTCAGGCCCAGGCGCGGGGAATAGGCGGTCTTGTCCTGGCGGGTGGTGGCCCCGGTGCGCAGGTTGTTGAGTGTGGAGCGGAAGCCGTCGGCACGCAGGCCGGCCAGCAATTTCCAGCGATCGCCGAGACTGACCTGGTCCTGCAGGTAGAGCGCGGTACTGATCTGGCGTTCGCTGGTATCGGTGTTGGGCGCGGGCGTAGGCTGCGGCTGGCCGTAGACCGGGTTGTAGATGTTGACTGCGTAGGGTGCAACGCCGCTAGGGTTCACCCGCAGCATGCGCTGATCCAGCGTCAGCCAGTCCACTTCCGTGCCCACCAGCACTTCATGCTGTATGCCCCCGGTCTGCAGCTTGCCGCCCAGTTCCGCCTGCAGCGACGTGTCGTGCCAGCTGTAATCGCGGTAGCGGCGCTGGCGGCGCAGGGTGGCGTTGTCGGCCTGCAGGGCCGTGGCTTCGGTGGAGTAGCCATCCAGCGTGCCATCCTTGTGGAATACGCCGGTGCGCAGATGCCAGTTGTCGTCCAGGCGATGCTCCAGCGTCAGCAGGTGGTTGGCGTTCTGCATCTTGATGTCGCCGTCGCGCGGCTCGCCCAGGAAGCGCGAGACCGGCAGCACGCCCAGATTGCCGTTGACGGCCACGATGCCGCGATCCAGCGGGGCCTTCTGGCGCAGGTATTCGCCTTCATAGTTCAGGATGGTGCGCTCGCTGAGCACCCAGGTAAAAGCTGGTGCCAGAAATTCGCGGTCGCTGCTGACGTTGTCACGGAAGCTGTTCTTGTGCTCCAGGGCCGCGTTGAGGCGATACGCCACCTCGCTGTTGAGCGCACCGGTGGAGTCGACCGCGCTGCGGTAGCCGCCCCGGCTGTCCACTGACAGATCCAGCGAATTGGCCGCCTTGAACTGCGGCTTCTTGGTGACCACGTTGATGGTGCCGCCCGGCTCGCTGTTGCCATACAGCGCTGCGGCCGGCCCCTTGAGGAAATCGATGCTCTCGACGTTGGCGGTATCGCGCGGGGGCGCATAGCCGCGATTGGAGGCAAAACCATTCCAGAGAATATTCATGCCGCCATTCTCGCTGCCGGAAAATCCACGGATCGAGTAGTTGTCCCACAGCCCGCCGAAGTTGTTCTGCCTGGCCACGCCGCTGACGTACAGCAGCACATCATCCAGGCGCGTGGCACCCAGGTCATCCATCAATTGGCGCGAGACCACCTGCACTGACTGCGGCAGTTCCTGCAGCGGGGTCTCGGTACGGGTGGCGCTGGAAGTGGTGCTCTGGCGGTATTGCTGGCGTTCACCGGCGCCGGTGACCACTACCTGCCCCAGGCCCTTGTCGGCGCTGGCGTCGTTATCAGCGCTCCAGGCCAGTTGCTGGCTCTGGCCCATGGCGAGTGCGCCCAGCACGGCCGCCCGCAGTGCGGTCATTTTCATCTTTTCCCTTGTGATGTCGTTGTGCTGCGGCTGGGTACGTGGCTGCCTGACCGCGATGGAGTGACCGTCGTGCGCGGTCAGGGCGGGATTCTAATGCAACTTTGTTGCAATTATCAAGAAGAATGGATCGCATTCAGGACGCGAGTCCGTCTTGCGCAGACAAAATGTTGGCCGCAGGAGATGGGGCCAGCAGTGTATCGGCACAAACGAGCCGGCGGGTGCGACATATTGCCGCACCCGCCGGAGGTCTTACAAACGGAGTTGAAAGCGCGCCGTACTAAAGCCAGCCCGCCTTGCGCAAACGCCGCCACAGCAGCGTGCAGGCGGTGATGATGCCGCCCAGCACCAGTGGGAAGCTCCATTGCCAGGACAGCCCTGGCATGTGGGCGAAGTTCATGCCGTAGAGGCTGAAGATCATGGTCGGGATGGCCAGGATGGCACCCCAGCCGGCCAGGGTCTGCACGATCTCGTTCTGGTGGATGGTGACCTGGGCCAGGTTAATCTGCACGGCCGACTCCACCATTTCACGCAGGCGGTCGCCGGTATCGATGAAGCGCACCACGTGGTCGTAGATGTCGCGGAAGTAGGCCTTGCCTTCCTTGGTGATCAAGCCTTCATGGAAGCGCAGCAGCTGGGTACACACGTCCAGCAGCGGCGTGGCCGCCGAGCGCAGGCGGATCAGCTGGCGCTTCAGCTGGTACAGCTCCTGCAGGTAGGCCTTGCCGCTGAGGGCGCCGGGATTGAAGAGCTGTTCCTCGTACTGGCTGAACTTGGTTTCCAGGTCGTCCATGATGGGACGATAGTTGTCGACCACGAAGTCCATGATGGAATAGAGCACGAAGCTGGGGCCGCGCATCAGGCGCTCGGGCAGCATCTCGCAGTGCTCGCGCACCTTGGCATAGCTGCGCGAGGCGCCATGGCGCACCGTGACCACGAAGCGCGGGCCGGTCAGGATGTGGGTTTCGCCGAAGAGCACTTCGCCACCGGCCAGCTGGGCCGTGTGCAGCACCACGAAGAGGGTGTCGCCGTATTCCTCGATCTTGGGCCGCTGGTGGGCAGCATAAGCGTCTTCCACGGCCAGTTCGTGCAGGCAGAATTCTTCCTTGATCTTGTTCATCAGCTCGACGTTGGGCTCCAGCAAGCCCAGCCAGACGAAGGTGCCCTCTTCTTCCAGCACGTCGCTGATTTCATCGAGGCTGATGTCGCGCAGCTTCTTGCCCTTCTTGTAGACCGTGCAGTTGACGATCATGGCGGGATCGATCATGTCTCTTTCCTGTTCCTGTTCTTGTAAGATCAGCCGGTACGCCAGCGCAGGCGCTGCTTGAAGACCTGGGCCATGATCACGCCGGCCAGCGTGATGAGCCCACCGATGGCGTGATAGCCGTGCAATTGCTCGCCCAGCGCCACCACCGCAATGATGACAGTGAAGACCGGCATCAGGTTCACGAAAATGGAACAGCGGCTTGCCCCCAGATACTGCACCCCGCGCATCCACAGGAACTGCGACAGGATGGAGGCGGCAATGCCCGCATAGAGCAGGATGGGCAGGTTCTCGCGCGTGAGCGGCGAATGATGGCCCAGCACATAGCCGGGAAAGAGCAGCACCACCGCCATCAACACCTGCATGTACAGCAGTTGCCAGGTGCGCAGCGGCAGCGCCCAGCGGCGCAGCATGACACCATAGAGGCCGTAGGCGATGGTGGCCAGCAGCATGAGCAGGTCGCCCGTGACCACGCCCTGGTCGAACAGTGCCAGCGGATGGCCACGCCCGATCAGCACCGCCAGTCCGAAGAGGGAGAGGATGCCGCCAGCCAGGGTGCCGACCGTCGGCGGTTCAGAGAGCAGCTTGATGCTCAGCACCAGCGTGAGCAAGGGCATGAGCGAAGCGATGATGCCCATGCTGGTAGCCGAGGCCGTCGCCGCCGCGAAATACGCCAGGCTCTGGAACAGCACCATGCCCAGCAAGGCCAGTACCAGGATCTTGCCCAGATAGGGGCGGATCTGCGCGCGTGCCGCCCAGGTCGGGCGCGCCAGGAAAGGCGACATCAGCAGCGCCGCCAGCACCCAGCGATAGAAGGAAATATCTTCCGGCGCAATCACGCCCGCAGACATCTTGCTGATGACGGTATTGCCGGCCCAGATCAGGACCGCGCCCAGCGGAAACCACAGGGACTTGTACGTCATGGGCTGCATGGTTCTCCTCGTTATACGTGGGCCTGGTCAGGCTGTCAGGCCGGCTTGTTCTCTTGCTGCCCGGCCATCTCGGCTCCGGCATTGGGGGGCAACTGGCGCAGCATCAGCAGGGCCAGCGCCGACACTGCCCCCACCACCAGGAAGGCCGGCCAGAAGTCCTGCGCCACCAGCGTGGCATGGCCCTGGATCTCGTTGGACATCTGCAGCGCGAAACCTGCCAGCACCACACCCATGCCGATCGACAACTGCTGCGCCACGCTGGCCATGCTGGTGGCCTGGCTCAGGCGGACCTTGTCGACATCGGCATAGGAAATCGCATTGAGGCTGGTGAACTGCAGCGAACGGAAACAGCCACCGACCAGCAGGATGATGAGCATGACAAGATAAGGCGTCTGCGGCGTGAAGGTGGCCAGCGCCCACAAGCCCAGCACGCCCAGCGCGCCATTGACCAGCAGCACCCGGCGAAAACCGTAGCGGCGCAGGAAGCGTGCGGCGATGGTCTTCATGAACATCGCACCCGCAGCCGAAGCGCAGGTCAGCAGGCCCGAATGGAAAGGCGTATAGCCAAAGCCCAGCTGCAGCATCAGCGGCAGCAGGAAGGGAATGGCCCCGATGCCCACCCGATACAGCGAGCCGCCGAAGACACCAGCCCGCAGCGTGGGAATCTTCAGCAGCGCCAGGTCGATCAGCGGTGCCGTGGCGCGGCGCGCGTGCCAAACGTAGGCACAGAGGAAGAGCACGCCGGCTACCACGCAGGCAAGCGAGATATCGCCCGAGACCAGGTGACGGCCCGACGTCGCCAGTCCCATCATCAGCAGCGAGCAACCCAGCGCCGAGAGGAGAAAGCCGACGATGTCCAGCCGAGAAACCTGTTCCGCCTTCAGGTCCGGAATGAAGCGCGTAGCGAGATACAGACCGAGGATGCTGATGGGAATGTTGATGAAGAAGATCCAGCGCCAATGGAAATAGGTCGTGATGAAGCCGCCCAACGGCGGCCCCAGCACGGGACCGAACAGGGCCGGAATGGTGAGATAGGACAGCGCCTTGACCAGGTTGACCTTCTCCACGCTGCGCAGGATCACCAGCCGTCCGACCGGCACCATCATGGCCCCGCCGATGCCCTGCAGGAAACGCGCGGCCACGAATTGCGGCAAGCTCGAGGAGGCCCCGCACAGGATGGAGCCCAGCATGAACACGCAGATGGCCGTGCGGAAGATGGTGAGCGAGCCGAAACGGTCGGCCATCCAGCCGGAAATGGGAATGAAGACCGCCAGCGAGACCAGGTACGAGGTCAGCGCCAGCTTGAGCGAAATCGGATCGACGTTCATGTCCAGCGCCAGCGCTGGCAGGGAAGTCGAGATGACGGTGGAATCCATCTGTTCCATGAACAGCGCACAGGCGACGATCAGGGGAATGATGAAGGTGCGGGGTATGGGCATCGTCAAGGGTGAGGAGTAAAAGTGCGAAGGCGGCGTGCAGCGCGATTGACCGGCAATTGACCGACGTTGCGTGCCGCCCGGCAAGCCTTCAAGTATACCTTTTACGCTATCATGCTGCCGACCGCGCCCCACCGGCGCGCCGCGACGGCTTGCCCGGCGGCATCCCGCCCCCATGCGGCCTTCCCTGCTCTTCTGTTTGCACCGCCCTTCATGAACGATTGCTTCGCCCTCCTCGACGACCACCAGGCCAGCCCGGCCGAACCGCGCTCGCGCCTCTACACCGGGCATGTGCGCACGCTGGCTTGCGCTGACGCAGCGGGCTTCCCGGCGATGCTCGAAGCGATGCAGGCGGCCTTGGCCGAAGGGCAGCACGCCGTGGCCTTGTGGAGCTATGAACTGGGCGCGGCGCTGCAGGGCTTGCCGCATCGTGCGCTCTCCGGCCCCTTGGCGCGCGTGCTCTTGTTTGCGCAGTGCGCGCATTTGTCGGCCGCCGAAGTGGAGGCATGGCTGTCTGCCCAAGTGCAATCGGACAACGCGGGCATCAGCCGTCTGCGCAGCAGCGTCGACGAGGCCGCCTTCACTGCAGCCATCGACCGTATCCGTGATTACATCGCGGCCGGTGATACCTACCAGGTCAACTACACCTATCGCCTGCACTTCGACGTGCTGGGCGACCCCGTCACCTTGTATCGCCGCCTGCGTGCGCGCCAGCCGGTGCCGTATGGCGCCCTGGTGCGCGATGAGGCGGGTGGGATGGTGCTGTCGTGTTCGCCGGAATTGTTCGTCGCCCATCAGCAAGGAACGTTGAAGGCCAAGCCCATGAAGGGCACGGCGCGCGCCGTACCGGCCGAACAGGAAGGTGCGGACACGCTCAACGCCCAGCGCGCCCTCGCTCTGGCCAACGATGAAAAGAACCGTGCAGAAAACCTCATGATCGTCGACCTGCTGCGCAATGACCTGGGCCGCGTCGCGGTCCCCGGCTCGGTGCAGGTACCGCATCTGTTCGACGTGCGCCGCTATGGGCAGGTGCTGCAGATGACTTCGACCATCCGCGCCCGCCTGCGCGACGACGCCACGCTGGCCGACACGATGGCTGCGCTCTACCCTTGCGGATCGATTACCGGCGCACCCAAACGTCGCACCATGCAGATCATCGATGAACTGGAGACCGAGCCGCGCGGGCTCTATACCGGTGCCATCGGCTGGTTCGCGCCGCCCCGTGCGGAGGGTCCGGCCATCGGTGACTTCTGCCTTTCGGTACCGATCCGCACGCTGGAATTGCAGGCGCTGCAGGATGGCGTGCGCCAGGGCGTGATGGGGGTCGGTGCAGGCATCGTCTACGACAGCGAGGCTGCCTCCGAATTTGCGGAATGCCAGTTGAAGTCAGGCTTCCTCACCGAATTGGCACAAAGCGTCACTTTATTCGAAACCATCCACGCCACCCGTGCAGGCTGCCGCCATCTGGCGCTGCATCTGGCGCGCCTGAAGGATTCTGCTTCACAGCTGGGCTATCCCTGCGATGCAACGGCGATTGCACTGCGGCTCGATGCGGCCTGTGCTGAACTTTCTGACCAAACAGCCTATCGCCTGCGGCTGGCGCTGGATGCCCAGGGCGGCATCACGGTCCAGCATGCGCCCCTGAACCCGCTGACCGCACCGGTCAAGGTCTTCCTGGCCGACACCGCCACCGACAGCGGCGACCTCTTCCTGCGGCACAAGAGCAGCCAGCGCGTCCGCTACGACGCCGCCTGGCAAGAGGCCGAACGACGCGGCGGCTTCGACCAGCTCTTCTTCAATGAACGGGATGAACTGACCGAAGGCGGCCGCAGCAATGTCTTCGTCAGGATCGGCGGCCGCTGGCGCACGCCGCCGCTGGCTTGCGGCGTCCTGCCGGGCGTGATGCGGCGCGTGCTGCTGGACGATCCGCAATGGGATGCGGTGGAAGCCGTCATCACCCGCGCCGACCTGTTGGCGGCAGAGGAGATCGTGGTCTGCAATGCCTTGCGTGGCGCGCTGCCGGCGGTGCTGGTCACCGCCTGACCCGACTACACACGCAATTCAACTCAACGCAGCGCTGCGTTGTCCTTCAATCCCTTGGCCTTGTCGGCCACCTGCTGTTGCAGCGGTCCGATGTCATCCAGGCTGTGCCCGTCCCAGCCCCCGCCCAGCGCCTTGGCCAGCAGCACGCTGGCGGCCATGCGGCGGTTGAGGATGCTCAATGAAGTCAGCTCGGCCGACAGCGCCGTGGCCTGCGCCGTGATGACGTTGACATAGCTCACCGTCCCCGCCTTGTACTGGTTGGTCACCAATGTGACGGCCTGGCGTGCGGCCTGCAGGGCCTCGCCTTGCACCGCCGCTTCCTGTTCCAGGATGCGCAGCGCGGCCAGGTTGTCTTCCACCTCCTGGAAGGCGGTCAGCACCGTTTGCTTGTAGGTGGCGACCGTGCCGTCATAGGTGGCAATGGCCTGGTCGGTGGCCGCTGCGCGCGCACCGCCATCGAAAATCGTTTGCGCCAGTTGCGGACCGAGCGACCAGACGCGTCCCGGCAGCGTGAACCAGTCGGCGAAGGTCGAGCTTTGATATCCACCCGAGGCCGACAAGGTCAGGCTGGGGAAATACGCCGCCTTGGCCACGCCGATCTTGGCATTGGCCGAGGCCACGCGGCGCTCGGCGGCGGCCACATCGGGACGGCGCTCCAGCAGCATCGATGGCACGCCCTGCGGCACCGGCGGGGCCACCGCCGTGAGCGGCGCGCGCGGCAGCGAGAATTCAGCCGGCGTCTTGCCCACCAGCAGCGCAATGGCATGCTCCACCTGCGCCCGCGTGACGCCGTTGTCCAGTGCGGAGGCCTGCGCCGACTTCAGTTGCGTCTGCGCCTGGATCACATCGGACTTGGCCACCAGCCCGGCGGCATACTGGTTCTGCGTGACCTGCAGCGATCGCTGGTAGGCCTGCACCGTGTCTTCCAGCAATTGCTGCTGGGCGTCCAGCACGCGCAATTGCAGATAGTTCTGCGCCAGCTGGGCCTGCGCCGACAGGCGCGCACCGGCCAGGTCGGCCGCGCTGGCCTGGGCGCTGGCCTGGCTGGATTCCACATCGCGCCGCACCTTGCCCCAGATGTCCGCCTCCCACGAGGCCGTCAGCGAGAAGGTGTAGGAATTGCGCACGCTGCCGGAACCCGAACCATTGCCCGAGGTGTTGACCGAATTGGACGAAGCGGAAGACCCTGCGGACCCCGAGCGTCCACGCGACGCACCGGCCGAGGCCGCCAGCGTGGGCGAATAGGCCGAGCGCGAGCTTTGCACCAGCGCCACGGCGCTGCGGAAATTGGCTTCGGCCAGGGCCAGGTTCTGGTTGGAGATATCGACCTGCTCGGTCAGCGCATTCAATTGCGGATCGCCAAACATTTCCCACCACTTGCCGTCGGCCGCCAGGTCGCGCGGCTGGGCCGGCTTCCAGTTCTGGCCTTCCTTGAAGACGGCCGGGCCGATGTCCATCTGCGGGCGCACGTAGTCGGGGCCCACCGAGCAGGCCGCCAGCGCAAAGCTGGCTGCCAGCACCGCCAGCAGGGGCTTGAGTTTGAACAGGTCTTGTTGCGTCATGCGTTTCTCCATGGCGGCAGCCTCAGGCCGCCGAGGTTTCTGTCTTGTTCTTGCGGCCGAAGCGGCGGCGGCTCCAGGCACTCAGGCGTTCCATGTACAGGTACACCACCGGGGTCGTGTAGAGCGTGAGCAGCTGGCTCACCACCAGCCCGCCCACGATCGAGATGCCCAGCGGCTGCCGCAGTTCAGCACCATCGCCGTGGCCGATGGCCAGCGGGATCGCCCCCAGCAGCGCGGCCATGGTGGTCATCATGATGGGACGGAAGCGCAGCTTGCAGGCTTCGAAGATGGCGTCGCGCGGCGACATCCCGCGGTTGCGTTCGGCATCGATGGCGAAGTCGACCATCATGATGGCGTTCTTCTTGACGATGCCGATGAGCAGGATCACGCCGATCAGGGCAATGAGGCTGAAGTCGGTGCCGGTCACCATCAGCGCCAGCAGCGCGCCCACCCCCGCCGAGGGCAGCGTGGAGATGATGGTGATGGGATGGATCAGGCTCTCGTAGAGGATGCCCAGCACGATATACACCGCCAGCAAGGCCGTGAGGATCAGGATGGGCTGGCTGGAGGTGGAGGACTGGAAGGCATTGGCCGTGCCCGCGAAAGTGCCCAGCACGCTGGTGGGCACGCCCAGTTGCGCCATGGCGCGGTCGATGGCAGCGGTGGCCTGCGACAGCGACACACCCTCGGCCAGGTTGAAGGACAGCGTGGAGGCCACGAACTGGCCCTCATGGCTGACCGACAGTGCCGTGGTGGTGGGCTCGAAGCGCGAGAAAGCCGCCAGCGGGATCTGGCGCGAGGCCGCCGTGGAAATGGTCTGCGCCAGGCCGGTGTTGGCGTTCAGCTTGCCCGAGGCCGACAGCGCCGGCGGTGTCGAGAGGCTGGAGGTGGTCGGCGAGAGATTGGAAGAGCCGGCCAGGCTGACATAGGTATCGCGCAGGGTTTCCGGGCTCTGCCAGTATTGCGGGGCCGCTTCCATCACCACGTGGTACTGGTTCATGCCGCTGTAGATGGTGGAAATCTGGCGCTGCCCGAACAGGTCCGACAGGGTGGAGTCGATCAGCTGCGGCGTGACGCCGGCGCGCATGGCGGTCTCGCGGTCGATGGTCAGCGTGGTCTGCAGGCCGTTGTCCTGCTGGTCGGTGCTGATGTCTTCGAGCTCCTTCAGGTTGGACAGCGCCAGGCGGATTTTAGGCTCCCAGATGCGCAAGAGGCCCACATCGTCCGACTTGAGCGAATACTCATACTGCGAATCGCTCTGCCGCGCACCGATGCGGATGTCCTGCACCGGCACCAGGAACACCCGCGCACCGGCCACCTTGGCGGTCTTCATGCGCAGCCGCGCCACGATCTTGTCGGCACTGTCTTTTCGTTCAGAAAGGGGCTTGAGCGTCACGTACATGAAGCCGCCGTTGCGCCGTTGCCCGCCGGTGAAGGCCACCACATCGGAGACGGCCGGATCGGCCTTGACGATGTCGATGAACTCGTTGAGCTTGGTACGCATGGCCTGGAAGGAAATGGCCTGGTCGCCCCGGATGCCGCCGACCAGGCGGCCGGTATCCTGCTGCGGGAAGAAGCCCTTGGGAATCGCCTTGTACAAGTACACGTTCAATGCAATCGTGCCCAGCAGGATCAGCATCATCAGCGGCGCAGCACGCAGCGCCCAGGCCAGGCTGCGTTCATAGGCCAGCAGCATGTCCTCGAAGATGGCCGCACTCTGGTCGGCCATCTTCTGCAGCCACGGATGGCGGCGTTCGCGGCGCGCTGCATCGCCCTCGGGATCATGGCGCAGCAACTGCGCGCACATCATGGGCGTGGTCGTCAGCGACACCACCAGCGAGACCAGGATGGCCACCGACAAGGTGATGGCGAACTCGCGGAAGAGCCGCCCGACGATGCCCTCCATCATCAGGATGGGAATGAAGACGGCGATGAGCGAAATGCTCATCGACAGCACCGTGAAGCCCACTTCGCGCGCGCCCAGCAAGGCCGCCTTGTAGGGCTTCATGCCGGCTTCGATGTGGCGCGAAATGTTTTCCAGCACCACGATGGCATCATCGACCACGAAGCCGGTGGCAATGGTCAGCGCCATGAGCGAAAGATTGTCGAGGCTGAATCCGGCCAGGTACATGATGCCGAAGGTCCCGATCAGCGAGACGGGAACTGCCACCGCCGGGATCAGCGTGGCCCGCGCATTGCGCAGGAACAGGAACACCACCATGATCACCAGCGCTACCGACAGCATCAGGGTGAACTCGGTTTCCTTCAACGAGGCGCGGATGGTCGGGGTACGGTCCAGCACCACCTTCATGTCGATGGCCGACGGGATCGAGGCTTGCAACTGCGGCAGCAAGGCGCGCACGTTGTCGACCGTCTCGATGATGTTGGCGCCCGGCTGGCGGTTGATGATGATGAGTACCGAGGGCTTGCCGTTGGAAGAACCGGCATTGCGCACATCGGCCACCGAGTCGCGCACCTCGGCCACATCCTGCACCCGCACCGGCGTGCCGTTGCGGTAGGAGACGATCAGCGGCGCATATTCGGCGGCGGTCTTGGCCTGGTCGTTGGCGTAGATCTGCCAGTTGCGGCCATCATCCTCCAGCAAACCCTTGGGACGATTGGCATTGGTGGCGGCCACGGCCGTGCGCACGTCGGCGCTGCCGATACCGTATTTGTTGAGCGCCGTCGGATTGAGCTCGATGCGCACCGCCGGCTGCGAACTGCCGCCCACGCTCACCTGCCCCACCCCGCGCACCTGCGAGAGCTTCTGCGCCACGATGCTGTCAGCGGCGTCATACATCTGGCCCTGGGTCATGGTGTCGGAGGTCATGGCCAGGATCAGGATGGGCGCATCGGCCGGGTTGACCTTGCGGTAGGTCGGATTGCTCGGCATGCCGGTGGGCAGCAGGTTGCGCGCGGCATTGAGCGCGGCCTGCACGTCGCGCGCCGCACCGTCGATGTCGCGGTTCAGGTCGAACTGCAGGGTGATGCGGGTCGAGTTCTGCGAGCTGGTCGAGGTCATCTCGGTCACGCCGGCAATCGCGCCCATGGCGCGTTCCAGCGGCGTGGCCACGGTGGCCGCCATGGTCTCCGGGCTGGCGCCCGGCAGCGAGGCCGAGATCGAGATGGTCGGGTAATCCACCTGCGGCAGCGGCGAGACCGGCAGCAGGCGGAAGGCCACCATGCCCGCCAGCGCAATGCCGATGGTCAACAGCGTGGTCGCGATGGGACGCTTGATGAAGGGAAGCGAGATATTCATGCGCGCATCCGCTTACACCGCCGGCGGCAGCGTGGCCGGCTTGCCGTCATCGTCATCCTCGCCGCCATGGCCCGGCTCACGCTGCCCGAAGCGCGCACGCAGGCGGCGGCCCAGGCTGTCGAAACCGAGATAGATCACCGGCGTGGTGAACAAGGTCAGCACCTGCGATACCAAGAGACCGCCGACCATGGTGATGCCCAGCGGCTGGCGCAGCTCGGAACCGACACCGGTGCCCAGCATCAGCGGCAGCGCACCGAGGAGCGCGGCCATGGTTGTCATCAGGATGGGACGGAAGCGCAGCAGGCAAGCCTGGTAGATCGCCTCGCGCGGACTCTTGCCCTGGTGCCGCTCGGCTTCCAGCGCGAAGTCGATCATCATGATGGCGTTCTTCTTGACGATGCCGATCAGGAGGATGATGCCGATGATGCCGATGATGCCCAGATCGGTGCCCGAGATCATCAGCGAGAGCAGCGCGCCCACACCCGCAGAAGGCAAGGTGGAGAGGATGGTGATGGGATGGATGTAGCTCTCATAGAGCACGCCCAGCACGATGTACATGGTGATGATGGCCGCCAGGATCAGCCACAGCGTATTGGACAGCGACGCCTGGAAGGCCAGTGCCGCACCCTGGAAATTGGTGACGGTGGAGTCGGGCATGCCGATCTCGTCTTCGGCCGCCTTGATGGCCTTGACTGCTTCGCCCAGCGATGCGCCCTTGGCCAGGTTGAAGGAGACGGTGGCCGCCGGGAACTGGCCGATGTGGTTCACCACCAGCGGGGCCGTGCGTTCGGTGACGGTGGCAATCGAGGACAGCGGGACCTTGCCGCCGGCCGAGGTGACCAGGTAGATGCTGTCCAGTGCCTCGGGGCCGCGCTGGAATTCCGGCTTGACCTCCATCACCACGCGATACAGGTTCGATTGCGTGTAGATGGTGGAAATGAGCCGCTGGCCGAAGGCGTTGTAGAGCGCATTGTCGATGGCAGCCGTGGTGATGCCCAGGCGCGATGCGGCATTGCGGTCGATCTCGATATAGGCCTGCAGGCCCTGGTCCTGCAGGTTGGTGGCCACGTCTTCCAGCTGTGGCAGCTGCTGCAGGCGTGCGATCAGCTTGGGCACCCAGGTGCTCAGCGTGCCGGGATCGGCGTCTTCCAGCGTGAACTGGTATTGCGTGCGCGAGACGCTGTCTTCGATGGTCAGGTCCTGCACCGGTTGCATGTAGAGCGTCACGCCCGGCACCGCCTGCGTGAGCTTGGGTTGCAGGCGGCGGATTACATCGGCGGCCGAGACATCGCGCTCTTCATGCGGCTTCAGGTTGATGAGCATGCGGCCGCTGTTGAGCGTGGCGTTGGTGCCATCCACACCGATGAAGGAGGAGAGGCTTTCCACGGCCGGATCTTCCAGCACCACCTTGGCCAGCTGCTGCTGCTTCTCGCCCATGGCACCGAAGGAGATCGATTGCGTGGCCTCCGAGATGCCCTGGATCACGCCCGTATCCTGCAGCGGGAAGAAGCCCTTGGGCACGAACACGTACAGCAGCACGGTCAGGCCCAGCGTTGCCACGGCCACCAGGAGCGTCAGCTTCTGGCGCTCCAGTACCCATTCCAGCATCACGCCATAGCGCACGATGATACGGTCGAAGAAGGCCTGGCTCTTGTGATAGAACCAGCCCTGCTCTTCTTCCGGCTGGTGGCGCAGCAGGCGCGCGCACATCATCGGGGTGAGGGTCAGCGAGACCACCGCCGAGATCAGGATGGAGACCGCCAGCGTGACCGCGAATTCGTGGAACAGGCGGCCGACCACATCACCCATGAAGAGCAGCGGGATCAGCACTGCAATGAGCGAAAAGGTCAGCGAGATGATGGTGAAGCCGATCTGCTCCGCGCCCTTCAGGGCCGCCTGCATGGGCTTCATGCCCTCTTCGATGTAGCGCGAAATATTCTCGATCATCACGATGGCATCATCGACCACGAAGCCGGTGGCAATGGTCAGCGCCATGAGCGTGAGGTTGTTGATCGAAAAACCCGTCAGGTACATCACCGCAAAGGTGCCCACCAGCGACAACGGCACCGCCACGCTGGGAATGATGGTGGCCGGCACGTTGCGCAGGAAGACGAAGATCACCATCACCACCAGCGCCACCGAGAGCAGCAGTTCGAACTTCACGTCCTCCACCGAAGCGCGGATGGTAGTGGTGCGGTCGGTCAGGATATGGACATCGATGGCGCCCGGCAGGCTGGCCTGCAGCTGCGGGAGGATCTTCTTGATGCTGTCGACCACGGCGATCACGTTGGCACCCGGCTGGCGCTGGATGTTCACGATCACCGCCGGCTGCTGGTTGGCCCAGGCGCCCAGGCGGACGTTTTCTGCACCATCGATCACATCGGCCACATCCGAGACGCGGATGGGCGCACCGTTCTTGTAGGCAATGATGAGATTGCGGTATTCATCGGCCGAACGCAGCTGGTCGTTGGCGTCGATGGTGGAGGCGCGCGTGGGGCCGTCGAAACTGCCCTTGGCCTGGTTGACGTTGGCGTTGCCAATGGCGGTGCGCACGTCATCCAGGTTGAGCCCGAGCGCGGCTACCGCACGCGGATTCAACTGCATGCGCACGGCCGGACGCTGGCCGCCCGACAGGCTCACCAGACCAACGCCGGACAATTGCGAAATCTTTTGCGCCAGGCGGGTATCGATCAGGTCCTGCACCTTGGGCAAGGGAATGGTTTTGGAGGTCACCGCCAGCGTGATGATGGGCGTATCGGCCGGATTGACCTTGCTGTAGACCGGCGGCATCGGCAGGTCCGAGGGCAGCAGGTTGCTGCCGGCATTGATGGCGGCCTGCACTTCCTGCTCGGCCACGTCGAGGCTCAGATCCAGATTGAATTGAAGCGTGATCACCGACGCCCCGCCGGAGCTGGTGGAGGACATCTGCTTCAGGCCCGGCATCTGGCCGAACTGGCGTTCCAGCGGCGCGGTGACCGAGGAGGTCATCACGTCCGGACTGGCGCCGGGATAGAGCGTGACCACCTGGATGGTCGGGTAATCGACTTCGGGCAGGGCCGACAGCGGCAGGAGCCGGTAGGCCACGATGCCCACCAGCAGGATCGCCAGCATCAGCAAGGATGTGGCGACCGGCCGCAGGATGAACTGGCGCGAGGGATTCATGCGTGAGCCTTGTGCTTACTTGGCGCCGTTGGCGTTGCCTGCATTGTTGGCGGGGGTATTGCTGCCGTTGCCACCACCGGCAGCCGCTTCACGCTGGCGGCGCAGCTCCATCATCTTCTGGCGACGCTGGTCTTCGGGCAGCTTCTTGATCTCTTCGCCGAATTCACCGGCGTCGATGCGCTTGTTGATCTCGGCCCAGCGTTTCTGGCGTTCTTCCGGACTCAGGTTGGCTTGACCGCCCTGCCCGCCCTGCCCGCCCTGTCCGCCCTCACCGCCCTGGCCACGCTTGCCATGGCGACGTTCGGGATTCTCGGTGGTCAGCTTGTTGGCCGGATCATCCGCGCCGCCGCGTGCCACTGCTTCGACCTTGGCGCCTTCGCGCAGGCGGTCGATACCATCGATGACCACGGTTTCACCGGCAGCGATGCCCTCGGTGATGACGGTCTGGTCATCCTGCACCGGACCAGTCTTGACCGGACGCACGGTGACGGTGTTGTCTTCCTTGACCACGTACACGAACAGCCCCTTCGAACCGCGCTGGATAGCGGCCGTCGGGATGACGATGGCGCCCTCCTCGGTCTTGAGCTGCAGGCGGATGTTGACGAACTGGCTGGGGAAGAGCGCGTAATCGGTATTGGGGAATTGCGCCTTGAGCTTGACGGTGCCGGTGGTCGAATCCACCACGTTGTCGATGGTCAGCAGCACGCCATCGGCCAGTTTCTTCTTCTGCTCGCGGTCCCAGGCCTGGGCCGGCAGCTTGCGGCCGCTCTGCAGTTGCTGCAAGACCTTGGGGATATTGTCTTCGGGGATGCTGAAGATGGCCGTGATCGGCTGCAGTTGCGTAATGATGACCAGCCCGTTGGTGTCGCCGGTGGTGACGTTGTTGCCCACGTCGGCCTGGCGCAGGCCGAGGCGGCCGCTGATCGGCGCGGTCACGCGGGTGAATGACAGTTGCAGGCGGGCGCTGGCGACGCTGCCCTCATCGGCCTTGACCGTGCCTTCGTATTGCTTGACCAGTGCGGCCTGGGTATCGACCTGCTGGCTGGCGATCGAGTCCTGCGACAGCAGGGTCTGGTAGCGCTTCAGGTCCAGGCGGGCCGAGGCCAGCAAGGCGCGGTCGCGCGCCAGTTGCCCTTCGGCCTGGGTCAGCGCGGCCTGCAGCGAGCGCGGATCGATCTCGGCCAGCACATCGCCGGCCTTGACCACCTGGCCTTCCTTGTAATGCAGCTTCATCAGTTGTCCGTCCACGCGGGCCCGCACGGTGGCCGTGGCCGTCGGGGTCACCGCCCCTAGGCCATTGAGGAAGACATCGACATTCTGTACCTGGGCCTTGGCCACGCCGACCGGCATGGTCTGGCCAGCGAAGGCACCGGGACCACCCGGACGGCGTGCGCCCGGCCCGCCAGGGCCACCCGCGCCGGGGCGCCCGCCCGGGCCGCCCATGGCGGCCATCTGCTCCTGATCGGCCTTCTTCTTGGACCACCACTTGTAGCCGCCACCGGCCGCCAGCGCCGCGACCAGCACCCAGAACCACCAGCGGCGCAGGATGCTGCCGCGAGACGAAACGTTGGAGGGAGACGGCTGCTTGGAATTGGGAGTATTTGTCATGTCAGGAAAACCGGTGAACCGTTCACGTCATCAAGTAATCACGTCAGCGGGCTGCCACCATGGCAGCCCGCTGACATTTATCTGCGCTTTTTTCTGTATTTCTCTCAGTACAGGTTCCTGTACTGCTTTCTGCTCATTTTTCTGTACGCTTTTCCATACGGTCTTCCGTACGCTTCTCCGTACAGTTTTCAGCCCTTCGCGGCCGGGCCAGCGATCGCCGAAAGCACAAGGGAAGGCGGCCCTTCCTGCCGGAGCCGGGCCGCCCGCCGTTATTCTCTCCGGCCAGGATGACCGCAGTACAACATCGTGCGCCAGCCATCCCGCAACCGGGCTGGCACGCAGTGTACCCAGCAATTGCCCGCATTGCACGATGAGCCAACAAGAACAGCCTTGCGGACCACCGCAAGGCTGTAGGGTGGGACTGCACGCCGCGCCGGACTCAGGCTTTGCGGCGCGGCGGCAGGTCCTGCCAGGCCTGGCTTACTTGGCCGGCGGGGCGTCCGGTGCCGGCTTGCCGTCACGCGGGGGACCCTTGCGGTCGCCGTGGCGCATGTGCTCCATCTTTTCCCAGCGATGGCGTTCCATCTTGGCGTGTTCGGCATCAAAGATCTTCTGCTGTTCCGGCGAGAGCGTCGCGTAGAAGTCCTTGGTGGCGGCGATGCGCTGCTCGGCGAAGGCTTCACGCTTGCGCATCATGTCGAGCTGCTTGTCCAGGCGTTCCGGGGTGGACAGCTTGGCCCATTCGTCCTTGTTGGGACGGCCGGCCTGGTCGAAGGGGGCCGGCTTGGTCTTGTCAAGGAAGAGCTTCCAGGCGGCTTCCTGGGAGGCGGTGATCTTGAGCTTGTCGTGCAGCTCGGCCTGGTGCTTGGCGCGCATCTGCTCGAATTTGGCGATCTGTTCCGGGCTCGGGGCATGGCCGCGGGGGCCGTCCGGAGGCATCTGGGCGAAGGCCGACAGGGTCACGACGCTGATGCTCACGGCGGCGATGCCGGCCAGAATACGGTTTTTCATTGTCAACATGGCTTGCTCCTTTCAGGGGATGGTGCTCTGATGCGTCCGGCAGCGACGTGCTGCCTTGGCATGGTTCCCATTAAACCGGCGGCGTGTATCAACGGTTTTTCTGCTGTGGCGTCATTTGTATCGTTTTGTATATGCGGGAGGCTCGCAGGTATCGTTTTATTTCTGGCCCGCTCCTTGTAAAGACCCGATACAAATCCGCCCTGCACGCACGGACAAGTTCGGCATAATGCGATCCATGGATACAAATACTCACATCCTCATCGTCGACGATGACCGCGACATCCGCACCCTGCTGGCCGAATACCTGGACAGCAACGGCCTGCGCACCCTCACCGCCACCAATGGCAGCGAGATGCGCCGCGTGCTGGAAGAGTCGCGGGTAGACCTGATCGTGCTGGACCTGACCCTGCCGGGCGAGGACGGCCTGACCCTGTGCCGCAACCTGCGCGCCACCTCCTCGGTGCCGGTCATCATGCTGACCGCACGCGGCGAGCCGCTGGACCGCATCCTCGGCCTGGAAATGGGGGCCGATGATTACCTGGCCAAGCCCTTCGAGCCGCGCGAACTGTTTGCCCGCATCCGTAGCGTCCTGCGCCGCACCCAGGCGCTGCCGCCCAACATGGCCCAGCCGGATGTGGCGACCATGCGCTTTGCGGGCTGGACGCTGGACCTGACCGCACGCCACCTGGTCAACAAGGATGGCGTGGTGGTGGCCTTGTCGGGGGCCGAGTTCCGGTTGCTGAAGGTGTTCCTCGACCATCCCAACCGCGTGCTCAATCGCGACCAGTTGCTGGAACTCACGCAAGGCCGCGAATCGGACCCCTTCGATCGTTCGGTAGATATCCAGATCAGCCGCCTGCGCCAGAAGCTGGGCGACGATGCCCGCACGCCGACCATCATCAAGACCGTGCGCAATGAAGGTTATGTACTGGCCACCACGGTCACGGCCGAAGGCGCAGGCCGGTTGGCATGAAGAATTTCCTCGGCTCCATCGGCAACCGCATCTTCTTCCTGCTCCTGGGCGGGATCGTGGTGGCAGTGTTCGCCACCAACTGGCTGGCCGGCAACGAGCGCCGCAATACCTTGCGCGAGCTGCGCTTCCAGCACCTGGCCGACCGTGTCGAACAGATCGTGCAGGCGGTGGACGACATCCCGCCGGCGCAGCGCCCCATCGTGCTGCAGGCCGCCACCAACTTCGGCTTCGAGGCACGCATGGTGGAGGACATGAACGACGCCATCGGCCCCAATGCCAGCACCAGCCCGCTGATCGAGATGCTGCAGGCACGCCTGGGCGAAGACCGCAAGATTGCCGTGCAGCGCGAGAGCGAGTGCCCGCCCTTGCGTGCCGACGACGGACGCGGACCGCGCCGCGATACCTGCCGCGTCATCTACATCAGCCTGCATGACCAGGCCCTCATGCGCCTGCGCCTGCACCAGCCGGGCGAGCCCCCTGCCCTGCGCGGGCGTGGGCCGGGCGGGCCGGCCGGTCTGTTCGGGCTGCAATACATCCTGCTGTTCCTGGTCCTGATCGCCATGCTGGCCTGGCTGGTGGCGCGCATGGCCACGCGCCCGATCCGCCAGCTGGCACAAGCCGCTTCACGCCTGGGCAGCGACATCGACCATGCACCGCTGCCCGAGACGGGACCGACCGAGATCCGCCAGGCGGCCCACGCCTTCAATGCCATGCAGGCGCGCATCCGCCGCCAGATCCAGCATCGTACCCACATGCTGGCGGCCATCACGCATGACCTGCAGACCCCGTTGACGCGCATGCGGCTGCGGCTGGAGAAAGTCACCGATGCCCCGCTGCAGCAGAAGCTCATCGATGACCTGGGCGTGATGCACGGCATGGTGCGGGAAGGACTGGACCTGGCGCGCAGCATGGATTCCTCCGAGAAGATCCAGGCGCTGGATATCGATTCCCTGCTCGACAGCGTCTGCGCCGACGCCGCCGATGGCGGCCAGGATGTGGCCCTGCAAGGCAGCACACGCGCCTTCGTGCTGGCCCAGCCGGGCGCACTGCGGCGCTGCCTGACCAACCTGATCGACAATGCCTGCAAGTACGGCAAGTCGGCGCGGGTGTCCATCGCGCTGGAACAGCAGAAGATCGCCATCCGCATCCGCGACCAGGGGCCGGGTATTCCGGAGTCCGAACTGGAGGCGGTGTTCGAACCCTTCTATCGCCTGGAGACCTCGCGCTCGCGCGATACCGGCGGCACCGGGCTGGGGCTGACCATTGCGCTCAATATCGCCGAGAACCATCACGGCCAGCTGCGCCTGCGCAACCTGGCCGAAGGCGGACTGGAAGTGCTGCTGGAATTGCCGCCGATGACGCCTGCCAAAAATCGGTGAAATCCTTCACCCGGAGATGAAAAAACCGCCGCAAACCCTGACGGGATGCGGCGGTTTTCATATCCGGGCCCCAAAGGCCTTGACCAGCTCAACCGAAGTAGTTCAGGCCGAGGGCGGCGTTGACTTCCGACATGGTCTGCGCGGCCACGGCGCTGGCGCGTTCGGTGCCGCGCTTCAAGATCGCCAGCACTTCGCCGCGATCCTTGGCGAATTCTTCGCGGCGGGTGCGGATCGGTTCCAGCAGCTCCTGCAGGATGCCTTCGAGGCGGCGCTTGACCACGCTGTCGCCCAGTCCGCCCCGGGTGTAGTGGGCCTTCAGTTCCGCCACGGCATCGCGGTCGGGGTCGAAGGCGTCCAGGAAGGTGAAGACCACATTGCCCTCGACCTGGCCCGGATCATCCACGCGCAGGTGGTTGGGGTCGGTGTACATGCGGTGCACGGCCTGCTTGATCTCGGCCGGGGTCGCGCCCAGGGCGATCGAGTTGCCCAGCGACTTGCTCATCTTGGCCTTGCCGTCGATGCCGGGCAGGCGGCCGGTTTCGGAGAGGACTTCCTTGCACTCGACCAGCACTTCGCGGTCCACGGTGGCGTTGAATTTGCGCACCAGTTCATTGGTCTGCTCGATCATGGGCAACTGGTCGCTGCCCACCGGCACCAGCTGGCCCTTGAAGGCGGTGATGTCGGCGGCCTGGCTGACCGGATAGGTCAAAAAGCCGGCCGGGATGTCGCGCTCGAAGCCGCGCAGGCGGATCTCTTCCTTGATGGTGGGGTTGCGTTCCAGGCGCGAGACCGTCACCAGGTTCAGCAGCACCATCGACAGCTCGTAGAGCTCACGCACCTGGGACTGGATGAAGATGGTCGACTTCTCGGGATCGATGCCCACGGCCAGGTAGTCCAGCGCCACTTCGAGCACGTTGTCGGTGACCTTCTGGTGGCGGCCGACGTTGTCGGTCATGGCCTGGGTATCGGCCAGCAGCAGGAACTGGCGCGAGGTTTCCTGCAGCGCCACGCGCGACTTGAGCGAGCCGATGTAATGGCCCAGGTGCAGGGGACCGGTAGGACGGTCACCGGTGAGGACGACGGGCAGGCTGCTGGTGGTAGGGGTGGAGCTCGTGGCGTTCGAAGACATGGTCATTCCTGATCGTTAATCTCTGGAATGCCGCCGGTCCCGAAGCTGAAGAAACAATGCCGCCGGAACCGGCGGCATCATGGTCACATGGTCAAGCTGTGTGAAAACGGGCCGCCTCGTTCAGGCGCGCCACCAATGCTGGGTTTTCGCAAGTTGATCTTTTCGGAAAAGCATGGCGGCGAGTATAGCACCGGCAGCGCCCCATGTTGCGTTGCATAAGAAAAAACCGCCTGCAGGCAGGCGGTTCAGACACTTGGCTCGGCTTGGCTTGTGCGCGGGCTCAATACGCACCCGGTGGCGGACCGTAATACACCGGCGGCGGGCCGTAATACCCCGGGGGCGGCGGCGGTGCGTAGTAGTAGCGCGGGTGGTAGGTATAGACGGTGGTGGTCTGCACCGGCTGCTGCACCTGGTTGCCCTTGCTGTACATACACTGGGTGTAGGTCATGTCGTAGCGCTGCTGCATCGAGTAATTGCCTCCCGCCGCGGCATTGCTGCCGGCGGCACTGCCCACCAGCAAGCCACCGCCGGCACCGATGGCCGCACCCGCACCGGCATTGCCCGAGGCCGCGCCGATGAGGGCACCGGCCACGGCACCCACGGCGGTGCCGACCGCGGCGCTGTTGGCGGCATTGTTCTGGGTCTGCGCAGCCTGGCCGCCGATGGCGTCCTGGGCGTATTGCTGGCATTGCTGCTGGTCGGCGCGGAACTGTTCGTAGGTCTTGTCCTTGCCGGGCATGGCCATCACCGACGGGCCGGTCGGCACGCTCACGCAGCCGCCCAGTGCCAGCATGGCACCGACGGCGGTCACGGTGGCGGCGGTTTTGTAGAGGGGTTTCACGATGTTTCCTTTGTCGGGGGGATCGGCGAAATACGGCTCAGGCGATCTGCCTCACTGCGGCGGCGCACTGCCCGGCACGCCGGGGGTATTGGGTACCACTTTCATCCAGGGGCTGGGGCAGTTCTGGACGTAGGGATAGTAGGACTTGGACTCGGCGCAGTAGTACCAGTAGTCCTGGCGCTGCGGTTCCACGTAGACCGGTGCGGGGGCCCGCTCCACGTAGACCGGCGGCGGGTAATACACCGGCGGCGGATAGTAGACCGGGGGCGGCACCCACACCGGTCCGCCGATCACCACGCCACCATAGAAGCGCCCGTGCGCATAGGCCGAGGCGCTGGCGACCAGGCCGGCTACCGCCAGCACGCCACAAACGCCAATTGCCGCTAGTTTTTTCATGTTCTTGCCCTTGGGTGTGTCTCAGAATAATTGGACTGCTTGCCGGATGGCATCAAGGCCGCGTTCCCCACGCGACCGTATCAGCCTGCAATCCTTGCCTGGTGCGGCCTGCAGACGCATCTGGCGCAGGAAAGCAATATACGCCGGGGCTGCGGTGAAATCTTGAGATGTTTCAATTCGTAACCCTAATCAACAGAGATATACACGGGGTTGAAAAGGCTTTGCAAGTTCGGAATGGCCAAGGCAGAACCATGCAGGAGGGCTCGTTGTTGTTTCTCTGATTCCTCTGCCTAGCTGCCATTACTATCGCGTCCACCAGATCGAAAAAATTCCGCTCACACGGCTTTCTTCGCCTTCGACCAACCGGGACTGACGTTTTGCCTTCTAGTATCGCAAATTCGGCTCGTCCGCTTCGTGGTGTCCCATGATGATGTGAGCCGCCAACTGCAGCATGTGGCACGCGCCTGCCCCACTGCCGCCTACCAACTCCTCAGCTTCGCCCACTTCAACGCCATGATCATCACCTACCCCATTGAACTGCCGTATGTCGCCGGCAACGAGCAACGCGTCGTACCTGACACTCTTTTTAACAACAGCGGAATTCTCAGCGGCCCCTACCTGATTGGCAAGAACCGATTCTGGCACGGCGGCCTCCATATCCATCCCACCGACAGAAATGCGCCGATACGGGCGATCGCAGACGGTGAACTGGTCGCCTATCGTTACGATGCGAACGACACCTCAGATGCGTTTTTTAATCAGTCGACCTATTCGCGGAGTTTTGTGCTGTTAAAGCATGAAGCGGAACTCGGCCAAACAGTACTGGGAACGAGCAGCTTGGTCTTTTATTCCCTCTATATGCATTTACGTGCCTTCCAAGAACTCAAAACGGGCCAACTTCCTGGTCTGAATTTCATCCGGAAAATCATCCCGGCACGGCCGCTGGTAAAAGACGGACAGCCCGTGTTTGACAAGAAGAAACGCCCGGTCATCGAACCAGCGCGCGAAGAGGTCATCGAGCCAACCGCGAATGGCGCAGTCATTTCCGGCGTCGGCTCGGCACGCGTCCGCAGAGGCGACATCCTTGGTTATTGCGGGAGCATTCCCGACAACCTGACCACGCCAGCCAAAGGCTTCCACTTTGAAATTTTCTTTGGCGACAACGCATTCCTCAAGAACGTGAACAAGACCATATGGGGAAAATGTCTGCTCACGCAGGCGCAATCCGTCCTGAATGACTTGCTGACGGAACAGATGTTTGCTGTAGATACCTCCATGCCTCTTGAAGTCGCGCCGCATCAGCCGGAGGGGGGGTTATTACAAAATACGGGTGAAAAGTGACCACTATTGGGTCAGCGAAGATCAGATCACGGAGGAAATGGTCGAAACATCGTCTTTGCACCGAAAAGGCAAAAAAAGTGTCGTAAAGCAGTTCCTCCCCAAAACCGACAGCCTGATCGCGTTCGCCAACAATCCCGTTAAAAACGAGCACATCTTGCCCGCTGGAACGGTGGTGGTGCCATGGATGGCTCCATGGCTGAAGGATGAAGAGTTTATCAAGCGGGAGTATCGAGGAACATTCTGGATCCCGCTTTATGTGCCAGACAAGGACAGGCTGTACTGGACTAAAGCGGATGACATCAAGTTCACCAGTGACGCAGACTGGGCGGGCTTCCAGGCCTTTGCAGAGACAGCCGCTCAAAACAGTTTGGACGGCGTAGTTGATGATGAAGGTCTACTAGCTCTGACAAAACCATCGACATCAGAAACTGATTCGTCGGTTGGCATCAATAGGATCGCTGGCAAAAACGAAGAAAAAATTAGCGGCCTGATCGCCAGTCATCCGACAGAATGGAGCAAGACGGACATTCCGGTTCGATTCCAGCGGGTAACCACAGATGAGTTCGGCGCTCAAAAACTCACCATGGATCAGTTTGCCGCGCTGACGAAGCACATCGAGCGCATTGCCTTCTGGGAAGATGTGGCGGGTCTTCCTGATTCCAAACGTGTCTGGCATGCACATCCCCTGCGATTCATCGAACAACTCGCAAAATGCATGTGGCTGAGTGAAGCTGAACTTGTGCGGATCATGCCCAATACCGATCAGGAGACCGTCAAGACACATCGCATCAATCTCAACAAAACGATGCTGCAATGGGGCGTAACGGATCGTCTGGAGCAGGCGCATTACCTGGCGCAAGGCGCTCACGAATCAGCGGAGATGAGGCTGATGACGGAACTCCCGTCAAAGTATGCCAGCAGCGCCTCCCGCTACAAGGGCAGAGGCTTTGTTCAAATCACATCTGAAACCAATTACAAGGCGTTCAATTTTTATCTGAATCGATACATCAGGACAGTCGATGTAGTCAGTGCCCCCGAGATTCTGAGTTCCGACTCTTACCTTTCGTTTGCGGCCTCGTGCTGGTACTGGCGCACCAACGACGTAAGGCGATCTGCCAGAAAAGGCGAGTCGGAGGCAGTGGTTGACGAGGTGGGAAGAGTGATCAATCGCGGCCCCGGACGAAGAGATCTGCCTGAGTATCCGCCCCTTAGCAGAGAGGATCGGCTGGACAAATTCCGCTTCATCAGCAAATTGCTACTGAAGTGAGAAAAAAATGAAAAGGATGACATTCTCCATTTTTCTCGCTTTTTTCGTGCCCTGCGCTACTGTCGCCACAGACATCGAAAAGAAGAAGATAGCTCTCGTCAAGACGGTCCCGGCAAGCGGTCGCGTCAAAAAGGCGAACATCAAGATCGGAGGAATACTTCGCGAAATCACTCTTCCCCCTCCAGGAGCCCATCGACCTTCATTCTCCGTGGCGCAAACCAACTGGGGAGATGTTCAGATCCTCGCATTGACGCTGGATGCGCGGGGAAGAATCCCTTCCATCGCTTACTACGGCATCACCAAGACAAGCATCTGCTTCCTCGGAAATCACGCCCCCCTCATGCTGGATACGCAAACCCGGCTTCTGGTCGAAGTCCTCTACGACAGCGCCAGCAAACAGATCATCAATCGCTACACCTACCAAGAATGCGAGATACGTCTGCATGATCAACTCATCGATCAGGCGATTGACACGCAATCCGCTGATAACATCAGACGGTCCGTAACGCGGGTGACTACCGATGCAGCACAACAACCCACGTGCGAATACGAAATCCGGCAAGGCAAGCCGGTCGGCGACCATGCGTGCTTTGGCTTTTGAATCAGCAAGCAGCGTCGCATGGAAGCAAGACCTGAAACAAAACGGCCTTTTTCAAGGCCGTTTATGGTCGCAGTCCTGGGTAACTTAAAGCCTCCAGCGCCCCTGCAACCAGCCAACTATATCACGCTCAACCAGGCCGCGTCATCTGCTCCGGCTTGATCCACTCGGCAAACTGCTCTTCCGTCACATAACCGAGCGCCAGCGCTGCCTGCTTCAGGGTGGTGCCGTCGTGATGCGCCTGTTTGGCGATCTTGGCAGCCTTGTCGTAACCAATGTGCGGGGCCAGGGCCGTCACCAGCATGAGCGACTTTTCCATCAGCTCGCCGATGCGGCTGTGGTTGGCTTCGATGCCGCGCGCGCAGTGCTCCTCGAAGCTGGCCATGCCGTCGCCCAGCAGACGAACGCTCTGCAGGAAGTTGTGAATAATCACCGGCTTGAACACGTTGAGCTCGAAGTTGCCGCTGGCACCGCCAATGTTGAGCGCCACATCATTGCCGAACACCTGTGCGCACAGCATGGTCATGGCTTCGCATTGGGTCGGGTTGACCTTGCCCGGCATGATGGAACTGCCCGGTTCATTCTCGGGGATGGTGATCTCGCCCAGCCCCGAACGCGGACCGGAAGCCAGCCAGCGCACGTCGTTGGCGATCTTCATCATGGCCGCTGCCAGGGTCTTGAGTCCGCCGTGCGCGGCCACCAGGGCATCATGCCCGGCCAGCGCGGCAAACTTGTTGGGCGCGGTCTTGAAGGGGAAACCGAAATACTTGGCCAGCTCGGCCGCCACACGCTCGCCGAATTCGGGATGCGCGTTCAAACCCGTGCCGACCGCAGTGCCGCCAGCGGCCAGCTCGGAGATGGCGTTGAGGCTGGCGATGATGGCCGACTCGGCATGATCGAGCTGGGCCACGTAGCCCGAGAACTCCTGGCCCAGCGTCAGCGGCGTGGCGTCCTGCAGGTGGGTGCGGCCGATCTTGACGATGTCGGCAAACTGCGCGGACTTGTCCGCCAGCGTGGCGCGCAGGGTGTGCAGCGAGGGAATCAGGTGCGTGGCCACGGCCATGCAGGCCGCCACGTGCATGGCGGTCGGGAAGATGTCATTGGAGGACTGGCCACGGTTGACGTCGTCATTGGGGTGGATCAGGCGGTCTTCGCCGCGCATGCCGCCCAGCAGTTCGGAGGCGCGGTTGGCCAGCACCTCGTTCATGTTCATGTTGCTCTGGGTGCCGGAACCGGTCTGCCAGACCGACAGCGGAAACTCCAGCGGATGCTTGCCGGCGATGACCTCATCGGCCGCCGCGATGATGGCGTCGGCCTTCTTGCCGTCCAGCTTGCCCAGGTCGCGGTTGACGGCGGCACAGGCGCGCTTGACGGCGGCCAGGGCCACGATCAGCTCGGCCGACATGCGCTCGGTGGAAATATGGAAGTGGTGCAGCGAACGTTCGGTCTGCGCGCCCCACAGGCGATCGGCAGGGACTTCGATCAGGCCAAAGGTGTCGCGCTCCATGCGGTGGTTCATGATGCTGGTTCTCCGTGATGAGAGGGCCGCAGGCGGCCCGATGATCCCGTGAGACTCTGGCGCAAGCGGAAGACTGAGTCACCAACGAGACCGACGATATGACATCTAGTGTAACTGCTGGCGGGACCGCCCGCAGGAAGCGGCGGCATGTAGCTGGCGAGGGTACGGCATTGCGCGGCCAGGCAATCAGCCGGCCTTGTTGTCCTTGGGCGGATCCGGCAGCACACAGGCCTCGACCACTTGCAGGTCGTTGTCCTTGGCGAAGTTGACCACGAAGTGATAGGCCAGCGGCTCCAGCTCGCGCAGGGCTTCGTTGACCACCACCGAGCGCACGCCATCGATGTGGGTGGGCAGCACGTAGGGAGAATATTTCAGGTGTGCATTGCGACCGCCACTGCCTTCGGGACGGAAGCACGACATCACGCCGCACAGGCGCTCCGCCCAGTCGCTGGGGCGGAACTGCCGGCCATCCGAGGTCTTGCCCAGGATGATGAATTCTTTGGCCGGTGCGTTTGCGGGTTTGATGGGATCAGCCATACATGCATTCTTCTAAAGCGCTTGCAACCGAATGCCCTTGTCCTGGTGGGACCGGAGCCCTGGAGTCCGCGGTGCCTCGGCGATCCACTGCCTGGGTGCCTGCGGTAGTGAGTATTATATCTTATAGAAGACTTGGCTTCTACCGGTCTCCCCCGGCTACTGCGTGCCGCTCATGGTCTGCGGGCAAGGTACGATCCCTGCACGTGGCGGCCTTCTGAAGTGAAGTGCGAAGTATACCGGGTTGGCGCGAATCGCGTTCCCAAAAACAAAGCGGGCCTGAGCCCGCTTCTTGAAGGACCAGTGCTTAGCCCATCCACACCGCCACCGACAGCAGCAGCAACAGGAACATCCACAGCAGCAAGGCGCGCCAGACCAGGCCCACGGTGCTCTGCAGGGTGCGCGGCGAGGGGGTATCGCCGGGCAGGCCATCAGTTTCTTCCGCCATGGAATCGACGGTAGCAGCATCGGCCGGCAGGATGATGCCGGCGGCCGCTTCCTTCTCGGTACCGAAGCGCACACCCATGGCACCGCCACCGGCGGCCAGGATGATGCCGGCGGCTTCGTCGTCCCAGCGGCTGGCGAAGTTGCGCCAGGCGTAGATGGCATCCTCGAAGTTGCCGACCACCGCAAAGGCCGAGGCCGTCAGGCGCGCCGGAATCCAGTCGATCCAGTAGAAGGCCTGGGCGGCAAAGCGGCCGAAAGCTTCATATTTCATGTGATCCGGCTCGTTCCACGCGCGCGAGAGGTATTCAGCTACACGGTACATCACCGCCAGCGCCGGGCCGACCGGCATCAGGAACCAGAAGAACACGCCAAAGACGTGGCGATGCGTGGTGATGAGGGCGCGCTCGGAGGCGATGCGCGAAATTTCGCTCACATCCATCGCCGTGGTGTCCTGCTTGGTCCATTCGGCCAGCAGGGTGCGGGCGGTCATCTCGTCGCCACTGTTCAACGCAAGCTGGATGGAAGTGAAGTAATGGCTGTAATGGCGGAAGCCCAGGGTCATGTAGACCACCAGCACGTTCCAGGCAAAGGCCGCCACCAGGCTCACATGCAGCAGCAGCCAGTAGACCAGCGCCACCGGCACCGTCAGCGCCCCTACCATCACCACCCAGCCCAGGCGACCGTGATGGGCGTGGCCAGCGTTGAACCAGCCTTCAATGGTGGCCGCGAAAGACTTGATCGACGCGTAGACCGGATTGTCTGCGCGCAGCGGTTTGAGTTGCTCGATTAACAGCGCAAAGAGAATGGAAAGAAATGTCATCAAGCTGCCTTAGGGGTCTCTGTAGGCCGTACGATAGCGCAGTGCAAGAGGGGAATCAAACAATTGATTCGTTGACCACAATCAAACGCGCTATGTCACGGATTTTTACTTATTTGAACATTAACAGCGACATTGCGTAGCTGTGAGGCGACAAATCCTGTCGCTAGCTGCGCAGGAAGTGGAACAGGTTGCGCAGCATGCCCGCAGTCGCCCCCCAGATGAAGTAACGGTCATAGGGCATGGTGTAGAAGCTGCGCCGGCCTACCGGTGCCGGCAGCTCGACGGAACGGCGCTGGTGGTTCAGGCCATCCATGAGGAAAGCCAGTGGCACTTCGAAGATCTCGGCCACTTCGCGCGGATCGCCCACGGCCTCGAACGGCGGCTGTATCAGTCCGGCCACGGGCGTGACCCGATAACCGGTGCCGGTGAAGTAATCGGGCAGCGAGCCGATGACTTCAATGTGCTGGCGCGCCAGGCCGATTTCTTCTTCGGTCTCGCGCAGGGCGGTCTCGATGGCCGAACCGTCATAGTCTTCGCGGCGGCCGCCGGGGAAACTGATCTGTCCTGCGTGATCCTTCAGGTCAGCTGTACGCTGAGTGAAGAGAACCGTCATCCCCTCCTCGCGCAGCACGATCGGGATCAGCACCGAGGCCAACCGGAAGCGTCCCTTGGACTCGGCCAGGCGCGCCATCTGGTCGCCGCTGTGCTCGGGCTCCCAGCGCGGCGGGTCGGCGAAGCGCTGGCGCAGCCAGTCGGCATTCAGGCGCGCGGCCTCCAGCGCAGTTTCGCCGGCGACGGCATCTACAGGCAGATTGACGGGATCGAAACTGGCCACGTTGTGCTCGCTTGATCGTGAGGTTGTCAGGACTTCAATCGGGGGTCAGAAACGAAAAAGGGGCGTCGCGAGACACCCCTTTTCCTGACGCATCAACAGGCGACCGATTACTCGGCAGCAGCAGCCTTTGCCGCACGGCTGGGCAGCTTTTCCTTGATACGTGCCGACTTGCCCGAACGTTCGCGCAGGTAGTACAGCTTGGCACGACGCACGTCACCACGACGCTTGACTTCGATCGAGGCGATCAGCGGCGAGTACAGCTGGAAGGTACGCTCAACGCCTTCGCCCGAAGAAATCTTGCGGACGATGAAGTTGGAGTTCAGACCACGGTTACGGCGGGCGATGACCACGCCTTCGTAAGCCTGAGCGCGCTTGCGGGTACCTTCAACCACGTTCACGTTGACAATCACGGTGTCGCCGGGGGCGAAGTCGGGAATGTTCTTGGCGAGACGCGCGATCTCTTCTTGCTCGAGTTGCTGGATCAGATCCATTTTTTGCTCCTGTAACCATCTTGCCGGCGCTATTGCCACGAGGGCGGATTGTAAAGCCCGGTAGAGGATGGGGTTTCAAACACGGTGACATCGGCCACCGCACGGTGCAGGTCCGTTGCCGGGCCTGCGGTACTGCATTTGCTGCTAAAACTTCACTCGGACGATCTGCTCGCGCGCAAGATTACTGCTGCGGCAAACTGCCCAGAAACTTTTCATCGGCCTTGCTCAGCAGGCCCTGCTCGCGCGCCCTGGCGATGAGGTCGGGACGCTTGCTCTGCGTGGCCTCCAGTGCCCGCTGCCGGCGCCATTTCTGGATCTCGGCATGGTGCCCACCCAGGAGGACGGACGGCACCGGTTCACCTTCATAGACTTCCGGACGCGTGTAATGGGGCGAGTCCAGCAATCCGTTGACGAAGCTGTCTTCCACAGCCGAGGCACTGTCGTTGAGCGCGCCGGGCAAGAGCCGGATCACTGCATCCATCAGCGCCATCGCCGGCAATTCACCGCCGGAGAGGACGAAGTCCCCGATGCTGATTTCCTCGTCCACGCACTTGTCGAGCAGACGCTGGTCGATCGCTTCATAGCGTCCGCACAGCAACACCGCCCCGCTGTCCTGCGACAGCCGCACCACGCGCTCATGCGTCAGCGGTGCGCCTTGCGGTGACAGATAGATCACACGCGGCCGGGCCAGGCCCAGCGCTTGCTGCCGCTGCTGCGCCGCCTCGATGGCAGCCTGCAGCGGCTTGGCCAGCATCACCATGCCGGGGCCGCCGCCATAGGGGCGGTCATCCACGGTGCGGTGATTGTCCGTGGTGAATTCACGCGGATTCCACAACTGCAAGCCCCAGCGCTGCTGCTCCAGCGCCCGGCGGGTAATGCCGGACTGCGTGAGCGCTGCGAACATCTCGGGAAACAGAGTGACGACATCAAACTGCATCACGCCTCCATTTCCTGGGTTCTTTTGACTCGTTTGAATCTGTTGAATCGGTTCAATCTGTTCACATCAGCGAGCCGGAAAAGAAAAAACTGACCTTGAAGGTCAGTAATCCTTGTCCCAGTCGACGATGATCTTTTTTTCGCTCTGCTGCACCGTCTTGACGAACTGGTCGACAAACGGAATCAGCAGTTCGGGTGCCGCCGCGGATTTCTCCTTGGCACCCTTCTTCGGCTTTGCGTCGGCAGTGGGTTGCGGTTGCGGCTCGGGCGCAGTTTCCTGCACCGGGGCCTTCACCACCAGGATGGGATGGGCGCCGTTGTCCATCATGTCGGACACCACGCCCAAGGCTTCACCCTGGAGATTTTCCACTGCCGAGCCGATCAGATCGACCCAGTAGAATTCATTGTCATCCAGCGCCGGGAAGTGCTTGCGGGAGATGGAGACCACCGTTCCCTTCATCGCTTCGGCCGCATTGCGGTCCGCTACCCCGGTCAGGCGCGCAACGACATCGCCGCTGTGCCCCTTGGACTGCATGACATCGACATCCTGCTTGGGCTGGCCGGTTTTCTCCAGCCACCAGGTCTTGGCATTCAACAAGGCATCTGCCTCGGAAGAATAAGGACGCACGCGAATCCAGCCCTGGATTCCGTAGGCTCCGGTCACATGGCCGACGGTCACGAGATCGTCGGGTGCGGAGAACCCCGCTTGGGCTTGATCAGTCATGAGTACACCAGACCTGTTCTTCATCCGGGCGTCAGCAAAACTGACGCGGAATCAGACAGGAAAACCTGTATTAAGCAGCAGCCTTGGAACCGGCTTCAGCGACCAGGCGAGCAACGGTCGGCGACAGTTGTGCGCCAACGCCTTGCCAGTGAGCCAGACGGTCAGCAGCGATACGCACGGTTTCTTCCTTGCCGGAAGCGACCGGGTTGTAGAAGCCGATGCGCTCGATGAAACGGCCATCGCGACGATTGCGCGAGTCGGTTGCAACGATGTTGTAGAAGGGGCGCTTCTTGGCGCCGCCACGAGCTAAACGAATAACGACCATAATGGTTCCAGTAAGAATACGGACACGGAAAAGCCGCAGATTATAACGGACTTCCGCCCACCCGGGCAAGTTGCTTGGTGCTTTTGTGCCATAGACCAACGCACAACGCCTCGCAAACTCCCCAAAACACGGCAAAAGTGATGTCTTTTGGCATCACTTTTGCCCCTTTCTCCGGCCAGGACCGCCACATCGCAGCTTGCCCTGATGGAAATCACCCTGCGCCAGGGGCTCGGCTATACTGCTGCCAGACCTGACCACAACATGGCCGCCAGATTCAACTCCGGCGGCTTACAACAGAATAAAGAGACGCGCAGCATGCCCTTGCCTTCCGCACCCCGCCACAAGAACAAGACCCTGACGACTTTCCTGGCCACCGTCTTCGGCAGTATCGGCCTGCACCGTTTCTATCTCCACGGCGGCCGTGACCGCTTCGGCTGGCTGCATATCCTGGCCATTCCTTTATCGCTGGCCCTGATGGCGGCGCAGCCGGAGGCACCCAAGCTCTTCACCGGCCTGCCCTTCGTGCTGTCGGTGCTGATTGGCTGCCTGGAAGCACTGGTACTGGGCCTGTCGCCCGACGATAAATGGGATGCGCGCTACAACGCCGGCAGCGGCAAGCGTTCTGAGTCGCACTGGATCCTGGCGCTGATCCTGGTCCTGACGGTGGGATTGGGGGCCATGGGCGTGATCGCCCTGCTGGCGCGCAGCTTCGACCTGCTCTTCACCGGCGGGGCCTTCGGCTGAGCTGACGCCCTGCCCTCGCGATCCTAAAGAACAAGCCCGGCACATCGTCACTGCGATGTTCCGGGCTTTTGTTTGAAGCCGGGATCAGAACTGCTCTTCAGCCAGTGCCATCACCGCTGCACCGCCATCGACGATGGCCGTGCGATAGGCCAGCGCCTGCGGCAGGATCTGCTCGGCATAGAAACGCGCGGTCGCCAACTTGGCTTCGTAGAACTTGCCGTCGCCTTCGCCGGACTTGAGCTTGCCCGCTGCGATGGCCGCTGCACGCGCCATCTGCCAGCCGCCGAGCACCACGCCGGCCATCTTCAGATACGGGACGCTGCCCGCGAAGACCGCCTTGATGTCGCTCTTGACGTTGGCCACCACATACCCGACCACCTGTTCCAGCGCATCGGCGGCTTCGGCCAGGCGCGCCGCGATGGGCTGCAGTTGCGCATCGCCCTGCAGTTCGGCCACGGTCTGGCGCACCTGGGCGATGATGCCCTTGGCAACAGCGCCGCCGTCGCGCACGGTCTTGCGGCCCACCAGGTCATTGGCCTGGATGGCGGTCGTGCCTTCGTAGATCGGCAGGATGCGCGCATCGCGGTAATGCTGGGCCGCGCCGGTTTCCTCGATGAAGCCCATGCCGCCATGCACCTGCACGCCGGTGGAGGTCACATCGATGGACATCTCGGTGATCCAGCCCTTGACGATGGGCACCAGGTATTCGTAGAAGGCCTGGTTGGATTTGCGGGTAGCGTCATCATCGCTGAAGTGCGCCGCATCCGAGGTGGCCGCGGCCACATAGGCCAAGGCCCGCGCCGCCTCAATCTGGGCGCGCATGGACATCAGCATGCGGCGCACATCGGGCTGATGGATGATGGCCACCGGACCGGGCGAACCGGCCAGGTCGCGCGACTGGATGCGGTCGCGGGCGTAGGACACGGCCTTCTGATAGGCACGCTCCGACACCGACAGCCCCTGGATGCCCACGGCGAAGCGCGCCGCATTCATCATGATGAACATGTATTCCAGGCCGCGATTCTCTTCGCCGACCAGGGTGCCGATGGCGCCGCCATGGTCGCCGAACTGCAGCACGGCGGTCGGGCTGGCCTTGATGCCCAGCTTGTGTTCGATGGAGACGCAGTGCACGTCATTGCGCGCGCCCAGCGAACCGTCGGCGTTGACCAGGAACTTGGGCACGATGAACAGCGAGATGCCCTTCACGCCTTCGGGCGCATTGGGGGTGCGGGCCAGCACCAGATGGACGATGTTCTCGGCCATGTCGTGCTCGCCATAGGTGATGAAGATCTTGGTCCCGAAGAGCTTGAAGGTCCCGTCACCCTCCGGCACGGCGCGCGTGCGCACCAGTGCCAGGTCGGAGCCGGCCTGCGGCTCGGTCAGGTTCATGGTGCCGGTCCACTTGCCGGAGATGAAGTTGGCGATGAAGGTTTCCTTCTGCTGCTGGGTGCCGGCCGTCATCAGCGCTTCGATGGTGCCATCGGTCAACAGCGGGCACAGCGCGAAGGAGAGATTGGCCGAGTTCAGCATCTCGATGCAGGGCGTGGCCAGCAGCTTGGGCAGGCCTTGTCCGCCGAACTCCACGGGATGCTGCACGCCCTGCCAGCCGGCTTCACCGAACTGGCGGAAGGCTTCCTTGAAACCGGGGCTGGTGGTGACCTTGCCGTCAGCCCAGCTGCTGGGGGCCTTGTCGGCAGAATGGTTCAGCGGGGCGATCACTTCACTGCAGAAACGGGCGTTTTCTTCGAGAATGGCCTCGGCCGTTTCCGGCGTGGCATCCTCGCAGCCCGGCAGCGCATTCACGGCTGCCAGACCGGCCAGTTCGTTCATGACGAACAACATATCCTTCACGGGCGCGATATAACTCATCTCCAACCTCCAATGCGGAACGCTCTGCCGGCGTTCCTTGCTTGCACGAAAACACCCCGGCCTGAGCCGGGGCGGATACTACCTTTCAGACCACATCAGCCAAGCTGCTTGACCAGCTCGGGGACGACCTCGAAGAGGTCACCCACCAGGCCGTAATCGGCCACCGAGAAGATCGGCGCTTCCTCGTCCTTGTTGATGGCGACGATGACCTTGGAGTCCTTCATGCCGGCCAGGTGCTGGATCGCGCCGGAGATGCCGACGGCGATGTAGAGCTGGGGCGCGACGATCTTGCCGGTCTGGCCGACCTGCCAGTCGTTGGGCACGTAGCCTGCGTCGACCGCAGCGCGGGAGGCGCCCATGGCGGCGTTCAACTTGTCGGCCAGCGGCTCCAGGATCTTGAAGCTTTCCGCCGAACCCATGCCACGGCCACCGGAGACGATGATCTTGGCAGCGGTCAGTTCCGGACGATCCGACTTGGCCACTTCACGGCCCACGAAGCTGGACTTGCCCGAATCGGCCACGGCCGGGATGCTTTCCACGGCCGCCGAACCACCCTGCGCGGCCGGATCGAAACCGGTCGTGCGCACGGTGATGACCTTGATCGGGTCGATCGACTGCACGGTGGCAATGGCGTTGCCGGCGTAGATGGGACGCTCGAAGGTATCGGCCGACTCCACCTTGGTGATGTCGGAAATCTGGCCCACGTCCAGCTTGGCGGCCACGCGCGGCAGGATGTTCTTGCCGTAGGCGGTGGCGGGCGCCAGGATGTGGCTGTAATCCTTGGCGATGGCCAGGACTTGTTCGGCCACGTTTTCAGCCAGGCCGTCGGCGAATTGCGGGGCATCGGCCAGCAGTACCTTGGCCACGCCTGCCACTTGTGCGGCAGCATCAGCAGCGGCCTTGGCATTGGCGCCGGCCACCAGGACGTGGACATCGCCACCGGCTTGCGCCGCGGCGGTGATGGTGTTGAGGGTGCTGCCCTTGAGGCTGGCGTTGTCGTGTTCGGCAATAACGAGTGCGGTCATGATCAGATCACCTTGGCTTCATTTTTCAGTTTGGCGACCAGGGTCGCGACATCCGGCACCTTCACGCCGGCGCTGCGCTTGGCAGGCTCGGTGACCTTCAGGGTCTTCACGCGCGGGGCCACGTCCACACCCAGCTCTTCGGGCTTGACGGTGTCCAGCTGCTTCTTCTTGGCCTTCATGATGTTGGGCAGCGTGACGTAACGCGGCTCGTTCAAGCGCAGGTCGGTGGTGATGATGGCCGGCAGGGTCAGGGCCAGGGTTTCCAGGCCGCCGTCCACTTCACGGGTCACGGTGACCTTGCCCTCTTCGAGCACGACCTTGGAGGCGAAGGTGGCTTGCGGCCAGCCCAGCAGCGCCGCCAGCATCTGGCCGGTCTGGTTGCAGTCATCGTCGATGGCCTGCTTGCCCAGGATGATCAGCTGCGGCTGTTCCTTCTCGGTCAGGGCCTTGAGGATCTTGGCCACGGCCAGCGGTTGCAGTTCCACATCGGCCGCCACTTCGGCCAGGATGCCGCGATCGGCACCAATGGCCATGGCGGTGCGCAGGGTTTCCTGGCACTGGGTCACGCCGGCGGAGACGGCGATCACTTCGGTGACCTTGCCGCCTTCTTTCAGGCGCACGGCTTCTTCCACCGCGATTTCGTCAAACGGGTTCATCGACATCTTGACGTTGGCAATATCGACGCCACTGCCGTCACTCTTGACGCGCACCTTGACGTTGTAATCCACGACGCGCTTGACTGGTACTAATACTTTCATCGCATGGCCCTTGCAAAAAGGAATTGACGTAAACGTAAACTTCCGCAGGATTATAAAAGCAAAACGGGGTGCCTACCGGTTTTTAGCACGATCGTTCTTTTTAATGTTCGCAGCATACACCAAAGATTCACGTGAGCGGAAGAGGAAATGAAGAGAAGCTGAAAAAAACTTCATGCAGCGGAATTGAAGCGCGGCCTGCCCGCAGGCAACACCGCGCCGTTCAGACCGCCAGGTGGGGGACCGGTTCGCCGCGCAGGCCGGCCAGCAGGTTGGAGACGGCCAACTCGGCCATGGCCAGCCGGGTTTCATGGGTGGCCGAACCGATGTGGGGCAAGGCCACCACGTTGGGGAGTTGCAGCAAGGGCGATTCGGCGGGCAGCGGCTCGACCTCGAACACATCCAGGCCGGCACCATAAATGGTCTTGTCCTGCAGGGCCGCGACCAGCGCCGCCTCATCGACGATGCGCCCGCGCGAGGCATTGATGAAGATGGCGCTGCGCTTCATGAGCGCGAATTCGCGTGCGCCGATCAGGCGTTCGGTATCGGCGTTCAGGGGCAGCATGACGCAGACGAAGTCCGCCTGGGCCAGCAACTCATCCTGGCTGACGTAGCGCGCATCGAGTTCGCGCTCGGCCTCGAGATCGGGGCGGCGGTTGTGATACAGGATCGGCATGCCAAAACCATGATGCGCCCGCCGCGCCACCGCAGAGCCGATGCGGCCCATGCCGATCAGGCCCAGCGTCTTGCCGTGTACGTTCACGCCGAACTGGGCCTCACCGATGCTGCCCTTCCAGCGTCCGGCCTTGACGTATTCGGCCAGTTCCACCACGCGGCGCGCAGTGGAGAGGATCAGGGCAAAGATGGTGTCGGCAGTGGCTTCGGTGAGCACACCGGGCGTATGCGCCAGCATCAGAGCGCGCTGGCGAAAATAATCCAGGTCGAAATTGTCCACGCCCACCGAGATGGTGGAGGCGATCCTGAGTTGCGGCGCGCCCTCCAGCATGTCGTTGGTGATGGGCAGGCTGGCGCCGATGATGCCTTCGGCAGTCTTCAGCGCTGCGAGAAAATCGGCGCGGTTGTCTGGCGTGATACGGTCGAAGAGCGTTACGTCGCATTCTGCCTGCAGGCGCTGCAGCAGGTGCTCGGGCAATTTTTTGTAGACGACTACGTGCGGCTTCATGGCGATTCCTGTAAGAGTCAAATCAGGCCGAGGCCGCCTCCAGCTCGGCCCGGGTGGGCAAGCCTTCCATGTCGCCTACCACCTGGATGGCGAACGCGCCGATGCGGTTGCCGCGCATGACGGCCTCGGGTACCGGCAAACCTTCCAGCATCGCGCTGATGACACCCACTGCGAAGCCGTCCCCGGCGCCCACGGTATCGACCACTTCCTTCACCGGCACGCCAGCCACCCTGCCCTCGCCTTCACGGTTGCGCCAGTAAGCGCCCTCGGCGCCCAGCTTGATGACCACCATCTTCACACCGCGCTGCAGGTAGAAGCCGGCAATGGCGTGCGGATCTTCATATCCGGTCAGAAGCGTCCCTTCCGACAATCCCGGCAGCACCCAGTCCGCCTTGAAGGCCAGCGCATTCAACTGCTGCGCCATGACTTCGCGCGAGGGCCACAGCATCGGGCGCAGGTTGGGGTCGAAGGAAATCGTCTTGCCCTGCGCGCGCATGAACTCCATGGCGTGATGGGCAAAGGCCATCGTCGTGGGCGACAAGGCCGGTGCGATGCCGGTGGCGTGCAGGTGCCGCGCCGCCCCGAAATACGCCGGATCGAAATCCTCCAGCGACAGATGGCTGGCCGCCGATCCCTTGCGGTAATACTCGATGGCGGGGTCTGCTCCATCGACTGCCTTGGCCTTCAACTGGATGGCCGTGCGGAATTCCATGTCGGTCAGCACGCGGCTGACCTCCACCCCTTCCTGCGCCACCCGCTTGCGGATGAAGCGGCCGAAGGCATCATTGCCCACCCGGCTGGCCCAGCCCACCTTCAAACCCAGGCGCGCCAGGCCGATGGCCACATTGGTCTCGGCACCGGCGAGGCGGCGCGTGTATTTTTCCACTTCTTCAAACGGGCCGACTTCATCGGCCACCAGCAAGGCCAGGGCTTCGCCCCAGGTCACCACATCCAGTTGCATCGTCATTGTGTTTGTCCTCAGACGGCCGCCAGCATCGCCACGTGGCGGCGCGTCGTTTCTTCCAGATCCGTGCCCACCAGCGGGAATTCGATGGCCCGCAGGATGCCCGTGGGGAAATGCGCCAGCATGGCCGGCCAGTGCGTATCCTGCGCCTGCAGCGGCACGGCCTTGAGCTTGCCCTTGTCCTCCTGCACACCCTTGCAGTGCACGTAGCGCACGTGCGGTGCCAGCGAGCGCGCGGCGGTCTCGGGATCGACACCCTGCCAGTGCCAGTTGCCCATGTCGAAGGTCATGCCGAAGGCATAGCCATTGCCGGTGCACAGTGCCAGGAAGCTGACGATGGGCTCCAGCCGTCCGCCCTGCGGGGTCTGGTCGTTCTCCAGCAGCACTTCGATGGGGGAATGCGAGAGGAAGCGCAGCAATGATTGCAGATCACTGGCGACAGAGAAATGGCCGAGCGATACCTTCAGGAAACGTGCACCGATCTCCTCGGCCTCGTTCATCGCCTGCCCGATCTGCTCGCGATCAAATCGCCCGTCGGCACGGAACAATTCCAACGGCGCGGAATACACCGAGAACAGCTTGTGCTGCTCCAACAGCGCGCGCAAGGCCGGCAAATCCTGCGGACCATCGAAGAGCTCACGCCGTATTTCAAGGCCAGCCGCCCCGGCCGCCGCCACCATCGGGACCAGGTCGGCATGGCCGACCCGCCGCACCAGGTCCGCCCCATAGGCCGAGGCGGCGACCAGGACCGGACTCACTTGAGGGCCCCTGCACCGATGAACTGCCTGGCTTCCGGCGTCTGCGGATCGGCAAAAAATTCCTTCGAGGGACGCGCTTCCCACACCTTGCCCTGGTGCATGAAGACGGTGAGGTCCGCCACCCGGCGCGCGAACTCCATCTCGTGCGTTACCAGCAGCATGGTCATGCCGCCGCGTGCCAGCTCTTCCATGACCTTCAGCACTTCGGCGGTCAGTTCCGGGTCCAGTGCCGAGGTCACTTCATCGAACAGCATCACCTGCGGCTCCATGGCCAGCGAGCGGGCGATGGCCACGCGTTGCTGCTGGCCGCCGGAGAGCTGCTCGGGATAGGCGTCGCGCTTGTGATCCAAGCCGACCTGCTTCAAGACCTTGATGGCAGTCTCGCGGGCGGTGTCGGTGGCGGTCTTCTTGACGATGCGGGGTGACAGCATGATGTTCTCCTCCACGGTCAGGTGCGGAAAGAGATTGTAATGCTGGAACACCATGCCCACATCCTTGCGCAATTCGATGAGGTGTTCATGCTTGTTGGTCAGCTTGTGGCCGGCCACGGTGATGCTGCCGCCATCGATGGTTTCCAGCCCGTTGATGCAGCGGAGCATGGTGCTCTTGCCGGAGCCCGAACGGCCGATGATGGCCACCACCTGGCCGCGCTCGACCGACAGCGAAATGCCGTTCAACACCTGGTTGCTGCCGAAGCGTTTGGTGATGTTGTCAATCTCAACGATGGGCATGGTATTTCCTCTCCAGGGCAAAAGCGAAACGAGACAGCGGATAACAGAAAACGAAGTAGATACCGGCCACGATGGGGAAGACCAGGAACGGCTGGAAGGTCGCATTGCTGACCAGCTTGCCGGCCTGCGCCAGTTCCACCAGGCCGATGATGGAGGCGATCGAGGTGTTCTTGACGATCTGCACCAGGAAGCCCACGGTCGGCGGCAGCGAAATACGCACCGCCTGCGGCAGGATCACGTAGCGCAGCTGCTGCCAGCGCGTCATGGCCAGGGCGGTCGAGGCTTCCCACTGCGGCACCGGCACGGCCTCGATGCAGCCGCGCCAGATCTCGCCCAGATAGGCGCTGGAATAGATCGTCATGGCGATGGTGGCAGCCACCATGGGCGGGAGCTTGTAGCCGAAGATCGCCAGTCCGTAGAAGGACAGGAACAGGATGATCAGCACCGGCGTGCCCTGGATGATCTGTATATACACCGCCGAGAGCAGCCGCAGCGGAGCCAGGTGCGAGGTGCGCATCAGGGCCACGATGAAGCCGGCGATGCCGCCGCCGATGAAGGCCAGCGCCGAGAGCAGCAGCGTCCAGCGCGCCGCCTCCAGCAGGAACATGAAATTATCGAAGGAAAATTCAGCGAGCATCACATCCTCCTCGGACGAGCCACGCCCAGGCGGCGACGGCGTTTGAAGACCACCAGTCCGATCAGCCAGAAGGCCAGGCGGAACAGCAATGCCAGCAGGATGTAGAGCACCATCACCACCAGGTAGATCTCGAAGCTGCGGAAGGTCTCGGCATCGAGCAGGTTGGCCGTGGCCGTCAACTCCTCAGCCGAGATGGCCGAGACGATGCTGGAGGCCAGCATCATCAGCGTGAACTGGCTGGCCAGTGCCGGATAGACCTTTTCCAGCGCGGGTGTGAGCACCACATGCCGGATCACCTGCCCGCGCGTCATGGCCAGCGCCTGCGCCGCTTCGATCTGCGAGGGGTGGATGGCCATCATGCCAGCCCGCACGATCTCGGTGGAGTAGGCCCCGAGGTTGACCGTCATGGCCACCAGCGCGGCGATGTTGGCATTGACCTGTACACCGATGGAAGGCAGGCCGAAAAAGATGATGAACAGCTGCACCAGGAAAGGCGTACTGCGGATCAGCTCCACGTAAGAGGTGACCGCCAGCCGCGCCGGTGCGCTGCCATGAATGGAAATGATGGCGCCGAAAATGCCGACGGCCAAACCGCAGATCATCGACAGCGCGCTCAGCCGTATGGTGAGCAGTGCGCCGACCAGCAACTGATCCAGGTGCTGGAAGATGAACGCGAACTGAAAATCGTAATGCATCGTGTGCTCCTCCGACAAACCCGCGCCGTCCGTTCATCCCCTGAACGGCGCGTGATCTGTTCTTCTCAGGCTGCGCAGCTCATGCCTGCGCAGCCGCTTCTGCAAGACAGATTCCGCAGGACGGAATCAGAACACCGGCAGGTTGGGCAGCGGGCCGGCCCACTTGCGCGAGATGGCATCGAGTTCGCCGTTGAGCTTGACGTAGTAGATGAAGTTGTTGAGCCACTGCTGCAGCTCGTAGGAGCCCTTGCGCACGGTCATCGAATTGGGTTGCACCGAGTACGGGAACTTGACTTCGATCTTGCCCTGGCCACGGCTCTTGACGATTTCATTGGCCATCGTGTTGGGAATGGAGATGGCATCGACCTGGTTCGACAGCAGCGCCTGGGTCACCGTGGAGTCATCCTCGAAACGCACCAGTACCGTGCCCGGAGGGGCCAGGCGGGTCAGCGCGGTGTCGTTGGTGGAGCCGCGCGAGACGCCCACTTTCTTCTTCACCAGATCGTCCAGCTTCTTGTAGTTGCTGCCGACCGGGCCGACGATGGACAGCTCGAAGCCGCTGTAGGGAATCGTGAACAACACCGACTTGGCGCGCTCAGGCGTGGGGGCCAGGGTGGCGGCCAGCATGTCGACCTTGCCCGATTCCAGCGCCGGGATACGGGCCGGCGGCACCAGCGGCACGATCTCCACCGGCAGGCCGAGATACTTGCCGATCAGGTTGGCCACATCGACGTCATAGCCGATGGGCTCGCCCTTGGCATCGACCGAACCGAAGGGCGGTGTGCCGCTGACCACGCCGATGGTGATCTTGCCCTTCTTGGTCAGCTCGGCGATGCTCTGCGCGCTGGCGCTGGCGGCGCTGGCCACTGCGCAAGCGGCAGCCAGCGTCAGTGCGACGAATTTTGCGTTGAAAATGTTCTTGATGCTCATCCTGGTCTCCTGATCAATCAATGCCGTGTGGACGGCAGTCCGTTGAGTGCGACAGGCGCCGGGTCCCGCCCCGCTATCGCGTGGCTGCATGGACCCGTTTGCCCCTCTTTGTTGCTGCCTGCTTGTGCTTCCCGCTTGCAGGTCTGTGATGCGGCCGCAAGGCCGTAATACGGTTGCGTGATGCTGAAATACGGCTGAAATACGGACAGTCTTTGCACTGAACAGCTCTGCCGTCCTGTTCCAAGGTCTTACCAGTGAGGCGCAGCTTCACATCGGGAGCGCCACGTCTTGGTACCGGTTCCAGCGATGCGTTTAAATCCGGCCCATCTGCGCCGTCGGCGCGGGGGAAATCTTGTCGGTCATGCCGCGCACCAGCGCGCGCTGCGGATGGCCTTCCACACTGGCGGTCGATCCGCGGCAGATGAGGCGGGGATCCAGCAGCATTTCCATGCGTACCGAGCGTTCGCCGTGGATGCGCACCAGCAAGCGTTCGATGGCCGTAAAGCCGATGTCATACGTGGGCTGTTCGATGGTGCTGATGCCGCTGCCCACCAAGGGCGACCAGGCCAGTTCATCGAAGCACAGCAAGCCCACGTCATCCGGAAAGCGCAGCGTCATGCTCTGCAAGGCCAGCGCGATCTGCAGTGACACCATGCCGTTGCCGGCCAGCAGGGCCACACGCCCCGTGCTGCCGGCGGCGGCCCGGCGCAGGAAATATTCGCGCACGACCGTGGCCACATGGCCGGGCTGGTCCACATCCACTTCCAGCGTCTCGCCGTGGCAATCGGGCCGCTGCGCCATCGCCTGCAAAAAACCCGCCTGCCGCCCTTGCCGCGAACTCACGCCGTACAGGGGCTGCACCACCAGCGCGATATCGGTATAGCCCTGCGCCAGCAGGTGCTGCGTTCCCAGCTGCGCGGCCTTGACGTTGTCCAGGCCCACCAGGTCGAAGTCGCAGCCTTCCACGTGGCGGTCCAGCAGCACCACCGGAAAGGCCGCCTGCCCCAGCTCGCGCAGCGGCGTCACGTTGCGGCCCTGGGTGTTGAACAGCAGGCCTTCCACGCTGTAGGAATGCAGGGCCGCCAGCGACTGCTTCTCGCGCGCCTCGTCGTTGCCCGTGTTGCACAGCATGAGCGTGTAGCCATGCTTCTGGCAGGCCGCTTCCGCACCATGCAGCACGGCCACCGAATAGGGGTTGAGGATGTCCGCCACCAGCATGCCGATGAGGCGGGTGCGGCCACCCTTGAGCCCGCGCGCCATCTGGCTGGGCTGATAGCCCAGGCGCGCGATGGTCTTGCCGATCTGGTCGCGCAGGCGTGCCGAGAGCGCGTCGAATTCGCCGCCCAGGTAACGCGATACGCTGGTCTTGGACACCCCGGCCTCCCGCGCGACCTGCGCGATGGTGACCCGGTCGGTGCCGGTCTTGGTGCTTTGTCTCACTATTGCCCGCCAAATCGTTGAACTGCATCGGTTGATTTGCCTGAAGGTTCCGGGCTGCTCGTTTATATGAATCTTTTGGAACCGGTTCCAAGATAGCAGCGGGATTCGGGCGGGTCAAACTTATTTCAGATGAAAAATTTGAGCACATGCCATGAACGGCGCGCTCACGTTCTCGCAGGGCAATATGAATGAATCAGCGCATGAGACGGGGGCGTTTTGGCGATAGCTTCATTCCCGCCATCAAGGGACCGAAGCTCCCGACCTTCTTGACGCAACGCGCCAATCGCGCTTCAGCCGCACAAGGCGACAAGCTGCCAACGATCAGTAAAAATTTGTTGCCAGGCACAAGAATGCGATATTATGAATAGTAATTATTCTCATTATTATCTGATTCATGCCCTCCCTCTCTCCCGGCGCCCTCGCCGTCCTGCTTGCCTTTTCCGTGTTGCCCGCCTCTACCGTCCTCGCGCAAACTGCCGGCACGGACAACAGCGCGGCCTCTGCGCAATTGCCCACCGTTGATGTGGTCGCTGATGGTGTGAACGACACCAAATTCAAGGCCACCCAAAGCCAGGTCAACAAATCGACGACGCCGCTGTCGCAAACCCCGCAATCGGTGTCGGTGGTGACGCGCTCCATGCTGGACAGCCAGCAAGCCGTGTCGTTGGCCGATGCGCTGGAGAACGTGCCCGGCGTGGTCGCGCAGCAATATGGGCGGCGCGGCTGGGATGACCTGATCATCCGTGGCCAGGTCGCTTCCGATTCGCTGTATCTGGATGGCCTGCGGACCACGGCCAGCTCGCGCGTGGCCGAGCAGTTGTTTGGACTGCAGCAGGTGGAAGTACTCAAGGGACCGGGCTCGCTCTTGTATGGGCTGGTGCTGCCGGGCGGGCTGGTCAACATGGTCAGCAAGCGTCCGCAGGACAATGATTTCGCCAACGTGGACGTGACCGTGGGCAGCCACGATTTCTACCAGACCACGGTGGACATGAACAAATCGCTGTCGGAAAACGGCAAGCAAGCCTTCCGCATCAACGGCCTCATTTCCAACTCGAACGACGCCACCGACAAGGTCTGGTTCAAGAACCGCTACATCGCGCCCTCGCTCTCGCTGGACCTGGGTGCGCGCACCGACTTCACCATCCTGACTAGCTACCAGGAACGCAACTACGTGCGCCAGCAAGGGCTGCCGCTGTCGGGCTCGATCAACAGCAACGTCAACGGCGCGCTGCCGCGCAGCCTCTTCATCGGCGAGCCGGGCGCGCGTCCGTATGCGGCCAATGAAACCCGCATCGGCTATGCGCTGACGCACCGCTTCGATGACGGCTGGACCCTCAACAACAACGTGCGCTACCAGCAGTTCGAGATGAGCGGGCAAGTGGTGACCAACGGGTTAATGGACGGCAATAGCCGCAATCTGCCCCGCACTGGCACGGATCAGACCTATGAAGGCCAGACGTTTTCCATCGATACCAATATCCAGCGCAGCTTCGTTACCGCTTGGGGCAAGCACGACGTTACGATCGGTACCGATTACATGAACTCACGTGAGCAGGAGCGAACGATTACCTGCAACGTCGCCGCCTTGAGCAACATCTATAGCCCGAGCTACGGTGCCGCCATCGTTTGTCCGACCAAGCTCACCTCCTCCAATGCCAAGCTCAACGATACCTCCGTTCGTGATACGGGCCTCTATGCGCGCGACACAATCAGCTTGGGCGAGCGTTGGCAACTGCTGGCGGGCGTACGCCAAGACCGCGCAGCGACCTACACCACCAACAGCATTACTGGCATCCATACGAATAACGCCTCCAGCGCCACCACTGTTTCGACGGCCGTCATGGTGGAGCTGTGGCAGGGTGTGCGTCCCTACGTGAGCTACGCCACATCGTTCTACCCCAACAGCGGTACCAACTTTGCCGGGAGCACCTTCAAATCGGAGACTGGCAAGCAATGGGAAGCCGGCATAAAGGTCGATCTCGACGGCGGGCGAACCAGCGTGAATTTTGCACTCTTCGATCTACGTCGCCGGAACGTTCTTGTTACCGACCCTGACCACGACAACCAAAAAATCGCGGTCGGCGAACAACGTTCGCAAGGCGGCGAGATCAGCGTGACCTCGGACTTGCGCAATGGCCTGAGCCTCAACGCGGGCTACTCCTATACGGCGGCCACCGTGACCGATGACGGCGGCCAGCGCAGCACCACCGTGGGCCAGTGGCTGGACAACGTCCCCCGTCACAACTTCACCACCAGCGCCCGCTATCGCTTCAAGGGCCAGCTGGCCGGATGGGAGTGGAACGGCGGCGTGCATGGCCAGAGCATGATGCGCACCAATGGCTATACCCTGCCCGGCTACGTGCTGGCCGATACCGGCGTGGCCTACAACGCCGAACGCTGGCGCGCTGCGCTGAACGTGAAGAACATCTTCAATACGCACTATTACGCGGGCGGTCTGGCGCGTGCGGTGGCCTTGGGGGATGACCGGACCATCTTGCTGACGCTGGGGTATCGTTACTGATCTCCTGTCCCGCCTTCTCGTGATTCAAGTTCGGCCGCTTTCATGCGGCCGATTTTTTTATTCGAATGATTCGACGTGAATTTCCTCATTCGCGAGGTACTGCGACGTAATCATTCATGTATGGGGAATGCCCGCTGACATCGTCCCATGCGAATCCATACAAGATAAATTGCAGAACATCGCGCAGCACGGCTGTGCCGATGCGCATTGGCGTTAGCCGTTACACCGCACCGGCACATTGAATCAATACGCAATAGAAAAAAGAAGACGTCCCCGCACCGCAAGGGCTGCAGGGAAAGAAGAAGAGAAAAAGCAAAAGAAAAGTGGCGGACTCCCGAAGAAGTCCGCCCGAAATGAAGGCCAGAAGGAGCCTATGACGAAACTGAACAGTGTTTCCTTTCAATCCCGGCCCTCATGGTAGTCAGTCCCCTCCACTGCAGGCAAATCCGCACCGCCGATTAGCCGCATCAATACTGCAAATACTTCTCCAGACAGGGCAGCGATCCTCTCGCGTTTGGTGCAGGATCGCGCCAAACGCCCTTCCCGTGCGGGTTTCGCGCATCATGCGGGTGCACCATGCACAAGCCTGCGTACCAACCCGGAGCAGCCTAATCATTATTACTAATATTCATTCGGCCAATTCCTAAATAGAATTTGACCCTGATTTGACCCAGGACGACACTCAGCTACCTCCTTTCAACCAAAGTGGTGTGCCATGAATTCGATCACGCTCGATGTTTATCCCGTCCAGAAAAAAATCGTCACCGCTGCTCCACCGCATGCGGACTCTCCTGAAATGGATACCCTCATTGCGGAAGTGATCGCACGCCGCGATGAGTTCGATCAGTTAGGCCACGTACCGCGCGACATCGTGGCCACCATGAAGAAGGCCGGCATCTTCCGCAGCGGCACGCCGCGCAAGTTCGGCGGAGAAGCCCTGGCCCCGGCGCCCTTCCTGGCCATGGTCGAACGCATCTCCAAGGCTGATGGCTCGGCCGGCTGGGTCGCTGCCTTCGGTTCGGCCAATACCTATCTCGCCGCCCTGCCCATCGAAACGCAACGCAAGATCTACGCAAGCGGCCCCGACCAGGTCTATGCCGGCGGCCTCTATCCGCTGCAGGAAGCCAAGGCCGTCCCCGGCGGATGGGAAATCACCGGGCGCTGGCACTTCGCCAGCGGCTGCAAGGGCGCCGACTGGATCGGCGTGGGCATCAAGGACACCAGTAGCCTCGAGGACGGCGCGCAAAAACCCGCCCTCATGGCCGTGATGCCGGCCTCGGAAATCGAGATCGTCGACAACTGGAACGTGGTCGGCATGCAAGGCACCGGCAGCCACGATACCCGCCTCAAGGACAAGTTCGTGGCCCACGAATGGACCTGTGCCCGTGGCGCGGCCGGCCTCATCGATGAGCCGCTGTATCGCTATCCGGCCCTGGCCTACCAGGCCGAAGTGCACGCCGCCGTCAACATCGGCCTGGCCCGCGCCGCGCTGGACATCGTCACCGACATGGCCGGTGGCGCCAAGATCATGCCGGGCGCGCTGCGCCTGGCCGACCGCGCGTATTACAAGATCAAGCTCGGCGTGTCCGAAGCCAAGTGGCGCAGTGCCCGCATGTTCTTCTACGATGCCTGCGAACAAGCCTGGGAACAGATCGTGGCCGGCAACCCCGTCACCGAAGAGATCGACATGATGCTCAAGCTCTCGGCCACCTATGCCGCCCGGGTCTCGATGGAAGTCGTCAACGACGCCTACCAGGCCGCCGGCATGGCGGCCATCCAGCGCACCCACCGCCTGCAGCGCATCGTGCGCGATGCGATGGTGGTCACCCAGCACGCGGCGCTGTCGGAGTTGAATTACGAAAGCGCTGGCGCGCTTTTTGCAAAGCTGGGGATCAAGCGCTGATGCGCCTCCCCTCCTGAAAAATTGCCTGCGCTCATGCCTGCGCTGCAGGCGCAAGCGCACCCCGTGTTTTGCCTTTGTTACTGCCGTGCCTGCCATCTCCACTGGCGTTTCACCAACTTTACAAAGAGGACCCAGCCCGTGACCCACTCCACCGTTTCGCCACAACGCCGCAAGCTGCTGCTCGGCGCCGCCTCCATGCTCGCTGCAGGTGCTGCCCCTGCCCTGCCAGCCCTGGCCCAGGGCGCGCCCGTCATCATCGGCGTCGGCGCTGATCCCGTCTTCACGGCCTTCTACGTCGCTGCCAACGAAAAACTGTTCGCCAAATACGGCGCCCCCAACGTCACCGTGCAGTCCTACACCGACGGCGGCGAAGCGCTCAACGCGCTGGTGGCCAACCAGGTGCAGCTGGGCTGCGCCGGCGAACCCACGCACATCGTGCGCCTCTCGCGCGCCGAGCTGCGCCCGCTGGCCGTGACCTATCAATCCAAGACCTACGTCAAGCTGGTGGCCCGCAAGGCCATCACCTCGGCCGACAAGATCAAGAAGTTCGGCATCGTCGCCGGTTCGGTCTCGGAATACGTCACCGGCCTGACCCTGAAGACCCTCAACATCGATGCCGCCAAGGTCGAGATGGTGCGCTCCGGTCCGCCGGAACTGCCGGCCCTGCTGGCGCGCGGCGACATCGATGCCTACTTCGTCTGGGAACCGTGGCCCACGCTGGGCGTACAACAAGGCGGCCACATCCTCATGACCGCCGGCGACGTCGGCTACACCAGCACCCTGTGGCTCTCGGCCAATGCCAACTGGCTGGCCGCCAACAAGGAAGTGGCCGGCAACATCCTCAAGGCCCTGGCCGAAGCCTCCGAGATCACCCGCAAGGATCCGCCGCGCGCGGCGCAATCGGTGCAGGCCATCACCCGCATCCCGGTGCCGCAGACGCTCAATTCGCTCAAGGACATGGAACCGATCGTGCGCGACTTCACCGACACCGATCTCAAGACCGCCAATGCCATCGGCGAATTCCTTCTTTCTAAGCAGGCCATCAAGGCACCGGTGGACATGAGCAAGATCCTGCAACGCGGTTTCTACAAGGGGTAAGCCATGGGACATGGATCTTCAGTTTCCATCAAGCGCGTCGGCCTGACCATCGGCAAGAACGAGATCATGGCGGGCATCGACCTCGATATCCGCGCAGGAGAATTCATCTGCCTGCTGGGCCCCTCGGGGTGCGGCAAGTCCACCCTGCTCAATGCGATTGCGGGCTTCCAGGATGTGGCCGGCGAGATCAGCGTGGCCGGCAAGCGCGTCAAGGGGCCGGGGCTGGATCGCGGCGTCGTGTTCCAGTCCTCCGAGGCGCTGTTCCCGTGGCTGTCGGTGCGCGAGAACGTCGAGTACGGTCTCAAGCTGCGCGGCATCCCGGCGGCCGAACGCCGGTCGGCCGCCGAGCGCTATGTCTCGCTGGTGGGCCTCAAGCACGCCATCGACAAGTTCCCGGCCGAGCTCTCCGGCGGCATGCGCCAGCGTGCGCAGATTGCCCGCGTGCTGGTCAATGAACCGTCGGTGGTGCTGATGGACGAGCCCTTCGGCGCCCTCGATGCGCAGACCCGCGAGGTGCTGCAAAGCGAGCTGGACCGCATCTGGAAAAGCACCGGCTGTACCATCGTCTTCGTCACCCACGACATCTGGGAAGCCATCCTCCTGGCCGACCGCGTGGTCACCATGACGGCAGGTCCGCGCGCCCACATCAAGACCATCGAAGAAGTCGACCTGCCGCATCCGCGCGATCCGGCCGACCCGGCCTGCATGGCACTGTATGCCCGCATCCGCGACGACATCGGTGCAGAAGTCACGCGCGTGCTGCGCGCACAAGGTTTGATTGAAGAGGAATCCGTACAATGACCCAGCTCACACAGACAGCCTCCCCGACGGCACAAGAGTCGGCCATGCCATCCAACCTGGGTCGTCGCATGAAAGCAGCCCGTCCTTTCCTGATCTCGGTGGTCGCCATCGTCGGCGGCCTGGTGTTGTGGCAACTGGTCTCGATGACCACCTCGCCGCTGTTCCTGCCCTCGGTCTCGATGACCTGGGCGGCCGCACTGGAACTGATCAATGACGGCACCCTGCAGCAATCGGTGCTGGCCTCCTCCGGACGCATCCTGGCCGGCTGGGGTGCGGGCGTAGCCATCGGCGTGCCGCTGGGCATCTTCATGGGCCGCTTTGACCTGGTGCGGCAATTGCTCGATCCCTACATCGAGTTCTTCCGCTTCATCCCGCCGATCGCCTTCGTCACCCTGGCCGTGATCTGGCTTGGCCCCGGCGAACTGTCGAAGATCGCGCTGATCTTCTACACCACGGTCTTCATCGTCACGCTCAACACCATCGCCGGCGTGCAGGCGGTAAATCCGCTGCGCCTGCGTGCGGCGGCCTCGCTGGGTGCCGGACAATGGAAGATCCTGACCACCGTGATCCTGCCCTCGACCGTGCCCTTCATGGTCACCGGCGCCCGCATCGCGATGGGCAATTCCTTCCTGACGGTGGTCTCGGCCGAAATCGTCTCGGCCCGCGAAGGCCTGGGCGCCCTGATCTGGACGGCGCGCAATTTCAGCCGTACCGAGTGGGTGTTCGTAGGCATCATCGCGCTGGGCCTGCTGGGCTACCTGTTCGACCGCGTGCTGCGCATCGCCACCCGCAAGCTGCTGGCGCGCTACCTGTAAGCCCCAAGCCCCTCCTGGCGGCGATGCACTGATCGCCGCTGCCAACCATGCGTTTGTATGCATGGTTGGCCTTTCCCATCCATACAAGATCAAGATCACGAGAGACCAGGCACCATGACCGACTTTACCCAGGAAATCCAGCAACTCAAACGCCGCCTCGACATCCTCGAAGCCGAGGCCGACATCCGCCGCATCCAGGCGCGCTACATGTTCCTGTGCGACACGCCCTGCCCCGAGCCGGTGGCCGATGACGCCGAACGCATCGAGAAGATCCTCGATCTCTATGCCGAAGACGCCATCTGGGAAGGCGTCGGTTCCTACTACGAGGGCCAGTTCGGCCAAGCCGTCGGCAAGGAAGCGATCCGCAAGCACTTCCAGGCCTTCTGGGGCCAGAAGAAGGATCCGGAACTGCTCCTGAACGTCCACTACCTGACCTCGGAACAGATCCACGTCAATGCCGACTGCACGCACGCCGATGGCCAGTGGGTGCATTGCCAGCCGTGGATCTTCGGCGATGGCTCGTCGCTGCTGCGCTCCAGCCGGCTCAACAACCTGTTCAAGAAGGTGGACGGGGTGTGGAAGATCGCACGTACCCGTACCGAAAACGTGTTTGTGGCACCGCTGGCCGCAGGCTGGGCCAACAATGTGCCGACCTATTCGGTGCTGATGAAGTAACGAAGCGCTGAATTCTTCAAACGATACAAATCGTTTATATCGTTTGCTGTTTCACGCGGCTGTTCGTTGTTGATGATGTGACCGGGAAGAGGCTGCGGCCTCTTCGCCGTGCCAGAGAGCCACTCTTATGTCCCAAGCCCATCCCGCCCTCGTACGCCAGTTCATCCCCACCAGTGCCGGCCCGCTGCACGTGGCCAGCATGGGCGAAGGATTGCCCGTGCTGCTGCTGCACCAGACCCCGCGTTCCTGGGACGAATTCCGCGATGTGCTGCCGCTGCTGGCGCAGCGCTACCGCCCCATCGCCATCGATACGCCGGGCTTTGGCGATTCCTGCAAGCCGCCACCGGCGCAGCACAGCATCGAGCGCTGGGCCAGCCTGGCGCTGGAAGTGATGGACCAGCTGGGCATCCGCAAGGCCGCCGTGGTCGGCCACCATACCGGGGCAGTCACGGCCATGGAAATCGCGGCGTCGTCCCCTGAGCGGGTGGCGGCGCTGGTACTGTCTTCCTGCCCCTACAACGACGCCGCACGGCGCAGCGCACACGCGGGCAAACGCACCGTGGACGATGTGGAGGTCCGCACCGATGGCGCGCACCTGCAGGAACTGTGGCAGCGCCGCCAGCCCTTCTATCCCGAAGGCGATACCGACCTGCTCACGCACTTCATGGTGGATGCCCTCAAGGCCGGACCGATGGCCTCGCATGGCCATATCGTGGTGCGCAACTATCCCATGGAAGATCGCATCGGCCTGGTACGCGCACCCACACTGGTGTTGCGGGCAGGACGCGATCCGCATGCGGCGCCCTACAGCGAACGCATCGCCCAGGCCATTGCCGGCAGCCAGTGGCAGACGCTGGACGACGGCATGGTCCCCATGCCGGACCAGATGCCAGGCCCCTTTGCTGAAGCGGTGATGGATTTCCTGCAGCGCAGTTGCTGAGTTTTAATCACGGGTGAAGGCGTAATCCCGCTCAACCTTGCAGATCCGTGTCTTGTAGGCCTCGTACCACTGCTGGCGTCCCAGGCGCTGGGCCAGCTGGTGATCGAGGTCGCGTTTCCACGCGGCGATGGCTTCCAGGCTCGCCCAGTAAGACACGGTGATACCCACCTCCTCGCGCGCCGACTCCAGCCCCAGGAAACCGGGCTGGCGCGACGCCGCCTCCACCATGGCCTCGGCCATCTCGCCATAGCCGTGATCGCCTTCCGTGCGCAGTGAAGTGAAAATGACGGCGTAATAGGGAACCTCTCCGGTGACGGCAATGCTCATAATGTGACTCCAGTACGGGGAAGGATCAGGCGTTCTCGGCCTCGCGTCCGAACATCTCGATGAGCAGGCTGCGCAGCCACTGGATGCCCGAGTCCGCCGAGAAGCGCGTATGGGTATAGATGCTCACCGGGATGCGCGGCATCTCCAGCGGCAGGTCCAGCAGCACGCAGGCCTCGTCGACGTTGTGGCGCTCGGCGATGCTGCGCGGCAGGAACAGGGCCAGGTCGGTGTCGCGCACGATCTGCGGGGCCACCGTGAAATGCGGCATGCGCAGCGCGAAATCGCGCTTCACGCCGGCATTGCGCAGCACATCCTCGGCCAGCTGGTGGCCGGTGGTATTGGTGTTGGCGTAGACGTAGCGCAGCTGCAGCAGGCTCTCCATGGTCAGCGGTTCGCCGGCCTGGGGATGGGTCTTGCGCAGCATGCAGACGTAGTCGTCATTGAGCACCAGTTGGCTCTGGCAATCCTCGGGCAGGCCCGGCAGGTAGCCGAAGGCCAGGTCGATGTCGCCGTTGCGCATGGCCGCGCCCAGGTTTTCCATGGCCATCTGCTGCACTTCGATGGAGACGTGCGGGGCGGCATGGGCCAGCTCTTCCATCAGCAACGGCAGCACGTGGCTGCAGGACATGTCCGACATGACCAGGTGGAAGGTCCGCGTGGCCGTGGCCGGATCGAAGCTGGCGTGGGTATGCAGGGCCTCGTGGATGATGCCCAGGGCGCGGGCGATGGGTTCATGCAGGCGGATCGCGGTTTCGGTGGGCACCATGGCGCTGGTGCTGCGTACGAAGAGCGGATCATCGAACATTTCGCGCAAGCGGCGCAGGGCGTGGCTCACGGCGGGCTGGGTCAGGTGCAGGCGGTCGGCGGCAGCGGTGAGGCTACGCAGCTCCCAGATGACGATGAAGGTCTTGAGCAGGTTCAAGTCCACCGCGCCGATATTCATTTGCTTCATGCGGAACATTCCAGACAATCATTTGACCCGCCATTTGTGCAGGGTCTATTGTTCATCCCAGGACGCAGGCTTTCATAGGCGATGCGTTCTCCCTCTCACCTGCTGATCGACATCCGCCTGACGGCGCCGCAGACGACATGGCTGATGGCGCAAAGGATACGAAGCCTTGTGCCGGATGTCATCTCTTTTTTGGACGGACCTACCATGAAGCAAGATTTTCGCGACGCCATGGCGCGTCTCTCGGCTGCGGTCAACATCATCACCACCGATGGTCCTGCCGGACGCGCCGCCATGACGGTCAGCGCCGTCAGTTCGGTCTCCGACGACCCGGCCACGGTGCTGGTGTGCATCAACGTCAAGAGCGCTGCCCATTCCATCCTGGTGGGCAACGGACGGCTGTGCATCAACATCCTGGCCGGGCATCACGAAGACGTGGCGCGCATGATTGCCGGCATGACCGGGCTGGCGGCCGAAGAACGCATGGCGCAGGTAGGCTGGGAGATCGGCGACTACGGCCAGCCGGTGCTGCCCGATGCGCTGGCCGTGCTGGAGGGTGACATCGTCTTGCAGCAGCAGGCGGGCACGCACAGCGTACTGTTCGTGGAGATCCGGCATATTCGCCTGGCAGCGTCGCAAGCCGATGGGCTGGCTTATTTTGGACGGCGTTTTCATCGGATTGCGGCGGAGGTGGCGTTGGCGGCGTGAGGAAGAACCTGTGCCGCAAAGTGCTGTTGCAGTGCTTTACTCGCCTCCGATGGGTGGCATCTCCAACACCTCGGCCTCGGGCCACAACCCCGGGAATAGATAACGAAAACTGCCCAAGGGGAAGCCGGGCTGCAACACCCCCACGCGCCCCTCTGAGACGATCAGTCGCTGCTCCAGCAAGCGACTGATCAGCCGGGTCGCCGTGCGATCCGAAATATCGAGTGCAGCCTTGAACTCGCTGCGCTCCATCTGCCCGGCGCGGAACAGCCGATACAGGATCTTGCCCAACAATTCCGGGCGCAGGATGCTGCGATGATGTGGCACCGGCTCCCGGCCAAAACCATGTGCGAACAGCAGTGCCAGATTGACGTAGCGCGCTTCCATTTCCGGAAACCGCAAGAGCTGCCCCATGAATCGAACCTGATCCAGGCAGGTATCAAGCCAAAAGCGGATGAAATCGGCCAGTCCCTTGGAACTCAATTCACCCCGGCCATCGGTGGCATTACGGCGAGGCAAGTCTGCCTGATGGAGGGCACCGTAGTACTCCTCCTGCTTGCGCGCCAACCCGCGCATGGGTGACCACAACCCATCGGTCAATCCGAGATGGTGCAACAGGACATGATTGTGCAGACGGCTGACGCGTCCATTGCCATCCATGAAGGGGTGAATCCATGACAGCCGATGCAAGGATGCGCCAGCGACGACGATCTTGCTGACATCGCGGTAATGCACCTTGCCGTAGCGACCATGGAAGTGTGTCAGCAGATCAGGGAGCAGTTTGTGCTCCGGGGGTATATGCGCCCCGACCTTTACGGCGTGTCGGCGCAGAGCGCCCGGCTGGAAGCGTCCGCGTTCGCGCCCATGCTGGTCCAGCACGATATGGCTTTCTTCCTGCAGCCGCGCATACAGCGACGCATGCAGATCACTGATCCACTCCTGCGTAAACATCGCATCCCACGTCATGGTCCGCGCCCGCGCCTCGAATTCTTCTTCCACCGCCATGTGCGCCAGTGCCAGGATCTGACGCTTGTGGATCTCGGCATCGGCCGAGAAATGGCGGTGCAGCGCATCCTCAAGATCGGCGGGATAAGTATGCTGGCCTTCGATCTTGTTGGAGTAATAGGAATTCATCGCGCGCAGCATGCTCGCCAGCATTGGCCGGGATCGCTCCCCGACATGCGAGAGCAGCAAAATGGATTCAGCCCGCAGATCCGAGGCCAGTTCCAGCAATGGAACCAGCTCCGAATCCATGGGCAGCAGCGGTTCTATCTTTCCAATGGCGAGCATTTGGCGCACTTTCACGATTTTATTGCCGTGAATTTTATCCATTAAATCAACATCTTATCAACGTTTTTTTACACCTATTGGCGGACTATTGGCGCTTTCTGGAAGTTTTCCAGGTAACCTGGCGTGCTTATCGGCACCCGCACTCAACCGACGAAAAAAAACCGCTCATCCAACTGAGCGGTTTCCTCAAAGTCACAAGCAGGCAGCCGCCCTACACTGCCAACTGCTGCATATGCCGGTTCACCGCCTCCAGCACGATGGGATCCAGGCCCTCCCCTTGCGTCTTCTCGATATGCTCCAGGAAGGCCTTGCGCATACGTGGCTCCCAGAAACGCTTGAGGTGCGAAGCCAGGTCGGCAATGGCCTGGTCACGGTCCGGCATGGTGGAAAAAAAACTGCCGATCTGGTTGGCCATCTTGACCAGGTGTTCGATATTCATGATGCGTCTCCTTCTGCTCTGTTCATCGATTGTCCGTCAATTCTTCATCCGCGCCGCTGCCTCACCGCAAACGATGCGGCCGCGCATACACCACGTGGCCCTGCTTGCGCACGAAACCCAGCAGCGTCACATCCGTCTCTTCGGCCAGCCGGATCGCCAGGGCGGTCGGGGCTGATACGGCAGCGATGAAACCGATGCCGACCGTGGCCGCCTTTTGCACCATCTCGTAACTGGCGCGGCTGGTGATGATGGCCGCGCCCTGCGAAAAATCGGTCTCCTCTTCGGCCAGCGCGCCGATAAGCTTGTCCAGCGCATTGTGGCGGCCCACATCTTCGCGGACCAGCACGATGCGGCCCGACGCATCCATCCACGCGGCCGCATGCGTGGCACCGGTGGCCTGCTGCAAGTGCTGCCCGGCCTGCATCTGCTCAAAAGCCGCATGCACCTGCTCCACCGAAAACACCGCGCCGCCGCGCACGGCCTGCGGATGCCGCACCGCCTGCTCCAGCGTCTCGGCACCACACAGCCCGCAACCGGTGCGCCCGGTGAGGTTGCGGCGCTTTTCCTTGAGCGCCACGAAGCGCTCGGTGGCGATGCGCATCTGTACCTGCACGCCTTCGCAGCCGGGGACAATCTCGCATTCATACAGCTCGCCCGGCGCGGCCAGGATGCCTTCGGTAAGCGAGAAGCCCAGCGCAAAATCTTCCAGGTCGGCGGGTGTAGCCATCATCACGGCGTGCGAGATGCCGTTGTATTCGAGGGCGATGGGGACTTCCTCGGCGACCACATCGTCGACCGTCTCGCGCTGGCCATCGCGCCAGCGATCTACCTGCACGCGGGCGAAGGTGGCGTAGTCGCCAGTGGTGTCGTCGATGACTGGGCTGCTGCTGTTGCGTGTGTTCATGCTGTCCTGCCTGATGCGGATGGGTTGGGCTCGTGTCTGCGGAAATCACGCCGGCACGAGCCCGCCAGGCCCGCGCCGCTTACTTCGTCACCAGGGGTTCCGCCTGCGCCTCGCCCTTGAGCAGATCGAGCTGCGCACGGTTGAAGCGCTCGTAGTGCTGCTGCCATTGCGAGGGCTGCGTCACCGGCATCACCTGCACCGCCGTCACCTTGTACTCGGGGCAGTTGGTGGCCCAGTCGGAGTTGTCGGTGGTGATGACGTTGGCACCCGATTCGGGGAAGTGGAAGGTGGTATAGACCACCCCCGGCTGCACCTTCTCGGTCACCGTCGCCCGCAGCACGGTCTGGCCTGCACGCGACTCCACGCCGACCCAGTCACCCTCGCGGATGCCACGGTCCTCGGCATCGTGCGGGTGGATTTCCAGCCGGTCTTCGCTGTGCCATTGCGAGTTCTCGGTGCGGCGCGTCTGCGCGCCCACGTTGTACTGCGACAGGATGCGGCCGGTGGTCAGGATCAGCGGGTAGCGCTGCGTCACCTTCTCGTCGGTGGCGAAATACTGCGTGTTGATGAACTTGCCCTTGCCACGGATGAAGCTGCCTACGTGCATGATGGGCGTGCCTTCCGGCGCGGCATCGTTGCAGGGCCACTGGATGCTGCCGAGTTTTTCCAGCTTGTCGTAGCTCACGCCGTGGAAGCTGGGGGTCAGGGCGGCGATCTCGTCCATGATTTCCGAGGGGTGATTGTACGGCATCGGGTAACCCAGCGCTTCGGCCAGCGCCACCGTGACTTCCCAGTCGGACTTGCCGGCCTTGGGCGGCATCACCTTGCGCACGCGCGAGATGCGGCGCTCGGCGTTGGTGAAGGTGCCATCCTTTTCCAGGAAGGACGAACCGGGCAGGAAGACGTGCGCGTACTTGGCCGTTTCGTTCAGGAACAGATCCTGCACCACGATGCATTCCATGGCCTGCAAGGCCGCCGCAACGTGCTGGGTATTCGGGTCCGACTGGACGATGTCTTCCCCTTCGCAATACAAACCCTTGAAGCTGCCATCGAGGGCCGCATCGAACATGTTGGGAATGCGCAGGCCCGGCTCCGGGTTCAGCGTCACACCCCAGGCCTGTTCAAACTGGCCACGCACGGTGGAGTCCGAAATGTGCCGATACCCCGGCAACTCATGCGGGAAGGAACCCATGTCGCAGGAGCCCTGCACATTGTTCTGCCCGCGCAGCGGGTTCACGCCCACGCCTTCGCGGCCGACGTTGCCGGTACACATGGCCAGGTTGGCGATGCCCATCACGGTGGTCGAACCTTGCGCATGTTCGGTCACGCCCAGGCCGTAATAGATCGCGGCATTGCCGCCGGTGGCGTACAGGCGAGCTGCGCCACGAATGATGTCAGCGGGCACGCCGGTGACGGCGGCCATGGCTTCGGGGGAATTGTCTTCGCGCAGGACGAATTGCTTCCAGTCCTGGTACGACTGCAGGTCGCAGCGTTCCTGGATGTAGGACTCGTTCTGCAGGCCTTCGGAGAGGATCGCATGGGCCAGCGCCGTGATGATGGCCGTGTTGGTGCCGGGGCGCAGCTTGAGGTGATAGTCGGCCTGCAGGTGCGGGGACTTGACCATCTCGGTAGTGCGCGGATCGATCACGATCAGCTTGGCGCCCTGGCGCACACGGCGCTTGATCTGCGAAGCGAACACCGGATGGCCGGCCGCCGGGTTGGCCCCCATGATGAGGATGACGTCGGACTTCATCACCGATTCAAAGGTCTGCGTACCGGCCGATTCACCCAGGGTCTGCTTCAGGCCATACCCGGTCGGCGAGTGGCAGACGCGGGCGCAGGTATCGACGTTGTTGTTGCCGAAGGCGGCGCGCACCAGTTTCTGGACCAGATAGGTTTCTTCGTTGGTGCAGCGGGAAGAGGTAATGCCGCCGATGGAATCCTTGCCATGCTTGGCCTGGATGCGGCGGAACTCGCTGGCCGCGTAGGACAGCGCTTCTTCCCACGACACTTCGCGCCAGGGGTCGTTGATGCTCTTACGGATCATGGGGTTCAGGATGCGGTCCTTGTGGGTCGCATAGCCCCAGGCGAAGCGGCCCTTGACGCAGGAGTGGCCTTGATTCGCCTTGCCATCCTTGTACGGCACCATGCGCACCACTTCATTGCCCTTCATCTCGGCCTTGAAGGAACAACCCACGCCGCAATAGGCGCAGGTGGTGACCTTGCTGTGCTCGGCCTGGCCCAGCATGATGACGGTCTTTTCCGTCAGCGTCGCGGTCGGACAGGCCTCCACGCAGGCGCCGCAGGAGACGCATTCGGATTCCATGAAGGCTTCCATCTGCCCGGCCGAGACACGCGACTCGAAACCGCGGCCGTTGATGGTCAGCGCAAAGGTGCCTTGCGTTTCTTCGCAAGCCCGCACGCAGCGGTTGCAGACGATGCACTTGGAAGGGTCATAGGTGAAGTAGGGATTGGATTCATCCTTCTTCATCTTGGTGTGGTTCTCGCCCTCGTCACCGTAGCGCACTTCACGCAGGCCGACCACGCCGGCCATGTCCTGCAGTTCGCAGTTGCCGTTGGTGGGACAGGTCAGGCAATCCAGCGGGTGATCCGAGATGTAGAGTTCCATCACGCCACGCCTGATCTCGGCCAGCTTGGGGGTCTGCGTCTGCACCTTCATGCCCGGTTCGCAGGGCGTGGTGCAGGAGGCCGGATAGCCCTTCATCTTGCGGCCATCCTTTTCGATTTCCACCAGGCACAGGCGGCAGGAACCAAAAGGTTCCAGGCTGTCGGTGGCGCACAGCTTGGGCACGTTGATGCCGGCCTCGACCGAGGCGCGCATGACCGAGGTGCCGGCCGGGACCGTCACGGCCACGCCGTCGATCTCCAGCGTGACCATCTGTTCCGAGGCACGTGCGGGCGTGCCGTAATCCGTTTCGTTGAGCTGATTCATGGTGCAACTCCTTGCATTCGCTGATGCGCTGATGCGCTAAATCGCTGATGGGATCAGGCTGCCTGTTCGCCGGGCGCGCCGAAGTCTTCGGGGAAATGGTTCAGGGCCGACAGCACCGGGAACGGCGTCATGCCGCCCATGGCGCAGAGCGAACCATTGACCATGGTGTCGCACAGGCTCTTCAACAAATGGATCTGCTGCGGGCGTTCCTCGTTGGCGATGATCTTGTCGATCACTTCCACGCCGCGGGTGGAGCCGATGCGGCAAGGGGTGCACTTGCCGCAGGATTCGACAGCACAGAATTGCATGGCGTAGCGGGCCTGTCTGGCCATATCGACACTGTCGTCAAACGCCACCAGCCCGCCATGCCCGATCATCGCGCCGATCGCGGCGAAAGCTTCATAGTCGAGCGGTGTATCGAATTGCGAGGGCGGTAGGTACGCGCCCAGCGGCCCGCCCATCTGCACCGCGCGGATCGGACGGCCCGAGGCACTGCCGCCGCCGAAGTCTTCCAGCAACTGGCGCAGCGTGAGGCCGAAGGCCTTCTCCACCAGGCCACCCTGTTTGATGTTGCCGGCCAGCTGGAACGGCAGCGTGCCGTGCGAGCGCCCTACGCCGTAGTTCTTGTAGAAGTCCGCGCCGCGCGCCAGGATCACCGGCACCGAGGCCAGCGAGATCAGGTTGTTGATGACGGTCGGCTTGCCGAACAGGCCCTCGATGGCCGGCAGCGGCGGCTTGGCGCGCACCACGCCGCGCTTGCCTTCCAGGCTTTCCAGCATGGCGGTTTCTTCGCCGCAGATGTAGGCCCCTGCGCCCTTGCGCACTTCCAGCCGGAAGGATTTGCCGGAACCGAGAATGTCATCGCCCAGGTACCCACGCTCGGTGGCGATGGCGATGGCGTCGTTCATCGTCGCAATCGCATGCGGATATTCGGAGCGCACATAGATGTAGCCCTCGGTCGCGCCCACCGCGACGGCAGCGATGGTCATGCCTTCGATCAGCGTGAAGGGATCGTCCTCCATGATCATGCGATCCGAGAAGGTGCCCGAGTCGCCCTCATCGGCATTGCAGACCACGTACTTCTGCGCGGCCGGTGCGCGCAGCACGGTCTGCCATTTGATGCCGGTCGGGAAGGCCGCACCGCCCCGGCCACGCAAACCCGAATCGATCATCTGCTGGACGATGGCCTCCGGTGTCTTGGCCAGCGCATTCTTCAATCCGGCATAACCTTCATGGGCCAGATAATCGTCCAGCGAGAGCGGATCGATGATGCCGACCCGCGCGAAGGTCAGGCGCTCCTGATTCTTGAGGAAACCGATTTCTTCAGTCAGGCCCAGATGCAGCGTGTGCTGGCCTCCGGCCAGCAGGCCCGCATCGAAGAGGCCGCTGACATCTTCGGGCGTCACCGGCCCATAGGCCACGCGGCCGGCTGCGGTGGCCACTTCCACCAGCGGCTCCAGCCAGAACATGCCGCGCGAGCCATTGCGCACCAGCTTGATGGACTGGCCGCGTTTTTGCGCTTCGGCGGCGATGGCGGCTGCGACTTCGTTGGCGCCCAGCGCCAGCGCGGTGGAGTCGCGCGGGACGTAGATGGTCACGGGTTCGTGCGTACTCATCATGCCTCCCGCTTGGCCTGGATCAGGCGCTTGAATTTGTCGGCGTCGACACGGGCGTGCAGCTCGTGGTCGAACGTGAGGTTGGGCCCGATGGCGCACTGGCCCAGGCAATACACCGGTTCCAGCGTGAACTGGCCATCGGCGCTGGTCTCATGGAAACCGCAGCCCAGCACGTTCTGTGCATGTTCAGCCAACGCTTCGCTGCCGCGCGCCTGGCAGGCCTCGGCGCGGCACACCTGCACGACGTGGCGGCCGGCCGGTTCCTGGCGGAAGAAGTGATAGAACGAAATCACGCCATGCACCTCGGCGCGCGAGACGTTCAGCTCACCCGCGATCATCGGGACCGCATCGGCAGGGATGTAGCCGACCTTGTCCTGGATGCCGTGCAGGATGGGGAGCATGGCGCCGGCCATGCCCTTACGTTCAGCGATGATGCCGCGCACCGCCGCCACGTCGAAAACCTGTTGCCTCTTCATTGTTGCCTCCTGTGTTGCTTCGATGCGGACCTGGTCCTTCTCCCGGAGGATCTTCTGGGGTCCGCGCAAATGACGAATGAAAGGAAATGGCCGCGCCTAGGGAGGAGCAGCCTGGGGAAAGCAGATCAAGGGATGGGGAGAACAATGCGGCGGCATGACGCTGCCCCGGTGAAGGGTGCGCACGGCCGTGCGAGATGAACCAGCTGGTCTCCGTTGTTGCATGTTCGCCCTGCCTTGATGGGTTGGTGTGAACACTGCGGATGCTGGCCTGCCCTTACCGGGGGACGGGCCATGCTCCTGTTTTTTGATAGTCGCTGACACAAGCTGCCCTGGTTCACGGGGCCATGGCAGCTTGTGTCAGCGGCTTTCGCCGCTGCGGTCCTGCGTGCAGGCCGGGTGGAGCCGGCCTGCGGGTGAGTCGAGATGGCTTGACTGATTCTTTACAACACTACGTAATCGAACAATCAAGCCGTCAATTAGGTTTTACCTGATCAACGGAACAGCACGGCCGACTTCTGCAGCACCAGGGTGATACCCCAGATCAGCGGAATGCCGACAGCGGCCCAGGCCAGGCCGATGAAGAGCGGATTGCCGCCACTACCGATCTGCGACATGTCGCCCGAACCGGCGGTGACGGCGGCATCGGCGGCCGACTTTTCGTGGGCCAGCTGCTTTTCACGGGCCAGTTCTTCCGGGGTCATGAAGTGCTTGGCGTCGACCGGGCGGATCAGCAGGTTGCAGATCAGGCCCAGTACCAGCATGCCGGCCAGGATGTACATGGTGGTGTTGTAGACCTCGTTCTTGGGCATGCCCAGGGACAGCTGGTACTCACGCATGTAGTTCACCACCACCGGACCCAGGATGCCGGCGGTTGCCCACGCGGTCAGCAGGCGGCCGTGGATGGCGCCCACCATCTGGGTGCCGAACAGGTCGGCCAGGTAAGCCGGCACGGTAGCGAAGCCGCCACCATACATCGACAGGATGATGCAGACCGCGCCCACGAACAGCGGGATGTTGCCCGACTTGGCCGACCACGGCAGGCTCACGTACAGCACGAAGCCCAGCACGAAGAAGATGGCATAGGTCATCTTGCGGCCGAAGAAGTCGGAGCACGAAGCCCAGGCGAAACGGCCACCGATGTTGAACAGCGAGATCAGGCCCGTGAAGCCGGCAGCCAGTGCCGCGATACCGGCCTTCTGCTCGACCGACAGGTCATTGAAACCGATGTCCACGCCCAAGAGCTTGCCGCCGAAGACTTCCTGCAGCATCGGCGAAGCGATGCCGATGACGCCGATACCGGCCGACACGTTCAGGCAGAGCACCAGCCACACCAGCCAGAACTGGGGAATGCCCCAGACCTTGGAGACGTGCACGTGGTTCTGGGTGATCATGGTCGCCGAGGACTTGGCCACCGGCGGGGTCCAGCCAGCCGGCTTCCAGCCGGTGGGCGGCACGCGGTAACCGAAGGCACCGGCCATCATGAAGACGAAGTAGATCACGGCCATGACCACGAAGGTTTCCCACACGCCCACCGAGGTGGGGGAAGCAAACTTCTTCATCAGCGCATCGGCCAGCGGGGTGCCAACCAGGGCGCCACCACCGAAGCCCATGATGGCCATACCGGTGGCCATGCCGCGACGGTCAGGGAACCACTTGATCAGGGTCGACACCGGCGAGATGTAGCCCAGGCCGAGACCGACGCCACCGATGACGCCGGAGCCCAGCCACATCAGCCAGATCTGGTGCGTCTTCACGCCCAGGGCCGAGATCAGCAGGCCGCCGCACCAGCAGATGGCAGCCACCACACCGGCCTTGCGGGGACCGGCGTGTTCCAGCCAGCCGCCCCACAGTGCGGCCGAGATGCCCAGGAGGACGAAGAACATCGTGTACATCCAGCCCAGCATGGAAATCTTCCAGTCACAGGTGGACGAGAAGACTTGCGCGAAGAAGCCGATGTCGGCGCCACAGGCGATGGGCGCAGTCACGCCCAGGGCCTTGGACAGCGGCAGCCAGAACACCGAGAAACCGTAGGCCATGCCGATGCAAAGGTGGATTGCGAGTGCCGCTGGCGGTACCAGCCAGCGATTGAAGCCGGGCTTGGCGACCGTGTGTTCCTTGTTCAGGAAATCGAAAGCCATTATTCCTCCGAATATTTTATGTGTGTGTGATGTGGGTAAATCGAAGGAAGGATTGCATCGCAAAGCCGGTAGGGCCGGATCGTGACTCCAGCCCATCTTTGCGGCGATATCCTTCTCTTTTAATTTATTTATTTATGTACAACACCGCATATATTTCCTATCATTTATGCGGGGTGACGCGAAATTATCACCGATAAACGGCCGTTTCAATATGCTTTCTTTCACATAAATGTTTAAAGTCCACATCAAACCTCACTGGGAAATCGCCTATGACAACGAGGCGGCGCTGGACACGGCCAACTTGTTGACGCTGCTCACGGCGATCCAGCAGAGCGGCTCGATTGCGCGTGCCGCGCAATTGACTCGCTATTCGTATCGCCATGCCTGGGGCCTGTTGCGCGACGCCGAGCGCCTGTTCGGCAACGCCTTGATTGAAAGCGGCCGTGGCCGCGGCACCACACTGACCGATTTCGCCAGCAAGCTGCTGTGGGCCGATCGCCTGGTGACGGCGCGTCTGTCCCCGACCCTGGACAGCCTGGCCTCGGAGCTGGAAGTGGAATTGGGCAAGACGGTCGAAGGCAAATCAGAGAAGGTGCGCCTGAACGCCAGCCACGGCTTTGCGGTGGCGGCGCTGCTCAACAAGATCAACGAAGCCCGCCTGCCGGTAGAGGTGCGCTATCGCCACAGCACCGATGCGGTGGCGGCGCTGTCGCGCCAGGAGTGCGACCTGGCGGGCTTCCACGTACCGCTGGGCGAATTCGAGAAACCGGCCATCGCCGCTTATGCCAAGTGGCTCAACAAGCGCAGCGATTGCCTGATCCACCTGGCCATCCGCAACCAGGGCTTGTTCATCGAACCGGACAATCCCAAAGGCTTGCGCGGCCTGGCTGACCTGACCCGCACCGACCTGCGCTTCGTCAACCGTGAAGCGGGCTCGGGCACGCGCATGCTGCTGGAACTCATGCTCAACGGCGCCGGCATCGCCCACAAGAAGATCAACGGTTTCGAGAACACCGAGTTCACGCACTCGGCGGTGGCGGCCTTCATCGCCAGCGGCATGGCCGATGTCGGCTTCGGCGTACAGACGGCGGCGCAACGCTTCGGGCTGGGCTTCATTCCGCTGGTGCGCGAGCGCTACTTCTTCGCGCTGCCGGCAGCGTCCTTGCAGGATCCGCTGATCCGCTCGGTGATCGACATCCTGCAATCGGACAGCTTCCGCAAGGTGGTCAACAACCTGGCCGGCTATGACGCCACCGACATGGGCAAGATCCAGACCATCAAGGAAGCCTTCGGCTAAACCGCGACGTTGCCCCAAGCGCCGCTTGTGGGCCACCGGCTAAGCGGCTACACTCGCGCCCCTGGCCTGCTGCCGTCCTGGCAGCAGGCCAGTTTTATTTCGCTGCCACCGCCCCACTGCACCATGAATTCCGCTGCCAGCCTTTCCCCCGCCCTGTCTCCCGTCCTGCCGGCCCTGGCCGGGATGGATGCGCGCCTGCTGCGCCTGCTCGATGCCGTCCTCGATGAAGTGCACCTGGCGCGCGCCGCCGCGCGCGTGGGCCTGCCGCTGCCGGCTGCCGCCAGTGCGCTGGAGCGATGCCGGCAATTGCTTCGTGATCCGCTGCTGGAAGATGGCGGCACGCAGATGCGGCTGACAGCCACGGCACAGGCGCTGCGTGAATCGGTGCGCCAGATGCTGGCCGGCGATGCGCAGGCGCAGATGGCCAGCCCGACGCAGCAGGTGCCATCGCAAGCCGCTGTGACGCAGCGCGTGCGCATCCTCATGCCGGACTATCCGGCGCAAGTCGTAGCGCATGCGCTGTATCAGGAGCTGGCTACGGCCGCGCCCGCCTTGGACCTGGAATTCCAGACCTGGCTGGGCGACGCCGATGCGACCGCCCGCTTGGAGCGCGGACAGACCGACCTGGTGCTGGGCAGTGCCGCCCCGGGCGGCCAGCTGCGCGGACGCGAAGTCCTGCAGGAGCGCTGCGTGGCCGTCATGCGACGCGATCATCCTGCCGCCCATTCGCTGACGCTGGCGCGCTGGCTCTCGTATCCACATCTGCAGATCGCCTGCCACGACACCCTCAACCGCATGATCGACGAACAGGTCGCCATGCAGGGGCTGCGTCGTCGCGTGGGCATGGTGGTCCCGAATTTCCTGATGGCCCCGGCCCTGTTGCAGGGCTCGGACCTGATCGCGGTCATGCCCATGCATTGCGTGCCGGCCGCGACCGCCGCGCACCCGGTGGCGCTGACTTGTCTGCGCCCGCCCCTGCCGCTGGAGGCGCCGCCGTTGCGCCTGCTGCAGCATCGCCGCCATGCGGAGGATGCCTCGGTGGCGCTGGTGGCACAGGTGCTGGAACGCATCGTGCGGCAGCGATTGGACGGGCGTTGAACGATCTCGGCTACACCGTCGCCGACGACGCCGTCACATCCAGGTGCTTCTGCAGGAAGCGCACGCACTCCCGCACCTTGGCCGAATTCTTCAACTGCATCGGGTAGACCGCACACAGGTCGGCCTCCTGGAAATACTGCGGCAACACCCGCACCAGCCGCCCGCGCTTGAGGCTGTCGGCCACGTCCCAGATCGAGCGCAGGATGATGCCGTGCCCATCCACCGCCCACTGGTGGATGATCTCGCCGTGGTTGGAGGCCAGCCCGCCGGACACCTTCACCGTCTCCTGCCCCTTGGGGCCCATCATGCGCCAGATCCCGAAGGATTGATTGCGCTCGCGGATCACCAGGCACTGGTGCTGGCGCAGCGCGGCCAGGTCAGCGGGCGTGCCATGCTTCTTGAGATAGGCCGGGCTGGCGCACAGCACGCGCTGGCTGGGCAGGATGCGCTTGGAGAACAGGTGCGGCTCATGCCCCGCCCCCACGCGAATATCGAGGTCGATGCCCTCGTTGACCAGATCGATCTGCCGGTCCACCAGCTCCAGCTGTATCTTCAGTTCCGGATGTTCGCTGGCAAAGCGCGACAGCAAGGGCGAGACCACCTTGCGCCCCAGGCCGAAGCTGGTACTGATCTTCAACAAGCCGCGCGGCACGCGCTTGGCGCTGCTGACGGTTTCCATCATCTGCTCGACATCATCGAGGATCTTGCGCGCCCATTCGTGGACATTGCCGCCATCCTCGGTCATGACCACGCTGCGCGTGGTGCGATGGAACAGGCGCACGCCCAGCGCCTGTTCCAGCAGGGCGATGCGCTTGCTGATGTAGGCCGGCGAGGCACCCACTTCACGTGCCGATTCCGCAAAGTTGCTGTGACGCGCCACCACGCAGAACAGGCGCAGGTCTTCAAGCAGGGGAGAATTGTTCACGATATGTAGGCATTGGAGTCCACGATCTGTGGATTATAGTCCCACGTCCATCCTCTCTCCCATGCCCGCGAGACGCTGCGCATCGCCTGCCCCAGCGGCCAATCTCCCGCAAACGCCCGAAATGTGGCAGTCTTGCGCAATCGCAACGAATTCTCTTGGAGTAGCAGCATGAGCCTCATCGACGAACAGGAAGTCCCGCCCGATCTTCCCCACATCCAGCGCATCGAAGTCAATCAGCTGCAATGCCTGCGCGTGCAGACCGAGCGTGCCGAACTGCTGATCGCCGAGCAAGGCGCGCAGGTGCTGCGCTACCAGGTGCACGGGCAGGAGCCGGTGATCTGGATGAGCGAGGAAGCCGCCTTCGAGGCCGGCAATTCGGTGCGCGGCGGCATTCCGGTGTGCTGGCCGTGGTTCGGCGACCTCATGCGCAACCCGCCGCAGGTGCAGGCGCTGCACGCCGGTGGCCGCCTGCCGGCGCACGGCCTGGTGCGCGGCATCCCCTGGCTCCTGATGGAAAACGCCATCGAAGGCGACACCGTACGCCTGGTCCTGGCCATCCCGCCGACGACCGAATCGCCCGCCCTGCGCCACCTGCCGCCGGGCATCGAGCTGCGCCTGGAAATCCTGCTGGACGACCGCCTGCACCTGAAACTCACCACCCGCAACAACAGCGAGCAGCACATCGCCTTGACGCAAGCGCTGCACAGCTACTTTGCGGTCAGCAGCATCCACAACGTGACGGTCGATGGCCTCGAAGGCCAGCGCTACATCGAAACCCTGGAAGGCTGGGCCGAGCGCGAGCAGAAGCGTCCGCTGGTGGTCAGCAGCGAGACCGACCGCATCTATCTGGACCTGCCGCCGCACCTGGCCATCCGTGACGAGGGCTGGAACCGCCGCATCCACATCGAGGCCAGCGGCTCCACTTCGGCCGTGGTCTGGAACCCGTGGGTGAGCAAGGCGCGCCGCCTGTCGCAGTTTGCTGATGATGCCTGGCAGCGCATGCTGTGCATCGAGACCGCCAATGTGATGGACGACCTGGTGGAACTGGAACCGGGCGCCGAACACACCATGGGCGTGAGTCTCTGGGGCGAGACGCTGGGCGGCTGACGCGGGCCCGTGCAGCAGATTCACCGGGCAAAGGCAGTGCTGTGATGACGGCACTGCCTTTTTTCATGGCTGACGTTTTCTGCACTGTTCACGAATCGTGTTTTATAAAATCACCAGTTCGTGGATGATCCCGCGCGGGAAGCGATTTATGATGGCTGCACTTCATATACAGCCCCGGCAAGCCGGTTTCCCCTTTTTCCAGAGGAGCAGCAAGGATGAGCAAGACCCACAAGATCGCCGTCATCGCCGGTGACGGCATCGGCCAGGAAGTGATGCCCGAAGGCCTGCGCGCGGTCGAGGCCGCCAGCAAGAAGTTCGGCATCGACATCGAGTTCACCCATTTCGACTGGGCGCACTGCGGCTATTACGCGCAGCACGGCAAGATGATGCCGGATGACTGGTTCGATCAGTTGAAGGGTTTTGAAGCCATCTTCTTCGGTGCGGTCGGCTGGCCGGCCACGGTGCCGGACCACGTCTCGCTGTGGGGTTCGCTGCTCAAATTCCGCCGCGACTTCGACCTCTACGTCAACCTGCGTCCGGTGCGCCTGATGCCGGGCGTGCCCTGCCCGCTGGCCAACCGCAAGCCGGGCGACATCGATTTCTACGTGGTGCGCGAGAACACCGAGGGCGAGTACTCCGCCATTGGTGGCCGCATGTTTGAAGGCACCGAGCGCGAGACCGTGATCCAGGAATCGGTGTTCAGCCGCAAGGGCACCGACCGCATCCTGAAGTTCGCCTTCGACCTGGCGCAGAGCCGCCCCAAGAAGCACCTGACCTCGGCCACCAAGTCCAACGGCATCGCCATCACCATGCCCTACTGGGATGAGCGCGTCGAAGCCATGGGCGCCAAGTATCCCGACGTGCGCCGCGACAAGTACCACATCGACATCCTGACCGCGCACTTCGTGCTGAACCCGGACCGTTTCGATGTGGTGGTGGCGTCCAACCTGTTCGGCGACATCCTCTCCGACCTCGGCCCGGCCTGCGCCGGCACCATCGGCATTGCGCCCTCGGCCAACATCAATCCCACGCGCGAGCTGCCGTCGCTGTTCGAGCCGGTGCACGGTTCGGCACCGGACATCTTCGGCAAGAACATCGCCAACCCGGTGGCTGCCATCTGGTCCGGCGCGATGATGCTGGACTTCCTGGGCAATGGCGAAGGCAAGTATCGCCAGGCACACGACGCCATGCTGGCGGCCATCGAAGAGGTGCTGGTCAACGGACCGACCACCCCGGACCTGGGCGGCAAGAGCAATACCACGGAAGTGGGCAAGGCGATTGCTGCGGCGATCTGATTGCTCGCCGGTCTGTATTGCAGCAACAAGTGGCTCGCCTGGTGCGGGCCATTTTTTCGTGAGGGGATTTCATGCGGTGGGGGCATGTTCAATCGTAAAGGGCATGTTAGGATGGCCGCACTTTCATTTTTCGCGATCGATGAGTTGGACATGGCTGCAAGCCTGCGCATGACAGGACACCGCTTGCTGGCGGAGCTGCTCTTCTGGAGCATCACGCTGGTGCTGTTGCTGGAGGACGATGTCGCCATGCTGGCCATGATGCTGACCTGACGCGACGCCCAGCCCGACATGGATCCACGCTTCTCTTCTTTTTTCTCCGCGCCACGCCGGTCCCTGCTGCTGGCCATTTTGCTGACTGCGACCTGCCTGCCGGCGCATGCCGAGTGGATGCCGCTGGGGGAGAACAACATCGGCAGCTTCTTCATCGACAAGAGCAGCATCGTGAGCACCCGCAGCGTGCGGCAGGCGCAGATCCTGCTGAACTGGAACCGTCCGCAGCTATTGATGGGCCAGGGCAGCAAGACGTATTACCTGTCGGAGGTCTCGACTGCCTACTTTGATTGCACGGCGCGCCAGCTCGGCTTTGGCAGCCGCAAGATGTATGCGCAGGCCGATGGCCAGGGCCAGTTGCTGCTGGCGCCGCAGCTGGCATATTCGGACGTGAAGCTGCAGGATCCCATTCCCGGCTCGACCGGGGAACGGGCCATTGAGGCGGTGTGCGGTAAATAATTTGCATTGCGGCGTTACCGGGCGCTTGAAGGGCTTGCTCCGGAATGCGAAATCGGTAATAATCGCTGGCTCGCGTCGCCGGGATGGCGGAATAGGTAGACGCACGGGACTCAAAATCCCGCGCCGCAAGGCGTGCCGGTTCGATTCCGGCTCCCGGCACCATTAGTATGCCCAGCAACACCAAAGTTTGCACATAAGCCCTTGATTCTAAACGAACAAGGGCTTTTTTGTTGCCCATCGTTGCCCACGCAAAACCAGTAACTGCAATCCTGAATTGCAGTAACTATCGCAGTAAACCTAAAATAGACGGGTTACTGCAATTCGAGTTACTGCATTTTCACTGCCGGTTACTGCGAAAGGGCTGCCAGCCATGGCGATCAACAAAATCTCAGACACTACCCTTCGTGGTTTGAAGGCGACAGCGACCACGCATAACGGCAAGGGCCGCATTGATGATGGCGGGGGACTGTATTTGCTGCTAGCGGTGAAGGGCGGCGGCAGAGCCTGGCGACTGGATTACACCATCAGCGGCAAGCGCAAGACGATCAGCCTTGGCAAATATCCCGAAACCACCCTGAAGGTAGCGCGAGATTTTGCGGAGCAGGCGCGCAAGGAAGTAGCGGCAGGCATCGACCCCAGCGAATCGCGCAAAGCCAGCAAGGCCACGCAACGCGCCGAGCTGGCAGCAGAAAAGCGGGAGGCATCTGGCCTGCCGTCCATTGACTCATTCGAGTATGTGGCGCGCGAATGGTATGAAAGCCGCGTCAGCGGCTGGTCAGAGAGCCATGCAGGCCGCACCCTTGCCTATCTCGAAAAAGACCTTATCCCCTGGCTGGGCAAATTGCCCATCGCTGAAATCAGAGCCCCTGCCCTACTGGAATGTCTGCGCCGTGTAGAAGATCGGGGCGCGACAGAGACGGCGAACCGGTTGCGCGAGCAGTCAGGCCAGATATGGCGCTATGCCATCGCCACGGGCCGCGCCGAGCGTGACATTGCCGCTGATCTGCGCGGCGCACTCAAACCCCATGAGGGCAAGAATTACTCGCACATCAAAGACCCAAAACAGCTAGGCCAGCTTCTGCGCGATATCGAGGGCTATACCGGCTCCCCGATGGTGAAGACGGCACTTCGCTTGCTTCCCCTGCTATTCACCCGCCCTGGAGAGTTTCGCGCGGCCCGCTGGGCCGATATCGACCTGGATGCGCGAGAGTGGCGCTATGTCGCCCCCAAGACCGGAGCCGATCATATCGTCCCGCTCTCATCTCAGGCGGTGAGCTACCTCACCGAATTGCGGCCACTCACTGGAAATGGCGAATATGTGTTTGGCGTGAGAGCTGGTGCGCGTCCTTTGTCGGAAGGCACTATCAATCAGGCTCTCAAAGGACTTGGCTACAGTGCCGACATGATCCAGCCGCACGGATTCAGGCACACGGCGGCAACCATGCTTGCAGAAATGGGCTGGAACACAGAAGCAATCGACCGCCAGTTAGCCCACAAGGAGGCAGGCGTTAAAGGCGTCTATCAAAAGGCGCAGTACCTGGAGGAACGACGCAAGATGATGCAGGCATGGTCTGATCATGTGGACACTTTGCGCGCCGGTGCGACCGTTATACCAATCAAGGCCGCCTAGTGGCTAACTTTTTGTCATGCCTACCGCGACGGCGGGAAAACAGGTTGTTGCCCCTTTGACCTGCTGGCATGGCTCCCGATTTGAAGGGGTAAGGGGCAGAAATTGCTAATCCAAAAGCGCGGAAGAAAACCACCCGTATTTAAACGAGAGCAACAGCTCAAAGCGGAAGGCGGTCTTGGACCATATGATGATGAAATCGCTTGGTTACGAGAGATAACTTTCGAGCAGCTCGAACGTCTCGGTATTGATCCAGAAAATTCCGAACAAGCGGTTTCGTTTATGGCGGAGAACGCGCCATCTAACAATCTACATCAAACCGAAGGCGGCCTAAGAAAGAAAGCTGAGCAGCTCCTTGCCCAAGTAATGGTAAATCTGATGTTGACCGGCGACTCAGAAAATTACGATGAGCTAACCGTCTTCAGATTGTGTCAATCTTTTTTATATGTCGGATTAGTGGCCGGCACCCCTGATTTTGATTCGCATTACGTTTGCCCTACGTGCATTATCAAGCAGCACTCAAAGCACAACGGCAAGAGCGGCGCTAAAAAGAGGTACGCCCCACTGCACGAACTGAGAGTATGGGCAGTCGAGAAATACAAAATGCGCAGTTGGCCTTCTGCTAGCAACGCAGCGTATCAACTCATGAAGGAGGTTATCGCCCACGGGAAAACCCTCGGCGTTAGTTTGAAGGAATCGAACGCGCAAAGAACTATCGCAGAATGGTTCCGCGAGTCTGACTAGCAGCTAGACCGACACGTCTAGCCGCCACACCGACACGTCTAGCGGCTAGACGATAAAGACAAAGAACTAGCTGTTTGCGAACCTTGCATCACTCCGCCCCGTTGCGGCGGCACTGTGCAAGGAAAGGCAAACATGGAAAACGCAGCATCCCCCAGCAAGGCACTCCCAGCGGACGGCATGAGCCGCTGGAAGCAAATCGAACCATTCTCCCCATTCTCCCGCGAGAAGTTCCGACAACTGGTCATTGCCGGTAAAGCGCCCCAGCCGGTGAAGTTCTCCGAACGATGCACCGCTTACCCTAACCGCGAACTGCACAGGTTCTTTGCTGATCCGCTGAACTATCGTGCCAGCAAGGAGGGAAAATAATGTCCTCGCGCATAAATCAACTGACGGAAATTCTCCGCACCACACCTGGCAATAGCAGGGAGGACCAGCGTTCCCGAATGATGAAGGCCATGCAGCGTACCGGCCATATCACCACCTTTGAAGCGATGCGCTTTCTGGATGTTTACGACCCCCGCCCACGTATCTACGAGTTGCGCGGCGAGGGTAAGCCCGTCAAGACCGTAATGCGCGTCGAGCAGACGGAGAGCGGCGAGCATCACCGTATCGGAATGTACATTTTGGAGGGGCGCACCAATGGCTAACTTGACGCTCTTGGCGCGCTGGCGTGATAATCAGCGGATCCCCGAGAAAGAGGGGAACGGGTTTGGAAGCCTGGATAACATCAAAGCGCACGGGCCGCACAATGCGGCTTTTTTTCGTGCGTATGCTGTCGCGCGTCTTCAATGGGCGGCGGTAGTGGGGAGGCTTCGGCCTGCCGGTTTTCCTTTGGTGTACCGGTCTTCCAATCCTACTATTCGCCGCCCACCCCGTTTGGAAACGGGAAGCGGTGTAACCCACACCAAAGGAGTCACGCCATGACACGCACCACTACACCTAATCAATCCCACGCTGAAGAAGTCAAGACCTTGCGCGCGGCTATTTACGACATGGATGCGCTTTCGCAGTCCGGCTTCGACCGTATCACCGGAATTGCGAATCTCGCCCTCATGGCGATGGAAACGCCGGAAACATATCTGCACCCGGAAAAACTCGCGCAAGCCTTCAAGGCGATTGCCGCTATCTCTGAAGATGCGGTTAGCTGCATCAGTCACTTGGCAGAAGAAACCGGCAACTCGCACAAGAGCGGCAGCGAGCATCGCTTTAGTGCGCGCCTCAAGGCAGAACAGATGAGGGAGGCTTGCGGATGATTGCATCGATGTCGCAAGTCGAATCTCAATTTGCTGAAGCCTTGGCAGCGTATGGCCTGCAACCGCCTGAAGTTGTGGCTGACGGACAGCGCCGCCGTTTTGACGGCCCGGAAGACAAACCCGGCAAGAAATCCGCCTGGTACGTTCTGCACGGCGATGGTGTCCCGGCTGGGGCTTTTGGCGACTGGAAAACCGGGCTCTCTGAAAAATGGTGCGGCCAACCAGACAGCACGATGACAGATGCTGATCGGGCGGAGTATCGCGCCAGGATCGAGAAGGCAAGGCAGATAGCAGAGTTTGAACGCGTGGAGATGGAAGCCGCAGCGGCTACAGATTGCGCGAGGATTTGGGCTGCTGCGCGTGACGCCACGGACGACAATCCCTATTGCCAGCGCAAGGGCATCAAGCCCTACGGCCTGAAGGAGTTCAAGGATCGGCGCACCCTGATCGTCCCGATCCGTGACGCCACTGGGAGAATCACCAGCGCGCAATTCATCGATGCAGACGGGAGCAAGCGATTCAAGAGTCACGGCAAGATCAAGGGCTGCTATTACAGTTTGGGCGGCAAGCCTGCTGATACTCTGCTGATCTGCGAGGGGTTTGCGACTGGTGCCAGTCTGCACGCTGCCACGGGTTTTCCGGTGGCGGTGGCCTTCAATGCTGGGAACCTGGAAGATGTAGCGCGGGCTCTGCACGGCAAGCTGCCTGATATCAGAATCATCGTGTGCGCCGACAATGACCGCTTCAATGAAGGCGGGAATGTGGGCATCGAGAAGGCCACAGCAGCGGCGCGAGCGGTGGGCGGCTATCTGGCAATGCCAGTCTTCCCCATTGATGAAGGAAAGCCCACGGACTTTAATGACCTTCACCAATTGGACGGCGGCGCTGAGCTGGTGCGCCAGGCTATTAAGGAAGCCCAGCCGGTGCAGAAGCAGGATTTGCCAGCGACGGAGCCGGTTTCATTGGTTGAGGAAGAAGCCCCCAAGACTTGCCGCTATGGGGACGGACATTTTGAGCTTTCCATGCGGCGCGGCGTCTTCTATGTTGGTACAGATAGCCAGGGAAACAGCACGGCACCGCAATGGATTTGTGCCCCGCTGGAAGTCATCGCCATGACCCGCGACAGCAAAAGCGGTGCTTGGGGCCGCCTGCTGGCTTGGCACGATGCGGACGGAGTACGCCATCAACAGGCTATCCCAATGGAGGCCCTGCAAGGCGATGGCATCGACATGCGCCGGGAGCTTGCGAGTAATGGACTCGCCATCACTACCAGGCGCGGCACCCGCGATCATCTGGCGACTTATATCCAGGTCTGGCCGGTGAAAGAACGTGCGCGGAGTGTGGAGCGCCTTGGGTGGCATGGGCATGTGTATGTGACGCCAACGGAGTCCATCGGCCAAGATGGGGAGGTAGTAGTCTTCCAGAACTCTCACGCCATTGAACCCGCCTTCTCGACTGCTGGCACCCTGGACGGCTGGCGCGATACCGTGGGCAGGCTGGCCGGTGGAAATTCGCGGCTGGTGTTTGCCTTGTCGGCGGCCTTTGCTGGGCCGCTGGCGGATATCGTCAATGAGGACTCAGGCGGGTTCCATCTGCGCGGCGGATCATCGTCAGGCAAGACAACGGCACTCAAGGCGGCGGCATCTGTATGGGGCAGCCCCAGCACATACCCCAGGCTTTGGCGGGCCACGGCAAACGGCCTCGAAGGACTGGCAGCCCTGCACAATGACGGCCTGCTGATTCTTGACGAACTGAGCCAGATCGACCCCAAGGAGGCGGGGGAGTCGGCCTATCTGCTGGCGAACGGGCAAGGCAAGGCCAGAGCATCACGCACAGGCACTGCGCGGCAGTCTTCGCGGTGGCGTGTCCTGTTCCTTTCTGCTGGTGAGGAGTCTTTATCTGCCCTGATGGCAAGGGCCGGGAAGAAAGCCAATGCGGGGCAGGAAATCCGCCTTGCTGATATCGAGGCCGATGCAGGCGTGGGCATGGGTTCCTTCGAGTTCTTGCATGACCTGGCTTCCCCTGCTGATCTGGCCTTGGCCGTGAAGGAGGCAGCAGCCGCCAACTATGGAACCGCGGGCATTGCGTGGCTGCGCGCCATTGTGAAAGACCGGGAAGCCTTGGTCGCGACGATAGCGGACGGCATGAAGCAGTTTGTCTCTGAGGCTGTGCCTGCTGAAGCCGCAAGCCAAGTTCAGCGGGTGGCCCAGCGTTTCGCACTGGTTGCCGCTGCTGGCGAGCTGGCAACGCACTACGGCATCACCGGATGGCAGCAAGGCGACGCCGACCAGGCAGCGCGTAAATGCTTTGATGCTTGGCTACAAGCCTTTGGCGGTACAGGGAACCGAGAGGAGCGCGGCATCTTGTCCCAGGTGCGGGCCTTCTTTGAGGCCCACGCCGCGAGCAGGTTTGAGGATATCCACGCGACCAATGAGCCCCGAATCATCAACCGGGCCGGGTTCTACCGCATCGGTGAGAATGGAGAACGGGAGTTTCTGGTTTTGCAGGAAGCATTTAAGCGGGATGTTTGCCAAGGCTTTGATCCCAAGGCGGCAATATCTGCACTTCTGGCCGCCGGATGGTTGCAACCCGGCAAGGATGGCAGGCCGACCCAGAAACCAAGAATCCCCGTTCTTGGCAGCACAACCCGATGCTATGTGTTTACGTCGAAGATGTGGGAGGCTGAATAATGCGCCTCGACTTCTCAAAGCTAACGCAGAATAGCCCAAAAACAGTGGGGACACTGGGGACATTGGGGACAACCAATACCGGCGCGGGTTTGCGCCGTCCCCACCATGAAAACGTGACTGGGGACACTGGGGACAAAATCATAGAAAGTCGCGTATTTGTCCCCAATGTCCCCACTGCGAAAAACCACTGGGGACAGCGGAAAGCCGCGCCAGTAGCGGTGTCCCCAATGTCCCCAATGTCCCCAGCAAAAAACGGCACTTCTCATTCGTCACGGGAAAGCGAAGACTTGATCCGGGAATTTATGGAAGTAGACGGCATGACATTGGAGCAAGCGGAAGCGATGGCGGCTATCAGTATCAGACCGCGACCGATTACCGAATGGCTGGCGAATATCCGGGAACTTGAGCGGCTGATAGGTGTTTATTGCTTGGCCGCAAGAATCAACCCAGAATCAGCAAAGCGGATCAGGGAGGCCAGCAAGCGGCAGTCCCTGGCATCAATCCCGGACTGCTTGGCATGGTTTCGACATCAGTGCGAAGCCTTGGAGCGGCAGAAGCAAGGACTTGATCCGATTTGAAATCCTCCCAAGTATCGGGGAGCCCGCAATCCGCGTAATGCGCGAGTTCCCCGAGCGCTACCGGTAGTTGAAAAACAATCAAAGTAAATCAATCGGCGGGGCGGCCCGGTCGGGGGAAGTGGCCGTAATGATCTGCTTTGCACAATTTGAAATTGAGCTTTGGCCGGACGCCCCAAATGGGCATCCGGGTCACAGCCGACCAAGACCAGGATTGACCGAAACGCAAGAAGCATCAAGGTTTCAAGTGAAGGTTTCAGGCAAATAGAGTGGGCGATGCGGCGAATCAATACCTTGACCCACCATTGACGATTCCTTGATATCGATGCCCCCACTATCTGGCGGACAAGCAGGAAGTATCCAATCAGGTATCCACGGAAACGAGACTTTCACAGCGTTGGGGCAAACAAGCCTCAATAGCTGCGCCCTTAATTCGAGGGGCTGGCCTACTGGCGAAGAATACCCATCCGGCTTTAGGTCGAGACTCCCATTTTGGGCGTCTCGGGGAAAGGGTAGCGTTTGAAACGCGATCAAGTGAAAACTTGACGAAACCTCACTTCGCCCAACAACCCAAAAGCGGAGCGGCGATAAATCCGAACATAAGTGCGCACCCTGTCAGCCCAAAAAACCAGCAGCACCAGCATGGCGGGCCAGCAAAGGGCCGGAAAGGTACGCAGATAAGTCCGAATCTTTCCGGGCAAAAGCGGTATCGAATCCATACCAAAACCGGCGCACCGTTCCCGAATTGCAGTAACTATCGCAGTAAAAAATAGTCATACACCAGGAAAGCAGCGCCAGTGCTGAATCTTCGATTCCGGCTCCCGCACCACAGAATTATTCTATGCAGTACAGAGATGTTTGAAAGCCCGCGTGTCTACGGACACAGCGGGCTTTTTGTTGTTCGCGTCCGGGCAAGGACGTGGCGTTACATCAACGCTTAATACCGTCATTTTTGACGGTACCGCCCTCCCATCCAATTCCATATACCGTCAAATGAGAATTCTCTCTCGAGGCGTCGCCATCGTGCTTTGATATGAACCAGTCGCACTCTGTGACTGGAACCGCCTTGGTGATTTAGAGGGCACCACTCATCCTCTAACCGGTCAAGATTCGCGGCAGCGTCTTAATTTTACGTATGCGTATCCGGACACAGTAATTAAGCCGTTGGAAAACAAATCTGCGATATACCTCAATCCTCATTTTTATGAGGGTGCAATCGCCTAACATTTTCCCATCAAAAGTGATTCTTTAGTACTGACTTGGCCGTGCTTTCAGACTTCCACGCATTTGCATGGAAGTTCATCAGGTGGTCCGGTCTTTGATTCTACAGGTACAGTATTTGGCATCAATACGACGAGCTTGCAGCCAGATACGAATATTTCATACGTAACGAAGGTCCGCGATGCTTAGCACTTGTGATTGAAGATTTCAAAATTGGGGAAGATGTAGAGCCGGGAAATTATTCGCTCCATGAACTAGCCTTGAGAGGCTTTGCTTCCGTCGTCGGAGGTGCAGACCCGACCTGAATATATCGGCATCTGCCCCCTTTTCCTTGACATCCTAAACAATGACGAAATCCCTTTCTATTTGATAAAGCTGACCGCCATAGCGAAGATTACCCGCACAATCCGCAAGCTAATTTTTGACGAATTCCGTCTAGATATGCCTTTATTAAATCCTCGAATTACATCAGCTCAAAAGGAGACAGAACTCCGAGCAATTCGGAGTCAATTTTTGGATGGGGTATCAACCAAAGAACTTGGGAAAGTTGAATATTGGCCCTGGACAGCACATCTTCGACGTTCATATCCGCACGAAGGAGAGCTTGGCTCGAAACTGGAATTAACGTCAATCCGGACTGAGCAGCATCTGAGATATTCATCCCCAATCTCTTAGATTTCTCTTTCGAAGCTACCTGCAAGAACTTAGCCAGAGCAAGTTCGGATATGAGATGCCATTTACAGTCTATAAAAATTGGCAAAAAAGAAAACGAGTGCATGAGCATTAATTTCCTCGCCTGAGCAATCAGATGCCATTTCTCAACTACCACTACGGAACCAACCATTACATCCTTAACTAATCTTTGATCCACTGCCATCAGCCCCTCTTCCAATCCAATGCACAACTCAATTGCTGCCGTCGTCGCGTGCCGGGCATAAGCTCCTTGATGCATAGAGTCGTTTCGTGCTCTGCGCACTATGTCATATAAGCTGTTAAAGGACTTAAAGCTAGACTCTTCTACCAGATCGTCAAACACACAAGACTTACTTGCATAGAAACCTATGCGCTCTCGGTATGTATTCATATCTGCTTGACGCCGTAGCAAACGCATACCGAGTTCTTCCAATGCGAAGCAAACAGCATCAAAGCCTTCACTATCTGCCAAAGCAGAATAGCGCGCTGCGCGCAATTTATCCCGATAAAGAATGCATTCTTCAGCGCTCAGCAAGTCCTCTGGCGGAGTTTCTCGTATTGGATTCATATGTCGAATAGCGTTATCTATAGGGCTTAAGCTGCTTAACAATCTCGGCAAATTGCGCCTTCCATTGCAGATGCCCCGCCACCAGCTCAGTACAGTCGAAATTGAAGATCTTGTCGTGATCCAGATGTATCGGTAAATATCCAATTGGCTTGCTCTGCATGCCATTAGCGCCCTGGTAGAGATATTGAAGCACGGTGTCTTCGCTAGAGTGACAGTTATATATCTTCCCTTTTACCGCCTGCGCCGCCTGCTCCCAACCTTCATCGTCTTTAGCCCCCCCACCCACAGCGCCCCCCAACAGGTAAACATTTTCGATGCGCGGCTTATCTTGAGTCGCGAGGGCCTTCAACGCAAAATACACAGCCCTCGCTCCCAGCGAGTGCCCTGCTAACGTAAACTTCCATCCTGGCGTCCGCGCAATTGCGTCAGCCAACATGATTCCGGTCATTTGGGCTTTGATCATAGTTCGATGCCACGGATTAGCCAGCAGATCCGTCAAGCTACTAAGAATGGAAAACGGCCCTATCTTCTTCCCGGCCTCCTTCAAAGCTTGCTTGGCCAAACCCTTGGCAAACTCAAGGCCTGCCGCCTTCGGTGCAATAGAGACTAGATGCCCTAGCTTACGCAATGCATGGGCCTCCCAATCAGTGTGATACCAAGTATTTTTAGGGAAGGCCATTTGAAGCTGTGCCCTCCAGTCGTCAACATTACGATCGCCTTGAGATAAAAATCCATTTAGGACGATGATGGCGTGCTTATTTCCATATTGAATTCGACTAATATCGAAATGATCCACCTGACCAAAATAGCTGTTGCTTACAACCGCTCCTTGATACGCGCCCAATGCGGCCCCGGCCGCAGAGACAATAATAGTCCCTCCCGCCATCGTTCCTCCGCCAATAGCAGCCAATGATGCGCTAGTCAATGCTGCCCCCGAAAGGCTGCTAATCGCTGTTCCAGTTCCTGCAGCGCCAAGTAACCCGGCGCTCCCCAAAGCACTAGCGAGAGCAGGCCCTGCGGCTAGTACGGCGGGGGTAAAAACTGCAATGCCGCCAGCAACACCTACACCAATTTTCGCAGCTCTTGCAACATTGATAGACCTACGTTGGAATATCTTTCCATATTCGTTTATGTCATTCAGTTTGACATTCAAAGACTCGAACGCAGCAATGGAGCCATTGTGTTCAGCGCAAAGATGATCGCTGCTTTCTGAAGAGCTACGTGCCATGTTCTGACACCCTGGCACACGACATTCAATCGATTGATCGCTACATGTACCACATTCGTAGACGTCTCGACTGATAACATTTTTTTCAGAAAGAAAGTGATATGTTTTGTTATAACACCATGAGCAATAGCGATTATCCAAAATAGTCATGTTTATTCTACTTTTTATCGATGGAATATTTCTGGGCGACTTTTGATACTCAATCTCGTCGCCTCCCCTTACTGCAACAACGATTCTAATTCGAAACAGAATTGATTTCTCGCATTGCGCAGCCAATAGCGTGTACATCACGAATCTCTAACTTAACAGTTCTACGTATTAATCAAGAAAAACCTTGCCTTCGACCATTAAACAGTTACCAACGCTAGGCTACTTACACCAGACCATGTGCCACTTCCTATGGCAATGGGGTTGCAATGAGCAAATAAGAAGCTGCTCAGGCGCTAGACCTCACAGGAAATCGTAACGAGCCAGGTCAAGGAAGAAGAATTCAAGCATTGGACAGCCAAGCGCAAAGCGGCGCTGGCGATAGAGACTATCCATGAAATGACGACAGTAGGGGCGGCTAGCAGGTCGTTTGATATCCCGCCTTCAGAAATCGAAGAATGGGTCGATGAAGACCGCAAAGGGGTGGAGAACTCCCTGCGTTCTAAAGCGTTGGATGTAAGGGAGCAGTACGAGCAGCAACTCAAGGAGCTCCAGGAAGCCTGCGGGGAAGCCATGTTGGAGCTTCGCGCCATAAAAGAATTGGCATCCTTACTGGGCGAGGAAGACAAGTAATCGAGACCATCTTCCGGGGAGTCAAACAAGACAGTTTAGACGTAGCTATCAGCAGTATCTGCGCGTGGTTCGGGATTGCCAGGCGCGGTGCTTACTACAAGACTGTGAAGGCCGAGCCCAAAGTGTAGAGCACTTTGCCGAACCGATCCGGAAGATGATTCTGGAAGAGCCGTCCTTCGACTATCGCACTGTGGCTGGGCTGCTCGAATTCAACAAGAACAAGGTGCAAAGGATCGTCCAGTTCAGAGTTTGGCAGGTTAAGAAGCGTCCAGTTGGATTTCGGCCAAGCGTTAAGGCCTTGCCGTCGGTAGATGCAGAACCAAGCCAGCGCTGGGCATGAAGACACCGGCTGAGGCGTTTGCTTTAACTGCTTGATGAGAGCAGGTTTGACTGAGGCATTACATGTCCGCGTAGCACTGGAGCAGCTCGGATTATTGTCGTCAACGATCAACCGTGTTGCCAATGATGCCCGAGTCCACAAGCTGTGCGCTTCTCGTGATATCAGCTACGCTCACAATCTGACCTTCGCCCCTCGTCACGCCACAAAAAAAGCCCCGCATAGCGCGGGGCCAAAAAGGGAGCATATATCTCCCAGGGAAGACTTCCACACAGCGCCATTACCAGCAGCAAGCGAACGAAAGAACGAACAAAAAACTATTCAAGCGCTTTGCCCAATGGCATGTTCAATCAACAGCCTCAGCACAGGTAATCAATCCAGCAAACGCCCGACTGATCAACACAGGCCGCTAACCTGCTTCAATCTTGAAATGCCCCACCAGGAGCTTCAACTGCCGCGCCTGCAGATCCAGCTCGCCGGCCGCAGCTGCGGCCTGCTCCACCAGCGCCGCGTTTTGCTGCGTCTTGTCGTCCATGGTCGATAGCGCCTGATAGCTATCCGTGATGGAAGCACTTTGACGATCCGAGGTGGTATGGATGTGCTCGATGAGTTCACTCAAATCCCGAACCGAACTCAGTATGCTGCCCATGGCAGCGTCGGCAGAGCCAACAAGCTTTACCCCTCGATCCACACGCTGTACCGATTCGTCGATGAGCCGTTTGATCTCCTTGGCTGCTTGCGAGCTTCTTTGGGCCAGTACCCTGACCTCGGAGGCAACGACGGCAAATCCCTTCCCCTGCTCACCCGCACGAGCCGCCTCCACGGCAGCGTTGAGCGCAAGAATATTGGTCTGGAAAGCGATCGAATCAATGATGGCACTGATATCCGATATCTCTTGAGAACTGCCGCTGATGGCATCCATCGTCGCGGTAATCTCTTCAATGACATCCCTGCCCTGCTCGGCTTTCCTCCTGGTTTCGTCGGCCAGATTGTCGGCGTCGCGCGTCTGCTCTCCGTGGCGATGTACCAATTGCGTCAGCTGCTCAAGGCTTGAGACCGTCTCGCCGAGGGCAGAGGCAGTCACGGAAGTCCTGGTCGCCAAATCTGCGCTTCCGACCGAAATTTCCGCCGCAGCGGTCGCAATGCACTCGGCGCCGTGCCGCACTTCCAGCACCGCCCTGGCCAATTCATCCCGCATTTTTCTGATCGCAAAAACGATGCTGACCTCGTCGTTCGGAGCCGGTGATACCTGTGTCGTAAAATCCCCGCCCGCAATGCTCCTGGCCATCATGGAAACGGCGTCCGGGTCGCCACCGACGGAACGTTTTACGCTTCGGTTGATCAGCAGCACCAGGGAAAGCGACAGCATGAAAATGAGGCACAAGACGCCGATGGAATTTCTTAATGATTCCCTGAAGGCCGCATCAATATCGTCGGTATAAACGCCCACCGTCAAAATCCAGCCCCATGGGCGATAAGCGGCCACCCGCATCAACTTGGCAGCGGGGACCAGTTCTCCCGGACGCGGCCATACATAGCTGAGAAAGCCAGTCCCGTCATTCGATTTGGCGGTAGCCACGATGTCGCGATAGAGGGGATAGCCATTGGCATCCTTGAAGGCTGCCATGTCTTTCCCGTTGAGTTCCTTCTTGACCGGATGCATCACCGTCACAGCGTCCTCACCGGTAATGGTGACGTAGCCATCCTTGCCATAGCGCATCTGCTCTATCACACCGATGGCGGCCTTCTCTGCTTCTCGCCGAACAAGGCGCCCTGATCGCACCTGCTCGTCAAAATATCTGAGGTGGGACAAGCCTATCTCGCCCACACTGATCAGCTCCTGCTTGCGCTCTTCAAATCGGGCTTGCCGAAGCTGGTATGCATCAAACAGAAACATCCCCGTCATACACGTCAGACTGGCCACCAGCGGAAGCCAGAGCTTGAAATTGAAAGTGAGAATTTTCATGCAAGGTCAATGTGAGGACATTTCGAGCGGTGATGATGGCGGCAACGGAACAATCCCGTCGCATCGGCCGTCTCGCAGCACCATCACTGCAACACGGCATTGGCACTGGCATTGGCGGTGCCATTCGCACTGGCGGGAACAAGACCAGTTTTGAGGACACCTCGCAGCACCGAGACAAAGGCTTTGATCAGGTGTTCATTTCTGACGGAGTTGTATCGCAAAAAGAATTCCAGATGGCCCGGCTCAGGCAAGGACCACGGTGCAAATGCGCGCGGGTAAGGCGCCTCCGCAATCATCAAGCTCTCGTTGAACAAGGCCGCTCCCCAGCCGGCACGAACGGCAGCACGCACGATCGCAGGATCGTCACTATCCAGATTGACGGTCCACTTGATCCCGGCAGCCTTCAAGATCTCAAAGGCGTGGTCTCGTACAAACGCAGGCGCCGGCAGCAACACCAGCGGGATGCTGTCTGTCTCCTTGTTGAATTTCGACAGATCTCCCACCCAAACCAATCGCTCCCTTTTGACTACCTCGCCCTTGGCATCCCCGTCGCGCTGCGCGCCCAGGATCACGTCAAGCGCACCGGACTCGAGCTTGGCGATCAGGATATTCGTACGTGCCGTTTCGCAGCGCACCTCCAGGCCGGGATACTCGCGGCGAAGCTCGAGCAGAAGCGGAAAGAGCGAGGTGACGCTAAACCCGGGCGTAAATCCAAAACGCACCATGCCGTCAAGGCGATCACTGGAAAAATGCTGGCGGACCTGCGCGGCAACCTCTACGACTTGGCTCGCCGCCGCCAGAAAAACCTCGCCATCATTGGTCAGTTCGATCCGCCTGCAATCATCCGAGAGAAGCTTGCGGCCAACGATCACTTCCAGCCGTCTCATCTGTGTATCGACGAACTGCTCCGTGAGCGACATCTTTTCCGCAACAGCCTGGAAGCTTCCCAACTCGTGCAGATGGACAAACATCTGCATCAACGTCGGATCAATAAGGCGATTGAGCAATTTATTCCCCATAAAAACCCCGCGACGATACGAACTGCAAATCCTGAGGCGCGACACCCGGCCACCTCTCCTGCACGCATACTAAGTCGGGAACTCACCAGGGAAAAAACAATAAATATTTGTGAAATCACCAATGAAAAATTGTTTAACAAGAAACCTGATTCCGCATAGCATGTGTTGACTTTCGACCATATTGGTTTCCATCAAGTCTCGAAGCGAGGGCTTGCTTGCGCGGCTTGTCGGGGCGCATTGGACGCACCGCAGGCTCCGTAACATTTTCTTCAAAAGGGGATGTTGTTCAGGCGAAGAAGATACGCTGAAGAAGACAGACGTGATTTCCAAACCACGCCGAGAAAACCATCCACTCATTCATCAGGCTTGCCTCGGAAACTCAACATGATCTCTCTACGCTATCCGCATAGCCACATGGAGTATCAGCCCGTCGTTGATTTTTACAGTGGAGGAGTACTGTTTTTTGAAGCCCTTTTCCGGCCGGGAAACGAAGAGTCGCCGCAAGACGTCTGCCGTTTGGCCGAGCAGCAAGGCTGGATCATCGATATCGATTTATTCGCGCTTCGGTCGTCGCAGGCAACGCTTCAGAAGCATGAAACGCTCTGCATCGCCGTCAATGTATCGGGTGCCTCCATCATGTATCACGCACAGAAGATCCTGGACCAGCTCGATCAGGTATCACAGATCTGCACGCGCCTCACCATTGAAATTACCGAGACGCACAATATCGAGATTGCCCTGCTTGAACTGTTCGTCCATCAATGCCGGCTCAGGCACATCAAAATTGCACAGGATGACTTTGGCGTTGATTTTTCCACGGCATCAAGGGCAAGAATCATTCGCCCGGATGTCATCAAGATCGTGGCGCCCATTGCCAGGGAGCGCCTGGTCGGATGGGCAAATGACTACTTGTTGAACGCGGCGGAGCTGGCCAGGGAGCTCAAGGCCATCTTGCTCGTGGAGCGGATAGAGACAGTTCTCGCAGAAGACATCGCGCGCCTTCATGGTGCGACTGCCGGGCAAGGCTATGCCTATGGGAAGCCGGAGAAACTGGTCAATGCTGCGCTCTCGATAGCGACATGACGCATGATGTGCGGCAGAAGATGCGTTGAAACAGGAGCGGCAGTTCCTGCCCCTTCCTGAAAGAATCCCTTCACGTCAGACTGAATTTCCCCGCATCGAATACCCGGCGCGGGACGACAGGCGTGCTGCATGCTTGTTCGCCATTTTCCGGCACGCTAGGGGCATCGCTCAATTTTCTCCCTGGAGACTTATTTGAATAACCGACTCATCGACCCGGCACTGATGCGCATGTTCGTCTACCTGAGCGAGGAAGGAACATTTACCAGTGTGGCTGAGCGCTTGAGCCTGACGCAGCAGGCGGTGAGCGCGCAGATGAGGCGCCTGGAAGAGCTGACCGGACGCGTCCTGGTCAAAAGAAACTACCACAAGGTAGAGCTGACTCACGATGGCGATGCACTGCTTGTCACGGCCAAGCAGATAGTGGAACTGTCGGAGCGCTTGCAGCGGCAATTTTCCAGCATGCCCCTGGAAGGCGTCATCAGGCTGGGCTTCAATCTGGGCGTGGCGCCTTCGATGCTGTTTCCCCTGATGAGCGAATTGCGCCGGTCTCATCCCAGATTGGAGGTCCGTTGCCAAACGGCGCCCAGTGAACAGTTGCTGGCCCGTCTTCAGGCTGGCAGTCTCGACATCGTCCTGGGAGCGCAGCGTGCCGGCGACCTGAGGGGAGAGATCATCCGAAAGGAACGCCTGGTCTGGGTTGGGGACATCGACAACCTGGTCAAACCCGGGAAACCTGTTGCGCTGGTGATGCTGCCCTCACCTGCCTTCATCAGGGAGCACATATTCGACGTCTTGAGCAAGGCTGGCCTGCACTGGACCGTGCACACGGAATGCGACGACGCCTCCACCATGAAGGCGGCGATTCTTGCGGGATGGGGGATTTCGCTGTTCAACGAAGAGATGCTGGCGGGCGATCCTGATTTTCCCGGACACGCTGAAAAGGGAGCGCTTCCTGATCCTGGGCACATCGAATTTTTCATGAACTTCTCATCCAACCATGACAACCAGCTGATCGATTCGATGGCTGCCATTTTGCGCAGCACACTGAGCTACCCATAGGCACCGCGCAGACCCTTGGCCTGCGCAGGCCGGAGCCCTGAGACATGAATACTTATCTTGAACATAGTGATTTGGTGTCAGTCACGATCGAGGCTTCGATTCAAGCAATGGCGCGTCAAGATGTGATCGTCATTTCCACCCGTGTTCCGTTACGTCGGATCATGGTGCTGGCAGAACCCAGAGAGTCCTACGCCGTTTTACGGGGCAGAGAATTTACCGAACAGTCTGCACTCCTCTTCCTTGATCGCTTGGAAACTGCGCTTGCAGAGCATCATCCCCAGCACGCCATTGAGTATCTGCTCCATCAACTTGGCATGGTGGGATGGCTTGTCGTCAAGCTCTTTTCCGAGGGTTCAGCCATTTCAGTTACCGAGGCCAACATTCGGTTCGAGCGGGGAATTGACGGTGCGGTCTCCATGACGCACTCTTTTCCCGCTGCAGCCCCTCTGCGGGGCTCCTTGCTGCCGCGAAGACCCGCCCTCCCCGGAGCGAAAATAATTTTCTGAAGCAAGCAGTATCATTTTTCCGCAGACGGCTATATAATCGCCCCCTCTTCGAAAAAAGACCCCGCAAAAGCGCCCCTCAGCGCAGGCAGGAAATGGTTTTTTCGACAGGATGCGAAAGCCGGCCAGCGCCACAAGTTGCGCCCGGACTGCAAAGAACAATTCACAAAAAGGCCCTCGCAAGCGAGGGCCTTTTTTATGGCCAACGGATTTGCAAATAATTTGCGCAACCCCGTCCAAAGCCGCGCCAGCACTGGAAACTTATCCCCGTTTTATGTGCATAAACCTGTGGATAACGCATAGGCACCCCACGAAAAGGCCGTCCCCGCCTGCCCTCCCAATAAACCGCACAAAATTTAGGCAGTCCACACCACCAGAAAATCATTTACGCGGCTTGCTCGCCATCGCCTCCCGCAAGGCTTGCGCCAGCGTCGCCGCCGCCGGTTTCAGGACACGTCCCTTCAAGGTAATCAAGCCCATCGCCCGGCTCAGGACCGGGCTGGTCACCGGCCGCGCCACGATGCCCTTGTAGGGCGCATTGCGAATGGCCAGCTCCGGCAGCAGCGCCACCCCCAGCCCGGCCGCAACCAGGCTGATGGCGCCGGCTACGTGATTGGTCTCGTACTGGATCACCGGCCGCTGCGGCACCCGCGAGAAAGCATTGTCGATCAGGCTGCGGTTGCCGCTGCTGGAGGACACCGACACCAGCTTCTCCCCGGCCAAGGATTTCCAGTGCAAGGTGCTCTGCGCGGCCAGCGGATGATGGGACGGCATCACGGCCAGGTAGCGCTCGCGCGTCAATTCCTCGAAATCGATCTCGGCTTCCTGCGCGCCGATGAAATTGACGCCGAAATCGGCCTCGCCCTTGCGCACGCTCTCCAGCACATCCGCTGCACTCTCGTCGATGATGCGCACCCGCACATTGGCATGGGTGCGCGCATAGGGTTTCAACACCAGCGGCAACAAATTGTTGGCCACCGAGGGCACGCAAGCCACCGTCACCTGTTCGCGCCGATGCGCCATGCCCTGCTCAACGCTCTTGACGGCCAGCTCCAGCTCCTCCATCACCGCCTGGGCGTGCACCAGGAACAATTCACCTGCCGGGGTGAGCGAGACGCGCCGGGTGGTGCGATCGAAGAGCCTTTCCTGCAAGGCTCGCTCCAAGTTCTCGATGCGGCGGCTCAGCGCCGGGGCGGTAATGAACAGGCCTTCGGCGGCCGCCCGAAAGCTCGACTGGCGTGCCACGGCGAGGAAGGCCTGCAATTCGGCGGTCTCGATATTGATGCGCATTTTTTATCAATTCCCAGAATAATTGCAATTAACTTTTCAAACGATTCTACGCAAACTGCCGGGTCTCATCCCCAAAACATCGAAATAACACGCCAACAGGAGATCCGCATGATCCGTTCCACATCGACTGCGCGCACCGTGCGCACTTCACTTTTCCAACGCAGCATCCTGGCCCTGGCCCTGGGCGCGATGACTTCCCTGGCCGCTGCCGCCGAGCTCCACGTGGTCAGCTCGGGTGGCTTTGCCGCCGCCTACAAGGCACTGGCTCCTGTGTTCGAACAAAAGACCGGCCACAAACTCATCTCCGGCTGGGGCCCCTCCATGGGCGAAACCCCGCAAGCCATTCCCAACCGCATGAAGCGCGGTGAGCAGATCGATTTGGTCATCATGGTCGGCGACTCGCTGGACAAGCTGGTGGCCGAAGGCAAAGTCTCCATGTCGGAGCACAAGCTGCTGGCCCTCTCGCGCATCGGCCTGGCCGTCAAGGCAGGCGCCCCCAAGCCGGACATCTCCACCATCGATGCCTTCAAGCGCACGCTGCTGAGCGCCCATTCGGTGGTCTACTCCGACAGCGCCAGCGGCGTCTTCCTCTCCACCAAGCTGTTCAAGCGCCTGGGCATCGACCAGCAGATGGCCTACAAGGGCCGCATGATCCCGGCCGAACCGGTGGGCGAAGTGATCGCCCGTGGCGAAGCCGAAGTGGGCCTGCAGCAGATCTCCGAATTGAAGCCAGTCAAGGGCATCGACATCATCGGCCCGATCCCCGAGAGCGTCCAGCAGCTCACGCCCTTCTCCGCCGGTGTGGTGGTCGGCACCCATGAACCCAAGGCGGCCAAGGAGTTGCTGGACTTCCTCGCCTCCCCGGAAGCCGAGGCAGCCATCAAGGCATCCGGCCTGGATCCGGCGGGTCGCTGAACAATGTGAAGCAAGGCGTCGAAGTATTGCCTTCAAGAGAGAACGAGAGAGACCGACATGAACACAACAACCACAACAACCACAACCAGCAGCACCGCCAAGCACTCCAAGCTGTCCACCGTCCTGCGCGTGACCAGCGGCAACTTCCTGGAGATGTTCGACTTCTTCCTGTACGGCTTCTATGCCAGCTACATCTCCAGGACCTTCTTCCCGTCGGACAACGAGTTCGTCTCGCTGATCCTGACCTTCGGCACCTTCGGTGCGGGCTTCCTGATGCGCCCGCTGGGCGCCATCATCCTGGGCAGCTACATCGACCGTGTAGGCCGTCGCCAGGGCCTCATCGTGACCCTGGCCATCATGGCCATCGGCACGTTGCTGATCGCCTTCGTGCCCGGTTATGCCACCATCGGCATGGCTGCACCGATCCTGGTGCTGACGGGGCGATTGCTGCAGGGCTTCTCGGCGGGGGTGGAGCTGGGCGGCGTGTCGGTCTATCTGGCCGAGATGGCCACGCCCGGCAACAAGGGCTTTTACGTGAGCTGGCAGTCGGCCAGCCAGCAGGCGGCCATCATGGCCTCCGCCTTGATCGGCTATCTGGTCAGCCAGTGGCTCTCGCCGGTACAGATCAGTGAATGGGGCTGGCGCATCCCCTTCTTCATCGGCTGCATGATCGTGCCGGCCATCTTCATCATCCGCCGCTCGCTGCAGGAAACGGAAGAATTCCTGGCCCGCAAGCGTCATCCGAGTTTTGGTGAAATCATGGCGTCCATCGCCCAGAACTGGAAGATCGTGGTGGCCGGCATGATGATGGTGGTGATGACGACCGTCTCCTTCTATCTCATCACGGTCTACACGCCGACCTTCGGCAAGAACGTGCTCAAGCTGTCGGCTTCCGATAGTCTCATCGTGACCTTCTGCGTGGGCTTGTCCAACTTCTGCTGGCTGCCCATCATGGGCGCGCTGTCGGACCGCGTGGGGCGCCGTCCGGTACTGGTGGCCTTCACGCTGCTGACCTTGCTGACGGCCTATCCGGTGATGTCATGGCTGGTGTCGGACATCAGCTTCAGGAACCTGCTGATCACCGAACTGTGGCTGTCCTTCCTCTACGCCAGCTACAACGGCGCGGCCGTGGTGGCGCTGACCGAAGTGATGCCGGCGCATGTGCGCACGGTGGGTTTCTCGCTGGCCTACAGCCTGGCCACTGCGATCTTCGGCGGTTTCACGCCGCTGGTCTCGACCTGGCTGATCGAAACCTCGGGCGACAAGGCGGCTCCCGGTTACTGGATGAGCTTCGCGGCAGTCTGCGGCTTGATCGCAACGCTGGTGCTGTATCGCGGCAAGGGGCTGGCAGCGGCTGCACCCCGGAACGCCTGATCCCACAGCGCTGGCCAGAATGAAAAATGGCGGACCCGCGGGTCCGCCATTTTTCTTTGCTGCTGCCAATCGCTGATTACTTCTTGCGCTGCGGCGGCAAGTCCGTGCAATGCCCTTCGGCGACTTCAGCGGCCATGCCCAGCGATTCACCCAGGGTCGGGTGCGGGTGGATGGTCTTGCCGATATCGACGGCATCCGCACCCATCTCGATGGCCAGCGCCACTTCGCCGATCATGTCGCCTGCGTGCGTACCGACGATGCCCCCACCGATGATGCGATGGGTCTCGGCATCAAAGAGCAGCTTGGTGAAGCCTTCCGAACGGCCATTGGCCACGGCGCGGCCGGAAGCCGCCCACGGGAAGTGGCCCTTCTCGATCTTGATGCCCTTGGCCTTGGCTTCGTCTTCAGTCACGCCGACCCATGCCACTTCCGGATCGGTATAAGCCACCGAGGGGATCACGCTGGCATCGAAGAAGCTCTTCTCGCCGGCAATCGCTTCAGCGGCCACGTGGCCTTCATGCACTGCCTTGTGCGCCAGCATGGGCTGGCCCACCAGGTCGCCGATGGCGAAGATGTGCGGCACGTTGGTGCGCATCTGCTTGTCCACGGCGATGAAGCCGCGATCGGAGACGATCACGCCCGCCTTGTCGGCCGACAGCTTCTTGCCGTTGGGGCTGCGGCCCACGGCCACCAGCACCAGGTCGTACAGTTGCGGCTCGGGTGCAGTCGCACCGGCTTCAGCGGCTTCGAACGTGACCTTGATGCCTTCCGGCAGGGCTTCCACGGCGACCGTCTTGGTCTTGACCATGACGTTGTCGAAGCGCTTCTCGTTGAACTTCTGCCAGACCTTGACCATGTCGCGGTCCGCGCCTTGCATCAGGCCATCCATCATCTCGACCACGTCGATGCGTGCGCCCAGGGTGGAATAGACGGTGGCCATTTCCAGGCCGATGATGCCGCCGCCGATGACCAGCATGCGCTTGGGCACCTGGCGCAGTTCCAGCGCGCCGGTCGAATCGACGATGCGCGGATCCTGTGGCACGAAGGGCAGGTTCACCACGGACGAACCAGCGGCGATGATCGCGTGCTTGAACTGCACGACCTTCTTGCTGCCATCCGCTGCAGTGACTTCGATGTGGTTGGGGCCGGCGAACTGGCCGTTACCATTGACCACCTGCACTTTGCGGGCCTTGGCCATGCCGGCCAGGCCACCGGTCATGGTGCCGATGACCTTGTCCTTGTAGGCGCGCAGTTTGTCGATGTCGATCTCGGGCTTGCCGAAGCTCACGCCGTGCGAGGCCATGGCGGCGGTCTCGTCGATCACGGCCGCCACGTGCAGCAGCGCCTTGGAAGGGATGCAGCCGACGTTGAGGCAGACGCCACCCAGGGTCGCATCGCGCTCGACGATGACGGTATTGAGGCCCAGGTCGGCCGCGCGGAAGGCAGCCGAGTAACCGCCAGGACCACCACCGAGCACCATCACGTCGCACTGCACGTCGGCGCTGCCGCCGAAGCTGGCAGCGGCCGGTGCAGCCGCCGGTGCGGCGGGCGCAGCAGCAGCAGGCGCGGCAGCCGGAGCGGGTGCAGCGGCCGGTGCCGGTGCGGCAGCCGCTTCACCAGCGGCTTCCACCATCAGCAGCAGGGAGCCTTCGGCGACCTTGTCACCGACCTTGACCTTCACTTCCTTGACCACGCCGGCCTGGCTGGACGGGATTTCCATGCTGGCCTTGTCGGATTCGACGGTGATCAGCGACTGATCCACCTTGATGGTGTCGCCGACCTTGACCATCACCTCGATGACTTCGACTTCCTTGAAATCCCCGATATCGGGGACCTTGACTTCAGAGAGACTCATTGTCCTGACTCCGTAATGTTCGGTGGTGGCTTAGAGGAGCGACTTGCGCAGATCGCCCAGCACGTCGGCCAGGTAGGCCGAGAAGCGCGCGCCCATGGCGCCGTCGATGACGCGGTGGTCATAGGACAGCGAGGTCGGCAGCATCAGGCGCGGCACGAACTGCTTGCCATCCCACACCGGCTTGGTGATCGACTTGGACAGGCCCAGGATGGCCACTTCCGGCGCATTGATGATGGGCGTGAAGGCAGTACCGCCAATGCCACCCAGCGAGGAGATGGTGAAGGTCGCGCCTTGCATGTCGGCGGGCTTCAACTTGCCGTCGCGGGCCTGCGCGGACAGTTCGCCCATTTCGGTAGCGATCTGGCCGATGCTCTTCTGGTCGGCGTTCTTGATGACCGGAACCACCAGGCCATTCGGGGTATCGGCGGCGAAGCCGATGTTGTAGTACTTCTTCAGGATCAGGTTCTCGCCCTTCTCGTCCAGGGAAGCATTGAAGGCCGGGAATTTCTTCAGGGCCGAAACGCTGGCCTTGATGACGAACGCCAGCATGGTCAGCTTGACCGGCGACTTGGCCTTGGCAAAGGCGTCGTTGGAGGTCTTGCGGAATTCTTCCAACTCGGTCACGTCGGCTTCGTCGAACTGCGTCACGTGGGGAATCATGACCCAGTTGCGATGCAGGTTGGGACCGCTGATCTTCTTGATGCGCGACAGCGGTTGCAGTTCGGTTTCACCGAACTTGCTGAAGTCCAGCGACGGCCACGGCAGCAGGTTCATGCCCGAGCCGCTGCCATTGGTCGCCGGTGCGGCAGCGGCCACCGAAGTGGAACCGGCCATGACGCCCTTGACGAAGTTCTGCACGTCCAATTGCAGGATGCGGCCCTTGGGACCGGTGGCCGGCACGCGCGAGAGGTCCACGCCCAGTTCGCGGGCGAACTTGCGCACGGAAGGCGAAGCGTGGGCCTTGCCGCCGGTGCTGGTAGCCGATGCGGTAGCGATGGCAGGTGCGGCAGCAGCGGCCGGCGCAGGGGCTGCAGCAGGAGCCGGTGCAGCGGCCGGAGCGGCTGCAGGTGCGGCGGCGGCAGGCGCCGGTGCAGCAGCCGGTGCGCCACCCGCAGCTTCGATGGTGGCGATGATGCTGCCCTTGGCGACCTTGTCACCCAGCTTGATCTTCAATTCCTTGATGACGCCGGCGTGGCTGGAGGGGATCTCCATGCTGGCCTTGTCGGATTCCACGGTCAGCAGGGATTGCTCGGCCTTGACGGTGTCGCCGACCTTGACCATGACTTCGATGACTTCCACTTCCTTGAAGTCGCCAATGTCAGGCACTTCGATCTCGATGGTGCCACCGCCGGCGGCGGCAGGGGCCGCAGCAGGTGCAGGTGCAGGAGCGGAAGCCTGCGCGGCTGCAGGCGCAGCGGCGGCCGCTTGCGGTGCGGCGGCAGGGGCAGCCGCAGCGCCCTCGCCTTCGACGATCACCAGCAGCGAACCTTCGGCAACCTTGTCACCGACCTTGACCTTGATTTCCTTGACCACGCCCGCCTGGCTGGACGGGATTTCCATGCTGGCCTTGTCGGATTCAACCGTGATCAGCGACTGGTCGACCTTGATCGTGTCGCCGACCTTGACCATCACCTCAATGACTTCGACTTCCTTGAAATCGCCGATGTCCGGGACTTTTACTTCGACTTGACTCATCTGATGCGCTCCGTTGTTCTGTTCCCAGGCGCTGGGCCGGGAGAAGTGTTCGCTTGGGGCAGGTGCTGCCTGAGCAGCGGACCTCCCCGTTGGGGTGGCAGTTCCATACACGACACATCCCCGCGATCAGCAGGCTGAGGCGGGGATGGTCGGTCAGGCAGTCCTTACAGGGTCACCGGGTTCGGCTTGTTCGGATCAATGCCGTATTTGGCGATGGCTTGCGCCACCACTTCCGGCTTGATCTTGCCTTCATCGGCCAGCGACTTCAGGGCGGCCACGGTCACGAAGTAACGGTTCACTTCGAAGAACTCACGCAGCTTGGCGCGGGTGTCCGAACGGCCGTAGCCGTCGGTGCCCAGCACCTTGTAGGAGCGGCCCTTGGGCACGAAGGCGCGGACCTGCTCGGCGTAGGTGCGCATGTAGTCGGTGGAGACCACGATCGGGCCTTCGCTGCCTTCCAGCGATTGCTCGAAGTAGCTCTTCTTCGGGGCCTCGGCCGGGTGCAGCATGTTCCAGCGCTCAACGTCCTGGCCATCGCGGGCCAGCAGGGTGAAGGACGGTGCGGACCAGACGTCGGCGTCGACCTTCCAGTCATCGCGCAGCAGGTCGGCTGCGGCGATGACTTCGCGCAGGATGGTGCCCGAACCCAGCAGTTGCACGCGCAGCTGGTTTTGCTTGCCGCCTTCGTTCAACAGGTACAGGCCCTTGATGATGCCCTCTTCCTGGCCCGGCTTGATGCCAGGGTGGCCGTAGTTCTCGTTCATCACGGTGATGTAGTAGAACACGTCTTCCTGGTTGGCCACCATGCGGCGCAGGCCGTCATGGATGATCACGGCGACTTCGTGGGCGAAGGTCGGGTCGTAGGGGATGCAGTTCGGGATCGCCGAGGCGAACACGTGGCTGTGGCCGTCTTCGTGCTGCAGGCCTTCACCGTTCAGGGTGGTACGGCCGGCGGTGCCGCCGATCAGGAAGCCGCGAGCGCGCATGTCACCGGCTGCCCACGCCAGGTCGCCGATACGCTGCAGACCGAACATGGAATAGTAGGTGTAGAACGGAATCATCACGCGGTTGTTGGTCGAGTACGAGGTCGCCGCAGCGATCCACGAGCTCATGCCACCGGCTTCGTTGATGCCTTCCTGCAGGATCTGGCCGGCCTTGTCTTCGCGGTAGTACATCACCTGGTCCTTGTCGACCGGTTCGTACAGCTGGCCGACCTGGCTGAAGATGCCGATCTGGCGGAACAGGCCTTCCATACCGAAGGTACGGGACTCGTCGACCATGATGGGCACCACGCGCTGGCCCAGGTTGGGGTCGCGCAGCAGTGCGGTCAGCACGCGCGAATAGGCTGCGGTGGTGGAGATCTCACGGCCTTCGGCGGTGGGTTCCAGCATGGCCTGGAAGGCCGACAGTTCCGGCACCGGCAGCTTTTCGTCGGCGTGGACGCGGCGCTGCGGCAGGTAACCGCCCAGGGCCTTGCGGCGCTCGTGCAGGTACTGCATTTCCGGCGTGTCGTCGGAGGGCTTGAAGAACGGGATGTTGGGCAGTTCAGCGTCCGAGATCGGCAGCTGGAAGCGGTCGCGCATGGCGCGGATGGCTTCGTCGTCCAGTTTCTTGGTGTTGTGCGCGGTGTTGCGCGCTTCGCCAGCCTTGCCGAAGCCATAGCCCTTGATGGACTTGGCCAGGATCACGGTCGGCTGGTCCTTCGATTCCTGCGCGACCTTGAAGGCCGCGTAGATCTTGTGCGGGTCGTGGCCGCCACGGGTCAGGCGCCAGATGTCGTCATCCGACATCTTGGAAACCATTTCCAGCAGCTTGGGATGCTTGCCGAAGAAGTGCTTGCGCACGAAGGCGCCGTCCTTGGCCTTGTAGTTCTGGTACTCGCCGTCGACGGTTTCCATCATGACCTTCTGCAGGATGCCGTCCTTGTCCTTGGCCAGCAGCTCGTCCCAGCCGCTGCCCCAGATGACCTTGACCACGTTCCAGCCGGCGCCGCGGAAGTCGGACTCCAGTTCCTGGATGATCTTGCCGTTGCCGCGCACCGGGCCGTCCAGGCGCTGCAGGTTGCAGTTGACCACGATGACCAGGTTGTTCAGCTTTTCACGGCCGGCCATGCCGATGGCGCCCATCGATTCCGGTTCGTCCATTTCGCCGTCGCCACAGAAGGCCCAGACCTTGCGGTTATCGGTCTTGGCGATGCCACGGGCGTGCAGGTACTTCAGGAAGCGTGCCTGGTAGATCGCCATCAAGGGGCCCAGGCCCATCGAGACGGTCGGGAACTGCCAGAATTCCGGCATCAGCTTGGGGTGCGGGTAGGACGACAGGCCGTGGCCGTCGGCTTCGCGGCGGAAGTGGATCAGCTGGTCTTCGCTCAGGCGGCCTTCCAGGAAGGCGCGCGCGTAGATGCCGGGCGAGGAGTGGCCCTGGATGTACAGCAGGTCGCCGCCGTGCTCTTCGGTCGGGGCGTGCCAGAAGTGGTTGAAGCCGATGCCCAGCATGTTGGCCAGCGATGCGAAGGAAGACAGGTGGCCACCCAGGTCGCCATCCACGCGGTTGGCCTTGACCACCATGGCCATGGCGTTCCAGCGCATCCAGGAGCGCAGGCGCTCTTCATATTCCAGGTTGCCCGGGCAGTGCTCGCCCTGGTCGGCCGGAATGGTGTTGACGTAGGCCGTGTTGCTGGAGAAGGGGATGTGGGCACCACGGCGGCGCGCCAGATCGACCATGCGTTCCATCAGGTAGTGGGCGCGGTCCGGGCCTTCCTTTTCGATCACGGCTTCGAGGGCGTCAAGCCACTCCTGGGTTTCCATCACATCGGGATCGTTGGCGGCCTGCGCCAGAACTTGATCGATTTGGGCTGACATGTCATGTCTCCTGGTTGTTGAGAGATCCGTCCGGTCGGGTGGACCAGGCGGGTCGGTCGGTTCATTCAGTACGCAATGCCGCCGGCAGGTGTTGCAGGAAAAGCGCCATGTGTTGCCTGTGCCGCAATCCTTCCCGGCCCGTGGGGCAAGGCGTTGGAGGCGAAACAGGCTTAAATGTACGGTCTTCCAGCCGTGTGGACGACGAATTTTATCAGGGAATTTTTGATTTTCAAATTACGATAATCAATTTCATAATGCGAAAATATGCTGCAAAGCGGCATGAACAGGGGCTTCCAGGGCCTCGTATTTTTACTATATCGCCCTGTGAGCGGGGTTTCCTTGACCTGTTTGCAATGCCGCAAAGGCCGTCGGGAGGGCCTTAAGCGGCATATTTCGCACCATAAAAGTGAACAAAAAGAATTGCCAAGGCAGCAATGACCGGCCTTTCCGGCCGACAAGCAAAAACGCCTCGTCAAGGGACGAGGCGTTGCCGTTTTGCATATCGTTCAGGGATTGCTCACTATAAATGAAGCGGAAGGTCCGCAATCAAATGGCGATATTGCCCAGGGTACTGGCCCGGTAGGCCGCCACGAAGGTATCGAAGTCACCGACCTGGGTGCGCTCGATGTCGCGCTGGGCATCCAGCGAGGCCTGGGCGATGGCCACGAAGTCAGCCGTCTTGGCGGGCGAGAGCGGACGGGCGATCAGTTCGGCGGCCTGGCGCTGGCTGGTGGCCAGGGTATAGGCCGGGAAGGAATTGCCGGCTTCGCGGATCTCGCGCAGCACGCGCGCCGAGGGGGTGCTGTCGGGATCGGCCAGCTTGGCGCGCTGCACGGCCAGGCTGTCGCGGTGCTGGGTGCCGCCGAGATGACGGTCCAGCAGGTCGGCGACCGGTTCCATGCGGTCCAGCAGTTGCTGGCCCCAGTCGGTGAGCAACAGGCTTTCGCCCTTGAACTGCAGCTTCAAGCCGGGACGGCGCCCTTCCTTGACGGTGGCCAGGAAGTTGGCGCGGTTTTCCACGCCCTCCTCGTCCGAGGTCAGGCAGCTCGATTCCAGCGCCAGGAAGTGCAGGAACACATCCAGGAAACGCGCCGCTTCCAGGCCAATGCCCAGCGGATTGAAGGGATCGATGTCCATGCAGCGCACTTCCACGTACTGCACGCCGCGCGCCGACAGCGCCTGCACCGGGCGCTCGCCGCTGTTGATGACGCGCTTGGGGCGGATCGCCGAGTAGAACTCGTTTTCGATCTGCAGGATGTTGGTGTTGATCTGCACCCATTGACCATCGCGCTTGGTGCCGATGGCTTCATACGGCGGATACGGCTCGCTGACCGCATGCGCCAGGCTGCGGATGTAGGCCGGCAGGTTGTTGTAATGCGGGGTGATGTTGGCCTGGGCGTGGTTCTGGTAGCCCAGGTCGCTCATGCGCAGGCTGGTGCCGTAGGGCAGGAAGAGCGTGTCGTCGGAGAGCGTCTCCAGCTGGTGCGGCCGCCCGCGCAGGAAATTGGTCGCCACCGCCGGCGAAGCACCGAACAGGTACATCAGCAGCCAGCTGTAGCGGCGGAAGTTGCGGATCAGGGCAATGTAGCGCTCGGACTGGTAATCGCGGCGCGACAGGGAAGGATCGACGGTGTCGTCGCCGTCCCGCAGGACTTCCCACAAGTCTTCACTTAAAGAGAAGTTGTAGTGAATACCGGCGATGCACTGCATGGTGCGGCCATAGCGCAGCGCCAGGCCGCGGCGGTAGACGTGCTTCAACATGCCGATGTGCGAGCTGCCGTACCAGGCCAGGGGAATCTCGTCTTCCGGCGGCAGCACGCAGGGCATGGAGGCATTCCAGAGGGATTCGCCATCCAGCTTGGCATAGGCAAAGCGGTGGATCTCGTCCAGGCGCTGCAGGGCATCGGCGATGTCAGGCATGGCCGGAGTGATGAACTCCAGCAGCGACTCCGAATAATCGGTGGTGATCAGGTCATTGGTCAGGGCCGAACCCAGCGCTGGCGGATGGGGCGTGCGGGCCAGATGACCCTGGCGGTCCACCCGCAGCGTCTCCCGTTCCACGCCGCGCAGGCCCTGGCCCAGCAGCGCAAGATGATGCGGCTGGGAAAGCTGTTGCAGGCGGCGGGTGAGGAGATCGGTCATGCGGTAGTCCTTGGTTCTTGTTGCTATGTACTAGCAGCTGGGGCTTCAGGATGCGGGAGCATAACCGAAAATGCAAATCCCCGTCGTGCGCCACCCCAAATGCCAAGATGAAGGAAATTGCAGCAAAAAACATTTGCAATCCAGCAACATGTCGACTCGCGCCGGCATTTCGTCTGGCCCGCCGCCTGGCTTTATAATCACGGGTTCCGGTGCTTTGCGCCTTGAGTGGCCCCGGCCTGCCCGGGCGCTGTCTTCCCAGCCCTGCCCTTCACTTTCTAAAGCCTTATCTGCCATGTCTGCCCAACTGATCGACGGAAACCTGCTCTCCCAACAACTGCGCGCCGAAGTAGCCCAGCGCGCCGCCGCCCTCACCGCCCAAGGCAAGCAACCCGGCCTGGCCGTGATCCTGGTGGGCGACAGCCCGGCGTCCCAGGTCTATGTGCGCAACAAGGTCAAGGCCTGCCAGGACAACGGCCTGCACTCCGTGCTGGAAAAATATGAAGCCTCGATGACGGAAGCCGAGCTCCTGGCCCGCATCGACGCCCTCAACGCCGATCCCAAGATCAACGGCATCCTGGTGCAGCTGCCGCTGCCGGCCCATATCGATGCCCACAAGGTGATCGAAGCCATCGCCCCGGAAAAGGACGTGGACGGTTTCCACGTCAGCAACGCCGGCCTGCTGATGACCGGCCAGCCGCTGTTCCGCCCCTGCACCCCCTATGGCGTCATGAAGATGCTGGAATCGATCGACTACCCGGTGCGTGGCGCCAATGCGGTGGTGGTCGGTGCCTCGAACATCGTCGGCAAGCCGCAGGCGATGTTGCTCTTGCAAGCCGGTGCCACCGTCACTATCTGTAACTCCAAGACCCGTGACCTCGGCCACCACACCCGCCAGGCCGACATCCTGGTGGTCGCCACCGGCAAGCGCAACATCGTCACCGCCGACATGGTCAAGCCTGGCGCAGTCGTCATCGACGTCGGCATGAACCGCGATGACAACGGCAAGCTGTGCGGCGACGTCGATTTCGCCAATACGAAGGAAGTCGCCGGCTGGATCACCCCGGTGCCGGGTGGCGTGGGTCCGATGACCATCACCATGTTGCTGGTCAACACCATCGAAGCCGCCGAACGCAGCTGATCGGCACGCCCTTAGCGCAATACCCTCCGGCAGCCTGGCTGCCGGATGTTTTCAGAGAAACGAGAGCCCATGACCACCACTGACATCGCCGCCAATCCCCTGCTCGATTTCTCGGGCTATGCCCAGTTCGATGCCATCCAGCCGGAGCACGTCACCCCGGCCCTGGACAAGCTGCTGGCCGACGCCAGCCGCCTGGTCACCGAACTGGAAGCACCGATGGCCGAAGTCACCTGGGACAATTTCGTCGAGCCGCTGGAGTCCGCCACCGAAAAGCTGGGCCGCGCCTGGAGCGTGGTCGGCCACTTGAATTCGGTCATGGACACCCCGGCCCTGCGCGCCACCTACAACGAGAACCAGCCGCGCCTGGTGGAATTCTGGACCGCGCTGGGCCAGAACCTGGCGCTGTTCGAGAAGTACAAGACCCTGCAGGCCAGCCCGGCCTTCGCCTCGCTGTCGGCCGCGCGCCGCAAGGTGGTGGACAATGCCGTGCGCGACTTCCGCCTGTCGGGTGCCGAACTGGCCGACGACAAGAAGGAACGCTTCGCAGAGATCCAGGAAAAGCAGGCCATGCTGACCACCCGTTTCTCCGAAAACGTGCTGGACGCCACCAATGACTTCGCCCTCTTCGTCGAGGACGAGGCCGAATTGTCCGGGCTTCCGGCCGATGTGAAGCAAGCTGCACGGGCCGCCGCCGAGAAGGATGGCAAGCCCGGCTACAAGTTCACGCTGCACTTCCCCTCGTATTTCCCGGTGCTACAATATGCAGATAATCGCGCGCTGCGCGAGAAGATCTACCGTGCCAACGCCACCAAGGCGTCCGAGCTGGGCGTCAAGCCGGAATGGGACAACAGCGGCAACATCGACCAGATCCTGCAACTGCGCAAGGAAGAAGCGCAATTGCTGGGCTACGCCAACTTTGCTGAAGTGTCGCTGGTGGCCAAGATGGCCAAGTCGCCCGGCGAAGTGATTGCCTTCCTGGAAGACCTGGGCCAGCGCGCCCGCCCCTTCGGCCAGAAGGACTATGAAGAACTGAAGACCTTCGCCCGTGAAAAGCTGGGCCTGGACGAACTGAAGGCCTGGGACAGCACCTATGCCTCCGAAAAACTGCGCGAGCAGCGCTACGCCTTCTCGGAACAGGAAGTGAAGCAATATTTCCCCGAGCCCAAGGTGGTCGGCGGCCTGTTCCAGGTGGCGCAGCAGCTCTTCGGCGTGCAGATCAAGCCTGATACTGCGCCGGTGTGGCACAAGGATGTGAAGTTTTACCGCATCGAGCGTGATGGCCAGCTGGTGGGCCAGTTCTACCTGGACCTCTATGCCCGCTCCGGCAAGCGTGGCGGTGCCTGGATGGATGACGCCCGTGCCCGCCGCCTGACCGCGCAGGGCGTGCAGACCCCGATCGCCTACCTGGTCTGCAATTTCACCGAACCTGCGGTGGTCGATGGCGTGGCCAAGCCGGCCCTGTTCACGCACGATGAAGTGATCACCCTCTTCCACGAATTCGGCCATGGCCTGCATCACATGCTGACGCAGGTCGATGAAGTGGGCGTGTCCGGCATTTCCGGCGTGGAGTGGGATGCGGTGGAACTGCCCTCGCAGTTCATGGAGAACTTCTGCTGGGAATGGGATGTGCTGCAGCAGCTGACTGCGCATGCCGAGACCGGCGAGCCGCTGCCGCGCGCGCTGTATGACAAGATGATCGCCGCCAAGAACTTCCAGTCCGGCCTGCAGATGCTGCGCCAGGTGGAGTTTTCGCTGTTCGACATGCTGATCCACCATGAATATGAAGCCGGTGGCCAGCAAACCGTGCAGCAACTGCTCGACAGTGTGCGCGACCGTGTTGCCGTGATCCGCCCGCCGGAATTCAACCGCTTCCAGCATTCCTTCTCGCACATCTTCGCGGGCGGGTATGCGGCGGGTTACTACAGCTACAAGTGGGCTGAAGTGCTGTCGGCGGATGCATACAGTGCGTTTGAGGAAGCGGCCGCCAGCAGCGGCAATGTGATCTCGCTGGAAACCGGCCGCCGCTTCCAGCAGGAAATCCTGGCTGTGGGTGGTTCGCGTCCGGCCATCGAGTCTTTCAAGGCGTTCCGTGGGCGGGAGCCGAGCATTGATGCCTTGCTGCGGCATAGCGGGATGGCAGCTTAATCCCGCTTGCGCCCCGCAAGACGGCCTTTGATGACGGCCCGCCACCACGGCGGGCCGTTTTTGTTTGCCCCGTCCAGATGGCACGCTGCACCGCGACCCACTATACTGGCGGGATGACCCGAATCGACTTTCACAGCAACGTCCCGCAAAAGATCGCCTACGTGTGCCGTCTGGTGCGCAAGGCGCGCGCTTCCGGTGCCACCCTGGTACTACGCACCCCCGACCGTGCCGAATTGCAGCAGCTGGACCAGGCGCTCTGGAGCTTTTCCGAGCAGGATTTCCTGCCGCACGTGATGGCCGGCGACCCGCTGGCCGCGCAGACGCCCATCATCCTGACCGCCGACGACAGCGCCGACCTGCCGCACCACCAGATCCTCATCAACCTGGGCAGCGACACCCCCGCGCATTTCGCGCGCTTCGAACGCCTGCTGGAAATCATTTCCGCCGACGATGCCGACAAGGCCGCCGGCCGCGACCGCTACCGTTTCTACAAGGAACGCGGCTATCCCCTCTCGCACCACGTGGCCGCCTGAGCCCGCCCCGCCCGCTCACGCCATGAACCACGACGACAATAGCATCCCCCTGCTCACCGAGGTCATCCCGCTGACCCAGCCCGCGCCCCCGGCCCCGGATTACGCCGCCCCCCTGCAGCCGGGTGCCTTCCACACCCAGCCCGCCAATACCCATTACCAGGCGCCTGCAGCCGCCGCACCGGTGATGACGCCGATGTCCCCGGTCACCCCGGCCGCCGAACAATACCGCCAGTGGGAACAGGAAATCCGCGAAAACGTCCTGCAAAGCCTGCTCGAACGCGTCGATACCGTGCTGCACCAACACCTGCAGGACCAGATGGCGCTGGCGCTGGACCATCTTTCCGATATCGTGATGCAGCGCGTCAGGGAAGGCCTGCGCGATGCCCTCACCGAAACGGTCGAGCGCGCCGTGGCGGAAGAGATGGCGCGCTTTACATCTTCCAAAATGTAAATCCGGCGGGAGTTTTCTTTTTCTTTTGAATAAAAATGTGGCTTCAGCCTTTTTATTCATAAAAAATCCGGCCAGTATTGACCACATTGGAAATCACGCTTTTCTTACAATGCTTGCATTGTTCGCATTTGAATTCGCAAATGCGAACGTCCGAACAACCACAGCAAGTTCATGCAAAACCGGGAGAGTGAGATGAAAGTGATCGTATTGGGCGCAGGCATTATCGGAACCGCTTCGGCCTGGTTCCTGAAGAAGCAGGGCTACGACGTCACCGTCATCGACCGCCAGCCCGGCGCAGCGCAGGAAACCAGCTTCGCCAACGGCTGCCAGATCTCGGTCTCGCACGCTGAACCCTGGGCCAATCCGGCCGCCCCGATGAAGGTCCTCAAATGGCTGGGCAAGGAAGACGCCCCGCTGCTCTACCGCTTCCGTCCCGAATGGCTGCAATGGAAGTGGGCCGTGGCTTTCCTGCGTGAGTGCACCGCCGCCCGCACCGACGAGAACATCCGCAACATCGTCGCCCTGTGCGAATACAGCCGCCAGACCCTGCAAGCCGTGCGCGCCGACACCGGCATCCAGTACGACCACCTGACCCGCGGCATCCTGCACTTCTACACCGAAGAAAAAGAATTCCAGGACTCGCTGCCTGCCGCCAAGCTCATGCGCGACCTGGGCTGCCCGCGCGAATCCATTGGCGCCGATGAAGTGGTGCGCATCGAACCGGCCCTGGCCTCGATCCGCAACAAGATCGTCGGCGGCGACTTCACCGCCACCGATGAATCGGGCGACGTCTTCAAGCTCACCACGGGCCTGGCCAAGAAGAGCGAAGAAGCCGGCGTCGAATTCCGCTATTCCACCAGCATCACCCGCCTGATCACCGAAGGCGCAGGCGCTGCCGCCCGCGTGACCGGCGTGGAAGTCATCAACCCGGACGGCCGCCATGAAGTCCTGAAGGCCGATACCTTCGTGGTCGCCATGGGCAGCTTCTCGCAGCAACTGGTCAAGCCGCTGGGCATCGACCTGCTGCTCTACCCAGGCAAGGGTTATTCGGCCACCTACCAGATCACCAATCCGGACGCCGCCCCCACCGTCTCGCTCACCGACGACGGCTACAAACTGGTGGTCTCGCGCCTGGGCGACCGCCTGCGCGTGGCCGGCACCTGCGAACTGAACGGCTACACCCGTGAACTCAACACCACCCGCTGCGAAGCCATCACCCGCCGCACCCGTGAACTGTTCCCGGATGGCTGCGACTACGAGAACCCGACCTACTGGACCGGCCTGCGCCCGCTGACCCCGTCCAACGTCCCCTACGTGGGCAAGACCAAGTTCGCCAACCTGTATCTGAACACCGGTCATGGCACCCTGGGCTGGACCATGGGCTGCGGCTCCGGCCGGGCGATTGCCGAGATCGTCTCGGGCCACGTGCCGGAAATCGATTTCGCCTTCACCGGACTGCCCCGCTGGAACCGCGCCCGCCAGGTCGTGACCCAGGCTGCTTGAGCGTTTTCGTTCACGCCCCCGAAAGGACCGGATTGCCCGGTCCTTTTTTTTGCCCGCTTGATCTGGGTCAGCGCATGCGTTTGTTGCAGGAATCTTCACATGCGGCAATCAGCGCCCTTACAAACACCGGCTTGCCCTTGGTGTAGAATCCTCGCTTGCCTTGCGTTGCCGGCATCTTGCCGGACCTGCGCAGCCACCGGGATTTCAGCCCATCATCGCTTATCTTGCAGCATCATGACTCCTTTGAGCGCATATTGCTGCCTGCCGGCCCGCCATTGACGGACCGCTGTCGTTGATCTTCCCGGCCCTGACCCCATATGGACGGATATCCGTCACAGCCTTTTCTTTCATTTGAAAAGGCCTGCACCATCAAAGGACCCTGCAATGAAGTGGGCAATTGTCTTCATCTATCTGTTTTCCATCCTGTTCATCCATTTCCGTGGACGCGTGCGCCTGCCCTTCCTGCGGCAGTTCTTCGATCACTCCTCGATCATGTCGCCCATCAACCTGTTCATGTACGCGTTTTCGCGCGTACCGGCCGTGCCCTACCCGGCCGTGAAGCAGTTCGATGACCTGGCCCTCATCGACCAGAACTGGGAAGTGATCCGCGACGAAGCCGTGGCCCTGCGCGAGATGGCCAAGATCAAGGCGGCGGAAAAGAATGACGATGCCGGTTTCAATTCCTTCTTCAAGGCCGGCTGGAAGCGTTTCTACTTGAAGTGGTACAACGCCAGCCATCCCTCGGCCGAGAAGTTCTGCCCCAAGACCGTGGAAATCCTCAAGCGCATCCCCTCCGTGAAGGCGGCCATGTTCGCCGAGCTGGCCCCGGGCGGCACCCTCAATCCGCACCGCGACCCCTTCGCCGGTTCGCTGCGCTACCACCTGGGCCTGGTGACGCCCAACGATGACCGCTGCTTCATCGAAGTCGACGGCCAGCGCTACAGCTGGCGCGACGGCCAGAGCGTGGTGTTTGACGAGACCTTCATCCACTGGGCGCAGAACGGATCCGAGACGAACCGTATCATCCTCTTCTGCGACGTCGAACGTCCCCTGCGCTATCGTTGGGCAGAAGCCATCAATGGCTTCCTCGGCCGCACCATGATGACCGCCGCCGCCTCCCCCAATGAGACCGGCGACCAGACCGGGCGCGTTAACAAGATGTTCCGCTTCGTCTGGCTGGCCGGCCAGTATCGCCGCCGCTTCAAGAACTGGAACAAGACCGTCTACAAGATCACCAAGTTTGGCCTGATCATCGCTGTGGCCCTGCTGATCATCTACGCTTGAGCCCTGCCATGCAGTACTGACTATCGGAAATCACGAACACAGTACTAAATGATATAAACAAATGATCGCCGGTCCTGCACCGGCGATTTTTGTAAGTTTTTTGCATAACCGGCTCGTCCATTTCCGGCCCATGAGAACACAGGCAAGCCCTTGGCAGAAAATGCCCTGCTGACCTCTACGCCACGGCCCGCCTGCTTTGTGGGGCTACTTATGGACGCGCAAGGGAGCGGCTGACAGAAAAACTCACCAAGCCGCACGTAAGTAAAAGTCACGTCAGATTTAAAGTTTCCAAGCGGCAATGAAAGCGCAAATTTTCTGTAGTGAAATGCAGAAACTGCTTCTTTCCCATGCTTGCCCCCTGTAAAATCGTCTGGCTTCCGTGCTAGCTTGATGGTGTGAATCTTGCATCGGGATTGTCTTCGTTCCGCTGCGACACGCTTGGCCAAATCTGCGTGCCGGCCAACTGGCCCGGTACTTGCTGAAGGCATGTGAGCCAGCCCGGTGCGGAGGATGCCGGGCAAGCACAGCCGAGTACCGACCATACATAGAACAATGGGCTCATGCAGGACATCGACGACGAGATGAAACAACCGCTGCTCAAGCATCTGGTAGAAATCACGGCCCACCGGGAGCATTCCCGCCTGGCCATCTCCGTCATCTCCGCGCTGTACCAGCTTACCGAAGTGCAGGCCATCCGCATGCTGGATATCTTCACCCTGCGTGATGAATACTTCGTGCAGGAAAAGATGGTCATCCGCGACGGCGCCGTGCACACCATCGCCGAACTGACCAGCGATGACCCCAAGGAACCGCTGTCGGCCTATCCTGCCATGCTGGCCTGTATCCGCAATCACCTCAACGAATTCCGCGAAACCACTTCCGCCGGCGAACACGTGCTGTGGCTGCCGGTCTGGCTGCACGGCAAGATGAATTCCTGCCTGGAGATCCGCAGCCAGAAGCCCTTTGCGCCGACCATGCTGGATGTGATCCAGGGCATCTTCCACGTCTACTGCAATTACCAGAGCCTCTTGGACTACAGCGAGCGCGATGCGCTCACGGGCCTGTTCAACCGCAAGACTTTCGACGAGCAGTTCACCCGCTACGCTTTCGCCATCGCCCCGCATGAAGCGCATTCGCTGGACCACGACGAGCGCCGTCACGACAGCAATGATGAACCCAAGGGCCATTGGCTGGGGGTGGTGGACATCGATCACTTCAAGCAGGTCAATGACCGCTACGGCCACCTGTACGGCGATGAAGTGCTGATCCTGGTGGCCAACATCCTGCGCGCCTCGTTCCGCGCGCATGACCGCATCTTCCGTTTTGGCGGCGAGGAATTCGTGATCCTGCTGCGCTCGACCACGCTTACCGATGCGCGCAAGATCTTCGACCGTTTCCGCCAGAACGTGCAGGAATACGATTTCCCGCAGGTCGGCAAGGTGACGGTGAGCCTGGGCTTCGTCAACATCGCGCGCGAAACGCCGGTGGTGATCCTGGGGCACGCGGACCAGGCGCTGTATCACGCCAAGAAGAGCGGCCGCAACCGCATCTGCTACTACCAGGAACTGGTCAATTCGGGCGTGCTGCGCTCGGGCATCACCACCAACGATACGGTGGAATTCTTTTAGCTGACCCACCGGCGATCATCTGCCAAGGGCCGCGCGAGCGGTCTTTTTTTTCACCTGCGTTTTTGCGCACTCCCCTGCAGGCCGCACGGGGAGCGGCCGCGCTCATGCATGCCATGCATTCATTCATGTTTTAAAAGCATGAGACAGCAGCGCACCGCTTTCGTATGATCGCCAACGTTCGACGCACCGTGCGCGAATCCATCCGCGCGATCCGCTTGCAGAGATCAACAAAAAAAGCCGGATCGCCCAGCGGCCTCACCGTGGCAACCAGGAGACTTATAACAATGCAGCAGGCACACTTCAAGAAAATCGGTTCGGTCATGATCCTCTCGCTGGCCTGCGCCTTCTCGGCGCACGCCCAGGACAAGAAGCCCAACGTGGTCGTCATCGGCACCGGCGGCACCATCGCTGGCGCCGGCGCCTCCAGCGTCAACACGGCCGCCTATCAATCGGCCGTGGTACCGGTGGACAAGATCATCGCCGCCGTCCCCGAAATTTCCAAGATCGCCAACGTGCGCGGCGAACAGATCTTCCAGATCGGCAGCGAGAGTTTCAATGACGAGCGCCTGCTCAAGCTGGGCAAGCGCGTCTCGGAACTGTTGAAGCAAGGCGACGTGGACGGCATCGTCATCACCCACGGCACCGACACCATCGAAGAGACCGCCTACTTCCTGAACCTGGTGTTGAAGAGCGAAAAGCCGGTGGTGGTGGTCGGCTCCATGCGTCCTGGTACCGCGCTGGGTGCCGACGGTGCACTGAACCTGTATGACGCGGTGCTGGTGGCCGGCAGCAAGGAAGCGGCCGGCAAGGGCACGCTGGTGGTGATGAACGACGAAATCCATTCCGGCCGCGACGTCACCAAGAGCAATACCTTCAAGGTCGAGACCTTCCGCTCGCCCTATGGCCCGCTGGGCTATGTGGTGGAAAACAAGCTGAGCTTCTACCGCCTGCCGGCGCGTGCGCATACCACCCAGACCGAATTCGACATCGACAAGATCAGCGCCCTGCCGCGCGTGGACATCGTCTACAACTACGGCAACGTCAGCCGTACTGCGTATGACGCTTTCGTGGCAGCGGGTGCCAAGGCCATCATCCATGACGGCACCGGCAACGGCAGCGTGGCCGAGCAGATCGTGCCGGTGCTGCAGGAAGTGCGCAGCAAGGGCGTGCAGGTGATCCGCGCTTCACGCACCGGCAGCGGCGTGGTGATCCGCAATGGCGAGCAGCCGGACGACAAGTACGACTGGGTGGTGACCGATGACCAGAATGCCCAGAAGGCGCGCATCCTGGCCGAACTGGCCCTGACCCGCACCAATGATCCCAAGGAACTGCAGAAGATCATGTGGAAGTATTGATCGGTGCGATTTCCGCTAACCGATTGCCGATAATTGATAAACGATATAAATCGTTTATCAGGAAATGAACAGCAGCACGCAAGGTGTTTTTGTGTTGTAACCCTGAGGTTTCCTCAGTTCCCTCTTGGCCCCGCTTTGGCGGGGCCTTTTTTCTTGTGGTGGGTTGCGTCAGAAATCGAGCTGTTCGATGCTCAGGCCAAGCGCCGCGGCAATTCTTTCGAGGGACATTGGACGCAAGCGCTTGCTGCTTTCCTGCTGCGCATAGGCAGACTGCGAGATACCGATGCGGGCAGCGACTTCTTGCTGGGTCAGATTCAGATGTTCGCGCCAGCTGCGTATGGCGGTCCATTGGTGCTGGATCATCAAACCGACGACCTCATTGGGTACGTACGTGAGGCAGCGTAATGGCTGATGCATGGCAGTCTCCTGAAGAATGCCGGAGCTTGCCAAGCTCATGACCACAGCGCAAGTCGACTGGTTCTATTTTCATCAATTTCCGAGATAGTTCGACGAACACGCGCACACAACGAATCAGGACAACACCGGCTCCCCAATTTCCGGAATCAACCGGATCGGAATCGACTTCGCCGCAGGCACCTTGCTGCCGCGTGCGTGGTGGAACAGCGGGATGAGCCGGTTGAGTTCAGGGAAATAGCCCATCACGCAACCGACGGGAATATCGAAGGGTTCCACGCGAAGATGCTCCACCCGGCGCTCTACACCATCGTCGGACACCGTCTCGGCCGTCACGAAATCGCCCGCGCCCAATCCTTGCTGCTGCAGGTCCCGCAGGTTCATCAGCAGCACGCGGCGCGTCCCCCACACGCCACGGAAGCGGTCATCCAGCGAATAGACGGTCGTGTTGAATTGGCTGTCACCGCGCGTGGTCATCAAGCGCAAAACACCCGGTGCATCGCCGGGCATGTCCGGGTCGGGATCGAACCCGTCCGGGGTCTTGAAGTTGGCCCGGCCGTTGGGAGTCTTCCACTGTCGCTCGCGCGCGGCCAGCGGACGCGCAAAACCGCCCGGGGTCCACATGCGCGCATTGAAGTCGCGGAAGATGTCCGGATAGGTCGCCTCGATGGCATCGCGGATGCGCGCATAGTCACCGACCCAGGCATCCCAGTCCACATGCGGATTGAAAGGCAGCAGGCGCTTGGCCAGTTCGGCCACGATCGCCGGTTCCGAGAGCAAGTGCGGCGAGGCCGGTTTGACGCGGCCGCGCGAGCCATGCATGCAGCCGGTGCTGTCCTCCACCGAGACAGCCTGCTCACCACCGCGCTGACGGTCGATCTCGATGCGGCCCAGGCAGGGCAGCACATAGGCCGTCTTGCCGTGAATCACGCAGGAACGATTGAAGTGCGTCACGACCTGCACCGTCAGCGGCAACTTGCGCCAGGCCGGCTCGAGGACGCCATGATCCGGAATGGCCCGCACGAAATTGCCGCCCAGCATGAAGAAGGCCGAGAGCTCGCCATCGCGAATCTTCTCGCAGGCTTCCACCGTACTGAGACCTTTCTCCATGGGCGGCTCAAAGTGATAGAGCGCACGCAGCTTGTCGTTGGGCACCATCTCGGGTTTTTCGGTGATGCCCACGGTACGCTGGCCCTGCACGTTGGAATGGCCCCGGATGGGGCAGATACCGGCGCCGGGCTTGCCGATATTGCCGCGCATGAGCAGCAGGTTGGTCAGCATGTGGATGGCACGCACCGCTTCACGGTGCTGGGTGATGCCCATGCCATACATGAGCATGGCGCGGCCGGCGGCGGCATAGGTGTCGGCCGCCAGTTCCAGCTCTGCACGCGAGACACCGGCGTGGCGCTCGATCTCGGCCCAGTCGGCTGCGCGCGCAGCGGCTGCGAACTCGTCGAAACCGCTGGTATGTTTATCGATGAAAACTTGGTCCAGCAGGCGCGGCAAGCCTTCGGCACGGGCGCGGTCGTCGCGTTCCAGGATGCGCTTGGCCATGCCGATGGCGGCTGCCGTGTCGCCGCCGATCTTGATCTGCACGTATTGCGAACTGATGTCGGTATGCGCCGGGGTGATCATTTCCTTGGGCGACTGCGGGTTGACGAAGCGCTCCAGGCCGCGTTCGCGCAAGGGATTGAAGGTGATCACCGGCACCCCGCGCTTGCGGGCATCTTCCAGCTGGTGCAGCATGCGCGGCGCATTGGTACCGGTGTTGTGGCCGAAGAAGAGTATGCACTCGGTCTGCGCAAAGTCTTCCAGCATGACCGTACCCACCGGCACGCCAATGGTCTCAGGCAGCGCCACCGAGGTGGATTCGTGGCACATGTTGGAACTGTCGGGCAGGTTGTTGGTGCCATACATGCGCGCCATGAGCTGGTACATGTACGAGGTCTCCAGCGAGGCCCGGCCGGAGGCATAGAAGACGACCTTCCTGGGATCCATCGCACGCAGTCGGGCCGCGATGTCATCGAAGGCCTCGCTCCAGGAAACCGGCAGGTAGCGGTCGCTGGCGGCATCGTATTTCATCGGTTCGGTGATGCGGCCGGTGGATTCCAGTTCGAGGTCGTTCCAGCTTTCCATCTCGGTGACGGTGTGCTGCGAGAAGAATTCCGGCGTGGCGCGCTTGCCGGTGATTTCCCAGGCGGTGGCCTTGGCGCCGTTCTCGCAGAATTCGAACAGATGCGGATCAGCCGGCTTGGCCCAGGAACAGCTGACGCAGGCAAAACCGTCAGGCTTGTTCTGCTTCATGAGGATGCGCGTACCGGTGGCGATGACGTGCTCCTGCTGCAGGATGGCGCCCAGTGCCTTGACCGAGCCCCAGCCACCGGCTGCATTGTTGTATTCGTCGAAATGGCCTTCTTCGGGGATGTCCTTGGTTTTCATGTCGCTTCTCCGAGCGTGATGCATTCGTGGGGGGCGCCCTGCATGGTCACGTGGTCGCCCTTTGGCGCGGCGCAAGAAACACTTTGCGTCCAGCTTGCAATGATGGAAGAGCCGCGCGCATTTGGCTGTAGGCGCCACTCGGATTTACTGCGCGCCGCACTCCTACAGCATCGCCAAAGCAGCAACAGCGCGGCCGTGAGAGAAGACCAGGCTTAATGAAATCCTACGGCAAACACAGCAGCGCGCCGACAGCTTGCGGGCGAACCGGCGCGCATACTGCCCATCATTGCGCTGCCTGCGCGCCCCTGTTCCCGGCTACCCCATCATGATGAGCAGCACCGCCCGCCGCTACGCCCCGCCCTGCCCTTCGCTGCCTGCAGCGCTGGAAGAATTCATTGCGCCTGCGCTGCAGGAAGCCACGCATGCCGAACTGTCCACTGTCGCCGCGCGCCTGTTGCGCCAGCTGGTGGTAGCAGGTCTGGACCGCCTGCCCCTGCCGGGCCATGGCGAGACACTGTCGCGCTGGCAGGCGCTGGCGACGGTGGCCGCGCAGGACCTGTCGCTGGCCAAACTGTTCGAGGCGCATACCGATGCGCTCGCCATCCTGGCCGAAGCCCACGTGCCGGTCCCACCACATTCCATCTGGGGCGTGTGGTGCGCACAGGGTCGGCCGGGCAGCCTGCGCATGCGCGCGCAAGGCGATCGCCTCCTTCTGGATGGCGAAAAATCCTGGTGCTCGGGCGCGGCCGCCGTCACCCACGCCCTGCTCGGCCATCGCGACGAGCAAGACCGCTATTGGCTGCTGGCCATCGAACTGGGCCAGCCGGGCGTGACCCTCATCGAGGACGACTGGGCCGCCATCGGCATGGCCGCCACCCGCACCGCCCGCCTGCAATTGCAGGGCGTGAGCGCACAAGTGATCGGGGCTCCCGGCTTTTATCTGGAACGTCCTGGTTTTTGGCAGGGAGGCATCGGCATTGCCGCATGCTGGTACGGCGCTGCTACCGCATTGGTATCCGTCCTGCGCCAAGGCCTGGCGCAGCGTGCAGACAGCCACGCGCTGGCCCGGCTGGGCCACGCCCTGTGCCAGCAGCATTCAGCGGCCGCCTGCCTGCGCGAAAGCGCCGCACGCATCGACGCCCACCCTCGCACCAAACTCATGCAGGAAGCGCTGCGTACCCGTCTCATCATGGAGCGCGCCTGCCTGCAGATCATCGAGGACCTGGGCGCGGCCCTCGGTCCCCATCCCTATTGCGGCAGCCGGCGCAGTGCGCGCCTGCTGGCCGACCTGCCGGTGTGGCTGCGCCAGAGCCACGCCGAACGCGACCTGGCGGCGCTGGCCCAGGCCAGCCTTGAAGAGGAGCCTTCCCCATGCTTGTTGTGAACCCCACGCCGCCGGCCAATGCGGCGGTCCATGCCCGCCATATCGATATCACGCACGGCACGGCCGAAGAAGCCTGGCAATCCTGCCAGCGCCTGCACGCCCTGCCCGAACTGGAGCTATGCCACCTGGTACCGGCACGCTCGCGTGCCGTGATCCTGGCACCGCATCCGGATGACGAGACCCTGGGCTGTGGCGGACTCATCGCCCAGCTCGCCGGGATGATGCGGGAAATCGCTATAGTCGCCGTCAGCGATGGCGAGCGCAGTCACCCGGAGTCCTCTGCGCTGGCCTCGCGCCTGCCGCTGTTGCGCCCTGCCGAGAGCAAGGCAGCCCTCGAATGCCTGGGCGCAGGCCAGGCGCAGATCCTGCGGGCGCGCATTCCCGACGGCCAGGTCCGCCAGCACCGGCTGGAACTGAAGGCCTGGCTGATTGCGCAATTGCGCCATACCGACATCGTCTTCGCCCCCTGGCGCCTGGACGGCCATCCCGACCATGAAACCGTGGGCGAGGTGGCCGCAGAACTGGAGCATGAACTGGGCTGCAAGCTGGTGGAAGTTCCGATCTGGGGCTGGCACTGGGCGCAGCCGCTGGGCGGGGAATTCCCCTGGGGCCGGGCGCGCAAGCTGGCCTTCGATGCCGAGACCGGCATGATGAAACGACGCGCCCTGCGCTGCTACCACAGCCAGATCGGCCGCGACGGCGAGCGTGATCCGGTGCTGCCGGCCGGTGTGCTGGCGCATTTCGTGCGGCCGTATGAGGTGTTCTTCCTATGAGGGCAGCACAGCTGAGAAACACCCGCCATTTCGACCAGCTCTACGCCGGCAGTGACGATCCCTGGCAGACCCGGGATAGCTGGTACGAACAGCGCAAGCGCGCCCTGGTCGAAGCGATCCTGCCGCGCCAGCAGTGCAGCGCGATCTTCGAGCCCGGATGTGGCAGCGGTGAGCTGACCCTGCAACTGGCCGAGCGCTGCCAGTGGCTGATGGCTTCCGATTTCTGCGAGGAGGCCGTGCGCATCACGCGCGAGAAGACGGCCCACCTGCCGCACGTGCAAGTGCGCAGGCAGTCGCTGCCCGAACAATGGCCGGCCGGCGTGCACGACATGCCGCAGGTCGACCTGATCCTCTTCTCGGAGCTCTGCTACTACTTCGATGCGCCCAACATGGCCGAGATGGTGGCGCTGGCCGCCGCCACGCTGGCGCCGGCCGGGCATCTGCTGGCCTGCCACTGGAAGAAGGATTTTGATGACCGCTTGCTGGCCACGCGGCCCATGCACCAGCTCATCGATGCCCACGCGCGCCTGAAGCGCCAGGCCTGTTATGAAGACGAGGACATCCTCATCGATCTCTGGCGCAGGATCTGATCCGCGCAGCCCACCATCACCTCCGAGGAGAGAGCATGATCGGCATCGTCATCCCGGCCCACGACGAAGAAGCCACCCTGCACGCTTGCCTGCGCGCGGCCCGCAAGGCGGCTTCGCATCCGCAGCTGCAGGGTGAAGCGGTACGCATCGCGGTGGTGCTCGACAGTTGCAGCGATGCCTCCGAGGCGATTGCCCGGCGCCATCCGGTGATGGTGCTGCCGCTGCAGGTGCGCAATGTCGGGCAGGCGCGCCATCACGGCGCCCAGGCGCTCATTGCCGAGGGTGCGCGCTGGCTGGCCTTTACCGATGCCGATACGCTGGTGGCGCCCGACTGGCTGGCGTCGCAATTGCAGCTGCAGGCCGACGCCGTCTGCGGCACCGTCACGCCGGACAGCTGGCGCGATCATCCGCCGGAAGTACAGCAGCGCTTTGCGCGCGACTATCACGATCAGGATGGGCACCGCCATATCCACGGCGCCAATTTCGGCGTCTGCGCGCAAGCCTATGCACGCGCGGGCGGATTTCCGCCGCTGGCCTGTCACGAGGACGTAGGACTGGTGCAGGCCTTGCAGGCCATCGACGCGCACATCGCCTGGAGTGCGCGCGTACGTGTGGTCACCAGTACGCGTAGCGCCAGCAAGGCGCGCGGCGGATTTGGCGATACCCTGCGCCAGTGGGCCGTCGAAGAATGCACGGCCATGCTGCCGGTTCAGCGGGTGCTGTCTCCCGCACGCACCACCTGCTGAGCCTGCTGGAGGCTCACGTGATGGTCTTCTACCGTATTGACCAGCCGCTGGCGTTTTGCGCGTGAACCGAAATTGTTGGCGTAGATCCAGGTGAACTCGGCGCCCAAGAGGAAGATCTGGGCCGAGTAGTAGATCCACAGCAGCAGCAGCGCAAACGAACCGGCCGCGCCGAAGCCGGACGTCATGCCGGTGCTGCCGAGATAGAGGCCGATCAGGTATTTGCCGATGATGAAGAGCACCGTGGTCGCCACCGCACCGATCCACACGTCATGCCAGGACAGCGTCACGCGCGGCATGAATTTGTAGATCATCGAGAAGAGCGTGGAGAACACCACGAAGGACAGCACGAAGTTGAGCATCTGCAGCAGCAGTTGCCAGCCCTCGAACCATCCGCCCCACCAGCGTCCCAGCGCGGCCAGTGCCGCACTGACCACCAGCGAGATGATCAGCAGAAATCCCAGTCCGATGATGAGCCCGAAGGACAGCAGCCGCGTGCGCGCCAGTTGCCATACGCCACTCTTGCGCTTGACGGCAGGAATGCGCCAGATGCGGTCCAGCGCGCTCTGCAGTTCGGAAAACACGGCCGTGGCACCGATGACCAGCGTCACCACGGAAATGCCTGCGGCGATCATGCCTTCGCGCGGCTGGCTCACCGATTTCAGCAATCCCTGGATGGCAAATGCGCCTTCGGTACCGACGATGTCGCGGATCTGGTTGACGATCTCGCCCTGGGCCGCGTCGTGTCCAAAGAGCATGCCGGCCACCGCAATGGCGATCACCAGCATGGGCGCAATCGAGAAGATGGTGTAGTAGGCGATGGCCGCGCCCATGCTCGGCGCGAAGTCATCGAGCCAGGCATTGATGGCGGCCACCGTCATCTGCCAGGCCTGCTGGGCGCGGGTGCCGCCCTTGAGCATCTTGACCTCGGCGGCCGGATCCAGGTAATCCGAAGGCGCCGGTTCCAGCTTGGCCTTGACGATGTCGATGCGCGCGGGCGCGTCCGCCGCTGGCGGGGTGTCATTGCGGGCTTTCTCGGCGGCGAGCTTGGCGCGGGCCGAACCCCTGCGCCAGGCGGCGATCAGCGGCATGGCCAGCGTGACCACGCGCAAGGCGCGTTCCAGCCCGGGCGGCACCGATTCGTGGGCGCCGTGGCGGTCATGCGCGTTCACCGCGGGCTGCACCGGAGGTGCTGCCACGCGTTTCTGGCGGCGCTTTCTTCCCAGCCACAAACCCACCCCTGCACTGAGCAGGGCACCGGCAACCAGGCCGCCCGTGGAGGGCACGGCACGATCCGCGGGATCACGGGTTCCCGAAACAGTCTGGCGAGACGATGGGGATGGGTCGTAAGAGCTGCTCATGGGGTCCTCGGCTTGGCATCTTGTTGTGGCAGTGTGACCGGCGCGTATGAACGATTGTTCCTGTGGCCCGCAAGCGCTGCGGGCCTTGTAGGAAGCCACTGTCAGCGTCCCGGCCGGCCGGCGGGAAAGCTCCGCACATGGTATAAAGTGAAGCTTCGCGCAGAAAGCCATCGCTTTGCAACAAGGCCTGGATTTCGCACTGCGCATGAACCAGGCCGGCGCGAACCGGTCTGTCTGAATTCTCCCCAGGCCGATGTGCCTGCCCTGCGTTTGCGCAACCTCATTGCGTGGCGCGCCCGGGCGGCGCCGGCCCTTCCCCAACCTGACGAACGAGGATTGCCCATGTATAAGGACGTACAGCTTTTCATCAACGGCGAATGGACCGCCAGCGCCTCCGGCCGCACCATCGATGTCGTCAATCCGGCTACCGAGGAAGTGATCGGCAAGATCGCCCACGCCGACCGCAGCGACCTCGATCGCGCCCTGGAAGCCGCCAAAAAGGGTTTCGAGACCTGGCGCAACATGTCTGCCTTCGAGCGTTCCAAGATCATGCGCCGCGCCGCTGACCTGCTGCGCGAACGCGCTGACGATATCGCGCGCCTGATGACCATGGAACAAGGCAAGCCGCTGGGCGAAGCCAAGATGGAAACCCTGGGCGCGGCCGACACCATCGACTGGTTCGCCGAGGAAGCCCGCCGCACCTATGGCCGCCTGGTGCCGGCCCGCGTGCCGGGTGCCTACCAGATGGTGATCAAGGAGCCGGTCGGACCGGTGGCCGCCTTCACCCCGTGGAACTTCCCGATCAACCAGGTGGTGCGCAAGCTCTCGGCAGCCCTGGCCGCAGGCTGCTCGATCATCGTCAAGGCCCCGGAAGAAACCCCGGCCTCCCCGGCCGAACTGATCCGCGCCTATGCCGATGCAGGCGTGCCGGCCGGTGTCATCAACCTGGTCTATGGCGTGCCGGCCGAGATCTCGGAATACCTGATCCCGCATCCGGTGATCAAGAAGATTTCCTTCACCGGTTCCACCCCGGTGGGCAAGCAGCTGGCAGCCCTGGCCGGCCAGCACATGAAGCGCGCCACCATGGAACTGGGCGGCCACGCACCGGCCATGGTGTTCGATGACGTGGATGTGGAACTGGCCGCCAAGACCCTGGCCACCTCCAAGTTCCGCAATGCCGGCCAGGTGTGCGTCTCGCCGACCCGCTTCCTGGTGCAGAAGGGTGTCTTCAATGCCTTCGTCGACAAGTTCGTCACCTATGCCGAACAACTGAAGGTGGGCAATGGCCTGGAAGCTGGCGTGGGCATGGGCCCGGTGGCCAACAAGCGCCGCATCCCGGCGCTGGAAGCACTGATCGATGATGCCGTCTCGCAAGGCGCGCAACTGCGCACCGGTGGCAAGCGCATTGGTAACAAGGGTTACTTCTTCCAGCCGACCGTGCTGACCAATGTGCCGCTGAATGCCCGCGTGATGAACGAGGAGCCCTTCGGTCCGCTGGCCATCATCAATTCCTTGGAGACCCTCGATGAAGTGATCACCGAAGCCAATCGCCTGCCCTTCGGCCTGGCCGCCTACGCCTTCGCCAAGTCGGCCAAGACCAAGCACGCCCTGGCCGCGCGCGTGGAAAGCGGCATGCTGACCATCAACCACCTGGGCCTGGCGCTGCCGGAACTGCCCTTCGGCGGCATCAAGGACAGCGGCTACGGTTCCGAAGGCGGTACCGAGGCCATCGAGGCCTACATCAACACCAAGCTGGTGACGCAGCTGGATGTCTGATGCCGGGCAGGTCGCCTGACCTGCCACAATGATCGCCCTGCGTGATGAAAAAAATCGGCGGACCTGCAAGGGTCCGCCGATTTTCTTTTGGGGCTGTGCTGCTTATTCTTCGCCACCGCCCCCCGAGGGCGGCACCAGGATATCGCGGCTGCCGTTGCGCGACATGGCCGAGAGCACGCCCGCCGTTTCCATCTGCTCCACCAGCCGCGCGGCACGGTTGTAGCCGATGCGCAATTGCCGCTGCACCGAGGAGATGGAGGCACGGCGCGTCTTGAGCACGAAGGCCACCGCTTCGTCATAGAGCGGGTCGGATTCGGCATCGCCGCCCTCGCCGCCGGCGAACATGTCGGCCTGGGTCGTATCCTCGGAAATCGGCGGAGCCAGGATTTCCTCGATGTAGCGGGGCTCACCAAAGGACTTCAGGTACTCCACCACGCGATGCACTTCTTCATCCGAAACGAAGGCGCCATGCACCCGCTGCGGATAACCCGAGCCCGGCGGCAGGAACAGCATGTCCCCATGGCCCAGCAGCGACTCGGCGCCCATCTGGTCCAGCACGGTGCGCGAGTCGATCTTGGAGGACACCTGGAAGGCCACGCGTGTCGGGATGTTGGCCTTGATGAGGCCGGTGATGACGTCCACCGACGGCCGCTGCGTGGCCAGGATCAGATGGATGCCGGCCGCGCGTGCTTTCTGGGCCAGGCGCGCGATCAACTCTTCCACCTTCTTGCCGACCACCATCATGAGGTCGGCCAGTTCATCGATGACGATGACGATGGTGGGCAGCTTTTCCAGCGGCTCGGGCGCGTCGGGCGTGAGGCTGAAGGGATTGGGAATCTTCTCGCCACGGGCGGCGGCATCATCGAGCTTCTGGTTGTAGCCAGCCAGGTTGCGCACGCCCAGCTTGGACATCTTCTTGTAGCGGCGCTCCATCTCTTCCACCGCCCAGTTCAGCGCATGGGCCGCTTCGCGCATGTCGGTCACGACCGGCGCCAGCAGGTGTGGAATGCCTTCATAGATCGACAGTTCCAGCATCTTGGGGTCGATCATGATGAGGCGCACTTCCTCTGGCGTAGCCTTGTAGAGCAGCGAGAGGATCATGGCATTGATGGCCACCGACTTGCCCGACCCGGTGGTACCGGCCACCAGCATGTGCGGCGCGCGCGCCAGGTCGGTCACCACGGGCGTGCCGGTGATGTCCTTGCCCATGGCAATGGTGAGGTGCGAAGCGGATTTGCGATAAGCCTGCGAATGCACGATCTCGGACAACTTGATCATCTGCCGGCGTGCATTGGGCAGCTCCAGGCCCATGCAGGTCTTGCCGGGAATGGTCTCGACCACGCGAATGGAGGTCAGGCCCAGGGCGCGCGAAAGATCCTTCACCAGGTTCACCACCTGGGCGCCACGCACGCCTTGTGCCGGCTCCACTTCGAAACGGGTAATCACCGGACCGGCCTCGGCACCAAGCACCGTCACCGGCACCTTGAATTCGCGCAGGCGCTGTTCGATCAGGCGGCCGGTTTCCTGCAGTTGCTCGGGGTCGACTTCGATGCGGGATTCGGGGACTTCATCGAGCAGGTCCAATGACGGCAGGGGGATATCCACGCGCGGTTCATCGACGTAGCCCTCGGGCAGCATGGCCACCGGCTGCACGTAGGCGGGCGCGGCATCCGGCACGCGTACCGTGAAGGCCGCAGCGGGCTGGACCGGCGGCGCTTCGGGCGCGGGGTCGGGCAGCATGTCGAACCAGGGGGCATTGAAGGTGCCGAGGTCGATGGGTTCCGGTTCCGGCTGCGGCTCGGGCACCGGCGCCGCAGGCTCGGGAGCAGCCATCGGGGCCATCGGCGCCGTGAAGGGTGGCACGGGCAGCGGTTCCAAGGACTGCGGCAAGGGCTGGCCCTGCGGACTGAGCGGCACGATGGGCTGCACTTGTGGTGGCAACGGCGCAGCGGGCGGCGTTTCCTGCTCGCCGCTGGCCTGCTGCAGGGATCGCATCAGGCGCGTGGGCACCACATCGGCCCGCTCGGCCGGTTTGCCGGGCTGGCTCCCCGGTTCAGGGGCACGGCCCACGCTGCTGATGCGGATGCTGCGGGTAGGCTGGGCCGGTGCCGGATTGCCGCGTGCAATCGACGGCGGAATCGGACGAATCGGCGGCGATGGCGTAGCCGCACGCGACAGGCTGGCATCGGCCGCCGCGCTGGCCGCCGAGATGGCACGGCTGGCGGCGGCGCGGGCCAGCATGGCTTCGGTCGGGCGCAGGCTTTCGAAGGCGGCCCATTCGGATTCCGGACGCGGTTTGGCCGCCGGGTCGGTCTGGCGCGCATTGAGCGAGGGCCACTTGCCGCCCTGCGCGCTGCCGGCAGGCGTGGCCTGGCTGTTGCGGCTGCCGCCGGTGAGGGCCGACAGCGGTACTTTCCAGTCGTCACGCGGCGCATTGTCGGCCGGACGTTCCGGCGCCGGAGCCGGTGTCAGCCGTGCCGGGCGTGGACGCGGTGCGAAGGGCGAGGCCGGCGGCATGCGCTTGGCCGATGAGGAACCGGGAGCAGGTGCGCGTGGCATCGGAGCACGGCGTTCGGTGCTGGCGGGGAAACTGCTGCGGGCGGGTCCGGCGCTGCCGTGCAGGCTGCTCATGCGCAATCGTTCACTTTCGGCGCTGCCACGGCGCGGCGGCCCCAGGTCCAGCTCGGGGTGCTCATCGCGGCCAGCCGGCGCGCCTCGGCCAAACATGGCACCCAGCAGCCATTTCAGGCCCAGTGCCAGCAAACCCAGCATCAGGACGGCGGCAATGCCACGACTGATCTTGCCGCCCAGCGCGTCCATCAGGGCCGCGCCAAACAGCGCTCCGCCCGGGCCATCATCGCCCGCAACCAGTTGCGAACGCACCAGCGACTCGACTGCGCTGCTAGCGGCCAGCAGCAGCAGGCTGCCGCACCACAGGCGAATGGCACCGCGCCCGCCGAAGATGGACTTGCGGCCGAGCGCGCGCGCTACCGTGCGCAGCAGCAGCGGCAGCAGCCAGAGGACCGACCAGCCAAACCATTTGACGAAAATCATGCTACTCCCATACTTCACCGGCCTGGCAGTGCGCCAGCCGGCCTCGTGAATCCATGCGACGCTATCTGATACTGCATCGCAGGCTGCGAGTGTAAACCAAACCGCTGCCCTGCCGCCGCCCGTCGGCTGGCCTTTTGGTGCAGAGCACGCCCGGCCTCAACGGCCATGACAATGACAATCGATCACGTGATCGTTGATGACACCCACGCCTTGAAGATAGGCGTAGATGATGGTGGAACCGACAAACTTGAAGCCGCGCTTGGCCAGCTCCTTGGAAATGGCGTCCGACAGCGGCGTCTTGGCCGGGCAATCGGCCAGCGAAGCCCAGCGGTTGACGATGGGCTGGCCATCGACCTTGCCCCACAGATAGGCATCGAGCCCGCCCATTTCTTCGCGCAGTTGCAGGTAGGCACGCGCATTGCCGATGGTGGCGGCCACCTTCAGGCGGTTGCGCACGATGCCCGGATTCTTCAGCAATTGCGCCACCTTGCGCTCGTCATAACGGGCGATTTTCTCGGCATCCCAGTCGTCGAAGGCTTCACGGTAGCTGTCGCGCTTGTTGAGCACGGTTTCCCAGGACAGCCCGGCCTGGGCGCCTTCCAGGTTCAGCATCTCGAACAGACGTGTTTCATCATGGCAGGGCACGCCCCATTCATGGTCGTGATACTGCACATAGCGGGGATTGGCCAGGTTGACCCAGCCGCAGCGGACAAGTGTTTGCGTCATGATGGTGTTGTTTTCGTTCATTTCGCCGGATTCACACCGGCCACAGGGGCGGTTCATCCATCAGCGCGATCTGTTCGCGCAGTTCCAGGATGCGGTCCTGCCAGTAACGTTGGGTATTGAACCAGGGGAAGGCCACCGGGAACGCCGGGTCATCCCAGCGCCGCGCCAGCCAGGCGGAATAATGGATCAGGCGCAGGGTGCGCAGCGCTTCGATGAGATACAGCTCGCGTGGCTCGAATTCGCAGAAACTTTCATATCCTGCCAACAGGTCGGCCAGCTGGCCCACCATCTCGCGCCGTTCGCCCGAGAGCAGCATCCACAGGTCCTGCACGGCCGGGCCGCTACGGCTGTCATCGAAATCGACGAAGTGCGGGCCGGCATCGGTCCACAGGACGTTGCCGACATGGCAATCGCCATGCAGGCGCAAGGTGCGGATCTCCCCTGCCCGCTCGTAGCAGCGCCGCACGCCCTCAAGAGCCTGCTCGACCGTGGTGCGCCAGGCGGTGGCTACATCCATCGGGATGAAATCATGCGCCAGCAGCCAGTCGCGCGGTTCTTCGCCGAAGCTGGCGATGTCCAGCGCCGGGCGGGACTGGAAGGGGCTGCGCAGGCCGACCGCATGGATGCGGCCAATGAAGCGGCCCAGACGCTCCAGGGTATCGGCATCGTCCAGCTCGGGCGCACGGCCACCGTGGCGGCGGAACACGGCAAAACGGAACCCGGCGTGGCGATGCAGGGTGGCACCATTGTCGAGACGCATGGCGGGCACCACCGGCACTTCTTCGTCAGCCAATTCCTGCGAAAAAGCGTGTTCTTCGAGGATTTGCTCATCACTCCAGCGCAAGGGACGATAAAACTTGGCCACCAGCGGCGGGCCGTCTTCCATGCCGACCTGGTAGACGCGGTTTTCGTAGCTGTTCAGGGCCAGCAGGCGGCCGTCTCCGTAAAGGCCCAGCCCGTCGAGGGCATCGAGTACCGTATCGGGCGAGAGCGTGGCGAAGGAAGTGGCGTCGGGGAGGTCAGCAGATTGGGCGGGGGAATTCATCCGCCTATTGTACTGTCCACCAGCCTGCCCGCCCCATCAGATTGCACGATCCGGGCCGCAACACTCGCGCCCCCGGCCCAATGCCTTTACACTCCTGCCTTTAGCATCAGTCATTGGAACCATCATGCATCTCGACCAGCCCCTTTCCGACGCCGAATTCGACGAACTCGACGATTTTCTCCTCTCCGATCGCTGCGCCGACGATGTGATGACCATGGACACCCTGCACGGCTACCTGACGGCCCTGGCCATCGGTCCGCAGGAAGTGCTGATGGCCGAATGGCTGCCGCGCGTCTGGGGCAGCCGTCCGGAAGATACCCCCAAGTTCAAGAACGGCAAGGAAGCCGAGCGCATCACCAGCCTGATCGCGCGCACCATGAACGAAATCGCCATCACCTTCGAGGTCGCCCCCAAGGAATATGAACCTTTGTTCTGCGAGCGCGAGCACGAAGGCAAGCCGCTGCTCGATGCAGAAGCCTGGGCCTGGGGTTTCTGGGAAGGCATCCAGTTGCGCGCGGCGCAGTGGGATGAAATCTTCCACTCCAACCTGGCCCCGCTGATGCGCCCCATCTACCTGCTGGGCTCGGAAGAGCTGGAAGAGGAAGAAACCAAGCTCATCGACGACCCGCTCAAAACCCACAAGCTGGCCATCGAGATCGAATCGGCCATTCCGCACATCCACCGCTACTGGGCGCCCAAGCGCAAGTCGGCGGTCGAGCAGGTGCAGCGCGATGCGCCCAAGACCGGCCGCAACGATCCCTGCCCCTGCGGCAGTGGCAAGAAATACAAGAAATGCTGCGGTGCTGACTCGGAAGAATGATTCACGCAGCCCCATGAAAAAGGCGCGCCGGATGCCTGGCGCGCCTTTTTCGTTCATCCAGGGCGGTTTTTGCTGCCAACCACCCTGAGGAGGGCGAAGATCACTCCCTGATGAAGTGTTCGCGGTAGTACTTCAGTTCTTCGATCGATTCCAGGATGTCGGCGAGGGCGGTGTGCATCTGGCGCTTCTTGAAACCGGTGGCGATTTCAGGCTTCCAGCGCTTGCACAGCTCCTTCAGGGTCGACACATCGAGGTTGCGATAGTGGAAGAATTCTTCCAGCTTGGGCATGCCGCGCACCATGAAGCGGCGATCCTGGCAGATGGAATTGCCGCACATGGGCGACTTGCCGGCCGGGACGTATTGCTTCAGGAAGGCGATGATCTGCTGTTCGGCGTCGGCTTCGGTGACGGTAGAGGCCTTGACGCGGTCGATCAGGCCGGAACGGCCGTGGGTGCCCTTGTTCCAGGCGTCCATGCCGTCCAGCAGCTCGTCGGACTGGTGGATGGCCAGCACCGGGCCTTCGCCCAGCACGTTCAGTTCGGCATCGGTAACCACCACGGCCACTTCGATGATGCGATCCTTGTCCGGATCCAGGCCGGTCATTTCCATATCGACCCAGACCAGGTTCATTTCATTGGGCCGGACAGGCGCGGCGGGGGCTTGTGACATAATTCTTCCTTATTGACGGGATGGGGCCTGGCCCCATCTACTGCAGGGTTCATTGCTGGGTTCGCTCGCCCGGATCGCACCGGACGGCACGGCCAACAGGCCTGCCACCGTTGCCGGCTGGGGCAGGACGCGGGCCTGGGCCTCGAACTTCCGCCATTTTCGCACAGGGAAAGCATGTCTTCACTTTCGTTTTCAGTTTTGTTCGTCGTATTCCTGGCCATCAGCCTGGGCGTGCGTTTCTGGCTGGCCTCGCGCCATATTCGCCATGTGATCGCCCACCGCGCGGCCGTGCCGCCCGAGTTCGCGGAAAAAATCCCGCTGTCGGCCCACCAGAAGGCGGCCGACTATACGGTGGCGCGCACCAAGTTCGGCCTGGTGACGCTGATCGTCAATGCTGCAGTGCTGATCGGCTTTACCCTGCTGGGCGGGCTGCAATGGCTCTCCAGCCTGCTGCTGGGCTGGACCGGCGAACCGGGCATGGTGTACCAGATCGCGCTGGTGGCGGGATTTGGCCTCATTTCCGGTGCGGTGGACCTGCCCTTCGATTACTACCGCCAGTTCAAACTGGAAGCCGGTTTCGGCTTCAACAAGATGACGCGTGGATTGTTCTTCAGCGACATGATCAAGCAAACCCTGCTGGGTGCCGTGATCGGCTTGCCGCTGCTGTGGGTGGTGCTGGTGCTGATGGAAAAGGCCGGCGCACTCTGGTGGTTCTATACCTGGATCGTGCTGTGCGCCTTCCAGCTGCTCATGCTGGTGATCTATCCCAGCTTCATCGCGCCGCTCTTCAACAAGTTCACCGCGCTGGAAGATGACAGCCTGCGCAGCCGCATCGAAGGCTTGATGCAGCGCGTCGGATTCGCCTCCAAGGGCTTGTTCGTGATGGATGGCTCCAAGCGCAGCGCGCATGGCAATGCCTACTTCTCGGGCTTCGGCTCGGGCAAGCGCATCGTCTTCTTCGACACCCTGCTGGCGCGCCTGGCCCCGCATGAGATCGAAGCCGTGCTGGCCCACGAACTGGGCCACTTCAAGCTCAAGCACATCGTCAAGCGCGTGGTCGTCATGTTCGGCCTGTCGCTGGCCTTCCTGGCGCTGCTGGGCTATCTGAAGGGCCAGGCCTGGTTCTATACCGGCCTGGGCGTGGAGCCGCTGCTCCTGGGCAGCAACGATGCGATGGCCCTGATCCTGTTCATGCTGGTGCTGCCGATCTTCACTTTCCTGTTCTCGCCGCTGTCCTCGCTCTCCTCGCGCAAGCACGAGTTCGAGGCCGATGCCTTCGCCGCGCAGCATACCGATGCGCAGGATCTGGTGTCGGCACTGGTGAAGCTGTACGAGGACAATGCCTCCACCCTCACCCCCGATCCGCTGCACTCGGCCTTCTACGATTCGCACCCGCCGGCGTCGCTGCGCATCCAGCACCTGCACGCTGCCATCGCCGCCCATCGCGCAACGTCAGGAACAGCCGCAGCCGCGGGCAGCCACTGAATTTTTTGATCATCTACAAGGCGGGCTGGATGAATGAAACAGCCCGCCGCAGGAGAACCCCATGAGCATCACCGCAAGCACCCTCGCCGCCTCCCGCAGCGTCCAGCCCATCGACGCGCTGGACGACGCGGCCATCGCCGCCCACCTGGCCGCCCTGCCCGACTGGAAGATCGACGGCGGCAAGCTGGCGCGCAGCTTCGCCTTCGGCAACTATTACGAGACCCTGGCCTTCGTCAACGCGATCGCGTGGATCATCCATGCCGAAGACCACCACCCGGAACTGACCGTCACCTACAACCGTTGCAACGTGAAGTTCGATACCCATAGCGTCAATGAAGGCCGTGGCGGTTTGTCGGCCAATGACTTCATCTGCGCGGCCAAGGTCGACGCCATTTTCGCCCAGCGCGCCCCGGCCTGATGGGAGTCCGCAAGCAAGGCGCACGCAGCGCCAGGGCAGGATCAGCGACGAACAAGGCTGAGCTGGAACAGGGGCTGGTGATCGCCGCCCACGGCCGTCACTATCTGGTGCAGGCCGGTGAACAGAAACTGAATTGCGTCACCCGTGGCAAGAAGAGCGACGTGGCGGTCGGCGACCACATCCGCCTGGCCCGCACCTCGGCCGACCAGGGCGTGGTGGAAAGCATCGACGAACGCCGCACGCTGCTCTATCGCTCGGACCAGTACAAGTCCAAGCTGCTGGCGGCCAATGTGGATCAACTCTTCATCGTGGTGGCGACCGAACCGAGCTTTTCGGATGACCTGGTCTCGCGCTCGCTGGTGGCGGCCGAATCGGCCGGCGTCTCGGCGCACCTGATCCTGAACAAGACCGACATCACCGAAGCCCTGCCCAAGACGCGTGAACGCCTGCAGGTGTATGCGCGCCTGGGTTATCCGGTGCACGAGGTCTCGGCCAAAGCCCAGCCGGAAGAGACGCGCGCGGCCTTCATGCCGCTGTTGGCCGGCAAGAGCACCATCCTGATCGGCCAGTCGGGCATGGGCAAGTCCTCCATCATCAACCTGATCGTGCCGGACGCTGACATCGCCACCCGCGAAATCTCGGCCGCCCTCGATACCGGCAAGCACACCACGACCTTCACCCGGCTGTACCAGATGGAGCAGGAAGCCAGCATCATCGATTCGCCGGGCTTCCAGGAGTTCGGCCTGTACCAGCTCTCCGAAGGCATGCTGGAACGCGCCTTCCGCGACTTCACGCCCTATCTGGGCAAGTGCCGCTTCTACAACTGCCACCATCTCAACGAGCCGGGCTGTGCGGTGCTGGAGGCAGTACAGGCCGGCGAGATTGCGGGGATGCGCCACCAGCTGTATGCGCAGCTGGTGCACGAATCTTCACAGACCTTGTACTGACCCGGCCCTCTTCAGAACTTGTAGGCCGCTGTCAACACCAGCGCACGCGGTGCCCCCGGCACGATCTGGGTGGCCCCGGTGGCGCTGGCGTAATAACGCCGGTTGGCCAGGTTGGTGGCCGCCAGCGTGTATTCGGCGCGCTCCATCCGGTAGCCCAGCAGCGCATCCCAACGCACGTAGCCGGGCAGCTCCAGCAGATTGTCGCGATCGGCAAAGCGCGCGCCCTCGACCACCACGCCGGTCTCGCCAAACCATCCCAAGGGCGGCGCATAGGACACGAACAGGCTGCCATTGCGCGCCGAGACCCCGGAGGCTCGCTTGCCCGCATACTGCGGCTCGGCCCGCACCACCCTTGAGTTCTGCTGGGTCCAGCCGCCACGCACGAACCAGTGGCGCGCCACTTCCCCCGCCACGCTCAACTCGATGCCGCGATTGCGCTCCAGGCCGCTCTGGGTGAACACGCCCGGCTGCACCGGATCGGCCACGGTGCGGTTGTAGAGTTCCAGTTCGAACCAGGCCAGCGTCGTGCTGATCCTGCGCCCGAACCAGTCGCTCTTGACCCCGGCTTCCAGCTGGCGGCTGAATTGGGGTTCCAGGTCGTTGCCATTGCCCTTGGCCCCCGGCGACAAGCCGATCACGTCGCCGCCGACCGGCGCATAGCTCTTGCTCCACGATCCATAGAAGTGATGGTCCGGCAGGGCTTCCCACACCGCGCCCACGCGCGGGCTAACCGCGTTGCTGGAACGCTCGATGCGAATGTCGCGCAGGCGGCTGCGGGAATCGACGTCGAAGTGATCCCAGCGCAGCCCGGCGAGGATTTTCCATCGCGACCCGATGGCGATCTGGTCTTGTGCGTACAAGCCCAGGGAATCGACCCGGTGGTAGTTCATCTGCCAGGGCTGCGGCTGGGGCGTGGCGTTGCGCACCTCGGGGTCGGTCAGCGAGACGGGTAGCGCAGTGGCCATCCACAGGCGCGGCTCGCGCTTCTGCCAGCCGTATTCGGCACCGGCCAGCAGCTCGTGCTGCAAGAGGCCGCTCTTGAGCGTGCCGAGCAATTCGAGGTTGGCTTGCACATTGCGCTGCTGCAGGTTCTGCTGGAAGCGGCTGCGCTGCACGCTGGCCAAATTGCGGCCGGCGCTGACGTAGCCCTGGGTGACGAAGGTATTGTCGAAGTCGCTGTTGAGATCAAACACGCTCAGCATCTGCCGCACGCTCCAGTCCGGCGCGAGGGAGCGCGTGAGGGTGGAGCGCAGGCTGACACTGGTATCGCGGATGAAGTCACGCCCGGCCGCGCCGAAGAAGGCGCGGTCCGATGCCACCGGCAAGGCCATGGCCGCAACCGTATCGTTGCGCGTCAACGCGGTGACCCGGCCCGGCACGCCGCGATCGGGGATGCGCTCGAATTCATCGTAGTCCGCCTGCAGCAGCCAGCTGTCGCGGCCGGATTCCCATTTCAGGGCCGGGGCGAAGTACTGGCGCGTACCGCGCACACCGTGACGGAAGTGGGCTTCGTGTTCACGCCCGGCGTTGATGCGTAGCGCCCATTGCTCGCCCAACGGACGATTCCAATCCACCGCCCCGCCCTGCTGGCCACGGCTGCCCCAGATGGCGGTGGCCTGACCGAAGGCTTCATGTTCCGGCTGCTTGCTGATGCGGTTGATCACGCCGCCGCCGCTGCCGCGTCCATAAAGCACGGCGGCCGGTCCCTTGAGGATCTCGATGCGATCAATGTTGCCCAGGCTGCGCACGTATTGCGCATCGTCGCGCATGCCGTCGAGCAGCGTATCGCCGGCATTGGAAAAGCCGCGCAGCCGGAAGGCATCGAAGCGCGTATCGGAGACATTGGAAACACCCGGCACCCCGGCCAATGCCGCCGCCAGCCCGCGCCCGCCATAAGCCCGTACCTGCGCGGCATCGACCGCCTGCACCGTCTGCGGTACCTCGCGCACATCGGTGGCGGTGCGGGTGGCGCTGCCCAGCGGGCCGGGACGGGGATCGTGCAGATTGCGCTGGCTGCGGACCTCAATGGCAGGCAGGCGTGCGGCATCGCCCTCCTCACGCTCGGCTGTCGCTTCGGCGGCGGCAGCGGAAACAGGAAACGCGAACAAGGCTGCCACCAGCGTCGCCGGCAAGGCACGTAGCTTGGGCGCTGAGGAACGTAATGAAGAAAAAGACGGGCGCAAACCCTGTAACGGGTGCGGACAAGAAGAGTCGTTTGACATGGCAGCTGTTCCTTTCAAGCAATGGAAAGCTGCGGATTCTAGTCGCCCAAATAGCAATAATTCTCATTTGTAGCGCAACATTGGCCGATCTGTCGCACTTAGTAGGCATTCCTCGAAAAAGCTGAATGCGGATTTCGAAATTTTTCTTCATGCGTATCGAAGGAATTCGAAGCGCATGCCCGATGCCGTGCGTGGGTCTTCATCTCTGAAGCGAATTCGCCAAACCCGGGAGAGGTTTCTCCAGGGCAAGTACTGCGGGTATCTTTTTAAGCCGAATCCCTTATAATCTAAGGAGTTAACGACTATCGGCGGCAGGCGCCACACTGGCCGCCGTTTTTATTTATGGCAATCAAACACTACCTTCAGTTTTCCGACTTTACGCTTGATGAATACGAGTACGTGATCGAACGTTCCCGTGTGATCAAACGTAAGTTCAAGAATTACGAGCCCCATCACACGCTGGCCGATCGTACCCTGGTGATGGTGTTCGAAAAGAACTCGACCCGCACCCGCCTCTCCTTCGAAGCCGGCATGCACCAGATGGGCGGCGCGGCGATCTACCTCAACACCCGTGACAGCCAGCTTGGCCGTGGCGAACCGGTGGAAGATGCGGCCCAGGTGATGTCGCGCATGTGCGACGTCATCATGATCCGCACCTACGGCCAGGAGATCATCGAGCGCTTTGCCAAGCATTCGCGCGTGCCGGTCATCAACGGCCTGACCAACGAGCAGCATCCCTGTCAGGTGCTGGCCGATGTGTTCACCTACATCGAGCATCGCGGCAGCATCCAGGGCAAGATCGTGGCCTGGGTGGGCGACGCCAACAACATGCTTTATTCCTGGCTGCAGGCGGCCGAGGTGTTCGGCTTCCACGTCAACGTCTCCACCCCCAAGGGCTACGACATCGATCCGGCCCAGGTTTCTCCGGGCAACCAGAACTACACCTTCTTCGCCGATCCGGCCGATGCCTGCCAGGATGCCGACCTGGTCACCACCGACGTGTGGACCAGCATGGGCTTCGAAGCCGAGAACAATGCCCGCCTGAAGGCCTTCGATGGCTGGATCGTGGACCAGGCCAAGATGTCGCGCGCCAAAAAGGATGCGCTCTTCATGCACTGCCTGCCCGCACACCGTGGCGAAGAAGTGGCCGCCGAAGTGATCGACGGCCCGCAATCGGTGGTCTGGGAAGAGGCGGAAAACCGCCTGCACGTGCAGAAGGCCCTGCTCGAATACCTGGTGCACGGCCGCTTCGATTAAGCCGCCCTGCTGCCCATTCCCCCAGCACAAGAATCACGCTCAACACTTCACTTCATCGCAACGTCAAGATCATGTCCAACATCCTGCAATCCGTCCCGGTCAATCAAAAAGTCGGCATCGCCTTCTCCGGCGGCCTCGATACCAGCGCCGCGCTGACCTGGATGCGCCAGAAGGGCGCCATTCCCTACGCCTACACCGCCAACCTGGGCCAGCCGGATGAGCCGGACTATGACGCCATCCCCAAGAAGGCCATGCAATACGGTGCCGAACTGGCACGCCTGATCGACTGCCGTGAACAACTGGCCAACGAAGGCATCGCTGCCCTGCAAAGCGGCGCGTTCCACATCTCCACCGCCGGCATCACCTATTTCAATACCACCCCGCTGGGCCGTGCCGTGACCGGTACCATGCTGGTTTCGGCCATGCGTGAAGACAACGTCGACATCTGGGGCGACGGCAGCACCTACAAGGGCAACGACATCGAGCGTTTCTATCGCTACGGCCTGCTGGTGAACCCCAACCTGAAGATCTACAAGCCCTGGCTGGACAGCACCTTCATCGACGAACTGGGCGGCCGCAAGGAAATGTCCGAGTTCATGATCAAGTCCGGCTTCGACTACAAGATGTCGGTGGAAAAGGCCTACTCGACCGACTCCAACATGCTGGGCGCGACCCACGAAGCCAAGGACCTGGAATTCCTCAACAGCGGCATCAAGATCGTGCAGCCCATCATGGGCGTGGCGTTCTGGCGCGATGACGTGGAAGTGAAGGCCGAGACCGTTACCGTGCGCTTCGAAGAAGGCCGTCCGGTGGCGCTCAACGGCAAGACCTTCGCCAGCATGACCGAGCTGATCCTGGAAGCCAACCGCATCGGTGGCCGCCATGGCCTGGGCATGAGCGACCAGATCGAGAACCGCATCATCGAAGCCAAGAGCCGCGGCATCTACGAAGCCCCGGGCCTGGCCCTGCTGTTCATCGCCTACGAGCGCCTGGTCACCGGCATCCACAACGAAGACACCATCGAACAGTACCGCGACAACGGCCGCAAGCTGGGCCGCCTGCTGTACCAGGGCCGCTGGTTCGATTCGCAGGCCATCATGCTGCGCGAAACCGCCCAGCGCTGGGTGGCACGCGCCATCACCGGCGAAGTGACGGTGGAACTGCGTCGCGGCAATGACTACTCGATCCTCAACACCGAGTCGCCCAACCTGACCTACCACCCGGAACGCCTGACCATGGAAAAGGGCGAAGGCAGCTTCTCCGCCATCGACCGCATCGGCCAACTGACCATGCGCAACCTGGACATCGCCGACACCCGCCAGAAGCTGTCGATCTACCAGAACACCGGCCTGCTGGATTCCAGCACTGCCGTGTCGCTGCCGCTGCTGGGCAAGGATGAAAAGTAATTCCTGCTGGATTCACCTTTACCGTTTAATGGAAGCGATTCGATGAGCACTCAATTCGACAACGTCACCGTCCTGAAAAAGGGCAATGTCTACTTCGACGGCAAGTGTGTCTCGCACACCGTGCTGCTGGCCGATGGGACCAAGAAGACCCTGGGCGTGATCCTGCCCTCGACGCTGAACTTCAGCACCGGTGCACCGGAAATCATGGAAATCAACGGCGGCAGCTGCCGCGTGCGTCTGAAGGGCGAAGAAGCCTGGAACACCTACGCTGCAGGCACCACCTTCAGCGTACCGGGCAACTCCAGCTTCGACATCGAAGTGACCGAGACCCTGGATTACGTCTGCCACTTCGGCTGATCTTCTCGGCGTCTGAATAAAAAAAAAGCCGTCCGGTAGCGATACCGGACGGCTTTTTTACGTCTTCAGACCGGAGTGTTCTCAGATGAAGACCGGTTCCGGCTCCAGCTGGACGCCGAACTTTTCCTTCACATCATCCTGGATCGCCTTGGCCAGCCTGGCCACTTCAGCCCCCGTGGCACCGCCCCGGTTGACCAGCACCAGGGCCTGCTGTTCATACACGCCTGCACGCCCCATGGTCTTGCCCTTCCAGCCGCAGCGGTCGATCAGCCAGCCGGCGGCCAGCTTGTAGTGATCCTCATCGACGCGATAGCTGACCAGGTTGCTGTATTGCGCCAGCAGGGTATCGCGCAGGCGGGCCGGCACGATGGGGTTCTTGAAGAAGCTGCCGGCGTTGCCGATCCGGGCGGGGTCCGGCAGCTTGCGGGTGCGGATGGCGATGACGGCCTCGGCGATGTCGCTCGGACCGGGTTCGGTGATGGCGCGCTCCTGCAGCGCCTGGGACACGTCGGCGTAGTTGGCGTTGGCTTCCCAGCGCTTGGGCAGCGCGAATGTCACTTCAAGGACCACGGCGCGGTCGCGCAGCGCATGCTTGAAGACGCTGTCGCGGTAGCCGAAGCGGCAGGCCTCGCGATCCAGCGTCAGCAGTTCGCCGCTGATCAGGTCGATGGCTTGCAGGCTGTGGAAGCGATCCTTGATCTCGATGCCGTAGGCACCGATGTTCTGGATGGGCGCGGCACCGACGCTGCCGGGGATGAGTGAAAGATTCTCCAGCCCGCCCAGCCCCTGTTGCAGCGTCCACTGCACGAAAGCGTGCCAGTTCTCCCCGGCGGCGGCGCGCACGTAGATGAAGTTGTCGTCCTCGCCGGCGATGTCTATGCCCCGGTTCTGCATATGCAGCGCCAATCCGCTGAAGTCTTGCGTCAGGAGCAGGTTGCTGCCGCCGCCCAGGACCAGCCGGGGCAAGGCCATGAGGCCGGCGTCCTGGCGCAGGGTGCGCAGTTGCTCGACGCCGTCGACAGGCAGGTAGGCACGGGCACTGGCCTCGATGCCGAAGGTATTGAGGGCGCGCAGGGAAACGTCGTGGCGGACGGGAAGTGAAGAAGTGCTCATAGGGGTGGGATTATATCGCCCGCGCGCGGCAAATCCGCTGTCAGCGCCCAGGCGATGGCGGCGCGAGCCTCACTCCGTTAAAATCACGGCTCAGACGCCGGCCTTCGCCGGCTGCAAGAACATAAGGAACAAGCCATGCCCTCATTCGATACCGTCTGCGAAGCCAACCTGGTGGAAGTCAAGAACGCCGTGGACCAGGCCAACAAGGAAATCTCCACCCGTTTCGACTTCAAGGGCACCGATGCCCGCGTCGAGCAGAAGGAACGTGAATTGACCGCATTCGCCGACTCGGACTTCCAGTTGAGCCAGGTGCGCGACGTGCTGACCAACAAGATGACCAAGCGCAACGTCGACGTGCGTTTCCTGGACGAAGGCAAGATCGAGAAGATCGGCGGCGATAAGGTCAAGCAGGTCATCAAGGTGAAGAACGGCATCGAAAGTGACGATGCCAAGAAGATCGTGCGCGTCATCAAGGACAGCAAGATGAAGGTCCAAGCCAGCATCCAGGGCGACGCCGTGCGCATCACCGGCGCCAAGCGCGACGACCTGCAGGCGGCCATGGCGCTGCTGCGCAAGGAGATCAAGGAGATTCCGCTGGAGTTCAACAACTTCCGCGACTGATCTGGGCACTTGCCTTTGCAGTACCGACAACGCCGGCTTTTGCCGGCGTTTGTTTTTGGCGCTAGCTCGATGGTATTCGAGAAACCGCAGCTGATTGCTTGAGGGCAAGCGGGTTTCCGCTTTGCCAAATCTACACTCCTTCCACCCAAAAATATCGGCGTCTCTTGAAGCGAGGGCTGATGGGCTGTTTGGGCAAGTTGCCCACTGACGGAAGGAGCAAAGATGGAACACAAGGAATTCGACGGACAACGCCTGGTAACCGATTTTCTTGCCGGCATCGACAAACGACCCATCAAAGGCCGCCATACGCTGGCGACGCTGGGTTCGGCCACGCGGCTTGGCGGGGAAGTCGCTACGGCAAGCAGTAGCATGCACATCAAGGGACACCGCGTCGCCTGCGTCGGTGACATCGTGCGATATCAGGACGGGACGGAGAGCAGGATCATCTCAGGTGCCGGCGCAGCTTTAACCTGCAAAGGCCATCCGATGGCCATCGTCGGCAGCACGACCGACAATGGGGACACGGTCACAAGCAGTCTGCAAAATACGGCACAAATTCGGGAATACGCAGACGATTCTGGCATACCGGGGCTGCTGCAAGCTGGCTACCTGGCGCCAACAGGGGATGGCGCATGAAGATCATCGGCTGGATTCGCTATGGCGATAAAGCCGCCTGCGGGGGGACGGTAATTGAGGGTGACCAGACTTGCCGCAGCCATGGGCGGGCTTATGCCTTTCAGGGGGCTCGGGTGGCTTGCCGAAAGGACTGCATCATTGCTGATGGTTTTCCGCGCTCTACGCTCACCAATGGACGGGCTCAGGTGATACATGGGATGAAGACCAGTGCTGGGTGTCCGTTGCTTTCTACGCTCAATGAGGTTGATGGCGTGGGCAATGCGAGCGGTGAAGCAGTCACGACCAATTTTTATCAAACAACTCAAGGCGACTGGCTACCAAAGTTTGGACCTGAGCATCTCACAGAAGAAAGCCCGGATGAACAAGTGCGCGCCATCGATGGCAAGACCGGCGAGCCGATACCTGATCTGGCGTATTACATCAAGGCACCGGACGGAACTACTTACAGCGGCTACACCGATGCCAACGGCTTATGCGAACGAGTCGCGACCTATCATCCTGAGGAACTGAGCGTCTGGTTCGGCGAGGATGCAGAAACAAAAATGCGGGAGGGATGATGGGAGCAAAGGTCAAGACTAACCATGAAAAGGGCTCAACGGTGCCGGTGAAGCACGACCGCAAAGTACGTTTGTTACTATGGGGAGGCGCAGCAACCCCATCAGACAATTACACCTTCGAGCACGCAAAAAACAACGTGCTGCGCGACTATAAAACTCAGGACAAAAGCAAATTTATCTTAGTGGTAAAGCGGATATATGTCGCAAAAGACATTGTCAGCATCATCAATTCGCAAACGACTGGAAGCATTCAGTCTCTCGACATATGGACGCACGGGGGCCCTCAAGCACTATACCTAACTACCGCAGATCCCCCACCGCCGAAGGACTCCTCGTGGATTAGGAAAAAAGCTTATGAAGCAAATAGATGGGTACTACACAACTCCAGTCTATACCGCACAAGAACCCGAATGATATTCAACGCAGCGGGATGGGTGGAAGGTTCCGCACTGGTGGACGACATAGAGTTTTCGAAGTTTTCCGAAAATGCGAGAGTCGAACTACATGGATGTGCAACAGCGGCAAATCCATCCGATGCCGACAACATCGCCGCCGATATTTCAGAAAAACTAGCCTTAGCAGGAAAAGAAATGTCATTCGTAATCGGCCATATTGAGAATGCTGTTCCGGTTATCAAAGGTAAAGGAAAAACACGCGCGCCAGAGCAAGACTATAGGTTCGGTGAAAGGGCGATATTCAAGCACGGAAAACTGGTCTCTATTACGGAAAAACAAGGCGACCTTAGCGACAAAGAGCTTGAAAAATGATGCGAAAAAAATATCTGGCACGTACTTTCATCAGCACCTCGTTACTTCTATTGGGTGCCATAGGTATCTGCGTTTATCCATTCACGCTGTCAAATCCAGACGTAACGATACAAGTCTTCGATAGACGTTATACCTGCGGTGAATGCTATGTAGCATTCGGAATATCAAAGATCGAGGGGCGCGATGAAAGCAACCGACAAAACTCACCTTACCGGTTCGAGGACTGGGATGTTCTCGTTCTGTTCAGGGGGAATGACTCCTACCTATCCAGATATCAAGATGAGTTGTTTGAAAAGAACCCGGCATGTACATGGCCGACGTTTCGTCTCACGGGCCAGTTCAAACGTCGTTTGATTTATGCCCTGATCTTCAATGGCGACCACTACGATGGCATCTACTTCGATGCGAACTCAGGCGTGGCGATCAATACGGAGCCGAGCTGCAAGACCGTTGCGCGAGAGACCGCGTTGCCATAGGGCCAGAACTTCATTTTTAGAAATCAGATGAAAAGACGTTGCCTTTCGTCTTCTTACTTCTTTCCTGGGCTGCGCTGTGGGCAGGTAGCCATCTGCCCGACCAATATGAATTCAGCCGGGCCTAAAACAACAAAGCCCTGGCTCCCACCAAGGCTTTGTTCACTACCTCGCGCCAGCAATCACCGGCGCTTCAATCTCACTTCAACGACAACCCTCAAGCCGCATCCCGCTCATCGCCCACCAAACGGCGCTGCTTGACCGAATCCGCCAGGCCCTGCAGCACTTGCAGGCTTTCTTCCCAGTTGATGCAGCCATCAGTGATGGACTGGCCATAGGTCAGTTCCTTGCCCGGCACCAGGTCTTGGCGGCCGGCGACCAGGTGCGATTCCACCATCACGCCGACGATGCGGGTGTCGCCTGCAGCCACCTGGCGGCCGATGTCGGCGCAGACCGGGATCTGGTTTTCCGGCTTCTTGGAGCTGTTGGCGTGCGACGCGTCGATCATCAGGCGCGCTGCCAGGCCGCTCTTGGCGATGTCCTGGCAGGCCGCTTCCACGCTGGGCGCATCATAGTTGGGCTGCTTGCCGCCGCGCAGAATGATGTGGCAGTCCTCGTTGCCGGCAGTGGAGACGATGGCCGAGTGGCCGCCCTTGGTCACCGACAGGAAATGGTGCGGCTGCGACGCGGCCTTGATGGCATCCACGGCGATCTTGACGTTGCCGTCGGTACCGTTCTTGAAGCCCACCGGGCAGGAGAGGCCGGACGCCAGCTCGCGGTGCACCTGCGACTCGGTGGTACGGGCACCGATGGCACCCCAGCTGATCAGGTCAGCGATGTATTGCGGGCTGATCACGTCCAGGAATTCGGTACCGGCCGGCAGGCCCAGGTCGTTGATGTTCAACAGCAGTTCACGCGCCGCGCGCAAGCCGTCGTTGATGCGGAAACTGTTGTCCATGTACGGGTCATTGATCAAACCCTTCCAGCCCACCGTGGTGCGCGGCTTCTCGAAGTAGACGCGCATGACGATTTCCAGCTCGTTCTTGTGGCGCTCGCGCTCCACCACCAGGCGGCGCGCATATTCCATGGCGGCCTTGGTGTCGTGGATGGAGCAGGGGCCGATGACGACCATCAGGCGGTCGTCCTGTCCATGCAGGATGCGATGCAGCGCAGTGCGGGCTTCAGCGGTGGTGCGCTCGACCTTTTCGGTGCAGGCGAATTCGCGGATGAGATGCGAGGGGGGGACCAGTTCTTTCATTTCTCGGATGCGAAGATCGTCAGTGCGCGGCATTTTTTTCTCCTGGTGTACTGCAATGATTCAGCTGGAATATTGACCAAAAAAAAACCGCCATCACTGGCGGTTTTTTAGGAAATCGGTTTTGTCTTTTTACGAACGCTTACCGCTTTTCACCGCCGTGGGGCTGGAATAGCTAAAGTAAAAATAAAAGTAAGCGCGGGCGAAAGACATGTCTGGCGTCATGGGTTAAGTGAAGCAGGCGTTCATAGTGCTACAAATCAGGGGCTTTGGCAAGCAACAAGACGAAATCGATATGCTGCGCTGCAAATGCAGCTTTTATTCATTAAATGTACATTCCGTGAATATTTATTGCCTAAACAACTAATTAACATCAGCAATACACAATAAAAAATCTGGCCTCGCGCAAGCCTTGCCCGTCCCCCATCATCCCGCCAACTGTGGCTTTCCTGCAAAAAAGGTGAATATTTGATCTGGCCACGTCGTTTCCCCCTGCCACCGGAAGTCATATTCCCGGCGCATAAATGAAAAAACCGCCGGTGGATGACACCGGCGGTTTTCACAAGAAACGATGCAGAGATGAACAGAACGATCAGGCAGTCCCACCCACGGTCACGCCATCCAGGCGCAAGGTCGGCTGACCCACGCCAACGGGGACGCTCTGGCCTTCCTTGCCGCACACGCCGACACCCGAATCCAGGCGCATGTCATTGCCGATCATGGAGACGCGGTTGAGCACATCCGGGCCATTGCCGATCAAGGTCGCGCCCTTGACCGGATAGGTGATCTTGCCATCCTCGATCATGTAGGCCTCGCTGGCCGAGAAGACGAACTTGCCATTGGTGATATCCACCTGGCCACCGCCGAAGTTGACGGCATACAGGCCATTCTTGACCGAGGCCAGGATCTCGCCCGGATCCTTGTCACCGCCCAGCATGTAGGTATTGGTCATGCGCGGCATGGGCAGGTGGGCGAAGGATTCGCGGCGGGCATTGCCGGTGACGTCCATCTTCATCAGGCGGGCGTTCATGGTGTCCTGGATGTAGCCCTTCAGGATACCGTCTTCGATCAGCGTGGTGCACTGGGTCGGATTGCCTTCGTCGTCGATGTTCAGCGATCCGCGGCGATCAGCGATGGTGCCGTCATCGACCACGGTCACGCCCTTGGCAGCGACGCGCTCGCCGATACGACCGGAGAAGGTGGAGGAGCCCTTGCGGTTGAAGTCCCCTTCCAGGCCGTGACCGATGGCTTCGTGCAGCAGGATGCCGGGCCAGCCGGGGCCGAGCACCACGGTCATGGGGCCGGCCGGGGCCGGGCGCGCATCCAGGTTCACCAGCGCAGTGGCCACCGCTTCGGAAGCATACTTTTCCAGCAGGGTGTCGGAGAAATAGCCGTAGTCATAACGTCCACCGCCACCGCTGCTGCCCATCTCGCGGCGGCCATTCTGTTCGGCGATGACGGTGACCGACACCCGCACCAGCGGACGGATATCGGCGGCCAGCACGCCGTCGGCGCGCGCCACCAGCACCACGTCGTATTCACCGGAGAGGCTGGCCATGACCTGCTTGACGCGCGGGTCCTTGGCGCGGGCGATGCGTTCGATGCGTTCCAGCAGTTGCACCTTGGCCGTAGCGTCCAGCGAAGTCAGCGGATCATGCGGCAGGTACAGCGCACGACCGCCGGCCGGCGTCATGGCACCGGCCACCTTGATCTTGCCGCTGCCCTGGCGGGCGATGGTGCGGGTGGCGGCAGCGGCGTCCAGCAGGGCCGATTCGGAAATCTCGTCCGAATAGGAGAACGCGGTCTTGTCGCCCGACACGGCGCGCACGCCCACGCCTTGGTCGATGGAGAAGCTGCCGGTCTTGACGATGCCCTCTTCCAGGCTCCAGCCCTCGCTCTTGGTGAACTGGAAGTAAAGGTCGGCATAGTCCACCTTGTGCGTGAACATGCTGCCCAGGGCCTTGAGCAGCTTGGATTCGTCCAGGCCGAAGGGAGTCAGCAGCACGTCGCGCGCCACTTGCAGGGCGCCCATGTTGGGTTCAAATAATTTCATAGCGTCTTGTCGGAAGGCAAAAAGGTCAAAGCTTGCGATGGCGTAGCGCCGGCAAGCTTTCTCGAACGTATTGTAGACGATGGGGGTCAATGTCGCCGATCACAAGTCCTTCTCCCTCAGGAAGCACCGAGACGATCTCACCCCAGGGATCGACCAGCATGCTGTGGCCCCAGGTGCGCCGGCCATTGACGTGCTCCCCGCCCTGGGCCGAGGCCAGCACGTAGCACTGGTTCTCGACGGCGCGGGCGCGCAGCAGCAGCTCCCAGTGCGCGCGGCCGGTGGTATAGGTGAAGGCGGCAGGCATGACGATCAGGGTGCACTCGCCCATGGCGCGATACAGCTCCGGGAAGCGCAGGTCATAGCACACCGACAAGCCGACCCGGCCGAAGGGCGCCTCGAAGCTGCGCACTTCGCTGCCGTATTCGATGGTGCGGGCCTCGTCGTAGTTTTCTTCACCCCGCACGAAATTGAACAAGTGGATCTTGTCGTAACGCGCCACCCGCTGCCCATCGGGTCCATAGACCAGTGAAGTATTGAGCACCTTGCCGGAAACCGCCGACTGCAGCGGCAGCGTGCCGCCCACCAGCCAGAGGCCATGCTCGCGCGCCCAGGCGCTCAAGTGTTCCTGGATGGGGCCGCTGCCATCGGCTTCGGCATGGGCCAGCTTGTCGCGTTCGTGGCGGCCCATGATGGGCCAGTATTCGGGCAGCAACGCCAGCTGCGCACCCTGCCGCGCCGCCTGTGCGACCAGGCGCGCGGCAGCGTCGACGTTCTGCTGCGGCTCGGGGGTGGAGACCATCTGGATCGCCGCCACCTTGAAGGAATCGCTCATGTCTGCCTCTTTGCCAGCGTGGGGAGTTGAAAACAATGCCACCAGTATCGCCCATCCGGGCCAGCCGCGCAGGCGCGCAGCAGGATGTTCAGGCGCCGGAGTTGATGACCGGCCCCGGCTCCGGCGTGCGGCGCCGCTGTACCGGCGCTGCAGCCGGCGCAGGGATCAGCTCGTCACCCTGCTTGCCGCTGCCCTGGCCATCCCCGCCCTTCTTCATCAGTTCCCGCGCGCGCTCGCCATCGACCGGCGAGACCTGTCCCTGCTTGACCACGATGGGGTCGCTCCAGGGACCCGTCACCTTGTATTCAAAACTGAGTGACTTCATCACCGGATTGCGCAGGAACAGCTGCGCCAGCAAGGTACTGACCCCCACCACCGGATTGACCGCCATGGCCACCACCGAGGCCGTGCCCAGGTTGATCTCGGGGATCACCACCACATGCAGGTCCTGGGTTTCCCGGGCGATGTCGGCCGAGCCGCTCATCAGCACCGAGGCCGTCACGCCGGTCATTTTGAGGTTGTCGGTGCTGGCGATGCCCTTGGCGATGCTGGCGGTACCGGCCACGGTGTCGAAGGCGAAACCCTCCGAGAACACGTCCCGGAAGTCCAGCGTCAGCCGGCGTGGCAAGGCCTGCAGGTTGAGCACGCCCAGCAGCTTGGCCGCGCCCGGATCCACCTTCAGGAACTGCCCCGAATGCACATCCATGTGGACCTGTCCGGCCAGGGTCGCCATATCCATCGCATAAGGCGGCGCCTTCCAGCTGAGGTCGCCGTCGAGCTTGCCGCGCCCGCCACGGATGGTGCCGGGATAACCGAAGCGCTCCAGCAGCTTGCCCGCGTCCTCGATATCAAGCGCATAGGTGAAGTTGGAAGTGTGATTGCTGCCGAAGGTGAGCCAGTTGCCCGCCGCCCGGAACTGCGCATCGGGATTGGCCAGCAGCAGGCGGCTGATGCGCCATTCGCGGCCGACAGAGGTCAGGATGTTGCTGGCATCGAGCTCCAGGCGGCCCAGCTTCTTGCCGCCCAGCTCGAACTGCTCGGCACGGATGTCCAGGGCCGGCATCTGCACGTTGTCATCGGTCTTGCCGGTGCTGGCGGGCTGGACCGTGTCGGCCCCCGGGCTGGACTTGGGGATGACCAGCGAGGACAGGCGCGCGGTGACCTTGCCGGCGCCACGTGCGCTGCCGGGTTCGTCCCAGGTCACGGTACCGGCGGCCTGCTGCGACTCCAGGTTGATCTGCCAGGCATTGCGGCGATGCGCGGCTTCCAGGATCAGCTTGTTGAGCTTCTTGCCCATCAGGTTCAGTTCGCCGACACGGGCCGAGACGCTGTCCGGCTCCAGGTATTGGGTCACGTCGGTACCGCCCAGGCGATGGCCGGCTGCCGCGCCGCCGGCGTCCTTGCCGGCCAGGTCATTCTTCAGGGCCAGCCACGCATCGGCATCCAGGCTATCGGTGGCCAGGGCCAGCTTGAGGCCCGAGGCGGGCGCTGGCGCAGGCTGGTTCCAGCCAATGCCGCCGCTGGTGACGCGCCATTCATTGCCCTTGCCCGCCACGCGCTCACGTACATAGCGCGAGGCCACATTCGATCCCAGCGCCACGCGCATTTCTTCTCGTTCGATCAGCGGGTCCGAGGAGCCCAGCGGCAGCAGGTCGAATCGCATCGGCAGGTTGTCCTGGGCGCTCTTGCGCAAGGGCAGCGGCAGGTCCACGCCCAGACCGGCCAACGTGGACTCCACCGTCACCTCGGGCTGGCGCTGGCGCACCGCTACCGTGGCGGTGTAGCGGGTGCCGCCCGAGAAGCGCGCCAGCAGGCGCTGCAACGAAGCATCGGGATATTGCTTGCGCAGGTTGTCGATATTGATGGCACCGTCCAGTCGAACCTGGCTGCTGCCATCCTTCTGGGTGCCGCCGCTGATGGCCAGGCTGTCGCCCAGGAACTGGCCGCGCACGCCATTGAGCGTGAAGCCGTGCTCGTTGAATTCGACCTTGCCGCTGGTGCGATAGATGGGCGGCAGTTCCGGCAACAGGTCCACATCATTGTTGGCGAAATGGAAGGCCCCCTGGGCGCGGGTCTCGATGGCATGGTTCAGCGGCATCTGGAACTTCAGGTCCAGGCGGCCTTCGCCGGTGGCCGTACTGTGTTCCATGACATTGCCGGTCCAGCGCGCTACCGGGCTCTGGTTCACGTATTGCAGGAAGACCGGCATGGAAGCATTGGCTACGCCATCGATTTCCAGCACGGCTTCATGGGAATCAACATCGGCCACGCGCGCGCTCACCGGCCCCAGGCGCGCGCCCAGCGTGCGGGCGCTCTCGGCCTTGATCTCCAGGCGCGTGCGGTCGACACTGATGCGGCCACGTCCCTCTTCCAGCAGGGGCCACTCCGGCTCCTTGCCGTCACGGCCCACATGGCCGGGGGTGTAATTCAGTTTCAAGCCTTCAAAGTCGCCCGCCAGCTGGAACACGCCCTTGGGCTGTTCCCCTGCCTTGGCCGTATGGAAGGGGAAGTCAGCCAGCGCCCCCTTGAGCTTGAACTGCACATCCGTCAGATGGCCGGCCAGCAAGCCCTCGGTCAGCCAGCGGTGCAGCGGCTCGCTCATGCGTTGCGGCAGGTAGCGGCGGATCGCCTGCACATCGAAACTGGTCAGTTCGCCATGCAGGTCGACGCTGCCGGAGGAGCGGCCTTGCAGCGGCATCAGGTGCTGGCCGCTGAGGCTACCGGCCACGCCAGGCTGGGCGAACTGCATCTGGTCCAGATCCACCTGCAGGGTCTGGTCCTTCAGGTATTGCCAGCGCGCCTGCAGCTTGAGGCTGTCAAAAGGCAGGCTGGGCTCGCGGAAGAGATCGGTCGGCAGATCGACCACCATCTGCCGGGCATCGACCTTGACCGAGCCGCCCTTCTCGCTGGCATCGATCTCACCAGTCAGGTTGCTGAAACCGGGGAAGGCCGCCCATTGCGCGCGCGCCTGCTGGGTGCCGCTCTTGCGCGGCTCGACGTGGGCCGGCAAGCCCTTCAGGCCCAGTCCCTTGAACTTGCCGCTGACGCGATAGGAACTCAATTCAGGATAAGTGCCCTGCCATTGCACGGTGAAATCGTGCAGTTCCCCGCGCGGCGCCAGGTCATCCAGCAGCTTGCGCTGGGACGGTGCCAGCGGCAGCCGCGTGGCCAGTTGCGAGAGGGTCTGCAGGTTCAGGTAAGTGGCCTTGACGCTGGTGCGCTCGGCCTTGAGCGGGCTGGCCGGTTCATAGCTCTCGGCAATCGAGGTCGGCGGCAGGACGAAACCGTCCGGGGTCTCGATGGAAAAATCGGTCAGCGTCACCTGGTGGCCATTGGCGCCGAAGGTCGGCACGCCATCCTCGGGGTTGGTCCCCAGGGTTTCACTGGCGGAGATGCGGCCATTGACGCGCTTCAGGGACAGCGGCTCCAGCTGGCGTGACAGGCGCGCATTGAAATCGGTCAAGCCCAGATCGGCGGTGAAGTTGGCGACCTTGGCGTGGTCCAGCGTGAGCCAGGCGCGCACCGAGCCACGGCCGCTGTTGATGGCAATGGGATAGTCCAGCCAGGCGCGCCAGACCGCCAGGTCGGTATTGCGCAGGTCGGCATAGAGCAGGCCCTTCCAGCGGCCGATGTCGGAACTGCGCGCAAAGGCCGGATGGCTGAAGTCGGCCCGCACATCCAGGGGCGCTGCCATGTCCTGCGGCGGAATGGCGCGCAGCGAGAGGCGATGGCGCAGCCAGCGGTTGTGCAGCACCAGGTTGACGTCTTCCAGCACCAGTTCGGGCGCGCGGCGCAATTCGTCATCCCAGCGCAGCTTGCTGTGACGGATCACGATTTCGCGCTGCGACAGCAGCCAGTCTAGGTTGCTGCCGTCGCCTCCCGCCGGTACCGGAATGCCGGCCACGTAGAGCTTGCCGGCAGGATCGCGCCGGATGGCCAGGTCGGCACCCTCGATGCTGAGGTTTTCCAGCCGCAGCGAGGCCACCAGCACGCTGCTCCACGAGAGTGTGGTCGACACGCGCGGCAGGCTCAGGGCGGCTTCGCCCTCTTGGTCGTGCACGGTGAGATTGGTCAGCGAGAGCTGCGGACGCAGGCCGCTCCAGGAGGCCTCGATGGAGTCGATGCTGACCGCGCGGCCGATCTGGTGCGACACCAGGGCTTCGATGCGCGGCTTGTAGTGGCCGATCTCGGGCAGCACCGCATAGCGCAGCACCAGGAACACGGCACAAAAGACGAAGTAAGCCGCCAGCAGCAGCTTGAGGGTGAAACCCAGGACGTGGTGGGTGGCCCGGTTCAGGCGCCGATAGCTGCCCCGTGCAAATCGCCAGCACAGCGCCCAGCGGCCAGGCTTGGGTGCGGCGTTATGTTGTTCTTGGGACATCAGGTTGCAAGGCGGCTCGGCAAAAAATGGAATCGGGCAGGCAGCATGATCGCATGGAAAACCAGCCCATGCCATCTTGGCAAAGGGGCTATGAGGGGCAAAAACGGCGATAAGTTTAAAAAGGGAGGCTAGAATCGCCTGATTCGCTCTTTTTGGCGCTCTTGTTGGCGTGCTTTGTCAGCGCCAAGTCAGTCCGGCTTCAGCCTGCGGTCAGCTTTGCCTGCATTGTCGGCGAGGGCCGGGCAGGACTTGAGCCGGGGAGCGCGGGTTTTCTTCCTTTTACACCTTGTCGTGGAGCTTTGCGGTCTCTTATGCCTGTTCATCATCCTTCCCTGGTCGACGCCTCCACTTCGCGCTACTACACCCGCTGGACTCAAGCCGATCCTGCCCGCCCGGCCCTGGTCGCCGAGGCCGCCGCGTCCCCCATGGACCGCGCCGCCATGCAGCAGCGCCTGGCGCAGGACCTGCAAGCCGGCCTGAGCCTGCCGGCAGCCATGCGGCGTCTGCGCAATCTCATCATCTGCAGCCTCATCACCCGCGACCTCGATGGCCGCGCCGATCTGGCCGAGGTGGTAGCCACCATGACCGGCTTTGCCGACTTCGCCGTGCAAACCCACCTGGGGGCCCTGATGCAGGAACAGACGGCGCTGTACGGCACACCCGTAGGTGAAGAATCCGGCCGGCCGCAGGAGATGATCGTGCTGGGCATGGGCAAGCTGGGCGGGGGCGAACTGAACGTTTCTTCCGACATCGACCTCATCTTCGTCTATCCGGAAGACGGCGACACCCGCGCCGAGGCCGGCCAGAAATCGCTGTCGAACCATGAATTCTTCGTGCGCCTGGGCAAAAAGCTCATCGGCGCGCTGGCCGAGATCACAGAGGATGGCTTCACCTTCCGGGTCGACATGGCCTTGCGCCCGAACGGCAACTCCGGTCCGCTGGTGGCCAGCTTCAACATGGTCGAGGAATACCTGGTGCGCCAGGGCCGCGAATGGGAGCGCTACGCCTGGACCAAGGCCCGGGCGCTGACGGGCACGGAAGAAGACATCGCGACCCTGGAGGCGATCAGCCGGCCCTTCATCTTCCGCCGCTACCTGGACTTCGGCTCCATTGACGCGCTGCGCTCCATGCACGGCCAGATCCGCGCCGAGGTCAAGCGCCAGGAAGCCCTGCACCCCGACCGCAGCAACAACGTCAAGCTGGGACGGGGCGGCATCCGCGAGATCGAATTCACCAGCCAGGTCTTCCAGTTGATCCGCGGCGGACGCGACCCCGAACTGCGCGACCGCTCCACCCGCACCACCCTGCGCACCCTGGCGGCCAAGGAACTGCTGGCGCCTGACGTGGTGGAGCAACTGCTGGACGCCTATACTTTCCTGCGCGACCTGGAGCACCGCCTGCAATACCTCGAAGATGCGCAGACCCACACCCTGCCCGTCAATCCCGACGACTTGCTGCTGGTGGCCAACATGATGGGCTACCCCGACAGTGCGGCGCTGCTGCAGGCGCTGGAACGCCAGCGTGCCATCGTGGCCGCGCAGTTCGATGCCATCTTCGCCGACAAGCAATCAGAAGGTGACAACGAAGGTCCCACCTGCGCCGTGAGCGAGAACGACAACCTGGAAGGCCTCACCGATGCCTTGCGCCTGGTCGGCTTTCCCGAGGAAGACATCGAGGATGGCGCGCGCCGCCTGCACCTGACCTGGCAGTCGCCACGCATGCAAAGCCTGCCCGAGGCCAGCCGCAACCGGCTCAATACCGTCATCAACAATGGCCTGCCGCTGCTGGCGGCGCTGCACTACGACCAGTTGCCGGCACTGGGGCGGCTGCTCGATTTCCTGGAGGCGATCGCCCGCCGCGCGGCCTACCTGGCCCTGCTCACCGAATATCCGTATGCCCTGCAGCGCCTGGTGCGCATGATCGGCGCCAGCGGCTGGGCCGCCACCTACCTGACGCGCCATCCGCTGCTGCTCGACGAACTGCTGGACGACCGCAACCTCAAGGTGGCCTCCGACTGGAACGCCTTTGCCGACACCTGCCGCCGCCAACTGGCCACGGCCGAGGGCGATACCGAACGCCAGCTCGACATCCTGCGCGAATTGCACCACGCCGAACAGTTCCGCCTGCTGGCCCAGGACTTGGAGGGCGACCTGTCGGTGGAAAAGCTGGCCGACGAACTCTCGGCCCTGGCCGACGTGCTGGTGCAGGTCACCATCGAGGCGGTCTGGCAAACCATCGCCCAGCGCCACCGCGAGGTGCCGCGCTTTGCCGTGATCGCCTACGGCAAGCTGGGCGGCAAGGAACTGGGTTATGCCTCGGACCTGGATGTGGTCTTCCTCTACGACGATGACGACCAGGATGCCCCCGGCCTCTACGCCAAGCTGGCCCAGCGCTTCATCACCTGGATGACCAGCCACACCCCGGCCGGCACCCTGTTCGACATCGACATCGCGCTGCGGCCGGATGGGGCCAGCGGATTGCTGGTGTCGCCGGTCTCCTCCTTTGAGAAGTATCAGCTCAATGCTGCGTGGATCTGGGAGCACCAGGCCCTGACCCGGGCGCGCTTCTGCGCCGGGGATGCGGCTATCGGCGAGCGCTTCGAAGCGCTGCGCGAGCGCGTGCTGCGCCAGCCGCGCGACGTGAACAAGCTGGAAGAAGAAGTCATGTCCATGCGCCGCCGCATGCGTGACGCCCATCCCAACCGCAGCATGATGTTCGATCTGAAGCACGACGAAGGCGGCATGATCGACATCGAGTTCATGGTGCAGTACCTGGTGCTGCGCCATGCCTGCGACCATCCGCAACTGACCGGCGACATCGGCAACATCGCCCTGCTCAAGCTGGCCGGCCAGCTCGGGCTGATTGACGCCCTGCTGGCGGCCGAGGCGGCCAATGCCTATCGCCTCTTCCGCAAGCTGCAGCACCAGATTCGCCTGCAGGGCTCGGACCGCGCTCACATCGATGCAATCCGGGTGGAACATGAACGGGCTTGCGTGATCCGGCTGTGGCAGCAGGTCTTCGGCTGATCCACCGGCTGGAGCATGAATGAAAAAGCGGGATGGACCTCAGTGGGTCCATCCCGCTTTCCTTTACGTGCCTGCTTGCCTGTCTACCGGAGGGGCCACAAGGCTTGTGCCTTGCATCCCGGCTCACCCGTTTTCAATACTTGGGCGGCGTCTTCTCTTCGCGGCTGGCACGACGATCGCTGCCGCCATCGCGCGAGGACGAAGAACTCTCGCGATCGCGCGAACGGCCGTTGTCGCGGTTGGCATCACGCTCGCGGGCGCGGCTGCGGTCGCTGTCCTTGGCATCCTTGTCCTTGCCGTCCTTGGCCTTGGCGTCGTCCTTGGCCGGTTCGGCCGCAGGCGCCGGCGGGGTCACGGTCTGGATGCCCTTGGCGGCCATGTATTCATGCATGTCCTTCCAGCCGGTGAAGATGCCGGCCTTCAGGGCCTCGGGATTGCGCTGGTAGCAGTCTTCCAGGCTCTGGCCGGCCTGGCGGCAGCCGGCGCCTAGGGCGATGCCTTCGGCCTTGGCTTCTTCCGGGGTCTGCTTGGGCTTGGAAAAGCTGCTGATGTAGTCGCACGCGGACAGCGAGAAGCTGACGGCGGAAATCAGGGCCAGGTTGGCCAACAGGCGGCGGGCCTGGGATGAGCTTGCTGACATGCGTTCCCTCATTGGGTCGGTTGCTCTTGTTGTGGACAGGCCATGCGCAAACGGACAAAAGGCCATTGCAAGCAGTGCCTGCAACAGCCTTCTGATCCTTTTGCAGGCTGATTGGTCTATTTTCACCTTGGCAAGCAAGCTTGCATACGAGGAAAAGAAGCCGAAACAGCCCTGAAATTGACGCTCCCGGCCAGGCAACCCCGGCCGGTGCGGCAGAACACGCGTCTTACTTGGCGTTGGCCAGGGCGACGGTGGTGTCGAGCATGCGGTTGGAGAAGCCCCACTCGTTGTCGTACCAGGACGACACCTTCACCAGACGGCCGGAGACCTTGGTCAGGGTAGCGTCGAAGTTGGACGATGCCGGGTTGTGGTTGAAGTCCACCGAAACCAGCGGGTCGGTGTTGTAGGTCAGGATGCCCTTCAGGGGACCGCTTTCGGAAGCGGCCTTCAGGATGGCATTGACTTCATCCACGGTGGTGTCGCGCGAAGCCACGAAGGACAGGTCGACGATGGACACGTTGATCGTCGGCACGCGGATGGCGTAGCCATCCAGCTTGCCGTTCAGTTCCGGCAGCACCAGGCCGACGGCGGCGGCAGCGCCGGTCTTGGTCGGGATCATGGACTGGGTGGCCGAACGGGCGCGGCGCAGGTCTTCGTGGTAGACGTCGGTCAGCACCTGGTCGTTGGTGTAGGCGTGGACGGTGGTCATCAGGCCGTTTTCCAGGCCGATCTTGTCATGCAGCGGCTGCACCAGCGGTGCCAGGCAGTTGGTGGTGCACGAGGCGTTGGAGATGACGGTGTCGGAAGCCTTGAGCACGCCGTGGTTCACGCCAAAGACAACGGTCGCATCGACGTCCTTGCCGCCCGGCGCGGAGATGATCACCTTCTTGGCACCGCCCTTGATGTGGGCGCTGGCCTTTTCCTTGGTGGTGAAGAAGCCGGTGCATTCCAGCACCACGTCCACACCCAGCTCGCCCCAGGGCAGCTCGGCCGGGTTGCGCTGGGCCAGCACCTTGATGCGGTCGCCGTTGACGACGATGGAGTCGCCATCCACGGTCACGGTGCCCGGGAACTTGCCGTGGGCGGTGTCGTACTGGGTCAGGTGGGCATTGGTCTTCGGGTCGCCCAGGTCGTTGATGGCGACGATCTCGATGTCGTGCTTCTTGCCGCCTTCGTAGTGAGCGCGCAGGATATTGCGGCCGATGCGGCCATAACCGTTGATTGCTACGCGAATTGCCATGCTCTTCTCCTCAAGTAGTAAAAATCAATGCAAACCGGTAGTCGGGAAAGCGACCAGGCCCTCAGCTTGCCCCTGTTCGGAGCCGCCGATCGGACATGGATCCTTCTTTTCCGGCCTTTTTGTTCAGTTGTTCTTGCCGTCCCTCTTTGCCCTGCTGATCCTGCCGGTCAATCTCGTGGCGCCCTCACCCGCTCAGGAGTGAAGCTTGCGCCAGACGAAACCGATCTCGTCGAGTTCACTGCCATCATCCCAGGTGAACGTTTGTTCATAAAGCCTTTCGGCCCCGAGCGACTCGAAAAATTCCCCGGCGCCTTCGTTCTTGCTCAGCACCCAGGCCATCAGGCCGGTCGCACCGGCACCGATGAGGGTGGCCGCCACATTGGCCAGCAGCCGCTTGCCCAGTCCCTTGCGCTGCTCATCGGGCAGCACGCAGATGGCGGTCAGCTCGGCATCGCAGCCGAAGCGCGATTCGGCCAGGGTCATGCCGGAAGCGAAGCCGATGATCTCGCCCCCGCTTTCGGCCACGAAGGTGCAGGCGGCGTCCGAGGACGCTTCCAGCACCTGCTCCCACAGCTTGACGCTTTCCTCGGGCTTCAGGTGATCCAGGTAGCTGTCGGGCACCAGGCCGCGATAGGCGGCGCGCCAGGCGTCGATGCGCACGCCGGCGATCGACGCCGCATCGCCCTTCCTGGCCCGGCGGAACAGGACTTCTTCAGTCATGGGCACCAGACTGCTCAAGCCAGCACTGCCTTGGCCTTGGCCACCACGTTCTCGACGGTGAAGCCGAAGTGCTTGAACAGCACGCCAGCCGGGGCCGATTCGCCGAAGGTATCGATCCCGACCACGGCGCCTTCCAGGCCCACGTACTTGTGCCAGAAGGCGGTCACGCCGGCTTCGATGGCCACGCGCGGCACGCCGCGGGTCAGCACGGAGGCCTTGTAGGCCGCATCCTGGCGGTCGAACACGTCGGTGGAGGGCATCGACACCACGCGTACGGCGATGCCTTCAGCGGTCAGGGCGTCAGCGGCCTTGGTGGCCAGTTCGATTTCGGAACCGGTGGCCATCAGGATCACCTTGGCATTGGGTGCATCGCGCAGCACGTAGCCGCCACGGGCGATGTCCTTGACCTGGGCGTCGGTGCGCTCCTGGAAGGGCAGGTTCTGGCGCGAGAAGATCAGGGTGCTCGGACCATCGTGGCGCTTGATCGCTTCAGCCCAGGCCACGGCGGTTTCAGTGGTGTCGCACGGACGCCAGTTGTCCAGGTTGGGGATCAGGCGCAGGCTGGAGACGTGTTCCACCGACTGGTGGGTCGGGCCGTCTTCGCCCAGGCCGATGGAGTCGTGGGTGAACACGAACAGCGCGCGGGTCTTCATCAGCGCCGCCATGCGCAGGGCATTGCGGCTGTAGTCGGAGAAGGTCAGGAAGGTCGCGCCGAAGGGCAGGTAGCCGCCATGCAGGGCGATGCCGTTCATGATGGCGCTCATGCCGAATTCACGCACACCGTAGTTGATGTGGTTGCCGCGCTGGTCGGCGCGCACGGCCACCGATTCCTTCCAGTTGGTCAGGTTCGAGCCGGTCAGGTCGGCCGAGCCGCCCAGGAATTCCGGCAGCGCCTGCGCGTAAGCCTGGATGGCGTTCTGGCTGGCCTTGCGGGTGGCGATGGTTTCCTTCTTTTCCAGCGTGGAATTGATGTAGGCGGTCACGGTCGATGCGAACGCGGCCGGCAGCTCGCCCTTGAGGCGACGCAGCAGTTCAGCGGCTTCAGCCGGGTATTGGGCGGCGTAGCTGTCGAAGGTTTGCTTCCAGTTCGCTTCGAAGTCGGCACCGGTGGCCTTGGCATCCCAGGCGGAGTAAACATCAGCCGGGATTTCAAACGGAGCGGAAGTCCAGCCCAGCGCTTCGCGCACGGCGGCGATTTCCTTGTCGCCCAGGGCGGCGCCGTGGACCTTGTCGGTACCGGCCAGGTTGGGCGAACCCTTGCCGATGACGGTACGGCAGCAGATCAGGGTCGGCTTGTCGGCCAGCTTGGCCTGGTGGATGGCGGCGCTGACGGCCTCGACGTTGTGGCCGTCCACGGCCGGGATGACGTTCCAGCCGTAGGCTTCGAAGCGCTTCGGGGTGTCGTCCTTGAACCAGCCTTCGACGTGGCCGTCGATGGAGATGCCATTGTCGTCATACAGCACGATCAGCTTGGACAGGTTCAAGACGCCCGCCAGCGAGCAGGCTTCATGCGAGATGCCTTCCATCAGGCAGCCGTCGCCGACGAAGGCGTAGGTGTAATGATCGACCACCGCCAGGCCGGGCTTGTTGAATTCGGCGGCCAGCAGCTTTTCAGCCAGCGCCATGCCCACCGCATTGGTGATGCCCTGGCCCAGCGGACCGGTGGTGGTTTCCACGCCCGGGGTGATGTGCACTTCCGGGTGGCCGGCGGTCTTGGAATGCAGTTGGCGGAAGGACTTGATGTCGTCCATCGACAGGTCATAGCCGGTCAGGTGCAGCAATGCGTACTGCAGCATCGAGCCGTGGCCGTTGGAGAGCACGAAGCGGTCGCGGTTGGCCCAGTGCGGGTTGGACGGATTGTGGCGATAGTGCTTGGCCCACAGGGCCACTGCGATTTCGGCCATCCCCATCGGCATGCCCGGGTGTCCGGAATTGGCTTTTTGTACTGCGTCCATCGCCAGCGCGCGGATCGCGTTGGCCATCTTGTCGGTGGGGAGAGTGGAAATCATGTCGAGGTCAGTGTTTGCTGTGCTGGGGGGCGCCGCGGGCGCACAAATCGGATGTTCAAGCCAATGCGCCGGCCCGGAAGACCGGGTAACGGCGCGGGCCCGTATTTTACCAGAGTGCGCCGGGGGGATTAAAATTCGGGACCAGCCCCTGACCGGACTGACAACATTTTTCATGGTTTTTTGATCTTCTTCTCCCAGGACCCTGCCCCCATGCCCCGCTTTTACTTCCCGCACCCCCTCGGCATCGGCTCCGCCCTGGTCCTGCCGGAGCAGATTGCCCATCACATCCAGGTACTGCGCCTGCAACCGGGCGATACGGTGACACTGTTCAATGGCGAAGGCGGCGAATACACCGCCAGCCTGAGCACCCTCGAAAAGAAGCGCGCCCATGCCGAAGTGAAGACTTTTTCACCCCGCGAGGCCGAACTGCCCTATGCGCTGACCCTGGCCCAGGCCCTGCCTGAAGGTTCGAAGATGGACTGGATCGTCGAGAAAGCCGTGGAACTGGGCGCCACCGCCCTGCAGCCGCTGGCCGCGCAGCGCTGCGTGGTGCGGCTCTCGGGCGACCGCGCCGAGAAGAAACAGGCGCACTGGCAAGGCATCATCCATGCTGCTGCCGAGCAATGCGGCCGCAATCGCCTGCCGCACCTGGGGGAAGTCACTGACTTCAAACGCTGGATCGCCCAGAGCGACCTGCATCGCCGCATCCTGCTCTCCCCGCGCGGGACCGAGCCGCTGTCAGGCTGGGCGCGCCACCATCCGCCGCAGGCCGTGACTGTCATGGTCGGCCCTGAAGGCGGCTTCAGCGAGGAAGAAGAAGACCTGGCCTGCGCCCAGGGCGCGCTGATGCTGTCCATGGGCAGCCGGGTACTGCGCACCGAGACCGCCGGGCTGGCGGCACTGGCTGCCTTGAATGCGGTGTGGGGAGAGCTTTGAAGAAAGCTTCATCCGGGTAATTTTCCGGCGGCCCGGCCGGTTTCCGGGATTTCCCTCTTTGTGAACCAATGATTCGGCGACCCCGTTGCGGAAATATATAAAAAATTGTATATTGCCGCATGTCCGATCGCAAACCCGTCGAGTTCCGAGGCAGCGCCCTCGATGACCTTCGAGCCTTTCCACTTGAGGCAAGGCGGGAAGCGGGTCATCAGCTGGACCAGGTACAAAACGGCCAGGAGCCGGACGATTGGAAGCCCATGATCACCGTGGGCCAAGGCGTGAAGGAGATTAGGATCCGGGACGCCTCCGGCGCGTTCCGCGTCATTTATATTGCCTAGTTCGCCGATGCCGTCTATGTACTTCACTGCTTCCAGAAGAAGACAGAGAAGACCAGCAAGACAGATCTGGACCTGGCCGCAAAGCGTTACCGCGATTTGTTGAAGGAGTTAGGGCAATGAGCAAGCAACGATTTTCCAGCATCTGGGATACCATCGAGGACACTCCGGAAGCAGCTGAAAACATGAAGCTGCGTTCTGTCCTCATGACGGCACTCAAGAACCACCTCACTCGCACGGAAATGAGCCAGGCCCAAGCCGCCAAGCTCTTCGGGGTGACTCAGCCGCGTGTCTCCGACCTGATGCGAGGCAAGATCAACCTGTTCGGACTCGATGCGCTGGTGAACATGGCCACGGCCGCCGGCCTGCACATTGAAATGCGTGTGATCGAATCTGCCTGAGTATCCCGGGGCTCCTCGTTTGACGACACGCGCGCAGCCGCCTGGGTCTCAACCTTGTTGCCACGGTGAACATACTTGGCATCGACGATCAACTTGCCTGATTCCCGTGCAGGCCGCCACTACGGACGTCCAAGTTCGGCGCACGCCTCCCCATTTTGTCTCGCTGACAAAACTCTTCATTTGCCCTCTTTCAACTTGCCTTCCAGCACTTCACCTCGCAAACCCGCGTAGTGAAGCCTTCTCCCATTTTTCAGCCGTGTGACGGACGAGCTGGCACGCCTCCTGCTTAAAGATATTCAATCTTGTATTCAAGTTTGAATATCCAATATGACCGCCACCCACGCCCTGCAGCAAGCCGCCCCCGAGGCCGCCACGAACACCATTGCCGCCACCCTGGCGGCCTATCGAGAAGGCCGCAGCACACCGGGCAAGGTGGTGGCCGAACTGCTGGCCCGCATCGAGAGCGCCGGACGCGATGAAGTCTGGATCAGCCGGGTGCCGTCCAAACAACTGAAACAACAGGCCGCCGCGCTGGACCTGATGCTGCAGATCAAGGGCGAAGCCGTGCTGGAGAGCATGCCGCTGTTCGGCATCCCCTTCGCCGTGAAGGACAACATCGACGTGGCCGACATGTCCACCACCGGGGCTTGTCCCGAATTCGGCCGCCTGGCCAGCGAGAGCGCCACCGTGGTGCAGCGCCTGCAGGCCGCTGGCGCGCTGCTGGTGGGCAAGACCAACCTGGACCAGTTCGCCACCGGCCTGGTCGGCGTGCGCTCCCCCTACGGCGCGGTACGCAACGCCATCAAGCCGGAATATGTCTCCGGTGGCTCCAGCTCGGGTTCGGCAGTGGCCGTGGCGCTGGGCCAGGTCATGTTTTCGCTGGGGACCGATACGGCAGGTTCTGGTCGCGTGCCGGCCGCCTTCAATCACCTGGTCGGCCTGAAACCGACCAAGGGCCTCATCAGCGCACGCGGCCTGGTCCCGGCCTGCCGCACCCTGGATTGCATCTCCATCTTCGCCCACGACGTGGCCGATGCCTGGCGCGTGCTGCACAGCGCGTCCGGTTTCGATGCCGAGGATGGCTATTCGCGCCGCCCCACCATGCTGGGCGTGAAGCGCCGGGGTTATCGCATTGCCATTCCCGAGCAATGTGAATTCTTTGGCGACAGCGTCGCGCAAGAAGCCTGGGAACGCAGCCTGGCGCAAATCGCCGCCCTCCCCGGCGTAAGCCTGGCGAAGATCCCCTTCGCCCCCTTCAGCGCCGCCGCGCAACTGCTGTACCAGGGCCCGTGGGTGGCCGAGCGCCGCGCCGCGCTGGGCGACTTCTTCCTGGAGAACCCGGAAGCCATCCACCCGGTGGTGCGCCAGATCACCGCCCAGGCCGACGACTACGATGCCGTGGACAGCTTCAACGCCCAGTACCGCCTGGCCGACCTGCGCCGCCAGGCCGAAAACCTGCTCGAAGGCAGCGACCTGATGCTGGTGCCGACTACCACCACCTTCCCCACCATCGCCGAAGTCGAGGCCGATCCCGTGGCGCGCAATGCGCAGCTGGGCCATTACACCAACTTCGTCAATTTGATGGACATGTCGGCCCTGGCCATCCCCGCCGTGTGGCGGCGCGATGGCCTGCCCGCCGGCGTCACCCTGATCGGCCCGGCCGGTGCCGACCACCTGCTGGCCGAAGCCGGCGCACGCCTGCAGCAGCAACTGGGCGGCGCGGCGCAAGCCGATGCCATTGCGGCCGCTCCGCTGCCCTTCAATGAAAGCACCATCAAGGTCTGCGTGGTCGGCGCCCACCTGGCCGGCCAGCCCCTGAACTGGCAATTGCTGGAAGCCGGTGCGCGCCGCGTGGCCGTCACCCGCACTGCTGCCCACTACCGTCTCTACGCCCTGGCAGGTACCACGCCGCCCAAGCCGGGCCTGGCCCGCACTGAAGGCGATGGTGCGGCCATCGCGGTGGAAGTGTGGGAAATGCCGCTGCGCCAGTTCGGCGGCTTCGTCGCCGCCATCCCGGCGCCGCTGGGCATCGGCACAGTGGAGCTGGCCGACGGCAGCAGCGTCAAGGGCTTCATCTGCGAGCCGGCCGGCATCGCGGGCGCGACCGACATCACCCACCACGGCGGCTGGGTCAATTACCTCCATTCGCTGAACTGACACCCTCACCACGGAGCTGCTCATGAAAAAGAACAACCCAACCGCTGTCCACGATGCCAACCGCCGCAGCTTCATCGCCAAGGCGGGCGCCGTTGCCGCCACCGCAGCCATCGCAGGTGCCCCGGCCATCCTGCGCGCGCAGACGGTGCCCATCCGCATCGGCTACTGGCCGGTGGCCGCCGGCCTGCCCTTCTATGCCGCCGTGGAAGCGGGTTATTTCAAGCAGGCCGGGCTAGAAGTGCAAGCCCTCAAATTCGCCGGGGCCCAGCAGGTGATGGAAGCCATGCTGGCGGGCCGCGCCGATGGCTCGGCCAACGGCACCGGGGCCGGCAACCTGGCCATTGGCGAAATCGCCCAGCCGGGCCTGTTCAAGATCTTTGCCACCAATCCCAGCAATGCCAAATACGTCCTGGATGAATTCCTGGTACCCAAGGACAGCCCAGTCAAATCGATCGCCGACCTCAAGGGCAAGAAGGTCGCTTCCGGCCCCGGCATCCAGAACGTCACCTTGGCCAAGACGGTACTCGAACGCGCCGGTGCCACTGGCGCGACCGTAGTCGAACTGCCCATCGGCCAGCACGTCGCTTCGCTGGCAGCCGGCCAGGTCGATGCCGCCTATACGCTGGAACCCACCGGCACCGTGGGCCGCATGAACAACAGCACCCGCGTGCTGGAAGCAGGCGTGATCGCCAAGTACATCCTGGGCGATCCGATGGCCCCCTGGCACGGCGGCGCTGCCGCGCTGACCACCGAATTCATCAAGAAGAATCCCGAACTGGCGCGCAAGTACATCGCCGCCTATGCGCGCGGCATCGAGCTGGTGCGCAACAATCCGGACCAGGCCCGCACTTACCTGAAGGGCTATACCGCCATTGAAGGTTCGCTCACCAATGAAGTGCCGCTGGCGGCCTACATGCTCTACAACGAGTTCAAGCCCAGCGACCTGGCCTACTTCCAGAAGTTCTACGACCTGTTCGTCGAGAAGGGCGTGTTCTCGCAACGCATCGTGGTCGACAACCTGATCTACAAGGGCTGAGGTCATCATGAACGAGACCATCGCTCCTGCCGTGACCGTGGCGCCCAAGCCCGCCGCCCCGGCGTCCACCGGTGCGCCAGCGCCTAAAGCGCCGCGCAAGGCCCCGGCCCTGGGCCGCCTGCTGCCCATCGTCGGCCCCATCGCGCTGTTCGTGATCTGGGACCTGGTGGTGCGCGCCGGCTGGATCAAGGCCATCCTGCTGCCCCCTCCGGAAGCCACGCTCATGGCCATGCTCAAGGGACTGGCCGGGGGACCGCTGCTGCTGGACTTCACCGTCACCGTGATCCGCACGCTGGAAGCCTTTGCCATTGCCGCCGTGCTGGGTCTTCCCATCGGTGTGCTCCTGGGCAGCAACGAGCGTGCTTATCGCAGCGTGGAATTCCTGATCGACTTTTTCCGTTCCACGCCCTCCTCCGCGTTGATTCCGCTGTTCCTGCTGATCTTCGGTGTCTCCGACATCAACAAGGTCGCCATCGCGGCCTTCGGGGCTTTCCTGATCGTGCTCTTCAACAGCGCTTACGGCGTGCTCAATGCGCGCAAGCAGCGGGTGATGGCAGCCAAGGTGATGGGCGCTTCGCGCTGGCGCATCTTCTGCGACGTGCTGATCTGGGAAAGCCTGCAAGCCAGCTTCGTCGGCCTGCGCAGCGCGGTCTCGATGGCGCTGGTGATCGTGATCGTGGCGGAAATGTTCATCGGCTCCGAAAACGGCCTGGGCCACCGCATCATTGATACCCAGCAGGTCCTGAACGTGCGCGAGATGTATGCCGCCATCCTCTCGGCGGGCGCATTGGGCTATGCCCTGAACGTGGTCTTCATCGTCATTGAAAAACGCATCGTGCACTGGAGCGGAAGATGAGCGTCGTGATCAGCCCCAAAGTAGACCTGCCCCCGGAAACGCCCTTCGTTCCCGGGCCGCCAGGCACCCACATCACCATTCGCGGCCTGACCAAGTATTTCGCCGGCTGGCCGCTGTATGAAAACTTCGACCTGGATATTCCCAAGCAGCAGATCGTCTCCGTCTTCGGGCCCAATGGCTGCGGCAAGTCCACGCTCATCAACATGATCGCCGGGCTCATTCCCATCGATGCCGGAGAGATCCTGTTCGATGGCAAATCGCTGGCGCAGACCAAGATCGGCTATGTGTTCCAGAACTACCGCGATGCCATGTTCCCGTGGCTGCGCACCATCGACAACATCGCCTATCCCCTGAAGCTGGAGGGCAAGTCCAAGGCCGAGATCAAGCACCGCGTCGATGAACTGGTGGCGTCCTTCGACGTCAAGTTCGACCTGATGCGCTATCCCTATGAACTCTCGGGCGGCCAGCAGCAGACGGCCTCCATCATGCGTGCCCTGGCACCGGGGCCGGAGGTGCTGTTCCTCGATGAACCTTTCTCGGCGCTGGATTTCGAGATGACGCTCTTCATCCGCGAGAAGCTGCAGCAGGTCTTTTTGCAGACCGGCACCACCATGGTGCTGGTGTCGCACGACCTGGAAGAGGCGGTCTACCTGGCCGACCAGATCCTGCTGCTGACCAAGCGCCCGACGGCGGTGGCAGACATCTTGCATTACCAGGATCCACGGCCGCGCACGGTAGAGACGCTGTCGCAGCCCGGCTTCATCGCGGCCAAGAAACTGTCCATGGAAATTTTCCAGCGCGAAGTGCGCAAGCCGGCGCGTATGCAGGCACCGGGTTCGCTGACGCTGTCCTGATTGCCGTACCGGATCCTGTACAGACTCAAGTACGGAATCCTGCCCGGAAAGAAGTACCGAATTTGTCTCGCCTTGCCCCACCCCAACCATCCACGATCACACTGGAGCAACAACATGCAAAACCGCCGCGATTTTCTGAAACTGTCCGGAGCTGCCGCACTGGGCGCTGCCTTCCCGCTGGAACTGCTGGCCGCAGGCCCGCTGACCGTCGGCTTCATCTACGTCGGCGCGCGCGACGACTTCGGCTACAACCAGTCGCATGCGCAGGCCGCCGCCATCATCAAGAAGATGCCCGGCGTGAAGGTGATCGAGGAAGAAAAAGTGCCCGAGACCGTGGCCGTGCAAAAGACCATGGAAGCCATGATCCAGCAGGATGGCGCGACCCTGCTCTTCCCGACTTCCTTCGGCTACTTCGATCCGCACGTTCTCAAGATTGCAGAAAAATATCCCAAGGTGCGCATCGCCCACTGTGGCGGCCTGTGGACCGCCGGCAAGCATCCGATGAACGTGGGCAGCTTCTTCGGCTACATCGAAGAGTGCGAATACCTCTCGGGCGTGGTGGCCGGCCACATGAGCAAGAGCAAGAAGCTGGCCTTCATCGCCGCCAAGCCGATCCCGCAGGTCCTGCGCAACATCAACGCCTTCACCCTGGGCGCGCAGTCGGTCGATCCGTCCATCACCTGCCACGTCATCTTCACCGGTGACTGGTCGCTGCCGGTCAAGGAAGCCGAAGCTGCCAACAGCCTCATCGACCAGGGTTGCGATGTCATCACCTGTCACGTCGATGGCCCCAAGGTGATCGTGGAGACGGCCGAGAAGCGCGGCATCATGACCACCGGCTACCACGCCAGCCAGGCCTCGCTGGCGCCCAAGGGCTACCTCACCGGTGCCGAGTGGAACTGGGCCACGCCTTATACCGAGATCGTCAAGGCCACGCTGGAAGGCAAGCCGATGATCAACTTCCTGCGCGGTGGCCTGAAGGACGACTTCGTCAAGATGTCGCCCTATGGCGCAGCCGTGAGCGCACCGGCCAAGAAGAAGGCCGACGAGATCAAGGCGCAGATGCTGGCCGGCAAGTTCCAGATCTTCAAGGGACCGATCAAGGACAACAAGGGCAATACCGTGATCCCGGCCGGCACCACCCAGGTCCAGACCGACGTGGCGCTGGAGAAGATGAATTACCTGGTGGCCGGCGTGGTCGGCCAGGTCTGATTGCTGATCCTTGATGCAGGACGGTCTCATGACATCCCTCCCCGCTCCCGGGGTGGCGGCTGCCGCCACCTCGCCCTGGCACCGCTTGCGCTCGGCGCTGCTCAACGGCAGCGCGCCGGCCCTGCCCACGCTGTGCGCGCTGGCCGGGACGCTGCTGCTGTTCGTGCTGTTCCTGCTGGTGCAGGGCAAGCCGGCGGGCGAGGCTTGCCTGCTGATCTTCCAGGGCGCCTTCGGCACCCTGTTCGCCTGGCAGAACACCCTGCAGCGCGCCGCGCCCCTGCTGTTGACGGCGCTGTGCGTGGCCTTGCCGGCGCGCGTGGGCCTCATCGTCATCGGCGGGGAAGGTGCACTGGCGCTGGGCGGACTGGCGGCGGCGGTGATGCCGCAACTGCTGCCGGCATTGCCTTCGCTGGTGATGCTGGCCGTCATGGCGCTGGCGGCGATGCTGGCCGGCGGGCTGTGGATCGCGCTGTGCGGCGCTCTGCGCCAGTGGCGCGGGGTCAATGAGACCATCTCCAGCCTGCTGCTGTCCTATCTCGCCGTGGCCGTCTTCAAGCATCTGGTGGAAGGGCCGCTGCGCGATCCGGCCAGTCTCAACAAACCCTCTACCCTGCCCCTGCCCGATCCTTATCTGGTGGGTTCGCTGCCGGGACTGGAAGTGCATTGGGGCCTGGCCTGGGGTGCGCTGGCCTGCGTGGCGGCCTGGGTGTTCCTGCGCCATAGCGTCTCCGGGTTCGCCATGGGCGTGGTCGGCGGCAACGTCCGTACGGCGCGGCTGGTGGGCTTGCCGGTCAACCGGCTCATCCTGGCGGCCTGCGCCCTCGGTGGTGCGGCAGCGGGACTGGCAGGCATGTTCGAAGTCAGTGCCGTGCAGGGCAGCGCCACCAGTGCGCTGCTGGCCGGTTACGGCTTCTCGGGCATCCTGGTGGCCTTTGCGGCGCGCCAGAATCCGCTGGCCATCATCGTCTGCGCGCTCGTCATCGGTGGCGTGGAAGCCAGCGGCAGCCTGCTGCAGCGGCGGCTGGACCTGCCCGACGCCACCACGCTGGTCTTGCAAGGCCTGCTGTTCTGCAACCTGCTGGCCTGGGAAGCCATTACCGGGCGCCTGTCCGCGCTCAAGCTGCGCTGGCAGCAACAGGCGCAAGTCATCCCCGCCAAGGAGGCCGGCCATGCATGACATCGATCTCACGACCCTGCTGCTGGCCCTCTTCGCGGGCGCCATCCGGGTGGGGACGCCCTTTCTCTTCGTCAGCCTGGGCGAATGCCTGACCGAAAAAGGCGGACGCGTGAACCTGGGCCTGGAAGGCATCCTGGTCTGCGGTGCCATGACCGGTTACGCGGCCTCCTTCTACAGCGGCTCGGCCTGGCTGGGCGTGCTGGCGGCGGGCTGCGCCGGACTCTTGCTGGGCGTGCTGCACGGCGTGGTGTGTTCGCTGCCACGCGTCAACGACATCGCCTTCGGCATCGCGCTCATGCTGCTGGGGACAGGCCTGGCCTTCTTCCTAGGCAAGCCTTTCATCCAGCCGCAGGCACCGATTCTGCCCTCCATCGATCTGGGTGCGTGGAGCAGCAATGATCGCCTGCACCATGCATTGCAGATCAACGCGCTGTTCTTCATCGGCGTGGCGCTCGCCCTGGTGCTGCAGTGGGGCCTGTCGGCCACGCGCTGGGGACTGGCCTTGCGCCTGGTGGGCGACCACGCCGAGACCGCACGCGCGCTCGGTTACCGCCTCACCGGCACGCGCATTGCGGCCACGGCCGCAGGCGGATTCCTGGCTGCCATCGGCGGCGCCTACCTGTCGCTCTACTACCCCGGCAGCTGGAATGAGGGACTCTCCAGCGGCCAGGGCCTCATGGCCGTGGCGCTGGTGATCTTCGCGCGCTGGCAGCCGTGGCGCTGCCTGCTGGCCGCGCTCCTGTTCGGTGCTGCCGGTGCGCTGGGGCCGGCCTTGCAGGCGGTGGGCGTGACCTCCGGCTATTACCTCTTCAACGCGGCACCGTATGCGCTCACTCTCTTGATCATGATCCTCACCTGCCGGCCTGACCGCACGCTCTCGAGTGCGCCGGGCGAACTGAGCCTGACCCGTTAAATCCACTTGCCCCAAGGAGAAACCATGTCCGAACGCTACATCCAGGCCGAACCCTATCCCTGGCCCTATGACGGTGCCCTGACCCCGGCCAATACCGCGCTCATCGTCATCGACATGCAGACCGACTTCTGCGGCATCGGCGGCTACGTCGACAAGATGGGCTATGACCTCTCGCTCACGCGTGCGCCCATCGAACCGATCAAGAAAGTGCTGGCCGCCATGCGCGCCGGCGGCTACACCATCATCCATACCCGCGAAGGCCATCGCCCCGATCTGTCCGACCTGCCCGCCAACAAGCGCTGGCGTTCGCGCCAGATCGGCACCAACGGCGTGGGCATCGGTGACGCCGGCCCCTGCGGCCGCATCCTGGTGCGCGGCGAACCGGGCTGGGAAATCATTCCCGAACTGGCCCCCATGGCCGGTGAGATCATCATCGACAAACCGGGCAAGGGCTCCTTCTGCGCCACCGACCTAGAAATGATCCTGCACACGCGCGGCATCCGCAACATCGTGCTCACCGGCATCACCACCGATGTCTGCGTGCATACCACCATGCGCGAAGCCAATGACCGTGGCTTTGAATGCGTGATGCTCTCGGATTGCTGTGGCGCCACTGACCACAACAACCACCTGGCGGCACTGTCGATGATCAAGATGCAGGGTGGCGTGTTCGGCGCGGTCTCCGATGCGGCCGCACTGATCGATGTGATCGGGGCCTGACATGCACGCCCTGGAGCTGGAGATCATCAATGCCGGCAAATCCTTCGGCAGCTTTCGCGCGCTCGATGAGGTCTCGCTGAAGATCCGCGCCGGCACCATCCACGCGCTGCTGGGCGAGAACGGTGCGGGCAAGAGCACGCTGGTCAAGGGCCTGGTCGGCTACAGCCCGCTGGACCAGGGCAGCATCGTGGCCGACCGCCGCGAGGTGGAGATCCGCAGTGCGCGCGTACCCAACCAGCTCGGCATCGGCATGGTCTACCAGCACTTCACGCTGGCCCCCAGCCTGACCGTGGCCGAGAACCTGCTGCTGGCGCGCGGCGACCTGCCCTGGCGCATCCGCTGGCGCAGCGAACGCGCCGTGCTGGAAGAATTCATGGCGCGCATGCCCTTCAAGCTGGGACTGGAGCGCGCGGTGAGCAGCCTCTCCGCGGGCGAAAAGCAGAAGCTGGAAATCCTGAAGCAACTCTATCTGCGCCGCCGCTTCCTGATCCTGGATGAACCGACCTCGGTACTGACTCCGCAGGAAGCCGACGAAGTGCTGGGACTCATGCATGCCCTCACCCGCCAGCAGGAACTGACGGTGCTGATGATCACCCACAAGTTCCACGAGGTGACCGCCTATGCCGACGATGTGACGGTGCTGCGCAAGGGCCGTCTGGTCGGCAGTGCCCAGGTTGCCGAGACGACGCCGGATGCCCTGGCGCACTGGATGATGGGCCACGCCCGCGCCGAGAAGACGCAGGTGGAGCGGCCTGCCGTGCCCGCAAACGCCCGCTTCGGGCTCGAAGTGAAGGAACTGACGGTCAACAACGATCGCGGCGTGGCTGCCGTCCGGGCCCTCTCGCTGCAGGTGAAGCGCGGTGAAATCGTGGGCCTGGCCGGCATCTCCGGCAATGGCCAGAAGGAACTGGTGGAAGCCCTGCTGGGCCAGCGCCGTCACCTGCTGGGCGAGATCCGCATCGAGGATGCGCCCTATGCCGCCACCCGCGAGGAAATGCGACGGCTGCGTGTCTTCGCGTTACCGGAAGAACCCTTGCGCAATGCCTGTATCGCCGGCATGAGCGTGGCCGAGAACATGGCGCTGCGCAATTTCGATGTCGCGCCCTTCAAACGCAGCGGCTGGCGCGTGGACCGCAGCGCCATGAAGCGCCAGGCGCAATCCCTGATCGCCGCCTTCAACGTCAAGCCGCCCGCACCGGAACGCCCCATCGGCACGCTCTCCGGCGGCAACGTGCAGCGCGCCGTGCTGGCGCGTGAGCTGGGTGAAGAGGGCGATGCAGGCGCGGCCAACGTGCTCATCGTCGCCAATCCGGTTTTCGGACTGGACTTCGCCTCGGTGGCCGACATCCACGCCCGCCTGCTGCAGGCGCGCGCACGGGGCGCGGCCGTGCTGCTGGTGAGCGAAGACCTGGACGAACTGCTGGAACTGTCCGACCGCATCCTGGTGATGACCGAGGGCCGCATCGTACACGTGGCCCAGGACGTGGCCACGCAAGGTGCGGACCGCGCCGCCCTGGGCCGCTGGATGGCGGGCCACTCCGAACAACCTACTCACGCCGAGGCCGCATGATCCGTATCGACGCCTTCCCCTATCCCTATCAGTTCCATCCGCGCAGCACCGCGCTGGTGGTCATCGACATGCAGCGCGACTTCGTGCAAGAAGGCGGTTTCGGCAGTGCGCTGGGCAACGATGTGCGGCCCCTGGGCGCGATCGTGCCGACCGTGGCGACCCTGCTCGCGCTGGCGCGCCAGGCGCAGATGCTGGTGGTCCACACGCGTGAATCGCACCTGCCGGATCTCTCCGACTGTCCGCGCGCCAAGCGCCTGCGCGGCAACCCGACGCTGGGTATCGGCGACGTCGGGCCGATGGGCCGCATCCTGGTGCGGGGCGAGCCGGGCAACCAGATCCTGCCGCAACTGGCGCCCCTCGATGGCGAGATCGTCATCGACAAACCCGGCAAGGGGGCCTTCTACGCCACCGACCTGCACGCACAATTGCAGGAGCGCGGCATCACCCATCTGCTGGTGGCCGGCGTCACCACGGAAGTGTGCGTGCAGACCTCGATGCGCGAGGCCAATGACCGCGGCTATGAATGTCTGGTGGTGGAAGATGCCTGCGCAAGTTATTTCCCTGAATTTCATCGCGCCACGCTGGAGATGCTGACCGCCCAGGGCGGCATCGTCGGCTGGCGCGCGCCGCTGGCGCAGCTGCACAGCGCCGTGGCCGCCTATACCGGAGAAACATCATGATGCAAGTGAACCTGCCCCACGTGGTGGCCGAGGTCGAACAAGCCTTTACGGATTACGAATACGCCCTGCTCATCAACGACATCCCGACCCTGGACCGCTGGTTCTGGTATGCCCCCGAAACCGTGCGCTACGGGGTGGGCGAAGTGCTGCTGGGGGGCGAGGCGATCCGCCAGTACCGCAAGACCTGCACCCCGGTGCCGGCCTCGCGCAAGCTGCATCGCACCGTTGTCACCACTTTCGGCAGCGACTATGCTACGGTCTCCACTGAATTCACCGACCATACGTCCGATCGTATCGGCCGCCAGATGCAGACCTGGGTGCGCATGGACGAAGGCTGGCGCATCGTCGCCGCCCATGTCAGCCTGATGGCATGAGTCCGCAGCCCCCTCGAACCAGAATGCCCGCACCATGACCGTCACCGTCGCCAACCCGCTCGCCGAACAGGTCTATCACCGGATCAAGGACGACATCTTCAGTTTCCGCCTGCTGCCGGGAGACAATTTCACCGAGACCGAGATGGCCCAGCGCCAGGGCGTCTCGCGCACCCCTTTGCGGGATGCACTCTTCAGGCTGCAGCGCGAGGGCTATCTGGAAGTGGGATTCCGGCGCGGCTGGAAGGTCTGTCCGATCGACTTCGACCGTCTCGACAATCTCTATGACCTGCGCATCGTGCTGGAGATGGCCGCGCTGGAGAAACTCTGCAGCCAGCAGGAACCGACCGCCGAACTGGAGCAGTTGAACGCCGTCTGGCTGGCCGCACCGGAAGCGCGCCATACCGATGCCGTCAAGGTCGCCGAGCTGGACGAAGCATTCCACACCAACCTGGTGGCCGCCGCCGGCAATGTGGAGATGACCCGGGTCCATACCGAGGTGACGGAAAAAATCCGCATCGTGCGCCGCCTAGACTTCCTCAAGAAGAAGCGCATCGAAGCCACCTACGAAGAACACGGCAAGATCCTGCAGCTCATCTCCAAGCGCAAGGCCACCGAAGCGCAGATCCTGCTGCGCGCCCATATCACCCAAAGCAAGCTGGAAGTCAGGAAGATCACCATCTGGATGCTGGCCGAGGCACGGCAGCTCCAGGAGCCCGAAGCGGCGCTGGCCCGCTGACGCTGCCGGGAAGAAACTTTCATGTGAAAGTTTGCCAATATTTCCCTGGAGAAATATGAAAAATTGCGCTGCATGCCCGCTTCAGGCGGCTTGATCCGTGCCAAGCCGCCACCAAATCAAGGAAAGCCTCCGAAACCATTTATAATGGAAGGCTTTTGCAACAGCGCATCTTTCCAGCGGCTCAATGAAGGTATTTCGCGGACTTCCCACAGCCGAATCGCGCGCCCCGTGCGCGCTGACCATCGGCAATTTCGACGGCGTGCATCTGGGCCACCAGGCTCTTTTGGCGCGCGTGCGCGAGGCCGCCGGCACACTGGGGCTGGACGCGGCGGTGATGACTTTCGAGCCGCATCCGCGTGAATTTTTCGCCCAGCTGGCCGGCACCCCCGAACGCGCCCCGGCGCGTATCGCCAACCTGCGCGACAAGCTCGAAGCGCTTTCCAACTCCGGCATCGACCGCGTGGTGGTGGAGCATTTCGGCAGCCATTTCGCCGCCCTCTCCCCGCAGGACTTCATCGAGAAGATCCTGGTGCAGGGCCTGCACGTGCGCTGGCTGATGGTCGGTGACGACTTCTGCTTCGGCGCGCGCCGCGCCGGCACGCTCGATACCCTGATCGCGGCCGGCAAGCAGTATGGCTTCGAGGTCCATGCCCTGCCCACGGTGACCAATGCCGGTGTGCGCATCTCCTCTTCGGCCGTGCGCGCGGCGCTGGCCGAGGGCGATTTCACCCTGTCGCAGCAGTTGCTGGGCCATCCCTACGCCATCAGCGGCCGCGTCGTGCACGGCAAGAAACTGGGGCGCACCATCGGTTTCCCGACGCTGAACATGCGCGTGGGCCACAAGCGTCCCGCGCTCTCGGGCATCTTCGTGGTGCAGGTGCACGGTCTGGCCGAGCAGCCCTTGCCGGCCGTGGCCAGCCTGGGCGTACGCCCGACGGTGGACGACAGCGGCCGGGTGCTGCTGGAAACGCACCTGCTCGATTTCAAGGGCGATTGCTACGGCAAGCTGGTGCGGGTGGAATTCCTCAAGAAGCTGCGCGACGAAGAAAAGTATGTCGACCTGCCCACGCTGACCACGGCCATTGCCCGTGACGTGGACAATGCCCGCGCCTGGTTCCGTGAAAACGCCGGCTTCGCCGTCTCGGCCACCGACCGAATTTGAACGCTGGGCGGTTGCCGGAGCCCTGCTCCCGCAGCTGTCCAGCCGCCCCATCCTGCATCCTGCCTGCCGCAGCGCGCCCTGCTAGTGACGCCTTGCCGGGCCCCAGAATCAACCTGCATTCAACGAAAGCTTTGTCATGTCCAACAACGAATCCTCCGCCAAGCCCGGCAAACCGGAAAAAGCCGGCAAGGCCCCCTCCAAGTACCCGGTCAACATGACCGAAACCGGCTTCCCGATGCGCGGCGACCTCGCCAAGCGCGAGCCGCAGTGGGTCAAGGAGTGGCAGGAGAAGAAGGTCTACGAGCGCATCCGCAAGGCCTCGGCCGGCCGCCCGAAATTCATCCTGCATGACGGCCCGCCGTATGCCAACGGTGACATCCACATCGGCCACGCCGTCAACAAGATCCTGAAGGACATGATCGTCAAGGCCCGCAACATGGCCGGCTTCGACGCCCAATACGTGCCGGGCTGGGATTGCCACGGCATGCCCATCGAGATCCAGATCGAAAAGCAGTTCGGCAAGAACCTGCCGGTGGCCGAAGTACAGGCCAAGGCGCGCGCCTACGCGGGCGAGCAGATCGAACGCCAGAAGGCCGACTTCATCCGCCTGGGCGTGCTCGGTGAATGGGACAACCCCTACAAGACCATGAACTTCTCCAACGAAGCCGACGAGCTGCGCGCACTCGGCACGATCCTGGAGAAGGGTTACGTCTATCGTGGCCTCAAGCCCGTGAACTGGTGCTTCGACTGCGGCTCGGCGCTGGCCGAGGCTGAAGTGGAATACCAGGACAAGCGCGACCCGGCCATCGATGTCGGTTTCCCCTTTGCCGAACACGACAAGATCGCCACCGCCTTCGGCCTGGCCGACCTGCCGACCCGCCACGGCTACATCGTCATCTGGACCACCACGCCCTGGACCATCCCGTCCAACCAGGCGTTGAACGTCCATCCGGAATTCGAATACGCGCTGGTCGAGACCAGCCGCAACGGTGAAGCCACCCTGCTGATCCTGGCCAAGGAGCTGGTGGAGTCCTGCCTGCAGCGCTTCGGCCTGGAAGGCAAGATCATCGCCACCACCACCGGCGAGAAGCTGTCGCTGATCCGCTTCCATCATCCGCTGGCCAAGGCCGATGCCGGCTACGACCGCCTGTCGCCGATCTACCTGGGTGAATACGTGACCGCCGACAGCGGTACCGGTATCGTGCACTCGGCACCGGCCTACGGTATCGAAGACTTCATCTCCTGCAAGGCGCACGGGATGAAGGACGACGACATCCTCAACCCGGTCATGGGCGATGGCCGCTTTGCCTCCTGGCTGCCGCTGTTTGCCGGCCTGACCATCTGGGAAGCCTCCAAACCCATCTGCGGCAAGCTGGAAGAAGTGGGTTCGCTGTTCAAGCTGGTCATGTTCGACCACAGCTACATGCACTGCTGGCGCCACAAGACCCCCATCGTCTATCGCGCCACCTCGCAGTGGTTTGCCAGCATGGACAACACGCCCAAGGATGGCGGCCCCAGCCTGCGCCAGACCGCGCTGCAAGGCATCGAGGACACCGCCTTCTTCCCCGGCTGGGGCAAGGCACGCCTGCACGGCATGATCGCCAACCGTCCGGACTGGACCCTGTCGCGCCAGCGCCAGTGGGGCGTGCCCATGGCCTTCTTCGTGCACAAGGAAACGGGTGAACTGCATCCGCGTACGCCGGAGCTGATCGAGCAGGTCGCCCAACGCATCGAGAAGAGCGGCATCGAAGCCTGGCAGGCCCTGGATCCCAAGGAATTGCTGGGTGACGAGGCCGAGCACTACCTCAAGAACCGCGACACGCTGGACGTCTGGTTCGATTCCGGCACCACCCACCAGACCGTGCTGCGCGGCTCGCACGCACAGCAGTCGCAGTTCCCGGCCGACCTCTACCTGGAAGGCTCGGACCAGCATCGCGGCTGGTTCCACTCGTCGCTGCTGACCTCGTCGATGTTGAATGGCCGCGCGCCCTACAAGGCCCTGCTCACGCACGGCTTCGTGGTCGATGGCGAGGGCAAGAAGATGTCCAAGTCCAAGGGCAACGTGGTCGCCCCGCAAAAGGTCTCGGACTCGCTGGGCGCGGAAATCCTGCGCCTGTGGGTGGCCTCGACCGACTACTCGGGCGAGCTGTCGATCTCGGACGAGATCCTCAAACGCGTGGTCGAAGCCTACCGCCGCATCCGCAACACCCTGCGCTTCCTGCTGGCCAACACCTCCGACTTCGACCCGGCACAACACGCCGTGCCGGTGGCCGAGATGCTGGAAATCGACCGCTATGCGATCGCCAACATGGCGCGTCTGCAGGCGGAGGTGCTGGCACACTTCGAGACCTATGAATTCCACCCGGTGGTGGCCAAGCTGCAGATGTACTGCTCGGAAGACCTGGGCGGCTTCTACCTGGACATCCTGAAGGACCGCCTCTACACCAGCGGCGTGGAGTCGGCCGCACGCCGCTCGGCCCAGACTGCGGTGTGGCACATCACGCAGTCGCTGTTGCGCCTGATGGCACCGATCCTGTCCTTCACCGCCGAAGAAGCCTGGCGCTTCTTCGCCGGCAAGGACGCCTTCGAGGCCAGCGGCGAAACCATCTTCTCGCAGGTCTATTACGCCCTGCCGGAAGTGGCCGATAGCGCTGCCCTGCTGGACAAGTTCGCGGTGTTGCACGAAGTGCGCGCAGCGGTCACCAAGCAGCTGGAAGAAGTGCGTATCGCCGGCAGCATCGGTTCTTCCCTGCAGGCCGAGGTGGAACTGAAGGTCACCGGCGACAAGGCAGCCTTGCTGGAAAGCCTGGGCGATGACCTCAAGTTCGTCCTCATCACCTCCGCTGCCCGCGTCACCCCGATGGCTACGGTGGAAGAGGAAGCGGTGGTGGTCACGCCGTCGGCGCATCAGAAATGTGAACGTTGCTGGCACTATCGCGCCGATGTCGGGTCTCATGCCGATCATCCGGGCCTGTGCGGTCGCTGCTACAGCAACCTGTTCGGCCAGGGCGAACAGCGTCGCTTCGCCTGATCCGGGCGGGACGGCCTTGCTAGCGGCCCGCTGCACTTGATTGCAGCGGGCCGTCCACTCCAACAAGAACATCCATGGCAACCAAAAAGCGCTCCTCCTCTTCCGGTTCTTCGTCCACCACCCAAGGGCTGCTGCCCTGGCTGGGCATCGCCACCATCGTGCTGCTGCTGGACCAGCTCTCCAAGATCACCATCCTGAAACTGTTCCACTATGGCGAGTCGGTGCCGGTGACCGGTTTCTTCAACCTGGTGCTGGTCTACAACAAGGGCGCAGCCTTCAGTTTCCTGGCCGCCAGCGGTGGCTGGCAGCGTTATCTCTTCACCGCCATCGGCATCGGTGCGGCGGTGTTCATCATCCACCTGCTGCGCAAGCATCCCGGCCAGCGCATGTTCTGCTGGGCCCTGGCGCTGATCCTGGGTGGCGCGATCGGCAACGTGATCGACCGCGTCGTGTATGGCCACGTGATCGACTTCCTCGACGTCTACGTCGGCAACTGGCACTGGCCGGCCTTCAACCTGGCCGATAGTGCGATCTGCGTGGGTGCGGTATTGTTCGTCGTGGACGAACTGCGCCGCGTCTCCAAGAAGTAAGGCAAGTCCGCACGTCCGCAAGTCTGAACACGCCTGCGGTACGCCGCATTCCGGGAGCAAACAATGGATCTGGCTGGCAAGAAAATCGTATTGGGCCTGACCGGCGGCGTGGCCTGCTACAAGGCCGCCATGCTGGCGCGCGAACTGGGCCGCGCCGGTGCCACGGTGCACGTGGTGATGACCGAGGCGGCCACGCACTTCATGACCGCCGTCACCATGCAGGCGCTGACCGGCAACCCGGTCTATACCGACCAATGGGATGCGCGCATGGACAACAACATGCCGCACATCAATCTCACCCGCGATGCCGATGCGGTCGTCATCGTGCCCTGCTCCACAGACTTTATCGCCAAGCTGGCCCACGGGCATTGCGACGACCTGCTCTCGACCTTGTGCGTGGCACGTCCGGCGCGGGTACCGCTGATGGTGGCCCCGGCCATGAACGTGGAGATGTGGCAGAACCCGGCCACCCAGCGCAACGTGCGCCAGATCCGCGAAGACGGCATCCTGCTGCTGGGCCCGGATGCGGGCGCGCAAGCCTGTGGCGAGGTCGGCGAAGGCCGCATGCTGGAGCCGGCGCAATTGCTGGAAGAAATCGTCGCGGCCTTCCAGCCCAAGCTGCTGGCGGGCCGCCGCGTGCTGCTCACGGCCGGGCCGACCTTCGAACCGATCGACCCGGTGCGCGGCATCACCAATCTGTCTTCCGGCAAGATGGGCTATGCGATTGCGCGTGCTGCGCGCGAAGCGGGCGCAGAAGTCACCCTGGTCTCCGGCCCGACGGCGCTGGAGACCCCTTATGGCGTGCAGCGCGTGGACGTGCAGACAGCCCTGCAGATGCATGAGGCGGTGTTAGCCCATGTGAAGGAAAAAGACCTGTTCGTCGCCGTTGCGGCCGTCGCTGATTGGCGCGTGGCCAATGCCAGCGAACAGAAACTGAAGAAACAGGACGAACACGACACCCCGCAGCTGGAGTTTGTCCAGAACCCCGACATCCTGGCGACCGTCGCCGCCCTGCCCCAGCGTCCCTATTGCGTGGGCTTTGCGGCCGAATCGGAGAACCTGGAGCAATACGGCGCGGCCAAGCGCATCCGCAAGAACATTCCGCTGTTGGTCGGCAATATCGGCCACCAGACCTTTGGCCGCGATGACAACGCGCTCATGCTGTTCGACGCCCAGGGCCACAGCGCCCTGCCCCGTGCGGACAAGCAGACCCTGGCCCGCCAGCTGGTGCGCGAGATCGCGCGCCGCATGGCAGCCTGACGGTGCACGGCCCGCCTCTGCGGGCCGTGTCTTTTGTACGTTTCCGTACGTTTGTATTTGAATCCGATTACGCATCATGAAGACCATCGACATCAAGATCCTCGACCCCCGCATGAAAGACCAGCTGCCCGCCTACGCCACCCCTGGTAGCGCCGGCCTGGACCTGCGGGCCTGCATCGATGCGCCGCTGACCCTGGCGCCGGGTTCCACGCACCTGATCCCGACCGGCCTGGCGATCCACCTGGCTGACCCGAATTACGCGGCCGTGATCCTGCCGCGCAGCGGCATGGGCCACAAGCATGGCATCGTGCTGGGCAACCTGGTCGGGCTGATCGATTCGGATTACCAGGGCCAGTTGATGATCTCGACGTGGAACCGCGGCAGTACCGAGTTTGTCCTAAACCCCATGGAACGCCTGGCGCAGCTGGTGATCGTGCCGGTACTGCAGGTCGGCTTCAACGTGGTGGATGAATTCGACAGCAGCGAACGCGGCGCCGGTGGTTTCGGCAGCACAGGCAAACACTGATGGAGAACCGCATGCTCGTATCCCCCCTGCCCCGGTGGCAGAAACTGAAAACCCTCGCCGTCCTGGCGCCGCTGGCCTTCCTGGCCGCCTGCGCCACCCAGGAACCCGGTCCGGTCACCACTACGCCCTCCAAGCCGGTGACCACGACGGCCCAGACCCCGCGTCCGGTGGCCGACAATCCCCAGCAGGCACAATTGCGCGAACTGATCGCGCAGCAGGACCGGCTCTACCGCGTTGCTGCGCCGCTCTTGACCAGCAACGCCCAGCTCTGCCGTGGCAATGCCCGCAACCTGCTGGGCTTTACCGCCAAGAACCGTTATTCCTTCCCCATCGAATATGCAGAAACCGCGCGTAGCCTGGGCTACGACGACCGCCTGCAGGTCACCGGCGTGCTGCCCGGCAGCGGTGCGGCCCAGGCCGGCATCCAGCGTGGCGACTTCCTCACGGCCGTGGCCGGCAAGCCGATGCCGCAAGGCACCGATGCCGAACGCCAAGCGGCCGTGCTGCTGAGCCCGCTGGTGGTCAAGAAGGCCCCCATTGCGCTGGGCGTACAGCGCAACGGCCAGAACACCACCGTCAATGTGCCGCTGACCTTTGCCTGCGCCTTCAGCATCGAGCTGGGCAATGCCGACAACGTCAACACCTATGCCGATGGCCGCCGCGTGCTCATCACCCGCGGCATGCTCAAGTTCACCCAGTCCGATGATGAACTGGCCTACCTGATCGCCAAGGACATGGCGCACAACATCCTCGGCCACGCCATCCGCCAGCGCATGGTCTCGACAATTGCCGAAGTGATCGACAACCTGCTGCTGCCGCATCCGGACCCAACCACCACGGCCGGTACTGCCGGCATCCGCGTCTATCCGCAAGACCTGGATGCGGCTGCCGACACGCTCTCGCTGTACCTGCTGGCGCGCGCCGGCTACAGCATCGACAACGTGCCGGCGTTCTGGAAGCGCCTGGCCGACCAGTATCCGGCCAGCGTGCCCAACGGCTACACGGCGCTGCATCCGGCTACCGCTTATCGCCTCTCGATGATCGACAAGGTCACCCAGATCGTGAAGGCCAAGCAGGAGGCGGGCAAGCCGCTGGTGCCGTAAAAGTGGTGAGATGAAGTATTGGACGTGAAGACGGCGCGGTGAAAATCGCGCCGTTTTTGTTTGCGTAATGAAAGTGAAGCAAGCTGCAAAACGAAAAGGCCACGCCGGTTTCCCGACGTGGCCTTGATGGCTTGCCTGATGCGGCTTATTCGACTTCGAGCTTCTCTTGCGGCTCTTCCGGCGGGGACGAATCGTCGCCCTCGGGGAAGTCCAGCTTGATCTGGTCCTTGTCGTCCATCTCCACCGTCACGCGGCCACCGCTGACCAGCTTGCCGAACAGCAGCTCGTCGGCCAGCGCCTTGCGGATCAGGTCCTGGATCAGGCGCGACATCGGACGTGCCCCCATCAAGGGATCGAAGCCCTTCTTGCCCAGGAACTTGCGCAGGTTGTCCGAGAAGACGGCTTCCACCTTCTTTTCGTGCAGCTGCTCTTCCAGTTGCATAAGGAACTTGTCGACCACACGCAGGATGATTTCCTCGTCCAGCGGGCGGAAGCTGATGATAGCATCCAGACGGTTGCGGAACTCCGGGGTGAACATGCGCTTGATGTCCGCCATTTCGTCGCCGGCTTCCTTCTTCTCGGTGAAGCCGATGGTGCGCTTCTGCAGGCTCTCGGCCCCCGCGTTGGTGGTCATGATGATGATCACGTTGCGGAAGTCGGTCTTGCGGCCGTTGTTGTCGGTCAGCGTGCCATGATCCATCACCTGCAACAGAATGTTGAAGATGTCAGGGTGCGCCTTTTCGATTTCATCCAGCAGCAGCACGGCGTGCGGCTTTTTGTTCACGGCTTCGGTCAAGAGGCCGCCCTGGTCGAAACCGACATAGCCCGGTGGCGCGCCGATCAGGCGGCTCACGGCATGGCGCTCCATGTATTCGGACATGTCGAACCGTACCAGCTCGATGCCGAGGATGAAGGCCAGCTGCTTGGCCACTTCGGTCTTGCCCACGCCGGTCGGACCGGAGAACAGGAAGGAGCCGATCGGCTTGTCGGTCTTGCCCAGGCCGGCACGCGCCATCTTGATGGCCGAAGCCAGTGCTTCAATGGCCGGATCCTGGCCGAACACCACGTTCTTCAGGTCGCGGTCGATGGTCTGCAGCTTGGCGCGATCATCCTGGTTCACGGACTGCGGCGGGATGCGGGCGATCTTGGAAATGATTTCCTCGATTTCCGGCTTGCCGATGGTCTTCTTCTGCTTGGACTTGGGCAGGATGCGCTGGGCGGCACCGGCTTCGTCGATCACGTCGATGGCCTTGTCGGGCAGGTGACGGTCATTGATGAAGCGCGCCGCCAGTTCGGCTGCCGAGGTCAGGGCCGAAGCAGAATACTTCACGCCGTGGTGTTCCTCGAACTTGGACTTCAGGCCGCGCAGGATCTGCACGGTCTGCTCCACGGTCGGTTCGTTCACATCGATCTTCTGGAAGCGACGCGACAGCGCGTGGTCCTTCTCGAAGACGCCACGGAATTCGGTGTAGGTGGTCGCACCGATGCACTTCAACTGGCCGCTCGAGAGCGCAGGCTTCAACAGGTTGGACGCATCCAGAGTGCCGCCCGACGCCGAACCCGCACCGATGATGGTGTGGATTTCGTCAATGAAGAGGATGCCGTTGGGGCTATCCTTCAATTGCTTCAACACCGCCTTCAGACGCTGTTCAAAGTCGCCACGGTACTTGGTACCGGCCAGCAGCGCGCCCATGTCCAGCGAATAGACGACGGCATTCTTGAGGATCTCGGGCACGTCGCCTTGCGTCACGCGCCAGGCCAGGCCTTCGGCGATGGCGGTCTTGCCGACACCGGCTTCGCCCACCAGCAGCGGATTGTTCTTGCGGCGGCGGCACAGGGTCTGAATGACGCGCTCGACCTCGGAATCGCGGCCGATCAGCGGATCGATCTTGCCTTCGGCGGCCGCCTTGTTCAGGTTCTGGGTGAACTGGTCCAGCGGGCTTTCCTTCTGCTGGCCTTCGGCTTGCACGTCTTCCGCGCCTTCCGGGGCCTTCTGCGGATCAGCCTGCTGATCCTTGCGCACACCGTGCGAGATGAAGTTGACCACGTCCAGACGGGTCACGCCCTGCTGGTGCAGGTAGTAGACCGCGTGCGAATCCTTCTCGCCGAAGATGGCCACCAGCACGTTGGCACCGGTGACTTCCTTCTTGCCGTTGGAGGCCGACTGCACGTGCATGATGGCGCGCTGGATCACGCGCTGGAAGCCCAGCGTGGGCTGGGTATCCACCTCATTGGTGCCGGGAACCGTGGGCGTGTTGTCGGTGATGAAATTGGTCAGCGTCTTGCGCAGATCATCAATGTTCACCGAGCAGGCGCGCAGCACTTCGGCCGCCGAAGGATTGTCCAGCAGCGCGAGCAGCAAGTGTTCCACGGTAATGAATTCATGACGCGATTGTCTTGCTTCGACAAAGGCCATGTGCAAACTGACTTCGAGTTCCTGCGCAATCATGCTTCCTCCATCACGCATTGCAGGGGATGCCCTGCTTTTCGAGCGTGGGTTAAAACGAGTTCCACTTTTGTGGATGCGATATCTTTGGGATACACACCACACATTCCCTTCCCATCGCGGTGAACCTTGAGCATGATCTGCGTCGCGGTTTCACGGTCCTTGTTGAAGTACTGCTGGATGACTGCGACGACGAATTCCATCGGCGTATAGTCATCGTTCAACAATAAAACCTGGTACATCGGGGGCGGCTTGAGTTTTGCCTCCTGCCGTTCCAGGACTGTACCGCCATCATTTTCGTGCTTGGTTGCCATGCGTTTATTCGACCATCAAAGCTGTGCAACGCACAATGATCACGTAACCTCTAGATGAGATAGATATTACTTGTTTTCCGGACCTTGCGCAGATGACGATGATTTATCCTAAATCAAGGGTTTCTTTCCCCATCGTTCAAACAGGGCCACAAAGCGGAACGTGAAAACTGCTTGACTTTTGGATTTCGACCGAGAACAATGGAATTCATTGATTAGTAGTTACTAAATGTAACAACTCATCGATACGATAGGGGGCAGGTTTAAGGGGGGCTGCGTGACGCGCGATGCTTCTTGCTTTGACGGCTCGTGTGAATAGTTAATTTTGAAAGATGCTTTTATGGCAACAGGTACTGTCAAGTGGTTCAATGATTCCAAAGGCTTTGGCTTTATCACTCCGGATGACGGCGGCGAAGATCTGTTCGCTCACTTCTCCGCAATCCAGATGAACGGCTTCAAGACCCTGAAAGAAGGTCAAAAAGTCCAGTTTGACGTTACGCAAGGCCCCAAAGGCAAGCAAGCTTCGAACATCCAGAACGCCGCTTAAACCCCGGTTTCTCTAAAAGCCCCGCTCTTGCGGGGCTTTTTTCATTGGGGCCCCGCCTTGGCTGCGCCCGCAATCACTACGTAACCGAAAATGCAAACAGCCAGGCAGATGCCTGGCTGAGTGTTGTTTTTTCATCATTACTCTGCAGCAAATCACGCTGCACAAGCAGTTTGTCCGGCTTACATGTTTTCGATCATGGCTTCACCGAAACCGGAGCACGACACCTGCGTCGCCCCTTCCAGCAAACGCGCGAAATCATAGGTCACGCGCTTGGCCGAGACCGACTTCTGCATGGCCGTGATGATCAGGTCCGCAGCCTCGATCCAGCCCATGTGGCGCAGCATCATTTCTGCCGAAAGAATGCTGGAACCGGGGTTCACGTAATCCTTGCCGGCATACTTCGGAGCGGTGCCGTGGGTGGCTTCAAACACGGCCACCGAATCGGACATGTTGGCACCCGGTGCAATGCCGATACCGCCGACCTGGGCCGCCACGGCGTCGGAAATGTAGTCGCCGTTCAGGTTCATGGTGGCGATGACGCTGTATTCCGCCGGGCGCATCAGCACCTGCTGGAAGAAGGCATCGGTGATGGCATCCTTGATGACGATCTGGCGGCCGGTCTTGGGGTTCTTCAGACGCATCCACGGGCCATCGTCGATCAGTTCGGCGCCAAACTCGCGGCCGGCCAGCGCATAGCCCCAGTCACGGAAAGCACCCTCGGTGTACTTCATGATGTTGCCCTTGTGGACCAGCGTCACCGAAGGCTTGTCGTGGTCGATGGCGTACTGGATGGCCTTGCGCACCAGGCGCTCAGTGCCTTCGCGCGAGACCGGCTTGATGCCCAGCGCCGAGGTCTCCGGGAAGCGCAGTTTCTTGACACCCATCTCGCGCGTCAGCAGCTCGATCAGTTTCTTCACTTCCGGGGTGCCGGCCTGCCATTCGATGCCGGCGTAGATGTCTTCGGAGTTCTCGCGGAAGATCACCATGTCGGTCTTCTCGGGCTCCTTCAGCGGCGAGGGCACGCCCTTGAAGTAGCGCACCGGGCGCAGGCAGACGTAGAGGTCCAGTTGCTGGCGCATGGTCACGTTCAAGGAACGGATGCCGCCACCGACCGGCGTGGACAGCGGCCCCTTGATCGACACCAGGTACTCCTTGAGCACCTCCAGCGTTTCCTCGGGCAGCCAGGTATCGGCCCCATAGAGCTTGGTCGACTTCTCGCCTGCATAGATTTCCATCCAGTGGATCTTGCGCGCACCGCCGTAGGCCTTCTCCACCGCGGCATCGACCACCTTGAGCATCACCGGCGTGACGTCCACGCCCACGCCATCGCCCATGATGAAGGGAATGATGGGGTTGTTGGGGACATTGAGGGTGTCATCGGCATTGGCGGTGATCTTGCGCCCTTCTGCAGGCACTTGGATATGTTGGTACGACATCGTGGTCTCCGACGGTTGAGGCGGTAGCGTTAGGAAGCATCAGCGGCAAGGCCCATGCAGATCGGCAAGGACCTTGCATGAATTGCCATGCAAGCGGGGAATTTTAAGAGATTTCCGGATTTTCAGCCGGGAAAATTCCGGATTGCAATCAGCCAGTCTTATATAAGACATAGGACTTATCCAATTGATTATGCATCAGGATTTTACGCAAGGCCATCTTTTTGCGACACTAGCGCATGCCTTTGATCCTCTTCAACAAACCCTTCGGCGTGATGAGCCAGTTCTCCGCCCATCCCGAGCGCCAGACGCTGGCCGATTACCTCGACATTCCCGACATCTACCCTGCGGGCCGGCTCGATGCCGACAGCGAAGGCCTGCTGCTGCTCACCGATGACGGCAAGCTGCAGCACGCCATCGCCCATCCGCGCCGCAAGCAGCCCAAGACCTACCTGGCACAGGTGGAAGGGCTGGCCACACCGGAAGCGCTGCAACGCCTGCGCAATCCGCTGGACCTGGGCGACTTCGTCACCCAGCCCGGAGAGGCCCGGTTGATCCAGGAGCCGTCCTGGATGTGGCCGCGCACGCCACCCATCCGCCAGCGTGCCCACCAGCCCACCAGCTGGATCGCCCTGACCATCAGCGAAGGCAAGAACCGCCAGGTACGCCGCATGACGGCGGCCGTGGGCCTGCCGACGCTGCGCCTGGTGCGCATCGCCATCGGTCCTTTCTCGCTGGCAACCCATCCGGTGATGCCGGGCGAATGGCGCGAAGTCGATCCACAGGAACTGGATGCCTGAGCGCCGTGTGAACAATGTGGCAAGGTTTGAAGCATTCCGGGCTGCACACTTCTTCCCGAAACCTCATAAAAAAGATCCAAAGTGGTGTCAACCTTCATACGTGCGCGCCGTTATTGGCAGTGATTCGCACGAATCATCGTTTGCCTCACATCCCTAACATGTTGAATTGAAGGACGCAAAATGAAAAAATTGATCGCCGCTCTGATCGCTGGTCTGTTCGCCACTGCTGCTTTCGCACAAGCTCCGGCCGCACCTGAAGCGCCGAAGGCTGAAGCCGCTGCTCCGAAGGCAAAGAAGGCCAAGAAGGCAAAGAAGGCCAAGAAGGCAAAGAAGGCAGCTGAAGCTAAGTAATTAGCGTCCGCACTCAGAAAAGGCAGGCTAGTCCTGCCTTTTTTCATGTCCGCACGGTTCAGGCGAGGCGCGCCATGGCCTTCCACGCCGGTCAGCACCCTGCTCCCGTCGTACACACCCTGCCCCGCTGCTGCTATCCTGCCCGATCCGAATCCCGATTGATAAAGAACATGCGCCAATCTTCACTTTCCCGACTTTCCCGTTTCTTCATGCACAGCGCCGTCGCCCTGCTGGCCGTCGGCAGCCTCTCCACCGCCGGCGCGCAGACGCCGCCGGTGCGCAAGTTTGCCACCACCCAGCTCAACATCGGCATCCACCTGATCAAGGCCGAAGTGGCCCAGACCGAAGCCGAGCGCGAGCAAGGCCTGATGTTCCGCGAAAAGATGGGCGACAACGAAGGCATGCTGTTCCTCTTCGGCCAGCCGGCCGGGGTATGCATGTGGATGAAAAATACGCTGATCCCGCTGTCGGTGGCCTTCATGGACGAAAAAGGCGTCATCATCAACATCGAGGAAATGAAGGAACAGACCCTGGATTCGCACTGTGCCAAGCGCGCGGCGGTCTATGCGCTGGAGATGAACAAGGGCTGGTTCAAGCAGAAGAGCATCAAGCCCGGCACCAAGATCGAGGGATTGCCCCAATAAGGCATCCGGGCTGCAGCGGTGGCTGCGGCCCGTTATCTCGCCAGCGACATACTGGAGACGGCCGTGGAAAACCGTCGCCCAAACGCAAAAAACCGCTTGAAATCAAGCGGTTTTCTTGTACTGCAGCCTGAAGCGGGCGGGGCCGCGCTTCAGTTCAAGCCAAGTTGCAATTAAGCAGCCAGGGCCTTCAGGGCAGCAGCCAGGCGGCTCTTGTGGCGAGCGGCCTTGTTCTTGTGAATGATCTTCTTGTCGGCGATGCTGTCGATGGTCGACACGGAAGATTGGAACACGGAGGTTGCTGCAGCCTTGTCGCCGGCGGCGATGGCCTTGCGAACTGCCTTGATTGCGGTGCGCAGGGTCGAGCGCTGGCTCGAGTTGTGAGCGTTTTGCTTGACTGCTTGACGAGCACGCTTACGTGCCTGTGCGGTATTTGCCATGAAAATTATCCTAAATCGAGAGTCGTTTGCGCCGCAAACCCCGAGGACTCGCGATGCCAAATTCTGTAAAGCATCGGATTATAACGAGATTCCCGTGACAAGGCAATCAACTTGTCTGCTTCTACCGTAAACACGGTGACATCCGTTGCGATGCCACCGCACTGCTGCAGATTTCCGCAAAGAAATTCAGGCCTGCCGCCGAACCTGTCGCCAAGGTACCGAGTCTATTGCGCCGTGCAGCAGGGGATTGTCCTTTCCTTCATATCGCCACCGAACCGCCCTTATCCAGGGCCTGCTCCATCCCTGTCGCGCTCCCGCACCAATCCTTGCCAATGCAGCAAAAGCACCGCTGCCCACCGCTATAATGCCGCTCCATGAATCTGCATAAAACCCTCGCCGCCATCTCCGGCATGACGATGCTCTCGCGCATCACCGGGCTGGCCCGGGAAATCCTGTTTGCCCGCGCCTTCGGCGCTTCCGCCTACACCGACGCCTTCAACATCGCCTTCCGCATTCCCAACCTGTTGCGCCGGCTCTTCGCTGAAGGCGCCTTCTCGCAGGCCTTCGTGCCCATCCTGGCCGAATACAAGAACCGCCGCGGCCTTGAGGAAACCAAGCACCTGGTGGACCACGTGGCCACGGCCCTGATGTGGGTCATGCTCTTGACCTGCGTGGCCGGCATCGTGGCCACCCCGTTCGTGGTCTATTTCATCGCCACCGGGCTGCAATACAACCCGGAGGCCTTCAACGCCTCGGTGCTGATGACCCGCATCATGTTCCCCTACATCGGCTTCATGGCCTTCGTGGCGCTGGCCGGGGGCATCCTCAATACCTGGAAGGAATTCAAGATCCCGGCAGTCACCTCGGTGCTGCTCAATGTGGCCTTCATCGTGGCTTCGCTCTTCGTGGCCCCCTTCATGGAACAGCCCATCTACGCGATGGCCTTCGCGGTGCTGGTGGGCGGCATCCTGCAGGTGGCCATCCAGGTACCGGCGCTGATCAAGATCGGCATGCTGCCGCGCCTGTACTGGAACCCGCTGCTGGGCCTGCGTGACGACGGCGTCAAGCGCGTGCTCAAGAAGATGGGGCCCGCCGTCTTCGCCGTCTCGGCCGCGCAGATCAGTCTGATGATCAATACCAACATCGCCTCGCGCCTGGAGCACGGCAGCGTCTCCTGGCTCAGCTATGCGGACCGCTTGATGGAGTTCCCCACCGCCCTGCTGGGCGTGGCGCTCGGGACCATCCTGCTGCCCAGTCTCTCCAACGCCCATGCTGCCGAAGACATGGACGAATATTCGGCCTTGCTGGACTGGGGGCTGCGCCTGACCTTCATGCTGGCCATGCCCTCGGCCGTGGGTCTGGCCACACTCTCCGAGCCGCTCACGGCCACCCTGTTCCACTATGGCCGCTTCGATGCGCTCTCGGTGACCATGGTCGGCCACGCCTTGGTGGCCTACGGTGTCGGCCTGATCGGCCTGATCGTGGTGAAGATCCTGGCTCCCGGCTTCTATGCCAAGCAGGATATCCGCACCCCCGTCATCATCGCCGTGGGCGTACTCATCGCCACCCAGCTCATGAACAGCGTCTTCGTGCCCATGTTCTCGCACGCCGGCCTGGCCTTGTCGATCGGCCTGGGGGCCTGCCTCAATGCCCTGTGCCTTTACATCGGCCTGCGCCGCCGCCAGATTTACGTGCCGCGTCCCGGCTGGGGTCTGTTCCTGGTCCGCCTGACGGGCGCGCTGCTGGTAATGGCCGGCGTGGCGCTGTGGATCTCCGGCTATTTCGACTGGGTCGCCCTGCGCGCCCATCCGGTCTTGCGCATCGGGGCGCTGCTGCTGGTGCTGGCCGTCTGTGCGGCAGCCTATTTCGGGCCCTTGTTCGCCATGGGCTTCCGGCTGCGTGAATTCAAGCGCATCGCGCGCCGCTGAGCAGCCTTGCAGGCCGCTTGAACACAAGCAATGGGCGGCCTGAAACAAGAAATTTCATTCCCGGCCAAGCAGACCTGACGCAGCGCGCAATATTTTGATAGCATGGGTGGCATGACGCTCACCTCCCTCGACTATTTTGCTTCGCTGGTGCGCCAGGACGATTCGATTCCGCTGTTCGAATCGGCCTTGACGCTGGGACAGGATTTTTATCCGGAAATGGATTTTGCCGAGGAAGAGATGGCGCTCGACACCCTGGCCGCCAAGCTCAAGCAGCGCCTGCCTTCGGATGCCTCGCAGATCCAGAAGCTGCGCATGCTGAACCATTTCTTCTTCCAGGAAATGGCCTTCGCCGGCAACGTCAACAATTACTACGACCCCGACAACAGCTACATCCACCGCGTCATCTCGACGCGGCGCGGCATTCCGATCTCGCTGGCGGTGGTCTACATCGAACTGGCCCAGCACATCGGGCTGGAGATGAAGGGAGTTTCCTTCCCCGGCCACTTCCTGATGAAGCTGTCGGTGCAATCCGGTGAAATCGTGCTCGACCCCATGAATGGGGCAAGCCTGTCGCGCCAGGAACTGGAAGAGCGGCTCGAACCCTATCTGGCCCATCAGCCCGAAGAAGATTTCGGCGATGAACTCCCGCTGGCGGCCTACCTGCGTGCGGCCCATCCGCGCGAGATCCTGGCGCGCATGCTGCGCAACCTCAAGGCCATCTTCATGGAAAGCCAGCGCTGGCAACAGGTGCTGGACGTGCAGGAGAGACTGGTGATCCTGCTACCCGAGGAAATCACCGAGAAGCGCGACCGTGGACTGGCTTATGCCAACCTCGGCCAGGCCCAGCCGGCGCTGGAGGATCTGGAAGCCTACCTGGCCCTGCGTCCCCATGCCGAGGACGCGCCCAACCTGCGGGAGATGCTGCCCGACCTGCGCGAAGCACTGCGCAAGCCGAGCTGACCGGGTCGTCCCGGTCTTCGGGGCTTACTGCTTCCCTTCGATTTCTTCCCAGCGCTCCAGGCTCACCAGCAGTTCTTCGTCGATTTCGGCGAAGCGCTGGTTCAGCTTGACGGCTTCATCTGCGCCCTTCTTGTACAGGTCCGGATCGGCCAGTTTGGCCGACAGTTCCTTCTGTTCCGCTTCCAGCGCGGCGATGCGCTTGGGCAGTTCTTCCAGCTCGCGCTGCTCCTTGTAGCTCAGCTTCTTCTTGGCCGCTACAGGGGCGGCGGCTGGTGCGGCCATGGTCGATTCGGCCTTGACCTCGTTCCTGTCGGCCGCCTTGGCAGCGGCCTTGGCGCCTGCCGAGGTTTGCGCCGGACGCTGGCGCTCCCAGTCGGAATAGCCGCCCACGTATTCACGCCAGACACCATTGCCTTCGGAGGCGATCACCTGCGTGACCACGTTGTCCAGGAACATGCGGTCGTGGCTGACCAGGAAGACGGTGCCTTCATATTCTTCCAGCAATTCTTCCAGCAATTCCAGGGTATCGATATCGAGGTCGTTGGTCGGTTCGTCCAGCACCAGCACGTTGGCCGGCTTGGCGAACAGGCGCGCCAGCAGCAGGCGGTTGCGCTCGCCACCGGAGAGCGTGCGCACCGGCGAACGGGCGCGTTCGGGCGCGAACAGGAAGTCCGACAGATAGGTCATCACATGCTTGCGCTGGCCGTTGACTTCCACCCAGTCGCTGCCCGGCGCGATGGTGTCGGCCAGGGTCGTTTCTTCATTCAATTGCGCGCGCATCTGATCGAAATACGCGACCTGCATCTTGGTACCCTGCTTGACGGTGCCGCTGTCGGGCGCTTCCTCGCCCAGGATCAGCTTGAGCAGGGTGGTCTTGCCAGCGCCGTTCTGGCCGATCAGGCCGACCTTGTCGCCGCGCATGAGGATGCTGCTGAAGTCGCGCACGATGGTCTTGGGGCCGTAGGCCTTGTTGACGTTTTCCAGCTCCGCCACGATCTTGCCGGAACGTTCACCGGTGCCCACTTCCAGCTTCACCTGACCCTGCCGCTCGCGGCGCTCGCTGCGCTGCACGCGCAGGGCTTCCAGACGGCGCACGCGGCCTTCGTCGCGGGTGCGGCGGGCCTGCACGCCCTTGCGGATCCACACTTCTTCCTGCGCCAGGAATTTGTCGAACTTGGCGTTTTCCACTTCTTCATTGGCCAGCAGCTCGGCCTTGCGGGCCTGGTAGGTCGTGAAGTTGCCGGGGAAGGAAAGAATCTTGCCGCGATCCAGTTCGATGATGCGCGTGGAGACATTGTCCAGGAAGCTGCGGTCGTGGGTGATGAAGAGGATGCTGCCCTTGAAGTCGCGCAGCAGGCCTTCCAGCCACAGGATGGAGCCGAAATCGAGGTGGTTGGTCGGTTCGTCCAGCAGCAGCACGTCGGGGTTGCCCACCAGGCCGCAGGCCAGCGCCACGCGTTTCTTCATACCGCCGGAGAGCTCGCCGATGCGGGCATCGCGGTTCAGGTTCAGCTTGTCCAGGGTGGTCTCGACCTTGTTGCCGATGGACCAGGCGTCGGCCGCATCCAGCACGGTCTGGATCTGGTGCATGCGCTCCAGCAGGGCGTCGTCATTGTCGCCGCCGAACTGGCCGGTGATGGCTTCATATTCGGCCAGGAGCGCCGGCAGCTCGCCCAGGCCCGAGGCCACGGCGTCGAAGACGGTCATCTCTTCCGGGAAATGCGGTTCCTGGTCGACGTAGGCGATCTTCAGGTTCTGCTGCATCACCAAGAGGCCATCATCGAGCTTGGAACGGCCTGCAATGATCTTCAGCAGCGAGGACTTGCCGGTGCCGTTGCGGCCGATCAGGCCGATGCGTTCGCCGGTTTCCAGCGAGAATTCGGCGTGATCCAGGAGGGCGACGTGGCCGAAAGCCAGTTGTGCGTCGGAGAGGGAAATGACTGCCATAGCGTGCGTGATCTGCGTGAATGCGTCGGCCAAAGCCGCGCAGGATGAATGCGAAAGGCGCTCGATACAGGAAAAAGCGCGAGAGCGGCATTGTACCGACTGCGCCGCACAAATGCTGATTTAAGCGCGCTCTTGCCGCTTCCGACGAGCCGGAAGGGCTGCGGCTTGCACTTTGGCAACGGGATTGATGAAAAATAACGACAAAAGCTCGAATTTCCCCGTCGTCCGGGAGCCATGTTACAACTGGTTAAGCATTGCCCGTGGCGGGCACGCCGGGCCGGCGGTGCGATGCGGTAAGATAGCGCATTCCGATTCCCGCTCATCCCATGCCTTTTTCCTCTTTGCCGGACCTGCGCCGCCAGCGCGGCTTCCTCAATCCCAACATCGCCAAGTTCATCGGTCTTTCCATCCTCGGCCTGGGCGTCGCCGCTGCCCTGCTGGTGGTGTATGCACTGATCTTCATCAACCCACGCCTGCCCTCGCTGGACCTGATCACCGACTACCGTCCCAAGGTGCCGCTGCGCATCTGGTCCGAGGACAAGGTCCTGCTCGGTGAATTTGGTGAAGAAAAACGCAGCCTGGTCAAACTGGACGACATTCCGGCCGACATGAAGAATGCCGTGCTGGCCATCGAGGACTATCGTTTCTACGAGCATGGCGGTATCGACTGGATCGGCATCGCCCGCGCCTTGGCCACCGACGTGCTGCGCGGCAGCGCCTCGCAGGGGGCCAGCACCATCACCATGCAGGTGGCGCGCAACGTCTTCCTGACCAAGGAAAAAACCTTCTCCCGCAAGCTCTACGAAGTGCTGCTGGCCAACAAGATCGAACATGCCCTGACCAAGGACCAGATCCTGGAGGTCTACATGAACCAGATCTACCTGGGCCAGCGCGCCTTCGGCTTCGCCGCCGCCGCACGCACCTACTTCGGCAAGGACCTCAAGGATATTTCGCTGGCCGAAGCGGCCATGCTGGCCGGCCTGCCCAAGGCCCCCTCGGCCTACAACCCCATCGTCAACCCCAAGCGTGCGCACATCCGCCAGCAGTACATCCTGCAGCGCATGATGGACGTGGGTTTCATCACCAAGGCGCAATATGAAAAGGCTGCCAAGGAAGAACTGAAGGTACGCGCACCGGGCAGCCAGTACAGCATCCACGCCGAATACGTGAATGAAATGGTGCGCCAGATGGTGTACGCGCAGTACAAGGAAGACACCTACACCCAGGGCTTCAACGTCTACACCACCGTCAATGCGGCCGACCAGCAGGCGGCCTACCAGGCCGTGCGCAAGGGCGTGATGGATTACGACCGCCGCCACGGCTATCGCGGACCGGAAGAAACCATCGAGCTGCCCGCCAATGCGGAAGACCGCGCCTCGGCCATTGACGACGTCATGGACGACCACCCCGACAACGACGATATCCTGGCCGCCGTGGTGGTGGCCGCCAGCCCCAAGCAGATCGATGCGGTACTGCGCAGCGGCGACAAGATCAGCATCAAGGGCGAAGCCCTGCGCTTCGTGGCCCCGGCCCTGTCGGAGAAGGCCAAGAAGGAGATCCGCATCGCACCCGGTGCCCTGATCCGCGTGATGCAGGACGCCAAGCAGAACTGGCAGGTGGTGCAGTTGCCGCAGGTGGAAGCGGCACTGGTCTCGGTGGTGCCGCAGGATGGCGCCATCCGCGCCCTGGTCGGTGGCTTCGACTTCACCCAGAACAATTTCAACCACGTGACGCAAGCCTGGCGCCAGCCGGGTTCGACCTTCAAACCCTTCATCTATTCAGCTGCGTTGGAGAAGGGTTTTGCACCGGCCTCCATCGTCAACGATGCCCCGGCCTCCTATCCGGCCGGCCCCGGCCAGCCGAACTGGGAACCCAAGGATGACGAGACCCCGGCCGGCCCCATCACGGTCCGCACTGCCCTGCAGAAGTCGGTGAACCTGGTGGCCATCCGCACGCTCGACTACATTGGCGTGCCCTATGCCAAGGACTTCATCACCGGCACCTATGGCTTCGATGCCGACAAGGTCCCGCCCTACCTGCCCATGGCGCTGGGTGCAGGCCAGACCAATCCGCTGCAGCTGTCTGCCGCCTACTCGGTGTTTGCCAATGGCGGCTACAAGATCCAGCCCTACCTGATCTCGCAGATCACCGATGCGCGCGGCAAGGTGCTGTCCAAGGCGGAACCGCTGATCGTGGGCAACGGCGCACCGCGCGTGGTGTCGGAACGCAACAGCTACATGATGACCAGCATGCTCAAGGCCGTGGCCCAGGGCGGCACCGGCGCACGCAGCAACAGCATCGGCCGCACCGACCTGGCCGGCAAGACCGGTACCACCAATGATGCCGTCGATGGCTGGTTCGCCGGTTACCAGCGCACCCTGGCCACCGTGGCCTGGATGGGCTATGACCAGCCCAAGAGCCTGGGCAGCAAGGAATTCGGCGCGCAACTGGCGCTGCCGATCTGGGTGGACTACATGGCCAAGGCCTTGAAGGGCGTGCCGCAGTTCGACCTGCCGGTGCCGGAAGGCATCCGCTTCATCGATGGCGAGCCCTATTACGACAACTTCACGCCCAACAGCGGCCTGGTGACCAATGTGGGCGTGACGGTGGTGGATGCGATCTCGAACTTCTTCGGCTGGACACCCAGCCAGACCCCGGCCGCACCGGGCAATGCGCAACCGGCACCGAACGTGCCAGGGACCTCGCAGGGTACGCCGGGGGCAGCGCCTGGCGGTTCTGTGAACCGGCCCCAGAACGAGAGCGCCCGACGCTTCCTGGACAATACCAACCAGGGACATTGAGGCCACGCCAGCGGCAGCACGAAAAAAACGGGCACTTCAGAAGAAGTGCCCGTTTCCTTTTGTCTGGCGCCCCCGACACGGATCGAACGTGTGACCTATCCCTTCATACCACTATGGCTTTCGCCACCATCAGATACATGAACGTCGTGTAACCGGATGTTTGTAGTCTGGACTATACCTTGGCCATGGACCCTGCCCTGACGGGAAGGTCGGAAGGCCGGAGCCGTCTAGTCTCTACACCTTCCGGCTTCCGAAGAAACCGGCTTGGCTCGGTATTGCCAGCAGCCGCTGCAAACGTGCCTGCATGCGCTGTCAGGGTTCACCGACTTTGACTCCATTCAGGCGGCGCCTTTCGGCATCCGCTGCCCAATTTGACTTAGGAGGGGATCGCTCTATCCACTGAGCTACGGGGGCAAACAAGGCCGCTATTGTATCTGCTGCGCCCGGCCTTGCAAAGCCGCAAGCGCGGCGCCCGCATGGACTACAATAGGCCGATGCGCTCGCCCACGAAAAATATGAAGAAGCTTGCAGCCGCCGCCCTGGGGACACTGATCGCGGGCGGCGCGGCCATGGCCCAGACCACCGCTGAAAAACCGCGCGCCATACCGGGCATGGCCGAACGCATGGCCGCCTGCATCGCCTGCCATGGCAAGGAAGGGCGCGCTACCGCCGATGGCTACTATCCGCGCATCGCCGGTAAACCAGAGGGCTATCTGCTGAACCAGCTGCAGAGTTTCCGCGATGGCCGGCGCCGCTATCCGATGATGAATTACCTGCTGGGCCATCTTTCTGACGATTACCTGCAGCAGATCGCCCTCTTCTTCGCCGACAAGCATCCACCCTACCCGCCGCCGGTGCCGGCCGATGCGGGCACCGCAGTGCTGGAGCGCGGACGCCTGCTGGTCAGCCAGGGCAAGCCCGCTCAAGGCATTCCGGCCTGCGCCAGTTGCCACGGGGCTGGCTTGACCGGCGTGCAGGCCGCCATTCCAGGATTGCTGGGCCTGCCGCGCGACTACATCAATGCGCAACTGGGTGCCTGGCGCAATGGCGAACGCACGGCCAAGGCGCCGGATTGCATGGGCGAGATCGCCCGGGCATTGAGCCCGGAAGAAATCAATGCTGCCAGCAGCTGGCTGTCGTCCCAGCCGGTCCCGGCCGACTATGCGCCTGCGCGCACGCTGCCCAAGCCTTTGCCGGTGGCCTGCGGCAGCATGCCGGGGGCGGCACGATGAATAAGACCTTGCGCCTGGGACTGGGAATCCTGCTGGGCAGCGCGCTGACCGTAGTGGTGCTGGCCGGCGGGGTGATCGCCTGGCAAAGCCTGCGCAGCGGAGATCCCGGTGTGGCGGTCGCGGTGGCCGATCCGCAGGCGCAGCGAGTCAGGGGCCAATACCTGGCGCGTGCCGGCAATTGCATGGCCTGCCACACGGCGCGCGGCGGTGCGGCCTATGCAGGTGGACGCGCCATCACCACGTCGTTTGGCACCTTCTATACCACCAACCTCACGCCCGACAAGGCCAACGGCCTGGGGGACTGGAATGCGGACGACTTCTGGCGCGCCCTGCACCACGGACGCGGACGCGACGGCCGCTTCCTCTATCCCGCCTTCCCCTACACCAGCTACACCAGCCTGACCCGCGAGGACAGCGATGCCCTGTTCGCTTACCTGCGTGCACTGGCACCGGTCGCTCAAGCAAATCGTTCACATGATGTGCGCTTCCCCTACGACCAACGCCAGCTGCTGGGGCTATGGCGCGCATTTTTCTTCACACCGGCCGTCTACCAGCCTGATCCGGCCCGCTCCGCGCCATGGAATCGTGGCGCTTACCTGGTGCAAGGTGCCGGCCACTGCAGTGCCTGCCATAGCGCGCGCAACAGCCTGGGGGGCAGCATCGCCCCGCTGGCGCTGGAAGGCGGCATGATCGCCGGCCTGGACTGGTATGCGCCCCCCTTGCACGGCGGTGACGGCGGCCTGGGCAGCTGGAGCGAGGCCGACATCGCTGCCCTGCTCCGGACGGGGGTCTCGCCGCGCGGCAACTCGCTGGGGCCGATGTCGGAAATCGTCGGGCGCAGCCTGCAGTATCTGAACGATGAAGACATCAATGCCATGGCGGTCTACCTGAAGTCGCTGCCGGCCCAGCCCCTGCCCTCTGCCAGCACCGCCGCGCAGCCGGAGCCCGCCGAAGCGGAACGCATCCTCAAACAAGGCAAGAAGCTCTATGGGGAATTGTGCGTGGACTGCCACGGCGGCAAGGGCCAAGGCAGTGCCCCGGACTATCCGCCGCTGGCGGGCAACCACGCCATCGGCGGGCCACAGCCGGTCAATGCCATCCGTGCGGTGCTCAATGGCGGCTTCCCGCCCTCGACGGCCGGCAATCCCTATCCCTTCGGCATGCCGCCCTTCGGTCCGCAACTGAGCGACCAGGAAGTGGCGGCATTGGTCTCCTATGTCCGCAACAGCTGGGGCAACCAAGGGGGATTCGTTTCGGCGTCAGACGTGAACCGCTATCGCAGCGTGCCGCTGGACTGATCAGATGCAAAAAAGGCGATCCGGGGATCGCCTTGTTCATTCATCTTGCTGGCAGACGGTAGCTCACCTCACTGCTCGGCGCTCAGCTTGTAACCCATCCCGCGCACCGTCTGCACGTAATGCGCCAGATCGCCCAGCGACTTGCGCAGCCGCATGATGTGCACATCTACCGTACGCTCCTCGATGAAGGTATGGTCACCCCAGACCTTGTCGAGCAACTGGGCGCGCGAGAAGATGCGTTCCGGATGCGCCACCAGGTAACGCAGCAGCTTGAATTCGGCCTGGTCCAGCGCCACTGGCCGGCCCGCCACCTCCACCTGGCGGCGTTCGACGTCGATGCTGATGTCGCGATATCTGAGCGCCTGGCTGCCGATCTCCGGCGCCTTGCGGCGCAAGAGGGCCTGCACTCGCGCCACCAGCTCCTTGGGAGAAAACGGCTTGGTGACGTAGTCATCCGCACCTTCGTTCAAGCCCTTGACCTTGTCTTCTTCCATGCCCTTGGCGGTGAGCATGATGACCGGCAGCGCCGCCGTGCGCTGGTCGCGCCGCAGTTCCGAGAGCAGCACCAGCCCGGAGCTGTCGGGCAGCATCCAGTCCAGCAGCACCACATGGGGCAGCGACTCGGCAATGAGCTTGCGGGCCTGGGCCACGTCGGTGGCGATGGTGGTGGCAAAGCCCGCCCCCTGCATCGTGAAGCGCAACAGCTCCGCGATGCTGGGTTCGTCTTCAACCATCAGGATGTGAGGGAGCTCTTTTGACATCGTCCTTGGATCCGCAACAACTGACTCAGAGCACCTTGGCCGCGATACGCTGGGCCATGCTGCGTGCCAGCTCGGCTTCCTGCGCCTCCACCATCACGCGGATCAGCGGCTCGGTGCCGGACGGACGCAGCAGCACGCGGCCGCGCTCGCCCAGTTCTTCTTCCACGGCAGCCTGTTCGGCTTGCAGGGCGGTGTTGGACTTCCAGTCGTAGCCGGCAGGAATCTTCACATTGATCAGCGATTGCGGATACAGGGTGATGTCGCCGGTCATCTGCGCCAGGGTCTGGCCGGCGCGCTTCAAGGCACACAGCACCTGCAGCGCCGAGACGATGCCGTCGCCGGTGGTGTGCTTGTCCAGCGCCAGCAGGTGGCCGGAACCTTCGCCACCGAGCAGCCAGCCCTTTTCCTGCAGCACTTCCAGCACGTAGCGGTCGCCCACCTTGGCTCGCGCAAAGGGCACGCCCATCTTCTTGAAGGCCACTTCCAGGGCCATGTTGGTCATGAGGGTGCCGACGGCGCCATCGACCGGGCCGGTGGCCAGGCGATCCTTGACCATCAGGTAGAGCAGCTCATCGCCGTTGTAGATGCGGCCGCTGCCATCGACCATGATGAGTCGGTCGGCATCGCCATCGAGCGCAATGCCGAGGTCGGCACGGTATTCGCGCACCGACGCCACCAGCGACTTGGGGGCGGTGGCACCGCAATCCTCGTTGATGTTGAGGCCATCGGGCTGGTTGCCGATGGTGATGACTTCCGCACCGAGCTCATGGAACACGTGCGGGGCGATGTTGTAGGCCGCACCGTTGGCACAGTCCACCACCAGGCGCATGCCGCGCAGGTCCATGGCACTGGGGAAGGTGCTCTTGCAGAATTCGATGTAGCGGCCGGCTGCGTCCGACAGGCGGCGCGCCTTGCCCAGCTTCTCGGAGGGTACGCACTCCATGGGCTGGTCCAGCGCCGCTTCGATGTCGGCCTCGACCTGGTCGGGCAGCTTGTTGCCCTTGGCCGAAAAGAACTTGATGCCGTTGTCGTGGTAAGGATTGTGCGAGGCCGAGATCACCACGCCCACCGAAAGACGCTGGGCACGGGTCAGGTAGGCCACGGCCGGGGTCGGCAGCGGGCCGGCCAGCCACACGTCCACGCCGGCAGCGGCGAAACCGGCTTCCAGCGCGGCTTCGAGCATGTAGCCGGAGATGCGGGTGTCCTTGCCGATCAGCACGGTCGGTCGGGCCACGCCATCCTTGGACTTGGCCAGTACCTTGCCGGCCGCATAGCCCAGGCGCATGACGAAATCAGGAGTGATGGGCGCCACGCCCACGCGGCCGCGCACGCCATCGGTGCCGAAATATTTTCCTGCCATGTTGGTCCCTTATTGCTTATCGCTTGTCGCGTATTGATGTCTTGCAGGCCCAGCGAGCGCACTGGCCTGTCTCCAATGAAATCTGTTGTCTTGCTTGAATTTCGATCACGTTTGCACGCGTACGGCGGGCCGCATCACAGGTCGCCGCGCCCTGCCTGCCACATGGCCAGCGCATCGACCGTTTCGGCCACGTCGTGCACGCGGATGATCATTGCTCCCTGCTGCGCCGCCGCAAGCGCCGCGCCGATACTGCCAGCCATGCGCCGTTCCAGGGGCTTGCCGGTGACCGCGCCGATCATGGACTTGCGGGACATGCCGGCCAGCAGCGGCAGCTCCAGCGTATCGATCAGTCGCCGCGTGTTCTTGAGCAAAGCCAGATTATGCTCCACAGTCTTGCCGAAACCAAAACCGGGGTCGATGCAGATTCGTTCACGTCCGATACCGGCGGCCTTCATCAAGCCGACCTGGGTCTGCAGGAATTGCTCGACCTCCGTGACCACATCGTCATATCGGGGTTCCTGCTGCATGGTCTGCGGCTGGCCCTGCATGTGCATCACGCACAGGCCGGCTTCGCTGTCCTTGACCGCATCGATGGCCCCCTCGGCCCGAAAACCGTTGATGTCATTGATCATGTCCACCTCGGCGGCCAGCGCCTCGCGCATGACGGCCGGCTTGTAGGTATCCAGCGACAGGGGCTTGCCGCAGTCGCGCAGGGCGTAGATTACCGGCATGACGCGCTCCAGCTCTTGCTGCAGCGACAGCGGCGCGATGCCCGGACGAGTGGATTCGCCACCGATGTCGATGATGTCCACACCCTCGGCAATCATCTGTTCGGCATGGGTCAGGGCCAGTTCCAGCGAATGATGGCGGCCGCCATCGGAGAAGGAATCGGGCGTCACGTTGAGGATGCCCATGACCAGCGGCCGGCGGCCGTACTGGACCGGCAGGCGGAACCTGCCGCATTTGAGGAAAGCTTGCGTCATCTTGCTGTGGTGGGTGATGCGGATGAGTTGCCCGAGGTGGCGGCTCTATCAATGCTGCGCCGCGCACCGTCGCCGTGCGGCAGCATGATACACCGCCGATGGACCGCCTTTACACTTTTGTCCGGCAAGGGCGCCATCGGCTGCACCATTTTTCATCTGCCAAATACATTCGCCAAATAAAAAAGGTGAGGATTTCTCCTCACCTTCATCGGACTGCGGCTTCAGGCATTCACGCCTTGCGCCTCACGCTGCACGCTTCAGGCCGGGGCCGTGGCGTTGGGCGAGACGTCGCCGGAGCGGTTGTTGTCCGAGGACGACTTCTTGGCCGGGACACCATTGCGCGGCGGACGCGGTTCGTCGCCGTTCATGATGTCGTTGACCTGGTCGGCGTCCAGGGTTTCCCATTCCAGCAGGGCCTTGGCCATGACGTCGACCTTCTCGCGGTTCTCTTCCAGCAGGCGGCGGGCCAGGGCGTATTGCTCATCCAGGATGCTGCGGATTTCAGCGTCCACCTTTTGCTGGGTGGCTTCGGACACGGTCTTGGAGGACATGCGGCCGAAGTAGGCATCCTGCTCGGAATCTTCATAGACCATGGTGCCGAGCGTGACGGACATGCCGTAGCGGGTAACCATGGCGCGAGCCAGCTTGGTGGCACGCTCGAAGTCGTTGGAGGCGCCGGTGGACATCTGGTGCATGAAGATTTCTTCAGCGATACGGCCACCGAAGAGGATCGAGATCTCTTCCAGCATCTTGTCCTTGTACATGTTCACGCGGTCATGTTCCGGCAGCTGCCAGGTCAGGCCCAGGGCATAGCCACGCGGCATGATGGTGACCTTGTGGACCGGATCGGCCTTGGGCAGCAGCTTGGCGACGACGGCGTGGCCGGACTCGTGGTAGGCGGTGTTGCGGCGTTCTTCCTCGCGCATCACGGCCGACTTGCGTTCCGGACCCATGACGATCTTGTCCTTGGCATCTTCGAAGTCCTGCATTTCCACCAGGCGCTTGTTGCGGCGCGCAGCGAAGAGCGCAGCTTCATTGACCAGGTTGGCCAGGTCGGCACCGGAGAAACCGGGGGTGCCGCGGGCCAGGATGTCGGCCTTGACGTCAGGGGCGATGGGCACCTTGCGCATGTGGACGTAGAGGATCTGTTCGCGGCCACGGATGTCGGGCAGGCCGACCATCACCTGGCGGTCGAAGCGGCCCGGACGCAGCAGTGCCTTGTCCAGCACGTCGGCGCGGTTGGTGGCGGCGATCACGATGACGCCGGAGTTGGCTTCAAAGCCGTCCATCTCCACCAGCATCTGGTTCAGGGTCTGTTCGCGTTCATCGTTGCCACCGCCCATGCCGGCGCCGCGATGGCGGCCGACGGCGTCGATTTCGTCGATGAAGATGATGCAGGGAGCGTGCTTCTTGGCGTTCTCGAACATGTCGCGCACACGGGAGGCGCCGACACCAACGAACATTTCCACGAAGTCCGAACCCGAGATGGTGAAGAACGGGACCTTGGCTTCGCCGGCGATGGCGCGGGCCAGCAGCGTTTTACCGGTACCCGGGGGGCCAACCATCAGCACGCCGTGGGGGATGCGGCCGCCCAGCTTCTGGAACTTGGTCGGGTCACGCAGGAATTCGACCAGCTCCTGGACTTCTTCCTTGGCCTCGTCGCAGCCAGCGACGTCGGCGAAGGTGACCGAGTTGCTGTTCTCATCCAGCATGCGCGCCTTGGACTTGCCAAAGGAGAACGCGCCGCCCTTGCCGCCGCCCTGCATCTGGCGCATGAAGAAGATCCAGACGCCGATCAACAGCAGCATCGGGAACCAGGAAATGAAGATTTGCGACAGGAAGGACTGCTCTTCCGGCTGGCGCACGTCGAACTTGACGCCATTGTTGAGCAGGTCGCCGACCAGGCCGCGGTCCAGGATGGTGGTCGCGGTCTTGACCTTGGTGCCGTCCTGGGTGGTAGCGATGATGGTGCGATCCTCGATGGTCGCATCCTTGATGTGTCCGGCCTTGACCTCGGAGATGAAGTCCGAATACGCGATCGACTTGGCGTTGGTCGCCAGGCTGCGGTTGTCGAACTGTTTAAAGACCATAAACAGCACGAGCGCGATGACTACCCAGATGGCAGCCTTGGAAAACATATTGTTCACTGGAACTCCTCCGACGCCTGCGCGCCACGTTGCCTTTGTATCGTCCGATTTTACCCGGATTCAACCACCCTTACACGGAAAACCGCCGTCCGCCTGGCCTCGCCCTGCCCCGCTGTGCCACCGCGCAACGCACAAACACGCGTCACACACGGCGGCCGCCGCCATTTACTTGCCATTCCAACATCAGGATGGAAACTGCCGGGGAAGAATTCTTGCCTGCGATTCAGCCAGACTAACGATTCACAAAAATCGATATAAGGCTGAAATCAGGCAAAACAAGGCAGGAAAATTCACTAAATTGCCGGGTTTCCAGCAGATTTTGCGCCAGATTGCGGAAAGCGAAACCGCTCTGTGTCAACTTTAACCGATTTAGCTGCGAGGATTTTTAAGGATTTTCCCGAGCAGGAAGATTTCGGAAGACTTGTCGCGGCTGGCCTTGGGCTTCTTGGACATCACTGTCTTGAATTCGGCCCGGAATTTGTGCACCAGTTCGTTGTAGCCGGTCCCGTTGAAACACTTGACCAATAAAGCGCCGCCAGGTTTCATGTGCAGCTGCGCAAATTCGATGGCCAGGTCGATCAGGTACTCCACCCGTGCGGCATCGGCAATGGCCACGCCTGACAGGTTGGGCGCCATGTCCGACAGCACCAGGTCGGCCTTGCGGCCATCCAGCAGGGCTTCGAGCTGGCGGACCGGTTCGTCTTCGCGGAAGTCGCCCTGGATGTAGTGCACGTCGGCAATCGGGTCCATGGGCAGGATGTCCAGGCCGATGATGGTGCCGTGGATGCCGCCGCCCTCGGCCCCGGCCAGCTTGTTGCGGGCGTACTGGCACCAGCTGCCGGGGGTGCAGCCGAGGTCGACGATGACCTGCCCGGGCTTGATGAGACGCTCTTCCTCGTCGATTTCCTTGAGCTTGTAGGCGGCACGCGCGCGATAGCCTTCCTTCTGTGCCAACTTCACATAAGGGTCGTTGATATGGTCGTGTAACCAGTTTTTGTTCAGTTTGTTCTTTGCCATTCGCGTAGAATACTGGTTTTATCTCATTGAGGGACAACTTGGCTTCGCCGAGACCTCGTCCCGAACCCGCACTCCCATGTTGAATCTGACTCCCGCCGAGCGCAGCGAACTGCGCGCCCAGGCCCATGGCTTGAACCCCGTCGTGATGGTAGGCGAAAGTGGCCTGACCGAATCCGTCATGAAGGAAATCGACAAGAGCCTGAACGCCCACGGCCTCATCAAGGTCCGTGTCTTCGGCGACGACCGCGAAGCGCGCATCGCGATTTATGAAACCATCTGCGCCGAGCTCAAGGCGGCCCCGGTACAACACATCGGCAAGCTGCTGGTGCTGTATCGCCCGCAAAAGGACGAAGGCAAGAAAGCCGCTGCCGGTGCCAAGGGCGGCCTACGCGAAGTGACCATCGTCAAGTCGCACGCCACCAAGCGTCCTTCGGTGAGCAAGGTCATGCTCAAGGGCAATGAACGTATCACCTCCGGTGGCCTGGTCAAGAAGGCCAAGCCGCGCCAGCGCAGCACCAAGAAGTCGCTCGGCTGATCCTTCGATCGTCCGTCGCACCGGGCTGCAGCTTGCTGCAGCCCACAAAACAGAATGCCCGCTGATGCGGGCATTTTCATTTCCGGCGTCGGTGTTGCGGCAGGATCATTGCCGCATCCGTCAGGCGTTGGCCGGACGGATGCGGCGCGCTACGTCAGACGTAGCGCACTTCCAGGATTTCATATTCCTTCAGGCCCGACGGTGCTTCCACGGCCACCACGTCACCGGCGCTCTTGCCGATCAGGGCACGGGCGATGGGCGAGGTCACCGAGACCTTCGATTCCTTGATGTCGGCTTCGTCCAGGCCCACGATCTGGTAGGTCACCTTCTCGCCGCTGTCCAGGTTTTCCAGGTCCACGGTGGAGGCAAAAACCACGCGGCCTTCGGCATTCAGTTCGGCCGGGTCGACGATCTGGGCCGCGCCCAGCTTGCCTTCCAGGTCAGCGATACGGCCTTCGATGAAGGCCTGGCGCTCCTTGGCCGACTCGTATTCAGCGTTTTCGGACAAGTCGCCCTGCGCACGCGCTTCGGCGATCGCGTTGATGACTTCCGGACGGTCTTTGGTTTTCAAACGGTGCAATTCTTCCTTCAGAAGTTCGGCGCCACGCTTGGTAAGGGGAACTGTGCTCATAAGTCTCTTGCTCAAGGTTAGGGTTACACGGAAGACGCATCCAAGGTCCGCCGGCAGCTGAACACGCAAAAAGAGAGCCGCGCCGCCAACCTGGCGGACAAGCGTTGTTTTTACGGGAACAGTCTGGCTGGTGAACGGACCGTTGCTGCAGGATTCCGTCAGCTCTTCAACAACACGCGCTCTGACTCAGAGCCGCTAAGGACATGACGCCACGCGCAAGCCCAAAAGAATGTGGCCCGATGGCGTCATGTCCTTAGCGTCCCCGGACGGATCTGCCCTGCAACATTGAACATGTTGTGGCCGCAGGGTGTCGTCCAAAAGTCAGAGAGGGCATCGATTGCTCAGATGCCCTCTTTGCCTGCCGGCGCCTATCAAACTAACGCCGGCAAAAGTAACGTGTTGTGGGTTTAGTGTATAGCTTTATGCAGGCCTTGTAAATCGTAGACGTCCAGCGCGTCCAGATGGCGCATGCCTTCCACTGCCGCTTCGGCACCGGCGATGGTGGTGAAGGTGGTCACGCGGGCGGCCAGGGCCGAGGTACGGATCGCTCCGGAGTCGGCAATGGCGTTGCGCTTTTCTTCAACGGTGTTCACCACCAGGGCGATCTCGTTGTTCTTGACCATGTCCACGATGTGCGGACGGCCTTCCACCACCTTGTTGACGGTGGCCACCGGGATGCCAGCTGCGCTGATGGCAGCCGCCGTCCCCTTGGTGGCAACGATCGAGAAGCCCAGGGCGACCAGGTCGCGCGCCACTTGCACGGCACGCGGCTTGTCGTTGTTCTTCACCGACAGGAACACCTTGCCCGACTTCGGCAGCTTCACGCCCGCACCCATCTGCGACTTCACGAAGGCTTCGCCGAAGGTCTTGCCCACGCCCATGACTTCACCGGTGGACTTCATTTCAGGGCCGAGGATGGTGTCCACGCCCGGGAACTTGACGAACGGGAACACGGCTTCCTTGACGCTGTAGTAAGGCGGCACGACTTCGTTCTTGATGCCCTGGCTGTCCAGCGACTGGCCGACCATGCAACGCGCGGCGATCTTGGCCAGCTGCAGGCCGGTGGCCTTGGAGACGAAGGGCACGGTACGCGATGCACGCGGGTTCACTTCCAGCACGAAGACGGTATCGACGGTCTTGCCATCGACTTCACTTTGCTGAATGGCGAACTGCACGTTCATCAGGCCGACCACGTTCAGGCCCTTGGCCATCAGTGCGGTCTGGCGCTTCAGTTCTTCAATCGTTTCCTTGGACAGCGAGTACGGCGGCAGCGAGCAAGCCGAGTCACCCGAGTGCACGCCAGCCTGTTCGATGTGTTCCATCACACCGCCGATGAAGGTACGTTCACCGTCGGAGAGGCAATCGACGTCCACTTCGATGGCATCGTTCAGGAAGCGGTCCAGCAGCACCGGAGAGTCATGCGAAACCTTGACGGCTTCACGCATGTAGCGCTCCAGGTCCCGCTGCTCGTGGACGATTTCCATGGCGCGGCCACCCAGCACGTAGGACGGGCGCACCACCAGCGGGTAGCCGATTTCCTGCGCCAGTTGCAGCGCGTCGGCTTCGGTACGGGCGGTACGGTTGGGCGGCTGGCGCAGGCCCAGGTCCTGCAGCAGTTTCTGGAAACGCTCGCGGTCTTCGGCAGCGTCGATCATGTCAGGCGAGGTGCCGACGATGGGCACGCCATTGGCTTCCAGGTCCAGCGCCAGCTTCAGCGGGGTCTGGCCGCCGTATTGGACGATCACGCCGACCGGCTTTTCCTTGTCGACGATTTCCAGCACGTCTTCCAGCGTCACCGGCTCGAAGTACAGGCGGTCGGAGGTGTCGTAGTCGGTCGAGACGGTTTCCGGGTTGCAGTTGACCATGATGGTTTCGTAACCATCGTCACGCATGGCCAGCGCGGCATGCACGCAGCAGTAGTCGAATTCGATACCCTGGCCGATACGGTTCGGGCCACCGCCCAGCACCATGATCTTCTTCTTGTCGGTCGGGTTGGATTCGCACTCTTCGTCATAGGTCGAATACATGTAGGCGGTATCGGTGGAGAACTCGCCCGCACAGGTATCGACGCGCTTGAAGACCGGACGCACACCCAGCTTCTTGCGCTGTTCGCGCACGGCGGTGTCGGTGGTCTTCAGCAGCTTGGCCAGGCGGCGATCCGAGAAGCCCTTCTGCTTCAGCTGGAACAGGGTGGCCTTGTCCAGCGACTCCAGCGCCACATCCTTTTCCAGCCACAGTTCGATGTCGACGATCTCCTTGATCTGCGACAGGAACCACGGGTCGATGTGGGTCAGGCCGTGCACTTCTTCCAGCGAGAAGCCTTGAGCAAAAGCGTCGCCCACGTACCAGATGCGGTCCGGACCGGGTTCGCCCAGTTCCTTCTCGATCAGCTCGCGGTCGGTGGTCTTTTCGTTCATGCCATCCACGCCCACTTCCAGGCCGCGCAGGGCTTTCTGGAAGGATTCCTGGAAGGTGCGGCCGATGGCCATGACTTCACCGACGGACTTCATCTGGGTGGTCAGGTGCTTGTCGGCCTGCGGGAATTTCTCGAAGGTGAAGCGCGGGATCTTGGTCACGACGTAGTCGATGGACGGCTCGAAGGACGCCGGGGTCGCGCCGCCGGTGATCTCGTTGCGCAGTTCGTCGAGGGTGAAGCCCACGGCCAGCTTGGCGGCGATCTTGGCGATCGGGAAACCGGTGGCCTTGGAGGCCAGTGCCGAGGAACGCGAAACGCGCGGGTTCATTTCGATGACGATCATGCGGCCATCGGCCGGGTTCACCGAGAACTGCACGTTGGAGCCGCCGGTATCCACACCGATTTCACGCAGCACCGCCAGCGAGGCGTTACGCATGATCTGGTATTCCTTGTCGGTCAGCGTCTGGGCCGGTGCGACGGTGATGGAGTCACCGGTGTGCACGCCCATCGGATCCAGGTTTTCGATGGAGCAGACGATGATGCAGTTGTCCGCCTTGTCGCGGACCACTTCCATTTCGTATTCCTTCCAGCCGATCAGCGATTCCTCGATCAGCAGTTCGGAGGTCGGCGAAGCTTCCAGGCCGCGCTTGCAGATGGTTTCGAATTCTTCGGCGTTGTAGGCGATACCGCCGCCGGTGCCGCCCATGGTGAAGGACGGACGGATGATGACCGGGAAGCCGATGGTCTTTTGCACTGCCCACGATTCTTCCATCGTGTGCGACACGCCCGAACGGGCCGAACCCAGGCCGATCTTGGTCATGGCTTGCTTGAACTTGGAGCGGTCCTCGGCCTTGTCGATGGCTTCCGGAGTGGCGCCGATCAGTTCGACCTTGTACTTGTCCAGCACGCCGTTGCGGTGCAGGTCCAGTGCGCAGTTCAGCGCGGTCTGGCCGCCCATGGTCGGCAGGATGGCGTCCGGCTTTTCCTTGGCGATGATGCGCTCGACAGCTTGCCAGGTGATCGGCTCGATGTAGGTGGCATCGGCCATTTCCGGGTCGGTCATGATGGTGGCCGGGTTGCTGTTGACCAGGATGACCTTGAAACCTTCTTCACGCAGGGCCTTGCAGGCCTGGGCGCCGGAATAGTCGAATTCGCAGGCCTGGCCGATGATGATCGGGCCAGCGCCAATGATCAGGATGCTTTTGATGTCAGTACGCTTAGGCATTTTGTTTCTTCTCCATCATCGCCACGAACTTGTCGAACAGGGGAGCGATGTCATGCGGTCCAGGGGATGCTTCGGGGTGGCCCTGGAAGCAGAAAGCAGGTTTGTCGGTGCGCTCGAAGCCTTGCAGCGAGCCATCGAAGAGCGACACGTGGGTCACGCGGCAGTTGGCCGGCAGAGTCGCCTGGTCCACGGCGAAACCGTGGTTCTGCGAGGTGATCATCACCTGCTTGGAATCCAGGTCCTGCACCGGGTGGTTGGCGCCGTGGTGGCCGAACTTCATCTTGAGGGTCTTGGCGCCCGAGGCCAGGGCCATGATCTGGTGACCCAGGCAGATGCCGAAGGTCGGGATGCCGCGCTCGATCAGTTCCTTGGAGGCGGCGATGGCGTAATCACAGGGTTCCGGATCGCCAGGACCGTTGGAGAGGAAGATGCCGTCCGGGTTCAGGGCCAGCGCTTCGGCGGCGGTGGCTTGCGCCGGCAGCACGGTTACCTTGCAGCCGCGCTCGGCCAGCATGCGCAGGATGTTGTACTTGACGCCGTAGTCGAAGGCGACCACGTGGAATTTCGGGGTGATCTGCTGGCCATAGCCGCGGCCCAGGCGCCATTCGGTCTCGGTCCAGTTGTAGGCCTTCTGGGTGGAAACCACCTTGGCCAGGTCCATGCCGGCCAGGCCCGGGAAGGCGCGCGCCAGTTCCAGTGCCTTGGCGGTCGCCGCAGCGATGTCGGCTTCACCGGCGACGATGGCGCCGTTCTGGGCACCCTTCTCGCGCAGGATGCGGGTCAGCTTGCGGGTATCGATGCCGGCGATGGAGACGATGTTGCCTTCTTTGAGGTAATCCGACAGCGATTGCTGGCTGCGGAAGTTCGACAGCAGGCGCGGCAGGTCCTTGATGATGAGACCGGCGGCGTGGATCTGCGAAGCTTCGACGTCTTCACGGTTCACGCCCGTGTTGCCGATGTGCGGATAAGTGAGGGTGACGATCTGGCGGCTATAGCTGGGGTCGGTCAGGATTTCCTGGTAGCCGGTCATCGCGGTATTGAACACGACCTCACCGGTGGTGTTGCCTGCGGCGCCGATGGAAAAACCTTGGAAGACAGACCCGTCTGCGAGCGCGAGGACGGCCGGAATCGCGGGACCGGAAAGAAGAGGCAGCAAGGGTAACTCCTGAGATTGTTACCGCCGCGGCTGGATGACCGGTAGACCTTTGCGCGCCAAACTGACCGGCGCGAACACCCCGACTCATTCGGTACGGAAGCGTGGCTGGGCCTGTTGGGAACGAGGAAGAGGAATGGGTATGCGCTACGGCGGATAAAATTGGCTAAACCGCTCGATTATAGCGCAAAAGCCTCCCTCCGGCAAATCGTCGATTGCCGAAAGTTGGCGCAAATTGCACCGGGACCGCACCGGTATTGCACCGCAACGGGGTGCAAGCAAGGCGGGAACGCCGGCCGGCAAGGCCGCCGGCGTCGAGGGGAAATTACAGGCCCAGGGCAGCGATACCGGCCTTGGCGATCTGCACGTCTTCCGAGGACTTCACGCCGGAAACGCCGACGGCGCCCACGTAATGGCCTTCAACCACGACCGGCACGCCGCCTTCGAGCAGGCCGTCCAGGCCGGGGGCGCTCAGGAAGGAGACGCGGCCGTTGTTGATCATGTCTTCATAGATCTTGCTTTCGCGGCGGCCCAGGGCAGCGGTGCGGGCCTTGGCCGGGGCGATCTGCGAGGAGATCGGGGCGGCGCCGTCCATGCGCTGCAGCCACAGCAGGTGGCCACCGTCATCGACCACCGAAATGGCCACGTTCCAGTTGTTGGCACGGGCTTCGGCTTCAGCGCCGGCAGCGATCTTCTTGACGTCGTCCAGCGACAGGAACGGTTTGGTTTGCATGTTTGCTCCGATAGGCAGAAAAAATTGAACGCTGATTGTACGGCCAGAATATCTTTTTTGACATCCCGCCCGGCCAACTCATCCTTCACCAATAGATGAAGATTTTTGCATCATGCCGGCCCTGCCGATTTGTTTTTGCATGCATCACGGAAACTTTCCGTAAAAACGTAAATCATTTAGCGGAAATATTTTCCTACCCCGTGTAGGAAAAACGCTTACTGGGAGAAGCCGGCAAATACCCTGCTTTTGCCCCATAAATGATTTCAGTTTGACAAGCTGGCACGAATCCAGCTTTTGACAAGCCGTAAGATTTACCTTACAGTCCCGCAATCCTATTTTGAGAGGATCCCGATGACCCTACGCCGATCTGAACGAATCCGACGACAAACCGCTCGTGCGTGCGCGCTCGCAGCCGGCCTCTGGATCAGTGCATCGGCCTACTCCGCTGACCTTTCCCTGGCAGCGCAGGATCTTCCCCCTCCCCAAGCGTCCTCCCCGCAAGCCCAGCTGCTGATCAGCAAGACCAATCTTGCGATCGCCCGCCTGCAAGACATCACCAACCGCGCTTCCGAACTGGCGACCCAAGCCCTGGCCATGCTGGGCATCAATTACCGCTACGGTGGCAATTCGCCCGATACGGGCCTCGATTGCAGCGGCCTGGTGCGCTATGTCTTCAAGGAAGCATGGGGCACCGACCTGCCGCGCACCTCGCTGGAAATCAGCCGCGTGGGCGAGAAGATCGGCAGCGACAATCTGCAACCGGGCGACCTGGTCTTCTACAACACACTGCGCCGTGGTTTCTCGCACGTGGGCATCTACCTGGGCGACGGCAAGTTCATCCACTCCCCCTCGGCCGGCGGCCAGGTGCGTATCGAGAGCATGGACGAGTCCTACTGGAAGAAGCGCTTCAATGGTGCACGCCGCATCATCGCAGGTGAAGAAGAGCAGAAATGATCACCATCGCGGTGCAGACCGCATGGCAAAAGGCCGCTGGAGACAGCGGCCTTTTTTTTCGTTCATATCACGGCCAAAAACGGCCAAGCCGTCAATTCCCGCCAGTCGCCATGAGCTTGAGCTTGCGCTTGATTTCCGGCATGGCAGCGGTGGCGGCCTGCTCGCCAGCCAGAATGGCCACGTTGCGGCTGGCGAAGTCGCTGCCCTTCATCGAACCCAGGCCCGGCTGCAGGACGATGTCGGCGTTCTTCAACTCATACTGGTTGATGGTCTGGCCCATGATGGCGAAGGTCTGCAGCAGCACGTCGATGGAGCTGCTGGAGGCTGCCTGCGCCTCCGGATTGGCCGAGATGTTGACGGCGATCACGAAGTCCGCCCCCATCTGCCGCGCGAAACGCACCGGCACCGGCGACACCAGCCCGCCATCGACATAGGTGTGGTCGCCTATCCTGACCGACTGGAACACCCCCGGCACGGCCGAGGAAGCCCGCACGGCGGTGCCGGCATTGCCACGCTGGAACAGGATGGGCTGGCCGGTGCGCAGGTCGGTCGCCACCGCGCCGAAGGGAATCTTGAATTTCTCGATGGGGACGTTGTGCACGGCCTTGTTGACGTAGTTCTGCACACCCTCGCCCTTGAGCACGCCGCTGACCTTGGAGAAGAGCGGCACCGACCAGTCCGAGATGGCCGCCTCGTCCATGGCCAGCGCCAGCTTCTGCAGGGCGAAGCCATCATTGCCGGCTGCGTAGAGCGCCCCGACCAGGCTGCCGGCGCTGGTGCCGGCCACCACATCGACGGTGATGCCCTGGGCTTCCAGCGCCTTGATCACGCCGATGTGGGCAAAGCCGCGCGCTGCGCCGCCGCCCAATGCCAGGCCGACCTTGATCTTGCGCGCAGTGGGTGCGGCCGTGGCGCTGGGCGCGACAGGCGTGACGGCAGGCGTGGAAGCGCTGGCCTCGACCGGCTTGGACGCGCTGCCGGGCAGCAATGAGGTGGTACCACAGGCAGAAAGAAGGAACACCGAAGCGATGGCCGCAGCCATCAAGCGAGAGGAGAGGCGCATGACGCGAGGGAAAGCAGTGACGAAGCCCGACATTGTACTGCAAGCGCCCTGCCCGGCCGGCGGCTGCGAGGGGCGGTGGTGTAGAATGCGGCCCCTGGCTTTACGATCCGGTCCAGCCCATCCAGGCATCATAGGCATCATAGGCAGCACAGGCACATGAATATCGTCATCAACGAAGAACTCAAGCAGTACATCGATCCCCTCACCCCCAACGAATACGCGGCGCTGGAACGCAGCCTGCTGGCTGAAGGCTGCCGCGATGCGCTGGTACTGTGGGGCGATGTGCTCATCGATGGTCACAACCGTTACGAAATCTGCAGCAAGTACGACCTGCCTTTCAAGACGATCCAGAACGACAGCTTCGGCTCGCTGGAAGACGTGCTGCTCTGGATGATCGACAACCAGCTCGGCCGCCGCAGCGTCTCGGACTTCCAGCGCGGCATGCTGGCCCTGCGCAAGCGCGACATCATCGCCGCCCGCACCAAGGCCGAGGCCACGCCAGCGAAAAACACCAGCACTGAAGAGAACGAAGGCGCGGCTGCCAGCGATGCGCCTGCGACCAGTGACGATCCCTGGCACGCCGACGACAACACCGGCCGCATCAAGACCCGCGAAGACATCGCCCGCGCCGCCGGCATCAGCAGCGCCACCATCGGCCAGATCGACCGCATCCGCAAGACGGCGGCGCCCGAACTGGTGGAGGCCGTGCGCAGCGGCGCCATCTCCATCAATGCCGCAGCCGCCGTGGCGACCCTGCCCAGCGAGGCACAGGTCAGCGCCGTGGCCGGGGGCAAGAAGGAATTGCGCGAAGCCGCCAAGAAGGTACGCGAACAGAAAGCCGCCACCCGCCCCCCGCGCGCACCCAAGCCCGATGAGGCGATCACGGAAAACGCCATCCCGCTGGTGGAGGGCCAGGAAAACGAACTCACAGCCACCCTGCGCCGCGAAATCGCCGCGCTGCAGTCGCGCGTGAGCCGCCTGTCAGAAGAGAACCAGGGGCTGCGCGCCGAGCTGGCCCTGCTCAAGGGCGCCGCTCCCCAGCAGGACTGAACCGCCCTCCCTCATGGCCACCTTCACCATCGCCCGGCGCGCCGAGATCGAACTGGAGATCCGCAAGAGCCGCTTCATCGGCATCGTCACGCCGGTCCCGGGCCGCGAAGCCGCCATGCAGGAAATCGCCAGAATGCGCGATGCCCATCGCAGCGCCACCCACGTCTGCTGGGCATTGATGGCCGGTGGCCAGTCCGGCATGTCCGACGACGGCGAACCTTCAGGGACTGCGGGACGCCCGATGCTGGAAGTGCTGCGCCATCATGAACTCGATGGCGTGCTGGCCATGGTGGTGCGTTACTACGGGGGCGTCAAACTCGGTGCAGGCGGCCTGGTGCGCGCCTATACCGAGGCGATTGCGACTGCGCTCAAGAGTACCGAGCGCACCGAACGCGTAGCACAAGCCGAGATCGAGATCGGCGTGGTCTATTCAGCCGAACCGCAGCTGCGCCACTGGCTGGCCCAGCAGAAATACGAATTGCTGGACAGCCGCCACGACACCCTGGCCCATCTTCACCTGCGCTTGCCCGAAGCGGCGCTGTCGCAGGCCGAGGAGGCGATCCGCCGGCTGTCCTCGAACGCCGAGATCAAGCGCATCATCTGAACCATGCGCGCCCGCAGGGCCGCCTCAACGGTCGCGGGTCACACTGGGTGCCACGACGACGGCCAATGCCGGCGTCAGCGCAAACAGTACCAGCAGCAGCGCGTCGGCATGCGCCATCGCTTGCGCACCGCCCTCTCCCAGCCCTGCCGGAAATGTGCGAAGATCGCGCTCGCCGCGCCGCCTCGGGGGAGGCCGCACGGCCATCGCCACAAGCCAACGCGCCAACGTACCAACACCAGGGGAAGCCATGCCGCCAGACCAGAGTGATTTCGATCCCGTACTCTTCATCAAGGATGGGCCGTCAAAGCCCTTGCTCGACCCCAAGCAATATCCGTACATGCGCAACGACAGGGGCGTGGGCAGCCAGAGCGAGACCGCCGTGGGCGAGATCATCACCCTGGCGCCTGAAGCGCCGGCCCTTGAACGCGGCGCGACCTACCGCGACATCGCCCATTGGCAACGCACCGTCACACCCAAGGACTGGCCCTCTTACGAGATTACCGAATTCGATTTCCGTGTTCCCGAGGTGCGCTACGAGCCGCTGCCCGCCACCCCGGAGAACGCCCAGGCCTTCGGCGCGACCCTGTTGCGCGACGGCCAATGCCTGCACTTCCCCTTCGACAACCTGGTGATGGCCGACTACACCTATGGCAAGTGGGCCGGCTATGAATCGCCCTACCTGGGCGATGGCCGCAGCCGCGAGCTGCTGAGCTGGAATGCCACCGACCTGGAGTATCACGATTTCGCGCACATCTTCTTTTCGCGCGGGCCCGAACCGCTGGTGATCACGGTGGCGCGCTGGCGTCCCTACGTCAATGAAATCAGCCTGGCCGACCTGTGGGTGGAACCGGGCGATGCCCTGGTGATCCCGCCCAAGCGCATGGCGCCGCCGCCCACGCCGGGCATGAGCGAACAGGAGAAGCGCCTGCTGGTGGTGGACATGCACAACAACCGCAATTCAGCCCAGGCCTGCCGCCGCTACGACGGCCCGCCCGCCCTGTTCACGGTCACGGTGCTGGCCGATGCAGCGGTGATGTCGGCACCGCTGACCCGCCCTTATTATCACGAAGAAAAACAGCCGACCTGGCACGGCATGCTGCGTTAGGGCCTCTTCCCCTTTACTGCTGGCCCAGCTCCCGGTACAGGTCATTGGCCCGCATCAGGTGCGCGCGCATGGCTTCAGCGGCGGCATCGCCGTCATGCGCGGCAATGGCGTCGACGATGCGCTGGTGCTCGGCCAGGGTCAGTTCCTCCGCGCCGGGGGCGCGCACCAGGGTGGTGTAGAACTCGCTGGCCCAGCGGAACATCGACTCCACCACCGAGGGGAAGATGGGATTGCCGCTGATGTCGGCGATCTCGCGATGGAACGCCATGTCGCGTTCGATGAATTCCTCCAGGTTGACCATCGACGCGCGGTGCGCAGCGATGGCCTCGCGCAGGCGTGCGACCTGCTCCTCGGTGGCGCGTTCGGCTGCCATGCGGGCGGTGCTGGTTTCCAGGAAAACGCGCGCTTCCTTCATATGCCTGAGCATGTCCGGCTTGGTACGCAAGAGATGCTGGGCGCCGGCCGCGATTTGGGCGATCAGGCGGTCGGCCGTGGGATCGACCACGCGCGCCCGTTCACCATGGGCAATTTCCACGAAGCCGGAGCGCTCCATGGCCTGCAGCGCTTCGCGCACGGCCGGGCGGCCCACGCCGTACTGGTCCATCAGGTCGCGTTCGGAAGGCAACTGGGTCCCCGGCGGAAATTCCCCTTGATGAATGCGCGCCATCAGGCGCTCCAGGACTTCCTGGTAAAGCTTGCGTCGCTGTATCGGTTCCGGCATGGCTGCACTGTCTCAATTGTAGGTTTCGTTGGACGCGCACTCTACCACAATCCCGCGCCAGCACTGTGATTGCGGCCGTCCGACGAAACTCTTCTTTCAACTGCGCCGGCCCTCCAGCACGTCGCCGAAGAAGCTGCGTGCACCGACCTGCCCGCCCTTGAGCACCAGCTGCAGGCCATCGCGTCCCGGATGATCCGACCACGCCCGGCACAAGGGCGCGCCCGGTGCCAGCCCGGCACAGACCGACAGTGCCGCAATGTCCAGCGCACTGGCCACCTCGCCCGAGCTGTCGCCGCCGGCAATGGCGATGCGTTGCACGGGGTTGGCATCGAGCAGGCGGCGCATGGTGGCGGCCAGTGCCATGCCGACCTTCTGCCCGGCCTGCGGGCGCGCCAGTCCGGCAGCAGCGGCGATCGCATCAAAACCGGCCACCTGGGGATCGTCCGGCCCTTCGGCCGAAAACACCAGCGGACTGCGTCCGTCCTGCAGCGCCGCCACGGCCGACGTGACCAGCCGTGCCAGTTCCGCCTCCTGCGTGGCCTCGGACAAGACCGCCGGCAAGTCCATGCGCAGGCACACGAAGCCATGTTCGCGCGCCCAGCCGATCTGCCCTGCGGTGACCGGCGAACAGCTGCCGCTGACGGCCGCGATCACCGGTACCGGGCCCGCCTGCGGCAGTCCGGCTTGGGGAGCGATCCATCCGCGTGCGCGCCAATAGGCCGTGAGCGAATATTGCAAACCCGATGAAGAGGCCGTGAAGACGCCCGCCCCACGCCCTTCCCAGACCAGCCGCCCGGCTTCGCGCAGGGTCTCCTCATCGAGCACATCGATCATCACCACCGGCACATCCTTGCCACGCAAGCAAGGCAGGCGCGCATGCGCGGCCTCGCCCCCCTCGCGCAATTGCAGCATGTCCACCAGTTCGATGCGGCGTGCCGTCTGGCGCCGCAGATGGCGGCGCAGATCGGACTCGTCCATGGGCGTGACGGGATGACGGGCCATGGTGGGATGGCGATCAAGCCGATGGCCCTCACCGTCAACAGCCGCAAACAGGTTACCGAAGACCTGATAGCGCTTCAGCCGTGGCGCGCCCACGATCATGGGGGAGAAGTCGCCCGCCATGTGGCGTACGCCCAGGTCGATGGCGCGGCCAATGGAGCCGATGGCCGGCGAGGAATCAAAGGTGGAGCACACCTTGTACTGCATCAGCGGCGCGCGCAGCGATGCCAGCGCGGCAAAGGGGGCGGGCAGGTGTTCGTCCATCCACTGCGGCGAACGTCCGCGCGAGGCCCCCGCGATGCCGATGCAGCGGGCCTCGGGAAAGCGCGCCAGCAAGGCCGCATCGGGCGTCCGCAAAAACAGTACCGTGGACAGGCCGGCCGCGCTCATTACCTCCATGGCATCGGTGGAGCCGGTGAAATCATCGCCGTAATACGCCAGCAGCAAGCCCGGCGGCAGGCCGTCATGATCGGGCAGCAGGCTCATTTCCAGAACTCCAGCGCCGCCTGCAAGGCCGGATGCTTGCTCGCATGCTGCTGCAGCGGCACGCCTTCGATGGCCGCCACCCAGGCCTCGCGCAGCGCCTGCACCCCGGCGGCTACGCCTTGCGGATGGCCGAAGATGCCGCCACCGGCCGTGTGGATCAGGTCGGCGCAGCCGATGGCCGCATAGGTATCGGGCGCCTGCAGGCCGGTCTGGCCCGAGCTGAACACCGGCATGGTGCTCACCATCTCCACCCCCGGCACCACCGGCTGCAGAACCGAGCGCGCAGCGGCGACGACGCTGTCGTCCGGCTCGCTGAACTTGTTGCGCAAGCCGTTGACGTGCATGTGGTCGGCCCCGGCCAGTCGCCACAGCTGCTGCCATGGTGCATAGTCCCAGCCCAATTGCGGGCTGCGCGTGAGATAGCCCCAGCCGGCGCGGTGCGCGTGGATCGGCAGCTGCGCATGGCGGCGCAATTCCTGCAGGCCGACCAGGCCGATGGAGTTCAGCACCGCCATCACGCAGGTACCGCCTTCGGCCAGCACCAGGTCGTGGCGGCGGCGCATCTGGTCGAGGTCGCCGGTCAGGTTGAAGGCCACCATCACCTTCTTGCCGGTACGTTCGGCGTGCTCGTTGACCACCCGCATCACTGCCCGCACGCGCTCATCGAAGGGACAGCGGCCACCATCGGCCTGCAATTCATCATCCTTGATGAAGTCGATGCCACCGGCCACCAGTGCGCGCACCTGCTCTACCGTCTCCTCGACCGACAAGCCGATGCTGGGCTTGATGATGGTGCCGATCAGCGGCCCGTGGGTGACGCCAGTGAGCTTGCGCGTCCCCGCAATGCCGAAGGCGGGGCCGGGATAGGCTTCCACGAAAGCGCGCGGCAAGCGCAGTCCGGTCAGGCGCAAGCCCGAAACCTGGCGCAGTTCGAACAGGTTGCCGGCCACCGTGGACATCAGGTTGGGCAGCGAGGCGCCGGTGTTTTCCAGCGGCCAGGATAGTTCCAGCCGGCACTGCGTATAGCGCGCGGCGGGCATGCCGCCGGGCAGGCTGGGCGAGGTGCTGTGTCCGAGAATTTCCAGCTTTTCCACCCGCGCGCCGGAGCGCTCCTTCAGGGCGGGCGTTTCGGTGGCCAGGGCCACGAAAGTGCCGCTGGATTGTTCGCCTGCGATGACCTCGGCCGCGCGGGCCGGATCGTCGCCGGTTTCCAGCCAGTAGCTGGCGTAGATGCGTTCCATGCGCGCTCCTGGTCAGGTGATGCGGCGGATGCTCTCCGCGATCTCGTCGTGGTCGAAGACCTTGAGCCAGTCATCGCGCAACAGGCGCGGCAAGCCGTTCTGGATGGCCTTGTTGCAGGCATCCGAAAACGCGCCCGGGATTTCCTTGAAGATCACCGCGCCCAGGATATTCATGTGGCCCAGCAGGAAGTCGCGCGCCGCCTCTTCCGGTACACCCCGGCGCACGGTCTCGTCCATGGCCTGCTTCATCGCGTAGAGCAGCGTGGCGCAGACCGTCTCCGACAGCCCCGGCTCGAGGATGGCCATCTGTTCCACGGTCAGGCGATAGCTGCGCAGGATGGGCTGGTAGATCACCTTGGCCACCTCTTCCCCGAGATCGAAGGCCGACTCCGGTCCCTGCATCAGGGCGCTGGTGATCGATTGCCGGGCCGCGCCGCCGCCGAAGAAATCGCGCCGTCCTTCGGCCGTGGTTTCATCGTTGAAGATGGGCGGATGGCAGGGGTGCGCCACGAAGTAGACCAGGTCCGGCCGGTCCGGCAGATGGCCGGCGAAGGGTGCTGCGGCGTCCAGGGTCATCACCATGACGCCGGCGCGCAGCTTGGGCGAGATCTCGGCGGCGATCCTGCCGATCAAGGTATCGGGCACGGCCAGGATGACCACGTCCACATTGTCCAGCGCGGCATCGATGCTGACGCACTCGACACCGACTTCGTCGCGCAGGCGCTGCTGGCCGGCTGCACTCACCTCCACGTGAGCCACGCGGTAGTCGGATTTCTTCAGGTTCTTCGCCAGGCGCACGCCCATCTTGCCGCCTGCGCCGAAGAGTGCAATTTTTTCCTTCATTTCAGTTCTCCTGTGATCGTTGGCGGCCCGTTCGTCCATTGAACGGGCCGATTCTTTGCGTGCGCCGACCTCACTCGGCGATCACGCGTCCTTGCAACTCGCTGGCCTCTTGCCGGGCGCCGGCGCCGATGGCGAAGATCACCAGGGCCGACACCGCCATGAGCGCGCCCACCACGAACATCGGTGCCTGGTAGTTGCCGGTGGCATCCTTGATGGCGCCGGTGATGAAGGGCGCCATGAAGCCGGCTGCATTGCCCACGGTATTGATGAGCGCAATGCCCGCCGCCGCAGCCGCCCCCGAGAGGAAGCGCGCCGGAATCGACCAGAAGGCCGGCAAGGCCGAGAAGATGGCGCAGGCCGTCACGGTAATGGCCAGCACCGTGGTGGCCGGGCTTTGCATGTAGAGGGCGGCCGGGATGCTGATGGCGCCCAGCAAGGCGGGCAGCCCGACGTGCCAGCTGCGCACGCCGCGCCGGGTGGCGTCACGGCTCCACAGGAACAGCGCGAAGGCGGCCGGCAGGTAGGGAATGGCTGTGATCAGGCCCTTCTGGAAGACATTGAATTTGCTGCCGAACTGCGCTTCGAAGCCGCCGATGATGGTCGGCAGGAAGAAGGCCAGCGCATAGAGGCCATAGATCAGCCCGAAATACACCAGCGCCAGCAGCCACACGCGCGGGTTCTTCAGCGCGGCACCGGCATGGGCCACATGCTCGACACGCTTGCTGCTCTGTTCGGCCTGCAGGGCGGCGGTCAGCCATTTGCGCTCGGCCGGGTCCAGCCATTGGGCATCGGCCGGCCGGTCGGCCAGGTAGAACCAGGCGATCACGCCCACCACGATGGCCGGCAGCGCCACCCCGGCAAACATCACGCGCCAGCCTTCCAGCCCGAACAGGCCGTGCGCCTCGATCAGCAGGGCCGCCACCGGCGCGCCGATGACGATGGTCAGCGGCTGGGCCAGGTAAAAGAGCGCCAGGATATGGCTGCGGTGCCGCGCCGGGACCCACAGGCTCAGGTAGAGGATGGCACCGGGGAAGAAGCCGGCCTCGGCCACCCCCAGCAGGAAGCGCAGCACATACAGCCCCTCCACGCTGCTGACCCAGGTGAAGAGCAGCGCCACGATGCCCCAGGTGACCATGATGCGGGCCAGCCAGCGGCGCGCGCCGTACTTGTGCAGGGCCAGGTTGCTGGGGATTTCCAGCAGCACGTAGCCGATGAAGAAGACCCCGGCCGCAAACCCGAACTGGGCAGCGGTCAGGGCCAGGTCACGGCTCATGCCGTTGGGTCCGGCAAACGAGATCGCCGTGCGATCCAGGAAGTTGATGAAAAACATCAGGCCCACGAAGGGCACGAGCCGCATTGCGACCTTGCGGATGGCCGATCTTTCGACGGCGCTTTGGGGCGTCTCCATTGTTGTCTTGTCTCCTGTCGGGTTGAGAGGCTGTGCCTGTTCAACGACAACCTCTGCGGGTGGGGCCAGGAAACGCGGGGGCTATGCGCCTCGCAGTCGCCTGGCTGCCTTGGTTGTTTCTTTATTATTTCTTTGAGCTTCTTCGTCTTTGCCAGCAGGCAACCTATCCAAGAATACGGAGAGCACCAACTGGTATAATCACTATACCATTACACCAGATTGGAGATGCCTCAATTTTTTGCATGGATGAGGTGAATATCCTTTCACCACGGCCGGACTCCACCGTCGCACGGCACTTTGCGGCGGGGGCAGGATTCGTCCAAGGGCATGCAGAAGGGCGAACGCGCCCTTCCCGCGACCGCTTGGGCGGCGCAGGTGAAGCTTTGCGCGTTGAAGTGGGGATGAAAGAAAACGGTTAGCCGGAGATCAGCTCCGTGCCAGCGGACAAGCTCAGGCAACCCGGGGTCTTGGGCGCAACAAGTCCACGAAGGCCTCCCCTGCCCTGGACAACTGCCCGCCCTTGCGCGTGACAATGCCGATGGTCTGCGACATCGAGCGCAGCGTCACCGGCAGGATGCGCAGCATGCCGCGCTTGACGAACATCTCGGCCACCGCCGTGGGCAGGATCGAGACCATGTCGGTCCCCTGCTGCAGCAGCGCCACCGTCACGAAAGTGGAGGCGGTGGAGATCGCATTGCCCGGCATGCTGACCCCGGCCAGGTCCATCTCGCGCTCCAGCACTGCATGCAGCGGCATGTGGCTGGGATAGGTGACCCAGCGATAGCCGGCCAGCGCCGCCAGGCTCATCTGCTTGCCGCGCACACGCGGATGCTCGCCCGAGACCACCACCGACAGCGGCTCTTCCGACAAGGGCTGGTAGTGATACTTGCCGGGATTGTCCGAGACGCTGGCGCGCGCCACCAGCAGATCGAGATGGCCTTCGTCCAGGAGGCTCAGCAACTGCACGCTGGTCTCTTCGACGATATCGATGGAGAGCTCCGGATGGCGCCGCTGCAAGGCATCCACGGCCGGCACCACCAGTTCCGGCAAGGCCCCCATGACCGCCCCGATGGCCAGCCGTCCGCCGCGTCCGGAGCGGATCTGCGCCATCTCTTCGCAGAGCGACCCGAGATCGGTAGCCATCAGACGCGCATAGCGGATCACGCAGTGGCCGAACTGGTTGGGGATGAGGCCGGATTTGGTGCGCTCGAACATTTGCGCATCCAGCATCGATTCGAGCTCGGCCAGCGACTTGCTGGCCGCCGACTGCGTCATCGCCAGGGCGCTGGAGGCCTTGTGCAGGGATTGATGATCGTCCAGGGCGATGAGCAACTGCAGCTGCTTCATGCGCAGGCGGGACAGGAGGCTGTTGAGGCTTTGCTGGCTGGGCGCGGGTTTCATGGGTGATTCCAAAAAGCGATCACATGATGGAAAGTCTTCACTATACAGTCCATCGGGCCCCACGTATATTCAACGCCATCGCACCCGCCATCGCTGTGATGGCCCATGACAACCAAGACGGAGACTCCATGAGCACCCCCATTTACCGCGGCGTATTCCCGGTCGCCCCGACCATCTTTGACGAAAACGGCAAGCTGGACCTGGAAGGCCAGAAGCGCGCCATCGACTTCATGATCGATGCCGGTTCCAACGGCATCTGCATCCTGGCCAACTTCTCGGAGCAGTTCGTGCTCTCCGACGAAGAGCGCGTGCTGGTGCAGGACACGGTCTTGAAGCATGTGGCCGGCCGCATCCCCGTGATCGTTACCACCACCCACTTCGGCAGCCAGATCTGTGCCGAGCGCAGCCGCGCCGCGCAAGATGCGGGTGCGGCCATGGTGATGGTGATGCCGCCGTATCATGGCGCCACCTTCCGCGTGTCGGAAAAACAGATTTACGAGTTCTATGGCCGCGTCTCCGACGCCATCGACATCCCCATCATGATCCAGGATGCGCCGGTGGCCGGCACGCCCCTGTCGGCGCCCTTCCTGGCCCGCATGGCCAAGGAGATCGAGAACGTCTCCTACTTCAAGATCGAGACCGCCGGCGCCGCCTCCAAGCTGCGCGAACTGATCGAGCTGGGCGGCGACGCCGTGGTTGGCCCGTGGGATGGCGAAGAAGCCATCACCCTGATCCCCGACCTGGATGGCGGTGCGACCGGTGCCATGACCGGCGGCGGCTATCCGGACGGCATCCGCAAGATCGTCGATGCGTATTTCGCCGGCGACACCGAGAAGGCCGCCGAGCTGTACATGCAGTGGCTGCCGCTGATCAACTACGAGAACCGCCAATGCGGCCTGGCCGCCTGCAAGGCGCTGATGCTCGAAGGCGGCGTGATCAAGTCCGACATGCTGCGCCATCCGCAAGCCCCGATGCACCCCAAGGTGCGCGAAGGCCTGCTGCGCGTGGCGCGCCGCCTGGATCCGATGGTGTTGAGCTGGGGCAAATAAGGCCGGGTACGCCTGCCATATGCAGGGCGTCATCGGTCTCATCAAAGACGGGAGCTGCGGCTCCCGTTTTTTATTTTGTTGTCGCCTTGGAGCGAAGACGGCTTCCCATTCATCAAAATAGTTTGTAGTTTCCTCAAAACATTTCCTTCATTTCCACCAACGTCCCTCCCATCCCCCATCATCGCGCCTTCACACCGGACGCCTTCTCCAAGCGTGCATCCGGACTCCCTGAACTGCTCCCCGTGAAGACCATGCATCTCGAATTGAGCTACCCCTCGCCGCATGCCACGCTACCTGGCGTGGCCGATCATCTGCGCCAGTTGCTGCCGCTGCTTGAGTGGCTGGCCGTACAGGGACTCGCGCTGGAAAGCTGGTATGCACCGGCCGCCGAAGCCGGCTCGCCGGAATACCTGGCCTGCCCGCCCGCCTTCACCGGACAGGCGCCCACATCCGCCGCCATCGCGGTCTTGCACGATGAGGATGCGCTGCGCGACGACGACCGCTTTCGTCCGCTGGCCTTGTGGAGCGGAGAGGAAGACAGCGCCGGCGCCTTCCTGCTGCATTCCCTGGGCACGCAGCGCTACGCTGAGCCGTGCCACCTGCTGTTGCAAAGCCAGTTCATCCCGCAACTGGAGCAGCGGGATACGCTGATCTCACTGGTCAGCGCCATGGTGCAATGGTGGCCGGCATCCCGGTTGGAGATCGGCGTCAGCAGTCCACAAGGGGAGGATGCCCTCCTCGATGATCCGCTCGATGCGGTCTGGATGCGCTATCTCCCGCAGGTGATCGATGCGTCTGAAGTTGTCGCCGGCAACGGCCTGCGCGCGCTCCATGCTGCCGATGGCAGCCGGCTGGGAACGCTGATCCTGGCGGTGGATGCGGACCGGTTTGATCCCGCCAATGATGCGCATGGCCAAGCTGCCCGCGAACTGGCCGCACGCACATGATGATAGAGACGGCCCGCGCAGCCCCCTGCCACCGGGCGCATGAGCACGCCGCAGGCGGTTCTGTGGCATGCTTTCCCTTTGTCCCTGCAGAGGAAAATCCATGTCGCAGCCCCTCACCGGCGCCCCTTCCGGCCACTTCCGTCCTGTGGCCCTGGAACACGCCAGCCGCCTCATCAACCATGGCCCAACGGTCTTGATCAGCAGCGCCCATGGCGCACACCGCAACATCATGGCGGCCGCCTGGTCGATGCCGGTCGAGTTCACGCCCCCGCGCATTGCCGTGGTGATCGACAAGAACACCTGGACACGTGAACTGATCAAGCAATCAGGCCACTTTGGCATCATCGTTCCGGGCGCGGCGCAAATGGACCTGACCTACGCGGTCGGCAGCGCCAGCGGCCGCGACGAAGACAAGTTCGCCCGCCATCAGATTGCCGCCTTCACCGGCCCGGTGCTGGGTCTGCCTGTGCTGGAACAAGGCTGCGCGGCCTGGCTGGAATGCCGCTGGCTGCCGCAGGGCCAGACCGAAGATGCCTACGACACCCTGTTCGGTGAAGTCGTCAGCGCCGCTGCCGATGCGCGCATCTTCGAGAACGGCCACTGGAACTTCACCGAAGAGAACGCCGACCTCCACACCCTGCACCACCTGGGCGCGGGCAAGTTCGTGGTGGCCGGCAACCAGGTCCAGGCACGCCTGGGCTGAGATGCCGGGCAGCCGCGCTAGCAGGCCTGGATCGCTTCAGTGAAGCAGTAGCCCACGCCATGCACGGTACGCAGCGGCAGGTCACACATGGTGCTGTCGCGCCATTTGCGGCGCAGCCGGCTGACGGTTTTTTCCAGGATGCGCTCGTCGAAGCTGACCCACTCGACCCCGAAGGCATGCGCGATGGCGCAGCGGTCGGCCGCATGCCGGGAGCTCTCGGCCAGCGCTTTCAACAAGGCCACTTCACGCGAATTGATGCCCACGGCGTCGTGCTGCGGCGCGCGCAGCGTGCGTGCGCCCACGTCCAGTTGCCAGGCCTGCGGCGTTACGCGCCTGAGCATGGCGTCGAGGTAGGCGTTGAGCAGTTCGAGCCGCTGCGGCAATACTTCGCAGAAGTCGGCACCGCGTTCCAGTCCGGTGATGCGCACCGTCGCACTCTCATGCGGGGCGGCCAGCAGGAGAATGCCCATGCGGGCGTCGGCGCTGCGCAGTTGCCGCGTGAGCTGGTAGCCCGCCGCGCTGGCGCTGCCTACGTGGATGATGGCGATATCACTCTTGGGTATCGGCACCAGCAACTGCTCACCTTCGGCTCGCAGGCGGCCGACATTATGTCCCTGGTCTTCCAGAAAATTGCAAAGACTGCGGTTGCGATAGTTCATCAAAATATCTTCTACCAACAATATGCTGGCCATTTGGCTCTCCCTGATCTCATAGCGACGCATGTTCGATGGCGGACCTTGTACCCCGGTCCGTTCTGATGGTGGGCTGGGACGCGATCGCAGTTGCGGGGATCGGCTCCGGCTGCGGCAGCGATGCCATGCTCACCACGGAGAGGCAATCTAGCGCAAGAAAGCCGTGGGGTTTTCTCCCGGGTTTTGCGGGGTGGACGCCTGATTTTGCTGCAGGGAAGAATTTTTCGAATGGCAAATATCCGGCACCCGGCTTCAAGCTTGTTGAATTCAGCAGACTCTCTCTAAACCATCGCTGAGAAAATGCCTGCACCGAAACAAACAACCGATGGTCAACAGATCGAACAATGAGACTCCCTCCAGATGGAGCAAAGTCAGCGATACGGCGCCGCCCCCAAAATACGCATGCGGCAATTTCATGCACGACCCTTAATACCAAGTTAAAAATCGCACCTGATCATCAATATCGATTACTTCAACCATCCCTGACTGGCCCCTCTCCTGCCGGTTCTGACAATGAGTCTTCCCGTTGACTTCAGTCCTCGCATTTCGTAAATCAATTTCAAGTATCCTCGCGCGGAATTGGCGTCATGGAGTCATTCTTTTTTTGTTTTCGTCGCTGCGCGGCAAAATGTGCGAGAAGAAGGATCAGATAAACCATGAACGAAAACGCCAATGAAATCATCAGCAACCCGAACCATATATTGCCCCTCGGGTTGGGCGACGGAAACAACAGCTCGTTTAGGCCAAACACACAAAAAGCAGAACAACCAGCCAAGACTGAAAATTTTATCTTTTGAGAATGACGCCAAGCTGCCCCTCTCTCATGGCAGAGACCTGCAAAGAGCCCGCCTAACGCCTCCATGAGCGCCGCAATGACATCCGTCATCTGTACTCCCGAAGATGGTTAAAAAATCGGGTGAGTCACCCCACGTACAAGCTCTCATTCTTGCTGGCGCCGTCAGTACAAATGGACTCCAACGTTGCAAACGAGCGCATGCTGACACAGGCTCTATTCCCCGCCGCGATTCGCTACGAAATCCGTTCGCAATTTCGAAGCTATTCGAGATTTCCAGCCTTTTACGTTTTATGGATTGACAAATCGTTTTTATAAAACGCGGCCAGCCTGTCCGACGCCACATCGCGCTTGCCTGATGGACGCATCCGGCATCTGATCAAGCGACCACCGCCTGATGCCGGCCGCCTGACAACTCTGCGCTATCGAATTTTTTCGATAATTTCCTCGACGATGTTTTGCCCATCGACCGCATAGTTTTGATCCCGGGAAAAATATTTCCTGCCCGGCCGTTTTCGCTTCGTGTCTTCGATATTTCGCGGTAACTTCCCGCTCATTCAAGATGAGGCGAACATGGTCTACAAATCGATACACCCGGTGTACGCCGGGCCTTTGGCAGGGCAACGCATCCTGGTCGTCGACGACGCCGAGGAAGATCGCATGCTGCTCTCGGATTTCCTGCTGCGCCATGGTGCGCGGCTCTACGTGGCACGGGATGGACAGGACGGCTATCGCAAGGCACAGACGGTGCGGCCGGACCTGATCCTGATGGACATCCGCATGCCGGTCTATGACGGACTCACCAGCGCCCGCCTGCTCAAGGCCAATTCCTCCACGCGCAACATTCCGCTGATCTTCCTTTCGGCGGCTGCGGCCACCGAAGAAAAGGTCAATGGCTTGAGCGTGGGTGCCGTGGACTACATCACCAAACCCTTCGATTTCGAAGAAGTGCGGCTGCGGCTATGCGTACATCTGCGCTCGCCCATGCATGTGGATCTGCCACCGGTCACCCAGTCGCCCATCGGCCCGGCGCCACAAGGCGGCTCCAGCACCTTCGACATGGTGCTGTTCCAGGCGGCGCGCCGCCTGATGATGGACAAGCTCGACCAGCCGCTGGGACTCAATGCCCTGGCGGCGGCCGTGGGCACCAATGCGCGGCGCCTGTCGAGCGCCTTCAAGCATTGTGCCGGGGTGACCGTGTTCGACTTCCTGCGCGAGGAGAGGATGAAGGAAGCCCGCCGCCTGCTTTCTGAAAGCACCCTCGACATCGGCGCCATTGCGCTGGCCCTGGGCTACAGCAATACGGCCAACTTTTCTACGGCCTTCCGCGAACGCTTCGGCATGCCGCCCAGCCAGTTCCGGCGCTGACGAGAGGACGATGTCACGCCTGCGCGCAGCACTGCAATGGCCGTGGCTGCTGCTATGCGGCCTGCTGTCGCCGCTGGTGCTGGCCACGCCAGTGCCACCGTCCATCAACTTGGCGGGCATCGCCGCGCACCAGGTCATCACCCCGCAATTGCAGGTGCTGCGCGACGCCCGCGCCGGCGAGCTGCTCTCGGCTGCGCTGGCCAGCGCGCAATGGGAATCCATCAGCGTCCCCATGCTGCAGGAGGGCTACAGCACCGGCGCCTTCTGGCTGCGCGGGCAGGTCCGCAATGACAGCAGCGAGCATGTCACGCGCTGGCTGGCCCTGGGCTCGGCACGCTTGCAGGACGTGCGGCTGTACTGGCTGCCACCGTCCCCGTCGTCGTCCGCACGCCAGGCCGATGCGCTCATCCCGCGCTACGCGGGCACCCTGCATCCGCTCGGCCAACGCGACATCGCCAGCCGCACTCCCCTGTTTCCGCTGACGCTGGCCCCGGGTGAAGAGCGGCAGTGGGTGCTGCGGGTGGCCGGCGATTCGGCCATCGATCTCAATGTGGCGCTCTGGGAAAGCGCCGCGTTTCGCCAGGATGAAGGGCGCGAGCTGGCCATCCAGGCGTTCGTGCTGGGCGTGTCGCTGTTGCTGGTGACCTATGCGCTCATCCAGGGCATCGCCTGGCACGACCGCGGCTTCGTGCTCATGGCCGCGTGGATCGTGACGGCGCTGGCCTACATCTGGACCTTCCAGGGCTATTTGCAGCTCTACCTGTTTCCCCAGGGTGGCGCCTGGCTGGTGCGCACCCCGGCCACCCTGGGCTGCCTGGCCACGCTGCTCTACGTGCGCATGAGCTATGTGCTGGTCGGGCTGGAGCGCCTGCGCCCCTGGAATGGCATCTATGCCGTCATGCAGGCGCTGCTGATCGCGGTGATCGGCGGGACCGCGCTGGGCGACTACCGGGTCGCCGCCCCGCTGGCCAATGCTACCGCTGCGCTGGCCTATGTGATGTGGCTGGCCTCGCTGCTGCACGCCTGGCGATCTGGCCTGCCACATGCCCGGGTGTTGACGCTGTCCTTCGCCCTGGCCTGGCTGGGCATGTCGGTCAAGCTGCTGGAACTGAACGGACTGGTCGACCGCAGCCTGCTGCCGGACTGGCATTTCGCGGCGCTGTTCCAGATCGGGCTGTTGTGCATGACGGCCCTGGTGATCATCGGCCGCGCACTGGAACTGCATCGCAAGCATGACCAGATGCAGTGGGCCATGCTCTACCTGCGCGTGCGTGAGCAACTGAAACTGGAACAGGCCGTGGCCGCCCGCACCCGCGAACTGCGCGAAGCGCTGGAGGCGGCCGACCAGGCCAACCAGGCCAAGACCGGCTTCCTGACCCGCATCAGCCACGACCTGCGCACCCCGCTGACGTCCATCCTGGGCTTTGCCGACATGCTGCAGACGGGCGGCGACGAGCGTGCGCGTCACGGCCGCATCATCGTACGCAGCGCCCGTCACATGCTGGCCATGGTCAATGACCTGATCGACTATGCGCGCGGCGACCGTCCCGACCTGCCGCACCCGGCCCCGGTCTACGCCCACGCGCTGCTGCAGGAGATCGGCCAGGAAGCCAGCCTGCTGGCCCAGCGCCAGCACAATGCCTTTCGCCTGCAGGTGGCCCCGACGCTGCCGCCGGTGCTCACCCTTGATGCCCGGCGCGTACGGCGCATCCTCGGCAACCTGCTGGACAACGCCGCCAAGTACACCCGCGATGGCCGCATCGTGCTACAGGTGCAATGGCATCCTGCCTCGGCGCAATCGGGCATGGGGGTCATGGAAATGCAGGTGCGCGACACGGGCTGCGGCATCCCGCTGCATTTCCAGAAACGGGTGTTCGAACCCTTCGAGCGCGCCCATGCGGACCGCTCGCAGCCGGGCATCGGCATGGGCCTGGCCATCGTGCGCCAGTGGATCCAGCAGATGGGCGGCCAGGTCGCACTGTCGAGCCGGCCCGGTGAAGGCACCACGATGACGCTGCGCCTGCCGGCGGCCATCGGCAGTGAGCGCGACGTGGCCCGCCATGATGCCCCGGAAGACGCCTGCGGCCGCCTCCTGATCGATGGCGAGGGGCGCCTGGTGCTGGTGGTGGAAGACCATGCCGACATCGCCCACTTGCTGGGCGACCAGCTGAGCAGCGTCGGCTTCGCGGTGGAACTGTATGCCGACGCCGAGCGCGCCATCGCCCGCATCGCCGCACCCGATGCCCCCGCCGTGGCGCTGGTGCTGACCGATTACCAGTTGCCGGGCCTGCATGGCGATGCCGTACTGCAGGCGGCACGGCACCATCTGCCGGGCATACCGGTCCTGCTGCTGTCGGCCACGCTGCAGCCCGAACGCAGCGAAGGGGAGAGTGAACAATTCGATGCCTGCCTGCTCAAGCCGGTCAATTTCCTGGAACTGCAGGAGACCATCGGCCGGCTGCTGGGCCTGCAAAAACAGGATCCGTCAAGCGAGGACAGCCCCGGCCCGCCCTTGCAGCGCCCGGCAGCGGCCGACCTGCAGGAGGCGCTGGCCCTCATCGAGATGGGGGCGGTGTCGGATTTGCTGGACTGGTGCGATACGCTGCAGCAGAGGAATCCGATCTGGAGCGGTTTTGTGGCCATGGCGCGGCAGCTGGTCATGGATGCGGACCTGAGCACCCTGGAGGCGCTGTGCCAGACGGATCAGCCGGTGCGATCCATTGATGAGTGAAGCCTGAAAGATAGAAAGGCCGTTCGCAAACACACCAAAGAAGCGCCGGCCCGCGGCTGCTAATCCCGCTCCCGGCTACGTTCATCCTCCCCCGCTGACTCGCCTTCAGGACGGCTGCGCGCCAGCTCCGCATTGCGCTGGTTGATCTGGTACTGCTCCTCGGCATGCTGGAAAGCCAGTTGCTCCTTGGGCGAACGGCTGCACGCCCCCAGCGTCAAGGGCAGTACCACAGCCAGGGCCAGGAGGGCGAGCGAGGCCAACGGGAGGGGGGCCGGTTGGATTGTCACGTATAGTCTCCAAATTTATATTTCTATCCGGCAATATACCCCTCACCAATCCTCACTGCAAGTCTCTCCTTCCTGCGCTACGGGCAGTCAAGTCAACCGGTCCGCTCCTGCGATACAGCCGGCAGATGCTCAATGGCGCGCCGCGATCCAGTCCCAGGTATCGGCCGCCTTCATCGGCCGTGCGATGCCATAACCCTGCCCGTATTCGCAACCGAGATGATGCAGGATGCGCCGGCACTTCTCGGTTTCCACGCCTTCGGCCACTACCGCAAAGCCCAGCTTCTGGCCGAGGTGGATCATCGAGGGCACTATCTGCTGGTCTGAATAATTGCTTTCCATGGTGCGGATGAAGGACTGGTCGATCTTCAGGTAATCCGCTGGAATGTTCTTGAGGTAGCTGAGATTGCTGAATCCGGCACCGAAGTCATCGATGGCCACCTTCACGCCCAGGCGCTTGATTTCCTCGATCCGGCCGTAGAGTTTTTCCGGGTTCTTGCTCATCGCGCTTTCGGTGAACTCGATCTCGATCAGGCCGGCCGGAATGCGATGCCGGCGCAACTGCACGGCTAGCGTCTGCACCAGGTCATCGTTGTCGAAGTCGCGCGCCGACACGTTGATGGCCACCGCAATGGCTCGCCCCTGGCGGGCCCACGCGGCAGCCTGTTCGATGCCATGCTGCAGCACCCACAAGGTGACCTGGCGAATCAGCGCGGTCTTCTCGGCCAGCGGAATGAAGAGTGCCGGCGAGATCACGCCGTGCACCGGATGGCGCCAGCGCAACAGCGCTTCGACGCCAGCGCACTGGCCCGAGGACAACGCAATCTTGGGCTGGTATTCCAGCCACAGCTGATCCTGCGCCAGCAAGGCCGCCGGCATGGCCGACAGCAATTCAAAAGAGTGCTTCTGCTGGCGCCCCAGCGGCTGCTCGTAACTGCATTGCAGCCGGCCGGACTCGCGGGCCATGTCGGCGGCCGTAAGCAAAGACGGTACCAACTCTCCGATCTCATCACATTGGGCCAGCGGCACGATGCCCACTGAAATCTGCAGACGATGCGGAATGCCCTGGTGCTCCACCGTGCCGGCAAAGGCCCGATCGACCCGCTCGACCTGGGCCTGCCAGCCATCTCGCCGCTCCAGGTAAGCGAAGGTGGTGGTCCCGATGCGATAGAGCGCCACCTCCCCGAGCGCCTGCCGCAGTTGGCCCATGGCCTGGATCAGGAAGCCCTCGACGTAGTCCCAGCCCAGCGCCTTGATCATGTCGCGCAGGTAGGTGCGGTCACAGATGTCGACTGCCACCGCCGTGAGCTTGCCCGAGAGCACCCCGGCCCCCTGCCCGAAGGCAGCCAGCTCCTGCAGATCAGCGTCCAGTCGGCTGCGATTGGGCAGCGCGGTCAGGCTATCCATGTAGCTGGCCGCCCGCAGCGTATCGAGGCGTGCCATCACCACGGCCGCCAGCTGCCGCAGCGTGAGCCGCTCGGCCCGGGTGAACGCGGTACGGGGGGAGGTGCTGATCACGCACAGCGTCCCCAGCCTGACCCCATCGGCCGTCTCCAGCGGTGCGCCGGCGTAGAAGCGGATGCCCGGTGCACCGGTGACCAGTGGATTGCCGGAAAATCGCGCATCCAGGCTGGCGTCCGGCACCACCATCACTTCGTCCTGCTCGATGACGTGGCTGCAGAACGATTGCGAACGCGGTGTGCCGGCCGCTTCCAGCCCGCGCCGCGACTTGAACCATTGACGCTTCTCGGCCACCAGCGAGACCAGCGCAATCTCGGTTCCGAAGAGCGTGCAAGCCAGTTCCGTCACCAGGTCACAGAGCACATCGGGCTGCGTGTCCAGCACGCAGTACGTGTCCAGTACCGCCAGGCGCTGCTGCTCGTGCGGCAGTGGCGCGTCCCGCGGGATCGCCGCTGTCAGCGCGGGCGGCAGGCGAAGGAGCTCGGCGTGCATGCGGCCGCCCTGTTCAGAAAGTGACCCATTCGTCGGAAGCGCCTGCCGCGTGACGGCTCGCCAGGGCGGGGGCTACCGGCTTGCTCAGGCGCGGCTCACGGGCTGTTGCTCGCGGTTTCGCAGCGAGCGGGGCCGGCTTGGCCGGTGATGCCGAAGCGATGTTCGCATCCAAGGCAGGCTCCTGCGCAGCATGGCCATCCAGGCGGAACACACTGACAGCCTTCGCCAGTTCTTGCGCCTGTTCCTGCAACGCTTGGGAGGCGGCAGCGGCTTCTTCCACCAGAGCCGCATTCTGCTGCGTGACCTGGTCCATCTGGCCCACGGCCTGGCTGACCTGTTCGATGCCGGAACGCTGTTCTTCGCCTGCGGCACTGATCTCGTTGATCATGCCGGTCACGCGCTGCACGCTTTCGACGATCTCGCGCATGGTGTCGCCGGCTTCGTTGACCAGCACGCTGCCCGATTCGACCTTGGCCACGGAGTCGCTGATGAGGGACTTGATTTCCTTGGCCGCGGCTGCCGAACGTTGCGCCAGGCTGCGCACTTCGGTGGCCACCACCGCAAAGCCACGCCCCTGCTCGCCGGCGCGCGCCGCTTCCACGGCGGCGTTCAAGGCCAGGATGTTGGTCTGGAAGGCGATGCCGTCGATGACGCTGATGATGTCGACGATCTTGCGCGAGGAGGCGTTGATTTCTTCCATCGTTTCCACCACGCGGCTGACCACGCCGCCACCGCTGCTGGCAATGTCGGAAGCGGCTTGCGCCATGCGGTTGGCTTCACGGGCATTGGCGCTGTTCTGCTGCACCGTGGAGGTCAGTTCTTCCATCGAGGAAGCGGTTTCCTCCAGGGAGCTGGCCTGCTGCTCGGTACGCGAGGAGAGATCCAGGTTGCCGGTGGCGATCTGCGAAGAAGCAGTGGCGATCATGTCGGTGCCACGGCGTACGCCGGAGACAATGTGCACCAGGCTGGCATTCATGTCCTTCAAGGCGCCCAGGAGTTCACCGGTTTCATCCCGCGAACGCACCTCGATGCGTGCGGTCAGGTCACCGCCAGCCACCTGGCGGGCCAGGCGCACGGCCAGTGCCAACGGACGGGTGATGTTGTTGGCCAGCCACCAGGCCAGCAGCATGGCCAGCACTACTGAAACGATGCCACCGACGATGAGGGTATTGCCGGTCACCGATTTGAGGGCGGCCGCTTCCTCAGCACGCGCAGCCAGCAGCGACGACTCGGCACCGTCCATCTCGGCCACCAGACGGCGCATGTTGTCCATCTCGGTCTTGCCCTTTCCGGCCTGCTCCAGCGCGGTCACGGCCGCCATCTGCTCGCGCCCGTCACGTACTGCACGGCGCAGGGTGATGGCCGGATCGATGGCCGTATTGAGCCAGCGCTGTTCGGCCTCCGTAATCTGCTGCAGTCGTTGCTGCTGGGCCGGGTTATCGGCGGTCAGCTCGCGGGCTTTTTCGAGGTATTTCTTGAAGTTGGCGTTGCCCAGCTGGTACGGTTCCAGCGAGGCGTCATTGCCGGTGAGCGAAAATCCGCGCTGGCCGGTTTCAATGTTGATGAGGCTCTCGATCATGCCTTGCAACTGGTCGCGCACGTCATAGGTATGCACGTTCCAGTCATTGGCCGCACCCAGCCGCGCAAAATTGGCATAAGCCACGCTGACCAGGATGACCAGGATGGCGGAGACGACGCCAAAGCCGATGTAGAGACGGGTGCCGATTTTCAGGTCCGATAGTTTCATGATGGTTCTTTCAGGAGACGGCAAGGTTTCTCGAATGGATCGACCCGTGTCCATCAGGAACGGGCCGATTCTTTTTATTGATCACAATGTTTCACATTCAGGCAGAAGCGTGACATACTGGGAAAAATCACAAAAACAAACAGTAATTTTTCACAGATCGCCTGCAACAAATCTGATTTGCAACGACTCTGAACAGATATATTTAAAAAATATCCGTACATTACAAAATATTTTTCGTTGGAAATATGACAATGACGAATCAACAATCCCCCTCTTCCCCCTTGGCAGCCCCTGAAACGGTAGAGCTGTCGGACCTGCCACTGCTGCGTCCCGGCGCGGTGGCGCGCCAGCTGGGCATGTCGGTCGAGACCCTGCGCGCCTGGGAACATCGTTACGGCATCACCTCTTCGCAGCACAGCGGTGGCGGCCAGCGCCTGTATTCGCAGGAAGACCTGCAACGGCTGCTGTGGATCAAGGCGCTGGTGGATGCCGGCCACCGGATCGGCAAGCTGGCCAGCCTGGCGCCGCAGGACTTGCAATGCCTGGCCCAGTCACTGCCTGCCGGACACATCGCTGCAGTGAGCACCGGCGCCGCCGATCCCCACACCAACCCGCCCGCACGGCTGGTGCTGGTCGGCCCCTGGATTGCCACCAAGGCGCTCGGCCAGGCGCTGGGGCAGCGCCAGTTGAGCGTGACGGCCGCCGTCGAGTCGCTCGACGAACTGGACCTGGCGCACTTCGAAGGCGACCTGCTCCTGCTGGAAAGCACGGTCCTCGACAGCGATCTCGACCAGCGTCTTGAATGCCTGCGCAACGCATCCGTCCAGGTACCCGTACTGATCCTGTATCGCTTCGGCTCGCCCGAGGTGGTGGCGCGCCTGACCGAGGCGGGACACCGGGTCGTGCGCAAGGCAGCCGAAGGCATCGACGTGGAATGGCTGTGCGAGATGATCCGGCGCATGGAGCCGGCAGCCGGCCAGGCCGAGGGCGGGCAGGACGCCCTGCCGGAGCCGCGCTTCAGCGAGAGCACGCTCGCCTCGGTGTCCGAGCAGTCCGATCGCATGCAATGCGAATGTCCGCGCCACCTGGCTGAACTGCTCACGGCATTGGCTGGCTTCGAGCGCTACAGCCGCCAGTGCGAGGACGACTCCGCCGAAGAAGCGGAGCTGCACCGTGAACTGCGCATCGCTGCCGCACGCGCGCGGCTGCCCCTGGAAGATGCCTTGCAGAAGCTGGTGCGCTTCAAGGGAATTTCGCTGGGTTAGACAGGAATGCGGAAGAGGGAAGCCGATGAAATCACGTACTCAATTCCGCCCCGAACAGACGCCTCAATTGAGCTCTGAATTCGGCCCCGAAATCTGCCCTCAATTCGCGCTTGAATTCAGCCTTTGATTCCGGCCTCAATCAGGCACGCAATCCGTACAAAAAAACAGCGCGCCCAATGGACGCGCTGCTTGTTCACTCTCCTGCTACCCTGCATTGAGCAAGCTCAGAACTGCTCCCAATCTCCCTCAGCGGCCGCCGGCTTCAAGGCCGGCTGCGCTGCCGGCAAGACCTTGGCCGGGGCACTCGCCTTGGGAGCCGGTTTGCGCGGGAGGGCCGCTGCCCGCGGGGTGACATCGACCGTACGCGGCGCACTCACGGGGGCTGCACGTCGCACTTCATGGCTGCTGAGCTTGAAGATGCTGACCGTTTGCACCAGGCGGCCGGACTGTTCCTGCAGCGATTGGGCTGCCGCTGCCGCCTCTTCCACCAACGCGGCGTTCTGCTGGGTCACTTCATCCATCTGCACGATGGCCTGGTTGATCTGTTCGATGCCATCGCTCTGCTCGCTGCTGGCCGCGGTGATCTCGGCCACCACATCGGTGACGCGCTTGACGCTGGCCACCACTTCATCCATGGTCGTGCCGGCCTGTTCGACCAGCCGGCTGCCGTTATCCACGCGCTCCACCGAGGCGTCGATCAAGGACTTGATTTCCTTGGCGGCGGCCGCGCTGCGCTGGGCCAGGGTGCGCACTTCGGAAGCCACCACCGCAAAGCCGCGCCCCTGCTCGCCGGCCCGCGCCGCTTCCACGGCCGCATTCAGGGCCAGGATATTGGTCTGGAAGGCAATGCCGTCGATGACGCTGATGATGTCCACGATCTTGCGCGAAGCATCATTGATCTGGCTCATCGTCTGCACCACTTCACCGACCACGCTGCCGCCCTGCATCGCTACCTGCGAGGCGGTCGCGGCCAGGGTATTGGCCTGGCGGGCGTTGTCGGCATTCTGCTTGACGGTGGAGGTGAGTTCCTCCATGGCCGAGGCGGTTTCTTCCAGGGCGCCGGCCTGCTGCTCGGTCCGCGAGGACAGGTCCAGGTTGCCGGTGGCGATTTCGCCGGAGGCCGTGTTGATGGTATCGCTGCCCTGGCGCACTTCGGTCACGATGCGGTGCAGGTTGTCATTCATGGACTTGAGCGCGCCCAGCAGTGCGCCGGTTTCGTCCTTGGCGGTATCGTTGATCTGCACCGTCAGGTCGCCGGCAGCCACTGCTGTTGCCACCTGTACCGCCTCATTGAGCGGACGGGTGATGGAGCGAGTGATCAGCAGCGCACACAGCGCCGAGAGAAGGATCGCCACGCCAGACAACACGAGCACCGTATTGACGGCATTGGACGAGACATCCACGCCCTTGACCACGCTCTGATCCATGATCGACACCTGGAAGGCAATCATTTCCTTGAGTACCACCAGGTATTTGTCCTGCGCCGGAATCAATTCCTTGAAGAGGAAATCTCCCGCCTCGGCTTTCTTTTGCTGACGCAGCAATTCAAGCATCCGGTCACGCGACTTGGCATACTCCGCACGCACATCCCTGAGCTTGGCAAACAATTCCTTGCCGCGCGGCGTATTGAGGCGCTTCTCCAGATCCGCCATGTGCTCGGTCACCTCGCGCGTATTGTTCAAGGCGCGCTCCACATATTTGTCCACGTTGGCCTGGTCAGGGGCGATGATGGCATTGCGCAAGGCACGAGCGGCCGTATTGACCTTGTCGTTGATCTGGTTCACCAGCGCTACCTTGACGTAGCGGTCATTGACGATTTCATCGGTGATCGCGCTGACCGCCCACAGATTCTTCACCGCCACAAATCCGATCACGCACATCACCACGATGAGGCCCGCAAAGGCCGCGCCGAGCCGAGTACTGATCTTGATATCCGAAATTTTCATACTGCCCCCTTGATCGTTTTACACCTGAGTCATCCCAAGAAACCCCTGGTCCCGGCAACGCCATCCGGCACGGGAACAGATTGACTATAAACGATTTATTTAACGAATTCGACAAAAATGTTTTTAAGGGGAATTTTCGTCGTTTTTTTACGGCAGAGTTGCCAAAGCGCTTATCCGGGCGTGAACAATGGCGAGGATTGATGCGCGGAAAATGCCGTTCCGCAAGGAAAAGCCTTGTGCAAGGCAACACGCCCGACTTCCCTCAAAAGCAACACCCGGTTTAACGCACATCAAACTTCGCGCGCTTAGCCGGTCGATTTGTATTGCAAAAAAGGAAATCAAAACACATCTGTATTAAAATACAAATGGTGAATTTGATTAATTTGATTTCAGATTGACATGACTCACCAGAAGTCAGCCCGGAGTAAGCCATGCCCCTCAAACGTCTCAACAACAAAGTCAGGATCACCTCGCTGGTGCTGGCCGTTCTCGGCAGTGCGCTGTTCGGCTATGCGCTGCTCAACGGCAGTCTCTCCAGCAGGGAAGCGGCCCTCAAGAGCGGCGAAACCGCGACCCTCAACATTGCCACGGGCTTGGCGACCCAGGTCAACCTGAGCTTTCGCGCGGCCGACTTGTTGATTCAGGAAATCGCCGAGCTGGAGGCCAACCGCAGCCTGCCGCAGGCCGAACTGCAGCGTCTGCTGCAAGACCTGCTCACGCGCCAGAGCCAGCTCTTTCCGGAGCTGGACAGTCTTTTGGTCATCGATGACCAGGGCCGCACCGTGCAACGCTGGCCCAGCCAGGCAAATGCAGCCGGCCTGCCCGGCATGGAACCGGCGGCCGCCGTGGCGCGCGTGCAGGCTGCTGCTGAGGGGCGCGGCAACGGCCTGCTCATCGGCACTCCCGTCATCAGCAGCGTCACCGGACGCTGGATCATTCCGCTCACGCGCCAGCGCCTGCGCCAAGGCAGGCCAGCCGGCACGATCCGTGTGGGCGTGAGCCTGGACCATTTCATGCACCTGTTCAACGAAATCAACATCGGCAAGCAGGGTTCGCTGGTGCTGGCCAGCACCGAGGGCAGCATGCTGCTGCGCCGGCCCTACAGCGCCGAGTTCCTCGGCAAGAGCATGGCCGAGCTGCCGCTCTACCGGGACCATGCCCAGCAGCGCCAGTCGGGCTGGGCCGTGATCCAGTCGGCCCAGGACGGGGTGCTGCGCCTGAATTATTTCACGCGGGTGCCGGACTATCCGCTGTTCGTGACGGCGGCCCTGGCCCATGAGGACATGCTGGCCGACTGGCGCGAGGCACAGCGTGCGCAATTGATGGTAATCGTCGCAGCGGGGCTGCTGGTGGGCCTGCTGACGGCCTATCTGCTGCGCGTGGTGCGCATGCGCGACCGCGCCGAGGAAGAAATCGAAAAGAAAAACCTGTCCCTGAAACTGCTCACCGAAAACCTGCGGGCGCAGGCCATGCTCGACGGCATGACCGGCATTCCCAACCGGCGCTACCTGGATGAACAGCTGCAACTGGCCATGCAGAATGCTAGCCGCAGCAAGAGCGCCTTGTCGCTGGTGATGTTCGATGTGGATTACTTCAAGAAATACAACGACCTGTACGGACACATCCAGGGCGACTACTGCCTGCAGGACATCGCCCGCGTACTGCGCGCAATGCAGCGCCGGCATGGCGACCTGGCGGCGCGCTATGGCGGCGAGGAATTTGCCCTGCTGCTGCCCGACACCGACCTGGGCGCCGCCCACCGCATCGCGCAGAAGGTCCTCGATGGCGTACGCGCCTTGCAGATCCCGCATGAAGGCAATGCCGGCGGCGTGGTCACCATCAGCGCCGGCGTCATGACCTGCGTGCCACGCCCGGACATGCGCATCGAGGATCTCTTTGCCGGGGCCGACCGGGCGCTCTACCGTGCCAAGGACAACGGCCGCGACCGGGTGGAAGACTGTCAGCTGCCGCGACCGGTGAAGGCGGCGCCGGCGGCCCGGACCGACATGTCTTCCGGCAACGGCAACTGAGAACGTCCGCCTCAGCCCAGCCGCGCCGGGCTCAAGGCGGCGGCATCGACCCCGAAGCGCGCGATATGCGCCGGCACCGGTTCGCCCCGGATCAGGGCCGCATAGGCCTCGCCGGCTGCCGGTGACGACTGGATGCCATACCCGCCCTGCCCGGCCGCCCAGAAGAAATCCGGCACCTGGGTGTCGTAACCGCCGACGAAACTGCCATCGCTCACGAAGGAACGCAGGCCGGCCCAGACGTGCGCCGGGCGGCGGATCTCCAGCGTCGTGCCGTTCTGGATATGGTCGATGGCGATGGCGATATCCAGCTCCTCGGCCTGCACGTCGTGCGGTCCGACCGGATCGGCATTGGCCGGCGAACCCAGCAGCAGGCCGGCATCCGGCTTGATGTAGAAAGATTCATCGACCGGCATGAACATCGGCCAGTGGGCGCTATCGGCCGGTGCCGCGAAGGTAAAGGCTGAACGCCGCTTGGGCACCAGGCCGATGGTGGCGGCTCCGGCCAGTTGCCCGATCTCGTCGGCCCAGGCACCGGCGGCGTTGACGATGACGCCCGCGCGCAACTCGCCCTGGCTCGTCCGCACATGCCACGTACTCTCGCCCTGCTCATGGTCATGTTGCAGCGACTGCACCTCGGCATTGCACAGTACGCGCGCGCCCGCTGCCCGCGCACCGCGCAGGAAGCCCTGGTGCAAGGCATGCACGTCGATGTCGCTGGCGTCTTCTTCGTAGACCGATCCGATCAGGTCTTCTTCACGCAGCACCGGCACCATGGCGCAGGTCTGCGCCGCATCGAGCCGCTGCACCTTGTCGGAGACGGAACGCACCAAGGCCTCATGGGCGTCGAGTTTTTCACGCAAGGCGGAGGTGGCGTAGAACAAGGCGCCCCGTGGCGTGAGCAGGGCATGTTCCGTAAAGCCCTGGGGCGGATGATCGAAGAAGGCGCGGCTGGCGCAGGTCAGTGCGCGCACTTGCGGCGGACCGTAGCTCTCCATGTAGAGTGCGGCCGAGCGGCCGGTGCTGTGATAGCCCGGCAGCGATTCGCGCTCCAGCAGCAGCACGCTGCCGTGACGCGCCAGCCAGTAAGCGATGGAGGCACCGGCGATGCCGGCGCCGATGATGAGATAGTCGACGCGACCTTGCTGGCTCATGGACAGGCTCCCCGGATCGGTCAAAGCGCGGCGATGACAGCCACTTCCACATCCAGCCCCGGCGCCATCAGCAAGGCCTGCACGCAGGCGCGCGTGGGCGCGTGGCCGGCCGGTACCCAGGCGTCCCACACGGCATTGAAGGCGGCGAAATGCTCGGGACTGGAGAGCCACACATTGGCGCTGACGATACGCTCACGGCCGATGCCCTGGGCCTGCAATTGCGCATCGACCTTGGCCAGCACTTCGCTGGCCTGCTGCGGGATGGGGGCGCCGGCGTGGTCGGCCACCTGGCCGGCGACGAAGGCAAAACCATTGGCCAGCACCAGCTGGCTCATGCGGGCATTGGTATTGAAACGTTGGATCGTGTTCATGGAATCGCTCTAATCGGTCAAGAGTCAAATAAGCTAAATGATTTATACCGCTGCCTGCCCTGCCGCCGCCGTCGCCTCGCCATCGAAGATGGGAGGATGCGTGACGATGGAGGTCAGCGGCGCGTGGACCGTCTTCAGCTTCGCCAGGTCAGGCCGTGGCCGACGCAATGTCTCATCGCCCGCGAACGCTGCCTCCAGCGCGGCGGCCCAGGAAAGCAGGCGCGCATCGTCACGGAAGGAGCCGGTGACCTGCAAGCCGAAGGGCATGCCGCGATGATCGCGGCCGCAGGGCAGCGAGATCGAGGGATTGGTAACCAGTGTGACCACATAGGTCAGGGCCAGCCAGCGATAATAATTTTCAAGAGGCGCGCCGTTGACCTCCTTCAGGTACAGCTCGCTCCACGGGAAGGGCGAGACCGGCGTGGTGGGCGAGAGGATCAGGTCATAGCGCGCATACAACTGCTGGAAGCGGCGGAACAGGCGCGTCTGCTCACCCTGCGCCCAGGCGCAATCAGACAGGCTCATGGCCGCGCCCATCTCGTAGTTGGCGCGGGTATTGGGGCCCAGCGATGCAGGATCGCGGCGATAGGCCGCCTCGAACCCGGCCACGAAGGCTTCGGCACGGATCACGTCGAAGGCGCGATGGGCCTCTCCCATGTCCATCTCCACGGGTTCGCAGACCTGCACAAAACGACTGATGGCGGCCATCTTCTGGCGGAATACCGCGCGAATGCCCTCGTCCACTGCGCACACGCCGAAGTCTTCGGTATAGCCGATGCGCAGGCGCGACAAGTCCAACGGAAGCAAGGCCGCAAAGCTGCCTTCATCGACGCCATAGCTCAAAGGATCGCTGGCGTGCAGGCCCAGCGTTGCGCGCAACTGCAGCACGGTATCGGCCACGTCGCGGCCCATCGGACCGACCACCGAGATCGGCGTCCAGCCCAGCAGCTTGCGCTCGCTGGGCACCAGTCCCGGCGAGGGGCGGAAACCGACGACGCCGCACTTGGCCGCCGGAATGCGCAGCGAGCCACCGGTGTCCGACCCCGAGCACAGGGGCAGCAAATCCACCGCCAGCGCCGCCGCCGAGCCGCCCGAGGAACCACCCGCATTGAGCAGCGGATTGAAGGGATTGCCGGTGGCGCCCCACACCGTATTGCGGCTGTTGGCGCCGGCCCCCATCTCGGGCACGTTGGTCTTGCCTGCCACGATGGCGCCGGCTGCACGCAGGCGGGCCACCAGTGCGTTGTCGCGCGAGGGCACATTGCCGCGATAAATGGGCGAACCGTAGGTGGTGAGCAGGCCCTCGGTCTCTTCAAGATCCTTGATGCCGATGGACAGGCCGTGCAGCAGGCCCAGCGGGCGACCATCCATCACGGCCTGCTCGGCCGCGCGCGCCTCCTGGCGGGCGCGCTCGAAGCAGGTGGCGGTCACGGCATTGATATGGGGATTGAGGTCTTCGATGCGGGCGATGCAGGCTTCCAGCAACTCGACCGGTGAGACCTGCTTGCTGCCGATCAGCTGGCGCAGTTCGACGGCAGTTTTTTCGACGAGGGAATCAGACATGAATTTCCTGGTGAGTGAATCAGGCCGGCTGCAGCTGGCTGCCGGTCTTGCCGGTACGGATGAACAGGCTCACCAGTACCGAGAACAGGGCTGCGCTGATCAGGAAGGCGAAGGCGTAATCGTAGTTGGCAAAGGCGCTCACCAGGAAGCCGATCACCAGCGGCGAAATGAAGCCCGCCAGTTGCCCGCCCAGGTTGACCATGCCCACGCCGCTGCCCACCAGTTGCGCCTGCAGCAGCTTGGTCGGCAGCGCGATGCAGGTGGCCAGCACGAAGGACTTGAAGAAATAGGCCAGGCATTGCCAGGCGATGACACCCTCCACCGTCTGCGCCGTGTACATGCAGTAGACGAAGACGGCTGTCAGCAGCGAGGCGGCGATCAGCAGCACTTTCTCGCGGCCGTCGAAGAAGCGCACCATCACCCAGCCGCCGATGGCGGTCGACAGACCGGCCATGATGTAGGGCAGCGGCAGCAACAGGCCCACCGCCTTGAGGTTGAGGCCGCGCACGGTCATCAGGTAGGTCGGCATCCAGGTATCGAGCCCCTTGTTGATGATGGACAGGCCAAACCACACCGCCACGATCTTCCACATCAGCGGCATCTTGAGCAGGGCCGCGAAGGCTTCCTTGTTGATGGCCTTGGGACCGTCCTTGCCAGGCCGCACCGGACGCACGCAGAACCAGTACACGAGGGCGAACACCAGTCCGGCAATGCCGATGGTATGGAACACCGCGCGCCAGCCGAAATGCAGGATCAGCGGTGCGATCAACAGCGGCGCCAGCATGCTGCCGATGTAGTTGGAGGACATGAGCAGCGAGGACATCTTGGGCCGTTCCTCACGGCTGAAATTTTCTGCCACGCCCTTGACGCTGGCGGCCGGAAACGCGCCCTCGCCCAGACCGAAGATGAAGCGGATCACCACCAGGCTGGTAATGGACCAGGCCATGCCGGTCACGCCGGTGAAGACCGACCACAGCAGGATGGAGATGACGATGACCGGCCGCGAACCATAGCGGTCGGCCAGCCAGCCGCCGGGCAGTTGCAGCAGGGAATAGCCGAGGAAGAAACTCGACAGCAGGATGCCGAGGTCGGAAGGCTTGAGCGAAAATTCGCTGGCGATCTGGGTCGCCGCAAAGGTGATGGCGGCGCGGTCGATGTAGGACACGCACCAGCCCAGATACAGCAGCACCAGCACCAGATACTTGTAGCGTCCCTCGACCTGCGCCTTCGTCATTGCAGCCTGTGCAGCATCCATGAAGCCTCCCTCGCGGCGTGACGGCGGGCACCTTGCCGCCGAATCGATGATGCATCCTATGCCGGAGAAGTGCTTTGCCACAAGTACAAGTTTTCGAATTAGCGATTGCCGAATCGGCAAACCATTCCTACAATTCATGGATGTCCATCATCCATACCCGTGTGCTGCAGGAGACGGCCGTGCGCTACTTCCTCGAAGTGGTGCGGCGCGGTTCGATCACCGAGGCGGCCAATACGCTCAATGTCGCCTCCTCGGCCATCAGCCGCCAGATCGCGCGGCTCGAGGCCGAACTCGACACGCCGCTCTTCGAGCGCGTCTCGCGCGGGATGCGGCCCAATGCCGCCGGGGAACTGCTGGCGGCGCACGCGCTGCGCCAGCAACTGGAAGCCGAACGCATCGGCAACGAGCTGGCAGCCCTGAAAGGCTTGCGGCGCGGAGAAGTGAAACTGGCCACCACCGAAGGCTTCGCGCTGGAATTCGTACCGGCGGCGATCGAACAATTCTGCCGCCAGCACAAGGGCATCCGTTTCCAGCTCTCGGTGGGCAATGCAGTCCACGTGGCGCAGCAGATCCGCGAAGGCGCAGTGGACCTGGGCCTGACCTTCACCATGGCCCCGGACCCGGACATCAAGGTCGAGTTCGCCCAGCGCGCGCCCATCATGGCGGTGATGCGGCCAGACCATGCACTGGCCCATCGCAAACAGGTCAGCCTGTCGGAGCTGGCCCCGTATCCGCTGGCCATGCCGCAAAAGAGCATCACCATGCGGCGCCTGATCGATGCCTGCTGCAGCCGCCGCAACGTGCTGCTGGAACCGACCCTGGCGGCGGACTCCATCAGCGCCCTGCTGTGCTTCGTGATGTCCGGCGACGGCATCGGCTTCTCGGCGGCGCTGCCCATCCGCCGGCTGGTGCGCGAAGGACAGCTGGCCGCCCTGCCCATCCGCGACAAGGACATGAACACCCTGCAGCTGGAAATCCAGTCCCTGGCCGGCCGCACCCTGCCCAATGCGGCGCGCGCTTTCCTCAACGCCCTGATTGCGCGCGCCAGCGGGCGGCACTGAACTTTTACGCCACTTCAGCGCCTTGCAGGACCAATAATGGCGCCAGGTGGAAGGAATGTTCCAGGCGCGCCTGCGGGTCTTCCATGTGCTCGGCAATGACACCCATGCAGGCCGCCACCAGGCAGCGCGCCACATCGATGGGCGTGAGCCCGCGCCGCAACTGGCCGCGTTCATAGGCGATATTGAGGGCGGCGGTGAGATGCTGCAAGGCGCGCAGGTTCAGCGACTCGATACGTTCACCCAATTGCTCCGGCAGCTCGGGGGTACCGCGATAACGCAGCACCACTTCCATGCGACGACGCTGCTGCAGGTTGCGCAGGAAATCGAGCATCTTCAGCCACAGCACCTCCCGCAGCAACAACAAGGGCTGCTCGCTCTGGCGGTAGACCGCCAGTTCCGGACCGATGTCGAAGGGCCAGACCAGGTCATCGAACACCGCATTGACCAGCGCCAGCTTGTCCGGAAAATGCCAGTACACCGCCCCGCGCGTCAGCGCCGCGCTGGCGGCTACATGTTCCAGCGTGGTGGCCCGCACGCCGCGCCGGGCGAACGCGGCCAGCGCGGCATCGAGCAGGATGGCGCGGGTCTTGCCGGCGCGCGGGCTCATGGCGCGGCCGTGGCCAGGTCACTGGCGACCGGATTGCCGGAGCGTTCCACCCAGCCGCCACCGAGCGCCTTGTAGAAGGTCACCAGATTGGTCCAGCGCGACAGGCGCGTCCCGATCAGGGTCTTCTGCGCCGAATACAGCGTGCGCTGCGAGTCGAGCACGGTGAGATAGCTGTCCACGCCGTTGTTGAAGCGCGCCTGCGAGAGCCGGTACGAAGCATCGCTGGCCTCCACCAGATCCTCCTGCGCCTTCAACTGGCGGCCCAGGGTATTGCGCTGGGCCAGTGCATCCGAGACTTCCTGGAAGGCGGTCTGGATGGCCTTCTCATACTGGGCCACGCTGATGTCGCGGCTGATGGTGGCGATATCCAGGTTGGCCTGGTTGGCACCGCCATCGAAGATCGGCAAGGAAATCTGCGGCACGAAACTCCACGAGCCCGAACCGCCCTTGAACAGGCCGGCCAGCCGCGCACTGGCCGTGCCCGCATCGGCGGTCAGGCTGATGCTGGGATAGAAGGCCGCGCGCGCCGCACCGATGTTGGCATTGGCGGCACGCAGCGTGCGTTCGGCCTCGACGATGTCGGCGCGCCGCTGCAGCAGGTCCGAGGGCAGCCCCGGCGGAATGGTCGCCAACGGACTGGCGGCAGCCAGTGCCGTATCGGGCAAGCCCTGCGGCAGCAGCCGCTCCGGCAGGTCCTTGCCCACCAGCAGCACCAGGGCATTGCGGTCCTGGTCGACCTGGGCGGTGTAGCTCTCCACGTCCACGCGCGCACTCTCCACGCTGGTCTGCGCCTGGCGCAAGGTCAGCGCCGAGGACGAACCCAGCTCGAAGCTGCGCCGCGTGAGTTCGTAACTGCTGCTCTGGCTGGCCAGCGTGTCCCTGGCCAGGCGCAGGCGGTCCTGGTCGGAGGCCAGCGTCAGCCAGGCGGTGGCGACTTCGGCGATCAGGCTGATCTGGGTGCTGCGGCGTGCCTCGGCGGTGGAGAGGAAGGATTGCAGCGCCTGTTCCTTGAGGCTGCGCACTCTCCCGAACAGGTCCAGTTCGTAGGCGCTGAAACCCAGCGTGGCGGTATAGCTGCGCGAGGTCAGCGCACGGCCGGTGGCCGACAGGTCGGCCGGCGTGCGGCTGGCCGATTCACTGGTGGCGGCGTTGATGGTCGGGAACAGTGCGGCGCGCTCCACGCCATATTGGGCGCGCGCCTTCTCGATGTTGAGTACGGCCACGCGCAGATCGCGATTGTTGGCCAGACTGAGGCTTATTACCTCCTGCAATGTCGGATCGGTGAAGACATCACGCCAGCCGATATCAGACACCGCCATGGCCGGCGTGCCGCTGGCGGCCGCTGCGCTGTGGTCGCCCGCGAACTGGCTCGCCACGGGGGCGGCGGGCCGCTGGTAGTCCGGCATCAGGGTGCAGCCGCCCAGCAGCATGGCCAGCAGCAGCGGTGTCATCCGCGCGCGGGGACGATGCGCGGCGCGATGGGTGAGAGAAAGATTCATGTCAATGCTCCGGGGAAATCGCGGGTTGGCCTTGCGGCGCGGAGGAAGGCTTGCGGGCGAACAGCTTCATGATGATCACGAAGAACAGCGGCACGAAGAACACCGCCAGCACCGTCCCCGAGAGCATGCCGCCGATCACTGCCGTGCCCAGCGCATGCTGTGCGCCGGCACCCGCACCACTGCCCAGCACCAGCGGCAGCACGCCGAGGATGAAGGCCAGCGAGGTCATCAGGATAGGACGCAAGCGCATGCGCACTGCATCCATGGTGGCGTCCACCAGGCTCTTGCCATGCTCGTGCAGATCCTTGGCAAATTCCACGATCAGGATGGCGTTCTTGCAGGCCAGGCCGATGGTGGTCAGCAGGCCCACCTGGAAATAGACGTCATTCATCTTCCAGGTCAGGATCGCGCCCAACAGTGCGCCGAACACGCCCAGCGGTACCACCAGGATCACCGAGAACGGCACCGCCCAGCTTTCATAGAGGGCCGCCAGCGCCAGGAACACGATCAGGATCGAGATCGAATACAGCAAGCCGATCTTGCCGCTGGAGGCCTTTTCCTGCAGCGACAGGCCGGTCCACTCATAGCCGATGCCGGGCGGCATCTTGGCCAGGGCCGCTTCCACGATGGCCATGGCTTCACCGCTGGAGGCCGCACCCGGCAGGGCCATGCCGAGGATTTCCATGGAGGGCACGCCGTTGTAGCGCTCCAGGCGTGGGGATCCGGAAGTCCAGCTGGCGGTCGAGAAGGCGCTGAAGGGCACCATGGTGCCGGCGCTGTTGCGCACGTACCAGCGATCGAGGTCGGAGGGCAGCATGCGGTATTGCGCATCGGCCTGCAGCATCACCTTCTTGACGCGGCCCTTGTCGATGAAGTCATTGACGTAGCTGCTGCCCCAGGCGGTAGCGATAGTGTCATTGATGTCGGACATGGCCACGCCCAGTGCTCCGGCCTTGTCGGTATCGACATTGAGGCGGAATTCCGGCGTGTCCTCCAGACCGTTGGGGCGCACCGCTACCAGGCGCTTGTCCTGCATCAGCGTGCCCAGCAACTGGTTGCGCGCCTGCATCAGGGCAGCGTGGCCGAGGTTGGCTTCATCCTTCAACATCAGGTCGAAGCCGGTGGCATTGCCCAGTTCGGACACGGCTGGCGGGGCGAAGGCAAACACGCGGGCATCGCGGATCTGCGCGAAGGCTGCACCGGCCTTGGCCGCCACATCGGTCACCGACAGTCCGGGGCCCTTGCGCTCATCCCAAGGCTTGAGCTTGATGAAGGCGAAGCCCATGTTCTGGCCGCTACCGGCGAAGCTGAAACCGGAGACGGCGAACACGCCTGCTACCGCATCCTTCTGGTCCACCAGGAAATGATGTTCGACCTGTTCAATGACTGCATCGGTGCGCGCCTTGGTGGCGCCGGAGGGCAACTGCAGGATCGCAAACAGCGTGCCCTGGTCTTCATCCGGCAGGAAGCCCACCGGCAGCTTCATGAAGCCCGTCACCACCAGTGCCAGCAGTACCGCGTAAGCGGCCATGTAGCGCCAGCCGCGCCCCAGCATGTGACGCACGATGCCCTGGTAGCGCAGGTTGCCGCGATCGAACTGGCGGTTGAACCAGCCGAAGAAACCGGTCGTGGCCAGCGCATGACCCTTGGCCGCGGGCTTGAGCAGCGTGGCGCAGAGGGCTGGTGTCAGCACCAGCGCCACCAGCACCGACAGCGTCATGGCCGAGACGATGGTGATGGAGAACTGGCGATAGATCACGCCGGTCGAGCCGCTGAAGAAGGCCATCGGCACGAACACCGCGGCCAGCACCAGCGCCACGCCGACCAGCGCGCCACTGATCTGGCCCATGGACTTGCGGGTGGCTTCCTTGGGCGGCAAGCCTTCCTCGGACATCACGCGCTCGACGTTTTCCACCACCACGATGGCGTCGTCCACCAGCAGGCCGATGGCCAGCACCATGGCGAACATGGTGAGCGTGTTGATGGTGAAGCCGAACGCCGCCAGCACGCCGAAGGTTCCCAGCAGCACCACCGGCACGGCGATGGTCGGGATCAGCGTGGCGCGGAAATTCTGCAGGAACAGGTACATCACCAGGAACACCAGCACCACCGCTTCGATCAGGGTGCGTACTACTTCCTCGATGGAGATGCGCACGAAGGGCGTGGTGTCATAGGGCTTCTGCACCTTCATCCCGGCGGGGAAAAACTTCTCCAGCTGGGCCACGCGGGCATCGATGGCCTTGACGGTATCGAGTGCATTGGCACCGGTGGCCAGCTTGATGGCCAGGCCGGCTGCGGGCTTGCCGTTGTAGCGGCCGACCGAGGTATAGCTCTCGCTGCCCAGCTCGATGCGGGCGACATCGCGCAGCTTGACCCGGGCGCCGTCGGAGAGCGTACGCAGCACGATGTTCTGGAACTGCTCGGCGGTGCGCAGGCGGGTCTGGGCCGTGATGGTGGCGTTGATCTGCTGGTTCTCGGCAGCAGGCAGGCCGCCCAGCTGGCCGGACGAGACCTGCACGTTCTGCGCCTGGATGGCGTTCTTCACGTCCAGCGGCGTGAGGCTGTAGCTGTTGAGCTTGTTGGGATCGAGCCAGATGCGCATCGCATATTGCGAACCGAAGAGCGTGGTGTCGCCCACGCCCTCCACCCGGCTGATGGCATCCTGGATATTGGCGGCCACGTAGTCCGACAGGTCGGAGCCGCTCATGCTGCCATCTTCCGAAGTAAAGGCCAGCACGTTCAGGAAGTTGGTGGCCGACTTGGTCACGGTGATGCCCTGCTGCTGCACTTCCGAGGGCAGCAAGGGCGTGGCCAGCGACAGCTTGTTTTGCACCTGCACCTGGGCGGTATCAGGATTGGTACCGTTCTCGAAGGTCAGGGTGATGGTCACCGAACCGGACGATTCACTGGTGGAGGCCATGTAGCTGAGCCGATCCAGCCCCTTCATCTTTTGCTCGATGATCTGGGTCACGGTGTCTTCCAGGGTCTTGGCCGATGCCCCCGGATAGTTGGCGGTGATGGCGATGGCGGGGGGCGCGATGGCCGGATACTGCGCAATCGGCAGGGTCAGCACCGAAATGGCACCGGCCAGCATGACGATGATGGCGAGCACCCAGGCGAAGATGGGGCGGTCAATGAAGAAGCGAGCCATGATGTTTTCCCGCCTCTCAGTTGTTGCCGTTGCCGGCGCTGCCGTTGGTGCTGGCCACGGTGGTCTTGGGCGACCAAGGCACCACCTTCACCTTGGCCCCGGCCGTGGCGCGCTGCTGGCCATCGATCACCAGCTGGTCGCCTTCCTTCAGACCACTGCTGACCAGCCATTGACTGCCGATGGCACGATCAGTCACCAGCGCGCGCTGCTCCACCACGCCCTCCGCATTGACCACGAAGGCCACCGGCTTGCCGGCGCCGTCACGGCTGACCGCCTGTTGCGGCACCAGCAGGCCCTGCTGGCGCACGCCCTCCTGCAGCACGGCGCGCACATACATGCCCGGCAGCAGGTCGGTCTTGGGGTTGGGGAAGACTGCGCGCAGCGTGATGGCACCGGTGTCCTGGTTGACCGTCACGTCGGAGAACTGCAGCGTTCCTTCCTGCGCGTAGGTGCGGCCGTTCTCCAGGATCAGCCTGACCTTGGCGCCGTTGCCGGACTTCTGCAGTTCGCCATTGGCCAGCGCTTCCTTCAGGTTGAGCCAGTTGGTGCTGGACTGGGTGACATCGACGTAGATCGGATCGAGCTGCTGGATGGTCGTCAGCGCCGTAGTCTGGCTGGCCGTGACCAGTGCGCCCGGCGTCACCGTGGACTTGCCGATGCGGCCGGAGATGGGCGCATCGACCTTGGCGTAATCGAGATTGATGCGGCTGGTCTGCACGTTGGCCCGGGCCGAACCGACGTCGGCCTCGGCTTCGCCCAGGGAGGCGACGGCGTCATCGTAATCCTGTTGGCTGACCGCCTTGATGGCCACCAGCTCCTTGTAGCGGCTGGCCTTCAGGCGGGCCGTCTTCACACTCGCCTCGGCCTTGGCCAGGGCGGCCACGCTGCTGTCATAGGCCGCCTGATAGCTGGCCGGATTGATCTGGTACAGCACCTGCCCGGCCTTGACGTCGCTGCCCTCGCGGAAATTGCGCGCCTTGATGATGCCGTTGACCTGCGGCCGCACGTCAGCAATCTGGTAAGGCGAGGTCCGGCCCGGCAACTCGGTATGCAGCTCCACCGGCTGGGCGCGCACCGTCATTACCCCCAGCACGGGCGTACCAGCGGCCGGTGGCGGCCCGCCCGGCGGCTTGCCGCAGGCACTGAGGACACTGAGGATGGCCAGTGCAGCGACGGGCCGTAGGAGGGGTGTGGTGCGCATGAAGGACTCTCCGGAAAAGGAAGAAGGTTTTTATAACGATACCGAACTGTACAGTATTATTAATTGACAGTTCTTCCCCGGTCAAGCAATACTGAACACATCTGTACGAAAATGACACTTGTAAAGAAAACGGAGACGGTTCGATGAGAGTCAAGACCCCTGCCCGGCGCGAGGCCATCCTGGCCGTGGCGGCCGAGGTATTCAAGGAAATGGGTTTCGAGGGTGCGTCCATGGCCGAGATCTCGGCCCGCATTGGTGGCTCCAAGGCCACGCTGTATGGCTACTTCAAGTCAAAGGAGGAGCTGTTCGTGGCGGTGACCCACGGCGAGGCGAAGAAGCAGATGGAGCCCGCCCTGGCCGCCCTGGACCAGGAGGTGGACGATCTGGCGCAGACCCTGCAGGTCTTTGGTGAGAAGGCGGTCAGCTTCCTGTGCCAGGAGAGCACCTTGCAGACGCACCGCATGATCGTGGCCGAAGCCGGCCGCAGCGACATCGGCCGGCGCTTCCACGAAGAGGGACCGAAGATGGGGATGGAACGCATCGCCGTCTTCCTGAAGAAGCAGATGGCGGCCGGCCGGCTGCGGGCCGCCGATCCGATGCTGGCCACGCTGCAGCTGTGCGCCCTGCTCGATTGCGAGACCGTCAGGCCGATGATGCTGGGGCTGGAGACCAGCATTTCGCGGCCACGCATGAAGCGCATGGTCGGCCGCGCGGTGGAGACCTTCCTGGCGGCCTACGCGGTGCATCGTCAGCCTTGAACGATACTGTTTGTCAGCACGGCAAAAACCAAACCGCCGTGCAGCACAACTGTTCGCACCTCTCTTCATTCAAGACGGAGAAGAGCGGCTAGCAATTCGGCAAAAAAATAGAATTTCTTCCATTGAGAAAGTGCCTCGCGCACCGGAGACTGTCGCCTTCGTCGCCCGAGGCCCTGCTCTACCGAGGAGTCCATGGGCATTGGCCGCATCCGGGACATCCTCCTTCAAACCGGGCAGGCGCGCTTCGCAAGAAGTCCTGCGTTTTTTCCTGTTTGTTCACTGGCATGGTCCCGACTGCGCGAATTCTCTCTGGAAGCCGCATCGCATGCCCTCCCTCTCGCCGAATGATTCACCACGCTCCCAAGCGCGCATCACGCAGCATCGCCGGCTGCTCCAGCTGGACTCGCCACTCGGGCCAGACGTCCTGCTACCGCAACGGCTGATCGCCACCGAGCGACTCAATGATGGTTACGAAGTCACCCTCGATCTGCTGAGCACGCACACCGGCATCGCGCTGGAGCAGTTGATTGCGCAGCCAGTCACGCTGTGGATCCAGCAGCATGACGGCCACACCCTGCCCTGGCATGGCTACGTGCATACCGCCAAGCGCCTGGGCAGTGACGGCGAGATCGATTTCTGCCAGCTCACGTTTTCTCCCTGGCTGCATTTCCTGCGCTTTCGCAAGGACGCCCGTATCTGGCAGGACAAGCGGACCGAGGACATCCTCGCTGACGTCTTCAACAACCATCCACAGGCACGCGGCCATTACCGCTTTGTCCTTGAACGAACTTACGTCCCGCGCTCCTATTGCACCCAGTACGAAACCGACTGGCATTTCGTGCAGCGCCTGATGGAAGAAGAAGGCTGGTTCGCCCATCACGAGCAGCGGGAAGATGGCAGCGGCCACGTTCTGGTCATCACCGACAACACGTGGAACCTGCCCGGCCTGCCGCAGCAAGGCATCGCCTTCCACGTTGCCGGGCCCCGCGATGAGCTCGACAAGATCCTGCATTGGAGCGCAAGCCGGACGCTTTCCTCGAAGTCATGGCAAGGGCGCACCGACGACTACAAATCGCCTCGCATGCAAAAGGAGGCCGAAGAACAGGTGATGCCCGAATACGGCTATCTGCCCGCGCAGCTGGAGATGTATGAGTACACCGGTGCTTACAGTTTCCGGCTGCAAGAACAGGGCAATCGCCAGGCCGACCTGCAGGTGGAACAGTGGGAGTCTTCCATGCAGCGCTACGCTGCCGTCTCGGGCGTGCGCAATCTGGCTTGCGGGCGCTGGTTCAGGCTGGAAGAACATCCCCTGCATCGGGCAGAGCCGGACAGGGAACGCCAGTTCGTCATCCTGGCCATCGACTGGTTCATCGAGAACAACCTGCCCCTGTCGCATCAGGCGCTGGATTTTCCGGGCAGCCTGAGCACTGCGCTGGCGGCCTTCAAGGAGTCGATCCGGCGCGAACGGCCGGTTGACGAAACGGACAACGAGCACACCGGCCATTGCTTCAACCGCTTCGAGGTACAGCGCCGCAAGCTGCCGTTTCGTGCTGCACGCTCGCATGCCAGGCCGGTCATGCTGCCGCAGACGGCCATCGTCGTGGGGCCGGCCAGTGAAGAGGTCTATACCGATCATCTCGATCGCATCAAGGTCCAGTTCCGCTGGGACCGGATCAATCCTGGCAACGAGGCGGCGTCGTGCTGGGTGCGCGTGAGCTATCCCAATGCCGGCCAGTCCTGGGGCGCCATCCAGGTGCCGCGCATCGGGCAGGAAGTCATCGTCTCCTTCCTCAACGGCGACCCGGATCGGCCGGTGGTGACTGGTCGCTTGTTCAACGGGGAACAGCGTCCGCAGTGGCATACCAACGGTCGGCTCTCGGGCATGAAGTCCAAGGAATTCGGCGGCACCGGCTTCAACCAGATGGTGATGGACGATACCCCTGAGCAGAACCGGATTCATCTCTACAGCACCCATACCCATGCGCAATTGAATCTCGGCCATCTGGTCAGCCAGACGGGCAACGAACGTGGCGGCTTCTTCGGTAGCGGCTTCGCGCTCAGCACCGATGCCTACGGTGCCATCGTCACGCACAAGGGCTTGTACATCAGCACCTATGGGCGGCCAACGTCGCCAGCACCGGGGAAGCGGTGCTCACCACTTACGCGATGGACGGGACCAGGACTGGCACGCCCCTCAGGGAAAAGGAGGGCGAAGCCGATCTCTACAAGCATGCGGTGCGGATCGCCAACGCCTGTCCCGAAGCGCAGCGCCCTGCCCCGAGCGCCGTGTAACCAAACTCTCGGACATCAAAGCTCTATGGATTCAGATAGGAAACAGGGTCAAAAACAAGCCAAGTCACTGACCGCCAAAAAAGTCACAGCGAATCCGAACAAAGGGCCACCGCACTGGCATACACCAACGTTTAGCCGCCGCCATCGCTGTCCAGTGCAACTGCACCACTGATTCCTCAAAAAATCACCATACCTGATAAACCCCCTTCAACATCTTGCGCACAATCGCCTCAAAGAAAATCACCGCAAACCCGTCATTGCGAATGAGCTGCTGCGTCAAGTCCGCGCATTTCTGCCTCACCGCATCCGGCAAGAGCTGATCCTCGCCCGCCATCGACCGTCCCGCCACCTGGATCTCGGCGGCCCGCTGCACCGTCCACAGCAGGAAGAAGGCGCGCTGGATATCACTCTCGCACACCGCCACCCCGTGATTGCGCAACACCAGAATGTGCTTCTCCCCGAGGCTTTGCAGCATGCGCTCCTTCTCCTCCGCAAACAGCGTAATGCCCTCGAACGCGTGATACCCGATGCGCCCGAACAATTGCGCGCCATAGAAATCGTTGTGCTCGAAGCCGCTCTTCTTCATCGTCACTGCCGAGATCGGCGTGGTATGCGTATGGATCACGCAGCGCAAGTCATCGCGCGCACCGTGGATGGCGCTATGCAGCGCAAACCCGGCCGGGTTGGCCTTGTAGTCCGATGGTTCGGCCAGTTGCCCATCCAATCCCACCTTGAGCAGGTTGGCCGGCGTCACTTCGTTGTAGTTCAGCGCAAAGGGATTGACCAGGTAATGATGCTCCGGCCCCGGCACGCGCACCGAGATGTGGTTGAAGATCATCTCCGTCCAGCCCAGGTAATCCACCAGCCGGTAACAGTGCGCCAGCTGGATGCGCAGCGCCCATTCTTCATCACTGCAGTGGGATGGCTTATCTGCGCCATAGCTGAATTGCATGATATTCATCGATTTGACTCCTGAATCCGTAAATGAGGTGATCGCGCTCAGGCGGCCCGTGCCGCCGGCTGCGGTTGTTGTGTCTGCTGCGCTCTCTGTTGTCCTGTCTGCCCTGTCTGCTGCTGCGCCGCCTCCCCGCGAAAACGCGCCAGCGATACGATGGCCCGCGTGATCGGCATCGGGATGGCATAACGCTCGGCCATCTCCAGCACCGCATCGCCGATGGCCGCCAGCTCCAGTGGCCGCCCGCGCTCCAGATCCTGCAGCATCGAGGTGCGAAACGCCCCCATGGCCTCGCCCAGCTGCAGGAAGGTCAGTGGATCGATATCCACCCGCGCCCCATGGCTGGAGGCCACCAGCAAGGTCTCGCGCATGATCTGGCTGACCACCTCGCGCAGCTCCGGCAAGCCGTACAACTGCTGCAGCGTGCCCTGCGTGATGACCGACAGCGGGTTGGTGCTGATGTTGGCGATGATCTTGGTCCACAGCTTGTCGCGGATGCGATCCGTGGCGCGGGCTTCGATGCCGGCCGCTTCCACCGCTGCACGCACGCGCATGAGCCGCTCGCTCATCTCGCCGGAAGGTTCACCCAGCACCATCAGGTGCGGATTGACCGAGCGGATCACGCCCGGGCTCTCGACCTCGGCCGTGATGAAAAGCACGCTGCCGATCAGCCGGTCCAGCGCGACCGCGTTTGACAGCGCACCATCCGGGTCCACGGCCTTGACGGCCTGGCCATCGAAGCGCCCGCCCTCGCGGTGGAAATACCACCACGGCACGCCATTGTTGGTCGGGATCACCACCGTCTCTTCGCCCACCATGGGCGCAATCTGGGGCAGCAGGGCTGACATGTCCTGACTCTTGGCACACAGGAAAATGACGTCCTGCATGCCGAACTCCGGCAACTGGCTGGTCGCCGGACGGGCTTGGGTGGTTCCGTGCAGGTCATGCAAAGTCAGGCCGCGCTCGCGGATGGCCTGCAGCGTCTGGCCGCGCGCCAACACGCTGACCTGGTGGCCGGCGGCCGACAGGCGCACGGCCAGGGTGCCGCCGATGGCGCCGGCGCCGGCGATGCAGATGCGCAAGGGTTCAGAAGGTGATGCAGCAGAGGGGGAAGTTGCGTTGCTCATGGCAATCACTCAATCACTCAATCAATCGATCAGGAAAATGTTCAGCCCGCCAGCTTGTCCTGGTGCTTGCCGGACAAGCCCAGGTAAGCCTCGATCACGCGGCGGTCATGGGCCAGTTGGCTGGCCGGGCCGTGCATGCGGATCTCGCCGTTCTCCAGCACGTAGCCGTAATCGGCCACCTGCAGCGCGGCGCGCGCGTTCTGCTCCACCAGCAGGATGGAGACGCCGCGCCGGCGCAGCTCGGCGATGATGCGGAAGATCTCGCGCACGATCAGCGGCGCCAGCCCCAGGCTGGGCTCGTCCAGCATCAGCAGGCGCGGCTTGGCCATGAGCGCACGGCCCACGGCCAGCATCTGGCGCTCGCCGCCCGAGAGCGTGCCGGCCTGTTGCGTGCGGCGTTCACGCAAGCGCGGGAAGAGCGTATAGACCTCTTCCAGCGTCGCCGCATGATCGCGCTGCCCGGTGCGGTAACGCTGGAAAGCCCCCAGCATCAGGTTGTCCTCGATGTTCATCTCCGAGAACAGCTCGCGCTTCTCCGGCACCAGGGTCATGCCGGCGGCCACCATCTCTTCGACCTCGGGCGAGTGGCGGATGGTCCCGTCAAACGCCGTCGCCCCGCGCGAGGGCAACACGCCCATGATGGCCGAGAGCAGCGTGGTCTTGCCCGCGCCATTGGGGCCGATCACGGTGACGATCTTGCCCTGCTCCACCGACAGGTCGATGCCCGACAGCACCTGCACCCGGCCATAGGCCGCCGACAGGTCGCGTACTTCCAATACATTATTGCCCATGATGTGCTCCTGCTGCGATGGCATTGCCCGCGCCTTCTTCGACTGCGGCGCCCTCTTCCTCGTCGGCCACGCCCAGATAGGCTTCCAGCACGGCGCGATTGTTCTGGATCTCTTCGGGCAAGCCCTCGGCGATCTTCTGGCCGAAGTCCATCACCACGATGCGGTCCACCAGTTCCATCACGAAATCCATGTCGTGTTCCACCAGCAGGATGGCCATGCCTTCGCTGCGCAGCTTGCGCAGCAGGTCGCCCAGCGCCTGCTTCTCGCCCAGGCGCAACCCCGCTGCGGGTTCATCCAGCAACAGCAGGCAGGGATCGGCGGCCAGCGCACGGGCGATTTCCAGGATGCGTTGCTGGCCCAGCGAGAGCGCACCGGCCTGCTCGAACATCTGTGCTTTCAATCCGACACGTTCGATCTGGCGCGCCGCTTCCGCCAGGATGCGCGCCTCTTCCTGGCGATCCAGACGCAGCATGGACGACAGCACACCGCGCTGGCCGCGCAGATAGGCACCGATGGCGACGTTCTCCAGCACCGTCATGCGCGGCATCAGGCGTACATGCTGGAAGCTGCGGCTCATGCCCAGCCCGGCGATGTGGCGCGAACCGCGGCCGGTGACCTCATGGCCGCGGAACTGCACGCTGCCCGAGGTCGGTGTATCGACACCGGAAATCTGGTTGAAGAGCGTGGACTTGCCCGCCCCGTTGGGACCGATCAGGGCCAGCACTTCACCGGCCATCACCTTCAGGCTCATGTTGTTGTTGGCCACCAGGCCGCCGAACTTGCGGGTCACGTTCCGCACATCCAGCACCACTTCCTGCGGCGCAGGCATGGGGCGGCGTGGCAGTGCTTCGGCTTGCGGATCGATCTCCAGCCGGAGGCTGCGCACCGGCACCAGGCGTGCCAGGTAAGGCCACAGCCCATCGCGCGAACGCTGCAGCAGCACCACGATCAGGAGCCCGAAGACGATGGTCTCGAAGTTGCCCGAGCGCCCCAGCACCACCGGCAGGATGCCCTGCAGCCATTCCTTGAGCACCACGATCAAGGTGGAACCCAGCACTGCGCCCCACACATGGCTGGCCCCGCCCAGCACCGCCATGAACAGGTAGTCGATGCCGAAGCCCAGCCCGAAGGGCGAGGGATTGACGAAGCGCTGCATGTGCACGTACAGCCAGCCCGACAGGGCCGCCAGGACGGCCGCGATCACGAAGACCACGATGCGCATGCGCGCCGTATTGATGCCCATGGCCTCGGCCATCACGATGCCGCCCTTGAGTGCGCGGATGGCGCGGCCCTCGCGCGAATCCAGCAGATTGCTCAGGGCCGCCACGCCCAGCAGCACGGCCACCCAGATCAGGCCAAACATGGCCCGGTCGGAACTGAGCGCGATGCCAAAGAACGTGATGGAGGGAATGCCCGACATGCCGGTCTGCCCGCCCATGCTCTCGAGCGTACCGAAGATGAAATACAGGCTGATGCCCCAGGCGATGGTGCCCAGCGGCAGGTAGTGGCCGGAGAGCTTGAGCGTAACGCTGCCCACCGCAAAGGCCAGCACGGCCGTCAGCACCAAGGCCACCACCAGTGCCACCCAGGGCGATTGCATCCACAGCAGCGCATCGGGCAGCGGCAGGATCTTGGCCGACAATGCCGCCGAGAAGTAGGCACCCAGACCGACGAAGGCCGCCTGCCCGAAACTGGTCAGGCCGGCCACGCCGGTCAGCAGCACCAGTCCCAGCACCACCAGCGAGGCCAGGCCGATGTTGTTCAACAAGGTCATGGTGAAGGGCGGCAGCACGAAGGGTGCGACTGCCAGCAGGACCACGAACAGGCCCAGCGCCGCGCGCGAGGACAAGCGCGCCACCGGACGTTTGGAAGAAGTGGAGGAAGCGGGTTTCATTCTTCTTCCTCCACGTGACGGGTCGAGAGAGAACGCCATAGCAGGATGGGAATGATCAGCACGAAGACGATGATTTCCTTGTAGGCACTGGCCCAGAAGGTCGAGAAGGATTCGATGAGGCCAATGGCCAGTGCGCCGATGGCCGCCACCGGGTAGCTGACCAGCCCGCCGATGATGGAACCGACGAAGCCCTTCAGGCTGATCAGGAAGCCCGAGTCATAGTAGATCGTGGTGATGGGCGCGATCAGCACGCCCGACATCACGCCAATCAATGAAGCCAGCAGGAACATGGCCTTGCCCGCAAACACCGGCGAGATACCCATCAGGCGTGCACCCATGCGGTTCAACGCGGCAGCGCGCAAGGCCTTGCCATAGAGCGTGCGCTCGAACATCAGGAACAGCCCCACGATGAGCAGCAGCGAGACGCAGATCACCCACAGCGCCTGGCTGGAAAAGCGCAGACTGCCCAGTTCCAGGCTGGTCTCGGTGAAGGGCGCGGTGCGCGCACCTTCCGGGCCGAACACCAGCAGCGCCACGCCGACCAGCGCCACGTGCACGGCGATGGAAACGATCAGCAGCACCAGCGGCGAGGCCGAGGCGATGGGCTGGAAAGCCATGCGATACATCAGCGGCCCCATCGGCACCAGCAGCAGCAGGGTCATGGCGATCTGCGCCAGCATGGGCAAGGCGGCGAAATTGAGATTCAGGGCCAGTCCCGCCACGACCACCGCATACGCCAGCTTGGCCGGCAGCCACAGGCTGGGCCGGCGGCGGCTGGTGCGCCACATGTCGTAGAGGTCGAAGGCACAGGCGCCCAGGCACATGGCCACCAGCAGCCAGGCGACGGTGAGCGGCTGGCCGTTCTGCATCATGCCCATGGTGAGGGCGCCAAAGGAGACGAACTCGCCCTGCGGGATCAGGAGGATACGGGTGACGGTAAAGACCAGGACGATGGACAGCGCCAAGAGCGCATAGATGGCGCCGTTGGTGATGCCGTCCTGTCCCAGCAGCGCCACGATTTGGAGATTCATTGCGACTTCCTTGTGGAGCCGGCGCGCGCTGCCATCCAGCCGGGAACGACGCGCCAGGTTCGGGATGCGTGTGGAGGTAGAACACTGCGCCGGTCCGGCGTGGAGGCCAGGGCCGGCGCAGCAGGCCAGCGTCTTACGGTTTGAGCAGGGTCCAGTTGCCGCCCTTGACGGTGATGAGTTCGCGTCCGCGTTCATCGAAACCGCTGTGGTCGGCCGGACTCATGGTGTAGACGCCCTGGGTGCCGACCACTTCCTTGGTGCTTTCCAGTGCATCACGCAGGGCGGCGCGGAATTCCTTGCTGCCCGGCTTGGCCTTCTTGGCGGCCACAGGAATGGCCTTCTCCAGCAGCAGACCGGCGTCATACACGTTGGCACCGAAGGTGGCGGGCACGGTGTTGTACATCTTCTTGTACGCTTCGATGTAGTCGGTGGCCACCTTCTTGGACGGATTGCTGTCCGGGATCTCGGGCAGTACCAGCATCAGGCTGGCCGCCAGGATGGTGCCCTCGACCTTGTTCTTGCCCAGCTGCAGGAAGGCCGGCAGGGCCGCACCATGGGTCTGGTAGATCTTGCCCTTGTAGCCCTGGTCGAACAGCGTGGTCTGCGGCAGCACGGTGGCTGCGCCCGGGGCCGCCACCAGCACGGCATCCGGATTGGCGGCGACGATCTTGAGCGTCTGCGCGGTGACCGAGGTATCGGTGCGCTGGTAGCGCTCATTGGCCACGATCTTGATGTTGTTCTTGGCTGCCAGCTCCGTGAAGACCTTGGCCCAGTTCTCACCGAAGGGATCGTTGACGGCAATGAAGCCGGCCGTCTTGACCTTGGTCTTGACCATCTGGGCCACCAAGGCGCTGGCGATCAGGTCATCGTTCTGGGTGGTCTTGAAGACCCACTTCTTCTGCTCCGTCATCGGCAGCACCACGGCCGCCGTGCCCACCGGCGCCAGCATCGGCACGCCGGCTTCGGCCGCAAAGGAGATCACGCCCATGGCATTGGGCGAACCGCTGGGGCCGATGATGGCATCGACGTTGTATTCGGCAATCAGTTTCTTGACTTCGGTGACCGACTTGGTCGGATCGCTGGCATCGTCCAGCGAAATGTATTCGATCTTCAGATCACCGGCCTTGGCCGGCAGCAGCGGCACGGTGTTCTTTTGCGGAATGCCCACCAGCGAGACCGGCCCGGTGGAGGAGGTGACGACCCCGATCTTGACCTGGGCCATGGCAAGATTGCCGGCGACGCTGGCAAGGGTTCCGGCAGCGGCCAGGACGGCGGTAGCGGCGGTGGCAATCAGGCGTTTGTGCAGCATGTGTTTCTCCCTTGTTGGTTGAGATGATGGCGGGCTTCCCCACGCCGCCACCGATCTGGGACAGCAATCTGACATCGGCACCAGGCCGATCCTCATCAACGCATGTAGAGCCCGCCGTTGATGTCGAGGCAGGCGCCGGTGGCCGAACCCGCATCGGGCGAAGCCAGCAGCAATACCGCATCGGCAATGAAATCGGGTTCGCCCAGCGTCTTGACCGGAATGGTGGCAATGGTCGCGGCCAGCTTGTCGGCCGGCACGATCTCGCGCACGATGGGCAGGTCCAGCGGGCCCGGCGAGATGGCATTGACGGTCACCCCGGCACCTGCGAGTTCACGGGCAAAGACCTTGGTCAGGGTCAGTACCGCACCCTTGGCCGCCGCGTAGTGCGCACCGGTGGCGGTGCCGCCGTTTTGTCCGGCCAGCGAGGCGATGTTGATGATGCGTCCGTAGCCGCGATCGGCGAAGCGTTTGCCGAACACCTGGCACGCAAGAAACGTGCCTTTCATGTTGATGGCGGTGACCTCGTCCCACTCCTCGGGAGTGATCTCCATCAACGCTGCCACACGCGAACGGCCGGCGTTGTTGACCAGCACCGCCGCACCGCCCCAGCGCAGTTCGATGGCGTCGCAGGCGGCGATGAAGTCCGGCTTGCGGCGCACGTCCAGCGCCAGCGGCATGGCGGTGGCACCGCTCGCATCGAGGCTGGCGGCCACTGCCGAGACCTGTTCCAGGTCGATGTCGGCCAGCGCCACCTTGTAGCCGGCCGCGTGCATCTTGCGTGCAATGCTTTGACCGAGGCCGCGTGCGGCGCCGGTGACCAGGGCAATCTTCTTGTCCATGATCAGGCGCCCTGGATGATCAGCGCGCGGCCCACGCGGGCTTCGATCTTGCCGTACTTCCACAGGCGGTGTTCACCGACCATGGTGGTACGGAACAGGTTGCAGGCCGCCACCACCGTATCGAGGTCGGCCACGTCGGCCATGATGTAGAAGGTCCACGGGGCGTCGTCGGACTTGCCCACCATGAGGCGGTCATCGTCCATGGTGCCCAGCACCTTGATGCCCTCCATGGTGGCCAGCGCCGTCATCATCTGGCCGTAGGCCTGCCACACCGGACCGGTCTCGGTGGCGGGCAGGTCGAAGAAGTTTTGCGTCACGCCGACACAGAAGAGGACGCGCAGCGGTTCTTTATCATTGCTTGGGACTTGGCTCATGAGGGCTCCGGGCTGAAAACTTGAAATCAAAAAGAGAAAGGACGCAACGGCTTACAGGAAGCCCGGCATCGGCGGCACGCCCAGCGTGACCGCACCGGCGCCGTCATAGATGCCCTCGCCCAGGAAGGCGTGCTGCTTGACCACGGCGGCATCGCGCAGGTAGCGCTGCAGCGGGTGGTTGCTGTAGATGGCGGTGGTGCCGGCCAGGCCGAACATGGCCTGCGTGACTTCATTGCCGACCTTGGCGATTTCCACGGCGGTCAGGCGCAGCAGGCTGACCTGCTCGGGCGTGACGGGGTTGCCGGCGAGGATCGAATGCCAGACTTCGCCGGTGGCGTCGTAGAGGAAGGCGCGCGCCGAACGCAATTTCGCTTCGGCCTTGGCGACCTCGATGCGCACGTAGGAACGGTCGGCCAGCTTGGGCGCACCGGTAATGGCCACACGGCCACCAGACATCTGGTTGATCTCGTCGATGGCGGCGCGTCCCACGCCCAGGTTCACCACCGCCAGTACCTGCGCGGCATAGGCGATGGTCGGATAGCGGTACAGCGGTTCATCGATGGTGGGTACGCCGCCACGGATGAAGGTCCATTCTTCGGGGACGAATTGCTGGCTGACCTTGAGGTCATGGCTGCCGGTACCGACCAGTCCCATCACGTCCCAGTTGTCGATGATCTCGACCTGCTCCGGCGGCAGCACGGCGGTGCGCGGCTTGGAACCGGCCTGGCCCGGTACGGCCGCACCGATGCCCACGCCCAGCACGTCGGCGCCCTTGCAGCCGCTGCCGAATTTCCAGGTGCCGTTGACCATCCAGCCGCCCTCGACCTGCTCAGCCGGCTGCAGCGGGAACAGACCGCCGGCGAAGGTCAGGTCCGGGCCATTGGCGTAGAGCCTGGCTTGCGTTTCCTTGGGCAGGGCAGCCAGGTACACCGAGGCCGACCCGAAGCTGGCGACCCAGCCCACCGAGGCGTCCGCTGCAGAGATCCTTTCGATCAACTGCAGGAAGGCCATCGGCGACATGCCGCTGCCGCCGAAGCATTGCGGGGTGGCGGCACGATAGACACCGGCCTTCTTCAACTGCGCGATGAAATCCTTGGGCACGAAACGCTGCGCGGCGAATTCATCGCGGCGCGCACGGATCTCGGCCAGCAGCGGGACCAGGGCGTCTTCTTCACGGGCGGCCAGTGCGGCCGGGTTCTCCATCACGGACATTGCATTCTCCAGGTGGCTTGCATCAGAATGAAGACGAGTGTAGGGAGCGGCGTATCCCGGTTCAATCGGGAGCGCTGCAGCTTTTTTAGGGGAATAGGTGAAGCCTTCTAAAGAAAACCCCTAGGGCCATTCCACAAAGCAGCGCCAGTGTGCACTCCCATGCGTGAACTCATCCATGCAGACGCCACCGCCTGAAGACCATGAAGCCATTACCGAGACGAGCAATGCCAGATCAATCCGCTGCCCCCGCTTCCCCTGCCCTGCCGGATGACACCATCCGCTTCGGCCTGGAGGATTTCCGCCGCATGATGGAGGCACTGCCCATGTGCATCATCCTGCATGACGCCCAGACCAAGTCCATCCTCTGGGCCAATCCCTCGGCCTGCCAGGTGCTGGGGTTCACGCTGGAAGAACTGCTGCCGCTCAAGGCCCCGGACATGAGCCGGCAGTCGCACGAATACCGCCGCGAGATCGGCCGCAAGTGGCTGCACGATGCGGTACTTCACGGCAGCAACATGGTGGAGTGGTGCTACCGCGCCAAGAACGGCGACGAGATTCTCTCCGAGGCGATCGCCACGCTGGTGCCGCTGACCGAGCGCGACGTGATCATGGTGCAGTTCCGCGATATTGCGCGCGAGGAACAGATCCGGCGCGAGATGAAGAAGCTGGAGAGCCGCCTCAAGGAATTCATGCAGGACTCCGACGAAGGCGTGACGGTGCTGCGTTCGGATGGCGGCATCGAGTACCTGAGCGACGCCGGCCGCAAGCTGCTGGGCGTGCGGCCGGGCCAGAACCCGCCCAAGAATTTCGTCGAGCAATGCCTGCCTGAGTCGCGCGATGAATTGCTGGAACTGCTCACGCTGGCGCTGCCGGATGCCATCAGCTTCCCGCTGCGCTACCAGATCCTGCGCAAGGATGGGCTGGTGCGCTGGCATCACGCAGTGTGCCGCTACATCGAGATCGAGAACGACCTCAAGGGCCACCTGCTGCACTTCCACGACATCACCGACCAGGTCGAAGCCGAAGAAGCGCGCCGCCGCGACCAGGCCTCGCTGGAATACCTGGCGCGCCACAATGCCATGGGCGAGATGGCCACCGCCATCGCGCACGAGCTGTCGCAGCCGCTGGCGGCGATCCGCAATTTCCTCGAAGGCTCGGTCTTGCGCATCAAACAGAGCGAGGCCCTGCGCGAACAGGCCGGACAGATCGTGTGGGGACTGGAGAGTGCCGGACGCCAGGTCGACCACGCCGCCACCATCACCAAGAGCGTGCGTGAATACGTGGTGCGGTTGGAGCAGAGCGAAGGCCTGATCGACCTCAACGCCGTGCTGGAGGAAGTGCGCTGGTTCATCGAGATGAAGGCCGCCGAAGGCCGGGTGCACCTGCACATCGAACCGGGCACACAGCCGCTGGTGGTGAGCTGCGAGAAGGTGCTGGTGGGCCAGGTGATTCTGAATCTCGCCTTCAACGCCATCGAGGAAATGATGGCCTTTCCCGAGGGCGCAAGACATGTGCGCATCAGCACCGCACGCAGTGCCGGCAATGCCCTGCTGACGGTGGCCGACGAGGGACGCGGCATCGATGCCGGCCACCGCGAGCGGCTCTTCGATGGCTTCTTTTCTTCCAAGGTCAGCGGCAACGGGATCGGATTGGCGCTGTGCAAGAACATCATTGCGCGCCATCGCGGCGATATCTGGGCACAGCCCGGAGAGACCTGCGGCACGCGCTTCTGTTTCACGCTGCCGTTGGTGGAACGCCACAACTAAAGATAGCTTTAGGCACACCGCAGCGCGCGCCGCCTTGGTGATCGCGCGCACTCGCGTGGTGAAGTTCTGCACGATTATCCCGTTCACCCGCCGATTCATGCACCGGATTCGAGAGCCGGGGACTTATCTGCCACATGCATGAATCGGGCTTATTCCATCTATCCGCTGCATCAATTTGATCTGGCGCAAATGTGCTTCCTATGATGGGCACACATGACGACTTGTCATGCACGCCACGCAGACCTCCACCGCACCAGGCTGCGTTCGCCGCTGCGCGCCGGCCTCACCCGGACCGCGGCGCGACCATCACACTGCAACACCACAGGGAGCCTTGTCACATGAAGAAGAAACTACTGGCCGCCGCCTTGCTCGCGGCCGGCACGGGGATGGCACATGCACAGAGCAGCGTTTCCATCTATGGCCTGATCGATCTCGGCCTGACTTATTACTCCAACGCCCCCAAGACCGGTGGCGGCAGCGCTTCGCTGCTGCGCATGGACAGCGGCATCGCCCAGGGCAGCCGCATCGGCTTCAAGGGAATCGAAGACCTGGGCGGTGGCTTGAACGCCTTCTTCACCCTGGAAACCGGCTTCGGCGCCGATGACGGCAGCCTGGGCCAGGGCGGCCTGATCTTCGGCCGCCAGTCCTTCGTCGGCCTGGGCAGCAAGGAACTGGGCTCCATCAGCGTGGGCCGCCAGTACGACTTCATGGCCAACATCGGTGGCCAGTATGCGATGGGTGCGCTCTCGCCGGCCGGCTCCTTCGGCTGGGGCCTGCATGCCGATGCCGCCCACGGCACGGCCTTGAACAACCACATCTATGCGGGTGACCGTACCAACAACTCCATCAAGTACAACAGCGCCAAGTTCGGCGGCTTCAGCTTTGGCGCCATGCTGGGCATGGGTGAGGTGGCGGGCAACAGCAATGCCGGCCGTACCGTCAGCGCCCTCGGCCAGTACGACAGCGGCGCCTTCAGCGGCGCCCTGGCCTACACCGACATCAAGAACAGCACCGGCAGTGCGGCCACCCGCATTTACGGTGGCGGTGCGCGCTACCAGATCGGTGCCTTCACTCCCTTCGGCGTGATCACCCAGGTCAAGAACACCGACACCAAGGCCAAGGCCACCACCTATGAACTGGGCACGGTCTATGCATTGACGCCGCTGTGGGATCTGGCGGCCGCTTACCAGTTCCAGAAGCGCAATCAGGGCGTGGGCAATGCCCAGGCACTGGTGGCGACGGTGGACTACAAGATCTCCAAGCGCACCGACCTCTACGTGGGCGCCGTCTATGACCGCGACAAGGGCTACAACGCCTATCCGGTCTTTGGTGGCGGTATCCAGTCGTCCACCGGCAACCAGACTGCCGTGCGCCTGGGCATGCGTCACCGCTTCTGAGCACGGGCTACTTGAGGAGGGAAGGCCGCTGCCGACATCCGGTGGTCTTCCCGTACGCAGGAGAGAACGGCCCGCCGCAGTGGCGGGCCTTCTGCTTTGAGGGGCGATGGATCAGCTGCTGCGGCCGTAGCTCTGCAGCATGTCGATGACGATCTGGCGCAGCCAGGTATTGCCGGCGTCGGCATCGAAGGCCGGATGCCAGTGCAGGGTGATGTCCACCGCCGGCAGCTTGACCGGCAGTTCGTAGGAAAGGAACACGTCCGGGTGCTCGCTGTGGAAGAGCTTGGCGATGCGCGCCGGGACGGTGGCCACCAGGTCGGATTTGCCGAGGATGCGCGGCAGCACCGTGAAGTGCGGGATCGACAGGCTGATCTTGCGCTGCACGCCGAGATTGCGGAACGCGTTCTCGACCTGGTGATGGCTGCTCTCGGCCGACTCCACCAGCACATGCGAGAGCGCCAGGAATTCGTCGAGCTCCAGGTGTTCCCGCGCCGGCAGGGCAGGACGCTTGCGCATCATGCAGACATAGGTTTCGCGGAACAGCTGTTCGTGACAGGTGACCGGCTTGAGCGCCGGCAGGTTGCCGAAGGCGAAGTCGAGCTGGCCGGTGCGCAGCGCTTCTTCCAGATGTGCGGGGGGGACCTGCTCCACCTGCAGGCGCGTATGCGGGGCCTGCGCGGTCAGCAGTTCGCACAGCTGCGGCAGGAACATCATCTCGGCCACATCCGTCATCGAGGCGCGAAAGACGCGCGTACTGGCGGCCGGGTCGAAGCGCTCGGTGTAGCGCAGCGCATCCTGCACCGCCTGCAGGGCGCGGTTGATGGGCTTGGCCAGTTCCAGCGCGGCCGGGGTGGGCTGCATGCCCTCCTTGGTACGGATGAAGAGCGGGTCATCGAAGATCTGGCGCAGCCGGCCCAGCGCATAGCTCACTGCGGGCTGCGACAGATGCAGGCGGTTGCCGGCCAGGGTCAGGCTGCGTTCGTCGGCAATGGCCTGGAAGACGCGCAGCAGGTTCAGGTCCATGTTGTTGAAGGTCGCCATAGCAGTCTCCGGATGGGGTCGCGCGGGGGCCTGGGCCCGATGAGTCAAATCAAGGAAAGCGGCGATCACTATCCATGCCGCTTATGTGAAAAATATTTTACATCAATTTGATCTATTTTAAGGCGACTTTTAGAATGCTTCACATCAGCCAAGGAAACCGCCTGCATGCCGCGCCCGACGTGGATTGCCAGCCTGGTCGGCCCCATTTGAACGGATGCGCCATGAGCCCCCAGCCAAGTTCTTCATCCCCCCTGCCGACGCCGCGCAAGCGCAATGGCCAGGCCGCCCTCGCCGCCCTGCAGCAGCAGGCCCGCATCGCCTTCCTGGGAGCGGCAGGATGAGCAACACTTCACCACGCACCGTCCCCGGCACCGGCCACGCCCTGCTCTCGCGCTTTCATCTCGGAGGCAGCGGCCCGACGGTGGCCATCAAGGATTGCATCGACATCGCCGGCCAGCCCACTTGCGGCGGCAGCGCCGCCCTGGCCGACGCGCCGCCGGCTGCAGCGCACGCCGACGTGGTGCGCAAGCTGCTCGACGCCGGCTGGCAACTCACCGCCCGCGCCAACATGCACGAGCTGGCCTACGGCATGACCGGCATCAATGACTGGAATGGCACCGCCGTCAATCCGCAGGACGCAAGCCGCATGACCGGTGGCTCCTCCAGTGGTTCGGCCTCGGCCGTGGGCGCGGGGCTGGTGGACATGTCCATCGGCAGCGACACCGGCGGTTCGATCCGCCTGCCCGCTGCCTGCTGCGGCGTGATCGGCTTGAAACCGACCTTTGGCCGCGTCAGCCGCGCCGGGGCCTATCCGGCCGTAAGCAGCCTGGATTGCGTGGGCCCCTTTGCGCGCACCATGGATCTCATCATCAGCGCCATGGCCAGTATCGCGCCCGGTTTTGACCGCGTTGCTGCTACCGCAGCGGTAGCACAGGCCCGCGTCAAACTAGTGACGGTGCAAGCTGATCCCGAGATCGCAGAGGCCGTCGCCACCGCCTTCGCCGCCAGCGGCTGGACGGGCGATGCCTGGACCCCGCACCACATGCACGCCGCGTTTGAAGCCGGCATGACCCTCATCAACCGCGAGACGCATGACGCCTTCGGCCACCTGCTTGGCCTCGGCAAACTGGGCGCCGACATCGAGAAGCGTCTCTCGGCCGCCGCCACCACCACCGATGACGCGGTGGCCCAGGCCGAAGCCGTGCGCGCCGCCTTCAGCGCCGAAGTCGATGCGGCCCTGACTGACGCCGATGCGCTGCTGCTGCCGACGCTGCCGTCGCTGCCGCCGACGCTGGAAGCGATCCGCCAGGGGGCCTCGGTGCTGATGCTGTCCTCGCTGGTGCGGCCCTTCAACCTGTCCGGCCATCCGGCCCTGAGCATCCCGGTGCCCATTGCCGGCAGCCCGCTGAAAGCCGGACTGCAACTGGTCGGCCGCAAGGGCGATGACGAACGCATTTGCGCACTGGCCCTGCATCTGGAACAGGCCCTCAAGCAACGCCCCTGACACGCACTGCCCCGACAAGCTCGCCCAATGAACACTGACAACGACTGCAAGCCACTGGAGAAAGCCATGAACGCACCGCTACGCTTCCACCCGCGCAAGACCGATTCATCCTATGCCGACCTGGTACAGGATGCGGTGGTGGACCCTTCGCTCTACACCGATCCGGCCATCTTCGAAGCGGAGATGGACAAGATTTTCTACAAGACCTGGATCTGGGTCGCGCATGAAAGCGAGATCAGGAATCCCGGCGACTTCAAGACCGCCCAGATCGGCCGCCAGCCGGTCATCGTGGTGCGCGACAAGACCGGCAAGATCAACGTGCTGGAAAACCGCTGCCGCCACCGTGGCGCCACGGTCTGCGAAAAGCACAAGGGCAACGCCACCGGTTTTACCTGCCCCTACCACAGCTGGTCCTATGGCCTGGACGGCAAGCTGCGCGGCCTGCCCTATCCGGAAGGCTATGAAGACGTCATCGAGAAGGCCGACCTGCCCCTGCAGAGCCTGCGTGCGGAGAGCTACAACGGCATGATCTTCGCTTCCTTCAACCAGGAGATCGAACCGCTGTCGGACTTCCTCGGCCATGCCAAGAAGTGGATCGACCTGTTCATGAAGCAAGGCGCGGGCTTCCCCGTGAAGGTGCAGGGCGAGCACAAGTTCAGCTTCAAGGGCAACTGGAAGATCCAGCTGGAGAACACCACCGACGGCTATCACTTCCCGGTGGTGCACAAGACCTTCCTGTCGTCGGTCGATGAAGAGACCTCCGAGATGCTCTCCTTCATGACCGATGACCAGTCCATCACCCGCTCGCTGGGCAATGGCCACAGCGTCATGATCATGGTGCCGGAACATGTGGACCTGGATGTGGACGATGGCAGCGAACAACTGCAGGAGCGCTTCGCTCATGTCACCGAAGAACTCTCCAAGACCATGCCGCCGCAACAGGTGCGCCGCATCGTGCGCTCGCTGCACGGCGCCGGCTTCAACCTGAACCTGTTCCCCAACGTGGCCATGTCGATGTCCTTCTTCCGGGTGCTGCATCCGGTGTCGGTGGGCGAGACCCAGATCCGCCACGTGGCCCTGGGCATGGACGGCGGACCGGAGATCGCCAACCGCGAACGCCTGCGCATCCACGAACACTTCCAGGGTCCGTTCGGTTTCGGCAGCCCCGATGATGCCGAAGCCTGGGAACGCGTGCAGGCGGGTTCGCACGCCGGCCGCGATGCACCGATCCTGGTCAACCGTGGCCTGAACCGTGAGTGGGTGGACGACAACGGCGACAAGGTGTCGCACTCGACCGATGAAACCGGCATGCGCGAAGCCTATGCCATGTGGAAAAAGATGATGGAGAAATGATCGCCATGAACCAACAAGATACCCTGCAAGGCATCCCCGCACCGATGGCGCGCGCCATCGCCTTCATCTGGAAGGAAGCCGAACTGCTGGACAAGAAGGACTACGCCGCCTGGCAAGCCCTGTGGACCGATGATGGCTACTACGTGGTGCCCATCGATCCCGACACCACCGACTACGCGGCCACGCTGAACTACGCCTACGACAATGCCCACATGCGCAAGATCCGCATCGAGCGCCTGACCTCGGGCCACGCGATGTCGGCCGTGGATGCGGCCGCGACCGTGCGCACCGTCTCGCGCTTCGTGCCGGTGCACCTGTCGGAGGAGCTGGTGGAGATCACCTCGGCCCAGGTCCTGGTGGGCTACAAGCGCCAGCAGCACACGATGTTCGTGGCCAACGTCACGCATCGCCTGCGCTTCACGCCCCAGGGTCCGAAGATCGAGCAGAAGGTGATCCGCCTGATCAACTCCATGGACAGCCTCAACGCCCTGGGCTTCCTGCTCTGAGCTGACGCACCGCACATTCGCAATTGAAATGAACCGACGAGTATTGGCCTCATGAAACTGATCGTAGACACCGTTACCGATGAAACCGGCGACATCCGTTCCTTCCGCCTGGTGCGCGCCGATGGCGCCCCGCTGCCGGCTTACGAGCCGGGAGCCCACATCGACGTCACCGGGCCGACCGGGATCATGCGCCAATACTCGCTGTGCGGTCCGCTGGAAGACCGTTGCGGCTACACCATCGCAGTCAAGCGCGAGCCCGCCTCGCGGGGCGGTTCAGCGGCCCTGCACGATGCCGTGCGAGCCGGCACGGAACTGGAAGTGGGCACGCCCCGCAACCTCTTCGCCCTCGACGCCAGCGCACCGGAGCACCTGCTCTTTGGCGCCGGCATCGGCGTGACACCGCTCTTGGCCATGGCCTATCGCCTGTGGGCCGAACAGAAGCCCTTCACCCTGCATTACTTCGTGCGGGCGCGCGAGCATGCGGCCTTTGCCGACCTGCTGGAAAACGCGCCCTTCGCCGCGCAGGTGCGTTTCCACTATGCGGTCATGCCGGCGCAGATGGACCATTACCTGACGGCCTGCCTGGAAGCCGGCAGCAAGGACGCCCACGTCTACACCTGCGGCCCCGCCCCCTTCATGGATGCGGTGGTCAAGTGTGCCGCGGCCAGCCGCAGCGAGGAGGCGATCCACCTGGAACACTTCGCCGCACCGGTGGCCCCTGCTGCCTCTGCGGAAGGTGCAGGCGGCGGCGATGGCGCCTTCGAAGTGAAGCTGGCCAGCTCGGGCAAGGTGGTGCAGATCCCGGTGGGTATTCCCATCGTCGATATCCTGGCGCGCGAAGGCATCGTCATCGATACCTCCTGCCGCGAAGGCATCTGCGGCACCTGCGTGGTGCCGCTCCTGGAGGGCGAGCCGGATCATCGCGACAATTGCCTCTCCAAGAAGGAGAAGGCGGCCAATGACCAGATTTGTACCTGTGTCTCGCGGGCCAGGTCGGGGATGCTGGTGCTGGATCTCTGAGGATCTCTGAGGCTCTCTGAAGACTGCCTCACGCCGTTCGGATTGAGTAGCCACGCAGCCGCTACCCGATCCGAACGGTTTTTTTTGGTCCGGATATGAGCGCCTGAAAGCATGAATGCCGTTCAGCATTGCGCTGAACGGCATTCATCTTTAACTCAAGGGAAACAATCTCAGAGCGCCGTGCGCTTGACCTTGTGGAACAGCCGATTGAAATAGATGAGGCTGTCCTTCTTCTCATTGACCTTGACCTCGGCCAGCTCCACGAACATCACCGAGTGCGTGCCCACTTCCTTGAATTCGCGGATGCGCCCCTGGAGCTTCACCAGCGCATCAGCCAGCACCGGCTGCCCCAGTTCGCCCGGCTCTTCCCAGATATCCCAGCCGAAACGCTCTTCCATCGGGACCTTGGTGGCACCGGAGAAGTGCATGGCCAGTTGCTCGAGCTCGTCCGACAAGACATTCACGCACAGCCGTCCATTCTTCTTGAACACGTCATGCATGGCGCTGCCGCGATTGATGCACACCAGGATCGTGGGCGGCGTATCGGTCACCGAACAGACGGCCGAGGCGGTGATGCCGCAACGGCCGCCTTCGCCATCGGTGGTGATGATGGACACGGCGGCCGGCAGGTGCGCCATGGCATTGCGGAATTCCAGTTGCTCGGCAGCAAGGGGGGCGCGCACCACGGGTGCGGATGGCGTTTCTTTTTGGATGGCGGTGGTGCTCATGGGATCTCCCTGTTATGCACGCCGATGAAGCACGGCGCTCGATGACAGCAGGTTAAGGCATGCCCATGGTGCGGGCAATCCGTGCCACACGCCCGCCCCACAGGGGATTGCGGCAGACGATCTAGGTAAAAATACCTAGACCATCGTCAGGACGGGGGTGTTACAGTGTCGCTGATCCCAAGAATTTCAGGCCTGCTTTTTGCATAAGTCAAAGCATGACGATTTGATTTGTGCCGACCAGTCCATCAAGAAATCGAGAGGGTCGGAAATAGCGCCGGTGCAAGCCGGCACCATTTTGACGAGACGAGGAGTGCAGATGGAAACCAACCCGCCGGTGGTCTACATCGTCGATGATGACGAAGCCGTTCGGACTTCGCTGGCCTGGCTGCTGAGCTCGGTCAATATCCGGACCGAATGCTTCGATGGCCCCGAGGCCTTCTTGAAAGCCTATGACGCCAACAGCCTGTCCTGCCTGATCCTGGACGTGCGCATGCCCGAAATCAGCGGCTTCCAGCTGCAGGATCGCTTGAAGGAGATCGGGGCCGACATCCCCGTGATCTTCGTCTCGGGCCATGGCGACATTCCCATGTCGGTGCGCGCCCTGCACAATGGCGCGGTCGATTTCCTGGAAAAACCCTACAACTCGCAGCAGATGCTGGAGCGCATCCAGATGACGCTCAAGAACGTGGCCGGCAACATGCACGCCCGCGAGCGCCGCCAGCAGCTCAAAGCGCGCCTGAAGACCCTCACCGCACGCGAACGCGAGATCCTGGAGAAGGTCATCATGGGCCAGTCCAGCAAGCTCATCGCGCGCGACCTCAACATCAGCGTCAAGACGGTGGATGTGCATCGCGCCAGCGTCAAGGACAAGCTGGGCTGCCAGAGCACGGCCACGCTGGTGCGTGACGTGCTGATGGATTTCGGGCCGGAATTTCTCAAGGCGGCCTGATTCTTTCTGATCCTTGCTGATCATTCCTGAGCCTGCATGAAAAGGGCCGCAGCATGCTGCGGCCCCTTCCACTATTTGCCGTTGCCCCCGTTTGGCCTACGCCGCCTGCAAGGCAAAGAAGGCCACCGCCCGCTTCAATTGCCCCGCCTGGTCTTCCAGCGACTTTGCCGCTGCAGCCGCCTGCTCCACCAGCGCCGCGTTCTGCTGGGTCACGCCATCCATCTGGCTCACCGCCTGGTTGACCTGATGGATGCCTTCGGCCTGCTCGCGGCTGGCGGTGCTGATCTCGCCCACCAGCGCATGCGCGCCCTGCACGCTGCCCACCACTTCCTGCATGGTCTTGCCGGCCCGTTCCACCAATGCGCTGCCGGCAGAGACATTGGAGACCGAATCATCGATCAACTGCTTGATCTCCTTGGCCGCTGAAGCCGAGCGCTGCGCCAGGCCGCGCACTTCGGAAGCCACCACCGCGAAGCCACGGCCCTGCTCGCCGGCACGTGCTGCCTCCACGGCCGCATTGAGCGCCAGGATGTTGGTCTGGAAAGCGATGCCATCGATCACGCCGATGATGTCGACGATCTTGCGCGAGGAGGCATTGATGTTGCCCATGGTGTCGATGAGCTCCTGCATCACCTGGCCGCCCTGCCCTGCAACGGAGGCCGCCGACTTCACCAGGTCATTGGCCTGATGCGCGTTCTCGGAATTGGTGCGCACGCTGGACGTGAGCTGCTCGATGGAGGCCGCCGTCTCTTCCAGCGCACCGGCCTGCTCTTCGGTGCGGGCCGAGAGGTCGAGGTTGCCGTTGGCGATTTCACCCGAGGCCACGGCGATACTGTCGGCCCCCAGGCGCACGGTGGAGACCACGCCGTGCAGGCGCTCGCTCATGCCCTGCAGCGAGGCCACCAGCTGGCCCAGTTCATCCTGGCCCATGGGCTGGGCGCGCGAGGTCAGGTCACCGGCGGCCACGCGTTGCGAGATGGCCAGCGCCGCGTGTACCGGCCGCGTGATGCTGCGCGTGAGCAGCAGTGCGAAGGCGATGCCACAGGCCAGGATCACCGCTTCCAGCGCGAAGATCTGCCACTGGCTGCTGGCCGCATCCTGCTGGATGTCGGCAGAGATTTCATCGATGCGCGCCCGTTCGAAATCCAGCAAGGAGCGCATGGCGCCCTGGGTGTTGTTGGCGATGCCCACGTATTGCTGCTGGTAGAGCTGGTCCACCTTGGCCGCATCGCCCTCCTTCTTGGCCGCGTAGATCTGGTCGCGGATGGCGAGGAACTGCTTGCGCGCCACATTGATGGCCTCGAAGCGCTTCTTCTCTTCCTCGCTGGTGAGCAGCTGCTCCACGTCCTTCAGGGTCTGTGCAGACTCCTTGCTGGAGGCGGCGGCTTCCTTGGCCAGGAAGGCTTCCAGTTCAGGGTCGCGGCTCTTGACCACGGTGGTGGTGCGCTGGATGGCGATGAGCAGCAGCGTGTTCCATTGCGAAACCAGCCGTTCGGTCTTCAGCGGCACGTCCATCATCTGCTGCGTCTGCTGCGCCACCGTCTTGAGGCGCCAGATGCCGACGGCCGCCACCACCATGGAAAACACCAGCACCACGGCAAAACCCGCCCCCAGGCGCGAGCCGATACGTATGTTCTTGATCATTTGCTTCTTCCCATCCCACCTGTTGTGTATGGCGCCCCGAAGACGGATTTTCCCCGGCCGTCCGGTGTGCCCCCTGATGCCCCAGCAAGACCGGTGCCAGCCCTTGCCGTCCGGTAATGCCGCCTCGATTCTAGGAGCGCACTGCCGAGGCGACCATATCAAAAAGAAGAAACATGGTATGCCGTTACGGCAACGCAATCCGCAACCCCTTGCCAGGCAAGGATAGGGCAATTTAGCAGGGCGGAAACATTATGAAATGTAAAACATTAATTTTTGTGGCGCGGATGCGATGGCGGGCCGCGCCCGGCGGCGTGTTGCTGGCACAGCAAGCTGGATCATCCAGGCCATGGCCGCGTGCCGGGCCAAACTTGGGCACAATGGCCGCTTGTCTTCCCGTTTTCGGAGCCTTGCCGCACCATGCCGACGCCCTCCTCCCCCCTCGCCCTGCTGCTGGCCGCCGGCCGCGGCAGCCGCTTTGGCGATCATGAAGAAAAACTGTTGCAGCCCTTCGTCCATCACGATGGCCGCCCCGGCATGGTGGCTACCGCTACGGCGGCGGCCTTGCTGGAAGTCATGCCGGTGCAGGCCGTGGTGCATGGAGAAGGACGGCTGGCCGATGCGCTGCGCGCGCTGGGCTGCACGGTCTGCATGACCGGCAAGGATGGGCCGCGTGAGATGAGCGCCTCCCTGCGCTGCGGTCTGCAGCACAGCGCTGATGCGTCGGCATGGCTGGTGGCGCTGGCCGACATGCCGCGCGTGCAGCCGGACACCGTGCGGCGCTTGCGCGATGCGCTGGCGGCGGGGGCGTCGATGGTGGTGCCGGTGATGCAGGGGCGGCGCGGCAATCCGGCCGGCTTTGCGCAGTCGCATCTGCCGGCCTTGCTGTCACTGCAGGGAGATCGCGGCGCGCGGGCCTTGCTGGAGAGCCCGGCGCTGGTGGAGATTGCGGTGGAGGATGCAGGGATTTTTACGGATGTCGATACGCCGGAAGATCTGGAAAGACTCCGGCAGAACCGGGGCTGATCTGCCGCCCGGTTTCCGCCGTCCGGATTCCGTCTTGGGGAATCCGCGCTTCAGATCCCGCTGAACCAGTTGTAGCCCTGGTCTTCCCAGTAGCCACCGGGGTTCTGGTTGCTCACGAAGATGGCCACCACATGCTTGGGATTCTTGAAGCCCAGCTTGGTCGGCACACGTACCTTCAAGGGATAGCCGTATTGCGTGGGCAGCGCCTCCTTGCCGAAGTCCAGTGCCAGGATGGTCTGCGGATGCAGCGCCGTGGGCATGTCCAGGCTGGAGTAATACCGGTCCGCACATTTGAAGCCCACGTATTTCGCGGTGAGATCGGCGCCGACCGCCTGCAGGAACAAGCTCAGCGGCACGCCCGACCATTGGCCGATGGCGCTCCATCCTTCGATGCAGATGTGGCGCGTGATCTGCGCCGCCTGCGGCAGTGCGCGCAGGCGCTCCAGGGTCCAGCTGCGCTTGTCGCTGACCAGGCCCGAGACTTCCAGCTTCCAGTCGCTGCCATCGATGTCGGGCGCGTTGAACTCGTCATAGAAGGCATTGAAGGGAAACGGATTGGTGATCTGGCTGGCCGCGTAGGTCGGCGCCAGTTTCTGGCCCCGGAACAGCAGCGCCTGCACCCGGTCATTCCAGCGCGACATGGCCCACAGGACCTTGTCCACGCTGTCGTTGTCCTGCAGGTCGCAGCCCGAGAGCATCGACAGCGCCCCTACCGAGAGCGCCGAGCGCAGCATCAGGCGGCGCTGCACGTTCAACAGCGCCGGGCGATGGTCGGCCAGCAGGATCTTGCCGGTCTTCTCCGCCGGCGGGGTCTTGCGTTCGTCCTTGTCGTTCATGATGCATTGGCCTTGTGGTCAGCCCCTCCGGTGAACATCGGGATGAGGGTCTTGGGAACGATGGCCACCAGGGCCAGGTGCACCACCACGAAGCCGGCGATACCGGCCATCGCGGCGAAATGCACCTTGCGCGCAAAGTCGAAGCCGCCGAAGAGATCGGCCAGCCAGTCCAGTTGCACCGGCTTCCACAGCGCCAGACCCGACAGCACCGCCAGGATGCCCAGCAGGATCACCGCCCAGTACAGCAGCTTCTGCACCGCGTTGTAGACGCCCGGCTGGTGCGGCAGGCGAAAGCGCATGGCCTGCACCGCATCGCTCACCACCTCGGTCGCGCGCAGCGGCAGCAGGTGGCGGCGGAAGTGCCCGCTCACGCTGCCATAGAGCAGGTAGAACAGGCCATTGGCCACCAGCAGCCACATCGCCGCAAAGTGCCAGGCGATGGCGCCGCCCAGCCAGCCACCCAGGGTCATCCAGGAAGCAAACTTGAAGCCGAAGATGGGCGAGGCGTTGTAGATGCCCCAGCCACTGCTGATCATGCAGGCGATGGCCACGGCATTGAGCCAGTGGGCAATGCGCACGGCCAGCGGATGAAGAACGGGTGAACGGGGCATCGCGGCACCTGCTTACATCGGCGGGGTGATGCCGTTCTTGCCGGCGCTCACGCTGTTGGCGGTCAGGCTGCCATCGGCGTTCTTGCGGGCGCGCACCACTACCTTCACGCCTGCAGCCAGCAGCGAGCGGTCACCGGCTTCGATGCTGACCACGGGCACATCCTCGGGCACCACGATCTTCTTCTCGCCGCCCTTGTATTTCAGCGTCAGGGTGCGGCCCTGGCTGGCCACCACGTCACCCACGGTGCCATTGGTCATGGTGCTGTTGGGCGCCAGGTCGAAGGGACGATGGCCGTCGCCGGTGCCGGCCATGGCGGGCGGGAAGACGTGCACTTCCAGCGCCTTCTGGGAACCGTCCGGCTGCGGGATGCCGGCCGCGCCGATGTAGCTGCCGGGCTTGATGTCGTTGATGTCGGCAATCGAAATGGCGGCCACGCGGGTGTCCTTGTCGAGCATCACGTTCTGCTCGGCGCCCTTGTTAGTCTTGATCACCAGCTGATCCTTGCTGACCGAGACGATGGCGCCACGGATGCCGACCTGCTGCGGCGTCTGCGCCATGGCCGACGAAGCGATCAACTGGCTGGCCAGCAATGCCGGGACAAGCGCGATGCGGACAACGCGGGGGAGGAATGTGTTCATCATGGGAATGTGCACCTGAAAGACGTCATTGAAGGGGGAAATTGATTTTAGGCAAAGCAAAACGTCATTCGAATGACGGTTGAATGACAAAATTGTCATTCTTCTCAGGCGCTGGCAGATGCGATCAAACACCCATAGCCCGCTCTGCCAGGCGGGCTATGGGTGAGGTTCGAACGGGCGGGGGAAACGGCCGATGATCGGCCGATGAATGCGCCGGGACTCAGTTGTCCTGATGCGCCCAGTTCAAGCTGAGCGAGACGGGCTTCTCACCCACGCTGACCTTGCTGGTCTTCTTGACGCCGTTGTAGACGGCGGTGATTTCGTAGTCGCCCTTGGGCAGCTTGATGTTGGTCATGGGGCCGGCGCCGGGCAGGCTGAAGACGCTCTTGCCGTGATGGTCGGCCACGTCCAGCTTGACGTTGCTGACGTAGGCACCGTCCTTGGCTTCGGAAAACAGCAGGCGCAGGTTGTAGTCCTTGGCCGCTTCACGCAGCTTGGCCTGTTCGCCGGCGCCGATGCCGCCGTTCATGTAGGCCACCGAGCCCTGCATGTCCTGGGCGTGGGTCAGGGGGGCCGCCATGCCGGCCAGACCGAAGACGATGGCACTGATGGCGGTGATCTTGTTGATGTCCATGATGGCTCCTTGTCGTGGTTCAGGATGAAAGCGCTGCCATCGGGGCCGCTCCACTGCTGAGCTGGCCGCCGATGCAGCTACTGTAGGTCTGCAAAATTAAGTGATCCTTAACACGACAAAAGATTCCGGGCCGATGGCGACATCAGCGCTGCGCCATTTCCTCCGGTACCGGCCGCAACTGTTGTTCAATGCAGGCCAGCCGCCGCGCGTGCTCCTCGATGAGGTCCTGCTGCGCGGACACTGCATCAGACAGTAGCGCCATGCGGGCAGTACAGTGCCCTGCCACTTCATCGGCCAGTTGCTCCAGGGTGGCCAGTACGCTTTGACTGAGCGCTTCGTACAGTTTTTCATAGGACGGCGGCAAGTCGTCGGCTACGCGTTCGTATCCGCTGCCCGCAGGCAGGACCAGCGCCACCGGTGCTGGCGTGGCCAGCACATGGCTGTCCAGCACGGCGCGTGCGTGGCGGTCGAAGGCGTGCAGCAACTGCGGCTGCAAGTGGGCCAGTACGGCATCCACCGCGCCGCTGGCGGCATGCTGCTCCAGCAAGGCCGGTACACCAGGCATCACTTCGCGCCAGGCCAGTTGCACGATGCGGGCGCGCTGGGCGGGCAGCGCAGCCAGTTCGCTCCCCAGCAGCTGCTGCAAGGCCTGCAGCGCCGGCAAGGTCTGTCCCTGCAGGGGCGCCAGTACATCCTCCTGAAGATGATGCAGCAGCACTTCGGCCGGCTTGCGGTCACGGTAGGCCAGGGCCGGCGCCAGCAGCTCGGAGAGCGCGGCATAGAGGCGTTCAAAACCGGCGCCGAGCATCGCTTGCTCATCCGCGCCGCCAGTGCGGGCTACATAGGCAGAGACCGACACAGGGGCCTTGAGCTGATGCAGCGCCACGCCCAGCGCCTGCAGTTTCTCGGCAGCACGCACACGCACGTCGGCTTCCTGGTCGGCGCGATTGGCATCGGATTTGTTGCGCAGGCATTTGACGATCTGGCCATCCACCTCATCCTCATCGATGACGTCGCTGCGCGTAAGTACCGGCAGCAGCGGCTTGCCACGGCGCAGTTCGCGCGCCAGTTCGTCGAGTTCCTGCACCTGTCCGGGCGAAGTCGAACTGGTCAGCCACAGCACCGCATCGGCACTGTCGAGGAAACGCTGCGTCAGGGCGGCATTCTCGCCGGTGGCCGAATGCAGGCCGGGGGTGTCCAGCAGCACCAGCCCGTCGCCCAGGCAGACGCCCTGCAGGCGCGCCGTGGTTTCGATAGCGCCCTCATGGAAAGCTTCTTCACTCTCCACCAATTGGCCGCCTTGCAGGTGGAAATACTGCACCGCCTGCTGGCGCTCGCGGAAGCGCTGTGCGAGAAAGTTGCACAGCGAGCTTTTACCGGCATTGAACTTGCCGAACACCAGCAGCATGAGCTTGCCTTCGAAGCGCTGGGCCAGCGCACGGGCGGGAGCGAGGGCAATCCACTGTTGCTCGCGGCGCCGGGCCTGATGGATACGGTCTTCGTGCAAGGCGGCGATACGGCGCGACATGGGGCTGGCCGACTGCAGGCCGCTGGCCGGCAGCGGGGCGGCTTCAAAGGCCTGCCCCAGCGCACCAAGCCAATCACGCAATGCAGAGAGCACGGGCTGCAGGTCGGCCTCGCCCTGGCCGGTGCGGCCGATGGAGTCGATGAAACGCTGTTCTTCGCGGCTCATGCGCCCTCTCCTTCGCGCAACCGCGCCAGCGCCTGCTGCGCGCGCGCATGCGCGTGCAACTCGGCCTGGCCGATGGCGATCTGCTGTTGCAGGGCCTGGCGGTCTTCCGACAGTTCGTAGTAGTGCAGGAAGGCCTCTTTCAATTGCGCCTGCCCTGCCGGTTCACAGAAACGGCGGCGCAGCTCGGCGCGGTATTTGATGGAGATGCCCAGCACGGCCACCATCACCGTATCGAGGCTGGCTACCGAGGTCTGCTGGCTGGCCGGCAGTCCTTCCACGCCATGCTGGATCAGGTGCGCACGAATGGCGATGCAGGCGCGGGAATAAGCGACGTGGATGCGCGCCCGCTCGCGCTTGCCGGCGGTGAGCTTGAATTCGTCGGCGGCGGTATCGGGTACCAGCGCGGGATCGTCCCCCTGAAACTCGACCACCGGGAGCAAATCCTGATGCACTTTCTCCAGCACGGCCTGCAACCCTTGCTCGAAATCCTGGCGTTGCTGTTGCTGGCGCTGGCGCAACGTTTGCAGCCCGCTCTCCAGCGCATCCTGTTGCTGCCGTACCTGCTGGCCGATCTCGGTGAAGAGCAAATTGCGCTCATGTCGGCGCGCACCCGGCACCTGCTCCACCACGTCACGCAACAAGGCCTGCAGCGCCGGAATGCCGCTACGCTGCAGCAGCAGCGACTTGCCGCCTTCCACGCCACTGCGATGCCGCGTGGAGGACACCGGATGCAGCGTGAGCCCCGGTGCCTGCGCAAGGATGGCGGCACTGACCTTGGCCAGCTGCTCGTCGTCGCTCATCTGGTCCACCTGCGTGAGCACGAACAGCGTCTGCCGCTGCGTGCGCTGCTGGTCTTCACGCAGGGCCTGCAGCAGATGGCGTTCGGCCGCATCCAGTTCACCTTCCTTGGCCGCATGCACGAACAGGCGCACATCGGCCTGCAGCCAGGTGGCTTCCTGGGCGTGGCTGTCATCCTGCAGGGCGACGTCGGCGTCGAGCCCCGGCGCATCCAGCCAGCGCAGTTCGGCGTGATGGTGTTCGGACAGCGTGACCGTCTCGCGCCGGTCGGCCACCGCAAACACGTCGCGCCCCATGAGTTCGTTGAGCAGGCGGCTCTTGCCGTGGTTGTACTTGCCGACCACCGTCACGGTTGGCGCGGCCTGCACTTGCGCCAGCACGCGCAGGCGCGCCAGGTCATGCGCGCGGCCCGGCACCACGGCCAGGACTTCGCTGGCGAGCGGATCAAAGGATTCTTGCTGAGGGGTCATTGGGGGGTCTCCATGTTTTCATTTTTTCCGGGCGGGACGGCCGATCAGCCAGTGCGCGGCCATGCCGATGACCACGCCCCAGAAGGCCGCGCCCAGTCCGAACAGGGTCATGCCGGACGCAGTCGCGAGAAAGGTGATGACGGCGGGTTCGGCATGGCTGCCGTCCTCGCTCATCAGGCGGATGTTGGACACGATGGCACCGATCAGTGCCAGCCCGGCCAGGGCCGCGATCAGTTCCTTGGGAAAGGCGGCAAACAGCGTCACGATGGAGGCCGCAAAGGTGCCGCCGATGAGATAGAAGACGCCGTTGGCAATACCGGCGATATAGCGCCGGCCCGGGTCCGGATGCGCATCCTTGCCGGTACAGAGCGCCGCCGTGATGGCGGCCAGTACGATGGTGATGCCGCCGAAGCAGGCCGTCAGCAGCGAGGCCAGCGCAGTGCCGGTGACCACGGCGCGGGTGGGCGGATGGTAGCCCGCCAGTTGCAGCACCGCCATGCCCGGCAGGAACTGGCCGGTCAGGCTCACCAGCACCAGCGGCACCGTCAGGCTGAAGAACATGCCAAGGCTGAAGTGCGGGGCGATGAAGACCGGCTGTGCCAATTCCAGCTGGAGGGCACCCAGTTCGGTGCGGCCGCCGGCAAAGGCCACTGCGAAACCGGTCAGTGCCACCACCACGATGCCGTAGCGCGGCCACCAGCGGCGGCCTGCGAGATAAGCGGCCAGCATGGCAAACACCATCAGCGGCGCACCCACGCTGGAGCGAAAGGCCTGCACCCCGAACTGGAACAGGATGCCGGCCATCATGCCGGCCGCAATGCCCTTGGGGATGAAGGCGAGAATTTTTTCAAAGCAGCCGGTCACGCCGATGACGATCAGGATGACGGCCGCCATCAGGTAAGCCCCCACCACTTCCGGCATGCCCACTGCGGGAAAGAGGCTCAGCAGCAGGGCCGTGCCCGGTGCCGACCAGGCCGTGATGATGGGCATCCTGAACCACCAGCTCAGCAGCAGGCCGCTCACGCCCGCCCCCATGGAGATGCCCCACACCCAGGACACCAGTTGCGCCTGCGGCACCTGGCCGGCATGGGCCGCCTGCACGAAAATCACCAGCGGACCGGCATAGGAAATCAGGACTGCCAGAAAACCCGCCACCCATGCGGTGAGCGAGCCTTGTCGTTGAACCATTGAAGCTTCCTTGCGAAAAGCAGCAGCATGAACGCAGAAAAGGTCCGGCACCCGTGGATCAATATCCCAGGTGCCGGACCGGCTTGACCAGCTACGATCTTAAACGCTGCGCGAAACCGGCGTAGCCGTCACGGTCGGCGCGGCCTCGGCCGTCACGGCACGCTGGCCATGACGATAGCGCAGCAGGAAGATGCCCATGGCCAGTGCGGCGACCAGCCCCGGTACCGCGAAGACCAGGAAATTCATCTTCAGCGGCAGCGCTGCCGCCATCAATGCACCGCCCAGCAGGGGACCGACGATGGCCCCCGAGCGGCCCACACCGGACGCCCAGCCCAGGCCCGTGGAGCGGATGGCCAGCGGATAGAACTGGGCCGTATTGGCATACAGCAGGATCTGTGTGCCGATGGTGGTTGCACCGGCCACGATGATGAGCAGGTACAGCACCGGGGTCGGGCTGTTGAAGCCCAAGAGCGCAATGGCCACCGTGCCGACTGCGAAGAAACTCACCACCACCTTGGGCAAGGGAAAGCGGTCACCCAGCCAGCCGCCGCCAATGGCACCGACCACGCCGCCGAAGTTGAGCGCCAGCAGGAAGGACAGCGACGACCCCAGGCTGTACCCGGCGCTGGCCATCAGCTTGGGCAGCCACGAGCCCAGCGCATAGACCATCAGCAGGCAGCAGAAGAAGGCGACCCAGATCATCAGCGTGCCGAGGGTGCGCTCCTGCTTGAACAAGTCCAGCATCGGTGCACCGGACCCCTTGGCATCACTCTGCACCAGCTGCACATCGGCACCCAGCGCCGCTTGCGGCGCGACCTGCGCCAGCATGGCACGGGCCTGCTCCTGCTTGCCCGCACGCAGCAGGAAGCCGACCGATTCCGGCAGCTTCCACAGGATCACCGGCAGCAGCACCAGCGGTACGGCGGCGGCGAAGAACATCGATTGCCAGCCGAAGTTGGGCAGCATCCAGATGCCCAGGCCCGCACACAGCACGCCGCCCAGCGAGTAGCCGCTGAACATGATGGCCACCAGGGTGCTGCGCAGGCGCTTGGGTGCGTATTCATTCATCAGCGCCACGGCATTGGGCATCAGGCCGCCGCAACCGAGGCCGGCGAGGAAGCGGAAGATGCCAAACTCACCGGGCGAAGTGGCAAAGCCGCTCAGGAAGGTGGAGACGCTGAAGAGCACGAAGCTGATTGCCACGCCCTTCTTGCGGCCGATGCGGTCGGCCAGTGGGCCAAAGACGAAGGCACCGAACATCATGCCGAAGAGCGCATAGCTGCCCAGCGCACCGGCCTGCACCGGCGACAGGGACCACTCCTTCATCAGCACCGGCAGCACGGCGCCGTAGATGAACAGGTCATAACCGTCGAACACCAGCAGCAATGCGCACAGGCACATCACCATCCAGTGGAATTTCGTGAAACGCGCGCCATCGATGATCTGGCTCACTTCCTGGGTCTTCATGGGTCTCCTCCGTTGTCGTTTGTCTTGCGGGATTGGCGTTGTTTTGTGTTCTTGTGTTTGTTGTGCCCGGCGTTTTTCTTGCAGTCATCCGGTGCGATTCAGGCCTGCCCCTTCTTGCGCAGATGCGCCACCGCCTTGATCTCGATGATGTAGCCCGGCGCACCGCCGAGCATGTGCGCGCCAATGGCCGTCCAGGCTGGCAGCGGATAAGTGTTCAGGTAGCGGTTGCGCACCTTGATGAACAAGGGCAGGTCGCGCATGTCGGTATGGAAGGTGGAGAGGTCGACGATATCCTCCAGCGTGCCGCCGGCCTTCTCCAGCACCCGCTTGAGGTTTTCGAAGGCCTGCACGATCTGGGCTTCGCGCGGCTCCACCAGTTGCATGTCGGGACCGCGCCCGATCTGGCCGGAGACGTATAGAACATCGCCGACCAATACGCCGGGTGCATAACCGATTTTTTCGTAGACGTCTTCCATTCCCTCGGGAATGATGGCCTGGCGTTCAGACATGGTGTCTCCGTTCAATGAGGGGGATAGAGCGGCTTCAGCCGTTGTCGCCACCGGCGACCGGCAATACGGCCCCGGTGATGTAGCTGGCCTCGTCGGAGGCCATGAAGAGGATCGGTGCGATCTGCTCTTCCAGCGTGGCGTAGCGTTTGAAGAAGGTGGAGCCGGTCACCTGCTGCACGGCCTCCTGCATCCACGCCTGTTCCTGGGCGCTATCGCCCTGCGCATTGCGCGGCACGCGCCGTGGTGGCGCCTGCGTACCGCCGGGGGCCGTGGCCACCACGCGGATGCCCTGCTCGCCGTATTCCATGGCCAGTGCCATGGTCATGGCATTGACGCCGCCCTTGGCGGCCGAATACGGCACCCGGCGAATGCCGCGCGTCGCGTTGGAGGACACATTGACGATGGTGCCCCGGCCCTCCCGCAACATGTGCGGCAGCACCGCATGGCAGCCATAGAGGGTGGGCATGAGCGAGCGGCGGATCTCGGCATCGATCTGGTCCGCTTCGAATTCGGCGAAGGGACGCATGCGGATGGCACCGCCCACGCCGTTGACCAGCAGGTCGATGCGGCCATGCAATTCGATGGCGCGGGCCATGGCGGCCTGGGCGCCGTCATGGGTTTCGAGGTCGGCGACGAAGCCGGTGGCCCGTCCTTCGGGCGCTTCCATCGCCACTTCATGGATGAAGCCGGCGCGGTCCACCATCAGCACCTGGCCGCCTTCGGCGGCGATACCCAGCGCCACGCCGCGCAGGATGCCCTGGGCGGCCCCGGTGACCACCGCCACCTTGCCGGCGAAGCGGGCGCGGGGGAGCGCTGCGCTCATGCCGCCACCGCCACCGGCTGGCTGGTGACGAACTTCTCGTAATGGAAGCTGGCCGGAGCGATGCCCTGGGCCTGGAAGTGCTTCTGCACCGCCTCCACCATCGGCGGCGGACCGCACAGGTAGACATCGACAGCGCCATCGTGCAGGACCTCGGCGGGCATGTGCTGGGTCACGTAACCCTGGCGCGGATGGGTGGTTGCGGCATCGACCACACAGGTGGTGAAGCTGAAGCCGGGCAAGCGTTTCGCCAGGTCTTCAAGACGATCCACCAGTACCAGGTCCTGGTCGCGGGTGACGCCATAGATCAGGTGCACCGGCTGCTGCACGCCCTGCTGCACCATCTCCTCCAGCATCGCCAGGAACGGCGCCAGCCCGGTACCACCGGCCAGCATCAGCACGGGCTTGTCGACCGGACGCAGGTAGAAGCTGCCCAGCGGACCGGTCATCTCCAGCGCATCACCGGCACCGGCCTTGCTGAGCCAGCTGCTCATCAGGCCACCCGGCACGTTCTTGATGAGAAAGCGCATGCGCGTGGCCCCCGAGGGCGAGCTGAACGAATACGAACGATGCTGGCCACTGCCCGGCACGGCGATGTTGACGTATTGCCCCGGCAGGAAAGCCGGTGCGTCGGCCGCCACCTCCAGCACCAGTTCGAAGGCCGCCTCGCCGAAGGCGGTGACCTCGGCCACCTTGCCGCCGAACTTCGCGCTGCCGGTCTTGCAGGCGGTCGAGGCCACCGGTACGGCGACCACGCAATCGGATTGCGGGATCATCTGGCAGGTCAGCACCAGGCCTTGTTCGGCTTCATCGCTGCTCAGAGCATCGTCGATGTAGTCGTCGCCCAGGTCGTAGCGTCCGCTTTCGGCGCGGCACTTGCAGGTGCCGCACACGCCGTCGGAGCAATCCATGGGCAGGTTGATGCGTTGGCGGAACGCCGCGTCCAGGACTTTCTCCTTGGGACCGCAGTCAATGATGCGGGTCACCCCGTCTTCGAAGTTGAGGGCGATGCGATAGCTGCTCATGTCATGTCTCCTGCGCTCTGGTCAGACGTGGTAGACGTCGATGACCTGGCGGATGTAGTCGTTCTTCAGGGCGATCTTCTTGCGGGCGATCTGGAAGCCGCCTTCGGTCTTGCGCAAGCTGACCAGGGTGGTGCCAAAGAACTGGTCGGTGATCTTGTAGCGGTGCGACAGCGTATGGAAGTTGTAGCGCACCTCCACCACGTCATCGCGCTCTTCCAGGATCTCCACGTTGGCGATCATGTGGCTGGTACGCGGCTCCGGCATGGAGGCGCTGGAGCGCTCGGTCTTGATGCGGAAGACACGGTCTTCCAGGCCATCGCGATTGGCATAGTAGATCAGCGAGATCTCGCTCTGCGGGTCTTCGGTCAACTGGTCGTCATCGTCCCAGGCCGGCATCCAGTATTCGGCGTCCGGGGCGTACAGTTCCAGCCAGGATTCCCACTGGCGTTCGTCGAGATAACGGGCCTCGCGATAGAGGAAAGCGCAGACCGCATCGAGTTGGGCAGGTTGGCTCATGCTTGTGCTCCTTGCGCTGCGGCTGCGCGTTCCTTGCTGACGGCCTGGCGCATCTGCTCGGTCCAGTAATGGTGCTGGCAGACGAAGAGGCCTTCGTCCTCGCTGCGTTCACCGCTCAGTTTGGGGTTCATGCCCATCTTCTTCGCATTCTCGTCCGGGCCCTGCTTCCACAGCGGCGCGCCCCGGCTCATGTCGTTGTAGCGCACGGCCGATCCGGCATAGCCGGCCTGGCAGGCGCGGAACTCCTCCAGGTCATCGGCGGTGCCCATGCCGGAGACATTGAAGAAATCCTCATACTGGCGAATCCGCACGCGGCGGTCTTCGGCGCTCTCGCCCTTGGGGCCGAAGCAGAAGATGCTGATCTCGGTCTGGTTCACGCTGATCGGACGGGCCACGCGGATCTGCGTGCCGAACTGGTCCATCAGGAACACGTTGGGATACAGGCACAGGTTGCGGGTCTGGGCCACGATGGTATCGGCGCGCGCCTGGCCCACGCGGGCGGCCAGTTCTTCGCGCTGGTTCCAGATCGGGCGCACTTCCGGATTGAGCGTATTGGTCCACAGGAGGATGTGGCCGTTCTCGAAACCGTAGACGCCGGCCACGGCCTTGCTCCAGTTGTTGGCATCGGTGGCCTTGGTGCCGCCTTCCTTGCGGCGGCTCATGGTGGCCGCGTAGTTCCAGTGCACCGAGCTGACATGGTAACCATCGCAACCATTTTCCATCTGCATCTTCCAGTTGCCGTCATACAGGTAGCTGGAGTTGCCGCGCAGGACTTCCAGGCCGTTGGGGGCCTGGTCGACGATCTGGTCGATGATGACACGGGTCTCGCCCAGGTACTCTTCCAGCGGTTGCACGTCTTCCGAGAGGCTGCCGAAGAGGAAGCCGCGATAGTTCTGGAAGCGCGCCACGCGGGTCAGGTCATGCGAGCCGTTCTTGTTGAAGGAGACCGGATATTCGGTGGTCTTCTCGTCCTTGACCTTCAACAGCTTGCCGCTGTTGGAGAAAGTCCAGCCGTGGAACGGGCAAGTAAAACTGCTCTTGTTGCCGTGCTTGCGACGGCACAGCATGGCCCCCTTGTGGGCGCAGGCATTGATGACCGCGTGCAGCTCGCCGTTCTTGTCGCGGGTGACCACCACCGGCTGGCGGCCGATCCAGGTGCTGTAGTAATCGTTGATCTCGGGCACCTGGCTCTCGTGAGCCAGGTAGACCCAGTTCGATTCGAACAGGTGCTTCATCTCCAGCTCGAACAGGTCGGCATTGGTGAAGATGTCGCGGCGGCAGCGGAAGATGCCGTTGGTGGCATCTTCGTCCAGGGCGGTGTCGAGCAGGCGCTCGACCTCGTCATACTTGTCGGCGGCAAGGGTGGTCATGTCATTTCTCCAGGGTGCAGCCCGCCTGTCGCGATGGAACACCATCGCGGCAAGGCAGTCGGCGGGGATGAGGCTGGCCTGCGCCAGCGGCGGGCGCAGGACGATCAGGCAATCAGGCGGCCAGGCGCGGACGCTCCACGACCTGGTTGTCGGCACCGTTGACCAGCGCGGTCAGGCTGATGTCGAAGACGATCTCGGCGAACGGACCTTCCAGTCCCTCGGCCTTGATGCTGGCCGCATCGGTGCGCTCGACCAGCGGCGGCACCAGGCCTTCGCGGGTGGCGTAGGCGAAGTCGTCATAGATCAGCGGATCGCCTTCGATGTTGATCTGGGTGGTCAGCTTGCGATGGCCGTCAGCCGTGACGAAGAAGTGGATGTGCGCCGGACGGTTGCCGTGGCGGCCCAACTGGTTCAGCAGGCCTTGCGTGGGGCCAGCCGGCGGACAGCCATAGGCGGCCGGCATGATGCTGCGGAATTTGTAGCGGCCCTGGGCATCGGTGATGATGGTGCGGCGCATGTTGAAGGGCTTCTGTTCACCGGTCGGGTCGAAGTGCGAATAGAAGCCCTTGGTGTTGGCATGCCAGACTTCGACCTGCGCGCCCGCCATGGGCTTGCCGTCCGAACCATAGACGGTGCCGTGCATGATGATGGTCTGGCCGTTCTTGTCGCTGCCGTCATCCAGGCGCGCGAAGCCCTGCTCCACCGGCGCACCGGCCACGTAGAGCGGACCTTCGATGGTGCGCGGGGTGCCGCCGGTGATGCCCAGGGCGGCGTCTTCGGCATCCATGCGCATGTCCAGGAAACGGTCCAGGCCCAGACCCGGCGAGAGCAGGCCGGCTTCGCTGGAAGCGCCCAGGCGATTGATGTAGGCCACGCCGGCCCAGTATTCGTCGGAGGTGATCTCCAGGTCTTCGATGGTCTTGAACAGGTCGGACAGGATGCGATGCACGATCTGCTTGGTGCGCGGGCTGCCGCCTTCGGTGTCGAGGCCGCTGGCCAGGCGCAGGAAGTCCTGGACTTCGGGGGTGCTGAAAATCTTGGCTGCCATGTTGAGTCTCCTTTTGGATTTGTTGATTGGGGAAGTGCGTTTTCTTGTTTTATCCGGCCAAGGTGGCCGGCCTCGCTGCTGTCACTGTCGCCCCTTGCTTGCGATCGCGCCGGAAGTATTGCACACGCTCCTCATCGAGCACGATGCCCAGGCCGGGGCGGTTGGGGATGGCCAACTGGAAATCCTGATACTGCAGTGGCTCGGCCAGGATTTCCTCGGTCAGCAGCAGCGGACCGAACAACTCAGTCCCCCACTGCAATTCACGGAAGGTGGCGAAGGCATGGGCCGAGGCGATGGTGCCGATGGCGCCTTCGAGCATGGTGCCGCCGTAGAGCTCGATGCCGGCCGCGTCGCCGATGGCGGCCACCTGCTGGGCGGCGCGCAGGCCACCCGATTGTTCGATCTTGATCGCAAACACATCCGCACCGCCGATACGCGCCAGCGCAAAGGCCGACGCCGGGCCAGTCAGCGATTCATCGGCCATGATGGCGATGGCGTGCTTGCCCTTCAAGCGGGCCAGCGCCTGGGCCGAGGCAACCGGCTGCTCCACCAGTTCGCAGCCGGCATCGACCAGGCCGGCCAGGCCGCGCTGGGCTTCCAGTTCGCTCCAGGCCATGTTCACGTCCACCCGCACCGAGCCACGGTCACCGAGGGCCTTCTTGATGGCGGCCACGTGGGCCACATCGGCCTCGACCTCGCGGCGGCCGATCTTGAGCTTGAAGATCTTGTGGCGGCGCGCGGCCAGCATGCGTTCGGCTTCGTCGATATCTTTGCCGGTGTCGCCGGAGGCCAGGGTCCAGGCGATCGGCAGGCTTTCGCGGGCGCGGCCGCCGAGCAGCTGCGAGACCGGCAGGCCGGTGCGCTGGCCCAGGGCATCGAAGAGCGCCGTCTCAATGGCGCACTTGGCAAAACGATTGTCCTGGATGGCCTTGTTCAGGCGTGCCATGATGGCCGGGATCAGGCTGGCATCGGCGCCCAGCAGCAGCGGCGCGAAGTAGGTATCGATGGCCAGCTTCATGCCCTCGGGTGATTCGGCGCCGTAGGCCAGGCCACCGATGGTGGTGCCCTCGCCCACGCCGACGGTGCCGTCGGAGCAGTACAGGCGCACCAGCATCAGGGTCTGCCCGTTCATCGTCGCCATGGACAATTGATGGGGACGGATGGTCGGCAGATCGACCAGGAAGGTCTCGACCCGGTCGATCAGGGCCGGGGCCGCAGCGTGAAGGTGTTGTGGGGTATCCATGGACTGCATTGAACACCCGGAAGCCCTGCCATTGCCAACACCAAATTCGTCTAGTTTCATACCTTTTTTATATAGTTTATAAAGGCTCCTATAAAAATCAAAGGATTAGACATCATTAGTTTCTGTGAGATATGATTTTCGGCCATGGACATCAGACAACTGAAATACTTCGTGGCCGTGGCCAATACGCGCAACTTCACGCGCGCCTCGGAACAGCTGCACATTGCGCAACCGCCGCTGTCGCGCCAGATCCAGCTGCTCGAAGAAGAGCTGGGCGTACAGCTGATCCTGCGCAACAGCCGCCCGCTGCGCCTGACCGAAGCCGGCCGGGTGTTCTATGAGCAGGCGCTGCAGATCCTCAACCGGCTGGAGCAGTTGAAGAACGCCACCCAGCAGATCGGCCTGAACCAGCGCCAGACGCTGTCCATCGGCTTCGTCGCCTCCACGCTCTATGGCGGCCTGCCGGTGCTGGTGCGCAAGCTGCGCCAGCACTATCCGGAGGTGGACATCCAGTTGCTGGAGCTGACCTCGATGCAGCAGTTTGCCGCCCTCAAGTCGGGCCGCATCGATGTCGGTTTCGGGCGCATCCGCAGCAATGATGCGACGGTGGCGCGCATCGTCCTGCGCGAAGAAAAACTGGTGCTGGCGATCCCGCCCTCTTTCCCGCTGGCCGCCAGCCATCAGCGGGTGAGCCTCAAGGAAGTGCATGGACAGAAGCTGATCGTCTATCCCAAGGAGCCGCGCCCCAGTTTCGCTGACCACATCCTGAGCCTGCTCAATGACCAGGACATCCACCCGGCTGAAGTGCACGAAGTGCGCGAGATCCAGACCGCGCTGGGCCTGGTGGCGGCCGAATCCGGACTGTGCCTGATCCCGGCCTCGGCACGGCTGCGCAATGACCTGCATTACCGGCTCATCGACGATCCGCGCGCGACTTCCCCCATCATCCTCACGCATCGCATCAACGACAATGCCTGGTACATCGAAGCCATCAAGCAACTGGTAGCCGACATGTATGCCGAACGCCCGGCCTGGCTGGATATCGAGACCAGCTCCTTCCCGGCGACCGGTTTTCCCAATCCCGAACGGCGCGATTGAGGCTTGGGCAAGCCGCCTGTTGCGCTGCGCACGAGGCAGCGTTGACCAGCAGAAACCGTCTGCCCAAGTTGACAGTTCACGGCGCTGGCGCCTAAACTCGTTTGTGCGAATAAAGGATTTATGTTCGTTTATCGAACATCTCGATTTCCCGCCCGGCGTTCAACCTCGCGATCACGGCGCGCGCTGCAAGACATTCCACCCATAACGACAACGGAGCAAACATCATGCTGTTCATGGTTCAAATGCAGGTCAACATTCCCGCCACGCTCGACAAGGCCGTGGCCGACCAGTTGAAGAAGGACGAGAAGGAGATGTCGCAGAAGCTGCAGCGCGAAGGCAAGTGGCGCGACCTGTGGCGCGTGGTCGGGCAGTATGCCAACGTGAGCATCTTCAACGTCTCCGGCAACGACGAGCTGCACAACATCCTCTCGGCCTTGCCGCTCTACCCCTTCATGACCATTTCGGTCACTCCGCTGACCCAGCATCCCTCGGCCATCGCGCAGATTGGCTGAGTCCCGGCGCATCTGACTCTTTTTGATTCACCCATGCCCGCACCCACCGTGATGTGGGGCGGGCCGAGGATCTCTTCATGCCCTTTGCAACACTGAACGGAATCAAATTGCATTACCAGCTCGATGGCGACGCGGCCCTGCCGGTGCTGGTGCTGTCCAATTCGCTGGGCACCTCGCTGGCGATGTGGGATCCGCAGATCCCCGCACTGAGCAAGCACTTCCGCGTGCTGCGCTACGACACGCGCGGCCACGGTCAATCGGAAGTCACGCCCGGCCCTTACACCATTGCGCAGCTGGGCAGCGATGTCATCGCCCTGCTCGACCAGCTCGATATCCAGCAAGCGCACTTCTGTGGCCTCTCCATGGGCGGCAGCACCTTCATGTGGCTGGCGGTGCATCATCCGCAGCGTGTGACCAAGCTCATCCTCTGCAATACCGGTGCCAAGATCGGCACGCCCGAGGCCTGGAACAGCCGCATCGAGACCGTGCAGCGTGATGGCCTCTCCGCCATTGCAGCAGCGGTGGTGTCGCGCTGGCTCACGCCCGAATATGCCCAACAGCATCCGGAGCAAGTCCAGGCCTTGACAGCCATGCTCTTGGCCACGCCGGCCGAAGGCTATGCAGGCGCTTGCGCAGCGGTGCGCGACAATGACCTGAGGGAAGCGATTGCGGGCATCCGCGCGCCCACGCTGGTCATTGCCGGCAGCGGCGACGTCCCGACACCACCGGCTGACGCGCAATTCATGCGCGCCACCATTGCGGGTGCGCTGTATGTGGAATTCGATGCGGCCCACATCTCCAACCAGCAACAGCCACGCGCCTTCACGCAGGCGGTGGTGCAGTTCCTGACCGGGCAGGCCTGACCCTGACGGATCAGAAGCCGGCGACGCTCACCGAGGGGGTCGGCGGTGAGCCGCGGCGCAGGTCGAGCCGCGCCAGGGTGTCGATGTCGACCGGCTTGACCAGGTAGTCATCGACCCCTGCATCAAAGGCGGTGCGCTTGTCGTCTTCGCTGCTGAAGCCGGAGCAGGCCAGCAGGTAGATGTCGCGTGTAGCGGGCAGCGCGCGCAGGGCGCGGGCCAGGTCGTGGCCGGTCATGTCCTTCAATCCGATGTCCAGCAACACGGCATCGGGAACCCACTCCTGGGCGCGCGCGATGGCGCGCGTGCCGCTGTAGGCCACCTCCACTTCGTGGCCCAGCAATTCCATGAGTTCCTTCATGGTATCGGCGATGTCCCTGTTGTCGTCCACCACCAGCACGCGCTTGCCGGTCTGCGGGATGCCCGCCGCCAGGTCGGCCAGGCTCGGCGCTGCCGTCTCCGGGGCCTGCGTCTGGCTTGGCGCCAGCTGCGGCAGGGCCACCGTGAAGAGGCTGCCTTGGCCGATACCGGCGCTGTACGCGGTCAGGGTGCCGCCATGCAATTCCACCAGGCTGCGCGCCAGCGACAGGCCGATCCCGAGGCCATCCTGGCGGTCATGGCCCAGCGCATTGGCCTGGGCAAACATGCCGAAGATGTCGCCCAGCCGTTCGGCGGCAATGCCAATGCCTTCATCGCGCACCGTCAGCACCACCTGGCCGGCCTCGCTGCGTGCGCCCAGGAAGATGCGGGCACCGTCCGGGCTGAACTTGGCGGCATTGTGCAAGAGGTTGATGAGCACTTGGGCCAGCCGCACTTCATCGCCCTGGACCGCCAGCAGCGGATCGGCGATGTCCACCAGCAAGGGCTGGTGCTTGCGCTCCATCATCTGCTGGGTCGATTCGGCGGCGTGCTGCATCACTTCGGCTACCTGGACCTGGCGCAACTGCAGCGCCAGCTTGTTGTGCGACAGGCGCGACACGTCCAGCAGGTCATCGACCAGCCGCACCATGTGATCGAGATGATGGGAAACGGTATTGCGCGCGCGCAGTTCCCACTCCGGAGCCTGCGGTGCGCGGGTATTGAGAATGCCGATGGCGTTGCGCATCGGCACCAGGGGATTGCGCAACTCATGCGCCAGGATGGCCAGGAACTCATCCTTGCGGCGATCGATCTCGCGCAACTCATGCTCCACCTTGGCCAGGCGCAACAGCGCGCGCACGTTGGCCACCAGCTCGGCCGGCTCGATCGGTTCGAACAGGTAATTGTCGGCGCCGCCTTCGAGCGCACGCACCTTGTCGGCCACGCCGATGTAGGAGGCCGAGGTCTGCAGCACCAGGATGAAGGAGGTTGCCGGATCAGCCTTGAGCCGCGCGCAGACTTCCATGCCGTGGATATCGGGCAGTTTCACGTCCAGCAGGATCAGGGCCGGTTTCAACTCGCGCGCCAGGGCCAGCGCTTCGGTGCCGCTGGCCGCCTCCACCACGCGCAGCCCGGCCTTGGTCAGGATGCGCGTGCGCGCGTAGCGGGCGGCATCGGTATCGTCGACGTTGAGGATCAGTTGTTCGGGATGACTCATGGCGTACAAGGATGACGTGGGTGGCTAAGGGCTGCGGGATGACGGGTCTGTTCAGTGATGGACCGCAGGGGCGCGTATTTCGTTTCGTGGCCAGCGTGAATCCACCAGCGAACGCAGTGCCGCCAGCAATTCATCGCGCCCCATGGGTTTCTTGAAATACGCATCCGCGCCCAGGCCCATGGCCTTGCCCTTGTCATCGACGTCGGAGACGATGAGGATGGGCACATCGCGGCGCGCCGGATCATTCTTGAGCTGCACCAGCCAGTGCCAGGCATCCTTGCCGTCCAGCAAGAGATCGAGTATCAGGGCGCAGGGCTCGCCATTGCGCCACAAGGCCTCGGCCTCGGCGACCGAGGCCGCCGGCACCATGCGGAACTCCGACTGGTGCAGGTAGCGCTGGTAGAGCAGGCGCAATTCGGCACGGTCTTCCACCACCAGCACCGGCAGGCTGGCCGCGTCCGGTTCGGCACGCGGGAGCAGTGCCTGCGGGCTGGCCAGGGGCAGCGGCGCACGCTTTTCCGGCTGATGGACCATCGGGATCACGGCGCTGAAGGTCGCACCCTGCCCCGGCGTACTGGTCACTGCAACCGACCCGCCCAGGAGCGTAGCCAGCTGGCGGCACAGCGGCAGGCCCAGGCCGGTGCCCTTGACGTGGCGTTGCAGGTGGTTCTCCACCTGGGCGAATTCTTCGAAGATGATGCCGATGTGCTCGGGCGCGATGCCGATGCCGCTGTCGGTGACGGAAAAGCGCACCGCCCGGCTCTGCGGCAGCGGCTCGGCGGTCACGGTAATGCTGCCCTGCTCGGTGAACTTGATGGCGTTGGAAATGAAGTTGCGCAGGATCTGCGAAAGCTTGCCTTCGTCGGTCTCCATCTCGCAATCCTCCGGCGCCACGAAGTTCAGGCGCAGCTTGTCCGACACCAGCAGCGGACGCAGCATGCCGCGCAAGGCGCTGAAGAGCTCGGCCACCTGGAAGCGGCCGGGCTGGATCTCGACCTTGCCGGCTTCGATCTTGGCCAAATCCAGCAAGTCATTGACCAGCTCCGAGAGCGAATTGGCGCCCTCCAGGATGTAGCGCACCTGGCGCTCCTGCTCGGTGGAGAGATCGCCATCGACCCGGTCCAGCAAGAGCTTGGCCAGCGCGCGGATGGACGACAGCGGCGTGCGGAACTCATGGCTCATGTTGGAGAGGAAGCGCGACTTGGCTTCGTCGGCGCGGCGCAGGTGGTCGGCCTTTTCATCCAGTTCTGCATAGAGGGCGACCACGCCGCGATTGGTATCTTCCAGCTCGCGCGTCAATTGCAGCAATTCTTCCTGGCGCACGTTCAGCTCGGCCAGGGTGGTCAGCAATTCCTGGTTCTGCTGCTGGGTTTCGAACAAGGCCACACCGGCCGGCGCAGCCGCTGCGGCCAGTGCCGCGCCGATGTCACCGGCTTCCCTTGGCGTGATCAGGCGTGCGGCCGGGGGCAGCAGCTTGCGCAGGGTCACGGTGGTGCCCTGCCCCTTGGCGGTCTGCACGTCAAAGGCATCCACGAGCTTGCGCGCCCCCAGCAAACCCATGCCCATGCCGGTGCTGGACTGGTATTGGCCGGAGAGCACCAGGGCCAGGTCGTCAATGCCCGGTCCCTGGTCGCGCACGGTCATCAGCAAGGTCTGCGGTGCGGTGCTGCCTTCGATGGCGAACTCCACCTGGCCGCGCCCGGCGTAGCGGAAGGCGTTGCGCGCCAGTTCGGAAACGCTGGTGGCAATGCGCACCTGGTCCTGCTGGGCGAAGCCGCACAGGTCGGCGATCTGCCGCGCACGCTGGCGCGCACCGACTACGTCGATCTCGCTGCTGATGGAAACGGTGAGCAGGCGCTGCGTCATGGGATCGCTCCCTGGCGAATGACCATGACGCTGACGTCGTCACGGCCACGATAACAATCACGATAGAGTACGGCTGCAATCAAAGCCGGATGGGCTTGCTCCAACCCGGGATACGGGTCCAGCGACCAGCGGCTGGTCAGTCCGTCCGAATGGAGGATGAGTACCATCTCCTCCTGCCAAGGGGTATCGAAGGCCTGCACCTTGCGCAGGTTGTGGCCGACGATGCCGTTGATGGACACCAGGTGCCGTCGCTGTCCGTCCAGGCTGGTACAGCAGGCGATGTTGCCGACCCCGGCAAACTGCACCTGCCCGGCATGGGCATCGATGCGGGCAATCGCCACGGCCGCCCCGCGCGTCCTTTGCAAGGCCGCGTGCAGGTGCATGGCCAGCACCGGCGGCGGCATGCCGGGACTGCTGGCGGCCAGCGCGGCCAGGGTGTGCACGGCGGTGTCGGCCGCATCGGCGGCGGCCTCGCCATGGCCCAGTCCATCGACCAGCATCAGCAGTACGCCATCATCGATAGCGGCCGCCCAGCCGGCATCGCCGCACTCCTGTTCGCCGGCCAGTGGCAGGCAGACCAGGCCGCATTGCCACGGCTCCTGCGCACCGGGGCTGGTCCACACGACGGCCCGCAAGACGGTGCCACGCTCGGGCCAGGTATAGAGATCGAAGCGGTCAGACTGGCGGCGGATCGCCCCCAGCCCAACCCCATACGTGCCCGCCGTGGAGTTGCCGTCGGCCATGGCGGTGGCGGTATCGTGCATGCCGGCCCCGCCGTCGATGGCCAGCATCTCGATGCCGTGCACGGCGACCCGGCCGGCATCGCGGCCGGTGAGGGAGCGCAGCAGGATTTCGCCGTGCCCGGCGTGCTTGAGGATGTTGGTGGCCGCTTCGGTCACCACCAGCGCCAGGCGCGCTGCCGGGTCCTGGCCGAAGTCCAGGCGCCGTGCCAGGTCTGCGGCTGCACGGCGGGCCGCAGCGACATCGACGGTTTCACTGACGGCCACGCATTGTTCGGTCCGCGAGGCGGTCAGAAGAGTTTCCATTTGATGATGCTGACGCGGGTTCCCGCGCCCGGCGCGGTATCGATATCGAATTCGTCGGCCAGCCGCTTGGCGCCGGACAAGCCCAGCCCCAAGCCGCCGCCGGTGGTATAGCCATCGGTGAGCGCCAGGTTGAGGTCGGCAATGCCTGGCCCCTGATCGGCAAAGACCATCCGCAGGCCGCGCTTGCTGCCGGTATGGAGTTCATCCACGCGGGCTTCGCCGCCACCGCCATAGCGCAGGGTATTGCGCGCCAGCTCGCTGGCGGCCGTCACCATCTTGGTCTGTTCCACCAGGGAAAATCCCAGCCGTACCAGGTGGTCGCGCACCAGCTTGCGCAGGCGCACTACGTCTTCATCGGTCTGCAGCGGCTGGGTCAGGAGGGGTTGTTCATCCACCATGTACCTCGCACGGCATCGCAAGCGCAGCCATCACTCGATCTCCGACTCGAGCAGCTTCACGCCGCGCTCCACGTTGAGCGCGGTGCGCACCCCGTCCAGGGTCAGGCCGAGTTCGACCAGGGTGATGGCCACGGCCGGCTGCATGCCCACCACCACCGTGCGGGCATCGAGCACGCGCGCCATGGAGGCGGTGTTGCTGATCATGCGGCCGATGAAGGAATCCACCACGTCCAGCGCGGAGATGTCGATGAGTACGCCGCGCGCACGGTCGCGCACGATGCGTTCGGTCAGGTCATCCTGCAGGGTCATGGCCAGGCGGTCGTGCATGTCGACCTGGATGGTCACCAGCAAGAGCCGGCCCATGCGCAGGATAGGGATGCGTTCCATGTCTTACTCAGCGTGCTGCACGGTCACGCGCGAGCCGGTCTTCTTGAGGGCCACCATGAAGGCATCGGCCAGGGTGGCCTTGGTGGTCACGTCTTCCAGGTTCACGCCCAGGTGCACGATGGTCTGGGCAATCTGCGGGCGGATGCCGCTGATGATGCAGTCCGCGCCCATGAGGCGTGCGGCGGCGATGGTCTTGAGCAGATGCTGGGCCACCAGGGTGTCCACGGTGGGCACGCCGGTGATATCGATGATGGCGATCATGGCGCCGGTCTCGACGATCTTCTGCAGCAGGCTTTCCATCACCACCTGGGTACGGGCGCTGTCGAGCGTGCCGATCAGCGGCAGCGCCAGCACGTTCTGCCACAGCTGCACCACCGGGGTGGACAACTCCAGCAGCTCCTGCTGCTGGCGCAGGATGACCTGCTCGCGCGCCTTCTGGTGCACTTCGATGGTGTAGAGGCCCAGCTTGTCGAAGAGCGTACTGGTGGCGGCGATCTCCTGGGCCAGCAGCTGGGGTTGTTCAGCGAGGCCGCTGCGCAGGTGCTCGAACAGGGGTTCCTTCAGGGCAAACACGAAGCTGGCCGTATCGATCGAAGAGAAACCCTGCAAGGCACGCGAGCGCGAGACTTCGCCCAGCAGGTGGCGCACATCGGCCCAGTCGGTGCCGTCGGTGTCGGCACTGGCGCCGCTTTCCACGGTGCGCGCCACGAGGCCCAGGAATTGTTCGGCCTGGCGGCGGATCTCGAATTCACCGCTCTTTTCCTTGCGGCCCAGCTTGGAAGTGAGCGTGCGCAGCCAGTCGTCGAGCAGGCTCTGGTGATGCTGGTTGAGGATGAGGGCGAGGTGTTCGGTGCGGGCGGAAGTCATGTTCTTGTTCTGTCCTTGATGAGCCTGGCATGGCTGCCTGTCATCGTGACGTGGCGGGCAGCATGGGGCGGCAGTGGCGGTAGGGAAACGCTCCGGCGTCACGGTCCCCCAGGACGCACGGTAATGGGTCATTTTAGGTGACTCGGCTTTGAAGCCATGCAGGACAACGACTACAAGCCTTGTAGGAATCCATTACCTCGGCGCGCGCCACGGCACTTTTTCCCGTTCGCTGGAAAACGCTGGCAGTCGGTTCCCGCAACGCAAGCTTTGGCAAGCTTGCACGACGATGTTTATAATGCGGCCGACATCACAGGAGGAAAGCTTTGGGTCAGCGTGCAGCGATGATGACTTGTTACGAAATCACGGGACATGCTTCACCGTTCCAGTTCCGGGTATGGTGCGCCAACCGCGCCGATACCTGGTACGTCAGCGGCGTGGAAATCCGTCATCAGACCATCGGCCCGCTGTTCCCCAAGCGCTCGCTGCCGGGCCTGTACGATTCCAAACCGCTGGCCCTGGCGCGCGGCATCCACTGGTGCGAGTGCGTGGCACACCAGTTGCTGGAAGCGGAAGTGCCGGATGTGCCGGCAAACCTGCTGCCGCCAGCACCGCGCCTGGTGCGCGAATTGCGCTGAAAAAAAGCCGGCATCGCCGGCTTTTTCCTTTCTCCCTGCAGTTCAACCGCGCTCAGGCATCCAGCCGCAAGCGCCGCTGCAGCACGCCGATGGGCGGCGCCCAGCGCGCTTCGCGCGGCTTCTTCGAAGTGACCAGCGTGATATCGGCCGGCTCGAAGACTTCCACGTTGTGCGTGATGGGCGTAGTCAGCACGTATTGCGCGCGGGTCGATTTCAAGAAGTTGCCGACCAGCTGGATGTTGCGCACGTCCAGGTGAGCAAAGGGTTCGTCGATGAAGACGAAACCGCCTGGCATGTCGTCATCCTTCAACAGCCCCACCAGCAGGATCAGCGACTTGATGACCTGCTGGCCACCGGACGCTTCGCCATCGTTCAATCCGATCTCGCCCTTGCCGTCGAAGTTGAAGCTGACCTTCAGTTCGGCCTGGCGCAGGATGGTGTCGTCATTGTCCAGGTGCGGCAGGTCGGCGCTGACCACCACACCGGCCAGGGCGCCGAGGTCGACGATGTTCTTGCGATAGCGGCGCACCGTCGCACGCAGCACGTCGATATAGCGTTCACGCGCATTGCCCACCGCTTCCTCGGCCTGGTGATTGCTGATCTTGCGCGAATCCAGTTCGTTGCGCTGGTTGCCCACCGTACCCTGCATGATGAGGTGCTTGTCTTCGACCGTGCCATCCTTTTCCCACTGGCCGGTTTCCAGTTCGTTTTCGACGGCAGCCATGCGCAGCTCGGCCTGCTTGGCGTTGCTGTATTTCTCGTACAAGGCCTGTACCGCGTCGGCGGCGATCCAGCGCGCCGGGAAGCGTCCCTTCTGCGCGCGTGAGGCCAGGGCACGGGCACGCTGGTCGTCGTGACGGCTGCGCCACTCGCGCTCCTGCCCGGCAAGATCCCCTTCGCTGTCGCGCAGGCGGCGCTGCAGGGCATCGAGCTTGCCATCGAGGATGGTGCGCTGTTCGATGGCCTCGGCATGCTGGGCATCGAACTGGCTGAACCGTTCACTGGCGGCTGCGCGCGCGGCCTTCAAGGCCGGCAGCTGGCGCCGCGCCTCATCGAACTCTTCACTTCTCCGGGCCAGCGCCTCTGCCGCGAGGTGGCCCTCGGTGGCTTTCTTGGCGGCGTCGAGCTGGCGCTTGACTTCGCTTTGCTTCAAAACGATGTCGGTCAAGTCCGCATCCAGCGAGGCCAGGCGCTTCTGGATGGACGCCTGGCGCGCTGCCATGGCGGCCGCGCCGAACTGGTAATCGCCCGGATCGCGCCACACGCTGCGCCCGCCCCGGCCATCGCGCCAGTAGGCTTGCGGCGTGATCCATTCGCCCCCGGTGCGCGCCCCTTCGACGGTATCGGCCACGCGGCGGATCTGCGCCAGTTGACGCAGCAGCCAGGACGGCGCCTTGGCCGAGAAACGCAGCACCGCCAAGAGGCTCTCTGCGGGCGGCTGCGACGTCGCCGTGGCGGCATCGGAGACCACGTAATGGCGATAGCGCTCGCGCTCGGCCAGCGCCATCGCGGCGGCTTCATCCTTGGGATCATCCAGCACCACCACCCAGCACGAGGCGCGCAAGACGCCTTCGGCGGCGGCGCGCCACTGGTCGTCGGCAATCTCGATCACGTCGGCCAGCAGGTGATGGGCGATGCCGGCCTGACGCAAGGCCCGCGTGAATTGCTGCACGTCGTTCGGGCGCGGCGCCTGGCGTTGTCCGGTCAGGCGGTCCAAGGCACCGCTGGCGTCCTTGCGTTGCTGTTCCAGGTCGCGCCAGCGATCATGCAGCGTGTTCTTCTGCTGCTCCAGTTCGTCCACGCGGGCCAGCAATTGCGTGGCATCGCCTTCCACGGCGGACAGGGCCAGCAGTTCATCGGCCTGCTTGACCAGTTCTTCCACCGGCTTCTCGGCCTCGCGCGCCTTTTGCTGGGCTTGATAGGCCTCGGCCTTGCCGTGCTCCAGCGTGGTCACTTTCTCGCGCGCGGCCTGTTGCTGCGTCAGCAGGGACGACAGCTGCAAGGTATCGCTGCTGCGCTGGCGGCGCAGGTGATTGTGATGCAGGCGCTGGCGATGCAGTTCGCGCAGGCGCGTGGCCGTGCCTTGCCGCTCTTCGTGCCAGCGCAGGACCGGAATGACTTCAGTGGCCAGCGTTTCGCGTTCGCGCAGCTTGCCCTGATATTGGCGATACAGCGTCACGCGGCTGTCCAGCTGCGCCAGTTGCGCTTCGCTGTAGGCCAGTTCCTGTTCGGCCAGCGTCACCTCGGCGGCCAGGTCGCGCTGATGGCGGCGGGCTTCCTCGTAGCGGTCCAGCACTTCCTGGTCGCCGAAGACTTCGAACACCAGGCGCAGCAATTCCTTGGGCGAGAATTCGCAGAGGCGGTCCGTCTGCCCCTGCTCCAGCGCCAGCACGCGCGCAATCGCACGCGACAGGCCGGCGCCTTCCAGGCGCTTGCGCCAGTGGTCCAGGCCCAGCCAATCCTTCTCGGGCAACTGCGCCAGGGTTTCGATGGCGACATCGCCATCACTCATGCAGTAGCGGCGCTGCCAGTCGCCGCCATTGCGCTCGATGCGGCAGGCCAGCGTGACCTGGTCGGCATAGAGCAGGTTGCGCGCGAACGGACGGGTCGAGGTCTGGCGGCCATGAGGACGGTTGTCTACCGTGGCGCGCAGCCAGGTGGTGTCGGCATTGGCGTGGCGGGCGTAGGTCTTGTAGCTGCGACCGCCCGAGCAATCCAGCCCCAGCAGGGTGCGCATGGCGTCCAGCAGCGTGGTCTTGCCGGAACCGTTGGGGCCGGCGATGGTGATGATGGAACCGTCCAGGGGCAGCGTCAGGCGCTGGCAATAATCCCACTGCAGCAGTTCCAGCGATTGCAGGTGGAACATCAGGCGTCTCTCTCTTCGGATGGTTCATCGGCGGCAGCGGCATCAGCCTCGGCCTGCGCTTCTGGCGCAGTGTCCGCCTCCTCGCGCGGGGTAGCGCGGGCCAGCACATCGCCCAGGGCGCCATCAAGAATACGCGGGGCCAGGGCATCGTAGTCCAGCAGCAGGTCCAGCAAGGGGCCTTCGGCGATATCCACGCCACGGCGCAAGATGAAGCCGTGGGCTTCGAGGCGGCGCAGGTTGGTGTCCATGCGCGTCTTCTTGCCGAGCTGGTTGCCGAAGTCGGCCAGCAGCGCCGTATAGGACACCACCGGGCTGACCTCGGCGGCGGTTGGCATGGGCTTGTCGGTGTGGAACATTTCGTCCTGCTGCTGGGCATCGTCGCCGGCGGCGCGCGCGGACTGGCGCTCGCGCTTGGGCAGCACGATCAGCGCCCACAGCACCACCAGCAGCGAGATGGCATCGCGCGGCAGGTCGAGGTTGTTGTTGGCGTTCATGCCGGCCTCGCCGAAGACGGCCGATTCGGCCGGGCGCACCAGCGCCACGCTGATGTGGTCGGCGTGGATGTTGTCCACCAGGCGCAGGCCGACCTGGGCCAGGCGGTCCTGCAGGGCTTGCCACAGGTCGGCATCGACCAGGGCGCGGCGCACGCGCGGGTGCTTGCGGGGCAGCCAGCGGCGCGCCAGCAGTTCGGCGGCCAACAGGCCGGCCTCGTCTAGGGTCTCACTCATTCGGTCTTTCCCGGGATGGATCTGGATGGACGGCCCCGGCGCTCATGGCAGCGACATCGGGGTCATCGACTTTATCGACACGCGGCAGGAAGCCGGCTTGCCATGGCAGGCGCGCCAGGTCGCCGGTCTGCCCTTGCAGCGTGCGCGCCTGGGCGTCCCCCAGCAGCGGCAGCAGTTGCAGGCGATAGGCGGCCTTGCCGAAGCTGCCGCCCAGCACCACCGAAGTCAGCGGCTGCGGTTGCAGTCCGGTGGCGTCCTCGCCTTCCGGCAGGGCGCCCAGGCGTGTCAGTTGTTCAATCAGTTCGCCCAGCTCGACCGGCATGCGCAGCGCTTCGATCTTGCCTTCCACAGCCTGGGCCGGCGGCGGCAAGCCTTGCTGGCGCTGGGTCTCGGGACGGTCGCGCTCGAATTCGCCTTCGGCTACGTCCAGCAATTCGTGGCCACTGACGAAGACGGGCTTCACCCCGATGGAGAGTGCCTCTCCCATCAGGGATGACAAGTCCGGATGCGATTGCAGCCAGCGCCGCACGTCCGAGCTGGTCACGCCGGTGCTGCCGAGGGTGACGCGCTGGCGGTCGGCCTGCTGCAGGGCGCGGGTAAACTGGCTGGCCATGGTCAGCAGGCGCGCCTGGCCATTGCCGAGCGCACGCGCTTCGCGTTCCAGGCGGGCGTCGGCGTGTTCGCTGCGGATGAGCGCAGTCAGCGCTTCACCGGCACGGTTGACCAGCTTCAGGGCCCGTTCGAAACGCGGCTGGGCCTGGCGCAGCAGGGCTTCCGAACCGCTGGCGATGGCATCGGCGAACTGGTCGTGCAGGCGCGCCAACTGCGCATGCAGGTGGCGGATCTGGCTGGCGTCCGACAGGCCTAGCGCCTGGGCCCCGGCCACTTGCGCCAGCAGCGCGGCCATTTCGTCATCCTCGCCGACGGCACGCGTGAGCGGGGCCAGCAGGGCTTGCACCTGCTGGGCGATGGGCGAGAGCTGGTAATCCTGGCCGGTGGCGTCCCAGACCAGCAGGCCCAGGTCGCGCAGGCGCTTCAGGGCCGCTTCCATGGCCTCGGACTTCAAGGCGTAGAACAGCTGATTCAGGTCTTCGCGCTGCAGGCGGCCGTGCGGCTGGGCCGCCAGTTCAAGGAACATCCAGATGCGCAGGCGCGCGGCGGCCTGGCCACCGGAGACCAGGCCGCGCAGCGCGTCCAGCACGTCCAGCCGCTGGCCCAGGCCCCAGGCCAGGGGCGCTTCGGCGGCTTGCGAGGGATCGCGGAAATAACTCTCGAAGGAGCCGGAGTCATGCTCGTCCGCAAGGGGAGCGGGGTCGAATTCTTCTGTCAATTTGTCGTGGAGGTTGACCAGGCACATGCCCGGGTCCTGCCCCGGTCGGTGGGCGGACCGGCAAGTTTAGCAGGCCCGGGGGACGGCCTCCAGCAAAGCGGACGGCGGCGCAGCGGAAATGCGCCGGAAAGGAAATGATTTATTGCATTAATGCAACGTTAATGCTGATTCAGGCAGCATTAACGTCAGCTTAATGATGGATTACCGGGCCAGTGGGATCGCTTCGTAGGGTGTCTGCAGGTCACGCTCGGGGATTTCCCAGACCACCAGCTTGGGCGGCGTCTGCGTGAAGGCGGGATTGGTGAAGTAATCGCGGGCGCTGCCGGAGAACTTGCCGCCATCCTTGGCGAAGCTGCCGATCTTTGCACCCAGCGCCTTCTGCAGGAAGCCGACGAAGTTGGAATTGCGCGAGAACGAGGTTCCGATCAGGGCCACGTTGGGCAACTGGCTGTCGCCCAGCAGGTCATCGAGATCATCGCCCTCCTTGGCGGCGGTGCCCTGCCCTGCTGCAGCTGCTTCGGTAAAGACGGTGGCGGCTACGCTTTCCGGCGTGGGTTGCCAGCGCAGCGGCAGCCAGTCCAGCCCGGCCAGGTGTACCAGGTCGCCGGGACGCTGCGCCAGCTTGCCCGGCTGGGCGGTAAAGGCCTGCTGCGGCGTGGCCTGCACGCCGGTGGCCGTGATGCGTGCGGCAATGGCCTGGGCGGCGGCGTTCGCGCCGGTCTCGTTCCAGTGGGTATCGGTGTGCAGGTAGGCTGAAGCGCCGAGTGGCGCCAGCGTGGGGGCGAGGTCGATGGCGGCCACGCCGTCCTGGTTCAGTTGGCTCACCCATTGTGCTGCGCGCGCATTCAATTCGGCCGGACGCGTCAGGCCACACAAGGCGCTGGCCGCGATGCGGCTCTTGTCCGGCACCACCGCCACCAGCAGCCCGATGCCGCGTTGGGCCAGCGCCTGCCGGATCGCCAGCACCGCGGCACGCTTGGCCTGCGCGTTGGCTTGGGCGTGGCGATTGACCTGCAACTCTTCGGCCAGGAACAGCCAGCCGGGGCAGCCGGTGCGCACGCGCGGGCCGGTATCGCCCAGCAGCAGCCAGCTGCCGGCGCGTTCCAGTTTGGCGGCCTGGTCCGGCAGCCAGGCGTTGGACAACTGCTTGGCCAGTTGATGCGTCAGTTCGCCATGCAAGGCGTCGTCGCGCGTCCAGCTGGCGGGCAGCCAGTCGATCTTGCCGGCGTACACCAGCCAGCCGCAGGAAATCAAACCGGCAGTCAGGACAGCGGCCAGCGCGCTACCGGCCCAACGGCTGGCGCGGCGCGCCATGGCGCTGGGCTCAGGGGGAGTATGTGCAGCGAGAACGGGAGGCGTGCTCATCGTCGGCTCAGAACTGGAAGTAAAGGAAGGGCACGGTCTCGCGGCTGGCGATCAGTGCAAAGGAAAGCAGGAAGGCGGCAATCGGCCAGGCGCGCACGAACCAGAGATAGGCCGTGCGTTGGCCGCAGCGCGCCTCCAGCGCCGCCTGCCACAGCGGCGCGACGATCCAGAACAGGCCCAGCAGGACCGCCAGTGCCTGCACCGGCCGCAGCATCACGGCCAGCGCGTCGCTCAGGCCCGTGCCATGCAAGCCGAACTGCCCCGCATACATCGTGGCAGCGGTGGCGAAATCCGGCGCGCGGAACAGGGTCCAGGCCAGGCAGACGAACAGCAGCGTCAGACCATGCGCCAGCCAGGACGGAATGGAGGGCAGCGAAGAGCGCGACCACGCGCGATCGATGCACAGCGCCACGCCATGGGCCGACCCCCACAGCAAATAATTCCAGCTGTCGCCGCCATGCCAGAGACCGGCGATGGCCATGGTCAGGAACAGGTTGCGATAAGTCTTCCAGACCCCGTGACGATTGCCGCCCAAGCCGATGTAGAGATAATCGCGCAGCCAGCTGGAGAGCGAGATGTGCCAGCGCCGCCAGAAATCCTGGATGCTGCCGGCCAGATAGGGATGGTTGAAGTTCTCGGGGAAGTGAAAACCCAGCATCAAACCCAGGCCGATGGCCATGGCGCTGTAGCCGGAGAAATCGAAGAAGAGCTGCATCGAATACGCCAGGCATCCGATCCAGGCATCGACCAGGGTCGGATGCTCCAGGTGGAAGGCTGCATCCACCAAGGGAGACAGCGTATCGGCCACCAGCACCTTCATGGCCATGCCGACCATGAAGCGGCGTGCGCCCAGCGAGAAATTTTCCCAATTGAACCAGCGCTCGCGCAACTCGCGCTGCACCCAGTCATAACGGATGATGGGGCCGGCAATCGAGTGGCCGAACATGGAGATGTAGGTGGCGTAATTGACGAAGCTGCGCTCCACCGCCACCGTGCGGCGATGCACGTCCACCAGGTAGGAAATGGCCTGCAGCACGATGAAGGACAGGCCCGCCGGCAGCGCCACCTTCTGCCACGCCAGCGGCATGGCGCCATAGTGCTGCATGATTTCGCTCACGGTGGCGGCGACGATGTTGGCGTACTTGTACCAGACCAGCACCGCCGTGTTGAACACCACCAGCGCGATCAGCAGCGCGGGACGGCGCAGGCTGCCCTGCCCTTCTTCCCGCGCACGGGCGCGGTCCACCAGCAGGCCGCCGACCCAGGCTACGATGGTCAGCACCACATGCAGCGAGAGGAACAGGGGACTCAGCCACCCATAGAACAGCCAGCTGCCCGCCAGCAGCACGCCATTGCGTGCGCGCTGCGGCGCCAGGGCATAGACCAGCAGGAACAGCGGCAGGAACAGCGTCAGGAATTCAAGCGAGGCAAAAACCATGGCGTGGTGCAGTCGGCGTCAGGGAGCGTAAGTCAGCGTGAATCGATCAGTTGGCCAGCTTGTCGGTCGCTGCCAGCAAGCGCGGACCGCTGGCCGAGGGCAGCAGCAGGACGCTGTAGCGCTCACCCGCCTTCAGTTCGCCCAGGTCCAGCACCGGGCCGGTATTGGCGCCGCCGCAGACCAGCTGCACCGAAAGCTTGACCGGATTGATGGACCGGCGCTGCAGGCTGCCTTGTGCCACGCCCTTGAACAGGTCGGCATTGCGGCCGGCCGGACGCAGGGCGGCGGCGGCACAGGAAGCGTCCAGATTGAAGAAGGCCAGCGAGGCCTTCAGGCCATTGAAATCATCCGGATTGTCCTGCACCGTGACCTGGCGGATACCCTTGGCGTCCGGCAGCACCACCACCGTGGCGAACTCGCCCGGCTTGGCCTGCACACCCAGTTCAAGGCTCTTGCCGGCCACCGTCAGGGTGCCTTTGATGGTGGACTTGGCCTGCACGGGGAAGAAGGACGAGACCGGCTTGGCCGCCTCCAGCTTCAGCGGCGGCTGGCCCTTCTGGGCCACCACTTGCAGTGCGTCCGGCGTGGCGTTGATGAAGCGGATGAAGGCGGCATCCTCGGCCGGGCCGGTCGGATACAGCGGGATGTCAGCGGCCATCGCTCCCGCGCAGCCCAGCAGGGCGGCGCTTGCGGTCAGTGCGCGCAGCACGCTCATTTCTTGGCTCCCTTGGCGCTCACGGCATCGGCCGGCAGCTTGCCCAGCGCATCGCCGATGGCCGAGCCCCAGGACTTGTAGCCGGCCACCGTGAAGTGCTGGCCATCGGTGGTGATCCACTGGCCCGGCTTGGACATGGCCAGCGAATCGATGTAGGTGCAGGGCGCCACGTTGGCAGCCAGGAACTGCGACATCAGCTGGGTGCGCGCATCGTTCTTCTGGTACATGCCACCAGCCTTGCCCCAGGCCGGGCCGACCCAGGCGCACTTGGCGCCGGTGGCGGCAATGGCCTTGGTCAGGCTGGTCACGCTTTGCCAGGCCCAGGCCTTGGGGAAGGCCGGCTTGTCGTAAGAAGCCATGGTGTCACCGATGACCAGCACCACCAGATCCGGCTTGTCCTTGGCGATCAGTTCGGCGATGGGCGTGGTGCTGGCATCGCGGCCCTTGATCTGGATCTTGCCGTTGTCGATCTGCTCGGCGCCGCAGTCGACCTTCTTGGTGGTCAGCCAGTCGCCGGCGCTGGCGCCGCAGGCGCCGATGGAGTGGACCTTGGCGCCCATCTGGACCAGCTTGGCGTTCAAGGGTTCGGTGAGGTGGTCGGCCAGGCTCATGTGGCTTTCGCCCAGGACCAGGATACTCAGACCAGCGAGAATGGATGCAGCTGCCATGGCAATCTCTCTATCAAAAAATGTTCAATCAAGTCAGTTGGAGTACGGCGAACGATACGGGCTGACCGGCAAGGTCAGGAAACTGCCCTGCATGTTCTCCAGGGTGTAACGCAAGTACATGGCGACGTTGAGTTCGCGGAAGTCGCTCGAATTGTTCAGGCGCAGCGTGCCGCCCACGAACAGGCGCGGCGCGAAGCGGTATTCGCCGCTGCCTTCCAGGCTGTAGCCGATGCCGGTCTTGGTCTGCTGCGCGTAAGTCTTGCCGCTGGCCGCTTGCAGGGCGGCGTCGGTGGGGAAGTAATCGGCCCCGTCCTGGCGGAAATACTGCATGCCCACCGAACCCTTGAGCTGGAAGCTGAAGCGGTCGGTGCGCTTGGCCCAGGTCACCGGCACGCCCAGTCCCAGGTAGGCCTGCGGGCTGAAGTAGCCGCCGTGGCCATAGGTGTAGAAGTTCTGGTTGTTGGCGTAGCTGATGACGGTGGCGGAGACCCCGGCCGTCATCTTCTCGTCGTTGCCGTTGGCCAGGTACTGGTAGGCACCGCCGCCCAGTTCCACCCGCGTGTTGGATTCGACATTGCGGCCCTGCAGGCTGTGCAGGGCGCCATAGGCGTAGACCCCGGTCTGGGCATCATCCGAACTCATCTCGGCACGGCCGCCGTTGGCGGTCACGCCGCCCCAGGAGCGGCCGATGCGCGGATCGGTGCTGCCGGCAAAGGAGGTGATGCTGTCGTTGACCGCACGGCGCGACAGGTTCACGCCGAAGCGATTGGTGCTGCTGCCGCCCACGGGCTGCTCCACGCTCACGCCGCCGACCACGTTGGAATACTTGAAGCCGCTGGGCGTGGTGCCGATGTCGGCCTTGATGCCATCTTCCGGGCGCTCATAGGCCACGGCCATACCGACTCCGCTGACGCTCTGCTTGCCAATGCCGGTGGCACTGGCACCGCCGCCGCCGAAGCGGCTGGCGGCCTCGTCGGTGAGGGTGCCGCCATCGAGCGACACCGGCGTCACGCGCACGGCCACGCGGTCGTTGCCCACGGGCATGTTCACTTCCAGCGGGGCTTCGATGTCGTTGATGCGGCTCAGGCCCGATTCGCTGGCGTTACCGCGCACCACCACGCCTTGCGTGACGTAGGGACTGCGGGATTGCAGGATGTCGTTGAGGGCGCGCTGCGCCGGCGTTAGATTGTCGGCCGGCAGGCCACCCTGCCCTTGCAGCGCCAGCAGCGCGCGCTGGGCGGCGGTCGCCGCGCCCGGCAAGGCCGTGGTCGCGGCCGCAGGTTGCTGCGCATAAGCGCGGGCCGAGCCTGGCTGGGGGGCCTGCACCATCTGCGCCGGGGCCGGGCTGGCATTGCTGAAGACCGGGCCCAGCGCCTGGCCGTAGGCCACCGCCGGGGTGGCCGGTGCAGCCACCGGACGGGCCGCTGCCGGCATCGGCAGCACGTCGGCCGCCGTCGGTGCGGCTGCGGTCATGACGGCCGGACGCAGCAAGGTTTCCGCCGGTGGCGGAATGGCGGCCACGTTCTCGTTGCCCGGCAGGCGGCGCTGGGTGCGGAAGGGATTGATGGCCGGATCGAAACCGTTGCCCTGGGCGGCCAGGCTGCGCTGGCGTGCGCCGTTTTCGATGGCCACCGCCTTGCGCAGCAGGGCCGTGGCTTCGCCCACGCGCCCCAGGGCGCGGTAGAGGCGGGCGGCTTCGGTCAGGGTCGCGGGGTCGCTGCTCTCGAGCTTGCCGAACTGATCCAGCAGTCCCAGGGCGTAACTGTTCTCGCGTGCCTGCATGGCCGTATCGGCCGCGCCCAGCAGCACGTTGACGTCGCGCGGGTTGCGCTGGACCAGCGGCTTGTAGAGCGCCAGGGCGCGCTCATTGTCGCCGGCCGCATTGAACATGCGGGCCAGCGCCGAGAGAGCGCCGACATCGGTGGGCCGCTGCGACAGCGCCGGGGCCAGCGTGTCGTAAGCCGCCGCCAGGTCGCCGCCCTCGCGCAGGCGTTCAGCCTGGCGCACGCGGTAGAGATAGCGCAGGTCGTCGAACTGCTTGCGCGTGGCCACATCCATGTTCTGGTTTTGCAAGGCCGTAAGGACGCTGTAGACCTGCGCATCTTCACCAGCCTTGAGCAGCACCGAGGCGTATTGCAGGCGCGTGGCGGCCGTGGGCGTAGCCGGCGGGGAGACCAGCGGCTGCATCAGCGCCATGGCGCGCGGGGTATCGCCCGCATCCACATAGGCCGAGGCCAGCGTGCCGGTGCGTTCGGCACTGCCGGCTGCTTCACCCTGCACGCGGTCCAGCAGGGCCAGGGCTTCCTGGCGCTGGCCGGTCTTGACCAGTTCAGTCGCATGGCCGACCTGGATGGTCAGCGTGACCTGGCGATACAGATCGGTCATCGCTGCGGTACGACGGGCATCGGGGATGCGGCGCAGGGTATCGAGCGCATCCTGCCACTGCTCCATCTCCGCCGACAGCAAGGCGCTGGCGTAGAGCGCATCGACGTTGTCACGATGTTCGCGGGTGAAGTCGTCGATGGTCACGCGCGCCTGGCGCGACTGGCCGGCCTTGATGTAGAGGCGGGCCAGGTCGAAGGTGGTCCAGACATTGTCGGGATCGTTGCGCACCGCCTCGCGCCGCGCATCCAGCGCGGCATTGAGATCGCCGCGCTGCTCGGCCAGGTTGGCCTGCTGGGTCGCACGCAAGGCGCGCAGGCGGCCCTGGTCGCCAAACTCGGCCTGCTGCTGCGGGGTGAGCTTGTCGAGCAGGCGCAGCGCTTCATCGGCGTGGCCGGTCTGCGAGAGGACGTTGACCAGTCCGCGAATGGCGCCCACCTGCGCAGGCTGCGCCGCCAGCACCTGGCGATAGTGCGCGGTGGCGGCCTCGAACTGGCCGGCCGTGGCTTCGATGTCGGCAATGGCGACCAGGCCGTCGGTGTTCTTCGGATCCAGGCGCAGCGCCTGGGTCAGCGCATCCTGCGCCTGGCGGGTCTGGCCGCGGGCCTGCAGTTCGCGGCCACGCTGGATCAGCAGCCAGTAGCGCACGCTCTCCAGCGCCTTCTTCCAGCCGCTGCCGCCCTTGGCGACGGCACGGGCCAGCAGCGGCTCGGCGTCGGCCAGGCGGTTCTGCTGCTGGCGCACCACGCCCAGGCCACCGAGCGCATCGGTTTCATCGGGATGGCTGGAGAGGCGCTCCTGGAACGCTTTCTCGGCTTCCTGCAGGTCGCCCTTTTCCAAGGCCTGCAGGCCACGCGAGAGCACCGTGGGCTGCTGTGCGGAGGCGACTTGCGAACGGCCCTTGGCCAGCAGGTCGCGGATGTCCTTGTCGTCCGGATGGACCTTGAGGAATTCTTCAAACAGCGGTGCCTGCGCCGGGCTCGGCGGACCCAGCCAGGTCAGGGCCAGGCGCCAGCTTTCATCGGCGTCGCCGGCGATGTCGGTCTGTTTGGTCAGGCGCGAGAGCACGCGGATGCCTTCCACGCGGCTGTCTTCATGGCGCGCCAGCTGCTTGCCGTAGAACAGCGCCAGGATGCTGTCCCCGGGGGTTTCGCGCAGCAGGCGTTCCATGCCCTTGCGCGCTTCCGGCCAGCTGGCATCGTTGAAGGCGAGGTTGTTGTAGTACTCGCGGCCGACCGTGCCCGAGGGCGTGAGGCCATTGAACATCTTGCGGAAGGTATCGGTGGCGCGGTCGCGCTCGCCGGCATCGACCAGGCGGCGCGCTTCGGCCAGCAGGGCCTGGTTTTCCGGACGGGCCAGGGCGATGTCCTGCATCAGCTGAGCGGCTTGCCAGGGTTGCGGCGAGAGCGCCTGCAGACGTTCCAAGTACTGGTTGGCCTGCTGCGGCTTGTTCTGCTTCACGCCAATGAGGCCCATGCCGTACAGGGCATTGACCTGCGCATTGTCCAACTGCAGCACCTTCTGCCAGACCTCGGCGGCGCGCTGGTTGTTGTTGCGCGCCTGCCAGTACTGGCCCTGCTCCACCAGCTGGGACTGCAGGTCCGCAGGCGCGGCCAGGGCCGGTGCGGCCGATGCGCCCAGCAGTGCGCTGAGCACTCCGATGGCTAGCGTGGTACGGCGCGTACGCATGACTTCTCCCAGGACAGATTGAGTGTTCCGTCATCGCGGAACTGATATCGCTGCTCCGCCCATCCGATTCCGAACAGGCCCAGCATGACGTTGTAGTAAAGGATTTCCGGCTGCATCGCAGGCTGCGTCAATCCGCTCTCCAGTTGCTGCGCGGCGCGGGCTTGCCAGAGCGCGGCCAGCTTGGCCTCGCCCTTGGCTTGCAGGTAAGGCAGCATCGCCGCACCAAAACCGAACGGTGCCTGCCCTTCGGCGGCACCGGTGGTGACTTTCACTTTCTCGGGGACGGCACCGGTGGCCAGGATGGCCTGCCGCATTCCGTCCAGCGCCGCCAGCAAGGGGGCGGCGTCGGGGTCGCGCGGCGAGGTCATGCCGGCCCACAGGTAGACGCGGATGGCGTCATAGCTGCCCAGCTCGCCCTTGGCCGGATCGACCATGAACTGCCCGGTCTGCACCGAGCTCATCTTGTAGCCGACCCAATCGGCCACATAGCCCTTGGGACTGGTAGCCTGGATCATGCGCACGGTGTTGCTGGCGACCTGCTGCCAGGGGCCCTTGGGGCGCTCCTTGTGCAAGCGGCGCAGCAGCGGCAGCGGCAGGTAGCTCGGATTGAGCGTCCAGGCCTGGTTGCGCTGGCTGAAGCCCTGCGGTCCCGGCAAGACCATCTTGCCCAGGCCCGGCAGGTCCACCACCAGGCGCGCTTCAATACTTTCGATCAGGCGCAGCGCATCGCTGCGATAGGTCGGGCGCTGCCACAGGCGCGCCGCTTCGAGCAGCGCATAGGCAATCCACAGGTCGGCGTCCGAGGCCGAATTGGCATCCTGCAATTGCCACTTGCCATCGGCGCCCTGCCCCCACAGCCAACCGGGCAGGCGGTTGGCGGCGTCGGCGGCCATCATGTTGTCGCGGGTCCAGCTCCAGATCTGCTCGAAGCGTTGCGCATCGTTGGCAATCAGGGACAGCAGCAGGTTGTAGGACTGGCCTTCGGAGGTCGTGTGATTGGGCAGCAGGCTGGAGTGCAGGACCCGGCCATCGGGCTGCACATGGGCACTGGCCCAGGCTTGCCAGGCAGGCCAGTCAGCGGCTGCACAAGCTGACGGCGCGGCACTGGCGGTGCCAGCGGCGGCGCCCAGCGCGAGTGCGGCCATGGCCTTGAACACGTTGCGTCGCAAGGGTTGGAACGGCAGGTCAGGCATTGAGACGCTTCCTCGCCTTGGCGCGCAGGGTCAGGTAGGCCAGGCCGCCCAGCAGCAGGATGCCGCCGCCGATCAGCACGAACATGGCCAGCACATGGCGCGAGAGCCACCAGCGCAGCATGCGCAGCGGTGACATGCTGCCGGCGAAGTAGCTCTCCTCGGCCAACAGCGGATCAATGACCGTCCCACGCACGGCCACCAGGCTGCCCTGGATGGTCTCGGCTTCGGGGTCCTTGCTGGCCATGGCGGCCAGGATCTGGTCCAGGCCCGTGGCATCGCCACCGGCCAGCACCACCACGCTGCGGCCACTGTCGAGGGGCGACTCGAAACCAGTCAGGTAGGAGGTCGGCTCGCCGCCCGAGAACGCCAGCGACAAGCGCGCACGGCGCTTGGCGGCATCGTCGTCATCGAGCTTCAACCAGCTGCGCACGCGCAGGGTCAGGTCGGCCAGCTCGAAGCGCTGCTTGTCGCCCGTCACGGCGGCCGGCAGGCGATCGGCCCACTGCTTGAGCAGGGGCTGGTTCTGGCCCGAAGCCAGCACCAGCAGGTCGCGCGAGGCGACCTTGTCCACCGTCGCCGCCTGGGTCACTGCCACGCCTGTAGCGGGATAGCCGGTCGCACTGCCGAAGCGGCCCATGAGCGACAGGTAGGCGCCAAGGTCCTCGGCGCTGGCATTGTCGGGCAGCACCACGGCCGACTCCGAAAGATCGGCCATGCGCGTGAAGGGGAACCCGGCATCCTTGAACACGCCCAGGTTGGGCATGGCCATGAAGTGGTCGTAGCCGCGCAGGTCGATGGTGGATTCCGGATCGATGCTGCCGCGCACGTTGTCGATGATGATGTCCTGGCATTCGCCCTGCTTGACGAAGTCATACATGTAGCGCAGTTGCAGGCGCGATTGCGGGCCGGCCAGGTTCAGCGGCAGGCGCACGTTCATCTCGCGGGTCAGCGCCTCATCCTTGATGGCGGCCAGCAGGCTCTTCTCCAGCTTGTCCTGCGGCAGCAGCACCTCGGACTTGATCAGGCCATCATTGAGGCTGACCATGAAGGACGAGTTGGACGACTTGGGCTGCGGCGTATAGCGATACACCAGCTTGAGCTTGGCGCCATCCTGGCGCCAGCTGGAGAGTGCCGGCGGGAAGTTGAGCGGAATGGTGATCTCGCCCGGATTGTAGCCGGACACGTTCAGGCGCTTGGGATCGATCAGTTCGGAAAGCTTCACCGGACGGTCGGTGGGCAGCCAGTTGGGCGCGTCATAGGGCTGGCGCGGGGTCAGCGGCTGCAGCTTGTCGATCACCACCGAGCTGCCCGAGAGGCCCTTGCCGCCCAGGGCCAGGGCAGCAGTGGCCTGCTTGAGTTCGGCCACGTTGCGGCCGGAGACGATGAGCAGCTTGCCGTTGGCATCATTGGGATTGGGCTGCACGGTCAGGGTCGGTCCCTTCGGTGCGGGCACGGCGACGCCGGCTACAGTGGCCGCGGCTTCACCGGCCACCATCACCACCGCATTGCCGCGCGGGGGCAAGGCATTGACCTGCACCGGGAAGCGCGCACCGCGATAGGCGGCCAGCGCACCGAACCAGGACGACAGCGACCCGGCAGCTTCCAGCGTGCCGTTGTCGGGATTGCCGGCAAAGACGAAAGGCAGGCTCAGCATGCGGATGTCACGCCGGTCAAAGAAGGGCAAGGGCATCAGCGCCAGGTCGTCCTTGGGAGGAAGTGCCGTAGTCTCCAGGTCCAGCGTGGAGCCGTTGGCCACGCGCGCCCACAGGCTGGAATGCAAGGGGTCTTCGCATCCCATGGTGTAGTGGCCGATGAACTGCAGGCTCAGGCGGTTGAATTCGGTGATGAGCTTGGCCGGGATCTCGACCTTGGCCGTCTGCATGCTGCCCGAGCTTTCCTTGGGCAACGGGATGCTGCCGGCCACCACGTCGTTGACGATCACGTTGATCTGCGACAGGTCCGGCAGGAGCGCCGGCGAATACGTGTAATACAGCGTCACATGCGCACCGGTGGCCACCAGCGAGACCGGCACGTCGAAGTTGACACTGTCGGTGGCATCCACGCCATGCAGGTTCATCGAGCCGTTGCGGCCCAGTTGCTTGAAGCTGAAGACGTAAGGGTCGCCCGCCACCGGCACCGCTGCGGGCTGTCCCGGCGTGGCTGCGGCAATCGGCGAGGCCGCCTGGGATGCGGCCAGGACCGGCAGCGGCAGGCTGCCTGCGGTCATCGCGGCGGCCAGCATCAGGCACAGGGAACGCTGGCGCAACCGGAGTCGTTGCGCTTGTGAAGCCTTGGATTTCATTATTGTTTTTCCAGAGTGTTGTCGAGAGCAGGCGCAGTGGCTGCCGGGGCTGCGGGAGCAGGCGCGCGCCGCGCGCTGCGCCAGTGGCGCAACTGCAGCAGCGTGGCCTTGCATAATTGCCTCACGCCGTTCATGCCGATGCCGGCCACTTCACGCAAGGCCTTGAGGGGAGTATCGGGACGGCTCTTGCCCCAGTTGTTGGCCCAGATGTCGGCGCGCGAGAAGGTCAGGCGCACCAGTTCGCTTTGCTGGCGCAGCGTCAGTTCGTGGAACTGCGCGCCCACCATGTCGTTGCGGCTGAACACCACGACCGCAGGGAAAACTTTTTCCTGCGCATTGCGGAACAGCGTCACCTCGATGCGGGCATTGCGCGCGATGCTGGCGCCGGCCGGCAGGCGCAGGCCGATGCCCTTCTGCGAGAAGTCCAGCGTCTTGCCCTCGATGATGCTCCCATCGTCGAGCTTGATGCGCACCGGCAGTTCGGCGGCCACGCGCGGCTCGCTGCGCACCTGGCGGGTTTCGGAAGCCACGGCCATGGCGGCGCTGGCGATGATGACGTTGTAGAGCGTCCAGGCCATGTTGATGAGGATGGTGGTGACCGCATTGGGGTCGCCATGGATCAGTTGCCAGATGCCGAAGCCCAGGCCCGCCACGTTGAGCAGCAGCAGCACGATGTAGGGACGCGCCAGCTTCCAGTCGAAGTGGTCATCGGTGATGATGCCGCCCTTGTCGGTGACGTTGAAGCCGCCCAGCTTGGGGTTCACCAGCGCCAGCAGCACCGGCCCCAGGATGTACCAGGCCAGCACGGTCTCGTAGACCTCGTTCCAGAAAGAGTGGCGGAAGCGCCCCTGGATACGTGAGTTGGTCAGGCTGGCGTGCAGCACGTGGGGCAGCACGTAGGCCGTGATCATCAGCGCCGAGGCCTGGAAGATGTGGGCCCCGAAGAACAGGTAAGTCAGCGGCGCGGTCAGGAAGATCAGGCGCGGCAGGCCATAGAAGAAGTGCAGCATGGCATTGAGGTAGCACAGCCGCTGGCCCAGCCGCAGTCCCCTGCCCTTGAGCGGATTGTCGACGCGGAAGATCTGCGCCATGCCGCGTGCCCAGCGCACGCGCTGGCGAATGTGGCGCGCCAGGTTCTCGGTGGCCAGGCCGGCGGCCTGGGGGATGGCGAGATAGGCGGTGTTGTAGCCGGCGCGGTTCATCTTCAGCGCCGTGTGGGCATCTTCGGTCAGGGTCTCCACGGCGATGCCGCCGATCTCCATCAGGGCAGTGCGGCGCATGACGGCACAGGAGCCGCAGAAGAAGGCGGCGTTCCACAGGTCATTGCCATCCTGCACCAGGCCATAGAAAAGCTCGCCCTCGTTGGGCACCGAGCGGAAGGTATTGAGGTTCTTCTCGAAGGGATCGGGCGAGAAGAAGAAGTGCGGTGTCTGCAGCATGGCCAGCTTGGGGTCCTTGTAGAACCAGCCCAGGCAGATCTGCAGGAAGGAACGGGTCGGCACGTGGTCGGCATCGAAGATGGCCACGAATTCGCCATCGGTGACCTTGAGCGCCTCGTTGAGGTTGCCGGCCTTGGCGTGATGGTTGTTGGAACGCACCAGGTAGTTCACGCCGATGTTGTCGCAGAACTCGCGGAATTCCTCGCGCCGGCCATCATCGAGCACGTGCACGCGCAGCTTGTCCTGCGGCCAGTCGATGGCCTGCGCGGCGAAGATGGTCAGCGAGACGATGTCCAGCGATTCATTGTAGGAGGGAATGAAGACATCCACCGTCGGCCACTCGGAAGGCGGCATGGTCAGCATCTGCGGCTTGCGGCGCAGCGGCCAGGCGGTCTGCAGGTAGCCCAGCGTGAGCACCAGCAGCGAATACAGTTCGGCGGCCAGCAGGCCATAGCCAAAGACGATGTCCAGCCAGCTCTCGAAGGCCAGTGTGGAACTGATGCGCCAGTACATGTAGCGCATCGAGACGGTCAGCGAGAGCGTGATGAGCACCAGCACCGGGAAGCGTCCCGACTGCTTGCGCAGCACCAGCGCGGCGGCGAAGCAGCCGATGGCGAAGACGCATTGTGCGGCGAAATCCAGCGGCACCGAAATGATCAGCAGGGCCAGCAGCGTGGCAAACAGCAGGATGGCCCATTGCACCACGCGGCGCGGGCCGCGCGGCAGGCCCTCAAGACGGTTGCCCGCAGCCTGCATCCATTGCTGCAGGCGGTTGGCCGAGGGCCGCGCGGAGGGTTCCTGCCCCGGCGGATGGGGGGACAGCATATCGGGCGATTTCATCTGGGTCGGTTCTTGCGAAGACAATTGCGATGGCGCTTGGGATCCGGTCGTCATGCCCTGCCACCTGCAACACGCGATTTGGCCAGGGCCGCACGCAAGACTTCGGCGACGACCTGCAGTTGCTCATAGGCCGGCGAATCGCCGCCCTTGACCAGGGGATTGAAGCCATAGGCCAGGCCTTCACTGATGGCGTGATCGAGTGCGATCACACCAGCCAGGCGCGGGCCCATCCAGCGCTTGAGCACTTCCAGCATGTCCTGGTTGAAGCTGCGGGTGCCATCGTATTTGTTGACCACATAGCGGCAGTTGTTGCGGCCATGCAGGATCTGGCGCATGTGTTCCAGCGCCAGGAAGGAGCCAGCGTCGGGCGTGACCACGGCCAGTACCTGGTCGGCCGCTTGCAGGGCTTGATCGAGGTAGGGCGTCTGGCCGGCCGGCAGGTCCAGCAGGACCACGTCGCCCGCTTGCAGCTGCATGGCTTGCAGTTGTCGCAGCAGCCATTGGCCATCGCGTACCATCTGCTGCGCCAGTGCCGCTTCCCCGTGATCGGCCACCAGCGCGTGGCTGACTACCTGGGTACCGGCCATGCCCTGGGCCAGGCCATCGCGCCAGGAGCTGGCCACACCCGCCGGCGCCGGTGCGGCAGCAGCTTCGGCATTCACGCCGAGATGGTATTGCAGGGCGTTCTGCGCATCGAGATCGATGGCGAACACGCGGCCATGGCGCGCCAGGCTACAGGCCAGCGCCGAACACAGGGTGGTCTTGCCGACCCCGCCCTTGGGCGAGACCACGGCGATGATCTGCGCCGGTGTCGAGGGCGGCTGCATATCTTCCCCATCACCCGGGCCGTCATTGCTGGCGCCTTGCTGCGCCTGGCGCGCACGAGCGGCCTCGCCCAGCATCGAGCGCAACAGCGAAGGGACGGGAGCATCGGTAGCGGGGGCGGCAATGGCCGGAGCAACTTGCGCAGGCGTGGCAGTGATGCGCGAGGCCGGGGACGGCATGAATTTGGCCACCGGTGCCGCCGGGGGAATCGGAGCAGCGGCAGGCGCCATCGCAGGCGCGGGGGACGCGGCGGCAGCCGTCTCGGAAACGCTCGCCGGTGTCACGGCAGGTTCAGCAACAGGCTCGATGACGGGTTCGATACGTTGCGGGGTGGCAAGCGAACGGCCAGCCAGGAGGGGAACCACTGCACTGGCTGCCACCACCGGCGCCGGCTCAGTGGCGGCGGTTTCAGTCTGCGGCGCGGGTGCCAGGGCGGGTTCCGCCTTGGCCACCACCAAAGGCGCCTTAACCTTGCGGACCGGTTCCTTGTAGTCGATCGTGGCCTCAATTTCGAGGTATCCATCCACCGTGGCCCCGAACTTGCTCAGCAAGTTGGAGATATCGTTTCCCATGCTTGACTCCCTGCCCAGCCTTGCGTGCGGCGGCTTTTGACCTGGCCTGCAAGACTTGCCTGCAACTCTGTTAAAAAGCGGTAAGTTTTCCCATTTGCTGCTATCCCCCAAGCTATTTTCGATATTCCGCTCTATCGGCGGTCCTTTTTCCCTTCTGGATACCCGTTGGCCCCCTTGCCAGCCAGGCGCAAAATATTGTCAATACGACCATATTTCGAGTTGCCATTAAAACAAATAAATCCTGACGGCGCAAGCGAACATGTTGTCAAAAAGGTAAAAATTCGTCAGCCTGCACGGTATTTCTTGTCAGGAACGAATCCAGTGCGAGGCGCGAATCTTACCCGGGCTGACGGGCATTTGTCGCTTTGCAGCGACAATTTGTTCCTGTCAACGTAGCGCTTTTGGCACAGTTTTTCCCCTGCAAGATCACAGTTGCCGCATGGCATCGTGAGCTGGGGCTTTTACTCTCAAATGACGGGAGTTATCGAGGGGCTTGCTGCACGTTGCGTACCGAACTCGTATGCTATGCGATCAGCAAAACTTGTCACTCGGGAAAACCCTGAGTGAACACACCGGCGGATGCCGGTGGCGAGGCTTCAGGCGCGCAACAGGCCGGGCGAATCCAGCTGCCACCATGCCGGCAACAGCGCTTGCACTTCCGGCCGGCCGAACCGCTGGTCGATCAGCCAGACCGTCCCTTGGTCGGTTTCGGTGCGGATCACGCGGCCGGCGGCCTGCACCACCTTCTGCAGCCCGGGGTAGAGATAGGTGTAGTCATAGCCACAGCCAAAGAGCTGCTCCATGCGCTCACGCAACTGCTCGTTGACCGGATTGAACTGCGGCAGGCCCAGCGTGGCCACGAAGGCGCCGATGAGGCGTTCGCCGGGCAAGTCCACCCCTTCGCCGAAGGAGCCCCCCAGCACCGCAAACCCGATGCCCTGCCCGCCGCTTTCAAAACGGGCCAGGAAGGCATCGCGGTCGGTTTCGGACATGCGGCGCGACTGTTGCCAGGTCGCGATGTGGGGGTGTGCTCGCGCGAAGGCATCGTGGGCCTGCTGCAGATAGTCGAAGCTGGAGAAAAACGCCAGGTAGTTGCCGGGCCGCTCTTCGAACTGGCGTGCCATCAGGCTGCAGATGGGCGCGATGGAAGCCGCACGGCGCTGCCAGGTGGTGGAGATCTGGTGCGCCACCTTCACCTGCAACTGGCTGGCCTGGAAGGGCGACTCCACATCGATCCAGGCGGTGCTGGCGGGCATGCCGAGCAGGTCCGCAAAATAATTCCAGGGCGCCAAGGTCCCCGAGAACAGCGTGGTGGCATGGGCAAAGGCAAAGCGCGGCCCGAGGAATGGCGCGGGCACCACATTGCGGATGCACAGCACGGTGTTGCGCTCATCGTCGCGCGTGAGGTCGAACAAGGAATGCGGGCCGAAGGATTCGGCCAGCCGCACGAAAGCCATGGCATCGAAATAGAAATCCCGCAAGGGCGGGTCCAGCGGCACCGCCACCTGGGCCAGGAAGTCGCTGATGGCCGCCACGCTGCTGCTCAAGGCCTCGACGAACCTGGCCGGTGGCGCCTCCAGCACCTGGTAAGGCAAGTCGGCCTTCTTGCCGGCGGCGGTCCAGGCGCGCCCCAATTTCTCCAGCGGCTTGGCCACCGAGGGCGGTGCTACGGCCCGCGCTGCACGCAAGGCGGCACGGCTCAGTTGCGCGCTGTACATGCTGCGGGCGCGCGAGACCAGGTTGTGCGCCTCGTCAGCCAGCACGCTCACGCGCCAGTCATGCGCCTGCGCCATGCCGTAGAGCATGGCGCCGCCATCGAACCAGTAGTTGTAGTCGCCCACGATGACATCGCTCCAGCGCGTCATCTCGCTGCCCAGGTAGTAAGGGCAGACCTGGTGCTGCAGGGCCACGCTGCGCAGGTGTTCGCGGTCCAGCAGCGGCTGCGTGAGGCAGGCCGCGCGCGCAGCCGGCAGGCGGTCGTAGAAGCCCTGGGCCAGCGGGCAGGAATCGCCCCGGCACAGGCGGTCCGGATATTCGCAGGCCTTGTCGCGGGCACACAGTTCCAGCACGCGCAGAGGCAGTTCGCCCTGCGCCTTGAGGGTGCTGGCGGCATCGAGCGCCAACTGGCGGCCGGGGGTCTTGGCGGCCAGGAAGATGATCTTGTCCAGGCGCTGCGCCGGTGCCGCCTTCAAGGCCGGAAAGAGCGTGCCCAGGGTCTTGCCGATGCCGGTTGGCGCCTGCGCCAGCAAGCTGCGCCGGCCGGTGTGCGCACGGAACACCGCCTCGGCCAATTGCCGCTGCCCGGGACGGAAGTCGCCATGCGGAAACCGCAGCGACTGCAGCGCCGTATCGCGCGCTGCGCGATGCGCCAGTTCCTGTTCGGCCCAGCGCATGAAGCGTTCGCATTGTCCGGCGAAGAGCGCGGCCAGTTCCTCGCGGCTGCGGGTTTCTTCCAGCACCGTTTCCTGCTGGCTGCCGATGTCGAAATACACCAGCGCCAGGCGGATCTGCGCCAGCCCCTCCTGCGCGCACATCAGGTGGCCATAGACGCGCAGTTGCGCCCAGTGCAGGTGGCGATGATTGTCGGGCAGGCTGGAGAGCTGGCCGCGATAGGTCTTCACTTCTTCGAGCAGCTGGCGCTGGGGATCGTAGCCATCGGCGCGGCCCCGCACGTGCAGCGCGCCGTGTTCTGCGCAAAGCGTCACTTCGCTCCGGTAGCCCTCGCCGCGCCGCTGCGCCACGATGGCGTGACCGGCGATGCCTTCCTGGGCGGTGGGCGTGGGCGTGAAGCGCAGGTCGAGATCGCCCTCTTTGGCGGTGAATTCGCACAGCGCGCGCACGGATACGGTGTAGCGCGGGGCCGGCTTCTCCTGCCCGGCGACGGGGGTACGGTCGGCACTCATGCGGCCACCTGCTCCCATTGCAGATAGCACACCGCCACCGGCATGGCATGTTGCGCGCAATAGTCCAGCCAGCGGCGCTGGTTGTCCTGCAGGCGGTCGCCCGGCCCCTTGACCTCGATCATGCGGTAGCGCCCCTCCTGGGGCCAGAACTGGATCAGGTCGGGGAAGCCGTTGCGGTTTTCGCGCACGTCGTCCAGGATGCGCTGGCACCACAGTTTCAGGTGCGCGGCCGGGATGCACGCCAGCGCCATCTCCAGCAGCTCGCGCGTGATCCAGCCCCAGGCCACGAAGGGCGACTGCAGGCCCTGTTTGGCCTCATGGGTGGCCAGGACGTGCGCGCGATAGCTGCCGTCATCGAGGCGGCCCAGGCAACGCTCCAGCAGATCCCGCCGGCGCACCGCAAAATCGGCGCTGAGCAGGTCGGCCGGCTCGCGCTGGAAGGGGTGGAAGAAGGCGCCGGGAAGGGCCGCGAAGACGGCCTCCCAGCACAACAGGCCCAACAGCGTATTGGCCAGCGCATTCTCGACATAGAACACCGGCGCCTGCGCTTGCTGCAAGTGGGCCTGTACGGCGCGCTCGACGCGGCTGCCGTCGGCGGGCAGCACCAGGTCGATCTGCTGGACCACCGCCGCACGCGCACGCAGGGCCGGCGGCAAGCCCAGCTGGCGCGCCAGGCGCGGGGCGATGCGCAGCAGCTGCTGGCGCTCGGCCTCGCTCTCCGGCGCCTGCTGGGCCCTCTTCAGCAGCGCATAGGCGGGACCGAAACGGCCCTGCTTTTCCAGTACGCGGATCGCACGCGCCCGCGCGCCGGGATAGCGGCAGCCGGCATAGACCTGCTGCGCCTGCGCCAGGTCGCCCGCCTTTTCGCATTGCTGGCCGAGCTGGAACAGCAGGCGTTCACGGCGGCTCTCCAGCCAGGGATTGTCGAAGCGACCGGAGGGCAGCGCGGCCAGGATCGCGCCAGCGTCCTCGCCGGCCTGGTAGCGCGCCTTGCAGGCCTGCAGCTGCAGGTAGAGGTCGATATCGCCCCGGCTGCGGAAACCCCGGGCCTGCGGCGCCAGCGCAATTTGTTCATAGCGCAGCGTGCCCAGGTCGGCCAGCACGAATTCGCTCCAGTCCTGGCGCAGGTTACCGAAAAACATCAAACGCAAACGTTCACACAGCCCGCTCACCCGCATGGACAGGACTTGTTCGCCGCCCGCTCCGGATCCCGTCCAGTGCGCCAGGCGGCGCGGTTCCGAGTGGGCCGGATCGGCTGCCAGGACGGCCAGCAAGTCCTCCTTGCGGGCAGTCCTGAGTGCGCCCCGCAGGCCGAACCAGCGCACCAGCTCGGGCTTGGTCGCCAGGGCAAACACCTGGGCCAGCGACAGCGCGGCATCCTGCTCCACCCATGCCGAGGGCAGGCCCTGCGCGGCCTGCACGGGGCAGCCGATCTCGGGGTAGTCCAGCCGGCTGGTACGGAAGTGCTCGCCCCGGCGCATCATCATGCGCACGAAGAGCGCCCGGGCCGCCAGCGGCAAACCCGCGAAGGTGTGGAGGAAGGCGCGCTCCTCTTCGCTGAGCAAATCGGCATAGCGCCCGGCCAGCCACCCCAGCGCCTGCTGGAAATTGCTCAGGTAGTAGAAGCGGTGATCGGGGATGACGGGCATTGCGGCAAAAGGGAGCGGGACAAGGACTGTATGGATGCACAGTATATCGTTTCCTGCCCGAAGCGACGTGTTTTCCTCCGTCACAGTGAAGGATCATGCGGCCCCTCCGGCCGCCCGGCCGCTCAGATCCTGCTGGCCAGCTCGGCGGCAAAGAATTCCGTCACCACCCGCACCCGTTGCGGGATGAAGCGGCGGCGCGGCCAGACCAGGCTGACGTCGCGCGTCTCGGAGAGGTAGGCATCGAGCACGGTGACGATGTCCGGATGGCGCATCTCGCCCACCAGCGAAGCCCGGTTGAAGAGGCCAATCCCCACGCCCGCGCGCACCGCCGAGAGGATGGCCTCGACCGTATTGGCCGACAGGTTGCCCTGCACCGGCACGCTGAAACGCCCCTGCGGTCCGCTGAAGGGCCATTCGCGCATGTCGTTGTAGATCAGGCAGTTGTGGCGCGCCAGGTCCTGCGGCGTGCGCGGCAGGCCATGCCGCCGGAAGTAGCTGCGCGCACCCACGCAGACCAGCGAGGTGCTGGCCACGCGCTTGACCACGGCATCGGGATGCTGCTGCGGACTGACGCGGATGGCCAGGTCGATGCCATCGGCCAGCAGGTCGCGCACGCCGTCGGCAAACTGCAGGTCGAGCCGGATGCCGGGATGGCGCTTGAGCAGCAGCGGCACCAGCGGCAGCACGTGCAGGCGGCCGAAGGTGGCGGAGGTGGCCAGCCGGACCAGGCCGGCGGGCTCCTGGGTCGTGCTGGAAAGCTCGGCATCGGTCTGGGCCATTTCTTCCAGCAGCGGGACGGTGCGGGCGTAATAGGTACGGCCGTGATCGGTCAGGGTCACGCTGCGCGTGCTGCGATGGAGCAGCGCTACGCCCAGGCGTTTTTCCAGCGCACCGACGGCCTTGCTGACGGCCGATTGTGATTCGCCCAGGCGGCGTGCTGCGGCGGAAAAACCACCGGTTTCGACGACGGCGACGAAGGCCGTCATTTCCTGGAATCTGTCCATGGAGTCTCGCAAAAAAGGAAAAGTGCGGGGCAATTTATTCCAAAACAGAATAACAGCAATGGCAATCCTCGGGATTATCACCAAAGCACAGGGCAATTAGCATCGTCCTTGCCACTGGCCGCTGCGCATTGCGAGGCCGGTTTCACTCAATACCTTTTTCTCTTGAACAGACAGGATCCATCATGACTACAGCAAGCCCCGCTCCCTCCCTCTCCCTCACCGGCAAGAAAGTCGTCGTGGTCGGCGGCAAGACCGGTATCGGCCTGGGCATCGCCCGTGCTGCCCTGGCCGCCGGTGCCACGGTGGTCGTCGCCAGCCGCCGCATCTCCTCCCTTGAAGCCCGCCCTGACCTGGCCGGTGTTGAGCAAGCCAGCCTGGACATGCGCGACGAAGCCGCCGTGCGCAGCGCCTTCGCCGCCATCGGTCCCTTCGATCACCTGGTGGTCACGGCCGCACCCGACATCGGCACCTGGGGCGGCTTCATGGATGCCGACATGGGCGGCGTGCGCAGCTATGTGGAAGGCAAGTTCCTCGGCACCTGGGCCTGTGCGCGCTACGCCGCGCCGCTGCTGCGCGAGGGCGGCACGATGACCTTCCTCAGCGGTGGCATGGCGGTGCGCCCCAAGCCGGGCTTCACGGCCGTGACCTCCAGCTTTGCAGCCGTTGAGGCGCTGTCGGCCTCGCTGGCGGTGGAACTGGCACCGACGCGGGTCAACACCATCCGTCCCGGCTTTGTGGAAACGGAGATGTGGAATTTCCTCCCGGCCGACGTGCGGGCCGGCATGGTGCAGCAGGTGGCCGCCAGCTTCCCGGCACGCCGCGCCGGCCAGGCCGGGGACATCGCCCATGCGGCGCTGTTCCTGATGACCAATCCCTACGTCACCGGCACGGTACTGGAGGTGACCGGCGGCGAGAACCTGGTCAACAGCATCGGCTGAGACTGGGACGCGCAGGGTGTGCGATTGAGCCGGCACAAACCAAGATTGCGTTTGCCCGCTAAGATAGGCGCCCTGCACAGACCCATTACATTGCCCCAGGAGACCGCCTTGCCCAAGCTTTCCACGCTCGCCTTTGCCCTGTCCGCCGCCCTGCTGGGCAGCGCTGCGCCCCTGCACGCGCAGCAGACCCCGCGCCATGATGAATTCTTCTGGCTGGGAGAAATCAACAAGGCCACCGCCGTCATCAATACCGACGAAGGCCTGCTGGACAAATCGATGACGCCGCTGGTGGTCAAGGGCATCCGCAAGGTGCTGGCCGATGGCGAGCTGCCCGGTGCCAAGCGGCCCACGCTGGTGATCACCTTCGAGCCGCTGCTGATCCAGGCAGCCGGTCCGCAGATCACGCTGCTGCATGCCGGCCGCTCCAGCCAGGACATGCTCTCCACCCTGCGCGCGGCGATCCTGCGCGAAGACCTGCTGACCCTGGCCAACCAGCTCAACGCCACTACGGCCGCACTGGTCAAGCTGGCCGCCAGCCAGCGCGACACCATCGTGCCCAACTACACCAATGGCGTGGCCGCCCAGCCCAACAGCTACGGCCACTACCTGCTGGGCTTTGCCGCCGCACTGGACCGCGATGCCCAGCGCCTGCGCGAAGCCTATGTGCGCGTGGACCGCTCGGCCATGGGCACCACTGTCTTGAACGGCACCAGCTGGCCGCTGAACCGCCAGCGCATGGCCGACTACCTGGGCTTTGCCGCCATCGTCGACAACGCCTATGACGCTGCGCAATTGTCGGCCGTCGATGGTCCGGTGGAAGCGGGCGCGGTGGTCTCCTCCATTGCCCTGCATGCCGGGGCCTTCATCCAGGACGTGATGACGCAATATGCGCAGCCGCGTCCGTGGATCCTGCTGCAGGAAGGCGGCGCCAATACCTACGTGTCCTCGGCCATGCCGCAGAAGCGCAATCCGGGCCTGCTCAACAGCACCCGGCGCGATGCCTCCACGGTCGTTGCCGAGGGCATGGGCGTGGCCATCGTGGCGCACAACCTGCCGCCCGGCATGAGCGATGCCAAGGATGTGAAGCCCAACAAGGAGATGGTGCTCAATACGGTCAAGGTGCTCAAGAACTGGGAGAGCATCCTGGGCGCGCTGGTGATCGATCCGAAGCGCGCACTGGAAGAACTCAACAGCGACTGGACCGCATCCCAGGAACTGGCTGACGTGCTCATGCGCAAGTACAAGCTGCCCTTCCGCGTGGGCCATCACTTCGCCTCGGAGGTGGTGGAGTACGCCAAGGCCAACAACATCCGGCCGCTGGAGTTTCCTTATGACCAGGCGCAGCGCATCTATCACGAAGCGGTGCTCAATTCGGAATTCCCGCAGGCCCTGCCGATGTCGGAACAGGAGTTCCGCAGCACCCTCGATCCGGTGGCCATCGTGCGCAATCGCGCCACCGTCGGCGGGCCGCAGCCAGCCGAGATGGACCGCATGCTGCGCGAAGCCACGGCGCGCGTGGCCCAGCAGGAAGCATGGATCAAGGCCAGGCAGCAGCGCATTGCAGGCTCGCTGCAGAAACTGGATGCCGATTTTGACCGGATGGCCGTCTCGGCCGGGGTGAAGTAACACCTGCAACGCGCAGCGCCGGCGAGGCCAGTTCGCCGGCGCCGGACTCACAATGCCTCGGCCTCCAGGATTGCCTGGGCGAACGCCTGCGGTGCTTCCTGCGGCAGGTTGTGGCCGATGCCTCCGCTGAGCGTGTGATGCGCATAAGGCCCCGTGAAACGCTTGCGGTACAGGGCGGGATCGAGGTGCGGCGCGCCGTTGGCATCGCCTTCCAGGGTCACGGTGGGCACACCGATGGCAGGGAAACTGCCCAGCCGCTGTTCCAGCGCATCATATTGCGTCTGCCCCGGTGCCAGCCCCAGGCGCCAGCGATAGTTGTGGACCACGATGGCGACATGGTCAGGGTTGTCGAAGGACGCCGCCGTGCGCGCATAGGTCGCTTCATCGAAATGCCAGCCTGGCGAGGCGGTCTTCCAGATCAGCCGGTTGAAATCCCTGCGGTATTTGTCATACCCGGCCACCCCACGGTCGGTGGCCAGGTAGAACTGGTACCACCAGTCCAGCTCGGCCTGGGGCGGCAGCGGCTGGCGCCCGGCCTCGACGTTGGTCATCAGGTAGCCGCTCACCGAGACCAGGGCCTTGACGCGCTCGGGCCACTGGGCGGCGATGATGCAGGCCGTGCGTGCGCCCCAGTCGAAGGCGCCGAAAATGGCACGGCCGATTCCCAGCGCATCCATGAAGGCGATGATGTCCAGCGCGACCACCGCCTGCTGGCCATTGCGCACCGTGCGTTCGGACAGGAAGCGCGTACTCCCGTAGCCACGCAGGTAGGGGACCAGCACCCGGTAGCCTGCCGCCGCCAGCAGGGGCGCCACCTCGACGAAACTGTGGATGTCGTAAGGCCAGCCGTGCAACAGGATGACTACCGGCCCGTCAGCCGGCCCCTGCTCGGCATAGCCCACGCTGAGCAGGCCCGCGTTGATTTGGCGGATGGGACCCAGGCTGGTCGGCCGCTGTGCGGCCGGTGCGCCGGCTGAAGCCTGCGCCATGGCCGGTGAGGACAGGCCCAGTTGCGCGATCACGGCGGTGGCTGCGGTGGCCGCAGTGGCACCAAAAAGACGGCGGCGTTGAAGGTTGATTTCGTGGGACATCGGATTCTCCGTTCAGGTCGATGGGACAGGAAGGAGAATGCCGGTCCGATGTATCCGGACTGTGTCGGCCAGCACGGGCTTTTGCAAGCCCGTGTAGATCCGCCGGGGATGGATACATTGTGCTACATGCGCGGCCGTGGAGAGGTCTCAGGAAAGCAAGGGCAGGACCAGTTCGGCCTCCAGGCCCTGGGTCCCGTCCACCCGATTGCGCAGCACCACCTGCCCCTGCAGCACTTGGGCCAACTGTTGCGCGATCGCCAGACCCAGGCCGGTGCCGCCGGTGCCACGATTGCGCGAGGATTCGAGGCGGAAGAATGGCTGGAAGACGGCCTCCAGCTGGGCCTCGGGAATGCCCGGGCCAGGGTCGCGCACCCGCACGCACAATTGCCCTGGCGGCAGCACGCTGGCCTCGATCTCGGCGGCGCCACCGAACTTGAGCGCGTTGTCGACCAGGTTGCCGAGCAGGCGGCGCAGTGCCTGAGGCCGGGTGACCATGGCCAGTGTCGGCAGCGACCCGCGCAGCGTGACCGGCTGGCCGCTGTCCTGGTAATCGAAGACCATGCTTTCCAGGAAGGAGGCGAAGTCGATGCGCACCGCTGCCTCGGCATTGCCATGGGCGCTGCGGGCATAGGCGATGCCCTCCTTGACCAGGCGCTCGATCTCGGCCAGGTCTCCCAGCAACTTGTCACGCGCCGTGCCGGGCTCGCCCATCTCGGCGCGCAGGCGCATGCGCGTGAGCGGCGTCTGCAGGTCGTGCGAGACCGCCGCCAGGATTTGCATGCGTTCCTGGAGATGCTCGGCGATGCGCTCGCGCATGGCGTTGAAGGCGCCCGCTGCATGGGCCACTTCGGCCGGTCCGTCCACCGCCAGCGCCGGCGCTGCCTGGCCCAGCTCCAGGCGGTCGGCGGCATCGGCCAGGTCGGCCAGGGGCCGCAGCGCCAGCCGCACGGCATACCAGCTGCACAGGACCAGCAGCAGCAATTGCGCGGCCAGCACATAAGGCAGCCATTGGGTGAGCGGCTTCATGGCCGGCAGGATGTCGACCGTCAGGGCGCTGCCGTCGGAGAGCCGCAGATGCGCCTGCAGATGCTCGCGCGCACCGGGGATGGTCTGCATGGTCATTCGATAGCGCCCGCCCAGCGCCGCCTGGACGCGCGCGGCGATCTGTACGGCCCGGGGCGACAAGGCGGCTACGCCCTGCGATCCCTCACCGAGTACATAGCCATAGGTCGAGCGCTGCAGCGGGCCGATCCACTGCGCCCGTTCGGCTGCAGGCAGGCGGTCGAGAATGGCCACCGCGATGGCCACATCGTTTTCCAGGGTATCGAGCATGACCGCGCGCGCGGCCGTATAGCGTTCCAGGAACAACACGCCGAAAGACAGGATGTGGGCCAGCGCCAGCCCGGCCAGCAGGATCAGGAACAGGCGCGATCCCAGCGTGCGCGGCAGGCGCAGCAGGCGGCGCGCACGCCCGGGCGCAGCAACGGTGGCGCTCATGAACGCGTTTGCTCGATGGCCACCGGCATCGAGAAGACATAGCCCTCGTTGCGAATGGTCTTGATGTAGCGCGGTTCGCGGGCGTCGTCCTCCAGCCGCTGGCGCACGCGGCTGACCAGCAGGTCGATGGAGCGGTCGAAGATCTCCGCCTCGCGGCCTTGCGTGAGGCTGAGCAACTGGTCACGGTTGAGCACGCGTTGCGGATGATCGACGAACACCCGCAGCAGGCGGTATTCGGCACCGCTCAAGGTGACCACCATGCCGTCCTCGGCCAGCAGGTGGCGTTCCGAGGTATCCAGCCGCCATGGGCCGAAACGCAGCAGCCTGCCGGCTTCACTGACCTGCAGGTTGGGCGGCAGCATGCGGGTGCGGCGCAAGACCGACTTGATGCGCGCCAGCAGTTCGCGGGCGGCGAAGGGCTTGGCCAGGTAATCGTCGGCGCCCATTTCAAGGCCGACCACGCGGTCGGTCTCTTCCGCACGGGCGGTGAGCATGATGATGGGCGTGGCCTTGTGCTTGCCCGCCCGCAGCTCGCGGCATAGGACCAGGCCATCGTCGCCGGGCATCATGATGTCCAGCACGATCAGGTCGACCGCGTTGCTGGCCACGAAGGCGCGCATCTGCCGTCCGTCGGCGGCCACGTCCACGCGCAGGCCGTTCTTTTTGAGATAGTCGGCGACCAGCTCGCGGATCTCGCGGTCGTCATCGACGATGAGGATGTGATCGGTATGTTCCACCTGCCTGCCCTTCCCTGTTGTGCGCTCGCCTGCGCCGTTCTCCGATGTGTTGCGCCACCCTTTTACGCGCCGCACGCGCGCCGCGCAAGCCGCTGCCCCGCCCGATTTGTACCGCCATGTATCCCGGCCGGGCCACGATACACGCAATGACAAAACCCGCCCCCGGCGCCCCACCCTGGCCGCAAAGCCGCCAGGGCAGCGCAGCGCGGGCCGATGCGGGGATTTGTCAGCCAATGTAGCCGCCACGTCCGCAGACACACAAGGATACACAGGGTATCCCTGCAGGACACATCCCGGATACACCGGCGCGATGTCATGCACGGGTCGCCAACCAGACCTGCCTCTTGCGAGGCCCTCATCATGTTCCTTCATCTTGCCGCCTTCCTGGGCGGGGCGCTCACGCTGGCGAGCCCCTGCATCCTTCCGGTCCTGCCCTTCGTGCTGGCACGTTCGGACCAGCCCTTCTGGCGGGGACGCCTGCCCATGCTGGCCGGCATGGCCGCCACCTTCGCCGGCGTGGCCACGCTGACCACCGTCGGGGCCCACTGGGCCATCCACCTCAACGAGATCGGCCGCATCCTGGCCTTGCTGATGCTGGCACTGCTGGGCGCAGCGCTGGTGTGGCCGGCGCTGGCCGACCTGCTGGCCCGGCCAGGCCTGCTGCTGGGCAATACCCTGGCCGCGCAGGGGCAGCGCCGTGGCCACGGCATCGCCGCTTCGCTCTTGCTGGGCGCCGCCACCGGACTGCTCTGGACCCCATGCGCCGGCCCGGTGCTGGGGCTGGTGTTGTCGGCGGCGGCCTGGCACGGACCGAGCGTGCATACGAGTTCCTTGCTGCTGGCCTATGCGGCCGGCGCGGCCAGCATGCTGGGGCTGGTCATGGCCGGTGGCGCCCGCCTGATGTCAGCGCTGCGCCCACGCCTGGGGCTCACGCTCTGGCTGCGCCGTGCACTGGGCATGGCGGTATTGGGCGGCGTGGCCAGCCTGGCCATCGGCGCGACACTGCCGTTGACGCCACCCGCCTCCGGCACGACGCAACTGGAAAACCGCCTGCTGGACCTGCTGGCCCCGGCGCGTGCCGACGCGCCCCCGGCCATGCTCGCTGCGAACGAAACGGCCGCCGCAGGGGGCGCACAGAAGCGCCCCTATCGCAGCACCCTGCCGGTCGAAGGCAGCCTGCCGGACCTGGAGGGAGCAGTGCAATGGCTCAATTCGCCACCGCTGAGCAGTGCGCAACTGCGCGGGAAGGTGGTGCTGGTCGATTTCTGGACGTACTCCTGCATCAACTGCATCCGTACGCTTCCCTATGTCCGCGCATGGGCCGAAAAATACCGTGACCAGGGACTGGTGGTCATCGGTGTGCATACGCCCGAGTTCGCCTTTGAACGCAAGGTCGACAACGTCAGGCAGGCTGCCGCCGAATTCAAGCTCGGCTTCCCGATCGCCGTGGACAGCGATTTCCGCCTGTGGCGCGCCTTCGACAACCAGTACTGGCCCGCCCTCTACCTGGCCGATGCCCAGGGCAAGCTGCGTTACCACCAGTTCGGTGAGGGACGCTACGCGGCCACCGAAGAGGCCATCGCGGCCCTGCTCAGGGAAGCCGGCAGCGCCGCTGCTGCGCCAGCTCCGGTGGCAGCGCAAGCGCCCGGCATCGAGGCCGCACCGGACCTGGCGCAACTGGGCTCGCCTGAAACCTACCTCGGCTACCGCCAGGGCAATGGCCCGGCCTCGCCCGAGCGGATTGCGCCCGATCGTTGGCAGCACTACAGCGGCGCGCCATTGCAGCGCAACCAGTGGAGCCTGAGCGGCCAGTGGCGGGTCGGTGCCGAGGCCGTCACGCTCAAGGAGGCCGGTGGCAGCATCCGTTACCGCTTCTCCGCCCGTGACCTGCACCTGGTGCTGGGTCCCGCTGAGGATGGCCGGCCGGTGCGCTTCGAGGTGAGCATCGATGGCCAGCCTCCGGGCGAGTTGCACGGTGCCGACATCGACGCCGCCGGTCGCGGCACGGTCGAACGGACCCGCCTCTTTCAGCTGGTACGCCAGCGCGGTGAGGTCAAGCCACGCCTCTTCGAGGTGCGCTTTCTCGACCCCGGCGCGAACGCCTACGTCTTCACCTTCGGTTGAACCCGCTTGCCCCTGACAAGGAACCCCCATGAGAAACCTGATCGGCTGGCTCACCGCCCTCGCCATTTCCGCCAGTCCCTGCGCCTGGGACACGCATGAGTCAGCCAGCGCCGGGCCCCCGGTCGCTGCTGCACTGGCCCATGCCTTGGCCACACGATGATTTTTTTCACCACTGACACCGAAAGGAAAACACCATGAAGCTCTACCTGAACGACATCTCCTCAGCCGCCTCACGCGTGCGCATTGCCCTGGCCCTCAAGCAGATCAGCGTGGAGACGATCCACGTCGGCATCCTCGGCGACCGCCCCGAAAACCGTGAGAGCGACTACCTGCGCCTGAATCCGCAGGGACTGGTTCCGGCCCTGGTGACGGACCAGGGCACGCTGCTGACCCAGTCCATTGCCATCATCGAGTACCTGGATGAGCTGCAGCCGTCGCCACCGCTGCTGCCGCAAGACCTGGAACAGCGGGCCCTGACGCGCGCCGTGGCCGTCGCCGTAGCCGCTGAAATCCATGCCCTGCTGCCCCCGCGCGTGGCGCGCCAGCTCACGGCCCTGGCCGCCATGGATGGCGCCACCCAGGCCCGTTGGAATCGCCACTGGGTCGAAGAAGGATTGCAGGCGCTGGAGCAGTTGCTGCAGGCGCGCCCGGCGGGCCCCTTCGTCGCCGGGGCGCGGCCATCGCTGGGCGACATCCTGCTGTTCCCGCAGCTGGTCAATACCGAACGCATGGGACTGGACCTGGCGCAATGGCCGGCACTGGCAGCGATCTACGCACGGCTCAAGGAGATTGCCGCCTTCGCCGAGAACGCACCGAAGCCGCGTTCATGAGCGTCATTGGCCATCAGGCAGCGACGCTCTTGCGTTGCGGCCTGAGCAGGTCCGCCATGCCGACCCGCTGCAGCATTTCCGCCCGCAGCCGGTCCAGCACGGCGAAGCCGACATCGGCCCCATCCTGCGCCGGGTCGATGTGGACCCGGAAGGGCCGCTGGCCGAAGGGCCGGCCGACCACGTCGACGATGGCCCCGGCCACCTCCCCGGCATCGGCCTCGGGCGGTACGATGGCCGCAAAGGCTTGCTGGATCTGCTCGCCAAAGCCGGCATAGGGCCCCTGTTCATACTGCGCCAGCACCCCCTGGTCGGCCGGACTGCCGGCATGCGCGAAGTGATTGGTGCCCGAGGTGAAGGCCCCCGGCACGATGATGCTGCTCTCGATGCCCCAGCGCGTGAGCTCGCGCGCATATTGCACCGCCAGCGCATCCATGGCGGCCTTGGCCGCGAAGTACGGCGACAGGTAAGGCGGCGTGCCACCGGCCGAACTGCTGCTCGATACCCACACCAGCAAGCCTTCGCGCCTTGCCCGCATGTGCGGCAGCACGGCGCGGTTCACGCGCTGGGTGCTGACCACGTTGACGTCGTAGAGCTGGGCGAACTGTTCGGGCGAGAAGGCCTCGGCCGGACCGAAGGCCATGTGGCCGGCGTTGTGGATCACCACGTCGATGCGCCCGTGCGCGGCAATGATGCTTTCAACGGCCGCATCGATGGAGGCCTGCGACTGCACGTCCAGCTCCACGGCCTGCAAGGCCACGCCATGCAGGTCGGCGAAGGCCGCCATCTGCTGCACTACCGCTGCATTGCGGCCGGTGGTGGCGCGCATCGAGGCGTAGACGACATGCCCGGCGCGGGCCAGCGCTTCGGCGCTCAGGCGGCCGAAGCCGCTGGAGGCGCCGGTGATGAGGATCACCTTGCCCATGAATGCTCTCCTTGGGTGGTCGGTTCGTTAAACGCCGCTCAGATCGAGCCGCCATTGGCCCGCACGGTCTGGCCGTTGATCCAGCTGCCATCAGGGCCGACCAGGAAGGCCACGATGCCGGAGATGTCTTCCGGCTGCGCCAGGCGTTCCAGCGGCGGCAGCTTGGCCAGGCGCTCGATCTGTTCCGGGGTCTTGTCCTTGAGGAAGAGTTCGGTGGCGGTCGGTCCCGGGGCCACGGCATTGACGGTGATGTTGCGGCCGCGCAGTTCCTTGGCGAAGACATTGGTCATCGTTTCGACGGCCGCCTTGGTGGCCGCATAGATGGAATAGCCGGGCGAGGCCATAGTCTTCATGCTGCTGGAGAAGTTGACGATGCGTCCACCCTCGCGCAGGCGCTTGGCGGCGATGCGCATGGTGTTGAAGCTGCCCTTGATGTTGATGGCCAGCAGCTTGTCGAAGAGCTCGTCATCGGTATCGGCCAGCATGGTCAGGCCGGGCTGGATGATGCCGGCGTTGTTGACCAGGATGTCGACCCCGCCAAAGAGCGTACTGGCCTGGTCGAACAGGGCCGCCACCTGGGCCGGCACGGCGACGTCGGCCTGGATGGCGGCGGCGCGTCCGCCGGCGGCGGCAATCTCGGCCACGACGCGCTCGGCGTCATCCTTGCGGCCGGCATAGTTGACGATGATGGCGATGCCTTCGGCAGCAAGCCGGGTGGCGATGGCTGCACCGATACCGCGTGAGGCGCCGGTGACGATGGCAACCTGCTGGTGGGCGGGACGGGTGGCTTGGGATGCGGTGGTGTTCATGCTGCTTCTCCTTGTGAAGGTGGGTGGGTTGAAATCGATGGAAGAATCATCCCACCGGGAGCGCAACGGCTGTAGCCGTATAATCGGCATATCGCTTATCCACTTTTTGCATGACCATGTTCAACGACCTGCACCTGCTGCGCAGCTTCGTCACCATCGTCGACTGCGGCAGCATCTCGGCGGCGGCGCGTGCCCTGCACATGACCCAGCCCACCCTGAGCCGCCAGCTGGGCGCGCTGGAAGAACAATGCGGCGCCGAACTGCTGCGCCGGGACACGCACCGCATGAGCCTCACCGACAGCGGCCAGCGTTTCCTGCAGGATGCGCGCGCCCTGATCGAACTGGCCGACGAGGCCCAGCAGCGCCTGCGCCAGGAACAGGGCGGGCTGCAGGGCAACATCCGGGTGTTTTCCACCATCGATTTCGGGCAGACGGTGGTGAGCCGGCTCATCAGCAGCTTCATCCAGGCGCATCCTGGCGTGACCATGGAGCTGTCCTACTCCAACCGTCCGGTGCACATGATCGAAGAGGGGTGCGACGCCGGCATCATTGCCGGCACCCTCACCGATGAGCGGGTGGTGGCGCGCTCGCTGGGCCAGATCCGGCGCCACGTGGTGGCCTCCCCCGGGCTGGTCGCAGCGCACAAGCGTTGCCGTCGTCCCGAGGACCTGCAGGCCTGGCCGTGGCTGATCCTGGCGTCGGCCAATTTCGGCGGCACGCGGGAAGTCATGCTCTACGGGGAGGGTGACCAGGAGCACCGGCTGCAGGTGCAGCCGGTGCTGGTCTCGGAAGGGGTCACCAGTTTGCGCGAGGCGGCGCGCATGGATCTGGGGGTGGCGGTGCTGCCGACCTGGCTGGCCGAGGAAGACCTGGTCTCGGGCCGGCTGGTGCGCCTGCTGCCGCGCTGGGAGGCCAGGAGCATCCCGGCCCACGTGGTCTATCCGGTGCGCCGGACCTTGCCGTTGCGGGTGCGCACCTTCGTGGACTACGCGACGCAGTACATGGCCACTGCCCTGGCCGCACCGCGCCGGGGTTAGCGCGTCGCGGCAGTCAGACGGCGATCAGGAATGCGTCGCCTCGGCCCACAGGTCCACCGGTCCCAGGCGGTCGGCGCCCTGGGTCGCGAGCATCCAGCCGGGATATTCGGGCGGCAGCGCGCTGACGGCATCGAGTGCCTGCAGCTCCTGGGGATCGAGCTGCAGGTCGATGGCGGCCAGGTTGTCGCGCAACTGGTCCAGGCGCCGCGCCCCCATGATGACCGAGGTCACCACCTGGCGCGAGAGCAGCCAGGCCAGCGCCACGCGCGCCACGCTCACGTCGTGGCGCCGGGCGATCGGTGCCATCACGTCGATGATGTTCCAGGCGCGCTCCTTGTCGACGATGGGGAAATCGAAACCGGAGCGGCGGCTGTCACCCGGCTTCTGGTGCGCGCGGCTGAACTTGCCGGACATGAGGCCGCCGGCCAGCGGACTCCAGACCATCAGGCCCATCTTCTCGGCCTCCAGCAAGGGGCCGATCTCGCGTTCGAGATCGCGCCCGGCGATGGAGTAATACGCCTGCACGGTTTCGAAACGCGCGAAGTCCTTCTCGGCCGAGACACCCAGCGCCCGGGCGATCTTCCAGGCCGGCCAGTTGGAGACACCGACGTAGCGCACCTTGCCTTGCGTGACCAGGTCATCGAGGGCGCGCAGGGTTTCCTCGATGGGGGTGAGGCTGTCGCTGGCATGCACCTGGTACAGGTCGATGTGGTCGGTCTGCAGGCGGCGCAGGCTGGCCTCGACCGCATCCATGATGTGGCCGCGCGAGGCGCCCACGTCATTGCGGCCGGGACCCATGCGGCTGTAGACCTTGGTGGCCAGCACCACGTCGCTGCGGGCCAGGCCGAGATTGCGCAGGGACTGGCCCAGGGTGGCTTCGCTGGCGCCGGCCGAGTAGACATCGGCGGTATCGAAGAAATTGACGCCGGCGTCGAAGGCGGTCTTGACCAGCTGGTCGGCTTCCTGCTGGCCGACGTTGCCGATGTGCTGATAGATGCCGCTGCCGTCGCTGAAGGTCATGGTGCCCAGGCACAGGCGGGAAACGAGCAGGCCGGTATGGCCGAGGGTACGGTATTGCATGCGATTCTCCTCTACGGGAACAGGGATACGAAGAAATACGAAGAACTCGGACGCCGCGCCCGGCGGGCTCAAGGGCCTGGCCGCTGCGGCGTCATGAGGACAATGTAGTCCTTGCATGCCGAGAGGAAAATGCAAATAATCGGCGAATCATTTTCCAAAAATGGAAAACCAATGGATTGGAACGACCTGCGCTATTTTCTGGAAGTGGCCCGTGGCGGCAGCCTCACGCGGGCGGCCGCCCGGCTCAAGGCCAGCCAGTCCACGGTGGCGCGGCGTATCACGGAGCTGGAGCAGAGCCTGGGTGCACGGCTTTTCGAGCGGCACCAGACCGGTTACTTCCTGACCGACGAAGGCCAGGAGATCCTGCAGCGCGCCGAGCTGGCCGAGGAAGGGGTACTGGCGGTGGAGCGCGGTGCAGCCGGGATGAGCGGCGAGGTATCCGGCACGGTGCGCCTGGCCACTTCGGAGAACCTGGCCACGGACCTGGTAATCCCGGCCTTGCCGGCGCTGGCGCGGCGCTATCCGGGGCTGAGCCTGGAGATCGTCACGCAGACGGCCACCGTGACCCTGGGCCGGCGCGAGGCCGACCTGGCCCTGCGCGTGGTGCGCCCGGCCAACGGCAACCTCAAGCTGCGCCAGCTGGGCCGCATGCACTACGCGGTCTACGCCAGCCGCAACTACCTGAAGCGCCATCCGCAGCAAGACGGCGACCCCTTCGCCGGGCGCAACATCATCACCTGGGATGAGGCACACAGCCACCTGCCGGCGGCGCAGTGGATGACTACGCATGCGGCGCAGGCACGCACGGTGCTGGCGGTATCGAACCTGCCGATGCAGATCGCAGCAGCCCGCGCCGGCCTGGGGCTGGCCATCATCCCGGACTTCCTGGCCACGGCCCCGGAACTGGTCAAGGTCGTCCCTTCCGATGCCCTGTTCGACAACGGCCTGTGGCTGGTCATGCACGCTGACCTGAGCGCCTCGGCGCGGGTGCGGGCGGTGGCTGATTTCCTGGCCGAGACGGTGGCGCGGCATCCGGTACTGGGATCCGCGCGCGGTTCATCCGCGTGAGATGACCAGCAGTCCGGCAGCAATGAGCGCGGCTCCGATCAGCTTGGCGGGGGTGATGACTTCATTGAGGATCCAGACCGCCATCAGCAAGGCCACGATGACACTGCCCTTGTCGATCAGCGCCACGGTCGAGACATCGCCCGCCTTGATGGCCTTGTAGTAGAACACCCAGGAGACCGCGGTGGTCACACCCGACAGGCCGAGCCAGAGGACGTTCTGCCAGGTAACCGCGCCCAGTTGCGCCACCGGCACCACGGCAGCGGCGAACATGAGCACGAAGACGAACACGAAGCAGGTCCGGATGGCCAATCCCAGGTCGCTGGAGATGCCGGTCAAACCCAGTTTGGCAATGACCGAGGTGAAGCCGGCGAAGGCCATTGAAATGAATGCGTAGGCGATCCAGCGTTCCATCTTTTCTCCCCTGGCTGAAAATTGAAGGCGGCTACCGGCCGACGGCCGACGATGCGGCATCGGCGCTACGGGGATGGTAACGGGTTTTCGCAACGGGGGCGTCCCCCCTCCGGTGGGGCAAGCCAAGCCACTCAATCCGGCGCCGCGATGCCGAGCACCGCGACCAAAGCGATGATGCCAGCCGCCAATACGATCTCAGCCAGCGTCAACCGACGGAGATATCGTGCGGCCAGGTCGCTGCGCCTTGCGGCCGGGACCAACCCGTAGCGATTGATCACGGCCGCAAGCACCATCGCTGCCGTCAGACCGATCTTCCCCATCAGCATGGCCTGATACCGATCGTGCGCGTCAGAGGGCACTCTGCCCAGCACGAGCCAGACGTTGCTCGCTCCCGAGACGATCACGCACAGCACTGCGACATGGCCTGCTGCTGAAAATCTTGACAAGGCCTGCCGCACGGCGGCGTCCGGAAAGGGCGCGCTGATATCCGACAGCAGCAGCACCACCACCGGCAGCGCACCCAGCCAGGCGCCCGCCGCCAGCACATGCGCGACATCATTGAGCTGATGCACGCGGCCGATGAGGCCATCGTGCATCACGGCGTGGCCGGTGAGCGCCAGACAGCCCAGCATGACGCCACTGGCCAGCGCCGTAGCATGCACCGGATACGGCGCCGGCAGCAATCTGGCCAACAGCAGCACCAGCAAAGCAGCCAGCTGGATTGTCCAGGCGCGCCCTGCCGAGGTTGCCCGCAGCATGTCGGCCATCACCTGCAGTGACATGGCATGGTCCCATCCGCCGACGATGACGCTGGCCTGCACCGGCAGTGACGCCACGACGGCCACTGCCGCCGTGACACGAAGGATCTTGCGCAGGCCGCGAAGCCTTGCCCACAGGCCCATCCTCAAGGTGGCCGGTACCCGCCAGGCCATGAAGGCGGACATGCCCCACAGGTTCAGCAGCGCGGCATCCTGGAGAAATCGACAGGCGATCCAGGCAATGGGCGCCGTATTCAAGGCGCCACCGTGAAGCGATAGCTTCCGCTGGTCTTGTGTCCATCCGTAGAGAGTACCTCCCAATGCACTTCATAGGGGCAGGCTTCCAGCTTTCCCTTGAAGGGCGCCACGAGCGTCTTGCCCTGGCCGGCGAGCACGGCGTCCTCCAAGGGGGCAGCATGACCATCGGCTGCGGCCAGCGAGAGATGGCTGAACGGCAGCACCAGCCCCTCCGAAAAATCCAGCCTGATCTCGGAGGGGGAAGCCACCGGCTTCTGCCCATCTGGCACTGCCCGCTCCAGATGGGCATGCGCCCACGCCTGGACGGGCGCAAGCAGGACGGCGCTCAAGAAGACAACTGCTGCAGGGACTGAACGTGGCATGGGACATTCCTTCGGATGAGGATGGCAGCATGAGGCCGCCTGTTGGACATCAACGTCTGGGCACCAGCACTGCCGAGACTTGCGCAACATCACGGCCTGGCCGGAACAAACACTTCATTTCGTCCGCAGCTTAGTGCCCTGCCTGGCGCAGCAGCATGACCATCGCATGACAATTTGGTCATCAGGTCCATAGCCGCCCTCCCCGCCTGCTTTGCATCGGCGCGGCAAAGCCCTGCCGGATGGAGATGTCATTAATGTCATCCGATTGTCACTCGTTCGTCTCTCGCCGCTGCCTACACTGGCCGCATCAACCCTGCCAAGGAGAGGCGATGAACACCACCAAGCGCACCACTATCCCCACCCCGCGATGGCGCAAGCTGTTCCTGTCAGCTTGTCTGATCGCGCCGCTGTCCGGCGCCGTGCTGGCACATGACATGAGCATGATGTCCGGCGCAGCCGGCCCCCATGGCAATCATGGCGATCATGGCGACCAACACGCAGCGCCCGCCCCCCCGGTCTTCATCGCCAGTACGGCAAAGTCGTACGCCGCCCTCACCCAAGATGCCATGGCGGTGATGGACTACGGCATGCAGCAAGCCCCCATGAACGGCAATGCCGAGCACGACTTCATCACCATGATGATGCCGCATCACCAGGGGGCGGTGGATATGGCGCGGGCCGTGTTGCTGTACAGCCAGGACCCCGAAATCCGCAATCTGGCGCTGGGCATCATCGCCGAGCAGCAGAACGAAATCCAGGTCATGCAGGCCTGGCTCAAGAATCAATCCGCCCCCTCTACGGCTCCTTGAGCCCGCTACTTTTTTCCGCCACCAGAAAGAACCGCAACCATGAAAACATTCGCCAAATCCGCTTCCCTGCTGGCCTGTAGCCTGGCCGCCTCCTCCGCCATGGCCCTGCCGACCGCGCATGACCGTGTCTACACGGCCGACCAGAACACCAACACGGTGTCCGTCTTCAATCCTGCCGACAACACGCTGGTGGGCCAGATCCGTCTTGGCAATCCACGTCCGGATGTGCTCTCTCCGCTGTACAAGGGACAGATCAACGTGCACGGCATGGGCTTTTCCCCTGATCACAAGACCTTGGTCGTGATCTCCAACGGCTCCAATTCGGTGAGCTTCATCGACACCGCCACCAACGCCGTCAAGGGCATCACCTATGTGGGTCGCTCGCCCCACGAGGGGTTCTTCAGCGCCGACGGCAAGGAAGTCTGGGTGGTGGTGCGCGGCGAGGACTACATCTCCGTGATCGACCCGACCACGTTCAAGGAGACCCGCCGCATCAAGACCGCAGTCGGCCCCGGCATGGTGCAATTCATGCCCGATGGGAAGCTGGCCTTCGCAGTGGCCAGCTTTACGCCTGAAGTCGATGTGATCGACGTCAAGTCCCACAAGGTGATCAAGAAGATCAGCGTGGTCAGCCCGTTCTCGCCCTTCCTGCAATTCACGCCCGACTACAAGGAAATGTGGATGACGCACAAGGACGTGGGCAAGGTCACCCGCATCGATACCCGTACCCTGAAGGTCACGGGCGTGATCGATACCGGCTTCATCACCAATCACCTTTCCTTCGCCACGGTCAACGGGCAAGTGCTGGCCTACGTGACCGTGGGCGGCGAGAACGTGGTCAAGGTCTACACCACCGATGCCGAGGCGAAACTGGTAGCAACCATTCCGACCGGCGCGCTGCCGCATGGCATCTGGACTTCCGATGACAGCAGCCGCGTCTACGTGGGGCTGGAGAACGGCGATGGGATGGAAGTCATCGATCCGGTGCAGAACAAGGTCATCGCCCATGTCGCCGGTGGCCAGGCACCGCAGGCACTGATCTTCCTGTCCAACGTCATCAAGGAGGGCGACGGCCGCCAGAACCTGGCACCGCTGGCCAATAGCGAACCGTTGAACATCCGGCTCAAGCCGGTCACTGCAGCAGAGGCGCGTGGCTTTGTGGTGTCACGCAACCTGGGCGTGGTCGACGCGCTGGAAGTGTCACTCTTCAAGCTCAAGCCGCAGACCAATTACAACGTCTATCTGAGCGGCGTGGCCGCGCCGGTCGCCAGCTTCGTCACCGACGCCAAGGGCATGTCCAACGGCACGGCCATTGGCCCGACACGCAATTTCTCCGCGCCGGCTGCAACGGCAGCTCCCTCCAGGCTGATCGTCATGGAAGGCAATGCGCCCGCCGACGAAGCCAAGGCGGCGCTGGTGAGCGATATGTAAAGCGCCAGCGGGCCAGTTGCCAACGATGGGCCCACGATATCAAGGTGCGCAGGGCCTCGGTCCTGCCGCTTGTGCAACTGGCCCAAGCTGGGGGCGCAACGCATTCATGTGGCGACAGCCCCGGCGGTACGGAGTCTGGCGGGCTATCTTGCTGCAACATTTTGCGCAGGCTCCGAATTGCTGTGCTTGCGCACCGAATTCATGACGGTGCCGCGTCGGCGGTGAGACGATTTGCCGCATAATCCTGCTTTCTGCAAAACGGATGGCAGCGCAGACCTGTCCAGCTTGCGCTGCCTGTCTCATTTACTGGAAAGATGACATCCATGTTCTCCAAACAATTCGAAGTAGATCCGAAGCATATCGATTTCCAAGGCGTGGTCGACGGCCTGTATTACCCGTTTTATATGGAATGGACGCGCCACGCCTTCCTGAAAGAAGGGCTGGGCATCGATATCGAAGAAGCCTTCAAGCAGGGCCAGGTCTTCATGGTGCTGGAATACTCCCTGCGTTTTCGCAAGAGCCTGCAGAAGGGAGACACGATGGAGGTCACCTGCGCACTGCAGAAACACGAGAAGCGCAGCCGGGTCAATTTCGTGCAGCAGATCAAGGTGGGCGACGTGGTCTACGCGGAGGCCGTCTTCGTGGGGGCCTGTTTCATGAACAATCGTCCGTTCGTGCCTGAGGCCATCGCAGCGGCGCTCGCCTGATTAGTGACTTCCTGTCACTTCATTTCTGATATTGATGCTATCGCCGACTCTTCAACAGAAGATGACAATCCGGTTGTGCGTTCACGCGCCCCATCCGAATCATCCTCTCTACAGGAGTCGCCATGTCCACCTCTTCGCCTGCCACTGGCACTGCCAGCGGCCATTCCCGCTCTTCTTCCGGCCTGTCCGCCGCCCATCCCCCCAAGGATGCCAGCCTGCGCACATGGCTGGCCATCCTCGCCCTGGCGGTCGGGTGCTTCAGCTTCGTCAGTTCCGAACTGTTGCCGGTAGGCCTGCTGGGCCCGATTGCCAACGGCATCCATCTGTCGGTCGGCATGACCGGCTTGCTGGTCACCGGCTTTGCGCTCTTCGTGGCCCTCACCGCCGGTCCCCTGACGGTACTGACCGCGCGCTTTGACCGCAAATGGCTCATGGTGGCGCTCATGGCCATCAACCTGGCCGGAAACGCCCTGGCCGCCTCGGCCGACAGTTTTGCCATGCTGCTCCTGGCCCGCCTCATCGTGGCCGCAGGCATCGGCATCTTCTGGTCCATCGCCACGGCCATGGCGATCCGCCTGGTCCCCGAGCACCAGGCCGTCAAGGCCACCTCCCTGGTACTGGGCGGACTGGCGGTCGCCTCGGTGCTCGGGGTGCCGCTTGGCACCTTCATCGGCCAATCCCTGGGATGGCATGCCGCCTTCCTGGTACTGGCGGGGCTGAGCCTGCTGGTGTGCCTGTGGGCCGGGGCACTGGTGCCGTCCTTGCCCTCGCAAGGCAGTGCCTCCCTGAAAGCCATTGCGGTGGCCTACCGGCATGGCCCGATCCGCTTCATCTTCTTTGCCACCGCGCTGGTGATGACGGGCAATTTCCTTGCCTACACCTACATCACCCCGTACCTGCAGAACGTGACCGGCATCGCGCCTTCCTGGATCAGTTCATTGTTGCTGGTCTATGGCCTAGCCGGGGTGCTGGGCAATTTCTCCATCGGCCGCTTCATGGCGCGCTCGCTGCGCACAGCACTCATCGGGACCCTCGTCGTGCTCATCGCAAGCATGGCCTTGCTGTGGGCCTTTGGCGATGTCAAGCCGGTGGCCATCGCCTCGCTCGTCCCCTGGGGGATGAGCTATGCCGCCCTGCCCGTCCTGCTGCAGACCTGGGTATTCCGGGCCGCCCGCCAGACCGGCGATTCGGAAGCCGCGCTATCATTGTTCGTGATCGCCTTCAACGGCGCCATCGCCACCGGTGCGCTGGCCGGCGGGCTGGTGGTCGACACCCTTGGCCCGAAGGCGCTTACGCCGCTGGCGGGCATGGCCATGGTGCTCTCGCTCTTGCTGGTCATGCGCTCCAGGCATGCGCGCGATCTGCCATGATGCGCTCGGCTTGACTGGCCATGCACGACAAGCAAATCATTCATAGTTTCTGGAAGGAAGGCATGACATTCGATGAACGCATGTTCAGCGGCATGGGGGTCCTGGCGGCGGTGGTCAAGGGCGGCAGCTTCGCGGCTGCCGCCGAGGCCCTGGACATGACGCCATCGGGCGTGAGCCGCGCCATCGCACGGCTGGAGCAACGGCTGGCGGTGCGGCTGTTCGAGCGCACCACGCGCTCGGTGTCGCTCTCCGAAGAGGGGCGCCGCCTGTACGACCAGATCGCGCCCCTCCTTTCGGCCCTGGAGGAAGCCGCCGGGACCATGGCCGAAGGGCGGCAGAGCGTGCGGGGACGGCTGCGGGTCAATATCGATCCCTTCTTTTCGCGGCTGATCCTGGGCCCGCGGCTGGGCAGCTTCATGCGGCACCATCCGGACCTGCGGCTCGATCTCATCACCCGCGAGCAGCTCGGCGACATGGTCGCCGAAGGCTTTGACCTGGCCATCCGTTTCGGGGAGCCCGCCTCCTCCTCGCTGATCTCGCGCAAGTTGCTGGACACCCGCATCCTCACAGTGGCGTCGCCCGCCTACATCAAGGCCCACGGCCGGCCTGACACGCCGCGCGAGCTGGAGTCGGGCAAGCATGTCTGCATCCAGTATCGCGATCCCGAGACCGGAAGACCTTTCGCCTGGAACGTCAAGCGTGGCCGCAAACTGATCGCCTTGCGCGTGGATGGCCCCTTGCTGGTCAATGATGTGGGCACGATGCACAGCGCCTGCCTGGCCGGCTTTGGCGTGGCACAGGTGATGGAACTGGGGGTGGAAAATCTGCTGGCCGAGGGACGGCTGATCAATCTCTTGCCGCACTGGAGCGATGAACGCTTTCCGCTGCATGCCTTCTATCCCTCCCGCAACTATCTCCCGGCCAAGACCCGCGCTTTCCTGGATTTTGTCTTGTCGATCACCGGGCAAGCGGCGGGAGACTGAACGTCTGCCAGACTGTACGCCTGTACGCCGTCGATGGCAGATGATGGGCCTCAACAGGCGTGTGCCCGGCAAGGGCCGGGCACACGGGTGATACAACGGCGATGGCAGATTACCAGGGCAAGCTGCGGTCGAAGCGGTCAACGAAGCGCAGGCCCGGCTTGCCGTGGTTCTTCTCCAGCATATCGACCACCAGTGGAATCGTCTCCTCCACGGTGAAGCTGGCCCCCGGCCCGCCCATCTCGGTCTGGATCCAGCCGGGCGCCACCACCAGCTTGGCGCGCTGGTCCCCGGGCCGCGCTCCCGCATAACACTTCATGAGCATGTTCAGGGCCGCCTTGCTGGAGGCGTACAGGTCCCAGCCCCCCTCATTGCCGGTGATGCTTCCCAACTCCGATGACATCGCGGCGATGGTGCCATCGGGCGCTACCATGTCATCGAAGATTTCGATGAAGCGCATCGGGCTGAAGGCGTTGACCAGCATCATGTCCAGAAAGTCCTGGACCGGCGCAGTGCCAGCGCTCTCGTTGATGGACTTTGCGATGCCCGCATTGATGAACAGCATCTCCAGGGTGCGGCCCTCAAGCCGCTGGCGCAGCGCCCTGACACTGCTTTCATCGGCGATATCCACCACCTCTTCTTCAAGTGCAGCGCCAAAACGCGTCTTCAAGCCCTCCAGCGCCGAGGACGGCGTACGAACCGTCGCCAGCACCTGCCAGCCGCGCTGGCAAAATTGCTCGACCAGCGCCAGACCAAGGCCGCGCGAGGCCCCGACGATGAGGATAGCCGGTTTCTTTTCCATATGATTCTCCCTATGAAAGTCTTCATGATGACCGCATCGCATGCGTTCGCTGCGACCGGAACAAGGTGGCCTGACCGCGTTCAGGGAGAGATAATTTAACGTAAAAGCATGGATGACTTTGACGCGATTAAGTCACTTGAAAAGTGACACTGCGTCATGAATCGAGATCGCGACATTCCCGCGGCAACTCAAGCTTGGTGGCCCACAACACCTGGACGGCTGGCCTCACGCCTGGCCCTCCGCCGGAAGCGCCGTACCCTCGCCCATCATGATCTCCTCCACGAAAGCCGCGAAGGCGCGCGCCTTGGCGCTGGCCAGGCGGCCCGAGGGATAGAGCGCCCATACATCGATGGTCGGCAGGGACCACTCGGGCAGGAGCTGGCAGACCGTACCGCGTGCCAGCTCAGGCGCGAACATCCATTCGGAGACGATGGCCACGCCCACGTCCGCACAGACGGCGGCCCGCACCCCCTCGGCCGCGCTCACACGCAAGTGCCCGCTGACCGTGACCGAGACCTCGGCGCTGTCCCGTTCGAATGACCAGGTGGTGGCGCCCCCGGCATCGGACAGGTAAACCACGGCCTCGTGATGCACCAGGTCGGCCGGCATCTGTGGCACGCCACGCTGCGCCAGGTAAGCGGGGGTGGCCACCACCATGCGGCGCCCGGTGGCGATCCTGCGCGCCGTCATCGAGGAATCGCCGAGATTGCCCATGCGCAGCGCGATGTCGATGCCGTTCTCCAGCAGGTCGATATGGCGGTCATCGAGGACCACTTCGATCTCCAGCTGGGGATGGCGCTCCATGAAACGTTTGATATGGGGAATCACATGCAGCCGCGTGAAGGTGACTGCCGCCGAGACGCGCAGCTTGCCGACCAGGTCGGCGCTGACACCCCGCACCACGCTGTCGGCCTCGTCGGCCATCGCAATGGCGCGCTTGGCCGACTCGTAGTAGGCCTGCCCGGCTTCGGTGGGCGTCAGGCCGCGGGTGGAGCGCAACAGCAGCCGCGCCTGCAGCCGCTCTTCCAGTTGCGCGATGGCCTTGGAGACGGCGGGCTGCCCTACCTGCAGGCGCCGTGCCGCCGCCGAGAACGAGCCGGTTTCCACCGTGCAGACATAGGTTTCCATCAGGGCGAGTCGGTCCATTGCATTCCTTTGGCAGGCGCCATGCCTGCGCTCAATTATTCCGTGAAGGAATGAATTATATGCGCGCGGCCGGTCTACCCGGGCCATGGGCGCTGGCCGATGATTCAGGGGTCGCAACGACATCCACCCACAGGAGAATGACCATGAGCAAGTTCACCGTCTACACGCAAGATACCGCCCCCGAAGCCGCCAAACCCGTCCTCAATGAGGTCAAGAAGGCCTTCGGCTTCATTCCCAACCTGCAGGCCAACATGGCGCACTCCCCGGAGCTGCTGGCGGGCTACACCGCCCTGTGGGACCTGTTCGCCAAGAGCAGCCTGACCCCGCATGAACAGCAGGTGGTCTACCTGACCGCCAACTTCGAGCACAACTGCCATTACTGCATGGCGGGCCACACCACGCTGGCCAAGATGATCAAGATGGACACCGCCGTCATCGCCGCCCTGCGCGCCGGTACTGCGCTGCCGGACGCCCGGCTGGAGGCCCTGCATCGCTTCACCACCCTGGTGGTGCGTGATCGCGGCTTCGTTGCCGAGGCCGACGTCGAGGATTTCATCGCCGCGGGCTACACCCGCCGCAATGTGCTGGAAGTGGTCCTGGGCGTGGCCACCAAGGTGATGAGCAACTACACCAACCACCTGGTCGGCACCGAGCTCGACAGCTTCATGGCGGGCAACGAATGGACCAAGCCCGCACTGGGCTGATGGCACCGCGCCTTGATCGCCGCTTCTGCGTTTGCAGGAATAAAGCCTATGCCATCCGGCTGGCTACCCCGGCGTGTTCAAGGCGCCCATAGTTCGCCCTGTCGCAACCCTTTATTGAATCCACGAGGACATCTCATGAAAACCTTCACCATCCCGACCGCCGCTACCGTCTCTCCCGCCAACCAGGCCATCTTCGACAATCTTCGCAAGGGCCTGGGCATGGTGCCCAACCTGTACGCCACGTTCGCCCACTCGGAACATGCGCTGGGCAATTACCTGACGCTGCAGAACGGCAAGAGCTCGCTCACGGCCAAGGAGCGCGAAGTCATCAACCTGGTGGTCAGCCAGGTCAACGAATGCGCCTACTGCCTGGCCGCGCACACGGTGCTGGGTGGCATGGTCGGCTTCACACCCGAACAGATCATTGCGATCCGCAAGGGTGGCGCTGCCTTTGACGCCCGCCTGGATGCGCTGGCCCGCCTGGTCAAGAGCGCCGCCGAACAGCGTGGCCATGCCGCGCCTGCCCTGGTGGAGGCCTTCTTCGCAGCTGGCTATACCGAAGGCAACCTGGTCGATGTCGTGATGGTGATCGGCGACAAGATTATCACCAACTACCTGCATGCACTGACCCAGGTGCCGGTCGATTTCCCGGCGGCGCCTGCGCTGTAAGCACGGCCGGCCCTCGCCACCCTACTTGAGGATGCACCATGTACCAGCTCCACGCCTTTGCCACGCCCAACAGCATCAAGCCCGTGATCGCCCTGGAAGAACTGGGCCTCGAATACCAGATCCACACCGTCAATGTGCGCCAGGGCGAACAACGGTCGGCCGATTTTCTCGCCCTGAACCCCAACGCCAAGGTCCCCGTGCTGACGGTGCTGCAGGACCAGCAGCGCATGGTGCTCAGCGAGTCGGCGGCGATCCTGGTTTATCTGGCTGAACGGCACGGGGCCTTGCTCCCCGTGGATGGGGTGGCACGCGCCCGCGTCTTCGAGCAGCTTTTCTTTCACGCTTCTGCGCTCAGTCCGGCATTCGGGCAGGCGGGCTATTTCCAGAAGCTTGCGCCTGAAGCGCTGCCCCATGCGATTGCACGCTTCCACGGGGAGGCACTGCGTACGCTGGGCCTGCTCGACCGTCTGCTGGCGCAGCAGCCCTTCGTCGCCGGCAGCAGTTATTCCATTGCCGACATCGCCCATTTCGGCTGGATCTGGCGCCGCCAGTTTGCCGGCGTCGATCTGGAGGCCAGCCCGCATGTGGCGCGCTGGTTTGCCACGATGTCGCAACGCCCGGCAGTACAGCGCGCCATCGCCCGCGTGGAGTCGCTGTTGCCACCGGCTTGACGATGCCGGCTGCCGTTGACCCGTTCACACGACATACCAAACAAACTGCAAAGGAAAAACCATCATGACACTGCAAGACAAACTCGATGCCTTCAAGGCTGACTTCAAGGGCGGCAAGGCCCCCTACTTCGCCCCGCCCGAAATCCATCCCGTGATGGAGCGCGCCACGGCCGAACTGATCGCATCCGGTCAAGCCGGCCGTGCGCTCAAGGCCGGCGACCGCGCACCGGAATTTACCCTGGCCGACCCGGACGGCAAGGCCGTTTCGTCGGCCGAACTGCTTGCCCGCGGGCCGCTGGTGATGAGCTTCTATCGCGGCGTCTGGTGCCCCTACTGCAACCTCGAACTGCAGGCCTTGCAGGAAACCTTGCCGCGCTTCCAGGAACTGGGCGCGAACCTGGTGGCGATCTCGCCGCAGACCGCTCCGAACAGCCGCAAGTCACAGCGCCAGAACAAGCTCGACTTCCCGATCCTCTCCGACGTACGCAATGAGGTGGCGGCCGCCTTCGGCCTGCGCTTCAGCCTGCCGGACTACCTGGTCGAGCTGTACAAGAACCTGAAAAATGACCTGCCCGCCTTCAACGACGACCCGGCCTGGACCTTGCCGATGCCTGCGCGTTACGTCATCGGCCAGGATGGCGTGATCGCCTATGCCGAGGTCAACCCCGACTACACCCGCCGTCCGGAGCCCGAGAGCCTGCTGCCGGTGCTGCAGCACCTGCTCGCGGCAAAGTAATCCACGGTCCTTGCCGTGAGCGCACTGGTGCCGGCCGCAGAGGCGTAGAGCACCAGTGCGGCCCTTCACCCACATCAAACGGGACGCCACCCCATGCAGAATTCACTCTCCCCCTCGGCCGCGCAGCCTGAGGGACATCACACTTTCGTCCGCGGGATACTGATTGGCTTGCTGGCCGCCGGTATCGGTGCGCTCTATACCGTCTTTGCCCGCTGGGGAATCAATCGCGGACTGCAGACCTTTGACCTGACCGCACTGCGTTTCGGCGTCGCCGGGCTGGTCACGGCGCCGGTACTGGCGATGGCCTGGATCAGGGACCAGCACCAGTTCACCGGCCGCTGGAAGACCTGGCTGGGCATCGCCCTGCTGGCAGGCGTGCCTTTCGGCATGCTCATGTTCGGCGGCCTGCAGTTTGCGCCGGTCAGCCATGCGGCGGTGTTTCCCTTTTCGGCCATGAGCGTCATGGGCATGCTGCTGGGCGCCATCTTCACCGGTGACCGCATCACCTGGCGCCGCTCCACGGGCATCCTCGCGGTGCTGGGCGGGCTGCTGCTGGTGGCCGGGCTCAATGCGTCCAGCTTCACCGGCACCACGCTCATGGGGGATGCCATGTTCATCCTGGCCGGCACACTGTGGGCGGGTTTCGGGATCGTCCTGCGCAAGAACCGTCTCGATCCGCTGCTGGCCACGGCCGTCATCGCTTTCTCCGCACTGGTCACCTACGTTCCGCTGTACCTGGTTCTGACCGGGGCGCGCTCCCTGCTGGCGTCGCCGCCGCAGGTGCTGTGGACGGAAGTGGTCATCCAGGGCCTGATCGCCGGTGCCGGCACCCTGTTCACCTATGCCAGGACGGTTTCCCTGCTCGGTGCCGGCCGTGCGGCGATCTTCCCGGCCCTCACACCAGGCCTGGCGGCCCTCTTGGCGTGGCCGGTGCTGGGGCACATGCCGACGGCTGCAGAGACGACGGGCTGTGTGGTGGTGATGGCCGGGCTGATCCTGGCGGTGACGGGTAATGCGCAGCGGCGTGGCAACTAGGTCGCAACAGGGCAAGAGAAGCTAGTCACGCTGCCCATTGTGCGCCAGCAGGTCCCTCGCCATCGTCACTGCCTGCTCACGCGAGCCCGCCAGCAGCAGCGGATAACCCCAGAACTTGGCAAAGACGACCGCGAAGGGCTTGAAGCCCATCCGTTTGGCCGCGTTGGGCTCCACCACGATCATCGCCAGCACCAGCTTGCGCAAGGCTTGCTTGTGCTGCTTCATCCAGAGGGCGGTGCGTTTCTTCTCCTCTGCGGAATGCTCGTGGTCCTCGGCAGGAACGGTATCGGTCAGCAGCACGAAGGGTTCTTCGCGCTGCAGATTGGTTTCAAATTCCGTGAAATCCTGCTCGTGATCATGTCCGGGTTGCTGGGCGAGGTTCATCCATACAAGCGGGAAATCCGCACTATTCATCGACATGGCCTTCTCCTTCGCGATTGAGGTTGCGCCAGGTGACCATGATGGCGAATACGCCCGGCAGGGAAATGAAGAACACCGCCGAGAAGGCAATGTGCCAGCCATCGCGCAATCCGTCGGCAATGCCGCCCAAGGTGTTGAGGACAACCAGCAGGCTGCCCAGGATCAGCGCGCTCCACCGGGCCGCGCGGTTGGCGGCCAGTGCGAGCAGGACTGTGACGATCCAGCAGCCGTAATAGGCGGAAAACATCCACAGCATCCGGGTCTCGAAGGTGATGGCGGGCGCGCTGCCCTGTGTTCTCACGAAATCGTTGACGTAGAAGAAGAGCTGGAAGCTTACGAAGAGCACGGCGCCCATGGCAGTGGTCAGCCAAAACGAGGCGGTCTTGTCCGGATTCCGGATCGGCAGTGGAGGCGTGGAGGAAAGCGGCGACTGGGTTGACATATCATTTTTCCAGATCATTAAAAGAAGGATTCATAAGAAGAGCTGATGATGAAAAAGCCGACCGTGCGGACTCAATACCGGTAATCCAGCGTCACCATCATGTTGCGTGGAGCACCGTAGGTCACGGTATCGAAGTCCCCCTTCTGCAACGCGTAAGTCTTGTCAAAGAGGTTGTTCACGTTGAGCGCCACCGTGGTTTTCTGCGAGACGACATAACGCGCCATCAGCGATGCCAGGGCATAGCCGCCCTGCCGGCCGCCCAAGGTGCTGGTGCCGGTATTGGCCGCCTCGTCAATGCCGCTCTGCCATCTCACGCCGCCCCCCACCGTCAGCTTGTGCCACGCGCCGGGCAGGCGATAGGTCGAGAACAACTGCGCCGTGGTGCGCGGCAGCTGCGAATTCAGACGCACACCGTTGCCATCCTCGGCGATGAAATGGGAGAGGCCTGCGTAGACGTTCCAGCCGCGTGCCAGCTCGCCCTGCAGATCCACTTCGACCCCGCGCGACTTGGTGCCATCTGCCCCGCTGTAGGCTTGCGCGCCCGCAGGCGTGAACGCACCGGCGACGATCTGGGCCGCGTTGTCCAGCCGGGTTTCGAACAGGGCCACCGAGGCATGCAGGCGTGCTTCGAGGTACGCGCCCTTCAGGCCGATCTCCGTCGTCTTTCCCGTGGCGGGGGTGAGGACATTGCCCTTGCTGTCCTGATAGTCGGTCTGTGGATTGAAGATGCGCGTATGGCTGAGATAGGCCGAATAGATCCGGTTGATGTCGTAGACCAGCCCCGCATAGGGCGTCAGGACACCATTCTTCTCGTAATGCATCGCCGCGCCGCCGACGCTGTTGTCAATTTCATAGTTGCTTACGCGTGCGCCGACGATGAGCTTCAAGGGGTCGGCCAATGACAGACGGGCCGCACCGTAGACACCACTTTGTTTGATCCTGGTGCTGGTGGGAACCGGCGACATCGCTGCGAAATCCGGACGGGCAAACGGTGTGCTGAGGTCATTGATATTGACCGGCATGAAGCCGGCATAGAACGGGGCGATGTCATCTTCGTCCGAGGTGCGGCGGGAGCTCGTGGCTCCCACTATGGCCTCATGATGGCGGCCCAGCAGTTCAAAGGGGCCGCTCATCATCACGTCGAAGGTGTCGGTACGGCTGCTGCCCTGCGACGCGAGGGCCACCGGATACGCCCCGAAGGGATAGGTGCCCAGCCCGGTAGTGCGGTCCGGACGGCCGACCAGGCCGAGCAGTTCGGCATTGAAATCGGTGCGGTACTGGCTGGCCATGGCATGCAGTTTCCAGCCGTTGGCAAAACGATGATCGAGCTCGGCAAAGGCTGTCTTGAGGGTCGTATCCCAATGGCTCCAATCCTGTGCATAGCTCTTCGACGAGGCGTAGGCCGCCTGCGTCCCGTCGCTGAACCAGAGCGGCAACCCGCCCCAGGTGGCGCCCGTCGAGGTGATGTGCTGATCGTCATAGCCCAGGCTGACGGTGGTGTGCGGGGTCAGGTCAGCTTCGACGATGCCGTAGAACGTCTTCTTGCCGGGACGGTAGCCATCGATGTAGGAATGTCCCTCCTGATCGCTGCCGACCAGCCGAGCGCGGATGCGGCCATCCGCTGTCACGGGGGTCGAGAGATCGACCATGGCGCGATGGGTATCCCAGCTGCCTGCGCCAAGCGAGGCCGTCGCCGCGAAATCCTGGGTCGGCCGCTTGCGCACCAGATTGATGGCGGCCGAGGGGTTGCCCGTTCCGGTGAGCAGGCCGGAACCGCCCCGCACCACCTCGACGCGATCATAGAAGGCGGTATCGAGCGCACTGATCCCGCTGCCGTTGACGGTATTGCCGAGCACCGTGGGGATGCCGTCGTACTGCACATTGTTGATCAGCAAGCCGCGTGAATAGAAACTCGTGCGCTCGCTGTCGGATTGGTAGACCGTGATTCCGGTGGTGTTCTCCAGCACGCCCTGCACCGAGTTCAATTGCTGGTCATCCATGCGCTGGCGCGTGACCACCGTCACCGCCTGCGGCGTCTGCTGCAACGACAGCGGCAAGCGCGTCGCCGCCGCCGTCTCGCCGGTGGTGTAGGCGCCGCTACCTTCCGTGGTCGCCGACTCCGCATGCCCGGTGACGGTGATGGCCGGCAAGGTACTTTGCGCTTGCGCAGCCGTCGCGGAATCGGGCCGGCTTTGCAGGTCTTGCGATGCATCCGCGGCGAAGCTGGCCTGCGCGCCCAGCAGAACGGCGGCCGCGACCGCCGAATTCAAGACCTTGTGGGGCGTGCGCCTGAGCAAGTCGCGCCTGGCCCTGGCGGAGAGCCGACAGGATAACGCGGGGGTGCTTGAAGCGATGAAGCGACGAGAAGATGAAACAGCATGGCGAGAGGACATAAACGATAATCATTGTTATTTGGAGCAGCCATTTAACAATGAAGGCGGGTTGTCGCAATAGCGAAACCAGGCCAGATTATTTCGCATTTCGGCCACGATCAGGGTGTGGCGGGTCGGCGCAATTCAGCAGCGGTGTCCGGTCGGCAGCGTGATGGCCGGTACCGGTGCAGGAACCGGGATAGCCATGCGATCGGACAGATAGCGTGCCGGTGACTTCCCGGTGGCCTTGCGGAACATGGTGATGAAGCCACTGGCGTTTTCGTAGCCCAACTCCAAGGCCACGGTCTGCACGCTGTCGCCCCTGGTCAGGCGTTGCAGCGCCAGGATCACGTGCAATTGGCGGCGCCAGCGGCCGAAGCTCATGCCGATTTGCTGCTGCAGGAGGCGGCTCATGCTGCGCTCGCTCATGCCGATGCGATGGGCCCAATCGCCCTTGGAAGTCTTGTCGGTGGGATCGGCCAGCAGCATGTCGGCGAGCCGCCGCAAGCGCAAGTCGCGCGGCATCGGCAGATGCAGGTCCTCTACCGGGGCACTCACCAGCTCGTCAAGCAAGGCGGCGATGAGGCGCTCTTCCCGTCCGCCCAGGGGATACAGCTCGGGAAAACCCGCCGCCTTGAGCAAGAGCTCGCGCAGCAAGGGCGACACGGAAATCGTGCAACAGGTGGCCGGAAGATCCGCAGCGGCATCCGGCTCCACGAACAGGCAATAGCATTCCGTCTGCCCTGCCCCGCGTGCGGCATGGGGCAGGTCGCCCGGGATCCATACGGCGCACTGCGGTGGCACGATCCAGACGCCGTCCTCGACTTCGCAGTTGAGAATGCCGCGCACCGAATAGATCAGTTGTGCCTTGCGATGCTGATGCCTGGCGTTCTCCCAGTCCTTTGCCACCGATGTGGTGCCGAGGGCCACGACGGGACGGGACACGCTGTCAACGTCCCTGGGCGCCAGGATCTGGCCGGTGAATGCAATGCGCGACATGATGTTCGGGATAGGCTGGCAGGGGACGAGGTGAGCAGGTCAAGGTGCAGACTATTATGACCAACTTGCAGACAAGGCGTCGATCCAGGTACTTTTACCTCTCACTTGTCGGCGGCATCTGCAAGCCGATCGCCTCCTTCAACGTGCATTCGAACAGCACCGCGCACAGAAGTCGATGAATGCGCGGATCTTGGCGGGAAGGTGTCGACGCGTGGGATAGATGGCGTAAAGCGGAAAGCGCTCCCCGTTCCATTCAGGAAAGAGGTTCACCAGTCTTCCCGTTGCAATCATTTCCTCAGCACCCAGCTCCAGGATCTGGGCGACCCCACCGCCCTCTGCGCAGGCGGTCAGCATGGCACCGACGTCGGAGACCAGCAACGGCCCCTTGGCCTCGACCTTGACCACTTTGCGTTGCCGGCGCAATTCCCATTCGAAAGGTCGACCCGTGGCGGCATTGTAAAAAAGAATCTTGCGGTGCCTGGCGAGTTCTGCCGGGGCCCCGGGATGACCGAAGCGCCTGATGTAGTCCGGCGAAGCGACGGTCAGTACCTTGGTTTCACACAGCCGCCGCCCGATGAAAGAGCCGACCGGAGGCGGGCCGAAGCGGATCGCCAGATCGAAGCCATCGGCCACGAGATCGCCCAGATCATCCCGCATGATCAGTTCGAGCTGAACATCGGGATAGGTCTCCATGAAAGCGGGCAGCTTCGCCGAGATCATGACCCGGGAAAAATACGGGTCGACGTTCACCCTCAGGCGCCCGTTGACCGCCTGTACGCCGCCACTGGCCAGCGCTGCGGCTTCGGTGATGCCCGTCATGAGCGGCACCACGTTCTGTAGCAGTCGCGTGCCTTCATCGGTGACGACCAGCGAGCGCGTGGTGCGCTCCACCAGTCTGACTCCCAGCCTTCTCTCCAGCCGGGAGATCGCTTTGCTGACCCCGGAAGGACTCAGGTCAAGTGCGGCGGCGGCGCGCGTAAAACTTTTTCCCTCGGCCACAGCGGCCAGTATGGTCAACTCCGCCATCAATGCGCCATCGAATTGCATGCCTCCCCCAGTTCGCACTTCAGTCACAAGTGTAATGAATTTCACCTACTTTATTACACAATGAAGCTGCGTCAAAGTGGCACCCTCTTCCATTCACAGCGAGCCACCCATGCGCAACCGAACCATTTCCCATGCCGCCCTGCTGGGCGCCCTTCTGCTGGGCACCTTGGTGCTTCCCGCCATCAGCCATGCCGGTGGCCCTGCCTCCGCAGGCAACCGTCACCCGATGGCGGCAGATCTCGCCCAGCGCGATGCCGACATCCACTGGCCGGCTGGATTCTCACCTGCAGAAGCCGACCTGTTCGCCCACAATGAAACTGACATCGATGCCTCCTGCGCGATCGTCTGGCGCCACATTGCCGCGGCTGGCGACTGGTCGCAGTGGTACCCCAACGGGACCCACGTCACACTCCCGGCGGGTACGACGACACTGGAGGCGACGACGGTTTTCCAGTGGCGCACCTTCGGCTTCGACCTGGAAAGCAAGATCGTCGAGTTCGAGCCCATCAAACGCATGGGCTGGTTTGGCTACGCACCAGGCAAGACGCCGAACTTCTACCACACCTGGTATCTGCAGCCCAGCGACGCTGGCTGCCACGTAGTGACGGAGGAAGTCGGCCGGGGTCCGGATGCCCGCAGTTTCCGCCAGGCCGACGAAGCCGCATTGCACCGGGGACATGACCTGTGGCTGGCAGGACTCAAGTGGGTCAGCGAGAACGCCCCTGCGGTCACCGGCCTGCCCTGAGCGGCCGGCAAGCCATTCACACCGATCATCGCGCCAGGCCAGGCAGGCCTCTCGTCTGGGCAGGCCGATGGCGCAAACACACTTTTCTGACAGGAGCACTTCATGCAATACAGCCTGCTGGGCCGTTCAGGCCTGCTCGTTTCCCGCCTCTCGTTAGGCACCATGACTTTTGGCGGGGGGACGGGTATCTGGGGGAAAATTGCCGGCGTAGACCGGCAAGCCGCCATGGCCTTGATTTCCGCCGCACTCGACCATGGCGTCAATCTGTTCGATACGGCCGACGCCTATTCACAGGGACAATCCGAAACCATCCTCGGCGAAGCACTTTCTGCATTGGGCATCGACGACACGCGCATGATGGTAGCAACCAAAGTGCGCCTGCGCACCGGGCCGGGGCACAATGATGTCGGTCTCGGACGATCGCATATCATGCGCTCCGTGGAGACCAGTCTGCGGCGACTCAAGCGCGATCACATCGATCTTTTCCAGTTGCATGATCGCGATGCTTTGGTGCCGTTGGAGGAGACACTGCGAGCGCTGGATGATCTGGTCACACAGGGAAAGGTGCGCCACATTGGCGCATGCAATTTCAGCGGCGCCGACCTCGAACGTGCACATGCAATCTCCCGGCAAGCGCACCTGGCCAGCCTGACCAGCAATCAGGTGTATTACTCCCTGGCTGCACGTGACATCGAGCACGACATCACGCGCATTGCCCAAGCCAACCGGGTAGGCCTTATCGTCTGGAGTCCCCTGTCAGGCGGTTACCTGAGCGGGAAATACACGGCCGGTGCACCGGGTGCCGGTGCGGGTCGTCGCGCCGATCTGAACTTTCCTCCGATCGATCCCTTGCGCGGGGATCCCATCGTGTTCGCGCTGCGGGAGATCGCTGATGAACTGCAGGCGCAGCCTGCGCAAGTGGCATTGGCCTGGACGCTCGCCAGGCCAGCGATCTCCTCCATCACGCTTGGCGCACGCACGGTCGAACAGCTGCGCGCCAACCTGGCCTCGATCGACATGACGCTTGCGGCTCCGCTCGACCAGCGCCTCTGCGAAGTATCGAAGCAGTCAACACCTTACCCCTATTGGATGCAGGAGTTTCACGACCAGGACAGGGTGGCTTCCTGAGGGCAGGGTCTGCCGCGAGAAAACGTCTTCGCGTGGAGGGACTACCAGCTCCGGTGGATATTCTCTGCGCCCTGGTTCTGGCGATCAAAGGTGTGGCGCGCCTGGCGGAAGTCCTCCGCGTGCTCCACCACCCAGGTCCAGATCGGTGACATGCGCAGCAGCAATTCCTTGCCCAGCACAGTGAGTTCGTACTCCACGCGCAGCGCCTTTTCATCGGTTTCGTGACGCAGCAGCAGGCCATCGCGTTCCAGTGCGCGCAGCGTCTTGGTGAGCATGCGCTGGGTCACGCCACTGAGCTGACGCTTGAGCTCGGCGTGGCGCAGCGTGCCATACACCCCGAGCGCGTGCAGGATGCCCAGCGCCCAGCGGCTGCCTGCATGCGCAAGGACATCCCGCCTGACGCCATCGTCATCCTCGCGCAATGTCTGGCAGATGGCCTCTGCCTGCTTGAGTGCTTCATCAGCGATGATTGCTGCCCTTGGTATCATCCGTGTGCCTTCTTGAGAGCGTTGCGTGATCGTGCAACCATGCGGCCATCTTATCAGCAACGACCCTCAGGACCGATCATGCATGGCACACCCCAACTCCCTCCCCAATCCATCCTCGTGTTAGGCGCAGGCGAACTCGGCCTTCCGGTATTGCGCAACCTGGCGCGCGTGGCAGAACGTGCGCCCGGCTCGGCCATCAGCGTTCTGCTCAGGGAATCGACGATCAACACCGAAGTCCCCGCAAAGAAAGCGGAGATCGACGAACTGCGCGCACTGGGTATCAGGATGGTCGCAGCCGATCTTGTGAACGATACGATCGATCAGCTGGCTGAAATCTTTGCGCGCTTTGATACCGTCATCGGCTGTGCCGGCATGGTCGCTGGCCGCGAGACGCCGATGAAGCTCGCCACGGCCGCCTTGCGCTCGGGAGTGAAACGCTACTTCCCGTGGCAATTCGGAGTCGATTTCGAGGCCATCGGGCGCGGTAGTCCCCAGGACCTGTTCGATGCACAGCTCGATGTGCGCGAATTGCTGCGCGCGCAGAGCAAGACGCAATGGGTCATCATCTCGACCGGCATGTTCACCAGTTTCATGTTCGAGCCGGTGTTTGAAGTGGTGGACTTCGCCAACGACACCGTCAACGCCTTGGGCAGCCTTGAGACCAGCGTGACGCTGACCACCCCGGATGACATTGGTTTGCTGACGGCAGAGATCGTCTTTTTCGAGCCCCGATTCAACAATGAAATCGTCTATCTGTCGGGCGATACGGTGACCTACGGCGAGGTGGCCAATATTCTGGAACGCGTCCTCGGACGTCCTTTCCGGCGCAATATCTGGAGCGTGCCTTACCTGCTCGACGAACTGAAAAAGGATCCTTCTCATCACATCAAGAAATACCGCGCCGTCTTTGCGCAGGGCAAGGGCGTGGCATGGCCGAAGGAAGGGACCTTCAATGCGCGTCAATCGATTGCAGTCACCACTGCCGAGCAGTGGGCGGAGAAGAACGTCAAGGGCAGATGATTCCAGGCAGCAATGAATGCGAGACGTGCGACCACGCTCGCTGCTGCCTTGCAAGCGTCATTTTTTTGTAATGGGTGCGTCATCGTTTTGTCTCCCCCGGCGATCTAGAGTGGCTGCTCTCTCATATTTCCCGAGGAGTTCTGATGAAACCCCGTTCGATCGCACTCTCCCTGTTTCTGGCTTGCGGCCTGATTGGCGCCACAGCCCTGCCCGCGGCCAATGCTGCCGAAGCCGCTTCTGCCGAACCGGTGAAAAACATCGTGCTGGTGCATGGCTTGTTTGCCGACGGGTCCAGCTGGTCCAGGGTCATCCCGCTCCTGCAAGCCAAAGGCCTGCATGTGACTGCGGTGCAAAATCCTACGACTTCGCTGGACGACGATGTGGCCGCAGTCAAACGCGCACTGGCCCAACAGGATGGCCCGGTCATTCTTGTGGCCCATTCCTATGGCGGCATGGTCATCAGCCAGGCCGGCGACGAGCCGAAGGTCAAGGGGCTGGTCTACATCGCAGCGCGCGCTCCTGAGGCTGGCGAAGACTATCCCGCCTTGACCCGGCGCTATCCGCCAGCCCCTGCGGGTGCTGGATTGAAATGGTCGGCCGACGGCTTCGGCAGCCTCAGCGAAGAGGCCTTCGTCAAGGACTTTGCGGGCGACCTGCCAAAGGCCGAAGCAGAAGCCTACTATGCCGTGCAGCAACCCATAGGCGAGGCCATCAAGACAGCCAGGACTACCGTCGCGGCCTGGAAGGACAAGCCGACGTGGTACGCGGTCTCCACGCAGGATCACACCATCAATAGCGACCAGCAGCGCTTCATGGCCAAGCGGATGAACGCGCACACCATCGAGCTCAACGCCAGTCACGTCTCGCTCATTTCTCAGCCGGAAGCCGTCGCCCGGCTGATCCTTGAAGCAGCGAATGTGAAATGAAAGGACGCCGCCGGTAAAATGGCGCAGTACGTGCATGTGCATGACATGTTCAGGTCGACCGACATTACCGGGCCAGGCAAGCCGATGAAGATTCTCATTATTGAAGATGAACCCAAGACGGCCGATTACATCGCGGGCGGTTTGGGCGAGGCAGGATATACCGTTGATCGTGCCGACAATGGAATCGATGGCTTGCATCTGGCCTCCGAAACGACGTACGACCTGATCCTGCTGGATGTGATGTTGCCCGGGCTGGACGGATGGACCGTCATGCAGCACCTGCGGTCGCAGGGCCGCGCGCCCGTGCTTTTCCTGAGCGCGAAGGGGCAGCTGGAAGACCGGCTGCGCGGCCTGGAACTGGGTGCTGAGGAATATCTGGTCAAGCCCTTTTCATTTGCCGAGCTCCTGGCGCGCATTCGCATCATTTTGCGGCGGGGCCGTCCGCAGTCGCCCCAGGAAGTGCTGCGCCTGGGCGACTTGCAGGTCGATACGGCAAAACATCGGTGTGAACGGGGCAACGTCAAAATTTCCCTGACCAACAAGGAGTTCAAGCTCCTGGTCTGTTTCCTGCAGCATCCCGAACAGGTGCTGTCGCGCACTTTCCTCGCTTCCCGGGTATGGGACATGAACTTCGACAGCGATACCAACGTGGTCGATGTGGCCGTGCGCCGCCTTCGCCAGAAGATCGATGAGCCCTTCGACGTCCGGCTGATCCATACGGTGCATGGCATCGGATACCGCTGCGAGCTCCCGTCGTGAGAAGCGGGTCCCTGACCATCCGGCTGGCGTTGTTGCTGCTGGCATTCTCCTTTGTCACGCTGGTGCTGCTGGGCGGTTCGCTGTACGTGGCTCTGGCCAGGCAGCTGGATATGCGGGATGACGGCGCCTTGCTGGCGCGCGTGGAACAGATGCGCGCGCTCTTGCATGATCTGGACGCCCGGGGGCTGGTACGGGACAAGCCGCAGCTCTTCGCCAACATGCTGGGCAATATGGAATCGCTGCTGGTAATTCGTCCGGTGGGCGGCGCGCCGCTGCTCGAAGTCAATCCGGCGCGCCGGACGCTGCCTCCACTGTCCCCTCTCCCCCCGGATAAAGTGCTGGATCCGGGGGACGTCAAGCGCAGGATCATGCCGGACGGCACTCCTTTCATTTATACCGCCGTATTGAGCGCATCACCTGGGGGCGATCAAACCCTGGAAATCATTTCCGGACGCCTGCTCACCGAACGCACGCGCATCCTGCGCGAGTACCGCAACAACATCATCCTGTTTTCCTCCGCGATGGCATTGCTGGCGGCGGTGCTGGCCTATCTCCTCGCGCGGCGCGGCCTGGCCCCCTTGCACCGCTTGGCTGAACAAACGGCGGGCATTGGCCTGGGCACGCTGTCGGTACGCTTGACGCGGCATGAAGCACCGGCTGAGCTCGATGCCCTGATCAGCCAGTTCAACGCCATGCTGGCCCGTCTTGAGCGGGGGTTCGAACAACTCAAGCAGGTGAGCGCGGACATGGCGCATGACCTGCGCACGCCAATCAACAACCTGCTCGGGCAGACCGAGGTGGGCCTAGGCCAGGAGCGGGATCCGCAGTATTACCAGCACCTGCTCGGTTCACATTTTGAAGAGCTGCAGCGTCTCTCGCGCATGATCGACAACATGCTTTTCCTGGCCGCTACGGAGCATGCTGGCGAGGCCATCGCGCTGGCCGATCTGGACGTGAATGCGGAGCTTGGCCGGCTGTGCGACTATTTTGAAGACCTCGCGGCCGAAAAGGGCGTGGCACTGCAATGGGAAGGCGAAGGCCCGCTGCGGGCCGATGGCGGCCTGTTGCGCCGTGCACTGGCCAATCTGCTTGATAACGCCATCCGTTTTGCAACGCCTGGCACCGCCATCGCGCTGAGCGCTCAAGCCCATGCGACAGGCATGTCGATCAAGGTCCTCAATCACGGACCGGACATTGCCAGTGCGGATCTGGAAAATATTTTCGATCGATTTTTCCGGGGGGATCCGTCGCGCCAGCACTCCAGCCAGTCCAACGGACTGGGCCTGTCCATCGTGCGTTCCATCATGCAGTTGCATGGTGGAGGCTGCCGGGTGGAGAGCGGCGGCGGCCTGACGTGTTTTCATCTGGAATTTCCGTATCGCAAAGCCGGCAGCGTCGCTGCCAGCTCTGCAGGCCGCCAGGCTGATATCGCGCATGAATTTCAGAAGGCACGCTGAATCGGCAGCCTGGGCGGATGATCCCATCAGACTGCCTGCACTGCCCTGCGCATCCGCGATTCAGAACTTGTGTCGAACGCCCAGCCGCAACACGTTCTGCGAACTGTCGTCAGCGGGCGAAGATGAGTACGCCGCATTGATGACACCCGGATTGATGACGCCATTGGCGCGCTGGCGGGTATAAAGCGCATAGAGGTCAGTGCGTTTGGACAGGTAGTAGTCCACGCCCACATTGAGCTGCGTGGTTGAGACCTGGGTCTTGCCCGCAGTCACGCGCTTGACGTTGGCGCGGTCATGGATCGCGCTGCCCAGCAAAAAGAAGTTGCCGGTGACGGCATAGCTCACCCCGGCATCGAAGACGTTTGACTTGGTGGCAGTGGTGATATTGACCAGCCCCGTGGAGGAAACGGCGGGCGCTGCCGGTTGCCTCGATTGCGACCATGCGGCGTACAGCTTGGCCGGGCCGAACTGGTAGCTGGTACCGATCGTGAAGGTCTTCAGATTGGCTTGCCCGGCACGCGCCGGCAACGCATCGGCCGCCAACTTGCTTTGATAGTACCCGGCCCCGATCCCGAATGCGCCCGCCGCATAGTTGGCGGCCAGGCCGAAGGCCTGGCCGGCAGATGTCTTGCCCGCCACTTCACCGAATCCATAGAAAAGGCTGCCGGTAAAGCCGCTCAGGTTGGCCGTATCGTAACGCACCGAATTGCTGGTCCGGGCGCCGCCTGCAGTCCGGTCGAGATTGTTGAAGTGGCCGCCTTTGACCCCGTTGCCGCCAAAGGTCTGCGCCGACGTGTACCTGGCGCCGATGTCTTCCAGGTAATCCGTCTGGCGACCGATGGTCACCGTACCGAAACCGCCGCTCAGGCCAACGACCGATTTGCGGTCAAACAAGGTATCGGCTGTGCCCAGTGATCCGTTATCGGCATTGAAGCCGTTCTCCAGATGGAAGTGGGCCGACCAGCCTCCCCCCAGGTCTTCCATGCCTTTGAACCCGATGCGGGAAGTGGCCAGATCGCCCGAGTCGATGCTCAAGCGGCTGCCGTTGCCGCTGCCCACCTTGCTGGTGTAGGTCAGGCTGGTGTCGATGATCCCGTAGACGCTGACACTGCTTTGCGCCTGCGCCCCGGCCATTGCGGCCAGGCCCATGCCGGTCATGGCCAAGGTGGTGAATGCGTTTTTTTTCATGATCTCATTCCTGTTTGATAGCGAGTTCTCAGTGGCTGGAGGGCTGCACCGCGTGAATGCCGGATTCCTGGCCGGCATGGACGTGTGCAGGCAAGATGGCCGGCTCATCCACCTGGCCATTCAATGCACGGGCCAGCTGATCGCGGTCCAGGCATTTCTCCCACGCCGCCACGGCGACTGCACCGATGGCATTGCCGATCGTGTTGGTGACCGAGCGCGCCTCCGCCATGAAGCGGTCGACACCGAGCAAGAGCACCAGGCCGGAGACAGGAATGGCATGCATCGAGGCCAGTGTGGCCGCCAGCGTGATGAAGCCTGCGCCGGCCACACCGGCAGAGCCCTTGGAGGTGAGCATCAGCACGCCCAGGATCGTCAATTGCTCTATCAGCGACAAGGGCGTGTTGGTCGCTTGCGCAATGAAGATGGCGGCAATCGAAAAGTAGATCGCGCTGCCGTCGGCATTGAAGCTCAAGCCTCCCGGCACGACCAGGCCCACCACCGGTTTCGGAACGCCGGCCGATTCCAGCTTGCGCATGAGCTGCGGCAGCACGGATTCCGAAGAGCAGGTCCCTGCCACGGTAAAGATCTCATCGCGGATGAACTTCAGGAATTTCCACAGCGAGAACCCGCTCAGACGCGCAACCAGTCCGAATCCCAGCAGCACGAACAAGAAGCAGCTGAGATAGACGCACAGGAGCACCTTGCCCAGGGCCAGCATGCTGCCGATGCCATAGGCGCCAATGGTAAAAGCCATGGCGCCGAATGCGCCCAAGGGCGCCACCCGCATCACCATCGACACCACCTTGAACACGCCGGCCAGGAAGCTTTCCATGAACGCCACGGCAGGTCCTGCCACCGGTCCGATCTGGGACAGGGCGATCCCCAGCAAGACACCGAAGAAAAGGATCTGCAGGATATCGCCCTTGGCAAAGGCTTCCACGATGCTTTGCGGTACGGCATTGACGATGAAGCCGATGATGCCGTCCTGCTTGGTGGCGGCGGCCGTGTACTGGCTCACTGCGGACGCATTCAGGCGTGCGGCGTCGACATTCATGCCCGCGCCGGGCCTGAGGACATTGACCACCAGCAGCCCGAACAGGAGCGCGACGGTGGAGGCCACCTCGAAGTAGGCCAGCGCCTTCACGCCCACGCGACCGAGCTCCTTCATGTTTTCCATCTTGGCGATGCCCAGCACGACCGTGCAGAAGATCACGGGAGCCAGGACCATTTTTATCATCCTGATGAAGATGTCACTGAGCACCTTCAGCTCGGTGCCAACATGGGGAGAGAAATAGCCCAGCGCTGCTCCTGCGATGACGGCAAGCAGCACCTGTACGTACAGTTTCCTGATGATCATTGTTGATGGTCTCCAATTGATTTTTTTGATGGTCCGGATGGCAAGGTGGATCGGCGCTTAGGCTAAGGCGCGCGCGCCGCCGAATCAATTTCGTTTATTCAATACACCTATCCACTATTTGCATTGGAGGCCAGACGCCGACCTGATTAGACTTTTCCAGGTTCGCAGTCCATCTAGTGCAAGGAAAATGACATGGGCAAGACGCTCTACAACAAATTGATCGATAGTCACCTGGTGCGCGTGCTCGACGAAGAGGCCCGTCAGGTGCTGCTCTACATCGACCGGACGGTGCTCAACGAATACACCTCGCCGCAGGCCTTTACCGGTCTGCGACAGGCGCAGCGGCCGGTGTGGCGGCCGGAGGCAGCGCTGGGCACGGTGGACCACGTCAATCCGACCGCAGCCCGTCGCAGCGCCCTGATGCCCGATCCTGGCGCCGCGCGCCAGACGGCATACTTTGCCGAGAACTGCGAGCAGTTCGGCATCGAACTGTTCGACGTGCTGCACCCGCTGCAAGGGATCGAACATGTGGTGATGCCCGAGATCGGGCTGGTGCTGCCCGGCATGGTGATCGCCGCCGGCGACAGCCACACCACGACCTATGGCGCCTTCGGCTGCCTGGGCTTTGGCATCGGCACCTCGGACATCGAGCACTATCTGGCGACCCAGACCCTGGTCTACCGGCGCCTGAAGAGCATGCGGGTCATGGTCGATGGCGTGCTGCCGCCGGGCGTGACCTCCAAGGACATCATCATGGCGCTGATCGAAAAGATCGGCGCCGCCGGCGCGACGGGCTATGCCATCGAGTTCCAGGGCACTGCCATCGAGGCACTGAGCGTCGAGGCGCGCATGACCATCTGCAACATGGCGGTGGAATGCGGCGCGCGCGGTGCGCTCATGGCACCGGACGACAAAGTGTTCACTTACCTGCAGGGGCGCCCCCGGGCACCCAAGGATGCGCTGTGGGAAGCAGCGGTTGCTGTATGGAAGACGCTGGCCAGCGACGAGGATGCGGTATTCGATGCCGAGGTGCATTTGCACGCGGCCGACCTGGTCCCGATGGTGACCTGGGGCACCAGTCCGGACCAGGCGGTGCGCATCTGCGAGAACATTCCGGACCCGGCCCGGGAAGCCGATCCCGTGCGCAGGCAGGGCATGCAGCGCGCGCTGGACTACATGGGCTTGCAGGCAGGCCAGCCGGCCAGTTCGATCTCGATCCAGCGGGCCTTCATCGGCTCCTGCACCAACGCCCGCATCGAAGACCTGCGTGATGCGGCGCGCGTCATCGGTGAGCGCAAGATCGCACCGGGCGTCTTCGCCATGGTGGTGCCAGGCTCCAGCTCGGTACGGCGGCAGGCCGAGCAGGAGGGGCTGGACCAAATTTTCATGAACGCCGGATTCGAGTGGCGCCAATCGGGATGCTCGATGTGCCTGGCCATGAATGACGACATCCTGGCCAGCGGCGAGCGCTGTGCTTCCAGCACCAACCGCAATTTCGAAGGACGGCAAGGCAGCGGCGGCCGTACCCACCTGATGAGCCCGGCCATGGTAGCCGCCGCCGCACTGGCAGGCCATCTGGTCGATGCACGTCACTATCGGGGGAATATCTGATGCAAGCGTTTTCCATTGTCCAAGGCATCGTGGCCCCGCTGCCTGCCGCCAATATCGACACCGACGTGATCATGCCCAAGCAATTCCTCAAGGGTATCGATCGCCGGGGCTTGGAGCGTGGCCTCTTCCACGAACTGCGCTTCGACGCCGCCGGCCAGGAACGGCCGGAGTTCATCCTCAACCAGCCCGGCTGGAGAAATGCGCAATTCCTGGTGGTGGGCGACAATTTCGGCTGCGGTTCCAGCCGCGAACACGCGGTGTGGGGGCTCATGCAATATGGCGTACGTGCCCTGTTCGGAACTTCCTTCGCCGGCATCTTCTCCGACAACTGTGCACGCAACGGGCTGCTGACGATCACGCTCCAGCAAGAAGAGCTTAGTTGCATCATGCAACTTGCTCATCAACCTGGCCTGAACGTGGTGACGGTGGACCTGCAGCAGCAAACCATCAATGGACCGGATTTTGAACTAAGCTTCGCTATTGATCCGATGCGCAAGACAGCGCTGTTGCAGGGACTCGACGGGATCGGCCAGACGCTGACCTGGCGCGATCAGATCCAGGCATTTCAAGACAAGCATTTCAAGGACAATCCATGGTTTCGCTGAGTGTAGAGAATTCGGGACATTTCACCCCGATCGGGCCATCGCCGTTCCTGCAGGGATTTGCGCTGCAGGACTTCACGAGCGCCGAGAACATCCGGATCCGCTTCGCCATCGCCGGCGCCGGACCGGCCTTGCTGTTGATCCATGGCCATCCGCAGACCCATGTCACCTGGCGCAAGATCGCCCCCGAACTGGCCAGGCGCTACACCGTCGTGACCGCCGACCTGCGCGGCTATGGAGACAGCGACAAGCCCGAAGGCGGACCCGGGCACATCCATTATTCCAAGCGCGCGATGGCGGCCGACCTGGTGCAGCTGATGCAGGCGCTGGGGCACCGCCAATTTGCCGTGGTCGGTCATGACCGGGGCGCACGGGTGGCGCATCGCATGGCGCTGGATTATCCGCAAGCGGTTTCCCGCGTGGCCTTGTTCGATATCGCACCGACGGCGACGATGTACGCGCGCACCGACAAGGAATTTGCCACGCGCTATTTCTGGTGGTTCTTCCTGATCCAGCCCTATCCGCTACCCGAGCGCCTCATCGATGCCGATCCGGAATTTTTCCTGCGCAAGCACATCGACGGCCAGAACAAGATCGCCGGTGCCACCGAAGCGGCGGCCTTTGAGGAATATCTTCGCTGCTATCTCGATCCGAGAACCCGTCACGCCATCTGCGAAGACTACCGTGCCGCGGCCAGCATCGACCTGCAGCACGATGAGGAAGACAAGGCCAATCGGATTTCAGTGCCGGTGCTGGCCTTGTGGGGAAAGAGGGGAACCGTAGGGCAGCTCTACGACGTGTTGCAGACCTGGCGCGAAAAAGCCGTCCAGGTCAACGGCCGCGCACTCGATTGCGGCCATACCCTCCAGGAAGAATCCCCGCAGGAGGTCCTGGAGGAACTGCATCAGTTCCTCGGCGCCTGAGCCGCACGTTCCAGCGCGCGTTCCCAGAAACGTTCGGCCGCCCTGAGCTGCCGAACGCGTGGCCGGAACAGGTGGATTTCCATGCGCACCTCGTCGCTGGCCGCACCCAATTTCACCAGCCGGCCGGATTGCAGATCTTCCTGCACCAGGCTCAATGGGGACCACGCAACGCCCCGCCCGTCGCGCGCCATCATCACCAGTACAGACGCCATATGCGAGGTGAAGACGGCCTCCGGCAACGGAGCCTGGCCTTTCTCTTCCCACGCCGCACGCAATATTCTCCCCATGCCCGAGGATTCGGCATAGGCCAAGAAGGGGCCTTTCGATAGCGGGTCGCCAGCGAGGGTGGGCGCAGCCACCGGCACCAGCACGTCCTCGCCCAGCATGACGGACTTGAAGCGGTCCGCCGAGAGCAGGCTGGAGGCGGCGGGATGATGGTGGCACAGCAAAAATTGCGCTTGCCCGTCGATCATCAGCCGCTCACATCCCTGCATGCTGTCGGCCGTCAGCTGGATCGTCGACATCAGCGGTTCTTCCCTTTCCAGCGACCCCAGCCAGGGCGGGAAGAAGGTCAGCGACAACGAATGCGTGGCCGCAAAAAAGAGCTTCTCGCTGCTCGCCTGGGTCGCGCTCAGTGCATCCTTGCGGCCGGTTTCCAGCTGGCGCAATATCTCTTCGGCAAATGGTTTCAAGCGCTCACCGGCCGGCGTGAGCTGCACGGTCCGAGCACTGCGGTCAAACAGCGGTGCGCCCACCCACTCCTCCAGGCAGCGGATCCGCCTGCTGAAGGCAGGCTGGCTGATCGCACGTTCTTCTGCGGCGCGCGAGAAGCTGCCTTCCCGGTTTGCCGCCACAAAATCTTCCAGCCAGGTAGTGTCCATCCGAATCCTGTTCCTGTTGCCCGTTTCAACCATGATTGACGCAGGGTGCGCTCAAGGTGTCGCATTCTCCTGGCGTTCATCCATCCCGTCCCTCGCTGCGTCAGCCGATGGCGACCTGCAGAGAACTCCGGGAATTGTATGCTCCGCCCGGGAGCCAGGCAAAGAGAACAGCGGACGAGGGGCTGCAGGGCTCAAGTGACCTGCAGTGACCAGCGGACACACTCCGTGCTCTCCTGCCAGATTGCTCGTGCCTGCGGCAACGGCCCGCGTCAGCGCATCACGCATTTCTTAAAGAGGGGCTGGGCGCCGCTCCAGAAGAGGCCTTAAAGCAAGGACAGGTTTTCATGGCGCTGGAACACTACCTGCGCTTGCGCGAGTGCCTGCGGAGAGGCAAAAAAATAAAGGGAACCTGCAAACTGCAGAGGCGCGAAAAGTGCAGCAGATGGAGGTGGGGAAGTGAGCTAGGGGAAATCCTGCTTCAGGAACATTCGTCAGTTCGTGCCAGAGGCCATCGTGCAGGCGCTCGCATAGCGCTTCTCCTGATCACGCCACCGCAACATGCCCCGATACTCTTCGGCGCGGTTACGGACGATGGCCTATTTCCATGAAGTATCAATTACGGAACGCCCCTGCTGTTGCATCTTGCTGACCGTGTGATCGAACACATCCCTCTGGTCGATTTATTGGACCACATCCTGGCGAGCAAATCGCCAGAAGCGACACAGAAACATTTTTTTCTATCGAAAATGGGATTGAAGTTTTTAATTCGCTAACTATAGTTAGAAAAAAGTATCTCGGGGGAGATCATGAAAAATATTCGAAACGCCACGTTACTTCTTTTTGTGCTGCTCATTTCTGGCTGCACTTCGTTATCGCCAACGCCCACACCGGACTCTGCGTTGTTAGCGAAATACGTCAAATCCAAATCCTTGCCCGATGCTGTTGCAGTAACTCAATCTCTCAGAACGAAATACCTGGAGCGTGCTTCGGCCCAGCGCAGCGAAGCGCGCTTGGCGGGCTTGGGACTCGTAGGTATGGGCCTGGTGGCGGGCGATCTGGCGACACGCGGCGTGGGCAGCAACGTGGTGCTGGGTCTGGGGCTGGCCGGAGCCGGCCTCTATACGGCCAACAATTGGGCGAACCCGCAGACGGAGGGACTGATCTACATCGAAGGCGCTGCGGCGCTGCAATGCGCGCTGGCCGCCATCCAGCCATTGAATTCCGCGTATGGGAGTAAGGATAATTTAGCATCCCTCATCGATCGTTTGCGCACCGATGCAAATGAACTCAATGCATTAGTCATCAAGGAGTATTGGGGGACTGAGAATGCTGATCTGGTGCAGAGCAGGGATGCTATTGCAAATGCCTATGCGCTTATCCCATTGCTCATTGAAGCGCAGGCAAGATTGGCATCCGCCGGCGGCGAACTTTATTCCGTGGTGAGCGATATCGAAGTGCAGGTTGCCAGAATGCTGGCCAATGCCTCACCCGATATGGGTTCCTTGGTAACCACCCTGATCGGGCAAAAGCTGTATGCACCCATGACTTCATCAAGCACGCCGCTGGCGAACGGGGCATTACCCAAAGCTGCCGCCGATCCAAAGATCCGGGTGCTGGCAGCAAGACTGCAACACACTATCGAAGAGGCACAAGGCATCCTTGCCGCCATCAACGTCAAACCTCCATTGGCGGCCATGCAGGCCTGCAAGGTCAACGTAGTTGCAGCCGGTCTGACCATGAAACTTGAACCTGCAGCCCTCACGCTGACTGCTGGACAAACAGGTGTTGCGCTGGTTAGTGGGGGCGTACCCGCGTACAGCATCGTGCCATCGGCCATAGCACCGTTGCCCGATCAAGTCTCAACGAAGGTCGAGAGCAACGGTGTCATCAGCATCACCGTGAGCGAGGGCGCCGCTGCGAGCAATTACAAATTCAGAGTCAGGGACGCGGCGAAAGGCAGCGAAATACTGGACCTGACCATCGTCGCAAAGCCGGGTGCGCAAGCGGGTGTACAACCGGCTGCGCTCGCAGCTACATCGCCCAAGGCGCAGCCCTGTCAATGGGACGACCGGGTTGCAAAGGTCCAGCAGGCGCTGCTGAATCAACGCGCCAAGCCGGGCGATACAGGGAAAAACAAGGATCCGCTCGTCGTCGACGGTTGCCAGGGACCGATCACCAACAAGGCAATGGTGGACTATTGGCGTGAAAACGGTGGGACAACGGGAGCAGACATGAGCAAAAGCGATCCAAAAAAGCTATTGGCCGATACTGAAGCCCTGCTGCGGAAGCAAGAACCATGAAAACAACGAACGACCTCAACCCGAAAGCAGCGTCGGCTTCGACGCTCTTTTGCGCTGGCCTGATCGCTTTGGTCATGCCTGTAGTGATGTTGGCTGCGTATCAAACCCCACCCGGGCCAGGGCAATTCGACTGGGCCCGCGTCAGTGCCTGGCTGTGCTGCATGACGGGGATCCTGTCCCTGCTGGCGCTGACCGGTTCACAACTGCGCGGGCGTTATGGCGGAATTTTTATAGATGAGCGCAACCGCTATTCATTGGCGAGGCTACAGATGTCGATGTGGACCATCGCGGTCCTGGGCAGCGTATACGTGGTCTTCATGTCTAATGCGATCAGGGGTGAGCCGAAGTTTGATGCCCTCGGGGTGGAGATCGATTGGGAACTGCTGACGCTCATGGGATTGAGCGCGGCCAGTTTTCTGGGGTCGCCGCTAGCATTGAGTCGCAAGAGTGAACAGAGCAGTCCGGTTGACGAAGTGGCCGATCTGAATCGACAACTGGTCCCACAACAGAACTTGTCCGGTCCGGTCTCTGCAGTCGGGCAATTGATGACGAAGGATCAGCCCTCTGATGCCAGAATCTCAGATCTGGTGCGCGGAGAAGATATCCGTTCCGCAGCCACGATCGACCTGCCCAGAGTCCAGATGTTGTTGATCACCATGGTAATCGTGCTTGGCTACTGCGCTGCCATGATCTATCTGCTCGGCCGAGGTGATTGGCTCATTGGCAAACTGCCCACGTTGAGCCCAACGGTGCTCTTACTGGCCATGGTCAGTCACTCCGGATATATCGCTGGCAAGTTGCTGCCCTCCGCAACTGGCGATGCGCAGCCTGTGCCACAAAGCATTTCCAGGGCGGTCACCGTCAGCCAGAAAGCTAGCGCGCTGGCAGCCGAACTTACCGCTTCGCTGGCACGCCTGTCGCGAGATGATCCACACCGCACGATCTTACAGAACGCCCTCCCCCAGGTCCGCATGCTGGCCGATGAAGCAGCCACGCTACCATCTCGCGCCAGTTTCGCCGGCTTCGATGTGCAGCAGATCTCCTTGATGGAGGTCCGACTGGAAACGTTGCGGAAATCGGTCACATCCATGCAGGATCTGGCACCTGTGGTGGTCAATGCGCCGGCGCCGGAAACGGTCCATAAGGTGCAATCCAAGCTGGCTGCTACCGGGTTTCCGGTTCTGATCACCGGTATTGCCGATCTGCAGACCGAGTCGGCGATCACGAAATGGTGCCAGGACAATGGCGTGGACCGGTCCCGTTTGCATCCGAACAGGATGCGCCATTACGAAGAACTGGCTCAACGTATCTAAGCTCAAGGGGATTGCAATTGGCGCACATTTTTCCGGTTCAGCAGCAGCGATATCCCAAGTCCAGCCAATTTCTGGGAGAGCATCTTCCGCTGCTACAGCGCGATAGACCCGAGGTCTGGCAACAATTTTTGTACTACTCACATCTGGATGTTCATGAAGCGACCGCCGCACTCTCTTTGGATGGGAGCGCACCAATGATCTTCGTGTCGACATTAGGCTCGTCCGTGTGGGGGCAGTTTGTTCCAGCGCTTTCATGGCGCATTGAGATCAGTTCGGATGTCTGCGCGAGGTTTGAAACCGCGGCTGGAAATCCGGAGGCCGGACGTTTCCTCACTGCTAAGGTGTTGCACGAGCTATGCCATTGGGGATGCTTCAGGAAGCAGGTACCTGAACTCGAAGAGGTGGGCGAGCGGTTTGAGAGCGCCGCCTTCGGAGCGTACCTTTTACCTTGGTGGACTTCGGGGGCGCAACCTATAACCGCCGAACTGGCTCCTTCCGTCTTCAACGACCCATCATTGCGTGCACAGGCTTGCAAACGGCTGTTGAGCGAGGGAGAAAACATGCCCGGCAAATTGGCCGATCCGGCGCATGCGGTCTTCAGCTCCGCGGACGTGGCCTTGTCACTGCCACGCGGTTATCGCAACAACAATCCGGGCAATATCCGCCCCTCGGCTTCCATGTGGACAGGGCTCTCCGATCCGGCGCAGATGACGGACTTCCAGCAGCAGGAAAGGGCCTTTTGCGTATTTCGGGAGCCGGAGTGGGGCTTGCGGGCGATGATGGTGATTTTGCGCAACTACAAACTTGTACATGGACTGGTCACCCCGCGCAGCATGATTGCACGATGGGCCCCAGCGTCAGACAATAATAACGTCAACAACTACAGCAGCGTGGTTGCGGCCGCCTTGGGCGTTAGCCCGGACAGCCTGATCAATGTAGAAGACGACGACACGATGCTGACCATGACAAAAGCAATGGTGAAAGTGGAAAACGGCGCGAAGGTCCCTTACAGTGACATCCAGTTCAGAGCTGCTCTACGATTGATCTAGACCCACCTGAAATTTCCTTCACCCAGTGTCGGGTCAACGATCCAACAACATCGTCCGGTGTTCATGGGCGCAAGGCACATGTCTACCTCATTAAAATCACTCTGCCCTGCACTTGGCGCTCCAAGAATGTGCTACGCCCTATTGGTCTTACCAATAAACTGGTAATATCGTGCTTCCCAACACGACAGTGTCCCGCATGTCGCCCGTCCTCGGCAGCCTGAGGCCGCGCCACGGCACCGCGCTGTCATCCAGAGACAAATTTTCTCAAAGGAAACACGATGAAATTACTGCGTTACGGCCCGGTGGGGCAGGAAAAGCCCGGCGTCCTCGACCAATCCGGCAAGATCCGCGATCTGTCCGCCTACATCAAGGACGTCAACGGTGCCGTACTGGATGACGCCTCGCTGGAGAAGATCAAGAAGCTCGACCTGGAAAGCCTGCCCGCCGTGGAAGGCTCGCCGCGCATCGGCGCCTGCGTGGGCAACATCGGCAAATTCATCTGCATCGGCCTGAACTACGCCGATCATGCCGCCGAATCCAACCTGCCCATCCCCGCCGAACCGGTGGTGTTCAACAAGTGGACCTCCGCCGTAGTGGGCCCCAATGACAACGTCAAGATCCCGCGCGGGTCGAAAAAGACCGACTGGGAAGTCGAGCTGGGCGTGGTCATCGGCAAGGGCGGCACCTACATCGACGAGAAGGACGCCATGTCCCACGTGGCCGGCTATTGCGTGGTCAACGACGTCTCCGAGCGCGAATACCAGATCGAACGCGGCGGCACCTGGGACAAGGGCAAGGGCTGCGATACCTTCGGCCCCATCGGCCCCTGGCTGGTCACCCGCGATGAAATCGCCGACCCGCAAAAGCTGGGCATGTGGCTGGAAGTGGATGGCAAGCGCTACCAGAACGGCAATACCAGCACCATGATCTTCGGCGTGGCGCACATCGTCTCCTACCTGTCGCGCTTCATGAGCCTGCAGCCGGGCGACGTCATCTCCACCGGCACGCCGCCGGGCGTGGGCATGGGCGTCAAGCCGGAAGCAGTCTACCTGCGCGCCGGCCAGACCATGCGCCTGGGCATCGACGGCCTGGGTGAACAGCAGCAGAAGACCATCGACGCCTGATCCACCAGGGTCGCCGCGTCACCCCGCGCTGCCATCCGGCGGCGCGGTTGCATCTCCATCGACATCCACAAGAACAAGAACGACCATGTGCGGGCGCCAGTGCGCCTGCGCGATCCAATAGACCGCAACAGGGAAGGAGAAGACACGATGAATCACTACGATTTCCAGGGCCGCAGCGCCATCATCACCGGGGGTGCCCAGGGCTTCGGCTATGCCGTGGCCGAACGCCTGCTGCAAGGCCGCGCCAAGGTGGTGCTGTGGGACATGGACGAAAAAGCGCTGGCCGAGGCCCGCGCCAAGCTGGAACCGCTGGGCCATGTCGAGACCATCCGCGTGGATATCGCCAGCCAGGCCGATGTCCAGCAAGCCATCGAAGCCACCGAAAAACTGACCCAGTCCATCGACATCCTGGTGCACAGCGCCGGCATCGCCGGACAGAACAATCCGGTGGCGGACTACTCGCCCGAAGAATGGCGCCGCGTGATCGACATCGATCTCAATGGCGCCTTCTACGTCAACCAGGTGGTGGTCCAGCGCATGATCGCGCAGAACTACGGCCGCATCGTCAACATCGCCTCCATCGCCGGCAAGGAGGGCAATCCCACCGCCTCGGCCTACAGCGCCGCCAAGGCCGGCATGATCGCCCTCACCAAAAGCCTGGGCAAGGAAACCGCGACCCGCAACATCGCCGTCAACGCCATCACCCCGGCGGCTGCACAGACCCGCATCCTGGAGCAATGCACCCAGGCCCACATCGACTACATGCTCTCCAAGATCCCACGCGCGCGCTTCGTGAAGGTGGAGGAGCTGGCGGCGATGGTGGCGTGGCTGGTGTCGGAGGAGAATTCCTTCACTACGGCGTCGGTCTTCGATCTCTCGGGCGGACGGGCGACCTACTGACGGCGCGGGGGCTCGGCCCCCGCTCATACGCTGTCGAGGTGCAGAGATTGTTTCACCCGCATCGCTACCGCCGTGTTGACGGCCTGCCAAAACAAAGAACCCGCCAGGATATGAAGGGCGGGTTCTCTGTTTGTGGCGTCAGTTTCGTCGCGGCATCAGCGCAAGGCCGGTCGCGGCGGGGTGATATCCACTGCCACCCGGCTGGCCACTTCCCCACTGCCATAGCCTGCCTGGTCCTGCGCCAGCACCTTGAACTGGCTCACCACCTCGGACAGGCGCGCAGCCTGTTCCTGCATGGCTTCGGCAGCGGCAGCGGCCTCTTCGACCAGGGCCGCGTTCTGCTGGGTGGTCTGGTCCATGTCGGTGATGGCGAGATTGACCTGGCTGATGCCGTCACTCTGCTCGCTGCTGGCAGCCGTGATCTCGGAGACGATGTCGGCAACCTGGCGCACGCTGGCCACCACTTCATCCATGGTCGTGCCGGCACGTTCCACCAGTTCACTGCCGGAGCCGACCTTGGCCACCGAGTCATCGATCAGGGTCTTGATTTCCTTGGCAGCCGAGGCCGAACGCTGGGCCAGTGAACGCACTTCGGAGGCCACCACCGCAAAGCCCCTGCCCTGCTCGCCAGCACGGGCTGCTTCCACCGCTGCATTCAGGGCCAGGATGTTGGTCTGGAAAGCAATGCCGTCGATGACGCTGATGATGTCGACGATCTTGCGCGAGGATTCGTTGATGGAGCCCATGGTGGAGATGACCTGTGACACCACTTCCCCGCCCTGCTGCGCCACCGACGAAGCGGAGGCCGCAAGCTGGTTGGCCTGGCGCGCGTTGTCGGCATTCTGGGCCACGGTAGAGGTCAGTTCTTCCATGGCCGATGCAGTCTCTTCCAGCGCGCCGGCCTGGCGTTCGGTGCGGGCCGAGAGGTCGAGGTTGCCGGTGGCGATCTCGCGCGAGGCGGTGCCGATGGCATCGGTACCGCTGCGCACCTGGCCGACGATGCGGGCCAGGTTGACGGTCATGGCGTGCAGGGCGTGCATGAGCTTGCCGGTTTCATCCTTGCGGGCAATGAGGTTGTCATCGACACGCGTGGTGAGGTCTCCGGCGGCCACGGCTTCGGCCACATTGACCGCCTTTTCCAACGGCCGCGTGATGCCCAGCGCCAGACTGCGCGCAAACAGCCAACCCAGCACCACTTGCAGGATGGCCAGACCGATCATCAGGTTGCGGCTCTCGTGATAGACCTCCTGGATGTGCACGGCCACCTGGTCGATGTTAGCGCGCTGCAGGTTGAGCAATTGCTGCAGCAAATCCAGATAGCCCTTGGCTGCGACATCGAAGGGGCCGGCCAGGATCTTGGCGGCTTCCTCGGCATTGCCGTCGGCCTTGGCCTTGGAGATGGCATCGCGCTGCTTGATGTAGTCCTTGCGCACCTCGCCCAGTTTGGCGAAGACGGCTTTTTCTTCCGGCGACTCGATCAGGGCTTCGATGGCCTTCTGCTGTTCGGTGGACGTGCGGCTGGCCTCGGCCGCATCGGCCGCAAAGAAGGTAGCCAGGCTGGGATCGGCACTCTTGGCAATGGCCGTGGTACGGCGCACGCTGGTGTGGATGGTGCGGTACCAGTCCGAGACCAGGCGTTCCTTGGTCAGGGGCTCGTGCATCATTTCGTTGGTGGCCTCGGCAATGCCTTGCAGACGCCAGATCGACAGCGCAACCACCACGCTGGCAGCGGCCAGGATCACGGCGAATCCTACGCCCAGGCGGCGGCCTATCTTCATGTTGGCGAAATAGCTCATCGTTTTCTCTTTTGCGCAGTAAGTGGAAAGGCAGACCGGGCCATGCAGCACACCGGGTGTTGACACTTCGGTACATGGTGCGACGAATACCGTCGCGGCGCGATCAGGGTTTTCCTGACAACAAGCTTTCGACACGACAACGGGATGACCGCCGCCGGTTCAACAGGGCTACCGTGCACACGGCGTGATGGGCCGCGTGCCTTGCGGGAATGCAAAGCCCGCCTGGGACTCGCATTGTTCCAGGCCCTGCGGATTCCCCATGAACCGCACGGGCTGGCGAGGCGCTATTGTTGCCAGGAAGACAGACAAGCGGGCATTCGTAATTTCACTTACTGACGAGGTGTCAGCATTGAGCTATGGCGCCATGGTACGCCGCTGCGTTCGATTCAAAGATGAAAAAAGGATGCCGAAGCATCCTTTCCAATTCGTTTGGACTACTCCGCACGGATCAAGACTGCGGCTGCGCTGCGTAATCCTCGATGGTCTGGCTGGCCGGGAAGTGCACGGTGAAGGTGCTCCCATGATCGGGCACGGAGGCAATTTCCAGCGTGGCATGGTGGCGCAGCAGGACGTGGCGCACGATGGCCAGACCCAGGCCGGTGCCCTGGGTCTCGCGCGAACGGCTCTTGTCGACGCGATAGAAGCGTTCGGTCAGGCGGGAAATATGTTCGGGGCTGATCCCGATGCCGGTATCCTGCACCGCGAAATGGGCGCCCTGCTCATCGCTCTGCCAGCGCAGGGTGATGGTGCCGCCTTCCGGGGTATAGCGCACGGCATTGGTGACCAGGTTGGTGAAGGCACTGCGCAGTTCCTCGGCATTGCCCTTGAGATCGGGACCATCGACGATGAGGCGGATATCGTGCTTGCCCGCCGACAGCGCCAGTCCTTCCTCGGCGATGCGCTCCAGCAGCGGCTGCACGTGCAGCACTTCGGAGCGCAAGGGATAGTCGATCGATTCCAGGCGCGTCAGCGTGAGCATGTCGTCGATCAGGTTCTGCATGCGCCGGCCCTGCTCGGTCATGAGCTTCAGGTGGGCCATGCGGGTGGACTCTTCCAGGTTCGGCTGCGCCAGCGCGATTTCCAGGAAACCGTTGATGACCGTCAGCGGCGTACGCAATTCGTGCGAGGCATTGGCCACGAAGTCACGGCGCATCATGTCGATGCGCTGCGATTCGGTGACGTCGTGGGTGACCAGGATCTGGCGCCGGTTCTCGAAGGGGATGATCTGGATGATCAGCTTGCGCTCATGCAGGGCCAGTGTGAGCGGCTGCTCGTAGCGGCCCAGGATGATGTAGTCGATGAAGGCCGGATTGCGGATCAGGTTGGTGACGCGCATGCCCTTGTCGCGGTCCAGCTTCAGGCCCAGGTGCGACTGTGCGGCCGGGTTGCACCATTCCAAGAAGAGCACGTCGTCCATGATCACCACGCCATCCGGCAGCAGGCTCATGGCCTGGCGGAAGCGCGCCAGCCACTCGGCCAGTTCGGCCTGGTTCTTTTCATCGTCGCGGCGCATGCGGTACAGGCGCGCATAGACATCGGTCCAGGCGCCCCAGCCATCGGGCAGGCGCGACTGGCCGGAATCATCCAGCCAGGTCGACAGGCGCAGCAGGTAGTGAAGATGCGCAATCATCATCGCCCCCACGCCCAGCACGGCGGTGACCAGTCCGATGATGGGACCAAAGAAGAAACCGACGACTCCCGCTCCGGCCAGGCACAACACCAGGCGCAATACAGCAGGAATCCAGAACAAAAGTTGTGGACTCATTAATTTGACAGATAAATCTGGAAAGCGCCCGCGCGCCGAATTTTTAATTTTGCTGATTATGAACGACGCGGGCTGTTTGGTCTTTGATCTTTATTTGCTTGATCGTTATTTGGTCGAGAGCATGTAGCCCACGCTGCGCACCGTCTTGATGAGGTACTCGGCATCGCGCAGGGCCTTGCGCAGGCGCAGCACGTGGACGTCCACGGTGCGCTCTTCGATCACCACGTGATCGCCCCAGACGCGGTCGAGCAGCTGGCTGCGCGAGAACACGCGGTCAGGATGCGCGAGGAAAAACTTCAGCAGCTTGTATTCGGCATGGCCGATATCGATGCGTGCGCCCGACAGGCTCACCGAGCAGCTGGCCGGATCGAGCGTGACCGGACCGGCCGACATCACTTCCTGGGCATGCTCCGGGCTCTTGCGGCGCAGGAGCGCCTTGATGCGTGCGGTCAGTTCGCGCGGCGAGAAGGGCTTGGTGATGTAGTCATCGGCGCCGTTGTCGAGGCCGGCGATCTTGTCTTCTTCCATGCTCTTGGCGGTGAGCATGATGACCGAAAGCTGCTGCAGCTGGCGGTCGGCGCGGATGCGCGAGAGCAGGTGCAGGCCGCTGCGGTCCGGCAGCATCCAGTCCAGCAGTACCAGTTGCGGGGCGCGGTGCTGGACGAAGTCCCAGGCGGCGGCCGCGTTGGAGACGACGAAGCTGGACCAGCCTGCCTCCTTGACGGTAAAGGCAATCAGTTCGGCAATGGAGGGTTCGTCTTCGACGATGAGGATAGTGGTCATGATATTCGGGCTGGTAAGCAGTATCGCGGGTCTCCCCTCCGCAATCCGGTGCTGGCAGCGCTTCCCCCGCTGCCAGCACCGGTGCCGTCGTGCTTAGTCTTCTTCTTCCGGAAGCGTCTTGGCCGAACCGAAATCGGTGTGGCGGATGTCCTTGCCACCGACCACGTAGACCACGTATTCAGCGATGTTCTTGGCGTGGTCGCCGATGCGTTCGATGGCCTTGGCCACCCACAGGGTGTCGATGGAACCGGAGATGGTGCGCGGGTCTTCCATCATGAAGGTGATGAGGCTGCGGGTGATGGAGCGGAAGCCGTGGTCGATGCGTTCATCCTGCTTGATGAGTTCAGCGGCCTGCTGGTCGTCCAGGCGGGCGAAGGCGTCCAGGGCGCTGCGCAGCTGGTCCATGGCCTGTTCGGCGATGAGGCTCACGGTTTCGTAGTGCGAGACCAGGCCGATACCGCGCTTGTGCAGGTGGATGGCGGTACGGGCGATTTTGGTCGCCTCGTCGCCCACGCGTTCCAGGTCGGTGATGATCTTGATGGTCGCCATGACGGTACGCAGGTCATTGGCGGTCGGCTGGCGGCGAACGATCAGGTGGCTGCAGGCGTCATCGAGTTCGACTTCGAGGCGGTTGACGGCTTCGTCGTCCTTCATCACGCGATGGGCGACGTCGAGGTTGCCGTTGCGGAAGGCTGCAATCGCGTCCTGGAACTGGTGTTCCACCATGCCGCCCATGGCGAGCACCTTGGAGCGGATCTGCTCCAGATCCTGGTCATACTGTTTGGAGGAATGATCGCCGGTCATGTGACGTCCCTAAAAAGAATTTCTATAAATAATTTATACAGTGCAATGACTACTCTGTGGAATCGTCGTATCGGCGTAGCGAGCGCTTCGAGTTCGCGTCGAGAAGCGCAGCCGTACTGGGTACGGCGAGCATCGCAGACGCGAAATCGGAGCGCGCAGTAGCCGAGACGACGGTTCGATCAGCCAAAGCGGCCGGTGATGTAGTCTTGGGTTTCTTTGCGCACCGGATTCATGAAGATCTGGTCGGTCTCGCCAAACTCCACCAGCTCACCCAGGTACATGTAAGCGGTGTAATCCGAGCAACGCGCCGCCTGTTGCATGTTGTGGGTCACGATGGCGATGGTGTAGTCGTTCTTGAGCTCACCGATCAGTTCTTCCACCTTGGCCGTCGAAATCGGATCCAGCGCCGACGTCGGTTCATCCAGCAGCAGCACTTCCGGCTTCACGGCCACGCCGCGTGCGATACACAGACGCTGTTGCTGGCCACCGGAGAGCGACAGGCCGCTCTTGTGCAGCTTGTCCTTGACTTCACCCCACAATGCCGCCTTGTTGAGCGCCCATTCGACGCGCTCATCCATCTCGCCCTTGGGCAGGTTTTCATACAGGCGGATGCCGAAGGCGATGTTGTCATACACCGACATCGGGAACGGGGTCGGCTTCTGGAACACCATGCCGACCTTGGCGCGCAGCATGTTCAGATCCTGGCCGGCTTCAAGGATGTTGTTGCCGGCATAGATGATCTTGCCCTCGGCGCGCTGGCCGGGGTACAGGTCATACATGCGGTTGAAGGTACGCAGCAGCGTGGACTTGCCGCAGCCCGAGGGGCCGATGAAGGCGGTGACCTTGCCTTCGTAGATGTTCAGGTTGATGTTCTTCAAACCCTGGAATCCGCCGTAGTAGAAGTTCAGTTGCGAAACTTCCAGCGTGGTCTTCTGGGCCGCAGCGGCGTTGTTGGGTGCGGTCGAAGCGTGGCTTGCCATTTGATGAGCAGTAGTCATGTCGGTCACTTGGAGAATTAGCCGGGGATTTGTTGTTTGAACAGGGTGCGCGAGAGCACGTTGAGCAGCAGCACGCTGAAGGTGATCAGCAAGGCGCCGCCCCATGCCAGCGAGACCCAGTTGTCATACGGGCTCATGGCGAACTGGTTGATCACCACCGGCAGGTTGGCGATCGGACGGTTCATGTTGGTGCTGAAGAACTGGTTGTTCAGGGCGGTGAACAACAGCGGAGCGGTCTCACCCGAGATACGCGCCACGGCCAGCAGCACGCCGGTCACCACGCCCGCCTTGACCGCACGCAGGCGCACGATGATGGCCACCTTCCAGCGCGGGGCACCCAGGGCGAAGGCAGCTTCACGCAGACCGCTCGGCACCAGCTTCAACATGTTGTCGGTGGTCCGCACCACCACCGGAATGGCGATGAGCGAAATGGCGAAGGTACCGGCCCAGCCCGAGAAGTGGTTCACGTTGGCCACGTAGATGGCGTAGATGAACAGGCCAATGACGATCGACGGCGCCGACAGCATGATGTCGGTGACGAAGCGGGTGACCTGGGCCAGCTTGCTTTCCTCGCCGTATTCGGCCAGATAGACGCCGGCCAGGATGCCGATCGGGGTGCTGATGATGGTGCTGATGCCGACCATCAGCAGCGAGCCGACGATGGGGTTCAGCAGGCCGCCGCCGGCATCGCCCGGACCGGGCGTGTTTTCGGTCAGCAGGCCCAGGTTCAGGGCGGCCACGCCCTTGAAGACCAGGGTCAGCAGGATCCAGGCCAGCACGAACAGGCCCAGGCCCATGGCCAGGAAGGAGAACAGCATGCCCATGCGATGCTGCATCAGGCGACGGCGGTAGACAGGGTTCATGGCTTGCGCCTGGTCGGTGCTTTTCACACCGGCTTGTACGGTCTGGCTCATTATTTGGCTCCTTCCTTGCGGGTCATGCCCATGAGCATGATCTTGGCGGCGGACAGAACGATGAAGGTGATGACGAACAGGATCAGGCCCAGTGCAAACAGGGAGGACACGTGCAGCTTGCTGGAGGCTTCGGCGATTTCATTGGCCAGGGTCGAGGCAATCGAGTTGCCGGCCGAGAACAGCGACCAGGACAGGCGGTGCGAGTTGCCGATCACGAAGGTGACCGCCATGGTTTCGCCCAGCGCACGGCCCAGGCCCAGCATCACGCCACCGACCACGCCGGTCTTGGTGTAGGGCAGCACCACCTTGCGCACCACTTCCCAGCGGGTGCAGCCGAGACCGTAGGCCGATTCCTTCAGCACGGCCGGGACGACTTCAAACACGTCGCGCATCACCGAGGAGATGAAGGGGATGATCATCACCGACAGGATCAGGCCGGCGGTGAGGATGCCGATACCCATGGTGGGACCCGAGAACAGCACGCCGATGCCGGGGATCTGGCCCAGGGTGGACTTCAGGAAGGGCTGGCCGTATTCGGAGAAGAGCGGCGCGAACACGAACAGGCCCCACATGCCGTAGATGATGGAGGGCACGCCGGCCAGCAGTTCCACACAGGTGCCCAGCGGGCGACGCAGCTTGGCCGGGCAGATTTCGGTCAGGAACAGGGCGATGCCGAAGCTGACCGGGAAAGCGATCAGCAAGGCGATGATCGAGGTCGACAGCGTGCCGACGATGGCGATCATGGCGCCGAATTCGTTATTGGTCGGATCCCATTCGACGCGCGTGATGAAGCCCGGGCCGAAGGCCTGGAACGCCGGTGCGGCACCGATGATGAGGGAAACGATGATCCCGCCCAGCATCAGCAGCACGGACAGGGCGAAGATCAGGGTGATCTTGTGGAAAAAGAAATCCTGCAGACGCTGGTGGCGCATGACGACCATCAGCTTCTCGCGCGCCACTTGCGCGCTTTCAGTCTCTGTCGGGGATTTTTTGACTTCGGTATTCGACATTGCCGTGGTGGAATAATTAGCGCTCATTTGAATTCACCATTAAAACGGGCCATCGCCGCGAATGCTCTGTGCTCCAGAGTTGCTCGTTCTCGCTGCGATGACCCGAATGCTCCGTAGGGGAGAGGCTGCTATGACCGGATGTTCATGGCATCCGGCCGGACTGGGCTTGGCTTACCAGAGTGCCTTGCCGCTGCTGTCCTTGACGTTGCTCTTCCAGGAATCTTCCACCAGCTTGGTGACCGAATCCGGCAGGGGCACGTAGTCCAGTTCAGCAGCAACCTTGCCGCCGTTCTTGTAGGCCCAGTCGAAGAACTTCAGGACTTCCTTGCCCTTGGCGCCATCGCCAGCCTGTTCCTTGTGCAGCAGGATGAAGGTGGCGCTGGAGATCGGCCAGGATTCCTTGCCGGCTGCGTCGGTGAAGTCCACAGCGAAGCCAGGGGTCTTGGCCCAGTCGCCAGCGGCGGTAGCGGCCTTGAAGGTGGAATCGTCCGGGGAGACGAAGTTGCCATCCTTGTTCTTGAGCTGGGTGTAGTTCAGCTTGTTCTTCTTGACGTAAGCGTACTCGACGTAGCCGATCGCGCCCTTGACCTTCTGCACGTTGGCGGCAACGCCTTCGTTACCCTTGCCACCCACGCCGGTGGGCCACTTCACTGCAGTACCGGCACCGATCTTGCTCTTGAAGTCGGCGTTGGCCTTGGACAGGTAGGAGGTGAAGACGTAGGAAGTGCCCGATGCGTCCGAACGGTAGACGACGGTGATGTCTTCAGCCGGCAGCTTCACGCCCGGGTTCAGGGCGGTGATTTCAGCGGCGTTCCACTTGGTGATCTTGCCAGCGTAGATGTCGCCCAGCACCTGGCCCGACAGCTTGATCTGGCCGGGGGTCACGCCGTCCAGGTTGACCACGGGGACCACGCCACCGACCACGGCGGGGAACTGGGTCAGGCCGGCTTCAGCCAGCTCGTTTTGCGGCAGCGGGGCGTCGGAGGCGCCGAAATCGACGGTCTTGGCCTTGATCTGCTTGATGCCACCGCCCGAGCCGATGGATTGGTAGTTCAGGCTGTTGCCGGTGGCGGCCTTGTACAGCTCAGCCCACTTGGCATAGACCGGGTACGGGAAGGAGGCGCCAGCGCCGGTGATTTCTGCTGCATGCGCGGCACCGCTGAAAGCGAAAGCGCCAGCCACTGCGATTGCAACAGACTTGATCAGATGGTTAAAACCCATTTCTGCTACTCCTATGATTTTGAAGAGAGGACGGTCACCGAGAAACATCACGTCGGGAGGGATGACTTTCGAGACAGGGCGAACTTTAACCAGCTAATGTGACGAGTTTATGACCCGAACTTGTCATCCAGTCCAGATTGCACGGGCCTTTGCGCTGCAGTGCAACAGCCCCGTCCGGCGCTGCGCAACCGCCCGAAAACCCGCATGCCATGCGCAGTGCGGCTTTCCTGACAGTTCGATGTCAGGGCCCGGCCCGCTGATGGAAAGGATTGCCTGGCGACAAATATGATTTTGTCATCATATAGAGATGCATTTATACTGGAACAAATGTGACAAAGTAGCCAAGGTGTTGTCATAAACTCGTCATACCTCCTAAATACACTGCCCGCTCAAAGTGGATGGACAGGGACCATTGATGACCAGAAAAGCAAAGCCGGAAAGCAGTACCCAACCTGAACTTCCAGCCAATACGATTTACCTCAACCGAGAACTGTCGCAACTGGCCTTCAACCGCCGCGTGCTGGCCCAGGCCGAAGACGACAGCGTGCCGCTGCTGGAGCGCCTGCGCTATTTGTGCATTTGCAGCAGCAATCTTGATGAATTCTTTGAAGTGCGCATCGCCAGCCTGCTGGCCAACCGCATCGAGGGCGAAAACATCGACCCGCCCGAACTGCGCGCCGCGCTCGAACGCACCAGCGCCGAATGCCACCGCATCGTCACGCGCCAATATGAACTCTTGAACGAAGAGATCCTGCCGCAGCTGGCTGCCAACGGCATCCACCTGCTGCGCCATGACGACCGCAACGAAGCCCAGCGTGCCTGGGTGAAGCACTATTTCGAGCAGCACGTGCGGCCGCTGTTGACACCCATCGGGCTGGATCCGGCCCACCCCTTCCCGCAGGTGCACAACAAGAGCCTCAATTTCATCATCGAGCTCTCCGGCAAGGATGCCTTCGGACGCGGCACGGCCATCGTCATCGTCAAGGCGCCGCGCGTGCTGCCGCGCGTGATCAAGCTGCCGGACCACCTGTCGGCCAAGGGGCAGTCTTCGTTCTGCCTGCTCTCTTCGGTGATCCATGCGCATATCGCGGACCTGTTCCCGGGCCGCGACATCACGGCCTATTCGCAGTTCCGCGTCACCCGCAACAGTGACCTGTGGGTTGATGAAGAAGAGGTCAAGAACCTGCGCCAGGCGCTGGAGACTGAACTGCAAAGCCGCCAGTTCGGCGTGGCGGTGCGCCTGGAAGTGGCGGCCAACTGCCCGGAACACCTGGCGCAGTTCCTGCTGAACCAGTTCAACATCGAGCGCAATCGTCTCTATGCCGTGCAGGGTCCGGTGAACATGGTGCGCCTGGGCGAGATCGTCAACCTGGTGAACCAGCCGGAGTTGCGCTTCCCGCCCTTCTCGCCCACGCTGCCGCCGCAGCTGGCCAATGAAAACATCTTCGCCGCGCTGGACAAGAAGGACGTGCTGCTGCACCACCCCTTCCAGTCCTTCCAGCCGGTGGTGGATTTCATCCGCACCGCCGCCCATGATCCGCGCGTGCTGGCCATCAAGCAGACCATCTACCGTACCGGCATGAACTCGGACCTGATGGAGGCCCTGATCTACGCCGCCCAGCACGGCAAGGAAGTGACAGTGATCGTGGAACTGATGGCGCGCTTCGATGAAGAAGCCAACATCAACTGGGCCGTCAAGCTGGAGCAGGCCGGCGCGCAGGTGGTCTACGGCGTGGTCGGCCTGAAGACGCACGCCAAGCTGGCCCTGGTGATCCGCCGCGACGACGACCAGAACCTGCGCTTCTATGCGCACCTGGGCACCGGCAACTACCACCCCAATACCACCAAGTTCTATACCGACTTTGGCCTGTTGACCTCCAACCAGGAGCTGACCGCCGAAGTCAACGAAGTCTTCATCCACCTCACCAGCCTGACCAAGCCGCGCAATCTCACGCACCTGTGGCTGGCCCCCTTCTCGCTGCAGAAGGAAATCATCCGCGCCATCCGCAACGAAGGGCAGATCGCCCGTGAGGGGCGTCCGGCGCGCATCATCGCCAAGATGAATGCGCTTTTGGATGAATCGGTGATCCGCGCGCTCTATGCGGCCTCGGCCGACGGCGTCAAGATCGACCTGATCGTGCGCGGCGCCTGCGCGCTGCGGCCGGGCGTGCCGGGGCTGTCAGAGAACATCAAGGTGCGCTCCATCATCGGCCGCTACCTGGAACACTCGCGCATCTATTACTTCCGCAACGACCTCAAGCACGACGTCTACCTGGCCAGCGCCGACTGGATGAACCGCAACCTGTTCCGCCGCATCGAGGTGGGCTTCCCGGTGCTGGACAAGGTGCTCAAGAAGCGCGTGATGACCGAGGGATTGAATCCCTACCTGAAGGACAACACCAATGCCTGGCATCTCGACGTCAATGGGGTCTACACCCTCAAGAAGGCGCGCAACAAGCAGCAGTGCTTCAACGCCCAGCAACACCTGATGACCACGCTGGGCATTCCGGCCACGCCGCCGGAAGAGCCCGTGTAACGCCGCGCATGGCGGCCTGCTGATTTCCTCAAGGAGCTGAGATGGACCTGATTCTGTGGCGTCATGCCGAGGCCGAACTGGGCGAGCCCGACGAGGGCCGCGCCCTTACCCCGAAGGGGCACAAGCAGGCGGCCAAGATGGCCGAATGGCTGGACCGCAACCTGCCCGAGAGTTGCCGCATCCTGGTCAGCCCGGCCACGCGTACGCTGCAGACGGTGGAAGCCCTGAAGCGCAAGTACAAGGTGGTGGCCGACCTGGCCCCCAACATGAGCGCCGACGACCTGCTGCGCGCGGCCAACTGGCCCGACAGCCGCGAGCCGGTCCTGATCGTGGGCCACCAGCCGACGCTGGGCCAGGTGGCGGCCCGGCTGATCTCGGGGCAGCCGCAGGAATGGTCGCTGCGCAAGGGCAACGTCTGGTGGATCGCGCAGCGCGACCGGGGCGACGTCACCACCAATTACCTCAAGGCCGTGGTCGCCCCGGAATTGCTGAACAGTCCGGGCAAGCACCCTCCCCGCTAAAACACCCACGCAGTGGGCGGCTCGCCCCTCCCAAGGCCGGATGTGAAGAAAAAAATCGCCGCACCCTGCGCAAGCGGGCTGCGGCGATTCTTCATGGGAACGCGTGAAGTTTCTGGCAAAAAATCCGCAAGATCAGAACGTCTCCCAGTCACCGTCATCGCTGCCGGCAGGCAGGCGCGAGGCAGGCTTGGCGGCGGGAACCGCCGCTGGCAAGGCCGGACGCTTCAGGACCGGTGCTGCCTTGGGCGCCGCCGGCTTGAGCGGTGCGGCGACCGGTTTGGCGACAGGCTGCATCACCTGAGCCGGCGCACGCACGGCCACCGCCTCGCCCTGGCCGACGCGGAAGATCGCCACTTCCTGCATCAGCGCCTGGGCTTGCTGCTCCAGCGACTTGGCGGCGGCACTGGCTTGTTCCACCAAAGCGGCATTCTGCTGGGTGGCTTCATCCATCTGCGTGACCGCGCGCGAGACCTGGTCGATGCCGGCGCTCTGTTCGTTGGAGGCCGCCGAGATCTCGCTCATGATGTCGGTGACGCGCTGCACGGCCTGGATGACGTCGTTCATGGTGTCGCCCGCCTGGCCCACCAATTGGGACCCGGCCTGCACGCGTTCCACCGAGTGCATGATGAGCTCCTTGATTTCCTTGGCGGCGCTGGAGGAGCGCTGGGCCAGCGCCCGCACTTCGGTGGCCACCACGGCAAAGCCACGGCCCTGCTCACCGGCACGGGCCGCTTCCACGGCCGCGTTCAGGGCCAGGATATTGGTCTGGAAGGCGATGCCATCGATGATGCTGACGATGTCGGTGATGCGCGCCGAACTTTCGCGGATCTCTTCCATGGTCTGCACCACCCGGCCGACCACGGCATTGCCGTCGGCGGCGATGGTGGAGGCGTTGACCGCCAGCGTGGTGGCCTGGCGGGCATTGTCGGCGTTGTGCTTCACGGTGCCGGTCAGTTCTTCCATGCTGGAGGCGGTTTCTTCCAGCGAGGCCGCCTGCTGTTCGGTGCGTGCCGACAGATCCAGGTTGCCCGAAGCGATCTCGCGCGTGGCCGTGGCAATGGCATCACTGCCGCCGCGCACGGCACGCACGGTGCGGGAGAGGCTCTCCTGCATGCGTGCCAGTCCCTGCAGGAGCTGGCCCATTTCATTCTTCGAATGCACGTGGACGGGCTGGGTCAGGTCGCCACTGGCGATGGCATCGAAGTGACGCAGCGCGCGCTGCATCGGCTCGCCGATGGCACGGCGCAGCGACCACCAGCTGAAGAAGGCCAGCAGCAGGCCGCCGATGACGGCCGCGATGGAAAACATGCGTGAGGCCTCGAAGCGGGCCATGGTCGCTTCCACACTGGCGGCGGCCTGCTCGGTCTCATACTTGCTCAGGGCCTGGCCATCCAGTTGCATGGCGGTGTAGATGGTGCCGACCTTGCGCGCCTGGTCGGCGATGGCCTGGCGGTCCCCGCCCTTGATCACCTCGGCGAAGCGGGCCAGTTCCTGCTCGGTCTTGTCGATGCCTTCGGAGACTTTCTTGACCAGTACCTTGCCTTCTTCGGTCTGGGGCAGCGCGGTGTACTTGCCCCACCATTGCAGGGCTTCCTTGCGGGCGTTGGCGTCCATGCCCATCATGCGCTCGGCCCAGGCCGGGTCGTTGGTCATGGCGGCCTGGTCCAGCGAGGTCCGCTGGCGGCCGATCCAGATCAGGGTATTGTCGGCCGCCACCGTCTTGGGAATGCGTTCTTCGGAGAGCTGGCGGTTGATGCTCACGGCGGCCGACATGCCCAACAGGCCCGACAGGCCAAGCGCAAGCAGCAGGAGGGACAGGACAAGGACGGCAATGGCGAGTTGCGCCTTGATCGAAAGGTTCTTGATGGACATGGACTGGTTCCGGTGGATGAAGGGAAAGTGCCGCATTGTGATCCCCGGGGCCGCGTGCTGCGCGCAATCGGCATGGTCGTCTTCGGGCCTGTGGACCCGCTTCTGTGACGCCGTGCTCTTCCCCCCCGGTTGCGCAGGCCACCGCCCTCCCCTTGCAGGAACGGTCTGCCTGCCGCATTGATATAGCTTTACGGCAACTTCGCAATTATCTTGAATTCTCACAGAACGTGCTTGCTCTTCCTTGAAAAAAAAAAAGCGCCGCCACCTGGGCGGGTGGCGGCGCTTGCGCGCATTCTTGATTTTTACTTAACTATTCATTCATTGAAATCACGTAGCGACTGCAAACCGGGCCTCAGAATTCTTCGAAATCATCATCCCGTGCCGCAGCGGCCGGCTTGCGGTTGGCAGGCGTACCCGCTGCCGGCAGGCTGGCCACCGGCCGGCTCTTGGCCACGCTCACGGCCGGCGGTGCGTTGACGGTACGCGCCGGCTGCACGCTGCCCATCACCGGCGCGGGATGCGGCATCGCCGCCGGCGCCGCACGCGCGGTCTTGAGCTTGAACACCGCCACCGCACGGGCCAGCACATCGGACTGCTCCTGCAGGCTTTCGGCAGCGGCCGCGGCCTGCTCCACCAGTGCCGCATTCTGCTGGGTGATCTCGTCGATCTGGGCGATGGCATTGTTGACCTCGGCGATGCCGGCACTCTGCTCCTGGCTGGCGGCCGTGATCTCACCCATGATGTCGGCCACGTGCTTGACCGAGCTGACGATCTCGCTCATGGTGGCCCCGGCTTCATCGACCAGCTTGCCGCCGGCATCGACCTTGTCCACCGAGTCGCTGATGAGCTCCTTGATTTCCTTGGCGGCCGCCGCACTGCGCTGGGCCAGCGCGCGCACTTCCGAGGCGACCACCGCAAAACCGCGTCCCTGCTCGCCGGCACGGGCGGCTTCCACGGCCGCGTTCAGGGCCAGGATGTTGGTCTGGAAGGCGATGCCATCGATGACGCCGATGATGTCGACGATCTTGCCCGAGCTTTCCTTGATCGAGCCCATGGTGGCCACGACGTCGCCCACCACGCGTCCGCCCTTGGTGGCGTAATCCGAGGCTGACAACACCAGCTGGTTGGCCTGCTGCGCGTTGGCGGCGTTCTGCTGCACGGTGGAGGTGAGCTGCTCCATGGAGCTGGCGGTTTCTTCCAGGCTGGAGGCTTGCGACTCGGTGCGGTTGGACAGATCCACGTTGCCCCGTGCGATTTCATGCGAGGCCACCGCGATGACGGCGGCACTTTCCTTGACCTCGTTGAGCGTGGCCGCCAGGTTGCCCTGCATGGCGTCGAGGGCGTTGACCAGGTGCGCGGCTTCATCGCGGCCCTGGTCGTGGAAATCGTGGGTCAGGTCGCCGCGGGAAATCGTTTCCGCAATGTGCCCGGCGCGCTTGAGCGGATTGACGATGGAGCGCGTGATGACGAAGGTGAAGAAGAAGCCCAGCCCCAGTGTCAGCACTCCCATGGCCAGCATGCCGACCTGGGCCTTGCGGTAGCTGTCCTTGGCATCGGCATGGGCCTGCTTCATGTCGTCCTGCTGGAAGGTGGCAAGCGCCGCCACGCTGGCCATCCACTTGTCATGGGCCGGCAGGAAGTCGCTCTTCAACTGCTGGGCGGCATCAAAATAATTGTTGCTGGCCACCTGCTGGCGGATCTGCTCCACCACAGGGAACAGCTTCTTGCTCTCGCCACGGGTCGCCTCCAGCAAGGACTTGCCCTGGCCATCGGAAGAAAGCTCGGTGATCTGCTTCTCGAATCCCGCATAGGCTTTCAGGATCTGGCCCAGGTGCGCGTCCTCCGCCTTGCCCTCGGCAGCATCGGTGGGGGTGACCACCTTGCGCAGGGCCAGCGCCAACTCGCTGCCGGCTTCGCGCATGTTCATGGCGGCGGTCATGGCGGTGACCTTTTTCTCGATCACGTATTCACTGCTGGCTTCCAGCTCGGCCATGCGCCACAGGCCGATCAGCAGGATGGCCGTGGCCAGCAGCAGGATGAGGCAGAAACCGAAAGCCAGGCGGCTGCCGATCTTGAGATGTTGAATCATGGATGTTCTCTTCCTTGTAACGCGCACTACGACGGTGATGCGGATGCCGGCACCGGTGAGGGCCATGTGCAGATGTCCGTTTTGCTTTGCTGTTCTTGCGCTCGCGGGTGAGCATGATTCATGCCTGCTCCGCGCCCGGCCTTTGTCAGAGTGCGCCAGGCGGACCTGTCGGACCGGCACTACCGGGCTGTGATGCGCGACATGGGCGTCTCTGTTGGCGTTTTGTTATGGGCGTTGCACCATGCAATGTGCGACTTGCGACATCGGCGTACGCGGGCGTGGCGCATCTTAGAAGAGGCGCGCGCGGGCATGCCAATGCTTTGTCGGCATGCCGCCATGTTCGTCTTGCATAGTTATCAAAAGATGAAGAATGGGACGGCTGCGCACGGCAGCCGTCGCCCGCTCAGCGGGTCTCGCGTACCGGCTTGATGGCGGTGGCCTTGCCGGGCGCAGTGCGACGCGCCAGGTGCAGGTGTTGCAGGAACTGCTGGGTGGCCGATTCCCAGGAACGGGTGGCGGCATGGGCGCGCACGGCTTCCTGATCCAGCTTCAGGGCTTGCAGGCAGGCCTGCTGGAGGTCGTGGCGCAACACGCCGGAGACGCCGTTGTCGACCACGTCGATGGGCCCCTCGACCGGATAAGCGGCCACCGGAATGCCGCAGGCCATGGCTTCGAGCAACACCAGGCCGAAGGTATCGGTCTTGCTGGGGAAGACGAAGACATCGGCGCAGTTGTAATAGGCCGGCAATTCGTCATGGCCCTTGGCGCCCAGGAAACGCACTTGCGGATAGCGTGCGCTCAGGTCTTCCAGCTGCGGGCCGTCACCGACCACCCATTTGGTGCCGGGCAGGTCGAGTTTGAGGAAGGCTTCAATGTTCTTTTCGACCGCCACGCGGCCCACGTAGAGGAACAGCGGACGCTCGATGCAGGCGTGGTCTTCCACCGCCGGACGGAAGTGATTGGTATCCACGCCCCGTCCCCACAGGACGACATTGCGGAAGCCCTCTTCTTCCAGCGCCGACTTCATCGCCGGGGTAGGCACCATGATGGCTTCGGAGCGGCCATGGAACCAGCGCAGCAGGCGATAGGTGATCGCCTTGGGCAGCAGCTTGCGCGCGGCAAGATATTCCGGGAAGCGGGTGTGATAGGCCGTGGTGAAATTGAGCTTGTGGCGCACGCAATAACGGCGCGCCGCCAGCCCCATCGGTCCTTCTGTGGCGATGTGGATGCAGTCCGGCTGGAAGGATTCGAGCGCCGCCGCGATACGGGCATAGGGCTTGTAGGCCAGCCGGATTTCAGGATAGGTCGGACAGGCGAAGGTGCGGAAGTCGCGCGGCGACAGCAGCAGCACTTCGTGGCCGAGACCGCGCAGGCAACGCACGGTGGAGCGCAAGGTGTTGACGACGCCGTTGACTTGCGGCTCTCCGGCGTCGCTGATGATGGCAATGCGCATAAACTATATAAACAATATAAACGATATGTATCGCAATGAACTCGCTGCCTTCAGGCGGTGGCCAGTTCGCGGGCAGCCTGGCGCGCTTCCTTGCCGGCGCGCTTGGTCTGCATGATTTCCTGCCAGGTCACCAGGCGCAGTTCACCGTTCGGATCTTCCACCAGTGCCGAGAGGCTCTCGACCCAGTCGCCGTCGTTGCAGTAGACGACACCGCCGATGTCGCGGATCTCGGGCTTGTGGATGTGGCCGCAGATGACGCCATCCAGGCCCTTCTTCTTGGCTTCGTCGGCCAGTGCATCTTCGAAGGAGGTGATGTAGTTCACCGCATTCTTGACCTTGGATTTCAGGTACTGCGAGAGCGACCAGTACGGCAGCCCAGCACGGGCGCGCCAGCTGTTGAACCACTGGTTGAACTTGAGGATCATGGTGTAGAGGCTGTCGCCCACGTAGGCCAGCCACTTGGCGCAGGCGATCACGCCATCGAAGCGGTCGCCGTGCAGTACCAGCATGCGCTTGCCCTCGGCAGTCACGTGCACCAGCTCGTCGCGGATCTTGATGCCGCCGAAATCGAGGTCGATGAACTGGCGAATCACTTCATCGTGATTGCCGGGGACGAAGATGACGTTGGTGCCCTTCTTGGCTTTCTTGAGCACGGTCTGCACCACGTTGTTGTGGGACTGGTCCCAGTACCAGCGACGCTTCAATTGCCAGCCGTCGATGATGTCGCCGACCAGGTAGAGCGTTTCGGATTCGGTGGCGCGCAGGAATTCCAGCAGGCGCTCGGCCTGGCAGCCGGTGGTGCCCAGGTGGATGTCGGAAATCCAGATGGTGCGGAAGCGCAGCGGATCACGCTTGGCTTCCTCGTCACCGGCATCGTGGTCGGGACCCAGGTCGGCGAACAGCCCCTGGGCTTTTTCCATGAACTGTTCGCGTGGCTTCATGCGGTCCTCGAATCCTTGAGGTAGTGGCGGGCATAGCGGCTGTCGAGCTTGGAGAGCGGCAGCAGCAGGAAGAAATCAGCCGAGTGGAAATCAGGATCCCAGGCCGGTTCGCCGCACACCCATGCACCGCTGCGCAGGTAGCCGCGCAGCAGCGGCGGGATCTGCGGATCGACGCCGGCCTGGCGGTCTTCCAGCGGGAAGGGCAAGAGCGGCGTGACGCGGTAGTCCGGCGGCGCCAGGTTCTTTTCGCGGAAGGCGTGGTACAGCGCGGCAGCGTTGTGGCCACCATCGGCCAGGCTCACGCTGGCGCAGCCCATCAGGTACTCGCAGCGTTCCTTGCGCATGTAGGCGGCAAGACCGGCCCACAGCATCATGATGACGCCGCCGCTGCGGTAGTCCGGGTGGATGCAGGCGCGGCCGGCTTCGGCGATGACGCCGCGGATGTTGTCCAGGCGCGAGAGGTCGAATTCCTGTTCCGAGTAGAACTTGCCCATGCGGCGCGCGCCGTGCGGGCTCAAGACGCGATAGGTGCCGACCACCGAGAGGGTCTTGCTGTCGCGCACGATCAGGTGATCGCAGTAGTCGTCGAACTCATCCTTGTCCAGGCCTTCGGGGTTGGCCAGGGCCGACAGGTTCATCGCTTCGATGAAGACCTTGTAGCGCAGGCGCTGTACTTCGCGCACTTCTTCCGGGGTGCTGGCCAGGCTCAGGTTGAGCTTGGCGAAACTCGGATTGGCATCGGCAGGAATGGTAAGCAGTCTCATGCATTGTCCTTTGTGGTGATGTTGAAGGGGACCGTGGAAGACATCTGCCAGGTCGACCAAACAACATAAGCGACCTCGCCTGCCCTGCTTCCGGTATCCCCCTCAGAATTGCGGCTGTCTCAAATGAAATCGAAGAATTGATCGATGGTTTTCGAGAAACAGCCGATGTCCCCGGGATAACGCTGCACAGACTAACCAGCGAATGTTTCACGCACATGACCTCTGCAACGGTTTTGGCAGTGCAGCAACAACACGCTGCCCAGCGTTACAATGGCACGACAAAGCGGCGCCGGGAGACCTCCCATCGAGGAGCAGGCGCACGCGCGAGGGCAAGGAAAGCGGGTGCAACGGCGAGATCGGCACCCGTGGAATCTTTCGATGCGCAGTCCATCGAAACCAGGGATAGCTGGCCGCCATGCGGGCCGTGCGCAACTGCGCCGGTGGCATTGGCGGCCTGGCTTTGCAATGTCCGTCAACTCGAAACATAAAGGAAGATCATGCTACTCAAGGATAAAGTCGCTCTCATTACCGGTTCGGCCAGCGGTATCGGCAAGGAAATCGCGGTCGAATATGCCAAGCAGGGCGCCAAGGTCGTCATCGCCGACCTGGCCCTGGAAGCGGCCAAGGCCACGGCCGAAGAGATCGTCAAGAATGGCGGCACCGCGATGGCGGTGGCCATGAACGTCACCGATGAAACCCAGGTCGACAAGGGCGTGGCCGATGCCGTCAACACCTATGGCGGGCTGGACATCATGATCAGCAATGCCGGCATCCAGATCATCAGCCCGGTCACCGAACTGTCGCTGGAGAACTGGCGCAAGATGCTGGCGATCCACCTGGACGGCGCCTTCCTGACTACCCGTGCGGCGATGAAAGCCATGATCAAGCAAGGCCGTGGCGGCTCCATCATCTACATGGGTTCGGTGCACTCGCACCAGGCCTCGGCGCTGAAGTCGCCCTACGTGACTGCCAAGCACGGCCTGCTGGGCCTGGCCAAGACCGTGGCCAAGGAAGGCGCCAAGGACAAGATCCGCACCAACGTCATCTGTCCCGGCTTCGTGCGCACGCCGCTGGTGGAAAAGCAGATCCCCGAACAGGCCAAGGAATTCGGCATCAGCGAAGAAGAGGTCATCAAGAAGATCATGTTGAAGGACACCGTGGACGGCGAATTCACCACCACCCAGGACGTGGCCCAGACCGCCGTGTTCCTGGCGGCCTTCCCGACCAATGCGCTGACCGGCCAGTCCGTCGTGGTCAGCCATGGCTGGCATATGCAGTAAGCTTCACCCGCATCCAGACCGCTCCCAAAGCCGCCGTGGCGCAAGCCCGGCGGCTTTGTCTTGGCCGCCAGAAATACTGATGTTTTGCAAGATGTTTCAGGTCATGCAGATGTCATGTGAAGGGAATACCGTCCCCAGACCCACCCCGAGACTCTGGAGAGGCCATGGATGCACAAGCCGTCAAGGATTTCCGCGCCTGCGTGGCCGACACCGAGAGCCAGCGCCAGCATGTGCGTTCGCTGGTCGCCTGCGGGCAATGGCGCCTGGCCGAGCCCGACAGCGAGCGTGCCCGCGCCTATGCCTTGCGCCAGCGCAACCTGGGCCATCCGGGCGGCCCCGAATCCATCATCGGCGACAGCGAGGATTTCCTGCGCGCCAGCTTCCTGGCGCAAGGCGCAGCGGTGGCACGCGCGGTGGCCTATGTGGAGGTCAACAGCGATCAGGCCAGCGAACTGGCCACGGGCTTTTTGATCAGCCCGCGCCTGTTCCTGACCAACCAGCACGTGATCGCGGATACCGCCGCCGCGCGCGGCACGCGCCTCACCTTCCTGCGCGAACTCGATGCGCGCGGGGTGCCGCGTGCCACCACCAGCTTCCTGCTGGCACCGCAGCGGCTGGCGCTGTTCTCGCCAGCCGATCAGCTGGACTATGCCGTCATCGCGCTGGGCGAACGTCAATCAGGAACGGCCACCCCCGAGGAACTCGGCTTCTGCCCCCTCTCGGACCAGCCCGACAAGCACGTCATCGGCATGGCGGCCAACATCATCCAGCATCCGTCTGGCTGGATGAAGATGATCAGCCTGCGCAACAATACCGTCACCGCGCGCACCGATCACACCCTGCTCTACGAAACCGATACCCAGCAAGGCTCCTCCGGTTCGCCGGTCTTCAACGACGACTGGCAGCTGGTGGCCCTGCATCACTGGGGGGAGCCTTACCGCGATGCCGGGGCGGGCGATCAACCGCTGCGCAAGGTCAACGAAGGCATCCGCATCAGTGCCCTCTACCGTGACCTGATCGCACGCCTGCCCACGTTACCGGCCGAGGCCCGGGCGCTGCTGCAGGAAGCCTTGAGCTACCAGGTGGCCGGCGCGCCAGCTGCCCTCAACGTGGAGGACCACACAGCAGCATCGGACATGACACAGGAGATCAGCATGAACAACACTGGCAATCGCATGGAGCCGCAGAGCGCAACCCTGACCATTCCGCTGGAAGTGACAGTAAGAGTTGCGCCAAGCGCAGCGACGCTGGCCCGCACGACCACACCCGGTGCGGGCGATGCAGTCCTCCCTCCCGGCACCGCCAGCGCCACCTTGCAGCCACCACGCCGCCTCTCGCCGCCCCGCCCCTCTGCAGGCGCAGAAGCCTTGCGCATCGATCCGGATTACGGCAATCGCAGCGGCTACGATGCCGCTTTCATCCCCGGCGCAGAGCTGCCGCTGCCGCAGCCGGATGCGCAGCTGGCGGGCGACATCGTCCCCCTGCTGCCCACCGTGGCCGGTGCCGCTGTCGACGACGGCGAACTGAAATACGAACACTTCAGCATCAAGCTGTTGAAGCGCCGCCGCATGGCTGCCTTCACCGCCACCAATATCGACGGCACGCACTACCTTGCGGTGGATCGCGGCAGTGGCCAGGTCAATGCGGCCGAAGGCGATGCCTGGTTCCGCGATCCGCGCGTGGCGGCCGCAAGCGTGCTGGAGCAGGATTTCTATTCGGCCTGGTCGACCTATTTCGATCGCGGCCACCTCACGCGCCGTTCCGATCCCAGCTGGGGCGCGCGCGACGAAGCCGAGCGCGCCAATGCGGACACCTTCCATTTCACCAATTGCTCGCCCCAGCATTTCCGCTTCAACCAGAGCGCTACCTACTGGCAGGGCCTGGAGCGCTATGTGCTCGAGAATGGCGTACTGGCCGCCAGCAGCAAAGGCCGCCTGTGCGTCTACCAGGGGCCGGTGTTCAATGACCAGGTCGACCTGTGGGCCGATGAGGTGCAGATTCCTTCGGCCTTCTTCAAGATCGTGGTGTGGAAGGGCAAGCAAGGCTTGAAAGCAGTAGGCCTGCTGGCCGACCAGTCGGCCCTGCTCTCGGAGAGCCGGCACAGCCTGGGCGCGCCGCATGAACTGCCTTCGGTGGACGTGAACCACTGGCGCGTGGCCATCCCTGAGCTGGAGAGGATGACCGGGCTGGACTTTGGGACCGAGGTGCGCGCGGCCGATACCATCGCCGACGGCAAACAGCCGCAGGTAGGGGAGGCGCGCCTGCGCATCACGGCCTTCGAACAGATCCGGCTCTAGCAGCGAAGTCCGCTATCATGGCGCGATTGCTTCCCAATCCAGCGCGCCATGATCCCCTCCCCGCTACCGCATCCCGACACTGCCCCGCCCGTGGCGCAGCTGCACCTGCGCAGCTATCGCGAGGAGTCATTGGCGCACCGGCATGATTTTGCGCAACTGGTGCTGCCTTTGGCAGGCCATCTGTCCATGGACATTGCCGGCCGCGAAGGCCTGGCCGACACCGCCACGGCGGCCTTCGTCGAACCCGGTGCGCGCCACGCCACGCGCGCGGGTGGCGAGAATCGTTCGCTGGTGGTCGACCTGGCTCCCGGTGCGGTCGGCAGCCTGCAGCTGGAGGCACTGGCGCACCGGCCTTTCCTGCCCTTGTCAGGCGCGGCCGGGAAACTGGTGGAATTCATGGCGCTGGCGGCCAGCGACACCCGGCCCGCCGGCAACACCCTGCAGCATTGGGTTCCCCTGCTGCTGGACGCGCTCACCCAGCAGCCGCAGGCACTGTCGCGGCTGCGCCTGATGCTGGCGCGGGTGGAGGCGCGGGCCGAACACCCCTGGACGGTGGCGCAGATGGCGCAACTGGCGGCGATCTCCCCCAGCCGCCTGCATGAATGGTTTCGCGCTGAACTGGACACGTCGCCGCGCGCCTGGCTGGCCGAAGTGCGCGTGGCCCGGGCCTGCCAGCTGCTGCGCACCAGCAGGCTGCCGCTGGCGCAGATTGCCCAGCGCTGTGGCTATGGCGACCAGAGTGCGCTCACGCATGCGCTGCGCAAGCTGCGCGGCACGACGCCCTCGGCCTATCGGAAGACTTACCTGGCCTGAGGACGGCTGGCCTTGACCGGCCGCAGCAGGCACTCATTGAAGTAACCTGCATAGTGCGCATAGTCGGGCGTGGGCAAACCCGCCGTCTTGGCGCGATCGTCCCAGCGCCGCAACCTGACGGCATCCTCGGCATAGGGCCGGTCAATGAAGGCTGCGGCCTGTTCCACATCGAAGATCCCGCCCTGCAATTGCAGGCTGCGCACCGAATCGGCCGAGAGCTGCGCGAAATAGTCCGGATCGGTGGCGCACAGGTAGCGCTTGGCATCCACGTGCAGGGCGATCGGGGCCAGCACGGACTCATCGAACAGGCCGCGCAGGAAAGGCAGTACGCGGTACTGGTGCAGGTCATCGATGCCGGCCAGCGTAGGCGTCTGGCCCAGGTCTTCCAGCAGGTGGCCGAGATCATGCAGCAGACTGGCCACGATCAGGCTGGGCGCTGCGCCCTCCTGCTCGGCCAGCAGCGCCGATTGCAGCGCGTGCTCCAGTTGCGTGACCGGCTCGCCGGTGTATTGGGTGTGGCCGTGCCGTGTGAACAGCAGGGCAATGTCATCCAGGCTCAGGGCCATCATGCACCTCGCAGGTGAAGAAAAAGAACGAACGCCACTATAGCCCCTGCACTGGCGCGCTACGTGACATCTCCATGACATGCGCACACGCAAAGAAAAACGGCGAGCCTTGCGGCCCGCCGTCGTTCATCGCTTCACTGTCTGACTGCTTGGCTGCGTTGCTGCTTACTTCTTCAGGTCATAGCGATCCAGATCCATCACCTTGACCCAGGCGGCCACGAAGTCCTTGACGAACTTTTCCTTGGCGTCCGCGCTGGCATAGACTTCAGCCAGGGCGCGCAGTACGGCGTTGGAACCGAACACCAGGTCCACGCGCGAGCCGGTCCACTTGACGGCACCGCTCTTGCGATCGCGGCCTTCGAACTCTTCCTGGGCGGGCGAGGTGGACTTCCACTCGGTGCCCATGTCCAGCAGGTTGACGAAGAAGTCATTGGACAGCACACCGACCTGGGAAGTAAACACACCCTTGGTGCTGCCACCGACCGTGTTGCCCAGCACGCGCAGGCCACCAACGAGGACCGTCATTTCCGGCGCGGTCAGGGTCAGTTGCTGGGCCTTGTCGATCAACATGTCTTCGGCACGCACTGCATAGCGCTGCTTCTGGAAGTTGCGGAAACCATCGACGATGGGTTCGAGCGGCTCGAAGGAAGCAACGTCGGTCTGCTCCTGCGACGCATCCACACGGCCTGCGCTGAAGGGCACAGTGACTGCTACGCCCGCAACCTTGGCGGCCTTTTCAACGGCTGCGCTGCCGGCCAGCACGATCAGGTCAGCCAGCGATACCTTCTTGGCACCCTGGTTGAACTCAGTCTGGAAACCTTCCAGTGCCTTCAATACCTTGGCCAGCTGGGCCGGCTGGTTGGCAGCCCAATCCTTCTGCGGCGCCAGGCGGATGCGCGCACCGTTGGCACCACCGCGCTTGTCGCCGCCACGGAAGGTGGAGGCCGAGGCCCAAGCGGTCGAGACCAGCTCGCTCACCGACAGGCCCGAGGCCAGGATCTTGCTCTTGAGGGCCGCCACATCGGCGGCTTCAATCGGTGCACCCTCTGCCTTGGGCAGCGGATCTTGCCAGATCAGTTCTTCGGCCGGCACTTCCGGGCCGAGGTAGCGCACGCGCGGGCCCAGGTCGCGGTGGGTCAGCTTGAACCAGACGCGGGCGAAGACATCGGCGAACTGGTCAGGATTTTCCAGGAAGCGGCGCGAAATCTTTTCGTAGGCCGGATCGAAGCGCAGCGCCAGGTCCGTGGTCAGCATCGTCGGGCGCTGCGGTGCACCGCCATGCGCATCCGGGATCACTGCCTCGGCGTCCTTGGCCACCCACTGGTGGGCGCCGGCCGGGCTCTTGGTCAGCTCCCATTCGTAGTTGAACAGGTTCTCGAAGAAATCGTTGCTCCACTGGACCGGTGTGCGGGTCCAGGTCACTTCCAGCCCGGAGCTGATGGTGTGGGCGCCGGCACCGCTGCCAAAGCTGCTCTTCCAGCCCAGGCCCAGGTTTTCCAGGTCGCTGCCTTCGGGCTCGCGGCCTACGTGCTTGGCATCGCCTGCGCCGTGCGCCTTGCCAAAGCTGTGGCCACCGGCGATCAGGGCCACGGTTTCTTCGTCATCCATCGCCATGCGGGCGAAAGTTTCGCGGATGTCATGGGCGGAGGCCACCGGATCGGGGTTGCCGTCCGGGCCTTCCGGGTTCACGTAGATCAGCCCCATCTGGACGGCGGCCAGCGGGTTTTCCAGATTGCGGCCGGCAGGGCCGGTGCGGCTCTGCTCGTTGCCATGGCGGTCGGCATCGGCGGTAATTTCGCCGTGGCTGGCGCCAGCCTTGCCCTTGCCGTAACGGTCGTCGCCACCCAGCCAGGTGGTTTCCGTACCCCAGTACACGTCCAGGTCCGGTTCCCACACGTCCTGGCGGCCGCCGGCAAAGCCGAAGGTCTTGAAGCCCATGGTTTCCAGCGCGACGTTGCCGGTCAGGATCAGCAGGTCGGCCCAGGAGATCTTGTTGCCGTATTTCTGCTTGACCGGCCACAGCAGGCGGCGCGCCTTGTCCAGGTTGACGTTGTCAGGCCAGCTGTTCAAGGGCGCGAAGCGCTGCTGGCCACGGCCGGCACCGCCACGGCCGTCGCCGATGCGATAGGTACCGGCACTGTGCCAGGCCATGCGGATGAACAGCGGACCATAGTGGCCGAAGTCGGCCGGCCACCAGTCCTGCGAATCGGTCATCACCTTGGCCAGGTCGGCCTTGACGGCGGCCAGGTCGAGGCTCTTGAAGGCTTCTGCGTAATCGAAATCCTCGCCCATGGGGTTGGACTTGGAAGAATGCTGGGCCAGCAGGTCCAGACGGAGCTGCTTGGGCCACCAGTCGCGGTTGCTGGTGCCGCCGCCGGCGGTATGGTTGAAGGGGCACTTGGCTTCATTCGACATTGCGTTCTCTCCTGTTGATCGACCCGATGGTCATGACGCCCGGACCGGGGGACGGGCATCGTGTGGCCACTCTCAGCCTGGCTGGCGAGTGGCGGCTTGATGATTCGGCATAGACTGACTGCGTTCTGCTACGGCGCCGTGACGCCGTGCTGCGGGGCCAGCCTTGCCTTGTCCCGGTCATGCTTGCGAAGAACCATTAATATAATTGATCGAAAACAATTATGTGATTGTCTTTTTGTATAACCCCTGTCAATAAATCCAATCCCGCACATTCAGAATTTGTGGCTCAACAGTGTAGCCAAAGGCAACCAGGCCTGCAGGAGCAGTGATCTGGCCAGGTCTCGGTACCTGGTCTCTCCTGTGTCGGCTACGGCCATTGGCGGGCAGCCTGTGAGGAAATGCGAATGTTTTACCCGAGAATCGTCCGTTGGGGCAATTATCCCTGAGGATAGGAAGCACTCGGCCTACGGGAAAAGACGAGTTTCATGATGATTCAGGTCAACCGATGTGCATGTGAACCGTTGTTGAAACGCTACCCGACAGCCGGGCCGGCCTCCTTTGCTCCCACACCAAAAACGATCATGACGGAAACCACCGAAAACCTGGAACACGCCGAGCACGCCCATGCCTCCGGCAACAAGAAGCTGGCCCTGCTCATTGCCATCCTGGCGCTGGTGCTGGCCATTACCGAAACCCTGTCCAAGTCGTACCAGACCGAAGTCATCCTGAAGCATCAGGAGGCCGCCAACCTGTGGTCCTTCTTCCAGGCCAAGTCGGTACGCGGCAATGCCGCGCAGCTGGCCAAGCAGCAACTGACCCTGCTGGGCAATCCCAAGGATGAACGCATCAGTGCGGCCGTGGCCAAGCTCGACGACGCCATCGCCCATTACGACAGCGACGAGAAGACCGGCGAAGGCAAGAAGGAGCTGTCCCACAAAGCGCGCGAAGCCGAGCATGAGGCCCATGCCTACATGGAGAAATACGAGAAGATGGAAATGGCCGCCGGCATGCTGCAAGTGGCCATCGTCCTGGCGTCGGCCACCATCATCACGGGCGTGGCCGTACTGGCCTACCTGTCGATGGGGATTGGCGTGGTGGCGCTGGCCTTTGTGGGTGCGGGCCTGTTCGGCACCGTCATCTGAGCTTCACGCTCGCTGCAGTCAAACGCCGGCTTCATGCCGGCGTTTTCGTTTCTCCCCCCGAAACCCACAAGAAAACCGTAGCCTGCAACAATCCTTCCCGCGCCGGCTGGGGCATACTGCCCCCCTTTGCAACATGGCTGGCTTTGATTTCCGATGAGTTCCAACACGATCCTGCAAGGCATTTTCTATGGCGCGCTGGCCGGTGCCGCCTGGGGCCTGGTGTTCCTGGCACCTGAACTGACGCGCGCTTTCTCGCCCTGGCAACTGACGGCCGGGCGCTATCTGGCCTATGGACTGTTCGCCGCGCTCTTGATCGCGCCGCGCATCAAGAAGCTGCTGCCGCACCTGGGCCGTGCCGAATGGCGCGCGCTGGTGTGGCTGAGCCTGTTGGGCAATGTGGTGTATTACGTGTTCCTGGCCAGTGCCGTGCAACTGGGCGGCATGGCGATGACCTCGCTGGTGATCGGCTTCCTGCCGGTGGCGGTGAGCATCATCGGCAGCCGCGGCCATGGCGCGGTCTCGCTGCGCAAGCTGGCGCCGTCGCTGGCCCTGGGTCTGGCGGGGATTGCCTGCGTGGCCTGGCAGTCGCTGTCCGGGTCGGCTGGAGGCGATATGAAGCAAAGTGTCATCGGCTTCTTCTGCGCCCTGGCCGCATTGGTCTCCTGGACCACCTATGCGGTGGGCAACAGCCGCTGGCTGGCGCGCCTGCATGAAGTTTCTGCGCATGACTGGAATTTGCTGATCGGCGTGGTCACGGGGCTGCTGTCGCTGTTCATCGCAGTACCCGCCTTCACGGTAATGCTGCAGCCGCATCCGGGCAGCCAGTGGATGCATTTCGTGGCGGTATCGGCGGGGGTGGCGATCTTTGCCTCTCTGTTCGGCAATGCCTGCTGGAACAAGGCCAGCCGCCTGCTGCCGCTGACCATGATCGGGCAGATGATCCTCTTCGAGACCCTCTTCGCCCTGCTCTACGGCTTCCTGTGGGAACAGCGCTGGCCGACCCTGCTGGAGATCGCGGCCATGGTGCTGGTCACCCTCAGCGTGCTGCTGTGCGTCTCCGCGCACCGGGTCGATGAGGGCGGCGGGCACTGAGGCCCGGCCTCCCCCGGCTTAGCCGGCCTTTTCGGCCAGCTTCTTCAAGACATGCGCTGCAGCCACCAGGCCAAAGGTGGCCGTGACCACCATGGCCGAGCCGAAGCCGGCGCAGTTCAATCCTGTCAGGCCAGCTTGCGTGCTGTCAGCGGCATCCTCGCCCACATCCAGGTCTTCTGCCGGCGCAATCTCGCAGGCGTCGCCCTCGGCCAGTTCCGGGAAACGCAGCGGTTCGGTGGAGAACACGGCGTCAATGTGGAATTTGTTCTTGGTCCCGCGCGGGAAACCATGCTGTGAACGCAGGCGCTTGCGCACCTTGGCCAGCAGCGGTTCCTGCTCGGTGCGGCACAGGTCGCGGATCTCGATCCGGGTCGGATCGATCTGCCCGCCGGCGCTGCCGATGGTGACCATGGGCATGCCGTTCTTGCGGCACCAGGCGATCATGGCGACCTTGGCCGGGACGTTGTCGATGGCGTCGATGACGTAATCGAAACGGCCAACGCCCAGCATCTGCTCGACATTCTCCGGATCGACGAAATCCTCCACCTCGGTGACCACGCAGGTCGGATTGATCTGCCGGATGCGCTCATGCAGGGCCGTCACCTTGGCCTGTCCCAGCGTGCCGGTGAGCGCATGGATCTGGCGATTGACATTCGATTCAGCCAGGTTGTCCAGGTCGATCAGGGTCAGGTGGCCGATGGCGCTGCGGGCCAGCGCCTCGACGATCCAGGAGCCCACACCGCCGACGCCGACCACGCACACGCGCGCCTGGCCGAAGCGTTGCAGGGCTGCCGCACCGTACAGGCGGGCCACGCCGCCGAAGCGGCGTTCATAGTCGATATCGTTCAGATCGATGGATGCAGTCATGATGAAAAAGGGGAATGCAGTGATGCGCTGTCGTGAAGATCAGCATTATCCCGCCTTTGCGGGCCTTTCATGAGAAAGGGCCGCTGCGTGAACGCGGCGGCCCTCCCTGTGCAACGCAGGTGAATCTGGAAATCAGACCACTGCGCCGCCGTTCTCGTCCTTGACCTTGACCGGCTTGATCAGGTCTTCGCGCTTCACGCCCAGCCACATGGCCAGGGCGGCGGCAACGAACACCGAAGAATAAATACCGAACAGGATGCCGATGGTCAGCGCCAGCGCGAAATAGTGCAGCGTCGGGCCGCCGAAGAAGAACATCGCCAGCACCATCATTTCGGTGCTGCCGTGGGTGATCACGGTACGCGACATGGTGCTGGTGATCGCGTGGTTCAGCACTTCGGGCGCGGAGAGCTTGCCGAAGCGGCGATCCCGGAAGGCCTCGCGCACCCGGTCGAACACCACCACCGATTCGTTGACCGAGTAACCCAGCACGGCCAGGATGGCGGCCAGCACGGTCAGCGAGAATTCCCACTGGAAGAAGGCGAAGAAGCCCAGGATGATGATGATGTCGTGCAGGTTGGCGATCACCGCCGCCACCGCGAACTTCCACTCGAAGCGGAAGGCCAGGTAGATCACGATGCCCAGCACCACCATGCCCAGGGCCAGCAGACCATCATGGGCCAATTCGTCACCCACCTGGGGGCCGACGAATTCCACGCGCTGCAGGCGCACGTCCGGATCCTCGGCCTTCAGGGCCGCATTGACCTTCTCGCTCTGCTGGCTGGCGTTCACGCCGGCTTGGGCAGGCAGGCGGATCATGACGTCCTGGGCGGTGCCGAAGCTTTGCACCAGGGTGTCACGATAACCCAGTCCTTCGATGGACTTGCGGATCTTCTCCAGGTCGGCCGGCTTGTTGTAGGCCACTTCCATGACCGTACCGCCGGTGAATTCGATGGAGAAGTGCAATCCCTTGGAGAACAGGAAGAACACCGCGGCCACGAAGGTCAGCGCCGAGATCGCATTGAAGATCAGGGCATGACGCATGAAGGGAATATCTTTTTTGATGCGGAAAAATTCCATCACTATCCTTTCGGTGCCGGCGCCGCCTTTGGCAGGGCGCCCGGCTCAAATCTGGCTGTGCTGCTGATGATTACTTGGCGTCGCGCTTGGCGGCAGCCTTGCCGGAGGTCGAGAGCACGTCGCCCTCGGGCTTCCAGATCTGGCCGATGGCCAGGCCCGTCAGGCGCTTCTTGCGGCCATACCAGAGGTTGACCACGCCGCGCGAGAAGAACACGGCCGAGAACATCGAGGTCAGGATGCCCAGGCAGTGCACCACGGCGAAGCCGCGAATGGCGCCCGAACCAAAGATCAGCAACGCCAGGCCGGCGATCAGGGTGGTCACGTTGGAGTCCAGGATGGTCGCCCACGCACGGTCGAAACCGGCAGCGATCGCTGCCTGCGGCGAATTGCCCGCGCGCAGTTCTTCACGGATGCGTTCGTTGATGAGCACGTTGGAGTCGATCGCCATACCGAGTGCCAGCGCAATGGCGGCAATACCCGGCAGGGTCAGCGTGACCTGCAGCGTGGACAGCAAGGCCACCAGCAGCAGCACGTTCACCGACAGCGCCAGGGCGCTGAAGAAACCGAACAGCTGGTAGTAGATCACCATGAAGACGGCCATGGCCAGGAAGCCATACAGCACCGAATCAAAGCCCTTCTTGATGTTGTCGGCACCCAGTTGCGGGCCGATGGTGCGTTCTTCGATGATGTCCATCGGTGCGGCCAGCGAACCGGCGCGCAGCAGCAGGGCCAGGTCGCTGGCCGCTTCGGGCGAACCCATGCCGGTGATCTGGAAGCGCGAACCCAGTTCGGAACGGATCGTGGCCACGGTCAGGACTTCGCCCTTGCCCTTTTCGAACAGGACGATGGCCATGGCCTTGCCGACCTTGTCACGGGTGGCTTCACGCATCTTGCGGCCGCCGTCGCCGTTGAGATCGATACTCACCGCCGGCTGGTGGTTTTCATCGAAGCTGGCCGAGGCGTTGGAGATGTAGTCGCCGGTCAACACCGGTTCCTTGTTCAGGACCACCGGTGCGCCCTTGCCGATCTTGAACAGTTCGGAGCCGAAGGGGATGGCCGAGGTTTCTTCGGTGCCGCGCACCACGCTTTCATCGACCATGCGCACTTCCAGAGTGGCGGTACGGCCGATGATGTCCTTGGCGCGCGAGACGTCCTGCACGCCCGGCAGCTCGACCACGATGCGGTCGGCGCCCTGGCGCTGGATCAGCGGCTCGGCCACGCCCAGTTCGTTGACGCGCTTGGACAGGGTGCTGATGTTCTGCTTGACGCCGTCTTCCTGGGTCTGCTTCAGGGCTTCCGGACGCAATGTCGCGATGAGCTTCAAGTCATCGCCGCTGCCGGCGTCGGTGAGCACCATTTCCTGCAGTTCGCCCAGGGCGGCGCGCGCCTTGTTGCGGGTATCGGCATCGCGGAAGGAAACCTCGATGCTGTCGCCGGAGCGGTTGATGCCGCTGTGGCGGATGTTCTTGTCACGCAGCAGGCTGCGTACGCTGGCTTGCATGCCTTGCAGGCGCTTGTTCAGGACCGCCTTGATGTCGACCTGCATCAGGAAGTGCACGCCGCCGCGCAAGTCCAGGCCCAGGTACATCGGGAAGGCGTGCAGGCTTTGCAGCCATTGCGGGGTATTGGGCAGCAGGTTGAAGGCGACGATGTAGGTCGGGTCGCTGGGGTCGGTATTGAGTTCTTTCTCCAGCAGGGCCTTGGCCTTGAACTGAATGTCGGTGGTGGCAAAGCGGGCGCGCACCGACGGCTGCGAACCGGCATTGTCGAACGCCACGCTCTCTGCGCCGAGATTGCCTTGTTTCAGGATCTGATCGACACGGCCGGCCACGGCAGGCTCGACCTTCAGGGTCGACTTGGCACTGCTGATCTGCACCGCGGGGGATTCGCCGAAGAAGTTCGGGACGGTATAGATCACGCCGAACAGCAGGGCCAGGACGATCAGTGCGTATTTCCAGAGAGAGTAACGATTCATGGTCTTGTGCTTCTTGCTTGCGGGAGAGGGAGGCAGGGACCTGCCGCCCTGTTCAGAACCGGCGCCAGGAACCGGAAGTTTCTGCGCGCCGTTCTAACGACATGGGCGCATCAGTGATGCGCCCATGGGTTCGCCGGTTCTGGCCGGCCAACCGGTGAGGCCGATTACAGGCCCTTGATGGTGCCCTTGGGCAGCAAGGTGGTGACAGCGCCCTTTTGCACGATGACTTCGGTGCCTTCGGAGACTTCGATGGTGATGTAGCCATCGGCCACCTTGGTGATGCGGCCCAGCAGACCACCGGAGGTGACCACTTCGTCGCCCTTGCCCAGTGCGTCCATCATGGCTTTCTGTTCTTTCTGACGCTTCATCTGCGGGCGGATCATCAGGAAGTACAGGACCACGAACATCAGGATGATCGGCAGGAAACTGGCCAGATTGCCCATCACGCCACCAGGGGCTGCTGCGGCCGTTTGCGCGTATGCGTCGGAAATAAACACGTGAGGCTCCAATGTTGATTGAAAAATAGCCCTGCATTCTAGCACTGCGCAGGCACCAAACCGCCAAATCGGGATGCATTGCCGCAGATCAAGGGGGAACCGGGCAAAATCGGGCTTTTTTGTCACCTGCGGCGACAGAAAAATCGCTGCGCCCCCCATGAAATGGGAGGGCGCATGAAAAAAGCTTCATTTCGCCCCCAAGCCGCCACTAATATAGGCGGCGCGCTGCCCCCCTGCCCCGCGCGCCCAATCCGATCCGACACCGCATGCCAGCTTCCCCCGCTCCTGAATCCGCCGCCACTGTCTTGCCTACCGCCCCGCGCCAGCCGGCGTGGGCGATTTTTCTGGTCTTCCTGCGGCTGGGGCTGACCTCCTTTGGCGGGCCGGCCGCCCATCTGGGCTATTTCCGCCATGAATTCGTAGCGCGGCGGCGCTGGCTGTCCGAACAGACCTATGCCGACCTGGTGGCCATGTGCCAGTTCCTGCCCGGCCCCTCCAGCAGCCAGGTCGGGCTGGCCATCGGCCTGATCCGGGGCGGCTATCGCGGTGCGCTGGCGGCCTGGCTGGGCTTTACGCTGCCCTCGGCGCTGCTGCTGATGGTGGCGGCCTTGTCGGTGCTGGAGGATGCACACTGGCTCTCCGGCGAGGTGGTGCACGGCTTGAAGATCGTGGCCGTGGCCATCGTGGCGCAGGCCGTGTGGGGGATGGCGCAGACGCTGTGCCGTGGCCCGGTGCGCCTGGCCATCATGGCGCTGGCCGCACTGGCGGCCTGGCAGCTGCAGGGCAGCCTGGTGCAGCTGGGGGTGATCGTGGCCGCCGGCCTGGCCGGACGGCTGCTGCTGCACGGCCCGCAGGTCGCGCTGCAGGAACATCTGCCGCTGGTGGTCAGCCGCCGCACGGGGCGCGCCTGCCTGCTGCTGTTCTTCGTCCTGCTGGCGGGCATTCCGCTGCTGGCCGCAGTCTATCCGGCGGCGTGGCTGCAGCAGATCAACATCTTCTATCGCGTCGGCTCTCTGGTCTTCGGCGGCGGCCATGTGGTGCTGCCCTTGTTGCAGGCCGAACTGGTGCCCACGGGTTGGGTGAACAAGGACGTCTTCCTGGCCGGTTATGGCGCGGCCCAGGCCATCCCCGGCCCGCTCTTCACGCTGGCGGCTTATCTGGGGGTGGTGATGGCCGCCTGGCCCAATGGCGTGGCCGGTGGCCTGCTGTGCCTGCTGGCCATCTTTGCGCCGTCCTTCCTGCTGGTGACCGGGCTGTTGCCGTTCTGGGATGGCGTGCGCCGCCAGGGGGCGATGCAGGCGGTACTGGCGGGCGTCAATGCCGCAGTGGTGGGATTGCTGCTGGCGGCGCTCTACCAGCCGGTGTGGACCAGCGCCATCTTCAGCGTACGTGACCTGCTCATCGCCGGGGTGGCCTTCGCGGCACTGGTCTGGCGCAAGTGGCCGTCTTGGGCGGTAGTGCTGCTGGCTGTGCTGGCGGCCTCGCTGACTTCGCTGGCGGGCCTGTGAGAGCAGCCGCTACTCGTCCGTTTCAGTAGACCACCACCACCGAACGCTCCTGCTGGTTCACCAGCAGCAAGGCACGGCCGTCGGGACTGCCCGCTGCCACCGCACCGCAGGTGTTGGAAACGGCAGCGATGCCATTGATGACGTTGACCACCACATTGCAGCGCGTGGCCACCAGTACCGAGATGGCCAGCCTGGCCGTGGTTGCCGCGTGCAGGTGCGGCCAGCCCCAGCAGCCCAGCGTCAGCAGAAGCAACGCAGCGATCGCGCGCAGCAGATCAGGGCGGGCTAGCCGGGTGCGCACCGCGCAGAGAGGGGTATTCATCTTGCAGGCTCCTTTGATGTTGGCCACTGCATATTTTTTGCGTACTGTCACTATAAATAAATTAATCGAATAAATCAATAAACTTAATTTAAACAGTAAAAATAATAATATTGCTCGCACTGGCAAATATAAAAACGCTTGGATTGTCCTCTGTATATTTATCAAAACCCGATATTGCTTAAGAAACAACTCCGTTTTCTGCCGTATTTTGACCACAGACGTGCGGAATCTTCAGAAGCAAATAAAACAGTTTTAGCGATTTCCTTGTCGATTCGTTATAATTGATTTCAATCATGACGCCGGCGCTTTCCTTGCGCTAGCGTGCAGATCAACCGGAGTCGGGAATGATGGAGACAAATTCGTGATGCCAGGCCACACCCCAAGCCAGACGCAGCAACACCGGCGCGACGGGCGCCTGCTGCTCGCGCTGGCCGAGGCCGGCTTTGCCGTACTGACGGTGGCCGCGCTGTGGCAGACCGACCTGCCCGCCTGGCTGATCCTGGGGTTGCTGGCGCTGTGGCTGGTGCGCGCGCTGATCCTGATGCGCCTGCTGCGCGACAACCAGCGCGCTGCACGCAGCCTGGTACTGGCCAAGGAGGCAGCCGACCAGGCCATGCTCACGCGCGGCGCCTTCCTCTCCACCATGAGCCATGAAATCCGCACCCCCATGAATGCGGTGCTGGGCATGGCCGGCCTGTTGCGCAGCACGCGCCTGGATACGCAGCAGGCCGAGTTCGCCAAGGCGATCGAGGATTCGGCCCATGCCTTGCTGGGCATCGTCAATGACGTCCTGGATTTTTCCAAGATCGACGTCGGCAAGATGGATATCGCCGTGGTCGAGTTCGATCTGCTGGAAGTGGTGGAGGCCAGCGCCGAAGCGCTCTCCTTCAAGGCCCGCGAGAAACACGTGCGCTTGCTGGCCCATGTCGATCCGCGCCTGCCGCTGCGGCTGCTGGGCGACCCCGGCCGCATCCGCCAGATCCTCCTGAACCTGCTGGGCAATGCGCTCAAGTTCACCCATGTGGGTGAAGTGCTGCTGCGCGTACAGGCGCTGCACGTCTCCGGGGACCACTGCCGGGTGCATTTCGAGGTCCGCGACAGTGGCATCGGCATGGATGACGATACGCTGCGCCGGCTGTTTTCCCCGTTTTCACAGGCCGACAATTCGGTCACGCGCCAGTACGGCGGCACCGGCCTGGGCCTGTCGATCTGCAGGCGACTGGTCGAACTGATGGGCGGCCAGATCGGGGTGGAGAGCACGCCCGGCAACGGTTCCTGCTTCTGGTTCGAGCTGGGCATTCCCGTGGCGCAACCTGCGCAGTTCGCCACAAGTGCGCATGCAGCCAAAAAACGACAGGTGGCCCTGCTCGAAACGCATGACGCCAGTGCCGCCATGCTGCACGAATACCTGCGCGCGGCCGGAGTGGAGACGGTGCGCTACAGCAGCGCCAGCGATGCCCTGGCGGCCCTCACCGGCCCGGCGGCCACGGCCAGCGGCATCGATACCCTCATCGTCAGCAGCGAGATCCGCGATGTGCCGCCGGCGGCGGTGCTGGCGCGCATGCACGCCGAGAGACCGGCAGTCACGTGCGTGCTGCTTGACCACGGCGTACACGGCCTTAATATAGACGGAGCATCAACTTCGGCAGCACTGCAGTTGCCGCTGCGCAAGCAACAGCTGCTGCGTGCGGTCCATCTCCTGCCGGCGGAGAAGGCAGCGGTGCCAACAGAGGCCCCCTCCATTCGCCTGGTCAGGGGGCCCTCGCAGAAGGAGAAAAAGGGGCAGCAGGAACAGTACGGACTCCTGCTGGTGGAAGACAACGTAATGAACCAGAAGGTGGCGGTGTACCAGCTCAATGCCATGGGCTACGCGGTCGATATCGCCTCCAACGGTGCGGAGGCGCTGGAAAAGCTGGCGCAGCGCACTTATGCGCTGATCCTGATGGATTGCCAGATGCCGGTGCTCGATGGCTACGAAACCACGCGCCGCATCCGGCGCCTGCAGGGCGAGCTGGCCCATACCCCCATCGTCGCGATGACCGCCAATGCCATGGCCGGCGACCGCGAACAATGCCTGGAGGCGGGTATGGACGACTATCTGACCAAGCCCTTGCTGCGCTCGCAACTGGCGGCGATGCTGGAGCACTACCTGCCGGCCGCACAGCCTGAGCAAGGCGCTGCCGACGCAGCGCCGGTGGTGCTCGACGAGAGCCGCCTGCAGGAACTCTTCGGCGACGACACCGCGTTGGCTGGCGAAATGCTGGACATGTTCCTCGAGCACACCACGCCGGTGATGGACGAACTGGCGCGGCACTGCCAGGCCGCTGATCCGCTGCTGGGAGAGATCCAGGCACTGGGCCACCGGCTGGCGGGCAGTTGCCTGAACCTAGGCATCCAGGCGCTGGGCGAGACGGGGCGACAGATGGAAATCGCGGCGCGCCAGGGTGACCTGGCCCAAGTCCGCACGCTGGCCGAGGAGTGCGCACGCGCCTTCGCGGCCCTGCGAGAACACATACAAGAGAGGGGCCGGGGGAACACATGAAAATTCTGATCGTCGACGACGACAAGACCAATCTGTCGCTATTCACGCACATGCTGGCGCAACTGCCGGACACCAGCATCAGCACCTGCCCGGACGCCTTTGAAGCGCTGGACTGGTGTGGCAGCCACGATCCCGACCTGATCCTGCTGGACTACATGATGCCGGGCATGGATGGCCTGGATTTCCTCTCGCGTTTTCGCGCCATGCCGGGCCAGGAAATGACGCCGGTCATCATGATCACCGCCGACATGGGCCTGCAGGTACGCCACAAGGCGCTGCAGATGACGGCCAATGACTTTCTCTCCAAACCGGTGAACCGGGTGGAATTGCTGGCGCGCGTAAAGAACATGCTGGCCATGCGCAAGTCGCAGCTGGCCATGAGCCAGAAGATCGAGGACCTCTCTGAAGAAGTGGAACAGAAGGAGCAGCAGAGCAGCAGCCTGGCGCTCCATTCAGTGGACCTGCTCTCGCGCGCGGCCGGCTACCGGGATCCGGAGACCGGCGAACACCTGGTGCGCATGTCCAACTACACCCGCATCATCGCCGCCCGTCTGGGCTTGCCCAAGGAGGAGCAGGACCTGCTGCTGGCCGCCTCCCCCATGCATGACATCGGCAAGATGGGCATTCCCGACCACATCCTGCTCAAGCCCGGACGGCTGGACGAGGAAGAACTGAAGGTCATGCGGCTGCACGCCCAGATCGGTGCCGACATCCTGCGCGCAAGCCCGTCAGCACTGCTGCAGACAGCCTCCCGGATCGCCGAGACCCATCACGAAAAATGGGATGGCAGCGGCTATCCCAACGCGCTCAAGGGTGAAGATATCCCGCTCTATGGGCGCATCGTGGCGGTGGCCGACGTGTTCGACGCGCTGACCTCCTCGCGTCCTTACAAAAAAGGCTGGAGCCTGGAAGACGCCGCCCATTATCTGCGAGACAATGCTGGCAGCCACTTCGATCCACGCTGTGTAGAGGCCTTCTTTGCCGGATGGGAGGAAGTGGTCGATATCTACAACCGCAACCAGGACAGCAAATGATGCTTACCTTTGTTGAACCCACCCTGTTCGAGAAGCTCAGGAGCGCACAAGCCCTGCCCTCGCCAGGTGGGGTGCGCCTGACCATCATGCGCATGTGTGCGCAGGATGATCCCGACATGCATGAACTGATCCATCTGGTGCAGGGCGACCCGGCCCTGTCCGGACGCATCATCCGCATCGTCAACGTACTCAATGCCGACCGCGTGCGCCCGATCGCCTCGGTCAGCATGGACAGCATGCTGCTGGTCGGCCTGCAAGCCGTGCGCCAGCTTGCCCTGGCGCTGTCGCTGGCGGAGACCACCGCTCCCGCCTCCTGCGTGAATTTCAAGCTGCCGGCCTTCTGGGCGCACAGCTTCGCCATGGCCTGCAGCGCCCAGGCCATCAGCAGCCACACGCGCGTGGCGCCCCTGGGGGAAATGTTCACCACGGGTCTGTTGGCCAACATCGGCCGGCTGACCCTGGCCTCGGCCCATCCGGCCGGCTATTCGTCTCTGCTCACGCGCCCTCTGGAGCCTTCGGGTCAACTGGCGATGGAACAGTCGCTGTTCGGCTTCAACCACCTCAACATCGCGGCGGCCCTGATGCAGGACTGGAAGATTCCGGAACTCTTCTGCGACGCCGTGCTGCACTACGAAGCCCCCCCCGTGCCGCAAGAATGGCCGGTGCCGCGTCCGCTGGAAATCATCTGGACCCTGTACCTCTCGGCAGCCATGGCCGAGCTAGGCTGCGGTACGCCCCAGATGGCCGAGGCCGCCCTGCCCAAGATCGCCCGGGCGCTGCCGCACCTGCAACTGGCGCCGCATGATTTTCCCGAGCTCTATCAGGTGGCCGGCGAAGACTGGCAGGACTGGACCCAGACCATGCACCTGAGCGCCAGGAGCCTGTGGCAAGGCCTGCCGCCCCAGGTCCACGACAGACTGCTGCGCCTGCAAGAGGCGGTCGGCGACAGCGATGCAGCAACTTGAACAACTGCTGCTCAGCGAAGCACCCGATGCCTATGTCCTGATGGACATGCAGGGCGGGGTGGTCTACTGGAATCGCTGCGCCGAACAGATCTTCGGTTACGCCGCCCAAGAGGTGCTGGGCCAGCATCTCTCGGATTTCATCGTGCCGCCTGAGCGGCGCACCGAGGAAGAACGGGTCTTCGCCGATACGGTGGCGCTGGGCCATGCCGAATGCCAGTCCATCCGCCGCCGCAAGGATGGCTCGCTGCTGCATCTCTCGGTCTCCAACAAGCTGTTGCGCGATGAACGCGGCCAGCCGCAATACGTACTTTCCTGCAAGCGTGACATCAGCCAGGCCACCGTGCTGCGCGACATCAGCCTGATCGCCGCCAGTGTGCACGGGCTTTACGATTCGCTGCCCGACGGCATCCTCGTGGTCAACGCATTGGATCGCGTGGTGCTGGTCAATCGCCGCGCGGGCGAACTCTTCGGCTGGGAAGTGGCCGACCTGACGGGGCGCGCCATCGATGTCCTGATTCCGCAGCGCTTCCTGGCCATGCATGCGCAGAACCTGGCCAACTATCTGTCGGGCCGGGCCGGGCCGGCCAGCAATACCACCCCTGACCTGTGCGGCATGAAACGCGATGGCAGCGAATTCCCGGTCGACGTGAGCCTGAGCCCGCTGGTCATCGAGGGTGAAACCTTCCTCATGATCGCCGTGCGCGACATCAGCGACCGCAAGCGCATCGAGCAGGACCTGGCCGAGAAGAACCGTGCCTTGCTGGAGGCCGTGGAGTCGCGCAACCGCTTCCTGGCCAACACTTCGCACGAGCTGCGCACGCCCTTGAACGCCATCCTGGGCTTTACCGAGATCCTGCTCACGCGCATGGGCGGGCCGCTGACCGCCGACCAGGAGCAGCAGCTGCAGACGGTGCACGACAGCGCCCAGCACTTGCTGGGGCTCATCACCAGCCTGCTGGATGTCTCGCGCATGGAAGCCGAGGAACAAGACCTGATCCCGGAAGCCGTACTCTGCTCGGAACTGATCGAGGAGGCGGTGGCGGTACTGCGTCCGGCGGCGGTCAAGAAGGGCTTGCAACTGGTCCTGGCACCCTATGTGGGCGAAGTGCGGATCCATGCCAACCGCCGCGCCCTGGCGCAAATCCTGCTGAACCTGGTGAGCAACGCCATCAAGTTCACCGAGCAAGGCCAGGTACAGGTCAAGCTGCGCCAGCAGCACCGGGGCGAGCGCCTCACCAGCTGGATCGATGTGACCGATACCGGCTGCGGCATCAGCGAGCAGGACCAGCAGAAGCTCTTCCGGGCTTTTACCCAGCTCGATGCCACCGCCTCGCGCAAGCATGAGGGCATGGGCCAGGGCCTGTACCTGAGCCAGAAGCTGGCTCACCTGATGGGGGGCACCATCTCCGTGCAAAGCCGTCCCGGCGCGGGCAGCCGCTTTACGCTCTGCCTCGAAGAAGGCGCCTGAAGCAGCAGCACCTGCCAGCTCATCGCAGCGTGCGCCCTTGCCCCACAACAGCGTAGAATCGCGGCACAACAAAAACAGTTTCCGAAAGCCGCTGACGATTGTGCGGATGCGGCTTCGGGAGGGATTCCAAGATGCCGAGTTCACGTCTGCTGATCATCGACGATCACGCACTCTTTCGTTGCGGCCTGCGGCTGGTGCTGCAGGCCGCCTTGCCACACGCCAACATCGCCGAGGCCGCCTCGCTGGAGGACGCCATGCGCCTGGACGACGGCCAGGCCCCCGGCATGGTGCTGCTGGATATCCAGCTGGGCGGGCTCAATGGCATCGACGGCATGTCGGTGCTGGCACGCAAGTGGCCGCAGGTCCCCGTCATCATCCTCTCGGCTGACGATACCGACGAGACCGTGCGCGAAGCCACCCGGCGCGGGGCGGCCGCCTTCGTCTCCAAGGCTGCCACGGCCGAGCATATCCTGCAGGTCTTGCTGGACGTGGCCGGTGGAGGGCATGCGATGACGGCGCCTGCGGTGGCGGCCGACGCGGCCGGCAAACCCCAGTTCACGCCGCGCCAGTACGAGGTCCTGGGCCTGCTCAGCCAGGGCCTGACCAACAAGGCCATCGGGCGCCGCCTGAACCTGTCCGAAAACACCATCCGAGGCCATGTTCAGGCCATCCTGCTGGCCCTGGATGTGGACAACCGGGCCGAAGCCGCCTTCGCCGCACGCCGGCGCGGGCTGGTGAGCTAGCGCATGAAAGCCGGCGCGGCGCTACAGGGCGCGGCGGTCCACACGGTGGCTGCAGACACGCTGCATCGCGTGCGGGTCGAACAGGTTCGCCTCTTGTGCGGCAACCTGGGCAGCTCAGTCTTGCCCGGCATCCTGGTGGCGCTGCTGGTGGCCTATGCCTTGCGCAGCAGCGCCGGACTGTGGCCGCTGCTGGGCTGGGCCGGCGTGGTGATCGCCTCCAAACTGTTCGACTACGCCGATGCCCGGCGCATGCTGCGCATGGAGATCACTCCGGCCAATATCGGCCAGGTCACGCGCCGCCTGGTGCTGCTGCATGGCATCGATGGTGCCGCCTGGGGCCTGCTGGCCCCGCTGGCGCTGGACACCGCCAGCCCCGGCGGCAGCATCCTGCTCATTGGCGTGCTGGCCGGGGTGGCCGGCAACTCCATGTCCATCCTCTCGCCGGTGATGCCGGCCTTCGTTTCCTTCTGCCTGGTGGAGCTGGGCATGCTGGCGGCCAGCGCCTGGCATACGCACGAAAATGCGCTGCAAGTGCTGGCCGTGGCCGCCCTGCTCTACGTGGCTTCGCTGCTGGTCCAGGCGCGCAACAGCGCGCGCGCGGCGCGTGCGGCCATCATGCTGCGCTTCGAGAACAATGCCCTCATCGAGCGCCTGCAGCGCGAATCCGAAAAGACCCAGCAAGCCCTGCAGCAGGCCGAACAGGCCAATGCCGCCAAATCGCGTTTCCTGGCCGGGGCCAGCCACGATCTGCGGCAACCGATCCATGCCCAGGGTCTGTTCCTCGAAGTGCTGTCCAATACGCCGCTCGATCCGATGCAGCGCGAAGTGGTCGGCCGCCTGCGCAGTGCCGCCGACAATTGCGCCGACATGCTGCACACGCTACTGGATTACTCCCGCATCGAAGCGGGCGTGGTGACGCCTCAGGTCGCGCCTTTCCGTGTACAGGCACTGCTCCATCGCATCAGCCGCGAGATGGCCGCGCAGGCCGAGGCCAAGGGCCTGGTCTTCCGCACCAGGGAAAGCCAGGCCGTGGCCAGTGCCGACGCCGGGCTGACCGAACTGATCTTGCGCAACCTGGTGTCCAACGCGATCCGCTACACCGAGCGGGGCGGCATCCTGATGGCCTGCCGCCATCGCGGCGACCAGGTGTGGCTGGAGGTGTGGGATACCGGTATCGGAATCGCGCCCGAACAGCAGCAGGAAATCTTCAGAGAGTTCCACCAGCTGGGCAATCCGGAACGCGATCACAACAAGGGCATGGGGCTGGGACTGGCCATTGCCGAGGGATTGGCGAAGATGCAGGGCTTGCAGCTCACGGTGCAGTCGCAGCCAGGACGCGGGAGCGTCTTCAAGCTGCGGCTGCCTGCAGCGGTGATGCCGCAGATGGCGCCAGCGGCCACGCCGGCAGCGGCGCTGACGGCACAGCGCGACTTGCACGGCCTGCGCATCCTCTTGATCGATGACGACCAGCGGGTACGCGACAGCATGGCGCAACTATTGGGCCAATGGGGCTGCCATTGCATCGACGTGGAAGGATTGGAAGATGCCCGGACCCTGGCGCGCACCCAGGATTTCGACGTGGTCATCAGCGACTACCGCCTGCGTGCGCACCGCAATGGCACCGAGGCCATCGCAGCAGTGCGGCATGCCAGCCGGCGCCATGTCGGTGCGCTGCTCATCACGGGCGACACGGCGCCGGCCAGGCTGCGCGAAGCCATCGAGAGCGGCATTCCCATGCTGCACAAGCCGGTGGCGCCGTCCCAATTGTGGGATGCACTGCTGCGACTGGCGCCCGCTGCGCAGGGAGCGCAGCCGCACTGATGCAGCAGCACCGGCCGCCGCGTATCAGTCCACGCCGCGTGCGCGGTCTTCCTTGAATTTCTTGACGAAGTCCTGGAAGGTGCCGGCGTCGATGGCGTCGCGCATCTCCTGCATCAGCTGCAGGTAGTAGTGCAGGTTGTGCACGGTGTTCATGCGGGCACCCAGGATTTCACCGGCGCGATGCAGGTGGTGCAGGTAGGCGCGCGAGAAGTTCTTGCAGGCGTAGCAGTCGCAGCTCTCGTCGAAGGGACGGTCGTCGTTCTTGTACTTGGCGTTCTTGATCTTGACGTCGCCATAGCGCGTGAAGATCCAGCCATTGCGCGCATTGCGGGTCGGCATGACGCAGTCGAACATGTCCACGCCGTTGGAGACGCCTTCCACCAGGTCTTCCGGCGTACCCACGCCCATCAGGTAGTGCGGCTTGTCGGCCGGCAGGCGCGGGCCGACATGTTCCAGCACACGCATCATGTCTTCCTTGGGCTCGCCCACCGACAAGCCGCCGATGGCGAAACCATCGAAGCCCAGTTCTTCCAGGCCAGCCAGCGATTCATCGCGCAGGCCTTCGAACATGCCGCCCTGGACGATGCCGAAGAGCGCGTTCGGATTTTCGCCGCGATCGAATTCATCCTTGGAACGCTTGGCCCAGCGCAGCGACATGCGCATGGATTTGCCGGCTTCTTCACGCGTCGCGGGACGGCCATCGATCTCGTAGGGCGTGCATTCGTCGAACTGCATGACGATGTCCGAATTGAGCACGCGCTGGATCTGCATGGAGATTTCCGGCGAGAGGAACAGGCGGTCACCGTTGATGGGTGAAGCAAAGTGCACGCCCTCTTCCGTGATCTTGCGCATCTCGCCCAGCGAAAACACCTGGAAGCCGCCAGAGTCGGTCAGGATGGGCTTGTCCCAGCCGATGAACTTGTGCAGCCCACCAAACTTGCTGACCACCTCCAGCCCCGGGCGCAGCCACAGGTGAAAGGTATTGCCGAGGATGATCTGGGCGTTGATTTCCTTCAGTTCCAGCGGCGACATGGCCTTGACCGAACCGTAGGTGCCCACCGGCATGAAGATGGGCGTCTCGACGGTGCCATGGTTCAGTTTGACGCGGCCGCGGCGGGCCTTTCCGTCGGTTTTCAGCAGGGTGAATTCCAGCATGCGGTTCTCTGTTCTCTCGGGGTTTCTCAGGTACGGGTCAGCAGCATGGCATCGCCATAGCTGAAGAAACGGTATTGCTGTGCAATGGCGTGCGCATAGGCCGCGCGAATATTTTCATAGCCGGCAAAGGCCGACACCAGCATCAGCAGGGTCGACTTGGGCAGGTGGAAGTTGGTCACCAGCTGGTCGACGGTCTTGAAGGTGTAACCGGGCGTGATGAAGAGTTGCGTGTCATCGCTGCCAGCCTTGAGCTCACCGCTCTGCGAGCCGGACTCCAGGGCGCGCATGCTGGTGGTCCCCACCGCGATGACACGGCCCCCGGCGGCCTTGGTGGCGCGCACGGCCTCTACCGTCTCGGGCGAGATGGTGTACCACTCGCTGTGCATCTTGTGCTGCGACAGGTCTTCCACCCGCACCGGCTGGAAGGTACCGGCACCCACGTGCAGGGTGACGAAGGCTTGCTTGACGCCACGGGCGGCCAGTTGCTGCAGCAGGGCTTCATCGAAGTGCAGGCCGGCGGTCGGCGCGGCAACTGCGCCGGGTTCCTTGGCGTAGACGGTCTGGTAGCGCGTTTCGTCATAGGCATCGGCCTCGTGGTCGATGTAGGGCGGCAGTGGCAGGCTGCCGTATTGCTCCAGCAGTTCGAAGGCATCGGCGGGGAAATGCAGGGTGAAGAACTCGCCGAAACGTTCACCTACGGTGACATCGAAGGCATCGGCCAGTCGGATGCGGGTGCCTGGCGGCGGCGACTTCGAAGCGCGCACCTGGGCATGGACGGTGCGCGGATTGAGAATGCGCTCGACCAAGGCCTCGATCTTGCCGCCGGTTTCCTTCACCCCGAACAGGCGCGCCTTGATGACGCGGGTATCGTTGAAGACCAGCAGGTCGCCGGGCTGCAACAGCTCGACGATGTCGGCAAAGCGGCGGTCGGTCAGTTGCGCCCCCTGCACCTGCAGCAGGCGCGAAGCGCTGCGCTCGGCCAGCGGGGTCTGGGCGATGAGCTCGGAGGGGAGCTCGAAATCGAAGTCGGATAATGAGTACATGCGAGAGTACAGGCTTGCAAAATAATGATGGAGGCGATGCGCGCGGCGGCGGCAGACGGGCTGGCACCGGGCGTTCCCGGGCAAGAACTGTTGCCGGCGGGATTGATACTGTAAATATTCACAGTAAAATAGCGTAACCCGCTATTTTACGCTGTCTGCGCGTTTTTCCCATATGCGCTTGCGGCTAACCACTATGGCCCTCCGTCCAACCAACGCCGACCGCATGCCCGCTACCGCGAAGAAAAACAGCCCGCCGGCCTCGAAGAAAAAGGCCGCACCCGCCTCCAAGGCCGCCGCCAAGCCCGAAAACAAGCTGGCCAAGCTGGGCCTGCACAATGACATGGACCTGGTGCTGCACCTGCCGCTGCGCTATGAGGATGAAACCACCCTCATGAGCATCGCCGAGGCCTCCATGCGGGGGCTGCAGACGGTGCAGGTCGAAGGCGTGGTCACTGCCTGCGACGTGCAGTTCCGCCCGCGCCGGCAGTTGATCGTCACAGTGGGCGACGACAGCGGGCAACTGACCCTGCGCTTCATCAATTTCTACGGCAGCCAGACCAAGCAGCTGGCCGAAGGCACCCGGGTGCGGGTGCGCGGGGAGTTGCGGCATGGTTTCTTCGGCGCCGAGATGGTCCATCCCTCTTACAAGGTGGTCAACGAAGGCGCGCCGCTGCCCGATGTCCTCACGCCCGTCTATCCGGCTGGCGAAGGGCTCTCCCAGGCCTATCTGCGCAAGGCCATCGCCAATGCCATGAGCCGGCTGGACTGGAGCGATACGCTGCCGCCTTCGATGCTGGAGACCCTGAACCTGGCCGGCTTCGAGCCGTCGGTGCGGCTGCTGCACAATCCGCCGCCGGACGTGGACGAACATGCCTTGATCGAACGTTCCCATCCTGCCTGGATCCGCATGAAGTTCGATGAATTGCTGGCCCAGCAGCTCTCGCTCAAGCGCGCCCAGGCCGCGCGCCGGGCCAAGACCTCGCGCGCCTTGCCCATCACCGGGCGCATCACCGAGGAACTGACCAAGATCCTGCCCTTCCAGCTGACGGGCGCCCAGCAGCGCGTACTGGAGGAGATCCGCGCCGACCTGCGCCAGTCCTTCCCCATGCAGCGCCTGCTGCAGGGCGATGTCGGCAGCGGCAAGACGGTGGTGGCCGCGCTGGCGGCGGCCCAGGCCATCGACAGCGGCTGCCAGGCGGTGCTGATGGCACCGACCGAAATCCTGGCCGAACAGCATTTCCGCAAGATCGCGGCCTGGATGGAGCCACTCAATGTCGGCGTGGCCTGGCTCTCCGGCAGCCAGAAGAAAAAGGAAAAGACCGAAGCGCTGGCCCACATCGAATCCGGTGCGGCGCGCCTGGTCATCGGAACCCATGCGCTGATCCAGGACACGGTGCAATTCGAGAACCTCGGCCTGGTGATCGTCGATGAGCAACACCGCTTCGGCGTGGGCCAGCGCCTGGCCCTGCGCAACAAGAGCTTCAATCCGGCCGACCGCGAAGCGGCTGCCGTGCCGCACCAGCTGATGATGTCGGCCACCCCCATTCCGCGCACGTTGGCGATGACTTATTACGCCGATCTCGAAGTCTCGGTGATCGATGAATTGCCGCCGGGCCGCTCGCCCATCGTCACCCGCGTGATCGACCAGAACCGCCGCGATGAAGTCATCGAACGGGTGCATGCGGCGGCGCTGGAAGGCAAGCAGATCTACTGGGTCTGCCCGCTCATCGAGGAATCCGAGGCCTTGCAGTTGCAGACTGCGACCGACACTCATGCCGCCCTCTCGGCCGCCCTGCCGGACCTGCAGATCGGCCTGGTACACGGCCGCATGAAACCGGTGGAAAAACAGATCGTCATGGAAGGCTTCAGCCGGGGTGCCATCCACCTGCTGGTGGCGACCACTGTCATCGAAGTCGGGGTGGACGTGCCCAATGCATCGCTGATGGTGATCGAACATGCCGAGCGTTTCGGCCTGTCGCAGCTGCACCAGTTGCGCGGACGCGTGGGCCGGGGCTCGGCGGCCAGCGTGTGCCTGCTGCTGTACCAGGGGCCGCTGGGCGGCACCGCCAAGCAGCGCCTGGCGACCATGCGCGAGACGACCGATGGCTTCGAGATCGCACGACGCGACCTCGATATTCGCGGGCCGGGCGAGTTCCTCGGCGCAAGACAGTCCGGTGAGGCCATGCTGCGTTTCGCCGATCTGGCCACCGACCAGTGGCTGGTGGAAAAAGCGCGCGATACGGCCCAGGCACTGCTGCAACATGCCCCCGACATCGTGGATCGCCATCTGGCCCGCTGGCTCGGTGGACGGGAAGATTTCCTGAAAGTATGACCTGCCCACCTGGGCAGCAGCCGCCACCAGCAAAGCTTTCCAGCATCTCTCACGTGGCGGGCCAGTGCAAGGGCTGCAAACCCAAATCGGCAAAATGCCAACCAGATTTCCGCAAAAATCGAGAATTTCTTCGCTTTATGTCGATTGACTGGCAGCAGTACTGAGTCCAATCTACGGCCCACGAAGAACGGGATCACGAAGGGGTGCGCGGCGCACGCCGGTTTGCGGCCGCCTTCCCGTTCTGCAAGGTGACCATCGCTAACTACAGAAGGCTGAACATTTTGGTTTCCAACCACGATCAACAATTGGCCCGCAGATTGCTCTGCCCCATCTGCCAGAGGGCACTGACAGCATGCATCTGCCACTGGACCTCCCCCATCGATCACGCAGTCGATGTGCTGATCCTGCAGCACCCGCTCGAAGTCAACAATGCAAAGAACAGCGTTCGGCTACTGCACCTGAGCCTGCCCTACAGCAAGCTGGCGGTCGGCTCGGCCTTCGATCCCGAAGAATTGCAGGCGATGCTGCACGCGCCGTCCCGCCTGCGCAACGTGCCTCCCGGTGAGACAGTGCACCCGGTGCTGCTGTACACGGATGACGTCTGTACCCCCGAGACGCGCTATTTCGATGCGCGCACCATGTTGGTGGACAAGAAGGAGCTGCTCAAGCGCATCCGCCTGGTGATCATCGATGGCACCTGGCGCAAGAGCCGCAAGATGCTCTTCGAAAATCCGATCCTGCAAACCCTGCCGCGCATGATGCTCATCGACACGCCGACATCGCGCTACACCATCCGCAAGTCGCACAAGCCCGAGCAACTGGCCACCCTGGAGGCGACCGGCTATGCGCTCATGCAACTGGAACGCAACAGCGAGAAATACCATCCCCTGCTGACGGCCTTCGACAACTTCGTGCTGCAACAAGGCTATATGCGCATGCATGGCCAGGCCACGCGGCGCAGCGACAAGTAGCAGGCAGTGCCGCAGCCTGCGCCGGGAACCAAACCCGGCCGCCGCTGACCAAACCCATCCGGCCGCTGCGTGCGGCCGTTCTTGTTCAGGTGGCGCGGCAATGCGCTTATAATTGTGCGATTGAGACGCCGTGATCCTGAACATCTCTGACACACGCTGGCGCCCGCCGGCGTCATCCCATTCCTGCGAACAAATCAACACATGAGTTCCGAATTCCTGCAACTGGCTGAAAAAGTCACTCAGCTCGCCCAGCTGGCACAAGGCCTGCGCGAAGAAAATGCCGAGCTGCGCCGGAAAGTCAAACTGCTCTCCGAAGACAACACCACCCTCGCCTCCCGCGTGGACCAGGCCTACGACCGCGTGGCCGCCGTCCTGGCGCAACTGCCGGTGGCCGAAGTGGAAGAAGCGGCTGCGGCCGATGAGGAGGCCGCATGAGCACCATCCAGATCAACGCCATGATCATGGGCCAGTCCTACACCCTGGCCTGCCAGGAAGGCGAACAGGCCGCACTGCATCACGCGGTCGCCTACCTCGACCAGAGGATGCGCGCCATCCGCGACGCCGGCCGCATCAAGGGCACCGACCGCATTGCCGTGATGGCAGGACTTGGCATCGCCGCCGAGTTGCTGAGCATGCAACGCGCTGAAGGCCCCTTCGCCGGCCTGACCATTGCCCAGTGGCAGCAGCAGATTGCCGCCATCACTGAAGTGGTGGACCAGGCGCTGGCGCCCCAGGAGAAGTTGTTCTGAGTCCGCTGCTGGCATCCCGCTGACAGCGCGAACCTGTGCGCTGACGTCGATGAAATGGCTGCCTTGCGCAGCCATTTTGTTTTGCAGACGCGCAACGGTGCAGGCCAGGAAATCCGGTTACAAAATCGCGGACATATTTTTGAGGAAGGTCTTGGAGGACGATCACGAATGGGTTAGACTTCGTACTCCTGCCGTGTTCGCGATTGCCATATATTCCTTGAACCATTTACGAGCATAGGCTGTGGGATCGTTCGATGGGCGTGAGCGTCGCTAGTCCGATGAACCCGAAATTGAACTACCGCAGCCAACTTGAACCGTCAGGTTCAGGATGCCGGCACAGCGGCACAGGCGGGACTTAGATTCAAGAAAAACGGCTGCTTTCGCAGCCGTTTTTTTATGCCTGATTGTTATACATGCTTGCTGGCGTGATGGAGGACCAGCCGGCCGTGGCCCGCGTCGCCTCACTCAGCTCTCGCGCTTCTTCGCGCCCTTGCGCTCCAGCCCCACTTCATCGATCACATCCTGGAATTCGTTCACATCCTCGAAGCTCTTGTAGACCGAGGCAAAGCGGATATAGGCGATCTTGTCCAGGCGTTTCAGTTCGCGCATCACCAGTTCCCCGACCTGCCCCGAGATCACCTCGCGCTCGCCGCTTTGCAGCAGCTTGTCCTGGATGCTCTGGATGGCCATGTCGACCGCCTCGGCCGATACCGGACGCTTGCGCAAGGCCAGCATCAGGCTGCCGCGCAGCTTGGCCGGATCGAAATCAGTGCGGCTGCCATTCTTCTTGACGATCACCGGCATGGTCAGCTCGATGCGTTCATAGGTCGTGAAGCGCTTGTCGCAATTGCCGCAGCGGCGGCGGCGGCGAATGGAATGGCCGTCTTCGGACAGGCGCGTATCCAGCACCGGGGTGTCTTCGTGATTGCAGAATGGGCACTTCATGGTGGCAGTGATCTGGTTGAACTGAACAATGAGGGCCAGGCCCCCGGGACTTCGGCACCACCTGGCATGAATGCCGTGGCAGGCGTGCCAGTGTTGCATCCGGACAGCGCCGGCACCATCGTATGGTAGTGCAAACACCAGGGTCCAATAAGCGACGGCGCCCGCGGGAACGGGCGCCGTCAGCAACATCTTCTACCGCAGAAAGTTTCCTGATTTTTGCAGGAAACTTCACGCCGGCCCGAAACGGGCCGGCTTCTCCAACATCAATCAGCCGTAGACCGGGAAGGCTTCAGTGAGCTTCTTCACTTCGGCCTTGACGCGCTCGATGGTGGCGGCATCGTGCGGGTTGTCCAGCACGTCGGCGATCAGGTTGCCGACCTTTTCGGCTTCGGCTTCCTTGAAACCACGGGTGGTCATGGCCGGGCTGCCCAGGCGAATGCCGGAGGTCACGAATGGCTTTTCCGGATCGTTGGGGATGCCGTTCTTGTTGCAGGTCATGTGGGCCGAACCCAGGATGGCTTCGGCTTCCTTGCCGGTGAGGCCCTTGGGACGCAGGTCCACCAGCATCACGTGCGACTCGGTGCCGCCGGAGACGATGCGCAGGCCGCGCTTGATCAGGGTCTTGGCCAGCACGTCGGCGTTCTTCACCACTTGCTGCTGATACGCCTTGAATTCCGGCGAAGCCGCTTCCTTGAAGGCCACGGCCTTGGCAGCGATGACGTGCATCAGCGGGCCGCCCTGGATACCGGGGAAGATGGCCGAGTTGATGGCCTTCTCATGCTCGGCCTTCATCAGGATCACGCCACCGCGCGGGCCGCGCAGGGACTTGTGGGTGGTCGAGGTGACGAAGTCGGCGAAGGGCACCGGATTCGGGTACACGCCTGCCGCGATCAGGCCGGCGTAGTGGGCCATGTCCACCATGAAGTAGGCACCGACTTCCTTGGCGATCTTGGCGAAGCGCTCGAAATCGATGCGCAGCGAGTAAGCCGAAGCGCCAGCGATGATCAGCTTGGGCTTCTTCTCACGGGCCAGGCGTTCCATGGCGTCGTAGTCGATTTCTTCCTTTTCGTTCAGGCCGTAGGAGACCACGTTGAACCACTTGCCCGACATGTTCAGTGCCATGCCGTGGGTCAGGTGGCCGCCTTCTGCCAGCGACATGCCCATGATGGTGTCGCCCGGCTTCAACATCGCGAAGAACACGCCCTGGTTGGCCTGGGAACCGGAGTTGGGTTGCACGTTGGCGGCTTCGGCGCCGAACAGGGCCTTCAGGCGGTCGATGGCCAGCTGCTCGGCCACGTCCACGAATTCACAGCCACCGTAGTAGCGCTTGCCAGGATAGCCTTCGGCGTACTTGTTGGTCAGCTGCGAACCTTGCGCTTCCATGACGGCCGGCGAGGTGTAGTTTTCAGAGGCGATCAGCTCGATGTGATCCTGCTGACGGGTGTTTTCCTTCTGGATCGCGGACCACAGGTCGGGATCGACTTTCGCGAGAGTCTGGTTCTTGTCAAACATGGCTTTTCTCCAAATTGATGAGCTGGGGCCGAAGATCGTGTCACCGGCAGCATGCGGACATGCCGGGGGCTCGACTTCCGAAATCGAATGAGGGCCTGGAAAATGGAATGGGATTGCGGGCAGCCTCAGTCGTACTGTCCATTCGGCTGCCCAGGCGCACGGCTGTTGAAATCTCACGCTTCCCGATGGATCCCCATCTTGGCCGGTTTTAATCGGCTTTTCGCCAGTCACGTGAGACGAAATGGTGAACGCATTGTAGTGAAACGGGGCGATTTGGGCAAGAACCATGGTGGCCGCGCAACAGCATCGCACCATTCGAATATGAACGAAAAAGCGAGAAAATCGCGAGCAATAGCGCCGCCATCCTCGTAAAAAGCGGCTTTCGGCTACAATTTCGTTTTATTTCCGGACTGCCGGCATGAAGCTTTATCCAGCCTCTGCGCCGGCGCCGGTCCAACTGCCACACAACAGGAGAATCAAGAGATGGTCGTGTTGATTACAGGAGCAACCGCAGGCTTCGGCGCCGCCATGGCGCGCAAATTTGCCGGCAACGGTCACAAGGTGATCGCAGCCGGTCGCCGCAAGGAGCGCCTGGATGACCTGGTCAAGGAGCTGGGTGCCGACAAGGTCCTGCCCCTGGTGCTGGACGTGACCAGCAAGGAATCGATCAAGGCCGGCCTGGAGAGCCTGACGGGCGAGTGGAAGCAGGTCGACGTGCTGATCAACAACGCCGGCCTGGCGCTGGGCCTGGGTCCGGCCCACGAAGTGGCGCTGTCGGACTGGGAAACCATGATCGACACCAACGTCAAGGGCCTGGTCACCATCACCCACGCCTTGCTGCCGGAGATGGTCAAGCGCGGCAGCGGCACCATCATCAACCTGGGCTCGGTGGCCGGTGCCTACCCCTACCCGGGCGGCAACGTCTACGGCGCCACCAAGGCCTTCGTCGACCAGTTCACCCTGAACCTGCGCGCCGACCTGGTCGGTACCGGCGTGCGCGCCACCAACCTGGCCCCCGGCCTGTGCGGCGGCACCGAGTTCTCCAACGTGCGCTTCAAGGGTGACGATGGCGCGGCGGCGAAGGTGTATGAAGGAACTACCCCGCTGACGGCCGAAGACATCGCCGAAGCCGCCTTCTGGGTCGCCACCATGCCCGCCCATGTGAACATCAACTACATGGAACTGATGCCGACCTGCCAGGGCTTCAGCCCCTTCAACATCAAGCGCAAACAGTAAGGGATGGAGTAGAATGGCGTTTTTGCCGAAGGTGCCCTGGCACCGCAAGAACGCCATCCTCGCCTGATCCTGGCGGATGAACAAGTTCTTCTGGCAGCGGCCGGCCCCCTCCCAGTCCGCTTGCCTGACGGCATCCTAGTGAATCGCCGATGTGTTTTCCTTGATTCGTTTTTCTTGATTCCTTCTTTGCTGCCACAGCAGATTTCCCAATAACAAGAAGCATATGAGTGCCGCCAGTAGTCCATTCGACTGGAAAATCCGGGTCTATTATGAAGATACAGACACCGGAGGCGTGGTCTTCTACGCCAACTACCTGAAGTTCTTCGAGCGCGCCCGCACGGAATGGCTGCGCTCCTTCGGTTTCCAGCAACAGCACCTGGCCGAGACCACCGGCGCCATCTTCGTGGTCAAGAACACCAGCGTCGACTACTTCTCGCCCGCCCGCCTGGACGATGAACTCCGCCTGACCGTCGTGGTCGAAAAATGCCGCAATGCCTCCATGCAATTCATCCAGGAGGCCTGGCGCCTGCCGTCGGGGGACGGCGCCCAGGGCGCAAGTGCCGACGACGTGCAACCGAGGTTGCTGGCACGCGGCAGCATTACCGTAGTCTGCGTGGACCAGGCCACTTTCCGGCCGCGTCCGATTCCTGACGAATTGATGACCTGCATCAAAGCGACCACATGATGTCAACGGAAAAGCTCATCCGGGCCTTTATGGTGCTGAGCGTGTCGCCGCAGGGCGACATGCTCCCGCCGGCTGGGACAATCTGCACCATGGAAAACTTCTCTGCGTATTTGCCGTCTTTTGTTTCGTATCGTTTCATCAACACATGAACGATTGAACACTACAACAGATCCTTAACCTAGCTTCATCATCCAAACGCCGCCTCCAAGCCGCCACACTTTCCCATGAACGTCACACAAGACCTGTCCTTCATTTCACTGATCGCAAACGCGTCCGTCCTGGTGCAACTGGTGATGCTGCTGCTGCTGTCGGCATCGATCATCAGCTGGACCTACATCTTCCGCAAGATGTTCACCATTCGCTCGGCGCGTGTGCAGACCGAGGAATTCGAACGCGTCTTCTGGTCCGGCGGCAATCTCTCGGCCCTGTACCAGGATGCCCTGTCCAACCGCCGCAAGGCCGATGGCGGTGGCGCGCTGGAGCGCATCTTCCAGGCCGGCATGGGGGAATTCACCAAGGCCAAGGCATCGGTGGCCGCGCGCGGCGGTGCAGTCGAACCCTCCCTGCTGCTGGACGGCGCACGCCGCGCCATGCGCGCAGCCTACCAGCGCGAGATGGATGCGCTGGAATCGCACCTGGCCTTCCTGGCCTCGGTCGGTTCGGTCTCCCCTTACGTGGGCCTGTTCGGCACCGTCTGGGGCATCATGAACGCCTTCCGTGGCTTGGCCAACGTGCAGCAGGCCACCCTGGCGGCGGTCGCACCCGGCATTGCCGAAGCCCTGATCGCCACGGCCATCGGCCTGTTCGCGGCCATTCCGGCGGTGGTGGCCTACAACCGCTATTCGCACGACATCGACCGTCTGGCGATCCGCTTCGAGAGCTTCATCGAAGAGTTCTCCAACATCTTGCAACGTCAGGCACGCTAATGGCTGGCTCATCGATGCGCGGGGGCCGTCCCCGCAAGTTCAAGTCCGAGATCAACGTCGTGCCCTACATCGACGTGATGCTGGTGCTGCTCATCATCTTCATGGTGGCCACGCCCATCACCAATCCCAGCGTGATCAACCTGCCCACGGCCGGCAAGTCCACACAGCCGCCGTCGGATTACATCGAGATCGCCCTGAAGCCCAACGCCCAGGCCACCATCCGCATCAACGGCCCCAAGAGCGGCGGCAAGAAGGCCGAGACCGTCACCGGCAAGACCGACCTGTCCGAACGCCTGCGCAAGCTGCATGAGGACAATCCGGAGCTGGCCGTGATGATTTCGGCCGACAAGGAAATCAAGTACGACGACGTGGTGCAAGTCATCTCGGAAGCCAAGAAACAGGGAATCGCGCGGGTCGGCCTGGCCACCAAGTAAGCGCACAGCCGAGTGATATGAGCGATAACGCACACTACACCATCCCCAAGCCCCCCGGCCGCTGGCGCGCCATCACGCTGGCGCTGGTGATGCACGTGGCCTTGTTCCTGTTCTTCTGGGTCGGCATCCGCTGGCAGAGCGAAACACCGCTGACGGTGGAAGCCGAGATCTGGGATCCGCAGTACAAGGAAGCCGCACCCCTGCCCACGCCGCCCCAGCCGCAGCCCGAGCCGGAACCGGTGGTCGAGCCGCCCAAGCCGCAGCCCGTGATCGAGCCCAAGACCGTCGCGCCCAAGGTGATCGACGAGCCCAAGCTCGACAAGCCCGATATCGCCCTGCAAAAAGAGAAGGAAAAGAAGCGCAAGGAAGAGCAGGAGAAACAGGAAAAGGCTGACAAGCTCAAGGCAGAGAAGGAAAAGGCCGAGCGCGAGAAGAAGGAACAGGCCGAGAAGGACAAGGCTGAACGCGAGAAGAAGGAAAAGCTGGAAGCCGACAAGCAGAAGAAGCTGAAGGAAGAAAAGCAGAAGGAAGAAGAGGCCAAGAAGAAGGCCGACGCCGAGAAGCAGGCTGCCGACAAGAAGAAGCAGCAGCAAGCCGCGGCCGACGCCAAGGCGGCTGAAGCGCGTCGCCAGGAAGACTTGAAGCGCATGATGGGCCAGGCCACCAGTGCCACCGGTGGGACCGGCACGGCCGAGAAATCGCAAGGTCCGAAGGGCAGCCCCAACTACGCCAACAAGTTGCGCGCGAAGATCAAGAGCAACACGGTCTTCGACAATAGCGGCGTCAGCGGAAACCCTGCCGGGGAGTACACTGTCGAATTGTTCCCGGACGGGACCGTGCGCAGCGTGCGTGTGAACAAGCCTTCAGGCGTCCCTGGCTTCGACGAAGCCGTGCGCACTGCCATCATGAAGTCCCAGCCCTTCCCGGCCGACACGGATGGCAAGGTACCGTCCAGCTTCACATTCACCCATTATCCGAAAGATCAGTAAACGATGATTAAAGCCCGTTACCTGACCCTGTCCCTGACGCGCATGGCCACTGCCATGGTGGCCGTGGCCGGCCTGTCCTTCGCCCCGGCCTCGCAGGCGCAGATCCGCTTCGAGATCACCGGCGTGGGTGCTTCCCAGATCCCGGTGGCCATCACCGCCTTCCCCGGCGAAGAAGCCGCCCCGCAGCAGATCACCTCGGTGGTCAAGGCCGACCTGGCCCGCAGCGGCGTCTTCAAGCTCATCGACAATGGCGATACGCTCTCCGATTCCTCGGCCATCAACTATGCCGACTGGCAGAAGCGCGGTGCCAACGCACTGGCCGTGGGCAGCGTCACGCGCCTGGCCGATGGCCGTTTCGATGTGCGTTATCGCCTCTTCGACACGGTGCAGTCGAGCCAGCTCTCGGCCCTGTCCATCGGTGCCCAGCCGCAACTGCTGCGCCTGACCGCACACAAGATCGCCGACGACATCTACCAGAAGCTGACCGGCATTCCCGGCATCTTCTCGACCCGCATCTCCTACGTGACCAAGTCCGGCAGCGAATACCGCCTGGAAGTGGCCGATGCCGATGGTGAAGGCACGCAGGTGGCATTGCGCTCCAATGAGCCGATCATTTCGCCCTCCTGGTCGCCGGACGGCACCAAGGTCGCCTACGTCTCCTTCGAGATGAAGAAGCCGGTGGTCTACATCCAGAACCTGGTGACCCGCCAGCGCTCCATCGTGGCCAACTTCAAGGGCAGCAACTCGGCCCCGGCCTGGTCGCCGGACGGCTCGCGCCTGGCCGTGGCCTTGACGCGCGACGGCCTGACCCAGGTGTACGTGATCAATGCCGACGGTTCGGGCCTGCGCCGCCTGACCAACAGTGCCGGCATCGATACCGAACCGCAGTTTTCGCCGGATGGCGGTAGCGTCTACTTCACCAGCGACCGCAGCGGCGGCCCGCAGGTGTACAAGGTGGGCCTGGATGGTGGTTCGCCCCAGCGCGTCACCTTCAATGGCAGCTACAACATCAGCCCGCGCATTTCGCCGGATGGCAAGACGCTGGCCTTCATTTCGCGTCGCGATGGCCTGTTCCAGCTGTATGCACTGGACCTGACCAATGGCCAGGAGATTCGCCTCTCCGACGGCAGCCGTGACCAGTCGCCCAGCTTTGCGCCCAATGGCAAATACATCATGTACGCGACGGAATCTGGTCGTCGCGGATCCCTGGCCGTCGTTTCCGTCGATGGCCGAATCAAACAGCGTCTGACGACGCAGGCCGGTGATATCAGGGAACCGACCTGGGGTCCGTTCATGAAATAAAGAAATCCAATATTGCTTTCATCACGACAAGGAGAAATCCCAAATGCGCACTATCAGTACCTTCGCCCTCATCGTCTCCAGCGCTGTTCTGCTGGCCGCCTGCTCGTCGACCAAGCTGGACGACAAGGCCAACGCTCCCGTGCAGAACGGCGCCAGCAACGGCGCTGACACCCGCGCCGTGGGCACCGTCAACGCCGGTTCGGTTGATCCGCTGAACGACCCGCAAGGCGTGCTGGCCAAGCGTAGCGTGTACTTCGACTACGACAGTTACACTGTCAAGCCGGAATACCGTACCGTCATCGAAAACCACGCCAAGTACCTGGTGGCCCACAAGGACCGCAAGGTAATCATCCAGGGCAACACCGATGATCGCGGTGGCGCCGAGTACAACCTGGCCCTGGGCCAGAAGCGTGCAGAAGCCGTGCGCAAGGCACTGGTGCTGCTGGGCGTGTCGGATGCACAAGTGGAAGCGGTTTCCTTCGGCAAGGAAAAGCCCAAGGCACTGGGCCAGGATGAATCGTCCTACGCCGAGAACCGTCGCGCTGACATCGCTTACCAGTAATTGACATGCATACCGCTTTCAAACTGAAATCGGTAACCGTGGCGGCCTTGCTGGCCGCCACGGCTTTCCTACCGCTTACCGCCCGTGCCGGCCTGTTTGATGATGACGAGGCGCGCAAGGCCATCCTGGACATCCGTTCCAAGATCGAAGCCCTGCAGCGTGACGTTGCCAACAAGGCTGACAAGAACAGTGTCCTGACGCTCTCGGACCGCAACGACAACCTGCAATCCCAGATTGCGGCGCTGCGCGGCCAGATCGAGGTGCTGACCAACGAGATTACCAACGCCCAGCAACGCCAGAAGGATTTCTACGTCGACCTAGATGCACGCCTGCGCAAGCTCGAGCCGCAGCAGGTGCAAGTCGATGGCCAGACGGTGGCTGTGGGCGTGTCCGAACAGCAGGCCTATGATGCGGCCCTGTCGCAATTCAAGGGTGGCGACTACAAGGGAGCGGGCAATGCGTTTGCCGACTTCCTCAAGCGCTATCCGCAATCCGGCTACGCCGCCTCGGCGCAATACTGGCAAGGCAATGCCCTGTACGCCCAGCGCGACTACAAGGGAGCCATCGCTGCGCAGCAGGTGGTGGTGAAGAATTATCCGGACAACCCCAAGGCCGCTGACGCCCTGCTCAACATCGCCAGTTCGCAAGCCGAACTGAAGGACAAGGCAGCGGCCAAGAAGACCCTGGAACAGTTGATCGCCAAGTATCCCAACACCCCTGCCGCGCAGACCGGCAAGGACAGGATGGCATCGCTCAAGTAAGCGGGTTCATCGCGGTGATGGTGTTTGATGAACGATCGATGATCGTTTGTGACGGCGCAGTGTTGACACCGCCGATAGAGTTTGCCTATAATAGCGGTCTTTCGGGTCGTTAGCTCAGCTGGTAGAGCAGCGGACTTTTAATCCGTTGGTCGCAGGTTCGAATCCCGCACGGCCTACCAGAAATTCAGCAGTACAAGAGAAGGGCTCCAGTTCGCTGGAGCCCTTTTTGTTTTTTGCGTACAAAATCCTCTTTGCCTAGATACTTACCGGCAATTCGAGCCTCTGCAACTGATAGATAAATGCTCTGTCGCGTTCTTACTTGATAGGACTAAGACCTGTGCAATACAAAACTCAATCCTTGAGGACCTAATCCGCTATTGACCGTCCAACTGTATAGGTTCAGTTCACTTGGAAGTGGAATTTTATATGCCTAAATTTTGAGGCTGCAGATGGCCTACACATTCTCTCAATCATCTCCGCATAGGCCACGCATTCTCATGCAAATGTCGCCTTCCCCTGAGTCATCACCAAGCTTTCGCTTAACCCGCCCTCAACATGAGCAGGTTGCCCACAAAGAAGATTCAGCCAATAGGCGACGTGGGCGGCAAATTAAGGCGCCATTTGGCGTCTCCGGTTTTTTTCAACAAACCAATAAATTGCCCAAGGCTGTAAGTGCCGATTATTTCGGTGATGTACTCTCTTAACGAGTTAAGGTGTAGTTATACTCCGTAAAATAGTTTTGAACCCTTTTTTTAGAAGCAATATTAAAACCGCGCTCTAACAACATATTGAGAGCAGAAACCGACGACTCTTCATTCTCGGATATCTCGATAAAAATTCTCTTAAGACTCGGTGAGTCCAGCACTTTCGACATGCCGCGAATGACCGAAAGCTCAGCACCATCAACATCGATTTTTATGTCAGTAGGCACCACGCCCTCCATTTCGCATATTTCATCGAGAGACATACAAAGAACCTTCTGTTGATATTCGTATTGGAAGCGATGAGAACCGTCTCGAGTAATCGCAGCCCCCAATATTTTTTCGTGAGCTGCCGCCTCAAATTTCCTTATGAACATGGTGCTTGTTGCAGTCTTATCAGCGACGGCAATGTTGAATGCATTGAAAAACTCTTTAAGTTTTTCATGGTTCAGATAAGCAGATGTATTCAAAATATTGAAATTCGAAACTTCCGGTTCAAAGCAATAGGTCCTGATACCTTTCGCTGCGGCATAAAGTGAAAAAACACCGGTACTAGCTCCGATGTCAAAGAACACCGACTCGGATGTCATGCCATCAATGAAATTGAGAAGCTCCGGCTCGATATATTCTTGACCGAAGGATTGCCATAATGCGCGCAAATTTGGTGTGTAGAATTTAAGTGCAATCCCTCTGACGGTATTGACATTGATGTATGAGCTTTCATCAATATGAAACACCTTTTCATAAATCTCAGTGCCTACCAACGTTTCAAGATCCACTTTTTCTACCAACGGCTCGACCAACTCCCCAGCATTAACGCGGCGCTCGTATTCGGCAATAGCTAAAAGTTCCCTCTCGGAAGGGTTCTTGTCTGACGCTTCTTTTGTCTGAAAACGTCTTCTTCTAAGTTCGCTCCTCAATTTCAAGACCAATTCTTCGATATCGGGAGTCGCAATTTCTTTGTAGTTCATTAGAGGATCCTGTTAGAAGTGCAAAATAATCAAGGAGAGGGACACGTATTGATGATCTTCATGATACTTCACATCTAAGCAAAACAAGACGAGTGGCGAGACGAAAATGCCGCATTCCGCGCCGGCATCCGCAGTGGCCTTCAGCAGGCTACAGATCATTGAGTTTCAGCCAGTAACAAGCAGGAGCATCCTTCATCGAAGCCTCTAAAACCATCTACTTAATTAATGACTTTTCTTTCTTCTCAATGATTTAAGAGCGGGCGGGAGGAACAAATAGTGCGTTGGTCCCAAGTTCGCCCCCCACGGCCTACCAGAAATTCAGCAGTACAAGAGAAGGGCTCCAGTTCGCTGGAGCCCTTTTTGTTTTTGCCCCCTCCTTCACATCCCGACATTTCCCCAACGCGCCTGGCCACCTCCCGTTTCAATCTTCTCTGAAGAAAACTCCCCGTCAGCCCCACGTCAGCCCTTTGTCAGAACGCCATGTGAAGATTCACACATTGAATCGAGACCCTGCCGGATAAGAACTTCATACCGGCCCCAAAGGGTCCACATCATCCACACAACAAAGAACAACATGATGTTGACATCATCATTCAGGGGCGTTGCCAGCATCGTGCTGGCAGCGGCAATGCTGGCCGGCTGCGCCACCGCCTACGGGCCGCGCGGCCTGACCGGGGGCTATACCGATGCCAAGCTGGCCGATGACCTGTACCGCGTCACCTTCTCCGGCAACGGCAAAACCAGCCGCGACATGGTCTGGCATTACTGGATCTATCGCTGCGCCGAACTGACCCAGCAACAGGGCTACTCCCACTTCATCATCCTCAAGCCCAACGATCCTGTTCCCAAACCGGTCGCTGCGCCCATGACCAATACCTCCTGGCAGAGCGAACAGCAAAGCAGCAACGATCCCCTGGCGCTGCTCACGCCCACCGCCACCCACTCTGCCCCCGTCTACATCTACACCCCAGGCACGACCATCATCACCTACTCCGGCAATGCCGTGGTCAAGATGCTGCGCAAGCCCGCCGAGTATCCAGGCCAGGCGGTGCTGAGCGCCGAAGTCATCCTCAAACTCATCGGCCCCTACGTGAAAAGCGCAGGCCAGTCGCCCGCACCACCCGAACAGGACGTCATCAAATCCGCCCTGGTCTTCACGCCCCTGCCGCCAGCGCAACAAGGGCGCCGTGGCCAGGTCACCATCGACGACCTCAAGAACCTCTTGCCTGCCCCCTGAGACCGCCCCTCCATGAGAAGCCGCCTGACCAAGCTCCTTGGCCTGCTCTGCCCCCTGCTCGCCGCAGCGCCGCTGGCCCACGCCCTGGATGCCGAAACCATGTTCCAGCAACTCTCGCCCAGCATCTGGGTAGTGCAGTCCATGGACGCGCAGGGACAAATCTTCAGTACCGGTTCGGCCGTCGTGATCGGGCCCGAACGACTGGTCACCAATTGCCACGTGCTGGCGCGCGCCAGCAGCTTCAAGCTGCGGCGCGGCAATCTCACGCTGGCGGGCAAGCTGGAGTTTCCGGATCCGGAGCGCGATCTCTGCCAGGTCCGTGCCGAAGGCCTCAAGGCGCCCGCCGTCACCATCGCCCCGGCGCGCAGCCTGCGGGTCGGGCAGAAAGTCTTCACGCTGGGAGCACCCCGCGCGCTGGAAGAAACCATCAGCGATGGCCTGCTCTCGGCACTGCGGCTGGACAACGATGGCAAGCTGCGCTTCCTGCAGACCTCGGCGCCGATCTCCTCGGGCTCCAGCGGCGGCGGGCTGTTCAATGACAAAGGCGAACTGATCGGCATCACCACCGCCATGATTGCCGGGGCCACCGTGCAGAATCTCTCCTTCGCGGTGCCGGCAGAATGGATCTGGGATCTGGAGACACGCGGCCGCGCCGCCCTCGCCAGGCGCAACGGCACGGCCAGCTCCCCCGCTGCCGCTGCACCCGCATCACCGACATCACCGACATCACCGGCATTGACGCAGCCTCCGGCCTCGGTACCTGCGCCAGCCGCACCACCCGTGGCGATGGCTCCGCCCGCAGCCCAGCCGGTTCGTCCGCCAGCGCAGTTGCCGCCCGCCGCGGCCAGTCCCAACAGCGTGCGCAGTGGCGAGCGCTGGTACGGCTTGATGACCTGCGAAGCGCGCGCCGACAACGGCGATTTCTCGCAAGCCTACCAGGCCCATTTCGAGGCGGAAGTGGGCAAGGTCGCCATCTCCCTGCATCGCCGCAATGCCATGGTGGCCGAAAACCTGACCGGACAGCTCGCCAGCAACCGGCTCGACGTGATCGGCTTCGGCTACCGGGTCAATGATCCGGACCGGATGTGGCAATTCCGGTTTACCGGCAGCATCACCGCCGGCGCTCCGATCTACGCGCTCAAGGGCGACATGCTGCGCGGGCAGGAATCGATTCGCAAGTGTGAACTGACCATCGCGAGAATGTAATCTCGCCAGCACCGCCCAATCGCCCTTCCCACACCGCGAAAACGTTCTCATTTTCCTGCGTGCAACGGGTGTACGGCCGTCACCGCGGGAATCCTTTTCTATTGCTTCACTTAACTCACGAAAGCCCACTTTTGTTGCAATTCTGTCATTTTCGTGTGATAGATTGGCATTCATCATTGGCAATACCGAGACACCAGCGACTGCCGGGGCAATGCACCTGCGGCGGCGCTGAGCCGGAACGGTGCGCGGGGGCGCACCGGGGACCTGCGGGACCACGCCAGACAACAAGAACGGCCGGCACGCACGCGGCCATATCGATGGGGAGTACAGGCATGCCGCACAAACGCGCAGCCTTCGGGGAAAGTCATCTGATGCCACAATCCGGTCTGCTCACGCGCGCACGCCACTGGCTGGGCAGTCTGCCGGCAGCCTGCGTGGTGACGCTGGTGTCGGTGAGCTATGCGGTCAGCTATGCCGTCATGATTTTCGGGAGCAGTGGCGAGGGCCTGCTGCAGGCGGGCTTGCCGCTCATGTTCATCACCAGCGTGCTGTGCCTGCTGGTGATCTGCTTCACCAGCTCGCTGCCCTTCATGCTGGGCGGGGCGGACTCCAATTCGGTGGGCCTGCTCTCGCTGATGGTCGGCGGCATCAGCGCCACCATGCAGCGCGCGCAACTGTCGCCGGCCGAGATCCTGGCCACGGTCACCACCGCCATCACCCTGAGCAGCCTGCTGGTGGGGCTGGTGCTGATGCTGCTGGGCGTACTGCGCCGGGGCAACCTGGTGCTCTTCGTCCCCTTCCCGGTCATCGGCGGTTTCCTGGCCGGGACCGGCTATCTGCTGTGGACCGGCGCCTTCACGGTGCTGACCGGGCATCCCCTGGGGCCGGATGTCTTGAGCGCCGGTATCGACCTGCACTGGCAGGAACTGCTGCCGGTGGCCATCGTGGTGATTGGCATGCTGGGCCTGCCCGGGCGCAAGTTCGAGCATCCGCTGGCGCTGCCGGTCTCGCTGGCCCTGGCCAGTGCCGCCTTCTACGGCGCCCTGGCTGCCAGCGGCATCTCGCTGGCCCAGGCGCGCGCCCATGGCTGGATGTTCGCGCCACTGAGCGTGGGCCATGTCCAGCTGCCGGTACAAGTTTCCTGGTCGCTGGTGCACTGGGACATCCTGTGGCGCCACTATGGCGAACTGCTGGCCCTCATCGCCGTCACCACGCTGGCCATCCTGCTCAATGCCACCGGGGTGAGCCTGGCCACACGGCGCGAGGTCGATTTCAACCGCGAGCTGCGCAGCGCCGGCCTGGCCAACATGCTCAGCGGGCTCTTCGGCGGCGTGGTGGGCTGTCATTCGCTCTCGCGCACGCTGCTGAACTACCGTTTCGGCTCGCGCGACCGCATCGCCACACTGGTGGCTGCGGTGCTCTGCCTGGTGTTTGCCCTGTTCTTCATACCGCTGCTGGGCTATTTCCCCAAGCCGGTCCTGGCAGGCCTGCTCATCGGCCTGGGGGGCGGATTGCTCAATGAATGGCTGGTACGCAGCCGCCGCCTGGCACGCGGGGACTATTTCCTGATCGTGCTGATCGTGGCGGTGGTGGCCTGCTATGGCTTCGTCACCGGCGTGGCGCTGGGCGTGGTGGTGGCCTGCGTGCTGTTCGTGCTGGACTATGGCCGGGTATCCTGCGTGAAGATGGAATTCACCGGCGCCACGCTGCACTCCAAGCTCGAGCGCAGCGCTGCCGCGCAAGCCGAACTCAAGCAGCTGGGCCAGCGCGTCTTCGGCATGCGCCTGCAGGGTTTCCTGTTCTTTGGCAGCGCCAACCAGATCGTGCATAGGGTGCGCGAGCAACTGCAGTCGCCGCGCCAGTTCATCATCATCGATTTCCGCCACGTGCAGGGCCTGGACGCATCGACCTCGCAGAGCTTCGTCAAGCTGGCGCAGGTGTGCGAGCACTACAAGGTGACCCTGATCCTCACCGGCATCAGCGAAGCGATCCGCCGCCCCATCGCACGCGCCGCCTTCCCCGGCAGTGCCCCGCGCGAGTTCGCCGATCTCGACCTGGCACTGGAATGGGTGGAAGACCAGTTGCTGCAACACGCCGCAGGCGACCCATCGCGTGATGCCCTGCATACCAGCCTGGCCGAGCATTTCGAACCACGCGAACTGGCCGCCCTGCTGGCGCGCATGGAGAAGGTGGAACTGGCCGCCGGCACGATGCTGTTTCGCAAGGGCGATGCGGGCGATTCGATGTATTTCATCGACGAGGGGCTGGTCAGCATCTCGCTCCCCCTGGAAGGGGGCGGCCGCATGCGTTTGCGTTCCTTCGGCAGCGCCACCATCGTGGGCGAGATGGCGCTCTACCGTGGCCAGCGGCGCACCGCCGACGTGGTCACCGATCGTCCCACGCGCGCCTGGCAACTGACGCTGGCCAGCCTGCGCCAGCTGGAACGGGAGGACCCGGCCACGGCCTTGCGGCTGCATGCGTATGTGGTCAAGGTCATTGCCAGCCGGCTGGAATCGACCAACGAGGCGTATCGGCTGGCTTATTGAGGCGCACGCGGTGCCGGCAGGCCGAGCTTGTCGAGGAACTCGCCGACGATGGGCTCCCAGATCTCGGGGCCACGGGCAAAGAGCGTATGCCCGTTCTGGGCGAAGGGCGGCAGGAGCCGATAGTCCGCATTGCCGCCGGCCTTGACGAAGGCCTCGTGCCACGCCTTGCTGTAGGTCGGGGCGAAGTAGAGGTCGTTCTCGGTATAGATCCACAGCATGGGCATCTTCGTGGCCTGGCCAAAGCGGGCATACATCTCTTCCAGCCGCTGGGGTGCGCAGGGATTGCCGGGACGTTTTTCCGGATCGCCGCCGGAGCCGCCGGCAAAATTGATTGCGCCCACGACCCCCTCGGGATTGTGCGCGGAGGTGGCCACCGTGAGGTAGCCGCCCACTGACTGTCCCACCAGCAGCACGCGCTTGGCATCGACATACGGCTGCTGCCTGGCGTAATCCAGCACGGCCAGGATTTCGGTGCTGCCGGCCTCCGCCATGGGGGCGTAATCCTTGCTGGAGCAACTGCCGCTGTCCTCAGGATCGAACTGCGTCATGTAGGCGCCGTAGCCGATGCGGGTCGGCTCGAAGACGGCAAAGCCGCGCGAGACGAAGTAGCGCACCTGCCTGGTGAAGCGAAAACGCGGTGGATCCTGGCGATTGGTGGGACTGCGTCCGTGACTGAGGATGACCATCGGGAACGGACCCGGTCCGGCCGGCTTGAACTGGGTGATGACGACCTTGCCGCTCTCTTGCCGGCCATACAGGTCCTTGACGCTGACCTCGATGCTGCTGACTGCTTCGTTGATGTCCAGCGCCAGCTGCTGGGCGCGTCCAGCAAGGGGAATGAGGAGAAGGCCGCACAGGCCCAGTGTCGGCAGCAGCCTGCCGAAGGCGGAGAAAGAGAATTGGCGCATGGAATTTTTATGATGAGGGCCGGGCAACCCGGAGCGCATAAGCTACCGCCAGTGCCGAGCGCCAGGCAAGCACTTTTGCAAGTCGACGGCTGGCGCCTCCAGTCACGGCGATCCTATATACTGCTGCCTTCCCCGTAGCCACCACGGGCCGCGCGTGGCGCGGTCCTGCATTGACCATGTCCGAGCAAGCCCCCGAACCGATCTTCCCCGATGACGCCGTTGCCGGTGCCGACACCATCCCTGCGCCGCGCGCGTGGATCGTGCTGCAGAACGTGCAGGAGGTGGAGACCTGGATCGACACCTACAACCGCGAGCTGCAGGCCGTGGTGTTCCGTCACAAGATGAACACCGTCAACGCCGGCCAGGGCATCTGCTTCACGCTGGAGCTGGGCGGCGAGATCCATCTGCACACCACGCCCGAAGGCCAGATCCTGCTGGACGTGAGCGAAGAAGCCGCGTGGGCCGCCCCGGTCATCAGCGCGGCCGCCAACGTGGCTGCTCCGGCCGGCAGCGTCTGGGTGCTGCCGCCGGATACGCTGACGCAACTCATCCTGGGATTGTCGGGGCTGATCGCCACGTCGCAGTTCGTGTTGCGGCATGAGTATCGGCTGGGCAAGGGCGTACGTCCCACCTATTGAATCGCAGTTGATCGCTGACCGAGAACAAGACCAATGAAAGAACGCACCCTGATCGCCGCCGGCGCGCTGAACATGTTCGTGGCCGTGGGCTGTGGCGCCTTCGGCGCACATGGTTTGAAGAAAATGATTTCCGAAGAGATGCTGGCCATCTGGCACACCGCCGTGACCTACCAGGTCATGCATGCGCTGGGCATGATCGCCATTGCGCTGCTGATGCCGCGCATGGCCGGGGCCGCCCTGCACTGGGCCGGCCGGCTGATGCTGGCGGGTATCGTCATCTTCAGCGGCAGCCTCTACTTGCTGGCCCTGACCGGCACGCGCATCCTGGGCGCCATCACGCCGTTCGGCGGTGTGGCCTTCCTCGCAGCATGGCTGCTGGTGGCATGGGCGGCGCTGAAGAGCCGATAAGCAGCATTAAGCAAAATTGAATGCTCAAGAAAAGAGCATTAAACGCAGATGAATGGTGTCAGGAAGGCGCATTCAGGCCGCCGCGCCGCTCAGTGCTTCCTTGACCAGTTCATCGATTTCGCCGGTGATGTTGGACAGCACACCGGCCACCACCGAGAATTCCCTGCCCGCCTGTCCTGATCGCGCCGCCACGATACGGGCATTGAAGGCCACCATCTTGGCTTCGCGCGCAATGGTTTCGATATCGGTCATGATGCCGCGCAACTGTTCGCGCATGAGGCGCGCATGCTTCTTCGACTGCGCTTCATAGACCGCCGTGATCTCGTTCAACACGGCCAGGAGCGGCGTGGTTTCCTGCACCAGTTGTTCCAGCAGGGCCGGGCCGGTCTTGAGCTTGTCCTCGATGGCATTGAGCGTACGCTGGGCCAATTCGGCAAAACCGGTGATGCGCGCATCGCCCCGGCCGCGTCCGAAATACACCTCTTCCAGCTCCGGGCAGAATACGCCGGGCAAGTCCCCGGAACGCTTGAGCAAGGCCGCATGGGCGCTGCGGAACAGTCCCAATGCCTCGCGCGCAGTGGCACAAGCCCCTTGCTGGCCCTGTGCTGCGAGCACTGCGTACAACACCAGGCGCTGCGAGGTGAAACGGCGGCGGCCAGAGAGATTGATCAGGGCACCAAACACTTCGCCCGAGAGCGCAACGACGTCGGATGCCTCCGCCCCTTCAACAGGGGCCTCTTCGATGACAGCCTGGCTGCTCATGGACTTCTCCTTCAATTGCATTGGCCGAGTGGCCGGCAGATGCGTATTACGCAAGCTTACGCGGCCTCCCGTGACGGATGCGCCTGCTTGCGGTACAAGAACTCCAGCACCGCCGTGCGATAGGCACCATACTGTGCATCCTGCGCCAGCGTGACACGGTCACGTGGACGCGGCAGTTTCACTTCCACGATCTCGCCGATGGTGGCAGCGGGACCATTGGTCATCATCACGATGCGGTCCGACAGCAGCACTGCCTCGTCCACATCGTGGGTCACCATCACCACCGTCGATTCGGTCTTGGCGACGATCTTCAACAACTCATCCTGCAAGTGCGCACGCGTCAATGCATCGAGCGCACCGAAGGGCTCATCCATCAGCAGGACCTTGGGCTCCATCGCCAGTGCGCGGGCGATGCCCACGCGCTGCTTCATGCCGCCGGAAATTTCATTGGGGCGCTTGGCCTCGGCTGCGGTCAGTCCCACCAGCGCCAGCGCGGCGCGCGTGCGGTCACGCAGCTGGGTGCGATTCTCGGTAGCGCCGAAGACGCGCTCGACACCCAGATAGATGTTTTCGTAGCAGGTCAGCCAGGGCAGCAGCGAGTGGTTCTGGAACACCACCGCACGCTCCGGGGCCGGACCACCGATCTCGCGATTGGCACACAGCAGTACGCCATCGCTGGGCTTGAGCAGGCCCGCAATCAGGTTCAGCAAGGTCGACTTGCCGCAGCCGGAGTGGCCGATCAAGGTGACGAACTCGCCCTTGGCCACCGTCAGGTTGATCTCGCGCAGTGCATGGAAGACGCCCTTCTTGGTGTGGAACACCATCTCCACGCCGTGGATGTCGATGAACTTGCCGTTGATGTTGTCCATGATCCCGCCCTCCTCAGTTGTTGACCTGCTCGTAGGTGAACGCCTTGGCCAGCGCCACCAGCAATTGTTCCAGCACCAGCCCCACCACCCCGATGACGACGATGGCGATGATGATGTGCGGCACGTTCAGGTTGTTCCATTCATCCCAGACCCAGAAGCCGATACCGACGCCACCGGTCAGCATCTCGGCGGCCACGATCACCAGCCACGCCGTACCGATGGAAAGACGCACGCCCGTCAGCATGTAAGGCAACACCGAAGGGAACAGGATCTTGGTCAGCACTTTCCATTCGGAGAGATTGAGTACGCGTGCCACATTCATGTAATCCTGCGGGACACGCTGCACACCGACGGCCGTATTGATGATCATCGGCCAGATCGAGCAGATGAAGATCGACCAGATCGCCGCCGGATTGGCCGACTTGAACACCAACAGGCCGATGGGCAGCCAGGCCAGCGGCGAGACCGGACGCAGCAGGCTGATGATGGGGCCGAACATGCGCGAGAGGAATTCCACGCGCCCGATCGCAAAGCCCAGCGGAATGCCCACCAGCGCGGCCAGCCCGAAGCCCATGCCGACCCGCTGCAGCGAAGCCAGCACGTTCCAGCCTATGCCCTGGTCATTGGGACTGTTGCGGTAGAAGGGATCGGAAAACATCACGCCCGCTTCCTTCAGGGTCACCCACGGTGTAGGGAAGCTGGCGGTCTTCAAGGCGATGATCTGCCACACCAGTACCAGCAACGCCACGCCCAGCAGGGGCGGCACCACGCGCATGAAGAGCCCGCCCGCGATGATCTTCTTGCGCAGGCTGCGCGTCTTCACGCTGGCGGCAGCGCTGGCCGCAGGGGCCACCTGCGCTTCGTTGGCGGCCGCTGCACGCAGCGGCTCGCTGGCCGCGGGCACGCCGGCGGGCTTGGCGTTGTCACCCATGATGCTTTCTGCGACTGCACTCATCATCTTCCCCTTGCTCTATGCACTTCACCTTGATGGACACGGCTGCTGGCCGCACCCGCTTACACCTTGATCTTGAACGACTGCGCGTAGGCCGCCGGATTCTTGCCGTCCCACACCGTGCCATCCATCAGCTTGGAACTGCGCATGACATCCTTGGGCAGCGGCGTCTTGGTCATGGCGGCCGCGTCCTTGTAGAGATCGATCTGGTTGACCGACTTGGCCACGGCCAGGTAGTCCGGATCGCTCTTCAACAGGCCCCAGCGGCGGTGCTGGGTCATGAACCACATGCCGTCGGAGAGGAAGGGGAAGTTGACCTGGCCTTCGTCGTAAAACTTCATGTAGTTGGGGTCGTCCCAGGTCTTGCCCAGGCCGTTCTGGTAGCGCCCGAGGATGCGCTGGTCGATCACGTCCTTGCTGGTGTTCACATAGGACTTGTCGGCGATCACCTCGGCCATCTTGTTCTTGTTGGCCAGCGAGGCATCGATCCACTTGCTGGCCTCCAGGATGGCGGCCATCATCGCGCGACAGGTATTGGGGTACTTCTGGACGAACTCCAGCGAGGTGCCCAGCACCTTCTCGGGATGGTCCTTCCAGATGTCCTGGGTAGTGATGGCGGTGATGCCCACGCCATCGACGATGGCGCGATGACCCCAGGGTTCGCCCACGCAGAAGCCATCCATGTTGCCCACCCGCATGTTGGCCACCATCTGCGGCGGCGGTACCGTGATGACCTTGGCATCCTTCATCGGGTTGATGCCATTGGCGGCCAGCCAGTAGTACAGCCACATGGCGTGCGTGCCGGTCGGAAAGGTCTGGGCGAAGGTGTATTCGCGCTTCTCGGCCTGCATCAGCTTGGCCAGCGATGCGCCATCGACGGCGCCCTTGTCGGCCAGTTTTTTGGACAGGGTGATGGCCTGGCCGTTATGGTTCAGGCCCATCAGCACGGCCATGTCCTTCTTCTGGCCGCCGATGCCCAGCTGCACGCCGTAGATCAGGCCATACAGCACGTGGGCCGCATCGAGTTCGCCGTTGGTGAGCTTGTCGCGCACGCCGGCCCAGGAGGCTTCCTTGCTGGGGACGATCTTGATGCCGTACTTCTTGTCGAAACCCAGCACCGAGGCCATCACCACCGAGGCGCAGTCGGTCAGGGGAATGAAGCCGATCTTGACTTCTTCCTTCTCCGGCTTGTCGGAGCCGGCCGCCCAGGCGCCGCCCGAGGCCAAGCCCAGCACGCCGCTGCCGGCGGCCAGTGCCGCGCCCTGCAGCAGGGTGCGGCGACGGCCGTCGACACCGTCGGCTGTCTTGACTGCGCTGTCCTCTACGACTGGCGTGCCGCTTTCCAGCGCGCCTGCCTTGCCTGCCTGACCTTTGGATTCCATAGCACTGTTCCCCTTGCGTTGCGATTTGAAGAAAGCCCGAACGAAAAAAAGGCGTGTTCCGCCATGGGTGACCCATACCGGAAGACGCCTTTGTCCTGGACGGCGCGACCGCCATTGGCCACACCTTCACATTGCTTGCGCATTGCTGCGCTGATGCCGGGGATTCAGCAAAGAGCGTGCCAGAGCCGCCGCATGGCTTGCAAAGCCGCACGGGGTCTGGACTTGTGGGGAAAAGGACGGCGTATCCTGCTGGCCCTTTACGGTGGCGCGACGCGATCAAAACGGGCGCGGCCCGCACTTCGATTGTGCCTTGCACCAAGTTGGCAGCGATTTGTCAGGCACGCGTGGCCGCCTACTCGCGCTTGCCGGATTTTCCTACAGCACATTGCGAGGGCCGCTGATCGTCTCGCCGACGTGCCAGTTCTAAGATGAGCCCAGCTTCATGAATCAACCGGCGCTTGCACCCTGGCGGGCAAGAACGAACTCAATAACAAAGGAGAAATCCATGACCCTCGGCACCATCCTGCTCATCGTCCTGATCCTGATCCTGCTCGGCGTCATCCCGGCCTGGCCGCACAGCCGCGGCTGGGGTTATGGTCCCAGCGGTATCGCTGGCACCATCGTCATCATCCTGCTGATCCTGCTGCTGCTGGGCAAGATATAAGGCGGGGCGGCCGCCGGCTTCTGAAGTCCGGCGACCAACGCCCCGCCCTTCTGACGCTCCCTTCCCTCCCGCAAGCCTGATACCATCCGGTGGCGGACGGGAAAACGGCGCGGACGGTGCCTGTCACCGTCCGCGCCGTTTGCTCGTGGACGCAGCCTCATCTCCAATGGGGTCAAGCTCACGCACACGGCTCTCCCCGTACCCGTACCGTGATGAGGCTGACATCAGATGAACAATAAATTCCTCGCTTCTCCCCTGCCCGCTCTCCTGGCGGCCCTCGCCATCCTTGCGTCCGGCACCGTGCACGCTGCTGAAGAAGATGTCAGCAAAACCGATCCCCAGCGCTGGTACCAGGAAGACAACAGCGCGAAGGGCCGTCTGGAGAACCTTAACAAGGAGACCGCAGCGGCCTATGCCGAAGCGCTGCAGGCCTGCCGCAGCCTGAGGGGGAAGGACGCCGCTGGATGCCGCCAGCAGGCGGCCCAAGCCAAGACGCAGGATGCAGCACGGGCCAGGCGCATCTTTGATGACTATCAGGGCGGCGCTCCCGCCGCTGCGCCGGCCAAGAAGGGCGCGCGCAAGCAGGCCGGCAAGCAGGTCCACAAGCACGGGGCCATGTCAGCTGCCAAATAAGCTCACCCACATCCGGCCCTGAATGCAACAACGCCGCGACAGGTCACCCGTGTCGCGGCGTTGTTGATGGTGGCTGCTCCTCACGCGAGGTGCAGCGCCGGGCCATGATCAGCCGATCAGCAAATTACTTGCCGACCTGGTTGCCGATCACGCCACCTACGGCGGCACCGCCCACGGTCCCGATGGCGCTGCCGCCGGTCAGGACGGCACCACCGACGGCACCGGCGCCGGCGCCGATGGCGGTGTTCTTGTCTTGCTGGGTCATGCCGCTGCAGCCTGTGAAGGCGGCAAAGGCACAGATGGCTACCGAGGTCACTGCCAGTTTTTGCATGGTCTTCATGATGACTCCTTCCTCTTTGTGGAATAGGGGAATACGGCCGCCGATCAGGTCGACGGACGCATGATCACGCGCGGGGCCTTGGGCGGTTGTGCGTGATCACGATAAACCGGTGCGCTGGGCGCAGCCTTGGCCGGGTCGCGTTGCGCTGCCGCAGCCTTGCCGTCGGCACGTGCGCCAAACAGCAGCACGGCGTTCTGCAGGAACTTGGAGCGCTTGCTCTCGGCCATGTCCATATAGCGGAATTTCTTCTGCCCCAGCTTGTGCAGACGCGCTGCATCCACCGGCATGTGACGGTCCATCGTGGAAGCCGACCAGCGCGCGGCGCTGTCGACGGCTTGAGAAGTTTCTGCGAAAGCGTGAGAGGCGAAAGCCGAAGCGGCTGCCAGCATGCAAATACCGACTGTTTTTTTCATGGTCTGCCCTTTCAGGGGTCCCTTCTGGCGGTGAGCAAAATTTCATGCGGCAAACCGTGAACTCTTTTGCAATTCCCGGCTCTACCAGCACCATGACCACATGGTCGCGGAAATTGCTGCATCACAAAATCAGCCATTTCCGATATTGGTGTAGGCGCTTTCCTACATGCGCCCTGCTGCATGCTTCAGAGAGTCCTCGCGCCCTGCCTGCGGGTGCCGCCGGCGCCTCATCGAGGCACCGGAACACCGGCCTCGGAACTTAGTCCTTGGCCGCTTCCTTGGCATCGCCATAGGTCTTCTGGACATTGCCTTCGACCTGCTTGGCGGCACCCTTGACCTGCTGGCTGGTGTTGCCCGTCAGTTCACCGGTCTTCTCCTGCACCTTGCCTGCGACTTCCTTCAAGCTGCCCTTGACCTGATCCTTGTTCATGATGGCTCCTTTGCATTGTTCGTCTGTGGGTTACCCGGCGCAGAGTTCGGCTCCTTGCCGGTCCCGCCACCCTGGCCTCCCGTTCGGGCGGTGAGTGACGATGAATCCATGGTACCGATGAGCCTGTCTGGCCGACATAAGAGAGTCGCCCTTTCACGCGTAGGAAAAAACGAAAAATCGTGACGGAAAAACGCTCTTGCAAAGACGCTCACCAGAACGCAGAAAGCCGCCCTGGAGGCGGCTTTCGGGGGAGCATGACGCGCACTTGAAGCGGGTGCGCGGCAGCACAATCAGGTGTCGCTGGCGGCCAGCTCCGGGCGTATCGGCAGGCTGATGCTGATGAGGGCGCCCTTGCCCGGGGTGGAACGGATATCGACCTCACCGCCAAAGAAAGTGGCGCGTTCGCGCAGGCCACGCAAGCCGTAGGTCTTGTGGTTGTCGCGCCGCTCTTCGGGAATGCCCACGCCATCATCGCGTACGGTCAAGGCCACGTGGTCTTCGTCGACATCGAGGATGACATCGACCTTGCTGGCCTTGGCGTGCTTGGTCACGTTGTTGAGCATTTCCTGGAGCATGCGGTAGATGGCGATTTCCATCTGGTGACCCACATCCACGTCTTCATCCGGCAGGCTGGCATGGCAGGCAATGCCGGTGCGTTCGTGCAGTTCATCGAGCTGTTCCGAGATCGCCGCCTTCAGGCCGAACAGGTCCAGCGTATTGGGGCGCAGCTCGGTCTGGATGCGGCGCGTGGTAGCCACCAGCGACTTCATGAGGCCCTGCATGCGGACCTTGCGGTCGGCCCATTTTTCATCCTGGGGCAGGATCTGGTAGACCCCTTCCAGATGCATCGACAGGGCCGTCAGCGATGCGCCCATGTTGTCGTGCAGCTCGCGGGCAATGGCGCGCTTCTCTTCCTCGCGCACCGTTTCCAGGTGATTGGTCAGTTCGCGCAGCAGCGCCGTGCGTTCGATGACGGTCTTTTCCAGCCGGCTCTCGCGCTCGCGCAATTCGTCCTCGGCCTGCTTGCGCTCGGTGATGTCGGTGCTGATCCCGATGACGCCCTGCACGCTGCCATCCTTGCCGAACCAGGGCACCTTGGCGGTCTGGAAGGTGACCACGCCTTCGGGCAGGTGCATGGTCTGTTCCAGTTTTTCCGGCTTGCCCGAGGCCATGACGCGGCGATCGTCGCGATCCACCGTATCGGCCTCTTCCTCGACCAGGAACAGCTCGCGGCTGGAACGGTACATGGTCTCCTCCCAGGTCTTGCCCAGCTTGTGCAGCGTGGCCGGGTTGGCGAAGATCATCAGGCCCTGGCGGTTCTTCACGAAGATCGGGTCGCTGGTGCTTTCACTGACGGCATTGAGCAGCGCGCTGGTCTCGGCCAGCTTCTGGGCATTGCGCGTGCGCTCGCCGTATTCGCTGTCGAGCCGGCTGGCCGACCCCCAGAAGATGAAGAGCACGATCACGCCGTTGATCAGCGTCAGCGTCGGCAGCACCAGTTCCGGCAGGATCCAGCCATGCGCCATGCCCCAGTTCAGCAACAGGCTGAAGGCCAGCAGCAGGAACAGGGTCTGCGGCAGCAGATGGCGCAGCATCTGGCCGCCGGGGGCCATGCGCAGGATCACCGCCATGAGCGGATGCGAGGGACGCGCCATCAGCAAGGCCGCGCCCAAGAGCGCAAATACCAGCGACGACAGCAGCGAGATCGGCAGCGGGAAATCGAGATAGATGAACTGGCTGACATCGTACAGGTAGCCCACCAGCGGAATGGCCGACAGGCCCATGAGCGTGAAGGCCAGGTATTCCGAGGGATAGTAGCCGCCCAGCAGACGCCAGTCATGCAGCAGCAAGGCCAGCGCCATCAGCACGAAGCCCACCGACAGCAAGGGTGGAATGGAAAGCGGCGAGATCGGATGGGCGCCATCCAGTGGCAGCCAGCCCAGCGTGACCATCACCCCCTGCACCAGCGAGGCCACACCCAGCACCAGCAGCAGCACCGCCAGGCCGGTGGCCAGCTTGCGCAGCGACGCACGGCGCGTGCCGGAATGCATGCAGCGCAGGTAGAGCGCCGACGCGCCCAGGATGAAACCGCCGGCCGTCACTTCGCGCACGGCCAGCAAGCCCGAGAGCAGGCGGCGATATTCTTCGCCCAAGAGACCGGTCACCAGCACCACCACGCCCAGCAGGATCACCGCCATGGACAGGCCCATGGCCAGCGTCACCATGCTGCTGTAATGCGCGTGGGACGCGGCAAAATACTCCACCGATGCGCTGTTCTGGAGATCGGCGGAGGACGGACGAAGGCCGTCATTGTTCTTCTGCATCGTCGGAAATCCCTTGCTGTAGTGCGACCCGTGCCGCGCCCCGGCCATCGCTGGCGGCACGCTGGCCATGATCGGTTCTCGTTGTCTGCTTCATCCGTGCTGCGCCGAAATGCCTTGGCAGCAGGATGCTTGGCTGCGCGAATTATGCAGCAAAAAGAGGCCTTAAAGTCCCCCCGCCTGGGCCGGGCCCTGTGGCGAATTGTTGCTTGACGAAGTCCGCCCTGACTTGCCTGCCCGTTGCGCGGCCAACTCTTCCAGCAGGTCGCACAGCAGCGGCAGTTCGGAGGACTTGTCGAAGAAGTGCTGTACCCCGCATTGCACGCCTACGCGCCGGTAGGTCGGGCTGACGTGATTGCTGAAGACCACCTTGACCTCGCTCTGGCGCCGCGTATTGGAGCGCGCCAGCGACTGCAGCAGGCTCATGCCGTTGCCCTGCTTGAGCTGGATATCGAGAATGAGCACGTCATAGCTGTTCTGCTGCAGGTCGCGCAAGGCGTCCAGTTCGGTCTCGGCATAGCCCACCAGGCGCACGCCGGCGATCTCCGCCAGGCTCTCCACGATCAGGTCCCGCACGTCCTCCGAATCCTCCACCAGGAAGATCCGCAAGGGCGTCCCGTCGCTGTCGCGCTGGGGCCTGCTGTTGAGATTGTCGTCCATGATGCGCCGTACCACTCTTCCCTGCCTGCCGACCGGCCTGATTGACCCGTCAGTGGCATATCTGCCCGGGGTGCCAGGCCTCAGTCGATCAGGTTGTTCTTGATCGCGTAATAAATGATGTCCGCGTTGTTGGTCATGCTCATCTTCTGCAGCACGCGCGAGCGATAGGTACTGACCGTCTTGACCGACAGGCACAGCTCGTCGGCGATTTGCGTCACGCCCTGGCCCTGGCCGAGCTTGTAGAAGATTTCGTACTCGCGCTGCGAGAGCGTCTCGTGCAGCGGCTTCTCGGAGTCTACCGGCTCGCTGGTGAGCAGCTCGGCCACACCGTAGCTGATGTACTTGTGCCCGCGCAGGATGGTGTTGATCGCATTGACCAGTTCGGTGGCCAGCGCTTCCTTCTGCACGTAGCCGGAGGCGCCGCTGCGCAGCACCTGTACGGCATAGCGGCTCTCCGGGTGCATCGACAGCATCAGCACCGGCAACTCCGGTTTCTCTCGCTTGATCTGCTTCAACACTTCCACGCCACTCTTGTCGGGCATGGCGATATCGAGCAGGACGATATCCCAATCCTGGGTGCGCACTAGGCGAATGGCTTCTTCGGCCGTGCTGGCCTCGCCGCCGATTTCCATCGACGGGATTTCTGAAATGAAGTGGTGCACACCTGCCCGTACGACCGCATGGTCATCGACTACAAGTATTTTTGTCATGGCATTTTTGAGCGGTGAATTGTAACTTCAGCGCCGTGGGCGCTGCTTGGACCTGTTTTATGTTTGTACTCGATTCTGCACCGGATGCTGCACATGATTCCGTACAGCAATCTGTACACGATCCTTGTGCGGCTTACGGCGATCATCGCTGCCTCCCTGTCCTGGCAGGCCGGCGGCCTGCACCTGCCCGGCAGCAACGGGTTCCAACTATACCTGACAGGCCCTGACCTGTCTTCTTGCGAAACGCACCGGATCGTCTCGATGCGCTTTGCAAGCGGCAAGTCCACAAGCAGGCAAAGCGCGGACCGGTCAACAGACCGGACACGCGCTTGCAAGTTCCCCGCCTTACTGCTTCAGGCGCAGGTCATTACGCACCGAGACCACACCCTTGACGCCACGGGCCAGTTCGGTAGCACGAGCAGCCGAGGTCGAGCTGGAGACGAAACCGGAGAGCTGGACCACGCCCTTGTAGGTTTCGACGTTGATTTCCGAGGACTTCAGGTTCGGCTCGTTGAAGATGGCGGCCTTCACCTTGGTGGTGATGACGGCATCATCGACGTATTCGCCGGTGCCTTCCTTGCCCGGGCTCGATGCGCAGCCCACCAGGGAAACCATGAACAGGGCCAGGAAGAAACCGAGGAAACGCTTGGTCAGGGACATTTTGGTCAGCGACATGATGAAACTCCTTTGAGTTGTGTTGCGCAATCGGGTGACTGCGACAGGAACGGGATAACGATTTTTGCGGCCGATCCGCCCGGGCCGCTGGCCCGGCACGAATCAGTTGCAGTTGCGCTCAAGCGCGCTGCACGGCATTACTTGCCGTACTTGGCCTTGGCATTGGCCACACACTTGTCCTTGGCGTCACCGCTCATGGCGTCGCACTTTTCCTTGGCGACGTCATAGTTGGCGTCGTTCTTGTCCTTCATGGCGTCCTTGTCGGCTTCCACGCCCTTGCGCTTGGCCTTGGCGTCAGCGACGGCCGATTCGTGCGCGGCCTTGGCTTCCTTCTCGCAGACGTCCTGGTCGTTGCCCTTCAAAGGACCGCACTTCTTCTTGGCCATCTTGTAGTCGGCATCAGCCTTGGACTTGTCGGCCTTGTACTGGGCCGCCGCCGGATCGGCTGCGAAGACTGCGCCATGCATGCCGATAGCGGCTGCGCCGAAGATCATGGTTGCGATGATTTTTTTCATTGTGTCCTTCCTCATGGTTTGCTTGGGTTGCGGCCTGGGGCCGTATTCTTATGCAGGCCGGCATGGTGACCGGCCTGCGTCCTGCACTTTCACTCACTCACACTCACACTCACACACTCCAACATCTGCTCGTCCCGCCGCAGGGACTGCGCGCCTGCGGCCGGACTGCGCCTTCGCCTCAGCGATGCTTACTGGCGCCAATCCTTGTTGCGGTCTTCCCAGTCGCGGATCTGCTTTTCGGCTTCGTCCTTGCTCACGCCGTAGGCTTCCTGCACGCGGCCGGCCAGCTGGTCGCGCTTGCCGGCGATGACGTCGAGATCATCATCGGTCAACTTGCCCCACTGTTCCTTGGCCTTGCCCTTGAATTGCTTCCAGTTGCCTTCAACGATGTCCCAGTTCATGTCGATCTCCTTGTGACGGTTGGGGAAAGAATTCCCGGAATGGTCTTCTGCTCCAGAGGCTCGCTGCTGCGGCTTACAGGCCCAGCAGATCGCTCATGTCATCGGCGTGCTCTTCTTCCTGCGCCATGATCTGGATCAGCAGGTGCTTGGTGGTCGGATCGTCGTCGCCGATGCGCTCGATCATCTGGCGATAGGCTTCGATGGCCACACGCTCTTCCACCAGGTTGGCGCGGATCATGTCCTTGATGTCTTCAGATTCGTCGTACTGCGCATGGCTGCGCTCGGCGATGGTCTTGGGATTGAAATCCGGCTCGCCATTCAATTGCACGATGCGCTCGGCAATCTGGTCGGCGTGGCTCTGTTCTTCCTGTGCGTGCGCCAGGAATTCGCCCTTGATCGCTTCCACGTTCAGGCCCTTGGCAGTGTAGTAGTGGCGCTTGTAGCGCATCACGCACAGCAGCTCGGTGGCCAGGGCATCATTCAACATCGCCACGACCTCCTCGCGGTTGCCGCGATAGCCTTCGGTGACGGCGCCATCATCGATCTTCTTGGCGGCGGCGCGAATGGCATCCTTGTCGAGGTGGAAGCTTTGCTTGCTCTTGACGTCGGTCTTCGGTGGATTCTTGGTCATGGTCATTCCTTCTCTCCGGTTTCTTGACTAATGCGCTGCGGTCTGGCGGGCAGCCGCGCGCCTGGCTGGATCCGGCCGCACCCGAAGGCGGCACCGGGTTCCGGGAAAATGCTTGTGCTCAGTAGCGGTCTGCGCTGCGGCCCACGGCCAGGCCAACCAGCAGGCCGATACCGGTGCCGATGGCAATGGCGCGCCACGGATTGGACTGCACGTAGTCGTCAGTGCTGGTGACGATCTGGCGACCGGTCTCGACCACCGCAGCCTGAGCGTCCTGGGCGGTGTTGAGGGCCTGCTCCAGCAGTTCCTGGGCGCCGGCGCGCAGGTCATCGGCTTTCTTGCCGGTGGCGCTGGTGGCTTCGGCGAACATGTCCTGCGCTTGCTGCAGCAGGGATTGCACGTCGGTACGGGCGGTCTTGAATTTGTTGGCTTGCATGCTTGGCCTCCTGGTATGCGTTGCGGTTTGATCGGGGCGGCGGGCTTGTTCCGGCCACCCGGGGTGAGGCGTGCTCACGTGTTGCTCACATCAGGTACTGCAGCACGATCAGCATCAGCACCGGCACACCCAGAAGCCATCCGAGTACGAGCTTGTCCATGATCTCCTCCCTTGTTCTTGGTCATGCCGGGCGGTTGCGGACTGTCTCGACGCAAATTCCGGCGCCTTCGTTGGTGCTGTCCTGCTGCGGTGTTGCCTTGTATTACCTGGTCTGTTTCCTGTATTGCACTGTGCTGCTTGCGCGGTATCTGCTGGCTGATGCGCTCGCTCACTTGCCTTGGCGAGTCAGGTGCACGATACCGATGCCTTGTTGCGCTTTGTATCGGAGTCAGCCCGATTGGCGTGTAGGACAAAGGGCCATGGGCCGGCATTGCCCTGCATCACCTGGGGCGACGCTGCGCCACCGCACGGGCGCTGCCGCCCTCGTCTTCCCAGTGCTGCAAGGCCGTATCCTGCTGGCGTTGCTCACGACGCTGTGCCTGACGCGCCAGCATGCGCAGGCTGGCACCGACGGCCACACCGGCCATGCCGGCGGCCCACAACAATGTCTTGGCCAATCTCATCAACTCTCTCCTTGCGTTGGCGGTGAAGGCTGCGCTTTACAGCGAACCGGCACGCTGGCGCAGGGAGCGCTTGATCAGGTCCTGGGCCTCGCCCACGGCGTGCATGATGCGGCCGTCCATCTGGCGGCGCTGTGCTGCGCGCTGCAGCTGCACGTTGCCCAGCACGGATCCGACGCTTTCCTGGAACTTGCTCAAGGCAAAGTTGAACTGGCCGGTGATCGTCTTCTTGTTCATGGTGCGTTTCCTCGTGGTCAAGGGTTCAACATGGTTCCAAAGGGGGCGGTGCAGGTCTTGCGTGGACATGTCCGGCATCTGCAGTGGCAGCGTTTGCTGCCGCTTTCTGAAGCTGAACATCATGGGAAAAATGATAGCGAGAGGCTACTGCTCTGCTCTATAGGACGGCGGCCGATTGTTTTGTAGGACAAACCGGAAAGCCTTGTCGGCATTGGTGTTGCGGCGGGTCAGGCAATCGTTACCGTCGCGCTTGCGGCAGGCAAAAGCGCGGCCGTCTCCTACACGGGCTTGCGCTCCCGTCCGATGGAATCAGGCACGCCGGGGTCCTACGATGGAAATGTGCAACGACGGTCCCGCTTCTGCCGATCGGCTGATCCGCTCGCGACGCGACTGTTGACCATTCACCCTATAGAGACAAGGAGAACATCATGGGCAAGTATTTCCTGGCATGGCTGTGCGGCGTACCGGTCTTTCTGCTGGTGCTGATCTATTTCTTCGTCCATTGAGACATTGACCAACCCGCTGCCGCCACGGGCGGCAAGCCAAAAGAAAGGAAGGCATCATGAACAATGACCACCTGATTTCCACCCTGAACGACCTGATCCAGATTTCCATCGATGGCGAAAAGGGCTTCCGTGCCTGTGCCGATGATGCACAGGAGCGCTACATCCCCTACAAGGAAACCTTCATGCTGCGCGCCACCGAGTGTGCGCAGGCAGCGCTGGACCTGCAGGACCTGGTGCAGCGCCTGGGCGGCGAACCGGCCAGCCACAGCACGCTGGGCGGCACTTTGCATCGCCAGTGGGTCAACCTGAAGAGCGCCATCACCGGGCGGGATGACGAGAGCATCCTGGAAGAATGCGAACGCGGCGAGGACGCGGCCGTCAATGCCTATCGCAAGGCACTGAGCGAAGACCTGCCCACCGATATTCGCCTGGTCATCGAACGCCAGTACCAAGGCGTGCTGGCCAACCATGACAAGGTGCGCAGCCTGCGCAATGAAGTGCGGGCACGCAAGACGGCGTGAGGCAAGGCCTCATTGATGGGGCGTCATCGTGTTCGGATGACGTAAAAAAAGCGCAGCCGAAGCTGCGCTTTTTTACATCGATACTTCACAAATGATTTATATCATTTACGAATTGATGGATAGCCTTATCCCTCACCCAGATAAGCCGCCTTCACCCGCGGATCATCCAGCATCTGCTGCGCCTGCCCTTCCATGGTGATCAGGCCCGACTCCATCACGTAACCACGATGCGCCGCCTGCAGTGCCAGCTTGGCGTTCTGTTCCACCAGCAGGATCGTGATCCCCTGTGCCGACACATTGCGGATCACTTCAAAGATCTTCTCCACCATGATCGGCGACAAGCCCATCGACGGCTCATCCAGCAACAGCAGCTTGGGATGGCTCATCAATGCGCGCGCCATCGCCAGCATCTGCTGTTCACCACCCGACAAGGTACCCGCCATCTGCGCCGCACGTTCCTTCAGGCGCGGGAAGACCTCGAACCAGCGGTCCACGTCAGCCTGGATCTGGCCCTTGTCATTGCTGGTGTAGGCACCCATCAACAGGTTTTCTTGGATGCTCATGCGCGTAAATACGCCACGGCCTTCGGGCACCATCGCCAGCTTGTCCTTGACCAGCTCGAAGGACTTCTTGCCCTTCAACGGATTGCCCATGTAATACACGTGACCATCGACCTTGCTGCTGGGCAGCGTGCCGGTGATGGCTTTGAGGGTGGTGGTCTTGCCGGCGCCATTGGCGCCGATCAGGGTAACCAGTTCACCGTCGTTGACTTCCAGGCTGATGCCCTTGACGGCCTTGATGCCGCCATAGGCCACGCTCAGTTGGTCGACTTTGAGAATGTTCGTTGTCATGTTCTGTGGTCTCGCTTAATGTCCTGCACCGAGGTAGGCCTCGATCACCGCCGGGTTCTTCTGCACGTCAGCCGGCACGCCTTCGGCAATCGGCTTGCCGTAGTCCAGCACCGTGATGCGATTGCACAGGCCCATCATCAGCTTCACGTCGTGTTCGATCAGCAGAATGGTTTTACCCTCGGCCTGGATTTTCACCAGCAGCTCGCGCAAGGCCAGTTTCTCGGTAGCGTTCATGCCGGCCGCCGGTTCATCCAGGGCCAGCAGTTGCGGATCGGTCGCCAGGGCGCGCGCGATTTCCAGACGGCGCTGGTCGCCATACGACAGATGGCGCGCCGTGCGCTTGGCGAACTGGCCGATGCCCACGAAGTCCAGCAGCTGCTGCGACTTGGCGCGGATCGCCGCTTCTTCCTCACGCGCCGCCTTGTGGCGGAACACGGCACCGAAAACATTTTGCTTGGTGCGCACGTGGCAACCGACCATCACGTTTTCCAGCACGGTCATTTCACCGAACAGGCGAATGTTCTGGAAGGTGCGGGCGATGCCAGCCTTGGCCACCTCGTGCGGGGCGCTCGGCGAATAAGGCTTGCCGTCCAGTTCGAAGCTGCCGGTATCGGGTTGGTACAGGCCCGTGATGACATTGAAAAACGTGGTCTTGCCGGCGCCGTTGGGGCCGATCAGGCCATAGATCTGGCCGCGCTCGATGGTGATGCCCACGCCATTCAAGGCTTGCAGGCCGCCGAAACGCTTGCTGACGTCACGGATCTTGAGCAGTGTTTGTGTCATGTTCTGTGCTCCAGATTAAGCTTTGACTTCGCCGGTGGTACCGACTTTGGTGTGGTCCACTTCGGGACGGTCTTCATGGCGCGGCGAGGGCCACAGGCCAGCCGGACGGGTCAGCATGATGATCACCATGGCCAGGCCATAGAGCAGCTGGCGCAGCACTTCCGCATCGATCCAGACCTTGCCGAAGATCGCCATCTGCAGCGGCTCCACCACGTGGCGCAGCACTTCCGGCAGCGCGGCCAGGATCACGCCACCCAGCACCACGCCCGGAATGTGGCCAATGCCGCCCAGCACCACCATGGCCAGCACGGCGATGGATTCGGTCAGGGAGAAGGATTCCGGCGAGACGAAGCCCTGGAAGGCACCGAACATGGCACCGGCCACGCCACCGAAGGACGCGCCCATGGCGAAGGCCAGCAGCTTGACGTTGCGGGTGTTGATGCCCATCGCCTTGGCGGCGATTTCATCTTCACGGATCGCCACCCAGGCACGGCCCAGGCGCGAATCCTGCAGGCGGCTCGAGAAGAAGATCACGAAGATGCACAGCACCAGGAACAGGTAGTAGTACGCGTTCACCGAGGGCAGGTTCATGCCGAAGACCTTCAGCATCGAACCCGAACCCGGTTCACCGGCCAGCGATACACCGAAGACGCGGATCGGGTCGATCAGGTTGATGCCCTGCGGACCGTTGGTGATGTTCACCGGCGCGTTCAGGTTGTTCATGAAGATACGGATGATCTCGCCGAAGCCCAGCGTCACGATGGCCAGGTAGTCACCGCGCAGCTTCAGGGTCGGCGCACCCAGCAGCGCACCGAAGAGCGCCGCCAGCACGCCCGAGATCGGCACGATCAGCCACAGCGACAAGTGGATGCCGTTCTGCACGATCTGCGGACCGCACAGCCAGACCAGGAAATTGCCGATGGCCGGATAGGTGTTGATGAAGGATTCGATCACCTGCGCGAACTGTGGCGAGGCCAGCAAACCAGCGGTGTACGCACCGATGGCATAGAAGGCGATGTAGCCCAGGTCCAGCAGGCCGGCAAAACCCACCACCACGTTCAGGCCCAGGGCCAGCATGATGTAGAGCAGCGCCATATCCATGATGCGCACCCACGAATTGCCGAAATGCTGGGCGATCATGGGGAAGATGATCATCAGCGCCAACAGCGCCAGCAGGCTGAACTGCGCCTGCCGCGGGTTGCGCTTCATGTCGAAGGTCATGAGAGCCATAGTGTTCTCTTCCGATTTTCTAAGTTCTGATTTCTAAATTTCTAAGTTTTTGTTTCTAAGTTTCAACAATGAACTAACTTAAAAACTCAGGCCCGATCCGCCACACGCTCACCCATGATCCCGGACGGGCGCAAGGTCAGCACAATGATCAGCACGATGAAGGCGAAGATGTCCTGGTAGTTGCTGCCCAGGAAGTTGCCGGTCAGGTCGCCGATGTAACCGGCACCCAGACTCTCGATCAGGCCCAGCAGGATGCCGCCCAGCATGGCGCCGTAGATGTTGCCGATACCACCCAGCACCGCGGCCGAGAAGGCCTTCAGGCCCGGCACGAAGCCCATCGCGAATTGCGCGGTGGAATAGTTGGCAGCCCACATCACACCGGCGATTGCCGCCAGTGCAGCACCGATGGCGAAGGTGACGATGATGACGCGATTGGCGTCCACGCCCATCAGACCGGCGATGCGCGGGTTCTCGGCGGTGGCGCGCATGGCGCGGCCCATCTTGGTCTTCTCCACGATCAGCACCAGGCCGATCATCGCGGCCAGGGCCAGGATCAACAGCATGATCTGGGTTGGCGAGATCAGGGCACCGGCGATGTTGACCGGGGTCGAGGGCATGATCTGCGGGAACGGCAGCGGGCTGCGGCCCCAGATCATCATGGCGAAGGTCTGCAGCAGGATCGACACGCCGATGGCGGTGATCAGCGGCGCCAGGCGCGGTGCGTTGCGCAGCGGACGGTAAGCGATGCGCTCGATCAGCAAGCTCACGATCACGCACACCGGAATGGCACCGACGATGGCGATGATCAGCTTGACGATGCCCGGCAGGTCAGGCGCGACCTGCTGCACCAATTTGAGGATCGACAGGCCGACCATGGCGCCCACCATCAGGATGTCGCCGTGGGCAAAGTTGATCAGGTTCAGCACCCCGTACACCATGGTGTAGCCCAGGGCGATCAGTGCGTACATGCTGCCTAGCACCAATCCGTTGATGATCTGCTGGATGAAAATGTCCATGAATAACTCTTCGATCTAAATGGAAACAAGAAAAACACGTGGGTCTGCACCAAAGCGGACACCGCGCGAAAGCATGTCGATTAGCAAAATCCGTTCCCGAAACCCGGGATCGCGTTATCACTCTTCATAAAAAGGGTGCATGCGTTCCTTGCGAGCATCGCTCGCGGGCAGGGGAAATGAACGGAAAATCAGCCGCTGTGGCCGCGCAAGCGGCTTGGGCTATGGGTGGCGTACGCGCTGGGCGTTCGCCTGGGAGGTCTTCGCCGGATGCACCGGAGGGCGCCGGTGGGCAGATGCGCTTGCATATGAATGTCTCCCGTCTCTGGTTGACGCCGCGTTGGCGGCGCCCTGCCCTCTTTGGCGAGGGCTAGCGCTCGGCCGCCTTTTGGGCGGTCCGTCGATAATGGTGCGGAATTATACGCAGAAGATTCCAACAATCGAGCACAAACAATCGCCTGTTACAGAAGAAAGTGCGGTAAGACCAATGAATTGTCGGCGACTTCACAACACCTGTCTCGGAAATGAAGAAGGCCTGCATCAGCAGGCCTCTTTGCGCAAACGCCGGACCAAGATTTCGTCCGAATATTCACCCTTCGTCACAGGGCTGATTCAGCCTCATGCCGATTCGGCCGAGGGCGTGCGGGCACCCAAGCCCTTGGGCAAGGGGAAGGTGACGTTTTCTTCAATACCGTCCAGCACGCGCACACTGCGGGCACCGATTTCCTTGATGCGATCGATCACGGCCTGCACCAGCACTTCCGGCGCCGAGGCACCGGCGGTGACCCCGATGCGCTGGCGGCCTTGCACCCATTGCGGGTCGATCAGGGCAGCGTTGTCGACCATGAAGGCGGGCACGCCCTTCTTCTCGGCCAGTTCGCGCAGGCGATTGGAGTTGGAGCTGTTGGGGCTGCCCACCACGATGACCACCTCCACCTGCGGGGCCATGAACTTGACGGCTTCCTGGCGATTGGTGGTGGCGTAGCAGATGTCGCCCTTCTTGGGTTCGGCAATGGCCGGGAAGCGCGCGCGCAGGGCGGCGATGATGTCGGCCGTGTCATCGACCGACAGCGTGGTCTGGGAAACATAGGCCAGCAGGTCGGGATCGGCCACCTGCAGGCGCTGCACGTCTTCCACCGTCTCCACCAGATGCATGCCGGCCTCGGTCTGGCCCATGGTGCCTTCGACCTCGGGGTGGCCGGCGTGGCCGATCATGATGATCTCGCGGCCTTCGCGGCGCATCTTGGCCACTTCCATATGCACTTTCGTGACCAGCGGGCAAGTGGCATCGAACACCGTCAGGCCACGTTCGGCCGCCTCGGCCTGGATCGCCTTGGACACGCCATGGGCCGAGAAGATGACCGTATTGCCGGCCGGCACGTCGGCCAGCTCCTCGATGAAGACCGCGCCCTTGGCCCGCAGGTCGTTGACCACGTAGGCGTTGTGCACGATTTCATGGCGCACGTAGATGGGCGCGCCAAACTGCGCCAGCGCACGTTCGACAATCTCGATGGCGCGGTCCACACCCGCACAGAAACCACGGGGCTGGGCCAGCAGGATTTCAGATTCGGCTTGTTCCATGGTCATGGTCATTTCCTTGATTCTTCAAAACATAGCGAGGGCCAACTCGCCAAATGACGAGGCTCTTACAGGATTCCGATGATTTTTACTTCGAACTTCAGCGTTTGCCCGGCCAGCGGGTGATTGAAGTCGAAAATTGCGCCATCATCATCGATCGCTCGCAGGATGCCAGCAAAGCGGCCGCCGCCGGGGGCGGCGAAGTCGACCAGGTCGCCGACACGATAATCCTCATCCATGGAGGAATTCTCTTCCAGCGTGGCGCGCGAAATGCGCTGGATCAGCTCTTCGCTGCGCTCGCCGAAAGCCTGGGCCGGGCTCAGTTCAAAGGTCTGGTGCGTGCCTTCGGGCAGGCCTAGCAGGCAGGCTTCGAGGAAAGGCGCCAGCTGGCCCTGGCCGAACTGCAGGGTGGCCGGGTTTTCGTTGAAGGTGCTGACGATGTCTTCGCCCTCCAGCGAGGCCAGGCGGTAATGCAAGGTGAGGTAGGCGTTTTCGGTGACGACGGGGACGGTTGGGCTGGACATGGCTGGAGGCGGGCTGAATACGGGCTGAAATACGGGCAGAGAACCGGCAGCAATACCGGAATCTGCACAACAGCCCGCTATTGTAAGCCACGTTGGCCCGATGCGCCGCCGCCAGCTTCATCACGGCACGCCGCAGGATGCAGCATCCTGCCTTTCCTTGCGCCGGCGCAAGCGGACTGCGGCGGTCCGGACGTTCTTTTCGGCGCGATCCTCGGGCGGGGTCGCCAGCGTTTTCCCCTCTCAAGTCAAAGGAGATTCACATCATGACCATGACCCTCTTGGATTGGCCCAAAGAACAGCGGCCACGCGAACGCTTGCTGGAGCTGGGCCCGGCCGCCCTCTCCGATGCAGAGTTACTGGCCATCTTCCTGCGCGTGGGCACGCCCGGCAAAAGCGTGATGGAGCTGGCCATGGATGTGCTGCAGCGATTCGGCTCGCTCGGGGCCCTGTGCAATGCGGTCCAGCGCGATCCTCGCCTGGGCAATGGCCTGGGCCCGGCCAAATGTGCACAGATATGGGCCTCCCTGGAACTGGCCAAACGTGCCATCAACGGCAACCTGAAGCAGGAGTCCGCGCTCAACTCCACCCGTGCCGTGGGCGAATACCTGAAGCTGATCTTCGCCGGCAAGGAACATGAATGTTTCGTCGCCGTCTTCCTGAACATGCGCAACCAGCTATTGGCTACCGAAGAAATGTTCAGAGGCTCGCTGAACCATACGACGGTCTATCCGCGTGAAGTAGTCAAGGCCGCGCTGCGCCACAATGCGGCCTCGGTCATCGTCGCCCACAATCACCCCTCGGGCGATCCGCGGCCCAGCGAGGCGGACCTGGCCCTGACCCGCACGCTCAAGCAGGCCTTGGACCTCATTGACGTCGAGTTGCTGGACCATGTCGTGGTGGCCGGGACACGCCTATACTCCTTTGCCGACCATGCCAAGGTCTGATGCCCGGCCCCGCGAATCGGCCGCAAACCCTTGCCAGGACTGGGGAGAGTAGTTCCGGGGCCGGGCTGCGGACTGAATGTTTCCGCAATTGTTAAATCACCGAGACCAACGAAGACACAATTGTTTTCTGCAAGTCATTGAAAAACCTGAGTTTTTTCCATATACTCTCGTTTTTCCCAAATTCGGAAATTTTTAAGGAGTCTCACATGGCACGTGTCTGCCAAGTCACCGGGAAGGGGCCGATGGTCGGCAACAACGTTTCCCATGCAAACAACAAGACCAAGCGTCGTTTCCTGCCCAACCTGCAGAACCGCCGCATTTTCGTCGAATCCGAGAACCGCTGGGTTTCGCTGCGTTTGTCCAACGCCGGCCTGCGCGTGATCGACAAGATCGGCATCGATGCCGTTCTGGCCGATCTGCGTGCTCGTGGCGAAAAAGTCTAATTAGCAGAGTAAAGGAAATCTATCATGGCGAAATCCGGCCGCGACAAAATCAAACTGGAGTCGACCGCAGGTACTGGTCACTTCTACACCACCACCAAGAACAAGCGTACTACGCCCGAAAAGATCAGCATCATGAAGTTCGATCCCAAGGCACGCAAGCACGTGGAATACAAGGAAACCAAGATCAAGTAATTGATCCCGGTCTCACTATGAAAAACCCGCAGAACACTCTGCGGGTTTTTTATTGCCTGTGGTTGCTTGCCTGGGCCGGCATGGATTGCCACCGATGCGCGCAGGCCGAGCCGTCCGGGAAGAAAACTTCATGAGCCCCGTTCGGGCGCCCAAAGAAAAATCCCCGCAGATCACTCTGCGGGGATTTTTTATTCATCTCCCGGTTTCAACCGGGTCAGCCAGCGAAGATCAGGCGTAGCTGCGCAGGCGCAGGGCGAAGTCACGCAGGGCCTTCACGCCAGAGGCTTCGGCGCGGGTGCACCAGTCCTGCAGTTGCTGCAGCAGCTGTTCGCGGGTCGAGTGCGAACGCTCCCAGATGGCGCTCAGTTCGATGCGCATCTCATGCATGGTCTGCAGAGCCTTGCTGTGGGCAAACAGTTCCGACAGTTGCTGCTTCTGGCCATCTTCCAGACGGGCCGGCTCACGTTGCAACAGCTTCTTGGAGGACTTCAGGAAGCGCGATTCCAGCTGCGCCTTCTCGATCAGGTGATCCAGCTCATCCTTCCAGGCGCTCTTGAGCGAGCGGGCGTACTTGGCGGTGACGTCGTAGCGGTTGGCGATCACGGATTGCAGGGTATCGAAGTCGATCACCGATTTCTGGCTGTCGAACTTGGGCACCGGCGCCACCTTCTTGACCTTGGCCAGGCCGAAGGTCTCCAGGATGCGAATGTACATCCAGCCGATGTCGAATTCGTACCACTTGGCCGAGAACTTGGCCGAGGTGCCGAAGGTGTGGTGATTGTTGTGCATTTCCTCGCCGCCGATGATGATGCCGATCGGGAACAGGTTGGTCGCTGCATCGTTGCAATCGTAGTTGCGATAGCCCCAGAAGTGGCCCAGACCATTGACCACGCCAGCCGCCCAGAACGGGATCCAGGCCATCTGCACGGCCCACACGGTCAGGCCGATGGCGCCGAAGAGCAGCACGTCGATGATCAGCATGATGCCCACACCCTGCCAGCCGTACTTGCTGTAGATGTTGTGCTCAATCCAGTCATCCGGGGTACCGTGACCGAACTTCTCCATGGTCTCGGCGTTCTTGGATTCAACGCGGTACAGCTCGGCACCCTGCCACATCACCTTGTTGATGCCGCGGGTCTGCGGGCTGTGCGGATCTTCTTCGGTCTCGCACTTGGCGTGGTGCTTGCGGTGGATGGCGGCCCATTCCTTGGTCACCATGCCGGTGGTCATCCACAGCCAGAGACGGAAGAAGTGGCTGGGGATCGCGTGCAATTCGAGCGCGCGATGCGCCTGGCAACGATGCAGGTAGAGAGTCACGCCCACGATGGTGATGTGGGTCATCACCAGTGTGTAAATGACAATCTGCCAACCGGACGCGTGCAGCAAGCCGTTGGCAACAAAGTCGAGGATCGCATCAAGGGTCATCAGTACAACTCCAAATAGAAAACAACTATCGGACTACAAAACAGGATTATTACTTGTTCCGTGAAAATGGTTTTATTTTCTTTTAATTGCCGGGCATTGTACGCGAATTCTGCGACTCTGGGCCATCAGGAATTTCCTGGCGCGTACTTTGGCGGAAGCTGCGCTCATCCATGATCCGGATGTCGCGCTTGGGATGGGCCACCTGGATGCCGTGTTGCTTGAAGGCAGCCCAGATGGCGCGATTGACGTCGGACAACACATTGAGCCGTCCATTTTCGGGGTCGGTGATCCAGAATCCCAGTTCCAGCTCCAGCCCGTCGGCGCCGATCTTGATCAGCAAAGCTTGCGGGGCGGTCTGCTGGGAGACCCGCTGTACCCCAAGTGCGGCCTGTTCCATGATGGACAAGACCGTTTCCACATCGTCCTGGTACAGAATTGTAAGCTGTGTAGCCAAACGTACAATGCGATGGGTCAAGGAATAGTTTTGTACCGGATTGGAGACAAAAAGTTCATTGGGCAACACCGATTCGATCCCGTCCAGCCCTTCGAGGATGGTGTAGCGGGTATTGATCTGGGTGACCTTGCCGAAGTATTTCTCCACAGCCACCATGTCGCCGATCACCATGCTGCGCTCCAGCAGGATCACGAAGCCGGAGACATAGCTGCTGGCAATCTTCTGCAAGCCCAGGCCGATACCCACGCCCAGCGCGCCACCGAAGACTGATAGCACCGTGAGGTCAATGCCGACCAGCGACAGGCTGACCAAAAAAGCGATCAGGATCAGCAAGGCCCGCATCATGCGCGCCACCACGGTGCGCAGCGAGGAATGCATGCCGCTGAACTTCATCAGGCGGTTTTCCACCACCGTTCCTATCCACAGGGCAATGATGAGCGTGACCAGCACCGAGGCGGCACCTTGCAACATCGTCAACAAGGACACCTTGTGGCGCGCCAGCGGGAAGGTCGTGGTATCCAGATAGTCGACGAAATCCGGCCACAAGCCGGTAATCCACAGCACCACGCACAGCCAGACCAGCAGCGCGATGACCTTTTCCGACAGGTGCAGCAGTGCACCGACGGTCGCATCCTTCACGAAGATGCCGCGCAATACGTAGAAAACGAAACGCATCGCCACCTGGGCGATGGTCAGGGGAAACATGATTTCCCAGAGCGTGACGGCATGGTGGCCGCGCTTGAGGATGTAATAGGCACCCGTGAGCAGGCCCAGGGCCAGCAGCGGCGAGAGCACGCGGGCGAAGCTCTTGACGCCGATCTGCATCACCAGCGACTGCTCCTCGCCATCGGCCGGCAGCACGAAGCGCGCGCGCAGCCAGCGCGAGAGGCCGATGCCGCCCAGCAGGCAGAGTGCAATGACCACCAGCTGGCGCAGCAGGTCGACGGTGCTGATATCGGTGAAGAGGGAAAGGAAATGATCGGTCATGGCTGGCCGGGTGAAGAATCAGGGCAAATCAGGGTGCCGCCTGGGCATCCTGGCGGTGGCGCTGCCAGTTGCTGGCGTAGCGTGCAGCCAGTGGCGGGTTCTTGCCGAGGATGAGCACGTTCTCGGCATTCTTGTGCTGGGCCGACCAGGTGAAGTTGTAGCTGCCCGTGATGACGGTGGCCGTCGGCAAGGCTGCATCGATGATGATGACCTTGTTGTGGGCATTGCGGTAATCGGTTTCCAGCCAGACCGGAATGCCGGCCGCGCGCAGCTGGCGCAGGCGGTCTTCGGAATTCTTGTCGAGCTGGCCGGCATCCATCAGCACGCGCACGTCGATGCCGCGCTTGCGGGCGGCCACCAGTGCCTCGGTAATCGGACGGCTGGTGAGCAGATAGGCTTGCATCAGGATCTGGCGCTGGGCGGCGTGAAGCTGGCCGACAATCAACGCCTCAATGTCATCCCAGGGTGCAAAGGCGGTTTGCACCGTGCCCTGCGCTGCCATCACCGGCGGTGGCGGCAGCGCCTCCCCGGCCTGCAGGCCGGGAGCGGCCGCTGCCATCAGGCTGGCGGCCAGGCAAGGCAGCAAGCGCCGGCGCATCATGCAGCGGCGCGGCGCTCCAGGACGGCCGCGAAGAAACCGTCAGTCTGGTGCTGGTGCGGCAGCAGTTTCAGGTAGTCGCCGGTATCCAGCGCAATCTTCTGCTCGGCCAGCACTTCGCTCATGGGACGCAGCGTGAAGTCGGGGTGCGAGGCCAGGAATTCGGCGATGACTTCATCGTTCTCTTCTTCCAGGAAGCTGCAGGTGCCGTACACCAGGCGACCGCCCGGACGCACCAGGCGCGCGGCACTGGCGAGAATCGAGCCTTGCTTGGCGCGCATCTCGGTAAGCGTTTCCACGCTCTGGCGCCACTTCATGTCGGGATTGCGGCGCAGGGTGCCCAGGCCGCTGCACGGTGCATCCACCAGCACGCGATCGAGCTTGCCAGCCAGGCGCTTGACCTTGGCGTCGTTCTCGTGGGCGATCACCACCGGATGCACGTTGGACAGGCCACTGCGCGCCAGGCGGGGTTTCAGCTTGGCCAGGCGCTTTTCGGACACGTCGAAGGCATACAGGCGGCCGGTATTGCGCATCAGCGCGCCCAGTGCCAGGGTCTTGCCACCGGCACCGGCACAGAAGTCGACCACCATCTCGCCGCGCTTGGCACCGACGATCTGGGCCAGCAGCTGGCTGCCTTCATCCTGCACTTCGATGGCACCGTCCTTGAACAGCGGCAGGTTCTGCAGGGCCGGCTTCTTGAACACGCGCAGGCCCAACGGGGAATACGGGGTCGGTTCGCAGGCCACCGGGGCCTTGGCCAGTTCGGCGATGACGGTATCGCGGTCAGCCTTCAAGGCATTGACGCGCAGGTCCAGCGGTGCCGGACGGTTCATGGCATCGGCCAGTTGCAGGGTGGCTTCCTCGCCCATGCGGGCGACCAGCTTTTCCCACAGCCAGGGCGGCAGGTTGCTGCGCATCTGGGGGGCCAGCTGGGTGCGGTCGATCTGGGCCACGCGCTCCAGCCACTCGGCTTCGCCTTCCTGCAGGCCGGCGATGGATTCGGCACCGACCGCATCGGCCAGGCCCAGCAGGGCCAGGCGGCGCATCATCGGGCCACTGCCCGATTCGGCGAAGTTGGTCAGGACCGTCTTGTTGCGCAGCAGGCCGTAGACCGCTTCAGCGATCACGCCGCGCTCACGGCTGCCCAGTCGCGGATTGTCGCGGAAGTAGCGCGACAGGGTGACGTCGGCCGGGCCGGTGAAGCGCAGCACTTCGCGCAGCAGTTCTTCGGTATGGGGAATGATCGCGGGAGGCAATCTCATGCTAGGTCCTTCAGATTCAATTCAATTCAAGATAAGGGTTGCGCGGCGGCCTCTGGCCGTCTGCGCTCAGGCTTCGGCGGCCAGGCGCACGCGGCTACCGTCCAGTGCCAGGCGGCCTTGCACGAACCAGCGCACGGCGCGCGGATAGATCACATGTTCCTGTTCCAGGACACGCTCGGCGAGCGTCTCCTCGCTGTCCTCTTCCAGCACCGGCACGGCGGCCTGGGCCACGATGGGGCCGTGGTCAAGGTCGGGCGTGACGAAATGCACGGTCGCGCCGTGCAGCTTCACGCCGGCCGCCAGTGCCTGGCGGTGCGTCGCCAGCCCCGGGAAACTGGGCAACAGCGACGGGTGGATATTGAGCATGCGGCCCTGGTAATGATTGACGAACGGCGCCGTCAGGATCCGCATGAAGCCGGCCAGCACCACCAGGTCCGGCGCGAACGCGTCGATCTGCTCGCGCAGGGCGGCATCGAACTGGTCGCGCGTGGGATAGTCGCGGTTGGCCACGACGGCCGTGGCGATGCCGTGGCTGGCGGCGAATTCGAGGCCGCTGGCGTCGGCGCGGTTGCTGATGACGGCGGCGATTCGGGCAGGCCACCGCTCGGCCTGTGCAGCACGGACGATGGCTTCCATATTGCTGCCTCGTCCGGAAATCAGGATGACAATGCTTCTCATGGTGTGCGCATTGTACCTGCTGACGGCCCCTCCGCCGCCGGTTTTCACGATGTGAAAGGTCCGGCGTGGCGTAAAAGGTTTATCAAAATGTGAAGAAAATTTACTGGAAGGAATAGAAAACGCGGAACGGCACCTTCTTCTCAGCCCAGTAATCGGCCGCATCGCGGAACACATCGAGCAAGGTCTCACGCGCTTCCTTGTCGAATTTCTGGGTGTTGGGCAGTTGTTCCAGCACCACGACGAAACCGATCTGCTTGCCGGCCTTGTGGGTCAGGTCGGTCAGGCAGTCATGCAGGGCATCGAAGTTCTTGCCGAAGTGCCGGGGAAACTGGAAGGCGGTGGCGATGGTGGTCAGCACCTGCTGCTTGGTCACGGCCTCGGCGCAATAGGCATAGAGAAAATGCTGCTGCAGGTGCGCGGCCTCCTGCTGCAGCTCGGTCACGCGGAAAGCGCGGATCGACTGCACGATATTGGGCGGCACCGTTTTGAACAAACTCATTTTCCCTTCAGTATCCATAGGCGAGGCTGTGTGGCTGTCGTGGTTGTCGTAATTGTCGTGATGGTGATGGCTGGCCTGCTGTTTCGCTCGCTGCAACAGGACTCGCACGCCCTGCCCTGCTCCCGGAAGCGATCAGTCGCGTATCCGGCGGAAGGTCTTGTAATGATCGCTGGTGTAATAGTATTCGCCGGAAGAGGCCGGCTCTCCCCCGCTGACGATACGACGGGCCCCGCGATTGCGGGCGCGCGGCGTCTTGACCGTGTATTCGCGATAATACCCGCGCTTTTGCTTGGGCAAAACCCCTTCATAGTTGCCGAAGACGGCACCATCCTTTTCATATGGAAAAGGTCCGCCCTGACGGATCAGGGCCATGGTCTGCTGGGCTTCGCGCGGCAGCTGGTCAAGATTGACCTCGGGCAAGTTGCCCGGCACCGGCCCCTTGGCCTGCACCGGCGCGGCCAGCATCAGGGCCGTCAGCAGCACCAGCCAGTAACGGGCGAAGAAGGAAGAAATGAAGCGGGCTCGCATCTGCATCGTCTGCATTGATTCTGTTAATTGCAATTTTGTCAATGAATGGCAACAGCACTCGGTAGATTAACGCGTTGCTTTCGGCTAGGCAACCACGGCAGGCCAGGAACTTGACCGGCAGCAAATCAGGCAGAGGCTTGGAGCAGCTGGGCGGTATCCGGTTCAAAAAAGGCCAGCACCTCCTCGCGCTTGGCGTAGGTATCGCTTTCGCCCAGGGCGATCAGCTCGCGTGTGAAGCTTTGTTCAAACAACAGATAGGACGCCAGCGCCGAACCGCGCGCCTCGGTGGCCCCGATTCCGCCCAGCATGGTGCGGATCGGGCGCGGCAGGTTGCCGACGTGGCGGCTGGCGATGCCGTCGATGCGCTTGGAGGGCGAGATCACCAGGGTACGGATGGGTTTCAGGGGCGTATGGCGGCGCTGCTCATCGTTCAGGACCGACAAGGTCTGGTTGACCCGGTTGATGCGTTCGATGTCGGCGGACAGGCCATCCAGGAAGATACCCGACATCGCATGCCCGGCCACTTGCGCCAGGCTGGGGTAATGCGGGGTATTGGTCGGGGCCTGCTCACCCTTCTCGCCCATGCGTCCGGCACCGATGATGAGCACCTTGGTGGCACCGAGGTGGATGGCCGGGGAAATCGGGGCGATCTGGCGCATCGAGCCATCCCCGCAATACTCGCAACGGCCGTCGATGTACACCGGAATGGCCGGAAAGATGAAGGGAATGGCGGACGAGGCCAGCAGATGGTCGATGCCGATCTGGTCGCGCATGGCCAGGCGCTGGGTGCGGCGCCACGGTTCGATCTCTTGCGCACACTGGTAGAAGGTGATGTGCTGGCCGCTGGTGTAGGACGAGGCGGTCACCGCCAGCGCATGCAACTGTCCTTCGGCCAGGGCGGCATCCAGCCGTGGCAGGTCCAGCAGGCGATGCAGCATGCTCACCAGCGGGGTGTTGTCCAGCAGGGAATTGGGCGGATTGGCGCGCCACTTGCGCAGCAGCCAGCCGAAGGAGAACAGCGACAGCCAGCGCGCCCCCGAGCGGATCACGCCCAGCGAATCGGCGCGGTACACCTGCTCCACCTGGAAATTGCTCCACACCGCCATCAGCTCGCGCACGGCTTCGCCGAAGTCGTCTGCCCGGCAGGCCAGGGCGGTGCCGTTGATGGCGCCGGCCGAGGTGCCGCAGATGATGGGGAAGGGATTGCTGTGCACCGGCCAGCCGGCTTCGAGCAGGATCATCGAGAGGGCGTTGAGCACACCCACCTGGTAAGCCGCCCGCGCGCCGCCGCCGGTCAGGATCAAGCCTGTTTTGTGTTCCATGGTCTCCATGAGGGGAGCTTATCAGCAGCACCCTCGCCGTGGACAAGAGAATTGGCAGGCAAATGCCGTCTATTTGGGCTGCATGCGGATGGCACCATCGAGGCGGATGGTCTCGCCGTTCAACATCACGTTCTCGATGATGGTGCGGGCCAGCTGTGCATATTCGGTGGCACGGCCCAGGCGCGGCGGGAAAGGGACGGCCTGCCCCAGCGAATCGCGCACTTCCTGCGGCATGGCCAGCATCATGGGGGTCTCGAAGATACCCGGGGCAATGGTCATGACACGGATGCCGCTGCGCGAGAGGTCCCGCGCCATCGGCAGGGTCATGGCAACGATGGCCCCCTTGGAAGCCGAATAGGCCGTCTGCCCGATCTGGCCATCGTAGGCCGCCACCGAGGCGGTGTGGATGATGATGCCGCGCTCGCCCTCTTCCTGCGCCTCGGTCTTGGCCATGGCATCGGCCGCAAAGCGGGCCATGTTGAAGCTGCCGACCAGGTTGATGTTGAGCGTCTTCATGAACAGCGCCATGCTGTGCGGGCCGTTCTTGCCGACCAGCTTCTCGGCCGGGGCGATGCCGGCGCAATTGACCAGTCCGCGCAGGCTGCCAGCCTCTTGCGCGGCATGCACCACGGCCTGGGCATCGTCTTCCGAACTGACATCGCAGCGCACGAAGACGCCGCCCAGTTCGCGGGCCAGCGCGCTGCCGGCCTCCTCGTTGAGATCGGCCAGCACCGGCTTGCCGCCGGCTGCTGCGATCATGCGGGCAGTGGCCGCACCCAGACCGGATGCTGCGCCGGTGACGATGAATACATTTCCTTCGATACGCATGGAGTCTCCTGTTTTTTCTCTGCGCGCAGCCAGGCGGATGGCCTGGCCGGCGAGCCATTGATGACGGGTTTCATCAGGGGGCATTATTTGACGAATCGGCCAGCCTGGCAATGCAGGCTTTCCCTTCGCGGTGCGGGGATTATGCGCAGGTCGCCGCACGGCAGACTATCCGTGCGGCGACAATCAGGGCTGCCGTCAGATCGGGTCAGGACACCGTCGGCAGCAAGGGCACCAGCAGCAGCGCCACGATGTTGATGATCTTGATGAGCGGATTGACGGCGGGCCCGGCCGTATCCTTGTAGGGATCGCCCACGGTGTCGCCGGTGACGGCGGCCTTGTGGGCGTCCGATCCCTTGCCGCCGTGGTGGCCGTCTTCGATATATTTTTTGGCGTTGTCCCAGGCGCCGCCGCCAGTGGTCATCGAGATGGCCACGAAGAGCCCGGTGACGATGGTCCCCATCAGGAGCCCCCCGAGCGCCGACGGCCCCAGCAGCAGCCCGACCAGGATCGGCACGATCACCGGCAGCAGCGACGGCAGGATCATTTCACGGATGGCAGAAGAGGTCAGCATATCCACCGCGCGGTCATACTCGGGACGCCCACTGCCATCCATGATGCCGGGGATGTCGCGGAACTGGCGACGCACCTCCACCACCACCGCACCGGCCGCGCGTCCCACCGCTTCCATCGCCATGGCACCGAACAGATAGGGAATCAGCCCGCCGATGAAGAGCCCGATGATCACCGCCGGGCTGGACAAGTCGAAGCTGGCGGTCTTGCCCACGGACTCCAGCGCATGCGTGTAATCGGCAAACAGCACCAGTGCGGCCAGGCCTGCCGAGCCGATCGCATAGCCCTTGGTGACGGCCTTGGTGGTATTGCCCACAGCATCGAGCGGATCGGTGATGGCGCGCACCGAATCGGGCAAGCCCGACATCTCTGCGATACCGCCGGCATTGTCGGTGATGGGTCCGTAAGCATCCAAAGCCACCACGATACCGGCCATGGACAGCATGGAGGTCGCCGCAATCGCAATCCCGTACAAGCCTGCCAGCCAGTACGACGCCAGGATCGCCGCGCACACCGCCAGCACGGGATAGGCGGTGGACTTCATCGACACCCCGAGACCGGCGATGATATTGGTGCCATGCCCGGTGGTGGAGGCTTCGGCGATATGGCGCACCGGCTTGAAGTCGGTGCCGGTGTAGTACTCGGTGATGTAGACCATGAGACCGGTGAGCACGATGCCCACCACGGCTGCGCCCATCAGGGGCGCGCGCAATTCAGGCGGCAACAGCAGCCATGTGACCGCCGCAAAGCCGACCAACGACAAGCCGGCCGACCACCACAGCCCGGTATAGAGTGCCGACATGATCTTCTTTCCCGGCTGCGCCTTGACCATCGCGCAACCGACGATGGAGGCCAGGATCGACACCCCGCCCAGCGCCAGCGGATAGAGCACCGCCAGGGTTTCCAGGCCCTTGAGCATGAGGCTGCCCAGGAGCATGGTCGCCACCAGCGTGACGACATAGGTCTCGAACAGGTCGGCGGCCATGCCGGCGCAATCGCCCACGTTGTCCCCGACGTTGTCGGCGATGACCGCAGGATTGCGCGGATCATCCTCAGGAATGCCGGCTTCTACCTTGCCCACCAGGTCGGCTCCCACATCCGCACCCTTGGTGAAAATGCCTCCGCCCAGCCGCGCAAAGATGGAAATGAGGGATGCCCCGAAAGCCAGTCCGATCAAGGGCTGGATGGCATCGTGCAGGCTGGCGGCGCGTCCCTGTCCGTAGACATAGAGGACCCAGAAGAACAGGGATACCCCCAGCAATCCCAGCCCCACCACCAGCATCCCGGTGATCGCCCCGCCCCGGAAAGCCACGCCCAGCGCCTCGTTCATGCCGCGCGTGGCGGCCTGTGCTGTACGCACATTGGCGCGCACGGACACGTTCATCCCGATGAAACCGCAGGCGCCGGACAGCACCGCCCCCAGCAGGAAGCCGATGGCGGTCAGCCAGCCCAACCCGGGAATGAGCGCAATGACGATCAGCAGCACCACCCCCACCATGGCGATGGTACGGTACTGCCGCGCCAGATAGGCCGCCGCGCCCTGCTGGATGGCCAGGGCGATTTCCTGCATGCGGGGGTTGCCGGGGTCCTGTTTGAGAATCCAGCGCCGAGAAACCAGGCCATAGATCACCGCGACCAAGCCGCAGGCAATGGCAAACCACAGGGCAAGTGCCATCTTCGTCTCCTTTGTTATCACGACTCATCAACAATCACGAACATCCGCCACGCCGTCCGGGTGCTGCTGTTCCGGTTCGTCGCGGCCGATACTGCGCCTGCAAATTGCGTCGCCCTTTTTTATTGGAGTTGTTGTGCCTTGCCGGGCCACCGGTGCCACGCCCTCGGGCGGGCGTCACAACCGGTGATCGGTTTACTTAGTTTTTTGCGTACTGCCGTGCCAGCTGCCTCAGCAGCGACAGCATAAAAAAAAAAAGCGGACCGAAGTCCGCTTCACTTTACTCCGCCAAGGCGGCAAATGCACGATCCCTGATTTCTTCCACCGGACCGACGCCGGCGATCTTGCGATACTTCGGCGCACCCGGCTGGCCCGACTTGGCCCAGTCACCGTAGTAACCCACCAGCACTTCGGTCTGCTCGTGATACACGGACAGACGCTTCTTGACGGTTTCTTCCTTGTCGTCGTCACGCTGGATCAGCGCTTCGCCGGTCAGGTCATCCTTGCCCTCGACCTTGGGCGGGTTGAACTTGACGTGATAGGTGCGGCCCGAACCCGGGTGCACGCGGCGGCCGCTCATGCGCTCGACGATGGCGCTGTCGGGCACGTCGATTTCCAGCACGTAGTCGATGGCCACGCCGGCTTCCTTCATCGCATCGGCCTGGCGCGTGGTGCGCGGGAAACCGTCGAAGAGGTAGCCATTGGCACAGTCAGCCTGTTTCAGGCGATCCTTGACCAGGCCAATGATGATGTCGTCGGAAACCAGACCGCCCGCATCCATCACCTTCTTGGCAGCGATGCCAAGCTCGGTGCCCGCAGCCACGGCCGCGCGCAGCATGTCGCCGGTGGAGATCTGCGGAATGTTGAATTTTTCCTTGATAAAAGTGGCTTGCGTGCCTTTACCGGCACCAGGCGCTCCTAAAAGGATGAGGCGCATGTCGTTTCCTAAATTGAGGGTTTCTGAATATGAATGCTTGAATTCTTTTGCGACGTGATGGCAGAGGATCGCTACCATCTGGACGGTTATGCAGCTTGTTTGCGCGCCGTTTGCATCAGCTCTGGGACGAAACTTACCACAAAATCTTACCGAACCATGACAAACGCCTGATTTTTAAGCAGTCTCCGGACTCTGATTGTGTCGTGTCAGCTTGACATGGAACTTACAGCAAGCCGATCCGCACAGCCTTGCGCCGGATCATGCCTGCCGCGCCGAGGAGCGATCAGAGCGCGGAGATGGTCTGCACCAGGGGGCTATCCGGCGGCGCCTCGAAATGCTTGCGCACGCGCAACAGGTCTTCGGGCGTATCCACCCCGGCTTCGGGCACCATCGAGGTCACGTGCACGGCGATGGCATGGCCATGCCAGAGCACGCGCAATTGCTCCAGCGCCTCGATGCGTTCCAGCGGGGCCGGGGCCAGCGTCGGGTAGAGCTGCAGGAAGCGGTTGCTGTAGGCATACAGGCCTATATGGCGCAGCGGCACGTATTCATTGGCGTGATCGGGACCGCTGGCGTCGGGCAGCGACTCACGCGACCTGGCAAACGCATCGCGATGCCAGGGAATGGTGGCGCGTGAGAAATACATGGCGCAGCCTTCCTTGTTGAGCACCACCTTGACTACGTTGGGATTGAAGGCATCCTCGGCAGTCTCGATGGCGTGCGCGGCCGTGGCCATGGGTACGCCGTCCTTGATGTGGGCGGCGGTGGCGGCGATCAGGCCCGGATCGATCAGGGGTTCATCGCCCTGCACGTTGACCACCACCTCATCCTCGGTGAGCCCCAACGCAGCGGCGACTTCGGCGATGCGGTCGGTGCCGGAGGGATGATCGGCGCGGGTCATGGCCACTTCGATGCCATGCTGCTCGCAGGCGGCGTGGATGTCGTGGTGGTCGGTGGCCACGATGATGCGGGTGGCCCCGGAGAGCGCGGCGCGCTCGGCCACGCGCACGATCATGGGCTTGCCGCCGAGGTCGGCCAGGGGCTTGTTGGGCAGGCGCGTGGAAGCCAGGCGCGCAGGGATGATGACGGTAAAGGTCATGGAATCAACCGCAGCAGGAAGGCAAAAATCGGGAATCAAAAGACCGGGGCCCCGCGTCAGGCCGCAGGCGCTGCCGGCACCGCCGTCAGTTCGCGCGCTTCATCGGCCCACATGATGGGGATGCCATCGCGGATGGGATAAGCCAGCTTGTCTGCCTTGCAGATCAGTTCCTGGGCTTTTTTGTCATAGTCCAGCGGGCCCTTGCAGATGGGGCACACCAGGATATCAAGCAGTCGGGCGTTCACGGAGTTTCTCCACTATATGTTCAGCCAGCGCGCCGTCGATGCGCGCCGAGACAGGCACGACCCAGATGCGCGGGTCGTTTCGGATGGCCTCGATAGCCCTGCATTTTACTGCATCCTTTTCCGTGATCAGGATGACATCGGCCGCAAGGCCTGCAAAAGGATCGATGGCGAAATCAAAATGGTCGGGCAAGGGATGGCGCGCAAAGGACAAACCCGCTGCTTCCAAGGTCGCAAAAAACCGCCCGGGGTTGCCGATCCCGGCCACCGCCGCCAGCCGCACGCCGCCCTCGCCCATCCGCTCCAGCGGCTTGCGCGTACCGGGCGGGGCCAGTTGCACGGCCTGGTCCGCCTGCAGCCGCATGGCATGCGCGCCGCCGGATGCTCTGCCCTGCGCGCCGACATTGACCACCGAAAAATCGCGTCGGCGCGAAGCCGGCTCGCGCAGCGGCCCGGCCGGCAGTAGCCAGCCGTTGCCCACACCGCGCGCATCGGAGAGCACAATCTCGATGTCGCGTGCCAGCGCGTAATGCTGCAAGCCATCGTCGGAAATGATCACATCCACCTCAGGATGCGCGGCCAGCAAGGCGCGCCCGGCCTCGGCCCGGCGCCGGCCGACCACCAGCGGCACACCGGTGCGCTGGACGATCAGCAAGGGTTCGTCCCCCACCTGGGCCGCCGCCGCATCGGCCGTGACCTCCAGCGTCTGCCCGGCACCGCCGCCATAGCCGCGCGAAATCACGCCGGGATGCAGGCCTGCCGCACGCAAGGCCTCGATGAGCCAGATCGCAAACGGTGTCTTGCCGGTGCCGCCGACGAAGACGTTGCCCACCACGATCACCGGCACCGGCAGCCGTTCGGCGCGCTTGATGCCCAGCGCGAAGAGCGCGCGGCGCAGCGCTGCGAGCGCGCCAAAGAGCAGCGACACCGGCCACAGCAGGCAGGCCAGCAGACCGCGCTGTTGCCAGGCGCGGGTCAGGATGGCTTCGGCAGTGGGCCTGGATTCGGCCATGTTGGGGTTCCAGTGAATAAAAAAAACGCGGGCCAGGCGGGACCTGGCCGGCGCGCCATCGCTGCTGGATGACGTGAAGCTATTGGCAAATTTTCAGTGCGGCTCGCGGCCGGCTACTTGCTGCTCGACTGCGCCGCGAAGGTCAGCTTGGGATAACCCGCCATGCGTGCGGCCTCCATCACGTTGACCACGGTCTGGTGTGTGGCCAGCGCGTCGGCATTGATGATGATGACCGGATCGGCCTTGCTGCCGCTGCTGCGCACCGCTGCCTGCATTTCTTCGGACAGCCCCTGCGCATCCCGCGCAGCGATGCGCTTGTTGTTGACGGCGTAGCGGCCATTGGCGTCGATGGCGATGTTGATCTCGAAGGGCTGTTCCAGCGCCTTCTGGGCATCGGCCGTGGGCAACGTGACCTGCAGGGCGGTGAACTTGCTGTAGGTGGTGGTCACCATCAGGAAGATCACGATCACCAGCAGCACGTCGATGAAGGGGATCAAGTTGATCTCCAGGTCTTCGCGGGGACGGCCCTTGCGGAAGTTCATGCGGTTCTCCGTCGTCCAGGATCAGCGGCGCACATCGTGGACGATGTCCACGAACTTGACGGCCTGCTGTTCCATGTCAACCACGAAGCCGTCGACCTGGGCCCGGAAGTGGCGATAGAACACCAGCGCCGGCATGGCAATGGCCAGGCCGAAACCGGTGTTGTAGAGCGCAATGGAGATGCCGTGCGCCAGCTGCGCCGGATTGGTTCCGGCGGCGTTCTGCGAGGCGAAGATCTCGATCATCCCGACCACGGTGCCAAAGAGGCCCATGAGCGGCGCCAGCGAAGCGATCGTCCCCAGCGTGGTCAGGAAACGCTCCAGACGATGCGCGGCGGCCTGGCCGGCTTCCTCGATGGCTTCCTTCATCACTTCGCGCGGGGCATCGACGTTGCGCAGGCCGGCGGCCAGCACCTGGCCCAGCGGCGAATTCTGTTCCAGCTTGTCGATGACGTCCTCGTTGACGCGACCGCTCTGGTAGACCCGGACCACTTCGCCCAGCAGGTCCGGCGGCAGGACGCGCGCGCGGCGCAGGTAGGCCAGTCTTTCAATGACCAGCGCCAGGCCGATGATGGAAGCGATCAGCAAAGGCCAGATCGGCCAGCCGGCGGCGAGGATGATGGCGAGCAAAACGTACTCCTAAGAAATGCGGATGAGCGGTCAATCTGATGCAGCCGGCGGCCCTTGTCCGGCACGCCCGTTTCTGCGGTGCAGAATGTAGCCGGTTGCGCGCGGCTCGGCAAGCGCAGCCAGCTTGGCTTTACAATGCGGCATTGTATCGCCCCTGGAGTCCCCGCGTCCCATGCCTGCCGACAAGTTCCCGCCCTTCCCCGCTGCCCGCCCGCGTCCGGAGGCCATGCCGGCCGCCGCCGCTACCGACGGCGGCCCACCCATCCTGACCGTCTCCGGCCTGAACCAGGCGGTGGCGCGCATGCTGGAGCGCAATTTCCCGCTGATCTGGGTCAAGGGCGAGATTTCCAATTTCACCCGCGCCGCCTCCGGCCACTGGTATTTCAACCTCAAGGATGACGGGGCGCAGGTGCGTGCGGTCATGTTCAAGGGCCGCGCGCAATACGCCGGCTTCATGCCACGCGAAGGCGACAAGGTCGAAGTGCGCACCCTGGTGACGCTCTACGCCCCGCGCGGCGATTATCAGCTCAACGTGGAAGCCATCCGCAGCTCCGGCGTGGGCGACCTCTACGCCGCCTTCGTGCAACTGAAGGAAAGACTGGAACGCGAAGGCCTGTTCGACCGCGACCGCAAGCGCGCCCTGCCGGGCTTCCCGCGCCGCATCGGCATCGTCACCAGCCCGCAGGCCGCTGCCTTGCGCGATGTGCTGACTACCCTGCGCCGCCGTGCCCCGCATGTGGAAGTGGTGCTCTACCCCACGCCCGTGCAGGGCGAAGGCGCGGCGCAGCGCATCGCCAATGCCATTCGCACTGCCTCCGGGCGCGCCGAATGCGATGTGCTGCTGGTATGCCGTGGCGGCGGCAGCATCGAAGACCTGTGGTCGTTCAATGAAGAAGTGGTGGCGCGCGCCATCGTGGAGGCCAGCATGCCGGTGATTTCCGGTGTCGGCCACGAAACCGATTTCACCATCGCCGACTTCGCCGCCGACCTGCGCGCGCCCACCCCCACGGCCGCGGCCGAGCTGGCCGCCACTGCGCGCGAGGACTGGCTGGCTGAACTGCGCGGCCACGCCAATGAGCTCACGCGCGCCCTGCGCCGCAACCTGACCGAAAAAGCGCAGACCGTGGACTGGCTCTCGCGCCGCCTGGTCAACCCGAGTGCGTATATACAGCACGAACGCGTAAAACTGGCCGCGCTGCAAACCCGGCTTGCCCACGCCACCCGCGTGCCGCTGACCCGCATGCGCCACCGCCTGCAGCAACTCGCCACCCACCTGTCGCACCAGATTCCCGACACGGCCCACGCCCGGCGCGACCTGCTGGACCTGACGCGGCGCCTGCAAGGAGCGCAGGCCGCCCGGCAGTTGCGCCAGCGGCAGGCGCTGGCGGGGCTGAGTACGCAGCTCGAACTACTCAATCCGCAACGCACGCTGGAGCGCGGCTACGCCATCGTCAGCGACCGCCAGGGCCGTGTATTGCACGCCCCGGCCGAGCTGGCCGCGCGCAGCGAAGTGACCATCCGCCTGGCCGAAGGCAGTGCCGAGGTCGGCATTGCCAGCGTGCAGCCACGGCTGGATTGAGCTGATCCGGCCGCCCTGCTTGACGGCTGTGGCAGACTTTTTTGGCATAAGCATTTTCCGGCGCAATACAGCGCAGCGCGGCGTATTACGGGTGTAGCCAACGGCAGCCAGGGCGCCGATGAGCTGGAACGTCTTGCGGGGACTGGCATCTACGGTCTTGCCTGCGCTGGCGACCGGCGCCTCCCATTGGGAACCATTCGCATTGCCGCACTGGAGGCCGATGCGCGACAGACGCGCGCCAGATTTGACCGAGTGCAAAGAATTGTCTTCCGCTTTAGAATCGCAGGTTCGGAAAAGACCCCTTCGTAGCAAACCAACAAGACTGAAAGGATTCATCATGGCACATACCCTTCCGGCACTGCCTTACGATCTGGACGCGCTGGCGCCCACGATTTCCAAGGAAACCCTGGAGTATCACTATGGCAAGCACCATCAGACCTATGTGACCAACCTGAACAACCTGATCCCGGGTACCGAATTCGAAAACCTGTCCCTGGAAGAGATCATCAAGAAATCTTCCGGCGGCATCTTCAACAACGCTGCCCAGGTGTGGAACCACACCTTCTACTGGAACGGCCTGACCCCGAAGGGCCAAGGCGCTCCGAGCGGCGCGCTGGCTGACGCCATCAACGCCAAGTGGGGTACTTTCGACGCCTTCAAGGCCGAGTTCACCAAGCAAGGCCTGGCCAACTTCGGTTCCGGCTGGACCTGGCTGGTCAAGAAGGCTGACGGTTCCCTGGACATCGTCAACACCACCGGCGCCGGCACCCCGCTGACCACCGACAGCAAGCCGCTGTTGACCGTGGACGTGTGGGAACACGCGTATTACATCGACTACCGCAACGCACGCGCCAAGTACGTCGAGAACTACTGGGGCATCATCAACTGGGACTTCGTGGCCAAGAACTTCGCTTGATCACCCTGCCTCCCGGCAAGAAAAAACCACGCGCGAGCGTGGTTTTTTTTCGTCTGGCGCAGCTGCCGCAACTGCCGCAACTGCTGCAGTGTTCAGGAAAAACGGTCCAGCACACTGTACCAGGCCACACCTGCGGCGATGTAGAAACGCTGCAGGCCATGCAGCGGAATGGGCTGGATGGTACTCACCGGGAAAGGAAACACGCTGCCCGCCTGACCGGTCAGGCGCTGTGCCAGACAACGTCCCATGGTGCTGGCCATGGCGATGCCACGGCCGTTGTAGCCCAATGCAATGATCAGCCCGGCAGCAGGTTCGTGTACGTGCGGCAGGAAGTCGCGCGTGATGGCCACCCGCCCTGACCAGCGGTAGTCAAACTCCACCCCGGCCAGTTGGGGAAACAGCAGGGCCACAGAACGTTCCAGGTGGGCAAAATCCGCCTGTCCGCGCGGCTCGCGGAAGGGGCCGCGTCCGCCCATGAGCAGGCGGCCCTCGGCGTCGCGCCGGTAATACAGCAGCAGGCGGCGTGAATCCGAAGTAACCTCGCCCCCGGGCAAGATGCTTGCACCCAGCGCTGGCGGCAGCGGCCGGGTAGCGACGATGAAGCTGTTGGCGGCGATGACCGATTGCCGCAGGTGCGGCCACAGGTCATCGGTATAGCCATTGGTGGCCAGGACCACGCGCTCGGCATCGATATGGGGACCCTGCGCGGCATGCAGGCGCCAGCCGCTGGTGCGGCGTTCCAGGCGCGCCACGGGGGTGCCCCCATGGATGGCCACGCCCAGCCGCTGCGCCGCTTGCGCCAGGCCCCGGCAATACTTCAGGGGATGCAGGCTGCCTGCCCGCTCGTCCTTCCATCCGCCGACATAGGCGCCCGTGCCGATGTGTCGCGCCACTTCTGCCCCATCCATCAACCGCGCCGGCGCGCCTTCGGCCATCCACTGCTGCGCACGTGCTTCCAGCGCACGCATCACCTTGGGCGAATGCGTGGGCTGGATCCAGCCGGAACGCTGAGCTTCACAATCGATGCCATGACGGCCGATCAGATCGAATACCGTGTCGGCTGCCGAACCAATGGCTGCAATCAAAGGATCGGCTTTGGCACTGCCAAACAGGACCCGCAACTGGTCGGGATCGTACTTGAGGCCGGGGATGACCTGGCCGCCGTTGCGGCCGGATGCACCCCAGCCAGGCGCACGGGCGTCCAGCACGCACACCGATACTCCAGCCTCGGCCAGGTGCAGCGCGGTGGACAGCCCGGTGTAGCCGGCGCCGACGATGGCAACGTCATAGCGCGCGCTGGCCTGCAGGGGCGGGGTCTCCAGCGGATCGCCGCCGGTAGCCGCCCACAGGGACGGCGCAAACGCCGCATTGGATTGCTGTGTCATGGCTCAGGCCTCGTTCTCACTTGCCGATCACGCGCCGCAGGAAATCCTGCGTACGCGCATGCTGCGGTTCAGACAGCACCTGGGCTGCCGTGCCGGATTCGACGATGCTGCCGCTGTGCAGGAAGCACACGCGGTCAGCCACCTCGCGCGCAAAACCCATCTCGTGCGTGACCACGATCATGGTCATGCCATCGGCGGCCAGCGTGCGCATCACCGCCAGGACCTCGCCCACCAGCTCGGGGTCCAGCGCCGAGGTCGGCTCGTCGAACAGGATCGCTTCGGGCTGCATGGCCAGCGAGCGTGCGATGGCCACGCGCTGCTGCTGGCCACCGGAGAGCTGGGAAGGATAGGCATCGCAGCGCGCGGCCAGGCCCACCTTGTCCAGCAGCGCCATGGCCTGTGCCCGCGCCTGCTCGCGTGGCACGCCATTGACGAAGACCGGACCCTCGGTGACGTTTTCCAGCACCGTTCGATGCGGGAACAGGTTGAAGCGCTGGAACACCATCCCCACGCGGGTACGCAAGCGATGGATGTCGGGACCATCGCGGTCGACGCGCTGGCCGTCGATGAAGATATCGCCGCGCTCGTAAGACTCCAGTGCGTTGATGCAACGCAGTACCGTGGACTTGCCCGAGCCGGACGGTCCGATCAGGCAGACGACCTCGCCCTCGGCCACGGACAGAGAAACATCCTTGAGCACTTCGTGCTGCCCGAAGCACTTCGAAATATGCTTGACCTCGATCATCGTGCCCTCCCCTTGCCGTGACGGATCTCCAGACGGCGAATCACGAACACCAGCGGCAACGACAGCAGCAGATACAGCACTGCCACGGTGGTGTAGACCGTCATGTTCTGGAAAGTGCTGGAGGCGATCATCTGGCCGGCACGCGTCATTTCCAGCACCGTGATGGTGGACACCAGTGAGGAGTCCTTGAGCATCATCACCAGCGTATTGCCATAAGGCGGCAAGGCGATGCGGAAGGCCTGCGGCAGGATCACGCGGCGCATGATGAGCGGCCCGCGCATGCCGATCGACTGCGCCGCCTCGATCTGCCCCACATCCACCGCCTCGATACCGGCGCGGAAGTTCTCCGCCTGATAGGCCGAATAGGCGATGCCCAAGCCGATCACACCCGCCTGGAAAGCCGAGAGCTGGATGCCGATGTCAGGCAGCACGAAGTAAATGTAGAACAGCTGCACGATGATCGGCAGCCCGCGGATGATGTTGATGACGGTGGCGCCAGCCAGTGCCACTGGCTTCAGGCGCGAGACCTTCATGAGGGCCAGCAGCAGTCCGATCACCGAACTGAGCAGGAAGGAAAGGATCGTGACTTCGACGGTGACCAGCGCTCCCTTGAGGAGGATGGGCAGGAAGTCCAGCACGGTTTGCACAAGCATGGGCGCAGAAGGGGGGCAGGTAGGGGAGCGGGCCGGCAAGGCGCCGGTGGAGCGGCGCCTCTTGGGCGGAAGATGAAAACGGTGAATGCCCGGATCAGTTCAGCTTCCACTGCTCCACGATGCGTGCCAGCGTGCCATCGGCCTTGAGCTCGGCGATGGCCTTGTTCAAGCGTTCCATGAGCTTGGGGTCCCCCTTGCGGATGACCAGGCAGACGTCACCCATGAGGGTGGACTGATATTCCTTGACCAGGCGCACCTGTGGATTGGCGCCTTGCGACAGCTGGTAAGCAACAATGGGACGGTCACCGAAGCCAGCCTTGATACGCCCCAGGCCGACATCGCGCATCATGTCGGCCACCGAATCATAGGTCTTCACTTCCTTGAAACCACCCTTCTTGTTCAGGGCATCCACAAAGACGGTGCCCACCTGTGCACCGACGATCTCGCCCTTGAGGTCATCGAGGGTCTTGTAGCTCCTGGTGTCCTGGACATTGACGAACAGACCCTCACCATACGAATAGACCGGATCGCTGAAATCGACGATCTGGGCGCGCGCCTCGGTCTTCAACATCGCTGCGGCAATGATGTCGATCTTGTTTCCGGTCAGCGAAGGGATCAGCGCAGAAAACGGTGTCTGCTGGATGTTGACCGCAAAACCAGCCTTGCTGCCCACGGCGGTGACGGTATCGACCATCATGCCCTGCAGCTTGTTGGTCTTGATGTCAAGGAAGGTGAAGGGCACACCGGTGGAGGTCGCCCCCACGTTGTAGCTCGACTGTGCCATGGCGGGCGCGGCAGCCAGCGTGGCGGCCAGGGCGATGCTGCCCAGCAGGTGTTTGAACAGGCAATGGAATGGCTTCATACAACTTCCCCTTTGGCGCGAGACCGCGACCAGGCGCGATCAGGATGGACGGCTGGAAGTCCGCGCGACGGTGCAAAACCCCTCGGCGGTGCGTGGACCTGCAAGGACTGCGGCGGCCCCTCTCGGAACCGGATGCTGCAACACCCGAAGCGGCCTCGCATCGGACTGCCCGGTATGGCCTCGATGCGCGGCATGCATATCAATATGACGCGTTGAAATAAGTATATTTAATTTACATGAATCGTCAATAGATATTTATGTATCGATATTCGATACGCGCGGACCAAATTATCGTAAAATCAAAGCGATTACTTTTTCCCCACTTCTCTTCCAGGAGCGCGCATGAACGAGCCCGACCAGACCGCCTCGGACCTGCTGTTCAATCAATCACTGGAAAAGGGGCTGGCCGTGCTGCGCGCCTTCGATGCCCAGCACCGCACGATGACGCTGGGCGACGTGGCCAGCGCCACCGGCATGTCCAAGAGTTCGGCTCAGCGCATGGTGCATACGCTGGAAATGCTGGGGTATGTCTGCAAGCATCCCAAGACGCGCCGCTACCAGCTCACGCCCAAGGTCATGGAGGTGGGCTACAACTATCTGGCCGCCGACATCCTGGTGGACGTGGCCAACCCGTTTCTCTCGGAGCTGGCCAACATCACCGGTGAGACCGTCAACCTGACCGAGCCCTACGACTGCGAGATGGTCTATGTAGCGCGCTTCGTGGCCAGCAAATTCATCCCCATCCACATGCCCATCGGCAGCCGCATCCCGATGTACTGCACGGCTTCCGGCCGCGCCTACCTGAGCGGCCTCGACCCTGCCGAGGCACGCGCCATCCTGGCCGCCAGCGAGCGCACGCAGCACACGCCGCATACCCGGACCCACGTGGAAGACATCATGCAGTTGCTGGAGAGCAGCCGTGAACGCGGCTTTGCGAGCAACCGGGAAGAACTGTTCCTGGGAGACATGACCATCGCCGCCCCGGTGTTCAACAGCGAGCGCCGGCCGGTGGCGTCGGTTCATGTGGTTGCACCGACCAGCCGCTGGAATGTGGAAGATGCCGAGAAGAAGCTGGGCCCCCTGGTGCTGGAGTGCGCGCGCGCCATTTCCAATTCGGTACGCACGCTGGTGTGAGCCTTGTGACACAATCACCGGTCACATTGATCACTTGCCCAACGGAGACCCTCATGGCCCACATCACCCTGCACAACGCCGCCGGCTACGCCCAGGACATCAAGGCGCGCATCCACCAGCTCAAGTCCGACGAACCCGAAAGCAATGGCGGCAAGGACACCGGCCCCGCGCCCTATGAATTGCTGCTGGCCGCGCTGGCCTCTTGCACCTCGCTCACGCTGCGCATGTATGCCGACCGCAAGGGCTGGGATCTGGGCAGCATCTCGGTGGACGCCCACTTCGGGCGCGACGACAGCGGCCTGGAAACCATCACCCGCAAGATCAGCTTCGGCAATGCCCTGACGCAAGAACAACTCACGCGCCTGGCCGAGATCTGCGAAAAGACGCCGGTCACCAAGACCATCCGCCAGGGCACCGCGATTCAGACATCGATGGCGTAACCCGCGGCGCGCCAGGCATCGATGCCGCCGGTGAGCGGCCGCACGCGCGTATAGCCGCGCCGCATCAGCTGGCGCGCCACCATGGCCGCCGAGGCCTCGTTGGGACAGGCGCAATACACCACCACCTCACCCTCGACGGGGCCATCGAAGACGAAGGTCTGGATTTCCTGGTTGGAAATGGTGACGGCACCCGGAATGCGGCCATCCAGCTGCGACATCGGCGAACGCACATCGATGATGGTGGGCGCATTGCCCTCTTCGAGCATCGTATTCAATTCTTCCACTGAAATACGCGCCATCTCCAGCGACTTGCGGAAACGCCGGCGCTGCCACCACTTGTTGGCCACGAAGGCCGCCAACGCCACGGCAATCATGAGCATGCCGTAATGGCCCAGTTGCGCCAGCACATTGAGCAGGTCGTCCACCGCCGAGCTGAAGAGCGAACCGAGGAAAATCCCCAATCCCGCCCACAGGGCGCTGCCGGCCGCATCCCATAAAACGAAGCTGATGCGGCGCGTGCCCATGGTGCCCGAGAGCGCACTGGCAATCGAGGCGAAGCCCGGAATGAATTTGGCCAGCAAGAGCGAACGCGCGCCCCAGCGCAGGTAGATCGATTCGGTCTGGCGCACACAGGAGTCCGGCGAGAGCGAAATACGGCACAGCCGCGACATGATCTGGCGGCCGTAGCGGCGCCCGGCAAGGTACCAGCAATAGTCGGCAATGAGCGCCGCGCTCACCGCCAGCAGCAGCAACAGCGCCGGCGAATAGCGTCCGGTCGCCGAGAGCGCACCGGTGATGATCAGCGTGGGATAGGCCGGCACCGGCGCGCCCAGCTGCTCGACCAGCACGTTGATGAAAACGAGGATCAGACCGTATTGCTCGATCAGGTGGTAGAGGGTGTCCATGGCCGGCTGCCTTGATGTCTCACCACCTGGGAGGCGGTGGCTGTTCCGCCGTGATGGCGGATTGCAGGATGCCATTATAGGCGCGCGGACTGTCCCTGCGCTTGGACAAATGCGGCGCGCGCCAATCCCGTAAAAATGCGCCCGGCGCACCGTGGGACCACGGGCGGGCGGACGCAAACGAGGAAAGACCTCGGAGAAATCAATAATGGAACGAGCTCAGACCGCGTGCTTGGCCACCGCCTCCGTGCGGCTCTCTGCCGAACCACCCCCACCCTGCACCGACGGCCGGGTCCGAGCCAGGAACACCAGCACCGCCGCCACCAGCGACGCCGCCGACAGGGCATACAGGCCGCCCTGGATGGAACCGGTCTTCTGCTCCAGGTAACCGAAGGTAGCCGGCGCGAAGAAGCCGCCCAGGTTGCCCAGCGAATTGATCAGTGCCAGCACCGCTGCCGCAATGCGCGCATCCAGATAGGCCTGCGGAATCGGCCAGAACAAGGACGAAGCCGCCTTGAACCCGATACCCGCAAAGCACACTGCCACGAAGCCGACCACCGGACCGGCCGAGGCCGAGACGGCCATGCCGATGGCCGAGATCACCAGCGTGGTCGCCACCCAGAACTGCGGCTTCTTGTAGCGCGCGGCCAGCACGGCGAAGACATACATCGCCGCAATGGCCACGATCCACGGAATCGAATTGAACAGGCCAACCTGGAAATCATTGAAGTGCCCCATCTTCTTGATGATGGTCGGCAGCCAGAAAGTGGCGCCATAGATGGTCAGCTGGATGGCGAAATAGATCAGGCAGAACAGCACGATCTGCGGATCGCGCAACAAGCTCAGCGCCGAGACATGCGGCGGACGATTGGCTGCACGCTGCTCCTGCTCGGCCGCGATGACCGTGGCCAGGGCTTCTCGCTGTTCCGGCGAGAGCCACTTGGCATCACGGGGCGTCGAGTCCAGCACCTTCCACACCACCACGCAGAACAGCATCGACGCCCCGCCCTCGATGAGGAACATCCATTGCCAGCCATGCAGTCCGCCACCTTCAATCAACAGCAGCGCGCCGGTGATCGGACCGGAGAGAATCGATGCAATCGCCGAGCCCGACAGGAACACTGCCATGGCCCGGCCACGCTCATGATTGGGCAGCCACTGCGTGAAGTAATACACCACGCCCGGGAAGAAACCGGCCTCGGTCACGCCCAGCAAAAAGCGCATGAAATAAAAACTGGTCTCGCTGTGCACGAAGGCCATGCAAGCCGCCACCAGGCCCCAGGTGAACATGATGCGCGTGAGCCAGGCGCGCGCGCCATAGCGTTGCAGCAGCATGTTGGAAGGAACTTCGAAGATCGCATAGCCGACGAAGAACAAGCCCGCGCCCAGGCCAAAGGCCGCTGCGCCGATCCCAAGATCGGTGGCGAGGTGACTGCGCACGAAACCGATGTTGACGCGGTCGATGTAGTTGATGATGAACATGGCCACGAACAGCGGCAGGATGCGCCACTTGATCTTGCTCACCGCCGAGGTGAGGACCTGGTTCGCTGCAGGGGAGGACTGGGATGGATTCACGGGTTGTCTCCTCGTATGAGCCCGTACTGCCGGTTGATGAAAGAAAGTGCAGGCCGCCGACGCGTTGATCGCGCTCTTCTCGCAGCCTCGTCAAAACAGATGAAGACCCTTGCTCAACGCACCAGGCAAGGTTTCTTGGGATCGAATTTCCAGCCGGGGACCAGGTATTGCATGGCCACTGCATCATCGCGTGCGCCTAGCCCCATGTTGCGGTAGGTCTGGTGCGCTGCCTCGACTTGCTCCATGTCCAGCTCCACACCAAGGCCAGGCTTGGCCGGCACCTTGACCTTGCCGCCTACGATCTGCAGCGGCTCACGCGTCAGACGCTGGCCGTCCTGCCAGATCCAGTGGGTATCGATGGCCGTGATCTTGCCCGGCGCGGCCGCTGCCACATGGGTGAACATGGCCAGGGAAATATCGAAGTGGTTGTTCGAATGCGAACCCCAGGTCAGGCCCCACGCATGGCACATCTGCGCCACACGCACCGATCCCTGCATGGTCCAGAAATGCGGATCGGCCAACGGGATGTCCACCGATTGCAGCGAGATCGCATGGCCCATCTGGCGCCAGTCGGTCGCTACCATGTTGGTAGCGGTCTGCAGGCCCGTGGCCCGGCGGAACTCGGCCATCACTTCGCGGCCGGAATAGCCGTCCTCGGCTCCACAGGGATCTTCCGCGTAGGCCAGCACATCATGCTGGTCGCGGCACAGGCGAATGGCGTCCTTGAGCAGCCAGCCGCCATTCGGATCGAGCGTGATGCGTGCCTTGGGGAAGCGCTCGGCCAAGGCGGTGACGGCGGCGATCTCCTCCTCGCCGCGCATCACGCCGCCCTTGAGCTTGAAGTCATTGAAGCCGTAACGTGCATAGGCCGCCTCGGCCAGGCGCACCACCGCTTCCGGCGTGAGCGCGGCTTCGTGACGCAGGCGCAGCCAGTCGTCGTCCGCATCCGCTGCGGCCAGATACGGCAGATCAGTCTTGCGGCGATCGGCTACGTAGAACAGATACCCCAGCATCTCCACCTCATCGCGCTGCTGGCCCTCGCCCAACAAGGCAGCCACGGGTACGTCGAGGAACTTGCCCAGCAGGTCCAGCAGGGCCGCCTCCAGGGCGGTGACGGCATGGATGGCGATGCGCAGGTCAAAGGTCTGCAGGCCGCGTCCGCCCACATCGCGGTCAGTGAAGGCGGTGCGGGCACGATTGAGGATGCCCTGCACATTGCCGATGGACTGGCCCACCACCAGCGAGCGCGCATCATCGAGCGTCTGGCGGATGCCCTCCCCGCCCGGCACTTCGCCCACGCCCGTATTACCGGCACTGTCGGTGAGGACAACGATATTGCGCGTGAAATACGGGCCATGCGCCCCCGACAGGTTCAGCAGCATGCTGTCATGCCCGGCCACCGGGATGACGCGCATGTCGGTCACGCGCGGCGCGCCATTGTGCCGGGAGGGCGAAGATATCGGGGACGATGCAAAAACTGGGCTCTGGGTCATGGCGGGCTCTCTCCGGGACGGAATCGATCAGATTGCAATTTGGTAGCGGTACCAAATTCAGAATGAATGCATGGTAGCGGTACCAAATTTGACTGTCAACGGGAAACTGGTGATTGCCTCAAGGCATCAACTCATCAGCAAGGGAGAAACAGAACGGAGAAATATCAGGCGCTGTCGCGCGCAATGATGGAGAAGCCGACATCGACAATACGCTCGCTGACCTCGCCGCCCGAGGCGCGCTCGATGATGAAGCGCGCGGCGCGCTGGCCGATGCCGGTGCCATCGATGCGCACCGTGGTCAGACGCGGCTGCAGATCGCGCGAGAATTCCAGATCGCCGAAACCGACCACGGCCAGTTGCCCGGGAATGGCGAGGCCGCGGCTTTGCGCTTCGATCATCACGCCCAGCGCCAGCAAGTCGGAGCTGCAGAAGATGGCATCCAGATCAGGCTGCGCCTGCAGCAGTTCGGCCAAACCTTGGCGTCCTTGCCCCAGCGTCGTCGGGGCGACGACGTGATGCATGGGAACCTCGCCCCTGCCCTGCTGCATGCCCAGCGCCGCGCACTCCTGCGCGAAGGCATTCATGCGCCGCTGGCTGCGCTCGTCGCGACCGCCCACCACGGCCACCTTGCGGCGTCCCCGCGCATGCAGGTAGCGCGCCACTTCGCGGCCGATGGCTTCGTGCGAGAAGCCCACCAGCATATCGATTGGGGTCGGTGTCAGGTCCCAGGTCTCCACCACCGGAATACCGCTGGCCAGCAGCCGCTTGCGCGCTTCTGCCGAGCGCATGATGCCGGTCAGCACCACGCCATCGGGACGGCGGCCGATGATGGCTTCCAGCAGCGCATCTTCGCGCGAATTCTCGTAGCCGCTCTGGCCCAGCATGACCTGGTAGCCGGCCGCAGCCAGCGTTTCGGTGAGGGTATGGACGATTTCCTGGAACACCGGGCCGATGACGGTGGGCACCACCACCGCCACCAGGCGGCTCTTGTTGGAGGCCAGTCCACCGGCCAGCAGGTTGGGCACGTAACCGGTTTTCTCGACCGCCTCACGCACCTTCTGCAACACCTTGGGCGAGACCGCCGAGGGCGTATTCAAGGCACGCGACGCGGTGATCGGCGCCACTCCCGCCAGCTGCGCCACATCGCGCAGCGTGATGCCACCGCCGCTCTTGCGCGGACCCCGGCGGCGCGGTTCGGCGCTGTCGTCGTCGCGTGACTTGGAGCTGGGATCAGTGGAGGAATCGACGGGAAAGACGCGGTGTTCTGGCATGGGCGCCATTTTAGCACCGGTGCTGGTAGCGATACCACGGACAGTCGCTGGCAGAGCGGGCCTACCCTTCTGTACAATGTCGCCGGTCAAAAACCGACTGGAATCACTCTCTCATGGCAAGCACTACCCCCACTTTCTCCCGCATGGGCTCTCGCGTTACGGATGCCAGACTGGCCGCCATTGTGCGCGTGCTTCTGTTGACCGGTGCTTTTGCCCTGTTCGCCTGGATCGCATGGAACGGCTGGCATGCCATCGCTGCCGTGGATGACTTCTGCTACGGCCACGGGGCGCAACAGCGCGGCCAGTGGTCGAACCTGGTGTTTGAATACTTCAACTGGGGCGGACGCTTCGCCGCCACCGTGCTCATCTCGTCCTTCGCCGCCGCGCGCACGCTGCTGCTGGACCATTACTACCTGGTGCCGCTCACCATCCTGCTGCTCAACCTGCTGGCGGCGTGGCATTTCCTGGGTGCGGTCGGACTGCGGTCCTGGCCGTTCTACGTGCTGTTCTGCATGATGCTGCTGGCCACCTTCCGGATGCGGGAGTCGCTCTTCTGGCTCTCCGGCGGCGCTACCTACGGCACCGCATGTGCCTTGCTGCTGGTGCTGATGGCGCAAGAGTGGAAGATCTGCTGCGGTGCCGTCGAAGCGAAGGGAATGCGTCTGGTGTGGCTGGCACTGGGCGGTTTCCTGCTGGCTGGTTTCAACGAAGTTGCCTCGCTGGTGCATCTGACGCTGGTGGCCATCCTGAGCGCCTGGCTGCTGTTGCGTCAGCGCCGTGGCGCACTGTACCTGCTGGCAGCGCTCGGCGCACTCGCCGGCACCCTGGTGGCGGGCCTGGCCCCCGGCAACTTCGCGCGGGCAGCGACCACCGTCCATGACACCAGCCTGGTGGCGGCGCTGCTGGACTCGCTGGGCTTGCTCTTCAAAAAATACGTCGTCACGCTCATCCTGCATTCCTTGATTTTCTTCGTCCTCATGTGGGCCTGCCGCATCGCACCGTCGACCAGGCCCCAGGGCTTGCGGGTGGCCGTGCTCATTGGCGTACTGTTGCTGGCCCTGTGGGCGGGCATTTTCCCGCGTGTCTACGCGCTCAACGAACTGGGACCGGAACGCTCACGCACCATCGACTTCCTGCTGATCAACGTGATGGCGATGATCGCGGCGTGGTGGCTCAACGGCAAGCGTTCGGCGCGCGACGATACGCCGCGTCCGGTGGTGGCCGGCCTGCTCTCGGTGGTGGTGCTGGGCGCAGTGGCCAGTGCCGTCCTGATCCCGGCAGCCACGGTGTTGCCGGTCTGGTCCGAGCTGCAAGAAAGTGCAGCGTTGCGTCGCCTGATGGATGAGCGCTTCGCTACCATCGAGCAGTCCGACCACCAGTCCCTGGTGGTCAAAGCCTACACCCGCGAGCCCAAGCCGATCACGTATTTCAATGACGTGTTGTCCGATCCGCGCCAATGGGAAAACGTCTGTTTTGCCAATTATTTCCACCTCAAAGAAATCTCCGCCCGGTGAGGACCCCATCATGACGCGCCCCAAGACCATTTCACTGGTCGTCCCGTTCTACAACGAAGGGGGCGGCGTCGATGGCTTCGCCCGCTCCATCTCTGCCATCGCCGCGGGACTGCCGGCCTATCGCTTCGAGATCATCTGCGTCGATGACGGCAGCCGCGACAGCACGCTGCGCGAACTGCTGGAACTGCACCAGCGCGACCCGCGCTTCACGGTCCTCGAACTTTCCCGCAATTTCGGCAAGGAAGCGGCCATGACGGCCGGCATCGATGCCGCCGGCGGCGATGCGGTCATTCCCATCGACGCCGACCTGCAAGACCCGCCAGAGTTGATCGCGCAGATGATCGGGCAGTGGGAGCAAGGCGCCGAAGTGGTCCTGGCAAAACGGACCGACCGCAGCAGCGATTCCTACCTCAAGCGCCAGAGCGCCTCGCTGTTCTATCGTTTCCACAATGCACTCTCCGGCATCAAGATCCCGGAAAACGTGGGTGATTTCCGTTTGATGGACCGGGTCGTGGTCGATGCGCTGCGGCAGCTTCCCGAACGCCAGCGATTCATGAAAGGCCTGTTCGCCTGGGTCGGTTTCAAGACGGTGACGCTGGAATACGCACGCCAGGCGCGGGAAGTCGGTCTGACCAAATTCTCCGGCTGGAAGCTCTGGAATTTCGCGCTCGAAGGCATCACCAGCTTCAGCACCGTCCCGCTGCGCATCATGACCTACCTGGGCATCAGCGGTACCCTGATCACTTCCCTCTATGCGCTCTACATCGTCCTCCGCACCTTGTTGCACGGGGTCGATGTGCCGGGCTATGCCTCGCTGCTGGTGGCGATTCTGTTCACGGGGAGCCTCCAGCTGGTCGGCATGGGCATCCTCGGCGAATATATCGGACGGATCTACATGGAGAGCAAACAGCGTCCCATCTACGTGATCCGTCACTGTCATCGCGCCCAGGCGAGCGCAACGGGCAGCGATACGACACCAGCCTCAACGCATGGCTGAGCGCCCGGCCGGAGAACTGCAGCCAGCGCGGCTGCGACCGATGCAATTCCTGGTCTTTGCGCTGGTGGGGGCAGTAGGAACACTGGCGCACTACGCGGTGCTGCTCACCCTGGTGGAATGCTTCCATCAGAGCGCCGTCATGGCCACTGCCTGCGGTGCCCTGGTGGGTGCGCTGCTCAATTTCGTGCTCAACCATCGACTGACCTTTGCCAGCCAGGAAAAATATCGCCGCACGATCCTGCGCTTCATGCTCATTGCCGCATTGAGCCTGGTGCTCAATGCGTTGCTGCTGCAGCTCCTGCTGCACTGGACCGGATGGGACTATCGTCTTGCGCAACTGATCGTCACACTGCTCGTACTGGTGCTGAACTATGTCCTGAGCGCCCTCTGGGCATTTGCGGCACCGAGGTAGGGAAACCACCGTCGTCAGCGCGCCAAATGCATTATTAACTTCGAATTAATAATGCCTCCCCGCAATGGGTGTTGCGAATGGCCCGGCCAATCACGGCTTGTGGGGTTCCGGATTTTGCAACTGCAATTGCAGCCGCTGGAGCGCACTGCCCACCGGAATGAAGAAATTCATCCCCGCCAAACCCTTGGCACCCAGCCCGGCCACGGTGATGCCGATCACCTGGCCTGACTTGTCCAGCAAGGGACCGCCGCTGCTGCCCGGCAGGATCGCCACGTCGCTCTGCAGGAAATCCAGATCGCGTACCTTGCGCACGCCGCTCAGGATGCCGCGCGTCAATGTCGTGTTGAACGCATCGCCCAGCGGCGAACCCAGCGCATAGACATCCTCGCCGATGCCCGGCTCCCCCATGCGCAGCGGCATGGGCCGCACGCCAGGTGCCTCGGTCTTGAGCAGCGCGATGTCCCGTGCCGCATCCACCCGCACCACCTCTGCCAGCAGTTCGCGGCCGGTCGGCAGGCGCACGCGCACGGCGCCGGCCTGGCCGATCACGTGCTGGTTGGTCAAGAGCCAGCCGGAACTGCCGATGTAGAAGCCGGTCCCGGAACCCCGCTCGGTGAGCACCGTCACCACCGCCGACCGCAGCTCGGGCATGCGCTGGGCGATCTCGCTGCTGCCCCGCTCGGCGGGCTGGTTGTCGATGGACAAGGGCCTGCCCGGCGGCGCGGGTGCGGGTGCGGGCGCGCGCGCCACCGCGCTGTCGGCATTGCCGTTGGCGGCGGCCGCCACGCTGTCATAGGGCGATTGCAGGGCCAGTGCGAAGCGCGGGTCGGCCAGCAGATTGCGTACCGCCACACCGAAGGCCTCCATCGGAATCGGCGGCATGCTGCCCTCCAGGCTGCGTTCGCGCGAACGGAACACGCCTTCGCTCATGCCGCGATAAATCACCTTGCGCTGCTCGGGCGCGAACACCTGCCATTCCAGCCGCACATAGGCCTCGCCGGTCCAGCCGTCGCTGCCCTTGGCGCAGAGGTTGGTCTGCAACTGGTTGATGATCACGCCCACCTGCAGGTTGAAGTCCGGCGGCGGCGCGCGCTCGCCGGCGGCCTGTGCGCCTTGTTCGCGGAAGAGCGGCTCGGCCGGCGGTGAGGGCACGGGATAGCCATGCTGCTGCAGCTCGCTGCGAAAACGCTGGAACAGCGCATTGGCCGGCAACATGACATCGGCGCTGTTCTGGTTCCAGATGATCTCGTTCTTGCGGGTGCAGAACATGCCGCCCTGCAACTGCCCGATCACCTGGCTGCCCTGGCTGCCCTGGTCGAAGCGGCGCTGGGCGCGTGCCAGGTAGGCCGGGCGGGCCGTGGCTTGCGCCGGCAACTGCAGCGGGCTCTTGTTCTCCACGGCGGGCATGAGCGCTTCGCTGCCCTGGGCGCCAGGCGCCAAGCCGAGTGCGCAGGCCAGCAGCAGCGCCATGGCAGGCAGCAGCGCTACAGGACGCCGCCGGGATTGCTGGAGTGTCTTGTTCATCATCGAGCCGGGAAAATGAGCCAGCACCCCTGCTGGCCGATGAGCGCATTCTCGCACGGGCACCCTGCCCCCGCGATTGCCCCATATGCCCGTTAAATGAAAGAAAGGCCACCTCCCACAAGAAAGATGGCCTTCTCCAAAACACGCAGGTGAAATAATTTACGCGCTGGCCACCTGCGGCTGCTGGGGCTGCTGACCTTTGTGTCCCTTGATGCGCAACACCAGCACCGCACCGACCAGACAGGCGATGCCCATCAGAATGGAGGAGAGCGTGTAGTTGCCCAAGGTGGCACGCATGTAGCCGGCCACGGTGGTGGCGGTGGCGGCGCCGAGCTGGTGCCCGGCCACGATCCAGCCGAACACGATGGGCGCAGCCAGGCGGCCGAAGACGTCATTGGCCAGGCGCACGGTGGGCGGCACGGTGGCGATCCAGTCCAGGCCATAGAAGATGGCGAAGATAGCCAGGCCGTAATACTGCAGGCCGAAGGCATAGGGCAGGAAGATCAACGCCAGGCCGCGCAGGCCGTAGTACCAGAACAGCAGCACGCGCGGGTTGTAGCGGTCCGAGAGCCAGCCCGAGAGCGTGGTGCCGACCAGGTCCAGCATGCCCATGGCGGCCAGGATGGAGGCGCCGCTGACTTCGTTGATGCCGTAGTCATTGCACATGGCGATGAACTGCGTGCCGATGTAGCCATTGGTGGAGAGCCCGCAGACGAAGAAGCTCATGAACAGCAGCCAGAAGTCCGGCATGCGCACCGAGGTGCGCAAGGCATCGAGGGCGATGGCCAGGGGATTGCGCTTGGAGCGGCCGTCATCGGCCGTCTCGCTGGTCTGGCCCACCATCTTCTGGCCGATGGCGGCCGGGCCTTCCGGCAACAGCAACCACACCAGCGGGATGGCCAGCAGCGCCACGGCCGAGACCAGGAAGGCCACCGAGCGCCAGCCATAGCTGCCCACCATGGCCGCCATCAGCGGCAGGAACACCATCTGTCCGGTGGCCGCACTGGCGGTGAGCAAGCCCATGGCCAGGCCACGGCGGGTTTCGAACCAGCGGCTGACGATGGTTGCGCCCAGGGTATTGGCGGCCACGCCGGTGCCGGCACCGACCAGCAAGCCCCAGGACAGCAGCATGTGCCACGGCATCTGCATGAGGGTGGACAAGGCCGTGCCGGCCGCCAGCAGCACCAGCGCGCCCAGCACCACACGGCGGATGCCGAAGCGCTGCATGGCCGCCGCCGAGAACGGACCGATCAGGCCATAGAGGGCGATGTTGACCGAGATCACCACCGAGATGGTGGAGCGGTTCCAGCCGAATTCCTGCTCCAGCGGCAGGATCATCACCGAGGGCGTAGCGCGGATGCCGGCCGAACACAGCAGCACGAGGAAGATCACGCCCACCACCACCCAGGCATAGTGGAAGCGGGGTGTGACGGCGTTGGCCAGCGATTGGGTCAGTTTGTTCATTGCGATCCTGTCGGGAGGGCAGTTTGGGCGAAGTGGATGGGCGAGGTGGAGTCGTCGGGTGAAGCAGTTTTCATTGCAGTTCAAACCGGGCTGGTGGCCGCGTGAGGTGTCAGGCGTCCTGCAGGCGAGCGTAGGCGTCCTCGATGAGGTCGTTGAATTCACGGGCGAGCTTGGGACCCAGGCGGCGATCGATCTCGTCCTGGGCGCGGCGCCAGCGCGGACGCGCTTCGTCCAGCTTGGCGCGGCCGGCGCGCGAGAGCTGCAGGGCGAAGGAGCGCTTGTCCAGCAGGGCCTCGTCGGGCAGGTCCACGGTCTCGATCCAGCCGGCCGCCATCAGCGGCTTCAGGGCGCGGCTCAGGGTGCTGCGGTCCATGCCCATGTCCTGCGCCAGCACGATGTTGGCAATCGGACCCTTGCGGCCGATGCGGCTCAACAGCGAATACTGGGTGATGCTCAGCTCGCTGTCCTGCAGGTGATGGTCATAGATGATGGTGATCCTGCGCGTGAGGCGGCGCAGGGGGGCGCAGGTGCAGATGTCCTTGCTCATGGGCATTCCAGAAAGGGCGCGGGCGGCAGCCGGATAAACAAACTGACGGGGCCGGTTCAGCCGGTCCCGTCAGTTGCGATTACCTATGCATATGCATCGATGTGTATGCATCATAAGGCCAGCTCAGCCGCAAGTCAAGCCAGCCTGCTGCCCTGCTGTCAGGTGTTGATTTGCATTGAAAACTGACCCACTTTCCCAGGAAATTTGCATCCAAAGTTGACCCATGTTTAGACCACAATCCTGCTCATGACAGCGAGCGGGAGAACGGAGTGATAGACGTGGCCCTACTTGGAATTATTCGACGCTGGTACATCAGAGACCGCATCTCAATTCGGGAAATCGCCCGCAGGCTCGACATATCCCGCAACACAGTTCGCCGCTACATCCGATCCGATGTCAGCGAACCTGCTTATCCAGCAAGGCGTTCGCCAAGCTCGCTCGATGACTTCACCGCCAGGCTCTCCGCTTGGCTCAGCGCAGAGGCGGTCAAATCTCGGAAGCAAAGAAGGACCCTGAAACAGATGTTCCTGGACTTAAGAGAGCTGGGATACGAGGGGTCGTATGACCGGGTGGCTGCCTTCAGCAGGCAATGGAAGGTGGGTCAAATGGAGAGGGTCAAATCTGCGAGCAAATCAACATCACTAACAATCCCTTCTCAGTAGTGCATCGCTTCATTTTTTAGATGCACATTTCTATCGGTTGCGACAGTCACAATCGACTTGTCAAACGGCCCGCATCTTCATGGAATCCTCAGCCCGCGTCAACTTCACTCTAGGGCGAAAAATTCTTCTCAACTGAAAATTCGTGCCGATTATTCCGACATATGCGTACGATTCTGTAACTCTTGTATCAAAATGTTACAACATCATTTTTTTGCTACAGAAGAGCTCGCAATGCGCGACGTTAAGTACACGCATTCAAATTGTAACTTTTTGAAACAGTTTGGTTAAATGAATACCTTTCTTGAATGTTGCTATTTAGAAATGGTTATTGACGTAGTGGACTAAGCAATGCCTGGAAAATAAAGAGCATTTAATAGACACGTTCTGCATCCCGATGAAAGCAGGCCTGCTTTAGCTTGAACCGCAATTCTTCTACCAACTTCTACATTCTTCAATTCTTCTGATACTTTTTTTCTACTAGCTTCTGCCTGGGCTAAAGAAAACAGCCGCTTTTTTCTATTTTTCTTGTATGTCGTCACACCTGCAGGCCGGATAGCGCCACCCGCCTTGGCAAGGCTGGCGCGCCTCAGGCCAGGTTGAGCCCCTTGCGGATCGCCGAATCCACCGGCCCGGCCGGCATGAAGCGGCGCAGTTTGGTCAGCAGCGACGCCTGGCCCGGGGGCGTGTGGCGCATCTTCCAGCGCGTATCGAGGGCAGCCGCGACGATGGTGCGGGCCACCGTCTCGGCCAGCGGCGCCTGATGCACATGCTGCGACACTGCCGCGGCGGCGGCCGTGCGCTGGGCGTCATAGGCGGCGATCTTCCTGCCTGCCTTGGGCGCATTCAGGTCCAGGCTGGTGCGGGTATAGGCCGGCTCGACCAGCACCACGCGCACGCCAAACTGGCGGGTCTCGTGATCCAGGCTTTCCGACAATCCCTCCACCGCATGCTTGGAAGCGGCATACAGGCCCATGTACGGCGCCGGCAGGAAGCCCAGCACCGAACTGACGTTGACGATGCGGCCGCTGCCCTGCTTGCGCATCTGCGGCAAGACCGCCTGGCTGGTGCGCAGCAAGCCCATCACGTTGACCTCGAAGAGCGCCTGCGCTTCGGCCACGGAAGTTTCTTCCACCGCCCCTACCAGCGACACGCCGGCATTGTTGACCAGGACGTCGATGGTGCCGCTGCGTTCGATGACGGCGCCGATGGCGCGTGCAACCGAGGCTTCATCGCGCACGTCCATGGCGATCAGATCCACCCCTGCAATCGCGCTGGCAGTGTCGACATTGCGTACGGTGCCGTACACCTTGTGCCCTTGCATGGCGAACACACGTGCCGTTTCCCGGCCGATGCCGGAAGACACGCCGGTCACCAACACTATCTTTTGTTGCTTCATGGGTCCTCCCCTGTGGTTGGTCTCCGGTGCCAATGCACCGGAGTACGGGACGTGCGTGTCAGCCCGCCAGGATATCGGTCAGGTACACCGACGACGACAGCGCTTGCTGGATCTGGCGGCTAGGCTCATCGGCCAGCACTTCCAGGCCGCCCGCTTCCACCACATCAAAGGTATTGCGCACCACGCTTTCCGGAGTGACCTTGGGCGCATCGAAACCACGGGCCAGATCGGTATCGATGAAACCTGCGTGCACGCCCACGACCTGGGTGCCCTGCTGGCGCAGTTCCTGGCGCAGGCCGTTGGTGAAGGCCCAGGCGGCCGCCTTGGATACGCCATAGGTGCCCAGTACGGGCGTGTTGACCAGGCTCAGCAGCGAGAGCATGTTGATGATGGCACCGCCGCCGTTCCTGGCCAGGATGGGAGCGAAGGCCTGGCTCAGGTTGAGCATGCCGAACAGGTTGGTGTTGAGGTGATCCTGCAGCTGGGCCTGTGCGTTGGCGGGCACGAAGCCGCCGGTTTGGGCGATACCGGCATTGTTGATCAGAATGGTGAGATCGCCGATCTTCTCGGCGGCGGCCAGCACGTCCTCGCGCTTGGTGACGTCAAGCTGGATCGGCTTGACACCAGCCAGCTTGACCGACGAGGCGTCACGGGCGCCAGCATAGACGCGCTTGGCGCCGCGTTCCAGGGCTTGGCGAGCGAATTCCAGGCCCAGACCGCGATTGGCGCCGGTGACCAGTACGACTGCGTTTTCGAATTTCATGATGATTCCTTTCAGTGGGTTGGAGGGGACTTGCGTTGTACGTCAGCTTGTTTGTTCAGTCACCAGAGCGTTTTCAGATCGGTGACACGTTTCTTTCAAACCAGATTCAGATGACAAAATATGATGACCATCATATTATGCGGCAATAAAAAACGGGATGGAACACACCACCACCCCGCAATGCATGACACAGCGTGCTGTGCATGACGCATTCCGTGAGGAAATTCTTCAGTCTGCGTATCGTTCCAGCAGTTCGGCGCGGGTCGAAGCGAGCAATGCGCGTCCCTGCTTGCCGTTTCCCAACACCCGGGCCATCTGCATGGCACCGCTGATGGTCGCGGCGATCGTCCAGCTGGCTTGATCACCGTGATGAGCAGGAAGCACCCGGCGTACCAAAGCCTGCAGGTTGAAAACGGCCTGCCGCGAAGACGCCAGCACCTCCGGCGCCTGGCTGCGCATTTCGCTGCAGAGTGCGGAGACGGGGCAGCCGTTTTCGCATGCATCGATATGTGTTTCGGAAAGATAGGCCTCCACGAAACTGCGGAACCGGTCACCATTGCGTGCGGCCAGCTTGTCGACGTAGTCGGAAACCATGGCGCCGCTTTCTTCGCTGGCGTGGATGACCGCCTCGGCCAGCAGCGCATCGCGCGATGCAAAGTGCGCGTAGAAACCACCGTGCGTCAAGCCGGCTTCCTTCATCACCTCGGCCACTGCCACGCCCTTGAAGCCGTCCCGGCGCATGACGCGCGCCGCAGCGGCCACGATGCGCCGATGGGATTGCTCTTTCTTGCTAGTAGCGATTGAGTTCATGGGCAGACGATACCACGAAATATGATGATCATCATATTCAGATGCAGATTTTTTTCTCGCCGTCTCATCGGCGACACATCGTGCTGATCACGCCACCGCAGTGGCGACGAGAAAACCTCGGCACAAAGACTCCAAACAGAAATTGAAACAATTTAGAGTTCGGTAAACATCTATAAATAGATTATATTTGAACTCTAAATTGCAAAAACAGATTTGCAACAGGAGTTCACGCCATGAAAAAGTCCAAGCAGGAAACGCTGGATACGCGCAAGCGCATCCTGTCCACGGCCACCCGCATGTTCCTGGCCGATGGCCTGGCGCAGACGGGGATCGCCAGCATCATGCAGGCGGCCGGGCTGACCCAGGGCGGCTTCTACCGTCATTTCCGTTCCAAGGAACAACTCATCGTCGAGGCCAGCAAGGCCGCCAACGAGCACATGTTCGCCGCCTTCGCCCAAGCGGTGGCCGGCCGTACGCCGCAGCAGGCGCTGGTGCTGGCGGTGGACATGTATCTGGACCAGCTGAGCGGCCACGACTGTGACGGCATGTGCCCCCTGCCCAACCTGGGCAGCGAGTTGCGGCGGGCCGATCCGGTGGTGCGGGGCGCCGCCATGGCAGGCCACCAACTGCTGGTGCAGTTCTACCAGAGGCTGGCCGAGCAGGCCGGCGCGGCCGAGCCCGCCGAGCTCGGGGCGGCGCTGGTGACGGCCATGGTCGGCGCCGTCATGCTGGCCCGGGTGGCCGTCAATGCCCAGACGCAAACGGCCATCCTGGCCAATTGCCGCAAGACCTTGCACGCCATGCTGGCACCCTCCAGCCCAGGCATCTGAAGCATTGCCGCCACACACCAGGCATCCCCCGCAACCAGCCCGGCAGAAACGCCTTGAATTTTTTAGAGTTCGCTGATAATCTATATTTAGCGGTTAGATGTACTCTAATATTCGCTGATCCCAGTCAGCCCTTCAACGCTCGCTCCTTTCTCCGAGGCTTCCATGCACACCCTGCTCTCCCGCCTGCCCCGGCGCACCGTCATCAGCGCCACGCTCCTGCTCTCCCTGGCCGCTTGCGGCCATCCGCCGCCGCCGGCGGACACCGTGGCCAAGGTGGCCTGGGTCACCGTGCAAGCGGCCGGCAGCGAGCGCGTCAGCTTTACCGGCGTGGTCCACGCCCGCACTGAAAGCAACCTGGGCTTCCGGGTGGCCGGCAAGATCGTCGAACGCCTGGTCGATCCCGGCCAGACCGTGCGCCGTGGCCAGCCCCTGATGCGCATCGATGCCGTCGATTACGACCTGGCCCTGGCGGCCGCCCGTTCTGCGGTCGAAGCCGCCCAGGCGCGCCAGGTGCAGGCCGTGGCCGAGGAAGCGCGTCTGCGCAAGCTGCTGGAACATGGCGCCATCTCCACCCAGTCCTATGAACAGGCCAAGGCCGCCGCCGACGCCGCCGTGGCCCAGACCCGCGCCGACGCCGCCCGCGCCCGCGAAACCGAAAACCAGCGCGACTACGCCGTACTGAAGGCCGACATGGATGGCGTGGTACTGGCCGTGCCCACCGATGTGGGCCAGGTGGTCGCCGCCGGCCAGACCGTGGTTTCGCTGGCGCGCAATGGCGCGCGCGAAGCCCAGGTCTACCTGCCCGAACAGGAACTGGACGTGGCCCGCCGCAGCGCCACCGCCACCCTCTTCAGCGAGCCCGGCCAAAGCGCGCCGGCCACCCTGCGCGAACTGGCCGCCGTGGCCGACGCCCAAACCCGTACCTACCTGGCGCGCTACACCCTGGGCGGCAGCGCCGCCCGTGCGCCGCTGGGCGCGACCGTCACCATCCATGTCGCCGCGCCCGCCGCAGAGGGGGTGCGCCTGCCGCTGAGCGCCCTGGTGGACCAGGGCAAGGGCACGGGAGTGTGGGTGATCGATGACAAGTCCGGGACCGTCAGCCTGCAGCCGGTCAAGGTGGCCCAGCTGGGCGAAGAACTGGTACGCGTCTCGCAAGGGCTGACCCCCGGCCAGCACGTGGTGGCCATGGGCGGCCATCTGCTCAAGTCCGGCCAGAAGGTGCAACTGCTGGCGGAAACCCGCATGGGGAGCGGATCATGAGCCGCTTCAATCTCTCCGCCTTCGGCGTGCAGCAGCGCGCCATCACGCTGTTCCTGATCATCGCCATCAGCGTGGCCGGCATCTTCGCCTTCTTCCGCCTGGGCCGTGCCGAAGATCCCAGCTTCGTGGTGAAGGTCATGACCATCGCCGCTGCCTGGCCCGGTGCCACCGCCCAGGAAATGCAGGAGCAGGTCGCCGACCGTCTGGAAAAGCGCCTGCAGGAACTGGAAGCCTATGACCGCGTGGAAACCGCCTCGCGTCCCGGCCAGGTCACCATGAAGCTCTATCTCAAGGATGACACCGACGCCAAGACCGTGGAAGAACAGTTCTACCAGGTCCGCAAGAAGCTCGGCGACGAAGCCGCCAACCTGCCGCGCGGCGTCTACGGTCCCTTCATCAACGATGAATACTCGGATGTCTACTTCTCGCTCTTCTCGCTGGAAGCCCGCAACCTGCCGCACCGCCAGCTGGTCCTGCAGGCCGAGGATATCCGCCAGCGCCTGCTGCGCGTGCCCGGCGTCCAGAAGGTCAACATCCTGGGCGAACAGCAGCAACGCATCTTCGTCGACATTTCCTACCAGCGCCTGGCGACGCTGGGCATCAAGGCGCAAGCCATCATCGATGCGTTGGGCAAGCAGAACACCGTGACCTCCGCCGGCTTTGTGGAGACCAGCGGCCCGCGCGTGCAGCTGCGCCTGGACGGCGCCATCGACAGCATCGAGGCCGTCAAGGCGATTCCCATCGTGGGCGCCGAGCGCACCGTCAAGCTGGGCGACATCGCCGAGATACGCCGTGGCTACGAAGACCCGGCCAGCTTCGTCATCCGCACCCAGAGCGAGTCTGCCCTGGTGCTGGGGGTGGTGATGAAGAAGGGTTACAACGGCCTGCAACTGGGCGAGGACCTGAGCGGTTTCCAGCACCAGGTGCAAGGTGACCTGGCCACCGGCATCACGCTGGAACAGATCGCCGACCAGTCCAAGGCCATCAAGGCAGCGATCAACGAATTCATGATCAAGTTCTTCATGGCCCTGGCTGTGGTGATCGCGGTCAGCCTGGCTACACTGGGCTGGCGCGTCGGTGTGGTGGTCGCGGCCGCCGTCCCGCTGACCCTGGGCGCGGTGTTCGTCATCATGCTCATGACCGGCCGCGTGTTCGACCGCATCACGCTGGGCGCGCTGATCCTCTCGCTGGGCCTGCTGGTGGACGACGCCATCATCGCCATCGAGATGATCGTGGTGAAAATGGAAGAGGGCTTGAGCCGGGTGGCAGCCGCCACCTATGCCTGGACGGCGACTGCCGCACCGATGCTCTCGGGAACGCTGTTGACCATCATCGGCTTCCTGCCGGTCGGCTTTGCCCGCTCCACCGCAGGCGAATACGCCGGCAACATCTTCTGGGTGGTGGCCTTTGCGCTGCTGACCTCGTGGGTGGTGGCGGTGCTGTTCATTCCCTACATGGGCGTAAAGATGTTGCCCAACATCCCGGTGAAGGCCGGTGGCCACGACGAGATCTACAGCACCCCCAACTACGTGCGCCTGCGCAACCTGGTGCGGTGGTGCGTGGACCACAAATGGCTGACGGCGGCCGTCACGGTGGCCCTGTTCCTGCTCTCCGGCGTGGGCATGGGAGCGGTGCAGAAGCAATTCTTCCCCAACTCCGAACGGCCCGAACTGACGCTGGAAATCAACCTCCCGCCGGGCAGCGCCTTTGCCGCCACCGACGCCGTGGTCAAGCAGATCGAAGCGAACCTGCGCAAGGAACCGGAAGCCGAGATCGTCTCCAGCTACGTCGGCCAGGGTACGCCGCGCTTCTTCCTCTCGATCAATCCGGAGCTGCCCAATCCGGCCTTCGCCCAGATGATCGTGCTCACCGCTGGCCCCGCCGAGCGTGACGTGCTCAAGGAAAAGATCCGCAAGATGATCGCCGAAGGCCGCTTCCCGCAAGCCCGGGTACGTGTGAGCCAGTTCGTGTTCGGCCCGCCGGTACCTTTCCCTGTGCTGTTCCGCGTGGTCGGTCCGGACCTGGACCGGGTGCGCGACATCGCCGAACAGGTGCGCGTGGTGATGGCTGCCAACGCCGACATGCGCGACGTCCACATGGACTGGGGCAACCGCACTGCCAACGTGCACCTGAGCCTGGACCAGGAGCGCCTGCGCCAGGTCGGCCTCTCGCCGCGTGACGCCGCTACCCAGCTGCAGGCCATGCTCAACGGCATCCCCGCCACCCAGGTGCGCGAAGGCCTGCGTACGGTCGATGTGCTCATCCGCAGCCCCCATGCCGAACGCAGCAACCTGGCCGACCTGCGCAACCTGGTGCTGACCACCGACAGCGGCGCCAGCGTACCGCTGGCCCAGGTGGCGCGGCTGGAAACGCGGATGGAAGATGCCGTCCTCAAACGCTACAACCGTGAGACCTACATCGCCGTGCAAGGTGACATCCGCGACGGCAGCCAGCCGCCCGACGTGACCAACGCGATCCTGCCGCAACTGGCCGCGCTCAAGGCCAGCCTGCCCCCGGGCTATCGCATCGACACCGGCGGTTCGGTGGAAGAAAGCGCCAAGGCTGACCAGGCGCTGGCCAAGCTGTTCCCGCTGATGATCGTATTGATGTTGACCATCATCATGCTGCAGGTCCGTTCCTTCGCCACCATGTGGATGGTGTTCGCCACCGCCCCGCTGGGCCTGGTCGGCGCCGTGCCCACGCTGCTGGTGTTCCACCAGGCCTTCGGCTTCAACGCCATCCTGGGCCTGATCGGGCTGGCCGGTATCCTGATGCGCAATACGCTCATCCTGGTGGACCAGATCCGGCATGACCTCGACGCCGGCCTCAGCCCCTATGAGGCGGTGATCGAGTCCACCGTGCGCCGTGCGCGTCCGGTGATCCTGACGGCGGTGGCGGCGATGCTGGCCTTCATTCCGCTGACCCACTCCACCTTCTGGGGTCCGCTGGCCTACGTCCTCATCGGCGGCGTCGGTGTGGGCACGGTCCTGACCCTGCTGTTCCTGCCGGCGCTGTACTCCTTGTGGTTCAAGGTGCGCAAGCCTGCGGCCGTCGTCTCTCCCATCAAGCCTGTCCACTCCAAGGAGTTCGCATGAACATGATCAAACACCTGGGCGGGGCCTCGGTCCTCTTCGCCACCCTCCTGGCCGGCTGCTCGCTGGCACCGACCTACGAACGGCCGGACCTGCCGGTGCAGACCCAATGGCCGGAGAAGGTGGCCCCCGGCGCGAGCGACGCGGCAGCGGCCACCCCGGCGGCCAGCCTGCCCTGGCAGGAATTCTTCCGCGACGCCTCGCTGCGCCAGCTCATCACCCTGGCACTGGAGCACAACCGTGACCTGCGCGTGGCAGCCCTGAACATCGAACGCGCCCGTGCGCTCTACCAGGTGCAGTCGGCCGACCGCCTGCCCACGGTCAACCTGGGCGTCTCGGGTGCCCGCCAGCAGACACCCGATGCGGTGGCCCCGGCCGGCAAGGGCGGGCTGACCACCGCCTACAACGTGGGCCTGGGCGTGACTGCCTTCGAGCTGGACCTGTTCGGCAGGGTGCGCAACCTGAGCGGTGCGGCGCTGGAGCGCTTCAACGCCACCGAGGAGGCGCGCAAGACCACCCAGATCAGCGTGGTGGCGCAAGTGGCCTACAGCTATGAAGCGCTGGTGGCCGACGAGCGCCTGCTGGCCCTGGCGCGCCAGACCCTGGAGAGCCGCACGGCTTCGCACCAGCGCCAGGTCAGCCTGCGCGACATGGGCGCCAGTTCCGACTACGACCTGCACCAGTCCGATTCCCTGCTGGAGGCGGCCCGCATCGCCGTGCTGCAGGCGCAGCGCCAGCGTGCCGTGGATGAAAACGCGCTGGTCCTGTTGCTGGGCCAGCCGGTGCCCGCAAGCCTGCTGCCCGGACCCGACGCTTCCTGGAGCGCCAGCGTGATGGCCGAGCTGCCGGCCGGCCTGCCCTCGGACCTGTTGACGGCGCGGCCCGACATCGCCCAGCAGGAAGCCCTGCTGCGCGCGGCCAATGCCAACATCGGCGTGGCGCGGGCGGCGTTCTTCCCGCGCATCAGCCTGACCGGCAGCTTCGGCTCGGCCAGCGATGCCTTGAATGGCTTGTTCGAATCGGGCAGCCGTTCATGGAGCTTCCTGCCGTCGATCACCCTGCCGATTTTTGATGGTGGCCGTAATCGCGCCAATCTCGGCGTGGCCCAGGCCGACCGCGACATCGCCATTGCCCAGTACGAAAAGACCATCCAGGGCGCCTTCCGCGAAGTGGCCGATGCCCTGGCCGGACGCGCCACGCTGGGCGATGAACTGCGTGCAGTGCAGGCGCAGGAACGCGCCGAACAGAAGCGCCACGACCTGGCCAAGCTGCGCTATGACAGTGGCGAGGCCAGCTATCTCGACTACCTCGATGCCCAGCGTGCCTGGTTCGCCAGCCAGCAACAGAGCATCCGCACGGGGCTGGCCGAAGTGCAGAACCGCATCAGCTTGTACAAGGCGTTGGGAGGGGGCTGGAAAGACCCTGCACCGGCGGGGGCAGAGCAACTGGCACGCAAGGACTGAACGTCACCGTGGAGTACCGCTGCCTGTGGAGGGCAGCGTTTTTGGTCCTGGCCCGGCGCAAGCCGGCCAGGACTTTTTTTTCAATGGCGGGGCAGGACCAGGTCGGCCTGGGTGGGGGCGCCTTGCAGCAGGAGCTGCACGGTGTTCTCGGCGTTGGCGGTGATGCTGTCGGCCAGGGCCTCGTCATCGGCCATGCGCAAGAGCGAAACCGCGCCCACCAGGATGGAGACGATGGACTCGGCCAGGCCGATGTAGTCCTGGTAATCCAGGCGCATCAGGGGGGCCGCGATCAGCTTGACCAGGCGCGAGTAGCCGGCCGTGATCACTTCCTTGACCTGCTGGTCGGCATGTCCCAGCTCGGTGGACAGGTTGGCCAGCGGGCACAGCAGGCGGCCATCGCCGGCCTGGTGCTGGCGCAGGTAGGCATGCACGATCTGTTGCAGCGCCTCGCGCGGCGGCTTGCCGCTGGTCAGCTCGTCCAAACGCCCCTGCAGGTAGTCAAAGGCCACCGCGCTGGCGTCGGCCACCAGGTGTTCCTTGGAGGTGAAGTGGCGATAGAAGCCGCCCTGGGTCAGGCCACAGGCGGACATGACATCGGAAATGGCAGTGGCCGTGATGCCATTGCTGAGAAACAGGCCAGAGGCCGTCTCCAGGATGCGCTTCCTGGTCTCGGCGGCTTCAGCATTGGATTTGCGCATGGCGAACTCCTGTCAATCACTCTGCAGATATAGATGTTCATTGTACGCCAAAAGTTCTGCACTCAGACAGGATCGCGTTGCCGGAAAGCCTCGCGATAGCGTTGCGGACTCACGCCCAGGGCACTCACGAAGGCATGGCGCATGCGCCCGGCGTCACCGAAACCGCATTCATAGGCGATGCCCTTGATGGGCAGCTCGCCACTTTCCAGCAGGTTGCGCGCGGCCTCGATGCGGGCGCGCTGGATGAACTGGGCTGGTGCCATGCCGGTCTCGCGGCTGAAGCTGCGGGTAAAGCTGCGCAGGCTCATGTTGGCCAGACGCGCCAGTTCGGCCACCGGCCAGGGCTGGCGCAGCTGTGCCAGGATCTGGCGCTGCACCTCGGCCACCGGCGAGGCCGGATCAGCCATGGCATCGAGCCAGGGGCTGAACTGCGACTGGCCGCCGGCACGCTGCATCACCACCACCAGGCGCTTGGCGACATTGCGCGCCACCTCCGGGCCGTGATCGCGGCGCAGCAGGTAGAGCGCGAGGTCGATGCCGGCCGTTACGCCCGCCGAGCTGTAGAGATTGCCATCTTCGACGTAGATGCGATCAGCCTCGACCCGGGCGTGCGGACAGAGCTGGGCCAGTGCGGCAGCGTCGTTCCAGTGGGTGGTCACGGTGCGTCCCGCCAGCAGGCCCGCGTGGCCCAGCAGGAAGGCGCCGTTGCAGATCGCGCCGAAGCGTTGCGCCTGCTGGCAGGCCTGGCGCAACCAGGCCTGCCGATCCTGCGGCAAGGAGCGTCCGGGCACGGGCGGGCCGCCGGCCACCAGCAACAGGTCCGATGAGGGAACGCCCTCTTGCCAGGTCTGCCCGGCCTGCAGGACCAGGCCATTGGAACAGGTCACAGCCGCGCCATCGAGGCTGACAGTCTGCAGCCGATAGCGGTCAGACGGCATCAAAAACCGGTTGGCTTCGGCGAACACATCCAGCGGGCCGGAGACGTCGAGCGCCTGTACGCCATCGAATACCACCATCGTCACTATCGTCATCGGGGAACCGGGTCATGAGGTAAGCGGGAGCCTGGCGCGCCGCACGGAGGCCGCGCGTTGCGCCGGGCGCGCTCATTGTGCCATCTCCAGGCGGCGGCAGCCGGCGTCAACAGCAGCCGATACCGGCCAGATCGCAGGTCATTCACGCCAGCTGAAACGATGCGCCCGGGCCCGTCAATGAAGGAAAAAACGATCCCGCCCATGAAAAAGCCCGCAGGCGCGTGCCTGCGGGCTGAGGGGTGAAGCAAAGGGTGCGCCGGCTCACACCAGCGTATCGTCGTAGCCGCCGCTGTCATCCAGGTCGAAATTGCTGAGGTCAGCCAGGTCGCTGCTGGTGTCGCCGCTGCTGGTGTCGTTGCTGGCCAGGTCGGACTTGCGGTCGCCCTGGCTGCCGTAGTAGTTGTTGACGGTGGTGTTCTCGATATTCTCCACCGGGGCGCTCAGGCCGTTCTGGTGCGCCAGTCCCGATCCGCTGTTGCCGTTGAAGAGGTGCTCGATGCCCTGGTACAGGAAGGCGCCACCGGCCACGCCCGCGGCCGTCGCCGCCACGGTGCCCAGCATGCTGCCCATGCCGCCGCCGAAGAATCCGGACGAAGGCGCTGCTGCCGGTGCTGCCTGGTAAGCGGGCGCGGCATAAGGCTGTGCAGGGGCCGGCGTATAAGCCGGGGCGGCAGGCTGTGCTCGCGCCGGGGCTGCGGCGGGCGCATTGCCCCAGGCGTTGCCATCGAGAAAGCCCGAGCTACGCGCACCGCCCGATGCATTGGCCTGCAAGGACTGCACCTGGTTCTGCAGGGCGGCCACCTGGGCCTTGGTGGCGTTGAGGGCCTGTTCCATCAACAAGGCCCGCTGCACCAGCAGGTACGCCGCATCCGGCTGTCGCGCCACCGCCGCCTGGATCATCGCGTCGGCCTGGGCATCCTTGCTGATGCCCTGCACCTGCGTCAGTTGCTGGAGAAAATCCTGAAGGGCTTGGGTTTCTTGCGGACTCATGATGACGCTCCCGACAAAGTTGAACAATCAAAAAAAAACCATAAAAACGCGTGAATCGCGATTGAAACGCAGACTGTAGACACAACGCGCCAACCCGCTCCCACGGATGACCGGCATGCACCTCATCAGCGGGCTCAACGACATTATGCGCGCCCCTTGCTTGCAGATTTGTGTCAACAATCGTCGACTTGGAAACAGCTTGTAACAGCCGTCGGCGGCCCCCTGAACGCAAACGGCATGGCCGCAAAAAACCCGAAGCGTGAATTTTTAGGTAATATCCCCCTCCCCGCACCCGTTCCCGCGGCCACAAGCCCGGAGCGGGCGGAGGCAGGCGCGGCCACCCGGCAACCAACACTGGAAGCCGGTTTCCGTACCCCACTCCGGACCGACGAGAAACCACCATCCTTCCCGATCGGCCCGCCGCATTCAAGACCAGGAAACCAGAACAGTGCAAGCTGGCTGCAGCGACATCAGACGTCGTGCAAGCCGCTGCCTCAAGACCGTTTTTCATCCCTCACCAAGACCATGACCCAACACATTTCTGCCGCCGAGCAACTCCTGCGTGACGCCGCCCGCGAATACCACCGCACCCCGTCGCGCGGCAAGATCGAAGTCCGTCCCACCAAGCCGCTGTCGAACCAGCGCGACCTGTCGCTGGCCTATTCGCCGGGCGTGGCCTATCCCTGCCTGGACATCGAAGCCGACCCGCTGAAGGCCTTCGACTACACCTCGCGCGGCAACCTGGTGGCCGTCATCAGCAACGGCACCGCCGTGCTGGGCCTGGGCAACATCGGTCCGCTGGCCTCCAAGCCGGTGATGGAAGGCAAGGGCTGCCTGTTCAAGAAATTTGCCGGCGTGGATGTGTTCGACATCGAACTGGCCGAGAACGACCCGGACAAGCTGGTCGAGATCATCGCCGCACTGGAGCCGACCCTGGGCGGCATCAACCTGGAAGACATCAAGGCCCCGGAATGCTTCTACATCGAACAGAAGCTCTCGGCGCGCATGAACATCCCGGTCTTCCACGATGACCAGCACGGTACCGCCATCATCTCCTCGGCCGCCCTGCTGAACGGCCTGGAACTGGTCGGCAAGGACATCGGCGCCGTCAAGATCGCCGTCTCCGGCGCCGGTGCTGCCGCCATCGCCTGCGTGGAAGTGATGATCGGCCTGGGTGTGAAGCGCGAGAACGTCTACATGGTCGACAGCAAGGGCGTCATCTATGAAGGCCGCCCGGGTGGCCTGGACGCCTCCAAGCAGCGCTACGCCATCAAGACCGAAGCGCGCACCCTGGCCGACGTGGTCAACGGCGCCGACGTCTTCCTGGGCTGCTCGGCCCCTGGCGTGCTGACCGCCGAGATGGTCAAGACCATGGCCGACAAGCCCATCATCCTGGCGCTGGCCAACCCGGAACCGGAAATCCGCCCCGAGCTGGCCAAGTCGGTCCGTCCGGACTGCATCATCGCCACCGGCCGTTCGGACTATCCGAACCAGGTCAACAACGTGCTGTGCTTCCCCTACATCTTCCGTGGCGCGCTGGACTGCGGTGCCACCAAGATCACCGAAGCCATGAAGCTGGCCTGCGTGCGCGAGATCGCCGACCTGGCCAAGGCCGAGACCAGCGCCGAAGTCAGCGCCGCCTACCCCGGCAAGGAACTGGTGTTTGGTGCCGACTACCTGATCCCGACCCCGTTCGATTCGCGCCTGATCCTCAAGATCGCCCCGGCCGTGGCCAAGGCAGCCGCCGAGTCCGGCGTGGCGACCCGTCCCATCAAGGACTACGCCGCCTACCGCGAAGAACTGACCCGCTTCATCTACCAGACCGGCATGTTCATGCAGCCCGTCTTCAACACCGCCAAGGTCGCGCCGCAACGTGTGGTCTACGCTGATGGCCAGGACGAGCGCGTGCTGCGCGCCGTGCAGTTCGTGGCCGACGAAGGCCTGGCCGCACCGATCCTGGTCGGCCAGCCCGCCGCCATCGAAGCCGGCATCAAGAAGGCCGGCCTGCGCATCAAGATCGGCCAGAACGTGCAAGTGATCGATCCGGCCAGCGACGCCCGCGTGGCGCAGTACGCCGCCCAGTACAAGGACGGCAGCGAAGCCGACGTGCGTGCCAGCGGCAGCCTGCTGGCGGCGCTGATGGTCAAGGCCGGTGACGCCGACGCCATGCTGTGCGGCCTGGATGGCAACTACGACGGCCACCTGGCCCATGTGGAAAAGGTGATTGGCCTGAAGGACGGCGCGCAGGAATTCGCCGCCCTGAACGCCGTGCTGCTTCCGGAACAGACGCTCTTCATCACCGACACCTACGTCAACGACACCCCGGACGCCGAGCAGCTGGCGCGCATCGCCCAGGCCGCTGCCGAAGAAGTGGCGCGCTTCGGTGTGCCGCCGAAGGTGGCCTTCCTGTCGCACTCCAACCATGGCAGCTCCTCGCGTCCCTCGGCCCGCAAGATGGCCGCCGCGCATGAAGCCTTCAAGAAGCTGGCACCGGACGTGGAATCCGCCGGCGAACTGCATGGCGACGCCGCCCTGTCGGAAAAGATCCGCAACAACGCGGGCCTGGCCGACAGCGGTCTGACGGGTGCAGCCAACGTGCTGGTCTGCCCCAACCTGGATGCCGCCAACATTCTCTTCAACGTCTTGAAGACCAGCAGCGGCCAGGGCACCACCATCGGCCCCATCCTGCTGGGCGCGGCCGCTCCCGTGCACGTGCTGACCCCGTCGAGCACCGTGCGCCGTGTCATCAACATGACCGCGCTGGCTGCGGCCAAGGCACAGGACGGCAAGTCCAAGGCCTGAATCCGGCCGGTAGCATGAACAACGCCCCGCCGTCGTGAGACGGCGGGGCGTTGTTTTTTGCAGCAAGCTTCACGCGGGGCGGGACCTGTGCGGCGCAGATCGCCGCCCCACCTCATCGTGCGAAATAAAGATCATGCAGGTGATCCAGCGCCACCTCGCTGGCCTTCTGCGACAGGATCACCTTGCCACCCTGCATCAGGTAGACGTGATCGGCCACGCCCACGGCGCGTTCGGTGTTCTGCTCCACCAGGATGATGGTGCGGCCCTCCGCCTTCAACCGCGCCAGGATCTCGAAGAGTTCGTTGACCACCACCGGCGCCAGTCCCAATGAGGGTTCGTCGATGATGAGCAGCTTGGGTTCGGACATCAGCCCGCGCGCCATCGCCAGCATCTGCGCCTCGCCACCCGAGAGTGACCCGGCCAGCTGGCGGCGACGTTCGCGCAGCTTTGGGAACATGGTGTAGGCGCGCTCCAGGTTGTCCTTCACACGCGCACGGTGCTGCGGAGCGAAGGCACCGACGATGAGGTTTTCCTCGATGCTCATGGCGCGGAAGATCATGCGCCCTTCCGGGATCATCGCCATCGAGACCTTGGACATCTCCCAGGTCGGCATGCCATTGAGCACTTTGCCCTCCAGCGTGACCTCGCCCTGCCCGATCGGGATCAGGCCCATGATGGCGCGCAGCAGCGTGGTTTTACCGGCACCGTTGGGCCCGATGATGGTGGTCAGCTGGCCCTGCCCCACCGTCAGCGAGACATCCCACAGCACATTGATGGCACCGTAGCCGGCGCGCAGGTTGGTGACTTCAAGCATTCACGCTCCCGTATAACTCTTGATGACCGCCGGATCATTGAACACCTGCGCCGGCGCGCCCTCGGCGATGAGCTGGCCGAAGTTGAGCACGGCCACGCGCGGACACAGGTTGCTGATGGTCTCGATGTCGTGTTCGATGATGACGATGCCCACCGCAAAGGCCTCATGCAGCCCCTTGAGCATCTGCATGAAGCGGCGCTTGCCATTGGTCTCCAGCCCGGCCAGCACTTCGTCGAGCAGCAGCAGCTTGGGCTGCGTAGCGAGAGCCTTGGCCACTTCCAGCGCCTTCAGTTCGGTCAGCGCCAGTTCGGTGGCGGCATCGCGTTCGGCCTTTTCGGCCAGGCCCGTGAAGGCCAGCACTTCGTCGATCTTCGATGCATCCACCTTGCCGGTGGCAAAGCGCTGCGCCACGATCAGGTTCTGCCGCACCGTCAGTTCATGCATGGGCTGCGGAATCTGGAAGGTGCGGCCGATGCCCAGCCGCGCACGGCGGTGCAGCGGCGCGTGCAGGATGTCGGCGCCATTGAAGCGGATACTGCCGCTGGTCGGACGCACCAGTCCGGAGATGGCATTGAAGAGCGTGGTCTTGCCCGCGCCATTGGCACCGACCAGACCGACCACGTCGCCGGTGCCGACCTGCAGCGTGACTTCATCAACCGCCGTCAGGCCGCCGAAGCGCACCGAGACTTTTTCAAGTTGCAGCATGCTTGCCTCCTGCTGATTTGCCCTTGCCCAGCTTGCGCAGCAGTGGCAGCAAACCGTCCGGACTGAAGACGATCATCGCCACCAGCAAGGCCCCCAGCACCAGCTGATGGCCGGAAGGAATGATGTTCTTGAACACCAGCTGGTCCAGCAGGTAGACCACCACCGCCCCGACCACCGGTCCGGTGATGCTGCGATAGCCCCCGAAGATGGCCGCCACGATGGGGATCGTGACCCACAGGGCGCTGAAGGCATAGTCCGGTTCCAGAAAGCTGATGTAGTGCGCATTGAAGGCGCCCACCACGCCGCACATGAAAGCCGACAGCAGCAGCATCATGCCCTTGAGCACGGTGCTGTTGACGCCCACCACGCGGGTCGCATCCTCGCTCTCATGCATGGCGCGCAGGGCCAGTCCATAGTGGCTCTCACGCACCCGCGCATACACCAGCGCAAACACCGCCACGATCAGCAGGATCACGAAATACGCGCCGATCTTGCTCGACAGGTCCACCCCCATCACCGTCGGCAGGCGCGCAATGTTGGAGAGCCCGCCCGAGCCGCCGGTCATCGAAGTCCACTCGGTGGCCAGGATGCGGAAGATGTGCGCATACGCCAGGATCGCCAGCGCGAAATACGGACCGCGCAGTCGTAATACCGGCAACATCGCCAGCGCCGCGATCAGCGCACCGACGCCGCCCAGCAACAATCCAAGCAATACCGGCACGCCGAATTTCATGCTCAATACCGCCGAGGTATAAGCCCCGACGCCAAAGAAAGCCGCGTGACCGAAACTGATCATGCCGCCCAGGTTGCCCAGCAGCGCCCACGACAGCGCGATGCCGCCGATGACCATCGAGGCCACCAGCAGGCTCATCACGTAATGGTCCTGCGCCAGCAGCAGCGGTGCGCCGATCAGCAGCAGGGGCAGCAGCAATGCGGGCAGCTTGTTCTTGTTCATCGTCATGATCTCATCCCCTTCTGGCGCGCACGCCGAACAAGCCGTTGGGCATGATGAACAGCACCAGCAGGAACAAGCCCATGCCGGCCAGTTCCTGCAGGGCCGAGCTGGCCAGGGTCACGGTCAGTGCCTCGGCCACGCCCAGCAGGATTGCGCCGATCAGCACGCCCGGAATCGAGCCCACACCGGCCAGCACAGTAATAATGAAAGCCTTGACCGTGAGCACTCCGCCATAAGCTGGGCTGATAACACCGTAACTGAACAAGGCCACCCCGGCGAAGGACGCCAGGATGCCCGCCACGATGAAGGACACCAGTTCGGTATAGCCGGGATTGATGCCCATGAGCTTGGCCGCATCGCGGTTGCTGGAGACGGCGCGCACCGCGCGGCCATACCAGCTGCGCGAGAGCCACCACCAGAGCGCGGCCATCATCAACAGGCTCACGCCGAAGAACAGCACTTCGCTGCGCATGCTGTAGAAGGGGCCGAGCACGAAGGCTTCCTGCAGCCATTCGGAACTGGTGGAACGGATGTCGGCCTTCCAGATCAGCAGCATGCCGTTGGTGAGGATGACGCCAATGCCATAGGTGAGGATCAGCGAATTGATCTCGCGGTCCTTCTTGATGCGGCTGACCACGAAATACACGATGGCCGAGGTCAGGCACACCACCACCAGCGCGATGGGGATGGCCAGTACCGGGTTCAGGCCCAGGCCCGATTCCACCGAGTAGGCGATATAGGCCGCCAGCAAGACCAGCTCGCCCTGCGCCAGGTTGATGACCCGCATGGCACCGAACACCAGCGCCAGGCCCAGGGCAATGAGAGCGTAGGAGCCCCCCTGCAGCAGCCCGGAGTACAGGGCTTGCAGTATCAGTTCATTCATGTCTGCATTCCGTTGGAGTGGGCAACGGCGCGCACGCCCGTGCAGCGTGCGCGCCGCCCGGGCATTACCAGGGCACGGCCGGATAGTTCATCTTGTTGGTGGCGGCCGCCTTGGGCCAGACGATGGCGACCTTGTCGCCCTGGTGCTGGCCCATGTGGTGGGTGAAGTTCAGGTTGTCGCCATTGGCACCGAACTGCACGCGGCCGATCAGGGTTTCACGGTCGGTCTTGCGCATTTCTTCGGCCACGCCATCCTTCTTCAGCGTGCCCTTGTCGGCGGCGCGGGCGATGGCTTCGAACAACAGCATCGATTGCACGTAGCCGAACTGGCCCAGGTAGTCCGGATCCTTCTTGTAGAGGCGGCGATAGGTTTCTTCAAAGAGCTTGCCATCGGCCGTGGTGAATTGCGCCGGATACGGCAGCAGCGCCGTGCCATACACATTGGGCACCAGGTCCGGGAAGTCCTGCGCCATCTTCGGGGTGGCCAGCGACCACACGCCGACCATGGCCTTGACCGCCGGCTTCAACACGCGCGCTGCGCGCAGGATGCCGACGTAGTCATTTTCATAGCCGATCATGGCGATGACTTCCGGCTTGTCCTGCAGCTTGATCTTGTTGACGATGGGCTTGAAGTCGCTGATGGCCGGATCGAAGGCGTGCGAGGTCACCTTCAGTCCCTTGGCACCCCAGGCTTTTTCCAGGTCCTTGGCCAGCGCTGCCGTGGCTTCCTTGGTGGAATAGACGATGGAGACCGAGCGTGCATTCATGTCGTCGAGCAGGCCCACCATGGCCTTCTGGTAGCCGGCCACGTTGTTGATACGGAAGAAGTTCTTGCGGCCGCTGTTGACGAGGTTGTCGTCCACGCCGCCGGAGGTCATGTAGACCAGCCCGGCCTTGCCCGCCGCATCGGCAGCCGGTGCGATGTTGTTGGAGCCGTAGCCGCCGGTGATGGCCAGCACGCCTTCGCCGGCCAGCTTCTCGACGGCGGCAATGGCCTTGGCCGGCGCCGATTCGTCATCGATGGTGACCAGCTTGATCTTGTGCTTGCCGTTGGTCTTGTTGAAGACATCGGCCGCCACGTTGATGCCCTCCTGCATGCCCGAGCCCACGCGGGCCAGGCTGCCGGTCAGCGGGATTTCCACGCCGACCTTGAGTTCGTCGGCGGCCGCGCTGCCCGCGCCAGCGGCCAGTGCCGAGGCGATACAGGCCAGCAGGGCCAGTCGCTTGATGCCTTGATGCTTGTTCGTCATTGTCTCCACCTTTTTCATCTGAGTGAATCTGAGTGATGTTGATGTCTGTCCTGCGCGGGGACGTCCCGCTTCAGCGATGGATGCCAGGCGCACGACGCCGCCTGCGAACGTGCGCATCCCGGCCGGACGGCACCGGACACCCATGGCTGAAACGGGTCTGCATGACCCCGATGGCGCTGACTTCTGGTTTTTGTTGTGATGGAACTGCGGTACTGCCTTTGCGAACCGCTCATGCCTGCGGCATGGCGGCGCGTCTGTCTCCGTGCTCGTTGTTGCTCGTTGTGACCTGTTCGTTGCTGCCTGCCGCTCAATGGCGGCCCATGCTCGCTTCCACCGTGCGCACCACGTTCACCAGGCGCGGGCCGAGGTCTTCCATCAGCATCTCGCGCGTGAGCATGAAGGCCGGGCCGCCGCAGTTGAAGGCCATGATCTTTTCTTCGTTGGCATCGATCATGGGCACGCCCACGGCGCCGATGGTCTTTTCCCATTCGCCAACCGAAATGCAGAAACCATGATCCTGGTAATCCTTGAAGGCCTGCTCGATGCCGGCCTTGACCTTGGGCCATTGCTCTTCATTGCGCAGGCGGATGTGGTCCATCAGGAAATCGCGTTCGTTCTGGGGCAAGGCGCACAGCAGCGCGCGGCCCATGGAGGTGGTGGCCAGCGGAATGCGCGAGCCGACGTCGCGGCGCAAGGTCACGGCGGACTGGCCGCGCGTGGCTTCGATGTAGACCATGCTCAGGCGATCGCGGATGCCCAGCGCCACATTGCATTGCGAATAGTCGGCCAGCTCCTGCATGGCCGGTCGCGCCAGCTTGCGCACGTCCATGCCGGAGAGGAGTGAGTAACCGAGGGCGAGCACGCCGGAGCCGAGCTGATAGCGGCCCTGGTCTTCGGAATATTCGAGATAGCCCAGCCGGGTCAGGGTGTGCGTCAGACGCGAGATGGTCGGCTTGGGCAGGCCGGTGCGCTTGGCCAGTTCGGTGTTGGTGAGGTAGATCTCCCCGGGGCGGAAGCACCGCAGGATCTCCAGTCCACGCGCCAGGGCATTGACGAACTGCCGGTCGTGGCTCTCATCCTCACCCTTGAACGACACAATCTCATCCATCCGTCACATCTCCGCGTGGCAGGGCCGTGCCGCATGGTCACGTCGCCCCTCATTGGCTGTGGAATGTACACACCTGAAATCGCAGTGTCAATTATTTGCGAACGTGTGTTCCGCTCTGCAAAACAAGCGGTCCGGATGTGGCGTTTCAACAGCGCCAACAGCGGCCCCCGGCTCAACCTGCCTTTTTCGCCATCGGCCGCAAACGCCCGCTCCGCCTGACCCTTGCTGACAATTGTGCAGATCGGGCCGCTGCGGTATGCACGGTTTACACATCCGGCGCAAATGCGGTATCGTTGCCGACAAAAGCCATTTGCGAACTTGCGTTTCGCTATGCGAACCAACTAAAACAGGAGACTGCTGCATGTCCAAGCAATCCACGGCGGCGGGCGAAACGCCCCCGGTCCATCTGGCGCGTGAAGGTGCCATCCTGGTGGTGACCATCGACAACCCGCCGGTCAATGCGCTGGGGGTGGCGGTGCGCCGGGGCCTGATGTCCGCCATCGAGGAGGGCGAGGCCGATGCAGGCGTGGCCGCCATCCTGGTGACCGGCGCGGGCCGCAACTTCATCGGCGGGGCCGACATCCGCGAATTCGGCAAGCCGCCGCAATCGCCCCTGCTGACCGAACTGTGCAATCGCATCGAAGCCTGCAACAAGCCGGTGCTGGCCGCCATCCACGGTGCGGCCCTGGGCGGCGGGCTGGAAGTGGCGCTGGCAGCGCATTACCGCGTGGCCCTCGGTAACGCCCGCCTGGGTCTGCCCGAAGTACAACTGGGCCTGCTGCCCGGTGCCGGCGGCACCCAGCGCACGCCGCGCCTGATCGGTGCACAGGCCGCGCTGGAGATGATGTTGAGCGGGCGCCATCTCAGCGCCAAGGAAGCCCTCTCGCTCGGTCTGGTAGACCAGATGGCCGAGGGCGACAGCGCCGACCAGGCGCGCGCGGCCGGCCTGCGCGAACTGCAGGCCCTGCTGGAGACGCACGCCCCGGTACGCCGCAGCCGTGATGGCAAAGGGCTGGCCGATACCGCCGCCACGCAAGCGGCCATTGCGGCCGCACGCGACGAGGCTGGCAAGAAATCGCGCGGCCTGTTCTCCCCGCACAAAATCATCGATGCGGTGGAAGCCGCCACCACCCTGCCCTTCGACGAAGGACTCGCCCTGGAGCGCCAGTTCTTCCTGCAGTGCCTGGACAGCCCGCAACGCGCCGGCCTGATCCACGCCTTCTTCGCCGAACGCGAAGTGCAGAAAGCCCCCGAGACCCGCAACGCCCAGCCGCGCCGCATCGAACAGATCGGCGTGGTCGGCGGCGGCACCATGGGTGCGGGCATTGCCGTGGCGGTGCTCGATGCCGGTTTGCCGGTGACCATGATCGAACGCGACGACGAAGCCCTCGCACGTGGACGCGGCCATGTGGAAAAAACTTATGACGCCCAGGTGGCCAAGGGCCGTCTCACGCAAGAAGCCCGCGACGCCGTACTGGCGCGCTTGCAGGGCAGCACCCGTTATGAAGACCTAGCCGCTGCCGATGTGGTGATCGAAGCCGTGTTCGAAGATCTGACTGTGAAGCAAGCCGTCTTCGCCGAACTGGACCGCGTCTGCAAACCCGGTGCCGTGCTGGCGACCAACACCTCCTACCTCGACATCGATGCGATCGCCGCCAGCATCTCCCGTCCGGCGGACGTGATCGGCCTGCATTTCTTCTCGCCGGCCAATGTGATGAAGCTGCTGGAAATCGTGGTGCCGCGCCAGGTCGCCGGCGACGTGGTGGCCACGGCTTTCGAACTGGCCAAGCGCCTGCGCAAGGTGCCGGTGCGCGCCGGGGTCTGCGATGGCTTCATCGGCAATCGCATCCTGGCCGTCTATCGCCAGGCGGCCGATGCCCTGATGGAAGATGGCGCGTCGCCCTATGAAATCGACGCTGCCGTGCGCGACTTCGGTTTTGCCATGGGGCCGTACCAGGTGGTGGACCTGGCCGGTGGCGACATCGGCTGGGCCACCCGCAAGCGCCGCGCCGCCACGCGCGATCCGCGTGCGCGCTACGTCCATATTGCCGACCGCCTGTGCGAGCGCGGCTGGTTCGGGCAAAAGAGCGGACGCGGTTTCTATCGCTATCCCGAGGGTCCGCGCAGCGGCGCGCCGGACCCGGAAGTGCTGGCGCTCATCGACGAAGAACGTGCGCGTGCCGGCATCACCCCGCGCAGCTTCAGCAAGGAAGACATCCAACGCCGCTACCTGGCCGCCATGATCAATGAGGGTGCCAATGTGGTCCATCAGCGCATTGCGCTGCGTCCGCTGGATGTGGATGTCACCTTCCTCTACGGCTACGGTTTCCCGCGCCATCGCGGCGGCCCGATGAAATACGCCGACATGGTCGGCCTGCCCAATGTGCTGGCCGACATCCGCGCCTTTGCTGCAGAAGACCCGCTGTTCTGGACACCCTCGCCGCTGCTGGTGGAGCTGGTCGAACGCGGTGCCAATTTTGAATCGCTGAACCAGGCCGGCTGATCGTTCAACCGAACTCACCGGAGACCGCGCGCCTTGCCGGTCTCCCCCTTGCACCATCCTTCCAGGAGAATTCCATGATGCGGGAAGCCGTCATCGTATCCACTGCGCGTACTCCCTTGACCAAGGCCCATCGCGGCGAATTCAACGTCACGTCCGGCCCGACATTGGCGGCCTTCGCAGTACGCGCGGCCGTGGAGCGTGCGCGCATCGATCCGGGCCAGATCGAGGACGCCATCCTCGGCTGCGGCTATCCGGAAGGTACTACCGGGCGCAACATCGCGCGCCAGGCCATCGTGCGCGCGGGCCTACCCATCAGCATCGCCGGTACCACCGTCAATCGTTTCTGCGCCTCGGGCCTGCAAGCCATTGCGATGGCCGCCGGCCGCATCGTCGTCGACGGCGCCGATGCCATGATCGCAGGCGGTGTGGAAAGCATCTCGCAGATCCGCAGCCGCAGCGCCACCGACAGCGGCGACAGCGGCATGGACCCGTGGATCGTCGAGCACAAGCCCGAGCTCTACCTGCCCATGATCGAGACCGCCGACATCGTGGCCGCGCGCTACGGCATTTCGCGCGAAGACCAGGACCGCTTCTCCGAAGCCAGCCAGCGCAAGACCGCAGAGGCACAGGAAGCGGGACGCTACCGCGACGAGATCGTGGCCTGCACCACCACCATGCAGGTTACCGACAAGGCCAGCGGCCAGACCAGCCTGCGCGAGGTGACGGTGGAGGCCGACAACTGCAACCGTCCCGGCACCACCTATGAGGCACTGGCCAAGCTGGCCCCGGTGATGGGCGCGGACAAGTTCATCACGGCCGGCAATTCCTCGCAGCTCTCCGACGGCGCTTCGGCCTGCGTGATGATGGAAGCACGCGCCGCAGAACGCGCGGGATTGCCTGTGCTGGGCGCGTTCCGCGGTCTTGCCGTGGCCGGTTGCGAGCCCGATGAAATGGGCATCGGCCCGGTCTTTGCGGTACCGCGCCTGCTGCAGCGGCACGGCCTGCGCATGGAAGACATCGGCCTGTGGGAACTCAACGAAGCCTTCGCTTCGCAGGCCCTGTACTGCCAGCGCCGCCTGGGCATCCCGGAAGAACTGCTCAACGTCAACGGCGGTGCCATTTCCATCGGCCATCCCTTCGGCATGACTGGGGCCCGTCTGGCCGGCCACGTACTGATCGAGGGCAAGCGGCGCGGTGCCCGCTACGCCGTGGTGACCATGTGCATTGCCGGAGGTATGGGCGCGGCCGGCCTGTTTGAAATCTATTGAAGCGCAGCATCGCTTCGCTGCATCCCCAAGGAGACTGGAATGGATCTGAATTTCACCCCGGCCGAAGAAGCCTTCCGCGACAGCGTGCGCGCCTTCCTCGCCGAGAAGCTGCCCAAGGCCTTGTCGGACAAGGTGGCCAGCGGCAAGCACCTGAGCCGCAACGAGATGGAACAATGGCATGCCATCCTCAACGAACGAGGCTGGCTGGCCAATCACTGGCCCCGCGAATATGGCGGCACCGGCTGGACCGTGATCGAGAAATTCATCTTCGAACATGAATGCTGCCTGGCGCATGCACCGCGCGTCGTGCCCTTCGGCGTCAACATGCTGGGCCCGGTGCTGATCAAGTACGGCAACGAAGCGCAGAAGCAGTATTGGCTGCCGCGCATCCTCAATGGCGAGGACTGGTGGTGCCAGGGCTATTCGGAACCGGGCGCGGGTTCCGACCTAGCGGCCGTGAAGACGCATGCGGTACGCGACGGCGACCATTACATCGTCAACGGCCAGAAGACCTGGACCACGCTGGGCCACTACGCCAACATGATTTTCTGCCTGGTGCGCACCAACCGCGAGGCCAAGAAGCAGGAAGGCATCAGCTTCCTGCTCATCGACATGAACGCCCCGGGTGTGGAAGTGCGCCCCATCATCACGCTGGACGGCGAGCACGAAGTCAACGAGGTCTTCTTCACCGATGTGCGCGTGCCGGTACAAAACCTGGTCGGCGAGGAAGATCGCGGCTGGAGCTGCGCCAAGTACCTGCTGACCTATGAGCGCACCAACATCGCCGGCATCGGCTTCTCGGTGGCCGCACTGCAACGCTTGAAGAAAATCGCCGCCACGCAACGCAGCCGTGGCCGCCCGCTGGCCGACGATCCGCTCTTCGCGGCCCGCATGGCCCGCGTGGAAATCGATCTGGAGAACATGAAGACCACCAACCTGCGCGTCATCTCGGCGGTGGCCGGCGGTGGTGCGCCCGGTGCAGAAAGCTCCATGCTCAAGATACGCGGCACCGAGATCCGCCAGGAAATCACCGCCCTCACCCGCCGCGCCATGGGGCCCTATGCACGCCCGTATCAATGGAATTCGCTGGAAGAAGGCCACGACGGCGGCACGCTGGGTCCGGAAGCCGCTGCTGGTGCGGCCGCGCATTACTTCAACAATCGCAAGCTGTCGATCTTCGGCGGCTCCAATGAAATCCAGAAGAACATCATCTCCAAGATGATCCTTGGCCTGTGAGGAAACGCCCATGAATTTCGAGCACACCGAAGAACGGCGCATGCTGGCCGACAGCCTGCGCCGTCTCATTACCGAACAGTATGGTTTTGAAGCCCGCAAGCACCTGCTGCAATCCGCACCCGGCATGAGCCGCGACATGTGGACACGGCTGGCAGAGATGGGCGTGATCGGCGCGCTCTTCCGCGAGGAAGATGGCGGCTACGGCGGTGGCGGTTTCGACATCGCCGTGGTGTTTGAAGAAATCGGCCGCGGGCTGCTGCTGGAGCCCCTGCTGGGCAGCGCCATCCTGGTCGGCGAGGCCATCGCCGCCGCTGGCACGTCCGCACAGAAAGCCCTGCTGGAACAGATCATCGCCGGCCAGACGCTGGCCGCCTTGGCCCATGAGGAAGCTGACAGCCACTACGCGCCCACCCATGTGGCCACGCGCGCCACGCAAGCGGCGGATGGAGGCTGGCGCCTGCAGGGCCACAAGGCGGTCGTGGTGCACGCGGAAGCGGCCGATGTCTTCCTGGTCTCGGCGCGCACCAGTGGCGCGACCGATGATAGCGACGGCATCTCGCTGTTCCTGATCCCGGCCGACACGGCGGGCCTGCAATTGCACGGCAGCGACACCATCGACGGTGGCCGCGTGGCCGACCTGCTGCTGCAGGATGCATCTATGCCCGCCGACGCTCTGCTGGGCAGCCCAGGCGATGGCACTGCGCTGCTCGAACGCATCCTCGGACGCGGCGTGCTGGCCCTGTGCGCCGAAGCGCTGGGCGCGATGGAAGTGGCCAAGGAAGCCACGCTCGATTACCTGCGCACCCGCAAGCAGTTCGGCCTGCCCATCGGCAGCTTTCAGGCCCTGCAGCACCGCATGGCCGATCTGCTGCTGGAAGTGGAACAGGCGCGCTCGGCGGTCATCAATGCCGCTGCGGCCCTGGACGCGGACCGCCTCACGCGCGAGCGCGCACTGTCGGCGGCCAAGTTCAGCATCGGCCGCATCGGCACGCTGCTGGCCGAAGAATCGATCCAGCTGCATGGCGGCATCGGCATGACCTGGGAACTGCCGCTGTCGCATTACGCCAAGCGCCTGGTGATGATCGATCACCAGCTCGGCGACGAAGACCACCACCTGCAACGCTACATCGCGCTGGGCCGCGAACTACCGGCATGAGCGAAGTCCTCTGCGAGCAGCGCGGCGCGGTGCGCGTGCTCATCAACCATGATCCGGCCACGCGCAATGCGCTCAACGCCGACCTGTACGCGGCACTGACGGCCGCGCTCGACGAGGCCCAGGCCGATCCGCAAGTGGGGACCATCGTGCTGGCCGGGGGCGGCAACTTCTTCTGCTCCGGCGGCGACCTGCGCCTGCTGGCCCAGCGCCGCAACATGGCGCCCGCGCAACGACGTGAAAAGCTGGAAGGCCTGCACGATCTGATTCGGCATATCGGCCGCTGCAGCAAGCCGGTGATTGCGGCCGTCGAAGGTGGCGCGGCCGGGGCCGGGCTGTCGCTGGCATTGGCCTGCGATCTGCTGGTGACCACGCGCCAGGCACAGTTCTCGGTGGCCTACGCCAAGGTCGGGCTCACGCCCGATGGCGGCGTGACGGCTTTCCTTGCGCAATTCCTGTCGCGCCAGATGCTGACCCAGCTGTGCCTGTCGGGCGAGCGTTTCAATGGCGAACGCCTGCATGGCATGGGCGCGGTCAACCAGCTGGCCGAAGAGGGACAGGCACTGCAAGCCGCCGTGCAACTGGCCGCCACCCTGGCCGACGGACCGGCACAGGCGATGGCTCGCATCAAGCATCTGTGCCAGCATGCCTACAGTGCCACGCTGGAAGAACAACTGGAACTGGAAGCGCAGCAGATGGTGCGCTCGCAGGGCGAAGATGAGGCAGCCGAGGGCATCCACGCCTTCCTCGAAAAACGGCCCGCCGATTTCCGGCGGCTGCGGCAGCCACCAAACGAATAGCATTACCGGGATGCGCAAGCACGAAATACAGAAGAACAAAACGTCATCCGCATCCCGTCCATGAGGAGACAACATGACTGAACAAACTGCATCTCTGCCGCTGGCCGGCGTCCGCGTACTGGACCTCTCGCGCGTTCTGGCCGGACCGTGGTGTGCGATGGTGCTGGGCGACCTGGGTGCCGAAGTGATCAAGGTCGAGCACCCCGAACGCGGCGACGACACGCGCGACTGGGGTACCCGCATCGGCTCCACCGAGACCGCGTATTTCAACAGCGTCAACCGCAACAAACGCTCCATCAGCGTCGACCTGCAGACCGCGGAAGGCCAGGACATCGTGCGCCAGCTGGCCTGCAAGAGCGATGTGGTGATCCAGAATTTCAAGTTCGGCGGCGTACAGAAATTTGGCCTCGATTACGAAACCCTGCGCCGCGACAATCCCGGCCTGGTGTATTGCTCCATCACCGGCTACGACAGCAGCGGTCCCGAAGCCATGCGGCCCGGCTATGACCTGGTGATCCAGGGCGAATCCGGGCTGATGTCGCTCAATGGCGAGGCCAGCCAGCCGCCGTTGAAGCTGGGCGTGGCGGCGGTGGACTTGTTCACCGGCATGTATTCCGCTCAGGGCGTGCTGGCCGCGCTGTACCAGCGCCAGCAAACCGGACAGGGACGCCACGTGGAAATGGCGCTGTTCGATTGCGGCGTCATGATCACCTCGTATTACGGGCTGGAAGCGCTGATCCTGGGCGACGATCCGCCGCGCTATGGCAATGCGCATCCCTCCATCATTCCCTATGGCGTCTTCGATGCGGCCGATGGCAGGCTGGTCATTACCGTAGGCACCAACAGCCAGTACCAGCGTTTCTGCCACAGCGTCATCGACCGTCCCGACCTGGCCGAGGATGCGCGCTTCAAGACCAACGTCAGCCGTGGCCAGCATCGCGACGTGCTGGTCCCGGAAATCAACCGCGAACTCAAGGCCCGCAAGCGTGCCGACCTGCTGGCCAAGCTGCACCAGGCCGGCATTCCCTGCGGTGAAGTACTGGGCCTGCATGAGGCCCTGACCAGTCCGCGCGCCACCTCGGCCGGCCTGGTCAGCACGCATCCGCATGCGGAAGCGGGCAGCGTGCAGGTATTGGCACCGCCCTATCGTTTCGATGGCGAACGCCTGCCAGTGCGCAAGGCGCCGCCCTCCCTGGGTGAAGGCACGGGAGAAGTCTTGCAGTCACTGCTGGGGATGGAAGAAGCGCAGATCGCCGCGTTGCGCGAACGGGGCGTGCTGTAGAGAGAAGAGCGAAAGAGCAAATCATTGGCCTGCAAGCCACCGTACAGGCGGCTTGCAGGCCAATGTCGCTTCAGTTGGAGAAAGCCGCCAGTCCGGTGATGGCGCGGCCGAGGATCAGCGCATGCACATCATGCGTGCCCTCATAGGTGTTGACCACTTCCAGGTTCACCAGGTGACGCGCCACGCCGAACTCGTCGGAGATGCCGTTGCCGCCCATCATGTCGCGCGCCATGCGGGCGATGTCCAGCGCCTTGCCGCAACTGTTGCGCTTCATGATCGAGGTCTGCTCAATGCCGGAATATCCTTCATCCTTCAGGCGGCCCAGGCGCAGGCAGCCTTGCAGGCCCAGCGAGATTTCCGTGAGCATGTCGGCCAGTTTCTTCTGCACCAGCTGGTTGGCCGCCAGCGGTCGGCCGAACTGCTGGCGCTCCATGGTGTAGCGGCGCGCACGCTCGTAGCAGTCTTCGGCTGCACCCAGTGCGCCCCAGGCGATGCCGTAACGCGCGCTGTTCAGGCAAGTGAAGGGTCCCTTCAATCCGCGCACATCGGGGAAGGCGTTCTCCTCCGGACAGAAGACGTTGTCCATCACGATCTCCCCGGTGATGGAAGAACGCAGGCCGACCTTGCCGTGGATGGCCGGGGCCGACAAGCCCTTGCTCCCCTTGTCGAGGATGAAGCCGCGAATCTCGCCTGCGTCATCCTTGGCCCACACCACGAAGACATCGGCCACCGGGCTGTTGGTGATCCACATCTTGCTGCCGGACAGGCTGTAGCCCCCGTCCACCTTGCGGGCACGGGTGATCATGCTGCCGGGATCGGAACCGTGGTTCGGTTCGGTCAGGCCGAAACAGCCTATCCATTCGCCGCTGGCCAGCTTGGGCAGGTATTTCTGTTTCTGCGCTTCGGTGCCGAAGGCGTTGATGGGGGTCATCACCAGCGAGGATTGCACGCTCATCATGGAGCGATAGCCGGAATCGACGCGCTCGACTTCACGCGCGATCAAGCCATAACAAACGTAATTCAACCCGGCGCCACCGTATTGCTCGTCGATGGTCGCACCCAGCAGGCCCAGCTCGCCCATCTCGCGGAAGATGCTCACATCCATCTTCTCGTGGCGGAAGGCTTCCAGCACGCGCGGGGCCAGGCGGTCCTGGCAGTAAGCTTGAGCGGCGTCGCGCACCTGGCGCTCATCGTCGCTCAGTTGCTGCTCCAGCATCAGGGGGTCGGCGTAATCGAATGCATGTCGTTGCTGCGTTTTGCTCATGGAAGCCTCTTTTGTGCATCAGGAATCGCTGCAGCAACACGGTCTTCGCGGACCGTCCTCGCGCAGCGGCGGTGGACAAAAATATACGGACTGCCCCGCCCCGGCGCAAACGAATTGTTTGCATCACCGTGTGCGTTTTTCGCACTCCGGTTCCGCCTGTCGAGACAGCCGACCCGGACCCGGCTCAACCCAATCCGCTGGGCAGGCGATAGGCCTTGGCCTGCTCTTCCAGCCAGTCCTGGAACAGGCGCAGCAGGGGCCGCTCCGAGGTGCGTTCGGGATAGATCAGGTAGTAGGAATGGGTGCTCAGGTAATCGTGATCGACTGCCACCACCAGCAGGCCGCGCCGCAATTCATCCTCGATCAGGAAGCGCGGGATCAGCGCCACGCCCATGCCCACGATGGCGGCCTGGGTCAGCATGGAGAACAGTTCGAGCTGCGTGCCCACCAGGTCGTTCTGCACCTGCATGCCGAAGGAAGCGAACCACTGCCGCCACACATAGGGCCGCGTGCTCTGCTGCAGCAGCGGATAGGCCAGCAGTTCGGTGGGCGTGAGCTTGCGGCCGGGACCGATGAGCTCGGGACTGGCCACGGCCACCATGCTCTCGCGCATCAGGAACACGCCCTCGGTGCCGGGCCAGCTGGCTTGCCCGGCGTAGAGCGTGGCATCGAGATTGGTCTCTTCGAAAAGGAAGGGCCGGGTGCGCGGCCGCAGGTTGACGGTCACGCCCGGATGCGCCTCCAGGAAGGAACGCAGGCGCGGCAGCAGCCAGCGGGTGGCGAAGGTCGGCATCACGCCCAGCTCCAGGGTATCGCCATGGCCATCGCGCGACATCAGGTGCAGGGCATCGCGCTCGATTTCATCGAGGCGCTGGCCGACCTGGTGGCTGTAGCTCACGCCTGCGTCGGTCAGGCGCACGCCGCGCTTGGTGCGGCGAAACAGCTTCAGGCCCAGGAATTCTTCCAGCGCGGCCACCTGGCGGCAGACGGCGCTTTGCGTCACCGCCATTTCCTGGGCGGCCTTGGTAAAGCTCTGGTGCCGCGCGGCCGACTCGAAGACGGCCATGGCCTGGGTGGAAGGGATCTTTCGGCGCATCGTGCGAAAAAGGCGGAGAAGTGAATTTTATGCACATCTTACTGCAGCTGCGGCGTCTTCCATCATGCCTCTTTGAATAATCTTGTACGACATCCTGACAACCATCGATATCAAACAATCGATATCAATTAACGCATTGCCAGCATGATTAATTTCATTGGATGGAAATCTTGCCGGTCGTTAAGATCAAGCCCGATCCAGCCATGCGACCATCGAACAGCAAGCGCCGGCGGCCAAGGGAGGCCGCTGGCTACAAGAGAGACAGGATGGGCAGGAAGCCGACGCTTCGTGACGGCATGACAGCATGACATCACCAGCACTTCATTGCTCCCGCAACCATGCCCCCGGCCGGTTGCCGCTCTTGACGCCCGCACGCCAAACGGGTGGCCTCGCAGACACGTTCGACTGCATCGTTCGGATCCGACACTGAAAACGATATAAATCGAATGCGAGGAAGACATGATCTGGTTCTACAACCTCAACATCGCCAAAAAACTGGCCCTGTCCTTTGCGGTGGTGATTGCGCTGACCCTGTTGCAGGGCCTGTTCGCCATGAAGGAACTCAAGCAGGTCAACAGTGCTTCCGGCGAGATCGTCAACAAGTGGATGCCGACCATGGATGCCGCGCGCGAGTTGCAGGGTTCGCTGCCGCCGCTGCGCCTCAATGAACTGGAACTGGTCACGGCGGTGACGCCCCAGGAGCGCACCGCCGCCAACCAGTCCATCAAGAAACGGCTGGATGCGCTGGCCAAGCAGCGCGCGGTGTTCGAGCAGCGCATGTCCGAACCCGAGGAGAAGGAACAGTACGCCCAGTTCGGCAAGAACCTGGCTGCCTACCTGAAGGTGGATGAACAACTGGCCGAGATGGCGGCCAACCAGCAGTACGAAGAGACACGCGCCCTCTTCAATGGCGAATCCGCCAAGCTCTACACTGCGATGGTCGGCAACCTCAGCGCCATCGTGAAGGTCAATGCCAGCGGCAGCGCGCGCGCTGACGAAGAGGCTTCGGGCGTATTCCGTGCGGCGCAGCGCTGGATCGTGGGCTTGCTGGCAGCGACGGTGGCCATCGGTTCGCTGCTGGCCTTCGTGGTGGCGGCCAATGTCTCGCGTCCGTTGAAGGAAGCGGTGGAAATCGCCCAGCGCGTGGCGCGTGGCGACCTGACCCTGCGCATCCGCCCGGCCGGCCGCGATGAAACCGGACGCCTCATGGAAGCCCTGCGCGCGATGAACGACAGCCTGCGCGACATCGTCAATGAGGTGCGCCACGGCACCGAGACCATTGCGACGGCCTCCAACGAAATCGCCCGCGGCAACCTGGATCTGTCCAACCGCACCGAACAACAGGCGGGCTCGCTGGAAGAAACCGCGTCGGCCATGGAGCAACTGACTTCCACCGTCACCCAGAACGCCGACAACGCGCGCCAGGCCAACCAGCTGGCGGCCACCGCCTCCGACATCGCCAGCCAGGGCGGTGACGTGGTGGGCCAGGTGGTGCAGACCATGGAGGGGATCACGGAGAGTTCGCGCCGCATTGCCGACATCATCAGCGTGATCGATGGCATCGCTTTCCAGACCAACATCCTGGCGCTCAATGCAGCGGTGGAAGCGGCGCGTGCCGGCGAGCAGGGACGGGGCTTTGCCGTGGTGGCCTCGGAAGTGCGCTCACTGGCCCAGCGCTCGGCCGGTGCGGCCAAGGAGATCAAGGAACTGATTGACGACTCGGTGCAGAAGGTCAGCGCCGGCAGCGCTTTGGTGGAACGTGCCGGCAGCACCATGACCGAAGTGGTGGCCAGTGTACGCCGCGTCACCGACGTGGTGGCCGAGATCAGTGCGGCCACGCAGGAACAGAGCGGCGGCATCAATGAAGTCAATCTCGCCATCACGCAGATGGATGAGACCACGCAGCAGAATGCCGCGCTGGTGGAGCAGGCGGCAGCGGCAGCGGATTCGCTGAAGGGACAGGCGGGGAATCTGGCGGCGGTGGTGGGGAAGTTCAAGCTGGATTGAGCATCCTGACCGGACCTGCGCCAAGCGCTATCCTGAAGTAGCCCGTCCGCGGTCTCTTGAGGGACGGCAGGTCCCGCCACAGAGCGCTTTGAATCATTTCCGCATCTCCCTCTCTCTCGCTGACGGCGAGAGCGTATTGCCCGTACGAACCATCGCTTTCCTGCACCGACCGCACGTAAAATTCCGGGATCTCAATACGATTTTTCCAGCCTGAGTTTTTCTGTTGAAGAGCCTGACGCGGGAAGAAGATCACCATGAATCCTGCGTTGCTTCGTGCTGCCAAAGAACAATATCGACGCCTGGGCTTTGCTTGCCTGCCCAGCTTGTGGAGTAGCACAGAGATTCATCTCGCCATCTCTGCGCTGGACAATATCGTGAACATGGCCAACGCTGATCACGCGAAGTGGCGAGAACATGTGCTTTGGCAATCCGACATACCGGTTTCCCAGCTTGCTTCCGTGCCGGTAGATCGGCTGGAGGAGGCATTGAAGAAGGTCCATATCATTGGCGACGTGGTGTCGCACAGCCGCGTGCTCAAAGCGATGCTGATGGATGCGCGCTGTGCTGAAGTCGCTGCTGCGGTACTGAACAGCGCGGCCAAATTCCACTTCTCAAACGCGACGATCCGGGATGCCTATGTGGGTTGTTCTTGTCATTGGCACCGCGACTGGCCAAATCGCTATTGCACGACCAAGACCGGTCAACAGCTTCGCCTGCTGATTTGCCTCGATGGCATGGAAGAAATTCAAGGCGCTACGCGCATCATTCCGGGCAGCCATCTCTGGACGCAGAAGCAGTTGACTGAATGGCTTGGCAGACCTGCGGCGGAAAAGTCTTCCGGAGAGCCGCTCATCTGCCCTCCGGGGGGAATGATTCTTCTTGGTCCGACATTGGTCCACGGAGCGGGCCCCAATCAATCGGGCAAGCCACGCCGCAATTTGATTGCACAGTGGGGCGCAGCCACCGAGATGATCTGCATGGAGAGCTTCGAGAGCGCGACCGGGAAATCTCTGGAATATTGATTCCTCGTTTTCAGCGGTGCCAAGCTGCGATTTCAGATGGATGCCGACCTCGTTTGCAGTCAATCGCGCCCTGTCACGGCCCCATGCGCGAGAGCAGCAGCCTGAACCCGAGCGTCATCATGACGGCACCTGCGGTGCGGTCGAACCAGTGCTTGCCCTGCACATACCAGCGGCGCGGACGCGCTGACGAGAGCGCCACGGCCACCAGGCCATACCATCCCGCTTCGATCAGGAAGACCAGCAGCAGCGTCAGTCCCTTGAAGGGCAAGGACGTCTCGGCCGGCAAAAAGGCGGCAAACACGCTGGTGTAGGCGATGGCGGTTTTCGGATTGCTGATCTGGGTGACCAGGCCCAGCCACAGGGATCGGCGGGACGGGGACGGTGATGCATCGCGCAGTGCGATGTCGTCCGCCATCAAGGGCGTACGCGCCCCGCGCCAGATGCGCCAGCCCATGTAGGCCAGATAAACACCACCCCCGAACTTCAACACCAGATAGAGCGAAGGCACTGCCAGCAGCACTGCTTGCAGTCCCAGCAAGGCCGCTCCGGCAAAGAGCACGCCGCCGATGCCCATACCCAGTGCCGCCAGCAGGCCATTGGCTCGTCCACCCCCGACCGAGGTGCGCGCCACCATCACGAAGCTGGGTCCGGGGCTCATGGTGGCCACGCTCAACGTGGCGGACAGTGCGATCACTTCAGCAAGATGTTGCATGGATAGGCTCCTTTTGGCGACGAGGGCGCACCTCATTCGCTTGTTTTTTCAGGAAGAACGGCACCTCGCTGGCGCCTATGCCCAGGTCATTGAGCTCGCGCGCCCCCATCTCCCGCAATTCCCGCGCAGCGCCCCCGTGTGAAGCGTGATGGTCCCCGAGGACGCGGGCAAGGACCTGGCTGACGATGTGCCACATGGACTTCTCCCTGGATGAATGGGCAGATCATCCGCCAATCAAAGTCATTGGTAAAATTGAGATTGATGACAGCCACTATCAGGAAACCTGATGAGAGAACTCAGCCTCGACCAGTTGCGCACCCTGGTCACCATCGTCGACCTCGGCACTTTTTCCGCTGCCGCCAATGCGCTGCACCTGGCCCAGCCCACGATCAGCCTGCATGTCAGCGACCTCGAAGAGCGTCTGGGCAGCGCCCTGCTCATGCGCGGCAGCCGCCGCGTACAGGCCACGGCGCTGGGCGCGCTGGTGATCGACCGGGCCCGGCGCCTGTTGCGCGATGCCGACGATCTGCTCGATGTCGCCAGGAAACACGTGGAAGGCAAGGTCGGCCGGGTACGGCTGGGGACGTCGACGGGCGTGGTCGTCAACCTGCTGCCCCGCGTACTGCGCCAGCTGGAAAACAGCTACCCCGGCATCGATGTGGAGGTCAATATCATGGGCTCCAACGAAACCATGGCACGCCTGCAGGAAGGCACGCTCGACATCGGCCTGGTCGCCATCCCCATCACGGCCTCCAAGGACATTCAGATCACGCACTGGCGCAGCGACCGCATGATGGCTTTCCTGCCGGCCACCTGGAAATCGCCCGCCGCCATCAAACCGGGCTGGCTGATGGACAAGCCCATGATCTTCAACGATGCCACCACCCAGATGTACCGGCTCACCATGGCCTGGTTTGCCGAGGCCGGGGAAAACCCGCGCGCGCGCATCGAACTGAACTACAACGAAGCCATGAAAAGCCTGGTCTCCGCCGGCTACGGCGCAGCCATCCTGCCGCTGGAGCAACCCCTGGCCGCCGAACTGGAGCGCCACAAGGACATCCGCATCGTGCCGCTGGCGCCGGTGCTCAAGCGCCACATCGGCGTGGCCCATCGCGCCCTGCCCAACCTGGACAAGGCCACCGTGAACGTGCTGGAGACCATCCGCCAGTTCCAGCAAGCCTGACCGGGCGGGTAGACCGCAGGACCGTGCATTAAACACAGCTTAATGCTCGATTCACCGAGCATTAAGCACGGCGCAATCCTGATCTCCTATAGTCGAGGCTCATCGACCTACCCTCTTCAGGAGTTCCCCATGAGCCTGGCCACCCTGCCCACACCCGCCGCCTTGATCGACATCTCCCGCATGGAGCGCAACATCGCCCGCATGCAACAGCGCATGGAGGCGCTGGGCGTGCGCTTCCGTCCGCACGTCAAGACCACCAAGTGCCAGCAGGTGGTGCAGGCGCAACTGCAGGCCGGCGCGCGCGGCATCACCGTCTCCACCCTCAAGGAAGCCGAACAGTTCTTTGCTGCCGGCATCACCGATATCGTCTACGCCGTCGGCATGGCCCCCACCAAGCTGGGCCAGGCGCTGGCGCTGCGCCGCCAGGGCTGCGATCTCAAGATCGTGGCCGACAGCGTGGTCTGTGCCGAGGCCATCGTGGCCTTCGGCCAGGCGCAAGAGGAATGTTTTGAAGTCTGGATTGAAATCGACGTGGATGGCCACCGCTCCGGCATCGCCCCGGAAGACGCCACCCTGCTGGCCGTGGGCAAGGTACTCCATGCAGGCGGCATGCGCATCGGCGGCGTGATCGCCCATGCGGGTTCCAGCTATGACTACGACAACAACGCCGCCCTCATCGCCGTGGCCGAACAGGAACGCGCAGGCTGCGTGCGCGCCGCCGAACGTTTGCGCGCAGCCGGCCTGCCCTGCGACGTGGTCAGCATCGGCTCCACCCCGACCGCGCTGCGCGCCGAACACCTGCAGGGCGTGACCGAAGTGCGCGCCGGTGTCTATGCCATGTTCGACCTGGTGATGCACAACGTGGGCGTCAACACCATGGACGAGATTGCCCTGAGCGTGCTGACCACCGTGATCGGGCACCAGCCCGAAAAAGGCTGGGCCATCGTCGATGCAGGATGGATGGCCATGAGCCGCGACCGCGGCACGCAAGGACGCAAGCACGACTTCGGCTACGGCCAGGTCTGCACGGAAGACGGCAAGGTGCTGGAGGGCTACCTCATGAGCGGTGCCAACCAGGAACACGGCATCCTCTCGCGCCAGGGCAGCCCGGATGCGCAAATCGCAGAGCACCTGCCCATCGGCACGCGCCTGCGCATCCTGCCCAATCACGCCTGTGCCACCGGTGCGCAGTACCAGGAATACCAGGCCATCGCCGCCGATGGCAGCGTGGCAATCTGGCCGCGTTTCAACGGCTGGTAAGCGCCCCGCCCTTGAGCCCGCTGCCAAACCAGGACTGCGCCAGCGCCACCCAGTAACGCACGCCTTCTTCGATGATGTCGTCGTTGAAGTCGTAATGCGGGTGGTGCAGCGAGTGCGAGGCACGGTCCTGCGGCGCATTGCCGATCAGGACATAGGTGCCGGGCCGCTCCTCCAGCATGAAACCGAAATCCTCGGAGGTCATGTTGGCGGGGATACCGGTGCGGATGCGTTCATCGCCGAAGGTCTGGCGAATCACCCGTTCGCAGAAGTCGGTCTCGGCCGGGGTGTTGATGGTGGCCGGGTAGTACTGGAAGAATTCCACCTCGACCTTGGCCCCATAGGCGTCGGCCAGCGCATGGCACATGCGGCGGATGTCTTCCTGCAGCTTCTGCTGCAAGGTGGAGGACAGCGTGCGGATGGTGCCGCGCAATTCGGCACGGTCCGGGATGACGTTGTCGGTATCGCCCGCATGGAACATGCAGACCGAAATGACGGCCGGGTCGACCGGGTCCTTGTGGCGCGCCGCGATGGTCTGGCACTGCAGGACCATGGAGCAGGCCAGCGGGATCGGGTCCAGCCCCAGGTGCGGCTGGGCCGCATGGGCGCCCTTGCCGGTGATGGTGATCTTCAGGCGCGAACCGGCAGCCATGATGGGACCGGTGCGCAAGCCGAACTGCCCGGCGGGCAAGCCGGGCCAGTTGTGCATGCCGAACACGGCTTCGGTCGGAAACTGTTCGAACAGGCCGTCATCGATCATCTTGCGTGCCCCCGCCCCGCCCTCTTCTCCCGGCTGAAAGACGAAGTGCACGCTGCCCGGCAAGGTCGGCTGCTGCTTGAGCACGCGCGCCGCGCCCAGCAGCATGACGGTGTGGCCATCATGGCCGCAGGCGTGCATGATGCCGTGGCTGCAGGAAGCATGTGCAAATTCATTGGCCTCGACGATGGGCAAGGCATCCAGGTCGGCGCGCAGTACGATCCCGCGTTGCGGATCGCTGCCCGGCAGGCTGGCCACCACGCCGGTGCCGCCCAGGCCGCGCGTGACGCTGTAGCCCAGTGTTTCCAGCTCCTGCACCACCACGTCGGCGGTGCGATGTTCCTCGAAACGCAGCTCGGGATGCGCGTGCAGGTCGCGGCGCAGGCCGGCCCAGTGGGCGCGGTGCTGGTGCAAGGAGTCGTGCGAAAGTTCAGTGTGTTCGGTGTGTTCCATGATGCTCATGTGTTCCTGCCGTCATGACGGCGGTGATGAAGGCGCTCAGGCGTAGTAGCCCAGGATCGATTTCACTTCCATGTATTCCTCCATGCCTTCCACGCCATACTCGCGCCCGTTGCCGGACTGCTTGTAGCCACCGAAAGGGGCCTGCGGGTCCCAGGCCGGATAGTTCAGGTGCACCTGGCCGGACTGGATGCGGGCGGCCACTGCGCGCACCTGGTCCTTGTCGCTGCCCTGCACGTGTGCACCCAGGCCATAGACGGTGTCGTTGGCGATGGCAATGGCTTCTTCCACGGTGTCATAGGGCAGGATGGCCAGCACCGGGCCGAAGATTTCTTCCTGGGCGATCACCATGTCGGTATGCACGTCGGAGAAGATCGTCGGCCGCGCATAGTAGCCCTGCTCCAGTCCTTCCGGGCGTCCGGCCCCGCCGGCCAGCAGGCGTGCACCATCCTGCATCCCGGCCTCGATCATCTGCTGCACCCGCAGGAATTGCGCGCGGTTGGCCAGCGGGCCGTGGGTCGTCGCCTCATCGGTGGGGTCGCCCACCTTCATCTGGGCCAGCGTTGCCAGCGCCAGTTCATGCACGCGATCCAGGGCTGCACGCGGCACGATCAGGCGCGTGGGGGCGCTGCAGGACTGGCCCATGTTGCGGAAAGCCGCCGCCACGCCGGGCGGGATGGCACGCGCCAGGTCCGCATCCGGCAACACCACATTGGGCGACTTGCCACCCAGCTCCTGGGCCACGCGCTTGACCGTGACGGCAGCGGCTTGCGCCACCAGCACGCCGGCGCGGGTGGAGCCGGTGATCGAAATCATGTCCACCTGCGGATGCGAAGACATGGCCGCACCGACCTCGGGGCCGCTGCCATTGACCAGGTTGAAGACGCCAGCCGGAATGCCCGCCTCATGCACGATCTCGGCAAACAGCAAGGCCGACAGCGGCGACAGTTCGCTCGGCTTCAACACCACGGTGCAACCGGCCGCCAGTGCCGGGCCGACCTTGGCGGTGATCTGGTAGATCGGCCAGTTCCAGGGCGTGATGAGGGCACACACGCCGATCGGCTCGCGCACGATGGCAGTAGTGCCGCGCGGGCGGATGAAGGGATAGTCCGCCAGGTTGTCCCGCGCCACGCGCAGGTGTTCGGCCGCCAGCGGCACGTGGGCGGTGCGGGCATAGGTGATGGGGGCGCCCATCTCCAGCGTCAGCGCCTGGGCGAACAGTTCGGTGCGTTCCACCAGCAGCGCGTGCACACGGCCCAGCAGCGCAGCGCGCTCCAGCGGCGAGGTCGCGGCCCAGGCGGCAAACGCCCGGCGCGCAGCCTGCACCGCCTGGTCTACATCGGCGGCGTTGCCCAGTGCGATCTCGCAGACACGTTCTTCCGTGGCAGGCGAGACCACGGCGGCCAGTCCGTCGCCTTGCGGGCGCTGCCATTGGCCATCGATGTAGAAGTGATCCAGGCGGCCGTTGCGCTTGAGGTGCGCCAGCGCAGAGACGGTGTCGGTGGAGGCGGTGCAGGTCATGTCGGGTTGTCCTTGTGTCCGGGTTGGTTGCGCGTGCGGCGCAGTGTCACAGCAGTGCCGTGGCCTCCACCTCGACCTGCAGGCCGAAGTGCAGCGCCGGGACCGGCACCACGGCGCGCGCCGGGCGGGCGCTGCCGGCCCAGCGTGCGTAGATCTCGTTGAAGGCTGGCCAGTGCGCCACGTCGGTGAGATAGATGCGGACCTGCAGCAGCTTGCCGATGTCGCTGCCGGCACCGGCCAGTGCGGCTTCCACATTGGCCAGCACCTGCAGTGCCTGCACCTCGAAACTGGCCTCGGTGAGCTTGTGTCCGCTCGCATCGATGGGCAACTGGCCCGAGATGAAGACCATGCCGTTGCCGATGGCGACGTGGCTGTAGTGGCCGCCCGGGGTGGCCAGGCCGGTCGGGTTGAGGGTGACGGGGGCGGTGTGTGCTGTGTTGTTCATGATGGGCATGGCTGAAGTGGAAGGAAGGACGGTCAGGATAACCGACGCATTTCCTGTGATGGACTGTAGCCAAAAGACCTTCAGCGATGTTTAATGTTCGTTCAATTCACCATTAAGAGATTTTTAATGCTGCAACTCGATGACATGCAACTGCTGCGTGCCCTGGGCTCGGCCAGCTCGCTGGCCGGTGCCGCCCGCCTGCTCGACCTGACGCCACCGGCAGTGACGGTGCGCCTGCAGCGCATCGAGGACCGCGTCGGCGTGCGCCTGGCCAATCGCGCCGCACGCGGCTTTGCGCTCACCGACGAAGGCCAGCGCCTGGTGCAGGAAGCCATGGACATCCTCGAACGCATCGAATCCATCACCGCCAGCGTCTCGCGTGAATCGGACCGCGGGGCCGGCGGCAACCTGGCCAACGTCAGCGGTTCGCTGCGCGTGGTCGCGCCCTTCGGCTTCGGGCGTCGCTACGTGGCGCCGCTCATCCGCGACCTGCACCGCAGCCATCCCAAACTGAGCATCTCGCTGCTGCTGGCCGAAAGTCCGCTGGCAGCCTCCACCGGCGCTGACGCCATCATTTCCATCGGGCGCGTCAAGGGTTCCTCCTGGGTCGGCCACTTCCTCGCGCCCAATGCGCGCTTCCTGTGTGCCGCGCCGGTGCTGGCCAAACGCATGCAGCGCATCAAGCATCCTTCCGACCTGGCCGAGTATCCCTACCTCAGCCTGCGCGAGAACGACGATGACCTCAGCCGCCTGCGCTTCACGCCCGTCGACAATGCCGGCCGCCGTACCGGCAAGGCGCTGACCGTCAAGCTCAATGGCGCGCTCTCTTCCAATGACGGCACCATCACGCGCGACTGGGCGCTCGATGGCGAAGGCTTCGTGGCGCGTTCCGAATGGGATTGCGCGCATCTGGTGGCCGATGGCAGCCTGAAGCGCGTGCTGCCCGGCTGGCAGCTCGATCCCGCTCCCATCATGGCGCTGCTGCCGGGCCGCCAGGGCCTGACGCTGCGCCAGCGCGTCTTCCTCGACGCCGCCAAGCGGGCTTTCCAGCCCGTGCCCTGGCGGCGCTGAACTGCTTCAGAAATCGGCCACCTTGCCCCAGGACGAATCCGAGAAACGATTGGGGTGATAGGGACGCGGATCGACGATGGGCTCCACACCACTGGCCAGGTCCGCGATCAGGTGGCCCGCCCCCGGCCCGATACCGAAGCCGTGACCGGAGAAACCGGCGGCCAGGATCAGGCCCGGTGTCTGCGGCAGCTCACCGATGCCCGGCACGCCATCGGGCGTGCTGTCCACATAACCGGCCCAGGTATGCGTGACTTTGGCCTGCGCCAGCTGCGGCAGCAACTCGACCGCACGGCGATGGGTGGCCCGGATCGAGACCGGATCGGCCGACGCATCCAGGATGCGCATGCGTTCCATGGGTGTGGGCGCATCCATGCGCCAGCGCGACAAGGTCTCGTGGCCGCTGCGCCAGGCTTCCAGCCCGCCCGGCGACAGGCTGCGCCAGCGCTTGGCGAACATCGGCAGGAACTGCGGGGAGAAGCGCAGGAATTGCATGGTCGGATCGACCCGCGCGCGGCCGCTGATGGCCAGCGCATAGGAGCCGTTGCTGCGGCGGGTGACGGCTACGCCCGAGGTGTAGAGTGCGCCCGGCAAAGGCTGCTCCATGGGCGCCACGCTCATGATGGATTGCCGCACGGATGCCTGCGGGAAGCGAATACCCAGTTGATGGCAGAACGATGAGGCCCATGCGCCACCGGCCATGACGGCCACCTTGGTCTTGATGACGCCGGCTTCGGTAATGACACCCGAGACGCGGCCACCTTCGGTTTCGATGCCGCGTGCGGCGCAATTCTGGATCACGTGGCCGCCCAGCTTCATGATGGCGCGCGCTACGGCCGGTGCCGCCTTGCCCGGGTCGGCCGTGCCGTCGGTGGGCGAGAAGACGCCGCCCTTCCACGCCCGCCCTGTGGCATGGCCGCGTTCGGCCGCCTGTTTGGAATCGAGCATGTAGGTGGTCACGCCGGCGGTCTTGGCGAAGTCGCCCCAGGCCGCCCAGCGGGCGATTTCTTCATCATCGTTGGAGAGATAGAGCAGGCCGCAACGCGTAAAACCGGTGTCTTCGCCAGTCTCGGCGGAGAACTGTTCCCACAGGTCGATGCTCTTGGTGGCCATCGGCAGCTCGCGGGCGTCGCGGTTCTGCTGGCGGCACCAGCCCCAGTTGCGGCTGGATTGCTCGGCACCGATGCGGCCCTTCTCGACCACCGCCACCGAGATGCCACGCTTGGCGAGGTAGTAGGCGGTGAAGATGCCGACGATGCCGCCACCGATGACGACCACATCGGCGGAGGCCGGCGGAATGGTGGGACTCTGGACCTGCACGAGTGGGGGCGACATCTTACTTTCCTCCCTCGGCGGCGACGGTCTGCACCACGTAGTACTTGGCCACGCGCTCACTGCTCTCCCAGCCGATGGCCGCACCCAGCGGCACGAAGACGGCGTCGCCCCGTTCCACCGACACCACGCTGCCATCGGGTTCGGCAAAGCGCACGCCGCCGTCGAGGATGTGCATGAATTCATTGACCGGATGGGCGCGCACGATGCGGTGGTAAGGAGTGGAATCCCAGGTACCGATCTTGCAGCCGATGGAGCTTTCATCGATCACGTTGTCGCTGCGGCAGGTGGGTACGTCGCCCAGCAGGATTTCCTTGGGTAGCGAATTGGCCGAGGGCTTGAAGTTGGTCTCGGCCACCAGCGGGAACACGCCCGGCTGCACCGGCTGCGGGCAGTCGGCCGCACAGAACACGGCCAGGGTCGGCTGCGTGGCGGTGATGCGCACGGCCGCACCGGTGGCAATGACCACGCCGTTGTCGGGCTTGATCACCAGCGGCGCGGCACCTTCGGCTTCGATACGCAGTTCGCCTTGCACCACCACCAGGGTTTCCTGATGCGGGAAGCGGGCGATGTCGAGGCTGCCTTCGAAGCGCAGGCGGCCTGCGCTCATGCCGCCGATGCCCTGCCAGGCAATCTCGCGCGAGGCGGCAAAGGGGTCGGAGGCGCCCAGTGCGCCCGGATGGAAGGGGGTGGATACGGGGGTGCCGGAGGCACGGTACAACACCAACGCTGCAGTCATTTCTTCTCCTGTTTCCTTGGGGATGGGCAGGATTGCGAGACCGACTCCACGGTGCTCTTGCGGTCCTGCCCGAATCTTTGTTGCATGGCCGGCGCTGCGGCCGGCGGCATGCCATCCATGACGATGCTACGAGCCGCGCCTGATCCTGTGATTAATGCTCAACGAATCCAGCATTAAATGCGGCTTAATGCTCGTGGCCTGCCTTGCCTGCCCGCCATGGCACGCGGCCAGGCAGGCGGCTGGGTGGGTCACCGGGTCAGACGGTGATGCCCTCCACCGGCACCAGCGGCATCTGCGACTGCTGCAGGTCGGCATCCGAACGGTGGCAAAGGATCTCGCCACCGTGTTCCATGTTGCGGCGGCGCGGCGGCACCACGTTGCACACGCCATCGATGCGCTGCGCACAGCGCGGCAGGAAGGCGCAGATCTCCGGCGACGGATCGACCGCGCCAATGGGCGGCAGCTTGTGCTGGCCGGCCCCGGCCACCTGTTCCAGCCAGCCTTGCTGCATGGCCGGCACCGACGACAGCAGCAGGTGCGAATACGGGTGATAGGGCGGCGCCATCATGGCTTCACGCGGGCGGTTGGCGACCATGCGACCGGCGTAGAGCACCACGATGTCGTCGCAAATGGCACGCACGGTGCTGATGTCGTGGCTGATGAACATGTAGGACACCTGCAGCTCGCGCCGCAGCTCGGCCAGCAGTTCCAGGATGGCGGCAGCCACCACGGTGTCCAACGCCGACGTCACTTCGTCGCACAGGATCAGGTCGGGCTTGGCGGCCAGGGCGCGGGCCAGGTTCACGCGCTGCTTCTGGCCGCCCGACAGTTCGGCGGGCAGGCGGTCGATGACGCTGGAAGGCAGCTTGACCAGGTCCAGCAGTTCGGCCGTGCGGCGGCGCATGGCCTCGCCCTTCAAGCCGTGATAGAAGGACAGCGGACGATTGAGGATGCGGCCGATGCTGTGCGCCGGGTTGAGCGCAGTATCGGCGTTCTGGAACACGATCTGCACGCGGCGGAATTGTTCGCGGGTGCGGCCTTCCAGCGTCGGTGACAGGTTCTGGCCATCGAGCTGGATGCTGCCGCGCGCCGGCGCGATCATGCCGGCCACGGCACGCGCCAGGGTGGTCTTGCCGGAACCGGATTCGCCGATGATGCCCACGGTGCTGCCACGCTGGATGGTGAGGTTGATGTCATCCAGGATGCGCACGCCCGGCAGGCCCAGCCGGTCCGGTGCGCCGTAACCGGCCACCAGGCCGCTGATGCGCAGCAGCGGCGCACGGGCTTCGGCCGGCACGCTCTCCGGCAGGATCTCGCGCAGTTGCACCACGCGCGCAGCCGGACAGGCGGCGGCAATCAGGTTTTGGGTATAAGTGTCGGACGGGGCATTGAGCACCTGGTCGGTGGTACCGACTTCGCGCACGGCACCGTCGCGCAGCACGATGATACGGTCGGCCATCTGCGCCACCACGGCCAGGTCGTGCGAAACGTAGACGGCGGTCGTGCCGATTTCCTTGACCACTTTCTTGAAGGCGCGCAGCACTTCGATCTGGGTGGTCACGTCCAGTGCAGTCGTGGGTTCGTCCAGGATCACCAGTTCCGGGTCGGTGATCAGGGCCATGGCCGCCATCACGCGCTGCAGCTGGCCACCGGAGACCTGGTGCGGATAACGCTCACCGATCTTGTCGGGGTTCGGCAGGGCCAGCGCACGGAACAGCTCGACCGCCTTGCGCATGGCGGCCGCCTTGTCCATCACGCCGTGCTGCAGGGCGCTTTCGATCACCTGGTCCATCAGGGTGCGGGCCGGATTGAAGGCTGCCGCCGCACTCTGAGCGATGTAGGCCACGTGGTGGCCGCGCATGGCCAGCAGCGCCTTCTCATCCATCTGGTCGATCTGGCGCTGGCCGATGCGCACCTGGCCACCGACGATCTGGCAACCGGAACGCGCATAGCCCAGCAGCGAGAGTGCAATGGTGGTCTTGCCGGAACCGGATTCACCGATCAGGGCCAGCACTTCACCGGGGGCCACGGTGAAATTGACGTTCTTGACGATCTCGACCTGGCTGCCGTCGTCCTTGCGGGCATTCACGCGCAGGCCCTGCACTTCCACCAGGGGCCGCACTGCCGCTGCACCCGCTGCAGCACCGGCACCGACGCCGCTTTCCTTGCCGAGGAAGATATCGAATTGCTTCACGGGCTTACTCCTTGGCAGCGCGCTTGCTGCGCAGGTTATCAATCAACAGGTTCACGCCGATGGTCAGCGAGGCAATCGCCAGGGCCGGCATGATCACCGCCAGGGCGCCTTCGCCCAGGCCGGAAATGTTTTCGCGCACCAGCGAACCCCAGTCCGCATCCGGCGGCTGCACGCCCAGCGAGAGAAAGCTCAGGCCCGACAGCAGCAGCACCACGTAGACGAAGCGCAGACCGAAATCGGCCAGCACCGGACGGATCATGTTGGGCAGCATTTCCACGGTCATGATGTACCACACGCCCTCGCCGCGAGCGCGCGCGGCCTGCACGTATTCCATGGCCTGCACGTTGACCGCCAGCGAACGGGCGATGCGGTAGGCACCGGGCATGTAGGTGATGGCAGCGGTGAGCACCAGCAGGAACATGGAAGAACCGAAAGTGGCCACCATCATCAGCGCGAACATCTTGCTGGGAATCGAGATCAGGGCATCGAGCGCACGGCTGATGACGGCATCGCGCCAGCCGCCCGAGAAGGCCGCGAACAAGGCGATGGCGGTACCCGAGAGGCTGGCCACCACGGTCGACAGCAAGGCCAGGCCGATGGTGGCGCGGGTGCCGAAGAGGATGCGGCTCAGCATGTCGCGGCCCAGGTAGTCGCTGCCCAGCAGGAACTTGTGGCTCATGCCGGAGAACACGTCGGTATCGACGATGGCGGTGGCGTCGTAGGGCGAGATGCTGGGGCCGAGGATGGCCATCAGGATCCAGAAGCCGACGATCACCATGCCGATCCAGGCCATGGTCGAATGGCGGCGCACGCGCTTGGCGGGTGCGGTGGCTGCGGCAGCGGGTGCGACAGGCGCGCCCGCTTCGGTGCCGGTGGAGTCGTGGAGGGCTTTCATCGGGTCTTCAACCTCGGATTGGAAACAATGGCCAGCACATCGGCGGTCAGCACCAGCAGCAGGTAGCCGGTGCAGAAGATCATGGAACAGGCTTGCACCAGCGGCATGTCGCGCGTGGTCACGGCATCGATCATGAGGGTGGCGATGCCGGGATAATTGAAAATGCTCTCGACGATGAGCACACCGCCCAGCAGGTAGGACAGGCTCAGCGCCACGGCATTGGCAATCGGGCCGATGGCATTGGGCAGGGCATGGCGCAGCACGATGCGGGTGCGTTTGACGCCTTTCAACAGCGCCATTTCGGCATAGGACGAACGCAATTGGTCGATCACGGCCGCGCGCGTCATGCGCGTCATCTGGGCCACGATCACGCAGCACAGGGTCAGCACCGGCATGGCATAAGCCTTGATGAAGGCACCCAGGGTGGCGGCATCGCTGGCATGCGACAGCGCCGACAGCCAGCGCAGCTTGACCGCGAAAATCATCACGGCCACCGTGGCCACCAGGAATTCCGGCACCGACACCATCGACACCGCACTGACGTTGACGGCACGGTCAAAGAAGGAGCCGCGATACATGGCCGAGAAGATGCCCAGGAACAGCGCCAGCGGCACCGACACCAGGGCCGTGACGGCCGCCAGCATCAGCGAGGCCGGCAGGCGGCCGCCGATCATCTGCGCCACCGGCACATTGTTGACCAGCGACATGCCGGGGTTGCCCGAGAGCAGGTTGCCCAGCCAGTGTGCATAGCGCAGCGGGGCCGGCAGGTCCAGGCCGTATTGCAGGCGCAGTGCGGCCACCGTCTCGGGCGTGGCGGCCTGGCCCAGTGCGGTCTGGGCGGCGTCGCCCGGCAACAGGTTGGTGATGAAGAACACGCCGGCCGAGACCAGCAGCAGCGTCAGCACCGCCTGCAGCAGGCGGCGCACGATCAGACGCAGGATCATTGCATTCATAGCTTTCCTCGGTAACGAGTGGCGGGGCCGGCCATCGAGATGGACCGGTCCCGCGCGACTTCCACTGACAGCGCAGGTCAGGCGTGAGACTTTCCCGGACTCACGCGTCCAGCCAGACGTACTCGGCACAGGTGTAGTTCATGAACGCCCCCAGCGGCACCGGATCGATGCCCTTGACCTTGGTGCTCATGCCTTCCAGGTTGATGATGAAGACCGGGATACCCAGGCCGCACTTCTCGTGGATCATGGTCTGCAGATCGGCATACATGGCTTTGCGCTTGGTGAAGTCGGTCTCGCCGCGCGCGGCCACCACCAGCTGGTCGAACTGCGGATTCTTCCAGCCCGATTCGTTCCACTGCGCATCCGACTTGAAGAACTGCGTGAGCAGGATGTCGGCGCTGGGGCGCGGGTTGATGTTGCCGAAACCGACCGGCACCTTCATCCACTGGTTGGACCAGTAGCCGTCGGCAGGCACGCGCTTCACGTCCAGCTTCAGGCCGATCTTGGCGGCGCTCTGCTGCATCAGCACGGCCATGTCCACCGAACCGGTGGCGGCCACCGAGGCCACGATGGGGATGGTGCTGCCCAGTACGCCGGCCTTCTCCAGGTGGAACTTGGCCTTCTCCGGATCGAAGGGGCGCTGCGGCAGGCCGGCGAAGTAGAAGCGGTTGGTCGGGTCGATCGGCTGGTCGTTGGCGGTCACGGCATAGCCACGGAAGGCGGCCATCTTGATCTGTTCGCGGTCCAGCAGGTACTTCATGCCCAGCGTGAAATCCATGCTGTTGCCCGGGGCTTGGTCCTGGCGGATGACCAGGTCGGTGTACTGGCCCGACTTGGTTTCCATGACGGTGTAGCCCGGCGTGCCCTTGACGCGGCCGGTGGAACGGGCGTTGACGTCGTTGATCCAGTGCACGTCGCCGGAGAGCAGCGCATTGACGCGGGCGGCTTCGTCGGGGATGCCGAACAATTCCACTTCGTCCAGGTAGGGCAGGCCGGTCTTCCAGTAATTTTCGTTGCGTACGCCGATGGTGCGCACGCCCGGGGTGAATTCCTTGAGCTTGAAGGCACCGGTCCCGTTGGGGGTGCTGAAGTTGGTGGTGCCGTCGCGGATGATGAGGAATTGCGCGGTCGCCAGGATCACCGGCAAGTCGGCGTTGGCGCTGGTGAGCTTGATCTGGACTTCGTTGGGGCCGGTGGCCTTGACCGATTCGAACTGGTCGGCCACGACCTTGACCTTGGAGGCGGTGGCCGGATCCTTGTGGCGCATGATCGAGTAGACCACGTCGGCCGGGGTGAAGGGCTTGCCGTCGTGGAAGACCACGCCCTTCCTCAGCTTGACGGTCCAGGTGATGGCGTCGGTGGTCAGCATTTCTTCGGCCAGCACCATCTGCGGTGCGAGCTTGCCATCGAGCTTGGTCAGGCCGTTGTAGAACATGTGCACCCGGGTGTAGTCGGTGGAGTGTGCGGTCTTGGCCGGGTCCAGGGTATCGGCAGTGGAGCTGGTCTGGGTGGCGATGCGCATCTTGCCGCCGCGCTTGCCGGTCTGCGCCATGGCGCTGCCGCTGGCCGTCAACAGGCCCGTGCCGCCGACCGTCATGAGGCTGCCGGCCAGCAGGGTGCGCATCATGTCGCGACGGGTGAAGCCGCCGGGGGCCTGGTCCAGCGCATCGCCGGTGATGATGGAACCCTCTTTGGGGTGATGTCCGTTTTCCTGCTTGCTCATGAAATGCCTCACGATAAAAGTTCAACCACGAAGACCACCGGCCTGCCCTGCCGTCTGCCTGTTGCAGATCCCTCGGGAGGGCACGCCGCCTGTTGGTCCGGCACACTCCTCGCAAGCTTGATACCAGCTCGGGAGCACACCGGGAAATACGCAAACTGCACGGGAGCCCTGCGGCTCCCTCACTGCTGACAAGCGCCTTACAGACCCAGTACGCCGGGCAGGCCGGAGATGTCCTTGATTTCGGTGTAGCCGTAATGCGGGGTCGAGGGTTCATGGCCGCGGGCCACGAAGACCTTGTTCTTGATGCCCATGTCGGAGGCCGGCATGAGGTCGTAACGCAGGCTGGAGGACACGTGCAGCACGTCTTCCGGATTGCAGTTCAGGTTGTCGAGCATGTATTCGAAGGCGCGCAGGCGCGGCTTGTAGGCTTGTGCCTGCTGGGCGGTGAAGACCTTGTGGAAGGGCGCGCCCAGTTGCTCGACGTTGTGCATGATCTGGCTGTCGTCGGCATTGGAGAAGATCACCAGCGGGAATTCCTTGGCCACCTTGGAGAGGCCCTCCGGCACGTCGGCGTGCGGGCCCCAGGTCGGCACGGCCTTGTAGAAGGCACCGGTTTCCTCGTCAGTGGTCTTGATGCCCCAGCGCGCGCAGGTGCGGGTGATGGCGTTCTTGCAGACCTGTTCGTAGGGCTTCCATTGATCCAGCACTTCATCGAGGCGGTAGGCCGCGAACTGGCGCAGGAAGAAGGGCATGTCTTCGGGCGAGACGCGATCGGCGTAAATCTTTTGTGCCGTTTCCGACATCTGGAAACGGGTCAGGGTGCCGTAGCAATCGAAGGTAATGAACTTGGGCTTGAAAATGCTCATGGAAAATCGTCCTGTCAAAAAAGGGGGCGCATCACCTGTTGGGCCTGCGCTGGAGGCTGCTTGCTTGCGGGATTGCGGTTGACTGCATGAGAAGGATTACAACATAGCGATACTTGCGATTTATTCCTTTTTGACCGGGCCGCGAAACAGAAATATGTGTTTTCTGCGGTCCAATCAGCATAGCTTGCCGAGCAGTGCAGCAATGCGAGCCGGGTGCGCTGCTTTGGGGCATTTTCACCACGCTGGTGCGGATCGTGTCCGCAGGCTGGCGCATGTCCGGGGCTGCATTTGCGCCAGCGATGCCTGCTGCACATCCGCTTGCGCACCGCGCTGGCCTGTCAAAGCAGAACCGGCGGGGGCTGCATCATGCTACTGCCGGTACCGCCCAATTTTGTGCCGAGAAGAGGGGGCAGATCGCCATAAGATTGCGAATTGGCAGGCCCGAAGGCTGCCGCGCTATGCCGCGCCGGGTGCATCATCGCTGGGGTAGCGTTGCGGACCCGGCCAGCGGGCGCGGCCCGCAGCGCGAGAAGACTGCAATACGAAAACCATTTATATGATTTTGCGGAACAGGGACCATTGAGCCCGGATCATCCGCATCGCCACCGTATCGACAAGGACACGCTGCATGACTACCCAAAGCACGCTGCCGGCCGGGCAGGCCGTACAGACCACCCTGCGCCCCATGCGCCCCGAGGACCTGGCCAGTTGCCACGCCATGAGCCTGCACCTCTACTGGCCGCACCGGTTGGCCGACTGGCAGTTCCATCACCAGGTCAGCAGCAGCTGGGCGGTGGAACTGGAAGAACCCGATGGCAAGCGCAGCGTGGCCGGCAGCGGCATGCTCTGCCCGCTGGGCGAGGACTATGCCTCGCTGGGCCTGGTCATCATCGCTGATGCGCTGCAGGGCCGTGGCCTGGGCCGCGCCATGATGCAGCGCCTGCTGCAGGATGCCGGCAAGCGCAACGTCATCCTCAATGCGACCGAGGCCGGACGCCCGCTCTATGAGAAGCTGGGCTTCGTGGTCACCGACACCCTGAGCCAGCACCAGAGCACCACCGCGCGGGCCACCCCGGTGCTGGCCGCAGGCGCGCGCATCCGCCCGCTGCGCAAGGACGAAGTGCCTTCCCTGCTGGCACTGGACCGCCAGGCCAGCGGCATGGACCGCAGCGCCCTGCTGGTGCCGCTGCTGGACACCTCTGAAGTGGCCGTGCTGGAACAGGCGGGCCAGGTCAAGGGCGTGGCTTATTTGCGCGAATTCGGCCGCGGCCGCGTGATCGGTCCCGTCATCGCCAGCCATGTAGAAGATGCGAAGACGCTCATCGCTTACTGGATCAACGCCTATCCCGGCGCTTATCTGCGCATCGACGTGCCCGGCCGCACCGGCCTCAAACCCTGGCTGGAGGAGATCGGCCTGACCTGCGTGGACAACGTGGTCAGCATGTGCCGTGGCACCCCGCCCGCGCCCGCCACGGCGTGGCGCACCTATTCCATGATCAACCAGGCGCTGGGCTGAACGGCCCGCACGAGACCACCATGACTTTTCTCTACAAGGCCGATCCGGTCCGCGGTGCCGAATGGGCGCAACTGTTTGCCGAGAAGGCCCCCGAGCTGCCCTTCCATATCTGGCCGCACGACGGCGATGGCGCCAGCGTGCGCTATCTGGCCGCCTGGACGCCGCCGGACGATATCGCGCAACGCTTCCCCAACCTGGAAATCCTGTTCTCGGTCGGCGCCGGCATCGACCAGTTCGACATGTCCACCCTGCCCCCGGAGCTGCCGGTGGTGCGCATGACCGAGCCCGGCATTGCTGCCGGCATGGTGCAGTACGTGACGCACGCCGTGCTGGGCCTGCATCGTGACAGCCGGATCTATGCGCGCCAGCAACGTGACCAGGTGTGGCGCGCCCATCGCGTGCGCCCGGCCTCGGCCTGCCGCGTCGGCGTGCTGGGACTGGGCATGCTGGGACGGGCCGTGCTGCAGCAGTTGCACGGATTGGGTTTCCCCTGCGCGGGATGGAGCCGTTCGGCGCACCAGATGGACGGCATCGCGTGCTACAGCGGCAGCGAGGGCCTGCGCGACTTCCTGGCGCGTACCGATGTGCTGGTGTGCCTGGTGCCGCTGACCGAGGACACGCGCGGCCTGCTCAACGGCGAGCTGTTTGCGCAATTGCCGCGCGGTGCCGCGCTGGTCAACGTCGGACGCGGTGGCCATCTGGTGGAAGACGACCTGCTGGCCGCCCTGAATGACGGCCGGTTGAGCGCCGCCGTGCTGGACGTGTGCGAGACCGAACCCCTGCCGCAGGGCCATCCCTTCTGGACCCATCCCGACATCGTGCTCACGCCCCACATCGCCAGCATGACCCAGCCCGATGGCGCGGTCGATGCGGTGCTGGAAAACCTACGCCGCCATCGCGCGGGCTTGCCGCTGCTGGGCCTGATCGATCGCCAGCGCGGTTACTGATGCCTCGGCGCCACTTCATCCGGAGATGCCACATGGCAAACAAAATGCCGAACCGCCCCGCCACAACGGCATGCCATGCCGCTGGCGGCGGGCAGTTCGCGTCACGGCGCTGGCCGTTGCGTTCTATCCTTGATGACGTGGCGCAGTGCGTCTGCCGCCTCACCTTTCTCCATTCACCTGCCTGAAGCCCCGACCATGAAGCTGGAATCCTACTGGACCGATTCTGCCCCGCTGTTCATCTCCCCCACGCGCGAGCTGCCTGCACAGGTTGACGTAGCCATCGTCGGCGGCGGCTTTACCGGCTTGTCGGCCGCACTGGCTTTGGCCAAACGCGGGGCCTCGGTGGTGGTGCTCGAAGCCGGCCCGCATGTGGCCGCCGAAGCCTCGGGCCGCAACGGCGGCCACGTCAACAATGGCCTGGCGGTAGACTATGCCGAGGTCGCCGCCAAGGTCGGCGTGGAGCGTGCCCGCGCCTGGTATCACGCCTATGACGATGCGGTCGATACGGTGGCGCGACTGGTGGAGCAGGAGCAGATTGCCTGCGATTTCCTGCGCCACGGCAAGCTCAAGATGGCCACCAAACCTTATCAGATGAACGCCCTGCAACGCAGTGCCGACCGCCTCATCGCCGATGGCGTGGACAGCGACGTGGAGATCCTTGATGCCGCCCGCGTGCGCGCCGAGGTGCAAAGCGAGCGCTTCCACGGCGGCCTGCTCTACAAGCGCAGCGGCCAGATGCACATGGGCCGCTTCGCCTGGGGCCTGGCCACGGCGGCCGAACGTCACGGCGCGGCCATCCATACCGGTACCGAAGTGCGGCGCCTGGAACGCATCGGCGACACCCACGCGCATCGCGTCCACACCGCGCGCGGCACCATCACGGCCAGGCAGGTGCTGCTGGCCACCGGGGCCAGCCGTCACGGTGCCTATGGCAGCTTCGGCTGGCTGCGCCGGCGTATCGTGCCCATCGGCAGCTTCATCGTGGTGACCGAACCGCTGGGCGCCGAGCGCGCCGCCGCGATGCTGGCCAGGCAGCGCACCTACACAACAGTGGCCAACATCCACCACTATTTCCGCATGACGCCGGACACCCGCCTGGTCTTTGGCGGACGGGCGCGCTTTGCGATTTCCAGTCCGCAGTCCGATGCAGCCAGCGGCGAGATCCTGCGCCAGGGCCTGCACGAGACTTTCCCGCAGCTGGGCCAGGTGCGCCTGGACTATTGCTGGGGCGGCCTGGTCGACATGACGCGCGACCGCCTGCCGCAAGCCGGCGAACGCGACGGACTGTATTACTCCATGGGCTACAGCGGCCACGGCACCCAGATGTCGGTACACATGGGCCAGTGCATGGCACAGGTGATGGCCGGTGACGCGCTGGCCAACCCCTGGCGCGAACGCGAATGGTCGGCCATCCCCGGCCACTTCGGGCCGCCGTGGTTCCTGCCGGTGATCGGCCTGTATTACCAGCTCAAGGACAAGCTGGCCTGATGATGCGCCGCTGGCTGCATTAACTTTTATTGAATGCTCGTTGATAGTTGCATTAACTTTTGCTGAATGCTCACCATGACCTCTCTGACTCTGCAACGCCAGGACCTGATGCCCGGCGCCCAACTGATCGGCGCCGACTGGCGCGCTGCGGCCGATGGCCGCGTGCTGGACGTGACTGACCCGGCCACCGGCCAGGTGTTTGCCACCGTGCCCGACGGCACCGCCGCTGACGCGCGTGCCGCCGTCGATGCGGCTGTGGCCGCCTTCCCGGCCTGGCGTGCCACGCCGGCCAAGCAGCGCGCCACCATCATCAAGCGCTGGAACGATCTGCTGCTGGCGCACCAGGAAGACCTGGGCCGCCTGATCTCGCGCGAGCAGGGCAAGCCGCTGGCCGAAGCCAAGGGCGAAGTGGCCTATGCCGCCAGCTATGTGGAATGGTTCGGTGAAGAAGCCACCCGCGCCAATGGCGACATCATCCCGGCGCCGGTCACCGGCCGGCGCATGATGGCGTTGAAGGAACCGGTGGGTGTCGTGGCGGCCATCACGCCGTGGAATTTCCCGGCGGCGATGATCGCCCGCAAGATCGCCCCGGCCCTGGCCGCCGGCTGCACCGTGGTGTGCAAGCCGGCCGAGGACACGCCGCTGACGTCGCTGGCGCTGATCCGCCTGGCGTTGGAAGCGGGCGTACCGGCTGGCGTCATCAACATCGTCACCGCCTCGCGCGAGCGCACACCGGAAGTGGTCGATGTGTGGCTGGCCGATGGCCGCGTGCGCAAGATCAGCTTCACCGGCTCGACCGCCGTGGGCAAGCACCTGGCGCGCCATTCGGCCGATACCTTGAAGAAGCTCTCGCTGGAACTGGGCGGCAATGCGCCCTTCATCGTCTTTGACGATGCCGATGTCGACGCCGCCATCGATGGCGTGATGGCCGCCAAGTTCCGCAATGGCGGCCAGACCTGCGTGAGCCCCAACCGCATCTACGTGCAAGACAAGGTCTATGAAAACTTCGTGGCCAAGCTCGGTGCGCGCGTGGCCGCACTGAAGGTCGGCCCGGCCACCGATCCGGCTTCGCAGATCGGCCCCATGATCAACGCCCGCGCCATTGGCAAGATCGACCAGCACGTGCGCGATGCCATCGAACGCGGTGCGCGCGTGATCACCGGCGGCAAGCGCCTGCAGGGCCCCGGCTTCGAGAGCGACAACTACTATGCGCCGACCGTGCTGGCCAACGTCACCGGTGAGATGCAATGCAGCTGCGAAGAGACCTTCGGACCGGTGGCACCGGTGACCCGCTTCTCCACGGAAGAGGAAGTGATCGCCGCCGCCAATGCCACGCCCTTCGGCCTGGCGGCGTATTTCTATTCGACCGACGTGCGCCGCATCCATCGCGTCACCGATGCGCTGGAAAGCGGTATCGTGGGCGTCAACGAAGGTGCGCTGGCCGCCGAAGCCGCGCCCTTCGGCGGCGTGAAGGAATCCGGTTATGGCCGCGAAGGCTCGGTGCATGGCCTGGATGATTACCTGCACACCAAATACGTTTGCCAGGGCCAGCTCTGAGTCCTCCCCGGCCTTGCTGCCCCTCTCACTGACACCAACAGGAGCCACCATGCCCGCGCTGTCCACCCACGAGCCCGAGACCGCCCGCGAGCCCTTGCCCGACCTGCTCTTGCGGCCGATTGCAACGGATGACCTGGGCCACTGCCACCGGCTCTCGCTGCGCTTCAAGTGGCCGCACCGGCTGGAAGACTGGAATTTCCTGCTGCAGATGGGGCAAGGCTACCTGCTGGAAAACACCGCCTCGGACGCTGCGCTGCGCACCGTCGGCAGCGTGGTCTGCACCACCTATGGCGAGCAGCACGCCGTCATCGGCATGCTGCTGGTGCAGACCGAGCTGCAGCGACGCGGCCTGGGACGCCGGCTCATGCAGCATGCGGCCAGCCAGGTCAATGGCCGCAGCCTCATCGTCAACGCGACGGCGGCCGGCATGCCGCTCTACAAGCAACTGGGTTTCGTGCAGCAGGATGTGCTGCACCAGTTCCAGGGATCGTCAGCGCAGCCGGTGCTGGTGTCGCTGCCACCGGGCGAGCGCGTGCGGCCGATGGGCAAGAATGATGTGCATCGCCTGCTGGAACTGGATGCGCAGGCCACCGGCATGGATCGCAGCAAGCTGCTGCTGGCCCTGCTGGAGATGTCCGAGGGCGTGGCACTGGACCGCGATGGCGAGATGCTGGGCTTTGCGCTGGTGCGCCGCTTCGGCCATGGCCGCGTGATCGGACCGGTGGTCGCCCCCGACGCGGAACGCGCCAAGGGATTGATCGCACACTGGATCAATACTTATTCGGACTCCTTCATCCGCATCGATGTGTTCGAATCGAGCGGCCTGCCAGCCTGGTTCGACAAGCTGGGCCTGACCTGCGTGGACCACGTCACGCGCATGTGCAAGGGTGAGCCGCCGGTACGTGATGCGGGCATGCAGCTGTTTTCCATCGTCAATCAGGCGCTGGGCTGAGGCGCTTGCGCTGCTGCCGCAGAAAATGCCGCAGCAGCGCGCAAAACCCATGAAGATGCTTTTTCGGCCCCGCATCTTGCGCATCGCCTGCGAGGCCGGGGGCATAGGATAGAACACATGCCGGTTGTGCCGTTTGCCTGCACGGCCTTGTTCAACGCATCTTCAGCGAGTCCACCTCTATGCAAACTTCCGCCCTGGCCGCGCTCGACCGCAGCCACCTGATCCACCCCGTTGCCAGCTTCCGCGAGCATGAAGAACTGGGACCCATCATCCTCAAGTCCGGCCAGGGTGCCTACCTGACCGATCACCAGGACCAGCAGTTGCTGGATGCCTTCTCGGGGTTGTGGTGCGTCAACACCGGCTATGGCCAGGAGAGCGTGATCCGTGCCGCGACCGAGCAGATGCAGCGCCTGCCCTATGCCACCGGCTATTTCCATTTCGCCTCGGAACCGGCGATCCTGCTGGCCAAGAAGCTGGTGGACATCAGCCCGGCTTCGCTGAAACACGTGTATTTCACATTGGGGGGTTCCGATGCGGTGGATGCGGCCATTCGCTACATCACGCACTATCACAACTCCATCGGCAAGCCGACCAAAAAGCATTTCATCTCGCTGCAGCGTGGCTATCACGGTTCGTCCTCGGTGGGCGCGGGCCTGACTGCATTGCCCAATTTCCATTACCACTTCAACCTGCCGCTGCCGACCCAGCATTACCTGCCCTCGCCTTACCCTTACCGCAGCGAGCTGCAGGGCGATGAAGCGATCATCGCGGCCTCGGTGCAATCGCTGCGCGACAAGGTCGCCGAACTGGGCGCGGACAATGTGGCCGCCTTCTTCTGCGAACCGATCCAGGGTTCCGGTGGCGTGGTGGTGCCGCCCAAGGGCTGGTTGAAAGCCATGCAGCTGGCCTGCAATCAACTGGACATCCTGTTCGTGGTGGATGAGGTCATCACCGGCTTTGGCCGCACCGGCCCGATGTTCGCCTGCCTGGACGAAGACGTGCAGCCCGACCTGATGACCATGGCCAAGGGCTTGACCGCCGGCTATGCGCCCATGGGCGCGGTGATGATGTCGGACCGCGTCTACAACGGCATTGCCGATGGCGCACCGATGAGCACCGTGGTCGGCCATGGCCAGACCTACTCGGCGCATCCGGTCAGTGCGGCGGTGGCGCTGGAGGTCCTGCGGCTCTATGAAGAAGGCGGTCTCTTGGAAAACGGCCGGCGCCTGGAACCAGTCTTCGCCGGTGGCCTGCGCGCCCTGCTCGATCATCCGCTGGTGGGCGATGCACGCAGCCGTGGTCTCCTGGGCGCACTGGAGCTGGTGGCCGACAAGCAGACCAAGGCACGCTTTGCCCCCGAGCTGAAGCTGCATGAGCGCATTTTCCAGGTGGCTTATCGCCACGGCCTGGTGTTCCGCGCCTTCGGCGACAACATCCTCGGCTTTGCGCCCGCGCTGTGCTACACGCAAGAGGATTTCGCGCTGATGTTTGCGCGCCTGCGGGCCATCCTCGACGAGGTGCTGGCCCAACCCGAGGTGCGCGCGGCCTTGCGCTGAGCACGCCAGCGCGAGCAATGCCCCCTGCCCGATGGGGAAATCACGGCAGGAGGGGTTAAAATGCCCTGCTACATCCCGCCGGCCCTCCCTGTGCACGCCATGCCAGGAGCGCCGGCGGGCTGAGTCGAATAACCCGAGGCAACATGATGACTAATGGCGCGTTGAAACTGGACCGGATCGATCTGAGGATTTTGTGTCACCTGCAGCAAAATAGCCGCATTACCAATGTGATCCTGGCCGACGCCGTCGGCCTCTCGCCCAGCCCCTGCCTGATCCGCGTCAAGCGCCTGGAGAAAGCCGGCTACATCAGCGGCTATGGCGCCTATATCCGGCTGGAGAAACTGGCCGACGTCCAGATCGTGTTTACCGAAGTGACGCTGTCGGACCATCGCCGCGAAGACTTCGCCAAGTTCGAGGCCACCATCCGCAACGTCGATGAAATCATCGAATGCCACCTGGTCAGCGGTGGCTATGACTACCTGCTCAAGTTCATGACCCGCAGCGTGGTGCATTACCAGAGCGTGATCGAGTCGCTGCTGGAACAGAACCTGCGCATCGAGAAGTATTTCAGCTACATCGTCATCAAGTCGCCCTTCATCAAGCATCACTATCCGCTGGAAAAGTTCATCCAGACCTGAGACGGCGCAGCCCCCTCCCCGCCGACGGGGGCTGCCTGCTCACTTCCCTGCAAACTCCTTCACTTCGCCCGCAAGCGCCGTCCCCCGGGGCTCTCCAGCCTGCCGGGGCGTGGCCGTTTCTTTACATTTGAGCATCGTGGGCAGCCCGGCCTGCGGCTTCTCCATCGAATCTCCACAAAAATCCCCTAAAAACCCCACGTTTGGTCAGCAAACTCCCCTTTACTTTTGTAAAGACCTGCCGTTAACCTTCACGAGTCACTGACACTGCGTCAGTTTCCCAAAAGATAAGAAAATCATCATCATCCAGGGGTCAAGATGGCAACTTCCACGGGGACGATCTCGACATCGGCCGGTCCGTTAGACGTATCGACGTTGGTCAACCAGCTCATCGCAGTCGAAAGCAAGTCCAAGCTCACGCCGCTGAAGACCAAGGAGAGCGGCTTCAATACGCTCATTTCCGCCTATGGTTCACTGAAGAATGCGCTGTCGAGCTACCAGAGCTCGCTCAAGACCATGACGGCGGCCAGCTTCAGCGCCCAGAAGACCACCGTGTCCAATGCGGGAACCGGCACCAACCTGACCACCGATCCGTTCACGGCCGATGCCAACAGCGACGATTCGACCAAGGTCCTGGCGCAGAAGCTCAAATCCGGTGGCTACGCCAGCGGCACCACCTTCAATGCCGGCGACTCGATTGCCATCAAGATCGGCACCAACTCGCCCACCTTCATCACGCTGCAGGCCAATGCCACCCTGGCGGGCGTGCGCGATACCATCAATGCCTCCAAGGCTGGGGTGACCGCCTCCATCGTCACCGATGGCAGCGGTGACCATCTGGTCCTGGAATCCAATACCGGCGGCACCGCCAACACCATCAAGGTGACGGCCAACAATTCGCTCTCGGGGTTGAGCTATGACCCCACCGTGGCCGGCTCGGTGACCCAGATCCAGGCCCCGCGCGACGCCACCAAGGCGGCCGCCGGCAAGTACAGCATCGGCGTGACCCAGCTGGCACAGGCCGTCAAGGTCAGCTCGGCCGGCATCGTGCCGGGCACGACGTTCGACAATGGCGTGCTGGCCATCAAGACCGGCAACGGCTCGACCACGCTGATCCAGCCCAAGACCAATACCCTGGCCGGCGTGCGGGACGCCATCAATGCCAGCGATGCGGGCGTCAATGCGGCCATCGTCAGCGACGGCACCAACGATCACCTGGTCCTGACCGCCAAGGACAGCGGCGCGGCCAACAACCTGCGGGTGAGCGGCACGGGCAATTTCGCCGTGTTCAACTTCGACCCCAGCGGCACCGTCACCACCACCGGCGTGGCGACCAACCAGACCTATGCCAGCGGCAGCCTGGCGCTGCAGGTGGGCAGCAAGTCCTTCACCATCACCCCGACCGATCTGGACGGCAGTGGCGCCATTGGCCTGAACGACGTGATGAAGGCCATCAACGACGCCAACACGGGCGTGACTGCCAGCATCAGCAATGACGGCAGCAAGGACCATCTGGTCCTCACGCCCACCGGCACGGATGCCGTCAAACTGGTCGGCAGCAATGACTATGCGGACCTCTCCGGCAGCAGCATGGGGCAACTGGCCAAGGCACAGGACGCCAAGCTGACCATCGACGGCGTGGCCGTGACCAGCACCAGCAACAAGGTCAGCAATGCGATCTCGGGCGTGACGCTGAACCTGGCCAAGGTCACCACCTCGGCGGACAACTTCACGCTCTCCATTGCCAATGACACCAGCGGGCTCTCGACGGCCGCCAACAGTTTCGTCACCGCCTACAACAACCTGGCCAAGGCCATCACCAACCTGACCAAGCAGACCCCGTCCACCACCAAGGGTGAGGCCAGTAAAGGCTCGCCGCTGGCCTCCGAGTCCTCGGTGCTGAACATGATGACGCAGATCCGCAGCACCATGCTGGGTGCGCTGGGGGATGACGGCGGCATGAACCTGTCGCAGATCGGCATCGCCTTCCAGAAGGATGGCACGCTGGCGCTGGACGCCACCAAGCTGACCACGGCCGGCAACAAGGATTTCGACGCGGTCAGCAAGCTCTTCACCGGGACCTCGGGCGTGGTGCCCAAGCTGCAGAAGGTGCTCGACGGCATCCTCAGCGACAGTGGCACGCTGGCCAGCAAAACCAAAGGTCTGCAGGACAGCCTCAAGATCGTGACCGACCAGCAGACGGCGGCCAATGACCGGCTGCAAACCCTGAAGGACAACTACACCAACCAGTTCAACCGGCTCAACGTCACGCTGGCGACGATGCAGTCGCGGCAGAGCTACCTGACGCAGCAGCTGGCGAAGTTGTCCAAGTCGTCGTGATGAGCAGGGCCGCGCCGAATGGCGTGGCCAAGGAAGCGGTGACACAGGTCTGCACGTCACCGCTGCATCGAATAAATCCCAAGTTGCTCCGCTTTATCCGAAGCCCAATGGAAAAACCCCGCTGTCAGCGGGGTTCGTCGTTAAACTTTCGTGTGTCCTCGGGGGGAAGCTTGCGCTAACAAATCCCGGGGCTCGCGTGGCGACTATAGGGGTTAACGGGTGCGATGTCAATTCAGGCACAGATAGCGGAAATCCACCGGGCACTCTCGCCCGCCCGCATCTCGACCTACGCGGCCGCCACCCGCTGCCACGGGCCGGACGACCCTGCCGCCCTCAATCTCTATCTGTGGAACGCACAGGTCTCCGCTGCCTTCCTGATGCCCCTGCACTTGTGTGAAGTCGTGCTGCGCAATGCAGTGGACGATGCACTTGGAGCCAAATACGGTGCTGCATGGCCATGGGCCTTCGCCTTTGAGCAAAGCTTGCCTGCCACCTCTGTCGGCTACGGGGCGCGCCATGATTTGACCAAGGCCCGCGAAGGACTACCGATCGGGCAGACGGGCAAAGTGATTGCGGAACTCAAGTTCGTCTTCTGGCAGCGCATGTTCGCGGCACGGCATGACGGACGGCTATGGAATCCGCACCTGCGACGGGTCTTTCCGCACCTGGACCCGAAACTCTCCGTGGCACAACACCGCAAGACCATCCATGATGCACTGGAAACGATCCGGCAATTGCGTAACCGCATCGCCCATCACGAGCCGATATTCCATCGTGCTCTGGAGGCAGAATATCGCTTGATCGGCCAACTGATTGCATGGCGTTCGCCACCGACCTTCCGCTGGATGCACCAGCACCAGCAAATCACCACCTGGCTGGCCGCCCGTCCATAGATGGCGCTGTATCGTTATACTGGCTACCTGCCTCATGACGACAACAAGCGCGTTACAGCGTGCAAACCAGGAATGGAGACTCAGTGACCACCCTCAACTACCTCGATGACTTCCAGCCCGGCCAGGTGTTCCGCTCGCCGGGTACGCTCACCGTGAGCGCCGAAGAGATCAAGCAGTTCGCCCAACAATACGACCCCCAGCCCTTCCACCTCGACGAAGCGGCAGCACAGCAGACCTTCTTCCGCGGACTGGCCGCCAGCGGCTGGCATACTGCCGCGCTGACCATGCGCCTGCTGGTCGATACCCTGCACATCCAGGGCGGCATCATCGGTGCCGGCTTCGATGAATTCCGCTGGCCGCGTCCGACCCGTCCCGGCGACGTGCTGCGACTGGAAGCCGAAGTGCTGGGCATCAAGACTTCGCAATCCAAACCGCAGCAGGGTTTCCTCAACCATCGCGTGACCACCTACAACCAGCACGACGAAGCCGTGCTCATCATGACCGGCAACCTGCTGGTGCCGCGCCGCAGCCCGGGCTGAAGGCTTAGGCGGCGTCGGGCTGCTGCGCCGGATGCGCCTGCTCGAAAGCGGGCAGCGCATTGCAGGCGGCCTCGATGGCGCACAGCGTCGGGTAAGGCGCCATGTCCACTTCGAAACGGCGCGCATTGAAGATCTGCGGGATCAGGAAGCAATCGGCCATGGTCGGTGCATCGCCTACGCAGAAGTGGCCGCGTGTTGTATCGGCCGCCAGTTGCTGCTCCAGCGCCGTGAAACCGAGCTTGATCCAGTGCTGGATCCAGGCCGTCTTCTGTGCCTCCTCCACCGCCAGCGTGTGCTTGAGATAACGCAGTACGCGCAGGTTGTTCAGCGGATGGATTTCACAGGCAATGGCCAGCGACAGTTCGCGGATATGCGCCCGTGCGAATGCATCGCCCGGCAGCAGCGATGGGGTCGGATAGCGCTCTTCCAGATACTCCAGCATCGCCATCGACTGCGTGAGCAGCTTGCCCTGGTCGGCCAGTACCGGCACCAGCGCATGCGGATTCAACTGCGTGAAGGCGGGCAGCAACTGCTCGCCGCCCTGGTTCAACAAATGCACGGCCGCCGTTTCGTAAGCCACGCCTTTGATGTTCAGGGCGATGCGCACGCGATAGGAGGCCGAGCTGCGGAAATAGCTGTAGAGGGTAGTCATGCGCTTGCTTCCTCAAGAAAGACGATCAGATCAAGCCAGGCTGCGGGCAGGCAACACGGTGCCGGCCGCTTCACCGAAACCGATATTGGGCAAGCCATCGCGACGCGCCACTGCGCGCAGGATGATGGTATCCCCATCTTCCAGGAAGACGCGCTTCTCGCCATTGGCCAGGGTCAGGGGCGACTTGCCGCCACCGCTCAGTTCCAGCAGGGAACCGGCCTGGTCCGGTGCCGGGCCCGACAAGGTACCCGACCCGAAGAAGTCGCCCGGACGCAGGTTGCAGCCATTGACGGTGTGGTGCGTGACCAGCTGCGCCACGGTCCAGTAGGCATCCCGATAATTGCCCAGCGAGAGCCGCTCTGGCGCACTGCCCGCTTCACGCATGGCCGCGGTCTGGATCAGCACTTCCAGTTCGATGTCAACAGCACCGCTCTCGCGCAGGGTCGGCGCATCCAGGTAAGGCAGCGGCTGCGGGTCCTCCGCCGGACGCGTCCATCCACAACGGTACGGAGCCAGCGCTTCCAGCGTGACGATCCAGGGCGAGATGGTGGACGCAAAGCTCTTCGAGAGGAAGGGGCCCAGCGGCTGGTATTCCCAGGCCTGCACATCGCGTGCGGACCAGTCGTTCAAGAGACAGAGTCCAAACACCTTGTCCTCGGCCTGCGTCATCGGGACCGGCTCACCCAGGGCATTGCCGCCGCCGATGAAGATGCCCAGTTCCAGTTCGTAATCCAGCCGCTTGCAGGGGCCGAAGGTGGGCAAGTCCGCATCGGGGGCCTTGGTCTGGCCCACCGGACGTCGGAACTGCTGGCCCGAGATCCCAATGGAAGAAGCACGGCCGTGATAACCGATGGGCACCCACTTGTAGTTGGGCAGCAGCGGATTGTCCGGACGGAACAGCTTGCCGATCGTGGTGGCGTGGTGGATGGAGGTGTAGAAGTCGGTGTAGTCGCCGATCACGGCCGGCACGTCGTACTGGGCTTGGGCCTGCGGGACCAGGCAGGCAGCCAGTTCAGACTGGTGTGCCGAGCCCGTGCGAAGCAGACGCGACAGCGCCAGGCGCAGCGCCGACCATGCAGTCGGAGTCAGCGCCATCAGGCCATTCAAACTGCTGCCGCTGCAGGCGGCATGGGCAGCCGTGCGCGTGGCTTCATCGAAGCCCGAGAAGGCGCCTGCAGCCTGCGCGGCCGGTAGGTCCAAAATCTGGTCGCCGATGGCCACGCCCGCGCGGTAAGCTTCTTCACTGCCGCTGCGGCGAAACACGCCGTAAGGCAGGTTCTGGATCGGGAAGCTGCTGTTTTCTGCATTGGCGCTCTGGACCCAGCTGCGCAGGGAAGTGTCATGGGTTTCGTTCAGTGTCAGGCTAGGCAGGCTCATGCGCGCTCCGGATTGAAGTTCTTCTGGATGCCCAGCCAGCAATCCTGGTAATCGCGCTGCAAGGTCGGCGCGGACAGGGCGTGACGGGTCGGGCAAAGGATGTTGCGGGTCTCGAACATGAAGGCCATGGTGTGGTCGACCTTGTTCGGGGTGCTGGTATCGATGCGGCTGGCTTTCTCGAAGGTGGCCGCGTCCGGTCCGTGACCGCTCATGCAATTATGCAGGCTGCCGCCGCCGGGCACAAAGCCGCCGCCTTCCTTGGCATCGTACTGGCCGGTGATCAGGCCCATGTATTCGCTGGCCACGTTGCGGTGGAACCAGGGCGGACGGAAGGTATTTTCAGCAGCCAGCCAACGCGGCGGGAAGATCACGAAGTCGATCGTATCCACGCCGGGCGTATCGCTCTGCGACTGCAGCACCAGGAAAATCGAGGGATCGGGATGGTCGTAGCTGATCGAGCCGATGGTGTTGAAGTGGCGCAGGTCGTACTTGTAGGGTGCATAGTTGCCATGCCAGGCCACCACATCCAGCGGCGAATGGCCGATCTTCGCCTGCCACAGATGGCCGCCGAATTTGGCGATGAGCTGGAAGTCGCCCTCGCGGTCTTCGTACCAGGCGTGCGGCGTGGCGAAATCGCGCGGATTGGCCAGGCCGTTGGACCCCAGCGGACCAAGATCAGGCAGGCGCAGCAGCGCGCCGAAATTCTCGCAGAGGTAGCCGCGTGCCTCGCCATCCGGCAGGCGCACCTGGAAGCGCACGCCACGCGGGATGACGGCGATCTCCTGCGGCTCGATATCGATCACGCCCAGTTCGGTACGCAATTGCAGGCGGCCCAGCTGCGGCACGATCAGCAGTTCGCCATCGGCCGAATAGAAGAAGCGATCGGTCATCGAGCAATTGGCGGCATACAGGTGGATGGCGCAACCGCTTTGGGCTTGCGGCGAGCCGTTGCCGGCCATGGTGACCAGGCCTTCAACGAAATCGGTGGGCACCGTCGGCATGGGCAGCGGGTCCCAGCGCAACTGGTTGGGCGGCGGCGCGACATCGTCGAAGTGGCTCACCAGCAGACCGCGTTCCATCGGCTCGAATGGATGATGCACCGCTGCCGGACGGATGCGATAGAGCCACGAGCGGCGGTTGTGCCCGCGCGGTGCGGTGAAGGCGGTGCCGGAAATCTGCTCGGCATACAGGCCATAGGGCGCACGCTGCGGCGAATTCTGGTGCGCGGGCAAGGCGCCCGGCAGGGCCTCGGTGGCGAACTCATTGCCGAAGCCGGACTGGTAGCCGCGCGTCTGCACGTGATGGCTGACGGAAGAATCGGTGACGGTATTCATGCAGACACTCCTCGGGAAGTACGATGCAGGCGCGCGATGGTCAGCGCCGAAATCAGCGCCGGCACCGCCGCTGCGATGAACAGCGAACCATTGCTCCACTGCAGCGCGATCAGCTGGCCGCCGATGACCGGCCCGACCACCGAGCCGATGCGGCCGATGCCCAGCGCCCAGCCGATGCCGGTGGAGCGCAGCGTGGTCGGGTAGAAGGTACCCGCCAGCGCATTGACGGCCGGTTGTCCACCCACGATGCAGAAGCCCGCCACGATCACCGCCACGAACAGCAGTACCGGCATGGCCGCCACCTTGCCGATCAACGCAATGGATACGCAGGCCAGCAGGAAGCAGGTGCCCAGCACGCGGGTGAAGCCGAAGCGGTTGATGAAGCGGCCCAGGGTGAGCGTTCCGACCACGCCGCCCACTTGCAGCGAGGTGCCGATCAGCACCGCCATGCTGGTGGAATAGCCGGCGTCACGAATGAGCGTAGGCAGCCAGTTGGAGAGGAAGTACAGGTTGATCAGGTTCATGAAGCTGATCAACCACAGCAGCACGGTGACAGCCGCGCGGCCATCGCGGAAGAGCGCCGCTACCGGCATGCCTTCGGCCTTGCTTTCCTTGACCACGACCTCGGTCTTGTCATCGATGCGGATGGCGGGATCGAGTTTGCGCAGCCAGCGTGCCACCTGGCTGCGCGCACGACGGTGCAGCACCAGGAACTGTATCGATTCCGGCAGCCAGACCAGCATCGCCAGGCCCAGCACCAGCGGCACTGCACCGCCCACCCAGAACACCGCATGCCAGCCGTGCGCCGGGATCAGCGCTGCGCTCACGAATCCACCGGCCGCAGCGCCCACGGTAAAGCCGCAGGAGACCAGCATCATGCGGGTCACACGTGAGGACGAGGGGCTGTATTCACCGACCAGCGCCATCGCATTGGGCATGATGCTGCCCAGGCCGAAGCCGGTGATGAAACGCACGATCAGCAACTGATCGATGGTAGTGACCAGCGGTGTGACCAGCATGCAGACCGCAAAGAACAGGGTCGAGGCGATCAGCACCGGACGGCGCCCGTAGCGGTCACCCACCGGGGTGAGCACCAGCGAGCCCAGCAGCATGCCGAACAGGCCGGCACCAAATACCGGTCCCAGGCTGGCCTTGCTCACGCCCCAGTCGGCGATGATGGCCGGGGCCACATAGCCCATGGCCTGCACGTCGAAACCATCGATGATGAGGCACAGGCCGCACAGCAGCAGCAGGCCGAATTGAAAAGTGCCGAACCGGCCCTGCTCCACCACCTGGTCCACATGGACCGTGGGGAGAGCGCCACTTGCGTGGATACTCATTGTCGTGCTCCTCGTCTGTCTTTACGTTTTTTTAGTTGTGTTGACTGCCATCCATGGGCCGGTGCAGCTGAGAATGGCAGATTGCTTGGCCGTGTGCGCTGGCGATGCCGCGCGGCTCTTGATGGTGTTATCGCGACGTCACTGTAGTGCAATCGCCCTTCTTTTACGATATAAATACGAAAATACGATCCATTCATTTCATGAATATTGCAGTGCACACGTTTGCCCTGCTGCAGAGCTGACCATGGCCCTCATCGAACCGCGCGACATCGATCTCAACCTCTTGGTGGTATTCCAGGAAGTCTTCCAGGAGCGCCAGATCTCCTCGGTCGCCCGGCGGCTGGGGCTGTCGCAGCCTGCGGTGTCCAATGCGCTGGCGCGGCTGCGGCGCAGCTTCGGCGATGAGCTGTTCGTGCGCACGGCGCAAGGCATGCAGCCTACACCCTTTGCCGAACAGCTGGCCGAGCCGGTGGCTGCGGCGCTGCAACAGGTGGCCCGTGCTCTCAACCTGCAGGAAGGCTTTGCGCCGCAGACCAGCGAGCGCCGCTTCACGATTGCCATGACCGATGTAGGCGAGGTGTATTTCATGCCGCGCCTGATCGAGGCCTGTGCCGAGGTCGCCCCCGGGGTGAGCCTGTCGACCGTACGTGCCGGGGCCATCGACCTGAAGAGTGAAATGGAAGCCGGCCGGGTGGACCTGGCCATCGGCGCGTTCGACAACCTGTCGGAGGCGCTGTACCAGCGGCGGCTGTTCCGCCAGGAATACGTGAGCATGTTCCGCATCGGCCATGCGCTGGACAAGCGCGGCGAAGTCAGCCTCAAGGAATTCCTGGCGGCCGAGCACCTGATGGTGTCTTCGCTGGAGAGTCCTTATGATCGCATCAACCAGAACCTGGAGAAGGCGGGCGTTCTGCCCAGCGTGCGCTTCCGGGTGCCGCATTTCACGGCGGTTCCTTACATCGTCAGCACCACGGCGCTGGTGGTGACGGTGCCGCGCAAGCTGGCCGAGAGTGCTGCCGCGCCTTTCGGACTGCGCTACATCAAACCGCCGCTGCGCCTGCCGGCGCTGCAGACCAACATGTTCTGGCATCGCCGCTACAATCAGGACGAAGGCAATGTCTGGCTGCGCAACATGATCTCGGCGCACTTTGCGGAATGAATCCGGGCAGGACAACGATTGTGGCCGGAAGGCCGGGGAGACAACATGAACATCTACCGCGACTATGACCGCGAGGCGCTGGACGAGCAGTACAACGTGCGCCTGCGCATTAAGGATTTCCAGGCGTATTTCGACCGCTTTGCACGCGAGGGAGAAGCGGCGCGGCAAGCGCATCCGCATCTGACCGATGTGCCTTACGGCGAGGATGCACTGCAGACGCTCGACTTCTTTCCCGGGCGCAGCAATGGCCGGCCCCTGCTGGTCTTCATCCACGGGGGCTACTGGCGCTCGCTGGACAAGCACCAGTTCAGCCAGCTGGCCGTGCCCTACCTGGCCCAGGACATCAACGTGGCCCTCATCAATTACCGGCTGGCCCCACAGGTGCGCATGGGCGACATCGCCGCCGACTGCGGGCGGGCGCTGCGCCTGCTGTATGCCAAGGCCGCGGCGCTGCGCTTCGATCCGGATGCGATCTGGCTCATGGGCCACTCGGCCGGTGCGCACCTGGCCGCGCTGATTGCTTCGCTGGGTGCGGCACCCGTGCGCGGCGTGTGCGGCATCAGCGGGATCTATGACCTGGAACCGGTGCGGCTGTCCTATCTGAACGAAGTACTGCACCTCTCGCCCTCGGATGCCCAGCAGGCCAGCCCGCAATTGCTGGCCATGCCCGAGGGCGTGAAGGCGCTGCTGTGCGCAGGTGAACAGGAGTCCGCCGAATTCCTGCGCCAGCGCGACTTCTACGCCGCCGCCCTGCGCCAGTCGGGACACGCCGTGGAAGTGGTGGCGCTGCCGCAGCAGCATCACCTGAGCGTGGTGGATGTGGCGGCGGATGCCGGGAGCGGGTTGACGCAGAGCATGTTGAAAATGATGCTGGGGTAATCGATCTCGCCGATGCCCCCCAAGCCACTTTACATCCCGGTGGCGGGATGCTGGAGGAGAGACGCTGAAGTTAGCTTGCCTTGCCCGGTCGGCGCATCTTGGTGCGAGGCTTTTCCGTAACGGCAATGGGCGCGCTGCGGACTTTCACTGGTTCAGGCGTCAAATCAAACGTCTTGTTGCCTGGAAATGTTGCGGTCAGCACCAATTGACCGCCCAGGCCACGCACGAAGTCCATGACGCTGCTCACCAGCAGGTCATCACGACTTTCCATCTTCGAAATAGCTGCCTGCTGGATATTCAAACTCGCGGCAAGGCTGGCCTGCGTCACTTGCAGGCTCTTGCGCAGGGCCTGCAATTTGATGCAGGTCTGCATGGATTCGGTTCTTGCGTTTGCCTGCACTTGCGCCTCAGGATGCATGCGGGCGCGCAGTTCGCTAAATTTTTTTGCCATGGTCGACTGCCTCCTTGCTAAGTGTATCGAGATGAACGTCGTAGAGCCTGTCCGCGAGAGGGATGGTTTGCTCGTACCAACGCTGGTTTCCGGTCTTGTCTCCGCCAATCAACAGGATCGCATGCCGCAATGGATCAAATGCGTAGAGCACCCGGTAAGGTCTTCCGGCATGCTGGATCCGAAGCTCTCTCATGTGCGCATGCCTGGAACCGAGAATTCCAGAACTGTATGGGTGCCTGAGAGCGGGTCCGTTTTTTTCCAGCAGGCCAACGTACGCAGCCACGGACGTCTGCTCAGCAGCAGTGAGCCGATCCCACCAGTCTTCGAATTCGTCGGTAAATTCTACCTCGCATTGCATGCTTTATTCCTCCAAAGTCATATTCCACTAAAGGAATTTTTTTAAGATGACAGGAGAATTTCCGACAACATGCGCTCCTGGCTTGGTCGGCAAGGTTAACCAGCAAGACTGGCAAATAATTTCCTCAAGGAAAATTGATGGTAGAGCTCGAAGAGTTTTGTGTACGGACAGCTACATCACGTCACCCAAAACAACAATAAGAATCATTTTCATCTGAACTATAATACCGGGCTCACCCCGCCAACCGCCCCCGCTGCGGCAAGGCAGGCAAGACCAACCAGGCGCCTCGCGCCCTCGTCGCCCATTGATACATGTTCAAGAAGATCTGGTTCCAGTTGCACTGGTTCATCGGCATCACTGCCGGCACCCTGTTGATGACCATCGGCGTGACCGGCGCCGTGCTGGCTTTCCGCGATGAAATCATGGAAGCCCTGAGCCCCGGCGTGATGCATGTGCAAGTGCGCCAGCAGGCCACGCTCACGCCCCAGCAACTGCTGGACACACTGCGTGAGGCCGAACCGGCCCGGCGCGTCACCACGCTCACCGTCACTACTGAACCCGGCGCTTCCGCCCGCGTGGTCTTCGCCCCGCCGCCCGGCGTGCGGCGCGGTGAGGTGCGCTATGCCGATCCCTATACCGGCGCACTGCTGCCACCGGTGACCGGTGCCGAATTCTTTGAATTCATCGAACGCTTCCACCGCTGGCTGCTGCTGCCCACCGAGATCGGCAAGATCGTCCTGGGCACGCTGGCGCTGGCGCTGCTGATGCTGGCGCTCTCCGGCCTCTACCTGCGCTGGCCGCGCCGCCCGCTGTCGCTGCGCGCCTGGCTGCGGCTGGATTTCCAGCTGCAGGGGCGCTCCTTCCTGTGGAATCTGCATTCGGTCATCGGTACCTGGTCGCTGGTGATGTACGTGCTCTTCTCCATCACCGGCGCCTACTGGGCGCTGGACTGGTTCAAGGACGGTGTGAACACGCTGGCCGGCGAGAGCCGCCGCCCCGCCATGCAGCGCGGCGAGGGCAAGAAGAAACCTGCAACGGACGAAGCCATCCCGCTGGAACTGACCCAGGCCTGGAACAGTTTCCTGGCCAAGGCACCGGACTACCAGAGCGCCCAGCTGCGCCTGCCGGAGCAGGGTTCACAGCCGGTGCAGATCTTCTTCCTCGATCACGGTGCGCCCCATGAGCGCGCCCGCAGCCGCATGGTGGTCTTGCCGCTGAGCGGCGAGATCCGGCAGTTGGAACGCTACGAAGACAAGAGCAATGGCGGCAAACTGGTCGCGGCCATCTATCCGCTGCACATGGGCACTTACTTCGGTCTGCCGGGCCGCATCATCATGGCCATCGCCAGCCTGATGATGCCGCTCTTCGGCATCACCGGCTGGATGCTCTATCTCGACCGCCGCCGCAAGAAAGCCGCGCTGCGCGCCGAACGTGCCAGTCTCGACGGCACGACACCCGCGCCCGAAGGTGAACCGGTCCTGGTGGCCTATGCCTCGCAGACCGGGCAGGCCGAGCGCATCGCTCTGCATACCGCTGCCGGCCTGCGCCGCAGCGGCATCGCCGTGCAACTGCAAGCGCTGGCACAGAGCACGCCGGAGAGCTTGCGCCATCACCGCCGCATCCTCTTCATCGCCAGTACCTTTGGCGAGGGCGATGCCCCCGACAGCGCGCGCGGATTTGAAAAGCGCCTGCGCGCGGCCGCAGGCCAGTCACTGGCCCACCTGCACTACGCCATCCTGGCCCTGGGGGATCGTCATTACGCGCAGTTCTGCGGCTTCGGCCACACCCTCGACCACGGCCTGCGCCAGTGCGGGGCCAAGCCCCTGTTCCCGCTGGTGGAAGTGGACCGCATGGCCGGCGTGGCGCTGCGCAAATGGGATACTGAACTGGCCGCCCACGGACTGCAGGCAAGCGTGAGCGAACTGCTGCCCACCACTGCACCGGCATGGCAGCAGTGGAAGCTGACACGACGCGTGCTCATGAATCCGGGCAGCCAGGGTGCGCCGCTGTATCACATCGAACTACGGCCGCAGGACGGCAGCCTGCCCGACTGGCAAGCTGGTGCACTGGCAGAGATCCTGCCGCGCCACGCACCGGATCGTATCGCCCTGTTGCTGCAGCGCCTGCAACTGGATGGCACTGCCATGGTGAGCCATCAGGGCCGGCAAAAGACGCTGGCCGAGGCGCTGGCCTGCAGTGTGCTGCCACCGCATCCGGCACGAGACGCCCAAGCCCTGGCCGACCAGTTGCAGCCCTTGGCCGCACGTTCGTACTCGGTGGCCTCGGTACCGCAGGATGGAGCGGTGCACCTGCTGGTGCGCCAGGTGCAGCATGAAGACGGACTGGGACTGGCCTCGGGCTGGCTGACCGAATTTGCACCGAGCGACGCCTCCATCGATCTGCGTCTGGTGGAGAACGCCGGTTTCGCCCCGGCCGCTGCCGGTACACCGGCCATCTTCATCGGCAATGGCTCGGGCATGGCGGGCTTGCGCGGCCATCTGCGCGCACGCGTGCTGCATGGAGAAAGCAAGTCCCGCAACTGGCTGCTCTTCGGAGAACGTAACGAACGTTACGATTTCCTGTATGCCGATGAATGGCTGGACTGGCTGGAACACGGCGGCCTGGCGCGCCTCGACCTGGCCTTCTCGCGTGACCAGAGCGAACGCCTGTACGTACAGGACCGGCTGCGTGAAGCCGGGCCCGAGCTGCGCCAGTGGCTGGACCAGGGAGCCGTCATCTACGTCTGCGGCAGCCTGGAGGGCATGGCTGCCGGGGTCGATGCCGTCCTCACGGACCTGCTGGGCGAAGCCGGCCTGCATGCCCTGATCGAGCAGAACCGCTATCGCCGCGACGTTTACTGATATTTCCAACAGGATGGATCGTCGATCCATCCGCCCCTCCTGCGGGATGCAACACCTCCCCTGCCCGCCTGTAGGCAGCTCCCGCTTTCCTCTGTAGGACAGTTCCGATTCGTGCCTGCGGCCGCGCTACGGCGCTGCGGCCGGGCATATACTCGTCCGCACAGCGTTGCCTGCGAACACCCCCACAGCGTCGAGGTCCATGGCAGCGCCCAACCGGGATCCTTCCATGACCAACAAGAAAATGACATTGAGGAGCTGGTCCGCCGCCGGGCTCGTGTTGCTGCTGAGCTCGCTGATGCTGGCCGCGTGCAGTTCGCTGCCCACCATCGTGCCCGACATGGACACGCAATCGGCCCGCACCATCCAGATGAAGGGCGGACGCGGCGTGCTCTCCGAGGCACAGGCCAAGGCTGCACTGGACAAGCTGCGCGCGCAGAACGCCGACAACACCCTGCTGGACCGCCACGTGGCCATCGAAGGGGCCATCACCGGCTCGCCCCTGGTGACCGGCAACAAGGTGACGCTGCTCATTGACGGCCCGGCCACCTACGCCTCCATGCAGCAGGCCATCCAGGCCGCGCGCTATCACATCAACATGGAAACCTACATCATGGAAGACGATGAGGTCGGCCGCCAGTTCGCCGACCTGCTGATCGCCATGCAGAAGAAGGGAGTCCAGGTCAACCTGATGTATGACAGCGTGGGCAGCATCAGTACCCCGCGCGAGTTCTTCCAGCCCTTGATCGATGCCGGCGTCAACGTACTGGAATTCAATCCCCTCAATCCCACCCAGCTGCGCAAGGACTGGGCCGTCAACCAGCGCGATCACCGCAAGCTGCTGGTGGTCGATGGCAAGACCGCTTTCGTCGGCGGCATCAATATCAGCAGCGTCTATTCCAGCGGCTCCTTCAGCAGCCGCAAGAAAAAGCCGCAGCTCAACAAGGACGGCGAGCAGATCCCCTGGCGTGATACGCAAGTGCGCATCGATGGTCCGGTGGCGCTGGAATTCCAGAAGCTCTTCATCGAGACCTGGGGCAAGCAGCGCGGCCCCGACCTAGGCGACCATCGCTACTTCCCGCCCGTGGCCCCGGCCGGCAACGAGATCGTGCGCGCCATCGGCAGCTCGCCCGATGATCCCTACAGCATCATCTACGCCACCTTCATCTCGGCCATCCAGCATGCGGAGAGCTCGATCTACCTGACCAATGCCTACTTCGTGCCCGATCCGCAACTGCGCGATTCGCTCAAGGATGCGGCCCGGCGCGGGGTGGACGTGCGCCTGATCCTGCCTTCGCACAGCGACTCCTCGCTGGTGCTGTATGCCTCGCGCTCCTTCTACAGCGAATTGCTGGAAGCGGGCGTGCGCATCTATGAGCGCCAGGACGCGCTGCTGCATTCCAAGACCGCGCTCATCGATGGCGTCTGGTCCACCATCGGTTCGACCAACCTCGACTGGCGCAGCTTCGTCTACAACCAGGAAATCAATGCCGTGATCCTGAGCCCGCAATTCGGCGCCCAGAATAAAACCATGTTCGACCGGGATCTTGGCGCCTCCAAGGAAATCACAAAGGAACAATGGGAACAGCGCCCCATCAGTGAGAGGATGAAGGAATTTGGCGCCAGCGTCTGGTCCCGCCTGCTTTGAGCGCGGCGGGAGACGCCGGTGAATGAACGAATGTACTGAAATCGAGAAGGAGTCCGGTTTGCGATCGATGTTGTCCCGTCTGACCTCACGCTTGTTGCTGGCTGCCACCTGTGCCTTGGCTGCCGGCAGCTGGGCGCATGCCCAAACCCCGACCGCCGCGGCCGCCATGAAGAGCCGTTATGAAGAATTGCAGGGCGAGCTCAGTAACAACGGTTACCATCGCCCGCTCTACCTGAATTCGCGCGAGGAAGGCGGCAACGTCAAGGGCGACATCTATGCCGTGCTGAGCTATCCCTTTACCCAGGTGCGCGAGTCGCTCGACAACCCCGACCATTGGTGTGACATCCTCATCCTGCACCTCAACACCAAGTATTGCCGCATGATGCGCGAGAATGGACAGACCACCCTGCGCATGCAGGTCGGCAAGAAGACCGAACAGGATCTCAACGATACCTACCGCGTCGATCTGCGCTATCACGGCGGGGCCAGCGCGGCCGATTATCTCTCGTCCTCGATGCTGGCCGACAAGGGGCCGCTGGACACCTCCAACTATCGCATCGAGATCGAGGCCATTCCCCTGGATGAGAAGCGCTCCTTCCTGCATTTCAGCTATGCCTATTCCTATGGCATGGCCAGCAAGCTGGCGCTGCGTGCCTACCTGATGACAGCCGGCCGCGACAAGGTCGGCTTCAGCGTGGTCAAGCGCGAGGCCAACGGACAGCCGCAGTATGTCTCGGGCAGCCGCGCCACGGTGGAGCGCAATACCATGCGCTATTACCTGGCCATCGATGCCTATCTGGCAGCGCTGGAAGCACCGGCCGGAGAACGGCTGGAGAAGCGGCTCACGGCCTGGTACGGTGCGACCGAACAGTATCCTCGCCAGTTGCATGAGGTCAGCCGCGAGGACTATCTCGCCATGAAGCGCAAGGAAGTGGCGCGGCAGCAGAAGGCCGCTCAGTAATCCTGCGCCTCGGCCTGCTCACGCAGCCACTCAAGGAACGCCGCCACCGCAGGCCGGCGCGCATGGTGCGCCGGGTAGACCGCAAAGTGCGCCTTGACCTTGATGGCGCGTTCCAGTCCGAAGACCGGTTTCAGTTTTTTTTCCTCGATGTGCCGCGCGGCCACGGTCGCGCTCTCCAGCGCCACGCCCAATCCCTGGGTGGCGGCGTCCAGTGACATCTGCGCGCGGTCGAAGCGCACCGCGAATTGCTCCGGCGGACGCACGTCCGCAAATTCCCCGAACCAGTCCGACCACTGCACCACGCTCACGTTGCTGCGAATGAGCTTCACGCCCAGCAGGTCGGCGGGCTTCCTGAGTTTGTATTCACGGATGAAGGCCGGGCTGGCCAAGGGCACGATGCGCTCTTCGAAGAGCGGCTCCACTACCAGTCCCGGCCAGTTGGGAATGCCGTAGCGGATGTCGATATCGACCTCGCCCAATTCAAAATTGCTCTGCGAATGCGCCGCCGAGAGATTGAAGGTGATCTCCGGATAGGTGCGCGCGAAATCATTGAGCCGCGCCATCAGCCACAGGCTGGCGATACTGGGTGCGGAATGGATGTAGAGCGTATTGCTGACCCCCTGCCGCACATCCATGGAGGCCGCCGTGATGGCCGAGATCGCCCCCTGGATGCGTGCCAGGTAACTCTCCCCTGCCGTGGTGATGCGCACGCCGTGCGCGCTGCGCTCGAAGAGGCGAATGCCGAGATAGGATTCCAGCCGCGCCACCTGGTGGCTCACCGCCGAGGCCGTCAGGTGCAGCTCGGCCGCCGCCAGCGCAAAACTCTTGCGCCGGGCCACCGCTTCGAAGGCCTGGAGGTTGGGTAACGGCGGGAGAACGGCCATGGACGGGCTCTCTGGCTAAGATGATGATCCGTCACTTTAACATGACGAGACTTCGCTTGTCGTCAGGCGAGGAAAGTTCGACCATGCGCATCAGAACAAAAACGGAGACATGGTCAACGCCCCTGCATGCTGCACGGCAGCACGCGCCATCGCGCATCCGCGCTGTCTCCGCTGTTGCTCACCTCAACGCAAACATCTGGAGAACACGACATGCTGCTCAAGGACAAGGTTGCCGTCATCACCGGCGGTGCAGGACTCAACGGACTGGGCTACGCCACGGCGCGCCTGATGGCCGCACAAGGCGCCCGCGTGGTGGTGCTGGACCTGGCGCAAGCCGACCCGGCCGGCGCTGCAGCGCGCATCGGCAGCCAGCACCTGGGGCTGGTGGCCGACGTGACCGACAAGGCTTCCTGCGAGGCGGCCATTGCCCAGGCCGTCAAGCAGTTCGGCCGCATCGACATCCTGGTCAACAATGCCGGCATCACCCAACCCGTCAAGACGCTGGAGATCACCGGCGCCGACTACGACCGCATCCTCGATGTCAGCCTGCGCGGCACGCTCTACATGTCGCAGGCGGTGCTGCCGGCCATGCGCGCGCAGCAGAGCGGTTCCATCATCTGCATCTCGTCGGTGTCGGCGCAACGCGGCGGCGGCATCCTGGGTGGTCCGCACTATTCCGCAGCCAAGGCCGGCGTGCTGGGCCTGGCGCGTGCCATGGCGCGCGAGTTCGGTCCGGAAGGCATCCGCGTCAACTGCATCACCCCCGGCCTGATCGGCACCGACATCATCAAGGGCAAGCTCACCGAAGAAAAGAAGGCCGAAATCGCCGAGACCATTCCGCTGGCGCGCCTGGGCCGTGCCGACGACATCGGCGGCGCCTGCGTCTTCCTGGGCAGCGACCTCTCGCAATACTGCACCGGCATCACGCTGGACGTTAATGGTGGAATGCTGATTCATTAAACACAGCTTAATGCTCGCGCACGCCGGCCTGGCCGGCATCTTTCCCGATATCAGAACAAACAGGAGACCAGAGATGACCCAAGACAACAGCAAACCCGGCAAGACCACCCTGAGCCGCCGCCAGCTGCTCAAGGCCGGCGCCGTGGGCGCGGCGCTGCCGCTGTTTTCCATCATGAGCCGCCCGGCCCATGCGGCCGAGTTCAACTACAAGTTCGCCACCGGACAGGATCCGTCGCACCCGGTCAACAAGCGTGCGCAGCAGGCCATCGACCGCATCCGCGAAGCCACCGGCGGCCGGCTGGACATCAAGCTGTTCCCGGCCAACCAGCTGGGTTCGGATACCGACCTGATGTCGCAGATCCGCAATGGCGGCGTGGAATTCTTCAACCAGGCCAGCGTGGTGCTGTCGACCCTGGTGCCGGCGGCCGGCATCGTCAACACCGGTTTCGCCTTCCACGATTACAAGGAAGTCTGGCAGGCCATGGATGGCGCGCTGGGTGCCTACGTGCGTGCGCAAATCGAGAAGGTGGGGCTGCTGACCATGTCCAAACCCTGGGACAACGGCTTCCGCCAGATCACCACCTCGACCAAGCCGATCAAGACTGCGGGCGACCTCAAGGGCCTGAAACTGCGCGTGCCGGCGGCACCGATGCTGACTTCGCTCTTTACCGCACTGGGTGCCAGCCCCACGCCGATCAACTTCAACGAAGTCTATTCGTCGCTGCAGACCAAGCTGGTCGAAGGCCAGGAAAACCCGCTGGCCATCATCAGCACGGCGCGCCTGTACGAAGTGCAGAAGTTCTGCACCATCTCCAACCACGTGTGGGATGCCTACTGGATCCTGGGCAACCGCCGCGCCTTCGAGAAGCTGCCCAAGGACATCCAGGAAATCGTGCGCCGCGAACTGGACAAGGCCGCCACGGACGAACGCGCCGATATTGCCTCGCTGGCCGGCTTCGCCCGCAATGACTTGCAAGGCAAGGGCGTGCAGATCATCAAGGCCGACAAGGATTCCTTCAAGGCCGCGCTGGCCCAGGCCAACTTCTACAAGGACATGCGCGCCAAGTTCGGTGACGATGCCTGGAAGCTGCTGCAGAACGCCGTCGGGAGCCTGGGATGAGCGCCCTCTCGCTGGAGCAGCCGGTGACGGATGACCGCTCGCTGGCCGCGCGCCTGGAAAACTGGCTGGGCCTGGCCATCGAGATCCCGGCCGCGGCGCTGGTGGTGGGCGAAGTGGTGGTCCTGCTGGCGGGCGTGATCATGCGCTTCATCTTCAACAACCCGATCCCCTGGGCCGATGAACTGGCCTCCATCCTCTTCCTCTGGCTGGCCAACCTGGGCGCGGCCGTGGCCCTGCGGCGCGGCACCCACATGCGCACCACCGTGCTGGTGGGCTTCATGAGCGAACGCGGCCGTGCCTGGGCGGAAGCCCTGGCCATCATCGCGCCCTGCCTGATGCTGCTGATCCTGATGCATCCGATGTGGGAATACGCCGAAGACGAAATGTTCGTGCAGACCCCGGCGCTGGGCTGGCCCAACACCGTGCGTGCGGCGGCCGTGGCGGTCGGCGCGGCGCTGATGATTGCGCTGTCGCTGCTGCGCATCTCGCGCCAGAAGCTGGTCGACCTGGCCGGCGTGGTGGCCCTGCTGGCCGTGGTGGCCGGTGCCATGTATCTGGGCGCGGGCTGGCTGCAGGCCATCGGCAACTGGAACCTGGTGGTGTTCTTCGGTGTGGTGCTGGGGGTGTCGGTGCTGCTGGGCATTCCCATCGCCTTCTGCTTCGGGCTGGCGACGGTGGCCTTCATGCTCACGGTCACCACCAGCCCGCTGGCGGTGGTGGCGGGGCGCTTCGATGAAGGCATGTCCTCGTTGATCCTGCTGGCCGTGCCGCTGTTCATCCTGCTGGGCCATCTGGTGGAGATGACCGGCATGGCCAAGGCCATGGTGGATTTCCTGGCGTCGCTGCTGGGCCATGTGCGCGGCGGCCTGAACTACGTGCTGCTGGGGGCGATGCTGCTGGTCTCGGGCATCTCCGGCGCCAAGACCGCCGACATGGCGGCCGTGGCCCCGGTGCTGCTGCCGGAGATGAAGCGGCGTGGCAATCACGAGGGTGAACTCATTTCGCTGCTGGCGGCCTCCGGTGCCATGGCCGAGACCATTCCGCCCTCGCTGGTGTTGATCACCATCGGTTCGGTGGCCGGGGTATCGATTGCGGCGCTGTTCACCGGCGGCATCATGCCGGGCATCGTGCTGGCGGTATTGCTGGCGATCCTGGCGCGCTGGCGCAGTGCCGAGATTCTCGAAGGCATCCAGCGCGCGCCCGGCCGCGTGGTGCTGCGCACGCTCATCATCGCCCTGCCCGCGCTGCTGCTGCCGATCCTGATCCGCACTGCCGTGGTCGAGGGAGTGGCCACGGCCACCGAGGTCTCCACCATCGGCATCGCCTATTCGGTGGTGGCGGGTCTGCTGGTGTATCGCCAGTTCGACTGGAAGCGGCTCTATCCGATGCTGGTCGACACCGCCGCCTTGTCGGGCGCGATCCTGTTCATCATCGGCACCGCTACCGGCATGTCGTGGGCGCTGACGCAGTCGGGCTTCTCGCATGCGCTGGCCGAGGCCATGACCAGTGTGCCGGGTGGCAAGTATGGTTTCCTGCTGGTGTCGATTGCCGCCTTCATCGTGCTGGGCAGCGTGCTGGAGGGCATCCCCGCCATGGTGCTGTTCGCGCCGCTGCTGTTCCCGGTGGCCAAGGCCATCGGCGTGCATGAGGTGCATTACGCCATGGTCATCATCCTCTCCATGGGGGTGGGCCTGTTCGCGCCGCCCTTCGGCCTGGGCTACTACGCCGCCTGCACCATCGGCCGCGTGCATCCGGACGTTGCCGTCAAGCGCATCTGGCCCTACCTGGGCGCGCTGGTGGTGGGCCTGCTGATCGTGGCCTTCGTGCCGTGGTTCTCGATTGGCTTCCTGTGATTTTTTACGTTTTCATTCCTCTAGCAAGGACTCGCAATGTCTGACAATTTGGCAAACCTGCGCGCAAGCGCATACCGCATCCGCCGCAATGCCGTGCGCATGGGCGAGGTCCAGGGCCAGGGCTACATCGGCCAGGCGCTGGGCTGGGCCGACGTGCTGGCCGTGGCCTACAAGCACGCCATGCAACTGCGCCCGGATGATCCGGAATGGAGCGGCCGCGACCGCTTCCTGCTCTCGCACGGGCACTACGCCATCGCCCTGTATGCCGCCCTGATCGAGGCCGGCATCGTCCCCGATGAAGAGCTGGAATCCTACGGCAGCGATGACAGCCGCCTGCCCATGTCGGGCATGGCGACCTATACGCCGGGCATGGAAATCTCCGGCGGCTCGCTGGGCCAGGGCCTGGCCATCGGCGTGGGCATGGCGCTGGGCCTGCGCTACAACAACAATGCGGCCTTCGTCTACAACTCCATGTCCGATGGCGAGCTGGATGAGGGCTCGACCTGGGAAGCCGCCATGGGCGCCGCCCACCACCAGCTGGGCAACCTGATCTGCCTGGTCGACATCAACAACCAGCAGGCCGATGGTCCTTCCAGCAAGGTGATGGGCTTTGAGCCGCTGGCCGACAAGTGGGCGTCCTTCGGCTGGTATGTGCAGCGGGTCGATGGCAATGACCTGGCCGCCGTGGTGCGGGCCTTCGACAATGCCCGCCACCTCAAGGACGCCAAGCCGCGCGTGATCCTGTTCGATACCCTGATGGGCAAGGGCGTACCCTTCCTGGAGCAGCGCGAGAAGAACCACTTCATCCGTGTGGATCCGCCCGAATGGCAGCAGGCGCTGTCCATCCTCGACCAGTCTTATCAACAAGGAAGCCAAGCATGAACACCGTCGCAGAGAAGAAACCGCGCCTGACCACCTCGGCCATGATCGCCTCCATCGCCGCCGAGGGGCAGCGCGTGCAGGCGGCCCCGTTCGGCAAGGCCCTGGTGGAATACGCTGCGGACCGCCCCGAGATCGTGGGCCTCACCGCTGACCTGGCCAAGTACACCGACCTGCATCTGTTCCAGAAGGCGTATCCCGAGCGCTTCTTCCAGATGGGCATGGCCGAGCAGTTGCTCATGGCCGCCGCCGGCGGCATGGCCAAGGAAGGGCTGGTGCCCTTCGCCACCACCTATGCGGTCTTTGCCACCCGGCGTGCGTATGACTTCATCCACCAGGTGATCGCCGAAGAAAACCTGAACGTGAAGATCTGCTGCGCCCTGCCCGGCCTGACTACCGGCTACGGCCCCAGCCACCAAGCCACCGAAGACCTGGCGATGATGCGCGCCATTCCGGGCATGACCATCGTCGACCCCTGCGATGCGCTGGACCTGGAGCAGGCGGTGCCGCAGATCGCGGCGCACCAGGGCCCGGTCTACATGCGTCTGGCGCGCGGCAACGTGCCGCTGGTGCTGGATGAATACGACTACCAGTTCGAGCTGGGCAAAGCCAAGGAGATCCGCGATGGCAACGACGTGCTCATCATCTCCAGCGGCTTCATGACCATGCGCGCGCTGGAAGTGGCCAAGGCGCTGGAGGCCGACAACGTCAGCGTGGGCGTGCTGCACTGCCCGACCATCAAGCCCTTTGACGAAGCCACGGTGGTGCAGCAGGTCAGCAAGAAGAACCGCCTGGTGGTGGTGGCCGAGAACCATTCGGTCATCGGCGGCCTGGGCGAGATCGTCGCCACCACGCTGATGCGCCACCGCGTGCAGCCGGCGGGCTTCCAGATGGCGGGGCTGCCGGATGCCTTCCTCGATGCAGGAGCGCTGCCGACCTTGCATGACCGGTATGGAATCAGTTGCGAGGTGTTGAGCCGGCGGATCAGGGAGTGGTTGAAGTAATCGCTTGCCAGCGGATACAGACGCTGACCAGAACGCAGACGATAAAAAAGGAGACCTCGGTCTCCTTTTTTTCATGGCGTATTGCTGAGACTCACTTCAGGCTCAACACCCACTTCACCAGCTCCTTCGCCTCAGCCTCGGTCACCTGGCCCTTGTTGGCCGGCATCGCCACCGGACCCCAGACACCGCCGCCGCCGTTGAGGACCTTCTGGGTCAGCTTGGCTTCGGCATCCTTCTGGCCGGCGTATTTCTTGGCCACGTCCTTGAAGGCGGGGCCGACGATCTTGGCATCCACCGAGTGGCAGGCCATGCAATTCTTGGACTTGGCCAGTTGCGCATTGGCCATGGCTTCGGCGGAAATGGCCGAACCGGCCACCAGGGTGGCGATCAACAACAGGTATTTCATGGGGGCTCCTCAGCAAGCGGTGGACGACGGTCAGGCCTGCAGCAGCATTCTCCAGGCGCTTCGCAGGCGGGGCTATTCTACCCGGCTTCGCCACGCACCCTCTATCTGCCCTCGCGTATATCTGTCATAGATCAAATTCCATGACGGAAATATCACACCCCCCTCGCCTTGTCGCCCCGCAAGGCCAGGGATATCATGGACGCCCGACTCATTCGGATCCGATATCAGTCCATGTCCGACCATCCCCGCCTGGAATTGCGCCAGCTGCGCTACTTTGCCGCCGTCGCCGAAGAAAAGCATTTCGGCCGCGCCGCCGCGCGCCTGCACATGACTCAGCCGCCGCTGTCGCAGACCATCGCCGCGCTGGAAGAGCAACTGGGCACCCCCCTGTTCCAGCGCACCAAGCGCAGCGTGGCGCTCACCCCTGCCGGCCAGGCGTTGCTGCCGGAGGTCCAGCGCATCCTGCAACAGGCCGCCGCCCTGCCCGACCTGGCCCGGCGCGCGGCCAGCGGGGCCTCCGGGCTGTTGTCGCTTTCTTTCATATCGAGTGCGGACTACAGCATCCTGCCTCCGCTCCTGCAGCGCTTCCGGGCGCGTTATCCGCAAGTCCAGATCGAATTGCGCGAAGCCACCACCGATATCCAGCTGGAAGACCTGATGCAGGGCAAGATCGATGCCGGCCTGCTGCTCCCGCCCCTGCCGGAAAAGGCGGCGGCCGTGCTGGATGTGCGCCCTGTGCTGTCGGAGCCGCTGATCGCAGCCCTGCCCGAAGGCGCGGTCAGGAAACGCGGGCCGGTGTCGCTCAAGAGCCTGCGCGAGCTGCCGCTGATCATCTTCCCGCGCCGCATTGCGCCGGCCTTCCATGACACCATCCTGTCCTGCTTTCGCGATGCGGGCGTGACGCCCCATATCGGCCAGGAGGCGATCCAGATGCAGACCATCGTCGGCCTGGTCTCGGCTGGCATGGGAATGGCGCTTGTGCCACAATCCGTCTCGAATTTGAAACGCCCGGGCGTGGACTACCGCCGGCTTTCGGATACGGCACCGGAAATCCAGACCGGCCTGGCCTGGCGGCGCGACAACCCGTCCGGCGTGCTGCGTGCCCTGCTGGATCTCCTGGACATGCCCGCCTGATCCCATCGCACGGGAATCGCTGCTGCGAACTTGCGCAAGCCGGCGCGCTCCAACCGCCGTTCCGCCCAACAACAGAAAGATCAAACTCATGCTCGTCCACCCCATGCCCGACCCGATCGCCATCCACATCGGGCCGCTGGCCGTCCACTGGTATGGCCTGATGTACCTGCTGGCCTTTGCCCAATTCATCGCGCTGGGACGCCTGCGCATCAAGCAGCCCCACATTGCCGCCGTCGGCTGGAAGAAGGAAGACCTCGACGACATGCTCTTCTATGGCGTGCTCGGGGTGGTGCTGGGCGGGCGGCTGGGCGAGATCCTGTTCTACAACCCGGCGTATTACTTTGCGCATCCGGCCGACATGATCGCGGTCTGGAAGGGCGGCATGTCCTTCCACGGCGGCTTCCTGGGCGTGATGCTGGCGATGTACCTGTGGGGCCGCAAGCGCGGGCGCAACCTGATGGACATCATGGACTTCATCGCGCCCATGGTGCCGCTGGGGTACGCGGCCGGCCGCCTGGGCAATTTCATCAATGCCGAGCTGCCGGGGCGTCCGGCCGATCCCTCGTTGCCCTGGGCCATGATCTGGCCCAATGTGGACAACATCCCGCGCCATCCTTCGCCGATCTACCAGATGCTGGTCGATGGCATCCTGCTGTTCATCATCCTGTGGATCTTCGCGCGCCACTCGCGTCCCCGCATGGCGGTGGCGGGCATGTTCTCGCTGCTGTATGGCTGCGCCCGCTTCTTTACCGAGTATTTCCGCGTGCCGGATTACGAGGTGCATTTCGGTGGCATCACCATCTCGGCCGGGCAGATGCTGTCGGTGCCGATGATCGTGCTGGGGATCATCTTGCTGGTGCTGGCTTACAAGCTCAGGCAACAGGCCCAGGCGCCGGTGGAGCCGGCAGTCGTGGCCAAGAACTAGACCACTAAAAACAGACAAAAAACAAAGACAAACAAAAAGGGCGGGCAGCGATATCCATCGCGCCCGCCCTTTTTTCTTGATTCATCACCATCCGAACACCCTCTGACCAATTCAATGAAACGACTCATCATCATCACGACAAGCGTCCTCTTGATCGTCATGACATGCTTGCTGGGCATCGTACTGACCGGCCTGCTCGATGACATCCAGAAGAGCGATGCAGGCATCGTACTCGGCTCCAAGGTCATGCCGGACGGCACACCCTCTGACCGCCTTCGCGCAAGACTGGACAAGACCGCCGAACTGTATCGGCAAGGCATGTTCCCGCGCATCATCGTCAGCGGAGGCACGGGCAAGGAAGGCTTCAGCGAGGCGCAAGTGATGGCCGCCTACCTGAGCGAAATACAGTCCGTTCCCCGTTCGGCCATCCTCCTGGATGAGCAGGGCAACACGACCATGGCAACGGCGGTCAACAGCGCAGCGATCATGCAGGCCCATGGTTTGCGCAGCGCCCTGGTCGTCACGCAGTTCTTCCATATTCCGCGCAGCCGTTACGCGCTGCACCGCGTCGGCATCGACATCGTTCATTCAGCACATGCGAACTACTTTGAAGCCCGTGATTTCTATTCCCTCGCACGCGAAATGATCGCACTACCAGCCTACTGGCTGGGCAGCAGACAATGACCAAAACAAAAAGCCCCGGCTGCAAACCGAGGCTTTTTTGATTCGATCAGACGGCTGGAAAAACCCGCCACCGTCTTCTCTCAAGGCTGTGGAAAACTCAAGCCTTCTTCAACGCAGCTGCCGCCTTGGCGATCTCGGTGATCTTGTCCCAGTCACCGGCCTCGATGGCCGCCTTCGGGGTCAGCCAGGAGCCGCCTACGCACACGACGTTCTTGCACGCCAGGAACTGCGGTGCCGTCTCTTGCGTAATACCGCCCGTCGGGCAGAACGACACATCGGACAAGGGACCGGCAATACCGTTGAGCATGCCCACGCCACCGGCCGGCACGGCCGGGAACAGCTTCAACTGACGGAAGCCCGCTTCGCGCGCGGCCATCACTTCGGAAGGCGTCATCACGCCCGGCAGCAGCGGCAGGCCGCTGCGCTTGGCCGCTTCGATCAGCGCCGGGGTCAGGCCAGGCGAGACGCCAAAGACCGCACCTGCATCACGCGAAGCGGTGAACTCTTCGGGCGAAGTCAGCGTACCCACGCCCACGATGGCGTCCGGCACCGACTCGGCAATGGCACGGATGGCCGGCAGGCCGTGCTCGGTGCGCAGGGTGATTTCCAGCACGCGGATGCCGCCCGCGACCAGGGCGCGTGCCAGCGGCACGGCGTGTTCGAACTTGTCGATGGCGATCACCGGGATGACCGGCGAGGCGCGCATGATTTCCAGTGTGGTCTTCATACCGTGACTTTCTCTTTCTCAAAAATCGGCGGCAGGCCAAAGGTGGCGCCACCCTCTTCTGCGGTTCCCACCGCGTTGCGGAACAGGCTGAACAATTCGCGGCCCATGCCGTGCTGATTGCCCGACAGGTCGCTGCTGTCCAGGCCACGTGCTTCCCATTCGGCAGCCTCGACCTTGGCTTGCAAGGTGCCGGCATCGGCGTCCAGACGGATGATATCGCCAGTACGCACGCGTCCCAGCGGACCACCGCCCAGCACTTCCGGCGTAACGTGGATCGCGGCCGGTACTTTACCCGATGCGCCCGACATGCGGCCATCGGTCACCAGCGCCACGTGACGGCCCTTGTCCTGCAGGATGCCCAGCGCCGGGGTCAGCGAGTGCAGCTCCGGCATGCCATTGGCACGCGGACCCTGGAAGGTGATGACGGCCACGAAGTCGCGGTCCAGTTCGCCGGCCTTGAAGGCGGCCATGAAGGCTTCCTGCGAATGGAACACCACCGCAGGCGCTTCGACCACGCGATGCTCGGGCTTGACCGCCGAAATCTTGATGACCGCACGGCCGAGGTTGCCCTGCAGCAGCTTCAGGCCACCGTCAGCCGCAAACGGCTTGGCCACCGTGCCCAGCACGCCTTCGTCGCCGCTCGTGGCAGGAACGTCGTGCCAGGTGACGATACCGGGGCGGCCGTTCTCGCCTTCAGCGGCCAGCATCGGTTCCTTGCAGTGCTGGCGCAGGCCCTGGCCCAGGATGGTGGTGACGTCGTCATGCATCAGGCCGGCGTCGATCAGCTCACGCAGCACGAAGCCGGTGCCACCCGCCGCATGGAAGTGGTTCACATCGGCCGTACCGTTGGGGTAGATCTTGGTGATCAGCGGCACCACGGCCGAGAGCTTGTCGAAGTCATCCCAGTCGATCACGATGCCGGCCGCCTTGGCGATGGCCACCAGGTGCAGGGTGTGATTGGTGGAGCCGCCGGTGGCATGCAGCGCGACGATGGCATTGACGATGGACTTCTCGTCGATCATGCGGCCCACCGGCGTGTATTGCGAACCGAGGTCGGTGATCTTGGCAGCCTGCTTGGCCGCGGCCGCGGTGAGCGCATCGCGCAGCGGGGTATTGGGGGTAATGAAGGCTGCGCCCGGCAGGTGCAGGCCCATGGCTTCCATCAGCATCTGGTTGCTGTTGGCGGTGCCGTAGAAGGTGCAGGTACCGGCCCCGTGATAGGACTTCGATTCCGCTTCCAGCAGTTCGGCGCGGCCGATCTTGCCGGCCGTGTAGAGCTGGCGGATCTTGACCTTGTCGCTGTTGCTCATGCCGCTGGTCATCGGACCGGCCGGCACGAACACGGCCGGCAGGTGGCCGAAATGCAGCGCGCCGATCAACAGGCCCGGCACGATCTTGTCGCACACGCCCAGGTACAGCGCCGCATCGAACATGTTGTGCGACAGCGCGATGGCAGTGGCCATGGCGATGGCGTCGCGCGAGAACAGCGACATCTCCATGCCGGCCTGGCCCTGGGTCACGCCATCGCACATGGCCGGGGTGCCGCCGGCGAACTGCGCCACGGCGCCGGCTTCGCGCGCGGCTTCTTTCAGAATCTGGGGGAAACGCTCGAAGGGCTGGTGCGCCGACAGCATGTCGTTGTAGGCCGAGACGATGGCCAGCGACGGCGCCTTGTCTTCCTTCAACTTCAGCTTGTCATTGGCGGGGAAGGCGGCGAAGCCGTGGGCCAGGTTGGTGCAGCCCAGCGCGCCACGCTGCGCGCCCTTGCGGCGCGCGGCTTCCAGGCGTTCGAGATAAGCGGTCCGGTAAGGACGGCTACGTTCGGCGATGCGTTGGGTGACGCTGGCTAAGGTAGCGTTGAGAGACATTGTCGGTTTCCTGTTAGCGTTAACACTGTAATTTTACTACACAATTTTGGCCGAATGAAATCATACACTTAGAGCGCTGCAGCAGGCCAGTGCTGCATGTCTTTTCATTGGTAAGCATCATTGCGCTTCAAAACCCTTATCACTTCGGAGTTTGAGCCGGCAGCGCCGATGCCGCACGGCAATGTAACGGGCCCGTCATAAACTGTAGTGAAACTACCACTTTGGCGACATTTGATGTATAGTCGTCTGCGTTGTCCCTAGAACATGACCCCGGCCGGCCGCGCTGCCCGCCAGGTCAAGACAGCCAACCGACACCCAACTCATGCATACCACCGCCCTGACCGACACGGCCGCCTTCCAGGCATTGCAAGTCCATCACGCCACGGCAGTTCAATGGCACCTGCGCGACCTGTTCGCCCGACAGCCCGACCGTTTCGAGCGCATGCACGTGCGTGCTGCCGGGCTGCTGCTGGATTACTCCAAGAACCGTCTCAATGCCGACACGCTCTCCCTGCTGATGAGCCTGGCCCGTGAACGCGGCGTGGAAGCCCTGCGTGAAGCCATGTTCAGCGGCGAGAAGATCAACTTTACCGAACAACGTGCCGTCCTGCACACTGCCCTGCGCGCACCGGCCGATGACCGCACCGCGCAAGTGGACGGACAGCCCGTGGCGCAGGAGGTTCATGCGGTCTTGCAGCACATCCGCGATTTCTCCGAGCGTGTGCGCAGCGGCCAATGGCGCGGCTACACCGGGCGCGAGATCACCGACATCGTCAACATCGGCATCGGCGGCTCCTTCCTCGGCCCGCAGATGGTCTGCACGGCCCTGCGCGATTATCGCCATGCACGCCTGACGGCGCACTTCGTCTCCAACGTCGATGGCCATGACCTCGATGAGGTGCTCTCGCGCATCGATCCCGAGACCACGCTGTTCATCGTCGCCTCCAAGACCTTTACCACCCAGGAAACCATGCTCAACGCCAAGTCGGCGCGCGCATGGTTCTTGCAGCATGGCAAGTCCGACGATCTGGCCAAGCACTTCGTGGCCGTCTCCACCAATGCCAAAGAAGTCGCAGCCTTCGGCATCGATACCGAGAACATGTTCCCCTTCTGGGACTGGGTCGGCGGCCGCTACTCGGTGTGGTCGGCCATCGGTCTTCCGATCGCCCTGCTGATCGGCTACGACCACTTCGCGCAATTCCTGGCCGGCGCGCACGCCATGGATCGCCATTTCCGCGAAGCGCCGCTGGAATCGAACATGCCGGTGATCCAGGCCCTGGTCGGGATCTGGAACCGCAACTTCCTCGACAGCGCCTCGCTCACCATCGCGCCCTATCACCAATGGCTGCGCTTCTTCCCGGCCTACCTGCAACAGCTGGACATGGAGAGCAACGGCAAGCGCATCACCCGTGACGGCACACCGGTCTCGGTACAGACCTGCCCGGCCATCTGGGGCGACGTCGGCACCAATGGCCAGCACGCCTATTTCCAGCTGCTGCACCAGGGCACGGACATCACGCCCATCGATTTCATCGCGGTCCTCAAGCCTTCACACGCCATTGCCGAGCATCAGGAAGCGCTGCTGGCCAACTGCTTCGCGCAGTCCGAAGCCTTCATGCGCGGCAAGGATGCCGACGAAGTGCGTGCCGACCTGCAGGCACAGGGCTTGCCCGAAGCGGAACTTGCGGCCCTGATCCCGCACAAAACCTTTGATGGCAATCGTCCCAGCAATACCCTGCTGCTGCCCGAACTGAGCCCGCATGCGCTGGGCGCGATGATTGCGCTCTATGAGCACAAGACCTTCGTGCAGGGCGCGATCTGGGGCATCAACAGCTTCGACCAGTGGGGCGTGGAACTGGGCAAGGTCCTGGCCAAGACCATCCTGGCCGAACTGAAGTCCGACACCGCACCGGATGCAGCGCGGCACGATGCCTCCACCAGCGCCCTGATCGCCCTGGCGCGCGAGGCAGCCCGCACCGGACAGCAAGGCTAGCAACCACGTAGCGCCCACCCGCTACTTCACGCACAAAGAGACAACACACACCATGGCTACTTCTGATTTCGATCTGGTTTTATTCGGCGGCACCGGCGACCTCTCGATGCGCAAGCTGCTGCCGGCGCTGTATGCCCGCGAACGCGCGCGCGACCTGCCGGCCGATGCCCGCATCATCTGCCTGGGCCGCGATGAAAAATCGCGCGAGGATTTCCTCAAGCTGGTGGAAAAGGATTCCAAACCCCACGTGCCGGCCGCCAACCTGGACGCCAGCGTCTGGGACCGCTTCACCAACCGCCTGCAATACGCCTCGGTCAATGCCAAGGAAGCCGACAGCTTCAGCCATCTGAAAGAAGCCCTGCGCGAAGTCGACGGCCTGGCCCGCGTGTTCTACCTGGCCACGCCGCCGAGCCTGTTCGCCTCCATCTGCGAGAACCTCTCCAAGGCTGGCCTGGTCACGCCAACCTCGCGCGTGGTGCTGGAAAAGCCGCTGGGCCGCGACCTCGAAAGCGCCCGCAACATCAACGCCCAAGTGGGCCGCTACTTCCAGGAATCGCAGATCTTCCGTATCGACCACTACCTCGGCAAAGAGGCGGTGCAGAACCTCTTGGCGCTGCGCTTCGGCAACGTGCTGTTCGAGCCGCTGTGGCGCCGTGAATGGATCTCCGACGTGCAAATCACCATCGCCGAAGAACTCGGCGTGGGCGGCCGCTTCGATTACTACGATACCTCCGGTGCGCTGCGCGACATGCTGCAGAACCATCTGCTGCAACTGCTCTGTATCGTGGCCATGGAACCGCCGGTGTCGAACTCGGCCGATGCCGTGCGCGATGAAAAACTGAAGGTGCTGCGCTCGCTCAAGCGCTTTACCCCGACCACGCTGGCCATGAACGTGGTGCGCGGCCAGTACCGCGCCGGTCACGTCGATGGCGTGGCCGTGCCCGGCTACCGCAAGGAAGCCGATGCCAATCCCGATTCGCGTACCGAGACCTATGTGGCGGTGAAGGCCGAGATCGATACCTGGCGCTGGGCTGGCGTCCCCTTCTACCTGCGCACCGGCAAGCGCATGGCCGATTCGCTGGCCGAGATCGTGGTGCGCTTCAAGAGCGTGCCGCACTCCATCTTCGCGCATCAGAACGACACGCCCAACTGCCTGGTCATCCGCCTGCAGCCCGACGAAGGCCTGCACATGAACCTGATGGCCAAGCAGCCCGGCGACGGCATGCGCCTGCGCCCGGTGGAACTGGAGCTGGACTTCCGCGAGAAATTCAAGACCCCGCGCATGGATGCCTACGAGCGCCTGCTGCTGGACGTGCTGCGCGGCCACCTGACACTGTTCATGCGCAGCGACGAACTGGAAGCCGCCTGGGAATGGGTCGAACCCATCCTCACCTACTGGGACCAGCAGGAAGCCGACCCCGTGCCCTACAACGCCGGCACCTGGGGCCCGGCTGCGGCGAGCGCACTGATCGGCCGCGATGGCCTGCAGTGGCGCGAAGAAGCGCTGCCCGAGGTCTGAGGCCACAGGCTTAGCGTCACCAGGCCACTGCCATGTCCATGCTGCTCGATTCCATTCGCACCCACATCAACTCCCTCTCCAAGTCGGAGAAGAAAGTGGCGGCCACCATTCTGGCCAACCCGCAGCTGGCCTTGGCGGAGAACCTGACGGCGCTGGCCAAGAATGCGGAAGTCTCGGAACCGACCGTGATCCGCTTCTGCCGCGCCATCGGTTACGAGGGCTGGCACGACTTCAAGTTGAAGCTGGCGCAGAGCCTGGCACTGGCCCTGCCGGGTGCCGATGAAACGCTGGCGCAGGACGACCTGGCCGCCGACCTGGTCAACAAGATCTGCAGCCGCTCCATCAACACCCTGCTGGACTTGCGCAATCACCTGAACCCGGATGCGATCCAGCTGGCGCTGGACGTGCTGGCACGCGCCAACAAGATCGAGTTCTACGGCCAGGGTACCTCCGGCATCGTGGCCAACGATGCCCAGCACAAGTTCTTCCGCTCGGGCGTGCCCACGGTGGCTTATTCCGACCCGCACATCCACAGCATCGCGGCTTCGCTGCTCAAGGCCGGCGACTGCGTGGTGGCGATCTCGCAGCGCGGCGGCAATGCCGCCCTGCTGCGCTCGATCCAGCTGGCCCGCAAGGGCGGTGCCGACATCATCGTGCTGGGACCGTCCGGCACTCCCCTGGCCGAATTGGCCACAGTGCTGGTGCCCATCGACCTGTCCTTCAACATCGACCCCTATACGCCCATCTCGGCGCGCCTGGCGCACCTGGTGGTGATCGACATCCTCGCCGTGGGCCTGGCCCTGCGGCGCGGACCGGAATTCCGCAAGAAGATGCAGAACGCCCAGAAATCGCTGCAGAAATTCGACATGCAATTCGATTCCTTCTTCCGTTGAGAGGACTGCGACGGATCAAGGATCAGTCATTGACCGACAGACAACGCAGCGCCCATGCGTACAATGCCGTTGTCCCCTTCATTCTCTTTAGCAACAGGACTTTCCATGAGCCAGCTTGACCAGTTGAAGCAGTACACCACCATCGTGGCCGATACCGGCGACTTCCAGGCGATGAAGGCCTTCGCGCCGCAGGACGCCACCACCAATCCCTCGCTGATCCTCAAGGCTGTGCAGAAGGCCGAGTACCAGCCGCTGCTGGAGTCGGTCGTCAAGGCCCACGCCGGCAAGAGCACCGATGAGATCATCGACCGCCTGCTCATCGCCTTCGGCCTGGAAATCCTGAAACTGATCCCCGGCCGCGTCTCCACCGAGACCGATGCGCGCCTGTCCTTCGATACCGAGGGCACGGTGGCCAAGGGCCGCGAACTGATCCGCCTGTACGAAGAGGCTGGCATTGCGCGCGAGCGCGTGTTGATCAAGATCGCCTCCACCTGGGAAGGCATCCGTGCCGCCGAGATCCTGGAGAAGGAGGGCATCCGCTGCAACCTGACGCTGCTGTTCTCGCTGCCGCAAGCCATTGCCTGCGCCGAAGCGCGTGTGCAGCTGATTTCGCCCTTCGTCGGCCGCATCTATGACTGGTACAAGAAGTCCACCGGCCAGGACTACACCGGTAGCGATGATCCGGGCGTGCAGTCGGTCAAGGCGGTCTACAACTACTACCGCAAGTTCGGCTACGCGACCGAAGTGATGGGCGCGAGCTTCCGCAATACCTCGCAGATCGTCGAGCTGGCCGGTTGCGACCTGCTCACCATCAGCCCGGACCTGCTGCAGAAGCTGGCCGAGTCCGACGCACCGGTCGAGCGCAAGCTGAGCAAGGAAGCGGCCGATGCCGCCGATATCGTGCGCATCTCGCTGGACGAAAAGGCCTTCCGCCTGGCCTTGAACGGCGACGCGATGGCCACCGAAAAACTGGCCGAAGGCATTCGCCAGTTCGCAGCCGATGCAGTGAAGCTGGAACAGATCGTGGACGGCCTGCGCTGAAATAACGCACACGCAAAAGCCGGAGCCCATCACAAGGCGAGCACCTCGGTGCTCGCCTTGCTGCACTCTAAGCCAGGCTGGCCCGCATGCCCCGCGCCAGCTGGCACTGGAAGAATCCCACTGACGTGCGCAAGGTAATAGCGCGGCGATTCAGTTCCTCCGAGGTCGCCGCCAGCTCTTCGGAACTGATCGAGTTCTGTTGCACCACATGGGCAAGCTGGCTGGCCGCAGCGCTGATCTGGCTCACCGCAGCCGATTGCTGCTCCGACGATTGCACGATGTCCTGCACCAGTGCAGAGGTGCGGGCAATGCCCGGGACCATGTCGCAGAGCTGCTGCTCAACCCGGCTGGCCAACATCGTATGCTCGCGCGCGACCTGGTCGATCTCTTCTGCCGCAGCCTGGCTGCGTTCGGCCAGGCGCCGCACCTCCCCCGCCACCACCGCAAACCCGGCTCCGAGTGGTCCTGCATGCGCAGCTTCGATGGCGGCGTTGAGTGCAAGCAGATTGGTCTGGTAGGCGATGTCATCGATGATGGCGATTTTTCCCGCGATCAATTGGATGGCAGCCACCATCTTTCCTACCGTATCGGCGCACTGGTGCGCCTGCCCCGCAGCAGCCGAAGCGATCTGGCCGGTCAGGCGTGCGTTGTCAGCCGTACTGTGGATGGCGTCATGCATCTGGACCAGGGCCGTGCTGGTCTGCTCGACACCGCTGGCCTGTTCGGTGGCAGCCGCTGCGAGCAATTGCGCAGTGGCGCTGACTTCGGCAGCGGTATCGGCCATGCCCTCGGCATTGCCACGTACTTCGGTCACCACCCGCGCCAAGCGTTCGACCATCGTGCGGATGGCGTGCATCATGCTATCGCGGCAGCCCGGCTTGAGCCTGACCTGCTGCAACAGGTCCCCGTCGCAGAGACGCTTCATCACCGTGACCACATCGCCTGGTTCGCCTCCCATCTGATTCAACAAGGTGCGCGTGAGCAGCCACCCTGCAGCGACCAGTACCAGCAACACACTACCGGCCACCAGCGCCACCGACTCCAGCGCATGGCTGATGATGTCGCGCGCACTCATGGCCCCCGCCTCGCCCAAGGCCACGTTGTAGGAGCGATGGCGTGCAAAGCTGGCTTGCACACTCTCGATGGCCGCGCGAAACTCCAGGCCGAGGGGAGTATGGCTGTCATGGATCAGGCTCCTGCCGCTCTCGAGCAGCAGGCGGTTCCTGACGTCTTCAAAGGAAGCGAAGCGGGCACGCACCTCGGCCAGCATGGCACCATCGGTCTCGTCGGAAATGTAAGTGTCGCCATAGAGCTTGAGATGCCCGTTCATGCGCACGCGCAGCTGGTCCATCTCCTGCACCATGCGGGCGCGGTCGGCCGGATCGAGGTTGATCAGGTAGAAGTAGACCCGTTCGCGAATTCCGTTGAAGGCCGCCTGCGCATCATCGAGCGTGGTCACGCTGGGGACCGTATTGACCTGCGCGTAGTTGGCGGCCTCATAGACCTTCTCGATCTGGCGCAAGCCGACAGCGGCGGTGGCCACCAGCCCCATCGCTGCCAGCAGGATCAGCACGAACAAGCGCCGACCGACGGTCAGCGAACGAAACCCGGGCCTGGACATGATTCCCTCTCCCCAGAGGCAAGACAGTGGCTGCGTTGATGGCGCGCTCCCCTCGCTGCGGCGCGCTGCAGGGCTGTGAATAAAATTATCGCCGGGAGACTTGGCTTGTCAATCGGGGCTGATCCGCTCTCTCACCCGCTGCAAAAGAAAACGCCGTCTCGCAAATGTACGGGACGGCATTCTCACCAACTCTAATCACCTCTCATCAGCTCTCATCCAAGCTGACCGTCCGCGATCCGATGTCAAGCCAGCCTGGGCTGCAAGCCGCGCACCAGCTGGCATTGGAAGAAGCCCACCGTGCTCTGCAAGTGGATGGCACGGCGATTCAGTTCTTCCGAGGTCACAGCCAGTTCTTCGGAACTGAGCGAATTCTGCTGGATCACCTGGGCCAGCTCGCTGGCGGCGGCGCTGATCTGGCTGACCGCATCCGATTGCTGATTCGCGGTCTGCACGATGTCCTGCACCAGCGCCGAGGTCCGGGCGATGGTCGGCACCATGTCGTCCAGTTGCCGTTCGGCCGCGCAGGCCAGGGCCACATTCTCGCGCGCCACCTCATCGATTTCCTGGGCCGCCGACTGGCTGCGCTCGGCCAGGCGCCGCACTTCGGCCGCCACCACCGCAAAGCCGCTGCCGTGCTCACCCGCATGCGCGGCCTCGATGGTGGCATTCAGAGCCAGCAGGTTGGTCTGGTAGGCGATGTCATCGATGACTTCGATCTTGCCGGCAATCTGCTGGATGGCCGCCACCATCTGCCTGACCGTTTCTGCACATTGGCGTGCTTCCAGCGCTGCGGCTGCTGCGATCTGGTCGGTCAGGCGGGCGTTCTGGGCAGTACTGAGGATGGAGGCGTGGATCCGGGCCAGCGCCTCGCTGGTCTGCTCCACACCGGCAGCCTGCTCGCTGGAGGCGCGCGAGAGCGATTGCGCCGTTGCACTCACCTCCTCGGCCGTGCTGACCAGTCCTTCGGCGTTGTCCCGCACTTCGGTCACTACCTGGGCCAGGCGCGTCATCGTTTTCTGGATCGCATGCATCATGCTGTCGCTGTAGCGGGACTTGAGGCTGACCTTCTGTACCAGGTCACCGTCGGAAAGGCGCTGCATCACCGTCACCACATCCCCCGGCTCGCCCCCCATCTGGCGCAGCAGGGTGCGGGTGAGCAGCCATCCCGCCAGCAGCAGTAGCAGCAGCACGCCGCCGGCTACCTGGAGCACGTTCTCCAGGGCGTCGCGGATGATCTCGCGCGCGCTCAGCGCGCTGGCATCGCCCAAGGCAATGTTGTACGAACGATGTCGCGCAAAAGTCGTCTGGACGCCATCAACGCCCGCCCGGAACTCCAGGATCGCTTGCGGCAGGCTGTCCTCGATGCGGTCGGCATCAGCGGCGGCCAGAAGCCGTCGCACCACTTCCTCGAAGGCGACGATGCGGGCCTGGACATCGGCCAGCATCGCGCCATCGGTCTCATCGGTGATGTAAGCGTCCGCGTAAAGCTTGAGATGCCGGTTCAGCCGCCCGCGCTGCACTTCCATTTCCTGCAGCAAGCGGGCGCGGTCGTACGGATCGTGATTGAACAGGTATTGGTAAATACGTCCCTGGATGGCATTGAAGGCGGCCTGGGCATCATCGAGCGTGGTCACGCTGGGCACCGTATTGACCTGGGCGTAACTGGCCGCCTGGTAGACATTCTCGATCTGGCGCAAGCTGACGGCGGCCGTGGCGACCAGCCCCAGCAAGGCCAGCAGGATCAGCACCGACAGGCGCTGACCCACGGTCAAGGTACGAAGTCCTGGCCTGGACATGATTTCCTCCCCCCAGAGGTGTGGCGATGGCGGTATGCCAGAGCGCGCCCCCTCCGAGCTGCGCCCTGCCGTTTTGGCAACGAACTTATAGCGCGCGGCCTGCCTTGTCAATGAACGCCGGCATCCCCCCTGCAGGACGGGAAAAAAGAAAAATGCCATCGCGCAACACTGCGCGATGGCATTCTCCCTCCCAAGAACGGCAGCCCCGCAGGGAAGCCACCGTGCAGGTTCAGTCAAAACTGATCTGCACCTTCATCATCTTCGATCGGTCACCGGCGATCTCGAAGGCCTCCACCGCCTGGGCGATGGGATAGGTCGCCGTGATCAGGGGCTTCACATCCACCAGCTTGCGGTTCATCAGTTCCACCGCCATGGCGAACTCCTCATGGAAACGGAAGGCGCCGCGCCAGTCCAGCTCCTTGCCCACCAGCAGGTTGGCCGGGAACTGGATGTCGCCCCCCAGGCCGACCTGCACGATGACCGCTTGCGGACGCAGCGCTTCCAGCGCGCCCACCAGCGCACGTTCATTGCCGCTGGCTTCGAAGAGGACGTCGAAGGTCCCCTTGTCGGCCGCAAAGGCCTTCAGTGCATCGGGCGTCTCGGCCATGTTGATGGCGCGGTCGGCGCCCACCTGCAGGGCCGCTTGCAAGGGCATGCTGGCCACATCGGTGACCACCACTTCGAGTGCACCGGCGCGGCGGGCCGCCACCACCACCAGGGCGCCGATGGGACCGCAGCCGGTCACCAGCACGCGCTTGCCCACCAGCGGACCGGCGCGGCGCACCGCATGCAGCGCCACCGACAGCGGCTCGGCCATGGCTGCTTCGCCATCGGTGACATGGTCGGCCACGATGTGGGCCTGCGAACGTTCGATGATGATTTCCTGGCGGAACGCGCCCTGCACGTGCGGGGTGCGCATGGCGCTGCCGTAGAAGCGCATGTCCAGGCAGTGATTCTGCTTGCCTTCCTGGCAGTACTTGCAGAGGCCGCACGGGCGGCTGGGCGAGATGGCGATGCGGGTCCCCGGGGCGATGTCGGTGACGGCCGACCCGACTTCAGCGATCTGGCCCGAGACTTCATGGCCCAGCACCATCGGTTCCTTGATGCGCACCACGCCGAAGCCGCCGTGGTGATAGTAGTGCAGGTCCGAGCCGCAGATGCCGCCGGCCTTGACCTTGACCTTCAGTTGCTGCGGTTGCAGGGGTGCGCACTCCAGCGGCTGAATGCGCAGGTCGTGCGGTGCATGGATGACGAGGCCTTGTTGCATGTTTGTCTCCGAAATGATCTGAATGATTTACAAGGTAGCGGTCACGCCGCCATCCACGTAGAGGATGTGGCCGTTCACGAAGCGGGAGGCGTCGCTGCCCAGGAACACGGCCGCTCCCACAAGGTCTTCCACATCGCCCCAGCGGCGCGAGGGCGTGCGGCCCACCAGCCAGTCGGTGAACTTGGCATCGTTGACCAGGGCCATGTTCATCTCGGTCTTGAAATAGCCAGGGCCCAGGCCGTTGACCTGGATGCCGTACTTGCCCCAGTCGATGGCCATGCCCTTGGTGAACATCTTCACCGCGCCCTTGGTGGCGGTGTAAGGGGCGATGCCGGGACGGCCCAGCTCGCTCTGCACCGAACAGATGTTGATGATCTTGCCCGCGCCGCGCGGGATCATGTGGCGCGCGACCGCCTGGGCAGCATAGAAGACGCTGTTGAGGTTGGTGTTGATGAGGTCGTGCCAGTCCGATTCCTTGAACTCCTCCAGCGGATTGCGGCGCTGGATGCCGGCGTTGTTGACCAGGATGCCGATGGCGCCGATCTCGCTTTCGATCTTCTGCACCGCCGCCTTGACCTCGTCACTGACGGTGGCGTCGAAGCTGGCTTCATGAATGGTGTGGCCCTCGGCACGCAATTGCGCCGCGACAGTGGCGAGCTTGCCGGCATCGCGCCCGTTGAGCACGATGGCCGCGCCCGCCTGGGCCATGCCGCGTGCCAGCGCCAGGCCGATGCCACCGGAGGAACCGGTGATGAGGGCCAGCTTGCCTTCCAGCGAAAAGCCCTGCAAACCTGCGGGCAAGGGAGTGGTCTTGGTGGTCATGTAGTCTCTTTCTTCTTGTCGGAAATTTCAATGTCAAACCCTGCCTTGCCCTTGATGGCGCAAAACAGGACTCAGTGCTGCTTTCCGGTCTCGCGCTGGAAGGCGGCGATGGCGTGATACTCCGCTTCCAGCTTGGCCGGAATGGCGGCAAAGATGGGTTGCAGACGGCCATAGACGGCGACCGCCTCGGCCTCGGGGGCGTGATGGTTGGTGGAGCCGACCATGCCGGAGATCACCGACAGCGATGGCAGCAGGCCCAGCGCCCAGGCACCCAGCACGGCCGCGCCCAGGCAGGACGATTCCACGCTCTCGGGCACCACCACTTCGCGATTGAAGATGTCGGCCATCATCTGTCGCCACAGGGCCGACCGGGCGAAGCCGCCGGTGGCCATCATGCGTTTGGTGGGGCCAACCAGTTCTTCCAGTGCCGGCAGGATGCTATAGAGGTTGAAGATCACCCCTTCGAGCGCCGCGCGGATCATGTGGTGCTTGCCGTGATGCAGGGCCAGGCCGAAGAAGGAGCCGCGCAGGTCGGCATTCCACAGGGGAGCGCGCTCGCCGGCCATGAAGGGATGGAACAGCAGCCCTTCCGCGCCGGGACGCACCTTCTCGGCGATGCGGGTCAGTGCCTCGTAGGGATCGACGCCTTCCTCACGCGCAGCAGCCGCTTCGGCGGTGGCCAGCTCATCGCGCACCCAGCGGAAGATGTTGCCGCCATTGTTGACGGGGCCGCCGACCACCCAGTGCTTTTCGGTCAGTGCATAACAGAACAGGCGGCCATGCGGATCGGTGAGCGGCTCATCGATCACGGTACGCATCGCACCGGACGTACCGATGGTCACGGCCACATGGCCGATCTCGATGGCGTTCACGCCCAGGTTGGAGAGCACGCCGTCATTGGCGCCGATGATGAAGGGTGTGTCGACCGACAGCCCCAGGCGCTGCGCCATCTCGGGCGACAGGGCCGGCAGGCGGTGCGTGGTCGGCACCGGGGTGGGCAATTGTTCGGGACGTACGCCCAGCAATTCCAGCGCGCCCTGGTCCCAGGCCAGCTCGCGCAGGTTGAACATGCCGGTGGCCGAGGCGATGGAGTGATCCACCACCCACTGGCCGAAGAGCTGGTAAAGCAGGTATTCCTTGATGCCGACGAAGCGCGCGGCCTGATGGAAGACCTCCGGCTTTTCATGCCGCATCCACATCAGCTTGCACAGCGGCGACATGGGGTGGATGGGGGTGCCGGTACGGCGATAGATGGCATTGCCGTCGTGCTCGTGCTTGATGCGTTCGGCCCAGACCGAGGCGCGGATATCGCCCCAGGTGATGCTGTTGGAGAGCAGGCCATTGTCGGCATCGATTGCGATGACGCTGTGCATGGCGGCACTGAAAGATAACAGCGCGATCTCCTGCGGTGCAGCCTTGGCGGCCTTGACGGCGCCGGCGATGGAAGCCAGGGCGGCCGCGACGATCTGTTCCGGTTCCTGTTCCGCCATGCCCGGTTCGGTACAGAGGACCGGGTATTCCTCTGCATGCTGGGCAACCACCTTGCCGTCGAGCGTGAAGACCACGGTCTTGGTGCTGGTGGTGCCGATATCGACGCCGAGCATGTAGGGTGCGGAAGAGGACATGTGAATTTTCCTTGAGAAACAAAGCAAGACGCCCGGACCAGCCGGGCGTTGCGATCAGTCTTAGACGACCAGGTTGAGCAACATGATGAAGATGATAGCAACAACCGAGATCAGCGTTTCCATCACCGTCCAGGTCTTGAAGGTCTCACCGACGCTCATGTTGAAGTATTCCTTGACCAGCCAAAAGCCCGCATCGTTGACGTGCGACAGGATCAGCGAACCGGCGCCGGTGGCCAGCACCAGCAGTTCCTTGTTGGTGCCGGGGATCAGGGCCACGAGCGGTGCGACGATGCCGGCACCGGTGATGGTGGCGACGGTGGCCGAGCCGGTAGCCACGCGGATCACGCCGGCCACGAACCAGGCCAAGAGCAGCGGCGATATCTGTGCATGCACGGCCAGCTGGCCGATGGCAGTGCCCACGCCGGAGTTCACCAGCATCTGCTTGAAGCCGCCGCCGGCACCGATGATGAGCACGATGGCCGCAGTCGGGGCCAGGCTCTGGTCCACGAATTTGAGCACTTGCTGGCGGGTGAAGCCACGGGCGATGCCGAAGGTCCAGATCGCCAGCAGGAGTGCGGCCAGCAGGGCCACGATGGGGTTGCCGATGAAGTCCATCAGGTCGCGCACGGCGTGGCCTTCCGGCAGGGTGACGTCGACGAAGGTCTTGAGCAGCATCAGGAACACCGGCAGCAGCACCGTCACCAGCGTGGTGGTGAAGCCCGGCAGGTTGGTGGTCTGCGGCTCGCGCGCCAGTTGCGCCATCAGTTCCTCGGAGGGCTTGATGTCGACGTAGCGCGAGATGAAGGCACCGAACAGGGGGCCGGCGATGATGACGGTCGGCAGGCCCACCAGCAGACCATAGAAGATGGTCTTGCCGATGTCAGCACCGAAGATGCCGATGGCCAGCAGCGGGCCCGGATGCGGCGGCACCAGGCCGTGCATCACCGACAGGCTGGCCAGCATGGGCATGCCGATCTTGAACAGCGGCACGCCGGAACGGCGCGCCACAATGAACACCAGCGGGATCAGCAGCACGAAGCCGATCTCGAAGAACAGGGGGATACCGACCAGGAAGGCCCCCATCATCATGGCCCAGTGCACGCGCTCGCGGCCGAAGGCGCGCACCAGCGTCTGGGAAATCTGGTCAGCGCCGCCGGACTCGGCCATCAGCTTGCCCAGCATGGTGCCCAGGCCCAGCACGATGCCGACGAAACCGAGCACGCCGCCGAAGCCGTCCTGGAAGGACTTGACGATCTTGGGCAGCGGCATGCCGGAGATCAAGCCGAGGAAGCCCGACGTAATGGTCAGGGCGATGAAGGGGTGGATGCGCAGGCGCGTGATCATCAGGATCAGCGCGAGAATTGCAATGACTGCATTGAACAGCAAGGTGGCGTCGTGGCTCATGCCCAGCATGGGATCTCCGATTGCCGATAGCCGATGGCGCACCCTCCCTGGTTCAGCGCAGCAGCGCGGCCCCGCGCATGGCGCCAGGGCGAGCGTCTCCTGCGGCCTCTCCTGGAGAAGGCACGGGCATCTGCACTATCTGCGTAGTGTTTTATAGAGGAACCCACGAGGGATGCACTGAGTTCCGTTCCTGAGTTTGGTATGCCGCCGCCAGCTCCGCCGCCGTGTGCCCGGAGGTTCGGATGTTAGCGTTAACATGGGGCGCGATGATAACGCTAACATTTTGCGCGGGTCAAACACTTGTTGTGTTGCGGTGCGTCAGAAGCGGGAATTGAGCGGGCGCGGGCTCGATATAAATTGTTTTGCGGAAACACCCGAAAGGACTTCCCGCATGCCAAGAGGGCCCCGCAAGCAGGTATCATGTCGCCACCCTGAATGACCGCCCTCCCCTGCATCCATGACCCAGCGCGCAGCACCCAAGTCCAAGCCCAAGTCTCCACCCGCCGTGCGCGGCAGCCGCGCCACCGGACGCGTCACCATCATCGACGTGGCGGCCGAGGCCGGGGTGAGCCCGATGACGGTGTCCCGTGCGCTGAAGAATCCCGGCCTGGTGCAGGAACAGTCGCGCCAGCGCATCCTGGAAGCCATCGATCGCCTGGGCTATGTGCCCAACCAGGCGGCCTCGACGCTGGCTTCGGCGCGCTCGCAGGTGATCGCGGTGCTGGTGCCGTCGCTGACCAATGCGGTCTTCATCGAGACGCTTTCCGGCATTCGTGACTACCTGGCCGGTGCCGGCTACCAGTTCCTGATCGGCGAGACCGGTTACGTGCGGGCCAAGGAAGAACAGCTCATCGCCACCTACCTGGCCCATGCGCCGGCCGGCTTCCTGCTGTCCAGCAGCGAACAGCACGACATCCTGCAGGCCCGTCCCGGCAGCCGGGATATCCCGGCGGTGCGCATGTTCGACCTGGGGCGCAGCCAGCATGATTTTTCGGTGGGGTTCTCGCAGACGCGTGCCGGGCATGCGGTGGCCCGGCATCTGGTCGAACGGGGCTACCGGCGCCCGGCTTTCCTCGCGGCCCAGCTCGACCCGCGCATGATGAAGCGCCGCGAGGGCTTCCGCAAAGGCTTGCTGGAAGCGGGCATCAAGCCGGAGATCGAAGTCTTGCTGCCCGAGCCGACCACCGTCGACATGGGCGCGCAACTGCTGCGGCGGGTGCTGGAACAGCATCCGGAATGCGATTCGGTCTTTTGCTGCAATGATGACCTGGCCCTGGGCGCGCTGTTCGAATGCCAGCGCCAGGGCATCAGCGTGCCGCGCGAGATGGCCATTGCCGGTTTCAACGATCTCTCGTGGGCCGCTTGCGCCACCCCCTCCATCACCACCGTGGTCACGCCGCGCTACGACATCGGCTACAAGTCGGCCGAAATGCTGGTACGCCAGCTCAAGGGCGAAGACATTCCCAAGGGCCGCCTGGACCTGGGCTTCGAGCTGGCGCTGCGCGAGAGTACCTGAGCGGGCGTTTGCGTTTTCGTTCGCACTCGCGCCAGCATCCCGCACATCCGTGGACGAATCGGCGCCAATAATCCATCCATCGGCGGCTCCCGGCTCTGGACAGAAAATCGCCATTCTCTACAATCACCCGGTGTCGTTCTCCTCTGCAAGAATGCAGCAGCACAACAGCTGGCTGATGCAGGGATGCAGCAGCGCGGACGGCATTTCTATAAATAATATGCAGATAACCAAGTCCAGATCACCAGGAGCAACCCTCATGCAGACATTCACCGGTCTTTGCAAACCCGCCGCCATGGCCCTGTTGCCGCTGTGCGGCGCGCTGGCCTTCCTGCCGGCCTCGGCCCAGACGGCAGCGCCCTCGGCCCCGGTCGTCAAGTACGACCTGACCTATGACATCATCAGCCCGGTCCACAGCCAGCACGGCATGGTGGCCACCGAGCAGGCGCTGGCCACCAAGGTCGGCGTGGATATCCTCAAGAAGGGCGGCAATGCCGTCGACGCCGGCGTGGCCGTGGGCTTCGCGCTGGCCGTGGTGCTGCCCAATGCGGGCAACATCGGCGGCGGCGGTTTCATGATGATCCACGACGCCAAGACCGGCAAGAACGTGGCGCTGGACTTCCGCGAGATGGCCCCGCAGCGCGCCACCCGCAACATGTACCTGGACGACAAGGGCAACGTGGTGCCCGGCCGTTCGCTCTATACCCACCTGGCCGTGGGCGTGCCCGGCACCGTCGCGGGCCTGTCGCATGCGCTCTCCAAGTACGGCACGATGAAGCTGTCGCAGGTGATCCAGCCGGCCATCGAACTGGCCGAAAAGGGGTATCCGGTGAGCCGCAGCCTGGCACTGATCCTCTCGGCCGAGCGCGAACACCTGGGCCAGTGGGATTCCTCCAAGGCCATCTTCTTCAAGGAAGGCCGTCCGCTCCAGGAAGGCGAAATGCTGGTCCAGAAGGACCTGGCCAAGTCGCTGCGCCTGATCGCCAAAGAAGGTCCCAAGGCCTTCTATGACGGCGCCATCGCCAAGAAGATCGTGGCCGAGATGGACAAGCACGGCGGCCTCATCACCGCTGACGACCTGAAGAACTACAAGGTCGTGGAACGCGTTCCGGTCTCGGGCAACTATCGCGGCTACCAGGTCATGTCGATGCCGCCGCCGAGCTCGGGCGGTGTGCATATCATCCAGATGATGAACATCCTGGAACGCTATCCCCTGAAGCAGTACGGTGCCGACAGCGCACAGACCATCCACCTGATGGCCGAGACCATGAAGCTGGCCTATGCCGACCGTTCCGAATACCTGGGCGATCCGGATTTCACCAAGGTCCCGGTCAAGGGCCTGACTTCGCGCGCCTATGCCGACGAGCTGGCCAAGAAGATCAACCCGGACCGCGCCACGCCCTCCACCGAAATCAAGCCGGGCCAGCCGCAGCCGTATGAAAGCGACCAGACCACCCACTACTCGGTGGCCGACAAGGACGGCAACCTGGTGGCGACCACCTACACGCTGAACCTGAACTTCGGCAGCGGCATCGTCGCCACCGGTACCGGCATCACCTTGAACAACGAGATGGATGACTTCGCCGCCAAGCCGGGCGTACCCAATGCGTTCGGGCTCATCGGTGGCGACGCCAACGCGGTCGGCCCCTACAAGCGTCCGCTGTCGTCGATGTCGCCGACCTTCGTGCTCAAGGATGGCAAGCCCTTCCTGGTCACCGGCAGCCCGGGGGGCAGCCGCATCATCACCACCACCCTGCAGACCATCCTCAACGTGATCGACCACGACATGAACGTGGCCGAAGCCACCATCACGCCGCGTATCCACCACCAGTGGGCACCGGACCAGCTGCGCGTGGAAAAGGGCTTGTCGGCCGATACGCTCAAGATCCTGCAGGACAAGGGCCAGAAGATCAGCGTGCAGCCTTCCATGGGCCGTACCCAGACCATCCAGATCCGGCAGGATGGTTTCGATGGCTTCTCTGACCCGCGCAATCCGGATGGACGCATGATGGGGTTCTGATGCGCTGATGCGCTCGTTCACCTTGGGTTGAAGATGGCTCCCGGATGCATGTCCGGGGGCCATTTTTTATTGGAACAGGGATGGCGATGGCCATCGACTTGGGATGACGCCCCCGTTCAATTTCATTTCCTCTTCACTTGCTGAGCTGCCGGGATGAAGGTGAGTTCCTTCCATAAAAACTTATTTTCAATACGGCACAATAAATTTCTTCGAGTTCTGCCGGATTTTCTCGTTGCTCGTTGATCTTCAGTCAGATCTTCTCACCCACCACCTGAAAAACCGCGCCCATGGCGGCTTCACGGCGCATCGAATTTGACTTCTGCGCCCGCATTTGAACTTATTCGAGACAACAAAAGAAATTGTTCGAGGCAAATATCGAAATCCGAAGAGAGGCAGTTCGATAATTTTTTGTTTTTCCGTTTTATTCCCTTGATCCCCTTATCAGGACAAATGCGCGCCATCACTATGGCAGGCGTTTGTCACTGAGCACGATTTTCGTCCCGCCAAGTCTCCATGCAATGCGCGCCGGTCAGGCGCCCGATGGTCCGGCACATTTCCTGTCCGGCTGGAGACTTGCGTATTCCGAAAAAACCGTGCGTGACGCAGATTTCGACTTGTCACCTTTTAGGGAGTACCACCATGACCGTTACCGTCCTGAAGCTGTCCGATGCGGACACCTACCTCAAGAACATCTCCATCAAGAACATCAAGGATGTCCGCGCGCTCGACGTCGACCTGATGCTGGTACTGCGCAACGGCGACACCATCATCATCAGCAACGGTGCGGTCAGCGCCATGAGCGCACCGGAGTCCTCGCTGCAGTTCGCCGACGGCACGCTGCCGCTGGCCAGCGTATTCCAGCAGATCGACAAGATCGACGTCTCGCCGGAAGCCAACCTCACGGTGAGTTCCAAGGAAATCACGCGCTACAACCAGAACAACGCAAGGAACAAGAAGGCCCGCAAGGATGACGAGGAAGCCGCAGACAAGCCGGTCGTGATCGACGAAGGCGAGCATGACCCCAAAGCGGCTGCCCAGACCAGCGGCAGCGGCGGCAACACCGAGCAACCCAACTTCACGTCCACCAAATCTCCCGACAACCAGAGCCAGATCGCCGATGCCGAAATCAATTCCCAGCAGGAAAAGAACTGGGGCGTGCAATGGCCCATCGCAGCCGGCGCACTGGCCCTGCTGGCTGCGGCGGGTGGTGGTGGCGGCGGCGGTGGTGGCAGCAACGGCGGCAGTGCTGCTAACGGCAGCAGCGGCGGCACAGGTGCTGGTGGCGGCGCTGCAGCCGCCGCCGGCGGTAGTGGCGCGGGCACGGTCGACCCGTCCCCAGCCGTCATCCGCGGCAACGCCGCGCTGGGCGCCATCAAGAACGCGAACGTTACGGCCTATGACGCAGCGGGCAACGCTATCAGCGATACGGTGGCCGTGGTCGACGGCAAGTACACGCTGACCCTCAAGCGCCCCCTCTACAAGGGCCCGATGATGCTGGTGGTGCGCGACAACACCCCAGGCGTGGCCGACAACTACATCGATGAAGCCACCCTGCAGCAGACCGACCTGGGCAGCATGCCCATACGCAACCTGGTCATGGCCAGCGGCGTGAACCAGAACATCAACGTGACCGCGCTGACCGAGCTGGCCGTGCTCAAGGCCGGCCTGGACCAGGGTGTCTTGCGCGTGGCCGACCATCCTCCCCGCCTCTGCCCACATGACAAACACCCACGCCCACTATGGACCTGCACAAACATGGACTCACACAAAATCGCCATCGGCCAACGCCTGCGCATGATTCGCCTGAAAATGGGCATCAGCCAGAATCTCTTCGCCCGCGCCTTGAACACCGCGCCCAACCACATCTGCCAGATCGAACGCGGCCGCTGCGTCCCCGGGGGCAAGCTGCTGCGCTGCATGCGCGAACAGTTCGGCATCGACATCACGTGGCTTCTCAGCGGCCAGAGCGCGGGCACCACCACCAGTCTGCTCAAGCGCGAAATCGCTGCGCTGGTGGCCGACTATGGCCGCGCCGATGCTAATGGCAAAGCCTTCCTGGTCTATACGGCGAGCTTCCTGGTGGAAGGGCGGGAAAAGAAACAAGAACAACCCGCACAAAAGAAATAGGCAGGTAATGGCCTCGCGCCACCACCTGCCTGTACTGTTGTACTGTTTCACTGACCTTGCAAACGGCTAGCCGGGCAGCAAACCACCTGCCCCGACCGATACTGCTGGCGCACTTGAAGAGACCGCCAGCCCAGCCAACCAATTACTCCCGCACGTCCCCACCCTTCGGATAAACCTTCACCAGCACGATCTTCGGCCCCGACATACGCTTGATGACCACATCAAAGGCCGCGAACTCGATCTTCTGGCCTTCCTTGGGCAAGTCTCCCAGCTTCTCCATCACCAGGCCGCCGACCGAGTCGATGCTGTCGTCATACTCGATGTCGATGCCCAGCATGTGTTCCAGCGTCACGATGGGCAGGCTGCCCTTGCCCAGCAAGGTACCGTCATCCTGACGGCTCCACTCGCCGGTGTTGTGGCGGAATTCATCGCGGATCTCGCCCACCAGGAAGCTCAACATGTTGTCCAGCGTAATGAAACCCTGTGGCGGCTGGCCCTTCTTGCCGATGATGGCAAAGTGCGGCATGCCGGTACGAAAGCGCCGCAACAGGTCCAGTGCCGGCAAGGCCGGCGAGATGAACTGCACCGGGCGCAGATATTCCTTCAGGTTGCCGATGGCGCGGCCATCCTGCTGCGCCAGGAACACATCCTTGAGGTGCACCAGCCCCAGCACCTGCTGGCCTTCCGCATCGAAATAGGGATAACGCGAATAGCGATTGCGATAGATGATGTCGAGGTTCTCTTCCAGGCTCTTGTCATCGCCCAGGGACACGATCTCGCTGGCCGGACGCATGATGTCGGCCACATCGAGCTCGGCAAAGTTCAGGCTCTGCGCCAGCACGTTCCACTCATCGCGGGTGAACTTGCCACTCTTGCCGCTCTTGCTGCCGGCACGCAGGATGAGCTTGAGTTCGTCCGAGGAATAATGCGCATCGTGACCATGCCCGGCACCCAGGCCTGCCACGCGCAGCAGCCAGTTGGAGCTGGCATTGAGCACCCAGATCAGCGGATACATGCCCCAGTAGAAACCGTACAGCGGCACGGCACACCACAGGCCCAGCTTCTCGGGGCTGCGGATGGCCATCGACTTGGGGGCCAGTTCGCCGGCCACGATGTGCAGGAAGGAAATGACGAAGAAGGCGAACACGAAAGAGATGCCGTGAATCAGCTCCTGGTTGGTCACGCCGACCAGCGAGAAGAGCGGCTCCAGCAAACGGGCAAACGCAGGTTCACCGATCCAGCCCAGGCCCAGCGAGGCCAGGGTGATGCCCAATTGGCAGGCGGAGAGGTAGGCGTCCAGCTGGTTGTGGACCACGGCCAGGATGCGGCCGCGCATGCCTTGTGTCTTTGCGATGGCCCGGATGCGCGTTTGACGCAACTTGACCAGACTGAATTCTGCTGCAACGAAAAAACCGTTCAACGCAACCAGGAAGAAGGCTGCGACGATCAGCAATATGTTTTCCAACGAGGGTTCCTATCGGGGTTGTCAAAGGGCCCGGACACCATGAGCCTGTCCGGACCCGGTAATTTAACATGGGTGGCAGGAAGAACCGGATTTAATATCAAACCAATAACATCCCATTGACCATCGCCCCGCCGCAAGCGCGCGCTCCCCGTAGAAGCCCCCGGTCAGCCGGACGCGGAGGCCATCTCGCGCACCTCCTGCAACAGGAAATCACGCAGCAATCGCGCACCAGGCCCCACCCGCTGGGCATGGACCAGGTAGATTTCCAGCGGCGCGGTCTGCACTTGCGGCAGTATTCGCACCAGTTCGCCAGAGGCCAGCAGGGTGGCGGCGTCATAGGCCGGCAGCCTGGCCAGCCCTTCTCCGGCCAGCACGAAGGCCAGGCGCGAGGCGGCACTGTCGGTGACCACATCGCCCCGGATGGGAACCTGCACCTGCCCCTCATCGGCCTGCAGGAGCATGCTTTTCTGGCTGGGCGGATAGACCACCCAGCGATGCTGGGACAACTCCTCCACACTGGCCGGCGCCCGATAGCGGCGCAGGTAGGACGGCGCGGCACACAACATGGTGGGCTCTTTCACCAGCAGCCGTGCCACCAGGTTGGAATCGGCCAGCGGACCGGCCCGTACCGCCAGCTCCATCCCCTTCTGCACAAGATCGACATTGCTGTCGTTCATTGCCACGTGCAAGCGCACCGAGGGATAACGGCGACGAAAATTGAGCAGCGCCGGCAGGATGCGCTTGTTGCCGAAGTGATGCGAACAGGTGATGCGCACCTCGCCGCTGGGCTCGGCACGCAGCAGCTCCATGCCGCGAATGCCATCGTGAGCCTCCTCCAGCAAACGCTCGCAATGCACCCGGAACGCTTCTCCCGCAGGCGTCAGGCTGAAACTGCGCGTACTGCGCTGGGCCAGCGGCATGCCCAACCGGGTCTCCAATGCGCGCACGTGGTGGCTGACGACCGCGCGCGTCAAGCCCAGCGCACGTGCGCCAGCGGCAAAGCTGCCCGCCCGCACCACCGTGGCAAATACCGCCATGGCCCGCAGTTCGTCGAGGATGGGAGCGTTGTCAGGCATGGCAGATTGTATTATTTAGTTTGACATTGCGTCAGCATATCAGACTCTACCGCAGCTTCAGGCTCTTCCCTATAGTTTGATCAACCGCAGCAGTGCGGCAGATCCCCAACCATCCGGCTATAAGGAGCTTTATCATGAGCATGAAGACTGTCCTTTTTATTTTGACAAATAGCGCCAGCATCGGCCCTCACCAGCGCGCCACGGGTTACTTCTTCCCGGAAGTGGCGCACCCCGTCGAGGTATTCGAACAGGCAGGCATCGCGGTGGAGTTCGCCTCGCCCCTGGGCGGCACCCCGCCCGAAGATGGCTATGACGCCAACGACCCGGCGCAACTGGCCTTCCGCAACAGCCTGGCGATACGCCGCATGGCGCGCAGCCGCAAGCTGGCCGAGGTGGACGTGCTGGACTATGACGCCATCTTCTTCCCTGGCGGCTTGGGTCCGATGGTCGATATCGCGGTCGATCCCGAGGTCAAGCGCGCCATCGCCCGCGCCTGGGATGCAGGCAAGATCGTCTCGGCCGTGTGCCATGGTCCGGCGGCATTGCTGGGAGTAACGCTGGGGGATGGAACGCCCTTGTTGCGCGGCCGCAAGCTGACCTCCTTCTCCAATGAAGAAGAGGCCAACTACGCCCAGGCCGATGTTCCGTTCCAGCTGGAAGACGCCCTGCGTGCCGAAGGTGCCGAACACGTTTCGGCGACGCCCTGGCAAGCCCAGGTGGTGGTCGATGGCCGGCTCATCACCGGCCAGAATCCGGCCTCCGGTGCAGGCATGGCCGCCGCCGTGGTGCAGGCACTGAACGCGGAGGCAGCATGAACGCCGCCGACGCCATCACGGTGGTGGCCCGCTGGCAACCGGCCGCCAATGCCATGGCCGAAGTGCTGGCGCTGGCCGAGGAGATGCGCCAGCGTTCGCTGGCCGAGCCGGGCTGCCTGGGCTATGAGATCTACCGCTCGGCGGGCACGCCTGAAACGGTGCTGCTGGTGGAACGCTACCGCGATGCCGAGGCCCTGGAAAAACACAAGCAATCGGCGCACTACCAGTTGCTGGTAACCGGCCAGGTACTGCCCCTGCTGGGCTATCGCAAAGTGGACCTGCTGCGCACCTGCACGCCTGCCTGAGGCCAGGCGGGGGAGGCAATCGCCTTCCCCCGCCGGGGCGTCAGAAGCCTTCCAGCACGATCTTCCCCTTGGCCTTGCCCGACTCCAGCAGCGCATGCGCGCGCCGCAGGTTCTCGGCGCTGATGCGTCCGTAATGCTCGCCCGTAGTGGACCGCAGCAGGCCCTCATCCAACAGCTGCGATACGCGTTGCAGCAGTTCATGCTGGCGGATCATGTCCGCAGTCTGGAACAGCGAGCGCGTAAACATCAATTCCCAATGCAGCGAAATGCTCTTGCGCTTGAGCGGCACCGCATCCAGCGTGGCCGGATCATCGATCAGCGCCAGCTGGCCTTGCGGCGCCAGTGCCTCGATGATCTGCGCATAGTGCTGGTCGGTGTGGGTCAGGCTGATGACGATATCCACTTCAGGCAAACCCAGCTGCTCCAGCTGCGGCTTGAAGGGCTGGCTGTGGTCGATCACGTGATGCGCACCCAGCTCGCTCACCCATTGCGCGGTTTCCTTGCGGGAGGCGGTGCCGATGACGGTCAGTTGCGTCAGCTTGCGTGCCAGCTGGGTCAGGATCGAACCCACGCCGCCGGCCGCGCCGATGATCAACAAGCGCTTGCCCTGGCCTTCACCCTCTTTCACGCCGACGCGGTCGAACAGCAGCTCCCAGGCGGTGATGGCCGTCAGCGGAATGGCGGCTGCATCCGCATGCGCCAGGCTGCCTGGCTTGCGGCCGACGATGCGTTCATCCACCACGTGCAGTTCACTGTTGGCGCCGGGACGATCGATGGCACCGGCGTAGAACACTTCGTCGCCCGGGGCAAAGAGCGTCACGCTTGCGCCGACGGCGCGTACCACGCCGCTCACATCCCAGCCCAGCACGCGGGCTTGGCTGGCGCTGGCGCGGATCTTGGTATCGACCGGATTGACGGAGATGGCTTTGACGTCGACCAGCAGGTCATGCTCGCCGGGAACCGGATCGGGCAAGACGGTCTCGGCCAGGGAGGCGGCATCGTCGATGGCCTGGGCTTGCGGGTTGGTGATGATGGCTTTCATGGCTAAATCCTTCACGGTGAAAATCAATAGGCGAAGAGCATCTTAGGACAGCGCCCGCCCCGCAACCACTCCCGGACCCGCGAAAGAGTTTCTTCATACAAGCGAAAATCCACCCCCATCCACCCCCTGCCGCGCCTTCAGGCCAGATGCGGCTTGATCACGGCAGCCAGCTTGTCGAAGGCACGCGCGATCTCCTCATTGGGCACGCTCGCATAGCCCAGCAGCAAGCCGCGCCGTGCGCCCCGCGCATGCATGTAGTAGCGCGACAGCGGCCGCACCACGATGCCGGCCGCCAGCGCCTCTTCGCAGATGAGCACATCGTCGCACTCCTGCGGCAGGCCCAGCACCAGGTGCAAGCCGGCTTCGCCGCCGGTGATGGTCATCTTCTCGCCGAAGTGGCGGTTGATGGACTGCTGCAGCAATTGCAGCCGCTCGGCGTAGAGCACGCGCATCTTGCGGATGTGCGAGGCGAAATGGCCCTCGGCCATGAAGTCGGCCAGCGTGGCCTGCAGGAACACCTGGCCGTTGCGATAGAGCTCGGCGATGCCGGTCGAAAATGCTTTGGCCAGCGATTCCGGCACCACCAAGAAGCCGATGCGCAAGCCCGGAAACATGATCTTGCTGAAGGTGCCCATGTACAGCACCCGGTCCTGCGTATCCATGCCCTGCAGCGACGCCAGCGGACGGCCGCCGTAGCGGAATTCGCTGTCGTAGTCATCCTCGATGATCCACACCTTGTGGGTGGCCGCATACTCCAGCAGCATGCGCCGCCGCGACAGGCTCATCACCATCCCCAGCGGATACTGGTGCGAGGGCGTGGTACAGATGAAGCGCGGCGGCCGGCGCAGGTTGGCCAGGCGCATGCGCATGCCTTCCTGGTCCACCGCAATGGGCACGGACTGAATGCCCAGCGAATTGAGCACGCTGCGAGTGCCCCAGTAACACGGGTCTTCCACCCAGGCCGTATCGCCATGCTCGCCCAGCAGCTTGACCACGATGTCGATGGACTGGTGGATGCCGGTGGTGATGAGCACCTGCGAGGGCGTGCAATTGACCGAACGCGCCACCCGCAGGTATTCGGCGATCTGCTCGCGCAGGCCGGCATAACCGGCGCCCGGTCCGTAGGTCAGCAGGTCCGAACTGGAACGGCGCCAGTGCTTGTTCTGCAGGCGTCCCCAGATCTTGTGCGGCACGCAGGTCACGTCCGGCACGCCCGGCATGAAAGCCCCCCACTGCCGCTCGCCCACACCGGCCTGGCGCGTGAGCAGCGCACCGCGCGCAGACAGCTCGGATTTGCCGGAAGGATCGGTCAGCGGCTCCTTGCGCTCCACCGCCTCGGGAATCTGGTCCGGCGCCGTGTCGGCCACGAAGGTCCCGGCACCGGTGCGGCTTTCCAGATAGCCCTCGGCCAGCAATTGTTCATAGGCGTAGGTGACCGTATTGCGCGAGGTACCCAGCTCCAGGGCCAGGTCTCGTGAAGACGGCAACTGCATCCCGGCCGGCAGCGTGTGGGCCAGGATGGCTTCGCGGATCAACTGGTAAATCTGCCGGTTGACAGGCATGCGCGTGCTGCCCGGCTTGACGTTTTTGGCGGTCTTCGCTGCGCCGCTTTCGCGGCTGGCCGCCGCCTTGCCCTTGTCCGGCGCGGCCTTGGCGGAGGTGCGATTGATGCGCAGCAGCAGATAGTCGGACAAGGAGGCGAGTTTCAAGTGGCACCATCAAATAATTGAAATTGGCTCTATATTACAGTGCCACTGGGGTTTTATATTGTTTCCCGATTCAGCAATTTCCTGCACATTTCCGCGCCCTGCGGCGCATTCAACGAAGCAAGATCGGAGCAAGCCATGACCAGCAAGGCCACCAACCAAGAGCTGCAACAACGAAAGAACGCCGCCACCCCGCGCGGTGTGGGTGTGATGTGCGACTTCTACGCCGAGCGCGCGTCCAACGCCGAGCTGTGGGATGTGGAAGGCCGCCGCTTCATCGACTTCGCCGCCGGCATTGCGGTCCTCAACACCGGCCACCGCCATCCCAAGCTGCTCGACGCCATGCGCGCCCAGCTGGACAAGTTCACCCACACCGCCTACCAGATCGTGCCCTACGCCAGCTACGTGGAACTGGCCGAGCGCATCAACGCGGTGACCCCCGGCAACTATCCCAAGAAGACCGCATTCTTCTCCACCGGTGCCGAGGCCGTCGAAAACGCCATCAAGATCGCCCGAGCCCACACCGGCCGTCCCGGCGTGATCGCCTTCGGCGGTGCTTTCCATGGCCGGACCATGATGGGCATGGCGCTGACCGGCAAGGTCGCGCCCTACAAGCTGGGCTTCGGTCCCTTCCCCGGCGAAGTGTTCCATGCACCCTTCCCCAGCGCCTTGCACGGCATCAGCACCGAGCAAGCGCTGGACGCCGTCAAAGCCCTGTTCAAGAACGACATCGAAGCCAAGCGCGTGGCCGCCATCATCCTGGAACCGGTGCAGGGCGAAGGCGGTTTCTATGCCGCCCCGGCCGATTTCATGCGCGGCCTGCGCGCCATCTGCGACGAGCACGGCATCCTCCTGATCGCTGACGAAGTGCAGTCCGGCTATGGCCGTACCGGCAAATTGTTTGCGATGGAACATTACGATGTCCTGCCTGACCTCATTACCATGGCCAAGAGCCTGGCCGGTGGCATGCCGCTGTCGGCCGTCAACGGCCGTGCCGAGATCATGGATGCGCCCGCCCCCGGCGGCCTGGGCGGCACCTATGCCGGCAATCCGCTGGCCGTGGCCTCGGCGCTGGCAGTGCTGGATGTAATGGAAGAAGAAAAGCTGGCCGCCCGTGGCCAGCGCCTGGGCGACAAGCTGCAGGAGCACCTGAAGGAATTGCGCTCGGCCGTGCCGCAGATCGCCGAAGTGCGTGGCGTGGGCGCGATGGTGGCAGTGGAGTTTGCTGACCCCGTCACCGGCAAGCCGGATGCGGAGTACACCAAGAAGGTCCAGCAGCATGCCTTGAACAATGGCTTGCTGCTGCTGACCTGCGGCAGCTACGGCAACGTGATCCGCTTCTTGTTCCCGCTGACGATTCCCGATACCGTCATGGATGAGGCGCTGGGCATCCTGTCCAGGGCGATGAAGCTGGCCTGAGTCTTGCATTGCAAGGCAGCTTTCAGAACAGGGAAGACGGGCCGCACCAAGTCTGCGGCCCTGCGGATAAGAGAGGATCGATGATGGCAGCTCATGCGATGAAGCAATCGGCGCAAGCACCCGCGCCAGCCGCCGCCAGCGGCACTGACGTGCTGGTGCAGTTCTGCGGCGTGAAGAAAACCTACGACGGCGAAAACCTGATCGTCAAGAGTCTGGATCTCGACATTCGCCGCGGTGAATTTTTGACCCTGCTGGGTCCTTCCGGCTCCGGCAAGACCACCTGCCTGATGATGCTGGCCGGTTTCGAATTCCCGACCGGCGGCGAGATCCGTCTCGATGGCCAGTTGCTCAATCGCGTGCCGCCCCACAAGCGCAACATCGGCATGGTGTTCCAGAACTATGCGCTGTTCCCGCACATGACCATCGCGCAGAACGTGGCCTATCCGCTGTCGGTGCGCAAGATGGATCGCGCCACCCGCGAAGCCAAGGTCAAGCAGGCGCTGGACATGGTGCAGATGGGCAAATTCGGCGACCGTTATCCGACCCAGCTCTCCGGCGGCCAGCAGCAGCGCGTGGCGCTGGCGCGCACGCTGGTGTTCGACCCGCAACTGGTGCTGATGGATGAACCGCTGGGCGCACTCGACAAGCAACTGCGCGAACACATGCAGCTGGAACTGAAGGCCCTGCACAAGCGCCTGGGCGTGACCTTCGTCTACGTCACCCACGACCAGAGCGAAGCCCTCACCATGTCGGACCGCGTGGCCGTCTTCGACCAGGGCGTGATCCAGCAACTGGCCCCGGTCACCGAGCTCTACGAATATCCCGACAATCAATTCGTCGCCAACTTCATCGGCGACAACAACCGTCTCAAGGGCAGCGTGGAGTCGGTCCAGGGCGAACACTGTACGGTGCGCCTGGCCGATGGCACGGTGGTCACCGGACTGAACGTGCATCGCGCGCATGCCGGGCAAAACGTCACCGCCTGCGTGCGCCCGGAACGCATTCGTCTGGCTGCAGGCGGCAGTGCCGAACCCAACAGCATTCGCGCGACTATCGCCGGGCTGATCTATTTTGGGGATCACGTGCGCGTGCGCTGCACGGTGACGGGGCAGGAAGACTGCTTCGTCAAACTGTCCCTCTCCGACCCGGCACTGGCGGGTCTGAGCGAGGGCAGTAGCGTGGTCTTGCATGTGGCGCAGGATCGTCTGCGCTGCTTTCTCTGATTTTCCGATACGTCCGTTTACTTAGTTTTTTGAGTTATTCCGTTTTTGTTCTTTTGTCGCACCTGATGTTCTGCAGTACCGCTGGATGAGTGAGGCGACTTAGATCGCCGCTCGGCTTTACCTTAGTTCAACACAGTCAACACGCACGATAACCAACGAGGAACAACAATGAAACGCCTGACACCCGCCCTGCTGTCTCCGCTCTTCCTGGGCCTGCTCTTTTCTGGCGCGGCCTCTGCCGCAGAACTGACCCTGGTCAACTTCGGCGGCGCCAACGGCAACGCCCAGAAGGTCGCTTACGTGGAGCCCTTCCAGAAGAGCACCGGCACCAAGGTCGTGACGGCCGAATTCAACGGCGAACTGGCCAAGGTCAAGGCCATGGTCGAGGCCAAGAAGGTCAGCTGGGACGTGGTGGAAATCGACGGCGGCGACCTGACCCGCGCCTGTGATGATGGCCTGATCGAAAAGCTCGACCTGGCCAAGACCATCAAAAAGGATGACTACATCCCCGAAGCCACGGTGAGCGAATGCGGCATGGGTGCCTTCGTCTGGTCCACCGTGCTGGCCTACAACGCTGACAAACTCAAGACCGCACCGACCGGCTGGGCCGATTTCTGGGACACCAAGAAATACCCCGGCAAGCGCGGCATGAAGAAGAGCGCCCAGTACAACCTGGAGTTCGCACTCATGGCCGATGGCGTGCCGACCAAGGATGTATACAAGGTCCTGGCCACCAAGGAAGGCGTGGATCGCGCCTTCAAGAAACTGGATCAATTGAAACCCAACATCCAGTGGTGGGATGCCGGTGCCTTGCCCGCGCAGTTCCTGGCCTCGGGTGACGTGGTCATGGCCAACGCCTACAACGGCCGCATCGATGCCGCCCAGCGCGAAGGCAAGAACCTGAAGGTAGTGTGGACCGGCAGCGTCTACACCCTGGATTACTGGGTGATCCCGAAGGGTTCGCCGAACAAGGCACTGGCCGAGAAGTTCATCAACTTCGTCAGCCAGCCGGAGAACCAGAAGGTCTACGCCAACAACATCGCCTACGGCCCCGTCAACAAGGGTGCCTTGAAGATGCTGGACGCCAAGACCCTGGGCAACCTGCCGACCTCGCCGGCCAATGCCAAGGATGCGGTGCAACTGAGCCTGCAATTCTGGACCGACCACGGTGAAGAGCTGGAACAGCGCTTTGCTGCCTGGATCGCCAAGTAAGCCTGCACGCCGTAGCGACAGCGATCCCGCCCCGACAGGCGGGATCGCTACCTTGAATTCCGCTGCCACCGGACACCCGAGACATGACCACCATCGCCACCCGCTCCGCCGCCGCCATGCCCCTGGCCGAACCTGATCCGCAGCAACTCAAGCGCGAACTGCGCGCCGCCCAGACCCGCAAACGCCTGGGTGCGCTGGCCCTGATCGCGCCGCTGGCGATCTTCCTGCTGCTGACCTTCGTGGCCCCCATCGTGGCCCTCCTGCAGCGCGCCATCGAGAATCCGGAAGTGGCCGCCACCCTGCCGCAGACCGTGGCGGTGCTGTCGAAGTGGGATCGCAAATCGGCCCTGCCCGACCAGGCGTTTTCAGCGCTGGCGGAAGACCTGGCCCGTGCCAAGGAAGACACCACCGCCGGCAACCTGGCGCGCCGTCTCAATATCGAATTGTCCGGTTCGCGCTCGCTGGTGATGGGCACGGCGCGTGCCATGCCGCTGCGCGATGCCGATGGCCGTGCCCTGAGCCCCGCCGCCGCGCGCGAGGCCATCATCGCCCTCAATGCACAATGGGGCCAGCCGGAAGTGTGGCGCGTGATCGCCCAGAACGGCTCGGTCTACTCCCCTTACTATCTCCTGGCCTCGCTGGACCTGCGCCAGAACGTCTTCGGCGACATCGAAGCGGCCGCTCCTGAATCGGCGATCTACCGCACCATCTTCGGCCGCACGCTGTGGATGAGCGCAGTGGTCACCCTCATCACCCTGCTCTTGGCCTATCCGCTGGCCTACTGGCTCTCCACGATGCCGGAGCGCCGTGCCAACCTGTTGATGATCCTGGTGCTGATTCCCTTCTGGACCTCGATCCTTGTGCGCGTGGCCGCATGGATCGTGCTGCTGCAGTCCGAAGGACTGGTCAACAAGGCGCTGATGCTGGCAGGTCTCACCCAGTCGCCGCTGGAGCTGGTCTTCAATCGCGTCGGGGTCTATATCTCGATGACGCACATCCTCCTGCCCTTCATGATCCTGCCGCTCTACAGCGTCATGAAATCGGTGCCGCCCACCTACCTGAAGGCCGCCGTCTCGCTGGGCAGCCATCCCTTCGCCGCCTTCTGGCGCGTGTACGTGCCGCAAACTTATCCGGGCATCGGTGCGGGCGTGCTGCTGGTCTTCATCATGGCCGGTGGCTACTACATCACCCCGGCGCTCTTGGGTGGACCGAACGAACAGATGGTGAGCTACTTCATCGCCTACTTCATCAACACCACCATCAACTGGGGCATGGCCTGCGCGCTGGGTGCCCTGCTGCTGGCGGCAACCCTGGTGCTGTATGGCGTCTATCGCCGCTTTGCCAAGGTCGATGTGGGCATCAGCTGAGCCATTGAAGAATCCAAGGAGTACGCCATGAACAAACCGCCTCTCTTCCCGCCCTACACCTCGCTGGTGGAACGCGCCTGGTTCTTTGCCTCGCGCGGCTTCAACCTGCTGGTGCTGCTGTTCCTGCTCTCGCCCATCCTGGTGATGATCCCGCTGTCGTTCTCCGACAGCAGTTTCCTGATGTATCCGATCAAGGGCTTCTCGCTGCGCTGGTACGAGAACCTGTTCAGCTCCGACGAATGGGTGCGTGCCGCCAAGAACAGTTTCATCGTGGCACCGGCCGCGACCGTCATCGCAACCGTACTGGGCACGCTGGCCGCCGTCGGCCTGAACAAGTCGGACTTTCGCGGCAAGGGCATCCTGATGGCAATCCTGATCTCGCCCATGATCGTGCCGGTGGTGGTGGTGGGCGTGGGTGTCTATCTGTTCTTTGCCCGCATTGGCCTGTCCGACAGCTACCTCGGCCTGATCCTGGCGCATGCCGCGCTGGGTGCGCCCTTCGTGGTCACGACGGTGCTGGCCACGCTGCAGGGCTTCAACCACAACCTGGTGCGCGCCAGCCTGAGCCTGGGGGCCAGTCCGCTGCGCACTTTCTTCCGCATCACCTTGCCGGTGATCGCGCCGGGGCTGATCTCGGGGGCTTTGTTCGCTTTTGCAACTTCTTTCGATGAAGTGGTTCTGACCTTGTTCGTGGCCGGGCCTGAGCAAGCCACCTTGCCGCGCCAGATGTTTGCCGGCATCAAGGACAACATCAGCCCGACCATCGCCGCCCTGGCGACGATCCTGATTCTGTTTTCGACCTGCCTGCTGCTGGCCCTGGAATGGCTGCGCGGGCGCAACAAGGCGGCCGCGCGCTTCTGAGCCGGCCCCCTTATTTTACGGAGAACCAACATGCTGCAACAACTCAAAGATCCTTCCCTGCTGCGCCAGCAGGCCTATCTCAACGGCCAGTGGTGCGACGCCGACCAAGGTGGCAAGCACGAGGTCTACAACCCCGCCAACGGCAGCCTGCTGGGCAGCGTGCCCATGATGGGCGCAGCCGAAACCCGCCGCGCCATCGAAGCGGCCAACGCCGCCTGGCCGGCCTGGAAGAAGAAGACCGCCAAGGAACGCAGCGTCATCCTGCGCCGCTGGTATGAGCTGATGATGGCCAATGCCGACGACCTGGCGCTGATCATGACGGCCGAGCAGGGCAAGCCGCTGGCCGAGGCCAAGGGCGAGATCGGCTATGCCGCTTCCTTCATCGAATGGTTTGCCGAGGAAGGCAAGCGCACCTATGGCGATACCATTCCGTCGCCCTCGCCGTCGAATCGCATCGTGGTCATCAAGGAAGCCATCGGCGTCTGCGCTGCGATCACGCCGTGGAATTTCCCCGCTGCAATGATTACGCGCAAGGCGGGTCCGGCACTGGCCGCCGGCTGCCCGATGGTCTTGAAGCCCGCTGAAGCCACGCCCTTCTCGGCACTGGCGCTGGCCGTGCTGGCCGAGCGCGCCGGCATCCCGGCAGGGGTGTTCAGCGTGGTCACTGGCAGCGCCAAGGACATCGGTGGCGAGATGACCTCCAACCCCATCGTGCGCAAGATCAGCTTCACCGGCTCCACGGGCGTGGGCAAGCTGCTGATGGAGCAAAGCGCATCGAGCATCAAGAAGCTCTCGCTGGAACTGGGCGGCAATGCACCCTTCATCGTCTTTGACGATGCCGACCTGGATGCTGCCGTGGAAGGGGCGATTGCCTCCAAGTACCGCAATGCCGGCCAGACCTGCGTGTGCGCCAACCGGATTTACGTGCAGGATGGGGTGTATGACGCCTTCGCGGCCAAGCTGGTGGAAGCGGTCAAGAAACTGAAGGTCGGCGATGGCATGGAGAACGGCGTGACCCAAGGTCCGCTGATCAACGAGCAGGCCGTCAAGAAGGTCGAGCAGCACATTGCCGATGCCGTGGGCAAGGGTGCACGCGTGCTGCTGGGTGGCAAGCGCCATGCGCTGGGCCACAGCTTCTTCGAGCCCACCGTGCTGGCCGATGTGACACCGGCCATGCAGGTGGCCCGCGAAGAGACTTTTGGTCCGATGGCACCGCTGTTCCGTTTCAAGACCGATGAGGAAGCGGTGGCCCTGGCCAACGATACCGAATTCGGGCTGGCCAGCTATTTCTACTCACGCGACATCGGCCGCATCTGGCGTGTGGCAGAAGGTCTTGAGTCGGGCATGGTGGGGATCAATACCGGGCTGATTTCCAATGAAGTCGCGCCCTTCGGGGGCGTGAAGCAATCAGGACTGGGGCGCGAAGGGTCGCACTTCGGGATTGATGATTATCTGGTGGTGAAGTATTTGTGCATGGGGGGGATCTGAGAGCGTCCGCTGCATGGCACAGATGTCGAAGGCCGCCATCATGGCGGCCTTTTCACGAGATGGTGTTCAAGTGCGGGTGGGCACGAATTTTGTCGTCCTTCGTGACAAGCGGAGCCGAAAACTTTCGCGCCGTTGCCACGATCATCCGATCAGGCAGATGGATGGCCTGTCCGTCCGCGATCACGTCAGTAGCTTTACAGGATGTTTACGCCCCCACTCAAAAATACAACCCGGCGTTTACGTCTCGCGTCCTACATTGACGTCTCCTCCACTACGGACCGGCCCGCGCCGGTCCCTTGTCTATGAGACCGATCGCCATCCTCCAGCATGAAAGCACACAGGGCCCCGGTGTCCTGCTGGATCATCTGGAGCAGCATGCCCTGCCCTATCGCTTGTTTCAACCCGCCGCAGAAGGCGACGCCCCGCGCGATGCCAGCCAGTTTTCCGGCATCGTCACGCTGGGCAGCGACCACAGCGTCAATGACGACCTGCCCTGGATCCACGCCGAACACGCCCTCCTGCAAGATGCCCTGGCCCGCGACGTGCCGGTGCTGGGCCACTGCTTCGGTGCCCAATTGCTGGCCCGTGCCATGGGCGCGCAGGTCAGCCGCAACCTCTGCGCCAACATCGGCTGGAGCCCGGTCTGGGTCACGCCCCCGGCACAGCAGCGCATGGGACTGGCACGCCAGGTGACGATCTTCAACTGGCATTACGACACCTTCGAAATCCCCCCCGGTGCGGTGCGCACCATGTATGGCAGCCATTGCCTGAACAAGGGATTCATGCGCGGCAAGCAATGGGGTTTCCAGGGCCATCTCGAAGTGACCGAAGAGAGCGTGCGCAACTGGTGTGCCGCCGGCCGCGACGAACTGCTCTGTGCACACGGCCCGGCGGCACAAACCCGGGAACAGATCCTGGATCAATTGCCGGAACGCATCGCCGCCCTGCGCCTGGTCGCCGACCAGACCTATGCGGCCTGGACGAGGCAGCTGGACCGTCCCCTGCGTATTTCAGTGCGGGGACTTTCGTATTACCGATGAACCCGGCAGCGCTCAGTGAAACGCCGGATGCGCCCGCAAGCGGCTCACCGCCAGGTCGATGAAGGCGCGCACCTTGGCCGGCGAGCGCCGTCCTTCCGGATAGAGAATATGGATCGGCAGGGGCGGCTCTTCGAACTCGCTCATGACCCGCTGCAGGCGCCCGGCCTGCAAGTCGGCCGCCACCTGATACGCCAGCACGCGCGTCAAGCCCCAGCCCTGGCGGGCGGTGCTGATGGCGGCTTCATTGGTATTGGTCTGCAGGGCCGCGTCGATCACCACGCGCTGGCCATCGGCAAAGCGCCATTCCGGCGAAGCCCAGGCGCTGGTGGACGTGACGATGCGATGCTGCTTCAGATCGCCGGGCGAGGCCGGCGTGCCATGCTGGCGCAGATAGTCGGGCGAGGCACAGATCACGCGGCTGACCGAACCAACCTGGATGGCCGTGAATCCCGAATCAGGCAGATGACCGATGCGCACGGCCACATCCATGCCCTCTTCCACGATGTTGACCGGGCGATCCACGAAGAACGTCCGCGCCCGCATGCCCGGATAAAGATCGAGATATTCGGTAACGATGGGCAGCACATGCAACTGCCCGAACAACAAGGCCGCCGTCACCGACAACGTGCCCGAGGGCTGATCGTAATGGCCGGCCGCAGCCGCTTCGGCTTCAGCGATCTCTCCCAGGATGCGGCGGCAGTCTTCGAGATAGCGGGCCCCGGCTTCGGTGGTCTTGACCGAGCGCGTGGTGCGCACCAGCAGCCGCGCGCCGACCAGTTCTTCCAGTCCCGCCACGGTGCGGGTGACCACCGGCGCACTCAACTGCATCTGCCGCGCCGCCTTGGCAAAACTGGCGGTCTCGGCCACTTGCACGAAGATTCGCATTGCCAGCCATCGGTCCATGTGTCTTCCTTCCCTGCCTGTCGGAGAAGGTCGCATTATGCCCTCTTCAACGGCATCCGGAGAGGGACTTTCCAAGGACTTCATATCGCCCTCACAGGGCCAGCTCCAGGCGCGGGGCCTCCGGTCCGGAGGACTTGGCCGGGCGCGCGCAGCACAGCAGCACCTCGCCTTCGCCCACACTGGCCTGCGGTGGCTTGAGGTAAGTCACTTCGCCCGCCAGCAAACGGGTGCGGCAACTGCCGCAGTGGCCTTCGCGGCAGCTGAACTCGGGCGACAGGCCGCGTGCTTCGGCCAGCTCCAGCAAGCTGCCGGAATCCGGCATCCAGCGGGCTTCCTTGAGGCTTTCCATGAAGATCACCGGAACGGCGGTCTCGGCCACCGGTGCCAGCGGCACTGCCGCCGCGACGGTGTTGCCGGTGCGGGTAAGCGAGGCCGGACCAAAGGCTTCGGCATGGATGCGCTCATCGCTGATGCCGAATCCGCGCAAGCCGTCGTAGAGCCCCTGCATGAAGCCGCCCGGACCGCACAGGTAAAACTCGTAATCGCCAAACGGCAGGCTGCGCGAGAGCAGGTGCATGTCGATCCGGCCGGCGGCATCGAACGCGTCGCCCTCGCGGGCGCCGGTGGTGTCACTGAGCACGCGTACCAGCCTGACCGCACCGCGCGAAGCCGCCACCAGCTCGGCCAGCTCGGCGTCGAAGGCGCGCTCGTCCAGCGTGCGAGCGGCATAAAACAGGATGGCCGGTCGCATGCGCTGGCGGCGCACTCCTTCCTGGACCAGGTGGCGCAGCATGGCCATCATCGGCGTAATGCCCACACCACCGGCCAGCAGCACCACCGGGCGGTCGGTGGCGGTATCGAGCGTGAAGTCTCCCGCCGGGGCGCGCGCCTCGATGCGGTCACCCTCGCGCAACTGTGCATGCAGGTATTGCGACACCACGCCCTCGCGCTTGACGCTGATGCGGTAGTGCCCCTCGTGCGGCGCCGAGGACAAGGTGTAGGTGCGGATCAACGGCGCGGCCCCGGCCTCAGTGCGCACCCGGATCGGCAGGTGCTGGCCCGGCAGCGCCGGCAGCAGCCCGGCGCCATCGTCGGCCACCAGGTGGAAGGAGCGGATGGTCTCGCTTTCCTGCACGATGCGCGCCACCTTCAGGCTGCGCCACTGGCCGGCCAGGGCCTGGGCGCGCACACGCTCGGCGGCTTGCTGCCAGTCCCCCGTCATCAGCGCATAGGGCGAAAAGGCTTGCGCCTGGAAGGCCCAGCGCAAGGCCAGTGCCGCACGGCGGCGCACGATGCGCTGCGGGCGGAAAGTCCACAGGCGCTCGGCGCCCTCGAAGGCGGCGATCTCGGGGGAGTCGAGGATCACCTCGGCCTGCCCGGTCATCTGCAAGACATCGCCCGAGGCGTAGTCCACAAAGAGCAAACCCGCATGGCCATTGAGCACGATGTTGCCCAATGTAGAAAAGAACAGGTTGCCGTTGAAGTCCGGCACGGTCAGCACGCCCTCTGCATCGACCCGCACGAAACCCGGCTTGCCGCCCCGATGGGAGACATCCACCTGGCGCCGCCCTTCCAGGTCGGCATAGGTAGCCACGAAGAAGGCATCGGCGCCGGCAATCAAGGCACGGGCTGCTTCGTCGAGCGTGGACAGCATCTCGACCTGCCCGGTATGCGCCTCGGCCGGCTCACGGGCAAAGGAATAGTCGCGCAGTTGGATGTAGCGCGGGCAATTGCCGAAGCTCTGGTCCACCTGCACGCGCCAGCCGTCGGCCAGCGGTGCGAGCACACCATTCATGCGATTGCGGCGCCGCGTGTGCATCTCGATGCCCAGCAGGCCGACCGGTGCACCTGCGGCCATGCCGGCGGCGGCCGGGTCTTCGGGCGCGGGACGGGCGTGCATGTCCAGCTGGGTCGGCGCCGGCGAGGCCAGGAAGCCGGGATGGCCTTCGAGGAAGGTCGCCCATGCGTCGCCCGAAGGATCGACACTGCCCAGCACGATGAAGGGCAGTTGGCCGTAGAAATCGCGGTGCTGCTCGGGCATGAAGTCGCGCACCACGCGCTGCCCCACGGATTCCATCTTGTCGGCCACGCCGAGTTGCGCTTGCAGTTGTTTCTCACCGGCATGCCAGGTGGGTAGCTTGGGGAAAGTGCTCATGACGGACCTCTCGAAAAGACAGTGCAAGCAATGGGCGTGGCGACGGCCAGCAAATGTGCCCGGACAATCAGGCCTGGGCAGCCCGCAGGCCAGCGGCCGTGCGCGGGAAGGGTACGAAGCCTGGCAGGGCCTCGACCCGCTGCAGCAGGCCCAGCACGGCCGGATAGGCGGCGAGATCGACATTGCCCTCGGGGGCGCCGGCCAGGTAGCTGTAGACGGCTACGTCGGCGATGGTCGGATGATCGGCAGCCAACCACTGGCGCGAGGCCAGATGCTGCTCCATGCGGCCCAGCAGCAGGTGTGCGCGCTGGATCACTTCTTCCGGATTGAAACGGGCGCCGAATACGGTAATGAGGCGTGCAGCAGCCGGACCATAAGCCAGCTCACCGGCAGCCACCGACAGCCAGCGCTGCACGGCGGCGGCACCCTGGGCATCCTCGGGCAGCCAGTCGGTGCGGCCCGCCTTCTTGGCCAGGTAGACCAGGATGGCGTTGGAGTCGGCGATGACGACTTCCCCATCTTCCAGCACCGGCACCTGGCCGAAGGGATTCAGGGCAAGGAAGGCCGGCTGCTTGTTGGCGCCACCGGCCAGGTCCACGTGAATCAGCTCGGCCTCAAGGCCCAGCAGCGAAGCGAACAGGACGGCGCGATGAGCGTGGCCGGAGAGGGAGAAATGATGGATCTTCATGGGAGGGCTCCTGGTGGGTTGGGTCGGTCAGGGAGTTGTTCCTTGACCGTGACGCCAGTGTGGAGCCAAGCGCGGATGAAGAGAATCCGTGCCGTCGGCACTTCTTTATTGCACAGGGAGGAATAATGCGGCGGAAATGAAAACGGCTTCCGGCGAAGGGCCGCAAGCCGTCAGGCACTCACACCGGGTCAGCAGGAGACCCGGCGCCTCCGTTCAGAAATGCGCATTGCCTCCGACCGGCGCACCGCCGCCACGCGGGCCATAGCGCAGCGTCAGCAAGGTACCGAGCGTGATGGCGATGACGGCGAAGATCGGTCCGCCCAGCGCGCCCACATGGTCCACCAGCACGCCGCCGCCAATGGCCCCGCTGGCAATGGCAACCTGGAAGGCGGCCACCAGCAGGCCACCCGCGCCTTCGGCGTGGTCCGGCGCGGCGCGCACGATCCAGGTCTGGAAGCCCACCGGGAAGGCACCGAAGGCAAAGCCCCACAGCGTGATGGCGATGGCCGCTACCACCGGCGAACTGCCCGCCACCCACAGGGAGGCCGCCAACAGGGCGATGAGCGTGCCGCCGCTGACGATGGCATAGCGTTCGCTGCGCTCGGCGATGAAGCCCCCGGCAAAGTTGCCGAAGAAGCCGCCCACCCCATAACCCAGCAGCACGGCCGAGATCGTCGCCACCGACATGTGGGTGATCTGCTCCATCAGCGGGCGGATATAGGTGAATCCGGCAAAGTGGCCGGAGACCACCAGCAGCACCGCCAGCAGCGCGACCCGTACATCCTTGCGGCCCAGCAGTTCAGCCAGCACCTTGAGGCTGGGATGGTCCTTGGGCGGCAGGCGCGGAATGGCGATCCACTGGATCGCAAAGGCCACCAGGCTCACCACGCCGGCGGCCACGAAGGCGCTGCGCCAGCCCCACAGGTTGCCCATGTAGGCCCCGATGGGCGCAGCGCACACGGTGGCTACCGAGACCCCGGTAAGGATCAGCGACATGGCCCGGGCGAAGAGATGGTCCGGCACCAGGCGCATGGCCAGCGCTGCCGCCATCGACCAGAAGCCGCCCAGCGCCACGCCCAGCAACACCCGCGCCACCAGCAGGACCGGCAGGCTGGGCGCGGTCACGGCCAGGACATTGGACACCAGCAGCAGCAGGGTCAGCATGAGCACCACGCGCTTGCGGTCGATGTTGCGGGTCAGCAGCGGGATGCTGGGGGCGGCCACGGCGCCGACGATGGCCGTGGCCGTGACGGCCTGGCCGGCCGCGCCATCGGAGACGTGCAGGTCGGTGGCGATGGCGGTGAGCAGGCTGGCGGGCAGGAATTCAGCGGTGACCAGGCTGAAGACGCCCAGGGCCAGGCTGGCAATGCCGCTCCAGTTGGCCGGGATGTCTTGCGCTGCCTTGTGGGCAGGCGCCGCAGCGCCGCTGGCCGGGGCCGCCGTCTCGGTCAGCGGGGCCTCGATGATGCCGGGGTTGGACATGGGTAAAACCTTTCTTGTGACGTTTCATGACTGGGTAGCGCAGTCTATGGTTAAATGTCTGGACTTTCCATGCCGATATTTCGCAAAGATATGACTATTCGTCCAAATCTCCCCGAAATCACTGAGTGCGCCCCCAAGGACCGTCCCGCCGATGGCGTCGATCCGCTGACCGAGATCCTGCTGGGCCTGCGGCTCGATGGCGTCGAGTACGCCCGCTACGTGCTGCACGAGCCCTGGGCGGTGGCCTTCCCGGCGCGGCGCGAGGCGACCTTCCACTTCATCGCCCAGGGCAGTTGCTGGATACAGGTCGGCCAGGATGACTGGCTGCAGCTCAATGCAGGCGATGCGGTACTGCTGCCACGTGGCTCGGCGCATGCGCTGGCCAGTGCGCGCGCCCTGCCGACGGTGGAGATCGGCAAGCTGGCCCGCAAGGCAGTGGCGGACAATCTCTTCCTGGTCGATGACAGTGCGCATGCCCAATCCGATGCTGCCCCCGTGCCGCCGACGCACGTGGTGTTCTCCGGCACGCTGCGCTTCAACCTGGACCCGCTGCACCCGCTCTTGATGATGATGCCCGAGGCCATGCGCGCCTGTGATCTGGCCCAGCGCGATCCGGCGGTGCTGGCGCTGCTCGATGCGATGGAGCGCGAAGTGGCCCTCAACCGCATCGGCGGCTGCGGCATCCTGGCGCGCCTGGCCGACGTGCTGGCCGCCAGCATCATCCGGGGCTGGGTGGAATGTGCCTGCACCGATGCCAGCGGCTGGATCGCCGCAGTGCGCTGCCCGCTGGTCGGACGGGTGCTGGCCGCGGTGCACCAGCATCCGGAACGCGACTGGTCGGTCAATGAACTCGCGGCCTTGATGGGGGCCTCGCGTTCCAGCTTCATCGAGAAGTTTTCGGCCACGGTGGGCGAGACCCCGGCCAAGTACGTGGCGCGCGTGAAGATGTTCCAGGCGCGCCACTGGATCGCCCGCGACGGCTTGCGGGTGGCGGTGGTGGCCAACCGGCTGGGCTACGATTCGGAAGCGTCCTTCAGTCGCGCATTCAAGCGCATCATCGGACACCCGCCCAGCGCAGCGCGCCTGGGCTGAGCGCCGCACGGGGCCTGCGTTTGCACCCTCATTTTGCGCTTCGGAAATGTTGCTGGAAGGGATGTGTGAAGAAGCCTTCATTTCCGCTGTACGCGCCCATTGCGCTTGGCTATGATCGGTAGCGGGGACTAGCCTGCCGGGACAGGCGGATGGGACAGTGCAAGGGGACGCCATGCATTATGAGATCGTGCACGCTTTCGGGGCCGGAGTGTATTGCGTCTTCATCGCGCTCTTTCTGCTGGCAGCGCGCATTCCGCGTACCAACCCCGGCGCCAACTGGTTTGCGGCTGCCATCAGCTGTGCCTTGCTGGGGCGATTGGCCGTGCTCTATCTCACGCCGCTGGGTGAGCGCGCCTTTGCCAATCCGGTCTATGGCAGCTTCCTGGTCCTGGAAAAAATATTGCTGGTGATGGGTTTCGTGCGCTTCTTCGGTCTGCAGCACCGTACGTTGCTGGTGCGGGCCATCTGCGTGAGCGCCGCCGTAGCCGAACTGTGGATGCTGTGGTCCAACAACCAGCTGGCCCTGCCGCTCATCAAGAGCACCAGCTATGCCCTCTTCAACGTCTTTGCGCTGGCCAGCCTGAGCTGGATGATCCTGCGCGACGACATCGACTGCCCGCGCATCATCCGCCGCTGCATGGCCACCGCCTGCATTGCGCTGACGCTGCACTGGGCCTGCGGCGGCCTGATCGGACACTTCTATCCGCCCTGGCTGCGCTACGGCTTCCTGCTGGGCACGGCGCTGGTGGCGCTGCTGTACATGAGCCTGCTGACAGCCATCCTGGCGCTGTTCCATCGGCGCTTGGTCCAGGCCGAGGCCAAGGCCCTCAAAATGGCTTTCAAGGATCCGCTCACGGGCCTCTACAACAAGCATTTCATGAACAACCTGTTCGACCAGGCGCTGCTGCTGGCCACGCGTCCGCATCACCTGGTGGCGGTGTATTACATCGACCTGGACAACTTCAAACCCGTCAATGACCAGGCTGGCCATGCGGTGGGCGACAAGGTACTCATGTGCGTGGCGCAGCGCCTGAAGGAAGCCGTGCGCAGCACCGACATCTGCGCGCGCCTGGGCGGGGACGAATTCACCGTGATCGCCACCCAGCTGGAACGCCAGGACCAGGCCCCGGAAATCGCCAAGAAGCTGCTGGCCAAACTGGCCGCCCCCATCGAGGTCGGACACCAGCAATTCGTCCTGGGCGCCAGCATCGGCATCAGCCTTTATCCCAGCCACGGACAAGACCTGTCGCGGCTGCTGGAGCAGGCCGACGCCGCCATGTATCACGTCAAGCACCGGGGCAAGAGCGGTTATGAACTCTACACCGCGGGATAAGGTGCACAGCGCCTGTCAGAAGCCCACTTGCAGCCGCATGGTGAAGGTGCGCGCACTGAGGGTGGCATTGCTGCCGAACAGGTAGGCGGCTTCGTATTTCACGAACTGCTGTCCCATGCGCAGGGTGCCGAAGAGGGCCGGGCCAGCACGATGCGACTGCTGGTCACGTGCGGCCCAGTGATCCCATCGTCCCAGTTCGCCAAAGCCCTGCAGCCCGAAGTTGAACCAGGGCCGCCAGTGCTGCCGCACCTGCCATTGATAGGCCAGCTGGGTCGGCCCGCCCTGGCGGGTACGGTAATCGCGCTGGAAGAACAGGTTGGCGTTGAACTGCGTGCGCCACCATTCGGTTTGCAGCGCCGGCCCCCACTCCAGTGAATAGCCATCGCGCTGGCTGTTGCGATACTGGCCCACATCGGTATGGATGGCCAGGTCGACGGGATACTCCCCTTGCGTGAGCAGGACGTCGTTCTGCCAGTTCATGCTCAGCAGCTGCGTGCCCTGTACCGCATCCTGCAGGGTCACCCCATAGAGCTCGGTGTACCAGCGCGAATTGACGCCAACACCGATCCCCAGCTCAGGCGAACCGATCGGGGGACCGACGCTGGTCTTGGCGTTCCAGTACTTGTAGTCCAGCGTCCATTGCCCCGGATCGGAATAGACATTGACCAGGTAGTAGCCCGTGGCCGCCTCCGACGGGCGGCCCGATGCCGCCAGCAGGATCGCGGCCAGGACCGGCAGGCAACGCCCGATGCGCTTGTGCATCATCAGTTCCGGACTCAGCGGGCGGGCAGGCCCTGGAGGAACTGCCCAAGTTCGCGCACGTAGAAGCGCGCCATGCCGGTGGTGCCATGGCCACGCGTGTCGGCACTGGCCGGGATCAGCAGCAGCCGGGCGCCCGGCACTTCCTTCAGGGCGGCCTGCATGATGCCGGTCTCGGGCGGGTTGCGTTCGTCGTCGGCGGAATTGATGGCCAGCACCGGCACCTTGATCTTGGACAGACCCGGCGCGGCGTTGTAGTCGGCCGAGGAACCCCACTGGTAGATGAAATCATTGGCGTCCGCCGTCACCGGCGCGGCCAGGCGCTCATCGACCAGCTTGTCGGCCTGGGCATGGGTACCGGCCATGGCCTGGTAGGCCAGCGTGCCGCCATTGGTGGCGAAGACGAACATGTTGTTGGCCAGGCGCAGCGACGGCGGCTGGGTGGTGTAGTTGCCGTTGTTCCAGGCCGGGTCCTGCTTGATCGATTCGACCAGCATGCGCCGCATCATCCAGTTGCGGCTGGCCATTTCGGTGGGCTGCGAAGCCATCGGTACCAGGCCATCGGCAAAGCCGGGATAGGTGCCGCCCCAGATCCAGGTCTGCATGCCGCCCATGGAATTGCCGATGATCAGGCGCAGGTGCGAAATGCCCATGCCTTCGGTCAGCATGCGGTATTGCGCCAGCACCATGTCGTCATAGTTGTATTGCGGGAAGCCCGCACGCAGGCCGTCGGAGGGCTTGGTGGACTTGCCCACGCCGATGCCGTCCGGAATGATGATGAAATATTTGCTGGCATCGAGCGGCTGGCCGGGACCAAAGAGCTGGCCGCCGAAGTCCTTGGACAGCATCGCCCCGGCGCTCTGGTAGGTGCCGTGCAGCACCAGCACCGCCGGATTGCTGCGCTCGCCCAGGGTGACGTAGTGCAGGCGCAGGTTCTCCAGGGTCTGGCCGGTATGGAACTGGAACCGCGGCGCCACCCAGCTGCCTTCCACCGGCTTGGCCGGTTCGGCAGCGTAGAGCGGCGCAGCCGCCAGCAGCAGGCTGGCTGAGGTGAGCAACAGGCGGGCTGCCCGGCGCAGGCTTGAGGTCAGGGTCATGAGGTCTCTCTGGTCTGTTTATTGTAAAAAACACGCCTGAACACCCTCTTCCCAAGGGCTGGTACGGCGCAGGCCAGAGTATGTAACAACTGTAAGAGAACGTGTTGCAACTCGAATCTTTTCGAGATCAAGCTGGTCTATTGCCATACCCGCTCCCGCATGAAGACCTCCTTGGGGCAGCATGCGCGAGCCGGACCCTCATTCAAAAAACTTCGGGAACCAGCCCAACTTTCGATCAGGAAAAAGATCATGAAAACACTGCACAAGATCGCTGCCATTTCCATCACTGCCATCGCGCTGACCGCCATGACCGGCTGCAGCAACATGAGCACCCGCGACAAGAACACCGCCATCGGCGCCACCGTGGGTGCCGTGGGCGGCGCCATCCTCACCGGTGGCAGCGGCATCGGCACCGCCGGCGGTGCGGCCGTGGGCGGCGTGATCGGTCACCAGATCGGCCGCTGAACCAGGTCAAGTTTCGTCAAGTTTGCGCGGCGAGAGCCGCGTGCAGCTTTGCCAGGGCGGCCTTCGGGCCGCCCTTGTTGCGTGTGAAGCGCGCAAGGGCGGGCACCGCTAGACGGCCAGGAAGCCGCCATCCACCGGCACCACCGCCCCCGTGAGCATGGCTGCATCCGGTGAAAGCAGCATGGCGATGCTGCGCGCCACGTCCTCGGCGGAGGCGAAACGCTGCAAGGGATGGCGCACCATCATCGGTGCCGACTTGGCCGGATCGCTCCAGGCGGCCTCGGCCAGTTCGGTCAGGGTGATGGTCGGCGCCACCGCATTGACGCGGATGCCATGCGCCCCCAGCTCCTTGGCCAATACCCGCGTCGCGCCTTCCAGGCCGGCCTTGGAGGCGGCATAGCACAGATGTTCGGCAAAACCGCGATGGCCCGCAATGGAGGTGATGTTGACGATGGCACCGCCGCCACCGGCCGCAATGCGCGCCCGGGCGAAGGCCTGGCAGGTGATGAGGGCCGCGCGCAGGTTCACGCCCAGCACCGCCTCATAGCCTTCATCGGTCATTTCCGTGCTTGACTGCAGCACGTTGATGCCGGCGCTGTTGATGAGGAAGTCCGCAGTACCGGCCTCCTCCATGGCGCGCCGGGCGGCGGCCGGATCGGACAGGTCGACCTGCACCGAACGGCCGCCGATTTCTTCGCGCAGGCTGGCCAGGTCGCTGGCAGTGCGCGACAGGGCGATCACCTCGGCACCACGCTGTGCCATCAACCGTGCGCAGGCGCGGCCTATGCCTTTGCCGGCCCCGGTGATGATGACCGATGTTCCTGAAAATTCCATCTGCTTTTCCTCGTTCAATGGGAAGCTGCGGCCTGTGCGGCCAGCAGCGGGGCCAGGCTGTCGCGAATCTCCCGCGCCAGTTGCTGACTCTTGAGAAAGGCCTGGTAACGCGCCTCGTGCAGGCGGCCGATGGCCTCCCCCGCCGGCGTATTGCGCCCGGCCACGCTGGACATGGCCGCCATGGCGCTCTGCAGGTCGGCATGCGTGCCCGCAGCAACCGCTGCCAGCATGGCCGATCCCAGCAGCACTGGCTCCGGGCAGGCGGTGATTTCCACCGGCAGGCCGGTGGCATCGGCCAGCAACTGGCGCGTCAGCGGATGCGTGCCGGCACCGCCCGAGACCGACATGCTGGCGATGCGCACCCCGCATGCCGCCTGCGCCTCGATGATCTGGCGCAGGCCGTAACCCAGGCTGCACAGTCCTGCCACGTAGAGCGCCACCAGGCTGTCGATGTCGTGTTCCATGCCCAGCCCGAGCAGCACCGCACGCGCCTGCGGATCGGCCAGCGGTGACCGGTTGCCGAGGAATTCCGGCACCACGTTGATCTGTCCGGCCAGCCAGACTGCCTGCGCCGGCTGGGCCACCGAGGCCAGCGCGCGCGTGGCCAGCCATTGCGGCAATTCCATCCCCTCGGCAGTGGCCATCTCGCGCGCTTGCGGCGTGGCCGGATGCAGCGTCAACAGATGATCGATGGCCGCACCCGCTGCCGACTGTCCGCCTTCGTTGAGCCACATGCCGGGGGCCATGGCGTTGTAATACGGGCCCCACACACCGGGCACGAAGACCGCCTCGGCATTGCTGGTCATGGTGCAGGAAGAGGTACCGAACACATAGGCCATGCAAGCCGCTGCATCCTCCGCACCACCGCGTGCGGCGACCGTGCCGACGCCACCCGCATGGGCATCGATCAGTCCGGCCGCCACCGCGATGCCGGGCCGCAACTGCAGTTCCTGCGCAGCCTGTGGAGACAAACCACCGTTCAATGCCGTGCCGGGCCAGACCACCTCCTGGCCGATGCGCGCAAAACCTTCGTCGGCCAGGTCGCCCAGGCCGATGCGATGGAAGTAGTCGGCATCCCACCGCCCTTCATGGGCCAGATAGGTCCACTTGCAGGTCACGGTGCAGGACGAGCGCTGCAGCGACCCCGTCGCCTTCCAGGTCAGGAAGTCGGTGAGATCGAAGAACTGCGCAGCGCCGTCATACACCTCCGGCAGATGTTCCTTCAACCACAGCAGCTTGGGCGTTTCCATCTCCGGCGAGATCACGCCGCCCACATAGGACAGCACCGCATGCCCACCCGCATTGATGCGCCGGGCCTGCTCCAGCGCGCGGTGATCCATCCACACGATGACATCGCGCTCGGGATGGCCGGCATCACCCACGCCGGCCGGCGCGCCTTGCACCACCAGCGAACAGGTCGCATCCACGCCGATGCCGGTGACGCTTTCCGGATCGATGCCGGCCTTGGCGACGGCACCCCGCACCGCGCGGCATACGGCGTGCCAGATCTGGGCGCTGGATTGTTCGACACGTGCGCGGCGCTCGTCGCGGAAGAGATCGATGTCGTGTTTCGCGCTGCCACACAGCTTGCCGCTGCGATCGAATACACCGGCCCGGGCCGAGCCGGTGCCGACATCGATGCCGATCAGATAGGTCTCCATCTTTCCTCGCTGGTTTGGACAAGGGCCACCTGCCGCGTTGTCTTGCTCACACGCGATCGAAATTGGTGGGGAGCACGAGCATATCGCGGATGGTCACATTGCGGTTGCGGGTCAGCATGTACTCGACCGCATCGGCCACCTCCGAGGGCTCGATCAGGCTGCCCGATTCCTTGGCCTTGCGCAGGTTCTCTTCCGGCCAGTCGGCCAGCAGCGCCGAGATCACCGGGCCGGGCGAGACCTGACCGACGCGCACGCCATGCGGGATCATCTGGCGCCGCATGGTCTGCACGAAGCAGGTGATGGCCCATTTGGAACCGGCATAGACCGGCTCCCAGTACGTCGGGAAGTGCCCGGCCACCGAGCAGGTGACGATGATGTCGCCGGTCTTGCGCGCGATCATGTGCGGCGCCACGGCATGCACGTTTTTCATCACGGCATTGACGTTGAGGTTGAGCATCTTGTCGATGGCCTCGGGCGTGGTATCGACCAGCTCGCCGCCGATGTAGGTGCCGGCATTGCAGTAGAGGATGTCGATGTGATCGACCTTGGCCAGGATCTCCGGCACCATTGCCGCGCAGCTGTCGGCGTCCAGCAGGTTGGTGACCTGCGGGATGGCCTGCGGGCCGAGGCGCGCGGCCAGTTCGTCCAGGGCCTTGGCATTCCAGTCCACCATCACCACGGTCACGCCATTGGCCAGCAGCTTTTCGGTGGTGGCCAGGCCGATGCCGGAGGCGGCACCGGTGATGACGGCGATCTTGCCAGCGAGAGATTGAGTCATGTTCTGTCTCCTTGTGAATGAAATTGAGTATGAAAAAAAGGAATGGAAATGCTCAGCGCCATTCCCTGGCGATATAGATCGCCAGCAGGATGATCACGCCGCGAATGATGTCCTGCAGGTAGGGATTGATGCCCATCAGGTTCAGGCCATTGTTGAGGATGCCCAGCAGCACCGCGCCGATGAGCGTGCCCACCACCAGCCCGCGCCCACCGGCGATGGCAGTGCCGCCCAGCACCACGGCGGCAATCGCATCGAGCTCGAAGCCCACGCCCGCATTGGGCTGGCCCGACATCAGGCGGCCGGTCAGGATGATCGCGGCCAGGCCCGAGGTGAAACCGGAAATCGCATACACCGCCAGCTTGATGCGCGCAGTCTTCACGCCTGACAAACGCGCCGCCATCTCATTGCCGCCGATGGCATAGACATGGCGGCCGAAGGGCGTGCGTTGCAGCAGCACCCAGGCCAGTGCATAGACCACCAGCATCAGGATCACCGGCACCGGGATCATGCCGATGCGGCCCACGCCGAACCACGAGATCCAGCCCGGCAGACCGGAGATCGGATAGCCGCCCGAGTAGATCAGCCCCACCCCGCGCGCCACGCCCATGGTGGCCAGCGTGACGATGATGGCTGGCATGCGGCCCCAGGCCACCAGTGCGCCGTTGAGCAGGCCGATGCCTGCGGCCAGAGCGATGCCGGCCAGCAGTGCCACAGGTGCGGGCAGGCCGCTGTTGACGATCAGCCCGGCCGACAAGGTACCGGCCAGCGCCATGGCCGCACCGACCGACAGATCGATGCCGCCGGTAAGGATGACGAAGGTCATGCCCACGGCGAGGATGCCGACGATGGACACCTGGCGCAGCACGTTGAGCCAGTTGGAGACGGTGAAGAAATTGTCCGAGGCCAGCCCCATCAGGAGCGAGACCACGACCAGCCCGGCCAGGGGCAACGCCAGCGGTGAATGGATCAGGGCGCGCCAGCGCGCCTGCGATGAGGCGCGCACGGGGGCGCTGCCCAGGGTATTGGCTTCATGCTGCATGGTGGAGTCTCCCGGTGGTGGCATGGGTCATGATTTCTTCGGCGGTCACGGCATCGCCTTCGACGGTGGCCACGATGCCGCCGCCCTTGAAGACGCAGACCCGGTCGGACATGCCGACCACCTCCGGCAACTCGGAAGAAATCATGATGATGGAATAGCCCTGCGCGGTGAATTCGCGCATGAGCTGATAAATCTCGGCCTTGGCACCTACATCAATGCCGCGTGTGGGTTCATCGAAAATGAGCACCTGCATGTTGTGATTGATCCAGCGCGCGATCACTACTTTCTGCTGGTTGCCGCCGGACAGCGTATCGACCCGCGCATGCGCATCCGGCGCTTTCACGCGCACGCGCTGCATGGCGATGCGGGTCGCTTCGGCTTCGCGGCGGCGATCCAGGAACAGGCCACCCGCGCGATACTTGCCGTAATTGTTCAGCGAGATGTTGTGCAGGATGGGGAAGCTGGTGATGAGTCCCTGCTCCTTGCGGCTTTCCGGCAGCAGGCCGATGCCTGCCTGCAGGGCTTGCGCCGGATCGGCAAAGCGCAGCGGCACACCGTGCATGGACAGCTTGCATTGCACCGCCGGATGCGCGCCCAGCATGGCCAGCACGGTCTCGGTGCGGCCCGAGCCGACCAGGCCGGCAAAGCCCAGGATCTCGCCGCGCCGCAACTGGAAACGCGACACCGGGCCATTGCGCTTGAGCTGCAAGGCCTGCACCTCCAGCACTACGTCGCCCTCGGGCGAGGCGGACGGCTTGGGCGGGAAGCAGTTTTCGATGCGCCGCCCCACCATCATCTCCACCAGGCGCGCCTGGTCCACTTCGCTCACGGCACAGGTGCCGATGTACGCGCCATCACGCAGCACGGTGATGCGGTCACAGATCTCGAAGATTTCTTCCAGATGGTGCGAGATGAAGATGATCGCCACGCCCTGCTCGCGCAGGCCGCGCATCACCTTGAAGAGGTGCTCGACCTCGCCGGGCGTGAGGGTCGCGGTTGGTTCATCCAGCACCAGGAGACGCGCATCGAGCGCCAGCGCCTTGGCGATTTCGACGAACTGCTGTTGCGCCACCGAGAGCTTGCACACCGGCACCTCCAGCGGAATTTCCACGCCCAGCTGCGCGATGATCTGCGCCGCGCGGCGCTTCATGGCGGCACGCTGCAGCAGGCCGAAGGAGCTGCGTAGCTCGCGTGCGAGGAACATGTTGTCCACCGCATCCAGATAAGGGATCAGCGAGAATTCCTGAAACACCACCCCGACACCAGCGGCGATGGCTTCGTGATAGCTGGCAAAACGGCAGGCCTGTCCATCGATGCGGATCTCGCCCGCATCGGGTGTGACGATGCCGCACAGGATCTTCATCAGCGTGGACTTGCCCGCGCCGTTCTCGCCCAGCAGCGCGTGCACTTCACCGGCGCGCACCTGCAGGTCGACGCCGCGCAGCACCGTCACCGGGCCGAAGTTTTTCTTGATACCAGTCAGTTGGAGCATGGCTGCCTCCATCAAGGGAAAGGAAGGCGCGGCAACACATGGCTGCCGCGCCAGCGGCTTACCAGCTGAAGCCGGCCGCGTTCTTCTTGGTCACCGGCATGACGTCGATGGGTACTTCCTTGGGCACCACGCGTGCGCCCCACTTCTTGGCCAGCGCCATGGCCAGGCCCACGCGCACCTGGTCGCGCGGGAACTGCGCGGTGGTCTCGATGAAGGGACCGCCATCGCCAATGGCCTTGACGGCTTCCGGCGCACCGTCCACCGAGGTCAGCTTGATGTCCTTGCCGCTGCCCTGGATGGCGGCCAGCGCGCCCATCGCACCGCCGTCATTGACGGAGAAGATGCCCTTGAGGTTGGGGCGCGACTGGATCATGTTCTCCACCACGCCCAGCGCCACCGAGCGGTCCTGGCGGCCGTTCTGGGTGGCCACCAGCTTGATGTCCTTGTATTCGCCCAGGGCCTGCTTGCAGCCTTCCACGCGCTGCAGGATGGGCACCACGGGGATGCCGTCGAGGATCGCCACTTCGCCCTTGCCGCCGATGGCATCGGCCAGCGCGCGGCAGGACTGGTAGCCGGCGTCCTTGTTCTTGGAACCGACGAACATGTCCACCGGACCGGAAGCATTGGCATCGACCGCCACCACGATCACGTTGCGCGCCTTGGCCGCCTTCACCGCCGCTTCCACCCCGGCGGAGTCGGTCGGGTTGATGAGCAGGATGTCGATGTTCTGCTGCAGCATGTCTTCGATGTCGGCGATCTGCTTGGCCACGTTGTGGGCGGCATCGGTGACGATGACCTTGGCACCGAAGGACTTGGCTGCATCATCGAGGGCCTTTTTCATCGAGACGAAATACGGATTGTTCATTTCCTGGAAGCTCATGCCGATCTTGAGCTTGGATAGTTCCTGGGCGCTCGCCGGTGCGGTGAACGCCACCAGCGTGGCGGTGGACAAGGCCAGTGCGGTCAGTGCTTTCTTCATTGCAGTCTCCATTGTTGTTGGTCGTGTGCTTGATGACGGGATTGCCCGGCATGCTCGTTGCGAAGTGACAGGCAAAACCTGTCCTGTTCCGGAAAGCGGGGGCTTTCCTGAATGTGGTTTTCCCTGGCGAGGAAAGTATTTAAATGATTTGAATGATTTGAATGATTTAAATGATTTGCGAGATGCAGCCTGCACTATCCGGTCGCGGCAAAGAGGCCATTGCTGGCAAAGGTATTGCGGAATTCCGAAGGCGACATGCCCTTGATCTTCTGGAAGTGCCGGTTGAAGTTGGAGAGATTGGAAAACCCGGTCTCGTAGCAGATGTCGGTGATGCGCGCTTCCGGGTTGTTGAGCAGGGCCAGGCAGGCCAGGTCCACGCGCAACTGGTTCTTGTAGCGCACCATGGTGGTCCCGGTGTGGCGCTTGAAGGCGCGCGAGAAGGTGCTCAGGTTCTGCCCCACCATGTCGGCCAGGTCCTGTTCGCCGATGTCATCGGTGAGGTGTTCGCGCAGGTAGGCAATGGCGCGGTTGAGGCCGCTGCTGTTCACGCCCGACAGGTCGAGCTTGTAGGAGAGGCTGGCCAGCACTTCCGGCTCGGGCGAGTTGGCCAGCACGTCGAGGATTTCCCAGAACAGGGCCAGGCGCTTCAGGCCGCGTTGATCGATCAGGCGCTGCATCAGCGGGCGCACCGTGTCGCTGGTGGCGGCATCGAACAGCAGGCCGCGATGGCTACGTTCGAGCAGCGGCATGATGGCTTCCATCTCGGGGATGCTGGCGGCGCATTGATCCACCAGCTGCTCGGGGAACTGGATCACCAGCGAGCGCACGGGGACCACCTCATCGCGGCCGATGTCGGAAATCCAGTTCTGCGGAAGATTGGGGCCGGTCATCACCAGCTGGCCCGGGGCGAAATCGCCGATGTGGTCACCGACGTAGAAACGTCCCGAGGTTGCCACCACGAGGTGGATCTCGTACTCCGGATGGTAGTGCCAGCGCACGGTACGGAAGGGGTAGCCGTGCATCCATGCCGCAAAGGATTCGCCCTTGCGGATATGGACCAGTTCCAGGTCGGGCTGCATCGTGTCTCCTCTCGGTCGAGAGCATTTTGCTTATTGAAACTGACAAATCGCTGTTGGCAGTTTTCATCATGTGCTGCATCTTAGTGCCCCTCTGGCTGCGGCTTCTACATCACCAGCGAAGAAGGACTGATACTTTTTTGCGCACGAAGGGCCGGAGAATGAAATACGCTGCACGGCAGCAAAACGGCCCTGCAAAGCAGGGCCGTCGTGTCGTTCGGGTCGGCTGTATTACACCGAACGCATCAGTCCGCCATCGACCTTGATGTTCTGGCCGGTGATGTAGCCGGCCCCGGTGGAGGCCAGGAAGGCGACGGTCGCGGCCACTTCCTCGCTGGTGCCATAGCGCTGCATGGGCACGCCGGCGCGGCGTTCCTCACGTTGCGGCAGGCTGTCGATCCAGCCCGGCAGGACGTTGTTGATGCGGATGTTTTCCGGCGCGTACTTGTCGGCGAAGAGCTTGGTGAAGGCGGCCAGCCCGGCACGAAATACGGCTGAGGTCGGGAACATGTCGGAGGGTTCGAAGGCCCAGGCCGAGGAGATGTTGATGATGGCGCCGCCCCCTTGCGCCTGCATCAGCGGCGTCACCAGGCGCGTGGGACGGATGACGTTGAGCAGGTAGGTATCCATGCCGCGATGCCAGTCTTCATCGCTGATGTCGAGAATGGGCGCGCGCGGACCATGGCCGGCGCTGTTGACCAGCACATCCACGCGGCCCCAGCGGGCCACGGCCTGGTCGACCAGTTTCTGCAGGTCCTCCACTGACTGGTTCGAGCCGGTCACGCCGAGACCGCCCAGCTCGGCGGCCAGCGCCTCGCCACGTCCGGAGGAAGACAGGATGCCGACCTGGAAACCGTCAGCGGCCAGGCGGCGCGCGGCGGCGGCCCCCATGCCGCTGCCGGCGGCGGTGATCAGGGCTACTTTGCTGCTCATGGAAACTCCTTGTGGATAAATGATCTTGCCTTGCGGGAATAGACGACCCACCCGCACGGGATTGGCGATTGTAGTGTGTGTGGCCAGGGCGTGCAGGGGACGGGACGCGCAAAGTCTCATCCGGAATTTGTCATGTCCCTGTTGCATTTCTGGGGCATCATCGCGCACCATTGCGCAGCCCGGTCCTCGTGCGGCCTCATGAACGTAGCGGAAGTCCCATGCAAATCATCGCCAACATCAATCTCGAATCCCTGCTCGACACCTCCATCAGCCTGACCGCCGCCTTCATCCTGGGCGGCCTGATCGGGCTGGAGCGCCAGTACCGGCAACGTACCGCCGGCCTGCGTACCAACGTACTGGTGGCCCTGGGCGCGGCGGTCTTCGTCGACATGGCCAATCGCATGGGCGGTCACGAAGGGGCGGTGCATGTGGTGGCTTATGTGGTGTCGGGGGTGGGCTTCCTGGGAGCGGGCGCGATCATGCGCGAAGAAGGCAATGTGCGCGGCATCAATACTGCGGCCACCTTGTGGGGCTCGGCCGCTGTGGGCGCGGCGGCGGGGGCGGACCTGATCCTGGAAGCGATCCTGGCCACCCTCTTCGTGCTGGCCGCCAATACCCTGCTGCGCCCGGTAGTCAACACCATCAACCGCAAGCCGCTGGATGTGCCTTCGGTGGAAGTGACCAACACCCTCCACCTGATCGTGGAGAGCGCGCACCAGAAGCGCGTACTGAGCGCGGTCACGGACATGCTGGAGCAGAGCCGGCATCCCATGCAGGATCTGGATGTGCGGCCCTTTACGGACGATGAAGTCGAAATCGAGGCCACCCTGGCGGCGACCTCCGTGGATGGCGACGAACTCGATGCGCTGGTGGAACGCCTGCTGGCCTTGCCTGCGGTGAAGCAGGCGTTCTGGACGCCAAGTACGACGGATTGATTGCGGCCGCTTCAGTAGGCCGTGGCCCTGAACTTTCCGCGCAACCACTTTACCGGTCCGCCAATGACCGGCAATTTCTGCCACAGCTCTTCCGCCGCATCCCAGTAATCGCGATGCTCGGTGACCAGCCCCGCTGCATCGAAGCGGAAATGCGTGGCTCCCAGCACCGTATAGAAGCGGCCCTTGAGCCGAAACTCGAAACGCCAGGTGGCAAAGGCCTGCTGCCCCTGCCCCATGCGTTCCAGGATCACGAAGCGCGGATCCTCCGTGGTCTCGAACATGTGCGCAAAGATGGCGCGGATGGAACGCAGCCCCTTGATGTCGTTGAAGGGATCCTTGAACAGCGCCTCTTGTGAATAAAATTCACCAATCCGGTCCAGGCTGACAGGGTCCAGCGCGCCATACCAGTCCAGCAAGCGGTCAAGATGCTGCATGGTCAGCTCAGCATGAAGCGCTGGAACAGCATGAAGCGCAGCCGGAACGGCAGCAGCCGCAGGATCTTCAGCCAGGCCGTGAAGCGCCGCGGGAAGTGGATCTCGAAGCGGCCTTCGGAGATCCCGCGCCAGATGGCAGTGGCCGCCTGCTGCGGGGTCTGGATGGCCGGCATGGGGAAATCATTCTTGTCGGTCAGGTCGGTCTTCACGAAGCCCGGATTGATCAGATACACGTTCAATCCCTTGGGCCGTAAATCGCTATAAAGAATTTCCGCGAGATTGATCAGTGCCGCCTTGCCCGGACCATACACGGTCGCCCCCGGCAGCCCCACATAACCCGCCACGCTGGCCACCAGCGCGATGCCGCCGCTGCCACGCGCCAGCATGTCCGGCAGTGCCGCGCCCAGTGCCGAATAGACGCTGGCGACGTTGGTGCGCAAGGTGTGTTCGGCTTCGTCCTCCTGGACTTCCCAGGTGCGCTCGGGCCGATACTTGGCCGCGCAGAACACCAGCAGGTCGATGCCGCCGAAAGCTTCCACGATGCGCGCATGCTGGTCGCGCCAGGCATCGTGGCAGAGCACATCCAGCGGTGCGATGAAGGCATTCTTGTGGGCCGCTGCGACCTCTTGCAGCACGTCTGCGCGGCGCGCCGACAAGGCCACGCGGGCACCGGCCTGCAGCGCCTGGCGCGCCAGCTCGGCACCGATGCCGCTGGAGGCGCCGACCAGCCAGATGCGCAGGCCACGCAGGTCACTGACCGGTTGATTCATCGGGCCAAACAGCACGGCCGGGCGCGAGATCGGGGCGCGCTCAGCGGCGGCGCCAGCGGCCTCCTTGGCCAGAGGCTTGGACTGGGTGTTCATACGCCCTCCTTGCGGAAGAACAGCGTGACCTGGCCCACTTCCACACCGAACTTGCTCATGCTGGTGCGGTTGATGAGGGTGCGTTCGTCCATCTGGTACATCCAGTCATCCATCTGGACTTCGTATTGCTTGTCGTTGACCGGCAGCAGCAAGGTGTAATTCCAGTGCAGCGCATTGCCGGCGGTCTGGCCGATGGCCTCGCCGATGACGTCACCGGCACGGCCGCGCCAGCTGTTGTCGCTCTGGCGCACCAGGGTCCAGACACGCGTCTGGGTCTCGCCGTCGTCATAGCGGAAGCGCTCATCCAGGGTCAGCGTGTTGCCCTCCACGGTACCGGTCACGACCACATGGAAACGCCGCGCCACTTCGCCGCCGCGCTTCTGGAACATGCCCCAGGCTTCGGTGCGGCCCTTGAAGAACACTGCCGGATCAAACACCGGCGTCTTGCCGGCGTAGTCCGATAGTTGCTGCGAGGCGCAGCCGCCCAGCACCAACGCCAGCAGCGCCAGTGCGGTTCCCTTCCACAGGCGCGCGAGCAAGCCCGTGCGCATCAGTTTGGCATCCATGACTCACTCCTTGTGCAAGAGGAATTGCACGACATCGGTCTGGCCTTCATCGAAACCCACTTCGCAGAACACGTAATACAGCTGCCACAGGCGGCGGAAGCGCTCATCGAAACCTTGCGCGGCGATGGTCTCGCGCTGGGCCAGGAAGGCATCGTTCCAGCGGCGCAGGGTTTCGGCGTAGTCGCGGCCGAAGTGGAAACGGTCGCGCGTGGCCAGCCCGGCACGCTGGGCGCAGCGCGAGAAACGCTCATGGCTGGGCAGCATGCCGCCCGGGAAAATGAATTCACGAATGAAGTCGGCACTGTCGCGGTAACGCTCGAACACGGCTTCATCGATGGTGATCGACTGGATCAGGGCATGGCCACCGGGTTTCAGGCGTGCCGAGACGGTGTCGAAATAGGTTTGCCAGAAGCGCTCGCCGACGGCCTCGAACATCTCGATGGACACGATGGCATCGTATTGCCCGTCCAGATCGCGGTAGTCGCACAGTTCCAGATGCGCCAGATGATCGAGCTGCTGGTGGCGCAGGCGCTCCTGGCCGAAGGCCAATTGCGCGGGCGAGATCGTCACGCCATGCACGCGGATGCCCAGGCGCGCCGCATGTTCGGCAAAGCCGCCCCAGCCGCAGCCGATCTCCAGCACGCGGTCGCCGGCCTGCAAGCCGAGCTGGTCAACGATGCGCTGGTACTTGGCGGCCTGCGCCGAGGCCAGGCTCTGGCAGGGCTTGGTGAAGATGGCCGAGGAATAGGTCATGGTCGGGTCCAGCCACAGGCGATAGAAATCATTGCCCAGGTCGTAGTGCGCGTGGATGTTGCGGCGGCTGCCGCTGCGCGTGTTGGAGCGCAGCAGGTGGCGCAGGCGGTACCACAGCGAAGCCAGGCGTCCGCCTTCGACCGCGCTGGAGAGCATCGCGCGGTTGCGCATGGCCAGGCGCAGCAGCGCGGCCAGGTCGGGCGTTTCCACCCAGCCATTGCCGTAGGCTTCGCCAAAACCGATGTCGCCGGCGCGCAGGATGGCACCGCAGGCACGCCAGTCGAGAATGCGCAGTTGCGCGCTGGGCGGCTGGCGCAGGTCGCCGAAGGTCAGCGTGGTGCCGTGCGGGGTGATCAGTTCCAGATGGCCGTGATTGAGACGTTCCAGCATCGCCAGGAACAGGCGGGCCGAAATGGGGCCGGCACGGCGGCCGGTAGTCTGCAGTGCGGGGCTGTTGTTCACGATAGGGTTTCCTTTCCAGAAGAAGTTCCTGCGGTGGCGACGCGCTCGGGCTTGCTGAACCAGGGCACGCGCTTGCGCCACAACAGCAAGGCCTGCCAGTGGATACGCGCGACCACGCCCAGCGTGAGCAGCGGCTGTGCACACAGCGCGCCGAAGGCCGTGGCCGCGCTCAGGGGATGCAGGTGGCCGCCGACCGAGGTGCGCATCAGGGGTTGCAAACCCTGCGCCACTTCCGACGGATGGCCGTGGTCGTAATAATCGATGCCGACGAAGGCGGTATGGCCTCCCGCCTGCGCAGGCCGTGCCTGGTCGCGGAAGCGGAAGCGATAGAAACCGCGCACTTCGCAGAACGGCGAGACATGCATCAGCTTGTTGCAGGCCAGGCGCGTGTGCTCGTCGATTGCGCCCTGGTCCGGTGCCGAGAGCAGGTAGTGCTGGGTCTCGCCAAAGGTGTTGTTGACCTCGGCCAGGACCGCACGCAATTTCCCGTCTGCGTCGTGGCACAGGAAAAAGCTCACCGGATTGAAGACGAAACCGAACAGGCGCGGAAAGGTCTGCAGCCAGATCGCGCCGTCATGCGGCAGCCCCGCCTCTTGCAAATGTGCGCGCACCCAGCGCGCCAGGTCGCTGCCATCACGCGGACCATAGTCGCGTGTACGCACGCACATCAGGCGGCGCCGGTCCACGCCGAACCAGGCATTGCCCGCTTCGCTGAGGCGCGCCAGATCGAGGCGCACGCAGAACACCGGATAGACGAACTTGTGCAGCACCGGGCGCAGGCGCTGGTGCATCACCTGCCCGCTCAACAACAGCGCGGGCGCGTCGGTGCGGGAGCTCGGAGAGGTGTTCATAGGGTGGCCCAATGCGGCGTCACGCCGAAGTCGCCAATCACGCGCAGGGCCGATTTCAGGCCATCTTCATGGAAGCCGTAACCGGTCCACGCACCGGCGAACCAGGCGCGGTGCTTGCCTTGGATCTCCGGCAGGCGGCGCTGGGCGTCGATGGCGGGCTGGTCGAAGACCGGGTGTTCGTAATCGAAACGGCCCATCACGGTGGCCGGGTCGGGCGGCTGGGGCGGATTCAAGGTCAGGACGATGTCGGTCTGGCAGGGCAGGTCCTGCAGGCGATTGAGCCAATAGCTCACGCACACGGCGCGGCTGCCATCGCTGTGGCGCGAACCGAGGTAATTCCAGGCCGACCAGACCTTGTCCAGCTGCGGCATGAGCGAGACGTCGCTGTGCAGCCAGGCGGTATTGGCCTGGTAGCGCACGGCCGAGAGAATCTGGTGTTCTTCGATGGTGGCGTCCTGCAGCAGGGCCAGGGTCTGGGGTGCGTGGGTGGCGAAGACCACGGCATCGAATTGTTCTTCACGCGGCTCGGCGCCGCCGCTGCGCACCAGCACCCCCTGCTCGTTGCGGGTCACGCTGGTGAGGCGGCTGCCCAGGCGCACATCGTCGAGGGTGGCGGCAATGCGGCGCACGTATTCGCGCGAGCCGCCGCGCACGGTGCGCCAGCGCGGACGGTTGTTGACCTGCAGCAGGCCGTGATTGATGCAAAAACGCAGGAAGGTCGCCGCCGGGAAATCGAGGATGTCCGAGGGCGAACTGGACCAGATCGCCGCCGCCATCGGTATCAGGTAGGCATCACCGAACAGGACGCCATAGCCACCCTGCTCCAGCAAATGGCGCAAGCTGATCGGACGCCCCTCGCAGGCGGCCAGGTTGGCGTGGGCCGCGCGATTGAAACGCAGGATGTCGCGCAGCATGCCCAGGAAGGACGGCTGCAGCAGGCGCTTGCGCTGGGCGAAGACGGTGTCCAGGTTGGTGCCGGCCCATTCGAAGCTGCCTTCATCCATCGAGACCCCGAAAGACATGTCGGTATCGTAGGTCTCGACCTTCAGTTCCTCGAACAGCGCAATCAGGTTGGGATAGGTCCAGTCATTGAAGACCAGGAAGCCGGTATCGACCGGAAAAGGCACACCCTCCGGCGCAATCTCCACCGTATTGGCATGCCCGCCCAGCGTGGGCGCGGACTCGAACAGCACCACCTGGTGCTTGCGTGCCAGCAAATAGGCGCTGGCCAGGCCGGAAATGCCGGCGCCGATGACGGCGATGCGCTGTCCCGTGCCCTGCCCGATGGCTGCTGCGTGTGGATTCATGAAAACTTGCCCGCCTTTGTCTTTGTTATTGAAGTTCTGCCGTTGCCAGTCCATGGGAATGTTTCCCTGCCCTGCTGGCCCGTGCTGCCTTGGTGACCGGGGCGGCGCTTGCTGTGGGCCTTTTTGGCCGCTGGCGCCGCTTATTTACTTCTGATCCTTGATTTAGGTGCTAAGATTACTACCAAAGAAAAATAAAATCTACTAATTAGTAACTTAAACTACCAATGAGTATTTTCGGCAAACTGAGCTTCAAGGACCAAGCCTTCAAATTACGGGAGAACGCCATCCTGGATGCCGCCACGACCGTCTTGGGCAGCAAGGGCTATGACCTGATGACCATGGACGACGTGGCCGGTGCGGTGGGCATCTCCAAGCCCAGCCTGTACAAGCATTTCAAGTCCAAGGAAGAGCTGATCGGCGAGACGATGCTGCGTCTCATCGATGGCGCCATCGACCAGCTGGCGCAGCTGGAGCACATCGCCAGCCCGCGCGGCAAGCTCGAAGCGATGCTGGAATGGGCGCTGCGGGTGCGCCTGGAAGGCGGGCTACCTTTCCTGCCCTCCACCAGCGCACATGTACGCGACATGCTCATGCGCAACGTGAAATACGTCATGCGCGTGCTCAAGCTCAACGGGCAACTGGAAAAGCTGGTGAAGGAAGCGCAGAAAAATGGCGAGCTCGATGCCGCCCTGCCCAGTGATGTGGTGTTGTACAGCTACTACGCACGCACCTGTGACCCGGCGGTGGATTACCTGCAGAAGTTCAGCAAGATGAGCAATGAAGAAATCGTGAAACACATGCTGCACGTAGCCTTCAACGGCTTCACGAAGTAAGGCAGGGCACCGCGCCGCTCAACGGCAGCGCCTGCCCCCGCATGACTTACAGGCCGTAGCAGCGCACCGCCGTCGCGCCCCACAGCTGCTCCTGCTCGGCCGCCGACAGCCGCGTGGCCGCCCACTCGCGGACCACGCCCGCCACCTTGGCATAGGAGGCGGCCAGCAGGCACACCGGCCAGTCCGATCCGAACATCAGGCGCTGTGGCCCGAAGGCTTCCAGCGCCGTATCCAGGCACAGGGCGATATTGTCGTAATCCTTCTGGCGCAAGCCGCGCAGCCAGTCCGCCTCGGTGACCAGTCCCGACAACTTGCAGGCTACATGCGGCAGGGCGGCCAGGGCGCGCAACTGGCGTTTCCACTCATTGAAGCAAGCTTCACTGCGCCCGACATCGGCCAGGGCCGGCTTGCCCAGGTGATCCAGCACCAGCCAGTGGCGGTCGTGGCGCGCGCAGAAAGCCTGCACTTCGGGCATCTGATGGGCGTAGATCAGCACGTCATAGACCAGCCCCTGCTGCTGCAGCCACTTGATGCCGGCATTGAAGGCCGGCGCCTCCACGAAGGCAGTGACATCGGCTTCATCCTGGATTTGATGACGGAAGCCCACCAGCTTGTCGCGCCCCCACTGCGCCACGTTGGCCGCCAGGTGCGGCGAGGACAGGTCTTCCCAGCCCACCACGCCGGCAATGCGCCGGTCAGCCCTTGCCAGGTCCAGCAGGAAACCGGTCTCCTCGCGTCCGGCGCGGGCCTGCACGGCAATGGACGCATGCAGCCCTTCGGCATCGAGCACCGGATGCAGCTGCCCCGGCAGACGGTCACAGGCCAGTAGCTCCATGCCCTTGCCGATCCAGGGATAATCGTCGGCGCGATAGCGCCAGAAGTGCTGATGGGCGTCGATACGGAGGGGTTTCATGGCGCAGTCTCGGGAGGGAGGAGGAGAATGTAGCGTTGCCACATCTCTTAGTTTTTTCTGGATGAAAACTTAGAAACGGGAAACGAAAAACTTAGGGATTTCCCCGGACCGTGCCGGGGAAACCGCGCAACGCAAGACCGGATCAGTCGTACAGCACTTCCTTGATCTTGGGATCGTCAATGTTGCTCTTGTCGTACCAGTAGAAGCCGGTATCGATGATCTTGGGCAACTTCTCGCCCTTGATCGCCTTGACCGCCGCTTCCACGGTCTTGTAGCCGATGCCCACCGGGTTCTGGGTGATGGCGCCGGACATCACGCCGTCACGGATCGCATCCTTCTGCTGCTTGCCGGAGTCGTAGCCGATGATGATGATCTTGCGCTTCATTTCCTTGACGCCATTGACCACACCGATGGCCGAGCCTTCGTTGGTGCCGAAGATACCCTTGATCTTGGGATAGGCCTGCAGGATGGACTTGGTGACCTCGGTCGACTTCAGCTGGTCGCCCGCGCCGTATTGCACGCTGACCACCTTGATCTTGGGATAGTTGGCCTTGATGCGTTCCAGGAAGCCATCGCGGCGGTCCACGCCGGTGCGGCTGGTCTGGTCGTGCGCGACCACGGCGACTTCGCCTTCCTTGCCGATCAGCTCGGCCATCTTGTCGGCCGCCAGTGCGGCTGCGGCACGGTTGTCGGTGGTGGCGGTGGTGACGGGGATGTCGCTGTCCACGCCCGAGTCAAAGGCGACCACCGGGATCTTGGCGGCCTGCGCCTTTTTCAGCAGCGGGATGGCAGCCTTGCTGTCCAGCGCCGCAAAGCCAATGGCTTGCGGTTTCTTGGCCAGGGCCGCGGAGAGCATGTCGATCTGCTTGTCGACCATGGCTTCGGTCTCGGGACCTTCGAAGGTGACCTTCACCTTCAAATCTTTACCGGCCTGGTCGGCACCGGCTTTCACGGCCTGCCAGAACTGGTGCTGGAAGCCCTTGGAAATGAGCGGCACATACACTTCCTGCGCGAGCGCGGCCGAAGTGCCGACAGCGAAGGCCAGGCCCAGGGCAGTGGCCAGTAACTTGTTCTTGAACACGGTACGTCTCCTTTTGTTATCGATGATGGAGTGCCGGAAATGGCGCTTCCGGCGGGGCTTGCATTGCTACGGTGAAATCGTTTCAGGCACGGCGGCGGCGGCGCAGGATGTCAAGATACACGGCCAGGATGATGATGACGCCCGTCACCACCGTCTGCCACTCCTGCGCCACCGACATGATGCGCAGGCCATTGACCAGTACGCTCATGATGAAGGCGCCGATGATGGTGCCCAGGATGGTGCCAGTCCCGCCCGAGAGCGAGGTCCCGCCGATCACCACGGCAGCAATCGCATCGAGCTCGTAGCCCTGCCCCAGCGCGGGTTGGGCCGAATTGAGGCGGGAGGCGATGATGAGGCCGGCGATGCCGCAGATGGCGCCCGAGAAGGTATAGACCGCCACCTTCCAGAAGTCCACCTTCACGCCCGACAGGCGCAGCGCTTCCTCATTGCTGCCCAGGGCAAAGGTATAGCGGCCGAACACGGTCTTGTTGAGGATGACCGAGGCCGCGATGGCAACGATGAAGAGAATCAGCACCGCATTGGGAATGGGCAGCGAGGGAATCAGGTCACCGATCAGCGAATCCTGGGCGATGGCCGAGAAGCCCTCGGTGTCGTTGAAGTAGATCGGACGCGTGCCGGAGATCACCAGCGAGAGGCCCTTCAGCAGCATCATCATGCCCAGCGTGGCGATGAAGGGCGGCACCTTGAGCTTGGCGATCACCATGCCGGAGATCCAGCCCGAGAACGCGCCGAAGAAGATCGCCGCCGCGATGCCCAGCGGCAGCGGCATGCCCCAGTTGGTCAACACCACCCCGGCCATGACGGCACAGAAGGTCATCATGGTGCCCACCGAGAGGTCGATGCCGGAGGTGATGATGACGTAGGTGCAGGCGATGGCCAGCACGCCGTTGACGGCCGTGGACTGCAGGATGCTGACCAGGTTGTCCACCTCCATGAAGTTGGGCGAGGCGAAGCTGAAGAACAGGATCATCAGCAAGAGGCTGGCAAAGGCCAGCAGCTTCTGGCGCGCGGCCGGATTGAACAGGCGGGCGCGCAAGCCCGAGGGGGAAGCGGTGTTGGCCATGGTGGATGCGGAAGGGGCGGAGTGGAGTTGGTTTGCCATGATCGGTCTGTCTCTCTTGTCAGTTCTGGAGGCCCGGTAGCGCTTATTGCGTCACGGCCGATTCGCGCTGCGTGGCCAGTTGCATGATGTTTTCCTGGGTGGCATCGGCCCGCGCCAGTTCACCCGTGACGCGGCCCTCGCACATGACCAGGATGCGGTGGCTCATGCGCAGCACCTCGGGCAGCTCGGAGGAAATCATCACGATGGCCTTGCCCTGTTCGGCCAGGGCATCGAGCAGCTTGTAGATCTCGCTCTTGGCGCCGATGTCGATGCCGCGCGTGGGCTCATCGAAGAAGAGGATGTCGCAGTCGCGCAGCAGCCACTTGGCAATCACGATCTTCTGCTGGTTGCCGCCGGAGAGCAGGCGCACCTGTTGTTCCACCGAGGGCGTCTTGATGGCCAGCTGGCGCACATAGCCCTGCGCCACTTCGCGCATGGCGCGCTGGTCCATGAAACCGGCCTTGGTGAACCGGCCCATGCTGGAGAGCGCAATGTTGGCCTGCACGTCCATGCCCACGGCCAGTCCGAAATGCTTGCGGTCTTCCGACAGGTAGCCGATGCCATGCGCCACGGCATCGGCCGGCTGGCCGATCACGGCCTTGCCGCCATGGATGATGATCTCGCCCGACTCCAGCGGATCGGCACCGAAGATGGCGCGCGCCACCTCCGTGCGGCCGGCGCCCATGAGGCCGGCAAAACCCAGGATCTCGCCACGGCGCAACTTGAAACTGACATCGCGGATGGCACGGCCGCGATTGAGGCCGCGCACTTCCAGTACCACCTCGTTGCCGGACGTATCGGGCGGCAGGCGTTGCTCGCCATCGAGCGCGCGACCCACCATCATGGAAATGATGGTGTCCATGGAGGTGCCCTGCATCGGCACGGTGGCGATGTACTTGCCATCGCGCATGACGCTGACGCGATCGGCGATCTGGCGCAGTTCGTCCATCTTGTGCGAGATGTAGACGATGCCCACGCCTTCGGCCTGCAGGTCGCGGATGATGCGGAAGAGCTCGGCGATTTCGGCGTTGTTCAGGGCCGCCGTCGGTTCATCCATGATGAGTACGCGCGAATCGAAGGACAGGGCCTTGGCGATCTCCACCATCTGCTGGCGCGCCACGGTGAGGTCGCCAACCGGGGTGCGCGGATCCATGTCCAGCCGCATGCGGGCGAAGAGGGCTGCGGCCTGGCGGTTCAGTTGCTCTTCGTCGATGATGAGGCCGAAGCCCTTGCGCGGCTCGCGGCCGATGAAGATGTTCTGGGCCGCCGACAGATGGTTCATCAGGTTCAGTTCCTGATGGATGATGCCGATGCCCAGCGCCTGCGCCTGGCGCGGCTCGGTGATCTCCACCGGCTTGCCGTCGAGCAGGATGTCGCCGCTGTCGCGCTGGTAGACGCCGGAGAGGATCTTCATCAGCGTGGATTTGCCGGCGCCGTTCTCGCCCATCAGGGCATGGACTTCGCCGGCCACCAGTTCGAACTGGCAATTGTCCAGCGCCAGCACGCCGGGAAAGCGCTTGCTGACGTTGCGCAGGACGATCAGCGGTGTGGCCGCTACCGTCGCCCCTGCGCGGGCTGTTGTCTCGTGTTCTTGTTGCATGCTCACCTCGGATGCGGATGCATTGCCGGCCTGGGCTGGGCCATGGCCATGGTCAGCGCGACTCTGCGTTCGCTGCTGTTGGGGACTGCGTGAACTGCGTGCTGCCTACTGTACCGTCTTGCGAAAAACTTAGAAAGGGATTTGCAAAGACTAAACTTTGCTGCAATGAAAACTTAATCTTGCTGCGCGTCCAGATCGAAGATGCGCGTCATCGGCACCCACTTCTGTCCGGCCGGCGTCCACGGCGTGGGCGCCTGGAATCGCCACATCAGTTCTTCCCAGGCCCGCACCTTGGGGTCGCTGTCGGTGGCGGCCGCCATGGCAGCGGCGTCGAAGATGCTGTCATCGGTGTCCATCACCATCATCATGCGCGTGCCCAGGCGGTAGATCTCCATGCCGGTCACGCCGTGCCGACGCAGGTGGGCGGCAATCTCGGGCCAGATGCGCTGGTGATGCTGCTCATACTCGGCGATGAGGGCCGGATCATCCTTGAGGTCGAGGGCCAGTACGGTACGCATGGCAGCCTCAGGTCAAGGCGCGGTCGAGATGGGTATAGCCGCCATCGACGAAAACCCATTGCCCGGTGGTATGCGAAGAGCGGCCCGAGAGCAGGAACACCGCCATGTCCGCCATTTCTTCGGAGGTGGTGAAGCGCTTGCCCAGCGGGATCTTGCTGGTGATGGCGTCCAGCTTCTCTTGCGGATTCTCGAAGGTGGCGATCCATTTCTCGTAGAGCGGGGTCATCACCTCGGCCGGGATCAAGGCGTTGACGCGCACGCCATCCTCGCGCAAGGACGCAGCCCATTCGCGCGTGAGCGACAGTTGCGCACCCTTGGAGGCGCAATAGCCGCTGGTATTGCCTTGCCCTGTCAGGGCGGTCTTGGAAGAGACATTGAGGATGGAGCCGCGCGTGGCCTTCAGATGCGGCACGCAGTAATGCGCCATCACGTAGTAATGGATGAGATTGCGTTCCAGCGAGGCCACAAAGGCATCGCGCCCGGCCTCCAGCCCCACACTGTCATTGACGCCGGCATTGTTGACCAGGCCGTCCAGGCGGCCGAAGCGGCGCACCGTCTCGGCCACGGCTTCGCCACAACGCGCCTCGTCCTGCAATTCCAGCTGGAACAGGGCGGCGTGCGGCTGCAGGCCGGTCAGGCGGGTCCAGAACTGCGGGTCCGGCTCGCTGCGCGCGAAGATCACCGGAATGGCCCCTTCGGCCGCCAGCTGCAGGCTGATCGCGCCACCGATGCCGGAGGCGCCGCCGGTCACGATGACTACCTTCTCTTGCAGGTTCAAGTCCACATCAGTCTCCGTTTTCGTTCATCTTGTCGTGGGGGAGGCAGCCTCAGCCCCGGAAACGGTATTGCTCCAGGGAAGCGGGCTTCATTTCGATCGAAAAACCCGGCAAGGCGGGTGGCATGTAGGCCGCATTGCGGATCACGCAGGGGTCCACGAAGTGTTCGTGCAGGTGGTCCACGTATTCGGTCACGCGCCCTTCCTTGCTGCCGGAAATGCACAGGTAGTCGATCATCGACAGGTGCTGCACGTATTCACACAGGCCCACGCCGCCCGCGTGCGGGCAGACCACCTTGCCGTATTTGGCCGCCATGAGCATGACGGCCAGGATTTCATTGACGCCGCCCAGGCGGCAGGAATCGATCTGCACCACGTCGATGGCGTCGCGCATGATGAACTGCTTGAACAGCACCCGGTTCTGGCACATCTCGCCGGTGGCGACCTTGACCGCGCCAATGCCTGCGCGGATCTTGCGGTGCCCTTCCACGTCATCCGGGCTGGTCGGCTCCTCGATGAACCACGGTTGCGCGAAGGCCAGCTCGTTGACCCAGTCGATGGCCTGGTCCACTTCCCATACCTGGTTGGCATCGATCATCAGATTGCGGTCCGGCCCCAGCACCTCGCGGGCGATGCGCACGCGGCGCTTGTCGTCTTCCAGGTCGCGGCCGACCTTGAGCTTGACGTAGTTGAAGCCCTGGTCGATGGCTTCCTGGCACAGGCGGCGCAGCTTGGCATCGTCATAGCCCAGCCAGCCGGCCGAGGTGGTGTAGCAGGGATAGCCTTCCTGTTCCAGGATGCGCAGGCGTTCGGCCTTGCCGGCTTCCTTGTCGCGCAACAGGGCCAGCGCTTCGTCGGGGGTGATGCAATCGGTGATGTAGCGAAAATCGATGGTGCGTACCAGTTCCTCGGGCGACATCTCGGCCACCAGTTTCCAGACCGGCTTGCCCGCTGCCTTGGCCCACAGGTCCCAGGCGGCGTTGACCACCGCGCCGGTGGCCAGGTGGATGGCGCCCTTGTCCGGGCCGATCCAGCGCAGCTGGCTGTCGGAGGTGACGTGGCGCCAGAAGCGGCCCATGTCGGCGGCGATCCAGTCCAGGTCCAGGCCCACCACCAGGTGTTCCATGGCACGGATGGCCGCGCAGCAGATCTCGTTGCCACGGCCGATGGTGAAGGTCAGGCCGTGGCCTTTCAGTTGTTCATTGTCGGTATCGAGGATGACGTAGGCGGCGGAGTAATCCGGGTCCGGATTCATGGCATCGGAACCATCGAGCGACAGCGAAGTGGGGAAGCGTACGTCCAGCACGCGCAGGGCAGTAATCTTGGTCATCGGTCTCTAGCGTGGATGCCGCTGCGGTGGCGTGCCGCGGCCGGCGGGGGCCGTCCGTCACGGAAGGCCGGGGTGATCGTCTCCGGGGCCGGGCCCCTCTTTTGTTTTTACTCACAAATAAAATATGATTTCATCTGTGAGTGCCAGAGCATAACCTTGATTATCCTCCCATTGCAGCGCCAGCCCGATGAAGTTTCCGACCTGAGCGATATCGATTTCGGAATGAGGACTTGGGCTTCCCAGGTCATTCATGAAAAAATATTTCATGAATAAAATGGATTTTTCATCAAAATCCCCTACAATCCGGCCCCAGAAACCCTCCGCTTTTGCGATCCCGCTCCTTATTGCGCCCTCAAACGCCATGCCCAGAACCCGCAAAATCAATCCCGCCGAGGTCCCTGCCGTGCAGACGGCCGCCGACCATGAAGAGGAAAACGCCAGCGGCAAGACGCGCTATGCCGCGCCGGCGCTGGACAAGGGGCTCGATATCCTGGAGTTGCTGAGCCGCTCGGAACAGATGCTGACCCTGAACCAGATCTCGCGGCAGCTGGGGCGCAGCGTCAATGAAATCTTTCGCATGGTGGTCACGCTGGAGCAGCGCGGCTACCTGGTGGCCGACAACGATCACTACCGCCTGTCGCTGAAGCTCTTCGAGCTGGCGCATCATCACCAGCCGATCCGTTCCTTGGTCAGCACCGCCCTGCCCCATATGCGCGAGCTGGCCAACCGCGCCATGCAGTCCACGCACCTGACGGTCTATGAGGCGGGACGGGTGATCGTGGTGGCGCAAGTGGACAGCCCCGAACGCTGGGCCTTCGGCCTGAAGGTCGGTGCGCTGGTGAGCCTGACCGATACTGCCTCGGGCCATGTGCTGCTGGCTTTTCGCGATGAGGCCGAGCGCGCCGGCATGCTGGCCGCGCACGTGCGCATGGATGGCGAACAGGAAATCGAGACGGCGCAACTGATGCGCCAGATCGAGGACACGCGCAAACGCGGCCACTCGCGCATGGAGAGCCGGCAGATCCGTGGCGTCATCAACCTGTCCTACCCGGTGATGGGGGCCAACAACCGCATGCTGGCAGCCTTGAACGTGCCCTATATCGAACGCATCGACAAGAAGGTCAATCCCAGCCTGGACGAGGTGCAAGGCATCGTCCAGGAAGTCTCGGCGCGGCTGTCGCGGCTGATGGGGGATTCGAGTTTCGGGTCCTGAATCCGGACCCGCTGCAAGTGCGACGTGCGGGACGAATGCCGCACGGCAATGGAGACATCAGTGAGACATCAGCCGGCGAAACGCACTTCGGGCAGACCGCGCACATCCAGGCCCGGCACGCTGAAGAGCGCACCGGCCAGCGCATCCTCGGCACGCTGTTCGGCGCTCATGCCTTCGTGGGCTGTGGTCACGAACAAGGTATCGAAGGCAGCGCCCCCGAAGGCCACGCAGGAAGGCTGCGCCGTGGGCATGTCGATGATGCGGTCAACGCAGCCATCGGGTGCGAAACGCACCACGCGCGCACCGCCCCACTGGGCATTCCAGAGGTAGCCGTCAGCGTCGACGGTCGAGCCATCGGGGCCGCCCGGCTGTTGCGCCAGGTCGGCAAAGAGGCGTTGATGGGTGACCGCGCCGCTGGCGGTGTCGTAATCGCACACCATGATCTTGCCGGCCATGGAGTCGCAGTGATACATCAGCTTGCCATCGAGGCTGAAGCAGATGCTGTTGGAAATGGCGATGCCCGGCAGCGCCAGGCGCTCCAGGCTCAGGTCGGCATTGAGGCGATAGAAGCTGGCGATGGGCGCGCGGCCCGCGTCCTCATTGAGCGTGCCGAAGACGAAGCGGCCCTGGCGGTCGCAGCGGCCATCGTTCAGGCGTGTGGTCGGCAAGTCGCCTTCGATGCGGCAGATCGGGGTCATGCTGCCGGTGTCCAGGTCGAAGAAGGCCAGGCGCGAGGCCAGTCCGATCAGCAGCCGCTTTGGATCGGCCGTGAAGGCAAAGCAGCACAGGCGTTCCGGCATGGCCCAGCTGCGGGTGGCGCCGCTGGCGGGGTCGTGATTCCACAGGCGGGAAGCATGGATATCGGTCCAGAAGACCGTCTGCGAGCGCTCGCACCACAGCACGCCTTCGCCCAGTTCATGATGTCCGTCAACCAGCAATTGCGCATTCATCAGGGTTCCGCCTACCAATCAAGTCAATGAAACAAACGATATAAATGATTTGAAGAACGTCGTAAAACGTCCCTCGCAACGACAAAAAAGGGTGGGCTTGCGCCCACCCTCAACTACATCAAGACCACCTCAGGAAGGATTACGTTACTGCTATTCGTTACATCAGAACGAGTGGGCGATACCGAAGTAACCGCCGGTCTGCTTCAGGCCGGAAACGCCGCTTTCAGCACCGTTTTCCAGGATGTGACCAGCGCCGGTGCCGTTACGCACGGTGCCCACGTCGACGTACAGCAGGGTACGCTTGGACAGGAAGTAGTTCACGCCAGCCATGTACAGGTTGGCCGTACCACCGCCGTTGGCGACGCCAGCCGAACTGACCGAAGCGTTGTTGGCGTTGACGTGGAACCACGAGGCGACCAGTTGCAGTTGCGAGGTCACGTCATAGTTGGCACCCAGCCAGTAGTGGTTGGCGCGGTTCGGAGCGCCTGCGGGAGCGTTGGAGGCACGCAGGTTTTCGTAACCGACGAACATCTTGAGCTTGTCGAACTTGTAGGTACCACCCAGGATCAGCTCCTTGGAGTGACCCCACAGGTCGCTGTAGTTGCCGTTGGCATCACGCACGACGTCATAGATGGCGCGCAGTTCCAGGCCGTTCTTCTGGTAGGCCAGCGAGATGCCGTCCTTGCGGCCGTCACTGGAACCGGCGTTGGTCACGCCACCGTTGAACGAACCCGGCTTTTCGCCCAGGCTGGTCTGCAGGTTGACGGTGAAACCGGCCATGTCAGGGCTGTTGTACTCGATCACGTTGGACGCGCCCGGCCAGTTGCGGCCGTTGACCAGGACCGAGGTGCCGATGGCCTGCTGGCCGGTCGGATCGAGGTACCAGACGTCGTTGTTGATGAACAGGTTCTTGCCGAACTTGATGGAGCCGGCGCTGGCCGACGACAGGCCGACGTAGGAACGACGGTTGAACAGTGCGTTACCGTTGCTGGTATCGGAACCGTTGAAGCTGCCCTTGGTCGAGTTGAAACCGGATTCCAGCAGGAAGAAGGCATTGGTACCACCGCCCAGGTCTTCCGTGCCCTTGAAGCCGATCATGCTGGTGCCCCATTGGTTGTTGGCAGCGCTCCACTTGGTGCCCTTGCCGTTGGGACCGGCGTTGGTCTGGAAGTCGATACCGGCGACCACGCGGCCGTAGATGGTGACACTGCTTTGCGCCTGCGCCTGTGCCGAGAACGCACCCATCAGCGCGAGCGCGCACAGGGTCTTTGCTCCAATAAAGGATGGCTTCACTTGCTTCATGAATAGTCTCCGTGGATATTGCCGTTTAAAATTTTTTTCGTCGGTGGGCTTGGCCGTGCAGCGTTGCACTTCAGACCCCTGGATCCTGACGGACTCCTGACAGTCTCCCAACTTGTTGTTTTTGATGCTGCCCGACCTTCTCTTCTTTCATTCCGCTGCTGCGTGGGTTGTCTCCTGTACAGCCCGGAATGTGGCTAGATACTAAGTATTCGGTTCATGTCTTTCCAATGAAATCTTTAGCAATTCCGATATGCGATTTGATATCATCAATTCCTAATAAAAAAACGATTGAAAAAATTTAGAAAACCGTCCCCGGAGACTTATGAAAAACAGTGACCCGAACTGGTTTCTGCGGGCGCGATTGAAGACCCGTCAGCTCCTTCTGCTGATCGCTCTCGACGACACCCGCAACATCCACCGCGCTGCCAGCGAGCTCAACATGACGCAGCCGGCTGCTTCCAAGCAACTCAAGGACCTCGAAGACATGCTGGGCGTGTCGCTGTTCGAGCGCCTGCCGCGCGGCATGCGGCCCACCATCTATGGCGAGGCCATGATCCGCCATGCGCGCATGGCCCTGACCAGCCTGTCCAAGGCCCACGAGGACATCGTGGCCCTGAAATCGGGCCTCTCCGGCCAGGTCGACGTGGGCGTGATCCTCTCGCCCGGCATGGCCCTGTTGCCGCCAGCCATCGCGCGGGTCAAGGAACAGGCCCCGATGCTGCGCATCGGCGTGGAGGTCGAGAGCAGCAACATCCTGCTCTCGCGCCTGCTGCATGGCGAGCTGGACTTCATCATCGGCCGCATCCTGGATGAGGAAGCGCGGGGCGGGCTGCTCTATGAAGAGCTGGCCGACGAGCCGGTGTGCGCCGTGGCGCGCGTGGGCCATCCGTTCCACACCCGCACCGACCTGAGCCTGGCCGACCTGGCCAGCGAGGCCTGGATCATGGCCCCCAAGGGCAGCATCCTGCGCGCCCGCTGCGACCAGATGTTCCGCGAGCAGGGCCTGGCGCCGCCCTCCAACGTGGTCGACACCACCGCCATCCTGTTCATCACGAGCCTGTTGCAGCAGACCGATTTCATCTACGCCATGCCCACCGAAGTAGCGCGCTACTACACCCAGGCCCGCCTGATGGATATCCTGCCCATCGAGCTGCCCTGCCGCATGGCCGGCTTCGGCATCATCACGCGCCAGGACAACCTGCTCTCGCCAGGGGCCAACCTGGTCCTGCAAGCCATCCGCGAAGTGGCGAAGATGATCTACTGATCCACTCCGGCTGCCCGGCCATCTGCTTGCCGGGGTCGGTTGGCTGCGTCGAGTTTTATTAAGAAATGTAAGGTAACGTAAGACTCTCTGAATTCGGCCGCCCGCACGGCATCAAAACAGAATTCACGCACGCCGAAACTTTAAAAAAACGCGACTAAAAAACAACACTTCAAACGCGTAAAAAACTAAGTTTTTCCAAGCTGTCATACAGCTTTTTTCTGAAACCGGCTCACTTTCCGTCCCGCCTCCAAACCCTTTTGGCGTTTGCGCAAAATTTGCGCAAAAAAAAGAGTCGCCATTTGGCGACTCTTTTTAGTCCGATGCGCAGATGCGCCTCAGCAACCTGTCACACCCAGCTGGCGTCGACGATGAATTCCTGCGCGGTACACATTGCGCTGTCGTCGGCGGCCAGGAACAGCACCATGCGCGCCAGGTGCCACGGCAGCAGGTCGCCCTGCAGGCACTGGTTGCGGGCAATCGCCTTCTTGCCTTCTTCATCCAGCCACAGCTGGATCTGGCGCTCGGTCATGACCCAGCCCGGTGTCACGGTATTGACGCGGATCTTGTGCGGACCGAGGTCGCGTGCCAAGCCGCGGGTCAAGCCCAGGGTCGAGGCCTTGGCCGTGGTGTAGACCGGGAAGCCGCCGCTGGACTGGTGCCAGCTGATCGAGCTGAAGTTGATGATGGACCCGCCACCCCGGCGCTTCATGCCTTCCACCACCGCCTGCACGGCGAAGAAGGACGGACGCTGGTTGATGGCGATGCGGTCATTCCAGTACTCCAGCGTCACTTCTTCTAGCTTGTGACGCTGGTCGTTGGCGGCATTGTTGACCAGCACGTCGAAGTCGCCCAAGAGGCCTTGCAGCTCGGCGATGGTGGCCTGGAAGGCCGGGATGTCGCGCAGGTCGCAATGGCGGAACAGCGGCTTGGGGTGACCCGCGGCGGCCACTTCATTGCACAGCGCCTCGCTGGCTTCGGTGGCGATATCGACGAAGGCGACCTGTGCACCTTGTTGCGCAAAGGCTTCGACGATGGCCGCACCGATGCCGGTGCCACCGCCGGTGATGAAGACGCGCTTGCCCTTGAGGCTGGGGAAGTTCGCCAGTTGCACGTTCTGGGGGGTATTGCTCATGAGGTTTCCTTGCAGGCCGGTGCGCGCGCCAGGCGCGGCACCGGCATCATGATGACGGGAAGAAGATCAGTGCGAGTGCTTGGGCACGGCCGCGCCACGGCAACCGACCAGGAAGTCGAAGTCGCAGCCCTGGTCAGCCTGCAGCACGCGGTCCACATACAGGGACTGGTAGCCGCCGACCATCTCGGGCTTGCGCTCGGCCAGCACCTTGGCGCGTTCGGCCAGGCGGCGCTGCATCTCTTCTTCGCTGATATCGAGCTGCAGCTTGCCGGCATAGGCGTCGAGCTCGATGAAGTCGCCATCCTGGACGATGCCCAGCGGACCGCCGGCAGCCGCTTCCGGCGCCACGTGCAGGATCACGGTGCCATAGGCGGTGCCGCTCATGCGTGCATCCGAGATGCGGACCATGTCCTTCACACCGGTGGCCAGCACCTTGGGCGGCAAGCCCATGTTGCCCACTTCGGCCATGCCCGGATAACCCTTGGGACCGACGTTCTTCATCACCAGCACGCAGCTGGCATCCACATCCAGGTCAGGATCGTTGATGCGTTCCTTGTAGTGGTTGAAGTCCTCGAAGACCACGGCGCGGCCGCGATGCTTCATCAGTTCCGGCGTGGCGGCCGAGGGTTTCAACACGGCGCCGCGCGGCGCCAGGTTGCCGCGCAGGATGCAGATGCCGCCATCTTCGATGAGCGGCTTGGCCAGCGGGCGCACCACTTCATCGTTGTAGATCGGCGCATCCTTGACGTTGTCCCACATGGTCTGGCCGTTGACGGTCAGGGCATCCTTGTGCGGCAGCAGGTCGGCTTCGCCCAGGCGGCGCAGCACGGCAGGCAGGCCGCCGGCATAGTAGAACTCTTCCATCAGGTAGCGGCCCGAGGGCTGCAGGTCAACGATGGTCGGGGTGCCACGGCCGATGCGGGTCCAGTCTTCCAGTTCCAGGTCCACGCCGATGCGGCCGGCGATGGCCTTGAGGTGGATCACGGCATTGGTGGAACCGCCGATGGCGGCGTTGGTGCGGATCGCATTCTCGAAGGCCTTGCGGGTCAGGATCTTCGACAAGGTCAGGCCTTCCCAGACCATGTCGACGATACGCATGCCGGACAAGTGCGCGAGAACATAACGGCGCGCATCCACGGCGGGAATCGCTGCATTGTGCGGCAACGACACGCCCAGCGACTCGGCCATGCAGGCCATGGTGGAGGCGGTGCCCATGGTGTTGCAGGTACCGGCCGAACGCGACATGCCGGCTTCGGCCGCCATGAAGTCGTGGATGGTGATTTCACCGGCCTTGACCTGTTCCGACAATTGCCACACCACGGTACCGGAACCGATGTCGCGGCCCTGATGCTTGCCGTTCAACATCGGGCCGCCGGTCACGACGATGGCCGGCACGTCGCAGCTGGCCGCGCCCATCAGCAGGGCCGGAGTGGTCTTGTCGCAGCCGGTCAGCAGCACCACGCCATCGATGGGATTGCCGCGGATCGACTCTTCCACGTCCATGCTGGCCAGGTTGCGGGTCAGCATGGCGGTCGGGCGCAGGTTCGATTCACCGTTGGAGAACACCGGGAATTCCACCGGGAAGCCACCGGCTTCGATGATGCCGCGACGCACGTGTTCGGCGATCTTGCGGAAGTGGGCGTTGCAGGGCGTCAGTTCCGACCAGGTATTGCAGATGCCGATGACCGGCTTGCCCTGGAACTCGTGGTCGGGGATGCCCTGGTTCTTCATCCAGCTGCGGTACATGAAACCGTTCTTGTCGGCGGTACCGAACCAGCCGGCCGAGCGCAGGGTCCGGCTCTTGTCTTTTTTGTCGCTACTCATTGTTGAATTCCCGAATGACAGAAAACGAAGGATCTTGAAAAACGCTTGCACCCGAATGCAAAAGGCGGGCGCCAGGCCCGCCTTGCTTGATCCGGATTACTTGTTCTTGTTGTAGACGTCGAAGCAGACGGCCATCAGCAGGACCAGGCCCTTGATCATCTGCTGGTAGTCGATGCCGATGCCCATGATGGACATGCCGTTGTTCATCACGCCCATGATGAAGGCGCCGATGACCGCACCCATGACCTTGCCCACGCCGCCGGAGGCCGATGCGCCGCCGATGAAGCAGGCTGCAATCACGTCCAGCTCGAAGCCCAGGCCAGCCTTGGGGGTGGCGGTGTTCAGGCGCGCTGCGAAGATCAGGCCGGCCAGTGCCGCCAGCACGCCCATGTTGACGAAGGTGAAGAAGGACACGCGCTCGGTCTTGATGCCCGACAGCTTGGCCGCCTTCTCGTTGCCGCCCACGGCGTAGACGCGGCGGCCCAGGGTGGTGCGGCTGGTGATGAAGGTGTAGAGCACCATCAGGCCGAACATGATGATGAGCACGTTGGGCATGCCGCGATAGGTCGACAGCAGGTAGCTGAAGGCGATGATGGCGATGGCAAAGACACCGTTCTTGAGCAGGAAGAACATGGCCGGTTCATCTTCCATGCCATGCTTGGTCTGCTTGCGGCGGCCATGCAGCTTGACCAGGATCAGCACCACGGCGGCGATGATGCCCACGACCAGCGAGGTGGTACGGAAAGTGGTGTTGTCGGTCAGCTCAGGAATGAAGCCCGAGGACAGCATCTGGAAGGTCTGTGGGAAGGGGCCCAGCGACTGGCCTTGCAGCAGCGCCAGCGCCATGCCCTTGAAGACCAGCATGCCGGCCAGGGTGACGATGAAGGACGGGATCTTGAAGTAGGCGATCCAGTAGCCCTGCGCCGCACCGATCAAGGCACCGGCGATCAGGCAGACGATGGAGGCCGGCACGAAGCCCCAGCCGTAGTCCACCATCAGCACGGCGGCCAGTGCGCCGATGAGGCCCACCACCGAACCCACCGACAGGTCGATGTGGCCGGCCACGATCACCATCAGCATGCCCAGCGCCATGATGACGATGTAGCTGTTCTGCAGGACCAGGTTGGTCAGGTTCAGCGGACGCATCAGCGTGCCGTCGGTCATGATCTGGAAGAAGGCCATGATGGCCACCAGCGACATCAGCATGCCGTATTCGCGCATGTTGTTCTTCAGGAAGCTGCCGTAGTCCTTCTTCTCGACGGCGCCGCTGGCGACGGCCGCAGCGGTCGGTTTCTTGCTCATGTCAATGCTCTCCATTGTCTTGCTCCTCGGGTGCTCTCTGGTCTTGATGGACTTTATGGGTGATGCTGCCGGTTTGGCTCCGGCTTGGTAATGGGGTGTCAGGCGGCTTGCGACAGGCCCGGATCATCGATGCGCTTGTTGCGCATGATGGCGCGCATGATGCTTTCCTGGGTCGCCTCGGCCTTGGGCAGGTGGCCCACGAACTGGCCTTCGTTCATCACGTAGATGCGGTCGCACATGCCCAGCAGTTCCGGCATTTCCGAAGAGATCATGATGATGCACTTGCCCTCGGCCGCCAGCTTGCTGATGATGTTGTAGATCTCGAACTTGGCGCCGACGTCGATGCCGCGCGTGGGTTCATCCAGGATCAGCACTTCCGGCTGGGAGAACAGCCACTTCGACAGCACCACCTTTTGCTGATTGCCGCCGGAGAGGTTGACCACCTTCTGCAGCACGCTGGAACAGCGGATGCGCATCTGCTGCTTGAAATCCGCAGCAATCTTGTACTCGCGCGCCTCGTCGATGACGGTGCGCTCGGAGACGCCGCCCAGGTTGGCCAGCGATATGTTCTTCTTGATGTCTTCTTCCAGTACCAGGCCATCGCCCTTGCGGTCTTCGGTGACGTAGGCGATGCCCTTGTCGATGGCCTTCTCGATGGTGGACAGGTCCACTTCCTTGCCGTGCAGGAAGGCCTGGCCGGTAATCTTCTTGCCGTAGGCGCGGCCGAAGATGCTCTTGGCCAGCTCGGTACGGCCCGCACCCATGAGGCCGGCGATGCCGACGATCTCGCCGGCGCGCACGGTCATGTTGACGTCCTTGATGGCCAGGCGGTCCGAGTGCAGCGGGTGGTGTACGCGCCAGTCGCGCACTTCGAAAATCACGTCGCCGATCTGCGGATCACGCTGCGGATAACGGTCGGCCATTTCGCGGCCCACCATGTGCTGGATGATGCGGTCTTCGCTGATCGGTTCAGCGCGGCAGTCGAAGGTATCGACCGTGGTGCCGTCGCGCAGCACGGTGATCGAATCGGCCACCTTGGAAATTTCGTTGAGCTTGTGCGAGATCAGGATCGAGGCGATGCCCTGGCGCTTCAGTTCCAGCAGCAGCTCCAGGAGCGCATCGGAGTCGCTTTCATTGAGGCTGGCGGTCGGCTCGTCCAGGATCAGCAGCTTGACTTCCTTGGAGAGCGCCTTGGCGATCTCGATCAACTGCTGCTTGCCCACGCCCAGGTCACCGACCTTGGTCAGCGGGGATTCCTTCAGGCCGACCTTGGCCAGCAGTTCCTTGGCGCGCACGTAGGAGTGTTCCCAGTCGATCACGCCGCCACGGGCTTGTTCGTTGCCCAGGAACAGGTTTTCCATCACGGAGAGCAGCGGCACCAGGGCCAGCTCCTGGTGGATGATGATGATGCCCAGGTGTTCGCTGTCGCGGATATCCTTGAAGGCACGTACCTCACCCTTGTAGACGATGTCGCCGGAATAGCTGCCGTGCGGGTAGACGCCCGAGAGCACCTTCATCAGCGTGGATTTGCCGGCGCCGTTTTCGCCGACGATCGCATGGATCTCGCCTTCGCGCACTGCCAGGTTGACGTTGTTCAACGCCTTCACACCCGGGAAGCTCTTCTCGATGCCGCGCATTTCCAGAATGTTGCTCATGATGCTGACCTCTCTTTTGCCGGTCTTGCGTCGAGGACGTAGCCGGACTTGTTTGTCTCTTGCGCGTTGCAGTGGGGCAAGCGCGACTTCCTGAAAGAATTAGTCCCGCACAGAGCGGGACCATGCTGTTCTTCGTACGGTGATTCTTGTTCTTGTTGGGTACTGCGATCTTGCTGCGGGCAGCAGCACCGGAGATGCCGGCCGCCCGCGTATTACATCAAAGGATTACTTCACTTGCGCTTCGGTGTAGTAGCCGCTGCCGATCAGGATTTCCTTCCAGTTCGACTTGTCGACCACGACCGGCTTCAACAGGTAGGAAGGCACAACCTTCACGCCGTTGTTGTAGGTCTTGGTATCGTTGATCTGGGGCTGCTTGCCACCCAGGACGGCATCCACCATGCCGACGGTAACCTTGGCCAGTTCGCGGGTGTCCTTGAAGATGGTGGAGTACTGCTCGCCACGGATGATGGACTTGACCGAAGGCACTTCCGCATCCTGGCCCGAGACGAACGGGAACGGCTGTTGCGGGGTGCCGTAGCCGACGCCGCGCAGCGAGGACAGGATACCGATGGACAGGCCGTCATACGGGGACAGCACGGCGTTGACCTTGGCGTTGGTGTAGAAGGCCGACAGCAGGTTATCCATACGGGCTTGTGCGGTAGCCGGATCCCAGCGCAGGGTCGCGACCTTGTCCATGCCCATCTGCTTGGAACGCACCACCAGCTTGCCGCTGTCGATGTAGGGCTTCAGCACCGACATGGCGCCGTTGTAGAAGAAGAAGGCGTTGTTGTCGTCCGAAGAACCGCCGAACAGTTCGATGTTGAACGGACCCTTGCCTTCCTTCAGGCCCAGGGCCTTTTCCAGCGATTGTGCCTGCAGCACGCCGACCTGGAAGTTGTCGAAGGTGGCGTAGTAGTCGACGTTCTTGGAGCCACGGATCAAGCGGTCATACGCGATGACCTTGACGCCCTTGTCGGCGGCCTTCTGCAGCACGTCGGTCAGGGTGGTGCCGTCGATGGCGGCGATCACCAGCACCTTGGCGCCCTTGGTCAGCATGTTCTCGATCTGGGACAGCTGGTTGGGAATGTCGTCTTCCGCGTATTGCAGGTCGGTCTGGTAGCCCTTTTCCTTCAAGACCTTGACCATGTTGTTGCCGTCGGCGATCCAGCGGGCCGAGGACTTGGTGGGCATGGCCACGCCGACCAGCTGCTTGCTCTGCGCGCTCACTTGGGCGCTGATGGACATCAGGGTCACGCCCAGGCCGAGGGCAATACCGCTCAATACGGATTTGATTTTCATGCTTCGAGTCTCCAGTCTCTATTTATGGAATGGCGTGTTGTAGTTATTTCTAAAACAGCGCCTCTAGTTCTGATGAATGTCATGCAGAGCAACTGTTTTGCGGGCTCTACATTAATTGCTTTACCAATACATTTCTAATGATTTTTTGAGCGTAATGGATATGTTTTTCGGTATAACTCCCTCTATGTAAAGTTATCTTAATTAAGCTTAAAAAATCCCGCCTAAGCCACGGCTGGCGCGGCTTTCGCCGATCCGGCCGATTTGCCGCGCAGGGCTCCCAGGGAAATGACACGCTGCGCGACGCAAAAGACGAACAGCAGCGCACCAATGAAGATCTTGGTCCACCAGGAACTGAGGCTGCCATCGAAGGCAATGAGGGTCTGGATCACGCCAAGGATGAGCACGCCCGTGAGTGTTCCGGCCACGTAACCATAGCCGCCGGTCAGCAAGGTGCCGCCGATGACCACGGCCGCAATCGCATCCAGCTCCACACCCTGGGCATGCAATCCGTACCCGGAGAGCATGTAGAAGGAAAACAGCACGCCGCCCACCGATGCACAGAAACCGCTGAAGGCATACACCAGGACCTTGGTGCGCCCGACCGGCAAGCCCATCAGCAGCGCCGAACTCTCGCTGCCGCCGATGGCGTAGACGGCGCGTCCAAAGCGGGTGCCGTGCGCCATCCAGATCGCTACGGCCAGCACGATCAGGGCAATCACCACGCTGGGGGAGATGAACAGCCCGCCAAACTCCAGCCGCGTCTGCGACAGTTCCACGAACAGCGGCTCATCGATGGTGATGGAATTGATGCTGATGAGGTAGCACAGCCCGCGCGCCAGGAACATCCCGGCCAGCGTGACGATGAAGGCCTGCAGTTTGAAGTAATGGATCATCGCGCCCATCGCCGCACCAAAGCCTGCGCCCATCAGCAGGACGGTGGCAATCACCAGCAGCGGCGGCCAGTGCCAGTTCTGCAGCAGGAAGGCCGCCACCATCGTGGTCAGCGCCAGCACCGAACCGACCGAGAGGTCGATGCCGCCGGAGAGGATGACGAAAGTCATGCCGATGGCCACTACCAGCAGGAAGGCATTGTCGATCAGCAGGTTCAGCATCACCTGCGGCGACAGGAAGCCATCGTAGCCAAACGCCCCGATGACCAGCATCAGCACCAGCAGCGCCACCGTGACCATGGAGGTAAACCACGGCGCGTGCGAAGCGCGCCGCAAGGAAGAAGCAAGCATCATGATTTGGACATCCTCAACATGCGGCGGAACTCCGGCGACTGCGACAGGCAGACCAGGAACACCACGATGGACTTGACCACCATATTGACTTCCGGCGGCACCCCCAGCGAATAGATCGTATAAGTCAGCGTCTGGATGATGAGCGCGCCGATGACGCTGCCCACCAGGCTGAACTTTCCGCCGGCAAGCGACGTGCCGCCCAGGGTCACGGCCAGGATCGCATCCAGTTCCAGCAACAGGCCGGCGTTGTTGGCGTCGGCGCTCTTGATGTTGGAGGCGATCATCAGCCCCGCCAGGCCAGCGCAGGCACTGCAGAACATGTAGACGAAGAAGATCAGCGCGGCAGTACGGATGCCGGCCAGGCGCGAGGCCACCGGATTGATGCCGACCGACTGGATGAACAGGCCCAGCGCGGTCTTCTTCATCAGCAACGCCAGCAGCAGGAACATGGCCCCGGCGATGTAGAGCGAGAAGGGCAAGCCGAACAGGTAGCCCCCGCCTAGGAAGAAGAAGGGCTTGTAATACACCGTCACGATCTGGCCATCGGTGAGCAGCTGCGCCAGCCCGCGCCCGGCCACCATCAGGATCAGCGTGGCGATGATGGGCTGCAGCCCGAGACCGGCCACCAGCAAGCCGTTCCAGGCACCGCACAGCAGCGCCGCTCCCATCGCCGCGCACAGTGCCCACACCATCGGTACGTTGCTGACGTATTCAGAGACACCATTGACCACCACCATCTTGCCGCCGATGAGAACGGCCGCAACAGCACCCGAGATGGCCACCACCGCGCCCACCGAAATGTCCACCCCGCGCGTGGCGATCACCAGCGTCATGCCGAGCGCTGCCAGCATCAGCGGTGCCGCACGGTTGATGATGTCGATCAGTGCGCCATAGAGGTGGCCGTCCTTGATCTCCAGCTTGAAGAAGCCCGGCACCAGCAGGAAATCGATCAGCAGCAGCAAGGCCAGCGCTGCCAGGGGACGCACCAGCGGGTGACGCAGCAGCGCTGCAAAGGCCGGCGCGCTGCCGCTGGCGGCGCTGTCGGGAATCAGTTTGGAATCCATGGATGCACTCATGCGGCCTCTCCCGCGATCACCTGCAAAACCGATTGCTCATCGAGTTCGCCGCGACGGTACTGGCCGCAGGCACGGCGGTCGCGCAGCACCAGCATGCGGTCACTGCAGCGCAGGACCTCGGGAATCTCCGAGGAAATGAAAAGAATGGACATGCCCTTGCGGCACATGGCGATGACGAAATCCATGATCTCCTGCTTGGCCCGCACGTCGATGCCGCGCGTGGGCTCATCCAGGATCAGCATGCCCGGATCGGTGGCCAGCCAGCGCGCCAGCAAGGCCTTCTGCTGGTTGCCGCCGGAGAGCAGGCCGATGGGCGTTTCCAGGTCGGCGGTCTTGATGCCGAGCCACTTGACGTAATCGGCAGCGATCTGGTTCTGGCGCTTGCGCGGGAGCACACGGAACAACCCTTGGCGCGCCTGCAGCGCCAGGATGATGTTTTCGCGCACGGAGAGTTCAAGGATGGCACCTTCCTTCTTGCGATCCTCCGAACAGAATCCGATGCCCGCCGCAATCGCATCGCGCGGATTATCGAGCTTCACGCTGCGGCCTTCGATGCGCAATTGTCCGCAATCGGCGCGGTCGGCACCGAACAGCAGGCGCGCCATTTCGGTCCGTCCGGAACCGAGCAAGCCGCACAGGCCGAAGACTTCACCGCGCCGCAATTCCAGGTCCTGCGGAGACAGCACGCCACGCCGGCCGAAACCATCGGCCTGCAGGAAGACCTCGCCCTTGCCGGATTCATCGGCCGACAGACCTGCAGCCAGTGCTTCGGCACCCGCTTCCACCTTGCGGTGATCGACGGCGGTCACGCCCACCATCTTGTTGACCAGATCCAGGCGCGACAAATCGCCGACCAGGTATTCGCCCTCGCGCACGCCATTGCGCAGCACGGTAATGCGATCCGAGATGTCGTAGGTCTGGTCCAGGAAGTGGGTCACGAAAAGAATCGCCATGCCCTGCTCGCGCAGGCGGCGCAGCACCTTGAAGAGTTGCTGGACCTCGGCTTCGTCCAGGCTGGAGGTCGGCTCATCGAGAATGAGCACCTTGGCCGAGACAGAGAGCGCGCGCGAGATCGCCACCATCTGCTGGATCGCCAGCGGATAGGACGACAGCAGCGCGCCGACATCGATGTCGATCTGCAGCTGCTGCAGCAATTGCCTGGATTGCGCGTGCACGCTCTTCCAGTCGATGCGGCCAAAGCGGCGCGGATAGCGGCCCACGAAGATGTTCTCGGCCACGGAGAGATTGGGACACAGGTTGACCTCCTGGTAGACCGTGCTGATGCCCAGCGACTGCGCCTCCAGGGTGGAGGCCGGCGAAATGGCGCGGCCATCCAGTTCGATCTTGCCTGCATCGGGTTCATGCACGCCGGTCAAGACCTTGATCAGCGTGGATTTGCCTGCGCCATTCTGTCCCATCAGGGTATGCACTTCCCCCGGGAACAGCCGCAGGCCGACATCAGTGAGCGCCTTCACGCCCGCGAATGCCTTGTGGATACCGCTCAATTCCAGCATGGGACGCGCCTGCGTCCCGACAGACATCGTCATCGCAACTCCATCAGAAGCATCGGAATCCTGACGGGCGTGCGCCGTCTGGCGCGCGTCCCCATCAAGCCACACAAGCACCGCGCACGCCCTGGGCAATCCAGCGCGTGCGCAGTACCGTCATGCCGGACTCAATACTTGCGGTTCGGGAATTCCTTGGCCGCCACTTCAGCCGGGAAGATGCCTTCCTCGGTGGTGATGCGCTTGGGGACTTCCTTGCCAGCCTTGATGTCCTTGGCGATCTGCATCAGTTGCGGACCCAGCAGCGGGCTGCATTCGACGGTGACATTGAGCTTGCCGGCCATCATGGCTTCGAAGGCACCCTTGACGCCATCGATGGAGATGATGGTGATGTCCTTGCCAGGCTTCAGGCCCGCTTCTTCGATGGCCTGGATGGCGCCAATGGCCATGTCGTCATTGTGGGCGTAGAGCACGTTGATCTTCTTGCCCTCGGCCTTGAGGAAGGCTTCCATCACTTCCTTGCCCTTGGCGCGGGTGAAGTCGCCGGTCTGCGAGCGGATGATCTTCAGGCGCGGCTCGCTCTTGATGACTTCCTCGAAACCAGCCTTGCGGTCGATGGCCGGCGCCGAGCCCACGGTGCCTTGCAGTTCGACGATGTTGATGTCGCCAGCGGGCAGGGACTTGGCCTTGTCCAGCAGCCAGCGGCCGGCGCGGCGGCCTTCTTCCACGAAGTCCGAACCGATGAAGGTGACGTAGAGCGACTTGTCAGTGACGTTGACGGCGCGGTCGGTGAGGATGACCGGGATCTTGGCGGCCTTGGCTTCACGCAGCACGGTTTCCCAGCCGGACTCCACCACCGGCGAGAAGGCGATCACGTCGACCTTCTGGGCGATGAAGGAGCGGATCGCCTTGACCTGGTTTTCCTGCTTCTGCTGGGCGTCGGCGAATTTCAGGTTGACGCCGGCCTGCTTGGCGGCATCCTTGATCGATACGGTATTGGCGGTGCGCCATTCACTTTCGGCACCCACCTGGGAGAAGCCCATGGTCAGTGGTTTGTCGGCGGCAAAGGCGGGGAAGCTCACGGCGCTGCCCAGGCTCATGCAAATGGCTGCGCCCAGAAGCGCTCTTCTCTTCGAATTCATTGTCAGTCTCCGTTGGCAGGGAATTGTGGACTTCCCTTTGTTCTATGCGTGGGGTGCGCTGCGCCGGAATGCGTTTGATTTTTAGGGTTGAATGGGAAGCGGCGCGGTGCGGTTGGAATCGCGGACAGCCCTGATCGTCCTTGATTCGCGCTCCATATTAGGCAAGCGACCAATTCGCATCCAATGAATTTTTAATGTTTCTCGATATCGTTTCGCGCATCGTTGGGACCGGGCTGTCCGTTCGTGCAGCGTGATGCGGCACACCGGCCTGCCGTTTTGCTTGCCGGCATGCGGCGCGCATTTTTGATATCGTTTGCGATGATTTTTTCATTATTCCCTATCGGAGTGCGGTGATAGGATCAGCCAGATTTTTTTTGAAGCGCACTGCATGAAGACCGGGCGCGACCCCACGTGAGCCAACTCCTTCTTCCTGCCGACGCCTTCAGAGAGCCCCATAGGGGACGACGCGATGGACAACGCGTTCCTGTGCCGACGATGCACGCAGCACTCCATAACAAGACACGAGACAACATGCCATCCCGAGCAAGCGATGCCCGACCCGCAGGCGCCCAGGGGCTGCCGGAAATCCATACCCTGCAATCAGGGCGCCAGCGCCTGCACGTGCTGCCGGCACTGGGCGGCGCATTGGCCGGCTGGGAATGGCAGCGTGAGCGCAAGTGGCTGCCGCTGCTGCGCCCCTGGAGTGCCGACCCGGAAAAGCTGTACGCGACCGCGTGCTTCCCGCTGCTGCCCTGGTCCAATCGCATCACCGGCGGCGGCTTCGATTTCAATGGCAAGCATTACCCGCTGGTGCCCAACCGTGCCGGCGAGCCCTACCCCATCCACGGCGACAGCTGGCGCCAGGCCTGGTCCATCGTGTCCCAGGCCGAGGACCGCATGGCCCTGGAACTGGACTCGGTGCGCTGCGACGGCAACCCGTACGTCTATCGTGCGCGGCAAGTGCTGACCCTGCGCGAGAACGCGCTGGAGATCGAGCTGCGCGTGACCAACACGGGCGACGAAACCTTACCCTACGGCCTGGGCCTGCATCCGTATTTCCTGCATGACGCGCAAACCCGCCTGCAATTCCGCTCGCGCGGCGTGTGGCTGTCCGGACCGGACCGCATCCCCACCGGTTTTTCGCGTGAACTGCCGGCCGGCTGGGATTACAACCGTGCCGCCCCGCTGCAGGGCGGCCTGATCGACAACTGTTTCGAAGGCTGGGATGGCCTGGCCATGATCGAAGATCCCACGCGCGGCCTGCGGCTGCAGATGCACACCACGGATCGCAGCGGCTACGTGCTGATGTACCGCCACAATGGCCTGCCGTTTTTCTGCCTGGAGCCGGTCACGCATCCCATCGATGCCTTCCACCAGCCCAAGCTGCCCGGCCTGATCGCCCTGGCGCCGGGCGAGGACATGGTGCTGCTGACCCGCTTCACGGTCTGCGAGATCGCCCAGGAACCGGTGCGGGCCACCCCCCAACAGACAAGCCTGGCGCGTTGACGCCGGCCACCCATGACGATGACTCAAGAACAGAATCAAGACTGCGCCCTGATCGCCCTCGACTGGGGGACCTCCTCGCTGCGCTGCTATCGCTTCGATGGCCGCGGCCAGGTGGTGGAGCGCCGCGCCCATCCCTGGGGCATCATGAACCTGCCGGCCGTGGGCCATGGCGAGGATGCCCACGCCCCCTACCGCGCTGCACTGGAAGCGGCCTGCGGCGACTGGCTCAAGGCCGCACCGGCCGCGCCCCTGATCGCAGCCGGCATGGTCGGCAGCAAGCAGGGCTGGCGTGAAGCCGCCTACCTCAACGTGCCGCTGGCCCCCGCCCTGATCGGCAGCCAGCTGACCGAAGTCGATACCGGCCTGGGCCGTGCGCTGTGGATCGTGCCCGGCCTGCTGGAAGCCGGTGCCCTGCCCAATGTGATGCGCGGCGAAGAGACCCAGGTCATCGGCGCCCTGCAGACCCGCAGCGAGCGCGAGCTGCTGATCGGCCTGCCGGGTACGCATTCCAAGTGGGTGCGCGTGGTCGAAGGACGCATCGAACATTTCGATACCTTCATGACCGGTGAAGTCTATGGCGCCCTGTGCGGCCACACCATCCTGGGCCGCACCATGCAAAAACCGGAGGTGGCCGATGACGCCGCCTTCCTGCGCGGCGCGGGCGTGGCAAAGAGTGCGCAGGGCCAGACCGGCGTGCTCTCCAACATCTTCAGCAGCCGCACCCTGGGCCTGACCGGCGAACTGGCCGCTGACGCCCAGCCGGACTATCTCTCGGGCCTGTTGATCGGGCACGAGATCGCCGCCCTGAAGAAACTCTATCCCACCACGCCCGGCATCGTCCTCATCGGCGACGCCGGCCTGTGCCGCCGCTACCGGCTGGCGCTGGACCTGTACGGACTGGGCCCGGCCGCCGAGGCCGAGGGCGCCACCGAGGCGGGCTTGTGGATCCTGGCGCAGCACGCTGGCCTGCTGGCCTGATCCACCCCAACGAACAAACGCAATACGCAACACGCACCACGGAAAATACCATGACCACCCAAGCCCAACGATTCCACGACGCCCTGCGCAGCACCGGCATGATCGCCATCCTGCGCGGCGTGCGCAACGACGAGGCCCAAGCCATCGGCGCGGCCCTCTATGAAAGCGGCTTTCGCATCATCGAAGTCCCCCTCAATTCGCCCGAACCGCTGGCCAGCATCAGCATCCTGCGCAAGAGCCTGCCGGCGGACTGCATCGTCGGTGCCGGCACGGTCCTGAAGCCTGCCCTGGTGCAAGACGTCAAGAATGCCGGTGGCGAACTGATCGTCATGCCCCACAGCGATGGCGCCGTGATTCGTGCCGCGCGCGATGCGGGCCTCTACAGCGCACCGGGCGTGGCCACCGTGACCGAAGCCTTTGCGGCGCTGGAGAACGGCGCCGACGTACTCAAAATGTTCCCGGCCGAACAGCTGGGCCCGCAGGTGGTCAAGGCCTGGCGTGCCGTGATCGCCCGCGACATCGCCCTGCTGCCGGTCGGCGGTATCACGCCGGAAGGCATGGCCGTCTTCCGTGCAGCCGGTGCCTCCGGCTTCGGCCTGGGGTCGGCGCTGTACGCGCCGGGCCTGTCGGCCGATGCGGTGCGCCAGCGTGCAGACGCCTTCGTGGCGGCCTGGAAGGCGCTGGGCTGATTTCCCGCACACCCGATTCATCGTTGTCACCGATCGCATAGCGATCATTCATCTACAGAACAGATTAAACGCATAACCGGACCGAACAATGAAAATCACCAAGATCTCCACCTTCATCGTGCCCCCGCGCTGGTGCTTCCTCAAGATCGAGACCGACGAAGGCATCGTCGGCTGGGGTGAGCCCATCGTGGAAGGCCGCGCGCATACCGTCGCGGCGGCCGTGGACGAGCTGGCCGACTATCTGGTCGGCAAGGATCCGCGCAACATCGAAGATCACTGGACCGTGCTCTATCGCGGCGGCTTCTACCGTGGCGGCGCCATCCACATGAGCGCCCTGGCCGGCATCGACCAGGCCCTGTGGGACATCAAGGGCAAGGCCCTGGGCGTGCCGGTGCACCAGCTGCTCGGTGGCGCGGTGCGCAACTCGATTCGCGTCTATTCGTGGATCGGCGGCGACCGTCCGGCCGACACCGCAGCGGCGGCCAAGAATGCCGTGGCCCGTGGCTTTACTGCCGTGAAGATGAACGGCACCGAAGAACTGCAATTCATCGACAGCCACGACAAGATCGAACTGACCCTGGCCAACGTGCAAGCCGTGCGTGAAGCCGTGGGCCCGAACGTGGGCATCGGCGTGGACTTCCACGGCCGCGTGCACAAGCCCATGGCCAAGGTCCTGATCAAGGAACTGGAGCCGTACAAGCTGATGTTCATCGAAGAGCCGGTGCTGTCGGAAAACTCGGAAGCCCTCAAGGAAATCGCCCACCTGACCTCGACCCCGATCGCCCTGGGCGAGCGCCTGTATTCGCGCTGGGACTTCAAGCGCATCCTCTCCGAGGGCTATGTGGACATCATCCAGCCGGACGTCTCGCACGCCGGCGGCATCACCGAGACCCGCAAGATCGCCATGATGGCCGAAGCCTACGACGTGGCGCTGGCGCTGCACTGCCCGCTGGGCCCGATCGCGCTGGCCTCCTGCCTGCAGGTCGATGCCGGCAGCTACAACGCCTTCATCCAGGAGCAGAGCCTGGGCATTCATTACAACGAAAGCAATGACCTGCTGGACTACATCCGCGACAAGAACGTGTTCGCGTATGAAGACGGCTACGTCAAGATCCCGCAAGGCCCTGGCCTGGGCGTCGAGATCAACGAAGAGTATGTCCGTCAGCGCGCCGAAGTCGGCCACCGCTGGCGCAACCCGATCTGGCGCCACAAGGATGGCAGCTTTGCCGAATGGTAAAGCGATAAGCCGAAACCTCCTCCTCGGTAGTCCCTCAACCCGGTCCGGCGCAAGCTGGCCGGGTTTTTTTCATGGTTAACGGCCGGAACACGGCTTGTTTCCGACAAGAATGCGGGACGACATTTCACCAAAATGAGGGGTTTCAGCAAACGCTGAGAATGCCCTTTTCAGTGAAATCCAGAGTGGTACGCCCCACTGCCCTGCGGCGAGAGCAGCCACATTCATCTGTTGAATCGATCAAGCTGATCTGAATAATCCATTTAACGAATGAATCAAAAACTGGCAAAGTGACGATCTTTGACTTTCGCCCGGCCTCTCCATGCATTCAGGCAGCTCATCCGTCACCGCTTCCCACCCGCACCGCATCCGCAACGCCACCCGTGCCACCATGGCGCAGTTCTTCGTCAACGGGGCCACCTTCGCCACCTGGGGCATCCTGATTCCCTCGGTGAAGGATCGCTTCGCCCTGTCCGATGCGGTGCTGTCGCTGGCCATGCTGGCCGTGGCCGGCGGCGCCCTGCTGACCATGGGACAGTCCGGCAAATGGATCGCGCGCGTGGGCAGCGCGCGCGCCTTGCGCCAGGCCGGCATGCTCTATGAGGCCACGCTGCTGCTGATCCCGCTGGCACCGCAGTTCTGGATGCTGGTAGCGCTGCTGCTGGTGTTCGGCAGCGCCATGGCCGCCTTCGACGTGGCCATGTCGGTCCAGGCCGCGCTGGTGGAAAACGGCCGCAGCCGGCCCATCATGTCCACCCTGCATGCCATGTTCAGCATCGGCGGCATTGCCGGCTCGGCGCTGGGCGCCCTGCCCGGCCTGTCGCCCCTGGCGCACGCCGCGCTGGTGGCGGTGGTGACGCTGTCGGTGGCCTTGTCCATCGGCCCCTTCGCCTTGCCCGACGATGCCCATGATGACGCTGCCAGCACACCCGGCGCTGGCAAATCCGCCCGCCGCATGGTGCTGATGCTGGGCGTGATCTCCTTCCTGGCGCTCATGTGCGAAGGCGGCATGTATGACTGGGCCGCGGTGTACATGCGCGACATCGCCCAGTCGCCCGCCGCCTGGGTCAGCTACAGCTACGCCGCGTTTTCTACCGGCATGGCGGCCGGGCGACTGACGGGCGACCGCATCCGTGCACACATCGGTGGCCTGCGCACGCTGCTCTGGAGCGGGGTGGCGGGGGCGGCCGGCATCGCCTTGGCGGCGGCCTTGCCCACACCCCTGGCGACCATGGCCGGCCTGCTGCTGGCCGGGCTGGGCATTGCCAACCTGATGCCGATCTTTTTCCTGGCCGCCGCGCGCGTGCCGGGCATGCCGGCCGCCGAGAGCATCGCCGCCGTGGCACGCTTCGCCTATGTCGGCATGCTGCTGGGGCCGGTGTGCATCGGGGGTGTGGCCGAGCACCTGGGGCTGCGGGTGAGCTTCGTGGGGGTGGCGCTGGTGATGATGGTGGTGGCGCTGTTCGGGCCACGGGCGGTCAAACGCTTCATCTGACCACGGCGAGGGCGACCGAAATCGGCTACAGTGGCGCGCACCCTGCAGCCTTCTTCATTTCGCCCCCAAACCACCCCATGCCAGCAGCTGCCCGCCGTGCTCCCCTGTTGATCCTCGCCACCACCGGCACCACTGGCGACATGCTGCCCTTCCTCGCGCTGGGCCAGGGGCTGCAGGCGCGCGGGCATCGTGTGCTGATGGTGGTGCCGCGATTTCATGCGGGCTTGTTCGAGAACGCGGGACTGTCCTGCCATCCCTTGGGCAGCGTGGAAGAATTCCAGGCCGTGCTGGCCAATCCGGACCTGTGGGATGAGCGCCAGGGCTGGCAGGTCATCTGCCGCGCCGCCGCCCCTTATATCGATTGCCTGCACCAGCTGGTCGCTCAATTGCCCACCGATGAAGAGTGCGTCATCCTCAGCCATCCCTTGCTGGTGCCGGCGGCTGACATCGCGCGTGCCGCGCGCCCCGGACTGCGCATCGTCGCCACCTATCTCGCCCCTTCCAACCTGTGCAGCAGCCACGACCTGCTGGCCATGGGATCGCTGCGCATCCCTGGCTGGGTGCCGCTGTCCTGGCGCAAGACCTTGTGGTCACTGGCACACCGCTGGATGATCGATCCGCCCAGCCTGCCGGCGCTCAATGCCGCACGGGCCAACAAGGCACTGCCGCCGGTGGCGCATTTCTTTGCGCACGTGATGCAGGCACCGGATGCGTCGTTGGGACTGTTTCCGGACTGGTTCGGCGCGGTCCAGCCGGACTGGCCACAGCCTTTCCTGAGCGGACAATTTCCGCCGCCTCCGATGACCTCGCCCTCGGACTGGACACCCGCCCTGCGGCAGTTTCTCGACGCTGGCGCGGCACCCATCGTCTTTACGCCAGGCTCCGGCCATCAGCATGCAGCGCAGTTTTTTGCCGGCGCCGTAGAGGCCGCACAAGCACTGGGCCGCCGCACACTGCTGGTGACCCGGCATCGTGAACAAGTGCCGGCCGTGTTGCCCGAGGGCGTGCTGTGGCAGTCCTATGTGAGCTTCGATGCCCTGTTGCCGGAGGTGGCCGCCATCGTCCATCACGGCGGCATCGGCACCACCGCTGCTGCCTTGCGGGCAGGCGTGCCGCAATTGGTGGTGCCGTTTGCCTACGATCAGTTCGACAATGGATATCGGGTACAGCGGCTGGGAACGGGTGATGTCCTGCCTGCCCGGGAGATGACGGCCAGACGCTTGCAGCACAAGCTCAAGCCGCTGCTGCAGGCGCCGGAAGTGGCGCAGGCCTGCCAGCGCATCGCCCGCTCAATGCAGGCCAATTCGCCGGAAGATAATGTAGTTGCGCTGGCGGAGCAGGCGCTCCTGCCCGGTGGCTGATTCAGGCCGATTCCTGCGCCCGCGCCTGCTCCATCAACAACTCCAGAAACGCCGCCGGCGCCGCATCGAGCACCAGCACGCCATTGCGGGCCGCGGCCTTGTGCGTGACCACCAGCTCCCAGCACAGCTCCACCCCGCGCAGCTTGACGCTGGCCAGCTTGCCACGCCGTGCATGGACCAGGTCGCGCGGCAACAGCGCCACGCCCAGTCCATGCCCGACCAGGTCCAGCAAGGTCACCAGGTCACTGACCTCGAAGGCCACACGACGCCGCAAGCCGGCTTCTGCAAAGCCGCGGTCCACCAGGGCACGCGTACCCAGACCGGTTTCGAAATCGACGAAGCCCTCGCCGGCCAGTTGCTCCAGCGTCACCGAGCGCGCCTTGCCCAGGCGATGGCTGGGGTGGCAGGCCAGCACCAGTTCGTCGCAGGCGATGATGTGTTGCTGCAAACCCTCCCCGCTTTCTTCGATGGGCAGGATGGCCAGGTCCAGCTGGCGGGCATCGATCTTTTCGTTCAGCTCGCCCGCCGCCCCCTGGCACAGCCGCACCTCCACCGCCGGATGGCGGCGGTGGAACCGCGCCAGCAGCGCCGGCAAATCAACGAAGGAGGGCAGGCTCTGCACCGTGCCGATGGACAGCCGGCCGCGCCGCATGGCATTGACGTCGGCCACGTCGGTGGCCCCCTGCTCCAGCGCCGCCAGTGATCGGCGGGCACTCTCCAGGAACGCCTCGCCGGCCGCCGTGAGCTCCACCCGGCGCGTGGTGCGCACGAACAAGGGGGCTGCCAGTTCTTCTTCCAGCAGGCGGATCGAGGAGGACAGTGCCGATTGCACCACATGGCAGCGCGTGGCGGCCCGGGTAAAACTTTTTTCTTCTGCCAGCGCGATGAATTGGCGCAATTGCCTCAGTTCCATAGGGTCCGTGTGGGGTGGGTGATGCGCTAGGATTGATCGATGCCATGAATGAATCATGCCGTTGGCATCAATTTTACTGACAAGTGCGCGCCCGCACGGCTGTGGAAAAAAGTCTGCGGCCTTCCTCGAAAAATCGCCATTACCGGGCAACGATGCGGCATCCGCCTGCCAGCCCGGCTAAAATAGTCGCCCGAACGACCGCTGCGCACCGCGCGGCACCCACCGAACAGACAAGCATGAGAAAAGTGAAGCTGCGCAACGCCGCAGAAATCGCCCAGGCCCGCGTGGCCGGGCAACTGGCGGCCGAAGTGCTGCACATCGTGGCCGAGCACGTCAAGGCTGGCGTCACCACCGACGAACTGGACCGCATCTGCCATGACCACATCGTCAAGGTACAGCAGGCCACCCCGGCCAACATCGGGTACCACGGCTTCCCCAAGACCATCTGCAGTTCCGTCAACGACGTGATCTGCCACGGCATCCCTGGCGGCCAGGTGCTCAAGGATGGCGACATCATCAACATCGACGTGGCCGTCATCAAGGATGGCTGGTACGGCGACTGCAGCCGCATGTACTTCGTGGGCTCCCCCAATGCCACCGCGCGCAAGCTGGTCAACACCACCTACGAGGCCATGTGCGCGGGCATCCGCGCGGTGCGCCCGGGCGCGACCCTGGGCGACGTCGGCCACGCCATCCAGAGCGTGGCCCAGCGCGACGGCTTCTCGGTGGTGCGTGAATACTGCGGCCACGGCATCGGCACCATCTATCACGATGAACCGCAGGTGCTGCACTACGGCCAGCGCAACAGCGGCCTGCCGCTCAAGGAAGGCATGATCTTCACCATCGAACCGATGTTGAACGCCGGCAAGCGCCACACCCGCCAGCTCGACGACGGCTGGACCGTGCTGACCGCCGACGGCTCGCTGTCGGCCCAGTGGGAACACATGGTGGTGGTCACCGCCAAGGGCTATGAAATCCTCACGCCCTGGCCGGAAGGCTTTGGCGACTATCCTTCCATCGCCACCCGCAACTGAAACACTGCCGGCCCGATGCGCGTTTGCGGGCCGGAAAAAAAATTTTCAGATCACTGCATCCAGATCGGCTCCTCGCGGGTAGTACCTCATGTCAGCCCCGTTGTCGCACATGCGGCGGCGGGCTGCACGAGACACCATCCCTTTCAAGAAACAAGGAGCCCATCATGCAAACTGCCATCCTGTCTTCCCGTTCCCTCCGTATCGCCCTGCCCCTGGCCGCGGCCCTCACGCTGGCGGCCTGCGCGCCCATGTCGGCCATGTATTCGCAGGACAGCCTGCCGGACGCCGTCAAGGTCCCGGCCGGCAACAAGGTCGTGCTGCAGACCGTGGGCGTGGGCGAGATCCTCTATGAATGCCGCGCCAAGAAGGACATGCCGGGCCAGTTCGAGTGGACCTTCGTCGGCCCGGATGCCGTGCTCAAGGACCGCAGCGGCATGCAGGTCGGCCGCTACTACGGCCCGCCGGCCACCTGGGAGAGCAGCGACGGCTCCAAGGTGACCGGTGCCCAGCTCGCCGTGGCACCGGCCGGCACCGGCAACATCCCGCATCAGCTGGTCAAGGCCAATCCGGCCACCGGCATGGGCGCCATGACGCAGACGACCTATATCCAGCGCGTGGCCACCAAGGGCGGCGTGGCCCCGGCGGATCGCTGCGACATGGGCACCGCAGGCGCCAAGCAGAAGGTGGGCTACCAGGCCGACTATATTTTCTGGAAAGCGTCCTGATGGGGGGCCATCCCTCGCTATAATCCAGGGCCTGTACACCCCGGCCGGACGTTCCGGCCGGGCAATCCTCGCCCGGAGCCTGCTTTCGCGTGACTGACGTCCCCGCCTCCTTCGATCATGAAGCTGCCTTGCTCGCCTGCGCGCGCGGCGAGCGCCGTGCATTGCAGGCGCTCTACGAGCACGAGGGGCGCTATCTGCTGGGAGTGGCCTTGCGCATCGTGCGTGATCGCGCGCTGGCCGAGGACGTCCTGCATGACGCCTTCCTCAACCTCTGGAACCGCGCCGCCAGCTTTGACCCGGCGCGCGGTGCCGCACGCGGGTGGATCTATACGATAGTGCGCCACACGGCCCTCAATCGCATCCGCGCCATGCAGCACGAAGTCGCCGCCGGCGACGACCTGGAAGAACTGGCCGATCGCGCCGAGCCCGCCGTTGAAGCGCCCGAGTGGCAGGCCGACCTCGGCCGGCTGGACGAGTGCCTGGGCCAGTTGAGCGATGCCAAGCGCGCCAGCATCGTCTACGCCTATGTCGATGGCTGTACCCATGGCGAAATCGCCGAACGCCTCAAGGCCCCGCTGGGATCGGTGAAGGCATGGATCAAGCGCGGCCTCGCCGCGCTGCGGGAGTGTATCGGATGAACGCATCACAGGATGAACTGCAATGGCTGGCCGCCCAGTATGTGCTGGGTACCTTGCCGCACGCGCAGCGCCAGGAGGTGGAGCGGCGCCTGCCCACGGACGCTGCCCTGCGCGCCGCCGTCGATGAATGGGAAGCCAAGCTGCATCCCCTGACCGCGCTGGCCGAACCGGTGCAGCCGTCGGCCAGCCTGTGGCAACGCATCGAACGCAGCCTGCCCATGCCGGCCCCGGTACGTCAGCGTGGCGGCTGGCGTGCGTGGTGGGAGAGCGTGCAATTCTGGCGCTGGAGTACCGGCGCGGCGCTGGCCTGCTCGGTGCTGCTGGCCGTGCTCATGCTGCGCGCCGAGCCGCCGGCCCGCGCGCCGGCCTACATGGTGGTGCTGGTCGCCCCGCAGGACAAGGCGCCCGGCTGGGTGGTGCAGACCGGTGGCAGCGGCCGCCTCAACCTGATTCCGCTGGGCGTGGCCACCGTGCCGCAGGAGAAGGCGCTGCAATTCTGGACCAAGGGCGCCAACTGGAGCGGCCCGGTCTCGCTGGGCATCGTCAAGCCCGGCAAGTCCCAGGAAGTGGCGCTGGACAAGCTGCCGCCGCTGCAGCCGGACCAGCTCTTCGAAATCACGCTGGAACCGGGCACGGGCTCGCCCACGGGCCGTCCGACCGGCCCCATCCTCTACATCGGACGCGCGGTCAAGGTCACGTCCTGATCCCGGCGCAATGGCGCATGCCATGCGCCATTGCGGGCGAAAGAGAGGACACGGGAGGACCGGCGAGGACTGGCGAGATTCGTGGATGGCGCGCATCACTGGCCTGGAGTGGTTCTATCGCGCGCTGGGAAATCGCCGCAAAACACGACGCAAAACAACCGGCAACGAAAAAAACCAAATAAGGAAACTCGGTTTTAAATTAAGCTTGCTCGAAATAATTTCTTTTTGAGCAATGAACCGCAAAGTCTTCCGGCGCGTTTCCTCCTGGAAAATCTTTCTCTGGGCCTGCAGCAGCATGGCGGGAGGAGTCATCCTGGCCCAGCTCGCGCTGAGCGTGGCGGAGATTCGTCACATCGACGCCTCGTCGATGCAGGCGCTGCAGCGCGCGGAAGATGCCGGCCGTGCGACCGCCGATGCGCTGCGCCGGGCCGAAGCCAGTCCCTTCGAGGCCTGCTCCGAGGGCGATCTCACCCTCTTGCGCAACATCACCTATGCCAACAGCTATGTGGCCGACCTGGGCCGCATCGACCAAGGCGTGGTGCGCTGTACGGCGCTGTGGGGCAAACTGGAGAAGGTGACCCGCCTGCCTGAACCGCATTACCGGCCGCGCGGCGGATTCAGCGTGTGGAGCCACCAGGAAGTCTTCCAGACGCATTACCAGAGCAACCTGGTTTCGCTCAATCACAGCCTGGCCATTGCCTCGCCATCGACCTTCGATCTCAACCGGTTCTACCAGGATGTGTCTTTGCGCATCACCAACGGCACCGGCACGCATACCTATGCCGAGCGCGCTGGCCTGCGCTACAACCCCTCGGGCGCCATCGAACTGCTGCCCGGCATCGACATCACCGAATGCAGCCGCGACATGGGGCTTTGCGCGCATGCCACGGCGCGCCTGCACTGGTTTGCGCTGGCCCATCCCTTGAGTTTCCTGGCGCTGCTGGCGGGCAGCTCTTTACTGGGAGTGCTGGCTTACCTGCTGTATCTGCGCCTGCGCCGCAACCAGGGTGTGCTGGAGAAGCTGCGCGAGGGGATTGCCAATGACGAGATCGTGCTGCTGTACCAGCCCATCGTCTGCGTGCGCGACCTGAGCCTGAAGGGTTACGAAGCGCTGGCGCGCTGGCGCCCGGCCGACGAGCCCGAGATCGGCCCGGACATCTTCGTGCCGCTGGCCGCGCAGAACCGGCTCAGCACCGCGCTGGCCAAGGTGGTGCTGGCGCGGGCGCTACGCGAGATGCAGGATCTGCTGCAGGCTGATCCGGCGTTGATGCTGGCGGTCAATACCGAGGTGGCCGACATCGAGGATGCGGACTTCATCGAGTTCGCGCTCGAACTGACGGCGACCACGCCGGGCCTGCGTCCGCAATTGCATCTGGAAGTCACCGAGCGTGCTGACATCCGTTCGGCCACCTTCACGCAGAACATCGAGCTGTTGCGCCAGGCGGGCTTTGCGATCTGGATCGATGACTTCGGCACCGGCAGTGCCAATCTGTCGCATCTGTCCTATGCGCAGTTCGACGGCATCAAGATCGACCGGCTCTTTACCAATGCCCTGAGCACCGGCTCACCGCTGCGCTCGGTGGTCCCCAACCTGCTGCGCCTGGCCGCTGAACTGGAGCTGAAGGTGGTCATCGAGGGCATCGAGACGGAAGAGCAATTGCAGCTCATTCGCAGCATTGCGCCGCAGATTCATGCGCAGGGCTGGCTGTTCAGCAAGGCGATGGAATTGAGCGAGGTGCTGCAGCAGCGACAGCCTTATACGCTGGAGGAGTTCGGGTTGGCGGCCTGAATGGCATAGGGTGCCAACGCCCTCTGCACCAACTCCGCCGCCGTACCATCATCACGCAAGCCAAGCCGGCGCGCGATCTGGTCATCGAGCACAGGATAGCGGCCAAACACCGCCTCCACCGGCTCCTGCGGGGCATAGCGCACCAGCGCATGTCCATCCACGCCAACCACGGCCGAAAGCGTTTCGACCACTTCCTGCATGGACAGCCGCAACACCGGCAAGGCCCAGGTGCGTTCCATGTGGCCCTCCGTATCCAGAATCGGATCCATGGTCGCCGCATGCAGCAGGTTCTGCGCACAGCGTTGTGCCGACATCCACCATGCAGTGGCCTGTGGCCCCACCGGCAGCGTCACGGGCTCGCCCGCCGCCAGCGCATGCAACAGCTCGCTCATGAAGGCCGAGACCAAGCCCGAGACAGCACGCGGACGCGCCACGATGCCCGGCAGCCGCAGCGAACGACCATCCAGCACACCACGGCGTGTGGCATCGGCCAGCAGGATTTCGCAAGCCCGCTTGTGTGCGCCATAGATCAGCGCCGGCCGCGTGGGCGTGCCCGGGGTGACCGGGTCCGGCAGGGGCGTGCCATATACCGCGATGGTGCTGGCATACACCACCACCGGCGGCGCACTGCCCGTTGCCCTGCCTTGAGCCAGCAAGTTGAACAGATCCAGCGTGGCGTCCAGATTGACACGGCGGCTCAAGGCCGGATCGGCTTCGGCCGCACCGCCCGGCACCGCTGCCAGGTGAAAGCACAGGTCGGCACCGAACTGCGCCAGCCGCGACTGCACCTGCGCATCCTGCAATTCGCCCTCGATGCATTCGACGGACGCGGGTAGCGAGGGCAACTTGCGGTCCATCGCCGCCAGCCGCGTAATACGCTGTTGGCCGACCTGCCCCGCTTGCTGCAGCAACTGCAGCAGAGTCGCGCCGATGAAGCCGCCCGCGCCGGTGACCAGGACCTTCATGCTGCTCGCACCACGCGCTGCTGCACGATGCCGAAGGGACCGGCACTGCCATCCTCGTAATGTGCCTGCATGCGCACCTCGTCACCAAAATGCATGAAGCCTGTACGGATCTCGCCGTGATCGATCTTCTCGATCACGCGCCGCTCGGCGATGCAGGCCGAACCTGCCGCGCGCGCCACATTGGAGACCGTGCCCGAGCCAATGATGCAACCCGCCGTGAGACGGCGGCTATGCGCGGCATGGGCGATCAACTGGCCGAAGGAAAAATTCATTTCGCCACCGTGCGGTTCGCCAAAGCGCGCGCCGTTCCATTGCACATGCAGGTGCATGTTCACACGGCCATCGCGCCAGGCCTTGCCCAATTCATCGGGCGTGACCGCAATCGGGGCAAAAGCCGTCGAGGGCTTGGCCTGCAGGAAGCCGAAACCGGTCTTCATCTCATGCGGGCCCAGTGCGCGCAGGCTCCAGTCATTGAGCTGCACCACCAGGCGCACGGCCTGCAGGGCTTCGTCCGGTGTCGCGCCCATGGCGACCGGCCCGACCACCACACCGAACTCGCCTTCGAAGTCGATGCCTTCGGCTTCCGACCGCAGCGGCACGTCCTGCTGCGGCCCGAGGAAATCATCGCTGGCCCCCTGGTACATCACGGGCACGGTATCGAAATACGGAATCGGCGGTGTCTTGAAGGCTTCTTCCATCAGGCGCCCGTGATTGAGGAAGGCCGACGCGTCCAGCCATTGCGGTGCGCGCGGCAGCGGTGCCATGCACAGCCGCGCATCGAAGGCGATGGCGCCATCGGCCCGACCTTCATTGAGGGCCTGGTAACGCTCGGCCAGGGCGGGCTGGACCTCGTCCCAGCACGCCAGCGCATCGATCAGGGTGGGCGCGATCTGCGGCACCGGCAAGGCGGTCGCGGCATCGCGCGCGACCAGCACCAGCGCGCCATCAGGCGTGCCGTCGCGCAGGGTGGCGAACTTCATGGCTTAAGCTCCCTTGGCCAGTTGGGCGGCAATGGCCGGGTCGACCTCGCCATCGACCAGGATGAACAGCATGCGGCAGGGCTTGCCCGAACGATTGGCCCAGGCGTGGTTGGTGCCGCGCTGCACGACCACGCTGCCGGGCTTCAGGGCAACTTCGCCACGGTCCAGTACCAGCGTCATCTCGCCTTCGATGACGATGCCGTAGTCCACCGATTGAGTGCGATGCATCAGCGGATGGGGCGAATCGGTCTGCACGGTGGAGGCGGCGGCTTCGCCGATCTGGCTGAAGGCCTCGTGCATCTTGCTGCTGGCGCTGGCGAGGAATTCCTCGGTATCGGGCGGGATGTCGACGAAGCGCATGCGCGTACCGCGCTCCGGGGGCGACAGCACCAATGCGCCCAGGCTGGGATCCGGGCCATTGTCCACGCGCGCGGGCGTGGCGCTGGTGCTCCAGACTTCATGGAAGAGCGTACCGGGAATGGCGGCCACCTCCACCACGGTCGGCAGCGGACCGTCACTGCTGATGATGGATCGGCCTTGCGCATCGTGGCCGGTGACGACGCGGTGAATCGGGGGGAAGGACATCATGGGCTCCATTGAATCGCTTGAATCGCTTGCATTGCTTGAATCTGTTGATGGCGGCCTGGGCGGCAGCGGGGCATCAGGTTTCGTCGAAGATCGCCACCGCCCGCGTCCAGCCGGCACTGGCGCCACGGATCTTGTGCGGGAAGCAGCTGATGGTGAAGCCATGCGCCGGCAGGGCTTCGAGGTTGTGCAGTTTCTCCAGGTGGCAGTAGCCGATGTCGCGGCCGGCCTTGTGGCCTTCCCAGATCAGGGACTTGTCGCCGGTCTCGGCTACCCGTTGCGCGGTATAGGAGAACGGTGCGTCCCAGCTCCAGGCATCGGTGCCGGTCAGGCGCACGCCGCGTTCGAGCAGGTACATGGTGGCTTCGTAACCCATGCCGCAGCCAGCACCGAGATAGTCACGATGACCATAGCGCGAACCGGCGCGGGTGTTGACCACGACGATATCGAGGGGCTGCAGATTGTGGCCGATGCGCTTGAGTTCGGCTTCCACATCGACGGCGGTGGCCACATAGCCATCCGGGAAGTGACGGAAATCCAGTTTCACGCCCGCCTGGAAGCACCATTCCAATGGCACTTCGTCGATGGTGATGGAGGGCCGCGCCCCGCCGTTCTTGGCATCCTGCGTGGAATGGAAATGCCACGGTGCATCCAGATGCGTGCCGTTGTGCGTGGTCAGCGTGACCCACTCGGCCGCTGCGGCTTCGCCATCGGGATAATCCTCGGGCTGGGTGCCGGGCAGCATGGCCATGAATTCGGGCAGGGTGTCGGCATGCTTCTGGTAAGTGATCTTCGGGGCCAGCGGGGGCGGGTCGGAGAGCACGTCGTTTTCAAGATAGATGGACAGGTCGACGAAACGATGACGGCGACGCGTCTGCAGGGATGCGGTCATGCCAGAGCCTCTTGAGGTTGAACGGCGACTGCACGCGGCAGCCGCGAGAAACAGATCGATGCGCCAACGCCCAGCACCACCGCCACCGGACCCAGGCTGCCATAGCCCCAGCCCTGCACCAGCGTGCCCCCGAGGATGGGCCCGATGGCCGCCCCCGTCATCAGCATGGCGGGCGTGGCAGCCATGGCGCGGCCGCTGCGGTCCAGACGCGCCATGAGACCGAAGGCGAAGGTGTGCGTGAAAATCATCACGGCAGCAAAGACGGAGGCCGCCGCCGCATAAGGTGCAAAACGCAACGAACTCATGATCACCACCACCAGCAGCGCCTGCACCAGCGGGCCGGCCATCAGCACGCTGCGGGCGGGCAGCCGTTTCTCCAGCAGAGCGGCCAGCGGTGCGGGCAGCAGGTTGACGAAGCCCAGCGCGATGAGCACACCGGTGACCGCTTCCAGCCCGAAGCCGCGATCACTGCCCACGCGCTCCAGAAAACTGAAGGTCATCGATTGCACCAGCCCCATGCAGGCGATGCCGGCAATGCCGTACCAAACCTGGCGCGGCACCGGTTCACGCGGTGCCGCCACTCGCGGCAGGCCATCAGTCTCTGCACGCGGAAACGCCAGGGCACAAGCCAGCGCCCCCATGGCCATCACCCCCGCGAAGAGATAGAACAATGCCGGACCACCCGCGCTGGCAATGATCGGCGGCGCACTGCCCAGGAACAGGATGGCGAACACGCCCAGCGCGATACCCACCAGCGCAAAGCCCCGATGCGGATTGCTGCCGCGCGCGATGGTGCCATGCGTGACACTGAGCGAGAGCCCGGTGGTGATGCCGCAGGCCGCATGCAGCAAGGCCAGCAGCAGGTAGTGCTGGGTCTGCGCCGCCACGGCGAACAACAGGGCCGAGAGGCCGAAGCCGATGGCGGCCTTCCAGCGTGCCGTCTCGGGATCGAAACGGGGTGCCAGCACGGCACTGGCCAGCACCGCGCCGCCCAGGAAGAGCGAGGCCAGCAGGCCCGCCTGGCGCGCATCGAAATGGTAATGCGCCACCAGCGTGCCGACCCAGACCGGCAGCGCCACCAGGTCGATCATGCCGGCGCAGTGCGCCAGCATCAGCGCAGCCAGGGCGCGCTTGGAATAGGTCGTGATCATCTTGTCTCCTCGCGTCGTACGCAGGTTGCAGAAGCGTTAGTCGTTTATATTTTTTATATTGTTTAGAAAACTCAGATCGGCTGGACCAGCGCCGCGTGCGATTCGCGCATGATGCGCGAGTGCTCTTCCTTGTCGCCGCCCCCGACCTCGATCTCGCCCAGCCGGGCCGAGTTCTCCACCACCATGCGGCAACGTTCCCAGCGGCGCTCCTCAAAGGCCGACAAGGCCAGCGCTACGTTGCCGTTGCGCGCCAGTTCGTCGGCCAGCACCAGCGCATCTTCGATGCCGATGCAGGCGCCGGAAGCCAGGTGCGGCGTGGTGGCATGCACTGCATCACCGATGAGCACGACGCGGCCCTGATACCACGGACGTGGCAGCAGCAGACCTTCCAGCGGGCGGAAGATGATGCGGGCGTTGTCGTCGAGCTGGTCGCGGATGGTCTTCAACACAGGAGCGCTGAAGTCTTCCAGCAGGCCGCGCAGGCGCGCCACAAAGGTGGCCGGATCGACGTGGTCGTTGACCGGGCGCGGCTCGGTGACGAAGAGGTACATCTCGTCTTTGGACACCGGATTGACGCCGGGCTTGATTTGCGGCCCCATCCACATGGTGCAGGTGGTGATCTCCGCCGGACGCGGCAGGATGGCGCGCCACACGGCCTGGCCGCTGTAGCGCGGCTTGGGTGCGCTGGGGAAAAGATGGGCCCGCAGTTTGGAATAGAGGCCATCGGCACCGATCACCAGGTCGTAGCGGCGGGTCTGGCCATCGGTGAAGTCAACCTCGACCTCGTCGCCGATCTCGCGCAGCGCCGTGAAAGTGCAACCCAGGCGCACGTCGGTGCCCGAGGCGCGGGCGGCATCGGCCAGGATGCGCGCCAGTACCGGACGCAGGATGGCACCGCCGCCGGGCACATCCGGCGAGGCCAGGCGCGGGGTGGGCAGCTCGGCGATCTGCGGGCCGTGCGGCAGGCACAGGCGCACCCCGTCACCGGCCGCGCCTTCGCGCAGGAAGGCATCGAGCACCCCGAGTTGCTTGAGCGCACGCAGCGTGGCCGGGCCGAGGCTGATGCCGGCACCGTAGTTGCGCCACTGGGGATCGAGTTCCACCAGGTCGACCTGGGCGCCACGGCGGCGCAGGTCGATGGCGGCCGATGCGCCGGAAAAACCGCCGCCGATGATGAGGATGCGTTGGGCTGCGAGTGTCATGGTGTCTCCTGAATCTTTTTCTTGATGAGTGGATCGTCTTCGCCGGTGGCCAGGTGCAGGCCGCCGTCGTCATCGATGCGCAGCGCCACCGGCGTGAGCGAGTCGCCCAGGCAAGGGCCTAGCGTGCACACGCCGGTGAGCGGATCGAACAATGCGCCATGGGCGGCACAGACCACGTGCTGCCCGCTGGCATCGAGATAGGCATCGCGCCGCCATGGCAGCGGTGTGCCGTGGTGCGGGCAGCTGTCTTGCCAGGCTCGCACCTGGTCGCCCCGGCGCAGCAGGAAGAGGGTGGCCTGCCCTGCCCCGCGGGTATCGAAACCGCGTGCGCCGTCCTCGGGCAATTGCGTGACATGGCACAGGTACATGGCTGTCTCTCCCGCTATGCCCGGCAATCAGTGTGCAGCGCCTGGGGGCGGCGGGCCGCCCGGCGCCCACTTCTCGCGGTACTGGAAGAGGAACAATTGCGAGGCATCGGCACCCATCGGTGCTTCGCGCGCGGCCCATTGATCGTCGTGCAGGTCCATGTCGGCGTCATATTCGACGTGGCAGCCCAGCGGCGAATTGAAATACCAGAACCAGTTGCTGCCGAAGCGATGGCGGCCCGGCCCCCAGAAGCTCTGGTAACCCTTTTCGACGAAACGGGTGCCGGCCAGCAGCACCTCGGTCGGGCCGCCCATGTGGAAGGTGAAGTGTTCGCAGCCCTTCATGAAGGGCGGGGTCTGGATCATGAACAGCGTATGGTGATCCAGGGTCCCGGCCGGACGCAGGAACGGGCCCACGCCGGTGAAGCGGTCGGTGCAGACGAAACCCAGGCGCTGATAGAAGGCCTCGGCCTTGGCCGCATCGGGCACGAAATACACCACATGCGACAGCGTGCGTGGCAGGGCTTCGCCCTCGGCGGGCAGGCCCAGCTGGTTCGGTGCGCGCTGGGCATCGCCGGGGCCGTTGACGCGTTCCGACTTGATGTCGAGCGCACGGCGCACGGTGACCTGGAAGGCCAGCGCAAAGCCCATGTCGTCCACGCTGCGCACCACGCCATCGCGGCGGCTGACTTCGCGGTCGCGGCGCAGTTCGGTTTCGATGGCATCCAGGGTGGCGACGTCGGCCACGCCATAGACGGTTTCGCGCAGCAGGCTGGCAGTGTCCATGGGCGGCGGCAGGGTGGCGTCGTCCTTGGCACTCAGCACGATGGCGGTACCGTCGAGGGCTTCGTAACGGTCGTTACCACTCTCCTTGAGGCCATAGTCGAGCAGGTACTGGCGGCAGGCGGGCAGATCGTCCACGCCAAAGACCAGGGCATCGGGTCCAATGATGTTCATGCGGATTTCCTTGTGATTGACTCGGTGTTTCGTAGCTGCACGGGACGCATCAGCGCTTGGTGCGGCCGCCCAGGGTCTCGGCCACCCAGTCGGCGATGACGTGGCCGGCGTTGATGGAATTGTCGAAGCTGGCGTGCTGCGCGCCGCCTTCGCGGTCGGTGAAGATCTTCAATTCACGCTTGGGGCTGTTGACCAGTTGTTCGTAGGTGCGGTGCGCCCACTTCAGGGGAATCTGCGTGTCCTTCTCGCCGTGGGTGACCAGGAAAGGCACGCGGATTTTCTCGACCACGCCATCCAGATGCACGTCTTCGGCGATGCGCATGAAGTCGTCGATGTCCTTGGCGCCCCACACCCAGCAGACGTGCTGCCAGTAATGCGGCACGGGGAAATCGCCCTCTTTTTCCAGGCGCTTTTTCTGTACGTCGCGCCAGTCGTGATTGGCCCCCCACACCACGCCACAGGCAAAGCGCGGCTCCATGGCCACCACGCGCGGGCAGTAGTAGCCGCCCAGGGAGACACCTTCACAGCCGATGCGGCTGACATCGACATCGTCGCGCTGTTCCAGCCAATCCACTACGTGTCGCGCCCAGTGCTCGGCATCGAAGCGCGCGGTCATGCCGTGCAGGCGCAGGGCTTCGCCGGTGCCGGGCTGGTCGATCACCAGCGACGAGACCCCGCGTTCGGCCAGCCAACCGGGCAGGCCGACCAGGTATTTCATTTCCTTGGTCGAATCCAGGCCATTGAGCTGGACCAGAATCGGGGCAGGACCCTGCACATTGTTTGCGCGGGTATAAAGGCCGGAGATGACCTTGCCTTCGTAAGGAATCTCGACGCGCTCGCAGTTGTCGCCGGCCAGCGTGAGGCCGCGCTGGAACACTTCCAGGAAGCGGCGATACAACTCAAGCCGGCCCGGTGCGCCGTGACCCTGCAGGCGCTCGCAGGTCAGCAGGTAGCTGGCCGCGCGCTTGTACTTGGCACCGGCCGAAAGCAGCCGGCCGCGCGCTTCATCCTCGGCGGCCAGGCTGCAGAGCTTTTCTGCCATGTCCGCCCAGGTGGCGCGGAAGGCGGCGGTGCCTTCGGCGTCAGGCTGTTTGGCCGCCTCCTGCAGGGGCGCACACATGGCTTCGATCTCGCCGATGCGCGCGCCCATCTCGATGGCGAGATCGACGGAAAGATTCCAGACATAGTTCGTCGGGAAGTAACGGAACATGGTGTAACTCCTTTGATGATGAGTGATACGGATGGAGCGGCTGCGCTCAGTGCGGGCCGCCCATCCACAGCGGCATGGCGAAGTTGATCCAGATGGCATCGCTCTTGGCCGTGTTGGCGGCGTACAGGCCGCGCTGCACGTTCATGTTGATGCTGTAGGTGCCGGCGTTGTAGGCCACGGTCGGTCCCATGGCGAAGCTGCGCGTGCGGTTGCCGGTGATGTCGGTGCCGTTCTGGCGGTCATCGGTGAACTGGTTCAGGTAGGAACCGGTGACGCCGACTTTCCACTTGCCGAAGTTCCAGCCGCCGATGAAGTCCGCCACGTAGGCGGTGCCGGAGCGGTAATTGGTATCGCTGTTCTTGTCGTTGATGAGCAGGCGGTTGGAGATGCCCAGGTCCAGCCCGTTCGGATCGTTGTGGCGGATCGCCAGCACCGGCTGGTAGGAGGTGTAGCCCACCGCCACGCTGGTGCGCTTGGGATCGTAGGAACCGGTCTTGAGGGCGAAGTCGAAGCCGAAGGTGACATTGGTATGCGCGGCCACATCCCAGCGCAGCAGCAGCGGCGTGACGGTGATGTTGGAGAGGCCGTTGTGGTTCTCGCCGTGGCCCATCACTTCGCTGTGCAGCGAGACCACCGGCAACACCAGTTGCGAATAGACCTTGGCACCCATCCATTCGACGCCATAGGAAGCCAGCAGGCGTGTGGTGGCCGAGAACACATCGGTCTTGAAGGGAATGGGGCGCTTGTTGCCCTTGTTGTCGTACAGGCCGTCGGCACTGCTGTAGTTGAACTGCTCCACCGCGAACAGGCCCGGGATGGGCGGCAGCGCGGCGATGTATTCACTGGTGGACCCGGTGGGGAATGGCGAAACGCCACCTTCGAAGGCTTGCGCGGACTGCATGCTGGCACTCCCGATCATGGCCAGGGCGGCCAGGACGGCACGATTGCCCAGCCGCCGGGCTGGTACGGTTCCTCTCTTCACTTCTGTCTCCTTGTCTCCTACCTGCCTGGCTTGTTGTGTCGCCGTCACGGCGTCTTCTCGGGGCCAGGCCGATCAATGGCGCAGGGCGCCACCGGCTTGCCGCGCCGGCCTTTTCTTGGATGCTTCTGCGAGGCCGTACAGCGGATGGATGAAGGTTAAGGTCGAGGTTGATATTGATCAAATGGATTGTTTTGATTCATGATATGGACGGGATCAATACATGACCGGCCCTGCAACCCTTGCACAAAAGAAAGGCCGGCACCCGACAACGGAGACTTATCCAATGCGCTTCAACAAGCTCGACCTCAATCTGCTGGTCGCGCTCGACGCGCTGCTGACCGAACTCAACATCAGCCGCGCCGCCGAGAAGATCCACCTGAGCCAGTCGGCCATGAGCAATGCCCTGGCCCGTCTGCGCGAATATTTCGATGACGAATTGCTGATCCAGGTCGGCCGCCGCATGGAAGCCACGCCGCGCGCCGAAGTACTGCGCGATGCGGTCAATGACGTATTGCGGCGTATCGAAGGATCGATCGCGGCCAAGCCGGCTTTCCTGCCTGCAGAGTCGCATCGGGAATTCCGCATCTCGGTGTCCGACTTCAGCCTCAACGTGCTGATCCCGCGCGTGATCGCGCGGGCGCATGCCGAAGGGCCGCACATTCGCTTTGCGCTGATGCCGCAGGTGCAGGACCCGACCCGTTCGCTGGATCGCGCGGAAGTGGACTTGCTGGTGCTGCCGCAGGAATTCTGCACGCCCGATCATCCGGCGGAGGAGGTGTTTCGCGAACGGCACGTCTGCGTGGTGTGGCGCGACAGTCCATTGGCCAAGGGCAAGCTGACGCTGGAGCGCTACATGGAGGCCGGTCATGTGGTGATGGTGCCGCCCGGCGCCAATGCCTCCTCGGTGGAGGCGTGGATGGCCAGCAAGCTGGGCTTTGCGCGGCGGGTGGAGATCACCAGCTTCAGCTTTGCCTCCTGTGTGGCGCTGGTGCAAGGGACCGACCGCATCGCCACCGTGCATGGCCGTCTGGCGCGCAGGCTGGCCACGCAATTGCCGGTGGTGCTCAAGGAAAGTCCGCTGCCGCTGGCGGAGATGCATCAGATGATGCAGTGGCATCGCTATCGCACCAATGATCCGGGCATCGAATGGTTGCGGCAGGTGTTTCTGGAAAGTGCGCGGGAGATGGATAAAAAGGTGGCTTGATCAAAACCTGATGGATTCATCATGTTTTTATCGACCCGACTTTTTAAAATTCATAAATCATTTATATCTTTTAAGCGTTTCTTTAAAAAAAATGCCCTGCCGCATTTCAGCAGCAGGGCATGGCTCACGCGCGTGAGCTACGCACTCAGATCAGAAATCAACCTGCGCCGACAGTACCAGCGTGCGGCCCGATGATGTGCCCACATAACCGTTCTGCATCAGCCAGTAATTCTTGTCGAACAGGTTCTCGATGTTGGCGCGATAGGTCACGACCTGCCCTGCCGCCCGGGTGATGTAGCGCGCACCGATATCGACGCGGGTCCATCCCGGCACCTTGAGCTTGTTCTCGTTGCTGTACCACATCGAGCCCGTGCGGGTGACACGCGTATTCAGCGCCAGGCCCTGCAGCCAGGGCGCATCCCAATCCAGTCCCAGGTTGAAATTGCTGTTGGGGATGGCACCGACATCCTTGCCGTCATTGCTGCCGTTGTCGGTGTGGTACTGCTTGGCATCGAAGAAGGTGCCGCTGGCATTGAAGCGCAGGCCGCGCTGCAGTTCGCCATAGGCCGCCAGTTCCAGGCCGCGCACGCGATTGCGGCCATCCTGGGTGGTGGTGCTCACGCCATTGACCAGCGTGGTGCTGGAATTGGCCTGTTCGATCTGGAATACGGCCGCCGTGGTCGTGATGCGGCCCCAGTCGATCTTTGCCCCCGTCTCCACCTGCTTGGACTTGTAGGGCGGGAAGAGCTGGTTGGGATTGCCGTCGCTGGCAGATGTAAAACCACCGGCGCTCAGGGCCGCCGTGTAGTTGGCATACAGCGAAACGTTCTGCACCGGCTTGACGACCACACCCAGCACCGGCGAGATGGCGGTCTTGTTGGAGGTCTGCGTGGCATCGGCCAGGCTGTGCGAATAGACCTGCTGGCGGCGCAGCCCGGCGGTGATGCGCAGGCGGTCATCCATCATCGACAGGGTATCGGTCAGCGCCACGCTGGTCAGGCGGATCTGGCTTTGCGGCGTGGGCGCACCGCGTGCGCCGGTGACGGTGGGTAGCGCCACCGGGCGATACAGATTGGAGGTGACGCTGCTGCTCTCGGAGAGGAAGAAGTAATCGGTCTGCTGATCCAGCATGTTCACACCCAGCATCACCGTGTGCTTGATGCCGGCGGTGTTGAAGCGTGCACGCATGCCCACATCGGCCGAAGTGGAGACCACCTTCTGGTCGTAGTAGCCATTGGAGAGCGCCGCCGTGTCGCCGGCGGCGTTGAGGATGGTGGCGCCCGGCCAGCTCTGGGCGGAACTGGCCACGTGATAGCCCACGGCACCGTAGGCGGTCAGCTGGTCGTTGATGTCGTATTCCAGGCGGGTGGCCACGGCCTTGTCGTCGGACTGCAGCGTGGTGCCAGGATAGAGGTTGGTCTTGCCCGAGGGCGCATCGGGCATCACCAGGCTGCTGATGCTGAATTGCGGACGGAAATTGCGCGCGTCTTCATGCTGGGTGTAGGCGTCCAGGCTCCAGCGCACGCGGCCGCCGTTGTAGTCGAGTCCGACCGAGCCCATGCTCTGCTGCTGATTGCTGCCGGACAGGCCCGTGTTGCCATCGGCATAGAGTGCGTTGACGCGAATGCCCCACTCCTGCTGCTCACCGAAACGGCGGCCGAGGTCGGCCTTCAATCCGTATTGTGAGTTGGAGAGATAGGTGGCCGTGACGCTGGAGATCGGATCTTCATGCGCGCGCTTGGGAATCAGGTTGACCGCCCCGCCCACGCCACCGGCCGGCCCCATGCCATACATCAGCGTGCCCGGTCCCTTGAGCACCTCGATGCGCTCGACCATGGAGATGGGCATGCGCGTGAGCGGCACCATGCCATACAGGCCATTGAAGGCCACATCATTGGCCGACATGGTGAAGCCGCGAATCTGGTAGCTGTCGCCGAAACCGCCATTGCCATTGGTGTTGCGCACCGAGGCATCGTTGGCGATGACGTCGCCGATGGCGCGCGCCTGTACATCCTCGATGCCTTGCGAGGTGTAGTTGGTGGTGCTGAAGGGCGTGTCCATGACGCTGGCCGTGCCCAGCACGCCCAAGCTGCCGCCGCGCGCGACCAGTCCGCCTGCATAGGGGGCGGTCGGGTCGGCGCTTTCGGTGATGGTGACGGTGGGCAGGACGGCATTGGCATTGCTGCCGGTGGTGGCGGCCGGTGCGGCCACCGTGTAGCCGCCGTCGCCATTGCGGATGGCTTGCAGCGGTGTGCCGTTGAGCAGCGCGGCAAACCCTTCGGCTACCGTATGACGGCCGGAGAGGCCTGCGCTCTGGCGATCGCGCGTGATGGCCGGATCGAAGGAGAGCAGCACGCCGGCACGGCGGGCGAAGCTGTTGAGGCTTTGGTCGAGAGGACCAGCGGCAATGTCGTAGGCCTGGCGCTGGGCATCGGTGGCCTGCGCCTGCACACCGGCCACGGGGCTGGCGAAGGCGGCCAGGATGGCCAGTCGGGATAAGGTCGGGCGCGAGGGGAAGCGGGTTCGGGTGGTCATGGATGTCGTTCGATGGTGAGCTTCAGAGGGCTTGCTATCTGGTAGACCGAACGAGATCCAACAACCTGCAGAAAAATTTTAAAAATTTTTTATACCCGTGTCGGCTCAGGTGGATGCGCGTGGCCGCAAGGTGATCCAGTAATCTGTCAAGGTATCCACCCGCACCGGCAAGGTCCGCGCAATGGCCGCCAGGATGCGCGCCGGCTGGTCGAGCGGAAACACGCCCGAGATGGGCAACCCGGCCACCGCCGGGTCACAGCGCAGCTTGCCGGGGAGATAGCGATCCAGCTCGGCCACCAATTGGCCCAGCGGCATGCGGTCGGCCACGATGACGCCGTCGGTCCAGGCGATGGCCTGTTCATTGGCGGCAGAGAGGCGTCCCACCAGCCCTTGCGTATCGAACAGCCCCTGGCGCCCGGCCTCCACGCGCACAGGTACATTCTCATTTTGCGAACGGAATTCCACTGCACCCTCATAAACGGCAAGGCGCATGCCCTCCTCCGCATCGCGCAGCTGGAAGCGTGTGCCCAGTGCGCGTGCCTGTCCCAGCCGGGTCTGCACGAGGAAGGGACGATAGGAACGCCGCTCTTCATGCCCAGTGGTGATGAGCACTTCGCCGCGATGCAGGCGGATCAGGCGCTGCTGCTCGTCGAAGCTGACGTCCACGGCAGTGGCGCTGTTGAGTTGGAGCACGGTGCCCTCGGCCAGCACCACACGGCGGCGCTCGCCGGTGCGGGTGGTGTAGCCGGCCATCCAGGCCTGCCACGGCGTCCATCGTGCCGCGCTGGCCGCCAGCAGCCCCGCGCCCATCGTCACGCACAAGGTCTTGAGGGCAAAGCGGCGGTTGTTGCGCGTGCGGGCCGGGCTGGCGCCGATGCTGCCATGCGCCAGGGCGCGCGGCAAGGTGGCCACGCGTTCGCTGAGCGACTGCAGCCGCTGCCAGGCCAGCTCGTGCTGCGGCTGTGCGGCGCGCCAGCGACGGCAGGCCTCATGGTCATGATCGGTGGCGCTGCCCGATTGCAGCCGCACCATCCAGTCGATGGCGGCCATGACCACGTCATCGCCCGGGACAGCGGTGTCAGAGGCCATATTGCAGCCGGTAGCAGGCGGTGAAGGCGCGCTTCATGTACTGCTGCACCGAACTCAGGGACACCTCCAGCCGCGCCGCGATCTCGGCATAGGCCAGGCCATCGAGCTGCGACAGCAGGAAGGCGCTGCGCACCTTGGGCGGCAAGCCGGCCAGCATGGCGTCGACTTCGTTGAGGGTTTCCAGTACCAGCAATTGCGCTTCGGGCGAAGGCAGGTGTTCGGGCGGCATCTGCGCGAGCATTTCCAGGAAGGCGGCTTCCAGTGCGCAGCGGCGGAAATGGTCGATCATCAGGCCGCGCGCGATGGTGGCCAGCAGCGTGCGCACTTCGTCGAGATAGAAATCGCGGCGCGAGACCATCATGCGCACGAAGGTATCCTGCGCCAGGTCGGCCGCCAGCTCGGCGTTGTCGGTACGGCGGCGCAGCCAGCCCAGCAGCCACCGGTGATGCCCGGTGTAGAGGCCAGCAATGTCGTGAGCACGGGAAGGAGCGAGGTCGGCCATGACCGCAAGATGTAATGAGAACGTGTCTCATTATAATCTGTAAATGCGGCGGCGGGTCGATGCGCTTTTTGGTCGATATGAAAGAAAAAGCCCCGGCACGAAGGCCGGGGCTTGTCACTGCTGCTCCCGCCGGAACCGTGACGATCCCGGAGGTGAAGCTTGATGCAAAATTACTTGACCACGCTCAGCAGGGTACGCTTGCCGCCCTTGTAGGTGTACAGGGTCAGGGTGCCGTTCAGGATGTCGCCCTTGGCGTCGAAGGCGATTTCACCGGTGACGCCCTTGTGCTTGATCTTGGCCAGGACCGGCAGGTAGACCTTGGGGTCGGACGAGCCGGCCTGCTTCATGGCGTCAGCCAGGGTCATCAGCGCATCGTAGGTGTACGGTGCGTAGATCACGACGTCCTGGTTGAACTTCTTCTTGTAGGCAGCCTTGAAGTCTTCCAGCGGCTTCTTGCCTGCTTCGGTCACGCCACCGGCTTCGGCGCAGACCACTTCGCTGTCCTTCAGGCCAGCACCGGCCAGGCTCGGCAGTTCGGTGGTGCAGATACCGTCACCGCCCATGAACTTGGCAGCCACACCCAGCTGATCCATCTGGCGCAGCATCGGGCCGGCCACGGCATCCATGCCGCCGAAGAAGACCAGGTCAGGCTTCTTGGACTTGACCGAGGTCAGGATGGCGTTGAAGTCGGTCGCCTTGTCGGTGGTGTACTGGGTGGCCACGATGGTGGCACCGGCAGCCAGGGCGCTCTTGCGGAATTCTTCAGCCACGCCTTGACCGTAGGCAGTGCGGTCGTCGATGACGGCCACGCTCTTGCCCTTGAGTTCATTGACGGCATAGCGGCCCAGGACGCCACCGAGCTGGCCATCGTTGGCCACCACGCGGAAGGCGGTGTTGAAGCCTTGCTGGGTGTACTTGGGGTTGGTGGCCGAGGGCGAGATTTGCGGGATGCCGGCGTCGAAGTAGATCTTGGAGGCCGGGATGGTGGTACCGGAGTTCATGTGGCCGACCACGCCCTTGACCTTGGCATCAACCAGGGCCTGGGCCACGGTGGTGGCTTGCTTCGGATCGGAAGCGTCATCCTGCGGGACCAGCTGGAAGGTGACCTTCTTGCCGCCGATCTCGAAGCCCTTGGCGTTGAGTTCGTCCACGGCCATGCGGGCGCCGTTTTCATTGTCCTTGCCGATGTGTGCGTTGGGACCGGTCAGAGGAGCGACGTGACCGATCTTGATGACTTCTTGTGCCTGGGCTGCCCCTGCGAACGAGAACGCTGCCACCAGTGCCGTAGCGACAGGAATCATTTTGATTTTTTGCATGAATTGCTCCTATTACTTCCAATGAAAGATTGAAAACGCAGTTCGTTGTGCCATTTGTTATGTGTGCTGACCGAAGCTGACCGCCGTGTGAACGGCAAACCTGATCGGAAAGCACCGCAGCGCCTCCCAGTCGCTGACCGGTTCTTGCTTGCGGACTCTGCTACAGCAAAAAACGAGCCATGCCTGTGGGCATCCCGACTCGGGCGCTTTCCCGCCGGCCATCCCCGCTAAAAAAGGGACGGAGCCACAGCAGGCAAGCGGCCCGGCCAAAGCCCCAGGCCAGGCGGGGCCGTTCCTCCAATGCACTGCCCCGCCGGGCAGAATACACCGTAATGGTGCGGCTGGGAGAGCGAGTTCCGTGCCAACGCGGCGCTTCATTCATATCGCACGTTTTATGCACTTTTTTGAATCAGGATGCGAAGGAACGCACCAATAAGGGAGGGGAAACAAAAGAAAACTGCAGTTGCAACGAGGCTGGCTCGGGAAGCCAGCCTCAGTTTCATGGATCAATTCCCGCCAGGCGGGAATTTTTCTTCATGTCGCCCCGGATGCGGGGCGAGGCTTGGGGAAGGGGAAGGTGAACGACGGTGGCGGTGGACCATGCGCGATTTCGTTCACCGCAGGTCGGTCAGAATGCGTAACGTCCTTGCACATAGACGGTCCGCGGCGCGCCGACCAGTTTGCCCAGATTGCCATCCACGGTACGGGTGAAGTAGCGACGGTCCAGCAGGTTGTTGACGCCCGCCGTGAGGTCGAATCCCTTCTTGCCCGGCACTTTCCAGCTCGCCTGCGCATTCCAGAGACGCACGCCCGGGATTTCCCCGATGCTGCCATCCGCGCTTTCGGCCAGGGTGTTGGCTTCATCGGCAAACTGCCGGCCCTGGTGCGTCGTCGACAGGTTCACGGTCCAAGGGCCGGTTTGCAGGCGCACCCCGAGCGTGTCGGTCGTGCGCGCATAGAAGGGCAAGTCCTTGCCCGGGTTGCTGCCCGACTTCTGCAGGGCCCGGGTGTAGGTGTAGTTGGCGAAGACCGACCAGCCTTCCAGGGGGCTGTCCTGGTCGAAGGCATAGTCCATCGCCAGCTCGACGCCATCATGCTGGGTCCTGCCGATGTTGCGGAAGACATTGGGCATCGTTCCCTGCACCGACACGATCTGGTTGTCAAAATTGATGTTGAACAGGGTCGCCTCGGCGGAAGCCTGCGCACTCTTCCATCGCACACCGCCTTCCACCGTCCGGGCCAGCTCGGGCGACAGGGGATTGGCGGAGGACATGGTGTTGAGTTGCGAATTCTGCACCACACCGAAGGAGGTGTTGTAGTTGCTGAACAAGGTCAGTTGCTCGGTGAGGAGGTAGGCGAGGTTGACCGAGGGCAGCAGCTTGTCGTTGGCCACCTCATAAGGCGCGTTCTTGCCCGATTCGTAGCGGCTTGAGCGCACCTGTTCGAAACGCAGGCCCGGCGTGATACGCCATTTGCCGACAGCGATCTTGTCGTCGATGTAGCCGGCGTGGGCGTCGGTACTGTTCTGGAACTGGGTGAATCCGCTCAACACACCGGTGCGGACCGCTTCGTTGTAGATGTTGTCATCCCCGCGCTCGCGGATGATGCGGTAGCCGACGGTGACATCATGCGTGGTGCTGCCCCAGGCAAAGCGCTGCGTGTAGCGGGGCTCGATGCCAAGCGTTTCGTAGTTGCGCGGCTGATGCGACAGGCGCACGCCGGTCGTATTGATCAAGGTGCTCTGGCGGGTCGCCTGGTTGAAGTAGGTCCGGATCTCCAGCTCCTGATGGTCCGACAGGGTATTGAGGTAGCCCACGTCGAAGCCTTTGCGGGTGCCGCTCCAGTTGTCGCGGCGACGGGTGTTCTGGAACGGATCGGCGGCGTACTGCGCGGTGCTCAGGCCGCCCGGGGTGCGGCTCATCACGTCGTAGTAATTGACTTTGGCGTAAAGCTCGGAGGCCGGTGAAATTTCGTAGCGCATCTTCAGCGCAAAATCATTGAGGTGTTCATTGCTCTTGTCGCGCCATCCGCTGCCGTCCTGGCCTGAGTACAGGAAGGCCATGCCCAGGCCAGTATCGCTCTGGCCGCCGGCGAAGGCGGTGTACTGCGCATTGCCGCCGCCCTTGCCGTAGCTGTTGTAGCGCACCGAAGCATCACCCGAAATGCCCTGGCTTGCCGGAATGGAGCGCGTCTTGAAATTGATGATGCCGCCCACGTTCTGCGGGCCGAAGCGCACTGCACCGCCGCCACGGACGACGTCGATCGATTCGATGTTGTTCAGGCTCACGGGCGCAAACGAAAGCTGGGGCTGGCCGTAGGGGGCCACCGACAAGGGGATGCCATCGAGCAGGACGGTGGAGCGCGGCGAAAAGCGTCCGGTCAGCCCGCGCACGCCGATGTTCAAGGCAATGGCACTGCCGGAGGTACCGGCGCTGTCACTGGACTGCACGCCGGGAATGCGGCGCATCACCTCGCCGATGCTGATGGCACCGGTGCTGTCGATCTCCTGCTTTTTCACCACGGTGCGGGCGCCGGGATAGGTCTTCACGCTGCTCTCCAGGCCAGTGCCGAGCCAGTCGCTGCTGACTTGGATCGGCTCCAGCGCGGCCTGCGTGCCTGGCGCGGCAGGTTGTTGCGCCATGCCAGCCAGCGGAAAACCGAGCATCACCAGCGAGGCGAAGGTTGAGGTGGCGATACGCAGATCGCGTGCATGGTTGAAAGGGGCCTGATTGTTCTTCATTACATTTCGGTCCAATAAAAATACGGGCGAACCTCCGCCGCTCATTGCTTATAAAAAAAGGCTCTTCTGGACTGAGTCAAAAGAGCCGCAATAATAATGATTCGCATTCTGAATTTTATGAATTCCGAGGCATGTCTGTATTTTTTTCAATTGACCTCGAATTTATTTGAGTGCCGGTGCGCAGCCCTGCCGCTCAAACACGGCAATTGACGCCTTGAAAATTCCCCAACCCATCCCTATACTTAGCACTCGTCACGGCAGAGTGCTAACAGCGCCGCCGGACGCAATCCCCTTTTTCATGCGGTGACGTCTGCTGCATTTGGAAGAAAACCGTTGCAGGCATCGCCGCAATCAATGCTAACTTATTGAAAATTAAGGAGTTCTCATGAATCTTCGCCCTTTGCACGATCGCGTTATCGTCAAGCGCCTCGACCAGGAAACCAAGACTGCTTCCGGTATCGTTCTGCCTGACGCAGCGACCGAAAAGCCGGACCAAGGCGAGGTCCTGGCCGTCGGCAACGGCAAGATCCTGGAAGATGGCAAGGTCCGCCAACTGGCCGTGAAGGTCGGCGACCGCGTTCTGTTCGGCAAGTATTCCGGCCAGGCCGTGAAGATCGATGGCCAGGAACTGCTGGTCATGCGCGAAGAAGACCTGTTCGCCGTCGTCGAGAAGTAATTCGGCATCCGGCCTTCCTTTTCCTTCTATATAGATAGCGAAAACATGAAGGCCATCGGCAACAAGACAGCAGCCGGTGCTCCCTGAACCTTCAGGCCCGAGCCCGGCGACATGAACTGAACCGAATTTCTGGAGAATCCAACATGGCAGCAAAGCAAGTTATTTTCGGCGATGAAGCACGCGCCAAGGTCGTCAACGGCGTCAACATCCTGGCCAACGCAGTCAAGGTCACCCTGGGTCCCAAGGGCCGCAACGTCGTGCTGGAGCGCAGCTTCGGCGCCCCGACCGTGACCAAGGACGGCGTTTCCGTCGCCAAGGAAATCGAACTGAAGGACAAGCTGGAAAACATGGGTGCCCAGCTGGTCAAGGAAGTCGCTTCCAAGACCTCCGACAACGCCGGTGACGGTACCACCACCGCTACCGTGCTGGCCCAAGCCATCGTGCGCGAAGGCTTCAAGTACGTCGCCGCCGGCTTCAACCCGACCGACCTGAAGCGCGGTATCGACAAGGCTGTCACCGCCATCGTCGGCGAAGTCAAGAACCTGGCCAAGCCCACCACCACCTCCAAGGAAATCGCTCAAGTCGGCTCGATCTCGGCCAACTCCGACGCGGACATCGGCGACATCATCGCCAAGGCCATGGAAAAGGTCGGCAAGGAAGGCGTCATCACCGTGGAAGACGGCAAGTCGCTGGAAAACGAACTGGACATCGTCGAAGGTATGCAATTCGACCGTGGCTACCTGTCGCCGTACTTCATCAACAACCAAGAGAAGCAGATCGTCGCCCTGGACAATCCCTTCATCCTGCTGTTCGACAAGAAGATCTCCAACATCCGTGACCTGCTGCCGGTGCTGGAACAAGTCGCCAAGGCTGGCCGTCCGCTGCTGATCGTGGCTGAAGACGTCGAAGGCGAAGCCCTGGCTACCCTGGTGGTCAACAACATCCGTGGCATCCTGAAGACCGCTGCTGTCAAGGCCCCTGGCTTCGGCGACCGCCGCAAGGCCATGCTGGAAGACATCGCCATCCTGACCGGCGGCCAAGTGATCGCCGAAGAAGTCGGCCTGACCCTGGAAAAGGCTACCCTGGCTGAACTGGGCCAAGCCAAGCGCGTTGAAATCGGCAAGGAAAACACCACCATCATCGACGGCAACGGCGACGCCGCTGGCATCGAAGCTCGCGTGGCGATGATCCGTACCCAGATCGGCGAAGCCACCTCCGACTACGATCGTGAAAAGCTGCAAGAGCGCGTGGCCAAGCTGGCCGGCGGTGTTGCGCTGATCAAGGTTGGCGCTGCCACCGAAGTCGAAATGAAGGAAAAGAAGGCCCGCGTCGAAGACGCCCTGCACGCTACCCGCGCTGCAGTTGAAGAAGGCGTCGTGCCTGGCGGTGGCGTGGCCCTGCTGCGCGCTCGCGCCAACGTCAAGGACCTCAAGGGCGACAACGCCGATCAGGAAGCCGGCATCAAGATCGTGCTGCGCGCCATCGAAGAGCCGCTGCGCCAGATCGTCTTCAACGCCGGCGACGAGCCGTCGGTGGTGGTGAACAAGGTGCTGGAAGGTTCGGGCAACTTCGGCTACAACGCCTCCAACGGCACCTACGGTGACCTGGTGGAACTGGGCGTGCTGGATCCGGCCAAGGTGACCCGTTCGGCCCTGCAAAACGCTGCCTCCGTGGCCAGCCTGATCCTGACCACCGACGCCCTGGTGGCCGAAGTGACCGAGGACAAGCCGGCCGGCATGCCTGGCGGCATGGGTGGTATGGGCGGCATGGGCGGCATGGACGGCATGATGTAATTGGCCTTCCGGCTGCGGGCCATGCATCGCATGGCCTGTGCCGCAAGCAAAAAACCCGCATCAGCGATGATGCGGGTTTTTTTTATTGATCTGCGCGTTCAGCGGCGCGCAAAAAAAGCCCGCATCCTGACGGATGCGGGCCAAACATCAGGCTCCCACGAGCCCGATGCAGTGCCAGAACTTAGAAGCTGTGGATCAGGCCGGCGTTGATGCCGGTCTGGCTGCGATCACTACCCGGCACACGGTCGCTGGCCAGGCCAACGCTGTACATGTCGGACGAACGCAGGTTGCGCACGACGGCGTAGGTGGAAGTGCGCTTGGACAGCTGGTACTTGGCGCCCAGGTTGACCTGCAGCAGACGGCCGTCGGCGCTGCGTGCGAACTTGGCGCGGGTGTACTGCAGGCTGCTGATCAGCGACAGGGCCGGCGAGACCTGGTAGTGCACGCCGAAGTCCAGCGTGCTGCTGGACTCGTTGTTGTAGCCGCCAATGACGAAGTCGCCGTCGCCTGGCATGTTGTAGAGAGGCGTGTCATGACGGTCCTTGGGATGTGCCAGCGAAGCGAAACTGTAGTCGTGCTTCGGATTGTCGGCGATTTCCGACGGCACCTTGGCCAACGGCAGCTTCACGCGCGAGTAGGAGCCATAGACCCGCGCCGGTCCAAACTGGTACGCGGCCGCCAGCGTCCAGGTCTTCAGGCAAGTGTCGCCCGCCTTGTCGCCGATCTTGTCCTTGCCCATGGCCATCACTGCGCCATTGCAAGCGGCCGCGCCGTTGACGTCGCTGGCGGACTTGCCGCCCATCTTGCTCTGGAAGTAGCCCAGGCCAATGTTCAGCGGACCATTGGCGTAAGTACCACCCAGACCAAAGGATTGGCCGGCGCCGGTGCTGCCAGCCTGCTCGCCGAAGCCATAGATGACACTGCCGGTGAAGCCGTTCAGGTTCGGGGTGTTGTAGCGGATGGAGTTGTTGACGCGCTCGCCATTGGTGCGATCCAGATTGAGCGAGTGAACACGGCTGACCACGCCACCGAAGTCGCCCGGGGAGGTGATGCTGCCCACGTCATCCAACACATCCTTCTGGCGACCGGCCAGTACCGTACCGAAGTTGCCCGACAGGCCCACGGTCGCCTGACGGCCCCACAGCACGCCCTTCTGGCCAGCTTCGCCGGTATCGACGCTGAAACCGTTCTCGATGGTGAACAAGGCCTTGATACCGCCGCCCAGGTCTTCCACGCCCTTGACGCCTAGGCGCGAACCCTTCATCAGGCCGGAATCGAGCGCCATCTGGCCGCCCGTATCCTTGCCGCCAGTGGAGATCTTGTTGGTGTAGGACAGGCTGGCGTCAACCGCGCCGTAGATGGTCACGCCGCTCTGCGCATGCGCCGCGCCGCCGAAGGCCGCCAGCACGGCCAGTGCCAGGATGGACTTTTTCATAGAGTACTCCGTAGTGGTTTGATTGCTGTTGATTGAAGGGCGGTACCGCTGCACGGCAAGCGGACCACCCGGGCTTCCCAATGAAAGTTCAAGAAGTCACGGCAAATCTAAACCGACTTTATTTTCTCAAAAGCATCATTCTTTGAAATGCATTGCTTTATGAGACTATTCTGTAGCTTTATAGCAACCAATGTCGCGCAAACCAGTCGGCCCGCTGACCTGGTACTCAGTAGTGAAAACGGCACTGGTGAATCACGACCCTGCCTGCCACGCGTTCGATGACGAGCCGGTGCTCACCCTGCAGGCGCACCGCATAAAGACCCGGCAAGCGCAGGGGCAAGCCCACCTGGCGGGCTGATGCAATGCAAGCGCCGTCACGCAGCCGGCGCATCAGATGAAGCAACTGGCGCGCAACGCGGCGGTCGTGGCGGCGCCACCAGGCCAGGTCCTCGCGCGCCAGGGGAGACATCCACAGCGGCGTCACGGTGTGTCCTTCTGCGGCAGCAGTTCGGCGCGCAACTGCAGCAGACTGCACAGCAGGCGCTCCGCGTTGAGGTCGTTGCCCAGCAGGTGCAGGGCTTCCTGCACCCCGCGCCAGACCGGTTCGCGCACCAGCACCAGGTTGTCGGCACCCGCTCGGGTGAGGATGACTTCGTCGATATCGGCCAGCTCCAGCAGCGCGTCGAGACGCTCGGCCAGGTCAGTGACGGGAAAGGCGTACATGGGAAGGATTCCGGGGCTTGGCCCGGCGCGCTGCAGCACGCCGGACAAAAAAATTCAGGAAGATAAGCCCTGGCACCGCCACAGATGGCATTCAGTGAAAAAATGAGGTGAACGACAAAACTTATTCGACAACTTTCTCGCTCAACATCGAGTCAAGCGCCGCAGCCCGCTGTGCATATTTGCCCGCAAAGCCGCTCTGCAGGCGGGTTCCCGCCCGATGCTAAGACGCATCGGTTATATGCATAGACGAAAATTTATTTTCCCCATATAACTGTGCCGCCTTAAAATAGCGGCTTCTTATAAAAATATTGATGGCAGTGGAGACCTGAGGTCCTGACCCGCCCGCAGCGTCCCACGATGCCGCGCTGGCACTGGCACCCGGGCGCCCGCTGCCATTCTTCTTTTCCATCATGATCGAAATACAAGCTGTCACCCAGCGGTTCGGCAATGTCGAAGCGGTGCGCAATGTCGATTTGTCGATCCGCAAGGGCGAGATCTTTGGCATCATCGGCCGCAGCGGCGCCGGCAAGAGCACGCTGGTGCGCACCCTGAACCTGCTGAACCGTCCCACTTCCGGGCGCATCGTGCTTGATAGCCAGGACCTGACCTCGCTGTCGGCCTCCCAGTTGCGCGAAGCGCGCCGTGGCATCGGCATGATCTTCCAGCACTTCAACCTGCTCTCCTCGCGCAGCGTCTACGACAACATCGCCCTGCCGCTGGAACTGGCCGGCAAGAGCAAGTCGGAGATCGCCGCCAAGGTCGAACCCTTGCTGGAACTGGTCGGCCTGACCGCCCTGCGCGATCGCTATCCGGCGCAGATTTCCGGCGGCCAGAAGCAGCGCGTGGGCATCGCCCGCGCCCTGGCCAACGATCCCAAGGTCCTGCTCTCGGACGAAGCCACCTCGGCGCTGGACCCGGAAACCACCCGCTCCATCCTCGAACTGCTGCGCAAGATCAACAAGGAGCTGGGCCTGACCATCGTGCTGATCACGCACCAGATGGAAGTCATCAAGCAGATCTGCGACCGCGTAGCCGTGATGGAAGCCGGCCAGGTGATTGAACAGGGCGAAGTGCTGGATGTGTTCCGCCAGCCGCGCCATGAAGTCACCCGCGCGCTGATCGGCGACGTCATCGCCCACGAGCTGCCCAAGGGCGTGCTGGCCCGCCTGCGTGAACGCCTGGCGCGTGCTGACGCTGGCCAGGGCACCGACCACCTGTTCCGCTTCGCCTTCACCGGCAACGATGTGGACCAGCCGCACCTGTCGGAAGCGGTGCGCCGCTTCAACCTGAATTTCAACATCCTGCACGGCCAGATCGACGAGATCCAGGGCCAGGCATTCGGTTCGCTGGCGATCCTCGCCAACGGCACCCAGGACAACATCAACCAGGCCATGCAATACCTGCGCGAGCAGGGCGTGGTCGTCGAGGAGCTCAACCATGTCATCTGAACTGATCGATCTGTTCGTCAGCTCCTTCGGCGAGACGCTGATGATGGTGGTGATTTCGGGCGTGGTCGGCTCACTGCTCGGCATTCCGCTGGGCATCGCCCTGCACATCACCGAATCCAAGGGCGTGCTGCCCAACGTCGCCTTCAACCGCATCGCCGGCCTGCTGGTCAATGCGGTGCGCTCGACGCCTTTCATCATCCTGCTGGTGGCGGTGATCCCGATGACGCGCTTCTTCGTGGGCACCTCCATCGGCACGGCCGCCGCCATCGTGCCGCTGACCATCGCCGCCGCGCCCTTCATTGCGCGCCTGGTCGAGACCGCCCTGCGCGAAGTCGATCACGGCCTGGTGGAAGCGGCGCAAGCCATGGGCGCCACCACCTGGCAAATCATTTACAAGGTCTTGGTGCCTGAAGCATTTGCTGGTATCGTCGCCGGTCTCACGATCACCTTCGTCAGCCTGGTCGGTTATTCGGCCATGGCCGGTGCCATCGGTGGCGGCGGCCTGGGCGACCTGGGCATCCGCTACGGCTACCAGCGCTTCCTGCCGGAAGTGATGCTGGCCGTGGTGCTGATCCTGATCGTGTTCGTCCAGCTGGTGCAATCCCTGGGAGACCTGCTGGTCCGCAAGCTCAGCCACCGCTGAGCGCTACAACTCATAAAAAATGGCAGCTATCGGCTGCCCACCTCAAAGCTCGAAAGGAAAGTCATGAAGCGTCGTCAGTTGATTCAATTCATCGCAGGCCTGGGCCTGGCCGCCGGCCTGGTGTCTGCCCCGGCAATGGCCGAAGACCAGATCAAGATGGGCGTGACCGCAGGTCCCCACGCGGAGATCATGGAACAGGTCAAGAAGCTGCTGGAAAAAGACGGCGTGCAGATGAAGGTCATCGAATTCACCGACTACATCCAGCCCAACGCGGCCCTGTCGGCCGGCGACCTGGACGCCAACTCCTACCAGCACCAGCCCTACCTGGATGCGCAGATCAAGGACCGCGGCTACAAGTTCGTGAGCGTGGGCAGCACCATCACCTTCCCGATGGGCGTGTACTCCAAGAAGATCAAGTCGCTCAACGACCTCAAGCAAGGTGCACGCGTGGGCGTGCCCAACGATCCGACCAACGGTGGCCGCGCCCTGCTGGTGCTACAAGCCAAGGGCGTGATCAAGCTGAAAGCCGATGCCGGCCTGAAGGCAACCCCGCTGGACATCGTGGAAAATCCGAAGAAGATCAAGATCGTCGAACTGGATGCCGCCCAGCTGCCGCGTTCGCTGGATGACTTCGACGCTGCCGTCATCAACGGCAACTACGCCGAATCGGCCGGCCTGTCGCCGACCAAGGATGCGATCGCCGTGGAAGCCTCCACCGGTCCCTACGCCAACGTGATCGCCGTGCGTATCGCCGACAAGGACAAGCCCTGGGTCGCCAAGCTGGTCAAGGCTTACCACAGCCCGGAAGTGAAGAAGTTCGTGCTGGAAAAGTACAAGGGTTCCGTGATCACCTCCTGGTAATCCGCAACGCAACGCCTGACTTGCCTGCATCAACGAAAAGGCCAGCTCATCGAGCTGGCCTTTTTCATTGGACGGGAATCAGCGGCTTTTCGGTGATTTCCCAAAAACTTAGTTTTTGAGATCCGGTTTCTAAGTTTTCCGGAAAGCAAAACTTAGATTCAACGCCCCCGGTGATCCGGAGCGTCTCGCCAGTCGTAGTCCTCGTCGTCTTCCTCGTCATCCTCGGCCTGCAGGGCATCGGGATTGTCGGTGGACTGATAGGTCGCCAGCAGCTCGGCACGCGACTGCGGCGTCTCCAGCGAGATGCGGCCCAATGCACCGCTGCGGTAATCCTGCAGGAAGGTGTGCGCGGCCTTCTCGAAGTCGTACTCGCCGCCCTTGAGACGGAAGCCGCGCTTGGCCGCCACGCCCTCCACCACCGCCACGCCATCCATGCCTTCGGTATTGAAGCCATAGCGCGCCTTGAGCAGCTGCGGATAGCGCTGCAGCAGCAGGTCGGCCAGGAAGGTCGCCACTTCCTCTTCGATCAGCGCATTGCTGCCCACCGCATGGCTGGCCGCCAGCATCAGGCCATCGCTGGGATGCTCGATCTTGGGCCAGAGCATGCCGGGGGTATCGGTGAGCACCATGTTGTTGCCCAGATAGAGACGCTGCTGGGTCTTGGTCACGGCCGGTTCATCGCCGACGGCGGCCACGCGCTTTTTCAGCAGCGCATTCATCAGGGTCGACTTGCCCACGTTGGGGATGCCCATGATCATCATGCGCAGCGGCTTCAAGGCAGTGCCGCGATGCGGCGCCACCTGGATGGCCAGCTTGGGCACGCGCGCCACATCGGAGGGCTTCTTGCAGGACAGGGCCACGGCGGTGACGCCCTTCTGGCTGTTGTAGTAGTCGATCCAGGCTTGGGTGGCCACCGGATCGGCCATGTCGGTCTTGTTGAGGATCTTCAGGCAAGGACGCTGGCGCGCATTGCGCAGCTGCTCGATCATGGGATTGCAGCTGGCCTGCGGCAGGCGGGCATCGACCACTTCGATGACCATATCGACTTTTTCCATGCTCTCCGCGGCCTTGCGGCGGGCGGAGTTCATGTGACCGGGGAACCATTGGATGGACATGCGGAGCTTCTTTCTGATGCGTATTTCGTTGAAGGCGCTATTTTACGGCCCTGCCCCGCCAATCCCTAACAAATCCCCAAGAAAACGGCCTGCCGCGCGCAAGTCGGGGCAGGCCGTTGGACGGGGAACAACACCCGCGCTCACGTGCGGCGCGTCACCCATTGCTCCTTGACAACACCTACGAAGCGCCACACCAGCCACAGGGCGACGCCATAACCCAGCGCCATCACACCGAAGGCCAGCGGATTGCGCAGGTTCCAGCCCTCAATGCTGTGCAGGATCGCGCCCATCAGGGCCACGCCGACCAAGGCACCGATCTGGCGATTGGCATTGAGCGCCGCCGCCGCACTGTTGGCGTGGGCCTTGCCGGCCACCTGCATGACCACCGTGGTCATGGAGGGGATGGCGGTACTGATGCCCAGGTTGGCTGCGGCGCACACCAGGGCCAGCAGCCAGTACGGCGTCTCGGGACGGAAACTCATGGCCACGACGGTGAAGACGGTCCCCACCGACAGGCCCAGCAGCAGCGGCACGCGCGGCCCCCAGTGCGCGGCCATGCGGCCCGACATCAGGTTGCCGAAGAAAACCACAGCCATCATCGGCACCAGTTGCAGGCCGGTCTGCAGGGCATCCGCGCCGCGTCCCTGCTGCAGGAACAGCGCCAGGTAGAACAGGTTGCCATAGATGCCGAAGTTGATCAGAAAGCCAATGCCATTGGCCGCCGCAAACTGCGGGGTGGCAAACAAGGCCTTGGGCAGCAGCGGCGCAATGCCGCGCAGTTCATGGCGCACCAGCGCCACGGCGGCCAGCACCGCCACCGCCAGTGCCGCCAGGATGCGCGGCGAAACCCAGCCATACACCGGTCCCTGGATCAGCACGAAGGAAAGCCCTGCCAACATCACCACCCCGGCCAGGTGGCTGAAGAGGTGCAGCGCACGGGCGTGCCCGGCGACCTCGGGAATGAGCTTGCGCGCCATCAGCAAACCCAGCAGGCCCACCGGCACGTTGATGAGGAACACGCTGCGCCAGCCCAGCCAGTGGATCAGCACGCCGCCCAGCAGCGGCCCGGCAGCCGCGGCCAGGCCGACGGTGGCCGACCAGACGCCCAGCATGCGGGCACGCACGCGGTCATCCTCATACACGTGGGTGAGCAGGCTCAGCGAACTGGGCATGAAGAAGGCCGCGCCCAACCCCTGCAGCAGGCGAGCCGCGATCAGGAAGGGCCCGTTGGGTGCAGCCCCGCACAGCAGCGAGGCCAGTACGAACAGGCACAGGCCGGTCAGATAAAGCCGGCGCGCACCGAAGCGGTCGGCCAGGGCGCCACCCACCAGCAGCATGGCGGCAAAGGTCAGCGTGTAGCCGTCGACGATCCACACCAGCATCGACAAGGGCGCATCCAGGCTGGTGGAGATATTGGACAGCCCGACGTTGACCACCGTCACATCCAGCATGGCCATGACGAAACCGATGGCCAGGGCCACCAGCGGCAGCATGCCGGCATGCGGGGCGGCATCGGCAAGGGGAGGTGCCAGCACCGGGGCTGGCGCACGAGGGCATTGGGTGGAAGACATGGCAACAAGACTTTCTGCACGCAGGGTGCGAGGGAGAACCGCAATCCCGCGACCGGGAAACGCCGGGGCGGGGTTCAATGGGGCAGATTCTAGGCTTGGGCAGTGATGCAATAAAGAGGTATAAAATCAGCGCGCTGATGCAAATTTGCATCACCCTCCCCTCACGCAATCCCCTCTTGCAGCAAAGGCACATCATGGATTGGGACAACGCCCGCATCTTCCTGGCCATCTATCGCGTGGGCACCCTGCGCGGGGCCGCCGAACATCTGGAGATCGACCAGGCCACTGTGGGCCGCCGTCTGGCCTCTCTGGAAAGCTCGCTGGGTGCGCGCCTGTTCCTGCGCACGCCCAGCGGCTATGTGCCCACCCCGGCGGGCGAACTGGCGGCGGCAGCCGCCACCCAGATGGAGCAAGGCGCGGAACAACTGCAACGCCAGATGCAGGGCATGGATGAACGGCTGTGCGGCGTGGTGCGGCTGGCGACCACCGACATCACGGCGCGCCATTTCCTGTTACCGGCCTTGCACCGGCTGCGCCAGGCACATCCGAAAATCCGCGTGGTGCTCTCAACCTCCACCCAGATCACCAACCTGACCAAGCGCGAGGCCGACATCGCCGTGCGCACCGTGCGCCCGGACGCGCCGGACCTGATCGCGCGCCACCTGAAGCGGCTGCATACCGGCATGTACGCCTCGAAAGCCTATGTGAAAAAGCGCGGCCTGCCCGATCCCGGTACGGGCCTGAAGGGACATGACGTGGTGATCTATCCGCGCAGCGTCTCGCCCAGCAAGTCCGAGCAGATCTGCGGCGAATCCATCGCCCACGCCAGCGTGGCCATGGAAGTCAGTACCGGACTGGTCATGTACGACAGCCTGCAGGCCGGTTTCGGCATTGGCGAACTGCCCACCCACGTAGGCGACAAGGCCAGCGGCCTTGTGCGCATCTGGCCGCAGCGGGCCGTGCCTTACGACATGTGGCTGGTGCTGCACAGCGACCTGAACCGCACGGCACGGGTGCGGGCGGTGGCCGATGCGATCATTGCGGCCTATGAGGCCTATGAGCCCCATGAGGCGCATGAGGCACATGAGGCCAATGCGCCTGCCGAGGTTGGATGAAGAATGCAGCGCACGCCGTACAGACTGCACCCTGTGCCCTGTGCATAAAAACAAGGCGCGATAAAAACCTTAGTTTTTATCGCACCATTTCTTAGAAACACCTGTGGAAAATCTAAGATTCATTCCAGGTCGGCCAGCACCTTCAGGTGGGCCACCACGCTGCGCCCCAGCGCAGAGAGGTTGTAGCCGCCCTCCAGGCAACTGACGATGCGGCCCTTGGCGTACTGGTCGGCGATCTTCATGATCTGCCGCGTCATCCAGGCGTAATCCGCTTCCACCAGGCCCATCTGGCCCATGTCATCCTCGCGGTGGGCGTCGAAACCGGCCGAGATGAAGATCATCTGCGGCTGGTGCGCATGCAGCGCCGGCAGCCATTTCTCGGTCACCAGCTGACGCACCGCACTGCCATCGGAATAGGCCGGCACCGGCACGTTGACGATGTGCGATTCGGTCGGCCCGTCGCCCGAGAAGGGATAGAAGGGATGCTGGAAAAAACTCACCATCAGCACCCGCGGATCATGGGCGAAGATGTCTTCGGTGCCATTGCCGTGATGCACGTCGAAATCGATGACGGCCACGCGTTCCAGCCCATGCACGTCGATCGCATGGCGCGCCGCCACCGCCACGTTGTTGAACAGGCAGAAGCCCATGGCCTGGCCGGGTGTGGCGTGATGGCCCGGCGGACGCACTGCGCAGAAGGCATTGTCCAGTTCGCCGGCCAGCACCGCATCGGTGGCGGCCACCGCCGCGCCCGCCGCGCGCAGGGCAGCTTTCCAGCTGTGCTTGTTGAGCAGGGTGTCGCCATCGACCGAATGGTAGTGTTCGCCCGAGAGGCTTAAGGCATGGCTGTGCTCGCGCACGTAATCGACGGCGGCGGCGGTGTGCACCCGCTCCAGTTCGGCCGGATCGGCCAGCGGGGCTTCGCGGCGGTCGAGGAACTGGTCGATGCGGCTCAGAATCAGTTGGTCTTCGATCGCCTCCAGGCGAGCGGGCGTCTCGGGGTGCCAGTCACCCATTTCATGGCGCTGGCAATCGGCGTGCGTATAGATGGCGGTGGTCATTCTTGCTCTTGTTGCAATCTCGTTGCGATCTTGTTGCGATGATATTGCCACCCGGCAAACACCAGCCTAGCCGGGTTGTCTCCTTGGACTAGTGTACATTGGCTGTCGCCTGACGTGGTCAAAGCCGCGTCGGCATCATGCACCAGCGCGGGGCGCGACGGCCGATGCGGTATACTTGCCCGCTTGTCTGGCCTCCCCTGCTGCTCATCCTGCTCATGCCCATTTCCCTGCCTCGCCTGACCGCCCTCGCCTCCACCCTGCTGATGTCCACACTGTGTGCCTTGCCGATGACCGTGCAGGCGCAGGACGGCAAGCCTGTGGACAAGAAAACCCAGAAAAAGGCGGTGGACAAGAAAGACAAGAAAGCGGCAGAGAAAAAAGCCAAGCCGCAAGCCAAGAAGAAGGTGGCCGCTGACGACCAGGGCGAGTTCGTCAACTTCAACGAGTGGAAGGACGTGGCCCGCTTCATGGATGAGATGGCCGAACGCAACCAGTTCCAGCGCGGCGATCTCAACGCCCTCTTCGCCCAGACCCGCTACGTGGACAGCGCCATCCAGCTCATCAAGCCGGCCCCCAGCACCAAGCCCAAGAACTGGGCGGCCTACCGCGCGCGCTTCGTGGAACCGGTGCGCATCAATGCCGGTGTCGATTTCTGGAACACCTATGGCGTGGCCCTGGCCCGCGCCGAGGCGCAATACGGCGTGCCCATGGAAATCATCGTCGGCATCATCGGCGTGGAAACCGTCTATGGCCGCAACACCGGCAACTTCCGCGTGATGGATGTGCTGACCACGCTGGCCTTCGACTACCCCAACACCGCCAACCGTGACGCCCGCATGGCCTTCTTCCGGGGCGAACTGGAAAACACCCTGCTGCTGGCGCGCGAGGCCGGCATCGATCCGATGTCCTTGCGCGGCTCGTACGCCGGCGCCATCGGCTGGCCGCAGTTCATGCCGGGCAGCATCCGCGAATACGCGGTGGACTTCGATGGCGATGGCAAGATCGACCTGCGCAATTCGCCGGTGGACGCCATCGGCAGCGTGGCCCACTACCTGGCCGTGCACGGCTGGCAGCGCGGTGAACCGGTGGCCTTCCCGGTCACGGTCTCGAATGACAACCGCCAGTGGGAAGCCATGCTCAACCAGGGCCTGGAAGCCAAGTACACCGTCGAGGAACTGCAGGCGGCCGGCATCTCCACGTCCGCCCTGCCGGCCGGCCTGCGCTACGGCCTGGTCGACCTGCAGAACGGCACCGGCCCGACCGAGTACTGGGTGGCCACCAACAACTTCTACGCCATCACGCAGTACAATCGCAGCTACTTCTATGCGATGTCGGTGGCCGACCTCGGCCGTGCCGTTGCCTCGGCGCGCAATCGCTGAACTTCCACCCGAACCTCAATGAGGGAGCGTGCCCGGCGCGCTCCTGCTGCTTCCTTTCCACGACAGAACCACGATGAAACGCATTGCACCCCTGGCCTCCACGCTCATGCTGACGCTGGCCGGCACCTCGCTGGGCCTTCCGGCCATCGCCCGTGCGGCTGACGCCGCCGACGACAAGGGCGAGTCCCTGCCCACCGTCAACGTCACCGCCAGCGGCACCGGCCGCGACGCCAGCCGCGTGCGCTCGGCCGGCGTGGCCGGTTTCGACGATGCGCCGCTGATCGATACGCCCGCCTCGGTCGCCGTGGTCACCGCTGCGCAGATGCGCGACCAGCAATCGCGCCTGCTCTCGGATGTGGTCAAGAACGATGCCTCCATCAACGAGAACTATGCCCCGGTCGGTTACTACGAAAACTTCAGCATCCGCGGCATCACCCTGGACCCGGCCAGCGCCTATCGCATCGATGGCCTCACCGTGGCCGGCGAACAGACCATCGCGCTGGAGAACAAGGAGCGCGTCGAATTCCTCAAGGGTGTGGCCGGCCTGCAGGCCGGTGTGAGCAGCGCGGGCGGCATCGTCAATTACGTCACCAAGCGCCCGGCCGATGTGCGTTCGATCACGCTGGGGACCGACTCTTATGGATCGCGCTATCTGGCCACCGACCTGGGCACGCTCTTCGGTGAACAGAAACAGTTCGGCCTGCGCATCAATGCCGCGCATGAAGACATCCACTCCTACGTCAACAATGGCGATGGCTGGCGCGACTTCGCTTCGCTCTCGGCGACCTGGGCGCTGTCATCGAAAACGCTGGTGCAATTCGATGCCGAATACCAGCAGAAGGCCCAGCACTCGGTGGCCGGTTACCAGCTGCTGGGCGGCACCACGCTGCCCTCGGGCGTCTCGCCCAAGACCATGCTGACGCCGCAATCATGGGCGCAGCCGGTGCGTGACAGCTCGCTCAACTACCGCCTGCGGGTGGATACCGATTTCAATGCCAACTGGCATGGTTACGTGCAGGCCGGCCGCAGCCGGGCGGTCATCGATGACTACCTGGCCTTCCCTTACGGCAGCGGTGGCGGGGCTTCCTCGACCTTTGCGGCCAATGGCGATTTCGATGTGTATGACTATCGCGTGCCCAATGACGAACGCCGCAATGATGAAGCCCAAGCGGTCATGATCGGCAAATTCGCGACCGGTTGGCTCAAGCATGAGCTGACCATGGGTGTGGCCATGTCGCGCCGGGTGGTGGATAAATCGGATGGCTTCAGCGTGCAGGTGGGAAGCGGGAATATCTACACCGGCACCGAGCAGCTCGCTCCTGCAGATGCGATCATCCAACCGGCCTACAGAAATCTGGACGGCCGACAGAAGGCACTTTTCTTCAGTGATCGGTTGCAATTTTCTGAGCGCTGGCAGGCCATCGCGGGGGGCCGCCAAGTGTGGCTCCACGAGCAGGCCTTCGGCAACGACGGTAGCGTCACTCGGACCACCTCGCGCAACCTGTTCCTGCCGCAGCTTGCGCTGATCTTCAAACCGATGCCGAACATCTCGCTCTACGGCAGCTATGCCGAGACGCTGACGTTGGGTACTACAGCGCCCTTTTGGACTAACAACAGATTCAAAGTATTACCACCATCAGTTGCTCGGCAACTGGAGGCAGGGATGAAGTACGATGTTTCCCCCGACCTCGCACTGAGCGCCGCCGTATTCCGCATTCGCAAGGCCTACGAATTTCAGCAGCCCGATGACACCCCAGAAGGATTCACCTACGTCCAGCAAGGAAAGCAAACCAACACCGGCCTCGAACTCGGCGCCAGCGGCAAGCTCACCCCGCGCCTGGCCGTGGGTGCCAGCGTGACGGCCACCCGCGCGCGCGCCAGCGACACCGGCACCGCTGCTTACGATGGCCAGCAAGTGGTCAACGTGCCGCGCCTGCGCAGCAGCGTCTATGCCGACTATGCCCTGCCGGGTGTGGAAGGCGTGAACCTGATGGGCAGCTGGCTCTACAGCGCCAGCAAGCCCGCCACCCGCGATGGCAGCGTGAGCCTGCCGGCGGTGCATGTGTTCAATGCCGGCCTGCGCTACCAGTTGCGTATCAGCGGCCACACCGCCACCCTGCGCGCCAACCTCGACAACGTCTTCGACAAGCGTTACTGGAAGGATGCCGGCCAGTACCTGGGCGACGGCTATGTACACCTCGGTGCGCCGCGTACCGCGCGGCTGTCGCTGCAATATGATTTCTGATTTGCCGCCCTGCTGAGTCACCATGGACGCCGCTTCCCATCACCTGACCCGCGTCATCAGCCACGGCATGGGCGTGGAGCCGGTCATCTCCGACTGGCCCGCGCTGACCTCGGCCGAGGTGGCGCGCGTGCTGCGCCATTACCCTGGCGTGGGCCAGCCGCTGCGGCTGGAGTGGCACAGTCCGCGTCCGTTCTCGGCGGCCTGCGTCATGCAGACCGAGAGCGGGCCCATCATCGTCAAGCGCCATCATGCGCGCGTGCGCGACGTGGCGGCGCTGGCCGAGGAGCACCGCTTTGCCGCGCACCTGCAGGCAGGCGGGCTGCCGGTCAGCAACGCCCTGGCCACCGCTGAGGGCGCTACCGCGCTGGCCGACGATTACTGGACCTATGAAGTTTTCCCGCTGGCGCCGGGGGTCGACCTGTATCGCGAGGCGATGTCGTGGACGCCCTTCACCAGTTGCACCCATGCGCATTCAGCAGGACAGATGCTGGCCCGCCTGCACCAGGCCTCGGCCGGTTACGATGCGCCGGCGCGGCCAGCACGTCCGCTGGTGTCGAGCTTCACCATCTTCTCGCAAGAAGATCCGGTCCGTCCACTGCAGCATTACATCGAGCAGCGCCCGGCCATTGCCGACTATCTCGAAAGCCGCCCCTGGCGCGGCGAAGTGGCGCAGCACCTGCTGCCCTGGCATGCCGCACTCAAACCCTATCTGGATGAATTCGTCCCCTTGTGGACGCACAATGACTGGCACGCCTCCAACCTGCTGTGGAGCGATGCCACGCGTGAAGCACAGGTGCAGACTGTGCTCGATTTCGGCTTGTGTGACCGCACCTGCGCCTTGCACGACCTGGCTACAGCCATCGAGCGCAACATCGTCGAATGGTTGGCCATTCCCCAGCGGGCGGTGCAGCTGGTGCACCTGGATCTGCTGGATGCAATGCTCGATGGCTATGCCGCCACCCTGCCCCTGACGGCACGCCAGATGCGCGCCCTGGCGGCCTTGCTGCCGCTGGTGCATGCCGAGTTCGCGCTGGCCGAACTGGATTACTTCCATGGCGTGACGCAGTCGCCGCAGAATGCTTCGCTGGCCTATGACACCTACTTCCTCGGCCATGCCGACTGGTTCCATTCCAGCGAAGGGCAGCGGCTGCTGGGGCATCTGGAACAACGCGCGCAGGCGCTCGACAAAAACTAAGTTTTTACCAGCCGTAGATTAACAACACACGTCCGGGCGACAATCGTCGCCAGCCGGATAGTCGCGCCGTTATTTGGAACCGAATGATTCCGAACAGCGCCGACTGCGATGTATCGATGCGCCTCGAAATTTCTGGTAGGCGCGTCAACAGCAAAAAGCGGCTCGCCGAGGGGAGCCGCTTCCACAAAAAATAATCGCTCCCGCCATAAGAGTGCTTTGATACTTGTAAAATCATGACGGCTTTCCGTAAAGATCAATCAAAAATAAGCATCGGCTGCAACGCCAGCGCATCCGCAAAGAGATGTCGGCAACAGGCAGCCTCTTACCCAGGGGGGAATCATGCAATCGAAGCGCAGCTTCGCTAATGCAAGACCGTTGCCAGTCAGCGCACTGGCAACACTGCTGCTGATCGGCAGCACCGCGAACGCTCAGGTGGCGTCGTGGACCGGCAACGTCGACAACAACTGGACCAACAACAGCAACTGGCAATGGACGGGGGCAGCCCCCACATCCACGGATGCTGCGGTCATCAATGCCTATCCCGGCGTCGATCCGGTGCTTTCCAGCAATACCACCATCCAGGCACTGACCGTCGGCGGCAGTACGGTGGGCAACCTGCAGATACCGGCAGCGGCACCAATGGCAGCGCCAGGCTCAACAGCAGCGGCGATGCGATCGTCGGCCTCAATGGCGTCGGGTCGTTGACGCTTGACGCCGGGGCGGTCGCCAACGTCAGCGGCACCACTTATGTCGGTGGTGGCAGCGGTGGCGTAGGCAACCTCACGATCAATACCGCCAGCAGCCTGATCGGCAACGGCTTGGTCATCGGCAACACCGGGGCGGTCGGCACGATGCAGATCGATGGCGGTGTCGTCAACATGAGCGGCTCGGTGGTGCTGGGTAGCGGCGGCGGCAGCAATGGCAGCGCCAGCCTGATCAACGGGGCGCAATGGCTGATCGGCGACCGCCTCACGATCGGCAGTGGCGGCAGCGCCAGCCTTTCCATCACCGGTGGTTCCACGGTAGATTCCGTCACCGGCGTGATCGGTACCGCCAGCAGCACACTGGCAACGGTCGCTATCAGCGGCGCCGGCAGTCGATGGACCAATACCGGTTCGCTCTTCGTGGGCACGGTCAACAATGGCAACCTCACCATCAGCGGCAGTGCCAATGTCAGCAGCGCCAATACGATAATCGGGCGCCAGGACACCTCCAACAGCAGCGTCAGCGTCAGCGGCACCGGTTCTTCGCTGGCGGCGGGCAACCTCACCGTGGGCGGCGATGCCAGCTCCGGTTCCACTGGCGGCACTGGATGGCTCACCGTCAGCAGTGGCGCCAATGCTACCGCTGCGGTCGTGCATCTGGGTGACGTCACTGGCGCGCGCGGCACGCTCACGGTCAACAATGCCAACTTCACCGCCAGCGATCGCCTGTCAATCGGCTACGGCGACGGCGCCAGCGGCAACCTCAGCATCAGCAATGGCGGCGTGGTCACCGATACTGGCGCTCTGGTCGGCCACCTGGCCGGCAGCAGCGGCAATGTCACCGTGTCCGGCAGCGGCACCAAATGGATCAACACCGGCGTGCTCTACGTGGGCAACGTCGGCAGCGGCAACCTGACCATCTCGGGAGGCGGCAACGTCACCAGCACCGATGGCTATGTGGGAACCGAAGCGGGGTCCAACAGCAGCGCCCTCGTCACTGGCAGCGGCTCGGTCTGGAACCACTCGGGAGACTTCTTTGTCGGGCACAACAATGGTGCTACAGGCAGCGTAGTCATTTCCGGCGGCGGCCGCATCAACGATGTGCAGGGGCTGCTGGGCGACCTCAATGGCGCCTCCGGCACCATGACGGTGACCGGGGCCGGCTCCACCTGGAGCAGCAGTTCGGACGTCAATGTTGGTCGTCTGGGCAACGGTACGTTGACCATCTCCGATGGTGGGCAGGTCACCGGCAACCGCAGCTATATCGCCAACAATGCCAACAGCAACGGCAGCGTGACGCTAACCGGTGCCAACTCGGCCTGGATCACCACCAATTCCTTGCATGTCGGGGCCGGTGGCAATGGCACCCTGACCATCAGCGACGGCGCGCGCGCTACCGCCTCGGTCATCCGCATCGCCACCAGCAGTGGTTCCACAGGTACCCTCAACGTTGGCGCCGCCCCTGGCAGCACGGCAGCCGCGCCCGGCCAGCTCGACACCACATCGCTGGCCTTCGGCGCCGGCAACGGTACGCTGAACCTGAACCACAATGCCAGCGGCAGCAGCAACTACACGCTGGCAGCGGCCATCTCGGGCAACGGCACGATCAACCAGTTGGCCGGCGAAACGGTCTTCAGCGGCAACTCGACCAGCTTCGCCGGCAGCACCAATGTCAATGGCGGCAAGCTCAGTGTCAACGGCGTGCTGGGTGGCACAGTGCGCGTCAACAGTGGCGGCACCCTCTCCGGCACCGGCACGGTGGGCAGCACCACGGTCGCCGCCGGTGGCACGCTGGCCACGGCCGGCACGTCGACGCTGACGGTGCAGGGCAATCTGAACCTGCAGGACGGCGCCACTACCCAGGTCAGCACCAGCGCCGACGGCAGCGGCGGCCTGATCCAGGTCAACGGCAATGCCGCCCTGGCCGGCAGCCTGTCCATCGCCGCCGGCAGCGGCGCCTATGCGCTGAGCACGCCCTATACCATCCTGTCGACCAGCGGCACCGTGAACGGCACCTTCAATGCCGTGCGCAGCGACTTTGCCTTTGTTTCGCCTACGGTCAGCTATACCGGCAATGCGGTGCAACTGACGATGGCGCGCAACGGCAACAGCTATGCCTCGGTCACCACCAACGGCAACCAGGCCAGCGTGGCCAATGCCCTGACCCAGGCCGGCCAGCTGGCAAGCCTGTCCAGCGCCATGCGCGCCAAACTGGCGCTGATCGACGGCCTGTCGGCGGCGCAGGCACGCAGCGCCTTCGAGAGCCTGGGGGGGCGCGCCTATCAGGGCCTGTCCACGCTGGGCCTGATGGGCCAATCGCTGCAGACCCTGGGTAACCGCAACATCGGCGGCGGGTCCGCCTTCTCCGCCGGCAGCGGTCTGGCGATGAGCCAGCTGCAACTGGCCTCGGCCGAGACGGATCGCTATGACTACCAGTACAGCGCCGCCACCATGACCGACAGCAGCAACGGCAGCAGTGGTCTGTGGCCCCTGCGTGTACGCGAAGATGGCGGCGCCTGGGCGCAGGTCGCGGGCGGCCACGGCAATACCCGCTCCGACGGCAACGCCGCCGGCTACACCAGTAACAGCAATGGCCTGCTGATGGGGGTGGAACGGGTGCTGGATGATCGCTGGAGCGTGGGCCTGGCCTATCACTACGACAATACCCGCCTGGCCTACAACACCGCCGGCGACAGCGCCAAGGTCGAAGGCCATCAGGTCGCCGTGTACGCGCAGTACCAGAGCGGTGACTGGCGCTTCAAGGGCATTGTCGGTTATGGCCGCAACAAGTACGCTACCCAGCGCAGCATCGTGATCGGCAATGATGCCTCGCGCGCGACCGGCGACTACCACGGCGATGAACTGGGCCTGCATGCCGAGGCCAGCTATCGTATCGATCGTGGCAGCTACGTGTTCGAGCCGCTGGTCTCGCTGCAAGGCACGCTGCTGCGCCAGGATGCCTTCTCCGAAATCGGTGCCGATGTGCTCGGCCTCAATGCCAGTGCGCAGACTTCACGCTCGGCGGTGTCGATGGTGGGTGCCCGCTGGCACCTGCCCCTGCGCGAAGACGGCAAGCTGCACAGCGAGCTGCGCGCCTTCTGGAGCCATCAATGGCTGGATGCCGGCGGCAGCCTCAATGCCTCGTTCCAGGGCGCGCCGGGCGTCAACTTCCAGGTCGCGGGCCTGCAACAGAAGCGCGATGGCCTGGTGCTGGGTGCGGGCCTGTCCGGCAAGCTGGGCCAGGCGTCGAGCCTGTTCCTGGACTACAACTTGGGCCTCAACGACCTGCAGACCCAGCACGCCGTGGTGGCGGGCTGGCGTTATCGCTGGTAACTCGCTGGCATGGCAGCAGTGCGGATCCATCAGAACAGCAAGCCGCTCTGCTGCCCGCCGGCCGGCGCCTTGGGTGCGGGCCATGTCTTCATCTGCGTCGCCGGGTAGTTCAGCAGCATCGCCGCTGCGTGCTCGGGCGTGCCGGCATCGAGCCACTGCTGATAGTGCGCGCACGGGATGATGACCAGCTTGCGCTTTTCCTCTCCCGGCATGTGAAAACGCTTCATCAACGGATGCTGGTCAGCGTTGATGGTGAACTGCGCAAACGAAAATGCGTAGCCGCCCTCTGCCTCTTCCCAGGTGCGCCAGAGGCCCGCCACGCAGAACGGGTGGTCGTCGACCATGCCGCTGGCCCAGCGCTGGGCGCGGCCGGATTCATGGTTCGGTTCGTGGAAGCACTGCATCGGCAACAGGCAGGTATGGCCCTGGCTCTTGTCGCTTCTGCGCTTGGTTTGAAGCGGCCTGATGCAGACAATCAGGCAAAGTCCTTGATGGTCTCCGGCTCGATCAACACCATGTTTTCATTGGCGCCCAGCCAGATCTGCCCGTCCTGGATCGTGCATTGCAGCTGCATGGTGCGCTGGGCCAGCGCCGCCAGGGCCTGGCTGGCCTCGGCCGGGATGTTGACGACCTTGAGGTTCTTGGCGCGGTCCACGCGGCTGCCGGTCTGGTTCCACCAGATGTGCGAGGTGCTGCTGTAGCTGTAGACCAGCACCTTGTCTGCACGGCCGCAGGCCTTGAGGATGGCGCGGTCATCCGGCTGGCCCACTTCCACCCACACTTCGATGGCGCCGGTCAGGTCCTTTTGCCACAGGTCAGGCTCATCGGTATCGGACAAGCCCTTGCCGAAGGCCAGCGCCTCGCTGGCGTTGAGGGCGAAGGCCAGTACCCGGATCATCATGCGCTCATCAGTCTCGGAAGGATGGCGGGCGATGGTCAGGGCATGCTGCTGGTAATAGTGCCGGTCCATGTCGGAAATCTGCAGGTCGGCCTTGAAGATGGTGGATTTGAGCGCCATGGGAATCTGTTCGTGCGAGAAAAAGGCTGCGGCGCAGCCAGGCCGCGCCGCCAAAGGTTGGCAAGCATAGCCGATCTGGCCCGGCCGTGGGCGATTGTGATGGCGCAGGTCAAACTGGCGACCGGTCATCGTGGTTGGCACCACTGTGGCCGTGCGACAATGCCTGTATGAGCATTTCTTCACCCTCCCCCGCCCCTTGCCCGACAACTCCGAGCGACAACGACGTCGTAGCCCTGACACGCGCCTGGCTGGAGCAGGCCGTGATCGGCCTGAATCTCTGTCCATTTGCCAAGTCGGTCCATGTGAAGAATCAGGTCAGATACCACGTTAGCCGGCATCAGGATTGGGATGAACTTTCAGTTGATCTGGAACAAGAACTGAGCTTTCTCGCACAAGCCGACCCGGAACAGGTGGATACCACCCTCTTCATCATCCCGCTCGCATTAGCCGATTTTTACGAGTACAACGACTTCCTGGACTGGGCCGACCGTCTGCTGGAAAGACTGGAGCTGGACGGGCAATTGCAGATCGCCAGCTTCCATCCGGATTACCAGTTCGCCGATGCAGGACCGGACGATATCGAGAACTACAGCAATCGCTCGCCTTTTCCCATCCTCCATCTGTTGCGAGAAAGCAGCATCGACCGGGCCGTAGCCGCCTATCCCGATGCCGCCGCCATCTTTGAGAAAAACATGGCTACCTTGCGTAATCTGGGGTTAAGTGGCTGGAATTTGCTTCCATTTGTCGTATCAAAAGAACAACGCTAGCAAATGGGCAAAAAATCCTGTTAATATCTGTTACAAATTCGAAAATGAGTTTCTGCAACTATTGTGGAATAGAATTTTCTGACTGCATGAAAAATGTGCAATTATTTCTATATAGACATAGAATTATTGTTGTGCTGCTTCAGGCGCACTAGGTCAGAGAACAGAGAAACTTGAACCGTGTTGTTTTGAAGCCGTTCTTTGATAGGGCTTTCGATATCTTGCAGAAAAAGGCAACCCCTTCTCGGATAACGTCAGTCGCGTTTTGCAGTTTTACAAACAATTAATGCATAGGCGCAAAGCCTTCCACAAACATCTGCATAATGGAACGTCCCGATCATGAATACCCACGATACTGCTGAATCCAACTCGATCACCGATCACGTCAACTACGATCCCAACCATCTGCTCGATGCGCTGATCGAAAAGCTGCACCTGAAGAACGATGCCGCCCTCTCGCGCGCACTCGAAGTGGCGCCGCCGGTGATCAGCAAGATCCGTCACCGCCGCCTGCCGGTGGGCGCATCGCTGCTCATCCGCATGCACGAGGTAAGCGAACTGTCGATCCGCGAACTGCGCGAACTGATGGGCGACCGCCGTGAGAAATTCCGCATCAGCGACAAGCAGTTCAAGCCGAAGCCAGGTGCAGCACCGGGCGCACCGGCAGCCACTGGCGGTACGCCGGAGTAAGCTGGCCTTCCCGCGCAGCACTGCCAGCGGGTGGTGTTGCGCATGGCGAGGCTGACTTAGTTTCTGCGTGGCAAAAAATAAGTTTTCTTTGCGTCTGACCATATAAAAAAACGGAGCCCCTGGCTCCGTTTTTCGTTGCAGCTTGCGGTCGCACTGAGCGTCAGTGCGATCTTGCAGAGCTCACGCCGGGAACACACCGGTGGACAGATAGCGATCACCCCGGTCGCAGACGATGAAGACGATGGTCGCATTCTCCAGCTGATGCGACAGGCGCACCGCCACTTCACACGCCCCGGCGGCCGAGATGCCGCAGAACAGGCCTTCGGTCACGGCCAGCTTGCGGGCCATGTTTTCGGCATCGGCCTGGCTGACCGACTCTACCTGGTCCACGCGGGAGCGGTCGAAGATCTTGGGCAGGTAGGCTTCGGGCCACTTGCGGATACCAGGGATGGAGGAGCCCTCTTCCGGCTGCGCGCCCACGATCTGCACCTGGGCGTTCTGCTCCTTGAGGTATTGCGACACGCCCATGATGGTGCCGGTGGTGCCCATGGCGCTGACGAAGTGGGTGATGCTGCCCTTGGTATCACGCCAGATCTCGGGGCCGGTGGTCTCGTAGTGCGCCAGCGGATTGTCGGGATTGGCGAACTGGTCGAGGATCAAGCCTTCGCCGCTTTTCTGCATCTGCTCGGCCAGGTCGCGGGCGTATTCCATGCCGCCGCTCTTGGGGGTCAGCACGATCTTTGCGCCATAGGCCGCCATGCTCTGGCGACGTTCTTCGGAAAGATTTTCCGGCATCAGCAGCACCATCTTGTAGCCGCGCATGGCCGCCACCATCGCCAGGGCGATGCCGGTATTGCCGCTGGTAGCTTCGATGAGGGTGTCGCCCGGCTTGATCTGGCCGCGCGCTTCGGCACGGGTGATCATGGAGTAGGCAGCGCGGTCCTTGACCGAACCTGCCGGATTGTTGCCCTCGAGCTTGCCGAGGATGAGGTTGTTGCGGCGCTTGGCTTCTTCGCCGCCGATGCGCGGCAACTGGATCAGCGGGGTGTTGCCGATGGTGGATTCGATGGTCGGATAAGACATCTGCTTGGCTTCCTTGCGCAGCCGTGCGCGGGCACGGGGCGATCTTTGGTCGAAAGGGGCATTCTAATATGACTCCCGCGCATGTGCCGGCAGCGCGACCTAACAAGATGCTTATAAGGATATAGCCAAATCATTTAAAGCAATGTTGCCCTGTCTGCCCATCGACGATGCCCTACACTGTATCGGGCACGTCCCCATCACAACTCCAACAGGGCGTACTCATCGGCAAGCGGCTGCGCAACCATGGAGACGACATGCACACCCACGACATCTTCAACCAGGTCCCCGACCTGTGCGACTACAACCTCTACCACAGCGACCTTGCCCTCATCGAGGCAGTGCGCCGCGAAGGCGCGCACTGGCACGATGGCACGCTCTCCTGCCAGGGCGAACTGCTGGGCCGGGCCGAAATGAGCGCACTGGCCGCGCTGGCCAACACGCATACACCGGTGCTGCACACGCATGACCGCACCGGCCATCGCATCGACGTGGTGGAGTTCCATCCGGCCTGGCATACGCTGCTGGAGCAACTGCGCCGCGCCGGCCTGCATGCGCTGCCGTGGATGCAGCCGGGCGACGGCGCACATGCGGCACGGGCTGCGGGCTACTTCCTGCACGCCCAGGTCGAGGCCGGCTCGCTCTGCCCCACTACCATGACCTTCGCCGCCATCCCGGTCTTGCAGCAGGAGCCGGCCTTGTTCGCCCAATTGCAGGGCCGCCTGTTCTCGCGCGAGCACGATGCGCGCGACCTGCCGATGACGCAGAAGCGCTCCATCCTGATCGGCATGGGCATGACCGAAAAACAGGGCGGTTCCGACGTGCGCAGCAATGCCTCCATCGCCATGCCGGCCGATCCGCTCGATGGCGGGCGTGGCAGGGCTTACCTGCTCTCCGGTCACAAGTGGTTCTTCTCGGCGCCGATGTGCGATGCGCACCTGATGCTGGCCCGTACCGAGAATGGCCTGTCCTGTTTCTTCGTGCCGCGCTGGCTGCCCGATGGCACGCGCAATCCGGTCCTGATCCAGCGCCTCAAGGACAAGCTCGGCAATCGCTCCAACAGCAGCAGCGAAGTGGAGTTCGAAGAAGCCATGGGCATCATGGTCGGCGAAGACGGGCGCGGCATTCCCACCATCATCGAGATGGCCAATCACACGCGGCTGGATTGCGTCATCGGCAGCGCTGCCCTGATGCGCCAGGCGCTGGTGCAGGCCATCCACCATGCGCGCCACCGCAGCGCCTTCGGCCGCCGCCTGGCCGAGCAGCCCCTCATGCGCGCCGTGCTGGCCGACCTGGCGCTGGAAAGCGAGGCCGCCACCATGCTCATGCTGCGCCTGGCACATTCGTTCGATGCCCCCGATGATCCATTGCAGCGCGCCTGGAAACGCATCGTCACACCGGCCGCCAAGTTCTGGATCTGCAAGCGTGCGCTGGTCTTCACCGGCGAATGCATGGAAGTCTGGGGCGGCAACGGCTATGTGGAAAGCGGACCGATGGCGCGCCTGTACCGGGAAGCGCCGGTCAATTCGATCTGGGAAGGATCGGGCAACGTGATGTGCCTGGATGTGCTGCGGGCGATGAGCCGCGAGGCCGAAGGCTTTGCGCGGCTGTTGATGGAACTCGACGATGCCGCCAGCGCCCATCCGGCACTGGCACGACAGGTGCGCGCGCTCAAACAGTCGCTGGCTGCACCGGAAGAAGAACGTGAAACCTGCGCGCGCCGGCTGGTGCAGCAACTGGTGCTGGCCTTGCAGGGCATGCTGATGCTGCGCCACGCCCCCAGGGAATCGGCCGAGGCCTTCCTCGCCAGCCGCAGCGATGGCGATGGTGCGCGCGTCTACGGCACTCTGGATAGCACTACTGTGGGCGCGCAGCAGGCCATTCTGGAGCGCGCCTGGCCGGTGGCGTGAACAGCAAGATCAGCCAGGCAGCGAGGGCATCAGCGGGCTGCGGCTGGCCCAGGCCACGAAGAGCTTGCCACGGCGCGTGCGCACGCGGCGCTTCTTCATGGCCGAATACACCAGCTCGGCCAGCGTGCGCTGTTCGGCCGGGCTCATGGTCAGCGACATGCGATACATGCGCAGCAGCATCAGGGCATTGTTCATGAAGGCCGTGTCGGCCGCATCGCTGCGCGCCAACGCGGCCATCTGCGCGGCCAGCGTCAGCGTCTGCGTGCCCTCGGCAACGGCGGCTTGCGCCGGCTGGCGCAGCAGGTAAGGGTCCTGCAGCGCGATGCGTTCCAGCACCATGCGGTAGGACGCTTCCACCGCGCTGGCTTCGCCCGCGGTTTCGCCCATGCCCACCCCGGCCAGGCCCGCCAGCAATTTTTCCAGCGCGCTGAAACTGACAGCGTGGCCACTGAGTTCGCCATCGCGCCAGCCACCGCCGGCAGGATCCAGGAGCCAGGCCAGGAAACCGTGATCGAGCCGCGTCAGGCTGGCCGCGCGGCTGGCCAGCAGGCGCCGCGCAATCGTGGCTTCCTCGCTGCTCATGCGTGCCGCATGGGACAGCACCTCCTCGACTGCTTCCATGCTGCCCGCACGGGCTGCGCCAGCGCCCTGGCCTGCCAGGAGCCCAGCCGAACCGGCACGGGCGCGGCGATAGGCGGCCAGGTCGCGGGCCAGTGCATCGACTTCGTCGAGCGCCATCTCGTGGGCTTGCGCGTAATCGTAAGCTTCGGCCAACAGGCGCCGGTCGCCATAGGCGAGGAAGTCGCGCGCGCTGGTGCCGGCGGCCGCGCGGCGCACCGGTGCCGGCTCATCCTCCCGCCGCCCCACGCCAAAGACCCGCTGCAGCAGCATCAGGTAAGCGCTGTCCTGGGCCGCGTGCGCGCTGTTGTTGACCTGGAGCAGATCGGCCAGGCGCGGTGCGGCGGCGATCAGTTCGGCCAGCGAGGGTCCCAGGCGCGGCAGCATCAGGCCACGGATCACGCCACCGGCCAGCGCCAGCGGACCCAGCGGCAGCACCAGGGTTTCCAGCATGCGCGCCAGGTCCATCTGTTGCTGCGGCGGCAGCGCGCTGGGGGAAGACGGCGACTGCAACTGGTAGAGATCCAGGTATTGCTGCAGCAGTTGCGCGTAGTTGTCCGGATAGGCGGTCTGCTCCAATGCAGACAAGCTGGCGTAGAACACCAGCGCGGCCGTGATGACCGGCTTCCAGTCACCGCTCTCCAGGGCGCGCTGGAACACCGGTGCCCAGAACTTCTGGTCCAGTTCGGTGCGCTGGTTGGCCGCCGCGTAGCGCTCATTGACGGTGTAGGAGCCGCTCTCGTCGTAGATGATGGCCGAGAGCTCGGCGCGCGACTTGTATGCAAACGGATTGTCCGCACGTCCATACAAGGACTCGGTCGCCTGGCGTGCCTGGCGCAGCCGCTGGGGATCGTTGGAGGGTGGCACTTCGGCGTCGGCTGCAGCGATGGCGTCGCTGCCACGGCGTGCGGCCACCAGGCGGGCTTCGATGGCGAAGAGCGTGGCGCGCGTGACGGGACTGGCCGCATCGCCCACCACCCTGGCGACCGCCTGCACGGTAGCCGCCTGCGCCGCTTCGGTGGAATCCACTGCGGCCGTGGTGACCTTGTCCACCGCCGTAGCCAGCGCGGCCATCAGCTTGCCCTGTGCCGACAGCGACAGCGTCACGCCCTCGTCCGGCACGGTGGCCGCCGGCGGCGCAGGCATGCTCAATGCTGCGGGCGCAGCCTCATTGCGCGGCAGGTTTTGCTGCGCCAGCTGCGCGAGCGCTTCGCGGGCGGTGATGACCAGATCGGTTTCCATTGCCATGTTCACTCTCCTGGTTCGGAGTTCTCATGACTTGGTTACGGTAGAAGATCGACAATCTTTACACTTGAAAACCGGCAACAGCCAGGCGGGACGCGGCGTCTCGGTCGATCAGCCGGTCTGCCCCGGCGGCTCCGCGAAGGGCAGGTTCTCCTCGCCCTGCCCTTCGGCGCGCATGCCGAACGTATTGAGGGTCATGGCCACCAGCGCGTAATAGCCCAGCAAGCCAACCAGGTTCACCACCACCTGCAAGCCGAACATCGCGCAGGCTTGCGCATAGGTGGCATCGCTGACCCGCTTGTCGCGGTAGAGCTCGCTGGCGAAGCGCCAGACCACGGCCTCATCCTCGGCCACGAACTGCGGTGACTGGCCCAGCCGGATCTGCTCGGCCAGCGCCGGATCGATGCCGGCCTCGATGGCGATGGGCAGATGGATGAACCACTCCGCCTGGGATTGCCAGCAGGCGGCGGTAGTGAGGATGGCCAGTTCCGACAAGCGCAACGGCAGGCCGGTGTCATAGCGGCAGAACGCGCCCAGGCGCTGGGCCAGTTCGCCCAGCGGCGGGCTGTGGATCCACGCCACGAAAGGTCCGTTGAGATTCTTGCGCGGGCCGGCCAGGATGGCATCGAGCATCGCGGTCTGGTCAGGGCGCATGGCCTCGCGGCTGATCGCGGGCAGGCGTTGGGGAGTAGTCATGCAGGCTCCATGGAAGGCGAACGAATCCGCCAGTGTGCCCGGATTTGTCCGCCTCTGCCGGGCTTGCCGGGGTGGTGGTTCAGGATTTCTCCGATGCCGGCGGCCGCGGCATTGCCCTACAGTAGGCGCCAGACAGGAGAATCCCATGGTCAAAACCTATGCCGTCATCGCCCTGCTGGCTTCGCTGCTGGCACTACAGGCCACCCGCAGCGAGCGGGCCGTGGCCGCCAATGCCGGTGCGCTGGACATTTCAGTGGTGGTGGCCGAGAAATGCCGCGTCGATTTCTCCGAAGGCAGTGCCGACTTTTTCCAGGTCTGCTCGGTCGGCGAAGGTGCCGCAAATGAGCGCGCCCTGCAGATCCTGGGCGCGGCCACGGCGCTGGCGCCGGAGGACGACCCCTACTTCCTGGACCGCGATGCGCAACGTCCCGGGCGCGTGGCCAGCGCAGCTGCAAACCAGCCGGTACCGGCGGCGTCCGCCAACCGGCGCGGACCCAAGGTAGTGGTCATCCATTATTGAACGGCCAGCGTGATGCGGCGCTTGTCCTGGCGCGGGTGGTAGTGATTGGGCGAGCTGCGCAGGGCCTTGCGGAACATGTTGGAAAACGCACTCTGGCTGCGATAGCCCAGTGCCTGCGCCACCACGCCCACGGCGTCGCCGCGCGCCAGCCGCACCAGCGCTTCGCTCAGATGCACCTGCTGCACCCAGTGGCGAAACTGCAAACCCGTTTCCTTCGGAAAGAGCCGGATCACGGTGCGCACGCTGGCCCCGCCCATGCCCGCCTAGTCGGCCAGCGAGAACTGCCGCCCCGGATCCTCCAGGATGGCTTCGCAGATGGCCTGCAGGCGGCGGTCGCGCGGCCACGGGATCGCCACCGGAATGGCGGGCGCACGGGCCAGCTCCGACAGGATCAGTTCGGCCACATGGCCGGCCCGGCTCTGCGCCGGATACTCGCGCGGCTCGGCCAGCAGCGCCAGGATCAGTTCGCGCAGCAGCACCGACACTTCCAGCAGGCGGCATTGCGCACCCAGTTCGCGGCCCTGGGCCTCATCGATGTAGAGCGTGCGCATGCTCACGCGCGTGAGCATCAGGATCTCGTGTTCCACCTGGGGCGGCACCCACAGCGCCCGCAGCGGCGGCACCAGCCACACGCCCTGCGGGGTGCGCACCTGCATGACGCCCTCCACCGCATAGAGCAGCTGGCCGCGCCGGTGCGAGTGGGCGGTGAGCAAGTCGCGCGCCGACAGCTCGCGGGCAAAGGCCACCACGCTGCTGGGCAGGTGCTGGAAGCCATCCACTTCGGCACTGGGGCAGACGGAGGTCAGGTGGGCACGCATGGCATTTAATCGACAACAAGTGTCATCATCATGAATAGGTGCCAATGATACGCTTCGGGTCTTCCTCGTGCTTGCCCTCTTCACACCATGACCAGTGCCACCGACTCCAATGCAGACCTGCCTTCCGGCGCAGCTGTCTCCACCGATTCTCCTGCGGCCATCGCCGCCCAGCCGCTGGTGATGAGCATCATCCTGGCCTGCGGCGGCGCGCACCTGATCAATGACATGATCCAGGCGCTGCTGCCCTCGATCTATCCCATGCTCAAGACCGGCTATGGCCTCACCTTTACCCAGGTCGGGCTGATCACGCTGACCTTCCAGGTCACGGCCTCCCTGCTGCAGCCCTGGATCGGCATGTATACCGACCGCCATCCCCAGCCCTGGCTGCTGCCTACCGGTGCCGTGGCGACTTTGGTCGGCATCGTGCTGCTGGCGCTGGCGGGCAGCTTCGGCGCCTTCCTGCTGGCCGCTGCCCTGATCGGCATCGGCTCGTCCACCTTCCACCCGGAAGCCTCGCGCATCGCCCGCATGGCCTCGGGCGGGCGCTTCGGCCTGGCGCAATCGACCTTCCAGGTCGGCGGCAATGCCGGTTCGGCCTTCGGTCCCTTGCTGGCGGCGGCCATCGTGGTGCCGTATGGCCAGGGCAACGTGGCCTGGTTCGTGCTGCTGTCGGTGCTGGCCATCGTGGTGCTGTCGCGGGTGTCGGCCTGGTATCGCGGCCATCTCGCGGCCACCAAGGGCAAAGGCAAACCGCGCGCGGCCCACGCGCTGCCGGCGGCCACCGTGCGCCGCGCGCTGGTGGTGCTGGCGCTGCTGGTGTTTTCCAAATACTTTTACATGGCCAGCTTCACCAGTTACTTCACCTTCTACCTGATCGAACGATTCCAGATGTCGGTGGCTTCCTCGCAGCTGTATCTGTTCCTGTTCCTGGGGGCGGTGGCGGTGGGCACCTTCGTGGGCGGCCCGATTGGCGACCGCATCGGCCGCAAGCTGGTGATCTGGATCTCGATCCTGGGCGCCGCCCCCTTCGCCCTGATGCTGCCGCACGCCAACCTGTTCTGGACGGCCGTGCTGTCGGTGGTGATCGGGCTGGTGATCTCCTCGGCCTTCGCCGCCATCGTGGTCTACGCCCAGGAGCTGGTGCCGGGCAAGGTGGGCATGATTGCGGGGGTGTTCTTCGGCCTCATGTTCGGTTTCGGGGGCATCGGGGCTGCCCTGCTGGGGCACCTGGCCGACCTCTACGGCATCGCCTGGGTCTATGGGCTGTGCGCCTTCCTGCCGCTGGCGGGGGTGCTGACGGTGCTGCTGCCGGATGTGCGCGAGCGCTGATACGCAGACAGTCCCCGACTGCGCCAGACGTCAAAAGAAAAACCGCGCTGACTGCAAAGCCAGCGCGGTTTTTCCATCAAGAGACTTCGTTGGCGAATCGTCCCTCAGTGCGAATCACTGCCGGGCAGTATCGCGCAAGCGGAACAAGGCCACCACTTCGGCCAGACGCGCCGCCTGCTCCTGCAGTTGCTGCGCCCCGGCGGCAGCCTCTTCGACCAGCGCGGCGTTCTGCTGGGTGGCCTGGTCCATGTGGGCCACGGCGTCGTTGGTCTGCTGGATGCCCTGGCTCTGTTCGCGGCTGGCCGAGGTGATCTCGGCGACCACGTCGCTGACCTTGCGCACGCTCTCCACGACGCTGCGGATGGTGCTGCCGGCTTCGCTGACGGTCTGCTCACCGGCACGCACCTGCTCCACCGAATCGCTGATCAGGACCTTGATTTCCTTGGCGGCCGTGGCCGAGCGCTGGGCCAGCGAGCGCACTTCGGAGGCCACCACCGCAAAGCCGCGTCCCTGCTCGCCGGCACGGGCCGCTTCCACGGCCGCATTCAGCGCCAGGATGTTGGTCTGGAATGCGATGCCGTCGATCACGCTGATGATGTCCACGATCTTCTGCGAGGAGGCATTGATGGCGCTCATGGTCTGCACCACCTGCTCCACCATGGCACCGCCACGGCCGGCGATCTCGGAGGCCGACTGCGAGAGTTCGTTGGCTTGGTGGGCGTTGTCGGCGTTGTGGCGCACGCTGGAGGTCAGCTGCTCCATGGCGGCGGCGGTCTGTTCCAGCGAGCTGGCCTGCGATTCGGTGCGCTGCGAGAGGTCCATGTTGCCGCTGGCGATGTCGCGCGTGGCGGCGTGGATGGTGTGGCTGGCTTCGCGGATGTCGAGCATGACGTGCTCGACCTTGTCCACGAAGCGATTGAAGGCGGCACTGATGCGGCCCAGCTCATCGGTACTGCCGTGGGTATCGAGGCGGCGCGTCAGGTCGCCGTCGCCGTCGGCGATTTCTTCCAGCGCCCGCTGCACCACCGACAGCCGGCGCAGCACCCGCGAGATCAGCGCACCCAGCACCAGTGCCGCCAGAATGGTCACCACCACCGCCATGACGCCGGAGCTGGCCAGCATGGCCGTCAGCGAGGCCAGCGCATCGGCGCGGTCCACCGCCACCACCAGCAGCCAGTCGGTACCGGCCACGCGGGCCGCAAAGAGCATCTGCTTGCGGCCGTCCAGCGCCAGTTCCTGATGGCTGTTGGCGGCCATGGCAGCGGCCAGGGATTGCGGCGTGATGGCCGCATCCAGATCCGACAAGGGCTTCAGGCGCAGCTTGTCATTCGGATGGGCGATGATCTTGCCGCCCAGGTCGACCAGGAAGGCATAGCTGTTGGGGGTGGGCTTGATGGCCACTACATCGGCCACCACACTGTCGAGCAGCACGTCGGCTGCGGCTACGGCGGTGACCTGGCCGTCCTTGGTGATGGCTTCGGCAAAGGTCACCAGCAGCTTGCCGGTACTGGCGCTGGTGTAGGGGGCGGTCAGCACCGGCCCCTTGCTGGAAGAAGCCAGCTGGTACCACGGACGCTTGGTCGGATCGTAGTCCGGCGCGCGGTTGCGCTGCTGGGAGAACACGGCGTGCTTGTCGGCATAGCCGATGTAGGCCAGGTCGAAGCCGCCGGCGGTCTCGGCCGCTTTCACGAACGGCAGCGGCTCGGCGGCATCGGCCGCCTGCTTGATGGAGGAGACCACCAGTTTCCTGGCATCAGCCCATTCGGCAATGGCCGAAGCCTGGCTCTGCGCCAGCTGGGCCATCTGGCCGTCCAGTACGCTCATGGTGCGCGAGCGTGCCGTGATGAAGTTGGTCAGGACAATGGCCAGCATGGCCAGCACGACGATGCCGGCACAGAGGGCAATGAGTCGGGTACGCAGGGAAGAAGAAGTCATGATGTGGTGATCTGGAAAACTGTGGATGATCAAGCAGGCGCCCTCGCCGGCACGCAGCCTGGCTGCGGTCGGACCTGAGGGCAGAATGGAATGTTGTTATGACCCCGGTTTGGCCGGAGTGCGGGGAATGGGCCCGTTCATCATCACGAGCCAGGCCGCTGCCGTGGCTCGTCCCGTTTCTGATGTGACCGGACGCCATGCTCGGATCGTTCCCCCGTTGTAGTCACGCAATCCGAATGCATGCAAGCGTAACAGCGGGCGGCACGGGAATTTCAACAATTCGCGCGGTTCCCGGCAAAGCGGGATGAAGTGATGCGCGCATGCCACGTTGCCATGCGACAACTTGACTCCCGGCGGGCCGCCAGGATTGCGCTGTAATTTTCTTCCGATTTAAGTCTGGCTTAATTTTCGGGGCCTACAGTGGCCACATCGGGATCTCCTCTTTCCCCTTGTCCGCTGCGACGACATCCGGCGGATCTTTCAGCCCGTCCACTCCCCCGGACGGGCTTTTTTTCGTGCGCTGCCGGGGCCGCTTCAAGCCGGCTCAGGCACGCCAGGCAGGCTGGCTGCGGCGAAGGCCTGGTACAGTTCGCGCATTTCGGGCGGACAAGCTTGGCCAGTGCTTTCGAGTGCGACCAGCTCGCGCAGGTCCCGGCGCAAGACCTTGCCCGAGCGCGTGCGCGGCAAGGCTTGCGCCAGCACGATGCGGCGCGGCCTGGCCCAGGCGCCGATAGCGGCGACCACTGCATCTCCCAGCCGATGCTCCAGCAGGCTGCGCTGGTAGCCGGTATCGGGGCGCGGCACCACCACGGCCACCGGCACCTGTCCGCGCAGCGGATGCGGTATGCCGAAGACGGCGACCTCGGCCACGGCATCATCGGCCAGCAGGATCTCTTCCACTTCGCGCGTGCCCAGCCGCTTGCCTGCCACGTTGATGACATCGTCGGCGCGCCCCAGCACCCGCAGATGGCCCTGCGCATCGGCCACGGCGAGATCGAAGGTGGCATAGCGCCACTGGCCTGAGGGCGAAGACGGCTGGGCCTGTTGCGGCAACTGGCTCCAGTAGGTGCGCAGAAACTGCTCATCGCGCTGCCACAGCGTGGTCAGACAGCCCGGCGGCAAGACACCGGCAGCCATCAGCAAGCCCTTGCTGCCCGGCGCACAGCTTGCGCCGCTGTGCTCGTCGCGCACTTCGAGACGGTAGCCCGCCGTCGCCAGGCCCGGCGAGCCGCGCTGGCGGCGCAAGGGCGTGCGGCCATCGAGGTCGGTCAAGGGCAGGCCGATGACGGGGGACCCGGTCTCGGTCTGCCAGTAGTGATCGATGACGGGCTTGCCCAATGCGTCTTCCAGCCAGGCCGCAGTGGGTTCGTCCAGCGGTTCGCCGGCCAGGAACAAACAACGCAGCGCCGAGAGGTCGGCCATGCGGAAAGCCCGGCGTCCGCCCCGCTTGAGCAGGCGCATGGCCGTGGCCGAGGACAGCATCAGGTTCACCCGGTATTTTTCGGCCAGGCGCCACCAGGCGCTGGCATCGGGGCGCATCGGCGAACCTTCGTAAAGCACCGTGCACATCCCCGTCAGCAGGGGCGCGTAGACGCCATAGCTGTGCCCCACCACCCAGCCCAGGTCGGAGGTGGTGAACATGGTCTGCCCCGGCTGCCCCTGGAACAACAGGGCCATCGAGGTCGCCAAAGCCACCGCATGGCCACCGGTGTCACGCTGCACGCCCTTGGGCTGGCCAGTGGTCCCGGAGGTGTAGAGCAGGTAGCTGGGCTCGCCGGACTCCAGCCACACGCAGGGCAGGTCGGCGTCCTGGTATTGCGTGCGCAAGGCGTGATAGTCATGGTCACGCTGCGGCACGGGGGTCCAGGGCAGCAGGCCGCGATCAACCACCAGCACCGGGCAAGTGCAGCCGGCGATGTCCATGGCCTGATCGACCCAGGCCTTGTAGCGGACCGCCACGCCATTCTGGAAGCCGGCATCGGCACACACCACCAGCGCTGGCGCCGCATCGGCAATGCGCGCGGCCAGGCTGGCCGGTGCGAAGCCGCCGAAGACTACCGAATGCACTGCCCCGATGCGGGCGCAGGCCAGCATGGCGATGGCGGCCTCGGCCATCATGGGCAGGTAGACCAGCACGCGGTCGCCGCGCTGCACGCCACGTGCGCGCAGGATGGCGGCCATGATGCTGACCTCCCGGTGCAGTTGCTGATAGCTCAGCACGCGCTCCTGCCCGGTCTCCTGCGATACGCACACCAACGCCGCCTGCTCGCCACGCTCTGCCAGATGGCGGTCCACGGCGTTGTAGCACAGGTTGGTCAGCCCGCCTGCAAACCAGCGGGCAAACGGCGCACGGCGATCGTCGAGGACCTGGTCGAAGTCGCGCTGCCAGTGGATGCGACTGGCCTGCATGCGCCAGAAGGCCTGCGGGTCCTGCCGCGAGAAGGCCATGAGCCGGCCATAGGCGGAGGACCCGGCCTCCACCGGCAAGGGCTGCGGTGCGGGATGCATGGGTGCCTCCGGCGATCAGGCGGCCTGCGACAGCGCCGGTTGCCCGGCCTGCGCACGCAGCGCCGTGATGTGGTCGAACAGGTAGCGCGCGTCGCGGTCGATGCCCGAGAAGCGGCCCGAGCCCCAGGTGTACTGCCACGGCAAACCGAGGAAATACAAGCCCGGTGCGGCAGTCACGCCACGCTCATGTCCCGGATAGCCACGGCCATCGAAGATGGGCTCGGCGATCCAGCTGAAATCGGTACGGAACCCGATGCACCACACCACCGCCGAGACGCCCCGTGCGCGCAGGTCCAGGGTGCGCACTTCCTCGGCAGGGGGCTGCCAGACCGGCACATAGCGCGCCTCCGTCGGGGCCTCGATCTGTTGGGCGGCGATGAACTTGTCGATGCTGTCCTTGATGCTTTCGGAGACCGCATCGGCTTCATCGAGATAGCCCTTGAGGCCGGCACCGAAGCGGACCACCTCGCCGTCGAGGCTGTCGAACTTGCCGTAGAGCTGCATGCCTTCCAGGGCGAACTTGCGCAGGTCGATGTCGCGTCCGCCATCGCGGCCGGTCACGTAGTGGTTGGTCTTCTCGCGCACGCCCGTGCCCAGCGGATGCTGGTCCACCGGCAGGTCGTAGTACTTCATCTTGTCCAGCCACTCCACCACATCCTTGCCGCGATAGGTACGCGCCACACGCGGCGCCTCGCCCACGCCCAGGTGCACGCGCCGTCCGGCCAGGTGCAGGTCTTCGGCAATCTGGCAACCGGACTGGCCGGTACCGACCACCAGCACCTCGCCCTCAGGCAGCGACTGCGCATTGACGTACTGGCTGGAATGGATCTGCACGATATCGGCCGGCAGGCGCTCGGCCGCGCGGGGCACCACCGGGATGTGGTAGCCGCCGACGGCCACCACCACCTGGTCGGCGGTGTAGTCGCCATCGCTGGCGGTGATGTGCCAGCCCTCACCCGTGCGCCAGAGTTTCTCCACCGTCACGCCTTCGCGCACCGGTGGCTGGAAGCTGGCCACGAAGCCATCGAGGTAAGCCACGATCTCGTCCTTCTTCATGAAACCGTAGGGGTCGTCGCCGCGATAGGGATAGCCGGGCAGGTTGCATTGCCAGTTGGGTGTGACCAGACAGAAAGTGTCCCAGCGCTCGTTGCGCCAGGCATGGCCGACCTGGTGTTTTTCCAGCACCAGGTGATCGATGCCGGCCTGTTTCAGGTACCAGCTGATGGACAGGCCGGCCTGTCCGCCGCCGATGATGATGACGCTGTGGTGGCGCGCTGCGCCGGAAGATGGGGTAGCCATGATGTTCCTCTTGTGATGTCGTGTTGATGGAGAGTCAGTGAGATGCCGCTCAGGGCGTAAAGGATTCGACCCGGACCACAGGATCGGGGCTGGCCTCGAAGCGGGCGGCCAGCTCCTCGATCCGGCGCAGCTGATCCAGGGCGGACGAACAGGCGAACCCGTATTTCTCGCGCACCCGCTCGCTGCCGATGTTGAGCGCGGTTGCGCTGCGCTGGACGAACTCGGCCAGCGGGTAGCTGCGACCGGCCTCCAGATGTTCCTTCACCACCAGCGACGGGGAATAGCAATCGGTGACGGTGTCGTCCGGCCAGCGGACGCGAAAGTGCATTTCAGGCATGGTGTTCCTCTTGGAATGACGCTGCCCACGCAGGGCAGCTGATGAAATCTGTATACAGGCCCGCATGCCGCTGTGCCGAGCGCTGCCAAGCGAAGCGCGCGCACACTTCCCGGCCCGCCGCCATCAAACCTGGCCGCGCCGACGGGTCCAGTGCGTGGGCGATGCCGGCGGCGATCGAGGCCGGATCGCAGGGATCGACCCACGCGCAACAGTCGCCATCGAGATATTCAGTAAAGGGCGCGATGCGCGAGACCACCACCGACACGCCGCTGGCCATGGCCTCCAGCACCACCAGCCCGAACCCTTCCTTGAGGGAGGGAAAGACCAGCGCATCGGCGCAGCGGAACAGGGACGGCATGTCCGCGTCCTCCACCTGGCCCAGGATGCGCACGGCGTCGGCCGGCAAGCCGGCGCTCTCCAGTTCGGCCCGGAAGGCCTGCTGGTAGTGCGCGTGATCGAGGACGCTGGCGCCACCGGCGATGATCAGTTGCGCCTGCGGATAGACGCGGCGCAGACGCACGAAAGCCTGCAGGATGCCCAGCGTGTTCTTGCGTGGTTCGACGCCGCCCACGGCCAGCAACAGCGGTGCGCCGGTGAGGCCCAAGGCATGCCGCAAGGCTTGATCGCGGGGCGCCGGCTCAGGCGTATAGCGCTGCATGTCGACCCCGTTGGAGACCAGCGTGGCCCGCACGCCATGCTCGCGCAACAGGATGTCCTGCCAGGTCCGGCTCACGCACAGCACCAGGTCGGCCTCACGGTAGCCGCGTTCCTGCCAGGCGTGCAGGCGTGCATCGTCGAACTGGTCGAGATGATGCACGGTGCGCACATAGCCACCGATTACACCGCGCTCGGCCAGGGTGGCCAGCGCGTTGGCGCTGATGGAATCCTGCGCATGGCAGATATCGAAGCGCCCCATGTCACGCTGTTCGAAGCAGCGCAGGTAATCGTCGATGCGCTGGCGCACCATGCCGGCCACATCGCCGCACTGCACGGGTCCCGGCACTGGCTGGAAATGGCAGGCTGCCGGCCGGAACAAACCCTTGCCGCGTGCATCGGGGGCAAACAGGGTGACGTCGTGGCCCAGGGCTTGCAGGCTCTCGGCCAGTTGCAGGGCGTGTACCACGCCGCCACGCGGATTGACGGAGTGGGTCAGCATGGCGATGCGCAGTGGTGAGGGTAGTACGTCCATTTACAACTCCCGGCGCGGACCGCAACCGATCAGCGCTTCCTCGGCCAGGTTCCAGAAGGGCAGCCGCTGCCCCTGCATGCACAGGTCGAGCTGGCCGCTGTCATCGATGCGTCCGATGGAGGCAGCCGCGATGTCGCGCGAGGCAAAGCGGGACAGCACTTCCTGCAAGTCATCGTCTGCCACGCTGAGCAAAAAACCATAGCTGGGGAAGGCACCCAGCCAGCGCAGGAAATCGGCCTCCGGCGGACGCGGCACGGCATCCAGGTCGATCACCGCGCCCTTGCCGGAACACTCCAGCAGCATCAAGGCGGTGCCGATCACGCCGGCCATGCTGATGTCCTTGGCCGCCCGTACCAGGCCTGCCTCGGCCAGCCCGGGCAGCACTTCGAGGTCGGCGCGCAAGCGCTCGGCGGGCGCACCGGTGCTGGCGTTCCAGTAGGCATAGGGTTCCTGGAAGCGCCCGCGCAGGTCGATGGTCGCCACCAGGTGTTCGCCACTGCGGGCATCGAAACTGGTCAGCAACCGCTTGGCCCGGCCGATAATGGAGACCGACAATTGCTCGCGGTCATTGCGGCGATTGCTGTGTCCGCCCACTACCGGCACGCCGTAGACGCGGGCGCCCTCGGCCAGGCCCTCAAGAATGGGGCGGGCCGCCTCGCCGCCACGGCTCCACAGCGCATCGACCACCGCCAGGGGACGGCCGCCCATGGCATAGATGTCGCTGACGTTGACCATCACGCCGCAGTAGCCGGCAAACCAGGGTTGCTGCTCCACGAACTCGTTGATGAACCCTTCGATGGCAAACAGCAGGTAGCCGTCGCCATCGGGAATGGCCGCACAGTCGTCGCCCACGTCCAGGGTATGGCCCTGGTGCCGGGTCGCGGCCGCCATCGGCAAGGCCTGCATCACCGCGCCGATATCGCGCTTGTGGGCGATGCCGCGCGAGTTGCGCAAGGCCTCGACGATCTGCGCCAGTGCAGGTCCGCCGTGGCGCGCATTCATGGCTTGCGCTCCTGGCGGCCACCCACGATGAAACCGACGTCGCCATCGCTGATGGGCGGATAGAAGGACAGGTCGGCCTGCATCTGGTGATGCGGCAGCCCATGCACTTCGATCTCGGCCAGGGTGTGCCAGTGCAGGCGCCGGAACAGCGGGGCATTCTGGCTCTGCACCTGGGCCAGGAAGGTATGGCAGCCATGCGCGTGGGCGGTGGAGACAGCCAGCTTGATGAGGCCGCTGCCGACCGAGCCGATGCGGCGCGCATGCTGCGCCACGGCCAGCCGGGAACCGTGCCACACGCCTGGCGAAGATTCGTGGATACGCACCGTTCCTACGATTTCCCGCCAACCATCGGCGCGCTCGAGAACGGCCACGATGGGCATGGCGATGCTGTCGATGGCATCGGTGTCGTCCTCCTGGAAAACGCCCTGCTCGGTGCAGAAGACGGCGCGGCGCAGGCGGCGCGCTTCTTCGCGTTCCGATTTGTCCAGCGCCAGCTTGATGCGCACGGTGTGCGGCAGGACCTCAGGTGCCACGGAAATTTTTTCAGCCACGTCGCTCATGTCATTTCCTTTCGAACGAAGACAGCGAGGAACACGCACCGCACTTGCCGCAGCCGGCCTTGGCATCGCCCGATCGCATGCCGGCGTTCTCCAGCATGCCGGCCAGGGGCGCGAGCAGGCGGCGCATCGATGCGGCATCGGGAGAAGGATGATCTTCCAGCGGCGTGCCCGAGATCGGTACGAAAGGCACCACGAAGGGATACACGCCCAGCGCGATGAGCTGCTCGCTCATGGTGAGGATGGCCTCGTCGCTGTCGCCCAGGCCGGCCAGGATGTAGGTGCTGACCTGTCCGCGTCCGAACACCTCGACGGCCGCGGCGAAGGCTTCCATATAGCGCTCCACGGGCACGGTGGCCTTGCCGGGCATGATGCGCTTGCGCACTTCGGGCGTAACCGCTTCGAGGTGCATGCCCAGGGTATCGATGCCGGCGTCGGTCATGCGGCGGAACCAGGCATTGTCGTCCGGCGGTTCGCACTGGCCCTGGATCGGCAGGTTCACCGCCGACTTCACGCCGAAGGCGCTTTCGCACAGCAGTTGCGCGCCGCGATCGGTGGCATTGGGGGTGCCGGTGGTCATGACCATGTGCTTGACGCCATCGAGCAGCACCGCCGCACGCGCCACCTCGCCGAGTTGCTCGGGCGTCTTGCGCAGGATGGTGCGGCCGGCCGCCAGCGACTGGCCGATGGCGCAGAACTGGCAGGACTTGCGGCGGCTCTCGTAACGGATGCAGCTCTGCAGGATTGTGGTGGCCAGCACATCGGCACCATGCAGCGTGGCGATCTTGCCGTAAGGGATGCCATCGAAGGTCTGCATCTTGTAGAAGCGCGGCTGGTGCGGGAACGACACCACGCCCACCTCCACGCCATCGCGCAGGATGCGCGAAGCGCCGTCGGCGCCGGGCTGGGTGGCCACATAGGGCGAGGACCAGGCCCCGGCCGTATGCACCGGGATCATCACGGTGTGCCCGTCGACGGTCACCGCCTTGTGGTCCGACGGCCCTGCCCCGCCCCGGCGGCTCTGTGCGCCGGCTGCGGGATCGTCAAGACGCAGCCCCAAGGACTGCAGTTCCGAGATCAATTCCATGGGAGCCTTGCGGCTCGGACGCTGGGGGTGCAACTGGATGACGGCTGTCTGCATGATGGGGCCTCGTGGAGGAGTGAGTGACAGGAGCAGGCTGTTCGGCCGCGAACAGCGAAGACATGGGAGAAGTGCGGCGATCATCGATCACCAGGTGCAGCAGTTCCGGGCGCGCATAGTGACCCACTGAATCCATCATGCGCTTGCGCTTGGTGACCAGTTCCATGTCCAGGTCGGCCACCAGGATGCCTTCGCCGCTGCGCAGGGGTTCGGCCAGCAGCTTGCCTTCGGGCGAGACGATGGCGGTACAGCAGCCACCGCGCAGCGCCTTCTGCGCCTTCGGGTCGGGCTCGATGGCAGCGATCTGTTCATCGGTGAGCCAGCCGGTGGCATTGATGACGAAGCAGCCCGATTCCAGTGCGTGATGGCGGATGGTCACCTCCATCTGGTCGGCAAAGATCTGCCCCACCATGGAACCGGGAAACTGTGCGCAGTGGATTTCCTCGTGCTGCGCCATGAGGCTGTAGCGCGCCAGCGGGTTGTAGTGTTCCCAGCAGGCCAGCGCCCCCAGGCGACCCACGGCGGTGGGCACCACCTTCAGGCCGCTGGCATCGCCCTGGCCCCAGATCATGCGTTCGTGATAAGTCGGCGTGATCTTGCGGCGCTTCAATACCAGCGTGCCGTCGGCATCGAAGACCAGCTGCGTGTTGTAGAGCGTGCCGTGATCGCGCTCGTTCACGCCCAGCACCACCACCGTGCCGTGCGCGCGTGCGGCCTCTGATACCGCCTGGGTTACGGGACCGGGCACCGTCACGGCCCGCTCATAGAGCAGCAGGTGTTCCGGGCCCGAAGCGAAGGGCGGCCTCACGAACGAGAAGTACGGATAGTAAGGAACGAAGGTTTCCGGAAACACGACCAGTTGCGCACCTTGCGCAGCGGCCTGTGCAATGGCCTGGCAGACCTTGGCCACGGTGCCGTATTCGCTGTCGAGGTCGGGCGCGATCTGTACCGCCGCCGCCCGTACCGTTCTCTTGTGATTGCTCATGGGGCCGCCCTTCCGCTTACAGGGTCCAGGTGTCGAGGATGAAGGCGTTGTCGCGACGATGCAGCAGCACCAGGTCCAGCACGTCCAGCGGATTGATGGGGCGGATGCCCGGGATCAGCGAGGGCTCGCCGTGGCCGTACAGGGCCTGCAGGGCGAAGCGGCAGGCATAGACCTTGCCGCCTTCTTCCATGAACTTGACGATCTGCTTGTTGAAGTTCTGGTGACCGGGGAAAGCCTCATCGCCCAGCGTCGGGAAACCGCGCTGCACGCCCAGCGTCACACCGGGACCGTAGAGCAGGATGGAGGTCTCGAAGCCCTTGCGCTTCAGGCGCGTGGCCTGCAGCAGGTTGACGAAACCGATCGAGCCTTCGAAGGCCACCGTATGGAAGGTCACCAGCGCTTTTTCTCCCGGCTGGGCTTTGACGTCTTCGAATACCTTCTCTTCATAATCCACCAGGAAATCGCCGGGGGCGTGGGCTGCTTTGGTGACTGCGGGCATGGTGATACTCCTCTCGATTGCTGTTGGTCTGCACTTGGGGAAGTGGTCCGGCGACCTCGCCGCGACGCTGGCATTGAATGCATCAGGCGTGCCACCAGCACCCCGTCAATGTGCGAATTGACTGCATAAAAATCCCGTCAATCGCAGCGCTTCGATGCAGACCCCAGCACCTGCGCGGCTTGCCGAATCGTCACCGGCGAAGCGCTTTTTGCGGGCCGTGAAGCAATCCATTCAATCGCTCCATACAATCCGCAAACGCCGCGCAAACCCGCTTGCACCCTGGCGCAGCGCCGTGTCTTGAGTTGGTGCGCGGGCACTGCGGGCAATGTTGCAAGACGGTGCAATCGCATGGCCGCTTCAGCCTGATTGGATGGAATGCAAATTGCATTCAATGAGGCTTTTCGATGCAGTCAATGTTGAACGCCGGAAACGAGGAAGCCGCCATGTCCAAGAACAGCACCCTGTGGATCCCCAAATTGAAGAAGGGCAGCGGACCGCTCTACCTGGCCATTGCCAATGCGATCGCCGAGGATGTCGCCACCGGCCACCTGCAGCCCGAACAGCGCCTGCCGCCGCAACGCAAGCTGGCCGAGTTGCTGGACCTGGACTTCACCACGGTGGCGCGCGCCTATACGGAAGCCCATCGGCGCGGCCTGGTGGATTCGGTGGTGGGACGCGGCACCTTCGTCTGCGGCAAGCGCCGTCCGCGCATTCCGCGCGTGACCGAAGGACGGCCCAATGTGGACATGTCGATGAACATGCCGCCCGAACCGGAGTCGCCGGAGCTGATGGAGTTGATGCAGTCGGGATGGAACAAGGTCAACGGCCGCCTGCGCGACCTGATGCGCTATCAGGACTTCGGTGGATCGCCGGAGGATCGCGAAGCCGGTGCGCTCTGGCTGCGCCGGCGCGCGCTGCTGGTGGAACCGGAACGGGTACTGGTCACACCGGGCGCGCAATGTGCGCTGCTGGCCATCCTCACCATGCTGGTCGGGCCGGGCGGCGTGCTCTGCTGCGAGGACGTGACCTATCCCGGCCTGCGGGCGCTGGCCGGGCATCTCAACATCAAGCTGGTCGGCTTGCCGATGGACAATGAAGGCATCGATGCCGTGGCCTTCGCAGGCGCCTGCGCGCAATACGCGCCCAAGGCGCTGTATTGCAATCCCACGCTGCTCAATCCGACCACCTGCACGACCTCCGTCTCGCGGCGCCAGGCGCTGGTGGAAATCGCCCGCCACTACGAGGTCGCCATCATCGAGGACGATGCCTACGGCTTCCTGCCGCGCAATGCGCCACCGGCCATCGCCAGCCTGGGCAGCGAGCTGACCTACTACGTCACGGGCCTGGCCAAGACGGTGGGCGCTGGCTTGCGCATCGCCTACATGGTGGCGCCGGACGTGGCCTCCGCCGCACGCCTGACCGCTGCCCTGCGCGCAACCACGGTCATGGCCTCGCCGCTCACCTCGACCCTGGCCACGCACTGGATCCGCGACGGCGTGGCCGACCTGGCGCTGGCCAATATCCGCAAGGAGTCGATGGCCCGCCAGAAGATCGCCGCCCGTATCCTGCCCGAGAACAGCTATGCCTCCGAAGCGGAAGCTTTCCACCTGTGGCTGAAGCTGCCCGGCGGCTGGCAGGCCAGCAGCTTTTCCGCCCAGATGCGCAGCAATGGCGTGGCCGTGGTGGGGGTGGACGCCTTTTCAGTCACGGCCGCCCCGGTGCAGGCAGTGCGCGTGTGCATCGGTGGCATCGCCAGCCGCAGCGACATCCAGCATGCCCTGGGACTGATCCGCAGCACCCTGGCCGAGCAGCCGCTGATGAAACCGGCCGTGGTCTGATGTGTCCGGTCGCGGGCAACGGTGGTGCGCGGGAAGCCCGCAACGGCGGGCCATTGCCAGGATGGCAATAATCAGAAACGTTCACATATGCTCATGCATATGAGATGATTAACGACAAGCAATCCTGTCCGCGTACCCTCGGCGCTCCACCGCCTGCGTACGGGAGCGCCATGCCAACCCGTTCCCCGGTGCGCCGGAAAGATGTACGAGAAATGTTGAAAAAAATTAAAACGGAGGATCTGGTCCTCGGGATGTATTTCTGCGGCTTCGAAGCGGCCTGGCTGGACCATCCGTTCTGGAAGAACAAGTTCCTGCTCAAGAATGAGGCCGACCTGAAGCAGGCGCATGCCAGCGGTATCGCCCATTGCTGGATCGATCCGGAACGCGGACTGGATGTGGCCGAAGCGGCCGATCAAGGGGAGCCGCCCGAGGACAGCGCCCCCGCGCTAGCCGAGCCGGCCCACGAACTGCCGCCGGGTCCGGACATCGATACCACCCTGCTGGAAGCCGAAGCCCTGCGCGAGAACGCCAAGAAGGCGACCAAGGCCATGTTCAGCGAAGCCCGGCTGGGCAAGGCGCTGGACGTGGAGCGCTGCGTGACGGTGGTGGAGGAAATTGCCGGCGCCGTCCTGCAAAGCCCCAATGGCACGCTCAGCGTGCTGCGCCTGAAGTTGGCCGATGAATATACTTACCTGCACTCGGTGGCGGTCTGTGCCTTGATGGTGGCCCTGGGCCGCACCCTGGGCCTGGACGAGAAGGCCTGCCGCGAAGCCGGCCTGGGCGGCTTCCTGCACGACGTGGGCAAGGCCTTCCTGCCGCATGAACTGCTCAACAAGCCCGGCAAGCTGACCGAGGAAGAATTCACCCAGATCAAGAAGCATCCCGAACTGGGCTACAAATACCTGAGCCAGGACCCCAACGTGCCCGATTACGCGCGCGATGTCTGCCTGCACCATCACGAGAAGATGGACGGCCAGGGCTATCCGGAACTGCTGCGCAGCGGCCAGATCAGCCTGTATGCGCGCATGGCGGCGATCTGCGACGTCTATGACGCCCTGACCTCGGACCGCCCCTACAAGCGTGCCTGGGATCCGGCCGAGGCCATTTCCACCATGGCCTCCTGGACCGGCCACTTCGACCGCGCCATGTTCCTGGCCTTCGTCAAGACGCTGGGAATCTATCCGGTGGGCTCCATCGTCAAGCTGGAATCGGGCCGCTCCGGCTTCGTGATCCGCCAGAATGCGCAGGACCTCACGCGCCCGGTACTGAAGGTGTTCCGCTACAACGACGACATGGAAATGAGCGACACCGAGATCCTCGACCTGATGGCCACGCCCGAGGCCGATACTATCGTCGCCCGCGGCGGCGAGGAATGGGCACGCCTGAGCCATCTCGACACCATGCAGATGCTCAGCACCGGCTCGCCGACCTGATGCATGCTGGCGGCGCAGCGATGCGCCGCCGCCCGTTCAAGCCGCGCTGACCTGGCGGATGGCGGCTTCCCAGGCGTGAATGCGTTCCTGCGCCTGCTCGCGCGTGAAGCGCGGCTCGAAGGTACGCTCCATGCGCCACTGCGCAGACAGCTCCGACAAATCACGATAGACACCCGTGGCCACCCCGGCCAGATAGGCCGCGCCCAGCGCCGTGGTTTCGGTCACTTGCGGACGGATCACCGGAATGCCCAGCAGGTCGGCCTGGAACTGCAGCAGCAGGTTGTTGGCCGCTGCCCCGCCATCGACGCGCAATTCGGTGATGGGCGAGACTGCATCCCTGACCATGGCATTGAGCAGGGCGGTACTCTGGAAGGCAATCGATTCCAGCGCCGCGCGGGCGATGTGGGCCACCGTGCTGCCCCGGCTCAGGCCGACGATGGCGCCCTTGGCACCCGGGTTCCAGTACGGCGCACCCAGCCCCGTGAAGGACGGCACGAACACCACCCCACCCGAATCTTCCACCGTGCAGGCCAGGCCCTCGACGTCGGTGGAGGTCTTGATGGCCTTCAAGCCATCGCGCAGCCACTGCACCACGGCACCACCGATGAAGACGCTGCCTTCGAGCGCATATTGTTTGCGTTCGTCGACCTGGCAGGCGGCGGTGCTGATGAGGCCATTGTGCGACCTCGCGCACTGGTCGCCGGTATGCAGCAGCATGAAGCAGCCGGTACCGTAAGTATTCTTGGCCATGCCGGGACGCACGCAGGCCTGCCCGAACAGGGCCGACTGCTGGTCGCCGGCGATGCCGCCGATCCTGACCGCCGCGCCCAGGTGCTGCGCATCGATCTCGCCATAGACGTGCGCCGAGGCATGCACCTGCGGCAGCATCGCGGCGGGAATATCGAGCCATTGCAGCAGTTCTTCATCCCAGGCACCGGTGTGGATGTTCCACAGCATGGTGCGCGAGGCATTGGAGACATCGCTCACGTGCAGGCGGCCGCCCGTCAGGTTCCAGACCAGCCAGGAATCGACGGTACCGAACAGCAGCTCGCCACGTTCGGCGCGCGCACGCAGTCCGTCGACGTTATCCAGGATCCAGCGCAGCTTGGTACCGGAAAAATAAGGATCGAGCACCAGCCCGGTCTTCTTCTGGATGGCCTCGCCCAGACCTCGTTCACGCAGCGCTGCGCACACCACTTCGGCGCGGCGATCCTGCCAGACCACGGCGTTGTAGACCGGCTTGCCGGTGGCGCGCTCCCACACCACGGTGGTCTCGCGCTGGTTGGTGATGCCCAGGGCGGTCAGTTCTTCGGCCTTGATGCCGCTTTGCGCCAGCACCTTCTGTGCCGTCTGCAACTGGCTCTGCCACAGGTCCATGGGGTCGTGCTCGACCCAGCCCGGCTGCGGGAAGATCTGCGGGAATTCCTGCTGGGCGGTAGCGACGATGGCGCCGCTCTGGTCGAAGATGATGCTGCGCGAGCTGGAGGTGCCCTGGTCGAGGGCGAGCAGATAGGCCATGACAATTCCTTGCAGACGACTGAACCTCTTGGGTTCAAAAATGGAAAAACACCCTGCGCATTGCGCCAGCAATCAATAGCTGTGCGGCGTCAGGAAGATACCAATAAAGTATCAAAACAGAACTAAGCAAACCATTCCTGCACAAACGCGAAGACGCCACCCCGACACCGGCCGGGATGGCGTCATCTCACGCGTGAGGGCGATCAGGCTGCATCAGCGAACGCGGCCATCCTTCCAGGCTTGCAGCAGCTTGTCGTAGGGGATGGTTTCGCCCTTCGGCTTTTCGTTGGCCAGCTTGGCCCACGGTGCGCCCTTGTCGGAGAGCCAGGTGGCCGGATCCTTCTTCGGGTTCAGCTTGGGCGCGCACTGCTTCATGCCGGCGCGCTGCAGGCGGGCCATGATGCCGTCCATTTCTTCGGCCAGGTTGTCCATGGCGCCTTGCGGGGTCTTCTCGCCGGAGATGGCCGAAGAGATGTTCTTCCACCAGATCTGCGCCATCTTCGGATAGTCAGGCACGTTGGTGCCGGTCGGGGTCCACGCCACCCGGGCCGGGCTGCGGTAGAACTCGATCAGGCCACCGTACTTGGCGGCGTTCTTGGTGAAGTAGTCGGAACGGATGTCGGAGTCACGAATGAAGGTCACGCCGACGATGGACTTCTTCAGCGAGACGGTCTTGGAGGTCGTGAACTGCGCATACAGCCAGGCTGCGGCCATCTGGTCCGGCGGAGTGCTCTTGAGGAAGGTCCACGAGCCGACGTCCTGGTAGCCGTTCTGCATGCCATCCTTCCAGTACGGGCCGTGCGGGCCGGGGGCCATGCGCCACTTGGGGGAACCGTCGGCGTTGACCACCGGCAGGCCCTGCTTGGTCATGCTGGCGGTGAAGGCGCTATACCAGAAGATCTGCTGCGCGATGTGGCCTTGGGCGGGCACCGGGCCGGCTTCGGAGAAGGTCATGCCCAGTGCTTCGGGCGGGGCGTATTTCTTCATCCAGTCCAGGTACTTGGTCAGCGCGTAGACCGCCGCCGGCGAGTTGGTGGCACCGCCGCGCGAGGTCGAGGCACCGACCGGGGTGCACTTGTCATCGGCTACGCGGATACCCCATTCATCGACCGGCAAGCCGTTGGGCAGGCCCTTGTCGGCGGCACCGGCCATGGACAGCCAGGCATCGGTGAAGCGCCAGCCCAGCGACGGGTCCTTCTTGCCGTAGTCCATGTGGCCGAAGACCTTCTTGCCGTCCAGTTCCTTGACGTCATTGGTGAAGAAGGCGGCGATGTCTTCGTAGGCCGACCAGTTCTGCGGCACGCCCAGGTCATAGCCGTACTTGGCCTTGAACTTGTCCTGCAGGTCCTTGCGCGCGAACCAGTCGGCGCGGAACCAGTACAGGTTGGCGAACTGCTGGTCGGGCAGCTGGTAGAGCTTGCCGTCCGGCGCGGTGGTGAAGCTGGTACCGATGAAGTCCTTCAGGTCCAGGCCGGGGTTGGTGTATTCCTTGCCGGGGCCGGCCATGTAGTCGCTCAGCACCACGGTCTGGCCGTTGCGGTAGTGGGTACCGATCAGGTCGGAGTCGTTGACCCAGCCGTCATAGATGGACTTGCCCGATTGCAGGGAAGTCTGCATTTTCTCGACCACGTCGCCTTCCTGGATCACGTCGTGGATGACCTTGATGCCGGTGATTTCCTCGAAGGCCTTGGCCAGGGTCTTGGATTCGTAGGCGTGCGTATCCAGGGTCTCGGAGACCACGTGGATTTCCTTGACGCCCTTGGCCTTGAGCTTGGCGGCCGCGTCGATGAACCATTGCATCTCGGTGACCTGCTGTGGACGCGACAGCGTGCTGGGCTGGAATTCAGCATCCACCCACTTCTCGGCGGCCTTGATGTCGGCCCAGGCATTGCCCGCGATACCGGCCATGGCCATGGCGGCGGCCAGCACGGTCAGTTTGATTTTCCGCATGTTCTGCATCATGTCTCCTCGTCACCTTCCCCTGAGTTGGCGTGCCGGGTAGGGAAGGAGAATCCCCGGACGTCCATTGTGATTACAGATCTGTTGCCTGCTGCCTGAAAACTCGTCTTAGCCCTTGCGCATGATCAGCGCCAGCGCCACGAAACCCAGCGCCGCTGCATACCACTGGTCCATATCGGTCAGCCCGACCCAGGCCAGGTTGATGTAAGCGGCCGTGAGCAGCCCGATGAACAGGCGGTCACCGCGCGTGGTGCGCATGGGCAGGAAGCCCTTGCGCTCGATGGTCGGCGAGCGGATCTCCCACACCGTCATGCCGATGAGCATCAGCACCACGCAGACGAAAAAGATCGCAACCGGTGGCGTCCACGACATCCACGACAAAGCATTTCCCATGATCACACTCTCCCCATTGCGAAGCCCTTGGCGATGTGGTTGCGCACGAACCAGATCACCAGGGCTCCCGGAACAATCGTCAGCACGCCGGCCGCGGCCAGGATGCCCCAATCCATGCCTGCTGCCGACGCGGTACGCGTCATGATGGCGCTGATGGGCTTGGCGTTGACCGAGGTGAGCGTGCGGGCCAGCAGCAGTTCCACCCAGCTGAACATGAAGCAGAAGAAGGCCGTCACGCCCACGCCTGACTTGATCAGCGGCAGGAAGATGCGCAGGAAGAAACGCGGGAAGGAGAAGCCATCGATATAGGCCGTCTCATCGATCTCGCGCGGCACGCCCGACATGAAACCTTCCAGGATCCACACCGCCAGCGGCACGTTGAAGAGCATGTGCGCCAGCGCCACCGCAATGTGCGTGTCCGACAACCCGATGGTGGAATAGAGCTGGAAGAACGGCAGCAGGAACACCGCCGGCGGCGTCATGCGGTTGGTCAGCAGCCAGAAGAACATGTGCTTGTCGCCCAGGAAGCGATAGCGCGAGAAGGCATAGGCAGCCGGCAAGGCCACCAGCAGCGACATGACCGTGTTCATGGCCACGTAGATGATGGAATTGATGTAGCCCGAATACCAGGAGGGATCGGTGAAGATCGTCTTGTAGTTGTTCAGCGTGGGCGCATTGGGCCAGAGCGTGAAGACCGATAGCGTCTCCTCGTTGGTCTTCAACGACGTGTTCAGCAGCCAGTACAGCGGCACCAGCGTGAAGGCGATGTAGACCAGCATCACCAGGGTGCGGGTGAAGGTCTTGTCCTGGGTCTTATTCATGTTGGCCACCCGAAGCATTGGCGTTGTTGCCGGCGCTCTGCATCCAGTTGTAGAGCACGAAGGACAACAGCAGGATGATGAGGAAGTAAATCAGCGAGAAGGCGGCGGCCGGACCGAGGTCGAACTGGCCCACGGCTTTCTGCGTGAGGTACTGGCTCAGGAACGTGGTCGAGTTGCCGGGACCGCCACCGGTGAGCACGAAGGGCTCGGTGTAGATCATGAAGCTGTCCATGAAGCGCAACAGCACCGCGATCACCAGCACGCCGCGCATCTTGGGCAGCTGGATGAAACGGAACACCGCCCAGCGGCTGGCACCGTCGATCTGCGCGGCCTGGTAATACGCGTCGGGAATCGAACGCAGACCGGCAAAGGCCAGCAGCGCCACCAGCGGCGTCCAGTGCCACACGTCCATGAGCAGCACGGTCAGCCAGGCGTCCAGCGGATTGGAGGCGTAGTTGTAGTCGATGCCCAGCAGATTGAGCAGGTAGCCGCCCAAACCGATGTCGGCACGCCCGAAAATCTGCCAGATGGTGCCGACCACGTTCCATGGAATGAGCAGCGGCATGGCCAGGATCACCAGCGTGGCCGAGGACTTCCAGCCCTTGTGCGGCATGGCCAGCGCCAGGCCGATGCCCAGCGGCAGTTGCACCAGCAGCACGCAGAAGGAGAAGATCAGCTGGCGCAGCAGGGCCGCATGCAGCTCGCTGTCGCGCATGACGTCGCGGAACCAGTCCAGGCCCACGAAGACTTTCTGTTCGGGGCTGATGATGTCCTGCACCGAATAATTGACCACCGTCATCAGCGGAATGATGGCCGAGAAGGCCACCGTCAGGAAGACCGGGAGGATGAAGAACCAGGCCTTGTTGTTGTAGGGCTTGTTCATGGCTTAGCGTCCAATTCTCTCGTCGTTGCTGAAGTAGATCGTCTCCGGCTTGGCCAGTCGCAGCCACTGTGCGCCGGTGGCGATCTTCAGTTCGGGCGCCACGCGCGCCTTCACGCTCATGCCCTCGAACTGCGCGGTCACCAGCTGGCTGGTGCCCAGATGTTGCACCTGGGTGACCTCGGCGCTGACGGCACCGGCCGTACCGGGTGCGGCCAGCTCGACGAATTCGGGACGGATGCCCAGCTTGAGGTCACCGCTACTGTTCTTCAGGGCCTGCAATTGCGCGGCCTCGACCTGCAGGCGCTGCTGGCCCAGCAGGACCGCATCGCCTTCCACGCGCACCGGGCAGAAGTTCATGCCGGGGCTGCCGATGAAGTAACCGACGAAGGTGTGATCGGGGCGCAGGAACAGCGCCTCCGGCTTGCCCTGCTGCACCACCTTGCCCTCGGTCATGACCACCACTTCATCGGCGAAGGTCAGCGCCTCGACCTGGTCGTGGGTGACGTAGATGAGGGTCAGCTTCAACTGGTGATGGATTTCCTTCAACTTCTGGCGCAGCTCCCACTTCATGTGCGGATCGATCACCGTCAGCGGTTCATCGAAGAGGATCGCCGCCACGTCCTTGCGCACCAGGCCACGGCCCAGCGAAATCTTTTGCTTGGCGTCGGCCGAGAGGCCGGCGGCGCGCTGCTTGAGGTCGCGGGTCAGGTCGAGCATCTCGGCGATCTCGCGCACGCGGGCCTGCACTTCGCGCTCGGCGATCTTGCGGTTGCGCAGCGGGAAGGCCAGGTTGTCGAACACGCTCATGGTGTCGTAGAGGACCGGGAACTGGAACACCTGCGCGATGTTGCGATCGCGGGTGGCCATGCGGGTCATGTCGCGGCCATCGAAGAGCACCTGCCCTTCGGAAGGCTGCAGCAGGCCGGAAATGATGTTCAACAGCGTGGACTTGCCGCAGCCCGAGGGGCCCAGCAGCGCATAGGCGCCACCGTCTTCCCACACCATGTTCATGGGTTGCAGGGCATAGTCCTTGAGGCTGGCCGGGTTGCTACCGTAGGCGTGGCCCAGGTTCTTGAATTCGATGCGGGCCATGTCAGCGAGTCTCCAGCGGGGCGCTCAGCAGGCGTCCCTGTGTATCGAACAGGAAGGCCTTGGCGGCGGCGATGCTCACTTGCACCGTGCTGCCGATGGCCACTTCATGCACGCCCGACAGCTGCGCCACCAGGGGCACGTCGCCATGGCGCAGGTGCAGGTAAGTTTCGGAACCGGAGAGTTCGGCCAGGGTCACGCTGCAGCCCAGGCTCACGCCGGGCGCAGCGAGCGCTTCCAGGCGCACGTCGTTGCAGCGGATGCCCAGCTTGCAGGGCTGGCCCTCAGACAGGGACAGCGAGCGCCCGGCGATTTCCAGCACGCTGCCATCGTTCATGCGGATGGCGGCCACGCCGTGGGCGGTGGAGATGGCTGTGGCGTCCAGCAGGTTCATCGGCGGATCATTGAAGATCGCTGCCACGCGGGTGGAGGCCGGGCTGTTGAACAGTTCCAGGGTCGGCGCGAATTGCAGCAGGCGGCCCTCGTGCATCACGGCGGTGTGGCCGCCCAGCAGCAGCGCTTCCTGCGGCTCGGTGGTGGCGTAGACCACGGTGGTGTCGCCGGTGGCGAAGAGCGAAATCAGTTCGCTGCGCAATTCCTCGCGCAGCTTGTAGTCGAGGTTGACCAGCGGTTCATCGAGCAGCACCAGCGGGGCGCGCTTGATGAGCGCACGCGCCAGCGCGCAGCGTTGCTGCTGGCCACCGGAGAGCTCCAGCGGCAGGCGCTGCAGCAGGTGCGTGATGTGCAGCTTGTCGGCAATTTCCTTGACGCGCTTGTTGATCTCCTGCTCGGGTTGCTTCTGCAGGCGCAAGGGCGCTGCGATGTTCTCGAACACCGTCAGGCCTGGGTAGTTGATGAATTGCTGGTACACCATCGCCAGGTTGCGCTCGCGCACGCCCACGCCGGTGACGTCCTGGCCATCGACCAGCACGCGCCCTGCGGTGGGCTTGTCGAGCCCGGCGATGATGCGCATGAGCGACGTCTTGCCGGCCTGGGTCGGGCCCAGCAGGACGTTGATGCCGCCTTTGGCAAGATTGAGGTCAAGCGGGTACAGGTGCGTTTCGGCACCGACCGTCTTGGCCACTTGTTTCAATTCCAGGGTCACGCTGTCTCCTCGCTACATTTTTGATTGATCTGCTGTGCGGTGACCTGGCTCAGTGGGGCGCGGCGTCCGGCAAATTCGCCAGCCACGCCTCCAGCCGTCCTCTGTGCTGTGGCCCACAGTGCAGGCCCAGCTTGCTTCGCCGCCACAGGATGTCATCCGCACCGCGCGCCCACTCGTGTTGCACCAGGTAGCGCGCCTCGGCCTCGTAGAGGCCCGGTGTCAGTTCTTCGCCCAGCGCCGCCAGGCTGTCGGCCTGGCCGATGATCTGGTCCACGCGTGAACCATAGCTGCGCGCATAGCGATGGGCAAGCCCGGCCGGCAGCCAAGGAGTGCGTGCCTGCAGCTTGCGCAGGTAGGCTTCGAAGTCGTAGCGCGCCACCATCTTGCCGGGCTGTTCCAGGTCGCCGCCGGGCAGCGGCGCACCGGCCGTCCACGGCTGGCTCGATGCGCCCAGGTGCGGGGCCAGCATGGACAGCGCTTCTTCGGCCAGCTTGCGATAGGTGGTGATCTTGCCGCCCCAGACGTTCAACATGGGCGCGCCGGCATCGTCGCATTCGAGCAGGTAGTCGCGCGTGATGGCCGAGGCATTCTCGGCGCTGTCGTCCAGCAGGGGACGCACGCCCGAGTAGGTCCAGACCACGTCTTCCTTGCCGATCTGGCGCTTGAAGTAACGGTTAGCCATCTCGCAGAGATAATCGATTTCTTCCGCATCGATCTCGACCTTGCCGGCGTCGCCGTGGTATTCGAGATCGGTGGTGCCGATGAGGGTGAATTCTTCCTGATAGGGGATGGCGAAGATGATGCGCTTGTCCGGGTTCTGGAAGATGTAGGCGTAGGGGTGATCGAACAGGCGCTTGACCACGATGTGGCTGCCCTTGATCAGGCGCAGGCTGCGGCCGGTCTTGGCCTGCGGCACCGACTGCGCAAAGCGCGCAGCCCAGGGACCGGCGGCGTTGACGATGGCGCGGGCGCGCACTTCTTCCTGCTGCACGCCGCTGGCGTGCTGGTGTTCCAGCACGGCATGCCAGGTATCGCCTTCGCGGCGGGCGCTGATGCACTTGGTACGGGTGAGGATGCGGGCACCGCGTTCCTGGGCATCCATGGCGTTCAAGACCACCAGGCGCGCATCGTCGACCCAGCCATCGGAATAGACGAAGCCCTTGCGATAGTCGCCCTTCAACGGCTGTCCACCCGGGTGGCGGGCGAGGTTCGCGCCTTCGGAGGCGGGCAGGATCTCGCGCTTGGCGAGGTAGTCGTACATGAACAGGCCGGCGCGGATCATCCAGGCCGGACGCTGGTTGGCGTCGTGCGGCATGACGAAGCGCAGAGGCCAGATGATGTGCGGTGCCGAGCGCAGCAGGACTTCGCGTTCCTGCAGGGCCTTGCGTACCAGCTTGAATTCGTAATATTCGAGGTAGCGCAAGCCGCCGTGGATGAGCTTGGTGCTGGCCGAGGAGGTATGTTGGGCCAGGTCATGCTGCTCGCACAGCAGCACGCGCAGGCCGCGCCCGGCCGCATCGCGCGCGATGCCCGCGCCGTTGATGCCGCCGCCTACCACCAAGAGATCATATTCGAGCGTCATTCGCCGCTTCTCCGTATTGGATCCGTATCGGTTCCGGGTTGAAACTGTATTGGTGCCGTAACAAAACTGTACTGGCCGCGCCAATGACACCGTACTGCTGCCGGGGCTGCCACTGTATTGCTGCCGGGTTTCCGCTGTATTACTGCCGTGTTGGTGCCGTATTGGTGCCGTGTTGCTTGTGTGCGGTAACCGTATTGCCGTCTCAGCGGTTCCGCTGTGTTTGCGTGCAACAGCTGCCGGGCAACCCCGCACTTTCCCGGGAGTTGCCAATGCACCGTAAGATAAGCGACATCCCGAAAGTAAATCAACAATTATTTGTTGTTTTATGTTCGTTTATGTTTTTTAATGTTCATATTCAATCAAAATTGTTTCCCAAAAATCAACGGATTTCGATCACCTCCATGCTCAATCCCAGGCAACAGACGCTGCTGGAATGCGTTCGCAAGCACGGCACCATTTCGGTGGAAGAGCTGGCCCAGCAGTTGAACGTGACGACCCAGACCGTGCGCCGCGACGTCAAGGCGATGGTCGATGCCAGTTTGCTGGCGCGTTATCACGGCGGGGTCGGGCTGCTGTCTTCGACCGAGAACATTGCCTATCCCGAGCGCCAGGTCATGCATGCCGACGCCAAGCGCCGCATCGGCCGCACGGTGGCCGCGCGGGTGCCGGATGGCTGTTCGCTGATCCTGAACCTGGGCACCACCACGGAAGAAGTGGCGCGCGCCCTGCAGCAGCACAAGAACCTGCACGTGGTGACCAACAACCTGAACGTGGCCAATTCGCTGGCCAGCAATCCGGCGCTGGAGGTCATCATTGCCGGCGGCGTGGTGCGGGCGCGGGATCGCGGCATCGTGGGCGAGGCCACCATCGATTTCATCCGGCAGTTCAAGGTGGATATCGGCATCATCGGCATTTCCAGCATCGAGATGGATGGCGTCTTGCGTGACTTCGATGCCCGTGAAGTCAAGGTGGCCCAGACCATCATCGAGCAGTCGCGCCAGGTCTGGCTGGTGGCCGATGCCAGCAAGTTCGGGCGGCAGGCGCTGGTGAAGATGGCGCACCTGTCGCAGATCGACGTGCTCTTCACCGATGCCCCGCCCCCACCGGAACTGGCTACCCTGCTGGCTGAGACGGATGTGGAAGTGGTGATCGCGAAGTAAGCCGGCCGCGCACGCATGCGGCAAGGGCATGCGCGGGTGCACTCCCCCAGTTCCAGTTTTTCAACGATGGGCGACATGGATCAATCCATGCGCAATCATCGATTGTCGTCGTGCGGCACGCGGAGGATATTGACGCTTGCAGGCAGGAACAACAGTTGGCCATTGCAGCACAAGGCCGCGCTCCTGCCCTGGCATCCCGTTGATCCCCCCGAGGAGTGCATATGACGCAAATGATGAAAGCGGCCGTCGTCCGCGAATTCGGCAAGCCCCTGTCGATTGAACAAGTGCCCGTCCCCACGCCGGGTCCGGGCCAGATCCTGGTCAAGTTCGAAGCCAGCGGCGTCTGCCATACCGACCTGCACGCGGCCCATGGCGACTGGCCCGTCAAACCCACACCCCCGTTCATTCCCGGCCACGAAGGCACGGGCTACGTCGCCGCGCTGGGCGCGGGCGTGAAGCACGTCAAGGAAGGCGACCGTGTCGGCGTGCCCTGGCTGCATACGGCCTGTGGTTGCTGCTCTCCTTGCCGCACCGGCTGGGAAACCCTGTGTGCCGAACAACAGAACACCGGCTATTCGGTCAACGGCAGCTTTGCCGAATATGGCCTGGCCGATCCCAACTTCGTCGGCCGCCTGCCTGACGGGCTGGACTTCGGCCCGGCCGCGCCGGTGCTGTGCGCGGGCGTGACCGTCTACAAGGGCTTGAAGGAAACCGAGGTGCGCCCTGGTGAGTGGGTGGTGATTTCCGGCATCGGCGGCCTGGGCCACATGGCCGTGCAATACGCCAAGGCCATGGGCATGCACGTGGTGGCGGCCGACATCCACGAAGACAAGCTGGCGCTGGCCAAGAAGCTGGGCGCCGACCTGACCGTCGATGGCCGCGACCACAATGCGGTGGCCGAAGTCCAGCGCCTCATCGGTGGCGCGCATGGGGCGCTGGTGACGGCGGTGTCGCCCAAGGCGATGGAACAGGCATTCGGTTTCCTGCGTGCACGCGGCACCATGGCGCTGGTGGGCCTGCCACCGGGCGACATCAGCTTGCCGGTGTTCAATACGGTGTTGAAGCGCATCACCGTGCGCGGCTCCATCGTCGGCACGCGCCAGGATCTGGAAGAGTCGCTGGTCTTCGCGGCCGAAGGCAAGGTGGCGGCGCACTTTACCTGGGACAAGCTGGACAATATCAATGCCATCTTTGCGCGCATGGAAGAGGGCAAGATTGATGGGCGCATTGTGCTGGACTTGAAGTAGGCAGTCCCGGCGTACGCAGAACGTTGACGCAATAAAAAATGACGGCTTCTCCGGAAGCCGTCATTTTCGTTGAAGCCGCTGCCTCCTCAAACCGGGCTCGGCTCCTTGGGTTGCCACTGCTTGATGCTAGGGCCTGTTCACATTAAATCTGCGAGTGCGAGGGGTCGCCAAGCGTTGTCTGCCTAGGCGCAGCGACGCGCCGTGGTGGTGCCACGGCAAGGAGCTGCAACAACGGCAGGCGACGCTTGGCGGCCTCTCCCGGAGGGTTGCCCCCAGATGGCGCGCTGGCCGCGTTGCACGTCAGGGCTGGTGGCACCACCACCAGCCCTGACGCGCGCCTTGCCAGCCCGCCTTCTGGGGGCAACGCATCTCGCAGATTTAATGTGAACAGGCCCTCGCCAGCACATCACGCATCTTTTCTCGCGCGACTTCGGTGTCATACGCGACTTGCGCGCGCAGCCAGTATCCGTCGGAGAGTCCGAAGAAGCGTGCGAGACGCAAATCGGTATCGGCTGTTACGGCACGCTTGCCATTGACGATCTCGCTGATGCGCAATTGCGATACGCCGATTTCCTTGGCCAAGCGGTATTGGGTAATAGCGCAGGGCTTCAGAAATTCGTTCTTGAGCAATTCGCCGGGCGATACAGCCTTGATCTCTCGCATGATGCTGGTCTCTCGGAAGTGACGAAGGGAGCAGCATTCTGCACCAGCCGAATCACGAAGCGAAGCAGCATCGCGAACAACAGACGACAATCTGGTTTCGCTTCGATCTCACCGCACTCTCACCAATACCCCAACACCTTCCACCACACCATCCCCACCGTAGCAAACACCAGCAATTCCACCACCGCCATCACGAAACCCACGCCCCACCACTTGCCCATGGAGACGTAACCGCTGCCGAAGATGATGGGCGAAGTGCCGGTTGCGTAATGGGTCAGCGTCATCATCACGCCCGAGCCTGCCGTCATCATCAGCATGAAGGGCGCCACATACTGCGGCGGCAGCAATTGCGCGCCCACCGTGAGGAAGGCCAGCATCATCGCGCTGATGTGTGCCGTGGTACTGGCAAAGAAGTAATGCGACAGCACGAACACCACCAACAGCACGCCGGCCACGGCCATCCAGCCCATGCCGCTGGCGACGATGGCGGCCTTCATGCCTTCCGAGAACCAGGCCACCACGCCGGTCTTGTTCAACTGCTCGGCCAGCATCACCAAGGCACCGAACCAGACCAGCGTATCCCATGCGCTCTTTTCCGAGAGCACATCGTCCCAGTCAATCGTGCCGGTGATGATGAGCACGAACAATCCAACGAACGCCACCACCGTGGGATCGAGCGTGAAGGCCGCACCGAGCAGCATGGCCGGGACGTTGGCCCACAGCAGCAGCAACAGTGCAAAGGTCCCTAGCATCACTTTCTCGCTGGCTCCGAGCCGGCCCATCTTGTCCAGCTCGCTGCGGGCGTAGTCCACCGCGTTGGGCGTGGACTTCAATTCCGGCGGCGAGAGCAGGTAGATCACCATCGGCATGATCAGCAGGCACACCAGGCCGGGCAGCAGCATGCACAGCGCCCAGGTGGTCCATGAGAGTTGCAGCGCATGGCCGGTGGCCTTGGCCACGTAGTTCACCACCAGCGGGTTGGGCGCGGTGGCGGTGAGGAACATGGCCGAGGTGATCGGATTGGCGTGATAGTTGACCAGCGCCAGGTAGGTGCCGACCTTGTTCTGCGTGCCCTTGGCCGGATCGGAATCGAAGGCGTTGGCAATGGACTTCATGATGGGATGCACGATGCCGCCGCCGCGCGCCGTATTGCTGGGCGTGAAGGGTGCCAGCACCAGTTCGCAGATGGCCAGGCCGTAGCCGATGCCCACCGTGCGCTTGCCCAGCAGCGCGATGAACATCAAACCGACACGGCGGCCCAGCCCGGTCTTCTTCAAGCCACGCGAGATCAGGATGGCCACCACGATGAGCCAGATCAGCGGATTGGAAAAACTGGCCAGCGCATCGGCAATCGCGCCTTTGGATGAGGTCGAGGTGACCTGCGACAGCGAGACGATGACGATGGCCATCATCGCCATCACGCCAATGGGCATGACCTTCAGGATGATGGCCACGATGGTGGTGAGGAAGATCGCCACCAGCGCCCAGGCCTTGGGTTCCAGCCCCGCCGGACAGGGTGTGAGCAACAGCAGGATCAGGACCGCCGTGGCGATCAGGGCCGGCCCCAGCTTGAAGGGTACGGCATCGTTGAAATACTTGAAGGTGGCTTTGAGTTGATTGAACATCGCATCATCCTGGAAGACTTGTAAAAGCAAGATGGCCGCACAGCCTGTTGCCGTGCGGCCATCTTGCGCCCAGTATAGTCAGCCGGATCAAAGCGCTGGCGCGCTCATTGCCGATGTTTTGATCTGGGCCAGCATTGGCCGAACTTTAAGCACTTTGGCCTCAGGCCCATGGCGTCCCGCCTCGGTCCGGCACGCCATTTTCCCTGCTGAAGACCTTGCAAATCTGCGACTCGGGAAGACATTCCTTCACAAAAAACTTACAATTTCCCAACAAATGTTAACGATTATCATTTATATTCATCGGCCCGATTGTTTTCCTGGCTGTTTGAATACCGATGATGATGCACCGAGGATTTGCAACTCCCCTTCCCTCCCGCCACACGACCAGCGCCGCGTGGCTGCTGACCAGTCTGCTGGCGGTCGCGCCCCTGGCATGGGCCGACGATGCGGCCACGGCCGCCGGCAGCAATGCAGCGGCCTTGCCCGAGATCAGCGTCTCTGCCGGCCGCGACAAGGCCAGCAGCAGTTACAACGCCACCAGCACCAGCGGTGCCACGCGCACCGATACGCCGCTCATGGAGCTCCCCCAGTCGGTACGCGTGATGACCACCCAGCAGATCGAAGACCTGGGCGCGGTGCGCCTGGCCGATACGGTCGATTACGTCAGCGGCATCAGCCGCCTCAATGACTTCGGCGGCACCTGGGACAACTTCGCCATCCGCGGCTTCAGCAGTACCGACATGGGTTTCCTGGTCAACGGCTTCCCCGGTTCGCGCGGCTACAATCCGCGCCGCGATACGGCCACCATCGAACGCATCGAATTCCTCAAGGGCCCGGCTGCCGCACTCTACGGCAGCAGCGAGCCAGGCGGCACCATCAACATCGTCACCAAGAAACCGCAGTTCACGCGCAAGAACAGCGCCGAACTTAGTGCCGGCACCGGTGGCCTGCGCCGTGCCACGGTCGACAGCACCGGTCCTTTGAGCCAGAACCTGGCCTATCGCCTGATCGCCATGACCGAGGAGGGCGACAGCCGTTCCAGCCTGCTCCACAACCGCCGCTCGCTGGTGGCCCCGTCGCTGGCCTGGGTGATCGACAAGGACACCCTGCTGAACTACGAAGCCGAATTCCTGCAGGCCAGCACGCCGCTGGACCGCGGCCTGATCAATGTGCGCGGCGTGCTGGGTACGCTGCCGCGTGACCGCGTCCTGAACGAACCCTCCGACGGCAACATGGCCATGCGCAGCAACACGCACCAGCTGACGCTGGAGCGCACGCTGTCCGAGCAGTGGCGCGCCAAGCTCGGTGCCAGCTACAAGGAAAGCAGCTTCGACGGCTACTACACCGAAGCGGCACTCTCCAATCCGCTGGCCGCCGACAACCGCACGCTCAACCGCACCCGCACCTGGCGCCAGCTGCCTTCGCGCGACACCTCCTTCCAGGCCGAGCTGCAGGGCAACTTCAACACGGGTGCCATCGGCCACACCCTGTTGATCGGTGCCGAGGCGTCGACGCTGTGGATGAATACGGAAATCCTGCGCTCGGCCAATACGCCCATCGATATCTACAATCCGGTCTATGGCAGCCCGCTGCTGCCGCTGACCAATCGCACCAGCAGCTCGGATGAGCATCAGCGGGTCAAAGCGCTGTTCGTGCAGGATCAACTGAGCCTGTCGCCGCAATGGAAAGTGCTGGCCGGGCTGCGCTGGGACCAATACAACCAGAGCATCCAGAATCGCGTGGGGGGTGTCACCAACACTTCGCAGCAGCAGAGCGCTGTGTCGCCGCGCGCGGGCATCACCTATCTGCCAACGGCCTGGAGTTCGGTGTATGTGACGGCGGGCAAATCCTTCCGCGCCAACAGCGGCGTGGATGCCAGCGGCCGCGCCTTCGATCCGCAGCACTCGACTGCCTATGAAGCCGGCCTCAAGCTGCAGACCACGGATGAACGCCTGGGCGCCAACTTCGCCGTCTACGACATCACCAAGACCAATGTCCTCACCGCCAGCGACATTCCGGGCTTCCAGGTGGCGGCAGGCGAAGCCAAGAGCACCGGCTTCGAGGCCGATGCCTATGGCCAGATCGATGCGCACTGGCGTGTCTCGGCCAACTTCGCCTGGGACAATGCGCGCGTAACCAAGGACAAGACCCTGGCCGCCGGCACGCGCCTGGCCAACATTCCGGCTTACAGCGCAGGTCTGCTGGTGATGCGCGAAGATGCAACGGCCAATGGCGCGCGCTATGGATTGGGCGGCGGCGTGAACTACGTCGGCAACCGTTCGGGCAATACCGCCGACACGTATTCATTGCCGGCGTATGCAACGGTCAAGCTCTTGAGCTACTGGCAGGTGAGCAAGAATGTGCGGCTGTCACTGGACGTGCACAACCTCTTCAACCGCAACTACTATCCCGGTTCGTGGAACAACCTCTACGTGATGCCGGGGGCGGAACGCACTGTCGTGGCGCGCATGAAGATCGACCTGTAAATCGTTTCCACGACGCGATAAAGACAACGCCCCGATCCGCACAGCGCATCGGGGCGTTTTTCATGCATGAAGAAAAGTCATGCTTGCACGTGCATCCATTCCTCGTGCGACTGCTTCAGGCGAGCCACGCCATCGATGATTTCCTGCGGCTGGGCATTGGCGAAAGAAAGTCGCCAATGGCCCGGATCGGATTGCGTGGCGTAGAAGGCGCTGCCCGGCACGTACATCACGTTGTGGCGCACCGCGCTCTGCAACAGCGCCGTGGCATCGGTGCCATCCTTCCAGCTGGCCCAGATGAACATGCCGCCTTCCGGCGCGATCAGCGAAAGACGATCGCCGAAGGCTTCGCGCAGTGACGACAGCATGATCGCGCAACGTTCGCGATAGGTGGCGATGATGTGCGGCAGATGGGCGTCCAGAAGCCCGGCCTGCAGATACTGCGCCGCCACCATCTGCATCCACGGCGCAGTGCACAGGTCGCCGGTCTGCTTGGCGATAACGGCGCGGCGCAGGATTTCCGAGGGGCCGCACATCCAGCCGATACGCAAACCCGGTGCCACGATCTTGGACAGACTCGACAGATAGACCAGCCAGTCGCGCGCCCCCTCGATCTCCTGCGCCACCTGCAGCAGCGGTGGCTCGGCCTGCCCGGAAAATCGCAGCTGGCCGTAGGGGTCATCCTCGATCACGAGGAACTGGTAACGCACCGCCAGCGTGAGCAAATGGCGGCGGCGTGCCAGCGGCAAGGTGGCGCCGGTCGGATTGGCGAAGCTCGGCACCAGGTACAGCAGCTTGGGCCGGGCGCCCGCCTGCAGCAAGGCTTCCAGGGCATCGGTATCCATGCCCTGGGCGTCACCGGGAATCTCCAGCAATTCGGCATGCGCCAGGCGCAAGGCCTGGATCGCCGCCGGATAGCAGGGCCGCTCGATGACCACGCCATCGCCCGGTTCCAGCAGGATGCGCAACAGCAACTCGAAGCCTTGCTGTGAACCGGTGGTGACAATCAGCTCGCCCGGATCGGCACCGCCGATGCGCGCACGCGTGACCTGCTTGAGCACCTGCGCCAGTTGCGCCGCGCCTTCGGTGGCCCCGTATTGCAGGCAGGCCGCCGCTGCGCTGTCGAGCAGGGTGGCGGCGCTCTTTGCCAGCCCTTGCGTATCGAACAGCGCAGGCGCCGGATAGCCGCCGGCAAAGGAGATCATGCCGGGTTGCTGCGTGTACTTGAACAGCTCCCGGATGGGCGAACCCTGGGGCGCCTGGAAGGCCGGATTGAAACGATAGGCTGCGGTCATGATCGATAAAGGCTTATTGCTCGATCATGCGATTCCAGCGGTTGTTCCACTCGGAGCGCTTTTCGTTGACGGTGTCCCATTCCACGGTGTTGAGGTTCTTGGTCAGCACTTCGCTCTTGCCCAGCTTGGCTTGCGCGGCATCCGACAGCGGCACGTTGCGGTTGACCGGAATCGAATTGGCCAGCGCCATGCTCTTGGCCTGCACCGCCGGGGTCAGCAGGAATTCCAGCAGCTTCTGGGCCAGTTCCGGTTCGCTGTTGCCCTTGATGGGGCAGGCGCCGGTCATGAGCAGCACGCCGCCTTCCTTGGGGGTGGCGAATTCAGCGGGGATGCCCTTGTCCTTCAGGTTGGCGATGCCGGTCACGGTCAGCGGGAAGATGGCCGCTTCATTGGTCTGCACCATCTCGGAAATCTTGGCCGAGCTGGAGAGATATTCGACCACGTTGGGGCCCACGGTGCTGCCCCACTTCTTGAAGCCGGGATCGACGTTCTTGTCGGTACCGCCCACCAGGCGGTTGAACATCATGAAGCCATACAGGCCGAAGGTGCTGGCGGAGATCGACTGGAACACCACCTTCTGCTTGTACTTGGGATCAGCGAAATCCATCCACGAGGTCGGTGCCGGCCAGCCCTTCTCGGCGAACAGCTTCTTGTTGTAGCCGATGCCGAGCACGCCCATCTCGATGGCCACGGCCTGGTCGTTGGCCAGGCGCGCGAAGGGATAGACATCCTTGAGCACGGCGGCGTCCTTGACCTTTTCGCACAGGCTCATGTTGATGGCGCGGTACATGATGCCGTCATCGAGGAAGGCCACGTGCATCTGCGGCTTGTCGCGCTGGGCCTGCATCTTGGCGATGATGTCGGAGGAGGTACCGGGCACCACCACCACCTTGACGTTGTTGGCCTTCTCGAAGTCGGGGAAGATCGAGGCGGTGTAGTTCTTTTCCATCGTGCCGCCGTTCATGCCGACGTAAATGGTCTTGGTCTGCGCCTGCGCGCCAGTGGCGATCAGGGTCGCAGCGATTGCACAGGTCACTGCCAGGGTCTTCATCTTCATTACTGCACTCCTTGCCGGTTTGCCGTTGTGGGTCCCGCTTGCGCGGGTGTGGGTCGTGGGATGGCATGCCGGATCCCTGGTGGTGGAGCGGGGATCCGGCAGCGGTGCTGCTTTTTGCTTGGGGTATTGCGCTTGGACGTGGCCGTCGCTCAGTCGATATCGAACTTCACACCCTGCGCCAGCGGCAGGGTCTTGCTGTAGTTGATGGTGTTGGTGGCGCGGCGCATGTAGTTCTTCCAGGCGTCCGAACCGGATTCGCGGCCCCCGCCGGTTTCCTTTTCGCCGCCGAAGGCACCGCCGATTTCTGCCCCGCTGGTGCCGATGTTGACGTTGGCCAGGCCGCAGTCGCTGCCCACGGCCGAGACAAACAACTCGGCTTCGCGCATGTCATTGGTGAAGATGGCCGAGGACAAGCCTTGCGGCACGGCGTTGTTCAAGGCGATGGCGTCGGCCAGTTCGTCGTACTTGACGATGTAGAGGATGGGCGCAAAGGTCTCGTGATGCATGATCGCAGTCTGGCCGGGCATGGTCACCAGTGCCGGACGCACGTACCAGGACTGCTGGCCCATCACGTCCACCCGTTCGCCGCCGGTGACTTCACCGCCCTGACCGCGCGCTTGCGACAGCGCAGCCTGCATGGCATCGAAAGCAGCCTGGTCGATCAGCGGGCCGACCAGGGTATCGCCCTGCAGCGGATCACCGACCTTCACGCTGGCATAGATGCGCTTGATCTGCGCCACCACCTGGTCATGGATGCTGCTGTGGACGAACAGGCGGCGCAGGCTGGTGCAGCGCTGGCCGGCCGTGCCCACGGCCGAGAAGGTGATGGCGCGCAGCGCCAGGTTCAGGTCGGCCGAAGGAGCGACGATCATGGCATTGTTGCCGCCCAGTTCCAGCAGGCTACGGCCCAGGCGTTCGGCCACGACGGTGGCGACCTTGCGGCCCATGCGCACGCTGCCGGTGGCGCTCACCAGCGGCACGGTGGCCGAACGCGAGAGGGTCTCGCCCAGGTCGGCACCGCCGATCAACAGGCCGCACAGTTGCGCCGGCACCAGGTTCGGACGCTGTGCCGAGAAACGCGCCACCGCCTTGGCGAACAGCGCTTGCACCGCCAGCGCCGTGACCGGTGTTTTTTCGGAAGGCTTCCACACCACGGCATTGCCGCACACCAGGGCCAGTGCGGCGTTCCATGCCCACACGGCGACCGGGAAATTGAAAGCCGTGATCACGCCGACCACGCCCAGCGGATGCCAGGTTTCCATCATGCGGTGGCCGGGACGCTCGGAGGCGATGGTCAGGCCATGCAGCTGGCGCGACAGGCCCACGGCGAAGTCGCAGATATCGATCATTTCCTGCACCTCGCCCAAACCTTCGGAGAGGATCTTGCCGGCTTCCTGGGTGACCAGGGCACCGAGTTCGTCGCGATGCTCGCGCAGCACTTCGCCCAGCACGCGCACCAGTTCGCCGCGCACCGGCGCCGGCACTTCCCGCCAGGCCAGGAAGGCCTGCTGCGCGCCGGCGATGGCCGCTTCGGCGTCAGCCGGCGTCTGCGCCTTGAGTTGCGCGATGACCTCGCCATCACGCGGCGAACGGATCACCAGATCGTTGCCGGCGTAGGCCGAGAAGTCGGCACCCAGGGTGGAGAAGATGCGTGGAGAAGACATGGGGTTCCCTTGAAAAGTGGAGTGGGATGGGTCTGGAACGATGGAGTATAAGGACAGCCGCCCCACTTCTTAAAACCAAAAAATTTCACCACATCATGAGTTTTTGGAATGCACTGGCCTGGCGCGCGAGAATGCGCGAGGATGGGCGAGGATGGTGCAGCGCATCACTTCATATCGGCTGCAAGCGGCGTGGCATGGCGCTTCCCGCCGCAGTGCCGGGGCCGCCCGGGTGGCGGCGCGCGACGCCCTCAGGGAATGACGCGTGATGCATCTGCCCGCAAGAAAAAAATGCGCGGCCATGAGTTTTTGTCAGCCTGGGAAATCGCTGCACCGAATCGATGCAGCGCGATGGCAGACCTCAGCCGCCCTGTGCTTCGCTCAGGATCCACTCGCGGAACTTGAGGATGGCCGCCTTGCCGGCGTTCTTTTCGGGATAGACGAGGTAATAGGATTGCGGGCTCTTGACTGCCAGCGGGAAGGGCACGTGCAACTGTCCCAGGCTGATCTCGGTCTCGACCATGAACTTGGGCATGAGCGCCACGCCCATGCCGGCGACGGCGGCCTGGATGACCATGGCCAGTTGCTCGAAACGCGGGCCCGACAAGGCATTGGGGCAATCCACCCCGACATGGCGGAACCAGTCCTGCCAGGCCTGCGGACGCGTGGTGTGCTGGAGCAGCGTGACGTTGGCCAGGTCCCCGACCGAGCCCAGGCCCTCGGCCAAAGCCTTGCTGCAGACCGGCACCACTTCTTCGCCCATCAGCCGCACCATCACGGTATCGGGCCAGTCGGGTTCGCCGAAGTGGATGGCGGCATCGACCTGGCGCGTATTGAAATCGAAGGGCAGCACTTCCGTGCTCAGGTTCAGCAGCACATCGGGATAGGCGGCAGCGAACTTGGCCAGGCGCGGAATCAGCCACTTCACGCCGAAGGTCGGCAGGATCGCCAGGTTGAGCACGCTGGCCAGGCTGTTGTAGGTCATGACCTGGAAGGTGGCCATCTCGATCTGCTTCAAGATGGTGGAGACCTGGGCGGCATAATCGCGGCCGGCTTCGGTGAGGATCAGGCGGCGGTTGATGCGCTCGAACAGCTTGACGTTGAGGTACTCCTCCAGGATCGCCACCTGGCGGCTCACGGCGCCCTGCGTCATGTGCAATTCATTGGCCGCCTTGGTGAACGACATGTGCCGGGCCGACGTATCGAAGGCGATCAGGCAGGACGTTGACGGGATGAAACGGCGCATGGGACGAAGACCGCTGGCTGAAGGCGGGGCAGAAGGTGAAGGAGCCCGCACTATAGCAAATGGCGTGCCCTCCCCTCCAGCGCGTCCCTGCAGGCTGCCCGTCATGTGAAGCGCGTATTGCCCAGCAGGCAGTGCGGATCAAACACGTCTTGCACGCGGCCGGCCAGCGCGCGTTGCTCGGGCTGCGTGTAGCGCTGGTAGTAATGCTGGTTGAAGGGACCGATGCCGTGCTCGGCGCTGAAACTGCCTTGGTAACTTTTTGCAACCAAGTCGTACAGCGCGGTGCGCAAGGCCTCGATGCGCTCCGGCGGGAACTGCGGCTGCTGCGCCGGCGGGATGGCCAGGTTGAAATGCACGCCGCCATCGCCCCAATGGCCGAAGTCGAACACCTCGGCACCGGCGAAGTCCCGTTCCACCAGGGCCAGTGCCTCCGCACGGAAGGCCGGCATGCGCGAGCGCGAGACGGAGATGTCGAAGGCGACGATCTTGCCCTCCTGCTTGACGCTGTCGCTGATGGCATGGCGCAGGCGCCACAGGGTCTCGGGCTTGTCGACCACGGCATCGACGATGGCATCGTCGAAGTGGCGTTCCAGCCAGGCCATGAAGAGCTGGTCGAGATCGAAGTGCTCACTGGCCGCCGACGACGAACTCAGCTCTACCAGCAAGGCATAGTCCGGCAATGGATCAAAGGGTGCATTCACCTGCGGCAGGTGGCGCAAGACCGACGCCAGCGCATTGCGCGAGATACCTTCGAAGGCCGTGAGGAAATCGGCGAACTGCACCTGGGCATCCTGCAGCAGGCGCAAACCCGCTTCCAGCGAGGACGGCACGATCAAGGCGGTGGCGCGCTGGCGCGGCAGCGAATGCGCGCGCAGCACCGCTTGCGTGACGATGCCGTAGCTGCCGGCCGTGCCAATGAAGAGCTGCTTCCAGTCCGGACCGGTATTGTTCTTGTGCAGGCGGTTGCCCATCTCCAGCAGTTCGCCGGGCGGCTGCATCAGCAGCGCCTGCAGGCCCAGCGTGTTGTGGCGCACGTCGCCGTAGCGGATCAGGCGCGCGCCGCCGGTGTTGGCGGCCAGCATGCCGCCCACCGAAGGATCGGCCCCGAGGTCGATGGGGAAGCACAGCCCGTGCGGGGCCAGCGCCTGGTTCAGGTCCGACAGGCGGGTGCCGGCCCAGGCCTGGATCACGCCATCGACCGGATCGATATCGATCACGCCCTTGATGCGCTCCATGCTGAGGATAAGTTGCAAACCCGAACTATCAGGCGAAGCCGCGCCGACCAGGCCGGTGTTGGCTCCCTGCGGGACGAGCCGGATATTTTCGGCTGCGCACAGGCGCATCAGCTCGGCGGCTTCGGCCACATTGGCCGGACGCGCCACGCACAGCGCCTGCCCGGCCCCGTAGCGCGGGCCGTGCTCATAGGGCTGGCGCTCGGGCGCGGAGGTGATCAGGCCGGCGCTGCCCAGCAGGTCCTGCAGACGCGCCAGCGTGGCCTCAGCAGACACTGGCCGCCTCGCCGCCGGCTGCGCCGGACGCCACCGCCTCGGTCATCTTGAAGATGCCTTGCGCGTTGCCGCTGTCGAAGGTCAGGTCCAGCTTGCGCTGGCCGGCCTCGTCGGCGAAATAATCGCGCGAGATGAATTCGTAGAAGGAACCCGGCACGGTGACGGCGACCGGCTGGCCATCCTCGCCCTGCAGTTGATAATCGACCTTGACCGCACGGAAGGCGGTCTGGCGCACACGGCCATTGCGCGAGACTTCGACCTGGTCCTTGATGGGACGTCCCAGCTGGCGCTGGCGTTCAGCGGTAGCCACCACGTCGGAGACCCGGTCGGTGGCGTGATTGAAAGCATTGCCTTCGGTGGAAATCCAGGCCATCTCGGCGGACTCGGCCTTGAGCGTTTCGTATTGCGCCAGGGTCGGCAGGTCATGATGGCGGGCGAAGCACTTGAGCATGGCGGGCAGCAGGCGCTTGGCCTCATCCATGGCCAGCTTGCCTTGTGCGGACAGCTTGGCCAGCAGGGCCAGCACCTCATCGGAGAGCGGATTGCGCGACGTGGCCAGCACGGCGTCCACGGTCTGCTGGAATTGGGGCGAGAACTGTTCAGGATGCAGTTCGCTCACGAAGAATTGGGCGATCTGCTCGGCGTCGTCGATGTGGGTATAGACGCGCCCGGTCATCTTGATGCGCGCCAGCGGATAGGTGCCGGTCTGCTGGTAGCCCAGCGGCAGCAGCACGCTGGTGAAAAGTGTCTCGCCATCGGGGAAGCCGCTGTCGCGGCCCAGGCGCACGGTGCGCACGGCACCATGGTCGAAGCAGATCTTCACGCCCTCGCGCTCGGCATCGGCCACGTAGTCACGGCCGGTGGCGACCTGTTGCAGCAGGCCTTCGAAGAGCAGCATGTTCAGGGCCTGCGTCAGCTCCAGGCGCGAGACCTCTTGTGCTGCCGGACGCAGGGTCGAGGCGGGCACTTCCAGACGCGCGAACTGGCGCTGCACCAGGGCTTCGTCGCCGTAGTGGGAAAGCAGGAGTTGATGGAGATTGCTGTGGTGCGCGGAGATCGTCATTTGCGTGCCTTTGACCGGGTGACTATGAGATAGCCTCATGGTAAGGGCAGCGCGGGGTCCGGATAAAACGATAAATTCTGGGGCTTCGATGCCTTTTACTCATGCAAGGCCGGAGCCAGCCCGTTAAGAAACGCAGATGCCAATGTCGATCACGATGCCGAGCAGATGCCTGACCTGTCCATTGACGGCCGTCCCTGAAAGGGAAGTCGGGTGCATCCAGCGATTGTCGGCATCGCCCCCTCCCCTCTGCAGTGCTGCGGCACCGAACACCCCCTCCGCGGTGACGCAACGCCGGCGCGAGCTGGTCGCCCGCAGTGCCCCCCGACACATTACCGGCAGGGAACGGCAGGGATCACTGTATTACAAGCAAGACCTTTTGATTAGCCGTCGGCTGGCGAACGATCTCGTTAATCAGATTGAACAATGCGAAAGCCGCCGGGCCATGCCGCACAGGAACATCCTCATGCCGGGGGCGGGTGGCGGCGCGCGAAATAGTCCTGGATCCGGGCGATGCAGGCCAGGATCTTGGCCGGCACGGGGTCCCGGTGGCGGGTCGTGATGAAGGCGCAAAAGCCCTCCAGCGACCAGTCCGGCAAGACTTCCACCAGGCGTCCGGACTTAAGATCATCTTGCACTTTACTGCGCAGGAAGCGGCCGACGCCATGTCCCTGCACGGCCAGCTGCCGCAATGAGCGCGCATGATTGGCCGTGATGCGCGGGGTCAGGCGCAGCTGTGCGCACTGCCCGGCGCGGTCGCGCAGGATCAGCTCCACGGGCGCGGCCGGCCCGTGCGGGCTGAAGAAGAGCAGTTGCTGATGGAGCATGTCCTCGGGCCGGCGTATCGGCGGATGAGCCTGGAGGTAAGCCGGTGCGGCACACAGCACGGCCTCCATGCGCGCCAGCGGGATATCTCCCGGGCCGGGCTCCCGGCCTACGCGCAGGGCCAGGTCGACGTTGTGGTCCATGAGGTCGATGTTGTGATCGCACACGTCGATGCTGATGCGCAACTGCGGATGATTGCGGATGAAATCCTCCAGGGCGGGCACCAGGTATTCGGGCGCCATGAAGCTGGAGGCGGCAATGCGCAGCTCTCCCACCAGCTCGGTATGCAGGCTCTCGGTGGCATCGCGCGCCTCGTTGGCCAGTGCGACGATGCGGGCGCAATGGGCATAGAAACCCTGCCCGGCTTCGGTGAGGCTGAGCTTGCGGGTGGTCCGGTGTAGCAGGGTGGTGCCGAGGATGCTTTCGAGCGCGCTGATGTGCTGGCTCACCGAGGAGGAAGTCAGCCCCAGTTCGCGTGCCGCCTTGGAAAAGGCGCCCAGCTCGACGACGCGGGAGAAGATCACCATGCGGGGCAGGTAATCCATGGCATTGTTTTTCATCGTTGCGCAGAAGTGGTCGAAGGGGCAGCTTCGACTATAGCGCGGGCAGTGGCGTGATGAGCAGACGAGCTAGTCTGCAGAAACCGGCTTGTTTCTTGTTTTATTGGAGCGAGTGAATATCCGTTGAGCGAGTACAGACCTGGAGACGACACTGTCTGCCAGGCCTGCACCGCGCTTTGCTACATCCATCTCCTGGCTAACGTTCAGGCGCGGCCGCTCTCCCGACGCAAATTCAAGAGAATGAAGTCTTTCTTTTCAGCGCGAGGCTGATCGAGCATTTGTTCAAGCTTTCCAATTTTCGAGAAGGAAACCACGGATTTCCTGCCATCGACAGCGATGGGAACCTCCTGCTGCTGCCGCAGCACTACGGTTTTAGCGCCAATCAGGTTCCTATCTCGGCCAAGCTGCAACTCTGCCCTTCTTTTATCACAGGGACCGTCCATCGCTGAAGAGGAGCGCTCCCGCCCACAGGACGAAATTCAGTATGTTCACGAGGCGTCTCCCTCATTTGAGCGAGACGGCCAGCCTGACACGTCCCTTATTGTTTCCATAGAAATTCCACGCATCATTGGCATAAGCATAGAAGTAGCCTGAGCGCTGGGGCGTCACAGTGTATCCATCACCAATGAGGAACGTCTGGTTTTCCTTCCAGGCACCGTGGTCGTCTAACCCGACGGCATTGGCGATTTCGCCCACCAGAGCGAACCACGGCATGGCCTCCTGTCGTTTGCTCATCCAGAAGTTCGCCTGGGTGTTGTGGGTCAAGGACTTGTAGAGCGTTTCCATTTTGCCGAGCAGACTGCCGAACATCTGAGCAAGTTCACCCAGCTGAAACTGGCCATCATCGCAACCAGCCGGTCCGGATTTGATCGAAGCGTCCATCCATTGGCCGGTAGCCCTGAGCTCGTAGCATTTCCCCTCTTCCATCCAGATCCCGGTGTCATTCCATTGCTGGGCAGCAAAGATATCGACTTCGGCCGGGAGGGAGAGCTCGCGACCATGGCGGTAAGGGGATTGGTCAATGGGCGGATTTTGATAGCGGTTCAAGGCTGACTCGTGAATGGCTGTACTCTGCGTCACGCGCGGGATGCTGCGCGGCCGGGTCGGCAAGACGGAGAAAATGCCCTCGCAGGAGTCATGCATGACGTCGCGGAAGTTAGGCTGCAATTGAGCCACCATGTCAGCGCTCAGGCCCAGGCCGCAGGATTGGGCCTCCTCCATCATCCACTTCAGCGCGGCATCGGCCAAGCCTTTCTCGCGGTAGCCACCGCCAACGTCCGAATGCACACCTGGGAACCAGCACTCCTTGACGTCCTGCCGTGCACTTTCAAATGAGGTCCAGAGCGTAGGACGAAAGCTGGCGCGCCGCTCGTCGAGGGAAACCGCATGACGTGCCGATTCGACCATGGCACTGAGCCCCGTGTCGTGGAAGGTATAGTTCTGGAAGCTGTCGAGCAGATTGAGTAGCGCAAAATCATCGGGAATGCCTAAAGCTCCGACCGTATCCCATACGCCCAAGAACCGGATCGGGATGTCCTTGCTCTGTGGTCCATGGAGAAACGCCCAGTTCCTGGCGGCGAAATCCTCTCTTTTCAATACGCGTTCGCGATACCCGTGCTGGAAAATCGCGTCGATGCGCGACCAGACTTCCGTCGACGAAAGCTCGCGCGGGTCCAGCAATCCGAAGCGCGATACCATCCCGGCCAGGCTGCGTACCGTATAAGCCCCACGGCTGAAGCCCACCATGAAGATTTGATCGCCGGTTTCGTAGTAATCGCAGAGCTCGCGATAGGCGCTCATGATGTTCGCGTTGAGTCCGCTGCCCGTGCCCCCCCCGATGGTCTTGTTGATCCAGCCGCCATCAGTACCGACGCCGGCATGATAGTAAGGATGCTGTGCAACGCCATTCTTTGTCACCGTGGAGACGGCGCTGCGAAACCTTGCCACGTTGCTTGGAGCCGGCACCCCCTTGTCTTTTTCTTCTGGCGTGTTCCAAGTTCCATCACAGCAAATGACGATATTTTTCATGGTTTCCCCGTAGATTTCTTTTTTGATTGCGGGCAGTCGCTCTCGCAGTTCTGCCCACCCAGAACTACTCATTGCCAGACTGAAGATGCGGCGGCGCATATGACTGTTGCCCCCGCAAGGGTGTGAAGATACGTCGAAAGAAGCGGTCCTCCCCAGTGTGATGTGATGGCTGAAAATATCCACGATATGCGGATATCCCTTCCAGGCGTATCCCCCGATACGCCAGATGCCTGTGTCAAAAAAAACCCTGGTCTCCTGCCGGGAAATCCAGGGCAATACAAACAGCAATCCTCCATGCTCACTGCATAACACGAGCGCTTTGCTCAATATAGCAGCGTGCTCGGCAATGACAAGGTCCGGGCTGGCCAACACTCACGAAGATGGGCCGACGTCCGCTGCGGTGACTTCGGCTTGCTGCTTGCTCCCCGATCGCGTGATCAGTAACGCGGCCACCGCGAGGCTGGCAGCGACACAAAGCATTGCCCCGCTGAAAGCATGCGCCAGGGAAGACGGCGTATGGCTGCGGCCGGCCAGGCTGAAGAACACGCTGCCGACGACGGCCACGCCCAGTGCGCTGAGGTCGACCTTGTGATCGCACCCGTCGATGCTGAGGCGCAACTGTGGATAATTGCGGATGCCCCCTCCAAGGCAGGCACCAGGTATTCAGGCGCCATGATGTTTTTCTCGCTTCACGGGAGGTGTGGAGGTATCGCTCGCGTGGTTTTCCTGGAAAGCGGAGACCGCTGCTCTTGTGCGGCAGGTCTTCTGCGGTGGCATCGGGAGCGTGCTAGGGGCGCGCTCCCGATGCCATGGGTGAGCTTGATGTCCGCTCAGATTTGGGACAAGCCGCCGTCTACCGTGAGTTCAATCCCGGTGATGTAGCGCGCATCCGCAGAGGCCAGGAACAATCCGGCACTGGCGATTTCGGCCGGGTCGGCCATGTAGCCCAGCGGGGTGATCTGAGCGACATGCTCTTTCAGTTGAGCGATCTGGGCTTCGTCCAGTTTGAGGCTGTTGTCCATCAAGGGCGTGCGGGTGAAGCCCGGGCTGAGCGCGTTGACGCGAATCTTGCGCTCGCGCAGGTCGTTGGTCCATGTGCGCGCGAAGGAACGCACTGCGGCCTTGGAAGCGTTGTAGACGCTGAGTTCGGCCATGCCGTTGCCGGAGCAGATCGAGGACGTCAGCACCACGGCGCCGCCATCACGCAGCAGGGGCAGCAGGGTCTGCACGGTGAAGAAGACGCCTTTGACGTTGATATCGAAGCTGCGGTCGTAGTCGGCTTCGGTGGTGCTTCCGAAGGGGTGTTTTTCGCAAATGCCGGCATTGGCGAAGATCGAATCGAGACGATCGCCGCGCTGCTCGATCTCAGCCCTGAGACGTTCCAGATCTGCCAGGCTGGAGACGTCAGAGACGACGGCCACCGCGGCCTCCCCCAGCAAGGCAACGGCCCCCTCCAGGGACTGGCGGGAGCGGCCTGTCACGTAGACCCGCCGGGCGCCTTCGGCCAGCAAACCCTGGGCAATGGCCAGGCCAATTCCGGTGGAGCCGCCAGTGACGACGGAGACGTGGTTCAGAAATTTCGAAGACATCGGGTGTTCCTCTCTTGGTTGAATCGGAATGTTCAAAATGAACCCCTTCACCGGGCGACGCCCTGCCCGGCCCGACCAGGGGTGTCATGCGGATGGGTCGGAGTTGGCACCGGTGACTGCGTCTTGTTGTGTGTGTGCCGAGCGCGCCACCAGCAGCGCGGCCACCGCCAGGCTGGCAGCGACGCAGAGCATGGCCCAGCTCAAGGCATGCGCCAGGGAAGACGGCGTATGGCTGCGGCCGGCCAGGCTGAAGAACACGCTGCCGATGACGGCCACGCCCAGTGCGGCGCTGATCTGCAGGGCCGAATTGACGATGCCGGCCACCATGCCGGAGCCGCCTGCGGGCGCTCGCTCGATCACCGACCGCACCAGGGTCGGTACGGCGATACCCTGCCCAACACCGATCAGTCCGAGTGCGACGATGACTCCCGCAAGCGCCGGTGCTTGACCATCCGGCGCCATCGCCACCACGGCACTGAGCAGCAACGCGCCGATGACCTCCAGGCTCATTCCCATTACAGGTGTCCAGCGGCCAAAGCGGCGGGCTGCAGCGGGTGTCATCAGCGGTCCGAGGAAGAAGCCCAGGCCGCAGGGAATGAACATGAGCCCGGTGGCCAGGGCACTCATCCCGATGGCCTCTTGCAGATAGATGGAAAAGGTCAGGAAGAAGGCCGAGACCACATAAAAAAACAGCACGCCCACCAGCCCGACCACCAAGCCCGGCGCACGCGCCAGCTGCGGACTGACCAACGGCGTTGCACCACGTTGCGTGAGGCGCTGCTCATGGCGCCAGAACGCCATGGCAAACAAGGGCGAGGCGATCAGCATCAGGCAGGTCCACCAGGGCCAGCCGTCCTCCGGCCCCTTCACCAGCGGGACCACCAGCAGGCCGAGCGTGAGTGCACACAGCAGCACGCCCATCCAGTCCAGCCGCGCGGGATGGGGACTGCGGGTATCCGGCAAGAGGGGAATGCCGACCAGGAACACGATGGCCACGATCGGCAGGTTGATCAGGAAGATGACGCGCCATTGCAGGTCGTCGAGATTGGCCGCAATCAGCAATCCACCAAAAGCTTGCGCGGCAATTGCGGCCAGTCCTATGGTCGCACCGTACAGGCTCAAGGCCCGTGCCCGCTCACGCTCGGGGAAGAGCGCATGAATCGATGCCAATCCTTGCGGTGCCATGATCGCTGCGCTCAATCCCTGCAGCAGCCGTCCGGCGATCAGCATCGCCGGCGACGACGCCGCGCCACACAGTGTTGAAGCCAGGCCGAAGCCGGCCAGCCCGGCGAGAAAGACCCGCTTGCGTCCCAGCAGGTCGCCCAGGCGGCCGCCAGTAATGAGGAACACGGCATAGACCGCTGCATAACCGGAGATGACCAGTTGCACTTGCGCCGGGTCCGCACCGAGCCCGCTGCGTATGGAGGGAAGTGCCACGTTGACGATGAAGAAGTCCAGCGGCGGCAGGAATGCGCCCACCAGCAACACGGCAAAGGCCAGCCACCGGCGTGGATGCGCAGCGCCCTCGGCGCGCGTGGATGAAAGGGAAGAATTCATTTATATATGAACCAAACGGTTCCAAATTAGCCAAAAAAATTTCAGTCGAGCAATCGCATCGCCTGGTCGACCACGGCGCGCATTTGCTTGTCGATCGCATCGACCTTGCCGAGGGTGCGCATGCCGTGGGTGAAGCAGACGATCAGGGTAGCCAGGGCTTGCGGGTCGTGGTGCGCAGCGATTTCACCGCTGGCCTGGCCGCGCCGGATGGCATCGGCGTAGGCCTTGCGGATGCGGTCGACCATGGCCTTGACGCGTTCTGCGACCTGCTCATCGTGAGACACCATTTCGGTGGCGGTAGCCACCAGCAGGCAACCGCGGCGGCCCTCTGTGCGGCAGGACATCTCGGCCAGGCCCGTCAGGGTCTTGCGGATGGCGGCCTTGGCTGATCCGGGCTGCTGGAGCGTGCCCAGCAGGCGTTCCAGCGACTGCGCAATGTAGCGGTCCAGGGCGTCCAGGAACAAACCATGCTTGTCGCCGAATGCCTTGTACAGGCTGCCGCGCGAAAGGCCCGTGCCATCGATCAGGTCGACCAGCGATGTGCCGTGGTAGCCGCGCGTCCAGAAGACCTGCATCGCGGATTCAACGGCAGCATCGATCTCGAATTCGCGCGGACGGCCTGGACCTGAGGAGTGATCGGGTGTGCTCATGATTTATTTGGAACCGAATGATTCCAAATAATACCTTCCAGGCCAGTGTTGTGCAAGCAGGCCAGACGTAGCGGGAAAACAGCATCGATGAAAGAAGCTTTGACATTCTACCTATTAGAAGGTAGCCTCCTCTCCGTCACGCCCTGCCCTCCTTCGAGGGCTTTCTCTTGATAAAGTCCCCTACCTACTAGTAGGGCCGTTTAATTCGATACGCATTTTCTTGTTGGTTTTTGGAGAAGGAAATCACATGTTTGGCATCTCCCCTTTAGGCTGGCTTCACACCCTTGGAAGTCTTCCGGCCATTCCCCTGGCGATCTACATGTTCGCTCGCCACGGCCGCATCACCCCGCGAAGCAACGCAGGCGTTTTTTATCTCGCCTCGATGGTGACCGGCGCGGTCACCGTTTTCCTGGTGGCGCATCAGCCGATCAGTTACGCCATTGCGATCGTGACGCTGGTGTTTCTGCTGGTGGGTTATGCTGCGAAATCCCTGGCCTTCCTGGGACGTGCGGCCGACTATGTAGAGACCATCGCGCTGACGGTCACGGTGTTCTTGCTGATGGTGCCGACCGTGTCGGAAACCTTGCGCAGGGTGCCGGACGGCCATCCGTTCGTGACCGATCTCAAGTCGCCGGTACTGCTGGGATTCCATGCAGGCTTGCTGGTGATGCTCATCGTTGGCCTGGGCGTGCAGGTCATGGTCCTGAGAAGGCAGCGCAAGGCAGTTGCCCCGGCTATACGCTGAGCCCGGGGTTCCTCCACGTCATCATCCAAGGAAACCATCATGGCCCGCAATCCAGTCACACCGGTTCTTCCTGTTGACCCGGTCGGTGCAGTCCGGCCGGTCGACAGCGGCTCGACCTATTTCAGGCATCTGGAACAATGGCAGATCATGTCCGAGGTCAATGCGGCAGAACGCCGCCGCAAGCTGAAAAAGAAGGAGGCCGAACAGCGGGCCGATGATGGCGAATTCAAGAAGGCGCTCAAGGAGAGTGAACGAGGGAGCCAGTGAGGGAGCCAATGAGCGCCTGGTGAAAGCGCAATGGAATATGCCCGGCGTTGACCGGGCTTTATTTCTTTGCGCTCAGGCGGGCAAGCTGCGTATCCATGATGGTGCCGAAGATCTCTGCGTCCCCATAGGCGCGCGCCGAGAGCATGGCGCCATGGACGGTCGCCATCAGTACCTCTGCTTCGACGTGGGGGGCGTGCGTGAGTTTGAGCGATTTGTTGGCCAGGCCGCGCTCCAGCACGGCGGTCAACCAGCCTGAGAGGAAACGGAAATAGCCGCGCACCTGCTCCGCCACTTCTTCCGGGAGGATGGGCATTTCACTGGCCAGCAGGGCGGCCACACAAAACGGGGCACTGGCGTCTTCGATGCAGGCCTTCCAGTGATCCACATAGGCACGCAGCTGATCGCGCGGCGCGGTAATGACGCGCGCAAGATTCTCCACGCCAAGCTCGGTCTGTGCGCGATGCGTTTCCACCAGCTTTTTCACGAGATCGGCCTTGCTGGGGAAGTGGTGGTGGATACTGGGCTTGCGTATGCCCACCACGTCGGCGATGTCGGCGTAACTGAAACCGTTGTAGCCGCCCGCGATGATCAGCGAACGGGCGCAGGCAAGGATGTCGTCAGCGGTAGAAGTCGATTTATTCATTCCCAGCATTCTACCTTCCAGTAGGTTCATTCACAACGCGCGTTGTTGCGCTGGTGCGCTGTTGGGTGCGAATGGCCCGGTGTGGTAGTGCATGAGCAAATTTCGATTGTTGAATTGCAGTGAAATCTGCCCCACTCCATCCATCCGGGGTACGAGACAACCCGATCAACATGAACGCCAAGCTACTGGCCTCTCACTCATAGGCAGACTTGTGACTCATGATGAAAGTCCACATCACCGCGGCACCTACGGTCTCCCCATACGACATCGGAAACCCATCCAGCCTTGCCCGCCAGCCCTCCTCGGTGGGCTCGACCGTCAGACGCCTCGTCTCGGCCAATTCCTCACACCAGGCAACCATGAGGCGATCCTCTTCCATGTTCATCGCAGCACCTCCGAAAGGATTGGGCATGACGTTTCCGATAGTCAGAACGGCTTGTTGGGCAGGAACTTGCCATCCAGGGTGATCACCGCCCGCGAACCGCCTTCGGGATCGTCGACCTTCTTGATGTCCAGCTTGAAGTTGATGGCGCTGATGATGCCGTCGCCGAATTGCTCGTGCACCAGTGCCTTCAAGGTCGTGCCGTAGATCTGCACCATTTCGTAGAAGCGATAGATCGTCGGATCGGTGGGCACGCCGCCAGGGATACTGCCGCGCAGCGGAATGGCCTGCAATTGGCGGACATCGCCGGCGTCCAGGCCGAGTCGGCCAGCAACCAGCTCGGCCGCTTCCCGGGGCAGGGCATGCTGTCCCAGCAGCGCTGCGGTCACGTAGGCCACGCGCAGGCCGGTGCCTTCGGCGAGATCGCTGAAGCTCAGGTCCTTGCTGGCCTTCGCTTCGATGACACGGGCGGTAAGTTCGACGCGTGCATCCTGGGTCACATTCGATTGAATCACGGTAAGGCTCCTTTTATGGTTGGGGAAAACTCATGCAGCTTTGCGCTGCTCGGGATAACTGCAGGCCACGGCGTCGGGATAATCGGCCAGGCTGACGAAGAGATCCAGCTTGCCGTCGAGGGCATTGATGGCGCCGGTTTCGATGTCATACACCCATCCATGCAGGGACAGCTTGCCCTGCTTCAGGGCCAGGGCAACGGTGGGATGCGTGCGGATATTGGTCAGCTGCGCAATCACGTTGGCGTACACCATCGCGCTGACCTTCGCCTCGGGGCTATCGTGACGATGCGCCTCGTTGACGGCCTTGGCGGCATCACTGTGACGCAACCAGTTCGCCACCGCCGGCAGATGGTCCAGGCAGGTGTGCTTGGCCACGGCGGTCATGGCGCCACAGTCACTATGGCCGCAGACCACGACATCGGTGACACCCAGCACCCCCACCGCGTACTCCACACTGGCCGTGACGCCGCCAGGTTCCGCTGTGTAGGACGGCACGATGTTGCCGGCATTGCGAATGACGAACACGTCACCGGGCTGTTGCTGCGTCAGGAGTTCAGGCACGACACGGCTGTCTGAACAGGCAATGAACAGCACCCCCGGATTCTGATTGGTGGCCAGTTTCTGAAACAGACCCGACATTGCCGGAAAGACGTTATCCTGGAACTTCATTGCACCTTCGATGAACGGTTTCATGTGCTGGCTCCTCGTTGCGATGAGTCCATCATCCTGCCTTTTAGCTATTGTTACCAAGACCAATTTTTTATAGAATCCATTGGTGTTACCAATAGTTTGCGTGGCGCATCCGGGTGTTTCTGAAGTCGCTGAAAACGACCCGGCATGTGGAAATACGCGACATCTCTGGAGGGCAATGTGCAGCTTCGTCATATCCGCTATTTGCTGGCCGTTGCCGAGCACGGCAATTTCACGCGTGCCGCCGAGGCGCTCCATGTGTCGCAGCCGACGCTGTCGCAACAGGTCATTCAACTTGAGGAGTCGCTTGGCGTGGTGCTGCTTGACCGCAGCGGCCGCACGGTCAAGACGACCGACGCAGGCCGCGTCTATATCGAGCACGCGCGTAAAGCCTTGCTCGAATTGGATGTGGGACGGCGTGCCATCCTGGACGTGCAGGAACTTGAACGGGGGGAACTGCGCCTGGCCACCACGCCGACGTTTACCGCCTATCTGGTGGGGCCGCTACTGGCTGCATTCCAGACGCAGTATCCGGGGATTACGGTACGGCTCAAGGAAATGTCTCTCGACACGATAGCGGCCGCGGTTGCCGCCGATGAGGTTGATCTGGGCATCGCGTTTCGGGTCTCGCGCCCCAACGAAGAGATCGAGTGTGAGACGCTGCTGAAGGAGCGCTTGAGCGTGGTGGTGGGCCGGCAGCATGATTTCTTCAAGCGCAAGGGCGGTATCACACCGCCGATGCTGGCCTCGGAACGGCTTTGCCTGCTGAGCGCGGATTTCGCCACGCGAGATCATGTCGATGACTACCTGCGAGCGCAGAAGATTTCGCCGGCCATCGTCATCGAAGCCAATACCATTGGCGCGCTGATCGAAGTCGTCAGGCGCAGCAATCTGGTGACCATTCTTCCCGAGGCCATCGGCGAGCAGCATGCCGACTTGCGCAACATCGCCATCTCCCCGGCGCCCAAGCCACGTAGCGCTACCCTGCTGCGTCGCCGGGATGCTTACCAGTCTGCAGCTGCCCTGGCTTTCACGCGATTGTGCAGGCTTGCTCATGCCTGACTTCGCCCAAGGAGGAACGCAATCGATCGCGGGCCGAGCCGGGCTTCACCGCTGCAAGGAGGGCTATAACTCCGTCACCAGCCGATGCAGCGTCTCCGCCGTCTCAGTCGGCCGGGAGAGAAATGGCGAATGCCCGCTATCGATTTCCTTCACGCGGCTGCAACCGGCGCGGGCGGCCATGACCCGCTGCAGCACCGGATCAAGCACGCGGTCCCTGGTACAGACGACGTAACTCTTGGGGAGTTTTCCATAGCGTTCTTCGGTCAGTTGTACCGGACTGAGGATGGGTGCAACCGCCTGGGCCCGGAACTGCGGCGCGGCCCACGCGGCAATGGCATGGGGTGTGTCGTGCATGAACCTGGCCACCCGCTTGTCGGCCTGCGTATCGACGATCTGATGATCGTCTTGCATGCCCAGGATGACCGCCTCCTTGTCGAGCACCACGTCCGACAGTGAATCGATGGATTCACCGTCGCTCGGCACATAGCCACCCAGGTAGATGATGCGCGCTACGTCCTGCGCATTTTTCTCTGCGGCAGCGGCCACGGCAATGCCGCCCAGGCTGTGGCCGACCAGCGTGACGCGCTTTCCTATGGAGACGATGGCCTTGCGGATGGCTTCGGCATATCTTTCGAGGGTCACCTCGCCAAAGGGGGTGGTGTCTTCGCCACTTCCCGGCATGTCGATCGCATGCACTTCATGCCCGCGCATGGTCAGTTCGGCACTGACTGCGGGCCAGATCCACTTGCCTTGCCAGGCGCCATGAACCAGTAAAAAGTTGGCCAATCGATTCTCCTTGTCGTGCGCTGGCGGAGGCAATCGCCTGCTCAGTCAGATGCTTGGGTATACCCCACGGTGCGTTGCATGCTAGCCCCTGCGCTTTACAAAGACAATCCAGACAACAACCATACATCAATCCCGCAACGACGGAGATCGGTAACGGGCTCACTGCCTCACTGGCTAAACGTTACCGACGCACGGCAATACTTCCAGTCCCGCGCCCATCCATCAGCACATCATCACGGCTGGTTTTAAAGACACTCACCAGCCGTTCAAGATGTCTTGCTTGCGTATCCAGGGCCCCTGCTGCCGCAGCCGATTCTTCGACCAGCGCCGCGTTTTGTTGCGTCACATCGTCCATACCGGACACTGCCTGGAACGTGTCAGAAATTGCGCGATTCTGATCACCCGAAGTTTCGTTTATTCGTTGCATCAATGCGCTGACCTCACGGATAGCATCAATGATTTCATTCATTGTCGTCCCCGATTGAGCCACGAGTTGTGCCCCCTCATCTACGCGCCCCAGGGAATCATCGATCAATCCCTTGATCTCCTTGGCGGCCTGAGAACTACGCTGAGCCAATGTCCTCACCTCAGTTGCCACAACAGCGAAACCACGTCCCTCCTCACCTGCTCTTGCTGCTTCGACCGCAGCATTGAGCGCGAGGATATTTGTCTGGAATGCGATTGCATCGATCACTGAGATGATCTCCGATACTTTGCGAGAGCTGTCGGTAATGCCGCTCATGGTCTTCACTACTTCAGAGACCACTTTGCCCCCCTGCTCCGCAATTGTTGAAGTTTTTTTGACAAGAGCATCGGCCATCGCCGTCTGATCTGCATTACGCTGGACCAGACTTGTCAACTGCTCCATGTTGGCCACCGTTTGCCCCAGGGTCGCAGCTTGTTCCGATGTGCGCATGGCCAAGTCGTTATTCCCGGCAGCGATCTGAGAGGAAGCCGAAGCGATACTCTCTGCACTGCGCCGAACCTCATTGACTGCGCTCGACAAGTGTTTCTGCATGCTCTTCATTGCGAAGACAATGCTGCTTTGATCTTGCTCAGCCGCCTTGATAGGTACAGTGAAATCACTTCCTGCAATACGTAGCGCAATAGCGGCAACTTTCTCTGGGTCACCGCCAATCGTCCAGCGCAGACGACGATTCAATAACGTGACCAGCAAGACCAAAAAGCTACAGATGATGATCAACACCCCGCCGGAGTAAAACAAGGAATCCCTGAAGGCTCTATTGATGTCGTCGACGTAGACTCCTACGGTGAGCACCCACCCCCAGGGTTGATATGTTGCAACTCGCGTCAATTTCGGCAAGGCCCGCTCTTCACCCGGACGAGCCCACAGGTAGCTCACAAATCCGGTGCCGTCCCCACTTTTGGCGGCCGCAATAATGTCCCGGTAGAGGGGATAACCACTCGGATCCTTGAATCCCATCATATTTTTCCCATCCAGCTCGGCTTTTATGGGATGCATGACCGTCACACCGTCCGTATTGGTGATAGTGATGTAGCCATCCTTCCCATAGCGCATGTACCGGATCGCACTTCTCGCTCTCTCCTGTGCTTCGACAAGACTGAGCTTTCCTGCCTTGACCTGCTCATCAAATTGGCGAATCTGATTAAGCCCCACTTCGGCAAGATTGGTGAGATCCTGCTTGCGCTCGTCAATTCGGATTGAACGCATCTGAATCGCATCTATAACGAAGACGCCTGCGATACACAGCAGGCTAAGGATAAGCGGAAGCCAAAGTGTTTGACGAAAAGTAAGCTTCATAATTGGTTGGGATTTTGATCGATGCGCAAGACAGCCTCCAGGACGCGAGAGATAAATGCCAGGCATTTTCGCTAAATGGGCTTAATGCTGCTTTGACGCAAGGCGTTTAAATGAGATAAATAAAGACACAATATATATCGAAAGTAGCGATGCGCGCTGACGGCCTCGATAGGATAGGTATTGAAGCTAACTACGCATCCAACTCTCAATCCGGGAAATCACTCGCTGCCTGGACATCTCCCGCAATACGGTTCGCCGTTATATTCGGTCAGACGCGATCAAACCAGCATACCCAGCAAGGTATTAGCCTGGTTGTCTTGATGAATTTTTTCCTTGGCTCTCCGCTTGGCTCAATCCGTAAAAGCTCGCAAGCAACGAAGAACCCTGAAACAGGTGTTCCTGGATCTGAGAAAACAATGATGTGAGGGGTCGTACGACCGTGTGGCTGCCTTTGGCAGGGGTGGAAGGTGGAAGGTGGAAGGTGGAAGGTGGAAGGTGGAAGGTGGAAGGTGGAAGGTGGAAGGTGGATCACATGGAGAGGGTCAACTCCGTTAATGCAGCGATACGATTCGTGCGTCAGAGTTTTAGCTCCCTCAGGTAGCTGCGCAGTTTGTCTCTCCAATAATCCGGATAATGGAAAACATAGTGCCCATCGTGACCGGTTGTCGGGCTGATAAATAGCGTCGCTTTTCCGCCCGCGCGTGTAAAGGCGTCATAGCAAGCATTGATGGTGGCCACAGGATAGCGGCTGTCTTGTTCCGCGAATATCCAAAGCATCGGCGCTTTAGTCGTCTTCCCGGCTTCTTCAAAGCCATTGATCATTGTTGTGATCAAGTAGCTGGCACCGTTCCCCCAATTGTCCGTACGTCCGCCGGAGAAATTGATTGCGCCAATCACTCCCGGGATGTTCTGGCTTGCGATATACATCGTGCTATAACCACCAGCTGATTGACCGCTCACGAGCATGCGCGAAGCGTCGATGGCCGGATGGTGCTTCAAGACGTCAAAGGCAGGCAAGATATCCATCGCATGGCGACGCGCGGAATAAAGTGGATCCCCATCAAAGCGACTTGCCGAACCTTGATAAAGACCTTCAGACATCCCGATACCTCGGCGTGCCGGAAAGGCTACGGCAATTCCCTGACTGAGGAACTCCTTGGCAACCACCGTATCGCGAAATCGTTGCTTGAACCGGATATAGACGCTATCCATTTCAATGTCACCATGGTTGAACACCACCACAGGAAATGGCCCGTCGCCATCCGGTCGCAACAGCGTCATTTCGATGCGCGGCCCGCCCGATGGAACCTCATAGGTCAATACCTCTTCATGCCAAGCGATTTCTGCATGATCGGCGCCGATGCTCTCCGGCGCTGCCTGGTTAAACAACAGCGCAGCCGTGGCGTTCGCAAATGGCTCCTCCAATCCTGTCAACACAACCTGAGAACCTCGCTTGCATGAGACAGCAGTTTCTGCTTGCGCATAATTTGCTTGAATCAGCCTCAGATGACTATGAAGTGCAACCCATTGGGCCTCGAAAAAAGGCCCTATATCGCATTTGGCACTCGGTACGTGGATCAATGTCGCCCGGCCGGCGAGAGACTGCCAGTTTTCCATTCGCGCGCGGCTGAAGTTTCCGGACACGACGATGACCTTATCGATCAGCGCGCCGTTATTCTTGGCGAAATTGAGCGCAGGTATTGCAGTGCTTTGGTAGGACCCGACGGAGATGGCGGCGGCAGGGAAGCGGTTATGCAGGTAGGTGCTTGCCTCCTGCAAGTCCCTGGCCATCTCGACCTGCCGGCGAAGCGGGTCACGATTCTTGGCATCGCTGGGCACATCCAGGTAGATCACTTGAATGCCTTTGCGCGCCAATATCCCCGCGGCACGCACCCAAGGTGAAAAGGAATTCAATTTCCCGTTACGAACATTCGGAGTAGAAGCGGGCGATGGTACCAGTACGATTTTTTCAGGTACCTGATGCATGCCGTATAAGGCCATTGACGTCTTTTCGGGGCTTCCGTCTTTTCCTCTTAACGGCACCTCCTCAATGACCCACTTCCCGGCATCGGGGATTTCATCGTCGGCTTGCGGATTTTCTTGCGCGCAGACCAATGGGCCAATAAACAGCAAGGACAGCACGCTGGAGACAAACCCGGCTTTAATCAACTTGCGCGTACTCATCACCCCTCCGTTGGGCAACCTGTCGAAAACGTCTCAATCACTCATTTTGCAAACTATCGGTTCATCTCTATCACGTCTTCATCCGACAGGGTTCCGGCTGAAGCCCTCAGTTTCAGACTTTGGATAAGAACCTCGTAGTTGGCTTTCACCGAATCTCGCTGGGCAGTATAAAGCTGCTGCCGTGCATTGAGCACGTCTGCGATAAGGGGGGGGGCCTGGACGATTTCCAGCCTGGTTCGCTTTGAGGGCGTTTTGGCAGGACTCCACTGCCGCCTTCATCGCCTCATAACCGGGGAAATGCTACTAGATTGAGCACAACTGGATACATAGGGCTTACATCGACAAAAAACAAAAGGGTTACAAACCTCATCGGTCTGTAACCCTTATATAAACTGGTGGCCCCCCCGTGAGTCGAACACGGCACCAACGGATTATGAGTCCGCTGCTCTAACCAAGCATGAGCTAGGGGGCCAAAAAATCAGCCGGCGATTTTAACATCTCGCCGGCCAATCCTGACTCACCCTTAAGATCAATTCCCTTCCAGGAAGCTCTTGAGCTTGTCCGAACGCGAAGGATGGCGCAGCTTGCGCAATGCCTTGGCTTCGATCTGGCGAATACGCTCGCGGGTCACGTCGAACTGCTTGCCCACTTCTTCCAGCGTATGGTCGGTCGACATCTCGATACCGAAACGCATGCGCAGCACCTTCGCTTCGCGCGGGGTCAGGGAATCCAGGATGTCCTTGACCACGTTGCGCATCGAGGCATGCAAGGCCGCATCGGCCGGCGCCAGCGTGTTGTTGTCTTCGATGAAGTCGCCCAGATGGGAATCGTCGTCGTCACCGATCGGCGTTTCCATGGAGATCGGTTCCTTGGCGATCTTCATGATCTTGCGGATCTTGTCTTCCGGCATTTCCATCTTGATCGCCAGGGTCGCGGGATCCGGCTCGGCACCGGTTTCCTGCAGGATCTGACGCGAGATGCGGTTCATCTTGTTGATCGTCTCGATCATGTGCACCGGAATACGGATGGTGCGCGCCTGGTCAGCGATCGAGCGAGTGATGGCCTGACGGATCCACCAGGTCGCATAGGTCGAGAACTTGTAGCCGCGACGATATTCGAACTTGTCCACCGCCTTCATCAGACCGATGTTGCCTTCCTGGATCAGGTCCAGGAACTGCAGGCCACGGTTGGTGTACTTCTTGGCGATCGAGATCACCAGACGCAGGTTGGCCTCGGTCATCTCACGCTTGGCCATGCGCGCCTTCTTCTCGCCAGCGCCCATCTTCTTGTTGATCGCACGCAGGTCCGGCAGCGGCAGTACCACGCGCGCCTGCAGGTCGATCAGCTTCTGCTGCAATTCCTTGATGGCTGGCACGTTGCGGCTCAGCACGGTGCTGTAGTCATGGTTGGCGGCGACTTCGCCATCCACCCAGTCCAGGTTCACTTCATTGCCCGGGAACACCTTGATGAAGTGCGCGCGCGGCATGTTGCACTTGTTGACGGCCACATCCAGGATCTGGCGTTCCACGGTACGCACTTCGTCCACCTGTGCACGCAGGGTGTCGCACAGCTTCTCGACGATCTTGGCGGTGAAGCGGATGCCCAGCAGCTCGTTGGAAATGATTTCCTGTGCCTTCACGTAAGGCTTGGAGTTGTAGCCTTCCTTCTCGAAGGCCTTGCGCATGTTCTCGAACTGGGTGCCGATGACGGCGAACTTGCCCAGCGCGTCGCGCTTCAACTGTTCCAGCTGTTCGGCGGAGAAGCCGGCAGCGCCCGAGCCGCTGCTCTCGCTTTCCTCTTCTTCTTCGTCTTCTTCCTCTTCTTCCTCTTCCTCGTCGTCCTCATCGGAGTCGGAAGCGGCGGCCTCGACCTGCTGTTCGCTCTCGTTGGGATCGACCAGGCCGTCGACGATTTCGTCGACCTTGATCTCATCCTTGGAGATGCGGTCAGCCGCGGCCAGGATCTCGGCGATCGTGGTCGGGCAGGCGGAGATGGCCTGGATCATGTCCTTCAAGCCATCTTCGATGCGCTTGGCGATTTCGATTTCGCCTTCGCGGGTCAGCAGTTCGACCGAACCCATTTCACGCATGTACATGCGCACCGGGTCGGTGGTACGGCCGAAATCGGAATCGACGGTCGACAGCGCGGCTTCGGCTGCAGCTTCGGCGTCGTCATCGCTGGCCACGTTGGCCACGTTGTCCGACAGCAGCAGGGTTTCCGCATCAGGAGCGTGCTCGTAGACCGAGATGCCCATGTCGCTGAAGGTGCCGATGATGCCTTCGATGGCTTCCGGATCGACGATGTTTTCCGGGAGGTGGTCGTTGATTTCCGAGAAGGTCAGGAAACCACGTTCCTTGCCCAGCTTGATCAGGGTCTTCAGCTTCTGGCGACGGCGCTCCAGCTCTTCTTCGCTGGCTTCGGTATCGGAAGAGAAGGCGTCCTTCAGCAAGGCCTTTTCCTTGGCCTTGCGATCCTTGGCCTTGGCCTTGTCGGCCGCCTTCAGTTCGGTACGCTCGATGGTGTTCAGTGCGGCAACTTCATCGCTCTCGGGCTGGAATTCCTTGGGCTTGCGGCCACGGCGGCCCGGCACCTTGACGCTCGGCAGCACATAGCCGGACGTGTCGATGGCTGCCAGGGCAGCGGCATCAGTGGTTTGGCTTACGCTCGACGCAGCAGTCGCGCTGACGTCTTTGCCTTCCACCTGTGCGGCTTTGGTGGTCTTGGCGGTCTTGGTTTCGGGTTTCTTGGTGGTCACGGAAGTCTTCGTCGCTTTCACAGAAACCGCTTGTTCGGCGGCTTGAGGTAACTTGTTGGCTGGCGTTGCAGTCGCTTTGGGCGATGCGGCGCGGGCCGGCTTGGCGGCAGTTGTCTGGGCTGCCGTCTTTTTCGGCGTCGCTGCTGCTGCAGTCTTGGCCGTGGGTTTTACGGTGACAGCAGCCTTCGCCGTCCCCTTGACTGGCGATTTGGCGGCTACCGCCTGGGGGGTCTTGGCCGCGACGGTCGATTTTACCGCCGCTGCCGTCTTGCTGCTCTTTGCCGACGCTGCTGGAGTTTTCGCGGGTTTCTTCATTGCATTTGCCATAGAATCAACTGCCAATTGAGAATTCACTCATTGCGCCAATCAAGTCATGCTAATGATGCAACTCCGGTACCGGTTTCCCGGTAGACTCCGGCTGCACGCGCAACGTTCCTTTTACCGGCGGGCCATCGATCGCGTGCAGCAGGCAGTCATGCCGCTTGCAATCCGGCAGGCGGTACCGCTGTCTGCCGTCCTTCCTCCCGATGCGCCGGGGTGAAGGCATGTCGCCGCAGGGTGGGGATGCAAGAGCCATCCGGCGGAACTAAAGCCCTCTATTATAGCACAGATGGGGCTCTTTTCCCGGGGATCAAGCCGCGATATTCGGCCATCCGCCAGCGATCCGGTGCGTAAAACACGACAATTTGCAGTGCTTTACCGGGTTTTCCACACCGGGCCGATTCTTGCGCTCCTGCTCCTGCCCACTCTTCAGATCGGGTCACGCGAAATCCACGCAAGACCCTCCCTGCCGATTCTTCATTCCGCCCTCCCCGTTTGCCCGGGAAAGCCGATCCTCAACCTGCTGCGACCGCACCACCGGTCTGGCGCTTGAGCCATTCCTTGCGCTGCATCAGCTCGCGATAGCGATTGCGCTCTTCCTCGGTGCGCAGGTTGGAGGCCACCAGCATCTGCATCTCGTCATCGAGGGCGCGGATCCTGGCCTGGCGGATGGCGCCGGCCATCTCGGCCCGCACCACATCAAATTCGGATTCCGACTCGGCCGCGATTTCCGCGATCATCGAGTCAAACTCGGGGCCGCCCTCGCGCAGGTGCTCGACCAGCGCGGCGAAATTGGCCTGCTCGCCCATGCCCTGGGCCACACCGACCAGGTGCGCCAGCAGTTCAGCCTGGTCTGGCGCGATGCGGGCGATGGCTTCCAGCGCGGCGGCATCGAGGTCGGCCGAGAGTTGCGGATGCGCTACCAGCAGTCGCATGATCTGGCGCTCCAGCCCGACGGGGGCGGTGCGCTTGGTGCGCGGCGGGGCGCTGCGTACGCGCGCCACCGGCTTTTCCAGCTCAAACAGCACTTCCAGCTCGGCCGGCGTGGTCTGCGTGGCCTGGGCCACGCTGCGCACGATCTGCAAACGCAGGCCGGAAGCCGGCAAGGCCTGCAGCAGCGGCTTGGCGGCAAACTGCGCATGGGCGCGGCCTTCGGGCGTACGCAAGTCGTTCTCGCCGATGATTTCCTTCAACAGGAACTGAGACAGCGGCATGGCTTCGCGGATCTGCTCTTCAAAGGCCGGCGCGCCCATCTCGCGTACGTAACTGTCGGGGTCGTGCTCCTTGGGCAGGAACAGGAACTTGATGGTCTTGTTGTCCGACGCATGCGGCAGGCAGGCCTCCAGCGCGCGGCGGGCGGCGCGGCGGCCGGCGTTGTCGCCGTCGAAGCTGAAGATCACTTCATCGGTCTGGCGCACCAGCTTTTGCACGTGGATAGGCGTACACGCCGTTCCCAGCGTGGCCACGGCCTGCGGGAAACCCAGCTGGGCCAGCGCCACCACATCCATGTAGCCTTCGGTCACCAGCACATACCCTGCCTCACGGATCGCCTGGCGCGCCTCGAACAGGCCATATAGCTCGCTGCCCTTCTGGAACAGCGGCGTTTCGGGCGAGTTCAGGTACTTCGGTTCACCGCCATCCATCACACGGCCACCAAAGCCGATCACCTGGCCCTTGGTATTGCGGATGGGGAACATGACGCGGCCACGGAAACGGTCATAACGCTTGCGATGGCCACCGCCCTCTTCGCTCTTGTCGATCACGAGGCCGGACTCGACCAGCACTTCGTTCTCGTAGTCAGGGAAGACCTGGCGCAGGCTGTCCCATTCGTCCGGCGAATAGCCCAGGCCAAAGCGGGCAGCGACTTCGCCGGTCAGTCCGCGTCCCTTGAGATAGGCAATCGCCGGCTGGGCACTGCGCAGCTGATGGCGATAGAAATCGTTGGCGCGCGTCATCACGTCCGACAGGGCCATGCTCTTGGCCTGCTTTTCCTGGCGCTGTGCCAGGGGGATGTTGTCTTCGCGTTCGGGTACCACCATGCCCACGTTCTGGGCCAGATCCTTCACTGCTTCCACGAATCCCATGCCCGAATACTCGATCAGGAAACTGATCGCGGTACCATGCGCGCCGCAGCCGAAGCAGTGATAGAACTGCTTGGTCGGGCTGACGGTGAAGCTGGGGGATTTCTCGTTGTGGAAGGGACACAGGCCCATGAAGTTGGCGCCACCCTTCTTCAGCTGCACATAGCGGCCGACCACGTCGACGATGTCGACGCGGTTGAGCAGGTCCTGGATGAACGACTGGGGAATCACCTGGGCAGCGGGGCGTTAGGCAACGAGGCGAAGGGTCTGCTTACGCAGCCAGCGCGGCCTTGACCAGGGCGGACACGGCCGTCATGTCGGCACGTCCGGCCAGCTTGGGCTTCAAAACGCCCATGACCTTGCCCATGTCCTGGGGACCCACGGCACCGGTGGCAGCCACGGCAGCCTGGACTTCAGCCTTGATTTCGTCATCCGACAGGCTGGCCGGCATGTAGGTGGCCAGCACGGCCAGTTCGGCCTTTTCGATGTCAGCCAGGTCCTGACGGCCGCCGGCTTCGAATTGCGAGATGGAATCCTTGCGCTGCTTGACCATCTTGTCGATGATGGCCAGCACGTGGGTGTCGGTCAGTTCGACGCGCTCATCGACTTCCTTCTGCTTCATCGCAGCGGTCAAGAGGCGGATGGTGCTCAGCTTGCCCATGTCCTTGGCACGCATGGCGGCCTTCATGTCTTCCGTGATCTGCTCTTTCAAACCCATGGGGTACTCCGAAGATGAGGTGGATGAGTATTCTGCGATCTGGCGCCATCCCGCATCCAGTATTCCGGGCAGCAACAAAGCAGGGCCCGGTCTTGGCATCGTAGAACATGGATGGGCTTATCGCCAGCCCGAAATGGTGCTTTCCTTCCTATTTGGGGCTGCCAACAGGAAAAACCAGGCCAGCCAGCCGCCCGGAGAAAACACCACGACAAATCGGGAATAAATGCGAAAACCCGCTGCGGACCAACACCGGAGCGGGTTTACACATCGGCCGCACGAGTGCGCGGCGAGAAATTCTTAGTACAGCTTCTTCGGCAGCTGTTGGCTGCGGATACGCTTGTAGTGACGCTTCACGGCAGCAGCCAGCTTGCGCTTGCGCTCAGCGGTCGGCTTTTCGTAGAACTCGCGTGCGCGCAGTTCGGTCAGCAGACCGGTCTTCTCGATGGTGCGCTTGAAGCGACGCATTGCAACTTCGAACGGCTCGTTCTCTTTAACGCGAATAGTGGTCATGTAAATTCAAACCAGAAAGGTTAGGTTGGATTAGCAAAGAAAGCGATTGTAGCAGTACTGGCACCCGATTGGAAGGCCAAACGTGGCATTTTTTCCACCACCGTGGTAAAAAACAGCTAAGAATCAGGCACTTATCACAGTCAAGGTGATCCTTCACCTGAAGTCAAGGGCACATGAAGGAAAAAGTCCAACACCTGCCTCGCAGACCGGCCTCACACCGCGGAACCCGCCGCCACGCCTGAGGCCCAGGCCCACTGGAAATTGTAGCCGCCGAGCCAGCCGGTCACGTCCATGGCCTCGCCGATGAAATGCAGTCCCGGCACCTTGTTGGCCATCATGGTCTGCTGGGACAGTTCGCGCGTATCCACGCCGCCCAGGGTGACCTCGGCCTTGCGATACCCTTCCGAGCCACTGGGCAGGATCACCCAGCGATTGAGCGAATCGCCCAGTTTCTTGAGGGACTTGTCGGGCATATCGGCAATGCGCGCACCCGCATCGAAGCCATTGATCTTGAGCCACCCTTCGGCCAGGCGGTTGGGCAGCCATTGCGCCAGCAGGTTGCCGAGATTTTTCTTCAGCGTGCCCTTGCCCTCGATGAGCGTGTCGGCCACATCGAGTTGCGGCAACAGGTTCAGCGTCAGCGGGGTGCCGGGTTTCCAGAAACTGGAGATCTGCAGGATGGCTGGCCCCGACAGCCCGCGATGGGTGAACAGCAGGTCTTCCAGGAAATGCCCGCGCTCCTTTTTGACGCCAGTCTCCACCTCTACCTCCAGCGCTATGCCGGCCAGCTCGGTGAGCGATTGCCAGGCTTTGCCGTCGAAGGTCAGCGGCACCAGGCCGGGACGCGTCTCCACCAGCTTCAGGTCGAACTGGCGTGCGATGCGATAGGCGAAATCGGTGGCCCCGATCTTGGGAATGGACAAGCCGCCGGTCGCAATCACCAGACTGCTGGCCTCAATCTCGCCGGCACTGGTGGCAATGCGGAACTGCTCCCCGCTCTTGCCGACCTCCTGCACGGTGCAGGGCATGCGCCAGCTGACGTTGCCCGCCTCACACTCGGCCTTGAGCATGGCGATGATGTCTTCGGCGGAGTCATCGCAGAAAAGCTGTCCCTTGTGCTTCTCATGGAAACCGATGCGATGGCGCTTGACCAGCCCGATGAAATCCTGCGGCGTATAGCGCGACAAGGCGCTGCGGCAAAAATGCGGATTCTGCGAGAGATAGTGCTGCGGCCCCGCCCCCACATTGGTGAAATTGCAGCGGCCGCCGCCGGAGATGCGGATCTTCTCGGCCAGCTTGCCGGCATGATCGATAAGCACCACGCGCCGTCCGCGCTGGCCGGCCACGGCGGCGCACATCATGCCGGCCGCACCGGCACCGATGATGGCGACGTCAAATTGATTGGGGTTGTTCTTGCTCATGCTTCCTCCGGCACGCAACTCGGTGCAGCCCGAGGCCGCTTCAAAGCCGTGATTGTCCGCGATCCCGGCCCGAAAACACAAGAGCCAGGAAACAACGCGCCCTGGACCAGCCACAAAGACGAAGGGCCGGCATCTTGCGACACCGGCCCTTCGCCTTCTTCCTCCCATCATCCCGCGCGCTCTGCAAACACGCGGCATGCCAGGTTCCTCAACTTTGATGCAAATTTAACTTAACTAAAATTTTATATCATTTATACCGTTCATTGGAAATACGGCGGCGGCTCCACCCCCATCCACAGTTCCGAGGACAAGCGCATCATGTCATTGAGCGAGCCCCGCTGCGCAAACATCTGGCGCAGCCAGGCGGCATCTGACAGGCGATCATGCGCGATGCGGCGCAGGCGCGTGATGGTCTGCTGCTCGGCCTCGTTGGCGACATAAGGTTCCAGCAACTGCAATTGCTGCAGCAGGTGTTCATAGATGGGCAGCTTGCGCGATTGCGAAGGCGTAGCACCATGCAGGGCCAGTTGGCCATTGAGCCCGAAGCGGCTGGCCTCGAACCGGTTGAACTGGTACAGCAGGTAGAAATCATCATCCACCACGAACGGCCGCTCGGTCAGGATCCAGCGCGCCAGCAATTGCGCATAGGCACCCAGGTGCGCCGCATGCTCGATGGTCAGCGGCGTATCGCACACGCGGATTTCCACGGTGCCGTATTCCGGCTTGGGACGGATATCCCAGTAGAAATCCTTCATGCTGGCGATGATGCCCATCTGGTGCAGTTCATCGTAATAGGTTTCGAACTCGGCCCACTTGGTATGCACCGGCGCCGTGCCCGACAGCGGGAACGCCCGCACCACGTTGCTGCGCGAGGAATCGAACTTGGTATCTGCGCCCTGATAGAAGGGCGACGCCGCCGACAGCGCGATGAAGTGCGGCACGTAACGCGAGAAGCCATGCGTGAGATACAGCGCATCATCGCCATTCTCCACACCGATGTGGATGTGCTGGCCGAAGACGGTAAAGGTCTTGGCCAGGTAGCCGTATTTCTCGTGCAGGTAATGGAAGCGCTCGCTGGGCGTGATGCGCTGCTCGTTCCAGTGCTGGAAGGGATGCGCGCCACCGCCGGAGACATCGATGTTGAGATATTGCGCGCCACGGTTCAAGGCGCCGCGCAAGCCCTTCAGTTCCTCGATCAGTTCATCCACGCGGGTGTGGATGCCGGAGTTGAGCTCGATCATCCCCTGCGTCATTTCCAGCTTGATCTGCTTTTGCAGGTCACGCGGCTCGATCCAGTTCAGCAGATCGACCGCATCGCTGGCCAGGTTGTAGTTGCGGCGGTTGACCAGTTGCAGTTCCAGCTCGATGCCCATGGTAAAGGGCGTGGAGGAACCGAACGGCAGGATGCCGGCGCTGCCCTGGGCACCGGCCACATGGGCCTGGATGCCGGGGGACTCGTGTTCATTGCGGATCAGTGTCTCGGTATTCATTCGCGTCCACTCTCTCCAGATTTGATCAGGGCAAACTGCGTTGCCACCGGCCCCAGGAATTCCAGGACCACCATGCTGCCCGCCAGCAGCGGCAAGACATTGGCCGTGGTGTGCGGATACAGCGACGAAACCGTTTGCATCAGCCCCACGCCGACTTCGGTCATCGGCAAGGTACCCAGCGTGAGCAGGCCGGCCTGACGCCAGTTCATGCGGGCAAAGCGGGCAAACAGGAAGATGCCCAGACCCATCGCCAGGAAGCGCGCCGCGATCAAAATCAAGACCGAGAAGCCCAGCAGACTCAAGTCCGACAGCTTCATCGACGCGCCCACGGTGACGAAGAGCATCACCACGAACAGCTCATTGGCCACGCCAAACTCCAGCTCCATCAGGTCGAACTGGCGATCCAGGTTCTTGGAGAGGATGGCGAAGATCAGCATGGTCAGCATCACCGGCAGATGCAGCGCATGCGCCACGCCGATGGCCAGGGCGATCACCGAGATCACCAGCACGAACTGCGAGCTGTTTTCGCGGCCCAGCAGGCGCGCCAGCGGCATCATCAGCCAGTAGGTCAGATAGGCCAGGACGGCCGAGCCGACCAGCGAATACAGGGTGTGCTGGATCAGGGTCCAGACGGGCGTGCCGGCCTCATGGGCGATCACCGGCAAGAGCGCATAGGCCGCCAGCACGGCCACGAAGTTGTTGAGCGCGGTCATGGCTGCCAGGCGGCGCGTGACCTGGCCTTCGGCCTTGAGGTCGCGCAGCACCACCAGCACCACGGCCGGTGCGGTGGCAATGGCCATCACGCCACCCAGGAGCGCCATCACCGAATCGGTACCGAACCAGGTGAGCGCAATGCTGACGAAACCGAAACACAGCACGGCCGAGACGGCCACGGTGATCATCAGCCATTTTTCGCGGCGCAGCCAGCCGATGTCGACGTAGCGTCCCAACTGATACACCACCAGCGCCACGGCGATGTCAGCAAAGATGTTGGTGACCTTGAGGACTTCACCGGAAAGCAGATTGAAACCGCCGGCGCCCAAGAGGAAACCGACCAGCAGATAACCCGTGATGCGTGGCACCCATGGGGACTTGGAAACTACGTAGCCCGCGATCAGCCCGAAGAGCAGCAGGCCGCCGAATACCAGCAGGGCATTCCATTGCAGCGTCTGTGCGAGGGTGAACGACGGAAGAGCCCACTCCATATCTCCTCCTGTAACGATGTGGTGTTGAACCGCAGTGGCACGCCATCCCATCAGGTGACGGTGACATGCAGGTTGCGGATCGCGTGAGCAACATGCGGGACATGTTGCGCGCAAGCTGCGACACCGTAACGGCAGCAGCTGCCCGACGACATCGGGCCCGATTTCAGCAAGAAGATTATTGAAGAAAAAATCCCTCATCCAAAACCGGAGCACAGAAGATATCACTCTTGCTCTACGCGATGATCTTTTTTTTAACCTACAACGGAAATCTGCATTTCCTGATTTGATATTTATTGAATTTCTGGAAGTTATCCGAAGCGCATTGAGAAGATGAAGGTGGTTAGGGGAGCCTCAATGTTCGGTCAGGATGCCGTCGGCGGTAATCAGAGCAGACCTGATTCGCTTGTCAGAAAAGACTGACACGAGGGCGCTGCGATAGCGTGCCAGCTGCGCTGCATAATCGGCGCGCTCGCTATCGAGCAGACGGCGTTTGTAATCGATTACCCAGACTTCGTCGTCGAACATGACCACGCGGTCCAGCCGCATGACGCCAGACGGGGCGACGATTTCCATTTCATTGCGCGCCCAGCGATGCAGCGACGGATTGAAGAAGCGCTCCAGTTGCGGCTGTGCCAGCACCAAGCGTGCCTGCGCATGCACGACCTGCGCCATCTCCGCAGAGATGCCCAGCCAGCGCACCAAAGCAGGGGGCGAAGGCAGGTGCAGCGGCCATGCGTTGCCATGCGTGAGCCGCTCCAGCAGCGCATGCAGGGCCACACCTTCATCGATGGCTTCGGTGCTGACCAGCGTGCCATCGGCATCCACCTCGGGCAGCGCATCGTCCTCCTCCTGCGCCGCGCCGAAGAGCGACATCGGCACCGGCCTGGGATCGAACAGCGCCAGCGAGAATTGCTCCTCGATGGCGGCGGCATCGGCACCGTGAATCGCTTCCTCGCTGATCTCGCGCACCGGCGCATCGCTGGCGAAGAGACGCTGATACCAGCTGCCTTCCACTACCCCGCCCTCGCCCGCCCCGCGATTACCGGCCACGCCCGAGACCAGCAGCAATTGCTTGGCGCGCGTGACGGCGACGTACAGCAGGTTCCAGTCTTCCTGGGTCTTCAGGCTTTCTTCTTCCTGGAACAGATCCTCCCGTGCGCAGCCGCGTTCGCTGCGCCGGCCAAAGGCCGAGAAGTGTGTGGGGGCATCCTGGTCCTGCGGCCAGGCGCAGAGGATGCCGAGATTGTCTTCCACCGAATCGCTGTGATTGGCATCGAGGATGGCCACCACCGGGGCTTCCAGTCCCTTGGCGCTGTGCACCGTGAGGATGCGCACGGCATCGGCGCTGGCATCCACGCTCGCCTCGTCCGGCGCATCGCCACCCGAGGTACGCTGCAGGACGCGCAAGGCATCGATGAATTTGGGCAGGCTCGGATAGCGCCCGGCATCCATGTTCAGCGACAACTCCACGAAGGCTGCAATGTTGCCCAGGGTCTGGCTGCGCGTGAGCGGCGACGCATGCTGGGCGTAGCGCGCCACCAGTTCGCCCTGATGCAGGATCATGTCCAGCAGGTCATGCACCGGCAGGTGTGGTGCGGCCTGCAGCCAGCGCTGCAGCAGGGTCACGGCACGCACCAGAGCGGCCGAAGCGCTGCCCTCCTCCTGCATGCCTTGCAGATGCTGCCACCAGTGCCCGCCCTCGGCTTGCGCCACGCGGCGCGCGATCTGCACCAGGTCCTCATCGGCCGCGCCGATGATCGGGCTCTTGAGCACATGGGCCAGCGCGCGCGTGTCGTTGGGCGTGATGAGGAAGGTCAGCAGCGCAATCAGGTCGGCGATTTCCAGCGATTCGAGCAGGCCGCCGCGCTTGTCTGAAATGAAGGGAATCCCGGCGGCGCGCAAGGCACTCTCATAGGCCGCCAGGTGCGTGCGCTTGCGCACCAGCAGCATGATGTCGCCCCACCGCATGGAGCGCGTACCCCGGCCCTCAACCACCGGCACTTCGCGCCAGGCTTTGAGCAAAGCCTGCGCCAGCGCCTGCCCTTCCAGCAGGCGGCGCGCATCATCTTCCTCGCCGCGCGGCGTGGTCAGCGGGTTGCGCCAGGGGATGATGTCTTCAGCGTTTTCCGTGGACTCGGGAGAGGCCGATTCTTCGGCGGTTTCAGGCGCAATGACGTTTTCTGCATCCTCGTCCTGCCGCGCCAGGGGAAGCCGCCAGACCTCGCCCCCCGCAAGGCCCAGCGTGGTCTGCTGCGCGAACAGCGGATTGCCGCCCATGACGAATGAACGATTCAGTACATCGACCACGGCCGAGGCATTGCGGCGCGTCTGGTTGGCGCGCAGGATGGCGGCGCCCTGCGCGCGCAGCATCTCGCGCGCGGCCACGAACACGCGCGGCTCGGCGCGGCGGAAGCGATAGATGGATTGCTTGGGGTCGCCCACCACGAAGACGCTGGGCTGGGCCGCATCGCCGCCATAGGCATCGAGCCAGCAGCGCACGATGCACCATTGCAGCGGGTTGGTGTCCTGGAATTCGTCCAGCAGGATGTGCTTGTAGCGCGCATCCAGCCGGGTCTGCAGATAGGCAGCGCTGGCCTCGTTGCGCAGCAGGCGGTAGGCCTGCCATTCGAGGTCGGCGAAGTCCAGCACGCGCTGTTCGGATTTCACCTCCTGATAGCAGGCCAGGTAGGTGCGGCCGGCCGTGAAGAGGGCGCGATTGAGTTGCAGGACCGCCTTTTCCTTGCTGCGTCCCTGCAGCTTGCGCAGTGCGTGGCCGATGGCGTTGAACTCTTCTTCAAAGGCCGTCAGCGCAGCTTCCTCGCTGCTGCCGAAGTGCTGCACCAGCGCGGCCAGCAGCGACTTGACCTTGCCGTTCTTGCGCGGCTTGTCCTTGTCATCGAAGAACTGGCTGTAGAGGGCGTCGAAGTTCTCCAGCGTGGAACCTGCCGTCAATGCCGACTCGATGGCCACCGCGCGCGTCTTGTTGGCGCTGCCTCCTTGACCGAGCAGGATCGCGATCTGGCTGGCACGTGCTACCAGTGCGGCATCGTCCCACAGCGACAGGCGCGCATCGCGCTGCGCATCGGGGCCGCACAGCGTTTCCAGCCAGCGCAGCGGCGAGGACATGTCGGCTGACTCTTCGCCCTCCTCGCCATCGTCGTCCTGCGTGGCCGCCCACCATTCGGCGCGCTTGTCGATGAAGGCGTCGAGCAACTGTCGCGCATTGAAGTCGCCCGCCAGTTCATAGAGTTCCAGCAGTGCCGCCTTGACGGGCGCGCCCTCGGGCTCGCGCAGTTTCTGCATGAAGCGGCGGTAGGCTTCATCGATCAGCTCGCCATTTTTTTCGGTCAGGGTATAGCCGTGCGGCACGCCCGAGGCCAAAGGGGCAATCTGCAACAAACGGGCGAACCAGCTGTGGAAGGTGTCGATGGACAGACTCTGTTCAGACGAGAGGATGCGCTCGTAAAGCCCGCGCGCCACCGGCAGCAGCCGGGGCAGGTCGGGCTCGGCCACGCCGCGTTCGCGCAGCAGCGTGGCCGCCTGCGTATCGTCGGCCAGGGCCAGTTCGTGCAGCAGTTCGAGCAGGCGTTCGCGCATTTCCTGCGCGGCCTTGCGGGTGAAGGTGATGGCCAGCAGTTCCGGCGCCTGGGCCCCGGCCAGCAGCAGGCGCAACATGCGCGCCACCAGCAGCCAGGTCTTGCCGCTGCCGGCGCAGGCCTCGACCACCACCGAATGGCGCGGATCGCAGGCGGCACGCGTGAAGACCGCCGCCTCGACCGCTTCGCCATTGACCTCATAGGCCGCCGGTTGCTTGTCGGCGGCGCTCACAGCCAGGCTCCCTTGCGGCACAGGCCGCGCATCTCGCAATACTGGCAGACGGATTCGATGCCGTTGGCCGGCAGCGCCGCGCCGTGGGCAACGGCCTGCATGGTGGTGGTGATCTGTTGCTGGAGCATCTTCTGTTGGCGTGCGAAATCGGGGGCGGCGGCGTCGCCGGTTTTCTTGTCAGGGCCCAGTTCGAGGGCGACGTAGTGCGCGTGTTCCACTGCGCCACCGGCCAGCAGGCCATAGAAGGCCAGCTGGTGGTCATCTTCTTCCTTGACCTTCTGCCTGAGGCTGGCGGCGGTGCGGGTCTTGTAGTCGAGCACGGCGCGCTCGCCCTCGGCATTGCGGTCGACCCGATCCAGGCGGCCGTACAATTCGATACCGCCATCCTGCCATTGCAGGGCGTGTGACTGCGACTCTTCACCGAACGCGAATTGCCAGCCCTCGGCTTCGCGCTCGTTGGCCCACAGCAGATAGGCCGGCATCACCTTCTGCCAGCGCGCATGGAAGGCCAGCGCGGCCGGATGGCGCTGCATCTCGCGCTGGAAGACTTCCTCGGAAAGCTGCGCCAGCAAAGGCGCGCGGGCCGGTAGCGGGGTGTCGTTGTCGCGCAGGTGGGCGTGATAGCGGTAAAGAATTTCGTGCAGCCAGCTGCCGTAGTCGCGCTTCTCGGGCATGTCCGACAATTCATCCATCACCGCCACGCGCAGCATGCGTTGCGCAAAGAACTGATACGGGCAGGCCAGGAAGCTGCCGAAGCCGCTGGCCGACAACGACGCCGGCAACAGATCCGGCGCACTCGGCATCGGCATGGAGGAAAGCACCGCACGCAGTGATTTCATCGGCGGCGGCAGCGTCACCCGCTCCAGTGGGGCGGCACCCTGCTGCGCCAGCTTCAGTTCGAGGCGCTGGATCCACGGGCTCACGGGATTGGGCTCGCCATCCTGATGGGTCTGCCAGCACAGCACCACATCCGGATTCACGCACAGCAATTCGGTGAGGTCGCGCAGCTGCTGGCGCTGGCGCGTGGCGCGCGTGGCCAGGTTCAGTTCGCGCCGCACGGCATTGGAGAAGAACAGGGTTTCCTGCGGAGGTGAAGGCAAATGCGCGGCATCCGCACCGATCACCAGCACCGCCTCGAAACGCCGCAGCCGCGCGCCGTTCAGGGGCAGCATCACGACCCGCCGGTCCTTGATGGGCGGCATGAAGGAAGTCGCATCCAGGCGCAAATTGAGCAGCGCGCGCCATTCCGCAAAACTGAAGGTATCGCTCAATCCACCCTGCTCGGCGGCGATCTCGTCGAGCATCAGCAGGCATTGTTCACCGGCGCCATCGGCGCGCAGCGCAGCCTCCATGCCCAGCGCCTGGCACAGGCCGCGCTGCGCCTCGCACCATTGCGCCAGCGTCTTGCGGCCGCCGAAGCGCGCGGCCTGCTTGGCCAGCGTGATGATGCAGGCCAGGTCATCGGCCTGCCCGGCGTCGGCGAAGGCCGATTGCAGCGCCTGCCAGTCGCCGGCGATATTGGTACGGCGCAGTCGGGCTTCGATGCGCATGACGCGGTCGCTGCGGTCGGCATCATCGGGGAAGACGAAGGGCGACTTCAACAGGTCCAGCAGCGCATTGGTTTCACCCCGGGCCGAGACCAGGTCATTCCACGCGGCCAGCGCAGCGGCGGCGCGGGTGGTGGAGAGCTTCCAGCCGGTCTCGTCGGCCACGGCCACTTCGGCGCGTTCCAGCAAGGCGCGCAGGCGGCGTGCGGTGACACGGTCCTGGGCCACGATGGCGATGTCGGTCTTGCCCTGCTGCAGCCAGCGCAGCACGATCTGCGCGCTTTGGATGGCGGCGTTTTCCAGGTCGCCCGCCGGACACAGGCGCGGCAGCGCGATCGGGTGCGCCGGGGCGCCAGCAGCCTGGTCCGCCTCCATCGGCAGCGCTTCATCGTCGCGCACCAGCTCTTCCCACGCCGAGAGATACAGCGGATGCAACGGCGCGATAGCCGCGCGGCTCCAGTCCAGCGTGACGATGCGCACCGGCTGGCGCTGTGCGTAGGCCGACAGGAAGGCCGCATCCAGCGGCTCCGGTTCGGTCGGACTGACCCACACCAGCGGCAGGCTGGCCTGGCCGGCCAGTGCCAGCATCGCGTCGAAACGTTGCACGATGCGGTCATGGACATCGAGCTGGGTCTTCCACACCTGCCACACCAGCGCGGCTTCGTCGGAGAGCATGCCGTGCGCCGAAGGAGCCAGCGGCTCCAGCAGTTGCGCCAGGGCCTGGGTCCAGCGGCCCACCGCGGCCTCTTCGCCATCCGCATTGGCGCGGATCTCCGGCAGCAGCGCCAGGGTCAGCTCATCGGACAAGGACAAGAGCGTCTGTGCCAGCGGCAGCAGGTCGGCATTGCGGCGGGCGGAAAACATTTTCTTGAGCCAGCCATGTTCGCGCAGTTGCGCATAGAGCTGCATGAGCCGCTCGCTCTCGGAGGGCGGCGCACTCTCGCCCGGCGGCTGCATCGCCAGCAGGCCGGAGAGCGTATTGATGCGCGGGGCGATGTAGGGCCGACGCAGTTCGCGCGACAGCGCCGCCTTGAAATTCTGGGCGTGGGAAAACGCTGGGACCATCAATTGCACGCCCGAGAAATCCAGCGCCCCTTCCTGTTGTGCCTGCAGCGCCTGCCCCAGCGGCTGGCCCTCGCGCAGCAGCGCGCGCACGGCCTGTTGCCAGAAATCGGGAGTGGGCGGAATCGGTACGGTGGCAAGCAGCATGCGTTCTCTGGCGTCAGTGAGGGCTGGTGAGGATAGCGCGTATGGACACGGCCGGGGCGGCACAAGAGCCCCAGCGGCGCGCGCGGTCATTGTATTTTTCTCTTGCTCCGACAGATTTTTTCAATCGCGCCGGGGCAGGCCATGCTGCGCATTGTATGCCAGACGGCCCCCTGGCGGCCCTCCGGGTGCAGCGGGCAAAGCCGCGCCAGTGCTCGCGCAGCGCTGCAATGATGGTGATGAGGACGGGTGACAACAAGCCCCGCCTCGCGCGTCCACACTTTCTTTCAAAATGGGTTATGATTGCCCCTGTACCCCGCCGCTTACCTCAGCCGCGCTTCAATTACAACTTGAATCAGCGCGCAACGACTCCACGTAGACCTAGCAACTCCGGAAGCGTTGATGGCTCACGCCAGGCCTGATGGTATGTGTCCACCGGCGCTGATTGACTAATTACACCACTGCCTCATACCGAGGAAATGCCATGAGCGAACATATCAAACATATTACTGACGCCTCCTTCGAAGCCGATGTGCTGAAGTCCGACAAGCCCGTGCTGGTTGATTTCTGGGCGGAATGGTGCGGTCCCTGCAAGGCCATCGCCCCGATCCTGGAAGAAGTCGCCAAGGAATACGACGGCAAGCTGCAGATCGCCAAGCTGGACGTGGACTCCAACCAGGCCATCCCGGCCAAGTTCGGCATCCGCGGCATCCCGACCCTGATCCTGTTCAAGAACGGCGCAGCCGCTGCCCAGAAGGTCGGCGCACTGGCCAAGGGCCAGCTGGTCTCGTTCATCGACAGCAACATCTGATTCTGATGTAACATCCGACGGCGGCGCGCTCGCGCTGCCGTCCGCCCGGCACAAGGTGCCCGGCTTTATCCAGATCCACACCACGCAATTCCCTCCCCCACCTTTATTTATCCCGTCCCGGGACACTCATATGCACTTATCAGAACTAAAAGCGATGCACGTCTCTGCCTTGCTGGAAATGGCCATCAGCCTGGACATCGAGAATGCTGCGCGCCTGCGCAAACAGGAGCTGATGTTTGCCATCCTGAAGAAGCGCGCAAAATCAGGAGAACAGATTTTTGGCGATGGCGCCCTTGAAGTGTTGCCTGACGGCTTCGGCTTCCTGCGCTCGCCCGACGGCAGCTACATGGCGTCCACCGACGACATCTACATCTCGCCTTCGCAGATCCGCCGTTTCAACCTGCACACCGGCGACTCCATCGAAGGTGAAGTGCGCACGCCCAAGGATGGCGAGCGCTATTTCGCCCTGGTCAAGGTCGACAAGGTCAACGGCGAACCGCCGGAAGCCTCCAAGCACCGCATCCTGTTTGAAAACCTCACGCCCCTGCACCCCAACAAGCTGCTGCAGCTTGAGCGCGACATGCGCGGCGAGGAAAACATCACCGGCCGCATCATCGACCTGATCGCCCCGGTCGGACGCGGCCAGCGCGGCCTGCTGGTGGCTTCGCCCAAGTCGGGCAAGTCGGTGATGCTGCAACACATCGCCCACGCCATCACCACCAATCATCCGGATACCGTGATGATCGTGCTGCTGATCGACGAACGTCCGGAAGAAGTGACCGAAATGCAGCGCTCGGTGCGCGGCGAAGTGGTCGCCTCGACCTTCGACGAACCGGCCACGCGTCACGTGCAGGTCGCCGAAATGGTGCTGGAAAAGGCCAAGCGCTTAGTCGAAATGAAGAAGGACGTGGTCATCCTGCTGGACTCGATCACCCGCCTGGCACGCGCCTACAACACCGTGATCCCGGCCTCCGGCAAGGTGCTGACCGGTGGTGTGGATGCCAACGCGCTGCAACGCCCGAAGCGTTTCTTCGGCGCTGCGCGTAACGTCGAAGAAGGCGGCTCGCTGACCATCATCGCCACCGCCCTGATCGAAACCGGCTCGCGCATGGATGACGTGATCTACGAAGAATTCAAGGGTACCGGCAACATGGAAGTGCACCTCGAACGCCGCCTGGCCGAGAAGCGCGTCTACCCCGCCATCAACCTCTCCAAGTCCGGCACCCGCCGCGAAGAGCTGCTGATCAAGCCGGACCAGCTGCAAAAGATCTGGGTGCTGCGCAAGCTCATGTACGACATGGATGAGATCGAGGCGATGGAATTCATCCTCGACAAGATGAAGTCCACCAAGAACAACGCCGAGTTCTTCGACATGATGCGCCGAGGCAACTAAGTTCGCAAAAGCAACTAAGTCCTCCGCAGGTTCGGAAAACGGCATGTCCCTCAGCGGGCATGCCGTTTTTTCATTGCCCCACAGGAAGCGACGGGGGCGCATTTTCATCTGAAATACCACGCTGCACCGGAGCGGCCGGCCATCCGCCTTGACCCAAGCCCCTGATTGCACTGTATAATTTCGGACTTTTCCAAACCGGCAAGTGATCATCAATCGGGTCAAGAAGCAGGGCGACCGACGAAGTGGCGATTGGCTACCAAACTACTCTTGAGGCAATCATGAAAGAAGGCATCCACCCGGATTACCGCGAAGTCCTGTTCCACGACATGTCGAACGACTTCAAGTTCATCACCCGCTCCACCATCGGCACCCGCGAAACCGGTGAGTTCGAAGGCAAGCAATATCCCCTGGTGAAGATCGAAGTTTCTTCCGAATCGCACCCGTTCTACACCGGCAAGCACAAGATCGTCGACACCGCTGGCCGCGTCGAGAAGTTCCGCCAGAAGTTCGGTTCCGTCGGTTCGAAGACTGCTGTCTCGAAGGCGTAATCAGTACTTCCTCCAAAAAAGGCAGCTCCGGCTGCCTTTTTTGTTTGGTTCACCCGTGGTGCATGACCAGGGGCCCGCACCAGCATGTAGCAGACAGAAACAACTATTTACCGGGTTTTCCTGCACAATAGGGCCTGCTAAAAAAACCAGCCAAAAAATACCCGCCGCCGACAACGGCGAGCGCGCGGCCAAGGCCACCCCAGCCCGCGCATCACCCAACACGCAGCACAGAACAAGAGCAACAAGATCTTGATGAAGCCAGTCCGTCTTCCCGCCGCCGCGACCAATGCGCTTCCGCGCATGGCCCTGCTTGCGCTCGCCCTCCTCTACATCCTGCCGGGCCTCATCGGCCGCGATCCCTGGAAGAACGAGGACGCCACCACCTTTGGCGTCATGTGGACCATGGCCCACGGCACCCTCACCGACTGGCTCACCCCCAATGTGGCCGGCCTGCCGCTGCCGGCCGAAAGCCCGCTGGCCTACTGGTTTGGTGCAATTTGCATCAAACTCTTCGGCTGGCTGCTGGGCGACCCGCTGGCCGCGCGCATCTCGGTCATCGGCTGTTTCCTGGTGGGTTCGCTCTCGATCTGGTACACCACTTACCTGCTGGGCCGCCGCGCCGAAGCGCAGCCCCTGAAGCTGGCCTTCGGCGGCCAGCCCGAACCCAAGGACTTCGGCCGCACCCTGGCCGATGGCGCCTTCCTGATCTATCTCGGTTTCCTCGGCCTGCTGCTGCACAGCCACGAGACCAGCCCCAAGACCCTGCAGATCGCCCTGGTGGCCTATGCCATGTTCGGCGCGGCCCGGGTATTCGATGCCGGCAAGCTGCGCCATGGCCTCTGGCTGGGCGCAGCGCTGGGCATGCTGGTACTGACCTATGGCTGGCTCCTGCCGGCAGGCGTATTGATCGCCCTGGTGCTGCTGGCCGCGCTGCGCAAGGATGGCCGGGCGCTGGGCCTGCTGCTGTTGCTGTCGCTGCCACTGGCCCTGCTCATGAGCGCCGCGTGGGTGATCTCCCTGCACCAGCTGATCCCGGCCGAAGCGGCCAGCCAGGTCGAACTGTGGATGAGCTGGAACATCTACCAGTTGAACCGTCCCACGCTGGCCACCGTGGCCTTCCTGGGCAAATACGGTGTCTGGTTCGCCTGGCCCGCCTGGCCCTTCGCCGGCTGGGCGCTGTACGCCTGGCGGCGCCAGCTGGGTTCGCTGCATATCGCGCTGCCGCTGGCCTTCCTGATCCCCATCACGCTGCTGATCCTCATCAACGTGCATCGCGAAGAAGGCATGCTGCTGCCGCTGCTGCCGGCGCTGGCGATCCTGGCCGCCTTCGGCCTGCCCACCATGAAGCGCGGCGCCATCAATGCGGTGGACTGGTTCTCGGTGATGACGCTGACCACTGCGGCGGCCTTCATCTGGATCGGCTGGATCGCCAAGGAAACCGGCTGGCCGGCCAAGATCGCGCGCAATGCCTACAAGCTCGCGCCTGGCTTCAAGCCCGGCTTCGAATGGATCTCTCTGGCCATCGCGGTGGCCGCCACCATCGCCTGGATCGTGGTGGTGCACTGGCGCATCTCGCGCCGTCCCTCGGTGCTGTGGCGCGCCGTGGTGCTGTCGTCGGGTGGCGTGATCCTGTGCTGGGTGCTGCTGATGACGCTGTGGCTGCCCTGGGTCAACTATGGCAAGAGCTATGCGGGCGTGGCCGAGCAGATCGAAGCCAGGCTGACCTCGGTCAAGCAGTGCGTACAGACCAATGTGGGGCCGGCCCAGCGCGCTTCCTTCGCTTATTTCGGGCACGTGCGCTTTGCCGATGAGCGCGACCAGAGCTGCGATTACCTGCTGCTGCAGGATGACATCAGCAACCAGGACGCCACGCTCCTGCTGCGCCAATACCCCGGCAACTGGCGCATGGTCTGGGAAGGCCGCCGTCCCTCCGACCGTGACGAGCGCTTCCGTCTCTATCGCCGTGCCGGCCGCTGATCCGGGGTGGCTTCTCGCGTGACCACTGAACTGCCCGCCCTCTCCTCCCGCCATCACGCCGGCCGCATTGCGCGGCTGGCCTGGCCGCTGTTGATCGGCCAGCTGGCCATCATCGCCAATGGCGTCATCGATACCGCCATGGTCTCGCGCTTTTCCGCGCTGGACCTGGGTGCGCTGGCGCTGGGGGTATCGATCTACGTGAGCGTGTTCGTCGGTTTGTCCGGCGTGCTGCAGGCCCTGCAGCCCACCATCGGCCAGCTCTATGGCGCCGGCCGCGTCGGCGAGATCGGCCACGAGGTCAAGCAGGGCATGTGGCTGGCGGTGCTGCTGTCCATCGTGGGCTCGCTGATCCTGATGTTCTCGCCGCTCTTCCTGGCCGTCGCCAAGGCCTCGCCGGAACTGGTCGAAAAAGCCACGCTGTATTTGCGCATCGAGGCCCTGGCGCTGCCGGCCACACTGTTCTTCCGCGTCTACTCTTCGCTCAACACGGCCCTGGCCAAACCCAAGATGGTGATGGCCCTGCAGCTGGGCGGCCTGCTGCTCAAGCTGCCCCTGAATGCGCTGCTCATCTTCGGCGGCCTGGGCCTGCCTGCCTTCGGCGGCCCCGGCTGCGCCATCGCCACCACGGTGATCGCCTGGCTGATGATGATTGCGGCCTGGCTGCTGGTGGCGCGCCTGCCGCTGTATCGTCCGCTCAAGCTCTTCGGCAGCGGCTTCGTGGCGCCCTCCTGGACCAGCCAGCGCACGCTGCTGCGGCTGGGCATTCCGATCGGCATGTCCTATTTCATCGAGGTCACCGCCTTCACCTTGATGGCGGTCTTCATCGCCCGCCTGGGTGCGGTCCCGGTGGCCGGCCACCAGATCACGGCCAACGTCGGCACGGTGCTCTACATGCTGCCGCTGTCCATCGCCAGCGCCACCAGCACCCTGGTGGCACAGGCCATCGGCGGCGGCAACATGGCCGAGGCCAAGAAGATCGGCCGCGCCGGCATCCGCCTGGCCGTGTCGCTGTCGGTGGTGATCGGGGTGATCGTGTGGTTCCTGCGCGAGCACATCATTCGCGCCTACACGCCCGACCCGGTCATCGTGGGCGCGGCGCTGCCGCTGTTCCTCTACATCGCCTTCTACCAGCTCTTCGATTCCATGCAGGTGACTACCGCCTTCGTGCTGCGCGCCTACAAGGTGGCGGTCGTGCCCACCGTCATCTACGCGGTCACACTGTGGGGCGTCGGATTGGGCGGCGGCTATCTGCTGGGACTCGACCCGCTGGGCATGACCCCGCCCGCCTTGCGTGGCCCGTCCGGCTTCTGGCTGGCCAACAGCCTCAGCCTGGGCATGGTGGCCGTGGGCCTGCTGGCCTACCTGCGCGTGATCCAGGGCCGCGCAGCGCGCGGCGAACTCAGCGTTTGATCAGGCCGCCCGCGGCGAACAGGTCGTCATTGCTGGCATTGACCAGGCCGGGCACGCTGAGCGCCGCATCCGGGCGGCCCAGCAAAAAGCCCTGCACCTGATCGCAATGCAGCAGCTGCAGCTCGCGCAGCTGCCCTTCCGTCTCCACGCCCTCGGCCACCACTTCCATCTGCAGCGCGTGCGCCAGCGCGATGATGGCGGCCACGATGGCGCGTCCGGAGTGATCGTCTAGGTCCAGGCGCGAGGTGAAGAAACGGTCGATCTTGACCTGCCGGCAGTGGAACTGCGCCAGGTAGGCCAGGCTGGAATAGCCGGTGCCGAAGTCGTCGATGGCGATATCGAAACCCAGCGACTGCAGCTCCCGCACCACCCGCGTGGTGCGCTCCACATCCTTCATGGCGGCCGTCTCGGTGATCTCGAACATCAACCGCTGTGGCGCGATCCCGGCTGCGCTGACCACCTTGATGATGCTGTCCACCAGGTCGCTGCGCATCTGCAGCGGTGACAGGTTCAGCGCCACCTTGACCGGTTTCATGCCGGCCGCATCCCAGCAGGCGATCTGCTCGCAAACGGCCTGCAGCACCCAGTCGCCGATGCACAGGATCTGCCCCGAGCGTTCGGCGATGGGGATGAATTCGGAGGGCGCCATCTCGCCCAGCTCGGGATGATGCCAGCGCAGCAGCGCTTCCAGACCGGTCAGTTCCTTTCCGCCGCCGCGATACTTGGGCTGGAAGTGCAGCCGGAACTGCCGGCCGTCGATGGCCTGCTGCAGCGCCTGGCGCACCTGCAGGTGGCGCATGGCGCTGGCATGCATGGCCGGCTCGAAGAATCGATAGGTATTGCGCCCGCTCTGCTTGGCCTCGTACATGGCGGCATCGGCGTTCTTCATCAGGGCATCGACCGATTCGCCGCTGTTGGGATAGACGGCAATGCCGATGCTGGAGGTCACGCGCAGCGTGGCGTCCTCGATCTGGAAATCCTGGCGCAGCGCAGAGAGGATATTTTCCGACAGCTGCTCCACCACTTCAGGCGAAGAGAGGTTACTCATCACCACCACGAATTCATCGCCACCGATGCGCGCCACCATGTCCTCGCCGCGGATGCAGGCACGGATGCGCTGCGCCACCGCCACCAGCAGGCCATCGCCCACGGCGTGGCCGAGCGAATCATTGATGGCCTTGAAGCCGTCCAGATCCATGAACAGCACCGCAAACGGTTTGCCATTGCGGCGCGCCACTTCCACCGCATGCTGGATGCGGTCGGACAGAAGCGCGCGGTTGGGCAGGCCGGTGAGCACGTCATGGGTGGCGAAGTGCAGCAGCTTGTCGTTGGTGCGCCCGACGATCTTTTTGAGGACTTCATTGCGCTGCACGCCGCTGACCACCAGCGCCATGGCCATGGCCAGGAAGGCGAGGAACACCAGCCCATTGACCAGGTGCTCGCGCGTGATGCCGTCGGCCACCACGCTCTGTGCCTGCGGCGCGACCAGCAAGGCGCGCAGTCCCGCTGCGGCCGAAGAGACCAGCCCGGCGCCCACCAAGAGCGCGGCCAGCACCCGCCGTGCCTGCTGCGAATTGAGCGAACCCGTCATGGGCTTGCGCCCGTTGCTGGCAGAAAAGAGCGTAACGATGAACACCGCCACCACCTCCGAGACCACCAGCGCCACCAGCAGCAAGGGCGTGTGATACAGCAGGGGCGGCACCAGCGCCATGGACTTGAGCGCGATGTGGAAGGCGGCATTGAAGGCCGCGCCGATGGTCAGCCCACCGATCACCAGCCGCGTCGGATGGGGCCGCCGCATGCCCGTCAGGTGCATCAGGTAGAAGGCGCTGCCCAGGCACAGCAGCAGGGCCAGCACCACCATGCGTGCATCGAAGGCAATGGTGAAGGGGGCATCCAGCGACGCCACGGTGAGCAGCATGGCGCCCCACACGCCCAGGCCGAACACCACCGCGCCTACCGAGAGCCATACGCGGCGGTGCTGGGCTTCCTGCAGCACGATGCGCTCGGAGACCTCCAGCGCGGCATAGGCCGACAGGCTGGCCACCAGCAGGGCGAAGGCCAACAGCAGGAAATGAAAGGAAGCTGACATTGTCGAACCTGGGCTCGGGTGCGCACCTTCCTCGCGGGCGATCGCTGGGAGCCCGCAGGAAAGGACGCCTGCTCGGTATCGCGGCCGTTCCGTCCCGGCGGCTTGCACGCTGGCAACGTGGCCCAGCGTGCCGCAGGACGTCAGTCGATCGCCGTTGCATGCCAACGGGTCGCCGCGTTCCATCCTGGAACAGAGGCAGGCGCATCGCACCCGGCAAGAACGCATGCCGCAGTCACGACGCACACCGGCGCCATTCCGGGAACCTCAAAAAGTTACGTAACCAAAACGTACCACAGGGATGCTGCTGACTTCTTTGATTTGTTCGATTTGATTCAACCAGCGTGCTGCTTGTGTGACTGCCCGGCAAGATCCGGGTCGGTGATGCCCCTGAAAAGGAGAGTGCCCATTTTTCTAACTAATTTCCATCCTCATGGGACGGGAAATATATCGGCTATTCATCCACCGGATGACCGGTGCCCCTTTTGATATCCCGCTATTCTAGCGCGCTTCGGGCCGGAAATACTGCAGCGCGCCAATGCTGGAACGCCGTGTCTCGTTGTCTCGCCTCGGACACAGGCCTTAAATAATTGTGGGTCGAGCACGCACACGAAAGGCATCTGGACCGACAATGCAGGCATCACAAGACCGGACTCTCCTTGCTCTTCGCTGGCGATGGAGCCACCGGTTTCCAACTTCCCCCCCCTCCCGGACGACGCACTTGAACTGGCCTGATGACCTGACATCTGCGCACCCAAGCATGTGCCGGATGCAGCCACACCATGGACCGGAGACCGCACTGGAGACCTGCTCGTGAACGCTTTCCCATCGTACGGAAACGCTGGCCGACATGGCTTCGGCGAGCTTGCGCATGCTGCGTTGAAGCCGCGATGGCGGGCCTTTTCCGGCCAGTGAGCATAAATCACGTTTGCTGCGTAACTCACCTCAAAGACAAACGTACCCCGGAAAGCGCTACCTCAAAGTACCTTCGAAATCATGGAAACCGCCAATCAAAAATTCGCAAAACGCCTGCGCGCTGCGATGGAAAAAGCTGGATACGAACCCAAGCCCGCCGTTCTGGAACGGGAATTCAATCTGCGTTACTGGGGCAAGCCGATGACCTTGCATGGCGTACGCCGCTGGTTGCTGGGAGAATCCATGCCCAAGCAGGACAAGCTGGAAACGCTGGCCGAATGGCTCATCGTCCCCCCCCAGCACCTGCGCTTCGGCGAGGAGATCAGCAAGCGCATCGACAAGCGCCGCGCCCGCTGGGAAGAAGCCATCGGCTACCGCGAGCGCGAAGCCTTCGAAGCCTTCATCAACCTACCCGCCCCCCAGCGCAAGATCGTCAAGGAAGTGATCTTCGCCTTCTCCCAGGTTGCCACCCACGCCGCCGAAAAGGCCCCGGCTCCCGCCAAGACGGCTACCACCACCCGCCGCCGCACGCGCAGCTGAGACACTCTCCCGCAGCATTTGCTGCTGCAATTTCCCCCGCGTTTTTCCCCTGCAGAATCACGATCCCGCGCCCCTTGGGATCCTGTTTCCTTCGTTTTCTGCTCACCTTCCAGATGCCTGCACACACGCGCAAGTGCTGCCTGCTGCGCGCGTGCTGCCTGTCAGCCTGTCAGCTTCCCGCTGGCCGGGAGCGACTGTGGCCAATCGTCCACGCAGCAGGCCCTCAGCGGCCCACGCGTGCAGCGACGGCGACGCAGTGATCGACCTGCTCGGCGATGGCTTGCGGCACCGGCCGCCTGCCCTCCAGTACCTCATGGATCCAGGCGGCGGTGGCCACGGCATCCTGGCCCTCGGGCAGGTCGGGCAAATCTTCGGCCACGCTTTGTTTTTCGACCAGCACGGTGCGCGTACCGTGGCTGAACCAGTCGATGCGCTGGGCGCGCCGCGCATTGGCCACGGTCTCGCCTTCGGTGCCGCGCATGAGGAAGGCGTCACCGCGATCGTGGGGGGCGGCGTGACTGAAGTAGTCGGTCAGCATCTCCAGGTATTCGGGATGGGTGTACGACGTCAGACGCAGTGCCGGCTGCGCAAACGGCTGCATGATCTTGACCAGGGTGTGGGTGGAATTGCGTACGCCCAGGATGGCCCGCATGCCCAGCAGGCGAGCGATGGCCGGTGCCAGTGCGGCGATGGGAATGAAGGCCGGCTGGCCAGCCGCCATCAGTGCCTCGGCCTGCGCCGCCGACCCGGCATGGGCCACGCCCAGTGCACTGAATATCTCGGCACTGGTGACACGCTGGGGATCGTGGGTGACCCCGTGCATGAGCACCGGCACGCCGCGGCGTACCAGCAGCATGCACAGCAGCGGCGTCAGGTTGGCCATCTTGCGCGAGCCGTTGTAGCTGGGCAGCACCACCGGCGCATAGGGACCGGCCGGCGCATGCAGGGGCGTGAAGGAGGCCTCGGCGGCGGCCAGGAAGCCGGCGATCTCCTCGACCGACTCGCCCTTGATGCGCATGGCCAGCAGGATGCCACCGAGCTCGAGATCACTCACGCGGCCATCGAGCATGGCCGCATACATCAGTTGCGCATCCTCGCGCGAGAGGCTGCGGGCGCCGTCCTTGCCGCGTCCGATTTCCTTGATGAAACGGGCCGCGGCAAAGGGAGCCGCTGCGGCGGCGGCAGCGCTGGAGGCAGGCTCGACGGCCGCAGCCGGAGCAGGAATGTGGGCATCGTTTTGCATGGCCGAAGGGTACACCAAAACCGCCGGATGCCGCAGCCGGGGCGCTTGGCCGATGGCTTTCCATTACAATAGCGCCTTTGCCGCGCGGCCCCTCCGGGCTTTTTGGCGGCTGCTACATTGAGTCCATCCCCATGTTAGTTCTCGGCGTCGAATCTTCCTGTGACGAAACCGGCCTTGCTCTGTACGACACCGAGCGCGGCCTCTTGGCGCATGCCCTGCATTCGCAGATTGCCATGCACCAGGAGTACGGCGGCGTCGTCCCCGAGCTGGCCTCGCGCGACCACATCCGCCGCGCCATTCCGCTGTTGCAGCAGACCCTGTCCGATGCGCAGGTGCAAGCCGCCGACATCGACGCCATCGCCTATACCCAAGGACCGGGCTTGGCCGGAGCGCTGCTGGTGGGCGCGTCGGTGGCCTGCGGATTGGGCCTGGCGCTGGACAAGCCGGTACTGGGCATCCATCACCTGGAAGGCCACCTGCTCTCGCCGCTGCTGGCGAGCAAGCCGCCGCGCTTTCCCTTCATCGCGCTGCTGGTCTCGGGCGGGCATACGCAACTGATGCGGGTCGATGGCGTGGGCCGCTATGAACTGCTGGGCGAGACGCTGGATGATGCCGCCGGGGAAGCCTTCGACAAGTCGGCCAAGCTGCTGGGACTGGGATATCCGGGGGGACCTGCGATCTCGCGCCTGGCCGAGTTCGGCGATCCGGCCGCCTATCAGCTGCCGCGTCCGATGCTGCATTCCAAGAATCTGGATTTCAGTTTCTCGGGCTTGAAGACGGCGGTGCTGACCGTGGTCAAGCAGCACAGCGCCAATATTTGCGAGCAAGACAAGGCCAACATCGCGCGTGGTTTCGTCGATGCCATCGTCGACGTGCTGGTGGCCAAGTGCATGACGGCCCTGAAACAGACCAACCTGAAGCGTCTGGTCATCGCCGGCGGTGTCGGTGCCAATGCGCAGCTGCGCGCGGCCCTCAATGCGGCGGCGGCCAAGCGGCGTTATGAAGTGTTCTACCCGGAGCTGCAATTCTGCACCGACAACGGTGCCATGATCGCCTTCGCCGGTGCCATGCGCCTGCGTGAGGAGCCGGGTGCGGCGCGCAAGGAATACGGTTTTGGCGTGCGTCCGCGCTGGCCGCTGGATGAGTTGCGGCCGCCGCAGGCAGCCCTGCCCACGGCCTGATCGGCGCAACTTGTGGAGCACCCGAACGAGCGGCGCTCCTGACCTGGTTCTTCAACCTCAAGCGAAAGCGGCCAGCGGCGTAATCGCCTTGGCGATGGCTTTACCCTCGGACAATTGCGCCATGCGCAGGTCATAGGCCGTCTGCAGATTCAGCCAGCCTTGCGCTTCGCTACCAAAGTAACGCTCCAGGCGCAGGGCCGTATCAGCGCTCACACCACGCTGGCCTTTGACGATTTCACTCAGGCGCGAATACGGGACATGCAGTGCCAGTGCCACGGCACGCACGCTGACGCCCATGGGCTTGATGTAATCTTCGAGCAATACTTCGCCGGGATGAACCGGGCGCATTCCGTTTTTGTACATGATCGGCTCCAATATTCTCAAATTTCCGAATAGTTTAAATTTGCATCAATCGTCTCAATCTGGAAAATATTTATACAATTAAAAAAGGGCCGCAATGCAAATTGCGGCCCTTCTTTTCATCCCAATCGGCAGGCTTACTTGGCCGCCTTCTTCTTGTCGCCAATGCGGCTTTCCTTGCCCGCCAGCAGGTTGCCGATGTTCTTGCGATGGCGATAGATCAGCAGTGCGGCCATGGCGACCACGGCCAGCAGGATGCCATCGGTGGTGCCGAACAGCAGGCCGTAATAGAAGGGTGCAAACAGCGCCGCCACCAGCGCGGCCAGCGAGGAATAACGGAAAGCGAAGGCCACCGCCAGCCAGGTCGCCAGCGTGGCCAGGCCCAGCCACGGATCCAGCGCCAGCAGGATGCCCAGCGCAGTGGCCACACCCTTGCCACCGACGAAGCGGAAGAACACCGGCCACAGGTGGCCCAGGAAGACGGCCAGCGTCACCAGCGCGATGCCGGTATCGTCCACGCCATAGTGGGGTCCGAACTTCTGCGCCAGCCATACCGCCAGCCAGCCCTTGAAACCATCGCCCAGCAAGGTGAGCGCGGCGGCCTTCTTGTTGCCGCTGCGCAGGACATTGGTCGCGCCCGGATTCCTGGAACCATAGGTGCGCGGATCGGACAGGCCGAACAGCTTGGACACCACCACCGCAAAGGACAGTGAACCGATCAGGTAGGCCGCGATGGCAAAGAGGATGTTGTACATGAAGTGGGGCTTTCTGCTTGTTGCTTTCGGTTGTCTCTGTTATCGGGGAGCGGCGTCAGCGCACGTCAAGTGTCGTCAAGTTTGAACGTGACGGTTCACGCTGCATCGGCCAGCGCACACTGCACCGCCTTGGCCGGCAACACCTTCAGGATCACGGCCGGATCGATGCCGATCAGGAAACCGCGCCGTCCGCCGTTGATGTAAATCTTGTCCAGTTCGAGAATGGTCGACTCCACATAGACCGGCATGGTCTTGCGCGTGCCGAAGGGCGAAGTACCGCCGATCAGGAAGCCCGAGTGGCGATTGGCCACCTCCGGCTTGCACGGCTCGACCGACTTGCAGCCGATCTGGCGCGCCAGGTTCTTGGTGGAGACCTTGCAGTCGCCATGCATGAGCACTAAGAGCGGCTTGGCGGCCTCGTCCTGCATCACCAGGGTCTTGATGACCGCATGCTCCTCCACGCCCAGTTCGCGCGAGGACACCGAGGTGCCGCCGTGCTCCTCGTAGGCGTAGGGATGCTCGGTGAACGCCACGCCCTGCTTGCGCAGGAATTGCGTGGCGGGAGTTTCGGAGATGTGTTCTTTCTTGGCGCTCATCGGTCTCTTCCTGACGGCACACTGACCGGCCGCACAGGCCGGCCGGGCCGTCATGGGCGCACATTATGCCGCAAGATCAGCCGCGGGGGTGATGTGCGGCATGCAGTTGCTTCAGGCGCTCGCGTGCCACGTGGGTGTAAATCTGCGTCGTGGAAATGTCAGCATGGCCCAGCAGCAGCTGTACCACGCGCAGGTCGGCCCCATGGTTGAGCAGGTGCGTGGCAAAGGCATGGCGCAGCGTGTGCGGCGACAGGCGCACCGTAATACCGGCCTGCAGCGCGTATCTCTTGATGAGGGTCCAGAACATCTGGCGCGTCATCGGACCGCCGCGCGCGGTCACGAAGAGTGCATCATCGATCTGTCCCTGCAGGATCTGGCTGCGCGCCTCGGCCAGATAGCGCGCCATCCACGCACCGGCTTCTTCGCCGAAGGGCACCAGGCGCGTCTTGCTGCCCTTGCCGGTCACGCGCAGCACGCCTTCATTCATGCCGACCTCGATGCTCTTCAAGGTCACCAGTTCCGAGACCCGCAAGCCGCTGGCATACATCAGCTCGATCATGGCGCGATCGCGCAGGCCCAGCGGCGTGTAGACATCGGGCGCGGCCAGCAGCGCTTCCACCTGCCCTTCCGACATGGTCTTGGGCAGGCGCTGCGGCTGGCGCGCCGAGCGCAGCTTCAGGCAGGGATCGGCGGTGACGTGATGTTGGCGCAGGGCCAGCTGGAAGAAGCGTTTCAACACCGCCAGGCGGCGATTGGAAGAACTGGGCTTGGTCTCATCATGGCGCGCAGCGAAGTAGGCGTTGAGGTCTTCGGCCTGCGTCTCGTACAAGGCCTTGGCGCGCTCCTGATGCAGCCAATGGGCGTACAGGGTCATGTCGCGCCGGTAGGCCTCCAGTGTGTTTTTGGACAGGCCATCTTCCAGCCACAGGCTGTCGCAGAATTCGTCGATGGCCTCGCGGCTCACGGACGGGGCTTCGATCTTTGGTGTGGTGCGTCCCATGCGTCTTCTTCAGTATCCCGCCACGCCTTCATGGCGCAGCAGCCAGCGCTTGACCTCCAGGTGGAAGCCATCCTCATCATCATGATGCGAGAAGCCGCCCAGCCCGCCCGCGGCCGTCACCCGATGACAGGGGATCACCAGCGGATACCAGTTGGCCCCGCAAGCCTGACCGACCGCGCGCGGGGCGGACTGGATGCGCTTGGCGACCTGGCCATAGGTCAGCACCTGACCACAGGGGATCCCGGCAATGGCTTGCCAGACGCGCTGCTGGAAGGCACTGCCCACACTCAGCAGCGGCAGTTCGAAACGAAAAGCGGGGTCGGCCAGATAACGCGTGATCTGCTGCACCGCCTGCGCGGCCACGGCATCGGTGGCGTCCTTCTCGGCGTAATGCGGCGGCAGGTAGACCATCTCGACCAGGGCGCCGGCCTGGGTGCGCACCCCCATGCCGCCGAAGGGCGTAGGCACCACGGCGGAGAACAGGGCGGTCAATGGAGAATCTGCTGGGGTCATCGGGAGCCGTGGCATGGACCTGGGGCAGCTATTGTAAGCAATTCACGCGCGGGCTTGATACCATCAGGCAAAACTTGATGGAGACCGCATGAGCACCACCCCCTTGCACACCGAACCGGACCACCTGGTCATCACCGCCCCCACCCTCAAATCCGGCATGGTCTGGGTGCAACAGTGCCTGGGCGTGTCCATGGCCCCGCGCATCGGCGGCCAGCACGTGCGGCTGGGAACGCACAACGCACTGCTGTCGCTGGGCGAGGGCTTCTACCTCGAAGTCATCACCATCGACCCCAACGCCGATGCGGCCGAGCGGCCGCGCTGGTTCGGCATGGATCATCTGGACAAGGACGCTGCGCCCCGCCTGGCGCACTGGGTGGCGCGCACCAGCGATATCGCGGCCGCAGTAGCGGCCAGCCCCGTCTCACCGGGCGTGATCGAACCCATGAGCCGCGGTGCGCTGGACTGGCTCATCACCATCGCCGCCGACGGGAAGCTGGCCTGCGAGGGCGTCATGCCGTCCCTGATCCAGTGGCTCAGCCAGCCGCATCCGGCCAGCGCCCTGCCCGACCGAGGATGCCGCCTGCAGCAATTGATCCTGGAACATCCCGCCGCACAGGAACTGCAAGCCGCATGGCAGGCCATCGGGCTGGCCGATGCGCGTATCGTGTTGCAGGAACGAAAGCAGGCCAGCCTGCGTGCTGTGGTGTCCACGCCACACGGGGAGCGTGTGCTGGGCTGACGGCTTCGTGCGGGACGCAAAACATATAAACCGTATAAACCGTATAAACGATTTATATCCTGCATCACCACCACGCGGCACAAAGAAAAAAGGCGCATCCTCGGATGCGCCTTCAAAATACTCCAGATGCATTCCCGACCGTTTGAACGGTTTCAATCGAATGCACGTCTCCTCAGTTTCCCGGTATTGATACCGTTTGTTATGCACCACCCGCTTTGTATTCGGTGCTGCCTCGCCACGCCCGGGCCGATGTGTCGGCGGGGTCGCTGCCGAGGCAAGTACATCAACAACTCACTAGAAAAACTCAACACCAAACTCGATTGCCGGGACGGCAAATGCACGGTGCCGATTCAGCAAAGCACGCACTTTAGCAGCACTTTGTGCCGTCTCAAAGCACTTTTTCAGGGCAAAACGAACATACTTTTTAGCAACTTGACAGACATCTGACGAAATCGGCACCGGTCCGGTGCAAACCCGGTGGCGGCGCCGATTTCATCGTCTCATGCCCTGATTGCGGATCAGTTGTAGATCAGGTTGGGCAGCCACAGCGACAGGCCCGGCCAGTAGGTCACCAGCGCCAGGAAACCGAGCATGGTCAGCAGCCACGGCATGACTGCAATGGTCAGTTCGGTGATGCCCATCTTGGTGATGCCCGAGGCCACGTACAGGTTCAGTCCCACCGGCGGATGGCACATCCCCACTTCCATGTTGACCACGATGAGGATGCCGAAGTGCACCGGGTCGATGCCCAGCTTCATCGCCACCGGGAACAGGATCGGCGCCAGGATCAGCACGATCGACGACGGCTCCATCACGTTACCGGCCAGCAGCAGCAGGATGTTGACCACCAGCAGGAAGGTGATCGGTCCCAGTCCCGAATCGGTGATCCAGGCCGCCATCGTCTGCGGGATGTTTTCGCTGGTCACCAGGAAGGAGAACAGCACCGCATTGGTGATGATGTAGAGCAGCATGGCCGACATCGAGGCCGAATCCAGCAGCACCTTGGGCACCTGCTTCAGGCTCAGGTCCTTGTAGACGAAGACCGCGATGAAGAAGGCATACACCGCCGCCATGGCTGCTGCTTCCGTGGGCGTGAAGACACCGGTGTAGATGCCGCCCATGACGATGACGATCAGGAACAGGCCCCAGCCGCTCTTGCGGAAGGCTGCAGCGCGTTCGGCCCAGGTCGCCTTTTTCAGACGCGGATAATTGTTCTTGCGCGCCAGGAACCAGGTGGTCAGGCCCAGCAGGAAGGCCAGCAGCAAACCCGGCACCACGCCCGCCATGAACAATTTGCCCACCGAGGTATTGGTGGAGACCGAATACATCACCATTACGATGGAAGGCGGGATCAGGATGCCCAATGCGCCGGAGGTCGTAATCACGCCTGCACCGAATCGATTCGGGAAGCCCTGCTTGACCATCGCCGGCAGGATGATGGAACCGATCGCCACCACGGTCGCGGGCGACGACCCCGACACCGCTGCAAACAGCGCGCAGGCCAGCACCCCGGCCAGCGCCAGGCCGCCATGCCAGTGGCCCACCATGGAGGTGGCGAAGTTGATCATGCGCCGCGCCACACCGCCGTGGGTGAGGAAATTGCCGGCCAGGATGAAGAACGGGATCGCCATGATCTCGAACTTCTCGATGCCCGTGAACAGCTTCAGTGCCACCGACTGGATCGGCACTTCGGTCATCGTGAACAGGAAAGTCAGGACCGTCAGGCCGAGCGAGATCGAGATGGGCATCCCGGTCAGCATCAACCCGAACAGCAAGACGAAAATGATCAGTGCATTCATGCTTTACCTCCGCTGGTTTCTTCGTCCAGACCTTCCACGTGGGCGTGGTCATGTTTAGGCAAATCGCCGGTGCGATGGAAATTCCACGCGACCTGGAGGAAACGGAAGCACATCAGGTACGACCCCAGCGGCACGGCCAGGTAGACGATCCACATCGGCAGTTCCAGCACCTCGGAGGTGCTGTCGTGCTGTGCGATGTCGTAGACGAATTCGGCACCGAAGGTCCCGACGATGCCGGTAAAGAGCGCGCCGGCAAACAGGCCCAGCAGCACGAACTTGTTGCGCCACGGGGTGTTCATGCGGTTGATGAGCACATCGACGCCGACGTGGATGCCAGTGCGCACGCCGTAAGCGGCGCCGAACTTGGCCATCCACACGAACATGAAGATGCACAGCTCCTGGGCCCAGCTCATGTTGATCTGGATGAGCTGGTCCTGCAGCCAGGGAATATCCAGGCCCGAGGCGTAGCGGTGTACCACCGCTACAAAAATGATGAAGGTGGCCGCGGCCATGAGGAACGCGATCAGCCACTCTTCCAGGTGGTCGAGTAACTTCATGAAGTCTCCTTGCGCCAGCAGGCCGATACCACAGCGGTATCAGCCCATGACATTGCTTGTCCGGATTGTTCTTGGTGGTATTGCGCCCGCTTCATTGCGAAGGCGGGCGCCCGTTGGAGCTAACGGATTTACTTCTGGCCCAGCGCTGCCGATTCCTTGTTGACGGCGTCGATCAGCTCCTTGCCGATGCGGCTGGCCATCTGCTGCTGTACCGGCAGGAGAGCCTTGCGCCATTCTGCCTTCTGCGCGTCGGTCAGGCGGTAGACGGTGGTCTTGCCGGTCTTTTCGACAGCGGCCAGAGCAGCATCGTTTTCCTGCTGGGCGATGGCGTTGGCGTACTTGGTCGCATCCTTCATGGCGCCTTCGAGCTGGGTGCGCACGTCGGAGGGCAGGCCGTCCCAGAACTTCTTGTTGACGATCACCGCATAGCCCAGGTAGCCGTGGTTGGAGACAGTGACGTGCTTCTGCACTTCATGCATCTTCTGGGTGTACAGGTTCGAGGGCGGGTTCTCGGTGCCATCGACCACGCCGGTCTGCAGCGCCTGGTAGACCTCGGAGAAGGCCAGCACCTGCGGGTTCGCACCCAGTGCGCGCATCTGGGCATCGAGCACCTTGGAGGACTGGATGCGCATCTTCAGGCCACGGAAGTCCGAGGGCTGATGCAGAGGCTTGTTGGCCGACATGACCTTGAAGCCGTTGTCCCAGTAGGCCAGGCCGGTGATGCCCTTGGGTTCCAGCTTCTTGAACAGATCCTTGCCGATCGGGCCTTCGGTCACGCGGTACAGCACGTCCTTGCTGGGGAAGATGTAGGGCAGATCGAAGACCTCGAACTCCTTCACCCCCAGCGGACCGAACTTGGCCAGCGACGGGGCCAGCATCTGCACGGCACCCAGTTGCAGGGCTTCCAGTTCTTCCTTGTCCTTGTACAGGGTGCTGTTGGGATAGACCTCGACCTTCACGCGGCCCTTGGTGGCTTTCTCGGCCAGCTCCTTGAAGCGCTCGGCGGCCTTGCCCTTGGGCGTGTCGTTGGCCACCACGTGACTGAACTTGATGATGATGGGCTGTTGCGCGAAGGCGCTGGCCACCAGGCCGGCATTGACGACGGTGGCCGCAGCCAGCGCAAAGACGATGGACTTCAGTTTCATGCTTGTCTCCCCAATGAGATGGAAATGATTTAGTTAGTAATTTTTATGGACTAAGGCCGGTCTTGGCGGGGACCGGATTGTGCTGCCGAATTTTGCGCGGCCTCACCAAAAGGGGGCAAGTGTGGTTAACCACAATGTCCTTGCCGTCCACTTCCCGCCGCGCAGGAAGCTGGCGCAAGCCTTGGGGCGCAGCTACACTGGCGGCGTCATGAAAACCGTCCCGCCGCCCCCGATCGCTCCCCAGCCCGATGCCGCCTCGCAGCTGCAGGCCTCGGGCCGCAAGACCACCATGCGCTGGCTCATTCCCTTTCTGCTGGTGTGCCTGTTCCTGGTCACGCTGATCTGGCTGCCGCGCCAGGCGCAGCAGATGGAAGCCAGCGAACGGCTGGAGCAACTCATCGCCGATTCGCTATGGGTGGAACAGGCGATCCGTTTCCAGTTGAGCCGCGATGACGAGAGCATGCGCATCATCGGCCGCGAGATCAGCAACGGCCGCCTGCACCAGGAGCATTTCCGCAGCCGCTTGAATGCCCTGCTGCGCAACAACCGCGAGTTCTATCGCGTGACCTGGTTCAATGCCGAGGGCCATCCGGTAGCCTCCACCGAGGATCTGCCGATCAGCCGCAAGGATCTCTCGCAACCCTCGCTGATGACGGCCGACCGCGCGCGCCAGATGCGCCGTCCGCTCTACAGCCCGCCGGCCATCCCGCCCGGCATCGCCGAACCGATGCTGATGGATTATCACGTGCCGCTGTTCCATGACAATCACTACATCGGCAGCCTGGTGGCCAGCTATGCGGTGGCGCGCATCCTCAACGAGATGGTGCCGTGGTGGTTCGCCCAGGACAATGAAATCTCGCTCACCGATACCGATGACAACGTGGTGGCACGGCGTACCTCGGGCGGACCGGGCCTGAACGTCTACACCCATCGCCGCGAACTGGAGCTGCCGGGCCTGACGCTGGTGCTGCATACCAACAGCACCAAGAGTGCGCCCAAGCTGCTGCCCAACCTGCTGGTGGGCTCGGTGATCGTGCTCTCGCTGGGTCTGCTGTGGAGCCTGTGGGCACTGTGGCGCGACATCAACCGGCGCACCAAGGCCGAGAAAGCCCTGCTCAATGAAGCCGTGTTTCGCGCGGCGATGGAAAACTCGCTGGTCACCGGCATGCGGGCGCGTGACCTGCAGGGCCGCATCACCTACGTCAACCCGGCCTTCTGCAAGATGGTCGGTTACGCTGCAGAAGAACTGGTGGGCCGGATCCCGCCCATGCCCTACTGGGCGCCGGAAGCCATGGATGAATACCAGGAGCGCTTCTCCAACGTGCTGGCCGGGCGGGTCACGCCGCAATTCGAGACCATCTTCCAGCGCCGCGACGGCGAACGCTTCCCGGTGCTGATCTTCGAATCGCCGCTGGTGGACCAGGATGGCAAGCAGACCGGGTGGATGGGTTCCATCCTCGACATTTCCGAACGCAAGCGCGCCGAAGACCTCAACCGCACCCAGGAAGAAAAACTGCAGGCCAGCGCCCGCCTGGCCAGCATGGGCGAGATCGCCTCGACCCTGGCGCACGAGCTGAACCAGCCGCTGGCGGCCATCTCCAGCTACACCACCGGGGCGCTGAACATGATGCAGCAGGGCCAGGCCGATCCCAAGGCGCTGCAGCCGGCGCTGGAAAAAATCCACACCCAGGCCCAGCGCGCCGGCCACGTGATCCGCAGCGTGCACCAGTTCGTCAAGAAGCGCGAACCGGCGCGCCAGCGGCTGCAGATCCGGCAACTGGTGGACAACGTGGCCCCGCTCATCGAATTGCAGGCGCAGCAGTTCTTCGTGGTGCTGCAATGGCAGGTGCCCAAGTCGCTGCCGCCGGTGCTGGGCGACCAGGTGCTGCTGGAGCAGGTGATCCTGAACCTGACCCGCAACGGCATCCAGGCCATGGCCGCCGTGCCCTCGGCGCGCCGCATCCTGCGCGTGACGGCCGAGCTGACCCGCAATGACGATGGTGCAGAATCGGTCACGGTCTCGGTGATCGACCAGGGGCACGGGATTGCCGAGGAAGTGGCGGCGCGCCTGTTTTCCCCCTTCTTCTCGACCAAGGCCGAGGGCATGGGCATGGGCTTGAACATCTGCCGCACCACCATCGAATTCCACGGCGGCACCCTCACTTACACCGATAACCCGGCAGGCGGTACAATCTTCCGGTTTTCGCTGCCGGCCCAAAGCGGGCAGCCACAATAACGAGACGCCCCTCCCACACTGGATTCCCGCCCCGCATACCGATGCTGCACATAGTCGACGACGAAGAAATCATCCGCGATTCGCTGACCTGGCTGGCGCGCTCGCGCAACATCGCCGCCATCGGCTATGAGAGCGGCACCGCCGTGCTGGGCGCACTGGCCCATGCCACCGGCATCGATGCCGAGGGCGAATGCCTGCTGCTGGACGTGCGCATGCCCGGCACCAGCGGCGTGGCACTGTTCAATGAATTGAAAACCAAGGGCCTGCTGCACCGGCGTCCGGTCATTTTCCTCACCGGTCACGGCGATGTGCCGATGGCCGTGGACATGTTGAAGAACGGTGCCTTCGATTTCTTCGAGAAGCCCTTCAACGACAACCAGTTGATGGACCGCGTACTGGAAGCGCTGGAAGTCTCGCGCGCCGGCGGCGCCGAGGATGCCGTGCAGAGCCGCCTGGCGGCGCTGTCGGCGCGCGAGCGCGAAGTGCTGGACCTGATCCTGGCCGGCAAGATGAACAAGGTCATTGCCGATGAGCTGGGCATCAGCATGCGCACCGTGGAAGTCCATCGCGCCCACATCTTCGACAAGATGAACGTCAAGACTGCCGTCGAGCTGGCGCGGCTGCTGAAGTAATTCCAGGTGGAGATCCTCAACCTCCTGCTGCCGGATTTCAGCCTCATTGCGCTGGGCCTGCTGATCCATCGCATTTCCAACTGGGGCGAAAAATTCTGGGCCGGCATGGAAAAGCTGGTCTATTTCGTCCTCTTCCCTGCGCTGCTGTTCTATTCGACGGCGCGCCTGAAGGTCGATCTCTCGGTCACCGGCGGCATGGTGCAAACCGGGGTTGCGGCGCTGCTGGTGGGCATTGCGCTGACCTGGCTGGGCAAACCCTTCCTGCGCGCCACGCCCATGACTTACGAGTCGGGCATGCAATGCGCCTTCCGCTTCAATTCCTATATCGCGCTGGCGCTGGCCACCCGCATGGCGGGCGAAGAAGGCGCGGGCCTGATGGCCATCCTGCTGGGCTTTGGCGTACCCCTGTGCAATATCGCGGCCGTGCATGCGCTGGCTGCAAAAAACAGCAACCTGCTGCGCGAGCTGGCCCGCAATCCCTTGCTGGTGGCCACTGCTGGCGGGTTGACGTTTTCTGCACTAGGGCTGCATTTACCGGAAGTGGCCAGCGTGGTGCTCTCGCGGCTGGGCGCAGCTTCCATTGCATTGGGCCTGCTCATGGTCGGCGCCGGACTGCGGCTGTCGGGCTTGAAAGAGAGCAAGCCGGTAGTGGCCTGGTTCATCGTCATCAAGCTGCTGGCCGTGCCGCTGGCGGGCTACCTGATCGGCATGCTGCTGCAGCTGCCGCCGCTGCAGTGGCGCATCGTGGTGCTGTTCTGCAGCCTGCCCACCGCCTCCAGCGCCTACATCCTGGCCGCGCGCATGGGCGGCAACGGGCCCTTCACGGCCTTCCTCATTTCATTCGGGACGCTGCTCTCGGCATTGACCATTCCGGTCTGGCTGGCGCTGGTGCACTGAGCGGCTCGCCGCTCACCCCACCCCGTGCCGGGCCAGCGCCCATTGCACGTGTTCGAGCACCAGTGGGGAGGGGTGTGCAAGACGCGCGCGCAAGGCCGCCACGATGGCCGCATCCCCTCGATGCGAGGGCGCATCGGCCGCATTGCCCAGCCCGACGGCCAGGTTGCGTAGCCAGCGCTCGTGGCCGATGCGGCGGATGGCGCTGCCTTCGGTGTTCTTCAGGAAGACCTCTTCACTCCAGCCGAACAGCTCGACCAGGCTCGCCCGGTCGAGACCGTGGCGCGGATCGAAGTCCGGCAGGCTGGCACGCTGGGCGAACTTGTTCCACGGGCAGTAAAGCTGGCAGTCGTCGCAGCCATAGATGCGGTTGCCGATCAGCGGGCGCAGGTCTTGCGGGATGCTGCCCTTGAGTTCGATAGTGAGATAGGAAATGCAGCGCCGCGCATCCAGTTCATAAGGGGCCACGATAGCCCCGGTCGGGCAGGCCGTGATACAGGCGCTGCATTGGCCGCAGTGCGAGGTGACCGGTTCATCCACCGGCAGCGGCAGGTCGGTCAGCATCTCGCCCAGGAAGAACATCGAGCCGGCCTCCCGATGCAGCAGCAGCGTATGCTTGCCGCGCCAGCCCAGGCCGGCCTTCTCGGCCAGGGCCACTTCCATGACCGGGGCCGAATCGGTGAAGACGCGGTAGCCGAAGGGGCCGATGCGGCCTTCGATGCGGGTGGCCAGCTGCTGCAGGCGGGCGCGCAGGACCTTGTGGTAATCGCGTCCGCGCGCATAGAGGGAGACCTGGGCGGCGGCCGGATCGGCGCTGCGCGCCTCTTCGCGGGCGCGCCAGTCAGGTTGCTCGGGCTGATCCGGATCGGCGGCGGCAGGCAGGTAGGGCATGCGCACGCTCACCACGCGCACCGTGCCCGGCACCAGTTCGGCCGGCCGTGCCCGTTTCAGGCCGTGGCTTGCCATATAATCCATCTCGCCGTGATAACCCTTGTCCAGCCAGGCCTGGAAGCCCGCCTCGCGGTGCGACAGGTCGACGTCGGCGATGCGCACCTCGGCAAACCCCAGCTCCCGGCCCCAGGCCTTGATGGCGGCCGCCAGCGCCGCCAGATCGGCGGGATCGGCGATGGCAGTGCTCCCGATCGGATCGGCAGGCGTGGGGTGAATGGACATGAGCGCTTGAACCTTCAGACTAGAACCTTGTAACGAACCATCCCGGATGACCCAGAACAGCATGAGCATGCAGCGACTCCACCTCCACCTGCCCGACGAAGCCGCCACCGCCCGCCTGGGCGCCGACCTGGCCCAGGTGCTGGCGCCGGGCCTGGCGATCTACCTGCATGGCGACCTCGGGGCCGGCAAGACCGCGCTCACGCGCGCCCTGCTGCATGCGGCGGGCTACCAGGGGCGGGTCAAGAGCCCGACCTACACGCTGGCGGAGCCTTATGAAGTTTCCTTCGCAGGCCGCATGGTAACAGTCATCCACTTCGATCTGTACCGCATGGCCAGCCCGGAAGAATTTCTCGATGCCGGTTTTCGTGAACATTTCAACGAAAACTCCGTCTGTATCGTCGAATGGCCTGAAAAGGGCGATCCGGTGTTGCCGCCACCGGACATACACGTCAACCTGTCGCTTGCAGGGGACGGTCGTGATGTAGAATTGCGTGCGTTGTCCGACAAGGGTCATCAATGCCTCGCTCGACTGAAATTCGCTCCCAACCTGTGAAGTCCAAAACCCGCCGCACCATCCTCAAAGCCGGCGGCGCCCTGTTCGTCTCCGTCGTCACTCCCCTGCCCGCCCTGGCTTCGCAGATCCTGGCCGTGCGTGTCTGGCCGTCCGAGGACTACACCCGCGTCACGCTGGAAAACGACAGCGACCTCAAGGTCACCCACTTTGTGGTCAAGAACCCGGAGCGCCTGGTGGTGGACATCGAGGGCATCGACCTCAATACCACCCTGAAGGACCTGGTCGCCAAGATCCAGCCCAACGACCCCTACATCAAGCAGGTACGCGTGGGCCAGAACCGGCCCAGCGTGGTGCGCCTGGTGTTTGATCTCAAGGACGAGATCAAGCCGCAGGTCTTCACCCTGGCCCCGGTGGGCGAATACAAATACCGCTTCGTCATCGACCTGTACCCGGCCGCGCCGCCGGACCCGATCGCCGCCCTGATCCAGAAGGGCGAGTGGAACAAGGAAAGCCCGGCCACTCCGCCGCTGGCGCAAGGGCCGGTGACGCCGCCCAAACCCGATCCGGCCCCGCTGGCCGAGATCAAGCCGCAGCCGGAAGACAAGACCGAGCGCAACCCCAAGGTAGTGCCGGACGAACCGCGCATGCAGCTGACCCGCATGATCACCATCGCGCTGGACCCCGGCCACGGCGGCGAAGACCCCGGCGCTACCGGTGCGCGCGGCAACCGCGAGAAGGACGTGGTGCTGTCCATCGCCAAGCGCCTCAAACGCAAGATCGAGCAATACCCCAACATGCGCGTCATGCTGACCCGCGACGCCGACTTCTTCGTGCCCCTGGGCCAGCGCGTGGTCAAGGCGCGCAAGGTGCAGGCCGACCTGTTCGTATCGATCCATGCGGATGCCTTCGTGCAGCCGACTGCGCGCGGTTCTTCGGTGTTCGCCCTGTCGGAAAAAGGTGCCAGCTCCACCGCCGCACGCTGGCTGGCCAACAAGGAAAACTCGGCCGACCTGATCGGCGGCGTCAACATCAAGACCCATGACCGCCAGCTGGCCAGCGTCCTGCTGGACCTGTCGACCACGGCGCAGATCAACGACAGCCTGCGCGTAGGCAATGCGGTGTTGAAGGAAATCGGCGGCATCAACAAGCTGCACAAGGGCGCGGTGGAACAGGCCGGCTTTGCCGTGCTGAAGGCACCGGACATCCCCAGCATCCTGATCGAGACCGCCTTCATCTCCAACCCTGAAGAAGAAGCCAAGCTCACCGACGAGCGCTACCAGGACCAGATGGCCGATGCCATCCTGACCGGCATCCGCAACTACTTCGCCAAGAACCCGCCGCTGGCCAAGAATCGCCTGACCTGATCCTCGGCCCTGCCCAGGCGGCCGACAACAAAAAACCCGGTACTGCTGCTGCAGGCCGGGTTTTTTATCGGGTGCGTCCTGCCGGGGACGCCCACATCAGGCGTTGCTGACCTTGCGCTTGCCGCGCAGCTTGCGCCACACCTGCCACAGCGCGCCCAGCACGATGGGGATCACCGCACCGACCAGGCCGATCAGGACCAGGGTATTGAGGTTCTCCCGTACCACCGGGATATTGCCGAACAGGTAGCCCAGCACCACCAGGCTGACCACCCACAGGAAGGCGCCCAGCACGTTGAACAACTGGAAGCGGGCGAAGCTCATGGCCGAGACGCCGGCGATGAAGGGCGCGAAGGTGCGCACGATGGGGGTGAAACGGGCGATCACGATGGTCTTGCCACCGTGTTTCTCGTAGAAGCTGTGGGTCTTGCGCAGGGCTTCGGGGTTCAGCCAGCGATAGTTGTGGGTGTAGACACGTTGTCCGACCCAGCCGCCGATCCAGTAATTGAGCGTGTTGCCGGCCACCGCCGCTGCCACCAGCAGGCCCATCAACAGCCAGATATCCATCGAACCCATGGCACAGAAGGTGCCGGCGATGAACAGCAGCGAATCCCCCGGCAGGAAGGGCAGGACCACCAGCCCAGTTTCACAGAAGACGATCAGGAACAAAACCGCATAGATGAGCGTGCCGTACTGCTCGATCAGGACACCCAGGTATTTGTCCACGTGCACCAGCACGTCCAGCAACTGCAGATAATCCATAAAGCCCAATCGTTGGTGATTCATCAAGGCCGGGGCTCCCCATCGCCGCGCGGCCGGATATTTCCCCCATGCAAATGCCGGCGGGGAAACATCGTGCAGGCCAAGCTCGCTTGCGTACCTGCGCAGGCATCATACAACACTCATCCCCGCCGGACTCAAGAAGCCTCGCCAACGGCCGATAAAATCCTTGGGAGAAACCTGCCCCGCGAGAATCCTCACACAAGCTCGCGCGCCTGTTGCTACGGCCCCGGGCGCGTCGTCCCGGCACGCACAAGGGGAAGGATTTGGCATATGATCAAAGTCAGGTTCATTCAGCCTTCCCGTGCCAGATATGCATCATCACGCATGGCATGCGCCTTCCCGTACAGGGGCTGCACGCCGCAAGGCAGGCGGTACGGAGGCGCCAGGGCAGGCAGGTTTGAAGCAACCGGGTAACAACGGGGAACCCGGGCAATCGCAACTCCGCACTGCATGAGGCAAGACGCACCAGGCGTCATTACCGGCCAGAGGGGGCGCTGTATGGGGAGCCAGGAGTCATTCGTGGGCCAGTTCGATCACTCGTCGCAGCCGCTCGGGGCGCAAGGCGATTTCCAGCGCCTGCGCGAGGACGAACGCGAGGCGCTGCTGGGCGCCTTGTGGCGTTCCATGGCCATCCTCGAATTCGCCGCCGACGGCACCATCCTCGATGCCAACGACAATTTCCTCGCCATGCTGGGCTACCAGCGCGCCGACGTGGTGGGCCAGCATCACCGCATGCTGTGCGACCCGATGTACGTGGAGACCGAGGATTACCAGCGCTTCTGGCAGCACCTGCGCCAGGGCGAGGTGATTTCCGGCACCCTGCAGCGGCTCCGCGTGGACGGCACCATCGTCTGGCTGGAAGCGCTCTGCAGTCCCATCCTCGATGCCGCCGGCCAGTTGCAGAAAGTGATTTCGGTGGCCGCCGACATCAGTTCGCATATCGACGATTCACGCCACAGCAACAATGTGCTGAGCGCCCTGAACCGCTCGCTGGGCGTGGTCGAGCTCTCGCCCGATGGCAAGATTCTCGCCGCCAACCGCAACTATCTCAAGACCATGGAATACATCGCCGAGGACCTGGTCGGCCAGTCGCACAGCGTCCTGTGCTCGGCCGATTACGCCCAGAGCGAGGAATACGCCGCCTTCTGGCGCGATGTCTGCAATGGCCGCTTCTTCTCGGGGCGCTTCCCGCGGCGTACCCGCAGCGGGCGCACGATCTGGTGGGAAGCCACCTACTCCCCCCTGCTCAATCCCCAGGGCAAGGCCGAGCGGGTGATCTGCATCGGCAATGACATCACCTACCGCGTCACCCGCGAGAAAAGCGACCGCGAACACCTGCACCTGCTTTCGCTGGGCATCAACGAGACCGACAACGCCGTGCTCATTACCGACGAGCAGAACCGCATCGTCTTCCACAACACCGGTTTCACCCGCATGCTGGGCTTCCAGAGCCAGCAGACCATCGGCAAGCTGCCGCGCGAACTGTTTGCCAATCACCCGACCTTCGTCAAATCGATCGAACGCTGTCACGGCGAACTGCTGCAGGGACACAGCTTCCACACCGAGGAGCTGATCCACGACCTGCATGAGCAGCCGGTGTGGATTTCGGCGGTGGTCAATCCCATCCTCGACCCTGGCGGCAAGCTCATCAATTCGGTCTGCGTGATGACCGACATCACCAATACCAAGGTCCACGAAGTCCTCCAGTATCGCGTGCTCAACGCCATGGCGCGCGACTCGTCGCTGGCCGAGCAGATGAACCTGCTGTGCGAAGAGGTCGAGCGCGTCGCCCCCGAGGTGATTGCCTCGGTACTGCGCGTGGACGAACAAGGCCGCCTGCATACCCTGGCCGCGCCCAGCCTGCCGGAGGCCTACTCGCGTGCCATCGAGGGCATACAGATCGGCCCGCTGGTGGGTTCTTGCGGCAGCGCCGCCTATACCGGCCAGAGCGTGGTCTCGGATGACATCGCCACCGATCCGCACTGGGCCGACTACAGGGACCTGGCCCTGGGCCACGGCCTGCAGGCTTGCTGGTCGACCCCGGTCAAATCGGCCGACGGCAAGGTCATCGGCACCTTCGGCTTCTACTATCGCCAGCCGCGCCAGCCCAGCGCCTTCCACCACCTGCTGGTCGATGCCGGCCTGCATCTGTGCGCGCTGGCCATCGAGCGCGAAGCCTCGCGGGCACGCATTCATCAACTGGCTTTTTATGATTCGCTGACCGGCCTGCCCAATCGCAGCCTGCTGCTGGTGCAGGCCGGGCAGGCCATCGCGGCGGCCGAGCGCAATCGCAGCACGGTGGCGGTGATGTTCATCGACCTGGATCGCTTCAAGCAGGTCAACGATTCGCTGGGCCACCAGGCCGGTGACGAACTGCTGCGCACGGTGGCCACGCGGCTGCAATCACAGGCCCGCCGTTCGGACATCGTAGGCCGCCTCTCGGGCGACGAATTCGTGGTGGTGCTGACCCAGTACGACACCGGGCACCTGGCCGAAGTGGTCAAGCGCATCCAGGAGCGCCTGGCCATGCCCTGCCACATCAATGGCACGCCGTTGAATCCGTCGGCCAGCATCGGCGTGTCCATCTTCCCGGACAACGGCCACGACATCGAGACCCTGCTGCATCGGGCCGACATCGCCATGTACCAGGCCAAAGCCGTCAACCGGGGGCGTTTCAGCTTCTTCAGCGAAGAGATGAACAGCCTGGCCCAGGAACGCTTGGCCCTGGAAAGCGCGCTGCGCGACGCCTTGCGCGGCGGCAGTTTCGAGCTGCATTTCCAGCCGCAGATCAACCTGCACGACCACAGCCTGCATGGGGTGGAAGCGCTGGCTCGCTGGCACGACCCGCAAATGGGACAGATCTCTCCTGGCCGCTTCATCCCCATTGCCGAGGAATGCGGTCTCATCGGCGAGCTGGGCAAATGGGCGCTGGAAGAAGCCTGCTTCCAGCTGGCCGACTGGCGGCGGCGCGGCATCCAAGTGCCCTCGGTATCGGTGAACCTGTCGGCCACCAATTTCCACGATCTGGAGCTGCCGCAATTCGTCACGGGACTGCTGCGCCGCTACAGCCTGGCGCCCACCGACCTCACCCTGGAAATCACCGAAACCGTGCTCATGGACACCAATCCCAGCACCAACCAGACCATCGCCGCCGTGCATGCCCTGGGCATCCCGCTGGCCATGGATGACTTCGGCACCGGCTATTCCAGCCTGGGTTACCTGCGCAAGCTGCCGGTCTCCGAACTCAAGCTGGACCAGAGCTTCGTGCGCGACATGGCCAAGGACGAGGCCGTGAGCGCCTTGACCAATGCGGTCATCCGCATCGGCGAAAGCCTCAAGCTGACCGTGGTGGCAGAAGGCGTGGAAGATGCCGACCAGTACCGCCTGCTGATCAGCCAGGGCTGCGACGTCGCGCAGGGCTATTATTTTTCGCGGCCGATGTCGGCCGATCAGCTGGAACACTGGGTGCGCGACTATCGCAGCGCCGCGCCCACAGAGTAGGAAGCAAGAAGCAAGGAGAGCGTTGGAGACATGAGCGCAGGGAAAGCGCAGAGGCCTTGGAGACCGGGAAATCCCATGCCAAAAAAGCACTTTCTCGCTGGAAAAACAACAGCACAGTTGGATGTGGGCGCAAACATTCGAAGTATTTTGATGCAGCGCAATACGCTGACGATATACTGACGACCTCCCCCGCAAGTACCGTGATTGCCGCACCTACGTTGGACCTCCCTGAAAGGCGGCCCCTGACGTTTGCGACCACGTTGCGTTGCCGTTTCGGCAATCCTCTGCAGCACGCCGCCCTCTGGCCGGCAAGGCAGCGGTATGTACGCACAGTGCTGCAGGACTTTCCGGACGATGGAAACAAGGAGGGCAAACGATGGTGATTTGAATGCGTCAGCAGCAACCGCCGTCGGTCCCTGGATGTTTTTTTCCGGTATTGGCATTTCCACACCCTTAATCTTCAAGAACAACAACAGCCATGGCTAATGACTTGTCTGGTGCGCGCGGCGCATCCCTTTTCCACCGCTCGGTCGGTGCAAAACTGACTGCCATGACGGTCGCCCTGGTGGGCATCGTCTTCGTGATCGCACTGCTGCTGATCACCTACTCCGCCTCGCGCATGGTGGAAACACGCTCGATCGAACAGATGGGCAACGATGCGCGCGGCGTGGCCAACATGGTCGGCATCTTCGACCGCTCGGTGAACAGCCAGGTGGACCGCTTCTCCAACATGTTCGACAAGGAATTCGGCAAGCTCACACTGGACGACAGCCGCACCGTGCAGATTGGCGAGCGCGCCACGCCGGTACTGTCCAACGACGGCCGCGAACTGAACCTGGATTTTTCCATCCCCGACCGCTTCACCGGGCGCACCGGTGTAACCGCGACCATCTTTGCCAAGACCGGCGATGACTTCGTGCGCGTGTCAACTTCGGTCAAGAAAGAAAACGGCGAGCGCGCCGTCGGCACCCTGCTCGACCGCACCCATCCCGGCTATGCGGCCCTGAAGTCCGACAAGACCTACAGCGGCCTGGCCACCCTGTTCGGCAAGCAGTACATCACCAAGTACGTCCCCATCAAGAATGACGCCGGCCAGATCATCGCCGCGCTCTACGTGGGCATCGACATCTCGGCCGACGTGAAGGCATTGAAGGACCAGATCAAATCGCTCAAGATCGGCGAGACCGGCAACTTCTACGCGCTCAACGGCCGTGAAGGCAAGGACCAGGGCGTGATGATTGCCGGCGCCCCGCGCGAAGGCAAGGAAGAAGGCGGCAACCTGATCGAAGCCAAGGATGCCGGCGGCGAAACCTACATCAAGACCCTGGTGCAGCAGAAGGAAGGCCAGCTGCGCTACACCGGCAGCGATGGCCGCCAGAAAATTGCAGTCTTCACCCACTATGCCCCGTGGAACTGGGTCATCGTGGGCGAAGCGGCGGTCGATGAGATCACCCGCGAAGTCAACGCGATGCGCAACCTCTACATCGGCCTGGGCCTGCTGTTCCTGGCGGTGCTGGGCGCGATCCTGACCGTGATGATCAACCGCATGATCACCCGTCCGCTGGATGCGGTATGCGATGCCGCCGACCGCATCGCCGGCGGCGACCTCACTACCCGCCTGCACGTTCACAGCAGCGACGAGATCGGCCGCCTGATGGGTGCCTTCAACGGCATCAGCATGGGCTTGTCGGAAGTGGTCTCCAGCGTGCGCGCCGGTACCGAGGAAATCAACACTGCCGCCAGCGAGATCGCAGCCGGCAACCTGAATCTTTCTTCCCGCACCGAGCAGCAAGCCGGCGCCCTGGAGGAAACCGCCTCGGCCATGGAAGAGCTGACCTCGACCGTGAAGCAAAACGCCGCCAACGCAATTCAAGCCGATGAACTGGCCGGTTCCGCTTCGGAAGTCGCCAGCCACGGCGGCGACGTGGTCGGCCAGGTGGTGCAGACCATGGACGCCATCAACAGCTCCTCGCAGCGCATCGTCGACATCATCAGCGTGATCGATGGCATCGCTTTCCAGACCAACATCCTGGCCTTGAACGCCGCCGTGGAAGCGGCCCGCGCCGGTGAGCAGGGACGCGGTTTTGCGGTGGTGGCCACCGAAGTGCGCACGCTGGCCCAGCGCAGCGCCTCGGCCGCCAAGGAAATCAAGGAACTGATCGACGCCCCGGTGCAGACCGTCGCCGGTGGCGGCCAGCTGGTCTCGCAGGCCGGCAGCACCATGAATGACGTGGTGGCCAGCGTGCAGCGCGTCTCCACCGTCATCAGCGAAATCACCACCGCCAGCCGCGAGCAGAGCGAGGGGATCGACCAGATCAACCGTGCCATCGCGCAGATGGATGAGAGCACCCAGCAGAACGCGGCCCTGGTGGAACAGGCTGCAGCGGCGGCACAGTCGCTGCAGCAGCAGGCCGAACGCCTGGCGGCAGCGGTGAGCACCTTCCGCGTGTAAATCGTTTATATCGTTTTCATCATTTTCAGCGTGGCAGTCTCAGGATTGCCCGGCAGTAAAAAACTGATGCCGCAAGCACGCACGAAGCCGCCTCCGGGCGGCTTCGTCACATCCGGCCTGCGGCACTGGCAGGTATAATCCCGCCATGAACGCACCGCACTCTTCCCCCGCTTCCGAACCGGCTGCCGCCCCCTCCCCTCGCCCCATCCAGGCCCTGCCCGATCAGCTGATCTCGCAGATCGCCGCTGGCGAGGTGATCGAACGTCCGTCGGCCGTGGTCAAGGAATTGCTGGAGAACGCGCTCGATGCCGGCTCCACCCAAATCACCGTGCGCCTGGAGCAAGGCGGCGTCAAGCGCATCGCCATCACCGACAACGGACGCGGCATTCCGCCGGAGCAATTGCCGCTGGCGCTGGCCCGTCACGCGACCTCCAAGATCGCCTCGCTGACTGACCTGGAGAATGTCTCCACCCTGGGTTTCCGTGGCGAAGCGCTGGCCTCGATTGCCTCTGTGGCCCAGCTGACAGTAACCAGCCGCACCGCCGATGCCCCGCACGCCTGGGAAATCACCGGCTCCCAATTCGGCACCGTGGCCCCGGCCTCGGGCGCGCAGGGCACCACCATCGATGTGCAGGACCTGTATTTCAACACCCCGGCGCGACGCAAATTCCTCAAGTCCGAACAGACCGAATACGGCCACTGCGCCGAGGTCGTGCGCCGTATTGCGCTGGCGCGTCCGGATGTGAGTTTTTCGCTCTCGCATAACGGCAAAACGGTCGATCACTGGAACGTCGGTGAATTCGCCAAGCGCAGCGCCCACATTCTCGGCGACGACTTCGCCAATGCGCGCCTGCCGCTTGACGAGAGCGCGGGCCCGCTGCGTCTGCACGGTTTCGTGGGCCTGCCGACGGCCTCGAAGGCACGCGCCGATGGCCAGTACTTCTACGTCAACGGCCGCTTCGTCCGTGACAAGCTGCTCACCCACGCCGTGCGTGCCGCGTACCAGGATGTGCTGCATGGCGACCGCTATCCGGCCTATGCGCTCTCGCTCACGCTGGACCCGGCGCTGGTGGATGTGAACGTGCATCCCTCCAAGATCGAAGTGCGCTTCCGTGACAGCCGCGCGGTGCACCAGTTCGTTTTCCATGCGGTGTCGCGCGCGCTGGCGCAGACCTCGGCAGTCTCCTTCGGCAATCTGCCGCAGCAGCAGACCGAGAGCGCCGAGGGTGCACCCGCGCCGGCCAGTGGCCCGAACGCCCCGCTGCCCTGGATGCGCGAACAGACGCAGCAGAGCTTCTCGGCCCAGTTCGCCGAACAGCCGCGGCCCTTCTCCTTTGGCGGCAACGGCGGCTTTGGCGTACGCCAGGATCGCGCGGCCTACGGCAACATGTTCCGCAGCGAACCGGCTGCGCAAGGCGGTGCATCCTCTGCCGGAGTCAACAACGCTGCCTTCGCGCCTTCCGCGCAACCTGCCGCAGCGCTGCCCGAGGGCGACTTCCCGTTGGGCTTTGCCCTGGCGCAATTGCACGGCATCTACGTGCTGGCCCAGAACCAGGCGGGCCTGGTGGTGGTGGACATGCACGCAGCCCATGAACGCATCCTCTACGAACAACTGAAAACGGCGCTCGATGGCAACGAGATGTTCGTGCAGCCGCTGCTGATCCCGGTCACTTTCTATGCCGATCCGGTGGAAGTGGGCACGGTGGAAGAACATCAGGAAACGCTGTCGGCACTGGGCTTCGATATTGCGGTGATGTCCCCGACCACGCTGGCCGTGCGGGCCGTCCCGGCGCTGCTCAAGAACGCTGATGCGCAAACGCTGGCACGCGACGTCCTGCGCGATGTGCGCGAGTACGGCGGTTCACGCGTCTTGCTGGAGCGCCGCAACGAACTGCTCGGCACGTTGGCCTGCCACACTGCCGTGCGCGCCAATCGCAGCCTGACGCTCCCTGAAATGAATGCCCTGCTGCGCCAGATGGAAGCGACCGAACGTTCCGACCAGTGCAACCACGGCCGTCCGACCTGGACCCAGATGGGCTTGTCAGATCTGGACAAGCTTTTCCTGCGTGGCCAGTAAGGAGCCCCTGATGACCCAGCGTCTGCCTTTGGCCGTGGCCATCATGGGCCCCACCGCGTCCGGCAAGACGGCCGCCGCGCTGGAGATCGCCCGCCACCTGCCCTGCGAAATCATTTCCGTCGATTCGGCCCTGGTCTATCGCGAGATGGACATCGGCACCGCCAAGCCCAGCCCGCAAGAGCTGGCCGCCGTGCCGCACCACCTCATCGACATCATCGACCCGACCGAAGCCTACTCGGCCATGCAGTTCCGCCAGGATGCGCTGCGCCTCACGCTTGAGATTGCAGCGCGCGGCAAGCTGCCCCTGCTGGTGGGCGGCACGATGCTGTATTTCAAGGTGCTGCGCGACGGGCTTGATGAGCTGCCGCAGGCCGATCCGGCATTGCGTGCGCAACTGGATGAGGAGGCGGCACGCATCGGCATGCCGGCCATGCATGCGCGTCTGGCGACGCTGGACCCGGTGACGGCGGCGCGCCTGAAGCCGACCGACAGCCAGCGCATCCAGCGTGCGCTGGAGATCAGCTTGCTGACGGGGCAGCCGATGTCGTCGCTGCTGTCGCAGAAGCCGCCTGAGCCGCTGCCTTTCGAGATGCTGCCGCTGGCGCTGGAACCAGCCGATCGCGCGGTGCTGCATGAGCGCATTGCGCTGCGCTTTGACCTGATGCTGCGTGGGGGCGCGCTGGAACGTGAAGTCGCCGCTTTACGTGCGCGGGGCGACCTGCATCTGGGGCTGCCATCGATGCGTTGCGTGGGATATCGCCAGATGTGGGAATACCTCGACGGCAGCATCGATGCCACGGCCCTGCGCGAGAAGGGCATTGCGGCCACGCGCCAGCTGGCCAAGCGCCAGCTGACCTGGCTGCGGTCCATGCCGGAGCGTATCAGCATCGATTGCAACCGCCCGGAGGCGACGGCCGAAGTGCTGGCAAGGGTGCAGCAGGCCTTGGCGGAACGGCGCGGCGGATGAGCTGCCGGGGGCTGTGGATAAAATTAAGAGGGAAATGCGGAAAAAAGTATTGACAGAAGGCGATTGGACCTCTATAGTCTCGGGCTTGCCTCCTGGTGATATAGCTCAGCTGGTTAGAGCACAGCACTCATAATGCTGGGGTCGGTGGTTCAAGTCCACCTATCACCACCAGATACCCGTCGCTGCATGTGCAATCATGCGTATGCGGCGCCGTCCGAAAAACCCGCCTCTTCGAAAGAAGGGCGGGTTTTTTGTTTTGGGCCTACGCTTTTGGGCGCAACCCAGCAGCACTATCACCCCACACCTTACTCAACCCAAATTAGGCCTGCACTTGAGACAGACTTGAGCAGAAATAGCGCTCAGGCCAATTATTGTTGATTTGCATTGAAAACTGACCCACTTTCCCAGGAAATTTGCATCCAAAGTTGACCCATGTTTAGACCACAATCCTGCTCATGACAGCGAGCGGGAGAACGGAGTGATAGACGTGGCCCTACTTGGAATTATTCGACGCTGGTACATCAGAGACCGCATCTCAATTCGGGAAATCGCCCGCAGGCTCGACATATCCCGCAACACAGTTCGCCGCTACATCCGATCCGATGTCAGCGAACCTGCTTATCCAGCAAGGCGTTCGCCAAGCTCGCTCGATGACTTCACCGCCAGGCTCTCCGCTTGGCTCAGCGCAGAGGCGGTCAAATCTCGGAAGCAAAGAAGGACCCTGAAACAGATGTTCCTGGACTTAAGAGAGCTGGGATACGAGGGGTCGTATGACCGGGTGGCTGCCTTCAGCAGGCAATGGAAGGTGGGTCAAATGGAGAGGGTCAAATCTGCGAGCAAATCAACAGTTTCCCGGCACCAAGCCGTTGGTGAAACGTGATTAAGATACTCAGCCACATATTTCTGATCGTAAATTTCCAGAACTTTGCGGAGTAATAGCAGGTCTTCGGCGCGAGCGTCCATGTGATGTCTTAAAAAAGGAATAATCGAGTGACATAATATCACTCAAATGACCCAGCGAAAGCGGCGGCAGCTACTAGTAGAGTTTGAGTAGGTGCTTTCCATTCCGCTAAAGACGAATCAAAAGGAATCAGGGATGTTTTTCGCAAGACATAAAAGACTGCTTCTTTTGACCTGTTCCACGCAATAAATTGAGAGTAGCCGCTGCGTATCTACACCTGCGAAGTCCTTCCCTGACCGAGCGCGCGAAGTGGAACGTGCGACATGGCACGACAGCGACGGACACACACCGCCCCCCCTTGCCCCGCTTACTCGATTCCCCAAGAAGCAAATGCGAAATCGTTTGTTGGGCCACTGAAGAGCCCTGCCTATACTGGCATCCCTCTTCCCACCCTTCAGACCTTTCTCGCAAACAGGCCCTTCATGACCGCTTCCCCCTCACTCACCCAACGCTGGATACCAAAGCTCACCGTACTGCTCGCCAGCCTGGCCGCAGCAGGCAGCATCCTTGCCGCACCGCTGAAAATCGGCGTAGTCCCCGGCGTCTTCGCCGACTCCGTGGAAGTGGCCGCCAAGGAAGCCAAGAAGCAAGGCCTCGATGTGCAAGTCATCGAATTCAGCGATTGGGCCACCCCCAACATTGCACTGGATGCCGGCGACATCGACCTGAACTACTACCAGAACAGCAATTACCTCGCCAATGCCGTACGCAGCAAAGGATTCAAGTTGACCAGCGTGCAGGCCGGCATCCTCTCCTACCTGGGCCTATACTCCAGCAAATACGACTCCCTCACCGATCTGCCCAACGGCGCCAAGGTCGCCATCGCCAGCGATCCCGTCAACGTCGGCCGCGGCCTGCGCCTGCTGCAGCACGCAGGCCTGATCACGCTGCGCCCCGATACCGGGCTGCTCGGCACGCAAGCCGACATCGTCGCCAATCCCAAAAAGCTGCAGTTCGTGGAAGTCGAAGGACCGCAGCTGGTCCGCGTGACACCCGATGTGGACCTGGCGCAGGGCTTCCCCTATTTCATCATCGCCTCCAAGGCCTTCGATGCCCACAAGGGATTGTCCTATACCAGCTACGAGGATGACTCCTGGGCCATCCAGTTCGTGGCCCGCAGCGACAAGACAAACGATCCGCGCATTGCCCAGTTCCTCACCATCTACAAAAATTCGGAAGCCGTGCGCAGCAATATCCAGGCCTTCTACCACAACGACCAGAAACTCTATCGCCTGGCCTGGCTGAAAAAGTAAGCCAGCCCTGTGGAAACGAGCGCCCGGATCACCATCATCCGGGCGCTTGCACATCACCGGCCATCACAAGATCAGATGCCACACAGCCGCTGCGAGCAGATGCCTGCAGCCCGCACTATACTTGGCGCTCGCTTTGCCCGGACCTCATCCGTAGCACCACTCACACCAGAAGAGGGAACACCATGATCGCATCCACCATCCTCCATCGCGCGTTGCTGGCTGTCTCGTTGCTGGGCCCGGCACTGGCCATGGCACAGACCGCCAACTTCGACCTCAAGGGCAGCAACGAAGTACCGGCCAACGGCTCTGCAGCCGGCGGCTCCGGCAGCATCACCGTCGCCGCCGACAAGACCGTCACCGGCAACATCACCACCACCGGCATCGAAGGCCGTGCAGCGCATATCCACACGGGCGCTGCCGGTGCCAACGGTCCCGTGATCGTGCCGCTGAGCAAGAATGGCGACAACGGCTGGACCGTACCGGCAGGCGCCAAACTGAGCGATGAACAATACGCCGCCTATGTGGCAGGCACGCTCTACGTCAACGTCCATAGCGCAGCCTTCCCGGGTGGGGAGATTCGCGGACAGCTGCAACCGAAGTAATCGCATCAGGGAATCAAGTTGAGCAGCCGTCACTGCGGCGACGGCTGCTCAATCCTGCAATTCAATTCTTTACTTCACTTCAACAATCCCGCCATCCTGCTCCCCTCCGCCTCAAATCGCTCAATGAGAAAATCCAGCACCGCCCTCACCCGCGGCGCCATATACCGCGTACGCTGATACAAGGCATGCACCGGCGCATCGGCCATGCGCCACTTTGGCATGAGCAATTTGAGCCGTCCGGCACGCAGGTCTTCGGCGACGTCCCACACTGATTTCATCACGATGCCCTGCCCTTCCAGCGCCCACTGGCGGGCCAGTTCACCGTCATTGGTTTCGCGCGAAGTCGCCGCCAGCACGGTATAGGTCTGCACTTCCCCCTCGCGTTCAAAGCGCCACTCATTGGCCAGCCCGCCCGCGCCGAACAGCACGATGCACTCAAAACGATGCAGATCCGCCGGCCGCCTCGGCATGCCCCGCTTGGCGAGATACGAAGGCGCCGCGCACAGCACCCGCCGGTTCGGCGCCAAGGGCCGGGCCACCATCGAGCTGCTGGGTGGCACCCCGAAGCGAATGGCCAGATCCAGGTCATCCTGCAGCAGGTTGGCCATCGAGTCCCCCAGCACCAGCGCCAGCGTGATCTGCGGATAGCGCTCGTTGAATTCCTCCAGCCAGCCCCGCAATACATGCCGGCCAAAATCGGAGGTGGCCGCAATGCGCAACTTGCCACTGACCACGCTGCGCCCGGCCTGCAACGCAGCCTGGGCATCGTCCAGGGCCGCCAGTGCCTGCTGGCAATGCGAGAGGTAAAGCGCGCCTTCTGCCGTGAGCCGCAAGTGGCGCGTGGTGCGTTCGAACAAGCGCGTGTTGAGCTCGCCCTCCAATTTCACCAGGCGCGCACTGGCCGCAGCCGGGGACAGGCCGATCTTGCGGCCCGCAGCAGAAAGGCTGCCCAAGGCAGCGGCTTCCACGAAGAGGCAAATGTCGCCCAGGTTGTCTGCGGCCATTATTCTGCTCCATTTGATAATCCTTCAAATACTAGCCCAATTATCAAATGGCGTCGGCATTTGCATAATGGCCTCCATCAACTCATTCATGGAGCCCGTCATGTCAACCCCATCCACTCTGCTGAGCCCGCTCAAGCTAGGCCAGCTCACCCTTCCCCATCGCATCGTGATGGCCCCGATGACCCGCGCGCGCAGTTCGCAGCCGGGCGATATTCCCAACGCGATGAACGCGCTGCATTACGCCCAGCGCGCCTCGGCGGCCCTCATCATCACCGAGGCGTCGCAGATCTCGCCGCAGGGCAAGGGCTACTCCTTCACCCCCGGCATCTACAGCGCCGAGCAAGTGGAAGGCTGGCGCCTGGTCAGCCGCGCCGTGCACGATGCGGGGGGACGCATCTTCCTGCAGCTGTGGCACGTGGGCCGGATGTCGCATCCGGATTTCCACGACGGTGCCTTGCCGGTTGCACCGTCGGCCCTGCCCTTTGAAGGCCAGATCTGGAAGGTCGATCCGGCCACCGGCGCAGGCGGCATGGTCGCCAGCCCCACCCCGCGCGCCCTGGAACATGCCGAGATCAAGGCCATCGTCGAGGACTTCCGCAGCGCTGCCCGCAATGCCATCGCCGCAGGATTCGACGGCGTGGAAATCCATGGTGCCAACGGCTACCTGATCGACCAGTTCCTGCGCACCACCTCCAATGTGCGGACCGATGAATACGGCGGCTCGCGTGAAAACCGCCTGCGCTTCCTGAAGGAAGTCATCGATGCCGTCGCCGATGAAGTCGGCGCCCATCGCACGGCGATCCGCCTGGCACCCTTCCTGACCGCACGCGGCATGGATTGCCCGGACATCCTGCCCACCATCCTGGATGCGGCCAGCTTCCTGCAGCAGCGCGGCATCGCCTACCTGCATCTGGTGGAAGCGGACTGGGACGACGCCCCCGTGGTCACCGAGCGCTTCCGCCAGCAACTGCGCGAGCGCTTCAGCCATCCCATCATCGTGGCCGGCAATTACAACAAGGCACGTGCGCAATGGGTGCTGGAGCACGGCTATGCCGACCTGGTGGCCTTCGGCCGTCCTTTCGTCGCCAATCCGGATTTCCCGCGCCGCCTGGTGGAAGACCTGCCGCTGGCCGACTTCGACGGCGCCACGCTCTTCGGTGGCGGTGCGGCCGGCTATACCGACTATCCGCCCCTGCCGCTGGACGCCTCGCCTGCCCCGGCTGCAGCCTGAACGGCTAGCGTTTCTTCAAGGAGCCTCATCATGCAAGACCAGAAAATCATCGTCATCGGCGGCCTCAGCGGTATCGGCCGCGCCGTGGCTGAACAGGCCGCCGCCCAGGGCGCGCAAGTCATCGCAGCCGGACGCCGTCAGGCCCCCGCAGATTTCCCGGCCCACATCGCCACCGCACAGGTCGACATCAGCGATGATGCCTCGGTGGCACGCTTCTTCGAGGGCATCGGCGCCTTCGACCATCTGGTCGTCACCGCCGGACCAGTGATCGGTTCCGCAAAACTGGCCGACCTGCAGATCGCCGATGCCATCGCGGCCTTCAACGTCAAGTTCTTCGGTCAGCTGCGCGCAGCCCAGCAGGGCTTGCGCCATCTGCGTGCCAACGGCTCCATCACCTTCACTTCCGGCCTGCTGGCACGCAAGGCGGCGCCGGGTTCGCTGGTGAAGGCCACCATGAATGCCGCCACCGAAATCATGGCCAAGACGCTGGCCAAGGAACTGGCACCGCTGCGCGTGAACGTGGTCAGCCCCGGCATGGTGGAGTCCGGCATGTGGGGCGACATGAGCGAGGCCGACCGCAAGGCCATGGCCGAGCGCGTCGGCGCCAAACTGCCGGTGGGCCGCGTGGGCCAGGGCGAGGATCTGGCACAGGCCTATCTGCTGCTGATGCAGAACGGTTTCATGACCGGCAGCGTCGTGGATGTGGATGGCGGAGGCTTGCTCTGAGCGCACCATGCAACTGGATCACATCACCATCGTCGCGCACGATTGCCGCCGCCTGCGGGACTTCTTTGTGGACGTGGCCGGCATGCAGGACGGTCCCCGGCCACCCTTCACGGTGGCCGGCCATTGGCTCTACCTCGGTCACAAGGCTGTGCTGCATCTGATCGAGCGTGCGTCACCGGCCGGCACCTCCCGTCCGCAGGCACGCGCACCAGCGTCTCGCATCGATCACCTGGCGCTGCGGGTCGACAGTGCCGAGCAATGGGAACAGTTGCTGCTGCGCCTGGCCGAGCGCGCCATCACCTTCCAGGTGGCGCCGCCCAATGCCGGGCAGGAGCGGCAATTGTTCGTCATGCCGGCGCCCGATGTCCGCGTGGAATTCGTGATTGCCCAACAGCATCTCGCACGCAACGGCTGAGCACGGCCCGTATCGCCTCGCCGGTTTGCCATGCCTGATGGCAACAACCGGCCCGCAATTCTCATCAACCCTCCTCGCACGATGGCCAGAGTGTGGATGGCGCGCACACTTAATTCCATTCAAGCAGCATTGGCCAACAATTCGGTAAAACCTAACTGTTAGAATTTACCCCGCACGTGACCAGTAATTAAGCGGCCCGCCCAAGGGCCCACATCACATCCGCGGGAGGAAATTCAATGCGGCAGTTCCAAGCCATGTCCATGCAGCGCATTCGCGAGGATGCAGGGCTGACCGCCGTGGCCGTCATCGTTGCCGCACTGCCTGCAAAACGCCTGCTGACGCTACGCAGCGTCTCGCCATCATCCGTGCGCAGCCTGCGTGCTGGCACGATGTCTGCATGCCTCACCGGCATTGCTTTGCGCCATCGTGCGCACTCCTGAGCAAGGCATCCCGGCACGCAAGAACATGAATTTGCTCTCCAAGCATTCCCTGGCAGTCCAGCTGCTGCGCATCATCTTCGGAAGTTACTTTCTGGTTACGTTGATCGTGACCTGCCTGCAACTCGGGGCCGAATATGAACACACGCAATCCGGGGTGGACAATGAATTGCGCGCCATGGACCTGACCTTTGGCGCCAGCCTGGCCAGCTCTACCTGGCGCTTCCAGGGTGACGTCCAAAAGGCCACCCTGCGCGGCATCAGCAACCTGCCGGTGGTCACGGGCGTGAAGATCGAAGACCCGCAAGGCAAGCTGGTCATGGCGCTGGGCAACATCATCGATCACGATGGACGGCAGATCCACGTCGAGCCGGATGGCGCGCGCAGCGCGGTCAAGCCGGGCTTCTTCAATGCTGCCACCAGCCACCGCTTCCCGATTCTCTATCGTGATGAACATGGGGTCACGCACGATATCGGTGCCTGGACGGTTTATTCCAGCCGCCATGTGGTCATTGGCAAGGTGGCGTATGGCTTCACGCTCATCCTCATCAACTCGGTCATCAAGACGCTGGTGCTGTGGTTCATCTTCCTGTACGTCTTCAATCGCTGGCTGGGGCAGCCGATGACGCGCCTGGCCGGCTTCGTGCGCGGGCAGGACCTGAATCAGCCGGACCAGCCCGATACGCCGCAACGCATCGACCTGCCCGGCCGCACCCGCCATGAACTGCACTTCCTGGCCGATGCCATCAATGCCATGCTGTCCAACCTGCGCAAGCAGTCGCGCCAGAACCGCGCCCTCTACGCGCAACTGGAACAGGAAAAGGAATCCCTGCGCGCCCTCAACAAATCGCTGGAGCTGCGCATCGCCGAACGCACGCGCGACCTGGCGCAGGCCAATGAACGCCTGCGCTCGCTGAGCCTCACCGATGGCCTCACCGGCATCGCCAACCGCCGCAGCTTCGACGAGACGCTCGACCTGGAATGGCGGCGCAGCCTGCGGCACGCCAAGCCGCTGACGGTAGCCTTCATCGACGTCGACTGGTTCAAGCCCTACAACGATCATTACGGCCACGTGGCCGGCGATGCCGTCTTGCGCCAGGTGGCGCAGACGCTGCAGGACACCATCTGCCGCGCCGGTGAAACGGTGGCGCGCTATGGCGGCGAAGAGTTTGCGCTCATTGCGGCCGATACCGATGGCGAGCAAGGCCTGCAGATCGCGCAGCGCATGTGCGATGCCATCCATGCGCTGGCGCTGCCGCATGCCGGCTCGGCCCTGGGCCGCATCACCATCAGTGCCGGTGTGGCCGCGTGCATCCCGGCGCACCCGCAGGCGCGGCTGGAGACCCTGCTGCAGGCCGCCGATGGCGCGCTCTACCAGGCCAAGACCGCAGGCCGCAACCGGGTGCTGCTGGCACCGGCCGAACCCCTTGCCTCCCCCCACGCTGATTGAAGAAGAGAGTCCGGCATGTCCTCCCGTATCCTGCCTGCCCTGCTGACTTGGGCGCTGTCCTGCCTCGCACTGGTGGCCGTGCTGCCCGAGGCGGCAGCGGCTGACCAGATCGTCTGGGGCAAATACAATGTGCCGCCCTACATGATCCGCAGCGGTGAATTTGCGCACCAGGGCATCTTCGACCAGACGTTGGACATCATCAAAAAAGACTTGCCGCAATACGAACACGTGGAGCTGGAAGCGCCCTTCCCCCGCATCAACAGCGAGATCCGCAAGGGCAGCCACTGGTGCTACAACGGCATGCTCAAGACGCCGGAACGCGAACGCGTGGGCTACCTGTCGTTGCCGACCTCGATCTTCCTGCCCCTGCGCATCATCGTGCGGCGCGACCGGCTGGCGCAGTTCCGGGGAAAGCTGTCGCTGAAGGCACTGCTGGAGAATCCGCAGCTGAGCACCTCGGTGATGCGCGACCGCTCCTACAGCCCCACCGTGGACAAGCTGCTGGCCGCCTATCCGCCGCGGGAGAATTATTCGGAACAGGTGGAATCCATCGGCATGCTGCTGGCCGGCCGTATCGACTACATGGTCGAGCTGCCGCTGCTGGCCTTTGAACAGGCGCGCGCCATGGGCCAGCCGGACGCCCTGGTGGCCTTGCCCATGCAGGAAGCCGACGAAGTTGTCTTCAATCGCGTGATGTGCCCGCGCAATGAATGGGGCCGGCAAGTGGTGGAACAGGTCAACAAGGTCCTGCTGGCCGAGCGCACCAAGCCGTCGTATCGCGCCATCGTCGAAAAATGGCACGATCCCGAATCGGTAGCAGAGATCCGCAAGATCTACGACAAGGTATTCCTCAAGATCCCCTGACGGCCGCCCTCACTCGCGCAGGCCGCCCGCTTCCATCACGTCCCAGCAGGCGCCCATGGTGTGATAGTCCACCTTGCCAGCGGGGGACTTGGTGTCTTCCAGCTTGCTGCCATCGGCGGCCAGGATGCGGAACCAGGCACCATGATGATGATCCACCAGATGCGCCCAGCTCCAGGCCCAGATGGCGTGATACTGCTGGCGGAAACGTGCTTCGCCGGTCGCGCGCCATAGCCGCCACGCGCTGGCGAAGGACTCGGCCTGGACCCAGAAATATTTATCCGTGTCATAGGGGCGCAGGTCCGGATCGAAGCCGTAGATCAAGCCACCGTAGAGCGCATCCCAGCCGTGCTGCCAGGCCGCGTCCTGCAATTGCGCGGCACGCTCCACATAGGCCGCACGCGGCTGCTGTGCATGGGCGATCAGCAGCAGCTTGGCCCACTCGGTCTGGTGCCCGGTCTGGAAACCCCAGGGCTTGAAGATGTTGTCGCGGTTGCCGCGGTTGTAGTCGTGATCCAGGGACCAGTCCTGGCGGTAATGCTCCCACACCAGATCCTGCGATTGCCGCGCCAGACCAAAGACGAAACGCTCGATCAGCAGTTGCGCCCGTTCCAGGTAGACCGCGCGCCCCGTCGCAGCGTGCGCCGCCAGGCAAGCTTCGCACATGTGCATGTTGGCGTTCTGGCCGCGATAGGCGATCAGCTCGCCCGCTGGCGTGATCTCGTCCGCATACGCTTCATGCGCAGGCTCGAAGAAGGCGCTCTCCATGCGTTCATAGGCCTGTGCCACCTGCTGCGCATCGCACAGCCCGACGCGATGCGCATGCGCAAACGCCAGCAGCACGAAGGCCTGGCCATAGGCCATCACGGTGCCATCCTCGATCCGGCCATCCCGCAAGGTCCACGCGTAGAGGCCAGCCAGTGGCCCCTCCGCATGGCGGAAGCGTTCCAGGTGCGCCAGTGCATGGCGTGCCTGTTCCAGGTAGCGTGGCTGCGCGGTGTGCAGATAAGCCATCGATTGCGTGAAGACCAGGCGCGTGGCACTGACCAGGTGGCGATGGCTGTGATCGTAGACGCTGCCATCGTCCTTCAGGTAGTGAAAGAATCCGCCTGCCGGGTCAATGGCATGGCGGTCGTAGAAGGCCAGCGTATCGGCCACATGCGCCTGCAGGAAGGCGCGGCTTTCAACATCGGGAAGAGTCATGGTGGCTCCGGTTGCGGAAGAGTGTGTCATTGCGCCGCATCCTTCTGGCGCCATTTGTCGAGGATCACGGCCAGCACGATCACCGCGCCCTTGGCCACGTATTGCCAGAACGAAGACAGGCCCAGGATGGTGAGCCCGTTGTTCATCACGCCGATGATGAGCGCCCCCACCACCGTACCCCAGATCGTCCCCACGCCGCCCATGAGGCTGGTGCCGCCCAGCACCACGGCGGCAATCGCATCAAGTTCATATCCACTGCCCCAGTTGCCGTTGGCCCCATACAAGCGGCTGGCCGACATGGCGCCGGCCAGGCCGGCGAACAGGCCGCTGATCGAATACACGAACAGCAGCACCAGCCCCACGCGGATGCCGGTCAGGCGCGCGGCCTGCAGGTTGCCGCCGATGGCGTAGATGTGCATGCCCAGCACCGTCTTGCGCAGGATCACCCAGGACAGCAGCACCACCGCCACCGCCACCCAGATCAGCCAGGGCACATGCAGGAAGTCGCCATTGCCGATCCATTCGAAGCTGGGAATCTCGTTGTTGAGCACCGTGGTGCCATCGGCCAGCAGGTAGGCTGCACCGCGAAACGCCGTCATCGTGCCCAGCGTCACCACGAAGGCATTGATGTTGAGGAAGGCCACCATGGCGCCATTGACCATGCCCATCAACAGCCCCGAGAGAACGAACATCGGAATCGACCAGCCCGGTGCGGCACTGAGCGATATCTGCATGCCCAGCACGGCAGAGACCGCCAGCACCGAACCGACCGACAGGTCGATGCCGGCCGTGAGGATGACGAAGGTCATGCCGGCCGCCAGCACCAGGTTGATGGCGACCTGGCGCAGGATGTTCATGGTGTTTTCGGTGGTGGCAAAGTTGGAGCTGCCGTCGCCGCTGAGATAGATCGTCAGTGCATAGAACAGCAGATACAGCACTACCAGCACCGGCAACATGCCCAGCCGGTGCAGCAGCCATTGCGACGCCGTGGAAGAGGAACGCGCAGCAGCGTCGTGCTTGGAAACGGAAGTGGAATCAGCCATGACTAGGAGGAATGGGAAGAAGGAGAAGAATGGACCGCCGCAGCGTCGATGGCAGGCGGCCGGGCGCCCTGTGCATGCGTGCCGTGCATGCGGGCGGTATCGGTGGCCAGGTGCATGATGGCCTCCTGGGTGATGGCGGCACCGGCCAGTTCGCCGGTGATGCTTCCCTCGCGCATGACCAGCACGCGGTCGCAGATGCCGATGACTTCCGGCAGCTCGCTGGAGATGACCACGACGGCCAGGCCCTGCCCGGCCAGCTTGTGGACAAGTTGATAGATCTCGCTCTTGGCATAGATATCCACACCCCGTGTGGGCTCGTCCAGGATCAGGACCTTGGGCGCAATCTCCAGCCAGCGCGCCAGCAAGACTTTCTGCTGGTTGCCGCCGGAGAGCTTGCCCACCGCCACTTGCGGATGGGCGACCTTGACGTTGAGCCGCTGGATGGCACCGCGTGCCACGCCATCCAGGGCGCCGCTGCGCACCAGCCCCATGCTGCTGTGGCGGCCGGCCACGTTCATGATGGCGTTGGCACCCACGGCCATCTGCAGGAACAGGCCCTGGCCCTTGCGGTCTTCGGGCACGTAGGCGATACCGGCGCGCATGGCCGCACGCGGCTCATCGATCTGCACGGCCTGGCCTTCCAGCAGGAGGTGGCCACCGCTGCGGGGGTCCGCCCCGAAGAGCAGGCGTGCCAGCTCGGTACGGCCGGCACCGACCAGCCCGGCAAAACCCAGCACCTCGCCCGCCCGCACCGAGAAGCTGGAAGGCTTGACCTTGCCACCGGCCAGATCCTGCACTTGCAGCACCACCGGCAGGGTCGCCGCACGTTCAGGCGCCATGCGGGTGTGCTGGTAGAACTCGCCCAGCGAGCGGCCCACCATCATCTGCACGATGCGTTCGGAATCGATCTCCTCGCGCGCCAGTTCGCCCACGAAGCTGCCATCGCGCAGCACCGTCACGCGGTCCGCCAAGGCAACCACCTCGGCCATGCGATGGCTGATGTAGATGATGGCCAGGCCCTCATCGCGCAGGCGTTTCACTACGCCGAAGAGATGCTCGGTCTCGCGTTCGGAGAGTGCCGCCGTCGGTTCATCCATGATGACGATGCGGCTGCGGTGGACCAGGGCACGGGCGATCTCGACCTGCTGCTGTTCGGCAATCGAGAGCCGCCCCGCACGGTCCGTTGCCCGGAAGGCCGCGCCCAGTTGCCTGAGCACGGCATCGGTGCGACGGCGCATGGCGGCGTGATCGATCAGCCCCCAGCGCGTGCGCAGTTCGCTGCCCATGAAGACATTGGCGGCCACGCTGATGTTGGGGGCGACCGCCAGTTCCTGGTAGATCAGGTTGATGCCGGCAGCGCGGCTGGCGCCGGGGTCGCGCAGCGAGACAGGTTGGCCGTCCAGCAGGATCTGTCCGTCATCCGGCGTATGGACGCCGGAAAGCACCTTCATGAGCGTACTCTTGCCGGCGCCGTTCTCGCCCATGAGGGCGTGGATCTCGCCGGGACGGATGCTCAGGTGCATGTCCGACAGCGCGCGCGTGGCCCCGAAGGACTTGCTGATGCCGGTCATCTGCAGAATGGGAGTGGAAGTCATGGCAATCGGAGAATGCAGCCGCGTAGCGGCAAGCGCGTCCCGCAGCAGGAAGCTCTCCTGGCTGCGGGCGCTGCGGATCGGGCACGCTCACCTGTGAGGTGAGCTGCCAGATGCGTGGCTTCAGTTGGCCGGGACCCAGCCCTTGTAATCCGCCACGTTGTCGCGCGTGATCAGCTTGACCGGCAGCAGCTTGACGGCCTTCTCGGGGGCGCGGCCATTCATGACCTGATAGCCGATGGCCACGCTTTCGGCGGCCATGCCATACGGGTCCTGTGCAGGCGAAGCAGCGAAGAGCGACTTGCCATCCTTGAGCGCACGCTCGGCATCGGGCGCGCCATCCACACCGGTGATGACCTTGATGTCGCTGCGCTTGGCCTGGCGGATGGCCAGTTCGGCGCCGATGGCGGTGGGGTCATTGATGGCGAAGACGCCATCGATCTTGCCTTGCGCGGCCAGCAGGTTGGACATGGTGGTCATGCCGCCATCACGGCTGCCGCCGGCGTTCTGGTTGTCGGAAAGAATCTTGATGCCGGGCGACTTCTTGAATTCGGCCTTGCAGCCGGTGACGCGATCCATCACCGCCGACACCGGCGGACCATTGACGATGACCACATTGCCCTTGCCCTGCAGCTTGTCGGCGATGAACTTGCAGGACTCGGCGCCGGCCATGGTGTTGTCCGACATGACGGTCACATCCGCACCTTCGGCGGCCACGTCTACGGCCACCACCACGATGCCGGCCTTTTTGGCCTTCTTCACGGCCGGGCCCACGCCCTTGGAGTCGGCCGCATTGAGCACGATCATGTCGACCTTGTTGGCGATGAAGTTCTCGATCTGGCCGACCTGGGTGTTGAGGTCATACTTGGAGGAGACCACGGTGACCTTGGCGTCCGGATTGATCTTGTGGGCGCCGCTTTCCGCACCCTTGGCGATGGCTACGAAGAAGGGATTGGCCAAGTCGCCGAGGGTGACGCCCACCGATTTCAGGGGCTTGTCGGCGGCCTGCGCCGGGGCCGTGGCAGCGCCCAGGGCGAGGGTGGCGCAGGCGATGGCGAGGGTTTTCTGGATCATGCTGGTCTCCGTTCTTGTTGGAAGTTCGAGGGGGATGGCTGGGGCCTGTCGCGGCCCTTTGCTGCTTGCTGCTTGCTGCTCACAACACGCCGGAACCGTCAGTCCCGGCGAACAATCTGGTCGGCACGGCTGCGTGTGGTCTCGATCAGCGCTGCATTGATCTCATCGCTGTTCATCACCCACGCCTCGGCCTCTTCGGGACTGCGTCCAAACTGCGCGTGGCGTGCGATCAGCCGCTGCAGCCGCACGGCGGGATCGACATCGACATACCAGACCTCATCGAGCAAGGGCCGCACGCGCGCCCAATGGCCGCGATCGAGCAGCAGGTAATTGCCTTCGGTGATGATGAGCTGCGTCTCGGGGGCAATGGCGATGCTGCCGGCGATGGCTTCTTCGATCTCGCGCAGGAATTGCGGTGCATAGATGAGCTCATCGGCCTGCTGCTGGCGCAGTCGGGCCAGCAAATGGACATAGCCGGCACTGTCGAAGGTATCTTCCGCGCCCTTGCGCGCGGCGCGGCCCAGGCGCGCCAGCTCTGCATTGGCGAGGTGGTAGCCATCCATGGGCAGGATCACGGAATGTGCCAGCCCCTGCGAGCGCACATGCTCAAGCAGCGCCTGCGCCAGGGTGGACTTGCCGCTGCCGGGCGGGCCGGCAATACCGAGTATGGTGCGCCGGCCGCTGGCCAGCAGGGCCGCAAGCCGGTCGTTGAAGACTGCCGGAATCATGGTCGACTCATTCCTTTTTCTAAGGATCGCCCGCAGGGCCATCCGCACGCGGCATGCACGCGCTTTATTGAAATGCAGCACAACAGCAAGGGCTGCCGTTGCGCTCGCTTCGCCCATCGGCCGCACTGCAGGCGGCTGTCGTGCCAACCGGATGCGGACATGCGCGAATTGCGGAAAGCCGACAAACTAAGCGATTTTGTCTCCTGAATTTCAGCGCTCCTGAATATTCATGCGTAATTTCTAATTATTGCTAGTTCCGCGTCATCAACGTGATGAAATTTTCTTTGAATATTGTCGATATCGATCTGCTTATGAGTAAGTCAGCGCCATGAAAAAAGGACGCTACGGGTGAGGTAGCGTCCTTGCCTGGCCTGCAACAATCTGGGGCGTCTGAGCGCGTCAGTTTTTCGCCAGCGCCGCTGCATCGGCCATCACCGTGGCATAGCGATCGGCCAATTCGGTCAATGCCACACGCTGCACTTCGGCGGCACTCACCGGCGCGCCGCCCAGCGGGTCCGGCAGGTCGCGGGTGGCGCAGGCGGCGGCCACGACGGTAGAGGCATAGCCATGGTCCAGCGCCGAGCGCACGGTCGCGCTCACGCACATGTGGGTGGCAAAGCCGCTCACGATCAGGGACTTGCGGCCGGTCTTCCTGATGGCCTCATCCAGCCCGGTACCGGCGAAGGCATTGGGCAGGCCCTTGGGCAACACCAGCTCCTCACCCTGCGGCTGCACGCCGTCGATGATGGCCACGTGCGGACCTTGCGGATCGAACATGGCACTGCCCGGCTTGCTGTGGTGGACGATGTGGATCACCGGCGCGCCGGCGGCACGGGCCTGGCGCAGCAGCTCGGCAATCTGGCCGACGGCCGCATCGATGCCGGCCAGCGGGGCGCGTCCGGTGGTGTATTCGGTCTGGTGGTCGATGATGAGCAGGACGGCTTCCTGCCAGGTGGCAGCGCGGGCGCTGCCGCCGGCGATCTGGATGAGGGTCTGGGGAGAGGACATGGATGGTTCCTTGTTAAAAAACGTTCGAAAGAAGTCGATAAAACGCTGCAACTGATCGTCTATGCACAGTGACGGACCATCTTAGTCCGATAAAATTCGCACTGCCATTCACCGAAATCGCCAGCCCCCTGTGAAAAAATTAACAGCCCCCAGCAAGGCCACGCCCTTGCCCTCCCCGCAAGCCACACATGCTGCCATGCATGCCGCCCTGGATGCCGACTGGGAAAGCTTGCGCAGCTTCGCCGCCTTCGTCGAAGCCGGCAGCCTCTCCGGCGCGGCCCGTGCGCTGGGCGTCACGCATGCCACCATCGGCCGCCGCCTGCAACTGCTGGAAGAGGCCCTGCAGGCGCCGCTCTACCTGCGCCGCGCCGAGGAGGTGGAACTGACCCGCCTGGGCGAGAGCGTGCTGGCCGCCGCCAGCGCCATGCAGGAACAAACCCGGCAACTGGCCCGCACGCTGGCCGGCGGAGACTTGCGGCTGGAAGGCAAGCTGCGCCTGGCCTGCACCGATGCCATCGGCACCATGTTCCTGGCGCCGCGCCTGCCCGCCCTGCTGGACCAATGGCCGGCGCTGGATGTGGAATTCGCCCTGGGCCACCAGACCCTGAGCCTGGCACGGCGCGAAGCCGACCTGGCCCTGCGCTTCGGCAAACCCCAGGATGGCGAACTGATCGCCAGGCCGCTGGGCGCGGTGCGCTTTTACCTGTGTGGTACGGCGGACAACGTCGCCCTCTGGCGGCGGGCGCGCAAGACAGCGCCCTTCGTGGCCTATGACGATGGCGTGCCGGACATTCCGGAGACACGCTGGATCGCCGACCATGCGGCCGGCAACCCGGTGCGTTTTCGCAGCACCAGCCTGGTGGCGCAGTGCATGGCCGCGCGTGCCGGGGTCGGACTGGCCTTGCTGCCAAGCTATCTGCTGGCCCCGGAACTGCAGACTGTGGAGCCTGCGCCACAGCTGCAGCGCGAGCTGTGGGCGGTGTTCCACCGCGACCTGAAAGCCCTGCCCCGGCTGCGCGCCGTGCTGACGTGGCTGCAGGACTGCTGCACGCAACTCTGAGAATTGCCGCACGGACAAGTCCGGCCGGCCCTGGCGGCCGCTGCCCGTGACGTGCGGTGCTATAATCGCGAACCTCCGGGGATGGGCTCCTCCACCGCTGCAGCAGCAGATTCCAGCGGCCCGCCGCCCTCCTCCTCGCCGGCGCGCGCATGTTCCATGCGTCCTTCCTGCGCTCTTCGCCTGATAAAGATCTATGCAGAAAAAAGTATTCATCAAAACCTTCGGCTGCCAGATGAACGAGTACGACTCGGACAAGATGGCCGACGTGCTCCATCTCGCCGAAGGCCTCGTCAAAACCGATCGTCCGGAAGAGGCCGACGTGATCCTGCTGAACACCTGCTCGATTCGCGAGAAGGCGCAGGAGAAGGTGTTTTCCGACCTGGGCCGCCTGCGTGCGCTCAAGAAGGACAAACCCGACCTGCTCATCGGCGTGGGCGGCTGCGTGGCCTCGCAGGAAGGCGACGCCATCATCAAGCGCGCGCCCTTCGTGGACATGGTGTTCGGCCCGCAAACCCTGCATCGCCTGCCGCAGATGATTTCCGAGCGGCGCTACAGCGGCCGCCCGCAGGTGGACATCAGCTTCCCGGAGATCGAGAAGTTTGACCACCTGCCGCCGGCCCGCGTGGAAGGAGCAACGGCCTATGTCTCCATCATGGAAGGCTGCAGCAAGTATTGCAGCTACTGCGTGGTGCCCTATACGCGCGGCGAAGAAGTCTCGCGCCGCTTTGAGGATGTACTGACCGAAGTGGCCGGGCTGGCCGACCAGGGCGTCAAGGAAATCATGCTGCTGGGCCAGAACGTCAACGCCTATCGCGGCGTGATGGAAGATGGCGAGATCGCCGACTTCGCCCTGCTCATCGAATACATCGCCGAGCTGCCGGGCATCGAACGCATCCGCTTCGTGACCAGCCATCCCAAGGAATTCTCGCAGCGTTTGATCGACACCTACGCCAAGGTGCCCAAGCTCTGCAATCATCTCTACCTGCCGGCGCAACATGGCTCGGACCGCACGCTGGCGGCGATGAAGCGCGGCTACACCGCGCTGGAATACAAGTCGGTAATCCGCCGCATGCGCAAGGTGCGCCCGGACATCACGGTGCAATCAGACTTCATCGTCGGCTTCCCCGGCGAGACCGAGGAAGATTTCGAAGCGCTCATGAAGCTGGTGGCCGATGTGGGCTTCGACAACAGTTTCTCCTTCATCTTCAGCCCGCGTCCCGGCACGCCGGCCGCCAGCCTGGCCGACGACACCCCGCAGGAAGTCAAGCTGGCCCGCCTGCAGCGCCTGCAGGCTGCGCTCAACGACAACGCGGCCAAGATCAGTGCCGCGCAGGTCGGCACGGTGCAAAAGGTGCTGGTGGAAGGCATTTCCAAGCGCCGCGAGCATGAGCTGCAAGGCCGCACCGAGAGCAACCGCGTGGTCAACTTCGACGGTGGCCCGAATGGCCAGCGCCTCATCGGCGAGATCCTCGAAGTCCGCGTGACCGAAGCCTTCCCCTTCTCGCTGCGTGGCGAGATCGTGACCCGTCATTGATGATTCAATCCCCTTAACCGGAATCGTGCATTGAAAAAAATCCCCAATCAGCCTCATCACTTCACGCCCCAGCCGCTGGACAACCGGCGCCTGGCCAACCTGTGCGGCGCCCTCGATGAAAACCTGCGGCAGATTTCTGCCGCGCTGGACGTGACCATCTTCCGCCGTGGCGACCGCTTCGTGGTCACCGGCACCAATGCACAGCGCGCCGTGGAAGTGCTGGAACGTTTCTACGAGAAGGCCGACCGTCCGGTGGCCGTGGACGATATCCAGCTGGCCCTGGTGGAGCAGCGTGCCAACGCCGCCGCCGATGAAGAGGCCGGCCTGCCGCCGCTGCCGGCGCGTCGTGGCAAGGCCGCTGCGGCAGCGCCTGCTACGGCTGCTGCGACTGCCGCCGACGACAAGGACAGCCAGGACCCGCTGCCCGAGAGCCCCATCCTGAAGACCCGCAAGCACGACCTGCGCGGACGCACGCCGCATCAGAGCCAGTATCTCAATGCCATCCTGGAACACGACATCACCTTCGGTGTCGGCCCGGCCGGCACCGGCAAGACCTACCTGGCCGTGGCCTGCGCGGTCGATGCGCTGGAGCGCGATGCCGTGCAGCGCATCGTGCTCACGCGCCCGGCCGTGGAAGCGGGCGAGCGCCTGGGCTTCCTGCCGGGCGACCTGGCGCAGAAGGTCGATCCGTATCTGCGTCCGCTGTATGACGCGCTCTATGACCTGCTGGGTTTTGACCGCACGCAGAAGCTCTTCGAGAAGCAGGCCATCGAGATCGCCCCGCTGGCCTACATGCGCGGCCGCACGCTCAATCACGCCTTCATCATTCTGGACGAAGCGCAGAACACCACGCCGGAACAGATGAAGATGTTCCTGACCCGCATCGGTTTCGGCAGCAAGGCCGTCATCACCGGCGACGTCACGCAGGTTGACTTGCACCACGGCCAGAAGAGCGGCCTGGTCGATGCGCTGTCGGTGCTGCATGATGTGCGCGGCATCGCCTTCTCGCGCTTCACCAGTGCCGACGTGGTCCGTCATCCGCTGGTGGCGCGCATCGTCGATGCCTATGATGCGGCCGGCAACCCCCGCCCCGATACCGCGCGCGCCACCGCCCGCACTGCCACCAATCTCCTGACCAAATCCGCCAAGCCGCGCCATGCCAAAACATAAACTCACGCTGTCGGTGCAATATGCCGACGACCGCCTCAAGGACAGCATCACCCGCCCTCTCCTGCGCCGCTGGGTGCAGGCCGCCCTGTTTGCGCCGGCCGAACTGACGCTGCGTTTCGTCGGTTCCGAAGAAGGCCGTGACCTCAACCGCGACTATCGCGGCAAGGACTACGCCACCAACGTGCTGACCTTCGCTTATACGGAAGATGAAGACAGCGAAGTCACCGAAGCCGACATCATCTTCTGCACCGACGTGCTGGAGAAGGAAGCCGCAGAGCAGAAGAAGACCGTGGAAGAACACACCGCTCACCTGGTGGTGCATGGCGTGCTGCATGCGCAGGGCTATGACCACGAGGACGACGAGGAAGCCAACGAGATGGAAGCCCTGGAAACCGAGATCCTCGCTACCCTGGGCTACGCCAATCCCTACAAGTCACGATGAGCCAGGAGACTGCCTTGCCGCTTCGGCAAGGCAGCCTGATGTTGCAAACGAAACGGTCTGCTGCGGCAGGCCGTTTTTGTTTTCGGCGCCGGTTTCATTTTTGTTGCTTTGTCTCAAGCCGTTGCCGCTTTATCACGCTAAAAAGTGATCGAGTTTCCCGATGTGATCATCGATTTTTCCGTTTTCATGTTGGGGTGACAATTTGCCTGTGAATTTCCCCTGAGTTTTAAGTAGGCAATTCAGGAAAAGCCCGATGGGAAGCGGACTCCGGCTGAACGAGAATGCTTCCACACCAATTAAACCCATCGGGGAGGATGTCATGAAGAACTTGAAGATCGGCCATCGTCTTGGCCTTGGCTTTGCCGCCGTACTGGTCCTGCTGGTGGCCGTTGCCAGCTTCGGCCTGCAGCAAGTGTCGCGCCTGAACGATCGCATCATCTTCCTGACCTCCGTCGATGAGGGCAAGCTCGAAGCGCTTTCCAAAGTGCAATTCGCCGTGGGCCTGCGCGCCATTGCGGCCCGCAACCTGACGCTGGTCAATGGCGCTGCTGAACAGAAAGGCGATGTCGACCTGGTCGGCAGCGCGCAAAAGGATATCGATTCCGGCCTGGCCGAACTGACCCGCCTGATGCAAGATCCGGCGACCACGCCGCAGGAGCGCGAGATGCTGGAGCAACTGCGCAAGCTGGAAGCGCAATACTTGCCGGTGGCCGTCAACATCGTCAAGCTGGCGACCTCGCAACAGACTGATGCGGCCCGCGCTTCGCTGGTCAAGGATTGCATGCCCATTCTCAAGCAGGTGATTGCCCATGTGGAGCAATTCAACAAGCTGCTGCGCAAGAATTCCGAAGCCAATGTGGAAGCGGCCGAAGCCGCCTACGCCATGGCCAAATGGACCATGATGGTGGCAAGCATTGCGGCCCTGGCCCTGGGCGGCCTGATCGCCTGGCTGCTGACCCGCTCGATCTCCCGTCCGCTGGCCCAGGCCGTGAGCGTGGCGCAAAGCGTGCAGTCGGGTGATCTGGGCAGCCGCATCGAAGTCACCAGCAAGGATGAGCTGGGCCAGCTGATGGCTGCACTCAAGGGCATGAATGACAGCCTGGTGGCCATCGTCGGTGAAGTGCGCCAGGGTACTGACACCATCGCCGTGGCTTCCGATGAAATCAAGCGCGGCAACATGGACTTGTCCCACCGCACCGAACAGCAAGCCGGCTCGCTGCAGGAAACCGCCTCGGCGATGGAGCAGCTGACCGCCACCGTCAAGCAGACTTCCGACAATGCCCGCGAAGCCAAGCGCCTGGCCGACAATGCATCCGACGTCGCCAGCAAGGGCGGCGCTGCGGTCGGCCGCGTGGTGGAGACCATGCACGCCATCAGCACCTCGTCGCACAAGATCGTGGACATCATCAGCGTCATCGACGGCATCGCCTTCCAGACCAATATCCTGGCCCTGAATGCCGCCGTGGAAGCGGCCCGTGCCGGTGAGCAAGGCCGCGGTTTCGCGGTGGTCGCCTCCGAAGTGCGCTCGCTGGCCCAGCGCTCGGCGGTTGCCGCCAAGGAAATCGAGGCGCTCATCAATGAATCGGTGGCCAAGGTCGCCACAGGTGAAAAGCAGGTCAGCGAAGCCGGCTCGACCATGGATGAGGTGGTCAAGAGCATCCAGAGCGTGACCCACATCGTGCAGGACATCAGCGCCGCCAGCGCCGAGCAGACCGCCGGCCTGGAACAGATCAACAACGCCGTGGCCCGGATCGACGAAACCACCCAGCAGAACGCCGCCCTGGTGGAACAGGCTGCCGCGGCCGCCGCCTCCATGCAGCAACAGAGCGTGGCCCTGACCGATGTGGTGAGCATCTTCAAGCTCACGGCCGAACAGGCTGGCCCGACCGCAGTGCGCGCCCCGCAGCATGCCGCCGTGCAGTATTCCCAGGACACGGCGATGCCGGCCCTGAGCTACGCCTGAGCACCAGGCAGAAAGTTTTTCCCTGAGGGTGTATTTGCCGGCATCGTGAATGCCGGCTTTTTTTTGCCTGCTGCATTGGCGCGCAAACATCGGGATTTCCAGGGAGCAAGCGGGACGGCGGCCCGCTGTGGCCGGGCCTTTAGTGGACTTGTCACATAATTGTTGTATCCTATGGCTCTTCGAAACTACGTCGGGCTCGCGCCTAACGCCATGCAAGATCACCCTAGTAGCGTCAAGTCTGACGCTAAACCCCATCGTTCCCTGTTTGAACGACTCACCGCACTGATTTCCCCCGAGCCCGAGAACCGGGCAGAACTGCTCGAAGTGCTGCACGATGCGCACGAACGCAATCTCATCGACGCCGATGCGCTGTCGATGATCGAAGGCGTGTTCCAGGTCTCCGACCTGGCCGTGCGCGACATCATGGTGCCGCGCTCGCAGATGGACACCATCGACATTTCCAAGCCGATCGAAACCTGGATGCCCGAAGTGCTGGCCACGTCCCACTCGCGCTTCCCCGCCGTGGATGGCGAGCGCGACAAGGTGATCGGCATCCTGCTGGCCAAGGACCTGCTGCGTTACTACGCCGAGGAATCCTTCGACGTGCGCGACATGCTGCGCCCGGCCATCTTCATTCCCGAATCCAAGCGCCTGAACGTGCTGCTGCGCGACTTCCGCGCCAACCGCAACCACATGGCCGTGGTGGTGGACGAATACGGCGGCGTGGCTGGCCTGATCACCATCGAAGATGTGCTGGAGCAGATCGTCGGCGACATCGAGGACGAATACGATTTCGATGAAGCCGAAGACAATGTGCTGGCCTTGAAGGATGGCCCGCACGGCGCGCGCTGGCGCGTCAAGGCCCTCACCGAGATCGAGCAGTTCAACGCGGAAGTGGGCAGCCGCTTCTCCGACGAAGACGCCGACACCATCGGCGGACTGGTCGCCAATCACGTGGGCCGCGTGCCGCGCAAGGGCGACGAATTCGACATCGATGGCCTGCACTTCGAAGTGCTGCGCGCCGATGCGCGCCAGGTCCACGTGCTGCTGGTGTCCAAGCTGCCGCCGGCACCGCTGGACGACGAGTGAATCGCCTGATCTGCCTGCCGTTGCAACCGTGACTTCCCCCTCCTCCCAAGACCTGCCGCTGCCGCGCGGCGCGACCGCTGCGCGCGGTCGCCTCGGCACGGCGCTGGCCCTGCTGCTGCCGGTCGCAGCGGGCGCGGTCAACGTCTTCGCCTTTGCGCCCTTCAAACTGTGGCCCTTGCAGATCCTGGCCCTGGCCTGGCTGTTCCATGGCGTGCTGGCGCAAGCCTCCACTGGCCGCCACTTCCTGCACGGCTGGCTGTACGGTTTCGGCTGGGCGGCGGCGGGCGTGCACTGGCTTTACATCAGCATGCATGACTACGGTGGCATGCCGGGCTGGATGGCGGCACTGGCCGTGGGCTTGCTGGCGCTCTATCTGGGCTTGTATGCGGGTGCGGCTACCGCGCTGGCAGGCTGGCTGCGCCATCGCTGGTCGTCCTCGCCGCTGGTGCTGGCGCTGTTCATGCTGCCGGCGCTGTGGGCGCTGTCGGAGTGGGCGCGCGGCTGGGTCTTCACGGGATTCCCCTGGCTGATCTCGGGCTATGCGCATACGGCCGGCCCGCTGGCCGGATTCGCACCGGTGGGCGGCGTCTATTTCGTCGGCTGGGTCGCAGCGCTCATCGCTGGCAGCCTGGCGCTGCTGTGGATGGGCCTCGCGCGCAAGGGCGTGGCCGGCACCGGGCAGCGCATCGTGCTGCCGCTGTGTGCCGCGGCCCTGCTGTGCGCGGGCGGCGTGGCCTTGCGGCTGGCGCACTGGACCACGCCACAAGGCCAGCCAATCACGGTGCGCCTGCTGCAGGGGAACATCCCGCAGGAAATGAAATTCTCCAACGATGCCCTGGTCTCCACCCTGGGCATGTACGAGCAGATGATCAGCGCCGCCCCGGCCGACCTGATCGCCACCCCGGAAACGGCCATCCCGCTGCTGCCGCAGCAATTGCCGCCGGATTATCTGGAACGCATCGCGCGCTTCGCGCAAAAGAGCGGCAGCCATCTGGCGCTAGGCATTCCGCTCTCCGATGGTCCGCAGCTGTATGCCAATTCGGTGCTGGGCTTCGGCCCGGGACTGGGATCGGCCTTGATGCCCTACCGCTACGACAAGCACCATCTGGTGCCCTTCGGTGAATTCATCCCGCCGGGCTTCCGCTGGTTCGTCGACCTGATGCACATCCCGCTGGGCGACATGACGCGCGGCGCGCCGGTGCAGTCGCCCTTCGGCGTGAAGGACCAGTGGGTGCTGCCCAACATCTGCTACGAGGATTTGTTTGGCGAAGAAATCGCCGGCCAGTTGCGCGATGCCTACCGTGCCGGCCAGCCTCAGGCCAGCCTGCTGCTGAACCTGTCCAACATCGCCTGGTTCGGCAACTCGATCGCCTTGCCCCAGCACCTGCAAATCTCGCAGATGCGCACGCTGGAAACCGGCCGCCCGATGCTGCGCGCCACCAACACCGGGGCCACGGCGGTGATCCTGCCGGGCGGCGCGGTCAGCGAACTGCCGCCCTATACGCGCGGCGTGCTCTCCGGCCAGGTACAGGGCTATGGCGGCCAGACCCCCTACATTCTGCTGGGCAACAAGCTCATCGTCGGGCTGGCGCTGCTGATGCTGCTGCTGGCCTGGGGCCGCAACAAGGCCGCGCGCATTCGCCACTGATCTCAAATGCCAGGGGCCGGCAGTGCCGCGCCCTGGCAAAACCGGGTCAAACGCCCCAAAAGGCGCTAAAATTCAAGGTTTTCGCAATTCCTCCGCCGGTTCGCCAGGCCACCACACACGATGCTGACATTTCAACAAATCATCCTCAAGTTGCAAGAATATTGGGACGCCCAGGGCTGCGCACTGCTGCAACCCTACGACATGGAAGTCGGCGCGGGCACCTCGCACACGGCAACCTTCCTGCGCGCGATCGGCCCGGAACCGTGGCGCGCTGCCTATGTCCAGCCTTCGCGCCGTCCCAAGGATGGCCGCTATGGCGAAAACCCCAACCGCATGCAGCACTACTACCAGTACCAGGTGGTCCTGAAGCCGGCACCGGAAAACATCCTGGACCTGTACCTGGGCTCGCTGGAGGCGCTGGGACTGGACCTGAAGCAAAACGACGTACGTTTCGTCGAGGATGACTGGGAAAACCCCACCCTGGGCGCCTGGGGCCTGGGCTGGGAGGTCTGGCTCAATGGCATGGAAGTGACGCAATTCACCTACTTCCAGCAGGTCGGCGGCCTCGACTGCAAGCCGGTGCTGGGTGAGATCACCTACGGCATCGAGCGCCTGGCGATGTACCTGCAGGGCGTGGAAAACGTCTATGACCTGGTCTGGACCGAGTGGACCGAGAACGGCGTCAAGAAACACCTGACCTATGGCGACGTGTTCCACCAGAATGAAGTGGAACAATCCACCTTCAACTTCGAGTACTCGAACACCGACTTCCTGTTCTCGCTGTTTTCCAACTACGAAGCCGAAGCCAAGCGCCTCATGGAAGTGCCGCTGGCCCTGCCGGCTTATGAACAGGTGCTCAAGGCCGCCCACACCTTCAACATGCTCGATGCCCGTGGCGCCATTTCGGTCACCGAGCGCGCCGCCTACATCGGCCGCATCCGCAATCTTTCGCGGGCGGTGGCACAGGCTTACTTCGAATCGCGCGAGCGCCTGGGCTTCCCCATGCTGGGCCAGGCACCGGCACAAGCGGCCGCCTGAGACGCAGCAACACGACATCATGCGGCACCGGTTGACTTGACCGGTGTCCCGAGCAAGACAGCAAGACAGACAACATGAACCAGACACTCCTCGTAGAACTCGTCACCGAAGAACTCCCGCCGAAGGCGCTGGCCAAGCTGGGCGACGCCTTCGCCAACGGCATCTTCAATGGCCTGCAAAGCCGCGGCTATCTCGATGCCGGCGCTGCCGCCACCGCCTACGCGACCCCGCGCCGCCTGGCCGTCTCCATCACGCAAGTGCGCGCGGCCTCGCCGGACAAATCGATCCGCGAAAAAGTGCTGCCGGTGACCGTCGCACTGGACGCCGAAGGCCGCCCGTCGGCCCCGCTGGTGAAGAAGCTGGCCGCACTGGCCGCCTCCACCGGTGCCACCGTCATCACCCCGGACCAGCTGGAACGCGCCCAGGATGGCAAGGCCGAGAGCTTCTTCTACACCTACACCGCCAAGGGCTCGGCCCTGGCCGTGGGCCTGCAGGCTGCGCTCGACGAGAGCCTCTCCAAGCTGCCCATCCCCAAGGTCATGAGCTACCAGCGCCAGTTCGGCCGCGCGGCCGGTGAGACTGTGCACTTCGTGCGCCCGGCCCACTACCTGGTGGCGCTGCTGGGCAACGACGTGGTACCCATCAATACGCTGGGCCTGGATGCCGGCCGCACCACGCTGGGCCATCGTTTCCTGTCTTCGGGCGCGCTGCAGATCGCCTCGCCCGATGCCTATGTCGAGGCACTGGCCAAGCAAGGCAAGGTCATCGCCAGCTTCACCGAGCGCCGCGAAAAAATCCGCACCGCACTGCTGGCCAAGGCCGGTGGCGACCAGGTGCTGATGCCGGATTCGCTGCTGGACGAAGTCACCGCGCTGGTGGAATGGCCGGTGGTCTACGAATGCAAGTTCGAGGATGAATTCCTGGCCGTGCCGCAGGAATGCCTGATCCTGACCATGCAGACCAACCAGAAATATTTTGCGCTGACCGACGCCGATGGCCGTCTGCGTTCGCGCTTCCTGATCGTCTCCAACCTGGAGACCGATCGCCCGGAGCACATCATCGGCGGTAACGAGCGCGTGGTGCGCCCGCGCCTGTCGGATGCCAAGTTCTTCTTCGAGCAGGACAAGAAAAAATCCCTGGCTGATCGCGTGCCGCAACTGGCCAACGTGGTCTACCACAACAAGCTGGGCAACCAGCTGCAGCGCACCGAGCGCGTGCAGACACTGGCCGGCAAGATCGCCAGCCTGCTGGGCGGCGACGTCAAGCAAGCCGAGCGCGGCGCACTGCTGGCCAAGGCCGACCTGCTCACCGACATGGTCGGCGAGTTCCCGGAGCTGCAAGGCATCATGGGCACGTACTACGCGCGTCATGACGGCGAGTCCGATGAAGTGGCACTGGCCGCTTCCGAACACTACCAGCCGCGCTTTGCCGGCGACGCCTTGCCTGCCACCGCCACCGGTACCGCCGTGGCCCTGGCCGACAAGCTGGAAACCCTGGTCGGCATCTGGGGCATCGGCCTGCAGCCCACCGGCGACAAGGATCCGTTCGCCCTGCGCCGCCATGCCCTGGGCGTGCTGCGCATGCTGGTCGAAAAGCGCCTGCCGCTGTCGCTGAGCGCCTTGCTGGATGCAGCAGCGGGACTGTTCGCTGGCAACGCCAACTTCAAGGATCCGCGCGCCGACGTGCAGGCCTTCATCTACGACCGCCTGCGCGGCCTGCTGCGCGAGCGCGGCTTTGCACAAAACGAAGTGGAAGCCGTGGTGGCCCAGCAGCCTGACGTGCTGGACAACGTGGTGGAACGCCTGCAAGCCGTGCAAGCCTTCGCCGCCTTGCCGGAAGCCGAAGCCCTGGCCGCTGCCAACAAGCGCATCACCAACATCTTGAAGAAGATCGAGGGCGTGGCCATTGACGCCCACGGTGCCGTGCAGGAAAACCTGCTCCAGGAAGCCGCCGAGCAAGGCCTGTTCGCCGCCATGCAGACCACGCGTCCGCAGGTGCAGGCAGCCTACGCCGCGGGTGACTTCGCCGGTGCGCTCAAGGCCCTGGCGCAACTGCGCGAGAACGTCGATGCCTTCTTCAACGACGTGATGGTCAATGCCGAGGACGAACAGCTGCGCAAAAATCGCCAGGCACTGCTGGCCTCGCTGCATGGCATGCTCAACCAGGTGGCCGACATTTCCAAGCTGGCGGCGTAATCCATCACGCTACCGGCTGTCGTACACGCAACACCGATCCGCCGCGCACGGGCTTGTCCTGGCGCGGCGGTATTCATGAAGGAAAGCAGGAATGAAACTGATCATTCTCGACCGCGATGGCGTCATCAACCAGGATTCCGATGCCTTCATCAAGTCGCCCGACGAGTGGATCCCCATCAAGGGTTCGCTGGAAGCGATCGCGCGCCTGAACCAGGCCGGCTATCGCGTGGTGGTGGCCACCAACCAGTCTGGCGTGGCGCGCGGCTTGTTCGACATCAAGACCCTCAACGCCATTCACCAGAAGATGCACAATGCGGCCCAGCAGGCCGGTGCTGATATCGATGCGGTGTTCTTCTGCCCGCACTCGGCCGATGACAATTGCGATTGCCGCAAACCCAAGCCGGGCATGTTCCACGAGATCGCCAAGCGCTTCAACATCAGCCTGCGCGGTGGTGTGGCGACGGTGGGCGATTCGCTGCGCGACCTGCAGGCCGGATATGTGGCCGGCTGTGCGCCCTACCTGGTGCTGACCGGCAAGGGCGAGAAGACCCAGGCCAAGGGCGGCTTGCCGCCGGGTACGCTGGTGTTCCCGGATTTATCGGCAGTGGTTGATTTCATTCTGAAGTCGCCGGTCGGAGTCTCGGTATAGTGCCGTCACTGCGAACGCGCAGCCAACCCCATTCATTACAACAACATGCTTCGGCATGGGAGAAACGATTTTGCGCCTTGTCCTGATTCTGCGTTCGGTGATCTTCATGGTCTTGATGGCCGTGGCCACCATCATCTGGTCCTTCGCCTGCCTGCTGTCGGCCCCCTTCCCCTACGCCCAGCGCTACTGGTGGACTTCACGCTGGAACGTCTTCGTGATCTGGACCGCGCGCGTCATCTGCGGCATCCGCTACGAAATGCGCGGCACCGAGAACCTGCCCGATGCCCCGGTGATCCTGCTCTCCAAGCACCAGTCGGCCTGGGAAACCATCTTCTACGTCATCAACATGCCGCGTCCGCTGGTGTTCGTGTTCAAGAAGGAACTGACCTACATCCCCTTCTTCGGCTGGGGCATCGGGCTCTTGCGCATGATCCCGATCGATCGCAAGAAAGGCCGCGACGCCTTTGCGCAAGTGCTGGAACATGGCCGCCGCCGTCTGCGCGATGGCCAATGGATCATGATGTTCCCGGAAGGCACGCGCACTGCCGTGGGCTCGCAGGGCAAGTACAAGGCCGGTGGTTCGCGCCTGGCCGTGGAAACCAATACGCTGGTGGTGCCGGTGGCGGTGAACTCGGGCGAGTGCTGGCCCAAGGGCAGCTTCGTCAAGAAGCCGGGCGTCATCACGGTCTCGATCGGCAAGCCGATTTCGCCGGAAGGCCTGAATCCCCAGGAATTGAACGAGCGCGTCGAAAATTGGATAGAATCCGAGATGCGCGTGATTTCGCCGGACGTCTACAAAAACAGCGCGCCCCGGCCGGCCGCCTCGACTGCATCGCAGTAATGCCGCGCGGCCAACTCCTTAGCCAACAGCAACACAGGACGCCGCGACTGCCTTGATACTGCTCCGCAAACCCAAACCCAATCCCGACCAGCTCTCGCTGCAACTGGATTTGTTTGGCGCGCCCGCCGCTGCCCCGGCAGCGGCGCCCGTCGATCCGGGTCCGGCGTTGCCGTCACCTACGGTGCAGCCGCCGCTCATCGTGACACCGCATCCGGTCGTCCACGCGGCACCGCTGCCGACACCCCTCATTCCCGAGCCGCCCTCACCTCCCAGCCCGCTGCTGGCCCCGCCGACCACGGCCCGTCCGGCCGATGGCAAGCGCCGCATCCAGCTGGGCGAGCACACCATCGATTTCGCGCTGCTGCGTTCCAAGCGCCGCACCATCGGTTTCCTGGTCAGTGATGAAGGGCTGCGTGTGACCGCGCCCAAGTGGGTCACCTTAGCCGAGATCGACAACGCCATCCGCGAGAAACAGCGCTGGATCCTCTCCAAGCTCAACGAGCGCCGCGAGCGTTCGGCGCGCCGCCTGCAACCGCAGATGCAATGGCGCGATGGCGCCACCCTGCCCTACCTGGGGGCCGATATCACGCTGCGCATCCGCACCGGCCAGCGCCAGGCGGTGTTCCTCGACGAGCTCACGCGCGAACTCAACATCAGCCTGCCGGCCGACGCCGGCGAGCAGCAATTGAAGGATCGCGTCCAGGGCTGGCTACAGGCGCGCGCCGAAGAACTGTTCGGCAAGCGGCTCATGATCTATGCCGAGAAGCTGGGCGTGCAATACCGCTCCTACGCACTGTCCTCGGCCACCACGCAATGGGGCTCCTGCACGTCGGATGCGCACATCCGCCTGAACTGGCGGCTGATGCATTTCGCGCTGCCACTGATCGATTACGTGATCGCGCATGAACTGGCGCACCTGCGCGAGATGAACCACAGCCCGCGCTTCTGGGCCACGGTGCAATCGATCTTCCCCGAATTTGAATCGGCCAAGAAGGCCTTGCGCGACAGCGCAGCCGAGACCATGCCGATCTTCTGATCGGCCGGGTCCCGCCCTTGCTCAATCAAAAGCGTACGTTCACGCCCACGTCCAGCGAGCGCCCGTAGCCCGGCAAGGCTTGCAGGCTGCCGCTTCTGGTTTTGGCCAATCCCGACAGGTAGACCCCGCCCAGCGCATCCGCGTAGTTGCGATTGAACAGGTTGCTGATGCCTGCGCTGACGCTGATGGCCTGGTTGAATTGATAGCTGCTGCGCAGGTTGAAGACGGTATAGCTGGCAGTGACCGGCTCCAGGCGATTGCTGTCCACCAGTGTCTTGCGTGCGACATAGTTCACTTCCGCACGATTGGTCCACGCGCCCTGCTGCTGCTCCAATGCGGCCAGCACGTTGAAGGGCATCATGTGATACAGGTTGCCGCCATCGACGCGCTTGCCGCGCGTGAGGCCGGCCTTGCCGGTGAAGGCGATGTCCCCCAGTCCGGCAGTGCGCAACAGCGGCCACTTCCACGAGGCGTTGATGCCATACAGACGGGCATCGTGATTGGCGAATTGCAGCAGCGCACCCGAGGCGGTGCTGACGCTGTAGGGATTGAAGCGGCCGATGACGTCGGCATCGATGTAGTTCTCGACGTAGCTGAAATACGGCGTCAGCTTGAAGAACCAGCGCGGTCCGTTGCCGTCCTTGTCGGCCGCATGCCAGTCAGCGGTGGCCGAGAGCGTATGCGCCACTTCCGGCTTGAGATCGATGTTGCCCACGTAGCCGTTGCCATCGCCGAACCAGTTGGTCATGGTCATGGCCATGGTGCCGCGGCCCCAGGTGTAGCGCTCGTAGAGATTGGGCGAACGCGTTTTGCGGGCATAGCCGACTTCCCAGGTCTGACCGGCGTCGGGCGTGAAGCGCGCCAGTGCAGTGAGGTCGATGTTGTTGTCGGTCTTCGCATGGCCGCGGGCATTGAAGGCATTGGCCGCCGTCAGGTCAGCCATGTTCATCATGTTGGTGCCATAGGATTGCACGTTGCCGGCATCGGTCTTGACCAGCTCGTCGCGCACACCCACGATCGTGCTCCAACGTTCATTCAACTTGCCTTCCCACTCGGCGAAGAGGGCGTAACGATCGCGCTTGCCGTCGTTGATGTTCACATAGGTCCGGGGGCCCATCATCATCGAGCCCGGTACGGCCGGCCAGTCGTCATCCAGATGGAAGCTGTGGTATTCGTTGCCCACGCGCAGTACGCTGCGGCCCTCGGGCGCGAGATCGAACTCGGCGCGCAGCGTGTAGCCGAGATCACGGCCCTGCGTCTGCATGGGCATGGTGCCGGTGCGTTCTGCGCTGAAGAATCCCATCTCATGCTCGGTCCGTTGCCAGTACACGCGGCCCAGCAGCTTGCCCCAGTCGAAGCGACGCTCATAGCCCAGGTTGGCAAAGGTGGAGCGGTTGCCGGTCATGTCCATGTACTGATTGGGGAAGCCCTGGTAAGGGATGTATTGCTGTCCGGCCTTGAACACCAGTTGCTGTCCTTCGCCGCGCGCGGCCACCGTCACCGCGTGGTTGTTGCTCTCGAACTGGCTGCCCAGCACCTTGTCGCCACGGCCGTTGAGGTAGCTCTCGGCCCGCGACTGGCTGGCCACGTAATGCACCGAGAGACTGTCACTGGCCACTGTCCCCTCCACCGACGCCGACACTTCCGAATTGACGCTGCGTGCGGCCACCGAGAAGCCGCCCTTGGTCAACAGCTCCCCGGGCTGTGCTGCGAACTGCGGTGCCGGCGAAGCCAGTTCGATGGTGCCGCCGATGCTGTCGCCACCGACGCTGACCGGCGTGATGCCGGCCATCACGCGCGTGACCCCGACCTGCGCGGGCGGCATGTAGGACATGGGTGCGTTCATCTGGTTGCCACAGGCGGCAGTCACCTCCATGCCATCCAGGCGGATCTTGAGGCGGTCGGCAGCGAAGCCATTGAGCACCGGCAGCGCCGAAACACCGCCCGCTGCAGCGCTGGCGTAACCAGGTTGATCGGCCAGCAGCGCAGCGCTGTCGGCGTTGAGCGGCACCGTTGCGGCAGGCTTGTCACCGCGTACGGTGACGGTCGGCAAGGGCGCATCGGCCGCTTCAGAAGTGGTCTGGGCCAGAGCGTGGCCACAAGCGCTGAAGGCCAGCGCGATAGCGCAGGCACAAGGAGTGAGTTGCATGGAAATCCCCAGGGGTTGTCGTTATCGGTCTGCCTGTCTGTGCAGGCAGGTGCAGCGGGCGATTATGGCCATGCAAAACGACGAGGGAGTGCGACATATTGTCGCGCGCGGCACGACAGAATGACGAAGGCGGCGCGCAAGCGCCCGGGGAGCGGGTGTCGGCGGCTGCGTCAAATTGACGCAGCCTTTCGACGATGTGTAGCGTCAGTGCTTGAGATAACGTTCGGCCAGCGTTTCGTAGAGCGGTGGTGCGAATACCTTGGAGACCGCAGAGGCAATCAGGGCGGTTGCCATCAGCGAGATCACCAGCGCATGGCCGTCGACCATTTCCATCACGATCACGAAGGCGGTAATCGGTGATTGCGTCACCGCCGCCAGATAGCCCACCATCGCCAGCGCCACCAGCATCGGCAGCGAGGTGCCACCGAAGAGCAGGTGCAGCAGGTTGCCGAAGCCGGCGCCGATGGACAGCGAGGGCGCGAAGATGCCACCCGGCAGGCCCGGCAGGTAGGAGCCGATCATGGAGGCGAACTTGAGGAAGGGATAGAACACCGACAGCCCCTGCCCGTCATTGAGCAAGCCATGCGCCTGCTCGTAGCCGCTACCGAAGGTGGCCCCGCCGGCCGCCACGCCGATGACCGCGACGATGAAACCGCACAGCGCCGCAAACACCACCGGACGCTCAGCGCGAAGGGTCACCACGGGAGCAGGAATCCAGCGCGCGGGATTCAAGATGAGCCAGCAGAAGAGCCCGCCGGCCACGCCCATGAGCACCGCCGTCACGATGACGGCAAGGATCAGGCGGCCACTGGTTTCGCCAGGGAAGGCAATCGAGCCGAAGTAGGTGTAGTTGCCATTGATCGACAGCGCCACCAGGCCGGCGAAGATGATGGTGGTAATGACCACGCCGCTGGCGCGCTGTTCGAAGCTGCGCGAGAGTTCCTCGATGGCGAAGACGATGCCCGCCAGCGGCGTATTGAAGGCCGCCGCCAGGCCGGCGGCAGCACCGGCCAGGATCAGGCGGCGCTCCATGTGCTCGTATCCGGCTGGATACAGGCGGCGCAGGTTGACCATGATGGCCGCACCGATCTGCACCGTCGGTCCTTCGCGCCCGATGGTCATGCCGCCGGCGATGGCCACCACCGACAGCACGACCTTGCCAACCAGTACGCGGATGGACAGCAGAACGCTGCTACGTTCAGTGGTATCCCCATGCAGGGTGGCGATGGCCTGCGGGATGCCGCTGCCTTCGGAGCCCGGGAAGTAGCGGCGCGTGAGCCACACGCAGGCGGCACAGACAGACGGCGTCAGCAGCAGCGGCAGCCAGGGCGACCTGTGTTCGATGCTGCGAAAGAAGCCGAAACCGATCTCGATGGCCTGTGCATAAAGCACGGCGACCAGGCCGACGATGATGGCGCCGCTCCAGAGGATGCCGTATTCGACCCACAGCCGGCGCAGGTGGCTTTTGGAGAGTTGGTAGAGGCTCAATTGGCGTTCCTGTTCTTGTTCTGTTGATGCGGAGTTACGTGGATGCGTGGATGCATCCTCATGGACACGGCCTGCGCTGCGAAAATCCCGCAGCAGGTCCGCACCATGAAAAAAGCCCGCGTGAGCGGGCTGGCAGGCTGACAGCGGCTTGCCTCAATCGGCGGCGCTGTACTGTTCCTTCTTCTGGATGAACTCGATCTTGTAGCCATCCGGATCGGTGACGAAGGCAATCACGGTCTTGCCGTGCTTCATCGGACCGGCTTCGCGGGTGACCGCGCCGCCCTTGGCCTTGACCGCCTCACAGGCAGCGTAGGCATCGTCGACCTCGATGGCGATGTGGCCGTAGCCGGTGCCTAGGTCATAGGATTCGGTATCCCAGTTGTGGGTCAGTTCAAGCACGGTGTGATCGCGTTCTTCGCCGTAACCGACGAAGGCCAGCGTGAACTTGCCGTCGGGGTAGTCATTCCTGCGCAGCAGTTTCATGCCCAGCACCTGGGTATAGAAATCGATGGAACGGTCCAGATTTCCCACGCGCAGCATCGTATGCAACATTCTCACTTGGCGACTCCTTTTCATGGCTAACGTGAAGCAAGCCGACATTATCCCTGATTTGCCGCGCGCTCGCCCACGGGCCGCCGGGCGCGCACTGGCACACGCTGTACTGTCAGTCCTGGTCGGTCCCGCGCAGGCGGTGGATCTGCTCTTCCAGGGCGTTGATGCGGTAATGCAGCCGGCGCTCGGTGCTGATGTCAACGATGACGCCGTACCAGCGCACGATGCGTCCCTCGGCATCGGCATGGGGCGAAGCGCGGCTGCGCATCCAGCGCCACTGTCCATCGGGCCAGAGCACCCGGAACTCGGTACTGAAGGGACGCCCCGTGGGGATGTTGGCCAGCCATTCCTGGCGCACCCGCAAACGGTCTTCCTCGGGCATGCGCGCCAGCCACTGCTGGTGGCGCTCCGTGGTGGTCAGTTCGGGCAGCCATTCGAAGGTCGGCCCGATGTAGTCGATCACGCCTTGCGCGTCCGCGGCCCAGGGGATGTTGGGGCTCAGGTCGATGGCCCGATGGAAATGCTCTTCACTGTCGCGCACGGTGCGCTCGGCGCAGACCCGCGCCGTGATGTCCACGGCCGAGCCCGAGATGCCCAGCATTTCACCCAGGTCGCTGCGCACCAGCTGGAAGGCCAGCAGCGAAGTGCGCCCGGTGCGTGAGTTGAAGAATTCCATGGGCGCGGGCGCTGCCCCATCGACCACCTCGGCCACCATCTGCAACAGTGGGCGGTGTTCACTGCGGTCCAGCAGGTCGATCACGGGACAGCCCTCCAGGTCGCTGCCGGCATTGCCGCCGAGCAGGTCGATCATCATCGCATTGGCGCTGACCACCCGCAGCAGCGGGTCGAGGAAGCACAGCCCCACCGGCGCGCTGCGGTAGAGCGAATCAAGCTGGTGCCAGCGCTGGAAAGGCGATGTATCGATACCGGCACTGTGGCGCTGCCAGACGCCGCGCTCACCGATGGCGCGCGCGGCGTCGGCCAGCGGGGCCGGACGGCCGAGATGGAAGCCCTGCCCGAATTCGCAGCCCATGCGCTTCAACAGGTGGGCGTGGTGTTCGGTCTCGATACCTTCGGCCACCACGTGCATCTTCAGGCTCTGGCCCAGCCCGGCCACCGCCAGCACGATGCGAAAGTTGTCCGGATCCTGGTCCATCGTGCGCACGAAGCTGGCGTCGATCTTGATCTCGTCGAAGGGATAAGACTGCAGCCGCGTCAGGCTGGAATAGCCGGTGCCGAAATCGTCCAGCGACAGGCTGGCACCGGCCTTGCGCGCGGCCAGGATGGTCTGCAGCGTGCGCTCGTGGTCCTGCACCAGCACCGTTTCGGTGATCTCCAGCTGCAGGCGCGACATGGGCAGGCCATGGGCATGCATGACGGCGGCCAGCCGCTCCAGCAGGCCGGTGTCGAGGAACTGGCCGGGCGACAGGTTGATCGCCAGCCGCAGCTCGGGCGGCCAGTGACACAGGCTGGCGGCCACCGTATCGAGCAGCTTGAGCAGCAGCGCATCGAGCACGCCACCGCGTTCGGCCACCTCGATGAAATCGATGGGAGAGACCACGCCGCGCTGCGGGCAGGTCCAACGTGCCAGCATCTCGAACCCGGCGATGCGGCCAGTCCGCAGATGTACCAAGGGCTGCAGCGCAGGCCAAAGGTGGCCAGCGTCGAGGGCGGTCCTGATGTCATCGGCAGCGATGGGGGCCATCATCTGGAGTGCGTCTCCTTGCTGTTGGGCAATGCGCGCCATTTCGTCATTCTGACGAAACGACAGGGCCTATTATGCTGACAAAATGCCAATCGCTTCGTCATTATGTAGCGTTTTATTGACGATTTGCTTGTCCGGCGGCTCCTTTTTCAGGCTGGCGAAAAAAAACGGGCAAGCCGCAAAGCTTGCCCGTTTCCCTCAAGATGGCTTGCGCCGGGATGTCCCGCCTCCTCGGAGGAACTGGTTTTACGCCAGGTTTAGCGGCCGTAGTAGGAGTAATAATCCGGACGGTCGTCGTAGCGATAGGTGCGCACTTCGGTGCGCTCCACATAGCGCACCGGACGCGGCGGCGGCGGTGCATAGTAACGCGGCTGCTCATAGACCACTTGCTGCGGCGGCTGGTAATACACCGGCTGCGGCGCCTGGTAGTAGACCTGTTGCGGCGGGGCTTGGTAGACCGGTGCCGGCTGCGCGTTGGCGATCAGTGATCCGATGGCGACGGCACCGATGATGCCGGCAGCAATGGCCACGCCGTTGCCGCCCCGATCATGCGCCATCGCAGGCGTGCTGACGACGGCGGCCGAAGCCAGAAGTGTGGTGGCGATCAATACCGATGCGATTTTTTTGCTGGCCATGATTGGCTCCTGTCAAAGAAGTCCGCGATCTGTCGCGGCACGATTCCAATATAAGACAGGTTCAGCTTGAAACTACGGAATATGAAACTTCGTTACAGTTCTTACGGGTCGCGGCGCGGCTGTAATAAAGTGCGACAGCCGCACTGCGCGCCCCACGCCGGCCTCAGGCCTGGCGCACCGCCAGCAGGTTGGCCAAGGCCACGAACTGTTCCACCGGCACCGCTTCCGGGCGTGCCTGGGGATCGACGCCGGCCTGGCGCAATTCGTCTTCCGTGAAGAGGCCCGCCACGCAGTTGCGGATCACCTTGCGGCGTTGGGAGAAGGCCTTCGTGACGACCTGCTCCAGCAAGGCCTGCTCGCAGGCCATGGGCTGTGCCAGCGGGATCATGCGCACGATGGCCGAATCCACCTGCGGTGGCGGATCGAAGGCAGTCGGCGGCACCACGAACAGCAGCTCCATGTGATAGCGCCACTGCAGCATCACCGACAGGCGGCCATAGGCCTTGCCGCCCGGCTCGGCGACCATGCGCTCGACGACTTCCTTCTGCAGCATGAAGTGCTGGTCCTGCACCTGCGGGGCGATCTCGGCCAGGTGGAACAGCAAGGGGCTGGAGATGTTGTAGGGCAGGTTGCCGACCACGCGCAGCTTGCGGCCTTCGGGGACCGGGATGCTGGCGAAGTCGAACTTGAGGGCGTCGGCTGAATGCACGGTCAGGCGCTCGGCGCTGAAACGTTTCTTGAGGCGCTCGACCAGGTCGCGGTCCAGTTCCACCACGTGCAGGTGGCGCAATTGTTCCAGCAGCAGCGTGGTCATGGCCGCCAGGCCCGGGCCGATCTCGACCATGGCATCGTCGGCGGCGGGCGCGATGGAGGCGATGATGTCGTACAGCACCACGTCATCGGTGAGGAAGTTCTGGCCGAAGCGTTTGCGCGGGATGTGTTTCATGGGGGTTCCAGTGGGTTCTTGCAATCTCAGGCGGCGGCCCGGCGGCGCGCCATGTCGGCGGCAGCGCGGATGGCCACGCACAGGCTGCCATGGTCGGCGTGGCCCAGGCCGGCGCCGGCCAGGTCCAGGGCCGTGCCATGGTCGACCGAAGTGCGGATCAGGGGCAGCCCGAGGGTGATGTTGATGCCATGGCCGAAGCTGGCGAATTTCAGGACCGGCAGGCCCTGGTCGTGATACATGGCCAGCACGCAATCGGCCTCTTCCAGGTATTTGGGCTGGAACAGCGTGTCGGCCGGATAGGGACCGCGCGCATCGATGCCGCGCGCGCGCGCCGCTTCCAGCGCGGGCGTGATGACATCGATCTCTTCGCGGCCCAGGTAGCCGTTCTCACCGGCGTGCGGGTTCAGGCCCGTGACCAGGATGCGCGGACGAGCGATGCCGAACTTCTCGCGCAGGTCCGCTTGCAGGATATCGAGCGTGCGCGCCAGGCTCTCGGCGGTGATCGCGGCCGGCACATCCTTCAGCGCCAGGTGCGTCGTGGCCAGGGCTACGCGCAGGTGCGGAGCATCCCCGCCGGCCAGCATCATCACCACTTGCGGGGTGCCGGTGACTTCGGCCAGGTATTCGGTGTGGCCGGTGAAGGCCACGCCGGCATCGTTGATGGTGCTCTTCTGCAGGGGCGCGGTGACGATGGCGGCAAAAGCACCCGAGAGCGCGCCCTGTACCGCCAGGTCCAGCGTCTGCAGCACGGCGCGGCCATTGCGTGCATCCAGCACGCCGGCGCGCACCGGTTCGGCCACCGGACAATCGATCACGGTCAGGCAATCCACCGGGAAAGCGGGCAGGCCGCTGTTGCGCCAGGCCTGGATGGAAAGCGCGGCGACCCGCATCTGCGGATCGATCTCATAGGCCGTCTGCGCCAGCAGGGCAGCGTCGCCCAGCAGGATGCAGCGCGCTTCGTGGCGCAATTCCCAAGCGGCACGCAGGGAAATTTCCGGACCGATGCCTGCCGGTTCGCCGCAGGTCAGCGCGAGGATGGGTCGGTTCATGGCGGTCTCACTCATGGCCTGTGAAGGCAAAAACGGGCTTCAAAAAGGCAAGGGCCGGCAACAAGGCCGGCCTCTCTTGCACGCATGGGGACAGCCCGCTGGCTACCCCTGATGGTGCAGCGATCAGTCGTCGTTACGATACTCGACGTAGGCTCGGTCGCGGATCTGGCGCATCCAGTCCTCGGTGGCTTCCTCGATCTTGCGGTCGCGGATGGCCTGGCGGGCGGCCTGGCGAGTACGCTCCTTGGAGGCGTCGTCGGTCTTGCGCTCGACTACCTGGATCAGGTGATAGCCAAACGGGCTTTCCACGGGCTGGCTGACTTCGCCCGGTTTCAACTGGTCCATGGCGCGCTCGAACTCGGGTACGGTGTCGCCCGGATAGATCCAGCCAAGGTCGCCGCCCTTGGAGGCGGACAGGTCATTGGAATACAGCTTGGCCAGTTCCTCGAAGGTGGCCGAACCGTGGTCCAGGCGCTCCTTCAACTCGGTCAGCTTGCGCTTGGCTTCGGCTGCCGAAACGACCTGGTTGACCTTGATGAGGATGTGGCGCACATGGGTCTGCTGCACGGCCGGGGCGGCAGCCTGGGTGTTGCCGGCGGCGCGGCGGCCGACCAGCTTCAGGATGTGGAAACCGTTGCCGCTCTTCAGGAGGCCGCTGACCTGGCCATCCTGCAGCTTGGCGACGCCATCCAGGAAGAGCTGCGGCAGGCGATCGGCCGGACGCCAGCCGAGGTCGCCGCCGGAAAGAGCATCCGACGAATCGGAGAAGGCGGCGGCGGTCTTGGCGAAGTCCGCACCGGTCTTCAACTGGCGCAGCACGTCTTCGGCGCGTTCACGGCGCGCGGCCAACTGTTCGGGGCTGGCATTCTCGGGCACGCGGATCAGGATCTGGGCGATGTCCAGTTCCTGGCGCTCACCACCGGCATTGGATTCGGCAGCGAGGTAATTGTCGATCTCGGACTCGGTGACCACCACCTTGTTGTCCACTTCACGCTCGCGCAGGCGCTGGCTCAGGATTTCGCGGCGGATCTCTTCGCGGAAGCTGGCGTAGTTCATGCCTTCGGCTTCGAGGCGGGTGCGGAATTCGGGGATGGACAGCTTGTTCTGCTCGGCGATGCGCTGCATGGCACGGTCCAGCATGGCGTCGTCGACCACGATGCCGTTTTCCTTGGCCATCTGCGCCTGGGCGCGTTCGACGATCATGCGTTCGACCAGCTGGCGCACCAGTTGCTGGCGCGGCGGCAGCTGCACGTTCTGCGCGGCCATGCGCTTTTCGACGCTGGCCAGGCGCTCGGCGACTTCCTGGCGGGTGATGACTACATTGTTGACCACCACCAGGATCGAATCCACCGGACGCGGCTCCACGCGCGCGCTGGCCGCGGCCGGCGCGGAGGCGGCTGGCGCCGCCGGGGTGGCCGGCTTGCTGGCAGCCGGCTTGGCAGCAGCCTTGGGGGCGGCCTTGGCCGGAGCGCTGCCGGTGGTCTCCGGCGGGGTCACCGGAATGATGGTAGTGGCGAACTGCGCATGCGCATTGCTGATCACGCCCAGCATGCACAGCAGCGCGGTCACTGTTTTGGTTGTAGCGAGGAGTGGAGTACGCATATTACGCATGGACTAATCGTTGGTTCGAAAAAGGTTAGAAGTTGTTGCCGGGCATGGTGTTCGGCAGGTTCACGTTCTGGTAACCGGGCACGCTGCTCTTGATGGCATCCATCGGGTTGGACCCGATCTTGGAGAGGCCGTTGAGTTCGAGCTGGATGAAGAAGCCCGTCGAGGCCTTGGTGGACGAGGTCGGGATGCGTTGCGCCACCACCCGGAAGACCCAGCAATCGGCCTTGTATTCGAAGCCGGCCAGGCCTTCGGCAACAGTGCGGTCGGGAATCGAGTAGTTCAAGCGGCCCACGGCGTAGATGCGCTGGGTGAGCGGCCACTGCCCGGACACATCGACCTGCTTGAGCGGATCAAGCACGCCGGTGTAGGGACTGATGTAGGTACGGTCGAGTCGGTATTGCAGGTTCAGCACGCGCTTGGGGGCAGGCTGCCAGCGGATGCCGAACGTCGAACGCACCATCTGGCGCTGGGTCTCGCTGTACTGCACCGTGTTGTCGGTGGAGAACTCGCGGGTGATCTGGCCGCCCAGGGCCAGCAGCAGGTCCGACTTGCTGCCCAGCGTGGTGGTGGTGGAACCGCTGATGGCCACCTTGGGGTCGGTAAGGTAGTAGCGCTGGCCGATTGCCGCGCGTAGGCGTTCCAGTCCGTTTTCCTCGATCAGGCGCGTAGTGACGGCGGCGGTCAGCTGGTTGGCATCGCTGATGCGGTCATGGCCGACGAAGCGGTTTTCAGTGAAGATCTGTGCGAAGTTGAAGTCAGCCAGGCCCGAATCAAAGACCGGGAACTGCGACTGGTCACGATAAGGGGTTCGCACGTAAAACAGGCGCGGTTCCAGCGTCTGGGTCATGCTGCGGCCGAGCAGGTTTGATTCGCGCTCGAAGATCAGCCCCGAGTCCAGCGACAAGGTCGGCAAGGTCCGGCTGAAGCTGGTGGGCTGGCCGGCGTTGACATTGTTCAGGTTGTAGCTGGTGGCATCCACGCTCACCTTGGGGGTGATGAAATAACCCGGACGGATGATGGGATAGGACACCGTCTGCGTGACATAGGCGCGATCACCGCCCACCAGGCTGCCGCTGGAGAAACGCGTGAAGTCGGCAACCGTATTGAAGTCGAAGCCGCCGATGTCGTAGCGGTTTCCGGTGAAGGTGATCTGCGGCACCCGGTCGTAGGGCTTGCCGATCGGCGCGTTGACGTCCTGCAGCAGCTGGTATTTGGATACCAGGCCCACCACGCTCCAATAGGTGCTGGAGTAGCTTAGGCTGACGTTACGCGGCAGCAGGCGTTGCGTGGTGGCGGTAATGGAGCGCGAAAAGTCCGAAGGATAGTCGTTATCGGATGCCTTGTTCAGGTTCCAGCCCAGTTGCAAGCCCGGGGCCAGTGTCTGGTTGTGAATGGAGGACAGCGAATAACGGCCGGTGCCGGTCACACGATCCTCGATCCCTTCCACGTTGGTGATGCCGCTGTAGCTATCGCCCCGGTAACGTGTCTCGGCACCCAATTGCAGCCCGCGGCGTGCGATGTACCGGGGTACCAGCGTCAGGTCGTAATTGGGCGCCAGGTTGAAGTAGTACGGCACCGAGATCTCGGCGCCACCGTTGGTGGTCATGCCGATGGTCGGCGGCAGCACGCCCGACCGACGCTCGCCCGACAGCGGGAAGGACATCCAGGGCGAGCCCAGGATCGGCACATCCTTGAAATACACCAGCCCGCCACGCATGACGCCTTCATCCCGGCCGCTGTCGAGATCCATGGTGTTGGCGCGCAGATACCAGTCGGGATCGGGCGCCTCACAGGTGCTGTAGGTCCCCTGGGTTACCTTGGCCTGGTCGTCGGAGAGGAAATCGATGCGCTGGGCCTTGCCGCGGCCACCGCTCTTGCCGATCAGGTACGTGGGATTGGTCACGTAGCCGGCGCCGGTGCCCATGTTCATCTCGGCGTAGTCGCCGGTGTACTGGTCCTGCAGTCGCTGCATCCAGACGTGGCCGGTGGCCTCGACTTCATCCTGGATGATGCGGTATTCGGCCTTGTCGGATTTGATGGTGGTCGCAGCCTTGACCAGTTCCACGTCGCGATCCAGGTTGACCTGGCGGTCGGGACGGCCGGTCATCTGCTCGGCGCTCACATTGACCGGGGCGTCCTGGTCCTGTGCGGGCGGCGCGGCGGGCGCAGGCGCGGGCATGCTCATCTGGGCGTGCACCGACAGCGGCAACAGGGCCGAGGCCGAAGCCACTACCATTGCCGAAGAGAACAGACGCGCCAGCCGCCAGTTGACAGTACGTTCAGTGAAAGACTTGGAAAACCGGATCATGAAAAGAGAGGCTAGATACCGTGCAGGCGGATTTTTTGGGTTTAATCCCTTATTATATGGGAACTCAACCTCGTCAAACGATTTCCTCAGATAGTTCATGTCTTCACCTGGTTCCACCCCCGATCTCCGCCTGTCCGAACTGCAAGCCTGGCTGGCCACCCTGGCCGATACCCCGGTGCTGTCCTCCACCCTGCGCCCGGCCTCGGCCGACGCCAGCTTCCGCCGCTATTTCCGGGTGGATACACCCGAGGGCGGCAGCGCCATCGTGATGGATGCCCCGCCGCCGCAGGAAGACGTCCGCCCCTTCGTGAAGGTCGCCGGCCTCTTCGGCGAGACCGGGGTGACCGTGCCGAAGGTACTGGCGCAGGATACCGAGCGCGGTTTCCTGCTGCTCTCGGACCTGGGTTCCACGACCTACCTCTCGCAGCTCTCGGCCGACAGCGCGCACGCACTATACATGGATGCGATCGAGGCACTGGTACTTTTACAAGCGCAAAGCAAACCCGAGGCCCTGCCCGAATACGACCGCCCGCTGCTGCTGCGCGAGCTGGAACTGTTCCGCGAGTGGTATATCGGCAAACACCTGGGCGTGACCCTCACCGACGAGCAGAACGCGGTGCTGGACAAGACTTTCGACGCCATCCTGGCCAACAACCTGGCCCAGCCCCAGGTCTACGTACACCGCGACTATCACTCGCGCAACCTGATGGTGCTGCCCAAGGGCAACCCGGGCATCCTGGACTTCCAGGATGCGGTCTATGGCCCCATCACCTACGACCTGGTCTCGCTGCTGCGCGACGCCTACATCCAGTGGGATGAGGAAATGGTGCTGGACTGGGCCATCCGCTACTGGGAAAAGGCACGCCGCGCCGGCCTGCCGGTCACGCCCGACATCGATACCTTCTACCGCGACTTCGAATGGATGGGCCTGCAGCGTCACCTGAAGGTGCTGGGCATCTTCGCACGCCTGTGGCATCGCGACGGCAAGGATGGCTACCTGAAGGACATCCCGCTGGTGATGGAATACACCCTCAAGACCGCGCGCCGCTACGTGGCCTTCACGCCGCTGGTGCGCCTGATCGAGAAGCTCGAACAGGAACACGCGCCCAAGTTCGGCTATACCTTCTGAGGCGCCCTGCATGAAAGCCATGATCTTCGCAGCCGGCCGCGGCGAGCGCATGCGTCCGCTGACCGATACCTGCCCCAAGCCGCTCTTGAAAGTACGCGGCCGCCCGCTGATCGTCTGGCAGATCCTCTCGCTGGTACGCGCCGGCATCACCGAGATCGTCATCAATCACGCCCACCTGGGCCAAATGATCGAAGACACCCTCGGTGACGGCAGCCGTTATGGCGCAAAGCTCTTTTATTCACCTGAAACGACCGCGCTGGAAACGGCAGGCGGTATCGCCCAGGCCCGCCACCTGCTGGGTGAAGAACCCTTCATCGCGATCTCCGGCGACATCTGGTGCCCGCACTTCGACTACAGCGAACTGCTGAGCGTGCTGGAAGACGAGGACCCGTGGGGCAATCCGCTGCCGCATGACAAGCGTGACCTGGCCTGGCTGTACCTGGTCAAGAACCCGCCCTTCCATCCCGAGGGCGACTTTGCGCTCAACAACTTCGCCATCGCCAACGAGGGCCAGCCCAAGCTGACCTTTGCCAACATCGGCGTGTATCGCCCGGAAATGTTCGACGGCATCGCGCCCGGCAGCCACGCCAAACTGGGACCGCTGCTGCGCCAATACGCCGACCAGGGCCGCATCGGCGGCGATGTGTATCGCGGCGCTTGGCACAACGTCGGTACCATCGAACAACTGGAAGCACTGAACCTGCCACCGCAAGGAACCCGACCATGAGCTTCGACGCCACCCCCTTCGCCGCCCGCCGCGCACGCCTGCTGGCCAGCCTGCAACAAGCCGGGGGCGGCGTGGCCATCATCCCGACCGCGCCCGAGGTGATGCGCAATCGCGATGCCGATTATCCGTATCGCCACGACAGCTACTTCTACTACCTGACCGGCTTCACCGAACCCGAAGCGGTGCTGGTGCTGGTGGCCGGCAAGGAAAACCGCAGCATCCTGTTCTGCCGCGACAAGAACCTGGAACGCGAGATCTGGGACGGCTACCGCCACGGCCCGCAGGCCGCGCAGCAGCTCTTCGCGCTCGATGCAGCCCATCCGATCGAGGAGCTGGACAAGAACATGCCCGCCCTGCTCTCCGACGCCCGCGCCGTCTATTACGCGCTCGGCCAGGACGACCAGCGCGATGCCCAGCTGCAGCGCTGGCTGCAGGGCGTGCGCGCACTGGCCCGCAGCGGCGTGTCCGCGCCCGGCGCGGTGGTCGATGTGAGCGTGCTGCTCGATGACATGCGCCTCTTCAAGGACGCCTACGAGATCGACGTGATGAAGCGCGCCGGCATCATTTCCGCCGAAGCGCATTGCCGCGCCATGCGCATCTGCCGCCCCGGCCTGCGCGAATATCACCTGGAAGCCGAACTGCTGCACGAATTCCGCCGCAACGGTTCGCAGTATCCGGCCTATGGTTCCATCGTCGCCACCGGTGCCAACAGCTGCGTGCTGCACTATCGCGCGGGCGACGCCGAAATCAAGGACGGCGACCTGGTCCTGATCGACGCCGGCTGCGAACTGGACAGCTACGCCGCCGACATCACCCGCACGTTCCCGGCCAATGGCAAGTTCAGCGGGCCGCAGAAGGCGCTCTACGAGATCGTGCTGGCCGCACAAGCTGCCGCCATCGCCGAAACCGCACCGGGCAAGCGTTTCATGGATGGCCATGACGCCGCCGTGCGCGTGCTGGCGCAGGGCATGCTCGACACCGGCTTGCTGGACAAATCCAAGGTCGGCTCGCTGGAAGACGTGCTCGAAAAAGGCGACTACCGCCAGTTCTACATGCACCGCACCGGCCACTGGCTGGGCATGGATGTGCATGACGTGGGCGACTACCGCGACCCTGCCACCGCCGATGGCAGCAAGCCCTGGCGCACGCTGCAGCCGGGCATGGTGCTGACCATCGAACCGGGCATCTACGTGCGTCCCGGCGAGGGCGTGCCGGAGCAGTTCTGGAACATCGGCATCCGCATCGAGGATGATGCGCACGTGACACCCTCCGGCTGCGAATTGCTGACCACGGGCGTGCCCACCAGGGTCGATGACATTGAAGCGCTGATGCGCCAGCGCTAAGCGCTCGTCTCCCCAAGGCCGCGCATGCGCCGGATCAAGCCCGGCCGGCGCGGCTCCGCTACAATGAGGCCTTCCTGAATCTTCTGCAGAAGGCATTTCCCGGCATCATGGAATCCGTCGATTTCGACCTCATCATCTGCGGCGGCGGCCCGGTCGGCCAGAGCGTGGCCGGCCTCTTGGCGCGCCGCCAGTTGTCCGCCGCGCGCATCGCGCTGGTGGACATGAAGTCTCCCGAACAAGCCGCCGCTGACCCCCGCACCATTGCCCTCTCCTACGGCAGCCGCCAGATCCTCGATGAACTGGCTGCCTGGGACGCCATCGGCCGCAGCGCCACCGCCATCGAACAGATCCACGTTTCGCGCCGTGGCCATTTCGGCCGCACCCTGCTGGACCGCAAGGATTATCAATTGCCTGCACTGGGCTACGTGGCGCGCTATGGCCAGGTCAACCGCGCCCTTGCCTCGGCCATCGCACCGCTGGGACTGACCCAGATGCGCCCCGCCGAAGCACAGGAGATCACGGAAGAAGACGACCACGTCGCCGTCACCCTCAAGGAGGGCAGCGTGCTGCGAGCACAACTGGTGATCCAGGCCGAGGGCGGCGTCTTCGGAGAACAGCAGCAAAAAAGCCTGCAGCGCGACTACCAGCAACTGGGCATCATCGCGCACGTGCAGGCCGATGGCGTGATCGCCCATCGCGCCTTCGAACGCTTCACCGATGAAGGCCCGCTGGCCCTGCTGCCGCAGGATGATGGCTATGCGCTGGTGTGGTGCGTACGCCCTGCCACCGGCGAAGCGTTGCTGGCACTGGACGATGCCGCCTTCCTCGCGGCCCTGCAGCGCACCTTCGGCGAACGGGTGGGCCGCTTCACCCGCATCAGCGCGCGTCACGCCTTCCCGCTGGGCTTGAACGCCCGCCCCGGCCAGAGCCGGCGCGTGGTGGCCATCGGCAATGCTGCACAAACCCTGCATCCGGTCGCCGGCCAGGGCCTGAACCTGGGCCTGCGCGACGCCCGCGTGCTGGCCGATGTGCTGGCGCGTGAGGTCTCGCCCGAAGCCCTGCAGGCCTTCGAGCGCCAGCGCGGGCAGGATCGCGGCCTGACCATCCGGCTCACCGACCTGATGGCGCGCATCTTTGCCGGCTCGCCCCAAGGTTCGCCCCTCCAGGCGGCACTGGGCCTGTCGCTGGGCGCGATCGACCTGCTGCCGGCAGCACGCGGCTTGCTGGCCGAACAGATGATGTTCGGTCGCCGATGAAGTGAACAATGCTGCAGTCGCGCGACGTCCCGGCGTCGCGCAGGCGGTCAGGAAATGCGACAATGCTGACTTGCGGCACTCGCCGCTCCACCCAGCAGATACGCATTTGCCATGAAACAAGACCCGCGCTTCAAGAATCTCTTCATCCTCGACCATCCGCTGATCCAGCACAAGCTGTCGCACATGCGCGACAAGCGCACCTCCACCCGTACCTTCCGCGACCTGCTGCGCGAAATCACGCTGCTGATGGGTTACGAAATCACGCGCGACCTGCCGCTGACCACCGAGACCATCGAAACCCCGCTGGTGACCTATGAAGCGCCGGTGATCGCCGGCAAGAAGCTGGCCGTGGTGCCGGTGCTGCGCGCGGGCGTGGGCATGAGCGATGGCCTGCTGGAACTGATCCCCTCGGCACGCGTGGGCCATATCGGCGTCTATCGCGACGAAAACCACCTGCCGGTGGAATACCTGGTCCGCCTGCCGGACCTGCAGGACCGCATCATGATCCTGTGCGACCCCATGGTTGCCACCGGCAACTCGGCCGTCTATGCCGTGGATGCCCTGAAGAAGCGCGGCGTGCCGGCTTCGCATATCGTCTTCGTGGCCCTGGTGGCGGCACCGGAAGGCGTGCAGGTGTTCGCTGATGCCCATCCGGATGTGAAGCTGTACGTCGCTTCCTTGGATTCCCACCTGGATGAGGATGCCTACATCGTGCCTGGGCTGGGCGATGCGGGAGACCGCATTTTCGGGACCAAGTAAGCAGCACCTTCGGACTTCACGGTTCCAAGACAAAACGGGTTGCGCATCGCTGCGCAACCCGTTTTTTCATTGAGGCTGGGGAAGATCAGTCCACTGCCTTGACCATATCTTCGATGACCTTCTTGGCATCGCCAAAGACCATCATGGTCTTGTCCATGTAGAAGAGCTCATTGTCCAGACCTGCATAACCGGCCGCCATGGAGCGCTTGTTTACGATCACGGTCTTGGCCTTGTAGGCTTCCAGGATCGGCATGCCCGCAATGGGCGACTTGGGATCCTTGGCCGCCGGGTTGACCACGTCATTGGCCCCCAGCACCAGCACCACATCGGCCTGGGCGAATTCGCTGTTGATGTCTTCCATCTCGAAGACTTGGTCATAGGGCACTTCGGCCTCGGCCAGCAGCACGTTCATGTGGCCCGGCATGCGCCCGGCCACCGGGTGGATCGCGTATTTCACGGTCACGCCATTGTGGGTCAGCTTTTCGGTCAATTCCTTCAGCGCATGCTGCGCGCGTGCGACGGCAAGCCCGTAACCCGGCACGATGATGACCGTTTCTGCATTTCCCATCAGGAACGCCGCATCGTCGGCCGATCCCGACTTGACGTTGCGCTGCTGCTGCGCCCCGCCACCGGCGGCCGCCGCTTCACCACCGAAGCCGCCCAGGATCACGTTGAAGAAGGACCGGTTCATCGCCTTGCACATGATGTAGGACAGGATCGCGCCGGACGAACCCACCAGCGAACCGGCGATGATCAGCATGGAATTGTTCAGCGAGAAGCCGATGCCCGCCGCCGCCCAGCCGGAATAGCTGTTGAGCATCGAGACCACCACCGGCATGTCCGCCCCGCCAATCGGGATGATGATGAGCACGCCCAGCGCAAAGGCGATGGCGGCCATGATGATGAAGGGCAGCCAGTTTTGCGTCAGCACGAAGATGATGCCGAAACCGATCATGGCCACCGCCAGCAGCAGGTTCAGGAAATGCTGGCCGGCGAAGTTGACCGGCGCACCCTGGAACAGGCGGAACTTGTACTTGCCCGAAAGCTTGCCGAAGGCGATCACGGAACCCGAGAAGGTGATGGCCCCCACGAAGGTGCCGATGAACAGTTCGACCCGGTTGCCCACCGGGATCAGCTGCCCGTGCGCCGAAATGCCCAGCGCCCACGGCTCGGCCACCGCCGCCACCGCGATACAGACCGCCGCCAGACCGATGAGCGAGTGCATCGCCGCTACCAGTTCGGGCATCTTGGTCATCTCGACGCTGCGCGCCAGATAAGCGCCGATACCGCCACCGACGATCACGCCGGCAGCCACCAGCAGGTAACCAATGTCACCGGAAGGATTGGCACCCTCCCCCTTGAGCTTGACGATCAGCGCCAACGTGGTCAGCACGGCGATGACCATGCCGGCAATGCCGAAGCTGTTGCCACGGCGCGCCGTGGCCGGGTGCGAGAGGCCCTTCAGGGCCTGGATGAAGCAGATCGATGCGATCAGGTACAGCAGGGTCACCAGGTTCATGCTCATGCTCGTTCTCCCGACTTGGCCTTGGGCTCTTTCTTCTTGAACATTTCCAGCATGCGCTGGGTCACCATGAAGCCGCCGAACACGTTCACCGCCGCCAGCGCCACGGCCAGCGTGCCGGCGATGCGGCCCACCGTGCCTTCGGTGAGGCCCGCGGCCAGCATGGCGCCGATGATGATGATGGCCGAGATGGCATTGGTCACCGCCATCAAAGGCGTGTGCAAGGCCGGGGTCACCGTCCAGACCACGTGGTAGCCAACGTAGATGGCCAGCACGAAGATGATCAGGTTGATGATGGTGTGGCTGACTTCCATGGTGTTCCTCCTTGTGAGGCAGCCCGCCGGTGAAACGGGCCGCATGGTTCTTGTCGAGGGTCAGATTGCCTTGAGGCTGGTGATGCGGTTCTTGTCGTCCACGAAGACCACCTTGGGCTTGTAGCTGGCGACTTCTTCATCGCTCATCGGGGCGTAGGTACAGATGATGAGCAGGTCGCCCAGGTGCGCCAGGCGGGCCGCGGCGCCGTTGAGTGAAATCTCGCCGCTGCCGCGCTTGCCGCGAATGGCGTAGGTGGAGAAACGTTCACCGTTGTTGACGTTGTAGAGTTCGATCTTCTCGAACTCACGGATGTCGGCGGCTTCCAGCAGGTCTTCGTCGATCCCGCAGGAACCTTCATAGTTCAGGTCGCACTGGGTGACCGAGGCGCGGTGGATCTTCGCGCGCAGCATGATGCGTTGCATGTACTTCTTCCTTCTTGTTTCAAAAGTGATGGGCGTGAGGGGGACTGAAAACGCCCGGGTTTTCTGCCGACCCGGGCCGGCAGATTCATTTGCGCAGGATCTCGCCGCCCTGGCAGAGCAGCGTGGCCGCGACGATATCGTCTTCCTTGTTGATGACCAGCTTGCCTTCGGCATCGATGATCAGTTTGAGGAAGTCCAGCACGTTGCGCGCGTACAGGGCCGAGGCATCGGCCGCCACCAGGGCCGCCAGGTTGCCTTCGCCGATGATGTGCACGCCGTGCTTGATGACGGTCTTGCCAGGCTCCGACAAGGGACAGTTGCCGCCCTGGTCGACGGCCATGTCCAGGATCACCGAACCGGGCTTCATGGCCTTGACGGTTTCTTCGCTGATCAGCACCGGGGCCTTGCGCCCGGGGATCAGGGCGGTGGTGATGATGATGTCGGCCTGTTTGGCGCGTTCGTGGACCAGTTCGGCCTGGCGTTTCATCCAGTCCGGTGGCATGGGGCGGGCGTAGCCGCCCACGCCCTGGGCGATTTCCTTTTCTTCCTCGGTCAGGAAGGGAACATCCAGGAATTTGGCCCCCAGCGACTCGATCTGCTCCTTGACCGCCGGACGCACGTCGGAGGCCTCGATCACCGCCCCCAGCCGCTTGGCCGTGGCAATGGCCTGCAGGCCGGCCACGCCGGCTCCCATGATGAGCATGCGCGCGGCCTTGACGGTGCCGGCGGCGGTCATCAGCATGGGCATGAAGCGTTGATAGGTATTGGCGGCCATCAGCACGGCCTTGTAGCCAGCGATGTTGGCCTGCGAGGACAGCACGTCCAGCGACTGCGCGCGGGTGGTACGGGGCGCGGCTTCCAGGCCGAAGGCGGTCAGGCCGGCGGCGGCCATGGCGGCGATGTTGTCGGCATCGAAGGGATTCAACATGCCGACGACCACGGTACCCGGCTTGAGACGGGCGCGCTCGGCCTCATCGGGGGCGCGCACCTTGAGCAGGATCTCGGCGGTATAGACCGCTTCGGCACTGCCGATGCTGGCGCCGACGGCCACATAGGCCTCGTCAGGAATGCTGGATTTGCCCCCGGCGCCGGACTCCACCATCACTTCGTGCCGGGCCGCGACCAGTTTCTTGACGGTTTCGGGGGTGGCGGCGACACGGGTTTCTCCGTCCCGGCTTTCGGCGGGGATCGCTATCCTCATTCCTGACTCCTTTTTTTGTGGATTCTTGGCCCAATCTTACACGACTCGCCTTGTCCGGCAAGAAATTGGCGGGCAGGCAAGAAACCCCGGCCATCCCGCGCCGTGGCGGCCCGGGCGCTGAAGAGTCGGCCCTGACAGGGTAAAATGGCGGATTCACGAGGTCATCAATGTCTGAAGTCTGGAAACCCTCTGTCACCGTGGCCGCCATCATCGAGCGCGACGGCCGCTTCCTGATGGTGGAAGAGCACAGCGCCGGCGGACTGCGCATCAACCAGCCGGCCGGCCACCTGGAACCGGGCGAGTCCCTGATCGAGGCCGCCGTCCGTGAGGCGCTGGAAGAATCGGCGCATGTCTTCACACCGACGGCGCTGGTGGGGACTTATCTTTCACGCAACGTCTCGTCCTCGCGCGGCGGCCTGTCTGTTACCTACCTGCGCTTTGCCTTTGCGGGGACAGTTGGCGAGGCGCTGAATCGGCCGCTGGACGAGGGCATCGTGCGGGCCGTCTGGATGACCCGCGACGAACTGGCCGCTTGCGCCGAACGGCATCGCAGCCCGTTGGTACTGCGTTGCGTGGACGATTACCTGGCCGGCCAGCGCGCACCGCTGGAACTGGTGCATACGGATCCCAGCGCCATCGGCGCCCTGCCCGGCTGAGGCGGGCGCATCACTTGGCGGCTCCCTTTACGGAGGGCCGCATGGAACGGAAACAACATGAGCAAGAAAAGAGTAGTCATCGGCATGTCGGGCGGCGTGGATTCGTCGGTTTCGGCATGGCTGCTGAAGGAGCAAGGCTATGAGGTCATCGGCCTGTTCATGAAGAATTGGGAAGACGACGACGATTCGGAATACTGCTCCACCCGCGAAGACTGGATCGACGCGGTCAGCGTGGCCGATGTGGTCGGGGTGGATATCGAGGCAGTGAATTTTGCTTCCGAGTACAAGGATCGCGTCTTTGCCGAATTCCTGCGTGAATACCAGGCCGGCCGCACCCCCAACCCGGATGTGCTGTGCAATGCCGAGATCAAGTTCAAGGCCTTCCTCGACCACGCCATGAAGCTCGGTGCCGACCTGATCGCCACCGGCCACTACGCGCGCGTGCGCCAGGGGCCGCAGGGTGACTACCAATTGCTCAAGGCGCTCGACGCCAGCAAGGACCAGAGCTATTTCCTGCACCGCCTGAACCAGGAGCAGCTCTCGCGCACGGTGTTTCCCCTGGGTGAGATCCACAAGACCGAAGTGCGCAAGATCGCCGAGCAGCTGCAACTGCCGAACGCGAAGAAGAAGGACTCGACCGGCATCTGCTTCATTGGCGAGCGCCCTTTCCGTGAATTTTTGAACCGTTACCTGTCCTACAAGCCCGGCCCGATCAAGACCGCCGACGGCCAGACCGTGGGCGAGCACGTGGGCCTGTCCTTCTATACGCTGGGCCAGCGCAAGGGGATCGGCATCGGTGGCCTGAAGGCGCACCAGAATGCCGATGGTCATGGCGACGCCTGGTACGTGGCCCGCAAGGACGTGGAAAACAACACCCTCTACATCGTCCAGGGGCATGACCACCCCTGGCTGCTCTCGCCGACCCTCTCGGCCGGCCAGATCAGCTGGGTAGCGGGCCACGCGCCGCAACTACCGGCCTTGTCGGCCAAGACCCGCTATCGCCAGGCCGATGTTCCCTGCGGCTTTGCCGATGCCGGCAGCAGCTTCTCGCTGGCCTTCGACACCCCGCAATGGGCGGTCACGCCGGGCCAGTCCGCGGTGCTGTATGACGGCGACGTCTGCCTGGGTGGCGGCATCATAGAAAGCGGCGCCCTGCCGGATTAAGCTTTCACCAAGGCAACTATTGAATGCCCCGCGCGCGATCTTCGCGCCGGGGCATTTTCTTTTGGGCAAGCTTGACGGCCTTGATAGGCTGGAAGTGTTTCCCGCAAGACCCTAAATGATAAAAATTATCAATCACACCGATAAAAGGGCTTGCAATCCCGCCGCAAATCGCAAATAATCTAAATAAGAATTGTTCGCATTTAATAGGAGGTGATTGTAATGAGCCAACTGAACGACAACAGCATGGACCGTCGCAACAAGCCGGGCACGACCGCCAACGGAACGCCGATCACCCGCATCAAGAGTACGGACCTGTTCCGTCAGATGCGCGAGCTTGAGATTGATCACGGCGGTCGCATCTACAAATTGCGTCTGACCCAGCTGAACAAGCTGATCCTGACGGCGTAAGCCGGCAGTATCAGGACAAGGTGGATCCATAAACAGGCCAGCCAGCGTCGTTCGTCATGACGCACCGCCAGCCAAGCTAGCCCAGCGAGGAGAGTTTGATGGTCAACGAGAACATGACGTCCACGTTCGTGGAACCGAGCAACGCACCGGCCCAGCCTGAACTTCTGGTGTCCGCCGTGCTGCATCTGATGTCGCACTACACCGCCAACAACAGCCAGGAAACACAGAGCTGCGTGAAGCTGGCCTCGGTGATCGAAAGACACCTCAAGGCCCTGGCGGACCTGCCCAACCTGGCACCGGTGCTGCGGGCCACCTGCCAGCAGTTGTCGGAACAATGGGCGCATGTAGTGGAACGCACGATGCCGCCGCAGGAAAAATTCAACTTCTTCTCGCGCATGGTTGCAGGAGCGAGAACTTAGCCATCGTCAAGTCAAGAGCCTGATGAAGCAGGCAGCAAGGCGTAAAATGATCGTATGTGTTTGTAACAACATCTCTGAAGGCAAGATCCATCAGGCGGTCGATGCAGGCGTGTCGTCCATGGCCGAGCTGCGCAAGCAGCTTGGCGTGGGCACCTGCTGCGGCAAGTGCCATTCCTGCGCCAAGAACGTCCTGCGCGAATGCCTCAGCAGTTCCCGTCAAACACAGCAAGGTGCGCGTCCGGTGGTGTTCCATCCCTCGCTGGCCGCTGCTTGAACCAGATCAATGAACGCTATTTCACCGTCTCTCATGAGTGTCAGCCCACCCAGCGCCCTGATGCGCCAGGTACGCAAGATTGGCCCGCTGGGCCTGATCATCCTGTTGCACATCGCTTTCTTCTGGGCGCTGCAAAGCGGCCTGGTCCACCAGGTCGCCAGTGCCGTTCCCAAGGAAGTCATCGCCACCTTCATCGTGCCCGAGAAGGCCCCTGAGCCCGCGCCTCCCAAGGCCGAGCCGGCTCCGCCCAAGCAGGTGCAGATCGTCAAGAAAGTGGTGGCACCGCCCAAGCCGGTCCCCGTGACCGAAACGCCGGCACCCACCGCCATCACTGCGCCACCCCAGCCGCCACAACCGGCCGCACCGGCACCGCAGGTGGCCGCCGAACCGACGCCGGCACCGGCCGCACCGCCTGGCCCGGTCCTGCCCAAGCAGATTACTTCCGGTATCGAATATATCGAGAAGCCGAACCCGACCTATCCCAGCGTCTCGCGCCGCATGGGTGAAGAAGGCGTGGTGGAATTCCGCGTGACCGTCAACACCAGCGGCCGTGCCGAAAAGGTCGAGATCACCAAGTCTTCCGGCTACTCGCGCCTGGACGATGCCGCCCGCAGCGCCGTGATGCACGCCGTCTTCAAGCCTTACATCGAAAACGGCAAGGCGATCACCGTCAGCACGGTCGGCAGCCTGGCCTTCCGCCTGAACTGAGCAAAGCATCTCGCCTGGCCGGGTCTTGCCCGGCCAGGCAGTCATTTCGTTTCATCATTCCCCTCATCTGATAGCCAAAAATAGAAGGAAACATCATGGAAGTTAGTCCGTACGGATTGGAAAGCCTCTGGGCCCAGGGCGATTTCGTTACCAAGGGCGTCGCCGTCCTGTTGCTGGCCATGTCGATCGCGTCCTGGTACGTGATCTTCACCAAGGCCTTCCAGTTGCTGCGTTTCCGCAAGGCCTCGGCCGCCGCCGGTCACCAGTTCTGGGATACCACCAGCCTGCCCGAAGGCGTGGCCACCCTGGGCCATGACAATCCTTTCGCCGAAGTGGCGAAGGCCGGCGTCACCGCCATGAGTCACCACACCGCCCACAAGGGCCACTTGCATGACCAGCTGTCGGTGAGCGACTGGGTCACCCTGTCGCTGCGCCAGGCCATCGACGAAGCCTCCGGCAAGCTGCAGACCGGCATGGCCGTGCTGGCCTCGGTCGGCTCGACCGCTCCCTTCGTGGGCCTGTTCGGCACCGTCTGGGGCATCTACCACGCGCTGGTCTCCATCGGTACCACCGGCCAGGCCAGCATCGACAAGGTCGCGGGTCCCGTCGGTGAAGCCTTGATCATGACTGCGCTGGGCCTGGCCGTGGCCATTCCCGCCACCTTCGGCTACAACGCCCTGGTGCGCGGCAACAAGACCACCATCGCCAAGCTCAACAAGTTCGGTTTCGACCTGCACGCCCTGTTCGTCACCGGTGCCCGCGCCGCCGGTGAAGACGGCCAGCCCAATGGCGGCAAGGCCAAGCTGACCGCAGTCGGGAGGGCATGATGGGCATGGGTTCCCTGTCCGATTCGGACGACGATTTCAATCCCGAGATCAACACCACCCCGCTGGTGGACGTGATGCTGGTCTTGCTGATCATCTTCATCATCACCATCCCGGTGATGAACCATGCGGTCAAGATCGACCTGCCCAAGGCCAGCAGCCAGCCGGACCAGGTCAAGCCGGAAAGCATCAACCTGTCCATCGATGCGGCCGGCAACGTGTTCTGGAATGAAGAAAAGATCGACAGCAGCGAACTGAGCGCCCGCATCGCCGTGGCCGCCCAGAAACAGCCGCAACCGGAAATGCACCTGCGCGCCGAGCGCACCACCCAGTATGAAAAGGTGGCGCAGGTGATGTCGGCGGCGCAGTCCGGTGGGCTCGCCAAGATCGGTTTCGTGACCGATCCTGACAAGAAGTAAACATCGGCAGCACAGCAGCAAGGGGAAGTGCGGCGCACTTCCCCGCCCCCCGCAAGCCCCCGTATGGCGGGCCTGCCCAGAAAACCTCCCTCGCCTGGCGACGGAGGTTTTTTTTGATTTTCTGTCTACCGGACAACCAAGGTAAGAATGATTACCGCTAATTCTTGCTGAACAATGCAGGCATCTGGACTATGATCCGTCCGTCCGCGGTCAGGCAGCTATACAGTCACCCATAATTAACGCGGTTTTCCTCTCACATCAATTTTTAAAGGTAATCCCCATGAAAGGCGATCCCGCAGTCATCAAGTTGCTCAACGCTCAACTGACCAATGAGCTCACCGCCATCAACCAGTACTTCCTGCATGCCCGCATGTACAAGCACTGGGGCCTGGACAAGATCGGCGCCAAGGAATATGCCGAATCCATCGGCGAGATGAAGCACGCTGACAAGCTGATCGACCGCATCCTGATGCTCGACGGCCTGCCCAACCTGCAGGCACTGCACAAGCTGATGATCGGCGAGAACACCCAGGAAATGCTGCAATGCGACCTGAAGCTGGAACAAGCGGCCCACAAGACCGTCAAGGAAGGCATCGCCACCTGCGAACAGCATGGCGATTACGTCTCGCGCGAACTGTTCCAGATGATCCTGGATGACACCGAAGAACACATCGACTGGCTGGAAACCCAGCTGGACCTGATCGACAAGGTCGGCATCCAGAATTACCTGCAAAGCCAGATGTCCCCGGCCAGCGAGTAATCGCAAGCCGTTCAGGGCAAACAAAAAGCGCGCTCCTCGGAGCGCGCTTTTTTACGTCATCGCCAACCTGGCCCAAGGGCCAATGGCCCTGCCTCACACATGCGGCACGGTTTCCTTGAAACTGGCCCGTTCCGACACCTTGTCGAACAGCCGCGCCAGTTGCGGATAATCCTCGCGCCAGGCGAGGTCCGGGAAGCGGAACGCCAGCCAACCAAGCGCACAGCCCACGGCCACGTCGGCCAGGGTGTAATGGTTGCCGACGCAGAAGGGCTTTTCGCCCAGGCCCTCGGCCATCGCCTTCAAGGAGGCTTCGACCTTGCTCCACTGGCGCTTGATCCATTCCGGGCTCTGCTGCTTGGTCGGACGCAGGGTCTTTTCCAGGCGCACCAGCACGGCGGCATCCAGGGCGCCATCAGCCAGCGCTTCCCAGCACTTGATCTCGGCGCGCTCACGGCCGTTGGGCGGCAGCAGCTTGCCGACCGGGGTCAGGGTATCGAGATATTCAACGATCACCCGCGAATCGAACATGGCGCCTCCATCATCCATCAACAGACAGGGCACCTTGCCCAGCGGATTGCTCTCTTGGATGGTGGTCGATGCACTCCAGACATCTTCCAGGATGAATTCGTAATCGATCTTTTTTTCGGCCATCACGACGCGCACCTTGCGCACGAACGGGCTGGCATTGGAACCGATGAGTTTTAGCATAGCGTGTGGAGTAATGATCTGAGACGATTATAACATTCGCGTTTCCTGGCAATTTTATGAAGAATCGCGCCAGGAACGGAATGCAACGGTCCAAAAGGACTGCGCCGGACGGGAAAATTGGGCCGGCCGGCGTGCCGATGGTAAAATGCCGGGCTCAGGCGATTCGGGTTTTGGCATAAAAGCCTGCCAAAACTCGCCAATCTTCAGTCAACGCATCTCTTCCGTTTCCATCGTTTCCATCATGTCCCTCTCCGCTCTCTCGGCCCTGTCCCCGCTGGACGGCCGCTACGCCTCCAAGACCGATCAACTGCGCCCGCTGCTGTCTGAAGCGGGCTTCATGCACCATCGCGTGAAGGTCGAGATTGCCTGGCTGCAAGCGCTGTCCGAAGCCGGTTTCGCCGAGATCAAGCCGTTCTCGCCCGAGGCCCGCGCGCTGCTGGACAAGCTGGCCACCGACTTCACCGAAGCCGACGCTGCCCGCATCAAGGAAATCGAAGCCGTCACCAACCACGACGTCAAGGCCGTGGAGTACTGGCTCAAGGAACAAGTCAAGGATGTGCCCGAACTGGTGGCCGCCTCCGAATTCATTCACTTCGCCTGCACTTCCGAAGACATCAACAACACCTCGCACGGCATGATGTTGAAGGCCGCACGCGACACCGTGCTGCTGCCCTCGCTGCAAGCCGTGATCACCAAGCTGACCGCCCTGGCCCACGAACACGCCGCCGTGCCGATGCTCTCGCGCACCCACGGCCAGCCGGCCAGCCCGACCACCCTGGGCAAGGAAGTGGCCAACGTCGTGGCGCGCCTGCAACGCGCCGCCAAGCGCATTGCCAGCGTCGAGATCCTGGGCAAGATGAACGGTGCCGTGGGCAACTACAACGCCCACCTGTCGGCCTACCCGCAGACCGACTGGGCGGCCTTCTCCAAAGAAGTCGTGGAAAAGCGCCTGGGCCTGACCTTCAACCCCTACACCATCCAGATCGAGCCGCACGACTACATGGCCGAACTGTTCGATGCCGTGGCCCGCACCAACACCATCCTGCTGGACCTGAACCGCGACATCTGGGGCTACATCTCCCTGGGCTACTTCAAGCAGCGCACCAAGGCCGGCGAAATCGGTTCCTCGACCATGCCGCACAAGGTCAACCCGATCGACTTCGAGAACTCCGAAGGCAACCTGGGCATGGCCAACGCCGTCCTCAAGCACCTGGCCGAGAAGCTGCCGGTCTCGCGCTGGCAGCGTGACCTGACCGACTCCACCGTGCTGCGCAACATCGGTGTGGGCTTCGGCTACACCCTGCTGGCCTATGACAGCTGCCTGCGCGGCCTGAACAAGCTGGAAGTGAACCCGCAGCGCCTGGCCGACGACCTCGACGCCACCTGGGAAGTGCTGGCCGAGCCGGTGCAGACCGTCATGCGCCGCTATGGCATCGAGAATCCGTATGAGCAGCTGAAGGAACTGACCCGCGGCAAGGGCATTTCCAAGGACGCCCTGCGCGACTTCATCAATGGCCTGGCCATCCCGCAAGAAGCCAAGGACCACCTGCTGGCCATGACCCCGGCCAACTACATCGGCACCGCCGTGGAACTGGCCAAGCAGATCTGATAGCTCAGCCCATCGAGCAGCAACATGAAGAAATGGCGCACAGCAATGTGCGCCATTTTTCATTGGTGCGGCCACAAACCTGAATCATTGTTAGGATTACTCGCAAAAGCGGACGGCTGAAGTACGATTTCGGCGAGTAATGCGAGCAGCGAAAGCTCTTTATACTCAGCAGGGTCAAAAAGAGTGGCATCATCGCTTGCCGCCCGGAATCTTCGCGGATTTCGCGACGCCAGCCCGGCCTGCCCGCCCTGCAGAACCATTGCAGAGCCAGCCGCTCCAAACGCCACCTACGCTCGCCACATCCTATGGAACGCTATACCAAACCCGCCGTGCTGCTGCACTGGCTGATTGCCCTGCTGATCATCTCCGCCTTCGGCCTGGGGCTGACCATGGTCGACATTCCCGGCCTGACGCCGACCAAGCTGAAGTATTTTTCTTGGCACAAGTGGCTGGGCGTGACCGTACTGGCGCTGGTCTGCGTGCGCCTGCTGTGGCGCCTCACGCACAAGGCCCCGGCCTACCCGGCCAACATGCCGCTCTGGCAACAGTCGGCGGCGCACGGGCTGCACCTGGGCCTGTATGTGCTGATGTTCGCCATTCCCGTCTCCGGCTATTTCTACAGCCTGGCCGCCGGCGTGCCGGTGGTCTACCTGGGCGTGGTACCGCTGCCGGTGCTCATTGCCCCCAATCCTGAGTGGAAGCCACTGCTCAAGGCCACCCACTACTGGCTCAACATGACCCTGCTGGCGGCCTTTGCCCTGCACGTGCTGGCCGCGCTCAAGCACCAGTTCATCGATCGTGACAACATCTTCAAGCGCATGCTGCCCTGATCCCCTGCAAGCCGCACGCTACGCAAGATCATTCATATTGCTCGTTTTTTTACGGAACCCGACATGACCGCCACTTCCTCCACCCGCTTCCTCAAGCCCACCCTGCTGACCCTGGCCGCTGCTGCCGTCACCCTCTCCGCACACGCGGCCCCGCTGAAGGTGGATGCCGCCAAGAGCGGCGTGACCGCCACCTTCAAGCAACTGAACGTCCCGGTCGATGCCAAGTTCAAGAAGTTCAACGCCGCCATCGACTTCGACGCCGCCAAGCCGGAACAAGGCAAGGCGTCGGTCGAGATCGATGTCACCAGCTTCGACCTGGGCGAAGCCGAGTACAACAAGGAAGTGCTGAAGAAGGAGTGGTTCAACGCCGCGCAATTCCCCAAGGCCAGCTTCGTGGCCAGCAGCATCAAGGCTGCGGGGGCCGGCAAGTATGACGTGGCCGGCAAGCTGACCATCAAGGGCAAGAGCACCGATGTCAGCTTCCCGCTCACCGTCAAGAAGGATGGCGCCGCCCAGGTCTTCGACGGTGCCCTGCCCATCAAGCGCCTGACCTACAACATCGGTGAAGGCGAATGGAAGGATACCGGCATGGTGGCCGATGAAGTGACGATCAAGTTCCACATCGTGGCCCAGTAATTCGTAGCAACAGCATCAGCAGCCTCAACAACATCAATAAAAGTCGTTCCGCGCCATGACGCACCGCCCTGCAAGGGGCGGGCTCCCCAGCGGTTTTTCTCACTCAAGGAATCAACACAGATGAAACTGAATCACCTCTTCTTCGCACTCGTCGCCGCTGGCGCCGCCGTCTCTGCCAACGCTGCCGACACTTACAGCATCGACCCCAGCCACACCTACCCCAGCTTCGAAGCTGACCATATGGGCGTGTCCATCTGGCGCGGCAAGTTCGACAAGACCAGCGGCACCGTAACCCTGGATCGCGCTGCCAAGACCGGCACCGTCGACATCACCATCGATACCGCCTCCATCGACTTCGGCATGGCCAAGATGAACGATCACGCCAAGAGCGCCGAGATGTTCGACGTGGCCAAGTACCCGACCGCCCAATACAAGGGCAACATCAAGTTCAACGGCGACAAGCCGGCCACCGTCGAAGGCGAACTGACCCTGCACGGCGTGACCAAGCCGGTCACCCTGACCCTGAACAAGTTCACCTGCATCCAGCACCCGATGCTCAAGCGTGAAGTCTGCGGCGGCGATGCATCGGCCTCCTTCAACCGCGCCGACTTCGGTATCGACTACGGTGCCAAGTATGGTTTCTCGATGGACACCAAGCTGGCCATCCAGGTCGAAGCGATCAAGACCAACTGATCCTGACTGACCTTGCCTGGGGCCGGCGCAACCTGGTCCGGCCCCGGCAAACCACGAAAGCCGATGCGATAATGCATCGGCTTTTTTATTGGCCCGCCTTGCTTGCGATCATGGAGCAACCGCCCGCCAAGCCGCACAATGGCTCGCATTCGCCGTTTTGCTGCTCTGCAAAACATTTTGAAACGCGCTAATCTAGCGCCACTCCCCAAGGAGCAAGAAGCATGTCGTTAGCTGACCTACGTAAAGACTACAGCCGCGCCAGCCTGTCCGAAGTTGACACGGCCGCCGACCCGATTGACCAGTTTGCCGTCTGGTTCGAGGAAGCGACCAAGGCCCAGATCCCCGAGCCCAACGCCATGAGCGTGGCCACGGTCGGGTCCGATGGGCGGCCTTCATCGCGCATCGTGCTGATCAAGCAGTTCGATCAGCTGGGCTTTACCTGGTTTACCAATTACGACAGCCGCAAGGGCGCTGACGTAGCGGAGAATCCCTACGTGGCACTGCTGTTCCACTGGGTAGAACTTGAACGCCAGGTCCGCATCGAAGGAAAGATCGAGCGCGTGACCAAGGAAGAGAGCGACGCGTACTTCTACAGTCGCCCCCTGGCCAGCCAGCTCGGCGCGATCGCCTCGCAGCAGAGCCGGACCGTCGCCAGCCGCGAGACACTGGAACAGCAATACGAAGCAACCAAGCAGCAATTCGGGGACCATCCGACCCGCCCGGAACACTGGGGCGGCTACCGCGTGATTCCCGATCGCATCGAATTCTGGCAAGGCCGACCCTCCCGCCTGCACGACCGCGTGCTCTACACGCGCTCCGATGACGGCCAGTGGCAACGGCAGCGCCTGCAGCCCTGACGACATCCCCATGCCAGGGCTGGCCGGACAGCATTCATCACTGACGCGGAGGACATCGTGTTTTGGGAAAAGAAGCTAGACGCCTGGGTAGAAAACATTCGCAATGTGTCGGCCCTGCCACTGCGGCTGGAGCTGTGGAACGGACAGCATTACGACTTCGGCAGCGGTACGCCTGAAGTCACGCTCAAGGTTCCGCACGCTTCGGCCATCACTTCACTGCTCACGCCCTCGCTGGCCAACCTGGGCGAGGCCTACGTCGAAGGCAAGATCGAGGTCGAGGGCAAGGTCAAGAGCATCATCCAGGTCGCCAACGGCCTGGCCTCCAACACCCTCAAGGCCGAAGGCCGGCTGGGCCGCATGGTGCGCAGCGTGACGCACACCAAAAAGCGCGACGCCGAAGCCATCCAGTATCACTACGACGTTTCCAATGACTTCTACAAGCTGTTCCTGGACGAGAACATGGTGTATTCCTGCGCCTACTTCGAGAACGGCGACGAGGATCTCGGCGCGGCCCAGCTCAAGAAGATCGACCACATCCTGCAGAAGATCCAGTTGAAGCCCGGCCAGACCCTGCTCGACATCGGTTGTGGCTGGGGCGCGCTGGTCTTGCGGGCGGCGCAGAAATTCGGTGCGCGCTGCGTGGGCGTGACGCTTTCCAGGAACCAGTACGCCCTGGCGCGCGAGCGGGTGGAAGCGGCCGGGCTCAGCGACCGTATCGAGATCCGCCTGCAGGACTACCGTGACGTCACCGGCACCTTTGACCGCATCACCTCGGTGGGCATGTTCGAGCATGTGGGCATCAAGAATTTGCCGACGTATTTCGCCCAGATCAGGAAGCTGCTGGCCGATGGCGGCATGGCCATGAACCACGGCATCACCAGCACCGATATCGAGAACGGCGAGTCGCCTTATGGTGCCGGTGAATTCATCGACAAATACGTATTCCCCGCCGGCGAACTGCCGCACATCAGCACGGTGCTGCGGACCATGCAGGAAGGCGGCCTGGAAGCCTTCGACGTGGAGAACCTGCGGCGCCACTATGCCCGCACCTGCGGCATCTGGGCCGACAATTTCGAAGCCAATGCCGAGGCCATTCACCGGGTGACCGACGAGAAGCGCTACCGCATCTGGCGCGTCTACCTGGCCGGCAGCGCCTATGGATTCGAACGGGATTGGATCTCGCTGTACCAGGTCATCTGCACCAAATCCGGCCGCAGCGCACAGCAGCTGCCGTGGTCGCGCAAGTACATCTACGCACAACAATAAGCGTTCGCCAGCCCCATAAAACAACGGGCCTGTCCTCTTACCAGAGGCAGGCCCGTTGTACGTTCTGCGTCGCCACGCGCAGCGAAGATTTATTCCGGCTTGCTCTTCTCTGCAAACACCTCCCGCAGCTTGGCCACCTTGGGCGCCACCACGAAGGCGCAGTAGCCCTGGAAAGGATGCTGCACGAAGTAGTTCTGGTGGTAGTCCTCGGCGCGGTAGTAAGTCTGCGGCGGCGACAGTTCGGTCACGATGGGGGCATCCCACACCAGCGCCATCTCGGCGATGATGTGCTTGGCCGTATCGTGCTGGGTGGCGTCCTGGTAGTAGATGACTGAACGATATTGCGTGCCGACGTCATTGCCCTGGCGGTTCAGGGTGGTCGGATCATGGATGGTGAAGAAAATTTCCAGGATCTCGCGGTAGCTGATCTGCTGCGGGTCGAAAGCCAGCTTGACCACCTCCGCATGCCCGGTCTGGCCGCCGCACACCTGCTCATAGCTGGGATTGGCCACACTGCCGCCGGTATAGCCGGACTCCACCGACTGCACGCCCTTGACCTGCTGGTACACCGCTTCCAGGCACCAGAAACACCCGCCGCCTAAAGTAGCTGTTTCAAGTTTCCCACCTTGTTGATTTTCCTTGTATTTTTCCATTTTGGCCGCTTCCTAAAATTTGACAAAATACCAGAAATCCGGGGTAAAATTGGCAGAAATTTGCCAAAGACCACCCTCATAGTTGTGGCCTTGGCCAGCACAAGGAGCCCGCCGATGTCTGCCCTGCCTCGTGGCATAACACAAGTTTATTGGAAAAACAAGACGAAGACCAAGGAAAAGCAGGTCAAATTCCGAGTTCGTGTCAATAAGAAAATAAACGGCGATCCGATCAAGGTTGATCAGCTATGCGATACCTTAGAACAAGCAAAGGACTTGCTTGCCACCTATCAATCAAATATCGGCAGGCAGACACTTAACAAGATTGAGCTTGATAGGGACGAAAAGGTCAAAAAGATAGCTGACTTGCTGACAAGCCCGCCGCTTTCTTTCTATATCAAGCAATACATTGCCCAGCACATTCCAGAAGCTCCAGAAGGCGACGATCTCAAAAGGCGGAATCGGGTTAGCAAATTATCTTTTTTCAAGACAATTGAAAATACCGCTATTCCCGACCGTCACAACGAGATTGCAGAGCCGCTATTGCAAGCTGGGGGCTTGCTCGCTCAAATGGCCCAAAAGGCTATCTCCAGTGGCACAAAGAAACGATTGGGCGATTTCAAGCCTGAACAAGTTACTTATATTGAAATTAACGACTATATCAAGGCACGGCTCACCACCCCTGCCATGACTGGCAATCGCAAGAACACCCTTGGCCGCAATGTCTCCAAGATTTCCGTTTCTCGTGAGCTTTCGTTTATCAAAAAACTGTTTGAAAACCTGCGACACCAAGAAGCTAAGTTCAAAGGAATTCGCAATCCTGTTGATGACTACGATAAAGAATTACTGAAAAATCGTGATCCGAAAAATGTCTATCGTCTAGGTAAAGAAGAAAAGGAAATTTTGTTTAAAGCTCTGGATGAATACTCTAATCCAGAATTGAAGCAAATCTCTTTGCTTGCATATTATTGCGGCTTTCGCCGCAGTGAAGTTGTGCCGCTCACATGGGAACAAATTAACTGGGACGAAAACTATATCCAACTTTATCAAACAAAGTCAGGGAAACCTCGCAAGGTAGTTATTACCAAAGAAGCCCGCCAAATCTTGGAGACTGTCCCAAAGAGGGAAAATGACCCTAGATTGTTCACCTATACCCTGCTCGGCTTCTCTGGCTCATTTGATAAGCTGATTGACCGCCTTGGCTTGGAAAAATTCAGGTTTCACTTTTTCAGACGAGAGGCAATCAGCAATCTGGTTTTCAATATTGGACAGATTACAGGGATGGACGGGGCTAATTTCTCCATTCTCATTAGTGAATTGCTCGGCATTGAGAATGTCCGAACCTTGGAAAAGAACCATATCAGTGAGTTGCCTCCTTCTGGCCTAACCAGTCAAGAACAAATCATGCGGTCTATTGGTCATAGCAACAAGCAAACCACTAAACGATATAGCCCTATCAAGCTGCCGACCAGGAAATAAGCGGCCTTCTTGATTCCCCAGAAGGACCCGACGAAGCGGTCCTTTTTGCCTGCGGCACCTCTCTGCAAAGGAAGGTGCTTTTTTTATTGCCTGCTTTATTTCTGTGAATGGAACATTCACGGAAATGAAGTAGGAGCCACCGGCAGGGAATTAGATTTTTAGCCTGCCGCCTGTGTTGCCGTTCCTGTAGCGGTTGGCATATTGGTTGATTAGCTCGGTTTCTGCTGCTTGTTCCTGCTCTGCCTTTAAGACGGCAATTTGCTGCTCTAGCACTGCAATCTTCTGCTTGAGTGATTGAATTTGAATTAAATCGGACAGCTTGAATTGGTTCAGGTTGCCAATCTGCAATTCCAAAGTTAATTTGAAAAACAATATCTGGTGAATTTGGACAGAAATAAATACTGCTCTTGAGCTGTAGGAAAGCTGGCTAAATGCGGCGATAGCGGGTTTGCGATTGTGCTGAATCTGTTTGCTGTCATTAGATTTCGCCACGATTGAATCAGTAGGCTTGGCGACTTCCTGTTTCTTGTTGTCCAGCTTTTCAAATGTTTCCTGCTTTCTCAATGCCTGTTCGTTTTCCTGTCTGACTTCGTTCATCATTTCGTTCATTGCCTCCATTGGGTCAGGTATTTGCTCTTGGTTTTTTTGCTGTCTAGGCTGTTGTGTTGATTTGGAAGAAGCAGACTTGTTTACCCTCATGGACTTTGGACCGAAAATGCGAACCTTCTTTTCCTTCTGCTGATACTGCTTCTTGAAATATTCAAGGCGAGACTGCTTCAAGCGACTAATTTTTTCCTCGTTCTTCTGGAACTGATCTTGAGTCAAATTCTTTCGCTCTTGCTTGGGCTGTTGGTAGTCTTTGGATTTTTCTTTTAATTCCTTATAGTCTGCCCCTTCCTCAAAAACAGGGCCTTTCAAGCGAATGGCTTTTGCTTCGCCCTCTGGCTTGAATGAAATGTAATCATTGCCGACTCTGGTTATGTCGCCGTGTTCCTGGAGTAAATCAATAATATCCTGACGGCTTTTAATCTCGTCATGCTCAATGGCAGACTTGAAAAGTTCTTCCAAATTATTTCTGGTTTCTTTGTGAGACTTGGCCTGTTCGCAGATATCGGCGGTAGCTTCTTTGAGTGGGAGAATTTTCCTCTCAAATTTTGAACAGGAGATTTTCAGCGGATCAGTGACGACTTGGTCATAGCCAAGTTTTTGATTGGTGTTCTGAACCCATGCATCATTGAACTCATGTTGAAGGGTGCCAGGTGGAAAAGGGTTCAACTGCTTGCCGGTGGTTAGCTCGGTTGTAGCAAGAAAGTAGTTCAGTTCGAGATTGCCCTTGTCCCAATGGGCAACCCATGCAATAGAGTAGTTCTTGTCTTTCTCAAGGCCGGGAAGGAAGGCGGCTTCAAAGTCCCTCATAACGGCCTGCTGCTGGGCCACGGTGGGCTTTTCCTCGTCGCGAAAGGCCAATGCCCCACTTGCATACTTGTGGGCTCTGGTGGTCATGCTGGCAATCTTGGCGACATTGTTGGGATCACCGTCCAGAATTTCAGGTATGACAGAGCGAGGCTTGCCAGTGTGATCCTTATCACTCAAAAGATAGTCGGCGGCTTTCTGCGGATCTCCTTTCCCATGCTTCATTCGGATATGCAGCATGTCATTCCCCGTTGTTCATATCGGAAATCTTTTCAAGCTCAAGCCTGATTTTTTCCATTTCATAAATCAAGGTCTTGGCAGTTATGAAGTCATATTTTGAGTTCAACTGCTTGGCAATCTGATTGAAATTGGAGCCAATCTTGCCAAGGGCACCTTGCACCTTGAGGCGATCAAGGGCTGCCTGCTTTTTCTGGTTCAGGTGAATTTCTATCTTGTCCTCGTCGCCAAACATGCAGGCACGAGCATAGCGGGCCATTGAGTTGTGCTTGCCTGACTTGTGCCATTGAGCGGCAAAAGCCTCATATTCAATTGCTGAAAGTCTGACCTCAAATCTTGTATCTCGTTTATATAGGTGATCGTCGTTTGTCCTTCCTGGATGTTGTTTTGCTGTTGCCATTTTTGTTGTCTCCGTATTGTTCTTATGGGTCATAGGGCGGAGCCCTATCAAGGGATTTCTCCAGAAACGAGACTATGAAATAGCCGTAAGTTTCGTTTGGAGAAATTGGCCTTGCTTCTTATGTTTTTATCTTACGAAATGAAAATGAAATGTCCACGGCCTGGGTGAAATTCGATAGCGGAGATAGGTATTCACTGGAGGTTGAATACAAGTGTTCTGCTGCCAGCAGTGGCTATGTATTCACTATACGGAGCCAGAAAGACCGTGAATACAGGTGTTCAAGTCGATAGCAAGACTGACTTGATTTCGGCCCTCCGTTTGTTAACTCTTGAATATATTCAAGGAGAAAAAAATGGAGAGAACCAATGTGTTTTTTGAGGCCCGTGACCTCAACAGATTGAAAGAGATTGCCGCTAACAATGAGCAAAGCTTGGCTTGGATCATTCGTAAGGTGGTCAGTGGCTTTGTCAAGTCCGTGGACGAAAAGCAGTTACCAACCTCCACTGTTGCGGAAGTGAATGCGGCAGTCAGTGAAGTAGACCAGGCTTGGGCTGATTTCCTTGGGTGGTCAAAATGAGCTTATTTCTAGAGGAAAAATATCAGAGAGAATGTGCTGATCTTTGTCATGAGTTTGAGCAAATTCACCAAAGTAAACCAGACCTGAGCGAAGAAGAAAAATTCCAGGTGCTGAATGAGTTCACCGATAGAATGACTGAGCTTATGCTTTCATACAGGTATGAAAAAATTCAAACAGCGAGATCACGAAAGTGAAAATGGACCTGCTCGCCAGGATCCTTCCAAAATGTAAAAAGGCCAGTTAATGACTGGCCTTTGTGTTTGTGCTGCGAAAAAATTTTTGCCGCTTCCAATTTTGTTCTATTTCATAGAACCCCTGTCGGGTTCTTCTTTGCTTGAATGGTATTAATTACTTTTTCTTTTGTACTCTTACTAAATTCTGTACGGATGATGGTTTAATTGTACTTTGCCTTCACCGTGCTATCACACGGTTCCGGCAAAGTCTTACCCAAACCCGAAAATATCGGGTCCGGACTTTGCCGTTGCTGAAACCGTGTGATAGCTACCACATAGCACCGGACGGAGAATTATTAACCACCTCCGTTTAGCAAGTTCGTTCTGTTAATAGAACAGTTGGGGGGTCTTGCCTTGTCTTCCCTGTGGCTTTCCAACTTCGCCTTTTAAGTTCTAGCCTACTTCCACAATAATGAAGTTCGCATTAGTTGTGTTCGCTACCTGCTTGGGGGGATTTACAGTTATCAGGAGCATTGCCCCTGAATATTTTTAACCTGCCTTCATACAAGCCATTCGCGTTAGCAATTTTTCGACCGGGGAACTTAATCGACGCATAAAAAAATTGCCCTAACAGTTCTCGTTGCGGCAATTTAATCTTTATTCTTTCTTGACAATCTTTGATTTTCAATTACGATTGAATTTTCCGCGCGAGAAACGGTTATTGCACTTATATTGAAAATCTAGCAATTGTCAAGAGTGCAGTAGTAAATAAAAAGCCAGTCATTTGACTGGCTTTTTTGTTGAGCGGGGTTCCTATCTCATTTCACTGGAAAAGCATTCGCACAACGGTGGCAATAAAATCCGTGGTCGTGCATGTTTTTCCAAACTGGATATTCATCTTTATATTTCTTGTCCCGTTTCTTGTAGGCACGGATCTCCCATGCCCACCACAGAATAATTCCAATGGAAATTGCCATAAGCGGGCTTTTGCTGAACAGCCAAGCACTTGTGGCGAGTGACATTACTGCACCCGCAATAATTTCTAATTTCTTGGGCTTCTTGGGTGGGCTGAATCGTGCGGCCAATGTTGTCTGGCTGGTGCTGCTGCTACTTCCTGTGAAGACTCCTGCACCGTCAGTCCCAAGACCCACCCCGCTCACGGAACCGGTGCTGTAGGTTGTGCCTGATTGAAGGATTGCCTTGACTGATTGAACTTGATCGCTGCCGCACTTTGGACATTGGATTGCCATTTTTGCTCCATTCTGATTGAGAGGTCTGCTAAACGGTGGCCTGCTCATGTGTGTAGCAAACTCCGTAGATGCAAATGTATCAGATGGGTAGCTTGGTGTCATGTCTGCCAAGCCCAAACCACCAACAGAACTCCCAGCCCCTGACGACCTCCGTGGGGTGCTGGCCTTCAATGTGCGATTGCTGAGAGTGCAGAAGGGCTGGTCACAAGAGGCCCTTGCCTTGGAGTGCGGCCTTGATCGGACCTATGTCTCTGCGGTGGAGCGATCACGGTGGAATGTGTCGCTGTCCAACATTGAGGCCATAGCAAAAGCCCTTGGGGTGCGGCCGTGGGTGCTGATCAAGCCGCCAGAAGGATCTAGCGTAGATACTCCCCACATACATGACATGCTCTGAGAGCAATTGCTGTTGGGGTTTGGTGCCGACTCTAACGAAAAGAAAAAGGCTAGTCGTAAGACTGGCCTTTCGCTTTTGTGCTGAGTGCGGTTTAAATCAGAACCGATACAGATAGCCAATACCCACCGTGGTTTGGTTCGATTTCTCCACAATCGGGCTGTCTTTGATAGCACTGCCGAATGTTTTGGCTCCGACATCTAAAAATAGGGTGTGCTGGCGAGCTGGGCTGTAATCCAACCGTAACCCTACATCCAGTGCTGTTGTGGAGCCGCCTTGGTAGGCACTACGAACGGCAGTCGCTTCCGAAGCTCGAACACCATAGTAATAATCAACGAACTTGCGGTCATACCATTCAACACCCATGCGGGGTGTCAGTCCGAACTTGCCAAAACCAAAACGGTGGTCAATTTGAAGACCAGCCCGTGTGCCTTTGCTGTTGCCTAATCCGTCGTGAAGTAATTCAGCAGTAACATTGGCATAATCATTTTTCCAAATGAAAGCACCGCCAACCCAAACACTGCTCTTGCGTTTTTCCATTCCGGATAGAAAAGGCGAATCCTCTGGATCGTAGCCGTCACCGTCATAACGAGCACGGAGGCGGAAAGACAATGACTCATTCGGTTCATACAGCTTTAAGTCGGCCTTGGGAACACCGACACTGACCCACTTATTTTCATAGCTCAAAAGAGGCAAAACGAAATTATCACGATCAATGCTGCGATAGACCTTTTGTTTTGTAATTGCCCCTAGTCCCAGCGACCATTGCGATTCGCTAGAGTTGTCTTGTGCGAATGCGGACGAACAAATAATACTCATGCCCAATGCTGCAGCGGCAGCCTTAGGAATTTCTGACATTTTCATAATTACCTTCTTTCTAGTTGGTGGAAAGGAGCCACGGCTTATTGCGGCGATTGAGGGGAAGGGACTTTGTAGGCTCTGAGAAAAATGTCCACCGCTCGATCCACAACTTCGGTAATGTAGGTGTCGTCAAGAGTGGTTTTGACATTGAATAAGCCGAGGTAATAAACCTCGGAATCAAGCAATGCATGGAAATCGCGAGCAACAATGCATGGGTCTGCTGGGCGAACTTTCCCAGCTTCTATGACCCGTGCGAAGTAGTGCTCAAGGAATTTCATTGCTCGACCAATCCCCTGCTCGTAGAAGATTCGGCCTATCTCTGGATCTGAGGATGCCGCGACTATCATTCGCGTCCCTGCAAACCGTTCTGGTGTATGAGCTTTTTTCAATGCCTCGTAGCCCAGCATTCGCAAAGTGGATTCAATGTCGCGGGTGGGATCAAGCAACGAGAGAATTTGCATGGCATGGTCGGGAAGTTGGCCTTCCTGGGCCTCTATGCCCATGCTCTTGAAAAGCAAATCCATACCGCCGCCCATTTCATTGGCGGTTTGGCTAATTAGCTCTTTGAATAGAGCTTCCTTGCTGCCGAAATAGCGATAGACAGTCGCCTTGGCACCACCGAATCGAGCGGCGACTTCGTCCATTGAAGCTCTGTCAAACCCCACTTCCTGAAAGACTTGCTTGGCGGCGGCCAAGATAGCCTCACGGCGTGCAGCGGTCTTCACTTTGACCATTGCCATTACCTCCTAATCAAGCAAAAGGAGACTCCATAGTCTCGTTATGACGAGACTATACGGTATCGTTTTGTTTTAATCAAGAGGCCAGCAAGCAAGCTCTGATGCCTGCCTAGCTGAGTCGGTGTGTGGAGTGGAAGGGTGCGGCTAGTGCCGCCAGAGAAAGAGATCTTGGCCGCTTAGGAGTGGGGCCGGGAAGGTCAATATTTGGCAAAAATTTGCCAGAATGTCTTTTGTCAAAACTTAAGTTGATGATTTTAAAGACATAACCACATAACTAGGTTTCTAGGCACCAGAAGCAGCCGCCGCCGAGTACTGCGATTTCCGTGGCCATGATGTTCTCCCGTTAAGTTGCTTGTTGTAAAACTTTACTCCAATTCAGCACTTCAAGTGAGGCCGATGTGAAGCATTCTCAAGTCATCCACGCCCAGCCCGCAAGGCAAGACTGCGCGCGATCCGTTATCATGTGCATCTCCGCGCATTGACCGGCTGGCCGCAAGGCGCACGCCGCAGCGCTTCGACCTCCAAGCAGACTCCCGATGCACACACGCTTTCCCCGCGCCGAAGCGCGTCAGTTCGACGCGGCGCACTTCCGCCAGGCCCTGTCGCAGTTCGCCACAGGGGTCACCGTCATCACCACGCGCCTGGCCGATGGCACCCTCCTGGGACTGACCGCCAGCTCCTTCAATTCGGTGTCGCTGGACCCGCCCCTGGTACTGTGGAGCCTGGCCACGCGCGCCAACAGCCTGCCGGTCTTCTCGGGCAACTCGCATTACGTCATCAACATCCTCAGCGCCGAGCAAGCCCATCTGGCGCAGCAGTTCGCCAGCAAGATGGAGAACCGCTTCGAGGGTGTGGCCTACCGCCTCTCGCGCACCGGACAACCGGTGCTGGAAGGCGCCTCAGCCTGGTTCGAATGCCACAACCGCAGCCAGTATCCGGAAGGTGACCACGTCATCTTCGTGGGCGAGGTGGAACATTGCGAAGTCGACCCGCAGGCCGCGCTGGTCTTCCACAACGGCCGGTTCACGAAGACTGAGGCTTTCTGAACGCCGCGTCTGCTGTGCCTTGAGGCAGTCGCCCAAAAAGAAAATGGCGCCCGGAACATCCGGGCGCCATTTTTTTGCAGCAGCTTTCCGTTTTTAGAAGCGGTAGCCGACCGACAGGAAGGTCACGATCGGGTTGATCGTCAGGCTGGTGCTCGAGTGGGTGGTACCACCTGCCAAGGCCGGCAGCTCGGTGGTGATGGTGGCATCGGTCTTCAACGGAACGTATGAAACGGACAGGCCTACGGACCAGTTCTTGTCGAAGTTGTAGTTGGCACCTACGGTCAGCACCGGTGCCCAGGAGGAGCTCAGGCTGGCGCTGGACTTGGCGCTGCTGATGGCACCGTTGGTGTACTTGCCGGAAATGGTACGCTGGAAGTTGTCGGTCAGTTCGACATTGTCGTACCAGACGTAGGTCACGCCGGCGCCGACGAAGGGACGGAACGCCGTGTTGGCGTCACCGAAGTGGTACTTCGCCACGATGGCCGGGCTCCACTGCTTGGCCTTGCCGACCTGGCCCACGCCAGCCAGGGTGCCGGTGCCGTCGAGCTTGAAGGTCGGTGGGATGCCCACGTCAGCGGTCAGCGAGAAATTGTCGGTGAGGTAATGGGTGAAAGCGATACCCAGGGTGTCGGTGTTCTTCACGGTGGAACCGGAGCCTGGAATCGGGCCTGCGCCCGGACCATCATTCTTGCGCAGAATCTCGCTGGAATCCTGCGGTGCAAAGTGGAACCAGCCCAGGTTGACGACGGTGCTGCCCGCCGTTTGCGCCATGGCCGGTGCAGCGCAAGCTGCCATCACGGACAGGGCGGCGATCTTCGGCAGAAGGGAAAATTGTTTTTGCATTGCTGTCTCCAAGAGTTGCGGGCAGTGCCCGGATTTATTATTCCCGGCCTCAGGCGTCGGACGGGATTGATCTCACGGCTGGTTACCGTTTTTCATTATTCAACGTAATCCTGCGTAACTGGTAAGTACGTGGTTTTTACACTGACGAAACAAAAAGAACGCGCGTGCTATTCCTTGGAGATACTATGCCAGCTTTGTCACAATTTGTATAGAACATGTGAAGAGCACGAACGTGCTTGTCGGCTTTTGGCAACCGCGTACTGACCCAAAGGTCAGTACCGGCGCGGCCGAGCGGAGGATTTCAGGAATGGCAGCGAGCCGCAGCGTTCAGGTTCGCCGCCGCAGAACCACTGCTCAGCTTGGGAGCAGGCGCGCCAGCAAACCTTGCGAATCGAAGGCAGCGCGGCGCAGGCGGTCGTTGACGCCCTGCCATTCTGCACTGAGGGGCAGGGATTCCACCACGATGAGGTCAGCGCCCGTATGGTCCATATCGCGCAGGGCGGCATAGAGATCGTGGGCATACGCATCGGCAGTGGGCGGCATGGGGCGGATCACACTCACGCCGGGCACATCCTCGCCCCGGAATTCACGCTGGATCAGCGCGACCTTCTGACCGATGCCGACCAGCTTGCCCAGCAGCGCCGGCAGCTCCGCAGGCGCCACCTGCACCACCGGTGCCTGCGGTGCATAGTGCGCATCGAGCGTGCCTGATGCGCGCGGTGCAGTGGCGTCGGGCGTGGCCAGGGGCACACCGAGCACGGCAGCGATACGATCCGCGCTGATCTGGCCGGGGCGCAGCAGCACGGGACCATGGGTCTCGATGCGGGACAGATCGACGATGGTGGATTCGATGCCCACTTCGCTCTGTCCGCCGTCGAGTACGTAATCCACCAGGCTGTCAGCATCGCTGCCGAATTCCTCGCGCACGTGCTCGGCGGTGGTCGGGCTGACGTGTCCGAACTTGTTGGCCGAGGGGCCGGCGATGCCGCCCTTGCCGCCACGGAATTCGCGCAGCAGCGCTTGCGCCACCGGATGCGAAGGACAGCGCACGCCCACCGAATCCTGGCCACCGGCCACGGCATCGGGAATGTGCGCAGCGCGCTTCAAGATCAGCGTGAGCGGACCAGGCCAGAACGAGGCAATCAGGCGCCGCGCTTCCACCGGTACCGACGCGGCCCAGTAACCGATATCGGCTTCCGGTGAAACGTGCACGATCACCGGATGATTGGCAGGCCGTCCCTTGGCCGCATAGATGGCAGCAATGGCAGCCGGATTCTCGGCGTCACCCCCGAGGCCGTAGACGGTCTCGGTCGGGAAGGCCACCAGACCGCCCTGCTCCAGCTTGCGCGCGGCATGCATGATGGCCGCGGCATCGATGGTCACGGTGGAAGAAGCGCGCTTGTCGTTCATCACCCGCCTCGCTTACAGCGTGATGCCGAGGATGGCGCAGGCGGCCGCCAGCTGTCGCTGTGCATCGGCCAGCGTGGCGCCGGTGAAGGTGACATGACCCATCTTGCGGCCACGGCGTGCTTCCGCCTTGCCGTACAGGTGCAGGTGCGCACCGGGCAGTGCCAGCACCTGATCCCAGGCCGGTTCGCGCTGGGCGTCCGTGTCATCCTCGTACCAGACATCGCCGAGAATGTTCAACATCACCGAAGGCGAATGCTGGCGCGTATCGCCCAGCGGCAGGCGCGCCATGGCGCGGGCTTGCTGTTCGAACTGGCTGGTGACGCAGGCATCGATGGTGTAATGGCCGCTGTTGTGCGGGCGCGGCGCCATCTCGTTGACCACCAGCGCGCCATCGTCCAGCACGAAGAATTCGATGCAGAGCACACCGACGTACTGCATCGCGCCGATGATCTGCAAGGCCGCCTGCTGCGCACGCGCAGCAGCATCGGCCTTGATGTTGGGACCGGGCACGGTGGTGGTAAAGAGAATGCCGTCACGATGCACGTTCTCGGCAATCGGATAGACCACGGCCTGGCCGTCATGGCCACGCGCCACCAGCACCGAGACTTCATAGGCCAGCGGCAGCATCTTTTCCAGCACGCAGGTCACGCCCTTCATGGAAGCGAACGCGGCGCGCACTTCGTCGATGGTGCGCACGCGTACCTGGCCCTTGCCGTCGTAACCCATGCGGGCCGTCTTGAGGATGCCCGGCAGCAGGTTGGCATCGAGGCCATCGATATCAGCCTCGCTGTTGATCACCAGGTGCGGGGCCGGCAGCACGCCGGACTGCGATCCGCATTCGGTGAAGAAGGCTTTCTCGGCAGTGCGGTCCTGCGCAATCGAGACGCCGGAAGCCGCCGGTGCCACGAAGGTCTGTGCCGCCAGCGTGGCCAGGCTCTTGGCCGAGACGTTCTCGAACTCGGTCGTGATGGCCGCACACAGCGCCCCCAGTTCGGCCAGCGCCGCACCATCGTCGTAGGCGGCGTTGATGAGGCGGTCCGCCACCTGCCCGGCCGGGCAGTCGGCATCGGCTTCCAGCACGGCGACCTTGAAGCCCATGCTCTGCGCCGCGTGGGCGAACATGCGGCCGAGCTGGCCGCCGCCCATCACGCCCAGCCAGGTGGCCGGAGTGGTCGAGGGAACGGCGGGACGAAGGGTGGAGGCGGACTGCTGGGTCATACAGGCAACTTCATGTCGAGGGCGACTTGCGTCTGGGTCTTGCGGAAGGCTTCCAGCTTTTCAGCCAGGGCCGCGTCAGTGGTGGCCAGCATGGCGATGGCCGACAGCGCCGCATTGGCGGCACCGGCTTCACCGATGGCGTAGGTGGCCACCGGAATGCCCTTGGGCATCTGCACGATGGAGAGCAGCGAATCCTCGCCACGCAGGTACTTCGAAGGCACCGGCACACCCAGCACCGGGACGATGGTCTTGGCAGCGATCATGCCCGGCAGGTGCGCGGCACCGCCGGCACCGGCGATGATGGCGCGCAGGCCGCGCGTGCGGGCGCTCTCGGCGTAGGCGAACATCTGGTCCGGCATGCGGTGCGCGGAGATCACCTGGGCTTCGAAGGGCACGCCAAAGTCCTTGAGGATGGCGACCGCATTCTGCATCACCTCCCAGTCGGAGGACGAACCCATGACTACGCCGATCAACGGTTTGACAGTATCGTTCATGTCCGGTCCTCGTCAGTCCTTGAGCTTCTCGCCGGTCAGGCGTTCCAGCGCCTCGCGGTACTTGGCGCCGGTCTTTTCGATCACCTCGGCCGGAAGCGCCGGTGCAGGCGGGGTCTTCTGCCAGCCCTCGACGGTTTCCAGGTAGTCGCGCACGAACTGCTTGTCGAAGGACGGCGGCGAGATGCCGACCTGGTAGCTGTCCGCCGGCCAGAAGCGCGAGGAGTCTGCAGTCAGCACTTCATCCATCAGGTGCAGCACGCCGTTGTCATCCAGGCCGAATTCGAACTTGGTGTCGGCGATGATGATGCCGCGCGTAGCCGCGTAGTCAGCGGCTTCCTTGTAGAGCTGGATGGCGACGTCGCGGATCTTGTGCGCCAGTTCGGTGCCGATGCGCTTTTCGGTTTCTTCGAAGCTGATGTTTTCGTCGTGTTCGCCCAGGTCGGCCTTGGCGGCCGGGGTGAAGATCGGCTGTTCCAGCTTGGAAGCCTGCTGCAAGCCGGCTGGCAGCTGGATGCCGCAGATCGCGCCGGTGGCCTGGTAATCCTTCCAGCCGGAACCGATGATGTAGCCGCGCACGACGGCTTCCACCAGGATGGGTTTCAAGCGCTTGGCCACCACGGCGCGTCCGCGCACCTGCTCCACTTCGGCCGGGCTCACCACGGACTCGGGATCGACGCCGGTGAGGTGATTGGGCACGATGTGGCCCAGCTTCTCGAACCAGAAATCGCTCATCTGGTTCAGAACCTTGCCCTTGCCGGGAATCGGTTCGTTCATGATGACATCGAACGCCGAGAGGCGATCAGTGGTCACGATCAACAGCTTGTCGTCGCCGACGGCGTAGTTTTCGCGGACCTTGCCTGTGCCCAGCAGCGGCAGGGAAGTGATCGAGGATTTGTAGAGACTGCTCATGGTGGTCTTCTCGTAAAGTCAAAAACCGGAACCGCCATTTTCAGGGCGATTCCGGTCGGTGGGGCCTTGCGTCCGGCGTAGGCCGTTCAGCGGCTTGCGTGCTTACTGGACGATCTGCGCCAGTTCGCCGCTCTTGTACTTCTCGGCGATCTTTTCCAGCGAGACCGGCTTGATCTTGCCCGCCTGGCCTTCGCAGCCGAAGGACAGGAAACGTGCCTTGCAGACCAGCTTGGCGGCTTCGCGGGCAGGCTTCAGGTAGTCGCGCGGGTCGAACTTGGACGGGTTCTCGAACAGGTAGCGGCGGATCGCGCCGGTCATGGCCAGACGGATGTCGGTGTCGATGTTGATCTTGCGCACGCCGTGCTTGATGCCTTCCTGGATTTCTTCGACCGGCACGCCGTAGGTTTCCTTCATGTCACCGCCGAATTCGCGGATCTCGGCCAGCAGTTCCTGCGGCACCGACGAAGAACCGTGCATCACCAGGTGGGTGTTGGGGATGCGGGCGTGGATTTCCTTGATACGATCGATGGCCAGGATGTCGCCGGTGGGCTTGCGCGAGAACTTGTAGGCACCGTGCGAAGTACCGATGGCAATGGCCAGCGCGTCGCACTGGGTGGCCTTGACGAAGTCGGCCGCCTGGTTCACGTCGGTGAGCAGCTGTTCACGGGTCATGGTGCCGTCAGCGCCGTGGCCGTCTTCCTTGTCGCCCTTCATGGTTTCCAGCGAACCCAGCACGCCCAGTTCAGCTTCGACCGTCACGCCGATGGCGTGCGAGAACTCGACCACCTTGCGCGAGACTTCGACGTTGTACTCGTAGCTGGCCACGGTCTTGCCGTCGGCTTCCAGCGAGCCATCCATCATCACGGAAGAGAAACCGGACTTGATGGCCGCCATGCAGACCGCCGGCGACTGGCCGTGATCCTGGTGCATCACCACGGGGATGTGCGGATAGGCTTCCACGGCCGCCGAGATCAGGTGGCGCAGGAAGGCTTCACCCGCGTACTTGCGGGCACCGGCGGAGGCTTGCATGATCACGGGCGCGCCGACTTCATTGGCGGCTTCCATGATGGCAGTGACCTGCTCCAGGTTGTTGACGTTGAACGCCGGCAGGCCGTAACCGTTTTCGGCGGCATGGTCCAGCAGTTGACGCATGGATACGAGAGGCATGATGAAAACTCCAGAACGATGAAAAATCAGTACTCGCCAACGCGCAGGATCTTCAGCGCATTGGTGCCGCCGACCTGGCCGATGGGCTCGCCCCAGGTCACGACGATCAGGTCACCCTTCTGCACCACGCCTTGCGCCAGCAGCAGATCCTGGGCGCCCTTCAACATGGCTTCGGTGTCGGGCGCCTGGGCCAGTTCCAGCGTATGCACGTTGCGGAACAGCGAAGCCTTGCGGCGCGTGGCGACATTGGGGGTGATCGCAAAGATCGGGATATCGATGTTGTGACGGCTCATCCACAGTGCCGTCGAACCGGATTCGGTGAGCGCGGCGATGGCCTTCACGCGCAGGTGGTGCGCGGTAAAGAGCGCGCCATAGGCGATGGACTGGTCCACGCGGGTAAAGCGCAGGTTCAGGAAATCGGCGTCCAGCTGCACGTTCTCGGAGCGCTCCGCTTCCAGGCAGATGGCCGACATGGCTTCCACGGTTTCCACCGGATACTTGCCGGAGGCGGTCTCGGCCGAGGTCATCACGGCATCGGTGCCATCCAGCACGGCGTTGGCCACGTCCGAGACTTCGGCGCGGGTCGGCACGGCGTTGACGATCATGGACTCCATCATCTGGGTCGCGGTGATGGTCAGCTTGTTGGAGGCGCGCGCCATCTTGATCATGCGCTTCTGCAAACCCGGCACGGCGGCATTGCCCACTTCCACGGCCAGGTCGCCACGGGCCACCATGATGCCATCGGAGGCATCCAGGATTTCCTGCAGCAGGGGGATGGCTTCGGCGCGCTCGATCTTGGCGATCATCATCGGCTTGTGGCCGAAGGGCTCACCGGCAACGTTGGACAACTGGCGCGCCATTTCCATGTCGGTGGCGTTCTTGGGGAAGGACACGGCCACGTAATCGGCCTGGAAGCTCATGGCGGTCTTGATGTCGTCCATGTCCTTGGCGGTCAGCGCCGGTGCAGACAGGCCGCCGCCCTGGCGATTGATGCCCTTGTTGTTGGACAGCTCGCCACCGATCTTGACCACGGTGTGGATCTCGTTGCCCATCACGCGTTCGACCTTCAGCACGATCAGGCCATCGTTCAACAGCAGCACGTCGTTGCCCTTCAGGTCACGCGGCAATGCCTTGTAGTCCAGGCCCACCCGTTCCTGGTTGCCCATCTGGCAATCGGAATCGAGGATGAACTTGTCGCCGTTGGCCAGCATGATCTTGCCATTCTCGAACTTGCCCACGCGGATCTTGGGACCTTGCAGGTCGGCCATGATGGCGACCTTCTTGCCGCATTCGTCGGCCACTTCGCGCACCAGGGTGGCGCGGTCGATGTGGTCCTGCGGCTTGCCGTGCGAGAAATTGAGACGCACGACGTCAACGCCGGCGCGGATCATGCGGGTCAAAGTGTCACGGTCGCTGGAAGCGGGACCGATGGTGGCGACGATTTTTGTTGCTCTGGACATGAATACCTTCTGGTTGCGACTTGGTGATAGAAGCCCGCTGCCCGGCCCGATGCAGGGCCGATCAGGCGGAGAGCTTCCGCCCCGAACGCGCGTCTCGGACGCGTTCATCATTGGTGGTGCTACAGACTCAGAATTCGGATGGGACAACCGTGCGCTGCGCCCGGCAACAGGGCGCAGCGCCGGTGAAGCTTACTGCGCGCGTTGCAGCAGGATCTCGACAGCCGGCAGGGTCTTGCCTTCCAGGAATTCCAGGAAAGCGCCACCACCGGTGGAGATGTAGCCGACCTTGTCGGCAATGTTGTACTTGGCAATGGCGGCCAGGGTATCGCCGCCACCGGCGATCGAGAAGCCGGACGATGCCGCGATGGCCTTGGCCAGGGTTTCGGTGCCACGGCCGAACTGGTCGAACTCGAACACGCCCACCGGGCCGTTCCAGACGATGGTGCCGGCGCGGCCCAGCTGTTCAGCCAGGACGGCAGCGGTCTGGGGACCGATGTCGAAGATCATGTCGTCGTCGGCCACATCAGCAGCCGCCTTCACGGTGGCTGCAGCGGTCGGGGAGAATTCCTTGCCCACCACCACGTCCGTGGGAATGGGCACCGAAGCGCCGCGCTTGGCCATCAGTTCGATGATGGCCTTGGCGTCCTCCACCAGGTCCGGCTCGGCCAGGGACTTGCCGATCTTCAGGCCGGCCGCCAGCATGAAGGTATTGGCGATGCCGCCACCGACGATGAGGTTGTCGACCTTCTCGGCCAGGGTCTTCAGGATGGTCAGCTTGGTCGAGACCTTGGAACCGGCCACGATGGCCACCAGCGGACGGGCCGGCTGGTTCAATGCCTTGCCCAGCGCATCCAGCTCGGCGGCCAGCAGCGGGCCGGCACAGGCCACGGGGGCAAACTTGGCCACGCCGTAGGTGGTGGCTTCGGCGCGGTGGGCGGTACCGAAGGCGTCATTGACGTAGATATCGCAGAGCTTGGCGATCTTTTGCGCCAGCTCGTCGCTGTTCTTCTTTTCGCCCTTGTTCAGACGGCAATTTTCCAGCAGCACGACCTGGCCGGGCTGCACGTCCACGCCATCGACCCAGTCGGCGACCAGCTTGACTTCACTTCCCAGCAGCTCGGAGAGGCGCTTGGCCACCGGGGCCAGCGAATCTTCGGGCTTGAACTCGCCTTCGGTCGGACGGCCCAGGTGGGAGGTCACCATCACTGCAGCGCCTGCCTGCTGGGCATCGCGAATGGCCGGGACCGAAGCGCGGATGCGGGTATCTTCGGTGATGTTGCCGGCGTCATCCTGCGGGACGTTCAGATCGGCACGGATGAAGACGCGTTTGCCTTGCAATTGCTTGGCAGAAATCAAATCGCTCAGTCGGTTGAATTTCATAGGGTGGAATTCGAAGAAGGGGGCGAAAAACGCCGTATTTTACTCCAGCCTGACCCGCTCCTGACGGCTTTTTGGCAGCCTCAACAACATCCGGAGCGCATCCTGGCGCTCTGCGCGAAACTTCATAGCAACCAGCGCAGCAGTGTAAAGAGTGACATTCCTGCCACAATAGTTCCCAGAAGATGACGCGTTGCCGCAAAGAAAACGCCGGCACCGATGCCAGCCAGCAACTTCGGATTGGCCAGGCTCATCTCGATGGCCCCGCCCGAGGTCACCAGATCCGGGAAGATGATGGCCGCCATGGCAGCGGCCGGCGCATAGCTCAAGGCGTGCTTGACGCGTGGCGGCAGCTTGACCGCATGGCCGAACAGGAAGAAGCCGCTGCGGGTCACCACCGTGGAGATGGTCAGCAGCACGATGGCGCCCCAGACATACCAGTCGCTCATGCTGCCGCCTCCGCATCGCCGTCATCGCCGCTGCCGGGCAACAGCTTGTCGGCCAGCATCGCCGCCGCCATGCCCAATACCATGGCCAGCAGCAGGCCCAGCCGGTAGGGCAGCTCCAGTGCCAGCACCGCCACCGTGCCCGACACCACTACGCCGGCCAGGGCCGGCAGGCTGCTGGTCATGGGAATCATCACGGCGATCAGGGCCAGGGTGCCGGCAAAGCCGATATTCCAGCTTTCCGGAATCTGGCTGCCGAGGAGGATGCCGATGGTCGCGCCGAGCTGCCAAGCAACCCAACCCGGATAACAGATCGCTGCAAAATAACCGATCTTGCCGGCAGGTTGATGAAAAGTAGAGGGAGGATAGCGCTGCGGAAAGAAGGCCATCGAAATATCGCCGTTGAAGAAGCCATACCAGACCCGGCGATACCAGGGCAGATGCTCGAAATGCGGTGCCACGGCCGCCGAGAAGATCACGAAGCGCAGGTTGACGATCATGGCCGTGAAGAACACCACCAGCAGCGGCACTCCGGCCGCCAGCAGAGGCAGCGCCGCGAACTGGGCCGACCCGGCATAGACCAGCAAGCTCATGCCCAGCGACTGGTAGATCGTCAGCCCCGACTTGACCATGGCCATGCCCGAGACCATGCCCCAGGCCAGCACGGCGGGAATGGTCGAGGCACTGGCGCGCCAGCCTTCCTGGAAGGCTTCCTTCTCGATGCGGCGGGCGGCGTCAGGGTCGTGCGCGGGGAGATTGCTCCCGGCCCCTGATCGGTCCTCGCCTGTCTCCTTCTGCATTGTTCTTCCGTGGCGATTGAAGAAGCGGCCGGCCGCAAAGGGTCGGCGCGCGTGATGTTGTATGCATTTTCACTCAGTCTTTTCATTCTACAGATGAAAGTTTTTACTCGCGTGAATCCGCTAAAATGGTGCTCTTTGTTCAGTTCGATTTGTCAGAACGGAACAATCCATTTCGGGAAGTTTGCATTCACCGCACACAGGGAGACCACCATGTCCATGGCTGACCGCGACGGCAAGATCTGGAAGGACGGCGCGCTGATCGATTGGCGAGACGCCACCATTCACGTACTGACCCACACCCTGCACTACGGCATGGGTGTCTTCGAAGGCGTGCGCGCCTACAAGACCGCGGAAGGCACGGCCATTTTCCGCCTGAAGGAACATACCCAGCGCCTGTTCAATTCGGCCAAGATCTTCCAGATGGAAGTGCCGTTCGACCAGGCCACCCTGGCCGAGGCGCAGTGCCAGGTGGTGCGCGAGAACAAGCTGGAATCTTGCTACATCCGCCCGCTGATCTGGATCGGCTCGGAGAAGCTGGGCGTGTCCGCCAAGGGCAACCAGATCCACGTGGCCATTGCAGCCTGGCCGTGGGGGGCCTACCTGGGCGAGGACGGCATCAACAAGGGCATCCGTGTGAAGACCTCTTCCTTCACCCGCCACCACGTCAACGTCTCGCTGGTGCGCGCCAAGGCCAGCGGCTACTACATCAATTCCATCCTGGCCAACCAGGAAGCGCTGGCCGATGGCTACGATGAAGCCCTGCTGCTGGACACCGAGGGCTATGTCTCCGAAGGCTCGGGTGAAAATGTCTTCATCGTCAAGAACGGCAAGATCTATACTCCCGACCTGGCCTCCTGCCTGGATGGCATTACCCGCGACGCCGTGCTGACCATGGCGCGCGACCTGGGCATCGAGGTCATCGAAAAACGCATCACCCGCGACGAGATGTATTGCGCCGATGAAGCTTTCTTCACCGGCACCGCCGCCGAGGTCACGCCGATCCGCGAACTGGATCGCCGCGTCATCGGCAACGGCGGCCGCGGCCCCATCACCGAGAAGCTGCAGACGCTGTTCTTCGACGTGGTCTCGGGGCGGGCACCGCAGTACAAGCACTGGCTCACGCTGGTGTGAGGCGCGGGCGGATCAGCGCAGATTTTTACGTATCAACTTCAGTCAATTGCAAGCAACGGAGAACAAGATGAGCCAAGCTCAAGCATCGCAGGGCGTGATCCTGCTCGAAGGCCGGGATCTGCCAGCCCACTGCCCCAACCCCAGCATGTCGGCCTGGAACTCGCACCCGCGCGTGTTCCTGGAACTGGACGCGCACGGCGCGGCCAAATGTCCGTACTGCGGTACCCAGTACCAGTTGAAACCCGGTACCGTGGTCAAAGGCCATTAACATCAAGATTTCGCACCAGACACGAGAGGGCCCACAAGGCCCTCTTTTCATCTGATCCGGAGATTGTCATGCCCCGCAACAAACTGATCCATGGTTCGCCCGATGAAATCGAAGCTGCCTACTACGACGCCCTGGCCCGTGCCGACCTGGACGCGCTGATGGACCTGTGGGCCGATGATGAGGAAATCGTCTGCATCCACCCCGGCGCACAACGCCTGGTCGGCCACGCAGACATCCGCGCCGTATGGGAAGACATCCTCTCCAACGGCGGCCTGCACATCCGCCCGCGCCAGTTGCACGCCACCCAGAACATGATGACCGCCGTGCACAGCGTGGTGGAAGACATCGACCACGGCGGCGACCCGCAGCAGGATGTACACGTCATCGCCACCAACGTCTACCTCAAGACCGCCCTGGGCTGGCGCATGGTGATGCACCACGCCTCGGTGGCGCCCGGCGCGGCACCGGTGGAACCGGTGATCAGCGGGGCCATGCTGCATTGACGGCGGCCTGATTTATCCACAGGCGCTTAGCGCCATCCGATTCCGAGCAAGGCTGCATCATGCTTTACGTCCCGCCCCGCTGGCTTCCCGGCGGCCATCTCCAGACCATTTATCCGTCCACCTTCCTGCCCAAGCCGAAGGTGGCGTTCCGGCGCGAGCGCTGGGAAGCGCCCGATGGCGACTTCATCGACATCGATTTCGTCGACGGCCAGCCGGGACGGCCGCTGCTGGTGCTGTTCCACGGGCTGGAAGGCTCGTCCGACAGCCATTACAGCCGCGCGCTCATGGCCGAGGTGCAGCGGCGTGGCTGGCACGGGGCGATTCCGCATTTTCGCGGCTGCTCGGGAGAGATCAACCTGGCGCCACGCTTCTATCACTCGGGCGATACCGCCGAGCTGGACTGGATCATCCGCCGCCTCAAGCTGCGCCAGCAAGACCTGGCGGCCACGCACCTGTATGCCTGCGGCGTCTCGCTGGGTGCCAATGCCCTGCTGCGCTGGCTGGGCGAATCCCAGCACGAGGCCGAGATCGTCGACGCCGCCTGCGCGGTGTCGGCCCCGCTGGACCTGGCGGGGGGCGGTGCGGCGCTGGCCAGCGGCTTCAACCGGCTCTACACCTGGGTCTTCCTGCGCACCATGCGGCCCAAGTGCCTGGCCAAGCTGGACCAGTTCCCGGGCCTGTTCGACCGCGAGGCCCTGCTGTCAGCGCGCGATCTCTACGCCTTCGACAACGTGGTCACCGCCCCCCTGCACGGCTATCGCAATACCGACGACTACTGGGACCGCGCCAGCGCCAAGCACATCCTGCACGACATCAGCGTGCCCACGCTGGTATTGAATGCGCAGAACGATCCCTTCCTGCCGGCGCGCCACCTGCCGCGCTCGGCGGCACCGGAAGTGGTGCTGGAATATCCCGAACAGGGCGGCCATGTGGGCTTTGCCGCAGGCGGGCCGCCGGGCAGCCTGGCGTGGCTGCCGCAGCGGCTGCTGCATTTCCTGGAAGGTAAAGCGGAAAGCGCCTTCGTGGCCCGCGCGGAGTTGGCCCATGGATGAGATCGTCCGCCAGGCCATGGCCCGCTGGCCCAACGTGCCGTACTGCTTCGGCTGGCTACGGCTGGATGCGCGCGGCCAATGGCGCATGCGCGACGAACGGGCACAGCAACTGGAACTGCCGGGGGACCCCATCCGCCACCCTGCCCTGCTGGCCTTCATCGACCGCAACTATGCCTGCGACGAGACGGGCCGCTGGTATTTCCAGAACGGGCCGCAGCGGGTGTATGTGGATCTGGAGTGGGTGCCGCATATCCTGCGGACCCAGCCGGGCGCGGATGCGCTTGTTCCCTCCCTCGTCCTGCATACCCAGGCCACGGTGGAGCATCTCGATGCCGCCTGGATGGACGAGAGCGGGCGACTCTACCTGCAAAGCGGCGAGATCGTTGCCGGTGTCGATGACCGCGATCTGGCCACCCTGCTGCCCTGCCTGCATCACGCCGGGCAGGCCGATGAAGAGGCCCTGCTGCGCTGGCTGGAGGGTGCGGCCGATTTGGCGCTGAGCTTCACCTGGAACGGGCAGGACCTGCCGCTGCAGCGCATCGCCAGCGATCAACTGGAACAATCTTTCAGATTCGTCTGCAGCCCCCGTCCCGCCTGACTTTCCGGCGGGCAGAGGTCAGCGGTCCTTGAGCTCCTTCTGCTCATCCTTCCAGCGCGCCTTCCATTCGCGCTCGCGCGCGTCGATCTGCGACTGGTCGTAGAAGGTCGCATCCGGCGCCTTGCGGGCAATGCCCAACTGATCGATGGCGGCCAGCAGGCTGCCGTTGAGTGCATAGGATTCGGCCAGCGCCAGATGCTGCAGGGCCTGCTTGCCCTGGGCCGCGTAGACCTTGGCCAGCAGCTGCTGCACCTGGGCATCCGAGCGATAGAGCTGTGCCTGGTCGCGCAGGTAAGCCGTGGCCTGGTCGTAGCGGTTGGCAGCGATCAGGGCATCGGCGTACTGGCGCGCGACACTGCGCGAGATGGGGAACTGCTGGCGCATGCCCTCGGCCACCTGTAGCGCCTGCTGGGCCTGCTTGCGGGCGATCTTGATGTCGATGTCGAGGCTGCCGAAGAAGATGCCGGTCTTCATCGGGATGGCCGCTTCCTGGGCCTCCTTGAGCGCGGCCTCGGCCTGCTCGAAGCGGTTCTGGCGGTAGTAGGCAAACGCCAGGCCATACTTGGCAGCGGCCGTCATCAGCTTGGTATTGTTTTTGGCCTGGTCGGAAAACTTGGCCACGTTCTCGCGCAGGCCCTGCACGCTGTCATTCTGCAAGACCTGGGTGCGCGCACGCGCGAGCTGGAATTCCGGGTTGTCCACGCGCTGCTTGTAGCGCTGGTCGCGGATGCGCGCCTGGATGTCGGCGATACGCTCGGTGGTCAGCGGGTGCGTCATCAGGTAGGGCGGCACGGCATCGCTGTAGTTGCGCGAGGCCGTCTGCAAGCGGCCGAAGAAGGTCACCATGCCCGACGGATCGAAGCCGCCATCACGCATGATCTGCAGGCCGATGCGGTCGGCTTCGCGTTCGGCATCGCGGCTGAAATTGAGCTGGCGCTGCACCGCCAGCCCGGTGCCGCCCATCATGGTGGCCATGGCAGCATCGCCCCCGGCCTTGGAAACGCCGGCCAGCGCCCCCAGCACGATGGCCGCCAGCTGGATCATGGAATTCTGCTTCTGCTGGCCCAGCATGCGGGCGATGTGGCGCTGCGCCACGTGGCCGATTTCGTGCGACATCACGCCGGCCAGTTCGGATTCGGACTGTGCCGCCAGCACCAAGCCGCTGTTGACCCCGATGAACCCGCCCGGCAGCGCGAAGGCGTTGAGCATGGGATCGCGCACCATGAAGAACTGGAAATCGAAGCCGGCCTCACCGCGCACCTCAGGGTGGATGGAGACCAGGTTCTGGCCGAAATTGTTGAGGTATTCCGAGATCGGGCCATCGTCGACATAATCGCGGTCGGTGCGGATGTCGCGCATGATTTCCTCGCCCAGCTTGCGCTCCATGACCGGCGAGAGGCCTTCGCGCTCGGTATCGCCCAGGGTCGGCAGGCCTTGCGCCACGCCGGGATGCGGCAACAGCGTCAAGGGGGCTGCCGGCAGCAGCAGGAAGGTGGCGCTGAGCGCACGCAGGAGCAGGCGGCGCAGGGGGCGGCGGGAAAGTTCAGGAACGGTTCGTTGCATGGACCCAGTCATCGATGGCAGACACATGGTGAAAGCAAGACAGCGGCGGCGGTGCAGGCAGTGCACAGTGCGGCGCTGGCGGCAAGCCGCAGGCTGCCTGCTATGATACCCGCTCCTTTCCCTTCATTTCATCATCAGCGAACCAGCATGAGCACATCCGGCGACTCCGCGCCCAACGGCGGCCTCACCCATTTCGACCAGGGCGGACAAGCGCACATGGTCGATGTCGGCGCCAAGAACGAGACCCATCGCGTGGCGCTGGCCACCGGCGTGATCCGCATGCAGCCGGCCACACTGGCCATCATCGAATCGGGCACGGCCAAGAAGGGCGATGTGCTGGGCATCGCCCGCATCGCCGCCATCATGGCGGCCAAGCGCACGGGCGACCTGATTCCGTTGTGCCATCCGCTGGCCCTGACGCATGTGTCGGTGGAGTTCGAGACCGATGCGGCCAGTTCTTCCGTGCGCTGTACCGCGCGGGTGGAAACTTTCGGCAAGACCGGGGTGGAGATGGAAGCGCTGACGGCCGTGCAGGTCGGGCTGCTGACGGTCTACGACATGAGCAAGGCGGTCGACAAGACCATGGTCATGACCGATATCTGCGTGACCGAAAAGCGCGGGGGCAAGAGCGATATCAGCATGGCGCGCCCTTGAGGCAGGAAGCTGCGGCAAATTTGCTGTGGATAAGTTAAATGAACCAATGAACCAATGAAAAACGCGCCCGAGGGCGCGTTTTTTTCATACTGCATCCTGCTACAAGCGCAGATCAGCCGCGGCAGTTGGCCGGTGCAAACTTGGCCGGCAGCGTACCGGCGACGAAGCCGGTATTGGCGGTAGCGCCTTCGGGCGTGGCGGCCTGCTTCACATCCTTGGCCGCGCATTGCCACTGGATGGTGCCGGAGGTGATGGTGGGGGTCAGCGTGAGCGTGCCGCCGTCGCCCACACGCGGGCTGTAAGTGATGGTGATGACACCGCCCACGCCGCGCTTTTCCATCGGCGAGACTTCGATCTTGCTGACGTTGTCGGTCGGAGTGAAGGCCGGCAGGCCCAGTTGCGCCACAGTGAAGACGCCGTTGTTGGAGCTGATCTGCTCGGTCACGGCCAGCTTGTAGGGCTCGGCCAGGTTGAAGCCTTCCGAGACGCGCGCGCGGGCGATGTAGTCCTGGTATTGCGAGGCGCCCAGCATCGCAAGAATGCCGATGATGGCCAGCGTGACCATCAGTTCGAGCAGGGTGAAGCCTTGTTGTGGGCGACGGGTGACGACGGGTTTCATGGGATCCTCGTAAAAATGAAAAGGGCGTTGCCAGTATCGGCAGCGCCGGTCATGCGTACCAGCGAAAAAATTGCAAAGCTATCAGGTTTGTCGTGCTGCGGCGCTGACCTGGCTCAAGCACGGCCGGGTATCGGGCGCGGCGGCACCGGTTCTGGTCTGCAGCGTGTCGGCCATCCCCATGGCCTGCACGCGCCTTTGCCGCTCAGCCGGCCGTTTTCTGGCGCTCCTGCTTCCGGCGCTTGAGCGTAAGACCGGTCAGCACCACACCAAGCGCACCGACCAGGCCGGGCAGGCTCAGGTGCACCGCAGCACCAGGCAACACGAATTCGGTGTCGCCAATGAAGCCCTCGATCCAGCCCTGTACCGCGACATCGCTGAAGATCATGCCACCGGCGATGTAGCCCAGCAAGGCCGCGCCCAGCGTGACGATGACCGGGAATTTTTCCATCAGCTTCAACACCAGGGTACTGCCCCAGACGATGATGGGGATGCTGACCACGATGCCGAACACCACCAGCAGCAGCTGGTGCTCTCCGGCCGCTTGCTCGGCGGCGCTGGCAATGGCGATCACGTTGTCCAGGCTCATCACCAGGTCCGCCACGATCACGGTCTTGACGGCACCCCACAGGCGGTCGCTGCCGTTGATGTCGGTGTGCTCATCGTCTTCGTTGAGCAGCTTGATCCCAATCCAGAGCAAGAGGATGCCGCCGATCAGCTTCAGGAAAGGCAACTGCAGCATCGTCACGGCAAAGGCGATCAGGGCGATGCGGATGCCGATCGCACCGACGGTGCCCCAGACGATGCCCTTCATGCGCAGCTTGTCGGGCAGGTTGCGGCAGGCCAGGGCAATGACGATGGCGTTGTCGCCACCGAGCAGGATATCGATCAGGATGATCTGCGCCACGGCGACCCAGTTCAGGTTGGCCAGGAATTCCATGCATGTCCTCTTGGAAAAACAGCGCCTCGGATCGGGCGCATGGCTGAAAGACCGCGTTGTGCGCGGTTAGTGCCTCCCCTCGGGATGGCTTGCCAAAAATGACATGGGGAGCCGGAGCTCCCCATGCTGGTCTTGCGGGTACTGCTTTACTGCTGTGGCTGGTTCAGCCCAAGATCAATTACAGCACCGACTTCAGCAGACGGCCCATTTCGGACGGGTTGCGGGTGACCTTGATGCCGCACTCTTCCATGATGGCCAGCTTGGCTTCGGCGGTGTCAGCACCACCGGAGATCAGGGCACCTGCGTGGCCCATGCGCTTGCCCGGGGGCGCGGTCACGCCGGCGATGAAGCCAACCACCGGCTTCTTCATGTTGTCCTTGATCCAACGTGCAGCGTTGGCTTCGTCAGGACCACCGATTTCACCGATCATGATGACGGCGTCGGTGTCCGGATCGTCGTTGAAGGCCTTCATGACGTCGATGTGCTTCAGACCGTTGATCGGGTCGCCACCGATACCGACGGCGGAGGACTGGCCCAGGCCCAGGGCGGTCAGCTGGCCCACGGCTTCATAGGTCAGGGTGCCCGAGCGGGAAACCACGCCGATGCGGCCCTTCTTGTGGATGTGGCCGGGCATGATGCCGATCTTGATTTCGTCCGGGGTGATCAGGCCGGGGCAGTTCGGGCCCAGCAGCAGGGTCTTGGAACCGGCCTTGGCCATGCGGTCCTTCAGGGCCAGCATGTCGCGCACGGGGATGCCTTCGGTGATGCAGATGGCCAGGTCCAGCTCGGCTTCGACGGCTTCCCAGATGGCAGCAGCAGCGCCGGCGGGCGGCACGTAGATCACGGAGACGGTGGCGCCGGTGGCGTTCTTGGCTTCGGTGACGTTGGCATAGATGGGGATGCCTTCGAAGTCTTCACCGGCCTTCTTCGGGTTCACGCCTGCGACGAAGGCATTCTTGCCATTCGCGTAGTCGCGGCACATGCGGGTGTGGAACTGGCCGGTCTTGCCGGTGATACCTTGGGTGATGACCTTGGTGTCTTTGTTGATGAGGATCGACATTTCTCTTCCTTGACTGTGATGCCTGCGCCGCGGGAGGCGCCTGGCTGCAATGGCTTGCAGCCGGCGGCTCGCGCCGCGCAGGCTTGCGTGTTGGGTTACTTACTTGGCAGCTGCCACGACCTTTTGGGCGGCTTCTTCCATGGAATCGGCCGAGATGATCGGCAGACCGGAATCGGCCAACAGCTTCTTGCCCAGGTCTTCGTTGGTGCCCTTCATGCGGACCACCAGGGGCACCTTCAGCGAGACGGCCTTGGAAGCCGCGATCACGCCTTCGGCGATCACGTCACAGCGCATGATGCCGCCGAAGATGTTGACCAGGATGGCCTTCAGTTCGGGGTTCTTCAGCATGATCTTGAAGGCTTCGGTGACCTTCTCGGTGGTAGCACCGCCGCCCACGTCCAGGAAGTTGGCCGGCTCGCCGCCGAACAGCTTGATGGTGTCCATGGTGGCCATGGCCAGGCCGGCACCGTTGACCAGACAGCCGATGTTGCCGTCCAGGGAGATGTAGGCCAGGTCGAACTTGGAAGCTTCGACTTCAGCCGGATCTTCTTCATCCAGGTCGCGGTAGGCGACGATTTCCGGATGACGGAACAGGGCGTTGGAGTCGAAGTTGAACTTGGCGTCCAGGGCGATGACCTTGCCGTCGCCGGTCAGGATCAGGGGGTTGATTTCAGCCAGGGAAGCGTCGGTTTCCCAGTAAGCCTTGTACAGGCCTTGCAGGTTCTGGCGAGCGGCCGGGATCGATTCGGCGGGCACGCCGATCTTGGCAGCCACGTCGTCGGCTTGGGCGTCGGTCAGGCCATCGATCGGGTCGATGATGACGTTGTGGATCTTTTCCGGGTTGCTGTGGGCCACTTCTTCGATGTCCATGCCGCCTTCGCTGGAGGCCATCAGCACGACCTTTTGCGAGACGCGGTCGGTGACCAGGGAAACGTACAGTTCCTTCTTGATGTCCGCGCCTTCTTCGATCAGCAGGCGACGCACCTTCTGGCCTTCAGCGCCGGTCTGGTGGGTGATCAGTTGCATGCCCATGATCTGGTTGGCGTATTCCTTGACCTGCTCGATGGACTTGGCCACCTTCACGCCACCGCCCTTGCCGCGGCCGCCTGCATGGATCTGGGCCTTGACGACCCACACCGGGCCGCCGAGCTTCTGCGCAGCCGCTTCGACTTCGTCGACCGACATGCAAGGAATGCCGCGCGGCACGGTTACGCCGAACTGGCGCAGGATTTCTTTACCCTGATACTCATGGATTTTCATGGGAGCTTCCCTTTAGACACTGAATGAATGAAACTTGCCGGATTGAAATTCGGTAGCCGGCATCGAGCCGGCCGACCAGAAAGCAGACTGCAACCCGCAGGCGGGGGTCGCATCCGTTGCCGGATGGAGTCGGGCGCAGGCGTGAGCTGCGCGGGTTGCGAGTGAATTCGTCGAATTGGGCATATGCATGCCGTCTGCTTTAGTTGGTCTGATAGTCGAAACGCGCCAGCTTGCGCCGAAGCGTTCGCATTATCCATTCCTGCTCCTGACGTGGGCCTTGCACCGATGCGCCGTTTTAACAAACCGGCAACACGCGATATCTCCTCAGGCTTGCGCGCCGCAGCAAAAACTTCCGAATTTTAGCACACGACAACCGCCCTGTCGGCCGGTAGCGCTAACACGGGACGCAATGCGCCGGAATTACCATCGGGCAGGACAAGTCCACACGCTGGCGCGCGGTTTTCGGGGGAAAAGCGAGAAAAATGTGCTTGGCCGGGGCGGCCGTACAGGGTGCGACGGGGTTTCAGGCGGACTCTTCGTCGTCGGCCCAGGCCGTCTGGAAGGCTTCGCGGATGCTGCGATGGGAAAAACCGCGCTGCTGGAGGAAGCGCATCTGCTTGGCGCGGGTCTCGGCGTCGGGCGGTGGGGCGCTGTACTTGCGGCGCAGCACCTGGGCGGCACGTTCGCCCTCCCCGGCGGCCAGATCGGCCTTCAGTTCGGCGATGGCTTCACCTTCAATGCCGTGACCGTGAAGTTCGGAGATGATGCGCTGATTGCCGTAACGCGCCGCGCGACGATGCACGAGCGATTCGGAAAAACGTTCCTGGGAAAGAAAACGGGACTGCTCCAGCCATTGCAGGAGCGCGTCGATGTCATCGCCCTCTTGCGCGTAAGGGGCAAGCTTACGCGCAAGTTCCTGGCGACTATGCTCACGTGAAGAGAGATATTTGAGCGCCCGTGCTTTCAGGCTGATCGGGGGTCTTGGCATGTTGCGAACTTGCTGTACTGCGGTATTGCCTCCCTCTGAGACCGCCAACACAGCACGGCACCAGCGGGATAAACAAGCCACCATCACGACCTCCAGGGCTCAGGCAAACCCTGTGGCCGCGATGGCGCTTGAATCCTTTATGCGCGGACTCAGGAAGCCTTGGCTTCGGCTTCGCCACCGGCCAGTTCCGGCACGCCCAGGGCGACGCGGACCTTGTTCTCGATCTCGCGGGCCAGTTCCGGATGTTCCTTCAGATAGTTACGGGCATTGTCCTTGCCCTGGCCGATGCGCTCGCCGTTGTAGCTGTACCAGGCGCCGGACTTCTCGACCACCTTGTGTTCCGAACCCAGGTCCAGGATCTCGCCTTCGCGGGAAGTACCTTCGCCATACAGGATGTCGAAGTGGGCTTCGCGGAACGGGGGCGCAACCTTGTTCTTGACGACCTTGACCTTGGTTTCGCTGCCGATGACTTCGTCACCCGACTTGATCGAACCAGTACGGCGGATGTCCAGGCGCACGGAAGCATAGAACTTCAGTGCGTTACCGCCGGTGGTGGTTTCCGGGTTGCCGAACATGACACCGATCTTCATACGGATCTGGTTGATGAAGATCACGGTGGTGTTGGTGCGGTTGATGCTGCCGGTCAGCTTGCGCAGCGCCTGCGACATCAGGCGGGCTTGCAGGCCGGGCAGGGAATCGCCCATGTCGCCTTCGATTTCAGCCTTGGGGGTCAGCGCGGCCACGGAGTCGACCACGATCAGGTCCACCGCACCGGAGCGCACCAGAGCGTCGCAGATTTCGAGGGCTTGTTCGCCGGTGTCGGGCTGCGAGATCAGCAGGTCGTTCAGGTTCACGCCCAGCTTTTGCGCATAGGTGACGTCCAGCGCGTGCTCGGCGTCGATGAAGGCGCAGGTGCCGCCCAGCTTCTGCATTTCGGCGATCGCCTGCAGGGTCAGGGTGGTTTTGCCCGAGGATTCCGGACCGTAGATTTCGATGACGCGGCCACGCGGCAGGCCGCCGATGCCCAAGGCGATGTCCAGGCCCAGGGAGCCGGTGGACACCGCCTGAATTTCCTCAGCGACCACGCCATCTTCCATGCGCATCACCGAGCCCTTGCCAAACTGCTTTTCAATCTGTGCCAACGCGGCGGCCAGCGCCTTGCTCTTTTCAGAGTTGTTCGCAGCTTTTTTGTCGTCCATAAATCTCTCTCGGCAAAATGTCGTGAAGACGGGTGTCAGGGGGAGTCTTGCTGATGTTGCTTGAATGTTGCTTGAATGTTGCTTGGATCTTGCTCGCGGTGGCTGGCCATCGCTGGCAGGCCGCGGGTGTTGCCCGGGGGCAGTGGATGACCGCCCCGATAGAGCGATACTGTATAAAAAAACAGTGCTTAGTGCAAGCCTTTTTGTCGGCCCAAATTCGATCCGTGGGCGAAAACCACAATTATACGAGAGCCCGCCCTGCCAAAAACTTCATAAATCGCAGAGGAATGATGCATGGAAGGAAAAAAAACGGCACACTCGTGAGTTGGTGGGAATAATTCGTCAGCAATGGCTTAATTGGTATCAATAGTCGTCATCTCGCACGATATTGCACTGCGGCAATTATTCAGCCCACAGCATTCCGCAATCCCGAACAGATCGCCTTACAGATCGCTTTACAGACCGTTCTCATGAGTTTAGTGCCCTTCAGCCACATCAGCGCCCTGCGCTGCCTGGTCATCGACGACATGCCGACGATGCGCCAGAACATCCGCATGCACCTCGGGCAGCTCGGCGTGACCAAGGTCGACCAGGCTGCCACGCCCGATGAAGCCATCCGCTTCGTGCAGTCCGGCACCTATGACCTGATCATCTGCGACTACAACCTCAACAAGGAAAGCAACGGGCAGCAGCTGCTGGAGTTCTTCCGCACCCAGAACATGCTCTCGCCGACCTGCATGTTCATCATGGTGACGGCCGAGAGCGGCTACAACCTGGTGGCCAGCGCCGCCGAGTTCCAGCCGGACGCCTACATGTTGAAGCCGCTGACGGCCAGCCGCATCGCCGAGCGCGTGGACCGCCTGCTGGAAAAGCAGCACGCCATGCTGCCGGTGACCGAGAAGATGAAGCGCAAGGACATCGCCGGCGCCATCATCGAATGCGACAACGTGCTCAAGTCGGCCCCCAAGTGGATCGTCGAGATCATGAAGACCAAGGGCACCCTGCTGATCGAACAGCGCCGCATCGACGAAGCGCGCGAGGTCTACAAGCAGGCCCTGGCCATGCGCGACGACCTGGTGTGGGCCAAGATCGGCCTGGCCCGCTGCAACATCGTGGCCGGCCAGATGGATGATGCGCGCGTGATCGTGCAGGACGTGCTGGCGCAGAACAAGCAGTTCATCGCCGCCTATGACCTGATGGCGCAGATCGACGAAGCCCAGGGCAACCAGGAAGGCGCGCTGGAGGCGCTGACCAAGTCCTCCGAGATCATTCCCTCGGCACGCCGCAGCCGCCTGGTGGGCGATGTGGCCTACCGCAGCGGCCATCTGGACCAGGCGCGCGAGGCCTATGACAAGGTCTTGAAGCACACCAAGGGTTCGCTCACCGCGCAACCGACCGACCTGCTCTCGCTGGCCCAGGTGCACATCGACAGCGGCGATCCGGATGCCGCGCTGCGTTTGCTGGAAAGCGCGCCGCGCCGCTACGAGGAATCCAACATCTTCGTCTCCGCGCAGGCCGCCGTGCAGGCCCAGGCCTACGTCCAGCTGGGCGATACCATCTCGGCCCAGCAAGCCTTCGAGACGGCCCGCCAGGCGGCCGGCAAGGAAGCCTCGGACACCGCCACCCTGGCCCTGGCCAAGGCGGCCTTCTCGATGGGCAAGGATGAGGAAGGCGCCAAGCTCATCGCCGAAGCGGTCAAGTCCGACCACGAGAACAAGACCCTGCAGATGCTGGCGCGCAAGGTGCTGGCCGATACCGGCCGCGCCAACCTGGCCGAGGAGCTCATCGACGGTGCCGTCAAGCACTGCATGAGCATCATCGCCGAAGCCAATGCCCTCATGCGCAGCGCCAAGCCCGACGAGTCGCTGGCGCGGCTGGAAGAGGCGCTGGCCAGCATGCCGGAGAACACCGGCGTGCTGCTGGCCGCCGCCCAGCTGCACCTGCTGTGGATGAGCCAGCGCGGCTGGAACGAAGAATACGTCAAGCGCGTGCGCCGCTACCTGGCCACCCTGGACCGCCTGATTCCCGGCAACGATAGAGTCGCGAAGATGCACAAGTTCCTGCGCGACACCCTGACCAAAGTAGCCCCGAAGAGCTGACCATGGATCCCAAGCTTGCCGCGATCATCATTCACGACATCAAAAACTCCCTGGGCGTGCTGGAGGGGGAATTGCGCCGCCTGTCCGACGACGTGCCGCGCGTGCAGCAGGCCCATGTCACCTGCCTGGCCCTGCAGGAAAAGCTGATCGCCTTCCTGACCCTCTACAAGGCCGATTCCCAGGGCCTGCGTGCGCAGGTCGAGGCGGTCTCGCCGCTGGACTTCCTCGACGCCCTGGTGCGTGAGCACGGCGTCTCCCGCAGCAGCGACATCGCCCTGCGGGTGGACGAAACGGACATGCCCGTCATCGGTTTCTTCGATGAACACCTGGTGGCGCTGGCGCTGGAAGCGGCGCTGCAGAATGCCAGCCGCTTTGCACGCTCGCAGATCGCACTGGGCTGCCGCAAGCATCCCGAAGGCGGCCTGATCTTCACGGTGCGCGACGATGGCCCCGGTATCGGCACCCAGGAAAAGAAGCCTTCCACCGGCTTGGGCATGGACCTGTGCAATGCCATTGCCACTGCCCACAACAAGGAGACCCGGCATGGCGAAGCGCGCCTGTCCAATCATCCGGATGGCGGTGCCTTGTTCGAGCTGTGCCTGCCCTGACCCGATGAGGAGCGCGCGGCAGTGCCTCCTCCTCTGCATCCCTGCACCACAAGGACCACGAGGGTCTCCTGTACAGGACTGCATGAGTGCATAAGTGCATAAGTGCATAAGTGCATAAGTGCATGAGTGCATGAATACAGGCGTGCAGGAGTAAATGAGTACAGGAGTACAGGAGTGCAGAAGCGCACCGGTACTCTTCTCCCACCCATCTCGGCCTCCTTGCATGCCTCGGGCCACATGCGCCGCCCGCATATGCAAGCGCGAAAATAGTCGTTCTTCCGCCAGAGCTTCCTCCTTAGAGTGTCAGTTTGTCCCGCCTTTGCGGCCGGCCACGGCCGTGCTGCGCCACCTCGCGCGGGACGATCCAACCTAGGGAGAACCCATTCATGCAACGCAGAGACTTCCTGCGCCTGGCCCCGGCCGCGCTCGGTGCTACCGTACTGGGCAGCGCGCCCCTGCTGGCGCGTGCCGCACAGCCGCCCAAGACCATCCGCCTGGACTACGCCTACTACTCGCCGCCCAGCCTGGTGCTGCGCAAGTTCGGCTGGCTGGAGGAAGACCTCAAGGCGCAAGGCACGGAAGTCAAATGGGTCCTCAGCGCCGGCAGCAACCGTGCGCTCGAATATCTCAACAGCGACAGCGTGGACTTCGGCAGCACCGCCGGCCTGGCCGCCCTGCTGGCGCGGGCCAACGGCAACCCGGTCAAGGCGGTGTACATCTATTCGCGACCGGAATGGACGGCACTGGCGGTGGGCAAGGATTCGACGGTCAAGTCCATCAGCGAACTCAAGGGCAAGAAGATCGCCGCCACCAAGGGCACCGATCCGTATCTCTTCCTGCTGCGCGCGCTGCACGAGAATGGCCTCAAGAAGAGCGACGTTGAAATCGTCCACCTGCAGCACGCCGACGGCCGCGCCGCCCTGGAACAGGGCCGCGTGGCTGCCTGGGCCGGGCTCGATCCCCATCTGGCCGCCAGCGAACTGGAAGCCGGATCGCGCCTGATCTACCGCAACGTCAACTTCAACACCTACGGTTTCCTCAACGTCAGCGACAGCTTCGCCGTGCGTCATCCGGACCAGATCAAGCGCGTGATCGCCGCCTATGAGCGTGCGCGCACGTGGATCATCGCCCATCCCGATGAGACCGTGGCCCTGCTGTCGGAAGAGTCCAAGCTGTCGGCCCCGGTGGCGCGCCTGCAACTCAAGCGCAACGATTTCTCGCAGCCGCAGATCGGCCGCGAACACATCGAAGCGCTGCGCGCAGCCTCGCCCATCCTGCTGGAAGAAGACCTGGTCAAGAGCGGCACCGACCTGCCGCGCACCATCAATGCCTTGATCGATCCCAGCTATGCGCAGGGCGTGGTGAAGGCCTGAGGCCATGGCCGATCCCATCCCGCTTCCGGCCACGCTGCAGGCCACGCCCCAGCTGGGGTCCGCGCAAGCCCACCCCGAGGCCGTGCGGCCGCCTGCGGTGCGCGCGGCCACCCCGCGCCGCCGTGGCTGGCCGCATGACGATGGCTATCGCCCGGGGCGTTTCACCGGCTGGATCGTGCCGTTGCTGTTCCTGCTGGCAGTGGAAGCCGGTGCCCGGCTGGATTGGATTCCCGCGCGCCTGCTGCCGCCGCCCAGCGAACTGGCACACACCCTGTGGACGCTGGCCCAGCGCGGTGAATTGCTGCCGCATATCGCTGCCAGCCTCGCCCGGGTGGCCTCCGGTTTCGTGATCGGCAGCGTGCTGGCGGTGGCCCTGGGCTTGCTGGTCGGCATCAGCCGCCGCGCCGAAGCCCTGCTGGAGCCCAGCTTCCAGGCACTGCGCGCCATTCCCAGCCTGGCCTGGATTCCGCTCTTGCTGCTGTGGCTGGGCATCGATGAAACGCCCAAGGTGGTCTTGATTGCCATCGGCGCCTTCTTCCCGGCTTACCTGAACCTGGTGGCCGGCATTGGCGACATCGACCACAAGCTCATCGAAGTCGGTACCAGTTCTGGCCTCACCACCGGCGAACTGATCCGCCACATCCTGCTGCCAGCCTCCCTGCCCTACCTCTTTGCCGGCCTGCGCAGCGGCCTGAGCCTGGCGTGGATGTTCCTGGTGGCCGCCGAACTGATCGCCGCCACCAAGGGCGTGGGCTACCTGCTCTCCGACGGGCGCGAAAGCAGCCGGCCGGACCTGGTGCTGGCGGCCATCCTCATCCTCGCCCTGCTGGGCAAGATCAGCGACAGCCTGTTGCGCGCCGTCGAACAGAAAAGCCTGGGCTGGCGCGATGCGCGGCGTCAATCCAGCCAGCAGAAATCCTGAGTTTTCCTTTTACCTGAGCACATCCATGTCCAAGCATCGCACCGACTTTACCCGCCGCCTCCTGCTGCAGGCCGGCGCCGCCCTCGGCCTGGGCGCCGTCGCACCTGCGTCCGTGCGGGCGCAAAGCGGCAAATCCATCCGCATCGGCTACCAGAAATCCTCCACCCTGCTGACCATCCTCAAGGCCAACGGCACGCTGGAGAAACTGCTGGGACCCGGTGGCGCCAAGATCAGCTGGCATGAATTCGCCAGTGGGTTGCCGCTGCTCGAAGCCCTCAACGTCGGCGGCGTCGACCTCAGCGCCGACGTGGCCGATACGGTGCCGGTGTTTGCCCAGGCGGCCGGCGCCAAGCTGGCCTATGTGGCACAGGAGTCGCCCTCGCCGGCGGCACAGGCCATCGTGGTGCGGGCCGACTCCCCGCTGCGCAAGACCAGCGATCTCAAGGGCAAGAAGATTGCCGTCACCAAGGCGGCCGGCGTGCACTACCTGCTGATTGCCACGCTGGAGAAGGCCGGGCTGAAGTTCAGCGATGTCGATGCCGCCTACCTGTCCCCGGCCGATGGCCGCGCCGCCTTCGAACGCGGCAGCGTCGATGCCTGGGTGACCTGGGACCCCTTCCTGGCGGGCGTGCAGCGTCAATCGCAGGTGCGCATCCTCTCCGACGGCCGCGGCGTGGCCGATTACCAGCGCTACTACCTGGCCTCGGCCAGCTTTGCCCAAGCCAATCCTGAGGTCTTGCGCGTGGTCTTCGATGAACTGAAAAAGACCGGCTTCTGGGTCAAGCAGCAGCCGCGCGAAGCCGCCACCTTCCTGGCGCCCCTCTGGGGCCTGGACGCCGACACCATCGAACTGGCCAACAGCCGCCGCAGCTATGAGGTGCGTGCGGTCAGGCGCGAAGCCCTGGGCGAGCAGCAACGCATCGCCGATACCTTCCTGGCGGCCGGACTCCTGCCCAAGAAGGTCGATACCGGCGACGTGGCGATCTGGTCGCCCGAGAAGGCTGCCTGACCATGGACGGGCTGGATCAGGTCACGCTGGGTCTGCTGGTCATCCTGGTGGTGGTGGCGCTGCTGTTTCCCTTGTCGGACGGACGTCGTCCACGGCGCGATCGGGATCGGGAGCGTCCCGGCAGAGCGCCGGACGAGCAATCTCACAAGCGCCGCTGATGCGGTGCTTTTTTATGGGGCGCTGCGATACGAAGGAATAAGCCGGAAGAGGAAAGATGACGCCCGCCGCTCGGGCGGCTCCGGACCGAAATGAAGAAAACTGCAGGCGTGGAAGATAAAACAAAGCGAACAAAAAAAACCGCCGGCAAAAGCCGGCGGTAAAACGGACTGGCGACGCTCATCCACTAACCGCCGCCTTCCGCGCCAAACTGAACCTTGTTACATGAACGTTCTTGCCAATTTGTCCGGGCCGATATTTCAGCCGTGAACCGGGTCGAGCTGCTGGATACCTGCCAGCACCCAGCCGCCCTGGCCGGCAGCCGGCTTGGACAGGTTCCAGATCTCGGCGAACTGGGCCGGCGAGGCGGTCGGATCTTCCTTGATGAAGCCGAAGAACTTCACGCTGGCCAGGTAATCATTGCCCACGGTTTCCACGCCCAGCACTTCCGCATCCAGCGAGACCACATCGGTCTGGTTGGCGGCAGCACCGCGTTCCTGGATCTGCAGGCGCAGCTCGGCAAACATCTCGGGCGTGGTGAATTCGCGGATATCGTTGATGTCAGCCTTGTCCCATGCCGCTTGCAGGCGGATGAAGTAGGTCTTGGCATTGCGCACGAAGCCCACGGTGTCAAAACCGGCCGGGATGCCATAGGCAGGCGCTGCCTCGGCATTGCCGAAACCACCACCGAAACCGTTCTGGGTGGTCGAGGCTGCGGACTGGTCGGTCTTCAACATGGAGCCGATCTGCGGCGTGGACGATTGGGGTTCAGCCGCTTGCGGTGCAGCGCTGGCCCAGGCCGGTGCCGGTTGCGCGGACTGTGCCGATTCCGACTTGCGGCGGAACAGACGGATCACGAACATGATCGCCAGGGCGATCAAGGCCACGGTCAGGATGGTGCTGATCATGCTGGCCAGTGCGCCACCCAGGCCGAAGTGCGACAGCAGCGCGCCCAGGCCCAGGCCCAGCAAGGCGCCACCCAGCAGGCCCTTCCACATGCTCGGCTTGGCCGCTGCGGCAGCCGGGGCAGCGGCAGGGGCGGCCGGCTTGGCAGCGGCGGCCTGGTTCTGCTGCATCGGGGCAGGGCTCTGCGCCTGACGGCTGGCGCTGGAAGACTGTTTGCCGATCGAACCGCCACCGCCAAGACGCTTGGCTTCGACGGCCGACATGCCAACAGACAGCGTCATCACCGCCACTATCAGCGCGACAAATGCTTTTTTCATGCTTTCTCCTAGAGGATTCTGATGATGTGATGCGGTCACATCGGCCGTAATTCGGGAAACACTGGAACGGGTGTGCCCTGGAGGATCAGCACCGGCGCGGGCAGGCCGACGCTGGCCGCGCACGCGCAGGGTCCTGCTGTCGCACGGCGCGAAGCCTCAATCCATCAGGGGCAGTTCAGCGGGCGCAGCAAAACCTGTCGCGCGTGGCGACGGGATCAGGCCCGGGGAGGACGTCCTGCGCGGGGCAGGAACGGGGGTTGCAGGGCGGCATCGCTGCGGACAGCGGGCGCCAGGCGGGAAGTTTGCGGCACCAAGGCCAGGGATTGCATCAGCACGGGCTCGTCACCGATGCCGGCGTGCGTGGAGAAATCTTCACCGCTGTCGGCGTAACCGCTGCTGTCGTCGTCGTTGCCGGCGGCGTCAGCCACCAGGGCGTGCGGCTGCTCATCACTGAGCGAAGCGGCCTGGTCAGACAGGGAAACGGTCTTGGACACCAGATGCTGCGTCGCCACGGCGGCTTGTACCGGGGCCGGCACTGCGAAGTCGGTCGCGGCCATCGAGCTGGCGTACGTCAGCACCGCTGCAAATACTTGCACCGGGAGCAGACAGATCAGCAGGAGGACCCACAAACGTTTCATCAGATTTTCCAGCGGTTTTCCAGAAATGGATGCGAGAAATTATATCAACAAAAATTGCGCTGCCAGCAAGTAAATATTACTGACGCCTCCTACTATAAGGCCTAAGCTTCAGACTTCAATGCCCTTAACTGAATTGTTACACTTCAAACCCGAGGCGTGACCTGGCGCAAAGACAGGTCTCATCAGGCAAACCCTGATTTGCATTGGGGGTTGAATTAGTGGAATATGAACGAAAAGGAAGCACAATAATTCAACCATCCGAGACAATTCAGCCGGCCCCGCCTCGCTGACCGATTCCTATGCGCATCCTCCTTGCTGAAGACGACAGCGTACTGGCCGACGGCCTGACCCGATCCCTGCGCCATTCCGGCTATGCCGCCGATTGCGTCAAGAACGGGGTGGAAGCCGATTCCGCCTTGTCCACCCAGGATTTTGACTTGCTGATCCTGGACCTGGGCCTGCCCAAGATGTCCGGCCTGGAAGTGTTGCGGCGCTTGCGGGCGCGCAATTCGCGCCTGCCGGTGCTGATCCTGACGGCTGCCGATTCGGTGGAACAGCGCGTGCAGGGGCTTGATCTCGGTGCCGACGACTACATGGCCAAGCCGTTCGCGCTCTCCGAACTGGAAGCGCGGGTGCGGGCGCTGACCCGGCGCGGTGCCGGCGGCGGGCCGACGGTCATCAAACATGGTCCGCTGTCCTTCGACCAGGTCGGCCGCATTGCCTACATCGGCGAACAGATGCTGGAACTGTCGGCGCGGGAACTGGGGCTGCTCGAAGTATTATTGCAACGCACGGGCCGCCTGGTCTCCAAGGAACAGCTGGTGGACCACCTGTGCGAATGGGGAGAGGAAGTCAGCAACAATGCCATCGAGGTCTATGTCCATCGTCTGCGCAAGAAAATCGAGGTCGGCGGCGTGCGCATCGCCACCGTGCGCGGGCTCGGCTATTGCCTGGAGAAGCTGCCCGAGAACGGCGCGGCCCCGCTGGCGGCCTCCAACAGCGCGGCCTGAGGCCGCGTCCGCCTTCGCTTCACGCTTGCAAGCCGCGCGCTGATCCCCCATGACCGCGCGCGATCCCTCCCCTGCTGCCTCATCGGCCAAGCCGCCCGAGGCCGCGCCGCCTAACGCTGCTGCGCCCGCCACACCGCGCAAGAAACGCCGCGCCGCACTCGCCACGCAACCGGTGGAACGCATCCAGCGTTCGCTCTTCGGTGAAATCCTCGACTGGATGCTGGCCCCGCTGCTGCTGCTGTGGCCGATGAGCATCGCCATCACTTACCTGATTGCGCAATCGATCGCCAACCAGCCCTTCGACCGTGCGCTGGAAGACAGCGTGACCGTGCTTGCGCAGCAGGTCTCGGAAGTCAACGGCAAGGTGGTCGCGCGCCTGCCGGTCTCGGCACGCGACCTGCTGCGCGCCGACGACATCGACAACATCTACTACAAGGTCACCGGCCCCAGCGGCGAATATGTCGAAGGCGACGTCGACATGCCGCAACCGCCTGCCGACGAAGACCGCATCACGCTCGGCACGGTGCAATTCCGCAATGACATCCTGCACGGCAGCGACGTACGCATTGCCACCCTGCAGGTAGACCTGCGCCGCAGCGCCGCGCAGCGTGCCGCCCAGCGAGAGCCGCGCATCGCCACCGTGCAGGTCGGCGAGACCCTGGAAAAGCGCGCGCAACTGGCCAATGAAATCATCAAGGGCGTGATCCTGCCGCAGTTCGTGATCCTGCCGGTAGCGCTGGCGCTGGTGTGGTTCGCACTCTCGCGCGGCCTCTCTCCGCTGTCCGAATTGCAGCAGCGCATCCGCGCGCGCCGCCCCGACGATCTCTCGCCCATCGATTCCGGCCAGGTGCCCGAAGAAATTTCCCCGCTGGTGCGTTCGCTCAACGACATGCTGGCGCGCCTGTCGCAAACCATCGCCATCCAGAAGCGCTTCATCGCCGATGCCGCACACCAGATGAAGACGCCCTTGGCCGGCATGCGCATGCAATCCGAACTGGCGCTGCGGCAAGATGACCAGGACGACGTGCGCCGCTCACTGGAGCAACTGGCCAAGAGTTCGGAAACCGCCACGCGCCTGGTCAATCAATTGCTGTCACTGGCCCGCGCCGAAAACCAGCAATCGCAATCCGGCGGCATGGTCCCGCTGGAGCTGAACGAACTGGCGCGCAGCGTGGTACAGGACTGGGTGCCGATGTCCTTCACCCAGCGCATCGACCTCGGCTTCGAACAGCCGGATCACCCGATCCTCATCACCGGCAACCCGGTGATGCTGCGCGAACTGTTATCCAACCTGCTGGACAATGCCCTGCATTACACACCACACGATGGCAATGGCCGCGTCACCGTACGCGCGCGCACCGATGAAGGCGGAGGGCTGGCCATCCTCGAAGTGGAAGACAACGGCCCCGGCATTCCGGTAACCGAACGTGCCAACGTGTTCGAACGTTTCTATCGCATCCTCGGCACGCCCAGCACCGGCAGCGGCCTGGGGCTGGCCATCGTGCGCGAGATCGCGCAGCAACATGAGGCGATCGTGGAGATCACCCACAATCCGCGCAGCAGCGATCCCAAATATCCGGGCAGCCTCTTTCGCGTGAGCTTTCGCATGATGCCGCGCACGCCCTTCTTCGACGACATCACCTGACATGGACCACGGCACGCCTCCCCCGGACCCCGGCAACCAATGGCACCGCACCCGCCGCATGACGGCCTGGCTGCTGGCGCTGTGGTTCGCGGCCACCTTCTTCTTCATCTACTTCGCGCGCGAACTGGACCGGGTACACCTGTTCGGCTGGCCGGTCTCCTTCTACATGGCCGCGCAGGGCATGATGCTGATCTACCTGGCCATCGTGGTCCTCTACGTGCGCCGCATGCGCCGCATCGAACAACTGGTCCGACGTGAACAAGGTGAGCACTGGCATGGAGAGTAACAAGGACTTCTTCCGGCGCCTGTGCCGCTACTATGGTTTCTACACGCTGGGCTTCATCATCTTCCTGTGCGTGCTGGCCATCCTGGAGCGCGAAGGCATGCCGCGCTCATGGATCGGCTACCTGTTCCTGTTTGTCACCATCGGCCTGTATGCCGGCATTGGCGTGGTCTGCCGCACCTCCGACGTGCCCGAATACTACGTCGCCGGACGGCGCGTGCCGCCACTCTTCAACGGCATGGCCACGGCCGCCGACTGGATCTCGGCGGCGACCTTCATCAGCCTGGCTGGCGGCCTCTACCTGCAGGGCTTCGACGGACTGGCCTACATCCTCGGCTGGACCGGCGGCTACGTCCTGGTGGCTCTGCTGATCGCGCCCTACCTGCGCAAATTCGGGCAATACACCATCGCCGATTTCCTGGCTGCACGCTATCCGGGCAAACCCGGCAGCCACGGTGCCAACGTGATCCGTATCCTGGCGGTGGCGGCCACCATCCTGATCTCCTTCACCTATGTGGTGGCGCAGATCTATGGCGTGGGCCTGATCACCTCGCGCTTTACCGGCATCGATTTTTCCATCGGCATCTTCCTGGGGCTGGCCAGCATCCTGGTGTGTTCCTTCCTGGGTGGCATGCGCGCCATCACCTGGACCCAGGTGGCGCAATACATCATCATCCTGTTCGCCTACCTGATCCCGGTGATCTGGCTCTCGGCCAAGCATGCGACGGTACCGGTGCCGCCGGTGGCCTATGGCGCGGTGCTGCCCAAGCTCTCGGCGCTGGAACACAAGCTGGAAGACGACCCCAAGGAAAAGGAAGTGCGCCAGATCTTCCAGGCGCGCGCCGAAGACTACGACCGCAAGCTCAAGGGCCTGCCGCAATCCTGGCTCGATGGCCGTGTCGAGGCACAGAACCAGGCCGACCAGATCCGGCGTGATTCGCACGCATCGCTGGCCGACATCAAGGCCGCCAGCCGCGCGCTGTCGTCCTATCCCAAATCGCCCGAGGAGGCCGAACGCAAGTGGACCGAAGCACGCGCAGCCAACCAGGCACGGGCACAGCCGCCGGTCTCGCAAACCGAGCCCTTCCCGGGGCGCGACCAGCAAAGCTCGGACATCAAACGCAACAATTTCCTGGCGCTGGTGTTCTGCCTGATGCTGGGCACCGCCGCCTTGCCGCACATCCTCATGCGCTACTACACCACGCCCACCGTAGCGGGCGCGCGCAGCTCGGTATTCTGGACGCTGTTCTTCATCATGCTGATCTACCTCACCGTGCCGGCACTGACCGTCCTGGTGAAATACGACATCTACACCTCGCTGGTGGGCAGCAGCTACAGCCATCTGCCCGACTGGGTGTATTACTGGGCCAATATGGACAAGCTCAATCCGCTGGTCTCCATCAACGATCTCAATCGCGATGGCCTGGTGCAGCTGGGCGAGATTTCCATGGATGGCGACATCATCGTATTGGCCATGCCCGAGATCGCCGGCCTGCCGTATTTCGTCTCCGGACTGGTGGCTGCAGGCGGGCTGGCCGCAGCGCTCTCCACTGCGGATGGACTGCTGCTGACCATCTCCAATGCGCTCTCGCATGATGTGTATTACAAGGTGGTGGATCCCAGCGCCTCGACACAAAAACGCGTGACCATTTCCAAGCTGCTGTTGCTGGTGGTGGCCTTGTTGGCCGCCTACGCCGCGTCATTGAAACCGGGCGACATCCTCTCCATGGTCGGCGCCGCCTTCTCGCTGGCGGCCTCCACGCTGTTCCCGGCGCTGGTGCTGGGCGTGTTCTGGAAGCGCGCCAACCTGCCCGGCGCGATTGCGGGCATCGTCTGCGGTTTCCTGATGTGCGTGTATTACATGCTGCACACCAATCCGTCCTTTGGCGGCAGCGCGGCCGGCCAGTGGTTCCATATCGCGCCGATCTCGGCCGGCATCTTCGGCGTCCCGGTGGGCATGGCCGCCATGGTCATCGTGAGCCTGCTCACGCCGCCGCCGGATGAAGCCACCATCGCGCTGATCGATCACATCCGCACGCCCTGACCCCTCCTGACCCGGGGCCACCGACAAGGCTGGCCCGGGTTCAGGGCGGTTTTCTTCATCCCTCCTGCGCAGCCCTGCCCGCTCTGATCCAGCGGGCGGGGGCCCTTGTGCAATCTTTCATAACTCACGATTCCGTTCGCTTACCGCACAGATGCGCACTGACCGAACACACAGCGGCCGCATTGTTTTATACTTTTCGCAGAAAAATTAAAACAGCCGTACCCCCCAATATCCAGAAGAGAGAGACATGAGACCAGAAACCCCTGCCCTGGACGTCCAGGCCTTCATCAACCGCGAGCCCTTCTCGCGCTATCAATGGCTGATCTTTGCGCTGTGCTTCTTCGTCGTCCTGCTGGACGGCTTCGACACCGCCGCCATCGGCTTCATCGCCCCCTCGTTGCTCAAGGACTGGGGCATCGCCAAGCCGGACCTGGCGCCCGTCCTGAGCGCCGCCCTGTTCGGCCTGGCCGCCGGTGCGCTCACCTCCGGCCCCCTGGCCGACCGCTACGGCCGCCGCAAGATCCTGCTGCTGTCGGTGCTGGTCATGGGCGTGGCCTGCATGGGCTCGGCCTTCGCCGGCAACCTGCAGGAGCTGACCATCCTGCGCTTCCTGACCGGCCTGGGCCTGGGTGCGGCCATGCCCAATGCGGTCACGCTCACCAGTGAATACAGTCCGGCCGCACGCCGCGCCATGCTGACCAATGCCATGTTCTGCGGCTTCCCGCTGGGGGCGGCGCTGGGTGGTTTCCTGGCGGCATGGATGATCCCGCTGTGGGGCTGGCGCAGCGTGCTCATGCTGGGCGGTGCCGCCCCGCTGCTGCTGTTGCTGGTGATGCTGCCCAGCCTGCCGGAGTCAGTGCGCCACATGGTGGCCAAGGGCTATGCGGCCGAGCGCATCGGCGCGGTCCTGCGCCGCATCTCTTCTTCAGCCGCCGCGTTCAATCGCTTCACCCTGGCCGAGACCGGCCCGCAAGGCGAAGCCGCCACCGGCAAGAGCGGCATCGCCCTGTTGTTCGAACCGCGCTACCTGGTCGGCACCTGCATGCTGTGGCTGGCCTACTTCATGGGCCTGGTGATCTTCTATGCGCTGGTGAACTGGATGCCGGTGCTGTTCAAGGATGCCGGCCTGGCCCCCAAGACCGCCACGCTGATTGCCGCGCTGTTCCCGCTGGGCGGTGTGGGTGCCATCCTGTTCGGCTGGCTGATGGACCGCTACAACGCCAACCGCGTCATCGCCATCGGCTTTGCCGCCACGGCCGTGGCCGTGTTTGCCATCGGGCAGGCAGTAGGCAATGTGGGTGTGCTCACCGTCGTGGTGTTCGTGGCCGGTACCCTGATGAATACCGCGCAATCTTCCCTGCCGGCGCTGGCCGCCGCTTACTATCCGACCCGTGGCCGTGCTACCGGCGTGGCCTGGATGCTGGGTGTGGGGCGCTTCGGCGGCATTGCCGGCTCCTTCTTGGTGGCCGAACTCACACGCCGCCAGTTGGGATTCAGCGAAGTGTTCGCGGTGGTGGCCGTGGCTGCGCTGGTCTCCACGGTGGCCTTGCTGGTCAAGCAGGCCTCGGACCGCAATCGTCCTGATGGCGGCAAGCCGCTGATGGTGGCGGACGCAAGCGCACATTGAGCGCAATCCCGAGCTTGGCGTAAAAACAAACATGGCCACTATTCTTTCGAATAGTGGCCATTGTGTTTTATGGCGACGCTGCGGCGACAATACAGAAAATTGCGCTCAGATCGACAGCTGCAAACCCTGCGCCTCTTCCCCCGGCAACACCGTCACCGCCACCTGCATGGTCTGCTGCCCGCCGCCGATGAGTACGCCGCGCAAGGGCGAGATGTCGAGGAAATCGCGTCCCCAGCCCAGCGTGATGTGGCTGGTATCGGGGAAGACGCCATTGGTCGGATCAGCGTCGATCCACGTCCCCTCACTACCGTCCGCACCGGGGCAATACACCGAGACCCAGGCATGCGAGGCATCGGCCCCGATCAGGCGGGGTTGTCCCGGCGGCGGCTCGGTCAGCAGATAACCGCTCACATAGCGCGCCGCCAGTCCGATGGAGCGCAGGCAGGACAGCATCAGGTGCGCGAAGTCCTGGCACACGCCGCGCCGGTTGGTAAATACTTCCGTCACCGGTGTGGACACAGTGGTGGCCGCCGGATCGAAGGCGAATTCCTCATGGATGCGCATCATCAAGGCACGCACCCCCTCCACTACCGACAGGCCAGGGCTGAAGCACTCGGCCGCATAGCGGATGAACTCGCGCTTGATGCGCACATGCGAGGATTCGAACAGGAAATTGGACGCCTCCAGCATGCCCGGCGCCATGATGCGGCCGCCGTGATAGGCCATCACGGTAGCTGCTTCCTCCCACTGCATGCCGGGTTGCGGCTGCGCACGCGGTGTGAGCGCGACCCAGGAATCCGCTTGCACATCGAGGCTGGTGTGGTCGGTATCGAGCGAGAAGGCCTTGATGACGTTGCCGAAATTGTCTTCGTAGCTGCGCACCAGTTGCGGCGCAGGCAAGACATTGACGGTATGCGAGAGGCATTGCTGCCACGGCAGTTCGCGCGGCGTCAGGTGCAGCACCTGATGCGACAGCCGCACCGGCAGCGAATACTGGTAAGTGGTCTGGTGATGGATGCGGTAGACGGTGCGCTCGCTCATGTCATACCCCCTGGCTGACCGGTGCGGTCAGCGGCGTGAAGTAATGGCGCGAGAGATCATCCGAGAGCATGTAGCCACCGCTGACGGCGTCGCGCATCAATTGCGTCAGGCGTGCATTGGCCTCGGCGACGTTGGGATGATCGTGCGCAAACTCGGTCAGGTTCATCGCCTCCAGCTGGCTGGTCAGGTGGGCAGGAATGGTCATGCTGAGCAAGCCCAGTTGCTGAGCGATCTCGCTCATGTATTGCTGCAGCATGCGGAACTGGTAGGCCATGCCATGCGGATTGCTGACGTCGAACACCAGCAGGTGCAGCACCGGCAGCCACTCGGGCGTACGGCGATAGCGCACGCGATAGGTGACGATGCTGCTGGCCGCCTCCAGCAGCCAGGACAGCGCCGCCGTCTGGCGCTGCGGCGGCAGGCGCAGGAAGTTGTCGAAGAGCGCGGCCATGTTGGCCATGCGTTCGATGTGGCGGCCCACCATCAGGAACTGCCAGCCGGCATCGCGCGTCATGTCATCCAGCGCATGACCGGCCAGGCCCGAACAGGCATCGATGACATTGCCCAGCACATGCTGTGCAGCGGCCGGTGTGTTGATGCGTTCCTGCACCATGGCCGGCATCTTGGTCAGGGCATGCCAGTTGTCCAAGGACAGATGTTCGCGCACCTGGTAGGCGGCATTGGCGAGCTGGCGCAACTGCGTGGCCACGCTCACCGGTGCCGAAGGATCGACCACGGCCGCCTGCAGGCTCTGCTGCAGGCCGGTGATGGTGGGGCGCGGATCGGATTTGGGCATCTGCACGCCGAGCTGGCTGCAGATCCACGAGACACTGCCCAGCATGCCACGGCTCTCGGTCTGGCCATCCATGGTGTATTGCAGGGTGGTGCGCAAGAGGCGCGAGAGATTCTTCACGCGCTCCGAATAGCGCCCCATCCAGAACAGGTTCTCGCCCGAGTGCGAGGACACATCCACCGTGCCCCTGATGACCGTGACGTTTTTTGCACCATGGCCGTCATCGGCCAGGGCCGGGTCCGGGCGCTCCTCTTCCCGCAGCACCCACACATCCTTGCTGGTGCCGCCCTGCTGCATCGAGACCACGTCGCGCCGCTGGCGTGGCGCCACCCGCGTCAATCCGCCCGGCATGACCTGGTAGCCGCCTTCGCCATCGGCCACCGCAAATACGCGCAGGCTGATGGTGCGGTTCATCAGGCGATAGTCACCGCTGCGCGACATCACCGGTGCTTGCGACAGGCGCACCCATTCCTGGGCGGCATAAGCGTGCGGCTGCAATTGCAGGCTTTCGATCAGGCGGCGGCGCGCGGTGCCCGTAACGGTATGGCCGAACACCGGCTGCATGCGCATCGAAGAAAACGCCGGCACGATCACCAGTTCATCCAGATGCGCCAGCGTGTAATCGAGTGCCGGCTTTTCGCCGCACCACCACGACGCCACCGACGGCAACAGCAGCGATTCGCCATACAGTCGCTCGTTGATGGCCGGCAGGAAACCGTGCAGCGCGGTCGATTCCAGCACGCCGCTGCCCAGCGAATTGGCGATGACCACATTGCCCAGGCGTGCGGCCTGTGTCAGGCCCGGCACGCCGAGGGCGGAATCGGCGCGCAGTTCCAGCGGGTCGCAATAGTCGTCGTCCATGCGGCGCAGGATGGCGTGCACGCGGCGCAGGCCGTTCAGGGTCTTCAAGAATACCTGGTCGCTGCGCACCGTCAGGTCCACCCCTTCCACCAAGGGGAAACCCAGCGTGTGCGCCAGGAAAGCGTGTTCGGAATAGGTTTCGTTGTAGGGGCCGGGCGTGAGCAGCACGATCAGCGGCACTTCACCCTGGGCCGGGGCCAGGCGCGTCAACATCGCGCGCAGGGTATGGAAGTAGCGATGGGGCGACTCCACATGCATGTCGCGCAAGGCTTCCGGCATGGCGCGCGACATGATCTGGCGGTTCTGCAGGGCGTAGCCGGTGCCGGACGGGCCTTGCGTGCGGTCCGACACGACCCACCAGGTACCGTCGGCCGAGCGCGCCAGGTCGATCGCGTACGCATGCAGGTGCACGCCACCGGGCGGCTGCCAGCCATGGCAAGGCATCAGGTAGCCGTGCTGGCCGAACACCAGCGCCGGCGGCAGCAGGCCTTCGGCGATCAGGTCCTGGGGGCCGTAGATGTCGGCGAGCAAGCCGTTCATCAGGCGCGCACGCTGGGCCACGGCGCGTTCCAGGAAATCCCATTGTTCGGAAGAGACCAGATGCGGCAGCAGGTCCAGCTCCCAGGGGCGGTTGGCGCCCTTGGGGTCGGCATAGACGTTGTAGGTCACACCATCGGAGGCGATGGCGTCGCGCACCTCGTTGGCGCGCCGGCGCAGCATCTCCGGCGAGAGGTTTTCAAGCTGGTCGATCAGCGTTCGCCAGTGCGGGCGCAGGCGGCCGTCAGCCGCCAGCATCTCGTCGTAACGATCGCTGGCAACTGGATAGCTTTCCAGGAGACGCTGGGGCATAAGTCAGTGGTGGCCGGGCTGCGCACGCCGGAAGATCCCGGTGGGCACGGCGTGCCGGGCGGCGCGCCGCGCCAGGAACGGCGCCCGGCTCAGTTTTAGAAGTAGCGTAAGTCTAACGTAAAAGGAAACTCGATAGACGCCCGCGCCGGCGTGACCTGCCATTTTCCCGGGGTATGGTTCGTGCGGAAATAGCGCGCCAGGCGGCGGCTTTCCGCCTCGAAGGCATTGACCGGGAACGTCTCGTAATTGCGGCCGCCCGGATGCACCACGTGATACTGGCAACCGCCCAGGCTGCGGCCGTTCCAGGTATCGACCAGGTCGAAGGTCAGCGGCGTATCCACGGGAATGGTCGGATGCAGCGCCGAAGGCGGCTGCCAGGCCCGATAGCGGATGCCGGCCACGAACTGGCCGACGATGCCGGTGGGCTGCAGCGGCACCGAGACGCCATTGCAGGTCAGCACATAGCGATCGGAGGCCATGCCGCTGATCTTGACCTGCAGCCGTTCCAGCGAGGAATCCACATAACGCGCCGTACCGCCGCCGCTGTTCTCCTCGCCCAGCACATGCCAGGGTTCGAGCGCGGTGCGCAGTTCGACCTGCATGCCCTTGACCGCATAGTCGCCGATCTTGGGGCAGCGGAATTCCATGTGCGGCGCGAACCATTCGGCACGCATCGGATAGCCGGCCTCGTTCATGTCGGCCATCACATCGGCGAAATCCTGCTCGATGAAATGCGGCAGCAGGAAGCGGTCATGCAGTTCAGTCCCCCAGCGCACCAGGCGCGCCGGCTTGTAGGGATCCTTCCAGAAGCGCGCCACCAGGCCGCGCAGCAGCAGTTGCTGGGTCAGGCTCATGCGCGCGTGCGGCGGCATTTCGAAGGCGCGCAGTTCCAGCAGGCCCAGGCGGCCGGTGGCACTGTCAGGCGAATACATCTTGTCGATGCAGAACTCGGCGCGGTGCGTGTTGCCGGTGACGTCGATCAAGAGATTGCGCAGCAGGCGGTCCACCAGCCAGGGCGGGCAATCGCCCTTGGCGACCTGCTTGTCCATCTCGCTGAAGGCCAGTTCGATTTCCACCGTCGAATCATTGCGCGCCTCATCGATGCGCGGCGCCTGCGAGGTCGGGCCGATGAACATGCCCGAGAACAGGTAGGACAGTGAAGGATGGTTGTGCCAGTACGAGATGAGGCTGCGCAGCAGATCGGGCCGGCGCAGGAAAGGTGAATCACTGGTCGTGATGCCGCCCAGCACCATGTGATTGCCGCCGCCGGTGCCGGAGTGATGGCCGTCGAGCATGAACTTTTCGGTCGTCAGGCGCGAGGCGCGTGCGGCGTCATACAGGTGCGTGGTCTGCTCGACCAGTTCGCTCCAGTTGTTGGCCGGCTGGATGTTGACCTCGATCACGCCAGGATCGGGCGTGACGCTGAACTTGCGCAGGCGCGGATCGTGCGGCGGCTCGTAGCCTTCCAGCAGCACCGGCTGCTTCAGTTCCTCGGCCACCGCTTCGATGGCGGCCACCAGTTCGAGGTAATGCTCCAGTTGCGACAAGGGCGGCATGAACAGGTAGAACACGCCATTGCGCACCTCGGCGCACAGGGCCGTGCGGGTCAGCCAGTTGGCCGATTCGAAGGGGGCCGGCACAGACTGGGCCGCACTGCTCGTAGCAGCGGCATTGGCCGCATTGGCTGCATTACCCGCCGCAGCCTTTCCTTCAACGCCAATCGCAGCCGAACTGCTGGCCGCCTTCTTCAGGAGCGCAGCAGGCTCCTGCGGGCTGCCCAGCTGGCGGCGGATCTCGGCGCTGCTGGGCAGCGGGCGGAAGGCCTGGGTCGGATCGGCCGGATAGACCACCGGCGCCTCGCCTTCCTTGACCCAGGGCAGCGAATCCAGCGGCAGGCGATAGCCCAGCGGCGAATCACCCGGATACAGGTAGCAGCGCTCGCTGCGCAGGAACCACGCCCCGCTCTGCCAGCCACGGCCATCGTCGCGGCGCGCCAGCGGCAGCACATGGCCGACCGCGCTTTGCAGGCCTTGCGTGAAGACCTTCATGAGGCGCTCGCGCTCCTGCTTGTCATCCACGCGCGAATCGAAGGGATCGACATTGCCCGGCAGGCGGCGCTCGCGCCACATGTAGTAGAACACGTCTTCATAGGCCGGGAAGACGTTCTTGCCGTCCACCTGCAGGCGCTGTGCCACGCGGTGCAGGAAATGGCTGGTGACGATCTTGTCGCTGACGTTGGGCTGGGTCTCGTCGCCGATCAGTTCAGGGTTCAGCCAGATCGGTTCGCCATCGCGGCGCCAGTAGCAATTGAGCGCCCAGCGCGGCAGCTGCTCGCCGGGATACCACTTGCCCTGGCCGAAATGCGGCAGGCCCTGTGCAGCATACTTGTCGCGCATGCGGTGATACAGCTCGGCGGCCAGCGGCTTCTTGGTCGCGCCCAGGGCGGCGGTATTCCATTCCGGTTCGTCCGGGTGGTCCAGCGAGACGAAGGTCGGTTCGCCGCCCATGGTCAGGCGCACGTCATTGGCCTGCAGGTCGGCATCGATGGCATGGCCCAGCTTCTCGATGGCGATCCACTGCTCTTCGGTGTAGGGCTTGGTCACGCGCGGCGCTTCCCAGATGCGCTTGACCGACATCAGGTGCTCGAACTCCACTTCGCAGGGATCGACCAGGCCGCTGACCGGCGCGGCCGAGGCCGGTTCCGGCGTGCAGGACAAGGGGATGTGGCCTTCCCCGGCAAACAGGCCCGAGGTCGGGTCCAGCCCGACCCAGCCGGCACCGGGCAGATAGACTTCGCACCAGGCGTGCAGGTCGGTGAAATCGGCCTCGGGACCGGAAGGACCATCGAGCGACTTCTGGTCGGCCGTCAGCTGGATCAGGTAGCCGGACACGAAACGCGCCGCCAGCCCCAGGTGACGCAGCAACTGCACCAGCAGCCAGGAGGAATCGCGGCAGGAGCCGGATTTCAGCTCCAGCGTTTCTTCCGGCGTCTGCACGCCGGGCTCCATGCGGATGGTATAGCCGATGTGGTTGGCCAGCTTCTGGTTCAGCGCCACCAGGAAATTGGCGCTGCCGACCTTCTCGCGCGGGATGCTCTTGAGGAATTTTTCAAACAGCGGCGACAGCGGCAGCTTCTGCCGGTAGGGCATCAGTTCGTTCTGCAGGTCCTTGGCATACTCGAAGGGGAACTCCTCGGCATAGGGTTCGAGGAAGAAATCGAAGGGGTTGATGACCGACATCTCGGCCACCAGATCGACCTCGATCTTGAATTCGGTGGTCTTCTCCGGGAATACCAGGCGCGCCAGGTAGTTCGATTCCGGGTCCTGCTGCCAGTTGATGAAGTGCGGCTCGGGCAGCACGCGCAGCGAATAGCTCAGGATGCGGGTACGGCTGTGCGGGGCGGGACGCAAGCGGATGACTTGCGGACCCAGGTTGATGGCACGGTCGTACTTGTAAGAGGTGACATGGTTCAGGGCCACGTGGATCGACATGGAATTCCTTTACGACAAGCAAATGGTCAAGCGCGGGGCTTGGTTGTTGGCGACATGCGGAGCCGTTCTCCTGCATACCTTGTTTTTCTTACCGCCTTATTACTTTCCTGATACTTTCCTGTTGGGGCTACCTCGTTGTGAGTGTAGGTGAGAGTGTTAGTGCCGGGGGAAGAAAAACTTAATTTTTCGATCCTGAAAACTAAGTCTTTCACTCGCGTTGGCAAGCACGCCGCAAGCTCACCTGTGATGCATGTTAATGAAATCCCGCAGGCGCGGGTAGATCTCGTTGTCCCAGCGCCGTCCGTTGAAGACCCCGTAATGCCCCACGGCCGTCTGAACATGGTGCAGGCGCATGTAGGGCCGGATGTTGCTGCACATTTCCTGTGCGGCCACGGTCTGGCCGACCGCACAGATATCGTCCTTCTCGCCCTCGATGGTGAAGAGCGCCGTGCGGCGGATGGCGCGCGGGTCGACCACGCGCTCGCGATAGGTCAGCTTGCCCAGCGGCAGCGCATGTTCCTGGAACACCGTGCGCACCGTTTCCAGGTAGAACTCGGCCGGCAGGTCGGCCATGGCGAAATATTCTTCGTAGAAATCCTTGATCTGTGCGGCCTGCGCCTCCTCGCCTTCCACCAGATGGTGATACAGCTTGCGGAAGGCGTCGACGTGGCGGTTCAGGTTCATGTTCATGAACGCACTCAACTGCACGAAGCCCGGATAGACGCGCCGCCCGGCCCCGCCATGGCGGGCCGGGACGGTGCTGATCATGTTCTTCTCGAACCAGCTGATCGGCTTGCTCTTGGCCAGCGCGTTGACGGCCGTGGGGTTGACGCGGGTGTCGAGGGGGCCGGCCATGAGCGTCATGGTGCGCGGCTGGGCCGGATGATTGTCTTCGGCCATGACGGAGGCGGCGGTCAGCGCGGCCACGGTCGGCTGGCACACCGCCAGCAGGTGCGCACCGGGTCCCAGCACGCCGAGGAATCCGATCACGTGGGACACGTATTCATCCAGGCCAAAGCGGCCGTGCTCCAGGGCAACATCGCGGGCATTGCGCCAGTCGGTGATGTAGACGTCGTGGTCGCGCAGCAAGGTCTTGACGGTGCCCCGCAGGAGCGTGGCGAAGTGGCCCGACATGGGCGCCACCACCAGCACCTTGGGCTGTGCGGCCGAGGTTTCCTTGCGGAAATGCAGCAGGCCACAGAAGGGCGTGGCGCTGATCTCCTCCTCATGCACCGCAATTGTGCGTCCGCCATCGAGCACTTCGCCGATCTCGAAAGGCGGGCGTGCATGGGTCAATTGGGTCCGCGCAAAGACCTCGCAGGCCGAGGCCATCTTGCGCAAGGCCGGATTGACCGGCACACCGGGCCAGGTCGCCCCCAGCAGGGGCGCCATCATGCGGGCACAGGCCCGCAGCGGATCGGTGGCGTCGGCGTAGTTCTGGTAGAGCTGATAGGTATTGATCATGAAGCGCCGCCCTCGGTTGTCTCTTTTTGGTGTCCGCTCGCCATGGCAACGATGCAATTGTCGTGCCATTGATGGGCCGCCAGCCCGCCTGCGCGCAGCTTTTGCGAGTTTTGCCGGGGCATGGGTGGCCGTGGGGAAATACGCGCGGTGCGCACGCTGCCGTTCCCGCGAGCTGGCACAAGCCTTGCAAGCAGTGGTACGCGGCCTGCTCCCGAGGGCCGTGTCCTCCCCGAGCGCAGACGGGGCGGGCGATGAAGATGATGACCATGAACAAGACACCGCCGCTCACGCGGCCGCGTGCCCAAAGTCAACCCGCACAAAACAGATAAAGGACTGACATGCCTAAGACGACTTTGCGCATCACCAGCAAGAACTACTCCTCGTGGTCCCTGCGCGGCTGGCTCATGGCCAGGTTCGCCGGGCTCTCTTTCGAGGAAGACATCGTGCCGCCGGACGACCCGTCGGCACGGGCAGAGATCCTGCTGCTGTCTTCCTCCATCCTGGTACCCAGCCTCCACCATGGCGACGTACTGGTATGGGATACGCTGGCCATTGCCGAATATCTCAACGAAATCCGCCCCGGCGCCAAGCTGCTGCCGGCCGACCTCGCCGCCCGTGCGCATTGCCGCTCGGTGTGCGGCGAAATGCATTCGGGCTTCTCGGCCCTGCGCGCGGCGCTGCCGATGAACCTCAAGGGCCACTTCCCCAACTTCAAGGTGTGGTCCCGCGCCGAAGCCGACATCGTGCGCATCACCACCATCTGGAAGGAGTGCCTGGCCAAGTACGGCGGGCCCTTCCTGTTCGGCGAACAGCGCACCATGGCCGATGCCATGTATGCGCCGGTGGTCACGCGCTTCATCACCTATGACGTCAAGCTCGATCCCATCTGCACCGCCTATGCCAAGCGCATCATGGCCATGCCGGAGATGCAGGAGTGGATCACGGCAGCCAAAAAGGAACCGGAGGATATCGACGAACTGGACGTGGAATTCTAGGGCGCAGAAGCAGTTGAAGGCAGCAAAAAGTCGCGCCCGTTTTTTGTCGCAGGCCCATGGCGGGAGACCGCAGAAAGGATGGATGTGATGAATACCGTAGCGGAGGCAAGCGTACTGGCGCAGAACACGTTTTCGCATGTCAGCGAAGGCGATACGCCCTATGAAACGGGAGGGCTGCGCGACTTCTTCCTGTATCGCGACCTGGGCATTGCCGCAGCCACCGGCGGCCAGGTGGTGGCGCAGCTGGTCAAGGCCAACATGGCGCCACAAGCCGGCACCGGATGGCATCGGCACGAGGCCAACTTCCACATCGTCATCATGTTGAAAGGCTGGGCGCGCTTCATGTACGAGACCGAAGTCACGCTGGTCAAGGCCGGGGATTGCGTGCACCAGCGGCCGGGCATCGTGCACTTCCTGTTCGACTATTCGCCCGACATGGAGTATCTGGAAATCGTTAGTCCGGCCGACTTCAAGACCATCGACATGCCGGCCCCCTGCGAGGTTCCCGCACCCACGCCCTGGAATAACTGAAGCCGCTGCGGGTCTGCGTTTGATGGCAGCAGACCCGCGCGGGCGAGGAGCAAAAGCATGCAATTTTCCTCTGTCAAAAAATTCAAGCCTCTGTTAGTCTTTCTTCATGCACGCTGGCGCTGGCGTGCAGCGGCAGTCCCCTAGCGCCATCGCATGACGCTGTACCCACGCTGTAGTTTTGCCGTACCCACCGCCTCTGTTTTCGTTACAACCTACTTAGAAAGATTCCCGCTCCCCACGGGAACACGAAGCAAATCTATGGCACATTTTTTTGATGAGATGTATTCAGGAGGCGCAGGCAGCGAAGCAGGTCAAGTGCGTCAGCACTATGCAGAATTCGCCAGCTGGCTTTCGGCGCAGTCGCCCGAAATCATCGCCCGCAAACGTGCCGAATCCGACCTGATCTTCCGCCGCGTCGGCATTACCTTCGCCGTCTATGGAAACGATGCCGGCACCGAGCGCCTGATCCCCTTCGACATCATCCCGCGCATCATCCACAAGGCCGAATGGGCCAAGCTGGAAGCGGGACTGGTCCAGCGCGTCAAAGCGCTCAACATGTTCATCCACGACATCTATCACGAACAGAAGATCGTCAAGGCCGGCATCATCCCGCCCGAGCAGATCTTCCAGAACGCCCAGTACCGGCGCGAGATGCAGGATGTGAACGTGGTCAACGACATCTACGCGCACATCGCCGGTGTCGATATCGTGCGGGCGGGCGAAGGTGAATTCTACGTCCTGGAAGACAACCTGCGCGTGCCCTCCGGCGTGTCCTACATGCTGGAGAACCGCAAGATGATGATGCGGCTCTTCCCCGACCTGTTCAAGCGCCACAAGATTGCGCCGGTCGATCACTATCCCGACCTGCTGCTGGACAACCTGCGTTCGGTGGCACCGGCGGGCGTAACCGATCCGACGGTGGTGGTGATGACCCCGGGCATGTACAACTCGGCCTACTTCGAGCACGCTTTCCTGGCCCAGCAGATGGGCGTGGAACTGGTCGAGGGACAGGACCTGTTCGTCAAGGACAACGTGGTCTACATGCGCACCACGCGCGGCCCCAAGCGGGTCGACGTGATCTATCGCCGCATCGATGACGACTTCCTCGATCCGCTGGCTTTCCGTCCCGATTCGGCGCTGGGCGTGCCGGGCCTGCTGCAGGCCTATCGCGCCGGCAAGGTGACCCTGACCAATGCGATCGGCACCGGTGTGGCCGACGACAAGTCGATCTATCCGTATGTACCGGACATGGTGCGCTTCTACCTGTCCGAAGATCCCATCCTCAACAACGTGCCCACTTACCAGTGCCGCAAGAAGGAAGATCTCTCCTACACCCTGGCCAACCTCGAAAAGCTGGTGGTCAAGGAAGTCCACGGTGCCGGCGGTTACGGCATGCTGGTCGGTCCCGCTTCCACCAAGCAGGAAATCGAAGACTTCCGCGCGCGCATCATCGCCAAGCCGGATGGCTACATCGCCCAGCCCACGCTGGCCCTCTCCGTGTGCCCGACTTATGTGGAATCGGGCATCGCCCCGCGCCACCTCGACCTGCGTCCGTTCGTGTTATCTGGCAAGCAGATCACCATGGTCAAGGGCGGCTTGACGCGCGTGGCCTTGAAGGAAGGCTCGCTGGTGGTGAACTCGTCGCAAGGCGGCGGCACCAAGGACACCTGGATTCTGGAGAAATAAGATGCTGAGCCGTACCGCCGATCACCTCTTCTGGATGGCCCGCTACACCGAGCGCGCCGAGAACACTGCCCGCATGCTCGACGTGCATGTGCAGACCGCCCTGCTGCCGCAATCGGTCGACGACGCCGAGCAAGGCTGGCGCGCCGTGCTGGGCATCTCGGAACTGCTCTATGGCTACAACCAGAAATACGACAAGCTCACGCAGAAGGATGTCATCGACTTCATGGTGCGGGACCCCAACAACCCGTCCTCGATTGCCTCCTGCCTGCGCCAGGCGCGCGAGAATGCGCGTGCCGTGCGCGGCGCGCTGACCACCGAAGCGTGGGAGATCCAGAACGCCACCTGGATCAAGATGCAGTCCTACCTGCAGACCAATGCACTGGAGCAGAACCCGAGCGATTTCTTCGAATGGGTCAAGCATCGCTCGCACCTCTCGCGCGGTGTGACCATCGGCACCATGCTGGAGGATGAGGCTTTCCACTTCATCCGCCTGGGGACTTTCCTGGAACGTGCGGACAACACGGCGCGCATCATCGACGTCAAATTCCACGGCGCCAAGGAAGCGCAGTCGCAGAAGCAGAACGGCCAGTCGCAATCCCAATCGCAATCGCAAAGCCAGTCGGCGCGCGATGAAGCGGGACAGCTGGACTTCTACTACTGGGCCGCGATCCTGCGTTCGGTGTCGGGCTTCGAGATCTACCGCAAGGTCTACCGCGACGTCATCACGCCCGAGCGTGTGGCCGAGCTCTTGATCCTGCGCGCCGACATGCCGCGTTCGCTCCTGGCCTGCATGGGCAACGTGATCTCCAATCTGCATCACGTGCGCAATGACGTCTCGGCCGATACCGAGCGCTTTGCGGGCAAGCTGCATGCCGACCTGAAATTCGCCCGCATCGAGGAAATCCTGGAAGCCGGGCTGCACGATACGCTCACCGAATTTTTGGAGCGCATCTTCGAACTGGGCAATCGCATCAGCCGCGATTTTCTTGTTCCTTTGGCAGCGTAAGCCGCCCCGGCTGTGCTTCACGGGCAAGAAAGAAGCACAGCCGCTGTCATCTTTTCTGGAAACAGGCCGTTACTGTAGGTACGTCACGACAGATGCCCCCGGCGCGCACGCTCTGGCACCGGGCCTTACGGTAAAATCCGGCTTTCCGTTTCCACGTATCACGTTTCCATCATGACCTACTGCGTAGCCCTGCGCCTCAACAGCGGCCTGGTGTTCCTGTCCGATTCACGCACCAACGCCGGCGTGGACCATATCGGCACCTTCCGCAAGATGAGTGTTTACGAGAATCCGGGCGACCGCGTGATGGTCATGATGACCGCCGGCAACCTGTCGATTTCGCAATCCATCCGCCAGATGCTGACCGACCGCACCAATGCGGAAGGCCGCAGCATCTGGACTGCCACCTCCATGTACGAAGCCGCCCAGATCCTGGGCGATGCCATCCGCGCCGTGCATGACCGCGAGGCCGCCGAGCTGAGCAAGTTCGGTATCGATTTCAACGTCAGCATCATCTTCGGCGGCCAGATCCGAGGCGAGCGCTGCAGATTGTTCCAGATGTATTCGGCCGGCAACTTCATCGAGTCGCACGACGAGAACACGTATTTCCAGATCGGCGAATCCAAGTACGGCAAGCCCATCATTGACCGTGTCGTCACGCCCCAGACCTCGCTGGACGAGGCGGCCAAGTGTGCGCTGATCTCCATGGATTCCACGCTCAAGTCCAACATCTCGGTGGGCCTGCCGCTGGACCTGCTGGTTTATGAGAGCGAAGACCTGGCCGTGACCCGCTTCGTGACCATCGATGAGCAGAACCAGTATTTCCAGATGATCCGCCGCAGCTGGGGGTCGCAATTGAAGCGCGTCTTCGAGGCCATCGATGATCCGGTCTGGGATGCCCCGCCGGAAGATACCCTGAACGTGCTCTCCACCACCGCCGACATCAGCGAGCCGGTGCGCGTGCCGCCGCCCAATGGCGTGGCGCGCGGCCTGCAGTCCGTGCCGCGCCAGATCCTGGCGGAGCAGGATGGAGATGTCGGGCAGGCGAGCTGAACTCACTGTTAGTTTTTTCTTGTGGGAAACTTAGTTTTTGTTTTAACAAAACTAAGTTTTCATCTGACGGGAAATTCTCCACCGGAAATAAAAAAGGCTGCATTCCTGAGAATGCAGCCTTTTTACTTTATAAATCGTTAAAACGATTTACTGGGATCGATCAGCGCACGATGGTCTGTGCTTCGCCTTCAGCGCGGGCGCGGATGGCGCCGATGCGGTAGACGGTTTCACCGGCGGCCTTCAGGTGGGCTTCAGCGGCGTCGGCGTTTTCCTTGGAGACGATCACGGTCATGCCGATGCCGCAGTTGAAGACGCGGTGCATTTCCGCATCGGCCACGCCGCCATGCTGCTGCAGCCAGGTGAACAGCGGGGGCATGGTCCAGGACTTGGCGTCCAGCTCAGCCGTCAAGTGATCCTTCAGCACGCGCGGGATGTTTTCGACCAGGCCGCCACCGGTGATGTGGACCATGCCCTTGACTTCCAGCTTCTCCATCAGCGCCAGCAGCGGCTTGACGTAGATGCGGGTCGGGGCCATGAGCACATCGGCCAGCTTGCGGCCGTGGAAATCGGCTTCCAGGTCGGGCTTGGCCACGTCCAGGATCTTGCGCACCAGCGAGTAGCCGTTGGAGTGCGCGCCCGACGAGGCCAGGCCCAGCACCACGTCGCCCGGGGCGATCTTGGTACCGTCGATGATCTTGGACTTTTCCACCGCGCCGACCGCGAAGCCGGCCAGGTCGTATTCACCGTCCGGGTACATGCTGGGCATTTCTGCGGTTTCACCGCCGATCAGGGCGCAGCCGGCCTGTTCGCAACCGGCGGCGATACCCTTGATGACATCGGTGGCCGAGGGCACGTCCAGCTTGCCGCAGGCAAAGTAATCCAGGAAGAACAGCGGCTCGGCACCTTGCACCAGGATGTCGTTGACGCTCATGGCCACCAGGTCGATACCGACCGTATCGTGACGGTTCAGGTGGAAGGCCAGCTTCAACTTGGTGCCCACGCCGTCGGTGCCGGAGACCAGCACCGGTTCCTTGTACTTCTTGCTGATCTCGAACAAGGCACCGAAACCGCCAATGCCGCCCAGCACGCCTTCGCGGGTGGTGCGCTTGGCGAACGGCTTGATCGCTTCGACCAGGGCGTCACCGGCATCGATATCGACGCCAGCGTCACGGTAGGAGAGGGAGACATTGGAAGGTGAAGTCATGATGAAATATTGCCAGTGAAGACGGTAAAATAGGGGATTCAGGGCGGAAGTGCCCCTGCCAAGCCGTGATTTTAACAAAACCGCCACCCGCGAACTCCGAATCCATGCCTTTTTCTTTGTCCGAAGAGCAAAAACAGAACCTGGCGTGGCTGATTGTCGGCATTTTGCTGTTGGCACTGCTGGTGGCCCTGGGCCCGATGCTCTCGCCCTTCGTCGCCGCCGGCATCATCGGTTATGCGCTCAACCCCGGCGTGGACTGGATCGCCAGCCGCCGCATCGGCCCGCTGCGCATCCCGCGTTTCGTGGGCGTGACCATCATGGTGCTGCTGTTGATCCTGGCCGGCTTGGCGCTGGTGCTGATCGTGGTGCCTTTGGTACTGCGCCAGATCCCGCTGCTGCAGGCCCAGGTGCCGCCGCTGCTGGACAAGTTGAACGCCTTCCTCTCGCCGCGCCTGCACCAGCTGGGCATCGACGTGCGGCTGGACCTGGCGGGCATCAAGGCCTTGCTCACGCAACAGATCAGCACCAGTGGCGACGAGCTGTGGAGTTCGGTGCTGGCCTCGGCCAAGGTCGGGGGCACGGCGCTCCTGGCCTGGCTGGCTAACCTGCTGTTCGTGCCGATGGTGCTGTTTTACCTGCTGCAGGACTGGCATCCCTTCCTCAAGCGCCTGCAGATCATGATCCCGCGCCGCTGGGCCGGCCGCGTCAATACCATGGCGGCCGAGGTCGATAGCCTCCTGGGACAGTACTTGCGTGGACAATTGCTGGTGATGCTGGTGCTGGCGGTCTATTATTCGGTTGCGCTCACTGCAGCCGGATTTGACAGCGCCCTGCCGGTGGGCGTCCTGACGGGCCTGCTGGTGTTCATTCCCTATGTGGGCTTCGGCCTGGGACTGGTGCTGGCGATCCTGGCGGCCATCCTGCAATTCGATGGGGCCATCGGCTTGCTGTGGGTGGCCCTGATTTATGGCGTGGGACAGGTGCTGGAAAGCTTCATCCTCACGCCCAAGCTGGTGGGTGAGCGTATCGGCCTGCACCCGCTGGTGGTGATTTTCGCGCTGCTGGCCTTTGGCCAGCTGTTCGGTTTTGTCGGCGTGCTGCTGGCGCTGCCGGCCTCGGCCATTGTCTCGGTGATCGCCATGCATGTGCGGCGCGAGTATCTGGCCAGCAATTTTTACAACCGTTGAAGAGTTTATGATCGATCACAGCCTCCCTGCCCTTGCAGGACGCTGCGCAGGCTCGGGCGCTTGGCGCCGTCCTGCATTAACTGGCCGCAAGCAGCTTGCGGCCTTCGTAGCTGATAGCCACCGATGAAACAGATTCCGCTCGATTTGAGCGCGGACCAGCCGCAAAGCTTCGACAGCTTCGTGACCGGCCGCAACGCAGAACTGCTGGAGCGCTTGAAGCTGCTGGCCACGGCCGGCGTGGACAAATCCATCCAGACCGGCAGTGCCAGCACCGACCGCTTCATCTATCTCTGGGCCGAAGCCGGTGCCGGCAAGACCCACCTGCTGCACGCCCTGGCTACCAAGGCTGGCCAGGAAGGCAACCGCGCCCGCCTCATCAGTGCCGACTCCCCCGAGTCGGCCTTCGACTACAGCCCGCAGACCAGCCATTACCTGCTCGACGACGTCGATCAACTGTTCGAGGAACAGCAGATCGCCGCCTTCAACCTGTTCAACCAGATCCGCGAACAGGGCGGCTGCATGGTCTGCACCGGCACCCTGCCGCCGACCCGCCTGGAGCTGCGCGAAGACCTGCGCACCCGGCTCGGCTGGGGCCTGATCTACCAGGTGCACGACCTGTCGGATGACGAGAAGATCGCCGCCCTGCTGCAGATCACCCTGGACCGCGGCCTGGAAATCCCCCCGGCCGTGATGATGTACATGCTCACCCACTACCGGCGCGACATGCCCTCGCTGTCGCGCATGCTCGACGCGCTGGACCGCTACTCGCTGGCCACCAAGCGCGCCATCACCCTGCCCTTGCTACGCGAACTGTTACAACAGGAATCCGGAGAACAATGAACCTCGCCCTTTTCGATCTCGACCATACCCTGCTGCCGCTCGACTCCGACCACGAGTGGGGTGAATTCATGGCGCGCATCGGCGCCGTGGATGCCGACAGCTTCCGCAAGGCCAATGACGAATGGTTCGCCCATTACCAGAACGGCACGCTCGATCCGGTGGCCTATCTGGAATTCGCGCTGGGCAACCTGTCGCGCTTTACGCGCACGCAGCTCGACGAGATGCACCTGCAATTCATGGACGAAGTGGTCAAGCCCGCCATCCTGCCGCAAGCCGTGGCCCTGGTGAAGCAGCACCTGGACGCCGGTGACCTGGTGGCCATCGTCACCGCCACCAACCACTTCGTGACCAAGCCGATCGCCTCGCACTTCGGCGTGGAGCACCTGATCGCCGCCCTGCCCGCTCTCGATGACGCCGGCAACCTCACCGGCAAGCTGGACGGCACGCCGACCTTCGGCCCGGGCAAGATCGTGCACACCGAAGCCTGGCTGGAACGCTTGGGCTTGAAGCTGGACCAGTTCGAGCGTAGCTACTTCTACAGCGATTCGCAGAACGACATTCCGCTCTTGGAACGGGTGACCGATCCGATCGCCACCAACCCCAACGACAAGCTGCTGGCGCACGCCCAGGCGCGCGGCTGGCCGGTGCTGAACCTCTTCGCCGACGGCCACGCGCAATGATCAAGAAACTGATTCGCTCCATTCTCGGCCGCGGCAAGGCCGCTGCCGCCGAGAGTGCCGAGCCCGTGAAAAAATCGCGCGCCAAGGCCGCGGCCGCCGGCGGCAAGATCGAGCCCGATGTGCTCGGCCCCAAAGAGCATGGCATCGATCCGGCACTGGTCTCGCCCAATGCGGTGCGCGTGACGCAGACCCTGCAGGATGCCGGCTACAAGGCCTTCATCGTCGGCGGTGCGGTGCGCGACCTGCTCTTGGGCATCAAGCCCAAGGATTTCGACGTGGCCACCAATGCCACGCCGGAACAGGTCAAGCAATTGTTCCGCCGCGCCTTCATCATCGGCCGCCGCTTCCAGATCGTGCACGTGATGTTCGGACAAGAGTTGATCGAAGTCACCACCTTCCGGGGTGCCTCGGCCGAAGCCGCGCCCAAGGATGAACATGGCCGCGTGCTGCGCGACAACACCTTCGGCGAGCAGCATGAAGATGCCACCCGCCGCGACTTCACCATCAACGCGATGTACTACGATCCGGCCAGCCAGGCCGTGCTCGATTACCACGGCGGTATCGCCGACATCCGCGACAAGAAGCTGCGCATCATCGGCGAACCCGAAGCGCGCTACCGTGAAGACCCGGTCCGCATGCTGCGCGTGGTGCGCTTCGCGGCCAAGCTCAAGTTCACCATCGATCCGGCCAGCAGCGCGCCGATCCGCGTGATGGCGCCGCTGATCGACAACGTGCCGGCGGCTCGCGTGTTTGATGAAATGCTGAAGCTCCTCATGAGCGGCCATGCACTGGCCTGCCTGCAGCAGCTGCGCAAGGAAGGCCTGCATCACGGCCTGCTGCCGCTGCTCGACGTGGTGCTGGAACAGCCGCTGGGCGAGAAGTTCGTCAGCCTGGCGCTGGCCAATACCGATGCCCGCGTCAAGGAAGGCAAGGGGGTCTCGCCGGGCTTCCTGTTCGCCTCGCTGCTGTGGCACCAGGTGCTGGAAAAATGGCGCGCCTACCAGGCTGCCGGTGAGTATCCGATTCCGGCCCTGCATCTGGCCGCCGACGACGTGCTCGATGCCCAGACCGAGAAGCTGGCCCTGCAGCGCAAGATCGCCTCCGACATGCGCGACATCTGGGCCATGCAGCCGCGCTTCGAACGCCGTGTCGGCAAGGCCCCGTACAAGCTGCTGGAACACCTGCGCCTGCGCGCCGGTTTCGATTTCCTGCTGCTGCGCTGCCAGTCCGGCGAACTCGATGCCGAACTCGGCGAATGGTGGGAAGCCTTCATCGCCGGCAACGGTGCCGAGCGCGAAGAACTGATTGCCCGCAAGCCGGCCGATCCCGCCAGCAGCAACGCCGGTCCCAAGAAGCGCAAGCGCCGGGGTGGACGCAGCCGCAGCAAGTCGGCGGGGGATACCGTTGATGCCGTTGACACCAGCGACAGCGGCAGCGAGCAGGAAGCCACCGCCCCGGCGCCGGTGCGCGCACGCGCCCCCAAGGAAGCGGCCGAAACGCCAGCTGAACCGGCCGATACCGGCACGGGCGAGGCGCCCAAGCGCCGTCGCCGTCGTCGCAGCAGCGGTGGTGCAGGCGGTGCGGGTGGTGAAGGCGCGCCTGCAAGCGACGACTGAACAGCGTGCAATCCTCCTCCACAGAGGCCTGGATCGGCATCGGTGGCAACCTGGGCGACGCCCGTGCCACCGTCGAAGAAGCCATCGCCCATCTGGCCCGGCTGCCGCAGTCGCAACTGCTGCGGACCTCTTCGCTCTATCGCACCGCGCCCATCGATTCCAGTGGCGACGACTACGTCAATGCCGTCGCACTGGTTTCCACGTCGCTTTCCGCACTGGAACTGCTGCATGCGCTGCAGGCCATCGAGCTGCAGCACGGGCGTGAGCGCCCCTACCGCAATGCCCCGCGCACGCTGGATCTGGATGTGTTGATGTATGGAGAGGCCGTGCTGGAGGATGAAGAACTGATCGTCCCGCATCCCCGCATGGCACAGCGCGCTTTCGTGCTGGTGCCCATGCTGGAGATCGATGCGCAGGTGCAGATTCCGGGACTGGGCGCGGCCCGTGATTTCCTGGATGCAATCACCGACCAGCCGATCAGCCGGCTGTGAGCTGAGCCACGCCGCTCAGACCGAACCGCCCGTGGCGGCACCCTTGCCCAGCGGCCGCAGTTCATTGAGGCGGCGATGATGCCCCTTCAGCCACAACGGCAATTCATTGGCCGGCATGGGCTTGCCGATCAGGTAGCCCTGTCCCAGGATGCAACCGAAGTCCTGCAGCAGGCGCCAGTCCTCCATCGTCTCCACCCCTTCGGCCACAGTCACCAGGTCCAGGCGCTGTGCCATGTCCAGCGCGGATTGCAGGATCACGCGCAGGTTCTTGCGGTCATGCGCGCCATGGACGAAGGAACGGTCGATCTTCAGTTCGGTGAAGGGGACGCGCGCCAGCTGCTGCATCGACGAAAAGCCGGTGCCGTAATCGTCAATGGAAAGTCCGAAGCCCTTCAGGCGCAAGCGCGCCAGCATGCCCAGCGAATTGCCCTTGTGCGCCACCACCGAGCTTTCGGTGATTTCCAGCACCACGTTTTCGGCCGGCAGGGCGTGCTTGTCCACCAGCTCCAGGATACGGCGCAGGAAATCCGGCTGCTCCAGCGACAGTGGCGACAGGTTCACCGCCACCTTGATCGCCAGTCCCCGGCTATGCCAGACGGCCGCCTGTGCCATGGACTGGTCCATCATGCTGATGGTGAGATCGTGGATCAGGCCGGACTGCTCGGCCAGCGGAATGAAGCGGTCCGGCGGGATCATGCCGCGCTCGGGATGGATCCAGCGTGCCAGCGCTTCGACCCCTTTGAGGATGCCGGTCTGCACATCCACTTTGGGCTGGAAATACGGCAGTACCTGGCCGCCACCGATGGCCGTGCCGAGGTCGCTTTCGCACATGGAAGGCTGGGGATCATCGTCCGCGTGGGCACCGCCGCCACGCGGACGGAAGGAGCGTAAGGCGGCGCGCAGCTGGCCCTGGTTGAGCGGCTTCTGCAGTACCCCGATCAGGTTCATGCCCAGGGCCTGGATCATGGTTTCCACCGACAACAGCAGCGAAGTCTCGCGGCTGGAGGCGACGATCAGGGGAATGTCGATGCCCTGTTGCTGCAATTGCTGGATCAGTTCGATGCCATCCATGCCCGGCATCTCCAGGTCGATCACTACCAGGCCCGGCGGCAGCTTGAGCAGCGCCAGCAGATCCAGCGCCTCGTTGCCGTTGCCGGCCTCGTAGATCAGATCGACGCCCAGCTCCTGCAGCAGCGACACACTGTGCTGGCGCTGCAGGGCACTGTCATCGACGACCAGCGCGGATTCGATCAGCTCATTGAGATTCTCTAGAGGCATATTGTTCTATCACGGCGGAGATATGATCGAGCGGGAGGACGTCACCGACGCCACCCATGTGTATCGCTTCTTTCGGCATGCCGAAGACCACGCTGCTGGCCTCGTCCTGGGCGTAGGTGGCGGCGCCGCAATCGGCCATTTCCCGCATCCCCCTTGCGCCATCGTCCCCCATGCCGGTCAAGATGATGCCCACTGCATTGCTGCCCGCGGCCTTGGCCGCCGAGCGGAACAGCACATCCACCGAAGGCTTGTGCCGGCTCACCAGCGGGCCATCCAATGTTTCCACGTAATACTGCTGTCCGTCACGCCGCAGCACCAGGTGCTTGCCCCCGGGGGCGATGAGCACCCGGCCCGGCAACACCAGGTCGAGATGCTCGGCTTCCTTGACCTCGGCGCCGGAAATGCGGTGCAGCCGTTCGGCAAAACTGCGGGTGAACCGCTGCGGCATGTGCTGCACCACCACGATGCCCGGACAGCTGCGATCCAGCGGTTTCAGTACCCGTTCCAGCGCCTGCGGCCCCCCGGTCGAGGCACCGATGGCGACGATGCGCGCTGTCGGCGGACGATAGCCATCCTCCGGCCCCGGCGCTGCCAATACCGCATCGGCGGTATGACGCTGCAGCACCGCAGCCCATCCCGCATCATGCAGCATTTCCGCTGCGGCTGCTTTGACCGGGCGCAGCTTGAGCGCGGGTGACATGGCCCGTGTTGCCTGTACAGCGCCACCGATGAAGCTTTCAGGCTTGCCCCGCGCGCCAGGGCCGGTCAGGGCGGCAGCGCGGATGGCAGTGGCCAGCTCGGCCACCGCCTCATGAAGGAAATCGCGCACGCCCAGTTGCGGCCGGGCAATCACCGCCACGGCCCCAGCGGCCAGCGCTTCGGCCGTCACGCCGCCCTCGCCACCGGCCCGCGCACTGCACATGATGACCGGCGTGGGCCTGGTCGCCATGATCTGGCGCAGGAAAGTAATGCCATCCATGCGCGGCATTTCGATGTCGAGCAGGATCACGTCAGGCCACTCCAGCTGCATTTTGCGCAGGGCAAAGACCGGATCCGGCGCGGTGCCGATGACGCGGATGTCGGCCGTCTGCGCCAGCAGCTGCTGCATCAGCTGGCGCACTACCGACGAATCATCGATGACCATCACGCGGATGGCCGAGGGTGTACTCATGGCGGCCTCCGGTAGATGGAGGGCGAGTGCATCAGCAGCTCCAGCGCCATGCCGTGCAGCGATTCCGAATGGCCCACGATCAGGTAGCCGCCGGGACGCAGGCGCGCGATGACGTCGCGCAAGACCTGCAGCTTGGTGTCGCAGTCGAAATAGATGATGACGTTGCGCAGGAAGATCAGGTCGTACAGCCCGTCATCATGTTCATGCAGCGCGGTCAGGTTGCGCTGGGCGAATTCGACCTTGGCGCGCAGGTCCGCCTGGACCAGGAAATGGCCCTCGTATTCGCCGGTGCCGAGCAGGCAATAGCGACGCAGGTAGGGGTGGGGAATATTCTGTCCGCGCGCCATGGGATAGAGCGCACGGCGCGCAAAGCGCAACACCCGGGTGCTGATGTCGGAACCGAAGACCGACCAGCTGCCGGCGGGCCGGTGATTGTCCAGCAGCATGGCCAGGGAATAGGCTTCTTCACCGGTGGCACTGGCTGCGCTCCAGACGCGCAGGTACTCATGATCGCGCCACAGCGGCAGCAGCTCCCGCGTCAGGAAATCGAAGTGACTCTGCTCGCGGAAGAAATAGGTTTCATTGGTGGTGATGAGATCGATGGCGCGGGCGTTGTCGGCATTCTGGGCGATGGTGGCGGTGATCTCTTCCACCGAGGCGCTGGTTTCCTCGACATTGGCAGCCTGTTGCGAGGCATTGTGCGAGAGCGCCTGCGAGGAGGAGGATATCTCTTCGGAGGCCGAGGCCAGCGCACTGGCGGTGCCGCTGACATCGCCGATGACGTCGGTCCACTTGTTGACCATCTGCTGGGTGCTGTAGAGCACGCTGACCTTGTCATTCTTGCGCAGCGGCACGGTGACCGTCAGATCGCCCTCGGCCACGCGGCGCAGCACGCTCATGGCGTCGCGCGGCTCGCCGCCGATCTGTGCGCGGATGGTGCGGTAGGCAAACCCGAGGCAGACGAACAGCACCACTACCGATGCGGTGAGCAGCCAGAAAATCTTCTGTTCCAGTTCGGCATAGTCGCTGCCGGCCTTGAGTACGCGCGCCTGGGTGCGTTCATCGACCTGGCGCAGGAAGTCATTGATCGGGGCCATCACGCGGCCGAACAGAGTGCGGTAGGTCTGGTCGAATACCAGTTCCTGCGCCATGGCCTGGTTGGGCGCACCGACCACGGTGAACTTGCCCTCGCCATCATCGAACTCGCCCTTGACCGCGTGGAAGGCAGTGATCTCGATGCGCGAAAGCTGGTCGGCCAGCTTCAGCGCTTCCTGCATCTTGGCCAGTTCCTGTTCGGTGAAACCGGCGCGCTTCATCAATTCGCTCAGCGGCACCGTCTGGGCGCCCGCCTCCACCGGCAGCTTGCGGGCACTGACCAGGTCCCAGTTGAAGCGGTCATAGTTGGAGGGGCGCGCACGCTTGCCGTTGCGGATGTCCAGGATCATGTAATAGCGATCCTCGTCGTTGGGGTCGCCCGTGGTCACGTAGGCGCGCGCGAACTTGGTCATATCCTCGGTGGTACGGCGCAGTTCGTTGGCCAGCGCGCCAGATTCATAGCGCGACTGGTGCGCATGCTCCAGCGCCGTATTGGCCTGCCGCAGCGTATCGGTGAGACTGATCACCACCGCCACCAGGATGGACAGGACTACCGCCAGCCAGATGAAGATCTGCTTGATGCTCATCCTGTTGGTCATCGATTCTTGCATGCTCGCTTCCCCTCGTGGTGCGGGCGCATCGCCGGCGCCCGTCATGGCGCCGCCGCCACGCTGCGTTCGGCGTAGGCCGCCGTACTGCTTTGTTCCTGCTGCTGGGTATGCTGCACCAGGTGTGGAATATCCAGGATCAGCGCGACCCGCCCATCGCCCAGGATGGTCGAGCCGGACAATCCCTTGACCTTGCCGAAGAGCCGTCCCAGCGGCTTGATCACCGCCTGGCATTCACCCAAGAGGCCATCGACCAGCAGCCCGGCGCGCAATTGTCCATACTGGACGATCACCAGGCTCTTGCGCGCGCGCCCCTGCTCGCGCGCCGGCAAGTCGAACAGTTCGCGCAGCGGGACGAAGGGTAATGGTTCGCCGCGCACCGCGACGATATGGCTGCCGCTCTGGCGCGGCGGCATGTCGATGCACTCCACCACCATGTCCAGCGGAATGACGAAGACCGCATTGCCCACCACCACCTGGAAACCGGAGATGATGGCCAGCGTCAGCGGCAGGCGGATACGCACCACCGTGCCCCGGCCCGCTTCGGTATCGATGGCCACCTCGCCCTGCAGCGCATCGATGTTGCGCTTGACCACGTCCATGCCCACGCCACGCCCGGAGAGTTCAGTGATCTGCTCGGCAGTGGAGAAACCGGGCTCGAAAACGAAGCGGTAGATCTCGGCATCGCTCAGTTCGGCCTCCGGCGCTGCCAGTCCTTGCGCGATGGCTTTCTCCAGGATGCGTGCGCGATCCATGCCGCGGCCATCGTCCATCACTTCCACCAGCACGCTGCCCGATTCATGCATGGCATTGAGCCGCAGCGAAGCCTTGGGCGGCTTGCCGGCGGCGATACGCTCGGCCGCCGGCTCGATGCCGTGATCGATGGCATTGCGCACGATGTGCATGAGCGGATCGGCCAGGCGCTCTACCATCGATTTGTCCAGTTCGGTGTCCGAACCGGTCATGGTCAGTTCGATGTCCTTGTCGAGATCGCGGGCGATGTCGCGCACGATACGCGGGAAACGCTGGAACACTTCATTGATCTGCACCATGCGCAGCGTGAGCGCGGCATCGCGGATCTGCTCCATCAGGCCGTCGATGGCCTGGGTGGCCTCCTCGAACTGGCTATCCTTGCGGCGGCGCGCGATCAGCCGGGCACTGGCGCCGGCAATGACCAGCTCGCCCACCAGGTCGATGAGCTGGTCCAGCTTGGAGACTTCGATCTTGATGAATTTCTGTTCCTGAGCGCGCCGCTCGTCCAGCGGACGCGGACGCGCACCGGTAACAGGAACGGCCACCGGCACCACCTCTGCGGCCGCTTCCTCCAGGGTGGCCGCGCCGAGACTGCGCCATTGCGCTTCACTGAACAAGGCCAGGCTGCGCCACTGGCCCGCCAGGCGGGCCGCGTCCTCGCGTGCCAGGCGCTGCAGCACGGCCGCATACGCCGACAGGGGACTTTGCGGCGGCAGGATGTCGATGCGGCTGTCATCGCGCACGAATTCGAAAACGTCCTCCAGCGTTTGCCGGGTGGAGTCGGAGGCCAGGCAGATTTCCACGCCCAGGTAGCAGCTCTCGGCATCCATGGCACCGGCCTCGGGCAGGCCTCCTTCTACCGGGAGCACGGCGATGATGCGCCCCAGCGAACGCAGGTAGTACAGGAAGGACAGCGGATCAAGGCCGTCGCGCAGGACGTTTTCGTTGAACTGCAGCGACAGATGCCAGTAAGGGTAATCGGCCGCAGCCTGCAGGGCCGCGTCGACCTCCTGCCCGGCGCTCGCCTCCGCAAGCGCCTCGCCGGCGGGCCGAAGGCCGGTGCGGACCGGTTCGCTGGCCGCGGCTTCACCGGGCGCCGTGGCCGTCTGCGCCACCTCGGCCAGTTCGGCCAGCAAGGTGGCACGACGCTCGGCGTTGGGCTCCTCGGCTTCCTGGTTGCATTCGATGGCGTCGACCAGTTCGCCAATGTAATCGCCACACTGCAGCAGCAGCGACATCAGGTGCGCGTTCAGGGGCAGGCGTTCTTCGCGTACCAGGTCCAGCACGTGCTCCACCTGATGGGTGAACTGCACGATGCTGTCGAAGGCAAACAGGCCCGCTGAGCCCTTGATGGTGTGGGCAGCGCGGAAGATGGCGTTGATGCTGTCGCGCGTCGGGCCTTCCATCTCGATCTGCAGCAAAGCCGCTTCCATGGCCACCAGCAGCTCGCGGGCTTCCTGGACGACGGCGTCGCGGGCGGAGTCCTTCTTCATGCGGCCTCCACGGCGGGGCTCAATCGTTCATGCAATTGCAGCAGGTCCAGCACGGCCAGCACCGCCGGGCTGCAGGCGCCGATTTCCAGCCGGCGGCCGGCGTTGGCCAGCTCGCGCCGCAACAGCAGCAGCAACTGGATGCCGGCGGTATCGAGTTCATCGACCCCTGCCAGGTCGAGCACCACCTCCGTCTGCGGCAAGCTCAGGGCGTGCAGCAATTCCGGCTTGCGCTCGGCCGCCTGGAAAATGGTCAGTCCCCCGCTCACGGTGAGCAGCAGGCTGTCCTCTTGCACGGAATACGTCAGCGGCATGGTGGGGGTCTCAGCATTGTCTTCAACGGTGCGGGCGGCTCAAGGCTGCACCAGCTTGGCTACGGCATCGAGCAGCACCGGCGGCAGGAAGGGCTTGTGCACCCAGGCACGGATGCCGGCAGCCTTGCCTTCCTGCTTGCGCGCTTCGCTGCTTTCGGTGGTCAGCATGATGACGGGGGTGAATTTGTAGGCGGGCAACTGCTTCATCTCGCGCACGAAGGACAGGCCGTCCAGGTTGGGCATGTTGAGGTCGGAGATGACCAGGTTGAACTTGCGGCCATCGAGTTTCTTGAGCGCCTCGCGACCGTCGGCAGCCTCTTCGACCTGATAGCCGGCGCTCTTCAGGGCGGCCGTGATGGTCTGCCGCAGGCTGAAGGAATCGTCGACGATCAATATGCATTTTTCCATCTCGGTTCCTCGGGTCTCAGAAAAAATCCACCTGCGACGGTGGCGCCGGATGGCCCTGCTGGCCTGCGTGCATCTGGCGTTGCTCCTGGGTGGTATAGGTCTTTTCGAGATCGGCCAGCCACTGCTGCGGCGAGGGCAACGCCTGGGCCTCTGCGTCTGCGGCCGCGCTGCGCAGGCGCAGGATGTCCTGCTGCACGTGATCCAGGATCTGGCTGATGCGGTCCTGGAATTGCAGGTGGACCAGGATGTCGCAGACCTCGCGGTCCACTTCTCGACCCTCGTCTTCCAGCGCTTCCATGGACGTGGTGAGCTTCATGGCGGAGTGGCGGAAGTCGGCGATGATCTGGTCGATCACGGCGCGCGAGTTTTCGGCGATGCCTTCGGTACTGGCGGTGGCGTCCCCGGTGGTGCCGATGGCCGCCATGATCTGCTGGCGCGCGCTCTTGGCGCGGGCGGCAATCTGGCGGCTGTTCTCGGCCGAGCGTTCGGCCAGTTCCTGCCAGCTCTGTTCGTCGCTGAGCAGATCGGTCACGCCGGTCTGGCCAGCCAGTTGCTCGTTCTGCTGGGCCAGGCGGCGGATCTCGTCATTGGCGGCCATGAGGCTGTCGAACTTGGTCACCAGCACCTGGCGCGAGGCCAGCATGCCTTCCAGGGCCGTGGCAATGGCACCCAATTGTTCAGCCGCATGCTGCACCGTCTGCAGGATCTCGCCATTCGTGCCGTGCCTGGCCGGGTCCAGTGCGCCGCCAAGGCGCTCGTGGATGCCGACAAAGCGGGCCGTCAAGCTGTCGATGGCCGATTGCGTCTGCGCCCGGGCCAGCTGGACATTGCCCTGCCACACCGGCAGCACTTCGCGCAGCAAATCGGCCAGCGGCGCGCTGCCCGCCACCGGCGGCGCGGGAGCGGCCAGCACCGGCTCGGCGGCAACCGGCGCCGGCATCGGTTGCGCCAGCACCGGCGGCGTCGCCACGGCCGGGGCAGGCAGGCAAGTCAGGTAAAAGGCGCCGCCGATCAGCAGGCCCACCAGCAGCCCCAGCCACCAGTGCTGGGCCAGCATCATGAACAGCAGCAGATTCACCAGGCACAGCCCCGGCAAGATATTGCGAAGCGATTTCACAGCCACGTTTTCCTGTTGGTTGTTTCAGCTCGGATCAAAAACGGCAGGGCCAAGGACGACGCATCAAGCCCCATTGATGTTTACGGCAGGAACTGGCGCTTCTTGGGGCAGCGCGGGTAACTTCGGGCAACTTCGGGCCGGCCAGGCCGGGGCAAAGCCGCTACAGCCGCCGCCTCTGGCACTAATTCGCGGCCCCGCCGGTCTACCCTGCGCGCACCAAGCCACAGACTATTGTGCTGCTTGACCATGTGTTGCCTTGCGTGGAATAAGGGCCAAAATCCGCCTGAGTTGTCTGCACCACCTGACAATCTGCCGGATATTGACAGAGAATTAACAACAATCGCCTCCCGCGGCCAGCGTCGCCCGGGATGAAATCAACTACAATGCCGCACCCGGCGCGCCGGGGGAAAGAAGCCATGGAACTGGAAAGCTACCGCTACATCGCAATCGACGGCCCCATCGGGGCCGGCAAGACCTCGCTGGCCACGCGCCTGTCCACGCTGTGGGGCGCGCAGGCCGTGCTGGAACAGCCGGAGGGCAATCCCTTCCTGGCCGAGTTCTACCGGGATGCCGCACGGCATGCCTTCCAGACCCAGGTCTTTTTCCTCCTGCAGCGCATGGGGCAGTTGCAGGCGCCGCTGGATCCGGCGCAGCTGGAGGGACGCTTCGTGGCCGACTTCATGCTGGAGAAGAACATCCTGTTCGCCCAGCTGACCTTGGCCGGGGATGAACTGGCGCTCTATGACGCCTTGTATCGCCAGCTGCAGCCCAAAGCGCGAGTGCCGGACCTGGTGATCCATCTGCAGGCACCGGCCGATGTTTTGCAGACGCGCATCACAACGCGCGGGATCGCCATGGAGGAAGCCATCTCCCTGGATTACCTGCAACGGCTGTCGGAGTGCTACAGTCAATTTTTCTATCACTACCAAGACGCGCCGGTACTGACCGTCAACACCGAGCACCTGGATCCGGCCCACAGCGACGCCGATCTGGCCATCCTGCTGCAGCACATCCAGGAGATGCACGGGCCGCGCGCCTTTCTCAATCACGGAGGTTGAATCTTTCATGGCAGGCTATCTTCAGGAATCGGGCGCGGCACGCGCCAAGCCGGTGACCACCCACACCCTGCAGGCGATGCGCGCCAAGGGCGACAAGATCAGCATGCTGACCTGTTATGACGCCAGCTTCGCCACGCTCATGGAGCGTGCCGGGCTGGAAACGGTGTTGATCGGCGACTCCTTGGGCATGGTCTGCCAAGGGCATGATTCGACCCTGCCGGTAACGATCCAGGATGTGGCCTACCACACCGCGGCAGTGGCCCGCGGCACCCGCACCATGCTCATCATCGCCGACCTGCCCTTCGGCACCTACCCGACCCGCGAGGAAGCCTTCCGCAACGCCGCGCTGCTCATGCAAGCGGGCGCGCAAATGGTCAAGCTCGAAGGCGGCGTGTGGCTGGCCGATACCATCAAGTTCCTCACCGAGCGCGGCATCCCGGTGTGCGCGCACATTGGCCTCACGCCACAGTCGGTGCACCAGCTGGGCGGCTTCAAGGTGCAGGGCAAGACCAGCGATGGCGCCACCCAACTGCATGCGGATGCGCTGGCGGTACAGCAGGCAGGCGCCTCGCTGGTGGTCATCGAAGCGGTGCCGGCCACGCTGGGCAAGGAAGTGACCGACCGCCTGGCCATCCCCACCATCGGCATTGGCGCCGGCCCCGATTGCTCGGGCCAGGTGCTGGTGATGCATGACATGCTGGGCGTGTTCCCGGGCCACAAGAGCCGCTTCGTGCGCAACTTCATGGACGGGGCCAGCGGCATCGAGGAGGCGGTGCGCCACTATGTGGCCGCTGTGAAGGACGGCAGCTTCCCGGCGCAGGAGCATTGCTTCTGATGGCTTGATGGAGGCTGTGGACAAGAAAAAGGCCAGCGATGTCGCTGGCCTTTTGCTTTGCTGCTGGTGACGCAGGATGCTGCTGTGGCAGCGGCGGCTTACTCGAAGAATTCCTTGACCTTGTCCTTCCAGGTCTTGGTCTGCGGGCTGTGCTTGGCGCCGCCTTCGGTGGTGAGCTGCTCGAACTCGCGCAGCAGTTCCTTCTGGCGATCGGTCAGCTTGACCGGGGTTTCCACCACGACGTGGCAGAACAGATCGCCCGCGTAACCGGAACGCACACCCTTGATGCCCTTGCCGCGCAGGCGGAAGGTCTTGCCGCTCTGGGTACCTTCGGGAATGGAGAAGGACGCCTTGCCGTTGAGCGTGGGCGCTTCGATCTCGCCACCCAGTGCCGCCTTGGCGAAGGAGATCGGCATCTCGCAATGCAGGTCGTCGCCATCGCGCTGGAACACGTCGTGCGGCTTGATGTGGATTTCCACATACAGGTCGCCCGGGGGACCGCCGTTGACGCCCGGTTCACCGTTGCCGGAGGAACGGATGCGCATGCCGTCGTCGATGCCTTCGGGGATCTTCACTTCCAGCGTCTTGTTGCGCTTGATGCGGCCGGCACCGGCGCAGGTGGTGCAGGGTTCCGGAATGATCTTGCCGCTGCCGTGGCACTTGGGGCAGGTCTGCTGGATGCTGAAGAAGCCCTGCTGCATGCGCACCTGGCCGTGACCGCCGCAGGTGGTGCAAGTGACCGGCGAGGTGCCGGGCTTGGCGCCGCTGCCGTGGCAGGTATCGCACTGGTCCCAGGAGGGCACGCGAATGGTGGTGTCGAAGCCGTGCGCGGCCTGCTCCAGCGTGATTTCCAGGTTGTAGCGCAGGTCGGCGCCGCGATAGACCTGCGGACCGGAATTGCGGCCGCGGCCACCGCCGCCACCGAAGATGTCGCCAAAGATGTCGCCGAAGGCGTCGGCAAAGCCGCCCGCGCCGGCACCGCCGCCGCCACCCATGTTGGGGTCGACGCCGGCATGGCCGTAGCGGTCGTAGGCCTCGCGCTTCTGCGGGTCCGACAGCATCTCGTAGGCTTCCTTGACCTCCTTGAACTTGTCTTCCGCACCCTTGCTGTCGGGGTTGCGGTCAGGATGGTACTTCATCGCCAGCTTGCGATAAGCCTTCTTGATTTCGTCGTCGCTGGCGTTCTTCGCCAGTCCGAGCACTTCGTAAAAATCGCGTTTTGCCATGTTGTATAACCCACCTTGTTATTGTGTTCCGTCGCTGCTGCGATGGCCTGCATCTGCGGCCGCGCAAGCACGACCGGAAACCAACAATGTGAAAAAGCCGAGTTCAGCTTTTGACTGCGGACTCGGCGTACCGGCCTGGCCGAAAAAACAACCCGGCCGGGTGGATGCTTCTCAAAAATCCGCCCGGGCTGCGGAAAAACCGCACCCGGGCGCGAGCGCTGACCTCAGGTAAATCGAGGCGTCAGTCCCGGATTACTTCACTTCCTTGAAGTCGGCGTCGACCACGTTGTCGTCCTTCGGGGCTGCACCGGCGGCACCCGCCTGGGCACCGGCAGCGCCGGCCGCACCACCGGCGGCAGCGGCTTGCGCCTGCTGGTCGGCGTACATCTTCTCGCCCAGCTTCTGCGCCGCGGTCGACAGGGCTTCGGTCTTGGCATCGATGGTGGCCTTGTCGTCACCCTTCAAGGCTTCTTCCAGGTTCTTGATGGCAGCTTCGATGACTTCCTTCTCACCGGCTTCCAGCTTGTCGCCGTATTCGCCCAGGGCCTTCTTGGTCGAGTGCACCAGCGCGTCACCCTGGTTGCGGGTCTCGGCCAGTTCCTTCAGGCGCTTGTCTTCCTCGGCGTTGGCTTCGGCGTCGCGCACCATCTTTTCGATCTCTTCTTCATTCAGGCCGGAGTTGGCCTTGATGGTGATCTTGTTTTCCTTGCCGGTGGCCTTGTCCTTGGCGCCCACGTGCAGGATGCCGTTGGCGTCGATGTCGAAGGTCACTTCGATCTGCGGGGTGCCGCGCGGTGCCGGCGGGATGCCTTCCAGGTTGAATTCACCCAGGGCCTTGTTGCCCACGGCCATTTCACGCTCGCCCTGGTAGACCTTGATGGTCACGGCCGGTTGGTTGTCGTCGGCAGTGGAGAACACCTGGCTGAACTTGGTCGGGATGGTGGTGTTCTTCTTGATCATCTTGGTCATGACGCCGCCCATGGTTTCGATACCCAGCGACAGCGGGGTCACGTCCAGCAGCAGCACGTCCTTGCGGTCGCCCGAGAGGACCGAACCCTGGATGGCGGCACCGACGGCCACGGCTTCGTCGGGGTTCACGTCACGGCGCGGATCCTTGCCGAAGAATTCCTTCACCTTCTCGATGACCTTGGGCATGCGGGTCATGCCGCCGACCAGGATCACGTCGTCGATGTCAGACACCTTCACACCGGCGTCCTTGATGGCGGTGCGGCAGGGTTCGATGGTCTTGGCGATCAGTTCCTCAACCAGGGACTCCAGCTTGGCGCGGGTGATCTTCAGGTTCAGGTGGACCGGTGCGCCATTGGCCATGGCGATGTAGGGCTCGTTGATCTCGGTCTGTTGCGAGGACGACAGCTCGATCTTGGCGCGTTCGGCCGAAGCCTTGATGCGCTGCAGGGCGATGGCGTCCTTGGACAGGTCCAGGCCGTTGATCTTCTTGAATTCCTCGATGATGTAGTCGATCAGGCGCTGGTCGAAGTCTTCGCCGCCCAGGAAGGTGTCACCGTTGGTGGACAGCACTTCGAACTGCTTTTCGCCATCGACGTCAGCGATTTCAATAATGGACACGTCGAAAGTACCGCCGCCCAGGTCATACACGGCGATCTTGCGGTCACCCTTTTCAGCCTTGTCCAGGCCGAAAGCCAGTGCCGCTGCGGTCGGTTCGTTGATGATGCGCTTGACGTCCAAGCCGGCGATGCGGCCGGCATCCTTGGTGGCCTGGCGCTGGGCGTCGTTGAAGTAGGCCGGAACCGTGATGACGGCTTCGGTGACTTCTTCGCCCAGGTAGTCTTCGGCGGTCTTCTTCATCTTGCGCAGGACTTCAGCGGAAATCTGCGGCGGGGCCAGCTTCTTGTCGCGCACGCCGATCCAGGCGTCGCCGTTGTCGGCGGCCACGATCTGGTAGGGCATCAGGTTGATGTCCTTCTGCACTTCCTTCTCGGTGAACTTGCGGCCGATCAGGCGCTTGGCGGCGTAGATGGTGTTCTTGGGGTTGGTGACGGCCTGGCGCTTGGCGGGTGCGCCGACCAGGATTTCGCCGTCTTCCTGATACGCAATGATGGAAGGCGTGGTACGCGCGCCTTCGGAGTTCTCGATCACCTTGGGCTGGTTGCCTTCCATGACGGAAACGCAAGAGTTGGTGGTGCCCAGGTCAATACCAATGATTTTTCCCATGATTTTTCCTTCGTTCTTTCAGCCCTGGATGTCGGGCTACAGGTGTTTTGAATGGTTTGAATATGTGGAGGAAAGGCGGACTTTCAAGCGCCGAAACCACCGGGACAAGCAAAAATGATGCCTTTTGCGTTTATCCCCTCGCGGCGCCGGTCCGCTTACTTTCCCTGGGCCACCGTCACCAGCGCCGGACGCAGCAGACGGTCGGAAATCATATAGCCTTTTTGCAGCACGGCAACGACCGTGTTGGCTTCCTGCTCGGCCGGCACGGCCGAGACGGCCTGGTGCTTCATGGGGTCGAGCTTCTCGCCGGTTTGCGGGCTGACTTCCTGCAGCTTGTTCTTCTCGAAGGCCGAGGAGAGTTGCTTCAAGGTCATGTCCACGCCTTCCTTGAGCGATTCCAGCGAGGCGTTTTCAATCTTCAGGGCCATTTCCAGGCTGTCCTTGACCGCCAGCAGCGACTCGGCGAAGCCCTCGATGGCGAACTTGTGGGCCTTGGCGATGTCTTCCTGAGCACGGCGGCGGATGTTCTCGCCTTCGGCACGGGCACGCAGGAAGGCGTCCTGCATCTCGGCAGCACGGGCTTCAGCTGCCGCCAGCTTGTCTTCCAGCGTAGGCTCGGCAGCCGGAGCAGCCTGCTCGGAGGCGGTGGCAGCAGCGGCGTCAGCAGCCTGGTTGTCTTGCTGGACGGATGGGTTTTCCTGTTTTTCCATGTCTTGCATTCCTGAATTACCTCCAACAAATCAATGATTTACGTGCGTGCGGCAGCCTGATGTGCAGGGCCGTGCGCCAAGGGATGCGGCACAAGTAGGGCATGTCCCTGCTTTTTCAAGGGCTTTTTGGCACTTTCCGGCGACTTTTTGCCTATTTCTGCGATTTCAAGAAAAAAATGTTACGCGCACTGACAGAAATTACGGGGTCTGACTTCAAGTTAATTCGAGCCCGACCTAAACTGAATTCGAGTTCCTGCCCCTTGGGGCTGACTCGTCCGGCAACATTCCGGCTTCCTCTCATCGCTTGTCGCGCCAACAAGGTGTCATCATGAAACTGCCACTGATTGCGGCCATTATCTTCGTCGCCCTGTACAGCCTGCTGGCAACCGCCTGGATCAGCTATACGCATCTGGTGAGCGAATACACGCTCTGAGCGACGCTACCCCCCGGTTTTTTTCTTGTATGAACGATTTGGTCGCACTGCACCAGGCAAGACCATTGCCCGACAGACAACATCAGCGACAGTAAAGGCGTTCAGCCCGCTATTCTAGCAGGCCGAGGGGGGCTGACCGCCCTGGATCGGCGGTCGATATGAAGCTTCCGGAAAAATCAGCGATCCGCGCCCAGCGCCTTGGCCCGCTCTGCGGCGATCGCCTGCTGGCGCGCCATCTCCTCGCGGGCGGCCGCATTGCTCATGGTCGGCCAGCCGGCCAGATGCTGCTCGACGATCTCCACCATGCCGTTGATCCAGGCCGGTGATTCATTCAGGCAAGGGATGAAGTGAAACTCCTTGCCGCCTGCGTGCAGGAAGTCTTCCTTCACTTCCATGGCGATTTCTTCCAGGGTTTCCAGGCAGTCGCTGGTGAAGCCGGGGCACATCACGTCGATGCGGCGCACGCCCTGGCGGCCCAGTTCCTGAGCGGTGGGCGCGGTGTAAGGCTGCAGCCATTCGGCCTTGCCGAAGCGCGACTGGAAGGTCACCTGGTATTGCTCGTCGGTCAGCCCCAGCGACTGCGCCAGCAGGCGGGCGGTCTTGTAGCACTCGCAATGGTAAGGGTCGCCCAGCATCAGTGTGCGCTTGGGCACGCCGTGGAAACTCATCAGCAGCTTGTCCGGCCGGCCGTGCAGGTCCCAGTGATCCAGCACCGACTGGCGCAGCGCCTGGATGTAGGCATCCTGGTCGTGATAGTTGCGGATCAGGCGCAGCTCGGGAATGTTGCGCACCTGGCGGTAATGATCGAAGACGGCATCGAAGATGGAGGCCGTGGTCGTGCCCGAATACTGCGGATAGGCCGGCAGCACCAGGATGCGCGTGCACCCCTGTTGCTTCAGCTGGTCCAGCACCTCGGGCAGCGACGGCGTGCCATAGCGCATGGCATGCACCACCTGCAACTGATGATGGCCGCGCCCGGCCAGCTGCACCGCCAGTGCAGCAGCCTGGCGCTGGGTATGCACGCGCAGCGGCGAGCCTTCCTCGGTCCAGATGCTGGCGTATTTCTCGGCCGACTTGGAGGAGCGGAAGGGCAGGATGATACCGTTGAGAATGAACCACCACACGGCGCGCGGGATTTCCACTACACGCGGGTCCGACAGGAACTGCTTGAGGTAGCGCCGCAATGCGCCCGCAGTGGGCGCATCGGGCGTGCCGAGATTGACCAGCACCACGGCGGTCGAGGCCGGGCTGCCATGGGTGTAGGGTGGTTCTTTGCGGAAGGGCATGGTCGTTGAGCTTGGGTTTCTTGATGTTCTTGGTGTGAAGGCGATCAGGAAGCCAGCAGCTCGCGCGCATGCTTGCGCGTGGTGGCCGTGATTTCCAGTCCGCCCAGCATGCGGGCGATTTCTTCCACGCGCGCCTTGGGGTCCAGCCCGTCGATATCGGAGAGGGTCTTGCCGCCCTCGCTGCGCTTCTTGACCTGATAGTGCTGGTTGGCCTGGCTGGCCACCTGCGGCAAGTGGGTCACGCACAGCACTTGCCGTTCCTGGCCGAGGCGCTTCAAGAGCCGTCCGACCACTTCGGCCACGGCACCGCCGATGCCACTGTCGACTTCATCGAAGATCAGGGTCGGCACCGTGGTGGCGGCCGAGGCGATCACCGAGATGGCCAGCGAGATGCGCGCCAGCTCACCGCCCGAGGCCACCTTGGCCAGGGCGCGCGGCGCCACGCCGGCGTGGCCGGCCACCAGGAATTCCACCTGCTCCAGTCCGTACGCGGCCGGTTCAACTTCATTGAGCGCGATCTCGAAGCGCCCACCGGCCATCGACAGATCCTGCATGGCGGCCGTGACTGCCTCGCCCAATGCGGCAGCGGCCTTGGCGCGGGCCTTGGAGAGTTTCTGCGCCTGAGTCAGATAAATTTCCTTGAGCTTGTCTTCCTGCGCGCGCAGGGCGTCGAGATCGCTGGCATCGGCCAGTTGCTTCAATTCTTCGGAGAGCTTGCGATATTCCTCCGGCAGCTCATCGGGCTGCACGTGGAATTTGCGGGCGGTCGAATGGATGGCTTCGAGGCGCTCTTCCACTTCCTGCAGGCGCGCGGGGTCGAGTTCCACGCGGCCGAGATAATCATTCAAGGCATAGACCGCTTCCTGCAGCTGGATCTGCGCCGGTTCCAGCGCATCGAGCACCGGCTTCAGAGCAGTATCGACATCGACCAGCTTGGTCAGCTTCTGCGTGATCGAGGAGAGCTGCGAGAGGATGGGCGACTCCGATTCCGAGATCACGCCCAGCGCCTCCTGCGCGCCACCGATGAGCGCGGCGGCATGCGACAGGCGGCTGTGCTCGGTACTGATGTCAGCCCATTCGCCGGGCTTGACAGCCAGCTTGTGCAGTTCGGCCACCTGCCACTCCAGGCGCTCGCGCTCCAGCAGCACATTGCGCGCATCCTGCTCGAACTGCTCACGCTGGCGCGCCAGGGCGCGCCAGGTTTTGTAAGCGGCAGCCACTTCACGGGCAGGCTCCAGCAGACCGGCCTGGCTGTCCAGCAACTGGCGCTGGGCATCGGCCTTCATGAGCGACTGGTGCGCGTGCTGGCCGTGGATGTCCACCAGCATCTCGCCGACTTCGCGCAATTGTGCAGCGGTGGCGGCGCTGCCGTTGATGTAGGCCTTGCTGCGGCCGGCATTGTCGATCACCCGGCGCAGCAGCACGCCGTCGTGCTCGCCGCTGAATTCGTGTTCGTCCAGCCAGGCCATCACTTCCGGCGTGGCGGTGAAGTCGGCGCTCACATCCGCCTTGGCCGCGCCCTCGCGCACCACGCTGGGATCGCCCCGTCCGCCCATGGCCAGCGCCAGGGCATCGATGAGGATGGATTTGCCGGCGCCGGTTTCGCCGGTGAAGACGGAAAATCCGCGCGCGAATTCGAGCTCGATGGCATCGACAATCACGAAGTCGCGAATCGTTAAGGTACGCAGCATGGTGGTCTCGCAGCGGGTTGGACGGACAGGCCATTAGGCTCAAGCGGGCCGGCACGCCATGGCCGGGCTTGATGCGCGCTTATTGTAATCGGCCTTCTATGGAGGGGTATTCATTCCAGTGCAGCTTCTCGCGCAGGGTATCGAAATAACTCCAGCCCTCGGGATGCAGGAAAGTGATCTTGTGCGCCGATCGGCGGATCACGATGCGGTCGCCATGCAGCACGCTGGTCAAGGACTGCATGTCGAAGTTGGCGCTGACCTCGCGCCCGGCCACCACCTGGATCACGATCTCGCAGGAATCCGACAGCGTGATGGGACGGTTCGACAGCGAATGCGGAGAAATCGGCACCATCACGATCCCGTGCAGGCTGGGATGCAGGATGGGGCCGCCGGCCGACAAGGCATAGGCGGTGGAACCGGTGGGCGTGGCCACGATGAGGCCATCAGAACGCTGGTTGTACATGAAGCGGCCATCGACCTCCACCCGCAGCTCGACCATGCCGGAGGTGGAGCCGCGCGCCACCACCACATCGTTCAAGGCCAGCGCGCGGAAGATCTCGCTGCCCTCGCGGTAGACCCGCGCTTCCAGCAGCGAACGCGACTCGGCTTCGACCTTGCCTTCCAGCATGTCGGCCAGAGCCGGTATCATGCGGTCTTGGGCGATATCGGTGATGAAACCCAGGCGGCCCTGGTTGATGCCGATCAGCGGCACGTTGTAGGGTGCCAGCTGGCGCGCAATGCCGAGCATGGTGCCGTCGCCGCCGACCACGATGGCCACGTCGGCGTGATGTCCGATCTGCTCGGGCGTCATGCTGTCATAGCCTTGAAGGGCGATGTTCTCGGCGGTCTCGGACTCGAAGACCACGGTGTGGCCGTGCGACTCCAGGAACACCGCGATGTCCGACAAGATCTGCGCGATGCCGACGGCCTGGAACTTGCCGACGATGGCGACGGTTTTGGGTACGGCTGCCTGAACGGGTAATTTGATGGGCCACATGCTGCGGATTAGACCATAATTTGAGATGACATTGTAATGAAACCAAGCGCTTCCTCCCTGCCCTCCTCGCTCGCCCCTTCCCCCATCGAGGCGGTCCTGTTCGATCTCGACGATACCTTGTGGGCCATCGAACCGGTGCTGGTGCGTGCCGAAGGCCTGCTCTACGACTGGCTGCGCGAGCATGCGCCCGCCGTGGTGGCGGCCCATACCATTGCCAGCCTGCGCGAACGCCGCATGGCCCTGATGCAGACCGATCCCATGTACCGCATCGACCTCTGGAAGCTGCGCCACACGGCGCTCTCCGAGGTCTTCCGTGAACATGACGTGGACCTGGCGCTGGTCGATCCGGCCATGGCCCTGTTCTCCGAAGCGCGCAGCACGGTGGCGCTGTTCGATGACGTCGAACCGGCGCTGCTGCGCATGAAGGGCCGACTCACCCTGGGTTCGGTCTCCAACGGTTTTGCCGACCTGGAGCGCATCGGCCTGGCCGGGCACTTCGGGGTCTCGATTGCGGCGCATCGCTTCGGCCGCGCCAAACCGGACCCGGCCATCTTCCACGCCGCCTGCGAGGCACTGCAGGTCGCCCCGGCGGCTACCGTCTATGTGGGCGACGATCCGCTGCTGGACGTGCAAGGTGCGCAGCGGGCCGGTTTGCGGGCGGTGTGGATGAACCGTTTCGACCGCACCCTGCCCGCAGGCATCACGCCCGACGCCATCTGCCGCGACCTGCATGAGCTGCACGACTGGCTGCAAGCGCAAGCCTGACCCTTTGTTCAATTTTTGGAAGAACTGACGCGGCCGTCACATTTACCGGATATGCCGCTAGAATATGCCCCATGCAACTCGATAACCGCGCCCGCACACTCCTGAAGGCCCTGGTCGAACGGTACATCGCCGACGGCCAGCCAGTGGGCTCGCGCGCCCTGTCGAAACTGTCGGGCCTGGAACTGTCGCCGGCGACCATCCGCAACATCATGGCCGATCTCGAAGAGATGGGCTTCGTCGCCAGCCCGCACACCTCGGCCGGCCGCGTACCCACGCCGCGCGGCTATCGCATGTTCGTCGACACGCTGCTGACCGTCGAGGCCATCGACGAGAGCGCCCTCGAAGGCCGCCTGCAGGCGCGCTTGCAGCACAGCGGTTCGCCCCAGAAGATCATCACCAACGCAGCCCAGGTGCTGTCTTCGCTGTCGCAGTTCGCCGGGGTGGTGATGACGCCCAAGCGCGAATCGATGTTCCAGCAGATCGAGTTCCTGCGGCTGTCGGAAAAGCGCATCCTGCTGGTCATCGTCGACCAGGGCGGCGACGTGCAGAACCGCATGCTCCTGACCGACGTCGACTACACCCCGAGCCAGCTGACCCAGGCCGCCAACTACATCAACCAGCATTACGCCGGCCAGTCCTTCGACCAGGTGCGCATCCACCTGCAGGGCGAACTGCGCCAGCTGCGCGACGACATGACCGTGCTCATGCAGGCCGCCGTCGAAGCCGGCAGCGACGCCATGAACGAAGAGGCCGACAACAACGTGGTCATCTCCGGCGAACGCAACCTGCTGTCGGTGACCGACCTGTCCTCCAACATGAATTCGCTGCGCCGCCTGTTCGACATGTTCGAGCAGAAGACCGGGCTCCTGCAGCTGCTCGATGTGTCCAGCAAGGCGACCGGCGTACAGATCTTCATCGGCGGCGAATCCCAGCTGGTGCCGATGGATGACATGAGCATCGTCACCGCCCCCTACGAGGTCAACGGCCGCATCGTCGGCACCCTGGGCGTGATCGGGCCGACCCGCATGGCCTACGAGCGCGTCATTCCCATCGTCGACATCACCGCCAAGCTGCTCTCCAGCGCGCTGAGCCAGCACTGAACGCGGCACTTCTGCCAGCACGCAAAAAAGCCACGTGGTAGCACACGTGGCTTTTTGCTTTTTCCTTCACGCTGCCTTGCTCAAACCGAGCCAGGAAGCGATGGCGGACTTACTTCTTCACTTTCTTGCAGTTTTTGCAATGACCGTAGAGCGCCAGGGCGTGGTCGGCGATCTCGAAACCGTGCTCCTGGGCAATCTTCAACTGGCGCTTTTCGATTTCAGCGTCGAAGAATTCCTCGACCTTGCCGCAATCCAGGCAGACCAGGTGATCGTGGTGCGAGCCTTCGTTGAGTTCGAAGACGGCCTTGCCGGTCTCGAAGTGATTGCGCTGGAGCAGGCCGGCCTGTTCGAACTGGGTCAGCACGCGGTAGACGGTGGCCAGGCCCACGTCAAGGTTGTCGGACAGCAATTGTTTGTAGACGTCTTCGGCGCTGAGGTGGCGCACGGAGGTGTTCTGGAAGATTTCGAGGATCTTCAGGCGCGGCAGGGTCGCCTTCAGGCCGCTGGCCTTCAGTTCGGATGGATTGTTCGGCATGGTAGAGTGGGTTCCCGGGGTTTACTGGTCTCGAACAGGCGCGGCGGTCCACTGGGAAGACCTGGCGGACCATTCCGGCGGGGCGGTGGGGAACACCCTTTTACACCCGGAACGCACTCATGCCTATTTAAGAAGTAAGTTCTAGCTTATCATATAGTGCTTTAGGCTCATGGCTCAACCCGGTTGAAATCTTTATGCGCATGCTTTCCCGAATGAAGTCCCGTCATCACACCACCGCCGTCGGCGTCCTGGCTGCACTGGCCGTCACGCTGGCCGGCTGCTCCTCGACCAAGGCACCGGAACAGGCAGCACCCACCGAGTCCTCGGGCGTGAAGGTGACCGGCAAGAGCAACAGCCTGTTCGGCTTCTTCAAGCCCTACCGCATCGACATCCAGCAAGGCAACTTCGTCTCCAAGGAAATGGTGGCGCAACTGCGTCCCGGCCTGACCCGCGACCAGGTGCGCTTCGTGCTGGGCACGCCGCTGCTGACCGACATGTTCCACGCCAATCGCTGGGACTACGATTTCCGCCTGGCCAAGGGCAACGGCGAGATCATGACCAGCCGCGTGTCGGTGTTCTTCAAGGATGACCTGCTGGATCACGTCGAAGGCGGCCAGAACCTGCCCACCGAAAGCGAATACCTGACCCTGATCACTGACGCCAAGGTCGGCGCCAAGGCCGGCATCAGCGACAAACCCAAGGACGACAGCGAGATCAAACCGGCCTCGCCGGTGGCGCCTTCCTCGGCCACCAGCAAGTAAGCCAGGCCCGACCTGTCCGTCGCACTTCTTCCTTCCGAGTTTTACATGACTGCATTGAATATCGCGGTGACCGGCGCCTCCGGGCGCATGGGCCGCATGCTGATCGAAGCCATCCTCAACGCCGAGGGCCTGCAACTCTCCGGCGCCCTGGATACGCCCGCCTCCCCCGCCATCGGGACGGACGCCGGCCTGTTCCTGGGCAAGACCACCGGCGTGGTCATCGAGTCCGACCTGGCGCGCGGCCTGGCCGGTGCTGACGTGCTCATCGACTTCACCCGTCCGGAAGGTACCTTGAAACACCTGGAATACTGCGCTGCCCACGGTGTGAAGGTCGTCATCGGCACCACCGGTTTCGAGCCCGAAGGCAAAGCCGCCATCGCCGAATTCGCCAAGCGCACCGCCGTCATGGCCGCGCCCAACATGAGCGTGGGTGTCAACGTCACCTTGAAGCTGCTGGAACTGGCCGCCAAGAATTTCTCGCACGGCTACGACATCGAGATCATCGAAGCCCACCACCGCCACAAGGTCGACGCTCCCTCGGGCACTGCGCTGAAGATGGGTGAAGTCATCGCCGATGCGCTGGGCAAGAAGCTCGACGACGTCGCCGTCTACGCCCGCGAAGGCGTCACCGGTGAACGCGATCCGTCCTCCATCGGCTTTGCCACCGTACGCGGCGGCGACATCATCGGCGACCACACGGTCCTGTTTGCCGGTATCGGCGAGCGCATCGAGATTTCGCACAAGTCCTCCAGCCGTGTCTCGTACGCCATGGGCAGCCTGCGTGCCGCACGCTTCCTGGCCGACAAGGACACCGGCCTGTATGACATGCAGGATGTGCTGGGCTTCAAGTAAGCCGAGCCCGCCGCCACAGGAAATGCCCGACGCTGCCGCGCCCCACCAGGTCCGGCAGCGAATTTTTTTGGGGGCCGCCGCTCCAAGCGACTCTCCCCCAGCCAACCGTCATTGACTCCCTGCCGCGTGCGCGCGGCGTCTTTCCCGAAAGCACCTACCATGGAACAGAATGTTGGATTTGCCCACTACTGGGCCCAAGGCGATGCCGTTTCCCACTCGGTGGCCTATCTGCTGTTGCTGATGTCGATTGCCAGCTGGTTCTACATCCTCTCCAAGGCCTGGGCCGCCTGGCGCATCCGCCGTGGCAGCAATGCCCTGGAACAATTCTGGCAAGCCCCCACCCTGGCCGACGCCACCGCCGCCATGCAGCGCCTGGACAGCGAACAGATCTACACCCCCATGGCCGAGCGTGCCGCCGAAGCGGCCGACATCGGCACCCGCCAGCAGGGCACGCCCTCGCTCAACGCCGCGACCGATCCGGGCGAGCTGATCACGCGCACCCTGCGCCGCGAAATCAACCGCGTCTCGGCGCGCCTGGAACGCGGCCTGACGCTCTTGGCCTCGGTCGGCTCGACCGCGCCCTTCGTGGGCCTGTTTGGTACCGTCTGGGGCATCTACCATGCGCTGGTGGCGGTCTCGGCCAGCGGCACGGTGCAGATCGACAAGGTCGCCGGCCCCGTGGGCGAGGCGCTGATCATGACCGCGCTGGGCCTGCTGGTAGCGATCCCTGCCGTGCTGGCCTACAACGCCTTCACCCGCATCAACCGCGTGGTGCTGGCCGAACTGGATGGCTTCGCACATGACCTGCATGCCTACCTGACCACCGGCGAGCGCGTCGGCGGCATGCGCAAATAATTTTTTCGACACCCGATCCGAGAGGAGTCCCACATGAGTTTCGGCGGATTCAACGACAACCAGAACTCGGCCCCGATGGCCGACATCAACGTCACCCCGATGGTGGACGTGATGCTGGTCCTGCTGGTGATCTTCATCATCACCGCGCCCATGTTCACCCACGCCCTGAAGCTGGACCTGCCCACGGCGCAGTCCAACCCGGCTCCGGAAAAGCCGGAGACCATCACCCTGGGCATCGATGCGGCCGGCAAGCTGTACTGGAACGACCAGCCGGTGAACGAAGCGGACATGGATGCGCGTCTGGCGGCTGCTGCGGCCAAGAAACCGCAGCCCGAGCTGCAACTGCGCGCCGACAAGTCGACCCGTTATGAAATGATCGCCGAAGTGATGTCAGCCGCGCAGGGTGCGGGGCTGACCAAGCTGGGCTTCGTCACCGACCCCAAGGGCGGCGGCAAGAGCAACAGACAAGCAAACTGAAAGAGAGCAGGCATGGCCACCGTACAACTGGCGGGCGACCGCATCACCGACTGGGACAGTTTCCATACCGAGAGCGCAGCCGCCTTCGGCTTCCCGGATTTCTACGGCCGCAACATGAATGCTTGGGTCGATTGCCTGTCCTACCTGCGCGATGACGCCGGCATGTGCAAGTTCAGGCTCAAGCCCGAGGAAGTGCTGACCATCGAGATCAGCCACAGCGCCGACCTGCACCAGCGCCTGCCAGACCTGGTGGAAGACGTGGAATTCTGCTGCACGGCCATCAATGACCGCTGCGAGGATTACGACGAGCCGCCGGTCATTGCGCTGGTGTGGAAGTGATCCTGGCGTTTTCCATTCATCTCCCCCATCGCTGCGGCGGCCCTGATTGATCTCTCAAAGAGATCAATCAATCAACCAAGCGATCGATCGTTCAATCGATCAATCAATCAACTCATCCCCATCATAAAACGGATACGGCCCATCGAATTCCCCGATGAAGGCCGTATGGCTGACCAGGCTCTGCGCAGCCGCATCCCACCAGTGCAACTGGAATCCCGGCGGCTCCATGACGAAGCAGGAAGGTGCCTGCGGATCCAGGTCCAGTTGCACCTGATGTGACACGCCCGGACAAGTCGTCGCCAGCGTCCCGCCAAAGCGGCGCTGGATGGAGCGATGCAGGTGGCCGCACAGGATGCGTTCAACCTGCGGGTGCTTGCGCACCACCGCTTCGAGTGCCTGCGGATCGGCCAGCCCCATGTCATCCATGTGCCCGATGCAGGTGGTAAAGGGCGGGTGATGCATGGCGATCACGGTCGGACGTTCCGGCTGCTGGGCCAGCACCTCATCCAGCCACAGCAGGCTGGCCGCCGCCAGTTCGCCGCCGCTGGCGCGCGGGATCACGGTATCGAGCGCAATGATGCGCACCGGATGATCCTCGATCACATACTCGATGCGCTCACCGCCCTGCTGCAGATAGGCGTGCTCCGGGAAGGCCGCGCGCAGCGCATTGCGCTCGTCATGGTTGCCCGGCAACAGGTAATACGGCATGGTCAGCGGCGCCAGCAAGTCACGCAAGCAGGCGTATTCGGAGGGCTTGCCGAAGTCCACCAGGTCGCCGGTGATGACCAGCGCGTCCGGCTTCTGCTTCAAGGCATTGACTTGCCGCACGCAGCGGCGCAGTGCGTCGGCGGTATCCACCACGCGATAGGATTTCTTGCCATCGGTCTTGATGTGCAGGTCGGAAATCTGTCCCAGGATCATGCGGTCTCCTTCTCGGCGCCCGGCGCCAGTTTTACCAGTGCCTCGGCCGGCACGCGGATGGCGATCTGCTGGCCGGCTTCCCACCAGCCACGGCGGCTGGTCTCGGCGATGACCGGCCGCTCCGTGCCGATCTCGATTTCAAAGCGGGTACGGTCACCCAGGAAAAACGTGTTGAGCAGCTTGCCGCGCACGCACTGGCCATCGGCTTCGGTGATGTCCACCACCTGCACATCCTCGGGACGGAACATGGCGCAAGCCTGCTGGCCCTGGCGGGCAGCATCGAGCCTGTCGAGTAGCGGCAGGCTGCCGGTGGGCAACAGCAATCTATCTCCCGAAACGATACCTTGCACGCGATTCATCGCGCCGATGAAATCAGCCACGAAGTCATTGGCAGGATGATAGTAGATCTCCTGGGGGGTGCCGATCTGCGAGATCTTGCCGCGCTCCATGACCACGATGCGGTCGCCCAGCGCCATGGCCTCGCCCTGGTCGTGGGTGACATAGATGGCGGTGATGCCGAGGCTGCGCAGCAGCTTGTTGAGGTCGCTGCGCACGGCTTCGCGCAGCTTGGCGTCCAGTGCCGTGAGCGGCTCGTCCAGCAGCAGCACGCGCGGCTCCATCGCCAGTGCGCGCGCCAGGGCCACACGCTGCTTCTGGCCGCCCGAGAGCTGGTCCACGCGGCGATGCGAAAGGCCTTGCAGGTGCACCATCTCCAGCAGCCGTTCGACGCGCTCGGCGCGTTCGCCGGCCGGGATCTTGCGGATCTTTATGCCATAGGCGATGTTCTCGCCCACGCTCATGTTGGGGAACAGCGCATAGTTCTGGAACACCATGCCCACGCCGCGCTTTTCGATGGGCAGCGCCGTCACGTCTTCGTCGCCGAAGAACACGCGTCCGCCTTCATCGGGAAACTCCAGCCCGGCGATCATGCGCAGCGTGGTGGTCTTGCCGCAGCCCGAGGGTCCCAGCAGGACCAGGGTTTCACCGGGATGGATATCGAGGTCCAGCGGCAGCAGCGCGCGGGTGCCATTGGCAAAGGATTTGGCGCATTGCTGCAGGCGGATGGAAACGGCTTCTTGCTTGGGCTTCATAGACTGACTTTCTTGCGTGTTGCCTGGGTCGCCCACTGCATGCCGATCAGGAGCGGAATGATCATGAAAAAGAAGATCAGCGTATAGGCCGATCCCACCTCCAGCCGCATCGATGCATAGGCATCGGCCAGGCCCACCGGCAGGGTCTGGGTCAGCGGCGTGTGAAGCATCCAGGTGATGTTGAATTCGCCGATGGAGAGTGTGACCACCATCAGCGCCCCGGCCAGGATGCCCGAGGCTGCATTGGGAATGACGATGCCGAAGAAGCGGCGCATCCGCCCCGCGCCCAGGCTGGCAGCGGCTTCTTCGAGCTGGGCCAGCTGCGAGGACTGCATCACCGCCAGCACCGGGCGCACCATGAAGGGCAGCGTGAAGATCACGTGGCCGACCAGGATGAAGAGAATGCTGGCGCGGAACCCGCGCAACTGGCCGTAAGCCATGATCAGCGCCAGTGCGGTGGCCAGGCCCGGCACGGCCACCGGCATCATGAGCAGCTCTTCGATCACGCGCGCCAGGCGGCTGTGGCCGCCGCGATAGCGCGCCAGCATGTAGGCCAGCGGCACGCCGGCCATCAGCGTCACCGCCAAGCAGGCCAGCGCGATGATGAGCGAGCGCCAGATGGTGGGCTGGTACATCTCCCATACCTGCGCCACCCAGCGCAAGGTGAGTCCGCTGGAGAGGCCGACGAAGAAATTCTCGGTCACGCCGGCCAGCATCGACAGCACCACCGGCACCACCAGGAAGGCGCACACCAGCAGCGTGAAACCCAGCTGTACGTAAAAACGGAAACGATTTTGCATGGCCCTTCCTTATGCCGCTGCGGCCACGCCGCTGCCGGTCAACGAACGCGCCAGTGCCAGCACCGCCCAGGTGATCAGGCCCAGCACGATGGACAGCGAGGCCGCCGTGGCGAAGTTGGCGTAGCCGGTAAATTCGTTGTAGATGGTCATGGGCAGCACATCGATATTGGCCGCCAGCGTGAAGGCGGTCCCGAAGGCACCGACGCTGGTGGCAAAGCAGATCGCGCCCGATGAAATGAGCGCCGGCAGCAGTGCGGGCAGCACCACGTGCAGCAGCACCTGCCAGGGCTTGGCCCCCAGCGAGCGTGCGGCTTCCTCCAGCGAGGGATCGAGTTTTTCAGCGGCAGCCACGACGGTAAGGATCACGCGCGGAATCGAGAAATACAGGTACCCCAGGAACAGCCCCGCCAGCGAATACGCAAACACCAGCGACTCGCCGAAGAGCCAGGTGGTGAAGGCGCCGATCAAGCCCTGGCGCCCCGCCAGCATGATGACCATGAAGCCGACCACCACGCCGGGAAACGCCAGCGGGAAGGTCAGCATGGCCAGCAATACCGACTGACCAGGAAAACGATTACGTTGCAGGAACAAGCCGACGAACACCGAGATGGCCAAGGTGGCGAACGTGACCACCGCCGACAGCGCCAGCGTGGACACCAGGCTGGTGAAGTAATGGCGGTTGGTCAGCACCGACAGGTAGGCCATCGCCCCGTCCGGCCCCGAGGCGCCCACGCCGACCAGCCGCACCATGGGCAGCAGCCAGAAGGCGCAGAACAGGGTCAGGCCGGGAACGGCGAACCACAGCCACACGCCATTGCCCGCCGTGCGAGGACGCGCAGGCGCTGGCTTGACCGGGACGGAGGGGATCATGCTCTTCATGCTTGCTCCTGCGATCTGCATTTAGCGCACTTCGGCCAGGTAGCGCTCGCCGAACTTGCGCTGGGCTTCAGCCATCTTGCCGTAGTCCACCGACTTGGCACGGGCGTATTCGGCAGCCGGCAGGAAGCGGGCTTCCGCTTCCTTGGACATGGCCGAGGCACGCACCGGACGCAGGTAGGCATTGGCCCAGATGGCCTGGCCCTGGTCGGACAGCAGGAAGTCCAGCACCTTCTTCGCTTCTGCCTGGTGCGGACCGTTCTTCACCAGCGAGACCACGTAGGGCACGGTGACGGTGCCTTCCGAAGGAATCACGAAGGCCACGTTGGCGTGGTCCTTGTACTTGGCGCGATAGGCGTCGAAGTCATAGCCCAGCAGGATGGGGATCTCACCCGAGATCAGGCGCGCGTAAGACGTCTGCTTGGGAACGATGGGCTGGTTCTTCTGCAGGTTCTTGAAGTAGGTGATGGCCGGCGAGAAATCGTCGAGGGTGCCGCCCATGGCCTGGTTGATCGCCACCGCACCGACATAGCCGACGAAGGCCGAGGCCGGGTCGAGGTAGCCGATGAGGCCCTTGTATTCGGGCTTCTGCAGGTCAGCCCAGGACTTGGGCACGGGCTTGCCCTTCAAGGCATCGACGTTGACCATGATGCCCATGGTGCCGGAGTGGATGGTGACCCAGTAGCCCTCAGGATCCTTCAGTCCGTTGGGAATGTCGTTCCAGTTGGCCGGCTTGTAGGCGGCCACCAGGTCCTTGTTCTTCGCTTCGATGCCGAAGGACACGCCCAGGTAGGTGAAATCGGCCACCGGGCTGGCCTTCTCGGCCGTCAGCTGGGCCAGGGCCTGGCCGCTGTTCTTGTTGTCGGGCGGCACGGTGATGCCGGTTTTGTCCTTGATGGCCTTGATCTGTGCGGCCCAGTCAGCCCATTCGGGCGGACAGTTGTAGCAGATCGCGGTCTGGGCCGAAGCGGCCAGGGAAGCCGACAGCAACAGCGCGCCGGCAGCGGTTTGAATAACACGTTTCAGGAACATGTCTGATCCTTTCCTAAGGGTTGAACAACGAGGGCACAACAAATTTTTTGACGACGTCAGCATCAACATCAGCATCAGCATCAGCAAGAGGCCGGTGCGGGCGGCGCTACCGATCCGCCTGCGCGCAGCGCATGCGGGAGGATGTGGCGCACCCCGGCGATGACCGGCACCGGTGCCTCCTCGACCGCCGCGGCGGCAGCCGCAGGCAGCGCACGCTCGATGGCATCGACCAGCGTGCGCAGGGCGACGTCGCCGATCTGCTCGGAGGGCTGCACCACGCTGGCCAGCACCGGCTCGATGAGCGCGCCCACGGGAATGCCGTCGAAGCCCATCACCGAGATGTCGCCGGGCACCTGCAAGCCCAGCGCGCGCAGGTCGCGCATGGCGCTCAGGGCCAGCAGGTCGTTGGAACAGAACAGGGCCGTAGGGCGATGCCGCGGATCGGCCATCATCTGCTGGTAATCGGTGGCGGCGGTGAGCGTGTGGCGCTCGACCTCGATGGCCGGCAGCGGCGCCAGGCCGGCCGCTTGCATGGCATCGAGATAGCCGCAGTAACGCTGCATGGCGCGGTCGGACGCATTGAAGCGGCCGGAGAGCATCTGGATGCGGCGATGCCCCAGCCCGATCAGGTGGGTGACGGCATCGCAGGCGGCGGCGCGGTTGTCCACCGACACCGAGGCGCGATGGCTCGCCGTCCCGGCATCGGCCGCCGCCAGCTGGTTGTAGGCCAGCACGAAGGGAATGCGCTCGCGTTCCAGCAGGTCCAGCGTGGCATTGGCGCCGGCGTCGGCCACCGTCAGGATCACGCCATCGACGCGATGGCCCAGCAGCAGCTCCACGGCCGCCGATTCATCCTCGGGCAGGTATTCGGTGGTGGTGAACATGACCGAGTAGTCCAGCGCGCGCGCGGCCAGCTCGATGCCTTGCAGGCACTGGGCGAAGACCGTGTTGGACAGGGTCGGCACGACCACCCCGACCGTGCGCGAATTGCCGGCCCGCAAGTTGCGGCCGGTGAAATTGGGGCGGAAGCCCAGCTCGGCAATGCTGCGGTGGATCTTCTCGGCGGTTTCCGCACTGACCGAGCCCGGCTTGTTGAGCAGGCGGGACACGGTGGCAATGGAGACGCCAGCCAGATGGGCAACTTGTTTGATGGACGGACGCACGGGGTTTCCGGGGCAAATGAAAACGATTTCATGATGCCGCCCGATTGTTACGCCCTCATGACCATCAAACCGTGCGGGATGTGAACAAAAACCTCACAAATGCTGGGTTCCGGCGACTTTCACTCTCCCTCCAAACGAAGCGGCCAAATTCAAGCCAACCTCAATAAAAAATTGCTTTTTCACAATTTTTCGAGAATTTACAAGAAGTCTTTCGAGATCACGCCACACCGCCGCTGCCGGTGGTTTCATACGACACGCCAGCCTTCATGCTGGCCGGCACACCATTCCAGTCCGTCGCCCCCTCGCTGGCGGGAACCGTGTAGCTGCTACTCCTGTGGCCGCCTGCTCTGGCCCAGGGGTCTTGGCCCGCCTCTTCGCCGAGGCGGGCTTTTTTTGGCCGGGGCTGCGCGGGGCCGGGCAAGGGCGGGCCGGAATGCCGCGCCGGGGCAGTGAGCCGGTATAATGCAGGGTTTCGAATTGCAATCCGAAGTGCAATCCCTTCCCAACCGAATTCCATCCGTACCAGCCCGTCATGCAAGATAAATACAGCCCAGCCGAAGTCGAACAGTCCGCACAGCAGCACTGGAACGCCATCGACGCCTACAAGACCGTCGAAAACGCCCGTGACAAGGAAGGCCGCGACAAGAAGAAGTTCTACGCCTGCTCGATGCTGCCCTATCCCTCCGGCAAGCTGCACATGGGCCACGTGCGCAACTACACCATCAACGACGTGATGTACCGCTATCTGCGCATGAACGGCTACAACGTCCTGATGCCCATGGGCTGGGACGCCTTCGGCATGCCCGCTGAAAACGCTGCCATGGCCAATGGCGTACCGCCGGCGCAGTGGACTTATTCCAATATCGAATATATGAAGTCGCAGATGCAGTCGATGGGCCTGGCCATCGACTGGTCGCGCGAGATGACGGCCTGCCGTCCCGAGTACTACAAGTGGAACCAGTGGATGTTCCTGAAGATGCTGGAGAAGGGCATCATCTACAAGAAGACCGGGACCGTGAACTGGGATCCGATCGACCAGACCGTGCTGGCCAACGAGCAGGTCATCGACGGCCGTGGCTGGCGCTCGGGTGCCGTGATCGAAAAGCGCGAGATCCCGATGTACTACGCCAAGATCACCGACTACGCCGACGAACTGCTGGAGCACGTCGAGACCAAGCTGCCCGGCTGGCCCGAGCGCGTGCGCCTGATGCAGGCCAACTGGATCGGCAAGTCCACCGGCGTGCGCTTCGCCTTCCCGCACCAGATCAAGGGCGCAGATGGCCAGCTGATCAACGACGGCAAGCTGTTCGTCTTCACCACCCGCGCTGACACCATCATGGGCGTGACCTTCTGCGCCGTGGCCCCGGAACACCCGCTGGCCACGCTGGCCGCAGAAAACAACCCGGCCCTGCAAGCCTTCATCGCAGAATGCAAGCAAGGCAGCGTGATCGAAGCCGACATGGCGACGATGGAAAAGAAGGGCATGGCCACGGGCCTCTACGTCACCCATCCGCTGACCGGCGAGCAGGTCGAAGTCTGGGTCGGCAACTATGTGCTCATCACCTACGGCGACGGCGCCGTGATGGGTGTGCCGGCGCATGACGAGCGCGACTTCGCCTTCGCCCGCAAATACGATCTGCCGATCAAGCAGGTCATCGCCGTGGAAGGCAAGACCTACTCCACCGAGGCCTGGGAAGAATGGTACGGCGACAAGGAAGCCGGCAAGACCATCGCTTCCGGCAAGTACGATGGCCTGGTTTATCAGGCCGCCGTCGATGCGGTTGCCGCCGACCTGGCAGCACAGGGCCTGGGCGAGAAGAAGGTGACCTTCCGCCTGCGCGACTGGGGCATCTCGCGCCAGCGCTACTGGGGCACCCCCATCCCCATCATCCACTGCCCGGATTGCGGCGACGTGCCGGTGCCCGAAAAGGACCTGCCGGTGGTGCTGCCGGAAGACTGCGTGCCGGACGGCAGCGGCAATCCGTTGAACAAGCATGAGCAATTCCTCAAGGTCGACTGCCCCTGCTGCGGCAAGCCGGCCCGCCGCGAAACCGATACCATGGACACCTTCGTCGATTCGTCTTGGTACTACATGCGCTATACCTCGCCGGGCAGCAACGAGGCGATGGTGGACTCCCGCAACGATTACTGGATGCCCATGGACCAGTACATCGGCGGCATCGAACACGCCGTGCTGCACCTGCTGTACGCGCGCTTCTGGACCAAGGTCATGCGCGACTTCGGCCTGGTCAAGTTCGACGAGCCCTTCACCAACCTGCTGACGCAAGGCATGGTCTTGAACGAGACCTACTATCGCGAAGACGCCGCCGGCAAGAAGACCTGGTACAACCCGGCCGATGTGGACCTGTCCTTCGACGACAAGGGCCGTCCGGTCTCGGCCGTGTTGAAGGAAGACGGCCAGCCGGTGATGATCGGCGGCACCGAGAAGATGTCCAAGTCCAAGAACAACGGCATTGACCCGCAAGCGCAGATCGACCAGTACGGTGCCGATACGGCCCGCCTGTTCACCATGTTCGCCTCGCCGCCGGAACAGACCCTGGAGTGGTCCGGTGCCGGTGTGGAAGGCGCCAACCGCTTCCTGCGCCGCGTCTGGGCCTTCGGCTACAACAACGCCGCGCGCATCACCGCCGCCGGCGCACTCGAAGCCGCCCAGCTTGACGATGGCCTGAAGACGCTGCGCCGCGAAGTGCACAAGGTCCTGCAGCAAGCCGACAACGACTTCAAGCGCATCCAGTACAACACCGTGGTCTCGGCCTGCATGAAGATGCTCAACACGCTGGAAGCGGCCAAGCCCGCGGCCGGTGCGGCCGGTGACGCGGTGATTGCGGAGTGCTTCTCGATCTTCCTGCGCGTGCTGAACCCGGTGGCCCCGCACATCACCCACGTGCTGTGGCAGCAGCTGGGCTATGCCCAGGCGCAGGGCGACATCCTCGACGCGGCCTGGCCGCAGGTCGATGCGGCCGCGCTGGAACAGAGCGAGCTCAAACTGGTGGTGCAGGTCAACGGCAAGCTGCGCGGTGAAGTGACCGTGCCGAAGGATGCCGACAAGGCCGCCATCGAAGCCGCTGCGCTGGCCAACGAAGACGTCAAGAAATTCCTGACCGGCGCACCGAAGAAGGTGATCGTGGTGCCGGGCAAGCTGGTCAACATCGTTGCCTGATCCGGCCCAACCTCAACGACGGAACTCCATGCACGCTCAAGTCCAACTCAAGCGTTTCTCGCAATGGCTGCTGCTGGTGGCGGCGGCCGTGATGCTCACGGCCTGCGGCTTCCACCTGCGCGGCGCAGCTGACCTGCCCTTCAAGACCATCTACCTGGGCTTTGGGCCCAATTCGGCGGTCGGGGTGGAACTCAAGCGCAACATCGAGGCCAGCGGTGCCAAGGTGGTGTCCGATACCAAGGACGCCGAAGCCAACCTGAAAGTGCTGGCCGATTCCCGCGACCGCCAGGTGCTGACCCTGAACACCAACGGCCGCGTGCGTGAATTCGCGCTGTTCCAGCGCTTTACCTTTTCGGTCACCGATGCCAAGGGCGTGACCGTGATCCCGCCGACGGCCATCACCCTGCGCCGCGTCATCACCTATGACGAGAACCAGGAACTGGCCAAGCAGGCCGAAGAAGTGCTGCTCTACCGCGACATGCAGTCCGACCTGGTGCAGCAGATCCTGCGCCGCCTGGCGGCCTCCAAGACGGCCATCAAGAACGAGAAGGAGGCGGCCGAGTCGGATTCCTGACCGGCTCGCGCCATCGCCATGCAACTGCGCCACGACTCCCTGGACGCCCATCTCGGCAAATCGCTGGCGTCACTCTACGTGATCGCCAGCGACGAGCACCTGCTGGCACTGGAAGCGGCCGACAAGATCCGCCGCAGTGCCCGCGCCAACGGCTATACCGAGCGCGAGGTGCTGGTGGTGGAGCGCAGCTTCAAGTGGGGCGAACTGCTGGCGGCCAACCAGTCGCAATCGCTGTTCGGCGACAAGAAGCTCATCGAACTGCGCATCCCCACCGGCAAGCCCGGCAAGGATGGCGGTCAGGCCCTGCAGGATTACGCCGCCCATCTCTCGCCCGACAATCTGACCATCATCAGCCTGCCCAAGCTGGACTGGGCCACGCAGAAGGCGGCCTGGGTCGGCGCCCTGCAGCAGGCGGCCGTCTACATCGACATCCCGCTGGTGGAACGCGCGCAGTTGCCGGCCTGGATCGGCAACCGCCTGGCGGCCCAGCAGCAGAGCGCCGACCGGCCCTGCCTGGATTTCATCGCCGACCGCGTGGAGGGCAACCTCCTGGCCGCGCACCAGGAAATCCAGAAGCTGGCGCTGCTGCATCCGCCCGGCAAGCTCAGTTTCGAACAGGTCCAGGACGCGGTGTTGAACGTAGCGCGTTATGACGTCTTCAAGCTCAACGAGGCCATGCTCTCGGGCGACATCGCGCGCCTGACGCGCATGATGGACGGCTTGAAGGGTGAAGGCGAGGCGCTGCCGCTGGTGCTGTGGGCGGTCACCGAAGAAATCCGCACCCTGCTCAAGCTCAAATCCGGCATGGCCCAGGGCAAGCCGGTGGGCGCGCTGTTGAAGGAATACCGCATCTGGGGCCCGCGCGAACGCCTGATGGAACCGGCCCTGCGCCGCATCAGCCTGGCCGCGCTGGAACAGGCGCTGCAGGAAGCGGCCCTGGTGGACCGCATGGTCAAGGGCCTGCGTGCCCGCAGCTTTGCCGGCGATCCGTGGGACGCCCTGCTGCAACTGGGCCTGAAGCTGGCACGTGGACGCTGATCCGGCCGCACGCAGCACGACGAACACCGTACAACGAACATCGAACCCGACGCGCTGAGCGCCCCGGAGAAAACTGCATGGAAAACATCGACCTCTACATGAACCGCATCGGCCAGCAGGCCCGTGCCGCCTCGCGCGCCATGGCGCGTGCCGATACCGCTGCCAAGAACCAGGCGCTGCTGCTGATCGCCGCCGCCATCCGCCGCGACGCTGACGTCCTGCGTGCAGCCAATGCACTGGACCTGGACGCGGCCCGCGCCAACGGCCTGGCCGAGGCCATGCTGGACCGCCTGACCTTGTCCGACAAGGCCATCGCCACCATGGCCGAGGGCCTGGAGCAAATCGCCTCCCTGCCCGACCCCATCGGCGAGATCAGCAACATGAAATATCGCCCCACCGGCATCCAGGTCGGCCAGATGCGCGTGCCGCTGGGCGTGATCGGGATCATTTATGAAGCCCGTCCGAACGTGACGGTCGATGCCGCCGGCCTGTGCATCAAGAGCGGCAACGCCACCATCCTGCGCGGCGGTTCCGAAGCCATCCACTGCAACCAGGCCCTGGCCAAGCTGGTCAAGGAAGGTCTGGCCGGTGCCGGCCTGCCGGAACAGGCGGTGCAGGTGGTGGAGACCACCGACCGCGCCGCCGTGGGTGCGCTCATCACCATGCAGGAATATGTGGACGTGATCGTCCCGCGCGGTGGCAAGGGCTTGATCGAGCGCCTCATGAAAGAAGCCAAGGTGCCGATGATCAAGCACCTCGACGGCATCTGCCACGTCTACATCGACGACCGTGCCGACACCCGCAAGGCGCTGGACGTGGCCTTCAATGCCAAGTGCCATCGCTACGGCACCTGCAACACCATGGAAACCCTGCTGGTGTCGCGCAACATCGCCGCCGCCATCCTGCCGCCGCTGTCCGAACTGTATCGCGTCAAGGAAGTGGAACTGCGCTGCGATCCGGAAGCCGCCGAGATCCTGGCCGGCTACCCGCTGCTCAAGGCGGCCACCGAAGAGGATTGGGACACCGAATACCTGGCCCCCATCCTGGCCGTGAAAGTGGTGGCCGACATGGAGGAGGCCATCGATCACATCAACCGCCATTCTTCGCAGCACACCGACAGCATCATCACCGAGGACTACACGCGCGCCATGCGTTTCCTGCGCGAGGTGGATTCGGCCTCGGTCATGGTCAATGCCTCGACCCGCTTTGCCGATGGCTTCGAATACGGCCTCGGTGCGGAGATCGGCATCTCCAACGACAAGCTGCATGCACGCGGCCCGGTGGGACTGGAAGGACTGACCTCGCTGAAATACGTGGTGCTGGGCCAGGGGCAGGTCCGCCAGTAAGACACCCGCGCGCCCCCCCCACGCCATCACGCACCACAAGGATAGCCATGCTCTGGATCAAAGCCCTGCACATCGTCTTCATCGCCTCCTGGTTCGCCGGCCTGTTCTACCTGCCGCGCATCTTCGTGAACCTGGCCCAGGAGACCGACCTGGTCGCGCGCGAACGCCTGCTGGGCATGGCGCGCCGCCTGTACCGCTTCACCGGCATGATCTCGCTGGTGGCGCTGGTGCTGGGCGTGTGGCTGCTGGCCCTGACCTGGTCGTTCTGGAAGGGGCCCGGCAATGGCTGGCTGCATGCCAAACTGTTCCTGGTGGTGCTGGTGATCGGCTACCAGCACGCCTGCGGCTCGCTGCTCAAGAAATTCGAACACGGCAAGAACGTACGCAGCCACCTCTGGTATCGCTGGTTCAACGAAGTGCCGGTGCTGCTGATGCTGGCCATCGTGATCCTGGTGGTGGTCAAGCCGTTCTGATCATTCTGCAACTATCCCAGCAAGTCTTCGTCCGCTGCATTCCACACTCATCCTTCCGGAGCCGGTCATGAGCAAAACCTGTGAGTACTTCTTCGCGCCGCATTCCCCCTTCGCCTACCTGGGCCACGATCGCTTCGTCGCCCTGGCCGAAAAATACCAGGTGCAGATCCTGCCCAAGCCCTTCGACCTGTCCAAGATCTTCGGTGTCTCCGGTGGCCTGCCGCTGGCCAAGCGCGCACCGCAGCGCCAGGCTTATCGCCTCAAGGAACTGGCGCGCTGGAGCGAATTCCTGGGCAAGCCCATGGTGCTGCAGCCGACTTATTTCCCGGTCAACAGCGACAATGCGGCGCGCCTGATCATCGCCACCCAGCTGGCCCACGGTACCGCCGCATCACTGCGCCTGACCGGCGCCATCATGCGCGCCGTGTGGGAAGAACAACGCAACATCGCCGACCACGATACCCTGGTGGCCATCGCCAATGCCCATGACCACGATGGCGCGGCCCTGCTGAAGTCGGCTGAAACGGCCAGCGTGCAGGCCGAATTCGACCGCTTCACCGATGAAGCCAATGCCGCCAGCGTCTTCGGTGCGCCGTGGTACGTCTACGAGGGCGAGGGCTACTGGGGCCAGGATCGCCTGGACTTCATCGAGCGCGCCTTCGCGAAAGGCTGAGCGGCCAGCGTACAATGACGCCGGACTGCGCAGCGAGACGCGCAGTCCGGCTTTTTTCATTTTTGTTACTTTGTTTTCCAACGGATAAAAGGTACTCCCATGCAAGCTCCCGACACCCACTACTCTTACTTCTGTCCCTGCCCGCGCGGCCTGGAAGCGGCCCTGGCCGAGGAACTCAACGAGATCGCCCAGCACGCCGGCCCTGCCGCCAACCTCAAGGTGCACAACCAGGTGCCCGGTGGCGTGCACTGCTCCGGCACCCTGCTGGCGGCCTACCAGATGAACCTGCACTCGCGCATCGCCAGCCGCGTGCTGCTGCGCATGGGCCATGGTTCCTACAAGAACGAGAACGACATCTACGACCTCACCCTGGCGCAAGCCTGGGAAGACTGGTTCAAGGTCTCCCACACCATCCGCGTGGACCTGACAGCCGTGAAGTCGCCGCTGCGCAGCCTGGAATTCAGCACCCTCAAGATCAAGGATGCGATCTGCGACCGCTTCCTGGACCAGTTCAAGCTGCGCCCCTCGGTGAACACGCGCACGCCTGACATGCGCATCGCCGGTTTCGTCGATGCCCACAATTTCACGGTCTATCTCGATACTTCCGGCGAGGCGCTCTTCAAGCGCGGCTGGCGCGAAGAAACCGGTGACGCACCGCTGCGCGAAAACCTGGCGGCCGGCCTCTTGCGCACCGCCGGCTGGAAGCCGGGCGTGCCGCTGTTCGATCCCATGTGCGGTTCCGGCACCATCCTGGCCGAGGCCGCGCAGATCATCGCCGGCGTACCGCCGGGTGCGCGCCGCCGCTTCGCCTTCGAGAAGTTCAGCAACTTCGATGCCGATGCCTGGTTCGCCATCAAGGGCGATTTCAAACCCAATCCGATTCCGACCACGCCCACGCTCTTCGGCAGCGACATTTCCGGCGACATGGTGGAACTGACCCGCAAGAACCTGGTGCGCGCCGGTGTACATTTCGAGGTGCCGTTGAAGCAGATCGAGGCGCAGGAAATCAAGCCGCCGGTCGATGCCGAGGGCAAGCCGCTGGTGGGCATCATCCTCTCCAATCCGCCCTACGGTGAGCGTATCGGCGTGCGCGGCGACCGTGCCTTGCCGACCGAGGAATTGTTCGCCCAGTTCTTCAGCGCCTTCTCCAGCACCCTGAAGCAGCGCTTCGCCGGCTGGAGCGTGTTCCTGTTCTCGGCCGACCTCGGCCTGCCCAAGCTGATGCGCCTCAAGGAAGCCCGCAAGACCCCGTTCTTCAACGGCGCCCTGGAATGCCGCCTGTTCCGCTTCGATATGGTGGCCGGCTACAACCGCCGCGAGGAAGCCAAGCCGGTCCCGCGCGACAGCGAGGACTGATCCCCTGCGGCGCGGGTGGATTGTCAACTTCTCCAAGACAATCCATCCCGCCGCCACCGGTTTATCCGGCCCGCATTCTTCCCTACAGTGTGGACTTGGCCACTGCCGTTGCACGCGCATAAAAAGCGCAGCGCTCGCTATCCGTCATGCACGTCATTGTGTTCCTGCCGGGCGATGGCGCTTTCAGCTGCCAATATCCCGCAGGATCAGCGAGCCACAAAGTTTCAAAACGCATCAAAGCGGCCAATGTTTTATATCCTTTATAGCGATTCACAAGGAAACGATCATGTCCACCGTGTCCACTCTCTCCAGCACCGTCGATAGCCTTGCCCTGCCCTCGCTGTTCGTCTCGCACGGCTCGCCCATGCTGGCCGTGGAACCGGGCCGCACCGGGCCGCTGCTGGCCAGTATCGGTGCGGCGCTGCCGCGTCCGCGTGGCATCGTGATGGTATCGCCGCACTGGGAGAGTTTCACCCCGCGCGTGGGCAACCAGGCCAAGCCGCGCGTGATCCATGACTTCGGCGGCTTCCCGCAGGCGCTCTATGAACTGGACTATCCCGCCCCCGGTGCACCGGCGCTGGCCGAGCATGTGGCGCAACGCCTGCGCGACGGCGGCCTGACGGCCAATACCGATGGCGGCTGGGGGCTGGACCACGGCGCCTGGGTGCCGCTGCGCTATCTCTATCCGCAAGCCGATGTGCCGGTGATCCAGCTCTCGCTGCAATCGCAGCAGCCACCTCAGTATCACTATCAGGTCGGCCGCCTGCTGGCCCCCCTGGCCAAGGAAGGCATCCTGCTGGTCGGCTCGGGCAGCTTCACGCACAACCTGCGCGAACTGCGCCGCAATGAGATCGAAGGTGGCGATGCGCCGCATACGCTGGAATTCCTGCGCTGGTTCCTGGACCGCATGCAGGCCGGTGACCTGCAGGCCTTGTTCGGCTACCGGACCACGGCCCCGCATGCGGTGCGCACGCATCCCAGCGACGAACACCTGCTGAGCCTGTTCTTCGCCATGGGCGCGGCCGATGACTGGACCCGACTGGTTCACCTCGACAGCGGTTCGACGTATCATAGCCTGCGCATGGACGCCTTCGCCTTCGGCACCGGCTCCCGCCTGCTGGCACAACTTCCGGCAGCTGCCTGAGCCACCGTCTTTCCGGAGGGCGCCAGCGCGGCGCCGTCTCGGGGAAAGACGATTTGAACAAACTGCGCGAAATCGAATGTTTCATCGCCGTGGCCGACCTCGGCAGCTTCGTCAAGGCGGCCGATGCGCTGGGCATTTCCAAGGCCGCCGTCTCGCGCACGGTACTGGAACTGGAAGCGCGCCTGGGTTCGCGCCTGATGCAGCGGACCACGCGCCGGCTCTCGCTGACCGAAGCCGGCAGCCTCTATCTGGAACGCTGCAAGCAGATAGTTGCAGCATTGGAAGAAGCCGATGAGTTGCTCCTGGCCGGCAGCGCCAAACCCGCCGGCCTGCTGCGCATCAATGCCCCGGTCACCTTCGGCATCCTGCACCTGGCGCCGCTCTGGCCGATCTTCCTGGAACGCCATCCGGAGGTGGAGCTCGACATCACCCTGTCGGACCGCATCGTGGACATCATCGACGAGGGCTACGACCTGGCCATCCGCATCGCCAGGCTCTCGGATTCGACGCTGGTCCATCGCAAGCTCACCAGCACCGCCCTGCCCGTCTGCGCCTCGCCGGCCTATCTGGAAGCGCATGGCACGCCGCGCCATCCGCACGACCTGGCGCAGCACCAGGTCATCAGCTACAGCTACAACCACGGCAAGGACGAGTGGCAGTTCAGCGGCCCGGAAGGCCCGGTGAGCGTGCGCGTGACGGCGCGTATGCACGTCAACAATGGCGACAGCTGCGTGCAGGCCGCACTGGGCGGCATCGGCATCACGCGCCAGCCGACCTTCATGATCGACCAGTACCTGCGCAGCGGGCAGCTGGTCCCGCTGCTCACCGATTACACCGTGCCGGACCTGGGCATCTATGCGGTCTACCCCAGCCGCGCCCACCTGCCGGCCAAAGTGCGCGCGATGCTGGACTTTCTTTCCGAGGCCTTCTCCCAGGTGCACTGGTCCGGACCGGCCGCGGCCTGATCGCCTGATCCCACGGCGGTAGCGCCACAGGCGTTCTCGCGGGACGCCCATCCTCTCCCGCAGACTGGCTTGAACGGCAGCCATGCATAATTTTCATGCATCCTCACCAAAGCTCGCTGGCTCGTCTTGACCTGCGTGCTCTTTACCGTGCGCGCTTGCTGAACCCCTGACGAACCGCTCCCCAGCTCGCTTTTTCTCCGGGCACCCGTGGCCTGACCCGCCATTGACACATCGACGTCTATAGTCGACATTGACCATATGGCGAACGCATTGTCCATATTGCGGACAAGAGTCAAATTCAGCAAAACAACATCAGGAGACCCCATGAGCACCGTTGGCACCCTTGGCACCCCCATGCCCGCCGATCTGAAGATGAAGCCCTACCAGCTCCCCAACCCGAAGGAAGCGCCGCTGGAAATCGTGGTCAATCCGGCCGTGCCGGAGGACGAACGCATCTGGGTGCCGCAGGCGGAGAACGTGTGGTTCCGTCCGCTGTGCCTCAATGTCTCGCAGGGCTACTGGACCAACCTGCTGCGCGTGCGCAAGTCGGGCGTGCTCTCGCGCCACCGCCATCCGGCGCCGGTGCACGGCATGGTGCTCAAGGGCCGCTGGCGCTATCTGGAACACAACTGGATCGCCGAACAGGGCAGCTATGTTTTCGAGCCGCCCGGCGAGACCCACACCCTCTACGTGCCCGAAGACGTGGAAGAGATGATCACGTACTTCCACATCACCGGCGTGATGTTCTATTGCGACCCCTGGGGCAAGTTCGAAGGCTACGAGGATGTCTTCACCAAGCTCGACATGTGCCGCAAGCACTATGAATCGGTGGGACTGGGCAGCGACTATGTCGATCGCTTCGTTCGCTGAGGATGACTGCAATGACTTATTCCCGCGCATCCCATGACTTTGGAGGCTGCGTGGCCGTGGTCACCGGCGGCCATGGCGGCATCGGCGCGGCCATCAGCGCACGGCTGGCCGCTGGCGGCGCGCAGGTGGTCGTCTGGGACCAGCAGCACGACGCGGCCTCGCCCTATCGGCAGGAAAGCCTCGACATCACCGACGCCGCTGCGGTCATGCAGGCCGCACAGCGACTGCTGGCCGATACCGGCCGCATCGATTTCCTCATCAACAACGCCGGTTACGCCGGCCCCACCGTCCCGCTGGACGAGTACGACGTCGGCCAATGGCATCGCATCGTGCAGGTCAACCTGCTGGGCGTCTTCCATGCCTGCCGCAGCGTGACGCCGGCCATGCGCGCAGCCGGGCGCGGACGCATCGTCAACATCGCCTCGCTGGCCGGCAAGGAAGGCACGCCCAATGCCTCGGCCTACAGCGCCGCCAAGGCGGGCGTACTGGCGCTGACCAAGTCCCTGGGCAAGGAGCTGGCCGAGACCGGCGTGCTGGTCAACGCCATTGCGCCGGCGGCCGTCAAGACCGCGCTGCTGGAGCAGATGTCGCCGGCCCATGTAGAGACCATGATCGCCAAGAGCCCCATGCATCGCCTGGGCACGGTCGACGAGGTCGCCGACATGTGCGCATGGCTGTGCTCCGGTTCCTGCAGCTTCAACACTGGCGCCGTGTTCGATCTTTCGGGCGGGCGCGCAACTTACTGAGCGGCTCGCCGCTCGGCCACCAGAATCATCCGGGCAAGCAAGGATCGCATGCCGGGGCAGGCACAAGCAGCCCAGGCAGCGCCGGAAGAGCAACACGCAAGGACGGACTCCACACCGTCCTTGCGACCGCATCCTTGCATGACGCTTCGAACCTGTCACCGACAGCGAGCTGCGCGACAGACGCAGCCGGTACGAAGCACGCCAATGGCAGCACATCATTCACACTGGAGACCTAACCCATGGAAGTCCAAAAGGAAAAGAGCCCCCGGCTCAAACGCATACAGCTCGTGGCACTGAGCTTCCTGATGCTGGCCGGCATCGTCAACTACCTGGACCGCAGCACGCTGTCCATTGCCAATCATTCGGTGAGCCAGGAGCTCAATCTCTCGGCCTCGCAGATGGGCCTGTTGCTGTCAGCCTTCTCGCTGGCCTACGCCTTCTCGCAATTGCCCATCGGCGCCATGCTCGACAAGTTCGGCGCGCGCGTGATGCTGGGCGCGGGCATGTTCGTGTGGTCGGTGGCGCAGCTGGCGGGCGGCTTCGTGAGCAGCCTGCAGCAGTTTCTGGTGGCGCGGGTGTTCCTCGGCCTGGGTGAGGCGCCACAATTCCCGGCCGGTGCCAAGGTGGTCTCGGAATGGTTTGCCATGCGCGAGCGCGGCGGGCCCACCGGCATCTTCGTGGCCTCCTCCACCATCGGTCCGGCCCTGGCGCCGCCCATCCTCACGATCCTGATGCTCTCCTTCGGCTGGCGCATGATGTTCGTCATCATGGGCGTGATGGGTATCGCGGTGTCGGTGGGCTGGTACCTGTTTTACCGGAATCGCAACGAAGTCCAGCTCACGCCTTCCGAAGTGCTGTATCTCGCCGATGACCACGACCAGGATCCCAACGCCAATGCCAAGCTGAGCTGGGCCGAATGGAAGAGCCTCTTCACCTACCGCACCACCTGGGGCATGCTGTTCGGCTTCATGGGCGTGATCTACATGGTGTGGCTGTACCTCACCTGGCTGCCGGCCTACCTGGAACATGAACGCCATCTCTCCATTGCCCGCACCGGCTGGGTGGTGGTGATCCCCTACATCTTCGGCACGCTCGGCATGCTCTCCTCGGGCTACATCGCCGATGGCCTGATGAAGCGCGGCATGCCTGCCATCCGCAGCCGCAAGTGGCCGATCTGCGCGGGCCTGATCGGCGCCGGTGCCTTCACCATTCCGGCCGCCTACACGCCCAGCACCACCATGGCCATCGTCTACATCTCGCTGGCCATGGCCTTCGTGAACATGGCTTCCGGTGGCGCATGGGCACTGGTGTCGGTAGCCATTCCGCGCCGCCTGGTGGCCTCCCTGGGCAGCATGCAGAACTTCGGCGGCTATCTCGGCGGCTCGCTGGCGCCGGTCATCACCGGCGTGGTGGTGGACCAGACCCACTCCTTCGTCAATGCTCTGCTCATCAGTGCCGCCGTGGCCTTTGCCGCCGCGCTGGTCTACATGTTCGTGGTGGACAAGCCGATCGAGGCCCACGCCGCTTGAGGCAAAACTTCACCCGCCAGTAGCCTGACCCGATGCCGCCGTCCGCGGGTAGCGGCATCCAGCCAGTCTCCTGCCACTCACCAGAAGGAATTTTCATGAGCTTCATTCCCGACCTGCTCGCGGGCAAGACCGCCCTCGTTACCGGCGGTACGCAAGGCATCGGCGCGGCCGTTGCGCGCCAGCTCGCCGCACTGGGCGCACGCGTCATCGCTGCCGGCCTGCCGCCGTTTGCGCATGCGCAATTCGAGGGCAGCGGCATCACCCTGGCGGAGATGAACGTGGCCAGCGAGGACAGCGTGCGCGCGGTGCTGAGCGGTCTCACGCAACTCGATATCGTAGTCAACTGCGCCGGCATCATCAAGCGCGGCGAGGAACTGGAAACGAATGTCTTCGAGCAGGTCATCGCCGTGAACCTCACCGGTACCATGCGCGTCTGCGCTGCCAGCCGCGCATTGCTCAAGCAATCCGGAGGCTGCATCGTCAATACCGCGTCCATGCTCAGCTTCTTCGGCGGCGGACTGGTGCCGGGTTACAGCGCCAGCAAGGGCGGCGTGGCGCAGCTGACCAAGTCGCTGGCCATCGCCTATGCGGCCGACGGCATCCGCGTCAATGCGGTGGCCCCCGGCTGGATCGCCACGCCGCTGACCCAGGCACTGCAGGATGACCCGGTGCGTGCCGGCCCCATCCTCGCGCGTACGCCGCTGGGCCGCTGGGGCAAGCCGGAAGACATCGGCAATGTCGTGGCCTTCCTGTGTTCGCCGGCGGCCTCCTTCATGACCGGCGCCATCGTGCCGGTCGATGGCGGCTATCTGGTGGCCTGAGGCCAACGCAATCTTTTCACGTGCAATGCCATTTGCCCGCGCCGGCTCCAGACGGCGCGGGATTTTTTGCAAAAGGGCTCGGCTATAATCTGGCCCGAATCCGGCAACCTGTTCCGACCCGCCATGTGGTCCGTTTTCTGGACCGTTTTCTGGCCCGATTCCCGTACTGATTCCTGCACCGCTCATGCCCGACCACGACCCACCACCCGACGACGCCAACAAGATTGCCGGCACGGCTGCCTTCTCCAAGTTCATGGCGGTGCTGCAGCTGATCGCCGACCAGGAGGCGCCGCTGTCCATCGCGCAGCTGGCGATGCTGTCGGGCTATCCGCGCCCCACGGTCTATCGCATCCTGGGCGCGCTCATGGCCGAGGGCATGGTGGTGGAGAATCCGCGCAGCAAGCAGTATGAAGTCGGCCCGCGCCTGATCCATCTGGCCAGCCGCGCCTGGGACCGCAGCGACATCCGCACCACGGCCATCGAGCCGCTGCGCCAGCTGCGCGACATCACCCGCGAGACCGTGCACCTGGCCGTGCCCAGCGACCACAGCATGGTCTACATCGAGAAACTGGAAAGCCCGCAAGCCGTGCGCATGGATTCGCGCATCGGGACCCGCGTGACCTTGTATTCGAGTTCCGTGGGCAAAGCCTACCTGGCCGGATTGGAACAAGCGCCGCGCGAACGCCTGATGCGCGCGCTGCACCTGGAAGCCTTCACGGCCAATACGCACACCACGCTGGCGGCCCTGCGCGCCGATGTCGAGGAGACCCGCACGCGCGGCTACGCCGAAGACCGCGAAGAGAACGAAGCCCAGATTTTTTGTTACGGCGCCGCCATCGTCGGTGCCGACGGCGTGCCGGTGGCGTGCGTGAGCGCGAGCATTCCGCTCTATCGCCGCCTGCCCGATGCGCAGCAGGCGTATGTGACACCGCTGCTGCAAGCCTGCGCGAGCATCTCGCGCAAGCTGGCCGGACCGGGCTGAGTCCGGTCCGTTTCTGCCCTCACTGCCCGTACTCCCTGCAGGCCATCAGGCCTCGGGCGGCAATTCCACCTTGTAGATTTCCTTGCCGTCGGTATTGTGCAGCGTGACGGTGAGGGTCTTGCTCCTGGCGTCGATCTTGCCGATGCCGAAGAACTGCAGCAGCTCTGCCGGTGAGCGGTTCTGCTTCATGTCCGCCGGGATGCTGACGAAGCGCACGTCCGGACCGAAGGTGCGATCGATCTCGCCCGGGCCGAAGGTCCCCGCATTGATGGGGCCGCCGACGAACTCCCAGAAGGGCTTGAAGTCGGTGAACTGCGCGCGCTCCGGTGCGTAGTGCGTGGCCGAGGCGTAGTGCACATCGGCCGTCACCCACACCACGTTCTTGATGTCGTGCTGCTTGATGAAGCGCAGCAGTTCGGCCACTTCCAGTTCGCGCCCGGAGGGCTTGCCATTGTCGGCATTGGCCCAGGCCTCGAAGGTTCCCTTGGGCACATCCGGGTTGAGGTCCGGCACCACGATGGAGAGCGGCATGTCGCTGGCGATGAGCTTCCAGGTCGAGCGCGAACGCAGCAGCGCCTGCTTGATCCAGCGCATCTGTTCGGGGCCGAGGAAGTCGGCGTCGTGGCCGCCCTTCTGGCGGTTGGGAGAATTGCGGCCGCGATAGCTGCGCTCGTCCAGCATGAACACTTCCAGCAGCGGACCGTGATTGAAGGCGCGATAGATGCGGAAAGGATCGGCGCTGTCGATGCGGAAGGGATTGTGTTCGAACATGGCCTGGCGCGCACGGGCGGCCAGCACGTCGATGTTGCGCTCGTCGTAGCGCTTTTCGGCCGCACCGATCACCTGGCCGGGATACCAGTTGTTGCGCACCTCGTGGTCATCCCACTGCACCAGGAAGGGCACCTCGGCGGCGAAGCGGCGCTTGTTGGCGTCCAGCATGTTGTAGGCGAAGTTGCCGCGATAATCGTCCAGCGTCTGCGCCACCTTGGACTTGGCTTCGGTGACCACGTTGCGCCACAGCGTGCCATCCTCCAGCTTCACTTCGGCCTGGATGGGACCATCGGCATAGATCTGGTCGCCCGAGTGGATGAAGAAATCCGGACGGAAGCGGCGCATGCTTTCATACACCCGGTAACCGCCCCACTGTTCGTTGATGCCCCAGCCCTGGCCGGCTTCATCGCCCGAGAAGGCGAAGGTGATGTCGCGCGCCTGGGCAGTCGTGGCGGCGGGCACCATGAGGCTGCCGGTCAGCGGTTCGCTCAGGGCCGATTCATGCACCAGGTCCTGGAAGCGCACGCGGTAGTAGAGACGCTGGCCGGCCGGCAGGCCGCGCAGGTCGACGCGGGCGGTGTAGTCTTCGCGCGCCAGTGCGGTGGGGCCGGCCATGCGCACGGGGTTGCTGAAATCCTCACGGGTGGAATACTCGACCAGCATGCGCGCATTGCGGTCGGCGCGGGCCCAGATCATGGCGCTGTCGCGGGTGACGTCGCCGCTCATGATGCCACCGGGGAATTGCGGGCGCAGGCGCTCCGAGGTGACGATGGCAGGGGCGGCCAGGGTGGTGGTGGCGGCCACTGTCGTGACGGCGCTGTCGCGCAGGAAGCGGCGGCGGCTGTGGTCGGCTGGCGGGTTGCGGTCTGGCATGGCGACTCCTGTGAGGGTGAGAGTGAGGGGAAACGGTGACGAAGATAACGGGGGCTTGCAATCTAGCAACCCAATATGACCGTCCGATGAAACCCTGCTGACCAATCCTGACCGCAGAAAAAACGCAGCGCTCTTCTTGTAAAAAATGCGGCCCTCGGGCCGCATGGTCTTGCCTCGTTCCGGTGAACGGTGTCGGCACCGAACCCTGCCTCACACCCTCTCAACGACCTCGGACTCTCGTGCAAGATCGTTCAACGGAAATCGGTCGACGCCGAGATCGTTTCCCATGCATCGATTTCCGCACCCATCTGCGCCAGCTTCTCGCGCACCAGCTTGACGGCATCGCTGCCCAGCAGGAGATGGACCGGTGCGTCGGCCTCGCCGGCCATGTCGAGAATCGCCTGCGCCGCCTTGGCCGGGTCGCCGAGCTGGTGTCCGCTCTTGGCCTGGCGTGCCGCGCGGATGGGATCGATCACGGCATCGTAATCGGCAATGCTGCGGGGCGAGCGCACCATGGAGCGCCCTGCCCAGTCGGTACGGAAGGAACCGGGCGCCACGGCGGTGACCTTGATGCCGAAGGCCGCCACTTCCTTGGCCAGGGTCTCGGAGATGCCTTCCAGGGCGAACTTGCTGCCGCAGTAATAGGCGATGCCCGGCATGGTGATGAATCCGCCCATGGAGGTGATGTTGATGATGTGGCCGCTGCGCCGTGCGCGCATGGAGGGCAGCACGGCCTTCATCATGGCCACGGCACCGAACACGTTGACATCGAACTGGTGCCGCATCTCTTCAAGCGAGGATTCTTCGAGCGCGCCTTCATGTCCGTAGCCGGCGTTGTTGACCAGCACATCCACCGGAGCCAGGTGCCCGACGACATCATCAATGGCGGAGAAATCGGTCACGTCGAGGACGATGGCCGTCGCGCGTCCGGGAGCAAGCTGCTCGAATTGATCTTTGGCGGCCTGGCTGCGCACCGTGCCTGTTACTGAATGGCCGGCCTGCAGGGCGGCATCGGCCAGCGCCCGGCCAAAGCCCGAGCTTACGCCCGTAATCAGGAAATGCAATGTCTTGGAATTTTTCATGAGAATCCTTGTAGTCCTTGATGGGGGCCTCTCCGGGAGGCTGGAGCAGCTTCCTGACGGAGAGGACGATGGCTGCCATCATAGACAGGCCCCCACGAATCCACCATGTCGGTTAGCATGCGGTGTTTGCCTAAAACTATGAGATCGCTCATGTCAGGAAGCACGAAGAAATCCGGGAAGAAAAATCCGAATGCCCATCAACGCATGGTGAAGCTGCTCACCGAGCTCGCCCCTGACGAGGGCTACAACCTGTCGCTGCTACCGGATGTGCGTTTCCTCAGGTCCAATCGCGCACTGAGTGAAACGCCGGTCCTCTACGAGCCGGGCATTGTCGTGGTCGTACAGGGACGCAAGCGCGGATTCCTGGGCGGGCAAACCTATCTCTATGATGCCCGGCACTACCTGGCGGTCTCGGTGCCTGTGCCCTTCACGATGGAAACCGATGCCAGCGCGAAGGCGCCCTTGCTGGCGATCTATTTCCGCCTGGATTTTCAACTGCTGGCGGAAGTGCTGGTGCAGATGGATGACGCCGATCTCTCCGCCCATCCGCAGACCATGTTCGCCACCAGGATGGATGGCCGGATGTCAGCCTCGGTGCTGCGTTTTCTGGAAGCCATGCGGGTGCCGATGGAAGCCCGGATTTTGGGCCGGTCGCTGGTCAAGGAAATCTATCTGCGCGTGCTCACGGGCCGGCAGGGAGCCTCCATGCGCGCGGCGCTGCGCAATGACGGACAGGTTGGAAAAGTGGCCAGGGCCATCCGGAAGATCCATGCCGCCTACGCCGACAAACTGGATGTGGAACAGCTCGCGCAAGAAGCGGCAATGAGTCCGCCCTCCTTTCATGCGCACTTCAAGGCAGTCACCGCCACCTCGCCGATGCAATACCTGAAATCGACCCGCCTGCACCAGGCGCGCCTGCTGATGTTGCGCAATGGCCTGACCGTAGCCGAGGCCAGCGCCCGGGTCGGCTATGAAAGCGCCTCCCAGTTCAGCCGGGAATTCAGGCGCCTCTTCGGTCTGCCGCCGACGCAAGAGGTGGCGCGGATGAAAGAGGCCTATGCGCTGCCCGATCCGGAACCATCGGCAATGTTCGTGTCATCGCACTAGGTTTTGGACGGACGCCTTGACGGCGCTGCTGCGTCCTGCAATTCCCATGGCGGATGAGCGCCGAAGTCCTCGGCAAGATAATCGACGAAGCGGCGGACCTTGAGCGGAATGGCGCGCGCGCTCGGATAGACGGCCTGGATGGTCAATTCCGTGGCGCGGTAATCAGGCAGCAGTGCAAGCAAGCGCCCCTGCCTGATGTGCTCGCCGAAGACGAAGGCTGGCCCGTAGGCCACGCCCGCCCCCGCCAGCACGCAGGCCAGGAGCATCTGCATGTTGTTGGCCGTGAGGCGGCAAGGACCATCGAGGCGATGCGCTTGTCCGGCGGCATCGATGAAGGTCCAGTCGCCGGCAGAGACTGCGTCACTGAAGGCCAGACGGGGCAGGCACGCCAAGGCTTGCGGCGTGGCCGGCAGGCCATGCTGCGCGATCAGTTCGGGAGAGGCACAGGCGATCATGCTGCAGGGTGCCAGCCGGCGCGTGACCAGCCCGGGATCGTCGAGCTTGCCGATGCGAATGGCCACATCCACGCCGGCATCGATCAGATCGATATAGCGGTCGCCGAGCACGACCTCGACGTTGACCTCCGGGTGATCCGCCAGATAGCGTGCAATGACCGGCCCCAGATGCATGGCGCCGAAGGTCACCGGCACCGCCACGCGCAGCGCGCCCCGTGCGGTCCCTTGCGCCGCAGTCGCTTCGCGGTTGGCCTCATCGAATGCAGCGAGAATCTGGCGGCAACGCTCGTAATAGGTCCGGCCCACATCGGTAAGACTCAGGCGGCGCGTGGTGCGCTGAAACAGACGCGCGCCGAGCTCCGCTTCGATCTGGCTGACGTGCTTGCCCGCCATCGCCGGCGACAGCGAGAAGCGCCGTGCCGCCCCGGCAAAACTGCCCTCCTCCACTGCGGCCACGAAGACATTGAGGCTCATGAGTTTGTCCATGTCGCTTCCTATTCGATCATCCGAGTGTCGACTGTGACTAACAATTTGCCAATTATAAATTTTTCGCATGGAATCTACCATTGACTCTCCCCCATCACAAAGGAGCAGACACATGCATATCGAAACCAACGGAACGCGCATCCACGTAGCCCAGCAGGGCAGCGGCGAACTGGCGCTGGTGTTCCTGCATTACTACGGCGGCTCGTCGCGGACCTGGGATGCGGTAGCGGCGCCACTGGCGCAGCGATGCCGCATCGTCGCCACCGACCATCGCGGCTGGGGCCGTTCTGATGCGCCGGCCGAGGGCTACCGGATTGCCGACCTGGCCGCCGATGCCGAGGGAGTCATTGCCGCCCTGGGACTGCAGCGCTATGTCCTGGTCGGCCACTCCATGGGTGGCAAGGTGGCACAGCTGATGGCCTCGCGCCGGCCGCACGGGCTCGAAGGGCTGATCCTGGTCGCGCCGTCCCCGCCCTCGCCCATGCTGTTGCCCGAAGAACAGCGCGCCGTGCTGGCGGGCGCATACCAGACGCGCGAATCGGTGGAGTTCGTGCTCGACCATGTGCTCACCGCCAAACCCCTGACGGCGGCCCGCCGGGCACAGGCCATCGAGGACAGCCTGCAGGCTGCGCCCCAGGCCAAGCTGGCCTGGCCCAACGTGGCGATGGCCGAGGACATCTCGGCCGACGTCGCCGCCATCGAAGTCCCGACGCTGGTCATCTCGGGCGAGCACGACCAGGTGGACCGGATCGCGACGCTGCAGGCAGAGCTTTTGCCGCGCATTCCCCAGGCCGCCCTGCACATCCTGCCGGGCGTGGGCCACTTGTCGCCACTGGAAGACCCGGAGGCGGTGGCGTTGCAGATCGCGAGCTTCATCGACGCGCTGACCAAGCCGAAGCAGCCATAAGCGACGATGGGCAGACTGGGCCTGGCAGCCGACGCACCAAAATGCAGCCCACCTCCGCCATCCGGCGCCGATATGCACGGAGTTCGTGCATATCGGCGCTTGACATTGTCCCGACGCACTGAAAAAGTCGTTTCAAATCAAAGTGCTGCGAATTTTTCACCAAAATGGAACGGAAATTGCTTTAGTCGTGGCTTTCACGCATTTCCTTGCACACTTTTTGGGAGATTTTCTGGTGGACGATCACAAAAACGGCGCAGACGCCCTCTTCATTTTGCTGGGGGCGATCATGATCCTGGCCATGCATGCCGGCTTTGCCTTCCTGGAACTGGGGACGGTGCGCAAGAAGAACCAGGTCAATGCCCTGGTGAAGATCCTGGCCGACTTTGCGGTGTCGACCATCGTCTATTTCTTCATCGGCTATTACGTGGCTTACGGCGTGACTTTCTTTGCCGGCGCCGAGACGCTGGCCGAGCGCAGCGGCTTCGAGCTGGTGAAATTTTTCTTCCTGCTCACCTTTGCGGCGGCCATCCCGGCGATCATCTCCGGCGGCATTGCCGAGCGCTCCAAATTCAATCCGCAGCTGATTGCCACGGCCGTACTGGTGGGCCTGGTCTATCCCTTCTTCGAGGGCATCGCGTGGAACCAGCACCTGGGCGTGCAAGCCTGGCTGGCGGCCACCTTCGGTGCGGAGTTCCATGACTTCGCCGGTTCCATCGTGGTCCATGCCGTGGGTGGCTGGATCGCGCTGCCGGCAGTCCTGCTGCTGGGCGCACGCCGTGGCCGCTACAGCAAGGAAGGCGCGGTGGCGGCGCATCCGCCGTCCAACATTCCTTTCCTGGCGTTGGGTGCGTGGATCCTGACGGTGGGCTGGTTCGGCTTCAACGTGATGAGCGCGCAGACCCTGGACAAGATGAATGGCCTGGTCGCCATGAATTCGCTCATGGCCATGGCCGGCGGCACGCTGGTAGCGCTGCTGATGGGCCGCAACGATCCCGGCTTCGCCTACAACGGCCCGCTGGCCGGCCTGGTGGCGGTGTGCGCGGGCTCGGATCTGATGCATCCGCTGGGTGCGCTGGTCACCGGTGGCATTGCGGGGGCGATTTTCGTGTGGATGTTCACCCGCACCCAGAACAAGTGGAAGATCGACGATGTGCTGGGCGTGTGGCCGCTGCATGGCTTGTGCGGCCTGTGGGGCGGGCTGGCGGCGGGCATCTTCGGCTTGCAGGCGCTGGGTGGACGTGGCGGCGTGTCGTTCATGTCGCAGCTCATCGGCAGCGTCATGGGGATCGCCATTGCGGCAGCGGGTGGATGGATCGTCTATGGCGTGCTGAAGAAGGCGGTGGGGATACGGCTGGATCCGGAGCAGGAATTTGAAGGGGCCGATCTGGCCATTCACAAGATTTCTTCTACGGCGGAGAGGGAGACCAGCTGGTGACGATGAGGTGATAATTAACAATAAAGTCTGTTTGAATGCGCAAAGTCTGTAAAAGAGTTTGAGACCCTGCTGATTTCTTTGTCGCAAAATAAGTGTTCCAAGAGCAAAAGCCACCTTCTCTGGTGGCTTTTGCTCTTGGTTGTTGATTTGCTCGCAGATTTGACCCTCTCCATTTGACCCACCTTCCATTGCCTGCTGAAGGCAGCCACCCGGTCATACGACCCCTCGTATCCCAGCTCTCTTAAGTCCAGGAACATCTGTTTCAGGGTCCTTCTTTGCTTCCGAGATTTGACCGCCTCTGCGCTGAGCCAAGCGGAGAGCCTGGCGGTGAAGTCATCGAGCGAGCTTGGCGAACGCCTTGCTGGATAAGCAGGTTCGCTGACATCGGATCGGATGTAGCGGCGAACTGTGTTGCGGGATATGTCGAGCCTGCGGGCGATTTCCCGAATTGAGATGCGGTCTCTGATGTACCAGCGTCGAATAATTCCAAGTAGGGCCACGTCTATCACTCCGTTCTCCCGCTCGCTGTCATGAGCAGGATTGTGGTCTAAACATGGGTCAACTTTGGATGCAAATTTCCTGGGAAAGTGGGTCAGTTTTCAATGCAAATCAACAATGAGTTCCGCACAGGGGCAAAAAACGCATTGGAAGCTGGCATGGACGGTGTCGAGATCCACGCAGCCAATGGCTATTTACCCCAACAATTCCTGTCGTCACACGTCAACCGCCGCGACGACGAATTCGGAGGCAGTCTCGACAACCGCGCTCGCTTCCTGCGACTGGTCATCGAGGCTGTGCTCAAGGAAATGCCTGCGACACAGATCGGCGTGCGCCTCTCCCCGTTCGCGCTTTACAACAATGCCGTTGACGCTGATACCTACGCCACCTACGCATACGTCACCAAGATGCTCGATGGATACGGCATCGGCTATATCCACGCCGCCGATACCAACGCATGGGGTGGCAACAAGGATATGAGCCGCATGCTCGAGATCATCAGGCCCAATTTCGCCGGCATGCTCATCGCCAACGCCGGGCTATCGTTTGAAGAGGCCGAGCAACTCATCGTATCGGGCAAAGCAGACATGGCCGCGTTCGGTCGCCAATTCATCGCCAACCCGGACCTCGTCGCCCGTATCGCCCAAGGGGGACCATTCAACGAACCAGATCCCTTCACTTTCTACGGTGGTGACGAAATAGGCTATACGGATTATCCGGCATTGGCCTGATACCAGGCATCGCAGCACACATGCTCTTTCCACCTTGCTGGAGATGAATCGATGAATCGAACTGTACGCTGGCTCCTGCCAGCCCACATCACGCTAGATCGACCAGCTTACGCAAGTGCCTCTGGCAGCGGCCCCAACGTGGCGAGCAAGCTGCGCTGGCCACGGGCAAGACCGTTGCTGCGCAAGCTTGGCAGGACGAACTCCAAACCTGTTCCGGCCAGTGGAAAGACCGAGGCGTCTGCTGCAGCAACATCGTCGCAGCGCAATTCTCTGGAGAGCCTGCAGATCGCGCTTCAACAATTCGATCACCTGCACCCGCAACTTGCGCTCGCAAAAAACGATGATTTCCGCGGCTACCTGCAAGCACTCCTGCCCGGCATCGGAAAGAAACTGATGCGCGAGAACAGCAGCCCGATCGAATTCCTGAATGCGCTGCTGACGCATGCATTTCATGACGCCGCAAAAATTCTGGACGCTCACCTCTGCGCTGAGAGACGCCTGCTCGACCGTTATCGAAACTATTCCGAGCACATCTTCAGCTACACCCCCAACGGCCTGCTGGTCATGGACGCACAGTGCCGGATCCGTGCCGCCAATCCAGTCATGCGGCGCATCCTGGGCTTAAGCTCGGACGAGGATGCGGAGGGCGTTCCCCTGAGCAGCTTGTTCAACGTCCCGGCGCTGTATAGCGCAGCCAGCGATGTCATCGGCACCGGCATCCCGCACCAGGGTATCAATCTGGTCGGCGAAGACGGACGGGAGCGCTGCGGCCACTATCAGTTCGGCCTATCGCGCTTCGACAACGGCGACGAGTACCTGCTGCTGCTGGTCGCACACGACATCTCCAGAGTACTCGAAGCAAAAGCAGCGCTTGCCGACAGCGAAGAGCGGTTTCGACTGTCCTTCCACCAGGCGGCGGTAGGCCTCGTGCACTTCGACGCCGCAGGCCGAATCCTGCGCAGCAATCAGAAACTGCAGCGTGTCCTGGGCTACGACGCACAGGAAATGCAGGCGATGAACCTGTGTGACCTCGCCGACCCGGCTCAGCGCTGCGACCACGACCGGATGACACAGCGCATCCTGGCGGGAGAAATTCAGGACTACGTCAGCGAAAAGCGCTATATCCGGAAAGATGGCCAGCACATATGGGGACAGGTGACGGTGTCGTCGATGCGAGAAAGCCATGGTGATATCCACTTCATTGCGGCCATAGAAGACATCACTGAACGAAAGACAGCGGAATCGATGATGCGGCATCTGGCCAGTCACGATGTTCTGACTGGCCTGCCAAACCGGGCACTGATGATGGACCGCCTGGCCACGGCAATCCATCACGCAAAGCGCACACGCCATAGCTTGGCAGTATTGTTCATTGACCTGGATCGTTTCAAGACCATCAACGACAGCCTCGGTCATGACGTAGGTGACCAGGTCATTGTCGAAGTAGCGCACCGGTTGCAACACTCCGTACGCGCAGGCGACACGGTAGCGCGGCTGGGGGGCGACGAATTCGTTGTTCTGCTGGTGGACGCCGGACAGCAGCAACACATTGGCGTCATTGCCGACAAGATTCTCTTTGCCATCTGCGAGCCCATGCTTCTGAGCGGCCACGAGCTCTTCTTGAGCGGCAGTATCGGAATCAGCATGTACGACCGCGATGGCGCCGACGGCATCACCCTGCTGAAGAACGCCGACACTGCCATGTACCAGGCAAAAAAGGGGGGAAAGCGTCGTTACACCTTCTACGTCAATGAGATGAGCCAGGATGCGTTGCACTTCCTGCGCATGGAAACATCACTGCGCCGCGCACTCGAACGGCGGGAGTTCCATCTGGTGTATCAACCGCAAGTCAATATCGCCAATGGCCAGATCATCGGCTTCGAAGCGCTGATTCGTTGGCAGCCCCCAGGTGAGCAGGTGATATCGCCGACAAATTCATCGCGCTGGCCGAAGAGACCGGGCTGATCGTTCCGATTGGCGAGTGGGTGCTCGACACAGCGTGCCGTCAACTCGTCGCCTGGCAGCAGGAGGGCTTGTGCCCGCAAGAGATCAAAATGTCGGTCAACCTCTCCGCCGTACAGTTCAGGCAAGCGGACATGGCAGAGACCGTGACCCGCGTTCTGGCATCCACAGGATGCCCTGCGCAATGCCTGGTTCTGGAGATTACCGAGAGCGTCATCATGGACTCTCCGGAATCCACCGTCATCATCCTGCATGCGCTCAGTGCGAAGGGGGTGAGGCTGGCCATGGATGACTTCGGCACCGGCTTCTCAAGTCTCAGCTATCTCAAACGATTCCCCATCCATACGCTCAAGATCGACCGCAGCTTCATCAGAGATATCTCGAGTGATTGCGACGATGCTGAAATCGTCAAGGCAGTCATCGCGATGGCGCATGCAATGAACAGGAACATCGTGGCAGAGGGCGTAGAGGATCGCGTTCAGCTGGATTTCTTGAGGAATCACGGCTGCGACCAGGCTCAGGGCTTCTATTTCGGCAAAGGGATGTCCGTGACAGAAGCAGCCGATCTGCTCGCGCGCCAACAGACACTTGCAACTACGGTGGCCCACAAGCGTCTTTGCATCGCTTGAACATTCACAGCCGCTCTGCTCGATGAGACCGGCTCACTCTGTCAATTCAATTTTTCCGGGAGTCATCATGGCCTTGCTTACCTTTCAACGAAAACTCTGGCTTCCACTGGTGGCCAGCCTCACCTGCATCTGCGCCATCTCGGTAGTCAACATTTTCGAAACAAGGACACTGCGCTATGAAGAGCGCCAGGCCGATCTTGCCAACGTCGACCAGGCAGCACTGAAAATCGTCGAAGGATTCGCACGAGATGCCGGGGCAGGCAAGATGACCCTCGAAGAGGCAAAGCTGCGGGCAAAATCGGTGTTGAATGACATCCGCTATGGCGAAGACGGCTACGTCGCCATCCTGGGCATGGATGCAACTGCCATCCAAAACCCTGGCGCGCCCCAAAATGACGGAAAAGACATGAGCGGATTCAAGGACCCTGCCGGTTTTCCGGTCTTCCAGGAGGTCGCCCGCATGGCGGGCTCCCCATCTGGCGAGGGCTTCATGCGATACCTTTGGGTCCGCCCTGGAAAAGACAGCGCCTCGGCAAAACTGAGCCGCATCGTCAGCTTCAAACCGTGGGGCTGGGCGTTGGTAGCGGGTCTTTATGTCGATGATATTGAGGAAGCGTTCTACTCATCGCTCAAGAGGACTGCCGGCATCATGGCCATCGTCAGTCTGCTGCTGTCGGCGATCATCATTGCGGTCAATCGCAGCCTCAACAAGGCACTGGGCGGCAGTCCCGAATATGCGGTGGCGGTAGCCATGAAAATTGCCGAGCAAGATCTCAGTCAAAAAGTATTGCTCCGTGACGGAGATTCCAGCAGCCTCCTTTATGCCATGTCGGTAATGCAAAGCAGTTTGGCGAAGATGATTGCCGCCGTCAGGAAAAGCACGGACACCATTGCCGCGGCCTCATCGCAAATCGCAACAGGGAATATGGACCTCTCGTCGAGAACAGAGACACAGGCCAGTTCCCTTGAGGAGACCGCAGCCTCCATGGAACAACTCACGCAAACGGTGTCGCAGAATGCTCAGCATGCACTGGACGCGAATTCTCTGGCAGTCACGGCCGCAGACATTGCACGGCGCGGAGGAGAGGCGATGCAAAAAGTCCATGGAACGATGCACGCAATCAACGCCAGCGCGACACGAATCGAAGCCATCATCTCTTCCATTGATGGCATCGCATTTCAGACCAACATATTGGCACTCAATGCTGCGGTAGAGGCCGCCCGAGCCGGTGAGCAGGGACGAGGATTCGCCGTAGTCGCCTCGGAAGTGCGCGTCCTGGCACAGCGTAGCGCTGCCGCTGCCAGAGAGATAAAAGGACTGATCGATGAGTCATCTACCAACATTGAGGCGGGTACAAAAATCGTTGACGAGGCCGGGAACACCATCAACGACGTCGTCCAGAGCGTCAATGAGGTCGCCGCAATGATGTCGGCCATCAGCAATTCGTCCAACGAACAGAAGACCGGAATCCACCACATCAACACGGCCGTCACGGAGATGGACTCAGTGACTCAGCAGAATGCTGCACTGGTTGAAGAGGCGGCCGCAGCAGCGGCGAGTCTGCGAGATCAGGCGTCTTCCTTGGCCGACATGGTCAGCCGATTCCAACTCGATGAATTCAGTGAAGCCGCACCGGCATCGTCTGGTGTGCGCAAGATCAAGATGCGAATGGAGCGAACTCTTGCGCACAACATGGCCTTGGCGACCCGTTGATCCGAATTGCCCGCGGCGGCTATTGCATCGTTGGCAGCGCGCCGTCGAGGACCTTCTTCAACACGGAGATGAAAGCCTGAACCTTCATGGCTTCGTCTCGATTGGGCTGATACATGGCATAGATACCCACCTCCATCGCCCCGGGGTTGGCCTCATAGTTCTGAAGAGCCCACACCAGACTCCCCTGCTCCACATCCCGCATCACCAACCAGTCCGGGAGCAGCGCAATACCCTGCCCTGACAGACAAGCCTGCCGCAGGAGCGCGGAATTGTTGACCGTCAGAGAGCCCTTGACGTCCACCACTTCCGGATCGGCCATGGGATCATCTTTGTGGACGAATCGCCATTGCTGCTGCTGAGCACCGTAGGCAAACATCAAGCAATCATGTTGTTGCAACTGGTCCGGCCTGATCAGCTCTCCAGCCGCAGCGAAATACGCCGGACTGGCGCAAAGTATGCGTCGGTGGCCGGCAAGGCGGCGGGCAGTGAGATTGGCGTAGTGACGCGGATCCCCTATGCGAATGGCGATATCGATGGATTCTTCCGCCAAGTCGCTGATGCCGTCGCTCAAGTGCAGATGGACCGATAATTTCGGGTACGTACTTTGCAATTCGAACAGCGCCGGCGCAAGGTAAGTGGTGCCAAAGGTGACTGGCGCAGAGATTTTGAGTCGCCCCTGTGGAACGCCCTGATGCGAGGTTGAATTCTCGGCCTCTTCTATCTGCTCCAAGAGGCTCACTACGTTATCGAAATAGAGACGTCCGCTATCTGTCAGCGTCACCGTGCGCGTTGAGCGATTGACCAGCTTGGTTCCTATGCGCGCTTCCAACGCATCGATCAGGCGAACCACTGAGGAAGGTGCCATGCCCAGATTGCGTGCTGCCGCAGAGAAGCCCCCTGTGCTCGCAACAACGGAAAAAGCTTTCAGCTCGGAGAACCTGTCCATAGTTGAGGCGTCGTCATGGTTTGAAATTCAATGCATTCAAGCAGGAGCAGCGCAGGCGTCAGCCTGTCTGCATGCCTGTTTGCAATATTCTAACGCCAAGCAGGCGCGGCCCGCAGTCGGCGTGGAAGAGCAGAAAGCCCGCATGCGCGAGCTTTCTGTTTCCTGATCAGGGGGAAGGCGTCAGGGATGATGAAACAGGAGCAGGTTTCCAGCCTCTATGCCTTGGCGGCGTAGCTGTTGGCCAAATTCAACCTGCGGCACTTCCCATTTTCCCAGCGCGGCATCGATGTCCGTGGGCGCAGCTTGCAATTGGTCAGCCAGGCTCAATGCGTTGGCGGCTGCCTTGAGCGTGCTTGCAGCAGTGTGCGGCCGCGGCAGGGATGCGGCATCGCCCAGCAGCACCACTCGCCCTGCAACCATCTTGCGCACTGCCAAATCGCGAATGGCCTGGACAAACGGCTCTCTGGTGACCTGGACAGCCTTTGCGAATGCCGGCGGGAGCAGGACCCCGGCCTCTTTCATCAAATGCTGCGTCCACTTCGGCGAAAGCTTTCCCTCAGGCACTGAATATGCTCGCCGCCTGCCCTCTCTATCGGTCATGACATCGGCCAGCGTACCGGCGCTGACGACCCGGTACCACACCCAGTTGTACAGTCTGTGTCCGGGCCATACGCTGTTGCCTTCCCCTGGAACGAGGTATCCGAGAATGTGGGACCCGGTGTTATTGGCAAATCCGAAATCCCCGTGCAGAAATTCACGCGTCGTCTCCGGCATCGATAGCTCAGGAATCAAACCTCGCCAGGCGACATATCCTGCATAGACGGGGATCTCGTCTGGCCAGAACTGGCGGCGCACGGTCGAATCGCCGCCATCGGCCCCCACCAACAGATCACCCGTTTCTTTCGTGCCGTCCGTGAATACCGCTGTCACCTTGCTTGAATTCTCATCCTGCTCGACGTGGGAGAGAACTTTTCCTTGATGATAATGCGCAAGTCCAAAGGCCGTCTTCAGGGTCACGTAGATGAATGACCAGGAGGTTTGAACCTGGGGAGCATAACGCTTGACCCGAACCGCACCATCCGGTTGCAACACAATTCTGTTGGTGGAACGAACACCCAAGGCAGCGGTCTCGATGTTCACGCCGATGCGTTTGAAGACTTCCACAACCTCAGGCTGGAGCACGATACCTCCGCCGCGACTGTCCAGGTCGCTCTCGGAGCGTTCATAGATATCAACGTCCCAACCGATATGCCGCAAGGTACTGGCGGCGAAAAGCCCGCCAAGGGAGCCGCCGATGACAATGGCACGGGGACGGGAGAAGGAACTGCCTGCTACCGGAAGAGATGGCTTGGTCATGATGTGGGTCCGCTGCTGGAAGGGGCCCACTATGACGGCATTATCTTGGGGTGAGAATACGGTCAATATCGCAAAGGCCTTTGCGCGCCGCGCAATGATTGGACGGCCCCACAGGCCATCCCCTGGCAACGATCGTTGCAGGAATGCCCCAGGTTCTCCGCCTTGCGCAAAACATTCCCCCCGTGGCTGCCAACCATGTCGTTTGCGATAGAATCGATTGCCATCCAGGGGGACTGGCGCGGGCGGCAACGAATCTGAAAATCTCGTTGCAACATCAACAGGGAAGCAGCAGCCGACATCGGGGGGATGACTTGAAACACGGCACCATCAGCTTGCTGGCGATATTGTTTTGCGTGACCGTCCACTCCGCGTTCGCCGGAGAAAACCCGCCACTACCGGCGACGATGGAAAACGCCATCGGCATGCAATTGGTCCTGATCCCGGCGGGAGAATTCATGATGGGCACCGATGAATCCCTCGCGTCGCTCAAACAAGCCTATCCGGATTTTGAAGAGCGCCGCCTGCGCGATCTCGACGATGAGCGGCCGCGACACAAGGTGCGCATCAGCCGTCCCTTTTATCTCGGCAAGCACCTGGTCACCGTTGGCCAGTTCGCCAGATTCGTGGCGCAGTCGGCTATGTTCCCGAATCCATCCGCGACCAGACGGGTGGCTATGGCTACAACCCCGCCTATGACCCTGAGAAGAACGAGCGCAAAGACGCCTTCGAGGGTCGCAACCCGCAATACAGCTGGAAGAATCCCGGCTTTCCCCAGGGCGACGACCACCCGGTGCTCAACGTCACCTGGAATGATGCACAAGCCCTGGCCGCATGGCTGAGCGAAAAAGAGAAGGCGCACTATCGTCTGCCCACGGAAGCCGAATGGGAATACGCCTGCCGCGCAGGCACTACCACGCGCTATCCCAATGGCGATGATCCCGAGGGCCTCAGCTTCATCGCCAATACCTTCGATGCCGACGCAGCGCCCAATTGGCCGCGCCTGGCGGGCCATGCGCTCAAGGGCCATGATGGTTTCGCCTTCACCTCCCCGGTCGGCAGTTTCCCGCCAAACGCCTTCGGGCTGCACGACATGGTAGGCAATGCATGGGAGTGGACCGCAGACTGGTATGGCGAAGACACCTACGCACGCTCGACAGCGGCTGACCCGCAGGGGCCGGCCAACGGTGAAACCAAAGTGCGGCGCGGGGGCTCCTGGCATACCTGGGCGCTGTATGCGCGATGTGCATACCGTAACTGGAATACCACCACTACGCGCTACACCCTGGTCGGGATCAGGCTGGTGAGGGATGCGGACGCCTCCCGCTGAACGACGCGTGCCTTCCTCGCAGACACTCTTCTGGTTGATACCGCGCGGAACACCGCGCAGCAAGGCACACCATCGAAAACAATGACCACCGCTTCAGGTGGTCATTTTGCTTTCAGCAGGTAAGGTTCACGTTGCAACTATCCCTGCAACTATCCCTGCAACTCACGCCGCACAATCTCCGCCCCCGCACTCAAGGCATTGAGCTTGCCCCGCGCCACTTCACGCGGCAGCGGCGCCATCCCGCAATTGGTACTCGGATAGAGCTGGTCCGCCGCCACGAACTGCAAAGCCCGGCGCAAGGTCGCTGCCACTTCCTCGGGCGTCTCGATGGCGTGATTGGCCACGTCGATGGCACCGACCATCACCTTCTTGCCGCGGATGAGTTCGATGAGGTCCATGGGCACGCGCGCGTTGTGGCATTCCAGCGAGACGATATCGATGTTGGATGCCTGCAGCTTCGGGAACGTCTCCTCATACTGGCGCCACTCGGAACCCAGCGTCTTCTTCCAGTCGGTGTTGGCCTTGATGCCGTAGCCATAGCAGATGTGCACGGCGGTCTCGCACTTGAGTCCCTCGATGGCACGCTCCAGCGTGGCCACACCCCAGTCGTTGACCTCGTCGAAGAAGACATTGAAGGCCGGCTCATCGAACTGGATGATGTCCACGCCCGCCGCCTCCAGCTCGCGTGCCTCCTGGTTGAGGATCACGGCAAACTCCCAGGCCAGTTTCTCGCGGCTCTTGTAGTGGCTGTCGTAGAGCGTGTCGATCATGGTCATGGGGCCGGGCAGCGCCCACTTGATCGGCTGATCGGTCTGGCTGCGCAGGAAGCGCGCATCCTCCACGAACACCGGCTTCTGGCGCGACACCGCTCCCACCACCGTGGGCACGCTGGCGTCATAGCGGTTGCGGATGCGCACCGTCTCGCGCCTGGCAAAATCCACGCCGTCGAGATGCTCGATGAAGGTGGTCACGAAATGCTGACGCGTCTGCTCGCCATCACTGACGATATCGATGCCGGCATGCTGCTGCTCCTGCAACGACAGGCGCAGCGCATCGCGCTTGGCATCGTACAGCTCCTCGCCTTGCAGCTTCCAGGGCGACCAGAGTTTTTCAGGCTCGGCCAGCCAGGCGGGTTTCGGCAGGCTGCCGGCGGTGGAGGTAGGCAAAAGTTTTTTCACGGTGGAGAACCTTGTGGGGTAAAAATTCAGTGGGCACCAGCGGCCGACCACTGCTCAAGAACGGCGCGGTACGGCTTGATGAAATGTTCTTCGGCGAAGCGTCCCTGCTGGACCGCCAGGCGGCTGCGTTCCTCGCGGTCATAGACGATGCGCGTGGTGGAATAGTCCTCGTTCTGCAGGCTGGGCTGGTAAGTTTTACCGGCAGCAGAATTGGCGTTGTAGATCTCCGGACGATAAATTTTCTGGAAAGTCTCCATCGTGCTGATGGTGCTGATCAACTCCAGGTTCGTGTAGTCGCGCAACAGGTCGCCGCTGAAGTAAAAGGCCAGCGGTGCGGCACTGTCGGGCGGCATGAAGTAGCGCACCGTCAGCCCCATCTTGGCGAAGTAGGCATCGGTGAGCGAGCTTTCATTCTGGAGATACTCCGCACCCAGCACCGGATGGACATTGCCGGTACGGTGGTAAATCTTGCTGCTGGCCACGCTCAGGCAGATCACGGGCGGCTTGCTGAAGTGCGCACGGTAGGCGTCCGAGGCCACAAAACGCTTGAACAGATTGCCATGCAGCTCGCCGAAATGGGGGGGCACGCTGAAGCCCGATTGCTGCCGGGTGTGTTCCAGCAGTACCACGCTGAAATCGTAATCGCGTACGTACGAAGAGAAATTGTTGCCCACGATCCCCTCGATGCGCTCGCCGGTCTGGCGATCGAGGATGCGGGTCTTGAGTACCTCGATGAGCGGCAGGGCCTGTGCGGTGTCCTGGCCCTCGATGCCCATCTCCACCGAAATGATCTCCAGCTCCACGGCGTAGCGGTCGGCCTTGGGATTGTCCCAGTGCGCCAGCGCATTGAAGCGGTTGTTGATCATGCGGAAGGTGTTGCGCAGGTTTGCCTGGCGCTCGGCACCTCGGGCCAGGTTGGCGAAGTTGGTGGTGATGCGCGTGTTGTCGGCGGGACGGTAGTCCTCGTCGAAACAGATGCTCTTGATGGCGAATGAGAAATCGTTGCTCATGATGTGTCGGCGCCCTTTGCGGTCAATGTTCTGGCCGAATTCTATGACGGACGATCCATGAATAAAAATGATTTGATCTCATCAATCAATGAGATTGACTCATACACGATCCATCCCTGCGCTGCGAGCAGGTAAAAAAAAGCCCCGCTTCTTGCGAAGCGGGGCTAACGCCTTCTCGGGGGGATGAGAAGGCGGGACAGCGATCCGGCGCGCCGATGCGCCGGAGCAGTTGCGTTCTATTCCTTGCCAGCCTCAGGCAGCAGGCCGAAAAAGTCGGCCATGTTGCCCTCGGTCCAATCCTTCACCAATGCGCCATCGCACCAGACCCGGTAGGCGTACCTGCGTTGCTCGTGGGCCGCGCCCAGCGGGCGGCTCTCGACGACGTAGGTCTTGCCGGCGACACAAATTTTCATTTGATGAGAAGGCGTCGCCACTTTTTCTCGCTTGCCCATGGCTTCCCTGGTGTTGCTTGCCCGACCGCCGCCGTGCCCGGTTTTCTGCGACGCATCAGGCCTTGCGGCTTGACCCAAGTCAGCTTCCCGTCAGAACAGCGGCACTTGTCCGACATCATTTCGCAATGGGCACTACAATGCCCGCTTGGTACAAACGCCAATACCTTCAACACAACGATGCCCACTTCCCGCAGCACGAGAAGCCATCGACAACAAGGATGGCGTAAGCTCCCCTCGCTACCGTACGGATATCTGCCTATTTCATATTTTGCACAGAGCAGCGCTAACGAAAAGTGAAAGATATTAAAAATGCTGACTTTCGTTGCATTTCTGCCATCTTTAAAATATTAAATATGTGAAATATAAAAATTTGTCCGCGCGCAGTTATACTTTTACAAGGATCAATCAAATGGGTCGCGCAGTACCCTCTGATGACAACCAAACACCCCCCAGCGACCCGGCGATGACCTCGCGGGAAGCAGCCCGGCTGCTGGGCGTGTCGATCACCACCGCCCAGATGTGGATGGAGAGCGGCATGCTGGCCTCCTGGAAGGCCCCGGGTGGCCACCGGCGCACCCGGCTGAGTTCGGTCATGACCTTGCTCGGCCATCGTGAAGTGAAACAACCCGAGCCCACGGCCGGCCCCGTCGTGCCCCAGATCGAAGTGCCTTATCCGGTCAGCGCGAATGAAGCCGAACGTGCCCGCTTCGTTGAACAGACAATGGAAGACACACATTCCGAGGCCCGCTTTCATCGCCTGACATGGCTCGCCAGCGAATTGCTGGACGTCCCCATTGCCCTGGTCACCTTCCTGACCTCGGAGCTGCAGATCTTCCGTGCGGCACATGGCCTGAACATCAGCTCCACGCCGCGCTCGTGGGCCTTCTGCAACTACGCCGTGATGCAGGAAGAGATCTTCACCGTCTCCGACGCCACCAAGGATCCGCGTTTCGTCAACAATCCCATGGTCACGGGCACGCCCTTCATCCGTTTCTATGCCGGCATCCGCCTGATGTACCAGGGCCGTGCTTTCGGCTCCCTGTGCGTCATCGATACCGAACCGCGCATCCTGCGCGCCCACGAACGGCAGGCACTCGAGGAGCTGGCGGCCCTGGCCACCGATATGCTCTCGCTGCAACTGCTGGAATCGGACCGGCCGTAAGCCCCGCGCCCCGGGCTGCCCGCAGACAGCCCGGCGCAGCACTACTGCGCGCGCGGGCCTCATGGGGCCATTCCCAGCCACGGCTCCGGCCCTCTGTCCCAGCAGCACGAATCAGCCCATCACCTGCGCCGACGGCGCCAGCTTGAAAGTCGAGACCAGCCGCGCCAGCGCGGCGGCCTGCGAGGTCAGTGCCTCGGCCGCAGCAGCGGCCTGCTCCACCAGCGCCGAGTTCTGCTGGGTGGCTTCATCCATGTGACCGATGGCATCGTTGACCTGCTCGATGCCCTCGCTCTGCTCGCGGCTGGACAGGCTGATTTCTGCAATCACGTCGGTCACCTTGCGCACGCTGGCCACGATCTCTTCCATGGTCTGCCCTGCGCCCTTGACCTGGCCGCTGCCGCTCTGAACCTTGGCCACCGAGGCGCCGATCAGCTCCTTGATCTCCTTGGCCGCTGCCGCGCTGCGCTGGGCCAGCGTGCGCACTTCCGAGGCCACCACCGCGAAGCCGCGGCCGCCCTCGCCGGCGCGCGCCGCTTCGACGGCCGCGTTCAAAGCCAGGATGTTGGTCTGGAAAGCGATGCCGTCGATCACGCTGATGATGTCCACGATCTTCACCGAGGATTGATGGATGTCTTCCATCGTTGCGACCACCTCGCCCATCATGTGGCCGCCCTTGACTGCGATACCCGAGGCCGAGGCCGCCAGCTCATTGGCCTGGGCGGCATTGGCCGCGCTCTGGCGCACGGCCGAGGTGATCTCTTCCATGGCGCTGGCGGTTTCTTCGAGCGAACTGGCCTGGCGTTCGGTGCGGGCCGACAGGTCGACATTGCCGGAGGCAATTTCCGACGAGGCGCGTTCGATCGCATCGGTCCCCTGGCGCACCTGTCCGACGATGACGGCCAGGCTGTCGCGCATCATGCGCAGGGCATGCAGCAGGCTGCTCTGGTCACCGCGGCGGGTGGCAACCTCCACGGCCAGGTCGCCATGCGCGATGCGCTGGGCGATGGCCATCGCATAGGCCGGCTCGCCGCCGAGCTGGCGCAGCAGGCCGCGCGTGATGGTGAAAGCCACCGCAACCGCAATGACGATCGCCACGGCAGCCAGCAAGGCGATGAGCCGCAAGGCGGCAGTGGCCGAATGCTCAGCGGCCACGCCGGCCTCGGTGCTCTGGCCGGCGATGTCGCCGATGAGCAGGTTGATGTCGGCCACGATCTTGCGGCGCAGGGGACTGCAGTCATTGACCAGGAAGTTGCGATAGGCCTCCATCGCCCCGCTCTCCCGGTATTGCCGCGGGCGCTTGAGTTCATCGGCCATCTGCAGCAGGCCCGTGCGCACCGGGGTGAAATGGGGATTGCCCGCCAGGCGCGATTCCAGCTTTTGCAGCTCGGCGAGATAGAGCGCCTTCTGTTCATCGACGATCTTCAGCTCGGTTTGCGCATCGGCGTCGCTGAGGAAGACGTAGGCATTGCGCGCCGCGATACCGGTCTGGTCCAGCGCCTCGCGGGCCACGTAGAGCGGCGCCAGGCTTTCGTTCTGGACTTCGTTGGCACGTTCGATGGAGTGGCGCAGGCCATTGATCCCGTACATGGCTACCGCCACCAACACCAGCATCATTACCAGCAAACTGGCGAACCCCAAGCTCAGCTTCACGCCGATCTTCATGTCTGACAAGGCCTTCATTGGTTTCCCCGTGGCGTGCATGACGAAAATATAAAAAATATACAAATAATTATGAGATATCACGGACTTTAGGTCATATATTTCATAAATTTTGCAGTATTTACGCACACAAAGATCTTACCAGCAAAATGAAACTTGCAGCATTGTCGTTTTTGTATCACGGCGTGACTGTTTCACCACAAGTATGCGAGCCGGTACTCGCCACTTTTCCCTCAATCCGGTACTGCACGCGTGAAATGCTCTCCAGCCTTGCCCGGCCAGCGCTCCGCGAGGCATGGCGCTCCGAAAGAAAGATGAGCAAAAAATCAGTCGCCGCGAGAGACGGAAGAGCCTCCCTTCTTTGTGATGACAAAAAAAAGCGACCGGCATCACCGGTCGCTTCTGTCTTCAGCACCACGCCCTCAAGCTCAGGCCGTGAGCACCACCTTGCGGCATTCCTCGCGTTTTTCATTGAAGATCCGGTAACCCTCGGCGGCCTCCTCCAGGGGCAGGCGGTGGGTGATGATGGCCTCCGGACGCAGCCAGCCATCCTCGATGCTGGCCAGCAGCTCCGGCATGTAATGCTGCACATGGGTCTGGCCGGTCTTGATGGTGAGCCCTTTCTCGAAGATGTCGCCGAACAGGAAACCGTGGATGAAGCCGGCATATACCCCCGGCACGCTCACGGTGCCGCCGCGCCTGACCGAAGCGATGCAGTGGCGCAGTGCCTGGCCGCTGCTGCCTTCGAGCTTGAGGTTGGTCATCGCGGTTTCGAGCACGCTGCCCTTGGCCTCGAAGCCGACCGCATCGATCACCGCATCCACACCCCGGCCGGCGGTGTTGGCGATGATGGTTTCGCCCGGATCGGTCTGGTCGAAATTGATCGGAATCGCATGGTATTGCTCGGCTGCGAAACGCAGCCGGCAGTCATGATGATCGACGATGAAAATCTTTTCCGCACCCAGCATGCGGGCGCACGCGGCTGCCATCTGGCCCACCGGACCGGCGCCGTAAATGGCCACGCTGGACCCTTCCCGCACACCCGCATTCTTCACCGCTTGGTAACCGGTGGGCAGGATATCGCTCAGGAACAGCACCTGCTCATCGGCCAGCGGCGAATCGATGCGGATGGGGCCGACGTCGGCCTTGGGCACGCGCACATACTCGGCCTGTCCGCCCGGCATGCCGCCATACAGATGGCTGTAGCCGAACATGGCGGCCCCCGAGCGGATGCCCTTGCCGTTCATGATCGCGCCGCGATCGGGGTTGGTGGTCTCACAAGCGGCGTAGAGATGCTGGTCGCAGAAGAAGCACTGGCCACAGGCGATGACGAAGGGCACCACCACGCGGTCGCCCTTCTTGAGGCGCTTCACGCCCGGTCCCGCTTCCACCACGACGCCCATGAATTCATGGCCGAGGATGTCCCCCGCCTTGGTGGCGGGAATCTTGCCGCGATAGAGGTGCAGGTCGGAGCCGCAGATGGCGGTGGCAGTGACCTTGAGGATGATGTCATCGGCTTCCTGGATGATGGGGTCGGGGACGGTCTCGACCCGCACGTCATGGGCAGAATGGTAGAGCAATGCGCGCATGGGAACTCCTTGAATGGGCTGGTCTGGGCGTCATGAAATGAACTGCGTACCGGAAAGCTGAGCACACTCAGCGCGGTGCGCGGGCGTCGTCCTGCACGATGTCGAACTCGGGCTTGGCGATTTCCTTGTTGGCGGTGTCGGTGCTGGTTTCGCGCGCTTCCACGTGGTCGCTGCGGGCGGCACGGCTGGTGGCGTCGCCGCTGGACTGGCCGGGACTGGGGTTGGCACGGGTGGGCAGTTTGGATTCGATGGCCATGCGGTTCTCCTTGGAAAGGCTGAGGGGGAAAGGACCTGAGCTTCCACCCTAACGAGAGCACGGACGATCCGCCATCAGCGGCCCCCGCCTGACCCTGTGGGGCGAGGCTGTCGGACGCGTCAGCGGGGCTTGATGAGCGTGCGCGAAGCAGCCCCTGTCAGCAGCGTGGAGCCCGCTTTGGCGGCGCCGGCCGACATACACGGCGTGCGTGCGGCATTAGCATCCATGAGCAGCTGCAGAATCCATTCATCCAAGGACAAGGAGAGCATCATGACCGACGCCCTGAACAAGCACACCCATCCCCCCGACACGTCCGGCCCGCAAGACCTGCAGACCGAGGGCAATCCGCGCAGCGGCACCAACGAGCGCGACATGCTCGACCGCGGCAAGGAGTACGCGCCGGGCGACAGCGACAAGCCGGCCTCCCGCAACAAGCCGGAAGGCGACAATTATTCGGAGCAGGACATGCGGGAGAACAGCCCGCAGCTGTAAAGACCGGCCTATCCCCCTGCCGGGGTGGCGCAGATTCATCTCCCCGGCAGATCAATCCGCCTCAAGCGATCAACGGCAGAGATCAATCTTCACGGTCGAATTCGGCCAGCACCATTTCCACCTGCAGGCACTGCAGTTTCAATTCCTTGATGGCACGGCGATAGCGGCGAAAGTCGCGGCGCTCGGGCAAGCCCTCCGCCCCTTTGCTCACCCGCACCACGTCATGCACGATGTTCTGCAGGATGGCGGCCGCCTGCTCGTGCGAGGCCTTGAGCCGGTTCACTCCCTCGATCAGCGCTTGTTTCTTCTTCATGGTGGGTTCCAGGTTTTGCCGGCATCGCCGGCCATGTGCAGGCGATGCCTCGAACAAGCCATGGAGTCCCGCGGGCGGTGTTGGTTCCTGATCGCATGTGTCGACTTATCTGCGCTGTAGATGGCAGGGTTGTCATTGATCTGATCCGCAGATGAAAACGATGAGCTGTCCTCGCTTGCCCCCCTGCGGAAGAGCGCATGGCAGAGCAGCAACTCTTCTTCAGTGATGCTGGCAAGACTGACAGTCCGCGCCGCCCCCTCATCGGGGAACACGCCGATATCACGGCGGCGGGCACCTGCCTAAGATGAAGACTCGTAGGGAAGACAAAGCCCTGCGGATTTTTTCCACCCCCCTCATGACGCAAGGAGAAACATCATGGCAAACCAGAACCAAGGCTCGACCAGCAACCGCGGCTTCGCTTCGATGGATGAAAACAAGCAGCGTGAAATCGCCAGCCAGGGCGGCAAGGCCGCTCACGAAAAGGGCACCGCGCACGAGTTCAGTTCGGAAGAAGCACGGGAAGCCGGCCGCAAGGGCGGCCAGAACAGCCACGGCGGTGGCAACCAGGGCAACAACCGCTAAGCGCGGTGGCTTGCTGAAGGCAGAGGGCCCTGCGGGGCCCTCTTTTTTGCTGCGCATTTCCCTTCGATGCAATCCGCTTCTTTTGTGATCACTTCCCCGTTCCAAGGAGACCAGCATGACCGTCAAAACCCTGAAAGATCTTTTCATCCACAGCCTCTCGGACGTCTACAGCGCCGAGAAGCAGCTCACGCGCGCCCTGCCCCGACTGGCGCGCGCGGCCACCACGCCAGAGCTGCGCCAGGCCTTCGAACAGCATCTGGAGGAAACCCAGGGCCAGATCGAGCGCATCGACCGGCTGGTGGAAAATGCCGAACTGCGCCTCAAGCGCATCAAGTGCGTGGCCATGGAAGGGCTGGTGGAAGAAGGCCGCGAGCAGATCGATGAAATCGAAAAAGGTCCGGTGCTGGACGCTGCCCTGATCGGTGCGGCGCAAAAGGTGGAGCACTACGAGATTGCCACCTACGGCACCCTGTGCGCGCTGGCCAGGCAACTGGGGCTGGACGACGCGGCAAAACTGCTCGATGAAACGTTGCAGGAAGAAAAGGCTACCGACGAAAAGCTCAGCCAGCTGGCGCTGCAGAAGGTCAACCAGCAGCTGGCCGCCTGATTCGCAAGCCAGTATCAGCCAGGATGGAATGCAGGCCGCACCCGGGTTTCGGGTGCGGCCTGTACCGTATGGAAGAGCAGGATGCCGATCACTTCACGGTGATGTTGATGCCGTGCGCCATCATGTGGCCATAGGAACGGTGTTCACCATCGGCAAACTGGTCCGTGAGCTTGTACTTGCCGGGCGGCAGCGTGACCATGACTTCCGTCTCGCCCTTGTCCAGATGGAGATGGGTGTCATCGTTTGGAATGACGTCCCCCTTGCCCACGGCACCATGATTGATGAGCAGATGGTGATGCCCCGTCCCTTCCACCACCTTGCCGGCCGGGCGCGTGGTCATGGAATGCGCAGCCAGCCGCACACGGAAGGGACTGGTCACGGTCTGGCCGGTCTTGGGTTCGAGGATGCTCACGGTGGGCTCATCGGCATGGGCCGGCAGCGCATGCATGGCCAGCATCAACAGGCCGCCGTAGCTAGCGCGCAACAGGGCAGGACGGGAAAGCGGATTGAACATGGAGACTCCTGTAGTGAAGAAAAAATGAAGGTCGCCTTGGGCAGGCCAGTGCCGGATGGCAAATGTTCAGATCGACAGCGGGCCGCGTCCTTGCTGTGGCAACCCTGCATGCAGCTTGGCCAGCAGGCTACGTAGCTGGGTCCGGTACTCCAGCACCACGTTGCGCTCGCAATAAGGACTCCATGCCGGATCGAGCGCCAGCTCGGCGGGGTCCGATGCGCTGTCGGGAGGCAGGGGGCGCCGCGCGGTGGTTTCACCGGGCGCCGACAGCCGTACCTGGGTAGCCTGGCCCAGGCTCTCGCGCAGCTCCAGCAGGGTCAGCGCGACGGTGCGGTATTTGTAGGGCGCTTCCAGTTTCACTGCGCAGGCAGCACACACCAGGCGCAGCCTGGCCTTGACATCCTTGTTGCTGTGCGCCTGCCGTCCTTCATTCCAGGCCGCGCCGAACAGCAGGGGACCGGCATGGTTGAGATAGGCTTCCAGACAGAATGAGAGCAGCATCAGCACCGAGAGGAACACCCAGCGCGAACCGGACTGCTCTTCGCCCGCCTTCCTGATGAGCAGCTCGGCGCCGCGCCACAGTTCCACATAGGTCAGCGCCGATGGCGCAATGGCCGGATCCTCGTCAGGAGCAGGACGGGTCATGGTCCTGTCCCTCATGACAGCGCCGTATCCATCACCATCATCAGCACGAAACCGATGATGAGGCAGCACGTCGCAGCCAGGGAATCGCGCCGGCGATGCGGATCCGGGATCACTTCGTGGGCCAGCACGAAGAGCATGGCACCGGCCGCACCACCCAGGGCCCACGGCAGCATCGCGGCCGACAGCGACACCAGCGCCGCGCCGCCTACCGCAGCCAACGGTTCCACCAATCCCGAGAGGATGCCGCAGCCGATGGCGTCGGCGCGGGAATAGCCGATGCCGCGCAAGGCGGTGGCCACGATCATGCCTTCCGGGATGTCCTGCAGCGCGATGCCGAAGGTCAGCACCGAGGCCTGCTCGGGCGCCACGCCGCCATAGGCTACCCCGACCGCCAGTCCTTCCGGCAGGTTGTGCAACCCGACCGTCAGCACGAAAAGCCATACCCGGCGCAGTGCCGCCTGACGTGCCAGTTCGTCGTGGCCCTGCCCGGCACGCTGCAGTGCCAGCACCAGCAGCGCACCGCACAGTACGCTGGCCCCGGTGATGAGGCTAGCCATTTGCTTGGCACTGCCGCCCTGCTCCAGGCTCTGCAAGGCCGGGAGGATGAGCGAAAAGACGGAGGCGGCCAGCATCACGCCAGCACCGAAACCGGTGCAGCAATCGGCCATGCGCGGCGAGAAACGGCGCGAGAAGAACAGCGGCAGCGTCCCCGCCGCAGTGGCTGCAGCGGCCGCCATGCCGCCCAGGTAGGCGCGCCAGATACGCTCATCCTGGGCACTCCACCAGCCGATGGCAGCGGCCAGCAGGACCACGCCGACGGCAACCATTGGCCAGCTCAGCCGCATGGCGTCGGGGGCCGCCGTAGCAGCGGAAGTGGCCTCGGCAGGCATCGCCGTGGCGCTGGCCGGCTCCGGCTGCAACAGCGTGAGCGCGGTCACGGAGGGCTCGACTTTCTTGAGCATGTTGTCCTTGCGTGAGCGGAGAGGAAATCGAAACGGAAGTGACCGCAATCAAGCTTGCACGGTCATGCAAGCCTCCGAGTCTAGTGGCGAGTGCGCCTGCGCTCCATCGGACTAACACTGATTGTCGGACCTGTGGTCGTCCGACGGCGCCTGCTGCCGCGCTAAGGATCTCCGACACGTTTCATCGTTACCGCGCACCGGATGTTTTCCGCTCACGCCGATGGTATGGCTGAGCACTCGCCTCCTAGCATGAAGGCTCTGTTGAACGTATCGCTTCAGCGCCACGCGGCGAGGCGATTGCGTCCAGCATCTTTGCCCGTTCAATCCCTCGACCTCAACAAGGAGACCGACATGTTCGCTCACAACAAGCGCCTGCAATACACGGTACGCGTCGCCGGCCCCAATCCCGGGCTGGCCAACCTGATGCTGGAACAATTCGGCGGCCCGCAAGGCGAACTCGCCGCTGCCTGCCGCTATTTCACCCAGGCCATCGCTGAAGACGATCCCGGCCGCAAGGACATGCTCTTCGACATCGCCACCGAAGAATTGAGCCATCTGGAAGTGATCGGCAACATCGTGGTCATGCTCAACAAGGGCGCCAAGGGCAAGCTGGCCGAAGGCGTGGAAGAAGAAGGCATCCTCTACAAGGAAATCACCGGTGCCGGCAACGACAGCCATATCACCCAAGTGCTCTACGGTGCCGGCGCGCCGCTGGTGAACTCGGCCGGTGTGCCGTGGAGTGCCGCCTATATCGACACCATTGGCGAGCCCACTGCCGACCTGCGTTCGAACATCGCCGCCGAGGCGCGTGCCAAGATCGTTTATGAACGCCTCATCAACCTCACCGACGATCCGGGCGTCAAAGAAGCGCTGGGTTTCCTGATGACGCGCGAGATCGCCCACCAGAAGTCGTTTGAAAAAGCGCTTTATTCCATCCGCCCAAACTTCCCGCCAGGAAAAATGCCTGGCGATCCGCGCTTCTCGAAGGTCTACGTCAATCTCTCGCAAGGCCTGGGCGAACAGACCGGCCCATGGAATGACGGCAAGCAGTGGGAACGCCTCGATGGCGCGGATGCACTGACTCCGGTCGATGGCGGCGACGGCCAGGCCAGCGTGGAACTCGGCGCCGAAGAGCAGGCCATGCTGGACCAGATGGCGGCCCGCACCGCCTCCGCGCAGGATGGCGAACCGCTGACCGGCGCCGAGATCGGTTCGGCCGATCCGGACATGAACCTCAAGGCCAAGAAGCCCTGAACCCCGGCACTGCAGAGGTGGCGCTTTGTCCAAGACAATGCGCCGCCTCAGTCCCGGAACCCGACAAGGAGAATGCCATGACCACCGACGTCAACGAAAACCTGCTGGCCTGGCTCAAGGATGCCCACGCCATGGAACAGCAGGCCGAACACATGCTCAAGGCCCAAGCCAGCCGCATTGATCACTACCCTGAACTGAAAGCGCGGCTGGAGTCACACCTGCAGGAAACCCTCGGCCAGCAGGAACTGGTGGAGGGATGCATCAAGCGGCTCAACGGCAGCGCCTCTCTCTTCAAGGACATGGCGGGGCGCATGACCGCCTTCGCACAAGCTGCAGGCGGCATGACCCAGCACGACGAAATCGTCAAGGGCGCCATCGCCGGCTACGTATTCGAGAATCTGGAAATCGCCTGCTACACCTCGCTCATCGCGGCCGCGCGTGAAGCCGGTGACAGCGAGACCGAGCGCATCTGCCAACAGATCCTGGAACAGGAAAAAGCCATGAGCAGCTGGATGCTCAATCACCTGCCCACAGTCACCCGTGACTTCCTGGTGCGCTCGGCCACCCCGGGCCAGAAGGCCAAGGTCTAGCGCATTGGCCGGATGCGGCGCCGACCGCGCCGGCATCGCCACCGCAACAGCAGCCCAAGGAGAATCCGATGACGACGCAGGAACCGACCGTGGCCGCATTCCCTTTCCCCACCTTGGCCAGCGCGCAGCGCGCCTACGACGCCCTGCGCGAACGCGGCCTCACGCCAGAGCAGATGGAATTGCGGGTGATGGACGATGAAGCCGGACCGTCCAGCGGCAACTTCATCCTCGAATACAAGGAGACCGACGTCCACTTCGACAGCAGCTGGATGGACATGCTGGGCAGCCGCGACGATCCCAACGTGGGAGCAGGCCGGCAGGAAGTCTTCTGGTCTTGCGAAGCACTGCTGCTGGTGAGCACGCGCGACCCGCACCTCCTCAACGCCTTGCAGGAGGTCTATCGCGCCAGCGGCATGGACTTCGATGCGGCGCGTCAGCGCAGGGAGGGCGCGTCCTGAGGCGAATTGGCTGGCTATCCCTCCAGCCATGCCTGCACCTGCCCCGCCGCCAGCGGCACCGAGAACAGGTAGCCCTGTCCATACATTGCCCCAAGCTCACGCAGGCTGTGCAGATGCGCGGGCGTTTCCACCCCTTCCACCACACAGGCCAGTTGCATGTCATGCGTGAGGGCCAGCAAGGACTTGACGATCTTGTGGCTCACCGCATTGTGCTCGATGTCGGCTACGAAGCTCTTGTCGATCTTGATGCGCGTCAGCGGCAGCGCGTGCAGATGACTCAGGCTGGCATAGCCGGTACCGAAATCATCGAGCGTGATGCCGCAGCCCAGCCGGCGCAAGGCGCTCACCAGCTGGCGGGATTTCTGCAGGTCCTGCAGCACTGCCGTTTCGGTGATCTCCAGATCCAGCCGCGTGGGACACAGCCCTGACTGGCTGATGACCTGCACGATCTGCGCCATCCCTTCGCTGGTGTTGATGTCATTGGCCGAGAGGTTGAAGGACAGGCGGATCCCGGGCGGCCAGGCCGCAGCGGCCTGCAGCGCCTTCTTCAAGAGGATCACGCTCAACTGGTTGATGATGCCCATGCGCTCGGCCGCCGGGATGAACTCCATGGGCGCCACCGCGCCCTTGACCGCGCTGTGCCAGCGCGCCAGGGCTTCGAAGGCGATCGGCTGGCAATCCTCCAGGCGCACGATGGGCTGGAAGAACACCGATAGTTCACGATCAAAGTCGGCCAGGCGCAAGGCTTGTTCGATGTTGGCGTTGCGCTGGATCTGGGCCTTGTCCTTTTCGGAGAACAGGGTCACGGTCCCGCGACGCTCGCGCTTGCCCTGGTACAGCGCATAGTCGGCGTGTTCATAAAGCGAACTGGCATCCACGGCCATGTCCGGGAACGTGGCCACGCCCACCGAGGCGGCGATCTGTACCGTCGCCTTGTAGAGCACGAAGGGCCGGCGCAAGGCATCGCAGATGCGGCCGCCGAATTGCTGCAGGGCCTCGTCACTGAGGTTGGCATCGATGATGATGGAAAACTCGTCGCCGCCCAGGCGCGCCAGGTGGAAATGATCGTCCAGGCAAACGGCGGTAAGGCGCTGGCCCACTTCCACCAGCAGCTGGTCGCCATGGGTGTGGCCATACAGGTCATTGACGGCCTTGAAGCCGTCGAGGTCGAGGATGGCGACCGCAAAGCGCTGGCCGCGCGCGGTGGCCCGGGTACAGATTTCGTTGAGCTGGGCAAAGAATTTGCGCCGGTTCGGAATCTGCGTGAGCGAATCGAGATTGGCCAGCCGCAGGTTCTCGTTGCCCAGCAGCGTGGTCTTGACCTGGGCATCGATGAGCCGGACGAAATCGTTGTAATGGCTGTTGACGATGGCCAGCATGCCGATGGTCACCAGCACCACGTTCAGGGCCGCGGCCACGAAGGTGGGAATGTGGGTGGAGAGGAAGAAGACCGTGAAAATGCCATTGACGATCAACGCCACCGACAGCGCCGCCGAGCGCAGGTACATCAGGCAGAAGATGCAGCAGATGACGGTGATGCCCATGTAGAAGGCGACATGGGCCTGGGCATAACTGTCGCCGTAGGGAAACAGCATCACCGACCACAGCGAGAAACTGAGCGCAATGGGTGCTGCCAGGAAACTGGTGCGCTTGAGCGCCCTGGCGGCCATGCCGGGCGTGGGATCGACCAGGCGGCCGCGCCACCAGAACGTCAGGCGCGTCACGCACAGTACCGTCAGCATCGCGGGGAAATACAGGCTCAGCCAATACGGTGCCAGCGGGTAATAGGTCTGCGCCAATGCCCAGCTGTTGATCAGCAGGATCAGGTACATCATCGGCATCTTGCCGGAGAACGCGCGGTACTGCGCGATGAGCAGCTCGGGCTGATCGTAGTCCACGCGCCAGTAACGGCGCACCATGCTCATCAATGAAGAAGCAGACATCCTGTGCTCTGTGCCTTTTCTACTTTTACGCCGCAGCCAGGGAGCCATGAGGGGCCGGCATCAGCCTATGCAACTGTTTGTGGTCCGGGCATAGATTATAGGGGCGTACGCCCTTTCCCAAACTCAGGAAAAGCCTGATGTATTCCCGCTTTCCGGGCGATGGGGTAGTCCACGGCGAGCTGCCGGAACGGCGCGTTCAGCCTGGCCACCTGCATCGCGCAGGAAAGGATGAGCTTGGGCAATATCTTGGCGCGCCATCCGCAAATAGCGCACTTGTCCTACAGCATCCTCACGAAGGCTCATCTACAATCAGGCGTAATCAGAAATCAAGGTCCGCCATGCCCGAGTTTCCCCCTCGTGCTGATCCCTTGCCGCTCGCTGCCGGATCAGCCGTTCCCGCTATCCCTGTGGCCGCCTGTTTCGCAGTCGATGCCCGCTGGCAACTGGTCTACCTGGATGATGCCGCAGCAAGCTTGCTGGGCCAGCGCCAGGAGGGCGCGCATGCGCTCCTGGGCGCATCGCTGTGGGAGTCTTTTCCGGCGATGGTCGGCAGCGTACTTGAGTTGCAACTGCGCGCGGCCCTGGCCGACGGCCAATGCCGACAGTGCGTTTATTCACCACCCGGCCTGGCCAATTCCTTTGACGTGATCTGCAGCCCGCAAGCACAGGGCGTCTCGGCCAACCTGCGCGAGCGCTTGCCTGCCGCCGCGCCGATTCCGGAGCTTCCCTCCGAGCGCACGTTGCACGAACAACGACGGCGTTTCTACGAAACCTTCCTCTCCACCACGCCTGACCTGGCCTATGCCTGGGACCTGGATCACCGTTTCACCTACGCCAACCGCGTACTGCTGCAGATGTGGGGCAAGACCTGGGACGAAGCCATCGGCAAGACCTGCCTGGAGCTGGGCTATGAGCCCTGGCATGCCGAAATGCACAGCCGCGAGATCGAACAGGTGCGTGCCACCAAGCGCCCGGTGCGCGGCGATGTGCCCTTCAACGGTACCTTCGGCCGGCGCATCTATGACTACATCATCTTCCCCGTGCTCGGCCCCGATGGCGAAGTCGAGACCGTGGCCGGCACCACCCGCGACGTCACCGAGCGCAAGAACAGCGAGGCGCGCCAGCACGCCCTGTTCCGCCTGGCCGAAGCGATCCGCGCGGCCGGCTCGCTCACCGAGGTAGCCAGCGCAGCCGCCCATGTGATCGGCGATGCCCTCACCGCGCGCTGGGTCAGCTACAAGACGCTCGGGCCGCAGCAGCAGGTACTGGAACTGGGCCAATGGAGTTTCCACCCCGACGGGAACGATGCCACCGCACTGGCCCTGCACGATGAGCGGCGCCTGTCGCAGACGCTGCGCAGCGGCAGCGTGGTACTGGTCGGCAATGTCGCTGATGACGCCCGCGCCGCCGGCGTGCGGCAGGCGCATCTGGCGCACGGTGCGGCCTCCTACATGGATGTACCGATCATTGAAGGCGGCGAGCTGGTCGGCGTGGTGCATGTGAGCAGCAACGTGCCCCGCACCTGGACCGACAATGAACTGGCCATCGTGCGTGACGTGAGCGAGCAGACACGGGCGGCCTTTGAACGCATCCGCAACCAGCAGGCGCTGGCCGCCAGCGAGGCGCGGCTGCGCGAGATCAACGAGTCGCTGGAAGCCGAGGTCAGCGCACGCACCAAAGAACTGATGGCCACCGAAGAAGCGCTGCGCCATTCACAGAAGATCGAGGCCATCGGCCAGCTCACCGGCGGCCTGGCGCATGACTTCAACAACCTCCTGGGCGGCATCACCGGCAGCCTGGACCTGATGCGGGTAAGGCTGGTGCAAGGGCGTGGCGATGAACTGTTCCGCTACATCGACCTGGCCGCGCGCAGCGCGCAACGTGCGGCCTCCCTCACGCAGCGGCTGCTGGCCTTCGCGCGCCGGCAGACGCTGGCACCGAGCCCGACCAGCGTCAACGCCCTCATCGGCGGCATGGAAGAACTGATCCGCCGCACCATCGGCCCGGCCATCACCCTGGAAGTGGTGACCGCCGTGGCGCTGTGGCCGACCTTCGTCGATGGCCCGCAACTGGAAAGCGCCCTGCTGAACCTGTGCATCAATGCCCGCGACGCCATGCCCGATGGCGGCCGCCTGACCATTGAAACCGCCAACAAATGGCTGGACGACAAATGGGCGCAGGAACGCGATCTCCCGGCCGGGCAGTATGTCTGCATCGCTGTCACCGACAACGGGACCGGCATGGCGCCCGATGTCCTGGCACGGGCCTTCGATCCGTTCTTTACCACCAAGCCCATCGGTGAAGGCACCGGGCTGGGCCTGTCCATGGTCTATGGCTTTGCGCGCCAGTCAGGCGGACAGGTGCGGCTCTATTCGGAAGTCGGCCAGGGCAGCACGGTGTCGCTCTACCTGCCGCGCCACCTGAAGGAGGCACAAGCCGAGGAAATTGAACCTGCCAGTGCGCCAGCAGCCGCCGGCAGTGGCGAAGTGGTGCTGGTGGTGGATGATGAAGCGCCGATTCGCCTGCTGGTGGCCGAAGTCCTCACCGAGGCCGGCTATACGGCCCTGCAGGCCGAGGATGGACCGGCTGCGCTGCGCATCCTGCACTCGGCTGCGCGCATCGATCTGCTCATCACCGACGTGGGATTGCCGGGCGGGCTCAATGGCCGCCAGGTGGCCGACGCCGCGTGCGCTGCGCGGCCGGAACTGCAGGTGCTCTTCATCACCGGCTATGCGGAAAACGCCGCCTTCGGCAATGGCCACCTCCCCACGGGCATGCAGTTGCTGACCAAGCCGTTCAAGATGGATGCGCTCATGCAACGGGTCCAGGCCATCCTGGAGAGCCGCAGCACGGCCAGCTGAATATCCTATAAACGATATAAACGATATAAACGATATAAACGAGTTCGGCGATCATTCGCGCGCGGCCAGCGTGGCCGGCTCGACTGCGCCCAGCCGCCACGATACCGACTGCGCCGCTGCCCGCAGCAGCAGCGCCGCCTCACCGTCAAGGGCGGTATCGAAACTGCCGCTGCTGCCCATGATGGCCATGACCAGCGCCAATTGCCCCGCGTGATTGAACACCGGTGCGGCCAGGGTATGGATGCCCGGTACCGGCCGGCCCAGCGCCTGGTCCATCGCCTGCTCGCGGATCTTGCGCAGCCGTTCAGCATAGTCGTGACGCAAGCTGCCATCGGCATGGGCAACGCTGTCAGGCTGGGCGCCTTCCATGCGGATCGCATCCATGGCCAGGGCCCCGGCCAGCATGTCCGGCGGCAAATGCGCCGCGCAGACCCGGCCGATGGCGGTATGCACCATCGATAGCACGGTGCCGATGCGCAGGCTCACGTGCTGCGGCCGGGAGGATTCCTCCAGCCGCACCACGGTGGGCCCCAGCGGACCGACCACGGCCAGCGCTACCGACAGGCCGGTCTCCTGCGCCAGGGTCGCCACCTCGGCCTCGGCCTCGCGCAGCGGCGAGAGCCGTTGCAAGGCCGCCAGGCCCAGGTCGAGACTGAGTGCACCGGGGAAGAAATTGCCCTGCGCATCACGCGCCAGCACACCGATCTTCTGCAGGCTCACCAGATGCGGGAAGGCCTTGGCCGCCGGCATGCCGGCCAGCCGCGCCAGGTCGCCCAGGGGCAGCGGCCGGCCCGCCGCCAGCAAGGCGTCCAGCAGTGCACCGGTGCTGTCCAATGACTGGATACCGCGCTGGTTGCGCGTGCCGTCCTGGTCGGCGTCTTCCGGCAGGGGCAAGGGGGGAGCGGTCTTCATGCGGCGTCCTCTTCGGTCTCGGGCAGGGTGGCTGCGATGGCCTCGATGCAGCCACGCAACTGGCGCGCAACCGTGCCGCGCCAGCCGGCATCGATCACGCCGCTGCTGCCGATCACGGTGACCAGCAACAGCAGTTGCTCTTGCGCATCGAGCAGGGGCATGCACAGGCTGGTCACACCCGGGCTGGGCAGGTCGACCGCGCGCTCCATGCCGCGCTTGCGGATGGCATCGAGTTCTTCATGGAAATGCCTGAGCTGGCTCTTGGCGACGCCCGGATGCTGCACTTCCCACAAATCCTGCCAGCCGGCTAATGGGGCATAGGCGCAATAGGTGCGCCCGGTGGCGGTGTCCGACAAGGCCATCACGGTGCCTACATGCAAGTTCACATGCAGGGGCTTTCCGGCATGGGCGTAGTGCACGATGGTCGGTCCGGCCGATGTGGGCAAGGTGATCGCCACGCTGAGGCCCGTGTCCTGGCTCAGTTGCTGCACCTGCGGCAGGGCCAGGCGGTATGCGGGTTCCTGCGCCAGGCGCGCCATGCCCAGGCGCAAGGCCAGCGGACCAGGCTCGTAGTGGCCATCGCCGGGAGTGCGCTTGATCAGGCCCAGCCGCAGCAGGCTCACCAGGTAGGTGTGGGCTTGCGCCGAGGACAATTCGGCTGCGGCCGCCAGCGCCACCAGCGGCAAGGGCTGGCGCGCCAGGGCCAGCGCCTGCAACAGGCGGCCGGCCACTTCCACGCTCTGGATGCCACGTTGTGTTTTTGCGGGAGATGCACTCATCCGGGAATTCCAAGATTGACGATTTGCGTTGCTGCCAATGCACAGCAGCAGTGCCGCATGCTGCATGCGGCGTCACACCCGGATTCTAATCGAACTGGCTTGCAGCGCAGCAAGAAAAGGCCTTGGTGCAGAAAACGTCAATTAATCTCTGACAAGCACATTTGCCATTGACTAATCAAAAGACGCTCACTAAGATGCCATCAACCTGCTCAAAGCAGGTATCAACAACAAGATTTGACCCGCATTGATCCATGACGGGTTGGACGGAGACCTCCCCCGATGGCGCAAGCCATGTCCAGCCGCGTCCCCACCCACCTGTTATTGAACGAGGCAGACATGGCCAAGGCTTTTGCATCCCAGGCGGATCTCGACGCCAAGAAGATCACCTTTGAACGCATCTCGGAAAACGCCTACGCGTACACCGCCGAGGGCGATCCCAATTCCGGCGTCATCATCGGCGACGACGGCGTGATGGTCATCGACACCACCGCCACCCCGGCCATGGCGCAGGATTTGATCGCGCGCATCCGCAGCGTCACCGACCTGCCCATCAAATACGTGGTGCTGACCCACTATCACGCCGTGCGCGTGCTGGGGGCGTCGGCCTATTTCAAGGAAGGCGGCGAGCAGGTCATCGCCAGCCGCGGCACTTACGAAATGATCGTCGAGCGCGGCGAGGCCGACATGAAGTCCGAGATCGAGCGTTTCCCGCGCCTCTTCGCCGGGGTGGAGACGGTACCCGGCCTGACCTGGCCGACCCTGGTGTTCGAGAAGGAAATGACGCTCTTCATGGGCAAGCTCGAAGTGAAGATCGCCCACCTGGGCGCCGGCCACACCAAGGGGGATACGGTGGTGTGGCTGCCCGGCCAGAAGGTGCTGTTCTCGGGCGACCTGGTCGAATACGACGCCGCCTGCTACTGCGGCGACGCCCAGCTCGAACCTTGGCCGGCCACCCTCGATGCCCTGGCGGCCCTGCAGCCGGAAGCCCTGGTGCCTGGCCGCGGACCAGCGCTGCGCGGACGCGCGCAGGTCGAGCAGGGCATCGCCTATACCAAGGATTTCGTGTCCACCCTGCTGCGTGCCGGCCGCGAAGCGGTGGCCGCCAGGATGGGCCTGAAGGAAGCCATGGCCCATGCCCGCCAGTTGATGGATCCCAAGTTCGGCCAGGTCTTCATCTACGAGCATTGCCTGCCCTTCGACGTCACGCGGGCCTATGACGAAGCCTCCGGCATCGTCCATCCGCGCATCTGGACCGCCGAGCGCGACAAGGAAATGTGGGCCGCATTGCAAGCCTGATCTCAACAACCCGACAGAGGATAGCGAGGAGACAACCCATGAATGACACCCCAGCCATCGATTACCAGCAGCAACGCTTCGCCTTCCGGCCCTGCCTGGAACAAACCCAAAGCGCCGCCGCGCCCGTGCATCCGGTGGTGGTCATCGGTGCCGGCCCGGTCGGCCTGGTGAGCGCCATCGACCTGGCCCGGCAAGGCATCCCCGTGGTGGTGGTGGACGACGACGACATGCTCTCCGTCGGTTCGCGCGCGATCTGCTTTGCCAAGCGCACGCTGGACATCCTTGACCGCATCGGCTGCGGCCAGCGCATGGTAGACAAGGGCGTGGGATGGAATCGCGGCAAGGTCTTCCTGCGCGACGAAGCCATCTTCGAATTCGACCTGCTGCCCGAAACCGGCCATGCCCGGCCTGCCTTCATCAACCTGCAGCAGTACTACCTGGAAGGCTACCTGCTGGAGCAGGCCAGCCAGTATCCACAGATCGAACTGCGCTGGAAGAGCAAGGTCAGCGGCATCAGCCACCTGGGCGAGCACGAGGCGCTGACGGTCGATACCCCCGCAGGCAGCTATACCCTCAAGGCGCGCTACGTGGTGGCCGCCGACGGCTCACGCAGTCCGCTACGCAAGATGATGGGACTGGAGAGCGTGGGCCACACCTTCCGCGACCGCTTCCTCATCGCCGACGTCAAGATGGAGGCGCCCTTCCCGGCCGAACGCTGGTTCTGGTTCGATCCGCCCTTCCATCCCAACCAGTCGGTGCTGCTGCATCGCCAGCCAGACGATGTGTGGCGCATCGATTTCCAGCTCGGCTGGGATGCCGACCCGGTGCTGGAGAAGACGCCCGAACGCGTGATCCCGCGCGTGCAGGCGCTGCTGGGCAAGGACGTGCAATTTTCGCTGGAGTGGGTCAGCGTCTATACCTTCTCCTGCGTGCGCATGGACCGCTTCCGCCATGGCCGCGTGCTGTTCGTGGGCGATGCCGCGCATTGCGTCTCGCCCTTCGGTGCACGCGGCGCCAACAGTGGCGTGCAGGATGCGGAGAACCTGGCCTGGAAGCTGGCCTACGTCCTGCAGGGCAAGGCCCCGGACAGCCTGCTGGACAGCTACGCCAGCGAGCGCGAAGTTGCCGCCGACGAAAACCTGCTCAATTCCACCCGCGCCACCGACTTCATCACCCCCAAGAGTGCGGTGAGCAAATGCTTCCGCGATGCCGTGCTGGCCCTGGCGCGCGAACATGACTTTGCGCGCCGGCTGGTCAACAGCGGCCGCCTGTCCCTGCCGGCCACGCTGCATGGCTCGCCCCTGAACACTCCCGCCAGTGCGCCCTTCAGCGGTGCCATGCAGGCGGGTGCCCCCTGCACCGATGCGCCGGTGCTGACCAGTAATGGTCCGGGTTGGCTGCTGTCCCAGCAGGGCGACCAGTTCGTGGCCATGATGTTTGCCGCGCCCGCCGAACTGTCCGAGGCACAGCGACAGGCACTGCAATCATTGTGCGAAGGCAGCGTACCGCTGCGCCTGCTCTTCGTCAGCCGTGCCGACGCCACGGCCGAGGATCGCGCCGCGCTTTCGGCACTGGGGCAGGACGCACGCCAGGTGCAGGACATCGACGGCCTGGCCGCACAACGCTACGACGCGCAGCCGCAGACCTGCTACCTGATCCGTCCCGACCAGCACGTCTGCGCCGCCTGGCGCGAAGTCGACGCCGTGGCATTGGACGAGGCCCTGCAGCGGGCGACCGGACACCGGCAGGACGCACTGGCCGCGCCCGTGCTGGACGCAGCCTGACACGCTCGCGCCACAAAGACCGATATCAAGGAGACCCCATGAACCTGAACACCGCGCCCAACCTGGACCGTCCGGACGACTTCTACGAAGCCCTGATCGACATGCATCGCGGCCTGGATGATGCCGCCAGCCAGGACGTCAATGCGCGCCTGATCCTGCTGCTGTGCAATCACATCGGCGGCCATGACCTGCTGATCGAGGCCATGCAGCGCGCCCGCGCCGGCATCACGCCAGCCGCCCTGGCGGACGCGGCCTGAGCCAGCCCCCTTCACCCACATCCACGTCAACAAGAGCGCTGCCCAAGGCGCCTATCCAACGGAGACATTCATGATGACCCCATCCGAGGGCGCCAGCACGCTGGCGGCCCCTTCTTCACCCGACCTGAGCGTGGTAGCCGAAGACGCCATCTATCGCAAGGTCTGGCTGCGCATCATTCCCTTCCTTTTCATCTGCTACGTGGTCTCTTTCCTGGACCGCATCAACATCGGCTTCGCGCAGTTGCAGATGAAGCAGGACCTCGGCTTCAGCGACGCCATGTATGGCCTGGGCGCGGCCGTCTTCTACGTCGGCTACGTGCTCTGCGAAGTGCCCAGCAACATGCTGCTGGCACGCTATGGCGCACGCCGCACCTTCTCGCGCATCATGGTGCTGTGGGGCCTGGCCTCGGTGGGGATGATGGCGGTGAGCGATGCGACGCACTTCTATGTACTGCGCTTCCTGCTGGGCGTGTTCGAGGCCGGCTTCTTCCCCGGCATCGTGCTCTATCTCAGCTACTGGTTCCCGGCGCGGCGCCGCGCGGCGGTGATGGCCATCTTCTTTGCCGGGGTAGCGGTGGCTGGGGTGCTGGGTGGCCTGGTCTCGGGCTGGATCATGCGCGACATGGGCGGCGTCATGGGGCTCTACGGCTGGCAGTGGATGTTTGCCATCGAAGGGGCACCGGCGGTGGTGCTGGGCTTGCTGGTGATCTTCCTGCTGGCCGACGGGCCGGCGCAGGCCAGCTGGCTGACGCCCCAGGAGCGCAGTTTCCTGCTGAACCGCCAGAGCCAGGAAGCGCTGCGTACCCATCACGTGAGCGCCCACTCGCTGGCGGCGCTCAAGCAGGCGCTGTCGCATCGGCCGACCTACCTGTTCGCCTTCATCTACTTTGCGCTCACTTGCGGTTCGCTCACCCTGAACTTCTGGATGCCGCTGATGATCCGCGACTTCGGCATCAAGGATGTGGTGCAGGTCTCACTCTACACGGTCATCCCCAACGCCATCGGCGCCATCGGCCTGATCCTCATTGCGCGCCGCTCGGATCGCCGCAACGAGCGCCACGGCCACTTCCTGGTCTGCACCACCGGCGGCGCGCTGGCGCTGGCGGCGCTGACCCTGCATCCGTCCAGCCTGGCGGTGTCGCTGGGCTTGCTGTCGATCGCGGCGGTGCTGATCTTTGCGGCCTTGCCGATCTTCTGGTCGCTGCCGCCGGGCCTGCTGCCGGCCCAGACCATCGCGCCGGGCATCGCCTTCATCTCCAGCGTGGGCATCACCAGCGGCATCGTCAGCCCCTGGTTGATCGGGCTGGTCAAGACACGCACCGGCAATATCGATATTGCGCTGTATATCCTGGCGGGCTTGCTGTTGCTCAGCGGGTTGACGATGTGGACGATGATTCCACGGAAGGGGCCGCAGGAAGGGCAGCGTCTTCCGCACTGAAACGATCTCCTCCTCTCGGATGAAAGAAGCCGTCCTGCAAAAACAGGACGGTTTTTTTATTGCAGATTCCACGATACGTTGCGGATCGCATGTTGCCGGGTCAGCCGAAATCAACCTCCATGCGTTAAGCCTCCACTCCGCTGCGACAGGGCCTGGTCAAGAAACTGTCAGAATACCTTGCTACAGTTGCGCCGCCGGTCTCGGGGGCCGCCTGTTGCACGCAATCAAACCGTTGACCGATCAGATTGATCGCACACGAGCGATCCCGGCACCCCTGAACGCCTTGCCCAGCTACCACCGCCAACACCGCCACTACCGCCAAACCCGCCATCCAGCCTCGCCGCCATGACAATGAAGACCACCTCGCCGCAACTGACGGCCTATGAAGAAGTCAAGCCTGGCTTCGGCTGGATCGATGCGCTGGTGCTGGCGGTGCTGTTCGGCCTGCTGTGGAGCGCCCTGCACTTCGGCAAAGGCATGCTGGTGCACTTCGATCCGTCCGACCAGCTCGAAGTCGACAGCTCGCCCGCCATGATCCCCTATTACGCCGGCCGCACGCTGCTGCGCATGTGGATCGCCTTCGCGTTTTCGTTATTCTTCGCCATCGGCACCGGCTACCTGGCCGCCAAGAGCCGCCGCGCGCGCGCCCTGATCCTGCCGGCGCTGGACATCCTGCAATCGGTGCCGGTGCTGGGTTTCCTCTCGGCCACCGTGGCCGGCTTCATGGCGCTGTTCCCGGGCAGCTTGATGGGCGTGGAATGCGCGGCCATCTTCGCCATCTTCACCGGCCAGGTGTGGAACATGGCCTTCGGCTTCTATCACTCCATGGTCACCATCCCGACCGACATGCAGGAAGCCGCCACCACCTATCGCCTGACCGCCTGGCAGCGCTTCCGCACGGTCGAGCTGCCGGCCTCGGCCCACAGCCTGATCTGGAACTCGATGATGTCCTTCGGCGGCGGCTGGTTCTTCGTGGCGCAAAGCGAAGCCATCAGCGTCATGAACAAGGACCTGAAGCTGCCCGGCCTCGGCTCCTACATGGCCCAGGCCATCGACCAGGGCGATCATACGGCCGCACTGTGGGCGGTCATTGCCATGCTGGCGCTGATCCTGGTGAGCGACCAATTGGTCTGGCGGCCGCTGCTGGCCTGGGCCGACAAGTTCAAGATCGAACTGACCGAATCGACCTCGCCGCCGACCTCCTGGGTCTATGACCTGCTGCGCGGCTCCTACGTCTTTACCTGGCTTGATGAAAAATTGTGGCTGCCGCTGGGCGACTGGCTGGCGCGCCGTCGTCCGGCCACCTCCGCCGCCCCCACGCCGGCCCGCATCACCCGCGAACGCTGGACCAAGCGCGTCATCACCGGCGCGATCTGCGGCCTGCTGATCTTCGAAGCCCTGCGCGGGCTGGTGGCGGCCATCGACGCCTTGCACGGGGCGATGAGCTGGAGCCTCTTCGGCCATATCGTCTGGCTGGGTTTCCTGACCATGCTGCGGGTGCTGGCCATGACGGTCATTGCCACCCTGATCTGGACCCCGGTAGGCGTGTGGATCGGCTCCAAGCCGCACATCGCCCGCTTCGCCCAGCCGCTGGCGCAGATCGGGGCATCCTTCCCGGTCAACATGACCTTCCCGCTGGTGGTGGGCTGGTTCGTGGCCGCCAACGTGAGCATGAACTGGGGCAGCATCCTGTTGATCGCCATGGGCACGCAGTGGTACATCCTCTTCAACGTGATCGCCGGCGCCATGGCCATTCCCAATGACCTGAAGGAAGCGGCCCGCATGTATGGCCTGTCGCGCTGGAACTTGTGGAAGACCCTGATCCTGCCGGCCATCTTCCCGTTCTGGGTGACCGGTGCCTGTACCGCTGCCGGTGGCGCATGGAATGCCTCCATCGTGGCCGAGCTGGCCAGCTGGGGCGATGTCTCGCTCAAGGCCGATGGCCTGGGAGCTTATATTTCGGCGGTCACCAAGTCCGGTGATACGCCTCTCATCATCGCCAGCATCGGCGTGATGTCGATGTTCGTCGTGTTGATGAACAAGTTTGTCTGGCGTCGCCTGTATGCCTTCGCCGAACGCCGTTTCCGCCTCGATTGACCTTGAGCCACGCCATGACCATGACTTCTCCGCAACAACGCCCCGCCGTCGCTGAACTGTGCGCCGTCAGCAAATCCTACAACACCGCCGGCGGCCACGAGCTCAAGGTGCTGGACAACATCGACCTGGCCGTCCACGAGGGCGAACTGCTGGCCCTGCTGGGCCAGTCCGGCTCGGGCAAGTCCACCATCCTGCGCTGCCTGACCGGCCTGGTCGAACCCAGCTCGGGCCACACCATGGCCGCCGGCAAGCAGCTCAATGGTGTCAACCGGGATGCCTCGGTGGTGTTCCAGACCTTTGCGCTCTACCCGTGGCTGACGGTGGAACAGAACGTGGCCGTGGGCCTGATGTCGCACAACCCGACCCGCGAGGAACGTGATGCGGCCGTCGACCGCGCCATCGAACTGATCGGCCTGGGCAACTACCACAGCGCCTATCCGCGCGAACTCTCGGGCGGCATGCGCCAGCGGGTGGGCATTGCGCGTGCGCTGGTGTCCAAGCCCAAGCTCTTGTGCCTGGACGAAGCCTTCAGCGCGCTGGACGTACTGACTGCAGAAAACCTGCGCCAGGAACTGATCAGCCTGTGGCGTGCGCCGGACAGCGGCCTGACCTCCATCTTCATGGTCACCCACAACATCGAGGAAGCAGTGGAAATGGCCACCCGCATCGTGGTGGTGTTCCCGCGTCCGGGCCGCCTGGGCCTGGTGCTGGAGAACCCGCTGCCCTATCCGCGCGACTCCAAGAGCCCGGAATTCCAGCGCCTGGTCAACATCATCCACGAAGCCATCACCACGCTCTCCCTGCCCGACCTGCCGCCGGAAACGCACGTGCCGGGCGAGCCGATCTCGCGCGGACGCAAGCGCATGGAATCCATCCCGCTGATCCCGGTCGGCCAGATCCTGGGCCTGATGAGCCTGCTGCACGACGAGCCGGAACTGAACAACATCTACGACATCTCGGACGAGATCGGCAAGGAATTCGGCGAGACCATCGCCACCGTGAAAGCCGCCGAGATCCTGGAACTGGTGGATACGCCCAAGCAGGAGGTCTACCTGACCGACCTGGGCCGCCGCTTCGTGGCCGCCGACCGCCAGGGCCAGCGCGCCATCTTCGCCGAGCAGGTCTACAAGCTGCGTATCTTCCACATCATCCTGGCGGTGCTGGGCGAGGCCGAAGAAATCGAGGCTGAACGCGTATTGAAGGACATCGGCAGCGCCCTGCCCTACGACAATCCCGAAAAGACGTTCGAGACCATGATCGCCTGGGGCCGTTATGCCGGTCTCATGGATTACAACGCCAAGACCGGCATGGTCTTTGTTCCCAAGGACGAAGACGAGGAAGACGGCGGCCAGGGCTGATGCCTGCAGGGCCGGCAAGCGCCGGCCTGCCGTCGTATTGCGAAGTCAGTCTCAGTGCAGGGCCGCCAGCGGCGCACCCTGCAAGCCCGGTGCAGCATGTGCTGCATGGCCGCTGCCGGGCATGGTCGAGGCATCCTGGCGGATCTTGAAGATCGACACCACCTTCAGCAAGCCCATGGCCTGCTGCGACAGCGACTGCGCTGCCGCACTGGCTTCTTCCACCAGCGCCGCATTCTGCTGGGTCACCTGATCCATCTGGACAATGGCGGTGTTGATCTGTTCGATGCCGCTGCCCTGTTCCTGGGTGGCGGTGGCGATCTCGTTCATGATCTCGCCGAAGCGCTGCACCGAGGCCACGATGCCGCTCATCTGCTGGCCGGCGCTGGCCACCAGTTGCGAGCCCGCGCCCACATGCGCCATCGATTCCCCGATCAGGTCCTTGATTTCCTTGGAGGCCACCGCACTGCGCTGCGCCAGCGAGCGCACTTCCGAGGCCACCACCGCAAAGCCGCGTCCCTGCTCGCCGGCGCGGGCCGCTTCCACCGCTGCGTTGAGGGCGAGGATGTTGGTCTGGAAGGCGATGCCTTCAATCACGCCGATGATGTCGGCCATCTTGCCCGAGCTGGCCGAGATCTTGTCCATGGTCGAGACGACGCGATCAAAGGCCTCGCTGCCACTGGCGGCCGTCTCGGCCGCACCACCCGACAGGCGCAGCGCCTCGGCGGCGTGCGTGGTGTTCTGGCGCACGGTAGTAGTCAGTTCTTCCATGCTGGCGGCGGTTTCTTCCAGCGAGGCGGCTTGTTCTTCGGTGCGTTGCGAGAGGTCGAAATTGCCCTGCGCGATCTGGCCACTGGCCACCGAAATGGTCTCGGCCGCCGACTTGATGCCGTGCGCGATCACGTTCAACTGGTAACGCATCTGCTCGATGGAAGCCATCAGGCTGGAGCCGTCGCCTTCCCGCAGGCGCACGGTGGCGGTGAGATCGCCGGCCGCGATCTCGCGCGCGATGGCTTGCGCTTCCGACGGTTCGGCACCGAGCTGGCGCAGGATGCTGCGCGCAATCATGGCCGAGGCGGCCACGCCCACCAGCAGGGCCAGCGCGACGGCGCTGAGCATCACCATGCGCAGCCAGGTGTAGGTCGTGCGTGCATCGGCGGCAGCTTCCTCATTGAGCTGGTCTTCAAAGTCGCCCAGCTCGGTCAGCGATTTGATCCAGGCCTGCTGCCTGGGGCGAACTTCGGTGAGCAACACCTTCACGGCGTCGAGCGGCTTGTTGTCCAGACCCAGCTGCAGCGCCTTGGCCATCAGCGGCACGGTGGCCGCTTCATCGGCCTTGATCTGGGCCAGCAGCTGCTTCTCGCGCCCGGTGGTGGCGGCTTCGGTACTGAACATCTTGTCCAGGGCGAGCAGGGCATCGGCGTAGATCTTCTCCTGGCGGGCAAGGGTCTGCGCCTCCACGCGCATGCTTTCCTGATCTTCCAGCAAAGCAATGTTGCGAATGGCGAGGGCGCGCTGGCTCAAGGCATTGCGCAAGACGGTGACCAGTCTGGTTTCGGCATTGTTGACGGCGGTGATGTCGGTGAGCGCATCATTGATGCGCGACATGCCCACCATGCCCAGCACGGAAATGCCCAGCAGAAACACGAGAATCAGGCCGAAGCCCAACGCCAGCCTGGTCACGACTTTCAATTTGCCCATGGTATTGCCCCCTTTTGCGGTATCCCCCGGCCGATGGAAGATGAGGCCGGAGAGAGTTTGACGGAGCTTGCCCGGGAAGGACTGCGGGACCTGAACGCTTGATTGGGGCGAGGAGGGTGAAACTGGACGCTGTTGTGATTGTTTTCGCCCTGATGCAGTCAGTACGCCGGCAAGCAGAAGCAGTCTATGCTCCCACCAGCCGGGACAAAGCGAGAATCAGCGAGGATTTAACGGCTCACTAAAAAGTTACCAATTTGGGTACATTTCAGTCAATGATGAGTTTGGCGCGCGTTGACGTTTTCTGCGCCATGGCCCGCCCGGGTAGATCAGGCGGGCGATTGCGCCTTGCGCCGCAGGCGGCTGGCGCTGACCGCCGTCGCCAGCGCCGTGGCCAATACCGCGATCCACAGTGCGAGACGAATCGCCTCGCCATCCTGGGCCGCGCTCATGCGCACTTCCCCTTGCGCGACCGCACCGGCGGTGTAAATCGCCAGGACCGTGCCCAGCAAGGCGGCGCCCAGGCACTGGCCGAAGGTGCGCATGATGGCCAGCACGCCGGAGGCATTGCCGCTGCGTTCGCGGGCAACGTTGGAGAGCATCTCGCGATTGTTGGGGCTTTGGAAGAAACCGAAACCCATGCCGCATACCAGCGCACGCCAGCCGATGTCCCAGGCCTGGGCGTGATCCGGCAGCAGCGCCAGCAACGCCAGGCCGACCGTGAAGAGCGCCAGGCCCAGGCTCGACAGCAAGGCCGGTGAATGGCGGTCCGCCAGTTTGCCCGCATGCGGCGCCACCAGGACGATGCCCAACGGCCAGGGCGTGAACAGCGCCGCCGATTCAAACGCGGTATAGCCATAGCCGTTCTGGAACAGGAAGGGCAAGGCCACGAAGGCGATGCCCTGCCCCACGAAGGACGCCAGCGAGGTCAGTGCGGCCAGCGAGAAGCGCGCATTGGCGAAGATGTCCAGCGGCAACAGCGGCTCCGGCGCCCGGCGCTGTCCGCGCACGAAGGCGGCACCGGCCAGCAGCGCCACCAGCGCGTAGGCTGCCGCCTCCAGCATGGCATGGGTGCCCTGGCCCGGTTCGGCAAAGCGGGCACAGGTATCAGCGGCCATGATGATGGCGCCCATGGCCAGCGCCGACAACAGCGCACCGGCGACATCGAAGGGGGCTTGCGCCGGCTTGCGCGTTTCTGGAATGGCGCTCCACGACAGCAGCACGGCCACGATGCCCAGCGGCACGTTGATGAGGAAGATCCACTCCCAGCCCAGCGCGGCCAGCAAGGTGCCGCCCAGTACCGGTCCGACGGCAGTACTGGCGGCCACCAGCACGGCATTCAGGCCAAGGATGCGGCCCAGCAGGCGATTGGGAAAGACGGTGCGATGGATGGCCGGCGCAATGCTCAACATGGCCGCGCCCCCCAGCCCTTGCAACACGCGCATGGCAATGAGCAGGTCCACCGAGCGCGACAGGGCGCACCCTAGCGAAGCCAGCGTGAAGACCGCCAGCCCGGCCGTGAACTGGGTGCGAAAGCCCAGCCGTGAGGACAGGGCCGCAAACGCGGCCAGCGTCATTGCGGTGGCCAGCAGGTAGGCATTGGCCACCCACACGGAAGCCGCGGCCGAGGTCTGCAGGGCCAGGCTGATCTGCGGCAGGGCGACGTTGATGATGGTGCCGTCGAAGACGGCCATGGTGGTGGCCATCATGACAGCCAGCATGGCGCGGCGGCGCTGCACGCCCGGCAGGCCTTCGTCGCCGGGCAGGTCGGTAAAGAGTGACATGGGGATCGCCTGGAAAGATCGAATCAGGTCTTCACTATAGCCAGCCATGAGACAAGGCGGAAGACGCATGGCTTGCATTGGATCATTGCACGGAACGCCATGTCATCGGTCGCATGCTAGGATGCCGCCATGCCCGATACCGACCTCAACCTCCTCATCGCCCTGGATGCCCTCATCGCCGAAGCCAGCGTGGCCGGGGCTGCGCGCCGCCTGGGCCTGAGCGCCTCGGCCATGAGCCGCACCCTGACGCGCCTGCGCCAGGCTACCGGCGACCCGTTGCTGGTGCGGGCCGGACGGCAGATGGTGCTCACCCCCTGCGCCGAAGCCCTGCAGGAGCGCGTGCGCAATGTGGTGCATGAAGCGCGCTCCGTCTTGCGGCCTTCGGTACCGGAACTGGATGTGGCGCGGCTGGAGCGCGACTTCACCATCCGTGCCAACGAGGGCTTCATCGAAGCCTGTGGCGCCGCGCTCATCAGTGCCGTCACCCGCGAGGCGCCGCTGGTGCGCTTGCGCTTCGCGCCCAAGGTGGAGCGCAGTCCCCTGCCCCTGCGCGAAGGCAGTGCCGATCTCGAGATCGGCGTGGCCAGCGAGATGGGGCCGGAGGTGCGCCTGCAGACCCTGTTCCGTGACCGTTTCGTGGGCGCAGTCCGGATCGGCCATCCCCTGGCGACCCTGCGGCGCGTGAGTGCCGAACGCTATTGTGCCTACGAGCACGTGAGCGCTTCGCCGCGCGGCGACCGCGCCAGTCCGCTCGATGCCGCGCTGGCCGAGCGCGGCCTGGTGCGCAAGGTGGTGGCGGTGGTGCCGAGCTTTCCCGGTGCGCTGGCGGTGGTGCGCACCTCCGACCTGGTGGCCAGGGTGCCCCGCTCCTTCCTGACCACGGCCGGCGCGCCGCGCAAGGATGGCAGCGCGTCCGGCATCCATCTGTTCGAATTGCCGGTCGCGACCGATCCCATCATCGTCTCGCTGATGTGGCATCCGCGCGTGGAGCTGGACCCGGCGCACCGCTGGCTGCGCGACAAGGTGCGCGCGGTCTGTGCCGGGCTGGCGCAGCACGGTCCGGGTGCCAAGGGCCGTCCCGGCTGAACCCTTTACCTGAAAGCATTCCATGCAACTGCAAGGCATTCATCATGTGGCCGTCATCTGTTCCGACTATGCCGTCTCCAAGGCCTTCTACGTGGACCTGCTGGGTCTGCGCGTGATTGCCGAGCATTACCGCCAGGCGCGCGACTCCTGGAAGCTGGACCTGGGCCTGCCCGATGGCAGCCAGATCGAGCTGTTTTCCTTCCCTGCACCGCCGCCCCGTCCTTCGCGCCCCGAGGCCTGCGGCCTGCGCCATCTCTGCTTTGCCGTGGCCGATGTGGCCGCCAGCAAGGCTGAGCTGGAGGCCAAGGGGGTGGCAGTGGAAGAGATCCGCGTCGACGAATATACGGGGCGGCGCTTTACTTTCTTCGCTGACCCGGATGGGCTCCCGCTGGAACTGTATGAAGTGATGCGCTGACCCCACCCGCCCGCAAGCCGCGCCAACCGTGTGCTTGCGAGGCATGGTGCAGAAAACGTCAAGCCGCCATGCGCGCACCGCCAGGGCAACGGCTATACTCGCGCTGCACTCCTGACCGGCCTGCCTTCCTGCCCACCTCCACGCCATGCAAAACCTCAAGACTTCCGCCTTCTCGCGCCTGAGCTCCACCACCCTGCTGGGGGCTGCCGTGGTACTGGGCATGCTCTACTTCGGCCGCGACATCCTGGCCCCGCTGGCGGTCGCCGGCATCGCCAGCCTGATCATCCTGCCGCTGGTAAGGAAACTCGACGCCCTGGGCCTGAACCGGGCGGCCGCGGCCATGGTCTCGGTGCTGCTGGTCGGTGGCTGCCTGGTGGCACTGGCGGTGGTGCTGACCTTCCAGCTGGTGAGCGTGACCAGCGACCTGCCGCAGTACCGCGACGCCATCCAGGACAAGGTGGAAAGCGTGCGCGCCATGGCCGAGCGCCCCTTCGCCCGGCTGGAAGCCGAACTGAGCGCCGTCATCCCGCAGCCGGTGCCGGAGAGCGCACGCAGCGGCAAGAAGAACAGCCGTACTGCCGCAGCCGCCGCTGCAGCAGCGGCCACGCCCGAAGCCGATACCCGCATGTCGGTGCGCGGTGCCTTGCGGCGCCTCTTTGCGCTGGCCTGGGGGCCGATCGGCCAGGCCGGCATCGTGCTGGTGCTGCTGGTGTTCATCCTGCTGGAACAGGAATCCCTGCGTGAGCGCCTGATCCGCCTGGCCGGGCTGACCGAGATGAGCCGCACCATGCAGGCGCTGGGCGATGCTGCCGAGGGCGTGTCGCGTTTCTTCTTTTCGCAATTCGTGGTCAACCTGGTGTTCGGACTCATCATGGGCGCGGTGCTGGCCGCCGGCGGCGTGCCGCATGCGGTGCTGTGGGGTGCGCTGGCCGGGGTGCTGCGTTTCGTGCCTTACCTGGGCGCGCTGGCCTCCGGACTGATGATTTCGGTCTTCATCGCCGCCATCGATCCGGGCTGGTGGCTGGCACTGTCCTTCCTGGCTTTCTATGTGGGGCTGGAAGTGATCGTGGCCAATTTCATCGAGCCGCGCGTCTATGGTCACAGCTCCGGCCTCTCTCCCCTGGCGGTGATCGTCTCGGCGCTGTTCTGGGGCACGCTGTGGGGCCCCATCGGCCTGCTGCTTTCCACCCCGTTGACGCTGTGCCTGGTGGTGGCCGGACGTCACGTGGCCGCACTGGAACCGATCACCATCCTGCTGGGCGAAGCGCCCGACATGACGCATGCCGAACGCTTTTACCAGCGCGCCCTGGCCGGTGAATCGGAGGCCATCATCCGCGATGCACGCGGCCATCTGCAGAAGCAGAGCTTCGCCAAGTATTGCGACCAGATCCTGCTGCCCGGCCTGGCCCTGGCGGCATTGGACCTGCGCCACGGCCGCATTGAGGGTGCGCAGCAAGAACGGCTGCTGCATTCGGTCTCGCAGCTCACCGAAGTGCTCACGCAGAGCCCGGGCGCCCCGCGCAGCCTGCGTCGCCGACGCGAAGTGCCGCTGCTCAACAGCGGCGTGGGTGCGCACCTGCGCGAACTGCGCCAGGCGCGCCTGGGCCGCTGGCAGGGTTCGCTGGATGTGCCGCAGGGCTCGGTGGTGCTGTGCGGCGGCTTGCGCGGTGAGCGCGATGACCTGCTTTCCGAATTGCTGGTGCATGCCCTGCGCGTGACAGGCATCGATGCCCGCAGCATCACGCTGGACCAGCCCGGGGAAGAACAGCCCGATACCAGCAAGGCCGAACTGGTGTCCATCGTGTTCCTGGTCTATCCGGTGCGCGAGAAGCTGGAGGCGTGGATGACGGTGGTGCATGACCTGCGCCAGAACCTGCCGCATGCGCTGCTGGTCACGATCCGTCCCTCATTCTTCAACGAAGAGGTAGAGGCCACGACCGTGAAAGAACAGGTGGACATGGTGCTGTCGTCCTTCGAAGAAGGGCTGGCGTTTGCGTCTACGCATATGCGGCCGGCCATCAAGGCGTAAGACCGCACAGCCTCTGTACGCAAGACAAAAAAAACCGCCCGGCTTGCACCGGGCGGTTTTGCTTTTGCAGCGTGGTTTCGTCACGGTCTGTGACGGTCCGCATTAACGCTTCAACTGCGACAGATCACGCACGGCACCACGATCAGCCGACGTGGTCAGCGCCGCATAAGCCTGCAGTGCTTGCGACACCACGCGCTGGCGGTTGCCCGGCTGCCACGCGGCATCGCCACGGGCTTCCATTTCGGCGCGGCGCTTGGCCAGCTCTTCACCGGAGATGCGCAGGTTGATGGTGCGGTTGGGGATGTCGATATCGATCATGTCGCCCTCTTCCACCAGGCCGATGGCACCGCCTTCGGCCGCTTCCGGCGAAGCGTGGCCGATCACCAGGCCCGAGGAACCGCCGGAGAAGCGGCCATCGGTGAACAGCGCGCAGGCCTTGCCCAGGCCCTTGGACTTGATGTACGAAGTCGGGTACAGCATTTCCTGCATGCCGGGGCCGCCCTTGGGGCCTTCATAACGCACGATGACGACATCACCGGCCTTGACCTTGTCGCCCAGGATGCCTTCCACAGCCGCGTCCTGGCTCTCGAAGACGCGCGCGGTGCCGGAGAACTTCAGGATGCTTTCATCCACGCCTGCGGTCTTGACGATGCAACCCTTCTCGGCGATGTTGCCGTACAGGACCGCCAGGCCGCCGTCTTGCGAGTAGGCGTGTTCGCGATCGCGGATGCAGCCGTTGGCGCGGTCCAGGTCGCTGTCTTCAAAACGCTCTTCCTGCGAGAAGGCCGTCTGCGTGGGCACGCCACCGGGGGCGGCGCGGAACAGTTTGTGCACGGCCGGGTCGCTGGTGAGGCGGATGTCGAATTTCTCGATGGCTTCGCCCAGGGTCTTGCTGTGCACGGTCGGACGCGAGGTGTCCAGCAGGCCGGCACGGGCCAGCTCACCCAGGATGGCGATGATGCCGCCGGCGCGGTGCACGTCTTCGATGTGGTACTTGTTGGTCATCGGCGCGACCTTGCACAGGCAGGGGACCTTGCGCGAGATGCGGTCGATGTCGGCCATGGTGAATTCCACCTTGGCTTCGTGGGCTGCGGCCAAGAGGTGCAGCACGGTGTTGGTGGAGCCGCCCATGGAGACGTCCAGGGCCATGGCGTTTTCCCAGGTTTCCTTGGTGCAGATGTTGCGCGGCAGGATGCTGTAGTCGTCCTGTTCGTAGTGGCGCTTGGCCAGTTCGACGATCAGGCGGCCGGCGCGCAGGAACAGTTCCTTGCGGTCGGCGTGGGTGGCGAGAACGGTGCCATTGCCCGGCAGCGACAGGCCCAGCACTTCGGTGAGGCAGTTCATCGAGTTGGCGGTGAACATGCCCGAGCAGGAACCGCAGGTCGGACAGGCCGAGCGTTCCACTTCGGCCACGTCGGCATCCGAGATGTTCTTGTCGCCGGCCTGGATCATGGCGTCGACCAGGTCGAGCTTGATGACCTTCTTGTCGGTGTTGACGGTCTTGATGACCTTGCCGGCTTCCATCGGGCCGCCGGAGACGAAGACCACGGGGATGTTCAGGCGCATGGCGGCCATCAGCATGCCCGGGGTGATCTTGTCGCAGTTGGAGATGCAGACCATGGCGTCGGCACAGTGGGCGTTGACCATGTATTCCACCGAGTCGGCGATCAGGTCGCGCGAGGGCAGCGAATACAGCATGCCGTCGTGGCCCATGGCGATGCCGTCATCCACGGCGATGGTGTTGAATTCCTTGGCCACGCCGCCGGCCGCCTCGATCTCGCGCGCTACCAGCTGGCCCAGGTCCTTCAGGTGCACGTGGCCGGGCACGAACTGGGTGAAGGAGTTCACGACCGCAATGATGGGCTTGCTGAAATCGCCATCCTTCATGCCGGTGGCACGCCACAGCGCACGGGCGCCAGCCATGTTGCGGCCTTGGGTGGTGGTATAGGAACGGTAGGTCGGCATGATGGGTGTCTCCTCAGGGCTGCTTAGGGAAAAAGGGAGCACAAGAGTGCCTTCGGGGGGAGTGTTTGTCCAATATATAATTCGATGACTATTAATATCCAATAGATATTATTCCAAAACAACATCAATCGACGCTGCAGGCAGGCAAAAGGCCCGCACCATGGCGGGCCCCTCCGAACATTCAAGGCGGTGAGAAGGCTCAGGCTTCCTCTCCGGCCTTTCTCACGGTGATCGGTTCCACCACGCTCAGCAGCAGCACCAGGCACAGCAGCGAGGTGCCGACCATGTAGAGGAAGACACTGGTCCAGTCATAGCGATCCAGCAGCATGCCCACCGCCAGGGGCGCGCAGGCGCCACCGATCTGGCCCAGCGAATTGACGATGCCGAACGCGGTCGGATAGGTGGACTTGGTCGCCAGCCCCATCGGATAGGCCGAATACCCGGCAAAGCCGATGCCCAGCATCAGGCCCGACAGCATCAGCATGGCCCCGAGATAGAGCACGCTGTCCGGCGCTTGCACCAGCATCAGCGTCATCACGGCCGTGCCCAGCGCACCCAGCAGCATCATGGGCTTGCGGCGGCCACCGAGCAGGCGATCCGAGATGATCCCGCCCAGCATGTTGCCGGCCACCGCCCCGATGAAGGGAGCCGAGGCCAGGAAACCCATCTTCACCGAGGCAAAACCCTTGACCGTGACCAGGTAGGTCGGGATCCACGACATGAAGATGTTGCTGATGCCGATCATGCAGCCATAACCGATGGCCACGCCGATCACGTTCCAGGAGGTGAAGACCTGGCGCAGCGTTTCCAGGCGCGGCACGCGGCGGGTGCGGTTGATGCCGTCCAGCCAGGGCATCGGTGCCACTTGCGCGCCCTGGGCCGGGCGTGCGCCGCCGCTGGCAGGACCGGCCGGCAGGTCCTGCGTGATGTAGCGGCGTTCGGCCTCGTTGCAGAAACGATTTTCGGCCGGCGAGTTGGTCACCAGGAAGAACCACAGGATGGCCAGGAAAATGCCCGGCACCGCAAATACGTAAAAGATTTCGCGCCAGCCCCAGAGCTGGATGACGATGATGCAGACCGTCGGCACGATCAGCGGGCCGAGCTTGGAGGCGGCAATCCAGAGCCCGGTGGCGGTGCCCTTTTCCTCGGGCGGGAACCAGCGATTGATGACGTTGGTACAGCCGATGCCCAGCGGTCCTTCCGACAAACCCAGGCCCACGCGGTAGAGCTGCAACAGCAGCACCGAGGAGGTCGTGCCCATGAGGCCGGTGAATAGCGATGTCAGCAGCATGAAGACCGAAAAGAGAATGCCGGTGGTCTTTTCGCTCAGGCGCTTGTACATCAGCCCGACCGGAATCTGCACGATGCCGTAGGCAAACGAAAACAGGCTCACGATCAGCCCGGCTTCGGTATTGGAGATGCCGTACTCCTTCTTCATGTAGGGCAAGGCGATGCCGAAATTGGCGCGGTCGGCGCAGGCAATGGCCCAGATCATGAAGATCAGGCCCATCACCACCCAGCGATAGCGGGTCGGTTTCTGCTGGGCCAGGGGTGCGGCCACACTGGCGGCCGGGGCGGCGGATGAGGCGGATGCGGAGGAACTGCGGCGGCCGACCGGGTCGGCGGCGTCGACATGATTCATCGTCGGACTCCTTGGGCGTGTCTCGTGTTTATCGTTATGGATGGCGGCAATGGCGTGGCACTGCCGCGCTTACGACGGCAGCGCGCGGCCGGTCCGGGGTGATCCCAGGTTCATGCTTGTCTCCTGTGCGGGTGGCGGGCTTTGTTGTGTGTGCCTTGAGGGATCTGTGGACGCCCGGCATTCATTGCGGCCCCTGCGTGTCTCGGTGGCCGACGCTGGGAATCATGGCCGCGGCCCTGCAGCGCGTCCAATCTTTTCTGGCTATCAAGTGATGTGCGGATTGAATCGATACTGATACCGAACCAGCCACCATTTCGTGAATCAATTGATAGCCTTTTCGGATTGGACGCCCTGCCGGAATGCCCGCATCATCCGCCGGCATTGCCACCGAACGAGAAGGAGTCCCCCCATGAAACGCCACGTGCTGCAGCTCAATCCCATCCTGGTCCCGGCCATCAACGACAAGCTGGAAAGCCTCTACCACATGCACCGCCTGTTCGAGCAAGAGGACAAGGAAGCCTATATCGAGCGCCATGGTGCGGTGATCGAAGGCGTCATCACCGGCGGCCACACCGGCATCAGCAATGCGCTCATGGATCGCCTGCCGGCGTTGAAGGTGGTGGCGGTCAATGGTGTGGGCACCGATGCGGTGGACCTCAACCATGCGCGCAGCAAGGGGCTGCCGGTGACCGGCACCTTCGGCGCGCTGACCGAGGATGTGGCTGACCTGGCCTTGGGACTGATGCTGGCGGTGAGCCGGCAGCTCTGTCCGGGCCATGCTTTCGTGCAGCGCGGTGACTGGGTGCGCCATCCTTCACCGACAGCCATTCCACTGTCGCGCCGCCTGAGCGGCAAGCGCGTGGGCATCGTCGGCATGGGCAAGGTGGGCCGCGCCATCGCACAACGCGCAGCGGCCTTCGGCTGCCCGATCGCCTATACCGACCTGCGCGCCATGGAGGACCTGCCCTACAGCTTCCAGGCCGAGCTGCTGCCACTGGCGCGTGAGAGCGATGTGCTGGTCCTGGCGGCCGCCGCCGACAAGGCGCAAGGCATCATCAATGCCGCCGTGCTCGATGCGCTCGGGCGCGAGGGCATCCTCATCAACATCGCGCGCGGCAAGCTGGTGGTGGAAGAGGATCTGGTGGATGCCTTGCAGCGCGGCGTCATCGCCGGTGCGGGACTGGATGTGTTCGTCGATGAACCCAACGTGCCGGTAGCCTTGCTGGAGATGGACCAGGTGGTATTGCAGGCGCACCGCGCCAGCGCTACCGTGGAGTCCCGCACGGCCATGGGCGAGATGGTGCTGGCCAGCCTGGCGCAAGCTCTGGCCGGACAGCGGCCAGAGGGCAGCCTCACTACCTGAAGAGGATCATGGCCGTGGCCGGGAGCGGACCTGCCTATAATGCACGCTCCCCTTACCGGCGAATCCCCATGCTCGATCTGGCTCAAGTCCGTTGTTTCGTGGTCGCTGCGACCGAACTCAATTTCCGTCGTGCAGCGGTGCTGCTGAACATGACGCAGCCGCCCCTGTCGCGGCAGATCCATCTGCTCGAACACAGGCTGGGCGTGCAATTGTTTGAACGGGTCGGGCGCACCGTGCGCCTGACCACCGAAGGCCGGGTCTTCCTGGCCGATGCGTCACGCCTGCTGCAATTGTCGGAACAGGCCGAAAGCACGGTACGCCGCGCCAGCCAGGGCAAGACCGGGCGCGTGCGGGTCGGCTTCACCGGTGCGGCCGGCTATGAGCTGATTCCGGAACTGCTGATGCAGGCGCGCAAGAGCCTGCCCGAGATCGACGTGGTGCTGTTCGAACTGATTTCGGTGTCGCAACTGGAAGCCTTCACCGCCAACACCATCGACATCGGCTTCCTGCGACCGGTCTCATCACGCCAGCCGCTGGAGTTGCAGCTGGTAGATGACGAGCCCCTGGTCCTGGCCATGCCGCAAGGCCATGCACTGGCCGCCCATGAGCGCATCGCCACGAGCCAGCTCGATGGCCAGCCCTTCATCATGCATTCGCCCACGCATGGAAAATATTTCTACGAACGCATCATGGCCATGCTGGGTGCGGCGGACGTCAAACCCGATTTCACGCAATACATCGACCAGAGCCACACCATCCTGTCGCTGGTGCGCGCCGGGCTGGGCGTAGGCATCTTGCCGGCCTCGGCCCAGCGCTTCCATTACGACCGGGTGGAATTCCGTCCGCTGGCCGGCGACGTGCCGCGCGCCGAGATGAGCATGGCCTGGCGCGCGGACCAGGACAACCCGGCGGTCACGGCCTTCCGCCTGATGGCTGCCCAATACTGTGCCGAGCGCGCAGCCAGGCTGCGTCACGCGGCACCAGTCTGAATCAGCCGCCCGTGCGGCTCAGGTGTTCATAGAGGATCGCCGCCCCCACGCCAATCAACACCACGCCACCGATGATCTCGGCGCGCTTGCCGATCAGGTGGCCCAGCACGCGGCCGACCATCACGCCGATGGTGACCATGGTGGTGGTGGCCAGGCCGATCAGGAGCGCGGCTTCGAGGATGTTGACGTCGATGAAGGCCAGGCCCACGCCCACGGCCATGGCGTCGATGCTGGTGGCCACCGCAGTGAGGGCCAGCATGAGGACGGATTGCTTCTGCGGGGTGGCGCCGGCGTCTTCTTCCTCGTCATCATCGCTCAAGCCTTCGCGGATCATGCGGGCACCCAGCACCAGCAGCAGCACGAAGGCGATCCAGTGATCCCATTCCGAAACCCATTTGGTCGCGACAGAACCGGCGAACCAGCCGATCAGGGGAGTGATGGCTTCGATCACGCCGAACAGCAGGCCGATGCGCAAAGCCTGCAGGAAGCGTGGCTTCTGCATGGCGGCACCTTTGCCGATGGCGGCCGCAAAGGCGTCGGTAGACATCGCCAGCGCGAGGAGAAGGAGAGCAGGGAAATTCATGAGCGGGGATTCCTTGGCCGGGCGAAAAGTCCATGGACGTGCCTGCGCGCCCAGCCTGGCCGCAGGATACGTCTATGGTCTCGCCTACCTGGATGGCTACCCGCGCCACGGCATCGATGCTGCCGAGAATGTTGACACGGGCTCTTCCGGATGACCCGGAAGCTGGCTACTCCCCAAAGAGAAGCCCGGATTTTAAACGAAGACGGCCGCGCTAGACAAGTTGTCGTGCCGGGTTCGTCAGAATGATGCGGCGTACGCTACACATTGTATTGCCAGGCAGACATTGTGACGATCAGTGCGCATCACCCTGCTCTGGCGCATCGACCGCATCGACCGGATCCACATGCGTCATCACATCCAGTACAGGATGCGCCGCCAGCACCCGGCGCCGCGCGTCGATGGCAATGGCATGGCCTTCGGTGACGGTGAGGCCGCCATCGATTTCCAGATGCACATCGACCAGCGTGAGATCGCCCATGCGCCGCGTGCGCAAGTCGTGCAAGCCCTGCACGCCGGGCGTGGCGAGGATGGTGGCGCGAATGGCCTGGGCCTCTTCAGCGGACACGGCGCGGTCCATCAGGTCATGCAGCGCGCTCCAGAAAAATCCCCAGCCGGTGCGCACCACCATCAAGCCCACCACCGCCGCGGCCACCGGATCCAGCAAAGTGAAGCCGGCCAGGCTGCCAACGATACCCAGTGCTACTACCAGCGAGGAGGCCGCATCCGAACGCGCATGCCAGGCATTGGCCACCAGCATGCTGGAGCGCACGCGCTCGGCGATGCGCAGCATGTAGCGAAACAGCAGTTCCTTGGCCAGCAAGGCTGCCAGGGCCACCCACAAGGCCGCCACATGGGCCGGCGGCGTCTGGCCATAGTGCTGGATCTTCTGCGCCGCCGACACCAGCATGCCCAGGCCCACGGCCAGCAGCAATGCACCCAGCGCCAGCGAGGCCGCCGTTTCGTAACGCTGGTGACCATATTGGTGATCGTCGTCGGCCTGCTTGCGGCTGTGATGGCCGGCCAGCAGCACCACGAAATCGGCAATGAGATCGGACAAGGAATGAATGCCGTCCGCAATCAGGGCCTGCGATCCGGAGAACACGCCGGCCGTCACCTGCAGCATCACCAGCGCGATGTTGACCACGATGCTCACCAGCGTACTGGTGCGCCCGGCCCGATATCGGGCCGCATTCAATGCATCATCGCGAGGATCTTCCCCCTTGAAGTCTTCTATTTGGGTACTTAACATAAAACCAACGATAAGAGCCTAATCTAGAGCCAAAAATGGCAAAACTTGTGCTATCGAACAAATTACTGGATCATCTTGCCACATTACAATGTCATCCGTATTGCGTCAGGGGGACTGCCGCCGCCTTTTTGCCGGTGCAGTCAGCAACGCGCCGGATCACGGCCCGCACCTCCATAGCAGGACCAGACATCCCCGCGTCACTGGCTTGTGCCATGCCACGCGAGCGATCCTAGACAGACCCGGTGCAGCCTTACATCGAGGAACAGCATGAACCAAGCAACCCCGCAACCGCTGTCGTTTGCGTTCGACAGGGCCAGCGGCGAACTGAGCGCCACCTGGCAACCCGTGCAGGGCTTCCCGCCGCTGACGCTGGCCTTCCTGAAACAGGCCATGACCGATCATGGGCTGACCAAACTGTTTTTCCAGGATTCGGTCCTCAATGGCTTCGTGCGCAAGGCCGAGGATGCCAAGGAACCCATCACCCAGGTCATCGCCGAACGGCGCGATGGCGAGTTCTCGCTCGATGTGGCCGATGACCTGATGACGGCCTCGCTGACCTTGGTGCCGCCCTACGGTGGCCGCGCCAAGAGCGTGGAAGTGGTCAACGCCATCCGCGCCGCCGGCATCACCTACGGCATCCTGCACGAGCAGCTGCGCGGGGCGCTCTCGGCGGGATTCTGCAACAAGCTGGTGGTGGCACAGGGCCTCATGCCCACGCCTGCCGAGCCGGCCCGTTTCGAGAGCCTGCTGGAAGAAAAGGAAGAAGAGCTGGCCGACATCGACGAAGACGCCGTGGTCTCCTACGCCGACATGGGCCACATTCTGCTGGTCAAGGTCGGTGATCCGCTGATGCGCCGCACGCCACCGGTGCCGGGCCAGGATGGCATCGACATCCGTGGCGGCAAGGTGCCGGCACGGCCGATTGCCGACGTCCCCTTCTCCAAGGAATGCATCGGTGCCGAACCCAGTGAAGAAGACCCCGACCTGCTGGTGGCCATCGTGCCGGGCCAGCCCACGGTCATCAAGAATGGCGTGAAGGTCAACCCGGTGCTGGATGTGGAAAACGTCGACCTCTCCACCGGCAACCTCAGCTTCGAAGGCACGGTGCGCGTCTCCGGCGACGTGCTCACCGGCATGAAGATGAATGTGGGCGGCGACGTGGTCATCAACGGCACCGTGGAAGCGGCCGAGATCGTGGCCGGCGGCAGCGTCACGGTCAAGGGCGGCGTGATCGGCCACAGCGAAGGCGTCACCGCGCAAGCCGGCACGACTGCCATTGCCTCGCGCATCAGTTCGCAGAAATCGGTGCAGGTGATGTTCGCCGAGAGCGCCCACATCGAAGCCGCCGAAGACATCCTGGTGCTGGGCAACGCCCGTCACTGCGAGCTGCTGGCCGGCAACGAGATCACCGTCGGCAAGGGCAATCCGCGCACCGGCCACATCATCGGCGGCCGCGTGGAAGCGACCAACCTGATCCGTGCCAATGTGATCGGTGCGTCCACCACCACGCATACGCGCATCCAGGTCGGCCTCGATCCGTATCTGGAAGAGAAGATCGCCATCAAGGAACAGGAATACACCCGCAAGGTGGCCGAGCTGGATCGCACCATCAAGCAGCAGAGCTACTACAAGCTCAATCCCGAAAAGGCCACCCCGGAAATCCTCCATGAGACCAGCGACAAGCGCAAGGCGCTGGCCTATGAGGTCAAGGTGCTGCTGGAAGAAGTGAGCCAGATGAAGGACGGCATGGTCGCGGCCGAAGACGCACGCATCATCGTGGCCAAGGCCGTCTACGAAGGTACGGAGTTGCGCATCGGGCATGAAGTGTGGCCGGTGCAATCGGACCTGGGGGGCGGCACCGCACAGCTGTTCGAAGGCGATATTCGCTACAACCCGAAAAAATAGTTTTCTCTGTTTTTTCTTGTTTTCGGCCAGCCTGTGGATAAATCGTTTATAGCATTTGCACTTCGCTTATCCACAGGCAATTGCGCGTTCGCGCACTGATTGACTCCGCTCATGCAAGACCTGCTCCCCCATCCGGACCTGGCGCAACTGCGCACCCTGGCAGCCGACAGTGCGGCCATCACCATGGATTGTAATTGCCGCGCGGCCGACAGCAGCGGCTGGATCAGCCTGCCGCTGTCGCTGCCGGAAACGCAACTGGTGGACGTGGCCACGCTCATTGCCGATCCCTACGACGAACCGACCTTCACCGAATATCATCCGCAGGGCACCCGCTACGCCTCGCCCGAGGCTCCCGTCGCGCCGGCATGGTATCCGTACAACCGCTGCAATATCGCGCGCTGCACGCAATGTGGACGCCACTACCTGCGCTACATGGAAGCCGGTGGCTATTTCGTGGATCGCCGCATCCGTTCCCTGAACGCTCCGGCGCTGATTGTCGAGGCGGCCTGAAACCCGCCCCCGCCGGGCTCTTCAGCCGCGGCTCAAGCGGCTGGCCATCAGGATCTGGTACAGCGTATCGGCCGGCCGCGACAAGCGCCGCGCCGTGAGCGCCACATATTCCACATCCGGCAGGCGCGGCAGCGCCGCATGATTCAACGGCACCACCAGGTCCCGCGAGGCCAGATGCTGCGGCAACGCCGCCAGCCCCAGCCCGCCGCGCGCCGCCGCCATGCAGCCCGCATGGCTGCCGCTGGTGCAGACGATGCGCCAGTGATGCCCCGACTTGCCCAGCGCCTGCAAGGTCGCCGCACGTGTGATGCTGGGCTCAGGCAGCAGGATCAGGGGCAAGGGTTCGGTGAGGTCGACCAGGGTATCGGGCCGCGTGAGCCACTGCATGGGCGTGGAGAACATGCTGTGCCCGCGCGATTCTCCGGCGCGCCGCTTGCCGACCAGCAAGTCCAGCTTGCCCTGGTCCAGCGAGGCATAGAGCTCGCTGGTGAGGCCGATGGTGATTTCCAGTTCGACTTCGGGATGCTGGCTGCGAAAGGCCGCCAGCATGTCCGGCAGCGGGCCCATGGCGAGGTCGTCGGAGGTGCCGAAGCGCACCCGGCCACGCAGGCGCGGGGCGCTGAATTGCGCCTCGGCGCGGGCATGCGCCTGCAAGATCAGGCGTGCATGGACCAGCAGGCTTTCGCCATCGGCGGTCAGCGCGAGGGAGTGTGTATCGCGCACGAAGAGGCGGCGGCCCAGGCTCTCTTCCAGGCGGCGGATGTGGTCGCTCACCGTCGATTGCGTGAGCCCGAGCTGGCGCCCGGCCTCGGTGAAGCTGGACGAGGTCGCGGCCGTGGCGAAGGTCTGGAGCCAGAGGGGATTGAGCATGCGGCCATTATCATCGGACTTTCCGATGACAGTCAACGCGATCAGAGGGGTTCCCGATGGCCGTTGGCTTTCCTATCATGAGGGCAAACCCGAATCATCCCTTCATTTTTTCCGCGAGCGCGCCATGAACCGCTTTCTCCCCGACCGCTTCACCCAGTTGCTCATCGGCACCGTGCTGCTGGCCACCTTCTTCCCGGCCACCGGCAGCTTCGAGCACTTCATGCACATCGCCAGCAATGCGGCCATCTCGCTGCTGTTCTTCCTGCATGGGGCCAAGCTCTCGCGCGAGGCGGCGCTCTCCGGACTGAAGCAGCCGCGCCTGCATCTGCTGACGCTGGCCTCGACCTTCCTGCTGTTCCCGCTGCTGGGCCTGGCCCTGAAGAGCGCCGTGCCCGACCTGCTGACACCGCAACTGTGGATGGGCGTGCTGTTCGTCTGCACGCTCTCCTCCACCGTGCAATCCTCGATCGGCTTTACCTCCATTGCACGCGGCAACGTGCCGGCGGCGATCTGCGGCGCCACGGCTTCCAACCTGCTGGGCATCGTCATCACGCCGCTGCTGGTGACCTTGCTGCTGCATCGTCATCATGAAGCCAACGGCATGTCGCAGGTGCTGAGCATCCTGCTGCAACTGCTGCTGCCCTTCGTGCTGGGCAACCTGATGCGTCCGTGGATCGGGGACTGGATCAATCGCCACAAGGTCATCGTCAATGTCGTCGATCGCGGCGGCATCCTGCTGTCGGTCTATGCCGCCTTCAGCGTGGCCGTGGCGCAGGGCGTGTGGCACCTGTTCCCGCCGGGCCAGCTGGCCTTGCTGGTACTGGTCAATGCGGTGCTGCTGGGCACCGTGCTGCTGGTGACCACCTACGGCGCGCGCGCCCTGAAAATGCCGCGTGGCGATGAAATCGTGCTGGTCTTCTGCGGCTCCAAGAAGTCGCTAGCCTCGGGCATCCCCATCGCTTCGGTGCTGTTTGCCGGCAGTGGTGCGGCAGTGGTGCTGCTGCCGATCATGCTGTTCCACCAGATGCAGCTGATGCTGTGCGCGGTGCTGGCCCGCCGCTATGCCGCTGGCCACGAAGATGAACACATTGGCGGGCAGCCGCAGCAGGAGGGCGTTGCAGCGGTGGCCACGCGCTGATTGCTGACCAATTCTTCCCCGGGCGCGAGGGCTACTGACAGGACGGTGTCAGTAGCCCTCGCGCATGATGCGTTCCATGCCAGCCGGCATAGACAACGCTCCCCTCCCAAGAAAAGGAAGAACATCATGCAAACCCAAGTCAACTGGTTCGAGATCGCCACCAAGGACCTGCAGCGCGCCACCCGCTTCTACGAAGCCGTCTTTGCCACCACGCTGCGCCAGGAGCAATTGTCCGAAGAAGGTCCGATGGCCATCTTCGTGCGCAATGACGGCCAGTCCATCGGCTGCCTGACCGGCCCCGGCTGGCTGGAGCCGACCCGCCAGGGCACGCTGATCTACCTCGATGCCGGCCCCTCGATCCAGGCCGTGCTCGACCGCGTCAAGGCGGCCGGTGGTGAAGTCACTATGGAACGCTTCCAGCTGCCCAACGATATCGGCTACATCGCCCAGTTCATCGACAGCGAAGGCAATCGCCTGGCCTTGCACGCGATGCATTGACGAGCCGGATCGGCTCGCCATGCCACGCCATGCGCGCATCTTGCACAGCAGCATCGAAGTTCGTGGCGGGCCAGGGGTATGCGTGCCAGAATGGCGCGCATCATTTTTCACTGCCCCTGCCATGCGCCGAGCCGATCGCCTGTTCCAGATCACCCAGTACCTGCGCGGACGCCGTCTCACCACGGCGCGCCAGCTGGCGCAATGGCTGTCGGTGTCGGAGCGCACGGTCTATCGCGACATCCGCGACCTGTCGCTCTCGGGCGTGCCAGTGGATGGCGAAGCCGGAGTCGGCTATCGCATCAAGCCAGGTTATGACCTGCCGCCGCTGATGTTCAACGCCGATGAAATCGATGCGCTGGTGATCGGCATGCGCATGGTGCAAGCCTGGGGCGGCCCGCAGCTGGGCGCCTCGGCGGCCTCGGCGCTGGCCAAGGTGGTGCTGGCCCTGCCCAAGGAAAAACGCGATTTCGTCGAGGCCACGCCGCTCTTCGCACCGGCCATGCAGGACGACTGCAGCCAGGGCGAGCGGCTCGAAGCCATCCGCCAGGCCATCAACAGCCGCCACAAACTGCTGCTGCACTATACCGATGCGCAGCAGCGCAGCAGCCAGCGAGTGGTGTGGCCGCTGGCGCTGGCCTTCTTTGGCGGCACCTGGCTCTTGGCTGCCTGGTGCGAGACGCGCGACGATTTCCGTTCCTTCCGCCTGGATCGCGTGCGCCAGATGAGCGAGCACGGCCATTATCCGGACCGCAATGGCCGCCGCCTGCCCGACTTCGTACGGGCCATGCAGCGCCAGGTGCGCGCACAGCAATCCTCGGCGGCCGCTCCGCCAATACCACCGGCGTCTGCCGCTCCACCGCCCGCTGCCTGATCGGCCGGGGCGCTGCGCCAACGCAAAGCGCATATGCTGCTGCAAATTGATTCGTTCGCAAGCGGCACTACAGCAGTTAGGCTGGGACCGTCACTGACTTCCTGCGAGTCCCCTCATGCGTGCTGCTGCCTCCGCTTCTGCCTCCACTGCTGCCCCCATCGCCTTGTCGCTCGGCGACCGCTGTGTGCTCTGCGTAGGCGGCCTGACCGGCGCGCGCAATCACTACCGGACGGAGATCGAAACCCGCGCCGGGCGCTTCCTGCATCACGATGGCGGACGCGAAGACAACCTGCACCGGCTCACGCCCATGCTGGCCGCCGCCGACATCGTCATCTGCGCCTCCGGCAACATCAGCCACAACGCCTATCACCTGGTCAAGAGCACCTGCAAGAAGCTGGGCAAGCCTTGCGTACTGGTCAAGGGCACCGGCATCGCCTCCTTCCTCGATGGCCTCGGGCACCTGGCCGCCATCGAAGCACCGCAGGAAGGCCGCTCGGCGCGCGGCGACCGGGTGTTGCGCGGCAAGCGCTAGGAGATCCTCCACAGCAAAAAAAGACTGCTGTTTGGAAAAAATCTCAAATCCCCCCTACAATCGACTCCCCGGCCCGCCCTGCGTGCCGTACCGACAACATGCCAAGACGGCAATTTCCGGGAGTCCGTTTGAAGATCGCATCTCGCCTGTGCACCTGCCTGCGCCCGCGCCTGTGCGCGCTGGTGCTGACGCTGGCCGGTGCCGTGGCCGCCGCACCCGCTGCGCAGGCCGCGCCGCAACCCAGTTTTGGCATCGAGGTCGGCAATGCCCTGCTGTGCCTGAACCAGCTCAACAGCAAGTATTTCTACGATTACCTGGTGGCCGCCTTCGGGCCGCCCTACAAGACCGAAGGGGGGGCCTACTGGTTCAAGGCCACCAACATCTCGCTGTGGGGCATGCAGGCCACCGATTTCCTGGTCAATGACAGCAACAGCCAGGCCGATTTCATCGGTGCCTACTTCAACACCACCCCGGTCAAGCTGACCGATGCCATCAAGGGCGCGCTGGGCATCCGCTTCACGCCCGAGGATGACTCGGCCTATCCGGTGCGGCAATCGCAAGCCGGCAGCAAGATCGTCTACAACGATACCAACGCCAAGATGTATTGCGCCAAGTCCAAGTTCCTGGTGCCGGGGCCTGAGCAGCCCTGATCCAGACGGCCAGAGGACCATGAAAAATGCCGCGCGGTGGGTGACCACCGGGCGGCATTGTCGTGATGGCGCGGCCTTGAGGGGGTGGCTCAGGCCTTCTTGAGGTCCTCGGCAGTGCGGATGCAATCGCGCCCGGAAGCCTTGGCCAGCGCCAGGGCCTGTTCCGATTCGCGCAGCACGGTCTCGGGTTCGTCGACCTGGCGCTGCGGGGCGATGGACGCGATGCCGATGCTGATGGTCACGCGCCCGGTCGGGCTGGCGCTGTGTTCGATGTTGAGCTGCTCGATCGACTTGCGGATACGCTCGGCCACGATCAGTGCGCCGTCCAGGCGCGAACCCGGCAGCAGCACGGCGATCTCCTGGGTACCGAAGCGCGAGAGCAGGTCTTCCGGACGCACGTTGGTATCGCGGATGGCGCTGCCGACCCGGCGCAAGACCTTGTCACCGGCCATGCGGCCGTAGCTGGCGTTGTACTCATCGAAGAGATCGATGTCGATCATGATGATGGCCAGCGACAGGTTGGTACGGGCCGCACGGTTGAATTCTTCCAGCAGGCCGCGCTCGAACTGGCGGCGATTGGCCAGGCCGGTCAGCGCGTCTTCCAGGCCCACGCGGGCCAGGGTCTTTTCCATTTCTTCCAGGTGGGTGCGGGCGTCATCGCGCTGTTCCACCAGCTGCTTGTGTTCTTCCTGCAGCTGCTGCATGCCCGCCTCCACGGCCGACAGCGGTTGCAGCCATTGCCGCGCCAGCAGCCAGGACAGCAAGGCCGACAGCAGGACCAGCACCACGGCGGCAATGACCAGGCCCTGCGTGCTGCCGCTGATGGCCATGGCGCTGAGCACGACGGCGGTGAGGAGCGCGGCAGCGGTGCCGGAGAGGGTCAGGCGTGTTTGGAGTTGACGAGACAGGGACATAAGCTGGAGACCGACTTTCCTTAAAGAGAGGCACGGCAGTGATGGCCGGCAATACGGCCACGCGAAATGCTACAGGCTAGTGCGCTGCGATGCAACGCGATTGCAGAGCGGTGGCACGATCGCGCTGCCTTGTCAGGGTGCTGTCATGCGGCTGGCAGGCCGGGCGTGAGGATCGCCCGAAAGATCACCGGCTGCAAGCTCATCCGTAGCGCTGCATGGCGAGCTCAGGCCACCTGCAAGGCGCGCAGCAAGGGCAGCCGGGTGCGTGCGAAGAGCCGTGCCTGGGTCGCCAGTTCGGCCAGGTTTTCCTCTTCCCCTTCCAGCCGCACGCCATCGCGCACCAGCCGCTTGCCCTGGGCGGCGATGTGCTGCCAGGCCTGGGCCGGCCAGGCTTCCACGTCGTCGCCGCAGATCTCGCGCGCCAGCAGGAACAACTGCTCCACCCGCTCCACCTTCACCCCGCCCCCGGTCAGGGGACTGGCCAGATGGCTGATGTCGCCCTCCTGGCTGTCCGGCAGCACCATGGCCGCACGTTGCAGCAGGTGGGCATTGAGGTCGGCGGTACGGCGGGCGATCTGCGCCGAGGTGGCGGCATCGGGTTCGGGCGGCAGCGGAGCAGCGTGGCCGGTGCCGATCAGCATGAGGGCCGAGTCGATCACCTGCGACAGGTTCAGGTTGCGATGCGCCAGCGAGGCTGCCAGGTCCACCAGCGTGTGCGGCTGGTAGTCCGAGAGCGCTTGCAGGATGGGTTCGTAGATGAGGCGGTTGAGCGTGATCTCGGAGGCCACGTTCTGGATCGTCAGGGGCACCTTGTCGGGTTCGGTCAGCAGCACCACGCTTTGCAGCGCCAGCGCCTGCACGCGCTGGCGCTCATCGAGCACCTGGCCGCCACGCACCCAGTAGTCGCGCCGGAAGGTCTGGTTGACCATGAAGTCGCGCGTGCTCTGGTACAGCACCGGATCCTCGATCTCGGCCAGGCACTGGCGCTGCGCGGGCGTGAAGTTGGCCATGTCGAGATGGTCGATGTAGTGTGCCGGGCAGGCGAACTGCAGACCCGCTTGCGAGAAGCGGCGATGGATCTCGGCGAAGGGCTCGGCATGCCAGTCGCGGTTGAAGTATTCGTGCGCCAGATAGCTGCGTGGCTGTTGCAGCAGCATCTTGAGGCGGTCCCGCATGAAGGGGTTGGCCTGGGCATAGACCGGATCGGTCTCGAAGAGGCGTGTGGCAAAGGCCAGCGCGGCTTCGATGCGGGCGGCGGTGGGCAGGCCGCGCTCCTCGTTGCCGGCCAGTTGCGTGTGCTGCACCAGCAGGTCGCGCAGCGGCATGAAGGCCGACCAGCCAGGCTGGGTGTTGTAGCTCAGGTAGAGCACGCCGCCCGGCTTGAGCTTGCGGTCGATGAAATCGAGGATGATCTGGCGGTTGTCTTCGGAGACCCAGCTCCAGATGCCATGCAGGGCGATGAAATCGAAATCCGGCAGATCATCGCGGCGGCAGAAATGCGAAAAGCTGGAATCCTCCAGCTGCGCACCACTGCCACTGGCCGCCGCCAGTTCCTGGGCGAAGGCCGCCTGCAGGGGATTGAAATCATTGCCCCACCAGCGCGTGGTGGAGGCTGCAGCGTGGAAGTTGGTCGACAGGCCCTGCCCGAAACCCAGTTCGCAAGCGGTGTGGATGGCCGGTGCCTGCAGACCGTGGAAGGCAAAGGCCAGCGGCAGGCGCGCCGGATTCATGCCGGGGTAGTAGCCATAGGTGTAGGCGATGTCGACGACGTAACCGTCATTCCAGTTGGTCAAGGCAGGCTCCGGGCAGCGAACTTGTGAGGGGGACAAGCAAGGATGAGGCCTGCGTCAGCGGGCATCGGACTCAGTGTCGGCATCGGTAGCCGGGCCGGACAGGGCGCTGTATTTGCGCGCATTGCCCCGGGCCAGTTCGACCGGATACTTGCGGCGATTCAGTTCCATCTTTTCCAGCACGGCGCTGCGCAGGTCCACGCCGGTGTGGTCGGCCAGCTGGATCAGGTAGACCAGCACATCGGCCATCTCATGACGGATGCCCTCGCGTGCGGCCTCATCGAGTTCATGATCGGCGCCCGTGGGCAGCCACTGGAAGTGCTCCACCAGCTCGGCCACCTCCACCGAGAGGGCCATGGCGAGATTCTTGGGCGTATGGAAACGCAGCCAGTCGCGCTCGCTGGAGAAGCGGCGGATGATCTCGCGCAGTTCGTGCAGATCGGACTGGACGGCGGCAGCGGGCTGGCCGGAGGGGGAGGCTGTCATGGCTTGGCGTCGGTTCGGATGTTGTCGTATTGCCTTGTTGTCAGCCAGGTACTTTATCACCAACCCACACAAACCGGCCTGCGCGCTTGATCTGCGACAGGTTCAAGCGCCCCGTAAATGATGCACAATGTAGCGAAACACGCGACATTCTGACGAACATGCTGACACTTTTACGATCCCCGCTGCGTCTCTTGTCCTGCGCCCTGCTGGCCGCTTCCTTGCTGGCCGCCGGCTGCGACCGCCACATCGACCAGGAACTGGCGGCCCACGAAGCGGCGCAGACCACGCTGGGTCTCACGCCCAAGCAGTTCGCCGATCGCTTCAACAACCGGCTGGCTGACGTGCTCAAGGACATGAAAGTGGAAGAGCCGGAGCACATGGCCCACCTCTACATGCTGGACCCGTCGCGCCTGCATCCGGGCAAATATGAATACGTGCTCGACACCCAGGTCGGCCCGGCCCAGACCACGCTCATCGGCACGCTCAACAAGAAGGGCGAGCTGCGCAATGTGGGCGTGATGATGACCAACAAGGTCCCTGGCGCCCGCGAGGAATTCCTGATCTGCGCCTCCAGTGCCGCGCGCAGCTTCATCTCCGGCAGCGAGGACAAGCTGCTGCCCCTCATTACCCGCCTCACCACGGTCGCCCTGGACAATCCCGGCCAGCGCATGACCGAGGTCGTGGCCGACCAATTGCTCTCGGTCGAGCTGGTGCCGCAGGGCGTGCTGTTCCAGGTACAGCCTCGCCAGTAGATGCGAGACTGTACTGCCAGTACCGATGATGCGGGGAAAGATTTCCGCACATCAAAAACGCCGCCCGCTAACGTAAGCATCAGCGCTCGCTGTTGCGCTTGATTGATGTAATTGCCCGCCTTTTTGATGGATTGAAATTGCGGGCCAGCATTTAGATTCACGACTTGGTGGTAGCCGCGCTACGCTGACCACGCCGAGACAGGCTGGCGGCGAGCATCCCTCACGGACATGCCACGGATCGCCTTTACACCGACTTGGAATTCCAATGCCGGGCCCCTGAGCCTGGCTTGAAAAACGGGGCCGCGGCGCTTGGGGACGAAGCACCGCAGCTTTCTTCAACAGCGGCAGGACCATCGATCCGGCAGGGTCAGCGATGGTCAGGGCAACGGGGGGACAAGCATGCGCACGAATCTACCGATCACCACCACCGAACGGTTGCTGGAGGATGGCAAGTCCATCGTTTCCAAGACCGACCTGCAGGGCAACATCACTTACGTCAATCCGTACTTCGTGGAAATCAGCGGCTTCGACGAAGCCGAGCTGATCGGGGCCCCGCAGAACATCGTGCGCCATCCCGAGATGCCGCGCGAAGCCTTCGCCGACATGTGGGCCACGCTCAAGGAGGGCCTGCCCTGGAACGGCCTGGTCAAGAACCGCTGCAAGAATGGCGATTACTACTGGGTCCAGGCCAACGTCACCCCGGTGCGCGAGAACGGCCGCGCGGTCGGCTACATGTCGGTGCGCACACGCCCTTCGCGGGAGCAGGTGCAGGCGGCCGACAGCGCCTATCGCGCCTTCGTCGGCGGCCAGGCGCGCGGCCTGCGCATCCGTCGCGGCGCAGTGGCGCGCACTGGCCTCATGGGTTGGCTGCAAGGCCTGCGCGATCTGCCGGTGGCCAAGCGGCTCGCTTGGATGATGAGCGCACTCACGCTCATGTTCATCCTCGGCGGAGCGGTAGCGGGCAATGCCGTGCAAACGGCTGGCGGCAGCCCCTATGCGGTATGGCTGGGTACCCTCGCCGGTGCCGCCCTGCTGCTGGGATCGTGGGCAGTGCTGCATGCGAGCATCGTGGCGCCCTTGCAGCGGGCCATCAAGTCCGTGCATGGGCTGGCCGGCGGCGACCTCGACCTGCATATCGATACCGATGCGCGCGGCGACATGGGCCTGCTGCTGCAAGCGCTGCAACAGCTCAACGTCAACCTGCGCGCTATCATCGGCGACGTGCGCCGCAACGTCGAATCGATGACGATTTCCACCGGCGAGATCGCCAGCGGCAACATGGATCTTTCAAGCCGTACCGAATCGCAAGCCTCGGCACTGGAAGAGACGGCCTCCAGCGTCGAGCAGTTTGCCGCTACCGTGCGCCAGAATGCGGACTCGGCGGCCAACGCCGACCGCCAGGCGCAATCGGCCTCGTCCATCGCCCAGCGCGGCAGCCACTCGGTGCAGCGCATGGGCAAAACCATGGAAGAGATCGACGCGGCTTCGCACAAGATCGTGGACATCATCGGACTGATCGACGGCATCTCCTTCCAGACCAACATCCTGGCGCTCAACGCCGCCGTGGAAGCGGCACGTGCCGGCGAACAGGGACGCGGATTTGCGGTGGTGGCCTCGGAAGTGCGCACGCTGGCGCAACGCTCGGCGGCCGCCGCCAAGGACATCAAGGGCCTCATCGACGACTCGCGTGCGAAGGTCGAAAGCGGCAACCAGCTGGTACGCGAAACCGCGCAAGCCATGGGCGACCTCGGTGGCGCGGTGGAAAACATGGCGGTGACCATGGCCGAAATCACGGTCGCCAGCAACGAGCAGAGCGGTGGCATCGAACAGTTGAACCAGGCCGTCAACGCCATCGACGAGACCACGCAGCAGAATGCGGCGCTGGTGGAGCAGGCCGCGGCCGCGGCCGAGAACCTGCGCGACCAGTCCATCAAACTGAGCCAGGCCATGTCGGTGTTCAAGATCACCCATGGCGGCCCGCGCTCGCCTGCTGCGGTGACAGCCATCAGCACCACGCGCCAGAAGGAAACGGCGCTGGCGCTGGCCCAGTAAGGCCCGGCGGCATGCCGCGCAAGCGGCATGCCTACACCGCTTTACAAGGCATTGCATTTCTTTACCCGATAAGCGGGTGTGTGCATCTTTGCACAGCCATTGCGCTTGCCTATGATGAACTCCTGTCCGCATCTCCCTCATCAGAGGGGGATGCCGGCTGCCTACCACTACAAGGGAGTTTCACATGAGCGTATCTTCGGTCTCCTCCGGCAACAGCAGCTTCTACAACACCATCATCCAGCCCATCAAGAATGTCGCCTCCGAAGTCGGCGACGAGATTGAAAGCGCCTACGACACCACGGTCGATGCCGTTTCATCGGCCGCGCACTCGGTGGCTGACAGCGTGAGCTCGGGCGTGAAGGCCATCGGCAATATCATCGACACCTCCGCCTGATCTTGGGTGTCGCAGCATGGCGTCGGGACCGCGCCATGCAATAATCCGGGCTTCGCGACTACCGCCAGCCCGGACCCTGCCATGCTGCTGCATACCATCTACCTCATCGCCATCTGCGCCGAAGCCGTCTCGGGCGCGCTCATGGGCATCCGCAAGGACATGGACATCTTCGGCATCTGCCTCATCGGGACGGTGGCGGCACTCGGTGGCGGTACCGTGCGCGACATCCTGATCGGCCACTATCCGCTGGGCTGGGTGGCGCATCCGCAATACCTAGCTTTCACCATCTGCGCGGCCATCGTCGCGGCCGTGGCCGCACGTGCCCTGCATCATTTCAAGTCTGCCTTCCTGGTGGTGGATGCGCTGGGACTGGTGGCCTTCACCATCATCGGCTGCGACATCGCGCGCAGCTTCGACAACTTCCATCCGGCCATCGTGGTGATGCTGGGCATGGTCACGGGCGTGTTTGGCGGCTTGCTGCGCGATGTGCTGTGCAACGAGATTCCGCTGGTCCTGCGGCGCGAGATCTATGCCAGCGTGTCGCTGCTGACGGGCACCCTGTATGTGTTGATCCTGCACTGGCAGATCGATGGCCGCATTGCCACGCTCGCCTCGCTGCTGCTGGGCTTTGCGGTGCGCCTGCTGGCGATCCGCTTCCATTGGGAATTGCCGCGCATGGACAAGGAGCGCGTGCGCGGCTTTGACTGAGCCCGCGCACGGCGCACGGCAGCCCTCGTGATCAGCGAGGCGCCTCAGCCGAGCGCGCCAACGCTGCTCTCCAGCAGTTTCCAGGCCTCCTCGCCGAACTTGGCGCGCATGTCCTTGTAGAAATTGGCCTGGGCCAGCGCTTGCTTGAAGGAATCCTTGTCGGCATCGACGATCTGCAACCCCTTGCCGGCCAGGTCATTGCGCGCCATGCCGGAGAAACTGGCGATGTCGGCACGTTCATCAGTGGCCGCCTGGTCCAGTTCGCGGCGCACGATTTCCTGGATGTCCTTGGGCAGCTTGTCGAAGGCACGGCGGTTGCCCAGGATCCAGTACGCATCCCACACGTGGTTGGAGAGCGTGCAGAATTTCTGCACTTCGTACAGGCGCGCGGTGCTGATGATGGCCAGCGGATTTTCCTGGCCTTCCACCAGCTTGGTCTGCAGTGACGAATAAACCTCGTTGAAGTTGATCGGCGTGGGGCTGGCGCCCAGGGCGGAAAACAGCGAGGTCAGCATCGGCGCGGCAGGCACCCGCAGCTTCAGTCCCTTGACGTCGGCGGCGCTCTTGACGGGCTTGGTCGAGGTCGTGATCTGGCGGAAGCCGTTGTCCCACGGTTTGGACATGGTCAGCAGTCCGACCTTCTCGATCTGCGCGCGTACGTGCGCACCCAGCGGGCCGTCCATGGCCTTCCATACGGCCGTGTAATCCTGGAAGGCAAAGCCGGTGTTGACGATCCCGGCGGCCGGCACCAGCGTGGAGAGTACGGTATTGGCTTGGTTGAAGAATTCCACACCGCCATTGCGGATCTGCGACATCAGGTCGGTATCGGAACCCAGCTGGTTGGCCGGGAACAGCTTGATCTCCATGCGTCCGTTGGTGGCGTTGCGGATACGGTCGATGGCTTCCTGCGCCCGCTTGTTGACCGGGTGCGAGGGATCCTGGCCGGTGGCGAATTTATAAGTAAATTCGGCCGCATTGGCGGGCCGCGTGAGAATGGAAAACAGCGGCAGTGCAGCCCCCACAGCGCCTGCCTTCAGGACCTGGCGGCGGGTGATCTTCTTGGATACGGTTTCGTCTTTCATCTTTTGTCTCCTGGGTTTTTTTATGGTGGAAATCGATGAAGCCGCACCGGCCTGCCGGCCGGCGCATGAACAACTCAATGGATCAGCATGCCGCCGTTGACATCCAGCGTGATGCCCGTGCAGTACTGCGACAGGTCGCTGGCCAGGAAGACACACACGCCGCCCACGTCGTCCGGTCCGCCCAGGCGGCCCAGGGGAATGGTCTGGGCGATCTCGGCTTTCTTCTCGGCGCTGAGGATGTCCTTGTTGATGTCGGTCGAGATGAGACCGGGCGTGACACAATTGACGCGGATGCCTTCCGGCCCGAACTCCCGCGCCATGGCCCGTGCCAGGCCCAGCACGCCAGCCTTGGCCGCCGAATAGTGCGGACCGCCCAGGATGCCGCCGCCGCGCTGGGCCGACACCGAAGAAATGCAGACGATGGAACCGCCCTGCTGCGCACGCATGGCCGGCAGCACCGCCTGCGACATGTAGAGCGTGCCGCGCAGGCTGACATCGAGGATGCGGTCGTAGTCACGTCCGCTGATGTCGAGGAATTTGGCGGGCTGGGTGATGCCGGCATTGTTGACCAGGATGTCGATGCGGCCGAACTGCTGCAGGATTGCCTGCGCTGCGGCCTCACAGGAGGCCTTGTCGGTAACGTCAGCGACCAGGCCGAGATGGCCCTCGCCCAGGCGGGCCGCAGCGGTGGAAGGCTCGGCGCGTTCCAGGTCGAGGATGACGACGCGCGCGCCTTGCGCGGCCATCAGGCGCGCGGTGGAAAATCCCAGGCCATTGAGGCCGGCACCGCCGGTAATGACGGCGACTTTGTTCTTGAGCAGCATGGTGTGGTCTCCTGAAGGTGGCATGCGAACGGGCAACGGCGAAGACCTCCGCGCAGTGCGCCGACCGGCCGATGCCGGGCGGGATGGCGCGCATGGATGGATGTCTGCCTGTTGTTCTGGCGGCGATCTTCGAACTTTCATCCGGCCGCGACAAGTGATGCTTTGTCATGGAAATGTGACGAAGCTTCATCTGCCGGATCGATGCGCTAAAATCGGCCGCGAGCCCGCGCCCGCGCATGCCGTGACGCAGCAGGAACTTTCACAAGACCAAAAACCGAGACACCATGATTCCTCCACTGACCTCTCTGATGGCCTTCGAGGCGATCGCGCGCAGGAAGAGTTTCAATCTTGCTGCAGCTGAATTGCATCTCACGCCGTCGGCCATCAGCCACCAGGTGGCGCGTCTGGAAAAGCTGCTGGGGCTGCGCCTGTTCGAGCGTTCCACCAAGGGCGTGGAGCTTACGCCCGCAGGACAGAGCTATCTCAACCGCGTGGCCGGTGCGCTCGGGGCGATCAATTCGGCCACCGACGATTTGCGGCATGGCGTGGAGAATTCGCTGCAGATCCATTCCAGCCCCAGCTTCGCAAGCCTGTGGCTGATGCCGCGCATTGGACGTTTTACGCAGCGTTATCCGGAGATCGCCTTCGGCTTGTCGGCCTCGCCGGAAATCTCCGACTTCGAGATCGGGCAGGTGGATCTGGACATCCGCTGCGGCGTGCCGCACTGGCCGGACCTGGAAATCGAACCGGTGTTGTCGGAGCAGGTGATCCCGATGGCCAGCCCGGATTTTCTCGCGCGCCATCGCATCGAGACCCCGGAAGACCTGGTGCTGGCCCCGCTGATCCAGTCGCGCGGCAGCCTGCTGCAATGGCCGGAATGGTTTGCCCGCTACGCGCCGGACCTGCGTCCGGAACGCATCGCGCTGCGCTTCGACCGCGCGATGATGAGCATCGAAGCCGCCGTGCAGGGATTGGGGGTGGTCTTCGAGAGCAATGCCTTCGGGGCCGGACATCTGGCCAGTGGGCGGCTGCAGCCGGTGTTTGCGCAAGGGATGACGCTGGAGATCACGCAGCACTTTGCGGTTTGCCCGGCACGCAACAAGTCGCGGCCGGAGGTGGTGGTGTTCCTGCAGTGGTTGCGTGAAGAGAGCGGGAAACTTGCGCTTACTTGACGCCAATTCAGCCAAGCCTGAATTTTCATCGCTTGCCTGCACCCGTACCGACCGCCAAGAATAAGTCTCCACCATTACAACGGAGACTGACGCATCGCCCTCCTCCGCCGGGCAGATGCGTCTTGCTGTCATGACCCCACATCCCCTGCAGCCGCTGGCGCATGCCATCCGCTTTCTTTCCATCGACGCCATCGTGCGCGCTACCGAAGGCCATCAGGGCGTGCCGCTGGGCATGGCCGAGATCGCCACCGCACTCTACGCCCGCCACCTGCGCTTTCACGCCGCCGATCCGGCCTGGCCGGACCGCGACCGCGTAGTGCTCTCCAATGGCCATGGCTCGATGCTGCTCTACAGCCTGCTCTACCTCACCGGCTATGAACACATCACGCTGGAGCAGGTGCGCAACTTCCGCGAATTCGGTTCGCACTGTGCCGGCCACCCGGAATACGATCCACAACTCGGCATCGAAGTGACCACCGGCCCGCTCGGCCAGGGCATCGCCAATGCCTTCGGCATGGCCGTCGCCGAGGCTTACCTGAATGCGCGCTTCGGCGACGGCATCGTCAATCACCGCACCTACGCCTTCGTCGGCGATGGCTGCCTGCAGGAGGGCATCGGGCAGGAAATGATTTCGCTGGCCGGCCATCTGCGCCTGGCCAAACTGACCATGCTGTGGGATGACAACCAGATCACCGATGACGGCGCCACCGGACTCTCCATCAGCGAAAACGTGCCCGAGCGTTTCCGCGTGGCCGGCTGGCATGTCGTAGAGGTGGACGGCCATGATATCGAGGCGGTCTCCCGCGCACTCGATGCTGCACGCGCCTCGGACCGGCCCTCGATGATCGCCTGCCGCACCATCATCGGCCGCGGCATCCCGCGTGTGCAGGGCCAGCGCGGCGGGCACAGCGCGCGGCTCTACGCGGAAGATGCGCAAGCCGCCCGCGAGCTGCTGCAATGGCCGCATGCGCCCTTCGAGATCCCGCAGGACATCCTCACGCCCTGGCGCCACTTCGGTCAACGCAATCGCGACGAACACGCCGCCTGGCATCAGCGACTGCAGGCGCTGACACCCGCGCAGCGCGCCGAATTCGACCGCGTCCTGCGCGGCGACTTGCCCGACGGATGGCAGAACGTGTTGCTGCAATTCAAGCGGACTGCGCACGAACCCGCACAGGCGCAGGGCGGCATCCTGATCTCGGCCGCGCTCAACCAGTTGCTGGCCGAGGTGATCCCGGAACGCATGGTGGGGTGCGCCGATCTGGAAGCACCCACTGCGCACAAGGGCTCACTGAAGGCCTTCACCGCCAGCGACCGCAGCGGCGCCTACGTGCACTGCGGTGTGCGCGAGCACGTCATGGGCGCGATGGCCAATGGCATGGCCGCGCATGGCGGCGTGATCCCGCTGGCCGTGACCTATCTGGCTTTCTCGGACTATGAACGCCCGGCCATGCGCATGGCCGCGCTGATGGGCTTGCCGGTGAAATTCGTGTTCAGCCATGACTCGATTGGCATCGGCAAAAACGGTCCGACACACCAGCCGGTGGAAATCCTGGCCTCGCTGCGCGCCATGCCCAACATGCTGGTGATGCGTCCGGCCGATGCCAGCGAGGCGGTGGAATGCTGGGAAGTCGCCATGCAGCACCGCAGCGGTCCGGTCAGCCTGGTCTTCGCACGACAGAGCCTGCCGCCGGTACGCAAGCGCTTCGAGGTGAGCAATCTCAGTGCGCGCGGGGGATATGTGCTGGCAGAGGCGCAATGCGGGCCGCGCCAGGTGAGCTTGCTGGCCACCGGCTCGGAAGTGGCCATCGCCTGTGCTGCGCGCGACCTGCTGGAAGCGCGGGGCGTGGCCACCGCCGTGGTGTCGCTGCCGTGCTGGGAATTGTTCGACCAGCAGGACAGCGCCTATCGCGACGCCGTGCTGGGCAAGGACACGATCCGTATCGGGGTGGAAGCTGCGGTGCGCTTTGGATGGGACCGCTACCTGGGCGCGCGCGGCGGCTTCGTCGGCATGGCGGGCTTCGGTGCGCCGGGGCCAGCGGAAGTGCTGTACCGGCATTTCGGCATCACGCCGGAGGCGGTGGTGGCGCAGGCTTTGCAGCTGCTGGACAGTCCGCACAGCCAGACGACATAAACCATTTATATGATTTATATCGGTTCCAGAACGCAAAAAGCCCATCTGAAACCAGATGGGCCGTTCATTGATTAACGCTGGATTCCCTCATGGCCCTGGCGATCTGCCAGGTGCTGCGAGAGTGTCCTGCCCGGTCTATCTGGCCGGTGCGGTCGCAATCCAGGTGTTCGTGTTGTGGTCCGGAGGCCGCCGTTGGTGCGGGCCGGTGTCACGCTCTACGAGCGATTAATTAACTATTTGCTACACGGCTTGCGCCGTGACTGACGCGCCCCTGCCGTCAAAGTTCACCTGCCCGCGCCATCTGCACGGCCACAGGTGAGTCTCTGGCAGGGGCGGCGCCCTGCGCTGCCCTTTCCTTCGGTACCGGCCCTCCCTGGCTATCTGCCAGGTGAGAGTCTGCGAAAAAATCGCGCCGACATGAAAGGACTGCGGAGTCTGCCGGCCTGGCCCCTGGAGCGTATGGAATTCCGGAGGCATTCAGGCGCGGACAGCGAGGATGTTCTGCTTCGCTTGCGCGAATATCGCGGTCTTAGATGACCTTGATGTTGGTGGCCTTTTCACCCTTGGGGCCGACACCGCGGTCGAAGGACACGCGCTGGTTTTCCGACAGGCTGCGGAAGCCGTTGGACTGGATGTCCTGGAAGTGCGCGAAGACGTCAGCGCCGCCAGCATCAGGAGTGATGAAGCCGAAGCCCTTGGCATCGTTGAACCATTTGACTACGCCAGTTTGAGTGCTCATGTTTGTTTCCTTTGGAAAGTTTGGGACGAATGAAGGCAGATGCCTGATAGGCACTTGAAACCAAGAACTGAAACCGAAGGAAAGAAAACAGAACGACCGAGGAGGGAACGACAGTCAGGCGGAATTGGAACCAACAAGAATACAACTTGATGCAAGTACAGGGCACATTGTACACCACTTGCCACACAATGCCTGCATCTATTGACAAATGTGTGGTTTTTACGTTGCCGTCGCCGCGCAGCCCGCTCTGCGGGCGGGCTGCAGCTTGACTTGCCAGGCAGCGCCAATGCCGGCCGCGCATGCCTGCATGCAACGGCCCGGCAGCTTCTCGATCAACGTGACTGCTTTTTGCTGGTGCCACGTAATTCCGGTATATTGGCTCGGACAAAAAAGAGGCCGTGTCCCGTTGTGCGCCGTGGTGGGCGGCGCCGATGGCATCGCGGGTCCCGTTGCAGGTCACCCGGTCGCTGCGAGCTCAATGCCCCTTCCCGAACGCCCTTTGTTTGATCCGTCCGACGACGACGCCAACGTACCTGGCTTGCCGGTGCGCTTCGGTATTTCCGGCCTGGTGATGGCCGGCATGATCCTGCTGGCGGCGGTGCTGGTGTCGGTCGGCTGGTGGGGCGCGCGCCAGGTGCTGCTGGACATGGCCGAGCGCTCGGCCGAAGACGCCGGCCGCATCATGACCGAGCGCTCCCGCCGCATCATCGATCCTGCCGTGGCCACCCTGCGCCAGCTGGCCTTCGATCCGATCACCCAAGCCACCCGACTCGATGACCGCCTTGCGCGCATCGCCGCCTTCTCCATCGACCTGGTGGCCAATCCGCTGGTGTCGGCCGTCTATGTGGGCTACCCCAATGGCGACTTCCTGCTGGTGCGTTCGCTGCGCGGCGCCGAGCAGCGCGACTTCTTTACCGCACCGGCCAATGCGGCCTTCCTGGTACAAAGCATCGTGCGCGACGGCGCCGGTGCGCAGCACGGTCAATACCGGTTCTACGACGGCGAACTGAAGCTGCTGTCCCAGCGGGATGAAGCAGGCTACCGCTTCGATCCGCGCACGCGTCCCTGGTATGCCACGGCAGACCGTTCGCTGGCGCCCGCGATATCTGCGCCCTACGTTTTCTTCACCACGCGCCAGATCGGCATCAGTCTCTCGCAGCGCGCCCGCAACAGCGACGCCGTGGTGGCCATCGACATGACGCTCGATGACCTCGCGGCCAGCCTGGGCAACCTGCGCCTGACCCCGCACAGCGAACTGGCGCTGGTGGACGAGCAGCGCAAGGTCATCGCCTACAGCGACATGGCGCGGGTGCTGGAACAGGACGGGGAGAGCTTCCGTTTCCGCAGCCTGGATGAACTGGACGTACCGAGCTTGTCGCAACTGTCCGAGCGTGCGCGCACCGGCGAAGCGAGCGCGCTCTACAGCGTGGACGGGCGCGAATGGCTGGGCTTGTCATTGCCCTTCAACGTGATCGACGGCCATGCCCTCAAGCTCCTCATCGCCGCGCCTGGCGACGAACTGCTGGGCCAGCTGGACCGCAATCGCAAGACCATGGTGCTGGTGGCCTTGCTGCTGGTGCTGGCCTTCCTGCCGCTGGGCTGGTGGGCCGGACGCGCCATCGGCCGCAGCATGGAGCGGCTGGCGCTGCAGGCCGGGCGCATGTCGCGCTTCGATTTCCGCACCCAGGGCCGGGGCCGCAGCACCTTGCGTGAGGTCAACATGCTCACCGACATGGTCGATCACGTGAGCCTGACGGTGGAAGCCTTCCTCGACATCAGCGCCATCCTGAGCACCGAAACCCACGTCGAGGAAATGCTGCAGCAAGTGCTGGAAAAATTCGTCCAGGCCACGCGCTGCGATGGCGGCGCGGTCTACCTGTGGCAGCGTGAACAGCGGGTGATGCAACGTGCTGCGGCTTACGGCCAGCAATGCGGCCTGGCCGACAGCATGCCTTATGACGAACAGGAGAGCGCCGCCGATGAAGCGCGCGACACCGAAGATGGCCGGCTGCGCGTGGAACTGGACCTGCGCGGCCGCAATGGCTCGCTGGAGGGCCTGCTGGTGCTGATGCATGCGCACGACAGCGCGCATGAGGATCCGCGCTTCCTGGCCTTTGCACGTCGGCTCTCGGGCATGCTGGCCGTGGCCATCGAAACGCGCCAGCTGATCGCAGCGCAAAAGGCGCTGCTGGAGTCGCTGATCCGCCTGATGGCCGACGCCATCGACGCCAAGAGCCCCTACACCGGCGGCCACTGCGAGCGCGTACCGCACCTGGCCATCATGCTGGTGGAGAGCCTGGCCCAGGAGCGCACGGGGCCCTATGCGGCGTTCACCCTGAACGAAGACGAGCGCTATGCGTTCCAGTTGGCCGCGCTGCTGCATGACTGCGGCAAGGTCACCAGCCCCGAGCACATCGTGGACAAGGCCACCAAACTCGAAGTGATCCACAATCGTCTCCATGAAGTGCGCATGCGCTTTGAAGTGCTGTGGCGCGATGCCGAACTGGAGCTGCTGCGCGCCTTGCACACCAGCGTGCCGCCTGACCAGGCGGAGCGCTTGCGCGCACGTCTGGAAGCGCGGCGGCATCAGCTGCAGGAGGACTTCGCCTTCGTCGCGCAATGCAATGTCGGCGGCGAAGCGATGTCGGAGGAGGCCATCGCGCGGCTGCGCCAGATCGCCAAGCAGACCTGGCAGCGTCACTTCGATGACAGCCTGGGCCTGGCCGATGAAGAAAGCCGGCGCCTGCAGGCCACCCGCGCGGGGCAGCCCGCGCTGACGCTGCCGCAGACCGAACAATTGCTGGCCGATCGCCCTGAACACAAGGTCGTCTGGGATGACGAACATCGTCCTGCGGTCGAACGCGGGGACCCGCGCAATGTGCTGGGCTTCGACATGCAGTTGCCGCAGTACAGGCAGAACATGGGTGAGCTGCACAACCTGACCGTACGGCGCGGCACGCTGACCGAGGAGGATCGGTTCGCCATCAACAATCACATCGTGCAAACCCTGGTGATGTTGAAGAGCCTGCCCTGGCCGGAGTCGCTCAAGAGCGTACCCGATACCGCCGCCAACCATCACGAGAAAATGGATGGCAGCGGCTACCCGCGCCGCCTGCGGGCGTCCGAACTGCCGGTGCAGGACAGGGTGATGGCATTGGCTGACGTATTCGAGGCGCTGACTGCAGCAGATCGGCCTTACAAGCCGGCCAAGACCTTGTCGGAATCGCTGCGCATCATGGCCAGGATGTGCAGCGAGCAGCATCTGGACACCGAGCTGTTCCGCTACTTCCTGCGCAGCGGACTATGGCGCAGCTATGCGGACGAATTGCTGCGCCCGGCGCAGCGCGATGAGGTCGACATTGCGGCGATAGAAGATCTGCTGGAGACACAGTCCGCCTGACCAGGCTGACGCGGCGGGCCAAGCCGATTTCATCGTAAAATCTGCGCTCATTTGTTTGAGCACGTCGACGGGCAGACCTCCCGCCGATCGCCTGTTGTTGTTGCCATCTCCGCCCCGCCAAGATCATGACGCACAAACTCTTCTGGTCCGCGCCCTATCAGACCGAACTCGATACGACCATCACGGCGGTCGATGGTGATCAGGTACAAATCGCGCAGACCATCTTCTTCGCTTTCTCCGGTGGCCAGGAGAGCGACGCCGGCACGCTCGGCGGCCACCCCGTGCTGCAGGCGGAGAAGCGCGACCAGGCCATCGTCTACACGCTGCCCCCGGGGCATGGCCTGCAGGTTGGCGATGCGGTCCACCTGCAGATCGACTGGGCACGCCGCTATCGCCTCATGCGCCTGCATTTTGCGGCCGAGATGGTGTTGCAACTGGTCTACCAGATGCGGCCGGGCATCGAACGCATCGGCGCGCATATCGCCATCGACAAGGCGCGCGTGGACTTTGCCAGCGAGACCAGCCTGGCGCCCCTCTTCCCGGCCATCGAAGCAGCGGCGCAGGAACTGGTGGCGGCGGGCTTGCCTATCGTCACCGCATTCAGCGATGAGGCCGCCGGGCGGCGTTATTGGGAAGTGGAAGGATTTGCGCGCATGGCCTGCGGCGGTACGCATCCCCGCACCACGGCGGAGGTGGGAACGTTGCGGCTCAAGCGCAAGAACACGGGACGCGGCAAGGAGCGCATCGAGATCCTGCTCGATGCGGCCTGAACGTTGTTTTCAATTTCAATACGGTGACCTGAGCGTCTTGCTCAGGTCTTGTAGTCGTACTTCATCTGCTGCGCGATGAGGATGTCCTTGCTGGTGCGCTCGCACAGGGTCACATAATCGGTGAGCGGCCGGGGCGGGCGCATGCCCTCCTCGATCAGGCGCGCGTTGTCGAACAGCACTTCTTCCGCCGCAAAATAGCCATACGCACGGATCGCCTTCAAGACGATGCGCTTGTTGCAGGGACCGATGAGGTCCTTGAAGCGATCCTGCATCTGCAGGAAGCTTTCGTAATGGGTCTGGCGGTAACGGGACATCGGGCTCTCACCGGTGCCCACGCTGATGGCTTCATCGATCTGGCCGAACGTGCAGGAGTGGCTCGGGCCGGAGGAGATGTTATAGGCCGAGTATTTGAGCGTCGATTTATCCAGCAGCAGGTGCAATGCCTCGGCGCAATAGTCCACCGGAATCACGTCGATCTTCTGATCCAGCTCGCAGGGGAAAGCCTGCAGGGCGCGCGCCAAGCGGAACACCCAGTAGATGCTGCCGGAGGCGGCACAGCCCAGCTCGGTATGGCCGACCACGATGGAGGGGCGCGCGACGATCAGCGGCAGCTCGGGCAATTCCGTGCGCAGGCGCTGTTCGGCCTCGTACTTGCTGGCGGTGTAGTCGAGGTAGTGCTCGACATCGTCGCCGGGGGAATAATCTTCCGACACCGGGCGTGGCGCATTGCGCCCGCACGACATGCCGGTGCCGATCTGGATGAAGCGGCGCAGCTTGCGGCCGCGGCAGAGGCCGTGCGCCATGGCCAGCACGCCATCGACGTTGGTGGGGAAGATGGAGCGATGGGTCCCGAAGGAAGCCAGGGCAGCGGAGTTCACCACATCGTTGACCTGCAGCAAGCGGGGATCATCGATCCAGCGCTCCACACCGGTGAGGTCGCCGCAGATGATCTGGTCGGGGGAGAGACGCTGCAGGTCCTGCTCGCTCACGCCATGCAGGCGCAGGTTGGACGCCAGGCGCGCGCGGCCCTCGTCGCGGTTGGCCGAGCGCACCAGGAACAGTGAGCGCTCCCAGCGAGGCGTCTTGAGGAGACGAGCGGCCAGCGCTCCCCCGATGAATCCGGTACTGCCGGTGAGCAACAACATAGACGATGAGAGTCCCAAAGAATACGGAGAGAAAACCGGCATGCCCCCATGACGGCCGGTATCAACGAGGCGGAGAGCCCCTGCCCATTCCAGAAAAAAAATGGGGCAAAAAATTATAAGAGAGAAGTGCGTGGAATTGAAGCAGTCCAAACGGACTGGGCGCGCAAAAACTTCGGTGCCCGGGGCCAGGAATTTACATCCTGCAGCGGCATTTCAGTCCAAACGGACTGATTTCATTTGGGGACGCGAGCATTAGAATTTGATCAATGCCTCCCCTGACTTCCCTGCCTGCACTCTCAGCCGCGACGCGGCCACGAGGAGCCTTCCCATGCCGCTGGTGCCCGCCCTTCTCCTTCCCAGGTCGTCGGCCGTGAGCGAGCACGTCCATGTGCTGCCCCTCCACCGCCGCGTGCAGCTGACGATGGAGGCCGGCTTGGCCGCTGTCGGCGTGATGTTGCTGGCCATCACGTTGCTGGCGCGTTCGCTGCCGACCTATACCGCCTGCACGTCGGTGCTGACGGCGCTGCTGTGCGGCGGATGCTTTGCGCACCTGCTGGTGCGCGGGCGGCGCGGCCTGCCCGAGTCGCCACGCAAATCGACGATGCTGGCGACCTTGATCGTCTGCGTTTTCCTGGCGGGATTGTCGGATGCGGGGCTTGCCAAGGATCAACGTGTAGATTCGCTGGCGATGGCGGTGAGCGCATTGCGCCATGGGGTGTTGCCGCTGGGCATATTTACGTATTGGCTGGTGTTCTGCGGACCCGTGGTGCTGGTGTGGCGCACGGTGCTGCCCTTTGCACCGCTGCTGGGATGGCTGGGATTTGCGGTGATGCAGTCGGTCCAGGCGAGGCAGGTGCGATTTCCCTGGCGCGCGCCGGGCTGGCCGGCGTGGGCCGAAGCGGCAATGCTGGCGGGCTTGATGGTGGTGTTGTTTGCGGTGGGACTGCTGGTGCTGAAGGTGGTCAAGGATTGTCTGGTGGATGCGGGCAGGCGGTCGCGGGCGTTTGGGGATTGGGATGCGGCGAAGTCATCGCGGATGCTGCGTTGAACGCGGGCGATGACGAGGGCGGGACGGTCGTCGTTTTTGTCGCTGCGCATCGATTTCAGGTGGTGGTTTTTTAGCCGCCTACGGGGCGCAAACGCGGCGTTTGCACGCGTCGTATAATTTGCGCCGACGTGCTTTCTGTTCTGCCGCCACATCCCCTTTCCCTGCCTTCCATCGCCTGGAGTCAACGTGCGTGCGTTCCGTCTTTCGTTTTTCTTCGCTGCGAGTTTTTCGCTTATCTCCCCCTTTGTTGCCCTGCCCGCTTCTGCGGACGAACTCCGCGTGCTTGCCGCCGGCGCGATTGCGCCCATCGTGCGCACGGTAGCGGTCGATTTCGAACGGCGCAGCGGCATTCATGTGAAGGTCGACAATGCCACCGGCGGCGTAGTGGACAAGCGGGTGCGCTCCGGTGAACCGGCCGATGTAGTCGTGGCACCGGAGGGCGTCTTGCGCGGGCTGGGCAAGGATGGCTACCTGAACCTAGCCAGCGAGCGCGCGATTGCGCGCGTGGGGATCGCGGTGGCGGTCAAGCAAGGCGCGCCCTCGCCGGCCATCGCCACCGTGGCGCAATTCAGGAAGGCGTTGCTGGACGCGCCTTCGGTCGCAATGATCGATCCGAAGGCGGGAGGATCCAGCGGGATCTATCTGGAGAAATTGTTTGAACAGCTTGGCATCGCAGGCCAGATGCATGCCAAGGAAGTACTGGTGCCGGGCGGGTTGGTGGCGGAAAAACTGGTGGATGGAAGTGCCGTGCTGGCACTGCATCAGCAGAGCGAAATTCTGCTGGTCAAGGGGGCGAAGCTGGTGGGGCCGTTGCCGGCGGCCATTCAGAATTACACCGTGTATGTGGGGGCGGTGGGGGCGCGGTCTTTATCTGCGGTGGCGGGGCGGGCGTTTTTGACGCTACTGGGGGAGGAGGAGGCGCGCAGGGCGATGGTGGAACATGGGTTGGTGCCTGAGGTTCAGTGATGACGATGTCCAACCCGATACGCGCAATCGGCCCGAGGGCGGGATACTGCGAACAAACACTCCACATCAGGAGCCAGGCATCATGAGCGAACGTCGTGTTCCTCCCGTCAGTCCGATTCGCGGCATTCGGCCGCTATCGGAGGTCAGCGTCAAACGGACTTATTTTCGGCAGCTGAATCAATGGCGCAAGATGTCCGAGAAATATGCGAAAGAGAGGAAGGCGCGGGAGGGAAAGGGACCGGAAGAATAAGCCCGAAAACTAATTTCGCCGGTGATCACGGTGATAAATTGGCACATGCGGCGGCCAGTAGGGTGATCAGGAACATCTTAACCAAACTAGTCAACCTGAACGCAAGTAAAGTAGGAGCGATCTGAAGACATTATGAAAATTCAGTCCGAGCAATTAAAAATTTCTAATTGCTGAGATTAAGTATTTTTCACCTTGCAATGACCTCAGATCGCATCCTTAGAAAGGCAAATCGGAGTCATTGAAGAACCAAAGGTCCAAAGAAGATCGACTACCGATACTAAAGACAGAATCTTAAATTTTCGCTGAAACCAGATTACTACTTGAAACCCTTAATGCGTAATCAGAATAATGGGCACCGAACTCTGCTGGCAATCGAAGCGCTTTGCAGAGATAGCTACTAGCCATAACCAAAAACTTACTGGCATGGGGATTTTCGATCAAAATTTGCCTGCTCAAAAAAGTTCCATCTAGCCCATTAAGGAACATAAGACTTAATTCTCGAGCGAGTAATGACGCTGGAAGAGTTTGCTGAGGCGCCTGCAGAAGCTCTCGTACTAGCTGCTCAAATTTTCCAAGCTCAGGGAAAATATCCAAAGCGTCAGCAGCTTGAGAACCAGACGTAATTTTCTTTATTTTTTGTGCTGCCTCCAGATTTTCATAACCACCATATAAAAGCGCTAACAGAGGTGTTGAAAACTCATCTCTTGTGGTTGGTTTAAGCAGAACCAAAAATAATCGGCTTGCAAGCTCCGAAAGTGCTAAAAGAAAAAGACAAAGTGCATCACCAAAAATCGACAGATGATCTGCCTTAGCAGGATCTAATTCATTACGAATCGTTCTTAACTTTGCCACAATTTTCCTACACCTTTCCCCCGGATCTTTGATTATCCAATAGCGAGAGGAGGAAAATGCTAAATAGTCCGCAAGCAACGGGTGCTTGGATCTCATGGAGAAAAAAACTTCCCATGCATCGATATTCGCAGCTGCGGAATCAATGGGAAAAGTACTCCCTCCCATTCCTTTTGCCAGGTCTTCAAACTCCTCCTCCCTGAGCAGCGAGATATTCAAGTCGGTCGCACTTATCCGATGATCGTGACTAATAGCTACTTTGTTATTTAGTACAACAAACCCGTGTGTGGAACCAGCTTTCGTCATTACTCCATGGAGCCAGAAAGCTCGGCTCATGGCTGACTCCTTCGCACTGCTTTTGCAATCGAAAACGACACGGACATGCCCTCCAATTGGTGATGGGCATATCCCTAGAACATCTAAATCAGTTAATAGATACTTGATTTTTTCGGTTTGTCGATAAGGCTCCATAACAACTTCCGGTTGCGGAAGCCATCTTTTTGAGACACACAGCCTTAACGCCAGAATCTTTTGCGCGCGATCCTTAAGCATTCCTAGAACCCTTCTAAAAGAAGTTGTCGCACTTCAAATTCAGACTCTTCAGAAAGAGTGATTTTTTCTCTCTCGCGCATCAACCGTGCGCTAACGAGCGACTCGACATATTCTTGCGAGCCAGTCATCGCTCGCAAAGCATCATCATCAACCCCCTGCTTAGGAAGTGCTCCGTCGGTTATCAAACTGTAAGCGGCGTTCAAAGCTTCACGATTTTCCGGAGTATCAATGATTTGCAGTTGTTTATAACCGTTAGGAAGTGTGATCAGTTGAGCGATGCGAAGATAAACCAAATTTTGATATTGTTCACCGTAATCCGTCGTGGAACCAAGCTTCAAGTCTGTCTTCAATTTGTACAAGACCGCGCCAGGACTTCTTATAGCGAACTTATTTGGAAGTAATTGGCCTTGTCGAACAGCGGAGACGATCGCCAGAGATTTCTCATATTGATCTCGCTTGAGGGGACTTATATTAGTTCCCCCTGGAGTTGGGGTGAAGATGAAACTCGACTGACCAGAATGCGCTGTGGTTATGGAAGGCGGCTTAACCACGCCATCTTGAGCCAATTGTTTTAGCAGAAGAATGTCATCCGGTGATATTTTTGTCCCAGAAATTTCTCCAGTACGCTCTATGATGGGAAGCGGCCAACCTTGTGCCTTACGAATCAGCTCTAATGTTTTTTTTATGCCCGCACTGCCACACTTGGCGACATGATCGGCGAACAACTCTGCATTTTCAGAGAAGTATGTGGGATTAATTAGGATTGTCTTAGAACGGGCGCGTTTCGCTAAAAGAAAATTTCCTTTTTCCCCCAATTCGATACTTGCATTAAAGGCTTTTCTGTCAGCGCCCAATTGGCCAGCAAGTGAATCGGTGTTATGTGGGGATTGAGCTAGGCGATCGACAATTTGCAAAGTCAGACTTTCGAACTCATCTAACTCGCCCGACGTAACTAAATACTCTCCAATACCATCGTATAAATCATCAAAGAAGGGAACTAGAGGCAATATTGTCTCGATCTTTTTACCTGTCTTCTGAATCTTCACGAATTCAATCTCAGCTAGTAGATCGACAATTCTATCCACCGAGAGGCGAGGAATACCCAGCATCGTCGATGCGACTAGTTTTAATCGCTCGTAATCAACAATTGGAAGCCCACGAATATGCAGAGCTAGCTGAACGGCCATACCAATTTCAGGAATTCGCTCAAATCGAGGAACCTCCCTATCTTTAATTGCCAACTGAATTTCATGGCAACGTGCCACAGCAATTTTTCGATCCATTCCCCTCTCCAATTAAAAATTTTCTAAATTGTTAGCTCTCAGTCTATTTGCCGCGACTCCACCAATAGTCGACTTTTAAAGCTTAACTTAAAGTTAAAAATTGCGCTAAGAAATGGATGCTATGCTGATATCAACATTTCGCCCAAACAGTTTATCGGTTGGAAAACACCGGTTGTATCGAGGTATAATCCCGGCGTCTCGCGGGTGTAGCTCAATGGTAGAGCAGGAGCTTCCCAAGCTTAAGACGAGGGTTCGATCCCCTTCACCCGCTCCAGATCGCTTCCCTGCGGCCCTGTTCGCCCGTCCCTGACCGGTGCGACTTTGCGGGCCGCGCCTCAATTGCTTCGAGTCATCCATGTCTGAAAACAAATCCGGCAAGCCGCTGTTCTATGATCCCAGCGAGCGCCGCATCCGCAGCTTCGTCACCCGCGCCGGGCGTGTCTCGGTCGCGCAAGGACGCGCGCTGGAAGAACTGGGACCGCGCTTTCTGGTCCCCTACGACAAGGCCCCGCTGGACCTGGCCGCCACCTTCGCACGCCAGGCGCCGACCATCCTCGAAATCGGCTTCGGCATGGGCGAGACCAGCGCCAAGATCTCGGCCCTCATGCCCGAGAAAAACTTCATCGGCGTCGAAGTCCATACCCCCGGCGTCGGCAGCTACCTCAAGCTGATCGGCGAAGGCAACCTGGACAACGTGCGCATCATCCAGCACGATGCCGTCGAAGTGCTCACCAACATGATCGCCCCCGACTCGCTCGCCGGCGTGCACGTGTTCTTCCCCGATCCTTGGCACAAGGCGCGCCACAACAAGCGCCGCCTGATCCAGTCGCCCCTGGTGCAACTGATCAGCACGCGCCTGGCCCCCGGCGGCTATCTCCACTGCGCCACCGACTGGGAAGAATATGCCATCCAGATGCTGGAAGTCCTGTCGGCCGAACCGACCCTGAAGAACACCGCCACCGATCCCTCCGGCTACGTGCCGCGTCCGCACTACCGCGATACCACCAAGTTCGAAAACCGTGGCCTGCGCCTCGGTCACGGCGTGTGGGATCTGGTGTTTGAAAAGCGCGCCTGAGCACGCGCGCAGGATGCACGGTTCATGCATTGGATCGTGCATCCTGCAGGTGATGAAAGAAAGTGATCACATCGCGGAATCACCAAGGTGATGAATAAAAGCGATCACCTGAACTGATCACCCGTATCACCCAAGGATCGCAACAGCGGCATGCCACGACGGCATGCCGTTTTCATTTGCGCCGTGGCCTCACTTGAGCTTGAACACAGCCACCGCCTGTGACAGCGATTCCGCCTGGAACTGCAGGCTCTCCGCCGCTGCAGCAGCTTCTTCCACCAGCGCCGCATTCTGCTGCGTCACGCCATCCATCTGCACCACCGCCTTGTTGACCTCATCGATCTCTGCGCTCTGCTCGCGGTTGGCGACGTTGATGTCATCCATGATCTCTGCCACTTTGTGGATGGCCGTGATGATGTCTTCCATGGTGCCGCCCGCGCCATTGACCAGGGCCGAGCCGGCGTTGATCTTGCCGACCGAATCATCGATCAGTTCCTTGATCTCGCGCGCGGCCGTTGCGCTGCGCTGGGCCAGGCTGCGCACCTCCGAGGCCACCACCGCAAACCCGCGTCCCTGCTCGCCGGCGCGCGCGGCTTCCACTGCGGCATTGAGCGCAAGGATGTTGGTCTGGAAGGCGATGCCGTCGATGACGCTGATGATCTCGACGATGCGATGCGAACTCTCCTCGATGGCCTGCATGGTCTGCACCACTGCACCAACCATGTCGCCGCCCTTGCGCGCCACGCCCGAGGCATGGTCAGCCAGTTGATGGGCCTGGCGTGTGTTCTCGGCGTTCTTCTGCACGGTGGAGGTGATCTCTTCCATCGAGGCGGCCGTCTCTTCGAGCGAACCGGCCTGCTCTTCCGTGCGCTCCGACAAGTCACGGTTGCCGCTGGCGATCTCGGTGGCCGCCACCGTGATGGACCCCGTGCCGCTGCGCACTTCAGCGACGATGCCGGCCAGGTTGTCGTTCATCTCTTTCAATGAGTGCAGCAGTTGCGCCGTTTCGTCCTTGCCACGAATGACGACCTCTGAGCGCAGGTCACCGGCCGCTACCGTCTGGGCAATCTGCACCGCTTCGTCGAGCGGGCGCACGATGCTGCGCACCAAGGTCCAGGTGATGGCCAGGCCCAGCAGCAGCGACAGGCCGATCGAGACCAGCAGCAGCAAGCGCGCCTGCTGGTAGTCGAACAGACTGTCGGCATTGAGCGCTTCACGCGTCTTGCGGCTGTGCTCCAGCACGGCGACGACGATGTCATCGATCATCTTGGTCGGCACGCGATCCACTCCCTTGACCTGTTCATCCACCCGCGCGACCGAGGCGGGATCGTCGGCGGCGTAGAGCTTGAGGGCTTCCAGATAGCGATTGAGCAGCTCGGCATGGGCCTGCTGGGCCTTGCGGGCGGGCTCGGCCTCCATGCCGATGCGCGGCATCAGGGTTTCCAGGGTCTTGAGCTGCTTCTGGGTGGCGGCGCTTTCATCGATGAAGGCCTGGCGGTATTTGTTGAAGGCGGCGGGGTCCTTGCCGCGCAGCAAAGTGTTCTTCCACTCCTGCACCTGGATCTTGAATTGCACCTGGGCACTGCGGGCGACATCGACCGACTGCTCAATGAGGGCCCCCGTCTCCATCCCCTGCGCCCCCTGGCCGTAGACTTCCCCGACCGCCATCACGCCCCGGATGCCGACAAAGGCGATGGCCGCCAGCAGCAGTACCGACAGCATGCCCAGGCGCACGCCTATCTTCAGATCATTGAGTTTCATGTAGCCCCCCAGCTCACCTTGGTTGGTGTTGAACGCGATTCCCCGTGCTTGATCATATCGTCAGGGATGGTCAGCAAATCAGCGAAGAGGCCGGTAAAAGTGCCGTATGAAGGAAAGTTGTATTACAGGCGCAACGTCGCCCGCAAACGCCCGCCCGGCGCTGCACAGCGCTGGTGCGGATGGCGAAGGAAATGAAGAGATTTGACGAGAATCGACGAGTTTCCGTCATCGGCCCGTCATGCGTCGGCCGACGCCATGCCGGCGATCAGGTCGATGATCTGGGCACCATAGGTTTCCAGCTTCTTCTCGCCCACACCGGTGACGTGGCGCAGGTCGTCCAGCGATTGCGGCCGGGCCTTGGCGATCTCGCGCATGGTGGCATCGTGGAAGATGACGTAGGCCGGCACGTTGTGTGTGCGCGCGGTCTCCATCCGCCACCAGCGCAGCTTCTCGAAGAGCGCCTGCTCTTCGCTGCTGAGGTCGGTCTCGACGAAGGTGGAGCGCTGCGAGCTGCGCTTGGCTTTTTCGGGCTTGCGATAGCGGCGCAGCTGCACCTGCTGTTCTCCGCGCAGCACCGGGCGCGCCGCCTCGGTGAGCTTGAGGGCGCTGTAGTTTTCGGCATCCACCGTCAGCAAACCCAGCGCAATCACCTGGCGCAGGATGGCGCGCCATTCCGCCTCGCTGCGATCGCTGCCCACGCCGAAGACGGAAAGTTGATCATGGCGCCATTGCTTGACGCGCTCGCCATCGATGCCGCGCAAGACCTCGATCACATGGCCGGGAGCGAAGCGCTGGTCAACGCGATAGACGGTCGAGAGCAGCTTCTGCACCTCGACCGTGGCATCGAAAGAAACCGGGGGCGTGAGGCAGGTGTCGCAATTGCCGCAGGGGCTGGATTTCTCGCCGAAGTAATCCAGCAGGTGCACGCGCCGGCAGTGCAGCGTCTCGCACAGGGAGAGCATGGCATCGAGCTTGGTGCCGAGCACGCGCTTGAAGGTCTCGTCGGCTTCGGATTCGTCGATCATGCGGCGCTGCTGCACCACGTCCTGCAGGCCGTAGGCCATCCAGGCGTCGGCCGGCAGGCCATCGCGGCCGGCGCGGCCGGTTTCCTGGTAGTAGCCCTCCACGCTCTTGGGCAAATCGAGGTGGCAGACGAAGCGTACGTCGGGCTTGTCGATGCCCATGCCGAAGGCGATGGTGGCGACCATCACGATCTTGTCTTCGCGCAGGAAGCGCGCCTGGTTCCGGGTGCGCAGCGCGTAGTCCATGCCGGCGTGATAGGCCAGTGCATTGAGGCCTTCGCCACGCAGGAACTCGGCCGTCTCTTCGACCTTCTTGCGCGAGAGGCAATAGACGATGCCGGCGTCTTCCGGGTGTTCGTTCTTGATGAAGTCCAGCAACTGCTTGCGGCCGTTGGCCTTTTCCACGATCTGGTAACGGATGTTGGGACGATCGAAGGAGGAGACGAACTGGCGCGCATCTTCCAGCTGCAGGCGGTGGATGATTTCTTCGCGGGTCTGCTGGTCGGCCGTGGCCGTCAACGCGATGCGCGGGACCTGCGGGAAGCGCTCGTGCAGGATCGAGAGTTTGATGTATTCCGGACGGAAATCGTGGCCCCATTGCGAGACGCAGTGCGCCTCATCGATGGCAAAGAGCGAGATGCGGGCCGACTCCAGCAGATCCAGGCAGCGCGGCGTCATCAGGCGCTCGGGGGCGACGTAGAGCAGGTCCAGGTCGCCCTGGCGCAGGCGGCGCTCGATCTGCAGCGCTTCGTCGAAACTCTGGGTGGAATTGAGGAAGGCCGCCCGCACGCCGACTTCGGCCAACGCATCGACCTGGTCCTGCATCAGCGCGATCAGCGGCGAGACCACCACGCCGGTGCCCTCGCGCAACAGCGCCGGCACCTGGTAGCAGAGCGACTTGCCGCCGCCGGTGGGCATGAGGACAAGGGCATCCCCGCCCCCGGCGACGTGCTGGACGATCTCGCCCTGGTGACCGCGGAAGGACGAGTAGCCGAACACCGTCTCCAGCACGTGCAATGCACGTTCTTGCTGGGTGGCGCCGGGAGGCAGGGAATCGAAATCGACCATGGAAAAACCTGAAGCTGCTGCGTAGCGAAGGCGCTATTTTATTGCAGCCAGCCTCGCGACACCGCCAACAGCAGGAAAACACCCAGCGCAGCTCGATAGACGATGAAGGGCCATGTCGAGAAACGCTCCAGGAATTTCATCAATCCCCAGATGGCGGCGAAGGCCGACACGCTCGCCACGGCCAGCCCGAAGAGCAGCACACCCCAGGCTTCCAGCGGGATATGGGCGTGCAGCAAGACCGCCAGTTCCTTCAGTCCGGCCAGGGCGATGGCAGGCAAGCCCAGCAGGAAGGAAAAGCGCGCCGCTTCTTCACGGCGGAAGTTCAGGAACAGCGCGGCCGTGAGCGTGGAGCCGGACCGCGAGACGCCCGGGATCAGCGCGCCCACCTGGGCCAGGCCGACGATCAAGGCATCGCGCAGGCGCATCTGGTCGACGCTGCGGCGATGGCGGCAGACCATTTCGGAGATGGCCAGCAGTACCGCCATGACGATGCAGGACCAGCCGATCACGGTCAGGCTGCGCAGCGGCGAGCCGCAGGCATTCAGGACATGCGACAAGGCCAGCCCGGCAATGCCGATGGGGATGGTGGCCAGGATGATGGCCATGGCCAGCTTGAACATGGGATCGCTGAAATCGCGGCGGCGCCAGGCCGCCAGGCTGCCGCCGGTGACCGCGCTCACATCGCGCCGGAAGTAGCTGATGACGGCCGCCAGCGCGGCCAGCTGCATGGCCGCGGAGAAGGCCGAACCCGGATCATGCCAGCCGAGGAAGGCCGGCACCACGCGCATGTGGGCGGTCGAGGAAATGGGGAGCAGTTCGGTGATGCCCTGGACGATGCCGAGGAAACCGATCTGCGCATAACTGAGGGAGGCAAAGCCGATATCAAGCCCGGCGCTGCAGACGTTGGCCATGGGGTGTGCTCTGAAGGGAGTTGGCGAAAAGGAAGTTGTAGACCGTCGCCGGCAGCGAGGCCGGCCACGGGTGCTGCAGTGTACCGCGCCCGCCGGGGCGCTGGCTGACAGGCGCCTGACGCCCGCACAGTCCATGCACGGGCATCAGGCAGGGGGGCTTACTCCACCCAGGCGATAGCGCCGGTATAGGCGGTCACCAGGACGATGATGCCGAAGACGATGCGATACCAGGCGAAGAGGGTGAAATCGTGCGAGCTGATGTAGCGCAGCAGCCAGCGCACGCACAGGAAGGCCGAGACGAAAGCAGCCACGGTGCCCACGGTAAACAGCGGCACGTCGGCCGCCGACAGCAGGGCGCGCTCCTTGTAGAGCGAATAGATGGTGGCAGCGAACAGGGTCGGGATGGCCAGGAAGAACGAGAATTCGGTCGCTGCCTTGCGCGACAGGCCGAACATCATGCCGCCGATGATGGTGGCACCCGAGCGGCTGGTGCCGGGGATCAGCGCGAAGGCCTGGGCGATGCCGACTTTGAGGGCATCCAGCGGGGTCATGTCATCCACTGTTTCGACGCGCGCCGAGGCCATGCTCATGCGGTCCTTGTTGCGGCGTTCCACCCACAGGATGATGAGGCCGCCGACGATGAAGGCGATGGCCACCGAGACCGGGTTGAACAGCACATCCTTGATGCGGCGGCTGAACAGGAAGCCCAGGATGGCCGCCGGCAGGAAGGCCACGATCAGGTTGATCACCAGGCGCTGGGCCTTGCGGTCGGTGAACATGCCGGTCAGCACGGTGGCGATGCGGACCCGATACTCCCAGCACACCGCCAGGATGGCACCGGCCTGGATGACGATCTCGAAGACGTCGGCCTTTTCCTTGGAAAAACCGGGGCCGGTGAATTGCAGCAGGCTGTTGGCCAGGATCAGGTGGCCGGTGGAGGAAATGGGCAGGAATTCGGTCAGGCCTTCGACGATGCCCATGATGAGCGCCTTGAGCGCGAGGAGAGTATCCATACGGGTGCTGTGGGTGGCTGTTGATGTGGGGTTGAAGGGAAATGAAGGAAATGGCTGCTTTCAGGCCCGAAAGCCCGCTGATCCGCTTCGTTTGGCACCGATGACCGGGCAAATACGAAGCAATGGGCGGTTTTCTGGACGCCGGCGACGGCCGAACCCTGCAAAAATGCTGTTGAAGGGCCATCCGGAGTGAATTTCTACGCCCTGAAGCGGCCGTTCGACCACGGCAGGCTGAAAAAAGTGCACTCGGTGCGCTGCAACAAAAATGGATTTTACCTTAGCAGGGTGACAAAACTGACGTTTTACTGTCAGCTATCCGCGCTAAGATGGCTTTTTCATTCCCTCTTCCACCTGACGATATGAGCAAGAACACCGGCATCACGATCTATCACAACCCAAAGTGCGGTACCTCGCGCAACGTCCTGCAAGGGCTGCGCGACGGCGGCGTGGAGCCGACCATCATTGAATACCTGAAGCATCCGCCCGACCGCGCCACGCTCGAAGGCATCATCAAGGACATGGGCGTGCCGGTGCGCGAGGTGGTGCGCAGCAAGGAAGCGCTGTACCAGGAACTGGGGCTGGATGCGGCAGGCGTGACCGACGCGCAGCTCATTGACGCGATGCTGGAACACCCGGTGCTCATCAACCGCCCCATCGTGGTGGCGCCCAAAGGCACGCTGCTGGTGCGTCCGAGCGAAAGGCTGGCGGAAATCTTCCCCTGAGCACCGGAACGGGGCGCATCGGCCCGACATCAGCAGTCATTTGATGCCAAACTGGCCAGAAGCGCCCAATCCGTGGTACAAAGGCGGAGTTCCTCCCTCCCCCTATCGACTCAGGAGCAGCGGTGCATCATCGACACGAAGAAAGTACTGCCGATCTGAAGGAGCTGACCACCATCGCTCCCATCAGCCGTGAAGCCCATGCCGCACACCTCAAGGAAAAGGTGGATACCCGCCGGCTCATCGAGGATATCCGCGAAGAAGCCCGACGGCGGCGCGAGGAAGCCTTCTAGACAGGCTTCCCAGCTTCAGGTGCCCCACCTCGCCGGCCAGCTTGGCTGCCCGGCGCCGTCAGCGTCTCCAGTTCACTGAGCCAGGCGATGGCCTGACCGCGATTGTCTCCACACATCTCCACGGATGGCTGCAAGCCGGCGCAGAAGTCCGGACGTTCGGGCTGTCCGAAGATCTTGCAGCGCATGTCCTCGCCCAGTTGCACGCACGGCACGCCGGCCGGCTTGCCCTCGGGCATGCCGGGAATCGGGCTGGTGATGGATGGGGCGATGCAGCAGGCGCCGCATGCGTCTCGGCAGTTCATGGACTTTCCTGGTGGTAGGTGGCGCGGGGGGACTGCATTGTAGTGCATCGGCCGGCGCGCGGTGCCGGCGGCTTGATCTGCCGCTCTTGATCTGGCCGCTTGACGACGGCGCGGCTTGCCACTTACAGTGCCCCGTCCCGCTTATCTTGTCTCTCATGTCTGCATCGGCCAAAGAACCGCGTTGGGAACGACGCAAGCAGGACCGCCCCCAGGAATTGCTGGCGGCGGCCTTGGAATTGTTTGTCGAACGTGGCTACGCCGCTACCCGCCTGGAAGACGTGGCCACCCGCGCGGGCGTCTCCAAGGGTACGCTCTATCTCTACTTCGATGGCAAGGAAAGCCTCTTCAAGTCGGTGGTCCGCACCAACGTGCTGCCCCTGCTGGACCAGGCCGAAGCCCGCATCGAAGGCCACGCCGGCAGCAGCGCCGAACTGCTGCGTGATCTCATCCTGCACTGGTGGCAGTCCGCCTCGCACTTCGGCGTGGCCGGCATCGCCAAGCTGATGGTGGCCGAATCCGGCAACTTCCCTGAACTTGCGCGCTTCTATCATGATGAAGTCACCGCGCGCGGGGATGCGACCGTGGTGCGCGTGCTCGAACGCGGCATGGCACGCGGGGAATTCCGCCGGGTCGATGCCGAGGCCATGAAAAAAGTCATCGTCGCACCCCTCATCATGCTGATGCTGTGGGAGCAGTCACTTGCACCCTGCGCTGCCACGCCCATTGATCCGCTGGCCTACCTGGAGAGCATGATCGACCTTTGCCTGAACGGGCTCAAAGCCTGACATCGGCCTGTCGCGCTCGCATTGCATTGAGGAAAACCCGCAACAGAAGCGCCACCAGCGGTTTTTTCGGCGCATAGATGGGCTGATTAGCCGGGCGGTGTTTGCTAAAATGCTGCCTTTCCGTCGCTATTAGATTAGATCGAGCCAACGCCATGAATATCGAACAAGCCCGCTTCAACATGATCGAGCAGCAAATCCGCCCCTGGAACGTGCTGGCGCAAGACGTGCTGGACCTGCTGATGGTCGTCAAGCGTGAAGAATTCGTCCCGGCCGCCTATCGCAGCCTGGCCTTCTTCGACACCGAGATCCCGCTGCCGGGTGGTGAAAACATGCTGGCCCCGAAGATCGAAGCGCGCATCCTGCAGGAAGCCAATGTGAAGAAACACGAATACGTGCTGGAAATCGGCGCAGGTTCGGGCTACATGGCAGCCCTGCTGGCGCACAAGGCGCGTCACGTGACGACCGTGGAAATCTCGCCGGAACTGAAGGCCCTGGCCGAACAGAACCTGTCGGACTACGGCGTGGCCAACGTCGACGTGCAGCTGGGCAATGGCGCGCAAGGCTGGACCGGCGCCGATGGCAAGGCTGGCGAATACGACGTCATCGTCATCTCGGGCTCGCTGCCGCTGCTGCCGGAGTCCTTCGGCAAGCAACTCAAGATCGGCGGCCGCCTGCTGGCCATCGTCGGTTCGGCCCCGGTGATGGAACTGCAACTGATCACCCGCACCTCGGAACACGCCTTCGAGACCGTCAACATCGTGGAAACCCTGGCCAAGCCGCTGCACGCAGCGATCACGCCGTCCCACTTCACGTTCTGAGCCGGCAGGCCGAGACAGGAAAAGCATCATGGAGCACATCTCTGCCCCGGAACTGGCGGCCTGGATCAACGATCCCGACCGCCCCACCCCCTTGCTGCTGGATGTGCGCGAACCCTGGGAACACCAGACCTGCCACATCGCCGGCTCGCAGCTGGTACCGATGAACACCATTCCCGGCCGCTTCTCGGAGCTGGACGAGGAACAGCCGGTGGTCTGCATCTGCCATCACGGCGGCCGCAGCATGCAGGTCGCGGCCTTCCTGGAACGCCAGGGCTTTACCAAGGTCATCAACCTCAGCGGCGGCGTCCATGCCTGGGCTGCCCAGGTGGATCCTTCGATGCCGACCTATTGAGCCCGGTTTTTTGGTTTATTGATTCATATCGCATTCTGGCCGGCGGGCGCCATGCACATGGCGCAGGCCGGTCAGGCGGGGGCCGGGTTCTCCGGCCTGCCTGAATTCCCTTCCGTTTTATCCTGATTCTTCATATCGCCTGAAACCGCCTGGGTTAGGGGCTCACTCCGGCTGCGCCTTCTGCAGCGACGGTGCGGTCTTGAGCGCGTAGAGCGAGGCCGCCAGGATGCGCTCGCCATCCTTGACCAGGTCGAAACTGTCGGGGGAAAAGAACCAGTCCGTGAGCAAGCCGCTGAAGCTGGCATGCGCCGACAGACAGGCCAGGCGGATATCGAACGTGGCCGGAAGCTGGCCGCGTGCCACCGCATTGAGCAGGATCTGCTCCAGCCGCAGCAATCCGTCCACATGGCACTCGCGCTGGCGAATCAGGATGGGGTCATGCGCGTCGGCGAATTCACACTTGTTGAAGATGATGTCGAACACGCGCCGGCAGCGCTCATCGGTCGCCGCCATGGTCAATACATAGATGCCGCTGCGCAGGAACTGGCCCAGCGGGTCTTCGACCTGCGGGCTGGCGTTTTCTTCCAACACCGCTTCCATGGGCAGGCGCACGCGTTCACACATGGCGTCGAACAGGTCGCTCTTGTTCTTGAAGTGCCAGTAGATGGCCCCGCGCGTGACCTCAGCGGCTTTGGCCACATCGGCCAGCGAGGTCTGCGAGACGCCGCGCTCATGGAACACCTGCTCGGCCGCATCGAGGATGCGGGCACGCGTTTCCAGCGCTTCTTCCTTGGTCGATCGGGCCATGTCAGCAGACTCTCGTGTAAATGGCCATGGCGCAGGCCCTCAGGCGCACCACTGGGCGGCCGTGTTGCGGATGCACATCACCCGGAACCGGCGGAGTTTCGTCAAAGGCTTCATGTGCGCAATTATGGTCATGAAGAAGTAAGTGAGTTTCGTGCACAATATCAGGGCGTCAGATTCGTCTAACCAGCAGCTCGGCCAGTGGCTCGTGGGCATGGCAGAGCTCAGGTTCAGACCAGCGGAAACGGCATGAGAGTAGCTTTCGAACCAAAATGCAAGGAATCGCTCATATTTTGCTACGCCGTTTCGAACAAGTTTGATAAATTAATGTGATGTTGAGAAGAAATACATACATTCATGGATGTATGTATAATAGCATCCGCTTCAAGTCCCTGCCGTTCATCATCTGCAAAAAAATTCATCACCCTGGTAGGAAGGGGGTGGGGACTTTTTTGCATTGCAACAATCTGTGACCCGGCTCATCCATCCCCTCCACCACCGGATGACAGGCACAGCATCATCGTCGTGACCGGTTCTACCGAATTCGTTTCATCGCCGCCCCTGGCGGCTTCAACTTTACTTTCGTGCGAGATATCTATGAGCTCAGTCAGTCGTTTCACGCGCCTCACCATGACCGTCGCCGTTGCCGCCGCGCTGGTTGCCTGCGGACAGAAACCCGCCGCGCAAGGCGGCCAGATGCCGCCGGCCGAGGTGTCGGTGGTGACCATCGCCCCGCAGCGCGTGGCCATCACCAATGAACTGCCGGGCCGGGTGGAAGCTTTCCGCGTGGCGCAGGTGCGTGCGCGGGTGGCCGGCATCGTGCAAAAGCGCGTCTTCAAGGAAGGCAGCGAGGTCAAGGAGGGCCAGGTGCTCTTCAAGATCGATCCGGCCCAGTACAAGGCCAGCCTGGAAAGCGCACAAGCCACGCTGGCACGCGCCCAGGCCAACCTGACGCAAACCTCGCTGACCGCCCAGCGCTACAAGCCGCTGGTGGAAGTCAACGCCGTCTCCAAGCAGGAATATGACAACGCCGTGGCCGCCCAGAAGCAGGCCGAAGCCGATGTCGCCGCCGGCAAGGCCGCCGTGCAGACGGCCAACCTGAACCTGGGTTATGCCACCGTGACCTCGCCCATCTCCGGCCGCATCGGCCGCGCGCTGGTGACCGAAGGTGCACTGGTGGGCCAGGGAGACGCTACCCAGCTGGCCCTGGTGCAGCAGCTCGATCCGGTCTACGTCAACGTGACCCAGTCCAGCGCCGACCTGTTGAAGTTGCAGCAGGCCATGGCCGCCGGCCAGTTGAAGAGCGTGGGCGAGAACAAGGCCAGCGTGACCCTGGTGCTGGAAAACGGCCAGGCTTACGAACAGCCGGGCAAGCTGCTGTTCTCCGACATCAGCGTGGATGAAAGCACCGGTTCGGTCTCGCTGCGCGCCGAATTCCCCAACCCCAAGCGCCTGCTGCTGCCGGGTACCTACGTGCGTACCAAGATCGAGCAAGCCGTGGACGAACAGGCCCTGCTGGTGCCGCAACAAGCGGTCACGCGCGAAGCCGGCGGCTCCTCGGTGATGGTGGTCAATGCCGAGAGCAAGGTCGAGGCACGTCCGGTCAAGACGGGCGGCGCACGCGGCAACAACTGGCAGGTCATCGATGGTTTGAAGGAAGGTGATCGCGTCATCGTGGAAGGCCTGCAGAAGGTCCGCCCGGGCGCCACCGTCAAGCCGGTCCAATGGAATCCGGCGGGCGCTCCCGCACAAGCTTCTGGCCAGCCGGCCAAGCAAGAGGCGAGCGCCCAACCGAAAGCTAACTAAGAGGCTGCCAGATGGGAAAGTTCTTTATTGATCGCCCCGTATTTGCGTGGGTGCTAGCGATCTTCATCATGCTGGGCGGTGCGCTGGCCATTACCGGCTTGCCGGTGGCCCAGTACCCCAGCATTGCGCCACCGACCATCGTGGTCACGGCCACTTATCCGGGTGCGACCGCGCAGACCCTGGACGATTCGGTGACCAGCCTGATCGAACAGGAAATGAACGGCGCCGATGGCCTGCAATACATCGAGTCGCAAAGCCAGGCCAACGGCCAGGTGCAGATCACCATTACCTTCTCGCCGGAAACCAATCCGGACCTGGCGGCGGTGGATGTGCAGAACCGCTTGAAGCGCGTCGAGGCCCGCCTGCCGGCAGCCGTGACGCAACAGGGCGTGCAGGTGACCAAGTCGCGTTCCAACTTCCTGCTCTTCATCGGTTTGTCCTCCACCGATGGCAAGCTTGATCCGGTGGCGCTGGGTGACTACCTGTCACGCAACGTCTTGAACGAAATCAAGCGCGTGCCCGGCGTGGGCCAGGCGCAGCTGTTCGGTACCGAACGCGCCATGCGCATCTGGATCGATCCGAACAAGCTGATCGGCCTGAGCCTGACCCCGGCCGACGTGACGGCCGCCATCACCGCGCAGAACGCGCTGGTGGCCGGCGGCACCCTGGGCGCGCTGCCCAGCCCGGGTACCCAGCAGATCGCGGCCACCGTGGTGGTCAACGGCCAGCTGACCTCGCCCGAGCAGTTCGGCAACATCGTGCTGCGTGCCAATGCCAATGGTTCCAGCGTGCGCCTGCGCGACGTGGCCCGCATCGAAGTGGGTGGCCAGAGCTATGACACCTCCGGCCGCCTGGATGGCAAGCCTTCGTCGTTCATCGGCGTGCAGCTGTCGCCGACCGCCAATGCGCTGGGGACGGCTACCGCCGTACACAAGAAGATGGAAGAGCTGGCCAAGTATTTCCCGGCCGGCGTGAAGTACACCATCCCTTACGACACCTCCAAGTTCGTCAAGATCTCGATCGAGGAAGTAGTCAAGACCCTGATCGAAGCCATCGTGCTGGTGTTCCTGGTGATGTTCCTGTTCCTGCAGAACATCCGCTACACCATCATCCCGACCATCGTGGTGCCGGTGGCGCTGCTGGGTACCTTTGCCACGCTGCTGCTGTTCGGTTTCTCGATCAACGTGCTGACCATGTTCGGCATGGTGCTGGCCATCGGTATCCTGGTGGACGACGCGATCGTGGTGGTGGAAAACGTCGAACGCATCATGAGCGAGGAAGGTCTCTCGCCGGCTGACGCGACCCGCAAGGCCATGGGCCAGATCAGCGGCGCGCTGATCGGTATCACGCTGGTGCTCATCGCCGTGTTCATCCCGATGGCCTTCTTCGGTGGCGCCGTGGGCGCGATCTATCGCCAGTTCTCGCTGTCGATGGTGGCTTCCATGGTGTTCTCGGTGCTGATGGCCTTTACCCTCACACCGGCTCTGTGCGCGACCATCCTCAAGCCTGTTGAGAAGGGTCACCACCACGAGAAGAAGGGCTTCTTCGGCTGGTTCAACCGCAAGTTCAACGTCACCGCCAATGCCTATCAGGGCGTGATCGGCAAGATGCTCAGCAAGGCCGGCCGCTACATGATCGTCTACGTGGTGATCGTGGCCTGCGTGGGCTTGCTGTACGTGCGCCTGCCGGCCTCGTTCCTGCCCAACGAAGACCAGGGCTACATCATCACCAACGTCCAGCTGCCGCCTGGCGCCAGCACCGGACGTACGATCGAGGTGGTCAAGAAGATCGAGGAGCATTACCTGAAGGATCCGGCAGTGGAACACGCCATTGCGGTGCTGGGCTATTCGTTCTCCGGCAACGGCCAGAACGCGGCGCTGGTGTTCACCCCGCTGAAGGACTGGTCCGAGCGCGACAAGTCGCAATCGGCCGATGCGATTGCCGGCAAGGCCTTCGGGGCCTTCTCGCAGATCAAGGATGCGATCGTCTTCCCGCTGAACCCGCCGCCGATTCCGGAACTGGGTAATGCAACGGGCTTCACCTTCCGTCTGCAGGACCGTGCCGGCCTGGGTCACGCGGCGCTGGTGCAGGCACGCAACCAGATCCTGGGCATGGCCTCGCAGAGCAAGGTGCTGGCCGGTGTGCGTCCGGAAGGCCTGGAAGATGCGCCGCAGCTGCAACTGGACATCGACCGCGACAAGGCCAATGCGCTGGGCGTGCCGTTCTCGACGATCAACAGCGTGCTCTCCACGGCGCTGGGTTCGTCCTATGTGAACGACTTCCCCAACCTGGGCCGCCAGCAACGCGTGATCGTGCAGGCTGACGCCAACCGTCGCCTGCAACCTGAAGATCTGACCAACCTGTATGCCCGCAACGCCAACGGCGGGATGGTGCCCTTCTCGGCCTTCGTGACGGCCAAGTGGATCAACGGCCCCGTGCAGCTGATCCGCTACAACGGCTATCCGGCCATGAAGATCGCCGGTGGCGCAGCCCCTGGCCGCAGTACCGGTGAAGCCATGGCCGAGATGGAATCCTATGTGGCCAAGCTGCCGCCGGGCTTCGGTTTCGAGTGGACCGGCCAGTCGCTGGAAGAGAAGACCTCCGGCAACCAGGCTCCGGCGCTGTATGCCCTGTCGCTCATCGCCGTGTTCCTCGTGCTGGCCGCGCTCTATGAAAGTACCTCGATCCCGCTGGCGGTGATGCTGGTGGTGCCGCTGGGTATCCTCGGTGCGCTCTTGGGGGTGACGCTGCGCGCCATGCCCAATGACGTGTACTTCAAGGTGGGGATGATTGCGGTGGTGGGTCTGTCGGCCAAGAACGCGATTCTGATCATCGAGTTCGCCAAGGATCTGCAGGCGCAGGGCAAGGGATTGATCGAAGCGACGCTGGAAGCGGTGCACCTGCGCTTCCGTCCGATCATCATGACCTCGCTGGCCTTCATCCTCGGCGTGCTGCCGCTGGCCATCGCCTCTGGCGCCGGTTCGGCCAGCCAGCGCGCCATCGGTACCGGCGTGATGGGCGGCATGATCACCGCCACCGTGCTGGCCGTGTTCCTGGTGCCGATCTTCTTCGTGGTCGTGCGCAAGATTTTCAAGGGCAGCGAGCGTCAGCGCAAGTTTGACGCCGACCACTCGCCCAAGATCAATAGTGGAGAATGACAATGGCTAATCTGTCGTTGCCGCGCTCGCCTCGCCTGCTGCAGTTGTGCGCAGCGCTGATGGTGGCCGGTGTACTGGGGGGCTGCTCGCTGGCTCCCACCTATGAACGTCCGCAAGCCCCGGTGGAAACGGCCTACCCGGCCGATGCCGCCGGCCGTGCCGAACTGCAGGCCGTCAACCTGGGCTGGCGCCAGTTCTTCCCGGACCAGCGTCTGCAGCAACTGATCGCAGCGGCCCTGGAGAACAACCGTGACCTGCGTACCGCCGTGCTCAATATCGAGGAAGCGCGTGCGCAGTACCAGATCGCCCGCGCTGACCTGCTACCCAACCTGAACGTCACCGGCAGCGCCGCGCGCTCGCGCTCTTCGGCCAGCCAGTCGCTGACCGGACAGCCGTTCATCAGCAACAGCTATCAGGTGGGCCTGGCGGTGCCGGCCTACGAACTGGACTTCTTCGGCCGTGTGCGCAACTTGAAGGATGCCGCGCTGGCGACCTATCTCTCCACCGAAGAAGCGCAGAAGTCGGCGCAGATCAGCCTGGTTGCCCAGGTGGCCCAGGCTTATCTGTCCGAGCGTTCCTATGCGGAACAGCTGCAGCTGGCCAATGACACGCTCAAATCGCGCGAGTCCAACCTCGACCTGGCGCAAAAGCGCCTCGACGTGGGCGCCAGCTCGGCGCTGGATTTCCGCCTGACGCAGACGCTGGTGGAGTCGGCCCGTGTATCGAAGTCCCAGCTGGAACGCCAGCGCGCGCAAGCCGAGAATGCGCTGACATTGCTGGTCGGCAAAAAGGTCGGTGACCTGCCGCCGGCACAGCTGCTGACGGATGAAAAGATCGTCACCGATATTCCGGCGGGCTTGCCTTCCGATCTGCTGACCAATCGTCCGGACATCCGCTCGGCCGAGCAGAGTTTGCTGGCGGCCAATGCCAATATCGGCGCGGCACGAGCGGCGTTCTTCCCGCGCATTTCGCTCACCGGCAGCTTCGGCAGTGCCAGCAACACGCTCAATCGCTTGTTTGAATCGGGTTCGGGGGCATGGAGTTTTGGCCCCTCGCTGTCCTTGCCGATCTTCGACTTCGGCCGTAACAGTGCCAATCTGGATCTGGCTGAAGTACGCAAGAACAAGGCTGTGGTGACTTACGAGAAGACCATCCAGACGGCCTTCCGCGAAGTGGCTGACGCCTTGGTGGCGCGCGGGACACTGGACGACCAGGTCAAGGCCCAGGAAGCTTTCCTGGCAGCACAGCAGGAACGCCTGAAGCTGACCGACCTGCGCTTCAAGAATGGCATTGCCTCTTCGCTGGATCAGCTCGATGCGCAACGTGACCTGTTCTCGGCGCAGCAGGCCTTGATTCAGGCGCGGCAGCTGCGCCTGAACAATGCGATTGATCTGTACAAGGCGCTGGGTGGGGGCATGAATGAGAATACCGTGAGCGTGGCGGCGAAGCAGTAAATCGTCGTTCTCTCCGGGTCAGGATGCACCCGCGATAGCAATAAAAAAGCCGGCTTTGCCGGCTTTTTTATTGTCTGTAGTTTTGGAAGGGTGAGGTCGCGCTGCCAATGCCTGCGGTTGTATGTCAGCGCGTGAGTTGTTCCCGAATCTTAGATTTTTACCTGTGCATAAATTAACTGCTGCCGGGGCTGCTGGCGCAGGCTGTGTATAAATCTAAGGTTTGGATTCCCAGGCATCGCTTGTGATGGGCAGTTGCGGCCGATTGAGTGCCTTAGATCCTAAATGTCTGTCTATAAAAAAATGCACAGCGGCTGGCAGGATTCGCTTCTGGCTGTGAATAAAACTAAGAACAGACGTTGATCGTCGGCAGGAGGAGTTGGCAGTAGCAACAGTTTTTGGTGCGCTGATTGGTGGGGACTGCGTCTGGCACCGGCCAGACTGCATGCAGTGCATCGTTTCTGTGGCTGGCTGAACCTGGTTGCCCCGATCATCCGAACCGTACCTGGCCTCAACTGCCCTGCAGTCACAAACCGAACGCACAAAACAAAAACCCTCGCTACTTTCGTAACGAGGGTTCTTGAGGATAACAAGCCTGACGATGACCTACTTTCACACTGGTTGCAGCACTATCATCGGCGCGAAGTCGTTTCACGGTCCTGTTCGGGATGGGAAGGGGTGGTACCAACTTGCTATAGTCATCAGGCATAACTTGTAAAGCCAGTTGCTCTCGATGGAGCAGCAACTAACCCAAACTGGAAGAAGTATTTAATAGATTCTTGGGGTGTGATGCACTAGGGCAAACACAATATATGCTCAACTTGTCTATAACAGAGCTAATGTTATAGGAACAAGCCGCACGGGCAATTAGTATCAGTTAGCTTAACGCATTACTGCGCTTCCACACCTGACCTATCAACGTCCTGGTCTCGAACGACCCTTTAGGGGAATCTAGTTCCCGGGAAGTCTCATCTCAAGGCGAGTTTCCCGCTTAGATGCTTTCAGCGGTTATCTCTTCCGAACTTAGCTACTCGGCAATGCCACTGGCGTGACAACCGATACACCAGAGGTTCGTCCACTCCGGTCCTCTCGTACTAGGAGCAGCCCCCTTCAAACTTCCAACGCCCACGGCAGATAGGGACCAAACTGTCTCACGACGTTTTAAACCCAGCTCACGTACCACTTTAAATGGCGAACAGCCATACCCTTGGGACCGGCTACAGCCCCAGGATGTGATGAGCCGACATCGAGGTGCCAAACTCCCCCGTCGATATGAACTCTTGGGAGGAATCAGCCTGTTATCCCCAGAGTACCTTTTATCCGTTGAGCGATGGCCCTTCCATACAGAACCACCGGATCACTATGTCCTACTTTCGTACCTGCTCGACTTGTCAGTCTCGCAGTTAAGCACGCTTATGCCATTGCACTATTAGCACGATGTCCGACCGTACCTAGCGTACCTTCGAACTCCTCCGTTACACTTTGGGAGGAGACCGCCCCAGTCAAACTGCCTACCATGCACTGTCCCCGATCCGGATAACGGATCAAGGTTAGAACCTCAAACAAACCAGGGTGGTATTTCAAGGTTGGCTCCATAGGAACTAGCGTCCCTACTTCAAAGCCTCCCACCTATCCTACACAGATTGGTTCAAAGTCCAATGCAAAGCTACAGTAAAGGTTCATGGGGTCTTTCCGTCTAGCCGCGGGTAGATTGCATCATCACAAACATTTCAACTTCGCTGAGTCTCGGGAGGAGACAGTGTGGCCATCGTTACGCCATTCGTGCAGGTCGGAACTTACCCGACAAGGAATTTCGCTACCTTAGGACCGTTATAGTTACGGCCGCCGTTTACTGGGACTTCAATCAAGAGCTTGCACCCCATCATTTAATCTTCCAGCACCGGGCAGGCGTCACACCCTATACGTCCACTTTCGTGTTTGCAGAGTGCTGTGTTTTTATTAAACAGTCGCAGCCACCATTTTATTGCAACCCTTTTGTCCTTCTGGCGCAGGCCAGTCAAACTACTTGGGCGTACCTTATCCCGAAGTTACGGTACCAATTTGCCGAGTTCCTTCTCCCGAGTTCTCTCAAGCGCCTTAGAATACTCATCTCGCCCACCTGTGTCGGTTTGCGGTACGGTCTCGTTAGACTGAAGCTTAGAGGCTTTTCTTGGAACCACTTCCGATTGCTTCGCGAACAAGTTCGCTCGTCTCACACCCTTGAATTACGCTGCCGGATTTGCCTAACAGCCTTCTTCGATGCAAAAACCGACTATTCCAACAGTCGGACAACCTTCCGCGATCCGTCCCCCCATCGCATCTAACGACGGTGCAGGAATATTAACCTGCTTCCCATCAGCTACGCATCTCTGCCTCGCCTTAGGGGCCGACTCACCCTGCTCCGATGAACGTTGAACAGGAAACCTTGGGCTTACGGCGTGCGGGCTTTTCACCCGCATTATCGCTACTCATGTCAGCATTCGCACTTCTGATACCTCCAGCATCCTTTACAAGACACCTTCACAGGCTTACAGAACGCTCTCCTACCATATCCTTACGGATATCCGCAGCTTCGGTGACTGGCTTAGCCCCGTTACATCTTCCGCGCAGGACGACTCGATCAGTGAGCTATTACGCTTTCTTTAAAGGATGGCTGCTTCTAAGCCAACCTCCTGACTGTTTTAGCCTTCCCACTTCGTTTTCCACTTAGCCAATCTTTGGGACCTTAGCTGGCGGTCTGGGTTGTTTCCCTCTTGACGTCGGACGTTAGCACCCGGCGTCTGTCTCCCAAGCTCGCACTCATCGGTATTCGGAGTTTGCAATGGTTTGGTAAGTCGCGATGACCCCCTAGCCATAACAGTGCTCTACCCCCGATGGTGATACTTGAGGCACTACCTAAATAGTTTTCGGAGAGAACCAGCTATTTCCAAGTTTGTTTAGCCTTTCACCCCTATCCACAGCTCATCCCCTAATTTTTCAACATTAGTGGGTTCGGTCCTCCAGTGCGTGTTACCGCACCTTCAACCTGGCCATGGATAGATCACTTGGTTTCGGGTCTACACCCAGCGACTGAACGCCCTATTCGGACTCGATTTCTCTGCGCCTTCCCTATTCGGTTAAGCTTGCCACTGAATGTAAGTCGCTGACCCATTATACAAAAGGTACGCAGTCACCCCTTACGAGGCTCCTACTGTTTGTATGCACACGGTTTCAGGATCTATTTCACTCCCCTTCCGGGGTTCTTTTCGCCTTTCCCTCACGGTACTGGTTCACTATCGGTCGATTACGAGTATTTAGCCTTGGAGGATGGTCCCCCCATGTTCAGACAGGATTTCACGTGTCCCGCCCTACTTGTCGCAAGCCTAGTTCCACACCATCGATTTCGCATACGGGGCTATCACCCACTATGGCCGGACTTTCCATTCCGTTTTGCTATCGTTGATGCTAAATCTTGCAGGCTGATCCCATTTCGCTCGCCACTACTTTGGGAATCTCGGTTGATTTCTTTTCCTGTAGCTACTTAGATGTTTCAGTTCGCCACGTTCGCTTCGTTACCCTATGTATTCAGATAACGATGACCTTACGGCCGGGTTTCCCCATTCGGAAATCTGCGGATCAAAGCTTGTTTGCCAGCTCCCCGCAGCTTATCGCAAGCTACTACGTCCTTCATCGCCTGTAATCGCCAAGGCATCCACCATGTGCACTTATTCGCTTGTTCCTATAACGTTAGCCTCTTTTGCAAGAGCGTTATATGAAGCGTTGAGTTTTAGCGTTTGCCGTATTCCAAAGTAAGTCTTCTAATTGCTAAGATCACTTCGTAATACTTTGATTGATACAATCACACCCATTTTTACTTTCGCAAGAACCGAAGTCCTGGCGATCGTTTAAATGAATCTTTACTTCTTCCAGATTGTTAAAGAACAAAAACAGCCATTGATCGTAAAAGATCAAACCTAAATCACTACGTCATACGCATAACGCTGACTTAGGTTTGACATTTCTTGGTGGAGGTTGACGGGATCGAACCGACGACCCCCTGCTTGCAAAGCAGGTGCTCTCCCAGCTGAGCTAAACCCCCGAAACTTTGGTGGGTCTGGTTGGGCTCGAACCAACGACCCCCGCGTTATCAACACGGTGCTCTAACCAGCTGAGCTACAGACCCGCTTGGATCAGTATCAGTAGCAAGTCATCACAGCGTTGTGCTGCAGACCGTGCTTCACCAAATAACTGTTCTTGATTTACAGCCGATAAGTGTGGACGCTTAACTTCGTGCGCACTCTAGAAAGGAGGTGATCCAGCCGCACCTTCCGATACGGCTACCTTGTTACGACTTCACCCCAGTCACGAATCCTACCGTGGTGAGCGCCCTCCTTGCGGTTAGGCTACCCACTTCTGGTAAAACCCGCTCCCATGGTGTGACGGGCGGTGTGTACAAGACCCGGGAACGTATTCACCGCGACATGCTGATCCGCGATTACTAGCGATTCCAACTTCATGGAGTCGAGTTGCAGACTCCAATCCGGACTACGATACACTTTCTGGGATTAGCTCCCCCTCGCGGGTTGGCGGCCCTCTGTATGTACCATTGTATGACGTGTGAAGCCCTACCCATAAGGGCCATGAGGACTTGACGTCATCCCCACCTTCCTCCGGTTTGTCACCGGCAGTCTCATTAGAGTGCCCTTTCGTAGCAACTAATGACAAGGGTTGCGCTCGTTGCGGGACTTAACCCAACATCTCACGACACGAGCTGACGACAGCCATGCAGCACCTGTGTGATGGTTCTCTTTCGAGCACTCCCAAATCTCTTCGGGATTCCATCCATGTCAAGGGTAGGTAAGGTTTTTCGCGTTGCATCGAATTAATCCACATCATCCACCGCTTGTGCGGGTCCCCGTCAATTCCTTTGAGTTTTAATCTTGCGACCGTACTCCCCAGGCGGTCTACTTCACGCGTTAGCTGCGTTACCAAGTCAATTAAGACCCGACAACTAGTAGACATCGTTTAGGGCGTGGACTACCAGGGTATCTAATCCTGTTTGCTCCCCACGCTTTCGTGCATGAGCGTCAGTGTTATCCCAGGGGGCTGCCTTCGCCATCGGTATTCCTCCACATATCTACGCATTTCACTGCTACACGTGGAATTCTACCCCCCTCTGACACACTCTAGCCGTGCAGTCTCAAATGCAATTCCCAGGTTGAGCCCGGGGATTTCACATCTGACTTACACAACCGCCTGCGCACGCTTTACGCCCAGTAATTCCGATTAACGCTTGCACCCTACGTATTACCGCGGCTGCTGGCACGTAGTTAGCCGGTGCTTATTCTTCAGGTACCGTCATTAGTAATAGATATTAGCTACTACCGTTTCTTCCCTGACAAAAGAGCTTTACAACCCGAAGGCCTTCTTCACTCACGCGGCATTGCTGGATCAGGGTTGCCCCCATTGTCCAAAATTCCCCACTGCTGCCTCCCGTAGGAGTCTGGGCCGTGTCTCAGTCCCAGTGTGGCTGGTCGTCCTCTCAGACCAGCTACTGATCGTCGCCTTGGTAGGCTTTTACCCCACCAACTAGCTAATCAGATATCGGCCGCTCCAGGAGCATGAGGTCTTGCGATCCCCCACTTTCATCCGTAGATCGTATGCGGTATTAGCTAGTCTTTCGACTAGTTATCCCCCACTCTAGGGCACGTTCCGATATATTACTCACCCGTTCGCCACTCGCCATCAGGAGCAAGCTCCTATGCTGCCGTTCGACTTGCATGTGTAAGGCATGCCGCCAGCGTTCAATCTGAGCCAGGATCAAACTCTTTAGTTTAATCTCTGTTTTGTGTCATTTCTGACTACCCCGAAGGGCATCGCTCTCTCAAAATACTGACAGGTAATTTCTTGCGAACTTACCTATATTTCTTGTGAGCATTTAATATTTAAAGTTTCCAGAACCGAAGTTCTGTCGCACTTCATTAAACGCCCACGCTTATCGGCTGTTAATTTTTAAAGATCTTGTCTGCCGCAAACGCGCTTGGCGCTGTTTGCATCGCTGCGAATCGTTTTGTTCGTCAGCAGCAGAGAAACGAGAGTATGTAGCAGTTTGTTTATCGCGTCAACTACTTTTTTGCGATTCGTTTTAAATTTTTTTCGTCTTCGCTTTTGCTACCGCTTCGACTACTTCCATTTAAAACGCCTTACAACCTGCTTCACACCTCTTTGCTTCGCCCACCTTCGTCGCTCTGTTTTTCAACTTCGCTTCGTGTGTCGCGTCAGCAGGGGGCGAACTATAGCAACGGCCCACCCACCGCGCAAGTACTTTTTGAAAAATAATCGAAAATAATTTAGCTCGCGGTTTTCAGCCGGGTCCTGCCTGATCCAAAGGCATATGAAGATTGCGTCCCACCATCGGCATGGCGCGGGCATCTCCCCCGCCACCAAGAAAGAAATTTCCCCGGCCCGGTCCATGCAAATCAGCGGAGTCTGCTCAATTCCCTATATAGAGGGAGCGGCTCGGCCAGATGCTATCCTTGTCTCCCCTTAGTTTGCTCCTGTATCTATCTCATGCACATCCTTGTCACTGGCGCCTCGGGCTTCGTCGGCCAAGCCTTGCTGGGCCGACTCGCCTGGGAAGGTCAACACCAGCTACGTGCCGCTTATCGATCTGTGCCTGCGCCGCAGCCACTGCTCAAGGACGTCGACGCCGTGACCATCGGAGATCTGGGTGCCGAGACCGATTGGGCGCCAGCACTGCGGGCTATCGAGACCGTTGTTCATTGCGCCGCTCGCGTGCATGTCATGGACGATACCGCAGCCGATCCCTTGTCTGAATTTCGCCGCATCAACGTCGCCGGCACCCTGGCCCTGGCCCGCCAGGCCGAAGCGGCAGGCGTCAAGCGTTTCATCTTCATCAGCTCGATCAAGGTCAACGGAGAGAGGACCGAACCCGGGCGTCCCTACACCGCCGAAGACGCACCCGCCCCAGGCGATCCCTACGGCGTCTCAAAGATGGAAGCCGAACAAGCCTTGCTGGCGTTGGCGCGCACCGGTGAAATGGAAGTGGTGATCATCCGCCCCGTGCCGGTCTACGGACCGGGCGTCAAGGCCAACTTCCTGAGCATGATGCGGTGGCTGGATAGAGGCGTGCCCCGGCCCCTTGGCGGCATCGACACCAATCGCCGCAGCCTGGTTGCCCTGGACAACCTGGTGGATCTGATCCACGTGTGCCTGTCCCATCCTTGCGCGGCCGGGCAGATATTGCTGGCCTCTGACGGCGAGGACCTGTCGACCACGCAGATGCTGAGGCGGCTGGGAGGCGCACTGGGCAAGTCCCAGGCCTTGCTGCCCATGGATGGACACCGCCGTTATCGGTCGACGCCGCCTTCAGGAAGACCGTCGACGCCTATCGCCGCGCCTGAGCTTCATCCAGCAGCGGTGCCAGCAGCGCCATGGTGCGCGCAGTGGCCCCCTGGTGGCGCCGGGCAAAGGCCGAAGCGGCCCCCGCCATGTGCGCCATCTGGTCAGGATCAGCCACCAGCGCGCCCCATTGCCGCAGCAAAGTCACGGCATCCTCGACCCGAGAAGCAGCGCCAGCCCCGACGGCATCCTCGGTAGTGCGCTGGAAATTGAAAGTGTGCTCCCCGATGAGCACAGGTTTGCCCAGCGCCAGCGCCTCGATGAGGTTCTGTCCACCCAAGGGCAAGAGGCTACCGCCAATGAAGGCCACGTCACAGAGCGCGTAGTAAGCGAACATTTCGCCCATCGAGTCGCCGAGCAGCACGTCGACTTCGTCCCATGCACCGCCCGGCCCCAGTTCGGCACGCCGGCGCAGCCGCAAGCCATGCGCCTGGACCATCGCGGCCACCTCATCAAAGCGCTGCGGATGGCGCGGCACGATCACGGTCAGCCAATCGGTCCGTCCCAGCTTGGCGAGCGCATCCAGAATCAAGGCCTCCTCGCCCTCGCGGGTACTGGCGCAGAGCAGGATCTTGCGCTCGCCGATGGCACGTTTCCAGCCCAAGCCACGCTCGACCATCTCGGCCGGCGGCTGGACATCGAACTTGAGGCTGCCGGTCACCTCCACATGGTGCGCGCCAAAGGCCAGCAGGCGCTCGGCATCCGCCTCGGACTGGGCCGCGACCACATCGATTGCCTCGGCGGCCGGGCGCAACAGCGCGGCAAAGCGCAAGCCGCGCCGCAATGAACGCGCCGACAGGCGGGCATTGGCCAGCATCACCGGCACATGATGGCGGCGGCACTGCTCGATCAGGCTGGGCCAGACCTCGGTTTCCATCAGCACGCACACGGCCGGACGGAAATGGCGCAGGAAACGCCCGCACATCCACCCGGTGTCGTAAGGCAGGAAGCTCTGGACCACGCGTGCCCCGTGCTTCCCATAGACCTGAGCGCCGGTGGCCCGGCCCGTGGCCGTCATGCAGGTGAGCAGGATGGAATGCTGCGGATACTGCTGCAGCAAGGCGTCGATGAGCGGCTCGGCGGCGCGGGTTTCGCCCACCGAGACCGCATGAACCCAGATGAAACGCGCCTGTGGATCAGACAGGCGCGCATCGTATGAATAAAAACCCAGGCGTTCGGCCACGTGGGCCCGATAACCGGGCTCCTTGCGGCCGCGCCGCCACAGCCGCAGCAGCACCAGCGGCAGCAGCAGCCACCAGATGAAGGAATACAGCAGCCGCATCTCAGACCAGGGGATGGCCGACCAGGCGCGTCAAGATGGCCAGCGGGCTCGATTGCTGATCGTATTGCTGTTCCGGCGCCAGATGCAGGGTCTGTTCCATCATGTACTGGCCGGACATGACCGCATGCGAGGCCTGGTCCGAGAAACAGATCCAGACCGAGCCGGCGGCAAAGGGCATGGTCACCTGCTGGGCGTCTTGCTGGTACTGCATGTCGCCCTTCATGCCGTCATGCAACTGCAGCATGAGGTGATCGTATTCACTGCGCAAGGACTTGGTCACATGCAGCGCCTTGAGTACGCTGGCCTGCCAGCGCACATAAGGCTTGGCACGCGGCAGGAAACGCCGGGCCACGGTCTCGAAAGGCTCGCCCACGCGCCAGACGCGCGGCACGCCGTCCGGATTCACATTGGTGAAAACGCGCAGGATGCGTTCGCCATAGTTGGGGCGCGAAGGGAAGGCATCGACGTGCATGCGGCGGTCATCGGCGCGCCAGGACTGGGCGCGCGTTTCCACCTGCATCGGACGATAGCTGGTCGGGGCGATGCGCAAGGCATCGCGGTACTTGGGCAACAAGGTATGCACCAGCGCCAGCGCCTGCTCCCGAAAGCGCCCGACCATGGCGGCCAGGGCCAGCTGCTGCTCGGTCCCGCCGGCGGCGCCCTTGATATGACCACGCGCATCCAGGCTGATATTGCGCGACTTCGGATCGCGCACGGCCGGATCGAGCAGCTTGCGCTCGGACGCCATCAGCTGGAAAGCCAGATGCGGGAAATACAGCACCTTGCCGGCTTCCAGCGCGGTGATCCATTCCTGATTGGGATTGTCGACCTGCCATTCGGTCAAGCCGATCTCGATAATTTGCGATTCCATGGCGCGTATTATGCCCGCAAGCGCCCTGCCCGTGTGGTCAAGACCGCCGCGTCGGCACGCCGGGAAGGCAAGCTGGATGCGGCTCGTCACGCATAGTTGGCGCTTTGAGCGGGACGTTTGATCTGCTTCAACGCATGCCCAAGTGGCGCTGGGCGCGGGCGATGAAGCTCAGGCCAGGAGATCCAGCGCGGCCTGCAACACCTCGTCCTCCGCAGGCGGCTTGCCCAGGTCGCCCAGATTGCGGATGGAGGGCGACCAGTTGCCCTCGGTCTTCCAGCGCGGCGAATCGCAGTAGAGCTCGACGGTGGGCCTGCCATAGGCGGCGGCGATATGGGTCAGGCCGGTATCTAGCCCGATCACCAGCCGCGCCTGCTGCACCAGTGCGACTGCCTGCATCATCGGCAAGGCCGGCAGGACGGTAGCGCCGGGAATGCCGGCGGCCAGCTGGCGCGCGGCCTCCTGCTCCTTGGCACTGCCCCACGGCAGCAGGACCGGCATGCCGCGCGCGGCCAGGGCCTGGCCCAGCCGGATCCAGCGGTCCTGCGGCCATTGCTTGGCCGCACGGGCGGTGCCGTGGAAGAAAACGACATAGGGCTGCTCGGGCATCCAATCCCACCGCGCCGGCTCGGGCGGCCGCAGGGCGAAGTCGGGCTGCCCTTCCATCTGGTAACCCAGCGCACCCGCCGCCACCAGGCGGGCCCGGGTCACGGCGTGCGTACGCAGGCCTACCGGGATGCTCTGGTCGTGGAAGATGCGGGAGACAGGTTCATATCCTGAACCCTCTGTTGCATTGGCCAGGCCGATACGGCGGCCTTGTGGGGCCAGGCGGGCCATGCGCATGACCACGCTGGTCTTGAGCAGGCCCTGGGTATCGAACACGAGGTCATAGCGCTCGGAGCGCAACTTGCGGCGGAAAGCCCCGATCTCGGCGCGGGTGGCCGCCGAGAAGAGAGTCTTGCGCCAGCGGCGCAGGGCGATGGGAATGATGCTGTGGACGTAGCCGTTCAGGCCCACCAGGCTGGTATAGGCCTCTTCGACCACCCAATCGATCTGGGCACCGGGGAAATGACGATGGATGTCCGCCACCATCGGCATGTTATGGACGACGTCTCCCAGGGAGGAGACACGGACGATAAGAATCTTCAAGGCTGACCCACGTTGGCGTGACTTTAATGGTGGGCCAGCATCTTACCTCATCGGCAGATCAGAACGGCAGAGTCACATCCGGGCGTGCCGCCAGGATGACCTTGCGGAACTCACCCTGGATGCGCTCCAGCGCTTGCGGCGTCTCGGCCTCGAAACGCAGCACCACTACCGGCGTGGTGTTGGAGGAACGCGCCAGGCCGAAACCGTCGGCGTATTCCACGCGCAGGCCATCGATGGTGATGATGTCCTGGGCGCCCTCGAACTTGGCATCGCTTTGCAGCTTGCCGATGAGCGCGAAGTTCTCGCCTTCCTGCAGCTTCAGTTGCAGTTCCGGGGTGCTGACCGATTGCGGCAGGGCGTTGAGCACGGCCGACGGGTCGCTCTGGCGGGCCATCAGTTCGAGCATGCGCACGCCGGCGTAGAGGCCGTCGTCGAAGCCGAACCAGCGGTCCTTGAAGAAGATGTGGCCGCTCATTTCGCCGCCCAGCGGGGCGCCGGTTTCACGCAGCTTGGCCTTGACCAGGGAGTGCCCGGTCTTCCACATCAGCGGCTGGCCGCCGCGCGCGGTGATCCAGGGCGCCAGGTGACGAGTGCACTTGACGTCGTAGAGGATTTCCTTGCCCGGGTTGCGGGTGAGCACGTCTTCGGCGAAGAGCATCAGCTGGCGGTCCGGATAGATGATCTGGCCATCCTTGGTCACCAGGCCGAGGCGGTCGCCGTCGCCATCGAAGGCCAGGCCGAGTTCGTTGTCGGTCTCCTGCAGGCAGCGGATCAGGTCCTGCAGGTTTTCCGGATGAGCGGGATCTGGGTGGTGGTTGGGGAAATTGCCATCCACTTCACAGAACAGTTCGGTGACTTCACAGCCCAGCGCGCGGTAGATTTCACCGGCAAAGGCGCCGGCCACGCCGTTGCCGCAATCTACGGCGATCTTCAGGGGACGCGCCAGTTTCACGTCCGAAATCATGCGGGCAATGTAGGCAGCCTTGATGTCGTGCGTGCTGTAGCTGCCGGCGCCTTGGGGGAATTCGCCCTTGACGATGGCCTGGTACAGTCCCTGGATGGTCTCGCCGTGAATGGCTTCACCGGCCAGCACCATCTTGAATCCGTTGTAGTCCGGCGGGTTGTGGCTGCCGGTGACCATGATGCCCGATTGCGTATCAAGCACGTGGGTACCGAAGTAGACCATGGGCGTGGCGACCATGCCCAGGTCGATCACGTCCACACCGACGGCCTGCAGGCCCTTGGCCAGCGCGGCCGACAGCGAGGGACCGGAGAGCCGGCCATCACGTCCGATCACGACTTTCTTCTGGCCCTTGGCGAGGGCGGCGGCGCCGAAGGCCTGGCCGATCTGGAAGGCCACCTGGTCGTCCAGGGTTTTGTCGATGATGCCGCGGATGTCGTAGGCTTTGAAGATGGAAGGGGATAAAGTGTGAGCCATAGAAATAATCAAAGTAGTAGGTCTTGATAGGAATCTGAGTCCGCGATCCGGCGCAGCTTGTGCAAAACTATTTGCGAGGGAAATGACAAGACCCGAGGATCCACTTTACCGCAGCGCAGCATAAAAACCATTTTTACAACACAGTTGAATTTCGCCTTAGCTGATGAGCTGGTCTATCCACAGCCCTATTTCATTGCAATTTATTCAACCAATCACCCTAATTCTATCCGACTATCCGCGTGCAAAATATATACATTGACAACTTCTTGCAGGCGCGTTTTAGCCATCAGTGCCTCCAATCATACGCCCCACCCTTGCAATGATTGATGCCACGCAGCAGTTACATGTAAACTAACAACATCTCACGCCGCCGGAGAACAAATCGATGCATTGGCATCTCGTACATACGAAGCCCAAGCAGGAGCTTTGCGCGCTGGAAAATCTCCAGCGCCAAGGGTACCGGGGCTATCTACCGACAATCAAGATCGAAAAGGTTCGCCATGGCAAGGCGGTGACGGTACCCGAACCGCTATTCCCACGCTACCTGTTCGTTCAGGTGAACGATAATTATTTCGGCACAAATTGTAGCCCTATACGCTCAACCAAAGGCGTAAGCAGGCTAGTGACCTTTGGCTCGGCAGCAGCTAAAGTTGACGACAGCCTGATCAGCCAGATCCGCGAGCTAGAGCAGTCAGCAAATACATCTACGCCTACACCTTTCGACACGGGGGAGGAGGTGATGATAGTCAATGGGCCCTTTGGAGGCCTGCGCGGCATATTTGACATACACGACGGAGAGCGGCGGGTAATCGTGCTGATCGACCTGTTGAGCAAAACAGTGCGTGTCAATTTACCCGCAACGAGCTTACGGAAAGTAGGTTAAGTCTAGTTACTTATCTATCCCTGTGACATAATAATGCGGCTGTTGGGCGTGAGCTAAGTATGTCGCGTGAGTTGATTTCTGAAATATTCATTAAATTCGCGCTTGCTGATCGTGACACCGCACGGCGGTAGCATGCCTAATCGAGCCAAATCAGACGTCGCCCTGGCGGCATGTTTGATTTATCTGGACGCATAAAACTCATTTGCAAAAGTCAAAACGGCCGCGGGCTGGAATCTGCAACTGCATTGGGATTTGCTGATTAGCCGTGTTTCCACGAATTCGCCGTTCTTCCCACGCCCGATAACTCGAATAATAGCGGCGGCTATGCTTCCTGCGCGCCCATGAAAAACAAATTGCAAGCAAATTGCGCGATCAATTGCCAGCAACGGAATTGATCAAGTCAATTCTTATTCTACTAATAAGATCAGTGAGGCCTCCCCTTGAGCATTGCCCCAAAAATCTACGTTGCCGGGCATCGGGGCATGGTTGGCTCTGCCATCATGCGAGCGTTGCAACAACAAGGCGATGTAAATGTTATTACACGCAGCCACAATGAGCTGGACCTGACGGACCAGCAAGCCGTGCGCAATTTCTTCAACGCAGAGAAGCCAGATCAGGTTTATCTCGCTGCCGCAAAAGTCGGGGGCATTCATGCCAACAGTACTTATCCTGCCGACTTCATCTATGCGAACTTGATGATTCAAGCGAATGTAATCGAAGCAGCTTTTCGACACGGCGTGAAGAAGTTGCTCTTCTTGGGTTCAAGTTGTATTTACCCCAGATTAGCGCCACAACCGATGGCGGAAAATTCTTTACTTACGGGCACACTGGAAGCAACAAACGAACCGTACGCAGTTGCAAAAATTGCTGGCATCAAACTCTGCGAAAGCTACAACCGCCAATACGGCGCCAGCCTCGGAATCGACTACCGTAGTGTGATGCCGACCAATCTCTATGGTCCCGGGGACAACTATCATCCAGAAAATTCCCACGTCATCCCCGCGCTAATCCGCCGTTTTCATGAAGCAAAGGTAAAGGGATTGCCTTCCCTGCCTATCTGGGGCACGGGCAACCCTAAGCGAGAGTTCTTGTTCGTGGACGATATGGCAAGCGCGAGCCTAACCGTGATGAATCTGGAGAAATCAATCTATGAGGCGCACACGAGCCCCATGTTGAGCCACATCAATGTGGGTTGCGGCTACGACATCACCATCAAAGAGCTCGCAGAGACCATTCGAAAAGTAATAGGTTTCCGGGGTGAGATCACATTCGACACGAGCAAACCTGATGGTCCGCCACGCAAGCTAATGGACAGTGAGCGTATTCACTCCCTCGGTTGGCGCCACAAGGTCGAATTGGAAGATGGCTTGCAAATCGCGTATGAAGACTTCCTAAAAAACAATAGTAGTGAGCGCTAGAAAGAGAATCATGACGGAACAAAATAAAGTAGCTTTGATTACCGGTATCACTGGACAGGATGGCAGCTACCTTGCCGAATTTCTTCTAGAGAAAGGCTATACCGTCCATGGTATCAAGCGCCGCTCTTCGTCCTTCAATACCACCCGCGTCGACCATATCTACCAAGACCTCCATGTAGCTAACGCACGTTTCAAGCTTCATTATGGCGACTTGAGCGACACCAGCAATCTCGTGCGGATCATCCAGGAAACGCAGCCGACCGAGATCTACAACCTCGGCGCCCAGAGCCATGTTGCCGTCAGCTTCGAAAGCCCTGAATATACGGCTGACGTTGATGCAATGGGGACGCTGCGTATCCTTGAGGCCATCCGCATTCTCGGCATGGAAAAAAGAACGCGATTCTATCAGGCGAGCACAAGCGAATTGTATGGGCTGGTTCAGGAGACACCCCAGCGGGAAAGCACGCCCTTCTATCCGCGGAGTCCGTATGCGGTTGCAAAACTTTATGCCTACTGGATCACGGTAAATTACCGCGAGGCCTACGGAATGTACGCATGCAACGGAATTCTGTTCAACCACGAAAGCCCACGTCGAGGAGAAACTTTCGTCACGCGGAAGATCACTCGTGGATTGGCCAATATTAGCGAAGGCTTGGAAACGAGTCTCTATATGGGCAATATCGATGCGCTTCGTGACTGGGGACACGCCAAGGATTACGTACGCATGCAATGGCTCATGCTTCAACAAGATCAGCCTGAGGACTTCGTCATTGCGACCGGAAAGCAATATAGCGTGCGCCAATTCATCGAGTGGACTGCCGAAGAACTAGGCATGAAACTGCGATGGGAAGGTAAAGGCGTCGAGGAGAAAGCCTATTGGACAAATCGTCCGCACAATCTGGGAGGCAATGAGATACCCGTTGTGCAAATCGACCCGCGCTATTTCCGCCCGGCTGAAGTTGAAACATTGTTAGGCGATCCCACTAAAGCCGGCGAGAAGCTTGGCTGGAAGCCAGAGATAACTGCTCGAGAAATGTGTGCAGAAATGGTGGCATCTGACCTGGCCCAGGCTAAGCAACACGCATTACTCAAACATCATGGCTATGATGTCAACGTCAGTGCCGAGTAAGCTTACGCATTATAAATTTCTTACCAAATAAAAATAGATACGCATGATAAATTTCGCTCTCATAGGTTGCGGCCGAATTGCCAAGCGTCACGCAGAGTTGCTCGGCACAGGACAGATTGCAGGTGCACGACTGGTAGCGGTGTGCGATAACCAAGCTGATCGAGCGGATCGATTTGGTCAAACCTACAATGTCCCGTCTTTTCATTCGATAGATGAACTTCTCCTGCAAGAAAATATTGACGTCGTCTCTATCCTGACGCCCAGCGGGATGCATGCGGAGCATGCGATTGCTGCTGCCAACGCACACAAGCACGTGGTAGTAGAAAAGCCGATGGCGCTGACCCTTGATGATGCAAACGCGATGATCGCTGCGTGCGACGCCAATGGCGTTCGCTTGTTCGTCGTCAAGCAAAATCGCTTTAATGTTCCTGTCATGAAGGCACGAGAAGCCTTGGAGGCTGGGCGCTTCGGCAAGCTGGTGCTTGGTACGGTTCGAGTGCGCTGGTGCCGTGACCAAGCCTATTATGATCACGACAGCTGGCGCGGTACTTGGGCTCAGGACGGGGGAGTTCTTTCGAATCAGGCCAGCCATCACGTCGACATGCTTAGCTGGTTCATGGGCGAAGTGGAGAGTGTTCACGCACGTGGCGCGACCGCGCTGACTCGTATGGAAGCCGAAGATACTGCGGTGGCCACTGTGAAATTCCGAAACGGAGCTCTAGGCATCATTGAGGCCACTTCAGCCACGCGCCCTCGAGACATGGAAGGTTCACTTTCAGTGCTGGGGGCTACTGGAGCAATAGAGATCGCAGGATTTTCCGTTAACAAAATTCGTACATGGCAATTCACCAATCCATTGGATTCGGACCACGACGTGATTGAGAATTTCTCCGTCAACCCGCCTAACGTCTATGGTTTTGGCCATCAAGCGTACTACGAACATATAGTGGATTGTTTCAACAACGGGACCGAGGCTTTGGTGGATGGCCATCAAGGCAGGCAGAGCCTTGAACTGATTATGGCGCTGTACGAATCAATTGCCTCGGGCAAGGAAGTGACGCTGCCTTTAAAGGTAGATCAATGCAAACTCGGACGCAGGCAATGAGAACCCCAACCCTGCTGACGGTTTGCGTTCGTGATGTCATCGCAGGCGTGGGTGTGCGTATCGTAGAACCAGCCAATGTCTACGAATGCGAATTAGGCGACCACTGCTTCGTAGGGCCATTTGTAGAAATTCAAAAAGGGGTACGCATTGGAGCGAGAACCAAGATCCAATCGCATGCCTTTGTGTGTGAATTGGTAGAAATTGGAGCGGACTGCTTTATTGGTCACGGAGTAATGTTTACCAATGACGTTTTCGCGAAGGGCGGGCCTGCCCGTGGAGACAGGAGCCTATGGAAGACCACGCGGATAGGTGATCGCGTGTCGATCGGATCCAATGCAACACTTCTTCCTATCTCGATTTGCAATGATGTCGTCATCGGCGCTGGCTCTGTGGTGACTCGCGACATTACCGTAGCAGGTGTTTATGCGGGTAATCCGGCACGCATAATTCGCGAATTGCCCGGCAAATGAAACTGAAATGTTCCATGACAGTAGTTTATGGATCGTTTATCTCAATTTGCCAGATCCTAAAAAAAACTTCCTGGTGATTAAGTTTGGCCTGCGTTGTTGTTCCCATGGATAGGGACCGCAGGCGACCGCTTAACGTTGCAATCTGGGACATACGTATCTCATCTTGCTGTACTAATTTTTTATTGCTGACTTTTGACGCAGCAGGCCGCAGCGGAATAGCTATGCAGAGGGAGGCCTTGGTCGATAAAGCCATAGCCTCTCTCCGATATGATCCGGCTTTTATCTGCTGTTCCTGCCAGCAATTTGCATGCTCGCAGGACAGTCAGCCTGAATTTCACCGGCGATTGACATTCGGCTTGCAGCAGCAACTTCTGGCGAGACCCTCTTCTGGGCGGCCGTTAGTTTGAAATCTATGGAACGACCATTGGTTCGTTGCGGTCGCTTTCCCCTCATTGACTCGTATCATCTATCAGAAAGAAACTCATGAACGTGCCATTTGCAGACCTGCACAGCCAATACCTGTCCATACGCGAAGACATTGACGCTGCAATTGCGGCGGTAATTGCGAGCTCAGCATTCATCCGAGGCCCATTTGTTCAAAAATTTGAAGAAGAATTTGCCGCAGCCGTAGGTGCTGAGCATTGCGTTTCTTGTGCCAACGGAACTGATTCACTTTACATTGCGATGCATGCCTTGGGTGTGAAGGCAGGTGATGAAGTCATTACCACCGCCCACTCTTGGATCAGCACGAGCGAGACAATCAGCCAAGCCGGGGGCACCCCTGTTTTCTGCGACACGGACGCTGAATCGTTCACCATTGATCCTGCCAAAATCGAAGAACGCATCACTGCGAAGACCGTCGGCATTATCCCTGTTCACTTGTACGGACAGCCCGCTGATATGGATAAGATCATGGCGATCGCTCGCAAACATAAGCTTTGGGTCATCGAAGATTGTGCGCAAGCCCACTTGGCGAAATACAAGGAGAAATTAGTGGGGAGCTTCGGCAATGCGGCCTCTTACTCTTTTTATCCCGGCAAGAACCTTGGCGCCATGGGTGACGCAGGCGCAATTACCACCAACGATGCAGATCTCGCCAAGAAGATGGCGATGTTTGCCCGTCACGGCGGGATCACGAAAGGCGACCACCAGATCGAAGGTATCAATAGCCGCTTAGATGGCATGCAAGCAGCGATTTTGTCGCAGAAACTTCCTCACTTGGCCGCATGGACGAAACGTCGGCGCGAGATCGCAGCACGCTACGATACTTTGCTGGCTGACATTCCTGGCATCACCTGCCCACCGACTTTTGCGGAGCGGGAAGCTGTGTATCACCTGTATGTCATTCGTCATGAACAACGTGATGCACTGGCCAAACACATGAATGCACAAGGAATCCAGACAGTGATCAGTTATCCGATCGCACTTCCTTTCCTGCCCTGCTATGCCGGCTTTGGGCATGATCCTAGTGACTTCCCCAATGCTTACCATAATCAGTCCCGCATATTGTCCATCCCTATCTTCCCGGAGATGAGCGATGCGCAGATTCAAACTGTGGTTGACAGTATCCGCAGCTTCGAAGCCTGATGCCTAACAAAGCAATCGGCACATCCAAGGGAGGACTGCTCTCCAACTCTCGTTGGAATCTGCTGGCATTTGGGATCGCGCTCATTGCACAATTCCTGAGCATCCCCTTCGTAGTGCGCTGGATAGGCCTCGAAGAGTTCGGGATTGCTGCCGTACTTATTGCTGTCTGCGCCCCGATGACCTTGATCGGCACGGTTTTGGGACAAGCATTGACGCGCGAAGTCGCATCTAGCGCTACGATTGATGATCTCAGCCTGTCCAGAATGGTAGCGGCCACCTTGCGACTCGGATTAATCTCGTGCGGTGGCGGGGCCATCTTATTGCTCTGTGTCGCGCCATTCATTGCTCACCGTCTGATCGGCTCGAGCGTGCAGGTCACCACGTTCGACTATGTGGCTCCTTTGCTGATTGTGACTGCAGGATGCATAGCACAACAGGTATCGCTCATCTTGCAGGGTATCAGCGCAGCCAAGCAGGACTATCGCTCGATTGCCTTCATCACGCTGTTTTCTGCCGTTGCAGGGACTGGCGTCACATTGATCCTGACGCGACTCCTTCCTTCAAGCACCGGCTATTTATTGGGATTGTCCAGCAGCTTCGGCATTACCATGGTGATCTGGTTTTTTAGATGGCGTAGTTCTATTGATTGGCACCAGGTACTCACTTCCGGTCACGCTGCCACCTCTGCTCCATTGATGCGCTTCGGGAAATGGCAAGGTTTGGCACAACTTGCCGGAATGCTCGGAAACCAGATCGACCGGTATGCATTAGGCGTATTGGCTCCAGTTACGATCGTGGGCCAGTACTCCATTGCCAATCGTCTGCAAGAAGCTGCCTACATTGGGGTCGTTAAAGTGGGGGAAGTATTGTTCCCGCGTTTCGGCGCCATGAGTGATCATTCGCTCCCTGAGCGGCAGCAGTTCTTTCAACTATGCTCGTGGAGCCTGGGGGTGATCAGCACGTCGATGCTTGTGCCCCTGGCTCTTCTGGCCCATGACGTGTTGAGTTTGTGGGTGGGGAAAGAGGTTGCCGCTGGCGGAGATCGAATTCTCGTTGTGCTGGTGCTGGGGGGCGTTGTTGGCGCTGCCTCCAACGTATTTACGTATTACGCAATGGGTATGGCCCGCAACGTCGCAGTAGCAGCGATTTCAGTATTGTTTTCCGTACTGACCGTTTCGCTAACCGTTATTTTCATTGCGACCATAGGTGCAGCGGCCGCCGGTGTGGGCTTGCTATTGGCCAGCATTGCGCGGGTGGCAGCTTCCATGATCCTGACACGACGCATTTTCTTCCCGTCTCTGCTGTGGAAAGATCTTTTCGTGTCCACCGCACTCCCCGTAGGTATCGGAATTGCAGTCACCATCCTGTGCAGAAACTTTGTGGACTTCAACGTCAATAGCTGGTTCAGTCTCATCCCCATATATGCTGCATTAGCTACGCTGATCATGGCCATCTGCGTTGCCCTAAGTTGTCTCACGTCATGCGGACGTGAATTCATTCAATTAATCGCTTCCTCAATCAAAAGGCATCGTTACCCATGATCACAGTTGTAGACTATGGCGTTGGCAATGTCGGCGCAATCATCAATATGCTTGACTACCTTGGCATTGATGCCAGGTCGTCGAGCGATCCAAAACAGATTGCAAACGCAGACAAATTGATACTCCCAGGCGTCGGGGCTTTTGACAAAGCAATGTTGACGCTTCGGGAGCGAGAACTGATCCCGTATCTGAATACAGCCGTATTGGAAAGAAACGTACCGGTACTCGGCGTCTGCCTTGGAATGCAGCTGCTCGGACTATCCAGCGAAGAGGGGCGAGAAGCAGGCCTCGGTTTCATCAATGCTCGCTCTGTCCGCATCAACGTTTCCGATACCTCGAATCTCAAGGTCCCGCACATTGGATGGATGGAAGTCAGTCCCACAGGAAACGGTCGCCTCTTTGCGCCCGCAGATACTCAGGAAAGATTTTATTTCGACCACAGCTACCACGTGGTGTGTGATGACCAACATGCAATCAGCGCGACCATTCCATATGGTGCGCAGCTGGCTTGTGCAGTCGAGCACGCCAATATTTTTGGCGTCCAATTCCATCCTGAAAAAAGCCACCGGTTCGGCATGCGCGTGCTGACCAGCTTCGCCCAAATATGAGGAAACGCATTATTCCTGTGCTGTTGTTGGACAAACGCCGACGCCTGGTAAAAACGATCAATTTCGGGGCCCGGACCTATGTGGGCGATCCCTTTAATGTAATACGGCTCTTTAATGAAAAAGAAGTAGACGAGATATGTATTCTCGACATTGATGCGAGCCCCAGTAACTGTGGACCGGATGTCGGGTTCATGAAGGAACTTGCTAGCGAATGCTTCATGCCATTGGCCTATGGTGGCGCATTGAGCAATCTCGCGCAGTGCGAAGAGCTCAATCGGGCAGGCGTCGAGAAATTCATCCTCGGCCGGGCCGCTAAAGATACCAACTTCATTAATACTTTGGTGAGCGATCTGGGCAGTCAAGCCGTTGTGGCATGTGTTGACGTCGAGGGGACCGGAACGCAAGCGCGATGCCTTTCGAATAGAAATTCTAATGATCGGCCTACGCCACTGGCCGAATGCCGGCGGCTTCAAGATTTGGGTGTGGGTGAAATCATCCTCCAATCGGTGGATCGCGACGGCCTGCGCACCGGCTATGACCTGGACCTCATACGTTCGGTCGCACCGAATCTATCTATTCCCACCGTCGCTCTGGGCGGCGCTGGCGAAGCCCTGCATCTTGCCCAAGCGCTGGCAGCAGGGGCGTCAGCAGCTGCGTCGGGAAGCGCATTCGTATTCATCGGAAAGCTTCGTGCCGTCTTGGTGAACTATCCAAGCATGCAGCAAATGGACTCAGTGATCGCGTCATTGCCATGAACAACACCTATCAGATTTGTACATTCTGCGTAATGGACAGCTCAAACCCTGCCATCAAATTTGACGAGAAGGGGCAGTGCAATTGTTGCAAAGACGCTCTGGCGCGTCGCTCTAGCGAATGGTGGCCCAATCCAGAAGGCGCGCAACGAATGGACCGTCTTGTCGCGCACCTCAAGCGGCAAGGCCAGGGCAGACCGTATGACGCAATGGTCGGACTCAGCGGTGGGATTGACAGTGCCTATCTTGCACATCTGGCGAGCAAGAAATACGGGTTACGACTGCTGGCCGTACACGTAGACGGAGGATGGAATTCGGAGCCAGCCGTGGCCAACATCGAATCCATGGTGAGAGGCCTCAATATAGACTTCCACACGCATGTTATCGAATGGCAGGAGATGCGTGATCTGCAGGTAGCTTTCCTGAAAGCATCTGTGTTGAATCAGGACATGCCCCAAGATCACGCCTTCTTCGCAACGTTGTACCGGACCGCTAGCCGGTTCAAGATTCGCGACTTCCTGAGCGGTGTAAATTTCTCATCCGAGAGCATAGTGCCTCCAGGATTTGGCCATCCATCCATTGACGGCAAGCACATACGTGCCATCCATGATGAGTTCGGTCATTCGGAATTGAAGTCCTATCCATTCATGGGAGTAGTTGAGTACTTGTGGCTGACCCGGGTTCGTCGCCAGCTGACGATCCATCGTCCGCTGAATTACTTTGACTACAACAAAGAACTTGCTCAAGCGGAGCTAAGGTCGGAATACGGATGGCGCGACTACGGTGGCAAACATAGCGAGTCCCGATTTACCAAGTTCTACCAAGATGTTTACTTGCCCAGAAAATTCCGCTTCGACAAACGTCGCCTACACCTGTCCAGCCTGATTGTCGCGGGACAGACCAGTCGCAGCGAGGCGTTGGAAGAGTTGGAACTGCCGCCTATCACTGAAATACAAGCAAGGCGAGACATCAAATTCGTCGCCAAGAAACTGGGAATGACAGAAAAGGACCTGGCAGGTCTCATTGAGGCGCCTGCAAAGCAGCATGCTGATTACCCAAATCATCTGGCTCTTTTTTTAGCGATGCGAGATATGAAAACATTGCTCCGCAAACGATCCTCGGAAAGAAAATAATGACGGCTAGTCTCACTTTTTTCATCGCAGCGGATATTGCGGCGTTTATCTTCTTGCTGCGCTACCTGAAACCCACACTTTCCTTGAGCTCAACGGCTCTGGGCATGCTGCTGTTTTTCCACGGTCCGGCTTATTGGTATTACACGCGGCGCTGGGCCTTTGGAGAAGGCGTGGCCGTGGCTGCATACAACAAAGCCTGGCCGCAAGGAGGCGGCGGATCTGCACCTACAACTGCCCAACTGGAGTGGAGCAGCAATTTTTATACGAACATGACCATCGCAGTACGCAACCCGGACATTGTCAGCAACATGGATATTGCACTGGGGCTGACCATGCTGCTGTTTTGTCTCGGGGTCTGGTTGGTTGATCGATTGTACAAATATGGCCCCGCTGCAAATGGTGCAGCCATCAACCGGTGGAGTAACGCCGCCTATCTGCCATTAAAGCAGGGGCCGTCAAACCGCATTCTGGCGGCAGCAGTTCTCGGCACCCTGTTCATGCTCTATTTCATGGTACGCGACGCACAACTAGAGAAGATTTTTACCTACTTTGCCAGCAATTTAGGTGAATTCGACAAGATTGCGATGCGTAGAAGCATGGGGGGATCCAAGAGCTACTTCTTCAATCTCATGCTTGGAACCTTGCTACCTTTTACCGCATTCGCTCTGTGGGCAGAGTGGAGAGACAAGGGTGGGATGAAACTTGCGATCGCAACGACGGTGTTCATTGTGTTGGTCATCACCGCCAAACTTGCGACGCTTAGCAAAGCACCCGCTGCTGTCTTCGTGATTCAGTTGATCGTCATAGAAATCCTGCGTCGATCGCTCACTATCAGCCCTCGGCAGGTCTTTGCCATTGTCTGTGGAAGTACTCTCCTGTTCTCGATCATGGCCTTCGTCGCCAACTCGGATCTGGGCGGTGCGAGGCAAGCGATAATATTTCTCTTTTATCGGATCTTGATGATCCCGAATGAAAGTCTGCTTGAATACTTTGCAGCTTTCCCTTGGCGCATACCTCATACGCACGGCATGGACATCCGGTGGTTGGCTGGACTATTGGGGCTCGATACACTGCAGCCTAGCTATTTCCGCGTGGCTGAGCTGCATCGAGGAGCCCCGGGCTCCTCCACCACAGCGATGTTCATGGCCGATGGCTGGGCGGCCTTCTCCTGGGTGGGCGCTACTACCGTGTCCTTGGCATTCGGAGCCTTGCTGCGCTGGATCGATATTCAGCTCGTCGAAAAACGAGGGCGCTCCGGACTGACCATTGCCGCATTTGGCATGGGCCAATATGGAATCTTCATCGCATTGTCCACGGCCTTCCAAACAGCATTGCTGACCGGCGGCTTAGGTCTGATCGTACCGTTGCTACTTCTGCTCGAAGGAGTATCTCCTTGGCACCAGAGGGGTAGCTTCAGACAAACGATCCCAAAATAACAAACATCATCTATGCGTATTTTTCAAAACTCAGGTGTGTATCCCGCCTATAGAAAACGTTTGGCCAGCCTTCGCAAGAACGACAGCACATTCAAAGAATTGATGTCGACATTCATGGCCGATCGCTACGCTGTGGCTCACTATCTGCTACCGGTCCTAAATGAAGCGCCCGATGCATATTTTACTAACGGGGATGACGAGGACGCTCAACGGGTATGGGCTGTCGAAAACGGAATGTCCCGGAAGGCAACGCCCCAGCAGATCCTGCGAGCGCAAATCGAGCACCATCGGACAGAAGTATTTTATAACCTGGATCCGATGCGCTATGGCAGCGACTTCATTCGTACGCTTCCAGGATGCGTCAAGCGTTCATTCGCATGGCGCGCCGCGCCGTCGCGCGGAGCCGACTTCAGCGCGTACGACCTGATGCTATGCAATTTCCCGAGCATTCTTGAAAGTTACCGCGAGCAAGGTCTGAAGGCGGCCTATTTCTGTCCAGCACATGACCCCGTCATGGATAAATTTGCCGCCAATGAAGACCGTCCAGTCGATGTATTGTTCGTTGGGGGGTACACGAGGCATCATAGCCGTCGGGCAGTCTTGCTCGAAGAAGTGGCAAAGCTCTCAGGGGAATTCAACGTCAAGTTTCACCTGGACCGTTCAAAAATGACCCGTCTGGCAGAATCGGCTCTCGGTCTTGCACTACCGCTGGGGAAATACAAGCGACCGCAAGCTATCCGCGAAGTGAGTCAAGCGCCAGTATTCGGCCTCGATCTTTATGGTGCATTGGGCAACGCAAAGATAGTCTTGAACGGCGCCATCGATATGGCCGGTGCTGACAGGGGAAACATGCGCTGCTTTGAGGCAATGGGATGTGGTGCCTTGATGGTAAGCGACACAGGAATTTACCCCGCTGGCATGAACGATGAAGAAAGCATGTTCACTTACGACAATGCGGCCGAAGCGGTCTCCCGCATTCGCCGGCTAATCGCTGACGGATCAACGCGTACACGCGTTGCCAAACGAGGCCACGAAATCATGCAAAGCATCTACTCGAAAGCTCAGCAATGGCAAGCCTTTGAGAACCTCGCAGGATGATCGCGATGAAGATGCTTCGTAATCTCTCAGCCTGGATCTTTCTTCAGTTATTGAAACGGCGTGTCAGCCTCACGCTTGGAAGAAACGTGAAAGTTCATTGGCCAAGGCTAATGAGAACCAAAGGAGGCGTTCTGGCGATCGGAGAAAATTCGATCGTGAACGCGAAAATTGATTTCGATGGCCCGGAAGGATTCGTCAGTATCGGCCAACGCTGTTTTATCGGCGCCAGTCACCTCGTATGTCGTGAACGTATCTGCATCCACGATGATGTCGTAATCTCTTGGGGGGTCACCATTGTCGATCACAACTCCCACTCACTGTTTTGGAACCATCGGAGCAAAGATGTCCTGGACTGGGCCAATGGCCGCAAAGACTGGAGCAACGTCCAAATCAGACCTGTAGAAATCCATGAAAAAGTGTGGATAGGTTTTGGCGCATCAATACTGAAGGGCGTCTCGATTGGAGAAGGGGCAGTAGTAGGCGCCTGCGCAGTGGTGACACGAGACGTACCTCCTTACTCGGTAGTCGCAGGCAATCCTGCGCGCATCATTAAACAGATAGAAAAGAGTGAATCCAATGGAACAGAAGATTAACGGACCTCACTTCTCGAGTTGGGAAAGTGCGGTTCAATGGCTTCGTAATCAGCCGGACCGTCAAGATCTCGTCCGCTCAGCCTATTACGATGATCCGTTATCCGAAGCGGTCGATCGCTATTATCGTAGCGAAGAGTGGGCCGAAATTTCCCTCATGCTTCCTGCATCGCGCGGCCAGGCCTTGGACGTCGGCGCCGGACGGGGCATCGCAAGTTATGCACTAGCCCGTGAGGGCTTTAAGGTCACCGCTCTCGAACCCGATGATAGTCAGGTGGTAGGAGCCAACGCAATACGGGCGATGGCTGAAGAAACTGGTGTCGACATTGAAGTCATTCAGGATTTTTCTGAAAAATTGCCTTTCGCAGATCACCAGTTCGACGTAGTTTTTGCTCGCGCGGTACTCCATCACACACGAGATCTACAAGCCGCTTGCGCAGAATTCTTTCGGGTATTGAAGCCGGGCGGAAGGCTTATCGCAGTGAGAGAACATGTAATTTCCCGCGATGAAGATTTACAGGCCTTTTTGGACATTCATCCTCTTCACAAATTGTATGGTGGAGAGAATGCGTTCCGATTGGCGCAATATGAGTCGGCAATTAGAAAAGCAGGGTTTCTTCTGGATCGCGTCAGCAGTCCGTTGGAAAGCCCCGTTAACTATTTTCCCTATACGCTACGTAGCCTGCAAAGTGAAATTGCGATCAAGGTGAGTCGAAATCTACCAGTGCTTCGCACCCTGCTAGAGCATCTTCTCCGCCAACCGTTCATTTGGGCCATGGCGCTGCCCCTCTTGACGAGATTGGACAGGCGTCCTGGACGTCTCTATTCTTTCCTCGCAACACGTCCGGCTTGATCATGGCACGCATTCTCATTACCGGCGCACATGGTTTTATCGGGAAACATCTGGCTCGTCATCTCGCGCTGGAAGGGCATCAAGTCAGCGGCTTGGGGCACGGCATCTGGCCGCCCATCGAAGCCTCAAAATGGGGAATAGCGCACTGGCTCAATGGCGAAGTGCAGGCAGCCAATTTGCGTACGCTACAGCTGCGCAACGATCCCGATATCGTTTTTCACCTCGCAGGTGGCTCATCGGTCGGTGCCGCAATTTCCAATCCCCGCGAGGACTTTTCACGAACGGTATCTGGCACTGTCGAGCTGCTGGAATGGTTGCGCCTTGACGCGTCAAAAGCACGTTTGCTCGCGGTCTCAAGCGCGGCCGTATACGGAGCGGGCCATGAAGGGCCGATTGCAGAGCACGCAATGGGCACACCTTATTCACCTTATGGCCATCACAAACGCATGATGGAGATGTTGTGTCAATCGTATGGTGACACCTACGGGCTCCATTACAGGATCGCGCGCCTTTTCTCGGTATTTGGTCCGGAACTGAAGAAACAACTCCTTTGGGATATTTGTACCCGACTGAACGCAGGGGAAACAAATATTGTTCTGGGAGGAAATGGAAATGAGTTAAGGGATTGGACTTTCATTTCCGATGTCGTTCGCGCACTCGCATTGCTGGCGAAGGTCGACGATGCACCATGGAGTGGCCTGACGGTGAACGTCGGTACGGGGGTCCCGACTTCGGTAAAAGAGATTGCCCAAAAAGTGACAGACGCGTGGATATCCGCCAGCAATGGCATGAAGCCGTCGATTTCGTTCTCTGGTCAGTCAAGAACCGGCGATCCATTTAGCCTGGTAGCCGATCCGAAAAGACTTGAAGATCTCGGCTTCATTTGGTCCTCGGTGTTGGACGAGGACATTGCATCTTTCGTGCGCTGGTTCCGGCAGATCGCTATTTAACATGATAAGAATTGCATTTACTCTGATAGGCGGGAAGTCTTGGACTGGTGGCTACAATTATCTTCTCAACCTGCTTCGCGTAGTGACTGAAAAGCGTCCGGGAGCGCTTCAACCAGTCTTGTTTTTTGGCACGGATATAGATCCCGAAGACGCTGCCCCTTTTGAGGAGATCAAGGGAGTAGAGATCATCCGGTGCCCGCTGATGAATATGGACAGGCGCAATAGCAACTTGCTCAAAAGCTTGGTGTTGGGTGCATCGCCTGCAATTCGCAATTTGTTTCAACAGCATCGGATTGATGTGCTTTTTGAGAACGCTCAGTTCTACGGGCGAAACATTGGGGTCCCTGCCATCGCATGGATACCGGACTTTCAACACCGAGAACTATCTCATCTGTTTTCCCGTGGCGCGTGGTGGAAACGTGAATTAGGCTTTCGGGCCCAGATACTTGGCTCACGCACGATCATGCTCAGTAGCAACGATGCGCGTAGTAGCTGCGAGTCTTACTACCCGAATACGAAAGGCCGCACTCATGTTGTCAGATTTGCCGTACCGCCTTCCCACATACCCGATGCCAATGAAATAGCGTCAGTACGAAGCACCTATGATCTGCCGGAACGCTATTTCTACCTTCCGAATCAGTTCTGGCAGCACAAAAATCACTTGTTGGTCATCGACGCGCTTGCACTGTTGAAAGCGCGTGGAGAGAAAATTCTGGTTGTAGCCTCAGGAAACCAGCGCGACCCCTATCGGCCTGAGCATTTTGAGAAGATACGGACAAGGTTGCAGTCAACCGGTGTCAGTGACCAGTTTCGGATGCTCGGCCTTATCCCGTACAAAAACATCGCTCCACTGATGGCAGGAAGTATTGCTTTGCTAAATCCGTCACTGTTCGAAGGATGGAGTACTACTGTTGAAGAGGCTCGTGGATTGGGAGTGCCCATGATACTTTCCAACCTGCCGGTGCATCGAGAACAAGCCGATGGCATCGCGCGTTTCTTTGATCGGCATACTGCGGCAGATTTGGCTGAGACCTTGCATTCAGCGTGGATTGACTCAGCAAATTTCTGTCCGTCGGCTGAAAATCCTCAGAAAGACCAACTCGATCCTGTGCAGCGTTTCGCCGATGATTTCGTGACGCTGGCAGAGCAAGTCAGCATGCAACACATCAAAAGAACCAAAAGATCAAAGTGAAAATTTCTGTCATTACTACTACCTTCAATAGCGCTGCAACCATTGGCGACACGATGAAATCGGTGGCAAGCCAAACCTATGAAAACGTGGAGCATTTGGTCATTGATGGTGCTTCAAAAGACCGCACGCTCGACATTGTCAGAGAATTTTCAAGCTCGAGAACACGCGTTTTCTCCGAACCCGACAAGGGCATTTATGATGCGATGAACAAAGGGTTTTCTCAGGCAGAAGGTGAAGTGATCGGATTTCTGAATTCCGATGATCTCTTTGCCGACAATGATGCCTTGGAACACGTGGCTCAAGCATTCAAGGATCCGGAGGTCGACGTTTGCTTTGGTGATCTGGTTTATGTCACCGAAGACAATCTCAAGATCGTTCGTTATTGGAAATCCCAGCGATATATTCCGGGGACATTTGCACGTGGCTGGGCTCCGGCTCATCCAACATTTTACGTCCGCCGGCGCGCTCTTGAACGTCTCGGAAATTTTGATCTGAACTATCGCTTGGCTGCGGATGTAGAGTTCATGGTGCGCTATCTGGAGCGTGGACAGCTGCGCTCTGCGTACATTCCACGCGTTCAGGTCCGAATGCGCCTCGGAGGCGCAACGAATCAAAGTTTTAAAAATATCGTGCGCCAAAATAGAGAAGTACTTCATTGCCTTCGGAAAAACGGAATCTCTTATTCACCCCTGTCATTCATTATTCATAAATTGCTGAATCGTATATGGCAACGTTGGGCTGGATCAAAACTATAAAGAACGATCACGAAAAAATTAGAACCACAACATATCCTGCTCATCCGCTTCAGATGGTGAGCCGTCTCCCAGGCAGAAGGTGGCTTTTTCCGCAAGTCATGCAAAGCTAACAAAATGTGTTCCAATTAACTGGGCAGTTTCAAATGCTGATACGTTTTTTCGATTTCTTCTTCTCCCTATGCGGCCTTCTACTCGGTTCGCCCATCCTGCTGATACTTTGGCTGCTCGGTGTATTCGATACCGGCTCTCCGCTATTTCGCCAGCAAAGAGTGGGACTCGGCAAAAAGCCCTTCACTCTTGTCAAGTTTAGAACCATGGCACCCGATACCGCTTCGGTGGCGACGCATCTGGCAAACGCCAGTGCGGTTACAGCGTACGGAAGCTTTCTGCGTCGGAGCAAACTCGATGAGTTGCCCCAACTTTGGAATGTGCTCAAGGGAGAAATGAGCTTGGTTGGGCCTCGCCCCTGCCTGTTGAGTCAAGAAGAACTCATCGCTGAGCGCACGGCACGCGGTGTCTTCAACGTCAGGCCAGGCATTACGGGGTTAGCCCAGATTCGCGGAATCGATATGTCAACACCTACCAAATTGGCGGAGACAGATGCTCAGATGATCAGCAGCCTCTCGGTTACCTCATATTTCCGGTACATATTGCTGACCGTTGTGGGGAAAGGATCGGGCGACCGAATCAAATCAGACTCGTTCAAATGACATCGACCATGCTGAGGAATTACCTTTCGCGGCTAGCACCGCCAATACTCGGATTACCCAGACCAGCCAAGCGTATGGTTGTCATGCTGTTGGACATATGTCTTTGCATTCTAACGGTCTGGCTGGCTTACTACTTGCGTCTCGGCGAGTTCATCAGCTTCAACCGAAGCAGTCAATGGGGCTCCGGAGCCAGCTGGGCTGCAGCCGTATCCATTGTATTTGCGCTTCCCCTTTTCATCGTCAGCGGATTCTATCGGGCAATTTTCCGCTACGGTGGCTGGTCGGCCTTGGTGACTGTAGCGCGCACCATTGGCAACTATGGGCTGATTTACATATGCATCTTTACCGCAATCGGTATAGACGGCGTTCCTCGTACCATAGGGATCATTCAACCGATATTGCTATTGCTTTTCGTGGGAGCATCCAGAGCGCTGGCGAGGATATGGCTCGGAGATCAGTATCGACTCCGGCTTCGACACGCTGCACGACCTAAGGTATTGATTTATGGTGCGGGAACGACTGGTCGCCAGCTGGTTGCGGCGATGTCCAACAACCATGAAATGCAGGTTGTCGGATTTCTCGATGATGATGATCGGCTGCACGGACACGTTCTCAATGGCCAGCCGATTTACAATCCTGTTGACCTGCCGGAGCTTGTCTCGAATCTGGCAATCAGCAACGTGTTGCTAGCCATGCCAGGCATAACACGTCATCGTCGCAATGAAATCCTGACAAATATTCGAGGGGCGAGAGTATCGGTAAGAACGCTCCCAAGCGTGACGGACCTAGCACAGGGTAGAGTGAGCGTATCGGATCTGCGAGACCTGGATATTGATGATCTTTTGGGACGGGAGCCCGTCGTACCGAATCATTTGCTGCTCACGATGAAGGTGGCGGGAAAGGTCGTCATGGTTACTGGTGCCGGCGGATCCATAGGCAGCGAACTGTGCAGACAAATTATTTCCCTCGCTCCTGCGAAATTGCTCTTGATCGAGCAAAGTGAATTCGCACTCTATGCAATTCACCAGGAACTTGAACAGCGCACGGGAAATAGTGGCATCAGTATCGTACCGCTGCTCGCCTCGGTTCAGGATGAGGACAAGATGCGAGAAATCATGGCCACTTGGCACCCGGATACTGTCTATCACGCTGCTGCGTACAAGCACGTACCCCTGGTAGAACATAATCCGGCAGCGGGGATAAAGAACAATGTATTTGGCACATTGCGAACCGCGCAGGCTGCGGCTGAAAGCGGAGTCGCAGATTTCGTGCTTATTTCTACCGACAAAGCAGTTCGGCCCACCAATATTATGGGTGCAAGCAAACGCCTTGCTGAAATGATCTTGCAGGCCCTGGCTGCTACCAATCCGGCGACGAAGTTTAGTATGGTTCGTTTTGGCAACGTATTGGGCTCGTCCGGCTCTGTCGTGCCAAAGTTTCGCCAACAGATCAGGGACGGTGGACCCATCACTCTGACCCACCCGGAGATCACTCGCTACTTCATGACCATTCCTGAAGCCTCGCAATTGGTAATCCAGGCGAGTGCCATGTCCAAAGGTGGGGACGTATTTGTCCTAGACATGGGGACATCGGTAAAAATCATCGATTTGGCGCTAAGAATGATCGAGCTGTCCGGACTGACCGTGAAAGACGCGACAAACCCCGAAGGCGATATTGCTATCGAAATTACCGGCCTGCGTCCTGGCGAAAAATTGTATGAAGAGTTACTCATCGGCGACAATCCCAGTCCGACCCCTCACTCTCGTATCATGAAAGCACATGAAGAGTTCATTCCGTGGGAAACGCTCGAATCCGGCCTTCGCTCATTGGAAATGATCCTGAATGTGAATGACAGCGGCGTCATTCATTTGATGATGGAGAAATTGGTCAACGGCTATACGCCAAGCAAAGAAATTGTCGACTGGATCTACTTGGAACAACAAGCTGAGGCGAAGTCTCTCGGTTTCAACGATTGAAGCAATACCCGAACCCGATAACACCACGCTTCATGGACAATTCGCACATTTTCGTTGTCGGTGACCTCCAAGGTTGTGCAGAACCATACAATCGCCTGGAGAGGATGTTGGAGTCTGCGGATAGCAGCGCGCAAATTATCTTCGCCGGCGACCTCATCAACCGCGGCCCCCAGTCCCTGCAAACCCTGCGCACCGTGATGCAGATGGGCGAGCGCGCCCAGTCCGTGCTGGGCAACCATGACCTGCACCTGCTGGCCGTAGCCTGCGGCATCCGCCCGGCGCACCGCGACGACACCCTCGACGAGATCCTCAACGCCCCCGACCGTGAGGAGCTTATCGACTGGCTGCGCCACCGTCCCCTGGCCATCCACGAACAAGGCCACCTGATCGTGCATGCCGGCGTGCTGCCCCAATGGGACCTGCAACAAGCCCTGGCCCTGGCCAGCGAAGTGGAAACCATGCTGCGCAGCGACCAGTGGATGGACTTCCTGCGCCACATGTACGGCAACCAGCCCGACCGCTGGAGCGACGATCTGGCCGGCCACGAACGCCTGCGCTGCATCATCAATGCCTTCACCCGGCTGCGCTTCTGCCAGGCGGACGGGACGATGGATTTTGCGGTGAAGGAAGGCGCGGCGGCCGCGCCGGAAGGACTGATGCCCTGGTTCGAGGTGCCAGGGCGAAGAACCGAGGACGTGACCGTGGTCTTCGGTCACTGGTCCACACTGGGCTTGGTGATGCGCCCCAACCTGATCGCCCTCGACACCGGATGTGTCTGGGGCGGCAAGCTCAGTGCGGTGCGACTTGAGGATCGGGCGCTGTTCCAGGTGCAGTGTCCGCAGGCGCGGCGGCCGGGCTGAGCGATTCCAGCGAATAACCCAGGCCGGTGGCAATGACTTCACGTGCGGTGCGCGCGAGGTCGCGGCGATGCGCGCCGTCCGTGCTGATCAGGGGCAATTGCTTCAGTTCGGCCGTCATCCCCCTGGACTTGAGGATGCTCATGATGCTCTCGGCAATGGACATGTCCCCGATGAAATCAGCCGCCGCATGCAGCCGGCCCTCGCCATCCACATAACGCAACGCATACGGCTGCACCGGGGCTTTGGCATCGATGGCGGCCTCGAACAGGTTGGCGTGGAAAGGCAGCAGCGTGCCCTGGGCGGCCGTTGTGCCTTCGGGGAAGAAGGCGACGTGCTCGTCCTTCTCGATGCTTTCCACCAGGCCTTTGAAAATGCGCCGCACGTCGCTGGCCTTGCCGCGCGAGATGAAGATGGTGCCGGTCTTGGCGCACAGCCAGCCGATCAGCGGCCAGCTGCGGATTTCCGACTTGGCCACGAAACGGCAGGGCTGCAGCGAATTGACCACGAAGATGTCCAGCCAGCTCACGTGATTGGACACCAGCAACGAACGCGGAATCGGCAGCGGGCTGTCGATCTTGATGGCGATGCCGCAGATGCGCAGCAGCTTGCGCGACCAGCGCCGGATGTGCGCCTCCCGCCCCTTCTCGGAGGTGAACGGGAACAGGAAGGCACAGACCGCCATGCCCTTGAAGAGATGCGCGATCAGGCGCAGCAAACGGAAAACGAACATGGCGTATTCGGGTCTTGATGAGGTCGTGATCGAATCGTTGCGACGAAAAAAAGCTTGATCGAAATTCACTATCGAGGTTGCCCGCAGTCAACTATCGATCAAGAAGGAATCAAGCTGAAAATCAAGCGACAGGTTTTCAGCGCTCGAAGGCAATATGCCCCGAGACGATGGTCGCCTTGACTACACCCGGCAGCTCATAGCCCAGGAACGGGGTGTGCTTGCCCTGGCTGGCCAGTGCCGAGCCCTGCACCTTCCACAAGGTATTGGGATCGAACAGGCACAGGTCGGCCACGCTGCCCACGGCCAGGTTGCCGGCCTTCAAGCCCGCCACCTTGGCGGCGCGGTGCGTTACTTTCGAGATCGCCTTGGAGAGCACTTCCTTGCCCTCGCCTTCGGTCTCCAGCGCCCACTTCAGCGACAGCGACAGCAGCAGTTCGAGGCCGGTTGCGCCCGGCGAGGCTTCGCCGAAGGGCAGCAGCTTCTCATCGTCATCGACCGGGGTGTGGTCCGAGCAGACGGCATCGATGGTGCCATCCAGCAAGGCCGCGCGGATCGCTTCACGGTCGCGCTGCGCGCGCAGCGGCGGCGTCATGCGGGCATTGGAATCGAAGAAGCCGATGTCCAGGTCGCACAGGTGGATGTGGTGTACACCCACATCGCAGGTCACCGGCAGGCCTTCGCTCTTGGCCTGGCGCACCAGCTCCAGACCGGCGGCCGAGGACATGCGGCACAGGTGGACGCGGGCACCGGTGGCGCGCATCAGTTCGAACAGGGTGTAGAGCGCAATGGTCTCCGACATCACCGGCACGCCCGACAAACCCAGGCGCGAAGCGGCCGGGCCGCTGTGGGCGATGCCGGTGCGGCCCAGGTGCGGGTCCTGCGGGCGCAGCCAGACGGTGTAGTTGAAGGTCTTGGCGTATTGCAGGGCCGACAGCAGCACGGTGGTATCGGTGATCGGCTCTTCGGCTTGCGAAAAGCCGATGCAGCCGGCTTCGGTCAGCTCGGCCATTTCGGTGAGCGCCTTTCCCTTCAGGCCGGCGGTGAGCGCGCCCAGCGGATAGACGTGGGCCTGGTTCAGCGAACGGGCGCGGTGCTTGAGCATTTCCACCAGGCCGGGTTCGTCCAGCACCGGATCGGTATCGGGCGGGCAGACCAGGCTGGTCACGCCGCCCTGGATGGCGGCCTGCATTTCGGATTCCAGCGTGGCCTTGTATTCGTAGCCGGGCTCGCGCAGGCGGGCCGACAGGTCCACCAGGCCAGGGGCCACGATCAGACCGGTAGCGTCGATGGTCTTGTTGGCCACGAAGTCGGCCGGGGCCTGGCCGACGCCGACGATCTTGCCGGCGGCCACATACACATCCTGCTGGGCATCGATGCCGTTGGCCGGGTCGATCAGGCGGCCGTTCTTGATATGCAGTTTCATCAGTTCTTGTCTTCTTAACGGATCGTTCAAAACGTCGCGGTGATGGTCGTCGTCACCCGGGTTCAATTGCCAGCCACGATGCTCATGACCGCCATGCGCACCGCAATGCCGAAGGTCACCTGCGGTAGGATCACGGCCTGTGCGCCATCGGCCACGGCCGAATCGATTTCCACGCCGCGGTTCATGGGACCAGGGTGCATGACGATGGCGTCCGGCTTGGCCAGCGCCAGGCGTTCCGGGGTCAGGCCGTAGCTCTTGAAGAACTCCTGGGCCGAGGGCAGCAAGGCACCGCTCATGCGCTCGTTCTGCAGGCGCAGCATGATGATGACGTCCACATCCTTCAAGCCCTCTTCCATGTTGTGGAAGACGCGCACGCCCATCTGCTCCAGGCCGCTGGGCAGCAAGGTGCGCGGGCCGATGGCGCGCACTTCGGGCACGCCCAGGGTGGTCAGCGCGTGAATGTCCGAGCGCGCCACGCGGCTGTGCAGGATGTCGCCGACGATGGCCACACGCAGGTTGGTGAAGTCTTTCTTGTAGTGACGGATGGTGTACATGTCCAGGAGACCCTGGGTCGGGTGCGCGTGGCGGCCGTCACCGGCGTTGACCACGTGGACGTGTGACTGCTTCGTATCGATCAGGTGCTTGGCGATCAGGAAGGGCGCGCCCGATTGCGCATGGCGCACCACGAACATGTCGGCGTGCATGGCCGCCAGGTTGTCGATGGTGTCCAGCAGCGACTCGCCCTTGCTGGTGCTGGAGGCCTGGATATTGAGGTTGATCACGTCCGCCGAGAGGCGCTTGGAGGCGATCTCGAAGGTGGTGCGGGTGCGCGTGGAGTTCTCGAAGAACAGGTTGAAGACGCTCTTGCCGCGCATCAGCGGCACCTTCTTGACTTCGCGGTCGCCGATGCTGACGAAGGACGAGGCGGTATCGAGGATGTGCGTCAGGATCGAGCGCGGCAGGCCCTCGATGGTCAGCAGGTGTTGCAGTTCGCCGTTTTTGTTGAGTTGGGGATTAAGCATGGACCACCGTAAGGGAGAAGCGGCCGTCGTCGGCGCGTTGCAGTTGCAGGTTTTCTTGTTTGCTCAGTTCGACCGAGGCCGCCACGAAATCGGCGGCGATGGGCAGCTCGCGGCCACCGCGATCCACCAGCGCCGCCAGCAGCACGCGCGCCGGACGGCCATAGTCGAACAGTTCGTTGATGGCGGCCCGCGTGGTGCGGCCGGTGTAGAGCACGTCGTCGACCAGCAGGATGGTGGCCCCCTCGACATCGAAGGGAATCTGGCTGGGCTTCACGTCAGCGCGCAGGCCCTTCTCGGAAAAATCGTCGCGGTAGAAGGACACGTCGACGAAGCCCAGGCGCTCGGCCAGGCCCAGTTCGCTGGCCAGGCGCTCGGCCAGCCAGGCACCACCGGAGTGGATGCCCACCAGCGCAACCTCGGTTGCGCCCTGCAGGCCGGCTTTGATCTGCTGCACCAGGGTCTGGTACAGCGCTTCTGCATCAAGCTGGGAAGGTGTTGTGCTCATGAATGTGCGTCGTCAAAGTATTGCTGCAAAATGATGGCGGCCGCCTGGTCGTCGATCTGTTCGCCGCGCTGGTGCTGGATGACCGCCGAACTGTAACGTTCATCCACCAGCGTGACCTCGATGCCGTAGCGGCCGTGCAACTGGTTGGCAAAGCGGCGGCAGCGCACGCTCATCTCGTGCTCGGCGCCGTCCGGATGCAGGGGCAGGCCGACCACGCAGCGTGCCGGTTGCCACTCCGCAATCAGGCGCGCAATGGCCGCGAACTTGCCGTCGTTGGTCGCTTCGCTGATCACCGCCAGCGGCTGCGCCTGCTTCAGGCCCGTATTGCCCACGGCCACGCCGATGCGCTTCAAGCCGAAGTCAAAGGCCAGGATGGTATCCAAACGTCCCCGCTCCCTCAGGCCCGGCCGGCGTCGCCGGACAGCATCACCGGATCGATGCCCAAGAGGGCCAGCGCCGCCGTGAAGCGTTGCTCCACCGGCAACTCAAAAATAATGGCCGGATCAGCCTTGACGGTCAGCCAGCCATTGCGGCCGATCTCGCCTTCGAGCTGGCCCGGGCTCCAGCCCGAACAACCGAGGGTGACCAGCACACGCTCGGGGCCATCACCGTGGGCTACCGCTTCGAGCACGTCCTTGGAGGTCGTCAGCGCGACCTCATCGGTGACCTGCAGGGTCGAGGAATACTTTTCCGAGGTCGAATGCAGCACGAAGCCGCGCTCCACCTGCACCGGGCCGCCGAACATGACCGGGCGGCGATACAGCTCGGGCATGGCGTCGGGGGTATCGGGCTGGATCTCGAGCTTGAGGTTGATGCGGTCGAACAGCACATCCATGGTCATGTCGGTGGGCTTGTTGATGACCACGCCCAGCGCGCCGTTGTGGTTGTGCTCGCAGAGATAGACCACGGTGCCGCCGAAGATCGGGTCCAGCATGGACGGCATGGCGATCAGGAAATGATTGGTCAGGTCCAGTTCCAGCGGGGGACGGACCTCGTCAGCGGCATCGTCGCCCTCGGCCTGGCTGCTGGCATCGGAGCCGGCAGCGTGGCGGGAAGGAGCGTCGGAATGGAATGGGTCGAAAGCGCCAAAGGAATCCACGGATTCATCGAAATCCTCGGCTGAGAAACTGAAGGGAGAATTGCGTCTCTTGATCATCCCGGCATTTTAGCAGTTTTGGCCGGGATCCCATGTGGCTCGTGGGGCAGCGCGCGTAAAGCCGGTCGCATGCAGCCGGCTTTACTGGCCTCAATTGCCTTCGAGCATCTTTTTGACAGCCTGCCTCGCCTGCGCACCGAGTTCGGCCAAATCCACGCCGGGGATGGCGTCATCGCGGACCACGGCGCGGCCACCGACCCACATTGCCTTCAGGAAAGGCCGGCCACCCGAGGCCACGGGACCGATGGCCGGATCATGCAAGCCGAAATAGCGAGGATCATCCAGCCGGTACAGAGCGATGTCAGCTTGCTGACCCACCTGCAGGCCCTGCAACCCCTCCAGGCCGAGCACGCGGGCCCCGCCGGTCGTACCCCAGCGCACCACATCCTCCACCGTCGCTTCGTCGGCACCGCCTTCGAAGGCCCCGCCCCGGAACGACGGCGTGGCCTCCTGGCCGCGCCGGGCGCGCTGCATCAGCCAGGCGGCGTGCGTTTCCGAGATCATGTCGGCTGCCTCGTTGGAGGCCGCGCCATCCACGCCGATGGACACCGGCACGCCCGCCGCCTCCAGCGCGCGGATCGGGGCGATACCGCTGCCCAGGCGACCGTTGCTTTGCGGGCAATGGGCGATGCCGGTTCCGGTACTTCCCAGCAAGGCAATTTCCTCGGCATCGAGCTTGACCAGATGCGCAAACCACACGTCCGGCCCCAGCCAGCCGATGCGCTCGCAGAATTCCACCGGGCGGCAGCCATGCATGGCGTGTGCGCTGTCCTGGTAGCCGACGGTCTCCGAGAGATGGCTGTGCAGTCGCAAACCCAACGCCCGCGCGGCATCGGCGATAGCGCGCATTTCCTCCGGGGCCGCCGAATACAGCGGCGTGGTCGGTGCCATCACCACGCGCCGCATCGAAGCGGGCGCGGGATCATGGAAGCGCCTGGCCAGGCGCTGCATGTCGGTCAGGAAAGCATCGAGCGTCTCCGGACGCAGTGCACTGGGCAACTCCGCCTCCAGCTGCCGCGTGCGGGTGGCGGTGCCCCGGCACAGGACGAAACGCAGGCCCAGCTTTTCCGCTTCCTCGAACAGGATCTCCGAGGTATCGAAGGGCATGCCGGGGTAATACAGGTAATTGTGATCGGCAATCGTGCCGCAGCCCGAGCGCATCAGTTCGACCATGCCGATGCGTGCAGCCAGGCGGAACAGCCCGGCATCGAATTTGGCGCGATAGCGATAAGGCGTGGCCGCCAGCCAGTGGGTGAGCGTGGCATTGATGCCCAGCGGATCACCCTTCAACAGCGACTGGAACAGGTGATGATGGGTATTGACCCAGGCCGGATAGGCCACGCAATCGCCGGCATCGATCACGTTCTCACCAGGCAGTGCATCGAGCTTTCCGATGGCGGCGATCACGCCGTCGGCCACACGGATGTCGGGACCGGCGTGGCGCGCGGCCTCACCGGGCAGGCCGGTCAGGATGGCCTGCAGGTTGCGGATCAAAAAAGTGTTCATGACAGGTCGGCTCCTTGGACAGTCGTCATCATGCCATCTCGCTCTCATGCCAGCCGGCCAGCATGGCGCGCGAGAGCGCACTCATCAGCCAGAACAGCAGGATGCCGGTCAGCGTGATGAGCAGCAGGGCCGCAAACAGACGCGGAATGTTGAGCTGGAAACCCGCCTGCAGGATCTGGTAGGCCAGTCCCGATCCGGTGCCACCGGTGCCCGCCACGAATTCAGCAACGACGGCCCCGATCAGCGCCAGCCCGCTTGAAATACGCAGGCCGCCAAAGAAATACGGCAAGGCACTGGGAATGCGCAGGCGGCGCAAGGTCTGCCAGCGCGTGGCCTTGTTGAGCCGGAACAGGTTGAGCAGGCCCGGATTGACGCTGCGCAGTCCCAGCGTGGTGTTGGAGATGATGGGGAACAGCGCCATGATGGTGGCGCATACCGTCAGCGCGGCCGTGGTGTCCTTGACCCAGATGATGATGAGCGGGGCGATGGCGACGATCGGTGTGACCTGCAGGATGATCGCGTAAGGAAAAAGGCTGACCTCGATGAAGCGGCTCTGCACGAACACGAAAGCGATGGACACCCCCAGGATCACCGCCAGCACGAAGGCCAGGAAGGTGATCTTCAGCGTCACCAGCAGCGACTCCATCAGCATGCCCCAATCGGCCACCAGGGTCTTGGCAATCAGCGCGGGCGTGGGCACCAGGTAAGGCGGCACCTCCAGCAGCGTGCAGACGATCTGCCACATCAGCAGCAGGGCGATGCCAATGGACAGCGGCGCCACCACGCGCCAGAACCCGGGTCGATTGACCAGCGGATCAGTGTTGGGCTTCATGGCCGTCTCCTTGCTGGTTGGCCAGCGTGAGGTAATCGGAAAGCGTCTTGCAGTACTGCATGAAGGGGGCCGAAATACGGAAAGCTTCATCGCGCGGACCGTCCACCTCGATGGCCACATCGGCAATCACCCGCCCGGGGCGGGCTGCCATCACGATCACGCGCGAGGACAGGAACACCGCTTCATAGATGCTGTGGGTGACGAAGACCACGGTCAGGTCCTGCTTGCTCCAGATGTCGCGCAGGTCGGCATCGAGCTTGTTGCGGGTGAATTCATCGAGGGCACCGAAGGGTTCATCCATCAGCAGCAGGTTGGGCGAGGTCGCCAGCGCACGGGCAATGGAGGCCCGCATCTGCATGCCGCCCGAGAGTTCGCGCGGCAGCACCTTGTGGAATTTTTCCAGGCCCACCAGTTTCAAGGCCTCGGCCACGCGCGCATCGGCCTGCGCGCGCGGCACGTGGCGCAGCTCCAGCGGCAGCCTTGCATTCTGCTCCACCGTGGCCCAGGGCATCAGGGTGGCTTCCTGGAACACCATGGCCAGCGTGCGTTCGGGCGTACCCACCGTGGCCAGGTTGCCGCCCCACCAGCGGATGTGGCCGTGGGAGGGTTCTTCCAGCCCGGCAAACATCTTCAGCAAGGTGCTCTTGCCGCAACCCGAGGGGCCCAGCAGCGAGACGAACTCGCCGCGCCCGATATCGAGCTTCACCTCGTCGAGCGCACGCGTGCCGTTGCGATAGGTCTTCTCCACCCGCTGTGCCGAGAGCACCGGCGGCGCATCAGACACAGCGGCCACCCTCTCCTGCTCCCATGCCGCGGCCTGCGACATGGCGAATTCATCTCTGTCCATGGGATCTCCTGGCGGGTTCATGCAGCGGGGTGGATGCGGAACACTTCGGATTCGCCGTGCTCTTCCAGCAATTGCAGCAGCATGCGGCGCATGATGAGGCCGGGCCGATCCGAGGCCATGTGGAATTCCTGGCGGCGGCGCACGTCGATGCAGGCATCGGGGTCGGTGGCCTCCAGGATCTCGCGGTCTTCCACCAGGATGGGCGCATCCCAGGCGATCAGTTCGGCTTCCGAACAATCCTCCTCGGTGTCGTTGCGATAGAGCCATTGCGACAGCATGATGGAACCATCATCGATGGGCGTGGCGCAGTTGTAGATGATGTGATGGCGGCCGCTCTCCGGATAGGTGCAGCCGAAGCGGCGCACGAAGGGCAGGTACCAGCGGTTGAACATGTGGCGCACCGTGGTGTCGGCGGTGCTGCCGGTGACGCGATGGCTGGCCGGGACGTTCTTGATGGGCACGCGGGTTTCGGCTTCGAAGCCGTAGTCGGTTTCCTCGATCTCGTATTTCTCCGGCTTGGGCTGGTCATACAAGCCGAAGGTGGCACGATGCACGTAACTGAAGTGCGAATTGTCGAAGGAGTTTTCCATCATGCGCAGGGCACTGGTTTCCCAGCGCTCGTAGAACTGGAAGATGCGCCGGTAGCCGGGCGCCCCATCCTCGGGAAACTCCGGGATATCGCGCAGCGGTTCTTCCAGCGCCACCCACACATATCCGTAGCGCTCCTTGCAGAAATACGACTTCACGCAGGCGCCTGACGGCACGCTGCCATCCACGCTCTGCGGCACGCGCACGCAGGCGCCCTCGCCGTTGAAGGTCCAGCCGTGATAGCCGCAGACGATGTTGCCGTTTTCCACGAAGCCCTTGGACAACCTGGCCGTGCGATGGCAGCAGCGGTCCTGCAACGCGGCGGGTGAGCCATCCTCCTTGAGCCACACCACCAGCTTCTCACCCAGGAGCGTGAAGGGCTGCGGACCGTCCTTCAATTGCGTGACGGGCATGAGCGCGTACCAGAACTTGCGCAAGACTTTTTGTTGAGTTACCAGCATGAGGCTGCTCCTTCTGCTTGGACTGCGAACGCCATGGTTCGCAGTGGTCCGGCCGGCGTGCCAACACGGTCGCCTTCGCCGAAATACATTGGCTTCGGGGTGTCATACGGCAGCTCAGGCCGCCGCTACCACCCCGAAGGTCTGCTTCACTTTCATTTCCAGGTAGTCACCGATGGTGCAGGGGACGTAGCGCGCCGGGCGTTCATCGCTGCAGCAACTGGGCAGGCAGGCCACCACGGCCGCCTGGTCGCCATCCTGGAAGAACGGCAGGGAATAGCGCGGTGCACTGCCCGCGTTGAGCACGCGATGCGCATTGCTGTGATACAGGTCATTGCTCCAGCGCTGCAACAGGTCGCCGATGTTGACCACGAAACTTTCCGCGATGGGAGGCGCGCTCACCCATTGGCCATCGGCATTGCAGATTTCCAGTCCGCCGATGTCGTCCTGCGCGAGGATGGTGACCAATCCCCAGTCGGTATGGGCACCGGCACCGATCTGGTTGTGCCGGGCACCGTCAGGCTGGGGCGGATAGTGCAGCATGCGCTGGGTGGCGATGGGTGCCTGCAGCACCGGCTCGAAGAAATCCTCGGGCATCTCCAGCGACAGTGCGATCACCCCCAGCAGACGATGCGAGAGTGCGCGCACGGCGTCGTAATACAAGCGTGAGTGCGCCTCGAAACCGGGCAGGTCCTGCGGCCACAGGTGGTGGCCATAGCGCAGCAGGCCGCGCTGCACATAAGGATGATCGGGTGCGATGTCAAAGCCGAACTGGAAGCCTTCCTTCAGGTCAGCGGGCGATCCTTCATCGAGGGCCTGCGCCCCCATGCGCTCGTATCCGTAGCCGGACGGAGAGTGCCGCATGTCGATGGCCGATTTGCTGGCCTGGGGCAAGGCAAAGAAACGCCGCGCCCAGTCGAACTGCTGCTCGACCAGCGAGGGCGCGACACCGTGATTGACGAGGTAGAAGAAACCCACGTCGCGCGAGATCTTGTGGATCTCCCAGGCCAGCGCCTCGCGGCGGGCCAGTTCGGGCGAGAACGCATCGGCGAAATCGATCACCGGAATGCGGCGCGCGGTCATGGGTACTGTGTAGGGAATCATGGCGTCCTCACGCTAAGGAGATCGCTGATGCGGACAACACATGGCAGCAGCGACCAGCGGGTCACAACATCAGGGCATGACCTTCATGTCCTTGACGAACTGGGTGGTGTAGGCCTTGTGATAATCGGTACCCGCCTTGAGCAGCCCGGTGGCGACCATGACGTCATAGGTCTGTTTCCAGCGCTCATCGGTCATCACGCCGATGCCCAGCTTGGCCGCATCCCCCCCGGTGACGACCTTGAGTTCCTTGAGCTTGCCCAGCGCATAGGCCAGTTGCTCATCCCCCATGTTCTTGTTGTCGGCCTTGATGAGGGCATTGGCCGCTGCCGGATCTTCCAGGTAGCTCTTCCAGCCTTCGGCGGTGGCCTTGACGAAGCGCTGCACCAGGTCAGGCTTGGTGGCCACCGTCTTCTGTAGCGTGACGATGGTGGTGCCATAGGGCGGATAGCCATCGCTGGCGAAGAGGAAGAACTTGCTCTTCACGCCGGCCTTGTCGGCCTGGAACAGTTCGGACGAAGGATAGGCCTGCTGCGCGATATTGGGATCTGCAAAGAAGGGCTGCAGGTTGAAGGTGTAGGCTTTGGACTGCGCATCGGTGTAGCCATACTTGGACTTGAGCCACGGCCACCAGCTCGACTGGCCCGAGCCCGCGACCAGGATGGTCTTGCTCTTCAGGCCGCCCAGGCTGCTGACATCGTCGTGCGTCATCATGCCCTGCAGGTCGGACTGGAAGGACGTCCCCACGGTCACCAGCGGCAGCCCCTGCTCGATGCCCTTCATCACGGCGAAGTCATAGCCCATGCTGAAGTCAGCCTGCCCGGCCACCAGGATCTGCATGTTGTTGACCTGCGGACCACCCATCTTGATGGTCACGTCCATCCCATATTTTTTATAGATACCCTTGGCCACCGCCTGGTAGAAGCCGCCGTGCTCGGCCTGCGCATACCAGTTCGACAGCAGCGTGACCTTGTCCTCGGCGAGGGCCAGGCCCGTCACCGACAGGGCAGCCGCGCCCAGCCACAGCGCGGCCAGCTGCCGCAGGAATGTCCGCTTTTGCATCGATTGCTTCTTCATAGCCTTCCTCTCCAGGTGGGTTGAACTTGCTTTGCGTGCTAACCAATTACAGATCCAGAACCAATCGCGTGCCGGCACAGCGCGATACGCAGGGCAGGATGCGGCGGCCACTGGCGCGTTCGGCGTCAGAGAGCACGCTGTCGCGATGCAGGGGCTGGCCTTCCAGCACGGTGCTCTCGCAACTGCCGCAGAACCCTTCGCCGCAGGAGGTGCCGATGACCACGCCCAGTTGCGCGGCGGCAGCGACGATGCTCTGGCCGGGCTGCACCTCGCAGCGCAGGCCGGAACGGTGCAGGACCAGTTCGAAGACGTGCTCTTCGGCCTGAGCCTGCGCGGCGGATTGCGTTTCGGCATTGGCCATCACGGGCGCCGCGAACCATTCGAAATGAATGTCCTGCTCGCGCCAGCCCGCCCGTTGCGCATGACGGCGCGCGGCTTCGATGAAAGGTGCAGGTCCGCACACGTAGAGCGGCGACGAAGACGGCACGGCGGCAAGGGCCGCTGCAATGGCGCGCTCGGTCTCACTACCGTCCAGCCCCAGGTGCAGCGACATGCCTTGCGAACAGGCGGCCAGTTCATGGAAAAACGCGGCGTGTGCCAGGCTGCGCGCGAAGTAATGCAGGCGATGACGCCGGCCCTGCGCGGCCATCTCGGCGGCCATCGCATGCAGCGGCGTGATGCCGATACCAGCGGCCAGCAGCAGCGGCGCACGCGGGTCGGCGATGAGGGGAAAGGCATTGACGGGAGACGATGCGCTGATCGAATCGCCCTCCTGCACCTGTTCATGCAGATAGGCGGAACCACCGCGCGAATCGCTCTCGCGCTTGACGGCAATCACGTAGCAGTCGCGTTGTTGCGGCGTATTGCAGAGGGAATAGGCACGCACCAGACCGTCCTGCAGATGCAGGCGCAAGTGCGCGCCCGGCGTCCAGGGCGGCAACGCGGCGTGGTCTTGCGCCACCAGTTCAAGGAGACGAATCCCTTCGGCCGCGTGACGCACTGCCCTCACCCGCAAACGCAGCGTGGTGGCGGCACTGCCGTTGAAACGATCGGTGACGGCGTTCATCGCCCACCTCGGATGGCATTGCCGGAAAGGGAATCGATCAAGGGAAATGCTGCGAAAAACGGCAACACAGAATGAGAGGGCGCTCGGGCAATGTGCATGGTCTCGTGTCCTGTCAAAAGAGAGGGACCATCGGAAGGCTCCGATGGCATCACGAGCAATGCCCCGCAAGAAGGTAAGTGTCTTCGTTACCGACTGCTAGCCGCTTCTACTCAATCGCTTCTTTAGCAAACGGCGTGCCAAGGCCGGCAGCGCCGTAAACCCATGTGTACTTACTGAGATTCAATGAAAAAGGGACGGAAAATTCCGTCCCTTTGCCTGCGCGCTGCACATCTTGGTGCGCCCTGCCTTGATCTGCATCAGAAGCGCACCAACAAGAAGCTCGCTGAATTATTGCATCAGCATCAGGCCACGCCATGCTGCTTGAAGAAGGCCACGACCTTGCTCCACGCATCCTTGGCATCCGCCTCCACATAGCTGGGGCGGTAGTCGGCGTTGAAGGCGTGGCCCGAATTGGCGTACACGTGGAATTCGGATTTGTTGCCCGCCTTCTGCAGGGCTTCCTTCATCTGCTCCACGGTGGAAACCGGGATGCCCTGGTCCTTGCCGCCGTAGAGGCCGATGACCGGCGTCTTCAGCGTCGGCGCGATATCGATGGGCTGCTGCGGGAACAGCGCGGTCTTGTCGCCCACCAGGCGGCCATACCAGGCGGCTCCGGCCTTGACCTGGGGGTTGTGGGCGCTGTAGAGCCACACGATGCGGCCGCCCCAGCAGAAGCCGTTGATGCCCAGGCGCTTGATGTCGCCGCCGTTCTCGCCGGCCCACTTTACATAGGCATCGATGTCGCCCATCACCTGCGCATCGGGGACCTTGGAAATGATTTCCTTCTGCAGCTCGGCAATGGAGGTGTAGGCCATGGGATTGCCCTGGCGCACGAAGAAGTCCGGCGCGATGGCCAGGTAGCCCAGCTTGGCGAAACGGCGCGCGATGTCGGCGATGTGCTCATGCACGCCGAAGATCTCGGAGACCACGATGATGACCGGCAGTCCGGTCTTGCCCTCGGGCTGGGCGCGATAGGCCGGCACGCGCTGGCCGTTGACCTCGATGGAGACCTCGCCTGCGGTCAGGCCCTGGGTATCGGTCTTGATCATGGTCTGGGCGCACACCGGCAGCACGGCGGCGGCAAAGCCGGTACCCAGGGCGGTCTTGAGGAAGGTGCGGCGATCAGCGTTGCCGGACAGGTTGCTCTGGCCCAGCAGGCTGTTGAAATCATTGCGAAGGTCGTTCATCGGGTTCTCCATCTTGGTGGCACTTGGCCTCGTTGTGGTGGAAGTGATGGTGATGCGGGGGAGCGCCAACATGAAAAAGCGGTCCTTGCAGACCGCTTTCATGGCACCGGACAAGCTGGTATTTTTCGCACGCTGGCTTCATCCCCTGCCGGAGTCTAACCGCAATCGGCAGAACGTGTTGAGCGCGGCTTGACCAGGTTTTGACCCTGCTTCATCCCTGCACCGCCAGTGCCGCATTGCCGCCCGGCAGCTCCGGCGCACCGGGCGTGACGTCGACGACGCGCTCAGCCGAAGCCGGTTGTGCATAAGTTGCAGAAGTGGACGAAGTCACGCGCGCCTGTGTCGCATCGATGCGGAACACGCTCACCAGTTGCTGCAACCCGGCTGCCTGTTCCTGCAGCTGGCGGGCAGCCGCCGCTGCCTGTTCGACCAGGGCGGCGTTCTGCTGGGTCATGTCGTCGATCTGGATGATGGCCTCGTTGACCTGTTCGATGCCGCTGCTCTGCTCGCGGTTGGCGTGGGTGATCTCGGTCATCACGTCGGTGACGCGGCGGATGCTGGTGACGATCTCGGTCATGGTGCTGCCGGCCTGCTCGACCAGCTTGCTGCCGTTTTCCACCTTGCCGACCGAGTCGCCGATGAGCACCTTGATTTCCTTGGCGGCCGAGGCCGAGCGCTGCGCCAGCGAACGCACTTCGGACGCCACCACCGCAAAGCCGCGCCCCTGCTCGCCCGCACGCGCCGCTTCCACTGCGGCATTGAGCGCGAGGATATTGGTCTGGAAGGCGATGCCATCGATCACGCTGACGATGTCGGCCACCTTCTGCGAGGAGGCATTGATGGATTGCATGGTCTCCACCACCTGCGAGACGATGCTGCCACCCTGCACCGCCACGTCGGAGGCGGCCAGCGCCAGGTCGTTGGCCTGGTGGGCGTTCTCGGCATTCTGTTTGACGGTGGAATTGAGCTGCTCCATGGAGGAGGCAGTCTCTTCCAGCGCACCGGCCTGCTGCTCGGTGCGGCCGGAAAGGTCGAGGTTGCCGCGTGCAATTTCGGTGGAGGCGGTGGTGATGGTTTCAGAACCGCGCCGCACTTCCGAGACGATCGCGGCCAGCTTGTCGCGCATCACGCGCATGGCCGCCAGCAGGCTGTCGCTGTCACCGGCGCGGGTATCGATCACCACCGCCAGATCGCCTTCGGCAATCTGGCCGGCGATCTGCACCGCGTAGTCCGGTTCGCCACCCAGCTTGCGCAGCAGCTGGCGCGTGATCCAGATCGCTGCCAGGATCGCGGTGACCACGCCGATGGCGCTGATGAGCAGCATCAGCAGGCGCGCACGGGAATAGGCGGCGGCGCTGCTGTCGGCGGCTTCGCGGTTGAGCTTGTCTTCCAGTGCGGCCAGCGCCTTCAGTTCGACCTGCCAGGATTTCTGCACCGGCAGGTATTGCTCCTTCAGGAATTGCGCCAGCTCATAGGCTTCGCGGCGCTTGCCGAATTCGACGGCTTCGTTGATGAGCTTCTCGGCGGTCGCGGCCTGCGCCTGGATCTTGGGCAGGGCCGCCTTTTCTTCCTCGGAGGTGTCGGCGGAGTCGGCAAAGAGCTGTTGCAGCTTCTGCGCGGCGACCTTGTATTTCTGGGTCTGGCCTTCGATGTATTGCGCCTCGATGTCCACGTCTTCGGGCGCGGCGGGCAGCATGAGGTTGCGCAGCGAGATGGAGCGCTCGCCCACCGTCTCCAGCATCTCCTTGACCAGTGCGCTCTCGGGATTCTTGACCTCCACCACGTGGGTGAAGCGTCCCTGTACCTGGTGCATGTTGTAGATGCCGAAGCCGGTCACCAGCACCAGCAGCAAGACCACCCACGCAAACCCCAGCCCCAGGCGCGTACCTACCTTCATTCCTGACTTCATGACGTCTCCTCCCATGTGTTCATCGGAGGCCGGACGGAAAGACGGAGATGACAACGGCCACGGACCGCATGCGGTCATGGCCGGTAATGAATGTGCTTGTCCCCTGCCTTCCTGCCTCAGCCTCGGTTGCCCGGACCCCGTCCGGTACCACCCAGGGCGTCATCCCGTCTTTGTTCGTCTGCGGTTGCGACGCCGGTCTGCTTGTCTTGTCATTCAGGTGCTGGCTTGGACGGCGGTGCTGACCCCTGCTGACCACGCGGGTCGCGTCAGGGCGTGAGCTTGCCTTCCTGCCAATCTTGCTTTTTACCCAATCCTTCACGCCCCACGCTGGAGGGCGGCGCAAAGCCGCGTGTTTCCGGAGGGGGTGTGAAGATTAATGCGCTTCGTCCCAATTCTTACCGATTCCGACCTCGGCAAGCAAGGGAACTTTCAGCTCCGCAACATTTTTCATCAATTCAGGCAGCTTTTCACGCACCACCGCCAGCTCATCCTGGGGCACTTCCAGCACCAGTTCATCGTGGACCTGCATGATCATGCGGCTCTTCATGCCGGTCGACTCCAGCCAGTCCTGCACGGCGATCATGGCCAGCTTGATGAGGTCGGCGGCAGTGCCCTGCATGGGCGCATTGATCGCCGCGCGCTCGGCGCCTTGCCGGCGCGGGCCATTGGGCGAGTTGATCTCGGGCAGCCACAGGCGGCGGCCGAAGACGGTTTCCACGTAGCCGCGCGCCTTGGCCTGCAGGCGCGTTTCATCCATGTAGCGCTTCACGCCCGAGAAGCGCATGAAGTACTTGTCGATGTACATCTGCGCGGCAGAACGTTCGATGCCCAGGTTGCCGGCCAGGCCGAAGGCGCTCATGCCGTAGATCAGGCCGAAGTTGATGACCTTGGCATAGCGGCGCTGCTCGGACTCGACCTGCTCGGGCGCGATGCCGAAGATTTCGGCGGCGGTGGCCTTGTGGATGTCTTCGTTGTTGGCGAAGGCCTTCAGCATGTTCTCGTCTTCGGAGATGTGCGCCATGATGCGCAGCTCGATCTGCGAATAGTCGGCCGAGACGATCACGCAGCCTTCGGGGGCGACGAAGGCTTCGCGGATGCGGCGGCCTTCGGGCGTACGGATCGGGATGTTCTGCAGGTTCGGTTCGTTGGAGGACAGGCGGCCAGTGACTGCCACCGCCTGTGCATAGTTGGTATGCACGCGGCCGGTGGCCGGGTTGATCATCTTGGGCAGCTTGTCGGTATAGGTGGACTTGAGCTTGGCCAGGCCGCGATAGTCCAGCAGCACTTTGGGCAGCGGATAATCCTCGGCCAGTTTCTGCAGCACTTCCTCATCGGTGGACGGTGCGCCCGAGGCGGTCTTCTTGACCACCGGCAGCTCCAGCTTGCCAAACAGGATCTCGCCCAGCTGCTTGGGCGAATTCAGGTTGAAAGGCTGGCCGGCCAGGTCGTAGGCCTGCTGTTCGATTTCCAGCATGCGTTTGCCGAGATCGTGCGATTGCTGGCCCAGGCGCTCGCTGTCGATCAGCACGCCATTGCGTTCGATCTTTTGCAGCACCACCGAGGTCGGGACTTCGATCTTCTCGTAGATGAAGCGCAGCTTGTCATCATGCTCGATCTGCGGCCACATGGCGTGATGCAGGGCCAGCGTGACTTCCGCATCTTCGGCGGCGTATTCGGTGGCGCGTTCGATGGCTACTTCATTGAATCCGATCTGGGACGCACCCTTGCCGCACACTTCGGCATAGGTGATGGTCTTGCGCTCCAGGTGGCGCGCGGCCAGGCTGTCCATGTCGTGCGGACGATGTGATTCGAAGACATAGGATTCCAGCAGCGTGTCGTGCTTCACGCCGGCCAGACGTACGCCGTAGTTGGCGAAGATGTGGCTGTCGTATTTCAGGTGCTGGCCGAGCTTGGGCTTGCTGGCGTCTTCCAGCCAGGGCTTCAGTTTGGCGAGCACATGCTCGCGCGACAATTGTGCGGGCGCGTCCTGGTAGGTGTGTGCCACCGGAATGTAGGCAGCACGGCCCGGCTCGCAACACAGCGAGATGCCGACCAGCTCGGCCTGCATCGCATCCAGCGAGGTGGTCTCGGTATCGACGGCGGTCAGTTCGGCGGCGTTGATGGCGGCGATCCACTGATCCAGTTGTGCATCGGTGAGCACGGTCTCGTACTCGACCTTGGGCGCAGGGGCGAAGAGGCCACCCTGGGCCGGCGCTTCCAGTGCCGCCGCGGCGCTGGCACCAACCAGCGGGGCCTTGGCACCGGTGGGCTCGCTGCCCTCGCCCAGTTCGCGCAGCCAGGTGCGGAAGTTGTAGCGGGTGAAGAGATCCTTGAGCACTTCCTTGTCGACCGGCTGCATGGTCAGCGATTCGAGGATGGACTTCATGTGCTCCGACAGATCGCAATCGGTCTTGACGGTGACCAGCACGCGGCCTTGCGGCAGCCAGTCCAGGGCTTTGCGCAGATTTTCGCCAACCACGCCGCTGATCTTGTCGGCATTGGCCATGACGCCATCGAGCGAGCCATAGGCGGAGAGCCACTTCACGGCGGTCTTGGGACCGCACTTTTCGACGCCGGGCACGTTGTCGACGGTGTCGCCGATGAGGCTCAGGTAATCGACGATGCGCTCGGGCGGCACGCCGAATTTTGCAGTCACGCCGGCAATGTCGAGAACTTCATTGCTCATCGTGTTGACCAAGGTAACGTGTTCGTTGACCAATTGAGCCATGTCCTTGTCGCCGGTGGAGACGATGGTGTCCAGTCCGGCGGCGGTGGCTTGTACCGAGAGCGTACCGATGACGTCATCGGCCTCGATGCCCTCGACCATCAGGATCGGCCAGCCCAGGGCGCGCACGGCGGCGTGGATCGGTTCGATCTGCAATGCCAGGTCTTCCGGCATGGATTTGCGGGTGGCCTTGTAGTCGGGATAGAGATCATCACGGAAGGTCTTGCCCTTGGCGTCGAACACACAGGCAACGTAACTTGCGGGATAATCGTTGCGCAGTCGGCGCAGCATATTGATGATGCCGTACAGCGCACCGGTGGGCGCGCCTTCCGCGTTACGCATATCGGGCAGTGCATGGAAGGCCCGATAGAGGTAACTGGAACCATCAACTAACAACAAGGTTTTTTGCATATGGAACAGAGAGGAAAAAATGTCCCGCGTCTGCGGGAGGTGGGGGACATCGAACGCGCGACGGCCAAGAAGGCGCGCGAGTCGTGGCATGTACTCACGATTATGGCAGAATTCATCGAATCGACCGAACGTCTCTCCGAGCTGCGTCCTGCCGTTTCCATCTTCGGTTCTGCCCGGATCAAGCCCGACAATCCCCATTATCAACTGTGTGTGGAGATCGCCCGTCTGATCTCCGACGCCGGCTATGCCGTCATCTCCGGCGGCGGCCCCGGCATCATGGAGGCTGCCAACAAGGGCGCCTACGAAGGCGCTTCGCCCTCGGTGGGCCTGAACATCGAACTGCCGCACGAACAGCACGGCAATGCCTGGCAGGACATCTCGCTGTCCTTCCGCCATTTCTTCGCGCGCAAGGTAGCGTTCGTGAAATACGCCGATGCCTACGTGGTGCTGCCGGGCGGTTTCGGCACCCTCGATGAGCTGACCGAAGCACTGACCCTCATGCAGACCGGCAAGTCGCGCATGATGCCGGTGATCCTGGTGGGCAGCGAGTTCTGGGCCGGCCTGGTGGACTGGATCAAGACCCGCCTGGTGGACGACGGCATGATTTCGCCCAAGGACGTGAACCTGCTGCAGGTGATCGACGAACCTGCCGAAGTGCTGGCAGCGATCCAGAAATTCCACGCCGAGAAGTCCAAACCGGCGGAAACCCAGCAGGAGGCGGAGCGGCAGAGCGGGATGTATCTGTAACCCTCCCGCTCTCGTTGTCCCTTCGAAGGCCGGCGCGCAGCCATGCGTGCCGGCCTTTTTCTTTGCCACGCGCCAGGCCGCATCGCGCCATCGATAAGCGAAACAAAGTTCACTTCCCCTCACCAACGTACGATTTTAAACAACCGTTCAAGAATTCATGATGCAAGGCAACTACATGAAGGTTCCCTCCATTCTCCTACCTTTGCATCGCCATGCCCGTCGCCCGCGCCTATTTCACGCAGCTCTTGCTGAGCACGCTCCATGCGGCGCTGTTGCTGTGCATGCCGCCCCTGGCCGCAGGCGCCACCCTGCTGCTGCTGCCCTACGAGCTGCTGCAGCAATGGGGATGGAATCACTGGCACAGCGCGCTGCAGCAGCATCGTGAAACGCTTTACTGGCTGGCAGCCATGCTCATGGCGGCCACCCTGGCCTGGTTCTATTACGGCATGGGCCGCATCATCGTGCTGGCCAAACCGCGCTGGCGTCCGGCCTACCAGACCACCACCCTGCTGTACATGCTGGTGATGAGCTATGGCGTGGCCATCGCGGTAGTCACCGCCACCCGCCCGCACTACCAGCAATGCGCGATGTACACCGAAAAACTCAACGGCGGCCAGCGCCACTATCGCGGCGAACATTTCATGGTCGAGCTGTGCGGCACCGGCAGCAATGCGGACCGGCGCGATCACATCCGCCTGCGCATCTTCGATGAGCAGGGCCGCTGGCGCGCGGTACGTTACTTCACCGTGCACTGGGGCGGCCCCTACCCGCAGCTGATCGACTACGCCCGCGACCACCTGGCCTACTTCGACGCCAGCGAAGGCGAAGAGGAAGATTTCGTCAAAGTCGTCCCCATGCCGCCCACCCTGGCCGATTGGCTCAGTACCCGTATCCCGCTGCTGGACTAGCGCCGCACGTGGGGCACACGTAAAGCGGCTCCCCGCACTCGCGTTCTTCTGTTGCCTTATTGATCATTCCCATGAAGAAACGCGAGGGTCCCGCCTTGATGGTTTGCTACAATGAAGAAAACGACACCCCCCTTTTTCTTCACAAGATCATGAAACCATCCCAACTCCGGTTCAAAGAGTCCCTGGCAGCCGTGCTGCTGTGCGCATCGGCTGGCCTGGCCGCACCGCTGGCCGTAGCGCAAACGCCGCCTGCCGGCCTGGCCGCCCAGCCGGCCCCGCCGCCGCCCGAACTGGAGAAGCTGGAAGAAGGCGAACCGCCGGCCGTGACCATCCGCAAGCCGGGCGAAGACAGCCGCACCCAAGGCAACAGCATCAAGGAACGCCGCGACCACGGCCAGACCAAGGAAATCGAAGTCAAGTCCGGTCCCAGCACCTACTACGTGCGTCCCAACCCGCAACTGGGCGGCTCCACCCCGGGCGACGCACAAAGCCCGCCGCCGAGCTCGGCCCAATGGAAGGTCGGCGAGTTCGACTGGGGCGTCAAGAAGCCCCAGGAAGGCGACACCGACGGCACCACCAAGAAGTGATCCCGTGATCGCGCCCCTCGCTACGCGGTGAGGGTGCGCCATCCACAGCGATCAAGCGCATCACCCGGCCGCACTGCGCGGCCGGTTCAGGAACAGGAAGGACGGCGCATCTGCCCTCCCCCTCGCGCAGCGGCCGGACTTGCCGGCAGCGCGCCCCAGCCAGCATCCTCTATTCATTTTCGTCATGGCAGTCTTTACACCGGTCAGTCTGGAACAACTCTCGGACTGGATTGAACAATTCCCGCTCGGCCGCGCCACCTCGATCAAGGGCATCTCCTCGGGCATCGAAAACAGCAACTTCTTCATCGGCACGGAGCAAGGCGAATACGTGCTGACGCTGTTCGAGAAACTGCATATCGAACAGTTGCCCTTCTACCTGGAACTGATGCGCCACCTGGCGCAGCGCGGCATCCCGGTGCCGGCGCCAGTGCCCAATGACAAGGGCGCCATCGTCAACCTGCTCAACGACAAGCCGGCGGCCATCGTCAGCAAGCTCGAAGGGCAGTCGCAGCTGGATCCGCAACCGGTGCACTGCGCCGCGCTGGGCGACATGCTCGCGCGCATGCACCTGGCAGCCAAGGATTTCAAGATCCTGCAGCCCAACCTGCGTGGCCTGGCCTGGTGGCTGGAAACCACCCCGGCGGTACTGCCCTTCCTGCCGGCCGAGCTGGGCCAGCTGCTGGCCAGCGAAGTGCAATACCAGAAGGACTTCGCCGCCACCCCCGACTACCGTGCCCTGCCGCGCGGACCGGTGCATGCGGACCTGTTCCGCAACAATGCGATGTTCGTGGGCGAACAGCTCTCGGGTATCTTCGATTTCTATTTCGCCGGCTGCGATACCTGGCTCTTCGACCTGGCCGTCACCGTCAATGACTGGTGCGTGGACCTGGAGACGGGCGTGCTCGACACTGCCCGCAGCGAAGCCATGCTGGCCGCCTATCGTGCCGTGCGTCCGTTCTCGGAGGCCGAACGCATCGCCTGGCAGCCCATGCTGCGTGCCGCCGCGCTGCGCTTCTGGCTCTCGCGCCTGTACGACTTCTACCTGCCGCGCGAAGCCGAAATGCTCACGCCGCACGATCCCACGCACTTCGAACGCATCCTGCGCCTGCGCATCCAGGATGCGCCACCGGCGCTGTAACCACTGGAGCTATGGAAAAGATCCCCGCACACACCGGCTGGTCCTGGGTCAAACAGGGCTTTGTCCTGTTCAGAAAACAACCGGCCGAGATCTCGACGCTGTTCCTGGCCTACATGTTCCTGATGCTGGCCCTGGGCATCATCCCGGTGCTCGGCCAGATGCTGCCGCTGATCCTGATCCCGCTGTTCTCGATGTCCTTCATGCAGGCCTGCGCGCAGATCGAGCGGGGTGAACGGGTCTTCCCCAACCTGCTGTTGATCGCTTTTCGCAACCCGGCGCGCAATACGCTCTTGAAGCTCGGCCTGCTCTACCTGCTGGTGGCCACGCTGGTGGTGGCGGCCTCGGCCCTGGCCGATGGCGGCACCTTCTGGAAAGCCATGATGGGCGGTGGCCTGTCGACCCAGGAACTGGAAAGCGCCGCCGGCAGCATGCGCATCGCCATGCTGGTGGCAGCTGCCCTCTACGTGCCGGCGGCGATGGCCTTCTGGTATGCGGCGCCCCTGATCATGTGGCAGCAGATGCCGCTGGGGAAGGCGCTGTTCTACAGCTTCTTCACCGTGCGCCGGGCCGGCCGGGCCTTCCTGGTCTACGGCCTGGCCTGGATCGTGATCGCCATCGTGGTGCCCACGGTCATCAGCATGGCCATCACGCTGCTGACCGGCAGCATTGCGGTGGTGTTCTTCATCCTGCTGCCGATCTCGATAATATTGACGGTCATCATGTACTGTTCCTTCTATCCGACCTACACTAGCGTCTTCGGAAAGCCCCGCAGAGGGTCCGACAGCCCGCACAACGGAGACAATCCCATCGTCTGACGCGTCATTCCCGTCAGGCAGGACCTTGCGCCAGGCTGTCGCTGCCTGGCGCGCCTGGTCCGACGTGTTCGCAAGGGAGAGGCGAACACCTTCGGCACCACCGCCCGCCCCCGCCAGCTGGACTTTCCAACAACACAGCTTCTTACACGGGGGTATCAGATGCGCATGAACATGCCGGTCACAGGGCAGGAACGCCTGCTCATCGATGGCAAGGCCATCGTTTCCAAGACCGATCTCCAGGGCAACATCACCTACGTCAATCCTTACTTCATCGAGATCAGCGGTTTCGAGGAAGAGGAATTGCTGGGCGCGCCGCAAAACCTGATCCGCCATCCGGACATGCCGCCGGAGGCCTTCGCCGACATGTGGGCCACCATCAAGGGCGGCACCCCCTGGACCGGACTGGTCAAGAATCGCAGCAAGAGCGGCGACCATTACTGGGTGCGTGCCAACGTGACGCCCATCCGCGAGAGCGGCCAGGTGGTCGGCTACATGTCGGTCCGCACCAAGCCCGAACGCGCGGCGGTGGAAGCGGCCGAGAAACTTTACGCAAGCATGCGCCGTGGCCAGGCCAAGGGTATTGCCCTGCATCGTGGTGAAGTGGTCCGTACCGGACTGGCCGGATGGCTGGGCAAACTCGGGCGCATGCAGTTGAACACCCGCCTGAACTGGTCGATGGGCGTGATGCTGGCGATCCAGATCGCCGTCGTACTGGCCGGCATGATGGCGCTGCACCAGTGGTGGATCAGCGCGCTGGCGGCGGCGTCAGCGCTGCTGTCCATCGTGCAGTGGATCGCCCTGCGCGCCGCGCTCATCAAACCGCTGCAGCAGGCGCTCGATATCACCCACGCCATCACCGGGGGCGACCTCTCGGTGCGCATCGAGACCGGCCGCCATGATGAACTGGGCCGCCTGCTGGCCTCGCTGCGCCAGATGAACGTGAACCTGACCGCCATCATCGGCGACGTGCGTTCCAACGTCGAGACCATCAACCTGGCGACCCGTGAAATCGCCACCGGCAACATGGATCTCTCACGCCGCACTGAACAGCAAGCCGCGAATCTGGAAGAAACGGCATCGAGCATGCACCAGCTGGCCGGCACCGTGCGCCAGAATGCGGATCACGCGGGCCAGGCCAACGAGCTGGCCGGGACCGCATCGTCCATTGCCATGCGCGGCGGCGATGCCGTGGCCAGTACCGGCACGACGATGAACGAGATCAGCGAATCCTCCAACAAGATCGTGGACATCATCAGCCTGATCGACAGCATCGCCTTCCAGACCAATATCCTGGCGCTCAATGCGGCGGTGGAAGCGGCACGCGCCGGCGAACAGGGACGCGGCTTTGCGGTGGTGGCCTCGGAAGTGCGCATGCTGGCGCAGCGCTCGGCCGCGGCGGCCAAGGAGATCAAGCAGTTGATCGACGACTCGGTGGCCAAGGTGGAAGTAGGCAATCGCCAGGTCGAGCAGGCCAGCAGCACCATGCGCGACATCGTGGCCTCGGTGCAGCGGGTCTCGGGCATCATGAGCGAGATCAACGAGGCGACCCAGCAGCAGAGTGCGGGCATCAACCAGGTGCATGAAGCCATCACGCAGATGGATGCCAGCACCCAGCAGAATGCCTCGCTGGTGGAAGAAGCGGCGGCCGCGGCCACCAGCCTGGAAGAGCAGACCATGCGCCTGCTGCAGGCCATTTCGGTGTTCAAGTTCAACCGGCGATGAGGCGCTACCGCCCGGGCAGCGGATCTACAGCGGGAGGCTCAATCAGGGCTGGTCAGCTCCCTCCAGCACTTGGTGATAAGTGATATAGACTTGCTCCCGCTCATAGCCCAGCGCTTCGTAAAGCCGCTGGGCGGTCACGTTGGTCGTGGCGGTATCGAGAGTGATCCTTTGCGCTCCCCGCGCGCTGAAGTGATCGCGAAGGTACTGCATCAGCCTGCGGCCATGGCCTTGCTGGCGCGCAGTGTGAATGACATACAGGTCGGAGAGATACTGGTAAGGACGCATGCTCAGTGAACAGGTTGCGGGATAGCACTGCGCGAAAGCAAGCGCGCTTCCCGCGTCATCAATCAGCAAGAACATCGAAGACCGCCGCAGCCGCAAGTTCTCTTCCAGAAAGTGACGACATGCCGGCAAGTCGTCCTCATATTCATAGAAAATCCGGTAATCGTTGAACAAGCCGGCCAGGATATCGAGCTGGGCTTCACTGCATTCGATGACCTGCATATTTCTCCTCTGATTGAAGTTAAGCGCCCTCCCCATACAAGGGCGCAAACGGCGCATAGATCGCCCGATAGCGTTGCAGCCGCACCTGCAAGGCCGCATGCCGTGCCGCATCGGGCTGGTACAGCGCCTGCTGTGCCGGCTTGCGGCACACCTCGGCTTCATCGCCGCCATCGGCCAGCCAGGCCAGGCGCGCCGCACCCAGCGCACCACCGGCCTCGCTGCCCACATGGGTGACGATGCGCACCTGCAGCGCATCGGCCAGCAACTGTGCCCAATAAACGCTGCGCGCACCACCTCCTACCAGCGACAATTCGGCCACATCCGTGCCCGCTGCGCGCAGCGCATCGAGTCCATCCACCATGCCGAAGGCCACGCCTTCCAGCACCGCATAGCCGAGTGCAGCGCGCTGGTGTTCGGGTGTGAGCCCGTGGAAGACGCCGGTAGCATAAGGATCGTTGTGCGGGGTGCGCTCACCTGACAGGTAAGGCAGGAACAGCGGCGCATTGTTGCGCGCTTCCTCGTCGAGCTGTTCGATCTCGGCCAGGAGGCTCTTCTCATCCACGGAACACAAGCGGCAGAACCAGCGCAGGCAACTGGCCGCCGAGAGCATCACGCTCATCTGGTGCCAGCGCTGCGGCAGGGTATGGCAGAAGGCGTGAATGGCCCGCCCCGGATTCGGACGGAAACGGTCATTGACCACGAACAGCACACCGGAAGTACCCAGCGAGAGGAAGCCATCCCCGGGCTTGACCGCACCGATGCCCACCGCACTGGCCGCGCCATCACCGGCACCACCGGCCACGATCACGTCCGCACGCAAGCCCCAGGCCTGCGCCACTTCCGGCAGCAGCGTGCCGGAGACCGCACTGCCATCGACCAGCGCCGGCATCTGATCGCGCCGCATGCCGGAGGCGGCCAGCAATTCGTCGGACCAGTTGCGGCCTTCCACATCCAGCCACAGCGTGCCGGCGGCGTCCGAGGGATCGCACACCTTGCGCCCGGTCATCATGAAACGCAGCCAATCCTTGGGCAGCAGCACGGTCGCGATGCGCGCAAACAGTTGCGGTTCATGGCGCGCCACCCACAACAGCTTGGGCGCGGTAAAGCCCGGCATGGCCAGGTTGCCGGCGATGCCATGCAGGCGCGGGGCGCGGCGTTCCAGCTCGGCGCATTCGGGGGCACTGCGCGAATCGCTCCAGAGGATGGCCGGACGCAGCACCGCATCCTGCGCATCCATGAGCACCGCACCATGCATCTGCCCGGACAGGCCGATGGCGCGGATGCGGCCGAAGCGCTCACTGCCGAGCTGCTCGCGCAGCTTGTCCACGGTGGCACAGGTGGCCTGCCACCAGTGGTCCGGACTCTGCTCGGACCAGCGCGGATGCGGACGCGACACCGTCAGCGTACTGCCGGCCAGTGCCAGCAGCGCGCCCGTCTCATCGATCACCACCGCCTTGACCTCGGACGTACCCAGGTCGATCCCAAGATACATGGTGCTCCTCGTTATTCGTTATTGAATGGCAATTCTATGACGCCCTGGGCACAAAAGGCAGCGTCAGTGCGCCTGCCCCAGCCACTGCTGCACGCGTCCGTAAGCCGAGCGCACCAGCGCCACCAGACGCGCATCCCCGGCCAGTTCGCCCCACAGCACGGCATCGGCGCAGAAGGCCTGCACTACATCCTCTGCGGCCAGCATGCGGCGCGCGGCGGCGGCGTCGAAGATGCCGTCCTGGTATTCGTAAGGCAGCTCACCGGCCGCCCAGCGCTGCAGGAATACCAGGAACAGCGCAGGCAGCATGGCCGTAGCCTGCGGATCGCGGCCGGCCGCCAGGCTCTCCTGCAGGGTCGGGCGGATGAAGCCGGGGATCTTGGAATAGCCATCGGCAGCCACGCGCTGGTTGGTGTCCTGGATGGCCGGGTTGGAGAAACGGGCCAGCGTCGTATCGCGGTACGCCGCCAGGTCGATCGGGCTGGGCGTGAGGCAGGGGATCACGTCCTGCGTCACGTAGTCATGCGCCATCTGGCGAATGTCCTCGCGCAGCGTGCCTTCGTGGATGTATTGCAGCCCGGCCAGCGTGCCGGCCCAGGCGATGCAGCTGTGGCTGGCGTTGAGGATGCGGATCTTGGCTTCTTCATAGGGCAGCACCGATTGCACCATCTCCACGCCAGCCGCTTCCAGGCGCGGACGGCCGGCCTGGAAGTCGTCTTCGATCACCCATTGGATGAAGGACTCGCCCATCAGGGCGCAGGGATCGTCGACCCCTGTATTTTCTTTCACCCGGGCCGCAACCGCCGGTGTGGGGCGGGGGGTGATGCGGTCCACCATGGCGTTGGGACTGGTGGTATGGGCGTCCATCCAGGCCACCAGTGCGGTCTCGCCACGCAGGGTCAGGAACTGGCGCAGGCCGTCGCGGAAGCGCTCGCCGTTGTGACGCAGGTTGTCGCAGTTCAGAAGCGTCAGCGCCGCCTGCGGATGCGCCTGGCTGCGTGCATGCAGGATGGCCGCAATCGCGCCGTAGATGGTGCGCGGTGCACCACTGCCATCGAGGGCGCAGCGCAGGTCGTCGGCCAGGTCGGCGTTGCCGGTGTCGAGCTGGTAGTGATGGTCGAGGTAGTAGCCGCCCTCGGTGACGGTGAAGGAGACGATGCGGGTGCGTTCTTCGGCACCGGCGGCGATCAGTTGCGTGAGCCGTTCATCCCAGGGCAGGATGCGGCCGATGGAGGCGATGCGCTGGTAGCTGCGTTCACCCTGGGGCGTGACGGTCTCCAGCGTGTACTGGCCCTGCTGGCGGGCCAGCGCTTCGAGGAGCGGGCTCATGTCGGCGCGGATGTTGGCCAGCGCCAGTTGCCAGCGGCGGTCGGCACCACTCTCGCGCAGCGCGTTCAGATAGACCGCCTGGTGGGCGCGATGGAAAGAGCCGGCACCGATGTGCAGCCAGGTCAGGCTATCGGCGGCGTCCTGGTCGAGGGAAGTGGCGGAACTGGTCATGCCTGGTCCTTGTCGAGGAAGTGAATGGGCGAAGGGATCAATGCGGGCGCGGCGCGGCCACGCTCGATGCCAGGCGCGGCAAGGCCTGGCCGTCGGCACCGAACAGATGGCAGCGCGCCGGATCGGCAGCCAGTTGCAAGACGCTGCCGTGCGGCGGATCGAGGCTATCTGGTACGCGCAAGATCAGCGCATCGTCGCTGCCTTCCTGGGCCGCATAGAGGTAAGAGAAATCACCCAGCAGTTCCAGCGCCGTGCAGCGTGCCTGCAGCGCGGCCTGGCCCCGGGCGATGTTGAGATGCTCGGGACGCACGCCCAGCGTGACCTTCTGCCCCGCTTGCAGCGTGCTGCCGTCAACCGCAGCCCACTGCAGACCGCCACCAGGCAATTGCACCTGCACGCCATCGGCCTGCACGGCCGCCACGGTGCCATCGATGAAGTTCATCTTGGGCGAACCGATGAAGCCGGCCACGAAACGATTGGCCGGATGGTGATACAGCTGCTGGGGCGAACCGACCTGTTCGATGCGGCCCTCGGAGAGCACCACGATCTTGTCGGCCAGGGTCATGGCTTCGATCTGGTCGTGGGTGACGTAGATCATGGTGGTCTTGAGGTCATCATGCAGCTTGGCGAATTCCAGGCGCATCTTCACGCGCAGCGCGGCATCGAGGTTCGACAGCGGCTCATCGAAGAGGAACACGCTGGGCTGGCGCGTGATGGCGCGGCCGATGGCCACGCGCTGGCGCTGGCCGCCGGAGAGCGCGCGCGGCTTGCGGTCCAGCAGGTGATCGATGTGCAGGATCTTGGCGGCATGCTGGACGGCGGCATCGATCTCGGCCTTGGACTTGCCGGCAATTTTGAGGCCAAAGGCCATGTTGTCGTACAGGCTCATGTGCGGATAGAGGGCATAGGACTGGAACACCATGGCCACGCCGCGCTTGGAGGCGGGCACATCGTTCATGCGGCGCGTGCCGATGTCGAGGTCGCCATCGCTGATCTCTTCCAGGCCCGCGATCATGCGCAGCAAGGTCGACTTGCCGCAGCCCGAGGGGCCGACGAAGACGACGAATTCGCCATCCTCGATTTCCAGATTGATGTCGCGCATGACTTCGTTGTCGTCGTAGCGCTTGGCCAGGTTCCTGATGCTCACGGCTGCCATGGGGTTCTCCTCGTTCTCTTGTAGGGGGACTGCGCGCTCTTTGCTCAGCGCAGCCAGATCAATTCACTCACCAGTTGCGGAAACTGTTTCATGTCCTCGAATACCTGATGCGCGCCGGCATCCTTCAGCTTGCGCGCCATCGTCTTGCGGTCGTGCGCCACGCCGGTAAAGCCCAGCACGTGCATGCCGGCGGCTACCGCTGCACGCACGCCGGTGACGCTGTCATCGACCGCCACGCAGCGCGCCGGATCGACCTTGAAGCCCGCCGCTGCCGCCAGATACACATCCGGTGCCGGCTTGGGATGGGCCACATCGTGACCGCTGTAGATGCGGCCGGCGAATTGCGGAAACAGGCCGCAGCGGCGCAAACCGGCTTCGATGCGCGGCGCATCGCTGTTGCTGGCCACCGCGCGCGGCAGGCGGATGGCCTGCAAGGCCTCGACCACGCCCGGCACCGGCTGCGCTTCTTCGCCGCAGGCCACGGCCACGGCCTGGTGGATGCGCTCGGCGGCGGCGGCATCCAGGCCCAGTTCGAATTCCAGATCGACTTCGCCCAGCAGGATGTCGGTGTACATGCCCAGCCGGTGCGCGATGGCAGTGTGCAAGGCCTGGCTGCGCTGCGCTTCCTGCTCTTCATCGTCAGCGCCGCTCCAGGCCGGCAGCAGCGGCAGCAATTCACGATGCAGCACGCGCAGGGCAATGCTCTCGCTGTCGAGCAGCACGCCGTCGCAGTCGCAGATCAGGTGGGTGATCGCCTGGCGCGCCATCATCACTTCACCGCTCCGAAGGTCAGGCCGCGCACCAGCTGCTTCTGCGCCAGCCAGCCCAGCGCCATGATGGGCGCAATCGCCAGCAGGGAGGCGGCCGACAGCTTGGCCCAGAACAGGCCTTCCGGATTGGAATAGGAGGCGATGAACACCGTCAGCGGCGCCGCATTGACGCTGGTGAGGTTCAGGCTCCAGAAGGCTTCATTCCACGACAGGATGATCAGCAGCAAGCCCGTGGAAGCCAGGCCTGGCATGGCGGTGGGCAGCAGCAGGTAAATCATTTCCTGCCAGGCGTTGGCCCCGTCGATGCGGGCCGCTTCGAGGATTTCCTTGGGCACGTCATTGAAGTAGGTGAAGGCCATCCATACCGCGATGGGCAGGTTGATGAGCGTATAGATGATGGTCAACCCCGTTACCGTATCAAGCAGGCCGGTATTCTTGGCCAGCAGATAGATGGGGATCAGTACGCCCACGGCCGGCATCATCTTGGTCGACAGCATCCACAGCAGCAGCTTCTGGGTGCGCCCGGTCGGGAAGAAGGCCATCGAATACGCCGCCGGTACCGCCAGCAGCAGCGACAGCAGCGTCGAGCCCAGCGAGACGATCAGCGAATTCTGCACGTAGCCCAGGTAGTGGCTGCGGCTGAAGACTTCGCGGAAGGTCTCCAGCGTGGGCAGGAACACCAGCGAGGGCGTGTAGGCCTGGGACTCGGTCTTGAAGGCCGTGACCGCCACCCAGAAGATGGGGAAGAACAGCACGATGGCGCAGGCCCAGCCCAGCACCGCCACCCACAGGGGGCTTTTCTTTGGATCGCTCATTTTTCGTTGACTCCCTTGAGGTTCCTGGCCAGCATGCGCACCAGGAAGAACGAGACGATGTTGGCCAGCACGACCGCGAAGATGCCGCCGGCCGAAGCGATGCCGATGTCGAACTGCTGCAGGCCGATCGAATAGACCAGGAAGGTCAGGTTGGTGGTGGCCGTGCCCGGACCGCCCGCGGTGGTGGTGAAGATTTCCGCGAAGACCGAGAACAGGAAGATGGTCTCGATCATGATGACCACCGTAATGGCGCGCTTCAGGTGCGGCAGGACGATGTAGAAGAAGATGCGCACCGGTCCCGCGCCATCGAGCTGGGCGGCTTCCTTCTGATCGGTATCGAGCGACTGCAAGGCCGTGAGCAAAATCAGGAAGGCAAACGGAATCCACTGCCAGGCCACAATGATGATGACCGACAGCATGGGATACTCGGCCAGCCAGTCGATCGGCTCCAGCCCGAGGTGGCGCATCACGTAGGCCAGGATGCCGTAGACCGGATGCATGATCATGTTCTTCCAGATCAGCGCGGCCACGGTGGGCATGACGAAGAAGGGGCCGATCACCAGCAGGCGTGCAATGCCGCGCCCGCGGAAGGGCTGGTCGAACAGCACCGCCAGCAGGGTGCCGCCGATGACGCTGATGGCCAGCACCGACCCGATCAGCAGGGCGGTGTTGCCGATGGAGGGCCAGAAGGCCGGGTCCTGCAACAGGAAGATATAGTTTTCCAGACCCACGAAACCGGTCTGGTCAGGGGCCATCAGGTTGTAGCGATTGACCGAAAAATAGATGGTCATCACCAGCGGAACGATCATCCACGCCAGAAGGATCAGCACCGACGGCGTCTGCATCAGGCGAATGGGATTGAAGCGCTCCTTGCGCGGCGGACGGGTCTGCTGCTTGCGTGCAGCAGGCGGGGAAGAACTCTGCATCATCGGTGAGGTGGACGACACCTGGGTGGAGTGGATCGTGGACATGACGGCCTCGGGATTTCAATCCGGGCGGCGCACGCAAGGTGCGCACAGCCGGGGAGAACGGCGCGATGCAGCCGTCATGCAGGCATGACGGTCACATCGCGCGCGGGACATGCAGCACGGGCTGCATGCCAGCGGAACCACAAGCGGCAGGGCTTACTTGATGTAGCGGCCCTGGCGCATCATCCGCACTGCCTGCGCCTGGGCAGCATCCAGGGCGGCGTCCGCGCTGGTCTTGCCGGCCAGTGCACCGGCAATGGCCTGGCCGGTCACGGTGCCGATCGACTGGAACTCGGGGATGGTGGCGAACTGCACGCCGGTATAAGGCACCGGTTTCACGGTCGGCTTGTTGGCGTCGGCAGTCTGGATCGCATCCAGCACGAAGTCAGAGAACGGCGAGACCTTCTTGTACTCCGCCGACGCGTAGGTCGAGTTGCGCGTACCCGGCGGCACCAGGGCCCAGCCGGAATCCTTGGCCACCAGATTGATGTATTCCTTGGAGGTGGCCCAGGCGGCGAACTTCTTGGCGGCGTCCTGCGACTTGGAGGACTTCGGCACGGCCAGCGACCAGATCCACAACCAGTGCGAACCCTTGTCGGTTACCTGCTGCGGCGAGGGCGCGAAGGCGGTCTTGTCAGCCACCTTGGAATCCTTGCCGTGATAGAGCATGCCGGCCGCCACGGTGGCATCGACCCACATGCCGCACTTGCCGCTGGAGAACAGCACCAGGTTTTCATTGAAGCCGTTGGAGCTGGCGCCGGGCGGGCCGTACTTGCGCATCAGGTCGACATAGAAATTGACCGATTTCTTCCATTCCGGCGAGGACAGCTGCGGCTGCCATTGCTCGTCGAACCAGCGGCCACCCCAGGCATTGGCCATGGTGGTGATGATGGCCATGTTCTCGCCCCAGCCGGCACGGCCGCGCAGGCAGATGCCGTAGACGCCCTTGGCCGGGTCATGCAGTTGCGCGGCCAGCTTGGCGACCTCATCCCAGGTCGGATGCTGCGGCATGGTCAGCTTCTTCTGCTCGAACAGATCCTTGCGGTAGTAGGTCATCGAGCTTTCGGCGTAGAAGGGCAGCGCATAGAGCTTGCCGTCCACGGTCAGACCCTCGCGCACCGGCTTGATGAGATCGGCCTCATCGTAGTCCGCCGGCAGGCCGCTCATCGGTGCCAGCCAGCCCTTCTTGGCCCAGATCGGCGCTTCATACGCACCGATGGTCATCAGGTCGAACTGGCCGCTGTTGGTGGCGATGTCGGTCGTCAGGCGCTGGCGCAGCACGCTTTCTTCCATGGTGACCCAGCGCAGCTTGATGTCGGGATTGGCCTTCTCGAACGCCGGTGCCAGCTTCTGCAGTTCGATCATGTCGGGGTTATTGATGGACGCGATGTTCAGCGTCACCGGCTCGGCTTGCGCCAGGCCGGCGGCAAACAGGGCCGAGACGGCCGCAGCGGCCAGGGTGAAGCGAATGCGGGTAGCGCCGGACGCACGGGTGCGCACGAGTTTGGACATGCTGGTCTCCGAATGTTATGTGCCCTCCTGCACGTTCTTCCTGGGGTGGCCGCGGCAGACGATGCCAGGGCACACATGCAGGGGAAGGCGGTTTTCGTGAACGACTTTTTTGAGCAAATATTATTTTTATGGGCAAATATTCATCGATTCTCGAATTCGTGTCAAGCATTTGCTTTTTGATTGAGCATTTGCCCAAGCTTGGCAATAATGGAGGGGCCAAGTCGCCGTAAAATGGCGACCCTACAGGGGATTCACCGGGAAGCCCCCGCAACCAACATCACAGCAACAGCACACGCCCGCCTGTACCTGCAGCCGGGCCGGCTGGCGAGGAGAACATGTCTAGCAGCGCATCCAAACTGGACCTGGCGGCGCGTGCCGCGTGGATGTACTACGTGGCCGGCAATACCCAGAACGAAATCGCCGAGCGGCTCGGCATCTCGCGCCAGATGGCGCAGCGCATGGTGGCCTATGCGGCCGATGCCAACCTGGTGAAAGTGCAGATCACGCACCCGGTCTCTTCCTGCCTGGAACTGGCGCAGGGCCTGCAGGCGCGTTACGGGCTGGAGGTGTGTCGCGTGGTGCCGGGCGCAGGCGGGGCAGAGAATCCCAACGAATCACAGGAAGTGCAGCAGATGCTGGCCGTGGCCGGGGCCGAAGTGATGGAGCAATACCTCAGTTCGGAAGCCCCGCTGGTGGTCAACGTCGGCTCGGGGCGCACGCTCAAGGCCGCCATCGAGCGGCTGACGGAACTGGAGCGCCCGCAGCACCAGATCGTCTCGATGATCGGGGCCTTCGCCTCCGACGGTTCGGCCAATCGCTACGACGTGGCCCTGCAAGCCGCAGAAAAACTGGGCGCGCGCTTCTACCTGCTGCCCGCCCCGCGTGTGGCCGAGAGTGAGCGCGACCGCCAGCAATGGTGCAACCACCGCGCCTACAAGATCGTGACCGGCCTGGCCGAGCGCGCCGATGTGACTTTCCTGGGCATCGGCACCATCGCCCTGCAGGGCGCGATGCACGAAGACGGTTTCATCGATGACGAGGAGGTGGCCGACCTGCAGCGCCAGGGCGCGGTAGGCGAGATGATTTGCCACGCCTTCGACATCGACGGCGTCATGCTGCCCTCTTCGCTGGCCGAGCGCGTGACCACGCCGCCGCTGGCGCAAGCGCCGCAGCGGCCGGTGATCGCGCTCTCCGGCGGCAGCAAGAAAGCCGACGCCGTGCGTGCCGCCTTGCGCGGTGGCTGGCTCACGGGCCTGGTGACCGACGAGACCTGCGCGCGCCACGCCTTGCAAGACTGAACCGACCATTCATTGCTTACCCCCATAACGACAAACCCACGGAGACCAGCATGACCCAGAGCGCCGCATTCGTCGTCTTCGGCGAAGCCCTCACCGATTTCATCCGCCAGCCTGACGGCCAGTGGCGCGCCATTCCCGGCGGTGCCTGCTGGAACGTGGCACGCGCCGCCGCCCGCCTGGGCGTGGCCACCGGCTATGCCGGCAGCGTCAGCACCGACGTCTTCGGCGCCGAACTGTATGCGCTCACCGAAGCGGCCGGACTGGACATGCGTTTCACCCAGCAGCACGCCAAGGCACCGCTGCTGGCCATGGTGACCTCGACCACGCCGCCCGATTATTTCTTCATCGGCGATGACAGCGCCGACCTGCATTTCGACCCGCAGCGCCTGCCCGCCGGCTGGATGGACGCGGCCCGCGTGCTGCACTTCGGCTGCATCAGCCTGGCCCGCGAACCGCTGGCCTCGCGCCTGCTGCAGATCGCCCAGGAAGCGGCGCTGCGCAACAAGAAGATCGCCTTCGATCCCAACTGGCGCAAGTTGATGGACAGTCCCTCCTATCGCATCCTGCTGCAGCAACTGCTGTCGCTGTCGCATTACGTGAAGGTGTCCGACGAAGACCTGGAGCGCCTCTTCCCCGGTGACGGCAATGCGCTGGCCACACTGCAAGCGCTGGCTCCACAGGCGGAAATCCTCTACACCCTGGGGGCCAAGGGCATGCAGTGGATCAAGGGCGGGCAGGTCATCGACCAGCCGGCCTATCGCGTCGAGGTGGTCGATACGGTCGGCTGCGGCGATGCCTCCATGGGCGGCTGGATCGCCAGCCAGTTGCGCCAGCCCGAGGCCCCGGCGCAGGTCCACCTGCAATGTGCGGCGGCCGGTGCGGCCATTGCCGCTTCCAAGGCCGGGGCCTATGCCGCGACCTGGGACGAAGTGCAGGCCATGATCGCCGGGGCCTGAGGCTGGGGACTGCGCTTGTGGGCGCGTGAGCGAATGGCTAGAATCCGGCACCACTGCTCTTCTTTGTCTCCATGAACAAGCCCACCCCGCAAACTGTTGCCATCGTCGATGGCCAATCCGCCATGCGCCTCTCTCCGGCTCAGGAACAGTTCAATGCGCTCATCGACGCCATCGGTACGCGCCGCGCGCAGCTCAAGGAGTGGGAAGCGGCCAGTGATGAATTCCACAAGAAGTTCGCGGCGCAATACGTACCGCTGGAACAGGAAGTCCTGGGCCTGAAACGCCAGGTGGTCTATCGCCTGCACTCCGCCTGGCCCGACAAGGCACTCGGCAAGGGCGAGCGCATCGCGCTGTCGGCGCTGATCGCGGACATGGCACAGGCGCTGTTGCAGCGGGCCGATGATGCGGAGCTGGCGCTGATCTACCAGCAGCATGCGGAGGAAGAGGAGACGGAAGCACCAGCCTCCTTGGCGGAGGTGCGCGAAGACAAGGCTGCACAAGCAGAACCCGTCATCGCCGAAGACGACTTCACCACCGGCACGCCCGAAGAAATCATGCAACGCATGGAAGCGATGCTGGAACGCCAGGAGCGTGAACGCATGCAAGCCGCGCAAGCGCGCGAGGCCCAGCGTGCCAGCCGCAAGAAGCCGCCCAAGCAGCGCGCCGCTGAAGCCCGGCAGCAGGAACAGCGCATCGAATTGAGCCAGTCGATTCGCGCCGTTTATCGCCGGCTGGCCAGCGCCCTGCATCCGGATCGCGAACCCGACGAGAGCGAACGCGCTCGCAAGACGACGCTGATGCAACGGGTCAACCAGGCGTATAAAAAGAATGATTTGCTGACGCTGCTGGAATTGCAGCTGGAACTGGAACACATCACCCGGCAGACGCTCAACGAAGTCAGCGAGGCCCGGCTGGCGCACTACAACCAGATCCTGCAGGAACAAGTGGCCGAGCTGGACCAGGAAATCACACACCTGCAACGGCAGTTCCGTCACAGCTATGGCCTGCCATCGAGCGCACGGCTGACGCCGGAGAAGGTGATGCGCTACCTGAACCGGGGCATCACGGCGCTACGCCAGGAGGGCCAGGACCTGCGCGTGGCCCTGGGGGCATTCGGCGACATCGATCAGGTCAAGGGCTGGCTGGCACACGCACGGCGCCAGCGCAGCCACGGCTGGGAAGACGATTGAGGCCGCATCACGGCCACGTCTGCCTCGCATCCTGATCAGATCTTCTCCAGCTTCGCCACCGACAGATCCAGCAATTTCATCCCGAACTTGCCAAAGTTGATCTGCGCCCGCGCCGCACCGCCGCCGCCTTCGATGTTGACGATGACGCCCTCGCCGAACTTGGCATGGGACACGTTCTGTCCGATGCGCCAGCCGGAATCGGTCTGGCGCGAGAAGTTCTGCGCAATGCGGTTGTTGCCCGCTTCCGGCACTTCATCCCAGGCCGACTTGGGATTGGCGAACCAGTGATGCTGGGCGATCTTGGGCGAGAGCCACTTGATCGACTGCTCCGGCATCTCATCGAAGAAGCGTGAACGCATGTTGTAGCGCGTCTGGCCGTGCAACATGCGGGTCTGCGAGAAGGTCATGAAGAGGCGCTTGCGCGCCCGCGTGATGGCCACGTACATCAGGCGGCGCTCCTCTTCCACGCCGCCCTCTTCCTTGGCACTGTTCTCGTGCGGGAACAAGCCCTCTTCCATGCCGGTGATGAAGACCGCGTCGAACTCCAGCCCCTTGGCCGAGTGCACCGTCATCAACTGCAAGGCATCCTGGCCGGCCTGCGCCTGGTTGTCGCCGGCTTCCAGCGAGGCATGCGAGAGGAAGGCCGACAGCGGCGACATGATGGTCACCAGCGGCGCATCGGCATCGAGCACCTCCACGCCATCGGCGGTGGTGATGGCCGTGCCGGCCGAGGCCTGCGCCTGCGGGCCGAGGAAGGCCGGGGCATCCAGGCCATAGCCTTCTTCGGAGACAAATAGCGTAGCGGCACTCACTAATTGCTCCAGGTTCTCGATGCGGTCGGCGCCTTCCTTTTCGTTGCGATAGTGGGTCATCAAGCCGGACAGGTCCAGCACCACCTTGACCATTTCAGGCAGCGGCAGATGCTGGGTTTCGAAACGCGCGCCTTCGATCAGCTTGATGAAAGCGTTCAGCGATGAGCCCGCCTTGCCCGCCACATAAGGCACGGCGGCATAGAGCGAGCAGCCATACTGGCGCGCCGCATCCTGCAGGGACTCCATGGCCTTGGCACCGATGCCGCGCGTGGGGAAGTTGACCACGCGCAGGAAGGCCGAGTCATTGTGCAGGTTGTCCATCAACTGCAGATAGGCAATGGCGTGCTTGATTTCGGCGCGCTCGAAGAAGCGTTGGCCGCCATAGACGCGATAGGGAATGGCCGAGCTGAAGAGCGCGTGTTCCAGCACCCGCGACTGCGCGTTGGAACGATAGAGGATGGCGATCTCGCTGCGCGCCCAGCCCTCGGCGATCAGGTCCTTGACCTGTTCGATGATCCACTGCGCCTCCTGCAAATCGCTGGTGGCTTCATAGACGCGCACCTGCTCGCCGTGGCCGGCATCGGTGCGCAGGTTCTTGCCCAGGCGCTTGCTGTTGTTGGCGATCAGTTCGTTGGCGGTGTCCAGGATGTGGCCGTGCGAGCGGTAGTTCTGCTCCAGCTTGATCAGGTTCTCCACATGGAATTCCTGCTCGAAGGCCGACATGTTGCCCACGTTGGCACCACGGAAGGCATAGATGCTCTGGTCATCATCGCCCACCGCGAAGACCGCGCCGTGCTGGCCGGCCATGAGCTTCAACCATTTGTATTGCAGGTCGTTGGTGTCCTGGAACTCGTCGACCAGGATGTGGCGGAAGCGGCCCTGGTAGTGCTCGCGCAGCGGCTGGTTGCGCGAGAGCAATTCGTAGGTGCGCAACAGCAGCTCGGCGAAATCGACCACGCCTTCGCGCTGGCATTGCTGGTCGTAGAGCTCGTAGAGCTCGACGAACTTGCGGTTGTAGTCGTCGTAGGCATCCACATCCTTGGCGCGCAGGCCCTGGTCCTTGGCGCTGTTGATGAAGTACATCAGGTTGCGCGGCGGATACTTCTCGTCATCCACGTTCATCTGCTTCAGCAAACGCTTGATGGCCGAGAGCTGGTCCTGCGTATCCAGGATCTGGAAGGTCTGCGGCAGTCCGGCATCTTTGTGATGCGCACGCAGCAGGCGATTGCACAGGCCGTGGAAGGTCCCGATCCACATGCCGCGCGTATTGATGGGCAGCATGCCCGACAGGCGCGCGGTCATTTCCTTGGCGGCCTTGTTGGTGAAGGTCACCGCCAGGATGCCCGAGGGCGAGACCTGCCCGGTCTGGATCAGCCAGGCGATGCGGGTGGTCAGCACACGGGTCTTGCCGGAACCGGCACCGGCCAGGATCAGCGCCGATTGCGCGGGCAGCGTCACGGCGGCGAGCTGCTCTTCATTGAGGTTGTGGAGAAGATTTTGCATCCCGCGATTATAAAGGGCGCGTGCCCTGACCGGGCGGGCAGGCGCGGCGCTATACTGCCGCACAGTTGATTTATCCACAGCCGCACCCGGCACTCACCTCAGCAATCGACTCTTCCGACCATGCGCCGCCTGTCTTCCCGCTGCTTCGCCGCCCTGCCCCTGATCGCCACCCTGCTGCTCGCCGCCTGCGCCACCACGCCGCCCCCGGCCGCGCGCAGCGATGTCGGACAATTGCTGAGCCTGCAGAAGACCCGGCTCGACGTGGCCGCTCCGGTGGCGCGCAGCAAATGGAATTCGCATGCGCCCATCGATGATCCCGCACGCGAGGCGGTGATCCTCGACGACGTGGCTGCCCGCGCACAGAAGCTGGGACTGGATGCGGCATGGACGCGGCGCTTCTTCCAGGACCAGTTCGAGGCCGGCAAGATCGTGCAGCGCGACCTGCATCGCCAGTGGCGCGTGGAGCAGCGAGCGCCCTTCGCCAATCCGCCGGACCTGGCGCTGCAAGTGCGCCCGGTACTGGACCGCCTCACCCCCGCCCTGCTGGCAGCCCTGGCCCGCCTCAACGGCCACTGGTGCGAACCGGCCGTGCAGCGCGACCTGGCCGAGCTCGATCCCGAGATCCTGGGCGCCGACTACGCCCCCGCCGTGCGCGAACGCGCCACCGAAGCACTGCGTTGCCAGCGCTGAATTGCAGCCTTTAAGCGACATGACGTCGCACAAAAACGACTAAGTTGCTGAATTGACAGGCAAAAATCTTTTGCTGTCCTGCAGCATTTTTAGGGCGGGAGTAAAATTCGGTCTGGCTGTTCACGCGCACACCGGCGCGCGCGGCCTGCTCATTCCGGTTTGCCCATCCGGATTCACATTCCGACTTCCCCGCCATGTCCGACGATTCCTGTAGTCCCAGTACCACCGGCACGCCCGTGCCCGCCGCCCCGCCGCGTCCGCTGACGCCGGCCAAGGTCACGCGGCAGATCATTGCCACCGCCTTCTTCACCTTCCTGGTTTATCTGGCCATCGGTATCCCGATGGCGGTGCTGCCGGGTTACATCCACCTCGATCTGGGCTACAGCTCGGTGATCGCGGGCCTGGGTATCAGCGTGCAGTATTTCGCGACCTTCGTGAGCCGCGCCAATGCCGGCCGCATGATCGATACCATGGGCGCCAAGCACACCGTCATGCGCGGCATGTTGCTGTGTTCGGCCAGCGGCGGCTTGTTGCTGCTCTCGGCGCTGGCGCAGCCGCTGCCCTTCCTGTCGCTGGTGCTGCTGTTTGCCAGCCGCGCCTTCCTGGGTCTCGGCGAAAGCCTGGTCGGTACCGGCGCCATCATGTGGGGCGTGGGCCGCGTGGGTGCCGAGAACACGGCCAAGATGATCTCCTGGAACGGCATCGCCACCTATGCGGCGCTGGCCATCGGCGCGCCGCTGGGCGTGGTGCTGGACCGCTCGCTGGACTTTGCCGTGATCGGCCTGACAGGCATGCTGCTGACCGTGCTGGGCTACGTGCTGGCGCGCGGTGGTCCGGCAACGCCCGTGGTCCAAGGCGAACAGCTGTCCTTCAAGCTGGTGCTGCGCAAGGTGTTTGCCTATGGCATGGGGCTGGCCTTTGGCACCATCGGCTTCGGGTCGATCGCTACCTTCATCACCCTCTATTACGCCGATCAGCACTGGAGCGGCGCGGCCTTCGCGCTGACTGCGTTCTCGTCTGCCTTCGTCGGTGCGCGCCTGCTGTTCGCCAATGTCATCACGCGCTTCGGTGGCTATCGCGTGGCGGTGGTGTGCTTCCTGACTGAATCGGTCGGCCTGCTGCTGCTGTGGAGCGCGACCACGCCCGCGCTGGCATTGCTGGGCGCGGCGCTGGCCGGGTTCGGCTTTGCGCTGGTGTTCCCTTCGCTGGGGGTGGAAGCCGTCAACCTGGTGTCGCCGGCCAATCGTGGCGCGGCATTGGCGGCGTATTCGGTGTTCCTCGACCTGGCGCTGGGCATCACCGGCCCGCTGGCCGGGGCCATCGCGGGACAGCTGGGATATCCCCAGGTGTTCCTCTTCGCCGCCATTGCGGCCATCGGTGGCGTGGCCTTGTCGCTGTCCTTGTATCGCAGTGCGCAGCAGGGCGCAAAATCCTGATCGGATTGCCGTTGCAGTCGATGAGAAGTCGGGCCGATAGATTTTGATTTATCGGCCCGATTGATTTATAGCCGTGCATTTATCTCCAAAATCGATTGAAATGGGGAACGTCGGCCCCATCCTTTCATCAATACTTGCGTGGTCGCAGTTTGTCCGTTTGCGATTTGCAATAGAATCGCGGTGTTGCGCAGTGTATGAACCCGCTTACGAAAAACCGAACAGCTAAGGAGCGAATAATGGCAAAGAAGAATGTGGCAGCCCCCTCGATCAACATCGGCATCAACGACAAGGACCGCAAGAAGATTGCAGACGGCCTGTCCAAGCTGCTGGCAGACACCTACACGCTGTACCTGAAGACCCACAACTTCCACTGGAACGTGACCGGTCCGATGTTCAACACCCTGCACCTGATGTTCGAAGGCCAGTACAACGAACTGGCGCTGGCAGTGGACCTGATCGCTGAACGCATCCGCGCGCTGGGTTATCCGGCACCGGGTTCGTACAAGGAATTCGCCAAGCTGTCTTCGATCCCTGAGGCTGAAGGCGTGCCCAATGCACAAGAGATGATCGCCCAGCTGGTGGCCGGCCAGGAAGCCGTGACCCGCACCGCACGTTCGATCTTCCCGACCGTCGATGCCGCCGCTGACGAACCGACCGCCGACCTGCTGACCCAGCGCATGCAGCTGCATGAAAAGAATGCGTGGATGCTGCGCAGCTTGCTGGAAGGCTGATAGGAGAGCTGGCTCCTTTTGCGAGGCACGCAAGGCGCTCGCACGCTGTAACCTGCAGCCCCGGTCGTTCACACGGCCGGGGCTGTTTTTTTATCGAGCGATAGCGTCGGCAGGCCCGGTGTCAGTCAGTCGGGTCTTCAGCGCTTCATTGCCGAAGTCGTCATTGGGCAGTTGCCAGTTTCCATGTGGAAACACTACAATGCGGGCCAGTGTTGCATCAGGGAGGGATACTTGATGAGCACAGGATCTTCGCATGCCCAAAGCGCCCCCGGGTCTGGAACAGCTGCTTCCGGACACTCTCTCCGTCCGCATTCTGCGGCGGGTTTCCCCGTTTCACCTCGTCTCCCAACATGAACGGCTAGTCAACCGGCTTGACGCCTGCGCGCGGTTGCCACGCGACTTCGCGCCTGTTCTTGGGCGCTTGGCCGATCACACCTGGCTTGGACTAAACGACTTGCCCTGCGCCCCGGTCGACATGACGCGGGATGCGGTGTCATGACGACCAAAGGCGTCATCCTCGAACAGGCTGACAGGTCGTTCACGCACATCGAGCCGCACGGTGGCGGAGCCAATGCAGCCATCAAGGCAGAGACTGCGGCCGAGAAAACGTTTTGGCAGAAGTCCAGTCCTTGGGTGCACGGTGTGCTGGGCGTGGCCAGTTTCGTTCCTGGCTTGTCGGTCATCACGGGTGCGATCGACGCGGCGATCTATACCGCCGAGGGCGACTACGTTGAAGCGGGGATTGCTGCTGCGAGCATGATCCCGGGTGGCAAGGTAGTGACCACAGTTGGCAAGGTCGCCAAGCGTGCGGTCGGCATGGCAAAGGGTGCAGGAATGGCATCCCGGGTTGGCAAAGGTACGCATGAGGCAGAAGAACTCGCCAAAGCAGCCAAGTCGGCAAAGGAAGCAGAAGAAGCCGCCAGAGCTGCTCGCGAAGCTAAAGTCGCCAGAGAAGCTGCACCTGGGCCCCAAAAGCCCAAGGACCCAAAGAAGGATGTCACCGTCAAGGCCCGGCCATTCAAAGTGCCTTGCTTCCATCCCTATGACAAGAAACAATTCATGCGGATGAGCAAGGAGGAACAGAAGGCATTTCTGAAAGAAATGGCGGAGCAACTTAGACGTCAAGAGGAGGCCATCAATAGTCTGACCGCAAGCGAATATGCGATGGCGAGAGATGCGTTTAAGAGAATGAATCGCAATCCGGCGGCCAACGCCGCGCAGGACAGGCATCGGAAACAAGTCCTTGATCAAATCTCGAATAGTATTGCCGACAGCCTGCATAACCAAGGCGTGAGTGATGCAAAGGTAGAAAAACAGGCCGAAATTCGTGCAAAAGAACTGATGGGAAAATTAGCTGCACTGCATGAGCCAGACATGGTCGCAGGAGGTTGGATGCAACATAAAACGACGAGTATCGGCCGCGCCGACGTGAATAAGTCAATTGGAGCAAGCTGGAACCAGGCTTACACGCCACCCGGAAGCCAGAATTCGGGGCAGAAACCGCTGACCAGGGTGCAGGAGATGGATCGCGAAGCCAAGCATGCCATCGATAACGGTCGAGGAAATCAGAAAATGAATGTCAAACTGGAGCCTTGCCGTGGCAGGGGAATGAGATGAGAGACGAAGGATTCGAATATTTTATTAGCAAATTTGGCGAAGCCACCCAGCAATCCCCCGTGCCCGCCGCAAGCCTTGAAAAATGGCGCGGTAAGCTGCCAGAAAAGTTATTGAAATACTGGGAGCTAGAAGGATGGTGCGAGTATGCGAATGGCCTCTTTTGCACAGTTGACCCTGATGACCATGAAGACCTAGTTGATGAGTGGCTAGCCGACACAGGCCTGGATGCAATTGACGCGTTCCATGTAATTGCAAGATCGGCATTTGGCACTCTCTATGTATGCGGCGAGAAGACCGGGTGCAGCGCCACGATTCATTGCGCGCTCAATATGGTCACCGCTTTACAAAACGAATTGAAAACAAAAACTAAGGAACGCCAGGATTCTTCCGTCCGTTCGTTCTTCGCATTCAGCAAGCCAGCCAAGTTTGACATGGAAGACGAGAACGGACAGCCGCTCTTTGAACGCGCCAGATCCAAGCTAGGCCGGCTTGCACCGCATGAAATATATGGTTTCGAGCCCGCTATCGTATTAGGAGGAAAAATTCTCCTCGAAAATGTAGTCAAGGTGAATGCCAATGTGCACCTGACGATTCTCCGCCAGTTCGCGGAGCCGGAATTACCACTCTCCGGGATCGATATCGAACAGTTGCTCGACTCTTGAAACGTACCGCCGTGACAGATCAAGTATGCGAGAACACACCATCACATCGTACGTAGGCGTCGGGCCGCTCAAATTTGGAATGACTCGGGACGAGGTTCATCAACTACTAGGCAAGCCGCAATCTTCAAAAAAAAGCCGCTTCTTCGAAGAATCGAGGGAATGTTGGAGCGACAACGGCTTGCAGCTAACTTTTTCGGAAACGGGGGATGGGCTATTGGAGATTGGCTTGTGTCCCAATCTCGCCAACGTCCAGTTCAATGGACTCCGATTGTTCGAGGTGCCGGGAGCGGATGTGTTCAAGGCCCTCCATGATTGGGACGATGCACCACTAGATAGAACTGGAACAAGTGTCTTTTCTTAAACTCGGATTGGCTGTGCATGGTTTTTTGGACGACGATGACAGTGACAAGGCAGTCGCCGCTTTTGTAAAAGGAAGATGGGATGAATAAGCATACGCAAAGGAACTTGCATCCTCTTATCTCGCGCTTTCTTATTCATCGCCTCCATCGGCCAGGGACCGACAAGCCGGCAAAAGCGAATCCAATATGCACCTGATTTTGATATTTCTCGAAGGGCAGTGCTTACTGCCTTGGACTCTAGTATGAGAGAACACATCATCATGTCATACGTCGGCGTCGGACCGCTCAGGTTTGGAATGACTCGCGACGAGGTTCATCAACTTATAGGCAATCCTCTATCTATCGATAAAAGCGTGGGCTCCGATGAGTTGACAGAATATTGGAGCAACAACGGTCTGCAACTAACCTATTCGGAAATGGATGAAACATTGTTAGAAATCAGCTTGTACCCCAATCTCCAAAACGTCCAATTGAATGGACTTAACTTGTTCGAGGTTCCGGGCACGCAGGCATTCAAGCTTCTGCACGATTGGGACAACGCACCGCTAACAATAGTTGGCGTGAGTATTTTTCTCAAACTGGGATTAGCAGTGAATGGATTTTTTCACGACGATGACGGTGCCAAGTCGGTAACGGCTTTCGCAAAAGGAAGATGGAATGACTGGCCACCAAAAGAAAAATGAAGCCTTATCTTCCGAGACCTTTACAAAATAAATGGCTCACCCAAGTGAAAAAGACTATGGAATTCGCGAATATAAAAAATATTCCAGATGTCGGAGCTGACGACGATTTAGCATTCTCTGCTTTTTCTCGCCGTCATTGGGACGAAAATCTTGAGAGCATGAAAGCGGATCAACGTTGATCTTCTCGATAAGTAGCAAGTCCCTGAATACTTCAAATACCGCGAAAAGAAAACGTTTTAAGGTAGCGAAAATTGAATGAAAAAGAATCGTTCGAACTCGTCCCGCATATTGGAGCAGGAAGAATATGCTTCGGTATGACGCCTCAAGAAATTGAGAAAATTTATGGTGCCGCAGACAGCGTCACCTTCAATCATCTGAAGCAGAAAGTGGAATTGCGCAGCTTCATGAATCTAGGCTATTCGCCGGGTTCTGCAGAAGCCTTATCTCATATCGGCTTCGGGCGGCAAATGAAAAACATCCGATTCAAGGACAATAATCTGTTTCTTGATGACGAAAGCGTCATTCTTGCGAAGCTGGTCGCGGAAGACGGAAATCCACTCACCTGCCTTGGTTTCATCGTGTTTTTCAATCTTGGAATAACCCTCACCGGATTTCACGACCAAAACGTTTCCCAGAAGGCGCTGACCATGTTCCCGCGCGGCGCTTGGGACAAGTGGATACCAAAACTCAAACCGTTTACCCAAAAGCATTGAAGAGGAAAGGCACGACCAAAGATTTCTTCCTTTCTTGACACTGGCCGACCTAGTTGCGGCGTATCGAAGGCGCAGCTGCACTGGAGTGTCTTCGGTGCGTCTTCGATACGACCCTGCGGGTCTACTCAGTCCGAACTGTCAGAAAGTATGAAGATGCGCCTCAGCGATACAAATCCGCCAACTGCCGCGTCTTGCGTTCCTCTACCGGCACCAGATAGACGCTACTGATGACCGCCACCATATCAGCCCCCTGTGCCACCAGCGGCGGCGCGTTCTCCAGCGTGATGCCACCGATCACGACCACCGGCAAGGGGATCTCGCGCTTGGATTGCGCAATGATTTCCGGGGCGGTCCGGAAATCATATTTTTTCACGCGCGACGGATAGAAGCCGCCGAAGGCCACGTAACTGGCCCCATCGCGATACGCCGCATGCGCCAGCTCCAGCGTGCCGTAGCAGGAGGCCCCGACGATGCGGTCGGGCCCCACGGCCTTGCGCACCTCGGCAATGGAGGCATCGGTGCCGCCGACGTGAATGCCATCGGCATCGATCTCCAGGCACAGGTCCACGTGGTCGTTGATGATGAGCGGCACATCATATTGCCGGCACAGCGCCAGCAATGCCGAAGCCTGTGCGCGGCGTTGCTCCACGCCGGCGGTCTTGTGGCGGTACTGCACCAGCGCAGCACCGTTCTGCAAGGCCAGCTCGGTAGCGGCCAGCAATTGGGCGGTGTCATCCCAATCCGGCGTGACGATGTAGAGGCCACGCAGATGCCTTGCGTACTCGGGTTTCATGTCAGGCTCCTGCCGCAACGGCGGCGTCAATAACAGGTTCAAAGGCAGGCACGCGATTGGGAATGCGCTGCCCCTCGGCAATCGCATAGGACGTCGACAGCGCGTGCTGCGTGTACTGCTGCGCCAGGTCGATGGCCTCGCGCATGGGCAGCCCGCGCGCCAGGCAGGCCGACAACGCGGCCGCCAGCGTGCAGCCGCTGCCGTGGAATTCATCGGGCAGGCGGGTCCAGCGCCAGCGTGCGCTCTCGATGGCCTCCTCGGCAAACTCGGAACGGAACATTTGTCCGTACCAGCGATTGATCACGTCCTGCTCCTGCGGACCATGGCCGCCCTTGAGCAGCACATGCGCGCAGCCGCGTTGCATCAGCAGCGCCGCCTGCCGCGCCGGTTCCACATCGCCGCAGAGGCGGCGCGCCTCGTTGAGGTTGGGCGTGATGACGGTGGCCAGTTCGTACAAGGGTTCGATCACGCGCGCGGCATCATCGCGCGAGAGCTGGTCACCCTTGCCGTTGGCCAGCACAGGATCGAGCACCACCGGCAAGTGCGGCTTGCGCGCGCGCAATTGCCGGATCAGGCCGGCGATCACTTCGGCATTCTCATGGCTGCCTGCGATGCCCAGCTTGACGGCAGCGATGTCGAATCGATTGATCAGCACCTGCGCCTGGTAGCGCACCAGGTCAGGATCGAGCGCATGCACGGCAAAGACGCTGACGTTGTCCTGTACCGTCAATGCGGTCGGCACCGACAAGGGATGCGCACCCAGTGCCGTGATGGCCGGGATATCAGCCTGCATGCCGGCCCCGCCGCTGGGGTCGGAGCCGGAGAAGACCAGCACGCAGGGTGGCGTGGTGCGATAAGCTGCCTGCATGCTCACGCCACGCGGCCGGCCATCGGCGAGGACGGTGAGGCCGCAAACTTGCGCGGGACGCGGCCCGAAAGGAAGGCTTCTCGGCCCGCTTCCACCGCCAGCTTCATGGCGCGCGCCATGCGAATCGGATCGCGTGCACCGGCAATGGCCGTATTCATGAGCACGCCATCACAGCCCAGTTCCATCGCAATGGCCGCATCAGAAGCCGTGCCCACGCCGGCATCGACCAGCACCGGCACGCGCGCCTGTTCGATGATGAGCGAGAGATTCCAGGGATTCAGAATGCCCATGCCCGAGCCGATCAGCGAGGCCAGCGGCATGACGGCGGCTACGCCCAGGTCTTCCAGCATGCGCGCCTGGATCGGATCGTCGCTGCAATAGACCATCACGTCGAAACCATCCTTGACCAGGGTCTCGGCAGCTTTGAGCGTTTCGGGCATGTTGGGAAACAGCGTCTTCTCGTCGCCCAGCACTTCCAGCTTGACCAGCTTGTGGCCACCCAGCAGTTCACGCGCCAGTTGCAGCGTGTAGACCGCATCGGCGGCGTTGTAGCACCCCGCCGTATTGGGCAGGATGGTGAATTCGGAGGGCGGCACCGCATCCAGCAGGCTGGGCGCATTCGGGTCCTGGCCGATGTTGACGCGGCGGATTGCCACCGTGATGATCTCGGCACCGCTGGCGACCGTCGCCGCGCGGGTTTCGTCGAGGTCCTTGTATTTGCCGCTGCCCACCAGCAGGCGCGAGCGATAGGTCTTGCCGGCGATGGTCAGGCCCTTGTCCTCGCTCAGGAGGGGGGCGTCGTTCATGTTCATGTCGTTTCCTTGTCTGTGAGAGCTGCATGCCACGGGAGGCGGCCGCTGGCGACATGCACGTGCCGCAGCGGAACAATCGTTCATCCGCCCCCGATGGCGCGCACTACGTCTACCTTGTCGGCCTCGGCCAGCGCGCGCGCAGGCCATTGCGCGCTGGGCACCACCTGGCGGTTCACCGCCACGGCCACCGCCTTGCCGGCCAGTGACAGGCCGGCAATGAGCTGGTCCAGCGTGGCGCCGTCAGGCAGCGGGTGAGGCTTGCCGTTCAGTTCGATCTGCATGGCGCTTACTGCTTCGAATAGATCTCGGCGCCCATCTTGACGAACTCGACCGATTTCACCTGCATGCCTTGCTTCAAGGCGTCGATCTCGGAGATGCCTTCCTTGGCGGCGTAATCGCGCACTTCCTGGGTGATCTTCATGGAGCAGAAGTGCGGGCCGCACATGGAGCAGAAGTGCGCCACCTTGGCCGAATCCTTGGGCAGGGTTTCGTCGTGGAATTCGCGCGCCTTGTCCGGGTCCAGGCCGATGTTGAACTGGTCTTCCCAGCGGAATTCGAAGCGCGCCTTGGACAGCGCGTTGTCGCGGATCTGCGCGCCCGGATGGCCCTTGGCCAGGTCGGCGGCGTGGGCGGCGATCTTGTAGGTGATGATGCCGTCCTTCACATCGGTCTTGTTGGGCAGGCCCAGGTGTTCCTTGGGGGTGACATAGCACAGCATGGCCGTGCCATACCAGCCGATCTGCGCGGCACCAATGCCGGAGGTGATGTGGTCGTAGCCGGGCGCGATGTCGGTGGTCAAGGGGCCGAGGGTGTAGAACGGCGCTTCATGGCACTGCTCCAGCTGCAGGTCCATGTTCTCCTTGATGAGATGCATGGGCACGTGGCCGGGGCCTTCGATCATCACTTGCACGTCGTGCTTCCAGGCGATCTGGGTCAGTTCGCCCAGGGTGCGCAGCTCGCCCAGTTGGGCTTCGTCGTTGGCGTCGTAGATCGAGCCGGGACGCAGGCCGTCGCCCAGGCTGAAGCTGACGTCATAGGCTTTCATGATCTCGCAGATCTCTTCGAAGTGTTCGTAGAGGAAGGATTCGCGGTGATGCGCCAGGCACCACTTGGCCATGATGGAACCGCCCCGCGAGACGATGCCGGTCATGCGCTTGGCCGTCAGCGGGACGTATTGCAGACGTACGCCGGCGTGGATGGTGAAGTAATCCACGCCCTGCTCGGCTTGCTCGATCAAGGTGTCGCGGAAGATTTCCCAGGTCAGGTCTTCGGCACGGCCGTTGACCTTTTCCAGCGCCTGGTAGATCGGCACGGTGCCAATGGGCACCGGCGAATTGCGGATGATCCATTCACGGGTCTCGTGGATGTTCTTGCCGGTGGAGAGGTCCATGACGTTGTCGCCGCCCCAGCGGATGGCCCAGGTCATCTTCTCCACTTCCTCGCCGATGGAGGAGGTCACGGCCGAGTTGCCGATGTTGGCATTGATCTTGACCAGGAAATTGCGGCCGATGATCATCGGTTCCACTTCCGGGTGGTTGATGTTGGCGGGAATGATGGCGCGGCCGCGTGCGACTTCGTCACGCACGAATTCCGGAGTGATCTCGGCGGGAATGGACGCACCGAAGGACTGGCCGGGATGCTGGCGGCCCATCAGGTCGGCCAGCTTGTTGCCCATGGGGCCGGAGGCCTTCAGTTGCTCCAGGTACTCCTTGCGGCGCAGGTTTTCGCGGATTGCGATGAATTCCATTTCCGGCGTGATGATGCCGCGGCGCGCATAGTGCATCTGGGTCACATTGGCTCCGGCCTTGGCGCGGCGCGGCTTGCGGTGCAGGTTGAAGCGCAGCTCGGCCAGGGCCGGGTCGTTCAGGCGCTGCTGGCCGTATTCGGAAGTCGGGCCGGGCAGTTCCTCGGTGTCGTTGCGTTCCAGAATCCAGGGCAGGCGCGGGGTGGAGAGACCAGCGCGGATGTCGATCTTCACATCCGGGTCGGTATAGGGGCCGGAAGTGTCGTAGACATAGATCGGCGGATTCTTTTCGGAACCGAACATGGCCGGCGTGTCGGCCTGGCTGATCTCGCGCATGGGCACGCGGATGTCCGGGCGCGAGCCGGTCACATAGATCTTGCGGGAATTCGGCAGAGGCTGGACGGCTGCCTCATCGACGGTGGCCGTCGCGGACAGGAATTTCGGGTTGGCATTCATTTCGGCTCCTTTGCTTGATGACTCTTGGCTCGGAGCCAGCAAAGGAGGTTGCGGAAGAGGACGGACGGCGTGGCGGTAATACAGGGCCGTAGGTGCGTCATGCTGCCGGTTGCTTCCCTTCGCTGGCATTATCCAGATCAGGTTCAAGGGTATTTCTCACCCGGCTGCCAGAGCATGTGCTCCGGTGCCAGGACCCCTAGCGATGCGACGCGGGCCACTTGCGCAGCCCTTGTCGTGGGCCGGATTCTACTCCAATTGGCGTGAGGAACAAGGCTTCATTTCGGATGGGCTGGATGTGCAGCGCAGCATTCTGACCGGGCAACATGCCCTGGGGCAATGGATTGGCGGGCGGCCCAAGACCGGCGTTGAGCGCGTCAATTTCGCGCCTGTGGTGAGATTTGCCCTGTCCGTCCCTTATAATCTTGGGTTTCGCAAAAACACACGTCAAATCATGGAATTAGCCAAGTCGTTCGAGCCCGCCGAGATTGAGAAATTCTGGCGCGAGGAGTGGGAAAAGCGCGGTTACTTCGCCGCCACCACCGACGCGGAGAAGCCCTCGTTTTCCATCCAGCTGCCGCCGCCCAATGTGACCGGCACCCTGCACATGGGTCACGCGTTCAACCAGACCATCATGGATGGCCTGACGCGCTACCACCGCATGCGCGGTCACAACACTGCCTGGATCCCCGGCACCGACCACGCCGGCATCGCTACCCAGATCGTGGTGGAACGCCAGCTGGATGCGCAGAAGATCTCGCGCCACGACCTGGGCCGTGAAAAATTCGTCGAGAAGGTGTGGGAGTGGAAAGAAAAATCCGGCTCCACCATCACCGGCCAGATGCGCCGCATGGGCGCCTCCACCGACTGGGCCCGTGAATACTTCACGATGGACCCCAAGATGTCCAAGGCCGTCACCGAAGTCTTCGTGCGCCTCTACGAGCAGGGCCTGATCTACCGTGGCAAGCGCCTGGTGAACTGGGACCCGGTGCTGGGCACCGCCGTCTCCGACCTGGAAGTGGTGTCGGAAGAAGAAGACGGCTCCATGTGGCACATCAAGTACCCGCTGGCCGATGGCAGCGGCCATATCGTGGTGGCCACCACCCGTCCGGAAACCATGCTGGGCGACGTCGCCGTGGCCGTGGACCCGACCGACGAGCGCTACGCCGCGCTGGTGGGCAAGATGATCAAGCTGCCGCTGGTGGGCCGCGAGATCCCCATCATCAAGGATGAATACGTCGACAAGGAATTCGGCACCGGCTGCGTGAAGATCACCCCGGCGCACGACTTCAACGACTACCAGGTGGGCGCACGCCACAACCTGGAAATGATCAGCGTCTTCACCTTGAAAGCCACCATCAACGAGAACTCGCCCGAGAAGTACCAGGGCCTGGACCGCTTCGAGGCGCGCAAGCAGATCGTGGCCGACCTGGACGCACTGGGCCTCTTGGAACAGGTCAAGCCGCACAAGCTGATGGTGCCGCGTGGCGACCGTACCGGCGTGGTGATCGAGCCGATGCTGACCGACCAGTGGTTCGTGGCCATGAGCAAGCCGGCACCGGAAGGGACTTACTTCCCCGGCAAGTCGATTGCCGAAACGGCGCTGGAAAAAGTTGCCTCGGGCGAGATCAAGTTCGTCCCCGAGAACTGGACCAACACCTACAACCAGTGGCTCAACAACATCCAGGACTGGTGCATCTCGCGCCAACTGTGGTGGGGACACCAGATCCCGGCCTGGTACGACGAGGACGGTGGCATCTACGTCGCCCGCACCGAAGAAGAAGCGAAGAAGCAAGCCGGCGGCCGTGCCGTCAAGCGCGATGAAGACGTGCTCGACACCTGGTTCTCCTCGGCGCTGGTGCCCTTCTCCACCCTGGGCTGGCCGGAAGAAACGCCGGACTACAAGCTGTTCCTGCCCTCCTCGGTGCTGGTGACGGGCTTTGACATCATCTTCTTCTGGGTGGCGCGCATGGTCATGATGACCACGCACTTCACCGGCAAGGTGCCGTTTGACACCGTCTACGTGCACGGCCTGGTGCGCGATGCTTCTGGCCAGAAGATGTCCAAGTCCAAGGGCAACACGCTGGACCCGATCGACCTGATCGATGGCATCGGCGTGGATGAACTGGTGGCCAAGCGCACCGTCGGCCTGATGAATCCCAAGCAGGCAGCCAGCATCGAGAAGGCTACCCGCAAGGAATTCGCCGATGGCATCCCGGCCTTCGGCACCGATGCGCTGCGCTTCACCTTCGCCTCGCTGGCGACCCTGGGCCGCAACATCAACTTCGACCTGAACCGCTGCGAAGGCTATCGCAACTTCTGCAACAAGCTGTGGAACGCCACCCGCTTCGTGCTGATGAATACCGAAGGCCAGGACTGCGGATTCGACGGCCACGAGAAGGGCGTCTGCGACAAGGAAAAACTGCAGTTCTCCAAGGCTGACCGCTGGATCGTGTCGCTCTTGCAGCGTACCGAAGCCGAAGTCGAAAAGGGCTTTGCCGACTACCGCTTCGACAACATCGCCACTGCCATCTACAAGTTCGTCTGGGACGAGTACTGCGACTGGTACCTGGAAATGGCCAAGGCCCAGATCCAGAGCGGCAATGAAGCGCAACAGCGCGCGACCCGCCGCACGCTCTTGCGCGTGCTGGAAAGCGTGCTGCGCCTGGCGCATCCGGTGCTGCCCTTCATCACCGAGCAGCTGTGGCAAAGCGTGGCCCCGCTGACCGACCGCAAGCCGGATCCGGCGGGCGACTCCATCATGCGCCAGGCCTATCCGCGTCCCGACCTGGAAAAGATCGATACCGATGCCGAAGCCTGGGTTGCCCAGTTCAAGGCCTACACCGATGCCTGCCGCAACCTGCGCGGCGAGATGCAACTGGCGCCGTCGCTGCGCGTGCCGCTGATCGTGGAAGCCGCCGATGCGTCGGCCGTGGAATCCTTCCTGCCCTACCTGCAAGGCCTGGTGCGCCTGTCGGAAGCCACGGTGGTGCCGCAACTGCCGGAGTCGCCGGCACCGGTGGCCATCGTCGGCGAAGTCAAGCTGATGCTGAAGGTGGAAATCGATGTGGCCGCCGAGCGTGAACGCCTGGGCAAGGAAGTCACCCGCCTGACCGGCGAGATCGCCAAGGCCAACGGCAAGCTGTCCAATGAAAGCTTCGTGGCCCGTGCGCCCGAGGCCGTGGTGGCGCAGGAAAAGGAACGTGTCGCCAACTTCAGCGCTACGCTGGAAAAGGTGAAGGAACAGCTGGCCAAGCTCAAGTAAGCCGGCCTGTTTCTTCATGAAGCCGTCGTCCCCTTGCGGGCGGCGGCTTTTTTTTGTGCTTGCCTTGCAGCGCGGGCTTGTCTAGACTGGATCGAAAAAATTAGAACAATCGTGCTTTTTTATGGCATTCGACTTGATAACAGGAGACCAGCATGAACCGTATTTCCTCCCCTTCCCGCCTGGCCACGCTGTCGCTGCTGGCTGCTACTTTGCTGGCCAGTGCTGCCGCCTGGGCCGATGGCTCGCCGTTGGGCTTGTGGAAGAGCATCGATGACGCCACCGGCAAGCCCAAGGCGCTCATCCGCATCAGCGAGAACAATGGCGAACTGAGCGGCAAGATCGAGAAGCTCTTCCGTGCGCCGGAAGAAGACCAGAACCCGGTCTGCCAGAAGTGCGAAGGCGAGTTGAAGGACAAGCCGGTCATCGGCATGACCATCCTGTCGGGCCTGAAGAAGGACGGCGAGGAATACAACGGCGGCCAGATCATCGATCCGGCCAATGGCAAGGTCTACAAGAGCAAGCTGACGGTCGTCGATGACGGGCAAAAGCTCAATGTGCGCGGTTATGTCGGCATGCCGATGCTGGGCCGCACCCAGACCTGGCTGCGGGAGCAGTAACGCCGGCCCGATCAGGCCGGACGTGAAGCTTTGAGCACGTAACGGTCCAGCTCGCGGGCGAAGGCGCGGCCGTCGCTGGCGCTGAAGGCGGCCGGGCCGCCGGTCTCCACGCCGCTGCTGCGCAGCTCTTCCATGAAATTGCGGGTGCTGAGGTGATGGCCGATGTTCTGCGCCGTATAGAGTTCGCCGCGCGGATTGAGCGCCAGCGCGCCCTTTGCCACCACATCGGCGGCCAGCGGGATGTCGGCGGTGATGACCAGGTCGCCGGGTTCACATTGGCGGGCGATTTCCTTGTCGGCCACGTCGAAGCCGGCCGGCACCACCATGGATTTGATGTAGCGCGAAGGCGGCGTGCGCAAGGGACGGTTGGCCACCAGCGTCACGATGATCGTGGTGCGCTCAGCCACCCGGAACAGCATGTCCTTGATGACGCCCGGACAGGCATCGGCATCCACCCAGATCGCCATCAGTGTGCGTTCGCCCGCGTCAGACGAAGGACACGGTCAGGCCCGGCAGGGTCACGCCCGAGAAAGCGGTGGTCCAGGTCTGGCCGGGCTCGATGGGACAGGCATCGGTCCAGGTACCGGTACTGATGATCTCGCCGGCCTGCAGCTGGCGGAAGCGCGACTGCTTCTGCAGCAGCTGGTGCAGGTGCCACAGGGCGTGCAGCGGGCTGTCCATCTCGTCGTTGCAGAAGCCGGCGGCACGCAGCACGCTGGAGGACTCCGTATTGCAGGACAGGGATACGCTGGCGCTGGCCAGGATCTGCGGCAGGTGGTGCTTGGTTGCCGAGGACAGCACATGGGGCTCGCCCACGATCAGGGTGCCATGCAGGCCGAAGGCGGCAATCGAATCAGCTACGGTGAATTCCCAGTTGGGGAAAGGACAGACCACGATCTCGAAGCCATGCGCCATCCACTCCAGGCAATCGGCCAGTTCAATGAGCGAGGCCCCGGGCGCCGGGGTCTTGCCAAGCTTGAAGACGATCTCCGGCTCGATGCGCGGCTGCACCGCACCGGTAAGCGATTGCGCGCCGTGGTTGTCTTCGGCGAAGCGCACCGTGGCGTCGTACATCGGCGCCCAGGTCGGGATGCGGGCATCGTCGATGATGCCGTAGCGCTCCCAGTTCTTGCGCACCACAAAGCCGATCTTGCGGCCGATCGGCTGCTCGCCTTGGGCGACACGGATATTGCGGATGTTGTGGGCGATTTCGTAGGCGTCTTCCACCGACAGCGGCTCGGACTCGGAAATGCGCGGGATGATCCGGGACTGGGCGCGGGCATCCAGCAGCTGATGCGCGTATCGAAGGGCTTGGCTCGACATTAGCATGGAGGGCTCACATCGAAAGATAGTGAATAGCTATCCATTGTCGATGACGATTAATTTTTGCACAAGCAAAAACTCGCTTTTATACGAGATCTGACAAAAATTTCATCTGATTGACCTGCTGTGCGTCATGCTGTTTTTCAGCGGCTGCAACAGTGCTGTCCAGCTTGGGAATGGCCGAGCTCAGCCGCCCCAGAGTTCGCCGTTGGGACCGCTTTGCGGGGCGGTCACGCCGAAATGCTGATAGGCCAGGCCCGTGGCGATGCGCCCGCGCGGCGTGCGCTGCAGGTAGCCTTGCTGGATCAGGTAGGGCTCCAGCACGTCTTCGATGGTGTCGCGTTCTTCACCGATGGCTGCTGCCAGGTTGTCCAACCCGACCGGGCCGCCGCCGAACTTGAAGAGCACGGCTTCCAGCAGCTTGCGGTCCATCAGGTCGAAGCCGACCGGGTCCACGTCCAGCATCACCAGGGCGGCGTCGGCCATCTCGCGGGTGATGCGGCCTTCGCCCTTGACCTCGGCATAGTCACGCACGCGGCGCAGCAGGCGGTTGGCGATACGCGGCGTGCCACGGCTGCGGCGGGCGATTTCCAGCGCGCCTTCCTCGACGATGGGCGCATTCAACAACCCGGCGCTGCGGGTAACGATGCGGGCCAGCTCGGGCGGTGTATAGAACTCCAGCCGGGCGACGATGCCGAAGCGGTCGCGCAGCGGATTGGTCAGCATGCCGGCGCGGGTGGTGGCGCCCACCAGCGTGAAAGGCTGCAGGTCCAGGCGCACCGAGCGGGCGGCCGGACCTTCGCCGATCATGATGTCGATCTGATAATCTTCCAGCGCCGGGTAGAGGATTTCCTCCACCACCGGCGACATGCGGTGGATCTCGTCGATGAAGAGCACGTCATTGGCTTCGAGATTGGTCAGCAGCGCGGCCAGGTCGCCGGCGCGCTCCAGCACCGGGCCCGAGGTCTGGCGCAGGTTCACGCCCATCTCGCGGGCGATGATGTGGGCCATGGTGGTCTTGCCCAGGCCGGGCGGACCGAACAGCAAGGTGTGGTCGAGCGGCTCGCCACGCTTGCGGGCGGCCGAAATGAAGATTTCGAGCTGGGCGCGCACCTTTTCCTGGCCGACGTATTCGTCCAGCTGCTTGGGCCGCAGGGCGCGCTCGATGGCTTCCTCGTTGGCCGAGGCCGGGGTGGCGGAGATGATGCGCTGTTCGGAGAAATCGTCGGTCTGGATGCTCATGCTCTAATCCTTGTCTGGCCGGGCTCAGCCCTTGGAGAGCGCCTTGAGGGCCAGCTTGATGCCGTCCGAGACGCTGCTGTCCTTGGGCACCTGCTTCATGGCCAGGGTCGCTTCCTTGTCCGAATAGCCCAGCGCCAGCAGGGCGTTGAGGATGTCGGCCGAGGCGTCGCTGTGGACCACGCCGGCCACCGCGCCAAGATCGGCACCGAACTTGCCCTTCAGTTCCAGCAGCAGGCGTTCGGCGGTCTTCTTGCCGATGCCGGGCACGCGGGTCAGGCGGCCGGCTTCCTGCAGGGTCACGGCCTGGGCCAGGTCGGCCACCGACATGCCGGAGAGGATGGACAGCGCCGTGCGCGCGCCCACGCCGGAAATCTTGATGAGCTCCTTGAACGTATTGCGTTCTTCGGCGGTCCCAAACCCGAACAGGATGTGCGCATCCTCCCGGATGGCCAGGTGGGTCAGCAGCGTGACCTTTTCACCCAGGCCCGGCAGGTTGTAGTAGGTGCTCATGGGCACGGCCACTTCGTAACCGACGCCCTGGCAGTCGACCAGCAGGTTCGGGGGGATTTTTTCTAGAAGAATTCCGGAGAGGCGACCGATCATGGCGTCAGGGATGTGCGTGGGAGGCAGCTTCTGTGATAATCCCGCGATGATACAGCACTGTTCGGATAAACAGTATCCAAGCCACCCCGCAGAGATGAAGACAAAGGAAAAACATGGCCGGTAGCGCCTTCTTCGCATTGATTGACGACATCGCCACCGTGCTCGATGACGTTTCCCTGATGACCAAGGTGGCCGCCAAGAAGACGGCCGGCGTGCTGGGCGACGACCTGGCCCTCAATGCCCAGCAGGTCGCGGGCGTGCGCGCCGAGCGGGAATTGCCGGTGGTCTGGGCGGTCGCCAAGGGCTCGCTGAAGAACAAGGCCATCCTGGTGCCGGCGGCACTGGCCATCAGCGCCTTCATCCCCTGGGCGGTGACGCCGCTGCTGATGCTGGGCGGCGCTTTCCTCTGCTTTGAGGGCTTCGAGAAACTGGCGCACAAGTATCTTCCCCACGATGAGGAACATCATGAAGTCGCCGCCAAGGCGGACGACGACGTCGATCCGCTGGTCTACGAGCAGGAAAAGATCAAGGATGCCGTGCGCACCGACTTCATCCTCTCGGCCGAGATCATCGCCATCACCCTGGGTACCGTCGCCGGTGCCCCCCTGCAGCAGCAGATCACGGTGCTGGTGGGCATTGCCCTGATCATGACGGCGGGCGTGTATGGGCTGGTGGCCGGGATCGTCAAGCTCGATGACGGCGGCCTCTATCTGGTGCAGCATGCGGGCGCGAGCGCCTGGGGACGCTTCAAGGCCGGTATCGGCCGGGCCGTCCTGGCGGCGGCCCCGAAGATGATGCGCAGCCTGTCGGTGATCGGGACGATTGCCATGTTCATGGTCGGCGGCGGCATCCTGACCCACGGCCTGCCTTTCGCGCATCACGCCATCGAGGCGGCGGCGCAAGCCGTGGAGGGTGTGGCGGTAGTCGGACCGGTCCTCGGGGCGATCACTCCGGCGGTCTTGAATGCCCTCTTCGGCGTGGTCGCAGGGGCAGTGGTGCTGGTGATGGTGAAGCTGGTGCAGCGCGTACTGTCGCTCTTCAAGAAAAAAAACTAACCGACCAGACGCCCGCCACGCATGCGGATGCCCTTGCGCGCCAGCGCCGGGGCCAGCGCGCCGAGGTCCGACAAAAACCCTCCCCCATGCGCATGGCAGATCGCCACGCCCAGCGCGTCGGCAGCATCGGTGCCCGGCAGGCCGGGCAGCTTCAGCAGCCGCGCCACCATCTCCTGCACCTGCGCCTTCTGGGCGCGTCCGTGGCCGGCTACGGCCTGCTTGACCTGCAAGGCGGTGTATTCAGCTACCGCCAGGTCGGCGGCCACCAGCGCGCAAATGGCCGCGCCGCGCGCCTGCCCCAACAGCAGGGTGGATTGCGGATTGACGTTGACGAACACTTTTTCGATGGCCGCGCAGTCCGGTGCATAGGACTTCACCACTTCGCCGACGCTGGCCAGGATCACCTTCAGGCGTGAAGGCAGGTCGCCATCCGGCGTCTTGATGGTGCCGGAAGCGATATAGGAGAGCGTGTTGCCCTGCTTGTGGATGACCCCGAAACCGGTGGTGCGCAAGCCAGGGTCGATGCCGAGGATTTTCATGCCCGCCAGTCTAACCGATCAGGCGGGCATCCCGCGTCAGAACAAGACGCCCTGCCCCGGATCCGCGGTTTTCTGGCGCGGGCGGCGCTGGGTGGTCGCGGGCAGGCCGCTCTTGCGCGAGCCGTGCTTGTCCTGGATGGCATCGGCTTCGGCCCGCGCGGTACTGCTGCTGCGCTGGCCGTAGAGGGCGTCCTTGGCGTGCTGGAGGGCCGTCTTCTCATCCACGATGGGGTCGGGATAAGCCGCCGTGCCGACTTCCGGCACCCAGCGCCGCACGTACTGGCCCAGCGGATCATGATCGCGCGCCTGCTTGGCCGGCGAATAGATGCGCAGGGTATTGATGCCGGTGGTACCGGATTGCATCTGCATCTGGCTCCAGTGGATGCCCGGCTCAAAATCCAGGAACTGCCGCGCCAGGAACAGCCCCGGCGCGCGCCAGTGCAGCCACAGGTGATAGGCGGCAAAGCTGACCAGCATGGCGCGCATGCGGAAGTTGAGCCAGCCGGTGGCGCACAGCTGGCGCATGCAGGCATCGATCATGGGATAGCCGGTACGGCCTTCGCACCAGGCATCGAAACGCGCCTGCGCCTCCACGCCCCACGGACCGCCATCGCCCGGACGCAAGCCATCGAGCGAACGCGCCACGTTGCGCCATTCGATATCGGGCTGGTCTTCCAGCTTCTGCATGAAGTGGCAATGCCAGCGCAAGCGACTGGAAAAGCCGCGCAGGCCGTAGGCCAGCTCGCGGTCGGCCGTGTGTTCGATGGCCAGCTCGGTAGCCTGATGCACGCTGCGCATGGAAATGGTGCCGAAGGCCAGATGCGCACTGAGCCGGCTGCAGGCTTCGGGTGCGGTCAACGGACTGGACATGGCGCGCCGGTAATCGCGCCCGCCGCCGCCGAGGAAGGCGCGCAGCGTATCCCATGCCGCTGCCTCGCCAGCGGGTGGTTGCAGGCGCACCTCGGGCAAACCCAGTTCGGTCAATGTGGGCAGCCTGTCGGGCTGCATCCCTTGCGGCGCAAGGAAGCCGACCGGATTGGCAACCTGCGCTGCCTCCATGCGCTGCACCCAGCGCGCGGCCCAGCCATCGCGGCTGCGCAGGCGGCGCACCACGCCGGTTTGCGGAAACTCCTGCCACTGCACGCCTTGGATGCGGCTCCAGCGGTTCACCGAAATATCGCGGGCATAGCTCCAGGCCGGGCCGGTTTCTTCGTGGCTGAAGAGATGGGTCACACCCCGCTCGCGGCGCAAGGATTCCAATACCTGCACCGCCTCGCCAATGCGCACCAGCAACGGCAGGCCGCGCTGCTTCAATTCGATCTGCAAGGGGGCGAGGGAACGCAACAGGAAATCCACATGACGCGGATCGCATTCAAAACTCTGCAACCATGCAGGCTCGATGATGAAGACCGCAAACGCACGCTCACACCGTGCCGCCTCGGCCAGCGCCGCGTGATCGCGCAAGCGCAGGTCGCGCTTGAACCAGACCAGGCCGACGCTCATGTCAGCCTCGGTCCTGGCGGCGTTCGAGCCGCACCACCAGCCGTTGCACGGCCGGACGTACGCGCAGGAAGCCGCGATAGCTGCGCTCCATCAGCCACAGCATGCCGGGCAGACGCACCAGCCGGGCCAGCCAGCGCCATCCCGGCAAGGTGGCCCACAACTTCACGAAGGCCTCGGCACCGCTGAAGACCACGCCATCAGCGCGACGCACATGGAAGCGCGCCAGCAACTGCTCACGCGTCATGCCCGCAGGAAGCTCTGTGGCGGGCACATCCGCGCGGCTGATATCGCAAAAGCGCAGCGGGGCATCCTGCGCACCGCGCTGGTACACGCCGATCTCGCGCCGGCACAGCGGACAGGCACCGTCATACAGCACGGTGATCTCTTCCTGTGGCGCACGAGGGTCAGGGTCAGGCTGCGCCATCGCGCCGCTCCTTGCGCTCGGTGCGCGCCAGCAGCTCGGCGGCGCTCTGCAGGCCTTGCGTGCTGCGACGCCACCACTGGGTGAACAGGTCGCTGGGCTTGTCGACCACCGGGAACAGTTCCGGTGCCGCTACGCATTGCGCCCACAGCGGCAGCCAGGGAGCCAGATGCGGATCGGCCACACAACGCACGCTGCGCGCAGACTTCAGCGCACGGCCGACGGTGGCGGCATCACCATGCCAGCACAGCGATGTCAGCTCGCGCATGCGCGCACCAACGAAATCCCAGCGGCGCTGATCCCAGGGCCAGAGCAGATGGAAGTCCGACAGATACAGGCCCACCACCACAGTGTCAGCCGGCAGATCGGCGGGCAATTCGCCCAAGCTCCACGGATGGACCAGCCAGACATCCCGCCCGGCTACCGCTTCCGCCTCCGGGCTCACACTGCCCAAATGTTCAGGTGGCACTGGCAGCAGGGCCGGCTCCTTGCAGCGCTCCCGCGCGCGCTGGGCGGGTTCGGCGGCCACCGGGTCGGGATTGAGGGCGATTTCGCCCAACGCTTCATAAGTGGTATCTACCACCGTGCCCGGGCTATGCCACTCGGCCGGGGCGTACTTGGCCACGTTCTCGGCATTGAACAGATAAGGCTTGTGGCTGCCGGTCCCGGCCACCCACTGCCAGCTCAGGTGATTGCTGGCCAGGTCGCCATCCAGCAGATGGCCGACCATCCAGTCCGCCCCCGCGCGCCAATGCACCTTGCGCAGATGCACCACATAGCTGGCCAGCCACATGCGCGCGTGGTTGTGCAGGGTGCCGGTGGCATAGAGGGTGCGCACGGCCTGGTCGATCACCGGCAGGCCGGTGGCGGCCTCGCGGATATCGGCCGGCAGTTCGCGCGCATAGGCCGACTCCGGCAGCGGGCCGGCGTGCAGCGAATCAAAAATGCGCGCCCCGCGCCTGGCCCACACGTAGCGATAGAAGGCGCGCCAGCCCAGCTCATAGACGAACTTGTGCTGCACATCCAGCGCCTGGCGGCTGCACACGCCCGCCAGCACCTCGCGCAGGCTGACGAAACCGTGCGTGAGATAGGGCGACAAGCCGGTCACCGCGCCATCGAGGCTGTTGCGGGTGCGGGCATAGGCGCCGGGACGCACGGCGGCAATGCGCTCGCGCGCGGCGGCCAGGGTCGGCTGCAGGGGCAGCAGCGCCAGCGGTCGCGGCGTGGGGACCGCAGCGACGACAGCAGAGGCGGCGGGTGCAGCGGGTACGTCTTCCGGGGAAGGGGCATCCAGCACCAGGTCGAATTGATGTTTGCGATACATGGCTCGACTCCTCAAAGGCCAGGGTGGGCGCGCTTGCGGCGGCAGGCTTCGGAACAGTATTTGACCTCGTCCCAGTTCTTGGCCCAGGCGCGCCGCCAGGTCATGGGCAGGCCGCACACGGCGCAGGGCTTGCTGGGCAAGTGCGCCTTGTTGCCGCGATGTCCAGTGACTTGGCTTTTCTGTTTCATGACTCAAGATTGTACTGAATAAATGCTTCACACTTGACTCATGACGTCAAATTAGCGTCTATAATCTGTGTCAAACATGATTCACCGGAGCCCATCATGAGCCTTGCGCAACCGACCACTTCCCCGGCCCTTGTGGCCGACAAACCTGCTGGCGAAGCCTTGCGCCGCACTGGCGCCGTGGCGCGCATGCTGCGCATGCCGGTGGCCACGCTGCGGGTGTGGGAGCGCCGCTACGCACTGACCCAGGGCAAGCTCTCGCCCAGCGGCCAGCGCCTGTATTCGGAAGCCGATGTACGCCGGCTGGCGCTGATCCGGCAGTTGACCGAACTGGGCCACGCCATCGGCAGCCTGGCCGGGCTGGATATGGATCAGCTGCAGCAAGTGGCGGCCACCCACGCGGAACTGCACGCAGCCCGTCCGACGCCACCGGAAGCGGTGCAGGGTCAATGGCGGCTGGCCGTGATCGGCTCCACCCTGGCGCAGCGCCTGGACAAACCCGGCCTGCTGCAGCGCTTGGGCCGTCCGCTGCAATTGCTGGGTCCGTTCGAGAACATCGAACAGGCCGCCATGGCCTTGAAGCGGGAAGAAGTGGATGCCCTGCTGCTGCACGAGCCGCAGTTGCACGCCGGCTGGCTGGGGGCGCTGGAGAGTTCGGCGCCGGCCCTGAGCGGGCTGCCCATGGCGGTGCTCTATGGATTTGCCAGTGAAGCGGTGTGCGAGACGCTGGCGGCGGTAGGCATCAGCCTGCTGCGTGCGCCGCAGCCCGACGTGGTGATCCTGCAATGGCTGCGCGGCCTGGCGGCGCTGTCGTCACCGGCGCGCGATGAAGAGGCAGGCGACAAGGCGCTCCCGCCGCGCCGCTGGGATGACAATGAGTTGATCGCCTTTGCCAACCAGTCCACCACGGTGGCCTGCGAGTGCCCCCGTCACGTGGCGGAATTGCTGATGCAGCTGTCGCAGTTCGAGCGCTACAGCGCGCAATGCGCCAACCGCAACGTGGCTGACGCACAATTGCATCAATACTTGCAGCAGCTGACCTCGGAATCGCGGCAGCGGTTTGAAGCGGCCTTGACGCGCATTGCCATCCATGAAGGAATGATCAGCGAAAACAGCTGAGCCCAGCGCACTGCGGCACACGAAGCACCAACAAAAACGCCCGGCATGAAGCCGGGCGTTTTTTTCGGATCTGGCAGCGATCAGTGACGGAAGTGACGGGTCCCCGTCAGCAGCATGACGACATCGCGCTCATTGGCCGCATCGATGACTTCCTGGTCGCGCATGGAACCACCCGGGTGGATGACGCAGGTGGCACCGGCATCGACCACCACATCCAGGCCATCGCGGAACGGGAAGAAGGCATCCGACGCCACGGCCGAACCGGCCAGGGTCAGGCCGGCATTCTGCGCCTTGATGGAGGCGATGCGTGCGGAATCGATACGGCTCATCTGGCCGGCACCGACGCCCAAGGTCATGCCATTGCCGCAGAACACGATGGCATTGGACTTGACGAACTTGGCCACGCGCCAGGCGAACATCAGGTCCTGCAGTTGCTGCTGGGTCGGCTGCTTCTTGCTGACCACCTTCACATCGGCCAGCAGAACATTCTTGGCGTCCGGCGACTGCACCAGCAGGCCACCGCCGACACGCTTGAAGTCGTAGCCATTCAGACCGGTGCCCAGCGGGATTTCCAGCAGGCGCACGTTCTGCTTGGCAGCGAAGATCTGCTTGGCTTCAGCGCTGAAAGACGGGGCGATCAGCACTTCCAGGAATTGCTTGGCCACGGCTTCGGCCGCTGCGGCGTCCACTTCGCGGTTGAAGGCGATGATGCCGCCGAAGGCCGAGGTCGGGTCGGTCTGCAGGGCCTTGCTGTAGGCTTCCAGCGGGTGGGCACCGATGGCCACGCCGCAGGGGTTGGCGTGCTTGATGATGACGCAGGCGGCTTCCGTGGCAGGGTCAAAGCTCTTGACGCATTCCCAGGCCGCATCGGCATCGGCGATGTTGTTGAAGGACAGTTCCTTGCCCTGCAGCTGGGTGTAGTTGGCCAGGGCGCCATCGACCTTCTTGATGTCGCGGTAGAAGGCAGCGCTCTGGTGCGGGTTCTCGCCGTAGCGCATGTCCTGGACCTTCTCGAAATGAAGGTTCAGGGTCGAGGGGTAGGCGCTGCGGGTGCTGTGCTGCTTGTCTTCACCCAGGGCGGTGAAGTAATTGGTGATGGCGCCATCGTATTGCGCGGTGTGGGCGAAGACCTTCTTGGCCAGCGCGAAGCGCTTTTCGTAGGGCAGGTCGCCACCGGACTTCAGCTCGGCCAGCACGCCTTCATAATCGGTCGGATCGCAGATGACGATCACGTCCTTGTGGTTCTTGGCCGAGGAACGCAGCATGGCCGGGCCGCCGATGTCGATGTTTTCGATCGCATCTTCCAGCGAGCACTCATCCTTGGCCACGGTCTGCTGGAACGGGTACAGGTTCACCACCACCATGTCGATGGTGGGGATGCCGTGCTGTTCGAGGGCAGCCACGTGCTCGGGGAAATCGCGACGGGCCAGGATGCCGCCATGGACCTTGGGATGCAGCGTCTTCACGCGGCCATCCAGCATTTCCGGGAAACCGGTGTAGTCGGCCACTTCGGTGACCGGCACGCCATTGTCGGCCAGCAGCTTGGCGGTGCCGCCGGTGGACAGGATGTTGACGCCCATGGCGGACAGTGCGCGCGCGAAGTCGAGCACGCCTGCCTTGTCGGATACGGAAATGAGTGCTTGTTTGATCATGGTAGGCAAGACTGGTAAGGAAAAGGAAACCTGAAAAACCGTGGAAGGAAACTGCACCCGCGCACCCTCCCGGCGCCCGCTCTGGCGCGCCGGCAAGGCTGGTGGCGGCTACAGCAGGCCGTGCTGCTGCAGCTTCTTGCGCAGCGTGTTGCGGTTGATGCCGAGGATCTCGGCGGCCTGGGACTGGTTGCCCTCGGCGCGCGCCATCACGGTCTCGAAGACCGGTTTTTCGACCGTGGCCAGCACCATGTCGTAGACATTGGTCGGTAGCTGTTCACCCAGATCCCGGAAATATTTTTCCAGGCTCTTCTTGACGACATCCTCAATACTTTCTTTGCTCATTGTTCTGCTGCTTCTGTTCTTGTCGGCGCCACCCCGCAAGCCCGAATGCGCCGTTTTCCCCCGGGCGCGATGGTGCGTGGCGATGCCGTGTTGTTGATCAATTGCGCCCGCTGTTGCCGCTCGCGCCAGCGCATCCGAACCCCATTGTCCTGTCGTGCTGTCCTGCCATCCTGCGGTGTTGCTTCAGGCGGCCAGGGCTACCTCGTCGGCCAGTCCGTATTGCAGGCGATCGCCATGCACGGCCTGGTCGGCAAAGAATTGCCGCACCGCCTGCAACTGCTGGCCGCAGTCTTCGATGCGGTTCATGCTGCGGCGGAAGGTCTCGCCGCCCGGCAGGTCGCGCACATACCAGCCGATGTGCTTGCGTGCCGTGCGCACGCCCAGGTAGTCGCCATAGAAGGCGTAATGGGCTTGCAGGTGTTCATCCATCAGGTGCGCCACCTCGGTCACCAGCGGTGCCGGCAGGTGCTCGCCGGTGCGCAGGAAGTGATCGATCTCGCGGAAGATCCAGGGCCGTCCCTGGGCTGCACGGCCGACCATGACGGCGTCGGCCCCGGTCAGGCGCAGGACTTCGCGCGCCTTCTCGGGGGTGGTGATGTCGCCATTGGCCACCACCGGGATCTTCACGGCAGCCTTCACGGCGGCGATGGTCTCGTACTCGGCCTCGCCGCTGTAACCGTCGGCGCGGGTGCGGCCGTGCAGGGTCAGCATGGCGATACCGGCGGCCTCGGCGCGAGCGGCAATCTTGAGGGCGTTCTTGTTGGCGCGGTTCCAGCCGGTGCGGAATTTCAGGGTCACCGGCACATCCACCGCCGAGACCACCGCGTCCAGGATGCGCGCCACCAGTTCCTCGTCCTGCAGCAGGGCCGAACCGCACCAGCTGTTGCAGACCTTCTTGACCGGGCAGCCCATGTTGATGTCGATGATCTGCGCACCGCGCTCGACGTTGTACTTCGCGCAATCGGCCAGCATGACCGGATCGGCCCCGGCGATCTGCACCGCCTTGGGTTCCATCTCGCCATCGTGGTTGATGCGGCGCGAGGTCTTCTCGCTCTGCCACAGGCGCGGATCGGACGCGGCCATTTCCGAGACGGCATAGCCCGCCCCCAGCTGCTTGCACAACTGGCGGAACGGACGGTCGGTCACACCCGCCATGGGGGCGACGAACACGTTGTTGCGCAGGGAATAGGGCCCAATGTTCACGACGTGGATAGGGGGAGATACGGGGAAGGGCGCTATTTTAGCGCGATTGCCTGCCTCGCCCAACAAGAATCGGGCGCGGTTACATCTTTGGGGCTGATTATTTATTGGGCAGCGGAGATTGTTGGAGAAATGCTAATTCGCAGTATCATTCGACGGGAATCTCACGCCGATTTCACGAAGGCCAGCAGGCTGTCTGCCGATTGGCGCAAGCCTTTGAGGATCGCAGCGGCCACTTTGGGCGGGAACCCCTCCGGCAGATCGGCCTGCACGGTGGCAATGACTTTCTCGGTGTGCTCGCCCAGTTCGCGCAGCAGCGCCAGCGGCCCTTCGCCGTTCTCGGCCACGATGCCGAAGTGCGCGCCGAGGGCCGCCCAGTGACGTGGCAGGATATCTTTCATCCTGCGATGCACGTTGCGGGACCGTACTGCCATCGCCATGGCAGCCCGATGCGGCGACAACTTGCCGGGCCCTTCGCCGATCAGGGGCAAGACAGACAGCACGTCATACAGCGGCGTCAGTTCGTATCGGCCACCGGGCTTGAGGAAGAGCGAGAAATTCTTGGCATGGCCGTCGGTAGCCCACAACATCCAGAACAACACCTGGGCCTGGAAGAAGTACCGACGCGCGGCCACCGGATCGATGGCACCGCCCAACAGCGCCATGATTTCCTTCATGCCCGGGCCACCATCGGCTTCATATTTGCGCCAGGGTGAAATCCCGCTGGCCTGGCACAGGTCTTCCTGCGGCAAACGCAGCAGTACGGTCTGCCCGCTGACCGGATCGCGGCTCCAGCGGCGGTCGAAGCGCTCCACTGACAACACCCGCTGCGCTCCAAAACGCAAGATTTCGCAGGTGGCCACCGGCATGCCATAGGCTGCCAGGATGCGTGAGCACAGCCATTCATTCTCGACCGAATGGGGCAGATCGAGCTTGAGGCCACCGACCACACCCATGGGCAATTTCAGGATGTGCGTAGTGGGAGTGCTACCGTGAGGCAAGCACCATTGCTGCTGGTACCACAACAGGGCGGTCTTTTCCTGGGCACCTGCCAACGAGAGACGCAGCTCTTCATCGTCCTTCAGGCCCATTGGCAGGGGCTCCGTAATCTGATGCAGCAACTCTGCGACTTCGTTGTCACTCAAGGGCCTGGACTCGATCACCGGTCTGGCTGAGGGCACCACGCCCGCCGGCAGGATCTGGAGCGCGCCCACGCAATCCCGGCCCGCTTCGGCCAGCAGTGCAAAGGCATCAGTGTCGGCGGCCTGGTAGCGGCGTGCGAGGCGTTCGCGGATGAGCTTGCTGTCGGGAAGCAAGTTGTCGAAATAGTGATGGACGATCTCGCCGCGATGGGGTGGATTGCCGGGCTTGAAAGGCAGCGACAGCGACAAGGGACGGCCGCCGGGCGATGCCACCCACTGCGGGTCGTAGTGCAGGCTGTCGCCTTGCGCCGTGATGGCCCAGGTGCCAACGAAACTGCCATTCATCCACAGCCCCAGCTCCCTGGGCTTGCGACGCTGCGCGGTCACCATGAAGCGTCGTCGAGAGGAGGGGTATCGCTCGATGGGCGCGCATTGTCCGCTTTGCGCAGGACCAGCTCGACGCCCAGGATGTTGAGCAGTTCCACCAGCCGGTCGGCACTGACCTTGTCAGCGTTGCGCTCCAGCGAAGACAGGTTCTGCTGGGTCACGCCCAGGCGACGGGCAACCTCCGTCTGGGTCATGCCGGATTGCTTGCGGTAGGCCTGCAGCAGCTGTGGCAGCTGGTGGCCAGTACGGACGGGAAATTCACTCATACAACCCCACTACGAAGTGATATGAAACAAATCATACGTTGTTTCATCACTTTACGTGTTGTGGTTTGTATTCGAGTAATACAAATTTAAATTTGTATTTTTAAATTACAAATTATAGATTGTAGATAGCAAAAAGATCAGCGATCCACCTCATCCAGCGTCTCCCGCTGGAGATGCCCGATCTCGCCCCAGGAGCGGATGTGGGCACGTTCGCCATCCCAGTGCAGGCGATTGACGCTGGCATTGAAGATGTCAAACGTACGGGGCTGGGCAAAGGAAGTCTGGCTGGCCCAGTGATGCACGCACTCCAGCACGCCGCCATGGGTGACGATGGCCACCTTGCGATAGCGGCCCGAGGCCAGCACCCGCTGCACGGCCGCCACCGAACGTTCATAGAATTCGCGCATGGTCTCGGCGATGCGCTCGCCGGCGGGATAGCGGAAGTCCGGCTCGCGTGCCTTCCACTGGCGATACGCCTCGGGATAGAGCGCTTCGATCTCAGTATGGCGCAAGCCCTCGAAGCCGCCGTAGCAGCGCTCGCGCAAGCCCGCATCGATCTGCACCGTCAATCCCGCTGGCCCGGCCACGGCCTGGGCCGTATCGCGCGCACGCTGCAGGTCGCTGGCGAAGACGGCATCGATGCCCTCCCCCGCCAGCGCCTCGCCCAGCGCCAGGACCTGGCGCTGGCCGGCCTCGTTCAAGCCGATGTCGATATGCCCTTGCAGGCGCTTGTCCACGTTCCAGTCGGTTTCGCCGTGGCGGATCAGCAGGATGTCGGTCATGCAGTGCAGTCAGGTCAGCTACGCGGTACCGCGTTGGGGTTGAGGGTGTAGAGGCCCGTGATGGCGGCCTGATCCAGCACGTGGTCGCGCAGCGCAGTGACCACGACCGAGCCTTCCAGGTTGCCGGACACCGGCAGTTGTTCCACATCCAGCGCATACAGCGTGAAGATGTAGCGGTGCACCAGCGCATCGTTCCACGGCGGGCAGGGGCCGTCATAGCCGAAGTAGTCGCCGCGCATGTCGCCGTCGCCGGCGAACCAGCCGGTGTAGTCATTGATGCCCTGGCGCGCGCCCGGCATGACGTCGCCCAGTACGGCCGGGCCCGGCTTGCCGCGTGCGGTCACGCCGCTGCTGAACTGGCCGGCCTTGATCTGGCTCACGCCCGCCGGGATATCCACCAGGGTCCAGTGATAGAAATCCACCCGCGGCAGCTCCAGCGGCACGGTCTTGCCTTCCTGGTTCACGTCGTCGCCGCGCGAGGGCACGTCGGGGTCATGCACCACCAGCGCCAACGACTTGGTGCCGGCCGGCAGATCGCTCCAGGCGAAGTGCGGATTGCGATTGGCAGAAAGGGCCACGTGGGTCTTGGGATCCATCACCGCAAAGGCAAACTCGCCCGGGATGTTGGCACCGTCCTTGAAAGAATCGCTCCAGAATTTCATATCACCTCCAAAAAGTAAGGCCACATGCAACACGCATTACGAATTCATTTGGGGACGCGCCGCCGGGCTTCAATGCCGGGCTGGATTTTATTCAGTAACGTTCATATCGGCAGCCGGCGCCTTGGGCTTGACCTGCAGCCAGAAAGTCACCGGACCGTCGTTGGTGAGCGACACCTTCATATCGGCTCCGAAGCGCCCCGTTCCCACCCTTTCCTCGCCATGGCGCGCACGCGCCTGGGCCACGAAGTGGTCGAACAGTTGCCGACCCAGTTCCGGTGCCGCCGCAGGCGTGAAGGATGGGCGGGTGCCTGAATTGGTATCGGCCGCCAGCGTGAATTGCGGGATCAGCAGCAAGCCGCCTTGCACGTCGGCAACGCTGCGATTCATCTTGCCGGCCTCGTCGCTGAAGACGCGATAGGCCAGCAGCTTCTTCAAGAGGGCGTCGGCTTCGGCCGGGGTGTCGTGGCGCTCGGCGCAGACCAGCACCATGAGCCCGGTGCCGATGCTGCCCAGCGTCTGGCCATCCACCACCACCGAGGCCTGGCTGGCCCGCTGCAAGAGGGCAATCATGCGCGTTCCAGCTTACGCCAGGGTGACGCGGGCGAACTTGCGCTTGCCCACTTGCACCACGCACTGGCCGGCCTCGACCTTCAGGCCCTTGTCGCTGATGACGGTGCCGTCGATGCGCACACCGCCCTGCTCCACCATGCGCAGCGCTTCCGAGGTGGAGGCGCACAGGTTGGCTTGCTTCAACAACTGGCCGATGCCCAGCGGCGCGCCCGACAGCGAGACTTCCGGGATATCGTCCGGGATGCCGCCCTTGGAACGGTTCACGAAGTCGGCCAGTGCATCTTCGGCGGCCTGCTGCGAGTGGAAGCGGGCGACGATTTCCTGGGCCAGCGCCACCTTGATGTCGCGCGGGTTCTTGCCGGCCTCGACCTCGGCCTTGTAGCCGGCGATCTCGGCCATCGAACGGAACGACAGCAGGTCGTAGTAGCGCCACATCATCACGTCGGAAATGCTCATCACCTTGGCGAACATGGTGTTGGCCGGCTCGGTGATGCCGATGTAGTTGCCCTTGGACTTGGACATCTTCTCCACGCCGTCCAGGCCTTCCAGGAGCGGCATGGTCAGGATGCACTGCGGCTCCTGGCCGAAGTCCTTCTGCAGTTCGCGGCCCACCAGCAGGTTGAATTTCTGGTCGGTGCCGCCCAGCTCCAGGTCCGACTTCAGGGCCACCGAGTCATAACCCTGCATCAACGGGTAGAGGAATTCATGCACCGAGATGGGCGTGCCTTCCTTGAAGCGCTTGGTGAAGTCATCGCGCTCCATCATGCGCGCCACCGTGTAGCGCGAGGCCAGCTGGATCATGCCGCGGCTGCCCAGGGCATCGCACCATTCGGAGTTGTAGCGGATCTCGGTCTTGCTTGGGTCCAGCACCAGGCTGGCCTGGGCAAAATAAGTCTTGGCGTTGATCTCGATCTGCTCGCGCGACAGCGGCGGGCGGGTCGCATTGCGGCCGGACGGGTCGCCGATCATGGAGGTGAAGTCACCGATCAGGAAGATCACCTGGTGGCCCAGGTTCTGCAGCTGGCGCATCTTGTTGAGGACCACGGTGTGGCCCAGGTGCAGGTCGGGCGCGGTCGGGTCCAGGCCCAGCTTGATGCGCAGCGGCTGGCCGCTTTGCTCGGCGCGCGCCAGCTTTTGCGCGAATTCGCTTTCGATGAGCAGCTCATCGGTGCCGCGCTTGGTGATGGCCAGCGCCTCTTGCACCTTGTCGGTGAGGGGCAGGCGGGAAGGGGCTGCCTGGGCAGGCGCAGCGGCGGCGGAGGTGGACTGGTCGGCGTTCATCGATATAACTAAAAAATTGGCTTTTGTAGGACAGGACCGCTAAATCGTGTTGCTATAATTCCGACTTTCGTTTTTTCTGCCCAGCGCCAGGACGCGGCCTCAGAAGCTCAGCAGCAGGAAAACGTTCTCGACCCGTAAGCGATGTTACGCGGGCGCAACACGGCGGGGGGACAGGAAACGCCGCATTGCAGCCATCACCCGCCATCCGCCACGGAAACGTCAGATTTTAACGTATTCGGTTTGCATGTTCCCACAAGATAAACTCAAGCACGTCTCGTCCCTGTGCTTCTCCGCGTTGCAGTCCTGCCACCACAAAGTCGCCGCTTCCTCGCCCAAGACCCGCATCATCGGTGCCAGCGCCCTGTTCCTGGCCGCCTTCACCATCGGTGCGGCCGGCTTCGCCCCGGCCGAGCCGGACCTGCGCGATGCCCCGGTGAACCCGATTTCCAAGGAGCTGGCCCTGCCCGACCTGCAACAGCAGGTCAGCGCACTGGAAGAGCGTGCGCAGTATTACGTCAACGAAGAGAAGGTCCGCAGCGGCGACACCCTGGCCACCCTGCTCAACCGCCTGGGCGTGGACGACGATGAAGCCACCGCCTTCATCAAGTCCGATACCCTGGCACGCACCGTAATGCAGTTGCGCGCCGGCAAGCGCGTCGTGGCCCAGACCGATGACAACGGCGAGCTCATCAAGCTCTCCGCCACCCTCGACGATGGCAGCGATACCCCCAAGAACCTGGTCATTGCGCGCCAGGACGGCAAGCTCACCGCCCAAGCCCAGCCCGCCGTGCTGGAGCGCCGCGTGGAAATGCGCGCCGGCACCATCTTCTCCTCGCTCTTCGCCGCCACCGACACGGCGCAGATCCCCGATGCGGTGGCCATGCAGCTGGTGGACATGTTCGCCACCAACATCAACTTCGCCTCCGACCTGCGCCGCGGCGACCGTTTCAACGTGGTCTACGAGACCTACTACCAGAACGGCGACCTGGTCCGTACCGGCCGCGTGCTGGCCGGTGAATTCGACAACGCCGGCAACCGCTACCAGGCCGTCTGGTTCAGCGACCCGGCCAGCAAGACTGGCGGTGGCGGCTATTACGCCTTCGATGGCAAGTCGCTCAAGAAGGCGTTCCTGAAGTCGCCCCTGGCCTTCACCCGTATCTCTTCCGGTTTCTCGATGCGCCTGCACCCGATCCTGGGCCAGTGGAAGCAGCACACCGGCGTGGACTTCGCCGCCCCCACCGGCACCCCCATCCATGCAGCCGCCGATGGCGTGGTCGATTTCGTGGGCCAGCAGAACGGCTACGGCAACATCGTCGTCATCAAGCACTGGAGCGGCTACTCCACCGCCTACGGCCACATGAGCCGCTTCGCGTCCAACATCAAGAAGGGCATGAAGGTCAGCCAGAATGACGTGATCGGCTTCGTCGGCATGACCGGCTGGGCTACCGGCCCGCACCTGCACTACGAGTTCCGCGTCAACAACCAGCCGCGCAATCCGCTGTCGGTGGAGGTGCCCAACAACCAGGCCCTGACCGGCCCGCAGTTGCAGCGCTTCCGCACGGTGGCGGCCGACATGCAGCATCGCATGGCCATGCTGCGCGTGCCGGGTGCGCCCGATGTGAAGCTGGCGGCAGCCAAGTAAGGGACGGCTTTCCGAACTCCCCGACCAGGGCGGCGCTGTAGAATCAGCGGCCGCCCTTTTCTTTTTCCGAACTGCCTGCCATGAACGATTCTCCCTTTTTGACCATCGGCCTGATGTCCGGCACCAGTCTTGACGGCGTCGACGGTGTCCTGGCCGCCTTCGACGGCCAGGCCGTCTGCGCCACGCTGGCGGCGGCCTACGTGCCCTTCCCCGCCCACCTGCGCGCGGACCTGATGGCCCTGCAGGCCGCCGGGCCCAACGAGATCGAACGCGAAGCCCTGGCCGCCAATGCGCTGGCCGTGCATTACGCCGACTGCGTGGCGCAACTGCTGCTGCAGGCCGGCAAGACGGCGGCCGACGTGCGCCTGGTGGGCGTGCATGGACAGACCATCCGCCATCGCCCCGAACTCGGTTTCACGCGCCAGACCAACAACCCGGCGCTGCTGGCCGAACTGTGCAACATCGATGTGGTGGCCGACTTCCGCAGCCGCGACGTCGCCGCTGGCGGCCAGGGCGCACCGCTGGTGCCGGCCTTCCATCGCGCCATCTTCGGGGATGCGGGGCAGTCGCGGGTGGTCGTCAACATTGGCGGGATCGCCAACATCAGCATCCTGCCGGCGCAAGAAGAAGGCGCTTACGGCTTCGATACCGGTCCTGGCAATGCGCTCATGGATGGCTGGATTCACCTGCACCAGCAACGCGCCTATGACGCCAACGGCGACTGGGGCGCCTCGGGACAAGTGCATGCGGGACTGCTGGCGCAATTGCGTGATGAGCCCTTCTTCCGCTTGCCGCCACCCAAGAGTTCGGGACGCGACCTGTTCCATCTCGACTGGCTGCAGGCGGCGCTGCAACGTACCGGCGCCGAACTTGCACCGGAAGACGTTCAGGCCACGCTGGCCATGCTCACGGCCAGCACCATTGCCGACGCCATCATCGCGCACGCACCCACGGCGCAGCAGGTCTATGTGTGCGGAGGCGGGGCCGAGAATGCCTTCCTGATGCGGCTGTTGCAGCAGCAACTGGACGGCCGCGCAAGCGTGCAATCGACGGCTGTACTGGGCGTGGCACCGCAGCATGTGGAGGCGCTGGCCTTTGCCTGGCTGGCGCGGCGCTTTGAATTGCGCCTGCCAGGCAACCTGCCCGCTGTGACGGGCGCGCGTGGCCTGCGCGTGCTGGGAGCGCTCTACCCTGCGTAATACCGGGGCCGCGCCCACAACGAAAAAGCCGTCCAGTGTTGAGCCGGACGGCTTTTTTCATGTCGATAGCGAACGGTGCCTTACCGCACCAAGCTTTGGTAACAACAGTGACCAGATTAGTAACGGCTGATACGACCGTTATCCAGCCGGACGCGGTCGCCCACGCGGAAGTCGGTATTGTCTTCCTGCGCGAAGGTCTGCAGGGAACCATCGCTCATGCGCACGCGGATGTTGTAGACCTGATGGCCTGCGGCGCTGTTGCGCTGGACCTGGTTGCCCGCATAGGCACCACCGGCGGCACCGGCAACCGTAGCCAGCACCCGGCCCGTACCGCCGCCCACGGCGTTGCCCAGCAAGCCGCCAGCCACGCCGCCCACCACCGCACCGGCCACGCCGTTGCTTTCCTTGTGCGTCACTTCGATGGCTTCCACCACGCCGGTGCCGGAATAGGCGGCCACCCGTTCATAGTTCTGCGAGGCAGGCGCCGCGCCATAGGGGGCTTGCTGCGGGCTCGCGCAGCCAATGAGCAGGCCGGCGAAGCTGGCGCTGACCACGGCCAGCGAGACGGTGTGATGACGGATGGACATGATGTTCTCCTATGCGAAAACACGGATGCGCACCTCTGCGCGCCTGTGCGATGGATGATGATCGCAGTGTGCCGCGCACACCTTGTGCGCGGCATCGGAGAAGCCCGGGAATCGGTGTCGGAGAAATGAGGACGTCGCCGTCAGCAGACAGGCTTCAATTGAGCCAGCCGCGCCGACGGAAATACCAGAATGGTGCGATGGCCGACCCGACCATCATGAGAATGGCCAGCGGATAACCGACCACCCAGTCCAGTTCCGGCATGACCTTGAAGTTCATGCCGTAGATGCTGGCAATCAACGTCGGTGGCAGGAAAGCCACCGAGGCCACCGAGAAGATCTTGATGATCTTGTTCTGGTTGATGTTGATGAAACCGACGGTGGCATCCATCAGGAAGTTGATCTTGTCGAAGAGGAAGGCGGTGTGGCCATCCAGGGATTCGATGTCGCGCAGGATCTGGCGCGCATCCTCGAACTGCTCCGAACTGAGCAGACGTCCGCGCATCAGGAAGCTGACCGCGCGGCGCGTATCCATCATGTTGCGGCGGATGCGGCCGTTCAAGTCTTCTTCGTGGGCGATGGTGTTGAGCACGTCGGCGGCGGCCTGGTCGGAGAGGCTTTTCTTGAGCACGCTGGTGCTCACCGCTTCGAGCTTCTGGTAGATGCCTTCGAGCGCGTCGGCCGAATATTCGGCATCGGTCTCATAGAGGTCCAGCAGCACATCGCGGTAGTCGCCGATGGAACCGGGCCGCGAGCGCGCGCGCATGCGCACCAGGCGAAACACCGGCAGGTCCTCTGCATGCACCGAGAAGAGGATATTGCGTGCCAGGATGAAGGCCACCGTCATGGTGGAGGAAGAATCGTCGTCGCCTTCGAAGAGGAAGTCGGTGCGCAGGTGCAGGTCGCCGTTCTCGGCTTCGAAGTAACGGGCCGAGGCTTCGATGTCGCTGAATTCGTCCTCGTCGGGCAGGGTCACGCCGTAGATGCTCTTGACCCAGGCGCGCTCTTCGTCATTCGGCTCGGTCAGGTCCACCCAGACCGGCGCGGCCTGTTCGAGGTCGGTGCGGCTGTCGATGTTGACCTGGCTCAGCCGTCCGTTTTGCAACACGAATACATTGATCATGGGTTCTCGCTCGGTGGAACGCGGGGTGAAGAGTCCCGGGTGAAATGCGGCAGCCCGTGGCGACAGGCGCGAAACGTGCGCAAGTGTACGTTCAAGCCCCGTGCCAGGCAAGCGCCAATCCAGAGCGGGCGGTATGGCTGTGGTGAGCGTGGCGCGCTGTCATACGGCGGTCATCTGGCTGCGGCAGCAGCGCCGGTTTGGATTACTTGTGCGCCGGCGGCAGCGTGGCCGCGTTCATGCGGCGCAGGATCAGGCTGGTACGGGCGGCCAGGTAGCCGGAGCCACGATTGCGGTCGTAATAGCGCGGACGCGGCAGCATCACCGCCAGCCGCGCGGCTTGCTCCGCCCCGAGGCCGGCGGCGGTGGTGCGGTAGTAATGCTGGGCGGCCGCCTCGGCGCCGAAGACGCCGTTGCCCCACTCCACCACGTTGAGATAGAGCTCGAAGATGCGCTGCTTGTCCAGCAGGAATTCCAGCATGTAGGTGATGATGAATTCCTGGCCCTTGCGCAGGTAGCTGCGCTCGCCCGAGAGGAACAGGTTCTTGGCCAGCTGCTGGGTGATGGTGGAACCACCGGCCACTACCTTGCCCTTCTTCTCGTTCTTTTCGTAGGCCTTCTGCAGGGCCTCCCAGTCGACGCCGTCATGCTCGGAGAAATTGGAATCTTCCGAGGCGATGATGGCCCGCTTGAGATTGTTGGAGATGCGTGCATAAGGCACCCAGCGGAATTGCAGCTGGGCATTCGGGTCCTTCTCGCGCAGGAGGGACAACTGCTGGCGCATGAAACTGGTGGACTCGGGATTGTGGTCCTTCCACCACCAGATCTGCACGAAGAAGTACAGCTGCAGCAGCAGTACCAGCGTGACGGGCAGGACGATGATCCAGAAGAGCAGCTTGCGTAACGATTTCATGTGCCGGTGGTGGTTCTGTTCCAGGTTCTAGCGATGCGGGATCGAGGCCTCATGCAGATCTGCAGACCTGCAGTCCTGCAGTCCTGCAGTCTTCTACAGGTGTGACGGACTGCAGCCCGCCTCTATTGCGACAATTGCTGGCGCAGGCTGGCAAACACCTCGGCGGTGGCCGGCCGCACGCCGCGCCAGAGCAGGAAGGCTTCGGCGGCCTGCTCGACCAGCATGCCCAGGCCATCGCGCACGCTGGCGCCGTGTTGCTGGGCGCTCTGCATGAAGATCGTGGGCTGGCGGCCATACATCATGTCGTAGGCCAGGGTTTCGCTGCCATACACCGACACCGGCAGCGGCGGCAGGTCGTCCGACAGGCTGGCCGAGGTGGCGTTGATGATGAGGTCGAACACGCCGCCCAGCTCGGCATAGGCGGCGCTGCGCACCGGACCGTATTCGGCGAACTGCTGCGCCAGCTCCTGGGCCCGGGACTGCGTGCGGTTGACGATCACCAGCTCGGCCGGCCGCTGTTGCAGCAGCGGCAGCAGGGCACCGCGCGAGGCGCCACCCGCCCCCAGCAGCAGGATGCGGCGTCCCGCTAGCGCCTGGCCGGCATTGGTCACGATGTCGGTGACCAGGCCGGCGCCATCGGTGTTGTCACCAAGGATGCGGCCGCCTTCAAACTTGAGCGTATTGACCGCCCCCGCCAGGCGCGCGCGCTCGGTCAGCTGATCGGACAGGGCGTGGGCTTCCAGCTTGAAGGGGACAGTGACATTGGCGCCGCGTCCGCCGCGCCGCTGGAACACCTGCACCGCTGCCTTGAAGCCGTGCAGCGGCGCCAGCAGGCGATCGTAGTGCAGCCACTGGCCGGTCTGGGCAGCGAACTGCGCATGGATCTCGGGCGACTTGCTGTGGGCAATCGGGTTGCCGATGACGACGTATTCATCCATGGTGTTCTAACTGCTCCCTCGTTCTCTGTTCTTGTCTGTGGCCGGGCCGCTGATGCGCTCAGCTGGCGCCCAGTTGTGCCTGCACGCCCTGGTCGCGGGTAAAACGGAAGGTCACGATGACTTCCCATACGTCATCCTTGCCGCTGGTGCGCATGTTCTCGGGGAAGCGGCCGAACGGCGCCGAGCGCCGCACGATGGCCACCGCCGCCTGGTCCAGCGCGGCATTGCCGGAACTGGTGCGCACCACCACGCCGCCATCGCGCTCGTAGAGGCTGCCATCCTGGAACACCGGGATCACGACCAGCAGTTCACCGTAGAGCTTCTTGCCGTCGCGGGTCGGGAAATTCAGCGTGCCGACCTTTTCCACCTTGTCCTGCAGTGCCTTGAAATACTGCGCATAACCCACTTCGCGGGTGCTCGGCGTGATCTGGGTTTTCTTCGGGCGCTTGTTGTATTGCGCGATATCCTTGGCCAGCTCGGCTTCCATGCGCGCCATGGCCTTGGCGGTCTCGGTCAGGTCGCGCGCGTTGGGCTGCGGCGTCTCGGTCGGCTTTTGCAACTCGCTGCTGGCCACGTGCTGGCGCGCCTCCTGCAGCTGCGCCAGCATCTTGCGCTGCTGCTGTTCCAGCTCGGCCACCTTGCGCTGGGCAGCCTTGACGCTGTCGCCGCTTTCCACCCGCTGCATGTCCGGCAGCGGTGACCTGGCACGGCCGTCGTCGGCGTTGCCGCCGCCATCCAGGTTGGCCTGCGCCAGCGCCTGGGCATTGACCGGCTTCTTGTCATGCTTGGCGTTGACCAGGATGACTTCCAGCTCCGGATCGGACGGCTTGAAACGGAAGGCATCGGGCGCGGCGAAGTGCACGGCCAGCAAGAGGCCATGCACCAGCAGCGAGATTCCGAGCGCAACGCTCAGCAGACGGTGTTGGGCAAACAGATTCACAGCAAACGGGAAGCGACGACGATAAACACAGCGCCAATTCTACGCCAGCACCGGCTCATTGGGCCGCTTGCGCGGACGGGTTTTCGCCGGCGTCGGCTGCAGGATTGCGTGCATCATCCTGTGCAGCATCCTGATCCGAATCCTGTGCAGAATCTTGCGCAGCATCCTGTTCAGCGGCCGCTTCTTCGCCCTGCTCTTCGCTGCCCATGGAGGCCATGCCTTCGAGCAACTCGTCATCGTCTTCACCGAGGTCGCTGGCCAGCGCCTGGGCCGCGGCGGCCGGCACTTCCAGCAGGCGCGCCTCCACGGTCAGGTCGACCTCGTCCCAGCGCAGCAGGTCCAGCTTGACCTGCAGGCCGCGCGCCAGTTGCGGCAGGCCCGGCATGCGCAGCACCAGCGGGATGTCCACCAGACGCAGGATTTCATCCTTGAGCACCACGGCTTCCACGGTGCGGGCGTTTTCCTGCGCCAGCCAGCGCAGGCACCAGTAGCGTTCCATGGTCGATTGGAAATCGGCATAGCCGGAGTAAGCCGCATCGAAGCCCGAGACGATGGCGAAGAGATCGGCATCGCGCGGCTTGAAGGGCGCCACCAGCGGCGCGGTCACGCCGTGCTCGATGCAGGCCAGGATCTGCCACTGGTTGACCAGGTCGGTATAGCGGCGCAGCGGCGAGGTGCTCCAGGCATATTGATCCACGCCCAGGCCCTGGTGGGGCGCGGCGTGGGTGACCATGCGCACCTGCATCTTGGCGGCCCAGCCGCCGGCTCCGCCGCCTTGTGCGCGGTAGATGCCCGGCACGCCGTGATCGGCCATGAGCTTGCCCCAGGTGCTGTTGGCGAAGATCATCAGCTCGGCCACGATCTTGTCCAGCGGCGCGCCACGGCGGCGGCGCACGATGCTCACCACATCGTTCTCGACGTAGAAGTTGAAGTCGACGCGGTTGTTCTGTTCCGGGCGCAGGCCAAAGCTCTCGCGCTTGGCCATGCGGCCCTGTTCCAGCAATTGCACCCACTGCCACAGCAGCGCGATCTCTTCCTTGTGCGGATAGTCGCCGCGATTCTCGGCCAGGGCTTCCTCGGTGACCAGCTCGTCGAGGTCGTTGTGGCGCAGGTTGGCGGCGATCGGCACCCGCTCGGCGCGGGTCTCGGTGCCCAGCACTTCCCAGCTGGCCGCGTCCAGCGTGGCATACAGCGACAGCGCAGGACGGGCAGCACCGGCATCCAAAGTATAGGTGGCCACCAGGTCGTCGGGCAGCATGGTGATCTTTTCGCCCGGCATGTAGACGGTGGACATGCGCGCACGTGCAATCGCATCGATGGCATCGCCACGCTTGATGGCCAGGCCCGGGGCTGCGATGTGGATACCCACGCGCAGCTTGCCGTCAGGCAGACGGGTGACCGACAGGGCATCATCGATCTCGGTGGTGGTCACGTCATCGATGGAGAAGGCCTGCACATCGGCCAGCGGCAGGTCGGTGGTGGCCGTCGGGATATCGATGGCCGGAAAGCCGGTGCCGCGCGGGAAGAATTCGGAGAGGAACCGCGCGTAATGCAAATCCTTGGGCGAGGCCACGCCGCCGGCGGCCAGCATCAGGCGCTGCGGGGTGGTCTGCATTTCCTTGGCGGCGGCGTCCAGGGCCTTGAATTCGATGCCGTTCTTGTCCGGCTTGAAGAGCAGTTGCAGGGCGATGGGGCGGAAGGCTTCCGGCAGTTTGTGGGCCTTGAGTTCTTCCACATACACGGCCTGTGCGGCCAGTTGCTGCTTCTTCTTTTCCAGCCCGGCCAGGGCCGCCTGCAGCGAGGCTTGCGGGGCCGCCTTGTAGCGGCCACGGCCCTTCTTGTAGAAATAGATCGGTGCGCGATGCAGGCACAGCAGCAGGCCGGCCGCTTCCGGCGGCAGCGGGGCGTGGCCGAAATACTCGGCGGCCAGCTCGGTGAAACCGAATTCTTCTTCGCCGGCCACTTCCCACAGGAAATCCAGGTCGACTTCGTCAGCGATGGCCTGGGCCTGTTGCATCAGCTCCTGCGGCGCGGGGGCAGCGAATTGCAGCAGCGCATCGCGCGACTTGACCTTGGCGCGCTTGCCGGAGGCCATCTCGACCTGGTAGGACTCGCCCTGCTGGGTCATGATGGAGCCGGCCTTGAAGTCGCCGGATTCTTCGAACAATAAATTCATCTGCTTCTATCGCTTTTCAATCGGTACGTGGGCCGGCAGCGGACGCATGAGCGCCTCCAGTGCCGGCAGGAAAACATCGGTGACCATCAGCACGCCGCCGCGCCGGGTAAACAGGGAGCGGCGCGCCAGCAAACTGGTCGGCAATTCGGACCCGGGCAAGGCCTGCGCGATGCGGCGCATCAGCGGGTGGCCGGCGGACAGCCGAGCATACTGGATGGGGCTGCGCCCGACCAGCGGATCAAAGAACAAGTTGGCCCCCAGGGGCGTGGTGCCGAGCTTGCTGAAAAAGGGCCAGTCGGACTTGACCGAGCTGGTCGACAGCACCGTATGGCCGAACACTACCGGTTGCCCGTCGCCCAGCAGGATGACATCGCGCTCCACCACCCGGCTACGGGGCGATATGCACAAGGCTTCATGTTCATCGGCCAGGATGCGGCCCGGGCGCTGGCGCAGCAGGCGCACGCTGAAGCTTTCGGTCCGGCGCTTGAGCTTCAGGGTCATGGAACCGGGGTCGGCCAGCCAGGCGCGGGTGCGCCGCGTCAGGTCGCCATCAGTGGCCAAGAGCGCCGCCAATGCCTGCGGATGCGCCATCCAGCGCGCCTTGCGCACAGCCTGCGGCATCAGCGCACCGCCTTGCCGGGCAGGTCCACGCCACAGAAGGCCAGCACCTCGTCCAGATGGTCGGCAAACTCGGCCATGCCATGGTCGCTGCCCTCGATGACGGTCTGGCGCGCGCCGGGGTAATGGGCCACCATCTCGCGCCAGTCCAGCACTTCGTCACCGGTGGCCGCGAGCAGGAAATAGCGTTCGGGGCGCGTGATCGCCGGCACCGACAGGGCCAGCAGCTCGGCGATGTACTCGCGCTTGAATTCAAAGGGTTCGTCGGAGTGATATTGCGTGGTCACGCCGACATAGGATTCCAGGTCGCGCGGCGGCTTGACCGCCGGGTTGACCAGCACCGCCCTGCAGCCGGTGTGTTCGGCCAGCCAGGTGGCGTAGTAACCGCCCAGCGACGAGCCGACCACGGTCAGCTCGGCCGGGTCCACCCCTGCCACCAGCGCACCCGCCAGGGCGATGGCCCCGGCCGGCGAGGCCGGCAGTTGCGGGCAGACGTACTGGTCCTGCAGGCCGAGCCCGGCCATGCGCTGTCCCATCACGCGCGCCTTGAAGGACTGCGGCGAGGAACGAAAGCCGTGCAGGTACAGGATCATGCCAGCGCGTCCAACAGCTTCTGGTGTACGCCGCCGAAGCCGCCATTGCTCATCACCAGCACATGGTCGCCAGGCTGCGCGGCGGCCTTGACGGCTTGCACCAGCGCATCGAGGTCGTGGAAGGCAGCGGCCTTCTGGCCCAGCGGGGCCAGCGCCTCGGCCAGGTCCCAGCCCAGCGCATCACGCCCGGACTGGGCGCCGAAACCGAAGACCAGATCCGCTTCGGTGAGGCTGCCCGGCAGGGCTTCTTTCATCGTGCCCAGCTTCATGGTGTTGGAACGCGGCTCCAGCACGGCCAGGATGCGGGCGGCACCGACCTTCTTGCGCAGGCCGGCCACGGTGGTGGCGATGGCGGTCGGGTGATGGGCGAAATCGTCATAGACGGCCACGCCATTGGCGCTGCCGCGCAGCTCCATGCGCCGCTTCACGCTCTGGAACGCGCCCAAGGCCTCGATGGCCTGGGCCGCCGGCACGCCCACGTGGCGGGCAGCGGCAATGGCGGCCAGGGCGTTCATGCGGTTATGTTCACCGGTCAGCGACCAGTCCACCGTGCCTTGCGACTGACCTTCGAAGAAGACCTCGAAACGGCCATCCTCGTGGGTCTGCAGCGACCAGCCGGGCTGCCCGGCGGCCACGCCAAAATCTTCACGTTCACTCCAGCAGCCGCGCGCCAGCACACGCTGCAATGCGGCTTCGCGGCCATTGACGATGACCCGGCCGATCCCGGGCACGGTGCGCACCAGATGGTGGAATTGGGTCTCGATGGCGGCCAGATCGGGGAAGATGTCGGCGTGATCGTACTCAAGATTGTTCAGCACGGCGGTACGGCTGCGGTAGTGCACGAACTTGCTGCGCTTGTCGAAGAAGGCGGTGTCGTACTCGTCGGCTTCGATGACGAAGAAGGGAGACGGTCCACCCTGGCCATCACTGCCCAGGCGCGCCGAGATGCCGAAGTTCATCGGCACCCCGCCGATCAGGAAGCCCGGCTGGTAGCCCGCGTGCTCCAGCACCCAGGCCAGCATGGCCGAGGTGGTGGTCTTGCCATGCGTGCCGGCCACCGACAGGACCCACTTGTCCTGCAGGATGTTCTCGCCCATCCATTGCGGACCGGAGACATAGGGCAGGCCGCGGTTGAGGATCTCTTCCATCAGCGGGTTGCCGCGCGAGACCACGTTGCCGATGACGAACAGGTCCGGCTTGATCTCCACCTGGGACGGCTCGAAACCCTGGGTCAGGGTGATGCCCTGGGCTTCCAGCTGGGTGCTCATGGGGGGATAGACGTTGGCGTCGCAGCCGGTCACGGTATGGCCAGCCTCTTTGGCCAGCACGGCCAGGCCGCCCATGAAGGTGCCGCAGATGCCGAGGATGTGTATATGCATAGCGAATCTTGGGGTGTAATCCCGCGATTTTACCTGAGCCGGCGGGCGCCACCTCTAACGAGTATCATGTCGCCCATGCCTGAATTTGAATTCACCTCCCCCACCGAGCAGCTGCGCGCCGAAATCGCCGCCGCCGCGGCCCGCATGATCGCCGAAGATGGCGCCGACTACGGCAGCGCCAAGCGCAAGGCGGCCAGACAGATCCTGGGCAACCAGAAGGTACGCGGCGAGATCATGCCCGATAACGAGCAGATCGAAGAAGAAGTCCGCATCTACAACGAACTCTTCTTTGCCGACACCCAGCCGGCGCGCCTGTTGCACCTGCGCCAGGTGGCCCTGCAGCTGATGCAGGACCTGGAGCAGTTCAATCCTTATATTACCGGCGCGGTGTGGAATGGCACGGCAGGTGAACATTCGGACATCCACCTGCAGCTGTTCTCCCCCAGCGCCAAGGATGTCGAGATTTTCCTTCTGAACAAGAACGTGAACTTCGAGGTCGGGGAGACCAGCCACTTCCGTACCGGCCAGGCGGTGGAAACCCTGAGCTTCCTGCTGCCCCAGCGCGGTGCCGACCCCGAACTGGCCCATCTGGCCCTGTACGACGAAGACGACCTGCGCGGCAGCCTCCGTGCCGCCCCCGGCAAGCGCCCAGAGCGCGGCGATGCGGCTGCGCTGGCAGCGCTCATCGATGCCCCCTCCGAGGACTGATTCATGACGAAACTGAAAAATGTGATCCTGTTGGCCGTGGTTGCGGTCGTTTGCGTCGGTGTTGGCGTCTATGCCAGCCATCGCGCCAACCCGCCCGCCTCGCCCGAGACCCAGGCGCTCAACAAGCTGCTGTCGCAGTCCATGCCGGACGCCACCGGCCAGACCCAGTCCCTGGCGCAATACAAGGGCAAACCCCTGGTCGTGAATTTCTGGGCCACCTGGTGCGGCCCTTGCGTGGAGGAAATGCCCGAGCTGACGGCCTTGCAGCAGGAGATCGCGCCGGTGCAAATCCTCGGAATTGGCGTCGATAGTCAGGAAAATATCGCCAAGTTTGCGCAAAAGTACCAAATCCGCTATCCTCTCTTCGTTGCCGGAACCGGCGCCACCGATTTGCTGCGGCAATTCGGCAATCAGGCGGGCGGTCTTCCGTTCACCGCTCTGGTGGGCAAGGACGGCAACGTCAAGAAGGTCTACCTGGGCCGCATCAAGTTCGATGAACTGCGCGCCGACCTGTCTCAGCTCTGAATCGCAGAGTCACTTGCAGGGCCACCTCGGCGGCCCGCAAACGCAAATCCGTGAAAAGAAAGTTTTTCTTGCCAAATGATGGTATTTGACGGCAAAATGCGCGCATCGTCGTCAAACGGAGCTTAATCTCCATGGCAAAACAGCTTCTCCTGCTCAATGGACCGAACCTTAATCTGCTCGGAACCCGGGAGCCGGAAGTCTACGGATCCACCACGCTGGCCGATATCGAACAGCGTGCACAAGAACAGGCCCGCGCCGCTGGCGCGAACCTGGCCACCTTCCAGAGCAACCACGAAGGCGCCCTGATCGACCGCATCCACCAGGCGCGCCTGGAGGGGGTCGATGGCATCATCATCAATCCGGGTGGATTGACCCATACCAGCGTGGCACTGCGCGATGCGCTGGCCGGGGTGGCGATTCCCTTCGTGGAATTGCATATCTCCAATGTGCACCAGCGCGAGGAGTTCCGGCATTTTTCCTATCTGTCCGGCATCGCCCGGGCAGTCCTGTGCGGCTTCGGGGTCGATGGCTATCGTATGGCCGTTGATTTCTGGCTGCGTCAATCCTGAGGGCGGACACGCCGCTTCGAACGGATCGCTTCACGTACTGCAAGACCCAGACTGAACCCGCCGGGCGCCACAGAGCGCCGGCGTTTCGTTTAACACTACTCATCTACATTCCGAGGGATTCAAATGGATTTACGAAAACTCAAGACGCTGATCGACCTGGTTGCTGAATCGGCCATCGAAGAGCTGGAAGTCACCGAAGGCGAAAGCAAGGTCCGCATCGTCAAGTCGTCCCCGAATGCCCAGAACCAGGTCGTGATGGTGCCGCAACAGCAAGCCTACGCTCCCGCCGCTGCCCCCGTGGCCGCTGCCCCGGCTGCTGCTGCTCCCGCTGCCGCACCGGCGGCGCCGGCCGTGCCGGAAGGCTACATCGTCAAGTCGCCCATGGTCGGTACCTTCTACCGTTCCTCGGCACCGGGCGCACCGGCCTTCGTCGAAGTGGGCAAGGAAGTCAAGGAAGGCGATACCCTGTGCATCATCGAAGCCATGAAGCTGCTCAACGAAATCGACGCCGACAAGGGTGGCGTGGTCAAGCAGATCCTGGTGGAAAACGGCCAGGCCGTCGAGTTCGGCCAACCGCTGTTCGTGCTGGGCTGATTCCCGCCGCAGCAGTCCCTGGCCTGGCAGCAACGGCCGCCGCGCGGCACATGCCGGCTGCCGCGGCCCGGCTCCGGAACCTATAACGCTTGAACCTGGCGACGCCTCATTCCTGTTATGTTTGAAAAAATCCTCATCGCCAACCGTGGCGAAATTGCCCTGCGTATCCAGCGCGCCTGCCGCGAACTGGGTATCAAGACCGTGGTCGTGCACTCCGAGGCCGACCGCGAGGCCAAGTACGTGAAGCTGGCCGATGAGTCGGTCTGCATCGGCCCGGCCCCGTCGGCCCTGTCCTACCTGAACATGCCGGCCATCATCAGCGCCGCTGAAGTCACGGACGCCCAGGCGATCCATCCCGGCTACGGCTTCCTCTCGGAAAACGCCGATTTCGCCGAGCGCGTGGAACAGTCCGGCTTCGTCTTCATCGGCCCGCGCGCGGAAAACATCCGCATGATGGGTGACAAGGTCTCGGCCAAGCAGGCCATGATCCGCGCCGGCGTGCCCTGCGTGCCGGGCTCGGAAGGCGCGTTGCCGGACAACCCCAAGGAAATCGTCCAGATCGCCCGCAAGATCGGCTATCCGGTCATCATCAAGGCCGCCGGCGGTGGCGGTGGCCGTGGCATGCGCGTGGTGCATACCGAAGCCGCGCTGATCAATGCCGTGACCATGACCAAGACTGAAGCCGGGGCTGCCTTCGGCAATCCGGAAGTCTATATGGAGAAATACCTGGAAAATCCACGCCACGTGGAAATCCAGATCCTGGCCGACGAGCACAAGCAAGCCATCTGGCTGGGCGAGCGCGACTGCTCCATGCAACGCCGCCACCAGAAGGTGATCGAGGAAGCGCCAGCACCGGGCATCCCGCGCAAGATCATCGAGAAGATCGGCGAACGTTGCGCCGAAGCCTGCCGCAAGATGAACTATCGTGGCGCCGGTACCTTCGAGTTCCTGTACGAAAATGAAGAGTTCTACTTCATCGAGATGAACACCCGCGTGCAGGTGGAACACCCGGTGACCGAAATGATCACCGGTGTGGACATCGTGCAGGAACAGATCCGCATCGCCGCCGGCGAAAAGCTGCGTTACCGCCAGCGCGACATCGAACTGAAGGGTCATGCCATCGAGTGCCGCATCAACGCCGAGGATCCGTTCAAGTTCATCCCCTCGCCGGGCCGTATCACGGCGTGGCACGTGCCGGGTGGTCCTGGCATCCGCGTTGATTCGCATGCCTACTCGGGTTATTTCGTGCCGCCCAACTATGATTCGATGGTCGGCAAGGTGATTGCCTACGGTGCGACCCGCGAACAGGCCATCCGCCGCATGCAGATCGCGCTCTCGGAGATGGTGGTGGAAGGCATTTCGACCAATATCCCCCTACACCGCGAGCTGATGGTGGATGCGCGTTTCTTCGAAGGCGGAACCAATATCCATTATCTGGAACATAAGTTGTCGGAACGCCCGACGGCGCCGGAAGCGGACAAGTCCCTCAAGAAGTAAATCGCAGTTCAGCAGCAACAACGGTAATAACAGTAACAACAGTAACGACAGCAAAGGCAGGCAAGCATGGCTTGGGTAGAAATCGTCATCGAAGTGGCGCGCGAACAGGCGGAGGCATTGTCCGACGCCCTGATGGACTCTGGCGCCCTCTCGGTGTCGGTGGAAGATGCGGATGAAGGGACGGACGCCGAGCGTCCGCTCTTCGGCGAACCCGGCATGGAACCGGAAGAAGCCGCCTGGGACCGCAGCCGTGTGGTGGCGCTGGCCGGCAAGGATGCCGACCACGCCACCATCGTCATGGATGCCGCCAAGGCCATCGGCCTGGACTATGCCCTGCCCTTTGCCACGCGCAACGTGGAAGAGCAGGACTGGGTGCGCCTGACGCAATCCCAGTTCGAGCCCATCCACATCGGCCAGCGCATTTGGGTGGTGCCCAGCTGGCACGAGGCACCGTCCGATCCGGACGCCCTGGTGCTGGAACTGGACCCGGGCCTGGCCTTCGGCACCGGCAGCCATCCCACTACCCGGCTCTGCATGGAGTGGCTGGAAGCCAATGCCGCCCAGGCCCAAACCCTGCTGGACTACGGCTGCGGCTCGGGCATCCTGGCCCTGGTGGCCGCCAAGATCGGCGTGCCGCAGGTGATCGGGGTGGACATCGATCCACAGGCGCTGGAGTCGGCCCAGCACAATACCGAACGCAACCACTGCAGCGCGACTTATTACCTGCCGGAACCCTTCGCCGCAGCCCACCCGGAAGGTGAGCGCTTCGACGTGGTGGTGGCCAACATCCTGGCCGGCCCCCTGCAGCTGATGGCCCCCATGCTGGCCGGCCGCGTGCGCGCCGGCGGTTCGCTGGTACTCTCGGGCGTGCTGGATCGCCAGGCCCAGGAAGTCATCAACGCCTACGCGCCCTGGATCGCCCTGACCGTCTGGGCCGAACATGAAGGCTGGGTGGCCCTGGCAGGCCGCCTGCCGGAGTAATCCATGGCGTTGGCGACCCAGTGTCCGCACTGCCTGACCATCTTCAGGGTCGCCAGCGACCAGCTCAAACTGCGCGGCGGACTGGTCCGCTGCGGCAATTGCCGCCAGGTCTTCAACGGTAACGAATTCCTGGTCGAGGCCAGCGTGGCCGACGGCCACTACCAGCCGGCAGCGGGCAGCAAGGCCCAGGCCGGGATGGCGACACCGGTGTTTGCGCCGGCACCTTCGTCCTCCTCGGTCCCGACGCCCCCCGCTAACAGCCCCTATGAACGAACTGGCGCGCCGCTGACCGCGCAACAGCCTCCCTTCGTTCCCCCTGCTCAAACGCCCGTCCCCGAGGTGAACGTTCCTGCGCCGCAGCCAATGTCGGTAGCCGCGCCCGTCCAGGCTGCTGCGTCGGCTCCCTCGCCTGCCGCCATCCCGGTCATTGCCGAGCCTAAGGTGTTCCGCTCGCCGACCAGTCCGGGCTACCTTCCGGATCTTGGTGCGAACTTCAAACCCGCTGTGCCTGTGGACAAGACAAGTCCCGAGGATCAAGCCAGCAGCTCGATGCCACCGCAAGAGGACGGTCCCGACAGTGGTGCGTTGCTGCGCCGCTCTTCGGGCGAGCCTGACGAGATTGCCGCGCCGCCCGAGGTAGCTGCCGTCTTCCGCATCGACGACGAACCTGTGTTGCATGATGTGGCCGGTGACAAGGAGAGCCTGCGCGCCGATGACGAAAAAGCCGGCACGCAAGCCGCAGAGGACGACGACGAGCCCGCCGACGAACCCGGCTTCGTCAAACGCGCCGAACGCCGCGCGCGCATCAGCCAGGCCATGAAGATCGTGATGATGGTGCTGGCCGGCGTGATGGTGCCGGTGCTGCTGCTGCAATCGCTCTATTACTGGCGCAATCCGCTGGCGGCCTCCGTGCCGCAGTTGCGCCCCATGCTCAACGGCATGTGTGTGGCCTTGCATTGCACCGTGGGCCTGCCCACCGAGATCGAGCGCCTTTCGCTGGAATCCAATGAACTGCAGGTGGTGCCGCCCAACCAGAACGTCTATGCGCTCTCGCTGATGATGCGCAATCGCGGCACCAGCGCCCAGGCCTGGCCGCATATCGAGCTCACGCTCAACAATGACGATGAGAAAGCGGTGGTGCGCCGCGTCTTCCGTCCGCGCGACTACCTGGCCGACCCGGCGCAGGTCGACCGCGGCATCGCGCCCGAGAGCGAGCAGCAGATCAAGCTCAACTTCGAGCTCAAGGATGCGCTGGTCTCGGGTTATCGCATTTATCTCTTCTACCCCTGATCGCTGCTGATCTTCACGGATCATCAATGCACGGCCTGAAGACGAAACGACTTGCATCAGGTTCAGACTGCGCGTCGCTTTTCTTCTACAATGCGGCATTGTTCACTCACTTGTCCCGACCACGCCATGAGCTCACTGATCTGCGGTTCCCTCGCTTACGACAACATCATGCAATACGAGGGCCGCTTCGCTGAAGCGCTGCTGGCCGACCAGTTGCACAAGGTCAACGTCTCCTTCCTGGTGCCGACCATGCGCCGCGAGTTCGGCGGCTGCGCCGGCAACATCGCCTACAACCTCAAGCTGCTGGGCGGCGAGCCCATCGTGATGGCTACCGTCGGTCTGGACAGCGCGCCCTACATGGAGCGTTTTGCCACCCTGGGCATCTCGACCCAATGCGTGCGCCAGATCGAGTCCTCGTTCACCGCGCAGTGCTTCATCACCACCGATGCCGACAGCAACCAGATCACCGCCTTCCACCCCGGCGCCATGACCTGGTCGCACGAGAACAAGGTTGCTGACGCTGGCGCTGTCAAGTTCGCCATCGTTGCACCCGATGGCCGTGACGGCATGCTGCAGCACGCGCAGCAGGCTGCTGAACTGAAGATCCCGCTGATCTTCGATCCGGGCCAGGGCATGCCGATGTTCGATGGCAATGACCTCAAGAACTTCATTGACCTTGCCACCTATGTCGCCGTCAACGATTACGAAGCCGAACTGCTGACCGCGCGTACCGGACTGTCGCTGGCACAGATCGCTGAACGCGTCACTGCCCTGGTGGTCACGCGCGGCGAACTGGGTGCCGACATCTTCGTGGGCGGCAAGCACCATGCCATCCCGTGCGTTCCGGCCGACAAGATCGCTGATCCGACCGGCTGCGGCGATGCTTTCCGCGCCGGCATGCTGCATGGCCTGACCGAAGGCTACGACTGGGAAACCACCGGCCGCCTGGCCAGCCTGATGGGCTCCATCAAAATCGCCTCGCAAGGTCCGCAGAACCATGCGCCGTCCAAGGCGGAGATCGAGGAGCGCTTCCACAAGGCCTTCGGTTATCGTTTCGGCTGATGTAAACCGGGCTGCCGGCAGCCCGGCCTGACCAGGAGAATTGCGATGCGGAACCCTTCCCTGTTTGCCTTGCCTGCTGCTGTTCGCATGCGCCTGCGCCGCTGGTCTGGCGCCTCGCTGCTGTTGGGTGCGGCGCTGTGTTCGCAGGCTGCGCTGGCGGCATTGAAACCGGGCGACAAGGCGCCTGAATTCTCGGCCCCGAGTTCACTGGGCGGACAGGTCTCGACCTTTTCGCTCTCGGAAGCCCTGAAGAAGGGACCGGTGGTGCTGTACTTCTACCCGGCCGCCTTCACCTCCGGCTGCACCATCGAAGCCCATCTGTTTGCCGAGGCCGTGGATCGCTACAAGGCCCTGGGCGCGACCGTCATCGGCGTGTCAGGGGACAACATCGAGACCCTCAACAAATTCTCGGTCAGCGAATGCCGCAGCAAGTTTGCGGTGGCGGCCGACGTGGACAAGAAGATCATGAAGGCCTATGACGCCCAGTTCATGAAGGTCACCGGCTATGCCAGCCGCACCTCCTACGTCATCACGCCCGATCACGCCATCCTCTACGAATACACCGACATGAATCCGGAAAAGCATGTGGAGAACACCATGCAGGCACTGGAACAATGGTCGGCCAGACGGAAGCGCTGAGCGAAGGCCGCAGGGACTGCGCAGATGAAAAAAGAGCCGGACGATGTCCGGCTCTTTTTCATTGACGCGGCGCTGGCTGCCGGGTCAGAACACCCCGAAGAGCAGCGCACCCACCACCCGCACGGCGATCTGCAACAGGATCAACAGTACCAGCGGCGAGAGGTCCACGCCACCCAGCGGCGGAATGATACGGCGCAGCGGGCTTAGCAGCGGATCATTCAAGGCGCGCACGAACGGCGCCAGGGGTGCATGCGGGTTGACCCAGCTGAAGACGGCTTCGAGGATGAGCGTGGCCATGAAGCCATAGCAGATCCACTCGAAGAAGCGCTCCAGCGACACCAGGAAGATGAGCTTGAAATCGAAATTGGTCTGCCAGCCCAGGATGGCGATGATGGACAAGAGCACGATCAGGAACGCCCCCACCAAGCTGGCCCAGTCATGGCGGCCGCCCGGCATGAGCCGGCGCAGGGGCAGCACCAGCCAGTCCGAGAGCTGGTAGACGAATTGCCCCACCGATTGCGGCGGACGCACGCGCACTACCTGCATCCAGAAACGCAGCAGCAGGACACCGGCCAGGATGCTGGCGACGGCGTTGACGATCATCGTGAAAATACTATGCAGCACAGGGATCTCCATCAGTGAGAGGCAGGGCACATACTAGTGGGCAAGCGGCTGCAGCGCAATCGCAAGCTGAACGCGGTATCAGACGGCAGCCCAAGCGCGGGCGCCGCGAGCGAGCATACCTGAGCTTTCATATATTGTGCCATTGCGGTGATTTGCCAGAGCCTTGATGCAGCATGGATCGCCGTGGACATGGCGGCGCAATCGTGCGGACATAAAAAAACCGCTGCATGGCGCAATGCCATACAGCGGCCTTCAGTCTGAGGGGATCAGACTAGACGCGCGCCGATCTTACGGACGGCCAGCGCCGGTCGGGAACGGCCATGCAGCGGCCGGGTTCAGCACGGTCTTGGCGGCCGGTGCTGCTGCGGCGGCTGCCGGCTTGGCGGCTGCCTTCTTCGGAGCGGCGGCCTTCTTGGCGGCTGCCTTCGGAGCTGCAGCTGCCTTGGGCGCTGCGGCCTTCGGAGCGGCTACCTTCTTGGCGGCTGCCTTCGGAGCTGCAACCTTCTTGGCTGCTGCGGCCTTGGGAGCGGCTGCCTTCGGAGCGGCTGCCTTCTTGGCGGCGGCCTTGGGGGCTGCAACCTTCTTGGCGGCTGCCTTCGGTGCTGCAACCTTCTTCGCTGCAGCGGCCTTCGGAGCGGCTGCCTTCTTGGCGGCTGCCTTCGGCGCTGCAACCTTCTTGGCTGCTGCCTTCGGAGCTGCAACCTTCTTCGCTGCGGCGGCCTTCGGAGCGGCTGCCTTCTTGGCTGCTGCCTTCGGCGCTGCAACCTTCTTGGCTGCTGCCTTCGGTGCTGCAACCTTCTTGGCTGCGGCGGCCTTCGGGGCTGCGGTCTTCTTGGCTGCTGCCTTCGGTGCTGCAACCTTCTTCGCTGCGGCGGCCTTCGGAGCTGCGGTCTTCTTGGCTGCTGCCTTCGGTGCTGCAACCTTCTTCGCTGCGGCGGCCTTCGGAGCTGCGGTCTTCTTGGCTGCTGCCTTCGGTGCTGCAACCTTCTTCGCTGCTGCCTTCGGAGCGGCTGCCTTCTTGGCAGCTGCCGGCTTGGCGGCGGCCTTGGCCACGGTCTTCTTGGCGGCTGCGGCCTTGGGCGCGGCTACCTTCTTGGTGGTTTCCTTGGCGGCTGCCGCCTTCTTTGCCGCCGGCTTCTTCGCCGCGGTCTTCTTTGCTGCTGTTGCCATTTTGTTTCTCCTTCTTCACGTGAATGGAAAAAATCAAGCTTGATATAAGCAACCCGCACGCGACATCGCGATGACGCGGGCGAGCTATTCATCGGCACAAGCCGCCTGTGGCTTGCGCTAATGAATTCGGCACCAGCTGAACTGCTGCATCCCCTCACCTATGCAGCGCTTCAGCTATCTTGGCGACGCCCCTCCGGTAGTGCCCGCGCAATGGCGCAGGAAGATGCGACTACGGGAGCAGGCGCGACACCAAAAAAAACGCCAGCGTGTTCAAACGCTAGCGTCGGAATCGCGTTCCTGAAAAACCTTGGTGTTTTTCAAAGGAAAAGCCGCCTGACCCGACAAGATGGGGTTAAGCGGCGATAACAGAGAAGATGGATTCGGTCTCTGACTGTTCATTAATTTGGCGTAGGCCTTTTCCGTTTCAGCAGCCGGGCATCTTGCAAGCTACCCGGCTCCTGTTGTGCATCATGTCTCGATGAAGAGAACTTCAAGACTGCACATCATTCCCAACTCAGTGCGCCCCCGGTTTGGTATTCGATGACACGGGTCTCAAAGAAGTTGCGCTCCTTCTTCAAGTCGATCATCTCGCTCATCCACGGGAACGGATTTTCTTCTTGTGCGAACAGCGGGTCCAATCCGATTTGCTGTGCGCGGCGGTTTGCGATGAATCGCAGGTAGCCCTTGAACATGGTAGCGTTCAACCCGAGCACGCCTCGCGGCATTGTATCCTCTGCGTAACGATATTCCAACTCCACCGCGCGTAAAAACAACGATTTGATTTCGTCGCGGAACTCCGGAGTCCACAGGTGCGGGTTCTCCATCTTCACGGTGTTGATCAGGTCGATGCCGAAGTTGCAGTGCATCGATTCGTCACGCAGGATGTATTGATACTGCTCGGCCGCACCCATCATCTTGTTCTGGCGACCCAGTGCCAGGATCTGCGTGAAGCCCACGTAGAAGAACAAACCTTCCATGATGCACGCGAAGACGATCAGCGACTTCAACAGCTTCTGGTCATTCTCCATCGTGCCGGTCTTGAACTCGGGATCGGTCAGCGTATCGATGAAGGGAATCAGGAACTCGTCCTTGTCGCGGATCGATGCGACCTCGTGATACGCATTGAAGATCTCGGCTTCATCCAGGCCCAGCGATTCGACGATGTACTGGTAGGCGTGGGTGTGGATCGCTTCTTCAAAAGCCTGGCGCAGCAGGTACTGGCGGCACTCCGGCGCGGTGATGTGGCGATAGGTGCCCAGCACGATGTTGTTGGCGGCCAGCGAGTCGGCTGTGACGAAGAAGCCCAGGTTGCGCTTGACCAGACGGCGTTCGTCTTCGGTCAGGCCGTTGGGGTTCTTCCACAGCTCGATGTCGCGCTGCATGTTGATCTCTTGCGGCATCCAGTGGTTGGCGCAACCGGCCAGGTACTTGTCCCAGGCCCACTTGTACTTGAAGGGCACCAGCTGGTTGACGTCGGTGTGGCCGTTGATGATGCGCTTGTCGGCGGCATTGACGCGGCGGGTGGTGTCGACCTGCTCGCCGTTGCCGGCCATCAGTGCCGGATTGAGCGCGGCGTTGGTCTGGCCGAAGGCCGGTTGCAGTTGCGGCTGCAGGTTGGGGGTGCGCGGCGCCTGGGCCGGTTGCTTGACTTCATCATCCCAAGAAAGCATCTGTGGTTCCTCTTTACTTTATCGGTAGCTGCCGGCGAGGTCGCATGACCATGGCGCGGCGGGTGTCTATCAGGTGACAACGGCGCATCCGGTGAAGTTCACCGCGATGCGCCGGCTAGGGTGGGCAGGACTTGGGACAGTGGTGCTGCCGTCATCTCGGATGACCTTGAATCATCCTCATCAGCAGGCCGTCCCGGCCCTGCCCGGATTGCTTACTGGCAGGCCTCGCACTCTTCAAAGCCCGCGTCGCCCGGACGCATGGTGCAGACCGGACCATCGGCTTCGATCGAAGCACCCGGGGTCGGCATCACGTAGGCAGCCGAGGCAGCGGCGGCCGAAGCGATCGGTGCGGCCGGCACGGCAGGTGCCGACGCCATGGCACCGGCGCCGCCGTCAACGGCCACGGCGTTCAGTGCACCCGCACGGGAAGTGGACTTCTCGGTGTGGGTCGCGCCGATGGTGCGCAGGTAGTAGGTGGTCTTGAGGCCACGCAACCACGCCAGCTTGTAGGTCTCGTCCAGGCGCTTGCCGGAAGCACCGGCCATGTAGATGTTCAAGGACTGGGCCTGGTCGATCCACTTCTGGCGACGCGAGGCGGCTTCCACCAGCCAGGATGGATCCACTTCGAAGGCGGTGGCGTAGATGTCGCGCAGGTCTTGCGGGATGCGGTCGATCTTGGCCAGGCTGCCGTCGAAATACTTGAGGTCGGCGACCATGACTTCGTCCCACAGGCCACGGGCCTTCAGGTCGCGTACCAGGTACTCGTTGATCTCGGTGAATTCGCCCGACAGGTTCGACTTCACGTACAGGTTCTGGTAGGTCGGCTCGATGCAAGCAGACACGCCGATGATGTTGGAGATGGTCGCCGTCGGGGCGATGGCCACGCAGTTCGAGTTGCGCATGCCGTGTTCGGCGATGCGTGCACGCAGGGCGGCCCAGTCCAGGGTCTCGGTGGTGTCGGTTTCCAGGTAGCCGCCGCGCTCTTGCGCCAGCAGTTTCAGGGAATCCTGCGGCAGGATGCCGCGATCCCACAGCGAACCGCGGTAGGAAGCGTAACGGCCGCGCTCTTCAGCCAGTTCGGTCGAGGCCATATAGGCGTAGTAGCAGACGGCTTCCATGGAGCGGTCGGCGAATTCGACTGCGTCCATCGAGGCGTACGGCACGCGCTTGATGTGCAGGCAGTCCTGGAAGCCCATGATGCCCATGCCCACCGGACGGTGGCGCAGGTTGGAATCACGTGCCTTCTTGACGGCGTAGTAGTTGATGTCGATGACGTTGTCCAGCATGCGCATGGCAGTGCGGACGGTCTTTTGCAGCTTGGCATGGTCCAGCTCGCCATTGACCAGGTGCGCCGGCAGGTTCACCGAACCCAGGTTGCAGACCGCGATCTCGCTCTCGTTGGTGTTCAGGGTGATCTCGGTGCACAGGTTGGAGCTGTGCACCACGCCCACGTGTTGCTGCGGCGAACGGATGTTGCAAGGATCCTTGAAGGTGATCCACGGGTGGCCGGTTTCGAAGAGCATCGACAGCATCTTGCGCCACAGGTCGTTGGCTTGCACCTTCTTGAAGAGCTTGAGCTCGCCACGGGCAGCCTTGGCTTCATAGGCGGTGTAGGCTTCCTCGAAGGCACGGCCGAACTTGTCGTGCAGGTCCGGGGTGTCGGAGGGCGAGAACAGGGTCCACTCGCCCTTTTCCATCACGCGCTTCATGAACAGGTCGGGAATCCAGTTCGCGGTGTTCATGTCGTGGGTGCGGCGGCGATCGTCGCCGGTGTTCTTGCGCAGTTCGAGGAATTCCTCGATGTCCATGTGCCAGGTTTCCAGGTAGGCGCAGACCGCGCCCTTGCGCTTGCCGCCCTGGTTGACCGCCACGGCGGTATCGTTGACCACCTTCAGGAAGGGAACCACGCCTTGCGACTTGCCGTTGGTGCCCTTGATGTGCGCACCCAGGGCACGCACCGGGGTCCAGTCATTGCCCAGGCCGCCGGCGAACTTGGCCAGCAGGGCGTTTTCCTTGATGGCTTCGTAGATGCCGTCGAGGTCGTCGGCCACGGTGGTCAGGTAGCAGGAGGACAGCTGCGAACGCTGGGTACCGGAGTTGAACAGGGTCGGGGTCGAGCTCATGAAGTCGAACGACGACAGCAGGTCATAGAACTCGATGGCGCGGGTTTCGCGGTCGATTTCGTTCAGTGACAGGCCCATGGCCACACGCATGTAGAACGCCTGGGGCATCTCGATGCGGGTGCCGCCGATGTGCAGGAAATAACGGTCATACAGGGTCTGCAGGCCGATGTAGCCGAACTGCAGGTCGCGCTCGGGCTTGATGGCGGCAGCCAGCTTGGCCAGGTCAAACTGGGCCAGCTTGGTGTCGAGCAGCTCGGCTTCGATACCCTTCTTCACGTATTGCGGGAAGTACTCCAGGTACTCGGCCGGGGCGTCGGCCTGGGCCACTTCCTTGCCGAAGACTTCCTTGCGGATGGTGTGCATCAGCAGGCGCGAGGTCACCTGGCTGTAAGCAGGGTCCTTTTCCATCAGCGCGCGGGCAGCCAGGATGGCGGACTTGTACAGCTCTTCGACGGGCACGCCGTCATACAGGTTCTTGACGGTTTCGGAGAGGATGGCTTCGGCATCGACGTGCGATTCCAGGCCGACGCAGGCAGCGGCGATCAGGGAACGGACTTCGTTGATGTCCAGCGGACGGCTCTGGCCGTCTTCGGTCACATGCAGTTGCGGTGCGGCCACTTCGGCCTTGGTGGCGGCGCCTTGCTGGGCGCGCTCTTCCATGCGCTTGGCGCGGTACAGCACGTAGGCACGGGCGACGTCATGCTCGCCCGAACGCATCAGGGCCAGCTCGACCTGGTCCTGGATATCTTCAATATGGAAGGTGCCACCGGTGGGCTGGCGGCGCACCAGCGCCGACACCACGTTGGTGGTCAGTTGCTCGACCATCTCGCGCACACGCGCCGAAGCGGCACCCTGGCCACCGTTGACGGCCAGGAAGGCCTTGGTCACGGCGATGGAAATCTTGGAGGGCTCGAAACCGACCACGGCGCCGTTGCGGCGGATGATGCGGTATTCGCCCAGGCCAGCGGTCTGGGACACGATGGCCTGGCCTTCGGCGGAACCTTCCAGCTCGGCAGAGGTGCCGAACGGGGCGGGCGATTTGACGGAAATTTCTTGGGTTGAGCGCACTTAGCCTCCTGGGGTACATGGGGCAGATGGCCGGGGGTTGCCACCTGCGTTGCTAATAACTTCATCCGGGCCCCGAACGGCAAAGGGCCCGCGAACGGCGGAAGCGTCCCACAATGACTGTCCCTTGCGTGGACATTCATGCTGACGCAAAACTGCTTGAAACTGATGTGTGGAACGGAATTAAAAGAAGGAGAACCGGGGGCGTTGTCGTACTTGGTTACTGCCTCGCGGGTCTTGCACCTTCTGAAGCACTGCCTGAAACGGGCCTGCCGTGGATGAAGGCCCGACACCAACAACAAGTTCAACTGAACACTACATCTAGTATCAAAACATCGAATGGGACTAATTCTAGTAGCGGGTCCGGGCGGATGCAACCGCTATTTAGAGAATTTTTGTGCTGCTCAAGCTTGACTTTTGTGAAGGCCAAGAGGGAAGCGCAATTGCGCCGCGTTAACAATTTTCACCATTTTGTTGTGATAGCCGTCCCAGTCGAAGAAGGGGCCCGGGTCGGTCTTGCGCACCGGCGCGATGTGCTCGTGACCGGCCACGGCGGTCAATCCGTAGCGCGTTACCAGGGCCTGGGAGAGCTGCACCAACGTCGCATATTGGGCTTCGGTGAAGGGTTCGAAGTCGGTCCCTTCCAGCTCGATGCCGATGGAAAAATCATTGCAGCGCTCGCGTCCCTCGAAGCTGGACACCCCCGCATGCCAGGCGCGGCGATGGGCCGGCACGAACTGCACCACTTCGCCATCGCGGCGGATCAGGAAGTGGGCCGAGACGCGTAGCGGACGCAGCTGGTCAAAATAGGGATGCGCGTCAAAGTCGAGCCGGTTGCAGAACAGGTCGGCGATATAAGGGCCGCCGAATTCACCGGGCGGCAGGCTGATGTTGTGGATCACCAGCAGCTCGGCGGCCACACCGTCGGGACGTTCGTCGCAATTGGGCGAGGGTTCGCGGCGGGCGCGATCGCACCAGCCGTCGCCATCGATGATCCAGGCGCCGGGCTCAGGGAAGGCAGCGTCCATGCTCAGAAGGAAGCCAGGCGGCGATGCTCTTCGCAGCAGTATTGCGCGCCGGAGGCGTGAACCACCGCCTCGGAGGACGGGAAGTGGATGCCGCAATGGGCACACTGCACCATGGTCTCGACATTGCTGTCGCCACGGCGGCGAAAGCGCGAGGGCTTGGGACGCGGCATGCCCGGCTCGGGCTCACCGGCGGCCGGATTGCCATCGGCGGCACGGTCGCTGCCGGCCAGCATGGATTTCTTGGCGCGCTGGAACCACACCACCACGGCCAGCAGGACCACCAGCCAAATCAGATATTTCATGTCAGAACCCGATGCAGCACGACTTCGAGAACGAACCGGCTGCCCACATAAGCCAATAAAAGGATGGCGAACCCGGCCAGCGTGAAGCTCAGCGCGGTCCGCCCCCGCCATCCCTGCCAGCGGCGGCCGGCCAGGAGCAGGCCGAACAGCAGCCAGGACAGCATGGTGAAGACCGTCTTGTGGTCCCACTTGAATGGTGTCCCGAACAACTGCTCGGAGAAGACGACACCCGATAGCACCGTCAGCGTCAGCAAGGTGAAGCCGAAGGCGATCAGGCGAAACAGCAGTTTTTCCATGGTCAGCAGTGCCGGCAGGCGATCCAGCGCCAGCCCGAACCAGCCCGACTGGGCGGCCGGACCGGGCCGGGTATGCAGGCGCGACTCCTGCAGCACCATCAGCACCGCATGGAAGGCGGCGATGGTGAGCGTGCTGTAGGCCAGGATGGAGATGGCGATGTGCGCCAGGAACCAGTCGGACTTGCCAGCCAGCGCCACCATGTTGCCGGGGAAGGCACTGGGCAGCACCACCGCTACGGCTGCCACCGGCAAGACCAGCACGCGCATGCTGTCGAGCGAGAAATTGCGATTTTCGAGCCAGTAGGCCGCCACCGAAATCCAGAGCGTAGACGACAGCATGACCGCAAAGCCCACCCGCAGTGCGTCGGGCGCGAACATGTCCGACAGCAGCGCCCCGCCGTGCAGCATCCAGCCGGCCACGATGCCCGCCGAAATCGGCACGCGCCGCTCCGAGGGCATGAAGGCGCAGCCCAGATAGAGCAGTGCAGCCAGGATGAAAAAATAAGTTTGCATCACCCGAGTTTACACTATCTCGGCCTCCGGCCTTCTTGCGCCCGGTCAGCCGGCGCGCGAATCGGGCTCGCCAAATGCGACACGGCAGGGGTTGCCTGCCGTGTCGGACGCTTCACTATAGAGAGCCGCAGCCGCGTCAGTCGACCGCCGCCGCCTTCATCTCCGCATTGTGATGGCGCTGCTGCTCCTCCATCACCAGCTGGCCCAGTTCGCGTTTCAGGGCATTGAACTCAGGGTCCGCCGGATCGCGCAGGCGCGGCAGGTTCACCAGCATGTCGCGCTTGACCGTGCCTGGACGGTAGGTCATGACCACGATGCGGTCGGCCAGGTAGATGGCCTCCTCGATGCTGTGGGTGACGAAGACGATGGTTTTCCTGAACTCGTCCCAGATGCGCAGCAGCTCATCCTGCAGGTTGCGCCGGGTCAGCGCATCGAGGGCACCGAAGGGCTCGTCCATGAGCATGATGGGCGAATCCAGCGCCAGCACCCGGGCGATGGCCACCCGCTGGCGCATGCCGCCCGAAAGATCCTTGGGGAAGCGGGTGCGGAAGTCGATCAGGCCCAGCTTGTCCAGCAATTGCGTGACGCGCTGGTGGATCTCGGCCTTGGGCGTTCCCTTGATCTCCAGTCCGAAGGCCACGTTCTGTTCCACCGTCATCCAGGGGAAGAGCGCGTATTCCTGGAACACCATGCCGCGATCCGGTCCCGGCTCGGTAACCACCTTGTCGCCGGTGAGGATCTGGCCGGACGATGGCAGGGCAAACCCGGCGATGGCGTTCAGGAGCGTGGACTTGCCGCAGCCGGAAGGGCCCAGCAGGCAGACGAACTGGCCATCCGGGATATCGAAATGGATGTCCTTGAGGGCCACGACCTCGCGGTCATCGGTCTTGAAGACCTTGTGCACATTCTGTATACGAATGCGCGGGGAAGCATTTGTCTGGTTCATCTCAGTTCTCCAGCCCGCGATGCCAGCGCAGCATGTAATTGTTGAGGCGGCTCATGCCCAGGTCGATCGCCAGACCCAGGAGGCCAATGGTGATCATGCCGGCGATGATCTTGTCCGACCAGAAATATTCACGTGCCTCCATGATGCGGAAGCCCAGGCCATTGCTCACCGCAATCATCTCGGCCACGATCACCACGATGAAGGCGGTCCCGATGCCGATGCGCACCCCCGATAGGATGTAGGGCACCGCCGCCGGCAGCATCACCCGCAGGAACAGCGTGGACTGGCTCGCCCCCAGGTTGCGGGCCGCGCGCAGGTAGATGCTGTCGACCTGGCGCACCCCGGCAATGGTATTCATCAGCACCGGGAAGAAGGCCCCCAGCGAGATCAGGAACAGCGCCGGCGGATTGCCCAGCCCGAACCAGAGGATGGCCAGGGGGATGTAGGCAATCGGCGGAATCGGACGGATCACCTGCACCGTCAGGTTCATCAGCCCATAGATGCGCTGGCTGGAGCCCATCAGCAAGCCCAGCGGCAGGGCCAGCCCGGCACCGATCAGGAAGCCGGCCACCACCCGGTACAGGCTGCCGATGGCATCCATGATCAGTTCACCCGAAAAGGCCCAGGCCAGCCAGCTGCCGGCCTCAGGCTCATAGGGTTTCAGGGGGGTGGCGTATTCCACCCATTTCTTCAGGACCGCCCAGGGCGAAGGCAGGATCTGCGGATTGATCCAGCCAGCCCGGGAGGCGCCCTCCCACAGCGCGATCACGATGATCGGCACCAGCAGCCCCTGCAGGAAGCTGCCCTTGTTGTTCTTTGCCATCGAGATTCCCCCGTCTTACTTCAGGTTCATGCTCTTCTTGGCCTGCTCCAGCAGATCGGTCTTCACCCAATCCTTGGCCACAGGCGGCTTGGCCATCTTGCCGGTGCCGTACTTGGCCATGGTGTCGGTGGTGACCTGGATGTGCTCGGCCGTGATGTCGTAGGCGTAGGGCGAGTTGCCGATGGCGTCGTAGAAGTCTTCCTTGGTGATCTGGTTCTTGAAGATCACTTCACGCACGTACTTTTCGGCCACTTCCGGCTTGTCGATGAAGGTCTTGGTCGCCTCCAGGAAGCAGCGCATGAACTTCTCGGCCAGGGGACGCTTCTCGGTGTAGAACTTCTCGGTCATCACCATGGTGCGATAGGGCTCGCCGATGGGGGTGTCATACGGCTTCATCACTTCCACGCCGAAGCCCTTGTTGATGGCCTGCGAGGATTGCGGCTCGCTCTGCATCATGGCGTCGATGTTCTTGCCCAGCAGGGCCTGGTTCAGGTCGGCGAAAGCCAGATAGACGATGGTGACATCCTTGGCGGAAAGGCCGTTCTGGCCCAGTTCGGCATCCAGCAGCACTTCATGGATACCGCCCCGGGTGACGCCCACCTTCTTGCCCTTCAGGTCCTTGACCGACTTGATGCCGGAGTCCTTGCCCGCCACCAGGCGCGCGCCGCCCTTGGCGAAACCGGCCACCACATAGATCGGAGCGCCGTTGGCCCGGCCCGAAATGGCGGCCTCGGAGGCGGTCGTACCCACATCGAGCTCACCAGCCAGGATGCCCTGCATCACGTCCGGGCCCTTGGCGAAGACTTTTTCATCGACCTTGATGCCACACTTGGGGGCGATCTCCTTGATGTAGGACACCGCGCCATAGTGGGCGAACTTCAGGTTGCCCAGGCGGATGACGTCGTCGGCCGCGTGGCTGCTGGCCGAAAATCCGGCGCAGGCCAGCAGGGCCAGCGCGATCCATTGTTTTTGTTTTGGTTTTTGCTTTTGCTGATGCATTTCCACTCTCCTCTGGTGTGTATCGTTGTTGATACGGCGCGCCGGCGGCAGTCGTGCAGGCCGGCAGTCTCGATGGCGTTGGCCCGTGCTGCGTGGCAGGGGCCTTGATTATTCTGTGCGCTTGGAAATTCAGCGCCCATGTATACACAAAGAGCGCAAGCCGTACAAGCTGTTAATTTTACGTAGCGTCCCCATCTGCGGCGCACGCGCCGGCAGGGGCGCAGCGGGGCTGATCGGTTAGAATGCAGGATTGCCCGCCGCCCCCGCCTGCGCACTCCCGGTGCGTCGTAGTCCCGGCCAGCGGCCCTGCGGCCTTTCCGCCCCCATACATTTGCAGATATCACCATGCTAGACAACCTGACCCAACGCCTCGCCAAAGTCGTCAAAACCATGCGCGGCGAGGCGCGACTGACCGAATCCAATACCGCCGAGATGCTGCGCGAAGTGCGCCTGGCCCTGCTGGAGGCCGACGTGGCCCTGCCCGCCGTGCGCGAGTTCATCGCCAAGGTGAAAGAAAAAGCCATGGGCGAAGAGGTCATCGGCTCGCTCACCCCCGGCCAGGCCCTGGTCGGCGTGGTCCAGCGCGAGCTGGCCAGCCTGATGGGCGCCGACCTCGGTGCCGAAGCCTCGCAACTGAACTTTGCCACCCAGCCGCCGGCGATCATCCTGATGGCCGGCCTGCAGGGTGCCGGTAAAACCACCACCGTCGGCAAGCTCGCCAAATACCTGCGCGAGAACAAGAAGAAAAAGGTCCTGACCGTCTCCGCCGACGTCTACCGCCCGGCCGCCATCGGCCAGCTGCAGACCGTGACCGGCCAGGCCGGCGCCGATTTCTTCCCCAGCCAGCCCACCGACAAGCCGGTCGACATCGCCCTGGCCGCGCTGGATTACGCCAAGAAGCACCACCACGAAGTCTTGATCGTCGACACCGCCGGCCGTCTGGGCATCGACCAGGCCATGATGGATGAAATCCGTGCCGTGCACGCCGCCATCAAGCCCATCGAAACCCTGTTCGTGGTCGACGCCATGCTGGGCCAGGACGCCATCAACACCGCCAAGGCCTTCAACGACGCCCTGCCGCTGACCGGCGTGGTGCTCACCAAGCTGGACGGCGACTCGCGTGGCGGTGCTGCGCTGTCGGTGCGCCACATCACCGGCAAGCCCATCAAGTTCGCCGGTGTGGCCGAAAAGCTCGACGGCCTGGAAGCCTTCGATCCTTCGCGCATGGCCAACCGTATCCTGGGCATGGGCGACATCCTGGCCCTGGTGGAAGAGGCACGCAAGGGCGTGGACATGGAAGCCGCGCAGGACCTGGCGCACAAGATCAAGGGCGGCGGCAAGTTCGACCTCAATGACTTCAAGGCCCAGCTGTCGCAGATGAAGAAGATGGGCGGCCTCACCAGCCTGCTGGACAAGCTGCCGGCCCAGATGCAGGCCGCCGCCGGCAACGCCAACATGGACCAGGCCGAGAAACAGGTGCGCCGCATGGAAGGCATCATCAACTCCATGACCCCGCAGGAGCGTGCCAAACCCGAGCTGATCAAGGCCACCCGCAAGCGCCGCATCGCCGCCGGTGCCGGCGTGCAGGTGCAGGAAGTCAACCGCATGCTGTCGCAGTTCGAGCAGATGCAAACGATGATGAAGAAGCTCAAGGGCGGCGGCATGATGAAGATGATGCGCGGCATGAAGGGCATGCTGCCGGGCGGCATGCGCTGACCGTTCTGGCTGCAAAGCCTTGCTGGACAAGGCTTTGCGTCCCTTCTGCACGACCTCCGGCGGTCTCTGCTGCCGCCGGGAAAACTCCCCTCCTCCGCTTTTCCTCTCCGTTTTCGAGCCCCGATCCGGTCTCTCCGGATACGTTTTCTGCCCGCGTCGTGCGCACGAAAACATGCCCTTCTTTCATCGCTTTTGCTTCACCTCCGATATCGTCAAAGCAGCCCTTTTCCGGACTTCCACGATCCGCCGCGATCCCTTTACCGGCGCGGCTTGACGGCGGATCGGGCCGGCTCGTTGTTTCCTGGCGCTTTCACTGGAAAATCCACTAAAAAATACTTGCGTGGCCGTGCAAAGAGCACCACTATTAGCGGTGCGTAAATGACGCATTCATCTCATTCTTGTGAGGAGTCTTTCCGATGGCCACAGCAAAAAAAGCAGCAGCCGCAGTAAAGAAGCCAGCAGCAAAACCCGCAGCCAAACCCGCAGCCAAACCCGCAGCTAAAGCAGCCGCCAAACCGGCCGCCAAAGCCGCTGCTCCCAAGGCAGCAGCCAAGCCTGCAGCCAAGGCAGCGCCGAAAGCCGCACCGAAGGCCGCTCCCAAGGCAGCCGCTCCCAAGAAAGCCGCAGCAAAACCCGCCGCCAAGCCCGCAGCAAAACGCACTCCCAATGCCGCCTTCATGAAGCCGCTGACGCCGTCGGCAGCCCTGGGCGAAGTGGTCGGCGCCAAGCCGCTGCCGCGCACTGAAGTGACCAAGAAGGTCTGGGAATACATCAAGAAGCACAAGCTGCAGAACGCCGAAAACAAGCGCAACATCGATGCCGATGACAAGCTCAAGGCCATCTTCGGCGGCAAGAAGCAAGTCACGATGTTTGAAATGACCAAGCTGATCTCGGCTCACCTGAGCTGATCGACGCCCGCGGTTTGCAAGCGACTTGCAAACAAAAACGCCCGCAGAGGTCATGCGGGCGTTTTTGTTTCCGGGTGTTTCAGCAGCCGTGGCCTTGTCCACCGGTTTTCCTCTTGTCTGACGCCGCATGCAGCGCTTCTCTGATGGCCTCCAGGCCGCTCACCGCCTACCATGGCGGTTCTGCAGGGTGTGGCACTGGCCGCAAAGGCCGGTAATCAGCTTTCCAGCTCACATCGCCTCCGGCAGAACTGAATAAAAGAACCGAAAACCGGAAACCGGGTCTATCCCTGTGCCATCCACTGATGAGCCTGCACGCTCATGACCAAGAGAAAGGAAATGACCATGCCAAATCAAACCGCCACCCTGCGTCACCAGCTGCTGCGTTCGGCCAGCGCCCTCGTGATCGGCCTGGCCGCCCTGGGCGGCGCCTCGCACGTGTTCGCAGCGGGCAAGGCCGGCCAGTCGGAATACCAGCAGCAGATCGCCGCCTGCAAGAGCGGCGCTTCCACCGAAGACCGCGCCACCTGCCTGCGTGAAGCCGGCGCCGCCCAGCAAGCCGCTGCACGCGGCACGCTGACCGATCCCGGTACGGACCAACTGAAGGAAAACGCCCTTCGCCGCTGTGAGGGCCTGCCGCAATCGGATCGCATCGATTGCGAGAAGCGCGTCAACGGCCAGGGCAACAGCGATGGCAGCGTCGCCTCGGGCGGCATCCTGCGCGAGACCGTGACCATCGTCCCGGCCAAGTAACCGTCATTTCGCGCCGCCCAAAAACAAAGGCGGACGCCATGGCGTCCGCCTTTGTCATTGCAGCCTGTGGAAAGATCAGGCAGCCAGCTTGCCCTGGATGAAGGCCAGCGCCTCGGCCAGTGGCACCTGGGTAGCTTCGGCATCGCGACGGCCCTGGTACTCGATGTTGCCATCCTTGAGGCCACGGTCACCGACCACGATGCGATGCGGCACGCCGATCAGTTCCCAGTCCGCAAACATCGCGCCCGGACGCTCGCCACGGTCATCCAGCACCACATCCACGCCGGCTTCGGTCAATTGCGCATACAGCTTGTCGATCTCGGTCTTGACGGCTTCGCTGCGGTCATAGCCCATGGGGCAGAGCACCACTTCAAAGGGCGCAATCGAGGTCGGCCAGATGATGCCGCGGTCGTCGAAATTCTGTTCGATGGCCGCGCCCAGGATACGGGTCACGCCGATGCCGTAGCAGCCCATCACCAGCGGTTGCGGCTTGCCGGACTCATCCAGGTAAGTCGCCTTCATCGCTTCGGAATAGGTGGTGCCCAGCTGGAACACGTGGCCCACTTCGATGCCGCGCTGGATCGCCAGCACCCCCTTGCCGTCCGGCGAGGCATCGCCTTCGACGACGTTGCGGATGTCGGCCACCAGCGGCTCGGGCAGGTCGCGGCCCCAGTTGGCACCGGTGTAGTGGAAATCGGCTTCGTTGGCGCCGCAGACGAAATCAGCCATGTTGGCCACCGTGCGGTCGGCCACCACCTTGACCGGCTTCTTGGTGCCGATCGGGCCCAGGTAGCCCGGGGGCGTGCCGAACCATTCGACGATCTCGGCTTCGTTGGCGAAGCGGTAGGTGGACAGGCCCGGGATCTTGCTGGCCTTCACTTCGTTGAGTTCATGGTCGCCGCGCAGCAGCAGCAACCAGATTTCCTTCTTGGCCGGATCTTCGTTGTCCACCGCCAGCACGATGGATTTGACGGTGCGTGCCAGCGGCAGGCCCAGCAGTTCGGCCACGGCTTCGCACTTGGACTTGCCGGGCGTGGCGGTCTTTTCCAGCGCCTGGGTGGCGGCACCGCGGCTGCTGTCCACGGGCAGCGCTTCGGCCGCTTCCATGTTGGCGGCGTAATCGGAGGTGGGGCAATAGACCAGCGCGTCCTCACCGGTGGCGGCGATCACGTGGAACTCGTGCGAGCCGGAACCGCCGATGGCGCCGTTGTCGGCGGCCACGGCACGGAACTCCAGGCCGAAGCGGGTGAAGATGCGCACGTAGGCGTCATACATGGCCTGGTAGGACTTCTTCAGGCCATCGACATCGCGGTCGAAGGAGTAGGCGTCCTTCATCGTGAATTCGCGGCCGCGCATGAGGCCGAAACGCGGACGGCGCTCGTCGCGGAACTTGGTCTGGATGTGATAGAAGTTGACCGGCAATTGCTTGTAGCTGCGCAGCTCGGTGCGGGCCACATCGGTGACCACTTCTTCGGAGGTGGGCTGGATGGCGAAGTCGCGGCCATGGCGATCCTTCACGCGCATGAGCTCGGCACCCATCTTGTTCCAGCGGCCGGTTTCCTGCCACAGCTCGGCCGGCTGCACCACCGGCATCAACAGCTCGACGGCGCCGGCGCGATTCATTTCCTCGCGCACGATGGCTTCGACCTTGCGAATCACGCGCAGACCCATGGGCATGTAGGTGTAGATGCCAGCCCCCAGACGCTTGATCATGCCGGCACGCATCATCAGCTTGTGGCTCACGATTTCAGCGTCGGACGGGGCTTCTTTCAGGGTGGAAATAAAAAAACGTGAGGCGCGCATGACGGTCGGTTCTTTTTAAAAAGAGGAGGGTTATAATCGTTCCAATTTTAAAGGATTAGCTGGCTGATGCGCCCTTTCTTTGCAGATTTGCTCCTAGTTTCAATGACATCCGTGCATCGATGTGATTGCTCCTGACCCGCTTGGCGTACCGGTTTTTCCGTGTACGCCCGCAGTCGCATGAGCCTGCCTGAAAGGGACTTCCAGCCGCAGAAAGTTTGAGGATCACCATGCTGGATCGAGAAGGCTTCCGCCCGAACGTCGGCATCATCCTGCTCAACGCCAATAACGAGGTGTGGTGGGGCAAGCGCGTACGCGAGCACTCCTGGCAATTCCCGCAAGGCGGCATCAAGCACGGCGAGACCCCCGAACAGGCGATGTTCCGGGAACTGGAAGAAGAGATCGGCCTGCGTGCCGAGCACGTCAAGATCATCGGCCGCACCCGTGACTGGCTGCGCTACGAAGTCCCCGATCATTTCATCAAGCGCGAGGTGCGCGGCCATTACCGCGGCCAGAAGCAGATCTGGTTCCTGCTGCGCATGGTCGGGCGCGATTGCGACGTCAACCTGCGCGGCACCTCGCATCCGGAATTCGATGCCTGGCGCTGGCATGACTACTGGGTGCCGCTCGATGTGGTCATCGAGTTCAAGCGCGAGGTCTATCAGCAGGCGCTGCAGGAATTGTCGCGCTTCCTGAATCGTCCGGGCCACGGCCCGCGCCGTGCCGAGCAAGCCGCACGCAGTGCGCATCCCCACAAGAATCCGGGCCAGGCCGTACAAGCCCAGCCCTGCAACGGCGCGAGCACGCCGGAAACCAAGTGAGTTCCATGCCCTCTTTCCAGCAACCTGAACCCCCACATTCCCTGTTCACCGTGCGCGGCCTGCGCCGCGCGGTGCTGGCCTGCTCGCTGCTGGCGGCCTGCGCCGGCGCACTGGCGCAGAGCTTCGATGAAGAATTCGACGACGAGGACAAGCCCTGGCAGGAAATCGCCGTGCAGTTGCCGCCGACACCCCAGGAGCAGAACCTGGCCGAGTTCTACCTCAGCCCGAATGCCACCATGAAGGCCTACATCGATACCAATTCGGTGTCGATCGGCACCGACAAGGTGGTGCGCTACACCGTGCTCACCAAGACCGAAGGCGGTGCGGTCAACGTGATGTACGAAGGCATGCGCTGCGAGACCTGGGAAAAGAAGACCTACGCCTTCGGCCATCCCGATGGCAAATGGTCGCGCTCACGCCGCGACAAGTGGCAATACATCCGCGACATCGGCGTCAACCGCATCGATGGTGCGCTGTTCAAGGATTATTTCTGCGAAGGCAAGATCATTGCCGACAATGAGAACGTCAAGAGCATCGTCAATCGCCTCAAGACGCAGACGCGTATTGATCCTGTGCGCCGTTGATCCGTTTGCCGGTCTGCACTATGCAATAAAAAACGCGGCCTCGGCCGCGTTTTTTATTGCCTTCACGAAATGATTTATATCGTATATATCGTATAAATAATTTCTTTCAAGCAATGCGATACATCGCCTTCACAGCAACACCAGGTTATCCCGATGCACCAGCTCCGGCTCCTCGACGAATCCGAGGATAGCCTGGATCTCGGAGGAAGGATGGCGAATGATGCGCCGAGCATCCGAGCTGTTGTAGTTGCTCATGCCGCGCGCGATGGCGCGGCCGCTCTCGTCCACGCAGGTAATCACATCACCCCGGCCGAACTCGCCCGAGACTTCGACCACCCCGATGGGCAGCAGCGACTTGCCTTCCAGGCTCAGCTTCTGCACTGCGCCGGCATCGAGCACCACGCGGCCGGCGGTCTTGAGGTGATCGGCCATCCATTGCTTGCGCGCGGTCAGTTGCGCGGTCTCGGCATTGAGCTGGGTACCGATGGCTTCACCTGCGGCCAGGCGCGTCAAGACCTGTTCCTCTCGTCCCCACGCGATCACGGTATGTGCGCCGGAGGTGGCCGCGCGCTTGGCGGCGAGGATCTTGGTCAGCATGCCGCCACGGCCGATGCCGGTGCCGGTGCCGCCGGCGATGAGCTCCAGCGACGGGTCGCCGGCACGCGCTTCGGAAATGAGGGTAGCCGCCGGATCCTTGCGCGGATCGGCGGTGAACAGGCCCGGCTGGTCGGTGAGGATGATGAGCGCTTCGGCTTCGATCAGATTGGCCACCAGCGCGCCCAAGGTGTCGTTGTCGCCGAACTTGATTTCATCGGTGACCACCGTGTCGTTCTCGTTGATGACCGGCACCACGCCCAGTTGCAGCAGGGCGAACAGGGTGGAGCGGGCATTGAGGTAGCGTTCGCGGTCGGCCAGGTCGGCGTGGGTCAGCAGCACCTGCGCGGTGTGCAGGTCGTGCTTGCGGAAACTGGTTTCGTAGATCTGCGCCAGGCCCATCTGGCCCACGGCCGCGCAGGCCTGCAGGTGATGGATGCCGGTGGGGCGCTTGTCGAAGCCCAGGCGCTGCATGCCTTCGGCCACCGCACCCGAGCTGACCAGCACCACTTCCTTGCCCAGCGCGCGCAGCTGCGCGATCTGTTCGGCCCAGCGGGCGATGGCGTTGGCGTCCAGGCCCTTGCCATCATTGGTGACCAGGGAAGAGCCAACCTTGATGATGAGTCGCTTGGCGCGTTGAATGACCGATTGCATAGTGTTCCGGGTTCTGATTCTTCTGGGAGCGGTCGGAAAATCCGACAGGCAGAGATGATAGCCCGAACCGCCCCCGCGCGCAGCCCCAAGAAGCCTCAGGGCGGCGCCGGCATGAATCAGTCCAGGACCTTGAAGCGCGGATCGTCCGGATCAATGCTGGAGATGGCGCGGGCTTCCTCGGTCATCTGGGTTTCTTCGGCGCGGTGCTCTTCGGCGCGCTTGGTTTCCAGATACTTGTAGATGTCGTTGATGAGCTCTTCGCAGCCATCACGGTTCAGCGCCGAGATCTCGAAGACCGGACCCTTCCAGCCGAAGCGCTTGACGAAATCCTTCACGCGCTTGGCGCGTTCGGCCTCGGGCACCACGTCCAGCTTGTTCAGGACCAGCCAGCGCGGCTTGTCGAACAGGGACTGGTCGTACTTCTTCAGTTCCTGCACGATGGCCTTGGCTTCCTTGACCGGATCGACTTCTTCATTGAAGGGGGCCAGGTCGACGATGTGCAGCAGCAAACCGGTGCGCTGCAAGTGGCGCAGGAACTGCACGCCCAGACCGGCGCCATCGGCCGCACCTTCGATGAGGCCGGGAATGTCGGCAATCACGAAGCTCTTTTCATGGCTCACGCGCACCACACCCAGGTTGGGGTGCAGGGTGGTGAAGGGATAGTCGGCGATCTTCGGACGGGCGTTGGAGACGGCCGTGATGAAGGTCGACTTGCCCGCATTGGGCATGCCCAGCAGGCCCACGTCGGCCAGCACCTTCAGTTCCAGGCGCAGCTCGCGGCGCTCGCCTTCCTTGCCTTCGGTCTTCTGACGCGGGGCGCGGTTGGTGGAGGTCTTGAAGTGGATGTTGCCCCAGCCGCCTTCGCCGCCCTTGGCCAGCATCACGGTCTGGCCGTGGAAGGTCAGGTCGGCGATGTGTTCGCCGGTGTTGATGTCGACGATGAGCGTGCCCACCGGCATGCGCAGGTAGACATCATCGGCACCCTTGCCGTAGCAGTCCGAGCCACGGCCGTTTTCGCCGCGACCAGCGCGGTGCAGCTTGGCGTAGCGATAGTCGATCAGGGTGTTGACGTTGCGGTCGGCCACGGCCCAGATGGTGCCGCCCTTGCCGCCGTCGCCGCCGTCGGGACCGCCGAAGGGGCGGAATTTCTCGCGGCAGAAGCTGGCGACACCGTTGCCGCCATCCCCTGCCACGACTTCAATACGTGCTTCGTCGATGAATTTCATGATTTGGACGCCTCATGGGACATGGGAGCCGCTAACAAAACGTCGATGCATCCTCGGTCCTGGTCAGGACCCACCCCAGCGCTTCCGACGGAAGGCTGGGCTCGGCGCTTTGTTGACGGCTCTTCAAAAATCAAAAAGGCTCCACCATCGGCAGAGCCTTTTTTATGCCTGGTTTCCGGGCGAACCCGGATGACAGGAACGCTTACGCCGTAACGACGGTAGCGTATTGACGCTGTTGCAGGCCCTTGACAACGAACTTGACCTTGCCGTCCTTCAGGGCGAACAGGGTGTGGTCCTTGCCGACGCCGACGTTTTCGCCAGCGTGGACGCGGGTGCCGCGTTGACGGACGATGATGCCGCCAGCGTTGATCACTTGGCCGCCATAAACCTTGACGCCCAGGCGTTTCGATTCTGAGTCACGGCCGTTGCGCGTAGTGCCGCCGCCTTTTTTGTGTGCCATTTAAAACTCCTTGATGACTTTGGATGAGCAGTTCGTTCGGGTCAACGCTTAGGCGTTGATGGAGACGATTTGCAGTTCGGTGTAGTTCTGACGATGGCCTTGACGCTTTTGGTAGTGCTTGCGACGACGCATCTTGAAGATGCGGACCTTGTCATGGCGACCTTGTGCTACCACAGTAGCCAGCACCGTAGCACCTGCGACCAGCGGCGCACCGAACTTCACGGTTTCGCCTGCGCCCACTGCGAGCACTTGATCCAAAGTGATTTCGGAGCCAATGTCAGCCGGTATCTGTTCTACTTTGAGTTTTTCGCCAGCAGCAACTTTGTATTGTTTGCCGCCGGTTTTTATGACCGCGTACATGTGAAACCTCACGAATGAATGAATAAGAACGATTTTTCCCTTGCCGCGCCCGTCAAAAACCCATGGCGAAACAGGAAAACCGCAAATTATACAGGCACTTAGCCGCTCGGTCAAAAGACTTGACACTTTGGCCGACCTCTGTACAACACAGTTTCCGGCAGGACAATGCAAGCTGGCTTGCCTGCCTGACAACATGCGGCAACGCGATGGCATGCAGGCATTTTCATGGCGGCAATGAAAAACCTGCAGTTCCTGCCCACACGCTCTTTGGCGTGCTGCCTGCTTGTCATCGTATAATCCGGGGAATAACCATTTCCCACAGGTTCCGCCTTGTCTGCCGCCGTACAAAACGCTTCGCAACAAACCATCATGCATCCGATCGTCGCCGACATGGAGGCGGTCAACGCAGTCATCCGCCGGCAGCTGTACTCGGAGGTGCCGCTGGTCAACCAGGTCGCCGAATACATCATCAGTGCGGGCGGCAAGCGCCTGCGCCCGGTGCTGGTAGTGCTCATCGCCAATGCCTTCGGCTACAAGGGCGAGCATCACCATTCGCTGGCGGCCGTGATCGAATTCATTCATACCGCTACCCTGCTGCATGACGACGTGGTGGACGAATCGTCATTGCGCCGTGGCAAGCAGACTGCCAATGCCATGTTCGGCAATGCGGCCTCGGTGCTGGTGGGCGACTTCCTGTATTCGCGCGCCTTCCAGATGATGGTGTCGGTGGGCAATGCCCGCGTGATGGAAATCGTGGCCGATGCCACCAACGTCATCGCCGAGGGCGAGGTGTTGCAGCTGCTCAACATGCACAATCCGGATGTGGACGAGGCCGGCTACCTGCAGGTGATCCGCTCCAAGACCGCCAAGCTGTTCGAGGCTGCCAGCCAGATCGGCGCCCTCATTGCGGGTGCGGACGAAGCCGGGATCGAAGCCGCCGGTGAATATGGCCGCTCCATCGGTACCGCCTTCCAGCTGATCGACGACGTGCTGGATTATTCCGGCAACAGCGCCGAGATCGGCAAGAACGTCGGCGACGACCTGCGCGAAGGCAAGCCGACACTGCCGCTGATCTGGCTGATGCAGCACGGCACCCCGCAGCAGCGCGAACTGGTGCGCACCTGCATCGAGAACGGTGATGAACAGCATTTCGACGAAGTGCTGTCGGCTATCACCCATTCGGGCGCCCTGGCTTATACGCGCGAACAGGCGGAAATCGCCGCCCGGCGCGCTGCGGATGCAATTATTTCACTTCCTGATAGCCAATTCAAAAAATCCCTGTTAAAATTATCGGCTTTCGCAGTAGATCGAAATCACTGACTTAGATCTCACTCGACGGGGTGTAGCTTAGCCTGGTAGAGCGCTACGTTCGGGACGTAGAGGCCGGAGGTTCGAATCCTCTCACCCCGACCAGAATTACCTTGTAGATCAAGGACAAAAAAGCCCAGCAGCGATGCTGGGCTTTTTTATTTCCGGATTCCATTGCCCATTGCCGGCCACCACCCAACAAAAAGGCGGAATGCGCGACATCGCGCATTCCGCCTTTTCTTTCACATCGGCCTTGCGGACCTGCCCGCTCAGCCAGATTCCTGGCGGGGCATTTCCGAAAACTTCATTCAGGTTCCATTTCCTGCCAGACCGGGGCCTTGTCGACGCGGTGGCGCCACTCAACTGCCCCAATCCCCATCCAGCGTCGGATCCAGATTGTCGATCACCGCCCGCGCCCAGCCCATGCCGCGCTCCACGGCCAGCGCCGCGTTATCGAACCGTCCAGGCAGCTGGCGACGCGGAAACAAGGGCGGCTCCAGCCCGCTGCTGTCGGCGATATGAACTTCGGTAACCTCCCACAGCCCGCCCGCGCCATGACAGCGCAGCGAAATATGAAAGCCCTTGTACTGCTCCCGATGATTGACCGGAGCTTGCATATTTTTTTTCTTTCGCAAAACCGATCATGTGAGCACAGGCCGTCGCCGCAGGCGGGCAACCGCGAGATGTCAGGCGGCGCACCACTCCCGCAGGCGTGGGAGGGCGCGCCGCGCGAACTCAGCGGCGGCGGAAACCCGGACGGGGGCCGCTGGGGCCGCGCTGTTCCAAGTGACGGAAGATGATGCGACCCTTGTTCAGGTCGTAGGGAGACAGTTCCAGCGTGACCTTGTCGCCCGCCAGAATCTTGATGAAATTCTTCTTCATGCGACCAGCCGTGTAGGCGATCAGCGAATGGCCGTTGTCCAGCGCCACCCGGAAACGGGAGTCGGGGAGGACTTCGGAGACTTGTCCTTGCATTTCGATCAGTTCTTCTTTTGCCATTTTCTCTTTCTTGTGCGTGAGCACGCGACCTCGACAGAGGAAGGGCTCGGGGATTTGCAATCTCTGGCTTTGACGACTGGCCACGCCAAGGGAGGCCGGGAGCGTTAAGGTCGGAGGACAGTTGAACCCGCTGGCGGCGAGACCGGCAGCGCAGTGTCTTTACTCGGGGAAGCGGATGAAGATGCGAATCACGCGGATTGCAAGATGCTGTACGACAAGACGCGTGGGGATCAGGATTTCCGCTCGGTTCTTGAGCGATCCATGCATTATACGCGATTTTTGCCCCTCCCGCCAATGCGCGCCACAGCGCGCCCTGCTGTGGTTTATCTGCGCCATTGCACAATCGATATCGATTCATCGATGCCACAGATAAACAAAACATTGCGCCGCACGCCTTCAGCGCAAAAAAACGCCACCGCGAGGGTGGCGTAAAAAACTACCAGAGGTTCTGCAAAAACAGATAAATCATTTACACATTGCTGCGTTTCAGGCCGTCGGGCGGCCGATCTCATCGCTCGATGGTGCGGCTCCAGCGCGTATTCCAGACGGCGCGATTCTTGTTGATCTCATCCCAGTCCACCGCCCGTGCGGCCTTGACGAAGCCATTCATGCGCGCCTGCTCGGCCGCTGCCGTGCCGCTGACCTGGACCTTGGTATTGGTCGGGTTGTAGTTGCCGTTTTCCAGCGCCAGGGCTTGCGCCTGCGGCGAGAGCAGGTAGGCTGCCAGCTCCTGGGCCAGCTGCGGCTCGGTATTGTTGGCGATCACGCACTGCGCCACCATCAGCACGATGGCGCCTTCCTTGGGCTGCACGTATTCCACCGGCACGCCCTTGCTCTTCAAGAGCGTCGATTGCGTGGGCGTGTAAGGGAACAGGGCCGCCTCGCCGGTCTGTGCCATCTCGGAAATCTTGGCCGAGTTGGAGATGTACTCCAGCACATTGGGCCCGATGGTGGAGGGCCAGGCCTTGAAGCCGGGATCGACGTTGGCATCCGTGCCGCCTTTGAGCTGGTTGAAGGCGAGGAAGGCATGCAACCCGAAGGTGGACGAAGGCAGCGACTGGAACACCACGCGCCCCTTGAGCTTGGGGTCCGCCAGGTCGAGCCAGGAGGTTGGCGGCGCCCAGCCCTTCTCGGCATAGACCTTGGTGTTGTAGGCCAGGCCGGTGACGCTGATGGTCACGCCGGTAGCAAGGTCATCCTTGATGTGCGCCACCGGCAGCAGGTTGGCCAGGTGCGGATTGGGCTTCTGCTTCTCGCACAGGCCCATGCCGACGGCGCGATACATCACGCCATCGTCCAGGAACATCAGGTGCATCTGCGGCTTGTCCTTGGCGGCCTGGGCCTTGGCCAGGATGTCGGCCGACCCGCCGGGCACCACGGCGATCTTGACGTTGTACTTCTGCTCGAAGGGAGCGAACACCGCCTGCGTGAAGGTCTTCTCCATGTTGCCGCCATTCATGCCGACGTACAGCGTGCGGGTCTGCGCCTGCACCTGGGCGACGGTGGCGGCCAGCAACAGTCCGAGGGCAGCGGTGCGGGAAAGCGACATCATGAGATCTTCCTTTCAGGGTGGGAGGACAACAGGTCGACAGCGTCGGAACGTGGCGCCAGGAAACGGCCAATCGAGAAAGCATCCAGCGCGATGGTGCTGCGGCCATGCAGTACCAGCTCGGCCAGCGCCTCACCGGCAGCCGGCCCGATCTGGAAACCGGCACCGCAGAAACCGAAGCCATGCAGCAGGCCCAGTTGCGTGGTGCTGGGGCCGATCACCGGATGGTGGTCCGGCAGGTAGCCTTCCACCCCGCTCCAGCTGCGGATGATGTGGACATGGCGCAGCGCCGGCAGCAAGGCCGCCGCCTGCGGCAGCAGCCCGAGAATGGAATCGTGCGAGGCGCGGGCGCGCAGTTCATCCTGCTCGTAGCCGCGGCCGCCGCCCAGCACCACGTTGCCGCGCGCTACCTGGCGGCAGTAGATGGAGCCGCCCTCCACGCCCAGGCTCCAGGGCAGGAAGTGGGGAATCGGTTCGGTCACCACCATGCTGGGATGGCCGCTGGTCAGGGGGACGGTCTCGCCAAAAGATTGCGCCATGCGATTGGCCCAGGCACCGGCGCAATTGATGAGCACTTCCGCACGCACCTGCAGGGTATCGCCACCCTGCCGCGCTTCGGCCACGAAGTCGCGGCCATCGTGGCCCACCTGCATGACTTCGCAACGCTCGATCACGGTCGCACCTGCCGCTTCGGCCGCGCGCGCAAAGGCCGGCGAGACCAGGCGCGGATTGGCCTGGCCATCTTCGGGACACAGCGAGCCGCCGACCGCCGCGCCACCCAGCCAGGGACATTGCTGGCGCAGGCGTTCGCCGCTGATGAGTTCGATCCCCAGGCCATAGGGGCGGCTCAGTTCGGCATAGGCGATCAGCGATTGCATGTCGGCCTCGCTACGGGCCAGCTTGAAGTGGCCGCTGCGTTCGTATTCGCCGGTGGTGCCGATCAGGGACTGCAGATCGCCCCAGATCTCATGTGCGCGTTGCGACAGCGGCAGCTGCACTTCGGGCCGGCCCTGGCGGCGCACGCCGCCATAATTGATGCCGCTGGAACGCGCACCGCACAGGTCGCGCTCCAGGATGGTCACGCGGCGTCCGGCTTTGGCCAGCACCAGTGCAGCCGAGGTGCCGACGATGCCGCCGCCGATGATGAGGACTTCGGTATTGAGGCTCTTCATGAGGCATCCTCCTGCGCATGCAGCGCGATCACGCGCGCCGGGACCGGCTCGGGCGCCGGTACATGCATGCCCAATGGAATCGGCTTGATCGGTGCCTGGCCGCGCAGCCGTCCGACTTCCTGCACCGGCAGGCTGGCAGCATGCGCCAGGATTTCGGCGGCCGCCGCACCACACATGCGGCCCTGGCAACGGCCCATGCCAACGCGGGTAAGCGCCTTGAGCCGGTTCATTTCCGCTGCGCCTTTCTCGCGCACGGCCGCGCGCAATTCACCGGCGCGGATGTTCTCGCAGCGGCAGATCACCAGATCGTCCGGTGCGGTGGCCGCCCAGCGTTCGGGGAAGGGGAAGGCGCGTTCCAGTCCGAGTCGGAAAGCGCCGATGCGCGCCAGCTCGGCTTCGATCTGCGTCACACGGGCCGCATCGACGGCGATGCCGCGATCCTGTAGCAAGGCCAGCGCAGCGCGTTCGCCGGCCAGCTCGGCGGCATCGGCCCCCATGATGCCGGCACCGTCACCGGCGAGATAGACGCCCGGCACGCTGCTGCGGGTGCTCTTGTCGCGCACCGGCAGATGCGCGCGCTGCAGGCTGTCGAACTGGAAGCGGCAACCCAGCAGATCAGCCAGTTGCGTTTCAGAACGCAGTGCATAGCCGAAGCCGACGGCATCGCATTCTATGCGCTGCTCGGGACCGGGCTTGCCACCTGCGCTTGCCAGGTTCTCGCGGCGCCAGACCAGCGCCTGCACGCGCGCATCGCCTTCCACGCGCAGCACCCGCGCGTGCGAATGCACCGGCACGCCATGCAGCTTGAGCCAGGCGAGGTAGTAGATACCCTTGGCCAGCAAGGCCGGCTGGCCCAGCATGGCGGGCAGTGCGGCGATGCGGTCGGCCAGGCTGCTGCTGTCGAGCACCGCCGCCACCCGCGCACCGGCCTTGGCATATTGATAGGCCACCAGATAGAGCAGCGGACCATTGCCGGCCAACACCACCGAGCGCCCGATGGCACAGCCCTGGAACTTGAGCGCGACCTGCGAGCCGCCCAGCGTATAGACGCCCGGCGTGGTCCAGCCGGGGAAAGGCAGCACGCGGTCAGTCGCACCGGTGGCCACGATGATGTCTTCCCAGGCCAGGGTGGACGCGGATTGCGCACCGCCCTCCATCAGGTCCAGCAAACCCGGCTGGGCATTCCAGACGAGGGTGCCGGGACGATAGTCGATGGCCTCGCGCAGCGCATGGAAAGTACTGTGCACCGATTGCGCGCGACTGGCTTCAAAACCGTAGAGCGTCTTGCGGCTGCGCAGGAAACCGCGCGGCGGCTGGCGATAGATCTGGCCGCCAGCCTGCGCGGCTTCATCGATGACGATGGGCCGCACGCCATGGGCCAGCAGCGTCTGCGCCGCACGCACACCGGCCGGGCCGGCACCGACGATGACGGGAGCTGCGCGCGTCATGCGGGTTCCTCCTGGCCGCTGCGCAATTGCATGCCGGCACGGATGAAGGTGGAGCAGGCGCGCAGGCGCTCGCCGCTGTCGGTGGCGATCCAGCAATCCTGGCACGCGCCCATCATGCAAAAGCCGGCACGCGGCTGGCCGCTGAATTCATTGCGGCGCAGGCTGCAGGTATTGGTCAGCACGGCGGTCAGCACCGTGTCGCCTTCCAGCGCGGTCGCCGGGCGGCCGTCCAGCGTGAAGCTGACCGCAGCGCGATCGCCTTCGGCCAGCCGCACCAGCTGGGCCTGTGCAGGAGCAGAGGTGTGATTCATGAACGCCCCACCAGCACGCGGTCCAGGCCATAGACCCGATCCAGGATGATCATGGCCACCGCCGTGATGCCCACCATCAGCGCCGAGACGGCCGCCATCATCGGATCGATGGATTCGGTGGCATACATGTACATGCGCACCGGCAGCGTCACCGTCGAGGGCGAGGTCACGAAGATGGACATGGTGACTTCATCGAAGCTGTTGATGAAGGCCAGCAGCCAGCCCCCGGTGATGCCCGGCAGGATCATCGGCAGGGTGATGCGCAGGAACACCGTGGAGCGCGTGGCCCCCAGCGACAGGGCGGCATGCTCGGCGCTGCGGTCGAAGCCGATGAGCGCGGCCATGATCAGGCGCATGGTGTAGGGCGTCACCACCAGCGAGTGCGCCAGCACCAGCCAGCCGAAACTGCCCGCGCCACCCACCACCGAGAACAGGCGCAGCAGCGCCACGCCCAGCACCAGGTGCGGAATGATCAGCGGCGACAGGAACAGGCCCTGCAATACGCCGGACCAGCGATGCGGATAACGCACCAGCGCCATGGCCGCCGGAATGGCCAGCGCCGTGGAGATGGTGGCCGCTGCCAGCGCCAGCCAGAGGCTGTTCCAGAAGGAGCTCACGAAATCAGGAAACTCAAACACCGCCTTGAACCAGCGCAGCGAGAATTCAGGCCCGTTCATGGTCAGGGTGTTTTCGGGGGTGAAGGCGATCACGCACACCACCAGGATCGGGGCCAGCGTGAAGAGGATCACCAGCGCATTGAAGCACAATGCAATCGGTCCGTTCTTGTTCATGGTTCAGCCCAGCGCTTTCTTGTAGCGGCGTTCGATCATGCGGTTCCAGCCCAGCATGATGACCAGGTTGGCCACCAGCAGCAGCAGCGCGATGGCTGCGCCCAGCGGCCAGTTCAGTTCGTGCAGGTATTCGTCATAGATGATGGTGGCCATCATCTTCAGGCGGCGTCCGCCCAGCAGACCCGGAATGGCAAAGGAGCTGGCCGACAGGCCAAAGACGATCAGGCTGCCCGAGAGAATGCCGGGCATGATCTGCGGCAGCACGATACGGCGCAGCACCGTGATGGGCGAGGCACCCAGTGACAGCGCCGCGTTGGCCACGCCACCATCGAGTTTCTGCAGCGAGGTCCACACCGGGATCACCATGAAGGGCAGCATCACATGCACCAGCGCAATGACGATGGCCGTTTCGGTATAGAGCAGCTTGACCTTGGCAAAACCCAGCGCCACCAGCGTACCGTTGATGAGGCCTTCGGGACCGAGCAGCATGCTCCAGCCAAAGGCGCGCACCACCACCGAGATCATCAGCGGGGCCAGCACCACCAGCAGCATGATGGAGCGCCAGGGCTTGCGCATGCGGTTGAGGATGTACGCCTCGGGCGCACCGACGACGATGCAGATCAGCGTGACCAGGCCCGAGATCCACAGCGTGCGCCAGAAGATGCCGTAGTAATACGGATCGGTCAGCACCGCTGCGTAATGCTCCAGCGTGAAGGTACCGGCCTTGGGGCCGGTCTCGGCATCATAGGCGTTGAAGGAGAGCAGGAAGGTCAGCACCAGCGGCACCAGCAGCATCACCGTGCACAGCACGATGGCCGGGGCCGACATCAGCCAGGGCAGGCTGCGCTGGCCGGGCGCCTTGTCGCTGGCGGCGGCACTCACCACGGGCGGTGCCACGGAAGTCGTGCCGGCCGCGCTCATGCTGCGACCCCTTCATCGCTGCGGGCGGTGGAGACCAGGCGCAGGCTGTAGTCGCTCCATGCCAGGCCGACGGCAGCACCCTGCTCCAGTGCTTCGGCACCATCGTTGGCCGACAGGACCGAGAGCAGGCCCAGCGGGGTCTCCACTTCATACATCCATTGGCTGCCGAGGAAGAAGCGGCGCACCACTTCGCCATTGCAGCGGCCCTGGCCGGGCGCGGTACAGCGGATCTTTTCCGGACGCAGGCCCAGCACCACGCGGCCACCGCCGCGCAGTCCGCTGTCGGTGCTCTCCAGCGACAGCATCATGCCGCCCACCGCGATGTCGGCACGTTCACCTGCGGCACCGACCACCTGGCCTTCGAGCAGGTTGGCCTTGCCCACGAAGGTGGAGATGAAGCGGTTGGCCGGATGTTCATACACGTTCACTGGACGGCCGACCTGGGTGATGTGGCCGGCTTCCATCACCACCACGCGGTCGCTGATGGACATGGCTTCGCTCTGGTCGTGCGTGACCATGATGGTGGTGGTGCCGACCTTGCGCTGGATGTCGCGCAGTTCGAATTGCATCTCTTCGCGCAGCTTGGCGTCGAGGTTGGACAGCGGTTCATCCAGCAGCAGCACCGGCGGGGCGATCACCAGCGCGCGCGCCAGGGCCACGCGCTGGCGCTGGCCGCCGGAGAGTTCGCGCGGATAGCGCGCACCGTGTTTTTCCAGATGCACCAGCGACAGGGCCTGCGCCACGCGGTCGCGCTTTTCAGCGGCGCCGCACTTGCGCATCTCCAGCCCGAAGGCCACGTTCTGCTCCACTGTCATGTGTGGGAACAGCGCATAGGTCTGGAACACGATGCCCAGGCCGCGCGTATTGGGCTTGGCGTGCGTGATGTCGCGGCCGTCGAGTTCGATGCGGCCGCCGCTGACGGCCTCGAAGCCCGCGATCATCTGCAGGGTGGTGGTCTTGCCGCAGCCCGAAGGACCGAGCAGGGAGATGAACTCACCCTTTTCCACCGTGAGGTTGAACCCCGATACCGCCTGGGTATCGCCATAGAACTTACTGACATTGGTCAGCGTGAGAAATGACATTGCAAGCTCCCTGTCGCAAGGTTCGGGCGCTGCACGGCTGGCGGGCTTGTCGGCCGGCGGGCGCTCCGATGCATACTTTCAATTACGCAACCCCATCGCTGAAGCGATGTGAGCGGCGCGTCTCCTGTTTCGTTATTGATGCAATTTCGGTGCCAATTCTGCTATCGTATTTCGACAGTCGGGAAATTTTTTATATTTATTCCATTCAATGAAATGCATCGGCGAGCGAACCGCCGTCGATTCCACCCAGCAGACAAAGCCCCCTCATGAGCGAGCACAACGACGAGGCCACGGCCGCCAGCGCCCCCGCCTCCCTGCCGGTCAACGGCATCCAGCGCACCTTTGCGGTGTTGCGTGCACTGGCCGATGCACCACCGCAAGGCATGCGGGTGACGCAAGTGGCCAAGGCCATCGGCCTGACCCAGGGCACCACGCACCGGCTGCTGCAATCGCTGGCCGGGGAAGGCGTGGTGGAACAGGATGAGCGCAGCAAGCTGTATCGCCTGGGCATGGACCTCTTCGCCCTGGCCGCACGCGCCGGCAATGCGTCGGATGTGCGCAGCCTGTGCCGCCCGGCGCTGCTGCGGCTGTGCGGCAGCCTGGGCGACACGGTCTTCCTGCTGCTGCGCTCGCGCTTCGATGCGGTGTGCGTGGATCGCGTCGATGGTCCCTTCCCGATCCGCGCCTTCACCGGCGACATCGGCGGGCGGGTCGCCTTGGGTGTGGGCCAGGGCGCGCTGGCCATCCTCGCCTTCCTACCGGAAGAAGAACGCGAGGAAGTGATCCGCTACAACGTGCCGCGCCTGCGCGAGTTCGGGGTCTATGACGAGGTCTACCTGCGCACGGAAATCGAGCGTGTGCGCGAGACCGGCTATGCCGCGCGCCAGGCCGGCCTGCTCGATGGCATGGCCGGGCTGGGCGTACCGCTCTTCGATGCCGGCGGCAACATCGTCGGTGCCTTGAGCGTAGGCACGCTCACCGCGCGCCTGACCACGGAACGCCTGCCCACCGTAGTGCAGATGCTGCAGCGGGAAGCGGCCGCCCTGTCGCGCCGGATCAATCCCTTCGACCCGGCCTTGCGCCGGCCCATGCACCAGGCCAATCCCGTGGAGCCACAAGCATGAGCTCGCCCGCCTCTCCCCTTGCCCCCGTGCTGCTGATCAAGTCCGGCGGTGCCGCCGCGCTGGCCGAGTGGCGTGCCAGCTTTCATGAATTCGCGCCCGAACTGGGCCTCGACGTGCGCGCCTGGGACGATCCGCAAGTCGATCCGGCGCGCGTGCAGTTCGTGCTGGTGTGGCAACCCGAACCGGGGCGGCTGGCGCAGTTCCCCAACCTGCAGGCCATCATCAGTGCCGCAGCCGGCGTCGATCACATCCTTGCAGACCCGCACCTGCCGGCGCTGCCCATCGTGCGCATGGTCACCCCTGAGACGCAGCAGCGCATGGCCGAATTCACGCTCATGAGCAGCCTGATGCTGTTGAAGGACATGCCGCGCATCATCGCCCAGCAGGCGCGTGCCCAATGGCGCGAATTCTCCACGCCCCGCACCGCGCGCGAAACCCGCGTGGGCGTGCTCGGCCTGGGTGCGCTGGGCCTGTCGGCGGCGCGCATGCATGCGGCGGTCGGCTTCGAGACCGCCGGCTGGGCGCGCTCGCCGCGCAGCGAAAAGGACCTGGCCTGCTTTGCCGGGGCCGATGCCTTGCCGGACTTCCTGGCCCGCACCGATATCCTGATCTGCCTCTTGCCCGAGACCACCGATACCCGCCACCTCATCAATGCCGATCTCCTGCGCCAATTGCCGCAGGGTGCTGCGGTCATCAACGTCGGCCGCGGCAGCCACGTGTGCCTGACCGATCTGCTGGCCGCGCTCGACAGCGGGCACGTCTCCGGTGCGGTGCTGGATGTGTTCGATGAAGAACCGCTGCCTGCCGAGGCTGCCGTCTGGCGCCATCCGCGCGTGCTGGTCACGCCCCATGCGGCGGCTACGCCCTCGCGCCGCGAGCGCGCCAGGCAGGCGGCCGTGGCCATTGCCGCCATGCTGGGCGGGCTGCCGCCGCCGCATCTCTACGACCGGGCCAAGGGTTACTGAAGGGCAAGTCCGGGCGCAGCCGCCACACCGCCCCGCCGCCCGGCTTGCGGGATACGCCCCCATCGTCTAGACTTTGGCGCTCGCTGGCCGCCCTGGCTTGCCTGTCATGACGACACGCGAACAGGCCCGCCGACTCCCTCCCATGCGTGAGGGCAACCCACTGACGGCAACGTTTGGATACCGTACCCATATGGGTGCAAGCTCTTGCACTCCTCATTCTCATTCTGCTCTCGGCCTTCTTTTCCATGACCGAGACGGCGCTGATGGCCGCCAACCGCCATCGCCTGCGGCATTTGGCCAAACAGGGCAACCGGGCCGCCATCACCATCCTGTGGTTGCTGGATCGCACTGAGCGGCTGCTCTCGCTGATCCTCATCGCCAATACCCTCATCAATGCGCTGGCCACGGCCCTGGTGACGGCGCTGGCCATTGCCGCCTTCGGCAACCACCAGCGCGTGATCACGGCGGCCACCGCCTTCGTGGCGGCGCTCTTGATCATCTTTGCCGAGATCGTGCCCAAGGTGATCGGCGCCACCCATCCCGAACGCATTGCGCTCTTTACCAGCTTCATCCTGAAGCCGCTGATGCGGGTGGCCAAGCCGCTGGTGTGGTTCGTCAACATCTTCGTCTCGGCCATCCTCAAGGTCTTGCACATCAAGACCGGAGCGCGCGCGGCCGAGCAGCGCATTTCACCCGAAGAGCTGCGCTCCATCGTGCTCGAAGGCGGCAGTTTCATTCCGCAGAAGCACAAGAGCATCCTGCTGAACCTGTTCGACCTGGAAAAGATTTCGGTGGAAGACGTCATGACTCCGCGCGCCCAGGTCGAGGCCCTGAACCTGGCCGCCCCGGTGGAGGAGATCCTGCACCAGCTGGCCACCTGCTATCACAACAAGCTGCCGGTGTTCGAGGGCGAGATCAATCAGATCGTCGGCATCCTGCATGTGCGCAAGACGGTCTCGCTGTTCCGCCAGGAAGACGACATCACCCACGACGACATCCGCGCCCTGCTCTCGGCCCCGTATTACGTGCCGGTGGAGACCGATGTCTTCACCCAGCTACAGTACTTCCAGGAAAACCACGAACGCCTGGGCATCGTGGTCGATGAATACGGCGAAGTGCAGGGGCTGGTGACGCTGGAGGACATCATCGAAGAGATGATCGGCGAATTCACCACCTCCTCGCCCGGCTCCTCCGGCGAAGGCTTCGGCTGGGACAAGGACGGTACCTGCCTGCTCGAAGGCAGCGCCACCCTGCGCGACATCAACAAGCGCCTGGGCCTGAAGCTGCCGCTGGATGGCCCCAAGACCATCAACGGCCTGCTGCTGGAAACCCTGCAGGACATTCCCGAAGCCGCGGTGTCGGTCAAGATCGATGGCTGCGTGATCGAGATCGTACAGGTACAGAACCAGGCCATCCGCATGGTCAAGCTCATTGCCATGCCTGCGAAAGTGAAGGCACAGGACTGAGCCTGCGCCGGGCCTCGCAGGCCGGCATCGAACTCCTCCGATTTTGTCCCGCGCAAACGGCCGGCCCGCTTTTCGGGCGGCCACCGCGCGTGGGAGACTTGCCCTCCCCTGTGCGTTGCCCTGCGGCAGCGCCCCTGCGCGAGGTCTCCCATGCTGCACACTCCCGACACGGCCGTGGCCGAAGATGACGTTCCCGTGGTGCGCCTGTTGCACAAGCTGCTGGCCGATGCGGTCGGCATGGGCGCGTCCGACCTGCATTTCGAACCCTTCGAACATGTCTTCCGCGTGCGCCTGCGCCTGGATGGCGTGCTGCATGAGCTGGCGCAGCCGCCGCTGAGCTTGCGCGACAAGCTGGCCACGCGCCTGAAGATCCTGGCGCGGCTGGATATCGCCGAAAAACGCCTGCCCCAGGATGGCAAGATGCGCCTGGCGCTGGGCGCGCGCACGGTGGATTTCCGTGTCTCGACGCTGCCCACGCAGTTCGGTGAAAAGATCGTGCTGCGCATTCTCGATACTGCGCAGGCGGCTTTGTCGATCAGCGACCTCGGCTACGAACCGGCCCAGCAGGAAGCGCTGCTGCAAGCCATCAGCAAGCCGCACGGGCTGGTCCTGATGACCGGGCCGACCGGCTCCGGCAAGACGGTCTCGCTGTATGCCTGCCTGCAGCGGCTGAACCAGCCCGGCGTGAACATCGCCACCGCCGAGGATCCGGTGGAAATCAACCTGCCCGGCATCAACCAGGTCAGCATCAACGAACGCGCCGGACTGGACTTCGCCCTGGCGCTGCGCGCCTTCCTGCGCCAGGATCCGGATGTGCTGATGGTGGGCGAGATCCGCGACCTGGAAACCGCCGACATCGCCGTCAAGGCTTCGCAGACCGGGCACCTAGTGCTCTCCACCCTGCACACCAACGATGCCCCGGCCACGCTCACGCGGCTGCTCAACATGGGCGTGCCGGCCTACAACATTGCGGCATCGGTCAGCCTGATCGTGGCCCAGCGGCTGGTGCGCAAGCTGTGCCGCTGCCGCCGTCCGGCCGGTGGCACGCCGGCCACCTTCGTGCCGCACGGCTGCCCGGCCTGCAACCAGACCGGCTTTCGCGGGCGCACCGGCATCTATCAGGTCATGCCGGTCAGCGCGGCCATGCAGTCGCTCATCCTGGCCCAGGCCGGCACATTGGAACTGGGCCGGCAGGCGCAAGCAGAGGGCATCATCGACCTGCGGCGGGCGGGACTGCTGAAGGTCTTGCGCGGTGAAACCAGCGTGGGAGAAATCCTTGCCTGTACCTGATCGCAAGACATCGGCGTCCGTATTCCGCTGGGAAGGGCTGGACCGCCACAATCGTGCGCAACGCGGTGTGGTGCAAGCCAGCGATGAAGCGCAGGCACGTGCCCGGCTGCGCCAGCAGGGGATGCGTGTGGCGCGGCTGCGGCGCGAGGAGCGTGCGGCCGGACCCGACAACAGCCCGGCCCCTGCATCAAACCCGGCCACGGCCAGGACCCGTGGCCGCATCAGCGCCAAACAGATCGCCCTCTTCACCCGGCAATTGGCCACCATGCTGCGGGCAGGGTTGCCGCTGCTGCAGTCGCTGGATGTGGCCATTCGCGGCGCCGGCCAGAGCGCACTGGCCGCGCTGCTGGCCGATGTGCGCCAGGCCGTGGCGCGCGGCGAGAGCCTGCATGCGGCGCTGGCGCGCCATCCGCGCCAGTTCGATGCGCTCTTCTGCAACCTGGTGCGCGCCGCCGAAGAAGCGGGGATGCTCGACATCATGCTGGAGCGCATCGCCCTTTATCGCGAAAAGTCACTGGCCTTGCGCGGCAAGGTGCGCGCGGCCTTGGCCTATCCCTGCGCGGTGGTGCTGGTGGCCATCATCGTGACGGTGGTCATCATGCTGTGGGTGGTGCCGGCTTTCGAGCAGATGTTCCAGCAGTTCGGGGCCGAATTGCCGCTGCCTACGCGCATCGTCATGGCCACGGCGCGCCTGCTGGGCCAGCATGGCCCGTGGCTGCTGCTGGGCACGCTGGTGGCGGGCGTGCTGGCGACCCTGGCGTGGCGGCGCTATCTTCCGCTGCGACTGGCGGCGCAGCGCCTGAGCCTGTCCTTGCCGCTGTTCGGCAAGCTGTTGCGGCAAGCGGCGCTGGCGCGCTGGAGCCGCACCTTCGGCACCCTCTTCGGTGCCGGCATCGCCCTCGTGGAAGCACTGGAAACGGTCTCTGGCGCGGCCGGCAACGTGGTCTATGCCGACGCCTCGCTGGCCGTGCGCGACGCCGTGCGCAACGGCGCCTCGCTGCATGCGGCCATGCAGGCCACGGGCGTCTTCCCCGACCTGGCAGTGCAGATGACGGCCGTGGGCGAAGAGGCCGGCGCCCTCGACGCCATGCTGGCCAGGATCGCCGATCTCAACGAACGCGAGGTCGATGATGCCGTCACCGCCCTCACCAGCCTGATGGAACCCGTTATCATGGCGGTGCTGGGCGTGGTGATCGGCGGCCTGGTGGTGGCGATGTACCTGCCGGTGTTCCGCATGGGTGCAGTGGTGTAAACCGGCACGCCTGTCTTCCCCTTCTTTGACGACCAAACCAGTTGAACCCGACGATGTCTTTCCTGGATGCCCTGGCCCTCCCCGGCAACACCATGCTTGCCGGTGTGGCGGCGCTGCTGGGCCTGCTGGTCGGCAGCTTCCTCAATGTGGTGATTCACCGCGTGCCGCTGATGATGCTGCGCGAGACCGCCAACTTCGTCGCAGGGGAACGCGGCGAAGCCCTGCCCCATGCTGACCGCTACAACCTCTGGCTGCCCGCCTCCGCCTGCCCGCATTGCGCCGCGCCGCTGGCGCAGCATCACAAGATTCCCGTACTGAGCTGGCTGCTGCTGCGCGGACGCTGCGCCTTCTGCGCCCACCCCATCAGCGCGCGCTATCCGCTGGTGGAACTGCTGACCGCACTGCTGTTCGCCCTGCTGGCATGGCGTTTCGGCCTGGGCCTGCACGGCGCGGCGCTGATGATGTGCGCGTCCTTCCTGATTGCGCTGGCGGTGATCGATGCCCGCACCATGCTGCTGCCCGACGACCTCACCCTGCCCTTGATGTGGCTGGGCCTGCTGGTCAACGTGGTGCATCGCCTGGTGCCGCTGCAGGATGCCGTGCTGGGCGCGATGGCCGGCTATGGCGTGCTGTGGCTGATCTACTGGATCTTCAAGCTGGCGACCGGCAAGGAGGGCCTGGGCTATGGCGACTTCAAGCTCATGGCCGCGCTCGGGGCCTGGCTGGGCTGGCAGGCCTTGCCACTGGTCTTGCTGCTGGCCTCGGCGCTGGGCGCAGTGCTGGGGCTGGCGCTGATGGGCTTTGGCCGCCACCAGCGCGGCCAGGCCATTGCCTTCGGACCCTGCCTGGCCACTGCCGGCATGCTGACCCTGCTGATGGGCCATGGCTGGCTCACGCAACTACTCTATGACTTCTGATCCCATGACCTCATTGATTGAACGCTTCACCATCGGCCTGACCGGCGGCATCGGCAGCGGCAAGACCACGGTGGCCAACCTGTTTGGCGAACTCGGTGCTTCGCTGGTCGATACCGACGCCATCGCCCATGCACTGACCGCACCGCAGGGCCTGGCCATCGATCCCATCCGCGATTATTTCGGTGGCGAATTCATCGATGCGAACGGTGCCATGGACCGCACCCGCATGCGCCAGCACGTCTTCGGCAACCCGACGGCACGCCATGCGCTGGAAGCCATCCTGCATCCGCTGATCCGCAGCGAAACCGTGCGCGAGGCCGAGGATGCCGCCGGTCCCTATGTCATCTTCGTGGTGCCGCTGCTGGTGGAGTCCGGCACCTGGGTCGGCCGTGCCAGCCGCATCCTGGTGGTGGATTGTCCGGAAGAGTTGCAGATCGCGCGCGTCATGCAGCGCAACGGCCTGCAGCGTGAGGAAGTCGAAGCCATCATGGCCGCGCAGGCCAGCCGGCAGGCGCGGCTGGCGGTGGCACAGGACGTCATCGACAACGGCGGCAGCAATGCCGACCTGCCGCATCAGGTACGCGAGCTGCACGCGCGCTACATGGCGCTGGCGGGCGGGCACTGAGCGATGGTGCTGGCCGCGCGGCAGCGGCAATGCACTTGGGCAGCGCGGCAAATGCGATGCGCTCCTGCGGCTTCATTTGATGCCGACTGCATTTGTAATTTTCTGCTGCATGGGTCAGAATCACAGACATTGCACATGTTGACGAGGTTATTGCACCCACGCGGCCTGTCAGCGGCCTAACAAGTCCGGTTCAACCAATAAAGGGATCATGCTTTGATCGTCTACGAATACCCTTTCAATGAGCGTATTCGCACGCTGTTGCGACTGGAAGATCTCTACGAGAAATTCGTCTTCTTCCTGCACCAGGAAAGCCCGCATCAGCATCACATCGCCCTTGCCACCATTTTTGAAATGCTGGAGGTCGCCGGACGCGCCGACCTCAAGTCCGACCTGCTGCAAGAGCTGGAACGGCAAAAGCAGATCCTGCTGGCCTACCAGTCCAATCCCAATGTCGAGCCCGAGATGCTCAATGCCATCCTGGCCGAAGTCGACCAGGCCAGCAGCGCCCTCTCGGCCGCCCAGGGCAAGACCGGCCAGAACATCCGCGACAATGAATGGCTCATGAGCATTCGCGGCCGCACCATCATCCCGGGCGGTGCCTGCGAATTCGACCTGCCGGCCTATTACGCCTGGCAACAGCATCCCTACGAGCGCCGTTTCCAGGACATCTCCAACTGGTTCGCCCCGCTGATCCCGCTGTTCGATGCCATCGCCATCGTCATGCGATTGCTGCGCGAATCCGGACATGCAGTAAAAATCAACGCCGAAGGCGGCAGTTACCAGCAGATGCTGCAAGGCAAGGTCTACCAGATGCTGCGCCTGTCGCTGGACATCAACCTCGGGGCCATCCCCGAGATCTCGGCCAACAAATACATGCTGTGGGTGCGTTTCACCCAGCAGGATGGCGACGAGAAGCCGCGCTCCTTCGAGGGCGAAGTGCCCTTCGAACTGGCGCTGTGCGGCTTTTGATCCGTAATCTGAATTGAATGAAGTGAAGTAAAACGTATGGCAACGATCGTAGACTGCCCGACCTGCGGCACCAAGGTGGAATGGAGCGAGAAGAACAAGTATCGCCCCTTCTGTTCCGAGCGCTGCAAGCAAATCGACCTGGGTGCCTGGGCCGAAGAAAAGTACACCATCCCCGCAGTGAACCTGCCGCTGGAAGACGAAGGGGACAAGCCCGTGCAGTGATGACTGGCTTTTTCCTTCATTTCACCTTAAAACGACCCATCTTCAGGCTTTGTCGCCATAGCGCAGCTGATCCAGCCACTGGAGCAGCGGGATGGTGGCCGGCAGCAGCGGTTCCACCCCTACGCTGCCCTGCCAGGCAAAGGCCTGGCCTTCCAGGCTCTGCGGCTCGCCGCGCCACTGGCGGCTGATGTAGAAATGCAGGCGTACATGGGCATGCGGATAGACGTGCTCGACGCCGCACCAGGGCTCGCCGTCCAGCACCTCGATCCCCAGCTCTTCCTTGAGTTCGCGCTGCAACGCCGCGAAGATGCTTTCGCCCGGCTCCACCTTGCCGCCAGGGAATTCCCAGTACCCCGCATAAGGCTTGCCGTCCGGACGCTGGCCCAACAGCACGTCGCCGTTGGGCTGCATCAGGATGCCCACGGCCACGTCGATGGGCTTGGCCACCGCCTTGGAATCGCCGCTCATCAGCCTTGCGCCTTGCCGGCGTAGTCGCGCGCGAACTGCCAGGCCACGCGGCCCGAGCGCGAGCTGCGCTGCAGCGCCCAGCGCAGCGCATCAGCGCGGGCTTCGGCGATCTGCGCATCATTGCAGCCGAAGTGGCGCAGCCAGTGCGCCACGATGTCCAGGAAATCGTCCTGCTTGAAGGGGTAGAAGGTCACCCACAAGCCAAAGCGCTCGGAAAGCGAAATCTTTTCTTCCACCGTTTCGCCTGGGTGCAGGTCGCCATCCTCGGTGTGGGTGTAGGTATTGTTGTCGGAGAGGCGCTCCGGCATCAGGTGGCGGCGGTTGGAGGTGGCGTAGATCAGCACGTTGTCCGACTGCGCGGCGATGCTGCCGTCCAGGGCCACCTTCAGCGCCTTGTAGCCGCCCTCGCCTTCCTCGAAGGAAAGATCGTCGCAGAAGACGATGAAGCGTTCCGGACGCGCCGCCACCAGTTCCACGATGTCCTGCAGGTCGTGCAGGTCATCCTTGTCCACTTCGATCAGGCGCAGGCCACGGTCGGCGTACTGGTTCAGGCACGCCTTGATGAGCGAAGACTTGCCGGTGCCACGCGCGCCGGTCAGCAGCACGTTGTTGGCCGGGCGCCCTTCGACGAACTGGCGGGTGTTCTGGTCGATCTGTTCCTTTTGCGGCCCGATGTTATGCAGGTCCGACAGGCCGATCTTCGAGATCTGCCCCACCGCCTGCAGGTAACCGGGACGCTGGGCAGTCGCACCACGCCAGCGGAAGGCGACGGCGGCGTTCCAGTCGGGCTCACGGGCGGCGGCGTTGGGGAGGATGGCTTCGACGCGCGCCAGCAAGGCTTCGGCACGCTGCAGGAATTGGTCTAGCTGGGTCATGGTGATCGCAAATCGGGATGAACGGGGCGGGAATGCACGCGCCATTGTGGCGCAAGGCGCTGGCGGCCGGTGTGAATAAAATTGATCCGAGGGCGCGGGCATTCATGTTGCCGCCACCATCCCGGGCGCGCCACCGGCCCCGGGGATGGGTGGGCCGATGGCGGCGAAACGCCGCGAGGTGAAGAAAAACGCTCAGGAACGGTAGTCGGCGTTGATCGAGACGTAGTCGTGCGACAGGTCGCAGGTCCAGATGGAGGCCTTGGCCGTGCCGCGCGCCAGCTTCACGCGCACCACGATCTCGGCCTTCTTCATGACGCGCTGGCCGTCTTCTTCGCGGTAATCCGGGTTGCGGCCGCCGTCCTTGGCGACCCACACATCGTCCAGCCACAGGTTGATCTTCGACACATCCAGGTCGTCGATGCCGGCATAGCCGATGGCGGCCAGGATACGGCCCAGGTTCGGATCGGAAGCGAAGAAGGCGGTCTTGACCAGCGGCGAATGGCCGATGGAGTAGGCGATCTGGCGGCACTCTTCGATGCTCTTGCCGTCTTCCACGGCCACTTCGATGAACTTGGTCGCGCCTTCGCCATCGCGCACGATCTGGTGCGCCAGATGCTGCGACAGGTCGGTGACGGCAGCGGCCAGCTGCTTGTATTCATCGCTGTCGGCGCTGGTGATCTCCAGTTCGCCGGCACCGGTGGCCATCAGGATGAAGGAATCGTTGGTCGAGGTATCGCCATCGATGGTGATGCAGTTGAAGGAGTGGTCAGCGGCATCCTTGACCAGCTGGTTCAGCAGTGCCTGCGGCAGCTTGGCGTCGAAGGCCAGGAAACCCAGCATGGTGGCCATGTTGGGCTTGATCATGCCGGCGCCCTTGCTGATGCCGGTCATCACCACCTGCTTGCCGCCGATGGTGAGCGTACGCGAAGCGGCCTTGGGCTGGGTGTCGGTGGTCATGATGGACTCGGCCGCGTTGAACCAGTTGTCGGCTTTCAGGTTGCCGATGGCTTGCGGCAGGCCGGCGATGATGCGATCAGCCGGCAGCGGCTCCAGGATCACGCCGGTGGAAAACGGCAGGATCTGCTGCGGCTCCACACCCATCTGCTGGGCCAGCGCGGCACAGACCGACTTGGCGCGCTGCAGGCCTTCTTCACCGGTGCCGGCGTTGGCGTTGCCGGTGTTGATCACCAGGGCGCGGATGGGCTTGCCGGCGCTCAACTGCGCCAGGTTGGCCTGGCAGATCTGCACCGGGGCGGCGCAGAAGCGGTTCTTGGTGAAGACGCCTGCCACCGTGGCGGTCTCGGCCAGCTTCATGACCAGCACGTCCTTGCGATTGGCCTTGCGCACACCCGCTTCGGCATGGCCGAGTTCGATGCCGGCGACGGCTTTCAGGTCAGAAGGAACGGGAATCGGGGAATTGACGGCCATGGCGAGCTTTCAGCGTAAAAATCGGAACGCGTATTTTAAACACTTTCCGTCACCGGCTGATGACGCAGGAACTCGCTTTCGATGATCTCGGCGCTCATCCTGGCCCATTGCGCATACTGGCCGTGGCCCGGATGGAAGCGGTCAATCGCCATCTCATGCGGCAGCGCCCATTGCAGGGAGCAGTAGCGCAAGGCGGCCTCGGCATCGATCCAGTCGCGCAGGGCGCGGTCCAGCTTGCGCGCATAGCGGCCCAGATACCAGCGCAGCGGCTGCGGCGCCACCGGCAGCAGGTGCATGGGCGGCAAGCCCGAGAAGACGATGTGTTCCACCCCGGCCTGGGCCATGAGGCGTTCGCACAGCAGGCGCAGGTTGGCCACGTAGCGTTGCGGGCTCATCTGCGAGGTCACGTCGTTCACGCCCAAGGCCACCACCAAAACGGTAGCCGGACCGATGTCATGGCGCGTCAGCAGGTCCAGCGCTTCGAGCGAATTGACGCCGCTCTGGGCCACCAGTTGCCAGGCCACCGGATGGCCGGTGCGCTCGGCCAACTGGCGTGCCAGCGGCTGGGCCAGGGCTTGCTCCTGATGCTCCACCCCGACCCCGGCGGCCGAGGAATCACCCACCACCAGCACGCGCAGCGGCTCGGCCACCAGCCGGGGCTGCATGGGGGGAAACTCCATGCCGCTGCGCGGACCGGCCGCTTCCGGCAGGCGCAGCGCAGTCTGGCGCAGGCGTTTGGCTTGCGCCAGCAAGAGCGGTCCCAGCAACAGTTTGCCCAGGATCAGCATGGGCAGCCCATCACGGCAGCAGGTTCTTGACCACCACCAGCCACGGGCGCGCGGCAATCGGCTGGGCGCGGCCTTGCTCATCCACCGGGATCAGGGATTCGGAGACCGAATTGAAGACATTGCCCCCGATCACGCCAGCCCAGCCATCATCGGCATGCACCTCCACCACCAGGTCGCAATGGCCGGCCAGGCCGGGGCGGATCTCGTCGATGGAGGTGATGTTGTTGTTGCCGCGCGGGGCGCAGATCAGGTCCCCGGGCGCAATCGGCTCGCTCTCGGCGGGACGCAACACGAATTGCGGCGAGGGGCGCGACTGGCGGTCCTTGAGGAAGCTCAAGTAATTGAAATGGGTTTCGTTGGGTGCGAAATCCTGCGGCGGCACATTGGTGCTCACCATCAGCCAGGAAATGAAGGCCGCCGACCAGGCTTGCTGGCAGTCCGCACCGGTGAGGTTCTTGCCGACCGCGTGCCAATACTCGGCCACCCGCTGCACGGCCTCACCCTCGTCTTCCAGCAAGCCCAGGCGCGGGGCACTGAAGGGTTCATGGCGCATGTCGATCTGCTGGTTGCCAAAGAAATCCCACTCGGCCTTGGCCGCCTCCACCAGCGCCGCCCGCGTGGGGGCAGCGGTGCTGATGGCCACGGCGGGCACGCCGGTATTGGTCACCGGGATGGAGGGCGTGACGGGCGCGTAGCCGGGGTTGCCGCTGTCGCGCCACTGCGGCAGCGGCGAGGAAGCGCAGCCGGCCAGCAGGACGGCGATGGCGGTGGCAGTGAAGCTGAGACGGGAAGCACGAAACATCTTGGCGAGGCACATCTTCTTGTTCTCCTGGGCGGCAGGCGTGGGCTGCCGGAGCGTTCATCATAAAGGGAGCCAGGCCAATTTTGCAGAAGCCTTCACCTGCAGGATGTAAAAAAGGCCGCCCACCCGCTTGGGTGGACAGCCTCTTCACTTCTGGCCGGAATGCGGCCGAACCGGGGAACGTCTGGTTCAGGCCAGCTTGCCGTGGCACTGCTTGTACTTCTTGCCGCTGCCGCAAGGGCAGGGATCGTTGCGGCCGACCTTGGGGTATTCCGATCCGTCGTCTTCGCCATCGGCCTGGGCGGTCGGTGCCAGCAGTTCTTCCGGCGCGGCTTCGGGATCGAAGTCGGCGTGCTGGTAGTTGACGTTGATGGGCGAGCCACCGGACATGCTTTCCTCGGCCGCTTCGATTTCTTCGCGGCTCTGGATGCGCACGGTCATGACGACCTTGATGACTTCGTTCTTGATCAGGTCCAGCATCTGGGCGAACAGCTCAAAGGCTTCGCGCTTGTATTCCTGCTTGGGGTTCTTCTGCGCATAGCCGCGCAGGTGGATACCCTGGCGCAGGTGATCCAGTGCGGCCAGGTGTTCACGCCAGTGGTTGTCGATGCTCTGGAGCATGACGCTGCGCTCGAAACCGGCGAAGGCATCCACGCCGACCACGGCCACCTTGGCTTCGTAGGTGTCCTTGGCGGCGGTGAGCAGGCGCTCCAGCAGCTCGTCTTCGGCCAGGTCGGGTTCTGCCTTGAGCATGGCTTCCAGGTCGATGTCGAGCTGCCATTCGTTCTTCAGCACGGCTTGCAGGCCGGGGATGTCCCACTGCTCTTCCATCGACTCGGCCGGCACGTATTCGCGGAACAGGTCGGTGAAGACGCCCTCGCGCAGGGAGGCGATCATCTCTGCCATCTCGGCCGACTCCAGCAACTCGTTGCGCTGCTGGTAGATGACCTTGCGCTGGTCGTTGGCGACGTCGTCGTATTCCAGCAATTGCTTGCGGATGTCGAAGTTGCGGGCTTCCACCTTACGCTGGGCCGACTCGATGGAGCGGCTCACGATGCCGGCTTCGATCGGTTCGCCTTCGGGCATCTTGAGGCGGTCCATGATGGCGCGCACGCGGTCGCCGGCGAAGATGCGCAGCAGCGCATCATCCAGCGAGAGGTAGAAGCGCGAGGAGCCCGGGTCGCCCTGGCGGCCGGAACGGCCACGCAACTGGTTGTCCACGCGGCGCGATTCGTGACGCTCGGTGCCGATGATGTGCAGGCCGCCGGCATTGACCACGTGGTCGTGCAGGGACTGCCATTCATCGCGCAGCTGCTGCGACCTGGCGGCCTTGTCGGCATCCGACAGGGACTCGTCCGCTTCGATCAGCTGGATCTGCTTGCCCACGTTGCCGCCCAGCACGATGTCGGTACCACGGCCGGCCATGTTGGTAGCAATGGTGATCATCTTGGGACGGCCGGCCTGCGCCACGATCTCCGCTTCGCGCGCGTGCTGCTTGGCGTTCAGGACATTGTGCGGCAGCTTGGACTTGGTCAGGATGCCCGAGAGCAGTTCCGAGTTCTCGATCGAGGTGGTGCCCACCAGCACGGGCTGGCCGCGCTCGTAGCAGTCCTGGATGTCCTTGACCATGGCCATGTACTTCTCTTGCGCGGTCTTGTAGACCTGGTCCTGGCGGTCCTTGCGGGCATTGGGACGGTTGGGCGGGATCACCACGGTTTCCAGGTGATAGATTTCCTGGAATTCGTAGGCTTCGGTGTCAGCCGTACCGGTCATGCCGGACAGCTTGGCATACATGCGGAAGTAGTTCTGGAAGGTGATCGAGGCCAGGGTCTGGTTCTCGTTCTGGATCTTGACGCCTTCCTTGGCTTCGACGGCCTGGTGCAGGCCATCGGACCAGCGGCGGCCCGTCATCAGGCGGCCGGTGAATTCGTCGACGATCACCACTTCGCCGTTCTGCACCACGTAATGCTGGTCGCGGTGATACAGGGTGTGCGCGCGCAGGGCGGCGTACAGGTGGTGGATCAGGGTGATGTTGGCGGCATCATAGAGCGATGCGCCCTCGGGCAGCAGGCCCATCTGGGTCAGGATTTCCTCGGCCTTGTCGTGACCGGCTTCGGTCAGCAGGACCTGGTGGCTCTTCTCGTCCTTGGTGTAGTCACCGGGGACTTCGATCTTGCCCTTGCCATCCGGAGTCTCTTCGCCGATCTGCAGGGTCAGCAGCGGCGGCACGGCGTTCATCTTGTGATACAGCTCGGTGTGGTTCTCGGCCTGGCCGGAGATGATCAGCGGGGTACGCGCTTCGTCGATCAGGATCGAGTCCACTTCGTCGACGATGGCGAAGTTCAGGGCGCGCTGCACGCGGTCATCGGCATCGAAGACCATGTTGTCGCGCAGGTAGTCGAAACCGAATTCGTTGTTGGTACCGTAGGTGATGTCGGCGGCGTAGGCTTCCTGCTTGACGTCGTGTTCCATCTGCGACAGGTTCACGCCGGTGGTCAGGCCCAGCCAGCTGTAGAGGCGGCCCATGTCTTCGCAGTCGCGCTGCGCCAGGTAGTCGTTGACGGTCACCACGTGCACGCCCTTGCCAGCCAGGGCATTGAGGTAGGCCGGCAGGGTCGCCATCAGGGTCTTGCCTTCACCGGTGCGCATTTCGGCGATCTTGCCGAAGTGCAGCGCCATGCCGCCGATCAACTGCACGTCGAAGTGGCGCATCTTGAGCACGCGGCGGGACGCTTCGCGGCAGACGGCGAAGGCTTCCGGCAGGATCGCATCGAGCGTCTCGCCACCGGCGATGCGTTGCTTGAATTCGGGCGTCTTGGCTTGCAGTTCGGCGTCGCTCAGCTTCTCGACCGACGGCTCCAGCGCGTTAATCTGGCGGACGATTTTTTGATATTGTTTGAGCAGTCGCTGGTTACGGCTGCCGAAAATCTTGGTCAGGAATGACATGCTTGGATTCTATAAAAGCGCCGATGAACGATCCGGCAGAGTGACGTTGGGCTCCCGGCCGCGGGATTCCAGCCGACAACGCCCGAAAATAAACCATGGATTCTAGCATGCAGGCCGAGGGCATTGGCTCGCCAGCCCCTCTTCATGCCGCCTGCACGCCGCATTCGCTTTAGATCGGGCGTGTTTGCAAGGTTTCAATGGGAGAGGGAGATTTGGCAAAAATCGTCATGCCGGGCTTGCCAGAGATGCAATGATGCACCCGGAATGCGGCCTGCAGGCCACCCTGCCCGGCCGCAAACGCCCGCCCCACGGCGGCAAGCGCCTGACCGAACTCGGCTCAACGGGCTCAGCGGCCCGCGACGAAGACCGGCATCTGCTTGGGCTGGTTGCCGCCGGTGGCGCCGAGCGCCAGGAACTTGCGCGGATCCTGGGCGATGCCGCGGATGCGCACCTCGAAGTGCAGGTGCGACCCGGTCGAACGCCCGGTCGAACCCACATCGGCCACGTGCTGGCCGCGCTTGACGATGTCGCCCACCTTCACGAACAGGCGCGAGGCGTGGGCATAACGGGTGATGATGTTGTTGCCGTGGTCGATTTCCAGCATGTTGCCGAACTGATAATGATATTCCGAGGCGATCACCACCCCGGCGGCTGCAGCGACGATGCGGGTGCCGACCGGGGCCGGGAAGTCCAGGCCTTCATGGAAGGCGTTGTGGCCGCTGAAGGGGTCCAGCCGCCAGCCGAAGCTCGACGAGTTGTAGGCCACGTTGACCGGTTGATTGGTGGGCAGCAGGCGCGACTTGATCTTGTCGCCCATCAGCGTGGATTCCACCGCGTTGAGGTAATCGGCGCGGTGGCCGGCATCCTGGGCCAGGTTGTCGAGCATGCGGCGCAGCTCGTCCATGCCGACATCCCGGCCGGAGCCGGCGATGCTGGAGACTTCGGCGCCGCCGCGACCGGGCAGCTCCTTGAAATTGAATTCTTCCGGACGGATGCCGGCCAGGCCCTGCACGCGTTCGCCCAGTGCATCCAGGCGCATCATCTGGGCCTGCATCTCGCCGACCTTCACGGCCATCATGGCCAGGTTCTCTTTCAGGAATTTTTCGTTGCGGCCATCTTCTTCCTGGCTCATCGAGACGGCCAGCTTGTGCAGCATGGGCGCGGCATCCGGATCGCCGGCCTTGTTGAGGAGGAAATAGGTGATGGACAGCGAAGCGCCGGCGATCAGGCCCACCAGCAGCAGCAACATCAGCAGGAGGTGCTTGGTGCCGAGCGTGACCGATCGGGCTTTGGTGAAACGGGGGTGCAACAGGATAATTTGCATCTTTGCTCCTTGGTCTCCGGCCGGTCAGACACCGGATGTGATAAGGTTTAAAGATGAAGTACGCATCTACGTTTACCCCTTATCGGCCTGCTCCCACGAGTGCCCAACGCATGGCGAAGAGCACGAAGGGCGCCGCGGATTTCTTGCGGTCGAATTCGACGATGGCGGCGCTGTTGCCCGCCCTGGCTCGCATGGGCACGCTGCAGCAGTCAGTGGCCGCGAGCTTGCCGGCGATGTTTGCCGCGTGTCAGATCTTGCAGTTTGAAGCTGGCGTGCTGGTCATGAGCGCGCCCAATGCAGCGCTGGCGGCACGGTTGAAGCAGCAAACCCCGAGGCTGCAGGACCGCCTGCTGAAGGACGGATGGCAGGTTAATTCAATCCGAATCAAAGTGCAAGTTGGCCGGACGGCCCCCCCGTCCCCGCCAAAACGGGTGCTGGAGCTGACCGACAACGCCCTCACTTCCTTCGCCGAACTCAGCAGTACGCTGGCCCGCGATCCGCGCAGCCAGGGCCTGAAGGAAGCTATCGACGCCATGATACGGCGCCGCGACCAGCGCAGATTGGCCAAGCAGGCAGGAGAAGACCCGCCATTTCTCGAGGGAAAATAGTCCAAAAAATAGCCGGATGACGAAATCCTTCTAAAAAATTTACAAGATTTCTCTCGTCAGATCGCCAGCAAGCGCTCGCCAGAAAACCGAACGCCCCGGTCCAGGCCGGGGCGTTTTGCATTGAAGCGTCTGCAGCAGGGCAAGCGTCAGTTCAGCGCCCACTCCTGCTTGGCTTGCATCACATAGGTCTGCGGTGCCTGGTCGAGCTGGTCGAAGCTGACGATTTCATAGGCATCCGGCTGCGACAGCAATTCGCGCAGCAGCAGGTTGTTCAAGCCATGGCCGGACTTGTGGGCATCGTAGCTGGCCAGCAGCGGGTGGCCGATGATGTACAGGTCCCCGATGGCGTCCAGTATCTTGTGGCGCACGAACTCGTTGTCGTAGCGCAGGCCGTCGGCATTGAGGATGCGGTACTCATCCATGACGATGGCGTTCTCGAAGGAACCGCCACGGGCCAGGCCCATGCCGCGCAGGGTTTCCACATCCTGCATGAAACCGAAGGTGCGCGCGCGGGCGATTTCCTTGACGTAGGAGTCGATGCCGAAATCAACCTCGGCCACCTGGCCGGTACCGTCCACGGCCGGATGGTTGAATTCGATGAAGAACTTCAGGCGGAAGCCGTCATAGGGTTCCAGGCGCGCCCATTTTTCCTTGTCGCCGGTGCCTTCGCGCACTTCCACCGCCTTCTTGACGCGGATAAATTTCTTGGGCGCGTTCTGCTCCTGCAGGCCGGCCTGCTGCAGCAGGAACACGAAGGACGAGGCCGAGCCATCCATGATGGGGATTTCTTCGGCGGTCAGGTCGATGATGAGATTGTCGATGCCCAGGCCGGCACAGGCCGAGAGCAGGTGCTCGACGGTGGACACCTTGGCGCCATCCTTGGTCAGGGTCGAGGCCATGCGGGTATCGCCCACGCCGGTGGCGATCATCGGCAGCTCGACCACGGGATCGAGATCCACGCGGCGGAACAGGATGCCGGTATCGGCTGCGGCCGGACGCAGGGTCAGCTCGACCTTGGTGCCGGAGTGCAGGCCCACGCCCGTGGTCTTGACCAGATTCTTGATTGTGCGCTGTTTCAACATCCGGCCATTATAGCCAAGATGCCCCTGCCCCGCCCCGCGCGGTGCGGCTTTGTTGCAAATCGTTCCTATCTGTAAAACAGGGGACGGAGGCGCTCATTCATCGATCACAACGATAAATCCGTTTCCACAAGGAAAAACGGCATGCCGCAGCATGCCGTTTCTTCTCTGCCTGATCGCCGGGGCGATCCGGCACGTATCAGCCCAGCTGGCCCAGCAAGGTTTGGGCGTCGGAGACCTCGAACTTGCCCGGGGCTTCCAGGTTCAGCTGCTTGACCACGCCGTCTTCGACCAGCATGGAGTAACGCTGCGAGCGCACGCCCATGTTGCGTTCGGTCAGGTCGAATTCCATGCCCACGGCCTTGGTGAAGAGGGCGCTGCCGTCGCCCAGCATGCGCACGATGCCGGTGGCCTTCTGGTCGCGGCCCCAGGCGCCCATGACGAAGGCGTCATTGACCGAGATGCACCAGATCTCATCCACACCCTTGGCCTTGAACTGCTCGGCCAGGGCGATGTAGCCCGGCACGTGCTTGGCCGAACAGGTCGGGGTGAAGGCGCCCGGCAGCGCGAACAGCGCGATCTTCTTGCCCTTGACCAGGTCCGACACCTTGAAGGCGTTGGGGCCCAGGCTGCAGCCTTCGGTCTCGGTCTCGATGAATTCGGTCAGGGTGCCTTCGGGCAGGCGGTCGCCGATCTTGATGGTCATGGTGTTTCCTCGTCTGGTTGTAGGACAGTGAATTAAGTGGTGAAACAGATGCATCTGCCGCGATTGATCGATTCAGCAGATGAGTTGCCGGCGCGCTGCGCACGAAAAAACGCCGCGCACCAGGCGCGGCGTTAGTATGCCTTGGAACGGAGCGGCCTGCTGTGAAGCTGGCAGCCGTCCGTGGCCCAGCGACGATCAGTCCGCCTGCTTGCGCAGGAAGGCCGGGATGTCGTAGGTTTCCATGCCGTTCTTTTCCAGGGCACGCACGGTGTCGGAAGCCGACTCGCGACGCCACACGGCCGGGGCCTTCAGGCCGCCGAAAGTGGCACCGGCCGGTTGCGCGCTACCTTGCGGCATCACGCCACCGACGGCCATCATCGGCTCGTTGTGGGTACCGGTGCGCATGACCGGGGTCTGCACCAGTTGCACGGCCTTGCGGGCACGGCCCAGGCCGGTGGCCACCACGGTCACGCGGATCTCGTCACCCATGCTGTCATCGTAGGCGATGCCCTGGGCGATCGAGGCGTCCGGTGCCGCGAAGGCGCGCACGGTAGCCATGACTTCCTTGATTTCCTTGCCCTTCAAGCCACGGCTGGCGGTGACGTTGACCAGCACGCCGCGCGCGCCGGACAGGTCGATGCCATCGAGCAGCGGCGAGGCCACGGCCTGTTCGGCCGCCACGCGGGCGCGGTCCACGCCGGCAGCGGTGGCGGTACCCATCATGGCCTTGCCCTGCTCGCCCATGATGGTCTTGACGTCGTTGAAGTCGACGTTGATGTGGCCGGGCACGTTGATGATTTCGGCGATACCGGCGACCGCGTTGTTCAACACGTCATCGGCGTGGGACAGCCATTCGATCATGCTGTCGTCTTCGTAGATCTCTTCCAGCTTTTCGTTCAAGATGATGATCAGCGAATCGACGTGCTGGGTCAGCTCTTCCAGGCCGGCGTCGGCGATGTCCATGCACTTCTGGCCTTCGTAGGAGAAGGGCTTGGAGACCACGGCCACCGTCAGGGCGCCCAGCGACTTGGCCACTTGCGCCACCACCGGCGCAGCGCCGGTGCCGGTACCGCCACCCATGCCGGCGGCGATGAAGACCATGTGTGCGCCGCGCAGGGAGTCTTCGATGCGGGCGCGGGTTTCCTCGGCCAGGCGGCGGCCGACGTCGGGCTGCATGCCGGCCCCCAGACCGGTATCACCGATCTGGATGACGTTGTGCGCCTTCGATTGCTTCAGTGCCTGGGCATCCGTATTGGCGGCGATGAATTCGACGCCGGACACACCCTTGTTAATCATGTGCTGCACGGCATTGCCGCCAGCACCGCCAACGCCCACGACCTTGATGATCGTACCCAGCGTCGCATTGTCGACCATATCGATTTCCATGATGACTCCTTAAAATATATGTGTCCTGCAGCTGGCAGTTGATAGGCATCACGCGGTGTGACGACTAGCAACTGATCACTGCTGTCCGTATGTGTGCTTCCCTGTTGTTTCTATTTTTGATGCTGATACCGATGCTGCCAATGATGCGACTGATGCCTTGAAACCTTAATACACTGATACCGCTATTCTAAGAAAACACGGCTGCAAATTTGCTGCCGTTCTCATCAATTTTTACTGCCAGAACCGTACAACCGAACCGCCAGCAACGACCAATGCTTTTACATCCTGATGCATTCACCACAGGCCGCTCGTGGCAGCCGGCGGGAATGGATCAGAAATTGCCGAGGAACCATTCCTTCATGCGCTGCCAGACCGCCTTCACCGAGCCTTCCTGGCGCGTCACGATGTAGCCGCGCAGATACTGTTTCTTGGCTTCCTGCAGCAGGCCCAGTACGGTCGAGTAGCGCGGGCTGCGCACCACGTCGGCCAGCTGGCCGCTGTATTCGGGCGTGCCCAGGCGGGCCGGCTTGAGGAAGATGTCTTCAGCCAGTTCGGTCATGCCCGGCATCATCGCCGAGCCACCGGTGAGCACGATGCCCGAAGAGAGCACCTCTTCATAACCCGACTCGCGCACCACCTGGTGCACCAGCGCGAAGAGCTCTTCCACGCGCGGCTCGATGACGGCCGCCAGCGCCTGGCGCGACAGCGTGCGCGGATTGCGGTCACCCAGGCCGGGCACTTCCAGCGTCTCGGTCGGATCGGCCAGGATCTGCTTGGCCACGCCATAGCGCAGCTTGATTTCTTCGGCTTCCAGCGTCGGCGTACGCAGGGCCATGGCAATGTCGTTGGTGATCTGGTCGCCGGCAATCGGGATCACCGCGGTATGGCGGATCGCACCCTCGGTGAAGACGGCCACGTCAGTGGTGCCGCCGCCGATGTCGACCAGCACCACGCCCAGCTCGCGCTCGTCGGTGGTCAGTACCGAATCAGCCGAAGCCATCGGCTGCAGGATCAGGTCCGACACTTCCAGGCCGCAGCGGCGCACGCACTTGACGATGTTCTGCACGGCAGAGACGGCGCCGGTGACGATGTGTACCTTCACTTCCAGGCGGATGCCGCTCATGCCGATGGGCTCGCGCACGTCTTCCTGGTTGTCGACGATGAATTCCTGCGGGACCGTGTGCAGCAGCTGCTGGTCGGTCGGGATGTTGACCGCCTTGGCGGTCTCGATCACGCGCGAGACGTCGGCGGCGGTGACTTCCTTGTCCTTGATGGCGACCATGCCGCTGGAATTGAAGCTGCGGATGTGGCTGCCCGCAATGCCGGTATAGACATTGCGGATCTTGCAGTCGGCCATCAGCTCGGCTTCTTCCAGCGCGCGCTGGATGGATTCGACAGTGGCCTCGATGTTGACCACCACGCCTTTCTTGAGCCCCTTGGATTCGGACTGCCCCAGCCCGATCACTTCATGGCGGCCATCGGGCAGCACCTCGGCCACCACCGCCACCACTTTCGAGGTGCCGATGTCCAGACCGACGATCAGATTTTTTGCGTCTTTTGTCATAGCGTTCCGCTTATTTCTTTTTCCCGTTCATTGCCGCCAGCACCATTCCATCTGCCTTCAAGGCCATCCCGTTGGGATAGCGCAAGTCGACGCTTTCTATCTTGCCCTGCAACCTTTCCAGCAGCTGCGGATACACCGCCACCAGCCGCGCCACCCGTTCCTTCAACACCGCATCGCCCTGGTCACGGCCCAGCTCGACGGTCATGCCGTTATCCAGCCGCACGGTCCAGGCGTAGCGGTTGGACAGCACCAGCGACTCCGGCTCCAGCTTGATGGGCGCAAACCACTGGCGAAACAGCGCCAGCCGCGCCACCACCTGCTTCTCGCTGCCGGGCGGGCCATCGAACTCCAACAGGTCACCGTCATCCTCGGCCTCGGCCAGGTTGGCGGTGAACACGTCACCCTTCTGCGAGAGCAGCTTGCCATCCTCGCCCCAGGTGCCCAGGGCCTTGTGTTCCTCGATCTTCACCACCAGCCGGTCCGGCCATTCACGCCGCACCATGGCCTTGCGCACCCAGGGCACGGCTTCGAAGGCCGCCCGCACCGCCGTCAGATCGGCGGTGAAGAAATTGCCATGGATGCGCGGCACCGCAGCTGAGCGCACCGTCAACGCATTGACCTTCTCCAGCGGCATGTCGCCGGAGGATTCGATACGTATCGTGTGCAGCGTAAACATCGGCCGCTGCGCCACCCACCACAAACCCGATGCCACCAGGGCCAGCAGCACCAGCGCAATGAGCGCACTGCTGATGGCGTTGAGCATCTTGACGTCCTGCCACATCGACGCGTTCTTCCTTAAACCCGGGCCGTCACGGCTGGCCCGCCTGCGGCGTCCAGTCCTTGGAGGGCGTCATGTCCAGCGACGCCATCTGCAGGATCGTGCAGCACAGGTCTTCATAGCTCAGGCCCACGGCCTTGGCCGCCATCGGCACCAGCGAATGGCCGGTCATGCCCGGCGAGGTATTGATTTCCAGCAGGAAGGGCTCGCTCTTGCCATCGGCCTCGCGCAGCATGAAGTCCACACGGCTCCAGCCACGGCACCCGAGCGCATTGAACGCACGTACCGCCAGATCCTGCAAATGGCGAGTCAGTTCCTCGTCAAGGGGCGCCGGACACAAATATTTCGTGTCGTCGGTGAAATACTTGTTCTGGTAGTCATAGTTGCCCTCCGGTGCGCGGATCTCGATGACCGGCAGCGCGCGCGCCTCGCGGCCCGTGCCCAGTACCGGCACCGTCAGTTCGCGGCCACGGATGAACTCCTCGGCCAGCACCACGCTGTCATAGCGGGCGCAGAGATCGAAGCCTTCCTGCATGTCCGAATAACCGTTGACCTTGGCAATGCCGATGGTCGAGCCTTCGTGCGGCGCCTTGAGCATCAAGGGCAGGCCCAGCTCATCAGGGACCACGCGCAGCTGCTCGCGCGTGGTGGCCTTGGCATCCAGGCTCAGGAAGCGCGGCGTCGGCAGGCCGTGCGAGAGCCAGATGCGCTTGGTCATGATCTTGTCCATGGCGATGCTGGAAGCCATCACGCCGGGGCCGGTATAGGGCAGGCCCATCTGTTCCAGCGCGCCTTGCAGCGTGCCGTCTTCACCGTAGCGGCCATGCAGGGCGATGAAGACGCGGTCGAATTTCTCGGCCTGCAATTCACCCAGGCTGCGCTCGGCCGGGTCGAAGGGATGCGCATCCACGCCCTTGCTGCGCAAGGCCTGCAAGACGCCGTTGCCCGACATCATCGACACTTCACGCTCGGCGGAGCGGCCGCCGAAGAGCACGCCGACACGGCCGAAGGCCTTGATCTGGTCCTGGCTGATCATGCGGCCCCCTGTTCGTTCTTGCCACCGGCTTGCGCCACCAGGCGGCCGGGTACGGCGGAAATCGATCCCGCGCCCATGGTCATGACCACATCGCCATCGCGCACCACATTGCGGATGGTCTCGGGCATGTCGCCGATGTCGTCCACGAAGACCGGCTCCACCTTGCCCGCCGCACGCAGCGCATGCGCCAGCGAACGGCCGTCGGCGGCCACGATGGGCGCTTCACCGGCCGAATACACTTCGCCCAGCACCAGCACATCGGGCGAGGACAGGACCTTGACGAAATCCTCGAACAGGTCGCGCGTGCGGGTATAGCGGTGCGGCTGGAAGGCCAGCACCAGGCGGCGGCCCGGATAGGCGCCCCGGGCGGCGGCGATGGTAGCGGCGGTCTCGACCGGATGGTGGCCGTAATCGTCCACCAGCGTGAAATGGCCGGCCGGATTGCCCTGTGCATCGGTGATCGGCACTTCGCCATAACGCGTGAAGCGGCGGCCCACGCCATTGAATTCGGTCAGTGCCTTCTGGGTGGCGGCATCGTCCACGTCCAGTTCGCGCGCAATCGCGATGGCGGCGCAAGCGTTCTGCACGTTGTGCATGCCGGGCTGGTTCAGGCTCACCTGCATGGGGGCATAGCCGTCCTGGATCACGGTGAATTCCATCTTGCCGTCGACGGCCTTGGCATCGATGGCGCGCACATCGGCGTCTTCATGGAAGCCATAGGTGAGGATGGGCTTGGAGACCATGGGCATGATTTCGCGCACGTGCGGGTCATCCAGGCAGAGCACGGCCACGCCGTAGAACGGCAGGCGCTGGGTGAACTCGACGAAGGCCTGCTTCAGGCGCGCGAAGTCATGGTTGTAGGTTTCCATGTGATCGGCGTCGATGTTGGTGATGACTTCGATCACGGGCGTGAGGTTGAGGAAGGACGCATCGGACTCATCGGCCTCGGCCACGATGAACTCGCCGGTACCCAGCTTGGCATTGGCGCCGGCGCTGGTGAGGCGGCCGCCGATGACGAAGGTCGGGTCCAGCCCGCCCTGTGCCAGCACGCTGGCCACCAGGCTGGTGGTGGTGGTCTTGCCGTGGGTGCCGGCAATGGCGATGCCCTTCTTCAGGCGCATCAATTCGCCCAGCATCACTGCACGCGGCACGATGGGGATGTGCTTCTTGCGGGCGGCCAGCACTTCCGGGTTGTCGCCCTTGACGGCGGTAGAGGTGACGATGGCGTCGGCGCCTTCGATGTTCTCGGCCGCATGGCCGTAGCGCAGGTTCACACCCAGTTGCGCCAGGCGCTGGGTGGCGGCGTTGCTGCCCAGGTCCGAGCCGGAGACGCCATAGCCCAGGTTGAGCAAGACTTCAGCAATGCCGCTCATGCCCGAGCCGCCGATGCCGACAAAATGGATGTTCTTGACGCGATGCTTCATGGTGTTACCAGTCCTTCCAGCACGCGCGCGATTGCCTCATTGGCATCGCGCCGGCCTTGTTCGTACGCCGCCTGCGCCATGGCATGGCATGCAGCGCGGTCCAGTTTCTGCAGCAAACCGGCCAGGTGATCCGGCGTCAGTTCGCGTTGCGGCAGGTGAATGGCCGCCTTGTTCTGTGCCATCCATTTGGCATTGTCGATCTGGTGCGAGGTGGTCGATACCGCCAGCGGAACCAGCACGCTGGCCACACCGGCGGCCGTCAGCTCGGACACGGTGATCGCGCCGGCGCGACAGATCACCAGGTCAGCCTCGGCATAGCGGCGCGGCATGTCGTCGATGAAATCGACCACTTCGGCCTCTACGCCTGCGGCCTCATACGCTGAGCGCAAGGCGGCGATGTGCTGCTTGCCCGATTGATGCGTCACCTGCGGACGCAGCTCGGCGGGCAGTTTTGCCAGCGCCGCCGGCACGTTGTCGTTCAACACCTTGGCGCCCAGGCTGCCGCCGACGACCAGAATCTTCAGCGGGCCGCTGCGGCCGGCGTAACGCTGGGCCGGCTGCGGCAGCGCGATGATTTCCTTGCGCACCGGATTGCCGGTGACCTCGGCCTTGCCTGCGGCTTTGCCGAAATCGGCAGGGAAACCGAACAACACCTTGGTCGCCATCGGCGCCAGGGTCTTGTTCGACAGCAGCAGCGCAGCATCCGCATTGACCAGCACCAGCGGCTTGCCACGCAAGCGCGCCATCATGCCGCCCGGCACGGTGACGTAACCGCCCATGCCCAGCACCACATCGGGGCGGCGGCGGCCGAGGATGGCATGGCAATGCAAGAAGCTTGCCGCCAGGCGCCACACGCCCTTGACCGTATGCATCAGGCCCTTGCCGCGCAGGCCGGCGAAGACGATGCTGTCCATCTCCACACCATGGCGCGGCACCAGCTCGCGCTCCATGCCGTGGGTGGTGCCCAGCCAGCTCACCTGCCAGCCGCGTGCACGCATGGTGTCGGCAATGGCCAGGCCCGGGAAGATATGGCCACCGGTACCGGCGGCCATGATGAGCAATGTGCGGGGCGCGTTCATAGGCGGCCTCCGCGCATGAGCACCCGGTTTTCGTAATCGATGCGCAGCAGGATGGCCAGGCCCACGCAGTTCAACAGCACGCCCGAACCGCCATAACTCATCAGCGGCAGCGTCAGGCCCTTGGTCGGCAGCAGGCCCAGGTTCACGCCCATGTTGATGAAGGCCTGCACGCCCAGCCAGATGCCGATGCCCTTGGCCACCAGGCCGGCAAAGGTCAGATCCAGCGCGATGGCCTGGCGGCCGATCTCGAAGGCATGCTTGACCAGCCAGTAGAACAGCAGCACCACCACCAGCACGCCGACGAAACCGAGTTCCTCGCCGATGACGGCAAGCAGGAAGTCGGTATGCGCTTCGGGCAGGTAATGCAATTTTTCCACGCTGCTGCCCAGGCCCACGCCGAACAGTTCGCCACGGCCGAAGGCGATCAGCGAGTGCGAGAGCTGATAGGCCTTGCCCAGTGCGTTTTCTTCTTCCCAGGGATTCAGGTAGGCGAAGATACGCTCGCGCCGCCACGGGGAAGTCACGATGACCAGCGAGAACACCGCCACCAGCGTGGCGCCGATGCCGCCGAACCAGACGCCGTTGATGCCGCCCAGGAACAGGATGCCCATGGCGATGCAGACGATCACGCCGAAGGCGCCGAGGTCGGGCTCCAGCAGCAGCAGCAGGCCCACCAGGCCGACGGCGGCGGCCATCGGGAAGAAGCCCTTGACCAGCTTGTGCATCACCGCCTGCTTGCGCACCGTGTAGTCGGCGGCGTACAGCACGATGAAGAGCTTCATCAGTTCGGAGGGCTGCAGGTTGATGATCTTCAGCGAGAGCCAGCGTTTGGCGCCGTTCACACCCTTGCCCACGCCCGGGATGAGCACCATCAGCAGCAGGATCAGGGTGATGGCGAACAGATAGGGCGCCCACTTCTGCCAGGTCTCCATGCGCACGCGGAAGGCCAGCGCGCCCGCGATGATGGAGAGCACGATGAAGATCGCCTGGCGGATCAGGAAGTGATAATTCGAATAGGAGGCGTACTTGGGCGAATCCGGCAGTGCCACCGAGGCCGAGTAGACCATCACCATGCCGAACAGCATCAGCAGCAGCACCACCCAGATCAGCGGCTGGTCGTATTCCATCATGCGCGAACGCTGCTCGAAACCGATGCTGCCCGATGTGCTGCCACGGCCACTGCGACCGGCGGCCGCCGGCGCGGCTTCTTTCAAGCCACCCAGCCAGCTGCGCATCGAAGACAGGCCCAGTTTCATGCCAGCACCTCACCGCGCGAAAGCGCCAGTTCACGCACCGCATCCACGAAGACTTCGGCGCGATGGGCGTAGTTGCGGAACATGTCCAGGCTGGCGCAGGCCGGCGAGAGCAGCACGATGTCGCCGGCGGTGGCCAGTTCGCCCGCCTTTTCCACGGCGGCTTCCAGGCTGGCGCAATCGATCAGCTCGACCCCGCTGTCGGCCAGGGCGGCGCGCACGGCAGGAGCATCGCGGCCCATCAGCAAGACCGCACGTGCATATTTCTGTACCGGCAGGTCCAGCGGCGAAAAGTCCTGGCCCTTGCCGTCGCCACCGGCGATGAGCACGATGCGGTTGGGACGGCCACCCAAACCCAGGCCATTGAGCGCGGCGACAGTGGCACCGACGTTGGTGCCCTTGCTGTCGTCGTAGTACTCCACGTCCTGGATCACGCCGACCAGCTCCACCCGGTGCGGCTCGCCGGTGTACTCGCGCAGGCCGTGCAGCAGCGGCGCCATCGGCAGATCGATGGCGCGGCACAGGGCCAGTGCAGCCAGGGCATTCATGGCGTTGTGGGCACCGCGAATGCGCAGGGCATCGGCGGGCATGAGGCGCTTGAGGGTCACCGGCGGCGGCAGCATGTCCTTCTGCTTGCGGCGGCGCTTGCCTTCCGGCACCTCGTCGTCTTCATGCACGAAGGCATTGGCCAGCCACAGCATGCCGTTGTCGTTGACCAGGCCGAAGCTGTTGGGCGTGGACGGTTCATCCAGGCCGAAGGTGGACAGCGGCGCAGTGGCGGAGCTCATCTCCATCACCAGCGCGTCATCGCGATTGAGCACGCGCACGGTGTCCTGGCCAAAGATGCGGGCCTTGTCGGCGGCGTAGTGCTCCATGCTACCGTGCCAGTCCAGGTGGTCCTGGGTCAAATTGAGGACGGTGGCGGCGTGCGGCTGCAGGCTGTGCGTGGTGTGCAGCTGGAAGCTGGAGAGCTCCAGCACCCAGGCTTGCGGCATGGAGCCGCGATAGGTCGGCTCAGGCGGCGGCGGTGGCGGGACTTCCACCAGCGCATCTTCCTCGGCCTTGCGCGAGACTTCCATGAAGTCGCCCAGGTTCATGGCCTCGCCGGTGGTCGCCGGGGCGTCGATCTCGGCCTGCGGGATCACGTCGGAGGCCACCTCCAGGGTGGCTGCCTCGGCATCGACTTCGGAAGAGACTTCGGCGGCGAGCTGCTCAGCGTCCTGTACCGCTGGCTGTGCAGTGTCCGGGCCTGCTTCCTGTGCAATTTGCTGCGCAGGATCCTGTACACCTTCCTGGCCGTTTTCTTGCACGGTTTCCTGCACCTCTTCACCCGTCGCCAACAATTCCAGCTGCGGCGCCGGTTCGGGTTCAGATTCAGGTTCAGGTGCCGCTTCCGGCTGCGCCTGCAACACCGGCACCGCAATCGCAGCGGCCGCCTCGATGCTGGCGGCGGCACGGCGATGCTTCTCGGCTTCGGCCGCCTGCTGGGCCTCCAGCACGGCCTGTTGCGCGGCTTGCGCCTCGGCTTCAGCAGCCGCCTGTTCGGCGGCAATCACATCCTGCTCGGCCAGTTCGGCCAGGAACACCTTGTCCTTGATGACGGCTTCGCGCAGCACATCCAGTGCGGCCGGGCTGATGTTGCCCGCCACCTGCACCGACAGGCCGGCGCGCTGGCACAGCAGGCCGGTCAGGCGCGTCACGGTGGTCTTGCCGTTGGTGCCGGTGATGGCCAGCACCTTGGGTTGATACAGGGTCTCTTCGCGCAAGGCGGCCAGCGCCTGCGCAAACAATTCGATTTCGCCCCACAGCGGCAGGCCGCGTTCGGCAATGGCCGGCATCAGCGGAGCCAGCTCGCCCTCGGGCGCTAGGCCAGGACTGACGGCGACCAAGTCGATGCCATCCAGCAAGGCCGGCGACAAGGGCTGGCCCAGGACCGCTTCGGCCTCGGGCGCATCGGCGCGCAAGGCGGCCAGGCGCTCGGCCAGGGCCGCTTCGCCACGGGTATCGGCCACGCGCACGCCGGCGCCGCAGTAGACCAGCCACCGCGCCATTGCCAGGCCGGACTCGCCGAGTCCGAGCACCAGAACGTGTTTGCCCGAGTAATTCATCGTTGTTTCCAGACTCACTTCTTCACTTGTTTCTTGCCCTGCAGGGACTGCCCTGCCAACCACCAAGGCGCCGCTTGCCATGCTTCACAAGGGGCGCCGTTTTTGTTCATCCCGCCTGTTTACCGCAGCTTCAGCGTCGACAGACCGACCAGCACCAGCATCATGGTGATGATCCAGAAGCGGACCACCACCTGCGTTTCCTTCCAGCCCTTCTGCTCGTAGTGATGGTGCAGCGGCGCCATCAGCAGCACGCGGCGGCCGGTGCCGAAACGCTTCTTGGTGTACTTGAAATAGGCCACCTGGATCATCACCGAGAGCGTCTCCACCACGAAGATGCCGCCCATGATGAAGAGCACGATTTCCTGGCGCACGATGACGGCGATGGTGCCCAGCGCGCCACCCAGCGCCAGTGCGCCGACGTCGCCCATGAACACCTGCGCCGGGTAGGCGTTGTACCAGAGGAAGGCCAGCCCGGCGCCGCCCATGGCGCCGCAGAAGATCAGCAGTTCGCCGGCGCCCGGGATGTGCGGGATGATCAGGTACTTGGCATAGGACGCGTTACCGGTCAGGTAGGCGAACAGGCCCAGCGCTGCGCCCACCAGTACGGTCGGCATGATGGCCAGGCCATCCAGGCCGTCGGTCAGGTTGACCGCATTGCTGGTGCCGACGATGACGAAATAGGTCAGCGCGATGAAGCCCCACACACCCAGCGGATAGGTCACGGTCTTGAAGAAGGGCACGATCAGGTCGGCCTTGGGCGGCAGGTCCAGGCTGAAGCCGGAACGCACCCAGGCCACGAAGAGGTCGAAGACCTTCATGTTGCTCACTTCGGACACCGAGAAGGCCAGGTAGAACGCCGCCACCAGGCCGATCAGCGATTGCCAGAAATATTTTTCGCGCGAGCGCATGCCTTCCGGATCGCGATAGACCACCTTGCGGTAGTCATCGACCCAGCCGATGGCGCCGAAACCGAGCGTGACGATCAGCACGATCCACACGAAGCGGTTGGACAGGTCGGCCCACAGCAGGGTGGAAATGCCGATGCCGATCAGGATCAGCACGCCGCCCATGGTCGGGGTGCCCGACTTGATGAGGTGGGTCTGCGGACCATCCTGGCGCACGGCCTGGCCGACCTTCATGCGGGTGAGCATGCGGATCACGGCGGGGCCGGCGATCATGCCGATCAGCAGGGCCGTGAGCGTGGCAAACACCGCGCGGAAGGTGATGAAGTTGAACAGGCGCAGAAAGCCGAAATCCTGTTGAAAATTCTGTGCGAGCCAGACCAGCATGCTAATGGGTCTCCTGTTGATGTTGCGTGAGGGATTCAACGTTGACCAGATGCTGTACAACTCGCTCCATCTTCATGAAGCGTGAACCTTTTACCAAAACGGTCGCGCCCTGCGGCGCGGCCTGCTCCACCGCCGCATTGAGCGCGGTGATGTCGTCGAAATGCATGGCCTGCGCTACGTTTTGCAGCGTGGGACCATACGAAGTGACGGCGTATTTCGTCAATTCGCCCAGTCCGAAGAAGAGCGGGATGCCACGGCTGCGGGCATAAGCACCGATCTCGGCATGGAACTGCGGACCCTGGTCGCCGACCTCGCCCATGTCGCCCAGCACCAGCACGCGCGGCCCGGCAATGGCGGCCAGCACGTCGATGGCGGCGCGCACGGAATCGGGATTGGCGTTGTAGGTGTCGTCGATCACCAGCGCGCCGCTGCGCGCCACTTTGCGCTGCAGGCGGCCATTGACCGGGGCGAAGCTTTGCAGGCCGCGCACCACGGCGTCCACCGCAATGCCGGCACCCAGGGCGCAGGCGGCAGCCGCCAGCGCGTTGCGTACGTTATGTTCACCGACGGCGGCCAGTTCGACCTTGAACTGTGCGGGCGGCACGGCCAGCCCTTTCACCGTCACTTGCAGGGTGCTGCCGAAAGCGGTGGCCTGGTAGCTGGCGCTCACATCGGCTTGTGCATTCAGGCCGAAGGTCAGCACGCGGCGCGCACCGGCCTCTTCACGCCAGAGTGCGGTGAAATCGTCATCGGCCGGGAACACGGCCACGCCATCGGCGGGCAGGTGGCGGATCACGGCGCCGTTTTCGCGGGCCACCGCTTCCACGCTGGCCATGAATTCCTGGTGCTCGCGCTGGGCATTGTTGACCAGGCCCAGCGTGGGCGCCGCGATGCGCGAGAGCACGGCTATTTCGCCCGGATGGTTCATGCCCATCTCGATGACCGCCGCCTGGTGTTGTGCGCGCAGGCGGAACAGGGTCAGCGGCACGCCGATCTCGTTGTTGAAATTGCCGCGCGTACCCAGGTAGCCGTCGTCACCGAAGGCGGCCGCGAGGATGGCGGCGATCATTTCCTTGACGGTGGTCTTGCCGTTGCTGCCGGTGACGCCGATGACCGGAATCTGGCGCTGCGCCCGCCAGCCATGGGCGATCTGGCCCAGTGCGGCACGGGTGTCGGGCACCACGATGGCCGGCACGGCCAGGCCCGGCGGCACACGGTCGACCACCACGGCGGCAGCGCCCTGGGCCACGACCGTCTCGAGGAAATCATGCGCATCGAAACGTTCGCCACGCAGCGCGACGAAGACATTGCCGGGCTTGACCGCACGGCTGTCGGTGACCACGTCATTGAGGTCGAGCACGCCGGCCGGGGCATTGACCACGCCCGGCACGGTGTGCGCAGAGGCGGCTTCCTCGGCGGCGCGGATCCATTCCAGCAACTGGCGGAAATCGAATCGCATCATGCGCCCCCCATCATGGTCGAGCGCGCGGCAAGCGCCAGCGCGACGTGGTCGGCATCGAGGAAGGGCAATTTCTTGCTGGCGATTTCCTGGTAGGGCTCATGCCCCTTGCCGGCCAGCAGCACCACATCGGCCTTAGTGGCATGGCGGATCGCCCACAGGATGGCACCGGCGCGATCGGGCAGCACCGTCGGTTCAACGCGGCTCATGCCGGCGCGGATCTGCTCGATGATGGCATGGGGATCTTCGGTGCGCGGGTTGTCGCTGGTCAGCACGACCTGGTCGGCCTGCTCGGCGATCTGGCCCATCTGCGGGCGCTTGCCGGGATCGCGGTCGCCACCGCAGCCGAACACGCACCACAGCTGGCCGCCGCGCTGGGTAGCGACCTGGCGCAGGGTGGACAGGGTTTTGTCCAGGGCGTCGGGCGTATGGGCGTAGTCGATCACGATCAGCGGGACATCGGGTCCGCCGAATTGCTGCATGCGGCCGGGCGCCGGGCTCAGCGCGGCGGCGGCCGCGACCAGGGCATCCCAGGCCACGCCCTGGGTGAGCAGCACGCCCATGATGCCCAGCACGTTGCTGACATTGAAGCGTCCCACCAGCTGGGTCTTGACCTGGCCGCTGCCGAAAGGCGAATCGACATGGAAGGCAGTTCCGGCATGGCTGCTGCGCAGCTGGCTGGCACGCAGGGTCGGTACGCCGTGCGTGTCGCCGCCCTGCTCGTCGGCAATCGCGTAGCCGATCACCGGCAGCTTGCGCTCGGCCAGCAGCGGCAGCAGGCGCTGGCCCATGCCGTCGTCCAGGTTGACCACGGCGTGTTTCAGGCCGGGCCACTGGAACAGCTTGCGCTTGGCGTCTTCGTAGGTCTGCATGTCACCGTGGAAATCCAGGTGATCACGGGTGAAATTGGTGAACAGGGCGACATCGACGTGCATGCCGTTCATGCGGCCCTGGGCCAGTCCGATGGAGGAGGCCTCGATGGCCAGCGCACCCACGCGGGCCTGGGACAGCTTGAACAGGCTGCGTTGCAGCAGCACGGCATCCGGCGTGGTATAGCCGGTGACGTCAAAGCCTTGCGCCTTGCCGTTGATGAACGTACCCACGCCGAGCGTGCCGATCACGCCGGCAGTGCTGGCACCAGCCAGGCGAGAGAGTGCCGTCCCCAGCCAGTAGGCGCAGGAGGTCTTGCCATTGGTGCCGGTGACGGCCACCGTCAGCATGCCCTGGTCGGGCTGGCCATACCAGGCCGCAGCAATCTCGCCGGCACGTGCCTTCAGATCGGGCACGGCCAGGTGCGGCTCTTCGATCTGGGCGGGCCAGGTGTAGCCGTCGGCTTCATAGAGCACGGCTGCAGCACCGCGCTCGACGGCATCGGCAATATAGGAGCGGCCGTCGGCGTCGCCCACATAGGCGAGGAACACGTCGCCCGGCGCCACGCGGCGGGAATCCGAGGTCAGCTGCGCAGTCGGCGACGCCTGGCGCAGCCAGGCGAGGATCTCTTGAAGGCTCAGAACGCGCTGGGACATTACATGCTCTCCTCTAGCGGTTCTTTGGGAATGATGATGTTGGTCACGCTGGAATCAGGCGGTACGTTCAATGCGCGCAAGGCATTGGCGGCCACGTTGGCAAACACCGGACCGGCGACCGGGCCGCCGTAGTGCTGGCCTTGCGGCTCGTCGATCATCACCGAGATGATCAGGCGCGGGTCCGACATCGGGGCGATGCCCGAGAAGGAGGCCACGTACTTGCGCACATACTTGCCGCCCTCGATCTTGTAGGCAGTACCGGTCTTGCCTCCGACGCGATAGCCCGGCACCTGCGCCTGCGGTGCCGTGCCGCCGGGGGCGACCACGGTTTCCAGCATGCGCCGCATCTGCAGGGCGGTATCGGCCGAGATGACGCGCTGGCCGATGGGCGAATCGGTGACCTTGGTGAAGGACAGCGGAATGATGTCGCCATTGCGGGCGAAGATCAGGTAAGCGTGTGCCAGCTGGATCAGCGAGACCGAGATGCCGTGGCCGTAGCTCATGGTGGCCTGCTCGATCGGGCGCCACGACTTGTAGGGACGCACGCGCCCGGCCACCGCGCCGGGGAAGCCGAACTTGGGCTGCTGGCCGAAACCGACCGTGGTGAACATTTCCCACATCTCTTCCGGCGGCATGCCCAGCGCGATCTTGGCAGTGCCGATGTTGGAGGACTTCTCGATGATCTGCGCCACCGTCAGCGGACCGTGGGCATGCGAGTCGCCGATGGTGGCGGTGCCGATGGTCATCTTGCCGGGCGCGGTCTGGAACACGGTCGAGGGCGTGACGCGATGGGTATCCAGCGCCAGGGCGACGGTGAACGGCTTGAGGGTCGAGCCAGGTTCGAAGGTATCGGTCACGACGCGGTTGCGCAGCTGCGCGCCGGTCAGCACCGAACGGTCATTGGGGTTGTAGGTCGGCAGGTTGGCCAGGGCCAGCACCTCGCCGGTCTTGGCATCGACCACGATGATGCCGCCGGCCTTGGCCTTGAATTTGTCGACCGCCTCCTTCAGTTGGGTGAAGGCGATGTACTGGATCTTGCTGTCGATGGACAGGGTCAGGTCGCGGCCGTCATGCGGCTCGCGGATGGATTCGATGTCTTCCACCACGCGGCCCAGGCGATCCTTGATGACGCGGCGGCTGCCGGTCATGCCGGCCAGGGTCTTCTGGGCGGCCAGTTCCATGCCGTCCTGCCCGGCGTCTTCGATGTTGGTGAAGCCGACCACGTGCGCCATCACCTCGCCCTCGGGATAGAAGCGCTTGTATTCCTTGCGGGTCTCGATGCCGGGGATGCCCAGCTTGACGATCTTGTCGGAAGTCTCCTGCTCGACCTGGCGTTTCAGGTAGACGAAGCTGCGGTCCGAATCGAGCTTCTTGCGCAGTTCGGCGTCGCTCATGTCGAGCAGCTTGGCCAGCTGCACCAGCTTGTCCTTGGGGGCGGCCTGCACGTCTTCCGGGATGGCCCAGATCGCCTTGACCGGCACCGACGAGGCCAGCACCTGGCCGTTGCGGTCGGTGATCTTGCCGCGCGTGGCGGGCAGCTCCAGGGTACGCGCGTAGCGCGAAGCGCCTTGCTTCTGCAGGAAATCGGTCGATACGCCCTGCAGCCAGAGCGCGCGCACCACCAGCGCCACGAAGGCGGCAAACAGCACGAACAGCACGAAGCGCGAGCGCCACGCCGGCAGCTTGACCTGCAGGATGGGATTGGAGGAGAACGCCACGCCCTTGGAGGCGGCCACGCGGCCGCCGGAGAGGTTGGTACGCGGAGGCATCTTGGTCATGGCGCCCCCACGGTCAGGTATTGGGTCCGGGCGGCAGAGACCGGGACCATGCCCAGGTCACGGCGCGCCAGTTCCTCGATGCGGGCGTTCTTGCCCAGCGTCGATTGGTCCAGCTGCAGCTGCGCCCAGTCGACGTCGAGCTGGCGGGCCGCGCTCTGGGCGCGTTCCAGCTCGATGAAGAGGCTGCGGGCCTTGTACTGGGCGCTCACGACCGACAGCGCGCAACCCACCAGCATGATGGTCAGCAGGATGCACAGGCGCCCGGTCATGCAGGCGCCCCTTGGGCCGTGGTGGAAACAACGGGCGTGACCCGCTCCAGGCCGCGCATGACCGCCGAGCGGGCGCGCGGGTTGGCGGTGACTTCCTCAGTGCTCGGCATGACCCGCGGCAGCAGGCGGGCCGGGGCTTGCGGCAGGTCCACGGCGCGGATCGGCAGGCGACGGTCGGGCTGCGGCGCATGGGCTTTGGAGGCCATGAACTGCTTGACGATGCGATCTTCCAGCGAGTGAAAGCTGATCACGACCAATCTCCCGTGCTGCGCCATCTGGGCAAACGCCTTGTCCAGACCTACTTCGAGTTCTTCAAGCTCTTGATTGACGAAAATCCGTACAGCCTGAAAGGTACGAGTGGCCGGGTCTTTGCCTTTCTCGCGGGTTTTGACGGCTTGTGCCACGAGCGCGGCAAGCTGTCGTGTGCTTGAAATTGGCTCGATTGCCCGGCCAGCAACAATCTTCTTTGCAATCTGAAAAGCAAACCGTTCTTCCCCATAATCTCGTATCACCTTTGCAATCTGCTGTTCATCTGCCGTTGCCAGCCATTCCGCTGCCGACACGCCACGGGTGGTATCCATGCGCATGTCCAGCGGGCCATCGAGGCGAAAACTGAAGCCGCGCGCGGCGTCATCGACCTGCGGCGACGAGATGCCCAAATCCATCAATACGCCGTCGACCTGCGCAATGCCGCGTGCGGCCAGCGCCTCATCCATGGTCGCGAAGCTGTCGTGCACGATCTCGAAGCGTGCATCGTCAATCTTCTGCGCCGTGGCGATGGCCAACGGATCCTTGTCAAATGCGATCAGGCGCCCTTGCGGGCCCAGCCTGGACAGGATGGCGCGGCTATGACCGCCGCGGCCGAAGGTTCCGTCCAGGTAAATGCCATTGGCGCGCTCGCCCGCAATAGCCAGCGCGTCCACGGCTTCTTCCAACAGCACGGTGCGGTGCTGCAGCTCGGGCACCGGTTGCAGATTCATCTTGTGCGGCCGTCAGAAGGAAAAGTTGCTCAACACATCCGGCATGCCACCCGCCACAGCCTCGGCTTCGCTTTCGGCCAGCTTGACGGCATCCCAGATTTCGAAATGACTCCCCATGCCCAGCAACATCACATCACGCTGCAAACCAACGGCCGCGCGCAATTCAGGCGCGATCAGGATGCGGCCGGCGCTGTCGAGCTCCACGTCCTGGGCGTTGCCCAGGAAGATGCGCTGCCAGGCACGGGCCGACATCGGCCAGTTGGCGATCTGCTCACGATGCGTCTCCCAGGTCGGGCGCGGGAAAAACAGCAGGCAGCCATGCGGATGGCGCGTCACGGTGGCGCGTCCTTCGCACTGCACAATCAGGGCGTCACGATGCTTGGCCGGAATGGTCATCCGTCCTTTGGCATCGAGATTGAGTGCTGACGCGCCCTGGAACACTGTGTTTTTCCTTCGCCTGCGGCGAGTGAGATTGCTGATCGGGTGCCGTGTCCTGCCGGGCAAATGCAAATAACACCACATATGCCCCACAAAAAAACACTTTTTGACACTGCCGCCCACTTTAGTGGATGCACTATTGCAGGTCAAGCGGTATACACCGGGAAAAACCGCGATTTTGCTAATAAAGTCAAAGACTTAGCGCACTTCCTTAAAACCCGCACTTCATAACATTTGTGAGGAAAATGAAGGACTTAGCATTTACATTGAAGGTGCAACCTGAGCTATACACATGTGTTTGGCGCCAGAATTGCGCAACGGCGCGGATTTGCGCCGCATGGAAGAGGGGCTGTGCCCGATTTCGGGGCAGTCCGGCGAGGGGAAATCAAGGGAGTCCGGACGCACCCGATTTGCGAGTGGGGAGGACCAAGGGACATGGATTTTGCAGTGCAACTTAAGTTCAGTGGAAGTCGCTGAAAAGCGGAAAAAAAATCCTGCGGAATTCTGGCGAGCACCATGAGGAATTCGTCGGGAAGGATCGCCGCGTTCAGCGCACATGGGTGGTCAGCCGACGCCGAAATCCGCTTCAAACCCGAAACTTCATCAAATTCTTCAACAAATGAATGGCGGCAAGCGTTTTTGTTTTGACTTCCGCGGCGCGCAGCTTTTACTATCCGTGTCTTTGGGAAGATCGAACCGCAAAAATGGCGCTGGAAAACGTCGTTGGCGGGTGCTCAAAAGCACGTCGATTTTTTTCAATCAAAGGTCGGTCACGCGCAGGTCAAATCGGCTGAAAACGCAGATAGGGCTTGCGGATCCGCCTCATTCCAGTGCTAAAATCTGGGCACCTTAACAGTGAAAGGAATTTTAAAGTGAACAAATCTGAATTGGTTGACGTTATCGCCGCCGACACCGAGATCTCCAAGGCAGCAGCCCAGCGCGCGCTGGACTCCGTCATCGAGAACATCATCAAGGCCGTGACCAAGGGCGATACCGTGCAATTGGTTGGCTTCGGTTCCTTCTCGACCGGCAAGCGCGCTGCTCGCACCGGCCGTAACCCGCAAACCGGCGAAGAAATCAAGATCGCCGCTGCAACCACCGTGAAGTTCTCGGCTGGCAAGGCTTTCAAGGAAGCCGTGAACAAGAAGAAGAAATAATTTCACGCTTCGCGCATTTGAATGCCCTAAACCAGGTTCAGGGCATTCAAATCGAGGCCGATTCGACAGGATCGGCCGCCCCCCGCCTCCCTCGCTTGCCTCCCCGCTTCAGCACTCTCCCCTCCCCTGATTGATCTTCACTTGCGCACTGTGGGCAGTGAATGCATGATGCACCGCATCAGTTTTCGCGCAGGCCGCGCCAGCACAGTTGCCGCGCGGCGCAGCACACACAGCAGGAGCAGTCTGCGTGAGCCGCAAGCTTCGTTTGCCAAGGCCACCCGCAGCGCCTAGAATTTTTTCGACCCGCATTCTGAACACCGCTTCACTACCGCCAGCAGTCCCCGTGCACCATGAACAGCCGGCCCGTCCGGCCCATCCAAGGAGACCGTCGATGAATAGCCCTGCCCAGCGTCCGCCACTTCCTCCCTTCACCCGCGAGACCGCCGCCATGAAGGCGCGTGCCGCCGAAGATGCGTGGAATTCGTGCGATCCGCAACGCGTCTCGCTGGCCTATACCGAAGACAGCCGCTGGCGCAATCGCGCAGACTTCGTCCACGGACGCGCCGAGATCGTCGCCTTCCTCACCCGCAAATGGGCACGCGAACTGGATTACCGCCTCACCAAGGAAGTCTGGGCGCACGAAGGCAACCGCATCGCCGTGCGCTTCGCCTATGAATGGCACGACGATTCGGGGAGCTGGTTCCGCTCCTATGGCAATGAGAATTGGGAATTCGACGAGCATGGCCTGATGCGCCTGCGCCATGCCTCCATCAATGACCTGCCGATCAAGCAAGCCGACCGCAAATTCCACTGGGACCGTTCAGGCCCGCGCCCGGCCGATCATCCGGGCCTGTCCGAACTGGGTCTGTAAGGCCGGACCGCTGGCCCGGCCGGGGAGTGCCTGAAGCCTTTCAGGCACCCAGGTCAGCCAGCGGATGATCCGCCTGCGGCCACGGATCAGCGAAGAAACCGTCCACCCATTGCGGCGTGGCAGCGGCCAGCGAGGCCGGATTCCATTGCGGTTTCTGGTCCTTCTCGATGATCAGCGCGCGGATGCCCTCGACGAAATCGGGGCGTGCTGCGCAATGCAGCGAGACCACGAATTCCAGACGGAACACCTCCGCCAGCGACAGCGGACGCACCCGCTTCTGCAAGGCATAGCCCAGCCAGGCCGAGCCGGGCGAGCCGGCGCGCAGGGTCGCTTGTGCCTTGGCGAGCCAGGCATCCTCGGTCTGCAGAGTGAGGATGCCGTCCACGATCTCGGGCAGCGTGGGCCGGCGGCACAGCGAGTCGATCTGATCGAAATGCGTGCGCAGGTTGGAGGCCGCAAAGACGGCCGTGCCCTCGTTGGAGGAAGAGGCCTGCGCCATGCCCAACACCCGGTCCAGCAGTTCGGCATCATTGCCCTGCCCCCACGGCTGCATCAGCAGGGCATCGATTACCGAGGCCTTGGCGGCGTGCGCCACGCGGTAGTCGGCCAGCCCGGCGAAGAGCGCGTCGTTCGCGTTGAGGTTGGCGCCGGTCAGCGCCAGGAAAATGCCGGTCTTGCCCGGCATGCGCGCCAGGAACCAGCTGCCGCCTACATCCGGATAGAGCCCGATGGTGATCTCCGGCATGGCCAGGCGCGATTTTTCGGTGACCACGCGATGGCTGCAACCGGCCATGAGGCCGATGCCGCCGCCCATGACGATGCCATGGCCCCAGCACAGGATGGGCTTGGCGAAGCTGTGGACAAGATAATCCAGGCGGTACTCGTGCTCGAAGAATTCGGCTGCGTAGGCATTGGCGCGGATGTCCTCGCGCGCAGGCGAGGCGTGATGCCCGCGCATGGAGTGATAGAGCTGCTGCAAATCGCCCCCGGCGCAGAAGGCTTTGTCACCCTGCGCCTGCAGGATCACCATGGCCACGCCCGGATCGTCTTGCCACTGCTGCAGTTGCGGCGTGAGCAGCCGCACCATCTCCAGCGAGATGGCGTGCAGCGTCTTTTCGGAAGCGAGGGTGGCGATGCCGATACGACGGCCGTTGGCGGCCGTCAGTTCTTCGAATGCCACGGGGGCGGCGGTTTGATTCATGGGTCTCCTGGGTCTCTGGCGAGCCCGCAGTGCCCACGGGCCGCAGTGTGTTTTATGGAAATGAATTCAATGAAGCAGGCCGGTAGGCCGGATTCTGTTACGGCGGGAAACCCGCTATGACAGCCATTCCTCTAGGCGACGGATCACTCCGCCGCTCAAGCTTTCTACCCGCACGCTCCGCGAGCCACATCAACGCGTGCCTATTTGAAATTGCTCCGGGTGGAGGTTACCGCGTTTCACCGTAACTGAATACGCTCGTCTCTGTGGCCCTGTTCCTCGCCTTATACCGGCTTGCGCCGGCTTTCAGCGGACGGCCGTTAACCGTCACCCTGCTCTGTGGAGTCCGGACCTTCCTCCCGCCGCCTCCTTGCGAAGGCGGCCAGCGGCTGTCTGGCCTGCATCGGGCGCTATTGTAGCGCAGCATGGGCCGGCGCCGGGCATCGGCCGTTGCAAAACGCTTTTGCGCGCGCGCAAAAGCTCATGCCAATTCGGCATGTGACACGGTTGCGGCTCTTCGGTAGTCTGCTGCTGATCCGCTGCAGGCCACGCGCCGCGCGGTTCTTGACTGACTTCAACGAAATTCCATGCATATCTGCGTAATGGGCGCCGGCGTGATCGGCGTGACCACTGCCTACCGTCTCCTGCAGGATGGCCATCAGGTCAGCCTCATCGATGCTCGCCAACAGCCCGGCGAGGGCACCAGCCAGGGCAATGGCGCCCAGCTCAGTTACTCCTATGTGGCGCCGCTGGCCGACCCCTCGGTCTGGACCAAGTGGGCTTACTACCTGTTCAGCAAGGATTCGCCGCTGACCATCCGGCCTACCGCCGATCCCGGCCAGTACCGCTGGCTGCTGGACTTCCTGCGCTGCTGCAACGCGCAGCGGGTGCGCCAGACCACCATCGACCTGCTGCAACTTGCCTTCTACAGCCGCGATCAGCTCACGCAATGGAACGCCGGCCTGCAGCTGTCATTCGACCATCAACGATCCGGCAAGCTGGTGATGTTCACCGACGCGCAGGGACTGGAAGCCGCCGCGCAGCAGGTGCAATTCCAGTCGCAATACGGCTGCCAACAGGAAGTCCTGAGCGCGGCCGAATGCATCCGCATCGAACCGGCGCTGGGCCACTCGCAGCGCGACTGGGTCGGCGGCGTCTACACGCCCAGTGAAGAAGCCGGCGATTGCCCGCAGTTCTGCCGCGCGCTGGTAGCGTCCATGCAGGCCCATCCGAACTTCCGCTTCATCGGTGGTACCCGCGTCAGTGAGGTGCGCCTTGAAGGCCGCGCGCTGCGTGCGGTACAGGCCGGTGGCCAATGGATCGCCGCCGATCGCTTCGTGCTGGCGCTGGGCGCCGAGAGCGTGGAGTTCGCCCGCTTGCTGGACTTGCGCCTGCCGCTCTATCCGCTCAAGGGTTACAGCATCACCGTACCGCTGGAGGACGAAGCCAGCCGCACGGCAGCACCCCAGGTCTCCATCACCGACATCGCCCGGAAGATCGTCTATGCGCGCCTGGGCCAGCGCCTGCGCGTGGCCGGACGCATCGAGCTGGTGGGCCAGGATCACAGCATCCCGCCGGCGGCCATCGAAGAATTGAAGAACGGCCTGCGCGAACTCTTCCCTGGCTGTGCGCTGGGTGAGGATGCCACGCTGGCGCCGTGGATGGGCTTCCGTCCGGCCACCCCGAGCGGCGTGCCGATCGTGGGCGCCTCGCCGGTGGAGAATCTTCATCTCAACATCGGCCAGGGTGCGCTGGGCTGGACGCTGGCCTGCGGCAGCGCGGCGCTGGTGGCCGACCAGATCGCCGGCCGCCGGCGCGCCATCGACGACACGGCCTTCCAGTACCGCGGCTGAAGAAGTTTCATGCCAGGCTTCGGCATTCGGACTTAACATGGTCTCTGGCCTGCAATGGCGCAGGCCCATCCATGGGAGACGAACGATGCGGGAAAACCGGCTGCGCACCCTCTTCGCGCAACAGCAACTGGCCCTCTCGGGCTGGGTATCGATGGGCAATTCGCTGCTGGCCGAGGTGCTGGGCCACAGCGGCTACGATGCGGTGACGGTGGACTTGCAGCACGGTCCGTTCTCGATCGAATCGGCGCTGCCCATGCTGCAGGCCATCTCCAGCACGCCCGCCGTGCCGCTGGTGCGCTGTTCCGAAAACAGCCTGGGAGAAATCAACAAGCTGCTCGATGCCGGTGCCTATGGCGTGATCTGCCCGCTCATCAACACGGCGGCCGACGCCGAGCGCTTCGTGCGCGCCTGCCATTATTCACCGCGCGGCGGACGCAGCTATGGACCGGCGCGCGGTTTCCTGTATGGCGGCGCAGACTACTTCGCGCACGCCAACGCCACCATCCTGACCCTGGCCATGATCGAAACCCGCGAAGGCTACGCCAACGCTGAAGCGATCCTGCAGACCCCGGACCTGGACGGCATCTTCATCGGCCCCAGCGACCTGGCCATCGAATTGGGCCTGGCGCCGGATGCCTACGAGGATGCACGCCTCAACGAGGCCATCGATCATCTGCTGGCGCTGGCGCGCAAGCTGGGCAAATACGCGGGGATCTTCGCCGGCACCATGGAGATGGCGCAGCGCATGAAGGGCATTGGCATGAACCTGGTGGTGCCGGGCACTGACATTCAGCAGATCAAGGCGGAGGGGGCCCGCAGGATCGCTGCGTTGCGGTGATAAAGAGGAAATATGAAGTGTGCACCGGCCAATCGGACCTGGCCGGTTGAAATCGGGACGACTTGGTGAAGAAAAAGGCGGAAAACCATCTGCCTTTTCGTCAGGCACTCAACCGGCAAAACTGATTTGCGGCTTCAGTCCCAGCTTGCCGGCCAGGGTCACCAGCATATCCAGGCTGAAATCCTCGACCTTGCCTTTCAACAGCCGGGAAACGCGCGGCTGCGTGATGCCCAGTTCCTCGGCGGCCTTGGCCTGGGTCCATCCTTTTTCTTTCAGCCGCTGCGAGGTTTGCGCCAGTACCTTCACGCGCATGAGCATGACTTCCGCCTCGGCAGGTTCAAAGCCGAGATCAATGAACACGTTGCCGCTACCGGAAACAATGCTGTCGTCATTCCAGCGGGGATCAGTCGTTTGCATGTTCAAGCTCCTATCATTCGGTAACGCCGGGCTGCAAGATCGATATCGGCCTTTTCGGTTTTCTGCGTCTTCTTCTGAAAGGCGTGAAGCACATAGATCGCTTCGGCAAACTTGGCCACGTACATCACACGAAATGCACCACTGGCTTTGTCTCGATAGCGAATCTCGTAGACACCCTGGCCGACGTTTGGCATGGATTTGAAGTCGCTGGGCTCGACGCCGAACTGAACGCGAGCCAACTCTCCACCCAAGACGCGCCGCACATCGTCGGGCATATCACGCAGGTCAGAGAGACTGGAACCGAGAAAACGCAGGGGCTTCATGCAAAAATAATACAAGTACTTGCATATTTATGCAAGTACTTGAATAAGCATTAACCGCCTCCTGATGCGCCGTTCAGCCCCTCACCACCCGCCCAAAGAACGGATAATTCGGATCGTTGTACCCATGCGTGGACGCATGCCCCGGCGTGACCAGGCTGTCGACCAGTGCCTCTTCCTCGGCGCTGATCTTCATTTCCGCCGCATCGTAGTAATCCTCCATCTGCGCCAGCGTGCGCGGTCCGGCGATGACGCTGCTGATGGACGCGTTGGCCAGCACCCAGGCGGTGGCGAACTGGCCCAGCTTGATGCCGCGCGCTTCACAATGCTGCTGCAGGCGCTGGGCGATCAGCAGCGATTCCTCGCGGAATTCGGTCTCCATCATGCGCTTGTCGCCGCGGCCGGCTCGCGTGTCCTGCGGCGGCTTCTGGCCGGGCTGGTACTTGCCGGTCAGCACGCCGCGTGCAATCGGGCTGTAAGGCACCACGCCCAGACCATAGTTGGCGCAGGCCGGCAGGATTTCCACTTCGGGCTGGCGGTTCAACAGGTTGTAATACGGCTGGCACACCAGCGGCAGCGGGACGTTGTTCTTCTCGCACAGGCGCACGATCTCGGCAATGCGCCAGCCACGGAAATTGGAGACGCCAAAGCCGCGGATCTTGCCCGCACGGATCAAATCGCCCAGCGCCTGCACGGCCTCTTCCAGGTTCTCGTCCTGGTAGTCGCGGTGCATGTAGAGGATGTCGAGGTAATCGGTATCGAGCCGCTTGAGGATGCTTTCGGTCTCGCGCACGATCCAGCTGCGCGAGTAGTTCGACTCATTGGGCTTGCCGCTCATGGCATTGCCCAGCTTGCTGGCCAGCACCCACTCATGGCGCTGCCCGGCCAGCAGCTTGCCGACGATTTCCTCGGACTTGCCCTTGGTGTAGACGTCCGCCGTATCGATGAAATTGATGCCGTGCTCGCGGGCCGATGCCACGATGCGGCCGGACTCTTCCAGATCGGTCTGGTCCCCGAACATCATGGACCCCAGACACAGGGCCGATACCTTCAGGTTGCTCTTGCCGAGGCGACGATAATGCATGCTGTCTCCGAATCAAATGGGATGTGGATAACTTAACTGCCGCAAGCCGCTCATTCTAGCGAGCCTCCGCAACACCTGCTCAAGCTCACAGCACCGGCGCTTCCTCTTCCTGCCAGCGCCGCTTGTCGCGCAGCGGCGGCGCACCGAACAGGCGGCTGTATTCACGGCTGAACTGCGACGAACTCTCGTAACCCACGCGATGCGCGGCAGTGGCCACGCTGGCGTCGGCGGTGAGGATCAATTTGCGGGCTTCCTGCAGGCGCAAATTCTTCTGGTATTGCAGCGGACTCATGGCCGTCACCAGCTTGAAATGGTGATGCAGCGAAGAAACGCTCATATGCACATCGCGCGCCACATCCTCGATGCGCAAGGCCTGGTCATAACCCTCCTTGATGAGGCGGATGGCCTTGGCCACGCGGTTCATCTGGCTGTCCTGCAGCACGGTCTGGCGCAACAGCGCTCCCTGCCCGTTCATCAGCAGGCGATACAGGATCTCGCGCCGGATCATCGGCGCCATGATCGGCACATCGCGCGGGGTCTCATGCAGGCGCAACAGGCGCAGCACCGCATCGAGGAGGTCGACATCCAGGCGGTTCACATACAGGCCGCGCGCAGCCCCTTCGCCGACATTGGCGGAGGCGGGAAGATTCTCGTCGCCGATCAGCTCACCGATTTCCTGGGTATCGAGCTCCAGCCGCAAACCCAGATAGGGTTCATCGGGACTGGTCACCATGACCTTGCCGACCACCGGCAGATCCACCGAGGCAACCAGGTAATGCATGGGATCGTATTCGTAGATTTCATCGCCCACGAAGATGCGCTTGGAACCCTGCGCAATCACCGCAAAGACCGGCTTCTGCACCGCATGCTTGGGGCCGGTCGGACAGGTGATGCGATAGATTTCCAGGTTGGGGATGGCCGTGGCCAGCATGCCTTCGACGCCGGCCGTATAACGCTCCAGCAGTTGCAGCAGCTCCTGCTGCATGGCCTGGAAACGCGGATCATCCTGCGCCCGGGCGGGTGCACTCTCCACGGCCTCACTCAGCAGCAGCGGGCCGGCATCCTGAACGGAATGCAGATCGAGGTCCATAAGCTCCTCTCATTGAAAGACAGACGCGACTGTAGCGCGGACTGGCAACTGCCTGATCCTCCGCCCTCCATCGACGGAGAATCGGGCAAGAATTTTGCAGGATCAGGTATGCCCTTGCACGATTGAGCGCGGCCACCATCGCAACATATCGCCACAACACCCGTCCCAGCGCGATTCCACCTGAAACTCCAGCGACCAGGAATAGAGAATCGGGCAAAAAATCAGCAGCTTAAGGCACGCGAAAACACCGGCCCGCCCTGCATAATCCTCGCCGAACCCAAGCCAGATGTGCGCCGATCAGAACACGCTCTCGGCGATGTTGTATTGCTCCACCACCGTGCGCACCGTGGTCGACTCGGGCTTGTTGACGAAGTGGCACTCGCTGTCTTCCATGCCCATGGTGCAGGCCTTGTTCAGGGGGCAGGTGGCGAACAGTTCGGCCACCCAGTCCACGAAGGCGCGTACTTTGGGCGAGAGATGGCGGTTGTGCAGGTACACCACGGAAATGGGCAGCGGAGCCGGCTTCCATTGCGACAGCACCTCCACCAGGCGGCCCTCATCGAGGTGGCGCGACACCATGTAGAGCGGGGCCTGCACCATCCCGAACCCTTGCAGTGCGCACTCGACGTAGGCATCGGCATCGTTGACCGAGAGACGGCCATTCATCTTCACCTCGCGGGTGATGCCCTCGACCACGAAGTCCCAGTCGATGGTGCGGCCGGTGCGGCTGGAGAAGTAATGCACCGACTGGTGCTGCTGCAGGTCTTCGATGGTGTGCGGCACGCCATGGCGCTCCAGGTAGGTGGGCGAGGCGCAGGTGACGGTCTGGAAGGTACCGATGCGGCGCGCCACCATCGAGGAATCCTGCAGGTCGCCCACGCGGATGACGCAGTCCACCGCTTCCTGCACCAGGTCCACCGGACGGTCGCCCATGCCCATGACCAGCTCGATGTCCGGGTACTTGCTGTAGAAGTCGCACAGGTTGGGCAGCAGCATGAGCCGGCCGATGGAGCCGGGCACGTCGATGCGCAGCCGCCCCTGCGGGCCGCGGGTGACGTTGCGGAAGGATTGTTCAGTCTCGTCGACGTCGGCCAGGATGCGCACGCAGCGCTCGTAATACGCCGCGCCGTCGGGCGTGAGGCTGATGCGGCGGGTGGTGCGGTTCAACAGGCGCACCTTGAGCATGCTCTCCAGCCCCTGGATCAGGGTGGTCACGGTAGTACGCGGCAGGTTCAGGTTGTCGGCAGCGCGCGTGAAGCTGTTGGCATCCACCACAGCAGTAAAGACTTGCATGGCCTGGAAACGGTCCATCGCTCTCTCCTTTGAGGCCGCCGCCAGACAAACACCGGCGCGGCAAACGGGGGCCAAGACTGTTTCATGCAAGCCCAGGCGCCGCCCCCGGCGCGCCGTCTTGCGATGAGGGGATGGACCTCGATCAGGGTGACCAGCCTCATCCCAATTTAAACCAAATAACGACAAAAGCCAGCCAACTTTGCGTATCAGATGGCAACGTGACCCATATTGCTGCGCCACTTCCGCCCTCTGAACCCGCTGTAACAAGGCTTTTACTTCACTGAAAGGACCAGCAAAGTGAACGAATTGATCGTCCTGATTGTTCAGACTTACCGAACAGTGTTGTTGGATTATAGGTGTTTATTTGAGTCCCTGCTGTGGCGCACAATCCGCTTCATTCTTGGACAAGTGGCTTCGGCCCAGGCGCTCATCATGCAAGCTTCCGCTCCGCTGGACATCCGCAATTTCTTCGTTCCCGGCCCGCTGGGACGTATTCCCGTGCGCCTGTACCAGCCCGCTGCTGCCCTGGGCAAGGGCGAAAAACGCCCGCTGGTGCTGTACTTCCACGGTGGCGGTTTCACCAGCGGTTCGCTGGATGACGCCGATACCCCGGCCAGCTTCCTGGCCGAGCACAACCAGGCCGTGGTGCTGTCGGTGGGCTACGCGCTGGCGCCGGCCAAGCCCTTCCCGGCCGCGCCCGAAGATGCCTTCGCAGCTGCCACCTGGGCCTGCAAGAACGCCGCCGAGCTGAAGGTCGACCTGGACCGCATGGTGGTAGCCGGTGACGACGCCGGCGGCAGCCTGGCCGCCAGCCTGACGATGATGACCCGCGACCGCTGCGGCAAGCCGCTGGCCGCCCAGGTATTGATCAGCCCGATGCTGGACCCGAGCATGCGCCTGCTGGGTGATGCCACCCGCCTGCAATCGGACGTTACCGCCGAAAATTGCGCGGCCAGCTATCGCCAGTACCTGCCGCAAACCATGCAGCGCCTGCATCCCTATGCCGCGCCGCTGGAAGTGAGCCGCCTGGCGGGCTTGCCGCCGGCCTTCATCGCCACCGCCGAACGCGACGTGCTCTGCCCGGAGGCCGAGAAATATGCCTCCAGCCTGATCCTGGCCGGCGTTCCGACGCAGGTGTCGCGCTTCGTGGGCATCACCCATGGCGCGCTGCGCACCCACCTGCCCTTGCTGACCGAGATCGTCAATTTCCTGCGCTGCCGCTTCGCCACGCTGCGACGCGATGCCACGCTCCCCGAATTCCTGCCGCATCCGCTTCACCCCTCCACTTCACTCTGAGGATAAGAAAATGAATACTCCCGCTCCGCTGCGCAAACGCTTCGCTCTCACTGCCACGGTCGTGGCCGTCATCGCCCTCTCGGTCGGTGGCGCCATCTCCGTGGTGGGCCTGTCGGCCAATGCTTCCACTGCCCCGACCGCAGCTGCGGCTGGCGCGCCGGTGGATGTGGCCGAAGTGGTCCAGCGCCAGATCATCGACTGGCAATCCTATTCAGGCCGCATCGAAGCGGTCGATCGCGTCGAGGTCCGTCCGCTGGTAGGCGGAACCCTGACGGCCGTGCACTTCAAGGATGGCGCACTGGTCAAGAAGGGCGACGTGCTCTTCACCATCGATCCGCGTCCGTATGAAGCCGAAGTCGCCCGCGCCGAAGCACAACTGGCCGGCGCCGAAGCGCGTGCCGGCTATACCGCCTCCGACCTGGCCCGTGGCCAGCGCCTGCTGGGCGACAACGCCATCGCCAAGCGCGATTTCGAAGAGAAGCAGAACGCCTCGCGCGAAGCTTCGGCCAATGTCGCCGCCGCCCGCGCTGCCCTGCGTGCGGCCCGCCTGAACCTGGAATACACCCGCATCACCGCACCGGTCTCGGGCCGCATCTCGCGCGCCGAAGTGACCGTGGGCAACGTGGTGAACCCGGGTGCAGCCAATACCCCGCTGACCACGCTGGTGTCGGTAGCCAAGGTCTATGCCTCCTTCGACGTGGATGAACAAAGCTTCCTGAAGTACGTGAACCCGGCGCGCGCCGCCGGCGCCTCCGTGCCGGTGGAGCTGGGCCTGGCCAATGAAGACGGCTACTCCCGCAAGGGTCGCGTCGGCTCGGTGGACAACCGCCTCGATACTGCCTCAGGCACCATCCGCGTGCGCGCCATCTTCGACAACGCCGATGGCCAGCTGGTCCCGGGCCTGTATGCGCGCGTGCGCCTGGGCGGCGGCGAGCCGCACCAGGCCGTGCTGATCGACGAAAAGGCGCTCGGTACCGACCAGGACAAGCGCTTCGTCATGGTGGCCGACAAGGACAACAAGGCCAATTACCGCCAGGTGGTGGTGGGCGCCGGCCATGACGGCCTGGTGGTGATCGAAAAGGGTCTGCAGCCGGGTGAACGCATCGTGGTCAACGGCCTGCAACGCATTCGTCCGGGTGACCCCATCACCCCGACCGTGGTGCCGATGCAGGCGCAGAACGCCAAGGCTGCACCGGCCGCTGCCGCCGGCAAGGCCTGATCCGCACCAGCGCTCTCGCATTCAAGGAAGAACAAGTCGCAGGGGCTGCAAGGCCCGCTGCCAGGGCATTTGCATCCTGACGACTGACAAGGAACCCACATGAATATCTCAAAATTCTTCATCGACCGCCCGATCTTCGCGGGCGTGCTGTCGGTACTGCTGCTGCTGGGCGGCGTGCTGGCCATGCTGCAGCTACCCATCTCCGAATATCCGGAAGTGGTGCCGCCTTCCGTGGTGGTACGCGCGCAGTATCCCGGCGCCAACCCCAAGGTGATCGCTGAAACGGTGGCCTCGCCGCTGGAAGAGCAGATCAACGGCGTCGAAAACATGCTCTACATGCAGTCGCAGGCCAACAGCGACGGCAACCTCACCATCACCGTCAACTTCCGCCTGGGCGTCGATCCCGACAAGGCCCAGCAGCTGGTGCAGAACCGCGTCTCGCAAGCCCTGCCGCGCCTGCCGGAAGACGTGCAGCGACTGGGCGTGACCACGCTCAAATCCTCGCCCACGCTGACCATGGTGGTGCACCTGACCTCGCCCGACAACCGCTACGACACCACCTACCTGCGCAACTACGCGGTCCTGAACGTCAAGGACCGGCTGGCGCGTATCCAGGGCGTGGGTGAAGTCGGCCTGTTCGGCTCGGGCAACTACGCCATGCGCGTCTGGCTCGATCCCAACAAGGTGGCCCAGCGCGGCCTGACGGCCACCGACGTGGTGCGCGCCATCCGCGAGCAGAACGTGCAGGTGGCGGCCGGTGTGATCGGTGCCTCGCCCAGCTCGCCGGAAACGCCGCTGCAATTGTCGGTGAACGCCCAGGGTCGCCTGAAGACCGAAGGCGAATTCCGCGACATTATCCTGAAGGCCTCGCCGGACGGCGCCACCACCCGCCTGGGTGACGTGGCCCGCGTGGAACTGGCCGCCTCCGAATACGGCCTGCGCTCGCTGCTGGACAACAAGCCCGCCGTGGCCATCCCCATCTTCCAGGCCCCCGGTGCCAATGCGCTGGATGTCTCGACCCAGGTGCGCGCGGCGATGAAGGAATTGTCGGCCGACTTCCCCAGCTCGGTGAGCTACAGCATCGTCTATGACCCGACCCAGTTCGTGCGGGCTTCCATCGAAGCGGTGGTGCATACCCTGCTGGAAGCCATTGCATTGGTCGTGATCGTGGTGATCATCTTCCTGCAGACCTGGCGCGCTTCCATCATTCCGCTCTTGGCCGTGCCGGTCTCCATCATCGGTACCTTCTCGCTGATGCTGGGCTTTGGCTACACCATCAATGCACTGTCGCTGTTCGGGATGGTGCTGGCCATCGGTATCGTGGTCGATGATGCCATCGTGGTGGTGGAAAACGTGGAGCGCAACATCGGTGCCGGCCTCTCGCCGCGCGACGCTACCTATCGCGCCATGCAGGAAGTCTCGGGCCCCATCATCGCCATTGCGCTGACGCTGGTAGCGGTGTTCGTGCCGCTGGCCTTCATGACCGGCCTGACCGGCCAGTTCTACAAGCAGTTCGCGATGACCATTGCGATCTCCACCGTCATCTCGGCCTTCAATTCGTTGACGCTGTCCCCGGCCCTGGCCGCCCTGCTGCTCAAGGGCCACGGCGACAAGCCGGACTGGCTGACGCGCCAGATGGACCGTTTCCTGGGTGGCTTCTTCATCCGCTTCAACCGCTTCTTCAACCGTGCCTCCGACAACTACGGTGGCGGCGTGACCGGCGTGATCAAGCGCAAGGGTGCCACCATGGGTGTGTATGTGGTGCTGCTGGCGGCTACCCTGGGCGTGTCCTACATCGTCCCCGGCGGCTTCGTGCCAGGCCAGGACAAGCAGTACCTGGTGGCGTTCGCCCAGTTGCCCAATGGCGCCTCGATCGACCGCAGTGAAGAAGTGATGCGCAAGATGAGCGACATCATGCTGAAGGAACCGGGCGTGGCCAGTGCGATTGCCTTCCCTGGCCTGTCCATCAACGGTTTCACCAACAGCTCTTCGGCCGGTATCGTCTTCGTGGGCCTGAAGCCTTTCGAGGAACGCAAGAGCAAGGAACTGTCGGGCAATGCCATTGCCGCCTCGCTGAACAAGAAATTCGGCGGCATCAAGGAAGCCTTCACCGCCGTCTTCCCGCCGCCGCCGGTGATGGGCCTGGGTACGCTGGGTGGCTTCAAGATGCAGATCGAAGACCGCGATGCGCTGGGCTACGCCGAACTGGACAAGGCTGCGCAAGCCTTCATGAAGGCCGCTGCCAAGGAACCGGCGCTGGGCCCGATGTTCTCCAGCTACCAGATCAACGTGCCGCAGCTGGATGTGGAACTGGATCGCGTCAAGGCCAAGCAGCTGGGCATTCCGGTCACCGACGTCTTCAACACCATGCAGATCTACCTGGGTTCGCTGTACGTAAACGACTTCAACCGCTTCGGCCGCGTCTATCAGGTGCGGGCCCAGGCTGATGCGCCCTTCCGCGCCAAGGCCGAGGACATCGCGCAACTGAAGACCCGCAACGATGCCGGCGAGATGGTGCCGCTGTCCTCCGTGGTGAAGGTCAAGCAGACCTTTGGTCCGGAAATGGTGGTGCGCTACAACGGCTATACCGCGGCTGACATCAACGGTGGTCCGGCCCCGGGTTATTCCTCGGACCAGGCCCAGGCTGCGGCTGAAAGGGTGGCTGCAGCCACCCTGCCGCGCGGCATCAAGTTCGAATGGACCGACCTGACCTACCAGAAGATCCTGGCCGGCAATGCAGGCGTGTGGGTGTTCCCGATCAGCGTGCTGCTGGTGTTCCTGGTGCTGGCGGCACTCTATGAAAGCCTGACCCTGCCGCTGGCCGTGATCCTGATCGTGCCGATGAGCATCCTGGCGGCACTGACCGGTGTGTGGCTCACCCGTGGCGACAACAACATCTTCACCCAGATCGGCCTGATGGTGCTGGTGGGCCTGTCGGCCAAGAACGCCATCCTGATCGTGGAATTTGCCCGCGAACTGGAGATGCAGGGCCGCACTGCCGTGCAAGCCGCCATCGAAGCCAGCCGCCTGCGTCTGCGCCCGATCCTGATGACCTCGATCGCCTTCATCATGGGTGTGGTGCCGCTGGTGACCTCTTCCGGCGCCGGTTCGGAAATGCGCCATGCGATGGGCATTGCGGTGTTCTTCGGCATGCTGGGCGTGACCCTCTTCGGCCTGTTCCTCACGCCCGTGTTCTATGTCCTGCTGCGTACCATCGACCGCCGCGCACTGCACTCGGCATCGCATCACGAAGCCCCGATGACCGCCGGCACCCACATCGCCCACGCTGCACCGGGCGCACAGGATGATCGCTGATCTGCGGATCGGCCCATGAATGGAGCAAGAAAAATGATGACCCAATCTCTCTCGATCGGCCGCCTGCTGCGCCCCGTGCGCATCAGCTCGGCCCTGCTGGCGGCATTGCTGGTGTTAGCCGGCTGCTCGGTGGCCCCGACCTATGAACGTCCGGCGGTGGACACCCCGGCCGCCTTCAAGGAAGCCGCCCCTGCGCCGCAGACCGGCGAGAACGGCAGCCAGTGGAAGACCGCGCAACCGGCCGAAGACATCGCCCGTGGCCAGTGGTGGAAGATCTTCGGCGATGACAAGTTGAACACCCTCGAAGACACCGCCCAGCAAGCCAACCAGGACCTCAAGGCGGCCGCCGCCCGCCTGGGCCAGGCGCGCGCCCTGACCCGCGATGCGCGCTCGGGCTACTTCCCGCAGGTGGATGCAGGGGTCGGTGCGACCCGCCAGCGCCCGTCGCCCGCCTCGCAAGGCTTGCCGGCCGATGCCAACACACAACCGTTCACTCTTTATCGTGCTCAGGTGAACGTTTCTTACGAAGTCGACCTTTTCGGCCGGGTCGCCTCGACCGTCGATGCCGCCACCGCCGACGCCCAGCGCAGCGAAGCGCTGTTCCACTCGGTGCTGCTGGCCCTGCAGGCCGATGTGGCACAGCAGTACTTCCAGGTACGTGAGTTGGACGCCGCCGCCGAGCTCTATCGCGGCACCGTCGAACTGCGCCAGGAATCGCTGCGCCTGGTGCAGCGCCGCTTCGATGAGGGCGACATCAGTGAAGTGGACGTGGCCCGCGCCCGTTCCGAACTGGCCTCGGCCCAATCGGAAGCGCTGGGCATCGCCCGCCAGCGCGCCACCGCCGAACACGCGCTGGCCATCCTGCTGGGCCGCACCCCGGCCGAGTTCTCGCTGCCGCCGCAACCGCTGACGCGCCTGAGCGTGTCGGTGCCGGCCGGGCTGCCCTCGACGCTGCTGGAGCGCCGTCCGGACATCGCCGCTGCCGAACGCGCCATGGCCGCCGCCAATGCCCGCGTGGGCGTGGCCAAGTCGGCCTTCTTCCCGGCGCTGAACCTGACCGGTGGCCTGGGGTATGAGTCGGCACAACTGGGTGATCTGTTCAACTGGTCCAGCCGCACCTTCCTCCTGGGCCCGCTGGTGGGCACGGCGCTGTCGATGCCCCTGTTCGATGGCGGCCGCCGCCAGGCCGGTGTGGATCGTGCACGCGCCAGCTATGAAGAGCAGGTGGCGACTTATCGCGGCACGGTCCTGAACGCCTTCCGCGAAGTGGAAGACAACCTGGCCAACCTGCGCATCCTGGACGACCAGAATCGCGCGCAAGACGAAGCCGTAGCCGCTTCCTCGCGTGCCGCCAAGCTCTCGCACACGCAGTACCGCGAGGGCGCGGTCAGCTACTTCAGCGTCATCGATGCCGACCGTACCGTGCTGCAAACCCGGCGCGCCTCGGTCACGCTCGATGGCGAACGTGCCCGCGCAACAGTCAACCTGATCCGTGCCCTGGGCGGCGGATGGGGTGGACCGGCCACGCAGCTGTCCTCTTCGCAGTAAGCCCCTGCCGGGCCTGCTGTCCTGCGGCAGGTCCGGCCCGACCCAAGCCATTTCTGGAGAGATCACCATGACCATCACCCTTTACCAGGCCAGCATCCCGTTGCTGGTGCGCGGCCTGAACACCCTTTCCACACTGCTCGAGAAGGCCGAGCAGCATGCCAGCCAACACCAGCTGGATGCGCAGCAACTGCTGTCGGCCCGCCTGTATGAAGACATGTTCCCGCTGTCGGCCCAGATCCAGCGCGCCAGCGATACCGCCAAGGCCACCGCCAGCCGCCTCTCGGGCGTGGCCGCACCGGCCTTTGCCGATGACGAGGCCAGCTTTGACGAACTGCAGGCGCGCATCAACAAGACCCTGCTGTTCCTGGAAACGGTCACGCCCGAGACCGTTGACGGCCAGGAAGAACGCCCGGTCACCATGAAGCTGCGCGGCGAAGAGCGCACCCTGACCGCCCAGGAGTACCTGACCGTGTTCGGCCTGCCCAACTTCCTGTTCCACGTCACCACTGCCTACGGCATCCTGCGCCAGCAAGGCGTGAAGCTGGGCAAGATGGACTTCCTCGGCCTGTAATGCCCATGCAAAAGCGGCCCGCATCCTGCGATGCGGGCCGTTCCTGAAGCGATCGTTTTCCCGTGGTATTTTGCCCGCCCCGCGTCGTGTCTCCACGCGCCGGCGGGCTTTTTTACGCCACCTGCGGCAAGCCCGCGCGTTCCAGCAACTGGCTGCAACGCTGCGACAAGGCCACCACGCGCAGCGTCTTGCCGGTACGAACGTAGCGCTCGGCCAGGGTCTGCACGGCCGCGATAGCGGAGTGGTCGGCCAGGCGCAGGTGGCGGCAATCCAGGGTGACCTGTTGCGGATCGTTGGCCGTATCGAAGAGGTCGAGGAAGTGCGTGGTGGAGGCAAAGAACAGTGTGCCCTGCGGCAGGTAAGTACGGCTGCCGTCGGCCTCGTCGCGGCGCTCGGCGCTGATTTCACGCGCATGCTGCCAGGCGAAGTTGAGCGCGGTGATGACGATGCCGCACAAGACGGCCACGGCCAGGTCGGTCAGCACCGTGATGATGGTCACGGCGATGATGACCAGCGCATCGCTGCGCGGCACCTTGCCCAGCACGCGCAGCGAACCCCAGGCAAAGGTTTCCTGCGCCACCACGAACATCACACCAGCCAGCGCGGCCAGCGGAATGCGCTCGATGGCCGGTGACAGGAAGAGGATGAACAACAGGATCATCCCGCCCGCCACCACCCCCGAAAGACGCGAGCGCCCGCCCGAACCGAGGTTGATCATGGTCTGGCCGATCATGGCACAGCCACCCATGCCGCCGAACAATCCGGAGACGATGTTGGCCGCGCCCAGCGCCAGGCATTCGCGGTTGGCCTGGCCACGGCTGGCGGTGATCTCGTCGGTGAGGTTGAAGGTCAGCAGGGTTTCCAGCAGGCCGACGATGGCCATCAACACCGCATAGGGACCGATGATGCGCAGCGTCTCCAGGTTCATCGGCACGCTGGGCCAGTGCAGTGGTGGCAGGCCACCGGCGATCTGCGCCATGTCAGCCAGGGTGCGGGTGTGCAGGCCACTGAGGTAGGTCACCAGGCCCACGCCGAGAATGGCTGCCAGCGCCGGCGGAATCGCCTTGGTCACGCGCGGCAGCAGCCACACGACCAGCATGGTGGCCAGGGTCAGGCCGATCATGATGGCCAGCGCCCCACCCTGCAGCCATTGCGGACCAGCGGGCGTCTCGACGCGGAAATGTTCCAGCTGCGACATCGCAATCACGATGGCCAGGCCATTGACGAAGCCCAGCATCACCGGATGCGGCACCATGCGCACCAGCTTGCCCAGCCGCAGCGCGCCGAAGAGCAGCATGATCAGGCCCGAGAGCACCACCGTGGCCAGGAAATACTGTGCACCATGCTGGACGACCAGGGCCACGATGACCACCGCCATCGAGCCGGCCGCCCCGGAAATCATGCCCGGGCGGCCACCGAAGAGGGCCGTGATGGTACAGATGAAGAAAGCGCCATACAGCCCCATGAGCGGGTTCAACTGCGCCACCAGCGCAAAGGCGATGCATTCGGGCACCAGCGCAAACGAGGTGGTGAGGCCGGCCAGAACGTTCTGGCGCAGGTCGCGCAGGCGCGAAGTGGGAGCAATGGTCGTCATGGACAAGATCAGCAGGAAATCAGCCGCCGCAGGAGCAGACATTGCGGCAGGTGTGGAAAAACAAGGGAGACCGGCAAGATGCCGTGCCGGCAAGTCAGGCGCGCCGGGCAGGGATGAAGGCACTATTTTACCGCATTGCAGCATAAGGGCCCCGCAAGCCCTTTACGGTCTCATTCCCGCGAATACAGTACCCGCAGCGCCACGCGCCGCTCCTCCGGCGGCAACTGGTTGACCGCGCGCAGGTAGGCGATGGAGGCATCGCAGGTGGCATCGGGGTCGGCCTGGCGCCGCAAGGGTGAGGACAGCAGTTTCAATTGTTCCTGGGTCAGCGGCGCGAGCGCCTTGCGCATCACGCGGGTACGCTCGGCCAGGCTGTAGCGGCCGGCATTGGCCGGGTCGGCGTCCCGCAGCAGGCGCTGCGTCATCACCTGCTCGCGGTTGGCGAATTCCTGGGGCAACGCCGATTGCGGGGCTTCGCGGCCGGCCGCCGCCTCCGCGCGCGAGCGCGGGTAGATCAGTTCGGTGCAGGCCGCCACGCTGATGCCGCGCAGGGCCACGGCTTCGTCCAGCAGCAATTGCTGGAATTCGGCCAGCGACTGGTCCGAAGCGATGGGCAACAGGCGCCGGCTCAGCAGTCCGACCTGCTCGCGCCCCACGGCCAGGATCTCAGCATCCGAGGCATGGGCCTGCACCTTGGCCCAGGCCAGGTCGATGGTGCGGGCGAAGTCGGCGGGGTGATAGCGCGCCATGATGTCGAACAGCGCGCCCTTCTTGAATTCGGCCTCCAGCACGTCGCGCGAGGTGGCGATGGTGGCCAGCTGGGCGGTCTCGCCACCCGGCGCCAGCCGCGTCAGCACGCCCGCCTGCAAGAGCTGGCCCAGTTCCGGATACCAGCTTTGCGCGGCCGGCGTGTCGGCGATGCGTTCGATGAAATCATGCGGCAGACCCAGCTTGCCGTAGGTGTCGAAGGTCAGCTTGCGGTCGAAGCTCTTGTTGATGCGGTCATCACCGCCGACGGTATAGAGCGTATGGAAACCGATGTGGGCGCGCGGGTCCATGGCGCGATCGCGGCCGGCCAGGAAGGCCAGTGTGCAGGAAGATGAACACTCCTGCTCCACGTAGGTATTGAGCTGGTGGCGGCGGATCACATCGCCCACCAGCTTGCCTTCGCGCACCCAGCCGCCAGCCGAATAGAGCACCACTGTCCTCACTGCCGGATGCTGCTGCAGGAGGGCCTCCAAACCATCGGCGGCACCGTCGTTCATGCCCCCTTGCAGCAAGACCGAGCGGCCATCCACCCGCACCTGGTACACCACGGGCGGACCCAGCTGCTTGCCCAGCGCAATGTCGAATTGTTCACGTACCGAATGCGCCGCGCGCCAGGTGCTGGTGGCCATGCTGATGACGCCGCAGACGATGAGGAACTTGACCACCACCTCGGCCCAGCGCCGTCCGCCGCGCGCCACGTGCCGGCTGGCCGAGCGCCAGCAGCCGCACACGCCCCAGGTCCAGGCCAGGTAGCTGAAGGCGGCGATGCCCAGCACGCCGGCCATGCCGTAGCGCGCGGGCATGTCGTTGGTCAGCCGTGCCAGCACGGAAATGGCCAGCGCCGGCACCAGCGAGGTCAGCAGGACGGTATGCAGCCAGTAGGAACGGCCGAGCGAATAATCACCGCGCCAATGACGGCGCAGGAAACTGGCGGGCGGGCGAGCGGGAACGGACAATCGGGTTACTGCCTGGGACACGTGATGCTTTTCCTCGATGCGCCGGCGCACGTTGCGACGGCGTCTGCAATGAAGGGAAACGTCATGAAGCCATCAGCATAACCCAGCTTGGCCCGCTGTTGCGCTTTCAGCCGCCATGGCCGGGGATGCGCGACAGGTCGACCTCGTCGATCTGGCTGGGATGCATGAATTGCTCGGCGTATTTCTCGTAGATGCGTTCGCGCACGAACAGGTCGAACAGGTCGGGGTCGATGTGGTTGCGCGCCTTGAATCCGGCCAGGATGTCCACCGCCTCGTTGAGCGTGTTGCCGCGCTTGTAGGGACGGTCGGCGGCGGTCACCGCCTCGAAGATATCGGCCACCGCCATGATGCGCGCCTGTACCGACATCTGATCGCGCGTCAATCCCTTGGGGTAGCCCTTGCCGTCCATGCGCTCGTGGTGGCCGCCGGCGAACTCGGTCACGCGCGCCAGCTGCTTGGGCCACGGCAGCGACTCCAGCATGCGGATGGTGATGACGATGTGATTGTTGATGATGGCGCGCTCGGCATCGTTGAGGGTGCCGGCACGGATGCGCAGGTTGCCGGCTTCCTCGTCATCGAGCAGCTTGCGGACCTGGCCATCGGGACCGCGCCAGCTGCGCTCGGCGATGTCGAGCACGCGTTGCTGGTCTTCGGCGCGCATGCCCTCGTTGCCGTAGTTGATCCGGCGCAGGAAATTGCGCTCCTCGTCCAGCTGCAGCCGTTCGGCCTGCAAGGCAGCATCCAGCTCGGCCGCCTTGTCTGACGTCAAGGCCGCGCCCAGGGCCAGCTTTTCCTGCAGCACGCGGATCTCGGCGTCGCGCTTGAGGACTTCGAAACGGGTATCGACCAGGTGGATGCGGTCGAAGATGGTTTCCAGCTTGGTGGCTTTTTCGACGATGTGGCTGGGCGTACCGATCTTGCCGCAATCGTGCAGCAACGCGGCCAGCCACAGTTCGCGGCGGTCGGCGTCGCTCATGCGGAAGTCAGCCAGCGGACCTTCGGTGGCATTGTGCGCGGCCTCGGCCAGCATCATGGCCAGCTGCGGCACCTGCTCGCAGTGGCGGCCGGTGTGCGGGGACTTCTCGCCGATGCCGATGTTGATGAGCTTGATGAGGCTCTCGAAGAGGTTTTCCAGACGCCCGATGAGCTGCTGGTTGGTCATGGCCATGGCCGCCTGCGAGGCCAGTGCCTCGATGAAGCGCTGGTCGGTCTCGGAGAAGGGGACAGTCTGGCCGCTCTCGGGATCGATGGCATTGATGAGCTGCAGCACGCCCACCAGTTCGCCTTCGTGATCCTGCATCGGCACGGTCAGGATGGACTGCGAGCGGTAGCCATACTTCTCGTCGAAAAGCCGCATGCCGTTGAAATTGAAACCGGTGGCCTGGTAGACATCGGCAATGTTGACCGAATGCCGGGTGTTGGCCGCATAGGCCGCCACCGCCGCCAGGTTGGGCTTGCCGTCCGGCAGGGTCAGGGCGATGTCGGGAATGGAGACCGCCTGGCCGCTGCTGCCGCCCTGGTGCATCTTCAGGGTCTGGTTGACCGAGATGTCGAAGCACAGCGCCTCGCCGTTTTCGGTGCTGCGGTAGAGCGTGCCGCCATCGGCGCGGGTGATGTCGCGCGCGGTCAAGAGGATGCGTTCCAGCAACAGGGGAATGTCGCGCTGGCTGCCCAGCTCGCGGCACAGTTCGGTCAGCCGCTCCAGGCGATAGGCGATGTCGCGGTGCTCGCCGGCGGTGGGCGCCAGATCATGCCTGCTGGCCGGCGCGCTCATGCTGCCCGCTCCCCGGCGCGGCAGTGCTGGCACTGGCCGGTCTGGCAGGTATAGGCTGCTGGTTGGACTGCTGGCAACATGCGGCTCCCTGAAGCGTTGGCGGATGAACTCGGCGCGGTCATTGCGGCATGGCAACGCCGGCGCACTTTTTACGGATGCTTTTTCGGCATCATCTAGATTCTAGAACGAGAGCGCACGCCGTCTTGCAGCGAACTTGGGGGGAATTGGCCGCCAATTCTGCGCTTGGCGCAACCACAGTTGCAAACACGTCGCCACGGTTGAGCTCAGGGTTCTCCCGATTGCGCGTATGCGCCGAATCCCTTAACATCCCGGTATGTTGCATGATTTGCCACATCGTCCGCAAAGCCAGTCCTGGCAAGGGTTTCCGGACTGCAACAAGCTTCCTTTCCAGTCAGCACCGCGGGGGCGGCGACGGAAGCTTCCATCCTATGAGCGGCAATCACAATGCGTGTAGAAATTTTGGGCTGCAGCGGCGGCATCGGTGGCAATGGCATGCGCACCACCTCCCTGCTCATCGATGACGATATCCTGATCGACGCCGGCACCGGCGTAGGCGACCTGCCGCTGGCGCGGCTGGCGAAGATCGATCACGTCTTCATCACGCACGCGCACCTGGATCACATCGCCTGCCTGCCGCTGATGATCGACAGCGTGGGCGACATGCGCAGCACGCCCCTGACCATGCATGCCACGCCGGCGACCCTGGAGATCATCCGCAAGCACATCTTCAACTGGCACATCTGGCCCGACTTCAGCGTCATCCCCACGCCCGAGCAAGCCTTCTTGCGCTTTGCCACCCTCGAACTGGGCCAGCCGGTGGAGATCGGCCAGCGCAGCATCACGCCGCTGCCGGCAGCCCATACGGTGCCAGCGGTCGGTTACGAAGTGCGCAATCACGCCAGCGGCGCGTCGCTGGCCTTCAGTGGCGACACCTGTATCTGCCCGCCGCTGTGGGACGCGGTCAATCGCATCGCGCAGCTGCGCTATCTCATCATCGAAGCTGCCTTCGCCAACCGCGACCGCGAGCTGGCCCTGCTCTCCAAGCACCTGTGCCCCAGCCTGCTGCTGGAAGAACTGCAGCACCTGCAAGGCCGCCCCGAGGTCTTGATCACGCATGCCAAACCCGGCCAACTGGAAGAGATCGCCGCCGAGATCGCCGCCGGCCACAGCGTACACCAGCCGCGCATGCTGGCCGCGGGCACTCTCCTGGAATTCTGAGCCGCCGCCGCACCCGCAAAAAAAGGCGCCGCACCGGCGCCTTTTTTCATGGCCGCCTGCGGCGCCCTGGCGCTTACTGGGTCACGCAGGCATCGAGCTTGGCCGCCCCGATTTTTTGGGTACCGGTATTGCCGTTGCTGCTGATGGCCGGCGGCATCGTCACCGTCACGCCCTGCGCGGGCGGCACGATCACCGGCGGTTGCGAGAGCGAAGGCACGAAGCCGAACTGGCCCGCGCTATAGAGCTGCGTTCCGCTCGGGTTGGTGACCTGGATGGCCCCGGTCACCACATCCACGTGCAAGCCATTGGCCGGTGGCTGGCCGCTCGGGGTCGGTACGCCGCCGCAATCGTTCTGGCAGAACAGGGCACCGAAGTGGGTGCCGCGAATACCGATGGTGGCCGTGGGCGTATCGAAGTTGACCGCCTCGTGATTGCGCTTGCCCACCAGCCCGGTCACCGCGCGCAGGCCGCCCTTGACCAGGCCGATGGCAACGGCGTCGTTCTTCGGTTCTTTCTCGTCATAGAGGTATTTGCTTACGGCCACCTCGGAGCCCGGGCGCAGCACGATCTCGCCGTTGTCGACGAACTTCACGCGTGCATAGGTCTCGCGCTCGGTGATGAGCGTGTCGCCTTGCAGGATGGCCGATTTCACCGACAGCACCACGCGCGCTCCATCGGCATGGCGCACGCTCAACACGCCCGACAGGTGAGTCACCTGCCCGACCACCGGTTGCGATTGCGCAAAGGCCGACATCGCCACCATCCACAGGAACACCAGGAGCAGCGCTGCGCAAGGAATCCGCAGCGGCGCGGGCAGGTTTTGCTTGAAGAAATTCATGGGCTCACGTCATCCAATTGTTCAGGTACACATCGGCAGCGGTTTCTTGACCTGCTTGCGGTTGTCGCCTTCGTCGCCGAAGTGGTCCGCCGTCCCGCCCACGGTCTGGCTGGCACTGCTGGCCTGCTGCACCACGTTGCCGGTGCTGTGCGCTGCGCTGTCGGCCACCTGTGCATTGTTGAGCGTGGCCTGCAGGTTCGTGGTCTGCTGGTTCTGCTGTTGCTGCACGACCTGCGCGGTCTGGCTGGGCTCGGCAACCACGGCGATGGCGGCACTGTTACCCACGGTACTGCTTGCGCTGGTGGAGGCTACCGGCGTGCGCTTGCCGTTGGCGTCGGTGATGGTCACGCCCTGGGCATAGCCGATCAGCTGTCCGGAGACCACCGAGAACAAGGCCACGCCGGGTGCGGCCGTGGAGATGTTGGCATTGATGGTCATCGAGTCGCCGGCCGACAGATTGATGTTGCCGCCGGTGGTGACCAGCACGCCGTTGATGACCAGCGCATCGTTGCTGCCCGAGGACGCGCTGGCCGTCAGCGTGATGGTGCCGGTGGCGCTCACGCCGCCGCTGCCGATGGTCAGCGGGCTGTGCGTGACCAGGCTCACTGAGCCGTTGGCGCTCTTGACCTGGCCGCTGGCGTCGATGCCCAGCGAACTCAACAGGTTCGACGTGTTTAGCGTACTGCCATCATCCATCATCGGAAGATTGCCGAGGAAGCCGGCCTTGCCGCCAATGGCCGAGGTCACGATGCCGCCCGTATTGTCGATGCTGACGTTGCCGCTGGCGGTCGTGACGCCATTGATGGCCACGGCGGTCGCATCGGTGGTGTTGAGCGTATTGGTGAGCGTGATGTTGCCGCTGCCGCTGTTGTTGGCGGCGAAGCCGGCAATCTGGTTGCCGCTGTTGTTGAGCACGATGCCGCTGCTGGCCGAGGCCACCAGTTGCGAGCGCACGTGCAGGGCGCTGCCGCCGGCCTGTGCAATGTCGCCGTTGCGCGCCTGCAGCAACAGGTTGTCGGCGCTGATGTTGCCCACGCGCAGGGTACCGCTGTCCTGCAGCAGGGCCGCATCGGCCAGGCTCATGTTGCCGCCGGTCTGGCTGAAGGAGCCCGCCACCACCAGGCGCGAGCTGGCGTTGCCGGTGACCTGGCCGTCAGTGACCGACAGGCTGCCCAGCCGCACGTTGCCCCCCAGGGTCAGGTTGCCGCTCTGGAGATCCACCGTGAGCGCCGACTGCGACGCATTGTTGATCGTCAGGCTGCCCGGCATGACGGCCAGGCGTTCGTTGAAGCTGAACTCCTCCTCGCCGCAGTACTCGCAGGAACTGCCGATGGTGATGCTGCCGGAACCGCGGGTATTGCCATTGAGGACCATCGATCCCGATGAAATCTGTACGCTGCCGCTCACGTTGTTGGTGCCGTTGACGATGAGCGTATCGCTGACATCAATCTGGCCGCCCAGGCTGTTGATGCCATTCATGGTCACCGTGCCGGAGGACACATTGAGCGAGCCGGTGATGCTGGTGGCACCGCTCAGGCTCAGGTTGCCGCCATCCACGCGCACCCGGCCCGAGACGCTGGTGGCGTTGGCGACGCTGACGTTGCCTTCCCAGATGTTGAGCGTACCGCTGATGTTGGCGGCATTGCGCACGGTCAGGCTGTCACCGTTCTGGTAAAGGTAGCTGCCGCTCTCCAGGATCAGGTTGGCTATCGTATCGTTGCCGTCCTGGTGGCTCATTTCCTTGCCGGCGCCGATGACGACCGTATCGATCTGGGTCGGCAGGTAAGTGTTGCTGCTGCTGACCCAGTTGCGGCGGTCACCCCATCCGGCTTCATTCTGCGAACTGGCCAGCGTGAACGTATCCGGGCCGCTCAGCGCCAGGCTGACGGTGCCGCAGCTGTAGATGGCCTTGACCATCTTTTCGGTCCCGCCCAGGGTGACGATGTCGCCCGTGACGTAACGGAAATAGCTGTTGGTCGACATCGGGTTGGCGAAGCTGAACACCTGCAGGGCCGCCGACGAGCTGTAGCCGTTGAGCAGGCTGGTCTGCAAGGTGCCATTGAGGCTCACCGAGCTGGTGTTGAAATTGACGCGGTCATAGCCATTCTGCGCATCCGAAGCGATGTCAATGAGGATCTTGCCGCCACCGTATTGCTCGTACTTGCCGCCATTGAGGGTGAGCGTACCGATCTGGCCCCTGCCTCCCGGTGCCAGCGTGCCGTTGTTGCCGATGGTGCCTTCGGCGGTAATGACGCCATTGCCGGTGATGGTCGCATTGGCGTTGTTGTCGATATTGCCGAAGCTGGCACTGCCGTCGGCCAGCGTGATCGTGCCGTTGTTGGTCAGGCGGCCCGACCCGGAGAGGAGGAAGCGAGACTCCCCGCCCGCGCCCACCAGCATGCTGCCATTGGCGTTGTTGACCACCTGGCCGGTGGAGTAGACCTGCCCGGTACCGGTCATGCTGATGTTGCCGTTGTTGACCAGGCCGCTTTCACCGATGCTGACGTTGCTGTAGCCGCCACCCAGCGTGATGGTGCCGTTGTTGACCAGACCGGTGACATCGATCTGGCTACCGCCATCAGCCAGCAGCCGGCCACTGCTGCCCACGGCAACCTGCCCGGCCGCCAAGCCGCCGAGGCTGCCCAGGCTGACAGTCCCGTTGATGGACAGCGAGCCGTTGGTAAAGCCGCCGCTGGAGCCATTGCGTACATTCAGATTGCCGCCGCCCAGCGTGATGGTCGCGTTGCTGCCGACGGTGACCATGTGCGAGACATTCGGGTAACCGATGCCGGTGTTGAGCTCCAGGTTCAGCATGCCTTCGTCGGCGCGGATATTGGCGTTGATGCTGATGTTGTTGGCAGCGTTGAGCGTGAGCGTACTGGGTTCCTCGCCGCTCTTGACGATGTTGGCGCTGACGGTGATGTTGCCGCCCTGGCTGCCACCGGAGCCGGTCACCAGCCGCACATTGGTGCCGTTGCTGAGCTGCCCGGAAATGGTCGAGGCCAGGATCTGCGAACCGCTGCCGGTGGAGGTGATCGCATAATCGGTGGAGCAGGCGGCCACCCCCGTATTGACGTTCTGCGTGGTCGTGGAGACCACTTCCAGATCATAGGGGTCGATGAGCCAGGTGCCGCCCGAGCCCACCCTGGGCACCTTCACCACTTCCAGTTGCTGGAGCCCCGAGGTATCGACGAAACCGCCCTGCCCGGGCGCGCCCAGGGCCGAGACATCGCCATCGATATGTGCCGCGTTCCCGGCGTAGAGCGTGATGTTGCCGCCCTTGGTGCCATCGGCGGAGATGCTGGAGTTGGCCGTGGTGGTCAGGTTGCCCGAGGCGCGCAGGAAGATGCGTCCCCCCTCGCGCACCACGCTGGAGGCATTGATGACGCCGCTGTTGGTGATCAGGCCCGCGGCCACGCCGATGCGCCCCGCCTCGGCCGTGATCGTGCCCAGGTTGGTGACGTTGCCGGCACTGCCGGTGACGTTGACGGTCACCCCCGGGGTCGCGGTATCGGCCAGGGTGACAGTCTGGCCGGCGGCCAGGATGACCTCGCCCTGCGGGCTGGTGATGACACCGCTGTTGGAGACGCTGCCGCCGATCAGGTAGACGCTGCCGCCGGTCGCCGAACTGATCTTGCCCTGGTTGTCCACCAGGCCGGCCGTCCCATCCTTGGCGAAGTTGAGCCGCCCGGCCAGGAAGTCGCTGTCGCTGATGGCCAGCGAGGTGGCGATGAAGCGCCCCGCATCGATGGTGCCGCTGGGCCCGATCACCACGCCATTGGGGTTGTACAGCACCACCGTGCCATTGGCCGAGAGCTTGCCGTAGATCTGCGAGATGTCCGCCCCGCTCACCTTGGCCAGCAAGGCGGACGCAGCACTCGGCTGGGCCACGTTGACCGCCGCATCGGCGCCGATGCTGAAGGAGGCGAAGCGCGCGATGGCCTGCGGCGACAGCTGGTTGATGTTGAGCGTATTGCCGTTCTGGCTGAAGCTGAGGTTGCCGTTGACCACGCTCCAGCCGGTGGGCAGGGTGCCGGGTGCGGGCGCGGCGGCCAGCACCGGTGCCTGCCAGGCCGCGCACACGGCGAGGGCCGCCAGGGAAAGGCGCGCACCGGGCGCCAGCACGCGCTGCCAGGCGCGGCGCAACAGGCGCGACAGCAGCATCGGCAGCGGCTTGCGCGCACGCCACGACAGCGTCAGCCTGCGCTTGCCCACGCGCACCGTGACCGACGGGGGCAGCAGTTCGATGGCCGGCTGCGCCGGGGCTTGCACGGGAGTGGATGTCGATGTCATGTCAGAACCCCAAGGTGGCGCTCAGATGGGCGTTGAGATCGCCCCGCTGTTCGGTGGCTGATTTGCCATTGAGCAGAACCCGCGCCACGTCCAGGCGCAAGCTGAAGTCGCGGCCCAGCGTGTAGCGCAAGCCTGCGCCCAGACTGGCCAGCGTCACCGTCGAAGACAGCGTGGACGCCGCAGTGACATTGTTGTTGGCACCGCGCCCGGCATCGACGAAGCCGAGCAGGCGCAGGTTGCCGCGCATCTCGCTCTTGGCCAGCAGGTCGGGCGTGTAGAGTTCGTTGTTGATGACCACGCCGCTGTCGGCGGCCACGGCGCGCTCGGTGAAGCCGCGCACCGCCGTGGCGCCGGCCAGGCCGAACTGCTCCACCGCAGGCAAGGCCTGGGACGACACCTGCAGCACACCGGCCAGGCGCACCTGCCAGTCATCCTTGAACACCTTCAGCCAACTCGCGCCGCCACGGATGACGACGAAGTTGTCCATCGACTGGCGCGACCCGGAGAAGAGCGAATAGCGGTCCGTCACCCCCAGCGTGTCGTTGCGGCGCGCCTGGCCGGTGGCCAGGTTGCGGGCGATGCCGAGGTTGTAGTCCAGCAGCTGGCCCACCCCTTGTTGCTGGGCGCTGTAGCTCACCGACAGCGGCAGCGTGGAGTACGGCAGGCAGGTATTGAGCGAGGCGCCATTGAGCAGACCGCCATTGATGTTGCAGGAGGAATCGACCTTCTTGTAATCGGCACCGATGACCAGCTTGCTGCTCCACTCGCCGCTGCGCGCAAAGTAGTGGTTCCAGCGCAGCGCATAGATTTCGCCGCGGCCGGTGATGTTGAGGGTGGAATTGAGCGCCAGCGTCTGGCCCGAACTCACGTTGGATTTGCCGTAGATGAGATCGAGGCTGTCCCCCATGCCGTAGAGCGGCACGCGATAGCCCAGCGAATAGAGATCGACCTTGGCGCCGGAGGGACTGTCGGGCGAAGTGGTGTAGGCCACGGTGCCCACGTGATCGCGGTCGAACAGGTTGCTGTGCTGCAGGGCCACGCCGGTGCGCCAGTGCCCGGTATCGCCGCTGCCGCTGTTGTCGACGTTGAGCATCACGCGCAGGGGACGTTCATCCTTGACCGCGATGGCGGCATCGATCTGGTTGGTGGTCTCGGAGGCGGTCAGCGTCACGTTGACCTGCTTGGCCGGGTTGTCGTTGGCCAGTTGCACCGACTCGGAAATGCGCCGCAGGTTGGGTGCGCTGCCCTCCACCAGCTGGGGAATGCTGGCACGAATGTTCTGCTCGCTGAAATGGCGGTTGTCGCTCACCACCACCTTGCCCACCACCGTCTCGACCACTTGCAGGCGCACCACGCCACCGGTCAGTTCCTGCTCCGGCACGCTCACTTGCACGGCCGTGTAACCGGCGCTGCGATAGGCGTTTTCGAGGGCTTCCAGCGCTTGCTGGATATCGCCATAGACACGGCCGGCCCCCTGGAAGGGCGCCACCGCAGCATCGAGCGTGGCCTGGGGCAGCAAGGTATTGCCTTCCACCGCAAAGCGCGTGATGTCGAAGCGTTCGTCATTGTGTGCTGGCGCACCCTCGACCGTGGTAGCGGCATTGCCGGGCGCCGGTGCTGCCGGTTGCGCGAAAACGGCCATGGCACTGCCCAGCAGCGCCATGCCCATCAGAGAATGCCCCAAGCATCGTTTCATCGTTTCAGTGACCCGCCCCCCGGCGAGCCCTCCCAGTTTTCTTGTTGTGGAGCACGGCCTTGGCCCTGCTCTCACTGCCACCTTTCCATCTCGCTCGCTGCCTGCGGCGGTGCCACTACCAGAGTGGCACGGACGCAGGACCTGGCCGACGCACGCTGCGCCCTGGCCACGGAAACCGACAACAAAAAAAGATGAAAAGGAACCCCTGAAGCAGACTTGCCCGGCAGCGACATTCCACTTCTTGCAGGAGGGATCGCATCGCGGCCGGGGGCGCTACCGCCTTGCCAGGCGGCATCGCACTTGATGCTTGTAAAGTATACTGACAAGGGCTGACCGCGTCGACAAGATTCGACCAAAAACCGCCTGTGGCGGGCGTTTGCGGGCCATTGCCCAACGTTTGATTGCCGTCCGGAAATCATTTCCGGGGGCCGGGTGCAAAGAATTTCAGGCAAACCCATCCGGCGAGAACATTTGCGCACAACGTGTCAGGGCGCTGTCAGGATGCCAATTTCCCGGCGGAAAAAGGAGGCACCAACGTCCGGACGAACTCCTCGCGCGCCATCGCTGTTGCCGACCGGCACCCGGGCGCGCGCTGCTTACTTGGTCTCGAAAGTGGTCACGCCATCCCAATCGGCCGGGGGCGGTGCCTGGCGGTAATGGGCAATGCGCTCCAGGTAGAGCGCATACAGTCCACGCGCCTGGGCGGCCTGCAGCGCCTCGATGGCGGCCTGCGCCTCATCCCAGCGTTGCGCACGCACCAGGGCCAGTGCCGCATGCCACTGCTCCACTTCGGCGCGCAGCACGGCATCGAGTTCGCTCTCCAGGGCCAGCGGTTCGAAGATGGGCACCGGCTCGTTCTTGCCCTTCACGCGCACCCGGTCCAGCTCGCGGTAGGCGAACTGCGGCGCAGCCTGGCGCGTGGCATCACCGACCAGCACGCCGACCCCGTAGACCTTGGTGATGGACTCCAGGCGCGAGGACAAATTGACCGCATCGCCCATCACCGTGTATGCGCGGCGGATGCGCGAGCCCATGTCGCCCACGCGCATCTGGCCGCTGTTCAAACCGATGCCGATCTTCAGCGGCGGCCAGTTGCGGCGCGTGAATTCCTCGTTGAGCAGCAGCGTGGTCTGCTGCATCTTCAGTGCTGTCGCTACTGCGCGGGCGGCGTGATCGGGTACGTCCAGCGGGGCTCCCCAGAAGGCCATCACGGCGTCGCCGATGTACTTGTCGAGGGTGCCGCGATTGCCGCGAATGTCTTCCGACATGGCCGTCAGGTACACGTTGATGTATTCGCGCAGCTCGTTGGGCTGCAGGCTCTCCGAGATGGTGGTGAACCCGCGCACGTCGGAGAACATCACGGTCAGTTCGCGGATCTCGCCTTCCATGTTGTAGCTGGCCGGATTGGCCGCCATTTCGGCCACCAGTTCCGGTGCCACGTATTCGCCGAAGAGGTTGACGATGGCCTTGCGGTTGCGATATTCGAACAAGTAGCCCCAGGCCAGGTTGCTGATGAACAGCAGCGCCACCAGCAGCAGCGAGGACGCCAGCGGCAGCACCAGGCCGGCGCTGTCATAGAGCCAGTAATTGAGTCCGCCCAGGGCCGCCGCCGTCGCCAGCGACAGCAGCACCGAGGCCAGCGGCCCCAGCGCGGGCAGCAGCAAGCCCAGCAGCAGGCCGGCCAGCGCCACCTGCAAGCCGTCATAGCCGACCGCGAAATCGGGCCGGGTCTTGAAGTCATCATCGATGATGGAGGCGATCAGGTTGGCGTGGATCTCCACCCCCGGATAGACCGGGCTCACCGGCGTGGCCCGCAAGTCGTTCAAGCCCGGCACGGTGGTCCCCACCAGCATGACGCGGCCATCGAGCTGGTCATGCGGATAGGTGCCACGGATGACGTCCACCGCCGGGACATAGCGAAAGGCACCGCCCTGCGGTCCGCCACGGCCGCGATAGGTCACCAGCGTGGTCAGCCCGCGCTCCACCGGAATGATCAACGGCTGCGGACGCGCCTCCACGGCGATGGCGGCCAGCGCGTCGTAGTTCTCCTTCTGGCTTCCCAGCAGTCCGTCGGCGCTGGTCAGGAAGACCGGCTTGATGCGCTTGCCATCGACCGCGACCCGGGCCGTGGCCAGGGCCAGCGACTCGTAGAAGTCGTCGCCATGCCGCGCCAGCAGCGAGACCGTGCGAATGAGTCCGTCGTCATCGGGGACCGGATTGAAGAAACCACCGGCGCGCGCGGCCGCCTGCAACTGCGGCAGGTTGGCGCCATAGGCGCGCCAGCGCACCACCTGCACATCGCGCCCGCCCAATGCGGCCACGCCGAAGGCGGGTGGCGGCAACTGGCCCTTGACCACGGCGCCCTCTTCGTTGGAGAAGGCATAGCCCATCACTACCGGCTGGCCCTGCAGGGCAGCGGCCAGGCGTGCGTCGTAATCCATCTGCGGCTTGAGCAGGCGCAATTGCTGCGCCAGCTGCGGCACGTCCTTCAAGGGCCCGTGCGCCAGGTCTTCCAGGCGCCCGTACCCGGAGGTGGTGTCGGGCTCGGCGAAGACCACGTCGAAACCGACCGACTGCGCCTGGTAGGCATGGGTCATCTGCTCCACCAGCTTGGCCACCAGGTCGCGGCTCCAGGGCCAGCGGCCCAGCTCGTTGATGCTGCGTTCGTCGATGTCGACGATGACGATGCGCGGATCCAGCGCCGGCTTGGCCACGCGCATGCGCAAGTCATAGAAGAACAGGTCCATGCGCTCGACCACGCGATTGGGCAGCACGCCCACCACCACCGCCTCGGCCAGGCCGATGAGCACCAGCGCCAGCAGCCAGCGCGCCCAGTACTTGGCGAAGACGGTACGCAAACGACGCAACATGGACTTTCCCCCGATTCCCTTTTTGATTGGCTGCGATCATGCCACCAGTTGCCTGCGCCCACAATCGGCGCTGCACGCCGGGAGTTGCCACACGGCATGACTGCATGAATAGGGGAAATAAGCCAGACGCGATGAACCGATGCGCAAAATGGGTTCTAATGATTTCCCGCCACCGATGAAGGAGCCCCGCATGCAGCCCATTCCCATGATCACCCTGCGCAATGGCGCGCAAGTCCCGGCACTTGGCCAGGGCACCTGGAACATGGGCGAGTCGGCCGCGGCCGCCGGCGCCGAGGTGCGCGCCCTGCAGGCCGGCATCGACCTGGGCATGACCCTGATCGATACCGCCGAGATGTATGCCGATGGGCAGTCCGAACGCATCGTCGGCCGTGCCATCAACGGCCGCCGCGAACAGGTCTATCTGGTCAGCAAGGTGTTGCCGCACAACGCCAGCGAGCGCGGCACCATCGCCGCCTGCGAGGCCAGCCTCAAGCGCCTGGGCACCGATCACCTGGACCTCTACCTGCTGCACTGGCGCGGATCGCATCCGCTGGCAGCCACCATCGCGGGCATGGAGACGCTGATGGCGCAGGGAAAAATTCGCGGATGGGGCGTCAGCAATCTCGACACCGACGACATGGACGAGCTGGCCGATGCGCCCGGTGGCGAGCAGGTGCTGTGCAACCAGGTGCTCTACAACCTCTCGCGCCGGGGGATCGAATATGACCTGCTGCCGCAGGCAGCGCAAAGCGGCGTGGCCGTGATGGCCTATTCACCCATCGAGCAGGGCCGCATCCTCAAGCAGGCGGCCCTGAAGGCGGTCGCGCAGCGCCACGGCGTGACACCGGCTCAGGTAGCGCTGGCGTGGGTGTTGCGCCGTCCCGGGGTCTTCGCCATTCCCAAGGCCGCCGATGTCGCGCACGTGCAGGCCAACCGGGCCTGCCTGGCGCTGCATCTGAACGAAAATGACTTCAGTGAACTGGATGCGGCCTTTCCACCGCCACGGCGCAAGCAGCCGCTGGCGATGTTGTGAAGCAATGACCCCTCAGGCCGCTGCTTCCAAGGCTTGCAAGGTCTTGAGCAAGTAGCGCACGGCCGCCGGAATCGGCGCAATCACCGGCACCGGAAAACGCTGCGCCAGTGCCATCGCCGCCTGCCCCAAGGGGCCGCCGCCTATCACCACCGCCTCGGCACCATCGCGCTCCACGCAGGCGCGCACGGCTTGCGCCAGTGCCTCTTCCAGGGCCAGCGGATCGGCCGCCAGCGCGCGTGGATCACCGGCGGTCAGGCGAATGCCGGTGTAGAGCGCAGCCACGCCAGCCTGCTGCGCTTTTTCACCAATCACCTCAGCCAGCTCCGGGGTGACGGTGGCCACACCGAAGCGGCGCCCTCCCTCGGACGCCTCCAGCATCGACGCTTCACACAGCCCGGCGACGGGCCGGCCATCGAGCGCACGCAAGCGCTCGATGCCGGGGTCGCCGAAGGCGCTGATGATGGCGCCCACGCTATGCCGACCGCCTTCGCGCCAGTTGCGCTCGACCTCCGCCCCCGCCGCCGCCAGCTCCACGGCATTGACGATCATCTCCGGCCCCTGCCGCGCACTCACACCGCTGAGCGCGTATCCCGCTGGCAGCGTGGTGCGGGCGATGGCCACCATCATCTCGGTGGTGGCCTGGGAGGAATTGGGATTGATCAACAGGATATGCGGCATGCCAGACTCATGAAAAAGGAAATCAACTACGCGCAACGACCGCCTGCACCCCAGCCTCCGGCGCAGTCTCCTCCAGCGGTGCATCGGGCGATTTGCCATAGGTCTCGGGCACGGTACGGATGGCCACAGTGAAGATGCCGTACATGGCAGCGATCATGCCGAACACGCCCGCCAGCCCGAAGGCATCGAACAGGCGGCCGGCCACCAGTGGCATCAGGGCACCCGCCGCCGTGCCGGTGGCGAGAATGAAGGCAGTGCCGAAGGCGCGCACGCGGGTCGGATACAGCTCCGGCGCGAAGATCCAGATGGTGGTGTTGAGCAGCAGCACGAAGAACTGGAACACCGCCCCTGCCGCCAGGATCAGCACGATGCTCTTGGCCAGGAAACCAATGGCCAGCGCCGCCAGGCAGGCGCACATCGCACCTGCGGTCAGCACGCGCTTGCGCGGCAGATGGAATCCGAAGACCGAAGCGGCAATTGCCCCCAGCAGGCTGCCGCTCTGCATGACCATGGTGAACAACAGGCTCTTGGAAATGGTGTAGCCCAGGCTCACCAGGATGGTCGGCATGAGCGTGAGCACCGAGATCTGTGCGCCATAGGTCATCCAGATGGCGATGCACAGGGGCAGCGTGCGGCGCGCCAGCGCACCCTGGAAGATTTCCATGGAGCGCACCTTGGCCGGGGCGGCCTGCTGGCGGCTGCCATCGTCGCTGATCCAGTCACGGCCTTGGGGTGCCGGGCCGGAGAGCTTGCCACTGGCCAGCCGCGCCAATACCTCGTTGGCCTCGGCGATCTTGTGGCGCGAGAGCAGGAAGCGCGGCGTCTCCGGAATGTAGCGGCGATAAAAGGCCCCCAGCAGCGCCGGCAGCATCAGGCAGAAGAACAGCCAGCGCCAGCTGTTTTCACCAGGAAAGAGCGAAAACACCAGCAGCCCGAAGGCCGGTGCCAGGAAATTGCCCATGCCGCCCGCGCCCACATTGACCAGCCCCACGGCGGTGCCGCGGAATTTGCTGGAACAGAACTCGGCCAGCATGGTGACCGCAATGGCGATCTCGCCACCGAGACCGAAACCGACGATGGCGCGGCCCACGGCCATGACCGTCAGGTCCGGGGCCAGCGCGCAGATGCCTGCCCCCAGCGTGAAGAGCAGCAGGTCCAGGCTCAGCATGACGCGCCGACCATAACGGTCAGCCACCAGACCCGAGACGATGCGGCCGATGGCGGCGCTGGCGAAGGTGACCGTGTTGAGCAGGCCGATGTCGGTCGCCGTCAGGCCCCACTGCTGCTTGAGCAACGGGCCGACCAGGCCGATGGCGTTCTGTTCGAAGCTGTCGAAGAGACAGCCGATCAGGATCAGGAAGATGATGGTGTGATGCGAACGGGTTACCCCGATCTTGTCCAGCGCGCCGTCCAGTTCGGCCACGCGCGGCGAGTGCGGCAGGTCGGGCGATGAAAGTGTGGGTCCGGCCATGGTCTGCTCCTCTTGCGTTGGAAGGTCCAATGAGTGCTGCTCGGTATGTGCATCGGGTGATGCGAGGCGGTGAGACCACGGCGACCTGACCTTGCGGCCATGAAAATACTGTAGTCCAGCATGCCCAGGAATGAAAGTACGATTTCAATTTATATTGTTAATTGAAATTTGAATTTCATTCGTGCAGCAGCACTAGCAATCTGCGTGCCAACCATCGCCCCCGTATGAAATCTGGATTTCAGGACAAAATGACCTGCCGGAAGGGCCCGGTACGCGCCGCAAGAGGGCGTGCAGCGCGGTCAGCGCACTGCCAAGGGGCGGCACGCATGAAAATCGTGAGTCAAAAAAGGGAAGCGCCTGAAATCAGGATTTCAATGTGGAAAGAAGGCAATTCTCCAACATTCCACCGCAGCAACTCAATCGAAGTCGCCCAGCTCCTCATGCTCCTGCTCCACTGCCGCCAGCCGCTTGCGTCCGGCCGCACCACTGGCGTCGATCACCAGGGTGGACAGCAGATCACACAGCGCCATCACGCCGACGTGATTATCCAGCGAGCCGGGACCACGGCAATGCGCCTGCAGCGACCAGGTGGCCAAGGCATAGTCGGATGAAGCCTGGTCACTGATGTAGAGCAGATAGGACCCGGCGCGCGTGGCGGCCTCCAGCAGGCGTTCCATCTGCCCGGTCTGGCGGCGCGTGCCGAAGACGATCACGCAATCGCGCTCGGACAGGCCGGCGGTATATTCGGCGAGGGTCTCGCCCGGCCCCGGCAGGCAGCTCACGCGCGGCAAGACCTGGATGATCTGCCAGCGCAGGTAGAGTGCGAAGGCCTGGCTGCTGCGGCTGCCGAAGATCAGCACCTGGGGCGCGTTGACGATGGCGCGGGCAATCTCGGCCAGGGTGGCGTCGGAGAGGCGCTCGAAGGTTGCCGCCAGGTTCTGCTGGGATTGCTGGAAGTGCGCCGCCACCGAACGCACCTGGCGCGCAACACCGGCGCTGCTGGCGTGGAACAGCGGGGAGCCGGTTTCCTGTTCCTCGCGCACGTGGCGGCGGGCTTCCTCGTAGCTCTCGTAACCGACGCGGCGGATGAAGCGGCTCACGGTCGAAGGCGACACGCCCGCCAGTTGCGCCAGCTCGTTGCCGGCATAGCTGGCCAGCTCGCCCGGAAACTCCAGCAGGAAGTCCGCCAGCTGGCGTTCGGTACTGGAGAGTTCGTCGAGTTTGCTGCGCACGCGGCGCACGAAGGATTCGGCAGAAGGTTTCATGTCGGTGCGGGGCAGATCGGCGATGCAGTTCAATGCGGGCGGTCGCGAAGCCGTGGCGGGCGAACTGCTTCATCTCGCCGCAAACCCGCGCGATCCGGACCGGGTCGCCGCATTGTATAGCAGCCCGGACCTGCGGCGTCAGCCGAACTTGCGCGCCGCGTCGATGGCCAGGCCGCTGCCGATGCTGCCGAACAGGTCGCCTTCCACATGCCGCGCCTGCGGTGCCAGCGCACTGATGCGTTCGCGCAGCAGGCGCACGCCGCTGGAGCCGCCGGTGAAGAACACGCTGTCGATGTCGTCGGCGCGCAGGCCGGCCTGCTGCAACAGCGCCAGCACGGTCTGCTCCACCGATTGCACCAGGTGGTCGACGGCACCGTTGAAGTCGCGGCGCATAAGCGGCAACTGCTCGGGCTGGCGCAGGCGGTCCAGGTCCAGCAGGGTCTGCTCGGCGCTGGAGAGCGCGATCTTGCCCGCCTCCACCTGCAGCGCCAGCCAGTGGCCGCAACGCTGCTCGACCACATCGAGCAGGCGCGCAAAGCGCTCGCGGTCGGCCACTTCGCGCGCCACGTCCTGCAGCTGCTGCCAGGCCTTGCGGGTGTAGAGCTGGTTGATGGTGTGCCAGGTGGCCAGGTTGAAGTAATAGCTGGAGGGGATCTCGGCATTGCCCTGCAGGCGGCCGCCCAGGCCCAGCAGCGGCATTACGCAGGCCAGGCTGAAATACTTGTCGAAGTCGGTGCCGCCGATGTGCACGCCGCCATTGGCCAAGATGTCCTCGCGCCGCTCGCTGCGCGCCGCGCGCTCGGGCGAAAGACGCACCAGCGAGAAGTCGGACGTACCGCCGCCGATGTCGACGATGAGCACCAGCTCTTCCTTGTCGATGCGCGACTCGTAATCGAAGGCGGCGGCAATCGGTTCGAACTGGAAGGCGATGTCCTTGAAACCGACATCGCGCGCAATCTCTTCCAGCGTATCCTGGGCCAGTTGGTCGGCGGCCGCATCGTCATCGACGAAGTGTACCGGACGGCCCAGCACCACCTTGGAGAACGAGGTCCCGGCCGCGCGTTCAGCCCGCTGCTTCAATTCACCGATGAACTGCGAGAGCAGGCCGCGATAGGGCAGCGCACGGCCGCCCACTTCGGTCTGGCCATCGATGGCGCCGGAACCGAGCAAGCTCTTCAGTGAACGCATCAGGCGGCCTTCGTAGCCGGCCAGGTATTCGCCCAGGCCAGCGCGGCCATAGCTGAAGCTGTTCTCGTCGGCATTGAAGAACACCACCGAAGGCAGCGTGGCCTTGCCGTCTTCCAGCGGCAGCAGCAGGGAATCCCCGGCCTGCGGACGCAGCCAGCCGACCGTGGAATTGGAGGTGCCGAAATCCACACCGCACGCGTTCGCCATCGATCACTCCTTCTTTTTTGGGTCGGCAATCATATAGAAAACCACCGTGCTTGTCTGCACGGCGTCATGGCGGCGTTTGAAGCAAACAACATGCCGCCGTGAAACCATTGCCGACCCGGCAATGCCAGGATGACAAGCCAACGAAAAACGGCACCGCCAGGCAAGGCTGCCCGGCGGTGCCGTGGGAGGCACTGGCTAAAACCGCTGTGGAAAACTTAGAATTCCTGCGCCACCGGGCGCAGCACCACTTCGCTGATATCCACATTGGCCGGCTGCTCGATGGCATAGGCAATGGCGCGCGCCACCGAATCGGACGGAATCTGGTTGGCTTCATACCAGGCCAGCAGGGCTTCCGAGGTTTCCTTGTCGCTGCTGTGGGTCTTCAGTTCGGAATCCACCGCCCCCGGGGAGATGATGGTGGTGCGCACACCGTCCGGTGCTTCGGTGCGCAGGCCTTCGGTGAGGGCGCGCACGGCGAACTTGGTCGCGCTGTAGACGGTACCCATGCCGGCGAAGACCTTGATGCCCGCCACCGAGGACACATTGATGATGTGGCCCGAGCCCTGCGCGGCAAAGCGCGGCAGCGCGGCGGCGACGCCATAGAGCACGCCCTTGACGTTGACGTCGATCATGCGGTCCCACTCCTCGACCTTGAGCTTGGCCATCGGGGCCAGCGGCATGATGCCGGCATTGTTGACCAGCACGTCGATGCGGCCGAAGTGCTGCTCGCCCTTGGCGACCAGGGCTTCGACGTCGTCGCGGCGCGCCACGTCAGTGGTCACGGCGATGGCCTGGCCACCGGCGGCGGTGATGTCGGCCACCAGTTTTTCCAGACGCTCGGTGCGGCGTGCACCCAGTACCAGCTTGGCACCCAGTGCAGCCAGGTGACGTGCGGTGGTTTCGCCCAGGCCGCTGCTGGCGCCGGTGATGACGACGACTTTGTCCTTGATGTTGTTGCTCATGATGAATCCTTTCCAGTGATGGGGGTTGGCTTGCGGTTGCTGCGTGTCGATGGAAGGATTATGGGTGGCGCCACTATGCCAAACAATGGAAATGATAAGATTACAGAATTCCATTTTAAGGAATCATCATGCTCAACCGACTGGAGATGCTGCGCATCTTCTGCGCTGCCGCCGATACCGGCAGCTTCAAGGACGCCGCCATCCGGCTCGGCATTTCACCGCAGGCGGTCACCCGCGCCATCCAGGAACTGGAACGCCTGCAAGGCGAGATGCTGTTCCATCGCAATACGCGCCAGGTGCGCATCACCAGTTTCGGCGAAGCGCTCGCCGAACGCGCACGCGAAAGCCTGCGCGATCTCGATGGGCTCTTCGACACGGAGGCCGCCAGTCCGGCCGACGAGATGAGCGGATTGGTGCGCCTGGCCGCACCATCTGCGTTCGGACGCAGCCGCCTGCTGCCCATCGTGGAGCGATTGGCGCAGGCACATCCCGGCTTGCGCTTCGACCTGCGCCTGACCGATCAGCGCGCCGATGTGGTGGGAGAAAAGATCGACATCGGCATCCGCGTCGGCACCGTGCCGGACAACCGCTTCGTGGTGCGGCGCCTGGCCAAGGTGCGCTTTTATGTGGTGGCCACGCCGCGCTTCCTGCGGCGCCATGGCACCCCTGAGGACACCGAAGCCCTGCGCGCCCTGCCCTGCACCGCCATGCTGGACCGGGGCACGGGCCGGCCCTGGCCCTGGCTGTTCGCGCAGGAGCACCAGTGGATGGCCGACCATGCCCGCTTCCTCTGCGATGATTCCGAGGGGGAATATCTGTTGGTGAGAAGTGGCGTGGCCATCGGCCAGATCGCCGGTTTCCTGTGCGAGGACGATATCGCGGCAGGACGGCTGGTCCCCGTCATGACTGATCTCGAACCCGATCCCTGGGACATGTACCTCTACCGCCCGCAACGCGGGCCGGTGCCGCCGCGCCTGCGGCTGGTGTTCGATACGCTGGTGCGCGAATTCGCCGAATGAACGTGCAGGCTTACCAGCGGCAGTCGTGATCCATCAGCACTTCGGCACTGCCCTGTTCCTCGCGGTCGAAATTGACCGGCATGTTGACCAGGAAGAAGCCGGTGCTGCCATCGGCAAAACGCGCGCCGGTCAGCAGCAGTGACTGCGAGGCCATGTTGTCGGCCGCATAGGCGCTACGGGCAGCGGCCAGCTTGAAGGGATCGTGCTGCGCCAGGGCATCGGCAGGCAGGCGCATGACCCAGTAGCGATGGCCTTCGAAATACCACGGCAGCCATTGCTGGAAAGGATCGCCCCGGTGATCGGCGAGGCTGGCCGCCACATCGCGGCGCATGCAGTCGATGTGCAGATGCAGGTGCAATTGCGAACGGCCGGCGGCCGAATTGATTTCAATGCCCAGCTGTTCATCGGAGAGCGGACGGCCCAGGGCCTGCGCCACACGGGCGCGCTGCTCCCAGGCATAGGCCCAGTAGTTGGGGGCATCCGCTTCCAGCAAGGCGGGACTTTCAATGCCGGTAAGCCGCCGGGTCGGCATGAGCAGGTACTGCGCCGGGCCGACGATGTCCTTGAGGACCACAAAGCCGCGCGCCAGATCGACCATCACGCACGGTTGCGGGCGGCCGGTGGCCTGCATGCCGGGGACGCATTGCTGGCTGGTGATTTCCCACAGCTTGTGGGGATCGGCAGCCTGGGCCGGCGCAGCCGGCAGCGTCAGCCACAGTCCCAGCAGCAGGGAAAGGCAGGAAGGAAAACGGGAAAGCAGTCGCATCGGAACCGTCCGGAGCAAGGGGCAGCAAGGCCGTGCAGGGTAGCGGGCCGGTGTTTCCGCAGGATGACAGCGATGCGGCCGGAAGGATTACTTGTCGCGCGTGGCCTGGACCAGGCACTTGGAAAGCTTGTCGAAATGCAGCCAGGCGGCCTGGCTCAGTTCGACCTGCTTGCGGCGCGGGTCTTCGGTATCGGCCAGCACGATCCAGCCCTTCTCGCGCATGGATTTGAGGCGCGCATGCAGCATGGCGGGCGAACCGAATTCGCTTTGCGCCATCAGGTCGCGCACCGACAGCCGCTGCTGGTCCTGGCCGGCGCGGGCGATGAAGGCCAGGATCCGGTCTTCGAGCGGATCCAGCGTAGCCAGTGACGGCAATCCCCGCAGTGCTTCGGCCAGTTGCAGAAATCTCAGGTAGATATCCGCCGGCCGCTTGTTTTTACCCATATGGCGATGGTGTTGGTTGTTGTCGTGCAAGTCCGCAACGTGCTACGTACGCAGAACGCACAACGCGTAACGCGCGCGCGACATCGTTCCAGAATTGATAGCGAATCATACGCCGGGCCTGCCTGAAAGTGCAATCTTTACCGCCTTTACCGGCAGCAATGCCTCCGGCGGTAACGTTTGCACGCCGATTTGCGAGGCGTATGCGCCACACTGCTGAAAATTGTTGAAGTGCAGCGCCCTGCCGCATTGGGTAACATACGCGCCGTTCCGCATGTCCCAGCCGCCCCCGCCATGCCAGCCTCGTCCGACCACCGTTCCGTCCTGCGCACCCACCTGGCCGCCATCGCCGGCACGGCGCTGTGCTATTTCCTGTTCTATTCCATCAATGAATGGCTGTTCCGGCGCACCGAGTTCACTGAGGGCATCGCCTGGATCTACCTGCCGGCCGGCGTGCGCCTGATCTGCACCCTGCTCTTTGCCGAGGCCGGCTGCGTGGGCCTGCTGGTGGGCTCCCTGGCCACGGCGGCCACCTACCAGCTGTTCCCGCATGACCTCATCGCCGCCGCCGGTTACTGCCTGATCTCGGCCGGCGCACCCTACCTGGCCTACCAGCTCACCCTCTCCGGCATGGACCTGGGCCGCAACCTGGCCAAGCTCAACACCACCCGGCTCATGGCCTGCATCCTGCTCTATGCACTCTCCAATCCGCTGTTCCAGCTGATCTGGTTCGTCATGCGCGGGGTCTATCCGGATTTCTGGAGCGGCTTGATCGTCATGTCCATCGGCGATCTCTCGGGCTCGCTGATCGTGGTCTACCTGTGCAAATTGCTGCTGTCATTCTTGCCCCGCATGCCGCTGCCGCGGCGCTGACCGCAGTGCGCGCACTGTCGCCGGCAGGCGTCAGTCGGCAGGACAACTTCGAACTTGCGGGTAACCTGAGGCAACATTTTCTTCACCCGGGTTAACACCAACCTGCGTGGTGTAATACGCCCGACACATTTCCTCGCTACGCTGCGCATCGCTATAAAAACTATAGCGCTACAAATCGTATAACGAAGCTTCGAGGAGTGTGGCATGCGCAGTTGGGACGAACCCAAAAAACGGAAGGCCCGCGTCGAGATCATCCCGATGATCGACGTGATGATGTTCCTGCTGGTCTTCTTCGTGCTGATCAGCCTGAACGTGATTCCGGCCCTGGGCCTGAAGACCCAGCTGCCCAGGTCCTCCACTGCGCAGGACCTGAAGCCCCAGACCAAGGCCATCATCACCATCGCCAAGGATGACGTGATCCAGGTCGATGGCGACAATACCACCCTGGACGCCCTCACCGCCCGCCTCGACAAGCTGCGCAAGGGTGACGAGAAACTCAATCTCATCATCAACAGTGACCGTGGCGTGGAAGTGCAGCGCCTGGTCGACGTGATGGATACGCTCAAGAAGGGCGGCTTCGATTCCATCTCGATTGCCACCCGCAAGCCGTGATGATGAACGCTCCCGTCCTCTTCCGTTTGCGCGAGCCGCTGGCCACGCTGCCCTCGCTGGCAGTACTGGCCGTGCTGATCATCGCCGGTGTGCAGAAGGCCACCGAACTGCAGCGCAAGGAAGATCCGCAGCCGGTCCAGATCTCGCTCACGGAAGTGCCGCCCCCTCCGCCGCCGCAACCCAAGCCGCAAGTGCAACCGCAGCCCAAGCCGGTGGAGCCGCCCAAGAAACAGGAAGCCCCCAAGCCCGTGGCCAAGCCAGCCCCGGCCAAGCAGGCGAGCGCGCCGGCAGAGCCGGCACTGCCCTCGGCCACCGCACCGATCCTGCCGGCCACACCGCCGCAGGCGAGCGCCCCGGCCGCGCCGCCCGTGCAAGCGGCACCGGTGGCACCACCATCGCCGCCACCGGCCAACACCGCCAACATCGAACAGACCTACGTGGGCCAGTTGCGCGCGCATCTCAACAGCATCAAGCGCTATCCCACCGGCCGCGAAGCCAGCACCCTGCGTCCGCAAGGCAAGGTGCGCGTGTGGTTCGTGTTGAAGCGCGATGGCAGCGTGGTCGACAGCGGCATCGAGAGTTCATCGAACTCCATGCTGCTCGATGATGCCGCCCGCAAGACCATCAACCGCGCCGCCTTCGCGCCCTTCCCGGAAGACAGCTACAAGGGCGAGAGCACGCACCGGTTTACCGCCGATCTGGAATTCATTCCCGTCTGACGCGGCTCGCAGCAGTGTGCCGGGGCCGCGTACCAGCCGCAACGATTTCAACAGCAGTCCAACAAACCCAGGGGAACACGACATGCAATGCAAACTCACCCGGCTGTCCTTGCTGATATCCGGGCTCTTCATGGCAGGCGCACCGGCCTATTCCTTCGCCCAGACCACCACCGACGTCGGCACCGTGACCGTGCAGGGCGGCGGCAGCGCCAGTGCCGGTACGGCGGCGGCCACCGGCCTGATCCAGGCGGAAGATTCGCCCAAGGCGCGCAGCTCGGTCAACCGTGACTACATCGAGAAGCAATCGCCCACCGGCACGCCCTACCAGATGATCAACCTGCTGCCGGGCGTGAATACCTACGACAACGACGGCTCGGGCCTGTTCGGCGGCAACATCCGCGTGCGCGGCTTCAACAGCGACCAGCTGGGCTTCACCATCAACGGCGCACCGGTCAACGACTCCGGCAACTTCGCGGTCTATCCGCAGGAGTACACCGAGCCCGACAACCTGTGCAACGTCTTCGTGACCCAGGGTTCGACCGACACCGAAGCGCCGCACGTGGGCGCCACCGGCGGCAACATCGGCATGACCTTCTGCGCACCGGAAGACCAGCAGCGCATCCGCGTGACCAATGCCTTCGGCTCCAACAGCCTGTGGAAGCGCTATGTGCGCTTCGATTCGGGCAAGCTGCTGGACAACAAATTCAAGTTCTTCATCTCGTATTCCAAGACCACCGCCGACAAGTTCAAGGGTCCGGGCGGCGCCATCAAGGATCACGTCGACATTGGCACCAACTTCGACCTGGGCCAGGGCAGCTTCATCAACGCCAACCTGCTCTACAACCGCCAGCTCAACAACAACTACCGTTCGCTGACCAAGACCCAGATCTCCCAGCTGGGCCGCAATGCCGACTTCGGCAGCACCGTGCCGCAGCACCAGCCTGCGGTGGGCGGCACCGCCCAGAACGACACCACCTATGCGCCCAACGTGGCGGCCAATATCGCCAACAACGCGTACTACGCCTACAACCTCAATCCCTTCGAGAACTGGCTGGGCACCATCAATGCGCACTTCCAGCTCAGCCCCACCTCCAGCCTGGATATCGATCCGTATTTCTGGTACGGCTTCGGCACCGGCGGCAACCAGCTGCAGACCGTACGTGAAGGCGGCGTGGCCGGTGCCAGCCAGCTCGGTGGCGGCGCACGCGACGTCAACGGCGACGGCGACCGTCTCGATACCGTCTACGCCTACGAAGGCAGCCGCACCCGCACCTATCGTCCGGGCGTGACCTTCAAGTTCAACCAGCAGCTGGACAATCACCGCCTCCTGGCCGGCTACTGGGTCGAGCGCGCGCGCCATCAGCAGACCGGTCCCTTCAGCCGCGTGGACAACAACGGCAACATCGCCGACCTGTGGCAGGACAACTCCGACCTGTGGCTGCGCAATGCCGATGGCTCCATCCTGCAATACCGCGACACCATGACGGTCAGCACGGCACAGTCGATCTTCCTGCAGGACAGCATCAGCATGATGAACGACAAGCTCAACGTGCAAGTCGGCGGCCGCTATTCCTCCATCGACCGCGATTTCACCAACAACCCGAGCACCGGTTCCACCAGCGGCACCAACAGCTATTCCAGCGCCGGCTACTACAAGGTCAAGAAGAACTACGCCGACTTCCTGCCCAGCCTGGGCGTGCGCTTCCAGCTCGATGAGAAGCAGTCGGTGTTCTTCAACGCCGCCAAGAACTTCAAGGCACCGGGCAACTTCTCCTACTTCGGCCTGCTCTCGGGCGGCACCATCGTCAACGGCCAGCTGGTCGGCGCCACCCAGCGCGAAGTGCCGGTGGACAAGGAAACCTCCTGGAACTACGACCTCGGCTACCGCTACAACACCGAGAAGTGGATGGCTTCCGGTTCGCTGTTCTACATCGATTATCACAACCGCATCGCCAGCGCCTACAACCCGAGCACCAACAACAAGACCGACTACAACGTCGGCGACGCCAGCTCGCATGGCCTGGAACTGGAAACTGGCTACGCCTTCAACCGCAACCTGTCGATGTACGGCTCGCTGTCCTACATCAAGAGCAAGATGAAGCAGGACCTGCGCAACGGCTCGACCCAGTTCCTGCCGACCTCCGGCCGCGAATTCCCGGATACGCCTAACTGGCTGTCGGGACTGTCGCTGCAATATCAGCAGGATGGCTGGTACGTGTTCGGCCAGGCCAAGTACACCGGCCGCCGCTACACCACGCTGGTCAACGACGATGCACTGGGTGGCTACACCCTCTTCAACGCCGGTGCCGGCATGACCTTCGCGTCCACCACCTGGCTGAAGAAGCCGACGGTGCGCCTGAACGTCTACAACCTGTTCGACAAGCAGTACCTCAACCTCAACGGCGGCAGCGGCAGCCAGTTCACCACCAACGCAGTGGCGGTCAACGGCATCCCTGGCACCGATCCTTCGCTCTACATCGGTGCCCCGCGCACCTTCACCGTCACCCTGACCGCGGATTTCTGATCGCGGCCTGAACCGGGCGGCCCGCACCTGCAACACGGGCCGCCCATCACTGTAAGAGAGGCAAGCATGAACATGCAATTACTCCACGAACTGGCCTTCTACCTGATGTACGCCTGCGCGGCGCTGGCCATCTTCGTCATCGTCGAACGGGGCCTCTTCTTCGGCTATACCATGCGCCAGGCCACGGGCCTGGAGCGCGCCATGACGCACGCGGTGCAGCATCTGGAGGAACTGCCGGCCAACCTGACGTCCCGCCCCAGCCTGCCGCTGGCCCTGGTGTCGGACATCCTGGCCGAAAAGCATCACCTGCATACCGAGAAGGACCTGGAAGATTTCAGCGAGTCGGTCTACATTGCCAAGCGCGGCGAAGTGCAGCAGCGCCTGTGGATCCTCGATACCATCGTGACGGCCGCCCCCCTGCTGGGCTTGCTGGGTACCATCCTCGGCATCATCGACACCTTCAAGGCACTGGCGGTGCAGGGCGTGTCCGATCCGGGCCAGGTGTCGCAGGGCATCGGCACGGCGCTCTATGCGACGGCACTGGGCATTGGCATTGCGGTGGTCGGCATGTTCTTCTTCAACCTGTTCCAGGAACGCATCGAGCGCATCAACGATCACCTGAAGGTCCTGATGCTGCGCGCCTGCGTCGGCCGCCTGAACCCGCAGCCGCAACACAGCCCGCAACCGCAGGGCAAGCTGCACATCGCCTGAACGCAACACTGACCACGCCTTTGCTGACATCATGATCCTCGCACCACGCCGTCTGCTGCTTCGTCTCGCCGCCGCCTTCGGGCTGGTTCTGTCGCTGGCCACGCCGGTGCGGGCCGAGTTCGCCATTCCGGGCTTCGAGCTGGTCCACACCGTGCCGCGCGAAACCGCGCTGGCCACGCCCGACCTGCGTGATGCGGCCGTGGTGTGGAAGGAGATGTTCGACAGCGCGCAGCGCGAGATCGTGTTCGGCCAGTTCTACGTGGCCGGGCAGGACGGCGAGGCGCTCGACGACATCATGGCGCACCTGGAGGCAGCCGGACGGCGCGGCGTGAAGATCCGCTTCCTGATGGAAAAGAAGGGCGAGTTCGCCTCGGTCCCGGCCACCATCGAGAAGCTCAAGCGCATCCCGAACCTGGACTTCCGCCAGATCGATTATTCCCGCATGACCGGCAACGGCATCATCCACGCCAAGTATTTCGTGGTCGATGGCCGCAGCGCTTATGTGGGCAGCCAGAACTTCGACTGGCGTTCGTTCTCGCACATCCATGAGACCGGATTGAAGATCACCGACCCGGCCGTGGCAGCGCAGGTGCAGGCCATCTTCGAGATCGACTGGGCGGCGCAGGCGGCCATCGCCGCCGGACAAACCCCGGTCATGACCAATCGCAGCGTGGTCCCGGCCGATGTGGCGCGCGGCAATTACCTGGTGGCCAGCCCGAATGCCTACAACCCGCCCGGTGTGGGCGATTCGCAAAGCGAACTGGTGCGCCTGATCGGGGCAGCGCAACAGGAAGTGCGGGTGCAGTTGCTGGACTATGCGCCGCTCTCCTATGGCCCCAACCACACCCGCCCGTATTACGCCGTGATCGATGACGCCCTGCGCGCCGCGGCCACGCGGGGCGTGAAGATCAAGCTGATGGTCTCCAACTGGAACACCGAGGCCCCCGCCATCGGCTACCTGCAAAGCCTGGCGGTGCTGCCCAACGTGGAGATCCGCATTGTCACGCTGCCGCAGGCCAGCAGCGGTTTCATCCCCTTCGCACGGGTGATCCACACCAAGGCCATGAGCATCGATGGCAAGGTGGCCTGGGTCGGTACCAGCAACTGGGCCGGCGGTTACCTGGACAACTCGCGCAACCTGGAAGTGGTGCTGCATGACGCGGCCATGGCGCAGCGCGTGGCGGCCCTGCATGAGCAGACCTGGAGTTCGACTTATGCCCAGCCCATCGACGTGCTGAAGGTTTATCCCAAGCCGGCCAAGGGCAAGCCATAAGTGGCACTCAGGGAGCCAGGCCCATCATCTGCCGGGCCAGTCCCACCAGGTCAAAGACGGGACGCCCGGTACGCTGGGCTATGAGGCCCGCCACCGGCGGCATGTTGGTGCATTCCAGCAGGATGGCGCGCACCTGGGGCTGGGTGGCGACCAGGTGATCAGCTGCCGCCACCATCTCGGCATGCACGCGTTCCATATCCCCTTCGGGCTGATTGCCCACGATGACGCGGGCGAATTCAGAGTCCACCGGCATGCCCACGATGGGCGACTCCATGCTGCCCCCCAACGCAGCCAGGTGCGCCGCACCGAGACTGGCACCGGATGCCGTCAGGATGCCGACATGGCGGGCACCGCCGAAGGCGTGATACAGCGTGGGTAGCCAGCACAGGCTGGAACTGGCAAAGGGAATCTCCAGCGCCGCCGCGATGGTCTGCTGATGCAGCGCCAGGAAACCGCAACTGGTCACGATGGCCTTGCAGCCATCCGCCTGCAAGGCCTGCGCCGCATCGACAAAATCGTCCACCATGCCGCTGGCCCGTTCGAAGATCACCTTCTGGGGCGAGGCCCGGCTGACCTTGCGCAAGCGCACCGGGAAAGGAAAGGTCTCGGGATTGCCGATATCGCCCACGGGACGCGGAAAAACGGTATCGAGCATGACGATGCCAAGCATGCGGGTCCTCTGCAAAAAATCGGAAGGTATGCCCGGCATTCTACCCCGGGCAATCCGCCTGCTATGCGCCACCCACAGCCAATGGGTCCTTGCCCATGGCCTTGATCCATGAATAGACCGGCGGACATTCATCGACAATGGATTCGGAGACGATATCGATAAGCACCGGCCCGTCGCTGGCAAAGGCCTCATCGAGTGCCGCGACCAGTTCTTCGGCATTGGCCGCGCGCAAGCCCTTCAGGCCAAAGCCTTGCGCGATACGCGCCACGTCCAGCCGGGTGAAATCGACCGAAAGATATTGCGCATCGTTGTGCAGCTTCTGCAGCGCCTTGATCCAGCCGAAACAGCCATTGTTGAAATGCAGCAGCACGGCAGGTACCTGCAGGCGGGTCAGCGTTTCCAGTTCGCCACAGGACATCGAGAAGGAGCCATCGCCAAACAGGCCGATGGGCCGCACATCGGGCCGCGCCAGCCAGGCGCCGACCACCGCCGGAATCGCATAGCCGAGTCCGCCGAAGGCGCGCGGAATCACCAGGCGCGAGCCATCACCGGGCAGGCGCAGATAGCGCGTCATGTGCGGCGTAGGGGTGCCGGCGTCGGAGACCATGACCGCACGCGGCGGCAGTCGGCGATTCAATTCGTGGACTACGCGCTGGGGCTTGAGCGGCAAGGCATCGCTGTGCAAATCGGGTTGCGCCAACGCCCAGAACTGCCGGCGCAAGCCATTGAGCTCGCCATTCCAGGCGCGCGGTTCATGATCCTGCACCAGGGGCAGCAGGTCCTGCAAGACCGAGCGCACATCACCGGCCATGTTGAGATCATTGCGACCGGTATTGCCCAGCACGGCCGGGTCGATGTCCACCTGCACGCGCTTGCGCTCCTGCTTGCTGGTGGGGAAGGTCCAGCCGATGGTGACCACCGATCCCATCTTGCAGCCCAGGTAGACCAGCAGGTCACTCTCCTCCACTGCCCGTGCTGCATGGGGATGGAAGCCGTTGTCGCCGATGACGCCCAGCGCCAGCGGATGCTCGTCCGGCACCGCCCCCTGACCGGTGATGGTGGTCACCACGGCGGCATGGATCTTCTCGGCCAGGGCCAGCAGGGCGGCACCGCCATTGGCGTGCATCACGCCGCCACCGGCGACCAGCACCGGACGGCGCGCCTCATCGAGCAGGGTCGCCAGCTGCCGCACCAGATCCGCATCGGGACGCATGGGGAAGGCCGGAAAGCGCCGGCACTCGGGCTCGGCGTAAATCTCGTCGGCGGTACTGGCCGAGTCGTGGGCCAGGATATCTTCGGGGAAGGTCAGGTGCACCGCGCCCGGACGACCCGAGGTTGCGGTCCGGAAGGCGCGCCTGACTGCCTCCGGAATCTTGGCCGTGGTCTTGACCTGGAAGGAGAGCTTGCACACCGGCTCGAACAGCTTGGCGTTGTCCAGCTCGGTAATCATCCCGCGTCCTTCGCCCTTGAGCGGAATATCGTTGGTCAACAGGATCAGCGGGATGGAAGAACTGTTGGCCTCGGCCATGCCGGGCAGCGAATACATCGCACCGGCCCCGCTGGGACATTCAGCCACGCCGGGCTTGCCGCTGTAGCGCGCATAGGCGTCGGCCATGTAGAGCGCCGAGCGCTCGTCGCGCGCCATGACGTGGCGCACCCGGCCAGAACGGTTCAGGGCCTTGTAAAAGGCCACATTGGTATCGCCGGGCACGCCGAAGATCACTTCCACGCCGTATTCTTCCAGCAGTTTCACGAGGACGTCTGCACCAGTCATTTTTTCTCCGTTGAGGTAGGGATAAGTCAGGTCTTGCTCATTGATAACGGGCCAGGGTCAGGCCATCGATGTCGATGGCCGGCGGGGTACCCGTGATGAGGTCCGCCACCACACGGCCGGAACCCAGAGACATGGCCCAGCCGGTCGAACCGTGACCCAGGTTGAGGAACAGGTTGCGGACCGGCGTGGGGCCCAGCACGGGCGGTCCATCAGGCGTCATGGGGCGGCGTCCGACCCAGAACTGCGCGTCATCAAGATCGCCGGCCAGCGGGAACCAGTCACGCATCACCTGACGCAAGGTGTGCAGGCAAGCGGCACGCAACTGCAGACGGTCATCGCCCAGTTCGGCGGTACCGGCCACCCGCACCACGTCACCCATGCGGGTGATGGCCGTCTTCAAGGATTCATCCATGACGGCCGCACGCGGTGCCGCCTCGGGAAAGCGGACGGGAATGGTGGCCGAATAGCCCTTGACCGGATACAGCGGCACCCGTATGCCCAGCGGTGCCAGCAAGGCATGGCTGTCCACGCCGGCGGCAACCACCAGGGCATCGCATGCCACCTGCCCGGCTTGCTCTGCGCTGCGCACCTGCAGGCCCTGCACCTGTCCACCCTGCACCAGCAGACCGCTGACCTGCGTACCGAAGCGGAACTGCACGCCCATCTCCTCGCACAGGCGCCGCAATTGGCGCGCGAAGACCGCGCAATCCCCGGCCTCGTCATCGGGCAGGTACAGGCCCGAACGTGGCTCGACGCGTGCGTGCTGCAGCCCCGGCTCGGTCGCCACGCACTGCGCTGCGCTGAGCCGCTGGTGGGCAATGCCGGCTTGCTCCAGCAAGGCCAGCGCCGGGGCCGCCATCTCCTCGTCGAAGCGGCTGCGAAAAAGTTGCAGATAGCCCTGGCTGCGGCCGTAATCGCAGGGATGCTGCGCCAGGAACTCGTGCAGGCAATCGCGGCTGTAATAGGCGATGCGCTGCATGCGCAGCTTGTTGCGGCGAAAGCGTTCCAGCTCACAGTTGCCGAGCCACTGGCTGATCCAGCGCCATTGCCGCAGGCTCAGGCGCGGCCGGAACACCACCGGCGAACTGGCCTTGAAGAGATACTTCAGGATCTTGCCCGGCATGCCCGGTGCCGCCCACGGCGTGACGTAGCCCGGGGCAATCACGCCGGCATTGCCGGCACTGGTCTGGCAGGCCACATCGGCCTCGCGCTCGATGAGCACCACCTCGACCTGGCGGGTGGCCAGCCAGTACGCGGTGGCCGTGCCGATGATGCCACCTCCGATGACGACGACTTTCATGTGCGCTGCACCTGCAAAAAGAGTGGAGCATGGAAGGGACCGGTGGTTTCGCCGGCATGGAGAGCGCAGTCTAGGCGGCAGCGCTGACACAAAAAAGGGCAAGATCGTCGAAAAGCTGGTCTAAACTGACGTATTGACGTGCCGTTTCGTCATTTTGTAGTGTTTGACGTCTTTTTTTCCCTTCTCCGGAACCCACAGCATGATCAGACTGGACCAGCTGGACGATGTCGATCGCCAGATCATTTCCGAACTGCAGATGAATGCGCGCGCCTCGGTGACCGACATGGCGCGCCGCCTGGGCCTGGCGCGCACCACCATCCTCGCCCGTGTGGAGCGTCTTGAAAAAAGCGGCATCATTGCCGGCTATACCCTCAAGCTGGGGCGCGACGTGCTTGACCCCAGCCTGCAGGCGTACGTCGGCATCACGCTGCAGCCCAAGGCCGGCAAGGATGTGGTGCGGCGCTTCAATCGCATGCCGGAGGTCCACCAGCTCTGCGCCGTCAGCGGCGAGTTCGACTATGTGGCCTGGCTGCGCGTGAGCACGCCGGAACAGCTTGATCGCATCCTCGATGAAATCGGCGAGATGGATGGCGTCATCAAGACCACGACCTCGGTCGTGCTGGCCCGCAAGATCGACCGCGGCGATGCACCGAAGACCCGCTGAGCGCGCGGATTTCGACGTCACGCTACAAATCGACGAAATGACACTACGAAACGTAGTGTCCTGCACTACTTTCTGACGTTTTGTCCGTATATTCTGTCCAGAAAGCTCCCTAGAATGAAGACCAGCCTCTTCGTCTTTTTCCTCAGGGAGTTTCATCATGCGCACGGTTCTATTGGGTTCGGGTCACATTGGCCAAACGATTGCACGCTTGCTTTCCGAGAGCGGCGACTACAACGTCACCATCGCCGACCGCGATGCCCAGGCGCTCAAGGCTGTCAGCGCACTCAACATCGAAAAGGCGGTGGTCGATTCCTCGGACGCTCAGGCACTGGAATCGCTGCTGCGCACGGCCGATATCGTCATCAACGCGCTGCCGTATCACATGGCCGTGAAGGTGGCAGGTGCTGCGCGCAATACCGGCACCCACTACTTCGACCTCACCGAAGACGTGCAGGCCACCAAGGCCATCGCTGCCCTGGCGGCGGACGCGCCCGTGGCATTCATGCCGCAATGCGGGCTGGCGCCGGGGTTCATCGGCATCGCCGCGCATCATCTGGCGGGGTCCTTCGATGAGGTCTACGACGTCAAGATGCGCGTGGGCGCATTGCCACAGTATCCGACCAACGAGCTCAAATACAACCTGACCTGGAGCGTGGACGGACTGGTCAACGAGTACTGCCATCCCTGTGAGGCCTTGCGCGATGGCGTCAAGGTGGCCGTCGATCCGCTGGCCGACATCGAGCACTTCTCGCTGGATGGCGTGGAGTACGAGGCCTTCAACACCTCCGGTGGACTGGGTACGCTGTGCGAGACCCTGGCGGGCCGCATCCGCAATCTCGACTACAAGTCGGTGCGCTATCCCGGGCACCAGCAGCGCATGAAGTTCCTGCTCAGCGATCTCGGCCTGAAGCACGACCAGGAACTGCTCAAGGACATCCTGCGCAAGGCGGTGCCCACCACCATGCAGGATGTGGTGCTGGTCTTCGTCACGGTCAGCGGCATGCGCGGCGACAAGTTCGTCCAGGAAGTCTTCACCCGCAAGATCTTCGCCATCCATGAGGAAGGCCGCTACGAAAGCGCCATCCAGAGCACCACCGCCTCCGGTGTCTGCACCGCGGTCGACCTGTTCCGCCAAGGGAAGTTGCCGCAGCGCGGCTTCATCAGCCAGGAGGCGATCAGCCTGCCGGACTTCCTGGCCAATCGATTCGGCCAGGTCTACGCCTGATCCCCGGCGCGCCCGTCTTCCATGTCCGGCACCCATCCTGACGGCCTGGAGGACGACGGTACCGTCGCCGGCCGTCGCCTCCATCAGGCCAGCTGCCATTGCGGCGCGGTGCGCCTGCGTTTCCTCTCCCGCATCGAGGAGGTGGTCCAATGCAATTGTTCCTACTGCACGCGCAAGGGCGCGCTGCATCATCGCATCGAGGCCCGGTGCTTCGAGCTGCTGGCCGGTGCACAGATGCTGAGCCAATACCGCTTCGGGACACTGCGCGCCACGCATTTCTTCTGCCGCCGATGCGGCACCCATACCCATTGCCATCCGCGCTCGGCGCCCGCCCAGATCAACGTCAACGTGCGCTGCGTGGAAGACGTGCACACCTGGCTGGCCTCAGTGAGGATACGTGACCATGACGGCCGGGCATGGCCGCTGCAGCCGCCCTGAGCGCCAAGGCATTGCGATTTGCACTGCAGCGTGCGCCGGGTGGCATCAGCGAGGATAATTGTTAAATAATTTCGCAGTACGGAGCGCCAGCTTCTGCAGCGACAGTCACAACGACAGCGACAAGAACGACCATAGCGAACGCGAGCGAGGAGCACCCGGCCCTGGTGCTCCATCACCTTGGTGCAGACCCGGACGATCATGGTGCAGCCGGCCTTCCAAAAGACGCTGGCGGGGATCGTGCAGCATCGTGGTTCCCTCCGGGTGGATGGCATGAAAATCGCTAGGTCGACACAGCTTCAATGCGCTTTGGCGCTGTCCTGTTTTTTTTTAAAACGAACACCAAGAGCACGAGCCACGACCCACCCACCCAGGAGACTCACATGAGCATTTCACGCAGACACTTCATCCAGTCGGCACTGGCCGGCACCGCCGCCTTGAGCATGCCGGCGGCCTTTGCGCAGGATATCGAATCGACCATGGCGCGCATCAAGCGCACCGGCAAGCTGCGCCTGGGCGCGATCAACGGCGCCGTCCCTTATTTCAACAAGGATCTGGTGACGCAGGAGTGGAAGGGATTCTGTGCCGATTTCGGGCGCGACCTGGCCAGGTATCTCAAGGCAGAAGTCGAATGGGTCGAGACCACCTGGGGCAATGCGGTACTGGACGTGCAGACCAACAAGATCGATGCGCAACTGGCGATGGCGCCCACACCGCAGCGCCGCGAAGTGGTCGATTTCAGCAATCCGCTCTACAACAACATCAATACCGTCGTTGCCCGCAAGGGGCTGGAGTTCAAGGCCTGGGAGGACCTCAACAAACCCGAGATCAAGATCGCCGTGGACGTGGGTTCTTCGCACGACCAGCTGGTCACGCGCATCCTGCCCAAGGCCACCATCCTGCGCTTTGAAACCTCGGCTGCGGCCACCATGGCCCTGCAATCGGGGCGCGCCGACTGCCAGGTGCTGGTGGTGCTGCTGTCGACCTCGCTGCTGGTGAAGCTGCCCAACATCGGCCACATCGTCTTCCCTACGCCGGATGAAACGGCGCCCACCAACATCGGCATTCGCAAGCAGGCCGACCAGAGTTTCGTGACGGCCGTCAACGGCTGGCTGGAGGAATCGCGCAAGGCCGGCCGCATTCGCGACATCATCGTGGCCAACATGGAAAATCTCGCCAAGGTGCCGTCGACGGCCTTCCCACCGCAGCTCAAGTTCTGAGGAGCGGCCATGTACAGTTGGGATTTCGGGATGCTGTGGCAGTACCGCGGCATTATCGTTTCGGGTGTCATCACCACGGTACTCTTCACCATCGTGGTGGTCATCACCGGCATGATGGTTGGGGTGCTCGTGGGACTGGGCCGGGTTTCCTCCAACCGTTACGTGTGCGGTGTGTTGCGCGGCTATGTGGAAGTGTTCCGCTGTACGCCGGTGCTGGTGCAGCTGATCTGGTTCTACTACGCCCTGCCGGTACTGCTGGGCATCGAACTGTCACCCTGGATGGCGGCCGCGCTGGCATTGACGCTGTACGGGGGCGCTTTCTACTCGGAGATCGTGCGGGGCGGGATCGTCTCCATCGATGCCGGGCAGACCGAAGCGGGCCAGGCCATCGGCATGACCCGCTGGCAGGTGATGCGGCGCCTGGTGCTGCCGCAGGCCTTCCGGCGCATGACGCCGCCGCTGGTGAGCCAGTCCATCATGCAGTTGAAGAACACCTCCCTGCTCTCGGTGCTGGCCGTCCCCGACCTGGTCTACCAGGGCCAGCTGATCGCCCACGATACCTATCGCCCGCTGGAAATCTACACCTTGGTGGCCGTGCTGTATTTCATCATCCTGTTCCCGGCCACGGTGGTGGCCAAGCGGCTCGAACTCCATCAGATCAAGGCTTGAGGAAGCGCCATGAGCAAACCCATCATGATTTCGGTACGCGGCTTGAAGAAGTCCTTCGGCGAGCAGACGGTGCTCAGGGACATCAACCTGGAAATTGCCAAGGGCGAAGTGGTGGCCCTGATCGGCCCCTCGGGCTCGGGCAAGTCCACCCTGCTGCGCTGCCTGAACCTGCTTGCCGCTCCCAACCACGGGGTCATCAAGATCGGCGGCGAATGTTTTGACTTCGACCAGACAGTGCCCGAAAAACTGAGCGACCGCACCATGGCGCGCTTCCGTGCCCAGACGGGGATGGTCTTCCAGCACTTCAATCTCTTTCCCCACATGACCGTCGTGCAGAACGTCATGGAAGGTCCCGTGACGGTATTGCGCCACCCCAAGGCCCATGCACGGACCCAGGCCATGAAGCTGCTGGCGCAGGTGGGGCTGGCGGAGAAGGCGGAGATGTACCCCGAGAAGCTCTCCGGCGGCCAGAAGCAGCGCGTGGCCATCGCCCGCGCGCTGGCCATGGATCCGGAGGTGATGCTCTTCGATGAAGCCACCTCGGCACTGGATCCGGAGCTGGTCGGCGAGGTCCTCAACGTCATCAAGCAACTAGCCGAGCGCGGCATGACGATGATCCTGGTCACCCACGAAATCGCCTTTGCCCGCGAGGTGGCCGACAAGGTGATCTTCATGCGCGATGGCGTGGTGGTCGAGGCCGGTCCGCCGGCCCAGGTGATCGATGCCCCGACCGAGGCCGCCACCCGGGCCTTCCTCGCGCGCGTGCACAAGATCGCGGCCTGATCTCAGGAGCCCGGCTTCACTTGCCGCCGGTCACGTCGAGAAAGGTTCCCGTACTGAAGGAAGCTTCGTCGCTGGCCAGCCAGAGGATGGCGCGCGCCACTTCCTCGGGCTGGCCGCCCCGCCCCATGGGGATGGATTCGCGGACCCGGTTGACCCGGTCCGGCTCGCCGCCGCTGGCATGCATCCCGGTGTAGATGTGGCCGGGCCGCACGCAGTTGACGCGGATGCCTTCACGCGCGACCTCCTTGGCCAGGCCCGTGGTGAAGGTTTCCAGTGCGCCCTTCGAGGCGGCATAGTCGACATACTCGTTGGGACTACCCAGGCGGGCCGAGGCCGAAGACACGTTGATCACCACGCCTCCCTTGCCCTGATGGCGATAGGCCATGCGCTTGACCGCCTGCTGTGCGCACAGCATGGGTCCGATGGCATTGACCGCGAAGATGCGCTGCATGCGCTCGAAACCCAGGTCTTCCAGGCGTGACTGGCGCTCCAGCATGGCCGCATTGTTGACCAGCGCGTCGATGCGGCCGAAGCGCGCATCGATGGCAGCGAAGAGCTGCGCCACCTGCTCCGGGTCGGCGCTGTCGGCCTGCAGCGCCAGCGCCCGTGCGCCGCGCTGCACGACATCGGCCGCCACCGAATCGGCCGCAGCCGCATCGCGCAGATAGCTGAAGGCTACATCGTAGCCACGGTCAGCGGCCAGCCGCGCGGTGGCGGCGCCCATGCCGCGGCTGCCGCCCGTGATGAGGATGACGGGCTTGGTTGATGCGTGAGTCATGATAGATCTCCATGGAGTGAGCAAAACGGGAGGGGACCAGGAACGGCCATCGGGTCAACCGATCAGTACCGTCCCCGCTGCGATGGCAGCACAGGCCAGCATGCGCGGCCAGGTCAGGGTCTCGCCCAGAAACAGACGGCCGATGACGGCGGCGAACAGCACGCTGGTTTCGCGCAGCGCCGAGACCGCACCCATCGGTGCCAGCGCCATGGCCTGGATGACGATGCCATAGGCCAGCAGCGACACCAGCCCGCCCGTGAAGGCGGTGGCGCAGGTCGCCGCCGAGGCGGGCGGCTGCCACAATGCGCGGGGGCCGCGCCAGGCCATGAAGACGGCGGGCATCAGCAAACCCCAGCCGGCGCACATCCATGCGGTATAGGCCATGGGGCTGCCGGAGAGCCGCACGCCCAGGCCATCGACCACGCTGTAGGCGGCGATGAAGCAGCCGGTGCCCAGGGCATAGCGCAGGCCGGACAGCGCCACCCGGCGGCCCCTGGACGCCAGCGCGAGGATGCCGCCCGACACCAGCCCTATTCCCAGCAGCGCTGCCGGGCCCGGCGTTTCACCGGCCAGCAGGGCCGCACCCAGCGTGACCAGCAGGGGCGAGCTGCCACGCGCGATGGGATAGGTCTGGCCCAGTTCACCACTACGGTAACTGCGCACCAGGAACAGGTTGTAGCCCACGTGCAGCAGGGCCGAGAGCAGCCCGTACGGCCAGCTGGCCGGCAACGGCACGGGCAGCCATGGGGTGGCGGCCAGGCTGGCCACGGCTACGGCCAGGCACATCACGGTCATCGACCAGAGGCGGTCCGCGCCGTTGCGCAGCAGCGCATTCCAGCTGGCATGCAGGAAGGCGGCAAGAAGGATGAGCAGGACGACAGGCAAAGGCATGCGCCATGGTAAGCAGGAGCGCCGCCGGACAAAAGCGAAGTCTCCTCATCCCGCCATGAGCAAATCCTCATGCCTGGCGCCGAGGCGGCAAGCTTGCATCTCAGTAGCGCGCACCGGCGGCCTGTGACTGCGCCTGCAGCCAGGCCCGGAAGCTGGCCACGTGCGGCTGCGTTTCCACGCCCTTGGGACAGACGAAGTAATACGCCAGCGGAGAAGGCAAGGCCAGCTCGAACAGCCGCACCAGGCTGCCATTGGCCAGTTCCTGCTCGACGTGGCCGCTGCGGGCCAGGGCCACGCCCTGGCCCAGCAGCGCGGCTTCGATGGTCATGTTGGTATCGGCCAGGCGCACGCTTTCGCGCAAGGCCGAAACGCTCACCCCGGCTTGCTGGAACCACAGGTCCCACTTCGGCACCATGTCGGCCCCGGCGCGCGTGAGCAGGGGATAGCGGCGCAGATCGGCCGGCTTGCGGGGCATGCCCAGGCGCGCCAGCAGGGCCGGACTGGCCACCGGGAAGACCTGCTCGCGGAACAGGAATTCCGAAAACAGGCTGGGGTAGTGGCCGGGACCGAAACGGATGGCCACATCCGGTTCGGCCGGCGTGAAGTGGATGGCCACATCGGTGGTCTCCAGCGTCACCAGCAGCTCGGGATGGGCTTGCGCCAGCGCCGGCAGCCGGGGCAGCAGCCATTTGAGCGCGAAGGAATAGGTGGTGCTGACCTTCAGCGGCTGCCGCCCTTCCTGCGCGCGCAACTCGGCCAGGGTGGCCTCCAGCCGGGCGAAGAACTCGCGCACCACCGGCGCCAGCGCGGCCCCGGCCGGGGTCAGCGTGTTGGACTTGCCGCGCTGGAACAGCGTCATGCCCCACAGCGCTTCGAGGTGGCGCAGCTGGTGGCTGACCGCACTCTGGGTGACATGCAGCTCTTCCGAGGCGGAGGTGAAACTGGCATGGCGGGTCGCCACTTCAAAGGCCCGCAAGGTGGCCGTGGGGGGAAGGTCTCTCATGGGTGCGCTCAGGGATGGACGGCTGGAAACAACGGTCATGAATGAAAGCTCATGATAGCAACAGCCGCTGTCTTGCAGTCCGGAAAGCCCCTCGCAAGCGCACGAGAAAACCGGGAAAAATCCCATCTATACATACCGTCTAATTTTAGATAATATGTATCGCATGACCTCCCGCTCCCGCAAAAAGAAAACCGACCGTCCCGACCACGCGCTGCTGCTTTCGCAATTGCAGCAGGTGGCCAGGGGCCTGGGCGAGACCTTCGCCCCTTTCTGCGAAGTGGTGCTGCACGACCTGCGGGACGCGGATCACTCCATCGTCGCCCTGCACAACAACCTGTCCGGCCGCGAGGTGGGTGACGCCACCACCGAACTGGGTCTGGCGCGCATCGCCGACGAGAGCTATCCGCAAGTCCTCACCAATTACGCCAACACCCTGCCCGACGGACGCCAGGCCAAGAGCACCTCGATCGGCATCAAGGATGCCGACGGCAAATACGTGGCCGCGCTGTGCATGAACATCGACCTGACCCTGTTCGGCGCACTGCAAGGCATGCTGCGCCAGTTCGGCGGCATCGACAACGCGGTGCGGGTGGCCGAGACGCTGGAGCCGGCGGGTGCCGATGCCTTGCGCCAGCGCATCGATGCCTTTGCCGCGCGGCTGTCGGCCACGCCGCGCAGTCTCAAGGCTGAGGACCGGCGCCAGCTCATGCGTGAGTTGCGCCAGTCCGGCTGCATGGACGTGCGGCGCGCAGCCGAGATCGTGGCGGCGCACCTGGGGGTGTCGCGGGCGACGGTCTACAACGACGAGAAGCAGTGAGGCGGTGCGCGCCGCTATCGCCCGCCATGTTTACGGTCCTCATCTTTCCATCCCACTTGAAGGAAACCTCATGATTCCCCTCTCCAGCGCTACCGAATTGCCCAGCTTTGCCGACGTCCTGCTGGCCGCCGAACGCATCAAGCCCTGGGCGCACAGGACGCCCGTGCTGCGCTCGCGCACGGCCGATGCGGAAGTGAGCGCGCAACTGTTCTTCAAGTGCGAGAACTTCCAGCGCATGGGCGCCTTCAAGTTCCGTGGCGCCATGAATGCGCTTTCACAGTTCGACAGCGAGCAGCGCAAGCATGGCGTGATCACCTTCTCCTCCGGCAACCATGCCCAGGGGACGGCGCTGGCGGCGCAGCTGCTGGGCATTCCGGCGGTGATCGTGATGCCCCAGGATGCCCCTGCGGCGAAGGTCGCCGCCACCCGCGGCTATGGTGCCGAGGTGGTGATGTATGACCGCTATACCGAGGACCGTGAAGCCATCGGTGCGCGCCTGGCCGCCGAACGCAAGATGACGCTGATCCCGCCCTACGACCATCCGCACGTGATGGCCGGCCAGGGCACGGCCACGCTGGAACTGCTGCAGGAAACCGGGCCGCTGGATGCCCTCTTCGTTTGCCTGGGCGGCGGTGGCCTGCTCTCCGGCGCGGCGCTGGCGGCGCGGGCGCTGTCGCCCGAGTGCAAGATCTATGGCGTCGAGCCGGAAGCCGGCAACGATGGCCAGCAATCACTGCGCGCAGGCCAGATCGTGCACATCGATACCCCCAAGACCATTGCCGATGGCGCCCAGACGCAGCACCTGGGCAAGTACACCTTCGAGGTCATCCGCCAGCTGGTGGACGACATCCATACCGTCAGCGACGCCGAGCTGGTGTCGGGCCTGCGCTTCTTCGCCGAACGCATGAAGATGGTGGTCGAACCGACCGGCTGCCTGGGCTTTGCCGCGGCCCGCAAGCTGAAGGACCAGCTGCAGGGCAAGCGCGTGGGCGTCATCATCAGCGGCGGCAACATCGACCTGGGCAAGCTGTCGGGGTATTTGTCCTGATGATTGGCCGTATCAGCGCCCCCAATCTCGCGCGGGCTCGTTTTGGCTTACAGTGTTGAGCCCTCATCGTTGACTGTTGATCCCTCCACTCACTCACAAGGACTGGAAACACCATGCCCCATCTCGTTCTGGAATACACCGGCAATCTCGCACTCGATGTGCAGCCCACGCTGCTCAAGCTCAATCAGGCGCTGGTGGCCAGCGGCCACTTTGAAGAGAACGCCATCAAGGCGCGTGCCGTGCGCTTGGACAACTACCTGGTCGGTACCGCTGCCGAGGCCAAGCGTGCCTTCGTGGCGCTGCGCCTGGCCATCCTGACCGGCCGCACGCTGGAAGAAAAGAAGTCGGTGTCGGACCTGCTGGGTGCGGCGATCCAGAAGGACCAGAGCTGGCCCAAGGACCTGCAGGTGCAGATCACCGTGGAAGTGGTCGACATGCAGCGCGAGACCTATTTCAAGGTCGCCCTGCAATAAGCCGATGGCGTGCCGCTGCTGCCCTGGCAGCGGGTCCTCCAAAACGAAAAGCCGCGCGGTGCAAACCGGGCGGCTTTTTCTTGGGCGAAGGACGCAGCGCGATGCTGTTCTTGTGATGCCGCGCTGGCGTCTGCTCAGTGCCTCAGGCGTTCAGGAGGCCAGTGCCGTTTCACGCAGGACTTCGCGGAACTGCACCACGTTGCCTTCTGGATCGAAGCCATCGCAGGCCCGGAAATCCGGTCCGCTCCATTCGGCAAAGGCGGGCTTCATGCCACCGCCGAGCTGCTCGGCAGACAGGCGTGCATGGGCAAGTGAACGAACGGGAAGGAAGAGCTTCACCGGCACGTTTTCACGCAGCACCGGTGGTGAACAAATCTCCACCCTGGCTGCCGTGGCTGGTGGAATCGCATGAATCACCAGCAGGAAATCCTCGGCCTCGATCACTACCTTCTCGGCCTGGGCCTGCTTGGGAACCACCGCCAGCACCTGCGCATAAAACGCGGCGAGGCGGGCTACATCTTTGGCGAACAGGACTGCGCCTGCTTTGGGCTGGGTCGACATCTCTGCTTTCAAAAACGTTGATCGGATCAAACAAGGAACGGCAGAGTTTATTTACGACCATTGCGCTTGGCAAGCATTAATCGTCACCTTGTGGCGACGCTGTTGTGTCGCCATCCGGCGACGCCCTTCTGTCGCTCTTCGCCCGACATATTGCAGAGCAATATAAGAATCCGCTGACACGCGAAAGTGGTGCTGTCCGATGCGCATTTCTTCACATTGAAACTAAGCTTATGCATCGCCGAGAAGAGACTAACAAAACGTCAATTGTCAGCATGATCAGCCAAGCTGTTTGTATGTGATCGGAATAGCATCGTTTCAGCTTCGAACGCGTATAAATTGTAAGAGGATGTTCCAAAACGCTTTACTTCCGAACTTGATCTGCTACCTTGATGTCGCAGGGCAACATGATGTGCAGTGAAGAAAAAGAAAAATATTTCCACTTGCGCAGCGAGATGCCACGCCGTCCTCCCCACTGCATTCCACGATGCGCTGACGGCGACCAACGACAACGCCAATCAACCCTCACGAGTAACGCGCCATGAACATTCGAGACCTGCACGCTCAGTACACTCCCGAACGCTCCATTTTCAAGCGGTCCACTTCCGCGCACGGTGCCGCCAGCGTAGGCACCGCAGACCGCATCGAGCTCGCGCACACCGACAGCGATGCCGACGCCTGGCTGGAGCCGGCACTGTCGGATTTCATTTCGCTGGCCTCCAGCGTCTGCGGCACGCCCATGGGCATGTTCAGCCAGCTGCATGCCGACATCGGGCTGCAGCATCCTTACCTCTCCGTCAACAATGGCCGTGGCGATGCGCGCAATCAATGGTGGCGCTTCCCTGGCCAGACGGGCGTACTGCGCAATGCGGTGGACTTCTCGCTGTGCGAACTGGCCGCACGCACACCTGGCCAGATCACCGAGGTCAATGACCTCAGCAGCGACCTGCGCTTTGCCAACGGAGCGCTGGCACGCGGCAATCCGGCGGTGCGCTTTTATGCGGGTGTACCGCTGGTGTCGGGCAATGGCGACGTCATGGGCACCCTGTGCGTGATGGACCGCCAGCCGCGTACGCTCACTCCGGCACAACGTGACGCATTCCAGAAATTGGCACGCCAGCTGGAAGCGCAGATCGACAGCCATCGCGCCATGCAGAAGCTGGAACAGCAGACCATGACCGATGCCCTGACTGGCATCGGCAACCGCCGCAGCTTCGATTCGCGCCTGCGTGAAGAGTGGACGCGCCACCTGCGCAACGCCCGTCCGCTGACCATGCTGATGGTGGATGTGGATTACTTCAAGCAATACAACGATACCTACGGCCACCCGGCCGGTGATGCGCTGCTGGTGCAATTGGCGCGCGTGCTGCGCTCGCCGCTGCGGGCCAGCGATTTCCTGGCGCGATATGGTGGCGACGAGTTTTCGCTGATCCTGCCGGATACCGATGAGACTGGCGCGATGCAGGTGTCGGATCGCATCAAGAAGGCGGTGGCCCGCGTGAAGTGGCCGCACACCGACATCGAGATCAGCCTGGGCGCGGCCACCGTGACACCGTCGGAAATGTGCGACTTCAGTGCCTTGCTGCATGCGGCGGACCAGGCCATGTATCAGCGCAAGCATGGGCGTAATCCGCGCAATGCTTGACGGATGGAATCGATGAACGAGTGAGGAATTGAAATAAGATATCGGTTCGCGGCCTTTCCTGTCTCCGCCAAACGCCGCTGTGCTCACAGCGGCGTTTGTCGTTTGAGGATGCTCACCCGGCGCCGCTGTCTGTCACCGTGGAAATCAGCGCGGCACCGCAACTGGTGCGATGGCCTTCGAAAGCCACTGCAACGCCATCGACCTGGATCGTGGGATGGCCCTCGATGATGATGCAATCCTCATGCCCCTTGAGCGGGCAGGTGCAGGAGTCTCCGACGCGGGCAACGGCTTTTCCCCTTACCGCTGTACGCGCACCGGCACTGACGACTTTGCCGCCGTGGGTGGTCGGATCGCCGAGACGGATGACGCCTTTCATCTTGATCTCCTTTTCAGATGGATGACCGGCTGGTCAGTCCGAGTAGCCTTGCATATAGGTCGACCAGTCGAGGTCCTTCCTCAGCCCCCACCAAGGCAGGTAGGCGTAACCTTCGCCACGCGCGCGGAACCAGTTTTGCTCGGGATCGAAGACGCGGGAACGATCAGGTGGCGTCACCACCACCGCCGTAGCCTTGTCGGGCTCGGTCGTGCCGACCACCATCACCGGCCTGCCTTTGTGATGGGCCCAGGCGATGGCCAGTGCCACGTTGGTGATGGCTGTGCCCGCACGCATGTCGCCCAGCAATTGCGGGGTGTTGAAAGTCTGCTTGAGTACATCCAGTTCGGGCAGGCTCTGCGTCATGGCCTGCGCCAGCGTGCCGATGCGACGGCCTGCTTCTTCCGTTCCTTTGCCAGCGTCGTGGATGACATAGCGGATGTCGTAGGGTGAGATGGATGCCTGTTCTGCGGCTGACTGGATTGCGCTTTTCCACCCACTTGCGGTTCGGCTTTCTCCTTCAGTGGTAGCGAAATCCTCGACCCTGCGAACTGCGGGTCGGGCGATCCATGCAAGAGGTTCGCGGCCTGTGTTGAACTTCGGTCCCGCCAGGATCAGCAAAGTACAGTTCTCGCTGATCCGACCATACTCGGGAAACTCTGGCGCATCCATATTCATGACCCAGACCGTTTTATCCGGGTGCGCTTCCAGATAATCCATCCCGGCTGAGAGGGAAGTGAAACCGGCGCTGGCGCCGCCTCTGGCAACATTAACGTCAGCGGGGATGTTCCCAGTAGATATCTCTGGGTTATGAAACTCGAACTCTCCTTTAAATGCCTCTCGCGTGCGCTCCGACGCATCATCTGACGTCAAGATTGGGACATCAGGAATCGCAACTTCGACTCGGATGCCATGGAGTTCGCGCCACTTCTTCCGGTTCTCCGGCTGGATCGTGTAGAAGTAGTCGCTATTCAGCGCATACTGACGACCAATAGGCTTAACGATTTCTCTTAAATAATCGGATAGATAGCCTGGGAAGACGCTGCTTCCATCCTTAAATACACTTTTCCTATCGAAATTGAAGGTCAATGGCGCAATTGCTTGGATACTCGTGAACGTGGCCGGGTCTCTTCGGACCTCGTCGTCATCCTTGTTAGGCTTCGCTATTCCCAAGGTCCAAAGCAACTGCCACTCCGTCGGATAATCTCTTCGCATCAATGGGTTAAGCCATTGAACACCAAAGACCTGCACCTGAAAAATTTCTGCACTCGCAGCCACCAAGGACACTTCGTTGACTTCGATAGCTCTCGAAGAACGATGCATGACAGCAGTTACGACAAGCACCACAAGTGCCGCAATAGATAGCGGCAACAAAATGAATCGATTCTTCATGTCCTTTTCCAACGATGGGGCAGCCTTCGCCGCGAAAGCTCGTGCTGACCTCTCCTGTCAGTCCGAGTAGCCTTGCATATAGGTCGACCAGTCGAGGTCCTTCCTCAGCCCCCACCAAGGCAGGTAGGCGTAACCTTCGCCACGCGCGCGGAACCAGTTTTGCTCGGGATCGAAGACGCGGGAACGATCAGGTGGCGTCACCACCACCGCCGTGGCCTTGTCGGGCTCGGTCGTGCCGGCCACCATCACCGGCCTGCCTTTGTGATGGGCCCATGCGATGGCCAGTGCCACGTTGGTGATGGCTGTGCCCGCACGCATGCCTGTCGCGCACGGACTTGATGAGCCGCGCCAGGCGCAGCGCGGCGTGGACATAGTAGGCGCGGTGCGGGCAACGATAGACGTCGCGCCCGGGCACCGGATTGAGATGCTGCGCAGTCAGCCACAGGAACAGGCGGTCATTGAGGCCTTCCGTCCAGAGATCGGCGATGGTCGAGCAACCGTTGGCGAAGGGCCCGCCGCCCCAGTAATCGTTCTCGTTGAGCCAGACGTTCTTGCCGAATTGCCTGAGCTCGGTCTTGCTGGCCTTGTATCCCCAGCGAAAACGAATGACCGGCGAATAGTGGGACCCTGCATTGATGAAGTTCTCCGCACCGCGCCGGGGCGCAAGATAGCCGTCGGCCGTCAGTTCGGGCGTGTATTGCGCCGGCATCAGGCGTCCCGAACCCGGCCCGCTGTAGACCATCTGCTCGGGCCGCCGGGCCAGCCTTTCGTTGAGCCCCTCGCACAGGCCGCGTTCAGTGCTCTCGTACCACTCCCCGTCGGAGTTCACGCCATGCACCAGGATGATGACCCCGGGCAAGGGCAAGTGCTTGTAGAAAAGCGCCTCGCCATGGTTGGGCAAGAGGGGGACCTTGCCGCCACTCACCACGCGGCGGGATTGTGCGGCATCGGATGTCGTGCTCATGGACTCGTTCTCCTTCAGGAATCGGCGTCGAGAAAGCGAATGCGCAGCTGCTCGAATGCATCACTGGAAATCGCACCGGAAGTGCCCTTCTCATCGGTCTCCCCGGTCAGCCCGGCACCGTCACTGCGGTCGATCTCGAAGCGTGCGCCCGGCACGCTCTGGCCATCGGTCGGGCGGACCAGGACAGGCTTGCGGCCCACTGCCTCCTTGGCGAACCTGGGCAACTCGCCGGGCGTGGTCTGTGCATCGAGCCAATGATGCTTGGCCGCATGGATCGACGCCGCTCCGCTGCAACCCAGGTCGATCTTTCCTCTCCCAAGACGCAGATAGCTGCCGTCCGAGGTCGCCAGCAGGATCTCGTCGGCCGCGATGACTTGCACCTTGCCCTCGCTGGCGCTCAGCGTCAGGTTCCTGGCCGCCTCCACACTGGTGTCGTTGTGCTGCGATTGCAGCTTGAGCTGGCCCTGGTGCGCGATGAGCTTGAGGTCTTCCGACTGGGCAAACAGCGACATGCCCTTGCCTGCATTGGCCGTCAGGTGTTCGCCGCTGGCCAGCTGGATGTGGCGCAGTGCCACGGTGTCGCAGTTCTCGCCGGCATGCGTGACGGCGGTCTCGGGGGTACTGAAATGCAGGCCGGCCGGTGCCGTGATGGCGACCACCGGCGTACCGCCGTCTCCTGCGGAGGGTGCGGTATTGGAGCCATGCTCCCAATGCTGCAACTGGCGATACAGGCGCTCATGGGCAGCATGATCGGCGGCCATGGCCTGGTGTCGCGCTGCGTAATCGCCAATGCCGGTAAAGAGCTGCACGCATTGCTGCATCAGTGCGAGCGTTTCTTCCCTGGCAAGCTGGTGGCCGCTGGCGTTGAGGCGGGCAAAGGCGGTGATGAGCAGGCCATGGGCCGTGCGCAAGCAACCTGCGGCATCGGTGGCCAGCTCAAACCCTTCGCCGCGCGGTGCCGAATTTCCTTCGTTGCGTGGGGAGCCCAGCCAGCCCTGGTTGAGTTGGGTGGCAGCGTGGTCCGACAAGAGCTGGGCACTGATCTGGCCTGCGCTATCGTCGAAGCGCAGGTGGCTGTGCCGGTCCGCCTTGAATTCCTTGCTGCGGATCCCGGAGAGCGCGCTGTTCTCCGGCAGCTTGCCCTGGTGCGAAAACTGCGGCGGGCAATGCGTGCCATCGTAGAGGCAGCCCAAGGCCACCGGCTTGTCCGGATGATTCTGCAGGAAGGCGATCAGGATCTCGCTGCCGACCCTGGGCCAGAAGGCGGTGCCGAAGCCGGCATCGGCCCAGGGCTGCAAGACGCGGATGCGGGCCGAGTCAGCAGTGGAGCCGCTGGCACCGCGCTGGCCGGGGTGTTCATGCGGCCGGGCAAAGAGAAACCGGACGGCGATGCGTCCCATCTCGTCGACATCGACGTCCTTGTCACCATCGCCGACCACGACGGCACTCATCATGCCCAGCTTGGGCACCTGGTCCGGGTCATACGACGGCACGATGACGGTATCGCGCGCAACGCACTCAAATGCATTGCAGTAGACGGGTACGTCCACCGCAGCCTGGTCACCCAAGGCGGCGCGCGCCGGCAACCAGTCCTCCATCAAGGCGGCCATCCAGGGGGCGTCCAGCACCAGGGCGTTGCGCGCATAGAGCCGCAGTTGCGTGACGGTGAAGCGGCGCGCGCGTTCAGGCAAGGTATCGATATGGGGCTGCCCGCTCAGCGCGAACTGGGTTCCGGCCCGCAAGGAGCGCACCACGCTGCGGGCGCGATAGCCACGCGCCGCCAGCTCATGGGCTTGCATCCTGGTGCGGGCCATCTGCTGCTGGTGTGCACGTCCGGCCGCCAGGAAGGGCGGGCCATATTCATACTCGCCCAGGCTGCGCGCCAGGGAAAGACCTGCCTGACCTTGCTCCCTGAGCGCGCCTTCCTGCACTTCCATACACCGGTTGGATTTGTAATCGAAGGCGCTCAGCGTGACTTCGCCAGGCAATGGCTCACACCACGCTTCCCATTGATTGACGGTATCCGTACGTTCCAGGGCGTCCGCACGGTGGTAGCGCAAGGCAACGGCGGTTTGATCCGGGTAGGCTGTCGGATGGTCGGCCAGATGCAGATGATGGACCGGCTCCCCGCCCTCGAGCGTGAAGCGGAAGTGCCATGCGATCCCTTCCTGGCGCCAGATGCGCTGCAGGAAAGCGGCATCGCTCTCGCCGGCCTGCATGATGAAGGCGCGCTGCGGGTAGGTCTTGTGCAGGCCCCGCGTATGCCAGCGTAAGGCGGCGGCGAGGATGTTGTTGTCGTGGCGGTGCTCGGACAGTATCTGGTCGCTGATCTCAACTACCGAACGATCACAGAAGACACGCCAGGTCTTGCGCTGCTCCAGCAGATGCAGGGCATCGCAGAGCTCGATCTCGAAGAGCACGGCACCCGCTTCAGAATGCAGCTGCCGTACGGAAGCGGCGAGACCGCACACGAAGGCAGGACCACCGTCAACATCCTTGACGGAAAAACCGACCGGCATTCCTTGCAGATCGTCGATACCGACATCCGGCGTACTGCTGGCGCATTGCAGCCGGTAGCGCACATTGCCGCACACGGTCTCGCTTCCGCTGACTTGCAGCGCGACCAGCTGGCCTACCTGGGGGGTTGCAGAGGCTGGCCAGTGAAGCTTGAGCAGGCGCCGCTCGTGCGTCAGGAGTTTGAGCATCGCGCCCAGGGGCGCAGAGGTCATGTCGGGTGAGGCTGTCATGGAGCGAACACAGAGCCGGGAAAGCTCTGCATGCTACCGAACAGCCGGGCAAAATCATTTAGTCAAATTTCTAAATTTCAGCTTCATTGCGCGCCTGCTTTTTGCGGATAGCAAAATGTTTTGCTCAATTGCCCGTTTTCACTGAACGTAGCAAATGGAGCGCCACCAGCATCGCCAAGCCCACCACCACCGCCCCCGCCAGATACACATCCTGCACACCCGCATGGCTGGCCAGCGCACCGGCCAGCGGGCTGGTGATGCCCAGCGACAGATCCAGGAAAGCCACATACGCCCCCATGGCCAGGCCGCGCGTCTGCGGTGGTGCGCGGCGCATCGCTTCCACGCCGAATCCGGGGAACACCAGCGAATAGCCAAAACCGGTCAGTGCCGCACCCGCATAGGCCATCCAGGCGCTATCAGCCTGCCAGATCAGCAACTGGCCGCACACCTCGATGACCACACACACCAGCGCCACTTTTGCGCCACCGACCTGGTCCGGCAGATGGGCAAAGAACAGTCGCGCCACAATGAACGCCACACCGAAACTGGTGAAGGCCAGCGAGGAATCCCCCCACGACCGTGCCGCAAACAGCAAGGCAATGAATGCCGTGATGACACCGAAACCGACGCTGGAGAAGGCCAGTCCCAGTCCAGGCTGCCATACCGCACCGAGTACCTGGTAAAACGGCGTGCGGCGGCTGGCACCGGGCGCTACGCCACGCACGGGACTGACGGCCAGCAGGGCCACTATCGGCAAGAGCACGCTCACGCCGGCAATTCCCGCAAATCCCCAGGCCTTGCTGACCGCCACACCCAGCGGTGCACCGCCGGCCATGGCCGCATAGATGGCGATGCCGAGCCAGGCCATCACCTTGCCGCCATGCTGCGGTCCGACCAGGGCAATCCCCCAGCCCATGGTGCCGGTGATGACCAGGCTCTCGCCCAGCGCCAGCAGCACGCGTCCGGCCAACAGCACGGCCACCGAGAGCGCAGGCTGGTCCAGCCACAGCAGGGAGGCCAGATAAACCAGCCCCGACAGCGCCGCCGCCACGAAGCCGCTCACGACGGCTCGCTTGGCACCGCGCAGGTCAGCCACATTGCCGGCCCAGGCACGCGAGAGCAGGGCCGCAGCGAACTGCGCACCGACCACCACACCGACCACGGTGGCGTTCATGCCCAGCGCTTCTTTCAAATGCAGGGGTAGCACCGGCAACTGCAGGCCGATGGTGAGAAAGGCGATGAAGACCGCCAGCGTCAGCGGCGCCAGTGCCAGGAAGACCGACGTGCTGGAGTGAGGCTTGCCAGCCTGTTTTCCATTCATGGATATACCTCGAAGATAAGGGTTGATGGTTGCTTGCAGGAGTGCTGCGCATGGCTGCCGTTGAAGGATGGGATGATGCGCAGTAGAATGCGACGAATCCGTCATATTCGATGCGAAGCAGTATGCGACGGATTCGTCAGGTTTCCTAGTCGCATTCCATTGAGGTCTTTTTCTCTCCCCTGTCCTTGCCATGAACAAGCCCCGCCGCCCCGAGATTTCCCTGCGCAAGACACCCCAGCAGGCCCGCTCCACCGAACTGGTATCGGCGATCCTGCAAGCGGCTGTTCAGGTTTTGCTGCGCGAAGGGGCGACGCGCTTTACCACCGCGCGCGTGGCCGAGCGGGCGGGTGTGAGCGTGGGATCGGTGTACCAGTATTTCCCCAACAAGGCGGCCATCCTGTTCCGCCTGCAAGCCGACGAATGGCAGCAGACCACGGGGATGGTGCGCCAGCTGCTGCAGGATACGAACAAGCCTCCGGCACACCGCCTGCGCGAACTGGTGCATGCCTTTTTGCGCAGCGAATTCGAAGAGGCCCAGGTACGGATGGCGCTGGCCGATGCCGCACCGCTCTACCGCGATGCGCGCGAAGCTGAAGAAATGCGCCATGACTGGGACGGCATCATCGCGCACTTCATGCGCGAAGCCTTGCCGGGGGTGTCCGCACCACGGCGCAAACGCGCAGGGCAAATGATGATGACCACGCTGACCACGGCGGGCGAGCATCTCTCGCGCGATACGCCACCGGCCAAGGAAATACGCGCCTATGGCGAGGCCATGGCCGACATGTTCTGTGCTTACCTGGAGAGCCTGCAGCGCTGAATTGCGCTCATGCCTTGCGCTTGCGCGGTGCCGCCGTGGAAGCGCGCTGCACCAGTTGCGGTGTCGCGGTCACCCGCATTACGGGTGAGGGACTGCGGCCCTCGATCAGGGCCAGCAGGAGGTCGATGGACATGCGCGCGGCCTCTTCCGTGGGCACGGCCACGGTGGTCAGGGCCGGACGCGAGACCCGCGCCCACTGGATGTCGGTGATGCCGATGACCGAGATGTCGCGCGGTACGTTCAACCCGAGATCGGCGATGGCATTCATCGCACCCAGTGCGGGCAGGTCATTGCTGGCGAAGATGGCCGTCAGTGCCGGCTCTTCGCGCAGCAGCGTCATGGTGGCCTGATAGCCCGCCTCAACCGTATCACCGATGTAGCGCGCACTCTGCAAGGTGTGCTTGATGCCAGCCGCGGCGCAGGCCTCGACGAAGCCTCGGTAGCGTTCGGCATGGATGCCGCTCTTCTTGCTGCCTACCAGCGCGCCGATGTGGCGATGGCCCAGCCCCAGCAGGTGCTGCGCAGCCGTCGCCCCGGCCGCATAGAAATCCACTGCGATGCAGGGCAGCTCGGGCGGGGCATCCGGTTTCTCCCACATGCACAGCACCACCGGGGCACCGCGCTGCTCGGTCTTCTTCAACTCATCCATGGGCAGGTTGGCGTTCATGATGAGCACTCCATCGGAGAGCGTGCCGGCAATCTGGTCCAGATAGGCGCGGCCGGTATCGGGATCGTCGTTGGTGTTGCAGACGATCAGGAAGCGGCCCCGCTCGCGCGCCGCACGCTCGGCCGCCAGCGCGAACTCCGGATAGAACGGGTTGGCGATGCTGGAGACCACCAGCGCCAGCGTCGGCGCACGCCCTTCAGCGAGCGCGCGCGCAGTCAGGTGCGGGCGATAGCCGAGCTGGGCGACTGCCTCCAGCACGCGCTGGCGCGTCTGCTCGCCGACCTTGCCGCGCTGGCGCAAGACGTTGGACACAGTGGCCGAGGTGACACCGGCCAGACGGGCGACTTCGGATAAGGTGGTCATGGGTGCATGGAGTTGGAAGCCCTCGCATTCAAACCGCTTATGCCAGGCTTGTCAACGCGCACGGACCACCGGCATTGGCCGCAATGGGTGCGATACGCAAGAAAAATTGAGAAATGATTTACGCCTTTCGCGGGCCATCACGGCCGCGCTTGCTGACAAAACGCTGGCGGTTTCCGGTTACAGGATTGTTGTTGCAGAGGCCATCCAAGATGGGTATGATCGACCAAAATATTTGCCAACCCAAGACGGCAACACGCTCAGAACAACGACGTGGAGACAACCCCCGATTGCACACAGGAAACTCAGGCGATCTTTTTTTTGGGTCACTTGATTAAGCGCTTAACCTGACGCCCCGCCTGCCTCGTGGCGCCCTGCCCTGCAATCCATTTCTGTTAGGAAATCGTGATGGCCAGCATCAGCTTGCGTGCAGCACAAAAAGCCTACGGCGACGCACCGCCGGTAATCCGCAATGTCGACCTCGACATTGGCGAACATGAATTCTGTGTCTTCCTGGGTCCGTCCGGCTGCGGCAAATCCACGCTCCTGCGCAGCATCGCGGGGCTGGAGGATCTCACCAGCGGCGACCTTTACATCGGCGGCAAGCGCGTCAATGACGTGCCTTCGGCGCAGCGTTCGGTGGCGATGGTGTTCCAGAGCTATGCGCTGTTCCCGCACATGACGGTGTATGAAAACATGAGCTTCGGCCTGACCCTGGCCAAGCTGCCCAAGGCCGAGATCGAACAGAAGGTGCGCGAGGCCGCACGCATCCTGCAGCTGGAAGAACTGCTGCTGCGCAAGCCCAAGGAACTCTCCGGCGGCCAGCGCCAGCGCGTGGCCATCGGACGCGCCATCGTGCGCCGTCCCGGCGTGTTCCTGTTCGACGAACCGCTCTCCAACCTCGACGCCACCCTGCGCAGCCAGACCCGTATCGAGATCGCCCGCCTGCATCGCCAGTTCGAACAGGCCAGCGTGGTCTACGTCACGCACGACCAGGTCGAGGCCATGACCCTGGCCGACCGCATCGTGCTGCTGCATGCCGGTGCCGATACCCAGCGCTTCGGCAGCATCGCCCAGGTCGGTGCGCCCATGGAGCTGTATCACCATCCGCGCAACCGTTTCGTGGCCGGCTTCATCGGTTCGCCGCGCATGAACTTCCTGCCCGCGCAGGTGGTGAATACGCAGGAAAACGGCATCCTGATCCGCCTGCAGCAGAGCGACGAAACCCTGCTGGTGGCGGCCAAGGGGCCGCTGCAGCCGGGCCAGCCGGTGACCCTGGGCGTGCGCCCCGAACACATGGACATCGGCAACCAGGGCCAGTACGGCATCACCCGCGAAGTGATGCTGGTGGAGCGCCTGGGCGAGCAGACCTATGTGCACCTGGACGAACCGGCCGGCCAGCCACTGGTGGCCAAGGCCCCGGGCGATGCCCACATCGCGCGCGGCGAGCGCCTGCGCGTGTCAGTCGCGCCAAGCTGCGCCTATCTGTTCGATGCGGACGGCGTGGCGCTGGCACGCACACAAGTTCATCCGGGCCTGGCTGCCGCCGCCTGATCAGGCAGTGCGCACGCGCCCTCTTCTCTTGACGCTTCACTACCGCTAAGGAACCACGATCATGTCGTTACGATTGGGAGTCTGTTACTACCCCGAACATTGGCCAGAGACCATGTGGGAAAGCGATGCCCGGCGCATGAAGGCGCTCGGCATCAAGCAGGTGCGCATCGGCGAATTCGCCTGGAGCCGCATCGAACCTTCGCCTGGCGAGCTGCGCTGGGACTGGTTGGACCGCGCCATCGAGGTACTGGCCAGCCACGGCCTGGAAGTGGTGATGTGCACCCCGACCGCGACCCCGCCCAAGTGGCTCATCGACCGCCATGACGACGTGCTGGCGGTGGACGCCAACGGCCGCGAGCGCGCCTTCGGTTCGCGCCGCCATTATGATTTTTCCTCGGACTCGTACTACGAAGAATCGCAGCGCATCGTGCGCCTGCTGGGCGAACGCTACGGCCAGCATCCGGCGGTGACCGCCTGGCAGCTGGACAATGAATACGGCTGCCACCAGACCGTGGTCAGCTATTCGCCCTCGGCCCAGCGCCGCTTCCGCCAGTGGCTGCGCCAGCGCTATGGCAGCATCGATGCGCTCAATACCGCCTGGGGCACGGTGTTCTGGAGCATGGAATACCGCAGCTTCGACGAGATCGATGCGCCCGTCGGCACCGTCACCGAGGCCCATCCCTCGCATCGCCTGGACTATCGCCGCTTTGCCTCGGACGAAGTGGTGCGCTACAACCGCATGCAGGTCGAGATCCTGCGCCCGCTCTCGCCGGGCCGGCTGATGGTGCACAACTTCATGCAGATGTTCCTGGAGTTCGATCATTATCCGGTAGCGGCCGACCTCGATGTCGCCACCTGGGACAGCTACCCGCTGGGCGCACTCGAAGTGATGTGGTACGACGCCGAAACGAAGGCCCGCTGGCTGCGCACCGGCCATCCCGATTTCGCCAGCTTCAACCACGACCTGTATCGCGGCATGTCGGCCCAGCCCTTCTGGGTGATGGAACAGCAGCCCGGCCCGGTGAACTGGGCGCACTGGAATCCGGCCCCGCTGCCCGGCATGGTGCGCTTGTGGAGCTGGGAAGCCTTCTCTCACGGAGCCGGTTGCGTCTCCTACTTCCGCTGGCGCCAGTGCCCGTTCGCACAGGAGCAATTGCACGCCGGGCTGAACCGTCCTGACAATCGTCTCGACGTGGGCGGCACCGAAGCCGAACGCGTGGCCCAGGAAATCATCGCGGTGGAAAACGCCAGCGGTGCCCTGGCCCAGCCGCGCGGCAAGGTGGCGCTGCTGTTCGACTACGATGCCAAATGGCTCTTCGAGATCCACTTCCAGGGTATCGACTTCGAGTATGCGCATTTCGCCTTCGACTATTACTCGACCCTGCGTTCGCTCGGTCTGGACGTGGACATCGTCCCCCTCAACGCCGACCTGCAAGGCTACGCCATGATCGTGGTGCCGCCGCTGCCCATCGTGCCGGACGACCTGCCGGGCCGCATCGCAGAGAGCGGCGCGCAGGTGGTGTTCGGGCCGCGCAGCGGTTCCAAGACCAAGTCGCTGCAGATTCCCTCGACCCTGCCGCCGGGCCCGCTGCAACAATTGTTGCCGATGCGCGTATGGCGCGTGGAATCGATGCGCCCCAACGTCAGTGAAACAGTACGGTTCGGTACGGAAGAAGGCCAGGCCCGCTACTGGCGCGACCTGATCGAAGCCGATGGCGACGGCCTGCAGACCATCGCCACCTTCGCCGACGGCCATCCGGCCATCGTGCAGAAGGAGCGCGCGCACTACCTGGCCGGCATCTTCGATGCCGGGCTGACCACGCACTACTTCGAGCACGTGGCGCGCGCGGCCGGACTGGCCCCGCAACGCCTGCCGGAAGGCTTGCGCCTGCAGCAGCGCGGCGGCCTGCAGTTCGCCTTCAACTACAGCGACGCACCGATTGCGCTGCCGCACGCCGACGGTGCGCAGTTCCTGGTCGGACAGGCGGCGCTGGAACCGCAGGGCGTGGCGATCTATCATCCGCGCACGCAAGGATAAGCAACACGCCGGCCTCACTCTGGAAGACAGCACGGCCGCTGCGGCAGCCGTGCATGAGCAGGCAACAGAACCTGCGCAGCAACGCCTTACCGTGAACCCAAAAGAACCTGGAAGATCCACGACACAGCTGTTTGAACCAAACATTCGGAGACAACAATGAAGAAAATGATGCGCATGACCGTGATCGCCGGCTGCCTGGCCGCCTCCGCCGCCTGGAGCGCCGCCGCCCTGGCCGGCACGCTGGCCGTCAACATCGCCTACAAGGGCGCCGTGCAACGCACCGTGTGGCAATCCACGGTCGATGAATTCAAGAAGGCCAACCCGGACGTCGACGTCAAGGTGTCCTTCATCGAGGAAGAAGCCTACAAGGTGCAACTGCCGGGCTGGCTCTCGACCCAGGCCCCGGACATCATCAACTGGCACAACGGCGAACGCATGGCCTTCTACGCCAGCCGCGGCCTGCTGGAAGACCTGAGCGAAGACTGGAAGAAGAACGGCTGGGACAGCACCTACGCCTCCACCAAGGAAGCCTCGTCCTGGCAGGGCAAGCAATACTCGGCACCGACCGTGTATTACTCCTGGGGCATGTTCTATCGCAAGGACCTGTTCAAGAAGGTCGGCGTTGCTGCAGAACCCAAGAGCTGGGATGAATTCCTGGAGGCCTGCAAGAAGTTGAAGGCCGCCGGCATCGCCCCCATCGCCGTGGGTGGCCGTGACGCCTGGACCCTGGCCGGCTGGTTCGATTACCTCGACCTGCGCATCAACGGCAACGCCTTCCACCAGCAGTTGATGGCCGGCGAGGTGGCCTATACCGACCCGCGCGTCAAGAAGGTCTATACCGCCTGGAAGAGCCTGATCGACAACAAGTATTTCATCGACAATGCGCTGTCCTATGACCTCGATGGCGCCCAGCCCTTCCTGTTCCAGGGCAAGGCCGCCATGATGTTGATGGGCACCTTCATCGCTAAGGGCTTCCCGGCCAAGCTGGCACCGGAGATGGGTTACTTCCAGTTCCCCATCATCGATGCCAATGTACCGACCGCCGAAGAAGGTCCGACCGAATCCATCCACATCCCGGCCAAGGCGCGCAACAAGACCGATGCACGCCGCTTCATCGCCTTCGTGGGTACGCCTGCCATCAGCGCCAAGCTGGCCGATGGCCTGGGTTCGCTGCCGGCCAACAGCAAGTCGCCGGCCCCGGCCGATCCGATCTCGCGCATCGGCTTCGAGATCCTCTCCAACGCCAAGGGCGGCATCTCGCAGTTCTATGATCGCGACATGACCAAGGAAATGGCCGATGAAGGCATGAAGGGCATGCAGAAGTTCCTCAGCGACCCGACCAGGATCGATGACGTGCTCAACGAGCTGGAACAAAGCCGCAAACGTATCTACAAGAAGTCCTGATCGTCGTCGTTGATGCCTGGCTGGTCCAGGCAGTCCATCCGGGCCATCCCGCCTGCCCCGTGCAGCAGCGGGATGGCCCGCAGAAAAAGAAGGAGACCCCGCCATGCTAGCGCCCACATCCGCCGCGCAACCGCCTGCGACCCAACCCGCTGCCACGCCGGTCTCGGGCCCGCAGCGCAGTGCCGCCCGCCGCAATCGCGCTGCCTTCTGGTTCCTGGCGCCGGCCTGCGTGATGACGCTGGTCTACGTGCTGTACCCGATTCTTTATACGATCTATCTCAGCTTCTTCAGCTGGGATGGCATGACCGATCCCAAGTACGTGGGCCTGGCCAACTACATCGAACTGTTCCATGCGCCGACCTTCTACACGGCCTTGAAGAACAACGTACTGTGGCTGCTCATGTTCCTGCTGGCCCCGCCCATGGGCCTGGCCATCGCGCTCTACCTGAACCAGAAAGTGGCCGGCATGCGCGTGGTAAAGTCGCTGTTCTTCGCGCCCTTCGTGCTCTCGGGCGTGGTGGTCGGGCTGATCTACAGCTGGTTCTATGACCCCAGCTTCGGCCTGCTGTCGCTGATCCTGGGCCAGGGCGTGCCGGTGCTGGGCGATGCGCGCTATGCCACCTTCGGCATCATCTTCGCCGCCCTGTGGCCGCAGACGGCGTATTGCATGATCCTGTTCCTCACCGGTCTCACCGCCCTGAACCATGACCAGGTGGAAGCGGCCCGCATGGAAGGGGCCAAGGGCTGGAGCATGCTGCGCTACGTGATCCTGCCGCAGCTGCGTTCAACCACCTTCATGGCCTTCGTGGTCAGCATCATCGGCGCGCTGCGCAGCTTCGACCTGATCTCGGTGATGACCAGCGGCGGTCCTTACGAAAGCTCCACCGTGCTGGCCTATTACGCCTATGACCAGGCCATCAAGTATTACCGCCAGGGCTATTCGGCGGCCGTGGCGGTGACGCTCTTTGCCATCATGCTGGTCTACATCATCTATCAACTGCGCCGCATGCTGCGCGACGAACGCTGATCATCCGTCGCCGCACGTCCATCGCCCAACGTTCAAGAGAAAAGAGAGATCGCCATGTTCCCCATGCCGATAGAAAAATGGAAGCCGGTCAACCGCGCGCTCTACCGGGCTTCGCTGCCGGTGGCGCTGCTGATCTGGCTGCTGCCGATGCTGACCGCGCTGGTCACCTCGATCCGCTCCAACGATGAACTGATGACCGGCAACTACTGGGGCTGGCCGCAGGACTTCGCCATGCTGGAGAATTACCGCGAGGCGCTGACCGCCTCGCCCATGCTGCATTACTTCTGGAACAGCTGCCTCATCACCATCCCCTCGGTGATCGGCGCCATCTCGCTGGCGGCCATGGCCGGCTTTGCGCTGTCGACTTACCAGTTCCGGGGCAACACGGTGCTCTTCGCCACCTTCGTGGCCTGCAACTTCGTGCCGCAGCAGATCCTGATGATTCCGGTGCGCGACCTGTCGCTGTCGCTGGGCCTGTTCAACACCATCACCGGGATGATGCTGTTTCATATCGCCATGCAGACCGGATTCTGTACCTTGTTCCTGCGCAATTTCATCAAGCAGTTGCCCTTCGAGATGATCGAGGCGGCGCGCATTGAAGGGGCCAGCGAATGGACCGTGTTCCATCGCATCGTGCTGCCGCTGATCCGGCCGGCACTGGCCGCGCTGGCGGTGCTGGTATTTACCTTCGTGTGGAATGATTACTTCTGGGCGCTGGTGCTGACCCAGGGTGATGACGTGGCGCCCATCACCGTGGGCGTGGCTGCGCTGCGCGGACAATGGACCACGGCCTGGAACCTGGTCTCGGCCGGATCCATCCTGGCAGCGCTGCCCTCGGTGATCCTGTTCTTCGTGATGCAGAAGCAATTCGTGGCCGGGCTGACCTTCGGGGCCAGCAAGGGCTGAAGCGTCGCGGCTCCCTTGCCGCAGGGCTGGCACTCCCGCCTCGGCGCCTCTCAGTGGTACCGGGGCGGGAGCCCGCTCTGGATCATCAATGGGTCATTGCGCCAGCGGCGGCGAGGCGCCGACAGCGGGTATCGGCGCTTGCGCAGCCTGGGCCGGCGTTTCGTACCCAACACCCATGGCCTGGTAGAGCGTGGCCGTATCGTTCATGCGGCTGGCGGTCGCACGAATCTCACCCAGCCTGGCATTGAGATATTGGCGCTCGCCCGCGCGCGCCGCACTGGCCGGGTAGGCTCCCAGTTGCGCACGCCGCTGTGCATTGCGCCAGCCCTGTTCGGAGGCCGTGCGCGCGGCGGCCGAGGCCTGCAAGGCATCGGCATCCTGGGTCAGCGCCACCAGGCTATCGGCCACGTTCTGGAAAGCATTCAACACGGTCTGGCGATAATGCGCTTCGGCGGCGAAATAGGCTTCCTTGGCCGCATCGCGCCTGGCGCGCAGGGCACCACCATGGAACAGCGGCTGCGTCAGCGACGCCCCCAGTCCCCAGACTGCGCCGGCACCGCCGGTGGCCTTGGCCCAGGAAAACCCGGACTGGCCGAAGGACGCACTGATGGACAGGCTGGGGAACATCTCGGCCGTGGCCACCGCCTGTTCGGCCGCCGCCACCTTCAGCGCCGCATCGGCGGCGAGGATGTCGGGACGCTGCTTGAGCAGTTCGGAAGGCACCGTCATCGGCACCTGCTCGGGCAGCTTGAGGCTGGCGATATCGAGATCGCTTGGCGCGGCGTCCGGCGTACGTCCCATCAGCACCGCCAGGGCATGGCGCGCCCCCTGCCATTGCGCCTTCAGCGCCGGCAGGCTGGCGCGCAATGATTGGGCGCTGGCCCGCGCGGACAACACATCATCATTGGAGACTGCACCCAGTGCGAGCCGCCGCTGCAGCTCCTCCACATCGGCATCGGCCAGTGCCACCAGGCGTTCGGTATCGGCCACCTGCGCGCGCAGCGAGGCGGCATTGATGGCGGTGATGACCACATTGGCGGCCACCGCCCGGCGGGCCGCGTCGAACTGGTAGGACTGGGCATCGACTTGCGCAGCCAGTGCCGAGTTGGCGAAGCGCTCCACGCCGAACAGATCGAAGGTATAGCTGGCGCGGATCTGGCCGGCGAAGACGTTGTAGAGATTGGTGGTCGGGCCGATGTTGGGCAAGCCCAGGGCACGCTGGCGCTGGGCCTGGCCGACCGCATCGATGGTGGGCCAGAGCGATTCATCGATCTGCGCACGCAATTGCAGGCGCGCGCTGGCCAGGTTGCGGTCCGCCTCGGCCAGCGAATGATTGCTGCGCAAGGCTTCCTCGACCCAGGCGGACAATGCCGGCGAGCCATACGCGCGCCACCATTGCGGCACGGAGCGCTGGCCCAGCACGAAGGTCTGGCGGGCCTCCTGCGGACCCAGTGCCGCCCGGGTGGCCTCGGCGGCGTAATGGGCCGGCTGGGGCGTGGCAGGCGCCTCCCCGGTCGGGCCCAGGGCGCATCCGGAGAGCAGCAGCGCGGCGGCCAGGGCCACGACGCGCACCTGCGGGGCGGACATCAAACGAACTGCGCTCATCAGTGACTCCCTTGCGCGGCATGGTCGCGGTGATGGGTTTCATCCGGCTTGACCCGGTAGCACAGCGCATACAGCGCCGGCAGGTAGAACAGGGTCAGGATGGTGGCGATGGTGATGCCGCCCATCAGGGCAGTGGCCATCGGACCGAAGAAGTTGCTGCGCAACAGCGGGATCAATGCCAGCACGGCCGCTGCAGCGGTCAGCGTAATGGGGCGGAAGCGGCGCACGGTGGCCCCGACGATCGCATCAAAACGGCCTCGGCCGGCGGCGATGTCCTGCTCGATCTGGTCCACCAGAATCACCGAGTTGCGCATGATGATGCCCAGCATGGCGATGGTGCCCAGCATGGCCACGAAGCCGAAGGGCTGGCCAAACAGCAGCAGTGCCCCCACCACGCCGATCAACCCCAGCGGTGCGGTCATGATCACCATCAGGGTGCGGCCGAAGCTTTGCAGCTGCACCATCAGCAGCAGCAGCACGGCGATGACCATCAGCGGCATCTGCTCCGAGATCGAGGATTGCGCCTTGGCGTTTTCTTCCACCGGTCCGCCGACGTCGATGCGATAGCCCACCGGCAACTCGCTGCGCAATGCATCGAGCTTGCGGTTGACGTCATTGGTGACGTCGATGCCCTGCACGCCGGCGTGCACGTCAGCCAATACGGTGATGGTCGGCTGGCGATCACGCTCCCAGATCACGCCGTATTCCAGCGTGTTGTGGAACTGGCCGAGCGCGGCCAGCGGCACCGGGCCGTTGGCCGTGGGCATGGACAAGGTGGCCAGGCGCGAGGGGTCCACCCGCTCGCTGCGCGGGGCACGCAGGTCGACGCCGATGAGCTTGTCGCGTTCACGGTATTGCGTCACCGTGAAGCCCGACAATTGCATGGCCAGGAAATTGGCAATCTGCTGGCTGCTCAAGCCCAGTTCACCGGCACGCTTCTGGTCGATCTCGAAAGACACCGAACGCTGGGCCGGTTCATCCCAGTCGAACTGGATGTTGGTGGCGCGGCTCTCCTTGCGCAATTCGGCGGCGACCTGTTCGGCAATGGCGCGCACCTTGGGAATCTGTTCGCCGCTGATGCGGAACTGCACCGGGAAGCCCACCGGCGGGCCGTTCTCCAGCCGCGTCATGCGTGTACGTGCGCCGCTGAACTGCTTGCGCAGCGGCTCCTCCAGGGCGCGGGCCAACGCTTCACGATCTTCCACCGACTTGGCGGTGACCACGAATTGCGCAAAGTTGGGGCTGGCCAGTTGCTGGTCCAGCGGCAGGTAGAAGCGCGGCGCACCGACCCCGACGAAACTGACTACGTGGTCGATCTGCGGACGGTCCTTGAGCAGGGCTTCCATGCGCACGGCCTCACGTTGCGTAGCTTCAAAGGAGGCGCGCTCCGGCAGGTGCAGGTCGATCAGCAATTCGGGGCGGTCGGAGCTGGGGAAGAATTGCTGCGGCACCAGCGCAAAGGCCGCCAGGGAACCGATGAAGAGCACCGTGGTGGCAATCACCACCCGCCCCCGGAAAGCCACGCACCAGGCCACCGAACGGCGCAGCCAGGTGTAGATGCGGGTCTGGTAGATGGGATGGTCGTGGTCTTCCTCATCATGGCCGGCATGCGGATTGGCGGCGATCTGTTCATCGGTGAGCGCGCCCGGTTTCTCCTTGAGCATGTGGTAGCCCAGGAGCGGAATGAGCACCACCGCCGCCAGCCACGACAGCAGCAACGCAATGGCCGAGACCTCGAAGATGGATCGCGTGTATTCCCCCGTGCCGGACTTGGCCAATGCGATCGGCAGGAAGCCGGCCACCGTCACCAGGGTGCCGGTCAGCATCGGGAAGGCGGTGCTGGTGTAGGCGAAGGCCGCGGCGCGGCGGCGGTTCCAGCCCTGCTCCAGTTTCACTGCCATCATTTCGACGGCGATGATGGCGTCATCCACCAGCAAGCCCAGCGCCAGCACCAGCGTGCCCAGCGAGACCTTGTGCAGGCCGATGTCGAACAGGTACATGAACAGCGACGTCACCGCCAGCACGATGGGAATCGAGATCACCACCACCATGCCGGTGCGGATGCCCAGCGATACCAGGCTCACCACCAGCACGATGGCGACCGCTTCGGCCACGGCTTCCAAAAAGTCATCGACTGATTTTTCCACCGCATGCGGCATGCTGGAAACCGCCGTCAGCGTGAGACCTGCGGGCAGGCGCTTGCGCAATTGTTCAGTGCGCTCGTCCAGGGCACGGCCCAGGTGGATCACGTCGCCGCCCGGCTGCATGGTCACGCCGATGCCCAGCACCGGCTGGCCATTGGCACGCATCTCCTGCTCCTGCGGTTCGTCGTAGCCGCGCGTGATGGTGGCGATGTCGCCCAGGCGGAAGTTGCGGTTGTTGACGTGGATGATCTTGTCTTCCAGCGCGCGCAGGTTGTCGAACTGGCCGGTGGGACGCACGTAGACGCGGTCACTGCTGGTGGTGATGAGGCCGCCCGGCACCACCGCATTTTGCCCGCCGATGGCGTCGGCCAGTTGCTGCGGGCTGATGCCCAGGCGCGTCATGCGGGTGTTGCCGATGTCGATGTAGATGCGTTCCTGGCGCTCGCCGAAGTAATCGATCTTGGCCACGCCCGGCACATGCAACAGTTCGCCGCGCAGCTGGTCGGCATAGTCGCGCAGTTGCGCTGGCGTAAAACCATCGCCGGCCAGTGCATAGATGTTGGTATAGACGTCGCCGAACTCGTCATTGAAGTAAGGGCCCTTGACGCCCTGTGGCAAGGTGGCCGCGACGTCACCGACCTTCTTGCGCACCTGGTACCAGGTCTGCGGCACTTGCGAGGCGGGGGCCGTGTCCTTGATGGTGAAGAAGAGCTGCGACTGCCCCGCGCGCGAATAGCTGCGCAGGAAATCCACATCGGGCGTTTCCTGCAGCTTGCGCGCGATGCGGTCGGTGATCTGCTCCTGAACCTGGCGCGCGGTGGCGCCGGGCCAGTCGGTCTGGATCACCATCACCTTGAAGGTGAAGGGCGGATCTTCCGATTGCGACAGGCGCGAGTAGGAACCGATACCCAGCAGGGTCACCAGCGCCAGGATGAAGGTCACCAGCGCCTGGTGCTGCAGGGTCCAGGCGGAGAGATTGAAACGGCCGGGCGCGCTCATAGGGCGAAGTCCTCGGCATGCAAGGGCGCTACCGGCTTGACCTTCTCGCCCACGGTGAGGGTATGCACGCCTTGCACCACCACCTTGTCCTGTGTGGCCACGCCTTGCGAGAGCGAGATGCTGCGCTCGCCATAAGCGGCCACCGTGACCGCACGCAATTCCAGCTTGCCCTCGTTGCCAACGATCCATACCGCAGGCTTGCCGCCCTGATGGAACAGGGCGGTCGCCGGGAGCAGCAGCACCTGGCCCTGCGCCGTATCGGCCGGGGTGATCTTCACTTCACCGGTCATGCCCAGGCGCACGCTGGCGTCCGGCTGTTCCAGGGTGACCTTGATGCGGAAGGTACGGCTCTGCGGATCGGCCGCCGGGCTGACTTCACGCACGCGGCCCTTGTAGGTCTTGCCGGGCAAGGCCGCCAGCGTGACCTCGGCGGCGGCACCGGGCTGCAGGCCGGCCAGCTGGCGGTCCGCGACATCAGTGACCACGTCCACCGCACCCGACCAGGCCAGCGAATAGACCGGCTGGCCAGGACTCAACACGTCTCCGGTATTGGCCTGCTCGGCGCTGATGACGCCATCATGCTGGGCCACCAGGGTGGTGTAGTCGCGCTGGTTGCCGGCCACCGAGGCGCGGGCCTGGGCGGCCTTGAATTGCGAGAGGGCAGCGGCGTGCGCATCCTGGCTCTGCTCCAGTTGCTGGGCGCTGATGAGCTGTTCGGCGGCTTGTGCGGTGTCGCGCTGCAGTTGCTTCTGCGCCGCGTCCAGATGCTGGCGGGCGGAGTCCAGTTCGGCGCGGGCCGAGGCGGCATTCTGGTCGGCGTCCGAGGGATCGAGACGCGCCAGCACCTGGCCCTTGCGCACGGGGTCACCCAGATGCACGCGGCGTTCCACCAGCTGGCCGGCCACGCGGAAAGAGAGCGAGGTCACATAGCGCGACTGCACTTCGGCCGGCAGGTGCAACGGCCGGGTGCTGCCACGTTCCTGCGCCTGCAGCACCACCACTTCACGCGGAGCCTCGGCCACCGGCGCGGGCTTGCTGCAGGCCGAGAGCAACAACGTGAAGGGAATCGCCAGCAGCGCCACGCGCGCCAGCGGGGCGCGGCGAGAAACCGGGACAGATGTGGAAAGACGGCCGGAACACGGACGGTAGACTGGCTTCACAGCATTCCTTTCGGGAAAGGGTGGTGTCAGGTGTCGGATCGCGGCGCGTTCCGCATCTTTACAAAAGTTCAGCGATTCTAATGCACATATGAATTCAGATGCAAGCTTGTATCCGAATACAACAGTGTTAGAATCCAGCCCCATGACACGCCAACGACTCAGCCGCGAGCAAAGCCGTGAGCAGACCCGGGAACGTCTGCTGGAGGCGGCGCACGCGGTGTTCATGCAGAAGGGATACGCGCAGGCCAGTGTGGAGGATATCAGCACGGCCGCCGGATATTCGCGCGGCGCCTTCTATTCCAATTTCGATGACAAGGAGCAGCTTTTCTTCGAGCTGCTGCGCCGTGAAGGCGAGAGCATCGACCGCGGCTTCGAGCGCATCCTCGATGGCGGACTGACCGATCCGGCAGCCCTGCGCGACGCGCTGGCGGTGCAGTATTCGGCGCTGTACCGCGATGACAAGTGCAGCCTGCTGTGGATGGAAGCGCGCATCATCGCACTGCGCGACGAGAAATTCCGTGCCCAGCTCGATACCTTCCTGGAACAGCGCTACGGCCAGATCACCGCCTTCGTCGAAGCCTACTGCCACCTGACCGGTACCGCCCCGGGCGCACCGCCGCGCGAGATCGCCATCGGCCTGATGGCCTTGTGCGAAGGCGTGAGTTTTTCCTATCGCTGCGTGCCGCACATGGTCGATGGCAAGACCGCCGAATCGGTGCTGGCGTGGTTCCTCAAGGCGTCCATTGCGGTCGCTGCCCCCGTGGCTCCCCCTGCTGCTCCCGACGCAAAAAAGGCGGTGCGCAAACCCGCCACCGCCCGCAAGAAACGCCCGCCTGCCGACTGATCCGGGCTAGCCGGCCGTCTTCAACGGCGCGCAGAGCCACTGCGCGATCTGCGGCCAGGCCTCGGCCAGCGTGCGTCCCCCCATGAACAGGCCGATGTGGCCGCCCGGCACCACGCGCTGCGTGATGTGCTCGGGTGCCGTACCCACCAGCTGCGCCGCGTTGAGCACCTGCTCGGGGGTGGTGATGTCGTCGCGCTCGCCGGCCAGCAGGTAGAGCGGGCAGGTGATGTCGCGCAGGTTCAGCATCTTGCCCAGGGCGACGTACTGGCCGCGCGCCAGCAGGTTGTCCTTGAAGATCTGGCGGATGGCCTGGAGATACCAGCGTCCCGGCAGGTCGATCGGGGTTTCGTACCAGGCGGCGAAGGTCTCGCGCTTGGCCAGGTAGACGGGATCATCGATGTGCTGGAACAGGTCCACGTGTTCGGTGAAATAGTGCTCGTCGGGGTGCATGTTCTTCCAGCCCTGCAGCATGAAGCTGCCGCGCATGAGTCCGCCGCCGGTACGCACCAGGTCTTCGTAGAAGCGGATAGGAGTGCGGTCCACCATCTGCTTGAGCGGCCCGTCGCCGGCCCCGGCATCGATGGGGGAACCGGCCAGCACCAGGCGCTGTACCTTGTGCGGAAAGCGCGCGGCAATCATGGCCGAAATCCATCCGCCCTGGCACAGGCCGACCAGGTTGGCGCGCCCGCCCAGTTCATCGATGACCACGCACAGGTCGGCCAGGTAGTTGTCGATCTCCAGGTCCTTCATGTCTTCGCTGGCGCTGTGCCAGTCCGTCAGGAAGACGTGCCGCACCCCATGTTCGAGCAGAGTCTCCACCAGGCTCTGGCCCTGGTAATAGTCGGCAATCACCGAGGTGTGCCCGGCATAGGGCGCCACCACCAGCGTGGGCACCGCATGGGACGCAGCGGCCTTGCCGTATTCGCGCAGGCTCAGGGTACGCAAGGCCAGGCGCACCTTATTGGCGGTGGCCATCTGCGGGTGATGCAAGGCGTGCAGCTTGGCCTCCTCTTCCAAAAAGCGCAGGTGCTTGTCCACTACGTCCTGCCCCTGGCGGAAGACTTCGGTGGCCAGCATCATGGGCCAGAACAGCGGGACGCAGCCGGGACCGGCGGGCGCGGCATCGTGCGCGGCATGGGGGGCGTGGCTGGCAGGGGAAGTCGTCATGGAAGGCTCCGGGGGGATTGGATGAGTCTTGCCGCATCGTCGGCAATGACCTGTTCTTCATTGGTCGGGATCACCAGCACCCGCACACGGCTGGCCTGGTGGCTGATGCATTCGAGATGCTGGGCATTGGCGCTCTCGTCGAGCTGCACGCCGAGCCAGTCGAGGCGCGCGCAGATGGCCGCACGCATGCGGGCGTCGTGTTCGCCGATGCCGGCCGTAAAGACCAGCGCATCCATGCCACCCAGGGTGGTGGCCAGGCGCGCGGCTTCGCCGGCACAGCGCAGGGCAAACAATTCGAGCGCCTCGCGCGCGGCCGCCTCCTTGCTCTGCTGCAGGGTCCGCACGTCGGCGCTCACACCGGACACCCCCAGCAGGCCTGACCGGTGATACAGCAAGTCTTCCAATGCTGTGGGCGTCATGCCCTGCTGCAGCAGGTACAGCAGCACGCCCGCATCGAGCGCCCCGCAGCGCGTGCCCATGGGCACACCCTCCAGCGTGGAAAATCCGGTACTGGCATCGACGCTGCGTCCGTTCTGGATGCCGCACAGGCTGGCACCGTTGCCCAGGTGCGCCACCACCACGTTGCCGTGTGCCTCGGGCAACTGGCGGCGCCGCAATTCACTGGCGATGTAGCTGTAGGAAATGCCGTGGAAACCATAGCGCAGCACGCCCTCCTCATGCAGCTTGCGCGGTAGCGCAAAGCGGCGCGCCAGGGCATCCTGGCTGGCGTGAAACGCGGTATCGAAGGTGGCGGTCTGCGGCAGCCCCGGACGCAGCCGCGCGATGGCGCGGATCAGGCGCAGGTTCTGCGGCTGGTGCAAGGGCGCCAGCGGGGCCAGGGCTTCCAGTTCCTGTTCGATGCGTTCGTCCAGCAGGACCGGGTGCGCCAGATGCAGCCCGCCGTGCACCACGCGATGGCCCACCGCACACAGGGCGCCCTGCTCATGGCCCACTTCGAGCTGGTGCAGCACCTGTTCCAATACCTTGTCCATGGAGGCGGCAGGATCAGCATCGATGCCCATCTCGGAAGTCACCCCCTCGATCTCCAGGCGCAGCCGCAAGGGAAACAGATGCAGGTCGAGCTGGCCGTGGCCGATCTTGCTGGCGCTGCGGCCGTCGAGGCGAAAGACGCCCAGCTTGATCGAGGAGGAACCCGCATTGAAGGTCAGCAGCCAGCGGTTCATGTGCTCTCCTTGCCGATGGCCTGCACCTTGCTGCGCGACGCGAACAGGCGCGCCAGTGCAGAAGAGGCCAGCCGCACGCGCAGGCTGTCGGCGCGGCTGGTGAGAATCACCGGCACGCGCGCCCCCAGCACCAGCCCGGCGGCCTCCGCCTGCGACAGGTAGATCAATTGCTTGGCCAGCATGTTGCCGGCCTCCAGGTCGGGCACCAGCAGGATGTCGGCGCTGCCCGCCACGGGCGAATCGATCTGCTTGATGCTGGCCGATTGCAGGCTGATGGCGTTGTCGAAGGCCAGCGGTCCGTCCACCAGCGCGCCGGTGATCTGGCGCCGCGTGGCCATGACGGTAAGGGCCGCCGCATCCAGGGTGGAGGGCATGGCCGGGTTGACCGTTTCGACTGCCGCCAGCACCGCCACATGCGGACGCGGCACGCCCATCACGTGCAGCAGGTCGATGGCGTTCTGGCAGATGTCGCGCTTGTGGGCCAGGGTGGGCGTGATGTTGATGGCCGCGTCGGTGATGATGAGCGGCTTGGCGTAGGTGGGAATGGCCATGGCGTAGACATGGCTGATGCGGCGTTCGGTGCGCAGCCCCGAACCGGCGGCGACCACCGCACCCAGCAATTCATCGCTGTGCAGGCTGCCCTTCATGAGCGCGGCCACCCGCCCCTGGACGGCCAGTTCGACCGCGCGTGCGGCAGCGGCGTGGCTGTGTTCGGTGGATTCGATCTGCAGGCCCGCCAGCGACAGGCCCGCCGCTTCGGCGACCCGCCGTATCTTGGCTTGCGGCCCCACCAGGAGCGGCTCCAGCAGGCCTTCTTCACGCGCCTCGAGTGCGCCCTGCAAGGCCTCGGCAGAACAGGGATGGACCACGGCCACCCGCATGGGCTGTGCGCCCAGGGCATCGCGGATGAGTTGACCGTAGCGCTCGGCAGGCGTGGCCTGCGCAGGTGGGAACATGTCGACCTCCTTTGGGGGATGGCATGACGCAGGACGCGCTCATGCGGGCTTGCTGTGTCGCAGCATATCCCCGGCAGGAGGTGAGTTCAATTGCAGGGCTGTCCGCCGGGGGGACAGAGAACACAAAGCTTGATCTGGTTCAACTTTGGTCCCGTGATCCGGTCGATCAGGCCGGCGCCAGAGCCAGCACATGCTGGCGCGCGCGCTCGGCGGGCATCGGTTCGGCGAAGTAATGGCCCTGCATGGCGTGACAGCGCATGGCTTGCAACACCTGCAGGTCTTCCTCGCTCTCCACGCCTTCGGCCACCACCTGGAAGCCGAAGGACTCGGCCAGCTGCAGCACCGCCGAGACCAGGGCCTGGTTCTCGGTCTGGTCGGCCAGGCCGGTGACGAAGCTGCGGTCGATCTTCACGCGCGAGACATGCATCTGGCGCAGGAAACCCAGCGAGGAATAGCCCACCCCGAAGTCGTCGATGGCGATGCTCACGCCCTGCATCGCCAGCGAAGTCAGTGTCTGGGTGGCGGCCTGCAGGTCCAGCGCGGTCTCTTCGGTGATCTCGATTTCCAGCATGCGGGCGGGCAGGTTCTGGCGCTTGAGGGTGTCCGCCACCAGGTCCTCGATGACGATGCGCTCCATTTCGCGCGGCGAGATGTTCATCGACACGCGCAAGTCGCTGCGGCCGTTGTCCTGCATGAAGCGGATCATCGCCGCGACTTCCCCCATGATGAAACGCAGCAGTTCTTCGGACAAACCGGCCAGTGCCGCAATCTCGATCAGATCAGGCGGTGCGATGGCGCCGTGGCGGCGGTGGGTCCAGCGCAGCAGCGCTTCGAAGCCGTCCAGCGCACGCCCGCCATCACAGACGATGGGCTGGAACCAGACCTGCAGTTCGCCATCGGCCAGTGCCTGCGCAAGGTCGCGCTCGACATCGCGCTTCATCTGCAGATGCGCATCGAGCACCGCGTTGAAGACCTGGTACTGGTTGCGGCCACGGCGCTTGGCCTCGTACATGGCGGCGTCCGAGCAGACCAGCATCTCGTTGATGTCGTCCCCGCGCGAGAGGTAGATGCCCACGCTCAGGCCGATGTGGCGATGGGCCAGGCGGGAGAAGGGCTGGCGGATGGCCGCGATGAAGCGCTGGGCCACCTGTTCCGGCAGCTCTGCCTGTGCCGTCAGCCGATAGAGGATCACGAATTCATCGCCGCCCAGGCGCGCCAACGTGGCGCCCTCGGGCAGGGCGGCCTGCAGGCGCCGTGCCACTTCGATGAGCACCTGGTCGCCCGCTTCGTGGCCATAGGCGTCGTTGATGACCTTGAAGCCATCGAGGTCGAGGAACATCAGGCAATGCCGGTCCTGCTGCTGGGCCAGCACCTGGGTGGCCACCTGCATGAAACCGGCGCGGTCCAGCAGGCCGGTCAGCAGGTCGTGCTCGGCCTGGTACTGCATGCGCGCGGCGAACTGGCGCAGGTCTTCGTGCGCCACGGCCAGGGCCTGGTTGGCGGTGGTGGCTTCGTTCTTCAGCGCGCAGGCGCGCGAGAACATGCGCTCGCCCACGCGCGCACCGCGGATCAGCCCGGCGAGATAGATCACGGCGGTGGCGGCCAGGGCCAGGCGGGTCGGGGTACGGTTGAATGCGAGCAGGCAGAAGATCACCGACAACAGCGGCGGCGTGATGAAACTGATGGGGATGCGGGCAAAGGCAAATCCGTGCGTGACCGCACCGGCCGTGATGCCGCACACGCAGGTGAGGTAGAACAGCGTTTCGGGCGTGGTGTAGCCCTCGCTCAGCCAGGGCATGCCGGCCCAGGCGATGCCCGAGACCAGGGCCAGGATCCAGTGCAGGCGCAGGTTCAGTTCCACCACGGCGCCCTGGCCGGCGGGCTCGCCGCGCCGGTGCATCCACGGCACCAGCTGCGCCACGCGCTGCGGCGACAGACGGCACAGCGGGATGCGCACCACATTGACCAGCGTGGCGCAGGCCAGCCACACCAGGGCAATCCAGATCTTGCCGGAATGCCAGGCCACGAAAGTGGAAATGCCACTGAGCACGAAGGCCACCGGAATGGACAGCATGACCGTATGTCGCGCAGCCGATAGCTGGTCGGCGCGGATCAGTTGTCGCAGTGCGATCCGGGAGGCCTGGTCCCCGGCGCCGGTTTCTGTCTTGAGTTCGTTCACTTCTCCATCCCGTCATGCCCGTCTGCGCTGCCGGCCGAGCGGCCAGGCAGAACCGGCTGGGCCTCCCTGCCCAGGGTAGCGCTACCGGTCGCGCGTATTATCCAATGAATAAGAAGAATTCCCGTCAAAACATGAGCCCGATTGAGATGTATCAACGAGTTGTTGGCGCGGAAGAGACAAGCTCCGGGCTTGTTGGAACCCATTTCATGACCTGGAGAACCCTCATGTCCCAAGACAACGGCAACTGGTTATCGGCCGAACAGGCCGTCATGCCCGATGGCAGCGAACGTCACAACTTGCCCCTGGTCAACAGGAAACTGCCGCAGTTGTCGCCGCAACAGGCCGCCGGGGACGCCTCGGTGGCGGCATCTGAAGACGCGCCGCCACTGCCCACCACGCCATCGGCGGCCGGCTGAGTTTTCCCGCAGCAACAATTCCTGGAGGGATTTCCGGGCACATTGCCACGGAAGGCTAAAATGGAGCGGTATTTACTGCGCGGCAAACTGGCGCTGCTCCTGTCATGGCTCTCGATCCCTCCACTCTCCTCATCCTCACCATTGCGCTGGCGGCAGCCGCCTCCCTGTACCTGGCCATCGAATGGGGCAGCGTGCGGGAACGCTCGCTGCTGCTGTGGAGCAGCGGTTTCGCCATCATCACGGTCGGCTCCTTCCTGGCGCTGCTGCGCTCGCGCGGCTACCTGGTGGTGGGGATCTGGTTCGCCAATGGCTTGCTGATCGCCGCCCACGGCTGCTTCCTGGCGGGGGTGGCCAGGTTCACGCGGACCCGTGTCTCGCGCGGATGGTGGCTCATTGCGCTGCTCTGGCTGCTGATGCTGCTGCTGCCTGCGCACGCCTGGTGGTCGCGCGTGATGCTGGGGCTGCAGTCGCTGATGATCGCCGCCCTCACCTTGCACGCCAGCCTGCTGCTGCGTCCGCACGGCGCCTCCTTGAGCGTGGGCGCGGTGCAGCTGCGCTATGTGCTGCTGATCCACGGGCTGTTCTATCTCGCCAAGGCGGTTTCGGCACTGGCGCTGGGGGCGTTCGTGGATCTGGCGGCCTTTGGTGGCACGCTGATCCAGATCTCGCTGGTGGAAGGATCGATGGCGGTCATGCTGATCGCCTTGTCGATGACGGGCACCGAACGCCATCGCCGCGAAGAACGCATCGGCCAGCTGGCCGCGCGGGACCCGCTGACCGGCCTGCTGAACCGCCGTGCCCTGCAGGCAGGCGCGCCGGCACTGCTGGCACAGGCCAGCGAGACTCATCCGGGCGCGCTGCTGCTCATCGACATCGACAACTTCAAGCAGGTCAACGACCTGCACGGTCATGCAGCGGGCGACAAGCTGCTCGAAGCCCTGAGTACCCTCCTGCGTGATGTGCTGCCCGCCGATGCCCTGGCCGCGCGGCTGGGCGGGGATGAATTCGTGATCCTGTTGCGGGATGTGCGGGAAGAACAGGTAGCGCATCTTGCAGAACAATTGCGGATGGCCTTCGCCCACGTGGCGCGCAAGGGAGTGCAGACTCCCGATGCGGTCAGCCTGAGCGTGGGTGCCAGCCTTTACACCACGCCCGCGCTGACGCTGGAAGAGCTGATGGCGGCAGCCGACGCCGCCCTGTATGACGCCAAGCGGGCCGGGCGCGACCGACTCATCGTGAGCCCGGCACACCTCACTGCAGCCAATCCTTGAGCCGGTACCAGGCCCCGACCAGGGGCAGGAACCAGGGCTTGCCCAGGTGACCGGGAATGGCCGGCCAGTCGAAGTCTTTCCATGGATTGAGATCGGTCCGGCCGTCCATGACCTCGGCCATCAGTGTCCCCATGAGGCTGGCCATGTGGGTGCCGTGGCCGCTGTAACCCATGGAATAGAACACGCCATCACGCTGTCCGGCACGCGGCAGGCGGTCCATCGTCATGTCGACCATGCCGCCCCAGCAGTAGTCGATGCGGACCTTGGTCAATTGCGGGAACACCTCCAGCATCTGGCTGCGCAAGATCTCGCCGCTCCGGGCGTCGGACTGCGGATTGGACACCGCGAAACGCGCGCGTCCGCCGAAGAGCAGGCGATTGTCCGGCGTCGCCCGGAAATAATTTACAAAATTCTTGGTGTCGGTGTACATGCGCCGCGTCGGCAGCAACTGTGCCAGCAGCTCCGCCGGCAAGGGTTCGGTGACAATCAGGAAAGCGCCGACCGGCACGATGCGGCGGCGTATCCAGCCAAACGGACCGACCTGTGAAATGCCGCTGGCCAGCAGCACCTGGCTGGCACGCAGGCTGCCTGCCGGCGTCTGCACCTGATAGCCGCCTCCCTGCGCCTTCAGGCCCAGTACGGGCGTGTGTTCGAGGTAGACCGCACCGCGCCGCTGGGCGGCGTGGGCCAGGCCACTCACATAACGGCCGACGTGCATGCCGGCACTTTTTTCCATCAGCAGTCCACCGTAGTAACGGTCGCTGCCCAGTTCGTCACGCAGCTCGGCGCGGGTGATCAGGCGCGTGTCTGCATCGACATTGGCGGCCAGCAGGGCCTGGCTGCGCGCCAGCTTGTCGACGTGCTCGGGCTTGGCTGCCAGCTTGAGCTTGCCGTAGCGTGCAAAACTGCAGTCGATGGATTCCTCGCGCACCAGCCGTTCCACCGTATCGACGCCGGCATCGAAGGCGCGATAGAGCCGGTTGGCCCATTCCGTTCCCAGGCGTTGTGAGAGGGCAGCGTAGTCCTGCGCGAAGCCGTTGTTGCACATGCCGCCATTGCGGCCGGAGGCGGCACCGCCGACAACATCCGCTTCGCACACCACCACCCTGGCCCCCTTGCGCGCCAGCGCCAGGGCCGCCGCTGAACCGGTGATGCCGCCGCCGACGACCAGGACGTCGCAACCGCCCTCGGGCAAGGCGGTGTGGGTGCTGACGAAGGGGGACGAGGTGTCCAGCCAGTACGACTTCAATTGCATCAGGAGCTCCATCGACAGTCGGCAGCCGGATCATGAACGCAGGGGACGAGGCCGCAACGGGGTGTGGACTGATTATGGTGCGCGCTCCCGGTACGGTGATTAATGCTCATTGAACGCAGCATTAAACGCAGGTTAATGCTCGTGCAGCGCCCGCCCTTGCTGGCTGCCAGCAGGACGAGCGGCGCAGCGTAACGAAAAATGCCGGAAAGCCGCCGTTTAAAAGTAGAAGCTGCTCCGATCCCGGCGCAATAAGAATTATTAGTTGGAGGCCGACGGCCATACTTCTTCCATCCCCAACGAAGGAGTTTGAGCAAATGACTTTCAAGCCGAAGTACATCAGTTTTGACTGCTATGGCACCCTGATCAATTTTGAAATGGGCCCGACCGCCCGCAGGCTCTTTGCCGATCGTGTCGACGAGAAGCGCATGCCGGCCTTCCTGGACAGCTTCCGTTTCTATCGTCTGGACGAAGTGCTGGGCGCCTGGAAGCCCTTCTTCGACGTGGTGGAATGCGCCATCCAACGCGCCTGTCACGCCCACGGCGTGGAGTACCGCGCCAGCGATGCGCAGGCGCTCTATGCGGCCGTGCCGACCTGGCAGCCGCATCCGCATGTGGTGGAGACGCTGGAGAAGATCGCGCCCCACATCCCGCTGGTGATCCTGTCGAACTCCATGATCGACCTGATTCCGCACAGCGTGGCGCACCTCAAAGCACCCTTCCATGCGGTCTACACCGCCGAGCAAGCGCAAGCCTACAAGCCGCGCGGGCAGGCCTTTGAATACATGTTCGACCAGCTGGGCTGCGGCCCGGAAGAGATGGTGCATTGCTCGTCGAGTTTCCGCTATGACCTGATGACGGCCAAGGATCTCGGCTTCATGGGCAAGGCTTACATCGACCGCAATCACGAGCCGTACTGCGATGGCTATGGCGTGAGCCGGCTGACGGACTTCCGCCAGCTGGCCACACTGGTCGGCCTTTGATGGCTGCCGTCGCGCCTACGAGAGACGGGACGCATCATGCTTGAGACCGCATTGCAAGAACCCGCCGCCTTGAACACGGCGGCACCTGATCTTGCGCCGGCAGCGCTGGAACAACTGGCCGCGGCCCTCTATGGCATCGCGGGCAAGTCCAGCGCGCTGGGAGGTGAGCGCGACCAGAACGCCTGCATCGAGAGCGCCGATGGCACGCGCTACGTGCTCAAGATCAGCAATCCTTCCGAACAGGCCACCGTGGTGGATTTCCAGATCGCCGCGCTGGATCACATCGCGCGGGCGGCACCGGACCTTCCGATTCCCCGCGTACTGCGCTCCCTGAACGGGCAAAGCATCGAACAGGTGACACTGCCGGATGGCAGCATGAGCATGGTGCGCCTGCTGACTTACCTCGATGGCGTACAGATCAAGCATACCGAACGCAGCGACGGCCAGCGGCGCGCCATGGGCAGTGGCCTGGCCAGGCTGGACCTGGCCCTGCAAGGATTCAGCCATACCGGGGCGCATCATGACCTGCTGTGGAATGTCTCCACAGCGCACCGCTTGCGCGACAAGATGGAGAGCCTGCAGGATCCGGCCAAGCAGCAGCTGGCACGGCACTTCATGGCGCGCTTCGAACGAGATGTGCTGCCGCACCTGGGCGAGGTACGGGCGCAGGTGATCCACAACGACTATCACCTCTACAACGTGCTGGTGGCACCGCAGGAGCAGGAACGCATCACCGGCATCATCGATTTCGGCGACATGCTGCACGCGCCGCTGGTGGGTGAAGTCGCCACGGCGGCGGCCTTCCACATGACTGGCAGCGAGGATCCGTTTTCCGGTCCGGCGCAGTTCGTCGCCGCCTATCACGCCGAGCTGCCGCTGACCGCGCCGGAACAGGAGATCGTGGCCGACCTCATGGTCACGCGCCATCTGGTCACGGCGCTCATTTCCGAATGGCGCGCGGTACGCTATCCCCACAACCGCGCCTACATCATGCGGCACAACCCGGCGGCCTGGGAGGCGCTCGGCCAGTTGGCCGACCTGCCACGGCAGGACGCGCGTGACCGCCTGCTTTCCGACATCTGACACAGGAGCATTGCATGAGCACCCCTACCGACCTCACCATGGTCAACGCCTACATCCCCGGCCGCGCCGACGTCGGGCCCGTCACCGGGGCCCTGATCGAACGCCGCAATGCCCTGCTGGGGCCGGCGTACCGGCTGATGTATGAACATCCCTTGCACATCGTGCGTGGCGAGGGCGTCTGGCTGATCGATCCGCAGGGGCGGCGTTATCTGGATGTGTACAACAACGTCACATCGCTGGGACACTGCCATCCGGCCGTCACCGCAGCGATCTGCGAACAGGTGCAGACGCTGGCCACCAACACGCGCTACCTGCATGACACCATCCTGGAGCTGGCTGAACGCCTGCTGGCGACGGTGCCGGAAACAGCGCTGGCACACCTGATGCTCACCTGCACCGGCAGCGAAGCCAATGACCTGGCCTATCGCATCGCCAAGGTCCGCACCGGCGGCACTGGGGTGATCGTCACCGACACGGCTTATCACGGCATCACCGATGCGGTCTCGCAGTTCTCGCCCTCGCTGGGCAGCAGCGTCAACCTGGGGCCGCATGTGCGCCTGGTGCCGGCCCCGCGCGCCTATCACACGCCGGGGCAGGATTTGGGAGAAAAATTCACGCGCGACGTAGAAGCCGCCATCGCCGACCTGCAACGGCACGGCATCCGGCCTGCTGCCCTGATCGTGGATTCACTGTTCACCAGCGACGGCATCCTCCCCGGACCTGCGGGCTTCCTGCAGGGCGCGGTGCAGGCCATCAAGGCAGCCGGTGGCTTGTTCATCGCCGATGAAGTGCAACCGGGCTTCGGCCGCACGGGCCAACACATGTGGGGCTTCCAGCGGCATGGCGTAGCGCCCGACATCGTGACCATGGGCAAGCCGATGGGCAATGGCCAGCCGGTCGCCGGCATCCTGGCCACTGCGGAGGTGCTGCAGGAATTCGGGCAGCGTTCGCGCTACTTCAATACCTTTGCCGGCAATACGGTCTCGTGTGCCGCCGCGCTGGCGGTACTGAAGACGATAGAAAGCGAAGGCCTGATTCCCCATGCACGGGAGGTCGGTGGCGTGCTGCTTGACGGCATCCGTGCGCTGGCCGAACGCCATGAAGCCATCGGCGACGTGCGCGGTACGGGCATGTTCGTGGGCGTGGAACTGGTGTCGGACCGGGCACTTCGTACGCCAGACCGGACACTCACCAGCGAGGTGGTCAACCGGATGCGCCAGAAGGGCGTGCTGCTCAGTGCCTGCGCGATGGGCCACAACGTGCTCAAGATCCGGCCGCCGCTGGTGCTTTCGGCCGATCAGGCGGGCATGGTGATCGATGCGCTGGACCAATCGCTGACCGAAGCCCGGGCCGCTGCGGTACGCGGCTGAGGCCGATGATGCGGTGCTATGATCGATCCATGCGCACCCCCGACCCCATCGACCGCACCGACATCAAGATCCTCGAGCACTTGCAGCGCGAGGGCCGCTGTTCGAACGTGGAGCTGGCCGAGGCCGTCAATCTCAGTCCCAGCCCCTGCCTGACCCGGACCAAGCGCATGGAAGAAGCCGGCGTCATCGCCGGCTATGCCGCCCAGGTCGCGCTGGACAAATTGGGCAGCCATGTCGTGGTGTTCTCCGAAATTACGCTGGGCAGCCACCGCCCGGCGGACTTTCGCAAGTTCGAACAGGGCGCGGCCAAGTATGCGGAAATCGTGGAGTGCTACAACGTCAGCGGGGGGTATGACTATTTGCTCAAGATCGTCTCGCCCACCGTGGCGCTGTTCCAGGAGTTGATGGAACGCCTGCTGGAGGACGAGATCGGCATCGAGAAATTCGCCAGCCGCATTGTGTTGCGCCATCCCTATGAGCGGCGGGTAGAGCCGGTGGAGGTGATTGCTTCGGGGAAGAGCAGCTGGAAGTAGCGAGGATGTGGTGATCTCTGCATGCTGGCGGCTTGTCATTTCTCCGATGACAGGTAATAGCCGCCAGCGCAGTCCAGGTAACGATAGTCAAAGACGGGAGATAAGACTACGTCGCCTTGCTCATCAAGCCACACGCCATAGTTGGACCGCTCAAAATAATCCAGGCAGGCCGTCTTTTTCTCCGGCTTCAGGTAGGACATGACCAGTGCGACGGCATCCTTGTTCAACTGCAGGAAATTTCCTTGCGTGCGGACACCTGCCTTGCGCAGGGAGGGGGCATATCGATTGATCAGCGCTATGGGTGGAAGCTGCTTTCCCGTGCTGATATCGAAGGTCCATCCCACTTTGTCGAAGACATGGTTTCCAGCGCATGCACTGGTGACGTTAAAGACGATGCTCATGGTTCGGAACGCCATCAGGGCTTCATCAAACTCTGCTTCATAAGCCCATGCACCACCTTGTGGATCGGGACGACAGGTTTTCCCCTGTGCAAACAGCGATTGATAAAACTTTTCCATGGCGGCATGGATCTGGCTGGCTGCGTCCTTCGATATCCTTCCTCCTGGCTTCACCCTTATCTTCTCGGTATAGATGCGATTCATTGCGTCACGTGGACCGGTTTTTCTGTAGACGGATATATCGAATTTTTGGTCGTCGAGTTCGAGTTCTCGTGCTTGACCGAATTGGCACAGCGAGCACATCGAGAGTGTGGCAATCAGCAAAAACATGATGTTCACGGCGCCACCTTTCGATGCGGCCGAATGAAATACTCTCGGCGGCATTCGGTATAGGGATACGCTCAGTGTCAGTTTCGACGTCTCTGGCGCGTGTTCCAGGCAACCTTATTTCGCCAAAGAAGTGGCGAACTTCTCACTCAGGACGGGAGCGCCTCTTGATCCCCGGCAGATGTTGTCGAGACATGCGCCTGTTCTTCTCGGTGCTGGGGCGCGCGTCAAAGCCGGACTTTTGATTTTGGGCCAAGAGGGTGTCGGGATACTCAAGAAGGAAAATAAGGATGTCCTCGACGAACAGTTAATGGAATCCTGCGCCAGATTTCTTGCAACCGCAGGCTTTCGAGTGTGGGTCCGGGATGGAGTGTTGGTCCTGATGCCCTCCTTTCAGTATCTCCCGCATAATTGACTTGGTCAAAAAGCACCTCGTATCCCCATGGCGCGGTTGAGTCAGGATCTTTGCAATCTGTCGCCTCTGAATAAAGAGATGCGTACAAATGCTCAAGTGCAAGATTGATCCTTCTAGCCTTAGCCTTCGCAAGTATTCTTGACGTTCTTATTTCTATCTTTTCGATGTAGAGCCTGTTCACTGCCTTCAAGGATCCGGTTTGACGGTAGAGAGAGCGGGTGAATTCCAGATCACCATATTTACGCTCTTCAGCAAGAGCGTATGGCAAAAATATTATCCCAGCGCATATCGCTGTCAAAAACCAAACGGATTTCATAGCATCACCTTTTTGATCCTCTTTGTATGCGAAATACGATCCTCCAGTGAGGAGCTTTTCTCCCATTCTTTGTTATCTCTCCCGCCGTTTATCGCGTGTGTCACCGCTCTAACGTTGTCGAGGTCCATGGCGGATAGGGTAGGAGGCTTCAACAGCACCACGTACCATGTGCCGATGTCGACGCAGTTATAAGCCTCCTCAAGAATCACGTTTGGATTTGCGATATGCGGCGGTCGAAGTGGTTTGCTTTCATTCGTTCCATCTTTCTTCTTTACTTCCCATCCAACATCGAAATCTCCTCCTTTTTTCAACCACCCTCTGAATGACCAATATTCGACGTAGTTGTAACGGCCAGTAAGCTGTTTGATTCCGCGCCCCTTGAATTTTCTGCCATCGACAGCCATGATGTTGCCGATATCTGTTCTTCCTTCGTACTGGCTGCCGTCCGACCTCTCAAGCATTCGGTTAAGACTTTCGGATTCAACGGCGGCTTGACCAAAGAAATGCGCCATCCGCAACCGACTGTTGAGCCCATACTTGAAACAGCACTTATTGATCTCAGCGCGATACTTTTCCCGGAGTTCTTCTGAGGTGCCATGACTGATCGTGGCAGCAGCGAGAGAGCCCGTGGACGGATAAACCAATGCCAGCTCTTCCTTCGACAACCACATGCACTTCGCCAGATGCTCAATAAACTTGATCGGATGCACATGCCAAACTCCGCGCGCATCCGGCAATCCCGGCACCTTCTCCCAGAAGGTCTGGCGTTCGATATGCCGGAGCAACTTCTGAAACTGCTCTTGCGTCAATTTCTGCGCACCGAAGTCCTCCCTGGTCACACGCTCATAGCGCTGAGCGATGCCCTGGTTGCTCCACTCGGTGGGATGACGGGTAACCACATGGCGGACCAGTTCATCCTTGTCTGACTGCGCAGTCGTCGTGTCAGTGCGCCCTTTCTGACTCTCCTGAATCAGGCGCTGCAGGCCCTCGTCATCCATGAAGCCGTCAGCACTGAATTGACCATGCTCCTCAACCTTCCTGAAATCCTTCCAGTCGCCATCGCTGAGATACTTCACCGTACTTTTTTCGGCCCAGAAGATCTTGTTTTGATCCGGTTTGAAGATCTGGATCCAGAGTTTGCCTTCATATTGGCGCTCCTGGAATTCGCCGGCCTTCAACCACGGTCCGCTCCACGGAACGATCAAACTGCCAGCTTCCAATGTGCGGGCATTCGTGACAGGATTCTTGGCATATGCGCACGATGTGACCCAGCGAGAGCTGACTGCATTGATGATCGGACTTCAACTGGACCTGCAGTTGTTCAGGCGTATCGTCGAGAACCAGATGATTGCCACGTCCGCCCGGCGCATTTCCAGTGCCCGTTGCAAGCTCGCGGCTGCGCCAGCCAGTCAGTGCCCGCTGCTCGGGCAAGGTCCAGGGTGGCATGTTCCGGCGATTTGCCAGGGCAGCGAGAATGATCGGTCGATCAGGGTCACCGGATAGCCAGTGCACGACGACTTCCGAGCCCACCCGGGGAATGGCCGCGCTTCCGAGCTCAGCACCAGCCCACGGTCCGGCGACCCTGATCCAGGCCGAACTGCGGTGATCGTTGCTGCCGATCCGGTCCCAATGAAACTGGACCTGGACTCGTCCATATTCATCCGTCAGGATACTGTCGGAACTGGAAAGACCCACTACGGTTGCAGTCTGCGGAGCCGAGATGCGCGTGTCTTCACTGTTGAACTGGCGCCCTGGCCGCCAAGGCACACTGCGGCGTGAACAAGTCAGCCAGTGATGGTATTGGAAAAACTCGGACTGGCCCCTTTGGAGTACATTGTTGACGGCCTTGTGCCTGATGGAAAGGATCAGGAAATCATCCTTGCCGCTGGCATCGGCCCTGCCGTAAGGCCCGTGGTTGAAGTGATCGACCAGGCGGAAGTAGCGGCCTGGCTCCATGTAGCGCGAATTGCCTTCACCCTGATGAAATTTACCAACGGCCTCTATTTCTTCCATACGTAGCTTGGCCATCTCGTACCCTGCATCGCCATCACGGAATCCATAGGCGCCGACAAACTCATGCGACTCCACATGGGGCACGCATCCCTGCTGATTGATCGTAGGCGCATTGCGCGAGATGGGCCACGGATCCTTGAAATTGAAGGAACTCAACGCTACGCTGGCCGGCACGATCTCGCGCACGGATATCCACCGGTGCATGCCATCTTCTTCATCCGTCCCGCCCTGGTCATGGAATCGTACCTCGGGGCCACCGTCGATCGGCAGACAGCGCGTGGAATCGCTGGCGACGACGAATGTATGACCCTGTTCATCGTGCCGATAAAAATAGTGCCATCCTGCGGCTTCCCACCGACGGCTGAGATAATTGAAATCGGTCTCGTCGAATTGACAGGCATCGGTCATGGGAGGGTCTTCGCCTATGACCAGCCATTCCCAACGGGGATAGAAGGAATAGTTCTTGAAGATGATCTCGCTTTGTTCGCGCAACGATTTGCCGTGAAAGAGATAGCTGTCCCTGCGCAAGCTGAGCAATTTCATCCATGGCCCGAGGTGCGCTTCATAGAGAGTGAGCGCGCCGTCGGAATGCATACGCCGAAAGCCAAAAACATAGCCGGATAAGTAACGTACACCGCCATCTGCGCGGATCATGGCCACATTGAGCAGCTTGCCCTGCATCTCCTTGAGAGAGAGACAGGGCTCATCCGACACCAACTGTACTTTGAAAGAAAAGTCACGCGAGAGGCATTCCTCAGCCTCGATTTGATGAACCGCGAAGTTGGCCTCCGGGGCATCCCGATGCGGAAACCGCAGCCGCAGAAAGCGCTGCTGCTCTGCGCTCTGCATCAGCAGGGCCAGGGATTTCAAGGTCTCGTTCATCACTCCTCCTTTAAATTTTTACCTGCGCTGAAGCGAGGTGAAAAGGAGGAAGATGTTATTCACTTCGAGTCCGTCTCGATAGCGAATAAATCCTAGAATTGGAGCCAGAATAAAGTGGCCGACCGGCTCACAGTCAGCAACCCGTCGTGTAACTTTTGATAAACTACCGATTACTTTTGAAACATTGCTAGCAATGGGATTTCAGCACAACTTGAAGGGGCGGTGCGCCGACTAGGTCCATCGCCCCTTCAATAATGCTTATGCAGCGCCAACCATAGGAGAGGAGCCCGGCATCAGCCAAACTGCCTGAAATCCGGCTTGCGCTTCTCGAAGAACGCCGTGAACGCTTCCTTGGCCTCGGGCGCGGTCAGCATGCGCGAAAAGTGCTCGATCTCGGCCACCATCTGCTGTTCGGTCGCGGTGACGCGATTCTTCTTCATCAGCTGCTTGGTCACCCGGATCGACGCCGCCGGCAGCGCCGCCAGCTTGGCGGCCTGCTGCTGCGCATAGGGCAGCAATTCCTCCAGCGGCAGCACGCGGTTGACCACACCCATCTGGCAGGCTTCGTCTGCGCCGAAGGCTTCGCCCAGCAACAGCTTCTCGGCCGCACGCTGGTAACCCGCGATGTGCGGCAAGAGGAGCGAAGACGCCGCCTCCGGACACAAACCCAGTTGCGTGAAGGGCATCGAGAACTTGGCATTGTTGGCCGCATACACCAGGTCGCAATGCAGCAGCAGCGTGGTACCGATGCCCACGGCCACGCCGGAGACGGCGGCCACGATGGGCTTGCTGGCATGGCTGATCTGCCAGAGGAACTGGAATACCGGCGCATCCTGGGTCTTGGGCGGATTTTTCAGGAAGTCTTCCAGGTCATTGCCGGCCGAGAAGGATTTGGGCTTGCCGGTGAAGAGGATGGCGCGGACCGCATTGTCAGTCTCGGCCTCCTTCAAGGCATCGGCCAGCTGCTGGTACATGGCCGCGGTGATGGCATTCTTCTTGTCTTCGCGGTCGAAGTGGATGGTCAGGATGCCATCGGCCTTGGTGAGCTGGATATCCATCTGCACAGTCTCCTTGAATGTTATAAATGATTTATAAGGTTCATGAAAAAAGCCGCACGGCATGCGCAGTGCGGCTTTTGCATCAGGCCTTGCAGGCGCGGATCAGACGCGTTCGAAGATGCCCGCCGCACCCATGCCGGTGCCCACGCACATGGTCACCATGCCGTACTTCAGGTTCTTGCGGCGCAGTGCATGGATGGTGGTGGCGGCACGGATCGCACCGGTAGCCCCCAGCGGGTGGCCCAGGGCAATCGCACCGCCCATGGGGTTGACCTTGCTCGGGTCCAGGCCCAGGTCGCCGATGACGGCCAGCGCTTGTGCCGCGAAGGCTTCGTTCAGTTCGATCCAGTCGATCTGGTCCTGGGTCAGGCCACCGGCCTTCAGGGCCGCAGGAATCGCTTCCTTCGGACCGATGCCCATGATCTCCGGCGGCACGCCGCGCACGGCGAAGGAGACGAAGCGCGCCAGCGGGGTCAGGTTGAACTGCTTCAGGATCTTTTCCGAAACGATGATCAGCGCACCTGCGCCATCGGAGGTCTGCGAGCTGTTGCCGGCAGTGACGCTGCCCTTGGCGGCGAAGACGGGTTTCAGCTTGGCCAGCGCGGCCAAGTTGGAATCGGCGCGCGGACCTTCGTCCAGGGCGACGGTACGGGTCTTGATGTCGATCTCGCCGGTGGCCAGGTTGGGGAAGCGCTCGACGATCTCGACCGAGGTCATCTCGTCGGCGAATTCACCGGCCTGCTGTGCGGCGATGGCCTTCTGGTGCGAAGCCAGCGAGAACTCGTCCTGCGCTTCACGCGAGACCTTCCACTGCTGCGCCACCTTCTCGGCGGTCAGGCCCATGCCATAGGCCATGCCGACGTTCTCATCCTTGAAGGCATTGATGTTGATGGAAGGATGGAAACCCATCATCGGCACCATCGACATCGATTCCGCACCGGCGGCGATCATGACATCGGCCTCACCGACGCGGATACGGTCGGCGGCCATGGCGATGGCGGTGATGCCGGAGGCGCAGTAGCGGTTGATGGTGACGCCGCCGATGGTGTTGGGCAGGCCGGCCAGCAGCACGGCATTGCGCGCCATGTTGAGACCCTGTGCGCCTTCGGGGAAGGAGCAGCCGACGATGGCGTCCTCGATCAGCTTGGGATCCAGGCCCGGCACCTGCGCCACGGCGGACTGGATGGCACGTACCAGCAGGTCATCCGGGCGGGTGTTCTTGAACATGCCACGCGGCGCCTTGCCGATGGGGGTGCGGGTGGCGGCGACGATGTAGGCGTCTTGCAGTTGTTTGCTCATTACCAAATCTCCTTGGACTCTCCCTCCCCTTCAGGGGGGAGAGAGGTTTCATTAATTGCGCACAGGCTTGCCGGTTTGCATCATGCCCATGATGCGTTCCTGGGTCTTGGGGTGGTTGAGCAGCTCCATGAAGAACTTGCGCTCGATGTCGAGCAGCCATTGTTCATTGACGATGCTGCCCTCTTCCACTTCACCACCGGCGACGGTCTCGGCGATCATCTTGCCGAGCTTGAAGTCGTGGGCCGAGATGAAGCCGCCATCACGCATGTTGACCAGCTGCGCCATGATGGTGGCCAGGCCGTTGCGGCCGATCACCGGCACCTGCGGCGGCAGTTGCGGACGATAACCGGCATCGAACAGCGCGCGCGCCTCGACCTTGGCCACGTGCAGCAATTCATAGGGGTTGAAGACGATCACGTCATCCTCGCGCAGGTAACCCAGCTTGCGCGCTTCCAGTGCGGACTTGGAGACGTTGGCAGTGGCTGCAGCGAGCATGTATTCCTTCAGGAATTGCAGGATGTCGTTGCCACGGGCTTCCTTGGCAGCGCGCACGGCGGCTTCCTTCAGGCCGCCACCGGCCGGGATCAGGCCCACGCCCACTTCCACCAGGCCGATGTAGGACTCGATGGAGACTACGCGCTTGGCGGTATGCAGCAGCAATTCGCAGCCACCGCCCAGCGACAGGCCGGCGACAGCGGCGATTACCGGCACGCTGGCGTACTTCAGGCGCTGGTGCGCCTGCTGCAGCTGGTGCACCACCGGCTCGATGGCCTTGACTCCACCGGACATGAACAGCGGCAGCATCGACTGCAGGTCGGCACCTGCGGAGAAGGCACCGCCTTCGGCTGCATCCGGATGCCAGATCACCAGGCCCTTGAAGTTCTGTTCGGCTTCGGTGACAGCCTTGTTCATGCCATCGATCACGCCCTGGCCGATCACGTGCATCTTGGTCTTGAAGGACAGGATCAGCACATCGTCGTTCTGGTGCCAGATGCGCACCGATTCGTCTTCGAAGAAGGTGGTACCGGCGCTCTTGCCATCGGCTGCACCCTCGCCCACCAGCGGGGCACGGAAGGCCTGGCGCTGGTAGACCGGCAGCTCGGAACGGGCCACGTCGGCCTTCTTGGAGGGCGACCAGGAGCCCTTCGCCGAATGCACGCCGTCACGGCCATCGAAGACCCAGTCGGGCAGCGGTGCGCTCGACAGTGCCTTGCCGGCCTCGATGTCTTCCTTGACCCATTGCGCGATCTGCTTCCAGCCGGCAGCTTGCCAGGTCTCGAAGGGACCGACGCTCCAGCCGAAGCCCCAGCGCATGGCGAAGTCCAGGTCACGGGCGTTGTCGGCCACCGATTCCAGGTGCACGGCGATGTAGTGGAAGGCATCGCGGAAGATGGCCCACAGGAACTGGCCTTGCGGATTGGTCGAATCATGCAGCGCCTTCATGCGCTTGACCGGATCCTTTTCCTTGAGGATGCGGGCGATGATGTCATCGGCCTTGGCGCCGCCAGGAACGTAATCGCCCTTGGCCGGATCGATGCGCAGGATGTCCTTGCCCACCTTCTTGTAGAAACCGGCACCGCTCTTCTGGCCCAGTGCGCCCTGCTCGACCAGCTTGGCCAAGAGCGGCGGGGTGGCATAGGAGGAGGAGAAGGGATCGTCCTTCAGGTTGTCCTGCATGGTCCGGATGACGTGGCCCATGGTATCCAGGCCCACCACGTCGGCGGTACGGAAGGTACCGGACTTGGCACGGCCCAGCTTGGCACCGGTCAGGTCATCGACCACATCGACCGAGAGGCCGTACTTCTCGGCTTCGATGATGGTGGCCAGGATGCCGAACACGCCCACGCGGTTGGCCACGAAGTTGGGGGTGTCGAAGGCCCGCACCACGCCCTTGCCCAGGGTGGTGGTGAGGAAGGCTTCGAGCTGGTCGAGGATGTGCGGTTCGGTCGATTGGGTCGGGATCAGTTCGACCAGGTGCATGTAGCGCGGCGGGTTGAAGAAGTGCACGCCGCAGAAGCGCGCCTTCAGGCCCGCATCGAAACCTTCGGAGAGAGCATTGATCGACAGGCCCGAGGTATTGGAGGCGAAGATTGCCTTGGGGCCGATGTGCGGGGCGACCTTCTTGTAGAGGTCGTGCTTCCAGTCCATGCGCTCGGCGATGGCTTCGATGATGAGGTCGCAGCCTTCCAGCACGGCCAGGTCATCCTCGTAGTTGGCGACCTGGATCAGGGCCGCGTCATCCTTGTTGCCCAGCGGAGCGGGGCTCAGTTTCTTGAGGTTCTCGATGGCGCGTTGCACGATGCCGTTCTTCGGGCCATCCTTGGCCGGCAGGTCGAACAGCACGACCGGCACGCGGGCATTGATGCAGTGGGCGGCAATCTGGGCCCCCATGACGCCCGCGCCGAGCACGGCCACTTTTTTGACGATGAAATTGGACACGCAAATCTCCTTTGCTGGTGCTGCAAACATGAAACATGAATTCGGGCCTGGCAAGGTGCTGCGCCGCTGGGACGAGCGCTCACTGTACGCTCTTTATCCCGGGTGCGGCGGCTCACAGCATGCCCTGCCGCAGTGACGCCCGCGTGACGCCGTCACGGGCCGCATTGCGTTGGATCAACGCCGCGTGCAGGCGTGCAGCCCGCGCGCGGCGTGGTGTTGCGATCAGAACAGTTCTGCGTCCAGCGCCATCAGGTTGGCCGCACCCGAACGGGCCTGGCGGATCAGCATCGCGGTTTCCGGCAGCAGGCGCGCGAAGTAGAAGCGCGCCGTGGCCAGCTTGGCGGTGTAGAAGGCGTCGCCGCTGTCCTGCTTTTCCAGCGCGATCTTGGCCATGCGGGCGAACAGGTAGGAGAACACCAGGTGGCCCACCACGCGCAGGTAGGGCACGGCCGCCGCACCGGCTTCATCCTGGTTGGCAAAGGACTTCATGCCGATTTCCATGGTCAGCTTGGTCACCTTGTCGCCGATGTCGGCCAGCGGGGTGATGAACTCGGACATGGACTCATCGGTACCATGCTCTTCCACGAAGGCCTGGATCTGCGCGCCGAATTTCTTCAGCTTGGCACCGTTGTCCATCAGGATCTTGCGGCCCAGCAGGTCCAGCGACTGGATGGTGTTGGTTCCTTCATAAATCATGTTGATGCGGGCATCGCGCACATATTGCTCCATGCCCCACTCGGCGATGTAGCCGTGGCCGCCGTAGACCTGCAGGCACTCGGAGGTGGCCATCCAGGCGTTGTCGGTCAGGAAGGCTTTCACCACCGGGGTCAGCAGGGCCACGATGTCGGCGCTGTCCTTGCGCACCTGCTCATCGGGGTGGGTCAGTTCCTTGTCCAGCTCCAGCGCGACGTAGGAGGTGAAGGCACGGCCACCTTCGGCGAAGGCCTTGGCGGTCAGCAGCATGCGGCGCACGTCCGGATGCACGATGATCGGGTCAGCCGGCTTGTCGGCGGCCTTGATGCCGGACAGGCTGCGCATCTGCAGGCGGTCCTTGGCGTAGACCAGGGCGTTCTGGTAGGCCACTTCGGTCAGGCCCAGGCCTTGCATGCCCACGCCCAGGCGCGCCGCGTTCATGAACACGAACATGGCCTGCAGGCCCTTGTGCGGCTGGCCGATCAGCCAGCCGGTAGCGCCGTCCAGGTTCATCTGGCAGGTGGCGTTGCCGTGGATGCCCATCTTCTCTTCGATGGCACCGCAGAAGATCGGGTTGCGCGCGCCCAGCGAGCCATCGGCATTGGGCAGGAACTTGGGAACCAGGAAAAGTGAAATCCCCTTCGAACCTTCCGGCGCATCGGGCAGACGTGCCAGGACCAGGTGAACGATATTGGCGGACACGTCGTTTTCACCGGCGGAGATGAAAATCTTGTTGCCGGTGATCTTGTAGGATCCATCGGCCTGCGGCTCGGCCTTGCTGCGCAGGAGGCCCAGGTCGGTGCCGCAATGGGCTTCGGTCAGGCACATGGTGCCGGTCCATTCGCCCGAGACCAGCTTGGGCAGGTAGAGCTGCTTCTGTTCATCCGAACCGTGCGCATGCAGGCACTCGTAGGCGCCGTGCGACAGGCCGGGGTACATGGTCCAGGCCTGGTTGGACGAGTTCAGCATCTCGTAGAAGGAATTGTTGATGGTCAGCGGCAGACCCTGGCCGCCGAAGTCCGGATCACAGGACAACGCCGCCCAGCCGGCCTCCACGTACTGCTTGTAGGCTTCCTTGAAACCCTTGGGCGTGGTCACGGCCTTGCTCTCGCGATCGAAATGGCAGCCCTCGCGGTCACCCGAATGGTTCAGCGGGAACAGGACCTGCGAGGCGAACTTGCCGCCCTCTTCCAGCACCTGGTCCACCAGTTCGCGGTTGGTGTCGGCGTGGGGCGGCAATTCCTTGAACACTTCCTCGACATTGAGCAGCTCGTGCAGCACGAATTGCATGTCGCGCAAGGGGGCGTTGTATTGGGGCATGAATGTCTCCGGACGGGTTACGCTGCCTTCCTGGCAGCCGATTTGGAATTCTTGGGGGCGCTGGTACTGGCGCTGTCGCTGCCCTGCGGGCGGTAGCTGTCGATGAGGCGGCGGAAGCTGGCCTCGGCACGCTCGACGCTGCCGGGGATGTGCAGGAAGCGCGCATCGTGATGCAGGGCCAGGATCAGGCCATACATTTCATAGACCATCTGGCTGACCTCGATGTCGGTGCGCAGGTGGCCGGCTTCCATGGCCTGCTTGATGCAGCGCTCCAGCGCATCGCGCCAGGCCTGGACCATGGCAACGAGGTGATCGCGGATCGCACCAGGACGGTCGTCATACTCGACCGCGCCGCTGATGTAGATGCAGCCCAGGGCGATTTCCACCGTGACCTGCTTGATCCAGCGCGCGAACATGCCTTCCAGGCGCGGCAGGCCGCGCGGCTCCTTGATGGAGGGATAGAACACGTCCTGCTCGAAGCGGTTGTGGTACAGGCGCACGACCTCGATCTGCAGGTCCTCGCGCGAGCCGAAATGGGCGAAGACGCCGGACTTGCTCATCTTCATCTTCTCGGCCAGGAGGCCAATGGTGAGCCCTTCCAGGCCATCACGGCTGGCCAGCTCCAGCGCCACATCCAGGATGGCGGCGCGGGTCTGCTCGCCCTTGCGCAGGAACTTGGGCCGGGCGGGCGCGGTGGTCACCTTGCTTGTCTCAGTCATCGTTGTCTCTTTGATATCCGCCGCAGGCGGCGACGGGAAGGAACCGGTTCGACGGGCGCGGCTCGGGGTCCGCTGTCTTGTGCCCTGGATAACCCGGCATGAATTTATCTTCATGCAGAATTTATTCGAACGATCGTACTATTATTCATCGCGCCGCAAATGTCAAACAAAAAATCGGGCTGTCTTGTGGTACGGTTTTTTTCCGGGCAGCAAGCCTTCAGGCGGATTCGGGAGGGGGGCTGGCGGCGCCCAGCAGGTCGTGGGCGTCGAGCAGGGCGTAGACGATGGTGGGGTTGTTTTCCAGGCACTTGCGGATGGCCGCCGGGATGGTGTCGCGCGTCTTGCGGCACAGGCCGGGCTGCTCGGCCAGGTGGATCTGCAGGCCGCGCACGGTGCGCACCTCGTTGGCACCAGGGCTGATGTGCAGGTGGATGCCGAGGTTCTTGCGCATGAGGCTGCCCACATGCAGCAGCTCGTCGTAGGTGCTGATGCGGGTGATGCGTTCGATCAGGCGTTTTTCTTCTTCACGGGTGAGCCAGAGCACGCGGGCTTCCGGCGCGTGCAGGCATTCCAGCAGCGCCTCACGCTGGCAATCGCAGGCACCGGGCGGGCACTCCTTGCGCAGGGGCCGGGCCACGGGGACGGACTGCATCGATTCGGAAGAGACCACCTGAGACATCTGCACCTTTGCACCTGGGTTGGAGAAAAGACAGGCCGGGGAAAACGGCCTTCATCTTACAACGAGCCAGCGCTGCGGCGGGATCAGGATGAGGACCGGTCCAGCAGGCGGCGGTCACGCTTGGTGGGGCGTCCCTTGATCTCGGCCGAGGGTTCGCGGAAGAGGCGATGGCGTTCGGCCAGCGCGGCACGGCGCGTGATGCTCTCTTCGGTTTCCTGATAGAGGGTAGCGGCAATGGCGGCCGAGCCGCGCTTGTCGGCGATGCCGGTGACCAGTACTTCCCATTCGGTGGAACCGTTGTCGATGTCCAGGCGGTCGCCGTTCCTGACGTTGTGGGCGGGCTTGGTGCGCTCGCCGTTGAGCTTGATGCGGCCGCGCTCCACGGCTTCGGTGGCCTGCGACCGCGTCTTGAAGAAGCGTGCGGCCCAGCACCATTTGTCGATGCGGGTGGTGTCCATGTCGGGATGAGAGTTGATCAGTGATGCTCAGTGAGTAGCGGTAATTATCGATATTTTTTGAATCATTTGCTCAAGAAAATCGGGATTCACTTCCTTTCTTTGGTGAATCCATGACCTGGCGGGGAGGCGTCACTATGCTGGCCAGTTTTTGTGACCGCGCTTGTCGCTGCCGTCCATTCCGCCATGACAGATCACTTCCAGAGCATCACTGCGGCGTTTGCGAGCGCCGTACTCTCGCAGCAACACCGTCCGCTCAGGCTGCGCTGGCGACCGCAGGAAAGTCGTTTCGCGCAATGGCTGCTGGTGCAGCGGGTCGATATCGAGGAAGCCTGGCTGGAAGGACTGCAGGCGAAACTGACCTGCGTGTCCGGCGATCCTGAACTGCCGCTGCAGGCCCTGCTGGGACAGCCACTGGGCATCGAGATGGTGACCGATCGTGGTGGAATGCATCACACCAACGGGATCATCACCGAGGCGCGTGCCGGCCAGGCCGACGGTGCGCTGCGGGTCTACCAGCTCACGCTCAAGGACGCGCTGTCGATCATGGAGGAGCGCATCAATACCCGCGTCTTCCGTCAACTTAGCGTGCCGCGCATCCTGGAGATCATGCTGGGTGAATGGCGCCAGCGCAGCCCGGCATTGGCCATGGCGTTTCAGTTCAACCTGGATCGTCTGGAATCTCGCCGCTATCCGGCGCGCGAGATCAGCCATCAGTTCAACGAATCCGATGCGCACTTCATAAGACGCCTCTGCCGGCGCGAAGGCATCGGCTGGTACGTGGCCAGTCCCCAGCCTGCTGACGATACAGGCAAGACGGCCGATGCGGGCATTCCCGTGCACACGCTGGTGTTTTGCGACTACGCCCCTCTGCTGTCCCAGGCCGCTGCCGGCACCGTGCGTTACCACCGCAGTGGCGCCACAGAGCAGCGCGACACCATCAGCGCGTGGAGCCGTCAGCGCAGCCTGGTGCCGGGGCGGGTGTGGCGCGGCAGCTGGGACTACAAGGCGGTACGCGTGGACGAAGCGGCCAGCCAGAATGTGCTCGACCAGGGCGATACGGGCCGGGCCTTGGCATGCGTCCTGGGCGACGGGCTGATCGAGGCCCCGCACGCGGCCGATGGCCAGCAGGATCACTTGCGCCTGGCGCATGCCCGCATGCAGGCGCACGAGGGCCGCAGCGAATCCTTTGAGGCCAGTGGCACGGTGCGCGACCTGGCGGTGGGGCACTGGTTCGAGCTGGAAGGGCATCCCGACATGCACGGCCACGATCGCACCTTGCGCGAATTCATCGTGACCTCATTACGCCAGCAAGCCGAAAACAATTTCCCCAAAGCGCTGCAGGATGCCATCGAGCGCCTGCTGCCCGCCTCTACCTGGCAGACCGATGTGCCGGGCGCAACCGACATGCGCTACCGCAACCAGCTCACCTGCCGCCGCCGCAGCGCATCGCTGACGCCGCACTACGATCCCGGGCTGCATCTGCCGAGTGTGCATCCGATCACTGCCCTGGTGGTTGGCCCTGCACGGGAAGAGGTGTACTGCGACGAACTTGGCCGTATCAAGGTGCAACTGCAGGGGCTGCAGGCGGAAGATCATGTTCACGCGCAAGGTGCAGGCACCAGCGGAGAGGATCGCGACAGCGCTTTCGTGCGCGTATCGAGCGCATGGGCGGGTGCGGGATATGGACACGATGCCGTGCCGCGGGTCGGCATGGAAGTGCTGATCGATTTTCTCGGGGGTGATCCGGACAAGATGTTCGTCGCCGGTGTCCTGCACAACGGCATCAACCATCCGGCCCGTTTCAGCCATGGTGGTGGCTTGCCTGGCAATCGTTTTCTCTCCGGGATCAAGTCCAAGGAGATCGACGGGATACGCTACAACCAGCTGCGCTTGGATGACACGCCCGGACAGATCAGCACGCAACTGGCCAGCGAGCATCAGCACAGCCAGATCAACCTGGGTTATCTCACCGAGCCGCGCCACGATGGGCAGGGCGATGACCGTGGCGAGGGATTGGAGGCGCGCACGGACGGGCATGGTGTCCTGCGCGGGGCCAAGGGCGTCCTCATTACGGCGCAAGCGCAGGACAGTGGGCGCGGCCGCATGCTGGAGCGCGAGACCCTGCTGGACACCCTGCACAGCCTGGAGGAACTGGCGCAGCGCCTGAGCCACGACGCCGCCAGGCACCACGCAGAAGCGACCGATCTGGCGCAACTGGCGCGCATCAGGAAGCAGCTGCAGGCATGGGATACCGGCGAAGGGGGCGGCGGCACAAGGCACGCTGCGGCGCCCATGGTCGCCCTCGACGCCCCGGCTGGCGTGAGCGTGACCAGCCAGGACACCATGGTGCTGGGCGCGGCCCGGCATATCGACCTGGTCAGCCGGGACAATACCCAGCTCAGTGCCGGACGCAAGCTGCTGATGCGGGCAGGAGAAATGTTCGCTGCCTTTGCCGGCAAGCACATGAAGCTGATCAGCGGCAAGGGCAGCATCAAGGTGCAGGCTCACGAAGAACACGTCGAGCTTCAGGCTGCGCGACGCATCCTGCTGGAGGCCAGCGAAGAGATCATCCTGCAGGCCCCCAGGATCAGCATCCGCTCGCGCGATGACACGCAAATCCATGGCGGCGGCAGCTTCAGCCGCTGGAATGCCAGCCTCATCGAACACGGCACCAGCGGACAGTGGCGACAACAGGCTGCCGAACACAATGTGCTGGGTCCGGCCAATTGTCCGTCACCGGAGATCCCGCCGCCGCCCACCTATGAAGACTTACAAAAGAGCAACAGTTTGCTGGTACGCCTGCGCAGCCATGCGCGCGATGGAAGGCCGCTGGCATACCAGCCCTATACGCTTTTCAAGCAGGGGGCGCAGATCGCCGTGGGCGTCACTGACGCGGCCGGGCGATTAAGGATCGAAGGCCATCAGCCGGGCGACGACAGCTACTCGGTCAAGCTCCCCAATGGCTACTGCTTTGATTTACCGGTCCACGAACAGATCAGTGCACTGGACCAGCAACTGGCGGCCTCGGGCTACCGCAGCACAGAAGCGGACGCAGACAGCCGCCTGCGCCATGCAGGCGCCTGAACCCCTTCCCTTTTTGGATCATCGCCATGACACAGACTTACCACCCGGGCAGCGTTCCTATCGACTTGCGCAAACGAAGCGCCACCGCAACCGCGCAATGGCTGCTGGAGCGCGCAGAAGACAGCAATGCCCCGATCTATCACGCCAACCAGCTTGAAGTATTGATCTGCGGCGAAGAAGGCTTTGCCCGTATCTTGCAAGACATCCGCCAGGCAAAGCACAGCGTGGAAATCATCTGCTGGGGCTTCGACCCTGCCATGGAACTGGAACGCAAGGGCAACACCTGGCCTCGCGGTCCGACCTGGGGGGATTTGCTCAGGGAGGTCGCGGCCGGCAAGTACAACAATGGCAGCCCGGTCAACGTACGCGTGCTGTGCTGGAACGAGAGCCCGATCTCGGGCATGGCAAAGAATACGCCTGGCTACGACGAGCTCGACGCAAAGAAGCTCAAGAACATCCGGGATAAGGAACGCCTTTCCGGCAAGCCGCACGAAGCCGGTCTCACGCCGCAGGAGCGCCGCAGCCATTTCAATGCACTGTGGTTCTTTGAAGCGACCCATGGCACGCATGCTCATCTCACTTTCAAGGTCCGTGCAGGCAATGCCGACAAGGTCCGGGAGAGTCTCAAAGAGGAGAAATCGACCAAGCTTACAATCACTGAGCATCACTCCCTGGTTCAGGCATCGACTGCTCATCAAAAAACGATACTGATCGACTATGCCCATGCCAACGGTGAACATGCCGTCGGCTATGTAATGGGCTTGAACAGCGTGACAGACTACTGGGACACGCGCCGGCATCTGTTTCACGATCCGCGCCGGGGGGCAGCATGGGAAGGCGGCGGGGATGCTCTGCCCGGATTGAAGCCGTTTCAAGATTACGCTTGCCGCATTTGCGGCGAGGCGCTCATCAGCGTGAGCAAGAATTTCGTCGATGCCTGGAACCGGGTGGCCACGGCTGACCAGAAAATACAACGTGCGCATGACCTGCGGTCGCCACCTGCCGGCCTCAAGCTACGCGCGGGCAAGGCCGCTCACCGCGCCCAGATCGTGCGCACCCAGGCGGAGGAAGGCGACAAGACCATCCAGCGCCTGTACCGGCAAGCGACCAGCTTCGCCTCCAACTACATCTACATTGAGAACCAGTATTTCCAGTACACCGAATGGGCGCGGTATCTCAAGCAGCTTCGGCGAGACTTCATCGCAGCGTGGCAGGCGCCTGGACAGTCATTGAAAAAACTTCCCAATCTGCATGTCTTCATCGTCATCCCCACCCCGGAGCGCGCGCAGAAGCAAGCCGACGACGAGGCCGAGCAATGGTTCAGAGAAGGACTCGCCGTTACCAGTTATGACCTCTGGCCGGACGATCGAGATTACGTAAAAGCAGCCCTTCTCTGGAAGAAAGCTGCCGAAAAAGATCACTGGCGCGCCATGCTGAACCTTGCCAGTCTCCATCTCAACGGAACAGGCGTAGAGCACAATACTGAGCGCGCTGTGCAACTGGTGGAGAAGGCTATGCTCACGGGCGCCCCGAAGGCCTTTGACCTCATGGGAACTTATCACATGAACGGAACGGGTGTTACGCAAGATGCAACACGAGCATATGCTTTCTGGTGGTACGCAGCCGAAATGGGGAATCCCGACGCACTAGCTTATCTTGGGGATAAACTCAACGCCTCTTATGATGATCCCAAAGGAGGCTTCTGGGGAAACAAAGGTATAGCCTTAGAAATGCTTGAATGTGGCTACAAGCAAGAGAATGGAAGCGCTGCATATCAGTTAGGTCAGGAGCTGAATTTCGATAAGCAGTATGAACGCGCTTTAAATATTCTCCATGACGGCGTCAAGTTCGGCAGCGAGGAAAGCGCCAACAAGCTGTTCGTCAACTTTGATCAGGGACGAGAATTAGTTAGCGGACTTGTGGACCAAGACCGCGCAGAGCGTTACGCCGTCGTTGCTGACATGCTCCGCCTCAACCCCGATCTGCGCCTCCCCAACCTTGACAAGGTCCTCCCCCTGCCTCCCGCCATCCTTCCCTATTGGGACGGCGAAGCGCAAACCCTGATCGATGGTGCCAAGCCCGTCAAGACAGCCTCACTGGCGGACATCAAACCCTCCCCCGCTTCACTGCGTCAGGGCCGCGCTCACATCCCGGACGGCTTTGTCCTCCCCGACGAGCCGCAAGGTGGTCACCTGATTCAGCATCTGCATACCGATGCCATCATCAGCGGCTTTTGGCTCGCCCAATTGGCCAAACCTTACACACCCAAGCAAGTGGCATGGAATGCTGCGCAGGTACCGATGTACTACGCCCTGGGCGAACCCTTCACACCCCCTGAAGACATCACAAAAGAGTCCGGCGTCCTTCGTTTCCACTATCTCGGCACACCGATTGCCAAACCGCTGGCTGCACGGCATATCCCTAACTGGCGCGTTCCGCAAGGTGTGTTGCGGGAGGTCCCCGTCCCTTCACGCGAATTGCGCTCCAGCGGTTTGCTCCCGGCGCCTGCTACTGGTATCTGGCATGGCGAGGTCGATCCCACACATCCGCTGGCCAAGGTCTTCAACCAATGGAACCGCCAAGCCTACGTCGAAGAGGGACAGCCTTTCCCTGACCCGCGTGAGCGCGGCCTGGACATTTCTCCAAAAGATATCCAGTGGCAATGGCTGGACCAGGCCAATGAGCCTCTGCCATCAGGACGCAAGGACATCACCATCCGCAACTTCAGTCCGTCAGAACCGGCATCAACAACCCGCTGAGCTGCACCAACCCGCTCTTGCCCCAAAGAAAAACGCCGGCTCGCAAGCCGGCGTTTCTTCATCACAACAAGGTGTTCAACAAGCTCAACGCTCCACGGCCAGCGCCACACCCATGCCGCCACCGATACAGAGGCTGGCCAGACCCTTCTTGGCATCCCGGCGCACCATCTCGTGCAGCAGCGTCACCAGCACGCGGCAGCCGGAGGCACCGATGGGGTGGCCCAGGGCGATGGCGCCGCCGTTGACGTTGATCTTGCTGGTGTCCCAGCCCATCTGCTTGTTCACCGCAATGGCTTGCGCGGCGAAGGCTTCGTTGATTTCCATCAGGTCCAGGTCCTGCGCAGTCCAGCCCGCCTTCTTCAAGGTCAGCTGCGATGCCGGTACCGGGCCCATGCCCATGATGCTGGGATCCAGGCCCGCCGAAGAATAGGCCTTGATCCTGGCCAGCACCGGCAGACCCAGTTCAGCGGCCAGCTTGGCCGAGGTCACCACCACGGCTGCTGCACCATCGTTGATGCCGGAGGCGTTGCCGGCCGTCACCGTGCCGGCCTTGTCGAAGGCCGGACGCAGCGCGGCCAGGGCTTCGGCAGTCACGCCGTGCTTGACGAATTCATCGGTATCGAAGACCACGGTTTCCTTCTTGCCCTTGATCTCGATGGGCACGATCTCATCCTTGAACCTGCCAGCCTTCTGCGCCGCTTCAGCCTTGTTCTGCGAGGCGGCAGCGAAAGCATCCTGCTCTTCGCGGCTGATCTCGAACTTCTTGGCCACGTTCTCGGCGGTGATGCCCATGTGGTACTGGTTGTAGACGTCCCACAGGCCGTCCACGATCATGGTGTCGGTCAGCTTGGCATCGCCCATGCGGAAGCCGTCACGCGAGTTGTTGAGCACATGCGGCGAGGCGCTCATGTTTTCCTGGCCGCCAGCGATGACGATCTGCGCGTCGCCGCAGCGAATCGCCTGCGCCGCCAGCTGCACCGCCTTCAGGCCGCTGCCGCAGACCTTGCCGACCACGAAGGCCGGGACCATGTCAGGCAGGCCCGACTTGATGACCGACTGGCGCGCCGGGTTCTGGCCCAGGCCCGCGGTCAGCACCTGGCCGAGGATGACTTCGCTGATGGCTTCGGGCTTGATGCCGGTCTTGGCCAGCAGGGCCTTGATGACTTGCGCACCCAGATCGGCCGCCGCAATCTTCGACAAGGATCCGCCGAATTTGCCGATCGCCGTTCTCTGTGCTGCGACAATGACCACATCATCCATAACTCGCTCCTTTTATTGAAAGTGCAGGAAGCCGCGCGCGGCCGCCCTTCGAAAACCGGGATGGTCATCTTATTCCATTTCAGCTTCGAAGGCGATATGGTGAATTTTCGGTAAATCAAACACCTGGCAAAAAGCCTCAGGCATCTTTTCCGAGCGTGATGATGTGAATTACCGTGCGATAAAGGAGGAAGGCCGCACCATACGCCGCCCGCTTGTACCAGGGCACGTGCAGGAAGTCCGACAGGTGCACCACCCTGCCCCCGGCCGCACCGGCTTCGATCTCCTGGCGCAGGTAAGCGGCGAAGGCCGGATCCTGCACCACCACGTTGGCTTCCTGGTTGACGAACAGCGACAGGCCGTCATAGTTGCTCGACCCCACAGTGGCCCATTTGTCGTCCACCACAGCCACCTTGGCATGCAATTCGGTATGGGTGTATTCGACGATGCGCACGCCCGCGCGCAAGAGCTTGGGATAGAAGGAATGCGCCACCGCATCCTGCATCACGAACTGCCCCACGCCCAGCAGCAGGGTCACCTTCACCCCGCGCATGGCGGCTTCCTCCAGCGCGCGGCGCATCTTGCGGCCCGGCGCGAAGTAAGGATTGGCAAGGAAGGCGGTCTCGCGGGCACGCCCGAGCGCCTGCAGATAGGCGCGCTGGATGGTGCGCCGGTTGCGGAAATTGTCGCGCACCACCAGCGCAGCCTGGGTCTGGTCATGCACCGGACCCGGATGGCCATGGCGCAGCCGCTTGAAGTTGCGCCAGCGCGCCTTCAGTTTCATGCGCCCCACGCGCAGCCACTGCGCCTGCACTTCACGATAGATATCCTGCACCAGCGGACCCAGCACGCTCACGGCGAAATCCCAGCGCGGTGCGGGCAGCGCTGTGATGTGGTCACGGTCGGAGACCATGTCGTCATTGATGTTGAGCCCGCCAACGAAAGCCACCTGCCGATCCACCACGCACAGCTTGCGATGGCTGCGCGCCACGCCGCGCCGGAACCAGGGATTGAAGGAACGATGCTGCACCCCGGCCGCCGTCAAGGCAAGGCGTAATTTGTTAGTATTTTCACGGCCGGTGCCGAGCCAGTCATTGATGACATAGACCACAACGCCGCGCCCGGCGGCCCTTTGCAGGGCTTCACAGACAAGTACCCCCGTATCGTCCAGGGAGAAAATGTAAGTTTCCAGATAGATCTCGACGCGTGCCGCATCGATGGCGCTGATCAGGGCGGGATAGAAACCCACGCCACTGTGCAGCAGCGCAATCTGGTTGCCGTCGGTAAAGGTGAGGTGGCGCAAGATCAGGCCAGCTGCAGTTCGGTCACGATCGGGGCGTGGTCCGACAGACGCGCCCAGGGGCCATCCTTGAGGACCTCCGCCGTTTCCACGCGGAAACCACGGACGTAGATGCGATCCAGCCGCAGCCACGGCATCATGGCCGGGAAAGTGCGCGCCGGGCGGATCGGTGCCGACAGGCCACCCAGCCGGCGCAAGCCCTGCATCACGCCGCGCGCATTGGGCTGTGGCTGGTCGAATACTTCGGTCACGCCCAGGTTCTGGTACAGCGTGCGGCTCAGCTGGTTGGTCCAGTCATTGAAATCGCCGGCGATCAGCAGGGGCGCATCCGGCGGCGAGGAGCTGCTCACGGCCTGGATCAGCGCATCGATCTGGCGCCGGCGGCCGCCGGCGAACAGCCCCAGGTGAATCACATAGCAATGCACCTCCACCCCTTCGATGGGCACCACGCAATGCAGGATGCCGCGCGACTCGTAAGCGTGGTCGGAGACATCCTGGTTGCGGATGGACGCGATTTCAAAACGCGAGATGAGCGCATTGCCATGATGGCCATGGTCATACACGGCATTCATGCCGTAGGCGGCATGATGCGTGTCGCCGGCAAGATATTCATGCTGCCCCTGCTGCGGCCAGTTGGAGGCGTGGCGCAGGGCGTTGAGGTCGTGGCGGCCCTGCACTTCCTGCAGGAACAGGATGTCCGGATCCAGTTGTGCCAGCGCCTGCTTCAACGCCAGGATGCGCGGGCGGCCGGCAAAGGAGGTCACGCCCTTGTGGATGTTGTATGTGGCAACGCGCAGCTTCATCGATGCAACCTTTCTCTTGTTCTTGTCCGGTGGCGGTCCCGCGCAAGACGCTGGCTAGGTCGCCAGATAGCGCGGCAACTGCAGGATCGCTTCCGCATTGGAGGGCGAGAAACAGCGGTCGGCCGCCTCGCGATACGGCAGCCAGACATGGCGGGTGTGCTCGCGCGGGGCCAGCGTCACCGGAATATCGCGCGGCACCAAGAGGCCAAAGACATGTTCGGTGTTTCTCGTCACGCCTGGCGCATAGCGGTGCCGCCAGACCGGATAGATGTCATAGATGTTGGAAAGTTGCCAGTCACGCAGGTGCGCACGCGGCACGCGGTTTCCGCCATCGTGCAAGGAGTCTACGCCGGTGTCGGCCACCACGATGCCGGTTTCTTCCTCCACTTCGCGTCGGGCGGTCTCCGACAAGGGCTCATCAAGGGCATCCTTGGAACCGGTCACCGATTGCCAGAAACCGGGCTGGTCGGCGCGTTCGATCAACAACACGTGCTGATCGGCGCTGTGGATCACCACCAGCACCGATTCGGGAATCTTGTAGGGCTTGGCTTGCGTCATGGGCCTGTCCGTGAGGCGTGAAAGGCTCCATTGTATCGGGACGGCAGCGTTTCAGAGCAGCGAGGCTTCGCTCTCGTCCACCAGCCAGCTGCGAAAGGCGCGGGCGGCTGCGTGCTCGATGCGGTCGCGCGGCCACACTGCGTAATAGCCGCCGCCCAGGCTGGCGCTGGCTTCACAGGCGCGCACCAGCAGCCCTTGCTCCATGCAGGCGTCGATCATGTGGCGCCAGGCCAGCACGATGCCCTGCCCTTCCATGGCCAGTTGCAGCAGCACCGGATATTGATTGGAAAGGATCTGCTGTTCGATGCGTACATCGTCCACCTCGTTGTGCGCCAGCCAGTTCTGCCAGGACATCCACTGGCGCTGCCCGTCTTCCAGCATCAGCAGGGTCTCCTGGGGCAGCTCGGCCGGGGCCAGCGTGCGGCCCTTCAGATAGGCCGGCGAGCAGACCGGGAACACTTCCTCGTCATACAGCCGGCGCACCGCCAGGCCCGAGGGCGGGCCATCGCGCAGGAAGTAGATGCCCATGTCGAAATCGGTTTCGGAGAGCTGGGCCAGGCTGTCATTGACGACCAGGCGCAGGTGGCAATCCGGATGCTGGGCACGAAAACGCGCCAGGCGCGGCGTCAGCCACAGCACCGCCACCCCCTGCGAACAGGCCACCGTCAGTTCCTGGTGGCCCTTGCGCTTCATGATGTCTTCGGTGGCCTCGGCACAGTCGACCAGCAGGCGCTGCACCAGCGCGGCATAGCGCTGGCCGCTCACCGTCAGGCGCAACGCGCGTGGCTCGCGCAGGAACAGCTTCTTGCCGAGAAAGCGCTCCAGCTGGGCGATCTGTCGGCTGATGGCGCTTTGCGTGAGGTGCAGTTCAGCCGCCGCGCGGGTGAAGCTGCCATGGCGCATGGCCGCCTCGAAGGCGATCAGCGAAGGTAATGGGGGAAGGGGCGATATACGCATGGTCGGCGCTCCGGCTCGAAAGGTCTCATCCAGGTCGAGATGGTAGAGCGAAAAGCATGCCCGCCGCTGCTTTCCCATGACGTACGGAAAGCGGCGGCGGAAAAGATGCATCAGCGGCTGCGGTGGATATGGCCGGATTGCATGACCAGCGACAGGTGTTCGCCCTGCCCGGTCAGCAGCGTGATGTCTTGCAGCGGATTGCCGTCGACCACGATCAGGTCGGCCAGCGCACCGGCACGCACAGTGCCCAGTTCGCCTTCGCGCTGCAGAATGGCAGCGGCAATCGAGGTGGCCGAGCGGATGGTGTCGAGGTTGCCCAGGATCTCGGCGCGGATCAGGAATTCGGTCGACTGATCCTGATGCATCTCGCCCAGCAGGTCCGAGCCGAAGCCCATCTGCACGCCGTGCTCGGCATAGATGCGCAGCGAGTCACGGCCAGCCTGGCGTACCGATTCGATCTTGGCCACCGAATCGGGCGGCAGGCCCAGGCGCGCGCCATCACGGGCCAGTGAGTCGTAGGTAACCAGGGTGGGCACCACGAAGGTACTGTGCTCCCGCATCACGCGTGCGGCCTCGGCATCGACCAGGTTGCCGTGCTCGATGGTGCGCACGCCGCAGCGCACGGCGCGGGCGATGGCGCGGCCAGTGTAAGCGTGCGCCATCACGTAGGTCTGCGCGGCCTCGGCTTCGGCCACGATGGCGCGGATTTCATCTTCGCTGTATTGGGTATTGCCGATGGGGTCGGTGGGCGAAGCGACGCCGCCCGAGGCCATGATCTTGATCTGGGTTGCCCCCTTCTGCAATTCCTCGCGGGCCGCCAGGCGCACGGCATCCACACCATCGGCCACGCGCGCAATGGCACCGGCGCGGAAGGCACAGGAGCACGGCTCCAGCACATCGGAACGCGGCCGGAAATCGCCATGGCCACCAGTCTGCGACAGCGCCTTGCCCGAGGGGAAGATGCGCGGGCCCGGCACCAGGCCGATGGCAATGGCTTGTGCCAGGCCCCAGTCGGCACCACCGGCATCCCGCACACTGGTGAAGCCGCGATTCAACATGGCTTCGACGATGGGCAAGGCGCGAATCGAGGTCAGCGAGCCGGGCTGCAAGGCATTCAGGCCCAGGTTGGCCAGCGAGGCCAGCACGTGAACGTGGCAATCGATCAGGCCGGGCATGACGGTCTTGCCGGTGACGTCGATCACGCGTGCACCGCTCACCTCCAGCGGGGTGGCGGAGACATCGATGATGCGGTCTTTTTCAATCAGGACATCATGGCGCGGGAAGAGGCTACCCAGTGCCGGGTCGAGGACGTTGCCGCCCTTCAGGAGAATCTTGGTCATGGCGAAATTCAATGTTGTTGCAGGTACTGCGGCTCACGCACGAAGCGGGTGCCGACGAAGCTGATGGCAGCGGCAATCATCACGTAGAAGGCCGGCGCCATGTTGTTGCCGGTGGCGGCGATGAGCCAGGTGATGAAGAAGGAAGCAAAGCCGCCGAAGATGGTCACGGCCAGGTTGTAGGCCACCGACAGTCCGGTGGAAAGCACCTTGGCCGGGAACAGTTCGGAGAAGGCCGCCAGGATCGGGCCGGTATAGGCCGCAATCAGGGTGCCGAAGACCAGCTGGAAGATCAGCAGCGTGGACAGGCTGGGCGCGCTGTTGATGTAAGCGAACATGGGATAGGCCAGCACCAGGATCAGCGCGGCAGCACCCGAGAGCAGCGGACGCCGTCCGATGCGGTCGGCCAGGCGGCCGACGATGGGGGCCAGCACCATGATGCAGAGTCCACCGACCATGCCGGCGATGAAGCCGGTGGTTTGCGGCAGCTTCAGCACCTTCACCGAATAGGTCGGCATGTAGAACAGCAGCACATAGGTACAGACCGTCCACAGGATCACCATCGAAAAGCTGGCCGAGGTCTCGCGCGGGAAGTTGCGGATCACTTCCTTCAAGGGCGAATCGGTCTTGTCCTTTTCTTCCAGGAAGGTCGGCGTTTCTTCGAGGTGATTGCGGATGTAGTAACCGACCGGGCCGATGATGATGCCCAGCAGGAAAGGCAGGCGCCAGCCCCAGCTGGCCAGTGCTTCCGGTTCCAGGCTGGTGGTGACGAAGGTACCGACGGCCGCCCCCAGCAGCACGGCCACGCCGATGCTGGCCTGAATCCAGCTGGAGTAATAGGCGCGTTCACGCTCGGGTGCATATTCGGTCAGGAAGGCAGTGGCGCTGCCCATTTCGCCGCCGGCCGAGAAGCCTTGCAGCAGGCGTGCCACGACGATGATGAGCGGAGCGAACAGGCCCACGCTCTCATAGGTCGGTGCCAGGCCGATCATGGTGGTACCCACCGCCATGAGCAGGATGGTGACCGACAGCGCCGCCTTGCGGCCCACGCGGTCGGCGTAGATGCCGAGCAGGATGCCGCCCACCGGGCGCATGAAGAAGCCGACACCGAAGGTGGCCACGGCCAGCAGCAAGGAGGTCAGGTCGTTACCGGTCGGGAAGAACAGCTTGGCAATGATCACCGCGAAGAAACTGTAGACGGTGAAATCGAACCATTCGAGACCATTGCCGATCACGGTGGCAATGATCGCGCGGCGGCGCTGGTGATTGGTCACCACCGGAATCCCGCCGGCTGGTAATGTCGTTGCTTGCATGCTCTCCCCTCATGTCAGACGTTGATATGCGGCCGATAATAGGGTCAGCGGGAGACGGGCGGAAATGATATCTGCGCATGCCGCCATGCTCTGTGCGCATGCATGCGTAAATGATTTGGCGATTTTCCGCCTTAACTTTTTATATTGTTTATATCGTTTAGAAATCCGCTGCCGGAATGAAAAAAGCGCGTGCATTTCTGCACGCGCTTTTTTGTTGCTGCCCTTTTCGATTCATCAACCCCATCAATGAATCGATGGGGAGATGAATGTCGAATCGATGAATCGAAAAACTGAAAATCAGTAAATCGATCAGGCCTTCACTGCCGGCTCGGTATTGCGCAGGCGGATATGCAGCTCGCGCAGCTGCTTCTCGTCCACTTCCGACGGGGCGTGGGTCAGCAGGCACTGGGCGCGCTGGGTCTTGGGGAAGGCGATCACGTCGCGGATCGATTCGGCCCCGGCCATCATGGTGACCAGGCGGTCCAGGCCGAAGGCGATGCCGCCGTGCGGGGGCGCGCCGTATTGCAGGGCGTCCAGCAGGAAGCCGAACTTCAGGCGGGCTTCTTCGTCATCGATCTTCAGGGCGCGGAACACCTTGCTCTGCACGTCGGCGCGGTGGATACGGACCGAGCCGCCGCCCAGTTCCCAACCGTTCAGGACCATGTCGTAGGCCTTGGCGATGGCCGCACCCGGGTTGGTCGAGATGAAGTCTTCGTGGCCATCCTTGGGCGAGGTGAACGGGTGGTGCAGGGCAACCCAGCGCTGGCCGTCTTCGTCGTATTCGAACATGGGGAAGTCGACCACCCACAGCGGACGCCATGCGTCGTCGAACAGGCCGTTCTTCTTGCCGAATTCGCTGTGACCGATCTTCACGCGCAGCGCGCCGATGGCATCGTTGACCACCTTGGCCTTGTCGGCACCGAAGAAGATCAGGTCGCCGTCTTGTGCGCCGGTCTTTTCCAGGATGGCGTTCAGGGCCGCATCGTGGATGTTCTTGACGATGGGCGACTGCAGGCCGTCACGGCCCTTGGCCTTTTCATTGACCTTGATGTAGGCCAGGCCCTTGGCGCCGTAGATGGCGACGAACTGGGTGTAGGCGTCGATTTCCGAACGCGGCATTTCAGCACCGCCCGGCACGCGCAGGCCGACCACGCGGCCGCCTTCGCTGTTGGCAGCGCCCGAGAAGACCTTGAAGTCCACGTCCTTCATGACATCGGTCAGCTCGGTGAATTCGAGCTTGACGCGCATGTCCGGCTTGTCCGAACCATACATGCCCATGGCGGTGGCGAAGTCCATCACCGGGAACGGGTTCGGCAGGTCGATGTCCAGCGCATTCTTGAAGACCAGGCGGATCATGCCTTCGAACAGGTCACGGATTTCCTGTTCGTTCAGGAAGGAGGTTTCGCAGTCGATCTGGGTGAATTCCGGCTGGCGGTCAGCGCGCAGGTCTTCGTCACGGAAGCACTTGGTGATCTGGTAGTAGCGGTCGAAGTTGGCCACCATCAGCAGCTGCTTGAATAGCTGGGGCGATTGCGGCAGGGCGAAGAATTCACCGGCGTTCACGCGCGAGGGCACCAGGTAATCGCGGGCGCCTTCCGGGGTGGACTTGGTCAGCATCGGGGTTTCGATGTCGATGAAGCCTTGGGCATCCAGGAACTTGCGCACTTCCATGGCGACCTTGTAGCGCAGGCGCAGGTTGTTCTGCATCTGCGGACGGCGCAGGTCCAGCACGCGGTGGGTCAGGCGGGTGGTTTCGGACAGGTTTTCGTCATCCAGCTGGAACGGCGGCGTCACCGACGGGTTCAGCACTTCCAGTTCCTGGCACAGCACTTCGATCTTGCCCGACTTCAGGTTGGCGTTGGTGGTGCCTTCCGGGCGGTTGCGCACGAGACCGGTGATGCGCAGGCAGAACTCGTTGCGCACCGATTCGGCATTCTTGAAGACATCCGCGCGATCCGGGTCGCAGACCACCTGGACCAGGCCTTCGCGGTCGCGCAGGTCGATGAAGATCACGCCGCCGTGATCGCGGCGACGGTGCACCCAGCCGCAGAGGCTGACGGTTTGGCCGAGCAGTGCCTCGGTAGTGAGGCCACAGTATTGGGTTCGCATGGACATGGTTTGATTCCGTTGACAGTGTTCTTGTTGGATTCTAGAGAGAAGACGCTAAGGGCGAAGGCGGGGCTGGCCGGGCAGCGGACTGCCGGCCGCCCCCTCAATTCTTCGGCGCCGCCGCGTCGGTGATGATCTTCTTGTCGGTGACCATCTCGGGGGCGACCACGCCCATGGAGACGATGTACTTCAGGGCTGCATCCACCGACATGTCGAGCTCGATGGCATCGGCACGCGGCAGCATCAGGAAGAAACCGGAAGTCGGGTTGGGGGTGGTGGGCACATACACGCTGATGAACTCACCCTGCAGGTGGTTCTTGACCTCGCCACCAGGTGTGCCGGTCAGGAAGGCGATGGTCCACGAACCCTGGCGCGGGTACTGGATCAGCACGGCCTTGCGGAAGGCATTGCCGGAGGGCGAGAACAGCGTATCGGAAACCTGCTTGACGCTGGAATAGATCGACTTCACCACCGGAATGCGGGTCAGCAGGCCTTCCCACAGCAGCACCAGGCGGCGGCCGATGAAATTGCGCGCGGCCAGGCCCGTGATGAAGATGATCAGCAAGGTCAGGATCGCCCCCAGGCCGGGGATGTTGTGGCCCAGCCAGTGCGCCGGCCGCCAGGCCTCTGGCAGCAGGAGCAGCGACTGGTCCATGGTACTGATGATCAGATTGAGCACCCACAGCGTGATGGCCAGGGGAACCAGGATCAGCAGACCCGTGATGAAGTATTTGCGCATGGGGGAAAGGAAGACCTCGTTAGCTGGCGCTGGGGGTGGACGGTGCCGCCGCAGGGGCAGCCGCCGCCGGCGCCGGTGCGGGCGCAGCCGCCGGGGCTGCAGCGGCAGGTGCTTCGGCAGCCGCAGCGGGGGCGTCGGTGGCGCCGGCAATGCCGGTGCCATTGGCACCCTTGCTGTTGGCCGTGCCACTGCCATTGCCCCGGAAATCGGTCACGTACCAGCCCGAACCCTTCAACTGGAAGCCGGCCGCAGTCAATTGCTTCCTGAAGCTGTCCTTGTTGCAAGAGGGGCAAACGGTCAACGCATCGTCAGAGATCTTCTGCAAGACATCCTTGGCAAAACCACACGCTTTGCAGCGATACGCATAAATGGGCATGACTCACTCCGCAAAAAACTTCCAAAACCCTGAATTATAAAGGCTTTTGGCGGAGTTTTAGTGAACCTGCCCGCGCAGGCGATGCGCTGGCGCGACGGCCACTACCGTCGCGCCAGGCAAAGTTTGCCATTTTGCAATTTTATTCACTGCCCTTGAGGGCAGCGGCTCAACTCTCCACCGGGGCGGCGCGGCTGCTGCGCAGGGTGTCAAGAAATTCACGACACCACCAATGCACGTCGAACCGGCGGATGTTTTCCATCAGCGCGGCATGGCGCTCGCGCCGTTCGCCCTGCGACATCTGCAGGGCCTGCTGGATGACCTGGGCGGTGCCGTGGGTGTCATACGGGTTGATGATGAGCGCATCCTTCATCTGCTCGGCCGCACCGGCAAAGCGCGAGAGCACCAGTACGCCCGGGTCCTCCGGATCCTGGGAGGCGACGAATTCCTTGGCCACCAGGTTCATGCCGTCACGCAGGGGCGTCACCAGCGCCACCGCGCAGGCGCGGTACAAACCCGGCAGGCGGCGGCGCGCCACGGTACGGTGGATGTAGCGGATCGGCATCCAGTCGAAGTCGCCAAAGTCGCCGTTGATGGAGCCGCACAGGCTTTCCAGTTCGCGCTGGATGTCGCCGTAGGCTTCCACGTCTTCACGGCTGGGCGAGGCGATCTGCAGCAAGGTGGCGCTGTGGCGATTCTCCGGATACAGGCGCAGCAGCTCGCGGAAGGCGCGGATGCGCTGCGGCAGGCCCTTGGAATAATCCAGCCGGTCCACGCCGATGAGCAGGCGCCGGCGCGAATATTCGGCCTTGGTGCTTTCATAGGTATCGCGCGCTTCCTTGGCCTGGCCCAGGCGCTGGAACTCGGCCACGTCGATGCCGATCGGGAAGGCGTTGGCATGCACCGTGCGGTTGAAGGCGCGGAACTGGTTGGGACCGACCGGTTCGGCGGTCGCTTCGGCCTGCACGTACTGGGCGAAGTGCTGCAGGTCGGCGTGGTTCTGGAAGCCCACCAGGTCGTACGCAAACAGCGCACGCATGAGCCATTCATGCGAAGGGATGGCAGTGAGGATCGGCGGCGGCGGCAGCGGGATGTGCAGGAAGAAGCCGATGCGCGCCTCGCAGCCCATGGCGCGCAGTTCAGCGGCCAGTGGGATGAGGTGGTAATCGTGGATCCAGACGATGTCATCGCGCTTCAAGAGCGGAAACAATTTACGCGCGAAGAGTTGATTGACCCGGCGATAACCGCCCAGATGGCCCGCTTCGAAATGCGCCAGGTCCAGCCGATAGTGGAAGACCGGCCACAGCACGCCATTGGCGTAGCCGCGATAGTAAGCATCATGGTCTTCCTGCGACAGGTCCAGTTCAGCCAGCGTGACGGGGCCGGCCTGGTTGACGCGCAGCTCGCCCTCGCCGGGCGTGCCGTTCTCGGCGACCTTGCCGCTCCAGCCGAACCAGAGTCCGCCGGTCTTCTTGAGGGTCTCGCCCAGGGCGACGGCCAGCCCGCCGGCAGCCGGCTTGCGGGGATCGGCGAGGCGATTGGAAACGACGACGAGTCTGCCCATCAGATCACCGCCTCCCACGAAGCCGACAGGCGCATCGCACAGTTGATGATGCCCACCATCGAATAGGTCTGCGGGAAGTTGCCCCACATCTGGCGCGTGACCGGATGCGTATCCTCGGACAGCAGGCCCAGGTGGTTGCGGGCATCGAGCATGGCCTGGAAGATCTCGCGCGCCTGCTCCTTGCGGCCGATGCGCGCCAGCGCATCGATGCGCCAGAAGGTGCAGATGTTGAAGGCAGTCTCGGGACGGCCGAAATCATCCGGGGCTTCGTAGCGGCGCATGTAGGGGCCGTCGCAGAGGGACTTCTCCAGCGCTTCCACGGTAGAGATGAAGCGCGGATCGGTGGGCGAGATCAGGCCCACTTCCACCATCAGCAGCACGCTGGCATCGAGGTCGCGCCCGCCGAAGCTTTCGGCATAGGCCTGGCGCTGTTCATTCCAGGCTTCGGTAAGGATGCGGTCGCCGATTTCCTTGGCACGGTCGCCCCAGTAGCGGGCGCGCTCGGGCAGGTCCACGCGGGCGGCGATCTTGGCCAGGCGGTCGCAGGCGGCCCAGCTCATGAGCGCCGACGAAGTATGGATGCGCGAACGGGTACGCAGCTCCCACATGCCGGCGTCGGGCTGGTTGTAGACTTCATAAGCACGTTCGCCCACCGCTTCCAGATGCTGGAAGTGTTCGGCCCCGGCGCGATGGTGCAGGCGCATGTCGTGGAAGGCCTGCGCCGCGCCCAGCACGATGTTGCCATAGACGTCGTGCTGGAAATGTTCATACGCCTGGTTGCCCACGCGCACCGGCTGGTGATGCTGGTAGCCCGGCAGGTGATCCAGGATCTGTTCGGGCAGCGCTTCTTCCAGGCCGATGCCGTAGAGCGGCTGCACGTGGCCGCCGCCGGAACGCACCACCACATTGGTCAGCCAGCGCAGGTAGTCTTCCATGGTGCCCAGCTCGGAGAGACTGTTGAGGGCTCGCACCACGAAGAAAGCGTCACGCAGCCAGCAATAACGGTAGTCCCAGTTGCGCTGGCTGCCCGGTGCTTCGGGCACGCTGGTGGTCATGGCGGCGATGATCGCGCCCGTATCTTCATACACCGACATTTTCAGCGTGATGGCGGCGCGGATGACGGCATCCTGCCACTCCAGGGGCGTGGCCAGCGCACGGCTCCAGTTGCGCCAGTAGGCCGTGGTTTCCTGCTCGAAATCACGGGCGGTATCGTTGATGCCGCCATGCAGGGTTTCGTCCGGACCGAGGATGAAGTTGTAGGGGCGGCTGACCACGAAGGCGGTCTCGTCGACGATGTAGCTGATGGGCGCATCGGTATTGAGGCGCAGGGTCTGTTCCTGGCCGACATAGCGGATGTGGTTGCTGCCGCGCGTCTGCAGCGGCACTTCGCGGCCCCAGTCGAACTTGGGACGCAGCACCACGCGCATGCGCGGCGCGCCTGAGAGCGGATGAATGCGGCGCACCAGCTGCAGCGGACGGAAGAAGCGGCCGCGGCTCTGGAAGCGCGGCGCCAGGTCGGTGATCTCGATGCCCTGCCCCAGCGTGTCGTACAGGCGGGTGCGCAGCACGGCGGTATTGGGTTCATACCACTGCTCGCTGTGGGAAAAATTCTCCAGCTGGAAGGCCCACAGTGCCCCGCTGTCGGTAGGGTCGAGCAGCGCATTGAAGACCGGATCGCCATCGAAACGTGGCAGGCAGCACCAGACGATGCGGCCCATCTTGTCCACCAGCGCCGAGAAGGCGCAATTGCCGATCACGCCCAGCTCCAGCGAGGAGGTCGAGGGCATGTCATGCGCCTGGGCGGCCAGGTGCGGTTGTTCGGTGTGCTGCGTCTGGGAATGCGGCTGCGGTTGCGCTTCTTGCTGCGGATCGGGGCTGGGCTGGCTCATGGTTCCTCGTGCTCTGTTCTGTGGGTCAGATTTCTTGGTGGAAGGCGATGTGCTGCGAGCCGGCAAACATGCCGGCAAGACGGCTATCCGGAGGTGCTGCGCACCTCCACGCTCTGGCGCAGCAGGTGCAGGACGGCGGCCGGATCGGCCAGCCGCTGCAGGGCCTGGCTGGGGCCGGCACCGATCTTGATGCCGAGTCCGCCGAAGACTTCACCCTGGGCGATGGCAAAGCCGGCCTCGTCGGTGACGTCATCGCCAATGAAGACCGGACGGCGGCCCCGGAACGGGGCCTCATGCAGGAAGGCGGCGACGGCATCGCCCTTGTTGATGTGCGGCTTGGCTTCCACCACCATCTTGCCGTGCAGCAGGGTAAAGCCCGGTTCATGGCGCAGCGCGTCCATCATGGTCTCCACGCAGCGCTGTTCCAGATGGGCGGCGTGGCGGTAATGCAGCGCCAGTGCGCCGCGCTTGAGTTCCAGCTGCAGGCCGGGATGCGACTCCACCAGCGGCAGCAGGCGCTCGCGCAGGTGATGCACGTCCGGCACCGGTTGCTGCAGGATGCGGCCATCGGCCGTGCGGCGCTCGGCACCATGCACACCGGCCGCCGGCAGGCGCAGCGGGGCCAGGAAGAAGTCCAGTTGATCCAGCGGGCGGCCGCTGACGATGGCCAGTGCGCCGTCCGATTCTTGCTGGATGCGCTGCAGGAGCGTGATCAGCTCCGGCGGCACCACGATCTCTTCAGGCTGGGGTGCCAGGTCGACCAGGGTGCCGTCAAAGTCCAGAAACAATGCATCCGCAGACACATCGTAGGGGCGTGTGTGCTCAGTCATGCCATTTCAGGTTGATGGAAAGCAAATAAGTTCCGGGTGGACCTCGAATTATTGTCAAATAAATATCGAATAAGTTCGAAAACCCGGGCGTCGGAATTGCTTTGACAGCGCCTGGCCCAGCAGTTCTGGCGGCCTCCCGAAAAAGACAAAACGGCCGCGCGGCAAGGCCGGGCGACCGTTTCAATCAGGCAAGAGCGATCAGGACTGTACGCTGCCCTCGGTGGGCACCGCCACCATGGGCGGCACCGGGGCCAGCACCTGGGGCATGAGCGAACCGACCACCATGCCGCCGATGGAGAACAGCAGGCCGGCCAGTTGCGGCGGCCACAGGCCGTCCGGGGCGGCGTATTCCAGCGTGATCCAGGAGACCAGGCCCAGCACCATGGCCATCAACGCCCCCTGGCGGGTGGCGCGCTGCCAGTAGACGCCGAAGGCCAGCGGCACGAAGGCGGCCACCAGGGTCACCTTGTAGGCGTTCTCGACCATTTCATAGATGCTGGACTGGCTGTTCAGGGCCAGCGAGGTCACGCCCACCGTGAAGAGCAGCACCACTGCACGCATTGAGAACAGGAATTCACGGTCGTTCTTCCACGGGCGAATTTCCTTGAGCACGTTCTCGGTGAAGGTCACCGAGGGCGCCAGCAAGGTCGCGCTGGCGCAGCTCTTGATGGCCGACAGCAAGGCGCCGAAGAACATCACCTGGGCGAACACCGGCATCTTTTCCATGATGAGGGTCGGCAGCACCAGCTGGGAATCGGTTTCCAGCAGGCGCGAGACCATGGCCGGGTCGATCAGCGTAGCCGAATAGGCCAGGAAGATGGGGATGAAGACGAAGAAGAAATAGATCACGCCACCCAGCACCGAGGCGTTGCGCGCCACATTCTCGTTCTTGGAAGACATGACACGCTGGAACACGTCCTGCTGCGGGATCGACCCCAGCATCATGGTGATCCAGGCGGCAAAGAACCAGAGGACGTCTTTCAGTTCAGCGGCCGGCCAGAAGTTGAACTTGCCGGCCTCCGCAGCGTGCGCAATCACGACCCCCGGACCGCCGACCATGCCCGAAACTTCAACTCCGATATACAGCATGCCGACCACCACGATGATCATCTGCAGGAAGTCCGTGATGGCCACGGCCCACATACCGCCCATGAGGGTGTAGACCAGCACGCTGCCGGCACCGATGATCATGCCCCAGTGCATGGGGATGTAGCCGCCCGAGACCACATTGAAGACCAGGCCCAGCGCCTTGATCTGCGCGGCCACCCAGCCGAGGTAGGAAATGACGATGCAGATCGTCACCAGCATTTCAGCGGCACGGCCGTAGCGCTTCTTGTAATAGTCGCCGATGGTCAGCAGGTTCATGCGGTAGAGCTTCTTGGCGAAGAACACGCCCACCAGGATCAGGCACAGCGACGAGCCGAAGGGATCGGCCACGATGCCGCCCAGGCCGTCCTTGAGGAAGGTCGAGGATACGCCCAGCACCGCCTCGGAGCCAAACCAGGTCGCAAAGACGGTCGCGGTCACCACCGACATCGGCAGCGAGCGGCCGGCGACGGCGTAGTCCTTCGAACTCTTCACATAGCGGGTGGCATACAGGCCGATACCGACCGAGATGACCCAGTAGAGGACGACGAACCAGAGCAGTGCATTCATGCCTTTTTCCTTGCAGGGGGGGGTAAGAAAAACGCGCATTATAGCGGCAACTTCCTCGCGCAAAGCCGCTTGCGGCAAGACTTTTCATCTGTCGCCGCGGGACCACAGCCGGGCTGGCCAATGCGCGCGGATCACCCGCAGGGCAAGCAAGAATTGCTCCCGCCTGCAGGGGGCGGACATTCAGGATTTTGTCAGGGGAGATGAAGCGGGAGTGAAGCTTCCTGCGCCGCCGGAGCCGGCAGCGCAGGAGCAAGCGGAATCAGGCGCCTTCGTTGTTGCGCTCGTAGGAGGGGCAGCCGTTCTTGCCCCACTTGCCGTCGCACAACTTCCAGAGGCAGCTTTCGCGGGCAAAGACCGACAGCGCACTGCATTGCTTGACCTGCTCGGCCAGCGTCGGCACGGCCTGCACTTCGACCACCTCCGGCACGGGCACGACGGCCTGGGCGCGTTCGGCCTTGGCACGGGCATTGGCCAGTTGCGCCTCGGCTTCGCGGCGCCGCTGTTCGCGCAGGGCCAGGGCAGCATCCTCGCGACGGTGGCGGGCCTCGGCGCTGGCACGCTTCTGGGCCAGCAGATGGGCTTTTTCGTCGGCTTCCTGCTGCAGCCCGGCGATGGCCTCGGGGCCAGGTGCAAGCTCGCTGGCCGACGGTTCGGCCGCCTCCTGGCTGGCCACCGGCACCACCGGCTCGGCCGGGGCGGGCTTGGACAGCGAGGGTAATTGCTGCATCACCGGCTTGAGAGCGCGTTGCGGCCATTGGGCGCCCAGCCACAGGGCCACACCGATGATGGCCAGGGTCAGCAGCGACACCAGCAAGGCGCCTCGGGTCGAGGCCTGCACCTCGGGTTCGGTGCGCGCACCGCGTGGCCCCCGGCGGGTGGCCGGTGCGGGCTCCTCCTGCACCGCCACGGCGGGCGCCTCGTCTTCGTAAGGCAGGCTGGCGACGGCCGCCGTCACGGCAGCCGCTGCGACCGCCGCTGCGGTGATGTGCGAGGCACGGACTTCGAGTTCTTCCTCACTGAGCGCCGGCGGCGATATCACCGTGCGTGCGCGCTGAGCCGGCTCATTGACATGACTGGCATGACTGACGTGGCCGGCAGGCTGCACGCCCTCGCTGGCGGTGCGCCGGTCACGATCTTCCTCTGTACGTTCCAGAACTTGCATTGGAATTCCCCTGTATTGCGCTACCGACCACCGTCCCGGTGGCCCTGGTGTGCTCCCTCACGTCCATGATGGCTGCCTGGTCTCCAGTGTCGGGCGTATAGGCCCCCAGGCGGTTTTGATGCTGCGTTTGTTTTTTGGACGGATGGCTATTTTGCGCCGAAATTTCTGAAAGGCAAAACAAAAATGCGGCTCTGCAAAAAATATCTGTGGCCCAAGCCGGGCGTGACTTGCCGGGCGATTAACAATCCGGCGTCAAAGAATGTGAAAAAAGAAACGGCAGCCCCGTTTCCGGGACTGCCGCTTGTCAGACTGACAGCAAAACGTCTCAGTCCACGATCTTTTCCAGCGCGAACAGGTCGGCCGGATTTTCGCGCGCACGGACCAGATGGGCCTGGCTGCCCTCGACCAGCACTTCGGCTGCACGGCCACGGGTGTTGTAGTTGGAGGCCATGGTCATGCCGTAAGCACCGGCCGACATCAAGGCCAGCAGGTCGCCCTCATGGATGGCCAGTTCGCGCGAGCGGGCCAGCCAGTCGCCGGATTCACATACCGGGCCGACGACGTCGTAGATGCGGGGCTGGCCGGCGTTTTCCTTCACGGTCTGCACGCCATGCCAGGCTTCGTACATGGCCGGACGCATCAGGTCGTTCATGGCGGCATCGACCACGGCGAAGTTCTTTTCTTCACCATGCTTGAGGTATTGCACTTCGGTCAGCAGCAGGCCGGCATTGCCGACCACCGAGCGGCCCGGCTCGAACATGACCTGGATCGGGCGGCCGTCGTACTTCTTTGCACGCCAGGCATCGACGCGGGCGAACACGCGGGCCAGATAGTCGCCGATGGCGACCGGCTGCTCGTCGTCATAACGGATGCCGATGCCGCCGCCGATGTCGAGGTGGTGAATGGGGATGCCCTCGGCTTCCAGGGCATCGACCATGTCGATGACCTTGTCCAGCGCTTCCAGCAGCGGGGCGTCGTCCAGCAGCTGCGAACCGATGTGGCAGTCGATGCCGACCACTTCGATGTTGGGCAGGGCGGCCGCTGCGCGGTAGCAGTTCAGGGCATCGTCATAGGCCACGCCGAACTTGTTTTCCTTCAGGCCGGTGGAGATGTAAGGGTGGGTTTTGGCATCCACGTTGGGGTTCACGCGCAGCGAGATGCGCGCGCGCTTGCCGAGCGCACCGGCCACCTCATTGAGGCGCGCCACCTCGGGGATGGATTCGACGTTGAAGCAGAGGATGTCATGTTCCAGCGCCAGCTTCATCTCGTCGCGGCCCTTGCCCACGCCCGAGAAGATCACCTTGCGCGCATCACCGCCGGCGGCTACCACCCGCAGCAGCTCGCCGCCGGAGACGATGTCGAAGCCCGAGCCCAGCTTGCCCAGCAGGTTCAGCACCGCCAGGTTGGAATTGGACTTGACCGAGTAGCACACCAGCGCGCCGCCCTTGCCGCCCTGGTCACGGCCGGCCGCACGGCAGGCATCGGCATAGGCCGAGAAATTCTGCACCAGCGCCGCCTTGGAATAGACGTAGAGCGGGGTACCGAACTGGTCGGCCAGGGCTTGCAGGGAGACGTCTTCGGCGTGCAGCGCGCCGTTGCGGTAGGAAAAGTGGGACATGGGGATCCGGAAAAGTCAGCGGAAAAAGGCAGTTCGGTGGAGTCGCCTGGCGCAGTCCCCGCCCTCATCACGGGGGGACCGGCTGCGTTGCAGCGTGATGTTTCAGCCCGGCATCATCGTTTGGGGGCCTCGGCGGCCGGCGTGTCGTCGGCGCCAGCTGCGGCTCCCGCCTGGTCCTTCGCCGCTGCCGGGGCGGCCGGCTGGGTGCGCACGAACGGATCCGGCGGCACCTTGGGCATGTACAGCGGGCCTTTCTGGCCACAGCCGGCCAGCATCAGGACGGCGGCGCACAGCGCCAGGGAAGCTGCACAACGAGCAGGAGAATAGTGTGACTTCACGATAAAATGGCGGATTACATCGAAATCTTAGAATGACTTGGAGTGTAGCATGACCGAATCGGAATTCCTGGACCTGGCTGACGCCACCCTCAACGCCATCGAGACGGCCCTGGAAGATGCCTGCGACGCCAGCGACCTGGATGTGGAATGCAGCCGCAGCGGCAACGTGCTGGAAATCGAGTGCGTGGACAATGGCTCCAAGATCATCATCAACAGCCAGGCCCCCATGCAGGAAATGTGGCTGGCCGCGCGTTCCGGGGGCTTCCACTACAAGTTCGACGGCAGCCACTGGCTCAACACCCGCGACGGCAGCGAGCTTTACGCCACGCTGTCGGAAGTGGTCAGCAGCCAGGCCGGCGTACCGGTCACCATCAAGCCCTGAAGCGGTGCGGCGCCCGCCTGTGTCTTGCCGCATCCGCGGGGGCGCAGTTGAGCGGGCGCCGTTCCGCCTTCACCCGTCCACGTGAATAAATCCGCAGCATCCATGCGTCGATCCCTCCGACATCCTGCCTTCCTGTTCCTGCAGCGCGGCCTGGCGCGCCTGCGCTGGATCCTGGTGCTGACCGTCCTGGCCGTGGCCGCCGCCCTGCTGCTGCCGCCGCTGGTGACACGCTTCAACCACGACCACAGCCCCCAGGCCCAGGCCGCCGAAAAAGACATGCAAGCCATCGCCGCCGGGCTGGAACGCTATCGCCAGGACAACGGCCGCTATCCCAGTGCCGCCCAAGGCCTGCTGGCCTTGGTGATCAAGCCCACCCGCGCGCCGGTTCCGGCGAACTGGCCCATCGGCGGCTACGTCGAGCGCCTGCCGCGCGACCCTTGGGGCAATTCCTACCAGTACGGTGCCGAGGATGACGGCAGCGCCTACGAGCTCTATTCCTTCGGCCAGGCCGGACCGGAAGGCGGCGCTGACGGCGAGCAGGTCATCCGGCAGCACTGAAGCGGTCCATCACCCTCACTTGTGCAACGGGGCGGCTCAGGCCGCCCCGTTTTGTTTCATCCCGGCTATCCGGCCTTACACCACATCAGGGAAGGCCGTGCGCAACCGGTACTGGCGCTGCCGGTAATTGCCTTCCGGCCCGCTGAAACCACAGTCCACGTCACCAAACAAACGGCTCACGCGATTGATGGCGGCGCGCTGGGCTTCGGTCTGCACGGCAATCAGGCGGCGCTTGCTGCGGGCGTGATGGGCGCAGATGTCAACCACCAGACAGTGGCCGTAATCGGCCTGCTTGATGTCGATGAGCAGCGCTTCCGGCTTGGTCAGCCCGAACGTCGCCGCCAGTTCGATACGGGCGCTGAGGAAGGGATTGCTGTTGCGCAGCTTGTCGCTGAGCTGCGCCAGTGCCTGCTGCGCCCAGGGCTGGGCAGTTTCCTCGGCCATGAACGGCCGCAGCGCTTCAAGCGCACTCGTTTCTCCCTGCGCGGCCGCCTGCTGCCACCAGTAGAGCGCCTTCACGTCGTGCATGGGGTCATCGCGGCGATTGCGCCAGAAAATCTGCGCCAGTTCGCACTGGGCCTCGACCAGCCCGGCCTCGGCGGCCTTCTCCAGATACTGCTGGGCTACCTGCAGGTTGCGCTGTGAATAGATCGAGCGCGAATAGATGCGTGCCAGCGCATGCCAGGCCTGGGCCGAACCGCCCTCGCCGGCCAGCAGCAGCCAGTGCAGCGCCTTCTTGAAATTGGCCAGCCCCTGCTCCATGAACACACGGTTGCCGGCGCGGTCGATCTTGGCGCACAGCAGTCCCAGTTCCAGGCGTGCCTCGACATCGCCCGCCACGGCCGCCAGTTCGAACAGGCGCATCAGTTGAGACAGGTCCGGCGTGGCCGCGCGCGCGTGCCACTGGCCATAGCGCAGCAGCAGCGTGGCTTCCTCGGCGTTGAGCTGCACCAGGCCGGCGGCATCGCCATCCTTCTCCAGTTGCGCCAGGGCTGCGCTGTTGCGTTCCATCAGGCGCTTGACGAGCACCACGGCGCCGCGCGCAAAGGCCTCGCCCTGGCCCTGGTGCCAGGCTTTGTCCAGCAGCGCGTATTGCGCCTGCTCGATGCCGGCGCGTGCGGCTTCCCGCACCAGCCTTTCCTCCACGGCCGAGGTCGGCAGGCCGGGGACCATGGGCTGGCCGTGACGCTGCATCTGTTGTGCCAGCAACCATTGCGCCTCATGATCATCGCGGCTGGCCAGCAGCGACAGTGCCGCAATCGCACGCGCATGCGCATTGCTGTCGAACTGTTCGGTGTGTTCCAGCACCAGGCGGGCAAAGATGATGCCGGCCTGCGGTACGCCGGCTTCGAAAGCCTTCTCGTACCAGATGGCCGCTTCCTGCGGCGAAGACAATTCCTTGACCTGATCGTAGGTGATGTTGCGGCCGATGATCATCCATGCATCGTCCACGCCCTGTTGCGCAGCGCGACGCAGCCAGTAGAAAGCAGTGCCCTTGCTACGCGGCAGGCCGCTGCCGCCGTTGAGGTAGCGACGACCCAGGGCCAACTGCGCACGGGACTCACCTGCACGCGCGGCCTTGATGACGGCCAGCTCTTCTCTCGTTGCCATGTTCTTTTCCTTTCTCAGCAAATCCGCAGTCACGAAACTGCGGACGAAAACGTCCCCGCTGGCGCAGCAAGCTGCGTCAGTCCGGTGTGCATCAAAAACTAAGTATTTGAATGCGGGTCCGCCACGGCGTTGTGGGGCGGTGCGATGCGCGGGTCATGGGAGAGGATGAGCTCATCGCGCATCGAAGTAGTGCTCTCATTAGAGCAGTGCGCCGCAAAAAAGTGCGCGCTGGCGAGAGCTTATTACGCTTTCTTTACAGTCATCAAGATCGGCCTCCAGTAAGGCTTTTGTCAGCTTATTGCGATCGGAAAGCGAGTATTTTGCAGTGCAGAAAATGAGCTTTACCGCACGCCATGGGCACTGGCGATGCACCAAACCCGAGTGCAATGCGAAGAGAAAAATGGGCCGGCGGAAAAATGGCTGCATTCATGCGCCAGGCGAGAAAGTCAGTTACAAAATCTAACAAAATGACAGCAACGGAAGTACATGAAGCGAACATGAAAAAAGCGCCGCATGAACCTCATGCGGCGCTTTTTTTGCTCACTTGTGCATCACACTGCGCCGCCGGGAAGACGACGCAGCTCAACTCACATTAGAACTTGTGACGGATACCCACGGCGACGGCGCCTTGGTTGCCATCGGTGCCGGTGCTGTCGGAGACGCCCGGGTTGACCATGTCGCTAGCCTTGGTGTAAGCCAGGAAGGCGTACAGGTCGGTGCGCTTGGACAGCCAGTAGTCGGTACCCAGGCTGACTTGGGTCAGCTTGGTCTTGTTGGACACGCCGTCGAAGTTGGCACGGGTGTGGTCCACAGCGGCCAGCAGCTTCAGCGACGGGGTCAGCGAGTAAGCGGTACCGATTTCGTAGATGTCAGCCTTGTTGGAACGAGCCAGGGTGCGGTTGGTCACCGAGGTCAGCGAACCGACGCCCACGGCGGTCAGGTTGGCCTGGTTGTTCAGGTCTTGCTTGACGCGCGACCAGTTACCGTACACACGTGCCGGACCGAACTGGTAGGACGCTGCCACGTTGAGGACCTTCTGCGCGGTGCTGCCCGAGTTCGCGGCCAGGGTGTTGACGCTGGCGGTGGTCGAGGTTGCAGGGATCAGCGAGACGTCAGACGGAGTTGCACCGGCCTTGGACTGGTAGTAGTTGATGCCCAGACCCAGCGGACCGTTGTCGTACTTGCCGCCAACGCCGAAGGATTGACCGGCGGAGGTCTGGCCAGCGGTTTCGCCGAAGCCGTACATCAGGTTACCAGTGAAGCCGCTCAGGTTGGCCGTGGTGTAGCTGATGGAGTTGTTGGTGCGGGTGCCTTGCAGGCGATCCAGGCTCGAACCGGAGTTGTTGATCCAGCCACCGAAGTCTTGCACGGCGGTGTAAGCCGAGATGGTGTCTGCGAAGTCGGTTTGACGGCCGACCAGCACGGTACCGAAGTTGCCAGCCAGACCGACCACGGACTTGCGGCGGAACAGGTTGGAACCGGTGGAAGCGTCGGAGCCTTGCAGGCCGCCGTTGTCGTTGGTGAAGCCGGTTTCCAGTTGGAACACAGCCGACAGACCGCCGCCCAGATCTTCAACACCCTTGAAGCCGATACGCGAACCCTGGATGATGCCCGAGTTCAGGCCAAACTTGGTGCCAGTGCCGCCGGCGGCGGTAGCAACCTTGCTTTGGTAGACAACACCGGTATCGACGATACCGTAGATCGTGACGGAGCTTTGCGCATTGGCTGCGCCTGCGAACGCGCCCAGAACGGCGAGTGCCAGCAGAGATTTTTTCATGTGACGTCCTTCTCTAAAAATAGTCTTGAGGATCCGCACTTGCAGTCGGATGGGCAAACATTAATGCTTCTCGCCGCGCATGACTGCACCTTGGTCGATAGAAGTCATTTTTTAGACGGGAGCCAAAGATTGAAATGGCAATTGTTGTATTTTTTTATCGCCAGTTTCGCTTCCACGTTTGCAGCCCCGCTTCAACATCGGCCGCCATCAAGGAAAAAGCGCCGGTATCGCTACCGGCGCTTTGCGTCATTTCTAACATTTTGATACATCTTTGCCGGCAGAGCTTGCCTGCATTCTCATTCCTTTTCAGGATTACCGACGAGCTTCTTCAACAGGTCCGACTTCAATTGCTGGCGCTGTGCTGAGGCATTCTTGCGATGCGCACCCGCGCCACCGGCACGCTGCTGCGCGGCCAGCGCCACCGGATTGCGTGGCCTGGATTGCGATGGCTCGATGCGAAAACTCAGCTTCTGCCGTGTTCCCAAAGTCTTGTTGGCCATCGCATTCTCCTTGCCTCAGCGGGCGTCATGCCAGCATCGCGTTACAGCACGTAGCGCGACATGTCCTCATCCACGGCCAGCTCGCCCAGGCGCTCGTCGACATACCCGGCATCGATGAGCAGGCCGTCCACACCGGCTTCGCCTGCGGTGAAGGAAATCTCTTCCAGCAGCTTTTCCATCACGGTATAGAGACGGCGCGCACCGATGTTCTCGGTCTTCTCATTGACCGTATGCGCGATCTCGGCCAGGCGCTTGATGCCGCTGTCGGCGAATTCGATCTTCACGCCTTCGGTGGCCAGCAGCGCTTCGTACTGCCTGGTGAGGCAGGCATCGGTGCCGGTCAGGATGCGCTCGAAATCGGCGATCGACAGCGAATCCAGCTCCACGCGGATCGGGAAACGACCCTGCAGTTCCGGAATCAGGTCGGAAGGCTTGGACAGATGGAAGGCACCGGAGGCGATGAAGAGAATGTGGTCGGTCTTGACCATGCCGTACTTGGTGTTGACGGTCGTGCCCTCTACCAGCGGCAGCAGGTCGCGCTGCACGCCGGCGCGCGAGACGTCGGCATTGCCGTTCTGCGAGCGGGTGGCGATCTTGTCGATCTCATCGAGGAAGACGATGCCGTTCTGCTCGACATTGGCGATGGCCTTCTGCTTGAGCTCTTCGTCGTTGACCAGCTTGGCGGCTTCTTCCTCGATCAGCAGCTTCATGGCTTCCTTGATCTTGATCTTGCGCGCCTTCTTGCGCTGGTTGCCCAGGCCCGAGAACATGGACTTGATCTGCTCGGTCATTTCTTCCATGCCCGGCGGCGCCATGATTTCCATCGACGGTGCAGCGTCATTCAATTCCAGCTCGATCTCGCGATCATCCAGCGCCCCTTCGCGCAGGCGCTTGCGGAAGGTCTGGCGGGTGGTGTTCTTGTCGTCCTTCTCGCCGCTGGCACCGCCCTCGGGCGTAAAGCCAAAATCGCGGGCAGGGGGCAGCAGCACGTCCAGGATGCGATCCTCGGCCGCATCCTCGGCGCGGGTGCGCACCTTGCGCGTTTCCAGCTCGCGGGTCTGCTTGATGCCGATGTCGACCAGGTCGCGGATGATGGTGTCCACGTCGCGGCCGACGTAACCGACTTCGGTGAACTTGGTGGCTTCGATCTTGATGAAGGGCGCATCGGCCAGCTTGGCCAGGCGCCGCGCAATCTCGGTCTTGCCCACGCCGGTGGGGCCAATCATTAGGATGTTCTTGGGCGTGATCTCGTGGCGCAGCGGCTCCTCGATCTGCTGGCGGCGCCAGCGGTTGCGCAGGGCGATGGCCACCGCGCGCTTGGCGCGAGCCTGGCCGACCACGTGCTTGTCGAGTTCGGAGACGATTTCCTTGGGAGTCATATTCATGGTGGTGATCTTTACGCTGTGACGATTCATCGGAGAAATAGGCAGGAAATGCGCGCTGCGCGGCTTATTCCAGCGTCTCGATGATGTGGTTCAGGTTGGTGTAGATGCACAGCTCCCCGGCGATGGTCAGCGACTTCTTGACGATCTCGGCCGGGGTCAGCTCGGTGTTCTCATACAAGGCCTTGGCGGCCGATTGGGCATAGCTGCCGCCGGAACCGATGGCGCCGATACCGTCATTGGGTTCGAGCACGTCGCCATTGCCGGTGATGACCAGGGTGGTATCGCGGTCCGCGCACAGCAGCATGGCTTCCAGGCGGCGCAGCATGCGGTCGGTGCGCCAGTCCTTGGCCAGCTCGACCGAGGCGCGCATCAGGTTGCCCTGGTGTTTTTCCAGCTTGGCTTCGAACAGGTCAAGCAGGGTAAACGCGTCAGCCGTGCCGCCGGCGAAACCGACCAGGACCTTGCCGTGATAGAGCTTGCGCACCTTGCGCGCACTGCCCTTCATGACGATGTTGCCAAGCGTCACCTGGCCGTCACCGCCGAGCGCGACCTGGTTGCCGCGACGGACGGAAAGGATGGTGGTGCCGTGAAATTGTTCCATGCTTGCCTCTGTTCAATATGTGCCGGGGAGCAGCGGAGGGACGTACCGGTTCCGCATTCCTGTCGAGATGGGGCTGGCCGGCCGGATTGCAAGTCATGCCATCGGGTGGGCCGCCATCGAGGGCAATATTCTACGCCCACAAGAAAAACGGGCGCCCTGGCCACAAGGCCGGGGCGCCCGTCTCAGGCGGCGGGAGCGATTACACCGAAATCGTCATCAGGCTGGCATTGCCGCCGGCGGCCGTGGTGTTGACGCAAAGCGCGCGCTCAGCCAGCAAGCGCCACAGGGGAATGGCACCGTCTTCGCTGCACAGGATCAACGGCACCAGCGCACCTTCGCGCTCGGCCAGGCGCACGCGCCATGCGGCAGCCTGGTGGCTGTCCACCAGGGCGGCCTGCAGCGCTTCGGCCTCCAGCTGGCTGGCACGGCGGATGGCCGCACGCACCGGCGCGGGCAGGCCGGCCGGCAACAGCGCCGCGGTGGTCTCATCGACCACCACCGTATTGCCGGTGGCGAAGGCCGCTGCCAGTTGATTCAACAACGTACCGACGCTGGCGGCCACGCACAGCACCAGGCCACGCGGGGCGAAGCCCAGGGTATTGCGCTCGCCGGTGGGGCCAGGCAGCAGCAGGCTGCGCTGCAGCAGGCTGTCGCGGTGATAGCGCTCACCGCTGGCGGCCAGGCGCTCGTGGCCATGGGTGCGGGCCCAGTCCAGCAGGCTGTCCAGCAGCGTGTTGGGCACTTGCGCCGGTTGCGCGCGGGTCAGTTCCTCATGCAGTTGCGCATGGCGCTGCAGGCGCTTGAGGTAGAGCGGGCCACCGGCCTTGGGACCGGTGCCGGACTTGCCTTCACCGCCGAAGGGCTGCACCCCCACCACCGCGCCCACGATGTTGCGGTTGACGTAGATGTTGCCCACGTGCGCACGCTGGGCCACGAAATCGATGGTCTCGTCGATACGCGAATGCACGCCCAGGGTCAGGCCATAGCCGGTGGCGTTGATGGCATCGATCAGCTGTGGCAGCGCATCGCGGCGATAGCGCAGCACGTGCAGCACGGGGCCGAAGACTTCGCGCTGCAGTTGCGCCAGGTCGTCGATCTCGATGACGGTCGGCGCCACGAAGGTGCCGTGCTGGCAATCCTCGCCCAGCGGCAGCTGGTGCACGGCACGGGCGCTCTTGCGCATGCGCTCGATGTGGGCCAGCAGGTTCTGCTGGGCCTCGGCATCGATGACCGGGCCGATGTCGGTGGAGAGACGGTCCGGACGGCCCACGCGCAGTTCGGCCATGGCGCCCTTGAGCATCTCCAGGGTACGGTCGGCGATGTCTTCCTGCAGGCACAGGATGCGCAGGGCCGAGCAACGCTGGCCGGCACTGTCGAAGGCGGAGGACAGCACGTCCTGCACGACTTGTTCGGCCAGTGCCGAGGAATCGACGATGAGCGCATTCTGGCCGCCGGTCTCGGCGATGAGCGGGACATCGCCATGTTCGCCGCTGCCGTCGCCATCATCGTGCTTGCGCTGGGCCAGGGTGCGGTTGATGAGCTGCGCCACTTCGGTGGAACCGGTGAAGATCACGCCCTTGACGCGCACATCCGAGGTCAGTGCCGCACCCACGGTCTCGCCCCGGCCCGGCAGCAGCTGCAGGGCGGCGCGCGGCACACCGGCCTCATGCAGCAGTTGCACGGCGCGATGGGCGATCAACGCAGTCTGCTCGGCCGGTTTGGCCAGCACCACGTTGCCGGCCGCCAGCGCAGCGCTGACCTCGCCGATGAAGATCGCCAGCGGGAAATTCCACGGGCTGATGCACACCACCGGCCCCCAGGCCAGCACGTTGCCATCGTGACGCGAGGCGATGGCGTAGTAGCGCAGGAAGTCGACCGCTTCACGCACCTCCGCAATCGCATTGGGTAGCGACTTGCCGGCTTCGCGCACGGCCAGGGCCATCAGTTCGGCGATATGGTCTTCCAGCAGGTCGGCCGCGCGTTCGAGCATGGCGGCGCGCTCGGCGGCCGGGGTCGATTGCCATTGCGGCGCGTAGGCCGTGGCGGCGGTCAGCGCCGTATCGACATCGGCCACGGTGGCTTCGCTGACCTGGCCGACGACTTCACGATGGTCGGCCGGATTGCGCACGGCCTGTGCGGGCTGCGCAGCCAATTCGCCCGCGATCAGCGGTGCGGCCTGCCACTGGCGCTGGGCCATGGAGACGAACAGTTCACCCAGTTGCTGCAGGCGCGATTCATTGGAGAGATCGATACCCGAAGAATTCTTGCGCTCCTGGCCATACAGCTGCTGCGGCAAGACGATGGCCGGATGCGGCACGCCGCCCTGGGCGCGCACGGTCTCGATGGGATCGGCCACCAGACGGTCCAGCGGCACGGCCTCGTCGACGATCTGGTTGACGAAGGAGGAATTGGCACCGTTTTCCAGCAGGCGGCGCACCAGGTAGGCCAGCAGGGTCTGGTGCGAACCGACCGGGGCATAGATGCGGCAGGCCTTGCCCAGGTTCTCGGCACCGACCACCTGGTCGTACAGGGTCTCGCCCATGCCGTGCAGGCACTGGAATTCGTAGTTGTCGACCTGGTGCTGCTTGGCCCAGTGATAGATCGCCGCCAGCGTGTGGGCGTTGTGCGTGGCGAATTGCGGATAGATGACGTCGGTCGCCGCCAGCAGCTTTTGTGCGCAGGTCAGGTAGGACAGGTCGGTATGCACCTTGCGGGTATAGACCGGATAGCCCTCCAGGCCATCGACCTGGGCGCGCTTGATTTCGCTGTCCCAGTAAGCGCCCTTGACCAGGCGGATCATCAGGCGGCGGCCGTTGCGGCGGGCCAGGTCGACCAGGTAGTCGATGACGAAGGGGCAGCGCTTCTGGTAGCCCTGCACCACGAAGCCCAGGCCGTCGAAGCCGGCCAGGTCGGGGTCGGCCACCAGTTCTTCCATCATGTCCAGCGACAGTTCGAGGCGGTCGGCTTCTTCGGCGTCGATGTTCAGGCCAATGTTGTATTGCTTGGCCAGCAGCAGCAACTGCTTCAGGCGCGGCAGCAGTTCACCCATCACGCGTGCATGCTGGGCGCGCGAGTAGCGCGGATGCAGGGCCGAGAGCTTGACCGAGATGCCCGGGCCATCCTTGATGCCGCGGCCGTTGGAGGCGCGGCCGATGGCGTGGATGGCGGTCTCGTAGGACTGGTAGTAGGCATCGGCGTCATGCATGGTCAGGGCGGCTTCGCCCAGCATGTCGTAGGAATAGCGATAGCCGCGCTTTTCGTTGTCGCGGCTGTTGTCCAGTGCTTCTTCGATGGTCTGGCCGGTCACGAACTGGTTGCCCAGCATGCGCATGGCCAGGTCGACGCCCTTGCGGATGAGCGGCTCGCCGCCCTTGCCGATCAGGCGCGTGATGGCTTGCGTGAGGCCGCTTTCGCTGCTGGTGGAGACCAGCTTGCCGGTGATGAGCAAGCCCCAGGTGGCGGCATTGACGAACAGCGACGGCGACTCGCCCAGGTGCTTGCGCCAGTCGCCCTTGCTGATCTTGTCGGCGATGAGGCGGTCGGCGGTCTGGCGGTCGGGGATGCGCAGCAGCGCTTCGGCCAGGCACATCAGCGCCACGCCTTCTTCGGAGGACAGCGAGAATTCATGCATCAGCGCATCCACGCCGGAGGACCGGGTGCGCTTCTCGCGCACCTGCTGCACCAGCTTTTTGGCCAGTTGCTGGGTGGCGTCCTTCCAGGACTGCTGGCCCTGCACCTGCTGCAGCAGCCATTGCACGGCCTCGCGCTCGTCGCGGCGATAGGCGGCGGTGATGGCCGCACGCAGCGGGCTGGGGGCCGGCAGCAACTCGGCCTGGAATGTGCCAAAAGGCAGGCTGGAAGCGGAGGCCGCAGGGGCGGCGGAGGCGACGGTGGTCATGGTCTGGAGTCGAAATGGGATGGAAATGGGCAACCGGATTCTATGTGCTTGATGCCAATATTAATTCTGTATTTCATGCTTTCGCCCAATATTTAATTCGGCCCATTTCATTTATACGATTTTTAATTTTCCACATCGGTGCCCCCATAGCGCCTTTCGCAGTACTGTCGCGGCTTCCGGGGCGATGAACGGTCCGAGCTGGCCTGAGCCCGGGTCATTGCCCCCCTGGCGAGGCAATTCCCAATTTATTCGAAACATTTTTCGGTGCCTTTCGAGCTTTGCCCGGGATTTTCTTGGATTTTCTGGAAGTACGAAGTTGCCGAACAAGAATGACGGCCCGTCATTGTCCTGGGGCTTGTCATGGATCACGCCAGTCAGTTGCTCTCTCGTCTGCTCCCCTTCTCGGCGGCAACGCGCCTCTATCGTCTGGAGATCGCCGGCCAGGCTGAGGACTGCTTGCTGGTCGAGGCCTGGGCGGCGGCAGAGGCCCTGCATGCAGTGGGCGCCACCGAGCTGATCGTCCTTAGCCTGGATACGGAGGTGGCGGCCCGTTCCCTGCCGGGTTGCCGCGCTACGCTGGAAACACGGCTGGCCGAGGGCGGCCTGCGTCGCAGCAGCGGTCTCATCCACGAAGTGGCCAGGCTGGGCGGCGATGGTGGATTCTGTCGCTATCGACTGCGCATGGCCCCCTGGCCCTGGCTGCTGTCGCAAGCCACTACCAGCCGCGTGTGGCAGGACAAGCGCCTCATCGAGGTGGTCGATGAAGTCTTCCGCGAGTTTGCACCCCATGCGGATTGGCACTGGAGCAGCGATGCGCTGGCCTGCCTGCATCACCTGCCGCCGCGCAGCTACACCGTGCAGTACCGGCAGACGCATCTGGACTTCATCAGTCGGCTGCTGGCTGGCGAAGGGCTCTCCTGGCGCATCGAAGAACATGCGGCCAGCCCGCAGGAACATCGGCTGGTGATCTTTGCCGACAGCGCCGCGAGCAGCGCTTTTCCGGAGGATCCCACCAGTGCGGCCCATGATGGCATCCGCTTCCACGCGGCCCGCGAGCAGGAGCAGCAGGACGGCATCCAGGCCCTGGCGGCATACCGCAGCCTGCAGGCGGCCAGCTACACGCTGCTGTCCTATGACTACCAGAACAAACATTCCATCGCCGCCCGCATTCCCACGCATCACGACTTCGGAGGCCAGACTGCCCCCAGGCTGGAAAGCTATGACAGCGCTGGCCCGGTCACCGAGGACAACGACGCTGCAGACCGCCATGCACGCCTGATGATGGAAGCCGCCGAGGCCCGCAACAAGCGCTGGCGTGGACGCAGCACGGTGCGCAGCTTGCGGGCCGGCTCGCGCTTTACCCTGAGGCAAGGGCCGCTGGCGGGCAAGGAGCAGGAATATGCCGTGCTGGCGGTGCTCAGCGTGGGCGTCAACAATCTGCCCGCCGATACGCAAGCGGCGCTGGCCGAGCTGTTTGGTCCCCTGCCGGTCTTGCTGGAAGACGCCCTCCATGCCTGCCTCAAGGCCGCCACGGTGGACGCGATACAGGCGCCGGACCGCAGCCTGATCGATCTGGCACGCCGCACGGGCCATGCCAACCTCTTCGAGGCGATCCGCGCCGATATTGTCTGGCGGCCCGTGCTGGCCGATGGCACCGGCCTGGAGCGCAGGCCGCACGCATGGGCGCGGGGCAGCCAGAGCGCCATCGTGGTCGGCCATGAGGGCCAGACCACGCCCAATGGTCCCGACGAAATCTGCTGCGACCATCTCGGCCGCATCCACATCCGTTTCCACTGGCAGGGACGGCATGGCGATGCGGGGGCCACTTGCTGGGTCCGTGTGGGCCAGCGCTGTGCCGGCCCGGGCATGGGGATGCAGTTCTTGCCGCGCATCGGGCAGGAAGTGCTCGTCCAGTTCATTGAAAACGACCTGGAACGACCGATTGTGCTGGGGGCCCTCTACAACGGCCGTGGGGAGGGAGGTGTCACACCGACGCCGGGAGGCGAGGTGAAGTTTTCTGCAAACACGCAGGTATTTCAATGGGCCAGCGATACCGCCATCGGCGGCCAGGGCAATCTGGCCGGGGGAAACGCACCGACCTGGCATGGTGCCAGCGCGGATCTGGACGGGCACCGCAATCCTGCGGCGCAATGGGGCATCCGCTCCAAGGAATTCGGTGGCTGGGGGTACAACCAGCTGCTCTTCGACGACAGCGACGGCCGAGGCCGCATCCAGCTCAAGAGCACCCAGGCGGGGAGCGAGCTCAATCTCGGGCACCTGATTCATGGTGCCGACAATTATCGTGGCAGCTTCCGTGGCACGGGCGTGGAATTGCGCACCGATGCCTACGGCGTGATGCGTGCGGGGCGCGGCCTGCTGTTTTCCAGCTACCGGGTGGAACATCACGCAAGCCATCGTGACCCGGCCGGGGACAACATGGGGCAGCGGGCCATGGTGCGACAGGCTGCACAGACACGCAAGACCTTCGATGAAGCGGCGCGCACGCATCGCACCGCAGGCATGGCCGAGGGGCTTGATGCGCTCAACAAGGCCATCGCCGCGCAAGCCGGGATCGCGCAGCAGGACCTGCCTGCCAGCAGCACGCCGCTGATTCAGGTCGCTGCGAAGGAAGGGCTGGGGGTGGTGGCGGGCCAGCATCTGCAGATGGCCAACGGCGAGAGTGTGAGCCTCATTGCCGGCCAGGATGCGCAGCACGTCAGCGGGCAGCATTTGCGGGTGCGTACGCAGCAGGCCATCGGTGTGCTGGCCGGGGCCACCGCTGCAGGTGACAAGGGCATCGGCTTGCAGATGATTGCCGCACAGCGCGACATCGATGTGGGGGCGCAGGCGGGCAGTTTGACCGTGCAGGCGCGTGACCAGTTGCAGGTGGTCAGTGCCAATGCCGGCGTGAGCTGGGCGGCGGCACGCAAGATTACGCTGGCCACGGCGGGTGGGGCCAGCATCGTCATTGATGGCGGGAATATCACGGTGCTCTGTCCGGGGACCCTAACCGTGCATGCAGGGCAAAAGCTGCTGGAGGGGGCCGCGCGCATCAAGTTCGAGCTCCCTCTTTTGCCCAAAGCCCCTCTTCAGGAAAAAAACCGGTCACCGTTTTCAAAGTGAGACCCCATGCTGCTGAGCCCTCCTTTCTTGCCTCCTCGCCCTGGCAATCTCTCTGATGCTGCATGGCTGAACACGCTCTTGCCCGATCCACCGGCTGGCGAGGGCTTGTTTCCTGTCAGCCGTGATCTCAACTGGCATGGCGGCCTGCATGTGCAGGCTCCTGCTCACGCCAAGGGTACGGAATGGGTCCATGCCATTGCCGATGGCACGGTCATCTTCAGCCGTAGCGCCACGCCAAAGAACGACAATCGTGAACATGCCCTGAACTATCTGGGCTGGACCGATGATGGTTGCGTCGTGATTCGCCATGACACGGACATCGGCGAGGGCGCGGCGGCCACCCAGATCGTCTTCTATTCTCTCTACATGCATCTGAGCCAAGTGGAAGCCGGCATGAAGGCGGGCAAAAAAGTCTACCGCAAGGATTTGCTGGGGATGACCATCAACAACAAAATGCTGATGCTTTCTCTTTCATTTCTTCTTGTTGCAGAAAACACTTGGGGTAGTACAGGAGACTCCTTGAACAGCATGCGCGCTATCGAAGTGGTATCAGAGAGAAACTGCGGCCTAAAAATGCTGATGCCCGCGACTGTGGAGTCGGTCGATTGCGGCGCTCATCTTCATGAGAATGAATATACGACGCTCTCCATCGGATACCTTCTCAGGCAGTTCGAACATAATGACTTTGACAGGACTATCGAAGGGATCATTCGGAAAATATCTCTGGACGACTATTTCGCCAAGGGAGCGGCAGGTCAATTGACTCCCAATGACCATGACAGCGCCGAGCCTCATCGGCCGCATCGAGATCCGGCGCTCACTCAATCCAGTATGCGGGAGGTATGCACCAAGCCGAATGCCGCTGGCCAAATGCGCAGAATCGCTGGAGACAACTGGTCTGGTTATTTGTGGGTAAGGGAGTCAAGACTGAAACACGCTGATCTTGGCAACCTATGCATGGCTTCAGATATTTCAGAAGCATGTTTCATCGCCATTATCGGCAATAGTTCCAGAATCTTGCACTTCTCTCCGATCTGCTTACCCAGAAATGGTAAGAAAACATACCCCAGTGAATTTGACTTTGAGGATTTCCTCAAGATGATTCACAGCATCAGGTTCAATACAGATTAGTTTTCCTTTTCTTGAACAGACGGATGACCTACTTGCGCCCTCTGCTCGGGAACCACCATCTTCCATTCAGGAGAATATCGTTGAATATGCGTCCGCTTTATTGCTCGTTCTTGCTCACAGCCACGCTGGCAACGACCAGCATGGCAGGAACCCGCGAAGCCTTCGCACATGACGCCCAAAGTGATGTCCGACGCAAATGTCTTCTCGATATGCAGCTCCCTCGCAGTGCTGCGTTCATCACCTGTGCGAATCTTCCCCACTACCCTGGCGCCAAGGTGCTGCAGATAGGCCATTATCCGCAGGACTTTCCGGGACCTGGCCTATTGGCCTTCACGGAGGGTTTTCTCTCTGGACAATCGACGCGGGACTTCCTCGCTTCAGGCATCTCGGACTGGATCGCCGTCCCAGCGCCCACTGGAGATTTGGATCAGAACGATGATGCTATACAGCTCAACGAATACGGTGTGGATTTTCTCTGGGCCACCCGGCCAGATGAGATAAAACGCGAGAAGCTTCGCGGCAAGGACTGGACCGGCTATCTCTGGACGCGGCGCACGGAGCTGACACGCAAAGAGATGGGCGATGCGGCACCTAAACGGCCACAACGATGTTTCATCGCGTTGATCGGCAATCAGAAAAACAGCCTGGAGTTCGCCACCTGCCTCGCTCGGGATCGTAATCCTCGGGCGCCAACCGAACTGCATTATCGAGACTTCATGGGCGCATTGAAGAGCATCGAGTTTAGCCACTAGCGATTGCCGATGGAACCATCATAACGATTCATGCGTGCCGATGTAGGCCCTCACCCAACGCCCCTCTTCGGGATAACAGCCGGCCACCATTTTCAAAGTGAGACACCATGCTGCTGAGCCCTCTCTTCCTCCCTCCTCTCCCTCGCAATTTCTCTGATGCTGCATGGCTGAATACGCTCTTGCCCAATCCACCAGCTGGCGAGGGGTTATTTCCTGTCGGTCGTGATCTCAACGGGCAGAAAATAACGGACACAAACGTCCAAGCCCAGCGAAGGGACAGATAATGAGCCGGATTATCACGGCCGCGAAAATCTCCCTGCTTGCAGCAATATCATTCTCCGCTGGCGCAGCAGCGGTCGACCAAGAGCCTATCTATCTGGATGTAGAAATGCAGAATCGTTGTGGGTTCGCAATCACTCTGGCCGATACGATTGACGGGGTTAGCTGCAGTGGGGATCGGCAATTGACCGATGCCTACCGGGCGATGAGCATCAGCTACTTCGTGAATCAGTTTGAGCATAACGACTTTGCTCGCCAGATTACTTTGGGAATTACCAATCGTTCTTTAGAAAAGCTTGTTGGACCCGGAGCAAAAGGAAAGCTCAAGAGAAATGACGATACCGGCGAATCAATCCCTGGCGAAGAACTGCATCTCACCGAACAATTAGTGACGGACCTGTGCGCAAAGAGCATGAGACAGATTCAGGTAGAAAAGATCGCGGCCAACAACTGGCGAGGCTACCTTTGGCGCAGATCATCCCGACTGAAAAAGAGCGACCTTGTACGGGATTGTCCCTACGATGCAATCGACAAGGAATGCTTTCTCCTGATCATCGGGAATGCGACCGTGACGCTGTACTCGGATCTCATCTGCTTGCCGCGTAATGGAAAAAAAACCGACCCCGCAGAGTTCGATGTGGGCGACTTCATGAAGATGATCTACAGCATCACTTTCGATAGTCAATGAGACTTTCCCCTTCCATGAACACAGAACCAAACCTGTCGCCCGGATCCCTCCAACAATCCTCATCGGTGAAGATACTGATTTCGCTCCTGATGCTGTGTCTCGCGTCAAGCTGTCACGTCCATGCGGCCGCCGCTAACGCAGCTACTCTTTTCAAATTCAAGCAACGCAGGATCAAGGAAACCTGCCATTTTTCGATGCGTCCACCGAGCAGCTCACCCATCATCACATGCACTGCGCTTGCACACTATCGTGGTGCCAAGGTACTTCAGATGGGCCATTATCCAGAAGACTTTCCCGGCCCCGGACTGCTGGCGAATACGGAAGGATTTCTCTCGGGACAATCCACACAGGACTACCTCGCTTCGGGCATCTCCGACTGGATCGCCGTCCCTGCCCGTACTGACCACCTGGATCAGGAAGATGATGCGATACAGCTCAACGAGTACGGTGTGGATTTTCTCTGGGCCACCCAACAAGATGAAATCAAGCGGGAGAAGATCCGCGGCAAGGACTGGACCGGCTATCTCTGGACGCGGCGCACGGAGCCGACGCGCAAAGAGATGGGCGATGCGGCACCGAAACGGCCACAACGATGTTTCATCGCCGTGATCGGCAATCAGAAAAACAGCCTGGAGTTCGCCACCTGCCTTGCGCGGGACCGTAATCCCCGAGCGCCGAACGAACTGCATTATCGAGACTTCATGCGCGCATTGAAGAGCATTGAGTTTGGCCGATAGCGATTGCTCATCACTGTATATACGTGATCCCATCCAAACGAAGCACCAGATTTATACGAAAAAAACGCAGCCAAGGCTGCGTTTTTTTAATCGATACTTCACAAATGATTTATATCATTTACGAATTGATGGATAGCCTTATCCCTCACCCAGATAAGCCGCCTTCACCCGTGGATCATCCAGCATCTGCTGCGCCTGCCCTTCCATGGTGATCAGGCCCGACTCCATCACGTAACCACGATGCGCCGCCTGCAGTGCCAGCTTGGCGTTCTGTTCCACCAGCAGGATCGTGATCCCCTGTGCCGACACATTGCGGATCACTTCAAAGATCTTCTCCACCATGATCGGCGACAAGCCCATCGACGGCTCATCCAGCAACAGCAGCTTGGGATGGCTCATCAATGCGCGCGCCATCGCCAGCATCTGCTGTTCACCACCCGACAAGGTACCCGCCATCTGCGCCGCACGTTCCTTCAGGCGCGGGAAGACCTCGAACCAGCGGTCCACGTCAGCCTGGATCTGGCCCTTGTCATTGCTGGTGTAGGCACCCATCAACAGGTTTTCCTGGATGCTCATGCGCGTAAATACGCCACGGCCTTCGGGCACCATCGCCAGCTTGTCCTTGACCAGCTCGAAGGACTTCTTGCCCTTCAACGGATTGCCCATGTAATACACGTGACCATCGACCTTGCTGCTGGGCAGCGTGCCGGTGATGGCTTTGAGGGTGGTGGTCTTGCCGGCGCCATTGGCGCCGATCAGGGTAACCAGTTCACCGTCGTTGACTTCCAGGCTGATGCCCTTGACGGCCTTGATGCCGCCATAGGCCACGCTCAGTTGGTCGACTTTGAGAATGTTCGTTGTCATGTTCTGTGGTCTCGCTTAATGTCCTGCACCGAGGTAGGCCTCGATCACCGCCGGGTTTTTCTGCACGTCAGCCGGCACGCCTTCGGCAATCGGCTTGCCGTAGTCCAGCACCGTGATGCGATTGCACAGGCCCATCATCAGCTTCACGTCGTGTTCGATCAGCAGAATGGTTTTACCCTCGGCCTGGATTTTCACCAGCAGCTCGCGCAAGGCCAGTTTCTCGGTAGCGTTCATGCCGGCCGCCGGTTCATCCAGGGCCAGCAGTTGCGGATCGGTCGCCAGGGCGCGCGCGATTTCCAGACGGCGCTGGTCGCCATACGACAGATGGCGCGCCGTGCGCTTGGCGAACTGGCCGATGCCCACGAAGTCCAGCAGCTGCTGCGACTTGGCGCGGATCGCCGCTTCTTCCTCACGCGCCGCCTTGTGGCGGAACACGGCACCGAAAACATTTTGCTTGGTGCGCACGTGGCAACCGACCATCACGTTTTCCAGCACGGTCATTTCACCGAACAGGCGAATGTTCTGGAAGGTGCGGGCGATGCCAGCCTTGGCCACCTCGTGCGGGGCGCTCGGCGAATAAGGCTTGCCGTCCAGTTCGAAGCTGCCGGTATCGGGTTGGTACAGGCCCGTGATGACATTGAAAAACGTGGTCTTGCCGGCGCCGTTGGGGCCGATCAGGCCATAGATCTGGCCGCGCTCGATGGTGATGCCCACGCCATTCAAGGCTTGCAGGCCGCCGAAACGCTTGCTGACGTCACGGATCTTGAGCAGTGTTTGTGTCATGTTCTGTGCTCCAGATTAAGCTTTGACTTCGCCGGTGGTACCGACTTTGGTGTGGTCCACTTCGGGACGGTCTTCATGGCGCGGCGAGGGCCACAGGCCAGCCGGACGGGTCAGCATGATGATCACCATGGCCAGGCCATAGAGCAGCTGGCGCAGCACTTCCGCATCGATCCAGACCTTGCCGAAGATCGCCATCTGCAGCGGCTCCACCACGTGGCGCAGCACTTCCGGCAGCGCGGCCAGGATCACGCCACCCAGCACCACGCCCGGAATGTGGCCAATGCCGCCCAGCACCACCATGGCCAGCACGGCGATGGATTCGGTCAGGGAGAAGGATTCCGGCGAGACGAAGCCCTGGAAGGCACCGAACATGGCACCGGCCACGCCACCGAAGGACGCGCCCATGGCGAAGGCCAGCAGCTTGACGTTGCGGGTGTTGATGCCCATCGCCTTGGCGGCGATTTCATCTTCACGGATCGCCACCCAGGCACGGCCCAGGCGCGAATCCTGCAGGCGGCTCGAGAAGAAGATCACGAAGATGCACAGCACCAGGAACAGGTAGTAGTACGCGTTCACCGAGGGCAGGTTCATGCCGAAGACCTTCAGCATCGAACCCGAACCCGGTTCACCGGCCAGCGATACACCGAAGACGCGGATCGGGTCGATCAGGTTGATGCCCTGCGGACCGTTGGTGATGTTCACCGGCGCGTTCAGGTTGTTCATGAAGATACGGATGATCTCGCCGAAGCCCAGCGTCACGATGGCCAGGTAGTCACCACGCAGCTTCAGGGTCGGCGCACCCAGCAGCGCACCGAAGAGCGCCGCCAGCATGCCCGAGATCGGCACGATCAGCCACAGCGACAAGTGGATGCCGTTCTGCACGATCTGCGGACCGCACAGCCAGACCAGGAAATTGCCGATGGCCGGATAGGTGTTGATGAAGGATTCGATCACCTGCGCGAACTGTGGCGAGGCCAGCAAACCAGCGGTGTACGCACCGATGGCATAGAAGGCGATGTAGCCCAGGTCCAGCAGGCCGGCAAAACCCACCACCACGTTCAGGCCCAGGGCCAGCATGATGTAGAGCAGCGCCATATCCATGATGCGCACCCACGAATTGCCGAAATGCTGGGCGATCATGGGGAAGATGATCATCAGCGCCAACAGCGCCAGCAGGCTGAACTGCGCCTGCCGGGGGTTGCGCTTCATGTCGAAGGTCATGAGAGCCATAGTGTTCTCTTCCGATTTCTTAAGTTTCTAAATTTCTGCTTTTAAGTTTTTGTTTCTAAGTTTCAACAATGAACTAACTTAAAAACTCAGGCCCGATCCGCCACACGCTCACCCATGATCCCGGACGGGCGCAGGGTCAGCACGATGATCAGCACGATGAAGGCGAAGATGTCCTGGTAGTTGCTGCCCAGGAAGTTGCCGGTCAGGTCACCGATGTAACCGGCACCCAGGCTTTCGATCAGGCCCAGCAGGATGCCGCCCAGCATGGCGCCGTAGATGTTGCCGATACCACCCAGCACCGCGGCCGAGAAGGCCTTCAGGCCCGGCACGAAGCCCATGGCGAACTGCGCGGTGGAATAGTTGGCAGCCCACATCACGCCGGCAATGGCCGCCAATGCAGCACCGATGGCGAAGGTGACGATGATGACGCGGTTGGCGTCCACGCCCATCAAGCCAGCGATGCGCGGGTTCTCGGCGGTGGCGCGCATGGCGCGGCCCATCTTGGTCTTCTCCACGATCAGCACCAGGCCGATCATCGCGGCCAGGGCCAGGATCAACAGCATGATCTGGGTTGGCGAGATCAGGGCACCGGCGATGTTGACCGGGGTCGAGGGCATGATCTGCGGGAACGGCAGCGGGCTGCGGCCCCAGATCATCATGGCGAAGGTCTGCAGCAGGATCGACACGCCGATGGCGGTGATCAGCGGCGCCAGGCGCGGCGCGTTGCGCAGCGGACGGTAAGCGATGCGCTCGATCAGCAAGCTCACGATCACGCACACAGGAATGGCACCGACGATGGCGATGATCAGCTTGACGATGCCCGGCAGGTCAGGCGCGACCTGCTGCACCAATTTGAGGATCGACAGGCCGACCATGGCGCCCACCATCAGGATGTCGCCGTGGGCAAAGTTGATCAGGTTCAGCACCCCGTACACCATGGTGTAGCCCAGGGCGATCAGTGCGTACATGCTGCCTAGCACCAATCCGTTGATGATCTGCTGGATGAAAATGTCCATGAAACGGTGTCTCCTTCAGGAGGATGATTGTTGTGAAACGTCAGGAAATTGCAAGGAAACCGCAAACGCACGGGCGTTCGCGAAAAAAGCGTAAATTATTTATCAAATTAAGCGCGCATGCACGCGCAATTTTCAGATCCCCAGTGTGGTGCGCATCACGCGCGCTGCCGCCAGGTCCCACGCGGCCTGGCCCACGGTCTTGAACACCGGCAGCGCCCCTGCACTGTCGAGCGTGTTCACCGCCGTCTTGCCGGCCAGCACATCGCCGATGCCGGCCACGCCCGCCCAGTCCACCTTGGCCTGGATCAGGTCGCCTGCTTCGTGATGCGCGCCGGCCAGGTCATCGACCACGATGCGGCGTGCATGCAGCAGGCTGGCCGGGAACTCCACCATGTCCGGCTTGAAGGCACCGACGCCGATGGCCAGCGTATCGGCCGCGATCTGCTCGGGAATGACGGCCACGCGTGACGTGGTCAAGGCAATCACCACATCGGTGCGCGGTAAGTCCTGTTGCAACATCTGTGCCGGGAGCGGACTGGCCACCACTTGCGGATGGCGTTCGCTGATGGCCTGGCAGAAGGCCTGGGTACGTGCGAGGTCGCGTGCGGCGACCCAGAACTGACGCACACCATACACTTCGGCCAGGGCATCGGCATGCGCCGCCGCCTGCGCGCCGGTGCCGATCAGCAGCGCCGATTGCGGCGTGCGCGGCAACAGCGTACGAATGCCAAGGAGGCTCATGGCTGCGGTGCGGCGCGCCGTGGCGGTGGGGCCATCCATCAGGGCCAGGCGTCGGCCGGTGCCGGTCTCGAAGGCAATCAACTCACCCTGGATCGCCGGCAACTGATGGCGGGCGTTGTCGCCATGCACGGTAATGAGCTTGGTCACCGAGATATCCTCGGCAATGGCGGGCATGCCCAGCAAGACGCTGTTGGCATCGATGGGAACCACCTGGCGCTCTGGTGCGCGGATGGCACCGCTGGCCAGTTCCTGCGCGGCGTGTGCGAGGGCATCGACCAGTGCGGAATAGGGCAGTGCCTGCGCGGTCTGGAGGGAGTCGAGGATGTGCATGGGAATCCTGTGGGGGAAGTCAGCGCAGGAAGAAACCGGTCGGGAAGGGATCGGACTCTTCCAGCACCCACTGGTTGGTACTCATGATGTGGGCATAGCCGCTCACTTCGGTGAGCGCGCCATCGAAGTCACCCACCTTGGTCGCAGCAGTCACGCGCACGCCGAAGTTGCTGCCGACGATGCTGCCGTTGACGTAAGGCTGGTTCAGCGCCAATTGTCCGCGCAGGAACAGCTGGGCCGCGCGGCCCGAGGTACCGGTGCCGGTGGGCGAGCGGTCCACTTCGCGGTCGGCGAAAATGCAGACGTTGGACTGGTCCGCGCCGGGGAAATTGGGTTCGCTGTCGATGATGGTGCCATACAGCGTGTTGAGGCCCGGCTCCAGCGGATGGGCGATGGCGACCTTGGCCATGACGGCGGCCTTGGTTTCGGCACCCAGCTGGATCAGCTGGCGCACCAGTTCAGGCTTGACGGTGAGGCCGGCCTGCGCCGCATTGATGTAGTAGTAGAAGGCGCCACCGAAGACAATGTCGCCGGTGATCTTGCCAAACCCGGGCGTCTCGACTTCGACGTCGCGGCGATAGATGAAGGCGGGCACGTTGTTGAAGCTGACCTTGCCGGCGCGCACGCCATCCCACTCGACGAAGGCTTCGATGAAGCCGGCAGGGGCATCGAAGCAGATGCGTGTCTGCGGCTGCGTACGTTCGACGTAGCCCATCTCGACCAGCACCTTGCCGAGCGCGATGATGCCGTGGCCGCACATGTCGCTGTAGCCTTCATTGTGAATGAAGATGACGCCGAAGTCGGCACCGGCCGTGAATGGCGGCAGCAGGTAGGCCCCATACATGTCGGCATGGCCGCGCGGTTCGTTCATCAGGAAACAGCGCAGGTCGTCGCGATGTTCACGCAGCCAGGCGCGCTGCTCCAGGATGGTGCCAGCGGGGATCTTGGGCAGGCCCGAGACCACGATGCGCAGCGGTTCGCCGCCGGTGTGGGCATCGATGGTCTGGACGGTACGGGTATAGCTGAGCATGGTCTTCCTTCCGAATGTGCTGCGGGCCCGCCAGGGCAGAGGGTAACACTACGGCCACGGCATGGGCACCGCAAACGGGTACGGCAAGCCGCTCCCGGGCCGGTCGGAACCGGCGGGAAGCGGGATACTGCAAGATGGAGCTGGGACTGGAGCCTGGCGTGCCGCCCGCTACTGCGGGCGGCAAGACCGGGCCAGAGAAAGGACCGAGGACCGATCAGTAGCTGGTCAGGGGAACCGGCAGACCATCCTTGAAGCGATAGACGGTCACGGGCGATTGCTTCAGGTCGTGATTTTCGTCGAAGTCGTACTGGCCGGCCACACCCTTGTAGCTGATCTTGGCCAGGGCCGGGCCGAAGGTCTTGGGTTCGACCGAGTTGGACTGCTTCATGGCTTGTGCGATGAGCATCATGCCATCGTAGAACGAGACCGCATAGGTTTCTGCAGGACGGCTGAACTTCTTCTGGTAGTCGTCAGCGAAGACCTTGCCATCCTTGGCCTTGTCCAGCATGGTGCCGCCTTGGGTGCAGTAGACGGTTTCACCGATGGCGTCGCCACCCAGGCGACCCATTTCCGGCGAACAGATGCCGTCGCCGCCCATCAGGGGCACGTCGATGCCCAGCTGCTTCATCTGGCGCTTGATCGGGCCGCCTTGGGGAGCGTAGCCGCCCAGGAACACGGCGTCGGGCTTCTTGCCCTTGATGGAGGTCAGGATGGCGGTGAAGTCGGTGGCCTTGTCGTTGGTGAAGTCCTTGCTGATGACTTCGATGCCGTTGGCCTTGGCGACCTTGGCGAATTCCTCGGCCAGGCCCTGGCCGTAGGCGGTGCGGTCATCGATGACGGCCACGCGCTTGAGTTTCAGTTCCTTGGCTGCGTACAGGGCCATCTTGCCGCCCAGCTGGCTGTCGCTGGCGGCCACGCGGAACAGGGTGGCAAAACCTTGCTGGGTGATCTTGGGATTGGAGGCCACGGTGGCCACCACGATGCCGGCATCGTTGTAGACGCGCGAGGCAGGAATGGTCACGCCCGAGTTGTAGGGACCGACGATGGCCTTGACGCCCTGGTCAGCCAGCTTCTGTGCCACGGCCACGCCCTGCTTGGGGTCGGCCTGGTCATCTTCTGCCAGGACTTCGAACTTGATCTTCTTGCCGCCCACGGTGATGGGTTGCGCATTCAGACGCTCGACGGCCATCATCAGGCCGCCCTGGTTGTCCTTGCCGGCCGATGCCTGGGGACCGGTCAGCGGGCTGGAGAAACCGATCTTGACGACCTGGGTTTCCTGCGCCATGGCGAAAGCAGGGATCAGCGCCAGCGAGGCGGCGATGATGTTGAGTCCGGAGACGCGCTTGAACATGGGGTGTTTCCTCTCTTCTAGAAAGTCAGACTGCGGTGGGTGATTGCATTGAAAACGCCGGAAAAGCAGGATTTGCGCCATCCCCCGCCTTGTGGGCCGAAGTGGTGCATTCCGTTGATGCCGGACCGGCCGCGTGAGGCTGGTCTTCACCGCCGCCCGCTTGCTGGCCCTGGCACACAAAACTCGTCAAGTCTCTTGTCGAGATACTGCTGTGATCCGCGCAGAAACGAAGTGAACTTCGCTTCATGCCCGCATTACGTTATGTTTTTTATGAGGGAGGATTCTATTGACTCTTCCTTGATATTAGGCGCGCTTATTCCCCTTATAATCGGAATAAAATTTTCTCTATATATTTTTAACTGAATAAAGTTCAGAAACCATGGCCGGACTCGACAAGATCAGCAAGAAAATTCTGGCGGAGCTGCAAAACGACGGCCGCATCAGCAACGTCGACCTCGCCGGCCGCGTGAACCTGTCGCCGGCCGCTTGCCTGGAGCGGGTTCGCAAACTGCAGGAAGCCGGCTACATCCTGGGTTATGCGGCGCAGCTGAATCCGGAGTTGCTGGATGTCTCCCTGCTGGTCTTCATCGAAGTGGTGCTGGACCGCACCACGCCGGATGTCTTTGCCGAATTCAAGAAGAGCGTGCAGAGCATCCCCGAGATCATGGAGTGCCACATGGTGGCCGGCGGCTTCGATTACCTGGTCAAGTCGCGGGTCAAGGACATGAACGCCTACCGTGAATTCCTGGGCAAGTCGCTGCTGCAATTGAAGGGTGTGCGCGAGACCCACACTTATGCGGTGATGGAAGAAGTGAAGAACACCATCCGCCTGCCTATCCGCTGATCCCCACGGCATCTGCGGGGTCGTTCCCCGCCACTGCCTGCCCCTGCTCCAGCCTGCCCTTGCGCCGGTACGCTCCCGGCCCCATCCCGGTCAATTTCTTGAATACCCGGTTGAACGCTGCTTCGGACTGATACCCCACAGCTTCGCCGATCTGGGCCGTGCCCATTTTGCTGTAGCTCAATAGCTGCGCGGCACGCGCCATGCGCAATTGCTGCAGGAGTTCGCCTGGCGTAGTGCCGCCGACCTCCTGGAAGCGCCGCACGAAGGTCGCGCGCGACATGTGGCACAACGCTGCCAGCCGAGGCAGCGTCCATTCCTGCTGCGGGGCCTCCAGCATGGCCTGCATCGCATGTTGCAGGCCGGGATGGGCCAGCAGCGCCAGCAAACCCGGTTGCGGGCCGCCCTGGGCCAGCCAGGCGCGCAGGGCCAGTCCGAACAGCGCCGCCGCCAGCCCGGCTACCACCGCCTGGGCGCCGGCGCGCAATTCTCCGCGGCCATCGGCGCCCCCGCACTCGTTGCGCAGCAGGGTGGCCAGGGTGTGCAGGCCATCCCCTTGCGGCAGCTGCTGGCCCCGCACCAGCAAGACTTCCGGCAGCGCCTGCACCAGGGCGTTGGAGTGCGGGGCATCGAAATGGAACTGCCCGCAGAGGAAATCCGACAGGGGCTGCGCGCCGCCGGCATCCTCATCATTCACATTCAGTTGCACCGGCGCTGCAGTCACGCCCGGGCGCGCCGCGATGGCTTCGCCGACGGGCGCGATGAAGAGATCATGCGCTGCGCCACGGGTGAGCACCACCAGGTCGCCAGCCTCCAGCAGCACAGGCTCGCCCGCCGCCAGGCGCAGCTGCGCCCGGCCCTCCAGGATGAAGTGATAAGGCGCCACGCCCGCTGGCAAGGCCGCATGCGGCAGGTTCCAGGGCTGGCCGAAACGGCAGCGGATATCCAGCGCGGCACGCACCGGATGCAGGGACAGGAGGCGGCTGAGGGCATCCATCATTTTCCTTGGTTGAGCTTTTTGAGCAATTTTATGTCATTTTCAGGCATTCATAATTTCATCTTGGAAGCCTACAGTACATCCATGCGCAACACGGACCAGCGGCAATCCTGCCCCGGCCAAGGCGCTGACCTTCACCAAGGAGAAATATCATGTCCCGTTTGAACACTGCCCCCATCAGCGAAGCCAGCGGCCAGGCCGCCCAACTGTTTGCCGCCATCAAGTCCGCCGTGGGCATGGTGCCCAACGCCTACGCCGGCATCGGCAGCCTGAGCCCGGTCGCGCTGGAGTCGGCCCTGCACCTGGATGGCGCCCTGCGCAAGAGCAGCCTGTCGGCCAAGGAAATCGAAGCGATCAAGCTGGCCGTGAGCGAACAGGCCGGTTGCGACTACTGCGTGGCGGCCCACGCGCTCATGGGCAAGAAAGTCGGCCTCTCCGCCCAGGCCATCGACGGCGTGCGCCATGACCGCCCCTCGGGCGATGACCGCCTGGATGTGCTGGCCGATTTCGCCCGCCGCCTGGTCGCTACCCGTGGCACCGTGCCCGCCGATGTGGTCGAACGCGTGCGGGCCGTCTACAGCGATGCCCAGATCGTCGATACGCTGCTGGCCGTCACTGCAATTACCTTCACCAATCTGTTCAATCGTGTGAACGATACTGTTCTGGATTTCCCGCCGGCACCGTAATCGGCCAGTAAAAAATCCGGAAAATTGACTCATTGCTTCATACGCGCCATACAGGCGAAAAAAAGCCCGGCAGCCTCCTTGCGGAGACGGCCGGGCAAGCTGCGCTGGCGGGAGGCGCAGTCTCCCGCCGGCACCCGATGACGCCGCTGCCCGGGGCAGCTGGCGTTTCGTTCATATCGGTCAAAAGGCGGTGCGCACCCCCACGATGAAGTTGCGGCCACCCAGCGGCACCGTCTCGCGCAGCACCGAGGTGGACAAACGGATGTCCTGCTTCAGCAGGTTGCGGGCCAGTGCGAACCAGGTCAGCTTCACGCCGTTGAGGCGCTGGGTATAGGACAGGTTGGCATCCAGCTGGGTGTAGGACGGGGTCTCGTAGGTTTCGAAGGAGGCCAGGCGATCCTGCTTCTGCGCGCGCAAGACCTTCACGCCGCTGGCCCAGGGGCCGGTCTTGTAGCCCAGCTCGATGCCATAGCGGGTGGACGGTTGCAGCGGCAGGTTGCCGAGATTGTCGAGCGTGCCGCGCGAGGTATCGGCAAAGACCCGGCCGGAGACGCCTTCGCCGTTCCAGTTGTACGTGACCTCGGCTTCCACGCCGCGGATGGTGGCATCGCCCTGCGACCAGAAGCGCTGGGTGAATTCGCCATTGGGATCGGCCGCGCCGGTATCGTCCACCTGGCCGTTGGTACGACCGTAGATGAAGTTGTTGACCTTGTTGCGGAAGACATTGCCCTTCCAGCGCACCAGTCCTTCGGTCTTCTGCAGGCTCAGCTCGATGTTGTGTGACGTTTCCTTCTTCAGCTGGTTGTCGCCGATGTCGTAGGTGGAAGTCGATTCATGCGGGCCGTTGGAGTACAGCTCTTCCACCGTCGGCGCACGCTGGGCGAAGGAATAGGTCAGGCCCAGGCCGTATCCGGGCTGGAAGGTCCACAGGCCGCCGGTGGACCAGGAGAGCAGGCTGAAATCGCGTCCCGGCAGGCCGCTGCCGCTGTCGGGACGGCGGCTCACGCTCTCGGCGCGCAGGCCGGCACTGGCCAGTACCTGGCCGAACTGGCGCTCTTCCACCAGGAAGCCGGCAAAGGACCTCGACCGCGTGGGCGGGGTCAGCTCGGAGACCCCGGTATCGGGAGTCAGGGCCGAATAATTGCTCTGCTCGGTCTGCACGCCTAAAGTGCCGTGCCAACCGGCCAGCGGCGCGTGCGTCAGTTCCCAGCGGGTCTGCACGGCGCGGTTGGCGAAGACCGTGTTGGGCGTGCCGTCCTGCGCCTTCTCGATGTGGGTGTAGTCGGTGTAGCCCATGCGGAAGCGGAACTTCTCGATGCCGGCGAAGGGGTTGTTGACGACGGTATCGAGGTCGTAGCGGTTCTGGTGCAGGTCGATGAAGGACTTTTCATCGGTCGGGATGCCGTAGTGGTCGTCCAGCGTCGCCGCCGACAGGCCGATGTAGCCCCAGTTGGTCACATAGGAGAAGCCGCCACCCAGGCTGGTCTCGTGGGTGAAGGAATTGGGCAGGCGGCCCGATGCGCTGCTGCTGTCCCCCTGGCGGGCGTTGCCGGGGATTTTGTAGTTGTCGGTATCGCGGTAGTTGCCGTCCAGGTGCAGGCCGATCTGGCCGGCCGAGGTGTCCAGCGAGAAGGACGTGTTCTTTTCGCCATCGACGGTGCCGTAGCGGCCTTCGACCGTGCCGGTGGGCTTGCCGACCAGCTCGGTGGGGATGCGGTCATTGACCACGTTGACCAGGCCGCCGATGGCCCCCGAGCCATACAGCAGCGCGGCCGGACCGCGCAGGATTTCGATCTGGCGGGCGGTGGCGGCTTCGGTGGCGACCGCATGGTCGTTGGAGACGGTGGAGACGTCGGAGACGCCCATGCCGTTCTGCAGGATCATCACGCGCGGACCTTCCATGCCGCGGATGATGGGACGCGAGGCGCCGGCACCGAAGGCCGAGGCGGACACGCCCAGTTCGCCCGAAAGCGTGTCGCCCAGCGAGTTGCCGAGCTTGTTGCGCAGTTCGTCACCGGCGATGACCTTGGCGGGCGTGAGCACCTGCACGTCTTCCTGTGAAGCAAAAGGCGTGGCGGTGACGACGATGGGTTGCAGGGCCGCTTGGGCCGCAGGCGTGGCAGCGGGTGCAGCTGGGGTGGCGCTGGTGTCGGCAGTCTGGGCTGCAGCAGAGACGGACCAGGCCGCCAGGGCCGAGAAGACGGCCGAGGCGATGCGTTGGCGTTGAAAAGCCATGTGAATTCCTTGTTATGCAAAAAGGCGCCGCCCGCTTGTCGTGAGGGGGATGGGCGGCGCGGATACACCGGCCGTCGGCACGCGATCGCACGCAGCGGCGGCGTCAGGACGACGCGGCACCACGCGCGGATGCGCGAGCGACAACCGGTAACCAGTAAGGCGGGTCTTGCAGGGGGAAGGAATTCAGCGCGGCGGGGCGCGCGAGGAGAAATGGCAGTTCAGCGGCGCGTCCCAGGACGCGAAGGCCAGCCACAAGGCCAGCACACGCACTGGCGGCAGCAGCGGCAGGGGAGGAAAATCGAAGTGCACGCCGGCCGACAGGGCGGCGGCATCATAGGCCACGCAGGAGTGATGCAGGTCGTGGGCGTGCGGGTGGGAATCGTGGGAACCGAAGGCAGCGGCCGCAGCGGCCGTGGCAGCCGGCTCGGCATGCGCCTCATCACCTTCATCGAACAGGGCATCGCTGATGAGCGAATGTACGGTGCCAGGCGCCCAGCCCACGTGAGCGATACCGTGCACGAAACCCAGCATCTGCGCAAACAGCAGCGCCATCGCCAACAGGGCGATGACGGCAGGGCTTCGCAGGGCACGCAGACGGGTCATGGAGCGGGGCCGGGTGAAAAGTGACAGCGACGGCCGTCGCGACGGCGGCGACAGGGGCACTGCGCCTGCGCACCGGACGGCGCAGGCGTCATCATGCAGGGCGCAGGTCAGTCGCCGTAGAGTTTCTGCTTCAGTTCGCGGCGTTGCTGGGCTTCCAGCGACAGGGTCGCGGTCGGACGCGCCAGCAGGCGCGGGATACCGATCGGTTCGCCCGTTTCTTCACACCAGCCGTACTCGCCGTTGTCGATGGAGACGATGGATTGCTGCACCTTCTTGAGCAGCTTGCGCTCGCGGTCGCGGGTGCGCAGTTCCAGGGCGTGTTCTTCCTCGATGGTGGCGCGGTCAGCCGGGTCCGGCACCAGCACGGTTTCGCGCAGGTGTTCGGTGGTTTCATCCGCGTTCTTGAGCAGATCCTTTTCCAGCTGCTGGAGACGGGCCTTGAAGAAAGCAAGCTGCGCTTCGTTCATATAGTCCTTCTCGTCCATCTTGAGGATTTGTTCCTCGGTCAGCAACTGCGCTGCAGGGGTAGTTTTGGGAGTCTTGGTTGCCACTTCGCTTACTTTCAATACTACGGGTTTTTCAACTATATCCATTTCCGGCTGATGCACGGCTGCCGGAACAGGTCGCTTGTGAATCCACTTCCCTTGCCGCGTTGGCACCTCTTCGATTGACGTTGTCGCGATCAGTGCGCAGGTCCGGGCTATCTGGACCGGGGCGCGCTGCCGATGGCGTACGCTTTTTCGCGGTCAAGGATTGTACACCAACGATTCCGTATGCCAAGCCTTTGGCGCGGCGGCCCGCTGGCCATCTCATCGGGCGGCGTTCCGGTTCATGGAGCGGTTCATGACTTCCCCTGTGACGGGCTAGGCGGGGCGGGCTGATCGCGCTTATGAATTGTCGTCGTTCGGAACATCAGCCTGGCGCATGCTGCATGCTATTTGCATTGCAACATCCATCCGTGTTTATACCAGAAGAACGGGGGCCGATGGAAGCGCCGAAGCGTGCCATCGGCCGCGCCCGCGTCTATCCGTGCCGCCGGGCACACACCGGGCACTGGCGGTCGCGGCCGATGCCGATGCTGGTCCATTGCATCTCGCGCGCATCCAGGATCAGGAGGCGTCCGGCCAGCGAGCGGCCGATACCGGCCACCAGCTTGATGGCCTCGGCCGCCTGCATGGTGCCGATGATGCCGACCAGGGGCGAGAACACGCCCATGGTGGAACATTGCACTTCCTCGAACTCGCGCTCGGGTGGAAACAGGCAGGCATAGCAGGGGCTGGCCTCCTGGCGCGGGTCGAATACGCTGACCTGGCCATCAAAGCGGATCGCTGCCCCCGAGACCAACGGCACCCCGGCCGCCACGCAGGCACGGTTGACGGCATGGCGGGTAGCGAAGTTGTCGCTGCAGTCCAGCACCACATCGGCCGCCGCCACCAGCGCCTGCAGGCGCTCCCCTTCCACCCGCTCGGCCAGCGCCGTGACCTGTACGCCGGGGTTGATCTGGTGCAAGGCTTCGCGCCCGGACGCCACCTTGGGCTGGCCCACGCGCGCGGTGGTATGCATGATCTGGCGCTGCAGGTTGGTCAGATCGACGGTGTCATGATCCACCAGGGTGATGTGGCCCACCCCGGCCGACGCCAGGTACATGGCCGCCGGCGAGCCCAGGCCGCCGGCGCCGATCACCAGCGCATGGCCTTGCAGCAGGCGGGTCTGGCCTTCGATGTCGATCTCGTCGAGCAGGATGTGGCGCGAGTAGCGCAGCAGCTGTTGGTCATCCATCGTCATATCCGACAAGGTTGAGATGAAAAAAAGGGCCGCTGGCAAGTGCTAGCGGCCCGATATGCCTGCCCGCAGGCAGCGTATTACTTGGTGGTGTCGATCTTCTCGGCGGGCGCCTTGTTGTCTTTGCGCTCGTCCTTCACCGGGGTGTCGTTCTTGCCTTCTTCATTGCGCACTTCCGGCTTGGCGTTGGAGACCTTCACCGGCAAACCCTTGAGCTGGTTCAGGGCCTGGGTCAGCTGGAAGTCATCCTTGCTGCCGAAGTCCAGCGGCTTGCGCTTCTTCTCGGCGGCGATCAGGCGTTCTTCCGATTGTTCATCCATGGCCTTGGCCTTGACCTCGGCGGACTTGTCGGTGTCGTTGGTGAGGTGCTTGGAGAGATCGGCTTCACGCAGGCGCAGGCCGTTCAGGCCATCGCCATCGGGGTATTCGTCCACCATGATGTCCGGCACGATGCCGCGCGCCTGGATGGAACGGCCCTTGGGCGTGTAGTAGCGGGCGGTGGTCAGCTTGACGGCGGTGTTCTTCTCCGGCGGCAGGGCGATGACCGATTGCACCGACCCCTTGCCGAAAGATTGCGTGCCCATGATGGTGGCGCGCTTGTAATCCTGCAGGGCACCGGCCACGATTTCGGAAGCCGAGGCCGAGCCGCTGTTGATCAGGACCACCATCGGCACCTTCTTGATGGCATCCGGCAAGCGCGACAGCGGATCCGACAGCGGGTTGGCGGCGTAATACTCGCGCTTGGCGTAGAAGGTCTGCTTGGAGCTCGGCAGCTGGCCATTGGTGGAGACCACCACCGAATCCTTGGGCAGGAAGGCCGCCGCCACGCCGATGGCGCCCGGCAGCACGCCGCCCGGGTCATTGCGCAGGTCCAGCACGATGCCCTTCAGGTTGGGTTCCTGGGCGTAGATGGCGGCCAGCTTCTTGGACATGTCGTCCACCGTCGGTTCCTGGAACTGGGTCACGCGCAGCCAGGCGTAGCCGGGTTCGACCACCTTGGACTTGACGCTCTGCACGCGGATCTCCTGACGGGTGATGGTCAGGATGACGGGCTTGTCTTCTTCCTTGCGGGCGATGGTCAGGGTGATCTTGGTGTTGGGTTCGCCGCGCATCTTCTTGACGGCTTCATCCAGGGTCAGGCCCTTGACCGGGGTGCTGTCCAGGCGGGTGATCAGGTCACCAGCCTTGATCCCGGCGCGGAAGGCCGGCGAATCCTCGATGGGGGAGATGACCTTGACGTAGCCATCCTCCATGCCGACCTCGATGCCCAGGCCCACGAACTTGCCCATGGTGCCTTCGCGCAGCTCCTTGTAGGCCTTCTTGTCCAGATAGGCGGAGTGCGGGTCGAGCGACGCGACCATGCCGGAAATGGCCTCGGTCAGCAGCTTCTTGTCATCGACCTGCTCGACGTAATCCGACTTGATGAGACCGAACACGTCGGCCATCTGGCGCAGCTCCTCCAGGGGCAGCGACGCCGTTGCATTCTTTTGCGCGATGGCGTCGAACTGAATCATCGCAGTGGCACCTGCCACCATGCCCAACCCGATCAAACCGATATTCTTGAGTTTGCTGCCCATGTGTCACCTAGAAGTTACCCACCCCTGTGGGTCGAATGCGCGGCCTTGATACCGCATTTCAAAGTATAAACCCGATTGCTCATTGCCGCCGCTGTTGCCTGCAGTGGCAATGGTTTCCCCGGTCTTGACCAGGTCACCGGCGCGTTTCAATACCGACTGGTTGTTGCCGTAAATGGTCATATACTGGTTGCCGTGATCGACGATGATCAGGTTGCCGAAACCACGCAACCAGTCCGCGAAGACCACGCGTCCTGCCGCCACCGCCCGCACTTCCGCGCCTTCCTGGGCGCGCAGGAACAGGCCCCGGCTGGTCGGTCCGTCGCCGCGGCGGCTGCCGAATTTCGATACCAGCTCGCCCCTGACCGGCAGGTGCAATTGTCCGCGCAGGCTGGCAAAGGGCTTGCCGAAATTGTCCGCCTGCGGCTCGGGCAGCGTGTCATTGCGCCCCAGTGAAGCCTGTTGCGGCGGTTCGTCATCATCGATGGCGTCGGCCGGATCGGGCATCTTCGGCGCCGGCTTGCCTTCCTTGGCGGCCTTGGCCGCTTCGGCGGCGCGCTTCTCGGCGCGGGCACGCTGCTCAGCCAGACGCTTCTCGCGTTCGGCCTTGGCTTTGGCCAATTGTTCCTGGCGACGTTTCTCGCGGGCTTCGGCTTCGGCCTTTTTCTGCTGCTCGATGATCTGCGCCAGCTTGTCCACCAGGCTGGAGAGGCGCTGCTGATCCTGCTCGATGCGGCCGGCTTCCTGGCGCTGGGCGTTGAGTTTGGTGGAAAGCTGCGAAAGCAAGCTCTGGCGGCGGCCCTTCTCGCGTTCCAGTACCTTTTTCTGTTCCTGTTCTTCCTGGGCGATTTCATCCAGTTCGAACTTGGCATTCTGGGTATCGGCCTTGTTGGCGCGGATCGCCTGCTGGTTGGCACGCAGCGTTTCAATCAGCTTGGCCTGGGCTTGCGAGACATAACCCATGTACTGCAGCTCGCGGTTGATGCGATTGGGATTGTCGCCCGAGAGCAGCAGCTTGATGCGATCTTCGTTGCCGGCCACGTATTGCTCGCGCAGCAGCTTGGAGAGCTGCGCCTGCTGGGCGTTGACCAGCGCGGTCAGTTCATTCAACTGCTTGACCAGCTGCGCCAGGCGCGCTTCGGTGGCCTGCTGTTCCTGCGCCAGGTCGCGCAGCGATCGATTGGCCTTGGAGATCGCCTGCTCAGAGGCGGCCAGGGCATCGGCGGCGTTGTCCTTGGCGGTCTCGGTCTGGTCGATATCGCGCTTGAGTGTGGTCAGGCGCTGCTGCAGGTCGGCCTGTTCCTTCTCGGCGGCCTGCTTCTGCCGGGTCCGCTCGGTGATGGGCTGGCCTTGCACCGCTACACACAGCAGCAGACCGGACACCATCGCGGCCAGCAAGCGAAAGACTCCCCGCGGCGCGCCCGACAGGAGAGCCTGGCGCGCCGGTGGAATGCACTTTCCGGAAAGGGACGCCTCCTGTGCGGCCGGCGTCTTGCTGGAGCAACGCAGTTTTATTTCGACTTCCCTTGATTGGCCACGGCCTTGAGCGCTGCTTCGATGGCGGACTGGTCGCCCAAGTAGTAGCTCTTGATGGGCTTGAGATCGGCGTCCAGTTCATAGACCAGCGGCTGGCCGTTGGGGATGTTCAGGCCGACGATGTCGTTGTCGCTGATGCCGTCCAGGTACTTGATCAGGGCACGCAGGCTGTTGCCGTGGGCCGAGATGATGATCTGCTTGCCGGCGCGGATGGCCGGGGCGATGGAATCATTCCAGGCCGGCAGCACGCGGGCAACCGTGTCCTTGAGGCATTCGGTCAGCGGCACCTGCTCGCGCGAGAGGCCGGCGTAGCGGGCGTCGCCGAAGGCATCGCGCTCTTCGCCCGGCGTCAGCGGGTTGGGCGGGGTATCGTAGCTGCGGCGCCAGACCAGCACCTGCTCGTCGCCGTACTGGGCGGCGGTCTCGGCCTTGTTCAGACCTTGCAGGGCACCGTAGTGGCGTTCGTTGAGGCGCCAGTCATTCTTGATCGGGATGTACATCTGGTCCATCTCGTCCAGCGTGGTCCAGAGGGTGCGGATGGCGCGCTTCAACACCGAGGTGTAGGCCAGGTCGAAGGAGAAACCGGCTTCCTTGAGCAGCTTGCCGGCCTGGCGGGCTTCGGCCACGCCCTTTTCGGTCAGGTCGACATCGACCCAGCCGGTGAAGCGGTTGGCCAGGTTCCAGGTCGATTCGCCGTGGCGCATGAATACGATTTTGTACATAGCAGGACTTGTATTGATGATGGATAAACCGCTGCGGCTGCCCCAAAGATCGACTACGCGAGACCGGGTGCACACCTTAAACTAGACTGTTCGGTCCGGATGCAAACCGCGAATGCTTCTATTTTATAATGCCGGGATTCAGTAAACTCATTGGACTGCCGTGAAATTCATCATCGACAATATTTTCCTGATCGCCCTGGCCTTGGTCTCGGGCGGTGCGCTGCTGGTTCCCTACCTGCAGCAGCGCGGCAACAAGCTGAGCCTCTTGCAGGCCACGCAGATGCTCAACCAGGGCAAGGTGCTGGTGCTGGATGTGCGTGATGCCGAGCAATTCGCCGCCGGCCACCTGCGCGACGCCCGCAACATTCCCTTGAAAGAGTTGCCGCAGCGCATCGGCGAGCTCGACAAGCTCAAGGGCCGCCCGGTCATCGTGGTGTGCCAGACCGGCACCCAGGCCAACCGTGCCGAAGCTTCCCTGAAGAAGGCCGGCTTCACCGAAGTCTACGGCTTGAACGGCGGCATCGCCGCCTGGCAGGGCCAGGGCCTGCCGCTGACCACCAAGGAGGCAAAATGAGCGCCCCCGTGACCATGTACTGCACCGCCGTGTGCCCGTATTGCATGATGGCCGAGCGTTTGCTGGCCAGCAAGGGAATCACGCAGATCGAGAAGATCCGCGTGGATCTCGAACCTCAGCAGCGTGAGCTGATGATGCAAAAGACCGGCCGCCGTACCGTGCCCCAGATCTATGTCGGCGACACCCATGTCGGCGGCTTCGATGACCTGAGCGCTCTGGACCGTGCCGGCAAGCTGGACCCGCTGTTGCAAGCCTGAGGCCAGCGCAGCAACTCCCCCCTATCGATTCACCGAACCTGAAAGAGATCCATGTCGGAACAGACCCAAGAAGCCCAAGAGCAACCCGTTTTCCAGATCCAGCGCGTCTACCTGAAGGATCTGTCGTTGGAACAGCCCAATTCCCCGGCCATCTTCCTGGAGCAGGAAGCCCCTTCGATCGAAGTGTCGGTGGACGTCGGTGCCGAAGCGTTGGCTGAAGGCGTGTTCGAATCGACCGTGACCATCACCGTGACCGCCAAGGTCAAGGACAAGGTCGCCTTCCTGGTCGAGGGCAAGCAAGCCGGCATCTTCGAGATCCGCAACGTGCCGGCCGAACAGTTGGACCCGCTGCTGGGCATCGGCTGCCCCAACATCATCTACCCGTACCTGCGCGCCAACATCGCCGACGCCATCACCCGCGCCGGTTTCCCGCCGGTGCACCTGGCCGAGATCAACTTCGAGGTGTTCTACCAGCAGCGCCTGCAGGCCCTGGCCGAGCAACAAGGCGCGACCCTGGTCAACAACGGCTCCACCGCCGTCAACTGATCGGGTTTCACCCCTGTCCGCCTGCCGCGCCAGCCGCATCCCCTGCGGCAGCCCGGCACGACAACGAGCCGCCGCAGCCTGTGCTGCGGCGCTTTCCCTTCTGCGGAGACCTTCACGATGAAACGCCTGCCCCTGATTCTTTGCGCCACCCTGCTCGGCGCCTTCATGGCCAAGGATGCCCTGGCCCTGGACTTCAAGTCGGTCGGCGCCTCGCCCGCCATCATGTACGATGCCCCTTCCGAAAAAGGCCGCCGCGTCTATGTCGCGCCGCGCGGCATGCCGGTCGAGGTGGTGCTGACCTATGGCGACTGGAGCAAGGTCAGGGATGCCGCCGGCACGCTGTCCTGGATCTCCTCCAAGGCCTTGACGCCCAAGCGCATGCTGGTGGTGTCGGTGGCCAATGCGCGCATCTTCAATGCCGCCGATGAAAGCAGCCCGGTGGTCTTCACGGCCGACAAGTCGGTCCTGCTGGAGATGCTGGAAAGCCCCAACAATGGCTGGGTCAAGGTCCGCCATCGCGACGGCCAGAGCGGCTTCGTGAAGGCCGGCGATGTCTGGGGCGATTGAGCGAAGAGCGGCCTGAAATGAAAATCACCATTCTGGGCGCTGGCGCATGGGGTACCGCGCTGGCCATTCCCTTGGCGCGCAAGCACCAGGTCGTGCTGTGGGGGCGCAATGCCCAGGCCATGCAGGCCGCCAGCGAGCAACGCGAAAACAGTCTGTACCTGCCCGGATTCCCGCTGCCGCCCGAACTGGCGGTGAGTTCGGACTTCGATGCCGCCGTGCGCCATGTCTGCGACGACCCCTCCGATTCGCTGCTCATTGCCGCGTCTTCGGTGTCCGGTCTGCGCGAGCTGGCGGGCCATCTGCGCGCCTATGCCATCCCCAACCTGGTTTGGCTGTGCAAGGGCCTGGAAGAAGGCACGCGCCTGCTGCCGCATCAGGTGGTGCAGGAAGTGCTGGGTTCGGCAGTGGCCGCCGGTGTCCTCTCCGGCCCTTCCTTTGCCCAGGAAGTGGCGCGTGGCCTGCCCTGCGCGCTGACCATCGCCGGTGCCGATGCGGCGCTGTGCGAGCGTGTGGTCGCGGCAGTGCACGGCAACAACATCCGCATCTATTCCAGCGATGACCTGGTGGGGGTGGAGATTGGCGGCGCGGTCAAGAACATCCTGGCCATCGCCACGGGCGTGGCCGATGGCCTGCAACTGGGCTTGAACGCCCGTGCCGCATTGATCACGCGCGGCCTGGCGGAGATCACGCGCTTGGGCGTGGCGCTGGGCGGACGTGCAGAAACCTTCATGGGACTCTCAGGGGTGGGCGATCTCATCCTCACCTGCACCGGCGACCTCTCGCGCAACCGGCGCGTGGGCCTGGGACTGGCTCAAAACAAAAAACTGGACGATATCGTCGCCGAACTCGGCCACGTGGCCGAGGGCGTGCGCTGCGCACAGGCGGTGCGGGCGCTGGCGCGCGAAAAAGGCATCGAAATGCCGATCACCGATGCGGTGGCGGCAGCCTTGTTCGATGGCGTGTCGGTGCAAGACATGGTGGCCCGGCTGCTGGCGCGGGATCCGCGCGAAGAAAGCCTTTAAGGCAGCCTCTCCCGCTCGCACACTGGGACGGGAGATTCACCAAACCTCACCTGAAAGTGAAGCGGAGAAAATGACAGCCGGAGCAGAAATGCCTCCGGCTGTTTTTTATCGCACGGGAGTTGCAAAGGATTCAGGCAGGATACCGCCTGAATCCGCCCTGTCTCAACGCGCGATGATGTCGCTTTCCATCTTGGGACGCTTGAAGCGCTGCGGCGAACCGCCTTCAAGCGCGTCATCCATCTGCTTGGAGATCTTGTCGTAACGCGCGCTGCAGTCATCGTCCTCATGGGCGGCTTCGGCACCCTTGAGGCGCTTGGCCAGACGGGTACTGCGCGCTTCCCCGCCCATGACGTATTGCTGGGCGGCGCGGCCGGCGTGGTTGTTGTTCGTGGTCTTGTTGCGTTGTATGGCTTGCATCGTATTTCCTCTTACGTCGCTGACGCTCAACGTTCTTCCATCCTGAGTTGTTGTTCGGAAGAACACGCAGCGCCCCGGAAGATGTTGCCTGCTGCCTTGATTCCGGGAGACTGCTCCAGATACAGAAGCACTGCTTTTCTTGACAGTGCTTTAGGTATGTAACGCCCGAGCGGCGTTTTGGAATACGCGAAAAGTCAGTATTTTGTCAGCCAAATCGAAATTACTCGACTGAAACAATTCCGTGCGGCTCTGCAAAAATGGCGCAAACCCGCAGCCGTCAAGGCTGACAGCGCTGTCAGAATGCGCCGGATTGTGCACTTTTACTGAACAAAAAAAGAGAAAAAAAAGTGTTGCGAAACGTATCTACCTTCACGTTACTCGACAAAAATACGACGGAAAACTTACTCCAAGGCATGTTTATCAAGCGCTGCGACAGCTCAGGCATGCACCGGAACCGGCAGGCCGAGGTCGCCCGGCACCAGTGAAAAAACCTTCGCATCACGTGGTTCGCCATGAAAGACCAGGCGATTGCGGGCCAGGCACTCCAGGGTGGCACCGGCCTTCTCGGCGACGCGCTGGCTGCGCAGGTTGCCCGCCTGGGCGACGATTTCCAGGCGGGTCAGTCCGGTTTTGGAAAAGGCGAAGGCCGCCGCCGCCCGCGCGGCCAGGGCCGCGATGCCACGGCCGGTGTAGCCCTCGCGTACCCAGTAGCCGAGGTTGGCCATCTGGTTCAGCTGGCTGACCTGGTTGATGGCCACCGAGCCGATCACCAGGCCGTTGCTGCGATCGATGATGTTGAAATCGTAAGCCGCGTGTACATGCCATTGCTCGATGGAGCGCTGCAGGAACAGCTTGGCGTCCAGCAGGCCGTAGTCGGGCGTGCACCAGGCTTCCCACTGGCCGATGGCCTCTCTGGACTGGCGCACGGCGTCATACAGCGCTGGCGCCTCGCGCAGGCCGAGCGGGCGCACTTCGATGGCGCGGTCGCAATGGATGATTTGCCGTTCGCGGTCTAGGGAGCGGAGCATGGAGGCCGAAGATGAATTTTCTTGCTGATCTTACCGAAATTGGGCGCTGCCGGAACTGTCCCTGGGGTCAGCCCAGTTGGGCCCGCAACTGGGCCAGATGGGTGATGACCGCCACTTCGGCTGGCAGCTCAGGATGTACGCCATGTTCCTGCAGGGCGATCACCCGCATGCCCGCCGCCAACCCGGCCTGCACGCCCGGCAGGCTGTCTTCCACCACAGCGCAGCGCTGCGGCGCCACGCCCAGCCGTTCTGCGGCAAACAGGAACAGGGCGGGATCGGGTTTCCAGCGTTGCACGTCGTAGGCGCTGAAGATGCGGCCGGCGAAATGCGGCAGCAGGCCGGTCACACGCAGGCACAGCTCGATCTTGTGATGCGGGGCGTTGGACGCCAGGGCAAAGGGCAGGTGCAGCTGCTCCACCATCGCGACGGCACCGCTGATGGGTTGCAGGTGCTGTTCCAGCATGCCGCCCATGAGGGCGCGCAGTTCCTGCTCGAAGTGGTCCGGCAGGGTCTGGCCATGCAATTGCTCGATGTGCGAGATGCACCACTTCATGCTCACGCCACGAAAGCGCGCCAGCGCCTCTTCCGGGCTGAGGGTGACACCGTAGCCGGCCACGTACTCGGACCAGGCCCGGGCAGCCACCACTTCGCTGTCGACCAGGGTCCCGTCACAGTCGAAGATGACCAGTTCGGGCGCGGCAGGGGGCTGATTCATCGTTGCTCCTTGTTGTTCGGGGGCGTTGGCCGCCCTCTTCAAGGAGCCGCCACCACCATCAAAGTTCGCCGTAGGAATGCAGGCCCGAGAGGAACATGTTCACACCCAGGAAGGCAAACGTCGTCACCAGCAGGCCCACCAGCGCCCACCAGGCGGCGGTGCGGCCACGCAGGCCCTTCATGAGGCGCATGTGCAGCCAGGCAGCATAGTTGAGCCAGACGATCAGGGCCCAGGTTTCCTTGGGATCCCACGACCAGTAGCCGCCCCAGGCTTCAGCGGCCCACAGCGCCCCCAGGATGGTGGCAATGGTGAAGAAGGCAAAGCCAACGGCGATGGCCTTGTACATCACGTCATCCAGCACTTCCAGCGTGGGCAGGCGATCGGCCAGGATGCCGCGCTCGCGCAGCAGGTAGGCCACCGCCACCATCGCGGCCAGGGCGAAGGTGCCGTAGCCGATGAAGTTGGCCGGCACGTGGATCTTCATCCACCAGCTCTGCAACGCCGGCACCAGCGGCTGGATCTCGGCCGCATCCCGCGAGACGGTATACCACATCAGGAATCCGACCGCTGCCGTAATGACGGTCAGCACGAAAGCACCCAGCTGCCGCGTGGCGTAACGTTCTTCGTAGTACAGGTAGAAAAGGGCCGTAATCAGGCAAAACAGGACGAAAACTTCATATAAATTGGAAATGGGGATGTGGCCCACATCCGGGCCGATCAGGTAGGACTCGTACCAGCGCACCATCATGCCGGTGAAGCCCAGCACCACGGCCGCCCAGCACAGGCGCGAGCCGATCGCGCTGCCGGTGCCGGCGGTGGTGGCCAGGCCGCCCCAGTAGAACAGTGTAGAGAGGCAGAACAGCGCGCTCATCCACAGGATCGCGGACTGGCTGGAGAGCATGTACTTGAGGAAGAATTTCTTGTCCGCCAGTTCCAGTGCGCCGCCATACATGGCGATGGCCCCCAGCGAAAGCACGGCGATCACCAGCATCAGCAGGCGAACCGGCTTCCAGTGCCAGCCCAGCCAGGCGAAGGTCGGTGCGGCCAGCAGCAGCACGGCCTTCTCGTAGTAATCCATATAGCTGCCGAAGCGCCCGAAGGCGTACAGTGATCCGGCCACCAGCGCGGCGGCGTAGATCCAGTCGACGAGACTGAGCCGCCGGAAAAAGCCCTGCTCTTGCTCGTAGGCCTGGTTTGCTTGGGTCAGTTGCATTGCGTTCTCCACTGCTGCTGTCCCGGACCATGGCCCGGGGGATCGCCGCCATTACCGGCGGCATGAAGGGTTCAGGCCGAAGGACCCGCGGCGGGCTGGCCCGCGCCGGTCAGACGGCTTTTCATCTGTTCGAATTCCTTGTCGAAGTCCAGCGTGCGGCGCTGCGTGCTCATGGCCAGCAGGGCCTGGCTGCCCTGGCCACCGGGGCCGGGCTTGATCCAGATCCACAGGCGCCGTTCACGAATGTACAGCATCGAGAATACGCCCAGTACCAGGAACAGGCAGCCCAGGTAGACCACCTTCTTGCCCGGTGAACGCGTCACCTGCAGCACCGAGGCCTTGATCTCCTCGAAACTGGTGAGCTGCAGGAACACCGGTGCCGGATAGAAGGCCGCATCGGCCAGGGCATTGATGGCCAGTTGCAGGTAGCGGCCATGCTTCTCGTCGCTGGCCACCGGAGCGAGGCCCTCTTGGGCGCGCGCGGCTTGCCACAGCTCCCACATGCTGCCGTTGAGGATCTTCATGAAGATGTCGGCGGCCTTTTCCTGTTCGGCTGCGGGCAGTTGCTCCAGGAAGCGCGTTACCGCGATGTAGCCGGAGACCTTGCCGTCGCCGGCAAAGATGGTCAGCCCGCGCAGGGCCGATTGCTCCAGTTGCTCGCGCAGCACGGGCGAGGCTTCGCGGCCGCTGCTGATGGCCTGCCGCGCATAGCGGCGTGCCGCTTCCTGGCGCAAAGCCGGATTGGCCAGGGCCGCGCGCAGGCGCATCCACTCGGCTACGCTGTCGTTGTCATCGGCGGGAATGCGCAGGTAGCGGAAGGGCTGGTCCGGCTGCTCGCGCATGCCGGCCAGGAACACGTCGGCACCATCGATGGGCAGCGACTGCATGTAGTTGAAGTATTCACGCGCCTGCCCGGTTTTATCGCGCAGCTTGTACTGCACGCTCGGGCCGACATTCTTGAAGTCCTTGCTGTTGGCGTTCTTGGCGCTGGAGCCCAGGTGTTTGTCCAGGCCGTCCATGAAGCCGCGATTGACATCCTTGCCCACGTTGACCGCGCGCGCATCGCCCGAGGTCGAGCCTGACGCCCGGCCGGATGCAGCCGCCTGCATGTTCTCGACGTTGAAGGGGCGGAAGCCGCTCCACTCGATGGTGTAGTCGCCGCTGCCGGAGGACAGCGGTGTGCTGCCGTTGATTTCGCCGGACAGGTCGAAGTGGCTGTTGCTGCCGCCGCGCATCGGGTAGGCGACCAGCTTGAGCTTGCTGCCGCCGTCCTCGAAGCTGGACTGGTAAATGGCCACGCCCTTGTAGATCAGCGGCTCATTGACCTTGATGGTAGCGGCGGTTTCCTTGCCGGTTTCATGGTCGCGCACCACCACTTCGCTGGCGAAGAGCTTGGGCATGCCGGTCGAGTAGAAATCGATGATGAAGCGCTTCAACTGGATGGTGAAAGGCAGGTCCTGGATCATCACGCCATCCTTCTGCGGGATGATGGCGGTGCTGCTGCTGGAGCCCTCCGGAATGAGCGTGTTGCCGCGGAAAGTCGGGTTGTTCAGGCCCAGGCGATAGCGTTCGGGGATCTCGGAAATGATGCCATTGCCGGCAAAGGCCGACTTGCCGTAGAACCATTGCTGGAAACGGATCGGCAGATCCGAATCGAGCAGGCCGCCCAGGCAGATGATGACGATGGCCGCGTGCGCGAAGATGTAACCCCACTTGTTGGCCGCGCCCTGCTTGGCCGCCAGCAGCGTGCCGCCTTCCTTGTCGGCCAGCTTGGTCTTGTAGCCGCGCGCGCCGACCTGGCGCTGCAGCCGTGCCGCAGCCTCGGCCGGGCCTTCAGTGGTCGTCCATTCATGCTTGTGATGGAAATTGCGCAGCGACTGCTCGCGCACGTTGTCGCGCCAGCTCTTCACATCGCGCAGCATCTTGGGCGCATTGCGGGCGATGCACAGCGAGGTCGACAGCACCAGGAAGCCCATGATCAGCAGGAACCACCAGGCCGAATACACCGCATACAAGCCGGCCTTGCCGAAGATCTCGAACCAGAACGGACCGAACTGGTTCACGTAGTTGGGCATCGGTTCGTTCTGCTTCATGACCGTCCCGATCACCGAGGCGATGGCGATCAGGGTCAGGAGGCTGATCGCAAAGCGCATCGATGAGACCAGTTCCACGGCCTCGCCGAGCCAGCGTTGGCGGGTCCTGATCTGGATTCCTTGGGTACTGCTGCCCGTCGTCATATTCCTGCCTTACCGGACCGGGCCTGCCGGTTCCGCTTACCTTGGGGGGATCGCCTTGCCGGCCGGCAAAGCGATGCGAACCCGGATTTTACCGCTCCGGGGGAAAGTCCGTGATACGCGCCTGCGTAATCCGGGTATGCCGGGGCGATTATCTGGTCCGGCGGGAAGGCATCATGCCGTGTTGGACGATGTTTCACCACGACGTGCGTCAAGCTGCATGAAAAAAGGCGGCACGCCGGCCGCCTCTTTCCTGCCCGCGCCGTGTGGCGGCAGGCTGATTACTTCAGGCCGGCGATGTAGTCGGCCACGGCCTTGATCTCCTTGTCCGACAGGCGATCGGCGATGGCGGTCATCTGGGCGCTGTTGGTGCGCGCACCGCCACGGAAGTTGGTCAGCTGGGCTACCGTGTAATCCTGATGCTGGCCGGCCAGGCGCGGATACTGGGCCGGGATGCCGGCACCATTGGGGCTGTGGCAGCCGGCACAGGCCGGCACGTTCTTGGAGGCGATGCCGCCGCGCCAGATGTGCTTGCCCAGCTCAATGGTGTCCTTGTTCTTGGCGGCGCCCGGCTTGGGGGCCTGCGCGGCCAGGTAGGCGGCGACGTTGTGGATGTCGTCATCCGAGAGCGCCTTGGCCAGCGGCGACATCACCGGGTTGTTGCGGTCAGGGGTACGGAAGTTGAGCAGCTGCTTGGCGATGTAGGCCTCATGCTGGCCGGACAGCTTGGGATTCTGGGTGATGGTCGAATTGCCGGCTGCGCCGTGGCAGGACACGCAGGCCACGATGTTGCGGGCATTGTCGCCATTGGTGTAGAGGGCTTCCCCCTTGGCCGGATCGGCCTTGATCGGGGCTTTCTTGTCATCGGCCGCATGGGCCGCCGAGGACACTGCCAGCACGGCAGCAAGAACGGTATACAACAGTGGGGAAAAGGCACGGTTCATTCGTCACCCTAATACTTATTGTGGAATTGAGAGATTTTGCCCGTTCGGCGGCTGGCTGCCCCCTGCCCAAATGCCCGTTGTTTGACCTGTCTCCAATGGCCGCCATATTTTTTGCTTGCTTGGCGTCAACGAGGCGCTGGGTTTCGGGCCATTGTACAATAGCTTCTCCGCGTTTTTCCCTCCTCTTTCGGATTTCCCCCCACCATGTCGCAACTTTGGCAAGCCCGTTTCTTCACCACCGTCAATCACCTGCGGGACCTGCCCAAGACCAGTGTGCCGGAAATCGCCTTCGCCGGCCGTTCCAACGCCGGCAAATCCAGTGCCATCAACGTACTGTGCAACCAGAAGCGCCTGGCCTTCGCCTCCAAGACACCGGGACGCACCCAGCACATCAACTATTTCTCGCTGGGCGGCGCCCACGTCGGCCAGCACCGCAATGACGAGGCGCGCCCCGACGAGATCCGCGCCATGCTGGTGGACTTGCCCGGCTATGGCTACGCCGAGGTCTCCGGCTCGGCCAAGCATCACTGGCAAGCCCTGCTGGGGGATTACGTGCGCCAGCGCGAGCAGCTGGCGGCGCTGGTGATGATCGTCGATTCGCGCCGTCCTTTCACCGACCTGGATATCCAGATGATCGAGTGGTTCGCCCCCACCGGCAAACCCATCCATTGCATCCTGAGCAAGGCTGACAAGCTCAACCGCAACGAATCCACCAATGCCCTGCGCCAGGCCCAGACCTTCCTGCAAAGCTATGTGGATGCGGATGGCCAGCCCTTCCCGTTCACGGCCCAGCTGTTCTCGGCCTTGAAGCGCATCGGTCTCGATGAAGCCAACGACAAGATCCTGGAGCTGGCCGGCCTGAACCAGCCAGTTGAGACGGCCGAGCCGGTGGCACCGGCTGCGCTGGCAAATGAAGCTGCTGGCAGCGCCGACAGCAACATCCCGCAAGCCTGATCGCCGACAAGGCAAGATCTTTCCGGACGGAGCACAACGCATGAATAAAAAAACCCCGGAGAACAGGGAAATTCTCCGGGGAAGAACGCCTTTCGCTTGCGCGATCAGCCCCGCTCAGGGAGGGAAGGGGAAGCGGGAGGTGAAAAAATCACCTGCCGACAAGATAATGTAAGCCACGGAAATTGGAGCAGATTTGCAATCAAAGGAATCAAATCTCCGAAGATAGCGATATTTGCCTCGAAATAATTCCAAGATAGCCTCAAATAACATCTAATTTTTGAAAGCTGACCTATGTCCTTGACCGATTTCAGTTCCAACGCCGGCTACCCTGCCCTGCGCATGCGCCGCATGCGCCGCGACGCTTTTTCGCGCGCCCTGATGGCCGAAAACGTCATCACCAGTGCCGACCTGATCTACCCCGTGTTTGTGCAGGAGGGCCAGAACCTGCGCACCCCCGTGGCCTCGCTGCCGGGCGTGGAGCGCCTGTCGCTGGATACGCTGTTGCCGGTGGCGGAGGAATGCGTGAAGCTGGGCGTGCCGGTGCTGGCGCTGTTCCCGGTGATCGATCCGGCCCTGAAGACGCCCGACGGCATCGAAGCCACCAACCCCGACGGCCTGGTACCGCGCGTGGTGCGCGCTTTGAAAGACCGCTTCCCCGAACTGGGCGTGCTGTGCGACGTGGCACTGGACCCCTACACCAGCCACGGCCAGGACGGCGTGCTCGACGAAACCGGCTACATCCTCAACGATGAAACCATCGCGCTGCTGGTCAAGCAGGCGCAAACCCAGGCCGATGCCGGCGTGGACGTGGTGGCCCCCTCGGACATGATGGACGGCCGCATCGCCGCCATCCGCGCCATGCTGGAAACCCAAGGCCACATCTATACCCGCATCATGGCCTACTCGGCCAAGTACGCCTCGGCCTTCTACGGCCCCTTCCGTGACGCCGTGGGCTCGGCCGCCAACCTGGGCAAGGGCAGCAAGGCCACCTACCAGATGGATCCAGCCAACAGCGACGAAGCCCTGCGCGAAGTGGCGCTGGACCTGCAGGAAGGTGCCGACATGGTGATGGTCAAGCCAGGCATGCCCTACCTGGACATCGTGCGCCGCGTGAAGGATGAATTCCGCGTGCCCACCTTCGCCTACCAGGTCAGCGGCGAATACGCCATGATCAAGGCCGCCGCCCAGAACGGCTGGCTGGACCACGACAAGACCATGATGGAAGCCATGATGGCCTTCAAGCGCGCTGGCGCCGATGGCGTGCTGACCTACTTCGCGCTGGACATCGCGCGCAAGCTCAAGCAGGGCTGACCGCTTTGCCACCCCCGGCCCCGCCGATGACCGACGACCCCGCGCTCGTCCAGTTCTCGCAGCTGCGGCCACGCCTGTTTGGCGTGGCCTACCGCATGCTGGCCTCGCGCAGCGAGGCCGACGACGTCCTGCAGGACGCCTGGCTGCGCTGGCACGCCCAGGACAAGTCGGTCCTGGACTCGGCCGAAGCCTGGCTGGTGACGGTGGTGACCCGCCTGTGCATCGACCGCCTGCGCCAGCTGCAGCAGGAGCGCCAGCACTACGTCGGCCACTGGCTGCCGGAGCCGCTGGTGGGACTGGCCGAACCGGCGCCGGAGATCGACCTGTTCGGCGCGGCCCGCCTGGCTCCCTCGCCGGAAGCCCTGCTGGAGCAGCAAAGTGACGTTTCCTTCGCCTACCTCCTGCTGCTGGAGCGCCTCAAGCCCGAGGAACGCGCGGCCTTCCTGCTACGTGAAGTATTTGACAACGACTACCCCGACATCGCTGCCATCCTGCAGAAGTCCGAGGCCAGTTGCCGCCAGCTGGTGCATCGCGCCCGCGAGCGCCTGGCGCGGCAGGAGGCCGATGGCGTCGCCCGCCCCGCCGTGCGCGCCGCTTCCAGCCACGTCACGCGCGAAACCCACGCCCTGCTGCTGGAGAAATTCATGCAGGCCGTGCAAAGCGGCCAGCGCGAGGCCATGCTGGGCCTGCTGGCCGAGGATGCGCGCCTGATCAGCGACGGTGGCGGCAAGGTGGCCTCGTTCCCGCACCCGCTGGCCGGTGGCGAGCGCATCTCCTGGCTGTACTACGCCAATGTGCGGCGCTTCGCCCAGCGCATCGTCTATCGCGCGGCCTGGATCAACGGCAGCCCGGGCTTGCTGCGCTACGTCGATGGTGCGCTGGAATCGGCCCAGGTACTGGAATCGGATGGCCTGCGCATCCACGCCATCTATGTGGTGCGCAACCCCGACAAGCTGGCCGCCATCGCACAGCAGAACACGGCACCCTGAGATTTTTCAGGTTTCTTCATTTATTTTTCATCGGATCTGTCACAAGGGGCGAGCCCGCTCCGTCTAGAAGGGGAACAGCGGCGATTGGCGTCGTTGTCACCTTATCCCCGATGGAGAATCCTCATGTCCGACTTCAAGCAACGCCTGCCCCACGCCAAGCTCGCCGCTCCTGCCTTCAATGCCCTGCTCAAGGCCAGCGAAGTGGTGCACCAGAGCGGTGTCGATCCCAAGCTGCTGGAACTGGTATTCCTGCGCGTGTCACAGCTGAACGGCTGCGCCTTCTGCACCGACATGCATTCGCATGACCTGCTGCAAAAGGGCGAAGACCAGCAGCGCTTGAACACCCTGGCGGCCTGGCGCGAGATCGCCTTCTTCACCGAGGCCGAACGCGCCGCGCTGAACTGGGCCGAGCGTTTCACCCACCTGCACCAGCCCGATGCCGAGAAGGAAGACGCCGCCTTCGCCCTGCTGCAGCAGCACTTCAACGATACCGAGATCGCCAACCTGACCTTCGCGGTCGCCATCATCAACGCCTGGAACCGGCTGGGCGTGGCCATGCGCCCGCAGGCTCCGCGCCGCGCCTGATCGGCCCACCGGCATCTCACACAGGTGAAAAAAAACGCACCCGGGTCACCCGGGATGCGTTGAACATGGTCCGATCCACATCAGACTTCTTGCTCAAAACCTGGCCGGCGGCGGCTTCACCAGCGCCACCCGGCTTGATGCTTCATGGCGTAGGTGCGCTCACTTCCACAGTGCGCACTTGGATTCCGCCTTGGTCATGTAGGCTTGCTCGCCGGGGATGGTCTGCACCAGCTTGTAGTAATCCCATGGGCGCTTGGATTCGGAAGGTTTCTTCACTTCCATCAGGTACATGTCGTGCACCATGCGGCCGTCCGGGCGCACCACGCCATTGCTGGTGAAGAAATCCTTGATGCGGTTCTTGCGCAGGTAGTCCATGACCTGGTCGGCATCGGTACTGCCCACGGCCTTGACCGCCTTCAGATACTGGCCCACGGCCGACGCGTCACCGGCCTGGAACATGGACGGCATCTTCTTCATCTTCAGGAAGTAGCGATTGGCCCAGGCACGGCTCTCATCGTTCAGGTCCCAGTACCAGCCATCGGTGAGGTACATCCCTTGCGTCATCTGCAGACCCAGCGAATGGGTATCGTTGATGAAGATCAGCAGGCCGGCCAGCTTCATGGTCTTGTTCACGCCGAATTCATTGGCGGCCTTGATGGCATTGATGACATCGCCCCCGGCCACGGCCAGCCCCAGGATCTGCGCCTTGGAGGACTGCGCCTGCAACAGGAAGGACGAGAAATCCGACGTCGCCAGCGGCACGCGGGTCGCACCGATGACATTGCCGCCATTGCTCTTGACGACCTCGCTGGTGTCCTTCTCCAGCGAGGTGCCGAAAGCATAGTCCGCCGTCAGGAAATACCAGGACTTGCCGCCCTGGCGCGTGATGGCCGCACCCGTGCCGCGCGCCAGGGCCGTGGTGTCGTAGGCGTACTGGACGGTGTAGGCATTGCACTCCTCATTGGTCTGGCGGGTGGTGCCGGCACCGACCGAGATGAAGACCTTCTTCTTCTCGCCCGCCACCTTGCCCATGGCCAGGCTGGCAGCCGAGTTCACGCCGCCGACCAGCATGTCCACGCCATCGCGGTCGAACCATTCGCGGGCCTTGTTGGCGGCGATGTCGGCCTTGTTCTGGTGGTCGGCAAAGACCAGTTCCACTTTCTTGCCATTGATGGTGCCGCCGGCGTCGGCAATGGCCATGCGGATGGCTTCGACGCCGCCCTGGCCGTCGAAGTCGGCATAGGTGCCGGACATGTCGGTGATGAAGCCGATCTTGATGGTGTCGCCCGCCGCCTGGGCGGATGGCAGGGTGGCTGCGCCCAGCAGGGCACAGGCGGCCGACAGCGCGGCGCGCCGGATGAATGCGGTCATGGGGTCTCCTCCTTTGGGGGTCCTGGAATGTGATTCTTGTTGCGACCCCGCAATCGAGTGCGGGGAAGGTCCTGCGGGACCGGCAGTGCCTCGCCGGTCCGGTCCTGCTTGTGGATGATCAGCCGACGGTAGCGCGCGTCTGTTCGCCATCGACCAGGCGCATCAGGCCCAGCGGGTTGGCGTTCTGCAGCGCGGCCGGCAGCATCGCGTCCGGGTAGTTCTGGTAGCACACCGGGCGCAGGAAGCGCTCGATGGCCAGCGTGCCCACCGAGGTGCCACGGGCGTCGGAGGTGGCCGGATAGGGGCCGCCGTGGACCATCGCATCGCACACCTCGACGCCGGTCGGGAAGCCGTTCAGCAACAGGCGGCCGGCCTTCTGTTCGAGGATGGCGATGAGGTCCTGGTTGCCTTGCAGGTCGCCGATTTCGGCTTGCAGGGTGGCGGTCAGCTGGCCGTTCATCTTGGCGGCGAAGTCCAGCAGTTGCTCACGGCTTTCCAGCTCGACGATCACGGTGGAGGGGCCGAAGACTTCTTCTTCCAGCGGCGCTTCCTTGGAGAACAGCAGGGCCGCATCGGCCTTGAACAGGTGCGGCACGGCCTGGGTATAGCTGGTGCCGCCGGTGGCGATGACCTTCACGCCGGGCAGCTGGGTCAGGCGCGCCACGCCACCGTTGTAGTGGGTCAGGCCGCCGCTGTTGAGCATGGTGGCCGGGTTGGTGCCACCGAAGGCGGCCGACAGCTTCTCGATGAAGGCGGTCAGTTCCGGCGAACGCACGCCCAGCAGCAGGCCGGGGCTGGTGCACAGCTGGCCCACGCCGACCGTGACCGAGCCGGCCAGGTCCTTGGCGATGGCGTCACCGCGTACCTTCAGGGCTTCGGACATCAGGATGATGGGGTTGATGCTGGACATCTCGGCAAACACCGGGATCGGCTGCGGACGGGCGGCGGCCATGTCGCACAGGGCGCGGCCACCACGCAGCGAGCCGGTGAAGCCGACGGCCTGGATGCCGGCGCTCTTGACCAGCTGGGCACCGACGCGATCACCGTAGATCATGTTGAAGGTACCGGCCGGCATGCCGGTCTTCTTGACGGCGCGCTCGATGGCGTTGGCCACCAGTTCGGAGGTGACCAGGTGGCCGCTGTGGGCCTTGAACACCACCGGGCAGCCGGCGGCCAGCGCGGCAGCAGTATCGCCACCGGCCACCGAGAAGGCCAGCGGGAAGTTGCTGGCGCCGAACACGGCCACCGGACCCACGCCGATCTTGTACTGGCGGATGTCCGGGCGCGGCAGCGGCTGGCGTTGCGGCAGGGCGGTATCGATGCGGGCACCGTAGAAGTCGCCACGGCGCAGGACCTTGGCGAACAGGCGCATCTGGCCGCTGGTGCGGGCGCGTTCGCCGGCCAGGCGCGGGGTGGCCGGCAGGGCGGTTTCACGGGCCACGGCGGCCAGGAAGTCGTCGCCCAGGGCATCGATCTCGTCGGCGATGGCTTCCAGGAACAGCGCGCGCTGTTGAGCCGGAACGGCGCGGTACAGCGGATAGGCCTTCTCGGCTGCATCCACGGCGGCAGCGACTTCGTGCTCAGTGGCGGTCAGGAAAGGGGTTTCAAAGAGGGCGCCGGTGGCCGCGTCCGCGCTGTGCAGGGCGACGTCGCCCTGGCCGCTGCGCTGGCCGCCGATGTAGTTGTGTCCTAGGATCTTGTCGCTCACGTTGTGCTCCTGCTGGTGTCGTTGATGCCGCCCGGGGCCGGGTCAGGCAAGAAAGCTGCGCCCGCGCGAGGCAGGAGCAGCTGAGGGGGAAATGCGCAGCAGGCAGATGGTGGCCTGCCGGCGCTGTTCATTGTCGGCCATCACATGGATTGCTGCAGCATGTTCAGGTAATCCTGTTCCGAGGCTTCGCGCGGGTTGGTCTTGTGGCTGTGATCAGCCAGGGCTCCCTTGATGATCTGCGGGAACAGGGACTCGCTCACGCCCAGCTCGCGCAGGCCGGCCGGCAAGCCGAGGCGGCGGCTCATGTCGCGGATGGCCGGGCCGATCCCGGCACCGCTGGCCAGGCCCATGGCGTGGGCCATGCGCGCCATCTTGTTGTCCTTGACCATGCTGGGCGCGCTTTCGTTGAAGGCGATGATGGCCGGCAGGAAGATCGCATTCAGGGTGCCATGGTGCAGCTTGGGATTGATGCCGCCCAGCGAGTGCGACAGGCTGTGCACGCAACCCAGCCCCTTCTGGAAGGCCATGGCGCCCTGCATGGAGGCGCTCATCATGTTCAGCCGCGCTTCGCGGTCACCCGGTTCACGGGTGGCGCGCTCGATGTGCGCCCAGGCGCGCCAGAGGCCATCCAGCGCGATACCGTCGGCGGGCGGGTTGAAGGCCGGGGCCATGAAGGTTTCCAGGCAGTGCGCGATGGCATCCATGCCGGTGGCGGCCGTCATCAGCGGCGGCAGGCCCCGGGTCAGTTCGGGGTCGCAGAGGGCCAGCTTGGGCACCAGGTGCGGCGAGATGATGCCGACCTTGCGGCCATCGTCGAGGATCAGGATGGCGCCACGGCCGACTTCGCTGCCGGTGCCGGCGGTGGTCGGGATGGCGATCACCGGGGCGGTCTTGGCCGTGATGTTGGCCAGGCCGCCTTCGATGAGCGCAAAGGATTTCAGCGGGCCTTCGTGGGTACCGCAGACGGCCACGCCCTTGGCCAGGTCGATCGAGGAACCGCCGCCAACAGCCACGATGCCATCGCAGCCATGCTCGCGGAACAATGCCACGGCAGCGCGCACGGCACCCTCATTGGGGTTGGGCGGGGTCTGGTCATAGACCACGGTGGCGGCACCGTCCTTCAACTGGGCCAGGACCTTGTCCAGCAGGCCGGCGTTGCGGATGCCCGGGTCGGTCACCACCAGCGGCTTCTTGATGCCCAGGCGGTCGCATTCCTGCTGCAGCAGCGCCAGCGCGCCGTAGTCGAACTGGACCTGGGTAATGTAGTTGATGAGTGCCATTACATAGCCTTGATTTATAGATGTCTCCACCGGGTCTGCCATCGGCGGGCTTGCTCCGAAACCCTGCAGAAGCCGATGCTTCCCAATGGGGACCGGCTTTGGAAAGCCAGACTCTAAGCCATCAAGGGGCGCTTGGCTAATGAGAGCTGTTGATATGGGTATAACCAGCGCTCATACTAGCGACTTCTTTGAGGAGGATTTTCCATGCACACCACCTTGCCCTCGCTGGCCTCCATCACTTCGCGCCTGCACCTGCGGCAGTTGCGGCTGCTCATCGCACTGTCCGACCATGGTTCCCTGCTCAAGGCGGCCGAGCAGGTGGCGCTGACCCAGCCGGGGGCGAGCAAGGCTTTGCAGGAAATCGAAAGCACGCTCGGTGCGCAATTGTTCACCCGTACCAATCGCGGCCTCGAGGCCACCGAGCTGGGCCATTGCGTGATCCGCTATGCGCGGCTGATCCAGACCGACCTGACCCACCTGCGTGAAGAAATGTTATCCATCATGCAAGGCCATGGTGGACGGCTGGCGGTGGGCACCATCATGGGGGCGGTACCGCTCTTGACGGATGCGCTCACGCAATTGCTGGAGGCGCATCCGACCCTGTCCGTGGAAATTGTGGAAGACACCAGCGCCCGCCTGCTGCGCCTGCTGGATCAGGGGCGGCTGGACCTGGCGATCTGCCGCACCAGCATCAGCCAGCGCCCGGATCTCTATGACGCCTTCAACATCCACGAGGAAGAGCTGGCCGTGGTGGCCAGCGTGCAGCATCCGCTGGCGGAAGCGAGCAGCCTGCAACTGGCGGACCTGGCCGATTCGCGCTGGGTGGTCTATTCGGCCAACATGCCAATGCGGCTGACGCTGGAGCGTGAATTCCATGATGCCGACCTGCGCTTCCCGCTGCACCTGATGGAAACCACCTCGGCCTTCACCACCTTGTCGCTGCTGCAGAAGAATCCGCACTTCGTGGCGCTGCTGTCGGTGGATGTGGCGCAGTTCTGCACGCGCTTCGGCATGACGCGCATCCTGCCGCTGAAGCTGCATACGCGCAGCGAGCCCTATCAGCTGGTGACGCGGCGCGGTACGCTCCTGTCGCCGGTGGCGCGGTTGTTCGTGGATGGATTTGCGCGAGCGGTGGCGGGCTGACTAGGCCGAGTCAATCGAAGCGCCGAATCCACGCGAGGGTTTCTTCCGTGCCGTCCAGACCCTGCGGAACGCGGAACAGACCGCTGCGGTATGTCTCGAAACGGATCGATTTGGTATAGCGAGCCACCAACCTGTAGGCCTCTGGAACCTCATCACGCCAAGTGTCGCCGATCTGCGGAAAGGCTCCGGCCTGAATCACCACTCCGCCGGGATAGTCGTGCACCTTGCACACCGGCTCCAACGTCGTATGCATCTTGTCGCGTCCACCCAATTCTTCAACCAGCGCATCACACAGCACGGTCAGCCAGTTCACACATTTGATGCGGTTGCGAACATCTCTGGCCTCGAAAGAGAACGAGCCCGTATCCTGGAAATCGAACCCCGGAAAACGTTTGAACAATTGTTGGGTGTACTCACTCTTTTGGTCATTCTCGAAGATGAAGACAAACCCAGCACTGCCATGTACTGGCTGGCAAATGGCGCACCAGCGCAATGTGGCAGCCAGCAGCACCTCGAAGTTTGGCTCGCCCTGATCATTGCAGATTTGAAAATGGGCGTTTACGAAGGAAAGATTGTTCTCTTCTGCGCGGCGGACCAGCACGTCAGAACGGTACGGATTCACATTGTCAATCTTCATGCCAATGTCGACCATGCCCATCAGCGCCGCGCTGTAACCATATTGCGGCTGACGGTCCATATCGGTTTGAATACGGACACGAGGGTCGCCAGAGAACTTGACCGTGCGAGTCGTTTCGTCGGCCAGGAAGCGGTCGACCTTGTCTGGAAAGGTCTTCCAGTAATCCACCAAGAACTCCAGTGCGCGATGGAGTAGCAGGGGCTGATCAGTCGGCGACATGAACAGTTCGGCACCGAGACCGAATTTGCAGGCGACGGCGTCGGTGTTGTAGGGCAAAGGGAAAGCAATCTTGTCGAAAACGCAGATACCGCCTTCGCGCTGCACAAGTTCAGCTATGGTTTGATTGATGTCCATGGGGGTCTCATTCTCCTGGTTGATGGTGCGGCATGAGGGCGAGCAATTACCCCTTCAGCCCTCTCACCCAATCCATGTCAATCGAAGCGTCGAATCCACGCGAGGGTTTCTTCCTTGTCGTCCAGACCCTGCGGGACGCGGAACAGACCGCTGCGGTATGTCTCAAACCGGATCGCTTTGGTATAGCGGGCCACCAACCTGTAGGCCTCCGGAACCTCATCACGCCAGGTGTCGCCGATCTGCGGCGTGGCCCCGGCCTGGATCACCACACCGCCGGGATAATCGTGCACCTGGCACACCGGCTCCAGCGCCGCACGCATCTTGTCGCGTCCTCCCAATTCTTCAACCAGCGCATCACACAGCACAGTCAGCCAGTTCACGCATTTGATGCGGTTGTGAATGGCTCGGGCCTGGAAGGAGAACGCCCCCGCATCTTGGAAATCGAACCCCGGAAAGCGTTTGAACAGTTGCTGGGTGTACTCACTTTTTTGATCGTTCTCGAATATGAAGGCACACCCTGCACTACCGTGCACCGGCTGGCAAATAGCGCACCAGCGCAATGTGGCAGCCAGCAGCACCTCGAAGTTTGGTGCGCCCTGGTCATTGCAGATTTGAAAATGGGCGTTTGCGAAGGAAAGATCGTTCACTTCTGCGCGACAGACCAACACTTCGGCTCGGTACGGATCAACATGGTCAATCTTCATGCCAATGTCGACCATGCCCATCAACGCCGCGCCATAACCATATGGCGGCTGATGGTCCATATCGGCTTGAATACGGGCGCGAGGGTCGCCGGAAAACTTGACAGTGCGAGTCGTTTCGTCGGCCAAGAAGCGGTTGACCTTGTCTGGAAAGGTCTTCCAGTAATCCACCAAGAACTCCAGTGCGCGATGGAGTAGCAGGGGCTGGTCAGTCGGCGACATAAACAGCTCGGCACCGAGACCGAATTTGCAGGCGACGGCATCGGTGTTGTAGGGCAAAGGGAAAGCAATTTTGTCGAAAATGCAGATACCGCCCTCGCGCTGTACAAGTTCAGTAATGGCTTGGTGGATGTCCATGGGATGTCATTCTCCTGGTTGATAGTGCGGGATGAGGTCAAGGGATGGGGATGGCATTGCGAGGCGGGAAGAGCCGCGTAACTTCGGAAATGATCAGCGCCAGCGCCAATAGCCCTCCTGTCAACTGCACACCGGTGGCCGAGTGGATCACGTCGCCGAACTTGTCGATGAAACTCTTTTCCGGCTCAGCCGCAGTGACCGGTACCGGATGTTGCGGGGGTTCATCGTCCTCGCAGTTACAGCGTTCATCGACTTCGAACTTCTCGAAGTTCTTGTCGCTACCCGTATGCCTTTCGGCAATACTGCGATAGTCATTGCCCGCTTTGTCTGCGAGCGAATCCCCCGGAAATTTCACATCGAAGACCTTGCTCAACTTGCCATCCGCTCCGACGCGGCCAATATCCAGACGGCGCGAATTGGCCCACGGGTATTGCGAGCTGGGCAGGCCCGGGTTGGACTTGCTGCCGATCATCTCCCAGTTGTTGCCGCGGTCGAAGGACACTTCGCGCCACATGCGGGCATCGGGCTTGGGATAACGACCGTTGCGGGTATTGGACGGCCCGCCGTAGTACTTGTCATCGATTTTCTTGCGCATGCATTCCTGAAACGTATGCCCTTTTGGCAGCGGCTGCGGCCCGTCTTTTTTGTGGGTATTCCAGCACTCGCAGGCCAGCTCGCAAATCTCGTCAAAAAAGTCCTGATCCGGCTTGGGCAGATCGCGCTGCTTCAGCCCGGCCATGTTCACCGTGTTGCGATGGTTCATGAACAGCTTGTCGGTGAGCCGGCAGGCGGGCTTGCCTTCGAAGAACACGTCGAAAGAGTGGCTGATCCAGTCGGTCTCGGCTGAATGGGTGCCGGAAACGATGCCCCCCATCGAACCGGCTTCGTCGAACACACTCCTGGCGAATTGGCTGCCATCCTTGGCAATGCTGTGGCCGCCGTCGGCGAACACGCTGACGGTCCCCTTGGCAAGGTCGCGCGAGTAGGCCTCGTTCTGATAGGGCAGCGGGATGCCCTTGTCGGGCGTCTTGCACACATTGGGCAGCGTGTTGTGGCTGACGCCGCCACTGCCGCGATGGCACAGGCTCAGGCCGTTGACGTTGATGGTGATCGCCATGCGCGAATCTCCGGAAGGTTCTCAATGGGTGGATTGGCGGCCAGCACGGCAGCGCCGCGCAGGCTGTCGTCCGAGCTGGCGAGCACCAGGGTCGGGTTGGCCTGTGGCCGCCTCAGCTGGCCGTAGGCGGCCAGCGCGACATGGGCCACGGCGCTGGCGCAGTGCAGGTCACCGCTGGCGAGCGCCGGTACGCTGCGTTGCCAGTCCGGGGTGAGCAAACGGCCCAGGCGCAAGGCGGTGAACCCGAACGCGTCGGCGCGGGAGGGTTCGCCGTTCAGATCAGCGAACAGATGGCCGATCCGGGCCGGGCCATGCTGGTACGCCTGTTCGATCGCCTGTCGTGCCGCCTGGGCGAGTCCTTGGCCTGTACAGGGCTGGGACGACGCATGAGTCACAGGTTCAATGGCGGTCGCGCAGCCCAGCAAGCGCCCCCAGCTTGACGAGGCGTGCTGCGGCGAGGCACTGAGGGCGATGGCGGCGGCTCCCTCGCCCGGCACACGTCCGTAGGCGTTGCGGCGCAGTTGGCCGTGGTGCGGCACGCTGGCACCATGCAGCAGCCCTTGCATGTCGAGCCAGTACATGGCTTCGCGACCCAGGCCCGCTTCGACGGCCAGCACCACGGCCAGGGCGTCGGGCTGGGCGTCCAATGCCAGCCTGGCTTCGACCAGTGCGGCCATGCCGGCGGCGTGCCCGCCGCAGACCAGGTGCGTACGCTGCCACGGCCATTGTTCGTGCTCGACGGCGGCGCTGACTTGCGCCACCAGGCCGCTTGGCATGTATGGCCGGGCCGCGTCGGGAAGCACCAGCCAGAGCAGGCGGGGCGACGCTTGCAGTGCCGGCCATCGCGGCGTGAGGCTTTGCGTGAGTTGGGCAAGGGCGTGGCGCGCTAGCCAGCCCCAACGGGCGGCATCGAAGGATGGCGGGTCGGGGAAGCAACTGATGCGCGGCGCAGCACCCGCGCTGTCCAGGTACTGCGGGTGGTATTGCAGCAGCGAGAGCTGGCTGCGTAGCGCTGCATCGGCCAGCGGGAGGCTGGGGCCGGAGGGAAAGGCGCAGGAGGCGCCGAGGATGAACACCGCGTTGCTCATTGATCCGGTCCTTCCTGATCGTCACCGGCAGGCCACTCCAGATCTGCGTGAACAGGACTGAACGGACGATCGAGGGGACGCCGTTTTTGCAGGATGCGTGTCTTGTCCAACCGGTTGATGTGCTCATGGCAAGGCAAGGCCATGTGGTGCACGATGCTCACGCGTGGATGATCCGGCTCCAGGATCACGGTGTGGATCCTGGAGCGACTGGTCACCGAGTGGCCGTCGGTGAAGTAGGTCTGGAAGGCCAGGGTGAGCTTGGGCAGCCTGAACGACAACCTGCCATCAGCCGCAAAGCCGGGCGGGGTAAGGTTCACCAGCACCACCTCCTCGCCACCTCGCAGATGACCGTCTACCTGCTGCGCGGCCGGTGCCAGCTGCCAGTGGCGTGGATCAAGATCTTTCGGCGGCAGGGGGAAGCGTTGCTCCAGCCAGGCTTCATCACAGGTGCCGGCGTACTGCTGCCGCTCAGGCCAGTGGCAGGGGAGCGGACCAAAGCTCATGGGTGCAGGCCTGTCGCCTGGCTTGTGGATGGGATGAGTGAGCAGCTCGACATTGGGCAACCAGACCCGCCCATCTGCGTCTGGCGAAACACCACGGCCCAGTGGATTTGCGCTGCCATGTCCGGCATCCGGCGCATCGCCGCCGAAAGCGCGTTCATACACCAGGGGCATTCGCATGAAGGGAACAGCCTTGCTCGCCGAAGTCAGCAGCATGCCGCGCCGCCAGTAACGATCTCCCGACACCTTGGCCAAGCGCTTCATGCTGCCCACGCGAAAGCCCACATGGAGTTCTTCCACGGGCTGCGTGCCTTGTGCATAGGCGTGGCCATTGAGGAGGATGTCGGTGGCGGGCTTGGACGGACCAAGGTCGATGTCGTAGCGCAGACTGCGCAAATCATCGTGGGGCACTGGGCCGCTGTGCACCGGCACCTGCTCGGAGGCGATGCGCGTGTCGCCGTCGCGCAGAATGTCATAGGTGGCCTTGACGGCGACGATCCAGACTTCGGCACCGTCACTGTCACGAATCCAGCCGCTGTCGGCCGCGAAGGGGGTGCGGTTGTCGAGCGCCCACATGGATCAGTTCAGCTCCACCTGACCGCCGACGATGCGGTTGAGACCTTCCGCGTCGCTCAGGATGTATTCGCCGCGCAGCGCGATTTTTCCGTTGGGATAGAGCGTGATGCTGGACTTCCCGCATTGCAAGGTGATTTGCCGCCTGGCTTCGAGGACAAGCTCTTCGGACAGCGGAGCGGGAGGTTCACACGTGGGTGCAACCGAAGTTGCAGCATCGGCTTCTGGTTTGGCTAACAACAGTTCGTGTTCCTGTTCCATGCGATTTCATTCCTCTCTTCAATTGAGTTCATGAAGCCGCTGACGCTGCACGTCGGCGGGCAAGTCCGTGGGAAACAAAGGCGCGTGGACCAAGCGCTGGCGGTGCTCGGCCGCCAAGGCCCGCCAAGGCAGCGGACCAGTGCGCAGGACCGTCGCAAGCCATTCGGGCGTGAGCGGTCGCCCGGCGAAATAGCGCTGGTCTGCGGCAAATCGTTCGCTGTGCTTGCGCCACCAGGCAGCGAAGGCGGGTGGGTCCGGCCAAGGCAATTCGTGGTCATCGGGGTGTGCGGAAAGTTGATCGCCCGGCTCTGGGGGACGTTGGCGACGCTCAGGCTTGGGACCTGACCAGCCGTCGCGACCAGGATCGGAGCCGGTAACGAGTGCCAGCGAGGCGGCAGCGGCGCGGCCATGGTGGCGATCCTCCATGGCCGCCATCAGACCGGGAATGGCGTCCGCCCGCCCCATCAAACCGAGGGCCAGCAGGTAGCGTCGGCGGTGCTGCGGCATCGCGGCCAGGCGGGCCAATACCGGTTCGGTGTAGGCCGGCGCATGCAAAGCGAGGGCGCGCAACGCGGCGGTTGCAGTTGCGTCCTGCTCGCTCACTGCCAGGGGTTGCAAGGTGGCGCAGGCAGGACCATGGTGATCGGGTGATCCGAGCATCAGCAAGGTCTGCGCCGCCGCCAGGCGTACTGCAGGATGATCGTCGTCGAGGTGGCGCAGGCCCGTGTGTGCCAAGTCGGTTCGGCCGAGATTGCGGATCAGTTGGAATGCCGCGCTGACGCTCTCTGCATCGGATTGCTGCGCTCGCAGGCAAGCCAATACGCGTTCATCCAGGTCCGGCCATTGGCGGTAGCCCAGACCCACCAGTCTGAGTTGCTGCACCATGGACAGCGAATCGATGGCCGATATGCGCAGCGCAGAGTCCGGTGCCCACTGCAACGCAGCCACCTTCGCCGGCATCAGGTCAGCGATCGCCGTGGTCAGTGCACTGGCGGCGCTGAAGAGCTCGCCGTCTTGCGTGGCCAGCGCGTAACAAGTCACCGCAAACAGCTCGGCGCTGCGCACAGGTTCCTCAAGGAGTTTGTGGAAGTGTTGCCGGGCTGGCTCTCCCAGGTGAACCAGCGCCGTCAACGACGCCTGCATGCGGTCGTCGTAAGCGGCAAGATCGGCGAAGTCCAATGCCGGGTTGGCCAGGCGATCAGGCCGGCGACGCCATCCGAAGGCCAACTGATCCGTATGGCGGTCAGTGAGTTTTTCAGCGGTCGTCGCCAGCAAATCAGGGAGGGCCGCAGCTTGCTCGACGTTCAGCATTGGCGGCAAGCGCCATCGTTTTTGCCAGCGCCGACTCCCGCATCAGCGTTTGCAGTCGTGCCGACTGCACAGCAAATGGACCTGCATCCCATACCGTCTCCAAGTTGGCGAAACGGCATACGTTATCAACATCATTTGCGCTCGATAAGGCTCAGGACAGCAGGCGGAGCCGAAACGGTGAAAAGGTCTACGGTCCTCGAAAAACCTTCTAGAAATCGTTCTATCAAGTCTTCGCCAGAACGCTTGGCTATTGCACCTTCGGCCAGCTACGTGCGATTCCTCTGCGCATAAAAAAACCCCGTGTTCGCAAACACGGGGTTCTTCATGCCTCATCCGAAAGCGCACCTTCAGAAGCGCTTTCGGGCTGTACGGCGGGTCAGGCTTACTTGTTCGGCTGCGGCGTAATACGCAGGTACGGACGCGGCGACTTGTAGCCCTTCGGATACTTCTGCTTGATGACTTCCTCATCCTTGACTGACAACGGGATGATGACGTCGTCGCCATCCTTCCAGTTGCCCGGGGTGGCCACCGTGTAACCGTCGGTCAGTTGCAGCGCATCGATGACGCGCAGCACCTCGTCGAAGTTGCGGCCGGTGCTCATCGGGTAGGTGATGATGAGGCGCACCTTCTTCTTCGGGTCAATCACGAAGAGCGAACGCACGGTCGCCGTTTCGGACTGGTTCGGATGGATCATGTCGTACAGGCCCGCGACCTTCTTGTCGACATCGGCCACGATGGGGAAGCCGACCACGGTCTGCTGGGTTTCCTCGATGTCCTTGATCCACTGGTTGTGGGCCTCGGCACCATCCACCGACAGCGCGATGGCCTTGACGTTGCGCTTGTCGAATTCGGGCTTGAGCTTGGCCGTCAGCCCCAGCTCGGTGGTGCAGACCGGCGTGAAGTCGGCCGGGTGCGAGAACAGCACGACCCAGGAGTCACCCGCCCAGTCGTGGAATTTGATCTTGCCGATCGAGGATTCTTGCTCGAAATCCGGTGCGGTATCGCCCAGGCGCAGCGTCATGGTGGTCTCCTTGGTGGACAGAATGAAAACAGAAGGCTGACTATAACGCGAGGCCAGCCTCAGGCCAACGACTATAAAGTGCTTTTCAAATTACCTTGCGACATGTGGAACTACAGATGTTGCAGCGTAGAGATGAACCGGTCGGCATCCTGATAACCGATCACGCGGCGCTGTGCCAGTTCCCGGCCATCGGCATCGAAAAACATGATGCCCGGCGGACCGAAGAGATTGAAGCGCTTCAACATGGCGCGGTCGTCGGCATTGTTGGCGGTCACGTCGATCTGCAGCAGCAGCATCTGGCCGAAACGTTCCTTCACACGCGCATCGGAGAAGGTGAAGCGTTCCATTTCCTTGCAGGAAACGCACCAGTCGGCATAGAAATCCAGCATGACCGGGCGGCGCTCGCCAGCGGCGTTTTCCTTCAGGGCCGCATCCAGCTCAGCGCTGGAGCGGATGCGCACGAAGTCGGTGGGCTGCGCGGCGGCTGACTGGCCGCGCAGATGCGAGAGCGGCGCCAGCGGATCTCGCCCGCCGGTGGCCACGCTGACCAGTTGCAGCAAGCCCAGCGTGACCACCACCAGGCCCAGTGCCCGGGATATCCATCCAGCCGGGCGCGTCCACAGCAGGAAAGCGCCATAGCCGATGCCCAGCGCCGCCCAGCCAGCCACCTGCAGCCACGCAGGGATCACCGGCGACACCATCCACAAGGCCGTGCCCAGCATCAACACGCCAAAGAAGCGCTTGACCGCATCCATCCAGGCACCGGCACGCGGCAGCAGGGCACCGGCGGAGGCGCCGACCAGCAGCAGCGGCACGCTCATGCCCAGTGCCATGGAAAACAGGGCACTGCCCCCCAGCACCACATTGCCGGTCTGGCTGATGTACAGCAGAGCCCCGGCCAGGGGAGCCGCCACGCAGGGGCCCACGATCAGCGCCGAAATCGCGCCCATCAGGAAGACGCCGATCCATTTGCCACTGCCTCCGCCGGAGGCTGTGGATAATCTGGATTGCAGCGACGCGGGGACTTGCAGGGTGTAGAGGTCGAACATCGACAACGCCAGGCCGGCCATCAACACGGCAAACGCACCCAGCACCCAAGGGTTCTGGAGATAGGCCGACAAGCCCTCTCCCAGCATCCCGGCGGCCACGCCCAGTGCCGTGTAGACCAGCGCCATGCCCAGCGAATAATCGACCGACAGCAGGAAGCTGCGCGCGCGTCCGCCGCCGGCGCCCGGCTGCTGGCCGATGATGATGGAGGACAGGATGGGCAGCATCGGCAACACGCAGGGCGTAAAGGACAAACCGATGCCCAGCAGGAAGAACAGCGAGAGGATGCTCCACAGCTTGCCGCCCTTGAGCACGGCGGCAATGCCATCGATATCGCTGCCGCCCGCGCCCGGCGCATCAGCATTGATGCCCACCGGGGTGACGCTCTTGCCAATATCCTGGGCCGACATTGCCAGCTTCAAGGTCATCGGTGGATAACACAATCCCTTGTCGGCGCAGCCTTGCGATACCGCTGAAACGGCAAAATCCTTCACTGCGCCGCTGACCGGAATCCGGGCAGTTACCGACTGATGGTAGGTTTCAACTTCCTTCTGGAAGTTTTCGTCATACTTGCGTTTACCCGCCGGGAATTGCGGCTCGCCCAGCGTCGCGCCTTCGGCGCTGAAGTGGAAGCGGTCGCGATACATGTAGTAGCCATCTGCAATCCGATAGCTCAGCTCCAGCGTCTGGGCGTCGACCATGCGGCCGGTGAGCTGGAAGGCCTGTTCGGGCGGCAGGTAATCCTCAGCCGCCTTGGCAGCCTTGGCCACCAGCAGGCCGAGCAGGGCCAGCAGCGCCAATACGATCAGCAGGGGATATCTTGTCAGGCGCGTGCGCCGGTTGATGCGGTTCAACGGTGTTCCTCGTTCGATGGGAGTGCTCTGAGCTTATACGCGCAGGGGACGGACGGTCTCGTCCTGCATCCAGGCCAGATACGCGGGCAGACCCGCCGTGATGGGCAGGGCGATGATCTCGGGCACGTCGTAGGGATGAGCCTCGACAATGGCCTGCTCAAGTTCCTGGTAGCGGCTCTGGGTGGTCTTGATCAGCAAGGGAATCTCGGTATCGCGCTGGACCTTGCCCTGCCAGCGATAGACCGACTGCACCGGGGCCAGAATGTTGACACAGGCAGCCAGGCCTTGTTCCACGAGGGAATTGGCCAGGCGTTCGGCCAGCGCCTGGTCGGGCACATTGGCCAGTACCAGCAGCGGCTGGTTCAACAGGGATGCGGACATGAAAGGTCTCCTTGCAGAGACCGTATTCAACCACATCCGCAGGCCAGGCGTGACGGCGCACATCAGCCGGATGAAAGAAAATGCAGCCGCGCAAAACAAAAAAGCCAGGCAGAGCCTGGCTTTTTCTTGATGATGCAGCGTCCGGTGAATTATTCAGCGGTCGGTGCGTCAGCAGCGTCGGTGACTTCCGGACGATCGACCAGCTCAACGAAGGCCATCGGTGCGTTGTCGCCTTGACGGAAGCCCATCTTCAGGATGCGCAGGTAGCCGCCGTTACGGGCAGCGTAGCGCGGGCCCAGTTCGGAGAACAGCTTGCCGACGATTTCGCGATCGCGCAGGCGGTTGAAGGCCAGGCGCTTGTTGGCCAGGGTGTCGGTCTTGCCCAGGGTCAGGATCGGCTCGACGACGCGGCGCAGTTCCTTGGCCTTCGGCAGGGTGGTCTTGATGGCTTCATGACGCAGCAGCGAGACAGTCATGTTGCGCAGCATGGCCAGACGGTGGGACGAAGTACGATTCAGTTTGCGGAGACCGTGACGGTGACGCATGGTAATTTCCTTTCAGGTTACAGTTTTGATCCAGTTCTTCTATCGGCAGGCCAGCTGGGCTGTCCTGACCGCGGACCGGTAAATATCGGATAAAAGTTCTTTGCTACGGATACGACGAATACTTCAGGTACTGCTTCCTATCAGCCTAGGGGTGCGGCTCTCACCGCAGCCCGCCAGGTGACGAGAATTACTTTTCCAGACCAGCCGGCGGCCAGTTTTCCAGCTTCATGCCCAGGGTCAGGCCACGCGAAGCCAGGACTTCCTTGATTTCGTTCAACGACTTGCGACCCAGGTTCGGGGTCTTCAGCAGTTCGTTTTCGCTGCGCTGGATCAGGTCGCCGATGTAGTAGATGTTCTCGGCCTTCAGGCAGTTTGCCGAACGGACGGTCAGTTCCAGGTCGTCGACCGGACGCAGCAGGATAGGATCGACCTGCGGTGCGCGCGACGGTGCTTCTGCAGTCGCTTCGGTGCCTTCCAGGGCAGCGAACACGTTCAGTTGATCAACCAGCACGCGGGCCGATTGGCGGATCGCTTCTTCCGGGGTGATGACGCCGTTGGTCTCGATGTTCATGACCAGCTTGTCCAGGTCGGTACGCTGTTCCACGCGAGCGGATTCGACGGCGTAGGACACGCGGCGCACCGGCGAGAACGACGCATCCAGGATGATGCGGCCGATGGTCTTGTTGGTGTCCTCGGACAGGCGACGCACGTTACCCGGCACGTAGCCACGGCCCTTTTCGACCTTGATCTGCATGTCCAGCTTGCCGCCACCGGTCAGGTTGGCGATGACGTGATCCGGGTTGATCAGTTCGACGTCGTGCGGCAGATCGATATCGGAAGCCAGGACGGCGCCTTCGCCTTCCTTCTTCAGGGTCAGGGTGACTTCGTCACGGTTGTGCAGCTTGAAGACCACGCCCTTCAGGTTCAGCAGAATGTCGACGACGTCTTCCTGCACACCGTCCAGCGAGGAGTACTCGTGCACGACGCCAGCGATGGTGACTTCGGTGGGAGCGTAACCGCTCATGGTCGACAGCAGGACGCGACGCAGCGCGTTGCCCAGGGTGTGACCGTAACCACGCTCGAACGGCTCCATCACGACCTTTGCGTGACCGGGGGCCAGGGTTTCCACTTCGATGATGCGGGGCTTCAACAAACTGTTTTGCATGAATTGTCCTTTTCAATACCCTCGGCTCGTTACACCGATAAGGCTGATGGCAGTTCGGAAAAATGCCCACCATGAGGTGGGCACAGGGGTACGGCAGTACTACGAATTAACGCGAGTACAGTTCGACGATCAGCGATTCGTTGACGTCGGCAGCGATTTCGGTACGGTCCGGCGACGACTTGAAAGTGCCTTCCAGCTTCTTCGAATCCACGGAAACCCACTGCGGGAAACCGTTCGACTCGGCCAGCGACAGGGCTTCGGCGATACGCACTTGCTTCTTGGCCTTTTCACGGATGGCGATGACGTCGCCAGCCTTGACGGAGTACGAAGCGATGTTGACGACTTGACCGTTCACGGTCAGGGCCTTGTGGGACACCAGCTGACGCGCTTCAGCGCGGGTCGAGCCGAAGCCCATGCGGTAGACGACGTTGTCCAGGCGAGATTCCAGCAGCTTCAGCAGGGTTTCGCCGGTGTTGCCCTTGCGGCGGTCGGCTTCAGCGAAGTAGCGGCGGAACTGGCGCTCGAGGACGCCGTACATGCGCTTGACCTTCTGCTTTTCGCGCAGCTGGTTGCCGTAGTCGGAGGTGCGGGCACCCGAAGTGCGGCCGTGCTGACCCGGCTTGGAATCCAGCTTGCACTTGGAATCCAGCGAGCGGCGTGCGCTCTTGAGGAACAGGTCGGTGCCTTCGCGGCGGGAGAGTTTTGCTTTCGGTCCGATATAACGTGCCACGGTATTTCCTTTATCAATGACGTCCCATGTTGCCGGACGCTAGTCTGGCCTGCATGCGGCCAGACAGTGGTCTTAAGAACAAAACCCGCCAAGGTGATTGGCGGGTGATTTGCCTGCGCTTTTGCCTGACGAACAGGCGAAAGCGCAAGATTATACTACAACTTAGATGCGACGGCGCTTCGGCGGACGGCAGCCGTTGTGCGGGACCGGAGTCACGTCCTGGATCTGGGTGATCTTGATGCCCAGGTTGTTCAGAGCGCGCACTGCGGATTCACGGCCCGGGCCTGGGCCCTTGATACGCACTTCCAGGTTCTTGATGCCGCATTCGATGGCAACCTTGCCGGCGCTTTCAGCGGCGACCTGGGCTGCGAACGGAGTCGACTTGCGCGAACCCTTGAAGCCAGCACCACCCGAAGTTGCCCACGACAGAGCGTTGCCCTGACGGTCGGTGATCGTGATGATGGTGTTGTTGAACGAAGCGTGAACGTGCGCGATGCCTTCAGCAACGTTCTTCTTGACTTTCTTACGAACACGCGATGCTGCTGCGTTGTTGGGGGACTTTGCCATAATTTCTTCCTTGAATCCGACCAGTGCTTGCGCCTGCCGGGATTATTTCTTCAGCGATTGAGCGGCCTTGCGCGGACCCTTGCGAGTACGGGCGTTGGTGCGGGTACGTTGACCGCGAACCGGCAGACCACGACGGTGACGCAGACCGCGGTAGCAACCCAGGTCCATCAAACGCTTGATGTTCATGGACAACTCACGGCGCAGATCGCCTTCCACGACGAACTTGGCGATTTCGTCACGCAGCTTTTCCAGCTCGTTATCGTCCAGGTCCTTGACCTTCTTGTTGGTCGGAACGCCGGTAGCAGCGCAAATGTCTTGTGCGCGCGGACGGCCAATACCATAGATGGCGGTCAGGCCGATTACGGTGTGCTGATGGTTGGGGATGTTGACCCCTGCAATACGTGCCATTCGTTATTCCTCGATCAATAACGTTAAGTTAACCCTGGCGCTGCTTATGGCGAGGTTCGGTGCAGATCACACGAACGATACCATTGCGCTTGATGATTTTGCAGTTGCGGCAGATCCGCTTGACTGATGCGAGCACTTTCATTGTGGCCCTCTTTCTTTCAATGTTTCACTGTTACTTGGTTCGGAACACGATACGTGCCCGGCTCAAATCGTAAGGCGTCAGTTCCACCGTTACCTTATCGCCGGGCAGGATACGGATGTAATTCATGCGCATCTTGCCGGAAATATGGCCGAGTACAACGTGACCGTTTTCCAACTTAACCCTGAATGTCGCGTTGGGCAGATTTTCAAGAATCTCGCCCTGCATCTGAATAACGTCGTCTTTTGCCATTCCGTGTCTTCTTCCCTGGAGCATGAGCCCGCTTATCGCGGTGTCATGCCACCCTTGAAATTAGCTTTGCGGAGCAACGATTCATACTGCTGAGACATCACATAGTTCTGCACTTGGGCCATGAAATCCATCGTCACGACCACAATGATCAGCAGCGATGTGCCACCGAAGTAGAACGGTACCTTCCAGCGTGCGATCAGGAACTCTGGCAGCAGGCACACCAAGGTGATGTACACGGCGCCGGCCAGGGTCAGGCGCATCAGGATCTTGTCGATATAACGCGCTGTCTGGTCACCCGGACGGATACCCGGAACAAAAGCACCACTCTTCTTCAGGTTGTCTGCCGTTTCCTTGCTGTTGAACACCAGTGCGGTGTAGAAGAAGCAGAAGAAGACGATAGCCACCGCATACAGCAAGGCATGGATCGGTTCGCCTGGTGCCATCGATGCCGCCAGATCCTTCAGGAAACGAATGAAGGGATTGGACGTATCACCGGAGGTGAACCAGCTGGTGATCGTGGCCGGGAACAGAATGATCGACGATGCAAAGATCGGCGGAATCACGCCAGCCATGTTCAGCTTCAGCGGCAAGTGGCTGCTCTGGCCACCGTAGATCTTGTTGCCGACCTGACGCTTCGCATAGTTCACCAGGATCTTGCGCTGGCCACGTTCGATGAAGACCACCAGGAACGTCACCAAAGCCACGATCACGCAGATCAGGATTGCCGACAGAGCGTTCATCGAACCGGTACGGACCAGCTCGAACAAGCCACCCAGAGCATTCGGCAGACCTGCCGCAATACCGGCGAAGATGATGATCGAGATGCCATTGCCCAGACCACGTTCAGTGATCTGTTCACCCAGCCACATCAGGAACATCGTACCGGTAATCAAGGTCACCACCGTGGTCAGACGGAAGGCCAGACCCGGATCCAGCACCAAGCCGGCTTGCGATTCCAGCGCCACCGCGATGCCCAGCGCCTGGAAGGTCGCCAGCACCAGGGTGCCGTAACGGGTGTACTGCGTGATCTTGCGACGACCGGCTTCACCCTCTTTCTTCAATGCTTCCAGCTGCGGCGAAACCACCGACAGCAGCTGCATGATGATCGATGCCGAGATATACGGCATGATCCCCAGTGCGAAGATCGTAAAGCGCGACAGGGCACCACCGGAGAACATGTTGAACATGCCCAGAATGCCGCCCTGATTCTGCTTGAACAGCTGCGCCAACTGCGTCGGATCAATACCCGGAACCGGGATATGTGCACCGATGCGATAAACGATCAACGCCCCCAGCAGGAACCACAAACGACCCCAGGGGAATCCTTTTGCGGCACCTTTTGCTAATTGAGGAGTAGTTGCCAATTAATGCTCCGGGACCGGATCACTCAGCGATGGAACCACCGGCAGCTTCGATAGCGGCCTTGGCACCAGCGGTTGCGATCAGACCCTTGACGGTTACCTTCTTGGTCAGTTCGCCAGCCTTGATGATACGCACGACACGAGCCAGTTCCGACACGAGGCCGGCTTGCTTCAGTGCCAGCACGTCGATCTCGGCGACGGGCAGCTTTTCCAGGTCGGACAGGCGCACTTCAGCCTTGTAGGGCGTTGCCAGCGACTTGAAACCACGCTTGGGCAGACGACGTTGCAGGGGCATCTGGCCGCCTTCAAAGCCGACCTTGTGGAAACCGCCCGAACGCGACTTCTGACCCTTGTGGCCACGACCGGCGGTCTTGCCCAGGCCAGAGCCGATACCACGACCGACGCGACGCTTAGCGTGCTTGGCGCCGTCTGCGGGTTGGATAGTGTTTAATTGCATGATTCGCTCCGTTCGCAAGCCGCGGCTTACGACACAACTTTCACAAGATAGGACACTTTGTTGATCATGCCGCGCACCGACGGGGTGTCTTCCAGTTCGGACACCGAGTTGACGCGACGCAGACCCAGACCGCGCACGGTAGCGCGGTGGTCCTGACGAGTACCGATCAGACCCTTGACCAGTTTGACTTTGATTGTGTTAGCCATCTCGATCACCTTAGCCCAGGATTTCTTCGACCGACTTGCCGCGCTTGGCAGCAATTTCAGCCGGAGTGTTCATCTTCGACAGACCGTCCAGGGTGGCACGGACCATGTTGTAGGGGTTGGTCGAACCAGTCGACTTGGCCACCACGTTGGTCACGCCCATCACCTCGAAGATCGCGCGCATCGGACCACCGGCGATGACGCCAGTACCGTCCTTGGCCGGCGAGATCATCACCGACGAAGCGCCGTGCTTGCCGATGACGGTGTGTTGCACGGTACCGTTCTTCAGGGTCACCTTGATCAGCTTGCGACGAGCTTCTTCCATCGCCTTCTGCACGGCAACGGGCACTTCCTTCGACTTGCCCTTGCCCATGCCGATACGGCCATCGCCGTCACCGACCACTGCCAGCGCTGCGAAACCCATGATGCGGCCGCCCTTCACCACCTTGGTGACGCGGTTGACCGCGATCATTTTTTCGCGCATGCCGTCATCTGGCTTGTCGCTTTGCGTTTTCGATTGCATTTTTGCCATGATCGATAATCCTTAGAACTTCAGGCCGGCTTCACGCGCAGCCTCAGCCAGCGCCTTGACGCGACCGTGATAACGGAAACCGGAGCGGTCGAATGCGACTTCAGTCACACCGGCCTTCAGAGCCTTCTCCGCCACGCGCTTGCCGATCAGGGCAGCAGCGGCAGCATTGCCGCCCTTGCCGGTCTGACCTGCCAGCTGGGCGCGGACTTCTGCTTCCAGGGTGGAAGCGGAAGCCAGCACGTTGGCGTCGGGGCCGATGACGCTGGCGTAGATGTGCGTGTTGGTACGGTGCACAGCCAGACGATTCACCTTCAGTTCTGCGATCTTGGCGCGAGTCTGAGTCGCACGGCGCAGGCGAGATTGTTTCTTGTCCATCGTCAACCCCTATTACTTCTTCTTGGTTTCTTTGAGCGTCACCACTTCGTCAGCGTAGCGCACACCCTTGCCCTTGTAGGGTTCGGGTTCGCGGTACGCGCGAATTTCAGCGGCGACCTGGCCAACCACCTGGCGATCGATACCCTTGATCAGGATTTCGGTCTGGGTCGGGGTCTCAACCTTGATGCCGGCGGGCATCTGGTGAACGATGGGGTGCGAGAAGCCCAGCGACAGGTTCAGCTTGTCGCCTTGTGCTTGTGCACGGAAACCCACGCCAACCAGGTTCAGCTTCTTTTCGAAGCCCTTGGTGACGCCGTTGACCATGTTGTTGACCAGAGCACGCAGGGTGCCCGACATCGCGTTGGCTTCGCGGCTGTCATCAGCCACTTCGAAGCTCAGCGAGCCATTGTTGTTGACCACCTTGACCTTCTTGGTCAGCGGTTGGGTCAAGGAGCCCAGCGGGCCCTTGACGGTGATTTGCTCTGCAGTGATGGTCGCTTCCGCGCCATTCGGCAGTGCAACAGGCATTTTACCTACACGAGACATCTTGCACTCCTTAGGCCACGTAGCAAATCACTTCGCCACCGACACCGGTTGCGCGTGCTTTGCGATCAGTCATCACGCCGCGCGGCGTGGACACGATTGCCACACCCAGGCCGTTCATGACGTTGGGGATATCGTCCTTGCCCTTGTAGATGCGCAGACCCGGACGGGACACGCGCTCCAGGCGCTCGATGACCGGACGGCCAGCGTAATACTTCAAACCGATTTTCAATTCAGCCTTGCCATCAGCGGCAACCACGGCGAAATCTTCGATATAGCCCTCGTCCTTGAGGACGTTGGCAATGGCAACCTTCACTTTGGAAGACGGCATGACGACGGTCGTCTTGTTCACGCCTTGCGCATTGCGGATACGGGTCAGCATATCGGCGATAGGATCGCTCATACTCATTGCTTCTTCTCCTATTACCAGCTAGCTTTGGTCAAACCCGGGATTTCGCCGCGCATGGCGATTTCACGGACCTTGATACGGCCCAATCCGAACTTGCGGAAAGTACCACGGGGACGGCCAGTCAGCGCGCAACGGTTGCGCTGGCGGGTCGGAGCGGAGTTACGCGGCAGAGCCTGCAGCTTCAGGCGGGCTTCGTAACGCTCTTCTTCCGACTTCGATTGGTCGTCGATAATAGCCTTCAACTCGGCGCGCTTGGCAGCATACTTCTTCACCATTTCTGCGCGCTTCTGTTCACGGTTAATCAGTGCCAGTTTTGCCATGGCATCCTCAGTTTCTGAACGGGAATTTAAATGCGGCGAGAAGCGCCTTCGCTTCGTCGTCGGTCTTTGCAGTCGTGGTGATGCTGATGTTCATGCCACGCAGTGCATCGATCTTGTCGTACTCAATTTCGGGGAAGATGATCTGCTCTTTCACACCGATGTTGTAGTTGCCACGACCATCGAACGCACGACCGGACACGCCACGGAAGTCACGCACGCGCGGCAGGGCCACGGTGATCAGACGATCCAGGAATTCGTACATGCGGGCGCCACGCAGGGTCACCATGCAACCGATCGGGTAGCCTTCGCGGATCTTGAAACCTGCGATAGCCTTGCGAGCCTTGGTCACCACCGGCTTCTGGCCAGCGATCTTGGTCAGATCGCCAACGGCGTGCTCGATGATCTTCTTGTCCGCAACTGCTTCGGACAGACCCATGTTCAGGGTGATCTTCAGGATGCGCGGAACTTCCATCACCGACTTGTACGAATACTTCGTAGTCAGATCGGCGACGACCTTATCTTTATAAAACTGTTGAAGACGTGCCATGATGTTTAAACCTTAACGACTTCGCCGTTGGACTTGTAAGCGCGGACCTTCTTGCCGTCCACTTCCTTGTAAGCCACACGATCTGCCTTGCCGGTCGCAGCGTTGAACAACGCGACGTTCGACACATGAATTGGCATCAGCTTATCGACGATGCCGCCAGTTGCACCCGTCATCGGGTTCGGACGGGTCGCTTTCTTTGCGACATTCACGCCTTCCACGATGACATAATCGGCGTCCACACGAGCAGTCACGACACCGCGCTTGCCCTTGTCTTTGCCGGTCAACACGATGACTTCATCGTTTTTACGAATCTTTGCCATGACTACTCCTTACAGAACTTCAGGCGCCAGGGAGACGATCTTCATGAAGCGCTCTGTACGCAGCTCACGAGTCACCGGCCCAAAGATACGGGTGCCGATGGGCTCCAGCTTGGCGTTCAGCAGGACGGCAGCATTACCATCGAACTTGACCAGCGAACCATCCTGACGACGCACGCCCTTGGCGGTACGAACGACGACAGCGTTATAAATTTCACCCTTCTTGACGCGACCACGCGGTGCGGCGCTCTTGACAGTAACCTTGATCACATCGCCAATGCCCGCATAGCGGCGCTTGGAACCACCCAAGACCTTGATGCACAGAACTTCGCGCGCACCAGTGTTGTCGGCCACTTCGAGCCGGCTTTCAGTTTGAATCATGATATTTTCTTTCCCAACTTAATCCGCTTCGCAGGATGCGCTGGCGGTCAGTCTTGGTCCTGTTAGCAAGCGAACTCGCTAGTTAGGGGACGAATAGAGCTACTCTTGAGTCTTCCTCTGCACACATTAGTTTGCAAAGAAAGAGCTCGATATTATGGCACCATAATATCGAGCACGCAAGTACTACCTTTACTGCTTAAACGATTTGTGCTTCCTGTACCACACGGGTCACAGTCCACGCCTTCGTCTTGGAGATCGGACGGCTTTCGGTGATTTCCACCACATCGCCGGCCTTCGCCGTGTTTTGCTCATCATGCGCGTGGTACTTCTTGGTGCGCTTGATGATCTTGCCGTACAGCGGGTGCTTCATTTGACGCTCGATTTCGACAGTGACGGTCTTATCCATCTTGTCCGACACAACTTTGCCAATCAGCGTGCGCTTGAGCGCTTGTTTCACTTGATCGTTCATTGTTGGCCATCCTTCGAGTTGATCACAGTTTTCACACGTGCGATGTCGCGACGTACCTTCTTCAGCTGTGCGGTATTGTTCAGTTGCTGGGTCGCAATTTGCATGCGCAGGCTGAACTGAGCTTTCAACAGCTCGCCCAGTTCCTTTTCCAGTCCTGCCTTGTCCTTACCGCGGAGTTCAGATGCTTTCATGTTCCGCTCCTAATTATTGACCGACTTGGCGAACAACGAAAGTCGTCGACAGCGGCAATTTGGCAGCAGCCAAACGGAACGCCTCGCGCGCCAGGGCTTCGTCCACACCGTCCATCTCGTACAGTACCTTACCCGGCTGGATTTCAGCCACGTAGTACTCCGGATTACCCTTACCGTTACCCATACGCACTTCTGCGGGCTTCTGGGAAATTGGCTTGTCCGGGAAAACGCGGATCCAGATACGACCACCGCGCTTGATGTGACGGGTCATCGCACGACGAGCAGCTTCGATCTGACGGGCAGTGATACGGCCGCGGCCGGTTGCCTTCAGACCAAAATCGCCGAACGAGACGGCGGTTCCGCGGGTGTGCGAAATGCCGGTGTTACGACCTTTTTGTTCTTTACGATATTTTCTACGTGCTGGTTGCAGCATGATTATTCTCCTGCTTTCTCAGCCGATACACCGGCATCGGCAGCTTGAGGACGACCACCGCCACGCTTTGCACCGGCGCCAGGAGCACCAGTCTTGGAGCGGGGACGTGCACCCGGCTTGCCGTCGTCACGACGGGGACCACGACGCTTCTTGTCGTCTTCCAGTTCGCCAACCAGCACCGGCGATTCGCCGTTTGCCAGGCGGTCGCCCTTGTAGACCCACACCTTCACACCGATGATGCCGTAGGTGGTTTCAGCTTCGCCGAAGCCATAGTCGATATCGGCGCGCAGGGTGTGCAGGGGCACACGGCCTTCGCGGTACCATTCGGTACGTGCGATTTCGATGCCGTTCAGACGGCCCGACGACATGATCTTGATGCCTTGGGCGCCCAGACGCATGGCGTTCTGCATCGCACGCTTCATGGCGCGACGGAACATGATGCGCTTTTCCAGCTGCTGGCAGATCGAGTCAGCGATCAGCTGAGCATCGGCTTCCGGCTTGCGGATTTCTTCGATGTTGACGTGCACGGGCACGCCCATGAGCTTGGCCAGTGCCGACTTCAGCACTTCGATGTCTTCACCCTTCTTGCCAATCACAACGCCCGGACGGGAGCTGTAAATGGTGATGCGGGCGTTCTTGGCCGGACGCTCGATGACCACGCGGCCAACCGAAGCGTTCTTCAGCTTCTTCTTCAGGTAAGCGCGGACCTTCAGGTCCTCGTTGAGCATGTCGGCAAAGTTGTTGTTGCCTGCATACCAACGCGAGCCCCAGTTACGCGTAACCGCCAGACGGAAACCGGTTGGATGAATCTTCTGTCCCATCGTGACTCCTTAGTTTCCGACGGTCACGTAAATGTGACACGACTGCTTGGAAATACGATCACCACGGCCCTTAGCACGCGCCGTGAAGCGCTTGAGGACCGCACCCTTTTCCACATAAATGGTCTTGACTTTCAGCTCGTCAATGTCGGCACCATCGTTGTGTTCGGCGTTCGCGATAGCGGACTCCAGAACCTTCTTGATGATGACCGCGCCCTTCTTGGGGCTGAAGGCCAAGATATTCAGTGCCTGATCAACTTTTTTACCGCGGATCAGGTCTGCAACCTGGCGGCCCTTCTGGGCCGACAGGTGCACACCGCGCAGAGTAGCTTTAGTTTCCATCATAGGACCTTATTTCTTAGCCTTCTTATCGGCAGCGTGACCCTTGAAAGTACGGGTCAGCGCGAATTCGCCGAGCTTGTGACCAACCATGTTTTCCGACACATAGACCGGCACGTGTGCCTTGCCATTGTGCACGGCAATCGTCAGGCCGATGAAGTCCGGCATGATGGTCGAACGACGCGACCAGGTCTTGATCGGCTTCTTGTCCTTGGTAGCCTGGGCAGCCTCAACCTTTTTCACCAGGTGGGCGTCGCAGAAAGGACCTTTTTTCAATGAACGTGTCATGTTTTATCCTTTATTTCTTGCCGCGACGCGAGACAATCATCGAAGTCGTACGCTTGTTGCTACGAGTCTTCTTGCCCTTGGTCTGCTGGCCCCACGGGGAAACCGGGTGACGGCCAGCGGCGGTCTTGCCTTCACCACCACCGTGCGGGTGATCCACCGGGTTCATGACAACGCCACGAACGGTCGGACGCACACCGCGCCAACGGGTTGCACCGGCCTTACCGATCTTGCGCAGGTTGTGCTCGCCGTTACCGACTTCACCGATGGTGGCGCGGCATTCGATGTGAACGCGACGCACTTCACCGGAGCGCAGACGAACCTGAGCGTAGGTGCCTTCGCGTGCCATCAGCACGACAGCAGCACCAGCGGTACGGGCGATTTGCGCGCCCTTGCCCGGCAGCATTTCCACGCAGTGGATGGTGGTACCGACGGGGATGTTGCGGATCGGCAGAGTGTTGCCCGACTTGATCGGAGCTTCAGAACCGCTGATCAGCTGATCGCCAACCGACACGCCCTTGGGAGCGATGATGTACTTGCGCTCGCCGTCCGCGTAGCACAGCAGTGCGATGTGCGCGGTACGGTTCGGGTCGTATTCGATACGCTCAACCTTGGCAGGAATACCATCCTTGTTGCGACGGAAGTCGACAACACGGTAGTGCTGCTTGTGACCACCGCCGATGTGGCGGGTGGTGATGTGGCCGTTGTTGTTACGGCCGGCGGTCTTGGACTTCTTTTCGACCAGCGATGCCAGCGGACGGCCCTTGTACAGGTCGGGATTGACGACCTTGACCATGCCGCGCCGACCGGGCGAGGTCGGCTTCACTTTTACGAGTGCCATTATTTAGCCTCCTCGGTGAAGTTGATTTCTTGACCCGGCTTCAGGCTGACGAAAGCACGGCGGGTGTGGTTGCGGCGACCCATACCGTTGCGCGAGCGCTTCTGCTTGCCCTGACGGTTGGCGACTTGCACCGATTCCACTTCCACCTTGAACAGCAGTTCGACGGCGGCCTTGACTTCCAGCTTGGTAGCATCCTTGGCGACCAGGAAGACGACTTGCTCGTTCTTCTCGGCGACAAAGGTTGCCTTTTCGGAGATCACCGGTGCCAGCAGCACCTTCATCAGGCGCTCTTCGCTATGTTTCACGATTGCGTTCATGCCAGCAACTCCTCAATCTTTGCCAGAGCCGGCTTGGTGATCAAGACATTCTTGAAGTACACCAGCGACACGGGATCAGCTTGACGCGGCTCGACCACCAGCACGCCCGGCAGGTTGCGCGAGGCCAGCAGCAGCTTTTCGTCCAGGCTGTCGGTAATAACCAGCACCGATTCCATGCCCATGCCCTTCAACTTCTGGGCCAGCAGCTTGGTCTTCGGGGCTTCGACGGCGAACTCTTCGACGACCGACAGGCGGCCTTCACGAGCCAACTGGGACAGGATCGAGCAGACACCTGCGCGATACATCTTCTTGTTGACCTTGTGGGTGAAGTTTTCGTCAGGCGAGTTCGGGAAGATACGGCCACCACCGCGCCACAGAGGCGACGAGGACATACCGGCACGTGCACGGCCAGTACCCTTTTGACGCCAAGGCTTCTTGGTGGTGTGGCTGACTTCTTCACGATCCTTTTGCTTGCGGTTGCCGCTACGCGCGTTGGCTTGGTAGGCAACCACGACCTGGTGGATCAGGGCTTCGTTGTAGTCACGACCGAAAATGGTATCCGGTGCGGCGACGTTCGAAGCAGCTTGACCTTGGTCATTCAGGAGCTTCAGTTCCATTATTAAGCCCCCTTCTTCGCTTTGACTTTGACTGCCGGCGAAACGATCACTTGACCGTTCTTGGCGCCAGGAACGGCACCCTTGACCAGCAGCAACTGACGCTCTGCGTCCACACGGGCGATTTCCAGGTTCTGGACGGTGGTCTTGACATCACCCAGATGACCGGTCATGCGCTTGCCGGGGAACACGCGGCCCGGATCCTGCGCCATACCGATGGAGCCAGGAACGTTGTGCGAGCGGGAGTTACCGTGGGTCGCGCGACCCGACGAGAAGTTGTAACGCTTGATGGTACCGGCGTAGCCCTTACCGATCGACACGCCTTGCACGTCGACTTTCTGGCCAGCTTCAAACATGCCGATGCCAACGACGTCGCCAGCCTTCAGTTCGGCAGCCTTGGAAGCGTCAACACGGAATTCTTTGAGGACAGTACCTGCCTCGACGCCAGCTTTGGCGAAGTGGCCGGCGGCGGCTTTCACCACGCGCGAAGCGCGGCGTTGACCGAAGGTCACCTGAACAGCGGAATAACCATCCACTTCAGGCGTTTTGATTTGAGTCACGCGGTTGTTGGACACGTCCAGCACGGTCACAGGGATCGAATCCCCATCTTCCGTGAAGATGCGCATCATACCAACCTTGCGACCAACAAGGCCCAGGCTCATTGTTTTCTCCATTCCCGCCTGCGATTGGGCGGGGCTGATGTTCGTACTACCATAAATTATGGGCTTTGCAAACGCAAAACCCACATCGAAGCCGAGCATTATAGCCCGTAAAACAAAAGCGCACAACCGAGGTTGTGCGCTTTTCCAACACTATGCCAGCTGATTACTGCAGCTTGATTTCAACATCAACGCCAGCGGGCAGGTCCAGCTTCATCAATGCGTCAACCGTCTTGTCGGTCGGATCGACGATATCCATCAGGCGCTGATGGGTACGGATTTCGAACTGATCGCGGGAGGTCTTGTTGACGTGCGGCGAACGCAGGACGTCGAAGCGCTGGATGCGGGTCGGCAGGGGAACCGGGCCCTTGACGACAGCACCGGTACGCTTGGCGGTGTCAACGATTTCCAGTGCGGACTGGTCGATCAGACGATAGTCGAAAGCTTTCAGACGGATACGGATTTTTTGGCTAGGAACCGACATGATTTTCCTTTAAAGAACGAACCGGGGATGGGGATCATCCCCGGCGATGTTAAAAATGCGACTAGTGTTACAGGGTACTGCTACTGCTGATCCGACGATTAGTCGAAGATCTTGGCAACCACGCCGGCGCCGACGGTACGGCCGCCTTCACGGATAGCGAAGCGCAGACCTTCTTCCATGGCGATCGGGTTGATCAGTTGCACGGTGATCGACACGTTGTCGCCCGGCATGACCATTTCCTTGTCCTTCGGCAGTTCGATCGCACCGGTCACGTCGGTGGTACGGAAGTAGAACTGCGGACGGTAGTTGTTGAAGAACGGGGTGTGACGGCCGCCTTCGTCCTTCGACAGAACATAGATCTCGCCGGTGAAGTGCTTGTGCGGCTTGATCGAACCCGGCTTGGCCAGAACCTGGCCACGCTGCACGTCTTCACGCTTGGTGCCGCGCAGCAGCACGCCAACGTTGTCGCCAGCTTGACCTTGGTCCAGCAGCTTGCGGAACATTTCCACGCCGGTGCAGGTGGTCTTCTGGGTGTCAGCGATACCGACGATTTCGATTTCTTCGCCGACCTTGATGATGCCGCGCTCAACGCGACCGGTCACCACGGTGCCACGGCCGGAGATCGAGAACACGTCTTCCACCGGCATCAGGAAGGTACCGTCAACGGCACGTTCCGGGGTCGGGATGTAGGTGTCCAGGGCTTCAGCCAGAGCCATGATGGCTTGCTCGCCCAGGGGACCAGTGTCGCCTTCCAGCGCCAGCTTGGCCGAACCCTTCACGATGGGCAGGTCGTCGCCAGGGAACTCGTACTTCGACAGCAGTTCGCGCACTTCCATTTCCACCAGTTCCAGCAGTTCAGCGTCGTCCACCATGTCAGCCTTGTTCAGGAAGACGATGATGTAAGGCACGCCAACCTGACGCGACAGCAGGATGTGTTCGCGGGTCTGGGGCATCGGGCCGTCAGCGGCCGAGCACACCAGGATCGCGCCGTCCATCTGGGCTGCGCCGGTGATCATGTTCTTCACATAGTCGGCGTGGCCTGGGCAGTCAACGTGCGCGTAGTGGCGGTTTGCGGTTTCGTATTCGACGTGCGCGGTGTTGATGGTGATGCCGCGTGCCTTTTCTTCAGGCGCTGCGTCGATCTGGTCGTAGGCCTTCGCTTCGCCGCCGAACTTCTTCGACAGAACGGTTGCGATTGCAGCGGTCAGGGTGGTCTTGCCGTGGTCAACGTGACCGATGGTGCCGACGTTCACGTGCGGCTTGGTCCGTTCAAACTTGCCTTTTGCCATTTTAAATTTCCTTCAAAAGAACGATATGTTCGATGTTCAATATTCAATGTAAGGCTGGTGATCCAGCCAGCGATCTCCCCCAACTCGGAAGAGATCGCCATTCCTGCAACTTACTTGGCCTTGGAAGTGACGATTGCGTCGATCACGTTCTTGGGCGCTTCGGAGTAGTGCTTGAATTCCATCGAGTAGGTTGCACGGCCTTGAGTAGCCGAACGCAGCGTGGTCGAGTAACCAAACATTTCCGACAGGGGCACTTCAGCCTTGATGATCTTGCCACCACCGCCGGCGATTTCATCCATGCCCTGGACCATGCCACGGCGGGAGGACAGATCGCCCATCACGGTACCGGCGTAATCTTCCGGGGTTTCCACTTCGACAGCCATCATCGGCTCCAGGATGACGGGGCTGGCGCGGCGGCAACCATCCTTGAAGGCCATCGAACCGGCCATGCGGAAGGCGTTTTCGTTCGAGTCCACATCGTGGTACGAACCGAAGAACAGGGTGACCTTGACGTCAACGACAGGGTAACCAGCCAGCACGCCGGTGTTCAGGGTTTCACGCACGCCCTTTTCAACGGCCGGGATGAATTCGCGAGGAACGGTACCGCCCTTGATCGCGTCGACGAACTCGAAGCCCTTGCCGGCTTCTTGCGGCTCGATCTTCAGGACGACGTGACCGTACTGACCACGACCACCCGACTGCTTGACGAACTTGCCTTCGGACTCTTCGCAGGTCTTGCGGATGGTTTCGCGGTAAGCCACTTGCGGCTTGCCGACGGTGGCTTCAACGTTGAATTCGCGCTTCATGCGGTCAACGATGATGTCCAGGTGCAGCTCGCCCATACCGGCGATGATGGTCTGGCCCGATTCTTCGTCGGTACGCACGCGGAACGACGGATCTTCAGCAGCCAGGCGGTTCAGGGCCAGGCCCATCTTTTCCTGGTCGGCCTTGGTCTTGGGTTCCACAGCCTGCGAGATCACCGGCTCGGGGAAGACCATGCGCTCCAGCACGACCATTGCCTTGTCGTCGCACAGGGTGTCACCGGTGGTGGTGTCCTTCAGGCCCACGACGGCGGCGATGTCACCGGCCATCATTTCCTTGATTTCTTCACGCTGGTTGGCGTGCATCTGAACGATACGGCCGATACGTTCCTTCTTCGACTTCACCGAGTTCAGCACGGTGTCGCCCGAGTTCAGGGTACCGGAGTAGCAGCGGATGAAGCACAGCTGGCCAACGAACGGGTCGGTAGCGATCTTGAAGGCCAGGGCGGAGAACTTCTCGTCGTCCTTGGCTTCGCGCACGACCGGCTCGTCGTCTTCGTTCAGGCCCGGAACCGGGGGAATGTCCACCGGCGACGGCAGGTATTCAACGACGCCGTCCAGCATGGCTTGCACGCCCTTGTTCTTGAAGGCGGTGCCGCACATCATCGGGACGATTTCGCCGGAGATGGTGCGTTGACGGATCGCGCCCTTGATTTCGGCTTCGGTCAGGTCGCCTTCTTCCAGGTACTTGTTCATCAGGTCTTCCGATGCTTCAGCAGCGGTTTCGACCAGGTTTTCACGCCACTTCTGCGCGTCAGCCTTCAGGTGCTCGGGGATGTCGCGGTAGTCGAACTTCATGCCCTGGGAAGCGTCGTCCCAGTAGATTGCGCGCATCTTGACCAGGTCGATCACGCCTTCGAAGTTTTCTTCGGCGCCGATAGGCACTTGCATCGGGATCGGGTTGGCCTTCAGGCGAGCACGCATCTGCTCATAGACCTTGAAGAAGTTGGCACCGGTACGGTCCATCTTGTTGACGAAGGCCAGACGCGGGACCTTGTACTTGTTGGCCTGACGCCACACGGTTTCCGACTGCGGCTGCACGCCGCCCACTGCACAGTAGACCATGCAGGCGCCGTCGAGCACGCGCATCGAACGTTCCACTTCGATGGTGAAGTCAACGTGACCCGGGGTGTCGATGATGTTGATGTGGTGGGCCGGGAAGTTGTTCGCCATGCCCTTCCAGTAACAGGTGGTCGCAGCGGACGTGATGGTGATGCCGCGCTCTTGTTCCTGTTCCATCCAGTCCATGGTGGCGGCGCCGTCGTGCACTTCACCGATCTTGTGGTTCACACCGGTGTAGAACAGCACGCGCTCGGTCGTGGTGGTCTTGCCAGCATCGATGTGCGCGGAGATACCGATGTTGCGGTAGCGCTCAATGGGGGTCTTGCGAGCCATGATTTATTCCTAAGTCTTTAATGCACGAAACCGAGCGTCATTTTTTTCAAATAAACGCTCGGCTCGAACCAATTTAGATGCAGGCCAGGAAACACCCGGATAGGGTACGCCCCGGCCCAGTCTTGATTAGAAGCGGAAGTGCGAGAACGCCTTGTTCGCTTCTGCCATACGGTGCACTTCATCACGACGCTTCATGGCGCCACCACGGCCTTCGGCGGCTTCCATCAGTTCACCACCCAGGCGCTGCGGCATCGACTTTTCGCTGCGCTTGTTGGCGGCTTCACGCAGCCAGCGCATCGACAGGGCCATACGGCGCACCGGACGCACTTCAACGGGCACCTGGTAGTTGGCGCCACCGACGCGGCGGGACTTCACTTCCACCATCGGCTTGCAGTTGTTCAGGGCTGCAGAGAACACTTCCAGCGGGTCCTTGCCCGACTTGGTCTGGATGTAGTCGAAGGCACCGTAGATGATGTTTTCAGCGACGGACTTCTTGCCCGACAGCATCAGCACGTTCACAAACTTGGCGACTTCAACGTTGCCGAACTTCGGATCCGGCAGAATTTCCCGCTTGGGGACTTCACGACGACGTGGCATTTCGATTCCTTTCAATCTTCAGTTGAGTGGGCGAACCCTGCTTCAACTTCGCCTGCACTCGCGGAGAGCCATCATGGCTTCCACTTACTCGGCCCAACCTGGACCGACTCTGAGTCTGTTCACACGACGCGCGAAAGCGTCATGATAAACACCAATTATTACTTCTTCGCTGCCTTGGCGCGCTTGGCACCGTACTTCGAGCGAGCTTGCTTACGATCCTTGACGCCCTGGGTATCCAGTGCACCGCGAACCATGTGGTAACGCACACCCGGCAAGTCCTTCACACGGCCGCCGCGGATCAGCACGACGCTGTGTTCTTGCAGGTTGTGGCCTTCACCGCCGATGTACGAAATGACTTCGAAACCGTTGGTCAGGCGCACCTTGGCCACCTTACGCAGCGCCGAGTTCGGCTTCTTCGGGGTGGTGGTGTACACGCGGGTGCAGACACCGCGCTTTTGCGGGCTGTTTTCCAGCGCCGGCGACTTGCTCTTCACGATCGCGCGGACACGTGGTTTGCTAATCAGTTGATTGATGGTTGGCATCGTTTTAATCCAACAAAGTACAACATTGAAAACAGGTTCCGGAATCGGTTGCCCGGAACCACACAGGAAACTCTTGTGCGCAAGACAATGCGCAAATCGGATTTAAGACCGCAAGGGAAGGTAGCGTCGCAGAAGCGATGTTTCAGACCAAAGAACGCATAAGCCCGGGAGAGCCTAAATTCGAGAACTCGCGAGTGTACGCCGGAATGTCCAGCGGGTCAACCCGAAGCGGGCTGCGGTGCCGGTTTGACGCGGTTTATGGCCATTTCGCCACGGTTTGCGGGTGGCGAAATGGCAATGTTTTCCATCATGCAAGAGTTGCGTGCGGCGCTTCCATTGCCTGCGCGGCAAGTTCAGCCGCGCGGCAGCGCCTCGACCATGTTGCGCCACTGCATCGTCTCGGGTTGACCGCGGTCGCGGCGGGAGAAGAAGTTGACGATCTGCCGGCCCTGGGCATCATAGAACTCCACCGAGGTGATCATGCCGTGATCGGTCGGACGGCGCACCACCCAGCCGTGATCCACCGCCTTGGCGCGCAGGTGCAGGTTGAACTCCGGATCGAGGACGTTGTACCAGTCCCCCGCCACGGCAGTCTTGCCGATCAGGCCGCTATAGATCTGCGTCATGCCGCCATTGCTGACGAAGACCATGATGGGCTGCTGGCGTTGCCTGGCATCTTCCAGCAGCGCCTGGGCCGCCTGCGGCGCGATACGCCAGGCGGAGTCGGGACCAATGAGCTGCAGTGCCTGTTCGCGGGTCAGCTTGAGCTCGCGCAGCAGGCGCGGGAATTGGTGCACGTCGGTCAACTCATGCCAGGACTGGCGCAGTTCGCGGATCGCCTCGGCACTGGGTGGCGCAGCCGGCTGTGTAGTCGCCGTCACCGGGCCGGGCTCGATGTGCAAGGCGGCCTGTTGATCGGGCAACCTGAAGTCCGCCACCAGGCGATCGAATTGAGCCACGTGCTGCTCATTGTCCAGATAGACCTTGTGCACGGCATCGCCCTGGCGGTCGAAGAACTGCAGGCTGCGGCTGGTCTTGCCATCCCGGCCCGCTTGCACTACCGCAAAGGCGCTGCCCCATTTGGTGGTGGCAAAACGCAGATCAATGGGGCCGCCCGCGAAGCCGGTCCCGGGGATCACCCTGCCCTGCTCATCCCGTTTGACGGGCGTGACTTCGCCGCTGCGCTCCAGCACGGCATCTTCATTGCGCGTAATGGCCTTGATGCGGCCCAGCTCCGGGAGACGCTCGAACAGGGCCTCGATATCGGCCGGGTCCCCCTTGAGGCGTACGGCATTGCGGCCGACCTGGGTGGCCAGCAAGGCCGATTCTTTGACACCGAGTTCACGTGCAGCATCTCGGGTATGAAGTTTTGGCTGCGAACGCTGCAGCTCTGCCCAGCGTTCGGACAAGGAGGGCTGGGTCGCGCAACCGGCAGCGGCCAGTGTCGTGGCCAGCAACACGGCCAGGGAGGTACGGTGCAACGCGCGGCGGGCGATGATGTGCTTGCTCATGGAATTCCTTCAGGATGAATGAGAGGTGGAGGGGTCCGGCGAATCAGTAGGCGATCTTCAGGCTGACGTTGAAGCTGCGCCCCGGCTCGGTATAGGCATCCTTGTTGACCGCGCTGTCGGCCAGCGACAGGCCGCGGATGTCGGTCCAGCTCCAGTACTTGCGGTCGAACAGGTTGCGGATGCCGGCGGTGACGGTCATGTTGCGGGTGAGGTGATAGCCGCCCGAGAGATCCATCACGAAGAAGGAAGGCGAGACGAAGTTGGTGGCCGTCGCAATGTCTTCCTTCTTCTTGGCCGCGTTGTAGACCAGGTCGCTCTGCACGAACCATTGCTGCGGGCGCTCATAGCGCAGGCCCGCCACCACCGACAGCGGGGCCACGGACTCCAGTCCCTGCTCGACGCCATTGGCAGTCGTGGTGCCCTTGGTCCAGGCGAACCCGCCCTTGACCGTGAAGCCATTGTCGAGCGCGTAATCGATACGCCCTTCCAGCCCGTGGATCTCGGCCTTGGCCGCATTGCGGTACTGGAAGATGGTCGGGTTGGCCACCGTCAGGTTGCCGCGCACGGTCACCAGGTCGATGAAGTTGCGGTAATTGCCCTTGTACGCCGCCGCGCTGTATCGCAGCGCTCCCGGCCCGGCCGCCAGCTTGCCGCGCAGGCCGACTTCGACCGTGTTGCTGGTCTCGGGCTTGAGGTCAGGATTGGAGATCTGGCGATAGACAGTATTGTTGAAGAAGGAATTGATCTCCTGCGGCGAGGGTGAACGGAAGCCGCGCGCATATTGGATGTAGGGGATGAAAGCCGGCGTGACTTCATAGAGGAACGCCAGGCGCGGCGAGAAGGCGCTGTCGCGGCTGCTCACTGCCGGCTGCCCGTTGGCGATGGCCTGGGCGTCATATTTCGCGCTGGCCTTGGGCTTGAGTTCATAGCTGTCCAGTCTCAGGCCGGCGATGGTGGTCAGCGCGCCGGTGCGCATCTCATCTTGCACATAGGCACCAAGCTGCGTGCTCTCAGTCTTGGGGAAGTACTGGCAATACTGCGTGCCGGTGCAACTGGTCCAGCCGGTGCCGTCGGCGCTGGTCTGCAAGGTGGACAGGCTCAGGTCCAGCCCATAGACCAGCTTGTGCCGCCAGCGGTCGGAGCCGAAGTTGCTCTCGGCCAGCAGGCTGCCGCTGATCATCTGGTCGCTGTACGAAACGGCACGGAAACGCGGCCGCACGATGCTCGCCGTACTGGTGCCGGCCTCATTGGTGAACTGCTCGGTGTCGGCATTGCGCCAGGTGAGGCTGGCCTTGAATTTCTGTATCCACGGCTGATCCGCATCGTTGCGTTCATAGGCCAGCGTGGCGCGCTGTCCGGTGGACTTGCTGCTGGTGCTGTAGGCGGTCACGCCGTTGCCGATCGCAGAAAGGCTGTCCCCGCTCTCGCGCTCTTCGGTGGCCTGCAGGGTGAGCTTGAAGGTGTCGATGCCATTGGGCTTGAAGACCAGTTTGCCCAGAGCCGAGCGATTGGTATAGCTCATCGGGTCGGGCATGGTGCGAGCGCTGCCGCGCACGTCATTGGCCCCCTTGTTGTCGCTCTCGTTGCCGTGGCGCGCATTGAGGATCAGCATGCCCTGCCACTGCTCGCTGCCCCAGGCCGCGCTGGCGGTTGCCCCAAAGCTCTTGTCGACCGAGTCGTAGGAAGGCTTGAAGGAGAAATAGCTGGACTTGCCATAAACGTCCAGCAAGTCGGACGGATCCTTGGTGATGAAGTTGACCGCGCCGGTGAGCCCATCGCTGCCGTAGAGCGAAGACGCAGGCCCGCGCAGCACTTCGATGCGGCGATACAGTTCGGTGTCCGTAGTCGCACCCCGCCCGACGCTGGCCACGCCCTGGCTGAAAGCACGCGGCATGACGATGCCGTCCTCCAGCATCAGCACGCGATTGCCATCGAGGCCACGGATGGTGATGCCCTCATTGCCGCCACGCCCGGTGGTGGCCGTCGCCCCCGTGATGCCGGACATGCGATACACCGAGCGCCGCACCTCCACCCCCGGCTCGTAGCGCAAGGCATCCTTGATGTCCTTGGCGTTGTGCTCCTCGATCTCCTCGGAGGTGATGACGGAGACGGTGGCGGCCGCGTGATCGAGGTCACTGCTGCCGGAACGATTGGCCGTGACCACCACGTCCTGCAGCTTCTTGCCGCTGGCTTGCGCCAATGTGATGGATTCACTCGCCGACGCGCGAGCGGGATTGGCTTGGGTATTGGCATCGGCTGATTGCGCAAAGGCACTCGCACACAGCCACTGCTGCAGCGCCAGGAACACGGCCGCTGCACACTTCGATTTGCATGGAAACACTGGTAACCACCCCTTGGTCTGGTTCGGTTACTAGCGCTGGCTGGCTACCTCTTGGATAAAAACGGCCTGTGGAAACAGGTCGTCATCGATATGAAGATTGATTCCACGCGACGGGAACCAAATGAGAATCATTATTATTTGTAGATGATAAAAGATTCACTCATCCTTGGCAATGCCGCAAGCAGCAAGGCCTACCGCCAGTAGGGACAAACAGGGATATGAAAGCCGTGATGCCCCGGCAAACACCGCCCATGAACGAAAAAACGGCACCGGAATTGCTCCCGGTGCCGTTCTCTCTTGCAGCTTGTTGTCTTGCCGGGGCGGCCGGTCCTGCTGGCCGCCCCGTGATGCCTTGCCAGCGATGCTTACGCTTCGCCTTCGCCGCCACCGATGGATTCGGTCGAGGAGACTTCCTCGTCGGCGAAGTCGGAACGGGAGGCACGTTCGGCTTCGAGCAGTGCTGCGCGCTCTTCGGCTTCCCATGCATCCTTTTCCTTGCGGGCGCGGTGGAAGGCCAGGCCAGTACCGGCCGGGATCAGGCGGCCGACGATGACGTTTTCCTTCAGGCCGCGCAGGCCGTCCTTCTTGCCCATGATCGCCGCTTCGGTCAGCACGCGGGTGGTTTCCTGGAACGATGCGGCCGAGATGAAGGAGTCGGTCGACAGCGATGCCTTGGTAATACCCAGCAGCACGTTTTCGTAAGTCGCCGGGATCTTGCCTTCGGCGGTCACGCGGTCGTTCTCGTCCAGCAGTTCGGAGCGCTCGACCTGCTCACCGGTGATGTAGTTGGTGTCGCCCGGCTCCACCACTTGCACGCGGCGCAGCATCTGGCGCACGATCACTTCGATGTGCTTGTCGTTGATCTTCACGCCCTGCAGACGGTACACGTCCTGCACTTCGTCCACGATGTAGCGGGCCAGCGCTTCGATACCCAGCAGACGCAGGATGTCCTGCGGATCGGCCGGACCGTCGACGATCATTTCGCCCTTGTTCACCACCTGGCCGTCGTGCACCAGCACTTGCTTGTCCTTGGTGATCAGGAACTCGTGCTTGGTACCTTCCATGTCGGTGATTTCCAGACGCTGCTTGCCCTTGGTTTCCTTGCCGAAGGCAACGGTACCAGTGACTTCGGCCAGCATGCCGGCATCCTTCGGCGAACGGGCTTCGAACAGCTCGGCCACGCGCGGCAGACCACCGGTAATGTCACGGGTCTTCTGCGATTCGGTCGGGATACGGGCCAGCACTTCACCCACATGCACCTGCTGGCCGTCCTTGACGGTGATCAGCGCGCCGACCTGGAAGCCGATGGTCACCGAGTGTTCGGTGCCGGCGATCTTCACTTCTTCGCCTTGTTCGTTCAGCAGTTTCACCTGCGGACGCATGACCTTGGACGACGGACCACGACGCTTGGCATCGATGACCACCAGGGTCGACAGACCGGTGACTTCGTCGATCTGCTTGGCCACGGTCGAACCCTCTTCCACGTTTTCGAACTTCACGGTACCGGAGTACTCGGTGATGATCGGACGGGTCAGCGGATCCCAGGTCGCCAGTGCGGTACCGGCCTTGATGGTCAGGCCATCCTTGACGATCAGGGTGGCGCCGTACGGCACTTTGTGACGCTCGCGCTCACGGCCCAGGTCGTCGGTGATCAGCACTTCGCCGGAACGGGAAATGACGATCTGTTCGCCCTTGCCATTGGTCACGTAACGCATCGTGGCGGTGAAGCGCACGGTGCCGTTGGACTTGGCTTCCACCGAGGAGGCCACCGCTGCACGCGATGCTGCACCACCGATGTGGAAGGTACGCATGGTCAGCTGGGTACCCGGCTCACCGATGGACTGCGCAGCCACCACACCAACCGCTTCGCCGGAGTTCACCAGCAGGCCACGGCCCAGGTCGCGGCCATAGCACTTGGCGCACAGGCCATAGCGGGTGTCGCAGGTCAGCGGAGTACGAACCTTCACTTCGTCGATACCCATGCGTTCGATCTCTTCGACCTTGTCTTCGTCCAGCAGGGTGCCGGCTTCGAACAGGGTGGCTTGATCTTCCGGGTTGACGATGTCGGTCGCAGCCACACGGCCGAGGATACGGTCGCGCAGGGCTTCGATGACTTCACCGCCTTCAACCAGCGCCTTCATGGCCGAACCGTTGGAGGTGCCGCAATCGTCTTCGATCACGACCAGATCCTGGGTCACGTCCACCAGACGACGGGTCAGGTAACCGGAGTTTGCGGTCTTCAGCGCGGTGTCGGCCAGACCCTTACGGGCGCCGTGCGTCGAGATGAAGTACTGCAACACGTTCAGGCCTTCGCGGAAGTTCGCGGTAATGGGCGTCTCGATGATGGAGCCGTCAGGCTTGGCCATCAGGCCGCGCATACCGGCCAGCTGGCGAATCTGGGCCGCCGAACCACGGGCGCCGGAGTCGGCCATCATGTAAATCGCGTTGAACGATTCCTGAGTGGTCTTCTTGCCTTCGCGGGTGATGACGTCTTCCACCTTCAGCTGGTCCATCATGGCCTTGCCGACTTCGTCACCGGCCTTGCCCCAGATGTCCACGACCTTGTTGTAGCGCTCGCCTGCGGTCACCAGACCCGAGGAGTACTGCTGTTCGATCTGCTTGACTTCGGACTCGGCAGCCGCGATCAGGGTAGCCTTTTGCGGCGGCACCAGCATGTCGTCCACGCAGATGGAGATACCGGCGCGGGTCGCCAGGCGGAAGCCCGACTGCATCAGCTGGTCAGCAAACACGACCGTGGCACGCAGACCGCACTTGCGGAAGGACGTGTTGATCAGCTTGGAGATTTCCTTCTTCTTCAGCGCGCGGTTCAGCACCGAGAACGGCAGGCCCTTGGGCAGGATCTCGGAGAGGATGGCGCGGCCGATGGTGGTCTCGTAGCGCTTGACGGTACGCACGAATTCGCCGGTGACCGGATCCTTCGGGTGTTCCACGATACGCACCGTGATACGGGTAGCCAGCTCGACTTCCTTGTTGTCGTAAGCGCGGATGACTTCCGACACGTCCTGGAACATCATGCCTTCGTTCTTGCCGTTGATGGCTTCACGGGTGGCATAGTACAGACCCAGCACGATATCCTGGGACGGCACGATCGACGGTTCGCCGTTGGACGGGAACAGGATGTTGTTGGAGGCCAGCATCAGGGTGCGGGCTTCCATCTGTGCTTCGATCGACAGCGGAACGTGGACAGCCATCTGGTCGCCGTCGAAGTCGGCGTTGAACGCTGCGCACACCAGCGGGTGCAGCTGGATCGCCTTGCCTTCGATCAGGACCGGCTCGAACGCCTGGATGCCCAGACGGTGCAGGGTCGGCGCACGGTTCAGCATGACCGGGTGTTCGCGGATGACTTCTTCCAGGATGTCCCAGACCACCGGCTCTTGCGCTTCCACCAGCTTCTTGGCGGCCTTGATGGTGGTCGACAGACCCATCAGTTCCAGCTTGTTGAAGATGAAGGGCTTGAACAGTTCCAGGGCCATCAGCTTGGGCAGGCCGCATTGGTGCAGCTTCAGCTGCGGGCCCACCACGATGACCGAACGGCCCGAGTAGTCCACGCGCTTGCCCAGCAAGTTCTGACGGAAACGGCCGCCCTTGCCCTTGATCATTTCGGCCAGCGACTTCAGCGGGCGCTTGTTGGCGCCGGTCATGGCCTTGCCGCGACGACCGTTGTCCAGCAGCGAGTCGACCGCTTCCTGCAGCATGCGCTTTTCGTTGCGCGTGATGATTTCTGGAGCACGCAGCTCCATCAGGCGCTTCAGGCGGTTGTTACGGTTGATGACGCGGCGGTACAGGTCGTTCAGGTCGGAGGTCGCGAAGCGGCCGCCATCCAGCGGCACCAGCGGACGCAGTTCCGGCGGCAGCACGGGCAGCACTTCCATGATCATCCAGTCGGGCTTGATGCCCGAGCGCTGGAACGCCTCCAGCACCTTCAGGCGCTTGGCGTACTTCTTGATCTTGGCTTCGGACTTGGAGTCCTTCAGTTCCTGGCGCAGGGTTTCCGCTTCGCGGTCGATGTCGATCGAGCGCAGCAGTTCGCGGATACCTTCGGCGCCCATGAAGGCGATGAAGTCGTCGCCGTACTCTTCGTACTTGGCGGCGTAGTCGTCTTCGGACATGATCTGGCACTTCTTCAGCGGGGTCATGCCAGGATCGGTCACGACGTAGGCTTCGAAGTACAGCACGCGCTCGATGTCGCGCAGGGTCATGTCCAGCACCATGCCCAGACGGGACGGCAGCGACTTCAGGAACCAGATGTGGGCAGTCGGGGACGCCAGCTCGATGTGGCCCATGCGCTCACGGCGCACCTTGGCCAGGGTCACTTCCACGCCGCACTTTTCGCAGATCACGCCACGGTGCTTCAGGCGCTTGTACTTGCCGCACAGGCACTCGTAGTCCTTGATGGGGCCGAAGATCTTGGCGCAGAACAGGCCGTCGCGCTCAGGCTTGAAGGTACGGTAGTTGATGGTTTCCGGCTTCTTGACTTCGCCGAAGGACCACGAGCGGATCTTGTCAGGCGAAGCCAGACCGATCTTGATCGCGTCGAATTGTTCGTTTTGCTGGACTTGCTTGAATAGATCGAGCAGTGCTTTCATGTATCACTCCAGGTTGGCGTGAGAAACTAAATTTACGTGTGGCCGGTTCACCCTGCTTAACCCTGTTCGCATCAGCGGGAGAGCCACCGAAGCTTCTGCTTCGTGGTGCCGCTCGATACCGGGACAGACCTCCCCAGCTTACTGCCGTACTTCGCTTGAATCTCTTGATTCTCTTGATTCGTTCACATCGCCCGTGGAGCGATGCGTCACTACTGAATTCTTGAATTCTTGTTTTGCCGGAAAAACCGGCGGGGTGCGCAGCCTGCGCCGCGCACCCCTTTACATCATTCGCGTTCCAGGTCGATGTCGATACCCAGCGAGCGGATTTCCTTCACCAACACGTTGAAGGATTCCGGCATGCCGGCATCGATCACGTGATCGCCCTTGACCAGGTTCTCGTACACCTTGGTACGGCCGTTCACGTCGTCGGACTTCACCGTCAGCATTTCCTGCAGGACGTAGGAGGCACCGTAAGCTTCCAGTGCCCACACTTCCATTTCGCCGAAACGCTGGCCGCCGAACTGCGCCTTGCCGCCCAGCGGCTGCTGGGTCACCAGCGAGTACGGGCCGGTGGAACGAGCGTGCATCTTGTCGTCGACCAGGTGGTGCAGCTTCAGGTAGTGCATGTAGCCAACGGTCACGGTGCGCTCGAAAGCTTCGCCGGTACGGCCGTCATACATGGTGACCTGGTTCTTGGACGGGGTCATGCCCAGCTGCTTGGCGATCGGGTCCGGGTAGGCCAGATCGAGCATGCGGCGGGTTTCATCTTCATGCGCACCGTCGAACACCGGGGTCGCGAAGGGCACGCCCTTCTTCAGGTTGGTCACCAGCTCGATGATTTCCTCATCGCTGAAGGTATCCAGTTCTTCCTTCTTGCCCGATTCGTTGTAGATGGTGGTGAGGAACTTGCGCAGTTCCGCGACCTTGGCTTGCGCCTGCACCATCTCGCCCAGACGCAGGCCCAGACCCTTGGCCGCCCAGCCCAGGTGAACTTCCAGCACCTGGCCGACGTTCATACGGGACGGAACGCCCAGCGGGTTCAGCACGATGTCGGCGGGGGTACCGTCGGCCATGTGCGGCATGTCTTCGATCGGCAGGATACGCGAGACCACACCCTTGTTACCGTGACGGCCGGCCATCTTGTCGCCAGGCTGCAGGCGGCGCTTCACGGCCAGGTAGACCTTGACCATCTTCTGCACGCCCGGCGGCAGTTCGTCGCCCTGGGTCAGCTTCTTGCGCTTCTCTTCGAAGGCCAGGTCGAACTGGTGACGCTTCTCGGCGATGGATTCCTTGATGGCTTCCAGTGCGTTGGCGATGTCGTCGTCGGCCGGGCGGATGTCGAACCAGTGGAACTTGTCCAGGTCGTCCAGGTAAGCCTTGTCCAGCTTGGTACCCTTGACCAGCTTCTTCGGACCGCCGTTGGCGACCTTGCCGATCAAGAGACGCTCCAGACGCTGGAAGGCATCGCCTTCCACGATACGCAGCTGGTCGTTCAGGTCCAGGCGATAGCGCTTGAGTTCATCATCGATGATCTGCTGGGCGCGCTTGTCGCGCTGGATGCCTTCGCGGGTGAACACTTGCACGTCGATGACGGTGCCGACCATGCCCGAGGGCACGCGCAACGAGGTGTCCTTCACATCGGAAGCCTTCTCGCCGAAGATCGCGCGCAGCAGCTTCTCTTCCGGGGTCAGCTGGGTCTCGCCCTTCGGGGTGACCTTGCCGACCAGGGTGTCGCCGGCTTCGACTTCGGCGCCGATGTAGACGATACCCGACTCATCCAGGCGGGCCAGTTGGTTCTCGGCCAGGTTGGAGATGTCGCGGGTGATTTCTTCTGCACCCAGCTTGGTGTCACGTGCAACGACCGACAGTTCCTCGATGTGGATCGAGGTGTAGCGGTCATCGGCCACGACCTTCTCGGAGATCAGGATCGAGTCTTCGAAGTTGTAGCCGTTCCAGGGCATGAACGCCACCAGCATGTTCTGGCCCAGGGCCAGCTCGCCCATGTCGGTGGAGGCACCGTCGGCGATCACGTCATGCTTGGCCACGCGGTCACCGATCTTGACGATCGGGCGCTGGTTGATGTTGGTGTTCTGGTTGGAACGGGTGTACTTGATCAGGTTGTAGATGTCCACACCGACTTCGCCCGCTTGCGCTTCGTCGTCGTTGACGCGGATCACCACACGGCCTGCATCGACGTAGTCCACCACGCCGCCACGCAGGGCTTGCACGGTAGTACCGGAGTCGACTGCCACGGTACGCTCGATGCCGGTGCCGACCAACGGCTTTTCCGGACGCAGGCAAGGCACGGCCTGGCGCTGCATGTTGGCGCCCATCAGTGCACGGTTCGCGTCATCGTGTTCCAGGAACGGAATCAGCGAGGCTGCCACCGACACCACCTGGCCCGGGGCCACGTCCATGTACTGCACGCGTTCCGGCGAGACCAGGATGGTTTCGCCAGCTTCACGGGCCGACACCAGTTCGTCGGACAGCTTGCCTTCGCCGTCGATGGTCGCGTTCGCCTGGGCGATCACGTAACGACCTTCTTCGATGGCCGACAGGTAGTCGATCTGGTTGGTGACCTTGCTGCCCTCGACCTTGCGGTACGGGGTTTCCAGGAAACCGTATTCGTTCAGGCGGGCATACAGCGCCAGCGAGTTGATCAGGCCGATGTTCGGGCCTTCAGGCGTTTCGATCGGGCAGACGCGGCCGTAGTGGGTCGGGTGCACGTCGCGTACTTCGAAGCCGGCGCGTTCGCGGGTCAGACCGCCAGGGCCCAGGGCGGAAACGCGGCGCTTGTGCGTGATTTCCGACAGCGGGTTGGTCTGGTCCATGAACTGCGACAGCTGGGACGAACCGAAGAACTCGCGGATGGCAGCCGAGATCGGCTTGGAGTTGATCAGGTCGTGCGGCATCAGGTTGTCCGCCTCGGCTTGGCCCAGGCGTTCCTTGACGGCACGCTCCACGCGCACCAGGCCGGCGCGGAACTGGTTTTCGGCCAGTTCGCCCACGCAACGCACGCGACGGTTGCCCAGGTGGTCGATGTCATCGACTTCGCCACGGCCGTTACGCAGTTCGACCAGGATCTTGATGACGGCCAAGATGTCGTCATTGGACAGGGTCATCGGACCGGTCAGCTCGTCGCGGCTGACGCGACGGTTGAACTTCATGCGGCCCACGGCCGACAGGTCGTAGCGGTCTTCGCTGTAGAACAGGCCGTTGAACAGCGCTTCCACGGACTCTTCGGTCGGCGGTTCGCCAGGACGCATCATGCGGTAGATCGCCACGCGAGCGGCGGTCTGGTCGGCGGTGTCGTCGGTGCGCAGGGTCTGCGAGATGTAGCCGCCCTGGTCCAGGTCGTTGGTGTACAGGGTCTGGATGGCCGAGATGTTGGCTTCGCGCAGCTTGGCCAGCAGTTCTTCGGTCAGTTCGTCGTTGGCGCTGGCCACGACTTCACCGGTGTCCGGATCGACGATGTTCTTGGCCAGCACGCGGCCCAGCAGGTAGTCCTCAGGCACGGAGATGTGCTTGATGCCGGCGGCTTCAATGTCACGCACGTGCTTGGCGTTGATGCGCTTGTCCTTGGCGACCATCACCTTGCCCGACTTGTCGGTGATGTCGAAACGTGCGACTTCACCGCGCAGGCGCTCGGAGACGAACTCCATGTCCGCGCCTTCGGCGTGCAGGTTGAAGTTGTCGAAGACGAAGAAGTTCGCCAGGATCTGCTCGGAGGTCATCCCGATGGCCTTCAGCAGAATCGTCACCGGCATCTTGCGGCGGCGGTCGACGCGGAAGAACAGGATGTCCTTCGGGTCGAATTCGAAGTCCAGCCAGGAGCCACGGTAAGGAATGATGCGGGCCGAGAACAGCAGCTTGCCGGAAGAATGCGTCTTGCCGCGGTCGTGTTCGAAGAACACGCCCGGGGAGCGGTGCAGCTGGGACACGATCACGCGCTCGGTGCCGTTGATGACGAAGGAACCGGTGGTGGTCATCAGGGGCAGTTCGCCCATGTAGACTTCCTGTTCCTTCATTTCCTTGACGACCGGCTTGGTCGGCGATTCCTTGTCCAGGATCACCAGGCGCACCTTGGCACGCAGCGGGGACGCGAAGGTCAGGCCACGTTGTTGGCACTCTTTGACGTCAAACGGCGGAGCGCCCAGCACATACGACAGGAATTCGAGGCGCGCAAAGCCATTGTGCGACACGATGGGGAAAATCGAGGTGAAAGCCGATTGCAGGCCTTCATTCTTGCGTTCCGATGCGGCACGTTCGGGTTGCAGGAAATTCTGATACGACTCTATCTGAGTCGCGAGCAGGAACGGAACGTTGTGGACGTTTGCGCGTTTCGCGAAGGATTTGCGAATGCGCTTCTTCTCAGTAAATGAGTAGTGCATGGACACTCCGTGAGTGACAGGAAGGATAGAGAATTCAAGATTCGATCAGACCGCGCGACTTGCCGGCAAAGCAGTCCGGGCCATCGGCACTCAAATCTTCAAATGTCTACCCTAGTTTTTTGCTGAGATCGCGCTTAATATTCCCGACAACGAATACTGCGGCGCATCAACATCACCAGCAAAAATAAGAAACGACAAAGGAGCCAAAGCCGAATCCCTTTTTCAAGGGATTCTGCACTTTGACTCCGGAGTAATGACTCGCCTTGGTAGGCAAGAGAATTACTTCAGTTCGGCCTTGGCGCCAGCTTCTTCCAGCTTCTTCTTGGCAGCTTCAGCGTCAGCCTTGGCGATGCCTTCCTTGACCGGCTTCGGTGCACCGTCAACCAGATCCTTGGCTTCCTTCAGGCCCAGACCGGTGATTTCACGCACGGCCTTGATGACGCCGACCTTGTTGGCGCCGACTTCAGCCAGCACAACGGTGAACTCGGTCTGCTCTTCAGCAGCCGCAGCGGCACCAGCGCCACCGCCAGCAGCGGGAGCGGCCATTGCGGCAGCGGAAACACCAAACTTCTCTTCGAATGCCTTGACCAGGTCATTCAGTTCCATCACGGACAGCGCGCCAACGGCTTCCAGGATGTCTTCTTTGCTAATTGCCATTTGAAACTCCTAAATTTATTTCGGTAATAACATCAGATTGGTAGTGACGCGAAAGCATCGAAACTGCAGAGCGGGGCCGCCTCAGGCGGCCGTGCCTCATGCGGCTTCGGCTTCCTTCTTGGCTGCCAGGGCAGCCAGAGCGCGCGCAAAGCCCGACACCGGAGCCTGCATCATGCCCAGGACCTGGGCCAGCAGAACTTCGCGAGACGGGATGTTTGCCAGCGAAGCCACAGCAGCCTTGTCCAGCTGCTTGCCTTCGTAGTTACCTGCCTTCACAACCAGCTTGTCGTTGGTCTTGGCAAAGTCCGACAGGACTTTGGCAGCGGCCACGGCATCTTCCGAGATCGAGTAGATCAGCGGACCGGTCAGTTGCGGGGCGAGGTCGGCAAACTTCGTGCCTTCAACAGCGCGACGAGCCAGCGTGTTTTTCAACACGCGCAGGTACACGCCTTGGGCACGCGCTTGTGCGCGCAGTTGCGTCAAGGAACCAACCTGGATGCCACGGTATTCGGCCACGACGATCGTTTGCGCAGTTGCTACCTTTGCGGAAACTTCGGCGACGACGGCCTTCTTGTCATTCAGATTGAGACTCAAGATCAACCTCCAAAAATAGTACTCGGCCACTACACAGGCCACTGCCTGCTTGCCTTGCACCGGTTCGAACACGGCGTCCGACGTTTAGGAGTTCACTGCAGCATAGGGCAAAACTGAATATGCTGCCTGAGACTACGAAACTTGCTCGGGTTCACCATCTGCGTTGGGTTCACTGGACTTGCGGCCAGCGTTTTTAACTTCATCCGGCTTGTTGCTGCCGGCTTCCGCCCAACGGTCTTTGAAGGCCTGCCGCAATCGATTGCTGATTGCATTCAACTGCGGCAGCCCAAAGAGATGCCCCGCCTCCTCTCGGAAACGGGGACTGTATTGCTTGCTTAGGCAGCCAGGGAAGCCTGGTCCACGCGAACGCCAGCGCCCATGGTGGACGACAGAGCGATCTTGCGCAGGTAAACACCCTTGCTGCTGGCCGGCTTGGCCTTGTTCAGGGCATCGATCAGGGCCATCAGGTTGGCCTTCAGATCGGCGTCGGAGAACGACTTGCGGCCGATGGTGGCGTGGATGATACCGGACTTGTCGGTACGGTATTGCACTTGACCAGCCTTGGCGTTCTTGACGGCAGTCGCCACGTCCGGGGTCACGGTGCCAACCTTCGGGTTAGGCATCAGGCCGCGGGGACCCAGGATCTGACCCAGGGTACCGACGATACGCATGGTGTCGGGCGAAGCGATGACGATGTCGAACGGCATGTCGCCGGCCTTCACGCGCTCTGCCAGGTCTTCCATGCCGACCACGTCAGCGCCAGCTGCCTTGGCAGCTTCAGCCTTGTCGCCGGAGGCGAACACGGCCACGCGAACGGTCTTGCCGGTACCGGCAGGCAGCACCACCGAACCACGGACCACTTGGTCCGACTTCTTCGCGTCCACGCCCAGCTGGACGGACACGTCGATCGATTCGTTGAACTTGGCGGTTGCAAATTCCTTGATCAGGGAAACGGCGTTGTCGAACGGATAGGCCTTGGTACGATCGACCTTTTCCTTCATTGCCTTGACGCGCTTGGATACCTTAGCCATTACAGACCCTCCACCGTGATGCCCATCGAACGTGCGGAACCAGCGATGGTACGCACGGCAGCTTCCAGATCAGCAGCGGTCAGGTCCGGCTTCTTCTGGGTTGCGATCTCTTCCGCTTGCTTGCGGGTGATCTTGCCGACCTTGTCGGTATGCGGCTTGGCGGAACCCTTCTGGATACCAGCAGCCTTCTTGATCAGGATGGTCGCCGGCGGAGTCTTCATCACGAAGGTGAAGGACTTGTCCGCGAAGGCGGTGATCACGACCGGAATCGGCAGACCGGGTTCGACACCTTGAGTCTGGGCGTTGAAGGCCTTGCAGAACTCCATGATGTTCAGACCGCGCTGACCCAGGGCCGGGCCGATCGGGGGGGACGGGTTTGCTTTACCAGCTGGCACTTGCAGCTTGATAAAACCAATAATCTTCTTTGCCATGACGGCTCCTTATTGATTGAGTTGTAGCGCCGACTCATTCGCCTTGCGGCTCCTTACTGCGGCTCCTCGGATGGCTGGATGATCGGACGATGACTTGTCCGGTACGCTCCAGCGGGCGTTGAAAACTTGACAGGGAAAGGCGGGATTCCGGAGGGCGGGATCAGACTTTTTCCAGTTGGCCGAATTCGAGTTCGACCGGGGTGGCGCGACCGAAGATGGTGACCGAGACGCGCACGCGCGATTTCTCGTAGTTCACTTCCTCGACGTTGCCGTTGAAGTCGGTGAACGGGCCTTCCTTGATGCGGACCATTTCGCCAACTTCGTAGAGCACCTTCGGACGGGGCTTCTCGACGCCTTCTTGCATCTGGCGGAGCAGCGAGTCCACTTCGCGCTGCGGCAGCGGAGTCGGACGATTCGACTTGCCACCGATGAAACCGGTCACTTTGGCGGTGTTCTTCACCAAGTGCCAGGTCTCGTCCGTCATTTCCATCTCGACCAGGACGTAGCCCGGGAAGAAACGACGCTCGGTCACGGACTTGTGACCATTCTTCATATCAACGACTTCTTCAGTCGGCACCAGGATCTGGCCGAACTGTTCTTGCATGCCGGCGCGGTTGATGCGCTCGGTCAGCGCGCGCTGCACGCTCTTTTCCATGCCGGAATACGCATGCACCACGTACCAGCGCTTGTTTCCGGCGCTTGAAACGCTTTGCGCACCAATCGGTGCGCTGTCTTGCGTGCTATCGCTCATGTTATTTCCAGCCCAAAATTACGTCGTACAACAGGAACTCGAGCAACTTGTCCGTACCCCAGAGGAAGATGGCCATGATCAGCACGAAGGCGAAGACCACCGCCGTGATCTGCATGGCTTCCTTGCGGGTGGGCCAGACGACTTTCTTGGTTTCGCGCACGGATTCCTTGGCGAAACCGACGAAGCCGCGGCCTTGTGCAGACGTCCAGGCAAACGCCACAGCCACCAGCAGACCGGCGACCAGGGCGACAGCGCGCACCGGAGTCGACTGATCAGACAACACAAAAAAACCGACCACGCCTGCAACCACAGCCACGATCGCCAATGCGATCTTGATCTTGTCGTTGGAGGTGTTGACGGTTTGAACTGGCTGGCTAGACATATTTACTTTCAGTACCCTGCACCAGAGTCGGTGGCAGGGGCGGAGGGCATCGAACCCCCAACCTTCGGTTTTGGAGACCGACGCTCTGCCAATTGAGCTACGCCCCTACAAAAACTCGCGATTGAGACACGAATGCCGCGATACGTTACGCACCGCGGCAAAGTGTTTTACAGCTTGATCTTAGTCGAAGATCTTGGCAACCACGCCGGCGCCGACGGTACGGCCGCCTTCACGGATAGCGAAGCGCAGACCTTCTTCCATGGCGATCGGGTTGATCAGTTGCACGGTGATCGACACGTTGTCGCCCGGCATGACCATTTCCTTGTCCTTCGGCAGTTCGATCGCACCGGTCACGTCGGTGGTACGGAAGTAGAACTGCGGACGGTAGTTGTTGAAGAACGGGGTGTGACGGCCGCCTTCGTCCTTCGACAGAACATAGATCTCGCCGGTGAAGTGCTTGTGCGGCTTGATCGAACCCGGCTTGGCCAGAACCTGGCCACGCTGCACGTCTTCACGCTTGGTGCCGCGCAGCAGCACGCCAACGTTGTCGCCAGCTTGACCTTGGTCCAGCAGCTTGCGGAACATTTCCACGCCGGTGCAGGTGGTCTTCTGGGTGTCAGCGATACCGACGATTTCGATTTCTTCGCCGACCTTGATGATGCCGCGCTCAACGCGACCGGTCACCACGGTGCCACGGCCGGAGATCGAGAACACGTCTTCCACCGGCATCAGGAAGGTACCGTCAACGGCACGTTCCGGGGTCGGGATGTAGGTGTCCAGGGCTTCAGCCAGAGCCATGATGGCTTGCTCGCCCAGGGGACCAGTGTCGCCTTCCAGCGCCAGCTTGGCCGAACCCTTCACGATGGGCAGGTCGTCGCCAGGGAACTCGTACTTCGACAGCAGTTCGCGCACTTCCATTTCCACCAGTTCCAGCAGTTCAGCGTCGTCCACCATGTCAGCCTTGTTCAGGAAGACGATGATGTAAGGAACGCCAACCTGACGCGACAGCAGGATGTGTTCGCGGGTCTGGGGCATCGGGCCGTCAGCGGCCGAGCACACCAGGATCGCGCCGTCCATCTGGGCTGCGCCGGTGATCATGTTCTTCACATAGTCGGCGTGGCCTGGGCAGTCAACGTGCGCGTAGTGGCGGTTTGCGGTTTCGTATTCGACGTGCGCGGTGTTGATGGTGATGCCGCGCGCCTTTTCTTCAGGCGCTGCGTCGATCTGGTCGTAGGCCTTCGCTTCGCCGCCGAACTTCTTCGACAGAACGGTTGCGATTGCAGCGGTCAGGGTGGTCTTGCCGTGGTCAACGTGACCGATGGTGCCGACGTTCACGTGCGGCTTGGTCCGTTCAAACTTGCCTTTTGCCATCTTAGACTCCTAAATTTGATGAGAATGTCCAGGCAACACGCCCGACTGATTACTGACTTGTCAGCGATACGACGAGAAACTGGTGCCCTTGACGTGGATTGAACACGTGGCCTCTCCCTTACCAAGGGAGTGCTCTACCACTGAGCTACAAGGGCATTTTTCCGACTGCACAACAACCAAACATGCAACCGGACCAAAACTTGGAGCGGGTGAAGGGAATCGAACCCTCGTCTTAAGCTTGGAAGGCTTCAGCTCTACCATTGAGCTACACCCGCGAGGAAACAACGTTCACTTCACAACCGCCGCGTCTTTCGATCGCGTATGTACTGCAGACTGCTTTGACTCCCGGCCTATTGGTGGAGAGGGCTGGATTCGAACCAGCGTACTCGTAAGAGGGCAGATTTACAGTCTGCTGCCATTAACCACTCGGCCACCTCTCCGTGCAGGGAACTCAAAACTATAGAGGAACATCTTTGGACTGTCAACTAAATTTTCGCTTCGAGGCAAAATATTTTATCAACTGCCGGATATTGCTCAGAGGAACGACCCGCGACGTTTTTTCGAATCTTCAGGCTTTTTGTGTCTGCGACTCAACCGGCTTTTCATTCCAGGGCGCAATTCTAGGCAACATCAGCATTCCAGGCAAGGCCAGAACGAAACAAATTAGAAAAAAATTTAACCAGCCGGTGTCGGCGACGATATAACCCACCGAAGAATTCACAAAAGTTCGAGGCACGGCCATCAAACTGGTGAACAGGGCAAACTGGGTGGCGGTGTAGCGCGGATCGGTCTCACGCATGATGTAGGCTACGAAGGCCGTGGTCCCCAGGCCCACACCAAAGGCTTCCAGCCCGATCACCACCGCCAGCACCGGCAGGCTGGCACCGACGTGGGCCAGCCAGGCAAACCCGAGGATGGGCACCGCCTGCAGTACCCCGAACACCCACAGCCCGCGATTGATGCCCAGCCGCACCATCCAGATGCCGCCGATGATGCCGCCGGCCACGCTGGCCCACAGGCTGGTCGTCTTGGAGACCACGCCGATCTCCGTCATCGAGAAGCCCAGGTCGATGTAGAACTTGGTGGCCAGCGCCGTGGCCATGCTGTCGCCCAGCTTGTAGAGGAAGATGAAGCCCAGTACCCACAGCGCATTGCCCCAGCCGCCGCGGGCGATGAATTCGCGGAAAGGCAGCACCACGGCTTCGGTCAGGCTCTTGGGTGGCGTCCCGTAGACCTTCGGTTCCTTTACCACCAGCGAGCACAGCAGGCCCGGCAGCATGAAGGCTGCGGTGATCCAGAACACGGTCGGCCATGGCATCTGGTCGGCCAGCACCAGCGACAGCGCGCCCGGCACCATGCCGGAGAGCTTGTAGGCATTGACGTGGATGGCGCTGCCCAGGCCCAGTTCGGCTTCGGGCAGGATCTCGCGCCGATAGGCATCGATGGCGATGTCCTGGCTGGCCGAGAGGAAGGCCACCACCGAAGCCATGAAGGCGATCGTGCTCACGTCAGTGAGAGGATCGAGCATGCCCATGCCGCCAATGGCCAGGAACAGCAGCAGCTGGGTGAACACCATCCAGCCGCGCCGACGACCGATGCGGCCGAAGTGGAAGCGGTCCATCAACGGCGACCACACGAACTTCCAGGTATAGGGGAACATCACCAGCGCGAACAGCCCGAGCGTCTTGACGTTCAGGCCGGACTTGGCCAGCCAGGCCTGCAGCAGGCTCAAGAGGATAAAGAGCGGCAGGCCGGAAGTGAATCCGAGGAAGACGCAGATCAGCATGCGCCGGTTCAGGTATTGCTGCCAGGAAGCGGCGGGTGCGGTCATGGGCGGATCAGCTCGAAAAACGCGAAACATGAAACAAAAACGCCGGTCGCCAGCGATAGGCACTGCCGGACCGGCGTCTGCGGGGCATGGTGAAGCTTTTTGCAAAATCCTGGTGATCGGATTTCCGCTTACTTCTTGCGCAGCCGGAAGACCGCCAGGCTGCCGCGCCAGTTCGGGAAGTAGCGCACCGGCTTGCCGTCCTTGAGAGCCACGCATTCCAGCACTTCCAGGCCCAGCTCGTTGGCCAGTGCCTCAAAGTCCCTGATCGTGGCGCAGCGCAGGTTGGGCGTATCGTACCACTGGTAGGGCAGGCTCCTGGACACCGGCATGCGTCCGCGCAGCAGCGCCACGCGGTGCGGCCAGTAGGCGAAGTTGGGGAAGGACACCGTCACCTCGCGCCCGACCCGGGCGATCTCGCGCAAGGTTCCCTCCACATCCTTGACCATCTGCAGCGCCGACAGGCACAGCACGGTATCGAAGGCATTGTCCTCGAACATGGCCAGGCCACCGTTCAAGTCCTGCTGGATCACCGAGACATTGCGCGCCACGCACTTGGGGATCTGCTCATCGTCGATCTCCACGCCATAGCCCGAGCAGCCCTTGTCGGATTGCAGATAGTCCAGCATCACGCCGTCGCCGCAACCCAGGTCCAGCACCTGCGACTTCTCGCGCACCCAGTGGGCGATGAAGGCCAGGTCGGGGCGCAACGCGCTCAATTGTTCGAAAGTCATGCGCGGCCCTCCTGCTGCAGTTCAGTCCAGATGCTTCCGTAGTACTCGCGCACCACCTTCATGTAGCGCGCATCATCCAGCAGGAAAGCGTCGTGCCCGTGCGGGGCGTCGATTTCGGCATAGCTCACGCGGCGCCTGTTGGCCACCAGTGCCTCCACCATCTCACGGCTGCGTTCAGGCGAGAAGCGCCAGTCGGTCGTGAAGGACACCAGCAGGAACTTGGCCTTCGTGCGGGCGAAGGCACGCGCCAGGTCGCCGCCGAATTCGCGCGCCGGATCGAAGTAGTCCAGCGCCTTGGTGATGAGCAGATAGGTGTTGGCGTCGAAGTAGGTCGAGAACTTGTCGCCTTGGTAGCGCAGGTAGGATTCGATCTCGAAATCCACCCCATAGCCGAACTGGTACTCGCCCGAACGCAGGTCACGGCCGAATTTTTCGGCCATGTCGTCGTCCGACAGATAGGTGATGTGGCCCACCATGCGCGCCACCCGCAGGCCGTTCTTGGGCACCACGCCATGCGCATAGAAATCGCCGCCGTGGTACTGGGGATCGGTCAGGATGGCCTGGCGCGCGACGTCGTTGAAGGCGATGTTCTGCGCCGACAGCTTGGGCGTGGAGGCGATCACCAGACAGTGGCGCAGACGGTCCGGATACATCATGCTCCAGGCCAGCGCCTGCATGCCGCCCAGCGAGCCGCCCATGACGGCGGCGAAGCAGTCGATGCCGAGCCGGTCGGCCAGGCGCGCCTGGGCGTTGACCCAGTCTTCCACCGTCACCACCGGGAAGTCCGCACCGTAGGGTTGGCCGGTAGCCGGGTTGGGATGCATCGGCCCGGTCGAGCCAAAACAGGAGCCCAGGTTGTTCACGCCAATGACGAAGAAGCGGTCCGTATCCAGCGACTTGCCGGGACCGACCATGTTGTCCCACCAGCCCACGTTGTCCGGGGCGTCGGCGTAGACGCCAGCCACGTGATGTGAAGCATTGAGCGCATGGCAGACCAGCACGGCATTGGATTTGTCGGCATTCAAGGTGCCGTAGGTTTCATAGGTCAGCGAGTAGTCCGCCAGCGCGGCACCGCTTTGCAGCGGCAGCGGCTCGGCGAAATGCATGACCTGGGGCGATACGATTCCGATCGACATGATTGTTCTGCGTAAGTGACTCGGCGCCAGGCGGCTATTGGGAGCGGCATGGCGGTCGCTTCGCCGGGCGGAGTGACCAGTCTCGTGCGCGGGCAACAAAAAAGCCCGGAAGCAATGCTTGCGGGCTCACTCATCGATGGGGCGGGGCAGTCTTGGGAGAAACAGCTGATCCAAGCTCGCTTTAGCCGCATTTAGATGGGATCAGGATCCCGGCGCCCGCAAGCTGAAGTTGGTCAAACCGTTCAAATCGGCGCAGTGGCGTAAGAATACCCAAGTCGGGCAGGCCCGTCAAACGGCCCTGCCCGGCGCACTTGCGGCTAGCGGCGGCGCGCCGCCACCTTGGCTTCAGGCACGGCCGGCTCGGCATGCAAGGCTTGCAACTGTGCCATGGCCGCACTGATGGCAGCGGGCTCGGTGGCACGCAGGACCTTCTTGACCTGCGGTTCGAGCAGGCGCAGGTCGCTGTTCAAGATCTCGTTCTTCACCGACAAGATCTGCGAAGGGTGCATGGAGAACTCCAGCAGCCCCATGCCCAGGAGCAGGCGCGTCCATTTCAGGTCACCGGCCATTTCGCCGCACACCGAGACCGGAATGCCGGCCTTGCGGCCTTGGGCAATCACGGTCGAGAGCAGGAACAGCACCGCCGGATGCAGCGGATCGTAGAGATGCGCCACCTCATGGTCCACGCGGTCAATGGCCAGGGTGTACTGGATCAGGTCATTGGTGCCGATGGAGAGGAAGTCCAGCCGCTTGATGAACAAGGGCAGCGCCAAAGCAGCCGCCGGGATTTCGATCATGGCACCGACCGGGATCTCTTCGTCGAACTTCTGCTTGCGGTCGCGCAACTGCTGCTTGGCCTGTTCGATCATGGACAGCGTCTGGTCGATCTCGAAGGCATGGGCCATCATCGGCACCAGCAGCTTGATCGGGCCATAGGCCGAGGCCCGCAGGATGGCCCGCAGCTGCGTCAGGAACATCTGCGGCTCGGACAGGCAATAGCGGATCGCGCGCAAGCCCAGCGCCGGGTTCAGGGCGGTTTCCTCGTCCTCGTCCAACGGCTTGTCGGCCCCCACGTCCAGTGTACGGATGGTGACCACCCTGCCCTTCATGGCGATGACGGCCTGCTTGTAGGATTCAAACTGCTCATCCTCGCTGGGGAATTTCTCCAGATGCCCGGCCCGCCCCATGAAGAGGAATTCCGAACGGAACAGCCCGATGCCCATCGCGCCCGCCTCGAAGGCGTTGGCGGCATCGTTGGGCAGCTCGATGTTGGCCAGGAGCGTGATCGGCTCGCCATCCTGGGTGATGGACGGGGTCTTCTTGAGACGTGAAAGTTTCTTCCGCTCGCGCAGCAGCCGCTCCTGCCGTGCGCGGTACTGCGCCAGTACCAGCGGGGATGGATCGACGATGACCACACCGGCGTCGCCATCGATGATGAGCACATCATCGTGCTTCACCAGCACCGACGCATTGTGCATGCCGACGGCCGCCGGAATGGCCAGGCTGCGCGCCACGATGGCGGTATGCGAATTGGGACCGCCCAGGTCGGTGACGAAGCCGGCAAAGGCGCTCTCGCGGAACTGCAGCATGTCGGCCGGCGAGATGTCGTGGGCCACTACGATGATGTTGGCGGCGGCCTCGCCGGTGGGCGGCAGGTGGGTGGCGCTGCCGGTCAGTATCTTGAGGATGCGCTCGCCAACCTGCTGGATGTCGGCTTTGCGCTCGCGCAGGTAAGGGTCTTCGATCTCGTCGAACTGGGCCGACAATTCCTCGATCTGGGTCACCAGCGCCCACTCGGCGTTGTAGTAACGATGCCGGATGATGTCCTGCGGCACCTCGGCCAGCATCGGGTCCGACAAAATGAGCGAATGCACATCAATGAAGGCGCCCAGCTCGGGCGGCGCATCCTTGGGCAATTCGGAGCGGATGATATGAAGTTCCTGGTGCACCGCCTTGACCGCACTCTTCAAGCGCTCGATCTCGGCCTCGACCTGGTCGGGCGCGATCAGGTAGTGTTTGACGTCCAGGGCGGCCGGCGCCATCAAGTGCGCGCGTCCGATGGCGATGCCTTGCGACACCGCGATTCCATGTAAGCTGAATGAAGCCATCGCGTATCTCCTGCCTGTTTTCTTATAGTCCGCCGTGTTGCCAGCGCGCGGTAGCTGGAGCAAGTTACCGAACAAAAAGCGGTTTGGCAATCAGGACCGGGCGCGACACACTGAAGACAGATGGACAGGCAGCGTATATGAACATTGTTTCAGCCCGCACAGGAAGTGCGCGGGCCTTGACATATCGCAAGAAGCATTCCAGCCGCGCCGCGGTGCTGCGGCGCAATACCGCGAGCGCGGTGAGGGGAATTACTGGCCTTCGCCGAACTTGTCGGCAATCAGGGCTTCCAGGGCGGTGAAGCATTCCTGCTCATCGGCACCGTTGGTTTCCAGGGTGACGATGCTGCCCTTGCCGGCGGCCAGCATCATCACGCCCATGATGGACTTGGCATTGACGCGGCGCTTGTTGAAGGTCAGCCAGACTTCGCTCTTGAACTTGCCGGCCAGCTGGGTGAGCTTGGCCGAGGCGCGTGCGTGCAGGCCCAGCTTGTTGACGATTTCGAGTTCTTTTTGAATCATGTTCTGCTTTCGTTTTTATCGTATTGGCGCGGTTCGATGCAGCCGGGCAAGCAAGGTTCAGGCCGAGGCCGCCACCCGGATGCGGTTGTCGATCCGCACCGCACCATTCTGGCCCCCTGCCAGCGCCATTTCCACCACCACATCCAGCGTATCGTTGCGGTAGGTCAGCGCCCGCAGCAGCATGGGCAGGCTGATGCCGGCGATCACCTGGACGTTGCCCAGCCCGCACAGGAAGCCCGTACAGTTGGAGGGCGTGCCACCCATCACATCGGTGATGACCAGTACGCCACTGCCATCATCGAGGCGTTCAACCGCCTCGATGGCCAGTTTTTGCACTTCCGCCGGGTTCTGGTCGGCGATCACGTCGATCGCCTCCATCCGTTCGGGGCGGCCGCGGAAAACGTGCGTGGCGGCAGCCAGGAAAGCTTGCCCCAGCGGGGCGTGCGTCAAGAGAAGAATACCAACCATGGAATTGTTGCCATCTGATGCGACGCGCTTTTCCCCGAGCAGCCCGTCATGCTCTGTCGATCCCATTATCCGACCGACCCTGTTGCTTCTGCTGCCCCTGCGGCTGCCTCCAGCGCATCCACGAACATCGCCGCCACATCAAACCCGGTCTGCTCGGTGATTTCCTGGAAGCAGGTCGGGCTGGTGACGTTGATTTCGGTGAGATAGTCGCCGATAGCGTCCAATCCTACCAGTAACAGACCACGTTGATACAAGATCGGCCCCAGCGCCTCGCCGATCTCGATGTCGCGTGCCGATGCCGGCTGTGCTTTGCCCAACCCGCCTGCGGCCAGGTTGCCGCGCACCTCGTTGCCCTGCGGAATGCGTGCCAGCACATTGGGCACCACCTTGCCGCCGATCAGGAGAATGCGCTTGTCGCCTGCGCTGATCTGGGGAATGAAACGCTGCGCCATGATCGTGCGTTGACCGTTGTCGGTCAGGGTTTCGATGATGGAGCCCAGATTCATGCCGTCAGCCTTGACGCGGAAGATGCCCATGCCGCCCATGCCATCGAGGGGCTTCAGGATCACGTCCTGGTGCTCATCGTGGAAGGCGCGCAGGCGCTTGGCGTCGCGCGTGACCAGGGTCGGCGCGGTGTACTGCGGGAACTGGGCAATGGCCAGCTTCTCGTTGTGGCTGCGAATGGCGGCCGGCTTGTTGAACACGCGCGCCCCCTGCTTCTCGGCCAGCTCCAGCAGGTAAGTGGTGTAGATGTACTCCATGTCGAAGGGCGGATCCTTGCGCACGATCACCGCATCGAATTCGGAGAGGAAGGTCGACGCCGGCTTGTCGGCGCGATACCAGTCATCGGCCTCGCCGGTCAAGCTGACCTTGAAGGCATTGGCGGTCACTAGGCCGTTTTCCAGCACCAGGTCGCCCTGTTCGAAGGCGTAAATGCCGTGCCCGCGACGCGCGGCCTCGCGCATCATGGCGAAGGTGGAATCCTTGTACGTCTTGAACGTGTCCAGAGGATCGGCGAGGAAAGCGATTTTCATGAGGCTGGGGTCCTGTTGAGCCTGGCAAAGGCGCGATATTAATAAACTTCCGGGTTGGGGTCGGTCTTTTCCATTTCCACCGAGGCCGCCAGCAGCGCCAGTCGCGCCACCACGCCATACATGTAGAAACGGTTGGGCGCGGCCGTGCCCGGCTTGGCATGCATGTCAGGCAGGGCATGCTGCTGGGCGAAGGCCAGCGGCACGAAATGCGCACCGGGGGCGTTGAGGTTTTCGTTCACGCCACGCTCGGCGTGCACACGGTAGAAACCGCCCACTACATAGCGGTCGATCATGTAGACCACCGGCTCGGCCACGGCCTGGTTGATGCGCTCGAAGGAGTGCACGCCTTCCTGCACGATCACTTCCGAGACTTCCAGGCCTTCCTTGCCGGCCAGCATGCCGGTGCGCTGCTTGCGGTTGAGGTCCTTGATCTCGCTGGCATCCTTGACCGCCATGATGCCCATGCCATAGGTGCCGGCATTGGCCTTGATGAACACGAAGGGTTGTTCCTTGATGCCGTATTCCTTGTACTTCTTGCGGATCTTCGACAGCAGCGAGGAGACGCTGTCGGCCAGCGCGTCGGTACCCGTGTTGTCCTGGAAGTCGATATCGCTGACCTTGGCGAAGAGCGGGTTGAGCATCCAGGGGTCGACCTCGACCATTTTGGAAAACTTCTTCACCACTTCATCGTAGGCGGCAAAGTGGTTGCTCTTGCGGCGCAGCGCCCAGCCCGCGTGCAGCGGCGGCAGGACGCTTTGTTCATGCAGGCCTTCCAGCACCGAGGGGATGCCGCTGGAGAGGTCATTGTTGAGCAGCACCGTACAGGGATCGAAGTTCTTCAAGCCCAGGCGGCGGCCGTTGGCCGAGCGCTCAAGCGGCTCCAGCGTGATGTGGGTGCCATCGGGCAGTTCGATCTGCTGCGGCTTTGTTGAACCCTGTGCCAGTGTCCCCAGGCGTACGTTCAGGCCGGTCTGGCGGAAGATCTGCATCAGCCGGCCGATGTTCTGCAGGTAGAAGGTATTGCCGGGCTGGGTTTCCGGGATCAGCAGCAGGTTGCGGGCATCCGGGCAGTATTTCTCGATGGCCGCCATGGCCGCTTGCACCGCCAGCGGCAGCATTTCCGGCGAGAGGTTGTTGAAGCCGCCCGGGAACAGGTTGGTATCGACCGGTGCCAGCTTGAAACCGGCGTTGCGCAGGTCCACCGAGCAATAGAAGGGTGGCGTGTGCTCCTGCCACTCCATGCGGAACCAGCGTTCGATGGCCGGCGTGGCACCCAGGATTTTCTTCTCCAGCTCCAGCAGGGGACCATTCAGAGCGGTGACGAGATGCGGGACCATAAAAGACCTTAACGATATGTAAATGCCGGCAGCGAGTGTCGATTTTAGCGGATTCCTGAAACCGTGTTGCAACGCAGTAGACGCCGCTGTTGCCATTTCAGCAAAACCTGGACCCCGCCACGGTCGCTGCGAAGGCGTGGCTGGGAGTGTTCACATGGCGATGATGGCGGCATTTTAAAGAGCCCGACTCAAATACTCGGGAATTATCCGCCTCCGACGCGGCAATGCATCAGGAAACCGTTTTACCTGAAGGAAATGGCCAAAAAACGACAACTTGGCGATGTGACAAGTATGCGCTCCTCTTCACTCTTTTGCGTCTGCAAATGAAAAAAGGCGCCCGAAGGCGCCTTATAAAGAGGCCGTTTCCAGCCCCGAAGGAATACTGCAGACTCAGTACGGCAGATGCTTAGTGGTAGGCCGATTCGCCGTGGCTGGAGATATCCAGGCCTTCGCGTTCTTCTTCCTCGGTCACACGCAGGCCGATGACGACGTCGACGATCTTGTAGGCGATGAAGGAGACCACACCCGACAGGATCACGGTGGTCAGCACGCCCTGGAACTGGATCCAGACCTGGCCGCCGATGGAGTAATCCGGAGCGACGGCATTGGTGACGTAATCGTAGATGCCGGTGCCGCCCAGGCTGGGGGCTGCGAACACGCCGGTCAGGATGGCACCCAGGATGCCGCCCACGCCGTGCACGCCGAAGACGTCCAGCGCATCGTCCGAACCCAGGATCTTCTTGAGGCCGCTCACGCCCCACAGGCACAGCAGGCCGGCCAGCAGGCCCATGACCACGGCGCCGATGACGCCCACGAAGCCCGCCGCCGGGGTGATGGCCACCAGGCCGGCAACGGCACCCGAAGCAGCACCCAGCATGGACGGCTTGCCCTTGCCGATCCATTCGCCGAAGCTCCAGGACAGGACCGCGGCAGCAGTGGCCAGGATGGTGTTGACGAAGGCCAGGGCGGCGCTGCCGTTGGCTTCCAGGGCCGAGCCGGCGTTGAAGCCGAACCAGCCGAACCACAGCAGCGAGGCACCAACCATGGTCAGGGTCAGGCTATGCGGCTTGAAGGCTTCCTTGCCGAAACCGATACGCTTGCCGATCACGTAGGAACCGACCAGGCCAGCGATGGCGGCGTTGATGTGCACCACGGTGCCACCAGCGAAGTCCAGCGCGCCCTTCTGGAACAGCCAGCCCGAGACGGCGGTCGCCTTTTCAGCGGCGGCGGTATCGGTGAAGGCGTCCGGACCCGGCCAGAACCAGACCATGTGGGCCATGGGCAGATAGGAGAAGGTGAACCACAGGATCGAGAACAGGATCACGGCGGAGAACTTCACGCGCTCGGCGAAGGAACCGATGATCAGCGCCACGGTGATGGCGGCAAACGCACCCTGGAAGGCGACGAAGACCAGTTCCGGAATGACCACGCCCTTGCTGAAGGTGCCGGTGTTGGAGTCACCGGTCAGGCCGTGCAGGAACAGGCGATCGAAGCCACCGAAGAAGGCATTGCCCTCGGTGAACGCGATGCTGTAGCCGTAGACGAACCACAGGATGTAGATCAGCGAGAAGATCATGAAGCACTGCATCAGCACCGACAGCATGTTCTTGCTGCGCACCAGGCCGCCGTAGAACAGGCCCAGGCCCGGCAGGGTCATCAGGATGACGAAAGCGGTACAGACCAGCATCCAGGCGGTATCGCCCTTGTTGGGGACAGGAGCCGGCGCGGCAGCAGCAGCGGCCGGCGCAGCAGGTGCAGCAGCAGCCGGGGCGGCGGCCTCAGCCTTGGGCGCAGCCGGAGCGGCTGCGGCCGGGGCAGCGGCGGTGGCCGCTGCAGCTTCAGGCTTGGGCGCGTCCTGCGCCTGGGCCGGAGCGGTAAAGCCTACCGCCAACAACAGCGCGCCAATGGCGAGCGCGCCGGAAAACATTTTCTTCATGCTCATTAGAATTCCCCTTTTTTACAGAGCGTCTTTGCCGGTTTCGCCGGTACGGATACGGATCACATCCAGCAGATCCTGGACGAAGATCTTGCCGTCGCCGATCTTGCCGGTACGAGCGGCGGTCTCGATGGCTTCCAGGGCGCGTTCGACGATGGCGTCGTCAACGGCAGCCTCGATCTTGGTCTTGGGCAGGAAATCGACCACATACTCGGCACCGCGGTACAGCTCGGTATGGCCTTTCTGACGACCGAAGCCCTTGACTTCAGTCACGGTGATGCCTTGCACCCCGATCGCGGAGAGAGCTTCGCGCACCTCATCCAGCTTGAAGGGTTTGATGATCGCAGTGATCAGTTTCATACGAACCTCTTGTTAGAAAGTTTTGCTGATGGAGAAGACGAGACCGTTCTTGCCGACGTTCTTGGAACCATCCGATGCCGGGGTGGTGGAGATGCCATCCTTGAGGTCGGTACCCACGTAGGCCACGCCCAGGGTGATACCGGCTGCGTCATCGAAGGTCTTGGACAGGCCGATCTTCCAGTCGTTGTAGCTCAGCTGGTTGGGGTTGCCGCGCACGCTCTGGTGACCGAGGTGCAGGCCCAGCATGATGCCGTAGTAGGTTTCGATGTTGGCACCCAGGTCGAAGTACTGGCTGTACTTGCTGTTGGGCGTGCCGAAGAGGTTGGTCAGGGCCTGCGAATACTTGAAGTAGGCAGGGCCATAGCCGACCTGGCCATAGAGTTCGAAGGTATTGGCGTTCTTGGCGACCTTGTCCAGGTTGTTGCCAGGGTAGTAGTAGTACAGGCCGCCGACGTCATAGGTGAAGCCGCCGCCGATGTCACCGCGCTTGCCGCCGTAGATGTCCCATTCGACGTTGCCCTTGGTGTCGGTACCGGCCAGGGTGCCCGCATCCTTGATCCACTTGATGTTGGACAGCCAGGTACCGGCGTACAGACCGGTCGGGTTGTGCGTGTAGTCAGCGCCAACCTGCAGGGCCGGGTCGAAGCGGGTCTGGGTCAGGCCACGGTAGCGATATTCGCTCACCACGGCGGCGTTGAAGGTCAATTCATTGTCCGGCTTGGCGTCCTCTGCGCGGGCCACGGTAGAAACGAAGGATGCTGCGATGGCTGTTGCAAGAATCAGTTTCTTCATGACTTTCCCTCTGGTTTATGTTTGAACAATAAAGTCTTTTTTATCTTTGCCCCCAACCTTTAGCAGGAGCCGTGCCATGTCCTTTCGGCAAGGCAGACTTGTGTTTTCGCGTGAAACCAGAGATTTGCAACGATTTTTTTCGAGATCAGCTTCAAAATAGTGCATGAGCCAGGGAAATGCACGCCATTGGTGCGATATTCCTTGTTTTTTGTCAAACCTGCATCGAACGCGGCAAACACATTTTGGTGCGCGGGCGGCGGGCCCCTCCCGGATCACCAAGTCGGCGCATTTCCCGAAGGAAAATTCAGCCTTAATCCGGCACCTGTGCACAAAAATGCGGTCTACACAGGACATCGCGGTTTGAGGATGGGCGGGAAACCGCTAAACTTGCAGTACAGCTATCTGCCAAGGAGATCCGACATGGACAAGCCCCCATTTTTTGAAGACCTGCAATCCAAGATCAACAAGGCGATCGAGAACTCTCCGGCCAAGGACATCGAGAAGAACGTCAAGGCCATGCTGAGTCAGGGTTTTGCCAAGCTGGACCTGGTCACGCGCGAGGAATTCGACGTCCAGGCCCAGGTGCTGGCCAAGACCCGTGCCCGCCTGGAGGCGCTGGAAGCGCGTGTTGCCGAGCTTGAGGCTCAGCAAAAACAGACTCCATGATCCTGGCCCAGACACTTTTCTCTTTCCCTCCCCCTTCCCTTCTTTCTTCTGACGAGCTGCCAGGCGCATTGCGATGAGCCTGGCGGTCTTGCGCAGCCGCGCCCTGGCCGGCATGAGCGCCCCGCCGGTCACGGTCGAGGTGCATCTGGCCAATGGCTTGCCGGCCTTCACCATCGTCGGGCTCCCCGAAGCTGAGGTGAAGGAAGCCCGTGACCGCGTCCGGGCGGCGCTGCAGAACGCCCGGTTCGACTTCCCTGCCCGCCGCATCACGGTCAACCTGGCGCCGGCCGACCTGCCCAAGGAATCCGGGCGATTCGACCTGGCCATCGCCCTGGGCATCCTGGCGGCCTCCGAACAGATCCCGGCCGACCGGCTCGATGCGCATGAATATGCGGGCGAGCTCTCGCTGTCAGGCCAGTTGCTGCCCATCCGCGGCGCCCTGGCCATGACCTGCGCCATGCAGCGTGATAGCGAGGGCGAGGGCCCTCCTGCGCGCAGCTTCATCCTGCCGGCCGCCAATGCGGACGAAGCCGCACTGGTGCCGCAGGTACAAATCCTGCCGGCGGGCTCCTTGTTGGAGGTCTGCACCCATTTCAGCAGCCGCGATCCCGCAGGCCGCCTGCAGCGGCATGAGCCGCAGCCGGCCAGCAGCGTGGCGCACTATCCGGATTTCAGCGACATCAAGGGGCAATTGCAGGCGCGGCGCGCCATGGAGGTGGCGGCAGCGGGCCAGCACAGCATGTTGCTGGTGGGCCCGCCGGGCGCGGGCAAGTCGATGCTGGCCACGCGCTTTCCCGGGATCCTGCCGCCGATGACGCAGGAAGAGGCGCTGGAGTCAGCTGCAGTGCAATCCTTGAGCGGCGGTTTCGACATCGCCCGCTGGCGCCAGCGGCCTTACCGGGCACCGCATCACACGGCCTCCGCCGTGGCGCTGGTGGGAGGCGGCAGTACGCCCCGGCCTGGCGAGATCTCGCTGGCCCATCATGGGGTCCTGTTCCTGGACGAGATCGCCGAATATCCGCGCAGCGTGCTGGACGTACTGCGCCAGCCGATGGAATCGGGCCACATCGTCATCTCCCGGGCCGCGCGGCAAGCGCAGTTTCCGGCGCGGTTCCAGTTGATTGCGGCGATGAATCCCTGTCCGTGCGGGCTCTATGGCGATCCCTCGGGACGCTGCCGCTGCACGCCGGAACTGGTCAAGCGCTATCAGGCGCGGCTGTCAGGTCCGCTCCTGGACCGGATCGACATGCAGTTGCACGTGAGCGCCCTGAGCCCGGCCGATCTGGCCACACAGCAAGCGGGCGAAGCCAGTGCTGCGATCGCGCAACGCGTGGCCAGCGCTTTTGAACGCCAGGGGCTGCGCCAAGGCAAACCCAACAGCCTGCTCAGTGGCAGCGAAATCGACCGGCATTGCCAGCACGACGAGGCCGCCACCCAATTGCTGCAGGCCGCCATGCAGCGGCTGAACTGGTCGGCGCGGTCCTATCACCGCGTGTTGAAACTGGCGCGCACGATCGCCGATCTGGCCGGGTCCGACAGGATCACGCAGGCGCATGTGGCCGAGGCTATCCAGTATCGACGGGGGTTCGGCGGCGACTGAGGCAGGGCGGGCGGACCTGGCGTTGTTCTGTTGTGATCTGCCAGCGAACTGTCTGTATCTTCTCCGCGGGCAGGCCGGGCTTTAGCCTTGAGGTTCTTGCGGCACTACCTGGTGCCGCCCATCTCCCGATCCAAAGAGGATGCCCGCCATGCCAAGTTTCACCACCCTGCTGGCCTTCGCCGCCCTCTGCCTGGGCATGGTCCTCACTCCCGGTCCCAACATGCTTTATCTGGTCTCGCGTTCGGTCTGCCAGGGTCGCAAGGCCGGCCTGATCTCGCTGGCCGGTATCGCCTTGGGGCTGGTGTTCTACATGCTCTGTACAGCCCTGGGCATCAGCGCCCTGCTCATGGCCCTGCCCCTGGCGTATGACGCGCTACGACTGGCGGGTGCGCTCTACCTGCTCTACCTGGCCTGGCAAGCCCTCAAGCCGGGCGGCCGCTCACCCTTTGCACTACGTGCCCTGCCGCCGGACAGTCCTCGCAAGCTCTTCAGCATGGGGCTGTTGACCAGCCTGCTCAATCCCAAGATCGCGGTGATGTATCTCTCGCTGCTGCCCCAGTTCATCCAGCCCGACCACGGCAGCGTGCTGCTGCAGTCCTTCGCCCTCGGCCTGACCCAACTGGTCGTGGGCATCAGCATGAATGCAGTCATCACGCTCTCGGCCGCCTCCATCTCCGCCCTGCTGGCCACCCATCCAAGCTGGCAACGCCTGCAGCGCTGGCTGATGGGCGGTGTGCTGGCCGGGCTGGCGGTGCATATGCTGACCCAGCGCCGCTGAACGTCTCCCCCTCCCCAGACGCAGCGATCCGCTCACCGAGGCGCATCGCTGCAACGTCGCCCCAAGCCGATGACATTGCGTCAACGCGCCTCTCGAACAGCGACGAGAAATCCCCCCTCATTCCCTCGAATTCCACTTCTGCTCGCATCAGCCGGGAACAGAAGACGCCAATGCGTTGCCTAAGGTGAGCTTCGCCCGACACAACAAATAACAAATCAGAATCGACAACAAGGACGATCCTCCATGCCCTCTCCCCTTCCCGACCACCGTGCGGCAGGTGCCGCGTGATCAGCATCTATCAACTCAAACCCCGCTTCCAGGCGCTCTTGCGGCCCATGGTGCGCGCCCTGGCCCGGGCCGGCGTGACAGCCAATGCGGTGACCGTGCTGGCCATGCTGGTCTCGCTGGCACTGGGCGTGCTGTTGTTCGTGGCCGGGCCGCAGCGGCCGGCGCTGTTCCTGCTGCTGCCGCTGTGGATGTTCCTGCGCATGGCCTTCAATGCCGTCGATGGCATGCTGGCGCGGGAATTCGGCCAGCAGTCAGCACTGGGGGCCTATCTCAACGAGCTCACCGACGTCATCTCCGATGCGGCGCTGTACCTGCCCTTTGCGCTGGTGGCCCCGTTCGGCTGGGCCAGCGTGGGCGGGGTGATCTTCCTGTCGGCAGTGTCTGAGATGACAGGAGCGCTTGGCCCCATGGTCGGTGCGCCGCGCCAGTACGACGGCCCCATGGGCAAGAGCGACCGCGCTTTCCTGTTCGGCGCGCTGGGCCTGTGGCTGGGACTGGCCGGCAGCCTCCCCGCCTGGATCTTCTGGGCCCTGCCGCTGGCTATCGCCGCCATCCTCCTCAATATCGTCAACCGCATCCGCAGCGGCCTGCGCGCCGCCTCCCACCCATGACACGATCCTGCCAGGAACACCAGTTCACCACCCACGATGGCCAATCCCTGTTCTATCGCCGCTGGCCGGCCACCGGCGCGCAGCGGCGCGGCGCAGTCGTCATGTTCCATCGCGGCCACGAACACGGCGGGCGGATGGCGCACCTGGTCGATGAACTGGGCCTCTCCGATTTCGATTTCTATGCCTGGGATGCGCGCGGCCATGGCCGCTCGCCCGGCCCGCGCGGCTATTCCCCCAGCTTTGCGCACTCGGTGCGGGACGTGCAAACCTTCATCCACCACCTGCGCGACCAGTGGCAGGTGGCCGAGGAAGACATGGCCGTGCTGGCCCAGAGCGTGGGCGCGGTGCTGGTCTCGACCTGGGCGCATGACTACGCGCCCCGCGTGCGCTGCCTGGTACTGGCCTCGCCCGCCTTCAAGGTGAAGCTTTATGTTCCCTTCGCCCGCCCGGGACTGGCCCTGCAGCAGAAGCTGCGTGGCAATTTCTTCGTCAACAGCTACGTCAAGGCGAAGTACCTGACCCACGACCGGCAGCGCCAGGCCTCCTACGACAGCGATCCGCTGATCAGCCGCCCGATCTCCGTGAACATCCTGCTGGCGCTGTATGAAGCGGCCGAACGCGTGGTCGCCGATGCCCAGGCCATCACCATTCCCACGCAATTGCTCATTTCAGGCGCGGACTGGGTGGTGCACCATGGCCCCCAGCACGATTTCTTCGCACGTCTGGGCACACCAGTGAAGGAAAAGCACGTCCTCCCCGGCTTCTATCACGACACCTTCGGCGAGAAGGACCGCAAGATTGCCACTGACCTGGCGCGTGAATTCATCCTGCGCCAATTCTCCCAACCCTGGGCCCGTCCGGACCTGCGCCAGTCGCACCGTCAAGGCCCGACCTTCGAGGAGTCGCGCCAGCTGTCCGCAGCGCTGCCCGCCCTCAGCCCAAAGGGGCTGTACTGGGCTGGTTACCGCGCCAACATGAAGCTGGGCGGCCTGCTCTCCAAGGGTGTGGCGCTGGGGCATCGCACCGGTTTTGATTCGGGCAGCACGCTCGATTACGTCTACCGCAATACCCCCGAAGGCGTCGGTCCGCTGGGCCGCGCCATCGATCGCCAGTATCTGGAGGCGATCGGCTGGAAGGGCATCCGCCAGCGCAAGTTGCATGTAGAAGAATTGCTGCGTACGGCCCTGGCGCGCCTGCAGGCGCAAGGACAGCCACTGCACGTGCTCGACATCGCCGCCGGCCACGGCCGCTACGTGCTGGAAGCGCTGGGCCAGGGGCCGCGTCCCCAATCCATCCTGCTGCGCGACTACAGCGAACTGAACGTGCAGCAAGGGACGGCGCTCATTGCCGACAAGGGCCTGGCCGACATCGCCCGCTTCGTGCAGGGCGACGCCTTCGACCGCGCCAGCCTGGCCGCCGTCACGCCGCGCCCGACAGTGGGCATCGTCTCCGGCCTCTACGAACTGTTCCCGGACAATGACGCCGTGGCCACCTCCCTGACCGGAATGGCCGACGCCATCGCGCCGGGCGGCTATCTGGTCTACACCGGCCAGCCCTGGCATCCGCAACTGGAACTGATCGCCCGCGCCCTGACCAGCCATCGCGGCGGCCAGGCCTGGGTCATGCGCCGCCGCACGCAAGCCGAGATGGACCAGTTGGTGGCCGAGGCGGGGTTCGAAAAGATCGAGCAGCGCATCGACCAGTGGGGCATCTTTACCGTCTCGCTGGCCCGGCGCAAGGCTGCATGAGCCAGGCCGACCGCCTGCTGCCCGCGGCAGCACCGGCCACGCCGCTGCCCTGGAAGCGCGGGGTGGCATGGCTGCTGTTGCTGGGGCCGCTGTTCTTCCTCAGCTATGGCTTGGCCAACCATACGGCGGCCGCGCGCGCCAGCGTGCCCAGCTTCTTCTATGGCTGGGAGCGTCATGTTCCCTTCCTGCCCTGGACCATCCTGCCCTATTGGTCCATCGACCTGCTCTACGGATTTTCCTTCCTGTGCTGCCGCACCCCGCGCGAGACCGATCGCCATGCGCTGCGGCTGCTGACGACGCAGCTGATCGCGGTGGCCTGCTTCCTGGCCTTCCCGCTGCGCTTTGCCTTCGTGCGGCCGGCCACCGATGGACTGTTTGGCGCGCTCTTCGCGTCACTGGCGGCCTTCGACCTGCCCTTCAACCAGGCCCCCTCGCTGCATATCGCGCTGCTGGTGCTGATCTGGGTCCAGTTCGCCCGGCTGCGCACCCACTGGTTCTGGCAGCTGGTCATCCACGGCTGGGCGCTGCTGATCGGCCTGTCCGTGCTGACGACCTGGCAGCATCACTTCATCGACCTCCCGACCGGTGCCATGCTGGGCTTGTTCTGCCTCTGGCTGTGGCCGGATGAGGGGGGTACGCCGCTTCGCCGCAGCGGCCAGCGCAGTGGGCGCCGCAGGCGTCTGGCGCTGGCCTACGCGCTGGGGGCCTTGCTGGCACTGGCGCTGGCAGTGGCCGTGCGCGCCCTCGCCGCCCCGCTGGGCTGGCTGGCCCTGTCGCTGGCCATCGTTGCATGGAACTACACCCATGCCGGTGCCGCCGGTTTCCAGAAGCAGGACGGCCGCCGCTCGCTGGCCGCCGCCTGGTTGCTGGCCCCCCATGCATTGGGGGCGTGGATCAATGCCCGACTGTGGACGCGCCGCCGTCCGCAGCCTGATGCCATCACCGGGGATGTGTGGCTGGGCCGCTTGCCCAGCGCTGCCGAGCTGCGCGCCAGCCCGTTCGCCGCCCTGTGCGACCTCTGCGCCGAATTGCCCGCCCCGCGCGGCCCATGGGCTTATGCCGGCCATGCCTGGCTGGATCTGGTCGCGCCCGACCCCGATCAATTGCTGGCAGCCGCCCGCAGTATCGAATCGCTGCGCGGCCATGGGCCGGTGCTGGTGGCCTGTGCGCTGGGCTATTCGCGCAGCGCTGCTGCAGTGGCGACCTGGCTGTGCCTGAGCGGACGCTGTCCCGACATGGACTCTGCTCTTGCGCGATTGGCCGAACGCCGCCCAACGGTAGTCATCAACGCGGCGCTGCGGGAACGCCTGCGGGAGGTCGAGCAGCACTTGCTGAAGGGAGAACGCCATGCCTGACCTGCGCCAAGGATCCGGTAGCGATGCCGCCAACGACGCCGCTCATCAAGGCCTCCCGCCTGAAAACTCGCCCGCTGTGCAGCAGGCAGCCCACCAGGCCGACATTGCCTTGGCGATCCTGGCCGTGAGCCGTCCGCTGGACAACACCAGCCGCTTGCTCAGCATCAGCGCGCTGGTCCTGCTGGTCTGGCATCCGGGCGGCCCTGCCGTCTGGGCTGCGCTCGCGCTGTCCATCGTCTTCGGAATCGCTGAATGCGGTTTCGCCCTGCGCTGCGCCTTCGATATCCCCATCTTCACCTCATGGGCGCGCCGCTGGCACCAGGGACATCCACCGCAGGACGACCTGGCCGCCTTTGACCTGGCCCTCGCAGACAGCGGCCTGGGCCCCAAGGCCAGTGCGGTGCCGCGCCCGCTGGCCCAACGCATCGCCGGGGTACGCCGACTGGTGAAGAATCAGGTCCGATGCCTGGCCTTGCAGGGTGCGGCCTGGGTCGCCACCCTGGCGTTGCTGTTCCTTTCCTGATCCTTGAAAACTGAATTTGTATGCTGATCGACCGCCTCTTCGCCTCCGCCATCTGCACCTTCGCCCGCGTGCTCACGGGCGTGCGCGCCCGCTGGTTTGCCGCGCCCGATCCCGGCAAGCTGCGCGTCTACTATCCCAACCACCGCAGCCACGGTGATTTCGTGCTGGTCTGGAGCATGCTGCCGCGCGCCATGCGCAAGCGCACCCGGCCGGTGGCCGGATCGGACTACTGGCTCAGGAGTGCCGTGCGGCGCTATGTGATCAATCGGGTGTTCCGGGGTGTGCTGGTGGACCGCCAGGCTGGCCGTAGCGCCGATCCCATCGGCGTGATGGGGCAGGTGCTGGCGGGTGGTGAATCGCTGATCCTGTTCCCGGAAGGCACGCGCAACCTGGACGAGGGCCTGCTGCCCTTCAAGAGCGGCCTGTATCACCTGGCCTGCGCGCATCCCGAAGTGGAACTGGTGCCGGTATGGATCGAAAACCTCGGCCGGGCCATGCCCAAGGGCCATCTGGTGCCGCTGCCGCTGCTCTGCACCCTCAGCTTCGGCGAGCCCCTGATGCTGCGCCCCGACGAAAGCAAGGAACAGTTCCTGGCCCGCACCCGCCAGGCCCTGCTCGCCCTGGCCCCCGTGGCCGAATGATCCGCGACGAACGACCATGACTCCCCAAGATACCCTCTTCGCCCTGTTTGGCGGCGTGTTCGCCGTCCTCGCCCTGGCCAGCTCGGTCGGTGGCCTGCTGCGCTGGCGCCTGGCCGGACGCAGCAGCAGCGTCATCGACAATCTCAATGCCCGCATCAAGGCCTGGTGGTGGATGATCGGCGCGCTGGCCATTGCGTTCTGGATCGGCAAGACCGGCGTGGTGGTGCTGTTTGCCTTCATTTCGCTGCAGGCGCTGCGTGAATTCATTTCCGTCACCTACACGCGCGTGGGCGACCATCGCGCGCTGCTGTGGTGCTTCTTCGTGTTCCTGCCGCTGCAGTACGTGCTCATCGGGATGGACTGGTATGGGCTGTTCTCCATCCTGATCCCGGTCTACGCCTTCCTGCTGCTGCCGATCTCGGCCTCGCTTTCCACGGATACCAAGCACTTCCTGGAGCGTGCAGCCAAGGTGCAGTGGGGGCTGATGATCTGCGTCTACTGCATCTCGCACGTGCCGGCCCTGCTGACGCTGCCCATCGCGGGATTCGAAGGCCGCAACCTGCAGTTGATCGTGTTCCTGGTGCTGACGGTGCAATCCAGCGACGTGTTCCAGTACGTGTGGGGCAAACTGTTCGGCAAGCGCAAGCTGGCCCCGCAGATTTCCCCTTCCAAGACGCTGGAAGGCCTGGTCGGGGGCGTGCTGACCTCTACCGCTGTCGGTGCTGCGCTGTACTGGATCACGCCCTTCAATGTCTGGCAGGCGGCGCTGGTGGCGCTGACCATCAACATCCTGGGCTTCTTCGGGGGATTCGTGCTGTCGGCGATCAAGCGTGACCGCGGACTCAAGGACTGGGGTGCCATGATCGAAGGCCATGGCGGCATGCTGGACCGGGTCGATTCGATCAGTTTCTCGGCACCGATTTTCTTTCATATCCTGCGCTACTGGTGGGTGCACTGAAGCACCACCAGCAGCGCATTCCCGCTGGTCTTAGCGCGCCGGCAGGATGCGGCGCGCAAACGCGATCAGCACCAGCACCAGCGCAACCAGGCCCAGCCACTGCCCGGTCGATTCAAACGCCCCCGACACCACGGCCAGCGGCGCATCCTTGCCGGTAAAGCCGATGATGGCGGCCAGCAGCACGCCGACCAGACTCTCGCCCACGATCAGGCCGGAGGCTACCAGGATGCCGCGCTGGCGCGGCTTGTCGGCATAGGCTTCCGGGTCCGCACCGGCAGCCAGCGCCCGGCGGCGCAGGGCGCGTTCGATCAGCCAGCCCAGCACCGCGCCCAGGAACAGGGCGCTGCTGACCATCGGCGGCAGGTAGATGCCAATGCCCACCGCCAGCACCGGCAAGCGCGCCACGCCGCCACGGCGGGCCAGCAGCCAGTCGATGACGATCAGCACGATGCCCAGTGCCACGCCCACGCCCAGCATGGTCCAGTTCAGCTCGCGGGTGAAGATGCCGGTGGCAATGGCCGTCATGAGCGTGGCCTGCGGGGCCGCCAGAGCCTGGGCCGCATCCATGCCCGCGCGCGGCAGGGCACCGGTGAAGCCATAGGCGTTGTAAAGCAGGTTCAGCACCGGCGGGATGATGAGCGCGCCCACCACGCAACCGACCAGCAGCGCCACCTGCTGGCGCCAGGGAGTGGCACCGACCAGCTGGCCGGTCTTCAAGTCTTGCAGGTTGTCATTGGCAATGGCCGCCACCGCAATGATGGCCGCCGTGACGAACAGCGCCACCGCGATGGCCAGCTTGCTGCCTTCGGGCGTGGCCAGCAGCGGATCGACCGCGCCCGAGACCAGCAGCAGCACCGACACCAGGATCACGGCCACGATGCCGATGCCCGAGATCGGGCTGGAGGAGGAACCGATCAGTCCGGCCATGTAGCCGCAAGCCGCCGCCACCAGGAAACCGAACACGAAGGCGAACACCACCGCATAGACGATCAGCCCGATGAACAGCGCCGGCGACACCGGTGCGTCCGACAGGAAGGAGGCGAACACCACCGCCAGCAGCGCAATCATGGCCAGGCTGATGGCGATGATCCAGCGCGGGGACATATCCTGGTCGGTACGCTCGGTGCTGCCCTGCTGACGGCGCGAGAGCGTCGACAGCGAGGCCTTGACGCCTTCCAGCATGGGCTTGAAGAGCGTGGCCAGGGTCCACACTGCGGCCACGCCGATCATGCCGGCACCGATGAAGCGCACCTGGCTCTTCCACAATCCATTGGCAAAGTCCGACAGGGCGACATCGGCCGCATGCGGGGTCACGGCGGTGAGATAAGGCACGGCCACGCCCCAGGCGATCACCAGGCCGATCAGGATGGCGATGCCGGAGACGATGCCGATCATGTAGCCCGCACCCACCAGCGCCAGCGAGAAGCCCATGGTCAGGCGGACCACCGAAGCACCGGCGGCAAACCAGAGGCTGATGCTTTCGGCAAACAGCTTCAGTCCGCTGGCGATCACGCTGAACGCTGCTGCCAGCGTGCCGCCGAAGAGGATGTCACGCAGGCCGCGCCGGGTTTCCTCGCCGCCATCGGCGTCGGCGCTGCCTACGCGCAGGATTTCCGCCGCCGCCACGCCTTCCGGATAGGGCAGCGCGCTTTGCACCACCATCACCCGGCGCAGCGGGATGGAGAACATCACCCCCAGCATGCCGCCGGCGGCGCAGATGCCCAGCGTCTGCAGGAAGGGGAAGCCCTGCCAGTGGCCCATCATCACCAGGCCGGGCAGGATGAAGATGATGGAGGAGAGCGTGCCGGCGGCCGAGGCCTGGGTCTGCACCATATTGTTTTCCAGGATGTTGGCATTGGAAAACAGGCGCAAGACCGCCATCGAGATCACCGCAGCAGGGATCGCCGAGGAAAATGTCAGGCCGACCTTCAACCCGAGATACACGTTGGAGGCGGTGAAGACCACGGTGATGAGCGCGCCCAGCAGCATTCCGCGCAAGGTCAGTTCCGGCAGGCCGGTTTGGGTGTCTTGATTCATATCGGGAGAGGGTTCCGTTTCGATGCGTTCTTATACCGCAAGAATTGCCGTACGGCCATCGGACAATCGCGCTATTTGCTTCACCTGTGCCGCAAACCAGCTTTGATATGATGCCCGTCTCCCCGTTCCGGACCTTTCTCATGCCCCGCCTTCGTCCTGTCCTGCTGTTGCTGTCCGTAGCCTGCCTGTGCCTGGCGGCCTGCTCACCCCGCTACAACTGGCGCGAGGCCAGCGACAATGGTGCCCATTTCGTGGTCCTGCTGCCGGCCAAGCCGGCCAGCGTGACGCGCCCGGTGGACCTGGACGGCCCCAAGGTCGACATGAGCATGACGGCCGCCGAAGTCGATGGTCTCACCTTTGCCGTGGGTACGGCCGAGCTGCCCGACGCGGCCGCGGCCAACCGGGCATTGGAAGCAATGCGCACCGCCCTGCTCAACAATATCGGTGGCCAGGCGCAGGGCGCGCCGCTGTGGCCGGGCAAGACCACGGGCCTGGCGCGCACGCTGGACCTCGATGCGCGGGGCGTCTCCCGCGGCCGTCCCCTGCGGCTGGTGGCGCGGCTGGCGGTGCGGGAGCGGCGGGTCTACCAGGTTCTCATCGTGGGAGAGGAAAAGGCCTTCACCGAAGAAAATATTGAAACCTTTTTCAGCTCTTTCAAACCAACCTGAGCGGGACCGGGGCGGATGACAAGATTCCGGCTCCCGGAGTATTCTTGTCCTGCCCGTCACTCCAAACGGGTACTCCCGCAGAAATGCGGATGCAGTCTGCAGCGCATTTCCAGCGCTCCGCCCCCGGCGGGCGCCCCAAAAAACGTTTTCATTCAAAGACCCTGAGGAAATATGCTGATCACATTCAAATCAAAAGCGGCTGCCGATGTGGTGATGTACGAGTCGCACGCCAAACCCATCCTGGACCTGCTGCACAAGGACCCCGCCCGTGGCGTGATCACCGCCGCCGAGGCCGGTGACGCCATCGCGGTGCTGGAACAGCAGATCAACGCCAGCAAGTCGCATGAAGCGGCCGAAGCACTGGCGCGTGACGTCAACGCCCACCACAACGCCGACGTCGACGACCACAACCACGAAAAGATCGAACCGGTCAGCTTCTCGGCGCGCGCCTATCCGCTGCTGGACATGCTGCGCGAAGCCCAGAAGGGCAATCACGACATCCTCTGGGGCGTCTGATCCCTTCCGGGGGGCAGGCGGAGAAGCGCCGCACAAGCAGCTCCCGGCCTGATACGCCCGCACAACGGCTGCCGCGATCATCCACCGCGGCAGCCGTTTTTGCGTGCCCCCATCGCGTTGCAGAAGACCGCCCCTGCAGGCCGGCGCCGGCGCAATTGCAACTGGAAGGTGTGGGCAGCATTGGCCGCTGGTACACTGGCGGCCCGCGCCCATTGCACCGACCATTGCCTTTTTGCAACAAGGGCGCAGCCTTATCTTCCTGAGCCTGCAACGACGTGATCCAGATTTCTCTCCTTCCCCCCGCCGCCAAGGCCGATTCTCTGGCCTATCAGCTGGCCTATGCCGCCCAGGCGGTGGCTGCCGTGCGCGCCGGCCACGCCCTGCCGCAGGCACTGGCGCAGATCTTCACGCGCAGCGACGCGCCGCCGCCGGCGCGCGGCGCCATCCAGGACCTGAGCTACCGCGCCATGCGCCAGCTGGGCCTGACCGACAGCCTGCTCAGCCTGCTGGCCAACAAGCCGCCGCAGCCAGAGGTGTTGCACGGCCTGCTGGTGACGGCCCTGGCGCTGCTGGTCAATGAAGAAGAGGCGGGCTATGACAGTTTCACCGTGGTCGACCAGGCCGTGCAGGCCGCGGCCATCAGCCAGGAAATGAGTTTCGCCAAGGGTGTGGTCAATGCCATCCTGCGCCGCTTCCTGCGTGAACGCGCGGCGCTCATGCCACAGGCCACCAAGACCCCGCCCGGTACCTGGAATTACCCGACCTGGTGGATCGACCGCCTCAAGGGCGCCTATCCAGAGCAGTGGCAAGCCATCCTGCACGCCGGCAACCAGCCGCCGCCGCTGACGCTGCGCGTGAACCGCCGGCGCGCCAGCGTCGAGCAATACCTGTCCACCCTGCAGCAGGCCGGCATGGGCGCGCGCGCCGTCGGCCCGTATGCCGTGCGGCTGGACAAGCCTGTCCCGGTGCAGCAAATCCCCGGCTTTGCCGAGGGCGTGGTCTCGGTGCAGGATGCTGCCGCCCAGCTCGCCGCGCCGCTGCTGGATGTGGCCGATGGCATGCGGGTGCTGGACGCCTGCGCTGCCCCCGGCGGCAAGACCGGGCACCTGCTGGAACTGGCCGAGCTCGACCTGCAGGCCCTGGACCACGATCCGCGCCGCCTGCAGCGCATCGCCGAGAACCTCGATCGCCTGCAGCTCAAGGCCCGGCTCACGGCCGGTGACGCGCGTGAAGACGGCTGGTGGGATGGCCAGGGCTTCGACCGCATCCTGGCCGACGTGCCCTGTACGGCCTCCGGCATCGTGCGGCGCCATCCGGATATCCGCTGGCTGCGCCGCAAGACCGACACCGCGCAGCTTGCAACACTTTCCGCGCAAATTTTGGACAAGCTTTGGCAGATGCTGCGACCCGATGGTAAATTGCTGCTCGTAACCTGCTCGCTGTGGCCCCAGGAATCGGAGCAGCAAGCGATTGCCTTCGCGCAGAAAAACAATGCCATCCGGCTGCCCGCTCCAGGCCAACTGCTGCCCACCGCCGGTGCCGATGCCGATCACGATGGCCTGTTCTATGCGCTGTTCCAAAAACCTGGTGCATGAATTTGACGCAATCGGTCCCCTCCCCCGCCTCGATGCCGGCGCTCTTGCGCAACGGCCGGCCACCGCTGCTGCGTGCGGTGCTGCAATGGCTGCTGGCGCTGCTGCTGGCTTGTTCCGCGCTGGCCGTGCAGGCCGCCGAAATCACCGTCAACCAGGCCGCCATCGAAGCCAGCGACGAAGGCTACCGGCTCTCGGTGTCCTATGACTTCGATTTGAATCGTGGCCTGGAAGACGCGCTCTCGCGTGGCGTGCCGCTCTACTTCACTACCGATATCCAGCTCACGCGCCGGCGCTGGTACTGGTTCGACGAGACCAGCCTGTCGGCCACGCGCACGCTGCGCCTGTCCTACAACGTGCTGACCCGGCAGTACCACACCGCCATCAGCGGCCAGCTGCAGCAGAGCTTCACCAACCTGGACGACGCCCTGACCCTGATCCGCCGCCCGCCGCGCTGGATCATCGCCGACAACAACGCGCTCAAGAGCGGCGAGACCTATCACGTCGGCCTGCGCATGCGGCTGGACGTGGCGCAGCTGCCCAAGCCCTTCCAGGTCAATGCGCTCAACAACAGTGACTGGCGGCTGTCTTCCGACTGGATCGAATTCAACTTCAAACCCGAATGAGCCGCACCTTACGCTATCTGCTGGTGGTCGGCGGGGGCGTCATCAGCGTCCTGCTGTTCCTGCTGGCCTCGGCCTCCGAAAACTCCGCCCTCTTCGAGCAGCACTATCCGTGGCTGCTGTTCTTGAACGGCCTGGCCGCGATCTCGCTGCTGGGGCTGGTGCTGCTGCTGCTGGGCCGTCTCTACAAGCGCTACCGGCGCGGCAAGTTCGGCTCCAAGCTGCTGGCGCGGCTGGTGCTGATGTTTGCCCTGGTGGGCATCGTGCCGGGGGCAGTGATCTATTTGATGTCGGTGCAGTTCGTGTCGCGCTCCATCGAATCCTGGTTCGACGTGCGCATGGAAGCGGCGCTCGAATCGGGCCTGAACCTGGGCCGCAATGCGCTGGACTCCTCGCTCTCGGACCTGGTCTCGCGGGCGCGTGGCATGGCCCAGGAGCTCTCCGACATGAGCGACTCCGAGCAGGTGACCTACCTCTCGCGCCAGCGCGACCAGAACATGGAAATCACCATCGTCAACGGCAATGGCCAGGTGATGAGTACGGTAGGCGGCTCCATCGGTTCGCTCACGCCCATCCTGCCGAGCAGCCAGGCAATGCGCCAGGCGCGGGTCTCGCGCGCCTTCTCGGCGGTGGAAAGCGATGACAGCCGCCCGCCCGGCGGCTCCGACACCGACGGCAACCTGCGGCTGCACGTGGTGGTGCTGGTGCCGGCGCCCAGCCGCGGGATGTCCCTGCAGAACGAAACGCGCTACCTGCAAATCCTGCAGCCGGTCCCGGACTACCTCGCCACCAATGCAGAAACCCTGCGCCTGGCCTACAACGAGTACCAGCAGCGCTCGGTCTCGCGCTCGGGACTGCGCAAGATCTACCTGGTCACGCTCACGCTCACATTGCTGCTGGCCATCTTCGCCGCCATCGCCAGCGCCTTCCTGATCGCCAGCGACCTGGCCAAGCCGCTGCTGCTGCTGGCCGAAGGCACCAAGGCAGTGGCAGAGGGCAATCTTTCGCCCCGGCCCATCGTCAGTACCTCCGACGAGCTGGGCACGCTCACGCAATCCTTCAACACCATGACGCGCCAGCTGCTGGAGGCGCGCACCTCGGTGGAAAGGAACCGCGCCGAGCTGGAAAACGCCAAGGCTTACCTGGAATCGGTGCTGGCCAACATGTCGGCCGGGGTGATGGTGCTGGACGGTCAATTCAACATCGTCAGCGCCAACGATTCGGTACGCCGCATCCTGGGTTACGACTTCTCGGCCAACATCGGCACGCCCCTGCAGACCATCGAAAGCCAGGCCCCCTTTGCCCAGGCCATCATCCGCGCCTTCTCCGAACAGCTGGCCCAGCACAGCAGCGAGGGCGCCGACGGCCTGCACTGGCAACGCCAGTTCGAACTCTCGCGCCAGCCCGGGGCCGTGCTCGATGCCAGCGATGAACAAGGCGGCAAGCCCGACCATGACAAGCTGACCCTGCTGGCGCGCGGCTCGCACCTGCCGGTGGAAAACGGCGTGGGCTACGTGGTGGTGTTCGATGACATCAGCAACGTCATCTCGGCCCAGCGCTCGATTGCCTGGGGCGAAGTGGCCCGCCGCCTGGCCCATGAGATCAAGAATCCGCTGACCCCCATCCAGCTCTCGGCCGAACGCCTGCAGCATCGCCTGGCCGACAAGCTCATGCCGGCCGATGCGGCCATCCTGGACAAGGGCACCACCACCATCGTCAACCAGGTCACGGCCATGAAGCGCATGGTCGACGACTTCCGCGACTACGCCAAGACCCCGCCGGCCAAGCCGGTGGCGCTCGATCTCAATGCGCTCATCGAGGAAATCCTCAACCTCTACCTGGCCGGCGATGGCCGCGACGTGATCCACGCACGCCTGGCCCCGGCAATGAGCAAGGTCATGGGCGACGCCACCCAGATGCGCCAGGTCATCCACAACCTGCTGCAAAATGCCCAGGATGCCGTCACCGATGAGGGGCAAAGTGCGCCGCGCATCGACGTGCTGACCGAGCAGATCGACATCGCCGGCGCCGATGGCCAGCGCCGGCCGGCCGTGCGTCTGTCGATCATGGATAACGGTCCCGGCTTCTCGCCCACCATCCTGGCGCGCGCCTTCGAACCCTACGTCACTTCCAAGGCCCGGGGAACCGGACTGGGGCTGGCGATGGTCAAGAAAATCGTCGAGGAACATGGCGGGCGCATCGATATCCAGAATCGGACCGATGGCAGAGGCGCAAAAATTGTAATTTTGCTGGTAAAGTTAGCACCTATTGATTAAGAGACAGTTTTCTCAGGAAACCGTCCCCAGGGTCAAGATTCGACAGCAAGGCGCCGGGAAGGCCCCGGCAGTTCATCAAGGCACGCTCGCTAACGCCGCGTCGAGCGCGCCGGCCCGGAACAAGATCGAAAACTTGGACAATGAACTAGCAGCGAGGAAAGCAGCACATGGCTAACATCCTGGTCGTCGATGACGAAATGGGTATCCGCGAATTGCTCTCAGAAATTCTGGGCGATGAGGGGCATGTCGTGACCACTGCGGAAAACGCGCAGCAGGCACGCGAGCTTCGCCAGGCCGGTGTCCCCGACCTCGTGCTGCTCGACATCTGGATGCCCGATACCGACGGCGTCACGCTCCTGAAGGAATGGCAGCGCGATGGCCTGTTGACCATGCCGGTCATCATGATGTCCGGCCACGCCACCATCGACACCGCCGTCGAAGCCACTCGTATCGGCGCACTGAATTTCCTGGAAAAGCCGATCGCGCTGCAAAAGCTGCTCAAGGCCGTGCAGCAGGGCCTGTCGCACAGCCGCGAAGCAGTGCGCCCGGCCAGCTATCGCCCGGCCCCGGTGGCCGCCGTAGCCAATGGCGCATCCGATAGCCTGCACACCCCCGAACACGTCGCCCCGGTGGCCGCCTACGCCCCGGCCATGGGCAGCGAACCGCTGCATCACGGCACGCCAGCCGCCGCACCCTTCGGACAGGTGGCCGACAATGCCGCCAACATCTCCTTCGACCTGCCGCTGCGCGAAGCCCGTGACGCCTTCGAGCGCGCCTATTTCGAATACCACCTGGTGCGCGAAAACGGCAGCATGACGCGGGTGGCCGAACGTACCGGCCTGGAACGCACCCACCTCTACCGCAAGCTCAAGCAGCTCGGGGTGGAACCGGGCAAGCTGGCGCGCAAGAATCACTGAGCCGCACCGGCATGAACACCAGGACAACGGGATCGCAGCGCGGTCCCGTTTCTTTTGGTAGTCTGATCATGTTTTGGGGGCAGTCCGCCACAGGGGTGTGGTGGCGTCAGAAATTTCCTGATGTTCTTTTGCGTCCGACAGCGGCATGCTGAAGGCGTGATGAGGCTTGCCAGGCCGCAACCCGGCCTGCTGCAAGGCGATGAACTTCCGGGCGGGCTTGTCATCTATCTTCAGCAGGTGACGGTGCATCATGAAGAAACATGCAAGATTTCGTGCATGCGGAAAGGCAACACGGCAGCCATCAAAGTTTTTCGGACAAACTGCCGTCAACAGACTCAGGCGCGCAAGCGACGCGGCGTTGCCCGAGGGAGCTGTATCGAAGCAGCAGAGATGCACACGAGGCGCGGCCCAGGTGAAGGGTCTTGAAATTTACGGTGAAGGCGCCACTTCCTTTTCGAAGCAGTATTCCAGCATAAGGAGTCACTATGAACCTGATCTACAACAGTGAGCAGTACAGCGTCGTCGAATTCGGTGCCGATTCCGACCACGAAGCCCTGCGCTTCGGCGGCTACGAGATCATGGACAAGTCCGGCCAGCGTGAAATCTACATCGATGGCCCGGCGGCCGAACTGTTCCGCAAGGATGTCCAGGAACTGATCGCCTCCGAACCCACCATGGACGATATCGACAACTTCCTGAGCCGTTATGACGTGATGATGCGTCATCCGATGACCTTGCACTGATCGGGTCAAGCACTCCCGCTTTACAGGCAGTGACGCCGCGCCCACCGCGCGGCGTTTTCTTTTGGTCAGCTTGCCATCAACGGCGGGGGCGCGGCGTCCATTAAAATGGCGTTTTGCCGCCTTGACCGCCTTGTCGTGAATTCATCCCCCATCAGCAGCGCCCAGACCGGCGTGCATGAGCAACTGGCCACCCTGGTGGCGCGCCATGCCGACCCGGCCCACCCATTCCGCAAACCCGTCACCGACTACAACCAGCGCGCCTTCGATGCCAGCATGGCGGCCTGGCGCGCCGCGGGCGAGCCGCCGCTAATCCTCGATACCGGCTGTGGCGTGGGCTTGTCGACGCTGCACCTGGCGGCGCAATACCCGGATCATTTCGTCATCGGCATCGACCAGTCGGCCGACCGGCTGGCGCGCAATACGCATTGGGACGGCCCGGAACCCGGGAACCTCTGCTTCGTGCGCGCCGACCTGGTCGATTACTGGCGGCTGGCGCAGCAAGCCGGGCTGCGGCCGGCGCGGCATTACCTGCTCTACCCCAATCCCTGGCCCAAGATCGGCCACCTGGCCCGGCGCTGGCAAGGCCATCCGGTGTTTCCCTTCATCGTGGCGCTGGGCGGGCAGCTGGAATGCCGCAGCAACTGGCAGGTCTATGTCGAAGAGTTCACTTCGGCCCTGAACCAGCTCACTGCGGGCAGTTTCCAGGCCCAAGCCTGGCAGCCCGCTGAGCCCATCACGCCCTTCGAGCGCAAGTACCTGGCCTCGGGCCACACGCTGTGGCGCGTCGTGGCCGATCTGGATGCGCAGGCACTGACGGGCGGCCGCACATGACGCTCCCGGTCATCGCCCTGGTCCTGGCCGCCGCACTGCTGCACGCTTCCTGGAACGCCCTGCTCAAAAGCAGCCAGGATCGCCTGGCCTCGCTCTCGCTCATGACCCTGGGCGCGGGGCTGGGCGCGATCCCGCTGGTGCTGTGGCGGCCGTGGCCGCAGGCGGAGAGCTGGTTCTACATCCTGCTCTCGGGCCTGCTGCACACAGGCTACAACCTGTTCCTGATCCGCGCCTACCGCATCGGCGACTTCGGCCAGTCCTATCCGATTGCGCGCGGCTCCTCACCCTTGCTGGTGGCGCTGGGGGCGGCGGTCTTTGCGGACGAGCAGCTGGGCATCTATACGGTGATCGGCATCGCCCTGGTCTCGCTGGGCATCGTCAGCCTGGCCAACCTGCGCGCCATGCGCCAGCGCGAGCACCTGTCCGCCCCGCTGGCGGCGCTGGCGACCGGAGCCTTCATCGCGGCCTACACCATCACCGATGGCATCGGTGCGCGGCTGGCGGGCGACGCCATCGCCTATGCGGGCTGGCTGTTCGTGGCCGACAGCATTCCGCTGGCCCTGCTCTACCAGTACAAGCATGGACGCTCGCCGGTGGTGCTCTCGCACAAGGACACCTGGATCGGATTGGCGGGCGGCGTGATGTCGCTGCTGGCCTATGGCATCGTGATCTGGGCCGTGACGCTCGCCCCCATGGGCATGGTCTCGGCGCTGCGCGAGACCTCGGTGCTGTTTGCACTGCTGATCGGCACGCTCATCCTGGGCGAGAAGCTGACCCTGCGGCGCGTGCTGTCCTGTGCCGTGATTGCGGCGGGAGCCATCGTGCTGGGCGCGCATCACTGAGCCTGCAATGAAAAACGCCGGGATTCGTCCCGGCGTTTTTGCTTGTCGCTTACAGCACCTTGCGCAGGAAATCGCGCGTGCGCTCATGGACCGGTTCGCCCAGCACCTGCTGCGGCGGACCTTCTTCCATGATGACGCCCTGGTCGATGAAGAAGACCCGGTCCGCCACTTCACGCGCAAAGCCCATCTCGTGCGTGACCACCACCATGGTCATGCCTTCTTCGGCCAGCTGCTTCATGACGGTCAGCACTTCGCCCACCAGTTCCGGGTCCAGCGCGGAGGTCGGTTCATCGAACAGCATCACCTTCGGTTCCATCGCCAGCGCGCGGGCAATGGCCACGCGCTGCTGCTGGCCGCCGGAGAGCTGGTTGGGGAAGGCATCGATCTTCTCCAGCAGGCCCACCTTCTGCAGCAGCTTCTCGGCCACCAGGACCGCGTCGCGGCGCGACAGCTTCCTCACCTGCATGGGTGCCATGATCAGGTTTTCCAGCACCGTCATGTGCGGGAACAGGTTGAAGCGCTGGAACACCATGCCCAGCTCCGCACGCAAGGCATTGAGGTTGACCTTGGGGTCATTGAGCTTGACGCCTTCGATGAAGATGTCGCCATCGCTGACTTCTTCCAGCCCGTTGAGGCAGCGCAGGAAGGTGCTCTTGCCCGAGCCCGAGGGCCCGATCACGCACACCACTTCACGCGCGCGGATTTCGCAATCGATGCCGCGCAGGATGTGCGCCTGGCCGAATCGCTTCTGCAGTTGATTGACCTTGATCATCGTGCTCATCGTGCATCTCCCTTGCCGTAACGTGCTTCCAGATGGCGTACCAGCGCCGCCAGCGCCAGCGTGATGACCCAGTAGATCACCGAGATGGTGAGGTACGGCTCCCAGTAGCGCGCGTAAGCGCCCGACACGGTACGCGCCGCATAGGCCAGTTCAGCCAGGCCGATGGCCGAGGCCAGCGAGGAATCCTTGACGATGGCAATGGCGTTGTTGCCCAGCGGCGGCAGCATGCGGCGGAATGCCTGCGGCAGCACCACGCGGCGCAGCGTGCCCAGGTAGCTCATGCCCAGCGAGCGCGAGGCTTCGCTCTGGCCACGGTCGATGGACTGGATGCCGGCGCGGAAAATTTCCGACACATACGCACCCGAGTTGAGGGTGATGGCCAGCACCGCCGAAGCGAAGGCCCCGTAGTGCGAGCGGATCTCGCGCGCCAGGTCACCCGAGAGGATCAGGCCGCCGCTGGGGTTGATCAGCATCGGCATGAGCGCAAAGTGGATCAGCAGGATCTGCACGAACAAGGGTGTGCCGCGCAGGAAGCTGACATAGAAGCGAATCGGCCACTGCACGCAGTAGCACAGGAAATATTTCCAGAAACCATGGCGTGCCTCGGCCAGGCGGCCCACGCCCAGCACCAGGCCCCAGCAGGTGCCGGCGATCACGCAGATGATCGCGGCCTTCAAGGTCATCCAGGTGCCTTCGACGAACAGCGGCGCGTATTCGCCGATGATTTCCCATTGGAAGAAGGAATGCATGATGAATCCGTTCAAACGGAGAGGTTAAGAAAAGCAGGGAACGCGGAAAACGCGGAACAAGCAGGACAGGCAGCGCCCCGCACCCCGGCGGAGCGGCGCTCAGGCAGGCGCCCGGCCACCAGGGGCCGGGGCCGGAAGGATTACTTCAGCGGCAGGGTCGGCACTTCGCCGTCGAACCAGGTCTTGTAGATCTTGGCGTAGGTGCCATCGGCGACGATCTGCTTCAGGCCGGCGTTGATCTTGTCCAGCAGTTCCTTGTTGCCCTTCTTGACGGCGATGCCGAAGTACTGGCGCACGAACTTGGTGTCGCCGACGACCTTGAATTTCTTCTCCGGATGGCTCTTGATGTAGAACTTGATCACGCCCACGTCGCCCACGGCCGCATCAACGCCGCCGCGATACAGTTCTTCCAGCATCAGCACGGTGTTGTCGAAGCGGTGGATGGCGGTGCTGGCCTTGCCCAGCTCTTCGGAGACCACGATGTCACCGGCGGTGGAGTTGACCACGGCCACTTGCGTCTTCTTCAGGTCGGCCAGCGAGGCGATCTTGGCATCGGCGTTGGTGATGATGACTTGTTCGGCCGGGAAGTAGGGCAGCGAGAAGTCGACCATCTGGGCGCGCTTGTCGGTGATGGTGATGCCGGAGATGATGATGTCGCGGTCACCTTGGCCGAGGGTGGCGAAGATGCCTTCCCAGGGCGTGCTCACCAGCTGGATCTTGAAGTTGGACGCTTGCGAGATGGCCTTGATCAGGTCGATGTCGAAGCCGACCAGTTCCTTCTTCGGGGTTTCGAATTCGAAGGGGCGGTAGGTACCGCCGGCGCCGACCACGTAGGTCTGGTCAGCTGCGAAGGTGCTGCCGACAGCACAGGACAGGGCCAGCGCGCTGGCGGCGCCGATGAACAATTTCTTGAAGGGCATGATGACTTCTTTCTGACGGAGGAGTAATCCGGGAGAGCAAGGTGCGTGCGCACCCCGCTGTCGCCCCCGGCGTGCGAGTGCTTCCCGGCACGCGGGAATACGAGGTCAATACCCTGTTCCCGCGCGCCGGACGCTACAAAACCCTGAATGATCGGGCATTGCCCGCAATCCTTCAACCTCCAATTGCATACAATGAGAGGCGTCGGCCAAACTCAGCGAATCAGTGTGGATTTCCCGAACAAACTTTCGACCAGGTCCACCACCACCTCCGCCGTCTGGTTGCGCACGTCGCAGGCCGGATTGAGTTCCATCACATCCAGTGAAGCAAGACGGCCGGTATCGGCAATCATCTCCATGCACAGCTGGGCTTCGCGATAGGTCGGCCCGCCCAGTACCGCCGTGCCCACGCCCGGTGCCAGTGCGGCATCGAGGAAATCCACATCGAAACTCACGTGCAGATGGGTATCCGGGCCCATGCCCGCCAGCGCCTCCTGCATGGTGGCGCGCATGCCGTATTCATCGATGTGGCGCATGTCGAAGACACGCACGCCCAGTTCGCGCAGGTGGCGCTTTTCTTCACGGTCCACGCTGCGGATGCCGATCTGGCAGATCTGCTGCGGCTGCATGGCCGGCGTCTGGCCCCCCAGGCGGGTCAGCGCCTCGGGCCCGACGCCCAGCAGACAGGCCACCGGCATGCCGTGGATATTGCCGGTCGGGGTGGATTGACTAGTGTTGGCATCGGCATGGGCATCCAGCCACAGCACGCGCAAGTCCCGGCCATGGGTGCGGCAGTGCCGCGCCACGGCGGCAATCGACCCGACCGCCAGCGCGTGGTCGCCCCCCATGAGCAGCGGCACCTCACCCTCGGCCAGGCTGCCCGATACGGCATCGAAGACGGCCTGGTTCCACTGCACCACCTGTTCCAGATGGCGCAATCCCTGCACCGGCGGCTGCTGCGGATTGGCCGGACCGCCCAGGTCGCCGCCATCGGTCACTTCCAGTCCATGCTGCTGCAGGCTGCGCTGCAGCTCGGCCACGCGCAGGGCGGCCGGTCCCATGGAGGCACCACGGCGGCTGGCGCCCACATCGGTGGGGGCGCCCATCATCCTGATCTTGTTCATGCGTTTGCCTGCTCCTTGTAGGGAAGAACCGGGATGGCCAAGCCAACCAGGTCCTTGGGGTTGTCCAGTGCGGGGACCAGATCGATCTGCTGCGCATGATGCGCATCGATATGGTCATCCAGGTATCGCAGCGCCGAGAAATCTTCCAGCGCGAAACCGACCGAATCGAAGACCGTCACCTCATGGGCATCGCGGCGGCCCAGCGAGATGTCGGCCAGCACTTGCCACAATTCGGTCACGGCAAAGTCCGGCGGCATCTGCTGCACTTCCCCTTCGATACGTGATTGCGGTGCGAATTCCACCACCACGCGCGCTTTCTCCAGCACGCCGCGATGCAGTTCGGTCTTGCCGGGGCAATCGCCGCCGACCGCATTGAGGTGCATGCCCGCTTCGATCATGTCCGGATGCACGATCACGGCCCGGCGCTTGTCGGCCGTCACGGTGGTGACGATGTCGGCTCCCGCCACCGCTTCGGCCGTGCTGCGCGCACGAATCAGCCGCAGCGCTGGCCAACCCCGGAGGTTGCGCACCAGCTTGTCGGTGGCGGCCGGGTCGACGTCAAAGAGGCGCAATTCCGTGATGCCCAGTTGGGTATGGAAGGCGATGGCCTGGAAGTCCGCCTGGGCGCCATTGCCGATGAGCGCCATGCTGCGGCTGTTCGGGCGCGCCAGGTGATGCGCCGCCAGTACCGAGGTCGCCGCCGTGCGCAAGGCCGTGGTCAGTGTCAGTTCCGACAGTAGGCGCGGATAGCCGCTGGCCACCTCGGCCAGCACGCCAAAGGCGGTCACCGTCAGCAAGCCCTGCGCCGTATTGGCGGGATGGCCGTTGACGTACTTGAAGGCATACCAGCGTCCATCCGAAATGGGCATCAGCTCGATCACCCCGCGCACCGAGTGGCTGGCCACGCGCGCGCTCTTGTCGAATTGCGGCCAGCGCAGGAAGTCCTCGCGCAGATACTGCACCATGCCACTGATCACCTCCGGCAAGGGATGCATGGCCAGATGGGCTTGCAGGTCCGACGTTCCGATGTACTTGACCATGATGCATCAGCCCCTTGTGCAAGGGCTGCCTCGGCAGTGACGATGGATGAAATCTTATCCACAACGATGCGAAACAGGCTTTCGTTTTTCGTCATGATTTGCCATGATGACGAAATATTATTTCGTGGCAATGAATCTCATGGACAAGATCGACATCAAGATCCTGGAACTGCTGCAAGCCGACGGCCAGATCAGCAACGTCGACCTGGCCGAGCGCATCCACCTCTCGCCGCCGCAGTGCATGCGGCGCGTGCGTGCGCTGGAGGAGCAAGGCGTGATCCGCCGCTATGCTGCCCTGGTGGCACCGGCCGAGGTCGGACTCAATGTCACGGCCTTCGTCTCGCTGTCGCTGGACCGGGCGCAATTCAAGCAGGTGCGCGCGGTGGAAAAGGTGATCAAGGCCTTTCCTGAAATCGTCGAGTGCTACACCATATCGGGCGACTTCGATTACCTGCTCAAGGTGGTCTCGCAGGATCTCAAGAGCCTGTCGCACTTCCTCACCGACCGTCTGATGCAGGTCCCCGGCGTGGCCGGACTGCGTTCCATGATCTGCCTGGAAGAGGTCAAGCCGACCTCACCGCTGCCCATCACCCTGCCCCCGCGATAAGTCCGGGCACTCCACAAAAAAACAGGGCCGCCCCGAAGGACGGCCCTGCCTTTGCATCACGCGGCCAGTGCGGTGCCGCTCAGATCTCTACCTTGGTGCCCAGCTCCACCACCCGGTTGGCCGGGATGTGGAAGAAGTCCGACGGCTTGGCCCCGTTCTGGTACATCCAGGCAAACAGGCGCTCGCGCCACAGCGACATGCCCAGCAGCTTGCTCGGCACCACCGTGTCGCGCGCCAGGAAGAAGGAGGTGTCCATCAGGTCGAAGTGATGGCCGAACTGCTGTTCGGTCAGCGTCATGACCTTCTGCACTTCCGGCGCTTCCTTGAAACCGAAGGCTGCGCGCAGCAGGTAGACTTCGCCGCCCAGTTCCTTCATGGTCAGGCGCTCGCTGTCGGCCACGTAGGGCACGTCCCAGATGCTGATCTTGAGGAAGAACACGCGCTCATGCAGGATGCGGTTGTGCTTCAGGTTGTGCAGCAATGCTACCGGGACGGTGGCGATATTGCCGGTCATGAAGACGGCGGTGCCGCCCACGCGATGCGGCGGATGCGCCAGCAGGCCTTCGATGAAGGGCTCGATGGGAATGCCGTCATCCTTGATGCGCATGCGCAGCAACATGCGGCCCGAGTACCAGGTCATCAGCAGGAAGAAGGCCGCGCCGCCGATGACCAGCGGGAACCAGCCACCCTCGGTAAGCTTGAGCAGGTTGGCCGCGAAGAAGGCCACGTCGACCACCAGGAAGCAGCCGATGGCTACCACCACGGCCGGCATGCGCCACTTCCAGATGTGGCGCATCACCACGCCCAGCAGCATGGTGGTGATGACCATGGTGGTGGTCACGGCCACGCCGTAGGCGGCGGCCAGGTTGTCGGATTTCTTGAAGGCCAGCACCACGGCCACCACCAGCACCAACAGCATCCAGTTGATCAGGGGGATGTAGATCTGGCCCTGTTCATCCTCGGAGGTATGCAGGATGCGCATGCGCGGCACAAAGCCCAGCAGGATGGCCTGGCTGGTCAGCGAGAAGGCTCCCGAGATCACGGCCTGCGAGGCGATCACCGTGGCGCAGGTGGCCAGCAGCACCATGGGCAGCACCAGCGGCTCGGGGATCATCAGGTAGAAGGGATTGGCGATGGCCTTGGGATTGGCGATCAGGTTGGCCCCCTGGCCGAAGTAATTGATCAAGAGCGACGGCATGACCGTAAAGAGCCACGCATAGCGGATCGGCTTGATGCCGAAGTGGCCCATGTCGGCATACAGCGCCTCGGCCCCGGTCAGCACCAGCACCACCGAGCCCAGGACGATGAAGGCCTGCAGCGAATGCTCGGCCATGAAGTGCACGGCGTAATACGGGTTGATTGCCACCAGCACCTCGGGTGCCTTGACGATGTTGTAGAGGCCCAGCAAGGCCAGCGAGAAGAACCACAGGAACATCACCGGCCCGAAGAAGCGGCCCACCACGCTGGTGCCATGCCGCTGGATCAGGAACAGGATCACCACGATCACCAAGGTCAGCGGGATGACCGCATGCGCCGTCTGTGGCGCGGCGATCTCCAGCCCTTCCACGGCCGACAGCACCGAGATGGCCGGCGTGATGACGACGTCGCCATAGAACATGCAGGCGCCGAAGACGCCCAGCATCATCAGGAGCTTGGCGCGCGGCGAACCCGAGATGGCAGAGCGCAGCGACAGCGCCATCAAGGCCAGCACGCCGCCTTCGCCGTTGTTGTCGGCGCGCAGCACGAACATCACGTACTTGATGGTGACCACGATGGAGATCGACCAGAACAGCATCGAGATGATGCCCAGCACCGCGCCCGGGGAAAAGGCGATGCCGTGGTCAGGGCTGAAACATTCTTTCAGTGCATACAGCGGGCTGGTACCGATATCGCCGAAGACCACGCCCAGCGCCGCCAGGGTAATGAAGTGGAATTTGGTCGACCGGAGGGAAAGGCCTGGATTGGTGTGAGATGAACTCATCTTGCTCCCTTTGCTTCTTCAAATAGAGTGCCGGCGGACAGGGATCCGGGGGAGGACGCCACCCTCGGCGGGGAGGGCTGGCCACTGTCCGGGCAGGACGCGTACTTTAGCGCACTCTACCCGTGGTGCGCTCAAAATGCCGCTGACGGCATCCTGACGTTGCGCGCGCGCCTCTCGCCCGGCCTGCGAAGCTTGACAGCCGGGCAAGGACGCGGTTCCGGAATTGCACTGCCGCAAAAACCTTCATATCGCCTGGAACCGCCGTGGGACAAGGCGTTGCGGCCTATACAGCGGCCGCATATCGATATGCGGTAATCGAGTTTTTCTTTCTCCCCTGCCCTTTATATACTCCGAACGAATAAAGAACCGCGTTTTACCACCATGACGGTTCTAAGCCGAAGCCGCACATCCACTGCCGGATTCTCCACCGAAGCCGGCGACCTCCACCGCACAGGACACCATGACTACACGACTCTCTTCCAAGGGACGCCTGCGGCGCCTCTTTACCACCACCTTGGCGCTGTCGCTGCTGGGCGCGCCGCTGGTGGCGCGCGCCGAAGGCCAGCTGCGCATTGCCGAGCAGTTCGGCATCGTCTACCTGCTGTTGAACGTGGCGCAGGACCAGCAACTGATTGAAAAGCACGGCAAGGCCGCCGGGGTGGACATCAAGGTCGAGTGGCTAAAGCTCTCCGGCGGTTCGGCCGTCAATGACGCGCTGCTGTCGGGTTCGGTCGATATCGCCGGCGCCGGCGTGGGCCCGCTGCTGACCATCTGGGATCGCACCTATGGCAAGCAGAACGTGCGCGGCGTCGCCTCGCTGGGCAACTTCCCCTACTACCTGGTGAGCAACAATCCCAAGGTCAAGACCATCGCCGACTTCAGCGACAAGGACCGCATCGCCGTGCCGGCGGTGGGCGTGTCGGTGCAGTCGCGCGTGCTGCAGCTGGCCTCGGCCAAGCTGTGGGGCGACGCCCAGTACAACAAGCTGGACAAGATCAGCATCGCCGTGCCGCACCCGGATGCGACCGCCGCCATCATCAGCGGCGGCACCGAGATCACCGGCCACTTCGGCAATCCTCCTTTCCAGGAACAGGAACTGGCGGGCAACCCCAACGCGCACATCGTGCTGAAGTCCTATGACGTGCTGGGTGGCCCCTCCTCGGCTACCGTGCTGTACGCCACCGAGAAATTCCGCAAGGACAATCCCAGGACCTACGGTGCCTTTCTCGGCGCCCTGGATGAAGCGGCCAAGTTCATCAGCGCCAATCCCGAGAAGGCAGCCGACATCTACCTGAAGGTCAACAAGGGCAACACCGACCGCAAGCTGCTGCTGCAGATCATCAAGAACCCGGAAGTGCAGTTCAAGATCGCCCCGCAGAATACCTATGGCCTGGCCGAGTTCATGCATCGCGTGGGAGCCATCAAGAACAAGCCCGCCTCGGTGAAGGATTACTTCTTCGACGATGCGCATATCCAGGGAGGTAGCTGAAATGGCGTTTTCCCTGAAATCATATAAATCATTTGCCGCCATGCTGGCCGGCGTCATCGCGCTGGGCAGCGCAGCCTCTGTCCACGCCGAAGGCACGATTCGCATCGCCCAGCAATTCGGCATCGGCTACCTGATCCTCGACGTGGTGCAGGACCAGAAGCTGATCGAAAAATACGGCAAGCAGGAAGGTGTGGACATCAAGGTCGAGTGGACCAGCCTGTCGGGCGCCACCGGCATGAACGAAGCCCTGCTGGCCGGGGCGCTGGACGTGGTCTCGGCCGGTGCGCCGCCGGCCCTGGTACTGTGGGACCGCACGCGCGGACGCCAGAACGTCAAGGCGATTGCCTCGCTGGGCTCCATGCCCAACTACCTGCTGAGCAACAATCCCAAGGTCAGGACCATCAAGGACTTCAGCGACAAGGACCGCATCGCCGTGCCGGCCGCGGGCGTCGGCTTCCAGTCGCGCACGCTGCAGATCGAGACCGCCAAGGTGTTCGGCAAGGAAGATTTCAAGCGATTCGACAGCATCAGCGTGAGCCTCTCGCATCCGGATGCCACGGCGGCGCTGATCGCGGGCGGCTCGGAAATCAATGCGCACTTCTCCAGCCCGCCCTTCCAGTACCAGGCGCTGGAGAACAAGAACGTGCACAAGGTCATCAGCTCCTACGACATCATGGGCGGCCCGGCGACCTTCAACGTGCTCTACACGACGCAGAAATTCCACGACGAGAACCCCAAGACTTACCGCGCCTTCTACAAGGCGCTGGTGGAAGCGGCCGAATTCGTGCGCAACAACAAGGCTAAGGCGGCCGATACCTTCATCCGCGTGCAGAAGTCCAAGCTCTCGCCGGCGTTCGTGCGCTACATCGTGGAAGACCCGGAAATCAACTTCACCGTCTCGCCCGAGCGCACCTTCGTCTATGCCGAGCAGCTGCATGCGCTGGGCGTGCTGAAGAATCGCGCCAACAGCTGGAAGGATTACTTCTTCGAGGAAGCGTATGCACAACCCGGCAGCTGAAACCGCCAGCGTGAGCGCCGCAGCCGGCCTGCAGCCCCTGCTGCAGGTGGACCGCGTGAGCCTGCAATACCGTACCGCCACGGCCGTGGTGCAGGCCACGCATGAAGTCAGTTTCGACGTGCATCCGGCGGACCGCTTCGTGCTGCTGGGGCCCTCGGGCTGTGGCAAGTCCAGCCTCCTCAAATCGGTCGCGGGCTTCCTGCCGCCGGCCGGCGGCGAGATCCGTCTCGATGGCCAGGTGGTGCATCAGCCGGAGCCGGACCGCATCGTGGTGTTCCAGGAATTCGACCAGCTGCCGCCGTGGAAGACGGTGCTGCAGAACGTGATGTTTCCGCTGCTGGCCTCGCGCACGCTGGGCAAGCGCGAAGCTGCCGAGCGCGCCCGCCATTACCTGGAGAAGGTGGGCCTGGCGCGCTTTGCCGATGCCTATCCGCATACGCTCTCAGGCGGCATGAAGGCGCGCGTGGCCATTGCGCGCGCGCTGGCGATGCAACCCAAGATGCTGCTGATGGATGAGCCCTTCGCCGCCCTCGATGCGCTGACCCGCCGCAAGATGCAGGAAGAATTGCTGGCCCTGTGGGACGAGGTGCGTTTCACCCTGCTCTTCGTGACGCACTCCATCGAAGAGGCGCTGGTGGTGGGCAACCGCATCCTGCTGCTCTCGCCCCATCCGGGCCGCGTGCGCGCCGAGATCAACAGCCATCAGTACGACTTGTCCAGCCTCGGTGGCGTGGGCTTCCAGCAGACCGCGCAGCGCATCCATCGCCTGCTCTTCGATGAGGGCGGCGAGACCAGCGCGCCCAGCACAGCGGCACCGGTCATCAATTTCAGCGATGTCCGTTTTTCTTACTAAAGACCGAAATACGCCATGCCCCAGACTCCCCCGATCCGCGACGAATACGAACTGCCGCTGACTCCCCTGCCCGGCCTGGTGCTGCAGCGCCAGTTCTCGCTGCCGCAGCGCATCTGGCAACAGGGCTGGGTGCGCAAGGGTGCGATTCTTCTCTTGCTGGCGTTGATATGGGAAGGCGTCGCGCGCTGGCAGAACAATGACCTGCTGCTGCCGACCTTCCTGCAGACGGCGCAGGCCTTCATCGATGGCCTCAAGACGGGCGAACTGTTCGGCAAGACCTGGCTGTCGCTGCAGGTGCTGCTGAAGGCCTACCTGCTGGGCATCGTGGCGGCCTTCGTGCTGACCACGCTGGCGGTGTCGACGCAATTCGGACGCGACCTGCTGGGGACGCTCACCTCGATGTTCAATCCGCTGCCGGCCATTGCGCTCTTGCCCATCGCCCTGCTGTGGTTCGGGCTGGGCGAAGGCAGCCTGATCTTCGTGCTGGTGCATTCGGTGCTGTGGGCGCTGGCGGTCAATACCTATGCAGGCTTCCTGGGCGTCTCGGACACCCTGCGCATGGCCGGCCGCAACTATGGCCTGCGCGGCCTGGGCTTCGTGCTGCAGGTACTGGTGCCGGCCGCCCTGCCCTCCATCCTGGCGGGACTGCGCATCGGCTGGGCGTTTGCATGGCGCACGCTCATTGCTGCAGAACTGGTCTTCGGGGCTACCAGCGGCAAAGGTGGACTGGGCTGGTACATCTTCCAGAATCGCAACGAACTCTATACCGACAAGGTCTTCGCCGGCCTGGCCATGGTGATCTTGATTGGCCTGCTGGTAGAGAACCTGGTCTTCAATACGCTGGAACGCGTGACCGTGAAGAAGTGGGGCATGCAGCGCTGAACGCGCTGCACGGCCACGCTGGCTGTTGCTCAGGAGTTAGTTGCGTTTTCGGACTTACAGCAGCGACAGCTGGTTGGGATCTTCGCGACGCCGCGATTGCGCCTTGCGGCGCGGGTCGATGACCTGGCCGATATCGCGGCCTTCGGTGGAAATGCCCTCGATGGCCAGCAGCAGTTTCTTGACGTGCAGCCCGCCGGCAAAGCCGGTCAGTTCGCCGCCGGTGCCGATGACGCGATGGCAGGGCGCGATGATGGAGATGGGATTGCGGCCATTGGCAGCCCCTACGGCGCGCACCGCCTTGTCGTTGCCGAGCTGGCGTGCGATATCGAGATAGGTGCGGGTCTGGCCATAAGGGATGTCAAGCAGGGCCGACCATACCTGGCGCTGGAACTCGGTGCCTTCAAAATGCAGCGGGATGTCGAAGCTCTCGCGTTCGCCGGCAAAATATTCGCGCAGCTGATGTTCGGTTTCGATCAGGACCGCACGGTCTTCATCTTCTACCATCTCACCCAGGCGCACGCGCAGGGCGTCGTCGTCCTCCCACAGGATGGCCGCCAGGTGATCCCCCTTGGCCACCAGCTTGAGCAAACCGGCCGGGGAGGCCATCAGCTTGTACGCATATTCCATTGGCATCTCTTTTGTTGCGTTGAGGGGGCTGATTCTACTGTGCGAGCAGGCAAGATAGTCAGAGGAACCTAAAGAAAATTCGAGACCTCCGGTTTCGCGGATGATATATGATATGTATATCATCTAACATTAGGAGTCCATGATGAGCCGTATCCTCGTCGATCTCCCTGAGTCTCAGCTTGCGGATCTCACTCAACTCGTCGAAAGTCAGCGACGCCCCCGTGCCGTCATCATCCGGGAGGCCATCGCAGCCTACATCACTCAGCATAAGCTGGAGCATGATATCGACGTATTCGGTCTCTGGAAAAAGAAGAAGGTGGATGGACTGGCCTATCAGCGGGAGCTACGTTCCGAATGGTAAAGGCGCTCTTTGACACCAATATCCTGGTGGACTATCTCAATGGCATAGGGCACGCAAAAAAGGAACTGGCGCGCTATGAGTATCGCGCGATCAGCATCATCACCTGGATGGAGATCATGGTGGGTGCCAACGAGGAAAATGAGGAGGCGTTGCGGTATTGGCTTTCCTCGTTTCAAGTTATCCCCCTCGACGGCTTCATCGCTGAACGCGCGGTGCAGATCCGGCAACAACGGCGTATTCGATTACCTGACGCAATTGTCTGGGCTTCTGCAATGGAGCAGTCGTTGCTGTTGATCTCCCGCAATACCAAGGACTTCCCGGCAGACGAGCCAGGGGTTCGCGTTCCTTATAAGATCTAGCTTCTGCTTGCGCAAATGAAAAGGGCGCTGCCTTCCTGCAGCGCCCTGCACGTGAGGATGCTTCGCTTCACACCGTCAGCACCGAATGCCCGCTCTCGTTGAACGCGTCATACACCCGCGTGCACACGCGGCAGAACAGATGGCTGCGCTTGACATGGTGATGCCGCAGCACCAGCTGCAGCGCCACGCCTTCACAATGCGGGCAAGCCTCGCGCATCGGGCCCACCGGCGTGACCTCGGCGGCCAGGAAGCCGTTGGGGGTCATGATGCCGTCCACGACTTCGCGCGGATCCAGTTCCACCAGTTTCAACAGCAGGGGTGTGGTGCGCTGGTGGTAGCGCGCGCGTTCGCGCGGGGGAACGAGGGGACTGAAGGGCAGGGGCGGGGACGATCGGACATCCGGTTGCCGGGTGGCCATGCTCATGGGTATCTCCTGGGTGAGAACTGCTGAGACTGTTCGGATCTGCGTGAGAAGGAAGGGCGCGCGCCACTTCCGGGTGCCGCATCCGGGCTGGCTGTTCTCTCCGGGTGGAAGCAGCTGGCGGCGCGACGAGTCTTTACTCTAGTCGGCGCCGCGGCGGACTTCAATGGCCACTTGCAAAGAAATTTTGTGTTGTCTGGACTGCAATTGGTCACGTGGCGGTTATCACCCACCGTACAAAAATCCACGGCCGCGCTTTTCGAATTTGCAAGCCGGAGGGCCCATGGCTTCGATTTCACGCCATCCTTGCGCCGCGCATGAGCGAACTGCTACAAACCCGCGCATTGGCTCTACAATCTTGGCATGACAACGCTCAACGACATCGAAGCCGCCGCCCTGCGGCTGCAAGGCCAGATCCTGGAGACACCCTGTGTGGAATCGCGCACGCTGTCCCAGATCGTCGGCGCCCAGGTCTTCCTGAAATTCGAAAACCTGCAATTCACCGCCTCCTTCAAGGAACGCGGCGCCTGCAACAAGATGGTCGACGTCGCCGCCAGCGAAGGCGGCGCGCGCGGCGTGGTGGCCATGTCGGCCGGCAACCATGCACAGGGCGTGGCCTATCACGCACAGCGGCTGGGCTTGCCGGCCACCATCGTCATGCCGCGCTTCACGCCCGGCGTAAAGATCGAGCGCACACGCGGCTTCGGTGCCAATGTCGTGCTGCATGGCGACACCCTGGAAGCGGCCCGCACCCACGCCTACGAACTGGCCGAAAAAGAGGGCCTGACCTTCGTCCATCCCTATGACGACGAAGCCATCATCGCCGGGCAAGGCACGGTCGCGCTGGAGATGATGAAGGCCGTGCCGGACCTGGATTGCCTGGTGGTCTCCATCGGCGGCGGCGGCCTCTTGGCCGGCATGGCCGTGGCCGCGCGTGCCATCAAGCCGGAGATCGAGATCGTAGGGGTGCAGACCCGCCGCTTCCCGACCATGTTCAATGCCGTCAAGGGGACGGAACATCCGGTGGGCGCCAGCACCATCGCCGAAGGCATCGCGGTCGGCACGCCCGGCACGCTGACCCGCGCCATCATCGCGCGCGAAGCCGACGAGCTGCTGCTGGTCGATGAAGGCGATATCGAACAGGCCGTGCTGATGCTGCTGGAAATCGAAAAGACCCTGGTGGAAGGGGCAGGCGCGGCCGGACTGGCAGCGCTGGTGCGCTATCCGGACCGCTTCCGCGGCAAGCGCGTGGGGCTGGTGCTGTCGGGCGGCAACATCGATCCGCTGTTGCTGACCGCCATCATCGAACGCGGCATGGTGCGCGCCGGACGCCTGGCCCGCGTCAAGGTCAGCTCACGCGACGTGCCCGGCACGCTGGCGCGCATCACCGGCATCGTCGCCGAGGCCGGTGCCAACATCGATGAGGTCCACCATCAACGCGCCTTTACGCTGTTGGCCGCGCAGAACGTGGATATCGAACTGGTGCTGCAGACCCGTGGCCGTCCGCATCTGGCGCAGGTGCTGCAAGCCTTGCGCGCGGCCGGCTTCGAGGCCGAAGAGCTGCACTGAGCGCAAGCCTGGCCGCCGCGCAGGATCCTGGATTCAGCGGCGGCGATGGAACTGGATCTTCTGTTCCAGCGGCGGCAGGGCGTCGCCGCTATCGCCACAGCCATCACACGCACCGCCCCCGCAGCCGCTGCTTTTGGCGGGCGGCAGCCAGCGCCGGCCCAGCGCCTGCCACATCCCCGAACGACGACGTATCAGCCAGCTCGCCAGCCGCGCCTGCCAGCGCCAGCTTGCCGAGGGCGCCAGCTTGCGCAGCATGTAGCACGCACTGGCCGTCACCAGCGCGGCAATGACCGCGTATTGCCACCACAGCGTGTGATTCATGCCAGCCACCTTGCGATGTTGTAGGTGAGGAAGGACGCAGCATACGCCAGCACGAACATGTAGCCGAAGGACAGCGCCACCATGCGCCAGGACTGCGTCTCGCGGCGGATGATGGCCAGCGTGGACATGCACTGCGGCGCAAAGGCGAACCACACCATCAGCGACAGCGCACTGGCCAGCGAGATGTGCGTGGCCAGCGCGCTTTGCAGGGCGGCACCTTCTTCACCGCCCACCGCATAGACGGTGGCCAGGGTGGCCACGGCGGTTTCCCGCGCGGCAAAGGCCGGGATCAGCGACAGGCTGATCTGCCAGTTGAAGCCCAGCGGCGCAAAGAGCACTTGCAGGCTGTGGCCGATATAGCCAGCGATGGAATAGTCGATGGCTGCACGGGTAGCGCCCTCCGGTGCCGAGGGGAAATTGCAGATGGCCCACATCAGCACGGTCAGCGCCAGCATCACGCCGGTCAGGCGCTTGAGGAAGATGGCACCGCGCTCCCACAGGCCCAGCGCAATGTCGCGCCAATTCGGCAGGCGATAGGAGGGCAGCTCCATCAAGAGCGCCCGCTCTTGGCGCGAGCGGCCGATGCGCTTGGCCACCCAGGCTACGAACATGGCCGCGGCGATCCCCGCCACATAGAGACAGAACAGCGCCAAACCCTGCAGGTTGAAAATCCCCAGCACCGGACGATGCGGGATGAAGGCGCCGATCAGCAGCGCATACACCGGCAGGCGCGCCGAACAGGTCATCAGCGGCGCGACCAGGATGGTTGCCAGCCGGTCACGCGGATCGGTGATGCTGCGCGTGCCCATGATGCCGGGAATGGCACAGGCGAAGCTGGAAAGCAGGGGAATGAAGGAACGTCCCGACAAGCCCACCGAGACCATCAGCTTGTCCAGCACGAAGGCTGCGCGCGGCAGGTAGCCGGATTCCTCCAGCAACAATATGAAGAAGAACAGCACCAGGATCTGCGGCAGGAAACCCAGCACCGTCCCCAGCCCGGCCAGCAGCCCATCGGTGACCAGCCCGCGCAAGGGGCCCTCCGGCAGCCACTCGCCGACCACGCCGCCGAGCGTGCCGAAGGCATCGGCGACGGCATCCGTCATGGGCTTGCCGATGGCATAGACCGCCTGGAACACCAGGAACATGGTCAACGCCAGCAACAGCACCCCGAAGACCGGATGCAGGGCGATGCGGTCGATCGCGTCATCACGGCGATCGGTCGGGGCCGGCATCACCACGGTATCGGCCAGCAGGGCGCGCACTTCGACGTGCAAGTCATCCGGTTCTTCAGCGGCCGGGGAAGGCACGGGAGCCTGCGTATCGATGGCCGCCACCAGCGCGCGCGTGCCGCCGCGCCTGACCGCAATGGTCTCGATGACCGGCATGCCCAGCCGCTGCGAGAGCGCGGCCACATCGATGCGGATGCCACGCCGCGCGGCTGCATCCATCATGTTCAGCGCCAGCACCATGGGCCGGCCCAGGCGGCGCACTTCCAGCACGAAGCGCAGGTGCAGGCGCAAATTGGTGGCATCGGCCACGCAGACGATCAGGTCCGGCACGGCCTCGCCGGGATAGCGTCCCTGCAGCACCGCCTGCGTGACCCGTTCATCGGGGCTCACCGATTGCAGGCTGTAGGCGCCGGGCAGGTCGACCACCCGCACCTGGCGCCCGGAAGGGGCGGTGAAGGCACCGGACTTGCGCTCCACCGTCACGCCGGCGTAGTTGGCGACCTTCTGGCGCGCGCCGGTCAGCTGGTTGAAGAGGGCGGTCTTGCCGCAGTTGGGGTTGCCCACCAGGGCGATGTTGAGGGCGGCGCTGCTCATGCTGCCGCTCCCGCAGCCAGCGTCACGCGCTCGGCTTCGGCGCGGCGCAGGGCAAAGCGCGTCGAGCCGATCTGGACCACGATAGGGTCGCTGCCAAAGGGCGCGCTGGCCACCACCCGCACCGGCTCACCGCGCACGAAGCCGAGATCGCGCAGGCGCGCGGCCACCGCGTCGGCGGCGTGCAGGTCGGTCACTTGGTCGACGATGGCGCCGACCCCCTTGGCTAGTTCAGTAAGACGCATGGTTTTTTCTTCTGATCGGGATTCAGGAACGATTCTCATTATATTGCTTCACCCTGAGAAACGCCTGACGGCTGCTGACCCGGCAGCCGCCCTGCAAGCGCCATCCTGCGGGCTTGGCGCGATGCTGCGGCGATATGCCGCAGCCGGACCGGTGCAATCCTTCTCAAAGTGTTGGATTACAGACAATGAAAAAACGCAACTTCGTGATTTTCTTTTATCATTCCAGCAACAATCACGGCATTCGTGTCGCTTCTTCGCCGAATTCCCTTGAAATTTCCATGCGTAAATTTTTGCAGCGCACTATACTTTCCGATGTTTCCGCAGGGAAATGCAATCCCGGCTGCGCAGGCCGGATGACTGGGAGCCGGCAGTGCCGCGCGGGGGCGGCGAGGTTGGCGCGATCGATTCAAGCAGCTTGCACGGGACCAGGCCTGTCGGCCTGAGTGACAACAACAAGATGATTCCACATCCAGCAGGGCCCGCCGGAGCCGACATGCCGCAGCAGATGCCGCTGCGCACATTGCTCGCGGAAATCAGCGCACTGACGCTGCACGTGCAGCAACTGAGCCGCATGGCCGGGGAAGCCAGCGCACTCATCGACAACAGCCAGATGCCGGCGCCTGCCGATCCCGCCCCCCTGCAGGGGCAGGACCACGAAAGCCAGGCAGAACCGGACCAGCAGGCGCAATGGGTGGAGCTGGAAGAGGCCATCCTGCGCATCTTCGACGAGACCTTCGGTCCGCGCAGCGACACCCTGGAACGCCAGATGAGCATGAGCCTGATCGCCGAGATCGGCCCGGCTGCCTTCGTGCAGAAGGTGCTGTGGGGCGAGGAGATCAGCGACATCGCCCTCACCATCGCGCTGGAGCGCATGCTGCCGGCGCTGGAACTGCTGGTGGAGGCGCATCCGCGCGCCTTCCTGCGGCAGGCCAATTCGGTGCTGGGGCGCTTCAAGTCCAACTAGCACCGGCTCATTTGTCCGGCACACCGCGTTTGAGCGAACGCTGCAAATGCGCCGCAAAGCGCGAGGCCGCAATCGACTGCCGGTGATAGGCCAGCGAGAGTTGCGCGCGCGGTGCCGGCTCGCGGATGTCGATGTAGCGCACCTGGGCCAGCTGCACCTGTTCAATCGCCTCGGGCACGATGGAAATGCCCAGGCCGGCCGCGACCAGGTTGATGGCCGAGGTCAGTTGCGGGGCCAGCTGGATCACCTGCGGATCGAAGCCGGCGGCCTGGCAGGCGCTGAAGATGTTGTCATAGAGCGCCGAGCCCTTGCCGCGCGGGACCATGATGAAGTTCTCTTGCGCCAGGTCCTGCAGGTGCAGCGACTTGCGCCGCGCCAGCGGATGCGAACGCGGCAGCGCCACCTTCAGTTTTTCGGCCGGCAGTTCCACCACGCCCAGCTCGGCCGAGGGCGTGGTGACGATGCGCACGAAGGCCGCATCGAGCTGGGAGGCGGCGATATCGGCCAGCAGTTGTTCGGTGATGCCTTCGCTCAGGGAAATCTCCAGCTTGCGGTGACGCTCGCGAAACTGCTGCAGGGCGTGCGACACCACCGGATGAAACACGGCCGATGAAGTAAATCCCATCCGCAACAAACCCACTTCGCCGCTGGCGGCCTGCTGGGCCGCGCGCAGCGCCTGCTCGGCATCGTCCACCGCCTTCTGCGCATGCGGCAGGAAGACGCGGCCCACCTCCGAGAGCTCCACCCCGTGTGAGGTGCGCAGGAAGAGCGCACCGCCGATCTCGGCTTCCAGATCCTTGATCTGCATCGACAGGGGAGGCTGGCCGATGCCGATCTTCTCGGCTGCGCGGGTGAAGCTGCGCTGTTCGGCCACGGCGAGGAAATAGCGGAGGTGTCGGAGTTCCATGATGAGCGCGCAAGTCCTGTGATATCTGTTTCATAGATGGGCAGGGTGCCTGCCATATATTGGACAATATAGCCGATTTATTCCAGACTGCCTCCCTCCACAACACACCCGTGCACCGCCACCTCCCCGGTGCGCACATTGCCATGCAATCCCTCTCGGATTCTCCCAAGGCCGGCACCGCTGCCGGCCACAGCGCCGCCGCTCCCCTCAAGAAGCCAGCGCCCAGCCTGCTGCGTGGCGCCGTGCGCGGTTCGGCCGCCTATCGCAACATCGTGCTGGCGCTGTTCTGTTCCGGTTTCGCCACGTTCTCGCTGCTGTATTGCGTGCAGCCATTGCTGCCGGCCTTTGCCCGCGAATTCCAGATCGGTGCGGCCAGTGCCTCGCTGGCACTGTCGCTGTCGACCGGTTTCCTGGCGGTGTCGATCCTGTTGGCGGGCATGGTCTCGGAGCGTTACGGCCGCAAGGAACTGATGTTCGCCTCGCTGGCCACGGCCGCCTGCTGCAACCTGCTGGCCGGCGTGGCCCCCAATTGGGAAATGATCCTGGTGGCGCGCGCACTCGAAGGCATGGCCCTGGGCGGCGTGCCGGCAGTGGCCATGGCTTACCTCGCTGAAGAAATCGATGCCGGCGGGCTGGGTTATGCGATGGGTCTCTACGTGGGCGGCAATGCCTTTGGCGGCATGGTCGGGCGGGTGGCGATGAGTACGCTCTCTGAGCATATCGGCTGGCGCCATGCCATGCTGGCCATCGGTGCGCTCGATCTCGCGCTGGCGGTGGCCTTCGTGATGATGCTGCCGGCCTCGCGCAACTTCGTGCGCAACGGCACGATGCAGCTGCGCGACCACGTGGCCCTCTGGAAACGCCACCTGGGCCATGCGCGCCTGCCGCTGACCTTCGGCATTGCCGCGCTGAACATGGGCATCTTCGCCACCTCCTACAACTATGCGGGCTTCCGGTTGATGAGCCCGCCGTTCTCGCTCTCGGCCACGCTCACCGGGCTGATCTTCAGCGCCTATATCTTCGGCATCGTTTCCTCCTCATGGGCTGGCTCGCTGGCCGACCGCTATGGCCGCGCACCGCTGGTCGCGGCCGGCATCGCCACCTCGTGCGCAGGGCTGTTCCTGACCTGCACCTCTTCACTGGCGCTGGTGATCACGGGCATCGTGCTGCTGACCATCGGCTTTTTCACCACGCATTCGGCCGCCAGCAGCTGGGTCGGCCGCATGGCCAGCAGCGGCCGCGGCCATGCGGCCTCGCTTTACCTGCTGTCCTACTACCTGGGCGGCAGCATCCTCGGTTCGGCCGGCGGCTGGTTCTGGGAACACTCGGGCTGGAATGCGGTGGCAGCCTTCATGCTGTTGCAGGTGGTGACGGCGGCCTGGCTGGCGCGGCGCTTGTGGCGGCAGGGACGCAATTGACGCAGCATGCAGACAAAAATGCCGGCACATCGCCGGCATTTTTTTTGACGCTGCAATGGCTCACACCTGCGCCATGCCGCCATCGACGAACAGCTCGATGCCATTGACGAAGCTGGCTGCATCAGAGGCCAGGAAAGCCACCGCCTTGCCGATTTCCTGCGGTTCACCCAGGCGGCCCAGCGGCACCTGTGCAGCGAGGAAGTCGAACAGGCCCTGGCGCGCTTCATCAGGCACCAGGCCACCCAGGCCAGGCGTGCGCACCGGACCGGGGCTGACGACGTTGACGCGGATGCCACGGTCCTTCAGGTCCAGCGCCCAGGAGCGGGCGAAGTTGCGCACGGCGGCCTTGCTGGCGCTGTAGACGCTGAAATTGGCGGTGCCCTGGATCGACACGGTCGAGGCCGTCAACACCACCGAGGCGCCATCGACCAGCAGCGGCAAGGCCTTCTGCACGGTAAAGAGCACGCCGCGCACATTGGTGCCGAAGATGCGGTCGAAGTATTCCTCCGTGATCGCCCCCAGCGGCATCATGTCGCCACCGCCGGCATTGGCGAAGAGGATGTCGAGCTTGCCTGCGCTTTTGGCGATCTGCGCATAGACCTGGTCGAGGTCTGACAGCACCGAGGCGTCGGCCCGGATGCCGGTAGCGGCCGCGCCGATGCTGGCCACGGCCGCATCGAGTTCGGCCTGGCGGCGGCCAGTGATGAAGACGCGCGCGCCTTGCGCGGCCAGTTCCTGGGCGGTGGCCAGGCCGATGCCGGTGGTGCCGCCGGTGACGAGTGCGATCTTGCCGTCGAGTTGCTTGTTCATGGTGATGCTCCTTGAAAGTGTCTGCTGCCATTGGGAAGAGGTGGATGCCTGTCACGCTTGGGCCGGGCCGTCTTGCGTGGAAGGCATGGCTGCACTTTAGCGAGCCGGGCTTTGTGGATAAAGTGTGTAAAATCGAAATGACTATCTACCTGCGTGGATAATCAAATCCGCTCTTTCCCTACAGGCATTCCGAAAGGACTCAGGCAACATGGATCAACTGATGGCCATCCGTGGCTTCGTGCGCGTGGTGGAGGCGGGCAGCTTCACGCGCGCCGCCGACTCGCTGGACATGCCCAATGCGACCTTGAGCAAACAGGTGCAGGAGCTGGAGGCACACCTGGGGGTACGCCTGCTGCAGCGGACCACCCGCCGCGTGACGGTCACCCCCGAAGGGCGCGACTACTACGAAAAGACCACCCGCATCCTGCGCGACCTGGAGGATATCGACACCTCCTTCGACGTCGCCCGCAGCAAGCCGCGCGGCCACCTGCGGGTGGACGTGGGCGGCTCCACTGCGCGCGACGTGCTGGTGCCGGCGCTGCCCGGCTTCACGGCACGCTATCCCGATATCCGCATCGACCTGGGGGTTTCGGACCGCTCTGCCGATCTCATCAGCGACAACATCGACTGCGTCATCCGTGGCGGTGCGCTGGACAGTTCCTCGCTGGTGGCGCGCCATATCGGCGATGCCTCCCTGTTGACCTGCGCCGCGCCCGCTTACCTGAAGCAGTTCGGCACGCCCGCCTATCCGCAGGAATTGAAGAACGGCCACCGGCTGGTGAGCTACCTGTCACCGCAGAACGGGCGCGCGTTTCCCTTCCGCTTCGCGCGCGGCGCGGAAAAACTGGAGATCAAGGTGGAACATCGTGTGGGCGTCAATGAGAGCAACGCCCACCTGGCCGCAGCCGTGGCCGGGCTGGGGATCGTACAGACCTTCGGGTATGCCGCGCGCGCGGCACTGGAGAACGGAGCGCTGGTGGAAATCCTGCGGCCATGGCGGCCGCCGGCCTATCCCTTCCATGTGGTCTATCCGCAGAACCGGCATGTGAGCCAGCGCTTGCGGGTCTTCATCGACTGGCTATTGGAAAGCCTGCCGTCTCGCATCGCGGCCGAGCCGGAGAGACCGGCCAGTCCCGCGCGCAAGCGCCGCAGCTGAAGCACGCGGGCAAAAAAATCCCCGGCCGCAGCCGGAGACAATCCTCAAGACCTCACACTGTCAAATCAGGGCGTCTTGTCAGTCGGGGTGGCCGGCGATGCCGCCAGGGCTTCATTGCGCTGGGCAGTGGAGTCCTTCTTTTCCTGCTTCAGCTGCGCCTTGGCAGCCTTCTTGTCGGACTTGTACTCTTGCTTGGCAGCCTTCTTCTGGGCCTTGTACTCGGCCTTGGCGTCGGCATCAGCCTGGCGCTTCTGGACGAACGGGTCGTTGGAAGGCACTGCCGAGGGCGTGGTCGCGGTGGCGCTCATGGGCGCGGCCGGTGCGGCACCGGTGACGTTGCCGTTGGTCGGTGCATTCTGGGCCATGGCGCTACCGGCCAGGGCCATGAACAGGGACGAAACCAGGATATGACGAGTCTTCATGCTTACCTCCTTGCGTTGTGTTTATCAAAAAAGCCCGAGGCTTCAACAATCAGGAATGTCGGGACGCCGGATCAGTGATCCATGTCCATCACTATAGGCAGGCTTGCTGTTGCGCTATGTCGGACAAGGCCTGATTCTCAGCTTCCCCGATGCCGCAAATTGATGAGCGGTTTCATGTACCACCGCGCTGCTCGATTTGCGTCATGCGTGATGCTCTGAGCACGGGCTGTGCCACAAGGTTCGGAGGAAAGTGCAAGTGTCGGTGAGCGATGCAAGCAATCGTAACAAGCGGGAACTGCCCGCCCGGCAAGGCTTACGGGCAGTTTCCGGCGGGCATCGCTACAGCGCTCTTCAACGATCGGTGCGCACCACCACCTTGCCGAAGGTGGCCACGTTCCAGATGCGCCAGGGCATCGGGCAACTGCGCAAAGCCATATTCCTGTTCCACCACCGGCACCAGGCGCAGGTGATCCACTGCGCGCACCAGGTCTTCCAGCGCGCGGCGATGGCCCACGCCGATGCCCTGGATGACGTGGCGACCCAGCAGCAGGGGGAAGATCGAGGTCTGCAACTGCACATCGCCCAGCACGCCAATCACGGACAAGCGGCCGCCTTGCGTCAAGGCCTGCAGGGAGCGCCCGACGTTCTCGCCGCCCACCAGCTCCAGCACATGATCGGCACCCCGTCCACCGGTAAGCGCGCGCACTTCGTGTTGCCATTCAGGATGCTGGCCGCGCAAAAGGCCATGCGTGGCGCCCAGCGCCCGCGCGCGGTCCAGCTTGCCGGCGTCGCCCGAGATGACGATGGTGCGGGCGCCATGCGCGGCCGCCAGTTGCAGGCCGAAGAGCGCAACGCCGCCCGTGCCCTGCAGCACCACCGTCTGCCCGGCGTGCAGATGGCCTTGCTCCACCAGCGCCATCCATGCGGTCAGGCCGGCGCAGGGCAGGGTGCTGGCCTGGGCATCGGTGAGATGCAGCGGCGCCGCGACGGCCCAGTCTTCATGCAGCAGCACGTAGTCGGCCAGCATGCCTGGCCCCGGCGCGCCCAGCGCCTGTGCCCCCTGCGGCCAGGGGCCATCGAGCCAGCCGCCCCAGAAGGTGGAGATCACGCGTTGGCCAGGAGCGAAACGTTGGACGCCCGCGCCGACCGCCACCACCTCGCCGGCCATGTCCGAGGCCGGCGTGAAGGGCGGCTGCACCTGGGCGCCGCCGGTACCGTTATCGATGTTCATCTTGTCGCGATAGTTGAGCGCGACGGCCGCCACGCGGACCAGGATCTGGCCGGCAGCAGGCCGGGGAATGGGCAGGGTCTGCAATTGCAGGTGGGCTTTGCCGAACTGGTCCAGATGCCAGCGGCGCATGGTCTTGTCCATGGAGACTCCTCGTGATCGGGATGGGAAATGAAGAGGCGCCAGTGTAGGAAGAATGCCGGCCACGGTGTGGCGGTACTTTTTCCCATGCTTGTAGAATTGAATTCACCAATCAACTTGCATTGCGGACAGCGTGCGCCACCCCCGGAGAAATACATGGACAGCTTCAGCGGAATCTCGGTCTTCATCCAGGCGGTGGAAGCGGGCAGTTTCATCCGTGCCGCCGAACGCCTGCACCTGACACGCTCGGCCGTAGGCAAAACCATCGCGCGGCTGGAACAGCGGCTGGGGGTGCGCCTGTTCCAGCGCAATACGCGCAGCCAGAGCCTGACCGCCGAAGGCCGTGCCTATTACCAGCGCTGTCTGCGCGCGCTGGAAGAACTGGAACAGGCCCAGGCTCTGGTGGGCGATGGCCAGCGCGAGCCGGCCGGGCAGGTGCGCATCAGCACGCCGGTGCTGTTCGGACGCCTGCGCGTGGCGCCGGTGCTGGTGGAACTGGCACGGCGCTGGCCGCAGCTGGAGATCGTGGCGTCCTTCACCGACCGCAGGGTCGACCTGATCGAGGAAGGGGTGGACCTGGTCCTGCGCAGCGGGCCGATGCCCGATACCAGCACCCTGATGGCGCGCAAGATGGGGGTGCAGACCATGATGCTCTACGCCTCGCCGGATTACCTCGCGCATCACGGCCGGCCGCGCCGCTTCAGCGACCTGGCGCAGCATCACGGCATCCTCTATGGCAAGACCGGCGGCTGGCCGATCCGCGATGAAAGCGGCCAGGTACGCGCCGCGCCGGTGGCCAGCCGGCTGCGCTTGGATGACCTGCAAGCCATTGCCGACGCCGCAGTCGCAGGCGCCGGCCTGGCGCACATGCCGCACTGGCTCGTGAGCGAACACCTCAAGGCAGGACGGCTGGTCAAGCTCATGCCCGAGGCCTCCTTTGCCACCATCGACATGCACCTGGCCTGGCCGGCCACGCGCCACCTGCCCCTGCGGGTACGCACCGTCATCGACGCCCTGGCGCAAGCCCTGCCGCCCGTGCTGGGCAGCGGGTACCGCAAGACAGCCGCAGGCAAAGGGTGAGCCCTTGCCTGGCGCACGATCGCCCCCGTCATGGCGATTGGCTGCAGGAACTCGCTCAAATTTATTGAACAAGTCATTGTCATTCACTATCGTCGCGATAGAAAAATCTGTGCGGCAGTGCAATAGAGGAAACTGCCTGAAAGAGTGTCTTATGACGATTCTTCGGAACTATCCTATATAAATCAGCAGGTTACGCACTCGCCTACGTAGCCGGATATGCAACTTATTGTCAAATTCCCATGTGCAGATGCGAGACAAAATCCCCGATACAGCCTCGAAAAAACTGATTGTTCGCATATCTGGAATGATGTATTCCGCTTTGTCCGCTTTTTCCGGACGGCTTGAATCCCTAAACTTGGTTTCACGATGACAGCACACAACGACTGAACCACAGAGGTAGTCACAGGTTGAAGTGCTCATCCTCTTACTCACAAAGGAACGATCATGAACACCAAGAACATTGCCAAGAATCTGTTTGCCGGTCTGCTGCTCACCACCGCCGTTGGCGCCGCCATGGCTGAAGCCCAGTATCCCGCCGAAACCCGCATCGTCTCGACCAAGAGCCGCGCCGAAGTGATCGCCGACCTGCAACAGGCCCGCGCCAACGGCGAAGTCCTGGTCACCGACCAATATCCGGCCGACAAGCCTTTCGTCTCCACCAAGACCCGCGCCGACGTACGTGCCGAATTGAAGGAAGCCCGCGCCAATGGCGAACTGCTGGTGAGCGAACAGTATCCGGTGGACAAGACCTTCCACTCGACCCTGACCCGCGCCCAGGTGCAGCAAGAACTGCAACAAGCCCGCCGTGACGGCAGCGCCATCAGCAACACCCAGGCACCCTCGCTGTAATCGGCAAGGGCTTGACCCCTTGAGCCCGGACCGGGCACACACACCTGGTCCAGGCGGCAGCATCCGCAGCGGCGACCCCGCTGCGACAGTCTCTCCCCAGGCGGGCCTCATGAAAGCGACGTTCTCTCCCCTCGGTCGCCGGTAGTGTGGCCCGCCTGCCTTTTCTGCGTCCTGTGTGCGACGGCGCCGCTGCATCTTGCCGATTCCATCCGTGCAGATCGACGCAATTCTTCTCTCCGATTTTCTAAGTTTTTAGGACGGCAATGCCTGTTCAATTTCAGATCATTTCTCCTCTGTGGAGAAGCGATTTATCTGTGCTATTCCTGATCTCAAAAACTTAAATTTCGAATTTTACGTTTATAATTTTTGGTGATATCGAGTTATAAGTTTTTGGCGATGAGCTTGTTCTGAATTCCGGAATGATGAATTCCGGTTTAGCTTCTTTATCCAGGCACCGCGGACCTCTACACTTGATCCCAAGATGACAGCACACAACGACTGAACCACCAACGTCGGCCCAGGTTGACGTGCTCATCTCCTCACTCACAAAGGAACGATCATGAACACCAAGAACATTGCAAAGAACCTCTTCGCTGGCCTGCTGTTGACTACCGCTGTTGGCGCCGCCATGGCTGAAGCCTCCTACGTGCCGCAAACCAAGTTCGTCTCCACCAAGACCCGTGCCGAAGTCATCGCCGAACTCCAGCAAGCCCGCGCCACCGGCCAGCTGCTGGTGAGCGACCGTGACCAGGACGTCAAGGCCGTGGCCTCCACCAAGACCCGCGACGAAGTGCGCGCCGAACTGGTCCAGGCACGCAACAATGGCGAACTGGCCATCTCCAACCAGTAATCGCTGACGCGCCAGCGTCACACCGCGCCGGCACTGCCGGCCACAGCGTTTCTCCCCAGGCGGGCCCACGAAAGCGACATTCTCTCCCTCTGTCGCCGGTAGTGTGGCCCGCCTGCCATTTGTGCGCGAGGCATGCGGGAGCGCTGCACATTGCGTCCGTCTCTGAGGCAACTCTGCCAATCCGGTTTTCTAAGTTTTCGCTATTGCTCAATCTTAGAAATCATCGATACCCATTCTAAGTTTTTTGTTCGCGGCATCCGTGTTGAGGAACCTGCGGATCTCCTCACAGGGTGGCCGGCCGATGACTGCCTCCGATGATCCCGAATTGTTAGTGTTTTACGGAACAATGAATTCCGGTTTTTCGGCTTTTTCTTTGGGTCGGGACTCTCTAAACTTGGTTTCACGATGACAGCACGCGATGACTGATCCAACACCTCCGGAACGGGTTGACGTGCGCATCCTCTCTCACTGAAAAGGAAACCATCATGAACACCAAGAACATTGCCAAGAACCTGTTTGCAGGCCTGCTGCTGACCACCGCCGTTGGCGCCGCCATGGCTGAAGCCCAGTACCCCGCCGAAACCCGTTTCGTCTCCACCAAGACCCGCGCCGATGTCGTGGCCGAGCTGCAACAAGCCCGTGCCAATGGCCAACTGCTGGTGAGCGATCGCGACCAGAACGTCAAGGTCGTGGCCTCCACCAAGAGCCGTGAGGAAGTGCGCGCCGAACTGGCCCAAGCCCGCGCCAACGGCGAGATCTCCATCTCGAATCAATAAGTTGCGGTCGCAAAAAAGGCGCCCCGGACCAGCCGGCGCGCCAGATTCCCCTCCAGGCGGGCCCCACGAAAGTGCGGCCCGCTTCGTTTTGTTCAGCTGCTTTTCTCTCCCGGCGCGCCATCGATGATGGACTCGAGCGCCTCCGGCTGGTTGCGGGGCGACACTTCCGCGCGCAGGCGGGGCAGGGCATCCGGATAATTACTGGCGATGAAGCCGATCATGTGTTCGCGGATCTGGCAGCGCAGGTCGAAGGCCGAGCCCGAATCCCGGGCCGATACCAGCAAGCGGACCTGCATGTTGCGCTCGCTGGTATCGGTCACGTGCATCACGCAGACGCGCTTGTCCCACTGCGGCAGGGTCTGGCAGACGCGCTCGAATTCGGCGCGGATGGCTGCCGTCGGTACCGTGAAATCCAGCCACAGGAAGACCGTGCCCAGGATGGTGGAGGAGGTGTGGGTCCAGTTCTCGAAGGGATTTTCGATGAACCATTGCAGCGGCACGATCATGCGCCGCTCATCCCAGATCCTCACCACGACGAAAGTGCCCGTGATCTCTTCCACGCGGCCCCATTCACCCTTGACGATGAGCACGTCATCGATGCGGATCGGTTGCGAAAACGCAATCTGCAGGCCCGCAAAAAAATTGCCCAGCACCGGCTTGGCCGCAATACCGGCGACGATGCCGGCCACCCCGGCCGAGGCCAGCAGGCTGGCGCCGAACTGGCGCGCACCCGGCAGGGTCAGCAGCACGAAGGCCAGTCCCAGCAGGGCGATGATGAAGTAGGCACTGCGCGACAGGACGCGGGTCTGGGTCAGGATGCGGCGGGCCTTGAGGTTGTCGGCCACGTCATAGGGATTGAGATTGGTGACCGTGGTGCTGACCGATTTCACGCAGCGCATGAGGAACCAGGTCAGCGCCAGGATGAAGGCCACCGAAGTCAGGTAGGAGATGCGGGTGAGGCCCGGCGTATTGTCCGGGGCCCCGGCCAGCACCAGGCGCAGCATGAAGAGGATCACGCAGGTGCGGCTGGCATTGAAGGTGACCTGGGTGGCAGTGGTGGTGAAGGGCCGCCCGCGTGCCAGGCGCCGCACCAGGGCCACCCCCATGCGGTGCAGGAGAATGGCCACCAGCACCGCGACCAGGGCCACGCCCAGCACGATCAGGCCGGAGCGCAGCGGCCCCTCGTTCATGTTGTACAGAAAATCGAGATCCAGGCTCATCCGTTCCCTTCCATCCAGAGTGTTGTCGATCCGCTACGCGCGGGGCGTTTTCCGGTTCGAACAGGGAAGGGGGATTTTGTTTCCGCTAATTGGCCGAAGCGGCGGCCCCGGCCTCCAGTGCCGCCACCAGCAGGCAGGCCGTTTCCACCGCCGCCGCCTGGGCCAGCTGCACCGGGGCCGGGCGCTGGCGCGTGAGGGCGTGAAGGGCGCTCGTCTCCTGGTCCTGCAGGGCTTGCGCCAGGGCGCGCAGCCACTCCAGCAAGGCCGGTTCGGCGGGGCAGGGATGCGCCCACAGGTGGCTGGCGGCCGCGGCCAGCCGGCGCGACAGGGCCACGGCGGTGCGCCCGCGCCCCTGGTCGCGCTCCAGCCAGCCGCGTTCGCGCGCCTGCCGCTGCAGCAGCAGGCCGGCTTCCACATTGGCCACGCAGGCCGCACGCCGGTGGGCATGCAGTTGCACCAGGCTGGCCTTGTCCTGGAGCGCGTCGCGCCCGGCCAGTGCGGCTGTCAGGTAAGCCAGGTTGAGCTGAGCCATGGCCTGCAGTTGCTGCTGCGGGTCCGCCTGCTGGCGACGCGGCCAGAACAGATAGCTGGCGGCCACCGCCACCAGCGCGCCGATGACGTTGTTGCCGGCACGCAGGGCGGCATTGGCCAGCTCATGCGCCGGATCGCCGCCCACATCGGCCACCAGCACGAAGACTGGGGTGAGGAAGGTCGCATAGAGGCCATAGCTCACCGGGCGCAGCGCCATGGTCAGCACCGTCAGCGGAAACACCAGCAGTGCCAGCCCCAGCGGCGAATGCACCACCAGGCAGACGGCCACGGCCAGCGCACCGCCGACCACGCTGCCGATGGCGCGCTCCATGCTGCGCGACCAGCTCTCGGCGATGCTGGGCTGCATGACCAGCATGGTGGCCATGGTGGCCCAATAGCCGAAGGGCAATTCCAGCAGATGCACGATCAGGTAGGTGGCACCCGCTGCGGCTGCGCAACGCCAGGCGTGGTGCCACTCGGCCGACCCGGCCCGCACGTGCAGGGCGGCCTTGCGCGCCAGCGTACGCAGCCGGTGCAGCAGGGCGGCCAGGCCACGGCGCTCTTGGCGTGCGGTGCGGGCGGCTTGTTTGAGGCGCGCCGGATCATCGGCGCCCAGTGCCAGCGGCGTGTCGATCTGCTGCAACAGTTGCCCGGTACCGCTGGGCAGGCGCGCCACCAGTTGCCGCAAACGCAGCATGATGCGCGCATCTTCATCGGCGGCAATCGCCTCGCCGCGCTGCATCTCGCGCTGCATGGCCTGCAACTGGCGGGCAATCGCACCCAGCACGCGGGCACTGCGCTGGCGCGCGCGCAGGGGCTGGTAATGGGTCAGCTGCAGGTCGGCCAGCACGGTGATGCCATCGAGCAGGGCATCAGCCCGCGCCAGGCGCACCAGCAGGTTTTCGTACAGGCGGCGCGACTCGGTGCGTTCGATGGCCACGGCCTCCAGCGCGCGATGGGCCGCAGCCAGGTCAAAGCGCGCATGACGGCGCGTATGCGCGGCCAGTTCGGCGGCATGGACGGCATAGGCGGCATCGTCCAGGTCGGTGGCCGCGGCCAGGCCAGCCAGTTCGGCCAGCGTGCCATAGGCACGCGCCACTGCCTGGCGCGCCGGGGCGAAAGGGTGGATGCGCCACACTGTCAGGCCCAGCAGCAGCGCCCACAGGCAACCGGCGAAATAGATCAGCACGTGGCTTTGCGCCAGCGGCCACAGCACCACCGGGGCATCGGCCATGATGGCCGACACGCCTGCGGCCAGCATCAGCACCAGGCCGGCGGCAGCACCATAGATGCGCGAAAAACCGGCCACGCCGGCGCAGGCCATGATGGCCAGCAAACCCGCCTCCACGCTCCAGCCGGCAGCGGTGGCGGCGACCATGCCGCCCAGCGTCGAGGCCAGGGCAAAGCCGCCCATCGAGGCCAGGCGCGCGCGGTTGGAACCGGCACTGTCGGCCAGGCTGGTGAGGAAGGCGCCGATGGCCGCCCACGAGAACAGCGGATTGCCCAGCCACTCGCCCAGCAGCAGCATGGCCGCCGCCCCGCAGGCCGCGCGCAGGCCCTCGGAGAGGTTGGCGTGGCGCAGCGGGAACTGCAGGCGCCAGCGCTCCACCCGGGTGCGGCAGCGGCGGCAGTAGTGCAGCAGCAGGAAACGATAGAGGGAAAAACGAATGGAAAATCGCGACGACAAGAGCGGCGGCATGATCGTGCTGGGGAGCGGGCAGGTGGAGGAGGGCAAGGCACTTGTGGAGAGCACCGACACCTGCGCACTCACGGCGTCAAGACGTCATTCCGGTTCCGAATTGACGAGTGAGGAGGGGCGGCAGGTATCGGCAAGGCCAGTATAGGAATCGGGAGGTATGCATGGCATGACTTAAATTCACCGGTTCCATTCCAAAATGGAATGCTGACGCTTTTTGCACCGAGGCACTTTGCACCGCCATTTTCCCTTTACCTGCGCCCACGGCCACCGGCAAACAACTCATCGCTCAAGGCCATCCACGCCCGCGCCGCATGCGAGAGATAACCGCCGCCGCGCGTGACATAGGCTACCTGCCATTGCACTTCCGGCTCCACCAGCCGCACCGCCTGCAGCTGGTCGGTGGCCAGGCGGTGGATGAAGGGTTCCGGCAGCAGGGCCACGCCCATGCCGGCCAGGGCCATGGCCACCAGCCAGTCCCACTGGGCGCTCTGGGCCACGATCTCCGGCTGGATCCCCAATTCCCCGAACATGCCGCGCAGGCTGCGGGTGAGCCCGAACTCGTTGTTGAGCAGCACCAGCGGCATGCCATCAAGCTGCTGGCAGCGCAGGGTGGCGCGGTTCTTCTGGAAGCGTCCGGCCTGGGCCACCGCCCACATGGGATAGCGCGCCACCGGCAGGGTCTGCAGTTCCAGTTCGGGGTCGGCCGGCAACACCGTCATGCCGATCTCCAGCTCGCCATTGGCCACGCGCTCTTCGATCTGCGGGCCGGTGTCTTCCTTCAGGACGATGGCGATCTCGGGATGGCGCTCGCGGAAGGCCTTCAGCACCGGGGTGCAGAGAATGTTGATCATGGGCGGGATGCCGATCTCCAGTCGGCCGCAGCGCAGCGCCTTGGTATCGCGCACTTCGGCGTCCAGCCGCTGCATGGAGGCCAGGATCTGCTGGCCCTGTTCATACACCACGCGCCCGGTATCGGTGAGCTGCAGGCGGCGGCCATCGCGCACCAGCAGCGGGGCGTCGACCTCGTCTTCCAGCTGGCGCACCATCTTGCTGACGGTGGACTGGGTCACGTGCAAGGCATCGGCCGCCCGGCTGAAGCTGGCCTGGCGGACCGTCTCGGTGAAATAGCGCAGGGCGCGGATGTCCATGGCAGCGGCTTTCGGCGGTGTTTTCGGGGGGCAGGGAAGTATGCATTTTCCGACTGGAACGGCGGAATTTTAATCATACAGTGCATACCTGCCGGCTCCTATACTTGGTCCAAACAAGATGCAAGAAGTCCGCCAAGGATGCACTTCTCACCCCCTAAAGAACCCGAGCAGGAGCACACTCTCATGGATAGCCAGCGCATTCGCCAGCCCGCCTTGGCCGGCAAAGTCATGTCCGCCGCCCAGGCGGCCACCTTCTTCCACAACGGCATGACCATTGGCCTGAGCGGCTTTACCCGCGCCGGCGATGCCAAGGCCATGCCGCGCGCGCTGACCGACCGCGCCGCGCACGAAGAACTGCATTTCACCGTCATCACCGGCGCCTCGCTGGGCAATGGCAGCGATGGCCTCATGGCCGAAGCGGGCCTGCTGGCGCGGCGCCTGCCGTTCCAGGTCGACCCGACGCTGCGCAAGAAGATCAACGCGGGCGAGGTCATGTTCATCGACCAGCATCTTTCGGAGACGGCCGAACAATTGCGCAGCGGTACGCCCTCGCGCATCGACATCGCCGTCATCGAAGCGGCGGCCATTACCGAAGAGGGCATCGTGCCGACCATGTCGGTGGGCAATTCGGCCAGCTTCGTGGAGCAGGCGCGCCACATCGTCATCGAACTCAACACCAGCGTGCCGCTGGCGCTGGAGGGCTTGCACGATATCTACCTGCCAGCCGCACGCCCCGAGCGCAAGCCGATTCCGCTGACGGCCGCGGGCGACCGCATCGGCCGTCCGACCATTCCCTTCGATCCCGAGAAGGTGGTGGCCATCGTGCTCACCGAGACGCCCGACAGCCCCTCCTCGGTGCTGCCGCCGGACGATGAGACGCGCGCCATTGCGCGCCACGTGATCCATTTCCTCGAATGCGAAGTGGAAGCGGGGCGCCTGCCGCATACGCTGGCGCCACTGCAGGCCGGCATCGGCACGATTGCCAATGCGGTGCTGCACGGGCTGGTGGAGTCCCCGTTCCGCAATCTGGTGATGTATTCGGAAGTGCTGCAGGACAGCGCCATCGACCTGCTCGATTCGGGCCAGCTGGCCTTTGCCTCGGCCTCCTCGATCACGCTGTCGCAGGCCAAGTATGCGCATTTCCTGGCCAACCTGGATCGTTATCGCGACAAGCTGGTGCTGCGTCCGCAGGAGATCAGCAATCATCCGGAGCTGGTGCGCAGGCTGGGCATCATCGGGCTCAATACCGCGCTGGAATTCGACCTCTACGGCAACGTCAATTCCACCCACGTGGGCGGCACCCACATGATGAACGGCATCGGCGGCTCGGGCGACTTTGCGCGCAACGGGCAACTGTCGATCTTCGTCTCGAAGTCGGTGGCCAAGGACGGCGCCATTTCCAGCGTGGTGCCCATGGTCTCGCATGTGGACCACAGCGAACATGACGTGGACGTGCTGGTCACCGAATGGGGCCTGGCCGACCTGCGCGGCCTGGCGCCGCGCGAACGGGCGGTGAAGGTGATCGAGCAGTGCTGCCATCCGGATTACCGGCCGCAGCTGCGCGACTACTTCGAACGCGCCTGCCAGGCCGGCGGCCATACCCCCCATCTGCTGGCAGAAGCCTTCACATGGCATCAGCACTACGCCAGCCACAAGACCATGCGGCTGGACTGATTCTTCACATCGCGCCCGGATCCACGCCGGGCGCTCCCCGTCCCACGGCCTGGTGCACCACGGAGGGCATCGCTTCCTTCATGGTGTCGATGAAATGGCGCAGCCGGGCCGGGTAGAAACGTGCATACGGGTACATCAGCGACACCGGCAGCGGCGCCGGCTCCCATTCCGGCAGCAATTGCACCAGGCGCCCGGCGGCCACATCCTCGGCCAGCACCCATGACGACCCCACGGCCACGCCCATGCCTTCGATGGCGATGTTGCGCAGCGCATACAGGCTGTCGGTGACCAGCTGCGGGCGGAAAGCCACCTGGCGCTGCTCGCCGGTGGCGGCGTGGGTGAGCGTGATCTCGCGGCGGTAGAAGGCGGGAATGGCGATCCACGGGAAGTCGGCCAGCTCTTCCGGCTCGCGGGGCAGGGCGCGCCCCTGCAGCACGGAGGGTGCCACCACCGTCATGCGCGGCACCTCGGCCAGGTGGATGGCCACCACTGAAGGATCGTTGACCTCCCCGACCTGGATGGCGCAATCGATGCCCTGGCTGATGAAATCGGCCGCCCGGTCATGCAGCAGCCATTCCACCGTGATGCGCGGATGATGTTGCATGAACTGCAACAAGGGCGCGATCAGCTGCTTCTGGCCAAAGGCGTGCGGTACCACCACCCGCAGGGTGCCTTCGGCGTGTTGGCGGGCGCCGCGCAATTCGCTTTCGAACTCATCCCAGCCGGCCAGCAGTTCCTTGGCCCGCTCGAAACAGCGCTCGCCGTCCTCGGTCATCTTCATGGCGTGGGTGGAGCGCTGCAGCAGGCGCACGCCCAGCGAGCGCTCCAGCGCCTGCAGGCGGCGGCTGATGGTGGGTTGCGTGGTCGCGAGCTGGGCCGCCGCCGCCGACAGGCTGCCGGCCTCGACGATGCGCACGAAGGTCTGGATCAGCTCGATGCGGTCGGTGAGGCCGGTCGCGGAAAAGCTCGGGGCGGGGGAGGCGGGCTTGGTCATACGGCTAACGTATAACAATTCTGCCGCGGGCGCTACTACCAGATGCGAGCCGGGAAGCGGACAATCCGTTCCAACGCTGGCAAAGAGGGGGATTTCCCGGGCCGGCCGCCAGACCCACCTTATCGAGGTTCTACCATGAACAGCATTCCCAAGACGCATACAGCCGCTCCCGCTGCGGCTACTCCCCATTCCCATGGGCTATCGACCGGCCTCATTGGCCTGTTGGCCACCGGTGCCGGCCTGGCCGTGGCATCGCTTTACTATTCGCAGCCCATGCTGGGCGTGCTGGCCGATGACATCGGCGCCTCCGAGCGCGCCGTGGGCATGGTGCCGATGTCGACCCAGCTCGGCTATGCGCTGGGCATCCTGCTGCTGGCGCCCCTGGGCGACCGCTACGACCGCCGCCGCATCATCCTCATCAAGGCTGCCATCCTGACGGTGGCGCTGCTGCTGGCCGGTGCCGCCTCGGGCGTGGCAACCTTGCTGGCCGCCAGCCTGGCCATCGGCCTGACCGCCACGATGGCGCAGGACATCATCCCGGCTGCTGCCACCCTGGCGCCGGAACAGCATCGCGGCCGCATCGTCGGGACCGTCATGACCGGCTTGCTGCTGGGCATCCTGCTCTCGCGCGTGGTCAGCGGTTTCGTGGCTGAGCACTTCGGCTGGCGCACCATGTTCGTGGGCGCCTCGGCCAGCATCGCCCTGATCGGCCTGGCCGCATGGCGTGGCCTGCCGCGCTTCCATCCGACCTCGCACCTGTCGTATGGCGCGCTGCTGGGTTCGCTGGGCACCCTGATCAAGAAGCATGGCGCCCTGCGCCGTGCGGCGCTGGCCCAGGGCTTGCTGTCGGTGGGTTTCTCGGCCTTCTGGTCGACCCTGGCCATCATGCTGCATGGCGCGCCCTTCCACCTGGGCAGTGCAGCCGCCGGTGCCTTCGGCCTGGCCGGTGCGGCAGGCGCCCTGGCAGCGCCCCTGGCCGGCCGCATCTCGGACAAGAAGGGCCCTGAATTGGTGACTCGCCTGGGGATCAGCCTGGCGGCCTTGTCCTTCGCCGCGATGGCGCTGTCGCCCTGGTTCTCCACGCAAGGCCAGCTGGTGTTGCTGGCTTTGGCAGCGATCGGTTTCGACCTGGGTGTGCAGGCGACGCTGGTATCGCACCAGACCATCGTCTACGGTATCGAACCGGGTGCCCGCAGCCGTCTGAATGCGGTGCTGTTCGTGGGCGTGTTCGTCGGCATGGCGTCCGGTGCCGCCCTGGGCAGCCTGGCGCTGGCACAGTGGGGCTGGATCGGTGTGGTCGGCCTGGCCGTGGTGGCAGCGGTGCTGGCCCTGGTGGTGCGCATGTGGCCGGGGGCAGCCAAGGCGCGTTGATTCGTCGTCTTGCAGCGGTTGTGCCAAGAACAACGGTCCCGGCTGATGCCGGGACCGTTTTTTTTATATTTTTTCCACAGGCTGGACCATTTTTGCCGGATGGGAAGATGTGCTGCCGGCCCCCCTCGCCGGGTCCACATCTTTTATAATCCGGGACAGGAGACAACCCATCGCCAGCATGTTGCCCGCCCATCCACGCGCCCTGCGGCGCTGCCCGGCGGCCATGCAGCGAGACACAAAGCAGGGTGAACGGCATGGCACTGTATTTCAAGAACAAGCGGCAGAAGACCTTCCTGGGCGCGCCCGTGGGGTGGCCATTGATGTTCCTGATGGCGGTCGACCTGTGCATTGCTGCGCTGATGTTCCTGTCGGACCATGACTGGAGCGGCCTGATCCTGCTGTATCCGCCGCTGGCCTTTGCGCTGGCCATGCTGGCCGATGCCCGCAAGGAAAAGCAGGCCGCCGAAGAAGCCAGGCGCCAGGCGGCCCGCCGCCAGCGCAACTGATGGCAGTTGCACCCGCCCCCTATCGCATCCCACGATCCCACCGATGACCCAAGCTTCCGACCGCGCAGCGCTGCTGCTGGTATCGCGCCTGAATTTTTCCTATCCCGGCCTGGACCTGTTCCAGGATTTCTCGGCCCGCATCGCGCCCGGCGTGACGCTGGTGCGCGGTGGCGATGGCCGTGGCAAGACCACGCTGCTCAACCTGCTGGCCGGCTTGATGCCGGCGCATGATGGGGTGCTGGAGTTGAACGGCCTGCGGCTCGACAGCGAGCCTGAGAATTATCGCCGCCAGGTGTTCTTCATCGATCCGCGCAGCGAGGCCTATGACCAGATGACGCCGCCGGAAGTGTTTGCCGCACTGGCCGAACGCTATCCGCATTTCGATCATGGCTTGTTGCCGGCGCTGACGGAAGGCTTGTCCTTGACGCCGCATCTGGAGAAGAAGCTCTTCATGCTCTCCACCGGCAGCAAGCGCAAGGTCTACCTGGCGGCGGCCTTCGCCGCCCACGCCACGCTCACGCTGCTGGACGATCCCTATGCCAGCCTGGATCGCGCTTCGATCAACTTCGTGGCGGCTACGCTGAACGGACATGCCACCGATGCCGACCGGGCCTGGATGGTGGCCATGTATGAGACGCCGGAGGCGGTGCGGTTGGCGGGGACGATCGATCTGGGGGATTGAAGGTCAGCTTGGCGCTTGCCTCGTTGCCCGTCCAGTCTCAAGGGAAGTGCAGCATTTTCGCCATGGAAATATCGGCCAGATACCTGCCGTCAGCCAGCTTGATGCGCCTCTCGAATCGACCTTCCTCGACGAAGCCGAAGTGCTCATACAGCCGCAGCGCCGCCGTGTTGCCCTCCCGTACGCGCAATTCCAGTTTTTCCACGTGAGGCTGCTGTTCTGCCCAATGCAACAGCGCGGCCATCAAGGCGTGGCCGATTCCCTTGCCTGTGTGGCCAGGATGAACCACGATGGTCAGTGAGAACACATGCGCCATCGCGCGCAAGGGCAGCGGCTCCAGACTGGCATGGCCGACGGGCTGCCCTTCGGCTTGGGCGACCAGGTAGCAGCCGCACTCACGCAGCCAGACGATCTTGGCTGCGAAGGCGGACGGGTCAAGTTCGTCCGGACATGAGATGAGCCGCCCAGGGATCATGCTGGTCTGGTGCTCGGCCTGGAAGAGAAGGGCGGCATCGACCTCCATGGCAGGTCTGATCTGAAGGCTCGATGATGTCGTCAAGTTCTCTCCATGGCGCGATTGGCAAGCCGCCATGATAGCGTCGATACCAGGCAGCCCTGGCCCCATCGCATCGGCAAGACCAGACCGTACCCTCTCCCCGCCGACGCAACGCTGTCGCGCTTGGCTTCCACCCGCCCGTCACCTAAGCTGAAGCAGACCGGCCGCAACTGATTGCCATGTATTTGTTGCTTTCCGGTTACGTCGCACCATCGGCTTGCCTGCCGACAACCAACGATAACAAGGGGGAATCCATGCAACTTTCCAACGTGAGCATTCGCGCGCGCCTGTGGCTGGGCTTTGGCCTGCTGATGATCCTGATGCTGGCCATGGCGGCCAGCGGCATTGCCCGCCTGGGGCAGCTCAACGGCCAGATGAAGGATGTGATCCACGACAAGTATCCCAAGACCGTGGTGGCGGGCGATATCGTCGACCAGCTCAACCTGATCGCGCGCTCGGTACGAAACATTCTGCTCCTGAAGCGCGAGCCGCAGATCAAGAGCGAATACGACCGCATCACCGGTGCCGACCGCGCCATCCGCGAAGACCTGGCGCAGCTGGACAAGCTACTCACCGACGACGACAGCCGCAGCGCCCTGGGCAAGCTGGTCACGGCCCAGAGCGCCTATTTCGAGAAGCGCGACAAGGTGCTGGCGATGGTGCAGCAGGGCGGCAAGGAGGGCGCCATCGACATGCTCATCGACGAAGTGCGGCCCGTGCAGAGCGCCACCATGACTGCGGCCGATGCCCTCATCAAGCAGCAGCACGACCTGATGAAGAATGCTGGTGACGAAGTCGAAAGCAACTACGGCCAGGCCCGCGCGCTGCTGCTGGCGCTGGCCGCCGCCGGGCTCATCGCTGCGGCCTTGATCGCGTGGATGATCACGCGCAGCATCACCATGCCGCTGGACCGCGCCGTGCGCGTGGCCGAGACGGTGGCCGCCGGGGACCTCACCTCGGCCATCGAGGCGCATGGGCGTGACGAGACCAGCATGTTGCTGCGCGCACTCAAGAAGATGAATGACCGCTTGCTGGACATCGTCGGCCAGGTCCGCGTCTCCACGGAGACCATCGCCACGGCCAGCAGCGAGATCGCGCGCGGCAACCTGGACCTGTCTTCGCGCACGGAGCAGCAGGCAGCTTCGCTGGAGGAAACGGCTTCCTCGATGGAACAGCTCACCGCGACCGTCAGGCAGAACGCCAGCCATGCGGGACAGGCCAATCAATTGGCGGGATCGGCCTCCGACATTGCACGCCAGGGTGGGGCCGTGGTGAGCCAGGTGGTGGACACCATGGGCGCCATCGATGCCTCTTCCAAGAAGATCGTCGACATCATCGGGGTGATCGACGGCATTGCGTTCCAGACCAACATCCTGGCCTTGAATGCGGCCGTGGAAGCGGCGCGCGCCGGGGAGCAGGGACGCGGCTTCGCGGTGGTGGCCTCGGAAGTGCGGGCCCTGGCCCAGCGCTCGGCCACGGCCGCGCACGAAATCAAGGCGCTCATTGCCGACTCGGTGGCGCGTGTGGGCAATGGCAGCAAGCTGGTGGAGCAGGCGGGACAGACCATGCAGCAGGTGGTGCAGAGCGTGCAGCGGGTGGGGGAAGTGGTCAGCGAGATCAGTGCCGCCGGCCAGGAGCAGAGTGCGGGCATCGAACAGGTCAACCTGGCCATCGTGCAGATGGATCAGGTGACCCAGCAGAACGCCGCGCTGGTCGAGCAGGCCGCCGCTGCCGCGCAATCCCTGCAGGACCAGGCAGCGCAGCTGGCGCGGCTGGTGTCAGTGTTCAAGCTGGAGGGTGGCGCGCCGGAACTCAAGCGCGTGGTGGCGCCATCGGCTGCGCGATTGGCCTATGCCTGAGATGGGCGGTTCGCTGTCGTGACGTACACGCGCATTCCGCTAAGACGCGCTGAAGCTGCCGGTACTGGCGATGAGCGTGGCACCACAGCTGGTCTTGTGGCCTGCGTAGGCGACGGCGATGCCATCGATCTTGTGATGGGGATGTCCTTCGGCGATGGTGCAGTTTTCGTGCCCCTGCTGCGGGCAGCTGCAGGCGTCGCCGACCCGCGCGACGGGCAATCCGCCGACCTTGAAATGGGTGGCGCTGACTTGCGTGACTTTGCCCCCGTGGGAGGTGGCGTCACCGAGGCGGATGATGTTGGGCATGCGGATTCCTTTCGAAGGGGATGGGGAAGGGCAGGGGAGTCAAGGCTCGTGCACGCTATGGCGACGGGCTTGCGGCTTGGGGCAACCGGGTCGGGCGCAGGCGGAAGCTGCCCAGCACGTCGTCCCATAGTTTCATGGCTTGGGCGTCAGTTATGCTGGTCGGTTGCGCATTGCTGTTCTGGTCGTGATGGCCGGTGGTCAGTTCGATCTTGATGGCGGGAGTATCGAGCGTGCCTTGGCCTTCGGTCTCCCAGATGAAACTGTGACTGCGTCCGCCGCCGCTGTTGGGCGTAGTGACCAGGAATTCCTGTCCCTGGTAAGGGCCCACCTGCCGGTCGCCCTTGCGCAGCGTGCGCACAGCGGTGGCGAGCTGGCCGAGAGCCTGCAGGCCGCTGCTCATGCGCTCCAGCAGCGGCCGGTCGTGCCTGCTCATGGCCAGCGGGTAGAACCAGACGGAGACAAAGGCATCGGGGTGGCCGGCGATGTCGATATCGATGCCGGCTTCTTCGTTTTCCCAATCCGGATTGGCGATGAAGCCGCCTTCGAAGCAGTAGCCGGGGTCCGTAGGAATGTCGTGGTCTTGACGGATTCTAAGGTTGGCGAGCAATTTTTTCATTTGAGAAACGGCATAGTCCTGGCGACTGCTCATTCCATGGGGAGGAGGGCTCATGCCTGCATCAGTCCTGAAATGAAATTGAATGCCATTCACCCAGAGATATCCATCTATTTCGACGACAGTGGTGACAAAAGAACTTTCCCAGTAGACGTGTATTCTGGAATGGGCGTCAGGCATTTCTACCAATCTCAGGAGACTGGGTTCACTCTCATGCTTTTCACTTTTGAGAAACTGCTCGCGATCGGCGAGGCGGGCCAAAAAATCCTCAATCTTCATGGCCTGCGGAGGCTCGATCCGGGTGAAGTCATACAGGTAGTTTCCTCCACTCAAAGTAGAGCCTATCGGCGCATCGATCAGAAAGCGACCTGCACAAAAGGTCGTCATCGGGATGGCTGGTTTGTTCATGGTTGAAGATCCGGGATAGAGTGACAGGTCTCCGGACATCGCGACGGTACACATCACCAGCGAGATGCCATTGATCAAGAAGGGGCTCTTGAAATTCATGATTGCTTGAATTCGTCTCGCAACCATTCTGATTCACAGGCGATGTTGACGATGGAATAGAGGGTGACCGCCTGCGTGATCTTGCTGTCGTAGGAATACTGATGGTCGTAACTGTCATGCCCCTTCAGCGCGCCTTCATGCCTGAAGATCTGCCGCACATATGGCGTGGGAGCTGCGCCCGATTCGGCGGGAACCGTTCCGTCGCCAGGTCCGGCCGCCCCCTGCAAGACGAAGCGCCGGGCAACATCTCGTTTGAATGACAGGAAGACTTCCCCATTCAGGTTGTCGCTTCTGAGTTTGGCCGCCTTGATATCCTCAGGAAGAGAAACCGGGCACTTCCATTGCACTTCGTTCCAAGACGAGCGTTGACGATCTTCTGCGCGCCCAGCATGGCTGCATCCTGCCGGTCCATCACCAGCTCCTTCCAGTGCGAAGTGAGCCGGGTTCCCTGGCTGGCAGGATCGAAGATCATTGCCATGCTGGTCTCCAGCAGCGAGAGAATGCCGAGATAGCTGTCTGCGTGCAGCTGTCCCCATCCGCGCCATTTGATGCGCTCGGCATCGCTTTGGGTTTCTCCAGCCGTGCGAAATCGTAGCGATAATTGCCGCCACTGAGGACTGAACCCGCAGGCATATCGATAAGAAAATGACCGGTACAGAAGGTTGAAACGGCAGGACTAGGCTCACTTGCGCGGGCAGTGTTCATCATTTGCGATCCTTGTTGATGTGAGATGCCCCCAGATAAAAATAACCAGACTGTGAAGGCCATAGCAGCGATAAAGCGAACGGGATTCTTCATGAGCATTTTTCACCTGAGGGTGTTTTCAACTTCGCCGATGAGTTGACGATCCTGATGATGGAATAGAGGGTGACCGCTTGCGCAATCCTGGCGTTGTAGGAAAACTGGTGGTCATAACTGTCATGAGATTTCAGCTTTCCTTCATGCTTGAATATCTGGACAACGTGAGGCTTTGGCGCACCACCCGACTCCGCCGGAACAGTGCCATCCCCTGGGCCAGTTCCGTTTTGGAGCGTGAAGTGATGGAGGTGATGCTCTCCGAAACGGAGTTCCAGCATTCCGTTCAGATCATCTATTTCCATTCGTGCTTTGGCAGCATCGCCAGGCACCAGCGGGCCACACTTCCAGTTAATCTCGTTCCAGGCAGGTCGTTGCGGGTCTGCTGCGTAATAGGCGTAGGTATTGGCGTGATAGCGGTCTTCAATCTGTTGATGAAGCCTCAGTGCCGCTTCCATTTTCTTTGTGAATCTCTCAAAATCCGATAACTCTTGATCCTCCCGAATCAATACTCTTCCCTCTCTTTTAGCCCTCTCCGCATCTTCCTTCCCCGCCGGATCAATCAAATCCTCGCGTACCAGCTTCCACCAGTCCGACGTATTGTTCAGATAGATCTCTCTGTACGGATCCCCCTCGCCCAAAAAGCTGTCCATCTCCTCGGGCATCCCTCGCTGGCCAATAGCTCGATAGCTGGCGCGCAACCAATGCCGCTCTCCTTGATTGGTCCAGGTCTTGTATTGCGCCGTCGGCAGCAGTTCCAATGCACCCGGCGCGTTGGCCATCACCGCAGTACAGTCGGCCGCGTTGCGTCCCAGGATGACCTGGGCTACACCTTCAAACCCGGCCCGCATACGCTTGTAGGTAGCCGGTGCGCCAATGGCCGGCATCACGCCATGCACGACGCCCAGAATGCGTTCGGCCATTCCCGGCAATTGCGCACAAGCCCGCGCCACCAGACCACCCATGCTGTGCGTGATCAGGATCACCCCCTCACAGCGCTTCCCCTTGCTGCGGTAATACGCCGTAATACGCTCGATCTCGTCAGCCAATCGCCGCGCCGACACCAGATTGCTCTGCAGCCAGTTGTAGCCCACCGCATGCACCGGATAAAGCACCTCGGCCGCATCCCTCAAGTGTTCTTCCGAAATTGCAACAAAGGGCTTTTGCGCGCCCAGCATGGCTGGATCCTGCCTGTCCATGACCAGCTCTTTCCAATGCGAAGTGAGCCGCTCACCCTGGCTGGCAGGATCAAAGATCATCGCCATGCTGGTCTCCAGCAAGGAAAGAATTGGCAGGTAGCTGTCTGCATGCAGCTGTCCCCATCCGCGCCACTTGATGCGCTCGGCATCGGTCGCACCGGGTGCCAGCGCGAGCAAGGTCTTGCTGGTCTCGTCCGGTGAGGCCGGTCCATCTTCATCCACCTCGGTGATCTCGGGATTGAGCAGTCGCTGCCGGTCGGCCGACGTGCGGATCAAGTGCTTGAGCAGCAATCCGATGGCTTCCCAGGTGCCCTCCGGCGGAAACCATGCCGCCCCCTTGTCACGCGCGCTGATCTTGAGCCGCGTCCCCATGATCCCCGGTACGAACAGCAGCGGCACCACCACCTCCGGCGTCGTCAGGCACCAGGCCCGGACCTTCATGTTCTCTCCGGTCAGCACGGATTGCGCCACATCATTGCCGTCTTCATCCCAGCTCGTGCCGACCAGGCGGGTCGGTTCTGATTCACTCATCGTCTATTCCTTCACAATGCGCAGGCGCGCGATACGTATGGCCATGTCCTGGCTCAACGCAGTACGGCCCAGTTCATCGGTGACACCTTCGATGACGCTGCCGTCATCCAGCTCGATGCGATAGCGCTGGCGTACGTGCGGCCTTCCGCTGCCGCGCCGGGCAAGGACGAATCGTTCGTCGGTACGCAGCCCGCCGGCCGGTAGCTCCACACCGGGCGGCGCACTGTCGGTACCGCTCACATGGTGGAAATCGGCCGAGCGGATGGTGTGGTCGCCGCGGCTCTGCTGGGTGATGACACCCCGGCCCAGATCGATCCGGGCACCCTCGGCCAGCAGCTGCAGCCTGGGGGCCTGCAGCACGATCTCATCAGCCGCAGTGAGGACGATGCGGCGCGCTGAAGTCGCTTCGATGTCCCCCTTGTGCGCCTGCAATTGCAGCTTGCCGTTGGCAGCGGTCAACTGGAGGCCCAGGCGCTGGGCAAAGAGGCTGATGCTCTCGGCCACGCGTACCAGCAGCTTCCTGCCCGCCGAAAGCTGCGTGTTGCCCACGCTGATGAGATCGATCTCCTTCTGCGCACCGATCACTACGCCCTCGTCGCTGCTGATGGCCACGCCCGCGGGCGCCGTCACGGCCACCACCGGCTGGCCGCCGCCATGGCCCTCGGCCTGCGTGTTGCTGCCCGCTTCCCAGGCATCGAGCCGCTCACGCAAACTGCCCAGACTCCGGAATTGCAGATCGTCGGCATGATGCTTGCGGGCCAGTGCAGCCAGTTCCTGCTGCACGTCCTGCAGCACGCGCAGCAGGCCCAGCATCTCGCCGCGATCCAATTGCGAACCTCCAGCCGCTTGCCGGGCCACCGCACTGATCAGCACGCCTTGACCGCCCCGCAAGGCCAGCGCCCGGTCGGTGCGCAGTTCGGCGCCTTCGCCACGGGCATCGCTGCTGCCGTCGGTGCGGGCATGGGCAAGCCAGCCCAGGTTCAGTTCGCTCTGCCCATGTTGCGAAGCCAGCTGGGCGCTGATCTGGTGTGGCGTGTCGTCCAGCCGCAGCTGGTTGTAGCGATGGCCCTGGATCTCCTTGCTTCTGATGCCCGCCAGGAAGCGATTTCCCGGCAGGCTGCCGACGCCGCTGAAGGCCGGTGGCAGGTGCTGGCCGTTGTAGAGCCGGCCGATCACGATGGGCTTGTCAGGATCGCCGCCGAGGAAATCGACCAGCACTTCATCACCCACGCGCGGCAGGCTGATCGCCCCCCATTGCCGTCCCGCCCAATGGCTGGCCACGCGCACCCAGGCCGAATCACGTTCGCTGTCGCTGGCACCGGCAGCACCCGTATGCTGGTGATCCTGCATGCGGGTGCCGTGAAAGCGCAGCTTCACGCGGCCCAGCGCGTCGCAGTACAGCTCTTCGCCTGCCGGACCGACCACGTGCGCGTTCTGCAGACGCGGTCTGGGCAGGTCCACGCGCGGGTCAAAGGACGGCACCAACGGCGTGCCGCGCCGCACGCAAGCGAAATGATTCAGATAGCGGCGGCCCTGCTCGCGGCAACGGCGCCGCAACGATACCAGTTCGCCGCTATCGCCCTCTTGATCCGATGCCGCGCGCGTCAGCCGCTCTTCAAGCGAAGCCGGAAGATTGTTCTCGGCGTAGATCGCCAGCCGGGTCACGATGAATTCGCGCTCGTGCGCAGGATGCTGCTCCAGTTCAGGGTGATCCTCCACGCTGATCCACTCGCCCACCCGCAGCGCGCGCACCGTGGAGTCGGCCTGGAACTCCTTGCTCTCCAGCGCCATGCGCTGCATGCGCGCACTGGCCAGTTGGGCAAGATCTTCACCATCGTCGGCCACGTGCAGCGCCTCCACCAGATAGTCCTCCAGCAGCAGGGCGAATCGGTCGCCCAGCTCGCCCTGCGCTGCCGACATCTTCACGTGGCTGCGCAGCGGGGCGTCCTGCACATGGTCCCAGGTATGGCGGCTGATGCTGCCCGCACGCAGGCGGCGCGTGGCCCGCCAGCGGAGGATGGCATCCTGCGTGCCGGGCGCATGGTCGCGTCGGTAGGGGACAGCCCCTGCCGCATTGCGCGGCAGCTGCATGCCATCGTTGAAGAGCACGAGGGTATGGCGCGGGCAAGCGGCGTGCCCGGGCATCGGCGGCTCTCCCGGGCGGATGTGCCAGCCGATGCCGCGCCGCTTCCACAGGCGCCGCAGGAAATCGGCATCGGATTCGTTGTGCTGCATGATGAATTCACGGACCGGGTAGCGCTCCGCCAAGAGCGACCAATCCACCTCGATGCAGCTGGCCAGCAGCGGACTGTTCTGCCGCCATTCGCTGATGATGGCCTGAGTAACATCGACCTCGCTGGCATGCAGGAAGACACGCGTATTGATGCGCTGGCCCATGAGACTGAGTGCATCGCGCAGCACCAGGCGATACGTACTCACGTCGCCATCGATCTGGCCCGCATGCACCTCGGCGACGAGACCGCATATCGACCGCAAGCGCCCTTCATCGGTCACCAGCTGGACTTCCACCGGCAAGGCCATGAAGTCCTTGAGTGCCAGATCCTCGCGCGGCGAAAGGCACAGCAGCTCATGTTCAGAAGCGCCACACAGGGATTCGCACCCCGTCAGCTGCTGCACCAGCAGCGCCTCCTGCAAGGCGGTGTGCGATTGCGGCAAGCGCAGCCGGATGGCGCGATCCTGCTGGGTCCAGAGGGCAAATGCGTCGGAAAGCGTGTGGGTGGGCATGCGGACATCCTTGCTGGAGAAGCCGTCGAGGCCGCATCCGGGATGTCACGAAGATGCGCGCTGAACGGCAAATGGCGAGAGGAGGGGCCATGCTAGAAGAGGCCGGCGGGCAGTGGTGAGAAAGGAAAAAGCTTTTGCTGCAAACTCGTCCGAGTTCGATGGTGCGCATTGCGCGCATGGCATTGTGTTGTGCCCTGACGCTCCCCGGGCGGGGGCGCTATGATAGGCGGCGTGCCGGCACCGACCGGCCCGTCCGGAGCCGCGCCCGATGCAGGCAGGCCCATCGCACACCCTACAGGAGACAAGACGTGCCCCCAGACATCGCGCCACGCCCCCTCATCACCGCGGCCCATTACGTCGCCGACACCCCCGCTGCCTATGACTGGCAGATCCCCGAGCACTTCAACATCGGCCTGGCCGCCTGCGACCGCTGGGCCGACGGCAGCGGCCGACCTGCCATCATCAGCGAGGACGCCGACGGCAGCGTCACCACCTGGAGCTTCGACCAGCTCAAGGTCATGAGCGACCAGTTCGCCAATGTGCTGGCCGAGGCCGGCATCCGGCGCGGCGACCGCATCGGCATCTACCTGTCGCAGCGCATCGAAACGGTCATCACCCATCTCGCCGCCTACAAGCTGGGGGCGGTGACGGTGCCGCTGTTCTACCTGTTCGGGCCGGAAGCGATTGCCTATCGCCTGGACAACAGCGAAGCCGCCGCCCTGGTGACCGATGCCTCCGGCATGGACAAGGTCCATCTGGCCGGCGCGCTGCCGGCGCTGAAGGTGGTGTTCTGCGTGGAGCAGTCCGACATCGTGCTGCCGCAGACCACCGACTTCTGGGATCGCCTGCGCGCGGCTTCGCCCGTCTTTGAAACGGTGAACACGCTGGCCGATGATCCGGCCATGATCATCTACACCTCCGGTACCACCGGCAAGGCCAAGGGCGCGCTGCATGCACAGCGCGTCCTGCTGGGCCACCTGCCGGGCGTGGAAGTCTCGCACGACAGCTTCCCGCAGCCGGGCGACCGCTTCTGGACACCGGCCGACTGGGCCTGGATCGGTGGCTTGCTGGATGTGCTGCTGCCTTCGCTGTATCACGGCGTGGCGGTGGTGGCGCGGCGGCTGGAAAAATTCGATGCAGCGACCGTCTTCGGTTTGCTGGCGCGGCATGGCATCCGCAATGTGTTCTTCCCGCCCACCGCGCTCAAGATGCTGCGCGGCACCCCCGACCCGCGCGCGCACTGGGATTTCAGCTTGCGCAGCGTGGCCAGCGGCGGCGAGACGCTCGGGGACGACCTCATCGCCTGGGGCCGCAGCGCGCTGGGCGTGACCATCAACGAGTTCTACGGCCAGACCGAATGCAACCTCGTCGTATCGTCCTCGTCGCAGCTCTACCCCAGCGCCTCGGGCAGCATGGGCCGCGCCGTGCCAGGGCACGACGTGCAGATCGTCGACGAGGAAGGTGCCATCCTGCCGCGCGGCGAAGTCGGCAATATCGGTATCCGCGCGCCGGACCCGGTGATGTTCCTGCGCTACTGGCGCAATGAAGAAGCCACCCGCGAAAAATTTGCGGGCCAGTTCCTGCTCACCGGCGACCTGGGCAACATGGACGAAGCCGGCTACATCCGCTACCTCGGCCGCAATGATGACGTCATCACCAGCGCCGGTTACCGCATCGGTCCGGCACCGATCGAGGAATGCCTGATGCGCCATCCGGCCGTGCGCATCGCGGCCGTGGTGGGTGTCAAAGATGCGCTGCGTACGGAGGTGGTGAAAGCTTTTGTCGTCCTGCAGGACGGGCATGCCCCGGAACCCGCACTGGTGGCGGCCCTGCAGCAGCACGTGCGCTCACAGCTTGCAGCGCATGAATATCCGCGCGAAATTGCCTTCGTCGATGCGCTGCCCACTACGGCCACCGGCAAGATCATGCGCAAGGCCTTGAAGGAAAGTGCGGAGCAGGCCTCCTGAGGCCCGTGCTCAAACCCCGTGTACCAGCCATTGCATCAGCCACGACAAGCCGAACAGCAGGGCGCCGATCAGGCCGCCCACCAGCGTCCCGTTGATGCGGATGTACTGCAGGTCGCGCCCGATGTTGAGTTCGATCTGGCGTGACAGTTCGGCCGTGTCCCACTGCTTGATGGTGTCGCTGATGTGGCGCGTGAGCAGTTGCGCCACGTCCGGGCTGAGGCTGGCGATGGCCTGTTCCAGATGTGCGTTGAGCGAACTGCGCAGTTCGGCATCTTCCTGCAGGGCGCGACCTATCCATTGCGTGGCCGCGCTGGCCTGGGCATGCAGGGCCGAATCGGGGCGCGCCAGGTCCTGCCGCAGCCACTGGCGCAGGCTTTCCCAGAGGCCGCCCACATAGGCGTTGACGGCCTCCCCTTGCAGGATCTCGCGCTTGATGGCTTCGGCCCGTTCGCGCAGCGCCGGATCGTCCTTCAGGCGTGCCACGAAGCCGGCCAGCTGGCGATCGAAGGCCTGGCGCAGCGAGTGCTGCGGATCATCGGCAATGCCGGTAAGGAGCTTGTCGAGGATGTCGGCCAGCGTGTCGGCGGACTTCTCGCCGATCCAGTTCGACGGCAGCAGTTTCTCGATCTTGGGATATTCGCGCTGCAGCCATTCCACCATGCGCTCGGCAATGAAGGCGCGCGTCTGTTCGCGGTTGAGCAGTTCGGCCAGGGCCACGATGGCGCGATCCAGCAATTGCTGGTGGCGGCCATCGAGGGTGAGCGTGTCGAGGATGCTGGCCAGCGAGCGCGACAGGTCCAGCTTGCCCAGCGCGGTCTGCAAGGCCTCCCGCACGAAGGCCTGGATGCGGCGGTCATCGGTGAGCGTGAGCACGCCTGCGACGGCCTGCGCCATGTAGCCGCCCAGGCGCGCTGCGTTCTCGGGCGCGGCCATCCAGGCCGAGAGCCGCTGTGCCGGATCATGGCGGCGCACCAGGCCGGCCAGCGATTGCGGACTCAGGAATTTTTCTTCCACGAAGACGGCGAGGTTGTCGGCGATGCGCTCCTTGTTGCGCGGGATGATGGCCGTATGGCGCGCCAGGAAGGGCAGGGGCACGCGGCGAAACAGGGCCGTGACCGCAAACCAGTCCGCCAGCGCGCCCACCATGGCGGCCTCGGCCATGGCGCGCAGCAAGGCCGTCCAGAGCGAAGGCGGTGCCAGCGACGCGGTGACGAACAACACCCCCGATCCCAGCAGGCAAGCCAGGGCGAGACGTTTGGCACGATGCAAAGCGAATGACTTATCCATGGCAGCTCATGAGAAGGGATCCGGCGGTGAACTCGCGGCATGAGACGAGGAGTACAAACTAAAGGCAAAGTTCTAAAGATTTTCGAAAGATCACTAGTAGATTTTCGAAAAATACGCACTCAAATATCGGCCGTAATCTCGATAAATTTCGATTATTTAGCAAGAGATTCGAGGGTATAAGTGCATTGTCACCGATAGTTTGTGCGTTTGTAATTGTAGCTAATCGACCGTCACCCCTAGCCGCCTGATCCTTGCGCTCATGAAAAACACAGAGACTCCACCGAGCGCCCGCGTCATCTTCGGACAGAACGTCCGCAGGGTACGCCGGCTGAAAGAGATGTCACAAGAAGAACTGGCCTTCCGTGCTGACATCAGTCGCACCTACCTGAGCGAAGTCGAACGCGGGGAAAGGAATATTTCTGTCGACAACATGGAGGCATTGGCCTTCGCGCTGGAGATGGAACTGCCTGACCTGATGCGCCTGCGGCTGTTGTCGCTGCCCAGTGAGGAATCGCGCTGAGGGCCATGTTCCCCTTGAGGGCGCGTTGCACGCGCGGCTGCTTCACGGCGCTGGCTTGCGGCTTTTTTTAACCTTGTTTACGTACGTTTTTCCGTACAGATTTTTGTACCTTCTGTCCCAAGCTTTTCTGTACGTCTTTCAGTACAGTTCTTCTGCTTCATTCCACTCCACCCTGACGCCGCCCAAGTCCGATTGCCAGCGTCAGGTTTCACCTCCCGTTGACCGCTACCTGTGGGAATCGCAGGGTAAATACCGTGCGCTTTCCCGCTTCACTGGAGGCGCTGGCAGCGCCTCCATGCAAGCCCATGATGGTGCGCACGATGGCCAGCCCCAGGCCGCTGGAACCGCTGGCGCTGCTGCGCGAGGGGTCGGCGCGGTAGAAGCGGTCGAAGATGCGTTCGATCTGATCCGGCGGGATCCCCGGCCCGGGATTGGCCACCCCGATCAGGGTCGCGCCCGCTACCACGGTGGCCTCCAGGCTGATGACGCCCTGCGGCGGCGTATAGCGGATGGCATTGGCGACGAGGTTGCCCACGGCCCGGCGCAGCAGGGTGACATCGGCGTGCAGGATGCCGCTGCCGGCCACCGCAATGCGCACTTGCGCCTCTTCGGCGATGCCCTCGAAGTACTCGGCGATGCGGTTCAGTTCCTCGGCCACATCCAGCGGCTGGATCTGCAGGACCACGTGGGCGTTGTCGGCGCGGGCCAGGAACAGCATGCTCTCCATCATGCGCGAGAGGCGTTCGTATTCCTCGATGTTGGAACTGAGCAGGGCCTGGTATTCATCCAGGCTGCGCGGCTTGCCCAGCGCCACCTGGGTCTGCACCATCAGGTTGTTCAAGGGCGTGCGCACGTCATGCGCAAGATCGGCGGAGAATTGGCTCAGCTGCTGGAAGCTGCGATGCAGGCGGTCCAGCATGTCGTTGAAGGATTGCACGATCTCGTGCAGTTCGCGCGGGGCGGCCTGCAGATCGAGCCGGGTATCGAGCTTGTGGGCCGAGATGGCGCGCGTCTGCGCGGCCATCGTGCGCAAGGGACGCAAGCCGCTGCGCACCAGGAAGTAACTCAACAACGTTGCCAGCAAGGTCCCGATGGCCGCTGCCCCCCACACATCGGCGCGATAGTCCGCCAGCAGCAGCATGCGGTCCGAGGCCGTACGCACCACCAGCACGATGGCTTTTTCGCCCGAGCGCGTGACCGGCATGCTGGCCATGTAGCGCGCGCGCAGGTCGCCCATGCGCAAGGTCTCGATATGATCCCAGCTGCGGATCTTGATGGTGGACAGGTCCATGCCCGGCGCGGTGCGCGTGGGGTCATGGCTTTCCAGCAGGGTGCTGCCATCGGCGCGGGCGATGCGCACCAGCAGCTGGTCATGGCCGGAGAGGGTGTCCAGTACCAGGTGGCGGCGCGCGAGGATGTCCTCCAGTGAGGCCGCATGCTCGACCAGGTGATTGATGGAGCGGCACTTGCCGGCCAGCTCTTCATCATCGCGCGCTTCCAGCTGCATGTGCAGCGATTGCGAGAGATAACTGCCCACCGCGGTGAAGAGCACCAGGGCCAGCAGCCCGAACAGCACCACCAGCCGCAGGCTCATCGAGGCCGTGGCACGTCTCACCGGCGCACCTCGAACACGTAGCCCATGCCCCAGACGGTGTGCAGCAGCTTCTGCTCGAATCCTTCATCCAGTTTGGCGCGCAGACGGCGCACGGCCACGTCCACCACGTTGGTATCGCTGTCGAAATTCATGTCCCATACCTGCGAGGCAATCTGAGGGCGCGACAGCACCTCGCCCGGACGGCGGATCAGCATGTGCAGCAGCGCGAATTCCTTGGCGGTCAGATCGATGCGCTGGCCGGCACGTGTGACCTTGCGGCGGATGACATCGACCACCACATCCTCGTACTCGATCAGGTCGGCCTCGCGGCTCGGGCCGCGCCGCAACAGGGTGCGCACGCGCGCCAACAGTTCGGTGAAGGCAAAGGGCTTGACCAGGTAATCGTCGGCACCCAGTTCCAGCCCCTTGACGCGGTCTTCCACTTCGTCGCGGGCGGTGAGGAAGAGGACGGGGGTGTCATGCGTGCGGCGCAGTTCGCGCAGGATGTCCCAGCCGTTCATGCCGGGCAGCATCACGTCCAGGATGATCAGCTTGTAATCCAGCGTGCGAGCGTTGTGCAAGCCATCCACGCCGGTCTGTACCCAGTCCACCACGAAACCGGACTCGGTCAGGCCGCGACGCAGGTACTCGCCCGATTTGGGCTCGTCCTCTACCAACAAGATATGCATGATCGGAATTCCTGACGGACAAGCCCGTATTGTGGCCCAGCCGGAGGCGGCATTCATTACAAATGTGTAATGACTGGGCAATGTTTCTGTACGGACCCACTCCCTAGAATCCATTCCAACGACTCGCCAACACAGCACGGCGAATCGCGCCCTCCCTGGCAGCGCACATCCTGTGCCGCGCCAGTGGTCTTGTGAAACCGAACTCAAAGGAATCCCATCATGAAAACCTCGCACCTCGTCCTCGGCGCCCTGGCTACCGCCTTCTCCCTGTCTGCCTTCGCCCAAACCACCGTGACCACCCAGGCCGCACGTGACCAGGCCAACCTGAACGCCCGCAACAACTATCCGGTGGTGCAATTCCAGGCCAGCAAGACGCGCGCTGATGTGGTCGCCGAGCTGCAAGCCGCACGCCTGGGCGAACCGATGCAAAGCACCGGCGCCAAGCCTTCGGTTGCCGACAGCAGCACCCAGGGCCAGGCGCTGGACTCCTCGCTCTACAACGGCGCCTGAGCCATCAGGCCACGCGCTGCCGGCCTTCCAGCAGCGCGGTGAAATGTTCACCGCCCATGGGCCGGCCGTACCAATAGCCTTGATACAGCGTGCAACCCTGCGCATGCAGCAGGTCACGCTGTTCCATCGTCTCCACCCCTTCGGCGATGATGGACAGTCCCAGGCTCTGGCCCAGCATGATGATGCTGCGGATGATGCTGGCCGTGGCTGCATCGTCCTGCATCCTGCGCACGAAGCTCTGATCGATCTTGAGCTGGTCGATGGGGAAGCGCCCCAGGTAGGACAGGGACGAATACCCGGTCCCGAAATCATCGAGCGAAATCGAGACCTGATGCGACTTCAGGTCATTCATTTTTTCGATGACCTCATCGATTCTGTCGATCATCATGCTTTCGGTCAGTTCCACCTTCACCGCCTTGGAGCTGATGCGGTGCTGGCGGATGGTCTCGTGGAAGCGCGCCACGAAGTGGTCCGCCTTGAATTCCTGCGCTGACACATTGACCGCCACCACAAGCTCCTTGGCCAGACCCTCGCGCTGCCAGGCCTCGAGATCGCGGCAAATGGCTTCCAGCACCTGGTGGCCGATCTCTTCCATCAATCCCAATTCTTCTGCCACCGGAATGAACAGCGCCGGCGACACCATCCCCTTGAGCGGATGCTTCCAGCGCACCAGCGCTTCGGCTCCCACCACATCGCCGTCAAAGGTGACCTGCGGCTGGTAATGCACCACGAACTGGTGCTGCGCCACCGCGGTGCGCAATTCCACTTCCAGTGCGCTGCGCTGGCTGGCCAGGGCCTGCATGGCCGGATCGAAGAAGCGGAACACATTGCGGCCCGCAACCAGTGACTGCACCATGGCCAGCTTGGCCTGCATCACCGCTTCCTCGGCCGATTGCACTTCCCCGCGCAGGATGTTGATGCCGATGTTGAGGGAGTAGGGGAAGCTCACGGTGCTGCCGAGCGGTTCGGCCAGTGCGGCGATGAGGCGATTGGCCATGGCTTCGCAGAAACGGATGCCTTCGGCCAGTTCGCTCATCGGCAGATCGCAGCCCAGCGCGAAGCGTTCGCCATCCAGCCGGGCCAGCGTCTGATCGGCGGCCACACAGGCGCCCAGCCGCCACGCGCACTCCCTGAAGAGCCGGTCCGCATCATCGGCCTTGACCAGGCCGTGCGAGAGGTCGGCGCGATGCATTTCCATGTAGAACACCACCAGCGGCAAGCCGTGTGCCTGCTGCCGCCCCAGTCCGCGCCGCAGCCGGTCGAGGAACAGCTTCTTGTTGGGCAGCTCGGTGACGGGGTCATAGAAGGCCAGACGGTCGATGCGGCTCTCGGCTTCCAGCCGTTCGGAGACATCGATGATGACCCAGATCTGGTCGCTCTGACGCGTACCATCGATGAGCGAGGTATGCAGCTCGGCCGGGAAGCTGCGGCCGTCGGCGCGCTTGAGCAGCACGATCTCGCCGGTCGCGCCGTGCGGGCGCAACAGGGTCTGGTTGATGTAGAGGTTCTGCTGCTGCGCATCTTCGAAGATCTGCGCACTGGCCAGCGCGGTGAGCCCGGCGCCATTGAGCGCGAGCATGGACTGCGCAGCATCATTGGCGAAGGCGATCCGCCCATCGCGCACGAACAGCACGCCCGCCGGGATATTGCCGAGGATCGCCGCCTGTTCGTCGAAGAGGGTTTTGAGGCTGGTCTGCATGGCCTCCATGCGGTGAGCCAGCAGACCGATCTCATCCTTCTGCGTGAGGGCGATACGGGTATCGAATTGTCCGCGTTCGATGCGGCCGGCCGCGACGGTCAGCTTGCGGATGGGCGCGAGGATGCGGCGATAGACCAAGAGGCCGATGATGAGCAGCGCCACCACGGCCTGCGCCAGCAGCACCCGGGTCTGGAAGCGCTTGTCTGCGGCGAGCTTGCGCTGCAGCTGGGCGTCCGACACCACCACCTGCACGCTGCCCAGCGTGACCATGCGGTCCGGCTGCTGCATGGTCAGCGGCAAGGTACGGGTGAGCAGGCTGCCGGCGCGGCGCAGCGGTTCTTCCTTGCGCACGAGGACGCGCTCCTCGGGATCGCGCACTTCCACCGAGACCACCTGGGTATCGAGCATGCTTCCCTGCAGCAGGGCCATCATGTCGTTCTGGTCGAGACTCCAGACCGGGAGCACCAGGCTGTGGGCCAGGGTCTGGCTTTTTTCATCCACCAGGGCGGTCATTTCCTGGCTGATCTGCTGCTCGCGCGTGCCATTGAGGATGGTCAGCGCCACCACGACCGGCAGGCTCATGGCCACCAGCATGGCACAGGCGATGTAGAGGCCGAGGCTGGTGGTCTTCTTGATCATGGCGGGCCGTGCGGTTCAGAAGGTGGATGGGAGGGCGGCGTGGACTATTTGAACCAGTCCATTTTGTAAGTCTCGATGGCCTGGCGTTCGATGGGGGTGAGCCTGTCGTTGTACAACTCGATCACGCGCGGACGCGTGCCGCGCATGGCCTGGCGCACTTGCCGGGTGGAACTGTGTTTCTGGATCAGGTCCAGCAGGGCGCCATTGCGATGGATTTTTTTCAGGCCCTCCAGTAGGGCATCGCGGATATCGTCGCGCCCCGGGGAGGTGTAGAAGAAGAGCTCGGTCGGGTAGTACAGCACGAGATCAGGGACGATGGCCAGCTGGTGGGCGGAGTCGTAGGTTTCCAGTTCGCTGGTGGCTTCGAAGATGGAGCGGTTGTAGAAGTCGAAGCGGCCGGCCTTGAGCATCTCGAACAGGTTCAGGTAGTTGCTTTGCGCCACCTTGAGCTGGTTGGCCTGCATGATGCTGGTATCGACCCAGCCGATGCCGGAGCCGATGGTGAAGGTACGCAGGTCGTCCAGGGTGCGGATGGTTCGGGCGCTTTCAAGGCTCTTCCGGTTGGCCAGCAAGACACGATAGCCGCCGCCGCCCAGATAGATGGGGAAGGGGATGGGTTCGAGGGTGCGGGTCATGCCGCTGCCGGCGGAGGTCGTGATGAGGTTGCAGTACTGGCCGGCTTGAATCAGCTGGATGTAGCGCTGATCGGAGGTGGAGACATTGGCGACGCGGCAGCCCTTGATGGAAAAGGGACGGCCGCTGGCGCGCATGGCCAGTTCGAGGACGGCTTTGCGGTAGTTGATCAAGGGATTGTCGTCATTGAGATCGGCGAGCTTGATCTCGATGACTTGCGCATTGTCGGCAGGCGATTGGGCGCGGGCGGAGGCGGCGCAGAGCAGACTCATCGCCAGGACGAGCAAGACCGCGACTACGCTTCGGGCGCTCGACTTGTCTCTACTCATGGCGGTGGGGAGCTCGAATTGTTCAGATGATGTTATGCAAGCGGGGAGGGAATCGCAAGGATTTGTGTGGGGTGGTGAGGATTTTGTGGTGTGGGGGCAGCGATGGGGGAATCGGCTGCGAAGCCGACAGGGAGCGGGATTGCGGTCGTGAGGAATTGAGATTTTTTGCTGATGGGAATGGCTCAGGCGGTCGCCTTGAGCCGAGCGCGATAGTCGACGGCTTCCAGTTCAAGATTGGATGAAATCGTGCCGCGTAGGATGAAGAGCTTGGGGGAAGTAGCGAACTCGAAGAGACGATATAAACAGAAAGCGTCGCCGACCTCTTCCGAAAACTCCAATTCGTTCCGAGTCACGATGAAGGACGTCAGCGGACCGCCGTTGGTCGTTTTCACCTCAATGAATCGCGCCTGATCCACGGACTCATACGACAGGATGTCATACCCGGCGCCATCCCCAATACGGTCAGCGATCCAGTCGACCCGGCCTGCGAGATCATCACGTCCTTCGTCATGGAGTCTGAATTTTTCAAACGACACCGTCCACGCTTCGCCAGCGTGACCCAATTGGCGGTTACGCTCTTCACGCGCGGCGTAGTCCAACTTGCGCGGAAGCCTTAGACGCTTGGGAATACGTATCGTTGGCTCCACTGTTGGTCGAGCAACGAGCACGCCACGAAACTGCTGTTGCGCGGGCTCGGTTTGTGCGTCAAAACTATCCATCATTTTGGCGAGCTCGCCACGCTGTGCGTCGATGAAGGTAAACACGGTGCGACGGAGCAATTCCTGCAAATTGGTCCGCGGTTTGTAGCCGCGAATATAGGGTAGTCCCAGCTGATCCAGCACTGCCGAAATATTTTGGTGCTTGAGCTCAATGGAAGATTTGCTGCGAGTCGTCAGCTGGCGGCGCAGGTGTTCATTGTGTTCGGCTTTGTTGTACGGAAGCCCGAATGCCTCCGCGCGGAGCATATTAAAGTAGTCACGAACGGTGGCCTCCACCTCTTCAGCAGTCCAGTCCTGACCGATCCTGACTACCTCGAAGTCCAGTTCACGAAGAATCGCTTCAGCGGAAACGCCACCGTCAGAGAAGGTCTCCGATCGGAGGGGACCAGTATCTGGAAATGCAACGCCATAAGCCACCCCCACGACGGCCGCTGCATCGTAGAGCTTGCCTGAGTGACGATCACGGAGCATGTAATCGCGTGACTTGCCGTAGCCGTACTTCTCAAGAAAGTAGGTTCTGCCAAGGCGGTCGTATTCACTCATTGCCGCACGAATGGCTTCGGGCGAATTCAAGTTCTTGAGCGGCATCATCTCAGTACACTTGCCCGGCCAGGAGGTGCTGGTAATCGCTGCTCAATGGGCCAGTCTGCCCGACGCCGGACCAACACTGGGAGGAGGTTGCATAGGCGTGGTGATAGGCCCAATACGCAATACGCCGCATGGCGGGCTCATCGCAAACAAAGCCCGCGCCTAGCTGCTCGGACAAATACGCTCCATGCGTACGGTTGCGTTCCTGCCACTTCGCGAGATGGATGGCAGCCGGCAACAGATCTCTTTTATCACCATTGCAGCGGCGATGCGCCAGAACAAAGTTTTCGCCCAGATTGCGTGGATAACGTGACCAGGGAATGAAGTGATCGACCTCGCCATTCTCCTGAAGAGATTGCTGGCAATAAAAGCACTGGCCTTTTTGTATGGTGTTCAGGACCGGGCGCACGGCGCTCAGGTTGGCGCGATCGGCGCCAAACAGGAGCTGCTCCAGATCCGATCCCGTGCCCAGCACGGCGGCATTGAGCGGATTGGCGTGCAAATGCTGAATCCAGGCATGGCGACTCAATTGATGAAGAAGTCCATGGAAGCGACGAAGATTGAACATCACGCCTGGTAACAGGCGTATTGCGGCTTCTGAAGCAGGCTCATAGAGAAAGCGGACTTGCTCTCGACGGAGTATCTGCAGTCGCCACAACGGCATTTCCTTCAACAGCGCGACGGTCTTGCGTAAGGCCTTCGCCCAGTCCGCAGACGCACGCGCCTTTGGAAGCGTGCCGTGCCGACTGCGCAGCTCCTGCAATAGCGTGATCGTTGCCGCCTGTCTGCCACTGTTCTGGATCAGGACGGCGGCCAATCCGTCGCGGGTATAGGGCGCAACTTGCGGCCAGTAGATCTCCAAAAACTTGTCAGCGATTAGTTCGAAGGAAAGCTCAAGACTCTCGCCAGAATCTTCTCCATGCTCGACAGCCAGCTCGGTAATCGACTGCAGCAGGGCGAACTTGTAGGTAGCCGAAAATTCGCCCTCGTCGAACAGGCGTTGGACATGATCGAGAAAAGAAAGCTGTTGAGCCGGAGTGGGGATCTCCATCATGATCAGCGTTGGCTCCAGTAATCCGCCTTTTCCGCAATCACCCAGCGCACCCCGCCTCGCGGATCAGGGAGATCGCCTGCATAGCGCGGAATGAGGTGCATGTGGAGATGCATCACTGTCTGCCCTGCGGCGGCCCCGTCGTTGATTCCGATGTTGTATCCATCGGGATGGCATTGCGTGTCCAATGTCCGTTTTGCTTCATCCAGAAGTACGAACAGGGCGGACCGCTCCTCTTCGCTTAGCTCGAAGAACGAGGCAACGTGTCGTCTGGGGATGATGAGCGTATGACCCAAGGACACCGGAAATCCATCGCGGATCGCAATAGCGAAATCATTCTGGGCAATGAGCCGCTCAGAGGGCAAAGAACAGAACACACATGACATGGTTGAGTCCGGCAGAAAGTCGCGCAATAGGAAAGAGTATTCATTTTATCTTCTCTTGGTGCGAACAAACCGTCGTACTTTAGGCGTCCCTGAATGTCTGCATCTTGGGCGCGCTGATGATGTCTTCAGACGAAAAAAAACCTGGCCACCGAAGTGGCCAGGTTTTTGCGAAGAATGGGGTCAACCTAATCAGGGCCCAAGAAGGGATCTACCGTCAATCCATCAGCTCGCCGACTGTGAAATCCCTGAGCTGGCTGTGTAGCGCGACCCATAACTTGAGAATCGGCGCCCCGTAAACTCGGGCCTCCTGCGGGAAGGTGGAAGCAAGGATTGAGAAATCTGGAAGCATTTCTTGAGACAGGTCCGCGCCGTCGGCTACTCACCACTTTCGACAGCGCTACTGGACGAGATACTCTCCCATGCCCCCAAGAGGAAATCGATTTAAGCGTAAGGTTTTGTGCAGGCTGCAGCGACTGAATTGCAGTCTGGTCCAGAGCATGTCAAGCGGGGTGGGTCATTTCTCTCAGAGCTTTTCGTCAGACCGGCGGACTTTTGGGAAACACGGCCCAACGCTGGAATGCTTGGTGCACAAGCTGTCTAGCCAAATGCATGGGTCAATTGCGTGCAAATTGACCCATGTTGATTTGCATTGAAAACTGACCCACTTTCCCAGGAAATTTGCATCCAAAGTTGACCCATGTTTAGACCACAATCCTGCTCATGACAGCGAGCGGGAGAACGGAGTGATAGACGTGGCCCTACTTGGAATTATTCGACGCTGGTACATCAGAGACCGCATCTCAATTCGGGAAATCGCCCGCAGGCTCGACATATCCCGCAACACAGTTCGCCGCTACATCCGATCCGATGTCAGCGAACCTGCTTATCCAGCAAGGCGTTCGCCAAGCTCGCTCGATGACTTCACCGCCAGGCTCTCCGCTTGGCTCAGCGCAGAGGCGGTCAAATCTCGGAAGCAAAGAAGGACCCTGAAACAGATGTTCCTGGACTTAAGAGAGCTGGGATACGAGGGGTCGTATGACCGGGTGGCTGCCTTCAGCAGGCAATGGAAGGTGGGTCAAATGGAGAGGGTCAAATCTGCGAGCAAATCAACATACATCCCTCTTTCATTCGCCCCCGGAGAGGCATTTCAATTCGACTGGAGCGAGGATTGGGTAGTCATTGGTGGCGAGCGAACCAAGCTCCAAATCGCCCACTTTAAGCTCAGCTACAGCCGCGCTTTCTTCCTACGAGCTTACCTTCTGCAGACGCACGAGATGCTTTTCGATGCACATGCTTGTGCATTCGAGGCCTTCGGGGGAATTCCCCGCCGCGGCATCTACGACAACATGAAGACCGCTGTCGATAAAGTGATGTCTGGCAAGCAACGCGAGGTGAATGCCCGCTTCACCGCAATGACGAGCCATTATCTTTTCGATGCAGAGTTTTGCAACCCGGCCTCCGGGTGGGAAAAAGGGCAAATCGAAAAGAACGTCCGTGACAGCAGAAACCGCATATGGCAAAAGGCTCCAGAATTTGCCAACCTCGCTGCACTGAACCAGTGGCTCAGCACGGAATGCAAGCGGCACTGGAAGCAAATCAAGCACCCCGAACTCAACGAAAGCGTTTGGACAGTTTGGGAGAGCGAACGCCCGCATCTTCTGGCCACAGGAAAGAGATTTGACGGATTCGTCGAGCAATCAAAACGCGTGTCACCGACATGTCTCGTTACGCTCGACCGGAATCGATACAGCGTCCCGTCATCGTTTGCCAATCGCCCAATCAGCCTACGCATCTATGCCGAACGCCTGGTCTTCATCGCAGAAGGAAAACGCATTGCTGAGCATAACCGGGTCATCAACCGCGACCACGGCCCTGGCCAAACAATCTATGACTGGCGTCACTATTTGACGGTTTTGCAACGGAAACCTGGGGCCTTACGCAACGGCGCTCCATTTTCAGACTTACCTGCCGCATTCAAAGAGATGCAGGCGATTCTGCTTAAACGTCCTGGCGGAGATCGCGAAATGGTCGAGGTACTTGCACTTGTGATGTTTCACGACGAGAACATTGTTTTATCCGCCGTGGAGACCGCCCTGAAGAGCGGCGCGCCCTCAAAGCAGGTGGTCCTCAATGTACTGAGTCGTTTATTGGACGGCTCGCCAGCTCCGAAAGTTACTCCACCGGAAGCACTTCAACTGACCAAAGAACCCAAGGCAGACGTTGGGCGTTATGACATTTTGAGAGATAAGGATGGAGACCATGTCGATGCAGCCTGAATCACTACTGGAAATGTTTCGAATCTTGAAACTGCGGGGAATGGCACTAGCCGTAGCCGACCTATCCGAGCAGAATTCGCCGGCATTTCAAGCGGCCCTTCCTGTTCTCTCAGACTTGGTCAAAGCGGAAATCGCTGAACGGGAGGTGCGGTCGCTTGCTTATCAAATGAAAACCGCTAGGTTCCCCGCTTATCGCGATCTCAGCGGCTTCGACTTCGGTGCAAGCGAGGCGAACGAAGCGCTAGTGCGCAAGCTACATACTTGTGCGTTCCTAGGAGGCGGACAGAACGTAGTCCTGGTTGGCGGCCCAGGTACCGGCAAGACACATTTAGCAAGTGCAATTGGGATTCAAGCTATTGAGCATCACGGTGCCCGCGTACGCTATTTCTCCACAATCGAGCTCGTGAACATGCTTGAACAGGAAAAGCAACAAGGGCGAGCGGGAAACTTGGCAACACGCCTTCTACATACTGATCTCGTAATACTAGATGAGCTTGGCTATCTTCCATTCAGCCAAGCAGGCGGGGCTTTGCTATTCCACCTCATCAGCAAACTCTATGAGCGTACCAGCCTAATCATCACCACTAACCTCGGATTCGGAGAATGGGGAACCGTATTCGGAGACCCCAAAATGACTACCGCTCTACTCGACCGACTCACTCATCACTGCCACATTGTCGAAACAGGCAATGACAGCTACCGTTTCAAGAACAGTTCCACTCGAAACACGAAGAAAGGAGGAGCCGCAGAAAAGGCATCTGCGTAATAATAGAAACTCGTACGGGTCAGGATTCGATGCAAATCCTGGGTCAGTATTTAGTGCAATAACACACCAATCAGGTCACTCACTATGTCCTGAATTCCCCACAAGTTTCCCGAATAGTCATCACATCCTCCACGGCAAGAATAACTTATGCTTTAGACGGCACCTTCCTCCGGAGTGAGCAAAAGACGTCTCATCGAAAATCAGTCCTACGCGCCTGGCTGGAGCTTGACACGGCGTCGCATAGGAACGATAAATTTATCCAATGAACACTCGAGTCAAAGACGTCGTTGCCAAACTGTACCGGCCCTCTGCACAAGGCAGACAGGTATTCGCCCTGTCCCGAGGCGACGCGGAACGCATCCCGTTGATTGACGGGGTGGCCATGATTTCCATCACGACCCCTGAAAAACCTCCCGCCCAACTGCCTGAGTACCAGTATCTGCTTCGACTCAGCTTCGCAGACGTCGATTTCCTTGGCGAGCTCTCAGCACGTGCGGCAGAGAAGCTCCCTGCGGCAATGACTAAAGATGACGCAGAAGACATATTGCGATTCGCCCAAGCACTTCCAGATACCGTTCACACTTTGCTCGTCCACTGCGAGGGCGGATTCTCAAGGTCAGCCGGCGTTGTGACGGCCCTGAGAGACCTGTATGGCTACGCGGCTGAGAATGCAAGGCTCGTCCAGGCAAATCCTAGTGTCGTCAAAACCATCATAGAGGCTGCACGACCGGAAACAACCAAGAAACGAAAATCAAAAAGGTAGAGAAAAACCTTACCTTGATGCCATAGGAGCCTAAACCTAAAGGGGGGGATATCTTGGGTTCTTGTTCGACGCCACTGTCGCGAATGCAGAAGCCCCGACTAGCGGGGCCTCTGGTCCATCGGATCCGATTCCTCTTATCTAGCGGCGCCCCCCACAAGTCGGCTCGAGGGGCCCTTTAATGCAGGTTACCAAGCCGGCGTTCTTACTGCAAACCTTAATGTAAATTGGGGGCAATACCGTCTACATATTCCATCAGGTATCCAAGCAGAGCATCGCATGTCCGAAACAGGTGCCGATTTGTCCCGGCCTGTCCGAAAATCACTTCGATTTATGGTTCTTCTGTCCGAAAAGTACATAGATTTCCTGAATCGTTTCCGCAAGCACATCGCTCGACCGCCGTTATCCAGAATTATCCTGCGTCGGGATAATTATCCGAAGTTGGTATAACGCGGTATAACGCCGCTCCCACCTAGCGTTCGGCAGGCCTACAACTAAATGACATCGAGAGAAGAGGGATGCCCAGGGCGCCTCCGAGCCTTTATTCCCACTTACGAGACTCAATTGCCCCGGCGCCGTCGAGCAGCATCATTAATCACCAAAGGTGGGAATTATGGGAAGGACGATAAGGACGGAGGAAGAAGTGCTCCATCCGCACGCATCAAACATGACGGCGCTGGGCCGAATACTGCGGCACCGTCGGACCAGCGGTGGCATCAAACTGATTGACGCCGCAGACCAGCTCCGCATTTCTAAGAGCGCGCTCTCCCGACTGGAGAACGGCAAGTCGACGAACATCGAATTGCTTTTCACCGTGCTCGCTGGCATGTGGCTGAATCTCCTCGTGACCGACAAGGGAGAAACCAGGGATGCGCTTGAGGCCGTCGACAAGTGCCGCGGCATGCGGGACGATGAGAGGCTTGCCTTCGAACACGGCAAGACATGGCCATCAAAGTAGGATATTTCGAATAAATCCTACTTTGCTGCCCATTCGGAATTGAAACTTATGAGGCATCGATGCGAAATCTAGTAGACATCGCGACTCTAATGCGCGACGCGATGAAGAAGCAGAAGATAACCCAACAGGACCTACGTGAGCGTGCCGGCATTGCCAGGCGAACTCTGACCGGGGTACTTAGCGGGGAGTCGGACTATAAGGTCACCACCTTGATGGCGGTGCTTGACCGATTGGGCTACGAAATGGTTATCGTGCCCAAAGCGGCCGTGCGTGCATTTCCGGCTGAGTGGGAGGTTACCGAGCCAGCGGTGAAAACGAAGGTGCAGATTGCGCTTGAGAAGTTCGGCGGATAGCCCATCGGTTATCTGAGGCCGAGGAGGGTCCGAGTCTCGGTCGACAATTTCTTGGTCGTCTATTCCAAGGTCGTTCTTATAAAAAGAGAGCAACGTCTTTTGTTCAATGTCTTCGAGGTTGTTCTTCACCTCGTCGACGTTCTCGCACAAATCGTAAGCAGCCAGGAAGCCGTTGCTCTTGGCCGCCAGAACCTGGCCAAGGTTCTTCAACGTGATTCCGTTGCCATACAAACAATCAATCCACAAAAAAGTGAATAAAAGACGGTTCTAAAAGAGATAACGCCTCTTGGAGGGCACTTCGTGACCATTTTGCGAAGCGAAAAGCCCGTAGCCTTGCTTTCGCGAAACGCCACTGACCAAAAGTTGCGTACGACAAAACGCGTTATAGGCTCTTCAGGTGGGTTCGTTAAACCCTCTTTGTTAACTTTTGAAAGTATCAACATGACGACACAGCAACCACTCACCCCTATCGCATCACTTGGCGGTCCTACATCACCGCCACCTTCCGCCCCCAAGCGCAACATTCCTTTGATACCACTGCTCTCACTCTTCGGTGGACTGGTCACAGGCATCGGTTCCACTCTTTATGCCGGTGGCGAGCTGCTGTACAAAAACGCTCTGACCCAAGCGCAATCCGAAAAGGCACAGGAGCTGTCGACTCTTACGGTCCAACTGGGCAAAGAGCAAGCCAGAGCCGACCGTGCCGAAGACCTGCTGAAGCAAATGAATGAAAAGCTGGCAGCCAAGGTTGCCGAGCTTGCCACGGCTAAGAAGGACGTCCAGCAGCTCCAAGCCAGCGCCTCCTCAGCACCAAACTGCGCCTTCGTGAAGAAACGCCTCAACCGTGTCGACGCAGATATCGCCGACGTTACATACGTCAGTGAATTCAAGCTAGTTGGAGAGGAAACCCGTCCGAGGGCACCGGAAAAGGTTGAAAAACTCGCAGCCCTGCGCAATGAGCAGGAGCTCCTCTTGCGCCAAGTCTCAACCTGCCGATGACCTAGCACCGAACGCGACTCATCGTCTGAGCCGCGTTCTCTTTTCGAAAGATGCTAGACGCAATAAATGAATGTATAGTTGTACGAGTATCCCCACTACGTAGATATCTATATATATGCCTCCGCGCCCCCGCGCCATCTGGCAGCTCCCTCCATCTACCCAAACCGCCCTCGAAAAGCTTGGTGCCGACCTCGCCGTGGCACGCCTGCGCCGTAAAGAGTCCCTCAAGGTCTGGGCTGGTCGCATGGGCGTCTCAATCCCCACCCTCCAGCGCCTTGAGGCCGGCGACCCGACTATAAGCGTCGGCATCCTGGCCACCGCTCTGTGGCTCCTCCGGCGTGACCATGAATTGGCTCAGTTGGCGAATCCTGAACAAGACCTGGGTGCCATTGACCGGGACGTCCGTAAAGCGATGGAGTTGGGTAGAAAGCGGGCGAGAGCCTCGGCGGAGGCACGTATTGGGCGTCAGCGGAAAGATGAAACAACGGAAACTGGGGCCGACGAAAGGAAATAAGGCTGGCCAGAGCTCGACGCACCTCCACAGCAGTGGAGTAGATTCATCTGATGAATACCAGAGTCAAAAATGTCATGGCCAAGCTGTACCGTCCGCCTGCTCAAGGCCGACGGATATTCGCGTTGGGTAGGCTAATACATCGTCCCGTGAATTGCATATACTCAATGCAACGACCTACATGAGACTCGCCGCGCACAATGCCGCCAAGTCAGATGGCCGCCCTATCCAGTCGATAGGATTCGGTAATGTGGTAATTGCCGCCGGCGTGGACGAGGTGCTAACCACCAGCACGCCGGGGATACTGGACTCTGGGGGGTAGTTCTGAGATGTCCGGCGCGCTGGCGAAGGCAGAGGCGCGGAACGAAAGTCTGCCGGGCGAGGCTGGCTCCATACCGTAGCACTACGGGTAACAGCTGAGTGAAGGCTCATCCTTGGCTACGCCAGGGAGGGCTGGGCTCAGCCTCACCGCCCGTAGCTTATAAGAACAAGGAGGCTTATTGGTTTTACGGCTGAGCCTTTTAGCATTCTGTCTGTTCTCGAAAAAGCGCATGTACGTAGAGAGCGGTGCTGCCAGTAACCTATGACGTTTTACAAGAATACCTAACAGGACGCGATAGCCATTTCCCTCTTCTAACACAGTGGCAGCGGCTTCACTCATGTTGAGAAAATTCAACAGCAATGAAACCGCCTGTTACGAGGGGAGACAACAAGCAGGATTACTCAGGCTCAGCAGGAACAAACAGGTCCTGTCCGGCCCTTGCTCCAAGAACCGCTAAGCGTCCCAGCTCGGCGACTCGAATCAGCACTCCGCGAACAGCTCCACTCGGCAGCTGTTGGGCACCAACCAATTCGATACCAGACAGTAGTCTAAGTAGCGCAGACGACTTGGTTCCCATGCCACGTGCCAGGTCGGCAAGCGGAATGTAGGATTGTCGGAACGCCAGCAGCTGATGCGGCAACACGACTCGACAGTGCTGGCCGCGACGTTGAATCGATTCGGAGGCAAGCAGCCCTTCGTCCATCCAGTGCGAAATTGACTCCCATTTCCACCCTGTCACTTTAGCCAACTCCTGAATCGACATACCAGCCTCAAGCAATGGAGTGCCGAAGTAGCGTGACACATCCGACCTCAGGAAAGGCATTTCGCCCAACGTTCGAGCACGAGCGACGGCTTTCACATTGCCCTCCGCAATGGCTTTCATCAGTGACTCAATGGCCTGCTTTTCTCCCATACGACGGCTAGTCAGCTCTGCCCATGTGAGCATTACGTCGTCATCGACGGCGCCAGGTTCTGCCGACCGAACCACACGTTCATAGAGGTCCAGAAGAGATTTCTGCTCGACCGCACCACCTTTCAGGAGGTCTTCGCGCCATCGAGCATCAAACTCAACAACGCCGGCGGCTTTCATGCGCTCAAGCACGCTAGGCGAAATCCGCGCCAACTCGCAGGCAGCGGTGTCTGAAATCCATTCATCACGTCTCCGTTTGATACGCTCAACTTCGGTGCATGGAATTTCGTACACCTGGCCACGCGTGCCTGTACGCCGTGCGCGGTGCTCACATTCGCCCGCTTGAATCGAGTCGTGCAGCCTTGAGACGCTGACACCTATGGCTTTGGCTGCATCCGGCGCCCGCATATATCCCGTTGCATCCTCGGCCATAGTCTTGGCCGAATCCAGTCCCAGTACGCAATCGGATTTTTCAGCGGCGACGTCGATGATGATCTGAAGTAGCGGTTCAAGCGTTGTGCCCTGGCAGAGCTTGCGCAGGCTGATATACCAGTCACCCAGCAACGTGTTTAAGGTGCGAGCATCCGTGCGGCCGGCCCCAATGCGTTGTTCAACATGCCCCCGAAAACCCGTTGGCCACTCGGCCAACAAAGCTTCGAGCGGGGAGAGGAATTCGACAGCCTCAGCAACAGACTTTGGTAAAGCTACCCGACGCGACAATCCCCGCTGCTTCGGGTCGGAATACAGACAAAGTGTCCGAATGACCTTCACCAGAACATCAACTTTCACGTCTTTCAATGCTGGCTTCAGGCTGATCAAACGTCAATATTCCCCGCCTGCAACGCATTGGATTCAATGAACGCCCGACGCGGCTCCACATCATCGCCCATCAAGGTCATGAAGATCTGATCCGCAGCAATCGCATCCTCGATCTGCACCTTCAGCAAACGGCGCACGGTCGGATCCATGGTGGTTTCCCACAGCTGCTCAGGATTCATCTCACCCAGACCTTTGTAACGCTGCTTGTTCACGCCGCGCTCGGCCTCATCACGCAGCCACGCCATGGCCTGGCGGAATTCAGTGATGACCGATTCCTTGCGCTTCTCGCCCTGGCCGCGCGCCACGATGGCGCCCTTGCCGATGAGTCCCTTGAAGGTCTCGGCTGCCGTCGACAACTGCTGGTAATCCGGACCGCTCACAAAGTCCGCATCGATCACGGTCACCTTGATGTTGCCATGCTGGCGACGATGGATATGCAGCGCCACCTTCTCGCTATGCTCATCCACGCGCGCCTGCACGTCGATGTTGATGTCGTTGATGGCCTTCTTCAGTTCTTCCGCGGTAGCGGTGGCCTGCTCGATGTTGTCCATCTTCAGGGCCACGCCGCCGGTCATGATGGCGTTCAGCGCCGATTCATCGATGGCGCGCGACAGGCGCATGATGATCGCGTTGGCCGTGTTGTACTGGCGTGCCAGTTCCACCAGCGCCTCGCCGCTGATCGGCGCAGCACCTTCGGAAGGCTTGATCTCGGCATCGTTCAGGGCGATCTGCATCATGTACTGCGCTTCCTCGAAGTCGTCCTTCAGGTAGCGCTCGTCCTTGCCCGCCTTGACCTTGTACAGCGGCGGCTGGGCGATGTAGATGTGGCCGCGTTCGACCAGCGCCGGCATCTGGCGATAGAAGAGCGTCAGCAGCAGCGTGCGGATGTGGGCGCCGTCAACGTCCGCATCGGTCATGATGATGATGCGGTGGTAACGCAGCTTGTCCGGATTGAATTCGTCAGCACCGATGCTGGTGCCCAGGGTCGCGATGAGCGTCGTGATCTGCTCGGAAGAAAGCATCTTCTCGAAGCGCGCCTTCTCCACGTTCAGCACCTTGCCGCGCAGCGGCAGGATCGCCTGGAACTTGCGGTCCCGCCCTTGCTTGGCCGAGCCGCCTGCGGAGTCACCCTCGACGATGTACAGCTCGCACAGCGCCGGGTCGCGTTCCTGGCAATCCGCCAGCTTGGAAGACAAACCCAAACCATCCATCACGCCCTTGCGGCGCGTCAGTTCGCGCGCCTTGCGCGCAGCCTCGCGGGCGCGCGCGGCTTCGACGATCTTGCCGCAGATGATCTTGGCGTCGTTCGGCTTCTCGGCCAGGAAGTCGGTCAGGGTCTTGGCGACGATTTCTTCCACCGGGCCGCGCACTTCGCTGGAGACCAGCTTGTCCTTGGTTTGCGAACTGAACTTCGGTTCCGGCACCTTCACCGACAGCACGCAGGTCAGGCCTTCGCGCATGTCGTCGCCGGAGATCTCGACCTTGGCCTTCTTGGCGAGATCGTTTTCTTCGATGTACTTGTTGATGACGCGGGTCATGGCCGCGCGCAGGCCGGTCAGGTGAGTGCCGCCGTCACGCTGCGGGATGTTGTTGGTGAAGCAGAGCACCTGCTCGTTGAAGGCATCGTTCCATTGCATCGACACGTCCACCGACACCAGCGTGCCCTGGTCGGATTGCTTCTCGCCGGTGGCCTGGAAGATGGTCGGGTTCAGGATGCTCTTGTTCTTGTTGATGTATTCCACGAAGCCGCGCGTGCCGCCTTCAAAGGCGAAGTCCTCTTCCTTGCCGGTACGCTGGTCGGTCAGCTTGATATGAACGCCATTGTTCAGGAAGGACAATTCGCGAATACGCTTGGCCAGGATCTCGTAGTGGAATTCGACGTGGGTGAAGATTTCTTCGTCGGCCCAGAAGTGGACTTCGGTGCCGCGCTTGTCGGATTCGCCCACGACCTTGATCGGGGAGACCTGCACGCCATCGATCATCTCCAGTTCGCGGTTCTGCACGATGCCCTTGGCGAATTCCATCGCGTGGACCCGGCCGTCGCGGCGGATGGTCAGCTTCAGCTTCTTGGACAGTGCATTCACGCAGGACACGCCCACGCCGTGCAGGCCGCCGGAGACCTTGTAGGAGTTCTGGTCGAACTTGCCGCCGGCGTGCAGTTCGGTCATCACGATTTCGGCCGCCGAACGCTTGGGTTCGTGCTTGTCGTCCATCTTGAGGCCCGTGGGGATGCCGCGGCCGTTGTCGGTGATCGAGATGGAGTTGTCGGCGTGGATGGTGACGTGGATCTCGCTGCAATAGCCGGCCAGGGCTTCGTCGATCGAGTTGTCCAGCACTTCGAACACCAGGTGGTGCAGGCCGGTGCCGTCAGAGGTGTCGCCAATGTACATGCCGGGACGCTTGCGCACCGCCTCCAGGCCTTCCAGGATCTGGATGGAAGAAGCGCCATAGCTTTGTTGCGCGGAATTGGTGTTGTCTGCGGGGCTGGAGGACATGGTTACCTTCTGAAAATGCTAGCCAAACGACTAGGGAGCTGCAAAAAACGGAATTCTGGGGATGAATCTTTGGAATTCTTAAAAGCAACCGAGGGGCCGTCTGGGACGGCCCCTCGTGCGCGTGGAGCGGGTTTGCTCAGATCCGCATCGGCATGACGACGTACTTGAAGTCGGCGTTGTCAGGGATGGTGATCAGGGCCGACGAGTTGGCATCGCCCAGGGCGATGTTGACGTAGTCGTTCTTGAGGTTGTTGAGCACGTCCAGCAGGTAGCTGACGTTGAAACCGATGTCGACGGTGTCGCCGCCGTAGTCGATTTCCAGTTCTTCGACCGCTTCTTCCTGGTCGGCATTGGTGGAGCTGATCTTCAGGCTGCCTGGGGCGATCACCCAGCGTACGCCCTTGAACTTGTCGCTGGTCATGATGGCCGCGCGTTGCAGCGAGCGCAGCAGCTGGTCGCGGCTGATGGTGAAGCTGTTCTTGTAGCCCTTGGGCACCACGCGGGTGTAGTCGGGGAACTTGCCTTCGACCAGCTTGGAAATGAGCTCGATGTCGGCAAAGGTCAGCTTGACCTGGTTGTTGGCGATCTGCAGCTGGACTTCATCATCGCTGTCGTCGAGCAGGCGTTGCAGCTCGATGATGGTTTTGCGCGGGATGATGACTTCCTGGCGCGGGAAGTCCTGTTCGGTCTCGACCTGGCAGAAGGCCAGGCGGTGGCCGTCGGTGGCGACCGCAATGACGTTCTTGCCTTCCACCACCAGCAACAGGCCGTTCAGGTAGTAACGAATGTCCTGCTGGGCCATGGCGAAGTGAACCATGTTGAACAGGTGCTTCAGGGTCTTCTGCGGCAGGTTGACCTGGGCGTTGTAGTGCTCGGCCTGGGCTACCGTCGGGAATTCTTCGGCGGCCAGGGTCTGCAGGGCGAAGCGGGACTTGCCCGATTGCACGGTCAGACGCTTGTTGGAGAGGGAGACCGACACTTCGCCGGAATCCGGCAGGGCGCGCAGGATGTCGAGCAGCTTGCGGGCCGCGACCGTGGTGGCCGTGGACTCGCTACCCGAACCGACGTCGGCGTGCGTGGTGATCTGCACTTCGATGTCGGTGGACAGGAAAGACACCTTCTCGCCGTCCTTGCGAATGAGAATATTGGCCAGAATCGGCAATGTGTGCCGACGCTCGACAATACCACTCACGATCTGCAGAGGACGCAGGAGCGTGTCTCGTTGGGTTTTAACCAATTGCATAGTCAGTTTGTCCTTGCTAATAGTGGTTTAAAGGGCGCCGTTGGCCGGCGTTCAGTCATGCCCATGTCGCGCGTGTTCCTCCTCTGGTGAAAAACAGCTGCTGCCTGCAGTGCAACCTGCCCACGCACTGCTGAACTCACTTCCCGAAATACGCAACGCTCCTGCTAGTGCATGACCGGCCGCTGCCGGTCCGATACCCGTTCCCGAAGAGCTGGTGATACAGCGACCCGGCATTGTCCATCTGCGCCTGACAAACCCGGGCAGCCAGAACCACTTGGCTATACGTTTGGAACATTTGAATACTTTTGCCGGAACTTGCCGGTGTTTTATTCGAAGTTTCCGTGATACTTCGCGGATTTCCTGCTCCGTGGCCGGCCCTTGCGTCCGCCTGCGAAATAACGCCTTCCATTGTACCAATCATCCCCTCTTCAGAGTAGTGCGGCAGGGGTCAGGCGAGGGCTTTGGAAGGGAAAAAAGGGCAGGCGAGCGGGCGGGTTGTCTTTTCTTTCATATGCCGCCGAAGGCGGCATTTTTCAATTATCCACAGGCGCTTTTGGCGAAATGCACCGTCGTTTTGCCGCAATGCCCTGTGGAAAAGAAATGCCGCCCGGTTCACGCTGGAAGCGGGCGGCATGTCGATTTATCCACAGGCGTTTTCGCGCCTGTGCGTTGTCAGGCGGATCAACCCTTCAGGGTCTGTTCCAGCACGTGCAGCTCGTGGTTGCATTCCGGGCTCTTGGCGCGGTCGGCGGCGATCTTGCGCACTGCGTGCAGCACGGTGGTGTGGTCGCGCCCGCCGAAGAGGTCGCCGATTTCCGGCAGGCTCTTCTGGGTCAGCTCCTTGGCCAGGTACATGGCGATCTGGCGCGGACGGGCGATGTTGGCCGGGCGCTTCTTGGAATACATGTCCGCGACCTTGATGTTGAAGAAATCGGCCACGGTCTTCTGGATGTTTTCCACCGAGATCTGGCGGTTCTGCACCGAGAGCAGGTCCTTCAGGGCTTCCTTGACCACGTCGATGGTGATGTCCTTGCCGTGGAAACGGGAGTAAGCCAGGATCTTGCGCAGCGCGCCTTCGAGCTCGCGCACGTTCGAACGCAGGTGCTTGGCCACGAAGAAGGCGACGTCGTCGGACAGCACCACATCTTCTGCGGAAGCTTTCTTCATCAAAATCGCCACCCGCATCTCAAGCTCGGGCGGCTCGATGGCCACCGTCAGGCCAGAGTCGAAGCGGGAGATCAGGCGGTCGTCCATGCCGCTGATTTCCTTGGGATAGGTATCACTGGTGATGATGATCTGCTTCTTGGCCGCGATCAGGGCTTCGAAGGCGTAGAAGAATTCTTCCTGGGTGCGGCTCTTGCCGCCGAAGAATTGAATATCGTCGATCAGCAGCAGGTCCAGCGAGTGGTAATAACGCTTGAAGTCGTCAAAGCCCTTGCGCTGGTAGGCCGTCACCACGTCGCGCACATATTGCTCGGCGTGGATGTAGCGGATCTTTGCACCCGGGTTATCCACAAGCACCTGATTGCCGATGGCGTGGATGATGTGGGTCTTACCCAGACCCACGCCGCCATACAGGAACAGCGGGTTGTAGGACGTGCCAGGGTTGTTGGCCACCTGGGTGGCGGCCGCGCGTGCCAGCTGGTTGGCCTTACCGGTCACCAGGTTGTCGAAGGTCAGCACCGGGTTGATGCGCGACTGTTCCTGGCGCGGGGCGACGGCGCGCACTGGCTGGGCCGGTTCCGGATCCAGGTGCAGCTGCTCGTGGTTGGGCAAACCCAGGCCGTTGGCGCCACCGCCATTGGCTTGCGCATTGGCGGCCGGGCGGCGGCCCTGGTTGCCGCGCGGGTCCAGCACGAACTGCACTTCGGTGGGCGCGTCCCAATACTCGCAGGCCAGCGCGGTGATGCGGTTGGCGAACTGCGTCTTGACCCAGTCCAGCTTGAAGCGATTGGGCGCGGCAATGCGCAGCAGCCCGTCCTCGAAGTCGAGCGGGACCAGCGGCTTGATCCAGGCGCTGTATTGCTGAGGCGTCAGCTCCTGCTCAAGTTTGTGGGAGCAGGCCTGCCAGAAGTTTTCCAT